>CAWFFN010000012.1:0-908230 GCA_963815115.1 uncultured delta proteobacterium | reverse complement strand
TCCGCACGAATCCCAGCGACTCGGGGGTGGTGTAGGTGCGGAGCACCTCCTGCAGGCGAGGTACACGGCCCTCCGCAACCGTCAGCGTGACCCGGGTTCCACGCCGAACGTCGCTCGGCCCGATGGCCGTGTCGGGCGTGAGATTGTCGACGATCCACGCCACACCCTGGCTCTCCAGGTGAAAGCGCGAAACAACTTTCGAGGAGAAGAAGATGCCCTCGCCGCTATGGTGCTCCGGGTCGCTCGTGAGCTTGCCCTTCTCGAGCTGCACGATGGCATCGTGAGGGGAACGGAAGTCGAAATCGTCGCACAGACGACGGAACACCCCGACCCCGTCATCCTCGATCGTAGTGACGGTCATGCCTGCCGCCTCGAACGACACGCCGACCCGCACCGCGGTCCCTCGTGAATGCTCGATGGCATTGTTGAGTATTTCGCTGGCGGCATAGCGGAGGCTCTGCGAGTCGTCGGCTGCGAGCGGTCGGATGCGGGCAATGTCCGTCGCGACCTGCTCCCACGCGCGGTCCTCCTCCAAACCCACCAGGCGGAAACCGACGTCTGACGCTGCGCAGGCGGTAACGCGCTGCAGGGCCCCGCCCGTGCCGCTCGAGGACACCTCCCTCCACGAGCGCCCGCAGCAGCCGGTGCGTGGTGGCGGCCGACACCCGCAGCGCGCGCGCGACATCGTGGTTCGAGACCTCGCCCAGGCGTCCGAGCAGCCGGCGCACGCGCTCGACACGTTCGGCCATGAGGCGATGCTATAACTATCACCTCATACTGTCGAGGTGATGTATCCCGGCGATCGCCCGTCACGGGCCGTGACCTGTGAGCTCTCGCAGCACCGTTCTCGCGTCGGCCAGATCCCGCGTGTCGGTGGCGGCGGAGAACCACTCACACGCATCCTCGAGGTGCCGCCGCCCCTCGGCCCCGCGCCCGGCGATCCGCAACCACCGGGCATGGCTCGTGGCCGCGCGCAGCTCGAGGGAACGAGCCGCCTGCCGATGCGCGAGCTCGATCGCCTCGCGAAAGCTCGCCTCCACGCGGGCCGGCTCTGCGCTCTGCCGTGCCAGCAGCTCGGCGCGCAGCCGGTGCAGCTCGGGGCTCGAACAGGCGCTCGTCGGTGGGCATGCCGAGGGCCTCGTCGACCGTCGCGGCGGCCTCCTCGAGCGCACCGGCGGCGGCGTACGCCTGCGCCAACCAGCAGAGGTACAGACGGTGCGAGACCCGCTGGCCGGTGGTGCGATACACGGCGAGCCCCTTCCGGAGTCCTCCGACGCCCTCGTCGTGCCGGCCGTCCTCGGAGAGGGCGGCACCGCGGACGATCGTGGCCAGACCCACGAAGAGCGCGAACCCGTGCTCGGTGGAGAGACTGATGAGCGGGTCGACGTGCTCGAGCGCGCGCCGTGGCTCCCTCAAGAACACGTGGAGCGCACCCGTGAAGAAGCGCGCCCACGCGACCGCGAGCGGATTCTGCAGGCGCTGCGCCAGCTCGAGCGACTCGCGGCTTCGCTCGCGCGATTCGTCGACGAGCCCGAGCGTCCACGAGTTGACCGTCGCGTAGCTGAGCGCCATGACGCCCGGATCCGACGGGCTGGCCGGTCGCTCGACCTCCCGGTACAGGGCGACGACGCGCGCCAGGTGCTCCCGTGCCGCCGGGTGATCGCCGAGCGAGTAGTGGTTGATGCCGTGGGCCAGGTGACCCCAGACCATCTCGGTACGCATCCCGGCACGCTCCGCCACCACCAGCAGCTCGTCCGCGAGGGTGCGGGCAACACCGAGCTCTCCCTGTCCGGCGATCGAGGCCCAGAGACCGAACAGCACCGACAGGAGCTCCGGCGTCCCGCCCGCCTTCCGGGCGAGCTCGCGCGCGCGGGCGAACGCGTCCGTGACGTCGCGTGCCCCATAGCCCTTGGTCGCCGCCAGCGCCTGGCCCAGAAGAACCTGGAGGTTCAACGCCTGCTGCACCCGTCCGGTCGCGTCGGGGAGGGTAGCGAGCAGCTCCAGTCCCGTCCTGAAGTGACCGGCGGCTTCGAGCAGCGCCGAGCGTGCGACGGCCAGCTCGCCGGCTCGCTGCCACTCTCGCCATGCCGTCTCGAGCTCGCCCGCTTCGGTGAAGTGGTGAGCGAGCAGCTCCGGCATCGCTTCCACGGTGTCCGGAAAGCCGTCGGCGAGGGCTCGCGCGATGGCGACGTGCAGCTCGCGGCGGCGGCTCTTCAGGAGCGTGCCGTACGCCGCGTCGCGAATGAGCGCGTGCTTGAAGACGTAGGCTGCATCGGGAGGGAACCCCCCGCGCGTACAGCAGCTCGGCGTCCGTCAGACGGGCCAGGGCCTGGTGGAGGTCCGGCACCGTCGATCCGGCGATCACCTCCAGCAGACGGTACGAAAACTCGCGGCCGATCGCCGCCCCGATCTGCGCGATGCGCCGTGCCGGCCCGAGGCGATCGAGCCGCGCCGTCAGGAATTCCTGGAGCGTCGCCGGCACCTCGCTTTGCGGCAGGCGTCCCGCGTCCGTCACCAGACTCGTCAGCTCCTCTGCGAACAGCGGCACGCCGTCGCTCCGTGCGACCAGCGTGTCGACGAGGTCCGGCAGGGCGGTCGAGTCACTGCGGCTCGCGATCATCTGTCGCACGTGGTGCTGCCCAAGCCGGTTTCGAGGGTCACGACCGTGAGGTTCGAACGCGCTGGCCACGTGCATCGAACTCGGGCGGGCCGTGTACAGCAACAGCACCGGCGCCGTCGCCGCCTGCTGCCCGAGGAGCTCGAGCAGCTCGATCGTCGAGGGGTCGGCCCACATCAGGTCCTCGACGACCAGCACCGCCGGCTGGATCGCGGCCGCCGCGAGGAGCCAGCGGGCGAGCGTCGCCATCAGGCGCTCGCGCTGCTGCGCCGGCGAGCCCGCGAGCGGCGGATACCGCCCGGGGGGCAGTGACAGTCCGATCAGGCCAGCCAGCAGCGGCACGCCCTCTGCGGGATCGAGACCGGTCGTGGTCAGCGCCCGCTCGAGGAGGATGAGCCGCTGCTCCAGCGACTCGCCGCACTGCCTCGCGAGACCTTGCTGGATCATGTCGATCACGCAGAAGAACGGAGTGCTCGTGTGACAGGAGGAGGCGGCGCACTCGACCCACGTCTGGGCATGCCCGGCGATGTCGTCCCGGAACACCTGCAGAAGGCGCGACTTTCCGATCCCTGGATCGCCGCTGACCAGCACGACCTGGCCCTCGCCCTCCTGCGCCCGTTCCCAGCGGCTGAGCAGCAGCGAACGTTCCGCCTCGCGTCCCACGAACGGCGTCAGCCCGCGCAAGCCGGAAGTCTGCAAGCGACCTCGCGCGCCGGTCGGCTGCAGCACCCGGTAGAGGGCGACGGGCTTCGGGATGCCGCGGAGCGCATGGGCGCCGCGCTCCTCCATCACGAAGAGCCCGGACACGAGGCGGCACGTCGTTTCGCTGATGAGGATCTCGTTCGACCCGGCGAGCTGCTGTACACGCGCTGCCAGGTGCACCGCTTCGCCGAACACCTCGGTGTCCTTCCCGCCGCCCTCGCCGATCACCACGTCGCCGGTGTGGATACCGACCCGGACTGCCAGCCGGGCTCCGTGCTCCTTCTCGAGACGCTCGTTCAGCGGGACGAGTGCATCGAGGATGGCGATGCCAGCCCGTGTGCCGCGCTCCGGGCCGTCGTCGTAGGCGAGCGGGTAGCCGAAGTACGTGAGGAAACCGTCTCCGAGGAACTTGGCGACGTGGCCTCCGAAGCGCTCGACGGCCTCGGCGCCGCAGCGGTGATAGCGCGCACTGATCGAGTGCCATTCCTCCGGGTCTGAGACGCGCCCCAGACCCGTTGATCCGACGACGTCGCAGAAGAGCACCGTCAGCTGCCGTCGCTCCCCGACCAGCGTACTCCCGTCGCCGGCGCCCGGTTCTCCACCGCTGCCACCCCGGAGGCCATGCTCCGGCCACAGGCGCTGCAGAACTGCGCGCCGGCGCCGCTTGCATGGCCGCAGCCCGCACAGATTCGCTCCAGACCGGCGCCGCACCCGCTGCAGAAGCGGGCGCCGGGGAGGTTCTCGTGGCTACATGCCGCGCAGCGCATGCGTCGCTCTCCTCCGCGGCGCGACGGGCGTCACCAGCTTCGACCGCGCGAGCGGGAGTCTTTGCGCAGCGGGGTCGACGTCGATATGTGAGCGGCCAGGTCGATGACGCCTGCGGACGTCGGCACCCTCGCATGCCCTGCATGCCGCGGGCCACTCGAATTCGAAGGACAGCTCGCGGGAGACGAGCTCGACACCGGCGCCTTGCGTTGCGGGCGCTGCCGGCGCGGTTGGCCAGTGTGTGCCGGTCTGCCGCGGCTGGTCGACGAGGACCGCGTCCAGCGCGCCGATCGCTTCATGCGGGTGCTCTACGACTGGTTCGCCCCCCTGCACGACCCGGTAACCCGTGCGCTCTTTCCTCCGCTGCAGGGAATGTCCGAGCGCGCCGCCCGCGACGGCTACATGACGCGTCTCGCCCTCGGCGATCTCCTGCGCCTCTGCTGATGGCCGCCAGCTCCGCATCCTCGAGGTCGGCGTCGGGGCAGGCGCGAACCTGTCCCTCCTCGACCGCGATCTGCCGCGCGAGCTCGACGTGGAGCTGCCGGGGGCTCGACCTGAGCGACGGGATGCTCGCTCGCTGCCGCCGACGGCTCGCTCGCCATCCGGGCCGCCGGATGCGTCTGCTCGCCGCCGACGCGCACGCGCTCCCGTTCGCGGACGCCTCCTTCGACCGCGTCTTCCACGTCGGCGGGATCGGCGGATACGGTGATCCGCGCCTGGGGCTGGCGGAGATGGCTGTGTGGCCCGGCCCGATACAGCCATCGTGGTCGTCGACGAGCAGCTCGACCCCGGGAGTCGTCGTTCGGCGTTCCATCGCCTGGTGTTCCGTGCGCTCACATTCTACACGGCCGCGCCGGGCAGCCCGCTCGCCCTCCTGCCTCCCGGAGCCAGCGCCGTGGTCTCGGAGCAGGTGAGTCGCTACTACTACTGCCTCACGTTCTGCATGCCGCGGGCCGGCGCGTGAGCGGGGCATGGCCGTTCACGGACTCGGTGGGAGCGGCGCGGTGAAGGCATCGTGCAGCGCCTTCATGACGTCCGCCACCTTGCAATTCCCCGGCGGAGTCGCGACCTGCGCGAGCACCGTGAAGCGCTTCTCCATCTCCGCAGCGAGGCCGTCGCTCATGCGATCCACTCCCGTGTAGATGCCGCCGAGGAAGATGATGTCCGCGATCTCTCCGGGCGAGAGGCCCCGCATCAACCCGAGGTAGACGTGGATCGCGAGGTCGAGGCCGGCGTCGCGCGACGAGAGGATCGCGATGAGGGAGCGCTCGCGGTCCTTGGGCCGGATCTCGGTGCCGTCGTAGAACGCGCTCCGGATCGCGTCGATGTACGTCGCGGTCCGGTCGTCGAGGGCCGGGATCCCCCTGCTCAGGATCTGGACGGCGTCCGGGTTCGAACACTTCTTCCGCAGCGTATCGAGCTGCGGCTGCTTGAGCGCATCGTCGATCTTGCCCATGGCGTGCACCTCACTCGGGCCGCAGGATGACGTCCAGGAGCCGGAGCGTCATCCCACCGGTGTAGTCGATCGTCGCGCCGTTGAACCATTCCCCCTCGTCGCGGGCGAGGAACGCGCCGACGCGCCCGACGTCCTCGAACGTGCACGATCCACCGGCAGGAATCAGCTCGCGCACGGACGACTCGAGCCGTTCGACGCCTGCCGGCCCGAGCATGCGTGCCAGCGCCGGCGTCACGACGGAGCTGAACTTGAGGAGGTTGACGCGATGGCCGTGCGGACCGAGCTCGAGCGCGAGGTGGCGCACGTACATCTGGAGGGCGGCTTTCGCCGCGGCGATGAGGCCGCAGTTGTGGAGGAGAGAGTCGTGCAGGAGGTTGGTCAGGCCGAGTATCTGGGCGCCCGGAGCGAGAAGGTCGAGATCGTGCAGCGCCCGCGCCCAGTACACGAAGGAATGCGCCAGGTAGTTGAACGTCTTCTCGAACTGCTTCGGATGCAGTCCCGCGCCATCGACGGCGAGAAATTGCCCGAGCGAGGCGCCGCTGAGGGCGTGCACCATGAGTCCCACGCTGCGCGGCCCGGCCACCTCGCGGACGTGCGCGGCACCGGCGAGCGCGCCGTCCGCATCACCCGCATCGGCGACCAGCAACGACACTCGACGGCCGACGGCGCGTATCTCGTCCTCGAGCACCCGGGCCTCGTCCGGGAAGTGCCCCCGATGGACACCGAAGACGTGCAGGCCGGGGTCGCGCGCCACCGCTCGGGCGATGGCCGCGCCCGTTCCGGTCGAGGCGCCGAGGATCACCGCCCATCGCTGCCCCTCGCCGACGGCTTCACGCGGCATCGTGTCTCGACGCCTCGGGCATGCCGATCTGCCGTGTCCCCCGCGCGCGGTCCAGCAGCTCCTGCACGGCTCGCTGGACGCGGGCGTGCAGGCGAAGGAGACCCGCGCGGTCGTCGAGCGATATCCGTCCGTCGCTCCGGGGATCGATGGGCTCGCCGACGAGCTGCCGCATGCGGACGGGGAACGGTGGCGACAGGGGGTAGGGGCCGAGCGGACCGAGGCCGAGCCAGGGAATCCACGTCCAGTCGCGGGGAAGACCGAGCCGCCGCCCGAGCCGATCGGCATCGTTCAGCCCGATGTAGGCGCCGTCGGCTCCCGCCGCCGCCACCGGCACGATGGACAGCCCGTGGCGGAGCGCGAGCCGCAGATAGCCGACCCCGCCCCCCAGTCGACGCGATAGCGGCTCCGCAAGCCGCGGCAGCCCTCGCGCGCGCCGCCGGGGGTCACGACGATGTGCTCGCCGTGCGCCACGGCTCGGCGGACGTCGTCGTCGTCGCCGGTGACGAAGCCCAGCCCATCGACCAGCCATCGCAGGATCGGAATGTGCTTCATGCCCCGGTGCACGACGCCGTGGGGGAGGTAGCCCAGGCGATCGTAGATTGCGACCGTGAGCATGCACATGTCGTAGGCGAACGGGCGGCCGTGGTATCCGACGATCAGCGCGGCGCGCGAGCCGTCGAGGTGCTCGAGGCCGTTCACGGTGTAGCGGTGGTAGCGTGGAGCACTCGCCAGTAGCCGAGCCAGAGGCGGAGCGGAAGGCGACTCGGCGCCATCACCCGCTCGAGGAGCGTCGCCCCGGAGGAGAGGCCGGCGCCCACGCCGATCATGAGGATACGATCGCCGGAGCGGACGCGGCCCGAGGACATCAGGCGATCGAGGCTGATCGGGATCGACGCGGCGCCCACGCTGCCGGTTTCGCGGACGACCGGCACGACCCCCCCCGCATCGACGCCTAGGACGCGGACGAACGCGTCCAGCATGACGCCGTTCGGCTGATGCGGCAGGATCCACTCGACGTCGTCGAGGCGCAGCCCCGCTTCGGCGAGCACCGCGTCCGTGCTGTCACGCAGGAGGTCGAGGGCGAGATCGAGCATCCGGGCGTTCGGCTTCGTGAAGCGAATCGTCTCGCGTGCTCCCGTGTGCCCGGGGTGCGCGAGCACCACCCCGCCGGCATTGCCCGGCCGATTTCGCAGCACGGAGCCGAGAATGCCCTCGCCGTTCTCGCCCGCGGTCAGGACGACGGCCGCGGCTCCATCCCCGAAGACGAAGAACGGGCGCGGATCGTCGGGCGTGATGAAGCGTGACCCGAGCTCGGCGACGACGATGGCGACGACCTCCTGTCCCGTGGCCACGCCGCGCGCCGCGACGTCGAACGCCGAGAGGAATCCCAGGCAGGCGTTGTTCAGATCGAAGCAGTCGCAGGCGCCCCGGGTCTCGAGCGCCGCCATGACGTCGTTGGCCGTCGCGGGAATGAGCGCGTCGCCACCGAGCGAGTCGACGAAGATGATGCGCCTGACCGCCTCCGGCGGCATGCGAGCGCTCGCGAGGGCTCTGCGCAGAGCTGCCGCCCCGAGCACGGCGGCGGTGGTGCCGGGCGCGACGAAGTGGCGGGCGGCGATGCCGGTCCGTTCCGTCACGCGGGTCGCGTCCCACGGGCCCGCCACCTGCGCGACCAGCTCGGCAGTCGTCACGGGCCGCCCGGGCATCACGCTGCCGGTCCCAGCGATGCGCACCGAGAGCGCGGTCTTTCTGGGAGCAGCCACAGCGCTCTTGCTCTACCGCCGGGTAGACTGCGTGGTCAACCCGAAGCGAGGGCGTCTCGCCTTCCCGACGTCGCGTACCGCCGTGTATAGTCGGGCCGCGACGAGCACCCCAGGATGAATCCGGCGCCGATCGATCCGTGGGCCTTCGAGCTCCCCGAGTACCTCCAGCGCGTGAGCGTGTCTCCCGGCGCGACGCGCGAGTACGACGCCGCACTCCACCCCGACGACTTCTACCAGGACGACCGGCAAATCACGGCGGCGGCCCTGGAACTTCATCCGCTCCTCGGCGAGACGACGGTCGCGGCACTCCTGGACGCGCTGACGCCGGTGAACCCCGACCTGCATCTCGAGCCGGGCACGGTGTTCCCCGAGCTGGGCGAGGGCAACGACGCAGCGATCCATCTCCTCGTCGCAGGTCGGGCCAGGCTCGTGGCCACGTTCCGGAGCGGCGGGGAGGAGCGCCGGCGTGTGCTCGCGCAGTATCGGCCCGGGCAATGGATCGGTCTGCCGAACCTGCTTCGTGAGGCCGATCGCCGGGTGGGCTGGCCCAGCGGCCGCTTCGAAGCCCAGGCGTTGAGCAACGTGCGTACGCAGCGCATCGCACTCGACGTCGCGCTCGCGCTCATGAAGAGCCATCCCGACTTTCGGCGTTTCGTCGAGCACCACGTCGCAATCCGTTTCGCCCGGCGCAGCGAGATTATGCGGTGCGTGCGGAAGAATCCGTTGTTGCGCCTGCTGAATCCGGCCGACCGCGAATATCTCCTGCAGCTCGGTGCCATCGTTTCGCCGGGGAGCGAGGTCGGTCCCTACCTTGCCGCAGGCAGGCCCAGCACCCGGGCGGCCCTGCTGCTCCGTGGCGAAGCCACGTTGCGGGTCCCCGGGAGCACCACCGGACGCAACGAGTACGTCGCCACGCTGCGCCCCGGAGACCTCTTCGGCCACGAGGGGCTGGTGATGGACGCCGAGCTGCGAAATCCATCCCAGGAGGACGTGAAGATCGTCGAGCCTCCTCGCCGAACCGAGGTCCGGCTCACACCCGACGCGCAGGTGCTGCAGCTCTACTGGTACGCGCTGCGCTGGGTTCTCGACGACCGCGCGGCCGTGTGGTCCCGCGTGAAGCGCATGCTCTCCGACGATCCGGCCGGCATTGCGGACCCGATGCCGACGATCGTCAGCTTCCATGCCGCTCGGCCCGGGCTCGGCGCGACGGCCCTGGCCTACGGCACCGGCGCCGAGCTCGCGCGCTCGGGGGGACGCACCGTCAAGGTGATCGATCTGGAGGGACCGAAGAATTTCGCCGCGCGCTGGGACGCGTGTGGCTGCACGATCACGACGGAGCAGGTGTGCGTCCAGGAGGGCCCGCGCAAACGGCGCGCGCACGGGCGTCGACCCGAGCTCACCTGCCACGTTCTGGAGCCACCCGCGCGGGCCGGCTGGCCACCGGGGTTGAAGGTCGTGTGGCCGGAGGCCACCGATGCGGACCGGGTGGAGGATCTCATCGACGCCTTGGAGGCGGAGCAGGGTGTGAGCCACATCGTCGTGGCCGGAAGCGAGCGCGACGCCCACGGTCTCGCGAGTCAGGTGCTCGAGCGACTCCATGGTCGCTGCGGTGAGGTGTTCTACCTCTGCGAGGACGCGGACGCCGGATATCCGCCGGCAGAGCCCGAACACGTGACCTGGGTGTACCGCATGACGCCCGCGTACCTGACTCTCGAGGAGGAGCGCGCGAAGCGGGTACCGCTCGCCTGGCTCTTCGGCGGCGCGATCGAAGGCGCACCCGACCCCGTCCGCCGGGCGATCGAATGGTATCTCGGGTTCGACCCGGGCAAGGAGCTGCGGCACGAGTCCGTCCAGGGACCGCGGCGGGTGGTCCGCGTTCCCGACGACCCGGCCGGCGCCGAGACGTTCGACCGGGGCGACCTCGGTGCGCTCCTGCGCCCGGACGGACCACGCCCCCCGCTAGGACGCGCCTTCGCCAGGCTGGCGCGGGTCGTCAACGGGCACACGGTGGGCCTGGCCCTCGGCGGTGGCGGCGCGTGGGGCTTCTCCCACGTGGCACTCCTGCGGAACCTGGAGGAGCAGGGCGTCCCCATCGACTACATCGCGGGCACGTCGTTCGGTGCCGTGGTGGGCGGCCTGTACGCGGTCGGCGGCATGCGGGCCGTGGACCTGCTCGTGAACGCGAACTCGGCCTCCGGCCCTGGTATCGGCCCGACGATCCGGGCGCTCGCCACCGGAAGATTGAATCGGACCCTGTTCGTCGCTCCCTTCTCGTCCGCGGCGGTCGAGACCTTCGTACACGGCGAGTTGCGCGCTGCCGGTGTCCTCTCGAGTGATCCGCCTTGCCTGGGGACGACGGAGATTCCGTTCTACCCCGTCGGCACCAACCTCGGCACGCACGAGCCCTTGGCCCTGTCGCATGCCACCGTCGGGTGGGGTGTGCGCATGTCGGGAAGTCTGCCGCCGATCTTCCCGACCCTGCTCCGGGGCTCCGATCGCATCGCGGACGGCGCGTTCATCGCGAACGTGCCGTCGCGGGTGGTCCGCGAGGTGGGAGCGCATTTCGTGATCGCAGCCAACGTCGTCCCGCCGCCACCCGCGTCCGCGCCCGTCCGCCTCGACTTGATGGGTCTCGTCACCTGGCTGCCGCGCAAGATCGTCGAACGGCTCGAGGACACGGTGCGCGGCGTCTTCGTGCTCGGGTGGAAGGCGGGTGAGGACCAGGGGTCGCTCGCCGCGGACTACACGCTCGATCTCCGCCCCACGGCGGCGAATCTCTTCGAGATGTGGCGCGGGCGCGACATCGTCGCCGAGGTCGCCGCGCTCCACTTCGAGGGCGACAAGAAGGCCCGCATCCGCGAAGCCTGGGATCGCTTCCGCAGCGGCGCCAGCCGACGTCCACGGATGGACGGCATCCGCAAGGATCGGTGAGGCAAGGGATCAACGGAAGCGGTCGCGGATTGCCGCCGCACGATCGCCCACGGAATCGAGGCGGCGAGCCAGTCGCGCCACGGCCCAGCCGACCGACGCCAGCTTCACGCCCACGAAGAGCCCGATCGCGCGCGCGCCGGAGATCGGCCAGTCGGCCCAGAGGGCGCCGCCCGCGAGGATGGAAACGGCGCCGGACGCCAGCATCGAGCTCCAGTCGTCCTCCGACGAGCGCAGCTCCCACGCCGTGGCGATCTCCGCTGCTCCGCTCAGAAGGAAGTAGCCGACCAGCAAGACACGGACGAGCGAGAGACCCGCCGTGGGCTGGACCACCAGCACGAGTCCGGCGATGGCGGCCAGTGCCGCGATGACGAGTCCCGTGTTGCCCCTGCCCGTCTCCCGGGTACGCAAGCCCCACAACCCGATCAGCGCTGCAGCCGCGAGCAGCACGAGTCCGATCACCACCACCAGCGTGGCGCCGGTCGCGATCGGCGCCAGCGCGGCCACCAGCCCGAGAATCACCAGCCCCCACCCGACGCGCTGCGTTCCCTTGACCAGGCTGCCCAGTATCGACCGTTCGCCACCCATCGCGGACGCCCCCCTGCCCACTCTCGGACGCGGATGAATCGGCGAGTCAAGAGAGGCGCCGCCGACGATGCCTTGACGCTCGGCGAGACGAGCGCATACAGAGCTGGCGCGCTCGCTGTCGAGGTCCGCGGGGTATGGCGAAGGGGGGGCTAGGGATGCAGCCCGAGAACCGACAGGGCAACGAACCGGACCTCCGCCGGATCGGTATTCACCCGGACTTCTGGTATCCGCTCGCGAGATCGAAGGACCTGAAACGCGGCAGGACGCACCTCGCCGCCTTCGCCGGCGAGCCGATCGTTCTGGCGCGCACCGAGCGCGGCGAGGTTTTCGCTCTCGCGGATCGCTGCGCGCATCGGCAATTCCCGCTGCACAAGGGGATCGTCTGTGGCGAGATGCTGAGGTGCGCTTACCACGCCTGGACCTACCGAAAGGACGGCCGGCTGGCGGCGGTACCGTACCTCCCCGAGGACGCCTGCCGGCCCGCCGGTGTGAGAAGCTACGCCTGCCACGAAGACTACGGCTACGTGTTCGTGTTCCCGGGTGATCGTGACAGGGCGCGCGAGGCGGAGGTCCCCCGATTGCCGTTCTTCCATTCCCGGAACACCCGTACGATGCACTTCTGGCGCAAGGTCGACTGCCACTACTCGTTCATGCACGAGAACCTGATGGACATGAACCATCAGTTCTTCCACCGGGGCATCATGGGGACGATCAAGCCGACGCTGCTCGATCATCGGACGGGCGACGGTTGGGTGGAGGCCCGATACCGGTTCCAGAGGACCGCCGGCAAGGCAAACCGCGGTGCCCGCTTCCTGATGGCCGGACGCCGGACGAGAGCGCGGCCGTCCGGGGCCGCGAGCGCCGGCGACCTGATGACGATCCGGACCCAGTACCCGTATCAGACCCTCAGCATCCGACGCGGCGGATCGGATGACCCCGCGTTCAATCTATGGGCCGCCTACGTGCCCTACGACCGCGAGCAGCGCAGCCACATCAGCGTGGGGATGCTGATGATCGAGAAGCCTCCGATCCCGGGGCTCATCCATGTCGTCTGGCCCCTCATCCGGCGGTTCGCCGAGTCCGTGTTCGCCGAGGATCGCACCGCGGTCGAGATCGAGCAGCGGGCGTACGACCTGCAGCGGGCCGACTGGAATCAGGAGGTCAACCCCGTGATCATCGCCCTGCGCGACCTCCTGGTCCGGAGTGGCGTCCCGCTCGCTCGAGGGGAAGGGAGCCCGCAAATGCCCGCCGACCTCGGCGTCACGCAGAACGGCTGACCCCGGCAGGGCCGACCGCGCGGCGTTGATGTCCGCGACGCGATGTCCGAGAACTGGGCGCTCGGGCCATGCTGCCATGGCGAAGCGAGCCGTTCCGTCCTTTCTTCCCGCTCGGCGTGGTTCTCGGCTGGGTCGGCATCGGCCACTGGCTCCTCTACTCGATCGGGGTCACCGCCACCTACTCCTGCATGCTGCACGGCCTGGTGCAGACCCAGGGCTTCCTGATGGCGTTCGCGGTCGGGTTTCTCATGACGGCGCTGCCGCGGCGCACGCAGACGAGCTCTGCGACGGCCGCGGAGCTGTGGATCGCCGCCGTGGCGCTCGTGACGACCACCGTGGCCGCCCTGGCCGAGCGATGGGCGGTGGCCGAGATCGGCTACCTTGCGCTGCTGCTCCTCCTGCTGCGGTTCGCCGTCCGGCGCTTCGTCGGACGCACGAGCGGTCGCCGGCCGCCGGCTGCGTTCGTCCTCATCCCCTTCGCGATGCTGCACGGCCTCGCGGGCGCCGCGCTCCTCCTCGCGTGGTCGGCGCTCCGCGCGCCCGCGTGGACCCTCGGGCTGGGCAAGCTGTTCGTCGAGCAAGGCGTGTTTCTCTGCCTCGTCGTCGGGATCGGCGGACTCGTCCTGCCGCTCATGGCCGGGGCGCCGCCGCCTCCCGACCTCGGGTCGTCGCCGCGCGAACGCGTCAAGGCCGGGGCCTACGGCGTCGCAGGCGTCCTGATCCTGGTGAGCTTCCTGCTCGAGCAGGCGGGCCGGGAACGTGTCGGACCGCTCCTGCGGGCGACGGTGGTCGCCATCGGGCTGGCGCTGGGCGGTGGCGCGTGGCGGCCCCCGGCCCGGCCAGGCCTGCATCGCCGGCTCGTGTGGCTCGGGGTGTGGCTCACGCCGGCCGGGCTCGCGCTGTCGGGCATCTGGCCCGACTATCGGGTCCCCCTGCTCCATCTTCTCTTCATCGGCGGCTTCGGCGTCCTGGCATTCGGGGTCGCGACACACGTGGCGCTGAGCCACCTGAACCTCGATCGGGAGCGCGAAGGATCACCCGCGGCGATCATCGTCATGGCGACCGGCCTCATCCTCGCCATGCTGGGGCGCGTCACCGCCGACTGGACTGCGACCTACTTCCCCCATCTCGGCGCGGCGGCCGCGGCCTGGCTCGTGGGGACGGCCGCGTGGCTCGCCTTCCTTGGCCCGAGACTCCTCGGGAGAGAGCGATAGGCGGGCAGCCGCCCCTGCCTGCAATGCATCCGGTCCGCGGTCTCGGGCGTAGGGTGGCTGTTGAGACGAGCCGAGGCCCACTTTCCCCCCCTCACCGCATCCGACGCGCTGCGCGAGGGCGGTCCGGGGGAACATTGACTCCAGGGCTATCGGAACGCCGTCCATGTGAGAGACTGGCCCGAGTTCCGCCTCGACCGAAGGTCGTAGGCTCTTGCCCATTCGACCGGTGCAGGGGGCGCCGGTCGCAGCGTGTGCGCCTCGAAAGGCGCCAGGAGACCGTTATGTCGACCGGCTCGAAGCTCCTACTGTTCGCACTGGCCGCAACATTCATGGCAGCCGAGGTCCCGGGCGCGAACGCGGCACCCAGGCCGCCCCTCTGCACCGCCGGACGCTTCGCGGTCTCGGGCGCACCGCTGCTCGGACCGGGCGGCGAGGTCGTCGTCCTGGAGAACCGCAACGTGGCGATCGGGACGCTCTGTCAGGCGCGTCACGCGAGGTTGCGCCGGCAAAAGAAGGGGACGGCGGTCGTGGTCGTCTTCCCGAAGGGCCAGTGCACCGGCGTCAACGCCAAGGTCAGGGTCAAGGCGCTCATCGCCCAGGACTGCTCCGTCCTGACGGGAACGCTCAGGACCAAGGGGAAGGCGCCGGCGGACTTCAGCGCCGCGACCTCGGTGTGCGGCGATGGAGTCGTCGATACCGGAAATGGCGAGGCGTGTGACGGCAGCGCAACGGGCTGCCAGGCCGGAGAGGCCTGCAACGACGCCTGTCAGTGCCTGCCGACCCGCGCCGACAAGTCCAGCCCCATCGAGATCACCCCGGACGGCCGCAAGGTCGTGGCGGTCAATACCGATACCGACACCGCGTCGTTCTTCCAGATCGGCGACGACGGCCTCCTCACCAAGCTGCAAGAGGTCCCGGTGGGCAAGGAGCCGCGCTCGGTTGCGACCCTGGTGAGCAAGCCGTGGGCGTATGTCGCCAACACCGTGGACGGCACGGTGTCGGTCATCGACACGGAGAGCTTCGCGATCGTCGCGACGGTCGACGTGGGGACCGAGCCCCAGGCCATCGTCTCCTCCCCGAACGGCCGGTTCGTCTACGTCGCCAACGCCAACGACAACGCCGTGCAGGTGATCGATACGAGCACCAACACCGTCACCGCGACCATCCCGGTCGGCCGCAGCCCGCGCGCGCTGGCCATCACCAACGACGGCGACGCGGACGACCTGGACGAGACGCTGTACGTGCCGAACTTCTTCGCCCGTCCGCGGACGGGGTTCGTGCCACCGAGCACCGCCAACCTGGGAGGGACCGACGGACCCAATGCGGCCTTCCCGACGGGAGCCAACGGCCAGCCGGTGGTCGGCGAAGGCATCTTCGACGATTCGCGCGAGGCCGTCGTCGACGTCGTGTCGACCGCGACCAACGCCGTGGTCGGCCAGGTGGTTCTCGCGCCGATCGCCGACACGGGCTTCAACTTCGCCCGCGGAACGTTCGTGAACACGACGGCGGGAGATGCCCCGCGCACGATCTTCGCCGACGGCGCCACCGACGGCACCCAGGCGCAGCGGACCGGCGCGTTCCCGAACATGCTGCAGAGCATCGCGCTCTTCGGCGGCCGCGGCTTCGTCCCGAACTCGGCGGCCTCGCCCGAGCCGCCCCTTCGTTTCAACCTCAACGTCCAGAGCCTGGTCTCGGTCTTCGACGAGGCCACCAACACCGAGGTCGCCGACCAGACCTTCAACATGAACCGCGGCATCAACTTCGACGTCCCGGCGGGCCTGCTCGACGCGCAGGTTCGGGACAACACCGATCGCCTGTTCCCGTCTGTACCGGTGGACATCGACTGCTCGACGGCCACCGGCTCGTGCTGGGTCGTGAGCCAGGGCAGCGACCTGATCGTCCGCATGGACTTCGACGCCGCAGGGAAGCCGACGGTCAACGCGCCGACCGGTCCAGGGCCGTTCGCCCAGAGCCCGGTGACGCGCATCCTCACCATCGATCCCGCCAACGCGACGAGCTCGGGCCGCAACCCGCGCGGCATCGTGCTCGACGCCGACGGCACGCATGGATACGTCGTGTGCCCGACGACGCGCGACGTCGTCGTCGCGGATCTCGTCGGCAACACCGTGCTGCAGCGCGTCCGTTCCTCGGAGCTTCCGACCGATCCAGCCCAGCTGAGCATCCTGCGGGGCAAGATCGACTTCTTCACCTCGCGCCCGTTCTGGTCCGACCGCGGCTGGGGCGGCTGCGCGTCATGTCACCCGGACGGCCACACCGACAGCGTGACGTGGTCGTTCGAGGCCGGTCCGCGCCAGACCATCGACCTCGCCGGCACGTTCAGCAACATCGACGGGCTGGCGGATCAGCGCCTCCTCAACTGGACCCCGGTGCGCGACGAGAATCCGGACTTCGAGCTCAACACCCGCGGCATCTTCGGTGGGCGCGGCTTCATCGTCACCAACACCGACGTCAACACCGACGGGATCACCCCCGACTCCGACCCCAACGTCCGCAACTACGGGCCTGCCAGCTCCCACCGCGCGCTCCAGCAGGACGACATCACCAACTGGATCGCGTTCAACATCCGCAGCCCCATCGCACCGCCCAGCCACAGCGGCAATCCGAGCCGTGGCCGCGACATCTTCGGTGCCGCGGCCCCGGGAGGCGCCAACTGCGTCGCCTGCCACAGCGGCGCGAAGTGGACCACGAGCCGCGTCACGTACGATCCTGTCGACGTCAATCCGGTCCCCGGTACGGATACCGGCATCGTCAACATCGCCGACCCCCTGGCCGTGTTCCTGAACGGCTTCAACTCCGCGGCGGGCCTCGGGCGCGCCTGTGAAGTTCCAGCTCCTGTAGGGGCCACGCAGCGCCTCCGCATCGAGCACCAGATCGGGACCTTCACGGCGACCAACCCGCTCGAGCTGCGTCACGGCGCCATCAGCCCCATCAACACCGTGGCGCCGGCCCTCACCGTCGTGGCCGCCTTCGGTGGTGACGGGTTCAACACGCCGTCGCTGCTCGGCGTCGGCGACGGCGCACCCTACTTCCGCAACGGTGCCGCGCAGACGCTCGAAGAGGCGTTCGGCATCGGGACGGATCCCAACTTCCTGCCGGCGGCGCAGGCCCACTGGCGCGCCGGGACGGCAGGGAACCCGAACGTCCTCGACAGCGACCCGAGCGCCGTCACCGACGTGATCTCGTTCCTCCGCACCATCGACGACGACACGCCAGCCTTCCCCGCGGCCGACCTGGCCCCGGACGACCCGGCCTTCGCCGATGCGGGCGCCCTCTGCGACTGCGAGAAGGATCCGCCGGTCGGCACGCCGGCCCTCGACTGCCGACCCTGACCTGAGTCGGCCGCACTGAACTCCCGGGTGGGCTGGGCGTAGCGCCCGGCCCACCCGGTCGCATTTCCGCTCACACCTCGAGGCCGACGGCGCGCATCAGCTCGAGCGCGTTGCTCTTCGCCACCACGCCGGGACGGACGCGATAGTCGAAGGTCATCTTCCCGTCGCGCAGCTGATCCTCGAAGTGCACGTTGGCGGCCCGGGACTCCAGGCCGTCCGCGACCGCGGCAATCGCCAGGTCGTGAGTCGTGACCAGGCCGATGGCCCCGCGATCGAGCAGGCCCCGCACCACCGCCTCGGAGCCGATGCGGCGGTCGTGCGAGTTCGTGCCGTGAAAGAGCTCGTCCAGCAGGAAGAGCAGCGCGGGGGCGCCGGACCCGAGATCGACCAGCTGCTTCACGCGGGTCACCTCGGTGTAGAAGCGCGACGTGCCGTCCTGCAGGGAATCCTGGAGGCGGATCGAGGCCCCGACCGCGAGCGGCGTGAGCGTCAGGGCATCGGCCGGGACCGGAGCACCCGCCTGCGCCAGCACCGCAGCGAGTCCGACCGTGCGCAGCAGCGTGCTCTTGCCGGACATGTTCGAGCCGCTCACGACCAGGACGTGAGGAGCCTCGCGCCCGAGCCGGACGTCGTTGGGCACGCAGCGGCTCGCTAGCAGGAGCGGGTGGCCGAGCGCGCGGCCGTCGAGCTGCGGAGGTCCCTCCACCATCGTCGGAAAGGGATGCCCGGGATGCTCCCCGGCGTACCCCCCGAGGGCGCACAGCGCTTCCAGCTCGCCTGCGGCGGCGAGCCAGCCGGCCACGTGGGGGCCGCACGCCGCGCGCCACGACTCGATCGAGAGCGCGAGCTGCGTCGTCCACAGCAGCAGCCAACCGACGGGCGCGAAGAGCTGGTTGCGGCGTGCGTCGAGCAGATCGATGCGGCGTCGCAGGCGGGCGACCTGTCGCGACGGCGGCACGCCCTCGGTGTCGAGCGTGTCGCGCAGGGCGACCAGCCGCGGCGCGCCGAAGCGTTCCTGCTCGACGCGTGCGAGGAGCCCGGCCAACGTTCGCAGGTCGCGACCGGGCTGCTCCACGGCGTGCACGACGTGCTGGACGCGCCGTCGCAGCGCCAGCGCCACCAGCGTCTCGAGCGCCGCGACCACCGCCAGGGGCTGCCACCGACCGAGGGCCCAGAGCACACCGCCGAGCACGGCGGCCACGGCGAGGCCGGGGGCGACGTATCGTGCCCACGGCGCGTGCAGGGAGGTCGGCGCCCCGGCCCACGCGCGCAGCGCGTCGGGATCCACCGCGGCACGGACGTCGGCGCCGAGCAGCGCCAGGTCTTCGCGCAGGTCGAGCCGGGGGCGCAGCTCGTCCACTGCCACCTGACGGGCGCGGATCTCGGCGGGCGAGGCGGGCGCGAGCAGCCAGGCGGCCAGCGTGTCCTCACCGGCTCGCGTGCGGGCGGTGCACAGCAGCTCGAACAGCGAGCCGGCTCCGAAGAGATCGAGGTCATCGGCGTAGGGATGGGCGGGATGGCGGAACCGCTCACCGGTCTCGCCCCCGCCAGGCCATGTCCCTTCGAGCCGATCGAGCCCGCGGCGGTAGAACACGACCGCGCGCTCGGCACGCTGGCGTGCCGCGGTCGCATCCCAGTGCCGCGCCACCAGAACGGCGAAGCCCGCGAGCGGCACGAGCGCCCACGCGGGCGACGGCACGCCGTGGCGGAAGCCGAGCCAGCCGAGCACGCCTGCCGCGAGCACGCAGCCCAGCCGCAGGCGGCTGATGCGTTCCTCGCGGCGGACCAGGCGGGCGACCGTCTCGCGACGCGCGGCCAGGCGAGTCGTGTACTCGGCGTGCGGGTCGCCCATGGCGCTCCCGGCTAGCGAGCGGTGGAGGGCGGCGCAAACCGCTGATCAGCGCTTCGACTCGGGGACCCTCCTCGTGCCGACAGTCCCGGCGCCGATGAGACATGCCCGGCGTCTTCGCGACCGAGAACGGATGCGTTTGCCATCCTGCAGTTCCATCGGTTGACTCCTTCGGATCCTTCGACTAGACGCCACCAGCACTCCTGGGTGACTCACCTCGCGAGAGACGCCATTGGTACGTCTGCGAGCCGCCGAAGCCCCGAGCCAACAAAGGCGCGGTGTCAGCTTGGACGGTTGGTCGTCAGGCGGATCGGTGAGCCGAAGGGACGTTCCGCCCGAGTGCGCTGATCCACAGGAACGAAGAAACACTCTCGTCTTCGTCTGGAGGGGGCACGATGGCTGAAGCCGCAGTTCCGTCTTCATCGGGGGGTTCGGTGAGCGCGCCGGCGGTGCAGAAGCTTCCGCTGTTCACGCTGACCGCCATGGTGGTCGGGTCCATGGTGGGCTCGGGCATCTTCTCCCTGCCGCGTACCTTCGGCAACGCCACCGGACCCTTCGGCGCCATCATCGCGTGGTGCATCGCCGCGGGCGGGATGTACACGCTCGCGCGTGTGTTCCAGGCGCTCGCGGAGCGGAAGCCCGATCTCGATGCCGGCGTCTACGCCTATGCCAAGGCGGGCTTTGGCGACTATCCGGGCTTCTTGTCGGCGCTCGGCTACTGGATCGGAAGCTGCATCGGCAACGTTTCGTACTGGGTCCTGATCAAGGCGACGCTCGGGGCGTTCTTCCCGGTGTTCGGTGACGGCAACACAATCACGGCCATCGTCGTCGCGTCGATCGGCATCTGGCTCTTCCACTTCATGATCCTGCGGGGGGTCCAGCAGGCCGCGGCCATCAACCAGATCGTCACGATCGCCAAGATCGTCCCGATCCTGATCTTCATCGCGATCCTCATCTTCGCGTTCAAGGGCGACCTCTTCCGCTTGAACTTCTATGGCGGCGAGGGGTATGCCGACGTGAGCCTCTTCGACCAGGTCCGCGCGACGATGCTCGTCACGGTGTTCGTGTTCCTCGGGATCGAAGGTGCGAGCGTCTACTCGCGCTACGCGCGGAAGCGCTCCGACGTCGGCGCGGCGACCATCATGGGGTTCCTGGGCGTGACGACACTGATGGTGCTGGTCACCCTGCTGCCCTACGCCGTGCTCAAGCGGGCGCAGATCGCCGACATCCGGCAGCCGTCGATGGCGGGTGTGCTCGAGAGCGTGGTCGGGCACTGGGGCGCCGTCTTCATCAGCATCGGGCTGCTCGTCTCGGTGCTCGGGGCCTACCTGGCGTGGTCGCTGATCTGCGCCGAGGTGCTGTCCGCCGCCGCGAGGAAGGGGGACATGCCGAAGGTGTTCGCGACGGAGAACGCGAACAAGGTGCCGGCGGCGGCACTGTGGCTCACCAACATCGTGGTCCAGTTCTTCGTCATCAGCACGTACTGGTCGCGGGACGCGTTCACGCTGATGCTCAATCTGACCAGCGTGATGGCGCTGATCCCGTTCCTCCTGGTCGCGCTGTACGGGTTCCGGCTCGTGCAGCGCGGCGAGACGTACGACATTCGGCCGCAGGAACGCACGAGCGACCTGATCCTCGCCAGCATCGCGGTGCTCTACACCGCGTTCCTGGTCTACGCCGCCGGCATGCAGTTCCTGGTGCTCTCCGCGGTCCTCTACGGACCCGGCACCATCCTCTACTTCTGGACCCGGCGCGAGCAGAACAAGGCGATCTTCAGGCCCGTCGAGTGGATCGTCTTCCTCGCCACGGCGGTCTTGTGTATCGTGGGCATCCGCTGGCTCGCGACGGGCTACATCAGCATCTGAATTCGAACGTTGGAGGTCACCATGGCAACCGCCACTGAGCCCAAGTACGGCGTCCACTCGGAAGTCGGACAGCTTCGCAAGGTGATGGTGTGCGCGCCGGGACGCGCCCACCAGCGCCTGACGCCCTCCAACTGCGACTCCCTCCTGTTCGACGACGTCCTGTGGGTCGACAACGCCAAGCGCGATCACTTCGACTTCGTCCAGAAGATGCGCGACCGCGGGGTCGACGTCGTCGAGATGCACAACCTGCTGGCCGAGACGGTCGACGTCCCCGAGGCCAAGCGGTGGATCATCGACAACCAGGTGGTGCCCAACCAGGTCGGGCTGGGCCTCGTCGACGAGATCAGGAGCTACCTGAACGGCCTCTCGTCACGCGATCTCGCCGAGACGCTGATCGGCGGCCTCTCGACCGAGGAGTTCCCCGAGACGCACGGCGGCGAGATGCTGAAGCTCGTCAAGGATGCCGCGGGCGTCACCGAGTACCTCCTGCCGCCGCTCCCCAACACGCTCTACACGCGCGACACGACCTGCTGGATCTACGGCGGCTGCACCTTGAACCCGCTCTTCTGGCCGGCGCGCCACGAGGAGACGATCCTCACCACGTCGATCTACAAGTTCCATCCCGACTTCGCCGGCAAGGTCAAAGTCTGGTGGGGCGACCCGACCCAGGATCACGGTCTCGCGACCGTCGAAGGCGGCGACGTGATGCCGATCGGCAAGGGCAACGTACTGATCGGCATGAGCGAGCGCACCTCGCGCCAGGGCATCAGCCAGCTGGCCGCGGCCCTCTTCGCGCAGGGGGCCGCCGAGCGGGTGATCGTGGCCGCGATGCCGAAGCTGCGCGCCGCGATGCACCTCGACACCATCTTCACCTTCGCCGACCGCGACTGCGTGCTGCTCTATCCCGACATCGTCTACAACATCCACGCCTACTCCTACCGGCCGGGCAGCAAGCCGGGCGAGGTCGAGCTGCACAAGGACGAGAAGCCGTTCGTCGACACCGTGGCCGACGCGCTCGGGGTGAAGAAGATGCGCGTCGTCGAGACCGGGGGCACCGCGTACATGCGCGAGCGCACCCAGTGGGACAGCGGCGCCAACCTCGTCTGCGCCTCCCCGGGCGTGGTCTTCGCCTACGACCGCAACACGTACACCAACACGCTGCTTCGCAAGCAGGGCATCGAGGTGGTGACGATCGTCGGCGCCGAGCTGGGCCGTGGGCGAGGCGGCGGGCACTGCATGACCTGCCCGATCATCCGCGACCCGATCGACTGAGACCCGTCCGGCGCGGCAGATTGGTACTTCCTAATCCGCATCTCATCGTCCTCTCACATCGCCCGGCCGGCCGGGGCGTCGAACTCCGGAGATGGAGACCGAGCCGCGGCCCCCGTACGCGCGCCCCTTTGCCCGCGAAGCCTGGCGGCTGCTGCTGCCGTACTGGCGGTCCGACGAGCGCTGGGGGGCACTGGGGCTGCTGGCGGCGATCGTCGTCCTCAACCTCGGCGCGGTCTACGTCCTGGTCCTGCTGAACGCCTGGAACCGGAGCTTCTACGATGCCCTCCAGCAGCGCGACGCCGCCACCTTCGCGGCGCAGCTCGGGCGCTTCTGTCTCCTCGCGGCCGCCTTCATCGTCTCGGCCGTCTACCGCCAGTACCTGACGCAGGTCCTGGAGATGCGGTGGCGGCGGTGGCTGACGCACCACTTCCTGCACGCCTGGCTCGACCGCGGCGCCTACTACCGCCTCGAGCGCACGGCCCGCGAGACGGACAACCCGGACCAGCGCATCGCCGAGGATCTGCGGGCGCTGGCCGGCGGCACGCTCGCACTCGCCACCGGCCTGCTCAACGCCGTCGTCACGCTGGGCTCGTTCGTCGGCATCCTGTGGAGCCTCTCGGGACCGCTCACGATCCCGCTCGGCGCTCACGCGCTGACGATTCCCGCCTACCTGGTCTGGGCCGCCGTCGTGTACGCGGTCGCTGGCAGCGTCCTCACCCACTACATCGGCCGTCCGCTCGTCCGCCTGCACGCGAGCCAGCAGCGACGCGAGGCGGATTTTCGCTTCGGCCTGGTTCGCCTGCGGGAGACCGCGGAGGAGGTGGCGCTCTATCGCGGCGAGCCGCTCGAGCAGCGCGGGCTCGGCACTCGCTTCGCGGCGATCGTCGACAACTGGTGGGCGCTCCTTCGCGCACAGAAACGCCTCACCTGGTTCACGACGGGATACGGCCAGGCGGCGAGCGTCTTTCCCATCCTGGTGGCGGCGCCGCGCTACTTCGCGGGCGCCATCCAGCTCGGCGAGCTCATGCAGATCGCCTCCGCCTTCGGGCGCGTCCAGGACGCGCTCAGCTGGTTCGTCGACAGCTACGGCCAGCTCGCCGAGTGGAAGGCGAGCGTTGCGCGCGTGCTGGCCTTCGCCGACAGCACGCGCGTCGCCGCTGCCGACGCGCATCGAGGCGGGGGCATCCGGACGATCCAGAGGTGCCCCGACGAGATCGCCCTGGCCGGAGTCGACGTCACCCTGCCGGCCGGCGCGCCATTGTTGCGCGACCTGAGCGCGGTGATCCGCCGCGGCGAGCGCGTGCTCCTGGCCGGCCCCTCGGGGAGCGGCAAGAGTACGCTCTTCCGCGCGATCGCCGGGCTCTGGCCATACGGCGGCGGGGAGATTCGCCGGCCGGATTCGGCCGACATGCTGTTCCTGCCGCAGCGGCCCTATCTGCCGATCGGATCGCTGCGGCGCGCGGTCGCCTATCCCTCCGATCCCGCCAGCGTCGGCGACGCGGCGATCGCGGCGGCGCTCCGGCGGTGCCGCCTGCACAAGCTCGTCGAGCGGCTCGACGAGGAGCAGCACTGGGCGCAGGTGCTTTCGCCGGGCGAGCAGCAGCTCCTCGCGCTGGCACGCGCCTTTCTTCGCGCCCCATCCTGGCTGTTCCTCGACGAGGCAACCTCGGCGCTCGACGAGCCGACCGAGGCGCACGTCTACCGCGAGCTCGGGCGGCAGCTTCCGGACACGACGATCGTCAGCATCGCCCACCGTCCGGGCGTGGCGGCGTACCACGACCGCCATCTCGTCCTCGTCCCGCACGGCGACGTCATGACCCTGCAGGGCGCGCCGTCCGGCACCCCGTGCGCCGCCGCCGGCTGACGGCGGCGACCGATCACGGCTTCGCCGGCTCGACCGACGACACCATGAGGTCGCGCGACCCCGAGCGCCATCCGCCCACGATGCGGAACCGATCACCGGGCGCCGCGTTCTCTATCCGCTGGATCAGCTCCCGCTTGCCGCGCAGGATGAAGTTCGGCCGATACGGCCGTACACGGTTGAAGATGGTGGACGGCGTGATGTCGCCGGACGTCACGGTCGCTGCGGTGACCTGGAAGCGCATGTCCTTCTTCCCGGCCCGTATCCGCAGATCCGCTCGCTCGCGCCGTCCCGCCGGCGGGTCGCCGACGTAACCGTCCAGACGGAGCATGTGGAGACGTGGCCCGGTGCGCGCCTCCGTGATGGCGCCCGGAAGCAGTGCGGTGACGATCGCGACAGCGGCGGCGAGCGACGCGACGTTCTTCATCGCAGGACTCCTTCCATGAACCCTGCGAGGCGGTCAACAAGAACGGGCTGCGCCGCTCCGGTCACGCCCGCAGATCGAGCCCCGTACGCGCCCGCACCTGCCGCTGAACCGGCACAGGGTGCGGGCGCCGGTCACGCCCGCCGGGATGAAACGACTCGGCGGCGGAGAACGGGTCCGCGCTCTCCGCGCTACTGCTTGATGTTCATGCTCACGCCGGAGGCGCCGAGCGTGAACTTGAGGCCCCGGCTGGTCGACCTGAGCGTGACCCGCACGCCGTTCTGGTTCCGCATCGTCGCGACGCTGCCGCCGCCCGCGACGGTGGCACCCGCGCCGACCGCGGTGTAGGTGCCATTGAAGTCCTCGAGCTTCTTCAGGTTGTAGACGCTACCCGACGCGGTCGCTTTGGAGACGCCCACCGACCCGACCGTCAGACCGTCGACGTCCACCGGGTACCGCTTGCCGCGGTACGTGAGCGTCCCACCGCCCCAGCTGAAGCCGATCCCTACCGCGACCGACCCCTGGTTGAGCTGAAGTGTGGCATCGGGAGCCTTCCCCTTCGCCAGAGCCGTCGACAGCGGCATGCTCAACGTTGCTGCGACCACGAGACCGAGTGCCAGTTTACGCATCCACCACCTCCGAGTTTGAGTGCCTGCCGCCGGGATCGGCGGCAGGGCCCGCACTCTGAGCCCGTGGCGTCGCTCATGTCAACGAGGTCCGGCGCGCGAGGCCACTCGGGGGTCCCTTGTCCAGGCGACGTTGAGCGGACACCATCGCCGAGCCGCCGTCCGATGCTCGGCGGGGTACAGCTCGTGGAACCGTATTCACCGGCTACCCGCATCCGATTGGATACACGGAAGCAGGAGCTGCACGCCTTGCTTGACCCGCCCGGTCAGGCCCGATTATGTAGGCGCGCCCGCGGCGCCGGAGAGCGGATTGCGCGTCGGCCGCGGGTTCGGTTCTCACCATCGGCATCATGGAGGCTGGTCAATGAGGAAGATCGCTCTGATGCTCGGATTGTGCGCGACAGCGCTGTCGGGTTGTGTGAGCCAGACGCAATGGACACCCACGGTCGATACCTACGGCAGCTCGCGGGCGCAGTTCGTCACCCGTGACCAGCAGGAGTGCCGCCAGCTCGCGATGCAGGTATCGGGATCCACGACGGGGCAGACCGCGCAGGGTGCCGTCGGGGGTGGCCTGCTCGGGGCTGCAGCAGGCGCGGCGATCGGGGCGGCTTCCGGCAGTGCCGGACGCGGGGCCATGATCGGCGCGGCGGCCGGCGGGATCGGTGGAGGAGCCATCCGGGGCACGCAAACGAACTCCGCCTTCCAGCGCGCCTTCAACCAGTGCATGCGGAACCGCGGCCACCAGGTGCTTTCATGATCGGCTCGAGGAGGGCGACGATGATGACGTCTCGAGCAGGCGTGGTGCTGGCGACACTCCTCGGCCTCGCGGTCACGGCCCGTGCGGCCGACGACAAGCTCGGCACGGCTCTGCGGGGGGTCGTCGAGGAGAACGTACGCGCCTACGATGCCAGGGACACCGATGCGTTCCTGCGCACGCTGCACCCCCAATCACCCGGGTTCGAGGCGACCAAGGCGATCCTGTCGGACCAGTTCCGCGAGGGCGACATCAAGGTGACACTGGTCGACTACCAGTACATCGGCCACGACAACGAGTTCGCCTTCGCCCGCGTCAAGATGAAGACCATGGCGCCTCCCGGCAGCACTGGCTTCCAGAGCAACGTCACCGACAGCGTCGTGCTGTTCCACCGGGACGAATTCGCCCGCGCCTGGAAGCTCTGGAGCGACGACGTCATCGGCGTCCAGTTCACCCCCTAAGGAGCGTCGGACCGCGGTCCGGCGGCGAGCTCACCACGCGGGCCAGGGCCGAGCGATCCAAGAAGGCAGCCCGGTCTATCCGGCTCACTGACGATCGGCTCGTGCCGCCCTGCATGCCTGTCCTCACGGCGCGGAAACGGTGACGTCCATGCGCGCTGCGATCGGCACGCTCATTCTGGCGACCAGTCTCGTCCAGCTCGCCAACGGCTTCTTCGGAACGCTCATCTCCTTGCGGGTGGCGATCGAGGACTTCGGCTCGACCCTCGCCGGTGTGGTGCTGAGCAGCTACTTCGCCGGGTTCACGCTGGCCGCGGTGGGCTGTGGACGGATCATCGAGCGCGTCGGGCACATCCGTGCCTACGCGGCGTTCGCCGGCCTGGTGGCGGCCGCAACCGCGGTCATGCCGCTCTGGGTCGGCCCGATCGCCTGGCTGGTGCTGCGCGCCGTGGTCGGGTTCGGTTGCGCCGGGCTCTTCATCACGACCGAGAGCTGGCTGAACGCGAAGGCCCCGGCCAGCCAGCGCGGGCGGGTCTTCGCGATCTACATGGTCGGCACGTTCGCCGCGCTCGCCGCCGGGCAGCTACTCATCGCGAAGGCGGACGTCGCCTCGGCCCGACCGTTCAACGCGATCGTCGCGCTGTTCGCCCTCGCGCTCGTGATGGTCAGCACGACGCGGGCCGAGGCTCCACAGATCATCGCGGGCCCGACGCTCCCGATGAGCCAGCTCGCGCGCGCGGCGCCGATCGCGGTCGCCGGCTGCGCGCTGAGCGGCATGATGAGCGGCACCTTCTACTCGCTCCTCCCGGCATGGGCGCAGGGCGAGGCGATCGAGCGCTCGACGATCGCGCTGTTCATGTTCGCGGCCGTGGTCGGGGGGTTGGCGTTCCAGATCCCGGTCGGCTGGTGGTCGGACCGCACCGACCGGCGCCGGGTCCTGGCCGCGCTGGCTCTCGGCTTTGCAGTCGCGGCCGTCGCTCTCGTCCTCCTGCCGCACGGCATGCCCGTCGTCCTGACGGTTGCCGCCCTGCTCGGTGGATTCCTCTCGACGCTCTACCCGGTGTGCGTCGCCCACGCGCACGATTCCATGCCCGCCGACCGCGTCGTTGCGGTGAGCGGCAGGCTCATCCTGGTGAGCGGTATCGGCTCGGTGATCGGTCCCCTGCTCGGCACCTGGATCATGGCGGGCTTCGGCATCAACGGCGTCCTCTACTTTCTCGCCGTCACGGCGCTCGTGCTCGCCACGCTGGCGTGGTCCCGGATCACGCGCGTGGCGCCACCCGCACACGAGGCACGATCATTCGACATCGTGACGCCGCAGTCCTCGCCGCTGGCACACGATCTGCGGGGTTCATCGACGGAACCTTCGCGGGACGAAGGTGCTGCCGCGCCGGGACTACCCTGAGCGACGTGTCCTCCACCCGCACACATCGCGCGTGGGGAACTTCCCGGCTCTACCCGTTCACTCCGCTGCACTGGGTCGGTACTCGACGTTCCTCATGTCGTTCATCATCGGACGGCCAGCATGGCCACCCCGAACGCGACCGCCAGCGCCAGGAGGGACATGCCGGCTACCGGCCAGCGCTGTAGCTGGCCGTCGATCCGCTCGAGGGCCCGGCTCGCGGCGAGGGCCGCGCGTCGGACGGGACCGGCCGACGTCACCGGACGCGGGAGCGGGCGCCCCCAGCGCCCGAGCAGGATGGCCAGCGCGGCCCCACCCAGGATCGGCCACAGGGTCTTCGCGAACGCCGCCAGCGCGAGCGGATTCGACTGCGCGCCGGGAGCGATCGGGAGCAGCCCCCTCCAGGGCAGGAGTCCGAGCGTCAACGAGCACAGCGCGAGCGCGAGAGCGACCGCCTGCCGACTGCGCGCGACGGGCGCGCGCGGCGTCACCGGCCCCGTCCCCGGTCCGAGCGCATGCGCGAGCACCAGGACGAGGTAGCCGCTGGTGAACCAGCCCCCCGCCTGGAGCACGACGGCCCACCACCACTGATGGGTCTCCGCCGCCGCTCCGAGCAACAGCTCCTTTGCCAGGTAGGCGCCGCTGGGAGGCATGCCGACCAGCGACGCTCCGCCCACCGCGAAGGCCAGGACGGTCATCGGCAGCGCCCGGGCGATGCCACCGAGGCCCGCGATGCGATCATGACCCAGCGCCGCGTACACCAGTCCCGCCGCCATGAACATCGCGGCCTTCGCCGTGGCGTGCGAGATCGCCTGCAGGAGTCCCCCCGCCAGCGCGCCGCCGCTCTCCAGCCGCCCCGACGTCGCATGGTATGCGAGCGGAAACATCAGGAACAGATAGCCGATCTGCGCGAGCGTCGAGTACGCGATGAGCAGCTTCAGTCGTTCCTGGCGCAACGCCACCACGCTGCCGACCACGATCGCGGCGGCACCTAGCGCGGCGAGCAGCTGGCAGGCGGGGACACCCGGGAGCGCCGGCATCACCCCGAACCACAATCGGATGACGATGAAGAACGACCCCTTCACCACCAGCGCCGAGAGCACGGCGCTGGCGGGAGCAGGTGCGCCCGCATGCGCGGGGGGCAGCCAGAGATGCAGGGGAAAGAGCGCGGTCTTGGCGAGGAGCCCGACCGTCATCAGCGCGACGGCGATGAGCGTCGTGGGGTCGGCCTGGATCCGATGCGACAGCAGCACCAGATCGAGCACGCCGTGCGCGCCATAGAGAAGCACCGTCCCGACGAGGTAGAGAACCGATCCGATGAGCGCGAAGAGCGCGTAGCGCAGCGCGGCCGCGAGCGTGGGCGCGCGGCCGTCCAGGCAGACCAGCGGGACCGCTGCGAAGGTCAGCAGCTCCAGCGCGACGTACAAGGTGAAGAGATCCCCGGCCAGGAACACGGTGTCGAGCCCGGCCCAGACCGCGAGCAGCAAGAGCCAGAAGGCGAGCGGCGCGCGGGCCTCGGGCGTCCCCTCCGGGGTGTGGAACTCCGCGCGCGCGAAGGCGCCGACCGCGCAGATCACGACCGCGGTCGTGAGCAGCATGACCGCAGCCAGGGAGTCGGCGCGCAGCACGAGGCCGAGCGGCGGCGCCCATCCGCCGAGCAGATAGACGAGCGGGCCGCCGGCCCGCAGCAGCGACGCGACGATCGTCACCGCGATCACGAGGCCGAGCGGCAACGTCGCCAGCGCGATCCGCTCGGCGTGACGCCCACCTGCCGCGAAGGCGAGCAGCATGGCCGCCACCGGCAGCACGAGCGCCAGGACGAGCAGCGAGCCGCCCGACGTGGCCACCGCTTCCAGAGCCGGCGCCGGGTCGAGCATCAGGCGTCGGTCGCCTCGGCACCTGCCCCGGTCGGCGCGGCGTCCGGCAGCGTGGCCGAGCCCGTTTCCTGGAACAGCCGCAGCCAGAGTGCACAGGTGACCGCCGTCGCGGCGAACGCGACGACGACCCCCGTGATGATCAGCGCCTGTCCGACCGGATCGCCGCCGAATCCCGCCGCGGCGCCGCGGCGGGAAACTACGCCGAGGAGGAGGAACACGCCGCTGCCGAGCAGATCGAAGGCGAGGATCCGTCGCAGCGGCTGCGGGCTCACGATCATGCCGTAGAGGCCCAGGCCCACTGCCGCCGCACCCCAGAGCCAGCACACGGTCACCGGATTCACTGCCGCGCGCTCCGTTCTGGCGGACCCGCCACCAGCAGGCCGAGAGTCAGCGAAACCGTCAGCAGCATCCCGATCTCGATGATCACGATGAGCGCCTTGGCCCACGCCGCGGGATAGGCGAGGAACGCGTCGCCCAGCCAGAGTCCCGCGAGGCCGACCATGAGGAAGATCGCCGGGCCGGAGATGAGCGCCAGACGCAGCCGGCGGCTGCTCACCGGGGGTGTATCCGCCAGTCCGGCGAGCATGGTCAGCAGCCACATTGCGGCGAGGATCGTGCTGCCCTGGAACGCCCCGCCCGGCTCGTCGGCGCTCACCCAGAGGAGGTAGAGGCCCACCACCACGCCGACCGGGGGCAGGAGGCGCGCGAGGAAAACGAGCACACCGTACGAATCCGCTTGATGACGCGGTCCCGGCCGGCCGCCCCAGACCCGATCGGGCGCGAGCGACCACACGCCGATCAGCGCGAGCATGAGCACGATCTTCTCCAGCAGGGTGTCCATCGCGCGAAACGCCATCAGGACGGCCGTCACCGGGTTGCCGACGCCGGTCGCCGCGAGGTTGTCGGCCGCGGCCGGCGCGAGCGTCGGGGCAGGCTCGGGCAGGAACACCAGGGCGGCGGCGAGCCCCGCTGCCACCGTCGCGGAGAGGGCAGCGGCCCCCACGCGCAGCAGCGCCCCGGGACGCTCCGCCTCCGCCTGCTCCTCGGTGTCGCGCAGGCGCGCCGCGGTGCCGAGCAGCAGCACGCCGCTGAGGCCGCTGCCGATCGCCGCCACGGCCAGCGCCACATCGGGGGCGGACACGCGCACCCAGATGAGCGCCAGGAGCAGCCCGTAGGCGACGAAGCTCACGACCGCCACGAAAGTCTGGCGCGCCGCGATCGTCCAGACGGCGAGCGGCAGGACCAGGACGGCCAGAACGACGTCGAACCCCTGCCACGTTGTCATGCCGACGGTCCGTCGCTTCGCACGGCGCGCGCGATCAGCTGGGACGCCGTGGCGCTGCCCAGCAGGACGAGCAGCCAGACGCAGACCAGCTTGAGCGCACTGGTCGGACCGCCAGCCCGCGGCAGCAGGCCGAGCACCACCAGGCCGAGGCCGAGATTGTCCGCCTTGGTGAGCGCGTGCAGCCGGGTGAGCGTATCGGGAAAGCGGAGCAAGCCGACCGTGCCCGCGAGGAAGAAGAACGCCCCGGCGGAGACGGCGACGATGGTCAGTAGATCGGCCAGGGCGCTCATTCGGCGCTCTCCGGAGCGTCCGGCGCCCGGGGGCTCCCCTTCTTGACGAACGCGATGGCGGCGAACGTCGCGAGCAGCGCCAGCGTCAGCGCGACGTCCGCGATGGCCGCCTCGCGGGCCGCCGTCCCCAGGAGCAGGAGCGCCGCGATGCCGCCGGTGCCCAGCAGCTGCGCCGCCATCATCCGGTCGGCGTTGTCCGGCCCGCGGAGGACGCGGATCAACCCCAGCGCCACCATGGCGAGGACGAAGGCCGAAGCGGCGAGCAGGAACTCAGTCATCGCCAGGCGATCCGCGGAGCGCCCGGGACAGCACCGCTTCCTCTGCGGCGAGCTGCGCGGCCACCGGTTGCTCCACGTCGAGACAGTGATAGAGCAGCGTGCCGCCGTCGTCGCCGGCGGGAACGCTGCCCGGCAGCAAGCTCGTCAGTGTGGTGAAGAGGTTGCGCACCGGGCCGCGCGCGAAGCCCACCGGATAGACCACGAAGCCGGGCCGCACCGGCAAGCGCGGATCGAGTGCGCGCCGCGCGATGTCCCACCCGGCGACCACCGACTTCCACGCGAAGCGCAGCGCGAGCGACGGCAGGGCCGCTGGCCGGAGCGGGATGCTTCCCGGGGGCAGCAACCGCAGGCTGACCCAGGCCGCCGCCCCAGCGGCGAGCAGGCCGACCACGAAGGACCCCGCGTCGACCCCGATGAGCACCACCCAGAGCGTGAGGAAGGCGCACCCTCGCGTCACCGCGGCGGGCGCCCACCGCCCCGGTGTGGCCACGGGCGCGCTCACGGGCGTCGGCCCGCGGCGCAGATCGCGCGACGAGTCATCGGTGCGGCGGGAGAAACCCCGATTGTGTGGCCGACACCCTCGGTGACCCAGCGCCTCGACGAAGCCCGTCACCCTGGGCGGACGGGCGCATCGTGGAGGGCGCTGCTATTTGCGCATCGCGGGACGATTGTTACAGCAGGCCTCGCACGAGGCCGCCGCCCGCTGGGCTGCATCCTTCGCGGCGAGGCACTCGTCGGTCGCCTGCTGCACGACCATCTGCTTCTTCGCGGCGCAGCCCGCGAGAGCGACGAGGAACAGCGCCATCAGCGTCGTCTTCTTCATCCCGGTCCTCCTTCAGTCGTCTGTGGAACCATCGGCCACTGGCAGCACGCGCGCCGATACGGTCTCCATCCGCGAGAGTCAATTCGGTGCTAGCCCGACGAGGAGGACGGGGCTGGCCACCGGGAGAGCCGCTTCGAAGAAGGTGGGCGGCTGCGGCGCGTCAGGTCTGGCCATGCGTCTTCGCCTTCCGTCCGAGGGCGCTCTCGATTCGCTGCGCTCCGTGCGTGATGCCTACGCCAGCCGGCATTCCATCCGTCATGGTCCGCGGAAAGTCAATCCGATGAGTCGCATCCCGGAGATCAACCCGCCCGGCGATCGCTGGTAGCGCCGAAGAAGTCGCCGATCCCGGCCAGGACCAGCTGCGCCCCGATGGCGACCAGCACCAGTCCCATGAACCGGACCACGATGGCCTCCCCCCGGAGGCCGATCCGGCGGTGCAGGAATCCGGACAGCACCAGCCAGACGACCGCGGCCACGACCGCAACCGCCATCACCACGCGGTTCGCCTGGCCGTCGGGTTGCTGGTGGCGACGAGCGACAGGAAGACCGGCAGCGAACGGGTTGGCGATCGCGATGAGGGCGATCGTGGCCTGCAGGAACTCGACGATGGCACCGTAGATGGGCATCACCCTCCGACCTACCGTCGATCCGGGCCGCGGCCGCGATCGTTCGGGGTGGACTCGGAGGGGTTGGTGCTCGACGTCGTAACGCTCGGCTGTCCGGTATCGCGATCGCGGCCGGCGGCCGGTGCGGGTGCCCGTTTCGCGGCCGGCGGCTCGATGGTGGTTCCATACGGCACGGCTTCCCGGACCTTCGAGCGATCGAGATAGCCTTCGCCCGCCAGGCACGCCGGGGACCCGGCGACGAGGAGCAGCGCGACCAGCACGCCCGCGATCATCTCAGGGCCGTTCCAGCGGAAGCGTGAACAGGAGCCGCGCGCGGACGAACTGGAACTTCCCGCCATCGACGATGGCCTCGGCCCAGGGCAGGAACTGGTATCCCAGGAACATGCCCCAGTCGTCCGAGAAGAACACCTTGTTGTAGAGCTCGTAGAACCCGCCGAACCGCACACCCGCGCCGAAGTTGTAGGAGGCGCCGAAGGCGCCGACCGGCGCGTCGAGTATCGGCCCACCCACGACCCATTCCCTTCGCCAGAACGCGTTGCCCGAGATCGACAGGCGCCTGCCGATCGACTGGGTCACGGCCACGCCCGTCTCGAACGTGCTGAAGCTCGAGTTCTGATTGTCGAAGAAGCCCGTCAGCGCGACGGCGGTCCCCTCGTACGTGCTGCTCCGCTGCCAGACCTCCGCGTCCCCGGCGAGCCTGACCCGGCGGAAATTCCGGTCGTCGCTCGGCTCCCGCTTGCGGCGCACCCAGGTCGTCTCGACGCTGAACTGGAAGGGCACCGCCCACTTGGAATTGACGTACGCCGCCGCGCCCCCGACCTCCGTGCGCGCTTGCTGGTTGCGGAAGGTCGGCCCGAAGACCAGCGCCTGCACCACCGGATCAGGCGGCAGCAGGTCGAAGGGACCGGGAAGCTCCCAGCGGCCGGGCGCTTCCTCCGGAGATTCCTGACCTCCGTCGCTGTAGCCGTACGGGTACGCCGACGTGACGCCGCCGTCGCGCTGCAGGAAACCTTCCTGGGCGATCGCGGGAGCGAGCCGGCCGAGGACGATCGCCACGGCCAGGAGCGTCGCCCGCACGCCGCCGGCGCGACACACGCGTTGGCGCGGCGCGCGGGCCCCCGAAGCCATGGCGGGCCCGGTCAGATTCGTCCTAGCCATGAGCGCATCTCCTGGTCTGCCCGGATCGCCAAGCAACCCGGGGCTGCCTGAAAGGGCGACGCCGACAGGCGGCACGGCCTCCTCTGAGTCGAATCTGGCGAGAGATCCCGTCTTCGATGCTCGGCCAACAGCAGGCGACGAATCGCAACGGTGCTGTATGCGAAGTCAAAAAACATCGCAACTTATTCGTGCAGCGCGCCGCGCTTTTCGGCGTGGACGTCTTCGTCGCGAGAGCCGGGCACGGGTTGAACGGATCACGCGACGTGGTATGCGACCCGCCGGCGCGCGGTACACCCGAAGGAGGCCACATGGAACGGTTGAGGACCCGGCAAATCCTGGGCGGTCTGCTGCTGGCGAGCGCGATCGCGCTCTGCGCCGGGTGCGCCCGGGCGCGCGTGCAGAACCTCCAGGCGGACCGGTCCGCCACGATGCCACGGCCCCCGCGGGTCGTCGTGTTCGACTTCGACACCGGCGCGGCCGACGTCCGGGTGGGCTCGTCGCCGCGCCGGACGGCGCGCCGGGCGGTGGGGCTGTACGTCACCGAGTCGGATGTCGTCGCGCAGGCGATCGCGGACACGCTCGCGAACCGGCTGGTCGAGGACATCCGGGGGCTCGGGCTCTCCGCGGAGCGCGCCACGGGGGCCGTCCCGCCGGGGCCGAACGATCTCGTGATCCAGGGCCAGTTCCTGCGCGTCAACGAGGGGTCCCAGGTGCAGCGCTTCGTGATCGGGCTCGGCGTCGGCGCGACCGAGGTCCGGACGCAGGTCGAGATGTTCCACGTGACCCCGGACGGCTGGCGGCCGATCAAGCAGTTCGACACCGTGGCCGAGGGCTCGCGCCTTCCCGGCGCCGGCTTCTTCGTCGCGGGCGGGGCCGTCGCCGGGACCGTCGCGACCTCCGCCATCATCACGTCGGGCGTCGGCGTGATCCGGGAGTTCCGCGCGTCGATCGACGCCGATGCGCGGCGCACCTCCGAGCAGATCACGAGAACGGTGTCGGACCTGTCCCGCGCTCAGCGCTGGTAGCGGGCCGGCTCGTCGGGGCGGCCGGCGGGCTCTGCACCCGGCTCGCGCCTCTCGGCGCCGGTGCCCGGGCCGCAGGCGACCCCGGAGGTCGCACACACGGCCGCCGCGTGCGCGAGCAGGATGCGGCGCACCTCCTCGACGGTCATCGGATGGCCCTGCGCCGAGTGCCCGGCGAAGGGAATCACGAGCTCGGACTCGACGCCGTCGATGTGCGCGCTCCGGTACGTGACGACGCCGTCGCTCGCGTTCGGTCCGGGGCCGGCTCCGGTCACCGGGATGATCGAGTGCGCGGCGATGCCGGGCGCGATCGGCGTGGCGGCGAGGGCCTGGAGGAACGGGCTGCCCGGCCGCATTCCATAGACGCTGCCGAAGTCCGGCCGCCGCGGGTCGAGGAGGAGAGCATCGCATGTTGCCCTCCATGAGATCCGCTACCGCGCTCAGCACGTCGCCTGGCAGCGTGACGAACCGGCTCAGCGTCCGGACGATCAGACCGGTCGCGGTGGAGCTGCCACCGTGCGGCGTCGCGATGAAGATCACCCGGCTGACGAACGGCAAGGGGCGAACGAAGAGGGCGCGTTCCAGGAGCTCGCGCGTCTCCGGGCTGACGTACATGTCGGCGAGAGGCCGGCGGCTGATCGTGTCCCAGATCCGGGTTCCGGGATCGATCACGGTCATCTTGGCGAGCAGCCCGCCCTGGCTGTGCCCGATCACGACCATCTGACGCAGGGCCGCGTCCCTGCCCTCGGGATCGAGCTGCGCGACGACGTCCGTGAGCGCGTCGCGGAGCAACATGGCGGAGTACGGGATGGGACTGCCCGTGCTGTAGTGGAAGAACCAGAACTGGAAACGATCGCGCAGCCGCCCGTCGTTCTCGAGATCGTTGAGCATGTCGGCCCATCGGCCGGCACTGGAGAGCGTGCCGTGCACGAGCACCACCGGAATCAGACCGGGACGATATGGCTGGGTGAATGTCAGGCTGGTGGGCAGCTCCTGCCGCAGCAGGTCGCCGACGAAGAACCCGCGGCGCTCCCAGCGCCATTTCTGGGACTGGCTCAGCGTCCACGCGAGGGCAGCGCTCGGCTCGACCTCGAGCCGGACTTGCCGGCCGTCGATCTCGACGCTTCGCCGATCGGACATGCCGTAGACGCCGAGCGAGCCGTGGATCACCGGCTGCGTGAGCTGGCGGCGCGCATCGTCGATGCGCAGCAGCGCCGTCACCGGCGTCCTGGCGTCCGGACCGAGGAAGTCCCGGCCCTTGACGTCCGGATGGATGGCGATCGCCCTGGCTGCCAGGGGCGCGCCGATCCCCGGGCGCCGGTGCCGGGATCGAAGTCCCCGCACCCGGAGCTCGGCGACGGGGACGAAGTCCACCAGCTCGCGATCGCCCCAGCGCAGCGCGTCCGGCTCCATGTGCACCGCGACCTGCTGGCCGAAGGGGAGCGGGTAGAGACCGGAGCGCAGATCGACCACCGAGCCGTCGCCGGACGCGAGCGCCTGAGTGAGCCCGCGATTGTAGAGGTCGGCCGCGATGCGCAGCCGTGGATCGAACTCGTCCGGCGGCTCATCGTCGCCGCCGGGGAACAGGAACGCCCACGCGGTGACCGCTGCCAGCAGGGAGTAGTCCCGTTTGCGCGTCGCTTCGGCATGGGCGAACGACAGCTCCGCGAGCGCGAACAGCGTGGTATCGCGACCGCGTCCCTCGACGGCCAGCTGATGCAGCCGAGCGAGGGCCGATTCGGGATCCCGGCGGAAGCGCTCGCGGAGGTCCCAGCGGTTCAGGACGTTTTCGCTGAACTCGCTCGGCATGGTCGAGTTCAACGCGCTGCGCGTCAGGTCGCGCGAGACCTCGCGCGGCGACACGCGGCTGACGCCGACCGGCGGGCCACAGGCCACCAGCAGGAGCGCCGCGCCGGCGGCCAGAACGCCGCGCAGCGCGCGACCGGCGGCACGAGGGATCACCGCGGCCAGTCGGGGAAGGCGTCGAGCGGCGCGTCCTGCGCGGCAGCGCTCCAGCCTCCATCCAGGGCGGCACGGAGCCGCATCACCGCGAGGAGCTGGCCACGCGCCGGCTGCAGAAGGCTAGCCACCACCAGGGCGGCGGGGAGCAATCGCCAGGTCATCGAGCTTGGTGGCGTCCCCTCTACTGGCTTCGCCCCAGCAGCGCCAGCCAACGTCGGCGCCTTGCGCTCGGGAGTGAAATGGGATTTCAGCATCGCACCGATCGTCCTCGGGCAGCATGAGGAGGAGGGAGGTCTGACATGGCGGGTTCCGGTGAGGCAGTTGCGGGAGCGGCTCGGACCAGTCGGGGGTGGTCGATCGCAGCAGGCGTGCTGCTGATCGTCGTCGGGATGGAAGCGCTGGCGGCGCCCTATCTCGCGGCGCTGTTCGCCACATTCTGGGTCGGCTGGGGCCTCGTCTTCGGCGGCGTCGCCGAGCTGATCTCCGCCTGGAGCTCGGGCGAGAACCGGCCGTGGAAGGTGCTCCTCGGGGTCCTCTATCTCGCCGTCGGCTTCTACATGCTCGAGAGATCCCAGAGCGGGGCTCGCCGCCCTGGCGCTGACCCTGGCCTGGGTGTTCCTGGTGAAGGGCGTGATCAGCGTCTTCGGCGCGCTCCAGCTCCGTCCGCTGGCTGGCTGGGGCTGGTGGCTGTTCGACGGCATCGTCACTCTGCTCCTCGCGTTCCTGATCTTCTCCGGCTGGCCGCACGATTCGGTGCGCATCATCGCCTTGCTGGTCGGGATCAGCCTCATCCTGAGCGGCGCGAACCGCCTCGCCTGGGCTTTCTCGCGCTGAGGAACACCGCGGTCCGCGCATCGCAGCGCAGAGACCGGGCGGCCCTCGGCGAGCCCGGGGCAGTGCCTGCGTGATGTCGGCCAGAATACGCAGGATCCTGAAGCGCGGGACGGTGGTGCTCGCGGTGTGCGCGCTGACGGTCCTGGCGATCCGCGCGTGGGACTCGCAACGCGGGCCACCACTCGAACCCTGGCACACGTTCGTGCCCGACGAGCTGCGCGCGAAGGAGATCGATGCGATCGAGTGGGACGCGTACCTGGAGGCCGAGGACCGTGTGTTCGCGGCGGTGCGGACCGAGGTCACCGATCGCCTGGACGCCGGCGATCGCGTCCGGTTCAACCGCTACTTCGCCGGCAGTGCGGTCTATCCGCCGCACCTGGCCCACGACTGGAACCGGTCCTACGTGCTGGAGCCCGACGGCGCCCCCGCCGGCGCCGTCGTGTTGCTGCACGGGCTGACCGATTCGCCCTACAGCACCCGCCACGTCGCCCAGCGCTATCGCGCAGCGGGCTATGTCGCCGTCGCGATCCGCCTGCCCGCCCACGGCACGGTGCCCGCCGCCCTCACCGACGTCGAGTGGGAAGACTGGCGGGCGGCGACGCGTCTCGCGGTGCGCGAGGCGAAGCGACGCACCGGACCCGCGCTCCCCCTTCACCTGGTGGGCTACTCCAACGGCGGGGCGCTGGCACTGCAGTACGCGCTGGACGCCGTCGACGACCCGCGGCTGGCACGTCCCGAGCGCGTCGTGCTGATCTCGCCGATGATCGGCATCACCAGGTTCGCGCGCTTCGCCGGCATCGCCGGCTGGCCCGCGATCTTCCCCGCCTTCGCGAAGGCCGCCTGGCTCAGCGTGCTGCCCGAGTTCAACCCGTTCAAGTACAACTCCTTTCCGGTCAACGGCGCCCGCCAGACGCATCGCCTGACGATGGTGCTGCAGGAGCAGATCGCGCGCCTCGAGCGCGCGCACCGCCTGGGCCTGCTCCCCCCCATCCTCACGTTCCAGTCGGCGGTGGACTTCACGGTCAGCACGCACGCCATCGTCGACGCGCTGTACGCACGTCTTCCCGCAAACGGCAGCGAGCTCGTCCTGTTCGACATCAACCGCGCATCGAAGTTCGTGGAGCTGTTCAGCGCCGCCGCCGAGACCAAGCTGGAGCGCCTGCTGCCTCCGCCGCCGCGGCCCTTCCGGACGACGATCATCAGCAACGCGACCGCCGCCAGCAGCGACGTCGTGGAACGGGTCACCGAGGCCGGCACCGCGAGCGAGCAGACGCGCCCGCTGGGACTGCAGTATCCCGCCGAGGTGTACTCGCTCTCCCACGTCGCGCTGCCGTTTCCGGTGAGCGACGGGCTCTACGGCCTCCAGCCGGACCCCGCCGAACGATTCGGCATCAACCTGGGAAACCTGACCGCGCGCGGCGAGCTCGGCGCGCTCGTCTTGAACCCGAACACGTCGCTTCGCCTGCTGTCCAATCCGTTCTTCTCCTACGTGCTCGAACGGATCGCGAACGGCGTCGGTGCGGGAAGCACCCGCCCCTTCGCGGCAGTCGATCCGGCGGCGCGGGAGGGCTCTCTCGCGGCCTCCCCGCGTGCGGACCCGTGAGCTGCGTCTTCATCCGCGTGCTGGCGAACTCGGGCGGCCCTCTTGACCCGGCGTTCGGTCTCGTTGTCTTCTCGTCCCCGTCCGATCTTGCGCGACGCGGAGTTTCGACCTGAACCGGAAGAGCATGGAAAGGCGGCACCGCGGGGTTGGGCGCTACCTCTCGCTGCGCCTACCCACCCGGCTGGCATGGGCGGGCGCAGCGGCCGTGTGCCTGATGACGATCGCGGTCGCCTGCCGGCCCGAGGCCGCCCCGACCGCACCGGAGATCCGGCCCGTGCGAACGGTCACCATCGCGAAGCGGGATGCGGGCGTACCCGTCGTGCTCACCGGCAGCATCCGCGCGCAGGACGAGGCCCCGCTCGCCTTTCGTGTCTCGGGCCGGATGATCGAACGGCGGGTCAACAACGGCGACCGGGTCCGGCCCGGACAGCTGGTGGCGCGGCTCGAGCCGCAGAACGAGCAGAACTCGCTGCGTGCCGCACGCGCGAACCTGACGGCTGCGCAGGGGCAGCTGACCAACGCCCGCAACAACCTGCGCCGTCAGGAGCCCCTCGCCGTTCGCGGTGCCGTGTCGCAGTCCGAGCTCGACCGGGCGCGGGAGTCGTTCCAGACGGCGCAGTCCCAGGTCGAGGCGGCCGAAGCGCAGGTCAAGTTCGCCCAGGACCAGCTGGCCTTCACCGAGCTCAAGGCGGACGCCGCGGGGGTCATCACCTCGGTCGGCGCCGAGCCGGGCGAGGTGGTGTCGGCCGGGAGAATGATCGTCACGCTGGCGCGCCAGGGAGGCAGAGACGCCGTGTTCGACGTGCCCGCCCAGGTGATTCGATCGGCGCCGAAGAACCCGCAGATCACCGTGTCGCTGCAGGACGACCCGGGCGTGACGGTCGTCGGACGCGTGCGCGAGGTCGCCCCCCAGGCAGACCCGGTCACCCGCACCTTCGAGGTCAAGGTGGGCCTGACCGATCCGCCGGCCGCCATGCGCCTCGGCACCACGGTGACCGGGCGCATGGACGTCGACTCCAGCAGCGTCATCGACATCCCGGCCGCGGCGCTCACCCGGAGCAACCAGCAGCCGGCAGTGTGGATCGTCGACCCGTCCACCTCCACGGTGTCGCTGCGCACGATCGACGTGCTGCGTTTCGACCCCGACGCCGTCGTGGTGTCGAAGGGGCTCGCCCCGGGTGACGTCGTCGTGACCGCCGGCGTCCAGGCGCTCTATCCGGGGCAGAAGGTTCGCCTCCTGGATTCTTCCCCCTCCTGATGGGGCTCAACCTCTCCGAATGGGCGCTGAAGCACCGCTCGTTCGTCGTCTACCTGATGCTCGCGTCCTCCCTCGCCGGGGCGGCCGCATTCTACAAGCTCGGCCGCGACGAGGATCCGCCCTTCACGGTGCGGACGATGGTCGTCGCGGCGCGGTGGCCCGGCGCGACGATCGACGAGACGCTGCAGCAGGTCACCGAGCGGCTCGAGCGCCGCCTCCAGGAAACCCCGCACCTCGACTCCCTGCGCAGCTTCACGCGACCGGGCGTCACGACGATCTTCGTCAACCTCGTCGGCGCGACGTCGGCCAAACAGGTCGAGGATACCTGGTATCAGGTGCGCAAGAGCGTCGCCGACATCCGCCACACGCTGCCACAGGGGGTCGTCGGGCCGTTCTTCGACGACGACTTCGGCGACGTGTTCGGGATCATCTACGGGCTCACCGCGGACGGCTTCAGCCACCGCGAGCTGCGCGACTACGCGGAGAGCATCCGCTCGAAGCTGCTGCAGGTGCCGGACGTCGCGAAGATCGAGCTGCTCGGAACCCAGGACGAGACCATCTTCATCGAGTTCTCGACCCGGCAGCTCGCGGGCCTGGGCCTCGACCAAGCCGCCTTCGTGGCCGCACTCCGGGCGCAGAACCTGGTCTTGCCGTCCGGCACCGTCCAGACGGGCAACGAGACGCTCGCGCTGCGCGTGACGGGCAGCTTCGACTCGGAAGAGGACATCCGGAACGTCAACTTCGTCGCCAACGGCCGGACGATCCGTCTGCGCGACATCGCCCAGGTCCACCGCGGCTACGCGGACCCGCCGCAGCCCATCTTCCGCGTGAACGGCCAGAACGGCATCGGCCTGGCCATCGCCATGCGCGAGGGCGGCGACATCCTGACCCTCGGCCGCAACCTGGACGCCGCCATGCGCACGATCACCGCCGATCTCCCGATCGGCATCGAGCCGACGCTGGTCGCGAATCAGCCCGTCGTCGTCGAGCACGCCATCAGCGAGTTCCTGGAATCGCTGTGGCAGGCGATCGCGATCATCATGGCGGTGAGCTTCATCAGCCTCGGCGTGCGCCCCGGCACGGTCGTGGCGCTGTCGATCCCGCTGACGATCGCCATCACGTTCCCCATCATGGGGTTCCTGAGCATCGACCTCCAGCGCATCTCGCTCGGCGCGCTCATCATCGCGCTCACGCTGCTCGTCGACGACGCGATGACGACCATCGACGCCATGACCGAGCGCCTGGACGCGGGCGACGAGAAGGAGGAGGCCGCCACCTTCGCCTACCGGACGCTCGCCGCCCCGATGCTGACCGGCAGCTTCATCACGGCGGCCGGCTTCGTGCCCATCGGCTTCGCCCGCAGCGCGGCCGGCGAGTACACCTTCTCGATCTTCGTGGTCGTCGGGCTCGCGCTCATGCTCTCCTGGCTCGTCGCCGTGATCTTCGCGCCGCTCCTGGGCGTCTGGATCCTGAAGAAGCCGGCGGAGAAGGTGTCGAAGGAGCCCGGGCGGCTCATGCGCGGGTTCCGCGCGCTGCTGGTCGCCGCGATGCGGGCACGCTGGGTCACCATCGGCCTGACGGTCGCCTGTTTCGTCGCGGCCATCCTGGCGAGCCCGCGGGTGCCGCGGCAGTTCTTCCCGTCGTCCGACCGGCCGGAGCTCCTGGTCGACCTCACGCTGCCGATGAACGCGTCCATCTACGCCAGCGAGGAGGCCTCGAGCCGCCTCGACGCCTTCTTGAAGGAGAGTCCCGACGTCGCGCACTGGAGCACCAACGTCGGGCGCGGCGCGGTCCGGTTCTACCTGCCGCTCGACGTGCAGCTGCCGAACGACTTCTTCACCCAGGCCGTGGTCGTCGCCAAGGACGTCGAGGCGCGCCAGCGGCTGCAGCCGAAGCTCGAGCAGTTCCTCGCCGAGCAGTTCCCGTCCGCCATCTCGAGCGTCTCCCCGCTCGAGCTCGGGCCGCCCGTCGGCTGGCCGATCCAGTACCGCGTGAGCGGGCCCGACCCCTCGCAGGTGCAGGACGTCTCCTTGCGGCTGGCGCAGGCCATCGCCGCGGGCGGGGCCGTCAAGCGGGTGAACTTCGACTGGATGGAGCCCGGGCGCCTCGTCCGGATCAACATCGACCAGGATCAGGCGCGCCTCATCGGACTGGATTCGCGCGCCATCGGCACGGCGTTGAACAGCGTGGTGACTGGCGTGCCGATCACGCAGGTGCGGGACGACATCTACCTGGTCGACGTCGTCGGGCGAGCCGTCGGCGAGCAGCGCGTGGACCTGGCGAAGCTCCAGACCCTGGAGATCCCGCTCCCCAACGGGCGCAGCGTTCCGCTCAGCCAGGTTGCGACCTTCGGCTTCGAGCAGGAGCAACCGCTGGTGTGGCGCCGGGACCGCGTCCCGACGCTGACCGTGCGGGGCGACGTGGTGGCGGGCGGATCGCCCGAAAGCGTGGTCGCCGCCCTCGCGCCCGCGGTCGCGGAGCTGAACCAGGGCCTCCCGCCGGGCTACCAGATCGTGGTCGGCGGAACGGTCGAGGAGAGCGCCAAATCGCAGGCCTCGGTGATGGCCGTGGTGCCCGTGATGCTGTTCCTCATGGTCACCTTCCTGATGATCCAGCTGCAGAGCTTCTCGCGCCTGGCGCTGGTCCTGAGCGTGGTGCCCATGGGCGTCATCGGCGTGGTCTTCACGCTCCTCCTCTTCAACCGGCCGCTCGGCTTCGTGGCCATCCTCGGCATCCTGGCATTGTTCGGCATGGTCGCCCGCAACGCCGTGATCCTGATCGAGCAGGTCGAGATCGAGCGCGCGCAGGGCACGCCTCCGTGGGATGCCGTGATCGCGGCCTGCCTCTCCCGCTTCCGCCCCATCATGCTGACGGCGATCTCCACGGTGCTCGGGATGATCCCGATCGCGTGGACCGTCTTCTGGGGTCCGATGGCGTTCGCGATCATGGGAGGATTGCTCGTGGCGACGGTGCTCACCTTGATCTTCCTCCCGGCGCTGTACGTGGCATTCTTCCGCATCTCCGAATCGCACGCCCCCCGCGACGCACCGGCCTGAGCCGGTCACTTCAGCGCGGGCGGCTGCGTGATCCCCATCGAGACGTAGATGCCGGTCAGCGTGTCCACGCCGATGTTGGCCGGACGCACCCACGCGCTCGGCACGTAGAGCAGCGCGCCTCCGAAGGGCACCGGTGCGGTAGGAACGAGCACGCTCACGTAGCTGCGTCCCTCGATGTCGATGGGCTTCGGACTCGGCACGAGCCCCAGCACCGCTGCGCCGTCACCGCCGAAGAACAACCACACCGGACTCATGGCCCCGATGTCCGCTTCCTGCTGGTGGTCGAGCAGGCCGACGAAGCGATCGGCGACGCCATACACGTTGCCGACGAGCGGGATGCGGCGCACCGTGCGATCGGCCAGCGTGCGCAGGTGCCCCTTGAGGCCGGCCTGCACGCTCAATCCGAGGACGTAGATGCCGGCCAGGAGGACCAGACCCCCGAACACGTACGCCAGAGCCGGATTGCTGGTCACGGGATATCCAAGCGTCGCGAACAGCCTGCCGACGACGGTGCCCGGGCCGATGAGCCGGTTCACCAGGCTGAACACCCAGGCCAGCACGCCCAACGTGAGGGCCACCGGCAGGAAGACCAGGAGTCCGGCGAAGCATGTCGCGGCGATCGATTCGAGGCTCCGCTTGACCATCGGGGACGGATATCCGTTTCGACGCCGTCTGTCCCCTCGGAGGTCGTCCGCGGCACGTCGAGCTCAGGAGCCGGGTCGCAGGTTCGTCTTCAGGAACAGCACGCCGTACGGGTTCCACGTCGACACGTTCCAGTAGACGTCCATGCCGCCCGCGCCGTCGGACGTGGTGTACGCGTCGATGATGTTGGCGCCGTAGAAGAACCCGTTGTCGAACGTCTTCCCGGACGGGAAGCAGAGAGGCAGGAACGAGTCGACCGGGCGAATCGGGTCACTCGGGGCGCAGGGCGCGCCGGGCCGGTCGACGCACAGCGGATGGAACAGCACGCCGCCGGGCCCCAGCGGAGTGCCGGCCTCGGCGGGGGACCCTTCGAGCAGGTGCGGCTTGGCGGGCGACCACGGCCCCCACGGGTGATCCGCGAAGCGGATGCGCACCGAGCCCGGCCCCTCGCCGGGGCGGGAGTGAGCGGGATCGAGCAGCAGGTAGTCGCCGATGTTTCCGCCGTAGAGCATCACCCATTTGCGAATCGAGCCGCCGACCCAGCTGATCGTGAACTGGTTCACGAGCGGCTGCTCCTCGAACGAGCTTCCACCGACGACGCCGTCGAGCGCGAGCGGCTTCGCCTTGCGCTGCTCGCGCGACCAGATGGGGAGGTTCGTGCGCTTGTGCACCCCCGCGAAGTACCTGGGCCGGAAGCGCCAGCGCCCGTTGCCGGCGCGCTTGATCGGAAGTCGGTGCGCCAGCAGGTAGATCTGCGCCTGCCGGCCCTGCTGGCCGCTGAATCCCGGGCGGCCCCAGACGAGCACCGTACCGCTCCCCGGTTCGTAGTCGCTCCCGGAGGGGCGGCCGGTGAAGCGCTTCACCGTGCGCGCGGTCGGGTTGATGAACTTGTTCGTGCGCAGGGTCGCGACGGATTCGTAGTTGCCGCGCTGGTCGGGGTCCTGGATCGCAAACTCCATCTCGTTTCCGGTGGTGTAGACCTCGGAGGCCGGGGTCCCGTCGTTCTGCGAGCTCGAGGGGTCGACGCAGAGTCCGGTCGCCGTCGGCGTACACACTCCGCGCAGGACCGGGTTGCACCCGGCGCCGGTCGCGAGCTCGCACGGGGTGGGAATGCCGTTCGGTGCGGGAATGCACTCGCCCACGCTCTGCGAGCAGCGCAGGCCGTCGGCGCTCTTCCAGTTCGTCCTGGCGGGGTGATCCTCGAGCGGCCCCCGGCACGCGGCCACGGGCGAGGCGACTCCCGCATTGCACGGGATCGTTCCGCCGCGTCCCATGATGGCGACGAGGTTCTGCCCGTCGCTGTACGCGCCGACCGGCACCTGCCCGTACCCCATCTGCAGGGACTCGCCGTTGCGGAAGACGAAGAGGTGTTGCAGCACGTTCGGATCGTTCGGGTCGGTCAGGAAGGTCAGCGGTGGAACGCCCGTCGCGGGTGGCTGGAGCGGGATCACGCCCTGCGAGTCGTCGTTGTGGAGCTGTCCGTAGCAGACGGAATCGAACGTCTCGTCGGTGTCGCCGAACAGGATCTGTAGCTCGCCCTTGTGCTCGACGGTCCAGCCCAGATCGGTGCCCCAGAACGCCAGGTCGGGCTGCACCTTCGGGACGTTCGGTCCCACCCACCGGCCGATGATGTGCGGCGGCGATGCGACCTGCGCGAGCGCCATCGGCGGTGCGAGCAGCGACGAGAGCAGCAGCGCGGCGGTGACTTCGCGAATCATCCCCGTTTTCCCCCGAGTGAGCCGGGCCCGATCGCTCTACCAGCTGAGCGCCCCTCCGTAACGACGCGGCGCAGGATGGGCGGTTCGTCTCTCTCGCGCGGTTGGCGCCTGGGCCGGGCTCTCGATCGGCCACTGCCTCCGAGCCGGCACCACGCCGGAAGCGCTCCACGCCGGGTCGTAGCGGCTCGCTACCCGGACGGTAGCGCCCTCCAGGGTACGCCGACCCGTCACCGATGCGGTGGAGGAGTCGGCCACGAAGGCGGGCGTACCGATGAGATCGGAGAGATATTCGATCTGCATCTGGCGGACCAGGACCACGCCGACCTGGTCGCCTTCCTGCACACGCCGTAGGCGCGGGTAGCGGCGCGCTACCCCCGAGGTAGCGCCTCTCTGACGTAGCCTGAGGGGGCAAGGCGCGCCGGACAGTCGTCCTCCGGAGCGGCGCGCAGCCCCCCGCATTCTTCGCCAAGGAGGTTCGATGACGATTCGCACTCCCCTCACCGCCGTCGCGTTCCTGATGTTCGGAATCGCCGGGTACGCCCACGCGGCACAGACCATCGTCAGCGCAGGCCTGCCGACCAGCACGAACACGTCGGCCGCCTGCTACGTTCGCAACATCGGCACCCGGCCCGTCGCGGTGGGCTTGACCGCCTCGGTGAACTACACCGCCCCGGTCCAGCCGACCTTCGAGAACTGCAGCCAGGCGCCGCTGGCTGCAGGGCACAGCTGCGTCCTGCTGGTCGGCGAGCTCGACGACGACGTGACGTTCGCCTGCTCGGCCGTGATCGGCGGGAGCGCGAAGAACGTGCGCGGAAACGTCGAGATTCGCCAGATCGCTCCCTTCCCGAGGGTGGTCGCGGCGGAGCGGATGCGCTAGCGGCGCGTCCCGAGCTCTCTCGCCAACCGCACCGGTCCCCAGAGGAAGGAGATCGCAATGAGAATCGCCCTCGCACTCAGCGTCATTGCCGGCCTGTCCGGCCTGTCCCACGCGGCCCAGACCATCGCCACCTCCGTGATCTTCGGCGCAACAACCCAGCGCGCGGCTCAATGCGTGATCGGCAATCCGAGCACGCGAACGATTGCAGTCCAGGTCAGCATCGTCGACGAGAGCGGCAACCCGTTGCAGGTGGCCAGCACGTGCAACGAGCCCATTCCCGCGGGCTTCAACTGCTCCGTCTTCGCCAACTCGATCCCCAGCGGAGCGGCCGTGGCGTGCTCCGCGACGGCGTCCGGCAGCATCGACAAGCTGCGCGGCACCTTCACCCTGTCCGACGGCAACGCGGTCGCGCTGCGATCCGTCGAGCTGCAGTAAAAGAGAGAACGGCGGCCGGAGCAGCCGACCCGGGCTGCTCCGGTCCCGGCCCGCGGGTCCATTGCCGGTACGGCCGCGGCTCGCTAGCGGCGGCCAGCCTTCTCAGGGCCCGATGACCTGGCACGCACCGCTCGCGCGGCGCTCGAGCTCACGATCGAGGGTACAGAGCGGGATGGCTTCGCGCGTAGCCACCCAGACATAGACCGCATCTGCGGCACGGAGATGCCATCGCATCGCCCTCTCTCGCGCCTGACCGCTGGCTCGACGGCCGAGGGGAACGACGGCGGCTCCGGCGAGCAACGCGTCCACGTAGGCACGTATTCCCGGCAGCATCACGCCGACGCGTGCCGGTGCTCGGCGTCGTCCACCAGGGCCGAGAGCCGAGCCTTGGCGTCCGCCAGCGACGTCTTGCGCATATGACCATATGACCAATGCCCGGGCTCCGGACAACCGAGCCCCGGAGGCGCGACGGTCGTCGTCGGCGTCCGCATCATCGCGGGCCGCGGCTCGAACCGGAGGCGACCCACCGCCTGGCGGCCCGACCGTCGCAGAGGACTCGCATGACATTGCTGGTGGCTCGTGCCACACCACTTTTTCTGACATGACCGAGGTCAGGGATATCCGTACCGACGGCAAGGGGCGGCACTCTGTGCAAGTGCTCGACGGTCGACGTCTCGGTGGCGATCGGCCGGGGGCGTGAGGAGGAACAGTGAAGACAGCCATTCGCCGGTGGGTTGCAGCGCTCGGGTGCGCCACGCTCGTGATCCCGCTCGTCTCCGCCGCGGAGCAGACGGGCAAGGTCACCTCGAGCTACGCGCCCGTCGACATCACCCAGGACTTCCAGAGCCTGAGCGCACCCCTCAGGGCGGCCAAGCAGGAGGTCGAGAAGCGGCAGGCTGACCTCCTGAACACGCGCTACGACCTCGCCGACAAGCCCGCGAAGGGCGTCGCGATGTCACGCGGCAAGCCGGTGCAGGGCGGCGTCCGCGTCAAGCTCCCGAGCGGCGTCACCTGGGACACCCTCGCGACGATGAGCCCTGCCGACATCCGGCAGAAGGACCTCTTCCCGGCGGGCTTCCTTCCTCTTCCGCACGTCAAGCAGCAGGAGGGGGGCATGGTGTTCCCGAAATTCGAGATCGACGAGATCAACAAGCAGGAGGGACGCGACCTCACGCGCTTCGACATCGACTTCGACCTTCCGGATCAGTTCCTGCCCGAGTTCCCGCCGCCGATCTACCTCACCACGCGGCCGGATCTCGGCGACGTGTCGAAGGGCCGGCTCGTCACGATCGACAACTACTACGCGCTCTTCAACGGCCTCCTGAATCCGAAGCAGATCGAAGGTCTCCGGCTGCTTCTCACGCCGTTTCCGCAGCAGCAGTTCAACCAGACCGAGGATCGCCGCTCGGAGCGTCCGAGCCGCGGCGTCGCGTGCTTCGATTGCCACGCGAACGGTCACACCAACGCGGCGTTTCACCTGGTCGGCGACATCCGCCCGCAAGAGTTCCGTCACCGCATCGATACCGTCTCGTTGCGCGGCGTGAACATCCAGCGGCTCTTCGGGTCGCAGCGCGCGCTCAAGACGGTCGAGGACTTCACGGAGTTCGAGCAGCGCGCCGCCTATTTCGACGGCGATCCCGTGATCGCGACCAAGAAGGGCGTGAACATCCTCGAGCGCGGCAGCCAGGTCCACTTCATGGCCGAGTTCCAGGAGATCCTCGACTTCCCGCCCGCGCCGAAGCTCGGCATCGACGGCAAGCTCGATCCGGCGCTGGCGACCGAGTCCGAGCTACGCGGCCAGGAGCTCTTCTTCGGCAAGGCGAATTGCGCGAGCTGCCATCCCGCGCCGTACTACACCGACAACTCCATGCACAATCTGAAGCTCGAGCGCTTCTACGAACCGCGCATGGTGAACGGGATCATGGCCAGCGCCGACGGGCCGATCAAGACCTTCCCCTTGCGTGGCATCAAGGACTCACCGCCCTACCTCCACGACGACAGGCTCCTCACGCTCGGCGACACGGTCGAGTTCTTCAATCTCGTGGCCGGCGTCAAGCTGACGGCTGACGAGAAGAACGACCTCGTCGCCTTCATGCTACAGCTCTGACCCGCCGGGCCTCGCGTCAGCCGAAGCTGATGCAGCGGACGGCGGGCAATCCACCGGCGGCGACCTGCCAGCAGCTGCCGCGGTCCCGGTTCAGGATTCGATCGACCTGGGAGACCGGGGCGGCTTCGGAGGCGGTGGGACCACGTGCGTCGGCGGCGCAGCCGGCACCGACACGAGCACGATCTCACAACAAGATCGGAAGAGCCCGTTCTGCCGATCGAGCGCGTTCGGCGGGCGCTCCGTGAGCACCGTGAAAACTGCTTCGAGTTGCGCGCAGTCGAGCTCGTCGACGATCAACTGCCTGTGCACCCACTCGCGCGCTTGTCCCTCAGTCACGTCGTCCCTCCGGTCGCGGCCTGGGTCGCCCTCGCCCGCGCAGAGGCCATGTCTGCGAGGCGATATGGCCGCGTTTCGAATCGCGGCGCCGGTGACGCGTCGATCTCGTCGGGCCGACCTCGCACCTTATGCTCGCTAAGCTCTCCCGTCAAACGAATCCGGTACGTCGCCAGTACGTCGCTAGGTCGATCCCATCGGCCGGCGGCGCTATCTCCTGCCCTTCAGGGGATTCTGCGGGACATGGCTATGCGTTTCCTGCTTCGCCTTGAGGGCAGCGGCGCTTCCTGCCTTGGCGCTCTGTTTCTGCTTCTGGTCGCGCTCTTTCGACTTGGGTGATTTGTCGCCCACCGTGACCTCCGTTCGATGACCGGAGCCATCTGCACGACGTTCGCAGGGACCATGCAAAAGCGCAAGCGGGCGCGGTTGTACGCTCTGGCAAGACGATTGCGTTCAGACCAGGGTCTTCAGGATCGTGAGCAGCACCTGTTTGAGCGGTATGCGAATCGCGACGACCGCGATCATGGGCAGGACGGCCGGTATCAGCACGCCGAGCAGCGCCTTCTTCCCGATCGGGGCCGTTCGCATGTGCTCGACCGACTGGTAGAGCGAGGTCGTGTCGGCCACCGGACCGAGCTCCGGAGCGGACAGCAGCTCCTCGTCGTCGGCCGCCGGCTGGCGCAGAATCCATTTCCGATGCACGCGCCGGCCCTGCTCGCCGACGAGGGCGCCGTAGTCGAGCAGCGCGCGTTTGCGGGCGCGCCGCAACGGACCCGAGAACGCCATGAGCGGCGCCAGCACGAGCCCGGCGATGCCAACGAGGAAGATCGCCGCCGGCATCTTGAGCGAGTCGAGCGACACCTCGTGAAAGACCACCTCATGGCCCCAGCGCGATGCGAGAACCGCCGAGATCGCCATGACGACGGGGGCGAGCGCGGCGGGAAGCCGCTCGAGGAACCCCAGGCCGCCCGTGCGGTCGGGGTGCGAGGGAACGATCGACAGCGGCAACGCCGCGATCCGCCGCAGCAGCGTTCCGAGGAGCAGGATGCGCCAGAGCCACGCGAGCAGAAGCGCCATGAAGATCGGACGAGCAACGTAGAAGAACCACCAGCCTCCGAAACCCATCGCGTGACGATCGGCGTCGACCGCCCAGTCGAGCTCGTGCACGTCCGTCTCGATCGGCCGGACGATGTTCCACGCCAGCACGAGTCCGGCGATGAGGACCCAGGGCAGCCATGCGTCGCGGAGCGCCGCCGTACGTCGGATGATGGCGATGAAGCGCCCTGGCTCGTCGTCGGGCACCAGCCCCGATGACAGGAAGTACGGCACGAGCTGCGTCGAGGCGGCGTGCACCGTCGCTTCGCCGACGATGAACAGCGGGATGGCGACGAGACAGCGCACGTGGACCCCGAAATGCTGCAGCAGCGGCTCGTTCACGCGCCCGGGAAGGGCTCTCCCGGTGAGATACGCCCACACCGCGACCGGCAGCCAGGTGACCAGCGCCAGAAACACCGCCCGCCGACCGACGCCGAGCCCGCCCTCGGCCGGAATCAGCCCGATTGCACGCTGGATGCGAAAGAACCGGTCGCCCCGCACCAAGGAGAACGTCTCGGTGCCGTCCGGAAGGCGCGCACCGGATTGGTTCCCCATGAGACCGGAGCTACGCGCAGGCGGCCTGCGCCTCGGCCCGTGCCTCCCCCAGTCGGCGCGTGAGATCGATTCGCGCCTCCTCCAGCGCGGCATCACTCGCGGTCGGGCCCACGAACAAGGCGGGCGCGAAAGCGAAGACGATGCGCGAGAAGGGGAGCGGTACGATCGTGTGGTCCCACGACCGCACGCGCAGGAGCGGCCGCGCCCACCACGTGCCGGCGACGACGGGTAGCCCGGTCGCCCGCGCCAGCACGAGCGCGCCGGTCTTGGCCTCGAGCGCCGGCCCGCGCGGTCCGTCGACGATGACGCCGGCGCTGACTCCGCCGTCGTGGAGCGCCTCGACCATCGCGTCGAGGGCATCCTTGCCGCCGCGGCCGCTCGAGCCACGGACCGCCCGCATGCCAAAGCGCTCGACCGTGTCGGCGATGATGTCGCCGTCCCGACTCCCACTCACCATCACGACGCCGCCCGCGCGATCGCGAAAGTGATACGGCAGCATCATCATGCCTTCGTGCAAACCGGCGAAGATGATCTGCCGTCCGGCGAGCACGAACTGATCCTCGTGGTGCTTGCCCAGGAAGCGCACGCGGCACGTCCGGAAGATCGCGTAGGACAGCAGCGCGACCAGACGCGGGAGCGCCCACCGCAGCAGGCCGCCGAGGTGCGAGCGCAGGAGGCGGCCGGACCTCGATCGCCTCCGGGCGGGGAGTGGAGCCATCCCACACCACCCCGCACTATCGCGATGCCGCGGGCGGAGCACGGTCGATGGAGACCACCGTCGCTTCTGCGGCGAGGCGGCCGAAGCCGGCGCGCGTGGGTGTCACGGTCTGCTGCAGAATGGTCCACCAGGGCACGGTCAACGTCGGGCCCTCCCCCTGTCGGATGCGTGAGCTGGCTCTAGGACGAAGCACCTTGCTGTTACAAGGGTGGCCGGAGGGGCGGCCAGCCATGATGCCGGCGAGCATGGCCGGTCGCGTCCGGATCGCTGCTACTTGCCCGTGATGACCAGCTCGGTGCGGCGATTCTTCGCGCGGCCCGTGTCGGTGTCGTTCGGGGCGATGGGCCGCTCCTGGCCGAATCCCGCGGCCTCGAGGCGGCCGGCATCGACCCCCCCCGACACCATGGTATCGCGCACACTGCGCGCGCGTGCCTCGGAGAGCGCCTTGTTGGCGCCCGCGTCGCCGGTGTTGTCGGTGTGCCCCTCGAGGCGACCCCGCGACGTCGGGTAGGCCTTCATGATGACGATGAGGTCATCGACGACGCGTTTCGACTCCGGCTTGAGCGCGGCGCTGCCGGTCTCGAAGTTCAGATCGTCGAAGATGAACGTGCGCGGCACGGTGGTGTCGGCGGTATTGGCCAGGAAGCGCGCCAGGCTGTCGCTGAAGCCGCCTTCTCTCACGTCGAGGGCGACGCCGCCCGGTAGCGACAGGCGCGACAGGCGCTCCTGCGTGGTCGTGGCTGCCTGGCGCGCAGTCTCGCCGCAGCCGCGCTGCGCCAGCCATGCGCCGAGCAACCCGAGCAGGACGACCGGGATGAGCCAGCGGAGTGGAGAGCTGGTCGGCGCCGGCGGAGGCAGCGGAACCGCCGGCCGCGCCGTCGCAGCCGGCCCGGCGCCCAGCTGGGCCGAGACGGCCGCCGGCAGCAACCCCGCCCAGGAGCCACGTTGGTTGCGCAGCAAGCTGGCCAGGCCCCCGGCGTCGAGGCCGCCCGCCTTGCGCTCGCGGCCGAGGAAGGCGAGGACCATCGGCAAGAGCAGACTCAGCAGCGAGGAGATCGACTGCGACTTGGCGCCGCTCGCCCCCGCGATGGCCTCGACGACGCTGCCCAGCTTGCCGCCGAAGATGGTCTGCAGCCCCTCACGTCCGGCATTCATCGTGGACTGCGAGGCCGGTCCGCCGCCCAGGAGCGCCCCCAGGTCGTTCAGCAGGCTGCCGTCCCCCCCGAGGCGACTGATCAGGTTGATCAGCTGGGACGCCCCGGTGTCGGACGAGGCCAGGCCGGCGAGCCCGGAGAGGATCGTCGGAACGGCGATCCCCGCGCTCTTCTGCGTGGCCGCCGGACTCTCGCCGGCGAGCGCGGCCACCTTCTGGATCATGTCGGGTGTCAGGAAGCTATTGATGGTGCTCGCAAGGTCAGCCATGTGCCCCTCCATCGAACGCGCGCGAGACCGTGCGCTTCGGTTGGGCCCAACGACGATACCACGCTCTGGGCGCGTCCCGATCCGGGGAGCGCGTCATGCACCGAAACATGCATTGACGAGGCCGCCTTCGAAGCGGAGCAGAGATGGTCTAGCGCTGGACAGCTATCCCGTGTCCCGGCAGCCGGCATCGATCGGCTGCTCTGGGGACCCAGTACGATCATTCCTCCTCCCATTCAAGACGGGCACGTCTCGATCGCTTCGCGCATGCTGAGCGTGTCCGCGCCCTGCGAGGGCGGATGGTCCTGCAGGCTCTTCGGGTGCGCGAGGAGGAACGGCGTGGCCGCGGTGGCCACCCGGCGGCGGAAACCGAAGCCGCGGCTCACCGGCTCATGATCAATGGTCCGCCCGCGTGACCGCGTCGCGCAGCGCGAATCGCTGCAGCTTGCCGGTCGCCGTGCGCGGCAGCGCCTCGAAGAGAACGACGCGCTTCGGCCGCTTGAAGCGTGGGAGCTGCTCGCTGCACGCGGCGTCGATGCGGGCACGGACCTCCTCCGCCTCGTCGAGCGCGCCGACCACGCAGGCCACCAGCTCGGTCAGACCGCCGTCGCCCGGGACGCCGACGACCCCGCATTCGCTGACGCCCGGGACCGCCACGACGACGGCTTCGACCTCGAGCGGCGAGACCCACTGCCCCGACACCTTCAGCATGTCGTCGGTGCGCCCGAGGATGCGGAACGCGCCGTCGGCATCCCGCACGGCCTGATCCCCGGTCGTGAGCCACCCCCCGGCGAACCCGCGCACGGTCGCCTCGCGGCGCTGCCAGTACCCGGCGGCGATGCTGCCTCCCCGCACCCGCAGGACGCCCGGGGTCCCGCACGCGACGGCGGCGCCCTCCCCGTCCACGATCTCGACCTCGTAGCCGGGAACGGGATGTCCCACCGTGCCCGGACGGCAGCGCCCCGGCCGCGCCGACAGGAAGATGTGCAGCGACTCGGTCGAGCCCAGGCCGTTCAGCAGCTCGACGCCGAAGCGCTCCTTCCAGGCCCGCGCCAGCGCCTCCGGAAGCGCCTCGCCCGCGCACACGAAGCGGCGCACGCCTGCCAGCGCCGCGGGCGCCCCCGCCGGCGCATGCTCGAGGAGCGCGCGGTATGCGGCCGGAACCGAGAACAAGAGCGACGGCCGTTCTTCGAGGAGGATGCGCCACGACCGCGCGGGGGTGAAGGGCTCGGGCGACAGCACGGCCGCGCCGCCGGCGGCGAGCGGGAAGTAGAGGCCGGCGCCCAGGCCGTACGCGAAGAACAGCTTGGAGGTCGCGTAGGAGACGTCGCGACCCGTCGTCTCGAGCACGCGCGCGCCGTAGCTCCCTATCGCGTGCAGCACGCCTCGATGCAGGTGGACGACACCCTTCGGCCGACCCGTCGTGCCGGAGCTGTAGAGCCAGAGCGCCGGATCGTCGCCGTCGGCGGGAAAGGGCTCCGCCCCGGAGCCCTCGCCTTCGAGCGCCTCGCGAAACGTCCCGCCGCCGTCGCCGCGCACCGTCAGGACGGCGACGGCGCGGCCGCCGGCCACGCGCGCGCGCAGCGCCTCCGCGATCGGCTCCGTCGTGACGACGGCCCGCGCGCGGCTCTCGTCGAGGAAGGCGGCATAGCCGTCGCTCGGAAGGAACGGGCTCACCAGGACCGGGACGCTGCCGTTCCACATCGCGCCGAGGACCGCCTCCACGTACTCCGCACCATCGGGGAGGGCGACCATCACCCGCTGCTCCTCCGCGACCCCCCGGCGGGCGAGCGCCGCGGCCGTCCGCCGCACGAGACGGCGGAGCTCGCCGCGCGTCATGGCGAGCCGCCGCTCGTCCGCGTGCACGCGGAGCGCGACGGACGCGTCGTCGCCGGCGCGGAGGATCTCCTGCGCGGCGTTCGGCATCAGCTCTCGTTCAGGCGCACGTACTCGAAGTCGACCGGCTGCGAGTTCACGCCACGCGCTGGTGGCGCGATCCAGTTCGCGAACTTGCCGGGCTCGAGCACCGGGTTCGTCATCAGGCTCCGCACGTACGCATCATCGGCGTCCGAGGGCAGCCAATCGGGCGCGCGACGGCGGAACTCGTCCTCCTCGATGCCACGGCCCGCGGGATCGAAGCATCCGGCGGCGAAGGTGCCGACGCTCCGGCGGAAGCGTTGCGAGGGCAGCCGGAACTCGACGCCGAGGTCGGCCACCAGGCGGTTCCACTTGTCGAGCGCCGCCTGGCAGTCCTCGACGTAGGCGCTCCGGACCTCGAGGTTCACGGCGAGCCGCGGCGCCACCCGGCGTTCCACGAGCCGGCCCTCCTCGAGCAGCTCGACCGGGGTCGCACCCTCGAGCAGCACGTGGTCGGCGAAGCGTTCCTCCTTCGGCCGCCCCTTCAGCCCGCCCCCGAAGTAGCCGGCGGCGTTGGTGGACACCTCGGAGCCGAACAGGTCCAGAGAGACCGCGTACCAGAAGTTCAGGTAGCGCTGCAGCATGTCGAACGGAATCGCGCCCTCGGCGCGCGGGTCCTTCCCCCGGCGCACCAGCTCGGCCGTGCGCTGCACGATGCGCGCGACGCCGGTCTGACCGACGAACATGTGATGCGCCTCCTCGGTGAGCATGAACCGGCATGTGCGCGAGAGCGCGTCGAAGCTCGATTCGGCCAGCGCCAGGAGCTGGAACTTGCCATCGCGGTCGGTGAACGTGGTGAACATCATGAACGAGAGCCAGTCGTCGATCGGCTGGTTGAATGCCTGGAGGATGCGCGGGCGATCCACGCTGCCCGAGCGCCGCTGCAGCAGCGCGTCCGCCTCCTCGCGGCCGTCGCGGCCGAAGTAGGTATGGAGCAGGTAGACCATGGCCCACAGGTGCCGCCCTTCCTCGACGTTGACCTGGAACAGATTGCGCAGATCGTACAGCGAAGGACAGGTGCGGCCGAGTTGCCGTTGCTGCTCGACCGAGGCGGGCTCGGTGTCGCCCTGCGTGACGATCAGGCGGCGGAGCGCGTTGCGGTGCTCGCCCGGCACCTCCGTCCACACCGGCTCGCCGACGTGATCGCCGAAGCCGATCCTCCGTTCGGGGTCCGGATCGCTGAGGAAGATGCCCCAGCGGTACTCGGGCATCTTGACGAAGCCGAAGTGCGCCCAGCCGCTCGCATCGACGGACGTCGCCGTGCGGAGATAGACGTCGTTCGCCTGGAAGCCGTCCGGTCCCATCTCGCGCCACCACGCGAGGAACCCGGGCTGCCACTGTTCGAGCGCACGCTGGAGGCGTCGATCCGAGGAGAGGTCGACGTTGTTCGGGATCTTGTCGTTCAGCGAGACGCTGCTCATCGGTCCGATCTCCTCACGTGCGCCGCCAGTCGAACTCCGGCCTTTGCCCCGCCTTCCCGTATACGGTGAGCGCGCCCTTCTCACCGGTGGCGTTCGGACGCGTGAAGATCCAGTTCTGCCAGGCCGAGAGCCGCCCGAAGATCTTCGTCTCGATCGTCTCCGGCCCGACGAAGCGGAGACTCGCCTCCATGCCCGTGAGCGCGTCCGGATTCATCGCGGCGCGCTCCTCGACGGCGAGCCGCACCTCCTCGTCCCAGTCGAGCTCGTCGGGCGCGAAGGTGACGAGGCCCGCTTCGAGCGCCTCCCCGGCACCGAACGCGCCCTCGTGCGCGACGAGGCTCGCCACGCGCTCGTCGTGTCCGTAGAAGCGCGCCTCGAGCCGCGACAGGCCGGAGCTCATCGGCAGGAGGCCGCGGTTCAGCGGTGACAGGGCGATCGAGCTGGCGTCATCCGCGAGCATGTAGGAGCGATCCGCGGCCAGTGCGAGCTCGAGCAGCGACCCCGCGAAGGCCGAGCCGGGAGTGATCAGCGCGTAGAAGGAACGCGCCGTCAGGTCGATCCGCTTGAGCACCCGACGCTGGAGCAGAAGGATCTCGCGCACCAGCCAGTGCCCGCGGTGCCCGGCCACCGCGCCGTCGACGGCGAGCACCGCCCGCGCATCACCCTCGGTGCGCAGCAGCACCAGCCCCGCCTCGGGCTCGTTCAGCCGCAGATGGAGGATCGCGTCGTCGAGCTCGCGCCAGGCGGCGATCGCCCACGCATCGGCGCCCGTCCGCAGGAAGTCCTCCGGGCTCGCGGGCTCCCGTCCAGCGGGCGCACGCACCGCCAGCGTCGCCACCCGCCGGGCGCGGTCGAGCGCCAGCGTCACGTGACCGTACTCGATGCCGTCCGGCGTCTCCCGGCGGCGAAGAGCCGGCAGCTCGATGCCGGTCCCGGCAGGCCGGTCGCTTCGCCGTGCCAGCGTCGCGGCCCGCTCGCGCACCCGCTCCTCGAACCGCGACCGCGGCACCGCCTCGTCCACGAGCTGCCACTCGGCCGCGCGCTGCCCGCGCACGCCCTCGGCGGTCGTCGAGAAGAAATCGGCGCGATCGCGGCGCACCTTCCGCTTGTCGACGACGCGCGTGAGCCCGCCGGTGCCCGGGAGGACGCCGAGCAGCGCGACCTCCGGAAGCGATACGGCGGCCGAGCCGTCGTCGACCAGCACGATCTCGTCGCAGGCGAGCGCCAGCTCGTAGCCACCCCCCGAGGCGGTGCCGTTCAGCGCACAGAGGGTCGCGATGCCCGACTCACGGCTCGCCTCCTCGAGATGGAGCCGTGTCTCGTTCGTGAACTTGCAGAAGTTCACCTTGAACGCGTGCGAGCTCCGTCCGAGCATGAAGATGTTCGCGCCGGCCGAGAACACACGGTCGCGCCGCGAGGTGATGACCAGCGCACGGACCTCGGGGTGCGAGAAGCGCAGGCGCTGGATCGCGTCGGCGAGCTCGATGTCGACGCCGAGATCGTAGGAGTTGAGCTTCAACGCGTAGCCGGGAACGAGTCCTCCGTCCTCGGCTACGTGCATCGCCAGGGTCGCGACGTCGCCCTGCACGTCGAGCTGCCAGTGCCGGTAGCGCGACGGATGGGTCTCGAACGAGATCGACCCCATGCCGTGCTCTAACGCGGAGCACGCGGCGCCTGCAAGCCAATCTCCCGCCAGCTCGCTGGCGCGCGCCGCGCCGGCACTTGCCGCTAGAACCCGACCCGCACCGCCCGGGGATCGTCCACCCGCAGCACGGACTCCTGCTGGAAGTGATCCTTGTAGAGCGTCCGGAGCGCCTCGATCTTGACGTTGCTCTCCTTTCGACCGTCCAGCGGATAGAGCAGCACGAGGACGAAGCTGGTCTCCTGGACGATCCGACCGTCGGACTCGCGGAACTGACCTTTCCCCGTGAGCAACGTGAGACCGTCGGGAAAGCAGGGCGTCACCGCGACGTCGAGGAACTGCTTGAATTCCTCGGGGCTCACCTCTGGAAGGTCGGGACGCTCGCTGCCGAAGTACAGCTCGGTGCGGACGAACGCGTCGCCGGCGAAGCGCGTCGCGGCATCCTTCTTCGCGAGCGCGGACGCCGCGGAGATCGCCGCAGGCTGGGCGCTGACGCAGACGGCGGGAGGTTCCAGCGCCGCCGGCGCGGCCCGGGCAATCGGCGCCCACAGGCTCGCCGAGCCGAAGAGCATCGCCATGACGAATTGTACGGTGACGGCGTCGCCGATCGCGAGACGCGAGATCGTGGGCATGAGTACGTTCTCCTTGCGAGGGTGGGCACACGGCGCGGGGTCGAAGGCATCCGTCGCGCGTGAGTCCGTTTTGTAGGTGCTCTACGCGCAGGTCCGCGCGGTGGATCCCTCGATGTGTCCATGGGGGCGGCCTCGTCATCCTCGTCTCCATGGCTGTCCCGGCGGGACATGCCGTACGGGAATGAGCCTCCGACGTCGCAACCGCCCGGCGCGATTGCGCGTATGTCCGGTGCGCCCGCGCAGACGGGTCGCAGAAGGAGACCGACGCGTCGTCGTTCGGCTGCGCGTACCACGACTGCCGCCGTGCGCTGAGCGTCTGGTTGTCGGCCAAGTACTAGGGTCGGGTTTCGTGGCGGAGACGGCGCGCGACCAGCCTCCCGGCTTCGGTATCGACAGCCGGATCTCGCGCCGTCCCCTTCGCCCCGCTACGCCGCGGACGCCTCGCTCCGGGGCGGCTCCTCGCCGGGCCTGGCCAGAGCCTCGACGAACCCGAGCACCTCGTCGCGCGCGCGTTCCGCGTCGTCGCTCAGCCCGCGCAGCTCGCGCAGCCGCCAGTGCTTCAGGACCGGACGCAGCACCTGGTCGCGGTGGATGCCGAGGTCGTAGATGCCGGCCGCCGCGATGCTGATGGCACGCTCGCGAAAGCCGCGCAGCTCCAGACCGGGCATCGCGAAGCCGAGGACCTGGCGCCGGATGGCCAGGACCATGGCGGAGGCGTCGAGCTCGATCGCGGCGGCGGCGAGATCGCGATAGAAGGCGTGGTGCAGGTTCTCGTCGAGCGCGACGCGGACGAGCAGCCGCTCGGCCACCGGATCGCCGGTGATCGCGCCCGTGTTGCGGTGGGCGATGCGGGTGGCCAGCTCCTGGAGCGTGACGTAGACCAGGGCGTCGCAGGGGCCTTCGATGCCGCGCGGGGCATACCCTCGCGCCACGTGCTCCATGCGCTCGCGCTCGAGCGCGACCGGGTCCACCGCCCGCGACGTCACCAGGTAGTCGCGGATGGCGATCGAGTGGCGGCCTTCCTCGGCCGTCCAGCGGCGCGCCCACTGGCCCCAGGCCCCCTCGCCGCCGAACAGGCGCCACAGGGCGAGGTGGTACGAGGGCAGGTTGTCCTCGGTGAGCAGGTTGAGCTCCAGCGCGATGCGCGCCGTGGCGCCCAGGCGCGAGTCGCTCTCCTGCCAGGGCTCGTCGACGTAGCTGCGCCCGCACTCCCAGGGCACGTACTCGTGCGGGAACCACTCCTTGGCGGCGGCGAGATGGCGGTCGAGCAGACGGGCCACCACGGGCTCCAGGGCCACGAGCAGGTCAGGGGAGTCGGGAATCGAGACGGCAGTCACGGGATCCTCCTCGTCGCACGCCGAGCGTGCTACGTTACGGTCACGTAAGAGTAAGTTACGGTTGCGTACCTTACGCATACGTAGGAAAGGAGTCAACCGTGCCTCGCGCCACCCCACCGGGTCGTCGCCCGCGCCTCGCCGCCTCGGCGCGCCGGGCCCAGCTCGTCGACGTCGGCCGGCTGGTCTTCGCCCAGCGCGGCTACGAAGCGGCGTCGGTCGAGGAGATCGCCGAGCGCGCCGGCATCACGAAACCGATCGTCTACGAGCACTTCGGCGGCAAGGAGGGCCTCTACGCGGTGATCGTGGACCGCGAGGTGGAGCACATCGTGGAGCGCATCGTCGAGGCCATCTCGACCGGCTCGCCACGCGAACGGCTCGAGCGGGCGGCGCTGGCGTTTCTCCACTACGTGGAAGAGCGTCCCGAAGGCTTCACGATGCTCCTGCGGGACACCCCGGCCTTGAAGGGCGGAGGCGAGATGCCGGGGCTGATGTACGACCTCGCCGGCCGGGTGGGCGCCGTCTTCACGGAGCAGCTCCGGCGCGCGGGCTACGATCGCAAGGCGGCCCCGATCTACGCGCACGCCCTGGTCGGCATGGTCGCCTTCGTCGGCCAGTGGTGGACGGAGAGCCGCAAGCCCCTGCCGTCCGAGGCGGTGGCGAGCCACCTGGCGGCGCTCGCGTGGATGGGCCTCCGGCACCTTCCCAGGCGGCCCGCGTTGCTCGCCAGCACCCGGGGGTACGGCCGTCGCGTGGACGGCGCCTGACGTCGGCCCGCCAGCGCTCGCTCCGGAACGCCCCGCGTTGGTCGCGGAGATCCGACGAGTGGTAGTTCGAAGACGATGATCCTGGACGACCCCTTCTTCGAAGCGCAATGGCTGCGAGCGGCCGGGCACTCGAGCGCGGGCGGCGCGGAGATCGGCGAATGCCTCGCCGTGGCCGGAGCCGTGCGCGGCTCGGACACCGAGAGCTGGTACGCGGCGTGGCTGGCGATGGCCGAGCGCGTGCTCGCACGCGCCGAGGAAAGCCTTGCGGCACGACGTCACGTGAGTGCCCGCGGCGCATATCTGCGCGCATCGAACTACTTTCGCGCCGCCTACACCTTCTTCATCGGGCCGACGCCGGAGCCACGGCTGCTCGCGACCTATCGGCGGCACCGTGAAGCCTTCGCCGCCGGCGCGGCGCTCATGCGTCCGGCGGCGGAGCGCGTCGCGATCCCGTACGAGGCCGGCGCGCTCCACGGCTGGGTACTCCGCGCGTCGGCCGACCCGGCGCCGCGGCCGACGTTGATCATCGTCGGCGGGTACGACAGCACCGCCGAGGAGGCGTACCTGTTCAGCGGGGCCGCGGCGGTCGCGCGCGGCTACACGTGCATCGTGTTCGACGGGCCCGGCCAGGGCGAGGCCCTGATCGAGCGCAACATGGTCTTCCGCCCGGATTGGGAGTCGGTCGTCACGCCGCTCGTGGACTTCGCCGTCGAGCGCTCCGACGTCGACCCGCGGACGATCGCGCTCATGGGAATGAGCTTCGGCGGCTACCTCGCGCCGCGAGCGGCGAGCGCGGAGCGGCGCATCGCTGCCTGCATCGCCGACCCCGGGAACTACTCGCTGCGCGAGGAGCTGGCGAGCCGGATGCCGGCGTTCGTCGCGCGCCGGCTCGACGGAGGAAATCGCCACATCCTCGCGCTGCTCGACCGCGTCCTGCAACGCCGGCTGCGCCACCCGACGGCAGGATGGGTGCTCCGGCGCGGTCTCCGCGTCCACGGCGTGAGCACGCCGATGGACTTCGTGCGCCTCACCGGCGCCTACACGCTGGCCGGGCGCGCCGAGAAGATCACCTGCGCCACCCTCGTCTGCTCGGCGGAGAACGACGAGGTCGGGGTCACGGCACGCAAGCTGTTCGACGTCCTCACCTGCGAGAAGGAGCTCATGCAGTTCACCGCTGCGGAGGGAGCCGGCGCGCACTGCGAGTCGGGAGCGCGCGCCGTGTTCAATCAGCGCGCGCTCGACTGGCTGGACCGGGTCATGACGGCTGCGGAATGAAGGGCAGCAGAGCGTGCGCGTCGAACGCTCCGCCCGTATGTAGGGTGACCGTGCCGCGCTGGACCCGATCGCGCGGATCGTCGTGCTGGAAGAAGATGATCGGGTCGTCCTTGGCGCCGACCTCGATGACGAGGCGGTGGCCGCGCTCGAAGATCGCGCTGGTGGGCAGGATCTCGATCTCGACCGGCACGATCTCGCCGGGATGTACCTTCTGGATCTCGTCGTGGGTGTGATACGGGCGATAGGCAGTCGAGCGCTCCGGGTCGAGCTTGCGGTGTGACAGCCGCAGCCAGCCGTAGGCGACGGCGACCTTGCTCTCGCTCTGGGGCTGCGGACCCGGGTACGTGACCTCCGTCCCGTCCGGGCGCAGGTTGCGCACGATCGCGAACAGATCGGCATCGTCGCTCGTCGTCGAGACCCACAGCTTGAGCTTGATCGGGCCGGTCACCTCGATCTCCTGCTCGAGCGGGGGGGTTGCGAAGCGGACGCTCGACGGCGCGGCGCCGGGCTCTGCGTCGTAGCGCACCGCGTGCGGCTCGTCCGGCCGCATCGTCGAGAGGCCCTGACCCGCGGCGTCCAGGTACTCGGCCGTCCACTGCGTGCGGGCGAGTGGCCACTCGGTCTCGTAGCGCCAGCGATAGGTGTCGTGATCGCGCCGGATCGCGAGCCGGATCGGCGGCTCGCGCGTGATCCCGGTGTCGACGCCCCGCAGGAAGTGCTCCAGGAAGCGGTGCTGCACGAGGCGGCCCTCGAGCGAGTAGAACGGGCCCACGTGATCGCCGACTTGAATCTGCAGGAACTTCTGCGCCGAGCCGGCGCCGAGATAGCCCTCGACGTTCCCGCGCAGGTGGAGACCCGCCCCTCCCCAGTTGCCCGCGGAGAGGAGCGGTACCTGGATGGCGGCGAGGTCCGGATGGTTGCGGGCGAACAGCTCCGTCACCGTCTCCGGCGGAAGCGGCGCCGGATCGGAGGCGCCGCCGTCCGTCTGATAGCGGCGCGTGTGACCACCCCACGCGCGCATGAAGCCGCTCGAGTAGATGCCGCCGTGGCGATTCGCGTCGCGGTAGAGGTCAACCGCGCCCTCCCACGGAACGATCGCGGCCAGATGGGGAGGCTGCAGCGCCGCGACGCGCCACGAGTTCATGGCGAAGTACGAGACTCCCATGACGGCGACCTTGCCGTTGCTCCACGGTCGCGTGCCCGCCCACTCGACGCAGTCGTAGAAGTCCTCGGCCTCGGCGCGCGAGAGCAGCCGCGGCCGGCCTGGTGACTTGCCGGTCCCGCGCGAGTCGCAGCGCACGACGGCGTAGCCCTGCGGCACCCACCACTCCGGGTCCACCGTCTCCCAGTGCATGTGCTCGTTCTGCTCCGGCAGACGGCGCCAGGCCGCCGGGTTCCAGTCGCTGAAGTGGATGTCCTTGGGATAGGGGCCGAGCGTTATGATGACCGGGAACTCGCCATCGTCCGCGGGACGGAAGACGTTCGCGAGGATGGTTCCGCCGTCGCGCAGCCCGATCGCGACGTCCTTCTCGACGAGGAGTGGATGGAACACGGCAGGCCTCCCTACTGGATTCTCGAACCCATCAGACTCCCTGCGGAGCCACCGGGAGGGTCTGGCCTGCGTCTGATACCGCCCTTTCGCCCTTCGAGAAAAGCCCCGGCGCCCGGCTCACGGGAACTTGAGCGCGCCCTTCTTTCCCTTCGCCTTGCACGTCGCCCCGGCCGACAGACAACGCCCCGGCTCGTCCACCGGCGTGGCGTTCTGGAGCCCGATCGTCACCTGCAGGCGACCCGGCGCGGGCGTCTGCATGCGGACCGCCTTGCCTGCTGCGGTCATCCGCACCGCGCCGTTCCTGGCGATGCGGAGCTGGACCTTCTGGAGCCCGAGCGCGCGCGCCACGAGGCCGCCTTTGTCCGTCCAGCGGAAGGTCTTCTTCTTGCCGGTGAAGCCACCGGCGGGGATCCGCGCGCAGAGGACTTCCTCGCCCCCCTCGACGCGCAGCTGGATGAAGAGATGCTGGCTGCTCGGTGCGACCGCGCCGGTGAGCGTATCGACGAGGAGGAGCCTGGTCGCGGCATTCTTCGGCGTCATGCGTATCCGCTTGAGCGCCAGGCTCGCCGACCCCTCGCCACAGCACGCGGGATCCTCGAAGTCGGTGAGGCCATTGCCGTCGTCGTCCTCGCAGTTTCCGCAGATCTCCAGGGCGGCGTTCGGCTGCGTGGTGGTCGTGGCGCCGGCCTGCGTCGTGGTCGAGACCGTGATGGGAACGCTCGTGGAGGGCGAGATGGTCGTCGTGGTCGTGATCGTCGTCGAGGTCGCCGGCGACGTCGTCGTGGTGGTCGTCGTGACCTCGACCGCACGCAGGCGCGCGGTCACGATCGCGGTCTTCGTCGCGTCGCTGAGCGAGGTGATCGCCACGGTCACCGTGCCCTCGCCGAGCGCGGGCAGGGTCGAGTCGAGCGTGAGGCCGCCGCCGGCGAACGCGGGCAGCCGCACCGGCGACACCGACTGCGCCGGGGCCCCGGCGAGATCCCGCAGCGTGGCCGCGAGGCCGCCAGTCGTGTCCATGACGGTGGCGACGTAGGTGTCCTCGACGTTGCCGGTGTTCTGCACCTGCAAGGCGAACGCAGCCGAACCCGGCCCGGACCGCTCGCGCTCCGCCGGAACCAGCGCCGCAGCCACGCCCTTCAGCGCCGGCAGCGTGACCGACGCCGCTGCGCTCGCCGTCACCGCCGGCTCGCTCTGCGACGTGGCTCCGCCGACGAGCTGGACCGTTCCGGGCGGGACCGGCGGGACGCCCAGGAACGTGATCGGAACGTCCCGCTGCTCGTCCGGATTCAGGGTGACCGTCGGAGTCGCGAGCGTGCTCACCGGACCCATGACGCCGGCGAGCGCGAGGGCGAAGGTATCGGCGACGGTCCCGGTGTTGCGGACGCGGAGGACGTAGTGGTCCGCCGGCGTGCCGCCGAACGGCAGGACGAACACCGACACTCCGGAGCCCGATACGGTCACGTGCACCGTCCCCTTCGCCCCGAGGTTGCCGGCGTTCGAGAAGACGCCGATCGGTACGTCGTAGCCGCCCGGGGCGGCGTTCTGCGGCGGTACGAGCTGGATCACGGCCTCGCGCGCGTTGGCCGGTCCGGGCAGTGTGATCAGTCCGCCTGCGGGGAACGCGCTCGCCGACCAGCCGCCGGGGAGCTGAGGAGACGCGGTGTAGCTGTCCGCGACGTTCCCGACGTTGATGAAGCGCGCCACGAAGCGCGCCGCGGTGCCGCGTCCCGTGACGAGCACGGACGGGGTCGTCTCGAGCGACAACCCGAACGCCTGCGCGCCGTTGTTCGGACCGAGGTCCGGGGGATTCCAGACCTGGAGCGTCCCGAACACCTGGTCCGAGAAGCCGCCGCCCGACGCGACGACGCTGAAGCCCACGTCGTGGAACGTCTGCGCGGCAAGGTCGCTGGTGAGCGTCAGCGTGACCTGCACCGTCTGACCCGCGGGGACGTCGACCGACGGCGCCAGCGAGACCCACTCCGGCGGGACGCCGGTGACGCCGAGGAAGAAGGCGACCGGCGTGCCGGTCGGGTTCCTCACGCTGACCGTGTAGGTCGCCGGGGTCCCGACCTGGACGAACGTGCGGGTCGGGGGATCGATGCCGAGGATCCGGGTGCCCTGGACGTACGCGGCGGGAAGCTGCAGCGATCCCGCGCCGAGCGTCGGCACCGTGTAGTCCAGCTCGCCGCCCGTCACCACCGTGCGCGTCGCGCCCGCGGCGACGTTCGCGACCTGCTGCGACCAGGAGATCGAGTCGTCGAGCGGCTGGTCCCAGACATAGGTGTCGCTGCCGTCGCCGGGGATCACCTCCGTCGGTGGCAGGCTGAACGATCCCGGCACGAGGGACACCCCGGTCCCCGTGGGCACCTGCACCCGTGCCGTGAGCCGCGGGCCGTCGATCATGTCGAGCTGGTAGATCGCGAGCCCGAGGCTGCTCGTCGCGTAGAGCAGGTTGCCGACACGCTGCATCGACAGGATGGGGGCGCCGACGTCGTACGGGATGTAGCGCAGGCTCGCCGGATTCGACGCGTCGACGAGGACGAGCACCGGCTGATCGCCGCGCTTCGCTCCCCCGACGGCGAAGTGGCCGCCGCCGAGCGCGACGACCGTCGTCCCGTCCTTGTCGGTGAGCTGGGTCACGAGGGTCTGGCTGATCGCGGGACTGGCCGGGTTGCTGGCGTCGAGCAGGCTCAGGACCAGCGTGCCGACGAGTCCGGAACGGCCGTCGTAGAAGCCGAGCGTGTCGCCGGCGACGAGGACGCCGCTGCCGTCGGCCGCGATCCCCTGGAGCAGGCGCGCCTCCGGCACGATGACCTGCGCGCCGGCCGCGGGCGCGTCCGGGTCGGACAGGTCGGCCACCAGCAGCTTCCCCTGCCCCACCTCGGGCGTCCCGTCGGCGGACGTGGTGGTGGCGAGGTAGGCGCGGTTCCCGGGCATGGACAGCGCGCCGAAGATCATGTTCTCGCCACCGCCCCAGATGTGGCCCTGGTCGGTCTCGGTCGGCAGGGGCGGGAAGAGCCGGCCGCGCAGCGTCGGACTGCCGACGTTCGTGAAGTCCACGCCGAACAGGTCGCCGAACTGCTCGAAGATGAAGCCCGAGAACGGGTTGTAGAAGTATGCGCTGGTGGGGATCCAGCCCACATTGCCGGTGAAGAACGCCGGGCCGCCGCCGATCTGGCGCTCGAAGGCCGTCTGCGAGACGAACGACGGGTTCGCGGGGTCGGCGAGCGAGTACACCGCCACCCGGATCGGCACGAACGCCCCCCCCGCCTCGAAGCCGGTGCCGAAGCCGATGATGAGATGGCCGTCGAACACCGTGCACGTGGCGGCGGAGAAGCTGCCGGTCACCTGCGCATCGTACGTCCCGAACGTCCGGACGAGGACCGGCTGCTCCGGATTGCTGACGTCGACGACGTTGGCCTCGGTCTCGCCGCACACGTAGGCGTACGTGCCGTTCACGGCGACGCTCTTGGCTCGCCCGCCCTCGGTCTGCACCGCGCCGAGCAGATCGGCGGTCGGGTTGGGCACCGCGTCGCGCTGGATCGCCAGCGTGGTCTGCACGGTCGAGGTGCCCGGACCGACCAGCTGCGGTGCAACGGTGACGGTCGCGGCGAGCGGCGATCCCACGAAGAACGGTCCCGCACCCGTCGCGCCCGGGATGGGGTCGCCGTCGCGCAGGAGCGCGGTGAAGCGATACGGGCCGCGCGCGAGCTGCGCCGGCAGGTTCACCGGCACGTCGAGCGTCTGGATGTTCGCCGACAGGTCGAGCGCCACCCTGCCGGCGAAGAACGGGAAGATCGCGTCCTGCCCGGCCGCATTCTGCAAGCCGACGTACACGTCGACGTTCCGCGCCCGGTTCACCGCGTTGTAGAGCCGGACGCGGACCGAGACGCTGCTGCCGGGCTCCGCGAACCCCGGCGTCGGGCTCACGTCCACCACCTGTACCAGCTCCGGCCGGACGGTCACGGAGGCCGTCACGGCACGCTGCGCAACCGGCGCGAGCGCGTCGGTTGCGGTCACCACGACGTCGAACGGCGCCAGGGCGCCGGCGATCGGATCGATGGTGAGCGTGACCGGCGGGAAGTTGGAGGAGAAGGGGCTGAGGGTCAGGCTGGTCGGGCTGAGATGCCCGGTGACGCCCGGGGGCAGGCCGCTCAGCCCGAGCGAGAACGTGCGCGTCACGTTGCTCTGGTTGCCGATCGTCACCGCGAAGGTCGTCTGCGAGTTCGGCAGGACCTCGCGGGTGTTCGGGTTGATGACGAGCGCGAAGGCGTGCGTGTCGGCGCCGTCGAAGACGCCCTGGAGATGGCAGAGGGCGAGGTTCAGGCTGGCCAGCACGCCCGGGACGGTGCCCGCGTCGGCGGCCGCGAGCGCCGTGCGCACGGCCTGGAGCTCGCTCCGGCCCTGGGCGAACGCGGCGGGGCCGTCGAGGAGCTGGAGGCCTCGATCGAGATACGCGAGCACTCCGGCGCGCGCGCCGGCGCTCGCGGGATCGGCCCCGAGCGCGATGGCCGCGACGCCGAGGGAGGCGAGCACGTCGCCCAGTCCGGTGCGGCCGATCGAGTTCGCAACCGCGGCGGCGGCACCCGCGCACTGCGTGGAGGACGTCACGACGTGGACGAGGAGAAGCTGCGCCACCTGCTGGCGCGCGGCCGGCGGCCCGAACGACGCCGTCGCGGTCACCACCAGGTCGCTGCCGGCTGCCACGCCCGCGCCCACGCCGGCGACGAGCGCCTGCGAGGCGATCGCTCCCGTATCGAGCGCGACCGGCGACGAGAGTCCCGTGACCGTCACCCCGGCCGGCGCCGAGAGCGTCAGGTCCACGCTCGTCGCGACGTTGCCCAGCGAGCGCAGCCCGAGCGTCACCGGGAAGGACCCTCCCGGCGTGACCGAGACCTCGGCCGGGCTCAGCGTGAGATCGACCCCGGCCACCGCGGGAACGACGAACCCCGACGAGTCCGTGTCCTGGGCGCCGCCGGCCGCGGCCTGGAGGTTGACGGTCGCGGGAGTGCCGGGCGCCGCCAGGCCGCCGTTCGGGGTGGCGCAGACGCTCACCTCGCCGGTCTCTCCGGGCCCCACCGGGAGCGGCGAGAGCGCGGCGCGCAGCGCGAAGCCGGCGGGCGGCGTCGGGAAGGTCAGCGCGAAGCTGGCGGCGGTCGGACCCGTGTTGCGGACCCGCGCGCGGAACACGCTCGGCACCTGGGTGCCGCCCGTGTCGACGGTGAAGAACGGGTCGGGCTCGAGCGTGACGTCCACGCCGGGCTGCGCTCCCGGGGTCACCGGCGGATCGCCCGCGGTGAGATCACTCACCAGGAAGGGAAAGGCCGGGGGATCACCCGGCGTCGTGAAGTCGAAGAAGCGCTCGGCCATGTCGAAGCCGTCGGTCAGTCCCTTGGCCAGCTCGCCGATGAGCCCGAAGCCCTTCGTGTCGAGCTGCAGCTTCTCGTACGCCTTCTTCAGCTTGTCGAAGAAGCCCTTCGCCTGCTTCACCTTCTCGACGAGCTCCTTGATCGAGGTCTTGGTGTCCTTGATCGTGTCGCCGAACCCGCCGCCCTCGGCCACCGCATCGAGCACCGCAGCGGTGTAGACCAGGCCCACCTGGCCGAACGCCGCCACCTTGCCGATGAAGTTCGCGATCGGCTTGTTGAACTCCGCCGAGAACTCGAGCGATCCGGCGTAGCCGACGAGCGCCTGGTGGCCGCCGTGCTCGAAGACGCTGATCGTGCGGCCCCCGTCCTCGGTCTCGAGCCAGCCGACGGTGGTCTGCCCGCCGACCGTCACCATCTCGGTCGGCGTGATGATCACCTTGCGGTCGCCGGCGGCGTCGGCGATGCGCGCCTTGGCTTCCGGAGAGAGCGCCAGGCCGTCGAGCACGTCCAGGTCGTCGGCCGTGATGACGGCGAACTGGTTGGTCGGCGAGTCGGCGGCGGCCTGGAACACCTCGCGGATGGAGACGGGCGACTGCCCCGTGACGCGGCCGATCACGGCGCCCTCGAGGAACGACGCCTCCAGGCCGCGCGCGACCTCGAAGGCCGAGGTGACGCTCGGCATCTGGCCGGTGAGCGGAAACACGTGCAGCGCGTTGCGCAGGACGTCGAGCTCCAGCGTGGCATCGTCACCCCGCTTCGAGCTGATGGCGAGGACCACGCGAGGCGAGTCCACGACCGGACGGACGAGATAGCCGCGCGCGAGCTGGGCCTCGGCCGCGTCCGTCGTCGCCAGGTAGCCCATGGTGAGCGTCTCCGCGTTGGCGATGTCCACCGCGCGCGAGCGCTCGGACAGCTGGCGGAGGAGCACGAGCTGATCGGCGGTGTACGGACCGCCGGGGGTGACGCCGCCGAGCCCGGGCTGCAGCGCCTGGAGCGCGGACTGGACGGCTCCAAGCCGGTCCTGCTGCGGGCCGAAGGCCTCGAGCGCCATGCGGCCGGGCAGCACGTTCACCGTGGTGACGTCGAAGTCGGTCACGACGGGCGCCGGCGTGCCGCTGACGTCCACCGGGCCGCCCTGCTGGCGGGTGACGAACCCGACGCGATCGTAGATGCGACGCTCCAGGTGCTGCACGGCGCTGAACGCGTTGGGTTGCAGGTCGAGCGACAGCGTGAGGCCGGTCACGAGCTGCGATCCGAGCGGGAAGTTGGTGTAGACGTCCTGGAAGTCGTTGCCGACGACGAGCGGGTCGTCGTCGATCGAGCCATCGCCCTGCCCGAGAAGCAGATAGGGCGTGTAGGTGAAGGTGGTGGCGCTGAAGGGAATGCTGGCTGCCCCCGAAGCGTGCACGAACGCGCTCACCGACACGGGCTTGCCCACCAGGTCGGCCGCGTCGAAGGCCCGCGTCAGCACGGTGCTGGTGCCGAACGGCGAGAGCGCGAAGGCCGCGCCCGCCTGGCTGTAGGTCTCGACGTCGAGCTTCACCGTGACGCGGGAACGCAGGGTCGCGGGAATGTCGGTGAAGGTGTCGAGCGGAGTGGCGACGGTCTGCCCGAGGGTGAAGCCGGCGAAGCTGGTGTCCGCATCGACGAACCCGCCGCCGGCGTCGAACTGAACCCAGTAGTGATCGCGCAGGAGGTTGTAGAGGACGCCGTCGCCGGCGGGGTCGTAGGGGAAGCCGGTGGGGCAGCCGAACGCCCGTGACGGCGCCGGCAGCATGGCGCGTCCGAGCTGGACGATCTGGTCGTTGGTCAGCTGGGCGTGTGCGAACCGAACGTTGGTCACGCCCGACGCGCGCAGGAGCGCTGCCAGGAGCGCCGCGCGGTCGAGCGAGTTCGCGCCCCGCGTCCAGAGCGCCCCGCGGGCTCCCCGCAGGTAGCCGGCGTAGGCCTCGAAGGAGATCTCGTCGCGGACGAACGTGAAGAGCCGGGACGGGTCGTGGGCCAGGGTCGCCGCCTGCGCCGTGACGTACGGATCGGCGGTCGGCTGTGCGAAACCGGGACTCGCGAGACAGAGCAGGGGGGAGGAGCGCCAGGGCCCCGCCGACGACCCACTGGCGCGGGGAGGAAGCAGTCATCTCGTTCCAATCTGCCGCGCCTGATGCGGGGCACGGGAGACTCTACGCGAGAATACCCGGGCGGCGGAAGCGAAAACGGGCTCCGGCCCCGGCGATCCGAGCATCGTCTATGCGACGATGCCTGGACGATCGAATCGTCGAGCTCGAAGGCTCGCGTGTTGAACCGGTCGACACCGACGGGGAGTCGTGGGAGAGATGGGGAGGGACCCGGAGTGCCCATGACGCGAGCCAGCGAGCGAGAGCTGGTCGGGGTGGAGCGCCGCGACGGCGTGCACGTCCTCACGCTGCACCGCCCGCCGGTGAACGCGCTCGACCGCTGTCTCGTCGCGGACATCCTGGCGGCCCTGCGGGACGTGAGAGGCGACCCGGAGTGCGCCGCGGTCGTGCTCACCGGCGTGCCCGGCGTCTTCTCGGCGGGCATCGACATGCGCGAGGTGCCGGCCTACACGCGGCTGCAGCATGCGGATCTGCTGCGCTCGGTGAACCGCATGACGTGCCAGCTCTACGGGATGCCGAAGCCCGTGGTCGCGGCCATCTCGGGTCACGCGCTCGGCGGCGGTCTGGTGCTCGCGCTCGCCTGCGACCTCCGGCTGGCGGCGCGCGGCGCCTTCAAGCTCGGGCTCACGGAGGCGGAGGCGGGCTTCCCGTTTCCCGCCGGTCCGCTCGCCGTCGTCCAGAGCGAGCTGTCACCGGAGACGGCGCGCCTGCTGACGCTCACGACCCGCACCGGGGCACCCGACGAGCCCCCGATCGCGAGCATCATCGACCGGATCGTCGACCAGGCGGAGCTGCTCGACGAGGCGGTACGGGAAGCGCGCCGGCTGGCGGCGTTCCCCGCCTACCGGCAGGTGAAAGCACAGCTCCGCGCGCCGTGCATCGAGCGTCTGCGGCACATCGTCAAGGACGACGACGAGCCGCTCCTGCGCGGCTGGCTCTGAGGCGCCGGCCGCTCAGGCGCCGTCCGGGCGGGACCCGGCGGCCGCCTGGATCGCCTCCTCGACGTCCCGCAGCCGGTCCTTCCCGAAGAAGATCTCGTCGCCGACGAAGAACGTCGGGGACCCGAAGCTGCCGCGCTCGACGGAGCGCCGGGTGTTGGCGAGCAGCCGCTCCTTGACCGCCGGCGTCTGCGCGAGCTCGAGCAGGCGTGCCGCGTCCAGACCCGATTCGAGCAGTGCCGCGCGCAGGACCTCCGGGTCGTCGAGCTTCTTCGGCTCCGCCCACATGTGCCGGAAGACCTCGTCGACATAACGCTCGAACACCCCGAGCTCGCCCGCCGCGATCGCGCCGCGCATGAGCCCCAGGGTGTTCACGGGGAAGAACGGGTTCTGGCGGAACCGCGTGATGTGATGGCGCCGGATGAAGCGCTCCATCTCGAGGCGCTCGTACTCGGGCTTGTTGCGGATTCCGGCCAGGCTCTCGGCCGGCGAGCGGTTGCTCGTGAGCTTGAAGATGCCGCCCAGGAGGATCGGCACGTACTCGAACCGGACGCCCGTGCGCCGCTCGAGGTCGGGCAGCACGAGATGGCTGAGGTAGGCGTTCGGGCTGCCGAAGTCGAAGTGGAACTCCGCGTGCACCATCGCTCACCAGGTCTCCGCGAAGGGTCGGATCTCGAGCTCGAAGGTCCACGCGTCGCGCGGCTGCTGGTGGAGGTGCCAGTAGGCGTCGGCGATCGCCTCCGGCCGCATCAGCGTGTCCGGCGCCAGCTGCGTCACCGCGTCGGCGCCCACGCGCTCGGCGATGCGCTCGCGCACCCAGGCGGTGTCGACGCCGGCGTCGATGACGAGGTGGGCGACGTGGATGTTGCGCGGCCCGAGCTCCCGCGCGGCGCTCTGCGCCACCATGCGCAGGCCGGCCTTCGCGCTCGCGAAGGCGGCGTAGCCGGGCCCGCCGCGGAGGCTCGCCGTCGCACCGGTGAAGAAGAGGCTGCCGCGGCCGCGCGCCAGCATGAGCCGCGCCGCCTCGCGACCCGTCAGGAAGCCGCCGTAGCACGCCATCTCCCACACCTTCCGGAACACGCGCTCGGTGGTGTCGAGGAGCGGGAAGCTCACGTTCGCGCCGACGTTGAAGATGCAGACCTCGAGGGGGGCCGCCGCGTCGGCCTCGCGGAGGAAGGCCGTGACGTCGTCTTCCTTGCGGGCGTCGAGGGAGCGGCCGATCGCACGGCCGCCCCGCCCCTCGATGTCGGCGACGAGGGGCGCCAGCTTGTCGCCGTGACGGCGGCCGAGGAAGACGGTGTAGCCCTCGGCGGCGAACCTGCGCGCGATCGCGGCGCCGATGTAGTCGCCGGCCCCGACGATCGCCGCGCCCCTCACAGCGCCTCCACCCGCGCCGGCGTGCTCTTGTGCCACGGGGTACCGGCGATCCAGTCGCGATCCTCGCCGCGCGTGAGCTCGTTCGGCGCGACGCCCGTGGCGACCGTCGCCCCGCCCGCGTCCGGGAAGTCGAGGCCGAGGCCGTTCGGGAGTGACACGTGGCCGGGCTGCATCCGGTCCGACACCTCGACGGTGACCTCGGCGTCGCCGCGCCGGGTCGTGATGCGCACCCGGCCGCCGGTCGCCACGCCCAGGCGCTCCGCGTCCCCGGGACTCATGCGCAACGCGCCCGCGGCGTCCTTCTTCCGCCAGCCGGGGTTGCGCATGATCGTGTTGGCGGTGAACGAGCGGCGCTCGCCGGCGGAGAGCAGGAACGGGAACGCCGCGCTCGCCGCGGTCGGGGACTCGGTGGCGAGGCCGTCGAGCTCGCCGAACAGCTCCGCGACCGCGAGCTGGACGCGGCCGTTCGGGGTGCGGATCCGCGCGAGGTTCTCCTCCCAGGCGTCCACCGCGAACACCACGGCGCTCTTGCTCGCGAGCAGGGCGTCGAAGAGGGCGTCGGCTGCCTCGCCGGACTCACCGGCAAAGCCGGCCCGCGCGAGGGACCGTGGATGACGCTGCGCTGCGATCTGGCAGAGCGCCCAGACGCCCGCGCCCTCGGCGAGACCCGGCGGCAGCAGATCGCCGATCGCGCGGTAGAGAACCGCCGGCGCGACCGCGAGCAGGCCCGGGGTGCTCCCCGCGAGCACGAAGAACTGCTCGCGGAACGCCTGCCGCCCTTCGAGCCAGGCGGCGCGCAGCACCGCGACCGCGCCGGCCGGCAGCGCTCCGAGCGCTTCGAGCAGACGCGCATGGAGCTCGGCCTCCGAGAACAGGCCCGGCAGCGGCGGCACGAGCGCCTTCCGCAGGTGGAAGTAGTTGTGCGGGAACTCGAAGTTGAAGAAGGTGGCCTCGGCCTTCTCGTACTGGCTCGCCACCGGCAGCACGTAGTGCGCGAGCCGTGCCGTCTCCGTGAAGGCGACGTCGATCACCACGACCAGCTCGAGGGCCGCAATCGCCTCGCGCATGCGGGCGCTGTCGGCGAGCGAGTGCGCAGGATTGCCGCTCTCGACCAGCATCGCCCGGAAGCGTTTGGGGTGGTCCGTCAGGATCTCGTCGGGAATCACGTTGCAGGGCGTGAGGCCGCCGATCACACGCGCGCCCGTCACCGGCGTGCGCGGGGGTGCGCCGCCGCCTCCCTCCCTGCCGGCCGCGAGCGGCACGAAGGCCGTGGGGAGGTATGCCGCGCCCTCCTTGCCGAAGTTGCCGGTGAGGAGGACGAGCAGCTTGTGCAGGTACGACACCAGCGTCGAGTGCCGGTTCATCTGCACGCCGAGGTCCTCGAACGTGGCCAGGCTCGACGCCGTAGCGATGCGCCGCGCGGCCGTCCGCACGAGCTCCTCCGGCACGCCGCAGGCGGCGCAGAAGTCCGCCACGGGAAGCTCGGCGAGGTGGGGCAGCACCTCCTCGAGGCCGTCGGCATGGGCGGCGAGCCAGTCGCGGGCGATCAGGTCTTCCTGCACCAGCACGCCGAGCAGCGCCGCGAGCAGCCACGCATCGGTGCCGGGCTTCACCTGGAGGTGGATGTCGGCGATCTCGGCCGTCTCGGTGCGGCGGGGATCGACCACGATCAGGCAGCGGCCTGGGTCCCTGGCGATCTCGCGCAGGGTGACCCGCGCCCGCGGGATGCTGTGCGAGAACCAGGGGTTCTTGCCGAGGAACAGCGCCACCTCGCAGTGCTCGAAGTCGGCGCGCGTGTAGCCCCCCACCATCTTGTCCGCGACCCAGAACTCGCCCGTCTTCTCCTGGGCGAGCGCGCTGGAACGATGGATCGATCCCAGGACCGCGCGCGTGCTGCGGCCGTAGGCACCGGGAAGATGGTTCCCCTGCCCGCCGCCGCCGTAGTAGAAGATCGACTCGCCGCCGTAGGTGTCACGGATGGCCGCGAATCGTGCCGCGACCTCCCGGATCGCGGTGTCCCAGTCGATCTCCTCGAACGTGCCGTCGCCGCGGCGACGGAGTGGCTTCGTCAGCCGGTGGGGACCGTTCTGGTAGAAGTCGAGCCGCAAGGGCTTCTCGCAGGCGTACCCCCTGGAGGTGGGGTGCGCATCGTCGCCGCGCACCCGCACCAGCCGCCGGCCGTCCGGGCCGCCGAGCTGCACCTCGATGCCGCAGTTGCACTCGCACAGGATGCAGGCCGTGGACTTCCACCCGGCGTCGCCCGCTGCGGGCTTCTCGGCGACGGGCGTCTCCTCTGCAACGATGCGCTCCCTCATGATCGCCGTCGGTAGCCGATCTGGTTGCTTGATGCAACCAGTTCTCCCGGGCTATACTCCGGCCATGGGGCGGAAGCGCTTCTCCGACATGAACTGCGGGATCGGGCAGTCCCTCGAGGTCCTGGGGGACTGGTGGACCCTGCTCATCGTGCGCGACGCCTTCTTCGGCGCCCGCCGCTTCAGCGATTTCGAGAGCAGCCTCGGCATCGCCAAGAACATCCTCACCGCGAGGCTCCAGCATCTCGTCGATCATGGTATCTTCGAGCGCGTGGACGTGGGCAGCGAGGGCCAGCGGTTCGAGTACCGCCTGACCGAGAAGGGTGAGGCACTGCTGCCCGTGCTGACGACGCTCCGGGAATGGTCCGACGAGTGGGTCTTCGGGAGGGGGCACGAGCCCGTGATCGTTCAGGACCGGCGCACGGGACGGCGCATCCCCCGGCTCCGCCTGACCGACGCCGACGGCCGGCCGGTCTCGCGACGCGACCTGCGGACCGTCCCCGGCCCCGGCGCCTCGAAGGACACCATGCGCCGTCTGGCGCCTCGCGCCCGCTGAGCATGCCCCGTCGTGCTCGTGCCGATTTTCTCGGCATGCGCGCCGCCTGCCGCCGAGAACAACCGTTCCCGGGACCTGAACACCCAACCCGACGGCAAGGGCGCCCTGACGTCGCGACGTTCTGGGCAACGCCCGCCCAAATTTTCGAGGATACGGGAGGGAAATTGACATGTTCAGACACGCACGAGCAGGATCGGTGGCAGCCGGCCTTCTGCTGGCGATGGGTATTGCAGGGCCGGCGCGGGCCGAGATCACCTTCGTGTTCGGCACCGTGAGCGCCGCGCCCTCGGGCAGTCCGGTGTCCGGCGCCCGCGTCGAGGCCGTGGGCGTCGTCGACTTCTTCGGCAACCCGGTCGTCGATGTCACCGAGTCGTTCCCGGGCGGCGCCTTCTACTTTCTCTTCTCGGTGCCCAGCGGCGAGCAGCTCTTGCGGGTGACCGGAAACTGCCTCGACACGACGGACGTCCCGGTCACGGTGCCTCCGGACGGTCTCCGGCAGGACATCTCGGTGGTCAACCGCTCGCTGCTCGGCGTCGGTGACTGCCTGCCGTTCTCCCACACCCCGCTGTTCTTCTCGACCTTCTGGACGCAGCAGCCGTTCAACCACCGCGCGACCCTGGCGAACGGCAAGCCGTTCTCGGTGTCGTTGCCCTTCGCCGTGAAGTTCGACGGCAAGAGCTATCGCAGGGTCTGGGTGACCTCCAACGGCTGGATCAGCTTCAACAAGCCCGTCGCGCCGTGCAACCAGCTCAGCCCGGCGAGCGCACCGGCCGCATCGGTCTTCGCGCTCGCCCAGTGCGGCGAGACCAAGGAAGTGAAGTACCAGGTGGTCGGCCAGAAGCCCCAGCGCGTCATGGTCCTCCGGTGGACGAACCTGGTGACGCCCGACACGGCCGAGCCCAGTGACGTCGCGATCCGGTTCTTCGAGGACCACCCCGCGGACATCGGCGTCTCCTACGTCAACCTCGGCGGACCGACGAAGGACGGATCGAACGGGTTCATCGGGTTCTCGACGAAATCCGGCGACGTCTTCACGCTCGGCAACCACGAGGCCGTCGTGCAGAACGAGAGCTCGCTCATCTTCCGCACCGGGCTCTGATCTCCCAGAACCGGTTGCATGCCGCCGCCGGCCCAGGAGGTTTGCTCCCGGGCCGGCGTTCCGGTACCGACTCCGTGAGGCATGCTCCGCAGGGTCGCCCACATCGCCGTCGCGCTCGCGCTGCTGGTGACGACGACCGGCCTCACCGGGCGCGTCCTCTGCCTCGGCGGCGACGGCCACCGCGAGATCGAGGTGACCGACGCGCCCTGCTGCGGGGCAAAGGCCCCCGCCGACGGGCCGAGCCTGGATGCTCGATGCTCTGGCGGGTGCGTCGATACTGCGCTCGGGCTGAGCGCGGTCAAGGAGAGGAGCTCGTCGCTCGCGCCCGCGCTCTCTCCGCTTGCGCTCGCCGCTCGGAGCGGTCGCACCGCCTCCGCGTGGCAGGCGAGCCGGTCGCCGCTGGTGCGGCCCGCTCCGCCCAGCCCACCGCGCGCGCTCGGCACCGCCGTTCGCCTCTGCTGAGCCGCTCACGTCTCGCCGTCGGGTAGCGCGTTCCGCGCTGCCCTCCAGGCGCCGCGACGTGGTCGAGACCTCGACCGCGCCGCCGTCGTGATCGGTCTCGCACCCGGCGCTTCGCCCGCCGGGTTCAAAAGAGGTGACCCGTGGTCTCATTCCGTACGCTCGTACTCACCGGCGTCCTCGTCGGCTTCTCGGCACCGTGCGCGCGATCGGCCGAGCTGCTCAGCCTCGCGCGCGCGCTCGACATCGCCAGGGAGCACGCCCCCGCCGTGCTCGCCGCCCGCGAGCGGGTCGCGGAGGCCCGTGGCCGGCTCCGGGGAGCATCGGTCCTGCTGCGCCAGAACCCGGTCGTCGAGGCGGCCGCCGGTCCCAGCTTCTCCAGGCAGGGACGCAGCACCGACGTCGACTTCGACGTGCGCCAGGGGCTCGAGCTGGCCGGCCAGCGGGGCGCCCGGATCGCCGGCGCCGAGGCCGGCGTCGACCGCGCGAGCGCCGGCGCCGACGACGAGACGCGGCGGCTGCTGCGCGAGGTGGCGGTCGCGTTCTCCCGGGGCCTCGCGACCGGCGAGCAGACCCGCCTGCGCACGCGCGCGTCGGAGATCGCCGCCGATCTCGTGCGGATCGCCGAGCGGCGCCACCGGAACGGCGAGGTGGCGATCCTCGACGTCAATGCCGCCCGCATCGCTGCCTCGAGAGCACGCGCCGAGGTCCGCGACGCCGAGGCTGAGCAGGCCCGCGCGCTCGGCGACCTCCGGGTGCTGCTGGGACTCGAGCCGGACGAGCCGCTGGCGGTGACCGGGTCGCTCGACGATCGGCCGAGGTACCGGCTCGGCTCCCTGCTCGAGATCGTGACGGATCGGCCGGACTTCCGCGCGCTGGACGCGGAGCTCCGCGAGGCCGAGGCCGAGAGACAGCTCGGGGAAGCGTCGCGCTGGCCGGAGGTCGGCGTGCGGCTCGGCTACAAGCGGGAGGAAGAGGCGAACGTCCCGCTTGCCGGACTGAGCATCACCCTTCCGGTGTTCGTCACCGGCCAGGAGCAGCGGGCGACCGCGTCGGCGCGGGCGCGCCGACTCCGTCTGACGCTCGAGTCCGGCCGCCGTGCCGCCGCCGCTGACGTGCGCGCCGCGCTCGACGCGTACGAGCGGGAGGTGGACGCGGTCGAGGAGCTCCAGCGGGACGCGCTGCCGCTGCTCGACGAGAGCGACCGGCTGGCCACCCGCAGCTACGAGCTCGGACAGACCAACCTCCCCGATCTCCTCGCCGTGCGTCGCGAGATTCTCGACGCGCGTCTCGCCTACACGGCCCGGCAGCTCGATGCGGCGCGCGCGCGCTTCGACCTCGAGACCATGGCGGGGGTGCTGCGATGAGGGCCATCGCCGTTCTCCCGATCGTCTGTCTGCTCGCGGCCCTCTCCGCGTGCCGCGAGGGCGAGGCCCCGAGCGAGCTGCACGAGCACGTCGAGAGCGACCACGCGGCGCCGGAGCGTTCGGAGCCCGGGCCAGCCGCCGGCGACCTCCTGCGCATCGAGCCGGACATGCTGCGCGATCTGCGTCTCACCACCGCCCGGGCGGAGGAACGGGAAGGCGTCGAGGGCGTCTCCGTGCTCGGTGATCTCGGGCCCGACGAGGACTCCTACGCGATCGTCTCCTCGCCCGTCTCCGCCCGCATCCTCCGCATGCGCGTCCCTCCGGCGAGCCGCGTGAGCGCCGGCCAGCCACTGGTGGAGCTGCAGAGTCCCGAGCTGGGGAAGGCACGCGCGCAGCTGCTGGGGGCGCGGGCGCGGCTCGAGCTGGCGCTCCGGACGCTGGCGCGCAAACGCGCACTCGTGGCCGAGCAGATCGCGCCAGGGCGCGAGCTCGAGGAAGCCGAAGCCGCCGCCACGACGGCACGGGCCGATGCCGCCGCGGCGGAAGCGGCGCTGAACGCCCTCGGCATCGCGCCGGGAAACGCCCAGGTGTCTCGCCGTGAGAGTTCCACGTTCCTCCTGCGGTCGCCGATGGCGGGCACCGTGATCGAGCGCAGCGGGGCGCAGGGGGAGATGGCCGAGCCCGGCCGCCCGCTCTACCGCATCGCCGACCTCTCCCGGCTGTGGCTGACCGTTCACGCATTCGAGCGCGACGCCGTGCGCCTCGCGCCGGGCTCCACGGCACGCGTCGTCTTCGCGGCGCTTCCCGGTCGCACCTTCGCGGGTCCGGTCACCAACGTCGGACGCCAGGTCGAGGCGCAATCGAAGACGGTCACCGTGCGTGTCGAGATCGAGAACCGCGACGACATCCTCCGGCCGGGGATGTCGGCCACGGCCACCCTCCCCGTCGAGGATCAGGCGCCCAGCGTCCTCGCCGTGCCGGCGCCGGCGCTGCAACGGCTGGCCCGAGGCTGGTGCGTCTTCGTGCCGCGTGGCGCGGGGACGTTCGAGGTCCGGATCGTCGGACGGGGCCGCGACCTCGGCGGAGCCGTCGAGATCCTCTCTGGCATCCGGGCGGGAGAGGAGGTCGTCGTGGACGGCGCCTTCCTGCTGAAGGCGCAGGCCGAGAAGTCCCGCGGCGAGGGGGATCAGCATGAGCACTGAACCCCGGACGAAGGCGGGCATCGTGGAGCGCCTGATCCGTCGCTCGTCCGGGCGTCCGGGACTCGCCCTCGTCCTCGCTCTCGCGGGAAGCCTGCTCGGGGCCATCTGGCTCAGGGACCTGCCGCGCGACGTCTTCCCCGACCTCGCCACGCCGGTCTTCAACGTCATCGCGCAGAACCCGGCGATGGGACCGGAGGAGCTGGAGACCGGCATCGCGATTCCGCTCGAGGTCGCGCTCGCCGGGCTCCCCGGCATCCGCCGGGTGCGCTCGACGTCGCAGCTCGGCGTCGTGCAGGTGACGATCGAGTTCGAGCCCGACGCAGACTACTTCCGCTCGCGCCAGCTGGTGAGCGAGCGCGTCAGCCAGGTCGTCGGCCAGCTGCCTCCCGGCACCGACACACCGCTCGTCTCGAGCCTCACGGGACGCCTCAACGAGATCTTCGAGGTGACCCTGGAGGCGGAGCCCGGAGTCGCGGACCTGATGACGTTGCGGGACCTCGCCGAGTTCGAGGTGAAGAACCGGCTGCTTGCGGTGCCGGGCGTCGCGGCCATCGACCGCCTCGGAGGCTACCTGCGCCAGTACCAGGTGCAGCTCGACCCCGAGCGGATGGCGGCGCGGGACGTCACGCTCGACGAGGTGCTGCACGCGGTCGAGGGCGCGAACGTGAATGCGGCCGGTGGCTTCGTCGTCCAGGGAGCGACCGAATGGACGGTACGAGGAGTCGGGCGGATCAACACTCCGGAGGATCTCCGCGAGACCGTGGTGGCGATCCGGGGCACCATCCCCGTCCTGCTCGGCGACGTGGCGGATGTCCGGGAGGCTCCGGCCGTCCGCCGCGGGATCGCCCACCGTCTGGCCGGTGAGGTCGTCGCGTGCCGGGTCATCAAGCAGTTCGGCGCGGACACGGTGACCGTCGCGGCCGGCATCCGGGAGGCCGTGAAGGACATCCGCCACACGCTCCCGCGCGGCGTGCAGCTCCGCATCGCCTATGACCAGTCGGAGCTCGTGCAGGGGGCGCTCGGCGGAGTCGGCCGAGCCGTCCTGCTGGGCGCGCTCCTGGTCGTCGTCGCGCTCGTCACGCTGCTGGGCGATCTCCGCGCCGCCCTGGTGGTGACGGCGACCATCCCGCTCTCCGTCGGACTCTCGGGTCTCCTCCTGCGGCCGGCGGGGATCGGCCTCAACGCGATGACGCTCGGCGGCCTCGCGATCGCCGTCGGGCTCCTGGTGGACGCCGCGATCATCGTGACGGAAAACATCGTGCACCGCCTGTCCGCGTCACACGATCGGGACTCGCGACGGCAGCGCGCCGTCGAGGGAGCGGTCGAGGTCGGCCGGCCCATCGCGTTCGCGACGCTCATCGTGGTCGCGGTCTTCCTGCCCCTCTTCAGCATGACGGGCATCGAGGGCCGGATGTACCGGCCGCTTGCCGCCGCCGTCGTCGCGGCGGTCTCCGCGTCGCTCGTCCTCGCCCTCACGCTGGTTCCGGCGCTGGGCGGCCTCGTGCTCCGGCCGCGCCCTCCCGACACGCCCGAGGACGTCTGGATCATCCGGCGTCTGAAGAGCGCGTACGCTCCGCTCCTGGACGTCTGCCTGCGGCACGCGGGCGCAGTCCGCCTCGGTACGCTCGCGATCACGATCCCTGCCCTGCTCCTCGCCTCGCGCGTGGGCTCGGACTTCATGCCGCGGCTCGACGAAGGCGCGCTGCTCATCCAGACGACGCTGCCCCCCGAAGCGTCGATCGAGCAGGTGGACCGCTCGAACCACCGGGTCGAGGACATCCTGCGCGGCTTTCCGGAGGTCGAGGACGTCGTCCGCCGGACCGGCCGGGCAGAGCGGACCGAGGATCCCATGCCGCACACGCTCTCCGACACCCTGGTGGTTCTCCGGCCGGAGCGCACGGCGTCGCTCGACGAGCTGCGCGACCGGATGCGGCTCCGGCTCGCCGAGGTGCCCGGCGTGTCCTTCCTCTTCACGACGCCGCTCGGAATGCGGATCGACGAGGGCCTGGGCGGAACGTCGGCCGATCTCTCCGTCCGCATCTTCGGACGCGATCTCGACGAGCTGGCGCGACTCGGAGACCAGGCGCGGCGCGTGATGGAGGGCGTCGAGGGGCTGGCCGACCTGCGCGTGGAGCGCCTGACGGATCTTCCCCAGCTCCGCATCACGGTGGATCGCGCCGCCGCCGCCCGCGCCGGCCTCACCCCGGGCGACGTGATTCGCGCTCTCCGCATCGGACTTGCCGGAGAGGAGATGTCGGAGGTCTGGGTGGGACAGCGCCGGTTCGCACTCGTCGTGCGCCTGCAGGACCACTACCGCGCCGATCTCGCCGGAATCCGGAGCCTCCTCATCGACGGGCACGACGGCACGCGCATCCCGCTCGGCAAGCTCGCGACCATCGAGGAGACGCTCGGCCCCGCCAGCATCCGGCGCGAGGCCGGCAGCCGGCGGATCGCCGTCGAGGCGAGCGTCGAGGGGCGGGACCTGCTCGGGGCGGCCGGCGAGGTGCGGCGGCGACTCGCGAAGGAGCTTCGCCTCCCCACGGGCTACTTCCTCGACGTCGGCGGACGCGTCGAGACCCAGGCCCGCGCCTCGCGTTCGCTGCTCATGGCCATCGCCATCGCGCTGCTCGCCGTCTCCGTCCTGCTCTACCTGGCCCTCGGCTCGCTGGCCGAAGCGCTCGTCATCCTCGCGACCCTCCCCGACGCGTTCGTCGGCGCGATCCTCGCGCTGCTCCTGGCCGGCGAGACCTGGAACGTCTCGTCGCTGGTCGGGCTCATCGGCCTCCTCGGCATCGCGGTCCAGAACGGTCTCGTCCTGGTGACGCAGACACGGACGCTGATGGCCGAAGGCAGTTCGTTCGACGTGGCGCTGCGCGAAGCGAGCATCGGACGCGTGCGCCCGAAGGTGATGACGGCCGCGACGGCGATCCTCGGACTCCTGCCGCTCCTCGTGCTGCACCTGCACGGGACGGAGATCGAGCGTCCGCTCGCCGTCGTCATGATCGGCGGGCTCGTGACGTCGACCCTGTTCACGCTGCTCGCGCTGCCGACGTTCTACCAGCTCGTGCACCGCGTCGGGCAGCGCCGGGCCTCTGGTTGACTACGCGCAACTCGGCTCATCGGATCATCGACGGACCGGTGCGCTCGCGCGCGCATCCCACCGAACCATCGTGCACCGCACCCTCACACCGGGGATGGGAGCGGCGCGATCGGCAATCGACGATCGCAAAACCAGCCGACTCGGATCGAGCAAGGAAAAGGAGTCGCAATGTCCAAGACAATGAATCGATACACGGTGCCGATCCTGGGGGTGGTGCTGGGGCTGGCCGGCGCGGCGCATGCGCTGAAGGCCGCCTGTCCCGACCCACCCTGCACCACCGGCACCATCTCTCTCCCACCGCCGCCGCCCCCCCAGTACGTGTCGCAGCCGGACATCGTGGTGCAGTTCTCGGCCTGCCTGAACGGCGCGGCGCCGACATTCGCGGACGGGCTCCGCACGAGCGTCGTCAGCGCCATGCGGAGCCTCGACATCCACCACGACGATCCGGCGCCCAACCCCGACGTCCGGTCGACCTGCGTCAACGGAAAGCAGCTCTTCGGCGCCTGGCTCTACCCGCCCGGAAGCTATGGCAGCACCGACACCGCGACCGCGCGCAACGTCGGGCTCGGCCAGCAGAGCGTCATCGCGGGCAGCGAGACCTTCGGGTTCCAGTTCCACCCCCAGGGCATCCGCCGGCTGGTGAGCATCCGGGTGCAGGATCAGCCGCGGACGCTGGACGACGACGGCTATCCCGACCCGGACGGGGACGTCCATCTCAACGGCAACTTCGTGCTCGACTACACGAACTCGGACTACTACGGGCGGGCGGTCGTCGATCTCGGCCTCGACGGCTGGTACGATGGCCTCTTCTCGAACACCGATTTCCGGCTCCACATCTACGACTTCCTGACCGTCAACCAGTACGGCAGCATCAACTGCGACACGTCGACCTGGGCGGAGCCGACCGAGACGACCATCGACACCATCCTCGCCTCGCTCACGGGCGGCGCGGGAGGCTCGCTCGGCGACATCATCGACGCCGGGCCGGGCTGCAAGATCGCCCAGATGGTTCCGCGATCCGTGCTCGTGCCCCAGACGCCGCTGAAGGCGGTCTTCAGCTACACGCGCATCAACGCGTACGACGGCAGCGGCCTCACGCTCGCCGGCACATGGACCCTGAAGGACCGGCAGTCGTGGGTGACCTTCTACGGCGACTACTCGGTGGAGCAGGAGCCCGACCTCCCCTTCTCCGCCACCTACACCGCGCAGGCCACCGACCTGCGCCCGCCGCTCAGCTACAGCTGGACTTCGCTGAACGCCACGCCCGTCACCGGCACGAACCACCCGACCATGACCTGGAACCTCCCGAACGTCGACGTCGGGGAGACCGTCCAGCGCAATCTCGTGCTGACCGTGACCGATGCGGACGGCTACCAGGCGGTGGCCGTCCGGACCATCCACCTGTCGAGGGTGCAGGTGATCGACGACATTCCTCCGACCTGCAAGGCCAAGCCCTGGCTGTGCCCTGATCTCTGACGTGTCCGCCCGTGAGACGGCGGGGGCGCCCGACGCGCCCTCGCCGCCTCACGCGCCGGGGCCGAACAGGCCGTCGAGCAGCTCGTCGACCGCGGCCTGGCCGGTGCGCACCGCGGCCTTGGCGTCCTTCGCCCGGGCGATGACGAGCGCCACCTCGGCGAGCGCGGCCAGCAGCATGTGTGCCAGGACGTCGACGAGCTCCTTCCGCACCCGCCCGCTGGCGGCGACCGCGCCGAGCGCGCCCTTGAGCAGCCCGAACGCATAGCGCTCGTCGATCTCGCGCCACTTCTCCCAGCCCACGACCGAGGGGGCGTCGACCAGCGCGATCTGGCGCACGGCCGGGTCGCGGGCGAGCCGGAGCCAGGCGTGACTCCCCGCGCGCAGCGCCTCGACGGGATCGTCGACGCCCCGGGCCGCCTTCGCGACGCGCTCGGCGACGTCGGCCTCGACCCGGTCGAGAACGGCCTCGAACAGCGCGTCCTTGCCGTCGAAGTGGTGGTAGAGCGCGCCGCGGCTGATGCCCGCCTCGCGCAGGACGGCGTCGATCGACGTCCCGTGGTAGCCGTGCGCGACGAAGAGCCGGGTCGCGATGGCGATCAGCTCCCGGCGGGTCTCCTGCCCCTGTTCGGCCTTCTTGCTCATTCGCTCTTGACATACCGACAGTCGGTCGGTAAAGCCAGACCGACTGTCGGTCGGTATCGCTTAGCAGCGCCGCCCGGCGGATTCCACCGCATGGAGGATCGCATGGAGAATCGCCCGAAAGACCGAATGTACGCCACGACGCCCTTCGGAGACATCGCGTACACCGAGCGCGGAGCCGGCCCGGCCGCCCTCTTCGTCCACGGCGTCTTCCTGAACGGCGACCTGTGGCGCCCGGTCATCGATCGCGTCGCCGACGTCCGGCGCTGCATCGCCGTCGACCTGATGGCGCACGGCGGGACGCGCGCGCGCCCCGATCAGGACCTCTCGTTCGACGCGCAGGCGGCCATGCTGGTGGCGCTCTGCGATCGGCTCGGGCTCGACCGGGTCGACGTCGTCTCCAACGACAGCGGCACGGCCATCGCGCAGCTCTTCGCGGCGCGCAACCCCTCGCGCGTCCGGAGCCTGACCCTCACCAACGGCGACGTGCACGACAACTTCCCGCCGCCCGCGGCCGAGCCGATGATGGTGGCGGCCCGGGAGGGGCTGCTGCCCGAGATCGGCCGCCGCATGCTCGCCGACGTCGAGGACGCCCGCGCCCAGTTCGCCATCGGCTACGAGCACCCCGAGCGCCTGAGCGCGGACACGCTGCGCGGGTACGTCGAGCCGCTGTTCGCGTCCCCCGAGCGCACGAAGGACCTCGAGCGCTTCATCCTGGCGATCGACTGCCACTCGAACGTCGCGGCCGAGCCGCAGCTCCGGCGTCTGACGGCCCCGACGCTGGTCGTCTGGGGCACCGGCGACATCTTCTTCGGTATCGAGTGGGCACACTGGCTCCGTGACACGATCGCGGGTGCCGACCGGGTGATCGAGCTTCCCGACGCCAAGCTCTTCTTCCCGGAGGAGCGGCCGGAGGAGCTGGCGGAGGCGCTGCGCGAGCACTGGCACCGGGCCGAAGGCGCCCGCACCGCGGCGAGCGCCTGAGCGCGCTGCGCCGGGGGGACGTGGCCGAAGCGCTCGCGTCCTCTCGGCGCCCCGGCCGGGCGCGCCGGCGAGCGCGGCTTCGCGGTTGACACCACTCTCGGGCCGGACGAGAACCGCGCACGCGGTCCATGCCGGGCCGCTCGTGCTGGCGAGAGAAGCTCGGGGCGGAGCTCGTTCGATGATTGCGACCGAAGGCGAGCGCAAGATCGTCACCGCCCTCTTCGCCGACATCCAGGGCTCCATGGACCTCATGGCGGAGCTCGACCCCGAGGAGGCGGAGGCCGTGGTCGCTCCGGCGCTCGCGCTCATGAGCGACGCGGTCGCGCGCTATGACGGCCACGTCGTGCAGTCCACCGGAGACGGCGTCTTCGCCCTCTTCGGCGCGCCCGTGGCGTACGAGGACCACGCGCGGCGCGCGCTCCATGCGGCGCTCCGCATGCAGGACGACATCCGCCGGTACGCCGAGCGGCTGCGGCTCGAGAAGGGTACCAGCCTCGCGATCCGGGTCGGGCTCAACACCGGCGAGGTCGTCGTGCGCAGCACCCACCACGGCGACGGACCCGCCGACGTCGTGTCGGTCGGCCATGCCATCGGGCTCGCGCAACGCATGGAGAGCCTGGCCGATCCCGGCTGCGTCGTCGTCAGCGAGCGGACGTACGCCCTCACGACCGGCTTCTTCGACTTCCAGCCCCTCGGCGCCGCGCGCGTGAAGGGCGCTCCGGAGCCGGTGCGCCTCTACCAGCTCCTCGGCGTCGGCCGCCTGCAGACGCCGTTCGAGCGACGCGCCGCGGGCGGGCTGGCGCGCTTCGTGGGACGAGCGCCGGAGCTCGCGATCCTGGAGCGAGCCCTCGCGGAGGCCATCCATGGCGCGGGACGCAGCGTCGCGGTCGTGGGGGAAGCCGGCGTGGGGAAGTCGCGGCTCTTCCACGAGCTGAAGGGCCGGGCGCGGGAGCGCGCGCTCGTCCTCGACGCCGGGTGCGCGCCGCACGGGAAGGCCTTCTCGTACCTGCCGATCATGGAGCTCGTCCGCTGCTACTGCAGCATCCGGCCGGACGACGACGAGCGCCACCGGCGCGAGAAGGTGACCGGCAAGGTGCTCGCCCTCGACCGGGCTCTCGAGGACACGCTGCCGCATCTGCTCTCGCTCCTCGGGATCGCGGACGCCGGCGCTTCGCTCCAGCAGATGGCGCCGGAGATCCGGCAGCGGCGCACGCACGAAGCCCTGGCGCGTCTCTGGCTCCGCGAGAGCATCGAGCGGCCGCTCGTCGTGATCGTCGAGGACCTGCACTGGGTCGACGCGGAGAGCGCCCTCTTCCTGGAGGACTTTGCCGCCGCGGCAGCGCACGCCTCCGTACTGCTCCTGACCAACTACCGCCAGGAGTACCGGGAAGGATGGAGCACCACGCAGCTCCAGCTGGAGCCTCTCCGCCCACACGATGCGAAGGCGCTTCTCACGGCGCTCCTCGGCGAGAACGCGGCCCTCGCGGCCGTGCACGAGCTCGTGCTCGCGAAGGCCGAGGGCAATCCGTTCTTCATGGAAGAGATCGTGCAGGCGCTCGTCGAGCAGGGAGTGCACGAGCACGGACCGCTCACCGACATCCGCCTGCCCGCGAGCGTGCACGAGGTGCTCGCCGCTCGCATCGATCGGCTCGATCCCGCCACCAAGGCGCTGCTGCAGACGCTCGCGGTCGTCGGACGGACGGTCGGCAGCGACCTCGCCAGCGAGGTCAGCGGCGAGCCCGACGAGGAGCTGCGCCGGCAGCTCGCCACCCTCGAGGCGGCCGACTTCCTGTACGAGGAGCGCTCACGGGCGGGCACGCAGTACGTCTTCAAGCACGCGCTCACCCAGGAGGCCGCCTATGCGTCGCTCCTCGGGGATCGTCGCCGCGCGCTCCACGAGCGCGCGGCACGGGCGATCGAGCGGGTCTTCGCCGCGGATCTGCGAGCGCACCACGGCGCGATCGCGCACCACTACGAGCGCAGCGGCGACGCCGGGCAGGCGATCGAGCACCTCGGCCTCGCCGCCGAGCAGGCGGCGGCGCGCTCGGCGAATGCGGAGGCGGAGCACCAGCTCACCACGGCCATCCAGCTGCTGGCGACGGTGCCGGTGTCGCGCGCGCGCGATCGCCGGGAGCTCGTGCTGCAGGCCCGCCTCGGGACCGTGCTCGTCGCCACCAGGGGACACGCCGCACCCGCAGCCGAGCGCGCGTACGCGCGCGCCGAGGCGCTGTGCGAGGAGGTGGGCGAGGCGCCGGAGCTCTTGACGGCACTCCATGGCCTCGCGGGCGTCTCCATCGAGCAGGGCAGGCTCGGGCGGGCGGCGGCTCTCGCCCAGCGGCTCCTCGAACGTGGAGGGCAGGCCGGCGACGAGGCGCTGGTCATGGAGGCGCGCAGGCTCCTCGGGGAGATCCGCTTCTGGCACGGCGAGCCCTACCGCGCGCGGCGCCATCTCGACGACGTGCTGCGGGTGTACGACGTCGGGCGCCACGGCTCGCACGCGCTGCGCTACGGCCACGATCCGTCCATCGTGTCGCAGGGCTATCTCGCGATGGTGTCGTGGATCTGCGGCAAGGCAGACGAGGCGCAGCTGCGCGCGCGTGCCCTCGTCGACTTCGCCCGCCAGCGAGCACACCCCTTCAGCCTGAGCATCGCGCTCTTCTTCGCCGCGTGGGTGTACCAGCTTCGCCGGGAGCCGGGCCGCGCCCGCGACCTGGGCGAGGCGCTGATCGCCGTCGCGACCGAGCAGGGATTCCCGGAGTGGCTCGGGTGGGGCGAGTTCGTGCACGGATGGGCGCTGGCCGAGGAGGGACGCGCGCGCGAGGGCATCGCGGAGATGGAGCGAGGCTGCGTGGCGGCGATCGGCGCGCGCTCCAACTTCAACAGCGCCGCCCGTGCCTGCCTCGCCGCCACCTACATCCAGGAGGGGCGGGCGGCGGAAGCACTGGCGATCGTCGACACGGAGTGCGCCGTCCTGGAGGAGACGGGGGCGCGCGCCTTCGAGGCGGAGCTGCACCGGATCGGGGGCGAGGCACTGGGTCGCTGCGAAGGGCCGTCCCGCGGGGCCGAGGCCCGCCTGCGCCGCGCCGTCGAGGTGGCGCGCCGCCGGGGCGGACCCGCGCTGCAGCTCCGCGCGGCGACCAGCCTGGCGCGGTTCTGGACGAGCACGGGCGACCCGACCGGGGCACGCGACCTGCTCGCGCCGCTCTATGCCCGCTTCACGGAGGGACTCGACACCGCCGACCTGGTCTCGGCCCGGACGCTGCTCGCCTCCCTCGGAGCATGAGGACCGCCGCCACTTGTCCCGCCCGCGCCGACGTGATGACTGGAGTCGTCGGGCGCGCGGGCGCCCTCGCGAACCATGACCGAGCCGGATGACGACGATTTCGCGGCGCTGCTCGCCGCCAGCGAGACCGGTTCCCCGCGCCGCCAGCAGCGCCTCGCCGCCGGCGACGTCGTCCGCGGCCGCGTGATCTCGGTGGGTGCGACGACCGCGTTCGTGGCCGTCGGCGGCAAGGCCGAGGCCGCGATCGACACCGGGGAGTTTCGCGACCCCGGGACCGGCGAGGTGAGCCTCAAGGAGGGCGACGAGATCGAGGCGACGGTCGTGGACGACGGCTCCCGCACCGGCTCGATCGTGCTCAAGCGCGTCGCGGGCCGTGGCAGCCACCTGCCGGGCGAGCTCGAGCAGGCGTTCGCGAACCGGATCCCGGTCGAGGGCGTGGTCACGGGCGAGATCAAGGGCGGCTACGAGGTACAGATCGGGAGCGCCCGGGCCTTCTGTCCCGGCTCCCAGATCGACCGGCGGCGCGTGGAAGGCCGGACCTACGTCGGCGAGCGCCTGCGCTTCCGGATCACGAAGCTGGAAGGGGGAGGACGCAACGTCGTCGTCTCCCGCCGCCAGCTGCTCGACGAGGAGGCGGAGGTGCAGGCCGCGGCGACCTGGGAGCGGCTGCACGAGGGCGCCGTCGTATCCGGCACGGTGACGTCGCTCCGCGACTTCGGCGCGTTCGTCGATCTCGGCGGGGTCGAGGGACTCATCCACGTGAGCGAGATCGGCCCCGGCCGCGTGACCAATCCCGCCGACGTCCTGCAGGTGGGCCAGCAGGTGGACGCGCAGGTCGTGAAGCTCGAGACCGACGCGAAGGGCAGCCGGCGCGTCGGACTGTCGCTGCGAGCGCTCGCCCCCGATCCCTGGGCGACGGCGGGCGAGCGCTTCCCGGTTGGAACGAGCGTGCGCGGCCGCGTCCGTCGGCTCGAGCAGTTCGGCGCCTTCGTGGAGCTGAGCCCCGGGCTGGACGGCCTGGTGCACGTCTCGCGCATGGTGCTCGATCGCCGCGTCGCGCATCCGCGCCAGGTGGTCTCGGTCGACGACGAGGTGGACGTGACCGTCATCGAGCTCGATCCCGCGAAGCGACGGATCGGGCTCTCCATGATCGAGCAGGCGAAGGAGGCACAGGACGCCGCGGAGCGCGATCAGCGTCGCGAGACCGAGGAGCACCTGGCGAAGCCGGACGACAAGACCGCGTTCGGGACGCTCGCCGATCTCCTGCGACGCCCGCCCGGCCGCTAGAGGAGGTCGACCCCAGACTCCGTCTCGGGTCGCTCTGCCAGCGCCGGGACTGCCCTCAGGCCACGAGCTCGAGCAGCTCCTGCCGGCTCGGCCCCGGCAGCTCGATCGGCGCCGCGCCGCTCGCGGCGAGCACGCGCCGCTCCACCTCGGGGCGCTCGATGATCTCCTGGATCGGCGTGATGGTCCCGATGTACTCGAGCCCGGCCCTGAACAGATCCGGGTCCGTGATCATGGACGCGGCGAGCGACGCCATGCGCCTCGCCAGGGGATCGCCGGGCTGCGGCGGCTCGCGTCCCTCGCGCAAGGCCTGGATGGTCGCAAAGCGCACGCGGTCGCCCGCGATCTGTGCGTGGTACCATGGGGTGACCTCCGCTTCCGTCAGCTCGTCGAACCGGCGGGCGAGCGCGCAGGGGTCGTCGATCGCCTCTCGCACGGCGTCGCGCAGTCGCACCGCGTGCATGAAGCCCACGGTCAGACCGCGGCCGGCCGACGGGTTGGTGCACGCCCACGCGTCGGCCACGGAGAGCAGGCCCGTCGCCACCGGCACACCGTCGACGACGAAGCGCCGGTAGCGATCGACGATGCCGCTCATGGCGAGGATGTCGGTGATCGGCTCCCCGTCGAGCCAGTGCGCCTGCAGCGGACACGCCCCGACGACGTTCGTCCACTTGTCGGGCTGGCGCAGGGTCTTCAGCGGCGTGTCGCCGGACGCGGTCATGAGCGTGACCGACCAGGTCCCGTTGTCGCCCGGCAGGGTGAGTATCGCGATCGTCCCCACCGGCATGAACACCGGACCGATGCGCTGCGGCGGGGTACCCCTGAAGTACCGCGTGTAGTACGTGAACCCGCAGTCCGCCTGCTCCTCGTAGGGCGGACGCGCACCGATCGCCGTGAGCCACGCCGGACTCCTCGATCGCCGCCCCATGGCATCGACGACGATGTCCGCCCGCAGCTCCTCGCCGTCGGCGGTGCGGACTCCGACGACGTGCGGCACGCCGGCGGTCGCCGCCGGACCGGTGAGCAGCCCCGACGCCTCGACGCCGCGTCTCATCGTCAGGTTCGGCTCGTTGCGCGCGACGTCGGCGAAGACCCACTCGCCAGCGGGTCGGCGGGCCGTGTACGTCCACAGCTTGTCGTCGATCGGGCGCGCCGACTGGTCCGCGAAGAACGGCGGCAACGGGTTCAGCATGTCGAACCGGCTCGCGCCGGCGCGACGGAGCGCCTCCTGGACGTCGGGCAGCTCGGCCTCCAGCATCAGGCGCAGGCCGGGCATGAAGTTGTGGGGCTGGCGGAACTGCGTGACCCCCCTGCGTTCCCACGCGTCCCACGCCTCCTGCGGCGTGTCGGGCACCGGGTCGGCGTCGCGCTCGACGACCGTCACCTCGTGACCGTCGCGCGCGAGCAGCACGCCGGTGCCGAGTCCACATATTCCCCCACCGACGACGAGAACGTCCGCCATGTCATATCCCCCGCCGGGCCCGTCGAGCCCGCGACGAGCCATCTCGTGGCGAGGGTGCCGCGGAGCACGGGTACCGTCAATGCCCAGGAACATGCTTCACCGACGACTGCTCACGAGTCGCGGCGAGCGAGCGCGTCGAGCACGAGCGTCACGGTGCGCTCGAGGACCTGATCGCGGTCGAGTCGATCGCTGCCGAGACCCCAATCGCTCAACGCTCCGAGGATCGACCGCAGCACGAAATGCGCGAGGGCTTCGGCCGGGATGTCGGTGCGAACCTCGCCACGCGCCTGGCCGAGCTCGATCAGCGGCTTGAGCAAGGTATGGGGGGCCGCGACGGGCAGGCGCTCGGCGCTCGTGCCGATCTCGAGGATGGCACGCCCGGTGAGCTCGCGCCCCCAAGCTTTTCCGCGCACGACGGCGTCGAGGAGCGCGTTCAGGGCTTCGCGGAAGGTGGGGCGCGCGATCAGATCGGGCAGCAGCTCGCGCACGAGTCGCAGGCGCTGCAGGCCGTATTCCAGCAGCAGGTCCTCTTTGCGCTGGAAGTAGAGATAGAAGGTCGGCTTCGAGATCCGGGCGGCGGCGACGATCGCCTCGACCGTCGTCCCGTCCACCCCGTGGCGCAGGAAGAGGTCGTTGGCGGCCTCCCGGATGCGGGCACGCGTCACCTCGCCACGCGAGAGGGGAGCGGGGCGGGCGCGTGCCGTTCGCGTGGGCTCGACCGGGGCACGCCCCTTGACCTTACTCGGGTCAGCCATGGGAAAAACTGGAATATGAGGCTCTTACCGTAATTTCCCCGGCTCCTGAGGTCCGATCACTTGACGAGGGTCATATCCTCCTCTAGTCCGGGCCACGCAATCACGGTCATGGATTCTCCCGCAACCATCATCGTCTTCCCGGGCCAGGGCTCTCAGCGTAGCGCAATGGGTCGCGACTTCCATGAGAATTTCGCGGCCGCCCGGATGGTCTACGAGGAGGGCTCCGAGGCGCTTGACCTCGACCTGGACGCCATTTGCTTCGGAACCGCCCCCCGACTCCGGCTGACGGAATTCGCACAACCCGCCATCCTCGCGACCGAGATCGCCATCCTGCGGGCGCTCGAAGCCGAGACCGACCTTGCGGTGGCGGCCTGGGGCGGCCACAGCCTGGGCGAGTACACGGCGCTGGTCGCGTCGGGCGCCCTGCCCCTCGCTGCCGCGCTGCGCATCGTCCGGATCCGGGGCCGGCTCATGCAAGAGGCGGCGCCGGTGAGCCGGAGCCGGATGGTAGCCGTCATCGGCCCCAACCTCGACCTCGAGACGATTGCCAGCACCATCGCCGACCTCCAAGTGGACATCGCCAACGACAACTCGAGCGAGCAGGTGGTGCTGTCGGGTCTTGCCGACGACACGCGCGTGGCGGAGCGGCGGCTGATCCACCTGGCGAGCCGGCTGATCGCACTCGACGGCAGCGCCCCGTTCCACTCTCGGCTGATGGCCGGCACCGAGTCCGCGTTCGCGCCGGTGCTCCACGAGGAAGCCACCGGCGTCCTCGACGCGGCGCGCGCCGCGGCCGTCACGGCCAACGCCAGCGGTGGCTTTCACGACCCGGACCCTGGCGAGATCCTCGATTGTCTCGTCCGCCAGGTGAGCAGCACGGTGCGCTGGCGGAGCAACATGGACGCCCTCCTCACCGCCGGCACGCGAGTCCTCGAGATCGGCCCCTCCGCGCCGCTGCGCGGCTTCTTCCGCACGCTCGGCGTCGCCGTGGAGACGATCACGAACGTGGGGGCGCTGTCCCGTCTCGCCGGCCCGTGTTCGCAGGGGTCGGCGGCTGCGACGGCCTGAGGTTCGATCCAGCTCACCGGGCGCTGGCACGCGTCGAGCCGGAGTTCGACCTCATTCGTCGAACCGGCGTCACGGCGCGGATGCCGGCAGGCAGCGCAGCTTCAGCTTGTCCCGGTCGGGCTTTCCGCCGGCCAGGTCGGCGCGCAGCTTGAGCACGGCGCCCTTCCTCCCCGCCGGCACGGCGACATCGACCCGCCGCGTGCACGCTTCTCCGGGACCCACGGGAAGGCGCAGCTCGGCCAGGGCACCGACCAGCGCATCGCGGACCGTGCCGCCGTCCGAGACGCGCGGCTGCACCACGTCGACGCTGACGACGCCGGCAGCCGGACACCCCAGGCGCACATCGGCGCCACCGAGGCACGAGAAGACGTGCAGGCGACAGGTACCGGACGTCGCGTCGAAGTCGCACCGGGGATCGCCATCGACGCACTCCTGGGTGGTCTTCGGGACGCCCCGCCCGTCGACCGCGGTCTCGCCCGGGTCGAGGACCAGCGCCCATTCATGGGCGCAGTCGACCGGGCGTCCACCGCCGCCCGGGATGCGCAGTGCGGGCGGCGCCTCCGTGCAGGCGGCCGTGCAGCCCGTCGCGGGAGGTGGGTTCGGCGTGCCGGCGTCGCACTGCTCGTCGCAGTCGATGACGCCGTTGCCGCACCCCTCCGAATGGCAGGTCGGCGAGCAGCCGTCGCACCCCTGCGTGTTGCCGTCGTCGCAATCCTCGCCCGTGCCGACGACGCCGTCTCCGCACACCGCGGTGCTCGGGGCACAGTCGAGCCTGAGCGGGTTGCCGGTCATGACGTTGCCGTCGACGTCCCGGGCGCCGAGGTCGAAGCGGCGGCGCTCCTTCCTCGCGCCATGCGGAACGACCAGCGAGAGCGGCGGGGTGCAGTGATCGGGCTGGGCATCCGGAACGCCCGGATGCACGACCGTCGTCCCCTGCTTCACCGTCACGCCCAGGGCGCCGAGCGCGTCGCGCAGGACGTTCGCGTTGGCGACGTCGGTCGGATCGTCGGAATCCAGCGGCAACGGCGACTTCATCTTGACGCTGTCGATCGCGCCCGGCGCGCAGTCGGGAAGTCGCGGGTCCTGGGCGCGCAGGCAGACTCGCGTCCGGATCGTGCAGCGGCCGTCGTTGACGGCGTCGGCGTCACAGGCGGGATCTCCGTCGATGCAGCTCTGGGTCGTCTTCGGGAGGCCGTGCGAGTCCAGGGCCGGATCGGCGAGCTCCACCTTCCACTCGAGCTCGCAGCCGTTGCGGCGGGGCGCCCCGCCCAGCGTGACGATGGCCTGCGGCAGCACCTGGCAAGCGGCATCACAGTGCTCGAGATCCGGTGGATCGCACACCTCTCCGCAATCGAGCCGGCCGTTGCCGCAGAGCTCGACCTGGCAGCCGGCCGAGCACCCGTCGCAGGACTCCGTGTTGCCGTCGTCGCATTCCTCGGATGCGTCGCGCGTGCCGTTGCCGCATGTGGCCAGCCCGCTGCATGGGGTGAGGCTCGGGTCGAGCCTCGGGGTCGCCGGAGGGACGACGGTTCCGGTGACGATCGGCGGGCTCGCGGGGTTCCCGAACGCGAGGACGTTCGCACCGCCCGCTTCGAGGCGGCCCGCGACCGTCATCAGGCCATGCGCGAGCAGGGTGTTGCTGCCGTCGAGCCCGTTTGTCTGGATCACGACGCCGGCCGGGACGCTCACCGTACAGGCCTCGACCAGGACCGAGCCCCCGCTCCCGGCTGCCGCTCCGCTGGCGTCGAGGTCGCCACGGACGTCCGCCGAGCGCGCCGCGGTGATGGCCAGGTCTCCCCCGGAGCCGTCCGCGCTGGCGCCCGCGGTGATCCGGCCGAGCACCGTGACGTCGCGGCCGGCCGACGCGTCCAGCGATCCTCCGCCGCAGGAGTCGCCGCCGGCCTTGATCCGTCCGATGGTGAGATCGCGGCCCGCGTCGAGCGAGCTGGGAGAGCCGCCGCAGCCTTCGCCGCCACCTTCCGCATCGAGCACGGACGAGGCCGCGATGCGGAGATCGCCGCCCGCCTGCAGGTCGAACGTGCCGCCGTCGCCGTCGGGCGCCGTGCCACCCAGCAGGATCGAGCCGTTCACCTCGAGGTCGTCGTGCGCGGCCACCTCGACGTCACCACCGCCGCCACCGAAATCCGGGTCGCCCCCGCCGCCGGGCGCAGCGAGATCGCCGTTCAACGTGATCGAACCCTCGCTCTCGACCGTGATCGAGCCTCCGTTGCCCGACGGGCCCGTCGCGTGCACGTCCAGCTTCTGGACGGTGAGGTCGCCGCCCGCCTCGATCTCGATCGAGCAGGTCAGGCACTCGCCGTGCGAGGCGTCGATGAGGCCGTTCAGATCCACGCGGCCGCCGGCCACGACGCGCACGCTCGCCCGATCCGCGATCGGATAGGCCTGGGCGCCGCCGCTGGCATCCACGTCGTCGAGGCGAACGGCGCCGTTGGCCGCGACCGAGACCGATCCGCCGAAGGCCGGGATCCCGATCCCCTTCGCGCGCAGAGCGCCGTCGACCAGCACGTCGCCGAGCGCGAACAGCACGATGGCCCCGCCGCCGCCCGTGGCCGATACGTCGATCCTGGCAGTGGCGTCGACCGTGATGCGATCCTCCGCGAGGACGCCGATCCGGCCGCCTGCCGCGAGCAGCCGGGCTCCGGCCCCGAGCGTCACGTCGCGGGCGACGATCCCCATCTGACCGGAGCCGGCGTCGAGGATTCCATTCGCGGCGAGGACGAGAGCGCCGGGGCGAAAGTCGAGAACAGATCCGGGCTCCACCGCGCGGTACGTCGTGATCCGGCAGGGATCGGGAACGGGGTCGCCGCAGAGATCCCGAGCGGTGGTGGCCCGAACCGGCGACCCGGTGAGGGCGACGACGAGCAAGCCGAGAGCTGCGAATCGCAACACTGGCGGTTCTTCCCCCGCCTCCGCCTACCACGATTGGCCCGCGCGCGTGAAGCGGAAAGAACATCGGGACCCGCGGCGCGCGCTTGACCCGATGCCAGCCCGCTCACTACATTTCTCTCCCGTATGGCAGTCGTGGGGCCGACGGATCGCCCCTTCGTCGGTCGCGTCGCCGAACGAGAGTCGCTTGCGGCACACATCACCGCGGCGCAGGGGGGCAGCGGCCGGGTGGTGGTCGTCCGCGGGGAGCCCGGGGTCGGCAAGACCAGGCTGGTCGAGGAGGCCGCCGCCGGCGTAGCGCCCGGTCGCGTCCTGTGGGGGCGATGCCAGGAGATGGAGGGCGCGCCCGCCTACTGGCCGTGGATCCAGGCGCTGCGCGCGTACGTCGCGGCGACGCCTCCGGAGCGGCTCCGCGCCGAGCTGGGAGACGACGGGCCGCAGGTGGCACGGGTGGTGCCGAGCGTCTGCACGCGCTGCCCGGACGTGGTCGCGGCAACCGACGAGACGCTCGATCCGGAAGCCGCCCGGTTCCGGCTCTTCGACGCGGTGACGATGTTCCTGCGCACGATCGCCAGGACGGAGCTCCTGGTGATCGTGCTGGACGATCTCCACTGGGCGGACAACGAGTCGCTGCTGCTGCTCACCTTCGTCGCGCGCGAGCTGCGCGAGCAGCGGCTCCTCGTGCTCGGCACGTATCGCGAGACCGAGCTGCGCCAGGCGGCGGCCGCGGCGCGGGTTCTCGGCGACCTCGCCCGGTCGAGCCACCGGCTGACGCTGACCGGGCTGACGGCGGCCGACGTCGGCGAGTACGTGCTGGCGACCTGCGGGCGGGCGCCGGCGCCCGAGGCGGTGGAGGCCATCCTGCGCGCCACGGAGGGCAACGCCTTCTTCGTGACCGAGGTCGTCCAGCTCCTCATCACGCGGGGACAGCTCGATGCCTCGGCGCTCCGATCCGGACATCTCGATCTTCCCGCCGGGGTCCAGGAAGTCATCCGGCGCCGTATCGAGCCGATGTCCTCCGCCGGGCGACGCATCCTGGCGGCGGCGGCCGTGATCGGACGGGAGTTCGAGTTCGGCGTGCTGGCGCGGATCGTCGGACTACCGGTCGAGGCGGTCTTCTCGGAGCTCGCCGAGGCGGTGCGGCTGGGGGCGATCGAGGACGTCGAGGAGCGACCGGGTGGCTTTCGCTTCACCCACGCGCTCCTCCAGGAGACGCTGACGGGTGATCTCGGCGTCACCGAGCGCGCCGAGCTGCATCGCACCACGGCCGAGGCGCTCGAGGCCGTGCACGGAGAGGCGCTCGATCCGGTGCTCGGCGACATCGCGCATCACTACTTCGAGGCGGCGCCCCTCGGCACGCTGGTGAAGGCGATCGAGTTCGCCAGCCGCGCGGGGCAGTACGCCTTCGGCCAGCTGGGCTACGAGGAAGCGGCCGGCCACTTCGAGCGCGCGCTGCAGGCGAGCCGCGGGACCACCGTGTCACCCGACACGCGCCTCGCCATCCTCCTGCCGCTCGGGAGCGCACAGCAGGCGGCGGGCGACGCCGAGGGAGCGCGCGCCACGCTGATCGAGGCGGCGCAGCTCGCGCGCGACCTCGGCTACACCTACATCTTCCCCGTTGCGCTCACCGTGGCTCCGCGCGAGGAGACGGGCACGGTCGACTGGCCCTTCGTCCGCCTCCTCGAGGAGGCGGTCGAGCTCGTCGGGTCGCGGGACGGCCACCCGCGCACCATCCTGCTGGCGCAGCTGGCGCGCTCGCTCTACTTCGCCGATGCCACGCGACGCCATGCCTACAGCGAGGAGGCGGTCGCGATCGCGCGCCGGCGCCACGACGACGTCGCCCTGCTCGCGGCGTTGCGCGCCAGGCAGCTCGCTCTGTGGGAGCCCGGGGAGGCGGCACACCGGTGCGAGATCGGCGAGCAGATCCTCGAGCTCGCGACCGCCGCTCGCGACCCCATGGCGATGGCGGAAGCACTCGGGTGGCGCATCCTGGACCACCTGGAGCTCGCCGACATGCCGGTCGTGCACGAGGCGCTCCGCCGCTACCGTGAGCTCGCCGCCGCCTGCCGGCTGCCGACCGTGCGATGGCACGTCACGGTCGTCGAGGGCACGCTCGCGCAGCTCGCGGGACGCCTCGGCGATGCCAGGCGGCTGGCGCGCCGAGCCGTCGGCCTGCTCACGCCGAGCAACCTCAACAACGTGGCGGCGTTCTTCGGCGTGCAGTCCTTCATGATCCGCGCCGAGGAGGGACGTCTCGGCGAGATCGAGCCCTTCGTGGTCATGGCCGCCGAGCGCGGCGTGAACCTGCCGATCTGGCGCGCCGCCCTCGCGATGCTCCACGCGACGCTCGGTCGAACCGACGCCGCGCATCAGGTGCTGGACGATCTCGGGAGGGCGGGCTTCGAGGACCTGCCCCGGGATGGCAACCTCCTCGGCACCTATGCCAACCTGGCGCAGGCGTGTGCGCTGGCCGGCGCGCCGCGCTTCGCGGAGCCGCTGGTGCCGCTCCTCGCGCCGCACGTCGACGCCGTCGTCATCCTCGCGACCACGGTCGGGTGCCTCGGCTCGGCGGCTCGCTACGCCGGCCTCCTCGCACACACCCTCGGACAGCTCGACACAGCGATCGCCCACTTCGAGAGCGCGCTCGCCAAGAACGAGCGCATCGGGGCCCTGCCCCAGCTCGCGCACACCCAGCACGAGCTGGCGCGCAGCCTGCGCGCGCGCGGGAAGCGTGGCGATCGCGAGCGCGCCGCCACGCTCCTCGCGGAAGCGGCCGCGACGGCCGCGCGTCTCGAGCTCGTCGCCCTGCACGAGCGGCTGGCGGCAGACGACGCGGCGTCGCGGACGCCGGCCGCGGTCCCGGCGGCGCCCGCTCATGCCAGCCCGGCATCTCGCATCGCACGCCTGCGTCACGAGGGGGACGTCTGGACGGTCAACTGCGAGGACGAGCTCACGCGGCTCAAGGACATGAAGGGCGTCGCGTATCTTCTCGAGCTGCTGCGCAATCCGGGCCACGAATTCCATGCGCTCGACCTCGGGGGCGCCGAGGACCTGCGCGCCGGCGATGCCGGCGAGATGCTCGACGCCGACGCCCGCCGCGCCTACAAGGCGCGACTCGGCGAGCTGCAAGGCGAGCTGCAGGAGGCCGAGGAGTTCAACGACATCGGACGTGCCGCCCGGTTGCGCGAGGAGATGGAGATGCTCGCCGACGAGCTGAACCGCGCGACCGGCCTGGGTGGCCGCGCCCGCAAGGCGGGATCCGACGCGGAGCGGGCGCGCCTGAACGTCACCCGCGCGGTGCGCAAGGTCGTGCGCAAGATCGAGGCCGGATGCCCCGTCCTCGGCCGCCACCTCGACCGCTCCGTGCAGACCGGACTCTTCTGCGCCTACCAGCCCGACCCGACGTTCCCCGTCGAGTGGGAGCTGTAGGCCTCTGCCAGGCGGAGCCCGCGCGCCTTCCCGCTGGCACCCGGGCAGGTCGACGGGAGTCGCTTTCCCGGAAACTTCGGCAGCCGCGCTCGAAACGGGATCGACGGTCCGCTTCGACGCGGCTATCCTCGTACCGTGCCGTCCACGCGTTCGGTGCGGGACGGTCGTTTATCAACGGTGAGCCAGGCGAAGTACACCGATTCGGGTGGCCTGATCCTCGTGCGGACGAGACCGGTGGGAGACCCCGCGGCCGCATCGGCCGACGCCGCCGCGCCGGCGGGCAATGGCCGCAAGTCCTTGCGCGTGCTGGTCGCCGACGACAACCGCGACAGTGCAGACGGCTCGGCGATGCTGCTCAGAATGATGGGGCACGAGGTGTGCACCGCCTATTCGGGGCGAGAAGCGCTCGCGATCGCGGCCGAGTTTCTTCCCCAGATCGTGCTGCTCGACATCGGCATGCCGGAGACGAACGGCTACGAAGTCGCACGTCAGATCCGCGCCGCGGCATGGGGCCGGACCATGCAGCTCGTGGCGGTCACCGGATGGGGACAGGAAGAGGACAAGCGCCAGGCCGAGGCGGCAGGGTTCGACCATCACCGCGTGAAGCCGGTCGATCTGGACTCGCTGGAGCCGCTGTTCGCGAAGTGCGCGCTCGAGGCCGAGGCCCACCACTCACCGTAGCCGCTTCCGCTGTCGGTCTGGCAGCGGAACGCCCTGTCGCGGCTCGGAGTGCGTCCCGACCCCGCCCAGGCTGATCGCCCGGACGTGACCGACGACCTGCCACCGCTCCGTGTCGCTCAGGCCGGCGAAGGCCTCGGCATGCGAGGGACCCGACAGGCGGACGAACACGATGCGATCGCTGCGCTCGATCAGGCTGCCGGGACGGCTCAGATCGGCGCCCTTCCCCGCGACCCCGGCGCCATCCGCGCCATGGCAGCCGGTGCACCGATCGCGCCATACCCGGGCGCCCCCGACGCGGTCGGCATCGGGGTGCTGCAGGGTCCAGATCCACGCGACCAGGTCCCAGCGCTGTTGCACGCCCAGGCTCTGCGACCACTCCGGCATCCCGCGCCGGCGATGTCCCAGACCGATCATGTGGAAGAAGTCGAGGGGTATCTCGCGGCGCATGAACACGACGCTGGTGAAATCGGCCGGCGTGATCTCGCCCCGGCGCGCATCCGGGCCGTCCCCCGCCCCGCGCGGTCCGTGGCAGCCGGTGCAGTTCTCGCGGAACAGCTCCCGGCCCCGTACCGCCGATGGCGGCGCGGGAGGTAGCGTGATCAGGGTCACGCCGGTCGCCTTCGTCACCGTCGCGACGAGCGCTTCGATGCGGTCCGGGACGTCGAAGCGGCCGACCTCGGCGTCCAGGCCGGTGGCGAGCGCCGACACCTCCTCGTCCGGCAGCAGGTGCAGGCGATCGTTCAGCTGGCGCGCCTCGGCGAAGCGGAGCCGCGCCTCCTCGAGATCGGTATGCGACTCGAGCTCGGCACCCCGGTCCTCGAACGCCTCGAGGTAGGCCAGGCGCACGCCCGTCAGCAGCTCGAGGAGACGCTGGGTGTCCACCGTCCGGTCGTCGGCCAGGGCCGGCGTGGCGAGCAGGCTCGCCATGACCAGGAGCAGAAGAAACACGAGACGCGTGCGCGGGCGGCACGCCTTCCGGTCGTCGCTCCGGGATGGGACACGTCGAGGCAGAGCGGCGAGCATGGCGGCCCTCGATCCCGGGGGCAATGCGAGGCCGGGCGACATGCCTCGCCCGGCCCCGCACCTCACGGCGCTCACTCGGCGGTGAGGTTGATCTCCTTCAGGACCGATCCGGTGTTGTCCCGGTACGTGAACGTCGCCTGCGTGGGATCGATCGTGATGTACACGTAGTTCCGGCGGTCGATGTCGAAGAACTGGATGTTCGGGAAGAGACCCGGCAGTCCGTTCACGAACGGGAGAATGCCGGCCGGCAGCTCGCGATAGATCGAGTCCATGCCGATGGCGCCCGCGACGATCTCCTGGATGCTTCCTGCGGACGGCCCCGGATTGCTGACGGTCGGGTCGTAGATCGCGGCGTGGATGTCGGTGGAGAGGAAGATCACGTTCTTGATGTGGTCGTCGGTCATCACGTTGCCGTCCGGATTGCGGAAGAACTCGAGCATCTCGGTGCGCTCGGCGGCGTAGCCCTCCCAGCGATCGTAGGGCAGGAAGAGGAGGTTCGTGATCACCGGGCCGTTCATGACGAACTTCCACTTGGCGGTCGAGGCGGCGAGCCCGGCCTTGAGCCACGCCTTCTGCGCGGCGCCCAGGTAGGTGCGCGCCGGGTTGTTGACCTCGTTGGCGCAGGCTCCCGCGGGCGGGACGACTGCCGGCTCGCCGGCGCTCAGACACGCCGGCTCGGTCACGTACGCCTGCGCGCTGCGGTACTGGCGGTTGTCGGTGAGGAAGAATTCCGCCACGTCGCCCCACTTGAAGCTGCGATAGAGCGCCATCGGATCGCCGCCGTTCTCGCGCATGGGCATCCATTCGCGGAACGCCTCGTTGCCGGCGATGATCTGCGGGCCGAACGCGCCGAACGGCGAGCCGTAGAAGTCGTTGGTGACCTCGTGGTCGTCCCAGATGGCGTTCGTGCCGACGTTGGCCATCAGATCGCGGAGCGCGCGGTCGTCGCGGTTCTCGCGATACTTGTTGCGGTAGTCGCCGAGCACCATGGCCTCGCCGGTACCACTCCGGGTGTCGTCGGCGTAGACCGTGTCGCCGACGTAGAGGAAGAGATCGGGATCGTCACGGGTGATGCCCTCGAGCACGGCGTAGGGCTTGAAGAACGCGTTCGAGTCCCCCGTGAAGGCGAACGTGAACGGGGCGGTCGAGCTCGGCACGGGAGCGGTCAGGATGCGGCCCGTACGGCTGGGGCCGCCGGCACCAGTGAAGCGATAGTAGTAGCGCGTCGACGCGGTGAGACCGGTCACCTCGGCCTTGATCGTGTTGTCGCGGGCGAGATTGGGGATCAGACCGGTGATGCTCTGCGCGACCGGTGAGAAACTCGGATCGGTCGCCACCTCGAGCGTGAACGGAGGCGTCGCCGCGAGGTCGACCTGCGTCCAGGCGACGAACGCCGTGTCGGTCGCGTCGCCGGCGGCGATACCGAAGGGGAAGTCGCCCAGGTCGGACAGCGCGCTGACGGCGGCCGAGCCCGTATCCGCCTGGACCGCGGTCGTCGCGGCGATGCAGCGCGCCAGCCGCGTGTGCGGCGGGATCGTGTTCGTGTTCGTCATGCCGCTGCGGTCGAAGGTCAGGAACTGAAACGCGGCCGCCGGTGCACCCGCGCGCGTGTCGGCGCACTCGCCGCCGAACTCGAGGGCGGCGTCGAGCACCTGGGTGTCGCTGCACTTCTTCTCGACCAGCACGGTCAGCTTGTCGCGGGCCTTGTCGAAGGACTTGAACGCCTTCAGGTCGGGACAGTCCCCGGGCGCGCTCTCCACCAGCGCAATCGGCTTGGCGCACTTGCGACGGGCCTTCTGCCGCAGCTTGGCGCCCTTGCGGACCGCCTTCGAGATCGTCTGCTCGCACTTGCGGAGGAGCGCATCGGTGATCTGACCGGAGTCGTCGTAGACCGCGTCGACGAGCTCCTTGGCGCGCGGACCATGCACGTCGTCCGTGATGCAATCGACCACGTCGCCGACGGTCGCGGCGCCCGCGCAGGCGAGGCCGAGATCGGTCTGAGCGACCACGCCACCCGGGCACTTCGCGGTGATCTTGCTCGACAGCTTGCCCTCGGCGGTCGCGATGGCGGCCGTGACGCCCGGGTCGATCGAGCAGTCGGCAGGCGCGCCGGTCACCGCCCGACCATCGCGGCACTTGGCTTCCGCCTTGTATACCGCGTCGAAATACTTCTGAGCCGCGGACACGATGGTGTCCTGGCAGTTCTGTGCCGGCGTGAGCCCGGCCCGTACCGGCAACGACGATGCGAACAGCGCAAGCACGCTGGCCGTGACGACCGCGAGTGTCTTCATGGATTGTCCCTCCCCCGAGGTATGGCGAGCGGGCGAGAAGCTACCGCGACGCGGGAGCGGTTGTCCACGCTTTCTGGCCGTCGGCGCGAATTCACTCGGCGGGCGCGGGCCGGAACCGGTGTCGCATGTGCTCCCCGATCTCGCGCGAAAGCTCCGCCGGATCGACACCCTGGCGCTCGAGGAGCCGCCGTGCCTCGTCGGCGTTGGCGGGCGCGGGCAGGAGCGTGGTCGTCGAGGACGAGGTCGCGACCGTCGTCGAGACGAGCTGGAGGGACGTGCTCGTGGTCGAGGTGGAAATGACCGTCGCCGGCGCGTGCGACTCGGGCTCCCCACCGCACCCCGAGCCGAGGACGGAGGCGAGCAGGCACCCCGCCGCGATGCCGGTCGTCGACCGGTGACCATGCACCGCCCGAGTCTTCCACGGAGCGGCCCGGCGTGCGAACGCGGCCGACTCCGTCTCAGCTCGCGTGCCGCGCGACGCGCACGCCGTGTGCCGCGAGATCCGCGATCATCGCCTGATACTCGGGAGCGGCCAGATCCCGCTCGTCCATCCGTGCCGTCTCGAGGATGGTCTGGAGCGTGTCGCCGTACTTGCTCTGCGCAGTCGGATCGATGCCGCGTTCGAGCAGCATCCGCGCCTGCGGCCAGCGACGGTACGAGGCCGCGGCGCTCCAGGAAGGGCCAGCCGACGCATCCGGGAGTCTCCCGTTCCGGACCGGGCTGAGCGTCCCCCCGTCGCGGCCTTCGCTACTCCTCGGATGAACGGTGTTCACGCGGAGTGAACGCCTGAGGGTCGATGGCACCCGCCAGGACCGTCCGCGCAGGCGCCGGCACGCCTGACGGCACGCAAAATCCACCACGTTTCATCGCCACCCGGCAGGGTCTCGCCGATCGCGACACGGGACTCGAGTGGGCGCCGGCGCCTGCGACCCTGCCGGTGGTGTGGGCCGAGGCGGCCGCGGCCGTCGCGGACCGCGGGCAGCGGCTGCCGACTGCCCACGAGCTCCTGACCCTGCTCACCGGGTTGCCGGCGGGTCGCGACATGCCCGGGACGGGCGACGTTTTCTGGTCCTCGTCGGGCTCGCCGTTCGCCCCCGGGATGCGGATCCGGGCGGTGGCGTGCGATGGGCCCGCTCGCTTCGTCCTGGTCCTTCTCGACCGGACCGAGCGCGCACGCTGGTGGGGCGTGCGGGTGGCGGGAGCGCCCGGGGCGGATGGGGACGCCGGCCTCCCCGGCCCGGAGCGGGCCTGAGGCCTCGCGGCCCGACGCGAAGTGCTGGGCTCCGATCCACCTCCCGTAGTAGACAAGTCGGGAGGCCCAGGAACCGAACCAATGGACCTGATCGCTCGACTCCGGCCCAGGTGGCGCCATCCCGACCCCGCCGTGCGCGCTGCCGCGGTCAGGGACATGGGCAGCGAGGAGCGGGATCGCCTCGGGGCCATCGCCGGAGCCGATCCGGATCCGCACGTGCGCCGGGTCGCCATCAAGAAGCTGGAGGATCCCGCCCTTCTCGAACGCGTGGCGCAGGGTGAAGCCGACCCGGCCCTGCGCGATCTCGCCGTCGAGCGGGCAGCGGAGGTCCGGGTGAAGATCGCCGCCTCGGGAGACTCGCTCGCCGAGTGCACGGCGGCGCTCGAAGGCCTCACCGACCCGCGCACCCTCGCCACGGTGGCCGCGAAGGCGACGCACGAGAGCGTACGTGCCGGCGCGCTCGCGCGCGTATCCGGCGATCGCCTCCTCCGCGACGTCGTCACCGGCGCAGACGACCCTGTGATTCGCGGCGCCGCCCTGGACCGCATCGCGGACCCGGCGATGCTGCGCAGCATCGCGCTCGCGGATTGTCCGCCCGAGCTCGCGCTCCGGGCGCTCGAGCGGATCGACGACACCGCCTCGCTGCAGGCGATCGCCGGCAGCCGCAGCGCCGCGAAGAGCGTCAAGCAGCGCGCGCAAGCGCTGCTCGCATCGCGATCGGGCGAACGACCCGCGGTCGACGCCAAGGAAGCACGTGCCCGCCAGCTCGAGCTGCTGACGCTGGCCTACACGCTCCGCGCCATGCCGGACGTGATCGAGGCCGCCGAACGGGTGCGACAGGTCCAGCGAGAATGGCAGGAGCTGGCGCGCAGCGCCGAGCCCAGAACGGAGGTGGCCGAGCCGTTCGACAAGACGTGCGAGGATATCCTGCGGGACGCGGGAAGCCTCGCGCGGAGGCGTGCCGAGGCCGACGCGGTGCGGAGCGTGCTCGACGAGGGTGTCGTCGCCCGGCAGGCCCTCTGCGAGCGTGTCGAGACGCTCGATGGAGCCGACGCGGCACGCGACCTCGCCACGGCGCGCGCGGCATGGGATCGCCTCCCTCCCGTCGCGGGCGAGCAGGGCGTCGCGCTCGCGCGGCGCTTTGCTCTGGCGTGCGAGGCGTGCGGGGTGCGACACCAGCGCCGGCTTGCCGCGAACGCGCAGCGCGCGAACCTCGAGGCCATCGCAGCGGACGCCGAGGCGCTGGCCGGTTCCTCGCCGCTGCCATCGGCGCAGGCCTGGAAGGCGCTCGCCACCCGCTGGAATGCGCGGCCGCGCGGCGACGAGACCGGTCCGGAGATCGAGTCCATCGAGCGCCGCTTCGCGGCTGCGGAGGAGCGTTTCCGGGAGCGACGGCAGGAGGCCGATCAGCAGCGATCGAAGATCGAGCAGGCGAACCTGCATCGCCTGCAGGCGCTGTACGGCCGACTCGAGGAGATGGCGCAGTCGCCGGCGCTCAAGCCGAGCGCGGGGCGACGCGAGGTACAGGCGGCCGACGCCGCCCTCGGCGAGCTCGGCCCGCTGCCTCCCTCGGAGAGGCGCGCGACCTGGACCGAGCGGCTCCGCGAAGCGCGCGACCGGCTCCTGGGGCGGATCTCGCAGGTGGAGCAAACCGAGGAGTGGCGGCGCTGGGCGAACGCCAGCGCCCAGGAAGAGCTCATCGCTCGCGTCGAGGCGCTCCTCGAGTCGAACGACCTCGCCGAGGGAATGCGGCAGCTCGGCCGGCTCCAGGACGAGTGGGCGCAGGTAGCCACGACGAGCGCAGACCGCTCGCAAGCGCTCTGGGAGCGCTTCCGCACCGCACGCAACGAGCTTCGCCGGCGCTGCGACGCCCACCTCCTGAGCAACCTCCAGAAGAAGCGGGCGCTCTGCGCGGAGGTCGCCGGACTGGCCGATTCCACGGAGTGGAACGAGACGGCGGCCGAGATCAGGCGACTCCAGGCGGCGTGGAAGGAGATCGGCCCGGTAGCGGGCAGATACACGGGCGGCCCTCTGGCAGGAATTCCGCGAGCCCTGCGACCGCTTCTTCACGCGCCGCAAGGAGCACTTCGATCGCCTGGACGAGGGGCGCCGCGAGAGCGCGAAGCGGAAGGAGTCGCTCTGCGAGCAGGTCGAGGCGCTCGCCGACTCGACCGACTGGGAGGAGACGGCGACCGCCATCAAGCAGCTCCAGGCGGAATGGAAGCGGAGCGGAACGCCGCCGCGCGGTCAGGCAGATGCGCTGTGGGAGCGCTTCCGGGCAGCGTGTGATCGGTTCTTCGACCGGAGAAACCGTCGCGAGGAGCTGGCACAAGAGGAGACGATCCGCAGCGCGCAGACCATCTGCGACGAGCTGGAGGCGCTGGCCACCTCCCTCGCCGGCGAGGACAGCCCGCCGGCCGATCAAATCGGGCAGAAGGTGGACGAGGCCTGGGGCGCCTGGCTTGGTCTCGGTGTGGCGACGCTCGACGACGCGCGGGCGCTGCGCGCCCGGCTGCATGGCGCGTGCGAGCAGATCGCCGCTCTCCGGCCGGGGAGCCTGCGAGGAACCAAGCTCGATCCGGAGGTCACGAGGAAGCGGCGCGAGAAGCTCTGCGCTCGCCTCGAGACGCTGTTCGGCGCCGGTCCCGAGGTCTCGCGCGAGACCTCCCTCCAGGAAATGGCGCTCGCATTGCGGGAACGGCTCGCCGCCAACACGATCGGTGGCGGCGCGGATCGCGAGACACGGTCGCGGCAGCAGGTCGAGCAGGAGGTCGAGCGCGCCAGCACGAGCTGGGCGCACCTGGGACCCGCGCTGGACGACGCGGCGCGCGCGCTGGCCGACCGCTTCGAGCGCGCTCGCGCTCGACTGCTGAGTCGGTCGAAGTAGCTCGCCGCGGATCGTTGCCGCGGCGCGCCGGCGGCACGAGTCCGGGGCTTGTGTCACCTCCGACATGGGGCTTTCATCGTGGGCGAGGAGGTTCGAACCATGTCGCACCTCGGCGCGCTCACCCTTGCGGGGAGTCTGCTGCTATCGGGGTCGGCCCTCGGCGCCTGCGTGGGCGTGGGGTCCCAGCTGGATTGCCGCTGGCCAGGGATCGCCATGCGGCTCGGGACGCAGACCGATCCGCACGCCCGTGAGGCGGGGCTCGCGCTCCGCACGCAGGGCTTTGCCGGTCCGGTGACCTTCGACCGCCCGCTCCCGTCGCGGGATACGCTGGTCATCAGCGTCCAGAGCTTCAGCAACGATCCGCACGCCTGCAAGCGCCTCGGCAACGAGACCTACTGCTACTGACGCCCCGCAATCTGCCGTTGACCGCGTGCGCAGCGACCAGGCGCGTCGCTGCGCGCGGCGCGTCACGCGCTCCGAAGCGCTTCTCGTCTTGACGATCGCAGCGAGGCGGGCATACCCGGAGCGAGAGCACGCGAAGGAGGCCCACCATGACACGCACGGTCGTCGTAATGGTTTCCCTGCTGGTCGGAGGAGCGCTTCCAGCGAACGCCCGGATCCTGAACGTGAGGCCGGGCCATTCGATCCAAGCGGCGGTCGACGCCGCGAGACCGGGCGACACCGTCCTGATCTCGCCCGGCAGGTATCACGAGCACGGACGGCCCTGCCCCACCGATCCGGCGCACACGTGCGCCGTCGTCGTCGACAAGGACGGCATCTCGCTCGTGGGCCTGTTCGCGGGCTTCGGCGCCGTCGTGCTCGAGAACCCCGGCGGCCAGGACCAGGGAATCGCGATCGCGAAGCAGGGCGCGGACGGGGCGACGTGTTTTGCCGATCCCTCCCAGCGCCTCCACGGTGAGCATGTGCGCGGCCTCACCGTCAACGGGTTCGGCGGCGAGGGCATCTTCCTCTTCTGCGTCGACGACTGGAGCGTCGAGCTCACGAGCACCAACAACAACGCCGAGTACGACATCTTCCCCTCGCACTGCGGCGCGGGGCGCGTCAGCCTGAATGTCGCCACCGGCGCCAACGACACGGGCATCTACATCGGGCAGTCACACGACGTCCGTATCGACCACAACCTGGCGACGGGGAACGTGAGCGGCTTCGAGCTCGAGAACTGCTCGAACTCTCGCCTCGACCACAACGCCGCTGCGGGCAACACGGCCGGCATCCTCACCTTCACCAACATCTTCCTCGACGTGAAGCAGAACGCCGACAACCGCGTCGACCACAACATCAGCCAGAACAACAACAAGCCGAACACCTGTCTCGACCCGACCGACGAGGTGTGCGCGGTGCCGCCGGGGACCGGCATCCTGGTCCTCGCCACGGACCGGAACCTGGTCGATCACAACCTCGTGACCGGCAACGACTCGTTCGGGATCGCGGTGGCGAACTTCTGCGTGGCCAACAACCTGTCGACGGCCGACTGTGCAGCGCTGGACATCGAGCCCAATCCGGACTTCAACCGCATCCGCTCCAACGTCGCGCTCGGGAACGGGAGCGACCCGTCGCCCCTCATCAATCCCGTGTTCGCCGTCGACCTCGCCTGGGACGAGACCGGCACGGGCAACTGCTGGAGCGGAAACGTAGCCCATACGACCTTCCCGGCCGCTCTACCGTCCTGCTCCTGAAGCGGCGCGCCCGCGCACCGGCAGGAGGAGTCGCTCGTCGAGAAACTTCGCCACCTGTCGAAGGGGAAGGCACCCCGGCGAAGACGCGGCTCGACGTCGCCTCCCCTGCCGCGGCGGAGAACCGGTGAACGAGCGCTCGGCTCCGGACCAAATCCAGATCGGCCGGCCCGGTGTATGGATGAAGGCTGGCGATGTACGCTCACACCAACGGACGCCGGCGGATGCCATCGAGGGAGGACGCCCCGCGCGATGAGGCGCTGATGCGCCAGGTGGCCCAGGGCTCCGCCGAGGCGCTCGGGCTGCTCCACCGCCGCTTCGCGCGGCCGATCTTCGCGCTCGCCGCTCAGACGCTCGACCGCACGGCCGCCGAGGACCTGGTGCAAGAGGTATTCCTGGTGGTCTGGCGCAACGCAGCCCGCTTCGATCCCGAGCGCGGCACGGTACGCTCGTGGCTCCTGCAGATCGCGCACTTCCGCCTGCTGAACGAGCTGCGTCGGCGCGGCCGCCAGCCGGAGATCGTCGCCGATCCCGACGGGTTCGTGCTCGAAGGGCTGGCCGCGCGTGACCTCGGGCCCGCCGAGGCGGCCTCGCAGCAGCGCCGCCGCGCCATCATCCAATCGGCGGTCGATGAGCTGCCGCTCGCGCAACGGCAGGCGCTGAGCCTCGCCTTCCTCGACGATCTCACGCACGAGCAGGTCGCAGCCGAGCTCGGCCTGCCGCTCGGAACGGCCAAGACACGCATCCGTGCGGGCCTCCAGAAGCTGCGCGGGACGCTCGCTCCGCACTGGGCGGCGCTGGCCGCACTCTCGGTGCTGGCCGTTCTCGGAATTCGCCACTGGTCGGAGCACGCCACGCTGGCACGCTATGACCGGGCGCTCTCGATGGTGACGGCGAGCGACAGCGTGAACCTCCGCCTCTCCCCCGCACCCGGGACGCCCGAGGAAGCCCAGGGCACCCACGCCCGCTACCGCGGGCGCCCCGGGGCCACGATCGCCGTGATCACTCTCTCCAGGTTCCCGGCGGCGCCGGCTGGACAGACGTACCAGGTGTGGGTGCGGCACGGCACCAGCTGGACCTCGCTGGGCGCGGTGCAGCCCGACGCCGATGGAAGTGGCCGCCTGATCGCCGACAGCCCCGAGCTTGCCCTCTCGCCCGACGGCATCCAGGTGACGCTCGAACCTCGCGCCGCCAGCGCGACACCCGGCACGCAGGTGATCGTGGCGTGGATCCCATGACGCGGGCCGGCGTCGACGTCGAGCCTGCCGTCGACGTGACTGGACGCGTGCTACGGGAGCCGGGGTCGGCCTGCTCTGGCCTCGGCTCTCCCGCCGGCCGCGCCGAGGCAGATGACGTCGGCGGCATGCAGAACGCCGGCCACGGTGTGGAGGACCTGCTCGAACGGCTCCTCCTCCCGGATCCAGCAGCGGAGGAGACGGGCCTCGCTCCGAAGCGCCTCGCCCTCGGCCGTGCCGACGGCGCTCAAGACGACCGACGGTGTACCCATGTGGAGCAGGATGCCCTCCAGCGCCGCCGTTCGCTCGCTGACCTGCCGGATCCAGAGGCTCACCTGGTACCGCTCGCGCTCCTGCTGCTCGCCGTGGCCGGGGCGCTCCCAGTAGTAGAGCTCCAGGTCGCCCCGGATGGAGCGCAGGCTGTCGATCGGGCCTTGCAGATCGAGCCGCAGATCCGAGGTCCCCGGGGGCTGTTCGACCGGCCCGAGTGCCCCCCGGCCGCGTAGCAGGACGACCTTCGGCCCGGTCCCAGCGGGTCGTCCACCGTCGCTCCGCGGGGGAGTCGCCGGGGGTTCGCCGCCTGGAGCCCGCCCAGTCTCGACGTCGTATGAAGGGCTCTTTTTCGTCATATGCAGGGGCGACTTTCTGACCGCGATCGTATCCCGCGCGGACGGCCCAAGTCCTTCAATTATTCTTCGGTCTCCATCTGGACGCGGCATCGTGGCACTTGTGCGGACGGCCACGTTTGGCGTAGAGACCCGCCCCCGTGGCTGGGCCTCGGGACAGCCCAGGGGAAGATTCGTGAAGTCGACCCGAATGACCAGGCCGCCCGAGCATCCCAAGCTGCCAGCCCCGCCGATTCGCTTCGCCTCCTACGTGCTCGACATGGCCGAGGGGCGCCTGGTGCGCGGGGACGAGGTGGTTCCCCTTCGCCATCGGGCGCTTGCTCTGCTGCACTTCCTGGCGTTGCGCCCGAACCGACTCGTGACCAAGGACGAGCTGCTGGGTGCCGTGTGGTCTGAGGTCTCGGTGAGCGAGGTCGTCCTCGCGGTCTGCATGAGCGAGCTCCGCAAGGCCCTGGGCGACAGCGCGAGAGTGCCCCGCTTCATCGAGACCGTTCATGGTCGCGGGTACCGGTTCATCGCGGCGGTTGGTGCCGGAGAGGGACCCGTCGGCGGGGGCAGGCGACCGCGCTGCCCGATCGTGGGTCGCGACCCGGAGCTCGAGCGCCTCGACGGCCACCTCCAGCGTGCCCTGGCTGGCCAGCGTCAGATCGTCTTCGTGACCGGCGGTCCGGGAATCGGGAAGACCACGCTCGTCGAGGCGTTCCTGGAACGTGCCGCGACCCGGGGCGTGTTGGGAATCGCCCGCGGGCAGTGCGTCGAGCAGAACGGGCCCGGTGAAGCCTTCATGCCGGTGCTGGAGGCGCTGGATCGTCTCTGCCGCGGGCCGACGGGGGATCAACTCGTATCCCTTCTGCGCGAGCACGCGCCATCCTGGCTGCTGCAGCTCTCGGGGCTCATCTCTGCCTCCGATCGGGAGGCGCTCAAGCGGCAGCATGCCGGAGTGACGCGGCTACGGATGCTGCGCGAGATGGTCGTCGGCATCGAAGCACTCACCACCCGGACGCCGATCGTCGTCGTGCTGGAGGATCTGCACTGGAGCGATCCCTCGACGCTCGACATGCTCGTGGCGCTGGCTCATCAACGCGGCCCCGCGCGCCTGCTGGTGGTCGGGACCTATCGATCAGTCGAGGCCGGCATCGACGACCACTCGCTGGACGCGATCCGTCGTCTCCTGGAGCACGGCGAGTCCTGCGCCGAGGTGCCGCTGCCGCCGCTCACCGAGGCCGCGACCGAGGAGTACCTGCGGGCGCGCCTGGGAGACCGCCCACTTCCGGAGGGCTTCGCACACGCCCTGCATCGGCGGACGGGTGGCAACCCCCTCTTCGTGGCGCACGTCACCTCGAGCCTGAGGGCCGCGAGCGAGGAGACGAACGGCGGCGGAGGCGCGACGACGCCCGATCTCGAGACCCTGCTCCGTGAGATGCCGAGAAGCCTGAGCGGAGCCATCGAGAAGCAGATCGGGCGGGTGGGGAGGCAGCACCAGCGGATCCTCGAGGCGGCCGGCGTCGCGGGGATGGAGTTCAGCGCGGGAGAGGTGGCGGTTGCGCTCGAGGAGGACGTCGAGGCGGTGGACGCATCGTGCGCCGCGCTGGCACGGCGGGGACAGTTCCTGCGCCGCCTCGGGATCGGCGAGTGGCCGGACGGGACGGCGAGCGGGAAGTATGCCTTCACGCACGCTCTGCATCTCGAGGTGCTGCTGGGTCTCGTTCCCGAGAGCGTCCGGAGACGGCTGCACCAGCGGATCGGCGAGCGACTCGAGGCAGCCTACGGGCGCCGCACGCCGGAGATCGCCGTCACCCTGGCGGGCCACTTCGCGCGTTCCGGGGATCACGCCCGCGCCTTCCGCCATCACCGCCATGCCGGCGAGCAGGCCGTCCTGCGCAACGCATTCACCGAAGCCGCGGCCCATCTCCGTGCCGCGCTCCGGGAGCTCCCGGGCTCACCCGACGCCGGGACGCGGACGCTCGACGAGCTCCAGGTGCAGATCGCCCTGGGCGGGGCGCTGTCTCAGGTGCAGGGCTTCGCGGCGCCAGAGGTCGGCGCCGTCTATGCGCGTGCCCTCGCGCTGTCCGAGCGCATCGGCGACTGCCCGGAGCGCTTCGTGGTGATCGGGGGCCTCGAGGCTTTCTACAGCATCCGGGGAGACCTGGAGACAGGTAGCCCGTTGGCGCGGCAGTTGCTCCGTCTCGGCGAGGAGTCCGGCGATGGCGCCCTCCTGATCGAGGGCCACCATGCGATGGGATGCAACCGCCTGCGGGCGACGGATCTGGCGGCCGCGAGAGCACATCTCGAGCAATGCATCGCGCTCTACGATCGTGAGCCGCCGCCCGATGCGCATCGCTTCAGCGGCCACGACCCCAAGGTGTGCTGCCTCGGTCACCTCGCCCGCGTCCTGTGGCTCGCCGGCCATCCCGAGCAAGCGCGGTCGTGCGCCGAGGCGGCGCTCGGCTGGGCGCAGAGCCTGTCCCATCCGCCGACGCTGGCCCTCGCGTTGACGCACGCGGCCTGGGTCCACGTGCTGCGACAGGATCACCGCCGCGTCGACGAGCTGGCGCGCGGCGTGCTCGCGCTGGCAGGGGAATACGGCCTCGCGTACTGGACCGCCATCGCTTCGGTGCAACGGGGTTGGGCGCTGGCCGAGCTCGCACCGGGCTCCGAGGCCGTCGAGCTCTTGCAGCGCGGCATCCGCAGCTACTGCGGCATGGGTGCCGGCACCCACGAGGCCGCCTATCGCGCCCTTGCGGTGCAGGGCTACACCCGCATCGGCCGGCTGGACGACGCGCACCACGAGCTGCTGCAGGCGTTCGACGCGCTGGAGCGCCACGGGGAGCGCTACTTCGAGGCGGAGCTGCTCCGGCTGAAGGGCGACCTGCTCCTGCGGCGCGACGGTACTGGCGACCCGCCGCCGGACCACCCCGACGCGGAGCGGTGTTTCCGGAGCGCGGTCGACATTGCACGCCGCCAGCAGGCCAGATCGCTCGAGCTTCGGGCCGCGGTCAGCCTGAGTCGCCTGCTGCGAGGTCGGGAACGGGACGCGGAGGCTCGGGACGGGCTCGCCGCCGTGTACGGCTGGTTCAGGGAGGGCCACGACGCGCCGGACCTGCGCGAAGCCGCCACACTCCTGGACGCCGGTGCCGCGGACGCCGCGACGCTCGCGTAGGAGCGGCCGTCGCACCGGACCCCCTGTTGACCGCATCGGCCCGGGGTTCGAGAAGGGTGCGAGAAGGAGCCAGCATGGCCAGCGAAGAGCCTCCGGAGTACGGCACCCTGGTGACGGCCGCATTGCTGGTGCTCGCGCTGGCGTTCGCGGGATACTGGATCTACAGCTACGTCGGCGATACCGGCGCGCCCCTGACTCCCTGGTTCGGCGTCGCCGCGATCGCGATCGTCGTGCTCGCGATCGCGAACTACGTGCGCATGGGTCGCAACGCGCGCTAGTCCAGCTCGATTGTCAACGGACAACTGTCACCCTGCGGCAACCGACCCGTAAAGGTCCGCGGCCTACAGTGCTTCCTTCGTATCGGCCACATCCCGATCCCCGACGGAGGAAGCATGATGACACGATCGTCCTCGCAGCGTCCCACCCTCGCTCTCGCCCTGCTGCTCTCGGCGGCGAGCGCATCCGCAACCGTCACCTTCATCGGCGAGGGGGACATCCCCGGCACCGCCACCGACCAGTCCGGTCTCACGAAGGTCCTCGAAGACGGCGTGACCCCGGGCAACCGGGTGGGCGGCCTGGGCTCCGCGATCACCTACACCGGCATCGACAGCCTGTACGTCGCGACGCCGGATCGCGGGCCGGCGGACGGGACCACCTCGTACGTCGATCGCATCTACACGATCCGCCTCGCGGTCACGAAGGGCCGGAACGGATTCGCCATCACGCCCGCGCTGCTCGCGACGCGGCTCATGCACGACGGCCACGATTTCCTCACCGGCTCGGCCGGCGCGTTCGACGCCACCAACTCGCCCGACAGCCTGCGCTTCGATCCGGAAGGCATCCGCGTCGACCGCTGCGGCCAGACCGCCTTCGTCTCGGACGAGTACGGCCCCTTCGTCCACGAGTTCGACCTCGATCGGGGCACGCGCCTGCGCTCGCTCAAGCTCCCGAACAAGCTCCTGATCGACCTCCCGTCGGCCGACGGCAACGTCGAGCTGGCGGCCAACATCAGCGGGCGTCAGTCGAACCGCGGCATGGAAGGACTGGCGATCTCACCCGATGGCGGGAAGCTGTACGGCCTGATGCAGAGCGCGTTGATCCAGGACGGCGCGCTGGACGCGTCGCTCAAGCGCGTCGGCACCAACAACCGCCTCGTCGAGATCGACCTGGACAGCGGCGCCATCCGGGAGTTCCTGTATCAGCTCGACAGCAAGAGCAACGGCGTCAACGAGATCCTGGCGGTGAACGACCACGAGTTCCTCGTCATCGAGCGCGACGGCAATGCCGGGACCTCGGCGGCGTTCAAGAAGATCTTCCGCATCGACATCTCGGGGGCGAGCGACATCCGCGCCGTCGCCACGCTGCCCCAGACGGGGACGCCGGACGGCGTGACTCCGGTCGCGAAGGCGCCTTTCCTCGACCTGCTCGATCCTGCCTTCGGGCTGGCGGGGGCGTCGTTCCCCGAGAAGATCGAGGGCCTCGCCTTCGGCCCCGACCTGCAGGATGGCCGCCACCTGCTCGTCGTCACCAACGACAACGACTTCGTGCCCACCCAGCCGAATCGATTCTTCGTGTTCGCGATCGATCGATCGGACCTTCCCGGGTTTGCGCCCCAGCAGTTCGGACGCTTCCGGCGGGACTGCTTCGATCGCGGCCACGACGGGCCCCACTGAGCGCGTAGCAACGCACTCGCTCGAAGATCCTTCAGCGACGACGAGCCGCGGACGGCGGCGGCACCAGCGGTCCGATGTCACCGTCGGGCGCGTCATCGAGATCGACGATGATCGGCGCGTGATCGCTCGGCGCAGTGCCCTTGCGAGCCTGGCGATCGATCCAGACGGCCTTCGCGCGCGCGGCGACGTCCGAACTCGCCAGCACCAGATCGATACGCATGCCGAGGTCCTGATGGAACATGCCGGCGCGATAGTCCCAGTAGGTGAACACGCGCTGATCCGGCCAGCGCCGCCGGACCAGATCGACCAGGCCGCCGGTCACCAGATCCGCCACCGCGCCCCGCTCCATCGGGGTCACGTGCGTGCAGCCCGCGAACGCGGCAGGATCCCAGACGTCCGCATCGCTGGGGGCGACGTTGAAATCGCCGCACACCACCGTGCTGGCGGCGGTCTCCGCGGCCAGCGTCCGTGGCAGCGCGGCCAGCCACGCCAGCTTGTAGGCGAAGTGTGGATCGTCGGGCGTCCGCCCGTTCGGAACATAGACCGACCAGACCCGCACCCCGGCACACGTCGCCGCCAGCGCCCGCGCCTCGGGATCGGGGAATCCGGGCTGGTCGAGCAGGCCCCGACGGACGTCCTCCAGCCCGGAACGCGACACGATGGCCACGCCATTCCAGCGGCCGTCGCCGTGGTGGGCCGCGACGTAGCCCCGGCGGGTGAGCTCGTCGCCGAAGACCTTGGCGAACTCGGCGTCGCTCATCTTGGTCTCCTGGAGACACGCGACGTCCGGCCGGCGCTGGTCGAGCCATTCGAGGAGGCGCGCCTGCCGCGCGCGCGCGGAGTTGACGTTCCAGGTGGCGAGCCGCACGGCTGCAGCCTACCGGCGCCCGGAAGCCGAGACCATCAGGCAGTGCGCGTCAGCTACAGACGAGCGCCTTCCCCGACTTCGACTTCTTGCACGATCCGAAGTCGGCCTCGCCGCACTGGCCCGTCGTGGCGAACGGCGCGTCCAGCACGATCGTCGCCGTGATCGGCGTGCCGTCGGGCGGCGCGAGGTTCGCCCCCTTTCCGCTCACGCTGAAGCGGATCGTGCCCGGTGCAGAGCGGCTCCGGCGCATCGTGACTTCCCTGATGCGGCCTCCCGCGCCACCGTGGTAGCTCCACGTCGTCCGGGCGCGGTTGGTCTTCCAACCGCCACCACCCGGAATGGTCACGTCCACCACCACATCGCCGGCCGCCGTCGTGATGAGGACGCGGACCCCCCTCGCCACCGGGTCGATCTCGGGGTTCGTCGGCACCGTCATCGTGCCATGGAACGTCAGGGTCTGCTCTCCCTTACCGCTCCTGAGCCCCTTCACCCTGAGCGCGCGGGCCGTCATGGCGCCCGCGTCGGACCTGGTGCACGGGTCGCAGGCGTCACCGATGCCATCTCCGTCGGCGTCGCCCTGGGCGGGGTCGGCGGTGCCGGGGCAATCGTCCTGAGGATCGCAGACCCCGTCGCGATCGGCGTCGGGACCATTGGTGTCGGGCGGACAGGTGGCACTCGTACCGGTGCAGGTCTCGACGACGTCGCACGAGCTGGCCGCCGGCCGACACGTGGTTCCAGCCGAGACGAAGCTGTCGGCGGGACACGTGACGTTGGTGCCGTCACACGTCTCGACGACGTCGCATGCGCCGGCCACCGCGCGACAGGTGGAGCCCGCGGCCACGACGCGGTCGGCGGGGCAGGTGTCGCTGATGCCATCGCAGCGCTCGGCAACGTCGCACGGCCCCGCCGGCGGCCGGCAGTCGCCCGTCCGCTTCTGGTCGGCAGGACACGTGACGCTGGTCCCGTCGCACGTCTCGACGGCGTCGCAGACGCCCGCGGCCGGACGGCACGGCGTGCCGTTCACCGCCAGGACATCCGGCGGACAGCCGTTGCCCACGCCATCGCAGGACTCCGCGGCGTCGCAGGGACCCGTGGAAGGACGACAGATCGCCGTGCTCTTCACGTCGACCGGGCAGGCCGCGCTCGAGCCCGTGCATTGCTCGGCGATGTCACAGGTCCCGCCCGCGGCGCGGCACGGGGTGCCTCCGAGGACGAACTTGTCCACCGGGCACGCGAAGCTCGCGCCGTCACAGGTCTCGGCGACGTCGCAGTCGCCGGCGACGGCGCGGCAGGTGGTCCCGGCGGTCGCGATCTTGTCGGCGGGACAGTCGTTGTCCCTGTTGTTGCACGACTCGGCGACGTCGCACGCTCCGACGGCGGGCCGGCAGACGGCGGCGCTCTTCGCGTCGGCGGGGCAGTGGTTGTGCGTGCCGTCGCACGACTCCGCGGGATCGCAGTCACCCGCCGAGGCGCGGCACTGTGCGGTGCTCTTGGCATCGGCCGGGCAGGCCGGGTGCACCCCGTCGCACGCCTCGGCCACGTCGCACTGGCCGGCGGCTGCCCGGCACGGCACGCCAGCGTCCTTGATGTCGTCGGTCGGGCAGATGGGACTCGACCCGGTGCATTGCTCGGCGATGTCACACGCGCCCGCCGAACCGGCAGCGACGGCACGGCAGGTCGTGCCGCCCGGCAGGAAGAGATCCTGGGGGCAGTCGTTGCTCGTGCCGTTGCAGGACTCCACGGCGTCGCACGTGCCGGCAGCCTGGCGGCACACACCGGTCTTCTTCGCATCGGTCGGGCAGTCGTTGCTCGAGCCATTGCATGATTCGGGAAGATCGCAGTCGCCCGCGGTCGGGCGGCACGTCGCCGTGCTCTTCGCATCGGGCGGACACGCGGCTGCCGAGCCGGTACACTGCTCGGCCGGGTCGCACACGCCGCGCCGAGGCACGGCACTCGACGCCGGGCGCGACGAATCCGTTCGCCGGACACAGCGGGCTGCTGCCCGTGCACGTCTCCGCGACGTCGCAGGTGCCGGCGACCGGGCGGCAGACGATCCCTGCCGTCACGAACTTGTCCTGGGGGCAGGCCGTGCCGTTGCCGTCGCACTTCTCGACGACGTCGCACGTGCCGGCGGACGCACGGCAGTCGGCGCCGGCGGGCGCCATCACGTCGGGCGGGCAGCCGTTGCTGACGCCGTCGCACGATTCGGCGGAATCACACGCGCCCACCGCGGGCCGGCAGACCGCCGTGCTCTTGGCGTCGGCGGGGCACGCCCCGCTCGAGCCCGTGCAGGTCTCGGCGGGATCGCAATCGCCCGCGGAGGCCCGACATTCCGTCCCGCCCGTGACGAAGACGTTCGGCGGGCAGGCATTGTTGGCGCCGTCGCAGAACTCGGCCACGTCGCACGTGCCCACGGCCCCCCGGCAGACGACACTCGGCGGCTTCTTCGCGTCGGGAGGACAGGCCGCGTTCGACCCCGTGCAGGACTCGGGGGCGTCACAAAATGTGGCCGCAGGCCGACACGTGACCGTGGCAGGTGCGAAGGCGTCGGGCGGACAGGCTCGGCTCGATCCCGGTGCAGGTCTCGGCGACGTCACAATCGCCAGCAGCGTCTCGACAGGTCGTACCCACGAGGGCGAGACTCGTCGGCCGGGCAGGTGTCATGGACGCCGTCGCACGACTCGGCGGCGTCGCACGCGCCAGCCGCCGGGCGGCACGGAGAGGTGCTCTTCACGTCGGCGGGACAGGCGGCGCTCGAGCCGGTGCACGCTCTCTGCAAGGTCGCAGACTCCGCCGGCAGCCGCGGCACTCCGTCCCCCGCTCCCTTGAAGCCGTTCGCCGGGCAATCATCGGTGATGCCGTCGCAGAACTCGGCCACGTCGCAGATGCCCGCGGCCTGGCGGCACACGATCGTCGCGGCCTTCTTGGCGTCCGGCGGACATAGCGCGTTCGAGCCGGTGCAGTTCTCGACTTGATCGCAGAAGGTGGCGGCGGCGCGGCAGGGGGTTTGCGCGCTCGCCAGGACGTCGGGCGGACACGCGTTGTTGACGCCGTCGCAGGACTCGGCCACGTCGCAGGGCCCCGCCGCCCCGCGGCAGACGGCCGTGCTCTTGGCGTCGGGCGGACAGGTCGGGTGCACGCCGTCGCAGGTGTCCTCGATGTCGCAGGCCCCGGCGCTCGGGCGGCACACGGTTCCGGCCATCGCCGGCAGGGTGTCGGGTGGACAGTCGTCGTGCACGCCGTCGCAGGACTCGGCGCCGTCGCAGTCGCCGCCCGACGCCCGGCATACGGCGGTGCTCTTCGCATCGGCCGGACACGTGCCGCTCGAGCCGGTGCAGGTCTCGGCGACGTCGCAGAAGCCCGCCGAGGCCCGGCAGACCGTGATGGCGGGCTCGAAGGTGCACGCAGCCGAGCAGCAGTCGCCGGCGACCGCGTTGCCGTCGTCGCACTGCTCGCCGGGGTCGACCACGCCGTTCCCGCATGCGGATTCGTAGGTCGTGATGATCGCGGCCCAGTCTCGCGCCACGCCGAGCGTCGCGTTGGCGACGTACTGGCCCGTGGCGCTCACGATCCGGTACTCGCCGTTGACCGAGATGTTGCCCGCCGCGCCGCCACCCAGCGTTCCCGCGCGCGCGAGCGGAAGGTAGCCCGCACCCACCGTGAAGGTATCGGGGGCTTGGGGTGTTCCCTCGACGCCGATCGTACCCACCAGGAGCTCGTTGGCGATCGTCGTGACGGCCGTGATGGCGGTCAGCGGGCTGGGGTCATCGACGCCCAGGCCGGTGGCCACGCGGTCGACCGCGTTCGCGCGCAGCCCCGAGAACTCGGTCGCCGTCATGGCGCGCTCGTCCGCGTTCGCAGGATGGCTCACGGTGATCGAGTCGCCCGTTCGCGAGCGCGGTGGTGACGCGGGTCGAGCACGTCACCGCGCGCACGCCGTCGATTGCCGAGCCGCGCGTCACGTCCCCATCGACGTGCCACACGTTCGCGCCCGAGTCCGAGCACTGCACGTCGCCGACGCTCACCCCGCGGGTTCATCGCGAAGCTCACGATGATCGTATCGCCGACCGGGACCGTGATGGCTGCGCCGAGCTCGATCGAGAGCGTCGAGCCACTGTTCGCCTGAGCGGTGCCGAGTCCCTGCACGAACGAGATCGCGGCCTGGGCGGGACCAGAGGCCAGCGCGAGGAAGGCGCAGACGAGCGCAACGGACACCGTTCGGGAAAAAAGCATGGCGGGCGACTTAACATGGCCAAGCGCAGTTTTGGCAACAGTTTCATGAACCTGGCCTAACCCAGCGCTTGCCAAGGCAAATGATGCATTGCGCCGCCCCTCGACCCGCCCGGGGCGACGACCTGACCGGACGGTGCTCACGCCATCCGGTGTGGGGTTTCCCGGCGTATTGCTGGGCGCGATCTCGGGTCTCCGGACACGACCAAGCGCAACGCGACGCCGGTTCCGGAGCTCCCGCCGCTGCCCGGCGGGCGAAACGCCGCGATGGTCCGCACAGGGGAGTGACCTGATGCTCGCACGATTGGAGCTCGTTCGCAGAGGATCCACCCGCGTCACCTCCGAGCCGACGCCGCCGCCTGCACCGCCCTCGGCCCAGGCCGTCGAGGCACGTCGGCTGGTCGACGGCTGGCTCGAGACGTCCTTCATCGCGAGGGGCGACGCCGTCGACGAGCTGGTCGAACGCATCGCAGCCGTGCTGGCGGAGCGCGACGCCCGCCTCGACGCGGCCGCGCCGGGGGGCAATCGGCCGCTCCGTAGCGGACGCTGACTGCAAGAGCCGGGTGGCCGGCCCCCCGGGGCGAGGCGGCACCGACGGCCGGCCGGGGCCGAGCCATCAGCCTGGGCGAGCGCGCGTCATCCGGCTCCCGATCGCCCTCGGTCGACCGGCGACTCGCCGGAGGCGCCGCCGGCGACGATGCAGATTGCAATGGCCGTGGGGGCCGTGGTGCACCCCGCCCCACGATCTGCGGGACGGGAACTGCACTCCGCAAGCTGCCGCGCGCTACTAGCTTCCAGTCTACCAACGATTTTCTGCTCGTCGGCGGAGCACTGCCGCCTCATCTTCGAGCACGATTCGACGGCTGGCGTCCGTCACCCCGAGAAATCGCCGACTCCGCTCCGCGCCGGCGTTCATGTGGTGTCGTCATTGCTAGGAGGCGCAGGACCACCGCGTCCGAAAGGAGAACACGACCATGGTGGAACCCTTGCTCGGAACCGGGCGTCGCCGCGCGCAGGCGATCCTGGCGGCCGTCGTCGCGATGGTGATTGCCGGCCATGGCGGCGTCTGCCGCGCGGACGATGAGCCGAAGCCCGATCCCGCCGGCATCGCAACGGGAGACCGGGCCAGCGTCTACGACGCGGGAGGCACGGCCTTCGTCGTCGTCGAGCCCGCGGACAAGACGGCGGAGGACTACGTCTCCAAGAAGAAGGATTTCGATGAGTTCCAGGCGCAGGCGGAGCGGGAGCCGCTGGCGACGAAGCTGGCCGATGCCGTCGGTCACATTCGCCTCGCCACGAACTTCGCCTGGACCCTCAACACCGGCTACCTCGTCCTCTTCATGCAGGCGGGATTCGCGCTCCTCACCTGCGGCCTGGTGCGGAAGAAGAACGCGGGCCACCTGATGATGCTCAACTTCGCCGCCTACGTCTTCGCCTTCCTCGCCTACTACGTGTGCGGCTTCGCCTTCCAGTTCGGCGCGGTCGCCGTGAACGCGGCGCCGCTCAACCTCGGCGGGACGCCGACCCTCAACCAGTGGCTCCTGGGTGGCGGCTCGTGGGGCTTCCTCGGCGGACACGGCTTCTTCCTGAGCGGCACCGGGTACGACGCCGGCGTCAACGTCCTCGCCATGTTCGAGGTCGTCTTCATGGAGACCGCCGGGTACATCATCGTCGGCGCCATCTGCGAGCGCATCACCTTCGGTGCCTTCCTGCTGACCGAAATCTTCATGGGCGCGATCCTCTACCCGATCTTCGGCTGCTGGGTCTGGGGCGGTGGATGGATGTCGCAGTGGGGTACCACGCTCGGCCTCGGCCACGGCTACTGCGACTTCGCCGGCTCCACGGTCGTCCACGCCGTCGGCGGGTTCGCCGCCATGGCGCTCGCGATCATCCTCGGACCGCGGATAGGCAAGTACTCCGCGGACGGGAAGCCGCGTGCCTTCCCGGCCCACAACGTCGTCTTCGTCGTCACGGGCACCTTCATCCTGCTGTTCGGCTGGATGGGCTTCAACCCGGGCTCGACCCTCGGCGCGACCGATCTCCGCATCTCGGTGATCGCGATCAACACGAACCTGGCGGCGGTCGCCGGCGCGGCCTCGGCGATGACGGTGTGGTATTTCATGTTCGGCAAGCCCGACATCTCGATGGCCTGCAACGGCATGCTCGCCGGGCTGGTCGCGATCACGGCACCCTGCGCGTTCGTCGGCGCCAATGCCGCCGTGGTGATCGGCATCCTGGCGGGGATGATCGTCTGTGGCGGAGTCCTCTTCAACGAGCGCGTGATCCACGTGGATGATCCCTGCGGCGCGATCTCGGTCCACGGCTACTGCGGCTGGTTCGGCGCGGTGGCCCTCGGCATCTTCGCCGACGGCACCTACGGCGCGGGCTGGAACGGCGTCGGCGCCACGAGCTATCTCGGGACCGCCGGGCAGGGTGTCACCGGGCTGCTCCATGGCGACACGAGCCAGTTCCTCTGCCAGCTGATCGGCGCCACCCTGTGTGCGGCGTGGGCGTTCGGCGCCACGTTCGTCGTCTTCAAGATCGTGAACGCGGTACGGAGCCTGCGGGTCTCGGCCGCGATCGAGCTCGAGGGGCTCGACGTGCCGGAGTTCGGGATGCCGGCGTATCCGGAAGACATGGTCGTCGCGGCGGAAGCCTGATACGAAATCGTCTCGGGATGCCTGCCAGGGTGATCCGCTTCCGCCGGCCACCACGCGCCCCCAGATCGTTCTGGGGGCGCGTGCTCCGCTGGATCCTGCAGCCGGCCACGACGTGGCAGGGTGCATCGCGGATCCCCGATGAGGGAGGGGCGCCGCCCGCCCCGTCCGGACGGCGCCACTCCGCGTCGCTGCCGCGCTAGCGGCCGGCTCCGCCGCGGCGATCCTGGCGACGCGCTGTCCGCCAGTCTCGTATCGCACCGAGGGAAGTGCGGCCCGGCGCCGGCCCACACGGGCCGGCGCCGGGCGTTGCTCACGTCGGATCGAAACTACGGTACGGTGACGAACGTCGCGTTCCCCGGCAGGCTGAGCGAGCCCGGACCGGGCAGGTCGGCGATCCCGTCGAGGGCGACGTTGCCCGTCGCCGGGATGCAGAAGTCGCTGACCAGGACGCCGGCATGGGGCAGGCCGTCCGACAGATCTCCGGATGGCGAGCCCACCTGGGTGATTGCCTGCGTCGCCGCCTGACCGAATGCGCCCGCATTGATCTGCCCAGAGCAGAAGATGCCATCGGCTGCGGTGACCGTGGTCGTCCCGCTGCTGAGCGGGGTCAGGTCGACGGGCAGGGTGGAGATGAACTGCGAGTCGAACGGCGGGCACTCGAGACTGGTGTTGGCGCTGTTCGCCGTCGAGCACGGCTGTCCGGCGTTCTGTCCACTGTCGCAGAAGCCACCGCTGCACGACGGGCAGGTCATGCCGCTGAACAACGGCGCGAGGTAGACGCGCGAGCCGAGGTTGATGCTGACGCTCGACTGGCCGGTGGGGATGTCCAGCGTCCCGCTCCCGTCGGCCGCGAAGACGTTGATGACGCAGGTCGGCGGGAAGCCGTTGACCGGGATCGGGGGACCGAAGAAGCAGGTGGCATCGGGCGCGCAGCCGCCGGGCGTGTTGGCGCAGTCGGCGTCGCTCGTGCACTCGACGGCGCCATTGTTGACGCAGTGCAGGGTCGGCTGCGGTCCCGTCGTGCAATCCTCCCGGCTCGTGCCGAGGCTCGCCGTCAGGTTGATCCCATCGGTGGTGTTGAAGATCGAGGTCGCATTCTCCGGAATCTGCGACGGCGCGACGGTGGCGATCCCGCCGCCGATGTAGAGGCAGCCCAGGCCGAGATCGGCGATCTTGGTGGTGCCGGCCGTGTCGGAGTCGAGCTCGCCCGAGAACGGCGGGGCCGGCAACGACGTCATCGGGTCATCCGTCGGCGCGATCGTGCAGTTGGCGGTGCCCGGCGTGGTCGTGAAGCTCAGGTGGTCGCCCAGCGGCGGCGGCTGGGTGGTGGTGGTGGTGCTCGTGGTCGTCGTGGTCGTCGTGGTCGTCGGCACCTGGATGCTCCGGGAGACGGCATTCCCGAACTGGTCGATCAGGAACTCGAGCGGGGCGAGCTGGGTCGGAGTGCCGCACGTCTTGAGCGACCCGTTGAACGAGCTCGCGGCCTTCTGGGCGCATGCCTCGTCCGGGTTCGTCCCGCTCTTTGCCGCCTTGGACCAGCAGCTCGTGAAGGACTGCGCCTTCTTGCCGATCGAGGCGAGCTTCTTGCCGAAGCAGATGCTGGGTCCCGGCTGCCCGCCGGTCACCATCTGGAGGCTGCTCGCGATCAGGTTGTCGACGGCGGCCTCGAGCTGGCTCACGTCCTGGTTGTCACCATGGCGGCCACCGACCAGGCAATCGCCCTTGTCCTGCGACTTGGCGACGCTGCTGTTGAAGGTGTTGACGGCCTTCTGGATGCAGCTCTGATCGACCTCGAGGCCCTTCTGGAGCGCCTTGGAGTAGCAGGTCGCGATGGCCTTGGCCTTCTTGCCGGCGGCGTCGATCTCGCCCTGCGCGCACTTGCTCGCGGCGGCCGGCACGGAAATCCAGGCGATGTTGTCGAGGGTGAACGTCTCGACGCCCTTGAGGAACGAATTTCCGCATGTCTTGTTGCTGGTGATGACCACCTTCTGCGCGGGCGTCGGCGAGAACGTGAATTGTACCGTCCTGGGGTCGCCGTTCACGAAAGAGATATTGCCGACCGGTGTGCCGTCCTCCGCGAATGCGTTGGCGAAGAACATGTTGGTCCCTTCGCAGATGTCGGAGAAAGTGAAGGTGTCCAACTGCAGGTAGGTGATCGGCGGGTAGAAGGTGAGGGTCTCGGGAGATATCTCGGCGCCGCCGTTCGGGTAGTTGATGATGGTGGCGAAGCCCATGAGGTTCGGCGGCGACACCGCCATGCCGTTGTTGCCGTAGTTGCAATTTCCGTTGATGAGGGCGCCGCCACTCAGCCCGAAGCCGCTGAAGATCAGACCGAGCCCCGCGTACTCGTTGGTGATGGGCCCGTTGGGCATGCAGGTATCACTGGCCACCATGTCGTCGAAGTTGACCACGGTGGCGGTCAATGGTGGCGGGACGACCTGTGCAGCGGCACCTCTGACGAGTGCGGCGAGGACCAAGACGCTCGCGAAAGCAGACAGTCTCATGTTGAACCCCCTCCTTTGTTGGCTAGGCATCCGTCTGTTGGCTAGGCATCCGTCGGCGATGCCCGGAGCGGGCGCTCCGGGTCTGGGCATGGGTTTCGGCTCTCACGCGGTCCGCACCGCGCTCGCCTGACATCCAATACTGACATGTCAGTCGGGCCGTACTACTCCGGGTTGGACTGCACTTACAACATCTATTTTGGTGACCCATCCGGGCCTCCCGGGGCGCCTCGATCAGCCGACCAGGGCAGCCCGCGCTCAGGCAGCCGCCCGACGCTCGACCACGACCGGCATGCCCTCCGACGGCGCCAGGGTGACGCTGCGGCGAACCACCCGGACCTGGTAGCCGGGCGCTGCCGTGAGCTCGACCCGGGTGAGCACCTCGGCGAGGACGATCTTCATCTCGGCGAGCGCGAACGCCATGCCGAGGCAGCGGCGCACGCCGCCGCCGAAGGGGAAGAACTCGTACGGCGTGGGCTTGCTCTCGAGGAAGCGCTCGGGCCGGAAGCGCTCGGGCTCCGGCCAGCGCTCGACGCGGCGGTGGGCCAGATAGATGCACGGAGCCGCCACCGCCCCGGCAGGCAGGTCGACGCCTCCCAGGCGCATCGGCCGGGTCAGCCGGCGGCCCACGATCGGCAGGATGGGCGTCAGGCGGAGGGTCTCGCGGCACACCGCGTCGAGGTACTCGAGGCGGGTGACGCGCTGCGGATCGAGCGGAGCGGGACCGGCGCCGCGCAGCTCGTCGTGCAACCGCCGGCGCACGTCGGGGTGCGCGAGGACATGGCTCACGGCCCACGCCAGCGCCGTCGCCGTGGTCTCGTGACCCGCGAGGAGAATCGTCACCAGCTCGTCGCGCAGGGCCTGATCGTCGAGGAGGCGGCCGTCCTCGTCGCGCGCCTGGACGAGGAGCGAGAGGACGTCGCTGCGGCCGGCGACGTCGGCCCGCCGGCGCGTCGCGATCTCGCCGAAGAGCAATTCGTCGACGCGCGTGCGAACTGCCAGGAGCCGGGCCGCCGCTCCCGCCGGGTTCCCGTTCGATTGCGCAGCGGCAAGCAGGAGCTGCGGATTCGCGCCCATGCCGAGGAGCTCGATCAGCGCCCCCCGCAGCTCGCGCTTGGCGGGACCCTCGTCGAGCCCGAAGACGGTGCGCAGGATGACGTCGAGGGTGACGCCCTGCATCTCCGGATGGATCGGGAATGGACGCCGGGCGGGCCAGGCGTCGACGGCGCGGGCAGCGATGTCGCGCATCACCGTCCCGTAGGCCTCCATGCGATCGCCGTGGAAGGGCGGCTGTAGCATCCGGCGTTCGCGCAGATGCTCCTGACCGTCGAGCAGGAGGAGCGAATGCTTCCCGAGGATCGACTCGAGACGGGTGGCGTTGGCCTCGCCGGCGCGCAGATCCTCCTCGTCGCCGGTGAAGATGGCGCGGATGGCGTCGGGGTGGGAGAAGAAGACGACGGGTGAGCTGCCGGGGAGGCGGAGCGTGAAGGTGTCGCCGAAGCGGCGGGCGCATTCGTCGAGCAGCGGCAGGGGCCACTGCAGCCAGCGCAGGACCTGGAGCAGGGGTGGTCCGTCGGGACCGGGCGGGAGTCCGTCGCCGGCTGCGGGCTGCGCGCCCGGCCCGGGCGACTGCTCGGCGATCGCCTCGACCAGGGCGCGCTGCACCAGGAGCTGGCCGGGGGCGAGGCGGTGCGAGAGGCCGTTCAGCAGCAGGATGACGCGAGCGATGAGGCCGAAATGGCTCGGCACTCGCGTGACCGGCGTCTGGGCGATGAGCGCCGCCGCGTTGGCCTGCTCGTCACGGTCGCCGAGGAGCACCAGCACGAGCCCCGGCAGCGCCGTCGCCTGATCGTCGGGCACGACGAAGCCGGCGCGCCGTGCGGCGGCGAGCGCTCCGCCGGCGTCACCCGCGAGGCCGCGGGTGACGAGCTCGCCGACCGCGGTGCCGAAGCCGGGGGGCAGCTCCTTGGCCAGGCCGAAGTCGAGCAGCCCGATGACGGTGCCCGGGAGCACGAGGAGGTTCCCGGGGTGCGGGTCGCCCTGAAAGAAGCCCTGCTCGAAGATCATGCGCGCATAGAGGCGCCCGATGCGGCGCGCGACCTCGGCCAGGTCGTGGCCCGCCGCCCGGAGCCGGTCGAGGTCGGTCACCTTGATGCCGTCGAGATACTCGAGGACCAGGAGCTTGCCCGTGGTGTAGCGGCGGTGGACGCGCGGCACGCGCACCGTCGGGTCGTCCGCCAGGGCCGCGCGGATGCGCTCCGTCGTGTCGCCCTCGCGGGCGAAGTCGAGCTCGAGCGCGACGAACTCGGCGATCTCGTCGATGATGCTGCGCAGGTCGAAGACGCGCAGCAGGCTTCCGGCGGCGCGGCCGACCAGGCGCAGGCTGGCCAGATCGACACGCGCGAGGTGCGCGATCTCCGGGTACTGCACCTTGATCGCGACCGGGGTGCCGTCCAGCAGCGTGGCGCGGTGCACCTGGGCCAGCGAGGCGGCCGCCAGCGGCGCCTCGTCGACGTCGAGGAAGACCTCCTCGAGGGGCCGACCCAGCTCGCGCTCGATCTGCCGCCGCATCTCGGAGAAGGAACGCGGCGGGACGGCGTCGTGGAACCGCCCGAGCCGGCGGATGAAGGGAGCGGGAAAGTTGTCCGCGCGGGCGCCCACCACCTGGCAGAGCTTCACGAAGAGCCCGGCAAGATGGACGCCCAGGTCGTGCAGTCCGAGCGCGACGTGGTCGTGCACCCGCTCCCAGGCCTCGGGCGGTGCAGGCCGCCCGAGTCGCTCGCGCAGATCGAGCCAGCGGTAGCGCACGATCGCCGGCACCGCGACGGCGGCGATGCGGAGCACGCGGTAGGCGACGAAGCGGCGCAGCACGATCAGGCCGCCTCGCGGAGCGTCGGCGGCACGGAACGAACGGTCGAGCTGCGGCGAGTCGCTCGCCGCAGCTCGACGGCCACGAGCGCCACGACGGCGATCGTCGCGCCGGCACCGAGGGTGGCGAGCCAGGCGAGCGCCCGCGCGACGGGCGCCTGGAAGGCACCGAACCCGTAGTCGAAGGGGATCATCACCGGCCTCCTCTCCTTGCACTCGTCTCCAGGTACCCGCAAGGCGCGTCCCGGGTTCAATGGCCGGAGCCATTGAACTTCCTGCCCGCTTCCGGGGTACAGCAGGCATGACGGATGTCAGCTGCGCCGCAGCCGAGCGACGAGGCGCTCTTTGCGGCCTTCCGAGCGGGGGATCCCACGGCTCTCGAGATCATCTTCCGCCGCTACCAGGCACCGCTGGGCCGCCATCTGGCGCGCATCCTGGACGACCCGGCGACCGCAGAGGATCTGGTGGTGGAGACGTTCCTGCGCTTGCACCGACACCGGGAGCGCTGGCGCGAGGGCGCGCCCCTGCGTCCCTGGATCTTCGCCATCGCACGCAACTTGGCCCGCAATCGCCTGCGCGCCAGACGCCTGTGGGGTTGGCTGCCGCTGTCGGACGCGCCGGAGATCGGCACCCCGCCCGCGGAGGTCCGGGACGACATCCAGCAGCGGGTTGCGGCGGCGTTCGCCGCGCTGCCGGTGGCGCAGCGCGAGGCATGCTCGCTGCGCCTGCTCGGCGAGCTGTCGCTGGAGGAGATCGCGCGCGTGACGCGTGCGCCGCTCGGCACCGTCAAGTCCCGCCTGTTCCACGGCCTGCGCCGGCTCCGTGTCATGCTCGCAGACCTGGAGCCAGAGGAGTGATCCACGAATGCAAACGCTCGACCTGATCCGCTCCGGCACGCCCGCACCCGACCGCGACCTCTGGCCGCGAGTCCGGGCCCGGCTGGGACGCGACGAGCGCGTCCCGCTGCGCCTGCCGGCGATGGGCTGGGGCGAGATGGCGGCGCTCGCCGTCGCGATCGCTACCCTCGCCGTGGTGCCCGACCCGCTTCGCGTGCTCACGGCCGGCGGCCTCCTCTGACGCATGGTTCGCCGCCGCGACCTGCTCGCCTACCTGATCGGCGCCGGCGTGGCGGGAACGGTGCTCGTCGGGCCGTACGCGCTGCGCACGTCGATGGCGTCGCTGGTCCCGGCGATGCCCCTCCGGCAGGTGCCGTTCTTCCTGCTACCGATCCTGTGGGGCCTGTGGAATCTGCTCTGGGCGCGCCGGCAGCCGCGGCTCGGGATCGGCGCGTGGGGCGCGCTCCTGGGTTTCCTCGCGGCGGTCGGCGTCAACCTGCTCTTCCTGGCGGAAGGCGCGTGGTTTCCCGCCGCCATCGTGCTGCCGGTGTTCCTGCCGGTGGTCTACTACCTGCTCTGGCTGTTCGCGATCGGGCCGCTGAACGAGGCGCTCGGAGTGGAGGGAACTTCAGGACCACCATCATCCGTGACGCCGGCGAACGGCCGATGACGCGTTTTCAGCGCCTTCCGCGAATCGGCCCGGTGTGCGGATCATGCGTCGGGTGAGCGGGAGTTGGGCGACGGTGCGTCCGGGTTCAGAGCCCCTTCGCCAGCTCGCCCTTGAACCGGGCGTCGGACATCACCTCGACGCCGTCGTCGGTTCGCCACGAGTCGCTCCCGCCGTACACGAGGATGCGGCGCTCGATCCCCGCCAGGTTGCGGATCGCCTGCGCTGTCGAGCTCGCCTGCCCAGCGCTCCGCCGCGTCACGCCCCGCCCGCGGCGCTCTCCGGCGCTTCGTCGGGCGCGAGCGCCGGCGGCGCGTCCGCCGCCGATCGCAGCAGGGCCACGGCCGTGTACACCACGACCACGAGCACGAGCAGCCTCACCGCGTCGAGCGACAGCGACTTCACGACGAACGCGGCCACCAGCACCGCCGGCGTGCCACCGAGGGTGAGTCCGAGCGCCGCACGCGGCGCGTACGCCCGGCGCGCGATGAAGCGCATGCCGGCGACGAGGGTCAGGAAGCCGCACGAGCCCATCATGATGGGAAAGGCGGCGCGGGCGTCCATGCCGAGGAGGACCACCAGGATCATGCACGGCGCGTAGAGCCCGATCCCGAGCGTCATGAGCGCGCCGAGAACGAAGTTGCCCGCGACGCCGACGCCGAGCGACACGCCCGAGAGCGACAGCGCGCCGGCACCGGAGAGGCTCCCCTGCAGGAGCTGGCGGAGCGTGAGCGCGGCGGCGACCAGCAGCGCGCTGCCCATGCCGATCTGCACGCGGCGGCGCGGCCAGCCCGCCACCACGCCGGCACCGAGCCACGCCCCGAGGACCGAGGCGCCGACCATCAGCGCCAGCGTCCGCGTCTCCACCTCGACGATGGCGATGAAGATGAGCGCCTGCGCCACCGACGGCAGGGCGTGGCCGACGTTCAGGGTGCCGGGGATCAGGCGGTCGGGCACCATCTGCAGCAGCTTGAAGATCGACGTCGTGGTCGCGAACGAGCCGATGCCGAGCGTGTCGAAGAAGTCCGCGACCGCGCCGACGGCGACCTCGAGCGCTCCGGGCCTCCCCGGCTCGGTACCGGGCTCCCCGTCCCGGCGATGGGCGCGGCGCAGCTCGCGGATCCACCCCACGGTGAAGACGACGGCGAGCAGCGCGAGCAGCACGAGGAGGACGGTCTTCGGATCGCGCCCGCTCGTGTCCCCGAGGTCCATCGCGCACCGCTACTGAGGATCCCGGTCCCTGGCAACGGGACGGGCGCCGGAACGCTTCAGGCCGGAATGTGCACCAGCTCGAGCTTGATCCCGTCCGGGTCTGCGAAGAAGACCGCATAGTAGCCCCGGACGTACTCCGGGTACTCACGGGGCGCATCCAGGATCGTCCCGCCGAAGCTCTCGACGTCACGTGCCAGCGCATCCACCTGCTCGCGGCTCTCGGCGCGGAACGCCACCTCGCAGAGCCCGACGCGGTCCTTCGAGAAGCTCGCGCCGACGTGCCGCGCATCGGCCTGCTTGATCCAGAAGCTTCCGCCGGGGCTGAGCCAGCCCGCGCTCAGACCCTCGTACTCCCAGGTCGCCGGGTAGCCGAGCCGCGGCATGAGGGCGGCATAGAAGGGACGCGAGCGCGCCAGGTCGTTCACCGTGATGAAAACGTGGTGCACGCCGCCCGTGGACGGGATGGGGGTCACCGTCGGCGGGCACCCACATCCTTCGATGGTCTGATCTGCCATCGTCCGAGGGTAGCATCTTCGCTACCGCCGGGCGCCCGGGTCAACCGAACGCGCCCATCCCGCCCTCAAGGGGATGCAGGTCGCGCATCGCCTTCCGGACGGACGGATGGCGCAACCCGGAGGACGACGATGGAGATCAGAATCGAAGTAAGCGGCGGCGTGTCGAGCCTGCAGGCCTATCTCGAAGCAGTCCGGTCCCGGTTCGTCGCCGTGCACGCGGCGGCGGCACGCTACCTGAAGATCGGAGAGGCCGATCTGCGGGAACGACTCACCGGCGGTGACAGCCTGGGAGATCTCGCGGACTTCCAGGGCCGCAGCCTCGCCGGACTGCGCCAGGTGATCCTGGACACGCTGCGCGACGCGCCCGCGAGCGCCAACGACGGCACGAGCCACCCCATCCCGGGTGGTCGCCGGGGCGACGACCACCCGACGTTCCTGGAGGAGCTCGTCGAGGACCTGATCTGGGTGGAGGGAGGCCCCGAGAACCTGCGCGGGCCGGGGAACGTCTGACCAGCGTGCCCCCGCTCTCCGCTTCCGGCGACCGCCCACCCGCACTGGACGGAGACGCCTCGCGCGCCTAGGACTCACCCCCGTGCGGCGGCTCCTGTGGGCGGCGATCGGGACGGCGGCGGTCATCGGCACATTCTTCGTCGTCTTTCCGCGGCTCGACCTCGCCATCTCGAGCCTGGTCTACCGTTCCCGTCCGGGCGAGTTCCTGCTGTCGCGCTACGGGCTGGCGCTGCGGATGAGCTGGCTGGTCTCGATCAGCTGCTGGCTGGCCGTCGTCGGCGCGATCGTGCTCCTGGCGGCCAACCGCATGGCCGGGCGCCCGATCCTGCGAGGCTTCGACACACCCCGCCTCCTTCTGGTCCTGCTCACGTTCCTCGTCGGGCCCGGCCTCATCGTCAACTCGATACTGAAGCAGCACTGGGGCCGTGCCCGTCCGAGCGAGATCAGTCAGTTCGGCGGCGGCGCGCAGTTCTCGCGCGCGGGAATTCCGGCGGCGCAATGCCGGCGGAACTGCGCCTTTCCCAGCGGCGACGCGGCCGCGGCCTTCGCGCTCACCGCCCTCGGCGTCGCTGCGGGATCGGCCTTCGCGGTGGGCGCGGCGCTGGCCGCGGGGGTCGCGGTCAGCGCCGTGCGGGTGCTGTCGGGAGCCCACTTCGTGAGCGACGTCGCGTTCTCCGCGCTGCTCTCGCTGCTCACGATCGCCGTGCTCGACCGCCTGCTGCTGCGCTCCCCGCGGGCGGCGGGGCGACGGGGCGCGCCCGACCGCACCACGCAGCCCTCGTCTGCCTAGGGTTGCACCACGATCGTCCCGACCATGCCCATGTTGCCGTGCGGAGCACAGTAGTACGGGAACGTGCCCGTGGTGTTGAACGTGCGCTCGTACGTGTCACCCGCGTTGGAGGTCTGGAGCGTGTCGCACGCGGTGTTGTTCGGCGAGCAGAACAGGCCGTCCGGCATCCGGGTCCCGTCCGTGGACACCGTGCCACTCACCACGCTGTGAAAGCTCGTGGCCCACACCCAGCGCACGGTCTCGCCCACGTGGATGGGAAGCGACGCCGGGTCGAAGACCAGCATGTCGTTGGGTCCGACCATGACGACGTGAACGGCCGGCGCCATCGTCGTCGAGGTGGTGCTCGCTCCGGTCGCGGTGGTGGTCGGCCCCGTTGCCGTGGTGGTCGGCCCCCCCGCCGTGGTGGTCGTGGCGGTCGTGGTCGTCGTCGGCGGGGTGGTGAGCTGCGCCACCACCTGCGCGACGATGGCGTCGACCGCGTCCTCGACCGTCGCCGCGTCTCCGCTCGTCGTGCACCCGCCCTTCTTCTCCGCCTTGCTGAAGGCCTTCTCGAGGTTGGCCTCCGCCTTGCCGAGGCAGCCGGCATCCACCGGCACGTTCTTGGTGGCGGATTTTGCGTAGCACAGGAGCTTGGCCATCGCCTTCTTTCCCGCCGCCTTGCGCTTCCCGGACGCGCACTTCCCCCCGTCCTTCGTACCGCCGTCGGGAAGGGCAGTCGCCAACGATTGGACGAAGGCTTCGATCCCGGCCTCGACCGCGGTCGCGTCGCCGCTGGTGATGCAGCCGCCCTTCGATTCGGCCTTCGAGAAGGCCGTCCTGAAGCTGGTTTCGGCCTTGCCCAGGCATTCGTCGTCGACTGGAGCGTTCTTCGTCGCTGCCTTGGCGTAGCACGCGAGCTTCGCCGACAGCTTCTTCGCGGCCGCTTTCACCTTGGCGGCGGTGCACTTCTGGGTGGGAGTGGGTTTGGCCGCTACCGGACTACCGGCGCCCAGCACGAGCGCTCCGAGGATGAACAGCGTGAGACCTCGATGGAGCGTCGTCATGCCGACCCGTTGGCGCCGGTCGGCGATTCGTGTCAAGCCACTTTTCTTCTAACGCGTCACGCGAGGTCCAGGTCGGTACTGGTCATCACCTCGTGCACCTCGAGCACGTTCGGCCCGGCGAACATCTCGGCCGGCGGGCGCGAGCCGACGCGGGCGAATCAAGGGCGCGCGAGAGCGTCGCGGGCGCTGCTCAGCCGGCGGCGCGTTCCCGGTCCGGGCGGCCCGCGCGTACCCTTCCCTTGCTGCGCGACGACCGTGACACGCGGAGAAAGGCCTCGATCTCGCCGATGCGCTCGCTGGCATCGCGGTGGCCGATGTCGACGAGCGCTCGCGTGTAGGCGGCGTCGAACAGCAGGTAGCTCATCAGGTCGGCGCTCTGCGCGTCCGGGGTGCCGAGTCCGTCCATCAGGTAGCGCACGAGACGCGGCATGCGGTGCGCGAAGCGCTGCGCGACCATCGCCAGGTCCTCCGACGGGCTGACCACGAGCGGGGTCACCAGCCGCATCGGCTCGCTGACGCGCGCGGCCGCGGCGCGTTCCTTGCGCGCCTCGAGGTCCCCGCCGTAGGCGAGGATGAGCTCGTTCATGCGCCGCAAATGGTCCAGGTCGCCGTCGAGGTGGTCCAGGAAGATGGCGTTCAGGAACACGCCGCAGATCTGCGCCAGCGGCGGCGATGGCAGCACCGACCCGGCCGCGCCGGTCTCCTCCGCGGTCGCGAGCTCCTCGCGCGACAGCGTGTCGGCGGCACGCTGGGAGCGCACGCCGACGGCCAGCACGCGGCTGGCGCCGAGACGGATGGCGGGGCTGAAGGGCGTGAACAGGCGGAGCGCGCCGTCGCCGAAGTACAGGTCGCCCGCCGGCGAGCGCACGCGCACGGGCGGGAACACGATCGGGATGGCCGCCGATGCGCACACGTGGTCGAGGGTCAGCTCGACCGGCAGGACGACGCGCCTGGACTTCCGCCACACGGGATGCCCGGGTCGGCCCTGGACGAAGGTGAACGAGCGACCCGAGTGGTAGCTCGTGGCCGACACGGCGATGGCATAGAGGTGGCCGAGCCGGATCGCCTCGGCGATGCCGTCGAGCGGCAGCGCGCGGGCGAGCAGCTCCCGCAGCGGTGCGGTGTCGAAGAGCGCCTGGGTGACGGTGCGGCCGAAGAGACCACCCAGCGCCAGGTCGCGCAGCATGCCGAACGCCCCCAGCCCGAGCGAGAGCGCGTCGGTCCGGAACACCTGCTCCACCTGGAGCTGGCACCACATGGCGGCGAGCTGCTGGGTGGCGTCGTGAAAGCTCGCGCTGCCGGCGGCGACGGCGGCGACGTTGATGGCCCCCGCGGACGCCCCGGTGACGATGGAGAACGGCGACGGCGCCTCGCGCAGCCCGGGGATCTCGCCGATGCGCTTCAGCACACCGGCTTGATAGGCGCCGCGCGCGCCCCCGGCCGTCAGCACCAGTCCGAGCATGAACGGATCGCCTCGCGTTCCAGCAACCGCGGTGCCAGCGTCCCGCCCACGTGCGGACGCGGTGGGTCTTCGCCCGATCGGACAGGGATGCTCGCGATCGCGGCACTCCCTGGCGACGGAATGCGCAGCTGAGCGACCCGAGACGGAACCTCGGATCGCTCTAGCCCGCGAGGAGCGCCTGCTTGAGCGAGTCGTCCACCGGCGCCGTGCCGATCCACGCGCCGAAGAGCGCATCTGCGAAGTCCTTGCCCTCGATGGTGCCGACGTCGCTGCCCTTCGCGGCGACCACCGTGCCGGTGCCGGGGAGGTAGGTGAGGGTGATGACCTCGCCCTGGTTGGCGCTCGTGAACATGGCCTTCAGGCGGTCGACGCGATCCTTCAGCCGGCCGGCCGCGCTGCCGGCGTTGGCGTTGACGGCCGTCGCGATGGCGTCGCCCATCTCGGCGCCTGACACCGAGCGCAGCATGTGGAGCTCGGCCCGGCGCACCCCGTCTGCAGCGAGGATCGCCCTGGCGTCGCTGCTGGGATGCTCCAGATAGAGGCCCATCGCATACACCTTGAAGAAGAACCGCGTCCGCAGCCCGGCACCGTTGAGGGTGAGGGTCTTGCCACCGGCCTGCACCGTGGGCGGGAACGACACGCCGGCGACCTCGACGGCGGCGGCTCCGAGGGGCGTGAGGAACAGGACGGCGGCGATCGCGGCGGCACGTCGACTCATGGGTCGGGGCCCTCCCGCGGCCCCTCTAGCGCCGTGCGGTCGCGACGGCAACGCGGGTCCGCCCCTTGGCATCGGACCGTGCCCGTGCCACACGGACGCGATGGACATCGGACGTGTCGGCATCTGGACGTTCGCACTCGAGCTGCAGCCCGCCGCGAAGGCGCAGGAGGCGGCCGCCGAGATCGAGTCGCTCGGCTATCCCGCACTCTGGATCCCCGAGGCCATGGGGCGCGAGGCGTTCACGCACGCCGGGCTGCTGCTCGCCGCCACGCGTCGCCTGACCGTGGCCACCGGCATCGCCAACGTCTGGGGACGTGACGCCATGACCATGGCCGCGGCGGAGAAGACGCTCGACGAGGCGTACCCCGGGCGCTTCCTCCTCGGCATCGGCGTCAGCCACGCTCCCCTCGTCGAGGGGCTCCGCGGGCACCGCTACGACAAGCCTCTCTCGTTCATGCGCCGCTACCTCGATGCCATGGATGCGGCGCCGTTCCTGGCGGCGCCGCCGAGCGAGCCTCCTCGCCGCGTGATCGGCGCGCTCGCGCCGAAGATGCTCGCGCTGGCCGGCCAGCGCACCGCCGGGGCGCATCCCTACTTCGTGCCTCCGGAGCACACCGCGCGCGCCCGCGAGATCATGGGGCGCGGGCCGCTCCTGGCGCCCGAGCAGGCTCTCGTCCTCGAGACCGACCCGGCAAAGGCACGCACCATCGCCCGGGGGCACATGGCGATGTATCTCGGCCTGCCCAACTACGTGCGCAACCTGCGCTCCCTCGGCTTCGGCGACGACGACCTGCGCGACGGCGGCAGCGACCGCCTGGTCGACGCCATCGTGGCGTGGGGCGACGCCGACGCGCTCCTGGCCCGGGTGCGCGCGCATCTCGCTGCCGGCGCAGACCATGTCTGCGTGCAGGTGCTGCCCGCCGATCCTCGGGCGCTTCCGTTGCCACAGTGGCGGGAGCTCGCCTCCGCGCTCCTGTCGGCGTGACGACCATCGGGCCTTTCTGGTAGATCGCCGTCCGTCTCTGCCGCGCGGCCACGCCGCGGAAAGGGGGGCGGGTGACCACGACGACGGGCGGAGCGGCGCGCGAGGCCGGAGCGTCCCTCTTCGTGGTCATGGTGGCCGCCATCGCGGCCATCGGCGGGGGCCTCTTCGGCTACGACACCGGCGTCATCTCGGGGGCGATCCTCTACATCAAGGAGACGTTCCCCATGAGCGTCGGCGCCGAGGGGCTGACCGTGAGCGCCGTGACGCTCGGCGCCCTCGTGGCCGCGATGGGTGCCGGGGTGCTCGCCGACCGCGGCGGCCGGCGCCTCACCAACATTGCCGCGGGTGTGGTCTTCGCGGTCTCCTCGATCCTCTGCGCCGTCGCCACCAGCGTGTCGACGCTCGTCGCGGGGCGCTTCCTGGTCGGCTGCGGCATCGGCCTCACCTCGGTCGGCGGTCCCATGTACATCGCGGAGGCGTCGCCGGCGCGCATCCGGGGCACCTTCGTGTCCCTCTTCCAGCTCGCCCTGACGATCGGCATCCTGCTCGCCTACATCGCGTGCGCGCTCCTCGCCGCGGCGCACGCCTGGCGGTGGATGCTGGGCCTCGGAGCCTTCCCGGGGCTACTGCTCGCGATCGGCATGACGCTGATGCCGGAGAGCCCGCGCTGGCTCGTGAAGCAGGGACGCGAGCGCGAGGCGCGGGCGGTCCTCGCCCAGATCGACCCGCACGGCGACGCCGACGCCGCGCTCCTCCGGCTCGAGAGCGACCTCGCCGCCGAGGGTCAGGGAACGTGGGGCGAGCTCCTCCATCGCGCGCTCCGCCCGGCCTTGATCGTCGGGATCGGGCTCGCGGTGTTCCAGCAGATCACGGGGATCAATGCCGTGATCTACTACGCGCCGCAGATCTTCCAGAGCGCGGGCTTCACCTCCGATGCGGCGGCGCTCGGCGCCACCACCGGCATCGGCACCATCAACGTGCTGGCGACCTTCATCGCCATCTGGCTGGTCGACCGGGCGGGTCGCAGGCCGCTCCTGATCGCCGGCGTGCTCGGGATGGTCGCCACCCTGGCGGTCCTCGGCCTCGCCTTCCGCGACCACGCCCCGGGCGGCCCCGGCGCCGACCTCGGCGCCATCACCGTGGTCTGCCTCGCGGCGTACATCGTCTTCTTCGCCTTCTCCCTGGGCCCGATCGTGTGGTTGATGATCTCCGAGATCTATCCGCTGCAGAACCGAGCCCAGGCCGTCGGGGTGTCGACGGCAGCCAACTGGGGCGCGAACTTCGTGGTGAGCTTCACCTTCCCGATCATGACCCATCACCTGGGCTCGTCGGCGACCTTCTTCACCTACGCCGCCCTGGGCGTCGTCACCCTGATCTTCGTCCTGGCCCGGGTCCCCGAGACCAAGGGGAAGACGCTCGAGGAGATCAGCCTGCTGTGGCGCTGACGCCGGTGGGCGTGAGACGGCCGCCATTGCCCCGCGCCGCGGGCCAGGCGTATACCGCCCCCTGCCAGAGCCATGTCGTCGGACATCCCGCACGCGGAGCCGCGCGCCGAGCTCGACCGCCTGCGCGCCGAGGCCGCCGTGCTGCGCGAGGCGGTGCGGAACCTGTCGGCGACGGTGGCCGAGCAGCGCGAGCTGGTGTGGAACATCAACGGCATCGTGCTGCGCTGGGATGCTCAGGGCCGCATCCTGTACCTCAACGAGTACGGCCAGGACTTCTTCGGATACGCGTTGAGCGAGCTCGTCGGCCGCTCGGTCGTCGGGACGATCGTGCCCCGGACGGAGACCAGCGGGCGGGATCTCGCCCACCTGATGGAGGACGTGCTCCGCCATCCCGAGCGCTACCTCTCGAACGAGAACGAGAACGTGCGCCGCGACGGCGAGCGGGTGTGGGTGACGTGGCGCAACCGGCCCGTCCTCGATCAGGGCGGGCGGCTGCGCGAGATCGTGTCGACGGGCATCGACATCACGCAGCGCAAGCGGGCGGAAGAGGCGCTGCGCGAGAGCGAGGACCGCTACCGCGTGCTCTTCCAGTCGACGCCCGTCGCGCTGGTCGAGGGCGACGCGTCGGCGCTCAAGGTCCATCTCGACGACCTGGTGGCCGGCGGCGGCGACGTGGAGAGCGTGGCGCGCGATCCCGACGCACTCGCGCGCTGCCTGGATATGATCCGCACCACCGACTGGAACGCGGCCCTGGTCGAGCTGCTCGAGGCACGCGACGACCAGGCGCTCGACGCCGTGCGCGTGCTCACCGAGGCGATCGGCGTCGGCCGCGCCGGACCCGAGATCCTGCGCGCGGTGGCGGCCGGAAAGGTCGCTTCGCTCGAGCGCGAGACCTCGCTGCGCACGTTGCGGGGCAACCGGCGGACCGCCGTCATGCACGCCACGGTCGTGCCCGGTCACGAGGAAAGCCTCTCCCGCACCCTGCTCGCGGTGGTCGACATCACCGCGCGCAAGCAGGCGGAGGAGGCGTTGCGGGCCAGTGCCGAGAACTTCGCGTTCCTCGCCGTCCACGACAGCCTCACCGGGCTGTACAACACGCGTTATCTCTACGATGCGCTCGAGCGGCTGGTCGAGGAAGGCGCCGCCAATCGGGGACGGTTCTCGGTCGTCTTCATGGACCTCGACCGCTTCAAGCGCGTCGTCGACACCTACGGCCACCTGAACGGCAGCCGGGTGATCCAGGAGGTGGCCACGACGATCCGGGCGGCGCTTCCCGAGGGCGGCTTCGCGGTCGCGTACGCCGGCGACGAGTTCGTGGTCGTGCTGCCCGGCTTCGGGAAGGACGCCGCGGTCGCCACGGCGGAGACCATCCGCACGCGCGTGGCGCACACCATCTACCTCGCCGCCGCCGGCCACACGGTGTCGCTCACCATGAGCCTCGGGGTGGCCACCTTCCCCGAGGACGCACGCGACGTGCAGAGCATCCTGGCCGGCGCCGACCACGCGCTCTTCACCATCAAAGGGGCGGGCCGCAACGCGGTCGGCCGGGCCGCCACGGGATAGCCGAAGACAGGGTTCTCAAGCCCACCCGGCGATGCTAGGACTCGGGAGAGCAGAACGTCTGCTCCCTGCGCGAGGCGCCAGCCACCGGAGGTCCGGCTTGCCGAGGTCATACATGGCCGTCGAGCCACGCGTGCGACGCGTGGTTGCGGCGAGTCTCGGGTGCGATGCGAACGCGCTCGAGCCCGGAACGGCGCTGCGGCTCGACCCGATCGCGCTCCTCGACGTCGCGCGAGCGCTCGAGAACGCCTTCGGCGTCACCCTGGCGGAGGACGATCTCGACGGCGCCCGCACCTGCCGGGACTTCGCCGCGCTGATCGCGCGGCGGGTGGCGAGTCGCAGCCGGGAAGAGGTACCGCCCATCGGACCGGTGTGGGTGCGTGTGATCCCCGCCGAGCCCGACCGGCCGTTGCTCGAGCGTCTCGTCGAGCTCAGCCCGTACATGGTGGAGACCATCGTCGAGGACGCGCGCGTGCCGGGACGCTACCGGCGTCTCGAGGTCATCCTGGGTCCCGGACAGCCGGACCGCGTCGCGGCACGGGTCGAGGCAGTGTTCGCCCCGGCCCGCGCCGCGGGCCTCGTGGTCGAGGTCCACCGCGAGGGCAGACCGCGGACGCCGGGCGCGGACCCCGCGGAGGGGGTCGAGGGCGGGCTCCAGCTCCTCGCCGACCTGGCGTTGCGCGTCGGCCGGTTGCTCTACGAGCTGCAGCAGGAGCGCGGGCTCGCCTGCGTGCACGTCGCCTCGGAGCGGCAGCCGCTCGCCGGCCAGCTCGCCGCGCAGCAGATCACCACCGACCGCGGAATCACGGATCTCGCCGGCTTCGTCACCGCCGGCGGGCCACGCCTCCCCGAGCCCGTTCACGCTGCGATCGTCACCGCGCTGGCCGCGCTCGCCGAGCTGCCGGCCATCCGGCGCGCCGCGGCGACGCTCGACACCGCCATCCAGAGCTACGGCCGCATCGACCACCAGCTCGTCGCGGTCGCCGCGTCGATCGCTGCCGTGATGCCGGACGCGGAGTACGGACGCATGGCGAAGTCGTATCTCGCGCTGCTCGAGGCGCGAGAGAGCACCGCGCTGGCGGGACTGCGCCGCGCCGAGCCCGATCCGGCCGACCCCCTGGGCTGGCTCCGGACCATGTCCGGCACGCTCGAGCGCCTGCGCGAGGTCGAGGAGGGTCAGCTCGCCGCCCTCGCCCGGCGTGCGGCCGCCCGGGCAGGCGGGATCTGACCCCGCCGCTCCTGGCGCATCCGTGGCGGACGAATACAATCGGGGCGTGGCCCTGCTCTCCCCGCTCACCGCCGACCAGCGAACGACCTTCATCGTCGTCTCGCTGGCGCCGAAGGCGCTGCTGAAGCTCGTCGGCCGCCTCGGCACCGCGCCTCCCGGCACGCGCCTCGAGACCATGTCGGCATGGGACCTCGCCTGGAGCCTGGTCGACTACTACGAGGACGACGCCGAGGTCGCCCGCACCGTCGACAAGACGCTGCTGAGAGACCTGGGCGAGCCCCCTCTCCTCTCCGCCGTGCGCACCGACGGCGGCGCCGAGGCGGTGCGCAACCTGGTGCTCGCGTCGCGCGATCCGGCGCGCGACCTGGCGTGGGCGCTGCTCGTCGCCGAGACGCCGGCGAGCGGCCCGCTGGCTGTCGAGCTCGTCCAGACCATCGTCAAGGAATTCGACGACGCCGACGAGCGCGCCAAGGCCGCGGAGGAGGAGCCCGACACGGCGCCGGCCAGCGAGCCGGGCGAGACGGAGGCCGAGCGCGTCGCCAGGGAGAAGGAGAAGGAAGCGGCGCACGCCCAGCGCGCGCGCGAGCGGGCGCTCAGGCGCGTCGATACGATGAAGGATCGGCTGGTCGAGCTCGAAGGTGGCGTCGCGGCCGCCCGGCGCGAGGCGCGTGCCGCGGAGGACGCGCGCGAGCGTCTCGAGACGGAGCGCGACCGCTTGCTGCGCGAGCGCGACGCGCTGCGCGCCCAGCTCCGGGAGGGTACCGCCGGCGAGGTCACGCGCCTCACTGGCGAGCTCGAGGCGGCCCGTCGCCGCCTGCGCGCCCTCGAGGGCGAGCTCGAGGAAGCGCGCGAGTCGGAGTCCGCACTGTCGGCGCGGTTGCGCGCGCAGGCGGACGAGCGGCCGGCGCGCATCACGACCGACGAGGCCGCACGCCCCTCGGCCCCCGCCGCGGCGTGGAGCCTGCCGATCTTCACCGACGAGTTCTACGAGTCGATCCGGCGCTGGGACCGCAAGGTGGTGCGCAACGCCTTCGAGAAGACCTACCGTCTCGCCGAGGACTGGCGTCACCCGAGCCTGCGGGCCATCCCGCTCGAGGGACTGCCCGGCTGCTATCGCATCCGCGTCGCCACCGACGTTCGCCTGATCTACCGCACGCTCGAAGGCAACCGGGTCGAGATCATGTCGCTCATCGATCGCGAGGATCTCCAGCGCTACATCCGCCAGGCGAAGACGCGCTCCGGGATGACGTGAGCCCGAGGCGTCGGCGCCGGGGAGATTCAGGGACAGCGCGCACAGCACGCGCTGACATCACCGAGGGTGGCGCAGGTCTGGTGTGGCAGGCATTGCGCGTCGGCGCCGCAGCCGACCTCGACGCAGAATCCGCCGTTCACGCACACCCGCGCCGGCGGTCCAGGATCCACATGCTCCAGGCATTGTCCCGCTGGCCCGCAGTGGCCGCACATCGCGCCGAGTGCCGAGCAGCCCGGCGCCTGAGTGGCCTTCGGGCTCGACGTCGTGCCACTCGTGGTCGTCGTCGTCGAGAGTCGGGCTGACCGGTTGCCACTCCCGGAGCTTGCAGGACGGCCAACAGGGCCACGACGGTCATGCGAGCGGCGACGGACGGCGGTATCATCGATTCTCCCCTCCCCCGGATACTCCGGAGCGGGCCGTTCGGCTCGCGCTCCGCTACCCCCGGCTCCCCGCCCGCGTCAACGGGGACGCTCGGAGTTGAAACGCATTCGCAGCCGAGACCCGCTTGCAGGTGGGGTCGCCGCCGAGCAACCTCATCCCCTCCATGCGATCCCCAGCGTCAGCGGGCCATGCCAAGAACGCGCTCGCTCTCGCAGCTCTCCTGCTCCTGTTCGCCTCGGGTGTCGCAACGTTCGTCGATCCCGACATGTTCCACGGGATCGCCCTCGTCCGGGAGAGCCACGCGCTCGGCCGCATCCCCCTCGAGGACCGCTTCGCGTACACCCCGACCGTCTACCCTGTCGTGCACCACGAGTGGGCCGAGGCGGCGATCGTCTATGTGGCGCTCACGCGCGGTGGTCTCGCGGGACTGCAGGCCCTCAAGTGGATCCTCACGCTCGGCATCGCGACGGGCGCCTTCGAGCTCGCCCGCCGCCGCGGCGCGAGCCTGGGCGTCCTGACCGTGCTGACGCCGGTCGCGATCATGATGAGCTGGGTGGGCATGACCACGCTCCGCGCCCAGGTCTTCACGCTGCTGTTCGTGGTGGTGCTGCTCTGGTGTCTGGAGGCCGACCGACGCGGACGGAGGGGCTGGATCGTCCCGTGGCTCGCGCTCTACGTTCTCTGGCTCAACTGCCACGGGGGCTTCGTCGTCGGGCTCGTCTTCTTCTGGCTGCACACGCTCGAGCAGATCGTCCGACGGAGGCCGGCGGTCCACCTCGTCCTGGTCGGCGTCGCGATGGTCGCGCTCATCGCGGCCAATCCCTACGGGTACCACTACTTCCCGTACCTGTGGACCGCCCTCCGCCTCGATCGCTCGCTGGTGGCCGAATGGCAACCGTTGTGGGCGGGCGGAGTCCCGAACCTGGCGCCGTTCGGCGTCTCGCTCGCCGTCATCGGCTACGCCCTGGCGATGCGCGGCGTGCGCGATGCACCCGGGTGGCCGCTCGTGCTCGTCGCCGGCTACGCGGCGCTGCGCCACCAGCGCCACCTGTCGATCTACGCCGTCGTCTGGCTCTGCCACGTGCCCGCACAGATCGAGCCGACGCGGCTCGGGGCGATGCTGCGGGCGTTCTGGGCTCGACGTCGCGCGCCGGTAGCGCTGTGGGGTCTCGTGGCCATGCTCGCAGCCGTCGCCGTGGTCCGGGAGAGGCCCTGGGACGTGTACCTCCCCGCGAATCCCGGCGAGCACCCCTCCGTTCTTTACCCGGTGGGCGCCGTCGACTACCTCCGGCAGAACGGGTTCCACGGCAACCTCATGGTCCCCTTCGAGGTCGGCGCGTTCGTCAGCTGGAAGCTCCATCCCGCCGTCAAGGTCAGCTTCGACGGTCGCTTCGAGGCTGCCTATCCTCCGGAGGCACTGGCCGAGAACGTCGGCCTGTACGATGCGTCGCCCGGGTGGCGCGACGTCCTCGAGAGGTACCCTACCGATGCGGTCCTGGTGCCAAGGTCGCGACGCCTGTCGCTCGCACTCGAGGAGAACGCCTCGTGGCCACTCGTCTATCAGGACGACGTCTACCAGCTGTTCGCGAGGCCCGGTCTCGCGCTCCCACGCGCCGACCGCCGCGGTCAGCTACTACCGACCACGTTTCCCTAGTAGACGTAGGGTAGGAAGCGCCAGCGGATCCCGCGCAGGTAGACGCGGTAGCCCGCGTCCTGCGCAAGGAAGCGCTCCTCGACGATCGCGCGCGCGTTGAGCGCGAGCAGGGTGGCGGCCGCGAGCAGCGCGTTGCGGGGAGTCGGGTAGGAGATGACGTAGCCGACGTAGCCCAGCAGGTACCCCGCGTATGCCGGGTGGCGCACGAACTGGTAGAGGCCGGACGTCTTGATGCCGCGGTTGGCGGCAACCACCCCGACGCTGCGTCCCAGGGACGCGAGACCGAGGACCGCGGCTGCCAGTCCGAGGCACTGCAACGGCTGTCCGAACCAGCTGAGCGGGCCGAGCACATCGCCGGGCCGCATGAAGAGCGGCAGCACCGTTCCGGCAACGCCTACGATCCAATCCAGCGCGCGGCCCGACGTGGCGACGCTGCGGCGGCGGGTGAGGAAGAGCACCACGAGTAACGCCTCCTGTGCCACCAGGGGCATCGTGGTCGCCCACTGTCCCGTCGCGACGGCGTTGGTCACGTGCGCTGCGGCGAAGAGGCCGTACAGCAATGCGAGCGTGAGGTTCGACAGGAGCGCACCGACCACGTCGGCCCGTATCGATCGCATCGACTCCGTCACGCCGTCGATCTCGACGCGGTCGCCCTGCGTCAGCGCGACGCCCGCCAGCGTTCCCGCGGGCAGCTCGAGCACGCTGGTCGCGCCCGCCACGCGCGGCGAGATCCGATTCGGTGCCAGGGCGTGCACCAAGTGCAGCACGCGGCCGGCTTCGTCGAGGAAGACCAGGTCGAGCGCGTAGGCCATGCCGAAGGAGTGGACCTGGCTCGAGGGCCTGATCCAGAGGCCCTCGCCAGGGGCGAGATGCCTGGTGCCAAGCAGCCCCCGCAGCCGCGTCCAGTGCGTGTGTGCGGGACGCAGCCGGTCGGCCAGTACCACCGGGCCGGCACTCGCACGGAGCATGCGGTCCGTTCTCTCCATGGCCCTCAGTGCTTGCCACCCATGATCGTGCCCAGATCGCCGATCTTGAGGATCGCGGGGCCCGTCGTGACCACGAAGAGCGCCGGCAGGATCAATGCCGCCAGCGGAATGAGCATCTTGATGGGCAGCTTGCGGGCCGCCTCCTCGGCGCGCTGGCGCCGCTTCGTACGCAGGAGGTCGGCATGCGTGCGGAGCGTCTTCGCCATGCTGGCACCCAGCCGATCGCTCTGGATGACGAGGCCGACCAGCGACTTCAGATCATCGGAGCCGTTGCGGTTGGCGAGCGACCGCAGGGCTTCCTCACGGGTCCGCCCGTTACGCAGCTCCAGGGCCACCTGCGCGAACTCGTCGCCGAGGATGTCCTCGATCGTCGAGCGCTCCTCGCCTACCTTCGCGATGGTCGCGTTCAGCCCCATCCCGGCCTCGAGACAGACGACCATCAGATCGAGCGCATCGGGCAGCGCGGTCGTGATCTGGTTGGCCCGAGTACGGGCGCGGCGCTTGAGCAACATGTTCGCGAGCACATGGCCGTTCAGCCAGACCATACCCGCGGTCGCTAGGGCGCCGCCGAGAGGCATGCCGCTGGACACCCCCTTCACGAGGAGCAGCAGCGCCGGAGCGAGGCTCAGAACCGTGCGCACCCCGAGAAAGACGGCGGGCGCATTCGCGCGACGAAAGCCCGCGACCACCAGACGCTGGGAAAGCGACCTGTCGCCCGAGGGGCCGTACTGGCCGATCTGGGCGAGCGCGCGGGCGGTGAGTCCCGGGCGGGCTGCGCGTGGTGCCCCGCGATCTGCCCCGGTTCGTGCGGGCTCACCGACGAGGGCCCTCACGCGCTGGGCGACCGCCGACTCGCCCATCACCGCCTGGAAGAGGGCGAGGGCCAGTCCGGTAACGGTGACGAAGGTGGCGAAGGTGAGCAGCTCGATGGTCATGGCGTCCTCAGACCTTGATAGAGACGAGCCGACGGATGACGAAGTGTCCGACGAGCAGGCTGCCAGCGGCATACATGAGCATGTGCCGGCCGGTTTCGGACTCGAACATGGGGGAGAGGTAGCCCGGGTTGAAGATCGACATGCCGATGGCCACCAGGAAGGGCAGCACGGTCAGCACGCCGCCCGACAGCCGGCCCTGCGCGGTGAGCACCCTCGTCTCCCGCTGCACCTTGAAGCGCTCGCGGATGGTGTAGCTGATGTTGTCCAGCACCTCGGCGAGATTGCCGCCGATGTCCTGCGCGACCAGCACGCCCACCTGGAGGAGCGCGAGGTCCGGAGTGCCGACCCGGTCGGCCATGTCGTCGAGCGCCTCGCGCAGCGAGAGCCCGAGCCGGACCTCCTCGGTGACCTCCCGGAACTCCTGCGCGATCGGATCCGGGAACTCGTCCGCCACGACGCTCAGCGCCGCCATGAAGCCGTGCCCGGCCTGGAGCGCCGCCCGCGCGAGGTCGAGTGCGTCGGGAAGCTGCTCGGCGAAGCGCTGCGAGCGTCGGCGGGCCATCCGGCGGACGACCAGGAGCGGGACAACACCACCGACGGCTCCGCTCAGGATGCCGAGCAGCAAGTTCCCCGTCGCCAGCGTGACGAGCAGGGTGACCGCGCACGCCGCCAGCGCGACGTAGAGCAGGACCTCGCCGACGCGCTTCTTGAGTCCCGCGCGGGCGGTCATTCGCATCAGCGGCTGCACGACGCCGAGGCGCGGCAGCAACGCGTTCACGAAGCCGATGGCGGAGAGCCGCCGGTCCTTCAGCACCGCCTTGTGGAGCTTGCCGTCCCCCGCGCCCGTCATCGTCCAGAGGCGTCGGTCGAGGATCGCTCTCGCCTCGTCGCGGGCGCGCAGGATGGTCGCGAGCGCGTACCCCGCGAGGGCCAGGGAGACGAATATCAGCAGCGCAAGTCCGGCGAACATGTCCGTACCCCCTCAGCCCTTCAGATAGTCGAAGACCGTGGGATCGACCTCGTGGCTCGACGCCTTCACCCGATCCGCGAACCGCGGTCGGAGGCCCGTCGACACGAGCCGCCCGACGACGCGGCCGTCCTCGACGCCGTCGCGCTCGAAGGCGAACAGCTCCTGCAGCATGATGGTGTCGCCCTCCATGCCGGCGACCTCGCTCACGGAGGTGATCCTGCGCGTGCCGTCGGCGAGCCGTGCCGTCTGCACGATGACGTCGAGGGCGAGGCTGATCTGCTGCCGCATGGCTTTCGATGGCAGCTCGAAGCCGGCCATCTGGATCATCATCTCGAGGCGGTTGATCGCATCGCGCGGCGCGTTGGCGTGCAGGGTGGAGATCGAGCCGTCGTGGCCGGTGTTCATCGCCTGCAGCATGTCGAGCGCCTCGGCGCCGCGCACCTCGCCGACGATGATGCGGTCGGGCCGCATGCGCAGCGTGTTGCGCAGCAGGTCGCGCTGCGTGATCTCGCCTCGGCCTTCGACGTTGGCGGGGCGGGTCTCCAGCCGGCACACGTGGGACTGCTGGAGCTGCAGCTCGGCCGAGTCCTCGATGGTGACGATGCGCTCCGAGTCGGGGATGAAGGACGAGAGGCAGTTGAGGAGCGTCGTCTTCCCCGATCCCGTGCCGCCGGAGACCAGGATGTTGAGCCGCGCCCGCACCATCTCGTGCAGCACCGCGACCAGTTCGGGCGTGAGCGATCCGAGCCCCACCAGGTCGTCGACGGTGAGCGGGTCGCGACCGAAGCGGCGGATCGAGAGCAGAGGGCCGTCCAGCGCGAGGGGCGGGATCACCGCATTCACGCGCGAGCCGTCGGGCAGGCGGGCGTCGACCATGGGCGACGACTCGTCGATGCGCCGGCCCACTCGCGAGACGATCCGGTCGATGATCTGCAGCAGGTGGGTGCTGTCCCGGAACACGACCGGCGTCAGCTCGAGCTTGCCGTTGCGCTCGACGTAGACCTGCCGCGCCGTGTTGACCAGGATGTCGCACACATCGGGGTCGTGCATCAGCGGCTCGATCGGGCCCAGGCCGTGCACCTCGTTCAGGATCTCCTCACCGAGCTGCTCGCGGTCGCGCTGGCTGAGCGGCACGGCCTGCTCGTCGATCAGCTCGACGATCGCCCGCCGCAGCTCGGCGTTTGCGCTCTCCAGGTCCACTCGCCCGAGGTTGCTCAGGTCGATGCGGTCGATCAGGTCGCGGTGGATGCGCAGCTTCAGGTCCTGGTAGTTGCGGTCCGCCGGCGTCGAGCGCGTCCGGGTGACGAGGCGGACGACGGGCTCCGCGCTCTTGGCGGGGACCGGCGTGACCTTGGGAACGATTCCGAAGCGATCGCGGAGCTTCATGCGTGGACCCTCTCGTTGCGGGTGAAGAGCCTGCGCAGCCGCTGGCCCGTCCCGGGTTTGCCGACGGCGGGAACGCCCGCCACCTTGGCGGCCAGCTCGGCCATCGCGAGCGCGAGCTTGGTCGGCTTGCCGTTGAGCGGCGCACCGTGATTCATCGCCTCGGCGGCCGAGGCATCGTCGCGCGGGACCACGAAGAACGGGGTCTTCCCGATCGCACGGGCGGCGTCTTGCAGGCTGACAGGACCGGGGACGGCCTCGGTTACCAGTAGCTCGATGCGATCCTGCGGCAGCCCGAGTCTGGCGAGCAGCTCGACGGTACGCCGTGCCGCGCGAACTCCGGGCACCGAGAGATCGCTCAGAAGCAGCACCCTCCGGCTGGCCTCGATCGCCGCCACGGTGACGCCGGTCACCGTGCGCGACGTGTCCACCACCGTGTAACGGAACCGGGCGCGCAGCAGATCGAGCGCGAGCTTGATCTCGTCGTGACCGACCGAGTCGGCTTCCTCGATCTCGGTCGGCGCGGGCAGCACGAACACGCCGTTCGGGTGCCGGGTCAGGGTGCCGGCCAGGAAGATCTCGTCGATCTCGCCCGGCGCCGTGGCCAGATTGGCGAGCGAGTTCATCGGCGTGAGGTTCAGGAAGGCGGCGACATCGCCGCGCTGCAGGTCGAGGTCGACCAGCACCACCTCGCCCTCGGCGACACAGGCGAGCTTGGAGGCCAGGTTGACGGCCAGCGTGGTCGCGCCGAGGCCGCCGCGGGCGCCGCACACCGTGATGACGTCGCCGAGCGATTCCTGCGCCGCGGGCATCCTTGGTCCCGTGTGCGCCGAGCGGATGAGCGCCTTGTGCAGTTCGTTCGACTGTAGCGGCAGCGACAGCACGTCGCTCGCGCCCGCCTGGATCGCCTGGCGGACGAAGCCGACGCTGCCGTCGGGCGAGGCCACGAGGATGGCCGCACGCGGCAAGCGGCCGTGCAGCTGCGTCACCAGGGTGAGGGCGCGTGCCGGGTCGGCACCGACCTCGATGCCGATCAGCTCGTCCCGACCGGTCGGGGTCTTGTCGCCGAGCTCTCGCAGCGCGCAGAAGCGGACGTCGAGCCCGACCTCGCGCGCGGTGGCTTCGATGAGCGCTCGGCCCTCGGCCCCGTCACCGGCCCAGATCATGTTTCCCTGGCTCGTCATACTCGCTGTTCTCTCCTCCTGGGCTCAGTTGAACATTCGCATCTGCCCGGTTCCGTAGGCGCCGCCGCCTGCCGGCCCCGAGACCTGCTTGAAGATCGCGCCGAGATCGATGCCCTTGTTGCTGCCGGTGGCCTTCACGGCCGTCACGACGACCGTCGCGAAGCCCACCACCGTGCGCGAATGGTTGAAGTTTCCGTCGCACGGCCCGTCCACGATCGGAACCGTGTACTCGGTGGTCCCCTGCTGGAAGCAGTCGCTGATGTCCTTCAGACCGCTCGTCTGGCCGTTCTGGAGCGGGAGCGAGTCGCCGATGTTCACCGTGGTCGGGCTGCCGCCGCAGGCCGTGGGGAGGAAGTCGCCGGTTTTGATCCAGCCGGTGTTGTCGGTGCCGTTGGGGGCCTGGGTAAATCTGGGAAGGCAGTTCGAGCTGGCGAAGCAGGACTGTAGCGCCTGGAAGTTGCAGGCGCCGATCGCGAGTGGCAGTGTGGGCGCGGCCTGGCCGAGCCCGACGAATCCCGCCGTTGCCGTCTTGGTGATCGTCGTGTTCGCGAAGCTCGAGCCGAAGAATCCCGCGAACAGGTTCGCTACGGTCTGGCTCGGGGTCGCGCGCACCGCGTTCGGCGGCGTGGCGCCGTTGGTGAAGGCGTTGGTCTGCGGATTGTACTGGCCCACCTCGATGTTGGCCGACTGGATCGTGGCCGCCGATCCCGCGACCTTGTTCTGCGCCACCACCGACTGCGCGTCCGTCCGCGCGCTGGCCGCAGTGCCGCCCTTCAGCAGGTTCGTTGCGCCGGCCGTCGCTGCGATGTCCGCCACGGTCTGCACCTCGGTGGCGGTGTGTGCGATCCGCCCGACGTCGACCGCGACCGCGGCGAGCCCGAAGAGCGCGGTCATCGAGAGGGCGAGGGCCACCACGGCCACGCCCCGCTCGTCCTTTCGTCCCCCTCGCATCGACGTCCGTGCTCTCGTGTGTGTCACTCGGTGTGTTCCTCTCGGCGAATCAGCGCGGAACATCATCGGCCCTCGTCGCGGAAGGTGACCGTGCGGGAGACCGATATGTTCGAGTTGTAGAACAGGTAGGGAACGGTGCCGCTGACCTGAACCTGCACCATCGGGATGCCGCTGACCGTCGGCTGGGTGACGTTGACGGTGAGGCCGGTCGTGGGCACGACGTTCTGGATGTCGGTCAGCACCTGGCTCTGGATCGACGACGTGCTCGAGATGACCCCGCTCGAGCTCCGGCCCGTGGCTGGCACGACGGCCGCGATGCGAGCCCCGTCCCGCGCGGCGTGGGTGATCATGTTGGCGACCATCCAGGCGCGGCCGAACTCGAGCGCGCACATGACCAGCGTGACGAAGAGCACGACCACGATGGCCGTCTCCACCATGGCCTGGCCGCACTGTCCCCGTCGTTCCGGACGCGTCGTCACAGCCCGAGGCTCCCCGACATGGCCAGCGCCACGATCGTCCCGAGGCCGAGCGGCACGCTGTAGGGCAGGCTGATCGCGTCCGGCTGCGCGGCCGAGAGTCGCAGCGGCTCGAGCGAGCCGGTGAGGACGCTCGCCGACGCCATGGTGCCGACGGTCAGCACCGTCCGTCCCAGGCGGCGCCGACGCGCGAGGTGGATGGCCATGATGACCCCACCGAACGCGAGCCCGACGAGCAGCGCGACAAGGCCGACGTGCAAGCCCAGGAGCGCGCCGATCGCGCCCATCATCTTCACGTCGCCTCCGCCGATGCCGCCCATGGCGAACGGGAACAGGAGCAGCGCGACCGTGGCGAAAAGGCCACCCGCACTGGCGACCAGGCCGTCGCCGCCGAAGTAGAAGACGTTGAGCATCAGGCCGGCCAGCATGCCGATCCCGGAGACCAGGTTCGGGATGCGCCGGCTCCGCACATCGGTCGCGACGCAGAGTGCGACGAAGGCGAGCGTGGCGGCGATCGTGGGGGAAGGGATCATGCTCGATGGGTGTTTTGCCGGGAGAGGGGAGCGGGGATTCCGCCCCCTCTCCCGACGGTTCGTGTTTGATCGGTTGCCCCGGCCCTACACCGCAGCTGCGATCGCGGTCTGGGCATTCGTCCAGAGGGTCTTGACGTTGCCGGCGATGGCAACGGCGATGACGCCGGCGCCCACGGCGATGACCGCCAGCGCGATGCCGTACTCGGCGAGGTCCTGCCCACTCTCATCGGCAACCAGCTTCTTGATCAGGTTCTGCATGGCTCTTCCTTTTTTTCCCGGTTTCCCCGGGGCTGTTGGGGTGCCAGCGTTTGCCCGATGAGGGCACGACGCACGGCGACCTGTCCGTTTCTCTCAGTCAGACCGCCGCTGCGATTGCAGTCTGGGCGTTCGTCCAAAGGGTCTTGACGTTGCCGGCGATGGCGACGGCGATGGCGCCGGCACCGACCGCGATCACCGCGAGCGCGATGCCGTACTCGGCGAGGTCCTGTCCGCTCTCATCGGCAACCAGCTTCTTGATCAGGTTCCGCATGTGCTTCTCCTTTCCGGGTTTCCCCTGCGTTCTCTTCGGTCGGGTCACACCGCAGCGGCGATCGCGGTCTGGGCGTTCTGCCAGAGGGTGTTGACGTTGCCGGCGATGGCGACGGCGATGACGCCGGCGCCGACGGCGATCACCGCGAGCGCGATGCCGTACTCGGCGAGGTCCTGGGCCGAGTCGTCGGCGAGCAGCCTCTTGATGAAACTCATTCCGGGACTCCTTCTGTCGGGATTTCTAGAGACAGGGCCTTGCGCCGAGCGAAGCCCCTGTTCCTGGGTAGTTGGTTGAGAGACGCGTGCCTGGGGTCGGCTGTGTCGTTGTTCCAGGCGATCCATGCCCACCTGGTCTGAAGGGCAAGCCTTCGATCTGACGGCGAGTTTTGAGTACGGGAAAACCCGAATCCCATCTCGGGTGATCCCCACCAGGCAGCGTTCAAGGCGCCAACGATTGCGGAGTTCCCCGTCTGCACTCGTTCACGATTGGCGATCCCTCGCGGATCTGGCTTGCAAGCTTCGCCCGGGGCTGTGCCGCGCGGACGCGCGTCAGAATCGTGCTCGGGTCCGGTTCCACGATGGAATGGCGGCTGGCGTGGCTGGCTGTCAGGCAGGAAACGCCGTGTTTTTTCCTCGAGGGCGTGGATCGCTACAGGAAAGACTGCTACTGTCTCTTGGGGTTCGTAGCGGAGGGGTGGGGTTGTACGAGCAGTTCTTCGGGCTGGATGACGAGCCGTTTCGACTGACGCCCGATACACGCTACCTGTTTCTGTCAGCCAAGCACGCCGAGGCGCTCGCCCACCTGCGGCTCGGGCTCACGGAATCGAGCGGTTTCGTCTGCATCACCGGAGATGTGGGCACGGGCAAGACGACCCTGCTGCGGGTCTTCCTGGCCGAGCTCGGCCCCGAGATCACCGCCGCCTACGCCCTCACACCACCGCTGTCGGCGCTCGATCTCCTGCGCAGGGTCTGCCGCGAGTTCAGAGTCACCCCGGCAGGAGACAGTCAGACCGATCTCGTCGATGGGCTCCATGCCTACCTGATCGAACAGAGCGCGCTGGGACGGTCGTGCGTCGTCGTACTGGATGAAGCCCAGGCGCTCTCGATCGAGCTGCTGGAGCAGATCCGGCTGCTCCTGAACCTCGAGACCGAGACCCGCAAGCTCTTGCGCGTCGTGCTGGTTGGGCAGCCGCAGCTGCGCAGGCTCCTCCTCGACCCGGAGCTGGCGCAGCTGAATCAACGCATCACGCTGCGCTGGCACCTCGGGCCGCTCTCATCCCGGGAAACGCGCGCCTACGTCCACCATCGGCTCGCAGTTGCCAGCGGCGGTCGCGCGAGACGCCTGTTCACGCGTCCGGCGCTGCGCCTCCTGCATGGAGTCTCGGGGGGAGTTCCACGCCTCATCAACATGATTGCACACCGGGCGTTGCTGGCGGCGTTCGTCGCGCGAGAGCCACGCGTGAGCCGTCGCATCGTCGCACGAGCCTATCGGGAGATCCAGGCCGTTCCCCTGCCGGGGACGCTGACCCTGGCGCGAAGGGCGGCACTCGCCGGTTGTGGCCTCGCGATCGGCGCGTCGCTCGTCGCGGTCGGCGCGCCGGAGGTCGATCGGTTGTTCCGCGTTCCCCCGTCCCTGGCGACCCCATCCGGCCCTTCGCCCACAGCCGACGCGACCAGCGGGCCCACGGATTCCACCCCGTCTACCGGGCCGGCTGCCGCGCCGCCTGCGGACGTCCCCGCCCCGATCACCTCAGCCGCCGAGCTGGGACGCCTTCTCGCCGGCCGCGATACGCAGGCCACCGCCCGCGCGGCGACCGCGACCCTCCTCACCGTATGGGGAGCGCGTCCCCTGGTCGAAGGCGAGGCTCGCCTCCCCGAAGATCTCGAGTCCGTCGCCTGGCGACGCGGCCTCGAGGAGCTGCAGCTCACGGCCAACCGCAGCATGCTGCGCCTGCTCGATCTTCCCGCGCTGCTCGAGCTGCGCCCTCCCGGCGCCACCGTCCCCTGCTGGGCCGCCATCACGGGAATCGACGACTCCTGGATGGTGCTCTCGATCGAGGGGATGTCCATCACCGCCGACACGGTCCTCCTGGAGCCCCTCTGGACGGGCCAGGCGCACATCCTCTGGAAGGACTTCGACGCGCTCGGCCCCACGCTGCGTCCCGGGGTGCGCGGCGCCGCCGTGGCGCACTTACAGGCGCTTCTGCGTCGGGTCGGGACGGACGGCCTGGCGCCCACGGGGACGTTTGATTCCGCCACCGCAAAGGCCGTCGTGGAGTTCCAGCGCAGGCACCAGCTCGACGCCGACGGGCTCGTCGGACCCATCACACGCATCGTTCTGTACGCCGGAGGTGGTGATGCGTACCGCCGGCCGGCACTGATGATCCCGGCGGGCGCAGCGTCGTGAGCACGATCCTGGAGGCCCTGCAGGCTCGGGAGCCGCGGCTCGCCGCAGCCGGTGGGAACTTGATCACCTGGCGGGACCGCCACGGGTGGCGGCTGCGTCGGTGGGCCATCCTCGGTGTCGGGATGGTGGTCGCGGCGGGTGCGCTGCTGGCTCGTCGGGCATTCGACACGCCCGTGCCTGCGCGGCTCGACCCACCTGCGTCTCCCCGGGGAGCGGTGTCGACACGCGAGCAGGCCGCCGGGCCCGCGAGCGTTCCGGTTGGCGGAAGCAGCGAGCCCCCGCGAGCACGGGTCGAGCGCCGACGGCCGGTCGTCCCGCCCGTAGTCGCCTCACCGGGTGTCGCTGCGGGAGCGACGGTCACGGGATCGGCTCCGGCGGCTGCGCCCGAGGCGGCTGCTGCCGGTCCGGCGGCCGGCGCCGTCGCCGTTGCTCCGGGCGTCCCGTCCCCGGTAGCCGAGAGCGAGCCCGCCGTACGCGTGCGATCGATCGGCTTTGCAACGCTCCCCGAGAAGCGGACCGCAACCCTCACGATCGGCGGAGCGCCAGCAGTGACCTTGCGCCAGGGCGAATCCGCGAGCGGGGTCGAGGTGCAGCTCATCCTGCGCGAGGCCGTCTACGTTCGGCATGGACCGGACGTGTTCGCGGTCGAGGTCGAGCCCTGATCCCGCCTCCGGCCCCACATGCTCCTCCGCGCCGCGGCGTGATGCGGGCCACCGGTACCGTCATCCTGCTCGGGGGCTGGATGCTCCTCTTCAACCGGACGCCGGACCTCGCCAATCCGCCCCTGGCGGACTGGAAGAAGATGCGCGAGTACGACACCGCGTGGCTCTGCGAGGAGGGCCGGCGACAGGAGGCCAATGACCTGGCGGTGGAAACGTCGAAGAAGCAGGGCGGCCAATCATCGACCGTCCTCGGTCCGCTCCTCCGCTACCGCTGCGAGCGCAGCGAGCGGGTCCGCAGGAGGTAGGCCGTGCGGGTCGTCGATTGCGTCCCCGATGGCGTCGTGTTAGCCGGAGCCAGTTTTCTACGCGGACATCGGCCGCCCATGGTGATCGCCGAAGGACGCCTGATCGCGAAGAGGCAGCACGCACGCCGCGATCGTTCGCTCGACTCGGACGCGTCGAGGGCGGCGGCAGGTGATCTCGCGAGGAGTAGGTGATGCGGAAACCCGGGAACCTGCTGCTGCTGGCGATCGTCATCGGCGCTCTCGTCTCCGCACTGGTCTACCGACAACTGCGTGCTCTGCGCAGCGAGATCGAGTCGACGCACCAGGCCGCACCCGCCACCGTCGACGTCGTCGTTGCGAGCGACACCATTCCCGTCGGGTCCCGTATCGGGGAGCAGCAGGTGAAGGTCGCCGCATGGCCCGAAAAGATCGTGCCGGACGGGGCGATCACCGATCCGAAAACCGTCGTCAATTCGGTCGCGCGGGTCACGATCGAGAAGAATCAGCCCCTCAGCCAGTCACAGCTGCTGGGTCAGGGCGCGGAGGTACTGCCCCTGATGATCCCGGACGGCATGCGGGCGATGTCGGTGCGGGTCGACGACGTCACCGGCGTCAGCGGCTTCATCACACCGAACAGCCGGGTGGATGTGCTCGTCGCCGGCGCCGCCGATGCCGAGGGCAACCAGGGGCAGCGGAGCAAACTGATCCTGCAGGGTATTCGCGTGCTCGCGATCGGGAAGAGCATCACGCAAACCCAGGAGAAGCCGGTCGAGGTCCCCACCGTCACCTTGCTCGTCTCGCCCGCAGACGCCGAGAAGCTCACGCTCGCGACGCGCTACGAGCCGGTGCGACTCGCACTCCGGAACTACAGCGACGATCAGGTGGTGGGCACGCCCGGTCTCTCGACGGCCGCCCTCTTCGAGAGCCCGGCGCGCACGGTCGCCCCTCCGGCGGCGCCGCCGCGGGCACCAGCGCCGAGCCCGCCGAGGCGGCGCCCCAGGTACTCGGTGGAAGTGCTGCTCGGGGACCAGGTGACGCGACAGGAGCTCTTCTGATCGGCGCTGGGACGGATCGGGCCCGGAGGTCATAGCCAGCCGACGCCGCGGGTTAGAAACCCTGTCGTCCACGGACACGGGGTGAGGAGGGGAATGGGATGGATGTGCTCCGTCGGCAAGTCACCCGCACGGGTGCACTCGTCGGGGTCACGCTGCTCTGGGCCTGCGCCATCACGCCGGCGCCGCCCCAGCCTCACCCGGGGTTCGAGAAGAGGCTCATCGAATGGACCGCGGGTCATGCGGTGACCGACGGCGTCGAGGCACAGAGGGTGCCGCCCGGATACGAGCCCAGGCCAGCTCCCGCCGAGACCATGCTCGGCCCGGGAGATCCACTCTGGATCCGGAGCGGGAAGAGCCGGATCATCCAGTTCCGGAGTCCCGTGCAACGCGTATCGATCGGGAACCCCGACATCGCGGGCGTCGTCGTGCTCGGTCCCCGCACGATCATGGTCAACGCAAAGCAGCTGCCGAAGCGCGAGGGAGGCCAGGAAGGTCCCATGGTCACGGCGCTGCGCTTGGCCACGGTGTCCAACAAGACGTTCACGCCGGAACCGTACTACGGCGAGACGACCCTCACGGTGTGGGAATCGGGCGCCGGCCAGCCCCAGGTCCACAGCCTCTTCGTCGCCGACTTCTCGACCCAGCAGGTGATGCTCGAGGTCACGGTGGCCGAGCTCAACCGGACGGCGATGGAAGAGCACGGCATCGACTTCCGGAGGATCGGGACCACGTTCGTGACCGCCTTCTTCCTGGGCGGCGGCGCCGCCCCGATCCTGGGCCAGACCGTTCCACCGCAGATCACCCAGCCGCTCCTGCCTCTCAACCTCAACAGCACCGCGCCGCAGTATGTCTTCCAACTGCCGAAGACGGATCTCACGGCCTTCATCAAGCTGCTGCAGAGCGAGGGGCTGGCGACCGTGCTCGCCCAACCCAAGATCCTGGCCATGAGCGGGCAGAACGCCGTCTTCCAGGTAGGCGGCGAGATCCCGATCCGGATCGTGTCGGGCTTCGCCGCAGACGTTCAGTTCAAGCCTTTCGGCACCCTGGTCAACTTCGTGCCGCGTCTCACCGACGAGGGCGACATCATCCTGACCGTCACCCCGGAGGTGAGCCGGCCCGACTTCACGAACGAGGTCGAGGGGGTCCCGAGCTTCGTCACCCGCCGGGCGTCCACCAGCGCCAGGCTGCGCAACGGTGAGACCCTCGTCGTCGGAGGCCTCCTGCAGAACGATCGGACCGAGAGCGTGCGCGGCATCCCCTACCTGATGAACATCCCCGCCATCGGCTACGTCTTCCGGGACACGACTTACAGCGACTCGATGACCGAGCTGATGGTCATCGTGACGCCGCACCTGGTGGCCCCGCTCCCGCCGGGCACGGAGCTGGCCACACCGGCAGATCGCGGCCCGCTCACCTGGGACGAGATGAAGACCAAGTGGGAGCCGGCCGAGGTGACGCGCCCGCGTATCCCGGGCGTCCTCCTCAACCCGAATCCTCCCTTCGATGCCAACCAGCCTCCATCAGGCTACCCCGGCACTGAGCCAACGTACGACCCCGGCGCTCCGCCAACGTTCGACCCCCGCACTGCTCCACCGCAATGAACCACCCGACCGGGCGGAGCGTCGGCGCTCCCGCATGAGATGCCGAGTTGCTCGGCAGCTATCGCGCTGAGAGCCAGCCGCGCGCAGCCAGGCGGGCGCTGCGGATCCGACTCCTCACGTCCTCGAGGCACGCCGTCGCGATGTCCTTGCTGCGTGCCCGCTGCAGCAGACGAGACGCCCTAGCGAGATGCCGAAGTGCCCGCCTGACCATGGGGCGCGCCGCATGAGGGTCGTCGCGGCCTGGCGCACGGGCGACCAGTTGGGCGGTCCCCTCGAGGAGGGCGCGGAGGTTGCCCGGCAGGCGGTCGAAGCAGTCCGCCTCCGGCGGGGGCAGCTCGTCGAACTTGCAACGGCAGTCGTCGAAGCCGGTCGCCGGCACATGCTGGCAGATCCCGGCCAGGCACGTGTCCACGGTGCAGGCAACGCCGTCGTCGCACGAGACCGGCGAGTGAGCGCATCCTGTGGGCGTGCAGACGTCGACGGTGCACGGATCACCGTCGTCACACGCCGCGCAGGGCACGGGAGGGGGTACCCCGCAAAAACCCACCGAGTCGAACAGCGGTCCCCCGTCGCCGCAGCCCCCTCCGTGACCCTGATCATGCGGAACGCAGAGCGTCACGTCGCCCGTGCAGGCGCCACCGGAGGGATCCTCGGCTCGGAAAAAGAAGTGATACACGCGTCCGTCCCCCTGGCCGCTGCGCTCCACGGGCACGGTGGCGTGATCGGTGCCGATGCCGCCGGCGCCGGAGCAGCTGCCGTCATCGACCGGCTCGTCCTGGCGGATGGCGTCTATGGTGATCGCGACCGGGTCGCCGTCGGGGTCGGTGACGTCTGCCACGGTGACCGTGACGGGCTTGTGGTTGGGAGGCCAGGCGTTGCCCGGGACCGCGAAGGCCTGGTCGCAGAGCGGCGGTCGGTCGGAGCTGATGAGACCGCCGAAGACCACGCCGGCCGGATTCTGCTGGTAGCTACACGGCCCCAGCCCGCACGCGAAGCTCGCCGGGCCGTTGATCCCCTGGATGACGATTCGATTGTCACCCACGAGCAATCGCGAGGTGATGTCGAAGGTGGTGAGCGTCGAGCTCGCAGCAGCGGCGAGAGCGGGATCGGTGACGCTGCCGGTCGCGCCCACCGGCACGCCGTTCACCACGACCTCCGCGAAGTCGTCTGCTGCCACCGAGATGGAGGCCGAGAGGGGAATTGCCGGGAGCGTGATCGTCTTCGTGAGGAACACCTGGGCGAGATCCGCCGGGGTCGTCGCGCCGGTCACGCCCGGGGCCCAGACCCAGACGGCCCCGGGAATCGTGGAGAGGTCGGCTGTCCACGCGATGGTCGCCGGGTCGCCATAGAGGACGGCACCCGCAGGGCAGCCTGCGGGCGTGGTCGCGTTCAGGCACACGGGCTGCGCCTTTCCGAGAAACACCGCGCCGGGGATGGTGGGGTCGCCGGAGAAGGCGTCCCAGCTGGCGTCGGAGGCGAGCAGCAAAGAGGGCGCGCCGGCGAGGGCAGGACCAGATCGAGCCGCAGAGAGACCCAGAAGAACCAGCAGGAAACCAAGGATCTGCGCCCTTCGTGACATTCCCATCCTGAGACAGATGACTTACCGAACCCTTCCCGCCGGTCAATCCCAAAATGGGGAAGGGGCGCTCGGTTGTCCTCGTGGAGGGAAATTCGGCTCCATCGTGCCGTGTGACGCGGGAGGAGGCGGTGGGATGAAAACGGCCCTGGCGATCACGCTGGCGACCGTCCTCACGCTCGGGGCTACGGTCGGATACGGCCATGCGGCCGTGAGCGCGTCGGCGTCCCGCAACGAGCTGCTCTATTCCCAGAACGCCAACCCCGACTGCTCGATGCTGCACGCCATCACCGACGACTCGATGCTCCCGTTCTACGTCGCAAGGCTGCGTGCAACGGTGCAGGACGCACCCGCAGGCGTTCCCCTCGTGTACCGCTGGTCGCTCTCTTCCAGCGCGCAGGGTCTGCTCGGGGCGGATCTCGACCTCGGGCCAGGCGGGGAAGTCCCCACGATCTCGGGCATGTGCGCCGAGTTCGGCAACGCGTGCGTCCTGACCCAGGACAAGCAGCGGTTCTACAACGAGCCGACGGTGTTCTTCGCGGCGCCGACCTGCGACGTCCTCCCCAGCAAAACGTCGAAGCGGTTCGGTGGAGGGACAACCAAAGTGAAGCTCCAGGTGACCGCCGGCAAACGAAAGCTCGGGCGTGCCACGATCGGGATCGGCTGGGGTCACAATGGAGAAGTCACGATCTCCGTACTGGACGTGCAGGGAAAGTTCGAGGACGGAATCGGCAAGCCGAACGGGGTGGACGTGTCCGCGGCGACGATCGAAGCTGCCCAGATCATCCAGCAGCCGAATCCAGCGCCGCCCCAGGGCATCCGCACGTTCTTCTTCGACGGAGAGGGATCGGTGAAGACGTCCGAGGCCAACAGCTGCGGCCAGTTCCCGCAGTTCGACGCCTGCGACGAGCTCGACCTGCTGAGCGCCGGCCGCTCGTTCCCGACCGTCGAGGTGCGCTACGTGGACGGCAGTTCCCTGTGCGACAAGATCACGGTCCGAACCGGCACCTGTGCGGCCAACCCCAAGCTACAGGTCATCCCGTCCCCCAAGCGGAGCACGTACGATCCGGCGAATCCTGGAGCGAGCACGATCGACCTCACGGTCCGACTGCGGAACGCGAGCCACGCGGAGGGAGGACTCCCGCCGTGCAACTTCCTGCTGCGGGGAGCAGACGTTCTCAGCTGCGTGGCGTCGCTCAACGTGGGCGGAGTCAAGGACACCAAGACGACACAGTTCGACCTGCTGCATTGCTCGCAGACGACGAGCCAGCCGTGTCAGTCCAACAGCGACTGCAGCCTCGCGAGGTGCAGCACGTGCAGCCCGGGCGAGATCTGCCTCACCCAATCTCACTGCTCGCAGACGTTCACGGTGCGCTGCACGAACGACGCGGGGTGTGAGGCGACGGGGCAGAACCCGCCCTGCCCGCAATGCAAGCCCGACGAGACGTGCACGCACGTCCTGCAGCTTCCCGCGGGAGCGGAGGTCGTCGTACCGGTCGGGCAGTCGTTGGATCTCCTGCACGAGACGGTTCAGGTCAGGAACCTGTTGCCGGACACCGCCAAGATCAATGATAACTGGCAGGCGACCGTCTTCATTCCTCAGGTCAGCGCCGAGAAGAGCTTCAGCTACCGAATTCGCGGCCGGCCGAGTGGGCAGTAGGCGGCGCAAACACGACACGCAAGTCGGGCGCGGCGAGCGGCGATCAGCCCCAGAGCGCGTCGCGCAGCCCCGACGAACGCTCGATGCGCCTCGCGACCGCCGCCCGCAGCGCCGCTTCGCTCGCCCACACGTCGACCCGGGTCCGTGCCCGGGTGATCGCGGTGTAGAGCAGCTCGCGGGTCACCACGCGGGACGGCTCGGGCGGCAGCAGCAGGAGCACGCGGTCGAACTCGGAGCCCTGGCTCTTGTGAACGGTCATGGCGAAGACGGTCTCGTGGGACGGCAGCCGCGCCGGCGCCACCGGCCGTGGCGAGCCGTCCGGTCCCTCGAAGACCACCTGGACGCCGCCAGGGGCGTCGGGATCGGGATGGACGATGCCGACGTCACCGTTGAAGATGCGGAGCGCGTAGTCGTTCCGGGTGACCATCACCGGGCGGCCCGGATACCATGGGCCGCGCGGCCGGATCAGACGGTGCGTCGCGAGGGCGTCCTCGAGGAGGCGGTTCACGCGCTCGACCCCGGCGGCTCCCTGGCGATGGGCACACAGGACGCGGAAGCCGGCGAAGGCGGCGAACACCGCTTCGGCGGCGGCACCCGCGCGGACGCGCTCGAGATACGGGGCGAAGCCCTCCACGGCGGTGGCGACGAAGGCGTTCCGCCAGCCGCCCGTTCCGAGTGGCCGCCACCCCACGTCGTCGTGACCGGCGGCGAGCACCGCGAGCGCACCCTCGGCGTCGCCACGGTTCACCGCGCCGGCGAGACGGGCGATGCCGCTCGACGCCGGGAAGCGCCGGCTGTCGCGCAGCAGCACGACCGCGTCACGCAGTGCTGACGCGCCGCCGCCAGCGTCGGGCGGCAGCGACTCCCCGGTGACGCGCGCGACGCGGGCGGCGAACTCCGGCGAGAATCCGGGCGCCGGGCCGCACACGTCGCCCAGCACGGCTCCCGCCTCGACCGATGCCAGCTGGTCCTTGTCGCCGAGCAGCACGAGCCGCGCCTCCGGCCGCAGCGCCCGCACCAGCTTCGCCATGAGCGCGAGGTCCACCATCGACGCCTCGTCGACGACGACCAGATCGGCCGCGAGCGGGTTGCGCGCGTCGTGGCTCACCGCGGGCGAGTCCAGGCGCGCGCCGAGCAGGCGATGCACCGTGGACGCCTGGTCCGGGATCGCCGACTGGAGGTCGTCGGGCAGCGGGAGGGCGGCACGGCCGGCGCGCACCGCCGCCTGGAGGCGCGCGGCCGCCTTGCCGGTCGGCGCGGCGAGGACGACCCGCGACGGCGCCCGCGCGGCCGCGGCGAGCAGGCCGAGGAGCCGCACCACGGTGCTGGTCTTGCCGGTCCCGGGGCCGCCCGAGATGACGCACAGCCGCCGCAGGACGGCGGTGACGGCGGCGACGCGCTGCCAGTCGGTGCCGGCGGCGCCGGGGGCGCGCGGGAGCACGGTCGCCGCCGCCGCGCGGAGCCGTGCCTCGTCGACGTCGGCGGGCTGCGCGACCGCGCGCGCCGCGAGGTCGTCGGCCAGCGTGCGTTCGTAGGCCCAGTAGCGCCGGAGGTAGAGGCGTCCCGCCGCATCGAGCACGAGCGGGGTGTCGTCCTCCGCGGTGCCGACCACCGGCGTCGCCCGCAAGGCCGCCGTCCAGGACGCGAGATCCGGCGCGACCGGCGCATCGGCGGCCGCGTCGACGAGCGGCCGGCCGGCGGCCGCCGTCAGGTCGGCGCACACGTGGCCCTCGCCCGTCCGGTGACTCACGAGCGCGGCGGCGAGGGAGAGCTCCGGCACCTCGCCGCCCGAGAGGCGGGCGAGGAGATCGGCGAGATGGACGTCGAGGTCGGTGAGATGGCCCGCGTCGCGGAGCGCGGCGAGCTGCGCCACCACCGTCATGGTGCCTCCCCGATCCAGCGATCGAGCGCTTCCACGAGGGCGCGCGCCGGACGGTCGTGGAAGACACCGCACGCCACGCCGCGCGCCGGGTCCATGCCGCGCAGGAAGAGGTAGAGGACGCCGCCCACGTGGACGTCGTAGTCGTATCCGGGAAGCCGCTGCCGGAGCAGGCGGTGCAGCACCACCGTGTAGATCAGGTACTGCAGCCAGTAGGTCTCGCGCGCCATCACCGCCGGCAGCCGCGCGGCGGCATAGTCGTCGAGCGCCGGCCCGAGCCAGTTCGACTTGTAGTCGGCGAGCCAGTAGCGTCCGTCCGCCTCGAACACGAGGTCGATGAAGCCACGCATGAACCCGGTGACGGGTGCGAAGCCGAGCGCGCCGAGCACGTCGCCGAGCGGCCCGTCGGTGAAGCGCTGCTCGCGAAGCAGCGCGCTCAGCCCGGCGACGTCGAAGCGTGCCAGGGGATAGGCGAACTCGAGCTCGTCGAGCCGCCGCTCGCGGGGGAGGTTGGCGAGGCGCAGGCGCCCGGCTTCGTCGAGCGGGGTCGCGAGGACGCGGCCGATCACCGCCTCGACGGCCGGCAGCCAGTCGGCGGCGAAGCCGAAGCGGCGCAGCTCGCGCGCGATCGTCTCGCGGCGCCGCGCGACGTCCGCGTCGGCGAAGTCGAGGCGCTCCAGGATGGCGTGCAGGCAGCTGCCGGCGCGGGCGCCGCTCGGGAAGGTGAATCCGCTCCGCTCGGCGGGCGCCTCGTCGGTGGGCGCGGGCGCGACGCCGGCATCGTGATCGGGCCCCTCCGCGCTGCGCTCGCCGGCGAGCGCCGAGAAGCTCGCCAGCCCCCACCCTGCCGGCACCGGCCGCAGCAGCGCGCGCGCCTCGAGCGAAGCGGCATCCGCCGCGCGCGGGCGGTGGCGCTCGCCTCGACCCGACGGCAGGGGATCGACCCGGATGCTGCCCGCGCTGCGCGCGATCAGCGCATCCAGGTGTCCTCGCAGCGCCGCGTCGTCCATGCCCTTCAGGCACGCGCGCAACGGCACGGGCTGCTCCGTTCCGTCCGGTGCGTGCAGCAGCCAGAACAGCGCCGAGGTCGCGGAGTCGCCTGCCGCACCCCACACCACCGTGCAGCGGTGCTGGGCGCGCGTCAGCGCCACGTAGAGCAGACGCAGGCCCTCGGCCAGCTCCTCGCGGCAGGCCTGGACCCGGAGGGGGCTCCGCGGGCTCGCCTCGACCTCGAGCGTCGCTCGGTCGTCCGCGGTCGCGTCGTGACAGGCGACGTCGGGGTCGCGCTCCGCGAACAGCCGGCCATCCCACACGAAGGGGCAGAACACGATGGGGTACTGGAGCCCCTTGCTCTTGTGGATGGTGACGATCTTCACCACGTGCTCGTCGCTCTCGAGCCGGAGCTGCTGCTCCTCGCTCTCGGGATGGGGATCGGCCGCGCGCGACGCCATCCACTGCGCGAGCCCCTCGAGGCCGCGCGGCTGCCGCGCGGCCTCGTCGGCCAGCAGCTCGCCGAGGTGCAGCAGGTTGGTGAGCCGCCGCTCGCCGTCGGCGAGGGCGAGCAGTCGCGGCGCGATGCGCTCCGCCGTGACGAGACCGCGGAACATGCGGGCGAAGCCGTGCTCGCGCCACAGGCGATGGTAGTCGTGAAAGGACTCCACCCGCTCCGTCCACTCCGCCTCGACCCCGAGCAGGCGCACCAGCTCCTCGCCCGACACGCCGAGGAGCTCGGTGCCGAGCGCGGCGCGCAGGATGTCGTCGCGGCCCGGCTCGGCCACGGCCAGCAGCACGCGGCGCAGCTGGTCCGCCTCCCGGCTCGCGAACACGCTGTCCTCGGCCTGCTGCACGCTGGGCACGCCGAGCCGGGCGAGCGCGTCCCGCACGAGCCGGCCCTGGCGGTGATTGCGGACGAGCACGGCGATGTCCCCGCCGGCGAGCGCACGGTCGCCGAGGCGGGCGCCCCCGTCGTCGGCGAGCCGGAGCAGGCGCGCGATCTCCGCGGCCGTCGCCGATGCGGCACGCCGCGAGGTCTCGTTCTTCGGCATGAAGGTGGTCGCCCCGCCGCGGTCGAGGAGCCACACCCGGAACGGCTCTGGCGGCTCGCCCGCCAGCACCAGCTCCTGGCGCGGCGTCGCCGCGGGGCGTGCGGCAAAGAACGGGATGGCGTCCAGCACGAAGGGCCTGCGCGCGCGCCCGAAGACCGCGTTGACGGCGGCAACGAGGCCGGGATCCGAGCGCCAGTTGACGTCGAGCACGTGGCTCGCGTCGGCGTGGGCGCGGGCGGCGAGATACGCGTAGACGTCGGCGCCGCGGAAGCGATAGATGGCCTGCTTCGGATCGCCGACCAGGAAGACGGGCTGGGAGGCGTGGCTCCAGACGCGCCGCACGATCTCGTACTGTGCCGGGTCGGTGTCCTGGAACTCGTCCACCAGCGCGGCCGCCCAGCGCGTGCGGAGCCGCTCGGCGAGCGCGTCGCCGCCGGCACCCTCGAGCGCGCGCCGCAGCCCGAGCAGCAGGTCGTCGTACGAGCGCAGACGGTCGCGGCGCTTGCGCACCTCGAGCGTGCGGCGGGCAGCGAGCAGGAGCTCCGCCTTGAGGCGCTTGAGGCGCACCTCGGCGGCCTCGACGGCACGCTCGAGCGCCCGCGCGAACGCCTCGCACGCATCGAGCGCGGCGTGCGTGCGCGGGGTCGCGCCCTTCTTCCACGCGCGCCCGACCACCCCGGCGGTGAGCTTCTGGAGCTGCGCGAACGGCCGCAGCCCGGGAAGGTCGGCGCGCAGGTAGCCGTCCATGCGCCGCAACCAGGTGGGGACGGATTCGAGCGGGTACTGATTGCGCTTCAAGCCGGGATCGAGCAGCAGCGCCTCGACCGCGGAGCGCGCCGCCGGCCATTGCGCCCGGAGCGTGCCCCACGCCGCGCGACAGGCTTCGTAGCGCGCCGCCTCGTCCGGCACCGCATCCGGGAAGACGAGATGCAGATCCGGACGGCCGAGGTGCGGGCTCACCGCGGCCGCGAGGAGCTCGGGACTCGCCCGACGGTCGAGCAGGTGCTGCACGAACAGCGTCGGGGCCTCGACCAGCCGCGCCCGCCAGAAGTCGTCCACGATCTCCTGGAGGAGGTCGCTCACGTCGGGCAGGAGCTCGCAGGCGAACGGCAGGCCGCTCTCGAAGGCGCTGTCGACGAGCACGCGCTGGCAGAAACCGTGGATGGTGTGGATGCCCGCCTGATCGAAGTTCCACAGCGAGTGCTGCACGCGGCGTACGGCCTCGTCCCGGTGCGAGACGCGTGCCGCGAGCTCTTCCACCAGCGGGTCGATCCCCTGGTTGCCGCGCAGCGCCGCGAGGGCCGCGCCGAGGAGGGCGCGGATGCGCTCGCGCAGCTCCTCGGTGGCGGCCACCGTGTAGGTGACGACGAGGATGCGCTCCACGGGGATCCCGGCTTCCAGCACCAGGCGGAGGAAGAGCCGCGTGATGGTGTGCGTCTTGCCCGTGCCCGCGCTGGCTTCGATCACCTGCATGCCCCGCAACGGCACCGAGAGCAGGTCGAGCGGTCGCGGAACGCCGGTCGCGGTCACGCGCTCTCCTCGCTCCGGTGCGCCACCAGCGGCCCCATGACCTGCTGCGCGAGGGTCTCGAACTCGGCGTCGAACGGATCCTGCTCGCGCCAGGCGAACGTCAGGTGCGGCTCGTCGGCCTCGCCGTCGACGAAGTCGGTCCCCTCCCAGGTCTCGCGCGCGCGGATCAGCTTCATGCGGTCCTCCTCGACCCATCTGAGCGAGGTGGCCGGAAAGAGCGGCAGCAGGCGGTGCATGCCCTCGTGGAAGAGCGCCCCGAGCCGGGTGAGCTCCACGAGCGCGTCGTCGACGGCTCCGAAGGCGAGGGCCCGATCGTTCCCGAGCCACACGCTCCGCCGCGCAGCCTCGGGAGGCCCCACCAGGTGCATCACCAGATGGCGGATCCACAGGAGAAGCTGGTCGCGCGGCTTCGCCTTGGCCAGGCGATAGTCGACGAGGCCGTGACGGGCCACCCCGTGCAGCGTCCCCTCGAGCACGATCGGGCCGAGCGTGAGATCGACCGGCAGCGGCGCCAGCGCCTCGCCCGGAGCGATCGCGGCCAGGCGCGCGGCGAAGTCCTCGACCACGGCGCGCTGGCGGGCGAGCTCGACCTCTCCCACCCTCCCGTGCGGCAGGAGCCCGCGCGCCCGCACCAGCGGCAGGACCTCGCCCAGGTCGTGCTCCTCGGAGTGCAGGGCGAGGAGCTCGCTCCGCAGCCGGTACACGTCGAGGGCACCCAGGACGAAGGGCTCGCGGCTCTCGACCGGCGCGGCCGCCTTCTCCAGCCGGAGCCGCAACCGCCGGCGCAGGAGAAAGGCGGTGGGATTGGCGTAGAAGTCGAGGAAGTCGCGCAGGGTGACCCGGCGCCACTCGGGGGCGTCGGGCAGCCGTGCCTCGAGGAGCCGCCGCACCGCCACGGGCTCGCCGAGGCGCACCTGGCTCGCCCGGCACAGCTCCGCCGAGTAGCTCAGCAGCCCGCGCTCGGGCGGGCTCGCGAAGTAGCGCGGGCTGAACGGCTGCAGCGGGTGCTCGGTCACCACGTCCGCGCCGTCGAAGCCGCGTTGCACGGCATCGAGCAGCTCGCTGACCACGACCGAGGGCGGGATCGGCGCGTTGTCGCGGATGCTGCGTCCGACGTAGCTCAGGTAGAGACAGCGGCGCGCGGACAGCAGCGCCTCCAGGAAGAGATAGCGGTCGTCGTCGCGCCGCGAGCGGTCCCCGCGCTCGGGATGCGCGGCCATCAGGTCGAAGGAGAGCGGCGGGCGCGAGCGCGGGAAGCTGCCGTCGTTCATCCCGACCAGGCAGACGACCTCGAACGGCAGGCTGCGCATCGGCACCAGCGCGCAGCAGGTGACCCCGCCGGCGAGAAAGCGGCCCCTCGGCGCCGGACGTTCGAGCTCCGCGTGCAGCAGGGCCCGGACGAGGTCGAGCGGGATGACGGCCTCGAAGCCCGCCCGGGTCGCATCGTCGGCCACGCGGTCGAGCGCGCCGCGCACCGCCTGCGCCGCCTCGGCGTCGGCGTCGTCGGGGTCGAGGAAGCGCTCCAGCACGTCGGCCAGGGTCGCACACCACGCCGGCACCGCCCGCGGCGCGGAGAGCGTCTCGGCGAGCGCGGCCGCCGCCTCGACGAAGCCCGCGAGGCGACCGAGCACCTGCGCCTCGCTGCCCTCGACGGCGTCGTACGGCAGCACCTCGCCGATCAGCCGCCGCTCGCCGCTCGCCAGCGCGAAGCCGAGCAGCAGCCGGTCGAGGCCGAAGCGCCAGGTGTGCTCGGGGGTGCCCGGGAGCCCGGCGCGGGCGCGCGCGGCGGCGTCGACACCCCAGCGGATGCCGCTCCCGGCCACCAGCCGCCGCGCCAGATCGAGATCGGCGGCCGCGAAGCCGAAGCGACGGTACACCGCCGGCGTCTCGAGCAAGGCCAGGAGCCGGCCCGCGTCGTAGCGGCTGCCGGGCAGCGCCAGCAGCTCGAGGAATGCGGCCACCAGCGTGCTCTCGGCACGCAGGCCGCGGTCGGCGATGGTGAACGGGATGCGACGGTCGAGCGGCGCACCCCCGAAGACCGCTTCGATCGCCGGTGCGTACGCCGCGATGTCCGGCGTCATCACGACGACGTCCGCGGGGGTCAGGTCGGGATGGCGTTCGAAGAGTCCGAGCAGCTGGTCGTGCAGCACCTCGAGCTCGCGCACGGGCCCGTGACAGACGTGGACCTGGAGCGACCGATCGTCGGGTCGGACGGGGAGGCGTCCCTCGCGCCTGCGCAGCGTCAGCATGTCCGACTGGAGGGTGTACAGCAGGCAGCCGTCTCCGGGTGAGGCGAATGCCGCGTCGTCCCGGTGCGGCTCGCTCTCCAGCACCAGATCCAGGAAGTCCCGCCCCTGCTTCCCGAGCGACGAGAGCAACGGCGGGCCGGTCTCGAGGTGCAGCGCGCGCGCGTCGGCCCGCCCCGCACGCCGCGGCAGATCCCGCTCCGCGATCAGATCCGCCCAGTACTCGCTGCACGGGTCGAGCACGAAGAGGTTCACCTCGACGTGGTCGGCGAGCCGCCGGAAGGCGTCGAGGTACGCCGGCGGCAGGGTCGGAATGCCGAAGAGCGCCAGCCGCCGGGGCAATTGCCCCCGGATCGCTCCCGTCGCGAGGGCACGCATCGCTGCGGCCTGGACCCGCGCGCGATGAGGCGCCGCCGTCCGGCGGGCCAGGCGGCGCCACAGCTCGGCCTGCCAGCCGTCGTCCTCGCCCGCATCCCAGCGCGCGATCCAGCCGGGACGGTAGACCAGGTACTGGTCGAACAGATCGGCGAGTCGCGCCGCCAGCTCGTAGCGGCCGCGCTCGTCCGTCCCCTCCCGGTAGGCGTGTAGCGGCGCGAAACGGGGTGTCTCCTCGAGTGCTTCGAGGATCGACACCAGATGCCAGACGGAGACTGCCGGCTCGAGCGGCGAGGCCTCGGGCACGTCGTCGAGGAGCAGCCGGAATATCTCCCAGAGGTGGGTCGCGGGCAGCAGGAAGCGGACGTTGGCGCTCAGGCCGAGGCCGCGGGCGAGGCACAGGGTGAGCCAGCGCGCCATGCCGTTGCTCTGCACCACCACGATCTCGGGGGTGAGCGGCGGCGGGGGGGCCTCGCGAAGGCCCTCGACCAGCCGGTCCGCGAGCATCTCGAGGCGATTGCTTCGGGTGACGACCAGCATCGCGACGGTCAGCCGGGCCCGGATCCCGGCCGGTAGGTGTCAACCACTGATGGCGACAATTCTACCCACTGTCCCCTCCGGGAGACACCCAGAACGCGCCCGACCCTCGATGGGCCTGAGAATGACCCAAGCCGGGAGATGGCATCGTCCTTGCGAGAAGAAGCAGCCGAAACGGCGCTAAGGGAGGATGAGGCAATGAGAACTCGGACCACCCTGTTGGACCTCGTGAACGTAGTCAACGAGTACGCGGAGAGCGAAGCCGAGGTGCTCGCCACGGTCATTTACCTGGTCAACTCCGGAACGGTGCGCCTGTGCGGCAACTTCGCCGGCGCCCGCTTCAACCTCGGCGGCACCACCACCTCCCCCGCGCTCGCCGTCGCCTGACCTCAGGCCGCCACGCCCGGAGCGCCGCGAGGACCCGGCAGCTCCATGTGGAACGTCATCCCCCGGGGGGCGTTGGGCACCGCCCACAGCGTCCCGCCGTGTGCTTCGACGATCGAGCGGCTGATCGACAGGCCCAGGCCCAGGCCGTCGCCCTTCGTCGTGAAGAAGGGCTCGAAGAGCCGCCCCGCCGTGTCCGCCGGCACACCCGATCCGGTGTCGCTGACGGTCACCTCGGCGCCTCTCGCCGATCGCAGGCTGCAGATGGTGACCGTGCGCGTGCCGTCCAGCCGGCCCGTGGTCGCCTCGAAGGCGTTGCGCACCAGGTTCAGGATCACCTGCTCTATCTGTACCACGTCCACCTCGACCTCGAGCGGCGCCGCGGAGGGTTCGACGCGCAACGCGATCCCGAGCTGCCGGGCCTCGACCTCGGCGAAGCGCACCGCCTCTCGCACGAGGTTGGTGAGATCGATGCGTTCGCGGGGCAGCTCGTGGTGGCGGACGAAGTCGCGAATGCGGCGTAACACGGCCCCGGCTCGCACCGCCTGCGCAGCGATCGACTCGACGATCTCCAGCAACGCATCGGGCTGGAGGTCGCCGCCTCGCAGCCGCCGGGCACTTCCCCGCGCGTAGCTGACGATCGCTGCCAGCGGCTGGTTGATCTCGTGCGCCAGTCCGGCAGCCATGCCGCCGAGCGTGCTGAGCCGGGCGGCGTGCGCCAGCTCGGCCTGGTGCTTGCGGGCTCGCACCTCCGCTTCGGCCTTCTCCGCCCGGCGCCGCTCGCGATGGTAGCGCGCCGAGTCGCCCGCCGCGTACAGCGCGACCACGCCACCCACGATCACCGCAACGGGAAGCGAGGACGCCGACTCGAGGCCGTGCACCCGATGGACGCTCCACAGGATCGCGAGCGTCGCCACGACCTGGAGAACGAGCTGCGGCCAGACACCCCAGGGAAGAAGCGTGGCCGCACCGAGGGTGAGGACGAGGAGCAGGAGGGGCGCGGTGGCGGCGTCGTGCGCGACGGCGCCGGCAACTGCCGTGATGCAGCAGAGGACGCTCACCGCGACCAGGGCGACGACGATCACCTGGGTCTCCGTGGCGGCGATGCCCACGAGCCAGAAGGCACCGAGCACGACCGCGATCTCCAGGGCATCCAGGCGGTAGAGTTGCCGGAAGCTTTCCGGATGGACCTGCGGATCGGTCAGCGCGAAGACCACGACGGCGACGAGGACGAGCCCGAGCCCCGCCCGGAAGCGGTAGACGAGAAGGTGTCGCGTTTCGTCGTCGAGCGGAGAGCTCGCCCGCGGCATGACGTCCCGTCGCTAGTCCTCGTCGGCTGGCGGCGGCTCGGGAGCGAGCGGGCTCCTGCCGATCGGGTTCTCGAGCCCGTTCGGCCGGGTCGGCGCCGCAGGCGGACGCCCTGGGGTTGCTGGCATGCGACCGGGAGCCGCGGGGGGCGCGGGCGCCGCCGGAGCGGCGCGGCGTGCGGGCGCCTTCGCGCCGAGGTCGCCTGGCTCGTCGTCATCGCCCGGATCCTCGCCCATTGCCTCGGGGTGGTCGGCATCGTGCTGCATCGATTTGTCGATCGCCCTCAGCCGGTCCCAGGCTTCGGGCTGCTTGCCCTGGGGCCGTCCATAGTCGTCGCCGGCGCCTGCGGGCATGGCCACCAGCAGGGCCGCGAGCACCAGCAGCACGAGCGCCATCGGCTTCCGCGGTAGCAGCGGACGCGCCGGAGGTCCAGCGCATTCCGGCGGGTCGTTTGCGCACGCGCTTCTCCCCCGCGCCGCCGCTCGGTCCAGCTTCCGCGGACCGGCGGCGCGTGCTAGCCGTACGCCGATGCCGCCGCCTCGCCACGCGCAGCGAGGGAACGCCGCCGTGGTCGTGCTCGTGGTGCTGCTCGCGCTCGGGCTGTCGATCCCGCTGGTGCTCCACTTCACGCAGAAGGCGCACGACCGGCTCCCGGTCGACGTGCTGGCCGAGTACCCCCCCGAACGTCCCTTCGTGCCCGGGGAGATCTATGCCTTCACCCTGGCGGCGATCATGGACCACGAGCTGCGTGACGGCACCGGCTGGCGGCCGAACGACTTCGCGCTCTGGGGTCCGGACGTCCTCGCCGACAACAACGCCAACCGCCAGCGTGGCATCATCCTCGCCGTGCGCGAGAGCCTCCGCGTGCTCAAGGACCACCTGACCAAGGTGTCGTCGACCGAGTACGACCCCAACCTCGTCGTCGCAGACACCGCGTTTCGCAACGACGAGAACCGATTCATGTGGCCGTCCGCCGAGAGCAAGTTTCGCGAGGGGGTCGCGGCGCTGCGGCGGTACATCGACGGCCTGCGCACGACGCCGCCCAAGTCGAAGCCCGTCACCGGGCGGGTCATCGAGCTGATCCGCCTCGTGCAGAGCTGGGGCGACATGCTGGGCGACGCGCACGCCAACCTCTTCAAGGATCGCGAGAGCGACGGCAGCCGCGTGCCGCCCTGGCGCACCGACGATTACTTCTACCACGCGCAGGGCGTGGCCCACGTCATGCACCATCTGTCGCTGGCGCTGCTTCGCGAGTATCACGACGACCTGGCAGGCCGCCCGACGCTCCACAAGCTGCTCGAGGAGGTGGCCGACTCGCTCGGTGCCGCGGCGAGCGCGAAGCCTCTCGTCGTGCTCGACGGCAGCCCCGCCGGCATCTTCGCGAATCATCGCCGCAACCTCGACGCCTACCTCGTCGACGCGCGCCAGAAGCTGTACTCGATCCGGGAGGAGCTGGGCCCGCGCCCGCAGGGTTGACTCGCGTCCACGCTTGCACGAGAACGCGCGGGATCGGGGAGGAGTGACGAATGCCGCAGAGCGCAGGACTGCACGAGGCCGCGAAGCTGCTCAAGCCGGAGACGGTCGACCGTCACCGTGCCATCACCTCGCTGGGGGAAGAGCTCGAGGCCATCGACTGGTACGATCAGCGGGTCGACGCGGCGGGCGATGAGGAGCTGAAGAAGATCCTCGCGCACAATCGGGATGAGGAGAAGGAGCACGCGGCGATGACGCTCGAGTGGCTGCGGCGGCACGACGCGAAGTTCAACGAGGTGCTGCACACGTACCTCTTCGGCGAGGGGTCAATCGTCGGCCGCGAGGCCGCCGCCGAGGGCGGCGGACAGGCCGGCGGCGCGTCCGCCGGCGACGGCTCGCTCGGCATCGGCAGCCTCAAGCGCTAGCGCCACCCGGAGGCACGCATGAACGATCTCCTTCGCGACCTCGCTCCCATCTCGGACTCGGCCTGGAAGCAAATCGACGACCAGGCGCGCCAGGCGCTCGGCGTCGAGCTGGCCGCTCGCAAGCTGGTCGACTTCGTGGGCCCCAAGGGCTGGCACGAGAGCGCCATGAACCTCGGCCGCGTGGATGCGCTCAAGGGCGCGCCGGCCGAGGGGGTGACGGGCGCGCTGCGTCAGGTGCAGCCGCTGGCCGAGCTGCGCGCGCCGTTCGCCCTGTCGCGGGTCGAGCTCGACAACATCGCGCGCGGCGCGGTCGATCCGGATTTCGATCCGCTCGTCCAGGCATGTATCCAGATCGCGCGTGCCGAGGACCGGGCGGTCTTCCATGGCTGGACCGCCGCGGGCATCGCCGGCATCTGCGAGCGCACGCCGCACAAGGCGCTCCGGATCGAGGACAACTACCATGCCTATCCGTCGACCGTCGCCGAGGCGGTGCGTACCCTCAAGATGGCGGGCGTCGGCGGACCCTATGCCATCGCCCTCGGTCCCCGGTGCTACACCGGTCTGATGCAGGCGATGGGCCCCGGAGGCTTTCCCGTCCTCGACGTCGTCAAGCACGTCCTCGACGGCGACGTGCTGTGGGCGCCGGGTGTCGACGGCGCGGTGGTGCTCAGCACCCGCGGCGGCGATTTCGAGCTGGTGGTCGGGCGCGACCTGTCGATCGGCTACACCAGCCACGACGCCGCGAAGGTGAACCTCTACGTGCTCGAGAGCCTCACCTTCCGGGTGCGGTCACCCGAAGCCGCCATCTGCCTGCGCTACGGTCGCTGACGGATCACGAGAACGGGCAGCCGGGGTCTCCCGGAACGACCGCCGGCGGCTGCCGCGGCAGGGGCGCGGCGACGGCGAGCGGCATGCTCAGCGACGGCGAGTTGTCGAAGTCGAACATGTCCTCGAAGTCGTTGGCGTTGGCGTCTCTCGCCGTCAGCGGCGCCAGGGCAAACCGCTTCTCGATGAGCGCCAGGAACGAGGTGTGGGAGTTCACCACGTGGGAGACGTAGTGCGGCTTCGAGAACGGGGAGACCGCCACCAGCGGAACGCGGAACCCGAGCTGGTCGAAGCTGGAGCACGCGGCGGGATAGGTACCGGTCGGGGAGAAGTCGGGGCAGATGCCGGGCGCGTCCATGGTCGAGCTGTGATCGCATTGCACGCCGCCTCCGGGCTGCGCGCTTGCGGGCAGGCTCGACGCGTCGGCGCACTGTCCCGGCTGGATCCCGTCAGGTGTGTCGGCGCCGCCCTGATTCGCCGGGGCCGGCATGACGTGGTCGTAGTAGCCGCCGTGCTCGTCGTAGGTCAGGAAGACGATCGAGTCGTTCCAGCTCGGGCTGTTGCGAAGCGCGGTCATGACCTGGGAGACCACGTACTGACCGGCGCGGATGTTCGCGGGGGGATGCTCGTCGGTCTCGTAGTTGGATCCGTTGAGCGGCTGGTCCACCAGGATCGCGGCGTCGACGAACGCCACCGACGGCAGCGTGCCCGCGGCGGCATCGGCGGCGAAGGTCGAGATGTTCTTCTGATGCTCGGTGAAGACGGCCGGCCGGAAGATCAAGGAGTACGGCAGATCGGTGTAGTAGTCGACCCATGAGACGCCGGCGGCCTCGAGCCGGTCGTAGATCGTGCCCGTGATCGGCTTGTAGCCGCCCGACGGGGGGAAGACCTCGCTCGTCGTGAGGTGGCCGAACGACGTGCCGGCGACCAGGTAGGAGCGGTTCGGGAAGGTCTGGCCGATCACGGCGCAGAAGTACCGATCGCTGATCGCGAAGTTCTTGGCGATGTCGTAGTAGAAGGGAAGGTCGCCGTCGTCGTAGTACCCCATCGTGTCGTGGTTGAAGATCTGGTCCCCTCCTTCCGTCTCCGCGCTCACCCGGACGAAGCCGTTGTTCGGGCTCGACCGCAGCATGTTGTTGACCTTCTTGAAGTTGCCTTCCTGGTGGCTGCCGTCCCAGCTGTGATCGAGGTCCGGGCCGGTGCAGAAGCGCGGCTCGTGGAACGACCTGACGGTCCCCGGGAAGTTGCTCGGGTTCTTGTTGGAGCAGGTGAGCACGCCGGTCTTCACCGGAACCTTGCACTTGAGGCCGTCGACGCAGGTGGTGTCGGTCGGGGCGCAGCCCCGATGCTTCTTGGTGTTGTGGTACGGCGAGTTCGGCACGTACCCCAGCACGCCGAAGTAGTTGTCGTAGGAGTGGTTCTCCTGCATCACGATGATGATGTGATTCACGTTGTTGAGGTTGCCGTCGGCCTGCGCGGCGGGAGCGCCCAGGACCAGAACGGCACCAACCCCGGCCGCGAGCAGCGCGTCACGAATTCTCGAACACGTCGTCATGGTCACTCTCCCGATGTGCTCTGGCATTCCGGCCCCCGCCCAGGAGGACGAGGACGGCAAACGTCCACCTTTAGTTGGATACGTGGTCGAGCGAATTCGCGTCAAGACAATTCTCGTCACGGCGTCATCGGACGCCGCGAGTAGAGCCGGATGGCGTAGGCCATGGCGAGCAGCACGAGCCCGGCGCTCAGCACCAGCGCGAGACGCCTCTCGAGCGGTGCGCCTCCCGCCGGCCCGCCGCGGGGCCGCAGGAGAGGGGCGGCACCGTCCAGGGCATCCTGCAGCTGGCGGCCGCGCAGGTCTGCATCGCCGGCCGCGGGGTTGCCGAGCGCGGTACGGAAGGCGACGAAGGCCTGCTCGAGCGGGTCGATGCGGCTGGCGTCGCTCTCCGCCAGGAGCTTCTCCAGCGGCTCGAAGCGGAGATAGGCGTTGGTCGCGAAGGCCATCGCGCCCGGGTCCCCGCGCCGGTGCGCCTCGAGCGCGGCGCCGACCGCCCGCCGGACCTCGCCCAGCTCGGCCACGTGATCGGGCTCCATCGGATCGCCGGACGTCCCCGGGGCGCCCTCGAGCGACAGCGTCCGCACGAAGGCGACGACCGCCCACCGCTGATCGTCGCTCAGGACCTGTCCGAATGCGGGCATCGCTGTGTTCGCGACGCCTCCGCCGACGGCCGCGAACACGTCCGCGTCGGCACGACCGGCGCCGTCGACCAGCGCCGCCAGGCTGCGGCCCGGGCGCTCGAGGATGGGCGCACCGGAGGTCGCCGGATCGCCGCTGGCGCCGTGACAGCCGGCACAGCGCGCGCCGTAGACCTGCCGCCCGGCCTCGACCTCGGCGGGCGTCCTGCCGAGCGACCAGACGTAGCTCACCAGATCCCACGCCTGCTGCGGCGAGAGCGAGTCACCCCACGCCGGCATGCCGCTCTTCTGGCGCCCCAGCATGATGACGTTGAAGGCGTCGCGGGGCGTTTCGCCACGCATGAAGGCGCGATCGGTGAAGTTGGCAGGCGTGATCGCGAGGTGCGCCGCATCCGGACCGTCGCCCGCCCCGCCCGCGCCATGACAGCCCGCACAGTTCTCCTGGAACAGGGCCTGCCCGCGCGCCGGCGACGGCCGCTCCCGGGGCAGGATCTCCTCACGCACGCCGGTGGCGCTCGTGAGGTAGCGCCGCGCGACCTCCGTGTAGGCTGCGACGACGTTCGGGGGGACGTGCATGCCGACCAGCGAGGAAAGCGCCGTGATGATGTCCTTCAGCCCCGGATCGGCCGCACGCAACGGCGCGCTCAGCTCCTCCACCTCGCCGAGCAGGAGGCGCGTCTCGTCGAAGTCGATCGGGCGCACCACCGCACCCTGATCGTCGAACGCCTCGCGGTACTCGCTCGCGACGCCGGCGAGCAGCTTCAGCATGCGCTGGACCTGGGCGGGATCGGCGTTCAGGGCGCCCGTGGGGCCTGCGGGTGGAACCGCGAGCGCCATCCCGCAGATCAGGAGGGAGAGCAGCGATCCGATCAGGGAGCGGGATGGCATCCTGCAAGGCATCGTCTGGGCGGCGGGGTCGGGCCGTCCGACGCGGCTTACCATGGTGGTCGGGCGCGGTGTAGGGCCGGCAGGATACCTCGACCCGGGATCGGCGCCGGGGGCAAGCGCACCGGCCTGAGGGGTAGCCGTGCCCGGTCGAGTCGTCGCGGTGGCGCGGCTTCAGCTCGTTACCAGCCGCTCGCGCATCGCCGGGTCGAGATCGGCCGGATCGACGCCGCCGGCGAATTGCGCCAGCGTCGCTGCGACCAGATCCGGGCCCGCCTTCTCCGGTGATCCGGCGCCGGTGCACACCGAGGCGAGCCACGTCGCCGATCGTGCCGCCTGCCTCACCCAGTCGAGGAGCGCCCGATCCGCGAGCGGCCCGAAGGGACGGCTCGATCCGGGAATCACCACCAGGTCGGGAGCGGGAAGCGACGCGGGCGTGTCGGTCGGCATGACGATGAGGCCGGCATCGGCCGTCACGTGACGCAGCTCGGTGGCAACATCGCGGGCGGCAAGGACATTCACCGCACGGTTCCTGCCACGCGCCAGCGCGCCGGCGGGAACGGCGGCGCGCCGCGCCCACCCGAGCGGCGTGAAATAAATGAACGTCTGACCGGCGGCCCGCGTTCCCGCTATCCGTTCAGCTCGGCGTAGGCGCGCTGCAGCTCCACGGTCTTCCGGTGCGCCACCTCCTGCAGCTCCGGACCGAGGTCCGCGACGCGATCGGGATGGTAGCGCTTGAGCTGCTCGCGGTAGGCGCGCACGATCTCGTCGCGCGAGGCGCCGCGCGTGACGCCGAGGACCGCCCACGGGTCCCACCTCGACGGTGCCTCGCGGTCGCTCGCCGGACGCGGCGGTGCGAGCAGCCCGCGCACCACGCGCGCCACCACGATCGCCAGGATCAGGAAGAAGAGCGCCCGGATCACTTGGTCTCACCACCCGACTCGGCCCGTTCGAGGAAGCGGAAGAACTCGCTCTTCGGCGACAGGATCACCGTGGTGCCGCTCGCGAGCGCCGTGCGATAGGCCTCGAGGGTGCGCTGGAAGGCGTAGAACTCGGGATCGCGGCCGTAGGCCTCGGCGAAGACGCGGGTGGCGTTGGCGTCGCCCTCGCCGCGGATCACCTGGCCCTGCTGGGTGGCGTCGGCGAGGAGGATCTGGACCTGCTTGTCGGACTCGGAGCGGATCTTGCGCGCCTCCTCGTCGCCCTCGGCGCGGAATTTCTTCGCCTGCCGCTCGCGCTCGCTGCGCATGCGGCCGAACACGGTCTGCTCGTTCTTCTCGGGCAGGTCGGCGCGCTTGATGCGCACGTCGACCACCTCGATGCCGTAGACCTTTGCCTTCTCCGCGCTGCGCGCCGTGACGTCCGCCATCAGCTGGTCGCGCTTGTCGCTCACGATGTCCCGCAGCGTGTGACGGCCGAGCGTCTCGCGCAGGTCCGAGTAGACGATGTCGTCGAGACGCGACTGCGCACCACGCTCGTCACGCACCGTGCGGTAGAACTGGAGAGGGTCGGCGATGCGCCAGCGCGAGTAGTTGTCGACCGAGAGCTGCTGCTTGTCGATGGTCAGGATGTCCTTCGACGAGGCGTCGTAGTCGAGGAGCCGGCGATCGAAGTAGGTCACCTGCTGGATGAACGGGATCTTCCAGTACAGCCCCGGCTCGCGCACCACGCGCACGGGCTCGCCCAGCTGCACCACCATGGCCTGCATCCACTGCGGCACGGTGAAGAGCGCCAGGTTCCAGACCGCGATGAGAAAGGCGATCACGCCGAACAGCGCGAGCCAGCGACGTTCCATGGTCAGCGCCTTCCCCCGGCCGGCGCCTCCGGCGCGGGCGGCTCGCGGCGCGGCAGGACGGACTCGAGGGGCAGATAGGGGACCGTCTGCTTCCCGGCGAGATCGTCCATCACGATCTTGTTCGCGGCCGGCAGGATGATCTCCATGGTCTCGAGATAGAGCCGCCGGCGCGTCACGTCCCTCGCCTTGGCGTACTCCTCCTGCTGCGCCGTGAAGCGCTTCGCGCTGCCGGTGGCCTCGCGTACCTTCGTCTCCCGGTAGGCCTCGGCCTCGTTCACCGTCTGCGCCGCCTGGCCGCGCGCGCGCGGCACCACGTCGTTGGCGTAGCCGCGGGCCTCGTTGATGAGCCGCTCCTTGTCCTGCTGCGCGCTGATCACGTCCTTGAAGGCGTCGGACACCTGATCGGGCGGGTCGACGTCCTGGAGCTTCACGGTGACGACCTCGATGCCGGCGCCGTAGCGGTCGAGGATGCTCTGGAGCAGCTGCTGCGCCTCGAGCTGCACCTGCGCCTTGCCCTCGGTCAGGACCTGGTCGATGGCCGTGCGTCCGATCACCTCGCGCATCCCGGCCTCGGCGGCCGCCCGCACCGCGCCCTCGGGGTCGCGGACCTTGAAGAGGAAGTCGGATGTGCCGGTGGCGTCGGCACGCACCTTGTACTGCACGATGAACTCGAGCTTCACGATGTTCTCGTCTCCCGTCAGCATGAGCGCCTCGGCGTCGACCTCCTGGTAGCGCGCCGGCGGCCCGACCTCGACGGTGCGGAAGCCGACCTCCTCCTTGCGGATCGCGGTCACGCTGGGGCGCAGCACCTGCTCGATGGGCCAGGGCAGGTGGTAGTGCGGGCCCGGATCGGTTTCGGCCACCACCTTGCCGAAGCGCAGCACCATGCCGCGCTGGTCCGGCGCGACGATGTAGATGCCGGAGAGCGCCCACAGGACGAGCAGGACGCCCACGACCCACCACGGACTCAGGCGCCACCAGCCGCCGCCGCGCGCCTCCCCGAGCCGCTGTCGCAAGCGTTCCGACAGGTCCACCAGCTGGCCCAGGCTGTCCTGCGGCGTGCGTCGCGGGGTTCCATCCCACCGATCAGGCATATGGGATGGCGTAGGCTCGCCACGGGGGCCGGTCAAGCGCACGGCCAGATGGGCGCGGCTTGCGCCCGGGCGCCGGGGGTCCCAGAATGCAAGGTCAGCGAAGAGGAGGTCTTCCGCGATGGAGCGAGTCGAGCTCTCCAGGGACATCCAGGCCGTCCAGATTCCTGCCGGCCACACGGTGCTGCTCGAGCAGGGAACCGAAGTCTACATCACCCAGTCGCTGGGTGGCTCGTACACCGTGCAGGTGCCCGTCTACGGCGGGCTCTTCCGCATCGCAGGCACGGACGTCGATGCCATCGGCAAGGAGCCGAGCGAGGCCGTCGTCGCGCCTCAGGGAGATCTCGAGCAGCAGGTCTGGAACGTGCTCAGAACCTGCTACGACCCGGAGATCCCGGTGAACATCGTCGACCTCGGTCTGGTCTACGACATGCGCATCACGCCCGCCGGCGACGAGAACCAGATCGACGTGAAGATGACGCTCACCGCCCAGGGCTGCGGCATGGGGACGTCCATCGCCGCCGACGCGCGTGGGAAGCTGCTCGCATTGCCTGGCGTGGGCGATGCCAACGTCGAGATCGTGTGGGACCCTCCCTGGAATCCGCAGATGATCTCCCCGGAGGGACGCGAGCGCCTCGGCATGGCGTGAGCCGGCCCGGGCGCCTGGCAGGCGTCACGCGCCGTCGGGTGCCACCGCGACCGCCGTGCCGCCACCACCGCGCCGGCCGCGACGCCGCCGGCCGCCCCGCCGGCGCCGCCGGCGGGAAGCACTGCCGGGCGCTGCGGCGCCCTCGGACGGTGGGACGCCGGGCTCGTCGGCGTCGGCCGGCATCTGACCCGCGTCGTCCGCGACACCGGCCGCAACGGGGCGGTTGCTCGACGGTGGCGTCCATGGGGCGGCGGGCGCAGGCAGCTCAGGAACGGAGGGCTGGCTCTGGTCGACCAGCCGGATCGTGCCGGCGCGGGACACCTGCAGCTCCTTGATCCGGCGCAGGCGGGTGATCAGCCGGAGCGAGCCGGAAGGGCGGCTGAAACCGCGCTCGCGGAGCGCGTTGGCGAGGGCGTCGAGGCTCACGCCCGACGGCGACATCGCCAGCAGCTCCTGCACCACCCCGACGATCTCGTCGTGCGGCGCGGTGTGGGGCTCGGTCTCCGCCGCCGGGGGCGGAGCACTGACGCGCGGTGGCTCCGGCGCACGGCGATCATCACGACCCCCGCGTCCGCGACGTCCGCTGTGGCGCGAGCGACGCGATCGTCCCTCGGCGCTCGACACGGTGTCGGCCGGGGCCCGGCCGCCGGCGAGCGCGCGATACGAGGTGCGGCGGAAGGTGACCCCGAGGCTGGCGGCGACGTCGCCGACCGCGTCGAAGGCCTGATCGTCGGACACGATCTCGACGATGTCGCCGGGACGCGCGCCCGCCAGCCACACGCCGGCCGACACGGCGATGCGGAGGTCGCTCCAGTCGCGTACGCCGACGGACGGCGCGCTGTGCACCAGGGAGGCGCCATGCTGGGCGAGCAGCCGGGCCGTGTCGTGGCCGATCACGCGCCAGTTGCCGACGGCGGTGAACGCGGTCGTCCAGCCGGTCCAGTCGAGCTGGAGATGCTCGACGACGCGCGAGATGTCGCCCGCGCGGCTGGTGTTCTCGACGTCGAAGAAGATGCCGCGCCGGCGCGCCGGTCGCACTGGCGGCGGCTCGGGCGGCGGCACGTAAGCGGCGAAACCGGCCTCGGGGACGCTGGTGACGATCACCGCCTCGACCGGCTGGGGCTCGGGCTCCGGCTGGACGAGCTCCTCCCGGGGCTCGGAGGTCTCTGCGACCTCGGGTGCCGCTGCGACGGGTTTCGGCTTTCGTGGCCTGGATCGGGTTGTGGTTCTTCGGGTTTTCGGAGATTGCGCTCCGGTCTTGCGGGAGCGTGTTCTGGTTGTCACCTGGCGAGACATAGCACGGGCCGCAGGCGAGTTCAGCTTACCGGTTCGCGGCCGGGAACCGGTTGACTCGTGGCCGGCAGCCTGCGAATCGGTCGTCGCAGCGATGCCGGGAGGAAGGTGGAGCATGTGGACGCTTGTCGCCTTGAGCACGCTCGCGTTCGCGGTGGCGGCTGCCGCGGCGCAGTTCTCGCCCGACGTGCAGCAAGCGCTGAAAACCGCGAAGCAGCTCTACGTCGCCACCCGGCGTGCCGACGGCACCACCAGCAAGGTGGCGCCGATCTGGTTCATGTTCGACGGGGAAGCGGTCTACTTCACGACCTTGCCAGGAAGCCACAAGGCCAAGCGCATCGCCAAGGGCAGTCCGGTCCTGGTCTGGGTGGGTAGCGAGCAGGGCCCCCACTTCGTCGGCCACGGCGAGCTCTTGCACGACCCCGCACAGGCCGAGCGCATGGCGCCCGCCTACGACCAGAAGTACTGGATCTCCTGGATCGGGTTCTTCCGTCCGCGCGCCGACCGGGTGCGCGACGGCAAGACCGTGATCGTCCGCGTCACGCCTCTGCCGGCCGGCAGCTGAGCGGCCGCCCCGGTTCAGGTGCCGGCGGGATCGGTCACGAGCTCGCGGCGCGCGGGATCGTAGCGCAACGCGAGCTCGCCGCGGGCGATGGCGAGGAGCGTGTCGCCGACCAGCGTGCGCCGCCATCCCTGGAGCAGCGCGGGCTCCTCGCCTGCGGGCTCGGCCCCTCCTTTGGCCGTCGCCCGCGCCACCAGCGCGTCGAGGTCACGAGCGCTGGCGATGACTTCGGAAGCGAGCTCGTCGCGGTCGGCGACCGCCTGGACCGCGGCGCGCAGCAGCGCCACCAGGCCGCTCGGCGGCGCCTGGCGCCGTATCCGCTCCGGCGGGTCCGGCCAGCGCTGGCGCGGGCATTCGTGGCCCGTGCGGATGGCGGCGACGATCGCGCGGCCGTGGCGATCGACCGTCCCGGCCGACAGCCCCCGCACCCCGCGCAGCTCCTCGACGTGCTCGACCCGGCGGCTGGCGAGCGTCACCAGCACGACGTCGTTGGCGATGAAGTTCGGCCGGATGTTGGCGCGCCGTGCCGCCTGCTCGCGCCAGGATGCCAGCTCCCGCAGCACCGCGAGCTCGGCCGCTTCGAGCCGCTGCCACCCCTTCACGGTGTGGAACCGCTCCTCGTCGGGCATGGCCTGGTAGCGCGCGCCGTCCTCGAGCCGCCGGAGCTCCTCTTCCACCCAGCCCAGCCGGCCGCGTCCCTCCAGATCGCTGCGCAGGCGATCGTGCAGTGCGAGGAGATGCACGACGTCCGCCCGGGCGTAGGCGAGCTGCTCGGGCTTGAGCGGCCGGCGGGTCCAGTCGGTGTAGGTCTGATCCTTGCGGATGCGCACCTTGAGCACGCGTTCGAGAAGCACGCTGAGCCCGACCTGCAGCCCGTAACCGAGGAACGCCGCCTCGACCTGCGTGTCGACGACGCCGCGCACGGGCTCACCCATCAGCAGGGCGAGTATCTCGAGGTCCTGCCCACCCCCGTGCAGCACCACCGGGATGGTCGGATCGCGCAGAATCGGGAAGAGCGGGGCGAGATCCGGGAGGGCCGTGGCGTCGAGGATGGCGCAGGCGTCGTCGGTCGCCACCTGCACGACGCCGAGCGTCGGCCGATAGGTCCGCTCCCAGACGAACTCCGTGTCCAGGGCGAGCCTGCCGGCGGCACGCGCCTGGTCGGCAAAGGCGGACAGCTCGCCGTGGGCGGTCAGGAGTTGGGGGGCGGCCGACACGGTGCGCCCCAGCTACCCGGGTCGCCCTCCCCCACGCAACCAGAGACCCGGGCACGGGCAGGGTGCCCCCCGAGAGTGGTCGGCTGGTCCCGGCTCGACTCGCGCGTGACGTCCCTGCTACTCGGGGACCATGGCAGACGGGAGCGTGGAGGACTTTCGCCGCGAGCTGCGCGCCTGGCTCGAAGCCCATGTTCCGGACCATCTCCGTCCGGAGAATGCCGCCCGGCTTCCCGCCGCCGAGCGCCTCGAGGGCCTGCGCGCCTGGCAGAAGACGCTCGCCGAGGCGCGCCTCGTGGGCATCCACTGGCCCAGCGAGTACGGAGGGCGCGATGCCAGCATCCCGCAGCAGCTCGCCTACGTGGAGGAGATGGCGCGGGTACGCGCCCCCGAGGTGATCGGCAACCTCGGCATCGGCATCGCCGGGCCTCCGATCCTCGCCTACGGCAGCGAGGAGCAGAAGCGGCGCTTCCTCCCCGGCATCCTGTCCGCGGACGATCTCTGGTGCTTCGGATTCTCCGAGCCCGGCGCCGGCTCCGACCTGGCCTCGCTGCGCACGCAGGCCGTCCTCGACGGCGATCACTTCGTGGTCAGCGGCCAGAAGGTCTGGACAACGCTCGCCCAGGATGCCGACTGGTGCATGCTGCTCTGCCGCACCGACGCCGAGACGCGGCGCGCGCGTGGCGTCTCCTGCCTCCTGGTCGACATGCGCAGCCCGGGAATCGAGGTTCGACCGCTGCGCCAGATGACCGGCGACGCCGAGTTCAACGAGGTGTTCTTCGAAGGCGTGCGGGTGCCACGGCAGAACCTCCTGGGCGAGCTGCACGGCGGCTGGCAGATCGCCGTCGCGGCCCTGCAGAACGAGCGTGGCATCCTCTACGTGGTCGGGATGCAGATCGTGCTCAAGGAGCAGCGCGACAAGCTGCTCGCCTTCGCCCGCGAGCGGGGAGCGGGCCACGATCCCGTCCTGCGCCAGCAGCTGGCGCAAGCCTATCTCGGGACCGAGATCTTCCGCATGACCTGCCAGCGCACCCTCGACAAGCTGGTGCGCTTCGGATCGCCCGGCCCCGAGTCCGCCATCATCAAGCTGCACTGGACCGAGCTGACGCAGGCCATGCCGCAGCTCGGCATGGAAATCCTCGGAGCGGGGGGATTGCTGTACGACACGCCGTCGCCACGCATGCACGACGGCGATCCGGCGCAGTGGCTGCAGCGCGGCTACCTCGGAGCGCGTGCCGCCAGCATCGCCTCGGGCACCTCGGAGATCATGCGCGGGATCATCGCGATGCAGTTCCTGGGACTGCCGCGGGGGGCCTGAGGGCGTCGCGGCGTCCGAGGTCGGCGAGGGGCCTGCCGATGCTCGGCGACCCACTTCGATGATTCCTCCCGGCCGGACGCTGGTTCGCAACGTCTTCCTGCGCCTGCTGGGCGTCATCTTCGCGATCGCCTTCTGGTCGCTCGGGCGCCAGGTGCTCGTGCTCTACGGCGATCACGGGCTCCTGCCGGCGTGTCCCGCCGCCGCGCAATCGCTGGCCACGATCTTCCGTCTCGGCTGCGGCGACCGCCTGCTGTGGTGGGGCACCCTCGCCGGCGCGGCGCTCGGCTGCGGCCTCGCGCTCGGCCTGGCGCCACGCTGGCTCCTCGGTGCCGCCTGGCTCCTCTACCTCTCGTACGTCGCGATCGGGCAGGATTTCCTCTCGTTCCAGTGGGACAACCTGCTGCTCGAGTCGAGCTTCTTCGCCCTCTTCGTCGCGCCGGGCGGCTGGCGCTTGCGCGATGCTCCGCCGCCCCACCCGCTCGGCGTCTTCTTGATGCAGTGGCTCCTCTTCCGCCTCTACGCCGAGTCCGGGCTGGCGAAGCTGCTCCTCGGCGATCCCACCTGGCGCGATCTGACGGCGATGGCGGGCTACTACGAGACCGCGCCGCTCCCGACATGGATCGGCTGGTACGTGCATCAGCTTCCGCTGTGGGCGCACCGCGCCGCGGGCGCGGCGACGCTCGCGGTCGAGCTGGGCGTCCCGTTCCTCATCTGGGGACCGCGCGCGCTCCGCCCGCTCGCCTTCGCGCTGATGGCGGCGTTCCAGCTCGTCGTCCTGACCACGGGCAACTACGGCTTCTTCAACTATCTCGCGCTCGCGCTCTGCCTCTGGGTGCTCGACGACGGGCATCTCGCGGGTCTCGCCCGCCGCCTCGGCCGCCCCGCCCGTCCCGAACCCCTCCCCGACCCGGGCCGCGTCGCGACCGCGGCGCTGGGGATCACCACCGCGGGGCTCGTCGCCCTGACGCTCGTGCCGTTCATTCCCTTCGTCCCGGGGTTGCGGCCGCTCGCCCGGGCCGCGCTCCCGGCGCGTGCGCTGCTCGACGAGGTGCGCTCGATCAACGCCTATCACCTGTTCGCGCAGATGACGCTCGTGCGCCGCGAGCCCGTCATCGAAGGGTCCGACGACGGCGTCACCTGGCAGTCCTACGAGCTGCGCTACGAGCCCGGCGACGTCGACCGGGCGCCGCCGTTCGTCGCTCCGCACCAGCCTCGCGTCGACTTCCAGATGTGGTTCCTGCTGCTCGGCGGTCGCGGGCTGGCGCCGTGGTTCCGTACCCTGCTCGATCGCCTGCTGCACGAGCCCGCGGTGGTCGCCCCGCTGTTCGCGCGCGACCCGTTTCCGACCGCGGCGCCACGCTTCCTGCGCGTCGCCGTGTATCGCTACCAGTTCTCCGACGCCGCCACGCGGGCGGCGACCGGCGCCTGGTGGACGCGGGAGCTCGAGGGCACGACCCGCCCGATCGGGGACTGATTCCGCGTTCAGTCCGGCCGCCAGCGTCCGTCGCGCAGCACGAGTCGGCGCGGCGAGACGTCCGCGCGCCCGGTATTGTCCGGATAGCTCAGCGTCGCGAGCCCGCCGGTCTGCACCACCTCGGGGCGCACCGCGCGGACCACCCGGCGCCGCGCGTCGGCGAGCACGGCGTCGATGGACGGAAAGCCGCCCAGGTCGTCGAGCGTGCGCACGGTGGGAGGAATCAGCATGATGTCGCCGCGCTCGTAGGCGGCGAGCGCGGCGCGTGGCGACAGCCAGCCGCAGCTGACCGTCTCGGTGCCGTCCGGCACCGCTTCCTGTCCGCGCGGCATGCGCCCGACCAGGAAGCGGGTGTCGAAGCGGCGCGGATTCTGGGGCGGCGTGATCCAGCGCGCGAAGGAGTACAGCCCGTCGGTCGCCGGCCGCAGGCCATGCGCCGCGAGGAGCGCCGCGAAGGACTCGCCTCCGTGGAGGCGTGCGCGCAGCGCGGCGAGCTCGGGCGGCAGGGGGCCGTCCAGCGGCGTACCGCCGCTGCTGGCGAGCAGGATGCCCACCTCCTCGAACAGCTCGCGTACCGCGGCCACCCAGTAGGGCAGCGCGCCGGGCGGGCAATCGCCCTCCGCTTCGGGCGCCCAGGCCTGATCGCCGGGCAGATCGGCACCGGGAACGTCGTGATCGCCGGGATCGACCACGCCGCCGGGGAAGGCGTGGACGCCGGGGAACGAGACGCTGCCGTGACGTTCGAGCATCAGGACCTCGAACGGGTCGCTCTCGCCGGCTGCTTCCCCGAGGAGGATGACGGTGCTCGAGGGGAGTGGTTGCGCGTGCGGCACCGGGCGGAGTGTAGCCATTGCCAAGGCGGCAGGGGAAGAGCGCGCTTGACCCGGCCGGCCCCCGTCCGCAAACACCACGGTACTCGATGATCGACGTCCGGAACGTGTCACGCCTGTACCACCGCGGCGTCGACCTGGTGCACGCGCTCGAGCACGTGACCCTGTACGTGCCCGCGGGGCGCTTCGTGGCGCTGATGGGGCCATCGGGATCCGGAAAATCGACCCTCCTCCATCTCGTCGCCGGCCTCGATCGCCCCGACGGAGGCGAGGTCGTCGTCGCCGGGCAGGCGCTCTCCGAGCTCGACGAGGACGGCCTCGCGGGCTGGCGCGCCCGGCACGTCGGGCTGATCTTCCAGTTCTACAACCTGCTGCCCGTGCTGACGGCGATCGAGAACGTCGAGCTGCCGCTCCTCCTCACCTCGCTCGCGCGTGGCGAACGGCACGAGCGTGCCGAGCTGGCGTTGCGCGCGGTCGGGCTCGCGCATCGCGCCCATCACCGGCCGCAGCAGCTCTCGGGCGGGGAGCAGCAGCGGGTGGCCATCGCCCGCGCCATCGTCACCGACCCCGATCTGCTGGTGGCGGACGAGCCCACCGGCGACCTCGACGCCAAGAGCGCGGAGGACATCCTCACCCTGCTTCAGGAGCTGAACCGCGCCTTCGAGAAGACGATCGTCATGGTGACGCACGACCCGCGCGCCGAGCGCTGGGTGGACACCGTGGTGCGGCTCGACAAGGGCGTGCTGGTGGACGACGGCGGTCTCGGACGGGCGACCGCATGACCTATCCCCGCCTGGTCGCGCGCAACCTGATGCGTCACCCGCTGCGCACCACCCTCACGACGCTCTCCATCGCCCTCTCCATCTTCCTCGTGTGCGCCGTGCTCACCCTGCCCTCGGCGCTGGACGCGATCATGGAGCGGGCGGCGTCCAACGTCCGCATCGCCGTGCACCACAAGGCCGGCTTCACCTACTGGCTGCCGGCCGCCTTCATGCAGAAGGTCCGCGGCCTCCCGGGCGTGGTGGGCGTGAACGAGTACTCGTGGTTCGGCGGCGTCTACGACGAGCCGAAGAACATGTTCCCGAACTTCGCGGTCGATCCGGAGAACGTCGAGCAGGTGTGGCCCGACTACCACATCGCGCCCGACGCCCTGGCGCGCTTCAAGCGCATCCGCAACGCTGCCCTCGTCGGCGAGGACACCATGCGCAAGTTCGGCTGGCGCATCGGGCAGAACGTCTCGCTCAAGGGAACGATCTTCCCGATCGAGCTCACCTTCGAGATCGTCGGCACGATCGGCGGCATGGCCAATCCGACGATGTTCTGGTTCAGCCGCAAGTATCTCGACGAGGCCATGGAGTCGCGCGGCGGGTTCAACCGCGTCGGCATGATCTGGCTGCGGGCGGCGAGTCCCGAGCAGGTCGACGGCATCGTCGCGCAGGTCGATGCGCTGTTCCGCAACTCGGAGGCCGAGGTGGCGGCGGAGACCGAGAAGGCCTTCATCGCCAGCTTCATGGCGACGTTCCAGGGCCTCCTGCGCGTCATCCTGCTGGTGGGCTTCCTCGTGGTGGGCGCGGTCGTGCTGATCGCGGCCAACACGAGCGCCATGGGCATCCGCGAGCGCATTCCCGAGATCGCCATCCTGAAGAGTCTCGGGTTCCGGCGTGGCCCCATCCTGGCCGCGTTGCTCGCGGAGTCCTCCCTCCAGGGGCTCGCCGGCGGGCTCCTCGGCGCCGGCTCGGCGTACGCCATCCTGGAGGCGCTGCGCGTGGGCGGAAAGACGGGATTCACGGGCGTCCTCGGGCCGCTCGGGGGCTTCCGGATGTCACCGGGGGTCGCCGCCGAGGGCGTCGCCGTCGCCGTCGTCGTCGGGTTCGTCGCCGGCCTGGTCCCGGCCTGGAACGGCGCCCGCACCAACGTCATCGAGGCGCTCCGGCGCCTCTTCTGAGTCGGACGTGGCGGTTCCCCTGAGCTACAACGTGCGCAACCTCCTCGTGCGACGCTGGACGAGCGCGTTCACGGCGGGCGGCATCGCGCTCGTCGTGGCGGCGACCATGCTGCTGGCGGCCCTGGTGAGCGGCTTGAAGCAGATACTGACGTCGGCCGGCGAGCCCGACAACCTCGTCGTCATGCGCAAGGGGTCGACCAGCGACGGCTCGAGCCAGGTGCCGCGCGACGCGGCGCAGACCATCCGCTCCCTCACCGGCGTGGCGCGCGACGCCGATGGCACGCCGCTCTCCTCGCCCGAGCTGGTGAACCAGCCCTTCATGCGCAACCGCGAGGGCGGCCGCGAGAACGTGCTCGTGCGCGGCGTCGAGCCCGTCGCCTTCCGCGTGCACCGTGCCGTGCGGCTGGTCGCCGGACGTCCGTTCGTCCCCAACCTCGGCGAGGTGGTGGTCGGCACCGACGCCGCCCGGCGCTACGGCGTCGGGATCGGCGACCGCATCGAGCTCGGCCGCCGGCACTGGACCGTGGTGGGAGTGTTCGACTCCGGTGGCACCGCCTTCGACAGCGAGATCTGGGCCGACGTGACGGACGTGCAGGACGATACGCGGCGCGACGGCTACTCGGGGCTCCGCGTCACCGTGGCGCCGGGCGCGGACATGCGCGACCTGAAGCAGCGGATCGAGAGCGACGGCCGCTTCACGCTCGAGGCCAAGCCCGAGGTGGCCTACTATGCCGAGCAGGCCGAGACCGCCAACGCGCTCTACGTCCTGGTCCTGACGCTCGCGATGGTGATGGGCGCCGGGGCCACCTTCGGCGCCCTGAACACCATGTACGCCGCGGTCGCGAACCGGACGCCCGAGATCGGGACGCTGCGCGCTCTGGGCTTCGGGCGCGGCACCATCCTGGTGTCGTTCCTCGCCGAGTCGCTGCTGCTCGCCCTGGCGGGGCTGGTCGCCGGCCTCGCCCTCGCGGGCCTCGCCATGCTCGCCATCAACACATTGCTCTCGGGGGTCGCCTTCAGCATGATGACCTTCACCGTGGCGACCGTGCTCCTCGAGCCGACGGTCGGCGGCGCCGTCCTGGGGGCCGGGTTCGCTACCGCCATCGGCGTGTTCGGCGGCCTCGGGCCGGCCTGGCGCGCCGCCCACCTGTCCGTCGTGGACGCGCTGCGGCACGCCTGATGGCCAGCACTCCGGAGATCCGCGAGCACCTGAGCGCCCTGCGCATCCAGCGCGAGGGAGCGCCCGCGCGTTCCCGGCGCTGGGTGCGCTGGAGCGTCGTGGCAGCCGTTCTCCTCGTGGCGGGCGTGCTCGCCGGCCGGCGCATCGCCGCCGGGCGCGTGCCCACCGTCGAGGCGGCCCCCGTCACCGTGGCAACGGGTGGATCGGCCGACGGCGTGCCGGTCCTCTCGGGCGCCGGCTACGTCGTCAGCGCCGACCGCTACATCTCGATCGGCGTACGCGTCGGCGGCCGGATCGATCGCTACCTGGTCGAGGAAGGCGATCACGTGAAACAGGGCGATCCGCTGGTCCAGATCGACGACCGGGAGTACCGCGCCGCGGTCGCGCGCGCCATGGCCAACGTGAGGCTGGCGCAGGCCGAGGCCAACCTCGCGAAGCAGAAGCGCGCGCGCGCCGAGGGCCTGCGTCCCGGCGTGATCTCCCGGGAGGAGGTGGACATCCGGCGCGCCGAGGCCGACACGGCGGCGGCGCGGGTCGGCACCGCGGAGGCGGAGCTCGTGCAGGCGCGCGTCGCGCTCGAGTACACCACGCTACGCGCGCCGCGCAGCGGCGTCATCCTCTCGAAGTACAAGGAGGTCGGTGAGATCGCGACCCCCGGCGGGTTCTCCGGCTCCGGCGACCTGATCCGCATGGCCAATCTGGACGACCTGCGCGGCCAGGTCGACGTCACGGAGGCGGAGCTGGCGAAGATCCGCATCGGGCAGCGGGCGGACGTCGTTCCCGACGCCTATCCCGATCGCCGCTACGCCGCCCACGTGGTGAAGCTCTACCCGCAGGTCGACCGCCAGAAGGGGACGCTCCGGGTCGAGGTCCAGATCGAGCACCCGGACGAGCAGCTGTGGCCCGACATGAGCGCGCGCATCACCTTCCTGGAGCCGGTCGCGGGAGCGCCGGGCACGCCCGGGGTCCTGGTGCCGCGCAGCGCCGTGCGCGCGAGCCCGCAGGGCCCGTACGCCTGGGTGATCCGCGACGGCCGCGTGCAGCGCACGGCGATCACCACCGGACCGACGTTCGCCGATCAGGTCCAGATCACCGCAGGGCTCGCCGAGGGCGAGCGCGTGGTGATCGGCGACCCGCCGCCACTCGAGGACGGGCAGCCGGTGCGCGAGGCGGGCCGCGCCTGACCCGCGGGCCAGACCCCGTGACTCGCGCCGTCGAGATCGCGGCCGGCCCGCGGGAAACCGCGGACCGCACGCCGCGCCTACTCGCCGGTGCGCGGCTTCGGCTTCTTCCGGACGACGACGACTTCCTGACCGTTCACCTTGACGGTGCGCCGGTCGGAAGGCGCCTCGCGCTGCGGCTTGGCGGCGCGGTCCTCGCGCCACTTCCGCAACTCCTTCTCCAGGTTCTCGAGCATCCACTCCCTCCGGCCGGCCGGGGCCCGGACCGGCCCGTGATCGACTCCGTCCCGCCTCCTACTGACGTCCGACGAACGACTCGAGGACGCGTGACCGGTTCGGGCTGCGCAGCTTGCGCAGCGCCTTCGCCTCGATCTGGCGGATACGCTCGCGGGTGACCGCGAAGCGCTGGCCCACCTCCTCGAGCGTGTAGTCCGACTTCTCGCCGATGCCGAAGCGCAGCCGGAGGATCTGCTCCTCGCGCGGGGTGAGGGTGGCCAGCACCTTGCGCGTCTGCTCCTCGAGGGACAGCGCCATGGCGGCGTCGGCGGGCGACAGCGTCTGGCGATCCTCGACGAAGTCACCGAGCGAGCTCTCCTCGTCGTCCCCGATGGGGGTCTCGAGGGATACCGGCTCCTTCACGATCTTGAGCACCTTGCGGACCTTGTCCGCAGGCATCTCCATCTGCTGCGCGATCTCGTCGGCGCTCGGCTCACGACCGTACTGCTGAACGAGGTAGCGGGAGGTGCGGATGACCTTGTTGATGGTCTCGATCATGTGGACCGGGATGCGGATGGTACGGGCCTGGTCGGCGATGGCGCGGCTGACCGATTGGCGGATCCACCACGTCGCGTAGGTCGAGAACTTGTAGCCGCGCTGGTACTCGAACTTCTCGACCGCGCGCATGAGGCCGATGTTGCCTTCCTGGATGAGATCGAGAAAGCCGAGGCCGCGGTTGGTGTAGCGCTTGGCGATGGACACCACCAGGCGCAGGTTGGCCTCGATCAGGCGCCGCTTGCCCTCCTGGGCCTTGCCCTCCCCGCGACGGATGACGATCAGGACCTCGCGCAGGGTCTCCGCCGGCATGCCGATGTCCTCGGTGGCCTGCTTGATGCGGCGACGAGCCTCCTTGATGGTCTCTCCCGCCTCCAGCACCTGCGCTGCCGGCGCATGGAAGAGACGGCTGGCGACCTGGCGTGCATCCTTTTCCTCGGCGCGGATGCGGCCCGCATGGCGGATCACCTCGGCGCTCGGATGCCCGAGCCGCTGCTCGAGGCGGCGCACCTGCAGCTGCTCGCGGTCGACGATGCCGTGGGCGTCCTTCAGGCGCTCGACCAGGCCGACGATGTGCTTGCCGCCGATCTTGGTCTCGAGCAGCACCTCGCGCACCGTCTGCGCGACGATCTCCAGACGCCGGCCGATGGCAACCTTCCGGACCTTCGAGGTGCGGGCCCGCTGCTGCTCCGCGCGAAGCTTCTCGATCTCGCCGACCAGCCGGCGGAGCTTCGCGACCTGCTTCAGGAACGCGTCGGCGCGCTTGTCCTCCTTGGGACCGCTCTCGGCCGCGTCGCTGCCTTCGGTGGTGGCTTCGTCGTCGCCGAAGACGTGCCGGGCCTCGATCTCGCCGCGCTTCAGCCGCTCGCTGAGCCCGAGCACGGAGTCGACGGCCAGGTCGAGGGAGAAGACGGCCTCGCGCACCTCGCGCTCGCCGGTCTCGATCTCCTTGGCGATCGCGACCTCCTCCTCGCGGGTGAGGAGGGGAACGCCGCCCATCTCCTGGAGGTACATGCGCACGGGGTCGGCGGTCTCGCCAGGTGCGCGCTCGACCTCCTCCGCCTCCGCCGGCTCCTCGGTCCAGTCGGGCTCGGGCGCCTTCTCGGTGGACTCCCCTTCGGCGAGCGCGGTCTCCTCGACCCCTTCGACCTCGATGTCCATGTCGCCGAGCATCGTGACGACCTGGTCGAGCTCTTCGGCGCCCGCCTCGACGGTGGTCTCCCGCGCCTCCTCCCCCCCGTGGGGGCGGCCGGCGCAGGCCTCACCCCCGGCCGCGCACCAGCGGGTCGCGGCTTCTTGTCGTGGGATCGCTTTTCCATGCGCTTCACGCGGGCGAGGGCCAGGCAGCCGCCCGCCGGGTGGCGCTGGTCGGTGTCAGCACCGGCCGAGAGGGATGGCGGAGGGTCCGCACAGATGGGGATAGTTAGAGAGAGCGATCCGGACGGGCCAGACCGCGTCACAGACAGATGAACGTACTTTCACCGCTCGGGTCAGTCAAGTACAAAGTGGCCTGATCCTGGGCAGGTGCCAGCCCAGGTGCCGCTAGCGCTCCCCGCGCTGCCGGAACTGATCGGCGTCGATGCCGTACTCGGCGAGCTTCAGCTGGAGGTGCTGGCGGTACATGCCCATATCCTCGGCAGCCTTCGAGATGTTCCCCTGGTGGCGGCCCAGGGCAGCCGCGATGAACTGGCGCTCGAAACGCTCGACGACGCGCTGCTTGGCATCCTTGAAGCTGCCGGGCGGTCCCTGGTCGAGCCCGGCCTCCGGATCGGATCCACCGCGCACGGCCGCCGGGAGGTCGTCGAGCCGGATCTCCTCGCCGGACGCCAGGGCCACGGCCTGCTCCAGGGCGTGCTCCAGCTCGCGTACGTTGCCCGGCCAATCGTGCGCCAGGAGGGCCCGGTAGGCGGCCGGCGCGAGCGGGCGGGGGGGTCGCCGCAGGCGGCTGGCCGCGGCAGCGAGGAAGGTCTCGATGAGGGGAGGCAGGTCCTCGAGACGCTCGCGGAGCGCCGGCAGCGTCACCGGAACCACGTTCAGCCGGTAGTAGAGGTCCTGGCGAAAGGTCCCGTCCCGCACCTTCGCCTCCAGGTCCTGGTTGGTCGCTGCCAGGATGCGGACGTCGACCTTGATGGTCCGGTTGCCGCCAACCCGCTCGAGCTCCCGCTCCTGAAGGACACGCAGTATCTTCGCCTGAGTCTCGAGGCCCATGTCCCCGATCTCGTCGAGCAGCAGGGTGCCGCCGTCGGCGGTCTCGAACTTGCCCTCGCGCGTGGCCGTGGCCCCCGTGAAGGCCCCCTTCTCGTGGCCGAACAGCTCGCTCTCGACCAGCTCGCGTGAGAACGCGGCGCAGTTGACCTTGACCAGCGGGCGATCGCGGCGCGGGCTGCGATGGTGGAGGGCGTCGGCCACGAGCTCCTTGCCGGTGCCACTGGGACCACGGATGAGAACGGTCAGATCGGTGTCGGCAACCTTGCGGATCACGTCGAACACCCGCCCCATGGCACTACTCTTGCCGATGAGACGTTCGAGGCCGCGGCTCTCGGCCACCTGCTGGCGGAGCAGCTTCACATCCCGGCGCAGCGTCACGCCTTCCAGGACCCGCTCGACCACCAGCTCGAGCTCGTCGTTGTCGAACGGCTTGGGGAGGTAGTCGGCGGCGCCGGCCTTCATCGCGTCGACCGCGATCTTCTCCGAGCCGTAGGCCGTGATCATGATCACCGCGCTGTCCGGGCTGCACTCCCTCGCCGCCCGCAGCACCTCCATGCCCGTGATCCCCTTCAGGTCGAGATCGGTGATCACGAGCTGGTAGGCCCGGCGCGTCATCTTCTCGAGCGCTTCCTCGCCGGAGAGCGCGGTCTCCACCTCGTAGCCGCGGCCCACGAGCAGGCGCTGGATCGCGATGCCGATGGCGCGCTCGTCGTCCACGACGAGAATCGCCGGTCTCATGACGTCCTCGCGAGCGGCACCTCGAGATCGATGCGCAGGCCGCCGTGGGCGGGAGCTTCGGCGGTGATGCGACCGCCGTGGGCGTCGATGGCGCGCTTCGCGATCGCGAGCCCCAGCCCGGTGCCGGCCGGCTTGAGCGAGAAGAAGGGCTCGAACAGGCGGGGAAGCGCGTCGGCAGGCACGCCGGGACCGGTGTCGCGCGACGCGCACCCTGGCGACGCCGTCGTCGCCGGTCACCGCCACGACCAGCCGGCGCGGGAGTGACGCGTCCTGCAGCGCCCCCAGCGCATTCTCGATCAGGTTCGCCAGCACCTGGCGCATTCGCTCGGCATCGGCTCGTGCCACGATTCCCCCGGGCGCGTCCAGCTCGAGGTCGATCTCCGCCGCCCGCAGCCTGGGGAGGAACGGCTCGAGCGCGCCCCGTACGAGCGCGCCGAGGTCCACGGCCTCGAACCGGAACTCCTCGCGCCGGGCGAAGCGGAGCAGCGCGGAGACGTGGTGCTCGATCCGATCGAGCTCCTGGACGATGACGCGCGCGACTTCGCCGTCGGCCTCGAGCGGCGCCCTCGCGAGCTGCTGTGCCAGGCTGCGCGCGGCGGTGACGGGGTTGCGGATGTCGTGCGCGATGCGCGCCGCGGTCTCGCCGACCGCCGCGAGTTTCTCGGCGTGCGCCAGCGAGCGCTCGACCGAGACCGCGCGCTCGAGCAGCTCCGTGGTGTCGAGGATCAGCGCGAGCTGATCCGCGAACGCCTCGGCCACCTGGAGATCCTCGTCAGCGAACGCCGTGGCGAGGAGACCGGCCGCCAGGACGAGATGTCCCCAGTCGCGGCGCGGGCTGCGCAGCGGCAGCACCGCCACCACGCCGGCCTCGGGCAGGGTCTCGCGCAGCGGGAGCGGCAGGGTCGCCAGCTCGTAGCCGAGGAGCGGACGCGAGACGTGCGCATCGGCCCGCGAGCCCGGCGGCCAGCCGCGCTGGAGGGCGCTGGCGGTGAGGGTGCCGCAGCTCACGGACTCGCCACCGTCGAGGAGCACGCCGGCCCCTGGACAGCGCAGCACGTCGACCAGCGCTTCCACTGCTCGACGGCTGCACTCGAGGATGCCCAGCTCGGGCGGCAGCTCGTGCAGGAAGGCCTGGAGTCGCTCGCCTCGCCGCTGGCTGCGTCGAAAGACCGCACGCTCGAGCACGCCCCGCGACCACGCCTGGAGGGGCACGAACACCAGGGCGAGAACCGCCGCGGCCAGCGGCACGGCGAATCGATCGAGACCGACGCCGGCGACGGGCGTCATCACCGCCTCGATCGCCACCCAGCTCAAGATCGCGAGCGCGAGTGCGACGAGCGTGCCGAGCATCACCCGGGCCACCTCGCCGAGCGAGCGCAACGCGACGGGGAAGAGCGCCGCGGTGCCCGTGACGGCGGTCAGCGCGAGCTTGAGCGGTGTCGGCTGCCATCCCGGAGGCTGGGCGGCAAGGCTCAGCATCCAGCCGCCGACCCCGGCGATCACGAGCCCGAAGACGAGGACGTCGGGCCAGCTCACGCCCCCACCGAGCAGATCCTGATTCGGGCGCCATCCCCTCCCCGGTCGCACCAGGCGCACCATGCGCGACACCACGAACGTCACGGCGACGATCACGTAGAGGTCCTGCAACGCGACGTACGCCCGGACGCGCTGCTCGAGGCTCACCGACGGGAAGAAGTCGAAGAGGAACACGCCGGCAAGACCGACGATCCCGGCCACGCCGTAGTCGAGCGCGACCTGGCGGGACGTGGGTGTCGCAGCATCGCCCGGCAGCAGGAGCGCCAGATGGATCGCCAGCGCGGCCGCAGCGACCAGGGTCCAGTCGTGCAGGAAGTAGAGTGCGGCGAGCCAGGGCGGCGCCGGCAACGCCGGCAGCGCGAACAGCCAGCAGGTCGCGTTCAATACGCTGAATCCGGTCATGCAGACCATCAACATGGCGAGGACGCCAGCCAGCGGGGCGTTCGCTCCGGCCCGCTGCCGGGTCCGGAACCCACGGCGGGCGCAGATGCCCCACACCAGACCCTGCACGCCCGATACGGCGGCCGCGGCGATGGCCAGTGGTGGCGGCCCGGCCAGACGGCCGCCGGCCGCCGCGAGCGCACCGAGCGCCTCCACTCCGGCGCTCGCGACGCGCCAGGCAACCACCGCCGCAACCACGCCGACCATCGCGCGCACGGCCGACTGCAGGCGGCCGGCGGCGAACGGCACCGCGAAGGCGAGCCCGATCGCGGCCACGAGTGGTGCGACGAGCACCGGCGCGCGGGCGATCTCGAGCAGGATCCAGCCGCCCGCTGCCAGCACCATCCCGCAGGCGAAGAGCGCGACGCCGGGTCGGGCACCCGACGGGCCGACGAGGAAGCCGAGGATCCGACCCGTCGTCGTCAGGTAGTAGGCCAGGAAGGCGGCCTCGTAGACGCGCAGCTGTTGCGCGACCGTCGGCAGCGGGATCACGGCCGGGAAGGTGGCCGCGAGCAGGCAGAGAGCGGCGGCGATGCCGTAGTGCGCCACCAGCCAGTGGCGAGGCGGCGGCGCGTCGGGGTGGGCCTCCTCGCGCGCGAGGTGGACGTAGCCGGCGAGCCCGAGGATCACGAGCACGTCGATCGAGACATAGGTGACGATCCGGCCGGCAGACGGCGGCTCGCCGGCGGCCGGGGGCACCAGGTGATGCGCCACCGCGCCGAGCCCGTAGGAGAGCGCCATCAGGAGGCCGGGATGCGGAAGCCGGCGCGCGACCCGACGGTCGGGAAACGCGCTGCGCAGCGTGCCGCCCTGCTGCCAGGCGATGGCCGCCTGGGCCGCGGCGGGAAGCAGCACCAGGAACGCGTCGACCAGCTCGCTCGTGGTCCACACCACCGCCGGCAGGGCGTGAAGTGCTGCTGCCACGAGCGCGGACGTCGTCACGACCCCTCCGTACGGACGCTCGGGCGACCGCCAACCATGGTTCCCGGACCCGCAAACGCGGTGCCATGAACCCTTTCCAGGCTGCAAGCGGAAAAGAAGGTTCCGGTGTCCTATTCTCCGGACAGCGGGGTGCCACATCTCTGCTGCACCCGGGCTGCCTACCGTCGCCTTCACCATGCACCCAGCGAGGACGGGCCGCCGGGAATGTCCCGGCTGTACGGCGGTTTCCGGCCGGCGGTGAATCGCCGCAGCGTGGCACGATCCATGCGAAGTGCCCCGGCAGGAGGTTCGAAGACGATGATACCCATCGGCTTTCCCCAGGTGGCTCCCGCGCTCACGGCAGGCGAGCTGTTCGGTCCCCTGGCACCGCTGGCCCTCGTCGCCGCCCTGGCTGCGCTGGCGGTGCTGATCGGGCTGCTCGCCGGAGAGTACTCGATCGCGCTGCGGCGACAGTCGCGCGCCGCGAACCCCGGACGCCCGGTACCCGCCCAGCCCGCAAGGCATCTGCCCCACGCTGCGTGACCGCCGCGTGACGCGGCAGTCGGTCGCCGTCGGCCCGGTCGCAGGATCGTGCGGCCGGGCCGACGCTCGTCTGTAGCGGCGCAGGCGAATCGCGGACTCACACCGCGGGAGGCTCGGCGCTCGCCACGGACCGGCGCCCTTGCCTGCGGGAGGGTCCGGCGTATCTTAGCGGACACGGAGGTATCCATGGTCTGGGCGAAGCGCATCGTCCTCTTCCTGATCACCAACATCCTGGTGATGCTCACGGTCACGATCCTGGCACAGGTGCTGGGGCTTGGCCGGGGTCTCGGGGGCTCGGGCATGGGCGGCCTCATGCTCTTCTGCTTCGTCTGGGGCATGGCGGGGTCCCTCATCTCGCTCGCGCTCTCCCGCGTGGTGGCCAAGCGGATGATGGGCGTGCAGGTCATCGACCCGAGCACGAGTGATCCGACGCAGCGCACGCTGGTCGACATCGTGCACGGCCTCGCCCGCGGCGCGCGCCTGCCGGCGATGCCCGAGGTCGGCATCTACGACAGTCCAGAGGTGAACGCGTTCGCCACCGGTCCGACGAGGTCGCGTGCGCTGGTCGCCGTCTCGAGCGGCCTCCTCGGGCGCATGAACCGCGACGAGGTGGAGGGCGTGCTCGGCCACGAGATCACCCACGTGGCCAACGGTGACATGGTGACCATGACGCTGCTCCAGGGTGTGGTGAACGCCTTCGTGCTGTTCTTCGCGCGCGTGATCGCCTTCGCGATCAGCCAGAGCGTGCGCGAGGAGAGCCGTGGCATGATCAACTTCCTCGTCGTGATCGTGCTCCAGATCGTGCTCAGCCTCCTCGGCGCCGTCGTGGTGGCCGGCTTCTCGCGCTGGCGCGAGTTCCGGGCAGACCGCGGCGGCGCGACGCTGGCCGGCACTCCCAAGATGATCGCGGCCCTCGAGCGCCTGCGGCGCAACACGGAACTGGTCGACACGCGGCAGGAAGCGCTGGCCACGCTCAAGATCGCCGGAGGACCGAGCCGCTTCATGCGGCTGATGGCCTCGCACCCGCCTCTCGAGGAGCGCATCGCGCGGCTCCAGCAGTACCGGTAGTCGCGGGTGCGGCGCGGCACCGGCTCACTCTATCGCCGCGTCCAGTCCGTTCGCTTCCTCCTCGGGCGCGACCGCCGGGCCGTGCTGGCGTTTCTCGGAGCGAGCTATCCGCTCGCCCTGCCGGTGCACGCGCGGATCGCGCTGGTGGCGCGGTTCGTCACCACGACGAACCACGTGCGCACGTATCACACGCAGGCCGAGCTGCTGCGCGTCGCCGACCGCATCCTGCGCCTCGCGGGCCGTCCCGGTCTCACCGTGGTCGAGGCGGGAAGCGGCAAGGGCGGGAGCACCGCGAAGCTCAGCCTGGTGACGCGGCTCGCGGGCGGGCGTCTCCTGGTCTTCGACTCGTTCCGCGGCATCCCCCCCAACGACGAGGTGCATCGCAACCTCTGGGGGCGGCGCGTGCTGTTCCGGGCCGGCGCCTTTCGCGGCCGCTTGCCCGCCGTCCGGCGCACGGTGGCGCGCTTCGGCGCTCCCGAGGTGTGCGACTTTCGCAAGGGCTGGTTCGCCGACACGATGCCCGCGCTCGACACGCCGATCGACGTCGCCCTGCTCGACGTCGACCTCGTGAGCTCGACCCGCACCTGCCTGCTGCACCTCGTGCCGCGGCTCCGTCCGGGCGGCGCTCTCTTCACCCAGGACGGGCACCTCGAGGCGGTGGTCGACCTGCTGCGCGACGAGCGCTTCTGGCGCGACGAGGTGGGCGTCGCGCCGCCCCGCATCCGAGGGCTCGGACGGCGGAAGCTGCTGGAGATCTCGCCGGCCTGATGCGCGCACCCGAGCGCTGCCGCGCGCTCACGTCGGCATTGTCGCCTTCGCGCGCCGCTCCCGCTCGCGCAGCTCGACGCGCCGGATCTTGCCGCTCACCGTCTTCGGCAGGCCGTCCACGAACTCGATCTCGCGCGGGTACTTGTAGGGCGCCGTGACGCGCTTCACGTGCTCCTGGAGCTCCCGGACCAGGTCGTCCCCCGCCACCCGACCGGGCCCCAGGACCACGAACGCCTTCACGATCTCGCCCCGCACCGGGTCGGGGCTGGCCACGACGGCGGACTCGACGACCGCCGGATGCTCGAGCAGGGCGCTTTCCACCTCGAACGGTCCGATGCGGTAGCCGGCCGAGATGATGACGTCGTCGGCGCGACCGACGAACCAGAGGTAGCCGTCCTCGTCACGCCGGGCGCGGTCTCCCGTGAGGTACCATTCGCCGCGCCACGCGGCGGCGGTGTCCACGGGACTCTTCCAGTACTCGCGGAAGAGCGACGGCGGATGGCCGCGCAGCGCGAGATCGCCCACCTCGTCGGGCGGGAGCTCCTGTCCGTCGTCCCCGAGCACGCGGAGGTCGTGCCCCGGGAACGGCTTGCCCATCGAGCCCACCCGGATGGGCAGCGCCGGCAGGTTGGCGGCGAGGATGATGCTCTCGGTCTGCCCGTAGCCGTCGTGGATCATCAGCCCCAGCGCGTCGTGCCAGGCATGGATCACCTCGGGGTTGAGCGGCTCGCCCGCGCCGGTGCAGTGGCGCAGCCGCGGCAGGCGCCGCCGCGACAGGTCCTGCTTCACCAGCAGGCGGTACTCGGTGGGTGGTGCGCAGAAGGTCGAGACCTCGTAGCGCTCGAGCAGGTCGAGCTGGCGCTCGGGATCGAAGCGCCCGTGGTACATGAGCGTGGGCACGCCGTTCATCCAGGGGCCGAAGAGCACGCCGTAGGCGGCCTTGGCCCAGCCGGTGTCGGCGGTCGTCCAGTGCAGGTCGGTGCGGCGCAGATCGAGCCAGTACTCGCCGGTCCAGCGCTGCGCGAAGGTGTAGGCGTGTGCGTGCAGGACCGCCTTCGGATTGCCGGTCGTCCCCGAGGTGTAGAAGCAAAGCGCCGGCTCGTCGCTGCGCGTGCGCGCGGGCACGCCGGTGGCCGCGGCGCGCGCGAGGAGAGCGTCCCAGTCGTGCCATCCCGCGGGCCCGCCGCCCAGCGCGACCTTCACCGGCACGTCCGCGCCGGCCCGGTCCACCTCGGCCGTCTGCTCGAGCGCGGTGATGACGGCGCGCGCTCCGCTGTGCCGCACCCGGTAGGCGATGTCCTTTGCCCGCAGCGTCGCGGTGCAGGGGATGACGAGCGCTCCGAGCTTGAGCCCGGCGATCATCGCGACGTGCCAGGCCGGCACCCGCGGCAGCATGACGAGGAGCGCGTCGCCGCGCCCGACACCGAGCGCCGCGAGCGCGTTCATGGCGCGATTCGATGCCTGTCGCAGATCCCAGAAGGTCGAGCGCGCGGTGCGGCCCGCCTCGTCCTCCCAGTAGAGCGCGATGCGACTCCGGTCGGTCGCCCAGGCGTCGATCAAGGCGCCGAAGTTGAACTCCTCGGGGACGCGCCACTCGAACCCGGCGACCAGGTCCTCCCAGCGGCGAGCGGGCGCGATCACGCGCGCACCCAGCGGCCGTGCCGGGCCGACGCCTGGATGTACTTGCGCGACACCGGAGAGAGATCGTCCGGCGCGATGCACGCTTCGATCAGCACGAAGTCGCGGCTGCGCGCCGCCTCGGCGAGCGCGGCGCGCAGCGCGCCCGCGCTCTCCACCCGGAAGCCACGGCCACCCCACGCGCGCGCCAGCTCGGCATAGGGCCACGGCGGCAGGTCGAGGAGCTCGGTGCGGCGAACCACCGGACGGAAGATCTGCCAGCCGCCGTTGTTGATGACGACGACGATCGGGTTGAGGCCGTAGCGCGGGGCCTGCGCGACCTCCTGGCCGGTCATCTGGAAGGCCCCATCCCCCGCCAGGACGAGCGGCCGCACCCCGGCGCCGAGCTGCGCCCCGAGCGCGCCCGGGACCCCGAAGCCCATCGAGGCGTAGAACCCCTGCGCCAGGTAGCCGCCGGAGCGCCCGACGCGCACGTCGAGCCCGGCGAAGAGCATGTCGCCCGACTCGGTGACGACGAGGTGTCGCGGATGATCGCGCAGGAAGCGATTCACCTCCTGCAGCAGCCCCGTCACCTCGAGCGGGTCGCCCGGCGCGCTCGACGCCCGCGGCAGGTTGTCGTGATAGCGCACGCGCTCGCGATGGCGTCGCAGTCGGGCGCGCAGCAGGCCGCGCACGAAGTCACGAATGTGGACGTCGGTATAGGTGTGGAAGCTCACGTGAACCCGCCCGTCGACGGCCCAGATCGTGCGATCGCGGGTCACCTGCGGCGGCCGCGAGCCCAGATCCATGTCGGTGCGCATCGCCCCCAGGTTGAGCACGAGGTCGGCACGGTCGACGCGACGGAGGATGCCCGGCGGGGAGATGGCCCCGATGTGCACGCCGAGGAAGAGCGGATGGTCCTCCGCGAAGGCGCCTTTCGAGAGCACGGTCGTCGCGACCGGAGCGCCCATGCGCTCGGCCAGGCGCTCGACGTCGCGCTTGAGCTTGTAGCGGTAGGCCTCGATGCCCACGGTCATCAGTGGCCGGCGGGCCGCGTTGAACCGTGCCGCCGTGTCGCGCACCGCTTCCGCGACGTTGGACTCGTCCGAGCGCGAGAAGTGGAGCGCGCCGTCCCAGTCGAGCAGCTCGCGCGGTACCGGGATGCGGCGCTCGACCATGTCGCGATGCACCTCGAGATAGCCCGGACGCTGCTCGCGCCAGATCGCCTGCACCACCTCGTGCACGGTCTCGGCGGCGGTGCGCTCGTCGTCGAGCAGCCGCGCCGCACAGGTGAGCTCGCGATAGATGCGCAGCTGCGACTCGATCTCCTTCGCCTGGTGATGGATGAGGGTGCCGAGCTTGCGCTCCTCGTCGCCCGGTCCGCCGCTCAGCACCAGCAGGGGCACGCGCTCCGAGAACGACCCGGCGACCGGATTCACCATGTTGTGACCGCCGGCACCGTAGGTGACGCACACGACGCCGATGCGGCCCGTGGCGCGGGCGTAGCCGTCGGCGGCGAAGCCGACGCCGGGCTCGTGCGACAGCGTCACCACGCGCAGCCCGCGGCGCGCTCCGAAGCGCAGGAAGAGTCGGAGGACGAGGTCTCCGGGAATGCCGAAGAGATGCGTGACGCCGATCTTCCGCAGGTAGGCGACCAGGAAGTCGCCGAGCGCCATGGTCGGCTTCACACGATCGGGCCCTACGCGAAGAACTCCACGACGTCGCCGGAGGCGACCGTGACCGTGCGGGCCTCGCTGCCCCGGAAGACCTTCAACGTGACCGGCTCGCCGGGACGGCGGCGCCAGAGCGAGCGGTACAGCGAGGCGCGGTCCGGAACCTCGCGGCCGTCGAGGGCCAGCACGACGTCGCCCGCCTTGAGCCCGGCCGCCTCGCCCGGACCGCCGGGCAGCACGCCCGCGATGACCACGTGGTGGTTCATCGCGTAGCAGAAGACGCCGAGCCACGCCCGCGCTCCCATCCCGCGCGCGCCGCCGGCCAGGAACTCCGCCCGCGCGTCGAGGTAGTACTCCGCCGGGATGGCGAGGGAGAAGCGGCCGATCTCGTTCAGATTGAGCGAGACGACGCCGATCACGCGCGCCTGCAGGTCGAGGAGCGGGCCGCCGCCGAGACCAGGGTTCATCGCCGTCGTCATGATGGCGCGATCGAGGACGTACTCCCAGTTGGCGTCGAACGGACCGAGGTGGCTCACGCCGCCGTTGGAGATCCGGGCCTCGCCCTCGCCGACGCTCGCGACGAGGAAGACCTCGTCGCCGAGACGCAGCTCGGACGAGCGCCGCAGCGGCAGAAACGGCAGGCGCCCCTCGGCAATGCGCAGCAGCCCGAGCCCGGAGCCGAAGTCGTGTCGCACCACCTCCGCCACGTACTCGCGCCCGTCGAGCAGCGTGACGCGTACCTCGGAGGCGCCGAGCACGACGTAGTTCACCGTGAGGATGAGGCCGGCCTGGTCGATGATGGTGCCGGATCCCATGCGCTCGGTGCCGAGCAGCCGCGCCGAGGGATGCTCCGAGGGAACCTGCGAGCGCACGTGCACCGTCGCGGGGAGCACGCGCCCGATGAGGCTCACGGAGGCGTTCACGGCACGGCACGCTAGACGCTGCCCTGCCCGGACGCAAGGGAGGCTGACCCCTTTGGCGGGCGATTTCGCGCCGCTCAGAGCGGCTCGAAGCGGTTGGCGCCCTCCGCCGCGGCCACCCGGCCGCGCAGGCCCACGGCCTCGCGCGCCACCAGGGCCTCCAGCAGCGCGCGATCCTCCGGCGTCGCGGCGAGGAAGCGCCGGCCGTCGTCGAGCCGTCCGATCACCAGCCCCCGCACCGGTGCGCCGTCCCGATCGTGCAGCACGGTATAGGTCTCGATCGTGGCCGCCCCCGACGGCTCGGTCGCCAGCCCCGGCGCGCGCTGCGCGTCGAGCACGGCCTGGCGCGGCGCCGGATCGTCGCGCACGAAAGCGCCGTCCTTCGGCACGGCGGCATAGACGCCGATCGCGTGCTTGGTGAGATACCAGCCGAGCGCCGTCACGAGTCCGATGGACCCCGGCCGCGCGCGTGTTCGCGCCATCACCTCGGCGATGGCGTGCATCGAGTAGTTGTTGCCCGGACCCCCGAAGTACGGCAGGCCGCCGGTGAGCGTGAGCGGACGCGGATCGTCCGGCGCGATGCCGAGCATCTCGCGACCGATCTGTACCGCCGACGGGAAGCAGCTGTAGAGATCCAGGTGCTCGACGCGATCGATGCCGATGCCCGCCGCGTCGAGCGCCTGGCGTCCCGCCTCGCGAATCGCCGGCGAGCTGGTGTAGTCGACGCGCTCGGAAACGAACCAGCGATCGTGCGCCTGCCCGGTGCCCCACAGGTAGACCCAGCGATCGCGCGGCACGCCCAGCGCGCGCGCCGTCGCGACCGACGTCATCAGGACCCCGGCCGCCTGGTCGACCTCGATGATCGCGTTCATCAGCTTGGGATAGGGGAAGCCGATCATGCGGTTCGAGGGCGACACGGTGGCGATCTCGCCGGCGGTGCGGGCCTGGCGGAACCAGGCGTGGGGATTCGCCGCCGCCACCGCCGACAGGCCGCTGCACAGGTTGCCGAGCACGCGCTGGTGCTCGTCGAGCGCCCGGCCGTGCTTCGCCCGCAACGCGTTCTCGAACATGGGGTAGATCTGCGTCGGCAGGACGAGGCCGTGCGCGACCTCGTGCTCGCTGGTTCCGTCGCGGGCTTCGCCCACCACGACCGGGGTGCCCTCGCCGCCGCTGGTCCACGCCAGCGTGGTACGGGTGCGTCGCGCCCGCACGACCGTGCGAACGGCCTCGGCGCCGACGAGCAGCGCGAGCGACACCTGACCGGCGGCGATCCGGGCCGCGGTCTCGTTCACCAGCCACTGGGGCGTGTTGCCCCCGACCGTGGTCGTGACCGCTGCCGCGGGCCGGGCGCCCAACCGCTCGGCGAGCAATCGGGGCGCATTGGCGTACGGCCAGCAGAAGACGTTCACCACCGCCAGGGCATCGAGCCGGGCGAGGGTCGTCGCGCCCACCCCGGCATCGTCCGCGGCGCTCCTGGCGACCGCCTCCATCATCGCGACGGGCTCCAGCGCCTCGGCCGGCTCGACGTCGCGCTGCGTGAGCTGGCCGGCCCCGATCAGGATCGGGGTACGGTCGTCGCTCACGCGGTCCTCGCTCACTGGGTCGTCGCCTCGACGTCGACGCTGATCCCGATCTCGTCGCCCACCACCAGCCCGCCGCCGTCCATCGCCTTGCTCCAGTTGATGCCGAAGTCCTTGCGATCGATCTTGGTGCTGGCGTGCGCACCGGCTCGGGTCTTCCCCATGGGATCCTTGATCGGCGGGGTGACGTCCGAGACGTCGAGCACCACCTCCTTGGTGACGCCGTGGAGCGTGAGATCGCCGGTCACCTTGAACTGCCCGGCTCCCGCCGCCTCGATCTTCTTCGACTTGAAGGTCATGGTGGGATACTTCGCCACGTCGAGGAAGTCGGCGCTCTTCAAATGCTCGTCACGCTTCGCCTCACGCGTGTCGATGCTGGCGGGATCGATGCTGGCCGCGATCACGGCCTGCTCCGGTGTCTTCTCGTCGCCCTCCACGGTGCCGGAGACCTTCGAGAACTCGCCGTGCACGTTGCTGAGCATCATGTGACGCACCGAGAACTGGACGCTGGTGTGCGCGGGATCGATCTGCCAGGTGGCAGCGAGCCCGGGGGCGGCGGACGCGACGAGGATGACGACGAGCAAGCGACGAGCCATGGCTCCTCCCTTCGAGCGGCCCACCCTGCGGGGCGCCGGTGGACGAGTCAACGGACGTCCCCGGGCGCCGCGTCAGGCCGTCTTCCCCGGCAGCAGACACGAGTGGATGCTCTGCTCGCCGGGCACCTCGCCCGCCAGGATGCGAATCGCCCGGTCCGCCTCCTCGAGCGCGAAGTCGTGCGTGTGCATGCGCTCGAGCGGCACCCGCCCCGACTCGATCAGACGGATCGCTGCCTCGTATCCGCGATCGGTCACGCCGAAGGCGCCGATGAGGGTCAGCTCCTTCACCACCACGAGGTCGCTGACGAAGTCGGGGACCGCCTTGAAGCCCTTCACGCCGGCGAGGACGACGCGGGCGCTGGTGGCGGCGTAGTGCAGGGCCTCGGCGACCGGCTCGGTCGTGACCGCGGCAACCTCGACCACGACGTCGGCGCCACGCCCGCCGGTCAGCTCGCGCACGCGCCGGCGCGCGTCTTCCCGCTCCACGTCGATCACGTGGTCCGCGCCGAGCTCGCGCGCCAGCGCCAGCTTGCCGGCATCGCGGGAGAGTCCGGTCACGATGATCGTGTCCGCCCCTGCCGCGCGCGCGGCGATGACGCTCGCCAGGCCGCGCTGCCCAGGACCGAGGATGAGCACCGTGTCGCCGGGTCCCGTGCGCGGCAGCTCGACGGCCCAGCGGAAGCCGGCGCCCAGCGGATTGAAGAGGACGGCGATGCTCGGCGGCAGATCGGCGCGCACGCGGTGGACGATCGAGAACGCGTCCAGGTGCATGTAGTCGGCATAGGCGCCCCAGAGGCCGGGCGGACGATCCAGCGGGACGTAGCCGTGCCCGAACATCGTGCCGCGCCCGCGGCACACCGAGTAGCGCCCGCCACGGCAGGCGGCGCAGTGGCCGCAGGGAATCAGCGCCTCGACCGCGACGCGATCGCCGACGCCGACGCCCCAGCGCCTGGCTGCACGATCGCCGATGGCCTCGATGATGCCGAGCGGCTCATGGCCGGGAACGAGCGGGAAACGCATCGGCAGGGTGCCGGTGTATTGCTCGGCGTCGCTGCCGCAGATGCCGCAGGCCTCGACCCGGAGCAGCGCGGTGTCGTCGGTGAGCTCCGGAAGCGGCAGGTCGCGCAGCTCGAGCGTGCGCGGAGCGGTCTGGACGACGGCGCGGCTGGTGCGAGGCGGCATGTCCGCGCGCAGGTATAGCACGGAGGCCGCGGCCGCCGCGCGGTCCCAGGGCGCGGTGGGGCTGGCGCGGCCCGCCGGGACGCGGCAGAAGCGATCCATGCGTGTCGAGGCAGTGGCAGGACTGGTGCTGGCGGCGCTGGTGACCGGCGCCGGGCCGGGAGCACACGGGGACGACTGCGTGCCGCTCGCCGACCTGACGAAGGATCCGGTGGGCGCCTTTCCCGCCGGGTGGCAGATGCGGAAGGACGCCGGCAAGGCGGTCTATTCGGTCCAGGAGCAGGACGGAAAACGCGTGCTCCACGCGGCAGCCAGGGGCCTCGGCATCCAGGCCGCCCTGCAACACGAGTGGGATCTCGACGCCTACCCCATCCTGGCGTGGTCCTGGCGACCCGTGGTGTTTCCCAGCGGCGCGGACGAACGCCAGTCCTCCGCCAACGACAGCGCGCTCGCGGTGTACCTGCTCGTTCCCTACTCGCGCATCCGGGGCCCCAAGGCCGTCAAGTACATCTGGAGCGAGCGCGTTCCCGCCGGAACGCCGCTGTCGTCGAACGGCGGGCTCACCCAGGTCGTGGTGCTGCGCACCGGCACCGACAAGAAGGGCCAGTGGGTCGACGAGCGGGTGGACGCGCTCGCCGACTACAAGCGGCTGTTCGGCGAAAGCCAGACGCCCAAGCCGGCGGGCATCGCGGTGCTCACCGACAGCGACGACACGCGGTCCAGCGCGGAAGGCGACTACGCGAACTTCCGCGTCTGCCGGCAGTAGACGCTAGCGGTCGCCGCTACGCCGTCCGCCCGCCGACGAGGGGTGTCCCGGCGCCCCCGGCCGTCCCCTGCTCGCGCCGTGGGCCCCCACCGCGTGCCCGGAGCCCTGGCCGAGGATCTCGATGGCGCCGCTCTCGATGAGCGCCTTCACGCCCGCATGCTCGGCGTCGTCGGACGCGATCTCCCCCGTCTTGAGCGGACCCAGATGCAGCACCTTTCCACGCGGCAACGGAACGCTCAGGGGCTTCTGCGTCTTGTTCTTCACCGTCGTCGCCATGCCGGCCTCCTCCTGCGTGCAGCGTTCGCACGGTACGGGACACGGACGCGGCGCGCAACGGTTCGTGCGCGCCTCTGCCTTGACCATCGTCGCACCGGTCCCTAGACGTGGGCCGATGCCGCTCGTTCCCCTCGCGCTCCGGCGGGATCCCCTCGACGTGCTCGCCTGTCTCGCGGGCGAGCCCGGCGCGGTCCTGCTCGAGGTGCCGGATCCGGTCCATCCCGTCACGCTGATCGGGTGCCGGCCGGTCGCGGAGCTCAGGTTGAGCGCCGGCGACCGCGAGCCGCTCGCGACCCTCGCGCGCTTCGTCGCCGAGACCGCCGTCGCCGACCCCGCGCTCCCGTTCCCGCTCGGCGGCGGCGTCGTGGCGTGCCTCACCTACGAGCTCGGCGTGGAGGTGGCGCCCCGGCGCATCCCGCACGCCGGCGCCGGGATGCTCGCCGTCGCGCGCCGCTACGATCCGCTGCTCGTCTACGATCGCCGGCGGGCGCAGTACGCGGTCCTGGCGCTCGGGCCCGCCGCCACGCGGGCGCGGTGGCTCGAGCGCGTCTCGGAAGCGCCGCCGCACTTCGAGCGCGCGCTCGGCGCGACGCCGCTGGCCGCCGCCATGTCCGCGGCGCGCTACCGCGAGGCCGTCGCTCGCATCCTCGCCTACCTCGCCGCGGGCGACTGCTACCAGGTGAACCTGACGCAGCCCTTCACGGCCGCCCTGGCCGGACCGCCGTGGGCCCTCTTCACCCGGCTGGCCCGCGTCCATCCGGTGCCCTACTCGGCCTATCTCGACCTGGGCGACGCCGTCGTCGTCGCCAACTCGCCCGAGCTGCTGCTGCGCCGCCGCGGCTCCCGCGTCACCACCCGCCCGATCAAGGGAACACGCCCGCGCGGCGAGGACGGCGCACGCGACGCCGCGCTCGCCGCCGAGCTGCACGGCGATCCGAAGGAGCGGGCCGAGCACGTGATGATCGTCGACCTCGAGCGCAACGATCTGGGGCGGGTCTGTGTTCCCGGCAGCGTGGTCGTCGACGGCTTCGCCCGGCTCGAGACCCACCCGACGGTGCACCATCTCGTCTCCGAGGTCTCGGGGACGCTGCGCGACGGCGCCGATCTCGGCACGCTCCTCGGCGCCGTCTTCCCGGGCGGCTCCATCACCGGTGCCCCGAAGGTGCGCGCCATGGAGATCATCGCCGAGCTCGAAGCGTCCCCGCGCGGGGTCTACACCGGCGCGCTCGGGCTCGTGCACCCCGCCGGCGATCTGGAGCTCGGCCTGCCGATCCGCACCGCGGTCGTCAGCGGCGAGCAGGCGCGATGGCACGCGGGCGGGGGGATCGTCGCCGACTCCGACCCCGAGCGCGAGCTGGCCGAGGCGTGGCTCAAGACGGCGGCGATCCGGCTCGCTCTCGGGGAACGATTGCGGCCAGAGCTCGAGCGGTGCTCGTCTGGCTGAACGGGCGCTGGCTGCGCGCCGAGGACGCGCGCGTGCCGGCGCTCGACCGTGGCCTGCTGCACGGCGACGGGCTCTACGACACCTGGCGCACCTACGACGGCGTGCCGTTCGCGGTCGCGGCGCACGTCCGCCGGCTCGCCGCCGCTGCGCGCGTGCTGCGGCTTCCGCCTCCCGGCCCGGCGGCCGTCTGGGAGCGCCGGGCACGCCAGCTCGCCGCCCGCAACGGCCTGCGTGACGCCGCCGTGCGCCTCACCCTCACGCGTGGCGCCGCGGGCGAGTTCCTCGTGCCCGAGCGAACGGCGCCTCCTACCCGGCTGCTCACGATCCGCCCGCTCTCCCCGACGCTGGCCGAGCAGCAGGCGCGAGGCATCGGCGTGGTGCTGCTGCCCTTTCCCCGCGACGCGGCCGCACCCTGGGGCGGTCTCAAACTCGTGGGCCATGCGAGCGCCGTCGTCGGCCGCCTGCTGGCACGGCGCCGCGGAGCGCAGGAAGGGCTCTACGTCACGGCCGAGGGAGAGGTGACGGAGGCGACGACCGCCAACCTGTTCCTCGTCGAGCGCGGCCGGCTGATCACGCCGGCGGCGGCTGGCAATCTGCTCGTCGGAGTGACGCGCGACCTCGTGATGCGGCTCGCGCGGCGCACGGGCCTCGAGGTGCGCGAGGAGCGGGTGGCCGCGTCGCGGCTGGGGCGCGCCGGCGAGGTCTTCCTCACCGCCTCCACCGTGGAGATCATGCCCGTCGTGCGCCTCGACGGCCGTCGCGTCGGAACGGGACGCCCGGGACCGATCACGCAGGCGCTGCAGGCGCGCTACCACGCCGCCGTCGGCGCCGCGCTTTCCCGCGCGCGCGTTGCAGGGTCGCGGTAAACCTGTTAGCGGCGGCGCGCGGGACGTGCCCCCCGGGAGGGAAGCGGACGGAAGATGACGTTGCGGGAGCAGCTGTTCGCGACCAAGCCGGTGCACGTCCTCCTCGCCGAGACGGAAGGCGACCACGGGCTGCGGCGGGTGCTGGGTCCCGTCAGCCTCACCGCGCTCGGCGTGGGCGCGATCATCGGTGCCGGCATCTTCGTGCTCACGGGGCTGGCGGCGAACCGCTACGCCGGGCCCGCGCTGGCGCTGTCGTTCGTCGTCTCGGGCACCGGCTGTGCGCTCGCGGCCCTGTGCTACGCGGAGTTCGCCGCCATGGTCCCGGTCGCCGGCAGCGCCTACACCTACGCCTACGCGACGCTCGGCGAGCTGCTGGCGTGGATCATCGGCTGGGACCTCGTCCTCGAGTACGCCGTCGCCTCGAGTACCGTGGCGCACGGCTGGTCGCACTACTTCGTCTCCTTCCTCGGCATCTTCGGCATCGTCCTGCCGGCGGCGTGGATCGGGAGCCCCTTCGACTTCGATCCGGCGCTCGGATGGGTCGCGACGGGCGCGATCATGAACCTGCCCGCCTTCGTCATCGTGCTGCTGGTCACCGTGGTGCTGGTGATCGGCATCCGTGAAAGTGCCGGGTTCAACGCCGCCATGGTGATCCTCAAGCTCGCGGTGGTGCTCTTCGTGATCATCCTCGGCGCCCGCCACATCAATACGGCGAACTGGCATCCCTTCATGCCGTACGGCGTGCCGGGCGTGCTCCGGGGCGCGGCGTACATCTTCTTCGCCTACATCGGCTTCGACTCGGTCTCGACCCACGCCGAGGAGGCCCGCAACCCGCAGCGCGACGTGCCCATCGGCATCATCGTCTCGCTGCTGCTGTGCACGGTGCTCTACATCCTGGTCGCCGGCGTCCTGACCGGCATGGTGCCGTACCAGCAGATCAACCTCGACGCGCCGGTGGCGGAGGCTTTCGCCAGCCGCGGCCTCGCCACGGCACAGCTCCTGATCGCGCTCGGCGCCGTGGTCGGCATCACGAGCGTGCTGCTGGTGCTGCTGCTGAGCCAGGCCGCGCATCCTGCTCGCGCTGGCGCGCGACGGGCTGATCTCGCGCAGCTTCTTCGGCGCGGTTCACCCGCGCTTCCGCACCCCGCACAAGGCGACCATCCTGACCGGCATCCTGGTGGCGTTCGCCGGCGCGCTCTTCCCGCTCAAGCTGCTCGCCGACCTGGTCAACATCGGCACGCTGATGGCGTTCGTCATCGTGTGCGCGGCGGTCATCATCATGCGGCGCACCAATCCCGACCTGCCCCGTCCCTTCCACACGCCGTGGGTTCCCTGGGTACCGCTCGCGGGCATGGGGATGAACCTGACGATGATGCTCGCGCTGGGCTGGGAGAACTGGCTCCGCCTCGCGGTCTGGCTGGCGATCGGGCTGGTGATCTACCTGACCTACGGGCGCACCCACAGCAAGCTCGCGGCCGCGGCCCGCACCGGGCGGGCGCGCCGCTAGCGCAGCGACCCGTACACCGCGTCGATCAGCGCCGTGGCCCGCGGGTCGAGCAGGATGTGCGGCCCCGTGCGGTTCATCACGTAGCCGAAGCCGACCCGGGTCTCGGGATCGGCGAAGCCGACGGAACCGCCCGCGCCGGGATGACCGAAGGCGCCGCGGCTGGGCCCGAAGCGGGCGTCGGGTCGCTCCTGCGACAGCATGAAGCCGAGGCCGAAGCGGGTCGCGATCTGGAGCACCACGTCGGGGCCGTGCGACTGCTCCTCGCGGCAACGCTCGATGCTGGCGGCGTCGAGCAGGTGGACGCCGTCCTCGTCGCCGCCCCGGGCGAGGACGCCGTAGACACGCGCCAGCGCCCGGGCGGTCGCGTGCCCGTTGGCGCCGGGAATCTCCGCCGTCCGCCACGCGGTGTGGTTCACCCCGTGCGCCAGCGACGGCGGGTTCATGAACGCACGCGCGGTGACACCCTCCGGATCGGAGAAGATGAGCATGCCGAGCTGCATCGTGTCGTCCTCGGGCGACGGCAGCGGGAGCATCGTGAGCTCCGCGACGCGGTCGTGCTCGGACTCGGGAAGCCCGATGTGGAAGTCGAGGCCGAGAGGTCCGGCGATCTCCTCGCCGAAGTAGGTGCCGAGGCTGCGGCCCGTGATGCGGCGTACCACCTCGCCGACGAGCCAGCCGAAGGTGACCGCGTGATAGCCGTGCGCCGCGCCGGGCGTCCACCACGGCTCCTGGGCGGCGAGCGCCGTGCACATCGCGTCCCAGTCGTAGAGCGCCTCCCCGGGCAGGATGGGCTTCACCCCCGCCAGCCCGGCGCGGTGCGACAGCAGCCAGCGCACCGGCACGCTCGCCTTGCCGGCCTGCGCGAACTCGGGCCAGTACTCGGCGACGGGCGCGTCGAGGTCGAGCAGGCCGCGCTCGATCAGGCGATGCGCGCACAGCGCCGTCATGGCCTTGGTGCAGGAGTAGACGTTGGCGAGGGTGTCGCGCTCCCAGGACCGCGTGCTCGCCTCGTCGGCGTGGCCGGCCCACAGGTCGACCACGGGCTCGCCGTCGACCACCACGGCGACGGCGGCTCCGATCTCGTTGCGATGCTCGAAGTTGTCGGCGAACGCCGCGCGGACGGCGGCGAAGCGGCGGTCGCAGTGGCCCTGGATGCTCGGCTGGGCTGGCATCAGCCCAGCTCCCCCAGCACCCAGCCCGCGGTGTCTTCCGGCAGGTCCGGCACCCGGCGCAGGAACTCGTGCACGTCCTCGCCCACGATGCGGCTCCCGAGGTTGCCCTGGAGGAACTCGTGGAAGCGGCTGGCGACCCGCTCGCTGAGCAGCCCGCAGCGCCGCAGGGTCGGGACGACGAAGCCCTGGACCGGCCCGAGCCGGCGCACCTTGGGGAGGTCGCGCGCCAGCTCGTCACGCTCGCGCTGCATGCAGGCGAACAGCTCCATCACGTCGACGCCCGCTTCCGACCAGCTCTCGAGGAGCGCCATGAACAGGCCCTGCTGGTTGCGGTTGTCGACCACGGTCTGGGCGGCCTCGAGGGCGAAATCCTCCAGCTCCTCGCGCTCGGCGTCGCCGAGCAGCGGGACGCAGCGCTCGACGTACTGCACGCCGTAGGCGTGGTGGCGGGATTCGTCGCGCGCCACGTACGTGAGGATGTCCTTCAGCAGGGGCTCCTCGGTGAGAACCCGCATCTCGCGGAAGCTGTAGAGCGCGAGCCCCTCCACCACGATCTGCATGCCGACGAGCTTCTTCAGCCAGTCGCCGGTCTGGAGGGTGGCGTCGAGGATGCGCTTGAGCGGCTCCGCGATGGGACGCAGCCCGTCGAGCTTCTCGAGGTAGCGGGAGAACACCTCCACGTGCCGCGCCTCGTCCATCGTCTGCGTGGCGGCGTAGAACTTCGCATCGGTGTGCGGCACCGCGTTCACGAGCTGCGCCGCCACCATGAGCGCGCCCTGCTCGCCGTGCAGGAAGTTGCTCAGCCGGAACGCGGCCGTGCGCCGCGTGAGCTCGAAGCGCGTTTCCTCCGGAAGGCTCCGCCAGTACGAGTTGCGCTCGATCGGCACGGCGCCGCCGCCGACCGGCGTGGTGGCGAACTTGCGGAGATCGATCGGCCGGTCCCAGTCGATGTCGCGCTCGGCCACCCACTGCGCCTCGGCGGCCTTGACGTAGAGCCGGCGCAGCTCGTCCACCTCGGAGCCGTAGTTCCACTGGTAGACCACCTTCATCGCGCTGGCGAGCTCGGGCTCCTGGGTCGGAGTCTCGAGCATGAAGTCGCTCATCGTCTGGTTCCTTTCGTCGCCGGGCTTCTCCGCGGCGTGGGCTCGGTCCGGGTGTCTCCCGCGAGATGCAGGATGCGCTGGATGGCGTCGACGGCGGCCGCGGTGCGACCGGCGTCGATGGCGGCGAGTCCGGCATCGATCAGCGGCACGATGTGCCCGGGATCGCGCCGCAGCCGCCGGCGCGTCTCCGCCAGAGGCGGCGAGGCGAGGAAGTCGCGCGTGCGCCGGGCGAGCATGCGCCAGACCCGGTTGCCGGTCATGTCGGCGAGCAGCACGATCAGGTCGCGCCACGAGGCGTAGCGAGCCTCGGGGGCGCGCGTCGAATCCGCGATCTGGTCGCGCAGCTGGCGCAGGGCCGTCAGGTGCTCGGGACGATGGCGGTCGATCGCCACGCGCGCGAGCTCGAGCAGCAGCGGCTGCATGACCTCGCTCAAATCGGCCATGAGGCCGCCATCGACCCGCCCGTCGTGGAAGATCATCGGCGCCGAGCACCCCGAGCGACGCCTCGACCAGGGGCCGTACCGTGACGCCGTCGCCCTGGCGCACCTGCACCAGCCCGAGCCCCTCGAGCACCTTGATCGCCTCGCGCACCGAGGTGCGATTGACGCGGAACTCGGCCGCCAGCTCGCGCTCGGGCGGGAGCTTCTGGCCGGCGGCGAATCGGCAATCGAGGATGGCGTCGCGCAGCTGGTCGGCGACCGCCTCGTGCAGCCGGCGCCGCGTCGGGGGCCGGAAGGGCACGATTCTGGCGCCGGGCATCGTTGCCCAGTTACCCGGTGGTCCAACCAATTGTCAAGCAGATCGAGGACCGGGCGGGGGCTCAACCGAGCAGCCCGGCGTGCCGCAGGAGCGCCGTCGCGTCGTCGAGATCGTCATGGTCGACCAGCAGCTCGACCCCGCCCACGAGCGGCACGAGCAGGGCGTGCTCGTTGTGCAGCACGTAGTCCACGCCGGCGGCGCCGAGGATCGAGCGCGCGAGTGCCATGTCGGCGGCGTTGGAGGTCACGAGGACGGTACGAAGCACGTCAGACCAGGTTCCTCGCGGGAAGCTCGAGCGTCCCGAGCGCCTCCGCAGCCGCAGACATCCGCTTGTCGAACGTCATGAGGACGCGCGCTCCGAGAAGCCCGGCCAGGGCAAGGTGGAGCGCATCGGCTGCTCGCAGAACCGTGCGCGGCCCGAGCGCCAGCAGCAGGCGCTCCGCCTCGCGATGCGCGCCGGCTGTCAGTTCCCCACGCTGAAACTCCCCGCTCACGAGGTCACGCAGGACACGCTGGTACACTCGCCGCGCGTCTGCCGACGACACCTCCTCGTCGCGCACCCGGCGCGCGAGGGCCGACGTCAGTTCGGTGACCGCAAGCTCCGAGACCACGACATCGCGGCGGCCGACCAGGACCGCCTCCAGCTCGTCGGACCAGGGCTCCGGCACGTAGAGCTTGGCCAGCGCGCTGGTGTCGACATACACCGGGCTAGACGCGATCTCCACGTTCGTCCGCAACCGTGTCCGAAAGCGGCCGCCCTCTCAGTCGAATGCTGGCGCGAAGCCGCCGATGATCGGAGACCGCTCGCTGCGACGTGGGCTCCGGCGGAACGAGACGGGCCACGGGGCGGCCACGGTCCGTGAGGACGACTTCGCGGCCCTTGCGCACCTCCTCGAGGAGCGCCGAGAGATTCTGCCGCGCTTCACGGATACCAGCCGACCGCATGATCGTCATGTGCTACAAGTAGCACAGGAGGTCAAGCCGAGTTGATGCAGCACTCGAGCCTACAGTTCGGTATCTCGGGTTGAGGCTGGTCCGGTGGAGTGTGCACGTCCCGCAGCAGTGGTCTATCATTTCCTCATGCCGACACGCAGCTTCCGTCCCTCGCGGCGGCCGCGCAAGGGACCGGCTCCCGACGTCGACGCCCTCGTGCGCGAGGCGACGGATGCCGCACGGGCGCGGCAGCAAGGGTATCGCGAGCGCTCCCTCGCGCTGCACGGCTGGATCTGCGCCAAGTGCGCGCGCGAGTTCGAGCGCGCCGACCTGCATCTCCTCACCGTGCACCACAAGGACGGCAACCATCACAACAACCCGCCCGACGGCAGCAACTGGGAGAACCTGTGCGCCTACTGCCACGACGACGAGCACAGCCGGAACGTCCTGGCGGAATACCTCTCGCGCAAGGACGACTGAGCGCCGCGGCCCGACGTGAAGGTCTCGCTCTTCTACCTCCCGTCGATCGGCAGCCGCGCCGAGATCGAGCGCGGCCTGGCGGGCCTGCGCCGCGACCTCTACGGCCGCATGCTCGCCGAGCTGGCCGAGCAGGCGCGCCTCGCCGACGATCTCGGCTACGACTCGATCAGCTTCACCGAGCACCACTTCCACGTCGAGGGCTTCGAGCTGTCGAACAGCCCCGTGCTGCTCGACCTGTTCGTCGGCCTGCAGACGAAGCGCATCCGCGTGGGCCAGCTCGGCATCGTGCTGCCGGCCAGCAATCCGATCCGCGTCGCCGAGGAGATCGCGATGCTCGACCACATGACGGGCGGGCGCGCGAACGCGGGGTTCGCCCGCGGCTACCAGCGGCGCTGGGTCGACGTCATGGCGCAGCAGACGCACGGCATCCATGGCGCCGTCCCGCACGAGCACGATGCCATCGACGAGGCCAACCGGGCCGCGTTCGAGGAGTGCTTCCAGATCGTCAAGAAGGCATGGACGGACGACCTGCTGACGCACGACGGCCGCTACTGGCGGATTCCGGCCGGCCGCACCGCCTGGGACCTCGACGCCACCCGGCAGTGGGGCGCCGGGGTGAGCGACGGCATCGTCCGGGCCGTGAGCGTCGTCCCGAAGCCCCTCCAGCGCCCGCACCCACCCATCTTCCAGCCCTTCGCGTCCTCCGAGCGCAGCATCCGCTGGTGCGCGGAGGAAGGGGTGACGGCCGTGCTGCCGCCGCTCCATCCGACGCTCGAGACGCGGCTGGTCGCGCTCTACGCCGAGGTGTCGCGCCGGCCGCCCGGCGACGGCGTGGGGGTGCTGCGCGACGTCGTGGTGGCGCCGACCGACGAGGAGGCGATGGCGCTGTGGCGCGACAGCGGCGCCTTCTGCGGTGCCGCCTGGTTCGAGCCCTTCGGCTTCAGTCGCGGGCTCGACGACCCGGCGGGCGGCCCGCGGCCCGATCTGTTCGACGCCGGCCTGGCGCTGGTCGGCTCCGTCGACACGGTGGCGCGCCAGCTCGAGCACCTCCGCGCGCGCCTGCCCGTCGACTGGCTCTTCGCGTGGACGTACAACGGACTCGTCCCCCACGCGGCCCTCATGCGGTCCATCGACCTGTTCGCGACGCGCGTGCTGCCGCGGGTGGGCGGCTAGCGAGACGCTGCCGCGACGCCGGCCGCCGGCACCGCCAGCGCAGTCGCCGCGAGCACGATCAGCGCGATCCACAGCAGGTCGGCGAGCAGCAGGTGGAGGAGCTGCAGCGGGACGGGGCCGAGGAACGTCACGTTCGCCACCCCGACGCCGATCTGGAGCACGAGGGCGCCCAGGGCGAGGTGCGCCGCGCGCGACACCGCCGGTCCGGGACGGGCGCGCATCGCGTGCTGCGCCGCCGTCAGCACGAGCCCGCCCGCCGCGAGCGCGAGCAACGGGTGCCAGACGCGCAGGCGCACGAAGAGGTGCGCGGTGTCGGCGAAGGTCTGCGCCTCGCCCTCGGCGAGCGTCGCCGCCGGAAAGAGCGTGTCGCCGAGGGCGGTGACCGCGCCGCTCACGCCGACCACGAGCACGGCGGCGATCGCCGCGGCGAGGATGCAGACCAGCGTGCCCGCGCCGCGGAGCGAGGGATGCGCGTCGTGCGTCGCGGACCAGGCGGTGAGCGTCAGGGCGGCGACGAGCAGGAACGTGTTCACGAGGTGCCCCGAGACCCACCAGGCGCGGGCGATCGAGGCGTCGCCGGCCACGTGCTCCAGCAGGACGAGCCCGGCGCCGATGAGAGCCTCGAGCGCCATCAGGACGAGGGCCGCGAGCGCGCTCCGCCGCACCGCATGCCCGCGCGGGAAGCCGCGCCACGCGCCGGCCACCAGTCCGACGACGAGGAGCGCCGCCAGACCGCTGGTCAGACGGTGGCCGAGCTCGATCAACGTCGCGGTGGTGGGCGAGCGCGGGACGACCTCGCCGTTGCAGAGCGGCCAGTGGCTGCCGCAGCCGGCGCCGGAGCCGGTGGCACGGACGAACGCCCCCCAGAGGATGACGCCCAGGATCGCCGCCAGGGTCGCCCAGGCGTAGGTCGCGAAACGGGGAGCCTGGACGGCTTCGCGGCGCTCCGATCCGAGCGCGTCCAAGGCGGTCTCCACGCGCGGAGGGTAGCCGGTTCGAGCAGGGACGCAACGGCGTCGGCCCGCCGCGCCGCCCCACGACCGACGGGTTTTGACAGGCCACCCGTTCAAGTCCAGCAAAGGCGGTGGACGGATGGATCACGAGCGGCACAAGACCCGGGACCGGCACCGTCTGCTCGACCGGCGGGAAGCGCTCGCGCTCCTGGGCGCGTCGGCGGGCGGGGCCTTCCTCCTCGCGTACGCCCCACGCCTCGGGAGCCCCTCCCGGGGTTTGAGGCTCGGCTCGGCCGCCGAGGCCGCCACCCTGCCTTCCTGCATCGTCCGCCCGGAGGAGACCGAAGGCCCGTACTTCGTGGACGAGCGTCTCGAGCGCTCGGACATCCGATCCGATCCGAGTGACGGATCCGTCAAGGCAGGCGTCCGCCTCGCGCTCGCGTTCTCCGTGTCGCGCATCGACGGCACCTCGTGCGTGCCGTTCGAGGGTGTGCTCGTCGACGTCTGGCACTGCGATGCGCTGGGCGTCTACTCCGACGTCTCCGATCCGAGCTTCGACACGACCGGCGAGAAGTTCCTGCGCGGCTACCAGGTGACCGATGCGAACGGCGCGGCGAGCTTCGTCACCATCTACCCGGGCTGGTACCAGGGCCGCACGGTGCACATCCACTTCAAGCTCCGCACCGACCCGAGAGCGAGCGAGGCGCTGGAGTTCACCTCGCAGCTCTACTTCGACGACGAGCTGACCGACATCGTCCACACGCGGCAGCCCTATGCCGCCGGGGGACAGCGCACGCTGCGCAACGACGGCGACGGCATCTACCAGGGCGGCGGCAGCGACCTGCTCCTGACGCTCGTCGACGACGGGTCCGGGGGCTACACGACGACGTTCGACATCGGGCTCCAGACGAGCGGCACGACCACGACGAGCTGCGGCACGATCGCCGCCTGCCTCGCGAACCTCGACGGCGCCCTGCCCGACCCGACGACTGCTGACCGCAGATCGAAGCGGACGGCACGGAAGCTCCACCGGCGCTTCGCGAGGGTGTCATCGCTCCTCGGGCGCGCAGACGAGGCAAGCGGCCAGAAGCAGAGGCAGGCGCGCTTGTACGCCAGGGCGCGGGCACGACTCGCGGCGATCCTCGTCACCAGCCGGGCAGCCGACGCAAGGAACGCGCTGGGAGTCGCGCTCGCTCCGATCGAGGCCGCGAGCGCCGCACTCTCCGCCCGGATTCCGCCCTAGCCGCTCACGCGGCCACGGCGTCGACCACGACCGGCATGCCCGCCGACGGCGCGAGCGTGATGCTTCGCCGCACGACACGCACCTGGTGGCCGGGTGCGGCTCGCAGGGTGACGCGGCGGAGCACCTCGGCCAGCACGACCTTCATCTCGTAGAGCGCGAAGGCCATCCCGATGCAGCGCCGGACGCCGCCGCCGAAGGGAAGGAAGGTGTACGGGCTGGGACGCAGGCCGACGAAGCGATCGGGATCGAAGCGCTCGGGATCCGGCCAGATGTCGGGGCGGCGGTGAGCGAGGTAGATGCAGGGCGTGGCGAGCACGCCGGCGGGCAGCTCGCGGCCGGCGATCCGCATGGGGACCGCGAGCCGGCGGCCGACGATCGGGAGGATGGGGCTCAGGCGGAGGGTCTCCTTCGCGACGGCGTCGAGATACTCGAGCGACGCCATGCCGCGAGGGCTCCAGCGGGCCGCCCCCGGCGATCCGGTCGAGCTCCTTGCGGCTCCGCGCGAGGGTCGCGGGATTGGCGAGGAGTCGGTGGAACGCCCACGCGAGCGAGGTCGCGGTGGTCTCGTGTCCGGCGACGAGGAGCGTGAACATCTCGTCGCGCAGCTCCTGATCGGTCATCGGCTGCCCCTGCTCGTCGCGCGCTTCCACCAGCATCGAGAGGACGTCGGTACGACCGGTGGAGTTGCCGGCGCGGCGCCGGGCGATCTCGGCGAAGAGCATCTCGTCCACCTCGCGGCCGATGCGCATCAGGCGGCCCCACGGCGACCAGGGCCCGAGGTCGACCTGCAGCAGCAGGACGTACGGCCTGGTCCCCTTGTCGAGCAGCGTGGTCAGGAGATCGCGCAGGCGGGTGAGCCGCGGGCCCTCGTCGACCCCGAACACCGTGCGCAGGATCACCTCGAGCGTGATGCGCTGCATCTCCCGGTGGATCGGGAAGGGCCGGCCGACGGGCCAGCCGTCCACCGCGGCGGCCGTGATGTCGCGCATGACCTCGCCGTAGGCCTGCATGCGCTCGCCGTGGAACGGCGGCTGCATCATCCGGCGCTCGCGCAGGTGGCGCGATCCGTCGAGGAGGAGCAGGGAGTGCTCGCCCACGAGCGGCTCCAGGAACGAGTTGGCCTCGCCGGCGCGCAGGTCCTCGCCATCGCCGGTGAAGATCTCCCGGATGGCCTCGGGGTCGGAGAAGAAGACGAAGGTGGGACGCCGCGAGCGGGCCGGCGAGCCCGGGATGCTGGGAAAGCCGATGGTGAAGCAGTCGCCGTAGGCCCGGGCGCAGTCCTCCATGAACGGCAGCGGGCGGCGGATCCAGTGCAGCATCTGCAGGACGCGCGGGATGGCGGGGCCGGGCGGCAGGGTCGTCATCGGGTCCTCCACTCCGTCTCGATCCACGCAAGGACGATGCCAGAGGACTGGACGGTGTCCAGCCCCGCGAAATTCAGTGCGGCCAGCAACCGGCGCCTGCCCGTTCGTGCACCGAGTGCAACCTTCCGGCTGCGCTCCGCGCAGAGCGAACGACTTGCCCGACGTCTGCCGCCGGTGGCATACGGCACCGGCATGACTCGCTTCGGCTGACGCTGACGCGCGGCTCGTTTGCCGCGCCGGCTTCGCCGGCCGCGGCACGGCCTACGCCCGATCCACCGCACGCCACACGTTCCCCTCCGCTTTCGACCCGAGACGGAGTCTCGGGTCGCGCTCCTCTAGCGGCGCTCGCGCCGGGTGCGCGGATCGAGGACGTCCCGCACCCCGTCGCCCACCAGGTTGACGGCGAGGATGAGGCCGAAGAGCGCTACCGAGGCGGCCCCCAGGTTCCAGCCGATGATCGGGTCGCGGGCCAGCTCGTCGCGGGCCTGGTCGATCATCTGGCCCCAGCTCCCTTCCAGGCCGATGCCGAGCCAGGAGAGAACCGCCTCGGACAGGACGAGGCCCGAGAACGTGAGGACGAAGGTGATGACGACGAGATGGGCGAGGTTCGGCAGCACGTGCCGCCAGATGATGGCCGGGCTGCTGGCGCCCAGGGCCCGAGCCGCCTGCACGTAGTCGAGCTCGCGCACCTTCAAGGTCTCCCCGCGCGCGACCCGGCAGAAGCCCACCCAGCCGGTGACCCCGAGCGCGACGCATACCTGCACGGTGCCCCGGCCGAGCGCCATGATGAGCGCGATCAGGAGCAGCAGCCCGGGCATCGAGGCGAGCGTCGACATGATGAAGAAGACGGCGTCGTCAATGCGGCCGCCGTGGTAGCCCGCGGTGACGCCGAAGAGAAGCGCGATCGGAATGACGATCAGCGTGGTCAGGCCGCCGACGAGGAGCGCGACGCGCGCTCCCTTCAACGTCAGCAGGAGGACGTCGCGGCCGAGGATGTCGGTCCCGAGCAGATGGCGCCCGGGGTAGCGCAGCGGCGCCCCGCCGTAGAGCTCGGTCGCCGCGAGCGGCGCGGAGTAGCTGCGCTCCTGGAAGTCGGCAGGGAACAGGCGGTCGATCACCGAGCGCGGCCGCGCCAGCGCCACTCCCTCGCCTCCCCCCACCCAGGCGACCGAGTCGAGGAGCGCCACCAGCAGGTAGAGCGCGACGGCGGCGAGCGCGACGGGCCGCCGGCGCCAGAGGTCGCGGGCGGCGTCGCGCCAGAGCGGGCTGCGCGCCGCGGCCACCGCGGCGCCGGTAGCCGCCGCGACCAGCGCGCCCGTGACGAGATTGGAGACGACGTGCGGCTCCACCGGGCTACTCCAGGCGCACCCGGGGGTCGACCAGCGCGTAGCTCAGGTCGGTGAGGATCTGGCCGAGGATGAAGAGCAGCGAGCCGATGTAGACCATGGTGCGCAGGGTCGCGAAGTCGTTGCTGTTGATGGCCTCGACGGTGAGCGCACCGAGGCCGGGGATGCCGAAGAACGACTCGAGCAGGAGCGAGCCCGCGAAGAGGAACGGGATCGCGATCACCACCTGGGTCAGGATGGGAATGAGCGCGTTGCGCAACACGTGTCGAATCATGACGCGTCCCTCGCCGCAGCCCTTTGCTCGCGCGGTCCGTACGTGGTCGCGGCCGACCTCCTCGACGAACACGGTACGGTAGAAGCGCACGCCCTCGCCCAGCCCCGACAGCACGCCGACGGCGACCGGCAGCGCGAGGAAGCGCAGGATCACGGCGGGCCGCGGATCGAAGCCCGAGATGGGAAACCACCGCAGCAGCTTGCCGAGGACGTACTGCCCGCCGACGATGTAGAGCAGCACGGAGACGCTCATGCCGAGCACGCAGAGCGTCACCCCCAGCCGATCGACGTAGGTCTCGCGCAGCAGCGCCACGAGCAGGGCGAGCGCGAGGGCCAGCGGCAGCTCGATGAGAAAGAGCGGGAGCGTCAGCGCCAGGCTGGGCCCGAGCCCCTCGCGCAGCCGCCGCGTGATCGGCACGTCGTCGGCGTCACTGCGTCCGAAGTCGAAGGTGAGCATGCGGCGGAAGTGCTCGGCCAGCATGGTGTCGCCGGGAGCGGCCGGGTTCCACAGGCGCGGCTTCGCGTAGCCGTGGTTCAGCTTCCACTGCACGAGCGCCTCGGGCGGCGCCTTGTCGCCCAGCGCCCGGCGCGCGATGTCGTCCGGCGTGGTGACGAGGAAGAAGAGCACGAAGAGCAGCAGCAGGACGCCGAGCACGGTCGCGACGCCGTAGGTCAGACGCCGCAGCAGGTAGGTGAGGATCATCGCAGCCTCTTGAACGCGGTACGAACCGCGGGCGCAAAGACCACCGCGGCGATTCCCAGCAGCACCCACGCCGGCCAGGTCACCGGCTCGTTCCACGCGAGGCGCTTGCGCGCCCGCTGCGCGACGTCGACGTCGCGGTACTTGAGGGTGGAGAACGACATGCCGAGCGGCTTCGCGTTGTGCACCCAGCCGTGAATGAGGGCATACGACTCCGGGTAGAAGAGCTCCACCCACGGCCGCTCGTGCTCGAGGATGCGCGCGCATCTCGCTGGATGAGGCGCAGCCGCTCGGGCCCGTCGGGCGCGTCGCGCATGGCGAGGAAGAGGCGGTCGAAGCGCGGATCGGCGAAGTTGGCGGTGTTCGGTCCGCCCGCGCTGCGCGCGCTCTCGCTCCAGAGGAGAAAGAGGAAGTTCTCGGGATCGGGATAGTCGGCCACCCAGCCCCACATGAAGAGCTGGTAGGCGCCACGGCGCACCTTGTCCTGGAACTGGTTGTAGGTGGTGGCGGCGATCTCGACGTCGACGCCGATGCGGCTCCAGGCGTCGACGAAGAACTGATAGCGCAGCCGTCCGCGCGCGCTGGTGTCCGCGGTGTCGAAGGTGAGGCGGAGCGGCTTGCCGGTCTTCGGGTCGATCCCGCCCGGATAGCCCGCCTCGCGCAGCAGGTCCCGGCGCGCTCGAGATCGACCCGGCGGAAGGGGTTCAGGTAGGTTTCCTCGTAGCCGAAGATGCCGGGCGGAATCACGGACTGCGCCGCGATGCCACGTCCATTCAAGAAGATGTCCATGAAGGCCTGGCTGTCGATGACGAGGCTCATCGCCTGGCGCAGCTTGCGACCGCGATCGCCGGCGGGCGCGCCGACCACGGGATCCTGCATGTTGAAGCCCATGTAGTAGATGGAGGGCTGCACGGCCTTGGCGAGCTGCATGTCGAGCTTCTGCATCTCCGGCGACAGCCGTCCCTGGTGCACGACACGGTCGAAGCTCTCCTCGATGATGCCGGAGAGGTCGTAGTAGCCCTGGAGGAACTTGGTGAAGGCGGGGATGTCCTCCTTGTCGAGCTCGAAGTCGACGCGATCGAGGAACGGCAGCGGCCGTCCGACGTACGCCGGGTCGAGCCAGCCGCGTGCGGCATCGTCGGGCTCGCCCTCGCCGGGATAGACCGCGCCCGGGCGCGTGCGCTTCGGGGTGCAGCACGCCGTGCCAGTTCGGGTTGCGGGCCAGCTCGATGCGGAGCCGCTTGTCGTAGAGCGCGAGCCGGAACGGTCCGGTGCCGACGGGATGCTCGGCGAACGCCTCGCGACCGGCGCGCCCGTCGTAGTACGCGACCGCCTCCCACGGGACGGGCGCGGTGAACTCCATCGCGAGCCAGAAGCGAAACTGCGGGTATGCCTCGCGGAGCACGATCTCGAGCTCGGCCGGACCGAGCACGCGCACGCCGTCGATGCCGCCCGCTATCGCGTACTGCTCGTCGATGCGGCGCGCGCGTGAAGGCCGGGTCGTCCTTGCGCAGCTTCGTCAGGCGCCCGGCGAACTCCTCGAAGCCCGCGATGCGCGCCATCGTCGGGGCGACGGGGCTGTTCACCTTGGGATCCGCCAGGCGCATGAGCTGGAAGGCCACGTCGGCGGCCATCACGGGACGCGTGGTGGCGCCCGGCGTCCCCAGGGCGAAGCAGGGATCGTCCTGGAAGAGCAGGTCGTCGCGCAACTTCAGGCGAAAGACCACTCGACCGTCGTCGCGCGGCGTGACCTCGGGCATCTCCGCGAGCAGTCCGGGGATGAGCCGGTAGGGCCGCTCGAGGAAGTGATACTGGAGCAAGGTGTCGAAGACCGGACCGACGATCATGTGGTCGACGGTCGAGTAGGCGACCGCCGGGTCGAGCGTCTTCGGGGCCTCCTGGTAGTTGAGATAGAGCACCCGCTCCTTGTCGTCGCTGTCGGGATACGGGTTGTTGCTGCACGCCACCCCCAGCCAGGCGAGGAGGCACGCCACCGCGGCCAGGCGCGCGTCGCGCATCGCCGATCGTCATGGCATGGTGCCCGACGATGATCCAGCCGCTCGACAACTCGTCGCCGCGCTTCCCGGTGTCCGTGAAGGGCGTCCTGCTGCGCGACGGCCGCGTCGTGCTCGTCGGCAACTCGCGCGGGGAGTGGGAGCTGCCAGGTGGCAAGCTCGAGCCCGGCGAGACGCCGCAGCAGTGCGTGGCACGCGAGATCGCCGAGGAGCTCGACGTGCGGGTCGACGTCGGACCGCTGCTCGACGCCTGGGTCTACCGCATCGCCGACGGCGTCGAGGTCGTCGTACTGGCGTACGGTTGCGAGGCCGCCGCGTTCCCGGAGCGGCTGCAGAGTCCCGAGGGTCGTGCGGTCGCTCTCTTCCCTCCCCATGCGCTCGACGGCATCCCGCTGCCGCACGGCTACCGCCGTGCGATCGCAGCCTGGTTCGCGCACACCTGCCCGGGCGGCTAGGATATCGGGCCTCGTGGTCGCTGCCGTCACCTGGCTCGCCCTGATCCTGCTCCTCGCGCTACCGGCCTATGCCTGGGCCGTGCGTGGACGGTCGTACGGCATCTTCGCCTTCGTGATCCTCGCCGTCGCGCTGCCCGGCGCCGTGGTGATGCACGCGCGGCTGTCCGCCTGGGCGGCACCCGAGCTCCGCCCCTGGCTCGCGGGCGCCTTCACCTGGGGGCTGCTCGCCGCCGCCGCGCATCTCGCCCACCTCGTCCGAGCGCGGCTGCGGCCGGCCTTCTTCCGCGTCCTCGTGAGCATTCCCGGCATGGTCTTCATCGCCGTCGGGGCGCTGTCCGGGCTGTGGTTGCTCGCGCTCATTCCCGTGCGTGGCGCCCTCTGGCTCGCCGGCCTCGGAGGAACGCTGGCGTCGCTGCGCTGGCTCGACCTGGTGCCGGTCGTGGTCGGCACGCTCTCGGTGATCACCTCGTTGCGCACCGTCGAGGAGATCGTCCGCGTCCCGCTCGGGCGCAGCGGGCCGGACGAGGTCGCACGCATGCCCGTCGAGCGCTACCGCCGGCGGCGCCCTGTGCCGCTGGCGCGCCGGCCGTTGCGGATCGTGCAGATCGCCGATCCACACCTCGGCCCGTGGCGGCCCGTCGGACGCCTGAGGCGGATGATCGCCGACCTGGTCGCGCGCGAACCCGATCTCGTCCTCCTGACCGGGGACTTCCTCACCATGGAGAGCGCCGGCACCCCGGGCGCGCTCGCCAGCGCCCTCGAGCCGCTGCGCGGGCTCCCCGAGCGGTGCTTCGCGATCTTCGGCAACCACGACCACGAAGCCGAGGGCGAGATTCGCGCCGCCCTCGCGGCCACGGGAATCACCCTGCTGGTCGACGACGAGGCCGTCGTCGACACCGCGGTCGGGCCGGTACAGCTCGTCGGCGCGGACTGGGTCGGCAAGGGACGGCGCGAGCGCATCCGCGAGCTCCTGGCCCGGTTCCCGCGCCGCGCGGGACATCTCCGCTTTCTGCTGCTGCACGATCCGCTCGGCTTCCAGCACGTGCCACGGGGTGACGCCGATCTGACGCTCTCCGGGCACACGCACGGCGGCCAGGTCGGCCTGGTGAGCTTCGGTCTCGACTGGACCGTGCTCACGCGCTCGCGCTGGCCCGATCACGGCCTCTTCGGCCACGGCTCGAACCGGCTCTACGTGCACCGCGGCACCGGGTTCTACGGCTTCCCGCTGCGCATCGGCGTGCCGGGCGAGGCCTCGCTCCTCGAGCTGGTGCTGGAGTAGTAGAGGCGCCATGTCGCTCCGTCTCTACGCCTTCAACTGCGGCTGGCAGACGCTCCCGCTCGGGATCTTGCTCGCGGGCGAGCACGGCCGCGTCCGCGTCCCGACGCCGAGCTACCTGATCGACCATCCGAAGGGGAAGGTCCTCTTCGACAGCGGGCTCCACGTGGACCTCCAGCACGACCCCGCGGCCCGGCTCGGCACCCTCGCCACGATGTTCGACATCGAGTGTCGTCCGGGCGAGGAGGTGCGCGCGCGGCTCGCCGCGCTCGACGTGGACGCCGGCGCCATCCGCTTCCTCGTCAACTCGCACCTGCACTTCGATCACTCGGGCGGCAACCACCAGATCCCCGGGGCCCGGCTCGTGGTGCAGCGACGGGAATGGGAGGCGGGCCACGAGCCCGACCAGATCGCGGCCAACTACTACGACCCGCGCAACTACGACCTGGGTCACGACGTGCTGGTCGTCGACGGGGAGCACGATCTGTTCGGTGACGGCTCCGTGGTCTGCGTCCCGACCTGGGGTCACACGCCCGGGCACCAGTCCCTGCGCGTCCGCGGCGACCACGGCGAGGTCGTCCTCGCGGCGGATGCCTGCTACCTCCGGAAAACCCTGGACGACCTGCACCTGCCCGCCGTGCTCCACGACCGCGAGGCGATGATGCGCTCGCTCCACACGCTGCGCGCGCTCCGCGACCGCGGCGCGCAGATCTTCTACGGCCACGACCCAGAGTTCTGGCAGACCGTGCCCCAGGCGCCGGCCGCCCTGCTCTGAGACACCGACCCGAGACTTCGTCTCGGGTCGGGACGGACAGCGAGAGTGCAACTCGGCAGGCAGTGCGGGCGCGTCGTGCCGCGTGGGGCGAAGCCCCCGCGGCAAACGAGCCCGTCGCTGAGGTGGCATCCTCGCAGGCGGCGCGAGGACGCATTGGGCCAGTACGTCGCGCGTGCCACGTTTGCCGCGCCGGCCTCGCCGGCCGCGGCACGGCGTTCGCCCGATCCACCCAACGCCACACGCTCGCGGCCGCTTTCGACCCGAGACGGAGTCTCGGGTCGCGTTCTAGGGCGCGAACCCGATCGCGTGCAGTGCGACGTACGCCGCGCAGCCGAGCGCGGTTCCCAGCAGCAGCGGCACGCGCTCGGTGCGACCGCCGGCCTGCATGACCCAGGCGCCGACGGCGAAGACGACCGCGAGCATGAGAAGCGACAGCGTCGTGCCGGGCAGCGTCGGGTCGGGCGATACCCAGCTCGAGTCGAACGCGATCCAGAGAACGGTGAGGACGGCGAGGGCGATGACGAGGACGCGGCCGGACAGCATGGCAGCTCAGAACAGGAAGTACGGCGCCACCATGGCGCCGAGAACGATCGCGACCTGCAAGATCGCCACGCTCGCCTGGCCGAACTTGTCCTGCGTTCCGTCGTCCTCGTCGCGCAGCGTGCGCTCCTCCGGGTAGAGCCCGTCGTCCGCGTTCGGGTCCCGCTCGGCCTCGGCGCGCTGCTCCTCGGCGATGGCGCGTGCCTCGTCCTCGTCGGGCTCGAGATAGCGGAGCCACGGGCTCTCCAGGGAGAGCGCTCTCAGATGCGCCGCGCTGATCTCGTCCTCACCGACCACTGGCCGCGGCTTCTCGCTCGCGCAGCCACCTGCCCCGAGCGCGGCGACGAGTACTGCCGTCGACAGCGCCAGCGTCCGCATCCCGGGCCCTTGTATACCCGTGCCCGCCCCGGGGCGCCACCGCACGATCCGTCGTCAGGCGTCGAGGCCCATCCGGCGTGCGATGATCACCTTCATGATCTCGTTCGTCCCGGCATAGATCGACTGCACGGCGGCGTCGGCATAGTCCTCCGCAATCGGTGTCTCGAGCATGAAGCCGTAGCCGCCGTGGAGCTGCACGCAGTCGCTGGTGAGGCGCTTCTGGAGGTCGGTCGTCCACCACTTCGCCATGCTCACCTCGGTGACGATCTCGTCGCCCCGCACGTGCGCCGCCAGCAACCGGTCGACGAACGCCTGCCCCACCTCGACCTCGGTCGCGAGCTCGGCGAGCCGGAACTGCGTGTTCTGGAACGCCGCGATCGGCTTGCCGAACGCGCGACGCTCCTTCACGTACGCGATGGTGTCGTCGAGGGCACGCCGGCACGACGCCACGGCGGTGACCGCGATGACCAGCCGCTCCTGCTGGAGCTGCTGCATCAGCATCTTGAAGCCCTGCCCTTCGCGGCCGAGGAGGTTCGTCACCGGGACGCGGCAATCCTCGAAGAACAGCTCGCTGGTGTCCTGGCCGCGCAGCCCGAGCTTGTCGAGCTTCTTGCCACGGACGAAGCCGGGCGTGGCGGCCTCGACCAGGATCAGGCTCACGCCGGCATGCGGCGGCTGGGCCGTCGGATCGGTCTTGGTGACGACGATGAACAGGTCGCCGATCTGGCCGTTCGAGATGAACGTCTTGGCGCCGTTCAGCACGTAGGTGTCGCCGTCCCGGCGCGCCGTGGTCGCGATGGCGGCGAGGTCCGACCCCGCGCCGGGCTCGGTCATGGCGATGCCGAGGAGCACGTCGCCCGACACTGCGCCCGGCGCCCAGCGGCGCTTCTGCTCGTCGCTGCCGTAGGTGAGGAGGTAGGGCAGGCAGATGTCGGAGTGCAGCGAGATCATCATGCCGTGCGCCCGCACGCGCGCCATCTCCTCGTTGACGATGGCCGTGTAGAGAAAATCGGCGCCGGCCCCGCCATACTCCGGCGGAGCGCACACGCCGAGCAGCCCTTCGGCGCCGGCGCGACGCCAGGCCTCCCGGTCGCTCATGCCGCGGGCGTTCCAGCCTGGCACCTGCGGGGCGATCTCCTTCTCGACGAAGCGCCGCACCTGGCGGCGGAAGAGCTCGTGATCCTCGGTGAAGACGTCGCGTCGCATGGGCGCTCCTATCGCGACCGGCGATCGCGTCCGGACCGGGTGGCGCGACGCGGGCGCGGGGCGGCTTGCAAGCGCTCGAGTCCGCCGAGGAAGAGCTTGGTGACGAAGGTGGCGGCGCCCTGGACGTCGAGCGGCTCACGCTCGGCCATGCGGAACGCGACCTCGACCGCCACGCCGGCCATCGCCGCGCCGAGATACTCGAGGTCGACGGGAGGAAGATGACCGCGCGCGACCGCCGCCTCGAGGTCCTCGTGGAGCTCGACGATGCTCGCCATGAGCGTCGGCTCCTGGAGCAGTGCGCGGATGGTGGCCGGCTCGCGGCGCAGCATCTCGAAGGCGACGCGATCCTCGGCGAGGAAGGTGAAGAAGGCGAGGTACGCGTCGCCGATGAATCCCTCGAGGCCGGTGGCGTGGTCGCGCGCCGCGCGCACGCGCGCTCGAAGCCGGCGCCCGGTGTTCTCGACCAGCGCGCGGAGGATCGACTCCTTGTCGGGGAACAGCTCGTGGACGGTGTCCGCGCGCAGGCTGGTGCGCCGGATGATGTCGCGCAGGGTCGCCGCGTCGTATCCGATCTCGGCGAGCACGCGGCGGGCGGCGCTCAGGATCTCTGCCCGGTGGTGCTGCCGGGCATGCGCGCGGCGATCGGGGACGCGGAGCCGCAGGAGCTTCGGCATTCTTCCCGTGTATCGCTCGTTTCGCGCCGGGCTTCCAGCGCGAGGGTCCGCCCCAGGGAGGGAGTGCATCACGGAAATGGGCCGCACGTCCCCAGGCCGATCGCCCACATGGAGCAGACCCCCCGGTGGTTCTCGCAGGCCGAAAAGCCCGGCCCGGGGGTCGAACGGCTCTCGGGCGGGATGGCGCACGAGCCGAGACGGGGGGCGCCGCCGGTACCGACATCTCACCAGCGTCCCGACACCTCCGGCGTCACGAGCGGCCCCTCCTCCGCGAGCAGCCCGACCGCACGCAGCGCGTGGGTCACCGAGTGCACGGTCTCCAGCGCCGCACGCAGCGTCGCGGAGACGGCCTCCTCGTCGTCGGTGTCGTCGTCGGGCGGCGCGAAGAACCGCTCGACGAGCCCGGCGAGCAGACCGCGGGCGGGCGGGAACGCCTGCAGGCGCAGCGGGGCGTCCGGCGCGAGGCCGAGCGTCTCGCGCACCAGGCGCAGCGCTTCGCCGTACCCGCCCAGCGCGTCGACCAGCCCGATGCCGAGGGCGTCCTCCCCGGTCCACACCCGGCCCTGCGCGATCTCGAGCACGCGCTCCTTCGGCAGCTTCCGGCCCTCGGCGGCCTTGCTGGTGAAGTCGGCGTAGACGCGATCGAGCTCGGCGTCGAAGCGCGCGCGCTCGCTGGGGCTGAAGTCGCTCAGGCTGGACCACATCGTCGCGTTGGTGCCGGTGTGCACCTCGTCCCACGTGACGCCGAGCTTCTCCCAGAAGGCCGGGAGGATCATCTTGCCCGAGAAGACGCCGATCGAGCCGGTGATCGTGCCGGGCTGCGCCACGATCCGGTCGGCCGGCATGGCGACGAAGTAGCCGCCGGAGGCGGCGACGTTGCCCATGGAGACGACCACCGGCTTGCCGGCGGCTCGCGCCCTGGACACCTCGCGCCAGATGGTATCGGAGGCGACGTAGGACCCGCCGGGGCTGTCGATGCGGAACAGGATCGCCTTCACGTCCGAGTCGTCGACGGCGCTGCGAAACGCCGCCGAGACGGTCTCGCTGCCCATGCTCACGTCCCCCGACAGGGGGTCGATGCCGCTCTTGCCGCGCTGGACCGTTCCCACGCCGTGGATCAGCGCCACCGTGTCGCCGTTCTCGGGCGGCGGCCCGGCGCGCCCGAGGTAGCGCAGCAGCGGCAGCCGGGTCGGCTTCTCGCCGCCGCCCTCGAGCTTGGCGTAGACCTCGTCGCGGTACGCGAGCCCGTCGACGAGATGAGCCTCGAGCGCCTGCTGCGCCGACAGCGGCGCGCGGTCCACGATCGCGCGCACGTCGGCCTCCGGCAGCTTCCGTGCCGAGCTGATGCCCTGCACGATCTGCCCGAACTGCGACGCCACGATGCGCGAGGTCGCCGCGCGGTGCTTCTCCGTGAAATGGCGCTCCGTGAACATGTTCACGGCCGTCTTGTACTCGCCGCGCGCGCCGAAGCGGGGCACGATCCCGAGCTTGTCGAGCGTGCCCTTCACGAACGGCGACTCGGCCAGGATCCCGGTGAGGCCGACGTCGCCCGACGGCTGCAGGTAGATCTCGTCGAAGGCGGTGGCGAGGTAGTACGCCCCGTTGCCGGGCCCGGACTCGCCGAAGGCCTCGCCGAACGCGACCGTTCGCTTTCCGCTGGCGCGAAACGAGACCACCGCGTCCCGCAGCTCCTGTATCTGCCCGAGCCCGGCCGCCCCGGTGCTGATGTGGCCGACGAGGGCGAGCACGTGGTCGTCCGAGGCCGCGCGCTGGAGCCCGTCGAGCACGTCGCGCAGCCGGGGCCGGCGCCCGCGCAGCAGGCCGGCCAGCGGATCGTCGGGCACGAACTCCGCCAGCGGCTGGTCGAGGTCGATCTCGACGATCGTGCGTGCCGGCAGATGCCCGCGCCAGAGGAGCCGCGCGCCGGCCCCCAGCACCGCCACCCCGACGACCACGGCGCCGATGGTGGCGAGGATCGCGTCCGATCACCCGTCTCATGCCGTCTCTCCTTCCCAGAGCGCTGCGCGTGCGCCGGGCGCGGTCAGGTCCTCGACTGCCCAGGTGGCGCCGGCGGCGCGGAGCACGTCGGCCGTGCAGCCGCCGGTCGCGACGCCGAGCGACGCGGCGCCGATGGCCGCCGCCGCGGCGACGTCGAGCGGCGTGTCGCCGACCACCACGATGCGGCAGCACCCGGCGGGCGCCCCCAGCCGGGCCACCCCCCGCGCCGCGCCGATGCGGAGGAGCTCGGCGCGATCCTCGTGGTCGCTGCCGAAGCCGCCGAAAGCGAAGTACGCCGCGAGGCCGGCGCGCGCGAGCTTCAGGCGCGCACCGTCGCGCAGGTTCCCGGTGCCGAGGCCGACCGCCACCTGGCTCCGGCCGGCGAGCTGGTCGAGGATCGCGGTCACTCCGGCGTGCACCGCGAAGCCCGCCGTCCGCGCCAGCTCGTCACCGAGCAGGCCGACGTAGTCCGCGAGGATCGCCGCCACCAGCTGCGGCTCGACGGGCTGCCCGAGCTGCTCCAGCCCCGCGCGCACGATGCCGGGGTCGGTCATGCCGTTGAAGCGCAGGTCGTGCAGCGGGGCCGACGTCCCGCAGTGGGCCGCGAAGGCACGCTCCAGCGCGCGGCGGCCCGCGCCGCCGGCAGACAGCAGCGTGCCGTCGACGTCGAAGAGGACGACGGTCGGTCGCAAGCTACAGCCCCAGCTCGCGCGCGATGATCGTGAGCTGGATCTCCGTCGTCCCCTCCGTGATCGTCATCAGCCGCGCATCGCGCCAGTAACGCTCGACCGGGAACTCCGTGATGTAGCCGTAGCCGCCGTGGATCTGCATCGCTTCCCAGGTGACCCGCTGCGCCACCTCGGAGGCGAAGAGCTTCGCCATGGCGGCTTCGCGCATGCAGGGACCGCGGTCGAAGAGCCATGCCGCACGCCACATCGCCGTCCGGGCGGTCTCGACCTCCATGCCCATCCGGGCCAGCTTGAACTTGATGGCCTGGAACTTGGCGATCTTCTGGCCGAACTGCTCGCGCTCGCGGGCGTACCCGAGCGCCGCCTCGAGGGCGGCCTGGCTCACACCGACGGAGCGCGCCGCATGCGTGATGCGGCCGCCTTCGAGCGTGCCGGTCACCTGCTTGAACCCGCCCTCGACACCGCCGAGCAGCGCCGTCGCCGGCACGCGCAGGTCCTCGAAGGTCAGCGCGGCCGTCTCGGAGGTGTGATGCCCGGTCTTCCTGAGCTTCCGCGAGACGTGGAACCCCGCCGTCTTGGTATCCACCACGAACGTGCTGATCCCGGTGCCGCGCTTGGTGCGGTCGGTGTAGGCGGCGATGAGGCAGTAGTCGGCGATGTTGCCGTTGGTGATGAACATCTTGGAGCCGTTGATCACGTACTGGTCGCCGTGGCGCTCCGCCGTGGTGCGGATCGAGGCCGCATCGGAGCCCGCGTTGGGTTCGGAGAGCCCCCAGCAGCCGAGCTTGTCGCCGCGCAGCGCCGGCACCAGGAACTCGCGCTTCTGCTCCTCCGTGCCGAAGCGCAGCAGCGGAATGCAGCCGAGGCCAACGTGGGCGAGCAGCGCGGCGGCGAAGCCGCAGTTGACGCGCGCGATCTCCTCGATGAGCAGGCAGCGCATCACCATGTCACCGCCGCTCCCGCCGTATTCCTCCGGATAGCCGACCCCGAGGTAGCCGAGCCGGCCGAGCTCGCGGAACAGGTCCAGCGGAAAGGTCTCGCTGCGCTCGAGCTCCTCGACGCGCGGCGCGAGCGAGCGCTCGGCGAAGCCGCGGACGGCGAGGCGAAACGCCTCCTGCTCCTCGTTCAGGGTGAAGCCGAGCATGCGGGATCCTCCGGCGGCGGACCTTACCAGGGTGATTCCGTCGTCGCCACGGGCGCGCGGCGGGCGGTCGTTCAGTCGCTCAGCGACCCGAGCCACTCGACCAGCGGCGCGGCGCGCTTCGTGTGCCGTACCAGCCAGTCGACGAGGGTCGGGCGGACGAGGAGCGCGCGCGGCGGCTCGGGAAAGGAGACGATGAGCCCCTTGCGCTTCAGCAGGTCGGCGCGCGGATGGTCGGGGTCGATGCCGCGCGGCACGCGCTGGAGCGCATCGTGCGAGCCGATGCCGAATCCGGCGCGCGTCAGCTTCTTCAGGATCGCCGTCAGCTCGCCGCCCGAGCGCTCGTCGAGGAGCGCCGCCCGGAAGCGCGCCAGCTGCGGGCCGTCCATCATGTACTGGCCGGAGGCGACGAAGAGCTCCTTGGCGCCGACGTGAAAATAGAGCACCGCCGTCGCGGACGGTCCCGAGCGATCGCCCTCGGTCGCCACGTAGCCGCCGATGTGCGTCTTGTAGGGCGACTTGTCCTTCGAGAAGCGCACGTCGCGATGGATGCGAAAGACCTTCACCGCCAGCGGCTCGAGCGGGAACACGCCCTCGACCCGCTCGCGGACCTGGGACAGGAGCGCCTTCATGGGCGCCAGCCAGCCCTTCTCGTACTCCTCGCGGTGCGCCTCGAACCACTCCCGGCGCTGATTGCGTGCCAGGGCCCGGAAGAACCGCGCGTCGCGGTCGGCGAAGCCCTCGAAGCGCGCCGGCGGAGCAGCCTTGGGCATGCCGGCGGCCATAGCGCGGAACGTCCGGCCGCGACAACCGGCGCTCAGCGTCGGGAGAAATCGGGCGCGCGCTTCTCGAAGAAGGCGGCGATCGCCTCCAGGTTCTCCGCTGTGCCCACACGCTCCGCGAAGGCCTCGTCCTCGCGCGCCCGCGCGGCGCGGATCCCCTCGGCGCGCGTCGCCATCATGAGCCGCTTGGTGTGCCGCACCGCCTGCGGGGGCTGGCGCGCGATACGCTCGGCGACGGCTCGCAGGGCGGGCAGCAGCTCGTCGGGACGGCAGAGACGGCTCGCGATGCCCAGCTCGACGGCGCGTCCGGCGTCGATCCAGTCGGCGGTGAAGAGCGCTTCGGCCGCGCGCTGCCAGCCGATGATCGCGGGCAGGAGATGGCTGCTGGCCGCCTCGGGCACGACGCCGAGCGTGACGAACGGCGGGCGCAGGCGCGCCCCCTCGGCGATGTAGACGACGTCGCAGTGGAGCAGGAGCGTGAGGCCGAACCCGACGCCCACGCCGTTCACCGCCGCCAGCAGCGGCTTGTCGAACCGGCACAGGCAATCCATGAAGGCGCCGAACCCGGGATCGTCCTCGCCCGACATCTCGCTCAGGTCCTGCCCGGCGGAGAACGCGCTCCCGCTCCCCGTGACCACCACGACGTGCACGGCCGCGTCGTCCTGCGCATCGACGAAGGCCTCCCGCAGCTCGCGCCACATCCGCCGGTCGAGGGCGTTGCGCCGTGCGGGTCGGTTGAAGGTGATCAGGAGAACGGCGTCGTCGCGCTCCAGGAGGACGGTCTCGGGCGTGGGACTCGGCATGGATCGTGGGATAGACGCGGCGGCCCGGAAACGCCAGCCTGGCGGGGCGTCGACGGACTCCCGGCTCATGAGGCGCGCAGCCGCCTGATGCGCTCGGCGGTGGGCGGATGTGACGACAGGTAGGCGGCGGCGTCGGGCGGGCTGTCCGCCGACCCGGAGAGGCGTTCGAGCCGGGCCAGGAGCTTCGCGAGCCCGCGGGTGCTGTGCCCGCTGGCCCGCAGCACCCGGGCCGCGTAGGCGTCGGCCTCGATCTCGAAGTCGCGCGAGTACTTGGCCTGCAGCAGGCTCGCCGACACACCGGCCGCGAGCCCGCTGACGTCGCCGAACCAGTACGCCGCGACCGCCGCCACCGCCGACGACTGGATCAGCTGCCGCAACGCGTGCCGTGCGTGCAGGTGACCGAGCTCGTGCGCGAGCGCCCCGAGCAGCTCGTCGTCGCTGGCGATGTCGGCCAGGGCATCGGTGACGACGACGTCCCCGCCGGGCAGCGCGAAGGCGTTGGCGCCGAGGGCGGGACAGTCGCGGAGCACGAGCGCATGCGGCGGCAGCTCGCCCGCCGGGTCCCGCAATCCCGCCTCCAGCGTCCTCAAGTGCTTCAGGCGCTCGGGCGCGAGCTGCGACGGCTGGAACACGGTGCGGTCGAGCGTGGCCAGCGTGTGCGTCCCGAGAACCTGCACCCATCGCCCGGGCACCTTGCGCGCCAGGCGTTCCGCCAGCCAGGGAAGCCCGACGCGGTATCCCGCGACGAGCACGACGCCGCCGACGAGCAGCGCCCCCACGACGACGCTCCACCGGGCCTGCCAGCGTGCGACGCGCCCGTCGCGGTGCCCGATGACGGCGAGGAAGCGCTCGAGCTCCGGACCGGCATCGACCTCGCAGCGAGCACCATCCGGCAGCACCAGCATCCGCCCCCCGTGCCCCGTCGCTTCACCGACTTCGAGCTGGCGCAGCGGGACGGCGAACGGCACGTGCTCGCCGTCGAGGCGCAGGACGTCTCCCTCGCGGCGCAGCGCCACCTGCCGCTCCCGCGAGGTCCTGCCGTCGAAGAAGCGCGCCCGGAGCATCGATCCGCAGGCCTCAGAACCCGATGTCGAAGCCGAGCAGGCCGGCGACCTCGTCGGCGAGCGCGGGTTGAGGGTCGCCGGCGCCTGCGACCAGGTCGTCGAGGCTGGCGCCGGGCAGCAGGGTGAGATGCCCGGCGCGGTAGCGTGCCCGGCGTACGGCGGCCCAGGGACGGAAGAGACCGAGCGTCACGAGCATCCCGATCAGGTTGCCGAGGTTGAGCGCCAGGTACGACGGCACCGTCTGGTCGCTGCGGAAGCGATGCGGGCCGAGGCGCAGATGGTTCCACGTGAGATTGGCGAGGCGCACCCGGTAGACGGCGCCCGTCGTCGAGAGGCCCACGACCATCGCGAGCACGGCGCACACCACCAGAGTCGTGCGGCGCGACGGCGAGGCGCTCCGCATCGCCTCGATGCCGCCGCCGAGAAACACCAGTCCCACCAGGACGGCGATGGTTGCGAGCAGCGTGAGCGACACCCCGACACAGACCCGGTAGACGTGCCGGACGGACAGGTCGTTCTCGAACGCGCTCGCCCCGAAGGTCGCGTTGCCGTAGACGAAGCGCTGCCGTCTCTGGATCGCGGCCGGCGCGAGCGCTCCGAGCGTGAGCGCGGCGAGCGCGGGCCAGAGAAGGAACGCGCGCGCGGCCTCCCCCACTTGCCCCCGGAAGCCGAATCGCAGGCCGCGATGCACGGTGTGGTACAGGCGGAACCGCAGGGCCGCGGTCAGCAGCCAGGGAACCGCGGCGGCGAGCGCGACCACCGACGCCGCCGCGACGAGCCGACTGAACACGCCCGCCACCTGCACCAGGACGATCAACCCGATCGCCAGGATCCGCCCCCGCAGAATGCTGACGGGCCTGGCATCCCAGTCGAAGGAGGCCCCGGCGAGCCGGGTGCTGCGATGGAAGTACCGCTCGCGCCGCACCTTCGCCCATGCCGAGTAGATGCCCAGGGTCGCCAGGCTGAGCAGGAGGTTCACGACCCAGATCCGGAAGTACTCGGTCCCGTTGCCGCAGAACTCCGCCCGCATCGGCAGTCCCGGCTCGGCGAGGGTCCCGGGTACGCCGGGTGCCGCGGCCTCCATCCGGGCACCTTCCTGTGTCGGGGCTTGCGGAATCGCAACGACTCTATACCGGCCCCGTCGCCCTGACGAAGCGTGCCACCCGGCTCCGGTGACCGGGTACCCTTCGAGCGAGTGAGCGCGCCGGAACGGCCGCTCGATCACGCCGCCGTGCAGGCCAGCTTCAGCTTGTCCTTGTCGCGGATCTCGGTTCCTCGTATTCCGCCTGGAACCGTCGTCGCGATGCCCTTGAGCGTCAGCTTCTTCCCGAGCGCCACGGGCACCGAGAACAGCGGCGTGCACTCGGTCTCGTCGACCACCGGGCTGAAGGTCACGGAGTTCGAGAACATCCCGCCGACGCGCGCGCCCGGCAGCGAATCGAGGGCGGCCATCAGGGCGCTCGCGATCCCGGTGCTGCGCTTGAGCAGCGACCGCGGCAGCTCGTAGCCGCTCACGTCGGCGAGCGTGCACGCCGGAACGAAGCGCGGGTCGGGGACGCGCAGGCACACGGCGACCCGGAAGGTACACGTGGTCGCCGACGAGTCGTGATCGCAGCTCGAGTCGCCCTGCCGGCACACGTGTTTCTTCGCCAGAGCTCCCCCGAGATTGTTCGGATCGTCGACGTACCATTCCGCCGTGCAGGTGCGGAGCGGGCTGCGACCGCCTGGCGAGCAGGGAAGCGTCCCACCGGCCTGGCAAGCCCCCGTGGCCTCGTTGCAGGTCTCGGTTCCGTCACAGTAGTTGCCGTCGCTGCAGACCACGGGTACGCCGGCACAGCTGCCGGCGTTGCACTTGTCGTTGCTGGTGCAGAGATCGCCGTCGTTGCACGGGCCGTTGGCGGGGGAGTGGACGCACCCGGAGGCCGGGTTGCAGGTGTCCTCGGTGCAGACGTTGCCGTCGTCGCAGTTGCGCGGCGTGCTCTGGCAGGTGTGCGACGGCAAGCAGTGCTCGTTCAGCGTGCACAGGTCGCTGTCCCCACAGTCCGCATCGCTGGTGCAGCACCCGGCGATCGCCGAATGCTGGCAGCCGCTCGCGGGGCTGCAGGAGTCGTTGGTGCAGGGGTTGTTGTCGTTGCAATTGGGGGGCGTGCCGGGAAGGCAGACGCCGGAGCTGCACAGGTTATGGCCGTTGCACGGGTTGCCGTCGGGGCAGGTGGTGCCGTCGAGCAGCGGGGTGTTCACGCACCCCACCGCGGAGACGCAGGCATCCTGGGTACAGGGGTTGCCGTCCTGGCAGTTGCGCGGATCGCTCGTGCAGCTTCCGGCGACGCAGCGCTCGTTCACCGTGCAGGCATCGCCGTCGGCGCATTGCGCGTCCGACGTGCAGCAGCCCGCGACGGCCGTGTGCGTGCATCCGCTGCCCGAGTCGCAGGCGTCGACCGTGCAGGGGTTGCCGTCGTCGCACAGCGGCGCCGTCCCCTGGACGCACGTCCCGGACTGGCAGCTCTCCTGGCCGTTGCAGGGATCGAGGTCCCCGCAGGACTGTCCGTTCGGCACCGCGGTGAAGGTACACCCGGTCGCGGCGCTGCAGCTGTCGGTCGTGCACGGATTGCCGTCGTCGCACGTCAGCGGATCGCTCGCGCACGCGTGCGAGACGCAGCGCTCGTTGACGGTGCAGGCCGAGGAGTCGGTGCAGTCCGCGTCGGTATTGCAGCACCCCGGGATGGTCTGCACGGTGCACCCGGCGACCGAATCGCATCCGTCCGTCGTGCAGGGGTTGTCGTCGTCGCAGGACGGCGGCGTGCCGGGCGCACAGCTCCCGCCCTGGCAGGTCTCGGTGCCGTTGCACACGTCGCCGTCACCGCCGCAGGCGATCCCGTCCACCACCGGGATGTTGCGACAGCCGACCGCCGGATCGCACGAGTCGTTGGTGCACGCGTTGCCGTCATTGCAGTCGACCGGGTCGCTGGCGCACGTGCCGCCGTCGCAGCGCTCGTTGGTGGTACAGTGGCTACCATCGAAGCAGTCGGAATTCGCCGTGCAGCAACCGGCGATCGGCGTGTTGCGGCAGCCGCCCGGCGTCGCGCACGAGTCCGCGGTGCAGGGATTGCCGTCGTTGCAGTCGAGGTCGGGCGGATTCGTGCAGCTCCCGTTGTGGCAGGTCTCCTCACCGGTACAGACGTTTCCGTCGGAGCACGAGGAATCGTCCGGTTGATCGACGTGCTGGCACCCGCCGACCGCGTCGCACGAATCCGCGGTGCAAGGATTCCCGTCGTCGCAGCCGAGTGGGTCGCTCACGCAGAACCCACCGTCGCAACGCTCGTTCAGCGTGCAGGCGCTGCCATCGGCGCAATCGTCGTCGCTCGTGCAGGTCATTGCGTGTGCCGGCAGGAGCAGGGCGACGGCGACGAGGGCGAGCGACCACTTGAGAATGTTCTCCATGGCGAAATCTCCCGCGAATCTCCTGCAGCACGCCGATCCATGACATACTCAGGCTTTACATACCAGCCCCAAGTTAGAGGCAAAGACTCTGTGCAGGATCTTTCTCGGCCCTGGGGACCGGGAACGAGCCCTGGCCGGCGACTACCGCGCGACGGCTCGCACCTCCAAGACGATTCCACCGTGCGCGCGTGCGAGCGCGACGGGGTTGACATTTGGGAGCGATCTGTCCGGCGCCGGTCGCCTGACCCGGCGATCGTACTCCGGCCGCGGGCGACCGGTTCGCCGGCCGGATTGACCCTCTTGCGCCGGTGCACTACCTCATCGGGTCGTCGCTGGCGTTCGAGCCGCGAGACCCGGCTCGCCGGGCACGGCAGCCGCCCCGAGGACCTCCGATGTGCCGGAACATAAAGACGCTGCATAACTTCAGGCCGCCCGCCACCGAGGACGAGATCCGGGCGTCGTCCCTCCAGTTCGTGCGCAAGCTGAGCGGCTTCACCAGGCCGTCGCGGGCGAACGAGCCTGCCTTCATGCACGCCGTGGATCAGGTGACCCGTGCCGCCCGGGAGCTCCTGGACTCGCTGGTCACCAGCGCGGCGCCGCGCGACCGGGAGGTGGAAGCGGCGAAGGCCCGCACGAGGTCGAAGGCCCGCCACGGCCCATCCCCCGCGAGCCACGCCACCTGATCCGCGACGGCGGGCATCCCTGACGGCGAGCGGTTCACGCCCTCCGCCTCGCCTTCCACACCTCCTCGCACGGCCAGCGGCGCGCCCAGTCCAGGGGCACGAACGGATACCGCGAGGTCGCGTCCGCGGGCGGACGCACCTCGATCAGCTCCTCCACCTCGAAGCCGTTCGCACGCAGCAGCCGGATCCATTCGCCGTGCGGCAGGTGAAACTCGACCTCGGTGCCGCTGCTCCATGCCAGGCAGTGCATGCCGAAGGCTTCGCGCAGCAGCCGGTCGCCGGCAACCGCGTTCTCCGCGTCGGGCAGGCAGAGCGCCAGCAGGAAGGCGTTGGTCAGAAAGACGAGGTATCCGCCGGGACGGAGCAGCCGCGCCGCCTCCGGCACCCAGCGGTACGGATCCGCCCAGAGACACGCGCCGTACTCCGAGATGGCGAGGTCGAAGCGTTCGCCGGCGAGCGGCACGGCCTCGGCGCTGGCCTGGAGGAGCGGGAAGTCGAGTCCGAACTCGCGCTGGAAGCGGCGGGCGGTGGCGAGCTGTGCGGAGGAGACGTCCAGCCCGACGGGTCGCGCGCCACGCCGTGCCAGCCATGCCGAGACGTAACCCGTACCGCAGCCGAGCTCGATGGTGTCCAGGCCGGCGACCGGTGGAAGGATGCCGAGCGCCGACTCGCGCACACCCCAGATGCCCCACCGGGGCTCGGCTTGCGCCCAGTGGGCCCGACCGGGCTCCACGTAGTCGGCCGCCCAGCGGTTCCAGACCTCGCGGTTGCGGCGGACGTGCTCGGGCGGGTCATGGGCCATGCGCGCGATCCGACCGCACGCGGCACCGCGCCGTCAACCCTCGCCGCGTCTCGAGCTCTCGCTCAGAGGCGCCGCTCGTGGACCCCGATGATCCCGGTTCTCACCGCGTAGAGCGCCAGCTCCACGCGATCGCGGATGCCCAGCTTCTGGAAGATGTTGTTGATGTGCGTCTTGACGGTGACCTCGCCGATGCCGAGCTCCTTACCCACCTCGGCATTGCGGAGACCCAGGGCGACGTGACGCACGATCTCGCGCTCCCGCCGGGTGAGCGAGCCTCCCGCCGGCCCGCGCAGGCCGGCCGCGACGGCCGCCTGGAGCGCCGGAGGCATCCAGACCTCCCCCGCGGCGACGGCGCGCACGGCCGCCATCAGCGTCTCGATAGCGAATCGCTTGCAGACGACGCCGCGCGCCCCCGCCCGGATGGCTGCCAGCGCGTCCTCGGATCGCTCGCTCGCGGTGACGACGACGATGGGGACCCGCTCCGCCAGCGCCTCGATGTCCGCGAGCGCGTTGCGCTCCATCTGGAGGTCGAGCAGGAGCACGTCGCAGCGGTGGTTCTCGAGCGTCGGCAGGAGCTCGCTTGCCCGCTCCAGCTCGGCAGTCACGGTGATGTCGGGCTGCAAGGCGAGCATGGACCTCAGCCCCTGACGGAACAGCGCGTGGTCGTCCGCGATGATGACCCGGATGGCCATCGTCATCTCAGGCCGGATGCAGCTGGATCAACAGATGGCCGCCCGGCTGTCCCTCCTTCCCGAGGACGAGCTCGCCCCCGAACTCGCTGACCCGGGACGCGATCGACCACGGTGGCTCGGTCCCCTCGGGGAACCCGACGCCGTCGTCGTCGATTGCGAGGACCAGCTCGCCGGCGACCGTGCGGGCGCTGATCACGGCGGAGCGGGCGCGGGCGTGCCGGCGGACGTTGCGGGTGCCTTCCAGCATGATGTGGAGGACGTGCTCGACGAACGGAGCCGAGCCGGCGAAGTCGGCGTGCACCGAGAAGTGCGGCGCATCGTGGGGGCCGATCGGACCGGGCGCGGCCTCCTCGACCAGCGACCGGATGTACGCGCGCAGCTCGTCATACTCGCGCTGTACGCCGGACTGGAGCTCACCGAGGTCGGCCATCGCGTCCGCCTGCCGGCCGCGCCGGAAGAGCTCCTGGCAGCTCTCGAGCCGCAGGTTGACGCCGGCGAGGGCCTGCGCGTACCCGTCGTGCAGCGAACGCGCGATGCGCTCGCGCTGCGCGTTGCCCTCGAGGACCCGCAGCCGGGCCTCCTGGTTCAGCCGCTCCTGCCCGAGGTAGCCGACGAGATAGCCGGTGATGGCGAGATACGCGGCCCGCATGACATAGAAGTGGTGGTTCTCCCGTGCCGCGAGTGCGGTCAGGAGCACGTAGAACAGGATGCTCGCCGCCGTGACGGCCAGCGCGGCACGCCGGCCCGAGCGCAGGCCCGCGCTCAGCACGGCGAACGCGAAGAACGCGTAGAACAGGCTCGTCGCTCCCTCGGTGACGAGGACGATCGCGGCGCCGAACAGGACGTCCATGCAGGTGGCGATGGTCGACAGACGAGCCGGCCGGACGACCGCACGACCTTGTGCCCACGCCATCGTGACGCTGTAGCCGAGGTGCGCCAGCAACACGGTGACCGAATATCGATCGATGGCGAACGCGCCGCCCGTGAGGGGGAGCCAGCGGGTGAGCAAGGGATCGGTCGGGTCGACGTACCACGCGAGGATCGCAGCCACGGAGAGGAAGATGCGACAGCGCGCGATACCCCGCTCCATGTCGAAGCTCGTGGGCTTCATGGCAGCCGGATCTACCAGGGATACGCCCCCGGATGGAACGGCGCCTCCGTCGAACGAGGGCTTCGTGGCGCGCCGGCTTCCCCGGGGCCGCCGCCCATTCGACGGGCGGCGACGTGCGGCAGGCTCGTGGCTCCGTGGTGCGATCTTTGAACGGCGTCGCGCTGGCTCGTCGCTCGCGGTGCAATGCCGCCGTCGACCACGCGAGCAGCGGATCGCCCGTCTCGTGAGCATCACGACGACCCGGGTGTCCCGTCGTCTCGTCTGGGGTCTGGCCGAGGGACACTTGCCGGGGATGAAAGCGCTCGGCTATCCCGATCTCCAGCGAGGGCGATCATGAAGGATCCCATGGTGCGCAGCGTGGTGGGCGCCATCCTGGTGGCCGCCGTGGTGTTGATCGGTGGCCTGGGCGCCCCGGCCATCCCCGTTGCGATCGGTGCGCTGGTCGCCGGCGCCCTGGTGTGGTGGAGGCGAGGCGGTTCGTCTCACTGATCGCGCCCCGCGCGCCGCTGCCGGCCGGGAGCGCCCGCACCAGATGGCCGACTGCTCAACGACTGGGCGCTCGCTCATCCATTGAGCAGCCCCGCCATCTCTCGATCCTGCCCGCCTCCATGGTCGAGTCGCGATTTATGGGCATTCCCCCCGGTTTTCCGCCCTTTGCCGGATCACTGGCCGATCTCTCGGCCGCTGGCACCCTGCTTGCTCGTTGGCTGCGTGCCGCCGAACCGGGGCAGTGAAGCCATGGACGACGGCAAGACCATCTCACCGCAAGGAGATCGGGGAGTGAAAAACGCGATGGTGAACCCACGGAAGCGAGTTGTAGGAGTGCTGGCGCTGTTCCTACTCACGGCTGCAGCGCCCTCGATCGTCAGGGTGGCACGCGCGGACGATGCGCCCCAGCTGCCCGGCTACTTCACGGCAACGAGCCCGGACGCCGCGAAGCCGGCGTGGCCAGATCCGACTGGCGGGGCAGCCGGCGTGTGGGCCACCCCGGCAGGAGACGGCAAGGGCGATGTGCCCGGATCGCTCTCCGTGACCGACGTCTACGATCGGGTGGTCCACAACCTCTACGCGATCAATTACGTGTGGGCCCTGGTCGCGGGCTTCCTGGTCATGTTCATGCAGGCCGGCTTCATGTTCGTCGAGACCGGGCTGTGTCGGGCGAAGAACGCCTCGCACACCTCGGCGATGAACCTGATGATCTATCCGCTCGGCTGCCTCGGGTTCTGGGTCTACGGCTTCGCCATCGGCTGGGGCAACTGGTGGAACGGACCGGTGCCACCGGGATGGTATCCCTCGCTGGGTCCCGGACTGGCGGTGCTGAACAGCGGCCTCGGCCTGGGCGCCGTCACCGACGCCGCCGGGAACGCCACAGGCGCATTCACGTATGGCATCATCGGGACGAAGGGCTTCTTCCTCGGCACCTCCGTCGGCGACGTCAGCGTGATGGTGCTGTTCTTCTTCATGATGGTCTTCATGGACACCACCGCGACCATTCCGACGGGAGCGATGGCCGAACGCTGGGCGTGGAAGAACTTCTGCCTGTACGGCCTGTGGATCGCGCTCCCGTACTGCATCTACGCGAACTGGCTCTGGGGCGGTGGATGGCTGGCGCAGGGCGGCGTCAACTGGGGCCTGGGACACGGGGCGGTGGACTTCGCAGGCTCGGGCGTCGTGCACGCGATGGGCGGGATCATCGGGCTCGCGGGAGCCCTGGTCATCGGCGCGCGCATCGGCAAGTACGACTCGAAGGGGAAGCCGCAGGCCATGCCGGGACACAATGTCCCGATGGTGGTGCTCGGGACGTTCATCCTCGCCTTCGGGTGGTTCGGCTTCAACCCGGGCTCGACGCTGGCGGGAACCGACCTCCGGATCAGCTACATCGTGGTGAACACGATGCTGGCCAGCATCACGGGCTGCCTCGGCGCGATGGTGGTGCTCATGCTGAGGGGGCTCCGGCCCGATCCCACGATGATGTGCAACGGCATGCTCGCCGGCCTGGTCGCGATCACGGCGCCGTGCGCGTTCGTCGACCCCTGGGCGGCTGCCGTGATCGGTGCGGTAGCCGGCTGGTTGGTGGTCGTGAGCGTCTTCTTCTTCGAGGCTCGCGGCGTCGACGACCCGGTCGGGGCCATCTCCGTGCACGGGGTCAACGGCCTCTGGGGCGTGCTCTCCGTCGGGATCTTCGCGACGGGTCAGTACGGCGCCGGCTGGAACGGCGTGGTGCGCGACGCGATGGTGCAGGCGTACGGGTCGGATGGCGTGCGCGGCCTGCTGTATGGCGACTTCTCGCAGTTCATCATGCAGGCCATCGATTGCGTGGTGGTGGCGGTGTTCGGCTTCCTGATGGCGTACGTCTGGTTCAAGCTGAGCGATCTCATCACGCCGATCCGCGTGAGCGCGGAAACGGAGCTGGAGGGGCTGGACGGCCCCGAGATGGGCACGCTGGGCTACCCGGATTTCCAGATTCATCCGTCCGGGCAGCGGCTGGCGGGATAGCGAGGAACGGTTCCGAGCGCGGCGACGGGCCGGCGGGGAAACCCGCCGGCCCGTCGGCTTTCGACGAGACGGTCGTGACGCGCGTGCCGATCGTTCCTCACCGGCGTGACTTTGCAGCTCGCCGAGGTTAGAGGGGCGCATGCCGGTGGTGACGATCGACGGCCTCGGCGCACACGTAGGCGAGACGGTCACGCTGCGCGGCTGGCTGGCATCGCGGCGGTCGAGCGGGAAGGTCCACTTCCTCCAGGTGCGCGACGGCACGGGCACCGTGCAGTGCGTGATGGGGAAGAACGACGTCGCGGCCGAGGTCTTCACGCGCGCCGATCACCTGCCGCAGGAGACGTCGCTCGAGGTGACGGGCGCGGTGCGCGCCGATGCCCGGGCACCTCTCGGCGTCGAGGTCGGCGTCTCCGACCTGCGCGTGCTGCACGTCCCGGTCGACGAGTATCCCATCGCTCCCAAGGACCACGGCACCGCCTTCCTGCTCGAGCACCGCCATCTGTGGCTGCGCTCGGGCCGCCAGCACGCCGTGCTCCGCATCCGCGCCGAGGTGGTACGTGCCGCGCGCGACTACCTGGACGGCCACGGCTTCCTCGGCTTCGACGCGCCCATCCTCACTCCCGCCGCCTGCGAGGGAACGACGACGTTGTTCCCGGTCGAGTACTTCGGCGACACCGCCTACCTGACCCAGAGCGGGCAGCTCTACGCGGAAGCCGGCGCGCTGGCGTTCGGCAAGGTGTACGTCTTCGGGCCGACGTTTCGCGCCGAGAAGTCGAAGACCCGGCGACACCTCACCGAGTTCTGGATGGTGGAGCCCGAGATGGCGTTCGCCGGGCTCGACGAGGACATGGACCTCGCGGAGGACTTCCTCGCGCACGTCGTCGGACGCGTGCTCGAGCGCCGCGCCCCGGAGCTGCGCACGCTCGAGCGCGACCTGGCCCTTCTCGAGCGCATCCAGAAGCCGTTTCCCCGCATCACCTACAGCGAGGCGATCGAGCGCCTGCGGCAGCAGGGAGTGGAGATCGCGTGGGGCGACGACCTCGGCGCCGAGGCGGAGACGGCGCTGTCGAAGTCCTTCGACCGCCCCGTGATGGTCCACCGCTATCCGCTCGCCACCAAGGCGTTCTACATGAAGGCCGACCCGGCCGATCCCCGCCTCGCGCTGTGCGTGGACGTGCTCGCCCCCGAGGGCTACGGCGAGATCATCGGCGGCGGCCAGCGCGAGGACGACCTGGCAACCCTCGAAGCGCGCGTCGGCGAGCACGCCCTGCCGCGCGAGGCGTTCGCGTGGTATCTCGACCTCCGCCGCTTCGGCTCGGTTCCGCACGCCGGCTTCGGCATGGGCATCGAACGCTGCGTCGCCTGGCTGTGCGGCCTGCACCACGTGCGCGAGACGATTCCCTTCCCGCGCATGCTGGAGCGACTGCGCCCGTGATGGCTGCGCCCGTGATGGCTTGACGGTCTCCGCGGCTGGCGCATAAGAGTGGCCGGCTGATGAATCGACGCGGCACGGTCCTCATCGCGGCCCTCGTGTGTCTGCTCGTCGGCGCGGCCCACGCCCAGCAGAAGGCCGGCGCGAGCGCCGCTGCCGCGAACGCGACCGCGGCACGCGCGGCCACCGACGACCTGCTGCGCCAGCTCGCCGAGGCGCAGAAGTGGGCCGGCGAGCAGCTCTGGCACGTGAAGGAGGGGATCGACGCCGTCCCCGGGCTGGTCAGCGAGCTGAAGGATCAGAACAGCGCGCGAGACGAAGAGGTGCAGAAGCTGCGCGAGGAGGTGAAGGGTCTCTACGTCGAGACCTCGAGCCTGCGCCAGCAGCTCGACGAGCTCAAGGGCGACATCGGCGGCGTCAACGCCAACGTGTCGGCCTTCCGCACTTTCTCGGGATTCTTCATCGCCGTGATGATCCTGCTGCTGGCCGTCATCTTCGTGATGTCGATCCGGCGATAACGCGCGACCCGAGACTGCGTCTCGGGTCGAGAGCGGAGGCGAGCGTGTGGCGTTCGGCGAATCGAGCGGACGCCGTGCCGCGGCCGGCAAAGCCGGCGCGGCAAAACGTGGCATGCCCAGGGCTCCGTCCCAATCCGTCCTGACCGGCCCACAGGCATGCCGTTCTCAGCTCCAGAGTCTCGACTCCGGAACGTTTGCCGCGCCGGCTACGCCGGCCGCGGCACGACGTCCGCACTGTTCATGGAGTCTCGTCCCCGCCCTCCGTCTCGACCCGAGACGAAGTCTCGGGTCGCTCCTAATTCCCGAGGACGACGACGCAGGACACCGCGCCCGGCCCGCCGACGTTGTGCGCGAGGCCGAGCCGGGGATTCTTCACCTGGCGCGCGCCCGCCTCGCCGCGGAGCTGGGTGACCACCTCGTAGATCATGCGGACGCCGCTCGCGCCGATGGGATGGCCGAACGACTTGAGTCCGCCGCTCGGGTTGATCGGGATGTCGCCGTCGAGCGCCGTGCGGCCCTCCTCGACGAGCTTCCCGCCCTCGCCCTTGCGGCAGAAGCCGAGATCCTCGGTGTTCGAGATCTCCGTCCAGGTGAAGCAGTCGTGCACCTCGGCGAAGTCGATGTCGCGCGCCGTGATGCCCGCCATGGTGTAGGCCGCCTGCGCCGCCTTCTGGGTCGAGCGGAATCCCAGGTAGTCGAAGGTCGGATCGAAGTACGGCTTGCCGGTCTCGACGGCGAGCGCCGCACCCTTCACGAGGATGGCAGGCTTCCGGAACCGCTTCGCCACCTCGGGCCGGCACACGATGGCCGCGGCGGCGCCGTCGGTGGTCGGGCAGCAGTCGAAGAGACCGAAGGGCCACGCGATGATCGGCGCCTTCAAGACCTGCTCGACCGTGATCTCGGAGCGTAGATGCGCCTTCTCGTTCCTGGCGCCGTTGGCGTGGTTCTTCACGGCGACCCTGGCCATCGTCTCGCGGCCGAGGCCGAAGGTGTGCATGTAGCGGTTGGCGGCGAGGGCGAAGAGTCCCGGCGCCGTGTTGCCGCGGGCCAGCAGCGGATGTCCCAGGCGCGGGATGCCGCGGCCACCGCGGTCCTTGAGCTTCTCGGCTCCGACGACGAGGACGACGTCGTGCACGCCCGCGGCCACGGCGAGGCAGGCGTTGCGGAAGGCGTCGGTGCCGGTGGCGCAGTAGTTCTCGACCCGCGTGATCGGCCGTCCGTACAGGCGGAGCGCATCCGCCAGCGACGTGGCCGACTTTCCGCCGCCCGGTCCAGGCAGGTACGTGCCCAGGTAGCCGGCCTCGATCTCCGCCGGCTCGATGCCCGCGTCCTCGTAGGCCGCGAACGCGGCGTCGCAGATCAGCTCCTCGTAGCCCCGGTCGTAGCGCTCGCCGAACTTGGTGCACCCGACCCCGATGACGGCGATGCGGTCCTTCATGCTGCGGACAGCCTAGACCACCCGGGCAGGCGCACGCCACCGCGTCAGCGCCTGGTGGCGCCGGGTGCGCGCTCGTCCAGCAGCTTGAGCAGCTCGTCGCGCCGCTGCGAGGCCTCGAGTGCGGACTGGCGAGCGAGGCGCCCGGTGCGGACCAGCTCCGCGAGCGCGCGCTCCATCGTCACCATGCGCTCGCCCGCCTCGATCTCCATCTGAGCGGCCAGGAAGTGGGTACGGCCCTCGCGGATCTGCGCCGCGATCGCGTGCGTCACCGTCAGCATCTCCAGCACGGGGATGCGATCTCCCTGTGGCGTGGGGACGAGCTGCTGCGCGATCACGTGGCGCAGCGTACCGGCGAGCTGCTGCCGCACCTCGCTCTTCTCCGCCTCGCCGAAGACGTCGACGATGCGATCGATGGCCATCGCCGCCGTGCCGCTGTGGAGCGTGGACATCACGAGGTGTCCCGTCTCGCCCGCGGTCAGCGCCAGGCGGATGGTCTCGGCGTCGCGCATCTCGCCCACCAGGATGATGTCCGGGCTCTCGCGCAGCGCTGCACGCAAGCCTGACGCGAAGCCGTTCGCGTGCGTCCCGATCTCGCGCTGATGAATCACCGCACGGTCGGGCCGGAAGAGGTACTCGATCGGGTCCTCGAGGGTCACGATGTGACAGGGCCGCGTGTGATTGACGTGATCGAGCAGGGCCGCGAGTGTCGTGGACTTGCCCGAGCCGGTGGCTCCCGTCATCACCACGAGCCCGTGACGCAAGCTCATGATGGGCTGCAGCGCGGCGGGCAGGTGCAGGTCGGCCAGGCTGGGCAGGATCGTCCACAGCGGGCGCAGGGCCGCGGCCAGCCCCGCGAACTGACGGAAGAGATTCACCCGGAAGCGAACGTCCTCGCCGGTGCGCGGATCCCGGCGCACGAACGCCAGGTCCACGCTTCCCGTCTGCTCGAGCGAGCGCCGGCGCTCGTCCGCCAGACGCGACACGAACGCGTGCTCGAGATCCGCCGCGGCAACGACGGGAGCAGCGTCGACCTCGACCCACTCGCCCTCGACTCGCACGCGGGGTCGTAAGCCCGTCGACAGCAGCACGTCGGAGGCACGCCGGGCGAGGGCGCGATCGAGCGCCGCCGCGAGTGGGATGGGCTCGTTGTCCGCCGACGTCTCGAGGCCGCCCGGCGCGACGGGAGACGGCGCGGCGGTCGCTCCGAGCGCGGCACCTCGCGTGTCGTATCCCTTCTCCAGCGTGACCGTCGCCCTCCCGTCGGCCACGCGAACCCGGACGTTGAAGGTGCCCCGACTGCCGCTGGCGTGGCTGGTCTCGACGTGTCCCGCGGAGCCGAGCTCCGCCCTGAGCTCGGGGGTCAGCAGCTCGGCCAGCGCCCCTTCCACCATCGACGCGGACAGCGGCGGCATGGTGAGCGGACTGCGGCTGCCACCGATCAGCAGCGCGGGCACCTCGTCGGTCGCCAGAACGATGCCGTCGGCCTTCTTCAGGTCGACGATGCCCAGCAACGAATCGATCGCGGCCATGCGCTCTTTCCTGCGGCTCCGGTCAGCGAAGCGTCCAACGTGTGTGCAGGCGGCTCATGCTGGCCTGACCTTCCAGAAGTAGTTGCGCTTCCCGCCCGCCTCGTGGAGCCGGCGGTAGGTGAGCTGTACACGCTTGCCGACGGCGATGTCGCCCTCGGCACAATCGGTGCCCTGGAGGTAGATGCGCCCCCCACCGTCGAGATCGACGACCGCCATGGGCATGGGATGCTCCGCCACCGGCGCGAGGTTGTCGATGGTGAAGGTGAACACGGTGCCACGCTTCGCCAGGCGCTGCTCGCCGAGGCGGCCGCGCACCTGGCAGCCGATGCAGACGAGCGCCTGCGGGTACTGCACCAGCCCGCACGCCTCGCACCGGCTGGCATAGAGCCGGACGTCCTGCTTGAGCTCCTTCCACTCGATGTAGGTCGGCACCGCCTCCCCGGCGACGTCGGCGGGAAGCACGCCGCGGGCGCGCAGCCAGCGTTCGTACGAGGGCAGCGCGAGGCCGTTGGCGAGCCGCTCCGCGAGCGGCTCGGGACGGCGCGCCGCCAGGGCATCCGTGGCACGGAAGACCAGCGCCTCGGCGCCCTCGCCGTACGCGGCGACGACGAGGAAATCACCGGGTGCCGCCGTCTCCAGCGCGTGCGAGAGGAGAACGAGCGGGTCGGGCGTACCGAGGACGCCCGCTTCACAGGCGGGCTCGAGCTGCGTCTTCGGATCGCAGCCGATGCGCTTCGCCAGGTCCGCGGCGGCACGTACGTCGGGGGCCGCGAGACAGAGCTTCGCCACGCGCGCCGGCGGCAGCTCGGCCTTGCGGAGCGCTGCACCGACCGCCTCGGGGAGGTCGCGCGCGACCCCGTACTGGTTGCCGAAGCGGGCGTCGGCGACCTGCAGGTAGCGCTGCTCGTCGGTGCGCCACAGATAGGTGAACTCCTCGGCGATCGAGGCCGCGCTCACCAGCTCCGCGATCACGTCCTCGCGACCGACCGCGGCGCACGCCGCACCGTCGCCGAGCTGCGCTTCGAGCTCCGAGCCGGGCTCGGCGAGCCGCACGTCGGCGGCGGCGACGAGCGAGCGGGAGAGACTGTCCGCCCGCACCGAGTCGCACGCCAGGCGGAGCGCGGCGAGCCCGGCGCGCGCGGAGCCGCACAGGTCCGCGACGCTGGCGTCGCGCGGCAGGTCGAGCGCCGTCGCGATCGCGCTCGCGACCTGCTTCTCGAGATACGGCGCGCTCGTGCTGGCGAAGTGGAGCCCGTCGAACGCGCCGGGTTCGTCGTCGCCCAGGCAAGCCAGTGCAGCGTCGACGGCCATGGTGAGCGAATCCTCGTCGACGCCGGCGACGGTCCGGCTGCCGGGCGCGGGACGGGAGCCCCACGCCCTGGCGATCAGGGCGCGATCGAGACGGCGGCGGGGGAGGTAGGTGGCGAGGCGCGTGATGCCGACCATGGGCGGAGCATGGTAGTCCAGGGCACGACCGGTGTGCCACCTCGGTGGACCCCGGTCGTGCTCGGGTCGATGCGGTTCGCTACTCCAGGCCGGCGCGGTACCAGGGCACCGCGAACCCGGGGAGTGCGTGCAGCCTGGTGATCTCCTCGAGGCCCGGTCTCCACACACCGAGAGCGATCCAGGCGATCGTGTCGCGCGCCGTGGCGGGCGTCTGCGCCAGACCGAGCTGGGTCAGGCTAGCATCTGCCATCGCGCGTACCTCGGGCAGGCGCGATCGCCGGTCCGGCCCGGGACTCCGGCTGCCGGTCCAGTAGAAGTCGGCGAACGCGTCCGCGACCGCGGTGTCGGCATCGAACGCCGTTGGGAACGGCGAATCCGCCGCAGGACCCTTGCGGTAGCCTGCAGCCACCGCGGCGATCGCCTCCACCACGGCAGGGTCGGGGCGCGACCATCCCCGTGCCTCGAGCTGACCGGCGACCCGGGGCGCCAGCTGCTCCCACGCGCCGGGGACAGCGAGGGCGCGCGGAAGCGGTCTCTCCGCCGGCAGCGGGCGGGCGGCGGACGCCGGTCGGAGGGCGCGCTTCGTGCGGTCGACGCCCGGCTTCCGCGGCTTGCGAGCCGTCGAGGCCAGACGTGCGCGGCGGGCGGCCTTGGGCCTGGTAGTGGACTTCTTCGCGCGCGCCGACGGCTTCTTCGCCTTCGTCGCCTTCGTCGCCTTCCTGGACTTCGTCGGTTTTCTGGACTTCTTGGCCGCCCGCTTCCGGGACCTCGGCTTCTTCCGCTTCGTCGCGGCTTGCCGCCTCGCGACTCCGGGCTTCTTCTTCCTCGTCGCCGGCCGCTTCGCCTTGCTCGTCTTCGTCCGCTTCTTCATCGCGCCCTTCCTCCTCACGTGACGGAGCGAGATACCCGAGTACATGGTCGCGAGCCCACCGGGCAAGCCGGCGCCGGAGTCCCGGCGGGCGCCGATTTGCCGGCGACCTTGACCCCCCGGATCGCGCACGATACCGACCCCTCATGGCCCGCGACCTGGTGATCGGGGCGCTGCGCCTCGGTGCCCGGCCCGCCGTCGTCGCCGCCGCCGGCGAGGCCGACCTCGACGCGCTCGTCGCGGCCGATTGCGCCGATCTCGTCGAGCTGCGTGCCGACCTGTTCGCTGACCCCACGCCGGACAGGATCCTCGAGGCGCTCGCGCGGCTCCGGGCGGCCGGCCGACCCATCGTGTTCACCGCACGCGCCGCAGCCGAGGGCGGTCGCGCCATGCCCGAGGACCTGCGCGCGGAGCTGTATCGCGCCGCCCTTCCGCGCGTCGACGCGATCGACGTCGAGATCGCGTCCGCGGCGCTCGCGGACGAGCTGGTCACGCGCGCCCACGCGGCGGGCCGCATCGTGATCCTGTCCGCGCACGACTTCACGGCGACGCCAGCGCGCGAGACGCTGCTGAGCCGCGTCGACCGAGCCCGTGCCCTGGGCGCCGACCTGGCGAAGCTCGCCACGCAGGCCGCGTCGCCGGACGATCTTCGCACCCTGCTCGAGGTCACGCTGGCGGCACGCTCCGGAGGCGTCGTCACCCTCGCCATGGGACCGCTCGGGCCCCTCTCCCGCCTGGTGCTGCCGGCCGCCGGGTCGCTGCTGACCTACGGCGCCGCGGGGCGAGGGACCGCCCCGGGCCAGCTGCCGGTCGGCGAGCTGGCGGAGCTCGTCGCGCGCCTCTTCCCGTCCTGACGGCACCACCGGTCGCGCGCAGAAGGAGTCGCCTCATGCATCCGCAGTCACCCCGCACCTCCGACCGCCAGCGCCACGCGGCCGCGCTGGCGTTCGCCCTCGTGCTGGCGTGCGCGGCCGGCACCGCGGCGCAAGTGCAAGGACACCTGCAGGGACAGGTGCAGGAGCCGGCGCCATCCACGACCACCACCTCGCAACCCGGGCCACCCGAGGAGGACAGCGACGTCGGCCTGGACACCCCGCGCGCAACCATGCGCGGCTTCCTGTACGCGGGGCGGAGCGGCGACTGGCAGGCCGCGGCGTCGCACCTCGACCTGCGCGGGCGCGATCCGGAGGAGGGCCAGGCGCTCGCGCGAGAGCTGAAGACCATCCTCGATCGCAAGCTCTGGGTCGACCTCGACGCGATCAGCAACGCACCCGAGGGTGACCCGTCCGACGGCGAGACGGCCGCCCGCGACCTCGTCGGCACGATCACGATGCCCGGCGGCGATCGTGTGAAGATCCTGGTCGAGCGCGTCGCCGGCCCCGGCGGCACGCGCCAGTGGAAGATCGCGCGGGTCACCGTGCAGCAGATCCCCGCACTCTGGGACGCGTTCGGCGACGGTGTGCTCGCCGAGCGCTTGCCGCAAGCGTTCTTCGACGTCCGCTTCCTCGACGTGCAGCTCTGGCAGTGGATCGCCCTCGCCGCGCTGCTCCTCGCCTCGGTGGCGCTCGCGTGGCTGCTGACCGCGCCGGTGCTCCGGCTGATCCGCGCGATCGCCCGCCGCACCCGGACGTCCGTCGACGACGTCTTCGCCGAGCTCATCGTCGGGCCCGTGCGGCTGGCGGTGGGGACGTTGCTGGTCCTGACCGGCATCTACGCCCTGCGGCTCGCGTTGCCCGCCCAGTGGGCCTTCGTCGGCTTCACCAAGGCGCTCCTGACGCTCGCCTTCACGTGGCTGGTGCTCCGGCTGATCGACGCCATGGCGCGCGTCATGACGGCGCGCTGGGTGGCGAGCGGTCAGGTGGCGGCGATCTCGGTCGTGCCGCTCGCCCGACGCGCGCTGAAGGCGTTCGTCGCGCTGCTCGCCCTGCTCGCGGTCTTCCAGAACCTCGGCTTCAACGCCACCGGCATCCTCGCCGGGCTCGGCGTCGGCGGCCTCGCGGTCGCCCTCGCGGCCCAGAAGTCGCTCGAGAATCTCTTCGGCGGGCTGTCGCTCATCGCCGACCAGCCGGTGCGAGTCGGCGACATGTGCCGCTTCGGCTCCCAGCAGGGCACGGTCGAGGACATCGGGCTGCGCTCGACCCGGGTGCGGACGCTCGACCGCACCATCGTCACCATCCCGAACGCCGACTTCGCCACCATGCAGATCGAGAATCTCGCGGCGCGCGACCGCATGCGCATGACGACGACCATCGGGCTGCGTCGCGAGACCACACCCGATCAGCTGCGCTGGGTGCTCGTCGAGCTCAAACGGCTCCTCCTGTCCCATCCCAAGGTGTCGCCCGATCCGGCCCGCGTCCGCTTGACCAACCTCGGCGCATCGTCCCTCGACGTCGAGCTCTTCGCGTTCGTGAAGACCGGCGACGGCGACGAGTTCCTCGCCATCCAGGAGGACCTTCTCCTGCGCATCATGGACGTCGTCGCGGCGAGCGGCACCGGCTTCGCGTTCCCGGCGCAGCTCGCGTACACGGCGGCCGACGCGGGGATCGATGCCGAGCGCCAGAAGGCAGCCGAGGCGGCGGTGGCCTCGTGGCGCGCGGCAGGCACGCTTCCCCTGCCCGACGTGCCGGGCGAGCGAGCCGGGGAGCTCGCCGGCACGCTGCCCTGGCCACCCGAGGGATCGCCCCCCCGATGACACGCGGCAGGCGACTCGTCCTCGACCGCGCCCTCGACACGCTGGCCTACCGCTGCTGGCCCGACGGCTGCCCGCGCGGGCGCACGTGCTGCGTCGGGCTGGTCGTGGAGGCGTCGCGGCACGAGGTGCGCGCCGTCGACTCGCTGATGGACGAGCTGTCCCGCTTGCTGCCGCACCTGCGCGCCGCCGACGGCTATGCCAGCGTCTTCGTCGAGGATCCCCCCGGATACGTCATCGAGACCGCCGAGGACGGGACCTGCCCGTTCCTGCTGCGCACACGACGGCACGCCCTGTGCGCGATCCATCACCTCGCGCTCCGCACGGGCCGGCCGGTGACGGCGGTCAAGCCGGCCGCCTGCCGGCACTGGCCGTTGCTGCTCGAGGTCGAGTGCGGAACCGTCCGCCTCGGCGTCCAGCCGGCGGCGCACGGGATCGGGTGCGTCGCGCCCCGTCGCGAGCTGCCCGGCCAGCCGTCGGTGCGCGAGGCCTTCGCCGCCGAGATCGCCGAGCTGTGCCGTGACAACGGCCTCACGCCGGAACGCGATCGGCGGCGGTCGTGATCGCCGACCGCCACGCTCGCCGAGCTCAACCGGCGCGCGGCGGCGTCCTCACCACCAGCAGCCGGAGCTCGCTCATGTCCTCCATCGCGAACCGCACGCCCTCGCGGCCGAACCCGCTGTCCTTCACGCCGCCGTACGGCATGTGATCGACGCGGAACGAGGGCACGTCGCCCACCAGCACGCCGCCGACCTCGAGAACGTCCCAGGCCCGCTGCGCCCGGTAGAGGTCGCGGGTGAACACGCCGGCCTGGAGCCCGAACGTGCTGTCGTTCACCTGCGCCAGCGCCTGCCCGAAGTCGCGGAAGCGTGACAGCACCGCCACCGGCCCGAAGGCCTCCTTGCACACCACGTCCTCCGCCGGCGCCACGTCCTCGAGCAGCGTGGCTTCGAGCATGGCGCCCCGTCGCTTCCCGCCGCACAGCAGCCGGGCGCCGCGCGCGACCGCCGACTCGATCCAGCCGTGCAGGCGCTCCGCCTCGCTCTCCGAGATCATCGGCCCGATGAACGTGCGCTCGTCTTTCGGGTCGCCCATGACGAGCGCGCGCGTCGCGCTCACGAGGCGGTCGCGGAGCTCGTCGAACACCGCTTCGTGGACGAGGATGCGCTGCACGCCGATGCAGCTCTGGCCGGACTGGTAGAAGGCGCCGAACACGATGCGCTCGACGGCATCGGCGAGATCGACGCCCGTCTCGTCGACGATCACCGCCGCGTTGCCGCCCAGCTCGAGCACCACCTTCTTCTTTCCCGCTCTGGCCTTGAGCGCCCAGCCGACCTCCGGCGAGCCGGTGAAGCTGAGCAGCTTCAGGCGCTCGTCGCTGGTGAAGAGATCGGCGCCGGCGCGGCGACAGGGCAGGATGGAGAATGCGCCACGCGGCAGGTCGGTCTCGGCGAGGATCTCCCCGATCAGCAGCGCGCCGATCGGGGTCAGGCTGGCGGGCTTCAGGACGAACGGGCAGCCGACCGCCAGCGCCGGCGCCACCTTGTGAGCGGCGAGATTGAGCGGGAAGTTGAACGGCGAGATGAACGAGCACGGCCCGATCGCGACGCGCTTCCACATGCCGGTGTAGCCGCGCGCGCGCGGCGAGATGTCCATCGGCAAGACCTCGCCCCGGATGCGGGGCGCCTCCTCGGCCGCGATGCGGAAGGTGTCGATGAGACGGGTCACCTCGCCCTCGCTGTCCTTGATCGGCTTCCCGGCCTCGATGCAGAGGCTCATCGCCAGCTCGTCGAAGCGCTCCTGGAAGCGGCGCACGCAGTGCATCAGCACGTCCTGGCGCTCGTAGGCCGCCAGGCGGCGCATCGCCTCGGCCGCCGCGACCGCCGCCGCGATCGCCGTGTCGATGGCCCGGGCGTCGGCCATGGCGACGCGCGTCGCCACCTCTCCGGAGTATTTGTCGTGCACCTCGAGGTCGTGATTCGGCGCCGCCGGCGCGCCCGCGAGCCAGTAGGGATAGGTGGCTTCGAGGGGCCGCCGCGCCGCAGACGACATGGCCTCGACCATAGCCGTGACCGGCAAGGGCCGCCATGCTTGACATGGTGCGGCATTCGCCTGCCTTCTTGAGTCCAGACCCCGCAGGGAGGACGTCGCCCATGTCCGAAACCCCCCAGAACACCTACAAGCTCGACCGCCGCGCCATCGACTTCACCCTCTACGAGCACCTCCACATCGAGCAGCTCTTCGAGCACCAGCGTTACGCCCACCTCTCCCGCGCGGAGTGCGATGCGGTCATCGATCAGTGCGCCCGCTTCGTCACCGAGGTGACCGGACCACTCAACGGGCCGGGCGACCGCGTCGGCTGCCACTTCGAGGACGGCCGGGTCGCGACGCCGAGCGGCTTCAAACGGGCGTGGAACACGCTCTTCGAGCTCGGCTTCGTGTCCTTCGCCATGCCCCCCGACTCGGGGGGCTTCGGCGGCCCGCACGCCATCGAGGTGATCCTCCAGGAGCTCCAGAGCGGCGCCAACACGGCGTTCAACATGTACCCCGGCCTGACCCACGGGGCGGCCGACGTGATCGCGCACTTCGCGCTGCCGGAGCACAAGGAGCGTTTCCTGCCCCACATGCTGAGCGGGCGGTTCGCGGGGACGATGTGCCTCTCCGAGCCGCACGCCGGCTCCGACGTCGGCGCGACGAAGACCAGGGCGAAGCAGCTCGAGGGAACCGTCTACGCCATCAGCGGCACGAAGTGCTGGATCTCCGCCGGCGACCACGACCTCGCCGAGAACGTCATCCACCTCGTGCTGGCGCGCATCGAGGGCGCCCCGGCGGGAACCAAGGGCCTGTCGCTCTTCATCGTGCCGAAGCTCTGGGTGAACGAGGACGGCAGCCCCGGCCAGCCGAACGACGTCGTCACCGGGTCGATCGAGCACAAGCTCGGCATCAAGGCGTCCGCAACGGCGGTGCTGAACTTCGGTGAGAACGGCGGCTGCCGTGGGATTCTCGTCGGCGGCGAGCAGCACCAGGGCATCAAGCAGATGTTCCGCATGATGAACAGCTCGCGCATCGCCGTCGGCATCCAGGGCGTGGCCGTGGCCTCGACGGCCTACCTGAACGCGCTCGGATACGCGCGCGAGCGGCTCCAGGGCTCCTCGGTGCGTCACTTCAAGGACCCGAACGCGCCGCGCGTCCCGATCATCGAGCACGCCGACGTCCGTCGCATGCTGCTGGAGATGAAGGCGAAGGTGGAGGGCATGCGCACGCTCGCCGTCAAGCTCGCCCTGCACTCCGACCTCGCGATGGCGCTCGAGGGCAGCGATCCCGCCACGGCGCAGCAGCACCAGTGCCAGGTCGATCTGCTCACGCCGATCGTGAAGGCGTACTGCGCCGACCAGGCCTTCCGCATCGCCGAGCTCGCCATCCAGACCTACGGCGGCGCGGGCTTCGTCACGGACCATCCCGTCGAGCAGTACTGTCGCGACGCCAAGATCTTCTCGATCTACGAGGGCACGAACCACATCCAGGCCACCGACCTGGTTGCCCGCAAGCTGCAGGCGAACGGCGGCTCCGCCTTCGCCGCGTTCCTGGCCGAGATCGAAGGCTTCGTCCGCACCAACGAACGCCAGCCGGGGATCGGCGGCGAGATGCGCGCACTCGGCGAGGCGGTCGACGCGCTCAAGCGCTGCGCCGGCGCCCTCATGGAATACTTCATGGCGGGCAAGGTCGACCAGGTGACGCTGTACGCGAACGCCTTCCTCGAGACCATGGCCGAGGTGACGATCGCCCACCTGCTGCTCGAAGCCGCGGTCATCGCCGAGTCGAAGCGGCGCGCGATCGAGGACGACCAGAGCGAGGAGGACGACTTCTACGAGGGCAAGACCGCGGCGGCGAAGTTCTTCGTGAACTTCATCCTGCCCGGCGTGCACGCGAAGACGGCGGCCATCACCGCCGCCGATCGCAGCGCACTCGACGTACCCGATCGGGGATTCTCGACGGCGCTCTGAGCCGCGACGGCCGCACGATCACTCCTCCGAGCCCGGTGCCCGGCGCAGGGCCTTCTTCTCCGCCTGAGCTCGCTTTCCTGCAAGCATGCGCTCCTGCGCGCGACGCGATCGGCGGCGCTTCTGACGCCGGATGCGCTGGATCTCCTGCTCGCGTGCCGTGGCGATGCCCCGCACGCGTGCCTCGATCGTGTCGGCGAGCCGGCGGCGGGCGAGGAAGCGGTTCATCGCCTGGGTGCGCGCGTCCTGGCACTTGATCGCGACGCCGGTCGGCAGGTGCCGTAGCATCACACAGGTCGCGACCTTGTTCACGTTCTGACCGCCCTTGCCGCCGGAACGGACGAAGCGCTCGACGAGATCGTCATCGCGGATGCCGAGCGCGGCGAGGCGCGCCGCCAGCGCGGCCTCTTTTTCCGGACTGACGGGGAACATCGCGGCCACGCCCGACGTTACATCAGCGTGACACCCGATGCAGCAACGTGTCCAACGAAAAGGGGTAGCCATCCCGGCCGGCGTGGAGTATGGACCCCTCCATGTGGACACCTGTGCGCGCTGTGCTCGTCCTCGCGGCCCTGACCGTCGCAGCCCCTGCGGGCGCCGGCGTTCCCATCTCGGGATTCGAGGAGTCGGTCTTCCAGGGCGGGCTCGATACGCCCACGGCCATCGCCTTCCTTCCCGACGGCCGGCTGCTCATCACCGAGAAGGGCGGCGCGCTCAAGCTCTCCAACGGCACGTCCGCGTCGACGCTCATCACCATCGGCGTGTGCGACGCGTCCGAGATGGGCCTCCTCGGCGTCGCGGTCGATCCCAGCTTCGCGACCAACGGCTTCATCTATCTTTATCGCACCGACAACAGCAATGGCTGCACCAGTGCCACGGGGCGCTCCAACCAGGTCGTGCGCGTGACCATGGGCCCGGGCGATACCGTGAGCCCGGCTTCGCTCATGGTGCTGCTCACGGGCATCCGGACGGACCTGGGGAACCACGACGGCGGCTGCCTCCGCACCGGGCCCGATGGCAAGCTCTACGCCAGCGTCGGCGACACGGGTCTCGGCGACCAGGTGGCGCCCGGCAATTCGACCAACCCCTACGCCCAGGACCTCAACTCGCTCAACGGCAAGGTGCTTCGCCTGAACCTCGACGGCTCGATCCCCGGCGACAACCCGTTCGCCGGCCAGGCCGGCAAGCGCGGCGAGATCTTCGCCTACGGGTTCCGCAATCCCTTCCGCTTCGGATTCGATCCCGTGACCGGCAGCCTGTGGCTCGCCGACGTGGGCGATCTGACCTGGGAGGAGCTCGACATCGTCACCTCGGGCGGCAACTACGCCTGGCCACACTGCGAGGGCACCCAGCCGTCCGGCTGCGAGAACACCGGCGACGTCGATCCGATCTTCACCTATCCGCACAGCGGCGCCAGCTCGCTCGGCACCTGCGTCATCGGCGGCGCGATCTCGGGCCCCGGCTTCGGAACCCTCGGTGACACCTACTTTTTCGGCGACTGCGTCAGGAACCGGCTGTACTATGCGCCGCTCAACGGCGCGCGCACCGACGTCGGCACCCCGGCGCTCTTCGTCGACTCGGTCGATACCCCGTCCGACATGATCTTCGGGCCGGACGGCGCTCTCTACTACGTCTCCGTGGCCGGCAACGTGGTTCGCGTGGCACCGGTCGCCGCCGGTGGCGATCAGCCCGTCTTCGGCTCCAGGCTCACGCTGAAGGACAACGCCACCAACCCGGCGAAGAAGTCGCTCTCGGTGCAGGCGAAGGACGGGATCGTCCTGGGCGACGATCCGACCGTGGTGGGCGGATCGCTCAGCGTGACGGGCACCGGCATCGACCAGTCCTACCCGCTCCCGGCTGCCAACTGGAGCGTCATCGGCAAGCCCGAGGATCACAAGGGCTTCAAGTACAAGGACAGCAAGCGGCTGGCGGGCCCGGTGAAGAGCGCCCAGGTGAAGGCCGACAAGCTCGTCAAGGCCAGCGCCAAGGGCGCCGGGCTGAATTTCGCGATCGGGACGACCAGTCCGGAGCCCGTCACCATCGTTCTCTCGGTCGGCGCGCGGCGCTACTGCGCCACCTTCGGCGGCGAGACGAAGTTCACGGCGAGCAAGTCGTTCTCCGCCAAGAACGCACCCACACCACCGGCCTGCCCGTAGAGTCGCGGCAGATCGGGACACATGGCGAGAGGCACCCCGTCGCGAGGCTCCGCGCACCCGCGCTGATCCGGCTGGTCGCTGCCGGCGCGCTGCTCGCGACGATCGCGCACGGACTCCTCGCGCGGCGGTCCGCCGACACGGAGCCGACCGCGGCGCGGGTGGCCGCCGACGAGCCGCCTGCGCACCATCGCAATCCGGACGGCTCGCCGCGCTACACCAATCGACTCGCCGGCGAGCCCAGCCCGTATCTCCGCCAGCACGCGCACAATCCCGTCGACTGGTACCCGTGGGGCGAGGAGGCCTTCGCCCGGGCGCGCGACCAGCACCGGCCCATCCTGCTCAGCATCGGCTACTCGACGTGTCACTGGTGCCACGTGATGGCGGAGGAGTCGTTCGAGGACGAGGAGATCGCGGCCTACCTGAACGAGCACTACGTCGCCATCAAGGTCGATCGCGAGCAGCGACCCGACGTCGACGCGGTGTACATGAGCGCGGTGCAGGCGATGGGGAACGGCGGGGGCTGGCCACTCACGGTGTGGCTGACGCCGGACCGACGTCCGTTCTACGGGGGCACCTACTTCCCGCCTCGCGCAGGCGCGCGTGGTGCCCGCTTCGGATTCCTGGACCTGCTCCGCCGCCTCGACCAGGCCTACCACGACGATCCGGAGCGGGTCGCCGCGGCCGCGGCGGACGTGGTCGGGCGCCTCGAGCACGCCGCCGCGCCGGCGCCCGGGGACGTCCTGCCGGGCGCTCCCGTCCTGCGCCATGCCCAGGCGGAGCTGCGGGAGAGCTTCGACGCCGAGCACGGAGGGTTCGGCAGGGCGCCCAAGTTCCCGAGCCCGGCGACGCTCGCGCTGCTGCTGCGCTACCAGCGGCGCACCGGCGATGCCGACACCCTCGCCATGGTGGTGCGCACCCTCGAGGCCATGGCGGCGGGTGGCATCCAGGACCAGCTCGGCGGCGGCTTCCACCGCTACGCCACCGATCCGGCGTGGCTCGTGCCGCACTTCGAGAAGATGCTCTACGACAACGCGCTCCTCGCCACCGTGTACGTGGAGGCGGCTCAGGCGACCGGCCGCGCCGACTTCGCCGCGGTCGGCCGCCGGACGCTCGACTGGATGGCGGGCGAGATGAGCGCTCCCGGCGGGGGCTTCCATGGCGCCGTCGACGCCGACAGCGAGGGCATCGAAGGGCGCTTCTACACCTGGACGCCCGACGAGATCGCCGCGGTCCTCGATCCGCGGAGCGCCGTGCTCGCCACGGCGTACTTCGGCGTCGCCGCGGACGGTCCGGTGGACGGACGGAGCGTGCTCCACACTCCCGAGCCGATCGCCGACCTCGCCGCACGACAGGCGATGGACGCGGAGGGGGCGCGCGCCCTCCTCGCCGCGGCGCAGGCGTCGCTCCTCCAGGCTCGCGCCCGGCGCGTGCCGCCGGCCGTCGACCGCAAGATCATCGTGGCATGGAACGGGCTCGCGATCTCGGCCTTCGCGCGCGCCGCGCAGGCCCTGAACGAACCGCGCTACACCGAGTCGGCGATCCGCGCCGCCACCTTCCTGCTGTCGAGCCTGGCCGACGGCGAACGCCTCCGCCGCAGCGCCCTCGACGGGGTGGCGACGGGGCACGGGTACCTGGAGGACTACGCCTTCCTCATCGCCGGCCTCCTCGATCTCTTCGAGGCGACCGGCGACCCGCACTGGCTCGAGCGTGCCCTCGCGCTGCAGGCCACGCTCGACGGGCGCTTCGCGGATCCCGCCGGCGGCTACTTCCACACCGCGGCCGACGACGAGACGCTCCTCGTACGCGAGAAGCCGGACTTCGACGGCGCCGAGCCCTCGGGAAACTCGGTCGCGCTCGAGAACCTGCTGCGGCTCGACGAGCTCACCGGCGACGAGCGCTGGCGGACGCGGGCCGAGCAGCTGCTGCGCGCCTTCGCGCCGGCGCTCGCCGCCGAGCCGCAGATGCTCCCGCGGATGCTCTGCGGGCTCGAGCTCGCGCTCGATCGGCCGAAGGAGATCGTCATCGTCACGCCCGCCGGCGGCGAGGGAGCCGGCCCCCTGCTCGCCGCGCTGCACGCGCGCTTCGTGCCGAACCGCGTGCTGGTGGTCGTCGCGGAGGGCACGGCGCAGCGTGCGCTCGCAGCGACCGTGCCCCTGGTCGAGGAGAAAACGGCGCAGGACGGGCGCGCGACGGCGTACGTCTGCGAGCGCCGCGTCTGCCAGCGACCGACGAGCGAACCGGGAGCCTTCGCACGCGAGCTGGATCGGGTGACGCCGCTGTCGTGACCGTGCGCCGGCTCGGGTATCGCTCCGCCTCGCTTTTGGCTACATCGGGCTCGATGCCCGGGCCATCGCGGGTCCTCGTCGGGGGAGCCCTCCTTCTCGCCTGCGCGCTCTGGGCTGGGGCCGCGGGCAGCGCGACGCTGCGCTTCCTGCGCGACGACACCGAGGTCGGGCGGCTCGACGTCGCGGCGCTCGAGCGGCGCTGTCCCGTCGAGGTCGTCACGGTCGACGACCCGCAGTACGAGGGGCGCCATCGCTACCGCGCCTGCCCGCTGCGCGAGGTGCTCCGGATCGGGCTGGGCGCCGAGGCGACGGCGCTCGGCGGACACGACGTGCTCTTCCGGGCGCTCGACGGCTACGTCAAACCGGTGCCCGGCAGCCGCCTGACGGAGGATGGCGGCTACGTCGCGTTCGCCGATGCCGATCGCGCCGCCGGCTTCGCGCCGCTCGGGCGCAAGGGCATCGATCCGGGACCGTTCTACCTGGTGTGGACCAAGCCCGCGCAGCGCGACACCAACACGTATCCCTGGCCGTACCAGCTCGAAGCGATCGAGGTCACGGACCTGACGCGGCGCTTTCCGCACACCGTGCCGCGCGACGTGCCCCACGACTCGGCCGCCTGGGCGGGCTTCGACATCTTTCGCGACGAGTGCATCGCCTGCCACGCCGTCAACGGCGAGGGCGGCAAGGTCGGACCCGATCTCAACGTCCCGCAGAGCGTCGTCGAGTATCGCCCGATCGAGCAGCTGAAGGCCTACATCCGCAATCCGGCGACCTTCCGATACGGCAACATGCCGCCCCACGAGTACCTCACCGCGCGCGACCTCGACGCCCTCATCGCGTACTTCCAGGTCATGAAGACCCAGAAGCACGACCCGGGAGTCACCCGGTGAAGCCGACCATCGAGGGCGCGCTGCTCGCGCTCGGCGAGCGCCCGCTCGACACCGTGCACGGGCCGTTCCGCGCCCACCGCTTTCACAACCTGACCACCGGGCAACCGGCGCTCGCCGTCGCCACCGGCGATCTCACCGGGCGCGCCCCGGTGCTGGCGCGCGTGCACTCCTCGTGCGTGACGAGCGAGGTGTACGGCGCGTGCGACTGCGACTGCGCCGAGCAGCTCGATGCGGCGCTCGCGGCCGTCGCCGCCGCCGGGCGCGGCGTGCTCTTCTACCTGACGCAGGAGGGCCGGGGCGCCGGCTTCGCCGCCAAGGCACGCGACCGCATGCTGGTGCAGGCGAGCCGCAATCGTCTCACGACCTTCGAGGCCTACTCCCAGCTCGGCCTGTGGCCCGACCAGCGGCGCTACGACGAGGTCGCCGCCGCCTGCCGCCTGCTCGGGGTGAACGCACCGCTCCGCGTACTCACCAACAACCCCGAGAAGCTCGCCATGCTGCGCGCCGCCGGCGTCTCCGTCGCCGGCCACCGTCCGCTCGCCGTCCGCGCCTCGCCGTACAGCCGCCATTACCTGGACGCGAAGTCGCGCTCCGGCCATCTCCTCGCCGCCGCGGGCGGCTCCGCCGCCCAGCCGCCGGAGACCGTGCGGCGGCTCGAGCCACGCGCGCTCCGCGGGGTGCCCGGCGTCGTCCGGCTCGCCTCCTATCTCATCCCGCTCCGCGCTCCGGCGCCGACGTGGTTCCGCCTGCACCTCTACCTGGACGTCGCGCGGCGGCGCGAGCGAGTCGTGCTCACCCACGGCGCTCCGCGACGCGCCGGCACGGCGCCGCTCGTCCACGTGCAGCACGACGTCCTGCACGAGCGCTTCCCGCTCCGCCGACCACGGCTCGCCCGGACGTGGGCGCGCGCTCGTGCCGCCATCGGACGCCACGGCGCCGGCAGCGTCCTGTTCCTCGCCGAGGGCGAGAAGCCGGGGCCGGCCTCGCTGGCGCTGCTCGCCCGTCATCTCCCGCGCCGGGGGGCGCGCTGGCTCGGCGGGGCGCAGGATCCGGCCGTCGCGGGGCTCGCCCGCGCGGGCGTGCGGGTCACGCCGGCCACGCCATGACGGGTGACGGCTGGCGCGAGGGCCACCGGATCCTCACGGAACGGGTGGCGCGGCTGCCCGCGATCGTCGCCCGCGCCGCCCGCGAGACGGACGTGGCGCTCGATCTCGGCCCGCTGCGAGCTCGCCGGCTGGCGACGACCGGGATCGGCAGCTCCGAAGCGCACGCCCGTCTCCTCGCCCACCTGGTCGCGGAGCACACCACCCTCCCCGCCCGCTTCCTTCCCCCCAGCGCACTGCTCGCGCCCGGCCCGGAGCACGCCGACGACGCCCTCGTCGTCTTCTCCCAGGGACTGTCGCCGAACGCCCAGCTCGTCCTCACCCATGCCGCGCGCTGGCAGCGTCTGGTGCTGGCGACGGCCGTGACCGACCCCGGTCGGCTGGCGCCGCTTCGCGGGCGCGGCATCGCGGTGGTGCACTTTGCCGGCGAGGACGAGTACGGGACGCTGGTTCGTGTCATCGGCCCGCTCACCGGCCTCGTGTGTGCGCTGCGGCTCGCGGGCAGCTTCGGCGTCCGCGTTCCCGTGCCGCACGGCGGCCTCGAGGCCGCGCTGGAGGCCGCCCCGGCGGCCGTGGCCGCCGTCACGCCCGCGACGCTCGCCGCGCCTCTCGCGCTCGTCGCGTCGGGATCCTACGTCGACCTGGTGAGCAACCTCCGGCGCAAGGTGCTCGAAGGCATGCTCCGCCCGCTGCCGCCGGTGTGGGACCCGCTCGAGTTCGCGCACGGACCGTTCCAGCAGGCGTTCGCGGCACCCGCCACCTTTCTCGCGCTGACCCGCCCGGACGCGCGCGACGAGGAGCCGCTCCTCGCGCGCCTGGAGGCCGTGCTCGTCCCGCAGCGCCACGCGCTCGTCCGCCTGCCTGCGACGCTGCCGATGCCCCTTGCCCTGCTCGAGCACGAGATGCAGCTGAACACGCTCCTGCTGCGCGATCTCGAGGCACGCGCCGTGGATCAGGTGCGCTGGCCCGGACGCGACCGCGAGCAGCCGCTCTATGCCCTGGCAGCGCTGCCGGCGGGCCGGCGCATGGCGGAGCACGTCTGGCCCGAGGTCGCGGCGCTGGTCGCGCGCGGCTGCCGGACGGCCGTGCTGCCGCTCGGCTCGACGGAGCAGCACGGCCCTCACCTGCCGCTCGACACCGACACCGCGATCGGTGACGCGCTGGCCGAGCGCCTGTGCGCGGCGGTGGGCGACGCCGTCGCGTGTCCGACCCTGCCCATCGGGTGCGCCAGCGAGCACCTGTCGTTTCCGGGGACGCTGCACGTGGAGCCGGCGACGCTGATGGCGGTGCTGCGTGACACGATCCGCGCCCTCGGCCGCCATGGCATTGCCCGGGCGTTCATCTTCTCCGCGCACGGCGGCAACGCGGAGCCGCTGCGTGCCGGGCTGCCCGCGCTGCGCCGTGACTGCGGCGCCGTCGAGGTCGATGCCTTCACCGATCTGGATCGTCTGACGGCCGTGCTGCACGCCGAGAGCGCGGCGGCCGGAGTCGATCCAGCGGCCGCCGGCCATCACGCCGGCGAGGTCGAGACCTCCATCCTCCTCGCCCTCGCTCCCGCGCGCGTGCGCAGCGGGGCGCTGTCGGCGGGACTGCTCACCGGCACCGACGACGCCCAGAAGCTGTTCCATCCCGATCTCCGGATGCACGCGCCCGAGGGCACCGTCGGCGATCCGCGGGGCGCCGATGCGGCGCGCGGGCTGCGCTACCTCCGCGCCTGGACCGGGCTCCTCGTCGAGGCGTACCGGCGCGAGAAGAACAGCCCCCAGGCGACCGGCACCCAGAACGAGTAGTAGAGCTGATTCGGGATCACGCGGAGCGCCCAGCCCGCGTCGAAGCCCGCGAGGAGCAGCACGTCGGCCACTCCCCAGAGGGCATAGTACACGGCGACGTACGCCAGCACCGCGCGCAGGTAGCGGAGCGCGATCGGCCGGCGTGCCGGGACGCGGCGCGCTCGCCACCAGAGCGCCAGGGCGACGAAGGCGATCTCGTAGACCAGCCAGAGCACCAGCTCGGGTATCGGGCCGGCGAGGACGATCGCCAGCCGGTACGACGACCACGCGATCAGCGGCACGACCATCGTCCAGGCGGCGGCACGCGCGATGGTTCCGGCGAGCGGCCGGTCGGGCTCGGCGACGCCCAGCACGAGGAGAAAGACCCGGAAGTCGCCGAGGAGAACGAAGGGGAGGACGGGCAGGCCGAGAAGAACGATGGCCGGCGGATCGGCGATCGTCTCGAGGGTGAACACCGTCGCCCAGGCACACACGAAGTCCGCCGCTCGCGGGTCGGCACCCGCACGCCGCGGACGCCGCCAGGGCCGGACGAGGAGAAACAGCGCCGGCAGGACGATGAGGCCCCAGAGCCCCTGGACGTCACTGTGATAGAAGGTGTTCCAGGTCGGATACACGAGGCGTCAGGGCACGGGCGACTCGGGCTCGGCGGGTGTTTCCTCGGGGGGCGCGGGCGTCTCGGCCCGCCGCACCGTGATCCGCACGCTGTCCGGCTCGATCCCGTCGAGCGTGAGCGCCTTCGGGTAGCGGAGATCGCGGTCGAGGACCTGGAAGGTCTTCCGGCCGGCGCTTGCCAGGCGAGCATCGACGGTGATGCGGAGGAAGCGGGGATTGAACAGGTAGAACTCCCGGCGCAGCCCGGCCAGCTTCACCTCCACGTCCTTCGGCTTCACCTCGTCGACCACCAGCTCGGGCGGCAGGTTGGCGACTTGCACCGGCACCCGGAAGGTCCGTTCGAGCGGGCGCGCTCCGGGGACCACCGCGAGCCACAGCGCCGACACGAACACGAGCGAGGCGATCTTCTCGGCCCAGTGCTCGCGCAGCAGCTGAAGCCAGAAGGAGCGTCGCTCGCCGTCGTCCGGCCGGAGCTGGTGCAGGAAGCGTCCCAGCTCCGCGCTCAGGGTCGCGGGATCGGTCAGGCGTCGAAGTCTGCCGTCGCGCGCCACCGAGATCTCGCCTCGCTCCTCGGATACCACGAGGCAGAGGGCATCGGTCAGCTCGGCGAGCCCCAGCGCGGCGCTGTGCCGGGTTCCGACGCCGACCAGGGCGAGGAAGTTGGTCGACAGCGGGAGATGCGCCGCAAAGCGGATCACGCGATCGCCGTCGACGATCACCGCTCCGTCGTGTCCCGGGGAGTGGGGGTCGAAGATGCTCTTCACGAGCGGCACGCTCAGCACCCCGTCGAGCGCGAGGCCGCCGCGCACGTGGCGAGCGATCGGCTGCGTTCCCGGCAGCACGACGAGCGCGCCGACGCGCTGGCGCGCGAGGTCGGTGAGCGCCTCGACCAGGATGTCGGCGGGCGCGGACCGGGCGGCGGTCGACCGTCCCCGGCGCATGCTCCACACGCCCAGGCGTTCGAAGAGCTGCCGCAGCTCCTCCTGGAAGAGCACCACGATGATCACCACCGAGATGGCGAAGAAGCTGCGGAAGATGGCCGTCGTGAGCTGGAGATCGAACGCCTCGGCCAGCACGTAGAGCACGGCCAGGAGGAAGAGACCGATGGCGACGAACGCCGCCTGGGTGCGGCGGATCCAGACCACGGCGGTGTAGACCAGCGTGGTGACGAGCAGGATGTCGACGACGTCCTCCAGCTCGACCAGCTCCAGCAGGCGCCGCATCCCCGTCGCGACCTACTGATGCGCGGGGGCGATGGCAAGTGCGGCCGCTGCCAGCGGCTGGACGTCCGTGCCGATCCGCAGTACCACCAGCACGGATGAGCGCCGACGGCTCCGTCACCATCTACCACAACCCCGCGTGCGGGAAGTCGCGCGGAGCGCTCGAGATCCTGCGCCAGCGGGGCCTGGAGGCCGATGTGATCGAGTATCTCGACCATCCGCCCGATCCAGCCACGCTCGAGCGCATCCTCGGACTGCTGGGCGGCCCTCCAGCAGACCTCGTCCGCAAGGACAAGCGCTTCCGGGAGCTCGGCCTGCGCGCCGAGGACTACGTCACGCGCTCGCAGGTGGTCGACCTGCTGCTCCGCCATCCAGAGCTGATGGAGCGCCCGGTCGTGATCCAGGGCCAGCGTGCGGTCATCGCACGCCCGTCGGAACGCGTCCTGGAGCTGCTCGAGTAGAGCGCGACCCGAGACTCCGTGTCGGGTCGGGTTCTTCAGAGCGGGACGCGGATGCTGCGCCGCTCGAGCGAGACCGTCGTGGCGCACAGCACGGCGGTGATCGCCGCGACGGCCACCAGCCCCCGCGACAACGCGAGGCGCTCCCAGCCCGGGAACACGAGCCAGGCAGGATAGTACACCAGCACGTAGAGCAGCACCCAGGCAGTGAGCGCACTGCGACCGGTCGCGAGCAGCCAGGCGGGGAACCGGCCTCCTTCGGCATCCACCCGGGCGGCGAGTGCAAACACCGTCGCCGAGGTTGCCGTGGACAGCGCGACGAAGCTGCTGGTGCCGATCAGCTTGTTGAACGGCACGCCGCCCGCCCAGAGGCCGGCGGCGAGCGGGAACGTCACGGCGGCAAGGTACGCGGCCCGCCGCGCGGCGACTCGCGCTCCGCCCTCTCGAGCGAACGCCTCTCCCACGAACAGGCCGGCGAACGTGAGCGGCACGAAGGCCAGCGCGGCCTCGGGGCTCGCGTGCACGACGCCGTTCGCGAGGCCCGAGAAGAGCGCAAGCAATACCAGGGCGACCGCCACGCTCGCCGATCGCGGCAGCCCGACGAACGCAGTCGCGATGATACCGCCGAGCCCCAGCGTCTGCAGCACGCCCCAGCGCGGCACGAGCGACAGCGCACCGGCCCCGTCGAGTAGGACGCCGAGCGCGATGAGCAACGAGAAGCGCCGGACGGCGTCCAGACCGGCCTCGCGCTCCCCACGTCCCGCCCGACGGCGCTGCCTCAGGAACAGTGGCAGCGACACCCCGACCAGGAACTGGAAGAGGGGTGCCGGGAGGTCGAACAGGCGGAGCGTGTCTCCGTAGTTGTGCGTCAGGACCCGCGGGACGTCGTGCAGGCAGACGTTGACCAGGTTGGCAACCAGCATGCCGATGACGGCGATGCCGCGGCAGGCGTCCAGGCAGGCGAGCCGGCGAGCCGGCGCGGTCCGTTCCGCCGGCCGGGTGATGACGAGTGCAGACGTCTCGGCTCGTGCGACTCCGAGCATATCGTCCCACCATAGCAAATCAGCGGCCACGCAGGAGACCTTTCGAGTGGATACCCGGACGTCACGCGTGCTCACCACGCGGGCGGCACCCTGCCCCGTCCGGCGGCATCGCGTGGCAGAAATCCCCTCCAGCAGCGGCCCGACAGCGACGCCGCCGACGACCCCGCTCAGCGGAGCACGAGCCGGAGGATCTCCTCTGCCTTCTCGAGGTCGGGCCGCTCCCCCGCGATGGCGTCGGCGTAGAGAAACCACTCGGCGATGCGGACCAGGGCGTAGGCCATCGTGTGCACGTCGACCGGTAGGGTGAGCGCCCCCCGCGCCGGACCTCGTCCTCGAGCAGCTCCCGGTGCAGCCGGATGGTCCGTTGCTGGACGGGCCTCCGGATCGGCGAATCCGATCGAGCCGCCGAAGCCCGAGTGGCCGAACGCATCCTCGCTCATGATCACGCTGTCCTGCATGCCGGGAGGTTGCAGCCGGTTGTCGACCGACTTGAGACAGAGCCTCGTCGATGCGGTGTATCGGTCGCTTGACTACTTCTCCAGCGCGTCGGGAAGCTGGATTCGGCAGATTCCGTCGCACCGACGCGCGCACGCCAATTTCCGTTGACGTCCAATCGGGCGGTGGAGCCGCCCAAAGGTCGCAGTCAGGATGGCGGTCGAACGCTGACGCTCCGCGTTCGATCGCGTCCCGCTGCGTCGCAGACGCACCCGCCTCGCGGCGATAGCGATGCGTCATTCACTGGTGACGCGCATCAAGCGTCGCATGAAGATTCAATGCGGTGCTTCGCCTCGATTTGCGCGCGCAACGCGCGCGGCGCTCACCTTGACTGCGCGCGCACTCCGAGAGTAAACGTGCGGCGCTTCACGCAGGTTCACTGGACATGCACGGGGGGTCACGGGATTTGGCGGCACCGACGCCAGCCCACGCACGCGACGAGTGTCGAACACGCGCCGCTCGCGGCGGCGGCGATCACCTGGAGCCGTTCGCGTCCGAGACCATGTTGCTTCTCGTGGAGCGCATCCGCGCGAACAAGGTCGCGCTCAAGGCCCGGTGGCACGCGCTCTGCCAGTCGCAGCTCGGTGCGCATCCGACGTTGACGGAGAAGCTGTTCCAGGAGACCTACGTGCCGCGCCTGCGCAGCGCGATGGAGGCTCTGCTGCGCGGTGACATGTTCGCTTTCTTTGCGGCCGCTCGGGCGCTCGGCAGGGATCTCGTCGGCCAGGGCGTGCCGTTCGCCTCCATGGTCATCCACCTGAGCTTCCTGAAGGAGAGCTGTGCCGGCGCGCTCGCCGACGAGCCGGGGGCGCGTGCCGAGGCACTCCTCCTGCTCGACAAGCCGATGTCCTCGCTGCTGAGCGCCGCCGCGGAGGGCTACTTCGTCGATCCCGCCGGCGCCGCGGACCTGCCGGACGGTCCTGCCCCCGCTGCCGCACCGGCGCCGCGCTGCGAGTCGCAGCACGACACCATCTTTCACGGGATGGTGGGGCGCTCACAGATCATGCAGCGCCTGTTCGCGCACGTCGGACGCGTGGCCGGCAACGGCGCGCACGTGCTGGTGCTGGGCGAGACGGGTACCGGCAAGGAGCTGGTGGCGCGCGCGATCCACCGCGCCGCCCCGCGGCGGCTCGGTCCCTTCGTCGCGCTCAACTGCGCGGCCCTGCCCCGCGAGCTGATCGAGAGCGAGCTCTTCGGACACAAGCGCGGCGCGTTCAGCGGGGCCGTCAGCGAGTTCGTCGGCCTGTTCCGCGCGGCCGAGGGCGGCACCCTGCTCCTCGACGAGATCACGGAGATGGCCCCCGAGCTGCAGGCCAAGCTCCTGCGCGTGCTGCAGGAACGTACCGTCCGTCCGATCGGCGCCACCCGGGAGGAGCCCGTGGACGTGCGGGTGGTCGCCTCCTGCAACCGCGATCCCGAGGCGGCCATGCGCTGCGGGCTGCTGCGACCCGATCTCTACTATCGCCTGTGCGTGAGCTCGGTGACGGTGCCCTCGCTCTCCGAGCGCCGCGAAGACATCCCCGCGCTGGTCGAGTTCCACCTCGCCACGCTGAACTCGATCGCCGCCGCGAACGGACAGCACCAGCGCATGGTGACGCCGCGCGCCATGGAGGCGCTCATCGCGCGTCCGTGGCCCGGCAACGTGCGCGAGCTGTTCAACGTCGTGGAGAGCGCCTTCACCACCGGTGCGGCGCTCATCGACTGCGCCGACCTGGGCCTCGACACGGTCGTCCCGGGACTGGCCTCGGCTCCCGAGCACGGCCTGCCGCTCCCGACCTACCAGGAGAGCGAGCGCAACCTCATCGAACGGGCGCTCGAGGCGACGCGCGGCAACAAGCTGCGCGCCGCCCAGCAGCTCGGCATCTCGCGCAAGAAGCTGTACGCGAAGCTGGCGCGCTACGGCCTGCTGGGCCTCGTGCTCCTGCTCCTGAACGTGCCGTCGCCGGCGCGCACCGGGCGCTGGCAGCGCGAGCCCGCGGGCTCTCTCGTCATCGCGGCGTAGCCCTGCGCGCCGCCATCTGCGTCCGGCGGACACAGCGAGGAGCAGCCGAGGTGTGTCCGATGGAAGCAGTCCGCCGCCCGGCTCACGCGATCTGACCGCAATTCGGGACTCGAAGCGCGGCATCGATCTTGCGTGACGTGAGTCGAGCGCCGCAGCGGCGCTCAATCACAAAATTCATGATCGGTGCATCCCTGAGCGAAGCCGGGGTGAGCACGGGTGTCGCGTGCCACGGACGTCGCAGTGGTTGCGGTCGCGGACGCGCCCCGCCCGGCACGGAAGCGAGCCTTGTCCGGGGGGCCGGCCCGATTGCCGAGGACGGTGCCCCGTCAGCTGGTCGATGCACGAAACATCGATACGACAGCCGGAGGAGTACATGCGACACAGTTTCTGGAACTCGACCGTAGCGGGCGCCGTCGTCGGGCTCGTCGCCCTCGCCGCACCGGCCCGCGCTCAGCTCCCGCTCAACACCAACATCCCGAACCTGTCCGGGTTCGGCATCCCCCTGCTCGGCGTCATCGGCGAGGTGGCCAACGGCAACACCGCCAACTTCGCACTGTTCGCGGACGGCCAGATCGACTTCTCGGAGGTCGAGACCCTGCCGCAGATGGGACCGATCTTCAACAGCCGCGCCTGCGGAAGCTGCCACTTCCAGCCCGCGCTCGGCGGCTCGGGCGGCTTCATCAACGAGATCCGCGTACGCAACAACAACGCCGGCGGACCGCTGCACCTCTTCGCCAGCGACAACATCCTGCGCCTCGGCCCGCAGAAGCAGGGCAACCAGACCATCTTCCCGACGGGCGTCGAGGCCACGCCGATCGGCTGCCAGATCAGCTCGCCCAGGTGCAACCTCTCGAAGTGCCAGAACGAGGAAGCGACCCGGACGACGTTCCTCACCACGCTGCCGATCTGCGATCCGACGAGCACCGCGTTCCTGAACGGCGGGAACTGCACCGCCGAGCGCCAGTCGACGCCGCTCTTCGGCTTCGGCTTCATCGAGGCGATCGCCGACTCGACGCTCACCGCCATCGCCGCCAATCAGCCGTCGTCGATCCGGGGCACCGTCAAGCAGGTCAACGAGCTCGGCGCCACGCGCGTCGCACGCTTCGGATGGAAGGACGACATCGCGACCCTGCGCGGATTCGCCTCGGACGCCTATCTGAACGAGATGGGCATCACGAGCCCCGATCAGCCCAACGAGCGCAGCAGGTGCGCGCTCAACAGGAGCCAGTTCGGCGTCCTGCTCGACGCGAACGACGATCCGGAGGACACCACCGACGAGACCGGTCGGGCGGACATCGACCACTTCGCCGACTTCATGCGCATGCTGGACGCGCCCCCGGTGCTGGCGCAGACCAGCTCGGCCCGGCGTGGCGCGGGCCTGTTCTCGTCCCTCGGCTGCTCGGGCTGCCATGTCTCCACCATCCAGACGGCGGCCAACCCGGCGGCCTTCATCCCGAAGACGACCGGAGGCGTCCCCATCAGCGCGAGCCTCAACCAGTTCCTCGGGAACGAGACCATCCATCCCTACTCCGACTTCCTGCTGCACGACATGGGAGCGCTCGGAGACGGCATCACGTCGGGCGCGGCCGGACCTCGCATGATGCGGACGGCTCCGCTCTGGGGCGTCCGGGGGAAGAGCCGCTTCCTGCACGACGGCCGCGGCGAGTCGATCGCCGACGCGATCAAGCTGCACGACGGTCAGGCAACCGCAGCTCGAAACGGGTTCAACGGACTCTCCGCCACCGATCAACAGGCGGTGGTGGACTTCCTGAACACGATCTGAACCCCAGAACCTGCTCCGGGACCCGGCGTCCTCCCCTGTGCGCCGGGTCCCGGACACTACCCGGGCCACCCGACATGACGATCCGACGCGTGCTCACGAACCTCCCCTGCCTCGTTCTGCTCCTGGCCGCGCCGTCCTGGGCCGACACCGGGCGACGCACCGGTACAGTCCGAAGCCGGCCCTCCGCCCTTCTACATGGCCCTGAAGCTCGACCGGGACGGGAAGCTGAAGGAGGCCCTGGCGGTCTACGAGACGCGCGCCAAGGACACGCTCGCCCAGGGCGACCGGCTGCGCTGGGCCGGGGCCCTGCTGCGCGCCGGTCGCGAGTCCGAGGCGCGTGCGGTCTTCGACCAGCTGCTCGCCGAGGACCAGACCAGCCCGCATGCTCGCGGAGCTGCCGGCGGCCACACCGCCGCCCTGTGCGCCTCGACGGCGCTCGCGGCGGGGGCGCCTGCCGTGGCGGTCGGCTACGCCCGCACGGCGACCAAGCTCGATGCGGGCGACGAGCGGAGCGGTCTGCTGCTGGCGCGTGCGCTCGTCGCTTCCGGCGATCGGACCACGGCGCGGGTCACGTTGAAGGGCCTCGCCGCCGCGTCGAGCGCCTGGAGCGACGGCCCCCGTCTCGAGCTGGCGCGCTGGCAGCTGCTCGCCGGCGATTCCACGGCCGCGCGGCGGCAGCTCGACCGTGTCCCGGCCGAGGTGGTGGCGCAGATGATCCAGGACTCCGTCCGCGCGAACCTGCTCCTCGCGCGCGGGGACTGGGAGAAGGCGGAAGCCCTGCTGCGGGCGAGCGAGCGCAAGGTGCCGCGCGGGCTGGACGAGGGAGGGGTGGATGGCGCGTGGCGCAACGTGCAGCGCGAGCTGCGCTGGGTCCGCCTGCGGCGCGCGCTCGCCCTCTGGCGGCTGGAAGGGCCTGCCGCAGCAGCGCCGGAAGCCGCGAAGGCGGAGGCCAGCGACGAGGCCTACGTGCACGCGGCGGCGGGGATGCTGCTGGCGGCGTACGATGCGGCCGACGGGCGGGGGGACGACGCCGCCGCGCGACTGGCCGTGCTCGGCGGCCACGACTTCCGGCTGACGGCATCGCTCGAGCAGCTGGCCGCCGCGATCCGCTCCGGCAAGGAGCGTCCGGCGGCGGCGCAGGCGGCGGGCGCCGCCCTGGCCACCGAGGATCGTTCGGCCGACCTCCTGAGCGCCGCCGTCGCCGACGCCCTCGGCGGGACGTCGGCGACGGAGGCTGCCAGGACCGCGCAGCGCTAGAGCTGGCCGGCGCCGATCGCTTGGAGAACGGGGGCGACCGCTTCGCCGATGCTCGCCCGGCACTCGGCGGAGATCGGCTTCTTCTTTCGCTTGAGCAGCACCGCGGCCTTGCGATCGATGGCCGTCACCAGGATGCGAGCCTGCCTGCCGAATTTCGCCGCCTTGGTGGGCTTGGCCTCGGCCTTCGCGAGCCGCGCCGACGCTGCGCCGATCTTCTTGTCGATGAACGAGCCGAGCTTGGGATCGAGGCCCTCCGGGCAGTCCACGCTGGCCTTCAGGCGGCCGAGACAATCTCGCGCCGTCGTGCACGCGGGAATGGTGGTGGTCGTCGTCCCTCCCGCACCGGGCGACGTGGGGGTCGTCGTGGTGGGACCGGACGACGGCAGGGTGGTCGTGGTCGTTGACCGTGGCCGGCGGCGGGCTCGCGACCAGCGCGAACGGGGACAGCGAGTTCACCGTGAGACAGGCGTAGATGTCGTCGATGCGAATGGTCTCGAGCACGAACGCCTTGCCGACGAAGTGCAGGCCCTCGAGCCGGCTGACGGCGGTCTGGGTGCCGTCCACGATGCCGTCATGGTCGGCGTCCACCACCACGCAGATCTCCGCGTCGGTGAAGATGGCTCCGGTGGCAACGTCGAAGTAGATGGCGTTGAAGCCGTCCGTGCTGGTCAGGTACGGAGGCGGGATCGCGCCACGCCGGCGCGAGAAGGCCGTCACGTCGAGCGTGCCCGCCGAGGCGTTGGTCAGCGTCACGCGGGTGTCGAGCTGGCGAGTCACGCCGAGCAGCGGATCGAAGTAGGTCGCCGAGCCGGGGATCACCACCCGGGCGCCTGCCGGGAAATCGCTCGGCTCGAAGAAGTTGAGCGCGAAGGGTCCCGTGCAGCTGACGCCCGCGAAGGGGTTGCCGGTGCAGTCGACCGAGCCGTCGAAGGTGTAGATCTTGTCGGAGGGCAGGAGGCCGACGTCGAGGTTTGCCTGGTTGAGGCCGCCGACGAAGGCGAATTTGCCCGGAATGGTCGCGCAGCCGGCGGCGGGGCAGGCGGCGTCGCCGTCCGCCTCGAAGCCGCTCGTGCCGTTCGTGAACGGCACGACGAACGATCCTCCCGTGAGCACGTCCACGTCGGTGAGCTTCACGCCGGTGGCCATGAAGGGCGCGAGCGTTCCCAGATTCACGCCCGGGATGTCACCGCCCTGGTCCGCGAAGGTCGCGGTGACCCCGAGCTTCTGCGTGATGAAGTTGACGTCCACCTTCGCCGTGCCGGTACCGGCGATGCCTGCCATGGCCGGAGCTGCCGAGAGCGCGAGCAGCGTGCCGCCGATCCAGAAAACCGAACGATGCTTCCACGAGTCCATTGAATTGAGACCTCCCGGGGCCGAGGGCCCTCCCTGACGACGATTCTGGGTGCTACCATCCAGCCGAAGCGGCCGGCCATCCCATCTTCATGCGATGGGGAACTTCGTTCCGACGGCAGGCGCCGCACCCAGGCCTCTGCGAGGGTCGGCCACCGCCCTTCACCCCGGCGGGGCACATCGAGGGTTGCCAGCCTGCCCCGGGCCGGGAAGACTCGGCACCGGGATGCAGGCGCGCCGGGTGAAGACGCGGGGGATCGCCACCATCGTCCTGGCGCTGCTGGTGCTGGGGAGAGGCGGAGCCGCCGGCGCGGCGAGCGAGAGCGATCTCGATCTCCGCTACGACGTCTACTACTCGCTGCTCCGGGTGCTCACGATCGAGTCACGCTCGCGCATCGACCGGGATGCCTACGACGTCCACTCCACGATGGAGACGGTGGGCCTCATCGGCACCCTCTTTCCCTGGACCTACCGCTCCGAGGTGCAGGGCCGGATCGACGATGGCCGCCTCGCCCCCGACCGCTTCCAGAGCCGGAGCGAGTTCCACGGACGGGTGCAGCAGGTCGACCTGCGCTACGACGGCGCCGACCCCGTCGTCGACAGGCTCGAAGCGTTCTCGAACGACGTCCTCGGCAAGGGCTACCAGCGCGACGAGGTACCGCCCGAGCTGCGCGCCGGGACGATCGACCCCCTCACCGAGATCACCGCGCTGGCCCACGATCTGGCGCACGGTGAGAGCTGCACGGGCACGCGGCACGTGTTCGACGGACTCAGGCGCTACGACACGGTGTACGAGGACCTCGGCGAGCGGACCCTCGAGCCATCGCGCCGCGACCCCTTCCGGGGCCTGGCGCGGGTGTGCCGGTCCCACATCCGGGCCATCGCCGGCTTCTGGAAGTCGAAGGACGAGCGAACCGAGGCGCTCACCCGGATCACCGCCTGGCTGATGCCGGTCCGGCCCGGGCTGGCACCGGTTCCGGTGCGGCTCGAGGTCTCCGCGCCGCGCGGTGACCTGGACATCCACCTCGGGAGCGTGTCGGTACCCGGAGAACAGCCCGCGCCGGCGAAGTGAACGACCCGCCGGTCAGCAGGCGGGATACTGCACCGACACCGTGATCGCGTCGGAGCTGGTCCCGTCCGGATCGGTCGCGTAGAGCCGGAGCACGACCTGAACGAAGCTGCACGCGTTCGGCACCTGATCGCTCGGCGTCCACGAGATGGCCGGCGTGTTGCCGAGCGGCACCTCGGGCGCCGCACCGATCTTCGCCGTCCACGCCACGGTCGGCGTCACCTGGCCGTCGGGATCGATCGCGCTCCCCGACAGCGTCACCAGGTCGTCCGGCTGGACGACGTCCCCGTCGCCGGGCTGGTTGATGACGACGATCGGCGGAGAGTTCGCCGGCGGCACCCCGACCGTGAAGGTCTGCGTCGCCGTGCCGATGGCCCCGTCCGAGTCCATGCCGTAGAGGGTGATCGTACGCGGGCCCAGGGTGCTGAAGGTGAACTGCGGCTGGCAGCCCGAGCCGGCGGGATCGCCCTGCTTGCTGCTGATCCAGAGGAGGTTCTTGCACGGCAGGTTCAAATAGGGCTCGTTCAGGTCGGACGACGAGCCGAAGAACGTGTACGTCACGTTGGGGAAGAGGAGCTGCCCTGCCGTGGGCTTGATGATGCTCATCGTCGGCGGGTCGTTGCCGGCGGTGACCAGGATCGCCGCCGAGCGCCGCCCGCCGTCCTTGTCGGTCGCCCACACCGTCACGATGTGATCACCGGGCGTCGCGAAGACGTAGTCGATCGCGCGGCCGTAGCCCATCGCGCCCTCGTCGGTCGACCACTTGATGCTGCAGCAGCTCGGCCCGTCCTCGGCGTCGCTCGCGGTGGCCTCGAAGTGCACCATGCCGAGACCGCCGTAGGCGACGCTGGCGTTGTTGGCGGGCGTGACGATCTGGACGGCGGGCAGCGTGTTCTCGACGCCGCAGAAGGGGTGGAAGCCGCCGACCGTGTTGGCGAAGAGATCGGGGAGGTGCGGGTCCGAGGTGCGCCAGAGCCGCAGCATCGGCGAGAGCGCGTTCGGCATCTGCCCCTGGCACACCTCCTGCACGCCGAGAAGGGTGCCGAACTCGAGCGGCTGGGTGAAGTTCCAGGTGTTTCCCTGGTACATGTGACACGTGCGGCAGCTCGGCTTGACGACCTTGAAGTAGATGTCGTCATAGCCCGCCCAGGCCGCAGGCAGCGGCGCAGGGACGGCCTTCGAGCCGGGGGTGTGGACGTCCTGCGGGTAGAGCGAGTCCATGAGTTCCCATCCCGGCCCGTCGTGGCGGTGCGCGTACGAGATCATGGCGTTCAGCTCGCGGAAGCGCTCCTGCTGGTTGTCCAGGGTGTATGGTCCCGACGCCGGGAACTTGTAGGCCTGTGGATCCAGCGTGACGAACCGCGCGTTGCGGTCGCCGTTGTGGTCGTAGTTGCCGCCGCCACCGAGATCCGACGCGCCATGGCAGTGCAGGCAGACGTTGGGCACGTGCTTGATGTCCCCCTCGGGATCGAAGGCAGTGTGGGTCTTCAGCTTGCCGTCCGGACCGTAGACGTAGAACTTGGCGAAGCGCGGGCCCGCGTTCGGCCCGGGGCTGAACTCCATCGCGACCGTATCGCCGGGGTTCAGGGAGTCCGCGGTGTCGTCCAGCATCTCGTCCGGTGCGCCACCGACGTGGCCGAACTTGGTGACGTAGCAGGCGACGTAGAACACCACGCCGCCCGCCAGCGTCTGATGGCAGTTCGCGCGCCGGCCGAGCCCGATCTCGTTGGGGTTGAAGAAGACGACGTCGGTGGTCGAGTCGCCGGGCTGGAAGCCGTTCGCGGCGCGCCACTTCTTGAACGTGTCCTTGTCGGGACGCGCACCGATCTCCGCGTAGTACTTCTCCGCATCCGCATCGCTGCCGAAGCCGTAGCGGTTGAGCCAGGTGTCCGTCGGCAGGAACGTCTTCAGCTGGACCGGGAAGCAGCCCGCGTAGGGATATGGCGGAAGCGACTGGAAGGCGAGCGGGCCGGAGTTGGTCGTGAGGACCTGGATCTCGTGCTCCGGATCGCTCTGCGGGCTCACGTGGAGCACGACCTCGGTGTTCACCGGCAGCCCGTAGATGACGTTGAGCGGGTCCGTGACCGTGTAGTCGCCGACGATCTCCTCGTGAACCTGGTCGGGCCTGATGCCGACGCGCAGGTGGAACGGCCGCTCGAACTCGGTGTCGTCCGCGAAGAGACGGATGCACCCCGTGTCGTTGCCGGCGTACTTGCCGAGATCCCAGGACGAGAAGCTGGGCACCGACGCCAGGTAGCGCGCGCCGCGCCGGCTCGCCTGGCCCGCCTCGGCCCACTGGCCGCTCGCCTCGTCGTAGTGCGAGAGCGTGAGCGTGCGCGGCAGCGACGCGATGGTCGGCGCCTGGAAGCCGACCGTCGCGCGATGTCCGGGCGCGATGTTGTAGCGCTCGCCGGCGGCGTCGGTGATCTCGACGGACATGGCCTGCACGTGATGGACCATCATGACCTGGCTGCCGGCGTCGAGCGCGCCGCGGTCGCCGGGGACGTCGCCCCGCAGCGGGTCGTAGGTCGAGAGATCGATGGTGAGCGGCCCGCCGGGCTTCCGGCCCTTCGCGTCGACCAGGGAGTTGGCGTCGATGTGAACGGTCGCGCCCTTGCGGCCGTCGGCGAGGTCGATGTCCTGCGTCGGGTCGACGAGCGTCCGCCTCGCGGGGCTGAGGCCAAGCCGGAGCCCGATCGCGTTGCCGTGGTGGACCTGCGAGATCAGCGCGTAGCCCGGGTGGCGCACCGTGAGCAGGTGGCGCTCGCCCTCGGTCACCGCGATGCGGAACGCGCCGGCCTCGTCGGTGGTCGCGCCGCTCCCGTCGACGTCCACCTGCACGCCCGGCAGCACGGCGCCCGTCGCGCCGTCCACGACGGTCCCGATGAAGCGGTCGCCCGTCGGGCTCGTTCCCACGACGAGCTGGCGCTCGGCGAAGCCGCCCTTGCCGTCCGTCACCTGCACGTTGAGGGTATTGGCGGCCTCGACGCCGAGCAGCGGCCAGGCGATGGTCGGCCCGTCGATCGAGTCGACGAGATCGTTGCCGTCGCGCCACGCGTAGTGCAGCGCATCGCCGTCGGGGTCGGTCGCCTGCACGGTGACGGTGACGGTCTCGCCCGGCATGCCGGTGCGCAGCGGCCCGCTCGCGTCGCTGGCCGAGAGCAGCATGATGGTCGGCGGTGTGTTCGCGATGCGGAAATCGACCGGCACCGCGCCCGAGAGCTGGCCGGCGCCGACCTCGACGCTGCGAGCGGCGTACGCCGCGGCGCACGCCGCGTCGATGAGGTAGACACCGGCGCCGGGGAGGCCCGTCAGGACGTATTCGCCGCTGCTGTTCGCCGTCACGACGCGAGAGCCGAGTCTCACCGTGGCCGCGACGTGCGAGTCGTAGCCCGGGTTCTCCCGGTAGCAGGCGCTGCCATCGCCGAGCAGCACGTGGCCGTGGATCGCGCCGCTGGCGGGCGGGAGCTGGAGCGCGCGATGCTTGTAGTCGGGTGAACCCGGCCCGAGCTCGACGGGCGTCGGGTCGCAGGTGGGAACGAACCCGGCCGCCTCGGCGCATGCGTCGTAGGTGCCGGGCGGCTGCGGAGGCAGGCTGAACCGGCCGCCGGCGTCGGTGACGGCGCCGAGCGGGTTGCGGGCGTGCGTCGTGTGCTCCCGGAGGTAGACGGTGGCGCCCGGAAGCGGGACCGAGGCCGTCCCCTGGACGGCGGAGACCGTGCCCACGACCCGGGCGTCGAATCCGACGACGCGCGTCGCGGTGAAGGCGCGCGTCTTCTGGCGCTTGGCCTTCAGTTTTCCCGTGAGCGTCTGGCAGGAGGCATCCGTTTTCCCGCTCACTCGCACGCGACTGCCGAGGGAACGACACGAGGCGAAGACGGCGCTGAGCCGTGTCCCCTTCACCGTCCCCCGGAGCCTGACCGGGGTGTCGGGGCAGCCGCTGGCGATCGCGATCTGCGGGCCGGTTCCCTCCCCGTCGCCCGGCGTCTCGAGCACGACCGCGTCCATCCCGTCGGCCGCGCCACCCGGGACCAGCGCCGGTCCCGCGACCTGGTACCGCCCGGCGGGACAGGGCGGGAAGACGACGGCTCTTCCATGCCCCCGAGCAGGCGTGCCCAGCACGGCCATCGCGATGACAGGCGACACGAGGCTACGGAACGTTCGGATCGACGACATGGTCGCGTCCTCCCTTTGCCCGGGAGGTGTTCAAAGGGGTCGAACATTGTTCGTTGCTCGCCCAGCAGGCCCGCGAGGTGGCCGGGGATCGGCCTGCTTGCGTCTCCCGCCGGCGGCGGGCTAGGAGAGCGACCCGAGACCTCGTCTCGGGTCGAGACGGAGGGCGAGAATCAGACTCGATGAACAGTGCGTTCGTCGTGCCCCGAGCGGCGAAGCCGCCGCGGCAAGCCTTCCGGAGGACGAGCCCGTAGCTGGAACAGCATGCTTCGGGTCGGCGGAGGACGGATTGGGACGGAGCCTTTGGGCATGCCACGTTTTGCCGCGCCGGCTTTGCCGGCCGCGGCACGGCGCCCGCTCGATTCGCCGAACGCCACACGCTCGCCTCCGCTTTCGACCCGAGACGAAGTCTCGGGTCGCCCTCCTAGGCGCTCCGGCGGTACGGGGCGCCCTCAGGGTCGATCCGGGAGGTGGACCGCCATGAAGAGCGAAGGTGCACTCGCCGAGTACGAGAAGTTCACGTTCGACGACGGCCGCTGGACGCGGCCGGTCTACCGCAGGGGAACGGGTCCAGGGGTGATCATCATCCACGAGATGCCGGGGCTGCATCCGCTGGTGGTCCGCTTCGCCGACCGGGTGGCGGCGGCGGGCATGACGGCGTTCTGTCCGAGCCTCTTCGGCGAGCCGGGTCGTGAGGTCACGACGGGGTACGTGCTCGGCACGATACTGAAGACCCTCTGCATCAGCCGGGAGTTCAGGGCCTGGGCGACCGACGAGTCGAGCCCCATCGTCGACTGGCTGCGCGCCCTGGCCCGCAAGGTCCACGCCGAGTGCGGCGGCAAGGGGGTGGGCGCGGTCGGCATGTGCTTCACGGGCAACTTCGCGCTCGCCATGATGACCGAGCCGGCGGTGGTCGCTCCCGTGCTGTCGCAGCCGTCGCTGCCGCTCCCCCTCGGCGCCCGGCGCAAGCCGGCGATCGCCGTCTCACCCGACGAGATCGCGTGCGCGAAGCGGCGCTTCGAGTCAGAGGACCTGTCCCTGCTCGGCCTCCGCTTCCACGGAGACGCCGCCGTTCCCGGCGCGCGGTTCGACACCTACAAGCGCACCTTCGGCGAGCGCTTCGAGGCCATCGAGATCGACCCGGCGGACGCCAGGCACGATCCACGGATGAGGCCGCATTCGGTGCTGACCATCCATCTCAAGGACGACGATCCCGAGGGGCCTACCAAGCGGGCCGAGCAGCGCGTGATCGAGTTCTTCAAGGAGCGCACCGGCGCCTAGCGTCGGGGCGGGAGCGCGGCGGCAGCCGCGAGGGTCTACCGCGTGTATTCGGCGAAGACCGACATCGGCCCGGCGTCGATCGTCGCTGCGGGCGCGGGATCGGCTGGTCCGTTGACGTATGCATCCCACGCGTGGACCTTCAGGCCCGGCGTGGTGCCGAGGAAGTGCACCGTCGCCTGACTCGTGTCGCCGGTGAGCAGGCCGAGCCAGTATATCCCCGCCGGGAGGCTCACGGGGCTCGCCAGCGGCAGCCCGATCCACTCGCCGTCCGCCGCCGCCGTCACCACCCGCTCCGGGCCGGTGGCCGCGAGCGCCCCCGGACTCCCCGCGGCGTCGCGATAGATCACCGGCCGTACCCGCTGCGCGTCGCCGGTCGGGCTCGCGAGGTAGATCACCAGGCGCGTCACCGTCCCGCTCTCGCCGAGCGCGAAGGGCGACGCGCGCTGGTAGTCCGCCGTGTTGATGCTGGTCGCGCTGCCGATCGTGGCGTTGCCGAAGCGGGGCAGCGTCGTCGAGGTCGCGGACACCGTCGACGTCGTCGTGGTCGTGGGCGGTGCGGTGGTGGTCGTAACCGGGACGGTGGTGGTCGTGGCCGCCGTCGGCGTGTACTCGGCGTAGACCGACATCGGTCCCGCATCGACCGTGGCCGCGGGCGCGGGATCGGTAGGTCCGTTGACGTACGCATCCCACGCATGCACCTTCAGCCCCGGCGTGGTGCCGAGGAAGTGCACCGTCGCCTGGCTCGTGTCGCCGGTGAGCAGGCCGAGCCAGTACGTCCCCGGCGCGAGCGTCACGGGGCTCGCCAGCGGCAGCGCGATCCACTCGCCGCCCGCCGCCGCCGTGACGACCCGCTCCGGGCCAGTGGCTGCAAGTGCCCCAGGGCTGCCCGCGGCGTCGCGATAGATCACCGGCCGCATCCGCTGCGTCCCACCCGCCGGGCTCGCGAGGTAGACCACCAAGCGCGTCACCGTCCCGCTCTCGCCGAGGGCGAAGGGTGACATACGCTCGTAGTCCGCCGTGTTGATGCTCGTCGCGCTGCCGACCGCGACGTTGCCGAAGCGCGGCAACGTCGTCGTGGTCGTGGGCGCCGTCGTGCCGGTGGTCGAGGTCGTGGGCACCGTCGACGTCGTCGTCGAGGTCGTGGTGGTCGGCGGCGTCGTCGTACTCGTGGTCGCCGGTGTCGTGGACGTCGTCGTGGTCGTCGGCGGCGCGGTGGTGGTCGTGGCCGCCGTCGGCGAGTACTCGGCATAGACCGACATGGGCCCCGCTGCGACCGTACCCGCAGGCGCGGGATCGGCGGGGCCGTTGCTGTACGCATCCCAGGCGTGGACCTTCAATCCGGGCGTGGTGTCGAGGAAGTGGACCGTCGCCTGGCTCGTGTCGCCGGTGAGCAGCCCGAGCCAGTAGGTCCCGGGTGCGAGCGTCACGGGGGACGCCAGCGGCAGCCCGATCCACTCGCCGCCGGGCGCCGCGGTCACGACGCGCTCCGGTCCCGTGGCGGCAAGGGCCCCCGGGCTCCCGGCGGCGTCGCGGTAGATCACCGGCTGCATCCGCTGCGTGCCACCCGCGGGGCTCGCGAGGTAGATCACCAGGCGCGTCACCGTCCCGCTCTCGCCGAGCGTGAAGGGCGACGCCCGCTCGTAGTCCGCCGTGTTGATGCTGGTCGCGCTGCCGACGGTGGCGTTGCCGAAGCGGGGCACAAGCGTCGTCGTGGTCGTCGGCGCTCCGGTGCTGGTGGTCGAGGTTGCAGGCACCGTCGACGTCGAGGTCGAGGTCGAGGTCGTGGTGGTCGGCGGCCTCGTCGTGCTCGTGGTCGCGACCGTGGTCGTCGTGGGACCGTTGAAGATGGCGGTGTACGTGGTGTTGGAGGCCGGCGTGCTTATCGTGTGCACCTGGACGCCGCCGTCCGACCATCGGTTGAAGGTGTACTGGCCCTGCGGAGAGGAAGCGCCGATCGTCCGTACCACGCCGACGACGCCGGTGAACTGTGCCGGCGCCGTCACCGGCTGGCCGTCGAGCGTGAGCTGGAGCCCGGACGGAGTGGTATCGAGCCGGACCGTCGCCGTGCGCGGCAGGATGTCGACGAAGGTCTCCCCCGTGAGCCCCGCAGAGTCGGTCGCCCGGAGAAAGATACGGTACCACACGTTCGCCGACGTCTCGCCGGTCGTCGCGGTGACGAACGACTGGGGAGAGCCGGCGACGTCGCTCAGGTAGGGATGCCAGTGGGTGTCGTGCTGGAAGCGCACCTCCCACACCAGCGCCGACGCTGGCAGCACGCCGTCCTCGGCGTCGGTGGCGGTGCCGGCGATCGTGATCGTCTGACCGCCCTGGAAGGGCGAGCTCGGCGCGGGCTGGGTGATCGTCACGACGGGAGGAGTGCCCACCGTGATCGGGAGGGTCGTCGTGTCGGTTCCCGGCGTCGGCGTGCGCCCGTCGCTCACCGTGAGCGTGGCGGTGTACTCGCCCAGCGCGCCGTAGGTATGGGTCGGTGCGGTTGCCGTCGAGGTCGGGGTGCCGTCGCCGAAGTTCCACAGGAAACTGATCGGGTCGCCGTCGGCGTCGGTGGATCCGGCGCTCGAGAACTGGACGGTGAGTGGCGGAGGGCCCTGCGACGGGGTCGCCGTGGCGCGCGCGACCGGCGGGCGGTTCGAGCCGGTCGTCGCGATGCGATGAATGCCCCCTCCGAGGAGGTCGCAGTAGTAGAGTGCCCCGTCCGGACCCGCGATCAGATCCGTCACCCCTTGCACGGTCGCGAAGCCGGCGGCCGATCCGATGACGCTGACGCCGTCGGCGCCGAGAATCACCCGGCGAATGAATCCCACGACGTAGTCGCCGAAGAAGTAGCTCTGCTGGTAGTCGCCGGGGAAATTCGTCTCGGAGCCGAAGTCGCCGCCCGTGATCGATGCGCCACCGCCGACGCTGGCGTGGCTGTAGGTCGCGATGGGCCGGACGAACTCCGGGTAGGTGGCGGGATTGAAGTCGCCCTCGGTGGTCGGCCAGCCGTAGTTGCCGCCCGGCACGACCCAGTCGATCTCCTCCCAGGTGTTCTCCCCGACGTCACCGCAGAAGAGGCGGCCGTCGGGATGGAACCGGCAGCGCCAGGGATTCCGGAAGCCGAGCGCATACACTTCCGGACGGGCGCCGAAGAGACCGACGAAGGGGTTGTCGAAGGGCACGGTTCCGTCGGGATTCAACCGCAGGATCTTGCCGCTGAGCGAGCTCACGTCCTGCGACTTCGTGTGGACGGAGCCTCCATCTCCAGTAGAGACGTACAGCTTGCCGTCCAGCGGACCGAAGTCCAACCACCCGCCGTTGTGATTGCCGGCGTCGGAGTCGATGTCGTCGAGGAGAACGACCTGGCTCGTCGGATCGGCGCGATCGGGATTCCCCTGATAGCCGGCCGTGAAGCGAGCCACGCGGTTCTTCGCAGTCTGACAGGATCCCGATCCGGGAACCTTGCACACCGTGTAGTAGACGTAGACGAACGGCGACGCGGGGAAGCCGGGATCGAAGGCGACACCGAGCAATCCTCGCTCGGAGAAGTCGTCGAACTGCGCGACCTGCGTGACGTCGAGGAACGGCGTCGCGAGGAGTGCGCCGTTCTTGACGATACGGAGATCGCCGGTCTTCTCTACGACGAACAGGCGCCCATCGGGCGCGAACGCCATGCCCGCTGGCTGCGAGAGCCCGGACGCGATCGTGGTGTCCTGGAAGCCCGCTGGCACCGCGGCGTACAGCGGAGAGACGAGGCCTACAGGTAGCAGTGCAGCCAGGAGAAGGCTGCGCAAGTGCAAGATCAAGCGTTCGCGATGCATGAAGACGGGGGCCGATCTGTTTGGTTTTCGGTGTGAAGACACGCACCGCGAACGGCGCGGACCCGTACCTTCCGCAAGAAATGGGCCATGGCAGCCGGCGTCTACTGGATGATGACAGTGGGATTACCCCGTCGAATGCGCCCTTCGTGCGGCCATCGAGAACATTCAGCAATCCCGCCCGCCAGGCCGTCGTGCACGTGGCCGCTGCACGGGTCGCGAGCGTCGACGCCCGCGATCGTTTCTGCGCTCACTGTACATTGTTCAACGAACGTAGCCCTCGATTGCATGAAGACCGAGCACCGCTGCATCGCCGGCGAGCAGCGCGATCGCGCCGATCACTGGGTCATCCACGCGCGCCGCAGCTCCGCCACCAGATCGACCACCGGCATGCCGGAGACGTCGATCACCGCCTCGTGGATCGTTCCGGTGAACGCGAAGGGCGACTCGTAGACGTCCGCCACGGGCGTGCCGTCGTCGTAGCCGCAGCAGAGACCCTCGCCGGCGAGGGCGAAGCGGAACGGCGCCGTGCGCGCCGCCTCGGCCACGGCGACCACCCGGTCCCCGACGACCAGCTCGGCACGCATGCCCATGCCGCCGGCGGGCTCGAGCGCGACACCCAGAAGGTGACGCCCGGGAGCGAGCGGCTGCGGGCTCGAAACGGTGGTGCGCTCGATGCCGGCGAAGTTGGTGGTGTAGTGCAGGCGCCCGCCGTGCAGGTACAGGCTGAAGCCCCCGAAGCGACCGCCCTGGGCCACGAGGACGCCCTCGCTGCCGCTGGCGATCTCGACGTCGGCGATGATCCGGTGCGGCCGCATCTTGACGTTCGGCGCCAGATCCTCGGGCAGAGGCGCGGCGCCCGATCGCAGCACGACCCGCTCGCGCGGCCGCACCGCATGCGGCCGCCCGACGGCGAACATGCGTCGCGACTGGAGCGGCAGCACCCCGTAGCGCCCCGCCTCGCTCCACCACAGCTCCTGCAGCGCGCGCAGCTTCTCCGGCTCCGCCGCCACGAGGTCGTGCGACTCGGAGGGATCCTCGGCGACGTGGTAGAGCTCCCAGCGGTCCTGGTCGAAGGGCCGATCGGGATCGTCCTCGTCGGTGTACAGTCCATCCATCATCGCGTGGTACGTCACGGCCTTCCAGCCACGATGGTAGATGGCGCGGCAGGCGAACTGCTCGTAGTACTGCGTCTCGCGGTGCTCCGGTGCGGCCGCGTCTGTGAGCGAGCGGGCGAAGCTGGCGCCGGCCAGCGGCTCCTGCGGCACGCCGTTCAGCAACGCCGGCATCTCGGTGCCCGTGACGTCGAGAACGGTCGCCGCCACGTCGATGGCGTGGACGTACTGCGCGCGTACCGCGCCGCGGTCGGCGATCGCCGGCCAGCGCACGATCAGCGGATCGCCGATGCCGCCCTCGTGCGTCTCGCGCTTCCAGCGACGGAACGGCGTGTTCCCGGCCAGCGCCCATCCCCACGGGTAGTGTCCGTAGGTCTGTGCGCTGCCCAGCTTGTCGAGCATGGCACGGGTCGCCTCGACGTCGTGCGGCAGGCCGTTGAAGATGAAGTTCTCGTTGAACGTGCCCTGGGCGCCGCCCTCCGCGCTCGCCCCGTTGTCGCTGAGCGCGAGGACGAGCGTGCGGTCGAGCTCGCCGCTCGTGGCGAGGAAATCGAGCAGGCGGCCGACGTGATGGTCGGTGTGCGACAGGAAGCCAGCGTAGACCTCCATCATGCGCGAGTAGGCGCGCCGCTCGTCCGCCGGCAGCGCGGCCCACTCCTGTACCCACGACGGACGGGCCGACAGCGTGGTGCCGGGCGGAACGATGCCGGCGGCGATCTGGCGCGCCAGCGTGCGCTCGCGCCACACATCCCAGCCCCCGTCGAAGCGCCCACGGTGCCGCTCGATCCACTCGGGCGGCGCCTGATGCGGCGCATGGCACGCACCGAGCGCCAGGTAGAGGAAGAACGGCTTGTCGGGATCGGCCGTGCGAACGTCGGTCACGCGCTGGATCGCATGATCGACGAGGTCCTCGGTGAGATGGTAGCCGTCGCGCGGCGTGAACCGTGCCGGCGAGTTGTCGCACACCAGGTCGGGCGCGAACTGGTTGGTCTCGCCGCCCATGAACCCGTAGTAGCGCTCGAAGCCCTGCCCGAGCGGCCAGCGATCACGCGGCGCGGCGGCATGCTGCTCGTCGGAGGGAGCGAGATGCCACTTGCCGACGGCGAACGTCGCCCACCCTGCCTGGCGGAGCACCTCGGAGACGAACCCGCACGACTTCGGGATGCGCCCGTTGTAGCCGGGGAACCCCATGCAGAGGTCGGTGATCCCGCCCATGGCACAGGTGTGGTGATTGCGTCCCGTGAGAAGACAGGCGCGGGTCGGCGAGCACATCGCCGTGGTGTGGAAGTTGCGGTAGCGCAGGCCGTCCGCCGCGAGCCCATCGAAACGTGGCGTGTCGATGTCCGAGCCGAAGCAGCCGAGCTGGGCGAAGCCGACGTCGTCGAGCACGATCAGGACGACGTTGGGAGCGCCCGCGGGAGCCCGCGCGGGCACCGGCCAGGCCGGGAGGGACTCGTTCAAGGATGCGGCGGCGCGGCCGGGAAAAGGCTCCCCGTCGCGATACACGAGCGGCTTCGACATCCGGGCCGTCTAGCACGCGGGGCCTGTGGCCAGAAGCGGCGTCCGTGCCGATCGCTGGGCGACCACCGGAAGCGTCGCACACGGATAACCACCGAGTCCGCATCAAGGTTCTTGACACCTGTCTACCGAGAGGAGTACCCGCCACCGGGAAGACTGACGTGGCAGTACTCACCGGAGACTGGGCGAAGCTGTCACTTCGTCCCAGCGCAGCCAGCCCGCCGTCTCGCGTGACGAAGGTGCCCGCGGCGCATGCTGAGCCCTCCGGAAAACGCAGCGACTCCGTCCAGGTCAGGCGCCTTCAGGAGGGTGACCCCATGGGAGCTGCCTGAGGCGAGGCCCGGAGAATCGGCCCGGCGCTCCGCGCCGGTGACGAAGTCGTTCGTCAAACGCTGCACAACGTCATGCAACCAGGAGCTCTCACATGAGAATCTCACGGATCGCGAACGCTCTGCTGCTCACGGTGCTCGCCGGCAGTGCGGGGGCGCAGCTCATCTCTCCGCCGGTGACCGCGACCCTCGTCAACTTCGACGATCTCAACCCGAATGGACAGATCCCCTTCAACGTCGTGACCAACGAGTATGTGAACCGGGGCGTCCAGTTCGCCGGGTTCGGTCAGAACAGCGGCGGGCTCTACAACCCATCGTTCGGCCCCGGGGAGGCGCCGTACATCTCCCCGCCGAACAACATCTACTTCCTGAGCGCGTTTCCGGTGATCACCGGCGGCCTCGCGCAATCGCCCGAGTTCCTCACCTTCTATCCGCCGATCCAGTACTTCCAGTTCGACACCGGCACGTTCGGGCAGGACTGCGAGGGCGCCAGCGTCGTGACCATCCAGGGCTTCGCCCATGACGGCACCCTCCTGGGCTCGACGACGCTGACCGCCACCGTGGAGGGCGAGACCCTCGCCCTGACCCTGCCGCCACCGGGCGCGGAGCGGGTGGTCGTCACCAGCAGCCACAGCTGCGGACTGCCGGGCGAGCTCTTCTTCGGCGTCGAGATCTTCAGCATGGACAACGTCGCGTTCATTCCGGTCGACCAACAGGCGAGCAAGTGCGCGCAGGGCCTCGACGACGCCGCCGGGAAGCAGGCGAAGGCGGTGGCCAGCTGCTACGCCAAGGCGCTCCAGAAGGGGCTCCCCGTGGACGACGCCTGTCTCCAGAAGGCGACCGACGGTCTCACCAAGGGCTTCACCAATGCGCAGAAGAAGGGTGACTGCCTGGTCAGCCCGGACAGCGACGCCACCGGGGCGGCGGTCAACGCCGTCATCGGGCAGGCGATCCAGATGGTGACCGGCGGGTCGCCGGGGCCGGACGTCTGCTTCGGCAAGAAGCTCACGTCCATCGGCAAGAAGCTGCAGGCCGTGGCCAAGTGCTTCTCGTCCGCCGCGAAGAGCGGCGTCGCGACGGACCCGGCGTGTGTGACGAAGGCCGGCGCGTCGTTCAACTCGTCTCTCAAGGCGTGCGGCACGCCGACGCAGCTCGCCCCGATCGAGCAGCTCATCGATCAGTTCTCGATCGACCTGAATCGCCAGCAGAGCGTGCCCACCACCACCACCACGACCACCACGACGAGCACCACGACGACGACCGCCCCGCCGCCGCTCGGCCAGCACCTGTCGTTCACGACGAGCGCGGGGACGGCGAACTGTGTCATCCCGCCCGATCCGCCGTTCTCGGGTGAGCTCGACTCCGACACCGTCGGCACCAAGCTCGCCGACCTCGGGGCGGGCTGCCTCTACATCGGCGGCGGCGCGGCGACGGTGAACCCGTCGGTCATTCCGGAGAACGCCACCACGGTCCTCGACAGCCCCGACGGCACGACGCTGTCCGGCAGCCTGGGGACGAGCCGGGCGGACTGCTCCGTCGGGCCGCAGGGCACCACCAAGCACTGCGTCAACAACCCGCCGGTCGAGTGCACCGACGACTCGGCATGCTTCGCGCCGGGCGGCTGCCAGACCGACCCGACCTGCTACTTCGGGCCGCCGGTCCTCGTGAACGGCTTCCCCTCGAGCTGCGTGGTGAACGCCTTCGCGCAGGATGCGAGCGGAACCCTCAACCTGGCCACGGGCGAGTCGACGGTCGACATCGAGCTGGCGTCGTTCGTCTACCTGACCCTCGGCCAGCCGACGGTCTGCCCGATCTGCGACGGCGGTGCCTGCAACTGGGGCGCCAACGCCGGGCAGCCCTGCACCACCAACAACAGCACGCAGACGAGCCTCGACTGTCTGCCGACCGCGGGAATCTTCGTAGCCACCCTCCCGATCAGCCTCAATCCGCTGACCTCGTCCCCGGTGACGACCCCGGCAGCGGACGGGCTGTTCTGCCCGTCGCAGGGGCATGCGGGGGCCTTCGGACAGGCGGGGGCGCAGGCGATCACGCAGAACGGATCGCCGGCGGGTGATCTGACCGACGGCGCGCCGCACGCCGGCGTGCTCGTGAGCAACTTCTGCATCCCGCAGACCGGCAGCCTGGCACTCGACGGGCTGGCCGATCTGCCGGGACCGGGCTCGCTCAGCCTGCCCGGCAACGCGCAGTTCTTCGCCGTGCCGTAGCCACACGCTGCGGTCCTGGCGATCGACCTCCCGGCGCCGGCCCTCGCGGCCGGCGCCGGGGTCCGTCGTCCGAAGATGCTTGACATCCGTCTCGGAGGAGGGGTACCGGCCACCGAAACTGACGTGTCAGTACTCACCTGCTCCGCCGAGGCCACGCCGGATGTCTACGGCCCGCGTGCCGATGCATCCGGGACATCGCCGAGCCGTCGACCTCACCCGGAAGCAGCCGGAGACTGGGCGAAGCTGTCACTTCGTCCCAGCGCAGCCAGCCCGCCGTCTCGCGTGACGAAGGTGCCCCGCGGCGCATGCTGAGCCCTCCGGAAAACGCAGCGGATCCGTCCAGGTCCCAGGCGCCTTCAGGAGGGTGACCCCATGGGAGCTGCCTGACCCGAGGCCCGGGGCATCGTCCCGGCGCTGATGCACCGGTGACGAAATCGTCCGTCCAACGCTGCACAACGTCATCAAACTGGGGGCTTCGTATGAGAACCTCACGGATCGCGAGCGCCCTGCTACTCACGGTGCTCGTCGGCAGTGCGGGGGCGCAGCTCACCCCTCCGCCAGTGACCGCGACGCTCGTCAACTTCGACGACATCCCTCTCGGACCGGGGCAGCAGATTCCCTTCCCCATCGTCACCAACGAGTACGTCAATCGGGGGGTCCAGTTCGCCGGGTTCGGCCAGAACGCAGGCGGCCTGTTCAACCCGGGGTTCGACCCCGCCTCGGTCCCGTACATCTCCCTGCCGAACGTGATCTACTTCGTCAGCGCGTTCCCCGTGGTGACCGGCGGACTCGCCCAGACGCCCGAGTTCCTCACCTTCTATCCGCCGATCCAGTCCTTCCAGTTCGACACCGGAACGCTCGGCGCGGACTGCGCGGGGGCCAGCATCGTGACGGCCCAGGGCTTCGACCATGACGGCACCCTCCTGGACTCGCAGACGCTGACCGCCACGGAGGCGGGCGAGACCATCGCGCTCACCTTCCCGGCGCCGGGCGCGGAGCAGGTGGTCATCACCAGCAGCCACAGCTGCGGGTTGCCAGGCACGCTCTTCTTCGGGGTCGAGATCTTCAGCATGGACAACGTCGCCTTCGTGTCGGTGGCCCAGCCGGCGAGCAAGTGCGCCCAGGGCCTCGACGACGCCGCCGGGAAGCAGGCGAAGGCGGTCGCGAGCTGCTACGCCAAGGCCCTCCAGAAGGGCCTGCCGGTGGACGACGCCTGTCTCCAGAAGGCGACCGACACCCTGACCAAGGGCTTCACCAATGCGCAGAAGAAGGGCGACTGCCTGGTGAGCCCGGACGCCGACGCCACCGGGGCGTCGGTCAACGCCGTCATCGGGCAGGCGATCCAGATCGTGACCGGCGGGTCGCCGGGACCGGACGTCTGCTTCGGCAAGAAGCTCACGTCGATCGGCAAGAAGCTCCAGGCCGTCGCCAAGTGCTTCTCGTCGGGCGCCAAGAGCGGCACCGCGACGGACCCGGCGTGTGTGACGAAGGCCGGCGCGTCGTTCAACTCGTCCTTGAAGGCGTGCGGCACGCCGACGCAGCTCGCGCCGCTCGAGCAGCTCATCGACCAGTTCTCGATCGACTTGAATCGCCAGCAGAGCGTGCCCACCACCAGCACCACGACCACCACGACGAGCACGACGACGACGACCGCCCCGCCGCCGCTCGGCCAGCACCTGTCGTTCACGACGAGCGCAGGCACGGCCAACTGCGGCGCGAACGGGTTCGGCACGCCGGCCGATCCGCCCTTCTCGGGTGAGCTCGACTCCGACCTCGTCGGCACGAAGCTCGTCGACCTCGGAGCGGGCTGCCTCTACATCGGTGGCGGCGCGGCGACGGTGAACCCGTCGATCATTCCGGAGAACGCCACCACGGTCCTCGACAGCCCCGACGGCACGACGTTGTCCGGCAGCCTGGGGACGAGCCGGACGGACTGCTCGGTGGGGCCGCAGGGCTCCGTCAAGCACTGCGTCAACAACCCGGCGGTCGAGTGCACCGACGACTCGGCATGCTTCGCGCCGGGCGGCTGCCAGACCGATCCGACCTGCTACTTCGGCCCGCCGGTCCTGGTGAACGGCTTCCCGCCGAGCTGCGTGGTGAACGCCTTCGCGCAGGATGCCAGCGGGACGCTCAACGTCGCCACGGGCGAGTCGACGGTCGACATCGAGCTGGCGTCGTTCGTCTACCTGACGCTCGGCAAGCCCACCATCTGCCCGATCTGCGACGGCGGGTTCTGCAACTCCGGCCCCAGCGCCGGCCAGCCCTGCACGACCGGCAACAGCACGCAGACGTCGGTCGATTGTCTACCGGATCCTGGGACCTTCGTGGCCACGCTGCCCATCAGCCTCAACCCGCTGACCTCGGCCCCGGTGACGACCACGGCGGCCGACGGGCTCTTCTGCCCGGCGCAGCCGCACGCGGGCGCCTTCGGGCAGGCGGCGACGCAGGCGATCACGCAGAACGGATCGCCGGCGGGTGATCTCTCCGACGGCGCGCCGCACGCCGGCGTGCTCGTGAGCAACTTCTGCATCCCGCAGACCGGCAGCCTGGCCCTCGACGGGCTCGCCGATCTGCCGGGCCCGGGCTCGCTCAGCCTGCCCGGGAACGCGCAGTTCTTCGCCGTGCCGTAGCAGCACGCTGCGGTTCTGGGCGACCCAACCCCCGGCGCCGGCTCTCCTGGCCGGCGCCGGGGTCCGTCGCCTCACTTCGTTGGAGAATGGGCGACGTTCACGCGCCGGGTGGCTCGGTCCAGGCGGTAGGATGCTTGACATCCGTCTCCGAGGGGGAGTACCCGCCACCCCGGAAACTGACGTGTCAGTATCCACCTGCTCCGCCGGGGCTCGACGGGATGTCGACGGCATGTTCGTCGGTGCATCCCGGACGATCTCGAGCGCTCGGCTTCACCCCGAAGCAGCCGGAGACCGGGCGAAGCTGTCACTTCGCTCGAGCGCAGCCAGCCCGCCGTCTCGTGTGACGAAGGTGCCCGCGGCGCATGCTGAGCCCTCCGGGACACGCAGCGAATGTATCCAGGTCAGGCGCCTTCAGGAGGGTGAACCCATGGGAGCTGCCTGACCCGAGGCCCCGGGGATCGCGCCGGCGCCTCACGCGCCGGCGACGAAGCATTCGTCCAACGCTGCACAACGTCAGGGGGGCTTCGTATGAGAATCTCACGGATCGCGAGCGCCCTGCTGCTCACGGCGCTCGCCGGTAGCGCGGGGGCGCAGCTCATGCCTCCGCCGGTGACCGCGACGCTGGTCAACTTCGACGACATCGATCTCGGACCGAACCAGCAGATCCCTTTCCTCGTCGTCACCGACCAGTACGTGAACCGGGGAGTCCAGTTCGCCGGGTTCGGACAGAACAGCGGCGGTCTCTTCAACCCAGCGTTCAACCCCGAGGAAGTGCCGTACATCTCCCTGCCGAACAACATCTACTTCCTGAGCGCGTTCCCGGTGGTCACCGGCGGACTCGCCCAATCGCCCGAGTTCCTCACCTTCTATCCGCCGATCCAGTATTTCCAGTTCGACACGGGGACGTTCGGGATCGACTGCATGGGAGCCAGCATCGTGACGATCCAGGGCTTCGCGCATGACGGCACCCTCCTGGACTCCGACACCCAGACCGCCGACATGGCGGGCGAGACCCTCTCCCTCACACTGCCACCGCCGGGCGCGGAGCAGGTGGTCGTCACCAGCAGCCACAGCTGCGGGGTGCCGGGCGATCTCTTCTTCGGGGTCGAGATCTTCAGCATGGACAACGTCGCCTTCGTGTCGGTGGCCCAGCCGGCGAGCAAGTGCGCGCAGGGCCTCGACGACGCCGCCGGGAAGCAGGCGAAGGCGGTCGCGAGCTGCTACGCCAAGGCCCTCCAGAAGGGCCTGCCGGTGGACGACGCCTGTCTCCAGAAGGCGACCGACACGCTGACCAAGGGCTTCACCAATGCGCAGAAGAAGGGCGACTGCCTGGTGAGCCCGGACGCCGACGCCACCGGGGCGTCGGTCAACGCCGTCATCGGGCAGGCGATCCAGATCGTGACCGGCGGGTCGCCGGGACCGGACGTCTGCTTCGGCAAGAAGCTCACGTCGATCGGCAAGAAGCTCCAGGCCGTCGCCAAGTGCTTCTCGTCGGGCGCCAAGAGCGGCACCGCGACGGACCCGGCGTGTGTGACGAAGGCCGGCGCGTCGTTCAACTCGTCCTTGAAGGCGTGCGGCACGCCGACGCAGCTCGCGCCGCTCGAGCAGCTCATCGACCAGTTCTCGATCGACTTGAATCGCCAGCAGAGCGTGCCCACCACCAGCACCACGACCACCACGACGAGCACGACGACGACGACCGCCCCGCCGCCGCTCGGCCAGCACCTGTCGTTCACGACGAGCGCAGGCACGGCCAACTGCGGCGCGAACGGGTTCGGCACGCCGGCCGATCCGCCCTTCTCGGGTGAGCTCGACTCCGACCTCGTCGGCACGAAGCTCGTCGACCTCGGAGCGGGCTGCCTCTACATCGGTGGCGGCGCGGCGACGGTGAACCCGTCGATCATTCCGGAGAACGCCACCACGGTCCTCGACAGCCCCGACGGCACGACGTTGTCCGGCAGCCTGGGGACGAGCCGGACGGACTGCTCGGTGGGGCCGCAGGGCTCCGTCAAGCACTGCGTCAACAACCCGGCGGTCGAGTGCACCGACGACTCGGCATGCTTCGCGCCGGGCGGCTGCCAGACCGATCCGACCTGCTACTTCGGCCCGCCGGTCCTGGTGAACGGCTTCCCGCCGAGCTGCGTGGTGAACGCCTTCGCGCAGGATGCCAGCGGGACGCTCAACGTCGCCACGGGCGAGTCGACGGTCGACATCGAGCTGGCGTCGTTCGTCTACCTGACGCTCGGCAAGCCCACCATCTGCCCGATCTGCGACGGCGGGTTCTGCAACTCCGGCCCCAGCGCCGGCCAGCCCTGCACGACCGGCAACAGCACGCAGACGTCGGTCGATTGTCTACCGGATCCTGGGACCTTCGTGGCCACGCTGCCCATCAGCCTCAACCCGCTGACCTCGGCCCCGGTGACGACCACGGCGGCCGACGGGCTCTTCTGCCCGGCGCAGCCGCACGCGGGCGCCTTCGGGCAGGCGGCGACGCAGGCGATCACGCAGAACGGATCGCCGGCGGGTGATCTCTCCGACGGCGCGCCGCACGCCGGCGTGCTCGTGAGCAACTTCTGCATCCCGCAGACCGGCAGCCTGGCCCTCGACGGGCTCGCCGATCTGCCGGGCCCGGGCTCGCTCAGCCTGCCCGGGAACGCGCAGTTCTTCGCCGTGCCGTAGCCACACGCTGCGGTTCTAGCGACCCCAACCCCCGGCGCCGGCTCTCCTGGCCGGCGCCGGGGTCCGTCGCCTCAGCGCGACGCAATCAAGAGCGCGCCCGACACGATCATCGCCGTGCCGGGGATGCGCGAGACCCACGGCCCGTCCGGCAGCAGGCGCTCGGCGAGGATGAAGGCGCACAGCGCCGCCATCGTGAGCACGCTCATCGTGCCGCCGACGAACATCAGCAGCATCAGCACCCAGCAGCAGCCGACGCAGTAGAGGCCGTGGCGCAGCCCCATGGCGAGAGCGCCGCGGCCACCGGGCGACCAGTGCTCGAGGAAGAAGCTCGCCGGGCTGCGGCAGTGACGCAGGCAGGCCGCCTTCCACGGAGTGAGCTGGTACATGCCCGCCGCGAGCAGGAGCAGTCCGGCGCCGAGCGCGCCGACCGCCAGCCGATCGCCGCCGAGCACGCCGCGGGCGTGCAGCCAGAGCTGGAGGAATGCCGCCACCAGGCCGAACGCGCTCCATCCGATGAGATACCCCGCGGCGAACAGCAGCGTGTCGCGCTCGCGATGCGGGCCGCCGTCGACGCCGCGCATCACCATGACCATCGGCACCACGGCAGGCACCATCATGGCGATCATCATGATCACCCACATGAGCGCCGCGGCGAAGAAGTATGGCAGGAACTCCGCCGGCCGCATCATCAGCCACATCAGCCGGACGATCGGCCCGTCGCCCGCCATGGTCGTCATGGCCTCCTCGCTGCGTACCAGGAACGCCCATGCGATCCCGCCGATCGCGACGAGAACGGCGAAGGTCAGGAGCCGCGAGAACCGGACATTCACGCAGTCTCGCCCCTCCAGTCGAAGGGCGCGAAGTGTCCGTTGGTCCTTCCCGGCTCTCCCTTCCACTCGATCCCGAAGGCGCTGATCACGTTGCGCAGCGCGGTGGCGAGGTTCAGCCGCTTGTTCACCGGGTGGAAGGTGTTGTCGATGGCGACGCACGCGCCCGGCACCGACACGCTCTCGACCCCGACGACGCTTTGATCGAGCAGGCCGTCGATCCTGACGCTCACGTTGTGGCCGTCCTGCGTGACGTGGATGGGATGCCGCTGCACGCCTCGAAAATCGCCGAGCAAGGGTGCGAACAGCCCGAGAGGACCGCCGGCCGCGCCGCTGGCGAGGGCCCCGACGGCCTCGGCCTGCGCGTCGCTGGCGGCGGAATCGATGACCACCCCGCCGATCCAGTCGCCGTGGGTCATGATGGCCTTCGACTGCGCGAAGAAGACGAAACGCACCCCGTCGAGCGGGACGTCGCCGTACCGTCCGGAATCGATCGCGAACGTCAGGGCGACCTTGCAGAAATCGTGGGTCGCCGGCGTGGTCGCGTTCTTTGGAACGCACGGACAGAGAAAATCGCAGCTACACGCCTCCATGTACTGCCCCTTGGCCGCCCAGGTCGCCATGTCGATCACCTCCTCGACTGGACCTTCACCCCTCCCCCGATCGAGGTCAAGATGCGCCCCGCAGCGCGCCTCGCTACCTGGCGAGCCGCTTCCGGTAGTCGCTGGGCGAGCAGCCCATCCGCCGTCGGAACGCCTTCGAGAAGCCCGCCGCATCGGCGAAGCCGGCTTGCATCGCGACCGCCTGCACCTTGCACGACGGGTTCGCGAGCAGCGAAGGCACTGCGTCCCAGAGCACCTCGGCCCGGACGTCCGTGAAGGTCACGCCTTCCCGGGCGAGGGCGCGCTGGAGCGTTCGCCCGCTCATGCCGAGCTGGCGCGCGACCCGCAGGCGATGCGCGCGAACGCCCGAGATCGCCATCGTGCGCACCACGTCCGTCACCCTGGCCCGTTCACTTGTCCGAGCGGCCCGCTTCTCGAGGGTGATGGCGAGATCCTCGATCCGTTCGGCCGCCAGCGGGTTGGCAAACACCGATGGGGTCGGAGCCCCGCACCCTCGCGCCGAGATCCCGCAACGTACCCGGCGCGAGACCGGCCGCGCGGCACAAGCGGCCGGAATCGGCCCCCACCGAACGCAAGGCCTTCAGCAGGTCGAGCAGCTGCAGGACGCCTACGGTCCGCTCTGCCATCCCGGCACTTGGCCCACTTAGACAACAGAATGGCCCCCACGGACAAGACGCGGCTCGTGCGCCACGGGTATCGAGCACCATACCATATGCCCAGCAAGAAGGTCCCGGTGAGAACCAAGAAGCCACGACCGCGCGCGACGAACGACCACGCAGGCACGACCGGCTTCCTCCCTGACTTCTCCTCCCTCGACATCCGCCTCCCCATCTCCCGCCTACGATCGATCCGCCTGCAGGCCGCGCTCGGCGCCAAGACCCTCGACGACTTCGTGCGCGAGGCGATCGAGGACCGACTGCGCGGCTGAGGGCGTTGACAAGACGAAGCGATCGCTGCCAGCGTTTCGCATCCGAACCGAGCCACGGTCGCGTCGCGCCCGGGATGGCCGCGGCTCGGGTGGAGAACCATGACGAGACGCGCGCCTGGGGTTCCACGAGTCCCTCACGGTGACGCCGGCATCCCGGCCCGGGGCGCCCGGGCACGATGACGGCCGTCCGCGGCGGGCGGCACGTCCGGACCGGTGCGCCGCCGCCTTCCGGGAGCGTGCGGGCGGCCGGGCATCCCCCGGGCCTGCTCCTGGCTTTGCTCGTGGCGGTGGCGCTGGGCTGCTACCTGAACACGCTGCGCGGGGGGCTGATCTACGACGACGTGAACGCGATCGTCCGGAACCCGGCAGTGGCGGAGGTCGACCTGGCGCGCATCGTGACGACCGGATCATGGTTCACGCCGAACGGCTACATGGACGTCTACCGCCCGGTGACGACGGCAAGCTTCGCGGCGAACTACGCGATCCACGGCGCGGCGCCCCTCGGCTACCACGCGGTCAACGTCGTCCTGCACGCGGCCGTGTGCGTCGTGCTGGCGCTGCTGCTGGCTCGAGTCACCCGCGATGCGACGCTCGCGCTCCTGGCGGCGTTCCTGTTCGCCGCCCATCCCGTGCACACCGAGGCGGTGGCGAGCGTCGTCGGCCGCGCCGAGGTGCTGGCGGCCCTCCTCGCCCTCCTGGCGTGGTGGATCGTTCTCACCCGGCGCAGCGTGCCGGCGCATGCCGCGGCCGCGCTGACGCTGTTCGCCGGCGTGCTCGCGAAGGAGAATGCGATCACGATCGTCGCGGTCGCGATCGCGGCCGATCTGATCTACCGGCGCCGGCTCGACGTCCGGGGATACGGAGCGCTCGCGCTGGGCGCGATCGCCGCGCTCCTGATCCGCACCGCCGTCATGCATGGTGTCGCCCCGCTCCCGCTGCAGCTCGACAACCCGCTCGGAACGGCGTCGCCGGGATCGCGGCTGTACAGCGCCCTCGCGATCGTCGCAGCGTACGCCCGGCTCCTGATCTGGCCGGTCCGTCTGTCCGCAGACTACTCGTTCCCCCAATTCGAGCTCGCGACCTCGCTCGCCGACCCGCGCGTCGGCGCGGGCGTCGCCGTGCTCCTGGTCGCTGGCGGCCTCGCCGCGTGGGGCTGGTATCGCGAGCGCCACGTGTGCTTCGCGATCGCCTTCTCCGCGCTCACGTTCTCGATCGTGTCCAACGCCGTCGTCCTGATCGGCACGATCATGGCGGAGCGGCTGCTCTATCTCCCGTCCGCCGGATTCTGTCTGCTGCTGGCGTTCGGGATCACGACCATCGGACGCGGAACGAGGCTGACGGCCGCACTCGCCGCGCTCGTCGTCGCGCTGTACGGCGCGCGTACCATCGAGCGCAACACGGTGTGGCGCGACGCGCCGATCTTCTTTCGGACCATGGTGGCGGACGCGCCCCGCAGCGCGCGCAGCCACCGCGAGCTGGCGCTCCTTCTCAGCGAGGAGAACCGGAACGACGAGGCGGTCGCGGAGATCGAGACCTCGCTCCGGCTCGCCCCCGACGAGCCGATGACCCTGTACAATCTCGGCAACGTTCTCGTCCGGGCGAAACGCTATGCGGAGGCGATCGACGCATACCAACGCTCCCTCGACCGCCAGCCCGATCTGGTGAGCGCCTACGTCAATCTGGGCGGTGCCTTCAGCGAGCACGGCGACGAGGCCGCGGCCGAGGCCGTGTTCCGCCGCGGGCTCGCCATCGATCCCCGGATGCCGGACCTGCACCTGAACCTTGCCAACGCCCTCCTGCGCCAGGGGCATCAGGCCGAGGCGGAGGTCGAGTATCTCGAGACCATCCGGCTCGCTCCGCGCAACGCCCTGGCGCGGATGAACTACGCGACGCTGCTCCGCGGAGCGGGACGGTATGCCGAGGCCGCGGACCAGTTCGAGGTCCTCGTCACCCTGCTCCCCGGGAATCCGGCCGTGCGGGTGGGCCTGGTGACCTTCCTGCGCGCGGCGGGCCGCGAGCAGGACGCACGATCGGCGCAGGCCGCCGCCGAGCGGCTGTTTCCGACCGATGCGGGCGTCCGGCAGATGCGGCAGTTGCTCGGCGGGTGACCGCGAGGAGGCCTTCCATGGCAGAGAACGTCGACGTCTATCGCACCCAGAGCCGCTGGTCGGACCCGGGCCGCTTGGCGTCGCTGGTGGCGGAGATCCGGCCCGAGCCGACGGAGATCGTCCGCGCGGTGTCGGGGCTTCTGCTGCATCCCTTCGTCGCGCCGATGCGCGGGGTCGAGATGCCTGCGGCCGCCGCAGACGACCGCGACATCCGGTCCGTGGAGACGATCCTCGATCGGGTTCGGGCGCGCGGTCCGGAGCCGCTGACGGTCGAGCGCGCACCGGAGAACCGATGCTTCTGAGCGGCGTGCCGGTAGAGGTCTCGCTCCCGGGCTGACGCGGGACCGACCCGGAGCAAGCAGGCTCATTCCGCCTCCGCAAAACGTCATCAACATTTAACGACGGGCGGCATGGTGGCCCTTGAACGGCACCGGTCCGTCCCGCTAGGCGCTTCACGGACTCGCGCAGCTGGCAAGGCGCCGGACGGAAGAACGGAGGGCAAGGATGGATGCTGGCGGACGGACTGCGATCGCGGCCCTGGTGGCATTGGCGATGACCGGCTGCGCCCCGACGCGCGAAAACCAGGATTCATGCGTGGTGAGCGCGACGGTGCTGGGTGCGATCATCGGTGGCGCCGGCGTCGGCGCGGGCGTCGGCATCGGTGCGAAGAACGGAGCCGCCGGCGCGGGCGCGGGCGTCGGGGGAGCGATCGTTGGCGGGCTGGTCGGGTGGGCACTCGGCAACTCCTACTTCTGCGAGCTGCCCCCCGAGGTCCCGCCACCGCCGCCGCCTCCGCCGCCCCCGCCTGCTCCGGTCACGAATCGGCGGGGGGATTGAGACTCTCACCGGTCCGAGCTTCGTGTTCGCCGGCGATGCTGGCAGAACCGCCGGGTCGAGATCGTCGCCCGGTAGCGAGTCAGCGATCCTCGTACGTGAAGCGCCAGGTGACGCCGTCCTTCAGCTCGGCGCCGTCGGCACGGGCCACGGGGTAGATGAAGTAGTTGCGAGCGGGATCAGCGTCGCCGAGCGCCAGCGCACCGTCGCGCAGGCGGCTGAAGAGGATCCGGTTTCCGGACAGGGTACCGAAGAAGTAGTCGCGCAGCTCGGGATGCCTGCGCGCCTCCGAGATGTCGACCGGCACCCAGCCCGCTCCCGGAGCGAAGAACTCGGCCCAGCAGTGATAGCCGGCCACCAGGACGGGATCTGCAGGGCGCGGCGTGCCGTCGGCATAGGCCAGCGGAAACCCGATGTTCCAACGCGCGGGAATGCCGTTCGCGCGTGCCAGCGCGATGAAGAGGGTGTGGAAGTCGGTACAGTTCCCTTTTCCCACCTTGAGACAGTACGGAATGTCACCCAGCCCCCAGCCCGGAACCGTCTTGTCGTAGGCCATGTGCTCGTAGACCCAGTCGTAGAGCGCGTGCGCCCGACCCACGACGCCCTCCTTGCCGGCGGTCTGGCGCTGCGCGATGGCGCGGATCTCGTCGTTGATCTGCACCGACGGCGACGCGGCCAGCGCGGCGGCGAACACGTCCGGATCGATCGCCGTGCCGTCGGCACGCGCCGTCTCGCCGTGTACCTCGCGTCGAGCCACCGTCCCGGTCTGCCGCATCACCAGCGGGTCGCTCGGTTCCTCGACTCGCCAGTAGGCCATGCGATCGCCGCCCGGAAGCGGGCGCACGCTCGCCGCGCCGGGACCGGCGAGGTCGATGTCGAGCACCGTCTGATCGTCCTCGCGAGGCATCGGCATGGCGATCTCGACCAGCTTCGCCTGCGCGGGGGGTGCGACGGTCACCTCGTAGGTGTAGCGCACGGTGCGGGGACCGAGCGCGTTTCGCTCCAGCCCCTCGGCGTGGGCCGCGGCTGCCCCGACGAGGATGACGGCAGCCGTCAGACCGCGCGTCGTCTGTCGCATCGGGGCGGAGGTACGGTCGGCCGGGCGACGAAGTCAACCCCGGTCCGGAGCGGCTAGTGCAGGTGCTTGCGCAGGAAGGCGAGCGTCAGGGGCCACGCCTGCTGGGTGGCACGCAGGTTGGCGCCGTCCTGTCCGCTCTGTGCGCGCAGGAAGCCGTGGCCCGCGCCGTCGAAGACGTGGCGCTCGTAGGACTTGCCCTTGGCCTGCATGGCGGCCTGCGTCGCATCGAGCGTCGCGCCGACGCGCGCGTCGCTTCCGCCGTAGAGACCGAGGACCGGCGCCTTCACCGCCGCGAGCGTCCCGAGGTCCTCGGGCGCAGCACCGTAGTACACCACCGCGGCGTCGAGGGCGGGCTGCGCGACGGCGTAGGCGAAGCTGGTCGAGCCGCCCCAGCAGAACCCGGCCGAGGCGCTCTTGCCGTTCGCCGCCGGAAGCGAGAGCGCATGATCGCGGACGGCGTTCAGCCGCGTGACGACCTCGTCGCGCGGCAGCGCCGAGACCGCCTTGACCGCGTCGTCACGGCTCGGGAACGCCTCGGTGCCACCGCCGCTCGCGCCCTTGCCCGACAGCAGGTCGGGCGCCACCGCGATGAAGCCGTCGGCCGCGAGCTGGTCGGCCACGGCGCGGATCCAGTCGGTCAGACCGAAGATCTCGTGGATCACGACGACGACCGGCGCCTTGTCCTTGCGCTCGGGGTAGACCACCCACACGCGCACCGGCGTGCCGGCCACGTCGACGTTGACGAACTCACCGTGGCGCGGGGAGTGCTCGAGTCGCTCCTTCGCGGTGTCCTCCGAGGCCGGGAGCCGGGTCGCACCCTCCACGGCGTGCGCCCCCCGCGCGACGAGCAGCAGGACGGCGAGGAGCGCCGGCACGCACCGGAAGAGCCGTGGCGACAACGTTTCGACGAGGTCAGGGGCTTCTGGCCTGCACGATGGCGGCCTTGTCGACCTTGACGACGCCGCCCACGAACGACCCGACGAAGTTGCCACGCCGGCGCAGCTCGATACGGCCACCGGGCGCGTACACGACCGCGGAGACAGTCGAGCGCTGGCCGGCCGAGAACACCGTGTTCCTGGATGTCCTCGCGACATTCACGCGGATGTCCTCGGCGCGCGTGCCGCCGGTGCCACCCAGCACGGCGTTGGACTGTACCTGGACCGTGTCGGCGACACCGATCTGGCAGGGAGCGGCGCACAGCAGCTGGGCCTGCGATCGCACCCGGATCGACCGGAACACGTAGACACCGCCCTCCAGCACCAGCGTGGCCCGGGAGGCAACCCTGGCATTGCCGTAGGCGCCGGCCGGGATGGGTGACGTGCTGCTGCCAGCGGGGACCTTGACCGCCTGGGCACCGGGTACGACCTGGACCGGCGGAAGCTGGCTGGCGTTGACCACTGGCAGGTCGACTGCCTGGCAGGACAGGCCGGCGATGCTTCCCTGCAGCAGCAGGCAGAAGAGCGAATCGGGCCGGGCACCCTGCCGCAGCTTGACCGTCCTGCCGACGATCGACCCCGCCACGCGGACGTTCTTCCCGACGTTGGCGGTGCCGTTGTTGGAGCCGACGTCCCCGTCCACGGCACGCACCCCGTCGCGCAGCTGGACGTCACCCAGGGAGAACACGGCGTACCCGAAGGGCGAAGCAGGAGGCTCCCTGCGCTGCGCATGCCCCACCGCCACCCACAGGACGCCGACCACCAGCACCGCCATCGCCGTTGCTCGCCGCATCCGCGCCTCCTCCACCAGATCAGTTACCAGGCGGCGCTACCGCGCGCCAGGTCTGGAGGGAACCTGGCGCCAAAAGGCAAGCCCGCACCCGATCACCGAGTGCGCGCGGCGACGGCCGAAGAAGACAGGAACCGCGTGTGGCAGGTGACGTCCCTGGAGAGCTATGAGAAGAGGGGAAGACGGCGAGGGACAGCTCGTCCCCGTGCGGGTTGCCAAGGCGCCGTGACGATCGCGCTCCACCCGGCGCAGGAGGAGATGGCCATGCCGACGCGAAAACCGAAAAAGAAGAGAGGCGCCGCAGCCTCGCGAGGCAGGACGTCCAGAGCACGAGCCGTTCGCTCCAAGCGGAAGAAGCCTTCCGCCAAGAAGCCACCCGCTCGCAAGAGGAGAGCGACGACGAGGGTCGCCACCAAGCGGGCCGGCGCGAAGCAAGCGAAAGGCACGAGCACGAAGTCGCGGGCAGGTAAGCAAACGGTCACGAGGAGGGCGGGCGCCGCCATTGCGCACGCCGCCACCACGGTCCGAAAAGCCCTCGTCGGGGCCGCGACGGGCGCCGCCAAGGGCGCCATGAGTGGAGCCCTCCACGGCGCGATGACCGCAGTCACACCTGAACCCTCTCCCGCTGGAACCGCCAGCCCACAGACGAGCGGTGAGCAACCGGGCCACTGAGAGGAGACCGACCATGACCGACTTCATCCAGTTCAAGACCAACCACGGGGACATCTGGCTGCGTCCGAGCGCCGTCATCGGCGTCGCCCGGGAGTCGACCCACACGACCGCGATGCGCCTTGTCGATGGCAAGGTCTACAACGTCGCTGGCTCGCCGAAGGACGTTCTCGACGCGCTGGGCGCGAGCTTCACGTCCCAGGCTGCCTGATGCTCCCGGGCGCGCTCCGGACCCAGGGTGCGTGCCAGAGCGGGGGCTGTGAACGGCTGGGAGTGGAGTGTCCCGGCGCGTGCTGACGGCGCGAAGCGCCCTCAGGGCCGTCACACTGACCGTCGCGCCGGAAATTTGACGGGGGGTGCGGTTGAGACTAGCGTGATCCCGTCGTCTCCGCTGACCTCGGCGGAGCCCCCAAGACCGCCTCGCGCTCACTGGCCTGCGCGCGGTTGGTGTGATCCAGGCCGCCATCGCGGGAGGCACGACGGTATCCTTCAGGGCGTCCACGGTTGGGAAGGTGATGACCGAGCGCGCGCGAGCCGAAGGGAGGGTGCAGGCCATCGTCGAGGAACGAGATCGCCCGACCCTGGGCCGGCCCTACGAGGGCGGCCTCGGCGACGCGCTGGGGCTCGCATCGAGACCGTCGCCATCGGGAAGCCGCGCCGGTGATCCCATGGGCCACCTCCCCCTCCGTCGCCGCGACGGGTCCCGGCCGGCTCCGGGAAACGAGCTCGTCGGCACCATCGAGGCGATGGTGTCCGAGCCGGACGACGAGCCCGACGACGAGTCCGACGACGAGCCAGACGAGGAACCCGACGACGAGCCCGACGAGGACTCGGACGACGAGCCGGACGAGGAATCCGACGACGAGCCCGGCACGCTGTACTTCGACGAGGGCGACCCTGCTCGAGCCCGACGTCACGCCAGCCGCCAGGGGAGCGGGTCCGATTTTTCCACTACCAGATCAATGGCCCGTGACGGCCTGGCCGGGCGGTTGCGTGTCGGGCGCCAAAAGTGTCTCCAGGTGAGCCTCTCATCTGGCGTTCCTCTTCCTTGAGGGGGGTGAGTACCGGGCATGGCATGGATTCGGGTCAAAGAGAACGAGCCTATCGACAGCGCCATCCGTCGCTTCAAGAAGCAGTGCGAGAAGGCTGGTATCCTGAAGGAGCTCCGCAAGCGGGAGCACTACGAGAAGCCGAGCGTGCGACGGAAGAAGAAGGCCATCGCCGCGCGCAAGCGCGCCATCCGACGCGCCCCACGGTCGCCTGACCATCCGTCGCGGGCCTAGATACCAGCGCCCGCGAGCATGGTGGCGATACGGTTGACGACTTCCACCAGCCGCGGATGTGACTCCTCGAATTCAGACACCGTCGACGCGAGCCGGTCCAGCGACTGCTTGACCAATTCGGGATTGGTCTGATCGTGAATCGCCGCCTCGGTCGAGATGCGGGCGATGGCGGCAATCCGGTGCGCCTCGTCGCTCTTCGTCTGGGCGAGATCACCAATCTCGGTTCTCAGCGCCGCGAGCAACTTCAGCAACTCGGCCTTGTTGTCCTCGGACAACGATCCGGCCTGCCGGACGCGGGCTTCAATCTGTGCGAGGGTCTCGGGAATCATGACGGGCAGAGCTTTGTCGGAAGGATTCTAGCCCTAGTCGAGCGGGTAGGAAAGTCGACGTCGTGATCGTTCCCCGCATCGCCGCGAGGTACTGGCAAGAGTCGCGGACCGCGACCGGGTGCCTTGCCGTCGCCCGGGAGGCACGCTACTCCGCGACGTTCCCCGGATGGAGAAGGAAGAGGCCCGGTGGCCTCACCGGTCTTCAAAACCGCGATGTCCCGCCTGGTGCGGGATGGAAGGTTCGACTCCTTCCCTTCTCCGCCACTTCACCCGTCACGCGAGACGCGACAACGCCTAGGCGGCCGGTACCGCCATCCCGCGCTGCACCGCCGGCCGCGCGGCCATCAGGTCCAGCCAGCGTTTCACGCCGCCGAGCTTGCCGATCTCGTCGGGCAAGGTCGCCTGAAGCGGGCCCCACGCCGCGGTGACCCACGGATAGGTCGCGATGTCCGCGATCGAGTAGTCCCCGGCGAGATGCTCTCGGTCGCGCAGCGCGGTCTCGAGGACTCCGAGGATCCGCACGGACTCGCCGATGAAACGCTGGATGGCGTAGGGGATGCGCTCCGGCGCCTGGTTCACGAAGTGCCCTGCCTGGCCGATCATCGGCCCGACCTGGCTCATCTGGAACATCAGCCACTGCATCGTGAGCGCGCGGGCTCGCACGTCCCTGGGCAGGAAGCGGCCCGTCTTCTCGGCCAGGTGGATCAGGATCGCGCCCGACTCGAACAGCGCGAGCGGACCGCCCGGGACGTCGTGGTCGACGATGGTCGGTATCTTGCGGTTCGGGTTGAGCGCGGTGAAGCTCGGGGTCATCTGCTCCTCTTTCCCCAGATCGACCGGGATCACCTTGTACGGAAGGCCCGTCTCCTCGAGCATGATGGAGATCTTCCGTCCGTTCGGCGTGGTCCATGTGTAGAGATCGATCATGTCCCCTCCTGTCCGGCGGTTTTCTGAGATGAGCCGGACGCGGAGTGCCGAAGCAAGCGAGCGCGGTCCGGCTCAGGACGCCGAGCCCGAGCCGGGCGCAGACACGAGTCCGACCGGGCAGCTGACACCCGTCCCGCCGAGCCCGCAGTAGCCGGCGGGGTTCTTCGCCAGGTACTGCTGATGGTAGTCCTCGGCGTAGTAGAACTCGGAGGCAGGCAGGATCTCCGTGGTGATGGTGCCGAACCGGCTCGCTGCGAGGGCGTGCTGATACGCGGCGCGCGACGACTCGGCCGCTGCGCGCTGCGCTTCGGAGTGCCAGTAGATGCCGGAGCGGTACTGGGTCCCGACGTCGTTGCCCTGTCGCATGCCCTGGGTCGGATCGTGGTGCTCCCAGAAGATGCGAAGCATCTCGCCGTAGCTCGTGCGTCGTGGATCGAAGACCACGAGTACGACCTCGGAGTGCCCGGTGAGGCCGGAGCACACCTCTTCGTAGGTCGGGTTCGGGGTGTGGCCGGCGGCGTATCCCACCGCGGTGGTGTACACACCGTCTGCCTGCCAGAACGTCTTCTCGGCGCCCCAGAAGCAGCCCATGCCGAACACCGCTCGCTCGAGCCCTTCGGGGAACGGCGGCTCGAGCGGGGTGCCCAGAACGAAGTGCCGGGCCGGCACGCGCATGCGCTCGGTGCGGCCGGGCAGCGCCTCGGCGGCAGACGGAACCCTCAGCTTGCGCGCGAACACCGCCATGACGACGACCTCCGAGGCTCTTCTCCTAGCATGACCCCGGTCGCGGTGGCACGCCCTCGTCAGGCGCGCCCGACACGGATCGCGAACGCGGCCGTGAAGCGCTCTCCGGGCTCGACGAGCCGCAGATCGGGTCCGCCGCGCACGAGCGCGTTCGCGGGCGCCGTCATGGGCTCGAAGCAGATGAAGGACGCGCGCGGCGGGGTGAACACCTGCGCGACCGTGTAGCCGCGCACGAACTCCACCGCGATGCGCCGTCCGCCCCCGGCGACGACGAAGGGCGCCGCGTCGCGCGGCGCGACGAAGGCGTCGTCGAAGGTGCGTTCGCCGAGCGGTGCCGGATCGATGCGCACCGCCTCGCGCGCGCCGGTGGGAAGCTGGCGCGCGTCGAGCACGAGCTGCTCGTGCACCGGCAGCTCGACCGTCCACTGCTCGCGCGGGACGCCGGGCAACCGCAGGTAGGGATGGAACCCGAACGCCACCGGCACGGCGACGTCGCCGGCCGCCGCCAGCGTGGTCTCGACCACGAGCGCGTCGTCGCGCAGCAAGAGCCCGAGCTGCAGCCGATGCGGAAACGGGAAGGCCGCAAGCAGCGCGGGGTCGGGCGAGAACACCAGACGTGCCTCGAGCCGCGCGGCGGCGGGCGTCGCCTCCGCGTGGACCAGCTCCCAGCGCGAGCGTCCCGGCAGCAGGCCGTGAATGGGCAGGCCGTTGCCGTCGAGGTGCAGAACGCCCGAGTCGGGGCCGAGGACGACCTGCCGCCCGGCGACGGCGTAGCGAAGGCCGTCCAGCCGGTTCGCCCAGGGGTGCAGCAGCGGAAGGCCCATGGTCGCCCCCTGCGCGGCGTAACGTGTCACGCCGCCTCGCGGGTCGAGCAGCTCCGCCCCCTCGTGTCGCAGCGAGCTGCCGACCATGCCGGCGCCCACCACGAACGTCGCGTCCAGCGTGCCGCTCGGCGACACGAGCTTGCGCGCCATGAAGCCGTCGACCGTCGTCTCGACGATGCGCGCCTGCGCCACGACGAGTCGGCTCATGGCACGTCGGATGCGGTCCGGCAAGCGCGCGCGGGCTCACGGATGCGACATCATCCCCCGCATCGCCATCGGCTGGCAGACGATCCACACGCCGGCCGCCCACAGCGCCGTCGCGGCGCTCGCCCAGGGGATGAGCGGTGCGAGCGGGCCCGGGCCGCGATCGCGGGCCACGCGCCAGACCACCCACAGCGTCAGGAGAAGCCCGAGGTCGAGCAGCAACAGCTCGAGCCCGAGCACGCCGCCGGGCGCGACCGCGCCCGCCGCGGCCGTCCAGCTCGGCGGATCGAGAAGTCCCAGGTCGGCCAGCGGGCGCCGCAGGACGGGGGCGAAGGCGTGCCAGCCGGTGAGCAGGTGGAAGAGGAAGTGCGCCGCCCACATCGACACCCCGAGCGGCACGAGCGCGAGTGCGAAGCGGCTCACCCGCGCGCGGCGAGGCGGCGCGACCAGGACGAGCGCCCCCACCGCGATCGGCGCAGCCGCCAGCAAGGCGAGCAGCCACGGCGCGGAGACCGGCACGACCATCACGCCCGCCATGACGAAGGCGGCCACCACGAGCAGGACGGCGAGTGCCACCACGTCCAGCCGTTGCGAGAGCCGCCCGATCGACGAGCGCCGGGCATCGTGCACGAGATCGCTTCCCGGAGCGGCGACGAAGAGGCCGACGTTGTCGTGCGGGCAGGCATGCACGCAGTCGAGGCAGAACGTGCAGTCGAGGTTGCCGACCTTGCGCGGCATGAAGAGGTCGAGCTCGCAGCCCCGCCGAGCAGGATTGCCGCGCAGGCAGTCGTGGGTCGTACAGGACGCGCACGCCGCCGGCGCCCGGGCGCGGACCTGGAGCGGCGAGACGAGGGAGCTGACGAAGTGGAACTGTCCGATCGGGCAGACGTACTTGCAGAAGCTCGCGCCCCGCCAGGTGGAATCGACGATCGTCGCAGCGGCGAAGTACCCGACGATCAGCCAGGCGGTGGCGCGCGGTCCATCCCACAGCGCGCAGGTCTCCGTCACCCAGAAGCCGGCGATCAGCAGTCCGATCGCCAGCCACTTGGTCCGCAGCAGGCGGGGAAGCCGGCGAGCGGGCGCGGCGATGCGGCGGGCCAGCTCCCGCGGCAGCATGAAGGGACAGGCGAAGCAGAAGACGTTGCCGGCGACGAGGAGCGCCAGCACGGTGAGCGCACGCCAGCCCGTCCACGGCAGCACGCCGGCGAGGTTCATCGGGCTCATCGCGGGTCCGAGCAGTCCGTCGGCGACCACCGCGGCGGCGAGGAGCAGCATCACCGCCTGCGCCGCGCGCCGCGCGAGCGGCTGGCGCAGCGCAGGTCCGATCACGGGGATGCGGAGCACGTCGCGGGGCGATCGCTGCACGTGAACGCTCCGGCGAGCCGCCGCGGGCAGCGGGGGCGGCTGCGGCGACAGCAGGCGCGCCGTGATCAGCGCGGTCGGCACCAGGAAGACGATCGACCCCGGCACCCACATGAGCGCGCCAGCCGCCACCTGATCGTCGAGCGCGGAGAGACCGCCGAGCCGGGGGACGCCCGCGTACACGGGGTAGAAGAGGCGCTCGGAGAACGCGAGCAGGGCGGAGAAGATCGTGTTCTGCACGTCGGCGAGGAGGAGGTAGAGGGGGATGGTCCAGCGCGGCCAGCGAGCGCGGCTCGGCCACGGCTGCACCACCGGCCACCAGAAGAGCAGGCCCGTCGACAGGAAGGTCGCGTGCTCGACGGCGTGCCAGGCGGGGCTGCGGAGCGCGAGCTGGTAGAGGGCGGGCAGGTGCCACAGCCAGGTGGCCGCGACGAGCCCGCACCAGCACACCACGGGATGGGTGAGCGCCGCCGCCACGCGGCGCAGCGCTGGCCAGGCGAGAAACGGCCCGAGCGCGTCCTTCGCCAGGCGGGGCGGCAGCCCGCGCAGCAGCGGCACTCCCGGCGCCCCGAGGAGGACCAGCGGGGGCGCGACCATCATGAGCAGCAGGTGCTGGAGCATGTGCACCTGGAGCAGCAGGCCGGCGAAGGCGTCGATCGGCGAGGCCACGGCCACGTAGAGGGTCGCGAGCCCGACGAGGAAGCAGCCGAGCCGCCAGGCCGGGAAGCGCTCGGGCATCTGGCGGCGCAACACGCCCCAGCCGCGGACATAGAGCGTGGCGAGCACGAGCAGGACGGCGGCGAGCCCGGGAGCGAGCGACCACGACGCGAGAACCGCCTGCGCCACGGAACCCACGACCAACGTCAGCGGGCGGAGCGCAGCAGCTGCGAGGCGTCTTGCGCCGGCGCCTGCTCCGGCGGGTGCATGGTGCGCAGGAAGGCGACGATCGCCGTGACCTCGGCCGGACTCAGGTTCTTGCCGTACGCCGGCATGTTGCCACCGCCCTGGATGATCTGACGCACCAGCTGGTCGCGCGTGAGCCGCGTGGCGACGTCGTCCAGCGCGGGCCCGCGCAGGCCGCCTTCGCCGCCGAGCGCGTGGCAGTTCCGGCACTGCTTGCTCTGCACCAGGAGCGCACCCTGCAGCTCGAGCGGCGAGCGGCCGCGCACGTACTCGACCGGCGTCGGCGCCTCGCTCCACGCCTCCATGTGCGGCGACCACGGCGAGGAGAGCCCGAGCCAGGTGAGCGTCGCCAGGGTCAGGAAGACGAGCACGATGCCCAGGACCGACACGGGGCGGCGGAGCCAGCTCTTCTCGCCGGTGCCGGAGATGAACGGCAGCGCGAAGAGCGCGATGATCCCGAGCACCGGCGCGGTGAGGATGAGGACGGTCTCGGTCCACGGCGGCAGGAGCGCGAAGACCGAGAACAGCGAGAGGAAGTAGAAGTCCGGGCGCGGCGTGGTCTGGATGATGGTGGGATCGGGCTGGCCGTTCGGCCCGAAGGGCCCGAAGATCGCGGCGCATGCGAGCACAGCGCAGATCAGGATTCCCGCGAAGACGATGTCGCGCTTCGCTGCGTGCGGGAAGAACGCCACCCCGTCGCGCTTGACCAGCTCCTCGTAGTCGCGGCGGTAGGTCGCGCGGCTCACCACCCGGCCCGGCATGGGCCACTCGTTGACGCCGAGACGGAGCACGAGCAGGAGGTGCACCAGGACGAAGGCGATCAGGAGCCCGGGCACCACGAAGACGTGCATGGTGAAGAAGCGCGACAGGGTCTCGCCCGCGATGATCGGGCCGCCGAGCAGCAGGTGGACGACCTCGCGCCCGAGCAGCGGCATCCGCCCCGCGATCGCCGCCCCGATGCCGAGGCCCCAGTAGGCGTCCTGATCGAAGCGCAGGACCTGCCCCGTGAACGCCATGCCGAGCGTGCACAGCAGCAGGAACACCCCGGCGATCCAGGTGAGCTCGCGCGGATACTTGTAGGCGCCGAAGAGAAAGACCTGGGCGACGTGGACGCTCATCATCGCGACCATGAAGTTCGAGCCCCAGCCGTGCACGGCGCGGAGATACCAGCCGAGCGGCTGCTCGTAGTTGAGCACCTCGAGGCTCTGCCAGGCGCCGGCGGCCGAGGGAACGTAGACCGTGGCGAGACAGATGCCGGTCACGACCTGGATGATGAAGAGGACGAGCGTCCCGCTGCCGAAGACGTACCACCAGCTCGCCGTGTCGCGCGGGACACGGTGCCCGGCGACCTCGGCGAGCGGCTCGCCGAGGCCCAGGCGCTGGTCGATCCAGTCGGCGAACGCGCGCAGCGGCTCCATGTCAGACGTGCTCCGACAGCGTGGGCAGCTGCCCGCCGAGCACCCAGAGCTGTCCGCTCTCGAGCTTGTGCTCGTAGCGGTAGAGCGCGCGCGGCGGCGGCCCCGACGCCCGTTCGCCGTCGGAGTAGTAGACCCCGCCGTGACACGGGCACATGAACAGACCGGCGCCCTCGAACCAGCGCACCGGGCAGCCGAGATGGGTACAGTTGATGGCGAAGACCAGGAACTCGTCACCCGACACGTGCCGCACCCAGCACGGGATGTTCGCCGTCTCGCCGTCCCAGGGACGCGAGAACGGGTTTCGATAGGTGGCGAGCCGTGTCTGGTTCTCCGGAAAGTCGGACACGGGCCCGAGCGGCACCCACCGCTGCCATGACCAGCGTCGTGCCGGTGACAGGATGAACCCCAGCAGCGGCACGGCGAGCAGCGCCGCCGCGACGGCGTTGAGGGCGATCCCCAGGGTGAGCAGGACGCCGCGCCGGCTGACTCCCTCCTCGCTCATGCTCCTCCCTTCCGATGCGACGCCATCCATGCGACCAGGTCCGAGACCTGCTGCGGCGCGAGCGCCGGCCACGGGGGCGCGCCACGCCAGTCCGGCATGCCGAGGTCGGGTCGGCCCGCCACCACGGCGGTGCGGAGCGCCTGGTCGCTCACCAGCGCGAGGTAGTCCGGATCGACCACGGAGCCACCCTTCGGCGACCCCTTGCCACCCGGGTCGTGGCAGAGTGCACAGCGCTGCGCGTACAGCGCTCCGCCGCGCGCGACGTCACCTCCGCCGTCGGCCGCGTACGGCGGCAACGTGCCGGCCGGCGGCGGCGCCGGCCACTGCGTCCGCATGCCGCGCACCAGGACGTCGACCTGGGCGTCGGTGAGCGATCCCCCCGCGCTGATGGCGAAGGCGGGCTGGGACGTGCCCGGGATGCCCTCGGTGATCACGCGCCGCACCGTCGCGTCGTCCACCCAGGCGAGGTACGTGGGGTTGGCGAGGGCAGCGGCCGCGCCGAGCGTGCCGTTCGATCCGTGGCAGCCGGCGCAGTTCGCTCCGTAGAGCTCCGCGAAGCTGGTCACGTCGTGCGGGCGCAGAGGCCGGTCCGCCTCGCGCGGCCGGCCGGGCAACCGGTCGCACGCCGCCAGGAGTGCGGCCGCGAGCAGCACGGCGGCGGCAGGTCTCACGATGCCCCGCCCCGCTCGCGCGGGAACTCCATCCCCGCGCGCACCGCGAACGGGGCAGACTGGAGGGTGGCCATCTTCTCCGAGCGCGCGACCACCATCCCGGCGGCGATGCCGAAGGCGATCTGCGAGGCCACGAACCACGGCCAGTCGATGCGCGCGTTGAGGGTCGGGTTCACGATGCGGAGGGACGCCCAGATCAGCCCCGTCCAGAGCGCCGGCACGACGATTCCGCCGAAGAGAATCGGACGTCTCGGCAACATCGGCAGCAGCACGCCGTAGAGCAGCCCGACCAGCAGCGACCCCAGGCCGTGGATCACCGCCGCGACCACGAGCGCGCCGGCATTGAATCGCATGAGCTCCGCCGTGTCGGCGCTCGCGAGCGAGGCCATCGTGCCCGCCGCCAGCAGGTTGATCGGGTACCAGACGCTGCCATGGAAGAGCACACCGTAGAGCATGGCGAGGAACGCCATGGCGATGCCGCCGACGATCCCGCCCTTCACGCCCGCCGAGTAGGGGTAGATCTCGATCGGGAGGCGCGCGCGGTGCCCCGCCTCGCCGATCTCGAGATGGGTCACCTCGCTGCGCGCGATCGCGACCGGGACCTCGGGCTCGACCGCCACCGACTCGCAGTCCTCCACCGGCAGGACGGCGCGGAACCAGCCGACCGCGCCGGCCAGCATGGCGACGACCCCGACGACGGACACGAGCGCATCGGTCACCAGACCCGCGCAGACGAGCGTGATGCCGAATGCGGCGATCATCGGCCACGCGGTGGGCGCCGGGACCTCGATGCGGCTGGCCGGTGCCATGGCCGCCTACCGCCCCACCACGTAGACCGTGAGGAACACGATCACCCACACCCCGTCGACGAAGTGCCAGTACCAGGACAGCATCTCGGTCCGCTCCGCGTGCCGCGCGTCGACGTGCCCGCGCAGCGTGAGCGCCAGCACGAGCGCGATGAGCGTCAGGCCCAGGGTGACGTGCAGCGCGTGAAGGCCCACCAGGGTGTAGAAGGTGGTGCCGAAGAGGTTGGTCGCGATGGTGAGGCCGTCGTGGCCGATGAGGCGCGCCCATTCGCGCGCCGTCAGCGCGAGAAAGCCCACGCCGAGCAGGAGGGTGGCAGACCACCAGCGTGCGAAGCGGCCGGTGGCGCCGGCGCGCAGGGCGCGCATGGCGAGCACGATGGTCCAGCTGCTCGAGAGCAGCAGGATCGACGCCAGGACGGGCGTGTGGAGCACGGCGGCGGGCGTGGGACCGCTCACGCTCTTCCCGACGTAGAACAGGTACGCGACGACGAAGATCGCGAAGAACGCCGCCTCCGTGATGATGAGCCCGACCATCCCGGCACGCCCGCGGGACGGCAGCGTCCAGCCGTCCGATTCCTCACTCATATGGCCAGTCCGGATCGTCGGGGTGCTTCAGATCCCAGAGCGGACGGCGGCTACGCACCTCCGGGAGGGAAGCGAAGTTGTACTCCGGTGGCGGCGACGTCGTGCTCCATTCGAGCGTCCAGGCGTCCCACGGATCGTTGCCGGCGATCGCTCCTCGCCGCAGCGAGACGATCGCGTTCCAGGCGAACACGAGCACCGCGGCCGCCTGGATGAGGGCCCCGAGCGACGCCAGCTGGTTCCAGATCTCCCAGCCCCGTCCGGCGTCATAGGTATAGATGCGCCGGGGCATGCCGAGGATGCCCGCGATGTGCAGCGGACCGAACGTGAGGTTGAAGCCCACCACCATCAGCCAGAAATGCCAGCGGCCGAGGCGCTCGCTCATCAGGCGCCCGGTGATCTTGGGGAACCAGTAGTAGACGGCGGCGAAGATGTTGAAGAGGATCGCCCCGACGACGACGTAGTGGAAGTGCGCGACCACGAAGTACGAGTCCGTCAGCTGCCAGTCGAACGGCGCCACGCCGAGCATGACGCCGGTGAGACCGGCACAGAGGAACTGGAAGAGGAAGGCGACGCAGAAGAGCATCGGGGTGGCGAAGCGGATCTTCCCGCCCCACATGGTGGCGAGCCAGTTGAAGAGCTTGATGCCCGTCGGCACGGCCACCAGCAGCGTCGAGGTGATGAAGAAGCTGTTGGCCGCGGGACCCATGCCGACGGCGAACATGTGGTGGGCCCACACCGAGATGCTGATGGTGCCGATCGCAACCGACGCGGCAACCATGATCGGGTAACCGAAGATCGGTTTTCGTGAGAACACCGGAATGATCTCCGACGCGATGCCGAACGCTGGCAGGACGAGGATGTAGACCTCGGGATGCCCGAAGAGCCAGAAGAAGTGCTGCCAGAGTACCGCCGAGCCTCCGGCCTGGGTGTCGAAGAAGTGCGCGCCCAGGAAGCGGTCGAGGAGCAGCATGACCTGCGCCGCCGTGAGCGGAGGCAGGGCGATGAGCAGCATCGCCGCGGCCACGAGCACCAGCCAGACGAAGAGCGGCATGCGCCCGAGCGTCATGCCCCGGCAGCGCATCGACGCCGTCGTCGCGAGGAGGTTGACGGCGGTCGCGGTCGTCCCGATCCCGGCGAGCGCGATGCCCAGGATCCAGTAGTCGGTGCTGCTGCCGCGGGAGAAGGGCCGCTCGGTGAGGGGCGCGTAGGCGAACCAGCCGACGTCGGGCGCCGAGCCCGCGCCATAGAGGCCGTCGCCGGCGACGTAGCTGAAGTAGAGCAGGAGCCCGCCGAACAGGAAGAGCCAGAAGCCGAAGGCGTTGAGCCGCGGGAAGGCCACGTCGCGCGCGCCGAGCATGAGCGGGAACAGGTAGTTCCCGAAGCCGAACAGGATCGGGACGGCGACGAAGAAGATCATCGTCGTGCCGTGCATGGTCATCAGGCGGTTGAACACCTGGGGAGGCACGAGCTGGGCGTTGGGGATCACGAGCTGCAGCCGGATGACCGTCGCCATCGTGCCGGCGACGAGCAGGAAGAGGACGCCGCTGAGGATGTACATGATCCCGAGCCGCTTGTGGTCGACCGTGACCACCCAGCCGTGCAGACGGGTGGCGAGCGACGGCCCCTCGACGACCGGCTCGGCAGCGGGAACGGCTCGATCGAGGACGCCCATCGTCAGCGCAACGAGGCCAGGTAGGAGACCACCTGGTCGAGCTCGGGCTGCGTGAGCTGCATCGCCGGCATGAGCACCCCCGGCTTGAACCGGCTCGGATCCTCCACCCACGCGCGCAGGGTGGTCGAGTCGTTCTGCGCCGCGCCCGCACCGAGCGTGTCGCGGCTCATGAGATGCGTCAGGTCGGGTCCGAAGCGGCCGTCGGCACTGGTGCCGCGCACCGTGTGGCAGCTGACGCAGGCCGTGGTCTCGAAGAGCCGCCGTCCCGCCTCGGCCTGGGGCAGCTTCGCCGCGGGCCGGCTCTGCGCCTGTACCCAGCGAGCGAACTCGTCGGCCGGATGCACCACCACGCGCAGCAGCATCTTGGCGTGCTGGGTGCCGCAGAACTCGGCGCACTGCCCGAGGTAGGTACCGGGCTTCGCGGGCGCCATCCACATGACGTTACGGCGATTCGGGATGAGGTCGGTCTTGCCGGAAAGCTGGGGGATCCAGAAGCTGTGGGCGACGTCGGCCGACTCGAGGGTGAGGTACGTCGGGGTCGGCCGCGCCGGGTCGCTCACCGGGATGTGCAGCTCGTTCGCCGTCATCACCCCGAGCGCAGGATACTGGAACTCCCACCACCACTGGTGGCCGACGACGCGCACCTGGATGGCATCCGCGGGCGGCGGGGCGGCCTGGATCTCGAAGGTGGTGCGCGTCGCCGTGGTGATCAGGACGAAGACGATGAGGATCGGGACGACGGTCCACGCCAGCTCCACCGGATTGCTGCCGTAGACCTGCGGCGGCTCGCGTCCGTCGTCGCCCGGGCGGCGTCGGTAGCGAACGAGGCAGTAGACGAGCAACCCCCCGACGATCACGAAGATGACGCCGGTGATCGCCAACACGAGGAGCGATAGCGTCCGGATCGCGTCAGCCGGAGCGCCGGCGGGGGCGAAGATGCTCGCGCCGTGCACGCCGTCGCCGTTCGCATGTTCCATGCATCCCGTCAACGGGGGGCGTCGCGCCGCGGTTCGAGCGTCCCGCAGACCCGGCTAGGCAGAGAGCACGCGCTGACGTAGCCTCGTCGCCGAAGGGAGGACTACACATGGGCCTCATCAGCTTCATCAAGGAAGCCGGCGCCTATCTGTTCGGCGCTGGCGCGGGCAACGCCATCGCGGCGACGCACGCGAAGCCGGTCACCACGGACATCCTGAAGCAGCAGGTCGACATCCTCGGCATCCCGGTGAAGGACCTGAAGGTCGACTTCGCCGATCCGGTGGCGACGGTGGGCGGGACCGTGGGATCGAGCAGCGACAAGGAGAAGATCGTCCTTGCCGTCGGCAACACGCCCGGCGTCGGGAAGGTCGACGACAAGCTCGTCGTCGAGGGCGCGGCGGCGGCGACCGCGGCGAACCTCTACACGGTCCAGAAGGGCGATACGCTGTCGGCGATCGCCAAGGCGCAGTACGGCGACGGCAACAAGTACCAGGCGATCTTCGAGGCCAACAAGCCGATGCTGAAGGACCCGAACAAGATCTACCCGGGTCAGGTCCTCCGCATCCCGCCGAAATCGTAGGCGCTGCAGCGACTCTCGAGAACGACCGGCGCGGCGAGGCCGGCGCGCGCGCCAGGTCACCCTCGCCGGGATCCCGGGCGGCGAAGGGACGTGTACGGATGAAGGACTTTCGAGGCAGGATCGCCGTCATCACCGGCGGCGGAACGGGCATGGGGCGTTCCCTGGCCGAGCAGCTGGCGGCCGAGGGCTGTCACGTCGCGATGTGCGACGTCTCGACCGAGAACATGGAGGAGACCCGACGGCTATGCGAGGCGCGGGCACCCTCGGGCGTGCGCGTCAGCACCCATGCCTGCGACGTCTCCGACGAACGCCAGGTGACGGCCTTTCGTGATGCCGTGAAGGCGACCCACGAGACCGATCACATCAACCTGCTGTTCAACAACGCCGGCATCGGGGGCGGCGCAAGCTTCCTGCTGGACGACCGCGCCGAGTGGGAGCGGACGTTCGGGGTCTGCTGGTTCGGCGTCTACTACTGCTCGCGCGCCTTTCTGCCCCTACTGGTGGCGAGTGACGACGGCTACATCGTCAACACGAGCAGCGTGAACGGCTTCTGGGCCTGCCTCGGACCCGGCACCGCGCATTCCGCCTACAGCACCGCCAAGTTCGCGGTGAAGGGATTCACGGAAGCGCTGCTCGTCGAGCTGCGTCTCGAGGCGCCGCACGTCAAGGCCGCGGTCGTGATGCCGGGACACGTCGGCACGTCGATCGTGATCAACACCATGAAGCAGCTCGGGAAACCGGCGCTGGAGATGTCGGCGCAGGACGTCGCCCGGGTGCGGGAGCAGATGCTCAAGCGCGGCTTCCCCGCCGCCGACCTGGACGACGATCAGATCCGATCGCTGGTGCACCAGCTCGCGCTCGGCTTCCGCGACAACGCGCCGCTGAGCGCGGATCAGGCGGCGACCATCATCCTCGACGGCGTCCGCAACGACGCCTGGCGCATCCTCGTCGGCGACGACGCTCGCGCGATCGACCACCAGGTCCGTGAATCGCCGGAGACGGCCTACGATCAGTCGTTCGTCGAGGCGTTGCGGAAGCAGGGGTTCCTGCAGCTGCTGGTCTGAGCCCCGCGGCGGCTCACGGCGCGCTGGCGACGCAGAACCCGCCGAGGACGAGCGTCACCCGCGCGCTCGTCTCGTCGATCGTCGGCGTGTCGCGCCCGGTGAAGCGCATCTCGAGGCGTCCCCGGGACGCGGTCTTGTCGCGGACCGTCACGCGTCGCAGGCCCGCGAGCGTTCCGTCCCCACGCCACTGGTACGAGCCGCGCGCGGGGTTCGACCTCTCCCAGCCGGGATCGTTCGCGGGGATGGTGATGCGAACGGGCGTCCCGCCGTCGTCGAGCACCAGCGTCAGCGGCGAGCTGCGCGGATCGAGGCCGTCGTAGGTGCCGTGCGTGTTGGCGAGCGTCAGGCGCGCGCTGAGGCTGCGGCTCGCGCGCAGGCGAGTCACCGTGAGGTCGGTCAGGTTGCACGCCGGGCTGCAGGTGCAGCCGGTGCCGCAGAAGCCGGGGCAGGCGAGATCGTCGCCACCGTCACACTGCTCGCTGCCCTCGCGCACGCCGTCGCCGCACACAGTGGGTTGCCCGCCGATCATGGTCGCCGTCAGCTGGTAGGTGCCCTGCCCCGAGAATCGCTGCACGATGACGTACCAGATGCCCGTGGCGGGTGCCGGAAAGTCACAGAACCCGAACTGGCCCTGGCCGTCCTGGCGGCAATCGAAGTCGGTCATCGTCGGCGCAGCACCGTGCTTCACGTACATGTCGAAATCGGAGACGCCGTCGTCGACCGCATTCATCGCGATGCGCAGCTCCTGCGTGCCGGCCGTCACCTTGAAGGCCTGCAGCTGCGCCGGCACGTCGACCGAGAGCGCCCCGACGATGGCGTCGATGGTCGCTCCCGGATCGCCCGCCTGCGGGCCGGCGCCGCAGGTGGTGTGATTCAGGTCCGAGCCGCCCTGCTGGGCGATGTACGACGCGTAGTGCGCGACGTTCGCGTCGAAGCTGTTGTCCGTCGGCAGGCAGCTGTTCGACGAGCCCCCCGACGTCACGCCAGCGACGGTGAGGCCACCGCCGGAGCCGATGAAGAGAGGGCCGCCCGAGTCGGCGTTGCAGGTGTTGCCACCGGCGCCGGTGAAGCTCCAGCACACCGAGGTGGTGTTGGAGATGCCGAACGAGCACCCCGCGGTCGTCACCGAGGCGGCACGCTTGAGGCCGTAGTCCAGGTTTCCGCCGCCGCTCCGACCGAAGCCGACGATCGTCCCCGCCGTCCCGATCGACGGAGCCGACTGGGCGATCGGCGACGGCCGGATGGCCGTGACGGGAGTCGCGAGCTTCAGGACGGCGACATCACCCACCGGGAAGTTGAAATCCGTCCGCACGGCGATGCTCGACAGCTGGAAGAAGCCGGCGTGCTGGAGAAAGACCATGCGGCTGGCCGGATCGAGAGACTGACAGTCCGGGCCCGTGGTATCGCATACGCAGTGGGCGGCCGTCAGGAAGGTGTCGCACCCGATCAGCGTGCCCGAGCAGTAGGTGAAGGCGGTGGCCGGGTCGTTGCCGAACAGCAGCGCGCCCGTGGAGGGATAGAGCGAGGTGAACACGCCGTTCACGATGCGCGGCTCGGCCAGGGCGGTCGCCGCGAGGGCAAGGGACAGGACGAGGACGGCGAGACGGATGCCGCGCATGGCGCTTCGTGGACGGCGGGCTTAGACCGCACCCGCGACCGCGCTGTCAATCGGGTGGGATCCCGCAGCTCAGAACGTCCACTCAACCTCGAGCGTCGGGATGAAGGATGCCTGGAGGCCCTGGCGATTCAGTGGCATGAGCGCGTTCGCCGACACCACGGCCGCGCGCGCGAACTGCCATCGGATACCGACGGACGCCTCGAAGATGTCGCTGCGCTCGATCTGGAAGAAGAACGGATTGGCGATCGGCTCCGCCGGAGCGCCGAGCTGATCGCGCCCGAAGAAAACGATCGGCACCGCCACCTGCTCGACCGGCATCACCGTTCCCCCGATCGCCCACTGCACCACGCTCCGGCCGACATCCTCCGCGTCGAGCGCGATGCCGGCGTTGGCGAGAAGCTCGAGCCAGCCGCCGAAGACACGCGACGCGATGATTCCGGGCTCGACGCGCGTCGTCCCCGCGCCCTGGAAGTCGTCGGCGCGGCCGCTGGGCAGGCTGAGGGCAAAACCACCCGCCACGTCGACGGGGTCTCCGCGATGCACGACGTACTTGGCGCGCAGGAGGAGGTCGCCCACGCCGACGCTGCTCCCCGAGGCCGATTGCACGTCGGTGCCCGCCAGCGGATTGCCGCGCGCCAGCATGAACGCGGGCAATCGCGGGTCGGGAATGCGGCTGCGCGTACTCAGGTCGAGGGACGTGCGGACGATGGGAACGGTGATGTTCACGTCCAGGTTCGGGGTGACACCATAGGTGACGCTCGGTGAGACGATGTGCGCCTCGACGCCGAGATCGAGAGCGACGTGAACGGGGAGCACGGTGGCGAAGCGACCGTCCTTCAGCGTGGTGCCGCCCGGGATCCGGAAGAACAGGAAACGCCCGTTGACCAGCGGTTTGTTGACGAGGTGGTTCAGCGGCTCTCCATCGATGGTGGTGAGGTCGACGAACGAGTAGGTGAGCGCCAGGTCGAACTGGCCTTTGCCGATGGTCTCCGCACGTTCGCCCAGGATGGGACCGAGCGGACCGGAGCGGCGTTCGACCGTGTCGAGGTCGCGATTGTAGACGAAGGTGACGCTGGAGCTCGCCGACGCCACCGGATACGTCGACGCGACGGTGCTCGCGAGCACGGGGCCGAGCGGTGCGAGTCCCAGGTGGGCGAAGCGCGGGCTGCGGAAGATGTCGGACAGCGACTGGCTGGCGGCGGCCGATCCCGCGATCACGCCGAGGAGAGTGCAGGCCAGGGTGAGGCAGCCCATCACGCGGCGAGGCCGGCGGCGACCGCCGCAAGGACGCGCTCGGCCACCCCCCGGGGCAGACATGATCACCCTCCCGCCGACCGTGCGGAACATCGCACGGCCCGGCGCCACACACAAGATGACTTCTAGACGGATCAGCTCCACGTGCCAATGGGTAGACAAGGCGGGTCCGAGAACGGTAAGCCTGCTAAGTTTCGGGTCGTGTCCGGTTCCATGGGTCACGCGATTGCAGCCGACGTTGCGCGGCAGCGCGCGCATGGGTGGCGGCGTCTCCTCTTCCGTCTGGTGGCGCCCGGCGTCACGTACCGGATGGCGGCGCGGCGGCGATCGCGTGGGGCGGCGAGCGGGCACCTCGTCGTCGTCGATCACGGTCCGGGCCGGGCACACCTGCGCTACAGCTCATCCGACAAGGGCGATCGGGCGGCGTGCCTCGGGCGGCAGGCCTGGGCACTCGGCGTCGTGGAGCGCCACGGAGGCAAGCGGGCCACGCTGCGAGAAGAAGGATGCCTGGCAGAGGACCAGCCAGCCTGCGAGTACACCGTGTCCTGGACTGAGGCCGCCCGTCCGGCCCCCGCCGTGATCGCCGGGCTCGTCGCGGCCACCGCCCTGCTCGCAGTGTCACACGCGGGCAACATGCCGGTCGCTGGCTGGGTGCTGTTGCCGATCGCCGTGGCGGTTGCCCACGTGCTGGAGCGGAGGCGCGTTGCACGCGGCAACCTCGCCGCCGAAGAGGAGGCCGGCGCCGGATTTCGCTGGCTTCTCGAGCGAGCGCTCGCGGCACGCCGCGAAGCGACCGGTGAAACCGAGGAAGCCATATCGGCCAGTCCGGAGGCCGCGTCGCCCGTCCTCGAGCAGGACGGAGACTTCTGGCGGATCGGATATGGGGGGACGACCGTGCTGCTGCGCCATTCTCGCGGTCTCGCGCTCCTGGCGCACCTCGTGCATTGTCCGGGCCGGGACATTCACGTGCGCGAGCTCGACTCCATCACGCCCTCCGGCGGATCCGCGGTGGCGAGAGACGCTCCTGCGCCGGATGCAGGGATACTTCCCTTGCCCGGTGACGGCGGCGAGGTACTCGACGCGCAAGCGAGAGCCGAGTATCGCCGCCGGGTTGTCGAGCTGCGCGAGGAGCTGGAGGACGCGGAGCAGCGCAACGACCTCGGCCGCGCCGAGACCCTCCGCTCCGAGCTCGACCTGCTCGTCGACGAGCTGCAGGCGGCCGTGGGACCCGCTGGTCGCGTGCGGCGGGTCTCGGCCGACGTCGAGCGCGAGCGAGTCGCGATCACGCGCCGCATCCGGTCGGCAATGACACAGATTGCCAAGCACCACCCGTCGCTCGGCGAGCACCTCGCGGCCACCGTGACCACGGGCTACTACTGCACCTACCGTCCTGACGGCGCCGCGAATCCCGCACCGGAGCCCAGCCACCCGGCCCGGTAGAATGGCCGAGGCCGACGACCGGCGGTTCGTGCGGCGCGTGGGCGCCGTCCTGGTCGCCGAGCACGAGGCGGCGGCGCCACCGGCCGCTGCGGAGGCGCCGAACGTCGTGGCCGATGCGGTGCAGTTCCTTCGCATCGCCGGCGGAGATGCCGAGGCCCTCGCAGCGAACGCGGTGGTGGCGGTATTCGATGAGCCGACGCAGGCGGTGACCGCTGCGACCGGGCTCCACCTGCACGTCATGAGCGTGAAGGCGGCGGTTCGGTGGCGGGCCGGGGTGGACGTCGCCGACCTCGAGATGACCGCGGAAGGTACGGCCACCCTGGCGGCGATCGATCGAGCCACGGCACTGGCGCGGGTCGCCCGCCCGGGGACCACCGCCGTCACCGGGGACGCGCTTCCCGTCATCGGTCACCTTCGCGACGCGATCTTCGAGCATCTCGACACCATCGAGCTGGCGGGAATTCAACAAGGCGTGCACCTGGTCGTCCCGCAGTGGTCGCCACCGGTGCTTGCCCGGCGCCGGATGGTGGCGCTCCTGGCGGGCGCCGCGGCCGTCGGCGGGACAGGCGCCATCGCTTGGATCGTAACGCATCGCGCGCCGCGGGGTCCCGAGGGGCGCAACCTGACGATCGGCGTAGGTCCGTTCCGGTCGTCGGGGGCAGATCAGGGGAGCGCCTGGATCGGACCTGCCCTGCGAGACGGGCTCAACACGCAGCTGACGGAGCTCTCGGGCGTGCGCGTGTTCTCGGACGAGTTCATGGATTTCGTGATGACCCGGGAGAACCTGAGCGCGATCGAGGTCGCGCAGCGCCTCGGTATCGGGAAGATGGTGAGTGGTTCGGTGGTGATGGTGGGCGACACGGTGCGGGTCGAAGCCCGGGTCGTGGACGTGGTCACGGGGATCCTCGACGGGGCCCACGTCGAGAGCGGCCGGACGCAAGACTTCCTGAGGCTCGAGAACGACCTCGTCCTCGGCGTGATCGCCTCCCTGCCCATCAGCCTCTCGGCGGACGAGGAGCGCCGGCTCGCCGCCCGCCGGGCAAGTGACCTCGAAGCGCTCAAGCGCCTCCTCGACGTCGAGGGGGAATCGGAGCCGCCGTCACCACCCGTGGCGCCGACCGGGGGAACCGACGATGGGCACTCCTGGCTCCGCGACCTTCTCGAGCCTGGCGAGGCCCGCGCCGATGACACGGTGCGCGAGATCACCGTGTTCCTGGATCAGTACCGACGCGCCACCGAGGCGCACGACGTCGACGCGCTCGCCACCATGTACACCTCGTTCTCCCCCGCGCAGCACGCCGCCCTCGAACGCTACTTCGCCGGCGTGCGCGACCTCCGGATCGCTATCGATCACGTGGAGGCCGCCGTCGTCGGCGAGGAGGCCGTGGTGAGCTACACCCGCACGGACGACTTCGTCGACGTGCAGACCGGGCGCCCCGGGCACGTGTCGGTGCGGCTGACGAAGACGCTGCGGCAGGTGAACGGGCGGTGGCTGTTCGCGTCGGCACGGTGAGGGTCATTGTTCGCGGACCGGGACCAGGCTGATCGGAGGCACGGCGGCATCCGTAGAGTCGGGCTTCGGTCATCAGGAAGCAGGTCCCAGCGGTTTCCGCTTCGTGTGGCGCACCGTCAGGAGGAAGACGGTCTCTTTCTCCACGCTGAACAGAACGCGGTCCTCACGGCAGAGGAGCTGTCGGACCTCGACCCCGAACGCTTCAGATTCGGCCTCGGCTACCGGACAGCGACGGGGGAGAGTCTCCAATCTCTCGATCGCCGCAAGGATGTCTGTGTGCCAGGCATCTGCCCCCTGCGGCGAGCGCTTCTTGTACCACGCATACGCTCGGTCAATGTCTCGCTCGGCCCGTCGTGTGACCTCGACGCCGAACCTCATGCGCTCCTGGGCAGCTTGTGCTTTCGGCGCATCTGCTCCAGAAAAGCCCGAGCAGGCTTCGTGCGGCCATGCTTCGCATCCTCAAGACCCTCGGCGACGGCGGAGAGGGTCTCGGCCTGATCAACTATGGCCATGATCCGCTCATAGCTGTCAGCGTCCATGACGACGGCCTTTGCCCGGCCGTTGAGCGTGAGGACGAGGGGACGCTTTGACCGCTCCAAGCGCTTGAGGTGATCCTTGGTGTTTCGTTGAAAGTCAGTGACGGAGAAGATGTCGGAGAGCTGTACCATGTGCACCTCAGCAGGGAATTATCAGGTTTAAACTCGATACAGCGATCGGCTCTGGGCGTCAAGGCTTCTCAGGTGCCGTCGAAGAGCTTCTCATCCCTGCGTCGCGTCGCTAGTCGCTGGCTTTTCGCGTCCTCGCGGTGAGCGCCGGCGGTTGGCGAGGCTGGTGCGGGGTTCGGTATCGCGATCGACCGGGCGAGGATTGATCGGGAGCCGCCTAGTTGACGCGCCGCGGAGTATGGCAGTAACCTGTCAAGCCTGTCCCGTCGTCTCGCAGTTGTCCTCGCGGTGATCGTCGAGCTATCGCTCGGAGCCACGCGAAGACCTGCGGCGGCGGCGGCGTGCCCCAGCACCTGCACGGAGCAGCTGGCCGCGTGCAAGCAGACGTGTCCCGGGGGCGGTCAGGAGCGGCGAGACTGCCGAGCGACCTGCGGCGAGCGGAGCACCTGCACCGCGCCGGGCGCGCGCATCCGGACGCTGGCCTACGTGGTGAACGAGTGCACCACCGACCCGCAGGGTCGGACCTCGCTGCAACAGATGCTCCTCATCCGGCGCGGGAACTGCGACCCGGTCCCGGTCATGGCGGTCGGACCCTCGATGCCGGCGCCCGATCCGACCGGGCTGTGCCTCGAATTGGGCGGAAGCCGCTTGGGCGCTTGGTTCATCCGTATGGGCGTCTTCCAGAACATGGCGGTGCTACCGGATGGCTCCGGGGTGGTCTTCGACGTGACGAAGGAGTTCTCAGAGCTGCCGGCCGCCACGCCCGAGCCGCCCGAGGAGGGCATCTTCTTCGTCAAGGCAAACGGAACGGGGCTCCGGCGGCTCGGGCCAGCCAGCCGCATTTACACAATATTTGGGGGAGTCCGGTGGGGAGTCAGTCCCAACGGCCGGACGATCGTATTCGTCGACCTCGGCCCAGCCACGGCCGGGTACGAAGCGCCGCAAGTCTTTCTCCTCGACTCGCGCTCCGGCCGGCGACGCCAGCTCACGCATCAACCGCGGGTCGCGAATTTGGAGTTCGATGATCCCGGTATCTCGGTTCCAAGCTTCCTCAACCGCCGGACCATCGGCTTCTACTCCGGTTCCACCAGTGATGACTCCTGGAGGGCTTTCCAGGTCGGGATCCATGGTGGAAGGGAGACGGAGGTCCCGCCAATCACCGTGGCCCCCGGCGCGCAGCTCGTGTCGCAGTTCGGCGTCACAGGTGCGCACCCGCATACCGTCCTGGTTCTCTTTCCCGACAGGCCTGCGGTGAATCGCCCTGACGATCCTGATGCTTTCGCGCGCGAGATCTTCCTGATCGACGGCAAGAGCATCGTGCAGCTGACCGCATTCAACCGCTCCGACACCTTCACCGGCGGCGCGCAAGGCGTCTCCCCGATGGTTCGCGGCCAGGTGCTCATCGCAGCGTCGGCGAACCCCTTCGGCGAGAACCCAGGCGAGATCTGCCAGCTCTTCACCATCAGCACCCGCGGTGACCACCTGCGCCAGCTCACCCACCTCCCGTGGGACGGCCGGCGGACCGAGCAGGGCTGCGTGTTTAACGCCCCGGGGTGCGGAATCTTTGAACTCAGCCCCGCGGTCGATCAGGTCACCGGGACGGTGCTGTTCGAGTCGAGCTGCGATCCCGTCGGCGCCAACCCGTTCGGGGATCAGCTCTTCGCGATGCGGCCGGACGCCACGGGACTCCGTCAGCTCACCAGCGCGCGCGGCATGACGACCGACCCCGATGGCACCCTCCACGTCGAGGTCGCCGGCCCGTTCGCGTACTCGCAGCGCGGCGGGGACTGAGGCCGACCGCGCGCGGCGAGCCACCCGCGGCGGCGGCGAGGCGGGCGGGAATGTCGCCTCTCACCCCGGGACGTCGCAGGCACCTCGCACTGTTGCAGCCCCACGCCGCGAACCCGGAGCGGTCCGGGAAGGGGCGAGGAGCTGCTCGCGCTGGGCGACGTAGCCCAATGCCTATCACTATGGACACGCGAACTTCTGGATGCGGTTGTTGAACTCGTCGGCGACGAACACATTTCCGCTGGAGCATCCGACGGCGACGCCGTGCGGGAAATTGAACTGCCCCTCCCCGCTGCCCGGGCAGCCTCGCGTGGCGAGGAAGGTACCGGTGTTCGTCGAACTCCTGGATGCGGTTGTTGGCGGAGTCGGCGACGAAGACGTTCCCGCTCCCATCCACGGCGACGTCGACGGGACTGGTCGAACTGCCCGTCCCCGCTGCCCGCGCTGCCCCACTTGGTCAAGAACGTGCCGGTGTTCGTGAACTTCTGGATGCGGTTGTTGCGTGTCGGCGACGAAGACGTTCCCGTTCCCATCCACGGCGAGGCCAATGGGGCTCATTGAACTGCCCGTCCCCGCTGCCCATTCTGCCCCACTTGGTCAAGAACGTGCCGGTGTTCGTGAACTTCTGGATGCGGTTGTTGGCGACGTCGGCGACGAAGACGTTCCCGCTCCCATCCACGGCAACCCCGCTGCGGGGTATGGAACTGCCCGTCCCCGCTGCCCAGGCTGCCCCACGTGGTGAGGAAGGTGCCGGTGTTCGTGAACTTCTGGATGCGGTTGTTGCGCGAGTCGGCGACGAAGACGTTCCCGCTCCCATCCACGGCGACCCCCACCGGGTTAATGAACTGCCCGTCCCCGCTGCCCGCGCTCCCCCACGTGGTCACGAACGTCCCGGTGTTGTCGAACTTCTGGATGCGGTGGTTGCCGAATTGTCGGCGACGAAGACGTTCCCGCTCCCATCCACGGCGACCCCCACCGGGTGGTTGAACTGCCCGTCCCCGCTGCCCGCAGCTGCCCCACTTGGTGACGAACGGGCACGATGCAGTGCACTTCTGGATGCGGATGTTCCCGGAGTCTGCCACGAAGACCTGCCCGCTCGCATCCGCGGCGACGCCATGGGCTGCCGCAGAACTGCCCGCTGAACTGTCCGTCACACGCTGCCCGGGCTGCCCCACGTGGTGAGGAAGTCCACGTGTTGGTCGGACGCCAGGACGCATGAGTCACCGGAGTCACCGCGCAGACCTGTCCGCTCGGGCACGTGCCGCCGCACGCGGGCGCCTGGGAAATCAAGCAAGAATAGGATGCGCATGAGGAGCAGCACGTTGTAACTGGACCATTGCAGCTGCCGAAGGGGACGGGAAAGGGCCTCAAGCAGACCTTGCCCGAGCCACAGTCACCGTCCGAGCTGGCACTCAACATAATCGCAGATGTCTGCATCTACGCAGGCATCCCCGGGGCTAAGGTGCTGGGGGGGCGATGGACAGCGATGCCCATGCCCCGTGGGAGGCGGCGACTCCGGGGCGCAAACAGAGCCAGGGCAAGAAGCATCGCAGGGACTACCACCGGAACTACTAGTGCAGGGGGACGGGATGGTGGTGGTGGTCGTCTGCTCGGTGGTGGTCGTCTGCTCGCTGGTGGTCGTCGCTCGGTGGTGGTGGTCGTCGTCTGCTCGATGATGGCGTCAATGGCGGTGTTGCAGTTGTCGATGTCCGTGAGGACGGCCGTCGGATTCACGCAGCCGCCCGCGTTCTCTAGGCCCGCGCCCGTCTTGCCGTCGGCTTTCTCATCACACGCCGCGAACATGCCCGGCCTCAAGACTTCCTTCGCCTGACACGCGAGTTCCGCCTTCCCGCCCTTGCCGATCTTCTGCGCGCTCGCCGCCGGGCACACCCCGTTGCCGGGGTCGTCGCTGAGGAACGCGGCCACGCAATTATCGACGGCCGCGTCGATGGCCGCCGCCGTGCCGGAGCAGGCGCCGTCAAGCGAGTTGATCCGCCTGTCCGCCTTCATCCGTTGCCTCGAGAGACAGCCCCCATCGACGGCAACGCCCGCCTGCTTCGCCTTCCCGTAGCAGCCCATCTCGCCCCCGATTTCCGTGCCCGCCGCCTTCAGCTTCGCGGCGGCACACGTCTGCGCGGGGGTGCCTGCGCCCGCCGCTCCAGCGGAGCCGATCAGGGCGCAGAGGGGAACGAGCCAGGCGAGGCGGCGGAGAGAGCCGGGCACCATGGCCGCCGAAATCCGGCGGGCGGATATGCGGATATTCTGAGCGAAGCAGGATGGCGGCTGCAAAGCGTCCGATTCATGTGGCACCTTCCTTTTGGGGGGATCTCCCGTAACAGCCGGCCGACGGCCTCTATTGGGCATGCGAACTTCTGGACGAGGGTGCCGTCGGTGCATCCTGGACGGGCCCGCCGGCCCCGAGATGGAGGTGTGACAACCAAGGGAACATGCATGGAACGCGACAGGGAACATCGTCGCGCGGGCCCAGAAGGAAGGAGGAGTACCGGTCGTCGGGTCGCCGAACCGAACAGCACGGCCGCTATCGGTCGGTCACCCTGAGTGGTGACCAGGCGCTCGGTGTACAGCTCGGCAGCACCGCACCCCACCTCCGCGATAGTCGTTGCCGCCGTCGCCGCGCTGTAGCACGTCACCGAGGGCAGTCGCGCCCAGCGCCGAGCAGCTATGCAGGGCGTCAACGCGGCAGCCGTTCACAAAGGTTTCGGCGACGCCGGCGTGAAGGATAGCGATATCCTCATCTTCTCCGAGCTGATCCATGCCAAGTCGCTGTTCCTGACGGCGAACGCGGACACGCTATTTCGTCGGCGTCATCGACCTGAGCAAGGGGCCGATGATGCTCGAAACGCCGCCCGATACGCTCGGCACGATCGACGATTTCTGATGGCGCTGGGTCATCGATTTCGGCTGCCCGGCCCCGATCGCGGCCTGGGCGGCAAGTACCTGCTGCTGTCTCGCGGCTAGAACGGCCTGGTGCCCGAGAGCGGCTTCTTCGTCGTCCGCGCGCGCACCAGGCGCGTGCTGATGCTCGGCCGCTCGTTCATGGAGAACAACGATCTGAGGAGTGTGGCCGACCTGATCAGGAGGACTGCGAAGATCTTCGTCACGGCGCGGAGCAGCAAGCTCAGGTCGTCGCGCGGCGCACGCCACTGCGCCGGGTGCTCGACGAGCGCCGGCAGCCGGAGATCGAGTCGCGTGTGGTCCCGCTCGCTCCTGCCGCGACGAGCAGGTTGAACCCGCGATCACGCCTCTCTACACGGGCTGACGTGCTCACCGGAGCCTCCCGTCACTGCATCGCTGACGTGGCCTGTCAACGGAGGGCGAGCCGGGCCCCACCGCGGGCCCGGCTCCCTTCATCTCGACTGCGTCTGTTCAACGCGCCTTGAAAGCGTGCCCCAAGTCGTAGCGGGCAACCTTCTGGCCGACCGCGACGCCCACTTCATCCGAGTTGCGGTAGTGGAGGCCTCCCCAGATCCTCACCTCGATGATCTCCCTGGGGAGCGCGCCTATCTTGTGGAAGTGGCGCACGGCGTCCAGGTTCCCTGGCGAGCCCCGCCGCGTCGAAGCCGTGGATGTCGAGATCGACCTTGCTCGTCCCCAGGAACTTGCGGAACACCTCCGCCATCGCCGAGGTCAACACGCCGTGGGCGCTGGGGTACTCGGGATGGTTCGGCGTCGTGAGGAGCGGCTGCCACGTGGTGTCTTCGATCGTCGCCGGATTCCCGTCGTCGAACCCGGGCACCGGCCCGAAGCCGTCAGGCCGTGACCGCGGTCTGGTTGATCGCCGTCACCGGCCGCCAGAAGAGGTAGTGGTACTTGGCGTTGATCACCGAGATTCCCGCATCGGCGCCGACGAGCTCGACCATCGCCGCGAGCCGCGCCGTCTGGAGCAGATCAAGTGCGTGGGCATCGGCGACGTCACGGAGCAGGCGGCTGTACTGCCTGATGACGTTCGCCGTCCAGAACCGCGCGGCCGCAGTTTGCTCGTCGGTCCGAGCGCTACCGCTCGCCGCACCGTAGGTCTTGATCTCGTTGAAGTCCCTCACCCACCGCTTGCTCCCGAGCGAGGGCGGAGGACCGGGCAGGAACTGGTCTCCTCGCTCGAGCACGAAGGGCGTGACCGATCCCGCCCAGGGTACCTGCGGCACGAGGAACCCAGGGGGCGTCAACCGCCAGACGCCCGGGCCCTGCGGCAGCGTCGGGAACGGCGATGTCGTGCCGATCGGCGTCAGGCGCCCGTCGCCCGTACGGAGAGCGATGATGCCGTCCTCAGCCGTGAGCCCGATCGCCTTGCCATCATCCTTCGCCTTCCCGTCGGCGATGAGCGCCAGGGCTTCCGTCATAGAGCGGCATGAGTGTCGCTCCCTGCGTCGGGAAGTAGTTGAGAAGCGTTCGGTAGGCGGCCTCGACCACCGCCGCCTCCGTCGATGCCCCTGGCGGCGCCGGGATATCGGTCGCGTACGGTTCGTAGCCACCCTCGATCGAGGTCACCGCGTCATACACGGCAGCGGACACGTAGGCCATGTAGATCAGGCCTTCGACCTGGAACGCGCCCGAGCCAACGACCGTGTCCTCTGCGATCTTGTTCCACTGCTGCACCGTGTTGCCGGGCGGCAGCACCGCCCCGGCATCGCGGCTCGTCGTCACGACGACGGCCGCGAGCCCGACGACGCCTACGAGCACTGCGGAAAAACGTGCGTGCACTGAGTTCATGGTTTCTCCCTTCGCCATGGAACCGTGACAGCGCAGGGAACATGCATGTGACACGGAAGGGAACATCACCGCCCAGGCCACGGACACTCGGCCCGGCGATCGCGAGACCCCTCCCGGGTGTGCGGCGGAGGCACCCGCAAGCTATCGCGCGGCGATGAACCGTTCCGTAGCCCATTTCGTAGCGGACTTGTCCTCGACGCGACACTAGGGCGTCCCTTGGGTGTCGTCTCGGCGGAGCGCTCCGAGGAACACGGGACACCCCACACGTCGTTACAGAGCGACGGGGGCTGGTAGAAGGCGCGAGGGCCGAATCGGCCCTTGAAAGCTCTATCTTCCCCGCGCAAGCGACCTGCGGCAGCACGTGACGGGGCGCCTCGGCAAGACCTGCACCGCCTCGACCGCCTCCGGCCGCTTCGGGGCCGCGCTGTAGGACAGCGCAGTCCGTGGGGCACGGTTGCGCCGGGCGGGGACCGGCAGGGCCGGGACCGGACAAGCGCCATCCTCAGCCCCCGGTGATGTTCCGGTGATGTTCCCAGCCGCGTCACACCCATGTTCCCACCGTTGTCACGTTCCCCTTTCGGAGGAGGTTCATTGATCCGACCGGTCCTTGACGAGGCCCAGAAACGGCGGCCTTCGACGCCCCCAGGGTGAGACGCCGCAGTCTGCTTCGGGCATCCGAACACCACCGACGACCAACCGCGAGGAGGACTCCGGCCATGTTTCATCGTCCGACGACCCACATCGCCCTGCTGCTTGCCCTGACGGTGACGGCGGCACGGCCCGCCGGCGCCGCCGACCAGACCATCCTCGGCGACCAGCTCGTAGTGAAGAATCCGAGCACGCCCGCCAGGCGGCAGGTCGTGGTCAAAGCGAGGGAGGTGGGGAGCCCCGATACCATCGTGGGTGACCCCGCCGGCTCGGGTGCGACCCTCACGCTCACGGCCAACGGCGGTACGTCGAGCGAGCAGACGTTCACCTTGCCCGGAGGCACGAGCGCACTGACCGGGCAGCCGTTCTGGAGCGGCGATGCCGTCAGGGGCTTCAAGTACAAGGACTCGAAGGGCGAGAATGGCCCGGTCAAAGTCGCGCAGCTGAAGAGATCGGGTGGCGGGGTCTTCCGGATCAAGGCCGTCGCCATCGGCCAGCTCGGGGCGATTGCCGTGTTGCCACCCAACCCCGGCACGGACGGCTGCATGCGGCTCGAGGTCGGGGAGGGCGGCGACACCTACGACGTTCGCTTCGCGGACGGGCAGGTCACCAACGACGGCACGAAGCAGTTCAAGGTTGCAAAGCCGGTGACCGAGGGCACCTGCTCACCGCCGATGACCCCGACCACGACCACAACGACCACGACCACAACGACCACGATGATCTTCACGTGTAGGGGATCTAGGCCGGCCTGCAACGGCACTTGCCCTAACGGGATGAGATGTGTGGGCGTCAACTTCGGTGGAACGTGCGGCTGTGCCCCACCCCCCGTCTGCGGGGGTACGTTTCCCCAATGCGGCGGCCATTGTCCTATTGGATCATCCTGTGTGGGTGCTGACAATTTCCCGTGTTCTTGCTTCCATATCTCCCTATAGTGAATATCGCGGGCCCACACACAGCGGGAGCGGGCTGCGCAGCGCGCGCAGATCGGCAGGTGTCTCGCACGAAACTGTACGGCTCACGAGCATGACACCGTTGCGCGCGGTCCGCGTGATCGATGGCCGATCGAACCTCCGGCGCCTGCGCAGGCCGTCGCCGACGTTCGTACCTCAATTCATACCTCAAGGAGAGCACGTCATGATCAAGAAATAGGGTGTCCTGCCCCGAGCCACCCGGGGCCGTGTCGCTCGAGCAGCCCCGTCATCACCTCCTCACCCCGTCCTCTCTTGCAGCCAGCGCTCCACGTCCGAGACGAACGCGTCGAAGTCGCCGAGTCGCTCGAGCCCAGCGTGAACGCGCTTCAGGTCGATCTCGGCGTACTCGTGCACAAGGACATTGCGAAAGCCGGCGAGGCCTTTCAGCTTTGCAGCGGTCTCCGACGACAGGACGCCTCGGGCTAGGAGTCGCTTCGGAATGTGCCGGTATTCGTCCACAGCCTCCTGGAATTCGGCTGTAAGAATGTGCGCCCCGACGTCGAAAAGCGCCTCGGCGGCGACCTGCAGGCCCCGCTCGACGGCCCAGCGGAGTTGCTGGTCCGTCTCGAGCCGCTCGATTGTAACCGGGATCCACGAACGCAGGTGCCCCGTGGCCTCGTTGATCTCGAGAAGCTTGCGCCTGACGACGTCAGGCTCGATCGTCATGACGCGCCTGTACGCGTTTGGCGAGATACCTGTGCTGGAGCTTTCGGAGATGCGCAGTGTCGAGATAGCGGATGACGGTCCTGGTCTCGAAGGACGCACGCTCCCTCGGGTTGCGACACACGATGCAGGTGCCCGTGGACACGACCTGATGCGCCAGAAGGGGAGGAGCCGTCGCGAGATCGATGAGATCGACCCGTCGGCCCGCAGCGTCTTCGAGGTCCTCGGTGAAATGGTCCAGCACCCCCGGCGTGGCCTCCCCCTCGAAGAGCACCGCCACGTCGACGTCACTGCGGGGCCGGGCGTGCCCGCGGGCGACGGAACCGAAGACGTACGCGAGGCGGACATCGTCGCGCTGATCCAGTACGCCGCGGATGTCGTCAATGGCGGTCACCGGCGCAGTATACGCGGGCACCGTCGGGATTGGGAACAGCGTCGCTGGACCCCCGCAGGTGCCACAACGTAAGCGGGCTTCGTTGCTCTCGTCATCCGGGAGGCTTCCCGCTATTCTCCCGCGCCCATGTGCCCCCAGGAGCCCCTCGCCGGAGCGCCGCCGTGATCCTCCGGCTGGTGCTCGCCGTCTGGGCCGCGGCGATCTACGCGATCTACTGGCTCGGCTACCTCCGGGGGTCGTCGTGATCGATCTGCTCCTGCTGCTCGCGGTGCTCGCAGCCAGCGCCGCGGCCGGGTTGCTCGCGCTGCGCGCCGCGAGCGCGCTGCCGAACCAGCCCCACGAGCATCTGCTGGCGGGCCTCGCCACCGGCCTCGGGCTGGCCAGCTTGGTCGGGCTCGGGCTCGCCGCCGCCGGAGTGCTCCGCCCCCTGCCCCTCGCGATCGCGGGCGCGATCGCGCTCGTCGCGGGCGGCTCGCCTCTCATCGCTGCCCTGCGCGCGGTGCGCGCGCCGCGCGGGCTCATGACGTGGGTTCTCGTGGCCGCTTGTGCCCTGCTGCTGCTCATCGAGGCGCCGACGTGGTTCGCGCCGCCGGTGGGCGGCGACCAGGAGAAGTACCATCTCGTCTACCCGCGGCTCTACGCGCTCGCCGGCGGCCTCGTGCCCACACCCTGGACCTTCTGGGGACAGCAGCAGTGGCTCGAGAACTTTCTCTTCACGATCGCCTTCGCGCTGCGCGGCGACGTCCTGGCGCGGCTGCTGAACGCCGTCGCCGGCGTGATGGCTGCGCTCGCCCTGGCGACGCTCACTCGCCGCCATCTCGGTGATCGGCTGGGAGCCGTCGCCGGCGCCGTGTTCTTCACCACCGGGATGTGCTGGTCGCAGATGACCCGCGCAGGAACCGACACGAGCGTGGTGCTCTACGCCGCGCTCGCCGTCTCGGCGTTGCTCGACTGGGCAAGCAGCGAGCGGGCGGGCGACCTGCGACGCGCGGGCATCATGGCCGGTCTCGCGGGCGGCTCCAAGATCATGGCGCTGCTCGTGCCGACGCTGGTGGGCATCGGCGTCCTCGCCGTCCTCGCCCGCCGCCGCCTCGCGCTCGGACGCGCCGGCGGCGCCGCGCTGAGCTTCGGCGTGCTCGCGCTCGTGCTGCTCTCGCCCTGGTACGTACGCAACCTGGTCGAGACCGGAAATCCTCTCTACCCCTTCGGCCAGAGGGTGTTCGCGGGGCGCAACTGGAGTACCGAGGCGGCCGCGTATCTCGACCTGTACTACGACCAGTACCGCACCACGGAGGCCTCGCAGCGCGGCGGCAAGCCCTACCGGGGCACCGAGGTGGCGCGCTTCCCGTGGGATCTCACCATGCATCCGGAGTCGTTCGAGAAGGGCAAGCGACAGGGACAGGACACGAGCCCGTGGAGCCTGGCCTTCCTCCCGGCGCTGGTCCTGCTCCGGGAGCGACGGGGCGCCGCGCTGGCGGTGGCCGCGATCGGAGCCGGCTACGTCGCGATCATCGCAGTCGGGGCGTGGGCGCACCCGCGCTACGTGCTTCCCGGGCTCGCGCTCCTGATCGCGGCCGCGACGCCGGCGGCGCGGGCGCTGTGCGGGCGGCGCCTGTTCTGTCTGGTGGTGGCGGTCACCGTCGGCGGCAACCTGCTCCTCGTGAGCCGCATGCTCCGCCCCATGTGGCCGGACCAGGTGCGCGTCGCCTTCGGGCGCCTCGCCCCCGAGGTCTTCCTTTCCCGCTACTCGGACCGCTATGTCTTCTGGCACCAGGCCAACCAGGCCATCCCCGCGACCGGACGCGTGCTCGTGTTCGAGAAGATCCCCCACCCCTACTTCATCGAGCGGCCCTTCGTGCTGATGAGCTACCTCGAGCAGGGTCTCGTCGACTACCGGCACGTGAACACGGTCGATGCTCTCGGCGACGCAGCCCGCCGGCTCGGCGCGACGCACGTCGCCGTGGATGAGAACGACCTGAAGGCGGCCGGCGATCCCTACGAGGCCCAGGTCACCGGGCTGTGGCGGGCGTTCCTCGACCGGGCAGGCGCTCCCGTGGTGCGTGCCGGCGGGTCCGCCCTCTACGCACTCCCGCCTGGCGCCGCGGAGAGCTCGCATGGCTGAGCACAAGGCCCGCCGGCACTTCGCCGCAGACTCACTCCAGGTCCTCGGCGGTCAGGTGGCCATGATGGCCATCGGCATCGTGAACGGCATCATCACGGCGCGCTGGCTCGGGCCGGCCGATCGCGGCCGCTTCCAGCTCCTCGTGCTGCTGCCGATCATGCTGTCGAACTTCGTCAAGCTCGGCATCCCGCAGGCAAGCGTGTACTACATGCGGCGGCGCGGGGCGTCCGCGTCGGACGTCGCATCGAACTCGATCTGGTTCGCCTTCGTCAGCGGCACCGTTGCCGCGCTGGTGTGCTACCTCGGCCGCGACTGGCTGATCGCGAAGTTCCTGAAGGACACGCCCCCGTCGCTCATCCCGCCCTCGCTGGCGCTGATCCCGTTCGTCACGCTCCAGTTCTATCTGCTGGGCGTCGCGCAGGCGCAGGAGCGTTTCCGCGAATACAACGTCCGCCAGATCGTGCCGAACGTGCTCAGCCTGGTCGGCCTCCTGATCACGCTGGTGCTGCTCCACATGGGGCTCGTCGGCGCGGTCATCGTGCAGGTCGTGATCCAGGTCTTCATGACGCTGTGGATGACCTGGCGGGTGCACCGTGAAGCGCCGCTGCACCTGCACTGGAACCGGCCGCTCGCCCGCGGGATGCTGTCGTTCGGCAGCAAGTCCTACGTGCAGACGCTGGCGGCGACGCTCCACCTGCGCATCGACCAGTACATCTGCGCCTTCTTCCTGCCCCCCGCCCAGGTCGGCCTCTACGCGATCGCGGTCAACTTCGGCAGCCTGCTCCTCAAGATTCCGGAGGCGACCGGCACCGTGATGTTCCCGCGCCTGGCCGGCTCCGCCGATCGCGACGCCCACGCCGCCACCACGCGCGTCACCCGCTCCACGCTCTTCATCCTCGCCCTCGGCGTCCTGGGATTCGCCGTCGGCGGCCCCCTCCTGATCCCCATCCTCTACGGTCACCGCTACGACGGCGCCATCAAGCCGCTGCTCATCCTCCTGCCCGGCCTGCTCATGATGGCGCTCTACCAGCTGCTCACCCGGAACTTCACCAGCCGGGGCAAGCAGGAGATCAACATCCTGGCCGCTTGCCTCGCCCTCACGCTCAACGTGACGTTGAACATCTTCCTCATCCCGCGCTACGGCATCTCCGGCGCCGCGCTCGCCAACGGCCTGTCCTACGGCACCGCCGCGCTCGTGCTGCTCGTCGCCTTCGTGCGCGACTCGGGGCACTCCGTCCTGGAGACGCTGCTCGTCCGGCCGGCGGAGATCGGCGAGATGGCGCGCGCGGCGCGCCGCATGGCCGCGCGCCTGCAGGGTGGGAAGGCCGCGTAGCGGCCGAGTCTCAGCTCGTCTTCGCCTCGAACGCCGTCCCGTCGTTCGATCTGGCGGTGGAGAACGTCGCCGCCCAGCACGTGCCCGCGTCGTCGACCGGCGCCTTCGCCTCACGCCCCGGAGGGATAGGGAAACTTGGCACCGACGCCGCCGTCGAGCACGAGCGTCTGGCCGGTCAGATAGGACGACAGGTCCGAGGCGAGAAACAGGATGGTGCTCGCCACGTCAGCGGGAGTTCCGATCCGGCGCAACGGGGCGTTGGCGAGGTTGCGCGCCCTGCCCTCCTCGCCGAGAAGCGCGGCGACACGCGGCGTCCACACCGCACCCGGCGCCACGGCGTTGACGCGAACCCCGCGCGGTCCGAGCTCCACCGCAACCGTGCGCACGAGGGACATGAGGGCCGCCTTGGCGGCTCCGTACGCGGCATGGCGCGGCGCACTGGTGAGCCCGCTCACCGACGCCACGAAGACCATCACCCCGCCACGATCGGCCATGGCGCGACCCGCGATCTGCGCCGCCAGGTACGCGTGACGCAGTACCATCCCGAAGCTCCAGTCCCAGTCCTCGTCGGTGCAATCGAGGAACGGACCGAAGCGGGCTTCGCCGACGATGTCGATCAGGCCGTCGAGGGGCCCGAGCGTGCGCCCGGCACCGGCGACGAGCCCCTCGACCGCGGCCCGGTCTCGCACGTCGCCCACCCACGCCGCGCCTCGCACCTCGGCCGCGACGGCCTCTGCACGCTCGCGGTCGGCGTCGGCGCACACGATCCGTGCCCCGGCCGCCGCAAGGGCGTGGGCCGTCTGCCTGCCGATGCCCTGGCCCGCGCCGGCGACGATGAAGCCGCGGCCGTCGAGGCGAACGAGCGCGGGATAGTCCGGAACCGGGCTCTCATCGAGCGTGCTCATGCCGCCGGCGTACGAGGCACTCCGCCCCGGCGTCAAGGAGGCAGAGCGGGTGCGGGAACGGGAGCTCGCTGCCGGGCTATCTCGCCGACGAGGGGAACAGCCGCCCGCCGCGGCCGATGGTGCGGCCGAGCCGGCCGGCGATGCGCGACAGGTCGACGAGGCCCGGCACGGGATCGTCGCGCACCAGCGTGTCGCTCCACTCGCGCAGGGTGACGAAGCGCCAGGCCTCCTTCGCCAGCTCGCGCACGGGCGTGCGTTCGTGGCGCGGCAGCGACAAGTTCTCCTTCACCCAGAGCAGGTCGAGGCGCCAGTTGCGGCAGGAGATTCCGGACCGATACTCCGCGGGGAAGTCGCGCTTTCCCTCGACCAGCACCTGGTAGAGCCAGTACGGATAGTCCGCGCCCGACGCGACGGTGAGCGGCAGCGCCGCCCAGAAGCGCGCGTTGAAGTCGTGGAACAGCCACTGGTCGGTCGCGCGATTGATGCGGAACTCCATCATCAGGACGCCCGTGTAGTCGAGCGCGCGCACGAACTTGCGCGCGTCGGCCAGCATCCCCTGGTGCACCGGCTCGCTCAGCCGGTACGGCGCCGACGAGTAGCCGCGACCCTCGTGCAGCCGGAGGTGCTGGAAGGCGTGCAGCACCTGGCCGTCGGCGCACAGCAGGTCGATGCCGCCGCCCTCTCCCTCGAAGTACTCCTCGATGAGCACCTCGTCGGCGCGACCGATCAGGACGTGCAGCCACTGGCGAAGCGCGTCCGGATCGCGCGCCACGCGCGTGCGGCGCCGATCGCCGAGATCCTCCGAGCGGAACGACGAGCGCGCCTTCACCACCACGGGTAGCGAGAACTCGCGCAGCACATCCGCCGGCTCGGCCGGCACGGGCAGGATGAGGTGATTCGGGACCCGGACGCCGATCTCGCGACAGACCTCGTAGCTGCGCTGCTTGTCGTAGCCCACGCGGTAGGCGCGCTCGTTCAGCAGGTAGATGCGCGCGTGCGGCTCGAGATCGGAGCGGTGCTCCTGCAACGGGATGATGGTCGGATCGTTGGTCGGGATCACGAGATCGAAGCGCTCACGCTCGCAGAGATCGAGGAACGCCCACTTCCATGCGTCGTCGCCGGGGCGAAACGGCGGCAGCTCGTGAACCGTGTGCACGTAGCGCGACCGACGGGCGACCTCGATGGACGGGCACCAGGCGATGTGGACCTCGATGCCCTGGCGGCCGAGCGACCGGATGACGGTCAGGAAGCTCGAGTCGCTCTTGCCGAGCACGAGGACCTTGCGCCGGCTGCTCATGCCGGCACCCGGGACGCGACGTCGTCGAACAGGGCCTCGATTGCGCGCGCATGCCGGCTGATGTCGAAGACCTCCGCCACGCGCGTGCGGGCGGCGCGTGCGATGGCGGCACGCCGCGCCGGGTCCTCGAGCAGCGCGACCATCGCCGAGGCGAGCGCCTCGGGGTCGCGCGGCGGCACCAGCACGCCCGTCTTGCCGTCGACGACGATCTCGCGCGGTCCGCCTTCGCGGGGCGCGATCACCGGACGGCTCGCCGCCATGGCCTCGAGGAGGACGCGCCCGAAGGGCTCACGATTGGAGGCGTGGATCACGAGGTCGGCTGCGTCCATGCAGGCGGCGACGTCGCGCCGGGCGCCGGTGAGCAGCACGTGACCGGCCAGGTCGGGAGCCGCCACGCGTTCTTTCAGGCGCTCGCCGTACTCCGCGCCGAGCCGATGAATGCCGCCGACGATCAGACAGCGCAGCTCGGGGATGCGCCGGCGCGCCCGCGCGACCGCCTCAGCCACCAGGAGCTGGCCCTTCCACTCCTGCACGTGGCCCACGATGGCGACCAGCGGCGCCGCCGCCGGGATGTCGAGCTCGCGCCGGACGGTCGCGCCACCCCCACTCGCGAAGCGGGCGACGTCGATGCCGTCGTAGATGGTGACGAAGCGGCGCGCATGAATGCGCCGGCTGCGATAGTGCTCGGAGATCTCGTCGGTCATGCAGACGGCGGTGTCGATCCAGCGCGAGCAGAATCGATCGACGGGTCCCACGCGCCGGAAGCCCTTGAAATGGCACACCACCGGGACACCGCAACGAGCGGCGGCCAGTACCCCGGCCAGATTCGAGGTGAGACCGCTCGCCAGATAGACCAGCGCGGGCCGCTCGCGACGGAAGAGCGGCAGCAGCTCGCGGGCGCGCGGCGCCACGATCCCCAGCACCTCCGATGCCCGGCGCAGCACGCGCACCGGCAGCGCGCCACGGTCCACCCCTCCCGAGCCGCGCCGCGGGGTCAGGACGTGCACCGGAACGCCTGCGGGGTCGAGGGCGGGCTTCGGCTCCGCCAGCACGAGCGCCGGATTCCAGCGGGCGCGATCGAGGTGCGGCAGCAGCTCGAGGATGCCGGTCAGGGAGCCGCCGATCACGCCCCCGCCGACGCTGCTCTCCAGGAAGAGGACGCGCCGGGAAGCGGCATCGCCCGCCGGCGCAACGAGCTGTGCGCCACTTCCCTCCGGTCCTCGCTGCATCGCGGCGGCGGAATGTACGTCTGCCTGCCGTCGGTGGTCAACCAATCGGGCAATCGATCACGGAACCGCCTGCGGCGTGGCGACCAGAAGCCCGTCCCGACGCGCCACCGTGAGCACGAAGTCGAACGCATCCAGCCTGAGACAGTGCGGCACGTCGGCGCGTGGGAAGTCGTCCGAGTCCTCCTCGAAGCGCTCGCCCGCGCCGCCGCATTCGAGGCGGTGGAGCAGCGCGGCCTCGTCGAGCGGCGTCCCGTCGAGGCGCGCCTCGAGCAGATCGGCGCAGGCCTCGTCCTCGGCGGCCGGGCGCTCGCCCCGGACCCCCATGGCGACCAGGGAGAGCTCCGCCGGGTCGCGCCGCCGGACGTGGCGCACGATCGCGCCGGCGCACACGAAGCTCCCGAGCACGATCTCGTCGGCCCCCCGTGCCGCGAGCACGCCCTGGGTGCCGGCGCTGGTGCGCTGGATCAGCCGCCGGCCGCGCAGCTCGGCGTGCGCGATGACGCTCGTCGAGTTGCCGAAGTCGAATCCCTCGACGCGCCGGCCGTCCACCTCGCCCATGATGAGCGCATCCGGCCATCGCCGGCGGAGCGCGAAGGCATCCTCGACGGGCCCGACCAGCACCACCTCGGTCGCGCCCCGCTCGAAGGCATAGGCGGCGGTGCTGAAAGCCCGGAAGACGTCAATGACGACCGCGACGCCGCGGGCTTCCCGTGCGCCGCTGAGCAGTCGGTGGCGACGGATGACCATCATGATCGAACAGCAAGGTGTCGGCGCGCAGCCCCTGACGGATGGTCTCGACCGAGATCACGTCCTCGGGCGGGATGTTGCCGAGATTCACGTTTGGACCGAAGTGCTTGATGAACCATACCTGCTGGGGCTTTCGAGGCGCCTCGAATATGATGCGGCTCGTCTCGATCTGCATCTGGATCTCGTCGATCAGGCCTGCCTTGATCTCTCCCGACGAGTAGTAGATTCCGACGGTCCCCGATTCGCGCCCCTCGACGATCACCTTCCACGCCCCTGCCCCCAGCTCGCTCTTGATCTGATCGACCCAGCGCCGCGGCGCGACGACGTGGGTACGATCCTTGCGCCCGACCTCGGAGAACACCGTGAAGTGTTTCGCCATACGCTCGATGTAGCGGAGCTTCTCGGCAAGCGGGATCACGATGGTGCCGTCGGAGACCTCGACGAACTTGAACCCGTGATCGAGCAGGAAGGCGATGTACTCCTTCAGCTGCTTGCGGTGCACGGCGAGCTCGAAGAGACTGCCGCCGCAGCACACGTCGATGCCGTGGCGGCGAAATGTCTCGAGCTTGGCCTCGAAGTTCTCCACCACCACCGAGGTGGCCCAGCCGAACTTCACGAAGTCGACGTACCCTTCGGCCACCTCGAGCATGCCTTCGGCCTCGGCGATCGAGAGACCCTTGTCGAGCACCTGCGTGAGGCCGGTCTTGCGCGGCTTCAGCGTGCGTCGCGGGTCGCGGAAAAGCTCCGCGCCCTGAGCGCCGGCGATGACTCTCGTCTGCGTTGCCACGGGCGGCCTTCAAGTACGCCGCCGGCAATGCGGGCGTCAAGCGACACCGCCCCGCACGCCGTCACACGCCTGGCGCGTAGCTTCGCGCACCTCGACCACGCCACGGCAGACCGCAACGTTCTCATGCCGGCGCTGGCCGGCGGCGGAAGAGACGCCGGAGGGCCCGCAGTATCCACCCGGCGGCGAGGCCGGCACACACCAGCAGGGCGAGACCGATCGCGACGGCGGCCAGCGGATGGGCCACCGCGAGCCACAGCACGCCGACGACGGCCAGCTCCTCCGAGAACGACAGACCCCAGTTGGAGAAGGGCTCGGGGCTTGCGTTCGCCGCGAGTCGTGCGCTCGCCTTCAGGCCGTGAGCCGACAGCGCCACTGCGCCGCCGAGGAGCGCCGCCGCCGTGCGCCAGGGCTCCTGCACGTCGTGCAGGAGCGCGAACGCGAGGACAGCGCCCGCGGGGATGCGAACGAAGGTGTGGATCGCGTCCCAGACCGAGTCGAACACCGGAATCTTGTCGGCGACGAACTCGGCCAGATAGAGCGTCGCGGCCAGTCCGATGATGGCGGGGTGCCCGAGCACCGCGAGACTGCCTGGCAGGTGCAAGACGCCGAGGTGGTCCAGCAAGCCGAGCGCGGCGACCGTCCCGTAGAGACGAAGACCGGACGCCGCAGCCGCCCCGGAGGCCACACCGAGTTCGCCTAGAAGATCCGCGTCCATCGCAGCAGTCTACGCGATGGCATCGGCGTCTTCATCCCGGACGGTACTGCGACGTCAGGACTGCAGGGGTGCAGGAGCGTGACGCATCTTCGCATTGCGCGATGATGATCAGCCAAGAATCGAATGAAATGCCGCGTGTGCGCATGTGCTCTGCGTGACGCGATACGCGTGCGCATCATCCGTCGCATGGCGCCAGATTTCTCCTAGACCGTGCACTTTTTCCGTTGACAGGGTTCCGGTCCCACCCTAAGCGTATTTCGTCACGTGACTGATGTTTGGCGTGCGCGTGGTGCGCGCGCCGCGACACCACACACAACGTCGAGAGAGGGAGGGACACACTATGAAAGGACGTCTCCGGGGAATCGCCCTGGCGGCAGGAGCGCTCTGCTTCGTCACGTCCCCGGTCTTTGCCCAGGTGGCACCCGGAAACAAGGACGAGCTCAAGTGCGAGACCGGCCAGTCGAAGACGAGCGCGAAGTTCGTCAGCTCGAAGGCCAAGTGCGCCATGAAGTGCCTCTCGACGGCGCGCAAGACCAATGGCCCCTACACCGATTGCACGCCCCCCTATGGCGGCACGACGGCCACCTGCATCAGCGACGCCATCACCGGCAAGGGCGCCGAGCAGAAGGCCGTGGCGGGGATCACGAAGGGCTGCACGAAGGACTGTCCCGACTGCTACGCGGACAACACTCCGAGTGACTGTCCGGGTGGCACTGGCTTCGTGGCCTCGGCCGAGACCAACGTCGATACCGTCGGCCCTGCGGTGTTCTGCCTCGAGAACACCAACATGACGCCCACCAAGGATCAGGCCAAGTGTGAGGACGGCGTCGCCAAGGCCCTCGTGAAGTACGTCGGCAGCTTCGGCAAGGCCGTCTCCAAGTGCGTGACCAACGCGTTCAACGGGAAGATCGGCGCGAATCAGTGCGTGTTCGCCGGCATGCCGCCGACGGTGCCCGACCCCGCCACGCAGGCGGCCATCGACAAGGCGGCGGGGAAGACCGCCGACTCGATCGACAAGGTCTGCGCCGACGTCCCGGGAGCCACGCCTCCGTGCTACGCACTGACTACCGGAACCCAGCTCACCGGCCTCATCACTGGCATCCTCGCCAACACCTCGCCGGACAGCTTCTGCGGCGTCGCCCAGCGGCGCGTTCCTCGACAACTAACCGCAACCCTCGCCGCGCGCCGCGCGGTCCATCAACCGGGCCGGGACGGGCGATTGCCTGTCCCGGCCCGACTTTTTCGTCCGCTCTTCCCTGCGAGCCGCCGGGCCTGCTAGTGCTCTCGGATGGCCCGTAGCTATCGCGTCATCTCGGCAGACTCCCACACCGTCGAGCCGCCCGACCTGTGGGAGCGGTGGCTCGAGCGGAAGTATCTCGACACGGCCCCGAAGCTGGTCGACGACGGCGACGGTGGCCACGCCTGGCTCTACATGGGCTCGACCACGCCCGAGCCGCTCGGCCTGGTCACCTGCGTCGGCACGCATCCCGAGGAGCTCAAGTGGACCGGCAAGCGCTACGGCGTGAACATCCACCCGTCGTGCTACGACGGCGCCGAGCGCTTGAAGATCATGGACCAGGACGGCGTCGACGCCGAGATGCTCTACCCGCCGCAGCGCGCGATGCTCACGTTCATGAAGAACAAGGACGTCGACGCCCACCTCGCCGGCATCCGCGCCTACGACCGCTGGCTGAAGGACGGCTTCTGCGCGGCGGATCCCGAGCGCCTGATCGGCATCTTCCAGATTCCGAACGTCGGCATCGAGACGTCGGTCGCGGAGCTCGAGCGGGCGAAGAAGGAGGGCTTCCGCGGCGTCGCCATCTCGGCCTGGCCGTCGGGAGGCGACAACCTGCGCGCCGAGGACGATCCGTTCTGGGATGCCGCCGCCCAGCTCGACATGCCCGTCAGCATCCACCTGCTGCTCGCCGCGCAGCAGACGAAGACGGCGGCATCGAAGCAGGCGGCCGTCGCGATCGGCGCCACCGCGTTCGCGCTCACCATGCCGCTGATCACCGAGACGATCTTCCAGGGAATCTTCGATCGCTTCCCGCGACTGCGCATGGCGGCGGTCGAGACGGGCGTGGGCTGGATCCCGCACTTCCTCGAGATGACCGACGACCGCTGGTGGCGGAACCGCCTGTGGGCGGGGACGAAGATCAAGAAGGTGCCGAGCGACTACTTCCGCGATCACTGGCTCGCCACCTTCATCGTCGATCGCAGCGGGGTCAGCGTTCGCCACCAGGTGGGCGTCGACAACATGGCGTGGTCGACCGACTTCCCGCACCACGGCAACGACTGGCCGTACTCGCGGCGCGTGATCGACTCGCTGTTCGGCGATCTGCCGGAGGACGAGCGCCGCAAGATCGTGTGCAGCAATGCCGCGCGCTTCTGGGGCCTGACGACCTGACCGCCGGCGCGCGGGTCGGGGGGTAGCGCGAGGGCGCGGGCTGTGCTGTAGAGCGCTCGATGTCGCGTTCCGCGGTGGTGACGCTCTTCGACGTCGACAACACGCTGCTCGACAACGACCACATCGTCGCCGACATGCGCCGCCACCTCGGGCGAACCGTCGGCGAGGACCAGCAGAAGCGCTACTGGGAGCTCTTCGAGCAGCTCCGCCAGGAGCTCGGCTACGCCGACTACCTCGGCGCCCTGCAGCGCTTCCGGATCGAGGATCCGCACCGCCCCCACCTGCTCGCGGTCTCGACCTTCCTGCTGGGCTACGCGTTCGCCAATCGGCTGTTTCCGGGGTCGCTCGACGCGATCGAGCACGCGCGCTCCTGGGGACCGGTGGCCATCCTCTCCGACGGCGACGTCGTGTTCCAGCCTCTCAAGGTGCAGCACTCGGGGCTGTTCGAGGCGGTCGAGGGCAACGTCCTGATCTACGTCCACAAGGAGCTCGAGCTGGCCGACGTCGAGGCGCGCTTTCCGGCGGAGCACTACGTCTTCGTGGACGACAAGCCGCGGCTCTGCACCGCCATCAAGGCCCACTGGAGCGAGCGGGTCACCACGGTGTTCCCGCGTCAGGGACACTACGCACACGACGCGGCGGCGCTCGCCGGCCAGCCGTCGCCCGACGTCACCCTCGAGCGCATCGGCGAGCTCGTAGGCTGGGAGCTGGAGGCGCTACGCGCGGCGACCCGCCCCGCACCCGCCAAGTCCTGACCGGTGGCGCGCCTCGGGAATCTGGTATAGCAGGTGCGTTCACCACCATGGATGGACGTGGACGGGTGCCGGTTGCGGAGAAGGTGCCTCGCGCGAGCAGCGAGCATCTCGCCATGGTCGTTCCAGTGCTGAGACGCCATGGTTTGCCCCGAGTCCCCGGGGCACGCCGACTGGGGAGCGTCCGGTTCGCTCCCGAGTTCGTCGCCGGCTCGAGCGTCGCGCGCGACCGCCGGTCGACTCCCAAGTAACCGGCCCGGGAGGGCTCGACGTGCCCCAGAGCGATCCGCACGACCTCGACCGGCTGTGCGTCAACACGATTCGCACCCTCTGCATCGACGCCGTCCAGAAGGCCGAGTCCGGTCACCCCGGCACGCCCATGGGCATGGCGCCCGTGGCGTACTGTCTCTGGCAGCGCTTCCTGCGCTTCGACCCGAGCGATCCGATCTGGCCCAACCGAGACCGGTTCGTGCTCTCCGCGGGTCACGCGTCCATGCTCCTCTACTCCCTGCTTCACCTGACCGGGGTGCAGGCCGTCGATCCCGACTACGAGGTGCTCGGCCAACCCTCCGTGTCGCTCGACGACATCAAGAGCTTCCGCCAGCTCGGCAGCCGCTGCCCGGGTCACCCGGAGTACCACATCGTCTCCGGGGTCGAGTGCACCACCGGGCCGCTCGGCCAGGGCGTCTCCAACAGCGTCGGCATGGCCGTCGCCGGGCGCTGGATGGCGCGGCACTTCAACCGGCCCGGCTTCGACCTCTTCGACTTCGACGTCTACGCGCTGTGCGGCGACGGCTGCATGATGGAGGGCATCTCGAACGAGGCCGCGTCGTTCGCCGGCCACCTGCGCATCCCGAACCTGTGCTGGATCTACGACAACAACCACGTGACCATAGAAGGTCACACGGATCTCACATTCAGCGACGACGTCGCCTGCCGCTTCCTGGCATACGGGTGGAACGTGGTACGCGTGGGCGACGCCAACGACCTCGACATGCTCGAGCGCGCCTTTGCCACTTTCAAGCGCACGACCGACCGGCCGACGCTGCTCATCGTGGACAGCCACATCGGCTACGGCGCGCCCCACAAGCAGGACACCAGCGCCGCTCACGGCGAGCCGCTGGGTGAGGAGGAAGTGCGGCTGGCCAAGCGATCCTACGGCTGGCCCGAGGACGCGCAGTTCCTCGTCCCCGACGGCGTGCGCGAGCACTTCGCCGCCGGCGTGGGCAGGCGCGGGCGCGGGCTCCGCGAAGCCTGGGCCGACAAGGTCGAGGCGTACCGGGCGCAGTTCCCGGACCTGGCCGATCAGATGCAACGCATGCAGCGCCGCGAGCTGCCCGCGGGCTGGGACGCGGGCCTGGCGCCGTTCCCGACCGATGCCAAGGGGCTCGGCAGCCGCGAGTCCTCGGGCAAGGTGCTCAACACGCTCGCGCAGCACGTGCCGTGGCTGCTCGGCGGCGCCGCCGACCTGTCGCCGTCGACGAAGACCCGCCTCACCTTCGAAGGGGCCGGCGATCTCTCCGCCGCGGACCCCGGCGGCCGGAATTTCCACTTCGGCATCCGCGAGAACGCCATGGGTGCGATCGTGAACGGCATGGCGCTCACCAAGGTCCGTCCGTTCGGGTCGGGATTCCTGATCTTCAGCGACTACTGCCGGCCCACCATCCGGCTGGCGGCGCTCATGGAGATCCCGGTCATCTTCATCTTCACCCACGATTCGATCGGTGTGGGCGAGGACGGTCCTACGCACCAGCCGGTCGAGCACCTGGCGTCCCTGCGCGCCATCCCGGGGCTGCTCACCATCCGGCCCGCGGATGCCAACGAGGTGGTCGAGGCCTGGCGCACCGTCATGCAGCTGCGGCACGAGCCGGTCGCGATGATCCTCAGCCGCCAGGCGCTGCCCACGCTCGATCGCACGCGCTACGCGGCCGCGTCGGGGGTCGCGCGGGGAGCCTACGTGCTCGCGGACGCCCCGGGCGGCCAGCCGGAGGTCCTGCTGCTCGCCACCGGGAGCGAGGTGAGCCTGTGCGTCGGCGCCTACGAGCAGCTCGTCAAGGAGGGCGTGCGGGCGCGCGTGGTCAGCATGCCGTGCCTCGAGCTGTTCGACCGCCAGCCGCAGGAGTACCGCGACTCGGTCCTGCCGCCGGAGGTCACCGCGCGCGTCTCGGTCGAGCAGGCGTCGACGCTCGGCTGGAGCCGCTACGTGGGAACCCACGGGGAGAGCATCGGCATGCACACCTTCGGTGCCTCGGCGCCGCTCAAGCAGCTCCTCAAGAAGTTCGGCTTCACTCCCGACCGCGTGCTCGAGGCGGCACGAGAGCAGCTCGCCCGCGCGCGCGCCACGAAGTAGCCCGCCCGGAGAACCCCCGAGGAGAACGATGGCAGGTCCGCTTTCCGAGGTGCAGCTCGCCCGCATGCAGGCGTACTGGGACGCCGCCAACTACCTGGTGGTCGGGCAGATCCACCTGCAGGACAACCCGCTGCGCGACCCGGTGTGGGCGGACTGAGGTCATGGCGACGAGCCCGCTGGCCGGCAAGCCGGCCGACCCCGCGCTGCTGGTCAACGTGCCGCGGCTGGTGACCGCGTACTACACGGGCCAGCCCGATCCCGCGGTGCCCGCGCAGCGCGTCTCGTTCGGCACCTCGGGCCACCGCGGCTCGTCCTTCGACGTCGCCTTCAACGAGGCCCACATCCTCGCCACCACCGAGGCCATCTGCCGCCATCGCGCCAAGGAGGGCACCGACGGCCCGCTCTTCATCGGCATCGACACGCACGCCCTCTCCGAGCCCGCGTTCGCGAGCGCCCTCGAGGTCCTGGCCGCACACGAGGTCGAGGTCATGGTCGACCGGACCGCCGGCTACACGCCGACCCCGGTGATCTCGCACGCCATCCTCACCTACAACCGCGGTCGCACCACCGGTCGCGCCGACGGCATCGTGATCACGCCGTCGCACAACCCGCCCACCGACGGCGGCTTCAAGTACAACCCGCCGGAGGCCGGCCCGGCCGACACGAGCGTGACCGGGTGGATCCAGGAGCAGGCGAACGCGCTTGCTGGCGGAGGGCCTGCGCGGCGTGCGGCGCATCCCGTACGCAGCGCGCGCGCAAGGCGGCGACCACGCACCCGCACGACTATCTCGAGACCTACGTCGGCTCCCTCGGCACCGTGGTGGACCTCGACGCCGTCCGCGGCGCGAGCGTCCGCCTGGGCGTGGATCCGCTCGGCGGCGCCAGCGTGGCTTACTGGGACGCGATCGCCGAGCGCTACGGGCTGCGGCTCGAGGTGGTGAACCGCGCGGTCGATCCGACCTTCCGCTTCATGACCGTCGACTGGGACGGCAAGATCCGCATGGATCCGTCGTCACCCTGGGCCATGGCGCGCCTGGTCGAGCTGAAGGACCGCTTCGACGTCGCTTTCGCGTGCGACACCGATGCCGATCGCCACGGCATCGTCAGCCGGAGCGAGGGGCTGCTGAATCCGAACCACTACCTGAGCGTTGCCATCGCGTACCTGTTCGCGAACCGGCCCGGCTGGCCGGCGAAGGCCGCCGTCGGCAAGACCGTGGTGTCGAGCGGCATGATCGACCGCGTCGCCGCGAAGCTCGGCCGCCGGCTGGTCGAGGTGCCGGTGGGGTTCAAGTGGTTCGTCGAGGGCCTGCTCGACGGCGGGTTCGGCTTCGCCGGCGAGGAGAGCGCGGGCGCGTCGTTCCTGCGGCGCGACGGCACGGTCTGGACGACGGACAAGGATGGCATCATCCCGTGCCTGCTCGCCGCCGAGATCACCGCCAGGACGGGTCGCGATCCCGGCGAGCACTGGCGCGAGCTCACGCGGGAGTTCGGCGAGCCTGCGTACGAGCGCACCGACTCGCCCGCGACGCCCGAGCAGAAGGCCGCGCTCGGCACGCTGGCGCCGGAGCACGTGCGCGCGCGGCAGCTCGGCGGCGAGCCCATCCAGCGGGTCCTCTCCACCGCACCGGGCAACGGCGCGCCGATCGGCGGCGTCAAGGTGATCGCCGAGCACGGCTGGTTCGCCGCCCGCCCGTCGGGGACCGAGGACGTGAACAAGGTCTACGCCGAGAGCTTCCGCGGTCCCGATCACCTCCGCCGCATCCAGGAGGACGCGGACGCGATCCTCCGGGAGGCCTTCGCCGTGGTGGAGGGCTGACTTCGCGTATGGACCGCCCGCTCGCCCCCTACTGGCCTCACGCCGACGTGCCAGGCATCGAGCAGCTCGTCGAGCTGGCGCTCGACCTGCGCTCCACCTGGGAGCACTCCGCCGACGAGCTGTGGGGCCAGCTCGACGCCGAGCTGTGGGCGCTCACCCACAATCCGTGGCTCGTGCTGCAGACCGTCGCCCGGACCCGGCTGGAAGACGCCCTGCGCGACCCGGCCTTCCGGAGCCGACTCGAAGCGCTGGTCGCGGGACGCCGCAGCTACCTCACCGCTCCAGCCTGGTTCCAGCGCACGCAGCCGGAGGCGCCGCTCGGGTGCGTCGCCTACTTCAGCATGGAGTTCGGACTGAGCGAGGCGCTCCCGATCTACTCGGGCGGCCTCGGCAACGTCGCCGGCGATCAGCTGAAGGCGGCGCACGATCTCGGCGTGCCGGTGGTCGGCGTCGGGCTCCTCTACCAGGAGGGCTACTTCCGGCAGGTCATCGAACCCGACGGCTCGCAGCGCGCGCTCTACCCGCCGAACCAGCCGACCTTCCTTCCCATCACGCCGGTGCGGGAGCCCGACGGCGAATGGCTCCGCCTCCAGGTGACCACGCGGGGGCGCCGAGTCTGGCTGCGTGCCTGGCAGGCGCGCGTGGGCAGGACGACGCTCTATCTCCTCGACTCGAACGACCCGGCCAACACCCCCGCCGACCGCGGCATCACCAGCGAGCTGTACGGCGGCGGCCCGGCGCTCCGGCTGATCCAGGAGATCGCGCTCGGCATCGGCGGCTGGCATCTGCTGCGCCGGCTCGGCCTGCACCCCGACGTGTGCCATCTGAACGAAGGACACGCGGCGTTCGCGGTCCTGGAGCGGGCGCGCGACTTCATGGAGACGACCGGCCAGCCATTCGACGTGGCGCTCGCCGTCACCCGCGGCGGCAACGTGTTCACCACGCACACGCCCGTCGCCGCCGGGTTCGACCGCTTCGCGCCCGACCTCGTGGCGCGGGCGCTCGACGGCTACGCGCGCAAGGGACTCGGCATCCCCGTGGAGCAGCTCCTGGCGCTCGGCCGCGAGCGTCCCGACGATGCCTCCGAGGCCTTCAACATGGCGCTCCTCGCGATGCGGTGCAGCACCGCGGTCAACGGTGTCAGCCGTCTGCACGGCCAGGTGAGCCGCAGCATCTTCCAGTCGCTGTTCCCGCGCTGGCCCCGAGACGAGATCCCGATCGGCTACGTCACCAACGGCGTTCACGCCCCGAGCTGGGATTCGGCGGCCGCCGACGACCTCTGGACGCGCGCGTGCGGCAAGAATCGCTGGGTCGACGCGCCCGAGGGCGCACCGGCGGACTCCCTCAAGTCGGTCCGCGACGCCGATCTGTGGGGGCTGCGGAACGCGAATCGCGCTGCGCTGGTCGCAGACGTGCGCTACCGATTGTCGCGCCAGCGCGCCGCCACCGGGGCGACGGCGGCCGAGGTGCAGGAGGTGGCGCAGGTCTTCCGGTCCGACGCGCTGACGCTCGGCTTCGCGCGACGCTTCGCGACCTACAAGAGGCCCAATCTCCTGCTGCACGATCCCGACCGCCTCGTGCGGCTCCTCACCGACCCCGACCGCCCGGTGCAGCTCGCGGTGGCGGGCAAGGCGCACCCGGCGGACACGGCGGGGCAGCTCATGGTGAAGCAGTGGATCGAGTTCACGCGCCGGCCCGAGGTCGCGCGCTCGGTCGTGTTCCTCGCCGACTACGACATGCTGCTCGCCGAGCAGCTCGTGCAGGGGGTGGACGTCTGGATCAACACGCCGCGCCGCCCCTGGGAGGCGTGCGGCACGAGCGGCATGAAGGTGCTGGTGAACGGTGGCCTCAACCTCTCCGAGCTGGACGGCTGGTGGGCGGAGGCGTACTCGGCGGAGGTCGGCTGGGCGCTCGGCGACGGTCGCGAGCACGGCGACGATCCCGCGTGGGACGCGAGCGAGGCGCAGGCCCTCTACGAGATCCTGGAGCGGCAGGTCGTACCCGACTTCTACCAGCGTGGCGCCGATGGCGTGCCGACCGCCTGGATCGCCCGCATGCGCCGGAGCATGGCCGAGCTCACGCCGCGCTTCTCCGCCAGCCGCGCGGTGCGCGAGTACACCGAGGGCTACTACCTGCCGGCAGCGGCGCGCTACCGCGCCCGGGCGGCGGACCGCGGCGCGGCCGGCTCCGCGCTGGTCGCCTGGCAACACGCGCTCGCCGAGGGCTGGCACGGCGTCCGCTACGGCGAGACGCACGTCGAGCGCGACGGCGACTCGCACGTCTATCGCGTCGGCGTGCAGCTCGGGACGCTGCCCCCGGACGCCGTACGCGTCGAGCTGTACGCCGACGGCCGCAACGGCGGGCCGCCCGAGCTGGTCGCGATGACGCGGGCGGGTCGTATCGAGGGAAACGCAAACGGCTACGTGTTCACCGCTCGCATCGCCGCGACGCGACCGGCGAGCGACTGGACGCCGCGGGTGATTCCGGACCACCCCGGGGCGATTGTGCCGCTGGAGGCGGCGCAGATCCTGTGGGCGCGGTAGCGGCCGCGGCACCTCTTCGGCAGAGACTCGACCCGCGCGGACCTCCTTGCGTCGATACGGCCCTCACTGGCAAGCGCAGAAGCGCGCGTACGCGGGAGCAACGGAACTCGCGGTGGTGGCCGGCGTGGCGCAGCGTTCGAAGCGTGCAACCCCACCACCGGCGCCGCTCTGGAGGAGCAGCCCAGCCCGCCGAGCCGGGCGGCCGGGTGTTTCGAGAGGCTGTACTGGCTCTGCAGGCAGGCTAAAGAGAACCGCATGCCGCCAGCCGCGACGCCGGACCCCGCCGTGCTCGCCGTCGCTCGCCAGGCCGCCGCGATGGTGACCGACGGCGCCAAGGTGGGTCTCGGCACGGGCCGGGCCGCCGCGGCGTTCGTGGACGAGCTGGGCGCCCGCGTGCGTCAGGGCCTGCGCGTCGTCGGTGCAGCGACCTCGGAGGCCACGGCGAGGCAGGCCGAGGCCCTCGGCATCGCGATGATCGATCTCGACGAGAACGTGATTCTCGACCTCACCGTCGACGGCGCCGACGAGGTGGCGCCCAACCTCGACCTGGTGAAGGGATGGGGCGGCGCGCTGGTGCGCGAGCGCATCGTCGCGGCGGCGTCGCGACGGCAGGTCATCCTGGTGGGTCCCGAGAAGCTCGTCGAGCGACTCGGACAGCGCGGCCGCATCCCCGTCGAGGTGATTCCGCTGGCGCGCGGTCTGGTGTCCCGCGAGCTGCGGGCGCTCGGGCTCACGCCGACCGTTCGCCCCGGAGCCGACGGCGCCCCGTTCTGCACCGACAACGGCAACTTCACCCTCGACTGCGCGCCACGCGAGGCGCTCGCCGACGGCGCGGCGGCGCGGAAGCTCGAGACCGCGATCCTCGCCATCCCCGGCGTGGTCGACACGGGACTCTTCCTCGGCACGGCCGAACGCGTGCTGGTCGGCCATCCGGACGGCCGCGTCGAGGTTCGCACACGGGAAGGAGGGGCATCGTGACGGTTCACGGCAGCTGTCTCTGCGGCGACGTGGCGTGGGAGAACGCCGGGCCGCTCGAGTTCATGTCCCATTGCCATTGCTCCCGCTGCCGCAAGGCGCACGGGTCGGCGTTCTCGACCGAGGTCATGTGCGACGCCGCCGACTTCCGCTTCACCCGGGGTCGCGACCGGATCGCGCGCTACGAGTCGTCGCCGAGCCTCTCGCGCGCCTTCTGCGGGCGGTGCGGCTCTCCCGTTCCGGACGACACGAAGCCGTGGGAGGGCAAGCTCTTCCTGCCTGCGGGCGCGCTCGACGACGATCCCGGCATCCGGCCGATGGGACACATCTTCGTCGGCTCGAAGGCGCCCTGGTACGACATCCCGCCGGGGCTGCCGACCTGGGAGGCCTACCCCCCGGGCGTCGACACCGCAGTGCTGCCCGACATCCCTCCCCGCGCCGGCGCCACCGGCAAGCCGCGCGGGAGCTGCCTCTGCGGCGGGGTCACCTTCGTCATCGAGGGCGAGCCGCTGCGCGTCCAGAACTGTCACTGCCAGCGCTGCCGCAAGGCGCGCGGCGCCGCCCACGGGTCGAACCTCTTCACCAGCTTCGACGGCGTGCGCATCACCGCCGGCGAGGAGCTGCTCGAGTCGTACAAGGTCCCGGAGGCTCGGTTCTTCTCGAGCGTCTTCTGCCGTCGCTGCGGCTCGAAGCTGCCGCGCTTCGATCGCGAGCGGAACATCGCGGTCGTCCCGATGGGCGCGCTCGACGACGATCCCGGCGTCCGGCCCGAACGACACATCTTCGTCGACTCGAAGGCGTCGTGGTTCGACATCGACGATGACCTGCCGCAGTTTCCGGGGCCGCCGCCTGGCTGACAGCACGTTGACACCCGGCTGTGTGCAAGCCCTATGTCAGGCTTATGAAGTCCGTGAACGCCCTCGAGCTGCGCCAGTCGCTCGGTCGGGTGCTACGGCGACTGGAACGTGGCGGTGCGCCGATCCTGGTCCAGCGCGGCCGGCAGCCCGCGGCTGTCCTGATCTCCCTGCACGACTACCGGGAGCGCTTTGCGGAGCGCGACACCGACGAGCGCCGCCTTGCCATCGTCGCTCGGATCAAGGCCGCTGAGTTCACGGCGCCGAAGAGGCGGACCACGCTCGATCTGCTCCGTGATCTACGCACCGGTCGCGCGTGATCGTCCTCGACGCGTCCGTATCCCTCGTGCTCGCCCGCCTGCCGGGAGCCACAGGCGATCAGGTGAGCGTGGCGCTGGCGCTGATCGATCTCTCGGCCTGGTCCGCATCGGGAACGGTCACGACGTGCTCGCTACAGCGGCCGCTTCGCCTGCGACTGGGGGGTCACCGGATATGACGCCATCTACCTCGCCGCGGCGGCGATGGGTGACGGCGTCTGGTTGACCGCCGACGCCCGGGCCGCGCGCAAGGTACGGCGGCGGAAGCTGGTCCACCTGCTCGGAAGCTGACGGCTTCCCTGACCCCATCAGTGGATGCACAGGAAGCCCGGGACGCAGCTCCGCAGCGAGCCCGGAATCGCCGAGGCGCAGCAGATACGGTTCCCGCATCACCGCGACGACGGCGCGCAGCACTGCAGGTTGTTCTGGATCGGCGCGCACGGCTCCCGACGCCGGATGCGTGACTCTGCGCGTGGTAGTCCCGCCCGTCTTCGGCTAAGGCTGCCGAGCCCGGATGGAAGAACTGCCCGTCGGCACCATCGTCAGCACCACGGTTCCGCCACGCCTCGACCGCCTGCCGTGGTCGGCGTGGCATCGGCGGGTCATCCTGGCGCTCGGCATCACCTGGACGCTCGACGGGCTCGAGGCGACGCTGATCAGCGCCGCCGGACCCGTGCTGACCAAGCCGGACACCCTCGGGCTCACCGAGGGTCAGGTGGGGATCGCGAACGGCTGCTACCTGGCCGGCGAGGTCGCGGGCGCGCTGATCTTCGGTCACCTCACCGACCGCTACGGGCGCAAGCGCCTCTTCCTGGTCACGATCGGACTCTACCTGGTCGCGACGGCCCTGACCGGCGCCTCACCCGACCTTCTCTTCTTCGCCGTCTGTCGCTTCTTCGCCGGCGCCGGCATCGGCGGGGAGTACGCCGCCATCAACTCCGCCATCGACGAGTTGGTGCCCGCCCGCGTGCGCGGCCACGTGGACCTGGTGGTGAACGGCAGCTACTGGCTCGGCGTCGCGATGGGCGCCGCGCTCACCGTGGTGCTACTGAACGAAGCGCTGCTGCCGCATGCCATCGGCTGGCGACTCATCTTCGGGCTCGGCGCCATCCTCGGCCTGGCGATCCTGCGCGTCCGCCGGGACGTCACGGAGAGCCCGCGCTGGCTCGTGATGCACGGCCGGGTCGCGGAGGCCGACGCCCTGGCCACGCAGATCGAGGAGGTCGTGCGAGGTCCGGAGACGCCGGAGCCCGAGCCGCCCCCGGTGCGGGTCCGCGTCAGCGGCGCGGTCGGCTTCCGCTACGTCGCGCACATGGTCCTCTCGCGCCATCGCCGCCGGGCCGCGCTCGGGCTGGTCCTCATGGTGGCCCAGGCGTTCTTCTACAACGCGATCTTCTTCAGCTACGGCCTGGTGCTCCACCGATTCTACGGCGTGCCCCCCGATCGGATCGGGCTCTACCTGATCCCGTTCGCCATCGGGAACTTCCTCGGCCCTGCGCTCCTGGGCCGGCTCTTCGACACGGTGGGGCGCCGCGTGATGATCTCGACCACCTACGTCCTCTCCGGCGTCCTGCTGACGCTCACCGGCTGGGCGTTCGTCAACGGGTGGCTCACGGCGACGACCCAGACGCTCGCCTGGTGCGCGGTGTTCTTCGTCGCATCGTCCGCCGCCAGCTCGGCGTACCTGACCGTGAGCGAGCTCTTCCCCGTCGAGATCCGGGGCATCGCCATCGCGCTCTTCTTCTCGGTCGCCGCCGGTGCGAGCATCGCCGCTCCGGTGATCTTCGGAGCGATCGTCGAGAGCGGAAGCCGGCCCGCGCTGTTCACTGGCACCAACGTCGCGGCGGCGATGATGATCGTCGCCGGGCTGACCGCGGCCGTCCTCGCCGAGGACGCCGAGCAGAAGTCCCTCGAGCACCTCGCCGGCGACCCGGGCGCGCCCCACCCGGCCCCCTGAGCGGGCTAGCGCACGGTCACCGTGACCTGGTTGGTCCCGGCCTGGAAGCCAGGCGAGGTCACATCCCCTTCCCGGCCGTCGTCGTCCTCGACCGACACCGTTGCCGGGACGCCGATCGGCTGGCCGGTGAACCGCGTGACGCCGGCCGCATCGGTGAGGTCGGACAGCGAGCTCTGGTCCGCGTAGGTCAGCGTGACCTCGGCGTCCTCGACCGGCGACGAGAAGGCGTCGAGCACGGTGACCTCGACGGTGGCCCCCGGGAGCGTGCTCGAGGTGGTCGATGATCCGGCGCCCGCAGCGCTGGTGGTGGTGGTCGTGCTGGTGCTGGTGGACGTGGTCCGCGCGCCGGGATCGGAACGATCCTTGAAGTGCGTCGTGTCCGCCGGATTCCGCGGCGGGAAGGTATACTGCGCGCTCCAGCACACCGGGCTGTCGCTGCGTCGGAGCTGCACCGTCAGGGGCGACTCGAGCGCGCTCAGATCGGGCAGCTCGAGATTCTCGCCCTCCGCCTCGAAGCGGATCCTCGCCCGGCCGGCGCGCCTGGACTGCCGCAGGGTCACCTGCGCGGCTCCGTCCGGCGCGCGCGCGCGGTCGCGGAAGTGGAAGTCATCCGGCTTCTCCGTCCAGCACGGGTGGCCGTGGCACGCGTCGCCCCCGGGTACCGTCACGCTCGCCAGCAGACCGGTGTCGTCGTACAGGCAGAGCGCGTAGGTCGTCGTGGCGAACGGATCGCCGAAGTCGGCCGTGCCGGTGCCGCCCCGCCACTTCCAGTCGAGCAGGTCCTTCGAGTCGTCGTCGAGGTCGCGCATCACCAGCGACGCTCGTCCCGCACGGACGGGCTCGTGGCAGCCGGTGGCCGGCTCCTCGCCGGAATCGCACTCGCCGTCGCCGTCACACGTGCCGCCGGTGCAGAGGTCGTCGTCGTCATCGTCGCACGGGCTTCCCGCGGGCTCGAGGCGACAGGTCGCATCGCAGCAGTCGCCGCCCGCCACGTTGCCGTCGTCGCACTCCTCGTCACCCTCCACGTCGCCGTTGCCGCACACGCCGCAATCCTCCACGCATGCGGCGTAGTCCTCGCCCGCGCCGCCGTAGAGCCGCAGGCAGTCGTCGAGACAGGCGGCGGAGACCAGTCGAGCCATCGCGAGCCACGCCGCGAGCAGGGCAACGCGCATTCCAGCCTCCAGTTACGGCGCTCGCCGGGCGCGCACAAGGCGTCCGATGGTAGCAAGGGGCGGCCCGGGGCGCGGCCGGCGGCCCCATCTCGCTGGTGGACCCCGACCTTGTCACGAGCGTCGCCACGGGCTATCGCTCGCGCTGGCTGAGCATCTCACCACTGGAGGGTTCCTGCATGCGGGAGATGACGAGGTACGTCGTGGCCATCGCCCTGATCGTCGCGTTCGGCGGCTGCGCCGCCATGAGGGAGGAGCAGGCGAAGCAAAAGGAGAATCTCCTGGCCGCCGCGGGCTTCCAGATGAAGCCGGCCGACACCGCCAGCAGGGTGGCGCACTTGCAGACGCTGACCCCGCTCAAGCTCGTGCCGCACACCCGGGCCTCCGACGGCAAGTTGCTGTACGTTTTCGCGGACCCGAAGGGGTGCCAGTGCCTCTACGTCGGCGACGAGGGGGCCTACCAGCGCTTCCGCCAGCTCCAAGTGCAGCAGAAGGTCGCGCAGGAGCAGATGGTGACCGCGCAGATGAACGCGGACGCCGCCATGGACTGGGGACTCTGGGGTCCCTACTGGTGGTGAGCCGGAGTCGAGAAGGAGATTCGTCGATGCAGCTCGGCATGATCGGACTGGGGCGAATGGGCGCGAACATGGTCCTGCGCGTGATGCGCGCCGGGCACAAGTGCGTCGTCTACGACGTGCATCCCGAGGCCATCCAGGCCCTCGTGAAGGAGGGAGCGGTCGGCGCGACGTCGCTCGAGGACCTCGTCGGCAAGCTCGACAAGCCGCGCGCCGTCTGGCTGATGGTCCCGGCGGCGATCGTCGACCAGACGCTGGCGCAGCTCGTGCCGCTGCTCGAGCGTGACGACTGCGTCGTCGACGGCGGCAACTCCTACTACCACGACGACATCCGGCGCGCGAAGGAGCTGGCCCCGAAGGGGCTCCACTACGTCGACGTGGGGACGAGCGGCGGCGTGTGGGGCCTGGAGCGCGGCTACTGCCAGATGATCGGCGGCGACCCGGCGGCAGTGAAGCGTCTCGACCCCATCCTGGCGGCGCTCGCGCCCGGCAAGGACGCGGCGCCCGCCACGCCCGGCCGGACGAGCAAGGGAACCGCCGACCAGGGCTACCTGCACTGCGGGCCGTCGGGGGCTGGGCACTTCGTCAAGATGGTGCACAATGGAATCGAGTACGGGCTCATGGCGGCATATGCCGAGGGTCTGAACATCCTGCATCAAGCCAACGCCGGGAAGCAGCGCCGCGACGTCGACGCCGAGACCACCCCGCTGCGCAACCCCGAGCACTACCAGTATGATCTCGACCTGGCCGAGATCGCCGAGGTGTGGCGGCGCGGGAGCGTGATCGCCTCGTGGCTCCTCGACCTGTCGGCCGGCGCGCTGGCGAAGAGCCCGCACCTCGCGGAGTTCTCGGGCCGCGTCTCCGACTCCGGCGAGGGCCGCTGGACCATCATGGCGGCGATCGACGAGTCGGTGCCCGCGCCGGTGCTGAGCGCGGCGCTCTACGGCCGCTTCGCTTCGCGCGGCGAAGCCGACTTCGCGGAGAAGATCCAGTCGGCGATGCGGCTGGGGTTCGGCGGTCACCTCGAGAAGAAGGCGGGCTAGACCGATGGCGGACGACTCCGACGCGCTCGTCTTCTTCGGCGCCACCGGCGACCTGGCCCACAAGAAGATCTTCCCGGCGCTGCAGGCGATGATCCGGCGCGGTACGCTGGACATGCCGGTCATCGGCGTGGCCAAGGCCGGGTGGGACCTGGAGAAGCTGAAGGCGCGCGCGCGCGACAGCCTCGAGAAGTTCGGCGGCGGCGTCGATGCGGACGCCTTCCGCAAGCTCACCGGGCTCCTGCGCTACATCGACGGGGACTACGGCGACCCCTCCACCTTCACGACGCTGCGCCAGGCGCTGGGCGACGCCAAGCATCCCTTGCACTACCTGGCCATTCCCCCGAGCATGTTCGAGACCGTGGTCGAGCAGCTCTCCAAGTCGGGCAGCGGCCAGGGGGCGCGCGTGGTCATCGAGAAGCCGTTCGGGCACGACCTCGCGTCCGCGCAGGACCTCAACCGGGTCCTGCATTCCGGCTTCCCCGAGAGCGCGATCTTTCGCATCGATCACTACCTCGGCAAGGAAGCCGTCAACAACATCGTCACCTTCCGCTTCGCGAACTCCTTCCTCGAGCCGATCTGGAACCGGCGCTACGTACAGAACATCGAGGTCACCATGGCCGAGAACTTCGGCGTCGCCGGACGCGGGAAGTTCTACGAGGAGGCGGGCGCCATCCGTGACGTGATCCAGAACCACCTGCTCCAGGTCGTCGCGCTCCTCACCTGCGAGCCGCCCGCCGCCCTGACCACCGAGTGCATCCGCGACGAGCGAGCGAAGCTCCTCAAATCGGTGCGCACGCTTCGTCCCGAGGACATCGTGCGGGGACAGTTCCGCGGCTATCGTGACGAACCGGGGGTGGCCAAGGACTCCGAGGTCGAGACCTTCGCGGCGGTGCGCTTCAACATCGAGAACTGGCGCTGGGGCGGTATCCCGGTCTTCGTCCGGGCGGGGAAGTCGCTCCCGGTGACGGCCACCGAGGTCATGGTCGAGCTGAAGGGGCCACCGGCCTTCTTCGACGTCGATCCCGACCACGGCAATCACTACCGCTTCCGGCTCAGCCCCGAGGTGGTCATCGGGCTCGGCACGCGCGTCAAGGCGCCGGGCCGGAGCGATCGCACCGAGTACGTCGAGCTGATCGCCAACCACAAGCAGACGGCGGACGACATGGAGCCGTACGAGCGGCTGCTGGGCGACGCCGCGCGCGGTGACGCCACCCTCTTCTCCCGCGAGGACGCGGTCGAGGAGTCGTGGCGCATCGTGGACCCGATCCTGGGCAAGGTCACCCCGGTCCGGGAGTACGCGCCCGGCACGTGGGGACCGCCCGAAGCCGAACACCTCATCGCGGGCATCGGCCGCTGGGACGACCCGTCGCCGACCGCGGTGTGATCAGGGAGGAACCATGAAACCGACGCAGCGACTGCACGAGCTCGGTCAGAGCCTGTGGCTCGACAACATCACGCGCAAGCTCCTCACCAGCGGGACGCTCCGCCACTACCGCGACGAGCTCTCGGTGACGGGGCTCACCTCGAATCCCACCATCTTCGATCAGGCGATCAAGGGCAGCGCCGACTACGACGACGCCCTCCGGCAGATGATGAGCGCGGGCAAATCGGGCGAGAGCCTGTTCTTCGAGCTCGCGCTGCAGGATCTGTCGCAGGCCGCGGATCTCTTCCGGCCGGTTCACGAGCGCACCGACGGCGTCGACGGCTGGGTGTCGCTCGAGGTCTCTCCCCTGCTCGCGTACGACACCGCGAGCACCATCACCGCCGCCAAGACGCTCCACGGTCAGGCCGGCAAGCCGAACCTGTTCATCAAGATCCCCGGTACACCCGAAGGGCTGCCCGCCATCGAGGAGGCGATCTTCGCCGGCGTCCCGATCAACGTGACCCTGCTGTTCTCGCGCGAGCACTACGTCCCCGCCGCCGAGGCCTACATCCGCGGCCTCGAACGCCGCCTCGACGCCGGCCTTCCGCTCGACGTGGGCTCGGTCGCCTCGGTCTTCATCAGCCGCTGGGACAAGGCGGTGATGGGCAAGACGCCGCCCGAGCTGCGCGACCAGTTGGGCATCGCGATCGCCCGCCGTACCTATCGTTCGTACCGCGAGCTCCTCGACTCGCCGCGCTGGGAGCGCCTGGCGAACGCCGGCGCCCGCCCCCAGCGGCTGCTCTGGGCGAGCACGGGGACGAAGGATCCCGAGGCCTCCGACGTCCTCTACGTCGAGACCCTCGCCGCGCCCCACACCGTGAACACCATGCCCGAGGAGACCCTGCGCGCCTTCGCGGAGCACGGTGAGGTGAAGCACATCCTCGCGCGCGACGGCGGTGATGCCGAGCAGGTGCTCGAGCGGTTCGCCGCGGCCGGCATCGACCACGAGGCGCTCGCCGCGCAGCTCCAGAAGGAGGGCGCCGAGGCGTTCGTCAAGTCGTGGAAGGAGCTCCTCGGCGTGATCGCGACGAAGGGCGAAGCGCTCAAGAAGGCCGGCTGAGGCACGGCGGCGGAGGTCCCGATGGCCACTCCTGTCACCGAGCGCCCGGCCTGGAAGGCGCTCGAAGCGCACCACGCTGCCCTCCGTGACGTGCACCTGCGAAAGCTCTTCGCCGACGATGCGCGCCGCGGGGAACGCTTCGCGGTCGAGGCGTGCGGGCTCTATCTCGACTACTCGAAGCACCGGGTGAGCGAAGAGACCGTCCGGTTGCTCGTCCGTCTCGCCGAGGAGTCGGAGCTGAGAGCCCGGATCGACGCCATGTTCCGCGGCGAGAAGATCAACGTCACCGAGGAGCGCGCCGTCCTGCACGTGGCCCTGCGGGCGCCCCGGGGCGAGCGGATCGAGGTCGACGGCAAGGACGTGGTGCCCGAGGTCCACGCCGTGCTCGATCGGATGACGGACTTCGCCACCCGCGTTCGCGGAGGCGCGTGGACCGGGCACACCGGCAAGCGCATCCGCAACGTGATCAACATCGGCATCGGCGGATCGGACCTCGGCCCGGTCATGGCCTACGAGGCCCTGCGTCACTACTCCGCCCGGGAGACGACCTTTCGCTTCGTCTCCAACGTGGACGGCACCGACTTCGCCGAGGCGACGCGCGACCTCGATCCGGCGGAGACGCTGTTCGTCGTCTCCTCCAAGACCTTCACCACGCTCGAGACGATGACCAACGCGCGGAGCGCGCGCGAATGGAGCCTGGCGGCCCTGCGCGACGAGCGGGCGGTGGCGAAGCACTTCGTCGCCGTGTCGACGAACGCCGAGGAGGTGACGAAGTTCGGCATCGACACCGCGAACATGTTCGGCTTCTGGGACTGGGTCGGCGGCCGCTACTCCATGGACTCGGCCATCGGGCTCTCCACCATGCTCGCCGTCGGGCCCGAGCACTTCCGCGAGATGCTGGCCGGCTTCCACGCCATGGACGAGCACTTCCGCACGGCGCCCTTCGATCGCAACCTCCCCGTGCTGATGGGGCTGCTCGCCGTCTGGTACAACAACTTCTTCGGGTCGCAGACCGTCGCCGTCCTACCCTACGACCAGTACCTGAAACGCTTCCCGGCGTATCTCCAGCAGCTCACCATGGAGTCGAACGGCAAGCACGTGCGGCTCGACGGCACGCCGGTCGGGTGCGAGACCGGGCCGATCTTCTGGGGCGAGCCGGGCACGAACGGGCAGCACTCGTTCTACCAGCTGATCCATCAGGGGACGAAGCTCATCCCGTGCGACTTCATCGGCTTCTGCCGGTCGCTGAATCCGCTCGGAACCCATCACGACCTGCTGGTCTCCAACGTGTTCGCGCAGGCCGAGGCGCTCGCCTTCGGGAAGACCGCGGAGGAGGTGCGCGCCGAGGGCACGCCCGACTGGCTGGTCCCGCACCGCGTGTTCGACGGCAACCGGCCCTCGAGCGTCATTCTCGCCGAGACCCTCACGCCGGCGATCCTGGGAACGCTGGTCGCGCTCTACGAGCACAGCGTCTTCACGCAGGGGACGGTCTGGGGCATCGACTCCTTCGATCAGTGGGGCGTCGAGCTGGGCAAGGTGCTCGCGAAGCGCATCATTCCCGAGCTGCAGGCGAGCGGCGCGCCCGACCTGTCGCATCACGACGGATCGACGCGCGCCCTCATCCAGCGCTACCGCGGATTGCGCGCTCGGGGCTCGTGACGTCTCAGGCGGCGGTGAGTCGCTGCTCCACCGCCTCCCAGTCGACGTTCGCGAGGAACGCCTCGATGTACTTCGGGCGCTGCGCCGGGGGGTAGTCGAGCAGGAAGGCGTGCTCCCAGACGTCCATCACGAGGAGCGGGTGGAAGCCGCTCACGTTGCCGACCTCGTGCAGCGTGATCCAGTGATTCGACACCCGCCCGGTGTGCGGATCCTGGTAGCAGATGGCCCAGCCGACGCCTCGCATCTTGCCGACGCCGACGAAGTCCGTCTTCCACGTCTCCCAGCTTCCGAAGCTCTCGGCGCACACGCGCCGGAAGTCCGAGATCGTGTCGGGCTCGGGATCCGCTCCCCGCTTGAGGTTCTCGAAGTAGTACTCGTGCAGGACCATGCCGTTGTACTCGAAGCCGAGGCGCCGCGTGATCTCCGAGTAGGCCGGCATCTCGTCCTGGTCGATCTTGCCGTCCTTCAGGATCTCCGCGATCTGCTCGTTGAGGACGTTGGTCTGCTGCACGTAGCCCTCGTAGAGCTTGAAGTGCATCTCGAGCGTCTTGTCCGAGATCCCCTTCAGGCCGCTCAGGCCGAACTTCCTGGGCTGATAGGTCGCACGCGCTGCGGTCATCCTTCGTTCCTCCCGATACTGCAGGTGTGCAAGAAGTGGGCCCGGCGAGTGGGCCGCGTGGCTTGTGCGGTCGCTCCGCGGGACATGCAGAGTGTAGGTTTTGCAGGGTCGCGTGCCGCCATGTCGTGAATGACCTCTAGCGGCGGCTCGCCGACGGCACCGGGTCGACGACGGGACATTGATCCGGTGGCGGAGTCCGGGGCCGGCCCATGAACCGGTCGACCGAGTCGTTCCGGGCGGTCGTCGGCGGCGCCTCGCTGCACCATGGCTGAGCAGTGCCGAGCTGCAGCCGCAGGGCGAGGGCGCCCTGCCGTGGCTCGTCGAGACTGTATCCGAAGGCGCTGCCGCCGCCCGTCACCGACAGGCGATCGCGGGAGACGACGACCTTGCGGACCGCACCGCCCGGATCGTCGAAGACGTAGCGCCCCCTCCCGCGGAGCTTCCATCCGGCGGCCGGGAGGGCGGCGGTGAAGGTCTCGCCGCTCTCGGGATTGAACACGGTGAGCGTGCCGCCGCCCCCGATGCCGCTCACGGTCGGATCTCCGATGCTGCCGGGCCTCGGGACCGCGATCCGGTGGTCGCTGGCGTCGCGGCGGGTTCGCGACCTGAAGACGAAGTGCCGCTTCGACGGCTGCCCTGCCGCCGTGTCGTCACGCAGCGTGAGCGCCGTCGCCTGCACGGTCACCGGACCACCGGGGAGGTACCAGATCGACGACGTCCAGGCTCGCTGCTGCACCATCGAGTCGAGCCCGCCCTTCGACGGGTCGTCCGAGGCACAGCCCGGCGCGACCCTCCGCCAGCCGTCCGGGTCGCTCGCTCGCAGGCGCTCGCAGTCGTAGTGCGACCAGCGCCAGGTGGGCCGCTCCTTCACACGCGCGTAGTAGAAGGCGGGCTCGGCCGGACCGAAGGCGGGATCGGCCCAGGTCACGCAGTAGGGCGCGTCACCCAAGGGAAGCGGGAACACCCTCTCCTCGGCGTGTCCGTGCGCCACGCTGGCCTTCACGAGGTCCACCGACTCGAGCGGCGTCTCGTCCTGCAACGCGTAGACGACGAAGCTCGGCGCCCTGCCACGGTACGCCATCGTGCCGCCCATCGGCACCCCACCGCGCTTCACGATCCGCAGCGGGAAGCGCGGATCGGCACAGGGGTTCTCCGGTCCGGTGTACTCGTAGAAGCGGACCCGGATCTTCGGGCCGCTGGTCGCGAAGGTCTCGCGACGCTCGAGCGCCGCCCACAGGGCGTCGCGCGTGTTCTCCTCGGCCCAGATGCCGGTCATGCCGCCCGGGTTGACCGTGAGCGGACTCCACTGGAGTCGCCGCACCGGCGTGTTGTCGATCGCGCCCAGACTGCCCGGCCAGGTGCGCGAACCGACGTTGCCCATGGTGGCGTCGTGGGTGTCGGTGCTGCCGACGAAGCCGAATTGCTGGGGGTCGTAGCCCCGCGCGGCGAAGCTTGCGATGCCCTCCTCGAGCCCGGATCGCGCAAATCCGCGGGCGTCGGCCGGGTCGAGGAGCGGAGCCATCTCGAAGTCGCATGCCACGGCGGCACCGCCGTCGAGCGCATCGGTGCTGCACTCGCTGTTCCCCTTCTGCTGGTGGATCTCGGCCAGCCGCTGGAACTTCATCATGTGGTTCAAATCGGTCGCCGTGTATCCGTTGACGTCGAAGGCGAGCCCCGCGCTCTGGTTCATGTTGTGCGGTATGGTGAGCGCCTCGCAGCCATTGCGGTCGTTGCACTGCTCGGCGAGGGCTGCCCAGAGCGCCGGGCTGGTCGGATAGTTGACCGAGTCCAGCGGCACGGACGGCACGTTGGCGTTCCTGAAGATGACGTTCTTGTGCAGGGTGGCTGGAAGGAGCCGCCTGAACACTCCCTGGCCGAACGTCCACTCGTAGGCGTGGAAGGACGTGAACCGGCACGGGTCGTTGGCCGCCTCGGTCGCCCGCCTCTCCGCCCCCCAGGCCGTCGTCTGCTCGGCCATGCAGCCGCTACCACGGTGGTCGGCGAAGCCGAGGCAGGGCTCCTGGCCGGTCGCGGGCACCTCGAGGGCGCGGAGCGTCGCGCAGTAGGGCGACCCCCAGGACGGGCTCGAGGCGTCGACCGTGCAGCCGTAGTCGGTCGCGAGCCACTCGCTGTGGTCGGTGACGGCGCCGAAGTCGAGCCGTCCCCCGCTGAAGTTGATCGTGACCCCGAACGGGCCAGGAACCTCGCCGGCGCGCGCGTCGTAGCCCTGGGTCAGGTCCACCGCAGCGCCCGTGGCGAACGCGTACGCCTGGGCAGGGTCGGCCCGGGTGCCGAAGTTGAAGGCGTCGAGCGAGTACGAGGTGTGGGAATGCAGGTCGCCGAAGTAGGCGTTCTTGAGCTTCGAGTAGTCGGGGCAGCGCGCCGCGGCGGGCGTGGCGAGAGCGATCGAGAGCAGGCAGGCGGTGAGGCCGCGCGGCACCTCTTCTACGTAGCACACCGGGAGCTGCGGGCGGCACGCGCGGGCCCTTCGAATCTTCGCCGGGGAGATCCCCGGCGATCAGCGCGCGGTATCGGGTGAGTCGAGCGAGGCGGCGTCCGGTTCCTCGATGCGACGAGCGAGCGTCAGCACCGTGTCGATGTAGGCATCGGAGTGGTTGTAGGTCCAGATCACCGAGCGCTGCTCCTGGAAGGTGATCCCGCGATGCCAGCCGTGACCGACCAGGTAGTTGGCACACGAAGCGGCGGCGTCCGCCGGATCGTAGAGGCTCACGCGCCCGTCACCATTCCCGTCGACGCCGTGCCGCAGGTAGCTGGTGGGCAAGAACTGCGGATAGCCGAAGGCACCCGAGCCCGAGCCCTTGATGGAGAGCGGATCGATGTCCATGCGTCGCGCGATCTCGAACGTCGCCCGGACCTCCGGGTAGAACGTGTCCTCGAGGTAGCGCGCCCGCGCCCGTACCCGCTGCTCGTCGCCCGGGTCACCGTCACAACTCCGCAGGCTGCGCTCGAGGTTCTGGGGTTCGTTGGCCATGGCGAGCCGCGCGAGCCGGTAGAGGATCACGCTGCGGCCCGTGTTGCGTCCGCAGTGGGTCTCGACCGAGATGATCGCGGCGCACACGCTGGCCGGGACGCCGAAGCGGCGCTCGGCGCTCTCGAAGGCCACCGCGTGCTCGGTGCGGCACTCCCGCGCGAGCTGCGTTCCTTCCTCGCGAAGAAAGTTGCGGTACATGAAGTGGGACTCGCCGCTGCGCGAGGGGGAGATGGGAAGGCCGTCGAACGGCCTCATGCGTGGATCGCCGAAGGCGCGCTCGACCCGGTCGCGGGGCACGCCGTCCGCGACGAGCCTCGCCTTCAGGTACTCCCAGCCACGATCGCCAGGCTCGAACGCGCCGCTCGGGGGAAGGGACCGTGAGGGCGCCGCGACCCGCGCCCGCGGGCGCGGCCGGGGGCGGGCGGCGCAGGCAAAGAGCGAGCAGACCGCGAGCAGCACGATCCCGGTTCGCAGCCAACGCATCATGCGACGGTCCTCGACGCCTCGCGACCCCGGATCACCGCGCTTCATGCGGCCTGCGCTCACCCCACCCCCTGCTGCCTCACCCGACGGCCTGTTTCCAGCGAGTGTAGCGTCTCGCATATGGCACTGCCAGGGCTGGTAGCAAAACCGCGCTTCGGAGGTTGACACCCGTCCGGCAGCGAGGCACGGTCGCCGCCATCGCACTTCCCATCCACCTCCCGCACAGGCGCCCGTGAAATCCGAGAGCCGCTGGGGGCTCGATCCCAGAGTCGCTGCCGCCCTCGGGGCAGCCGTTGCGTTGCTGCTCGCCATCGGGCTGGCGTCTCTCCGGGAGCAGCGTCGGACGTTCGAGGCTGGCGATCTGGCTCGTCACACGGTCCGGGTTCTCGAGCAGATCGCCACCGTGCTGCAACGAGTCACCGAGGCCGAGAGCGGACAGCGTGGCTATGTCCTCACCGGCGATTCGGCCTACCTGCAGCCCTACGAGCGGGGGACCGCCGATCTGCCGCGTGCCGTCGACGACCTGCGTCGATCGACCGCCGACAACCCGTCGCAGCAGGCGCGTCTCGATGCCCTGGCTCCGCTCCTCGCCGCCAAGCTCGAGGAGATGCGGCTGGTGGTGACGCAGCGCCAGTCGGGCGATGCCGCCGGGGCTCTTGCCACCATCCGGGGGGGCATGGGGAAGGACGTGATGGACCAGATCCGCAAATCTCTCAACGAGGCCGCCGGCGAGGAGCGTGGTCTGCTGCGCGAGCGGATCGACCGTCGCGACGACCTGGCGGCGCGAGCCACCCGCCTGATCCTGCTCGAAAGCCTCACCGCCCTGCTCCTGATGGCGGTCGCCGCATCCGTGCTCGCCGTTCTGCTGCGCCGCGCGCGCGCGGCCGAGTTCCGGCGCCGCACCAGCGAGCAGCGCCTCCGCGTGACGCTGCGGAGCATCGGCGATGCCGTCATCGCCACCGATCCGCGGGGACTGATCGTGTTCATGAATCCGATCGCCGAGGCGCTGACCGGCTGGCGCGGGCAGGATGCGCAGGGACGGGAGCTTCCGGAGGTCTTCCGGATCGTCAACGCGGAGACCCGACGTACGGTCGAGAGCCCGGCCGCGCGCGTGCTGCGCGAGGGCGTCGTGGTCGGCCTGGCCAACCACACGGTGCTGCTCGCCCGGGACGGTCGCGAGGTCCCGATCGACGACAGCGGCGCACCGATCCGGGACGCGGGCGGCGAGCTGATGGGGGTCGTGCTGGTGTTCCGCGACGTGACCGAGCGCGAGGCGATCGAGGCGAACAGACGGCGGGTCGCGTGGGCCGACGCCGCACGCCTCGCGGCCGAGCGCACGTCGAAAGGGCTCGAGGAGGCGCGCGCCGAGGCGGCGCGGGCCAACGAGGCCAAGGACGCTTTCCTCGCCACCCTGTCGCACGAGCTGCGCTCGCCGCTCTCGGCGATGCTCGCGTGGGTCGGTATCCTGCAGCGCCGGGGCGACGACGCACCGACACGCGCACGGGCGATCGGCGTCCTCGAGCGCAGCGTCCGTACACAGACCCAGCTCATCAACGACCTCCTCGACGTCTCGCGCATCGTCTCCGGGAAGCTCGCTCTCGAGGTCGCTCCGGTCGATCTCGCCGCCGAGCTTCGCGAAACGCTCGAGGCGCTGCGGCCCGCCGCCGACGCCAAGGGCGTCACCCTCGACGTCCAGCTCTCCGGCCGGCCCCTGGTCGTGCTCGGCGACGAGGCCCGCCTCGAGCAGGTGGTTCGCAACCTGGTCGACAACGCGATCAAGTTCACGCCGTCCGGCGGCCACGTCAGGGTGCTGCTCGAGCCAACGGATGGCGAGGCCCGGCTGACGGTGGCCGACACGGGGGAGGGCTTCCCCCCGGAGCTACGGACGGCGATCTTCGATCGCTTCCAGCAGTCCCGGAATCCACGGACGCGCCAGCACGGAGGCCTCGGGCTCGGCCTCGCCATCGTGCGGCATCTCGTCGAGGCCCACCGGGGTTCGGTCGCGGCCGACAGCAAAGGGCCCGGCAGGGGCGCAACCTTCACGATTCGCATCCCGCTAGGGGACGGCCTGGAGGTTCCGCGCACTGCGCCACCATCCGGCCACGAGCCGGCGGTCGATCTGCGTGGTGTCTCGGTCCTCCTGGTGGAGGACGACGCCGACTGGCGAGAGGCGGTCGCGCTCCGGCTGGGGCAGGCCGGCGCGCGGGTGACCACCGCGGGCTCGGTGGCAGATGCCCTCCCGCTGCTCGACTCGGTGCGTCCTCAGGTGCTCGTCAGCGACATCGGCATGCCGCACGCGGACGGCTACGAACTCATCAGCATCGTGCGGGCGCGGCCTGGCAGCCGTCTGACCGCGGTGGCAATGACTGGCTTCGCGGATCCCGAGAGCCGCGATCGTTGCATGCATCTCGGGTTCGACGACTTCATCGCGAAGCCCTTCGAGCCTGGGTTGCTGATCGCCCGCCTGGGTACGCTCCTCGGCCTGTCTCCCGCCGTCTAGCGCGCGCGGCCACACGTCGCGTCCGTGGCACGCGCGTTGCTCGATCCTGCCCAAAGGTCGCAATCCACCAACCGGGGAGAAAACGAACATGCTGAGCTGGGCCATCACATTCTTCATCATCGCGCTCGTCGCCGCACTCCTCGGGTTCGGCGGCGTCGCCGGGATGTCGGCACACATCGGCTGGATCCTGGCGGTGCTGGGCGTCGTCGTCCTTGCCATCGGGCTTCTCAGCCGGGGGCTGGGCGGTCCGCGATCGCTTCCCTGACGGTGCGCGCCGACGCTCCCGGCTGCGCGAGGTTCCGGGGAGCCTTGATTGTCAGATAGGGAGTGGGATGAGCGAGGGAGCTCCCGGTTGTAGAATCGGGTGCCGAACGGTCCGGGAACCGGTCGGAAAAGTCCTCGCCGGATGTCGCTTCTGGTCAGTCACCGGCTGGCATGGGGGCTGCAGGCACGCGCAGGGGAGGTACGTATGCAGGGACTCTCAGGCCAGACGGAGGACCGCTTCGGCCACCGGCTCGAACCACACACGGTCCTGCCAGTCCAGTTCTTCTCGCGTCGGGAGAGGGACTGGGGTGGGGAGCAGCGCCTGATGGCCGCGATCCTCGAAGATGCCGTGGCCATCTATTCGAAACCTCCACCGCAGGCATCAAAGGCTCGGCAGATCCTGCGAGAGACGGAACGCTGGCTGCGCAGCAACGACCGGAGCTGGACGTTCTCGTTCCTGCGAATCTGCGAGATGCTCGGCCTGGAGCCCACTGCCGTCAGGCAGACCCTGCGCGATCGTCGGAACGAGCGCATCCCTCGGCTTCCGCGACCGCAGGTCGCCTCTCTCGACGAGCCTCTCGAGCTCCCGCGCCGCGCGGCGGTGGGCTGACCGGCGGTCGCGCCGTCGGGCCTCGAGGCTACTGCGCGGCGGCGGGGCGTTCGAGGCGGCGCAACGCCTCCAGCGCCTCGGCGATGTGCTGGGAGGGCTGGAACTGCGAGTTGAAGACGTGGCGTACCGTCCCCTCGCGGTCGATGACGTAAGTCACCCGGCCGGCCAGCAACCCGAGCGTCGCCGGAACGCCATAGCGCCGGCGGACTTCCCCACCCCGATCCGACAGCAGGGTGAAAGGCAGGCGATGCTTGGCCGCGAAGCGCCCGTGCGACTCGGCGGTGTCCGAGCTGACACCGATGACCTCCGCCCCTGCTTCCTGGAAAGCCTCGTAACTGTCGCGAAACGCGCATGATTCTTTCGTGCAGCCCGGCGTGTCGTCCTTGGGATAGAAGTAGAGAACGACCGCCTTGCGGCCGTGGAACTCGCTCAGCCGCACCGTCTTCCCCGTACGATCGGGCAGCGAGAAGTCGGGCGCCTGATCGCCCACGCCCACGCCGCCCGTCCCGCCTCCGAACAAGCTGTCCAGCAAGCCCATGGCCGGTGTCTCCCTCCGTTACGGCTCGACGCGTACGCCGTGCCAGAACGCGACGTGGTCCTTGATCTGGCTCGCCGCTTCCTTCGGGGCCGGATAGTACCAGGCCGCGTCCCGATTCGTCTGCCCGTCGACCACCACGTCGTAGTAGCTGGCCACTCCCTTCCAGGGACACGTCGTGTGCGTCGCGCTGTCGCGCAGATGCTCCCGTCGCACCGCGTCCGGAGGAAAGTAGTGGTTGCCCTCGACCACCTCGGTGCGCGGGCTCTCCGCGAGCACGGCACCGTTCCAGATTGCCTTCGCCATCGGACCCTCCGCTCCGGCGAGCTTCGCCGAGGAGGGGCTTCCTGGCAAGTCGCCCCCCGGACCCAGGCCTACCGGTCAGCGACCCTGCGCTCGGGCGAGGGCCGGACGGCTGCTGCACCGTGCGAGCCACGCTGCCGCGTTGGACGCGGCAGAGAGGTCGAGCTTGGCCATCGGTGCCCACCCCATGACGCTCGCGACATTCAGGTCCGCCACCGTGAACTGCGAGCCGAGAAGGTAGTCCCGACCGTGCAGCGCGGCGTCGAGGACACCCAGCGGCTTGGTGAAACGTGCGGCCGCGTCGTCGGCCTTCTTCGCGTCGCGCTGCTCGGCAGGAAAGAAGACCCGGTTGAGCAGCGCCGTCAGCACCGGCTCCTCGAGCTCGGTCATCGCCCAGATGCTCCACTGGTATGCACGTCCCTCGTCCTCGACGGTCTTCGGCCACAGGCCCTTGTCGTGCTTGCGGGCGAGGTAGAGGTTGATGGCGAGTGACTCCCACAGCACCAGGTCGCCGTCCTGCAGCGCGGGGATGTGTGCGTTCGGGTTGATCTTCTTGAACTCCGGCGTTTTCGTGCCGGTGATGAAGTCCACCTTCACGTTCTCGTAGGGGACTCCGAGCTCCTCCAGCATCCAGAGCGAGCGCATCGCGCGCGAGCCGGGCACTCCGTACAGCTTCAGCATGACGAGTCCTCCCTCGTCGGTCCTGCTGCCAGGCGCTCGCGGCTGGGTCAAGGAACCGAGCGCTCAGACGCGCAGGAGCACCGCACGGGCCGGCAGGCCGGTCGCACGCGCGACGGCCTCGGCATAGAGCGCAACCTGACGCCGGTAGTCGGCCAGGCGCGCTCCGAGCTCACGATCCGTCTTGAAGTCGATCACCGTCCAGGAGCCGTCGGCCTCGAGGAAGGCGGCGTCCGCGACTCCCTCGACGAGCGTGCCGTCGGCGAGCCTCAAGAGCACGGCCGCCTCGCGCCGGCATGACGTCGCGGCGGCGGCGCGCCGGAGCAGGGGATGGGCGAGCGCGTGCACCACCGCGTCGGTGGCGGCCACGACCTCGTCCGATGTCGCCCCGAGCAGCCGTCCCACGAGCGCCGTGACCGCCCCCACGGCGCCTCGATCGGCGCCCAGATCGACCTCGGCCAGCACGCCGTGCACCAGGATGCCGAAGCGGCGCCCGTGCGGGCGCATGCCGGGCAGCATCGCATCCTCGATCGGCACGTCGACATCGCCGGTCGAGGCCGCGGCGTGCTCGGTCGCCGTGGCGACGCGCACCATCGGCTCCGCGGCGATCACCCGCACCCGCTCCCGCTCCTCCTGCCATGCGGCATGGGCCCGGACGCCCGTTTCCGAGCGCTCGCCGCGCTCGTCGGCGGCGAGGAGCTTCAGCTGCCGCAGGCCGACGTCCTCGTCGACCTGCAGGCGCAGCTCGTCCGGGCTCCACCAGACGACCTCGTGCGCGCCCAGCTCGGGGCGATGGAGGCCCGGGCGCACCGGATTGGGGTCGCGGCGTGCGCCCGCCGGAACCCCGGCGACGCATTCGCCGCGCAGCTCGGGACAACCTGGCGGCCGGATCGACACGGGCGCGCGTGCGCGCTCGCGCGGCGGAGTGACGGCGCGCGCGAGCGGTGCGACCCAGCCCTCGATGGGTCCATCGGCCATCACCGGCACGACCAGCAGGTCACGCGCCCGGGTCGCCGCGACGTAGAGCGTGCGCACGCCCTCCTCCTCGTCACGGGCCACCTGCTCCGCTTCGTGCTCGAGCAGCTCCGGCGGCGCCGAGCCGACCAGCCGCTGCGCGCACAGCCGGCGGTCGGGATCGACGTGACGGTCGGCCTCGGCGCGCGCGATGTTGGCGGTGGGATCGGCCAGGATCACCACCGGGAACTCGAGCCCCTTCGCGCGATGGACGGTCATGATGCGTACGCCGTCGGTGCCGTCCTCGAGGATCGGCGCTTCACCCTCCTCGGCGCGGTCGGCATCCGCCTCGAGCTGCTCGACGAACCCCCGGAACGACGTGATGCCCTGACGCTCGGCGCGGCGCGCGAGATCGAGCAGGCGACCGACGTTGGCGAGTGCCTGCTCGCCCGTCGGCCAGATGGCGAGGCCCGCGTGCGCGCGCGCCGTGGCGAGGAATCGCGCGATGGTGTCCGCGAAGGGCCGGTGATTGCGGTTTCGGTGCAGGTCGCGGAGCACGGCGAGCGCATCGGCGACCGGCGCAAGCTGTGGCGGAGGCTCCTCGGGAAGGGCACGAAACGGATGCAGGGAGCGATAGCGCTCGCGCCAGGCCAGCAGCGTTCCGTCGTCGAAGGCGAGGAACGGGCCGCGCAGCGTCGCGAACAGCGACAGCTCGTCCTCGGGCCGCTCGATGGCGAGGAGCGCGTTGCGCAGGGCCTCCACCTCCTCGCGAGCGTGGAACGAGCTGCCGCCGATCAGCACGTGCCGCAAATTGCGGGCCTCGAGGGCACGCACGTACCGCCTGGTGACGTCCTGGTTCCACGACCGCATCCGGCGGAAGAGCAGACACACGTGGCGGCTCTCGAGCGCGACCCGCGTGTCCGCGCGGCCGTACTCGGTCACCCGCCATCCACTGCTGGTGACCAGCCACTCCACGAAGCCGGCGACGGCGTCAGGCAGCGAGCGCTCGATCTGGTAGTCGGTGATCCGGCCATAGGGCGCGAAGGGCTGCGGCACGGGCAGCGCGATCACCGCGGGCTGGTCGGGCAGCGCCTCCCGGAACGGCGCGAGGGGCACGTAGGCCGCCTGCGTGCCCGACGTGCTGGCCGCCATGGCGGGAGCGAACGCGGCGTTCACCGCCTCCTGGATGGCCGGCACCGAGCGGAAGCTCGCCGTCAGATGCACGACCGCGGCGCCGCCGCCGGCCAGCTGGCGCTTCACGCCCTCGTACAGCGCGACGTCGGCGCGCCGGAACCGATAGATCGACTGCTTGGGGTCGCCCACCAGGAAGAGCTTCCCGGACACGGGACGCACGCACCGCCAGTCGCGCTCGGCGGGATCGGCGGCCGCGAGAAGCAGGAGCAGCTCCGCCTGCAGCGGATCGGTGTCCTGGAACTCGTCGATGAAGATGTGCGTCCAGCGCGCCTGCAGGCCCTGGCGCACGCCCGCGTCGTCGCGCACCAGGTCACGTGCGCGCAACAGCAGATCGACGAAATCGAGGCAGCCGGCCCGGGCCTTCAGACGCTCGTAGTCGTCCACCAGCGGCCACAGATCGTCGCGCAGGAGAGGAGCCAGGTCGGCCCCCGAGCGCCGCACGAAGTCGTCGAGCTGCTGCTTGGCGGCTGCGCGGCGCGCACGCCGTGCCGCACGGTCGGGATCGCGGTCGTACCTGGAGCCCGTCCATCGCCAGTGCCGTTCCCGGGCCAGGTCGCGGAGCTCCGCCTCGAGGCCGTCGTGATCCCGGCCCGCGAGCTGCTCGCGGCGAGCGACGTCGGCGAGAAAACGATCGATGTCGTGTACGGAGCGGTCGCTGTAGTCGATGTAGTCGGCCATCGCCGGCGCCGGACCGATCCCCGCGAGCGTCTCCATCAGCGCGTCGATGGCCGCGTCGCGGTCGAACGGGTCCCGGCGCCATCGCGCCGGGAAATCGCGCCATTGCACCAGCTCCCAGCCGGCGCGGCGAAGGCGCGCCCGGGGCCCGTCTTCCGATCGCCGCCCGCGCACCTGCTGGCGCAGTGCTCGTCGCACGCCAGGCCCGGGGTCTGCGAGCTGGCGCTCGAACCAGCGATCGAAGACGCGCGCGAACAGGCGCCGCGCGACGTCCTCGGGCGCGACCTGGAACTGGGGGTCGACCCGCGCCTCCACCGGCCGCTCGCGGAGCAGCTCGGCACAGAACGCGTGGATGGTGCCGATCCGGGCGACCTCGAGCTGGGGCAGCGCGCTGCTCAGCCGCCCGCGCTCCTCGACCGACCGCTTGTCGTCGTGGCGGTCGTGCTCGATCGCGGCGCGCAGCCGGAGCTTCAGCTCTCCGGCCGCCGCCTCGGTGAACGTGACCGCGACCATCTCGTCGAGACGCGCTCTCCCGCTCGCCAGCGCCTCGACCATGCGGTTCACCAGCGCCGTGGTCTTCCCGGTTCCGGCTGCCGCCTCGACCACGAGAGTGGTCGTCAGGTCGTAGCGGATACGGTCGCGATTCGCCTGGTCGGCCAGCTGGACGCCCATGTGCGGGCGTCAGGAACGGCCGTAGCGGCCCATCAGCTCGGCCTCGCCGATGATGTGGCCGCGCATCGCGTCGAGCAGCTGCGCGCGCGTCGCACCGGGGTCGAGCTGCGGGACGCCGTCGAGCGCGTAGAGCTTGAAGTAGTAGCGGTGCGCCTTTCCGGGCGGCGGGCACGGCCCGTTGTGGCCGAGCTTTCCGAAGTCGTTCCGCCCCTGACGGCTCCCGTCGGAAAGCGTGCCGTCTCGCTTCATCCCCTCGGGCAAGGCCGTCGTCGCCGGCGGGATGCCCCACACCACCCAGTGTACCCAGAGCCCGGCGGGCGCGTCGGGATCCTCGCACACGAGAGCCAGCGCCTTCGTGCCGGCTGGCGGTGTCGTCCACTCGAGCGCTGGCGAAACATCCGGTCCGTCACAGGTGTGCTTCTTCGGGATGTCTCCGCCCGCCGCGAATGCGGCGCTCTTCAGCTCGAAGCCCATCGCGGTTCCTCCGAGAAGGCCGAGCGCCGACAGCGCGCATAGCATGCGCGCCCAACCACTCCGGCTCCGACGCGGCACGGGCCGGACGCTAGAGCGATCCGGCCTCGCTGTCCAGCCTGGTGCCCGGCCCCCGCGGACGGCCGAGCGGTTGGCTGGCGAGGTACTCCCCTACCTCAGTGCCAGCCGTGCTTGTACCAGCCGCGGTGCCATCCACGTCCCGGTCCCCAGCCCCTGTAGTAGCGGCCGTAGTACGCCGGGGCATAGTAGGGGCGGCCGTAACCATAGTAGACCGGCGGTGCGTAGATCGGCGGTGCGTACGCGGGCGGCGCGTAGACGACCGGGGGCCCACCGTATACCGAGACGCCCGGGAGTCCGAAGAAGAAGGACACCTCGGCAGCAGCGGGCCGAGGAGCGGCCAGGGCAACCAGTGCCAGGATCGCAGTCGCCAGGATCGTCTTCTTCATGCCCAGGTCCAACAGCGCTGTTCGTCGAGGGTTACGGTCCGCAGTGCGGCGGCATCTATGGCATTTCGCGTAACTTCAACAGCGCCTCCACCCTGGTTCGGGCCTTCCGCTGCGTGCGGATCTCCTCGTACGGTCCGCACACCCGGCGGTAGTCGCAGTACTCGCAGCCTCCGCTCTCCGGCATCGCGGGCAGGAAGCCCTGGTGCAGCGCGTCGTCCACCGTCCAGACGACCGCCTCGATGGCCTTGCGGGCCGCAGCATCGAGCGGCACGGAACGCTCGGCGTAGTCGCCCGTGGCCGTGCAGTAGTAGAGCCGCCCGGCGACCACCGGCTCACCGAGGATGCGATGGCAGGCGAGCGCGTACAGCAAGGGCTGGAGGACCTGTCCACCGCCCACGATCACCCCTTCTTTGGCGCGCACCTTCCCGGTCTTGTGGTCGGTGACCCGCAGGGAACCGTCCGCCCGTCGCTCCACCAGGTCGATGGATCCGCGCAGCACCAGCGGCCCGCTCACCGGCACGGCGTCGCTCACGCTCGACGGGTCGCGGTGCTCGCGGTCGCCAGGAGGCAGCCCGAACGAGAGCTCGAAGCGCTCCGGGACCCAGCCGCTCTCGTCCGATGCCGAACGCCGCAGCCACTCGCGCAGATCGGCGCGCAGGCCGTCGATCTCGTTCTTCCAGACTCGCGGGATGGCCGGCGCGAGCTGCTCGCTTGCCCGTGTCTCCTCGGCGTCGAGCACCGCGTCGAGCACCTCGAACGCTTGCTCGAGGCCGGCGGGACGCACCGGCAGCAGCCCGGCGTCGCGCAGCCTGCCCAGCACCCCGAACTGCACGTCGTGGAAGAGCGCACCGCGAGTCAGCGGATCGAGCACGTCGATGGCCTCGGGCTCCTCGCGCGGCGCCAGCCTCTGGATCGCCTGGAGGAAGAAGCGGTACGGGCAGGCTGCGAAGAGCTGGAGCGCCGTCGGCGAGTAGGCTCGCTCGGTCATCTGATGACGCGCAAGCGCGGCGCGCGCGAGCTCGTCGGGATCGACGAGACCATCGGCCGCCTTCCAGCTCCGCAGCCAGCGCCGTCCTCGTGCGCGAAGGGCGCGGGCCAGGTGAGGGTTCGCCCCGAGGAGGTAGAACGCGGTGCCGGCGGTCGTCTCCGGGTCGGCCTCCAGGAGCGGGGCCAGGAGCGCGAGATCGTACTCGGCCTCGTCGATGGCGATGCGCGGATCTGCCGGCGCGGGCCAGCCGAGCCTGGCGCCTGCCGCCTGCTCGGCTCCGCGTGTGAGCGCGTCGAGTCCGGGCAGCCGGCCCTCGGCTGCCTTCAACACCTCGAGGGCATAGAAGGAGGGCACGCGCGGACGCGCTTTCTCGACGTCGACACGAGGGTACGACAGCCACACCCGGCGGCGCGCCGCACCCACAGCCAGCCGGAGCTCGAGCCGCTCGGCTTCGGCGCGTCCGGGCTCGATCAGCAGGGCCGGTGATGCGAGCGCCCGCCGCTGCTCGTCGAGCAGCAGCGGGTCCTCCAGTATCTTCCCGGGGAAGACGTTCTCGGCCAGGCCGGGAACGAAGACGACGTCGAACGCCATGCCGCGTGCCGCTCGCGTCGTGCCGATGAACACGCGACCGTAGCGCCGACGCGGCGGCGGCTCGGTCAGATCACGGAGGCGGGGACCGAGAACGATCTGCACCTCGTCCAGCTCGACGGGGCCGACGGGCGCCATGGGCTCGAGCTCCGCCAGCGCGCGCAGGACGGGCTGGGATTCGCGGAGCGCCGCGGTGGCGAGCGCGCGCAAGTGCTCCAGCCACTCGCTCCAGTTTCCGGACTGGGGAAGGCCGGCGAGGCGGTCGATCAGCGGGAGGGCGAAGGCACGCAGGTGACCGAGGGTCAGCATGTCCTGGTCGAGACGCTTGGCGCGCGCCTCGTCCTCGTCGCCCACCTCTGCCCTCCGGCGCCCGAGATCCGCCCCGAGACCGGCAAGGCGTCGCGCCCAGCGCTCCCGCCCTCCGATGACGGCGGCCTCCACGAGCAGCCGCTCCCAGCGCGCCGGCGTCCGCAGGGCGCCCGCCACGACCGGCGCCGCTTCCGGATCCGCGACCAGCTCCTCCAGCTCGGGCCCCTCGGCTTCCTCGGGCGGCGGGACCACGTCGTTCTCCGGCGGAGTCCACGACGACTCCGGATCGAGGGGTGCATCAGGATCGGGGACCTGCGCCAGCGACAGGTACTCGGCGAACCGGCGCGCAGACAATCCTTCGGCCGCACAGGCGAGCAGCGCCAGCAGTGCCCGGCCGGCCGGATGGGGCCGCTTCGCGGCGCGAGCGAGAAAGAAGGGGATGGCGGCACGCCCGAAGGCCTCCTCGAGATGCGCGATGTAGTCGCCCGGCGCGCGCAGCAACACCGCCAGGCGATCGAAGGGCGTGCCGTGTGCCGCCTCCTCCTGGATCTGGCGGGCGATCTCGACGCACTCGCGTGCCTCGCCGGGCCACGCCGTGAGCCGGACCCCGTCGTCCAGAGGCTCCACCATCGGCGTGTCGGTGGCGAAGAGATGACGCTGGAGTGCGCCGAGCGATCCGCTTCCGCCGCCGGCCCGCCGCTCGGGGGCGCAGCCGAGGGCGCGCCGGAGTCGCGAGATGCTGGTCTCGTCCCCCTCCGCGGCAGTCGCGAGAACGACCGGAACGCGGTGCGCCAGCGCGGCGACCAGCGCCTCCTCGGCCTCGCACGCGAGCGGGACGTCGAGGAGAACGACCGGCAGGCCGACCGGGTGCGGCGCGCGCGCCTCGTTCACCGCGGTGACGGCCGCGGCAAAGACCGTGGCCCGATCGGCGAGGCCGTCACGCGCCAGCTCCGCAGCAACCGCCTCGGCGAGCTGCGCCAGGTCGGGTCCGCCGTGCGACAGCCTGCGGAGCCTCTCCGCAGTGACCCGGTTCATCGCCAGCTCCTCGAGCGTGCGCGCGAGCGCGGGCGTGAAGCCGGGCCGGTCGGCGACGGGACCGAAGTAGCCGAGGGCCGACTCGGCATTGAGCCGGTGCACCGCCCTGGCCGCGACGGCGAGGAGGCCGAGGTCCGTGACCGGGGCCCTGCCGTCAGCGGCCAGCCTGGGCGCCGCCAGCTGCGTGGCGAGCCGCCCCAGCGTGGTGCGCACGACCCCGAAACGCGCGCCGGACGCCCCGAGCGTGCCCCGCACCAGGTCGTCGCAGGCCTCCCAGCTCGCCGCGATGACGAGCGCCTCGGAGTCCGGTCCGAGCGCGTCGAGCCAGGCCGCGGCGGCGGCGAGGCGGCTGGCCGCATCGGCGGTGACCAGCACGCGCGGTCCAGCGGCCATCGCCCCTCCTTATCGCGATCGCGCAGGCGTCGCGACGGCGAAAGCTCGGCATTGGCTGCGGCGTGCTGCCCTGCTACGACGGCCTCGTGCGGATCGTCTCGCTTCTGCCGGCCGCGACCGAGATCGTCGCAGCGCTCGGAATGCTCGATGATCTGGTCGGCGTCAGCCACGAGTGCGACCATCCGGTCGAGGTGAACCGGAAGCCCCGCGTCACTCGCTGCGCCATCCACGGCAACGCGCTCGACAGCGCGGACATCGACCGCTGGGTGAAGACCGAGCTGGCGCGGACCGGCACCCTCTACACCATGGACGAGGAGCTGATGCGCCGCCTGGCCCCGGAGGTCATCATCACGCAGCGGCTGTGCGACGTGTGCGCCGTCGGCTACGACAGCGTCACGGCGTTCGCCGCCACCCTGCCGGGGCCTCCCGCAGTCGTGAACCTCGAGCCGCAGACGCTCGCCGACGTGTTCGAGGACGTCCGGCGGGTGGGGACTGCGCTCGGGGTGCCGGAGCGCGCGGCGACCCTGGTCGCAGAGCTGCAGGCCCGCGTCGAGCGCGTGCGGGCCCGCTGCGGGCCGGCCCCGCGGCGGCGCTGCGTGCTGCTGGAGTGGATCGCGCCGCCGTTTCGCAGCGGCCACTGGGGACCCGAGCTGGTGCACGATCGCGGGGGGCATCGACCCCGTCGGCCGCGGCGGCGAGGACGCCGCCGAGATCGAGTGGGAGGCGGTACGCGCCGCCGCACCCGAGGTGCTGGTGATCGCGTGCTGCGGCTTCGACGTCGCACGCACGCTGCGCGATCTGCCCATCCTCCGGCGATATTCCGGGTTTCCGGAGCTGCCCGCCGTGCAGAGCCGCGAGGTCTGGGTGGTCGACGGCTCGGCGTACTTCAGCCGGCCGGGCCCGCGCCTGGTCGACAGCCTCGAGCTGCTCGCGCCCCTCGTGCATCCCGAGCTGTTCCCGGGATCGTCGCCGCCGCCGGGCGTCACGCGGGCGGCCGCCTGAGCGCTTCCGCCGGCCTCGTCAGAGCGCGCCCGAGTCCCAGACCGCGCGCCCGCCCAGCACCGTGCGGAGCACCCGCGCGTCCGCGAGCTGCTCCGACGGGCAGGTGAGCGGGTCGCGATCGACGACGATCAGGTCGGCGTGGCTCCCTGATCGGAGCGTCCCCACACCGTCCCAGCCGAGCACGCGCGCGGCGTCGGTCGTCCACATGCGGAGCGCTTCCTCGCGAGTCACGCGCTGCGCGGGACCGTCGTTCCGCCGCCCGCTGCCGCAGAAACGATGTGTCTCGGCGAGGGCGAGGTGCTCGAAGACGTTCTTCGGGCCCCAGTCGCTTCCGCACGCGACCACCAGGCCCGCGTCGAGCATGCGTCGCAGCGGGATCAGGTCGGGCAGCACGTGCTCGCCGATGCGCTCGACGAACATGTCGCCCTTGCCCCAGGTGAACGAGAGGCTGGTCGTGACGTCGAAGCCGAGGGAGGCGTAGCGCCGCGCCGCGCGCTCGGTGAGGAAGAAGACGTGCTGCAGTATCCAGCCGCGGCTGGCGCCGGGCATGCGGCGCGCGACGCCCTCCGCACGGTCGAGGAACTCGTCGTGGTCGCGGTAGCCGGCGCCGATGAAGTTGAGGCGCAGGCCGCGCTCGGCGCAGAAGTCGAGCGCGGCTTGCTCCTTGTCCTCCCCGACGAAGGTGACGCCGGTCGTCGGCTCGCCGTAGGGCCCGCGATACGCTTCGTACATGCGCAGGAACCCCGGCCAGCAGGGGCCGCCGCGCGACAACGTGACGCCCCGGTGGCGCAGGAGGTCGTCGACGGTGTCCGTCATCGCCAGCGCGGCCTCCAGGTTCTCGCGGAACTCGGCCATGGAGAGCGGCTGCGTCCACGGCAGCCCGTACGACTCGGCTTCCAGGGTCGTCAGCACCCGCAGGGTCAGCTCCCCGTCGGCGCGCAGTGCGCGATACGCGCCGATCTCGGCGTTGCCCATGGCGTGCCCCTCGTACACCGTCGTCACGCCGAGCCGGTTGTAGGCCGCCATCGCCTGCCGCGTCGCAGGGAGCACGGCTTCCGGCTGCAGGAGCGGCACCTCGCGGAGCAGGGCGTTCATGTACGGATCGTTGGTGTAGTAGTTGTTGACCGAGCCGCGCAGGATGCCGGTTGGCTCGCCCGCCGCATCCTTCTCGATCCAGACGTGCTCGACCCGATCGGCCGTCTCCCGTCCGATGCGCAGCCGCTCGAGGCCGCGCGAGTTCAGCGCACAGACGTTCGGGAGCACGGGCGCCCACGCCTGGACGAAGACGGGGTGGTCGGTGGTGGCGCGATCGAGGACGCCGCGATCGGGCAGGCTGCCCTCGGCGAGGTCCTTCCAGGAGCGGCGCACGAAGTAGTGCGGCTCGCCGACGGGCGTGGCCATGATCCACTCCCCCGGCGGTGTGGTCGCGGCGCGTGCCCGCACGCGCTCGACGATGTCGTCGTGCGATCGGGCGTCCGCCAGGTCGACCAGGGGATACGAGAAGACGCCGAAGTGGAGAACATGCGGGTGCGTGTCGACGAGCCCGGGCAGGATGGTCGCACCGCGGACGTCGATCCGCTCGGCGTTCGCGCCGGCGATCCGCTCCATGTCGTGCCGCGCGCCGACGCCGACGATGCGACCGTCGCGCTCGACCAGCGCTTCGGCCGACTCGGTCGTGCCGTCGCAGGGTCGTATACGACCACCGACGTACAGCGTCGTCGCCATGTGACCGGGTTGTGACGCGGCGCGCGCTACCGCGTCAACTCAAGCGATCGTTCGACCGCCGGTCCTCGAGGAGGGAAGCGGCGCACGAACCTTCGACTAGCCCTTCATCGATGACATGCGGCTGCGGTTTGGCTGATTTCTGCCAGGTAGATCGTCAGCAGTCTTGGGAATGAATCATCCAAGGAGGGGGATTGACAATCGACCGGCACGGTGCGAGGCCCGAGGTGACTGGCTCGGAGCTAGGGCGGTCTGGGCAGCCGCCCGGGAGGGATCCTCGATGTCTTCTTTCCCACGTCGGCTGGCAGTGCTTCCGGGTCTTCTGATGCTCGTGGCGGCCTCGGCGTACGCCCAATGCGAGCCACGCTTCGTCGACGCAGCGACGGGCACTGACGGATCGAACGATTGTCGCACCTCAAGCAGCCCCTGCTTGACGATACAGCATGCCGTGGACGCAGACGCTGGGGCCATGTGTTCCGGCGACACAGTCAACGTCGCTGCGGGGACCTATACCGAGCAGGTCACGATCGATACGGAGCTCAAGCTGGTTGGCGCGGACGCGGCGACCACCACGATTCAGGCGCCGCCGCCGCCGCTGCCGCTGACCCCCAACCTCGACATCGTCACGATCGGGGCAACGGCGAACGTCGAGCTGGAGGGAGCGCGATGACTCAACGCCGTCAAGTCCGCCTTCTGGTGGCGATCGTCCTGATCGCCGGTCTGCTCCCGGCTACGATCGGAACCGTCATCGAGGCCATGTCCATGTCCGCCCGTTCGATCGAGGGCCAGGATGGCTGGTCCGGCGGAACGCTCCCGGTCTCCCCGAGCATCGACCAGGTCGTCGACCAATCCGGTGTCAACCAACGCACCGGGACGGGAGCCTGGCGGATCTCGAACAACACTTCGTTGGGCAACTACAACGGGAACTTCGCCGGGTGGGTGTTCGGCCCGGGCCTCCCGGTGTCCGCTGGCCAGCCGTCATCCGGGGCCGTCGCCGATCAGTTCACCGCGACGCTGTGGTTCCGCTCCGCGAGTGCGGCAGCCGATGGCTCCAACATGGAGATCGATCTCGGGAGCGTTGCCGGCGATGACCGCAACAACTTCCTGGCGGTGACGAACCGGGCCGACGCTGACGGCGGTCTGCAGCTTCGGGCAAGTGAGCCCGACGGAGCGACCGGTAACTTCCGTCCCACCCAAATCATCGCCACGGGAATCTCACGCGGCGTCTACCACCGCCTCGACATCGTTGCCACCTTCACCGACGGGCCGGCGAACGATACCGTCGGATACGCCCTGGATGGAGTCCCACTCGCCAATCCCCTCGGCGGCATGACCTTCGGCACCTTCGAGGGCTTCCGCGACTTTCTTGGCTCCCCGTATGTCCTGAGCAACCGCCTGTACTTCCGCTCGGGCGCAGCCCCGAGTGCCTTTGGCGCATTCGCCGACACGGCCGCCCAGGGCTTCTTCTTCGACGACCTGTTCTACGCCGTCGCGGACCAGTCGGCACCGGCCCTCCGGCTGGCCGCCTACGCGACGGGGTTCGAGCCGGGCTACTCCGCCGGTTCGATCCAGGGCCAGGAAGGCTGGTCCGGCGGAACGATCCCGATCGCCGCGAGCGTCGACCAGGCCGTTGACCTGACCGGTCTCAACCAACGCACCGGGACGGGAGCCTGGCGGATCTCGAACAACACGTCGTTGGGCAATTACAACGGGAACTTCGCCGGGTGGGTGTTCAGTCCGGGCCTTCCGGTGTCCGCCGGCCAGCCGTCATCCGGGGCCGGCGCCGATCAGTTCACCGCGACGCTGTGGTTCCGCTCCGCGAGTGCGTCAGCCGATGGCTCCAACATGGAGATCGATCTCGGGAGCGCCGCCGGCGATGACCGCAACAACTTCCTGGCGGTGACGAACCGAGCCGACGGCGCTGACGGCGGTCTGCAGCTTCGGGCAAGTGAGCCTGACGGAGCGACCGGCAGCTTCCGTCCCACCCAAATCATCGCCACGGGAATCTCACGCGGCGTCTACCACCGCCTCGACATCGTCGCCACCTTCACCGACGGGCCGGCGAACGACACCGTCGGATACGCCCTGGATGGAGTCCCACTCGCCAATCCCCTCGGCGGCATGACCTTCGGCACCTTCGAGGGCTTCCGCGACTTTCTTGGCTCCCTGTATGTCCTGAGCAACCGCCTGTACTTCCGCTCGGGCGCAGCCCCGAGTGCCTTTGGCGCATTCGCCGACACGGCCGCCCAGGGCTTCTTCTTCGACGACCTGTTCTACGCCGTCGCGGACCAGTCGGCACCGACCACCCCGCTGGCCGCCTACGCGACGGGATTCGAGCCGCCCGCCATTCCCGCGCCGGACCTGACGATCTCCAAGAGTCACGTGGGCAATTTCACGCAGGGACAGATCGGAGCGCAGTTCACCGTCACGGTGACGAACAGCGGCACCCCCTCGACCATTGGGGTCGTCACCCTGACCGACGATGTTCCACCGGGCCTCACGCCGACGGCGGCCACTGGTGCTGGCTGGACCTGCGGCGTCAGCGGCGCAATGGTCAATTGCAATCGCAGCGACCCTCTGGCGCCCGGCGCGAGTTACGAGCCGGTGACGATCACGGTGAATGTTGCAGCCAACGCGCCCGCGTCGGTAGCCAACACGGCGACCATTTCCGGCGGCGGCGATGTCGATACCGCGAACAACACGGCAACGGACGTCACCACAGTCTTGACCACCACGACGACGACCACACTTCCGGGCACCACGACCACCACGACCGAGGGCCCGCTCACAACGACCACCGCCGCGGCCACGACGACAACCGTCACTCCGACTACCTCCACCACGACGCCGACTCCGCCGCAGTGCACGGATGCATCGTGCAATGACGGCAACATCTGCAACGGTGTCGAGACATGTCGCGCTGGCGTCTGCACCGCCGGCACGCCACTCGACTGCGACGACGGCGATCCCTGCACCGTGGACAGCTGTGACCCCAGGTCGGGATGCCAGCACACGACGGTGGCAGACCTGGCGTCGTGCAGCATCGTGATTCCTGGCGGCGAGAACAAGAAGAGCGACTGCTATGTGGTTGAGGACCTCGAGGGTACGCATTCGCTCAAGAACCCGAAGACCCTGGAGTGCGCAGACGGCGACCCCACCTGCGACATGGACGGCACATGCAACAACGTGTGCGCCTTGAAGGTCCGGCTCTGCATCAACAGTGCGACCGTTCCTGGTTGCACGCCGCCGAGCGAGCTCGCGACGCTCAAGTTCCAATCGCACCCCGCGACCTTCACGCTGAGCATGCCGGGGCAGCTCACGGGCGCGCAGTGCGGCGCGTTCAAGGACGTCAGCCTTCCCGTGAAGGTCAGCAAGAAGGGCAAGAAGAGCGCCGGGGTATTCAAGGTGACCGCATCTGCGAAGGCGCTCAAGCCTACGAAGCCCCCGACCGACAAGGATACCTACGTCATGAAGTGCGTGCCGGGCTGCGCGCCATGACGATCGTGGCCCGCTAGATGAAACCCTCCGGCCGGCGTCATGAACGCCGGCCGGGGCGCGGCACCGGCCGCCGGCGCGGGTTCCAGCGCGCACGCCGGAGGTCGACCCTGCCGTGCCGATCGAAGCGCACTCCCTCGCGCTCGAGGAGATCGCGCTGCGCGGCGGCCGAGAGCCTGTCGACGTGGGTGCAGCGACCGCCGGCTCCGATGACGCGATGCCAGGGGACCGTGCCTGCCAGGGCACCCCGCAGCGCGCCCAGCGTCATCCCGACCGCCCGGGCGGCGCGCGGGCGGCCGGCGAGACTCGCGACCTGGCCGTAGGTGACGACCTTGCCCTTCGGCACCCCGCAGACGATCCGGTAGACGAGACGGAAGAAAGGACGGGGCTCGGCACTCCGGCGGGCGGGCGGCTTCCGACCGTGCCGAGGGACGCTCATGTGCGCGCCTGGCCGCTCGTGCGCACGACGTCGCGGCGGTGTGAGGTCCACGTCGAGCGCGTCTCTTACCAGAGGCACGTGCCTAGTCACAGTGACCGCAGCGGATGCTGGACCCGACGACGGCTTGACTCTCTCGAACGTTTGTTTGAAACATTCGTTCGTGCGCGGCCGCACCCCCGATCAGACCCGGCAGCGGGTGCTCGACGCCGCGAGCGAGCTCTTCGCGGCGCAGGGATTTCACGGCACCACCGTGCGCGAGATCGCGCAGCGCGCCGGCGTCAACCTCGCCGCCGGCAACTACCACTTCGGCTCGAAGCGCGCGCTCTACCTCGAGGTGCTGCGCGCGCACTTCAAGCAGCTGCAGGCCGAGCTCCGCGAGCGGGGAGCCTCGCCGCCTCCAGCCGAGCTCGCCCGCCTGCGGCCCCCGCAGCTGCGCGCGGCGCTGCACACGCGGATCGAGGTGATGTTCGACCGTCTCGTCGGTCCGTCCCAGGGGGCGTACGCCCTCCTGATGCAACGCGAGATGGCCGACCCGAGCGAAGCGATGCCCGTCATCGTCCGGGAGTTCATCCGACCGACGATGAACGAGCTGGAGGCCATGGTGTCCCGGCTCGCTCCGGGGATCCCGCGCCAGGCGGCCGCGTACTCCGCGATGAGCATCGTGGGCCAGGCGCTGTTCTACCGCTTCGCGATGCCGGCAGTACTGCGCGTCCTGCGCGCGCATGGCTACACCCGGGAGCTGACGGCCGCCCTGGCCGAGCACGTCACGCAATTCAGCCTCGGCGGTCTCGCGGCCGTCGAACGTCGCCCCAAGGGAAAGCGGCATGCGCGCTGAGGCGTGGCTCGTGCTGCTGGTCCTGGCAAGCGCCTGCGGGGCGGCACACGTCCTGACCCGTCCCGAGGGCAACGGCGGGTGGAGTCCCGAGCGCCGCAACCAGGAGCTCGCCCGCCGCGCCACCGCGGCGGCGGTGGCGCTCGATCCCGAGGCGCCCCCGGCGACGCCCGAGGACGTGACCACACCGCTGTCGCTCACCGACGCCCTCGCGCTCGCGACCACGGGCAATCGGCGCATCGCCGAGTCCGAGCACGGCGTCGACGCCGCCGCCGCACGCGTGCGCGATACCCGCGGCAAGCTGCTGCCGGCGACGACGGGGTCGGGCCGCTACACCTGGTACACGTCGGAGCTGCGCAACGCGGTGGCGCTGCCGGCGGGCACCTTTCCCGGGGTCACCAACCCGAGCTTCGTCATCCGCGAGCAGCAGTCGGGCCGCGTCAACGGCACCGCCACCGTCCCCCTCGACGTGACCGGACAGGTCTGGAAGACGCTCACGGCGGCGCAGGCCGGGTACCGGGGCGAGCGGGCGCGGGCCTGGGCGACCAGCCTCGAGCAGAAGGTCGCCGTCATCCGCGCCTACTTCGACGTCCTCGAGGCCCAGCGGCTGCGCGGCGTCGTGCAGCAGGACATCGCAACCGACAGGACCCAGCTGGCCAACGCCCAGCAGCGCTACGACAGCGGCCGTCTCACGAAGAACGAGCTGCTGGTCGTGCAGGTGAAGCTGCAGGACGCCGAGCAGGAGCTGCGGCAGCGCGAGCTCGACATCGACCGGGCCCGCTGGGCCCTCAACGAGGCCACCGGCCGGCCGGTGGACGCGCCGACGACGGTGGTGGACGTCGGCGAGCGTCCCCAGCTTCCCGCCGTCGAGGACGCGCTACGCGATGCCTTCGCCAACAACCCCGTCCTCCTCTCCCTGCTGGAGGAGCAGCAACGGCTCGAGGACACGGCCGCGGCCCTCGCCCGCAGCCGCCTTCCCCGCTTCGAGGCTGGCGGAGCCGCCGACTGGACCAGCGAGAAGATCCTGCAGCCGCAAGGCCTGGGCTCCGCCTTCGTCGGCTTCTCGTGGGACCTCGGCACCGATGGCCGGCGCGAGGCGCAGCTCGCCGAGGCGCGCATCCAGGCCGATCGCAACCGCCTCGCCATCGAGCGCGAGCTGCGCGAGCTGGAGAGCGCGATCCGCGAGACGCAGCGCGCGGCCGCCGAGCGTCTCTCGGCGCTCGACACCGCCCGCGGAGCCGTCGGCCAGGCCGAGGAGAACCTGCGTATCCGCCAGCAGCAGTTCGACGCCGGCCGCGCCACCAGCGAGGACGTCCTCGATGCCCAGCTCCTGCTGACCCGGCAGCGCGCCACCCTCGCCACCGCCCTCTATCAGGCTCACACGCGACGCGCCGAGCTGCAGGAGCTGATGGGCCTTCCGCTGGAAGCCCTCGCGACCGTTACGAGGTAGCGCAATGTCCAAGCGGATACCGATCATCCTCGCCGTACTCGCCGCCGTCGGAGCGGCGGTCTGGTGGTTCCGCACCGATCACGGCCCGGTGCACTACACCGGCTTCGTCGAGGGCGAGGAGCGCGTGATCCGCAGCGAGGTCACTGGCCGCGTGCTCGAGGTCCCGTACCGGGAGGGCGACACCGTGCCGGCGGGCACGATCGTGGCCAGGCTCGACGATCGGGAGGTGGCTGCGCGCGTGGCGGCTAAGCGCGCCGAGGTGGCCTCGATCGACGCCCAGATCCGGAGGCAGGAGGAGCAGATCACGCTCACCGGCGCCACCTGGAAGCGCGACCGCAGCGCCCGCGAGGCGGAGGTGCGGGAGGCCGCGGCGACGGCCGAGCGCGCGGAGCGGACCTTCGCCCGCGAGCAGGATCTCGTCCGTACGGGCGCGAGCACCGCCCAGCAGCTCGACGACATGCGCGCCGCGCGCGATCAGGCGCGCAGCGCCCTCCAGCGCACGCGCGAGCTCCTCGGCCGGGCCGACGCCGAGGAGCGCACCATCAGCCTGGCACGACAGCAGCGCGACGTCCTGCAGCAGCAGCGCGACATGACCGCGGCGCAGCTCACCGAGCTCGAGGCGATGCTGACCAAGTTCACCATCCGGTCGCCGGACGTCCCCACCGTCGTGCAGACGCAGCTGATCTGGGCCGGCGAGCTGGCACAGCCCGGCACCTCCATCGTCTCGGTGCTCGATCCCACCGACAAGTACGTCCAGGTGTACGTGCCGGTGGCCGACATCGACCGCTTCCGCGTCGGCCGGAAGGTGCAGATCGAGCTCGACAGCGAGCCCGGCCGCCGCGTGCCCGGCGAGGTGAGCTTCGTGGCCGACACGGCCAACTTCACGCCGGAGAAGATCGAGACGCGCAGCGACCGGCTCGGGCAGGTGTACCGGGCCAAGGTTCGCATCCTCGAGGGCGTGGAGCGCTTCCAGCCCGGCACGGAGGGCAACGTGTACCTGGTGGACGAGCGGAGCGGCGCGTGACGCCGCTCATCCGGCTGCGCGGGCTGCGCAAGATCTACGGGCGGCGCCGGGGACTCGCGGGGGTCGATCTCGAGCTGACGGACCGGCAGATCGTCGGCGTGGTCGGACCCGACGGAGCCGGGAAGAGCACGCTCCTGCGCGCGCTGGTCGGTCTGCTCGAGGTCGAGGCGGACGAGGCGCTGGTGCTGGGTCACGACCTGAGGGGCGACGTCACGGAGCTGAAGGCGCACATCGGCTACGTCCCGCAGGTCTTCAGCCTGCATCGTGACCTGACCATCACGGAGAACCTGCGCTTCACGGCGCGGTTGCACCGGCTGCCGAGGGCCGACGCGGAGGCCCGCATCGCCGCGCTCCTCGAGCGGACGGCGCTGACCCCCTTCGCGGACCGCTTCGCCGCGGCGCTCTCCGGCGGCATGAAGCAGAAGCTCTCCGTCGCCAACGCGCTCCTGCCGCGCCCGGCTCTGCTGGTCCTCGACGAGCCCACGGCCGGCGTCGACGTCGTCGCGCGCGCGGAGATCTGGAGCCTCTTCGAGGAGGCGTCCGGCGACGCACTGGTGCTCCTCAGCACGAGCTACCTGGACGAGGCGGCGCGCTGCCAGCGCCTGGTGTACCTCGACGAGGGCCGCGTCGTCGCCACGGGCACACCGGCCGAGCTGCGCGAGCGCGTCCCGCTGGAGCTCTATCGGGCCTGGGGCGACGATGTGCGCGCCATCGCCAGCGCGGCGCGGGCACTGCCCTACGTCGCGGGTGCCCGGGCCACCGGCGCCGCCGCCCGCATCGAGGTGCGACGCGAGCGCTCACCCGGCACGGAGCGGGTGCTGCGCGACCTGGACGCGCTCGCGGGCGGCGTGCGTTTGGCAGAACATCTGCCCGTCGACATGGAGACGACGCTGCTCTCTCTGGCGGGCGAGGGATGAGCGATCCGATCATCCGGACCGCCGGGCTCACCAAGCGCTTCGGCGATTTCACCGCCGTCGACGACCTGAGCATCGCGGTCGAGCCGGGCAGCATCTTCGCCTTCCTGGGCGGCAATGGCTCGGGCAAGAGCACGACCATCCGCATGCTGATCGGCCTGCTGCGCCCCACCGCCGGCTCGATCGAGGTCGACGGCATCGACGTCATCAAGCGGCCCCGGCGGGTGCGCGACCGCATCGGCTACATGGGACAGAAGGTGAGCCTGTATCAGGGGCTCTCGCTGCGCGAGAACGTCGAGTTCTATGCTGGCCTGTTCGGGCTCGAAGGCGAGCCGCTCGAGCGCCGCTGGGGCGAACTGCGCGAGCGCTTCGCTCTCGCCGATGCCGAGGACGAGCGTCCCGAGAACCTGCCGGCCGCGATCCGCCAGCGCGCCGGGCTGGCGCTCAGCATGCTGCACTCTCCGCGCGTCCTCTTCCTGGACGAGCCGACTGCGGGCGTCGACGTGCGCAACCGCGGGCGCTTCTGGGAGGCGATCCAGGACGAGGCCGCCGCCGGCGTCACCGTCTTCGTCACCACCCACTTCCTCGAGGAGGTCGACTACTGCGACTGGGTCTCGCTCATCGACGCCGGACGACTCGTGGCCGATGCATCGCCGGCCGACCTGCGGGGCCGTCTGTCCGACGCCTTCCGGATCGACGTCACGGCCGCGCCGGCAGCTCGCGCGCAGGTGCTCGAACGGCTGGGGGAGCTCGGCGCGGCCGTCACGGAGACGCCCGAGGGCGTGACCCTCGCCCTTCGGGTGCTTGACCGCCCCGCGCTCGATCGACTCGGCGGGATCGCCCGGACCGTTCCGGGCGCCACCGTGCGCATCAAGGAGACCCCGATGACGGAGGTCTTCCGCCGAGTGCTCGCGACCGTGGAGCGGCCGGCATGAGCGCGCGCCGCCTCCTCACGCTCATCCGCCGCGAGGTGCGCGCCACCTTCCGCGACACCTTCACCGTGACGATCCTGATCACGGTGCCGCTCGTCGCCCTGCTGGCGTTCAGCTTCTCGCTCTCGACCGAGGTGCACGGGTTGCGCCTGGCGGTTCTCGACGCCGACGGCTCGCCGGAGAGCCGGCGGCTGGTCGCGGACATCGCCGCCAGCAAGTGGTTCGTGCCCGTGTCCATCGCGTCCCGCGACGCGATCGACCGCGGCCTGCGCGGCGGGACGGTGAGCGCGGCGCTGGTCATCCCGCCCGACTTCTCGCGCACCCTGCGCCAGCGGCGGGAACCGCCGGAGGTCCAGCTCCTCTACGACGGCGCGGAGGCCCTGCTGGCGGGCAACGCGGAGGGTGCCCTCGGCGGCCTCGTCGGCGCGAGCGGCGCGCGGCTGGTGCGCGAGCCGACCGCGGCGGGGGGCGTCTCGGTGGTCAGCGCCGTTCTCTTCAACCCGCGGCTCGACGGCACGCCGTACATGGTGGCCGGCGTCTTCGGCTTCGTGCTCTCGTTCCTCACCACGCTCATCACCGCGGTGACCATCGTCAACGAGCGACAAGCCGGCACCTTCGACCAGCTCCAGGTGACGCCCGCCACGGCGCTCGAGATCCTCCTCGGCAAGCTCATGCCGCTGGGGGCGATCTTCGCGCTCGACGTGGTGCTGATGATGCTGGTCGCCGGCTTCGCGTTCGGCGTGTGGCCGGCTGGCAGTGCCCTCTTCTTCATCCTGGTGTCGAACTTCTACCTGCTCGTCTCGCTGTCGCTCGGTCTCATCTTCTCCGCCACCTCCACCACTCCCGCCGAGGCCGTGCAACGCACGGTGCTGTTCAGCGTCCCGCTGGTCCAGCTGAGCGGGTTCTCGTTCCCGATCGGCAACATGCCCACCGTCCTGCGCTGGCTCGCCCTCGCGTTTCCCGCCACCCACTACATCCGCGTCAGCCGCGGCATCTACCTGCGCGGTGAAGGGCCGCTCGCGCTCCTCCCCGAGCTGCTGATCCTCGGCCTCTTCGCCGCCGTGCTGGTGGTGCTGGCGCTGCGCACGCTGGAGGCACGCGAATGAGCGGGCGGCTGACTCAGGCGGTCTCCAACATGCTCGCGGTGGCCTATCGCCAGACCCTGGTGCTGCGCCACGACATGGGCTTCATCCTCTCGGTGATGTTCCAGCCGATCGTGCTCCTCCTGCTCTACGGGCTGGGCATCTCCTTCAAGCCCGCCAACGTACCCTGGGCGATCATCGACCGTACCGAGAGCGCGGCATCACGCCGTCTGATCGAGGACATGCAGACGACCGGCTACTTCCGGCAGCCGGAGCGCCTGCTGAGCTACACCGAGGCACGGGCGAGGCTCCAGCGGGGTTCGACGGTGGCGGTGCTGGTCATCCCGCGGGACTTCGCGCGCGACATCGAGCGTGGCAGGCCGCAGGTGCAGCTGCTGCTCGATGGAACCGACCCGATCACGGCCGCCCGCGTCGCCGGCATCGTGAGCCAGGTCGCGACGGGCTTCTCCCTCGGGGACGCGCCGCCTCGGCGCGAAGGCATCGTCCCGATGGCGAGGGCGGCCGGGCCGATCGACGTGCGGCAGCGCTTCTGGTTCAACCCGACCCTTCTGGATCGCAACTTCTTCCTCGCCGGGCTCCTAGGCATGCTGCTCACCAACCTGTGCCTGAGCTCGTCCTCGCTCGGCATCGTGGGCGAGCGCGAGAGCGGCACATTCGAGCAGACGCTCTCGCTTCCCATCACGACCCTCGAGATCGTGCTCGGCAAGCTGCTGCCCCTGGTGGGGGTGGGCTACGCGCTGCTCGCCTTCACCACGCTGGCCTGCGGGCTCGGGTTCGGCCTCTGGCCGCAGGGAAGCTGGCTCGGGCTCCTCGTCGTCACGCTGCCCTTCATGCTGGCCTCGCTCGCCATCGGGGTCCTGGTGTCCGCGCTGGCACGCACCTCGGCACAGGCCGTCTTCATCACCGTGTTCTTCATCCTGCCGTCGTTCGTGCTCTCGGGCGTCATGCTGCCCTACGAGCTGATGCCGCCGCCGCTGCGCCTCCTCGGCGACGTGCTCCCGCTGCGCTGGTACCAGATCGCGCTTCGCCGGCTGGTGACCCGGGGAGCGGGCTTCGCAGACGTCGTCGTGCCCTGCATCGCGCTCCTCGCCATCTTCGCCGGCCTGCTGGCGCTGATCCGGTGGCGCCTGAAGCCCCGGCTGGCGTGAGCAGCCCGCCCGGGACGTTCAGAAGCTCTTCTGCCCCACCGCAAGCCCGAAGCCGGGCAGCAGATCGATCCATCCCGCGCGCGCGAAGCCCGCGTCGCGGAAGAGCGCCTGGAAGGCCTCGGGGGTGTGGAAGCCAATCCAGCCCGGATCGGCCCAGCGGGCGATGGGTGCGCTCAGCCGCGTGTACCACTCCGGGCCGGGATCGACGACGCAGGAGATGCCGCCCGGGCGCAGCACGCGCAGCACGCTGGCCGCTGCGGCAGGCGGGTCGGGATAGTGATGATGCGCGAGCGAGCTGTAGACCAGGTCGAAGGCGCCGGTGAACTCCGCCGGCAACTCGCCCACGTCGGCCTGGAAGAAGGCGCAGTGGTCGAGCCCCGACGCCCGCGCGGCGCCGTGGGCGGCGCGCACCATTCCGGCCGCGAGATCGATCCCGACCACCTCGCCGGCGGGCACGAGACGCGCCACCCGCCTGAGCTCGCGGCCCGCACCGCACCCGGCGTCGAGCACGCGCGAGTCGGGGCGCAGGAAGGCGCGCATCTCGACGATTGCCTCGTCGAAGATCGGGCCGGAGAAGGGCTGCACGTAGGCCTCGTACACCTCGGCCATGCGGTCGAACTCGTCGACGAGGTGGTCGTGCTCGGTGGCGCGGCCGAGCAGCACGGGCGTGGGATGTCGGGGAGCGAAGCGCGGGCCGAGGCCGGGGCGATCGCTCGGCTGGGGAAGATCGCCCTGGCGCCCGAGCCCCGGCAGCAGCCCCGCGCGCTTCAGCGCCTGGGCCGGCTGCAGCACGGTCGCGGCATACGACCACATGGCGCCGACGAGGACGCCCGCGGACGGGTCGCCCGGCGGGGCGTGCGCCATCAGCGCGCGCGCGTGGCGCGGCGCCCGTGCCCCTTGCGCCGCCGCCTGGGCGGCGCGGCGCCGTCGCCGCCGTTGGCGGCGGCACGGCGGCGGACCACGAGCTGGATGCGATCGCCCGAGAGCCCGGGGATGGTCACCTCGCCGCGATAGGCGACGCCCGGCTCGAGGCGGTCGTCGACACGGGCCGTGACGCGCACCAGGATCTGCTCGCCAGGGTCGAGCGCGACGACGTCGGGATCGAAGGCGAGTATGGGCCGCGCCTCGTTCCCCGACGGATCGAGAAACGCCGACGCCACCACCGGGGCCGCGACCTTCTGCGTCAGGCGGTTCTGGACCATGAACGCACCGGCCGCGTCGTCCCCGGTGGCAGCCTCCAGCACCATCGCGGGCGCCGGAGCCGGCGGCGCTGCAGGCGCCGCGGGCGACGCCCCCTGCACGTCGAAGCGCGCCGGCAGGCGCAGCTCACCGAGCACGCCGAGAAGGCTCTTCAGGTAGTCGGCCGTCACCTGCCCGAGCGCCTCGTAGTAGCGCGCGTTGGCCTCGAGGGCCCGGCGCATGGCCTGGTCGAGCCCGACCGGATCAGCCATGGGTCCGCCCGGGCGTCTGCTGCTGCTCGTGCGGACACGGGCGCGGACAGTAGAAGTGATCGTACCAGTGATGCACCAGATCCCGGGCAGTCCTGGACGCAGATCTCGTGGCACGCGTGGCCGCCCCGCGAGCGGACGTCGACCGCCCAGCGGAGGTAGTGGAGGTGACAGCCCCGGACCCACAGGAGCACGTGCTCCGCCTGGCACTCGCTCGCGTCCGCGGGCACCGCCAGCGAGGCCACGAAGGCGACCTGCTCGAACGGCTCGATGGTCGCCGTGGCCGGCGTGATCGTCACCTTGCCAGCCGAGGCGCCGGTCGCCTGCACGTGCACGACACGCGGCGTGAGCCCGCAGTTCGTCACCAGAAACCGGAGGGTGGCCGCTCCACCGGGGCAGACGTGGCTGGTGAGATCGCCGAGCGGCTTCGGCATCCAGCACGGGGGCGGGATGTCGCAGCCGCAGCGCTTCGGCGGGGACGGCATCTGCATCTTCTGCATCGACCCGGCGAGCTGGCCGAGAGGCCCGCTGCCCAGCGAGTCGAGGATGTCGGACCCCATGCGCACGCCTTGGTCGATCAGATCGGTGAACAGCTGGGAGATGCCCGCCAGCGGGTTGTCGCTCTGCGATCCGTTCATCTCGGCGTCTCCTCGGGAGCCGTGCCGTCTGCGGCCTCCACCTCGATGTTGTAGCCCAGGCTGTCGATCCGCCAGGTCCCCTCGTACGTCTGCCCCGATCGCAGCCCCTCCGGAAGATGCAGGGTGACCTGGAGCGATCGGCCGTCCCCCGGCTCGAGCGGCCCTGCGCCCGCATCCACCTTGAGCCGCACCATGCCGGCGAATCCCTCCCGGAGCCCTGCGACCATCTCGTCGCCGAACTCGAGACTCGTCGTTCCCCCGGACACGAACGCGCGCGCGGTGGCACGCTCGAGCGTCGACGGGTCGTAGAGCGCGAAGAGGTAGGCGCCTCGCACCTCCGTCGCCACGTTGCCGACATTCGAGAGCTGCACCTCCGCCTGCACCCTGTCCTTCGGGCGCCCTCGCAGGGAGAGCAGGCGCGGCGCGACCTGCAGCCGCGCTCGCGGCTCGACGTCGACCACGATGCGACGCTCCTCGTCGCCGACGCGCACCGTGCCCTGGTAGCTGCCCGGCGGTGTCCAGGTGGGGAGGGTGATCTCCAGGCTGCACAGTCCCTTGCCGCCGACGGGCAGGACGTGTGCGACCACCGGCGTCTCCTTGGGCTCGCCGAGGGCCAGCTGCACCGTGACCAGCTGCGGTCCGACCTCGGGCCAGACGAGATGTCCTGCCAGGCCGCCGGGGTGTCCCCGGAGGCGGACGGCAGACGAGCGGTCCGAAACCGCAGCCACTGCTCAGCTCCGGCCGCGCCTCGTGCCCGCGTCACCCCCCGGCACCGTTGCCACCGGAGGAGGGAGCGGCACGGGTCGCAACGTCTCGCCACAGCGCTCGCATGGATTCGGCTGGTAGGGCTCGGTGATGATCTGGGCCTCGCCGCACAGGCGCACGCACAGCAGCTCGAGGCCGAGCAGCGACAGCCCGACGGTGAAGTCCGCCGGGAGATGGCCCCGGATCGAGGGCATCTCCTTCACCGACAGCGCGATCGACAGCGGCTTCACTTCGAGGGGATCGATCCCGAGCTGGATCTTCGGGATCGTGTCCGGCAGCTTGTCGATGCTGATGTGGAAGTGGTCCGGGATTCCGGCGACGGTCACCGGTCCGACGGATCCGATGGGCCCGATGCCGGTGACCGCCACGTTGGGCAGGTGGGAGATGTCGATGTGGAGTGTCGATGGGACGCCCATGACTTCCTCCGGCCGGTCAGGTGCACGAGATCATCGCACCGGCCATGGACAGCGTCAACCTACGCCGCCCCGTCGCCGGGCTCGGGCAGCAAGCCGTGACGCGCGAGCACCGCGTCCTCGCTCGCCGCCCGCTCCTCCGGGAACCAGGCGGCGCGCCGCACCGGCGCTCCGGCGATCGGCTCGGCGCGGGGCAGGCGGGGGAGGCTCGCACGGAAGTGTGACGACAGCCGCTGGAGCGCCGGCAGGCGGGGTGAGGCGTCGAGCAGTATCTCGATCGCGGTGAAGATGCGGACCACGGCGTCGGTGGTGCCGCGGACGTGGAGCCTGCCGTCGAGGATCGCATCCGTCACCTCGAGGTGACCGTCGAGGAGGCCGAGCACGGTCGGGCGATCGGTTGCGCCTTCCCCGTCGACGGCTCCGCCCGTCGCCGGCACGACGGCGATCCCATCGTGCCCGAACGCCACGTCGACGACCTCGCCGTCGAGTGCGATGCGCGCGCGCCGGCGGCCGACGATGCCTCGCATGCGCTCCAGTGCCTCGCGGTCCCCTCTACCGAGCTCGTCGATCAGCGCGGCGACGTACCCTCCGAGCGACCGCGGCCCGGCCGGCAGGGCTGGATCAGTCGACATGCTCGAGCACCGCGAGGCCACTGCCGGCGAGGTCGTGATCGCCGATCCGGCCGCAGGCCGCGAAGGCGCCCACGATCTCGTGGATGAAGCCGTAGCCCCGGACGGCGGGGTCGCCGGCGATGAGCTGCGCGGCGGCGCGTGCCGTGAACTCGATCTCGACCCGGTCCCGGCCGTCGTCCGCCCGCACCGTGAGACGGACGGGCAGGGACGGGGTCGCGCGATCCTGGTGCAGCGCCGCGAGGGCGCCCGGCAGCCGGCGGATGCGGCCGCCGAGCCGTCCCGCGTAGTCGAGCTCCACGGTGCGACCGCCGAACGTCCGCCGGCGTTTGCCGACCTGCACGACGAGCACCGGGTTCCCCACGTGACGGTGCGCGCGATCGGTGGCGCGCGAGAGCACGAAGGCGGGGCCCGGCGCCGGCGTGAGGAACGCGGCCCACTCCCAGCCGAGATCGTCGCCCCAGTGCCAGCGTCCCCAGTTGTGATCGTGATAGGCGCTGGCGCCTGCGAGGTCGATTCGCCGCTGCCCGACCAGGGCCTCGCCTTCCACTGCCAGTCGCGGCACGATGTACCACGACACCCAGCCGGGGCCGAGGGGCAGCCGCTGCTCGAGGTCGATCGCCGGCGCCCGGGCGCTCGCCGCGATGCGGAGCGCGAGGGCCTCGTCCGGGAAGCGTGCCGAGGCGAGCGCCCGCCCGGCCGGATAGTCGAGCGCCAGCGCCACCTGCGCCAGCGCCACGCTGCCGACGCCCACCCGCGCCTCGGACTGCCCGCACGCCTCGACGTTGCCGACCCACCCGACGCCGGGCACGTGGAGGAGCGCCGTCCCGATGGCGCGCGAGCGCGTGTCGTCCGGCGCCCCGTGCAGCGAGACGTTGACCAGGCCGACGGTGCCGGAGGCGTGGTCCAGCACGTTCAGGTGGAGCCAGTCCTTGTAGGCCGAGGCGTTCGAGTCGAGCGGCGAGGGCGGTCGGAGCGCGTCGGCCTGGATCATGGGCGAGCCGGGGTCAGCGCAGCAACGGGCCCGTGCCCTCGGGCTCCGGTGCGGTCGTCACCGCGTCCGGGGGCGGCAGCGTCGCGCTCACCAGGGCGTCGACCGACCGCGCGATCTCGCGCGCGAACGCCCACAGGCCGAGCACGCAGTCGGCGAAGGTGGCCGGCTGGTCGTCGTCGGAGGCCTGGGCGCCGGCCGCCTCGCCCGGGATGGGGAGCAGCGCCAGGGTGTCCTCGAGGTCGTCGGCGAGCAGCAGCGCGAGGTCGTTGCGCAGGTGATCGAGGATGGGACTCGGCGGCAGACCCGACGACCAGTCGCCGATCGCGAGCGTTCCCCAGAGCGCGTCGCCGTTGGTCCCGGCGCGGCTCGCCTCGAGGGCCCGCCGAAGTCGTGCACCCTCGACAGTGCGGCCGACCTCGCGACCGAGGGCAGCAAAGCCCGCGACCATCGATCCGACGGCGGCCGTTCCCGAGACGAAGTGAAGCGTTCCGAGGCGAGCCGCGAGCGACGCCAGCAGAGTGGCCGTCGTGCGGCCTGGTCCTGCGGCCGCGTCGACCAGCCGTACCCGTCCACTCGTCGGCGCACGGCTCATCGCCGCCGCCTCCGCACCGCCTTCCGCGACCGCTGGCGGCTCGCGCGACGGCGGCGCGCTGGCGCCGCGGGCGGCTCGCCCTCGACCTCCACGGTGACCGGCACGCCACCCTCGCGGAATCCCTGCAGGACGAGGGCACCCTTGTAGATGCCGGGCGGCAGCTCGGCGGGCAGCGCCAGATCGACCGCCACGGCGCCGACCTCGCCCGGCGCGAGGAGCGTGGACGTCGGAGCCGGGTCCGCGGCCGGGAACCACGTCGTTCCGGTGCGCTCGACCAGCGGCGTCAGCATCGGCGTCACCAGGCAGTGGACCCGCTGCCGATTCTCGGCCTCGAGCCGCAGCGCCACCCGATCGCCCGGCCTTCCCGCCGCCCGCAGCTCGCCGTCGCCGTCCGGCACGACCACCGTTCCCGGCGCAGCCGGGGCGAACGCCCCCTGCAGCCGGCGGAGATAGCGCAGGGTCTCGTCGGCCAGGCGGGCCTGGAACTCGCTCTGCAGGCGGAGCAGCTCGGTGAAGGGGCCGCGCTGCTCGTCGGGGGGATCGCTGGCCACGCGCATGCGCCGTCCTCTCACTTGATGCGATCGATCACGTACCGCAGCATCTCACGCAGGAAGCGCCGATCCTCGGTGTCCCGCCAGAACGACGGGCCGCCGGCATCGGCCTCGAGCGCCCGCTCCGAGTACTCGACCGCCAGCTTGCGCCCGTGGTCGAGCGATCCCTGCTCCCGCATCGCCGCGTGCAGCCAGCTCACCTCCCCCGCCGGTTTGAGCTGCCGTGGCGTGCGCAGCAGCTCGAGTGCCCGGGCGCGGGCGGCGCCCTTCGCCGTGCGCAGGAAGTGCAACAGCATCACGGTTCGCTTGCCCTCCCACAGGTCGCCACTGATCTCCTTGCCGTAGAGCGTCTCGTCGGCCTCGAGGTTGAGCAGGTCATCGTGGATCTGGAACGCGATGCCCGCAAGGAATCCGAGGTCTAGGAGGGGAGTCAGCTCCTCGTCAAGCGGAGCGAGCGGACCGGGCGGGCTGCCGCACAGGACGCCGATGCGAAGCGGCGCGATGACGGTGTACCAGCAGGTCTTCTTGTAGGCCATGCGCACGTAGTCGCGGTCGCCGAGATCGAAGCGGCCCTCGGCGATCCAGCCCAGCTCGATCGCCTGGCCCTCGACCGACTCGCGTGCCATGCGCTCCACCTCGCGGAAGACGAGAAGCGCCTTGCGCACGCCGATGGCCGTCGTGTTGCCCAGCAACAGGTCGAGCGCCAGGACGTTGGTGGCGTCGCCGACGTTCACCGCCACGGGGACGCCGTGCGCCTCGAAGAGCGTCACCTTGCCCCGCCGGAACTGCGAGCCGTCCTCGACGTCGTCGTGCACCAGGAAGGCGTTGTGGAAGAGCTCGAGCGCCGTGGCCGAGAGGAGCGCCTGCCCGGTGAGCCCACCCACCGCACGGCAGGCGGCGAAGCAGATCGCCGGCCGCAACCCCTTGCCCTCGCGGAACGGGTAGTCCGCGAGGAGGTCGTAGAGCGGCCCGTAGCCCGTCCGCCGGCGCCGCGCGAAGACGCGCTCGAGCTCGGCCTGGACGTCGGCGCGAGCCTCGGCGAGCACGCGGCTCACGAGCGCATCGTCGTATGACATGGCTCAGGGGCGGATCGTGAGGGTTCGTTCTCGCGTCAAATCGCCCGTGCGCATACGCGCATCGTGCGCGGCCCGCAACCACTGCGGGCCGCGCCGCCCCCTTTACTCGGGTCACGACACGGGCAAAGAGCGCCCGACGATGCCCGATCATGGAGGCGCGCCGCCCGTCCTGTCGCGCAACCTCGTCGCCTACCTCTCGAGCCGGTTCTGCTCGGCGGTCGCGATGACGATGCTGCGTGCCGGCATTGCCTGGCACGTGTTCGCGCTCACCAGCTCCGCCTTCCACCTCGGTCTCATCGGCGCCGTGCAGTTCATTCCGGCGCTCGGCCTGCTCCTCGTCGCCGGAACGCTGGCCGACGTGTGGGATCGCCGCCGGATCATGATGACGGCGCAGACGCTGGCGCTCTCGAGCGCCGGCGTGCTGTGGTGGGCGACGGCGGGAGGCCACGTGACCGTGCGCCTGCTCTACGGCATCATCCTCCTGGTCGCGGTGGCGTCCGCCTTCGAGAACCCCTCCCGCGCGGCGCTGCTGCCGACCCTGGTGCCGCGCGAGATCTTCCCGCGCGCCGTCACCATCGCGACCACCAACCAGGCGCTTGCCTTCGCCACCGGCCCCGCCCTCGCGGGGCTGCTCATCGCGGCCGCCGGGATCGCGACGGTCTACGCGGCCTACGTGGTGCTCGTGTGCGGCGCGCTCGTCACCCTCGCCTTCGTCCGGCCCGGACGCTCCGAGGGCCCGCGGGCGGCGCCGTCCCTGCGCGCGATGCGCGAAGGGCTCGTCTTCGTGCGCCGCCGTCCCGTCGTCCTCGGCTGCATGGTGCTCGACATGTTCGCCGTGGTCTTCGGGGGCGCCGCAGCCCTGCTCCCGATCTTCGCGCAGGACATCCTGCAGGTAGGCCCGCGCGGGTACGGCCTGCTCACCTCGTCGCTCGAGATCGGGGCGCTGGTCACGTCGGCGGTCCTCGTCCTGCGGCGGCCGATCCGGCGAACGGGGCGCGCGCTGCTGGCGGGCGTCGCCGTCTACGGCCTGGCCACGATCGCCTTCGGCCTGTCTCGCTGGTTCCCGCTCTCGGTGGCCGCCTACATGCTGGTCGGCGCCGCCGACCAGGTGAGCGTGGTGATGCGCAGCACGGCCATCCAGCTCTCCACGCCCGACGAGCTGCGGGGCCGGGTGAGCGCGGTCAACCTGCTCTTCATCGGCGCCTCGAATCAGCTCGGCGCAGCGGAGTCCGGCTTCGTCGCCGCGCTCACCAGCGCGCCGTTCGCGGTGGTGAGCGGCGGGGTCGGGTGCCTGGTCGTGCTCGCGATCGTGGCCGCGACGATCCCGGCGCTGCGTGCATACCGCATGGACGCGGGATGACCGTCGATCGGCGAGCGCTAGTGGACGGTGCTGTCGGGTCCGCGGTCGCCCGCGCTGTCGCGGTCGAGGGCGAGGGCCTCGTCGGTGGCGTAGAGGGCCAGCGCGCCGCGCACGGCGAGCCCGATCCCCTCCTGTGCCGTGCACGCCACGAGATCGCTCTCCTCGCCGCGGATGAACGACAGCAGCGCGCGCAGGCCGGCCGCGCCGACGTCCAGCACCACCTCCCGCGGCCGGGCACCGCCGGCAGCGAGCTGCTCGAGCACCAGGGCGCTCAGCGAGCGGACGTCGTCCGGACGCCCGGAGAGCTCGTGCGCCCGCGCGGCGTCGAGAGGCACCTCCAGACGATCGCCGTCCGGGCTCTCGAGCTCCGCGCGTCCGCGGCCGCACTTGGAGCAGACGCGCACCTGCTTGAGCTCGAGGCGCTTCACGCCCGTGCGTCTACCGTCCGGTCCGGCCCCGGTCAACCGCACGACCCGCGGAGCCGGTTTCCGCGGCCCGCGGGGTGCCGCGGCCGGCGCCGACCGGCGCTCCTGACTTGTGCCGCCATCGTGCTACACTCGGGCCCGACGACGGATGGCAACGCGCCACGCTGCGGGGACGGACGTCCCCACCGGGTCCGCATACCCATGACCGCCGCAGACGGGCCGTCTCGCACGACCCAGCCCGGCGCCTCGCGATGACGGCGTTGGTCTGGGTCGTCGTCGTGCTCGTGCTCTTCGGCGCCGTGCTGGCGATGGCCGAGAGCTCGCTCAGCCGCATGACCCGCGTCCGGGCACTCGCGCTCAAGGCCGAGGGCGGGCGCAACGCGGCGCTGCTCGAGCGCCTCGCGGGCGAGCCCGCGCGCTATCTGAACGGGGTCTATCTCGGCGTCATGTTCGTGCAGAACGGCTCCGCCATCCTGGTCGCCATCATCTCCGCGTACTACTTCGGCAGCCTCGGCATCACCCTCATCTCGGTCGGATTCACCATCGTCTACTTCGTGGTGGTGGAGGCGATGGCGAAGACGTTCGGCATCCTGCACAGCGACCGGGCCGCCCTCGCACTCGCGCCCCTGGTCTACTTCCTCGGCCGCATGCTCAGCGTGCCGACGCGGGCGCTCATCGGGCTCGCCAACGTGCTCCTCCCCGGCAAGGGCCTCAAGCAGGGTCCGTTCGTCTCCGAGGAGGACATCCGCACCATGGCGGAGGTCGGGCACGAGGAGGGGAGCATCGAGCCTCACGAGCGCGAGCTGATCCACTCCATCTTTGCCTTCGGCGACACGGTCGCGCGCGAGGTGATGGTGCCTCGCCCCGACATCGTGGCGGTCGAGATCGGCCGGCGGCTGCACGACGTGGAGGACGTGATGCTGCGCCACGGGTTCTCGCGTGTTCCGGTCTACCGCGAGAACCTCGACCACTGCGAGGGCTTCGTCTACGCAAAGGATCTGTTGCGCGCGCTGCATCAGGGCCAGCAGGACATCCCGCTCGCGCAGGTGATCCGTCCCGCCCACTTCGTGCCCGACTCGAAGAAGGTGGCGGAGCTGCTGCGCGAGATGCAGCGGCAGAAGTTTCACGCCGCGCTGGTGACCGACGAGTACGGGTCGGTCGCGGGGCTGATCACCCTGGAGGACGTGCTCGAGGAGCTCGTCGGCGAGATCGAGGACGAGTACGATCCCGACGAGCCCGAGCTCGTCACGGTATCCGACGGCGTCTACCGTGTCGCGGGCGCGATGACCGTGCACGATCTCGGAGAGCTCCTGGGCGTGGAGCTCCCGAGTGCGGAGTGGGACACGGTCGGCGGGCTCATGATCGGCCTGCTCGGCGCCATTCCCCGGGAGGGCCAGGAGGTCCGCTACGAGGAGCTCGTGTTCCGCGCCGAGAAGGTCCAGCGCCGCCGCGTGGTGTCCGTGCTGGTCACCGTGGCACGACGCGACGAGCGGGCCGACGAGCAGCCGCGCTCCCAGAAGACGTCCGCCTGACCCGCGCCGGGGTGCCCGCCGGCACGCCCGCGGCCGCCCGCTCAGGCCGACTTGATCCGCATGCCGTAGAACGAGCGATGCACGAAGAACGCCGAGATCAGGAAGAACACCGCCGCCAGCAGCAGGCTCACGCCTACCGGCAGGGTGATGGCCAGCTCGACGGCGAGAAGCCCGAAGAGCGTCGTGAACTTGATGATCGGGTTCATGGCCACCGATGAGGTGTCCTTGAACGGATCGCCGACGGTGTCTCCGACGACGGTGGCCGCGTGCAGCGGCGTGTTCTTCGCCTTGAGCTCCGTCTCCACGACCTTCTTCGCGTTGTCCCACGCACCTCCGGCGTTCGCCATGAAGATCGCCTGGTAGAGTCCGAACAGCGCGATGGAGATCAAGTAGCCGATGAAGAAGTAGGGCTCGAGGCAGGCAAAGGCGAGCGTCGAGAAGAACACCACGAGGAAGATGTTGAACATGCCCTTCTGAGCATACTGTGTGCAGATCTCGACCACCTTCTTCGAGTCGGCGATCGACGCCTTCTCCACGCCCTCGAGTCTGATGTTCTGCTTGATGAACTCGACGGCGCGGTAGGCGCCCGTCGCGACGGCCTGAATGGACGCGCCGGTGAACCAGTAGATCACCGCGCCCCCCGTGATGAGGCCGAGGAGAAACGGCGGGTGCAGGATGGAGAGATTGTCCATGTTCTGGCGGAGCCCGTGGGTGAGCGCCATGACGATGGAGAAGATCATGGTGGTGGCACCGACCACGGCCGTACCGATCAGCACCGGCTTGGCGGTGGCCTTGAAGGTATTGCCCGCGCCGTCGTTCTCCTCGAGGTACTCCTTGGCGCGCTCGAAGTCGGGCTCGAAGCCGAACTCGCGCTTGATCTCGCCCTTCGCGACGTTCTCGATGAGCGACAGCTCGTAGACCGATTGCGCGTTGTCGGTGACCGGCCCGTAGGAGTCGACGGCGATGGTCACCGGCCCCATGCCGAGGAAGCCGAAGGCGACGAGCCCGAAGGCGAACACGGCGGGCGCCAGCATCATCGGCGTCTCGGTCCCCGCCATCGGTGCGCCCAACCCCTGGGTGCTCACGAGGTAGGCGACGCCCATGAGGGAGACGATGACGAGCCCCATCCAGTAGGCGCTGAAGTTCCCCGCCGTGAGCCCGGCGAGGATGTTGAGCGACGCCCCGCCCTCTTCCGAGGCCTGCACGCATTCCCGCACGTGCGCCGAGTTGGTGGACGTGAACACCTTGACCACCTCGGGGATGATGGCGCCTGCCAGCGTGCCACAGGTGATGATCGAGGACAGCTTCCACCACAGGGTGCCGTCCCCCAGGTCGGCGATCAGGAGGTAGGACACCACGTAGGTGATCACCACCGACACGATCGAGGTGAGCCAGACCAGGAACGTGAGCGGCGCCTCGAAGTTCATCTTGACGGCGTGTGCGTAGCGCGGCCGCTGGACCGCCTCGTTGATCAGGTAGGACAGGCCGCTCGCCACGATCATCATGATGCGCATGGCGAAGATCCAGACGATGAGCTGGACCTGCACGACCTGGCTCGGCACCGCCAGGAGGATGAACGAGATCAGGGCCACGCCCGTGACGCCGTAGGTCTCGAAGCCGTCGGCGGTCGGGCCGACCGAGTCTCCCGCGTTGTCGCCGGTGCAGTCGGCGATCACCCCGGGGTTGCGCGCGTCGTCCTCCTTGATGTTGAAGACGATCTTCATCAGGTCCGACCCGATGTCGGCGATCTTGGTGAAGATGCCGCCCGCGATGCGAAGCGCCGACGCGCCCAGCGATTCGCCGATGGCGAATCCGATGAAGCAGGGGTAGGCGAGGTCACGCGGGATGAAGAGGAGGACGATCAGCATGAGCAGGAGCTCGATCGAGATGAGGAGCATCCCGATGCTCATGCCGGCCCGGAGCGGGATGGCGTAGCAGGGGAACGGCCTGCCCTCGAGGGCGGCGAAGGCGGTGCGGGAGTTGGCGAAGGTGTTGATGCGGATGCCGAACCAGGCGACCGAGTAGCTGCCGGCGATGCCGACGAGGCTGAAGAGGATGATCGTCGCAACCTTGTACGCGGGCATCCGCTGGAGGACTCCGAAGTAGACCACCATGATCGCCCCGATGAAGCACTCGAGGATGAGGATGAACCTGCCCTGCGTGATCAGATAGGTCTTGCACGTTTCATAGATGAGCTCAGAGATTTCCCGCATCGAGCGGTGCACGGGCAGGTTTTTCAGCTGACCATAGATGACGATCCCGAAGACCAGGCCGAGCACGCAGACGCCGAGCCCGAAGAGGAGAAGCGTGTGGCCGTCGGTCCCCAGGAACGCGACCTGGCGCAGGTCCGGGATGACCAGGTCGATCTCGCTCCTGCGATCCGTACCGGCGGCCGCGAGGGCGGGGCCGGCGCCGAGGGCAGCGAGCAACACGTACACGACGGCGGTCAGACGATGCATCAGGGGTGGGCCTCCTGCGGGGGTTGGTAAAAGGCGAGAGCTTATAGGCGAAGGTGGCTCCGGATGCAAAGAAGCGCGAGCTGCCGGAACCGCCGGCGGTCAGGCCGAGCGCGGCGCGTCTTCCGGCGTCGCGCCGACCTCCGTCCGACGCCGCTGGCCACCGCTCTGCGCTAGCGCCGCTGCCGATAGAGCGACCGGGAGGCGACCGACGCCATGCTCGGCGCGTCGAGCGGCAGGCCGAGGAACTGCGCCACCCGGGCGCAGTGTATCTCGGGGTCCTGCATCAGCTCGTTGTAGCTCACGTAGAGCACGTCCACGTTCGGTTGCTCCGCCAGCCAGGTCTCGACGCGACGGAGATGGCTGGTGAAGTACTCCGCCATCCTGGCATCGCCGGTCGGGTCTGCCGGCTTGCCGCGGCGGATCAGCATCTCGCGCTGTGAGGCAAGCACCTCCTCCAGCTTCCGGCGCATGAAGACGATCTTGTAGGGGTACTGCGGTGGCAGGTGCTTGAGCAGCGCGGAGATCATCTTCACCACGCGGCCGCGCGCCTCGTCGAGCCACGCCGTGTCGTGCTCGATCTTCTTGACGCGCTCGAACTCGTAGTAGCCTTCGGGGTTGTCCTCGTCCGCCGTCCGCAGGTGGTCGGCGAGCACGGGCATTCCCCCGGCCTCGAGCATCCGCATCATCATGGACGTGCCCGAGCGCGGCAGGCCAGACACCAGCGTGACGAAGTCGTGGGCCATCCGTGCGTGCTCCCGTGCGCCCGAGGCGCGGCGCGCGAGTCTAGCGGAGGCCCCGGCGGCGTACCAGCCGCGCCAGGTATCGGCGGCTGGCTAGGCGGCGCTCTCGGCGGGCGCGGTCGTCCACGCGCCCCCTCCGGCGCGGATGTCGACCGCGATGCCGCGGGCGGCGAGGGCGTCGAGCGAGAGGCGCAGGGTCCGCAGCAGGTGGGTACCGTCGGGCCGCGACAGCTCGACCCGGAGCCGGCTGCCCGGCCCGGCGGCGAGGGCGTCCTCGACGATCGTCTCGGCCAGATACGGCGTGAGCGGTCCCACCCGCTCGAGCGCCGGGGCGGACGGACCCGCGCGCACGACGCGCGCCCGGACCCTGAGCACGGTCATGACGGGTGCACCTGCCGGATCGCATCGCACAGCACGTCGAGGTCGAACGGCTTGTCGAGCACCCGGCTGGCGCCGAGCCGCCGGGCGAGGTCGTGGGTGGCCTCGTCGCCGAACGCGGTGATGAGAATGATCGGCCCCGGCCATCCCATGCTGCGCAGGCGCGCCAGGACCTCGAGGCCGCCCATCGCCGGCATGCGCACGTCGGAGACCAGCACGGTCTCGCTCCAGTCGGAACGGCGCTCGACCACCCAGGCGATGCAGTCGAGGAGATCGACGCCGTCGAGCGCCTCGACCACGTCATAGCCCGCCTTTCGCAGCGCGGCAGCGAGCAGCATCCGCATCTCCCGGTCGTCCTCGGCCAGGACCACGCAAGGCTGCGATGCAAGCGCGGGCTCGTCCTGAGACTGATTCGTCTCACCCACGGACTCGACGGCGAGTGCAGTGCTCATCGGGGACCTCCTGACCTGCTGCTGAATGCCGTCGATCGATGCAGGCTTCGTGCCGGACCCGAGGCCGTCGCCGGGACCCGACCGGCCGCCGAAGGGCCTTGCGGAACGCGGCGTTGCGACGCACCGCGTGGGGCAAATTGCCAGGGTGCCGTGGCGCCGCGCTACGTCCGGTCGCTGCCCCAGCGCTCGAGCTTGCGGTAGAGCGTCTTGCGGTCGAGGCCGAGGGTGCGCGCGGCGAGGGTCTTGTTGCCGCCGAGCGCTTCCAGCACGCGCAGCACGTAGCGTCGCTCGACCTCGTCGAGCGGCACCAGCTCGGAGGGGTCCTCGCTCGTCACCAGCACGTGCGACCCCCGGTAGCCCCGCACCCGATCGGGAAGGTCGTCGGGGCCGATCTGGTCGAACGTCGCCAGCGCCACGGCGCGCTCGATGCAGTTCTGCAGCTCGCGCACGTTCCCGGGCCACGGGTAGGCGAGGAGCAGCGACGCCGCCGCGGGGGCGATGCCCACGACGCGCTTGCCGGCGCGCTCGGCCGCACGCACGACGAAGTGCTGCGCCAGGACGAGCACGTCGCCCCCGCGCGCGCGCAGCGGCGGCAGCTCGACGTGGATCACGTTGATGCGGAAGTAGAGGTCCTCCCGGAAGCGGCGCTCCTCGACGGCGGCCTCGAGGTCCTGGTTGGTGGCCGCGATCAGCCGGACGTCGAACGGCACCTCGCGATCCGCCCCGACCGGTCGCAGCACCCGTTCCTGGAGAGCGCGCAGGAGCTTCGGCTGCAGCGGAAGCGGCAGGTCGCCGATCTCGTCGAGAAAGAGGGTGCCGCCGTCGGCCTGCAGGAAGAGGCCCGTCCGCGCGCCGCGTGCATCGGTGAAGGCGCCACGCGCATGGCCGAAGAGCTCGCTCTCGAGCAGCGTCTCGGGAACCGCGGCGCAGTCGACGGCGACGAAGGGAGCGTTCGCCCGCCGGCTCTGGCGATGGAGCGCCCGGGCCACCAGCTCCTTGCCGGTCCCGCTCTCGCCGGTGACGAGCACGGACGCCTCGGAGTCGGCCACGCGCGACACCAGATCGTAGACTCGCGCCATCGCGGGGCTCGTCCCGAGCAGCTCCCCGAAGCCGCGCGCGTCGTCGACCACGCGGCGCAGCCGCTTCAGCTCGTCACGCAGGTGACGATGCTGCACCGCGCGCTCGAGCGCGAGTACCAGCTCTTCGAGCTCGAAAGGCTTGGTGATGAAATCGTACGCTCCCGCCCGGATGGCGCCGACGGCGGTCTCGAGGCTGCCGAAGGCGGTGATGACCAGCACGGGCACGTCGGGACGGCTCGCCACCACGCTGGCACACAGGTCGAGCCCGTGGATGGACCGCATGTTGAGGTCCGTGACGACGACGTCGACGTCCGCCTCGCGCAGCGCCTCCAGCGCTTCGGCGGGGTCGGTGCGGCTGTCGGTCGCGAAGCCGTGCGCGGCGAGGCCGGTTCCGAGCCACGCGCACAGCTCGCGATCGTCGTCGACGATCAGGACCCGACCGTTCACCCGTGTGCCTCGCGCAGCGTCTCCTCGGGGGCCGGGCGCAGGAAGATGGTGAAGCGGCTTCCCTCCCCAGGAGTGCTCTCCACGTCGATCCAGCCGCCGTGCTCCCGGACGATGCCGTAGGCCACCGAGAGTCCGAGGCCGGTGCCCTCACCCACCTCCTTGGTGGTGAAGAACGGCTCGAAGATGCGCGGCAGGATGTCGGCGCCGATGCCGGTTCCCTCGTCCTGGACGGTAACGGCGACGTAGTCGGCCGCCGGGCCGCCGACGTCCGGGGGCGGCGTGAGGCGCTGGTGGCCCAGACGCACCAGCAAGCGGCCGCCGTGCGGCATGGCCTGCAGGCCGTTGACGACGAGGTTCGCCAGCACCTGCTGGACCTGTGCCTCGTCGATGTGCGCCGTCACGGCGTTCTCGGCCGCCTCGACGTGGAGGGTCACGGAGCGCTTGCGGGCGAGCGTGGCCAGCAGCTCGACCGTGCGCACCGCGATGGCCCGAAGGTCTCCGGGACCCAGGCGTGGGCCGCGACGGCGGGAGAAGTCGAGCAGCTGGCGGATGATGGCAGCGATGCGCGCCGCCTGCTCGGAGATGATGCGGGCGTTCTCCGCGACGTCGTCGCCGCTCACCAGGCCCTGGGCGATCATCTTCGCGCGCCCCGAGACGACGTTGAGCGGCGTGCCGAGCTCGTGTGCCACGCCCGAGGCGAGATGTCCCACGGTCTTCAGACGGTCGGCGTGCCGAAGCTGCTCCAGCGCCGCGATGCGCGCCTCGCTGGCCGCGGCGAGCTGCTCGAGTGTCTCGGCCAGCCGCGCGCACATCGAGTTGAGCTCCCGCGCGAGCTCCCCGATCTCGTCCCGCTGCCGTACCACGAGCGGCCCCGAGAGATCCCCGCCACCGACGCGGCGCGCCTTGTCACAGAGCGCCTGCATCGGGCGGCCGACGAACCAGAAGCCGAGACCGAGCGCGATCCCGGCGCACAGGACGATCATCAGACCCGTCGTGGCGACGACCTGGAGCTCCGTGGCGCGCATGAAGTGACGCTCCGGCGAGAGCGATTCCGACACCTCGAGCGCCCCGCGCTGCCTGCCGTCCACCGAGATGGGGATGTACGTGATGCGGCGGTCGTCTCCCGACGGCAGCCTGCCCCGGACCACGGTCTCGTGTCCGGCCACCACCGCCGACAGTCGGTCGATCGGGACCTCGGGCGCGTCGGCCGATGCCTGACCGGGCGACAGCGACACCCAGCGCAGCGTCAGATCGGTGTTGCTCTCGTTGGCATCGGAGATGAGCCGGCGCGCCGCGGCCTCCCCGTCGGCGCTCCACACCGCCTCGATGGAGGCGCGTAGCACGCGGCCGACGGTGTGCTGATCGTGCGACGAGTCGGCGTCGAACAGCTCGGCCTCACGCCGGACCTGAAAGACGGCATTTCCCGCCATCACCAGCGTGATGCCGAGCACGAGCGCGATGGTGAGCTTGTGGGCGAGCTTCATCTGTCCCTCATCTATCCCCGGGCCCCCGGTGATCCGCCGCACCTTGCACGCGTAGCGGACTTCCCGTAGGCGATGGCCGATGCCGCGGGACGCCCATGGGGCAGCGCTCAGGCGCAGCGGTCGCAGCGACCCTTCAGCTGGATGTCCACGTGCCGCTGCCGCACCGAGCGAGGTGAGCCGCGCGACGAGCGGATGCGGATGGTCACCCCGGGCAGGCAAGCGACGGTGCCGCAATCGGTGCACATGAAGTGTGGATGTTCGCCGTCGCCGGCACGGACTTGCTGCCGGAGCTCGAACCGCCAGACGTGGTCGCCCAGATCCGTGCGCGATGCGAGACCGGCCTCGGTCAGGTCGATCAGATTGCGATAGATCGTCGCGCGGTCGAATCCCCGTGGTGCGAGGTCGTTGACGATGTCGGCATGGGTCACCGGGATGCGCGCATGCTCGAGCTGCCGCAGCACGGCCAGTCGCGGCCCCGTGCTGCGCAGCCCGGCGGCGTGGATGCGGCCGCGCAGGCGGTTGATCGCCGGGCTGGCTCGCAGGGCGACGTGGCACGTACCGGAAGCTACCCCCCGTCGGAAGACCGCGCAACGTGAGAGAGCGATGCTGAGGCAGACGCTGTGGGTCGGAATCGGCGGCTTCCTCGGCGCCAACGCCCGGGTGCTGATCGCGACCCTGGTCACCGCCCGACTGGGCGTCCTGATCCCCTACGGGACGCTGATCGTCAACCTGAGCGGGTGCCTTTTCCTCGGCTTCCTCATGGGCGCACTGGAGACCTTCCCCCTCCCTCAGGTGCTCCGGCCCGCGGTCGCCACCGGTCTCATCGGCGCGTACACGACGTTCTCCACCTTCGAGTACGAGACCTTCCTCCTGATCCGGGAGGGGAGTCTGCTCCTCGCGGCCGTCTACGTGCTGGTCAGTCTGATCGTGGGACTGGCCGCGGTCTGGCTCGGATTCGTCGCCGCGCGAGCGCTGGGCTGACGCGGTGGCGCCCTACTGATTGCAGGTGAAGTCGGCGGGGCACGAGTACGCCGACGAGCAGCGCGTGCCGCCGCGGGCGCCTTCCGGCCACCAGGCGTCGACGCAGCAGCTCAGCCGGCCGAGATCGTTGCGATACGGACCGCTCGGGGACGACATGTCGGTGAACAGCCCGGCGTCGCCGTCGCCGCGGCGTCCCCGCTCGTCGGGATCGACGAACAGATCGACGAGCTCGGCCGCGCTGCTGTTGGTGCCGAGATAGAGCTTCAGCTGCCGCGCCTCGCACAGGCGGTTGCACGGCGCCGCAACCGCGCCCACCCCGGCGGGGCAGGTCGGACAGTCGGCCGCGCTCTCGCACGCCTGATTGGGAGCGTTGCGACACCACTTCGTCGTCTGCTCCAGGCAGGCGGTGCCCTGTCCGGGGAAGAGCGAGGCGCAGGTCTGATCGTCGACGCAGGGCGGCCCGACGCGGCAACGCCCGCCCAGACAGGCCGATCCCCGCGGGCACTGCGACGCGGTCGCGCACAGGACGTCCCTCGTCGCGGCGCAGTGGCCTCCGATGCACGTCTGTCCCGCGGCGCAGCCGCCCGCGCTCGAGCAAGCGGGCAGCGAGCGGTCGACACAGCGCCCGACGCTTCCCGGGCGCGTGAGCAGGTACCGCTGGCGGGTGGGCGCCGTGCCACGCTGGGTATGATGCCCGCACAGCGCGTGGCGCAGCGGCGGCTGGGAGAGCGCGTCGGCCGCCAGCGGGGACGCGACGGCGCCGAGCGGCCGCAGGAACGGCCGGAGATCGCGCCCGTCGCACGCCGTGCGGTCGCTGCTCACCGGGCAGGCCTGCGAACCCGGCGTGCCGAGGGCGAAGCCGAGAATCGTCGGCAGCAGGTCGGTCGAATGTGCCAGCCCGGGGCTCTCGTAGGGCGGCGGCTGGGGTCCCGTTGCCAGATACCCCGGGACCGCGCCCGTCGTGCGCGGGTCGAAGACCAGCAAGCGCGTGCGGTAGCCGTTCTCGGAGAAGTTGTGCTTCGAGTCAGGCAGGAACCAGCCGTTGTCGGAGAGGTAGATGATGACCGTGTTGCGATCGAGCTCGGGCGCGAGGCTGGTCGCCCAGGTCCCGGTGCACTGCGACGGAGTCGTCGCCGTGAAGCGACTCTGACCGTTGCGCAGGATGCAGTGCGGCTGACTCTTGCGACTGAGATACTTCCGGATCTCGCGGAGGGTATCGTCCACCCACCAGACGTTGGCGTAGTAGTCGCGCTCGTTCCCGAAGTTCGACTCGCTGAAGGACTGGACCGCCGGCGCGCACGACCCGCCCCTGCACATCCCGCCCAGCTGGAGCATGCCGCCGAGACCGGTTCCGAAGAGGTAGCTCTCGATCTGGGCGGGGGCGCGCAGCGGCGCGTGCGGGATGCGGGGCGCGTACCAGATGAAGAACGGGGCGTGGGTGAAGGCGCCTACGGCGTTCGGAACCGGGTAGAAGACGCTGTCCATGAACTCGAACAGGTCCTTCAGGTGGAGCGTCGTCAGGGGGCTGTAGCTCACCTGGTTCTGGGTGCCGCAGAGCGGTGGCTGGCCGGGCGACCCCGAGCTGCACAGCTCTCTCCCGAGCGCGCGCTCACCGGTGCGCGCCTGGCCGTTGAACTCGGTCTTGCCGGCGGCGCCGGTGAACTTGCCGGCGAGCAGCGTGCAATAGCCGCCGATCACGTTGTCGGCGTCGAAGGGATCGCGCACCGTGCCGGGCAAACCCTCGAGGTCGCGCAGGACTGCCGGGATGGTGCGGAAGTTTCCGCTCAGGTCACGGCGCATGCCCGCGAAGCTCTTCTGGTAGCGCCCGGTGAGCATGCTGTTGAGCGAGGGGAAGCACCACGAGGCGGTGTTGTGGGCGATCGGGAACACGGTCCCGTAGCCCGCCAGGAGGTCGAGGTTGGGCGTCACGGGAGGCGGAATCGGGGTACCGCTCTGGACGCTCCGGCACTCTCCCGCGGTGCCGTAGTGGCACGAACCCTGGTCGTCGGAGATGGTCAGGATGACGTTGGGGCGCGTCGGCGCCTGGGAGGCCACGCAGGGCGTCCCGGTCCCGGGACAGCGGCCGGTCCCCGGGCAGGCCGTCCCACCCGGGCAGATGGCGGGCTGCGTCGAGCAGCACGGCGGCCTCCCGGGCTGGTGCGACGACGAGTAGAACGTGGATAGCGGCTCGCAGCCCGGGGGCCCGCCCTTCCACAGCACCCCAGCGCGCGCCGTTCCCGCGGCTGCGAGCGCGCCGATCCCAAGTAGCAAGAGAGCTAATGACCGCCCACGCACCGCCGGGCACGAGTAGTCTCCCTCCGGCTGCTGAGTCAAGCGATTTCTGGCTTCGCGACGTGATTTACCGTCGCGCTGGCGCGCGCGAGCGACTTCGACTCCGCGTGCTGCGATGAATGGACAGCACGCGGGTTGCATCGCTGCCGGAGACCTCGGACGAAGGTAGCAGGCTGCCGCCGCATCGCAGGATCCGATCTCACATGGAGTCGCGCGAACGGCTCGGTCGGCGAACGTCGTGGCCTCCGGCAACGCAGCCGGGAACGGCGGAGAGCGCGTGATAGGAGAAGGGATGCCGCCGCTCGCGCTCGACTCGGTGGCGACGCTCGCACCGCTGGCTCGCCGGCTACCCGATCCGGCGCATCTCCCCCGCGTGCCGCTGACGACCCTGCCGACGCCGGTGGAGCCGCTGGAGCGGCTGGCGCACGCCAGCGGCATCGCGTCGCTCTGGATCAAGCGGGACGACGTCAGCGGCACGCTCTACGGCGGCAACAAGCCGCGCAAGCTCGAGCTCCTGCTGGGGGCGGCACGGGCACGCGGCCGCCGGCGCGTGCTCACCTTCGGCGCGATCGGCACCCATCACGGACTCGCGACGGCGGTGTGCGCGCGAGCCGCTGGGCTCGACACGACGCTCGTCCTCGTTCCCCAGCCGGTGACGCCGCACGTCCAGCGCTGCCTGCTCCTCCTCCACGGGTGCGGCGCCGAGCTCCATCTCGCGAACGGAGTGCTCGACGCCGCCCGCCGAGCGCTCGCCATCCTCGCTCGCGGCCGGCTGCGCGGGGAGCCGCTGGAGCTGATCCCGACGGGCGGGACCTCGTCGCTCGGCGCGCTCGGCTACGTGAACGCGGGCCTCGAGCTCGCCGAGCAGGTGCGCGGCGGGCTCCTGCCCGAGCCCGCGGCGATCTTCGTCGCGCTGGGAAGCGGGGGACGGTGGCGGGGCTGGTGGCGGGGCTGCGGATCGGCGGTCTCGCGAGCCGCGTCGTCGGAGTGCTCGTCACGGACATCATGCCGCCGACTGCTGGACGGCTGCTGCGGCTGGCGCGCGCGTGTCTCGCCAGGCTCGACGCGGCCGCGCGCCGCATCGTCCTCTCCCGCGACGATCTCGAGATCGAGCGTCGCTTCATCGGAGCGGGCTACGGAGCCGTCACCCCCGAAGGCGAAGCGGCTGGCCGCATGGCCGTGCAGCACGAGGGCGTCTCGCTCGACCACACCTACACCGCCAAGTGCCTCGCCGCGCTCCTGCACCACGGCGCGTCACCCGCGCTGCGCGGCAGGCCGCTGCTCTTCTGGAACACCTTCAGCAGCGTCGAGCCCGCCGTCGTTCCGTCGCCGCCCGCGAGCCTGCCCTCCGCGTTCCGTCGCTTCTTCTGAACTCACGCGCCGCCGGCGACGATCGCGAGCGCCTCGGGGTCATGCGTTCTCGCATGGCGGGTGCTCGGAGGCCGATTTTCGTTGACCGGAATGTCCGCCTTCGCGTACAGGCCCTGGCACATGCGGATCCCCGTGCCTCGCGCCTGCGCCGCTCTTCTCCTCGCCATGATCTCCCTCGTCGGCGCGCCGCCGGCACGCGCCGCCAGGATCAAGTGGTCGAAGCGCGTCTCCAAGTGCGAGCCCCCGGCCGTGTTCTACTCGCCGAACCACCGCCCGGGGACGCGTCCCTGCTGTCCGCTCGTCGAGGGAACCTGCGCCGGCGGCGCCGCCTGCCCGGCGAACGGCGTCTGCTCGGGCTGACGGCATGACGTGCGAACCGGCGCCGATCGCGCCGCGACCGAACGTCGTCCTCTTCATCGCCGACGACCAGGGCTCCTGCCACTTCGGCACCGCGGGAGAGTGCCGGAGCGTCCAGAGCGGTACCCCGATTCCGCCGCCGTCGACGCCCAACCTCGACGTGCTCGCGGGCTACGGCACCGTCTTCCCCATCGCCCACAACACCGCCTCGTGGTGCTTCCCCTCGCTCGACACGCTGCTCACCGGCCGCTACGCCCGCAACTACGGCGGGGCGTCGCACATCGGCGACCGCTTCGCCACCATCCCGAAGGTGATGCGCGCGCTCGGAGACGGCGCTCCGTCGCCGGCCGACCCGTTCAACCAGGGCAACAGCATCGGCGGCTACTGCACCTTCCTCGGCGGCAAGTTCACCGGCTCCGTCGGTGACCACGGCTTCGACGCGCTCGCGCGCGGGCGCCGCCTGGGCCGCACCAACTGCACGCCCGGCGTGAACGGCGGCCCGCCGCAGTGCGGATCGGAGGCGGCCGCCGACTACACGCCGACCAAGATCTTCAACATGGAGGACCTCTTCGAATTCCTCGAGGGCCTCTTCCTGCGCGTGCCCGGCAGCAACCCGGCGACGTACACCATGCAGCACTTCTTCGCCTGGGTCGCGCCTCGCGTCCCGCACCAGCCGCTCAGCTCTCCTCCCGCGATCGAGAACTACCTCTTCGGCAGCGTGAGCGTCCCGGCGCTCGGCGGTCTCTTCCAGCTCGGGCAGTACTGCAGCGGCGCTTCGTGCGCGCCCGTGGTGTCCGCGTTCAACGAGAACACCTTCGGCACGGAGCGCGCGTACTTCTCCAACATCTGGTGGGTGGACGACGCCGTCCGCGAGGTGCGCGAGTACCTGGCGCGCGCCAGCGGCCCGCACTGCATCGACAGCTACGGCCAGGGCCGCTACGGCGTGACCGCGCCGGCGCAGTGCCAGGGCACGTGGGCCTCGGCGGTCGCACCCGACCTGACGCGCAACACCGCCATCATCTACATGTCGGACAACGGCTGGTTCCTGCCGAACTCGAAGCACGCCTTCACCGAGAACGGCTACCGTACGCGCATGCTCGTCTTCGACCCGCGCACCCTGCCGGCCGTTCCGGGATGGGACGGGATCACGCAGACGCCTCCGCCGGCCAACGAGCGGTTCGAGCTGGCGCACTCGACCGACGTCCTGCCGACGGCCCTCGGCCTCGCGCTCGGGACTCCCGGCTCCGTGCCCTGCCCGGCCAGCGCCGACGGCACGCGGTGCGACGGGAAGGACCTGCGGCCCTATCTCGCGACGTCGAGCCCGGACGGCGCCTTCACGGCCCCGCTGCGCCACGCCCTGTGCGGTCACCACACCAAGCGACCGACGGCACCGACGAAGCTGCGCTATCTGCTCACCCGCCCGGGAAGCGTCGGCCGCTGCACCAACCTGGATGCGCCGGCGTGCGCCACGGACACCGACTGCGGAGCCGGTCTGAGCTGCCTCGGCGGGCACTGCGCAGCGAGCCTGGAACCGCCGTGCTCGGGGAACGGAAGCTGCCCGGGCGGCGCGCTCTGCCTGGGCGGCCGCTGCCGCATGGCCCCTTCCTGCATCGACGACGGTACGTGCGCGTCGCTCTTCTTCGGCAAGCACTATGCCTGCGTGGAGAAGGAGACCAGGTGGTGCCGCAACGCGCCCGGCGTCCGCTGCGACACGCGCGAGGACTGCCCGGCATGCCCGACGGGACCGGGCGGAACCGCCGCACCCTGCGGCCGGCTCTGCGAGGCGCGCCAGCTGAAGGTCTACGTCGACGAGCCGACGCTCGAGATGACCGATCTCTTCCTCGACCCGGACGAGCGCGGACTGCACGCCGGCGGCGAGGGGACCGGTACGGTCGCCTACGACCTGTCGCGCCCCGACGGCATCTACGCCGACACCATGGCGCGCCTGAGCTGCTGCGTGGACGACTGGTGGCCGCAGGCCAAGCAGCCCGATTCGCTGTGCACCGGCAGCTGTCCGGCGGACTTCGTGTGCAACCAGTGAGCGGCCTCCGCTAGAGCCGCGCGTCGCTCAGGTTCCACGTGATGTCGCCCTTCGGCAGCGGCATCAGGACGGTCTTCTCCCATCTGCCGTCCTGCCAGCGATACTGCCGCAGCTCTCCCTGATCCTCGGAGGCGACGTAGATCTCGAGCGCGCCGTCACCGTCGAGGTCGGCGAGCAGGACCGGATGCTCGAAGCCGGACGAGCCGACGTCGATCAGGTTCTTCTTCCAGCCGCCGGGGACCTGCTCGAAGAGCCACAGCCCGGACGACAGAGCGCCGGCGACGATGTCGATCGAGCCGTCGCCGTTGACGTCGCCGGCGGCCATCGCCCGCATCAGCCGATCGGGCACGGTGGCGACGACGGCGCTCTCGATCGCGCCGTTCCTCCACCGATACTGCTTGACGGTGACCGGACGGACCAGGGTGTTGCCCGCGCCCACCGCCCCTTCCCACGAGACGTACAGCTCCGCCACGCCGTCGCGGTCGACGTCGGCGGTGAGGATCTCCTTGGCGTGCGTGTCGCCCGGCGCGTCGACGATGGTCTTCTGCCATCCCTGCGGGGTGTGCTTGTACATCCGCACCTCGCCGGCTTGCTCCGACTCGAGCTTGTTCGGCGCGCTCGGCGTGGCGAAGAACTCCTTCACGCCGTCGCCGTCGACGTCGCCGATCTCGATCTCGTGCACGAAGGTGTCCGGGGTCCGATCGACCTCCTCGACGCGCCAGCCGTCGTCGGGGTGGACCACGGCGATCACGCCCTGATCGTGGGTCGCGATCACCAGCTCGTCCTTGCCGTCGCCGTCGACGTCGCCGCGCTCGACGTCGCGCAGGCGATCGAACTTGCCGCCGAACTTCGGGTTCCAGCGCGTGTCCGCGACCCAGTGGCCATCGGCGAAGCGCCAGGTGCGCAGCAGGGCCTGGTTGCCGCCGATGGTGAGGATGCCGCCGTCCCAGGGCAGCGCCTTGTGGAACACGTTGCTGTCCGGATCCTCGAGCACGGCGGGCTTCCAGCCGCTCTCCGTCTTGCGGACGACGAGCAGCTTCGCCGCGCCCGGGATCGCGGCCGGCTTGCCGTCGGGACCTTTGCCCTCGGTGAACTGCGCCTGCGCGACCAGGATCGCAGGGTACGGTCCGCCGGCGAGCGGGTCGCGCCGCGGGGGCGTGGCAGAGGCCTTGGCGGGCGACTCGGGCGGTCCGCTCTGGCCGCCGCAGGCGGCGAGCGCGAGGAGGATGGCGAGGAGGCCGGCGCGGCGCATCGGAGCATCGAGCCGGGTCCCAGGGCGGTTGTCAACGAAGCGCACACCGTTCTCCGAGTGGAGGGCTGCGGACGCGGCGCAGCAGCGCGGTCGATCGTGCGCCAGGGTGGTGCTCGTCGTCGCGCATCGATTCGTCTCTACATTTGTGATCCAGCACCCGCTGGCCCTCACGCGGTTTGACATGTATTTTCCGCGCAACGCGCTCGAGACGCGTTTCGCCCGGGAGAAGCACCTCGTGGATTCGAACGCACGCGCATTGCCGCACGAGAGCGTGCGCCCCTCGTACGGGGAAACGGAGCCCGCGCCGGGGTTCGTGGCTCTCAGCCGCTTCGTCATCGCCAACGGCATGACCGCGGAGGTCAAGGCCGCGTTTCGCGACCGGCCGCATCTGGTGGACCGGGCGCCGGGGTACCGTCGCATGGAGGTGATCAGCCCGGTCGATCGCCCGGAGGAGATCTGGCTGCTGACCTTCTGGGCGAACGAGACGAGCTTCCTCACCTGGCATCGCGGGCACGGCTATCGTGATTCGCACCGGGGCATTCCCAAGGGCCTGAAGCTCGCGTCGGGGGAGACCTACCTGAGACTCTTCGAACACGTGGGCTCGTAGCGCCGCCGTGGAATCCATGCACGTGTCGGCCAGCGAAGCCCTCCTCGGGCAACGGACCGAGATCGCGGCGGCACTGGTCGAACGCGAGTTCGCGCGTCACCCCGAGCTCGAGCAACGCTACGGACCGAGCGGTCGCGACAAGTCGCTCCAGGATGCCGGCTACCATCTCTCGTTCCTGGCGCAGGCGCTCGCGTTGAACAACCAGGGGCTGTTCGTCGACTACGTCGCGTGGGTGAAGGTGGTCCTGAGCCAGCGCAAGGTGCTGGCCACCGACCTCGCCTTTCACCTGGGCTGCCTGGCGGAGGTGCTCCGGGAGCGGTTGCCCGACGACGCCGCCGCCCTCGCGGTCGCCTTCGTCACGGCCGCCGTGCAGGCGATGCCGGCGATGCCGGACGACCTCCCGACGTTCCTGAACCCGGGCGAGCCGCTCTCGCCGCTGGCGCACCAATACTTCGCGGCGTTGCGCCGGGGCGAGCGCCACGTGGCGAGCCGGCTCGTGCTCGAGGCCGTCGAGGGGGGCGTGCCGGTGAAGGAGGTGTACCTGCACGTCTTCCAGCCAGCGCAGTACGAGATCGGCCGCCTGTGGCAAACCAACCGCATCACCGTGGCGGAGGAACACTTCTGCACGGCGGCCACCCAGCTCATCATGTCGCAGCTCTACCCGTACGTCTTCGCGACGGCCAAGAACGGGCGCACCTTGATCGCAACCGGTGTGGCCGGCGACCTGCACGAGATCGGCGTGCGCATGGTGGCCGACTTCTTCGAGATGGAGGGCTGGAGCACGTACTACCTGGGTGCGAACACGCCCCACGCCAGCGTCATCGCGATCATCGCCGAACGCCAGGCAGAGGTCCTGGCGATCTCGGCCACGATCCCCTACCACGTGGAGGCCGTCCGGCAGTTGATCCGCGCGGTGCGACGGCATCCCGCCGCTCGCCCGGTCAAGATTCTGACGGGAGGCTATCCGTTCAACCGCGATCCCGATCTGTGGCGGAACGTCGGCGCCGATGGTTCCGCGCTCGACGCGCAACGGGCAATCGCACTCGCCAGCCAGATGGTGGAGGAGCAAGGGGCATGAGTCCGGATGTCGCGGAGCGGGGCATCGTCCTCGCCTGCGATCGCGACGGCATCGTCCGGCGGATCGTGCGGGACGATCTGGGATTGTCGGGGCGCGTCCCTGCGGGGCATCACGTCGCCGACATGGTGGATCCGGGCGTGCGAGAGAAGCTCGGCCGGTTCCTGGCGGAGCTGCAGACCCGGCAGGCGGCGTACGACTGGGAGATGACCGTCGCGGTGGACGATACGCTGATGCCGCTCCATTTTGCCGGCGCACTGGTCGACGACGAATTCCTGATCCTGGCGGCGCAATCTCGCAATGGCCTGGCCCACATGAACGACCAGCTGATGCGCATCAACAACGAGCAGGCGAACGTCTCGCGTGCCACCGCCAAGGAGCTGTCCGTTGCGGTGGCAAAACGCGCCGGGCGCGACGCCGACGTCTACGACGAGCTCACCGCCTTGAACAACGAGATGGTGAACCTGCAGCGCGAGATGGCGAAGAAGAACGTCGAGCTGGAGCGGTTGAACGAGCAGAAGAACCGCCTGCTGGGTATCGCCGCGCACGATCTGCGCAACCCGCTGGGTGTCATTCTCACCTATTCCGAGTTTCTCGACAGCGAGGCGGCCTCGGTCCTGAACGAGGAGCAACGGGAGTTCATCACCACGATCAAGGACACGAGCCAGTTCATGCTCCGGATGGTCACCGACATCCTCGACGTCACGGCGATCGAGGCGGGCCAGCTGAAGCTGGACCGGCAGCTCACCGACGTGGCCCAGCTCATCCGTCGCAACGTGACGCTGAACGGCGTGCTCGCCGCCAAGAAGGACATCACCGTCGAATTCGACCCGCCGCCGCCGTGCCCGAAGGTCCCCGTCGATGCCGGCAAGATCGAGCAGGTGCTGAACAACCTCATCGGCAACGCCGTCAAGTTCTCCCATCGCGGCACGAGGGTGCGGGTCCGGATGACGCCTTCCGGCGAGGCGGTGACGGTGGCCGTGCAGGACGAGGGTCAGGGAATTCCCGCGGCGGACATGTCGAAGCTGTTCAGGCCATTCAGCAAGCTGAGCGTTCGCGGGACCGCCGGCGAGCCCAGTACGGGGTTGGGCCTCGCCATCGTCCGCAGGATCGTCGAAGGGCACGGCGGCCGCATCTGGGTGGACAGCGCAGCCGGCGAGGGCTGCACGTTCCAGTTCACGCTGCCGGTCACGTGACCGGCAGGGGCCAGGTCGTGCGCGACCGGAGTGCCCGGTTGACCGTGCGCGCGAACTCCTCTTCTAGTGCGTCGCGCGGTGGAGATCTCTCGGTCACCGGCGCCGCGCGCGCAGATCGGGCGGAGGGTCGCCCTCCTGCTGCTCGCGCCCGGGCTGCTCGGCGTGCTGACGGGGGCGTGCGTGGCCCTCGCGACCGCCGTCGTGGAAGGCGAGGCGCTCGGACGGCTGGCCGCGCTTCCCGGCCTCGTGCCGGTGGCGCTCGCACCGCTCGCGTTGCTGGCCACGCTCGCGGTCGCCGTCCGGGTCACGCGGGTGGCCCGACCGTCGACGGCCGAGCTCTACATCGAGACCTACCGGGATCCGGAGGGCCGCATCCCGCTGCGACAGCTGCCGGGGCGCGTGCTGGCGGCCGCGACCACGGTCGGGTTCGGCGGCGCCCAGGGGCTCGAGTCGCCCTCGGCGCTCATGGGTGCCGGGATGGGCGACGTCCTGGGACACGCTCGCTGGTGGCGGCTCGAGCCCGCCGACTCGCGCTCCCTGATGGTCGCCGGCGCCAGCGCGGGGATCGCGGCGGTGTTCTCGTCGCCAGCGCTCGGGACGTTCTACGGCATGGAGGTGCCGTTCCGGCGGGACCTCGACGCGCGACCGTTCATCCCCTGCGCGGTGGCGGCGGCCGCGTCCTACGTCACGCGCCGGAGCCTGATCGGCGCGCGTCACCTCGTGGCGCTCGGCGGGGCGCCGCCGACCGTGGACGTCACGTTCGTCGCCGCGGTCGGGCTGGTCGCGCTGGCCTGCGGCATCGGGGCTCGACTGTTCGCCCACGTGGACATGGGACTGCAGCGCCGTGCGCGGGGCCGGAGCCGGCTCGAGCGCGCCGCGGTCGCCGGCGCCGTGCTGGCCGGCCTGACGTGGGCCGGACACGCGCTGGCGGGCGAATGGGTCACCTTCGGCCCGGGCTACGTGGCCGTCGACTGGCTGTTCGCGGCCTCCCGTCCCGTGTGGCTCACGGCCGTCGTGCTCGCCGTGCGGGCCGCCGCCACGCTCACGTGCGTATACGGCGGAGGCGGGGGCGGGGTGTTCACGGCGCTCGCGACCTGTGGCGCGTTCATCGGCCAGCTCGTGGCCGCGCTCGTCCACGACGGGACGAGCGTGTACCCGCTTCTCGGCGCCGCGTGCTTCCTCGGCGCGGGCTACCGCCTTCCGGTCGGTACGGCCATGTTGATCGCGGAGAGCAGCGGCAACCTCGCGGTCTCGGCCGCGGGTCTGGTCGCGATCGCGATCGGGCAGCTCTGCATGGGCGAGGAGTCCGTGTCGGACGCGAAGGCCGACAGCCGCGCGGTCCACCGTGCGGCCGGGTGACGCGCGGCCCCGATCCGGCGGGTCGTCGACGCGCGCCTGAATGCGTCCCGGAGCAGGCGGGACCCGAGCCGACGGCGGTCACGCCGCCGGAGCGCGCTCCAGCGGCAGGGTGAAGCGGAAGGTGCTGCCGTGGTCGGCGTTGCGCGTCGCCCACAGGCGACCGCCGTGGGCTTCGATGATCGACCGGCTGATCGAGAGGCCCATGCCGAGGCCATTCGGCTTGGTGCTGAAGAAGGGCTTGAAGACGTCCGCGGGCGGGTCGGGAACCCCGCCGCCGCTGTCGCGGATTGCCACCTCGATGCCCGCCGCGCCCGCCGCCGCGGTGGTGATGGTCAGCGAGCGCTCTCCGTTGCCCGCGGTCTGCACGGCCTCGACGCCGTTGAGCAGGAGATTGAGCAGGACCTGTTCGATCTGGATGCTGTCACAGGTCACGGGCGGCAGGTCGGGCGCCAGCGCGAGCTCCACGCGGATACCGTTTTGCAGCGCCTCGGACCCGATGATTCGGGTCGACTCGCGGATCAGGGCGTTCAGATCCACCGCCGCCTGATGGGGCCCCTCCTTTCGCACCAGATCGCGCAGCCGGCGAATGATCTCGCCGGCGCGCAGCGCTTCGTGGGCGATCTCCTCGACGATCGGCAACAACTCCGCGCCGTCGACCGACCCGCCGCGCAGGCGCCGGGTGCAGCCTTGCGCGTAGTTGGCGATCGCGCCGAGCGGCTGGTTGATCTCGTGCGCCAACCCCGCCGCCATCTCACCCATGGTGTTGAGCCGCAACACGTGCGCGAGGTGGGCCTGGTGCTGCCGCACCTGCTCCTCGGCGCGCTTGCGCTCGGTGATGTCCTTGCTGAACGCCGTCGCACCGGTGACCGCGCCGTTTTCGACGATCGGATGGATCGACAGCAGGAAGTACCGATCACTACCCTCACTCGGTATCGAGCTTTCGACTTGCACGTGCTCGCCCTGAAAGGCGCGCTCGAACAGCTCGAAGAGCATCGTCCGGATGGGCTCCGCCATCTGCGCCCCGTAGTTCAGAGGGTCGCACTCGACACCGAAGCGGTCGCGGAAGCGCCTCTGCGCGACCGCGTTCATGACCGTGACGACGCCCTTGCGGTCGACCGACCAGATCGCGTCCGTGTTGTTCTCGACCAGCGCCGAGAGAGCCGCCTCGGAGCGTCGCAGCTCGGCCTCCGTCTGCTTGATGTCGGTGATGTCGGTGGAGATCCCGCACAGTCCGACCGGCGTACCAGCCGAGTCGAGCAGCGGGAACTTCACCGACAGGTATGTACGCGCTTCGCCGCGCGGCAGCAGCGTCTCCTCGATCTGCATCGGCTGTCGTGCCGCGAGAACCCTCTGGTCGTTGGCTCGCAGGGTATCGGCCACCTCGGATGGGAAGAGGTCATGGCCGGTCTTCCCGACCGCATCTTCGCGCCGGATCCCGAATGCGGTCTCCAGGTGGCGGTTGATGAGCTGGTAGCGTCCGTCGACGTCCTTCAGGTAGATCGCCGCCGGGGCATTGTCGAGGATGTCCTGCAGCCGCTTTTGACTCTCGCGGAGTCCCTGCGTCGCCAGCTGGCGCTCGAGCGCCTCGCGCTCGAGACGCTGCGTGGCGGCCGCGAGCTCGGCGGTGCGCGCGTTCACCCTCGACTCGAGCTCGGCATTGAGCCGTGCGAGGCCATCTTCGGCACGACGGCGCCGGATGTTCTCCTCGACGAGGCGACTGTGGTTGCGCTGCAGCTCGAATGAGAGCACGGCCGACACCATCAACGCCGTGAACACGGCGGCGACGAGCTGAGCAGTCGCGTGGGCGGACGTGCCGGAGATCAGGTAGGCATTGCTTGCGATCGCGAGCCCGGCGATGGCGACCGAAGCCAGCTGCGGCCACGCCCCCCACGGTAGGAACGCGCCGGCGGTGAGGGCCACCACCAGGCACACGATCGCGGTGGGAACGAGATCACCCGTCCAGATGCCGGCAAGCGCGCGCGACCCGCAGATCATCGCGACGATCAGCAGCGCCAACGGAACCGCGTGGGCGCGGAACGCCGGCCGACGGGAGAGCGCGAGGAAGATCGCCGCCAGCGCAATCAGGACGGCGTTCAACCCGTCCGCCCACCGTGGCGTGACGGTCATCAGCGAGTGATCGGCCACCACGAAGAGCACCACCCCGGCCAAGAATGCGCGGAGACCGATCCGCAGGCGGCGCACGATCAGGTCGCTCAGCTCGCTGCGCAACTCCTCCGCCGTGTCCGGCAGAACCAGGGCCATGCACGGAAACTCTAGCCCAAACCGCCGGTCGGGTGGGAGCGCCGTTCGTCGAGACGGCTCAGCGGCTGGCGCCGCCGCAACTAGGGCGTCAGCGGGTCACGAAGCGTCCCGACAACGCGACCAACAGGTCGTCCAGCAGGGCCCGTGCCCGTGCGGTCCCGGCGTCGATGCATGGTTCGAGGTGTCGGCGCGCGTGGTCCGCCGCAGCCCGCGGATCGCCACGCAGCGCCAGGCCCTCGACCTCGCGGGCGCGGTAGCAGATGCGCTCCCGGAGCGTCGGGTCGACGTCGTCGAGGTGCTCGACCGTCAGCCGGAGGGCGCGCGCCAGCTCGTGGCCGTGCACCCATGGCCGGCTGCGCTCGTCGAATCCCCAGCCGGAGACCGCTCGCCCCTGATGCGTCCCGCTGATCCTGACGGGCCCGGTCCAGTACTCGATCGGCAGGCCGTGGGCGGGGGCGTCGACCAGGGGCTCGGCCTGCAGGTCGAGGTCCCACGCCGGCGCGCGCAGGCGGTAGCGATGCGGGAACCAGCGCGGCCCCTCGGTGAGCATCGACATGGCGCGGACGATCCCCGGGCTCCGGATGAACTCGGGGATCGTGAGCAGGACGTCCGGGGTCGCGCGCAGCTCGAACCCGGGGGAGGGCCCCTGCGCCGAGAGACCGGTCCACGGCACGACCGCGTTCCGCACGTCACGCTGGTACTGGTGAAAGCAGCTCATGTCCCAGCCGTCGTCGAGCTGGATGACCCGCCACTCGCTGCGGTAACGCGTCGAGCGCCAGTCCTGGTGCGCCGTGAAGTCGTCCGGAGCCCACTGGCGATCGATCCACCCCACCTGGCCCTCGACGTCCTCCGCGTGCGCGCCCCACGCCAGACGGCCGCGCATGGTGAGACCGCTCTGGAAGTACGAGAACGTGCGCGGCGCGCCGAGGAACATCATCTCGCCGCCGAGCAGGCGGCCACCCAGCGGGGCGGGCGGTCGCCCCGCGTCGATGGCCAGCTCGAGCGACATCCGCTCGCCGTGGTGATCGATGCCGGGCAGCGCGACGTCCCACGCGAAGGGCACGAGATCGCCCCGCGCGTCGCGACGCTGCTCCCAGCGGGCGGTTCCCGCCGAAGCATCGAAGCGCAGCGCGAGGTGACCCGGGACGGCGTGCACCTTGTAGCGACGCCGGATGCGCGGCGGCCGGGGAAAGTCGTACTCGGTGTACGTCCCGTAGTGGCGGCGATCGAGATCGTAGAGCGCGAGGGTGTAGAAGCTCGCGCGCACGAGCTTCCGCAGCACGCGCATGTCCGTGAAGATGACGATGAACGCGAACGATCGCCCGCTGGACCGGCCGCGGAGGAAGCCGTCGATGAAGTACGTCGCGACGCCGAGATCGGCTCGATGGCCGTCGGCGTCCGGCAAGGTGAACCACGAGGGATCGCCCCACTCGGGCACGTATGGATAGCGCTTCCAGTCGTCGTCACCCACGCGCGTTCCCCTTCGTCTGACGTTCGCCTCGCGCGGCGTGCTATGCCGCGCGCGTTCCCGGGAGTCCAGCGACGATGCCTGCGACCTCCGAGCACGCGGCGCGCGTTCGCTTGCCTCGTGCCGGCGAGCCTCGCGTGCGCCACCATGCCGGCGCCCGATCCCCCCCAGGCGCGTTCGCGGCCCGGAGCCCGTCGGCCCCGCGGAGGCCGGTCCGCCCGGCCGGGCGGCACTGGTCGAACGCCGCGAGACGGTCTACGGTGCGACCGCACGTCCAGTGCTTTGGAGGGAACGCATGAAGGCTGCCGTCTACGTCGGAGATCCCAAGAGCCTCGCGATCGAGGAGCTGAAGCCCAACCCCCCCGGGCCGCGCGACGTCGTGGTCGAGATCGGGGCGAGCGGCGTCTGTCATTCCGACCTGTCGATCATGCGCGGCTACGTGCCCGTGCCGCCCGGCATGGTGCTCGGTCACGAGGGCGCCGGGCGCGTCGCCGAGGTGGGCGCCGAGGTGTCCCGCGTCAGGAAGGGAGACCGCGTCGTCGCGTCGTTCGTGCCCGCGTGCGGCACCTGCTGGCACTGCCTCCGCGAGCAGAGCGAGCTCTGCGACCGTGAGAACGAGATCGCGATGCAGATGCGCGGGAGTCGCCCCGACGGCGGCGCGTACTTCTGCATGACGGGGCTCGGGACCTTCTCCAACGTCATGACGGTCGACGAGGCGTCCGTGGTGAGGGTCGAGACCGACGTGCCCGACGCGCAGCTGGCGCTCATCGGCTGCGGGGTCACCACCGGTGTCGGGGCGGCCCTGAACACGGCGCGCGTCCGTCCGGGCGCGACCGTCGCCGTTCTCGGCTGCGGCGGCGTCGGCCAGGCCGTCATTCAAGGCTCGCGCATCGCCGGGGCCGGGCGCATCATCGCGATCGACCCGCAGCCGCTGAAGCGCAAGATCGCGACGCAGCTCGGCGCCACCGACGTGATCGATCCGTCGGTCGGCGATCCCGTCGAGCAGGTGAAGGCGCTCACGGGAGGCCGTGGCGTCGACTATGCGTTCGAGGTGATCGGCCTCCCCGAGACCATCGTCACGACGTACAACCTCGCCCGCCGCGGTGGCGACGTGATCATCGTCGGCATGGCACGCTTCGACGCGCAGTTCACGCTACCGGCCTTCGGCATCTTCTACGAGCAGAAGACGGTGAAGGGCAGCAAGTACGGCTCGGCGCAGGTGCGGCGAGACTTTCCCCGGTTCGTCGAGCTGATCGAGACCGACCGCCTCGACATCTCGTCGATGGTATCGAAGACGATCAAGCTCGAGGACGTGAACGACGCCTTCCGTGCGATGGAAGCCGGCGAGGTCATTCGAAGCGTCATCGCCTGATCGCACGATCGGGCCCTGCGCGAGGCCACGGGAACGCAGCGCCGATCCTCGACCAGCAACTGCCGGCCGCGATCAGGCGTCGTTGATGGGGAGCGAGCCGATGAAGTCCATCTTGCCGAGCCCGACGCCGTTGTGACGCAGGATCGCGTACGCCATCGTCACGTGGAAGTAGAAGTTCGGCACCGCCATCTCGGCCAGGTAGGCATCGCCACGGATCCACTTTCCGTTGAGCCACGGCGGGGCGACTCGCCGCGCCGAGGCTTCGGCGTACGCCGGAGCCTTCACGCTCCGGACGTATTCGAGGCACGTCTTGATGCGCGCGCGCAGGTCGGCGACCGTCTGCTCGCCGTCCGGATGTGACGGCGCCTTCTGGCCGGACAGGTACGCTGCGGCGTACTTCGCCTGATCGCAGGCCGCTTGCACCTGGCGTACGAGCTCGTACTGATCCGGCGCCAGCCGCGATCGCGCGAGCACGTCGGCGTCGAACTTCTTGCTCTCCGCGAAGGAGACACCCGCCGCGAGCCAGCGATCGAGGTTCTCGAGCATCTTGGCGAACTGCGTGATCGTCGTGTAGGCGTCCATGGCGGGCACCGTACGCCGCGCACGACCCGACGCAAGGTCCTCGTCCGCGGTCGCCTCCGGGCGGCGGCGGCGGTATGGCAGAGAACCGATGCTGCCTCCCGAGCTCTTTCGACGTCTCGACGAATCGCCCGACGCGGACTTCTATGCCGTCCCCCGCCTCGTCACCCACATCGACGATGCCACGATCGCCGCCCTGACGGCGCTCTATCGCGAGCGCATCCCTGCCGGCGCGCGCGTTCTCGATCTGATGTCGTCGTGGGTGTCCCACCTGCCGGCCGACGTCCCGTACGCGTCGGTCGCGGGGCTCGGCATGAACGCCGAGGAGCTGGCGCGCAACCCCCGACTCGACGAGCGCGTCGTCCGCGATCTCAATGTGACACCGACGCTGCCTTGGGACGACGGCGTGTTCGACGCCGTCGTGAACGCGGTGTCGATCCAGTATCTCGTCCGGCCGGTCGAGGTGTTCAGCGAGGTTCGCCGTGTGCTCCGGCCGGGCGGCCTCCACGTCGTCGCCACGTCGCATCGCATGTTTCCCACCAAGGCCATCGCCGCCTGGCACTCGCTCGAGCCCGGCGGGCGCCTGGCGCTCATCTGCCGCTACCTCGAGCTCGCAGGCGGCTACGACGAGCCGCGCGTGCTCGACCGCTCGCCGCACGACGCGGACCCGCTGTGGATCGTCATCGCCAGCCGGTCGCTCTGATGCCCGTCGCGGCACGCTACCGGCCGGATCCCGTCCATCCTGCGCTCGGCGACGCCTTCTTCGATCCCGTCATCCCCGCTCGCTTCCCGCAGCATACCCTGCGCCATCGGAACCAGCGCTGGGCGGATCGCGTCGGCCTGGGCGAGCTCACTCCAGCCGAGTGGGAGGACCACTTCGCCCGCTTCGTCCCGCTGCCCGACAACCTGACGCAGCCGCTCGCGCTGCGGTATCACGGCCATCAGTTCCACGTGTACAACGCCGCGCTCGGCGATGGCCGCGGGTTCCTGTTCGCGCAGCTGCGCGACGTGGAGGATCACCGGCTCCTCGACCTGGCCACCAAGGGAAGCGGCCAGACGCCGTGGTCGCGCGGAGGCGATGGCCGGCTCACCCTCAAGGGAGGCGTCCGCGAGGTGCTGGCGACGGCGATGCTGGAGGCGCTCGGCGTCCCGACGTCGAAGTCGTTCAGCCTGTTCGAGACCGGCGAGCGGCTCGAGCGCGGCGACGAGCCGTCGCCCACGCGCTCGTCCGTGCTGGTGCGTCTCGGTCACTCCCACGTCCGCTTCGGCACCTTCCAGCGCCTGCGCTACCACGACGACGTCGCCGGCCTGCGGCGCCTCGTCGAGTTCTCCGTCGAGCACTACGTGCCGGAGGCGGCCGGCGCCGCCGATCTGGTGGCGGGATTCCTGCGTGCGGTGACGGTCCGGAGCGCGCGCCTGTGCGCAGCGTGGATGGCCGCCGGCTTCGTGCACGGCGTGCTCAACACCGACAACATGAACGTCACGGGCGAGAGCTTCGACTACGGCCCGTATCGCTTCCTGCCCGTCCTCGACCCCGACTTCGTCGCCGCCTATTTCGACCCGAGCGGCCTCTACGCCTTCGGCCGCCAGCCGGCGACCGTGCACTGGAACCTCGCACGGCTGGCCGATGCCCTGGCCCCCCTCAGCCCGGGCGGCACGCTGGCGTCGGCGCTCGCCACGTACGACGCGGCGTTCACCGGGGCCCTGCACGGCGCGATCCTGTCGCGCCTCGGCCTGTGTCCCATCGGTCCCGACGAGGACGAGGGTCTCGTGGTCGCGGCGCTGGAGTTCCTCCGCGACGGCCGCGCGGGCTTCGATCGCTTCTTCTTCGACTGGTACGGCGGCGTCGCCGGCGAAGCGCGCGCGCGGGAAAGCCCGGCGGCGTCGCTCTATGTGGGCCATGCGTTCGGCACGTTCCGCCGGCGCCTCGAGCAATACACGCCGCGACACCCCGCGCACCTCGCGCTGCCCTACTGGCAGCGTGCGGCGCCGTGCACCCTGCTCATCGGCGACGTCGAAGCGGTGTGGGCGGCGATCGCGGAACGAGACGACTGGGCACCGTTCGCGGCGCAGCTCGAGGCGATCGAGGAGCTGCGACGGGCGAGCAACCCGCCCGTCGATCGCGGGGGCACCTGAACTTCCGAGGACCGCGGCACCTCAGCGCGCTCACCTGAGCGCATCGCCGTGCAGGACGACCGGCATGTGCGCCCAGCGTCCCTACGCCGCCCCCTCTCGGCGCGTGGACGTCGCGTCACCCGTGCGCAAAGGCCCGCTGCAAACTGCGATCAGCCTCGGCGGAGCCGGGCGTCGCTTGTCAGGACCGACGGCGCGGCAGGCTCGCGATCTGGGCGTCGAAGAGGGGCACGAGATCCGCCATCTCGGGATCGAGGAACAGCGTGACGTCGACGTCGCCGGTGAGCCGCGGGCGTCCCCACACAATCGCGGCCTGCGCACCGAACAGATACCAGCGGTCACCGAACCGCCGAAGGACGGGGGCCAGAGCCCGCAGGAGTCTACCCGCGGCGGTCCTGGCCGGCACGGCGCATCGCCTCCGCGACGCGCGTGTGCGTCGAGAGATCTTCGGCACGCTCCTCCTCGGAGGGCCAGTGAGGGTGCAGGAGGAGGGCCTGCTCGCGGAGCTCGTCCGCAATGCGGATGACACCCGTGATCCCATCGGTGCGTCGCACCTCGAGCCACGCGGCATCCTTGGCGGCAGCCACCGCGGCCCAGTCCCGCCGCATGAACGCCTGCGCGTCCTCTGCCCGCATCGATCCCGGAGTCTAGCCGAGACCGGCGCCGTGAGCGACCGTGGCACCGCCGACGCCCCCGGGCTCGACTGGCCGAGCGTCGGAGTTCGGAGTTTGCGTCACGCTCGCGGAAAAGGAGCGGCGGCCCGTCACATCCCCCAAACTTTCTTAGAAACCGGTCATCGACCCGACGGTCTCGGTGGGAGATCGAGGTCGTCTCGCGACCGAGTCCTCGCGCTCGAGCGGCTCGTTCGGGCGCTGCGTCCCCCGCCTGCCCGGGCAGCGCACGCCCGGGGCATCGTTTCCTTTCGAATCGGTAGACGACCAGCAGCTCGCCGCGGCGCGGTAACCCCTCGGAATCTCGGCGCGACCGTACGGCATCGTCCTTGCTCCCTCACCAGGCAATGTCCGCGTGTACCAGCCAGCGAACCGTAGGGGAGTCGGCAGCATCCCCGAATCATCTCGGTCCACGTGACCGGAGGAGCACCATCGTGAGGCAGTTCTGCATTGCAGCCGTTCTTGGCGTCGCCGTTCTTGCGGGCGGTCAGCTCGCACACGCGAAGCCGGCGGCCTCGAAGGCCGAGTGCCGCTCCGTGTGCGGCCCGAAGATCGCGGAAGATTGTGACGGGCTCCGCCGTGGGCGCCGGGCCGCATGCAAGGCCCGTGAAGTGCGCCAGTGCCGGAAGGTGGGCACGGCAGCCTGGTGTGGGACCGTTTCGGGTCAACTGTCATCCTCGGAATGCACGCGCACGCCGTCCGATCTGCCGACCCAGCTCACCCTGACGGTGCCGCTCGTCGATCCCGGCAACCCCGCGCGCGGCAACGGCAGCGACCTCGACAACGGCGTCACCGGCGTGTCGCACAACTTCCCGATCCTGGGCGGCTCGACGCTCAAGTACTGCCTGAGCGGGTGCGACCGGAGCGGCGCCACGACCTGCACGGGTACGGGGACGACCGGCAACGACAGCCTGAACGGTCCGACCTTCGGTGCTCCTCTCCCCCTGGTCGCCGCCAACATTCCGGTGTGCGTCGTCAACCGGTACCAGGACTCGACGATCACGAGCACCTTCGACCTCGCCACCGGCAAGAGCACGGGCGACGTGAAGCTGTTCTCCGACGTCTACATCACCGGCTCCCAGGAGGTTTGCCCGCGTTGCGTCGTGAGCGGGGGCAGCGGCGCGATCGGGAGCCAGGGCACGTGCTCGAGCTCCGCCCGGAACCCCGGTGCGACGTGCACCGTCAGCGGCGTCGACTACGTTGCGCAGGGCGCCGGGAACCCGAACTACTTCCTGGCGGGCGAATGCATCCCTCCGGCGAGCGCGATCGCGGGCACCCTCGATCTCGATCTTCCGCTGAGCACCGAAGGGGCCCAGAGCGTGCCCGGTTCGCTGCCCTGCAAGAGCGTGGGGCAGACGCAGGACGATTTTTGCGGCGGGGCCGGCACCTGCAGCGCTGGTTGCACGGGCGCTGCGTGCGCCGCCACGACTGCCGACGGGCAGTGCATCGACTCCAAGGGCGGCATCTCGCAGGTGTGCTGCTCCAACGACACGACACAGCCGTGCTTTCCCACGGGCGACGGCGGCACCATCCAGCGCGCCGGCAAGCGGGCGACCGATGGGCAAACCGGTGCCCTCGCGGCGACGTTCTGCATCGGGGCGACCCAGTCGGCGACCGTCAACATCACGTCCGGGCTCCCCGGTCCGGGGGCGATGATCCTCCCGGTCCAGGTGAGCGTGCTGCCGAAGACCCGGTAGGTTCCCGGCCCTCCACGAGTCCGCCGCCGGGTCGCTGCGCCGCAGGTTCGAACGCGCAGCGATCCGGCGGCGCCGTTTCCGTCGGCGGACCCTCCGGGGCGTCGCCGCCGGCGTGAGATTCGTTTGCGGTGCTGGTCGGGCAACTGCGGCCGAGCTCGGGGCGTGCACCGACCGCCCGTTGCCGCCCGAGACGCGCTCATTCCCGCAGGCTGGGCACGCGCAGGGGCGTCGACAGCGAGGGCGCGCGATACACCGGCGGTGCGCGGAAGATCTTGTGATCGTGGGGCCCGACGAAGGCGTCGAACTCACTCCCGACGGCGACGGCACCGGGATCGTGGGCGCTCATGAAGGCGTTCAGGGCCGCGTCGTCACGGAAGCCGAACACCGTCGTCACGGCCTGCGTCGGGCGCGTCCCGTCGACGTAGGTATCGACGCCGACGAGGCCGTCGACGGTGAGGAACTTCTTCGCCCCCTCGCGCTGGAACCAGGCTTCGAAGTCCTTCACCTTCCCGGGCTGCACGTCGTAGGTCTGCACGAAGAAGCTGCCCGCGGGCGTCGTCGGGGGTGTCGGCCGGTCCGCCGGGCTCGACGGCGCGCCGGCCATGGGCATCGCGTGCCCGGCGTGAGGATCGCCGGAGGTGAGCGAGCTCAGATAGGCCACCAGGTCCTCGAGCTGCGCGATGGGCAGATCCGGATACGTCGGCATCGCGGAGTGACCTTCCGCGCTCACGTAGCCCGGCCCATCGACCAGCACGGCGTCTGGATTGAGGATCGACTCGAGGAAGTAGGCCGGGGGATGGTGGCTGCCCATGCCGGTCAGCTCGGGCCCGGGACCTCCCGTCGCCTGGTCCGCGAACGCCTCGCCGGCGACCTTGTGGCAGGATGCGCAGCCGAGGTCCTGGAAGGTCCTGCGGCCGGCCTCGACGTCGCCGGGGAGCGGCGTCAGCTGCCAGCCCGCAGGGACGCCGCCGAGCTGGTGCAAGGCGTCCATGGTGATGCGTACGGTGCGCGGCGAGGTCCGGGGCCGCGGTGCGACGGCGGTCTTCCGATCCTCCCGGCCGCATGCCGGGACCAGGGCGCATGTGAGAAGGAGGGGGAGAAGGACACCTCGGCGCTGGAGCACGGCGCGTAGCCTGGCCACAAGGGTCCCGGGCTGTAAAGCACGGCCATGGAAGCGGTCGCCTCTTGCCTGCTGCTTGACACCGCTGGACGGCTGGGGCATAGCCCATCGCCGTGCGAACGCATCTCGCGACGCCTTGTTGTTGTATCGAGGCCCGGGTGGCCACCCGTGACTTCGGTCGCGTCGCGCTCGTCGCTGTGACGTCCTGATCCTCGACGACCTCGTGTGAACCAAAGGCCCGGGCGGCTCCAGCCTCCCGGGCCTTTGTTTTTTCGCGGAGCCGCCAATTCGAGCCGACGGCTCGAGAGGACGACGACACACACCAACCCCCGAGGAGGGACGAGCGATGACGACGAAGCAGATGCACAACCGGTGGCTGAGGACGAAGCGGCACCTGCGCTCCATCTCGGACAACCCCCGCGCGCTCCGCGAGGCGGCCCGCGCCGTGCACGCCGCAGCACTGGCCGCGGAGCACACCGCCTCTCGGGGGGGTCTTTGTCGCCCCGACCGGATCGCCGCATAGCGTCTACCCGGTCTGGCGGTCCCGCCGCCCCAATCCGTCCGACATCACCTGGATCCCCAGCGCCATCGCGGCGCAAGGGGCCGCCATCCCCTGACGCATCAGGGCAGAGGAGACGACTCCATGCGCCACCGAACCGCACTACTGTTCCTCGCCGCCATGGCGCTCGCCGGATCCACCGCGGGCGCCGCCTCGTACGAGCTCCTCAACGTCTCGTACGATCCGACGCGCGAGCTCTACAAGGCGATCAACGCGGCCTTCGCCGCGCAGTACAAGGCGAAGACGGGCAACGAGGTCTCGATCAAGCAGTCGCATGGCGGCTCGGGCACGCAGGCGCGCGCCGTGATCGACGGGCTCGACGCCGACGTCGTCACGCTCGCGCTGTGGGGCGACACCGACGCCATCGCGAAGGCGGGGCTGATGCCCGCCGACTGGACCAAGCGGCTGCCGAACGATTCCCTGCCCTACACCTCGACGATCGTCTTCGTGGTGCGCAAGGGCAACCCGAAGGGCATCAAGGACTGGCCCGACATCGTGAAGCCCGGCGTCGAGATCGTGACGCCCAATCCGAAGACCTCGGGCAACGGCAAGCTCTCCTTCCTCGCCGCCTGGGGCTACGTGAAGGAGCACGGCGGCTCGGACGCGGACGCGCTCGACTTCGTGAAGAAGCTGTATGCGCAGACCCCCGTCTTGGACCTCGGCGCGCGCGGCTCGACGGTCACCTTCGTGGAGAAGAACATCGGCGACGTCCACCTCGCCTGGGAGAACGAGGCGAAGCTGGAGGTGCAGGAGGCCGGCGGCGAGGTCGAGATCGTCTATCCCTCGAGCAGCATCCTGGCGCAGCCCCACGTCGCCTGGGTCGACAAGAACGTCGACCACAAGGGCACCGCCGAGGTCGCGAAGGCGTACCTGGAGTTCCTCTACACGCCCGAGGGGCAGGAGATCATCGCGAAGAACTACTACCGCCCGAGCGATCCCGCCGTGGCCGCGAAGTACGCCGCGCAATTCCCGGACATCAAGCGCTTCGACATCACCACCGTGGCCAAGAGCTGGGACGACGCCTCCGCCAAGTACTTCGGCGACGGCGGCGTGTTCGACAGCTTCTACAAGCCCAAGTGAGCGCCGATCGGGGACGAACGTCATGACGGCCGATGTGAATCGCCGGGTGCTGCCGGGCTTTGCGCTCAGCCTCGGCTACACGATGTTCTACCTGTCGCTGGTGGTGCTCGTTCCGATGGCGGCGGGCTTCTGGAAGGCGTCCAGCCTCTCGCTCGACGCCTTCTGGGCGGCGGTCTCCTCCGAGCGCGCGTGGCGGCGTACCTGCTCACGCTCGGCGTGTCCTTCACATCCGCCGCCATCAACCTCGTGCTCGGAGTGCTGGTGGCCTGGGTGCTGGTGCGCTACGACTTCCCGCTCAAGCGCCTGTTCGACGCCCTGGTCGATTTGCCGTTCGCGCTGCCGACCGCGGTCGCCGGCCTGGTCTACTCGAGCCTGCTGGTGAAGGGCGGCTGGTTCGGGCGCTTCCTCGTGCCGCTCGGCATCCAGGGCGCGTACTCGCGCCTCGGCATCGTCATCGTGCTGGTCTTCATCGGCTTCCCGTTCGTCGTCCGCACGGTTCAGCCGGTGCTCGAGGGTCTGGAGCGCGACGTCGAGGAGGCCTCGGCGTGCCTCGGGGCGAATCGCTTCCAGACGGCCGTCAAGGTGATCCTGCCCTCGATCACCCCGGCGATCATCACCGGCTTCGCGCTGGCCTTCGCCCGCTCGCTCGGCGAGTACGGCTCGGTGGTCTTCGTCTCCGGCAACATGCCGTTCAGGACGGAGATCGCGCCGGTGCTCGTGGTCGCGCGCCTGGAGGAGTTCAACTACGCCGAGGCGACGGCGATCGCGGTGGTGCTCCTCGCCATCTCGTTCGTCACCCTCTTCGCCATCAACCTCCTCGAACGCTGGAGCACGCGCCACCATGGCTGAACACCCACCGTCGGCCCCCGGCTACCTGCGCGCGCACGAGGACCCGCCGATCGTGCGCCGGCTGCTCATCGGCATGGCGCTCGCGGTCATGATCTTCCTGGTGGTGATTCCGCTCGTGGTCGTCTTCGTGCAGGCGTTCTCGGCAGGGCTGCGAACCTACTGGGACAACCTGGTCCACGACCCCGACACGCTCCACTCGATCATGCTCACGCTGCTGGTGGCCCCGGTCGCGGTGCTGCTGAACCTGATCTTCGGCATCGCCGCGGCCTGGGCGATCGCCCGCTTCCGCTTCCCCGGCCGCGCCTTCCTCACCGCCCTCATCGACCTGCCGTTCACGGTGTCGCCGGTGGTCGCGGGCCTGTTCCTGCTGCTGCTCTTCGGGCTCCAGGGCATCTTCGGCCCGTGGCTGCGCGCGCACGACGTGAAGGTCGTGTTCGCCTTCCCCGGACTCGTGCTGGCGACCATCTTCGTCACCTTCCCCGTGATCGCCCGCGAGCTGATCCCGCTGATGGAGGCGCTCGGCTCCGAGGAGGAGGTGGCCGCCGTCAGCCTCGGCGCGCGCGGCTGGCAGCTGTTCCGTCGCGTCACGCTGCCCAACATCAAGTGGGGCCTGCTCTACGGCGTCATCCTCTGCAACGCGCGCGCGATGGGCGAGTTCGGTGCGGTCTACGTGGTCTCCGGCCACATCGCCGGACAGACCGACACGATGCCGCTGCGGGTGGAGAAGCTGTTCCAGGAGTACAACATGCCCGGCGCCTTCGCCGTGGCATCCGTGCTCGCACTGCTCGCGCTGGTCACCCTGCTGGTGAAGACGACGCTGGAGTGGAAGACACGCCGCGAGCTGGCAGAGAACGAGCGCATGCTCGCGACCGGAGGAGAAGGATGAGCATCACGGTCAAGAACGTCACCAAGCGCTTCGGGAACTTCCTGGCACTCGACAACGTGAGCCTCGACGTGCCGGACGGCGAGCTGCTCGCCCTGCTGGGGCCCTCGGGCTCCGGCAAGACGACGCTGCTGCGCATCATCTCGGGGCTGGAGGTGCCGGACGCGGGCGCCGTCCTCTACAAGGACGAGGACGTCACCGATGCCGCGGTGCGAGAGCGCAACGTCGGGTTCGTCTTCCAGCACTATGCGCTGTTCCGGCACATGACGGTCTTCGACAACGTCGCCTTCGGGCTGCGCGTGCGCAAGCGCCCCAAGGCGCAGATCCGCGACCGCGTGCACGAGCTGCTGCGGCTGGTGCAGCTCGAAGGCCTCGAGCGCTCGCTGCCGTCGCAGCTCTCCGGCGGCCAGCGCCAGCGCGTCGCCCTCGCACGCGCCCTGGCGGCGGAGCCGAAGGTGCTGCTGCTCGACGAGCCCTTCGGCGCACTCGACGCCAAGGTGCGCCAGGAGCTGCGCTAGTGGCTGCGCCGCCTGCACGACGAGATCCACGTCACCAGCGTGTTCGTCACCCACGACCAGGAGGAAGCGTTCGAGGTCTCCGATCGCGTCGTGATCATGAACAAGGGCCGCATCGAGCAGATCGGCACGCCGGGCGAGATCTTCGAGCATCCCGCCAACCCGTTCGTCATGGACTTCCTCGGCAACGTGAACGTCTTCCACGGCAGCGTGCAGGCCGGCCGGGCACGGCTCGGCAGCCTCGAGGTGGCGTACCCCGAGTATCCGCACGACGAGTCGCGTGCGGCGACGGCGTTCATCCGCTCGCACGAGCTGGAGATCCTGCGCGCCAAGAACGGCCGGCCCAGCCTCGAGGTCAAGGTGATGCACGTCAACCCGGCGCGGCCGGTGGTGAAGGTGCGGGTCTACTCGGAGGCGTTCGGCGTGGTCCTCAACGTCGACATCCCGTGGGATCGCTACGCCGAGCTGCGGCTGCAGGTCGGCGACACCGTGTACGTGGCGCCGCGGCAGGTGCGGCTCTTCGTCCAGGAGTACGCGATCTGAGGCCGCGGCCTCGGGGAGGAACAGATGGGGCTGAACGGCGACGACCGAGTGCCGCTCGATCGGGCTCACGACGGGCTCGCGCGCATCACCGCCGCCCTGCGCGGCCTGCGCTACGGCACGGTGACGGCCATCGTCCAGGATGGGGTGGTGGTGCAGGTGGAACGCACGGAGAAGTTCCGCCTCGACAAGCGGGACCGGGCGTCATGAGCGGAACGCGGTGAGGTAACGAGGGCTCGCGCCCGTACCCACCCGGCCGACCCGACCACGGGAGGCGGACGACACGACGACGAAGCGAACCGACCGGAGACACCGGAGGAACGCGATGAGGGGAGTCATCGATGTTCATCCGGTCACGACACAGACGCAGGCTCTGGAGCCTCGTCCTCACCGCCGCGCTTGTCGCACCGCCGGGGGTGGTGGTGGCGAAGGAGCCGACCCGCGCGGAGCTCGAGGAGCGCGTCCGCCGGCTCGAGCAGATCATCCGCGAGAACGGGCTCGATCAGCCCGCACCCAGGCGCAGCCGGGCGGCGACGGCACCCGCACCGCAGCAACACGTCGAGACGCAGCTCGACCAGTCGGCGGTCGAATCCATCGTCGACGACAAGTTGAAGAAGCAGAAGGTCCTCGCCGGCTGGAACGACGGCTTCTACCTCCAGTCGCCGGGCGGCGACTTCAAGCTGAAGCTACGCGGCTATCTCCAGACCCAGTTCCGCGACTTCCCGCAGGAGTCGGGCGACACCGGCACCGACAGCATCTTCCTGCGCCGCGTGCGGCCCATCGTCGAGGGCACGGTCTACAAGTACTTCGACTTCAAGATCATGCCCGACTTCGGCAACAGCCAGACCCAGATCTACGACGCCTACTTCGACGTCAACTACTTCAAGCCGTGGGTGTCGCTCCGCGGCGGCAAGTTCAAGCCGCCGCTCAGCCTCGAGCGCCTGCAGTCGGCGACCGATCTGCTATTCGCCGAGCGCTCGACCGCGAACCAGCTCGCCCCCAACCGCGACACCGGCTTCCAGGTCGGGGGCGACATCCTCGGCGGTCTGGCCCAGTGGCAGATCGGCGCCTTCGACGGCGCGCTCGACAACCAGCTGCTGGACTCCAATCCGACGTCGGACTTCGACGGCGACTATCGCCTGTTCCTGACGCCCATGGCCAACACGGACGTCGACTGGCTCAAGGGCTTCGGCTTCGGCTTCGCGGGCGACTACGGCCGGGCGAAGGAAGGCGACAACCTGAACCAGATCCAGTACCGCACGCCGGGCCGCTCGACGTTCTTCACGTACGACACGTCCACCTCGTCGTCCGACACCATCACGGTGCTCGCGAACGGCTCGCACTATCGCTTCATCCCGCAGGGCTACTACTACTGGGGGCCGTTCGGGCTCATGGGCGAGTACCTCGTCTCCAGCATCGGCGCCGAGCGCACCGAGAAGGTGACGGACTCCAAGACCAAGAAGGTGACCACGACGACGCTGGACCAGACGTTCGACAACCAGGGCTGGTTCGTCCAGGCGTCGTACGTGCTCACCGGCGAGGACGCGTCCTTCAAGGGAGTCGTCCCGATCAACCCCTTCGACCCGCTGAACGGGCGCTGGGGCGCCTTCGAGCTCGCCGCCCAGGGCAGCTACCTCGGCGTCGATCCCAAGGCCTTCTCGACCGGCTTCGCCAAGACCCCCAACTCGACGCAGCACGCCTCGACCTGGGCGATCGGGGTCAACTGGTACCTGAACAAGAACTTCAAGCTCCAGGCGGACTGGTATCACACCGACTTCGACACCCCGGTGAAGTTCGGCGACCATCTACGGGACCACGAGAACGTCCTCCTGACGCAGTTCCAGCTCTCCTACTGACCGCGGTCGGGGGGACCCCACGTCTCCCGGCTGTCCTGCGGGGCGTCGCCGCTCGTCCGATCCCCCCTCCGTGCGAGAGCACGTGTGGCGAGCGGCGGCGCCCCGGCCATCTGCGTCCCACGCCCGACCCATCCGGGAACCGTGTACCGTCCGTAGGCTGGGGGACGGTCGGCGGCAACCGCCGCGGCGAGGAGTCTCGAGTGGGACAAGGACATGGGGATGATCGCATGCGGTTCGGGCCTCGGGCGCTGCGGCTCGGCACCGAGGGGGCCTCGCTGCGCTGCCACGGAGCGATGGCCGCCAGGGCGCTCGGTCGGCCCCGGACGGCGCTCCGCCATCGCTCGCGCTCGCTTGCGCTCGACCCGGCCTTCGACGTACGTCAGGGCCCGATGGCCCGTGCCGCGCTGGACGCCCTCGAGGGCCAGCGCCTGGCCCGCGCCGATCATCGGGATGCACGATGAAGAGCTGGCTCACCACGCTGGCCGTCCTCGCCGTCTCGGCGATCGCCGGAGCCCATCCGCTCGGCAACTTCACCACCAATCGCTACGCCGCGCTCACCGTCGAGCCGCAGGCGGTGCGCATCGCCTACGTGGTCGATCTGGCCGAGCTCCCCGCCTACCGCGAGATCGGACTCGTCGACACCGACGGCAACGGCGCCATCGATGCAGCCGAGCGCGACGCCTACACGGCGCGACAGGCAGCCGAGCTGGCGCGCGGGCTCGAGCTCACACGCGACGGCGTGGCACTGGCGCCGACGCCGATCGCCTCGACGCTCGAGCTGGCCCCCGGTGCGGGCGGCCTGAGGACGCTGCGGCTCGACGTCACGTATCGAGCCGAGCTGCCGCGGCCCGACGGCGACGTCGTGTTCCGCGACCACAACTTCGCCGGCCGTCCGGGCTGGCAGGAGGTGGTCGCCGCCGGGAACGGCATGAGCCTCCGGGGCTCGACGGTTCCCGCCGCCGACGTCAGCCGCGCCCTGCGCGCCTACCCCGACAGCATGCTGCAGGCGCCGCTCCAGGTGTCCGCAGCGCACTTCACCATCGGCGCCAACACCGCATCGACCGGGACCGCCGCGCCGCCTGCGGCCGCGCGGAGCAGCGCCGAGCGCTTCGGCGACCGATTCACCGCGCTGATCTCCAATCCGACGCCGCTCGGCCCCTGGGCCATCCTCACCTCGCTGATCGTCGCCGCGATGCTCGGGGGTTTGCACGCCCTCACGCCCGGACACGGCAAGACGGTGGTCGGAGCCTATCTCGTCGGATCACGCGGCACGGCACGCCATGCGCTGCTCCTCGGGCTCGTGGTGACCGCGACGCACACGCTCGGTGTCTACCTGCTCGGCCTCGGCACGCTGGCAGCGTCGGCCTGGATCGTGCCCGAACGGCTCTTTCCCTGGATCAGCGTGATCTCGGGTCTGCTCGTGGTCGCCGTGGGCGCATCGCTCGCCATGTCCCGGCTGCACGTGGCGGCGGGCCAGCACCACCATCACGATCATCACGACCACGACCACGCGCATGATCACCATCACCACGACCACGATCATGGGCATGCTCACGGCCAAGATCATGGTCATGATCACCTTCCGCCGCCCGGCACGCCGATCACCCTCCGCAGCCTCGTCGCCCTCGGCATCTCGGGCGGGCTGCTGCCCTGCCCGTCCGCCCTGGTCGTGATGCTGGGCGCCATCGCGCTCGGGCGTGTCGCCTTCGGGCTCGCGCTCATCGTCGCGTTCAGCATCGGGCTGGCCGCCGTGCTGACCGGCATCGGCATCGTCCTGGTCTATGCCCGCGGTCTCGTCGACCGGCTGCCCCTCGACGGCCGCTTCGCGCGCTACGCCCCGGTGGCCAGCGCCGTCGTCATCTCTCTGGCCGGGCTCGCCGTCGTGGTCGAAGCCCTGGCGCAGATGGCCGCGTGATGGCGCCGTCGACCAGCCCGCTCGCCGTGCTCGGTCTCGGCTTCGTGCTCGGGCTGCGGCACGCGCTCGACGTCGACCACCTGGCGGCGGTGTCGACCATCGTGAGCCAGCGTCGCAGCCTGTGGCGGTCGTCGCTGGTAGGTGCCGTGTGGGGGCTCGGCCACACCGCGTCCCTGCTCATCGCCGGGGTCGTGGTGATCGCATTGCACACCGAGATCCCGCCGCGCCTCGCACAGGGGCTCGAGCTCGGCGTGGCCGTGATGCTGATCGTCCTCGGTCTCAACCTCCTGCGCACCATCCGCCGCGGTGCGACGCTCCACGTGCACGCCCACGAGCACGGCCGCCACCACCACGTCCACGCGCACGTCCATGCCGCCGGCGAACCCCCCGCCGAGCCGCACCACCATCCGGTCCACCATCCGATGGTGAACGCGCGCCGCCCGTTCCTGGTCGGGCTCGTCCACGGGCTCGCGGGCAGCGCCGCGCTGATGCTCGCCGTACTGGCCACCATCCCCAGCCCCGCGGTCGCGTTCGCCTACATCGCCGTCTTCGGCGTGGGCTCGATCGGCGGGATGATGATGATGAGCACGCTCCTCGGCGTGCCGTTCGTCCTCGCCGGCGCGCGCTTCGCTCGCGTCGATCTCGCGCTGCGTACCGCGGCGGGCGTGGGGAGCATCGCCGTCGGCCTCCTGCTCGCCTGGGAGATCGGCATCGACGCGGGCTTGCTGGTCTAGGAGAAGACGACGCTGGCCGACGTGGCGGACATCGAGACGGCGCTCCTCTCCCGCGTGGCACGGGGCGACGATCGCGCGCTCGGCGAGCTCTACGACCGGCTCTCGCCGCTCGCCTACGGCCTCGCGCTGCGCATCGCGGGCAACTCCGACCTGGCCGAGGATACGGTGCAGGAGGCGTTCCTGCGCGTGTGGCGCCGTGCGGAACGCTTCGATCCGGGACGCGGTGGCCCGCGGGCATGGTTTCTGCGCCTGGTGCGCAACCTGGTCATCGACCACCTCCGCGCGCGCGGCTCGCGCGATCGAGCGGAGAAGCGCAGCTCGGACCCGGGCGACATCGTACCGGCGCCCGAGCGTCCCGACGACGCGGTGGCGCGCGCGGAGCGCGCCGCGCTCGTCCGCGAGGCGCTCGCCGCGCTCCCCCAGGAGCAGCGGCGCGCCATCGAGATCGCGTATTTCGAGGAGCTGACGCACAGCGAGATCGCCGCCCGCGAGCAGATGCCGCTCGGCACCGTCAAGACGCGCATCCGCGACGGCGTGCTCAAGCTGCGCGCGCACCTCGCGCAGAAGGAAGCTCATGCCTGACCAGCAGACCATAGGCGTCGACGACCGCGCGCTCGACGATCTCACCCTCGAGACGCTGGCCGAGGCCTACGCCGCGACGCCACCTGCGGCGCTTCGCCGCCGCGTCATCGCGACCGCGCGCGCCGAGGTCGCGACGGCGGCGACCCGCCGATCGCGGACGCGCTGGCTCGCCGTCGGCGCGCTCGCCGCGACAGTCGCCCTGGCCCTCGGCGGCCTGCTGGCACGCGAGCGCGGTCTCCGTCACCGCGAGCTCGACGAGCTCGCGTCCCTCGGTCGCGCCAACGCCGAGCTGACGGCGCGCCTCGATACCCAGGACCGGACGCTCGCCAGCCTGCGCGAGTCGCTCGACGCCCAGGCACGCGCGCTGCGCATCATGGGTGGCCCACGTACCCTGTCGGCATCGCTGGGGGCGAAGGAAGGCTTCAGCGGCAGCGGCCGCGTCCAGGTCGACGCCGCGACCGGCGAGGGCGCCGTGGTGCTGGCCGACGTCCAGGCGCTCGACCCGAACAAGGTCTACGAGCTGTGGGCGCTGCGCGGCGATGCCCCGCCGGAGCCGGCCGGCCTGCTCGCGGTGAGCGGCCGCGCCGTCTACCTGACGCAGGTCGCGAAGCTGGAGCGACCCACCGAGATCACGGCCTTCGCGGTGTCCATCGAGCCGGCCGGCGGCTCGAAGAGTCCCACCGGCCCGATCGTACTGGTCGGCACCGTCCAGGGCTGATAGTCATCGGGAGGGAGGAGGACCACATGGGCCAGCACCAGCACCCACATCAGCACGACAAGGTGACGCACAGCCACGAGCACGTTCACGACGACGGACACCATGAACACTCGCACGGCGGCCAGGCGCCCGGGAAGCACACACACGAGCACACGCACGACGGCGTGACCCACAGCCACCACGACCACGACCACGACGAGCACCATCACCACGGGCACTGAGTTTTCGGATTCCGCCGGCAGCGTGCTACATCGCAGCCGGCATGAAGACGCTTCTCCGCGGCAGCGGCTTCGACGGCCTTCCCACCCTCTCGCCCGGGCAGCGTAAGCGCAAGCGGACCATCCTCGCACGACCCAACCGGGCCGTGCGGGTCGGGCGCGGCACGAGCGTGGTCGACCTGGTCTCGCAGTACGCCGACGCGGGCATCCAGGCGCGGGCGCTCGGGAGCGTCGCCAGGGTGCTCGAGCGCATGCTCGCCGATCGCCGCCGGCCGACCGTCTATCTCGGGCTCGCGGGACCGCTCATCGCGGCGGGGTTGCGCCGCGTGATCCGCGACCTGATCGACGCGGGCGTGGTCGACGTCGTGGTGGCGACCGGGGCGATCCTCTACCAGGACCTCTACCAGGCGCGTGGCGGGCGTCACTATCGCGGCAGCCCGCAGGCCGACGACGCGCTCCTGCACCGCCTCCGTGTCGACCGGATCTACGACACCTACGTGGACGAGGAGATGTTCTGGGAGTGCGACGCCTGGTGCGGGCGGGTCGCTGACGAGCTGCCGGACGGCAGCTACTCGTCTCGCGCCTTCATCGCCGAGCTGTCCCGGCGTCTCGACGACCCGGAATCGATCCTCGTCACGTGCCGCAAGCGAGGCGTGCCCGTCTTCAGCCCGGCGCTGAACGACTCGTCGATCGGCATCGGCCTGACCGAGCACCGGGTGCGCGCGCGGCGCCAGGACCGGCGCGGGATGGGGATCGATTCCATCGCAGACAACCACGAGCTCGTGCAGACGATGGTGCGCTCCCCCGCGACCGCCGCCATCTACATCGCCGGCGGCGTCCCCAAGAACTACATCAACGACGCGGTCGTCATGGCCTACCTCTTCGGTCAGGAGCGCGGACACGCCTACGCCGTGCAGCTCACCACCGACGTGCCGCACTGGGGCGGTCTCTCCGGCTCGACGCTCGACGAGGCCAAGTCGTGGGGCAAGGTGGACGCCGCGGCCTCGACCGCGATGTGCTTCGTCGAGCCGTCGGTGTCGCTGCCGCTGGTCGCGGGCTACGTCCTCGGCAAGGGCCTCGGCCGCCGGCGCCCGCGGCTGCGCTGGACGTGGCAGGGCGAGACGCTGGTCTCGCTCGAGCGAGCCCGGCGGCGGTGAAGAGGACGGTGCATGTCCGCCAACGGTAAACACCGACATGCGGCGCCACCGCGGCGCCGGCGTGCTCGCTCGCGCGACGCCACGGGGCATCTGGTCCGGTTCGGCCTGGCGATGGACGAGCGCCTCCTCGTGCGCCTCGACCGATGGGTGGCCCGGCGCGAGTACCCCAACCGCTCCGAGGCGGTTCGGGACCTCGTCCGCGAGGGCCTGGTCGAGGAGGAGTGGGAGACCGGCGACTCGGAGACGGTCGCCACCATCACCCTCGTCTACGACCACCATGCCCGGCTGCTGCCCGGCCGGCTGATGGCGGCCCAGCATCGCTCCTACGCGGAGATCGTCTCGGCGCTCCACGTGCACATGGATGCCGACCACTGTCTCGAGGTGCTCGTCGTGCGCGGCCGTGCCCGGCGGCTGCGGGCGCTCGCCGATCGCCTCATCGCGACGCGCGGGGTGAAGCACGGCCGCCTGACCCTGGCGACGACCGGAAAAGGCCTCGGATAGCTGCGCGCGGTCTGGCGGAGCGGGATGCCGCGTCACGATGTGACGGTGTTACGACTGGCACTTTCGTGCCACCCGGGAATGGTGTTACACCGCGGCGATGGACGCTGCCCGGCAGCGGATCGCGCGAGCGCCGTGCCGACCTGCCGGCTCGGCGCACGTCGCCGGCCAGCGCGCGCGGCGCAGGAGCACGAGGTCTCGCGGCGCCGCGCTGGTGCTGATCTGCTTCGCCGCCGCCGTGTCGACGCAGCCGGCGGGGCTCGAGGTTCATCGCCACGCCGGAGGCTCCCGACCGCACGTGCACCTCGGGCCGGCGGAGACGGCGGCGCTCCACCATCACGACCACGACCATGCGAACACGGGATCCGACCCCGATGGCGACCGCGGCTGCGCGCTGCGCACCGCGGGGGTCCCGTGGACCTGGCACGCGCGCGCGACCTCGCCCTTTCACCGCGTCGCTCCGGCCAGACGGATCCATCTCCCGCGCCCGGCGCCGGTAGCCCTGCTGGCCGGCGCCACCCGCGAACGGCACGTCGTCGCCGTCGCCGTCCCGAGCCGATCCCGCGCCCCTCCTTCGCCCCGGTGAGCTGATCTCGTTCTCACGATCGCGGGAGCCTCATCCGAGTGCGGAGTGCCTCCGTAGAGCGATCGATCGTTCGGGGAGGGGATGTGCCATGCGACCGGGGAAAGCCGGAACGGCCTTCTTCGCGATGACGATCTCGTGTCTCGTCTGCACCGCAGCGGTGCGGGCCGCGGACGACGCGCGCCAGCCGGACGCCGCCGACGCCGCCGGCCAGCCAGCCGGCGATCGCTGCGAGGATCCGCCTGCGGGACAGGACTCGGGTCAGACCTCGCCGGCGCGGCAGGGCGGCGAGACACGCCTGCAGGAGCTGGTGGTCGAGGCGCAGCGCCCGGTGTCGGCGGCGTCGTCGCGCGAGCTGCGCGCCAGGGACTTCATGGAGCGCCCGCACCTGACCATCATGCAGGTGCTCAACAACATCCCCGGGCTGCTGGTCGCCCAGCATCAGGGCGGCTCCAAGGCGCCGCAGTGGTTCCTGCGCGGCTTCGACGCCGACCACGGCACCGACGTCGCCGTCTATGCCGACGACATGCCGATCAACCTGGTGTCGCACGCGCACGGACAGGGCTACGCCGACCCGAACTTCCTCATTCCCGAGGTGATCGACCGGGTCGAGCTCTACAAGGGGCCGTACTTTCCGCAGTTCGGCGATTTCGCCACTGCCGGCGCGGTCAAGCTGATTACGAAGGAGGAGTTCAAGGAGAACTTCGTGAAGGCCGAGGGCGGCTCCTTCCAGACCATGCGCTACGTCTTCGGCGCTTCACCCCAGCTCGGCAACGTGAAGACCTTGTTCGCCGGGCAGGCGTTCTACACCAACGGCCCCTTCATCCATCCCGAGAACCTGGCGCGCTACAACGGTCAGGGCAGGGTGACGCTCGATCCCACGCCGGACTCGAAGCTGTCGGCGACGGTGCAGGGCTACGCCGCCGACTGGGACGGCTCGGGGCAGATCCCCGCGCGTCTCGTGGCGGAGGGAAAGCTCGACCAGTTCGGCTCCATCGACCCGACGGAGGGCGGGCGCACCGACCGCCAGAACCTCCTCCTCGACTGGCGCTACACCCCGACCGCGACGGACACGTGGGAGGTGCACGGCTACGCGCAGCGCTACAAGCTCCGCCTGTGGTCCGACTTCACGTTCTTCGCCAACAGCGGTCTGCGCTTCGTGCAGTTCCCGGGCGGCGGGATCGAGGACACCGGCGACGGTCCGCTGCTGCCGAACGCGAGGTACATCCCCGGTGACCAGATCTACCAGGGGGACAAGCGCTACGTGTTCGGCGGGCGCGGGAGCTACACGAAGAACTGGTTCCTGGCGAGCGTCCCGCAGCAGACCCAGCTCGCGCTCGAGACCCGCACGGACGACATCCACTTGAAGCTGCAGCGCGCCGTCCGCCGCACGAGCTTCTTCACGGTGAACGACGTGTACATCCGCGAGCACTCCTTCAGCGGCTTCTGGGCGCAGCAGATCTTCTTCACCGACTGGCTCCGCTTCGAGGGTGGCCTGCGCGGAGACTTCTACGTCTTCGACGTCAACGACCGGCTGCCGAGGCAGGGCAACGACCCCAATTTCGACGCGGTCTTCCTGAACGGCCGCACCACCGCCGGGCTGCCGAGCCCGAAGGCGAACCTCATCATCACGCCGGTGGAGAACAGCGAGATCTATCTCAACTTCGGCCGCGGGTTTCACTCCAACGACGCCCGCTCGACGGTCATCGGAGCGTTCACCGGCGCGGGCCCCTCGGGCTCGGGTGTCGTCGCGGCCGCCCAGCCCACGCCGCTGGTGAAGGCGCTCGGCTACGAGCTCGGCGGGCGCACGCATCTGTTCGACCGGCTCGACCTCGCCGCAGCCCTCTGGAACCTCGACCTGGGGAGCGAGCTGGTGTTCTCGGGCGACGCCGGCACCGACGAGGCGAGCTCGCTGCCGAGCCGGCGCTACGGGATCGACTTCGAGGCCCGCTGGCAGATCACCGACTGGCTCTCCGCCGACTACGACCTGAGCTGGAGCCACGCGCGCTTCTCCGACGGCGGGTTCGTGCCGCTCGCCGTGCCGATCTTCATGAACGGGGGCCTGACCGCCGACTTCCACAACGGCCTCACGGTGGCACTGCGCGGCCGCTACGTGTCCGACCGCGCCGGCAACGAGGATGACACGGTGACGGCGCGCGGCTACTACCTGCTCGACCTCTTCGCGCGCTATCGCTGGCGCGACCTCGAGTTCTCGCTCCAGCTCCTGAACCTGACCGACACCGACTGGCGCGAGGCGCAGTTCTCCGACAACTCGTGCGTCCGGAGCGAGGTGCAGACGCGGAACCCCGCCGCCCCCTGCTACTTCAAGCCCGGGAAGGGCGTGGTCGTCCTGCCCGACGGAACGTCGGTGAAGACCGGTCAGCCGGCCGACAGCATCCACTTCACGCCCGGGAACCCGATCGGGGTCGTCGCCGGAGTCACCTGGTTCTTCTGACGATTCGCATGGACTTCTCTCCGCCCGGGTTGCACCCCCGAGTCGATGGTCCCTATGACTGGGGGCCGTCCATGTCCGATCGGCAGCAGCGCCTGCGATTGACGGCGGCGCTCGCCACCTCGGCGGCCGTCCACGCCGCCATGTTCCTGCTCCTCCTGCGCTCGGTCCCCCTCGTGGATCTGCTGGCCGGTCAGCTGGAGACGGCGAGGACCAAGCTGATACGGGTGAGCCTCGTCTCGCGGGCCGGTGGAGGCGGTGGGGGACCGATGCCGGGCACGCCGTCCCCGGCGCTCGGCCGATCGGGCAGCCCGCCTGCGCCTTCCCAGCCCCTGGCCGTTCCGGCGCCTTCTCCACCACCGCCGCCGCTACCCACCGCCCAGACGAAGCCGGTGGCAGTGGCCACCCCGAGCCCGACCGCCTTCGCGAGCCTGCGAGCGCTCGCGGCTCCGGCTCCCTCCCGCCCGCAGCCGGCGGCGCCCGCTGCGGCCACCGGTGCTCCCGCGCCCTCCCCGAGCGGTTCGGGGGAACGCGTCGGCAGCCTCGGCGGTCCCGGCGGCGGAAGCGGCACCGGCCGCGGCGGTGCGGGAACCGGCGACGGCTCGGGCGGCGACGGCAGCGACGGGACCGCGCGTCCGGCCTACGGCTCGAATCCCAAGCCGCCCTATCCGCTGGCAGCGCGCCGGCTCGGCGTGGAGGGCGTCGTCACGCTCGAGGTGCTGGTGCGGCCCGACGGCAGCCCGGCCGAGGTGCGGGTGCAGAGCTCGTCGGGGTCGCCGCTGCTCGACGAGTCGGCGCTCGACACCGTGCGGACGCGCTGGCGCTTCCTGCCCGCGCGCCGCGGCAACGTTCCGGTCGAGAGCCGCGTGACGTTTCCGGTCCGCTTCCGGCTCTCCGAAGGCTAGATCGGGCCCAGCCCGGCACCCGACGCCGGCCCGCGAGGGGGAGCGGCCCGCCGGCTTCACCGTGCCCTCTATTTTTTTAGTGCGCCGACGGATCGCTCCCCGCGCGCGGCGTATCCGACCGGTTAGCAGCACGACCGAACCAGGTCTTGCACGTTCTTGCACTCCCTTTGCACGTTCTTGCCACGTCTCGCATTCGCTCTCCCCGTGGGGCATCCTCCGGAGTCCGTGACGGCGGGCATTGCGGTGCTGGGCGGCACCGGCCCCGAGGGGCTCGGGCTCGCCGCTCGCCTGGCGACGGCTGGCGAGGAGGTGATCGTCGGTTCCCGACAGGTTGCGCGTGCGACGGAGGCTGCCGCGCTTCTCGCCGGCGAGGTCCCCGGGGCGCGCCTGCGAGGCGCTGCGAACCCGGACGCGGCAGCCGCTGCGGGAATCGTCTTCGTCGCCGTGCCGCTGGCAGGCGTCGACGCCATCCTCGACGAGTGCGCGGCGAGCCTCGACGGCAAGATCGTCGTCGAGGTGGTGAACGCGCTGCGCTCGGTGGACGGCCGGCTTCGCGCCATCGAGACGCCCGACGGCCTGGTCGCACGGCGCATCGCGACCCGCGCCCCATCGGCGCGGGTGGTGAGCGGCTTCAAGCACATCAGCGCGGCGAAGCTGCGCGCCGTGGCACGGCGGCTCGAAGGAGACGTGCTGCTGTGCGGAGACGACGAGCCCGCGAAGAGCACGGTCGCCGATCTCGTCCGCCGCATGCCCGACCTTCGCCCGGTCGATGCCGGCGGCCTCGCGGTCGCGCCGCTCCTGGACCACCTGACGGCGCTCCTCCTGAGCCTCAACCGCCGGCATCGCACCGAGACCTCGATCCGCATCGTGGGGCTGTGACACCGTGCTGACCGTCGTCCGTCCGCCCTGCGATGCCGGGGTGCTGCGCGGTGCGCCCGAGACACCCGGCTGCGCGGCGCACGCCCGGGGCTGGGTGCTCGTGGTCACCATCCTCGGTTCCAGCGTCGCGTTCCTCGAAGGCTCCATCATCAACGTGGCGCTCCCCGCGATCCAGCGCGGCCTCGGCGCCACCGTCGGCGAGATGCAGTGGATCGCCAGCGTCTACACGCTGCTCCTCGCCGCCCTGACGCTCGCGTCCGGCTCCCTGGGCGATCGGTTCGGGCGGCGCCGCCTGTTCGTCCTCGGACTCGCGATCCTCGCGGCGGCGTCGGCCGGGGCCGGCGTGACCTCGAACGGCACCCAGCTCATCGTCGCCCGTGCCGTACAGGGACTCGGGGGTGCGCTGCTGGTGCCCAACAGCCTCGCCCTCCTGAGCGCCGCGTTTCCGAAGGCCACCCGCGGGCGAGCCATCGGTACGTGGTCCGCCTTCACGGCGCTCACCGGTGCGGGAGGTCCGATCCTCGGCGGCGCGCTGGTCGACGCCGCCTCCTGGCGAGCGGCGTTCTTCCTGCTGGTCCCGCTCGCGCTCGTCACGCTGGCGATCGCGGTCGCTCGCGTGCCCGACGTGCGCATCGGCCGCGGCAGCCTTCCCTCCATCGACTGGTGGGGCGCCGGTCTCGCCACGGCGGGCCTCACCACCGTCGTCTTCGGCATCATCAGCGGCACGAGCGGAGGAGTCGCGCAGCCGAGCGTGCTCCTTCCCCTGGTCGCGGGCGTCGCGCTCCTCGTCGCGTTCGTCCTGCTCGAGGCGCGCATACGGTCCCCGATGATGCCCCCGGACCTCTTCCGCTCCCCGACCTTCCTCGGTGCGAATCTGCTGACGTTCCTCGTCTACTTCGCGCTGACCGGCATCTTCTTCGTCCTGCCGTTCGTTCTCATTCGCGTGCACGGCTACTCGGCGACGATGACGGGGGCCGCCTACCTGCCGTTCGCCCTCATCATCGGCGTATTGTCGCGCTGGGCCGGAGGACTGCTCGACCGCTTCGGCGCGCGACTCCCGCTGGTGGCCGGTCCGGTGATCACGGCGGCGGGTTTTCTGCTCCTCGCGCTGCCGGGAGCCGGCGGCTCGTACTGGACGACGTTCTTTCCTGCGATGGTGGTCGTGGGAATCGGAATGGCAGTGACCGTCGCGCCGCTCACCAGCACGGTGATGGCCGCGGTCGACGAGACGCGGGTCGGGGTGGCCTCGGGGGTGAACAACGCGGTCGCCCGCGTCGCGGCGCTCCTGGCCGTCGCCATCGTCGGCGTCATCGCGCTCGGCGTCTTTGCGCGCGCGCTCTCGAGCCGCGTCGACGCTCTCGACCTCCCGCCGGCGGTTCGGTCCGTCATGGTGGCGCAGACCGGAAGCCTCGGCGACGTGTCCATCCCCGCTGGCGCGAGCCCGGCGCAGGCCCGCGCGCTCGAGGAAGCCGTCGCCGGAGCGCTGGTCGGGAGCTTCCGCTACGTCGCGGTCCTGGCCGCCCTGCTCGCGATCGGCGGCGGCGTCGCGGCGGCCGCCACCATCGAGGCCGCGCCGGCCCGGCTCGTAGCCGCCGACACCGCCGTCGTGGTGGCATGCCCGCACGTCGAGCTGGTGAGTGCGATCGCGCCCCGCTCTGCCGGCTGCGAGGAATGCCTGCGGCTCGGGACCCGCTGGGTCCATCTCCGGGTCTGCCTGTCCTGCGGCTTCGTCGGCTGCTGCGATTCCTCGAAGAACCGCCATGCGACCGCACATTTCTGGGCGACGCAGCACCCGATCGTGCGGTCGCTGGAGCCCGGGGAGACGTGGCGCTGGTGCTACCTCGACGAGACCGCGGTCTGACCGGACGGAGGGTGAACGGCACGGTTGCTCCGGGTCCGTCACCGTCCTAAGAGCCTTCTTGATGGCCCGGCGCGAGCGGCACGTCGCCGCGGGGTGCGACGGCTCCCCCGGAGATCGTGGGACCGGCCCCGGCGCAGGCGCGGTACGGTCTCCCATCGGCGCCTTGTCGACCCCGCTCGCTTCGAGTGCCGAGCGGGCGGGATGGGAGCGCGTCCTCGTCGAGTTTCACCGCATGCCGCCGGGCGAAGGTCAGATGTGCCTTCCTCAGCTGATGCTCTCGCTCCTGCTCGAGCCGGCACGCACCATCACCGGGCGGCTCGACGGCGGGCGGGAGTGCAGGGGACACGGCGCTCCCGGCGGCGTCTTCATCGTGCCTCCGGGACACTCCCACTGGTGCAGCTGGGACGGCAGCATCGCCTTCCTCGCACTCTACCTCGATCGCGAGGCGCTGGTTCAAGCCGTGCGCGACGACGGCTTCGAGCCGGAGCGGCTGGAGATCGCGTACCGCTTCCTCGCGCTCGACCCGGACCTCGCGTCGCTCGCGCTCAGCCTGCGCGATCAGCTGGTGAGTCCGGATGCCGAGGACCGTCTCTACGTCGATACGCTCAGCGTGCAGCTCGCGGTCCACATGCTGCGCCGCCACGGCACGACGCCGTTGCGGCTGCGCTCGTACCGCGGCGGGCTGTCGCGTGCCAAGCTGCGCCCCGTGCTCGACTACCTGAACGGCCACCTGGGCCGGAACGTCCATCTCACCGAGCTTGCCGACCTGGCCAAGATGAGCCCGTTCCACTTCCTGCGGCTCTTCCGCGAGTCGAGCGGCCTGACGCCGCACCAGTACCTGGTACACCGGCGTGTCGAGGTGGCGCGGTCGATGCTGCTGCGGGGCGATCTCTCGCTCGCCGAGGTCGCCCAGCACGTCGGCTTCTCCGATCAGAGCCACTTCACCCGTCACTTCCGCCGTCTCACCGGCGCGCCGCCGGGCCAGCTGCGCCGCGCGATCCGCGCCCACTGAGCCAACCGGGTCCGTGACCCCGCCCCCCGGCAGCGGCCGCCCGGCGCGCGACGGCGGCGACGCGGGCGCATGGAACCCCCTTCGTCAGCCGCTCTATCGATCCCTCTGGCTGGCGGCCCTGGTGTCCAACCTCGGCACCTGGATGCACGAGGCGGCCGGCGCCTGGATGATGACCAAGCTCGCGCCGTCGCCGCTGCTCGTCGCGCTGATGCAGACGGCAGCGAGCCTGCCGTTCTTCCTGCTGGCCTTTCCCGCCGGCGCCCTCGCCGACATCGTCGACCGCCGCCGGCTGCTCCTCTGGACCCAGACCTGGATGATGGTCGCCGCCGCGGCACTCGGCCTCCTGACGCTCGCGGGAGTCGTCACTCCCCGGATCCTGCTCGGACTCACCTTCGCGCTCGGCATCGGCGCGGCGATGACCGGCCCTGCCTGGCAGGCCATCACCCCCGAGCTCGTCTCGCGCACCGATCTGCCCGCGGCCATCACCCTCGGCGGGGTCGCCTTCAACATCGCGCGCGCAGTCGGCCCCGCGCTGGGAGGCCTCGCCGTCGCCGCCGTGGGGTCGGGAGCCGTCTTCCTACTGAACGCCGCTTCGTTCCTCGCGGTGCTGCTGGTGCTGGCGCGGTGGCGGCGTACCGCGCCGCAGCTCTCGGCGCCGCCCGAGGACGTGCTCGGGGCGATTCGGGCCGGCGCGCGCTACGTGCGCCACTCGCTACCGCTGCGCACCGTGCTGGCGCGCAGCGCTTCGTTCGTGGTCTTCGCCAGCGCCGTCTGGTCCCTGCTGCCCCTGGTCGCGCGCGGGCTCCTCGGACTCGACGCCGTCGGCTACGGGCTGCTGCTCGGCTGCCTCGGGCTCGGCGCCGTGCTCGGCGGCGCCGCCCTTCCCCATCTCCGGCGGCGCCTCGCGATCGACGGAGTGATCGGGGCCGCAACCGCGAGCTTCGCGCTCGCCAGCGCCACGCTCGCCGTCGTGCGCGAGCCGACCGTCGCCGGGCTCGTGCTGATCGTCGGCGGCGCGGCCTGGATGGCCGTCATGTCGAGCATCAACACCGCGGTGCAGACGTCCGTGTCGGGCTGGGTGCGCGCGCGGGCGCTGGCCGTGAGCCTCCTCGTGATCCAGGGCAGCATGGCGGCGGGCGCCATTCTGTGGGGGTCGGTGGCGCTCCACACCAGCCTGCCCATCGCCCTTCTCGTCTCCGCGGGAGGCATGATCGCGGGGCTGCTCCTGGTCTGGCGCTTCCAGCTCGGAGCGACCGAGGGGCTCGACCTGACGCCCGCCCCACCCGTCCCCGCACCCCTGCTCGCGCAGGAGGTAGCGGCCGACGGCGGTCCGGTCCTCGTGACCATCGACTACCGCATCGATCCGGCGCGAGCGGACGAGTTCGTCGCGGCGATGCGCCACCTGGGCCGCGTACGCCGGCGCGACGGCGCGCGGCTGTGGGGCATCTTCCAGGACGCCACCGAGCCGGCTCGGTTCCTGGAGACCTTCACCGTCGAGTCGTGGGCGGAGCACCTCCGCCAGCACGAGCGCGTGACGATGTCGGACCGCGAGGTGCAGGCGATCGTGCGCAGCTTCCACGTCGGACCCGACGCGCCAGCGGTGACCCACCTGATCGCCGCCCAGCCGGCGGAGAGCTGAGCGTCACGCCACGCCGCGCGCGGCGTCGGCGTCGCCGACGTCAACCGCTTCCCCGTCGCGGTACGTGATCATCTCGTGGGTGGCGGGCGGCACCCGTGCGCCGGGGACGACGATGCCGACCAGGTTGAGCGGATCGGCAGCCGCCACCTGCACCGTCTCCGGGCCGCCCGAGCGCCGGCGCACGGCGCGCAGCGCCTCGACCGCCTCGGGCAGGGCGAACTGCTCGCCCACCAGACCGGCGACGAAACGCCCGCCGCGCACCTCGCCGCGCGCCTCCAGACGGCGGAGCGCGCGCAGCAGCTCGCGCCACGGCGGAAAGCAGGTCTCACGCGCCAGCAGCTCGCGCAGCACGACACCCCAGCGCCGCAGCCAGAGTCGCGCGAAGCGCTCGGCATCGGGTGCGGGCGCGTCCTCGACCGAATCGCGCAGCAGCGACCAGCGTCCCGCGGGCACGAGCGGCCGGCGACTCCGGCCGCCCAGCATGCGCAGGCCCTCGTCGGCCGGGTCGATCAGCAGCCTCAGCCCGGCGACGCCGTCGCCGGTGACCAGGCCATGCGCCACGAGCGTCCACAGCGCGCCGTCCACGGCCGCCGCCGCGAGACCCGTCGCGCGGGCGATGTCGGCGGTGAACGACGCGCCCCTGCGCTCGAGAACCTCGTGCACCGCCTGCGCCTCGGGTGGAAGCGACGGCGGCTCGCCGGACGGCGCGAGCAGCCAGGGCAGGTCGTCACGCAGCGCGAAGGCGAGCGGTGCGGCCCGTCCGGGCGCGCGCAGCTTGGGATCCGCGGGCGGCGGCGCGGCGCGCAGGCGGCCCCAGGCCATGACGCCGCCGAGGCACAGGTCCTCCAGATCGTCTGGACGGTAGCCGCTCACGCGCGCGGGCAGCACCTGCGATTCCCACGCCCGCGCCGGAAGCTCGAGCCCTTCGAGCTGGCCGAGCACCGCGAGGAGGCCGTGGCGGCCGTGCAGCCGTGTCCCCGCCTGCACGTGCTGCCAGCGGAAGAAGAAGCGCATGAGATCCGCCGCGCTGACCGGCTCGATGGCACGCCGCAGGCGACCGAGGGTCAAGCGGTGAATGCGGGCCAGCAGTGCCCGATCGCACCACTCCTCGTCCCGCGACCCCGGCCGGTAGCGTCCACGCAGGGCGGTGCCCGACTGCTCGCAGCGCGCGAGGCCGATCGCCACCCGCGACACCGGCAGGCCGATGCGCTCCGCCAGCTCGGCCGTGGTCGTCGGACCCAGGCACTCGAGCCAGCCGCCGGCGATGGCGCGCAGCGCGTCCTCCTCCGTCTCCGCGGGGGTGCGCCGCCCGAAGAGCGCTCCCTGCACGGGCGGCGCGAAGCTGACCTCGGGCAGGACGAGGCGTACCAGGGCCGCGCGCTCCGCCGCGACGAGCAGCGCGTCCGCCCAGGTCGCGCGACCCGCCTGCACCAGCTCGTCGGCCCACGCCGCCCACCCGGACGCCTCGAGGAGCGCGCGCGGCACGACGCCGACCGAGAGCAGGACGTCGTGCAGCTCGTCGGCGTCGCGCACGACCGGCCATGCCTGGCGCGCCACCTCGGCAATCGCCGCCGGATCGAGCGCGCCCAGCCCCCCGCCGAGCTCGGGCATCGCCTGTCGCAGGGTCACGGCCCGGGCGCGCCGCTCTTCCAGCGGCGCGTCGTCCAGGTACGTGTACGGATTGGAGTGCAGGATCTCGTGCGACAGGGGCGACGGCGCCACCGTGTCGACCGCGAGCGTGCGGATGGTCCCGTCAGCCATGCCGGCGAGCACCGCATCCAGCCCGTCCACGTCCATCGCTTCGTGCAGGCAGTTGTCGATCGTCTCCGTGACCAGGGGATGGTCGGGAATCGGGATCGGACCGCCGGGCATGTTCTCCGCGCAGCCGAGCTGCTCCGGGAAGACCGCCGCCAGCAGATCCTCGGCGCGCATGCGCTGGAGCGGCATCGGGACCTTGCGGCCGCCCTCGAAGCGGAGCACGGCGAGGGCGCGGCTCGCGTTCCAGCGCCACCGGTTGTTGAACATGGGCGCGGCCAGCGCCGCCTGCGCGAGGTCGTCGGCGAGCGTCTCGCGCCGCACCATCGTGAACACGGTCTCCAGCGGGAAGCTGTGCTGGGCGCCGAGCGAGAGCACGACGCCGTCGTCGGTCGCGGCGGCCTGCAGCTCGAAGTCGAAGCTGACGCAGAAGCGCTTGCGCAGGGCGAGGCCGAGGGCGCGAGTGATGCGGCCGCCGAACGGCGCGTGCACGACGAGCTGCATGCCGCCAGCCTCGTCGAAGAAGCGCTCGGCCACGATCGTCTGCGACCCCGGCATCACGCCGAGCGCCGCCTGCGCGTCGCCGAGGTAGCCGACGAGCTGCGTCCCTCCCTCGGGTGGCAGCCCGCACTCGCCGTCCAGCCACGGTAGCGCCGCCGAGCCCTGGGCCGCGACCTCCTCGCGCAGCCGCGACACCGCCTCGGACAGCTCGCGGGTGCGCGCCGGTGCCTCCCCGAGCCAGAAGGGCACGGTCGGCGGCGCGCCTTGCGCATCCTCCACCCGCACGCGGCCCGCCTCCACCCGGCGAATGCGCCAGGAGCGGTTGCCGAGCAGGAAGATGTCGCCGCGCATGCTCTCGACGGCGAAGTCCTCGTTGACGGTGCCCACCAGGAGCCCGTGCGGCTCCTCGACGACCTGGTAGTCGGCGGTGTCGGGGATGGCGCCGCCGCTCGTGATGGCGGCGAGCCGCGCGCCGCGCCGCGCGCGGATGCGGCCCTGCACGCGGTCCCAGTGCAGCTGTGCGGAACGCCGTCCACGCCGCGTGGCGACGCCCTCGGCGAGGAGCTCGAGCACCGCCTCGAAGTCGTCCCGTGCGAGGTCGCGATAGGGATGGGCTCGACGGACGAGCGCGAACAGCTCCTCCTGCCCGATCTCCGCGCCCGCGGCGATCGCCACGCACTGCTGCGCGAGGACGTCGCGCGGGCCGGCGGGCACCGCGAGCGCGTCGAGCTCCCCCGCGCGCACGGCGCGCACGGCGGCCGCCGCCTGGACCAGCTCGTCGCGCGTGAGCGGGAAGATGATGCCCTTCGGGACGGCGGCGCGCGCGTGCCCGGAGCGGCCGACACGCTGGATCAGCGTGGCGAGGGCGCGCGGCGCACCGACGTGGCACACGAGATCCACCGCGCCGACGTCGATGCCGAGCTCGAGCGATCCCGTCGCCACCACGAGCGGGACCTGGCCCGCCTTGAGGCGCTCCTCCGCATCGAGGCGCGCCCGGCGCGCCATGCTGCCGTGATGCGCCACCACCCGGCCCGCTCCGAGCCGCTCCTGGACGGCGTGCGCTACCCGCTCCACCAGCCGGCGCGTGTTGACGAACACGATGGTCGTGCGGTGCGTGGCGGTGAGGCCGGCGACGTGCTCGTAGAGCTCGGCCCACTGCTCGTGGGTGGCGATCGGACCGAGCGGCAGGTCGGGAAGCCAGATGGAGAGATCGAGCGCGCGCCGATGGCCGACGTCCACGATCGTCGGCGGCGGCCGTCCCGCGCCGGCGAGGAACCGTCCGACCTCCTCGATGGGCTGCTGCGTGGCCGACAGCCCGATGCGCTGGAGCGGGCGGTCCGCGAGCGCCGCCAGGCGCTCCAGCGACAGCGCCAGGTGCGCGCCGCGCTTGTCCTGCGCGACGGCGTGGATCTCGTCCACGATCACCGTCCCGGCGCCGGCGAGGAAGCGCCTGCTCTTCTCGGCGGTGAGCAGGATGTAGAGCGACTCGGGCGTCGTGATGAGGACGTGGGGCGGCCGCCGCGTCATCGCCTGGCGCTCGTGCGCAGGCGTGTCGCCCGACCGCACCATGACGCGAACGTCGGGCAGCGCCTCGCCCTGCGAGACCGCGAGCGCCCGCAGCTCCTCGAGCGGCTGCTGCAGGTTCTTGTGGACGTCGTTGCCGAGGGCCTTCAGGGGCGAGACGTAGACGACGTGCGTGTGGTCGTCGAGCGCCTCGGCGCGCAGCAGGCGGTCGAGCGACCACAGAAACGCCGCCAGCGTCTTGCCGGACCCGGTCGGAGCGGCGATCAGCGTATCTCCCCCGGCGGCGATCGCGGGCCATGCGGCCTCCTGCGCCGGGGTGGGCGTACCGAAGCGCGCTTCGAACCAGCGGCGAATCAGCGGCGAGAACGGTACCGCGGCACCTCCGCTCCCCATCCCGCCTCGGTCCTAGCACCGCTCGGGGTCGTGCGACAACGACTGCTTTCCTCTCCGCCGAGCCGCCGGCTATAGGATTGGCGTGTCGCGAAAGACGGGTCGCTCGCGAGCGCGCGCGCAGTCGCCGAACGGCGGGCGCGCGGCGGCCGCGACGGTACAGCAGAAACCGCGATCGAAAGCACGGCCTGCCGTCGCCCCCGGGATCCGCCCGGCCACGTTCGCCCTCGCGGGATGGATCGTGTGGGGTGTCTCCATCCTCGCCTTCTTCGCGGCCACCGCGATCGCGCTCGAGCGACAGATCACCTGGTACCTGGCAGTCGATCAGTTCGGCTACTTGAGCTTCGCCCACGACCTGCTCTCCGGCCGGGTGTTTCACGACTGGGCGCCGCTGCGCGCCCTCCAGCAGTTCATGCCCGCCCGCACCGATGTCCTCGCCCAGACCTACGTCGACGACGCCGGGCGACTGTACTGCCGCTACTCGCCGGGCTTCCCGATGCTGCTCGCCGTCTGGATCGGAATCTTCGGCGACTACGGCGCGCACTACCTGAATCCGACCCTCTACCTCGTCCTGCTCGCCATCGCCCTCCTCTTCCAGTGGCGGCTCTTCCGGTCGCCATGGCGGGCCGGGGCCGGCACCGTGCTCATCGCGCTCTTCCCGACCCTCATGTACCTCTGGGGTCTCACGCTGACGCGCGACATCTCGGCACACGTCTTCGCCTTCACGGCCCTCCTTCTCCTCCTGCCGGCACGCGGCCGCGCGCTCGCCCCCCGACGTCTCTTCGCCGCGGCGATCGCCCTCGGGTTCGCCGCCAGCATCCGACCCGATGCGGTGCTCTACCTGGTGCCGGCATCGCTCATGATCGCCGTGCGCTTGCTGCACGAGCGCCACCGTCGAGCGGGGCCCTCTCCGACGACGGCCGTCGCCCGGTCGACGGCCGCCGGCGTCCTCGGCCTGATGCTCGGCATGTCACCGCTTCTGGGCTACAACTGGGCGGCGACCGGGAATCCGCTGATCCCCACGCAGGGCATGGAGCTGCCACTCCTCCCGGCGCTCCCTCCACCGCCACCAACGCCGCCCGCCGTGGCGAAGCCGCCGGCGGCGGCAGCACCGGCTCCCGAGTCCGGCGCGAAGGTCGGCTTCCCGTCGCCCGGGTGGCACGGCGGAACCTACGACCAGGTGCAGGGCGGCGGGCTGCGGCTGGCGCATCTGCCCACCACCTTGCCGGGCATCTGGAAGAGTCTCGGGCTGGCCTACGGCCCGTTCCTGCTCGGGGTCGTCGTCTGGGGTGCGATCGTCGCCGCCGTGCTGCGGCCGATGCTGGCCGCGGCCGCGGTCTCGTACACCGTCGTCGCCATCCTCTTCTTCGGCTGCTGGCCCCGTGCGGACTTTCGCTACCTCATCGGGGTCTTCGTCTTCCTCCCCATGCTCCTGGTGGAAGGCACGATCGGCACCCTCGACCTCGTGCGCCTGCTCTGGAAGCGACACGAGCCGCAGCTCGCGCGCGGTCTGGCGGCCGTCGCCTCGGTGGCGTTCTTCGTGGGCGCGGCCACGTTCACGGCGGTTCCGGGGATCGCATCGCTCACGCAGCCGACCTTGCTCATCATCACGCTCATAGTCGGCGTCGCTCTCGCGGTCGCCGCGCTACGACCGAATCGCCGCGTCGCCCTCCTGGCCGCACCTGCCCTGATGCTCGCCCTGGTGGTCTGCAGGATCCAGCAGGTGCAGGCGGACAGCGGTCACCGCGCGCCGTTCCAGCGCGTGCAGATGCTGCAAGCGCGCGCCAACATGCAGAAGCTCCTCCAGCCCGGCGCGGTCGTCATCACCACCGAGGACGTCGGGCGCCCCGCCGAGAACATCGAGTTCTACAGCGGCGTGGCGCACGCGATGTACCTGACGGACCTGGCCCGCTGGCGCTTCGACCTGCCGAGGACCGCGGCGCGGCTGATCCTGGACCGCTGGCGGCCCTATCTCTACATTCCCGCGAACGAGCCCGGCAAAGAGGAGATGCTGGCCTCCCTGCGGAAGGATTTCCAGGTCGAGCTGGTGGCCGCCATCCCCCCGCAGCTCGCCATGGCCCACTTCGTCGCCGCGCCGTTCCACCGCGGCGTGGCCATGGAGCTGTACCGGATCGGCTGGCCGTGGGTCGAGAAGCTCCAGCGCGAGCACGACGCCGGGGAAGGGCGGGCGCCGCAGTCCTAGGAACGTCGGCCACAGCCGGAGAACATGCCGAGAAGCCGATCGAGGAACCCGCGTGCCGGCACCGAATCGAGCCGGTAGAGGCGGAACGTCCCGTTCAGTGTGATGGGGATGGGGATGGGCGTGGGGGCGACCGACGCGCTCATGTAGTTGCCGCTCCAGCCGTCCGGCTGCTGCTCGAGCGCACCGTAGAGATAGACGTCCTTGATCGGCCGGCCGCCGCCGGGCCGGAAGTCGGCGGTCTGCTGCACGATGAAGCGCGCGTCCTTCATGCGCGCCTCGCCCTTCGCGGTGGCGTCGAAGGCGTCGCTGCCGCTGATCTTGGTCTCGATCTGCCCGACATCACGATCGAGCGGAGAGAGCGTGGCCCAGCCGTCGCGCAAATCCTGGAGCTCGCGCGCCGTCGGCTCCCAGCGCGCATGCTGCGCGTTCGCCTGCGCGAGCTCCGTCTTGAGCGCCGGAGGCAGCTCCACCTGGGGCACCGTCAACGCCAGGGTTCCTCCGGGCGCGGACACGTCCCACAGCGAGGCGATGGTGGACCCGAGATCGGTCCGCGTGGGAATCTCGATCCGGGCCACCACGAGCCAGCGGCCGACGAGGTCGGGCACGGTCCCTGCGACCTGCGTCGTCTGCTGCGGCGGGGCAGACTGATCCGCCGCCGGTACGGTCGCTGGAAGAAGAGCGCCCGCGAGCAGGACGCGAACCAGCAGCCATCGCATGTCTGCGGTCGTTAGCGGGGGCGTCGCGGGCTCGTCAAGCGCGCAATGGCACGCCGCACCGACTCTGCTATGTCCCGCGCGTGACGCGCTCCTGGCTCGATCGCGCGGTCGCGATCGCCGCGCTGCTCTTCGTCGCGGTGCTGCAGGTGCATCGGCTGGACGACTCCGACACCTGGTGGCACCTCGCCACCGGCCGCCTCATCGCCGCGAAGGGCGCGGTGCCACGTACCGATCCGTTCTCGTACACCGCCGCGGGCTCGCCGTGGATCAACCGGCAGTGGCTCTTCGATCTCGGGCTGTACGGACTGTGGCGCGTCGGGGGCCCCCAGGGCACCGCACTCGGCGTCGGCGCTCTGTTCATCGCCGCGTTCGCCTGCGCCTATCGCCTCGCCCGGCGCCGGCTGCCGGCGTGGGCTGCCGCCGGGCTCCTGTTCATCGCCGCGGAGGCCGCCGTCGAACGCTTCACAGTCCGTCCCGAAGCGGCGACGCTCTGCTTTCTCGCGCTCGAGCTTCTCCTGCTCGACGGCGCCATCGGCTGGGGCACGGTCGTGACGCTCGTGCTGATCCAGATCGTCTGGGCGAACGTGCACGCCCTCTCGGTCCTCGCGCTCGTCCCCCTGGGCGCCGAGCTGGGTGGCGCACTCGCCGCGCGCTGGCTCCCGATGCCGGAGGCCTGGCGCACGGCCAGCGGCCGGTCGCCGGAGGAGACGCGCCGCCTCGCCGTCGCCACCGCCGGGGTGGCGCTGGCGGGTGCGGTCACTCCCTTCGGGCTGGCAGGCGCCGCGTATCCGCTCTGGCTCCTGACCCTCATCCAGGGCACGGACGTGCTGTCGTTCACCATCATCGAGCACCGCGCCACCACGCTGGCCGAGCTCTCGCCCGCCGCCGCACGCGGGCTCGTCGCGCTGCTGGGCCTCACCCTGCTCGCGGCCGTCACGTCCCTGCGCCGCTGGCGGCTCGCGTACGTCGCACAGGCGGTGGCATTCGTCGCGCTCGCGCTGATGGCGCGGCGCAACGTCGCGCTCCTCGGGTTCGGGGTGCTGCCGCTGGTGGCGAGCGGGCTCGGGCCCGCGGTCGCGACGATGGATGCCTGGCTCGGCTCCCGCCGCGGCCTGTGGCCGGCGCTGACCGTCGGGCTGGCCCTCGTCTTTCTGTATGCGACGGCGCGCGTGGTCACCGGCGGCTACTATCAGGACGGGCGCCTGACCCGGGCCTTCGGCCTCGGCGAGTCGCTCCTCCTCTTTCCCACCGGCGCCGTGGACTTCCTGGAGCGCGAGGCGCCCGGAGCCCGCGTCCTCAACGACGACGGCCAGGGCGGCCTCATCCTCTGGCACGCCTTCCCGCGGCGGCAGGTCTTCGTGGACGGCCGCCTCCAGGTCTACCCGCCTGCGATCTGGGCCGAGTACCAGCGCGTGCTCGACGATCCCGCAGCCTTCGCCGACGTGGCGGCTCGCTGGAACGTCACCGCGGTCCTGCTGCACCACCCCTCACCCGGGCGGCTCGAGCTCGCGACCGCGATCGCGCGCCTGCCGGGCTGGCGCGTGGCGTACCTGGACGGAGGCGCCGTCGTGCTCCTGGCCGACGGCAAGCCAGCCGGCCCTCCCGTCGGCGCCACGGGGCCGCTCCCGGCGATCGTCACGAGCGGGCTGGCGACGCTTCTCGAGCGTGCCGTCGCGCCGCTGCGTCCCGATGCCGAGGCGGCGACCTCCCACTATCAACGCGGCCGCGCGCTTTTGAGCCTGTTCGGCCGGGGTGGAGCGCCGGCAGCCCGCGCCGACTTCGAGGCCGCGCTCCAGCTCCGCCCGGACTACGGGATGGCGACCGAGGGACGCCGCGTGGCCGCGGGACTGGAACGACCTTGACTGGCACGGCTGGCAGGCACTAGAAGCCGGCGATGCTTTTCTACCACCGGGCCGTCCCGGTCGCCGTGCTGCTGCTGTCTCTGACGATCGGGTGCGGTGGAGGGACCGGCGGCGGTGGGCCGGCCGCCAGCGACGAGACCATCTCGACACGGGTCGTCGACTACTTCGGCAAGGCGGTGAGCACCCCGGGGGTGACCTTCAAGGTCACCAAGATCGAGCCTGCCGAGATCGCCGGATGGCGCAAGGGACATCTGGAGGCTGCGCTCGGGGAGCAGAAGCAGGACGTGCCCTTCTACATCTCCAACGACGGGCGCTACCTCTTCCGCAGCGACGCCATCGACCTCACCGTCGATCCATTCCAGGCCGTCATGCAGAAGATCAAGCTCGACGGCGCGCCGTCACGCGGTCCTGCCGACGCCAAGGTGACGGTCGTCGAGTTCTCGGACTTCGAGTGTCCCTACTGCGCCCAGGCCTGGGAGATCTTCGAGAAGCAGGTCTATCCCCAGTACGGCGACAAGGTGCGCTTCGTCTTCAAGCAGATGCCGCTCACCCAGATCCACCCCTTCTCCGAGGACGCGGCGGTGGCGTCGATGTGCGCGCTCCAGCAGGGCAACGAGCAGTTCTGGAAGCTCTACAACGGGCTCTTCGCGAAGCAGGGCGAGCTCAGCAAGGAGAACCTGCCCGCCAAGGTCGAGGAGATCGCCACGGCGGCCGGTCTCGACGTCCCGAAGCTCAAGGAGTGCCTGGCGGAGCACAAGACGCTCGACGCGGTGAAAGCCGACCAGGCGGAGGCGGCCGCGGTGGGCGTCAACGGGACGCCGACCTTCTTCGTGAACGGACGGCGGGTGCAGAACACGCAGGACGCCAACGCGTTCAAGCAGGCGATCGATCAGGCGCTCGGCGGGAAGTCGTGACGTTCGGCACCGCCCTGCCGCGGTGCGCCAACCCGTTCACTCGAGAAAACGGACCACGCAGGTGCCACATCGCATACGTCTATGTTGACGCCCTCGCGAGATACCGGTAACCCAAAATTCAGCTCCGCGTGTTTCTCTCTTCAGCACAGACGCGATCGAAACCCATTGACCAAGCCTTCCGGCGCGCGGGGGCGTGCCGACGTAGGAGGACCCGTATGAGACTCTCTCCTCTGACCTCGCTGGCGGCGACGATCGCGATCACCGCCGGACTCCTGTCGCCGGCCCACGCAGTGCTCGTGACCAGGCAAGAAGAACAGCTGCTCCGCCGTGTGGGACACCGGTCCCGCCGCAGCCACCATCACCACGACCGCCAAGCCGTCCACGCTCATCCTGTACCGACGGCGATCCCACCTGCGATGCCGACGGCCTGCCGAACGGCATCTGCATCATCAACCTGAACGTGTGCGTGGGCCAGGGTCCCGAAGGCTGCACGCCGTCGCCGCTCACGGCGCTCACGTTCAACGCGCCCATCTCGAAGAAGAACCTCCTCGGGAGCGCCTTCCACGCGCCGCCCGTGTCGCCTCCGGGCTGCGGCATCGCCGGCACCATGAGCCTCGCCCTCAAGCGGATACCGAAGAACGTGAACAAGGCGTTCAAGAAGTTCAAGCCGTCGAAGCCCGTCGTGCTCGTCATGAAGGACAAGGGCTTCGTGAACAAGCTCCGCGTGCAGTGCGTGGCTGCCCAGGCGGGCGGGGTGGCGTGTCCGTCTCGTGGCGGGCTGCCGTCGCAGATCACCTTCACGGTGCCCCCGACGGGCAGCGACCTCGACAACGGCTGGACCGGCACCTCGCACAACTTCCCGATCATCAACGGCTCACAGCTTCGCTACTGCCTCGACGGATGCGACGGCACCAGCACCTTCGAGTGCACCGGGACCGGCTCGACGGGCGCCGGATCGCTCAACGGGGCCACCTTCGGGGCTCCGCTTCCGCTGCTGACCGTCGGGACGCCGGTCTGCGTCGTCAACCGCTTCATGCCCAACGAAGTCCTGAGCGGCAACTTCAACCTCCAGACCGGTCAGTCGGGCGAGAATCTCCCGAACGGCAACCTGGTGTCCCTGTTCTCCGACGTCTACCTCCGGACGACGTTCAACGAGGTCTGCCCGCGTTGCCAGATCCCGGGCGGGGGCGGCGACATCGGGAGCGTCGGCAAGTGCTCGAACACGTCCAAGACCCCGGGCGCCGACTGCCGTGTGGACGGCAAGGTGGTGGTCGCCGGCCAGGGCCTCTACCTGCTGTCGAGCGCGTGCTCACCTCTGGGCGACGCGGCACCGACCTCCCTCGACATCGAGCTGCCCCTCACCACGGGCACCGCCAAGGTCATCACGGGCCCGCTGCCATGCGGCGATAGCTCAGGTCCGCAGACCCAGGACGACAACTGCGGAGCCGGCACCTGCAACGCGGGCTGCACCGGCGGGGCCTGCACCACGCATGACGCCGAGGGCAACTGCATCGACGCCAAGGGCGGCATCTCCCAGCTCTGTTGCTCCAACAACACCACCCTTCCCTGCTTCCCGACCAAGGGCGGCGGGACGATCTCCCGTACGGGCAAGCCCGTGATACCCGGTGGAGCCCAGGGTACCTTCGCAGGCACCTTCTGCATCGCCCACACCGACTCCGGGCTCATCAACCAGGTGAGCGGTCTCCCCGGCCCGGGAGCGCTCCTCCTGCCGGCGACCGCGGTGGTCAGCAACCAGTAGCCACCACCGACACTCGCTCCTGACCGAATCACGGCGGGGCCCGGGCAACCGGGTCCCGCCGTTGTCGTTCTGGCCGCCGATCCGGGGCCGCCCGTGCCGAACGTCACCCTCCGTGCATTGCAATCGGGTGGGCTTCTGCGCTAGCAAAGGCGCGGCTTCACCACAGTATTGCGCGTTGCAGAAGAAGGAGGGGGGGGCATGACGTACCGCCGCCTGTGGTTGATCGTCCTCGCCGGGTTCGTCGCCAGCGGGCTGGTCGTGTCGCCACGACACGCCGGCGCCACGCTCCGGTTCGGGCCGTTGCAGATCTCGGGCAACGCGCAGTCGCAGAACCTGTTCCGCACGCCCGATGCCTCCACCTGGGAGTACGTCCAGAACCGCAACACGACGCACATCCGCCTCGACTACGACTGGATCGAGGGCGGCAAGTTCATCACCAAGTACGACATCCCGTTCATCGAGAAGTCGTCCGCCACGCTGCTCTGGCGCGGCGTCTACGACAGCATCTACTCCACCACGCCCGGCTTCCTCCAGAAGACGGACATCCACGGCAGGAACTACCAGGGCCTGAACTACTTCGACTACGCCACCCAGATCGGCATCCCGCCGCGGAAGACGGGCAACCCGAACCACAAGCTCACCATCCCGAACCTGAACCTCCAGTCGCTCGGCACCGAGGCGCTCGACACGCTCCGGTTCGAGAACGAGCTGCGCGAGTTCTACGCCGACATCAAGTTCCGCGGCATCCCGCTCAGCATCCGCGGCGGCCGCCAGCAGGTGGTGTGGGGCGAGACCGACAACTTCCGGATGCTCGACCGCATCAACTCCCTCAACCTCACCTGGCACTTGCAGCAGGAGATCCCGGCGCCCGCGTTCGGGTGGGACGAGCTCCGGCGGCCGTACTGGATGATCAAGTTCCTCTACGACCTGGGCAACGTGTGGAAGTTCTCGCAGAGCTTCCTCGAGTGGTACTGGAACCCGGGCGACTGGTCGCCCGCGAAGGAGACCTATCTCCCGCGCCCCTGGGGACTCCCTTTCTACAACCCCCTCACCAACCCGGTGGACGGCGGCTTCTTCGACGGCCCGTGCGCCGCCCTGTCGCCGTTCAAGGCGACGTCGGGCCCTCGCGCCGGCCAGCCGATGTGCGTGCGCCTGCTCCATGGCACGAAGCTCTTCGAGCAGGGGAACTACAGCCGCAATGCCTTCGACAACAGCCAGGTGGGCGTGCGCTACCACGGCATCACGCCGTTCGGGCTCGAGTTCACGCTCAACTACTTCTACCAGCGCTGGGACGGTGCCAACGACGGCACGAACTCCGCCCCGCTGCGGGTGCTGCTGCAAGACCCGCTGCATCCGAAGAAGAACGCGAAGATCGTCGCGAACTCGACCAAGCTCTTCCAGAACGGCACGTTCCCGGCCGAGGCCTACTTTCCGTACGTGCACACCGTCGGCGTCTCGGCCAACTACTCGGACGAGACCTTCACCCAGACCGTGTTCCGCTTCGAGAGCATCTTCGACAACGGCGTGCCGTTCTTCGACGTCTCGAAGGTGGGGGTGATCGACACGCCGGCGCTCCCCGGCGTCACCAAGAAGAACATGTGGAAGGGCATGCTCGCATTCGACCGTCCGACGTGGATCAAGTGGCTCAACAAGAAGAGCACCTGGTTCCTCACCGGGCAGTTCTTCTGGCACAATCTGCTCGACAATCCACACTGCCGCGCACAGGAGGTCGCCAACCTCACGCCCTCGGTTCGCGCCGCGCAGGGCGAGTGTCTGGTCGGCGGCCTCGACCTGCCGTCGAGTGTCCGCGGGTCGCGCGTCTCCTTCCGTGACAAGATCCGCGGCTGGGAAACGCTCTTCACCCTGGCGGCCTTCTCGTTCTACCGCGGCGGCAGCATGGTGCCGACGCTCGGCATGGCGGTCGATCCGGTGAACCAGTGGAACATGGAAGCCTTCTGGTCGTTCGACTACGTGGTGCGCGACGACTTCGTGGTGAACCTCGCACAGCGCTACTTCATCACGCCACGCGGGACCAGCACGCCCATCTTCGAGACCTTCGGCGTCGCCGGCATAAACGCCGGCCGCACCGAGACCTCGCTCCGCCTCACGTACCAGTTCTGACGTTGAAAGCGGCCGGGGGCCCGGATAGACTCCGGCCCTCGGCCCGATGCTTCCGAGCCCCGCCCGACATCGCGTCGCCGTCGTCCTCGCGCTGGTCGGGGTGGCGGTGAGCGCGCTGACCTTCCACGTCACGAGCCAGCTCGTGTCGGTCGACGGCTACACGAGCTTCTGCAACCTCGGCAGCGTCGTCAACTGCGACACGGTGCTGTCGAGCAAGTGGGGCACCTTTCTCGGACTCCCGGTCTCGCTCTGGGCGCTGGGCGTCTTCACGCTGGGCGCCCTGCTCGCGCTGCCGGGCGCGATGGGCGCCACCACCGTGGGGCTCACCGACCTCGCGCTCCTCGGGCTGGCCTCGGGGAGCCTCGGCTTCGCCCTGGTGCTGGCCTTCGTGTCGTGGTTCGTGCTCCGCACCGCCTGCCTTCTCTGCCTCACGCTGGACGTCGTCATCGTGGCCTGGTTCGTCGCCGTCGCGCCCCTGGCACGACGCTTCCAGCTCTCCGCGCGCGCGCCGCTCCTCCAGCGCCAATCGGCAGCTTACGCGGCCGCTGCGGTCGGCCTGCTCCTCGCCGTCGCGGGCGGCACCGTCGAGGCCGTACGGCGGCCACCCGGCGCGGCGTCGGCGGCCGAGGTGCAGGCCGCCGATCCCAAGTTCTACGAGTCGTATCGCAAGCTCCCGGTGCTACCCGCCGCCGACGTCGTCGGCCCCGGCACGCACGTCAAGGGCTCCGCCGACGCCCCCTTCACCATCGTCGAGTTCTCCGACTTCGAGTGTCCGGCGTGCGGCCACGCCTTCGGCGACCTGCGCAGCCTCGTGCGCTCGCGCCCGGACGTGAAGCTCGTGTTCCGTCACTTTCCGCTCGACAGCCGCTGCAACAGCGAGTTGCAGCAGCAGCTCCACCCCGACGCCTGCCTGGCCGCCGCGGCAGCGGAGTGTGCCGGCCGGCAAGATCGGTTCTGGGAGTACCACGACCTGCTCTTCGAGCATCAGAGGGCGCTCGACCGCGAGAGCCTCTTCCGCTACGCGCGCGACCTCGACCTCGACATTCCCGAGTTTCGGTCCTGCCTCGACGACCCCGCGACGATGGCCCGCATCGCCGAGGACGTCAGTGCGGGCGCACGCCTCGGCATCGAGTCGACACCCACCATCTTCATCAACGGACGGCGGATCCAGGGCGCGCTCGAACGTCCGTACTACGACTTCGCCCTCGTCATCGAGAAGGAAAACCAGGCGCGCGCCACGCAAGCGTCGCGCAGCGGGAGCTGAGCTCCCGACGGAAGGATCCCATGGAGCTCGACGAAGAATCGAAATACCGGCTGTCGTATCTCACGCTCCGGCTGGCGTTCGACCGCATCCTGTCGGCGAGCGATCCGGGCGGCAAGCCCGGCATGCTCGAGTTTCTCGACGTGCTCGCCGGCACCCAGCTCGCCGCCGAGGCGAGCGGCAAGCGCTACGCCTCGCAGCGCGAGAAGATCGAGAGCTTCATCGACGCGGAGTTCGGCGAGGATCTGCTGGCGCTGATCAACAAGACGATCGACGAGCTTGCCTAGATCCGCTCCGCCTCGCCTGGCGAGTCCGCGTCTGCGCGCCTGGCTCGCGGTCGTCGCCTGGGCGCTCCTCATCTCGACGTTCTCGACCGGCTGGTTCTCGGGCGAGGAGACCGGCAGCTTCCTCCTGCCGATCCTGCGCGCCCTGCTCCCCTGGGCTCCACCCGAGCATCTCGACTTCGTCCACGCCATGGTTCGCAAGAGTGCGCACGTGGTCGAGTACCTCGTGCTGGGTGTCCTGCTCGTCCGCGCGCTGCGCGAGGAGGGGCTGGTCGGGCTGCCGCTCGTCCTGGGAGCCATCCTCATCGGCGGGGGCTGGGCGACGGTGGACGAGCTCCACCAGGAGTTCGTGCCGAGTCGAACGGCGTCTCCGCGCGACGTCGCCGTCGATGCGTCGGGCGTGTGCGCGGGCGTGGCGCTCGCCCTGGCGCGTCGCCGTCACCTGCTCGCATCGACCACGTCGGCGCCGGTAGAAAATTGACTTCCTGCGCGGCGCTGGCTATGCGTCCGGGCCTATGCGCACCCGTCACGTGGTCGCGACGTGTTGTGCCGTGCTGCTGGCCGCGGGCTGCCAGGGGACCAAGGAGCAGGCCAGCGCCCCGGCCGCGGCGCCCGAGCAGGCCGCCGCCCCGACCGCCGAAACGACCGAGGTGATCGCGACCTACGCCGGCAAGAAGCTCACCGGCGCCGAGGTCCTGAGCGAGATCGATCGCCTGCCCGGACCCTCGCGCACCTATCTCTCGGCGCCGGATCGGAAGCGGCAGTTCGTGGAGAACCTGATCCTGAACGACCTGCTCTTCGCCGAGGCGCAGAAGGCCGGCTACGACAAGGATCCCGACATCCAGAAGCAGGTCGACGACATGCGCAAGCGGCTCGTCGTCCAGCGCCTCATGCGGGAGTACCAGAAGCCGCCCACGATCTCCGACGAGGAGGCGAAGAAGTACTACGACGACAATCCGGGCCTCTACTCGAGCACGCAGATCCATGCCAGCCACATCCTGGTGAAGGACGAGCAGACTGCGAAGAAGCTCCACGATCAGCTGGCGGCGGACCCGAGCAAGTTCGCCGAGGTGGCGAAGGAGCAGTCGATCGACAAGACGAGCGGAGCGAAGGGCGGCGACCTCGGCACGTTCGGCCAGGGCCGCATGGTGCCCGAGTTCGAAGCGGTGGCGTTCGGGCTCAAGCCCGGTCAGATGAGCGACGTCGTGAAGACCCAGTACGGGTATCACATCATCCTGGTGACGGAGCGCCAGGAAGGCGAGCGCAAGCCCTTCGATCAGGTGAAGGAGCAGATCAAGACCACGCTCCGCAACCGGCAGCTCCAGGACACGATGCAGACCAAGTTCGACGGGCTCAAGCAGGCGGCGAACGTGAAGATCGACGATGCCGCCCTCGCGAAGATCACCCCACCGCCCGCGCCGACCGGGCCCGGGGCCATGGGCGGGGTGGTCGGCGGCCACTAGAGGGCCCGACCCGAGACTGCGTCTCGGGTCGAGAGCGGAAGCGAACGTGTGGCGATCGGTGGATCAGGCGGCCGCCGTGCCGCGGCCGGCGAAGCCGGCGCGGCAAAACATGGCACGCCCGCAGCTCTGGCCCAGCCCGTCCGGCGCCTGCACGCGTGCCGTCTCGGCGCCAGCCTCGCGCTTCTCCTAGGACCCGGCGCGCAGCTCGATCCAGGCGCCGTCCCGGCGCGCCTCGACACGACCGACGATCGAAGCGGCTGCGATCCCGGCCGCGCGCATCGCGGCCACCACCGCCTCGGCCTCGGCGGCGGGCACCGCCGCCAGCAGGCCCCCCGACGTCTGCGGGTCGTAGGCCACCTCGACGACATCCGCGGGAACGCCGGCTTCGATCTCGACCCGCTCGCCCAGCCAGGCGCGATTGCGCCGGCAGCCCCCGGTGAGCTGTCCGGCGAGCGCGAGCGAGCAAGCGCCGGGAAGCACCGGGAGTCGCGATGCGTCGAGCACGAGGCGCACGCCGCTGCCGTGCGCCATCTCGAAGCCATGGCCGAGGAGCGAGAACCCCGTGACGTCGGTGCACGCTCGCACCGAGAAGTCGCGCAGGACGTGCGCGGCGGTGGCGTTCAGCGCCAGCATGCCGTGCACCGCCGTGGCGAGGTCGGATGCGGGCGCCGCGCCATGCTTGGCCGCGGTGGTGAGGATGCCCGTGCCGAGCGCCTTGGTGAGCACCAGGACGTCACCCGGCCGCGCGCCGACGTTGCGCCAGATGCGATCCGGGTGCACCAGGCCGGTCACCGCCATGCCGAACTTGATCTCCTCGTCGTTGACGGTGTGGCCGCCGAGCACCACCACGCCCGCCTCGTCCGCCTTGGCGATTCCGCCGCGCAGGATCTCGCCCAGCACCTCCATGGGCACGCCCTGCTGTGGGAAGCAGGTGATGTTCAGCGCCGTCCGCGGCTCGCCACCCATGGCATAGACGTCGGAGAGCGCATTCGCCGCGGCGATCGCGCCGAACTGGAAGGCATCGTCGACGATGGGCGTGAAGAAATCGACCGTCTGGACCAGCGCCAAATCCGGGGTGAGGCGGAACACGCCGGCATCGTCTGCCGTGGACGTGCCGACGAGCAGGTCGGGATGCGCCGACCGGGGCAGCGCCGCGAGCACCCGCGACAGCTCCGCCGGACCCAGCTTGGCGGCGCATCCGGCGGCGCGAGACCGCTCGGTGAGGCGGAAGGGCTGCGGGGAGGAGGGCTCGCCGTGGTCCATGCCGCCACGCTAGCGCGGCGGACGTGCGGCGGTCTACCGTCGCAGCCGCCGCAGATCGCCGACGCGGATGGTCACGCCGCTGCGATCGAACCAGTCGAGCAGCGCGATGGAGAACTTCCGGCTCGCGCCGATGAGGTCGCGGAAGGCAGCCGCGGTGATCTCCCCGTGCGCGCGGCAATGGGTCTCCAGGCGGGCGCGCGCCTCGTCGACCGCCGGGCGGGCGAAGAAGAGATCGGGTGCGACCCGGATCACGCGCCCCTCCCCGTGGAGCACGCCGAGGACCTCGGCGAGCGCCTTGCGTTCGACGCCCACCGACGCCTCGAGCTGACGGAGGTCGGGCGGCGTGAATCCCGCGTCGGCGAGTAGCTGCTCGACGCGCGCTCCCAGCTCGCGGGCCTCCTCGCCGAGTCGCACGCGATGGTCCGGAGCGCGCACCGTGCCATCCTCGCGCACGAGCCGGCCCGCGCTCACCAGACGCTCGATGCCCCACCGGAAGACCCGCGCCGGCACGTCCCACGGAAGCTGCGCGCGCAGGCTCTCCAGCTCGAGTCCGGAGGCGAGCGGCTCGATCCGATGGTGCGCGGCGACCGCCCCCGTCGCTCCGGCGCAGAATCGCTCCCATCTGCCCGTCGTCGTGTAGGCCTCCGGCGCGGCGGCGTCCGGAACCGGGACGGCGTCCGGGACGGTGGCGAGCGCCTGTACGACACGCTCGCCGCTCAGCCCGAGGGCCTGCTCGAGGATGACGACGGGAACGGCGAATTCCCGGCTCAGGTCGAGGAGCGTGGCGGCCGCCTCGGCATCGGTCCCGCCGTCCAGGCGGGCGAGCGTGGCGGGCACCCCCGCCGCATCACGCCGGTGGCGCTCCGCGAACGGATCCACCACCACGCCGCCGCCGACCGTCCAGCGCGCCGTCTGATCGCGCAGCACGAAGCGGTCGCCGCGCAGCGCCAGCACCGGCGCGCGCAGGACGAGCTGCACCCAGCCGGTGCTGCGCGGCGGTAGCTCCGTCCTGCCGTCGAGGAGCACGACCGTCCCGAGCACCTCGGCGGTCCCGAGGTGCACCCGTACGCGGTCGTGGCTCGCGACCGGCCGGCGCGCCGCCGGCCGGACCTCGAGCCGGGCGTCGAGGCGCATCGTGGTACGCTCGAGGCGGGGATCGCAGACGACGTCGCCGCGTCCGACCTCGCCCGGCTCGAGGCCAGCCAGGTTCATGGCGACGCGCTGCCCGCGGCCGGCATGCCTGACGGCGGCGCCGTGGACCTCGAGCCCGCGGACACGCGCGCTCGGTCCCGCGGGCAGGAGGCGCACCGCGTCTCCCTCCGCGACCGTGCCCGCAACGGCGGTGCCGGTGACGACGACACCGTGGCCGCGGATGACGAAGGCGCGATCGACCGGGAGGCGAAACCAGCCGACCCGGCCCGCGTCCCTGGGCGCTGCGAGCCGGGTCGCGATCTCGGAGCGCAGGACGTCCAGCCCCTCTCCGGTGACGGTCGACACGGGCACGACCGGGGCATCCTCGAGCGTCGTGTCGAGCGTCAGGATCTCGATCTCCTCCCGCACCGCCGCCACGCGGGCGGCATCCACCAGGTCGGTCTTGGTGATGACGAAGATGCCGTGCCGGACCCCCAGCAGATGCAGGATGTCGAGATGCTCCTCGGTCTGCGGCATCACGCCGTCGTCGGCAGCGACCGTGAACAGCACGAGGTCGATGCCGTGGGCCCCTGCCAGCATGTTGCGGATGAAGCGCTCGTGGCCGGGCACGTCGACGATTGCTGCGCGCTCGCCCCGGGGACCGTCGAGCCAGGCGAATCCGAGATCGATCGATATCCCGCGTGCCTTCTCCTCCTTCAGGCGGTCGGTATCCTGGCCGGTGAGAGCCCGGACGAGCGCGGTCTTGCCGTGGTCGATGTGGCCCGCCGTGCCGATGATCAGCGGCATGGCGAGCCGGCTGAGGCCAGGTCGACCAGCAGGTCCGCCTCGGCGAAGATGCCGCGCAGGTCGAGCAGGAAGCGCCCCCCGTGAATGCGGCCCAGCACCGGCGGACGCGCCTGGCGGAAGCGCTGCGCGATCTCCTCGGGCGAGCGTTCGGCATGCTCGACCGCGAGGGCCCGGCTCTCGAGCGGCGCCACCGGGAGCGCGCCCGACCCCGCCTCGGCCTCCGACGGGACGACCGTGACGCGGTGTCCCGGCCCGAGTCGAGCGGCCAGCGCAGGCGCGAGCGTGCGGCCGATTTCCTCCATCTCGCCGAGCGGTCGCGTGAGCCAGCGCAGCACCGGGAGGGCGTCACGCAGGTCCGGCACGTCGCGGTAGAGACGAAGCGTGGCGGCGAGCGCGGCCATGGTCAGCTTGTCCGGCCGCAGCGCACGCCGCAGCGGATGGTGGGCCAGCAGCGCGATCAGGTCGGCACGCCCGACGACGATGCCGGCCTGCGGTCCGCCGAGCAGCTTGTCGCCGCTGAAGCTGACCAGGTCGGCACCCGCCGCCACGCGCTCGCGCACCAGCGGCTCGCGCGGCAGGCCGTGCTCCGCGAGATCGACGAGCGCCCCGCTGCCGAGGTCTTCCAGGAGAGGGACTCCGGCGGCGCGCGCGATGTCCGCCAGCTCCGGCAGCGCGACCGACGTCGTGAAGCCGACGATCCGGTAGTTGCTGGTGTGCGCCTTCACGATCAGCCCCGTCTCCGGACCGACGGCCCGGCGATAGTCGTCGGCGTGGGTGCGGTTCGTGGTGCCGACCTCCCGCAGGCGAGCGCCGCCGATGGCCATCACCTCCGGCATGCGGAAGCTGCCGCCGATCTCGACCAGCTCGCCGCGCGACACCACCACCTCGCGGCCGCCCGCGAGGGCGGCGACCGCCAGCAAGACGGCCGCCGCGTTGTTGTTCACCACCAGGGCCGCCTGGGCGCCGGTGAGGGCTCGCAGGTCGGCCTCGACCAGCGCGTCGCGCGACCCGCGACGACCCGTGGCCAGGTCGAGCTCGAGGTTGACGGCCCCGCGCGCCGCCAGGACGACGGCCTCGACCGCCGCCTCCGCCAGCGGGGCACGGCCGAGGTTGGTGTGCAGCACGATCCCGGTGGCGTTGACGACGCGGCCGAGCCGGGGAGCGGCCGCGGTGTCGAGCCGCGCGCCGACGCGAGTCAGCAGCGCATCGTCGTCCGGCACCCCGGCGCCCGCGTCCAGCTCGTGGCGGAGCTCGCGCAGCACCAGCCGTACGATCTCGATCACGCGCTCGCGCCGCCAGCGCGCGAGCAGCAGCGTCGCCGCCGGCGCGCGCAGCAGACGTTCGACCGAGGGAATGGCCCGGTGCGAGCGCGGCGAGGGAGACTGGGTGGCCACGTCCGCATCGTGCCCCAGGGCACGGCGCCGGCTCAACCGGCTGCGCTTGCGCCCGCGTCGCCTGGCATGCTTGGCTCGTGGCCATGCGGGCCCTGGTGTGCGACGCGAGCGTGCCGCGCCAGGTGGTCTCGAGCCTCCTCGGCCGCCTCGACAAGCGCTTCTTCCTGGGACCGTTCTCGACCACCACCCTGAAGGAGATTCCCGAGCCGCTCTTCCCTGCCGACGGCTGGCTGGTGCTGCGCACCCGGCTCTGCGGCATCTGTGGCAGCGACTACAAGCAGATCTTCTTGAACGGCAGCATGGACAACCCGATGACGGCGTTGATCTCGTTCCCGCAGGTGCTGGGACACGAGGTCGTCGGTACGGTCGAGCGCGTCGGCCCCGGGGTACGCACGCGTCGGGCCGGCGAGCGGGTCGTCCTGAATCCCTGGCTCTCGTGCGGGCCGCGCGGCATCACGCCACCCTGTCCCGAGTGTCGCGACGGCCAGTACTCGATCTGCCGCAACTTCGCCCTGGGCGCCATCCCGCCGGGCATCCACACCGGCAACAGCAGCGCGGCGACCGGCGGCTTCGCCCCCTTCGTCCCGGCCCACGAGTCGATGTGCATCCCGATTCCCGACGAGGTGAGCGACGAGGAGGCCGTGCTGGCCGATCCGTTCTCGGTCTCGCTGCACGCGGTGCTCAAGCGGCCGCCGGCGCCGGGTGCGCCGGTGCTGGTGTACGGCTGCGGCACGCTCGGGCTCCTCACCATCGCGATCCTCCGCCTGCTCCACCCCGCAAGCCGCGTGCTGGCAGTGGCGCGCTTCCCGCACCAGCACGCCCTGGCAGAGCGCTTCGGCGCCGCAACCGTGCTGCCGCACGCGCCGACCAGGGACATCGTCACGCGCGTCGGGGCGGAGACCGACGCGCAGGTGCTCACGCCCTGGTTCGGGATGCCCTGGCTCCACGGCGGGGGCGTCGACGTCGTCTACGACACGGTGGGTTTTCCGGAGACCGTCGAGGTGGGCATCCGCATCGCCGCCTCGCGTGGCGCCCTCGTGATCACCGGCGTCGAGATGCCCCGCCGCTTCGAGTGGACCCCGCTGTACTTCAAGGAGATCACGGTCATCGGATCCAACGCCTTCGGCGTCGAGGAGTTCGAGGGCGAGCGCCGGCACTCGATGGAGATCTATCTCGACCTCGTCCGGCAGCGGCGCATCGACGTGACGCCGATCCTGACCCACCGGTTCCCGCTGGAGCGCTACCGGGACGCCTTGCTCGCCTGCGGCGACCAGGCCGCCTCGGCGGCCGTGAAGGTCCTCTTCACCTTCCCACATGACGGATCGGGGGCGAACGGCAGCTAGCATCGTCCGGCGGCTGCGGGCCGCCGGTCACGAGGCCTACCTGGCGGGGGGCAGCGTACGCGACCGCCTGCTCGGCCGCGCGCCCCTCGACTGGGACGTCGCGACCAGCGCGCATCCCGAAGCCGTCCGCGAGCTCTTTCCCCGCACCGTGCCGGTTGGCGTGCAGTTCGGGGTGATCCTCGTGGTGGAGCACGGGGAGCGCTTCGAGGTGGCGACGTTCCGGTCGGACGAGGCTTACGTCGACGGCCGGCGGCCGAGCGCGGTGCACTTCGGCTCCGCACGCGAGGACGCCGGCCGGCGCGACTTCACCATCAACGCCCTCTTCGAGGACCCCCTCACGGGAGCGGTCCAGGACTTCGTCGGGGGCGTGGCCGACCTGCGCGCCGGCGTGATCCGCGCCATCGGCGACGCCGGGGCGCGCATCGCCGAGGATCGTCTTCGCATGTTGCGCGCCGTCCGATTCGCCGCCAGGTTGGGCTTCCGCATCGATCCCGCGACGCATGCGGCGATCGTCGCCGCCGCGCCGACCCTGGGCGACATCGCCGCCGAGCGCATCGGAGACGAGATCGTGAAGTTGCTCACCGAGGGGGGCGCCCGGCGCGGCTTCGAGCTGCTCGCGGAGACGGGATTGCTCCCCGTCGTCCTGCCCGAGGTCGATCGCATGCGAGGAGTGGCGCAGTCGCCGGACTACCACCCGGAGGGCGACGTCTGGCAGCACACCCTGCTGCTGCTCCAGCAGCTTCCCGCGGGTGCTCCGGAGTCGCTCGCGCTGGGCGCCCTCCTGCACGACGTCGCGAAGCCGCTGTGCGCCGGGCGCAAGGGGGAGCGCATCACCTTCTACGGCCATCCCGCCGTCGGCGCCGACCTCGCCGTCGCGATCTGCCAGCGCCTGCGGCGCAGCCGCACCACCTGGGAGCGCGTCGACTACCTCGTGCGCCACCATCTCCGGCTCACCCAGGCGCCGGACATGCGACTGGCCACCCTCAAGAAGATGCTCGTCGAGGACGGCTTCGACGAGCTCTGCCGCGTCGCGCGGCTCGACGCGCTCGCCTCGAGCCGGGACCTGCGCTACGTGCTCTTCTGCGAGCGGCGCCGTCTGGAGCTGCGCGCGGAGGACCTGCGCCCCGCGCGCCTGCTGGGCGGGCGGGACCTCCTCGCCATGGGGTACGCCGCCGGGCCCCGCGTCGGTGAGATCCTCCGCTCGCTGGAGGACGCACAGCTCGAGGGCGAGGTCACGACCCGCGCCGCTGCCGAGGCGTTCGTGCGCGAGCGCTTCCCGCTCGCGTCGTAGGGGCACCGCCTCAGCGGCCGGCGGCGGCGCGCAGGTACTCGACCAGCAGTCGCACGCCGTAGCCGGTCGCGCCGCGCGGGGCGAGCGCACCTTCCTTGTCCGCGAACGCCGGGCCGGCGATGTCGAGATGAGCCCACGGCACGCCGTTCACGAACTCGGCGAGGAAGAGCGCCGCCACGATCGCACCCGCGTCGCTGCCACCGACGTTCTTCAGATCGGCGATGCCGCTCCTCAGGTCTTCCCGGTACTCGCGCACGAGCGGAAGCTGCCAGAGAGGCTCCCCCGAAGCCCGGCCCGCCGCGATCAGCTCGTCGACGAGCACCTGGTCGTTCCCGAAGACGCACGCGTAGAGCGCACCGAGCGCGACCCGGGCAGAGCCGGTGAGGGTGGCCAGATCGATGATCGCGTCGGGCGCCGACCGGCTCGCGACGACCAGGGCGTCGGCGAGGACGAGTCGCCCTTCCGCATCCGTGTTCATCACCTCGACGGTCTTGCCGTTGGTGTAGCGGATCACGTCGCCGGGCTTCTGCGCGTTGCCGCCGGGAAGGTTCTCCGTGGCGGGAACGAAAGCGGCGACCTCGAGGGGCAGGGCGAGCGCGGCAGCGACGGAGACCGCGTGCAGCACGGCCGCGCCACCCGCCATGTCGTACTTCATGGTCTCCATCGCCTTCGCCGGCTTGAGGGAGAGCCCGCCGGAATCGAACGTGATGCCCTTGCCGACCAGCGCGATCCGCCGGCGGGGATGCTCGACCGTGTGCCGCAGCACGATGAAGCGCGGCTCCTCGTGGGTGCCGCGGGCGACGGCGAGAAGACCGTTCAATCCTTCGCGCGCGATCCGCTTCGGCTCCCACACCTCCGCGCTGAGCGTCGACACGCCTTCCGCGAGGCGGTGCGTGTACTCGGCAATGAAGCGTGGCGTGGCGACCGACGGCGGCTCGTTCACCAGATCGCGCGCGCCGAAGACGCCGCTCGCGATGCTGGCGACGTCTTCCAGGATCGGCTTGATTGCGGCCGGCGCCGGCAGGTGCTCGCCGCCCACCGTCAGACTCTCGACCCGTTCCGGGCGCTGATCCGAGCGGTAGTGCTCGAAGCGATACCCGACCAGCAGGAACCCGGAGGCGAGGGCGGCCACCACCCGCGGATCCGTCTCCTCTCCCACGTACGCCGCCACGCGACGCGCGCCGAGTCGCTCGGCCTCGCGGCGGCCGCGTGCTCCGGCCCGCATCCAGGCATCGGCGCCGCGGTCGGCGCTCCCGAGACCAACCAGGGCGATCGACCGGCGATCCGTCTGGTGCAGGAGCAGCTCGTCGACCTGCCCCCCGAACTTCACCGCCCGCGCCCGCCGCTCCAGCATCCCCGACATGGCGCGCCCGAGGGGACGCGCCGCGGACGCGATGCGTCCCTCGACCACCGGGATGAGCAACAGGTCCGCCGAGAGCTTGTCGACGCCGGCGCGCAGCGCCCGGAGGGTCGGCAGCGGAGCGCCCATCAGAAGGTCTTCCTGGCGAGGTAGAACATGAGCGCTCCGGCACCGGCATAGGCCGCGATGCCCTCGACGAGCCCGAGTCCCGCCGTGAAGGCGAAGACGAGGAGCACGAGCGCCGTGCCGACGACGGCGACGACCCGCTCGATCCGCTCCTCGCGCGAGCGGGCGGCCTGGACGTGGGCCGCCACCGCGGCGCCGCACGAGGGGCAACGCCCCCCGGGCTTGCGCACGAGGGGCGTTCCACAGGCGGGGCATTCGACCTTCAGGCGAACCGGCACGCGCGGACTGTACCGGATGCCGCGCGTCAGGCAAAGGCGCGGGCGCCTCTAGCGAGATCGACTGCTCAGGACGCGTTGGCCTCTTGAAGGCCGTCGTCTTCCGCCCGCTCGGGGTGGAGCACGACCACCTCCCCGCGCGCGTCGACCTGGGCCCTCTGCTTGATGGCCCGCAGCCCGCGCCGCAGGTACTCGGCCTCGATTCCGAGAACGTCGCAGATGTTCTCGAAGGAGAAGATCCAGCCGTGGTCATGGCTCTCGATCCACTCCTCGGCGTCGTGGAAGAGCTGCTGTCGCCGGGCATCGCGTGCTCCCGCCAGCTTGCGGAAGACATCGACGGCGTCCTCGAGCACTGCAATCATCAGGCGGCGCTCGCCGTCATACTCGCTTCGGCGAGCCACCCGGTCGAAGTACTGCGAGGGGAGCATCGTATCTGGCGTGAAGAGGCCGGCGACCCGTTCCTCTGCTCCCGCTGCGACGTCGCGATCTTTCATTGGCATTCGTCCTCTCAACCCCGTTCGAGGGCGCTGGTTACGGGGCTTAGACGATCCCCCGAAGATGGAAATTCAGGGGTCGTGACGGCCGGCGCACCCGCCACACGGGGGTGACGAACGGCCGCAATCGTCGTGTTTTCGAAGAGATCCATCACCCGGCGCTGCCCTTCGGCCCACACCCGGTTCATGCCGCAGGCCCCCAGGAGAAAGCAGTCGGGATGGTCGCCGACGCACACGTTGAGCGAGATGGGTCCCTCCACCGCCTCGATGACGTCCCGGAAGGTCATCGCCTCTGCCGGCCGGCCGAGAACGTAGCCTCCCCGCGGGCCGCGACGTGACCGTACCAGGCCCTTGTGGATGAGCTGCTGGACGATCTTCTCGAGGAACTGCCGCGGGATGCGCTCGCGGGCGGCTATCTCGGCCAGCGAGCAGATGCGATCGCTGGCATTTTCGTCGGCGAGGTGGATGACGGCCCGGAGCGCGTAGTCGACCTTCCGGCTCACCTGCAGAAACGCCATCAGTATCTCCTCACTCCCGCCGGGCCTCGACCCAGGCCATCTGGATGCGCTCGAGCTTGCCCTCGCTCGATGCCTTGGGATCGTCGTCAAAGCCGGGCAGCTCACTGACCCAGCGGTGGAGGTCCGTGAAGCGGACGCCCAGGGGATCCACCTCGGGATGGAGCTCCACGAGGAGGTCGGCGATGTCTTCCACGTCATCCCAGGTGAGACGCATGGGAACTCAGATCTCCTCGAGCGGCCGGCTGACGACCGCGTCGCGCAGGGCGACGTCCATGATCCGCCGCGCGAACGGCTCGGTGATCTGGCTCAGCTCGTCGTAGCGCTCCCGGATGCGGATGTGGTCGTCGCCGTCGCGGGCCTCGGCCAGCGCCGCGACCGCGCGGCGGATGCGCTCCGCCTCGCCGGGCTCGAGTCGGTGAGCGTGCTTCTCGAGCGATGTCCGGGTCGCGTGCAGGATCGTGTCGGCGTCGACCCGCGCCTCGCGCAGCTGGCGTTGCTGCACGTCGTCCTCGGCGTGCTCGAACGACTCCTCCAGCATGTGCTCGATCTGCTCGTCGGTGAGACCGTACGACGGCTTCACCTCGACGGTGCGCTCGCGGCCCGTCCGCAGGTCGGCCGCCGTCACGGACAGGATGCCGTTGGCGTCGACGAGAAACGTCAGGTCGAGACGCGGCACCCCGGCCGGCTGCGGCTCGATCGGGATGGAGAAGCGGGCCAGGCTCCGGTTGTCGCTCGCGAGCTCGCGCTCGCCCTGCAGGACGTGCACGTCGACCGACGTCTGGTTGTCCGCGGCGGTGGTGAAGTTCTCCTTGACGCTCACCGGGATGGTGACGTTGCGATCGATCAGGCGCGTGAACACACCCCCCATGGTCTCGATCCCGAGCGACAGCGGGATGACGTCGAGCAGGAGCATGTCGCGACGACCGCCGGTGAGGATGCCCGCCTGGATGCCCGCGCCGAGCGCCACGACCTCGTCCGGATCGATGGACGTGAGCGGCGGGCGGCCGAAGAGCGCTTCCATGGTACGGCGTACGAGCGGAACGCGCGTCGAGCCACCGACGGCGACGACCTCGCCGATCTCGGCCGGCTCGAGGCCGGCGTCCCTGAGCGCCTGCCGGCACGGTCGGCCAGTGCGCTCGACGAGGTCGCGCACCAGGGCCTCGAACTCGTCGCGCCGGACGGTGCGCCGGACCGCCCGTCCCTCGGGGGTGACCAGTTCGAGGTCGGTCTGGGACGCGTCGGTCAGGGCACGCTTCGCGCGCTCCGCCATCGCGAGCACCTGGGCCCGCACCTGCGGGTGCGCGGCGAGCGGCTGGGGCAGCTCGGCGAGCAGCAGGTCGGCGAGACGAACGTCGAAGTCGTCGCCGCCGAGACGCGTGTCGCCGTTGGTGGCGAGCACCTCGAAGATGCCGCCCCGCAGCTTCAAGATGGAGACGTCGAACGTGCCGCCGCCCAGATCGTAGACCGCGACCGTGCCCTCCGCGCCCTGGTCGAGACCGTAGGCGAGCGCCGCCGCGGTGGGCTCGTTCACCAGGCGCAGGACCTCGAGACCGGCGAGCCGGCCCGCGTCCTTGGTCGCCTGCCGCTGGCTGTCGTTGAAGTAGGCGGGGACGGTGACGACCGCCTTCGAGACGGGCTCGCCGAGTGCCGCCTCCGCCCAGCGCCTGAGCTCGCGGAGTACGTACGCGGAGACCTCGGGAGCCGTCCGCTCGCGTCCGCCAGCCACGAAGCGCACCACCCCCGACGCGCCCTCCGCGAAGCGGTAGCGCCGGCGGTCCTCGTCGCTCACGTGCTCGGGGCCGAGCCCCATGAAGCGCTTGACCGAGAGGATCGTGTCGAGCGGGAGCTCGCCCGCGAGCTGGCGGGCGCCCTCGCCGACCACGACCTCGCCGCCGGGAAGGAACGAGACCGCCGACGGCAGCAGGCGCGCCCCTGTCTCCGGATCCGGCAGCACGCGCGGCCCTTCCGGATCGAGGATCGCCACCAGGCTGTTGGTGGTTCCGAGATCGATGCCGACGACGCGATCCATCAGTGTTCCTGCCGGGGTTCCTTCACCGCGTCGAGCGCATCCTCGACGTCGTCGAGCAGCGTGCGCAGGTAGGCGATCTCGGACAGCCGGCGCTTGAGCTCGGCCAGCGCATCGGGTGTCTCTGCGCCTGCGGCGTCCCAGGCGGCGTAACGCTCTTCGAGCTCCGCCCCGAGCGCCTGCAACCGCGTGCTCAGATCGTCCTGCGTGGCCTGCATCCCCTGACGTGCCGCGGCCGGATCGCTCGCCTCCCGCAACTCGGCGAGCTGCTCCTGCGTGTCGAACACCAGCGCGGCCAGGGCGGGCGGAACCTGGTTGTTGCGATCGCCGAGCGGGGTACCGTGCAGCTCGAGCCAGTAGCGCCCACGCCCCACCGGGTCGCGCAGCGTGCGATACGCCCGGTTGACGGTGGCGCTCGCCGTCAGGCTGAGCGTGCGGTCGCGCTCCCCGGCCGTCTGGTGGCGGTCGGGATGCACCGCGCGCGAGGCTTCGTGGTAGCGACGCTCGAGATCGTCGGGATCGACGACCAGCCGCCGGGTCAGGCCGAGGACGGCGAAGAGATCAGCCCCCGCCGGCAGCGGCTGGGGTGCCTCGCAGTGGATGCACACCAGTGCGAGCCCCGTTCGCGCGGCGCAGTGCCAGCACTCGTGCTCGCGTGTCTCGGCTCGCATCATGAATGAAACGCCCCTCCCCTCCGCGCTCGTCCGCCATGAACCCGATCAGACCCCGAACGACGATCCACAGCCGCAGGTCCGCTTGACGTTCGGGTTTTGCAGGTTGAACCCCGCCGACATCAGCTCGTCCTTGTAGTCGAGGATGGTGCCGTTCAGGTACAGAAAGCTCTTGCGGTCGACGACCAGCTTCGCGCCGCCGTGCTCGAAGACCTTGTCGCCGTCGCGCACCTGGTCGAGGTCCATCTTGTAGGTGAGCCCCGAGCATCCCCCGCCGACGACCTTGACCCGCAGCCCGCCGTCCGCGATGCCCTTCTCGGCCACCAGCGCCTGGATCTTCTCCGCGGCCTGGTCGGTCATTCCGATCGTGCGTTGCTCGGCCACCTATGCCACCTTGTGCGCCACCTTTGGCGCCGCCTCGGGCCCGACCGGCTCCGACGTCTCGTCGCCACGCTTCTTCTTCCAGTCGGCGATCGCGGCCTTGATGCCGTCCTCCGCGAGCACCGAGCAGTGGATCTTGACCGGTGGCAGCGACAGCTCCTGCACGATGTGCGTGTTCTTGATCGACATGACCTCGTCGACCGTCTTGCCCTTCACCAGCTCGGTCACGTAGCTCGAGCTGGCGATCGCGCTCCCGCAGCCGAAGGTCTTGAACTTGGCGTCCTCGACGACGCCCGCGTCCGAGATCCGGAGCTGCAGCTTCATGACGTCGCCACACTCCGGCGCGCCCACCACACCGGTACCGACGTTGGGGTCTTCCTTCGGAAGCGTGCCGACGTTCCGGGGATTGGAGTAGTGATCGAGTACCTTGTCACTGTATGCCATTGGGTGCTCCTTCAACAGTCTTGCAACAGTCTTGGCAGCAAGTCTCAGACGCGTTCCCAGGCCACGGTCTTGAGATCGATTCCTTCCTTCGCCATCTCATAGAGCGGGGACAGATCGCGCAACCGGCGCACCTCTGAAACGACGCGCTCGATCACGTAGTCGACCTCTTCCTCCGTGTTGAAGCGGCCGAGCCCGAACCGGATCGAGGTGTGCGCCAGGTCGTCGCCCACTCCCAGGGCCTTCAATACGTACGAGGGCTCCAGGGTGGCCGAGGTGCAGGCCGAGCCCGACGACACGGCGATGGCCGGCAAGGACGCCGACGCGGCGATGGGATGGACGGATCCGTTGAGCCCCATCAGCAGCGACTCGCCCTCGACGAACGCGAAGCTGACGTTCAGGTTGCCGGGAAGCCGGTAGGTCGGGTGGCCGTTCAAATAGATCTCGTCGAGCTGGGAGAAGAGGCCTTCCTGGAGTCGCTCGCGTAAGCGCAGCTCGTGCTCGGCGTCCTCGGCCCGCCCCTGGCGCACCAGCTCGCATGCCTTGCCCAGACCGACGATCCCCGGAACGTTCAGCGTGCCGGATCGCATGCCGCGCTCGTGGCCGCCGCCGTCGATGATCGGGCTCAGCCGAACCCGCGGGCTCTTCGAGCGCACGTAGAGCGCGCCGACGCCCTTGGGGCCGTAGATCTTGTGCGCCGTCAGCGAGAGGAGGTCGACGTGCATCGCCTCGACGTCGAGCGGCAGCGTGCCGAGCCCCTGCACGGCGTCGGTATGGAAGAGCACGCCCTTCTCGCGGGTGATCTGCCCGATCTCGGCGAGCGGCTGCACCGTGCCGATCTCGTTGTTGGCGAACATGATCGTCACCAGCACCGTCTTGTCGGTGATGGCCTTGCGCACGTCGTCGGGATCGACACGCCCATAGTGGTCGACGGGCAGATAGGTGACGGTCGCCAGACCCTTGCGCTCGAGCGCGCGACAGGTGTCGAGGATCGCCTTGTGCTCGGTCACCTGGGTGACGACGTGGTTGCCCTTGTCCTTGTAGAACTCGACCACGCCGCGGACCGCGAGGTTGTCCGACTCGGTCGCTCCGCTGGTGAAGATGATGTCCTTCGCCTTGGCGCCGATCAGTCGGGCGATCTCCTCGCGAGCGCTCTCGACGGCCTTCTCGGCGTCCCAGCCGAAGCCGTGGCTGCGGCTGGCGGCGTTGCCGAAAACCTCGTTGAAGTACGGCAGCATCGCTTCCATCACGCGCGGATCGACCGGCGTGGTAGCGTGGTTGTCCATGTAGATCGCACGGCTCAGCATAGGCCTGCTCACCTCCGATGCCGGAGTATCCGGACCAGTTCGGTCTAGTATTACGCTCCTGGTCCTCTTGTCAAGGACCGATCGATGACCCGGACCGCCTGGACTCCTTTATGTTCCAGCGACTTGTGCCGGTTCGTGGGGTCGGAGGACAGGCCCCAGCACGCGTCCGGTATACGACCGCTCGCAAGCAGCGACGTCCTCGGGCGTCCCCGCGACGACGACCTGGCCACCCTGGTCTCCGCCCTCCGGTCCGAGATCGATGACGTGGTCCGCCGACTTGATGACGTCGAGGTTGTGCTCGATCAGCAGGACCGTGTTGCCGGAATCGACCAGCCGGCCCAGCACGTCCAGCAACCGGCGCACGTCGTCGAAGTGGAGCCCGGTGGTGGGCTCGTCCAGGACGTAGAGGGTGCGGCCGGTCGCGCGCTTCGCCAGCTCGCGGGCGAGCTTGACGCGTTGCGCTTCTCCGCCCGAGAGCGTGGTACCGGGCTGCCCGAGCCTCAGGTAGTCCAGACCCACCTCTCGCAGCACCTCCAGACGCGTGCGCACGGCGGGCACGTTGCCGAGGACATCCACCGCCTCCGCAACCGTCAGATCGAGCACGTCGGCGATGCTGAGACCCTTCCACTTGATCTCGAGCGTCTCGCGGTCGTAGCGCCGCCCTCCACACACCTCGCACGTGACGTACACGTCGGGCAGGAAGTGCATCTCGATGGCGATGACCCCGTCACCGGCGCACGCCTCGCACCGCCCGCCCTTCACGTTGAACGAGAACCGCCCCGGTCCGAAGCCGCGGGCGCGCGCGTCTGGAAGCTGCGCGAACAGCTCGCGGATCGGACCGAAGAGACCGGTGTAGGTGGCCGGGTTGGAACGAGGACTGCGACCGATCGGCGCCTGGCTGATCTCGATCACCTTGTCGATGAGCTGCCACCCGACCAGCTCGTCATGCGCACCCGGCTCCTCCCGGCCACCGCCCAGCCGGCGTGCAAAGGCCCGGTAGAGGGTGTCGATCACGAGCGTGCTCTTTCCGGAGCCCGACACCCCGGTCACGCAGGTCATGGTGCCGAGCGGCACCGTGACGTCGATGTTCCGCAGGTTGTTGGCACGCGCCCGGCGCACCCCGAGGCTCCACCCCGTGCCGCGTCGCCGGCGCACCGGCAGCGGTATCGTCAGGGCCCGCGACAGGTAGCGCCCCGTGAGCGACGCCGGGTTCTCCATGATCGCCACCGGCGTCCCCACCGCGACCACCTCGCCGCCCTGCACGCCGGCGCCCGGCCCCATGTCGATGACGTGGTCCGCCGCCAGGATCATGTCGGGGTCGTGCTCGACCACGATGACGGTGTTGCCGAGATTGCGTAGGGCCAGCAGCGTCCCCAGCAGTCTGGCGTTGTCACGCTGGTGCAGGCCGATCGAGGGCTCGTCGAGGACGTAGAGAACCCCCGTCAGCCGCGAGCCGATCTGGGTGGCGAGCCTGATGCGCTGGCCCTCGCCTCCGGACAGGGTGGCGGCGCCGCGGTCGATCGCCAGGTAGTCGAGTCCGACGTCGATCAGGAATCTCAGCCGTGCCTGGAGGTCCTTCACGATCGGGCGGGCGATCTCGGCTTCCTGCGGTCCGAGCGTGAGAGAGTCGAGGAATCGCAGCGCGTCGCGGATGGGCATCGCGGCAACCTCGACGATGCTGCGGCCGCCGACGAGCACGAAGCGGGCCTCGCGCCGCAACCGGGTGCCGTCGCAGACCACGCAGCGCGCCTCGGCGACGAGGTCCTCGATCTCCTCGCGCAGCCAGGTCGCTCGCGTCTCCCGCTGGCGACGCTCGAGCAGCGGGATGATGCCCGCGAAGGGCCGCCTCGCCGTGCCTCCGCCGCGCCGCTGCACGGCGATCTCCTCGCCATCGGATCCGTACAGCAAGGCCGTGCGCGTCGGCTCGGGCAGCCCGGCAAAGGCCGTGTCGCGGGCGAACCGGTAGTGCGCCGCGAGTGCGGTCAGGCTCTCGTCGAGCCCCGGCAAGGCCCGGAGGACCACCGGGGCCAGGCCCTCCGGAAGCGGCTTCGCCGGGTCTCGAACGACCAGCGTCGGATCGAGGCGGCGCTGCGCGCCGAGGCCGCCGCAGGCAGGACACGCGCCGTGCGGACTGTTGAACGAGAAGAAGCGCGGCGAGATCTCCGGGTAGGAGACACCGCACACCGGACACGCGTGCCGCTGGCTGAAGAAGAGCGCCTGCGGCTCGCCCTCGCCGGGCGCCGTCGCCTCGACGAGCACGGTGCCCGAGCCGTGCCGGAACGCGACCTCGAGCGAGTCGGCGAGCCGGCGCTCGACACCCGGTCGCGCCACCAGCCGGTCCACCAGCACCTCGATGGTGTGCCGGCCGGTTCGCGCCAGCGTCCAGTCGTCCGCCAGGTCGCGCAGCTCGCCGTCCACTCGCACCCGGACGAAGCCGCCGCGCCGCAGCGCCTCCAGCTCCTTGCGGTGCTCGCCCTTTCGGTCGCGCACGACCGGCGCATAGAGGTAGAGGCGCGTCTCCGCCGGCAGCGCGACCAGCCGGTCGACGACCTGCTGCACCGTCTGGGCGGCGATCTCACGCCCGCACTGGAAGCAGACGGGATGCCCGACGCGCGCGAACAGGAGTCGCAGGTAGTCCGCGATCTCCGTCACGGTCCCGACCGTGGAGCGGGGGCTGCGGCCTACGCCCTTCTGCTCGATGGCGATCGCCGGCGAGAGGCCCTCGATGGCGTCGCAGTCGGGCTTCTCCATCTGCTCGAGGAACTGGCGGGCGTAGGCCGACAGCGACTCGACGTAGCGACGCTGCCCCTCGGCGTAGAGCGTGTCGAAGGCGAGCGTCGACTTTCCCGAGCCGGAGAGCCCGGTGATGACGACGAGCCGCTCGCGCGGGATCTCGACGTCGATGTTCTTGAGATTGTGCCCGCGGGCGCCGCGGATGACGATGCTGCCCGCCATGAGTTTGCTCGCGCCCGCTCTAGCGGCCGATCTCCCGGCGTGCCGCAGCCACGGCGCGCTCGAGCACGGCACGGTAGTCGGCGAGGTGCTCGCAGGTGTCGGCTTCGAAGCGCATGACCAGCGCGGGCTGCGTGTTCGAGGCCCGCAGCAGGCCCCAGCCGTGCGGGAAGCGCACCCGCGCGCCGTCGAGATCGATCAGGTCGTGGCCGGCGGCGCGCAGTCCATCGCGGACCCGGTCGGCCACGCGAAACTTGAGCTCGTCCGGGCAGTCGACGCGGATCTCCGGAGTCGTCTCGGCGGGCGGGAGATCGGCGAGCAGGTCGCGCACGGTCTTGCCGCTGCGGCCCAGGATCTCGAGCAGCCGGGCGCCGGCGTAAATGCCGTCGTCGAACCCGAACCAGCGCTCGCCGAAGAAGACGTGGCCGCTCATCTCGCCGCCGAGGAGCGCGCCGGTCTCCCTCATCTTGGCCTTGAGCAGCGAATGGCCGGCCTTCCACATGATCGCACGACCGCCGTGCCGCGCGACGTCGTCGTAGAGCCGCTGGGAGCACTTCACCTCGGAGACCACGATGGCTCCCGGGTTTCGCGACAGCACGTCGCGCGCGTAGAGCACGAGCAGCTCGTCCCCCCAGACGACGCGGCCGTCACCGTCCACCACGCCGATGCGGTCGGCATCGCCGTCGAAGGCGATCCCCACCTCGGCGCCGCGCTCGCGCACGCGGGCGATCAGGTGCTGCAGGTTCTCGACCACCGTCGGGTCGGGATGGTGGTTGGGGAATCGCCCGTCCGGATCGCAGAAGAGCGGCGTCACCTGCGCGCCCAGGCGCTCGTAGAGCGCAGGGGCTACCGGCCCGCCGGTACCGTTTCCCGCGTCCACCACGACGGCGACGCGACGGGCGAGCCGCCCCAGGGTGCACGCGACGTGATCCTGGTAGGGCCCGATCACCGCACGCGTCTCGACCGTGCCGGCGCCGGATCGCAGCGGCCCGGTCTCCATCCGCCGCCTGAGCGCCTGGATGTCCTCGCCGTGCATCGCCACGGTGCCGAGGCACAACTTGAAGCCATTGTAGTCGGCCGGATTGTGGCTGCCCGTCACCTGCACGCCTCCGCCGAGCCCCCAGTGGAAGATGGCGAAGTAGAGCAGGGGTGTCGGACACATCCCGACATCGAGGACGTCGACGCCGGCCGCGCGGACGCCCTCGACGAGCGCGGCGGCATAGCGATCCGAGGTCAGCCGGCAGTCGCGCCCCACCGCGACCAGCGTCGTTCCGCGCTCGGCCGCCAGCGTGCCGAACGCCTGCCCCAGCCGGTGGGCAAACCCTGCGTCGAAGTCGCGCTCCGCCACCCCGCGGATGTCGTATTCGCGGAAGATGGCGGGATTCAGTTGAATACCTCGACCGAATGGCGCTCCCGCAGATCCCTGGAGAGCCAATCCTCGAAGCGCTGGCCGATCGCCTTCTCGTAGAGCGTGTCGCGGATCTGATCCTTCACTTCGTCGAGGGAACGGTAGCCCGGCGGCTCGAACTTGTCGACTCGCAGCAGGTGGAACGCCTTGTCGGTGCGGATCACCTGGCTCAGCTGGCCGGGCTTGAGCACGAAGGCCACCTCCTCCAGCTCGGGCTCCAGCTCGCCACGCGCGAAGGTGCCGAGGAGGCCGCCCTTGTCCGCGCCCGGCGCTTCGGAGAACTGCTTGGCGAGCGCCGCGAAGTCGCGGCCGCCGATGGCGAGCTGCAGCACCTCGTCGGCCTTCGCCCGGATGTGCGCGATCTCGGCGTCGTCGTCGACGACCTCGATGCGGAACGCGATGTCGCGCAGGACCACGCGCTCGCCGGTCCTGTAGTCCTCGCGATGGGCATGGTAGTAGCGCTCGATCTCGTCGGGCGGGATGCCGACGCGGCCGCGGATCTCCCGGTTGACGAGCTGCGACTTCTCGAGCTCGATCCGGATGCGCTCGCGATAGCGCTCGAGCGTCATGCCCTGGGCCTCGAGGGCCGCCTCGAACCGGTAGTTGTCGATGTGGTTTCGCTCCTTCACCTGGTCGACGTAGCGGTCGATGTCCTCGGACTTGACCGTGACGCCCTTCTCGCGGACCTCCTTCTCGAGGAGCTTGTCCGTGATGATCGCGTCGAGGAGCTGCTTGTCTGTCATGTCGGCGGACGCGCGCTCCTGGCGGAACTGCTGCAGCTCGTGCGCGGTGATGGGATCACCGTCGACGGTCGCAATGATGCGATCCACCACCTCGGCGCGGCCCGACCCCACGGCCAGGACCGCGACGACGGCCAGTGCGCTGCGCCAGCCGCGGCTCATGGCGGCGCATCGGGTATCACGCCGTTCCGAGGCTCTGCAAGAGCGCCCGGAGCTCGGCGACCACGCCATCGTGGTCCGAGGTCGACGGACGGAACGCGAGTGCCGAGCCGCTCGTCAGGCGCAGCGTGCCCTTGGTACCGCGCACCTTCTCCAGCAACGTCTCCACGCCGACCGGCGTCGTGTCGTGGAACTCGATCACGATCGAGTCCCCGCGGCGGCGCGCCGAGACGACTCGCAGGTCCTTCAGCCAGCGTCGCAGCTCCATCACCCGGAGCAGCGTGTCGACCAGCGGCGGGATCGGGCCGTAGCGGTCCTCGAGCTCGGCGGCGATCGCCTCGAGATCGGGCACGCCGCGAATCCCGGCGAGCCGCTTGTAGACGACCAGCCGCTGGCCGACGTCGGGAATGTAGGTCTCGGGCACGTAGGCGGGAATGCCGAGCTGTATCTCGGGCTCGAGGTCCGGCTCCGGGTGCTCGCCGCGCAGCTCGCGCACCGCCTGCTCGAGCAGATGGGTGTAGAGCTCGAGGCCGACGGCGGTGATGTGTCCCGACTGCTGCTTGCCGAGCAGGTTGCCCGCGCCGCGAATCTCGAGGTCGTGGGCCGCGAGCCGGAAGCCGCCGCCGAGGTCGTCCAGCTCCTGGAGGACCCGGAGCCGCTTCTGTGCGTCGGCCGTGATCAGATGCTCGCCGGGTATCATCAGATAGGCGTAGGCGCGGTGGTGGGAACGGCCGACCCGCCCGCGAATCTGGTAGAGCTGGGCCAGTCCGAAGGTGTCGGCCCGGTTGACGATGACCGTGTTGGCGCGCGGGATGTCGAGCCCCGACTCGATGATCGCCGAGGTGACCAGGAGATTGCTCTCCCCGTGCATGAACCCGACCATGGTCTTCTCGAGCGCGCCCTCGGGCATCTGACCGTGCGCCACGCCGATGCGCGCCTCGGGGACGACCTCGCCCAGCCGCCGCGCCATGGCGTCGATGTTCTCCACCCGGTTGTGGACGAAGAACACCTGGCCGCCGCGGCCGAGCTCGCGCAGCACGGCGTCCCGCACCACCGCCTCGTCGTAGCGCGTCACGTACGTCCGGATGGCCAGGCGATCGACGGGCGCGGTCTCGATGACGCTCAGGTCGCGGATGCCGGACAGCGACATGTTGAGGGTGCGCGGGATCGGCGTCGCGGTGAGCGTCAGCACGTCGACGCCGCCGCGGAGCGCCCGGATGCGCTCCTTGTCCTTGACGCCGAAGCGGTGCTCCTCGTCGACCACGAGCAGCCCGAGCTGGCGGAAGGCCACGTCCTTCTGGAGCAGGCGATGGGTGCCGATGACGATGTCGACCCGGCCCTCGGCGAGCCGCGCCAGCGTCTCGCGGTTCTCGGCCGCGGTGCGAAAGCGTGACAGCACGTCGACGGTGATCGGGTAGCCCTCTAGTCGCGCGCGGAAGCTCTCGAGATGCTGCTGGGCGAGGATCGTGGTGGGAACGAGGACCGCCACCTGCTTGCCCGCGAGCACCGCCAGGAAGGCGGCCCGCATCGCCACCTCGGTCTTGCCGAATCCGACGTCGCCGCACACCAGGCGGTCCATGGGCCGCGGGCTGCCCAGGTCGGTGAGGACCTCCTCGATGGCGCGCTCCTGTCCCGGCGTCTCCTCGAACGGGAAGCGGGCGGCGAACTCCTGGTAGAGCGCATCTGCCAATGCGTATGGCGAGCGGTCATGGGCCTCGCGCGTGGCATAGACCCGCACCAGCTCGTGCGCCATGGCGAGGATCGATTCCTTGGTCTTCGCCTTGACGCGCTCCCACGACGTACCGCCCAGCTTGTCCAGCGCCGGGGCCGCGCCGTCTGCTCCGACGTAGCGCTGCACCACGCTGATGCGGTCGACCGGCACGTAGAGACGGTCGCCGCCGGCGTACTCGAGGTGGATGTAGTCGCCCTGCGTGCCCGCGACCTGCATGTGGCGCAGGCCGCGGTAGACGCCGATCCCGTGGTCGACATGGACGACGTAGTCGTCGGTGTGGAGCTGGGCGAGGGTGGAGAGGAAATCCGCGGGCTGCGCACGCCGGCCCCGGCGCACGGCGCGCCGCTCGCCGAAGATCTCCGACTCGGTCACCAGCGCGAGGCCGTCGACCGGGAGCCGCACGCCGCGGGTCAGCCCGCCGACCAGCGCGAGCGCGGCGCGGCCGGAGGTCGCCAGGGCCTGCGGCAGGGGCGCCCCGCTGGCCAGCGTCTCGATGCCATGGCCGCGAAGCAGCCCCTGCAAGCGCTCGCGCTGGGCGTCGCTGGCCGCCACCATGACGAGGCGAGCCCCGTCGCTCTGCCACGCCTTGAGCTGCGTCGCGACCGCCGCCAGCGGTCCCTCGGACGCGGAAGCGGTGCGGAGCCCGAGCGCGTCCGTGGCATGGGTCGTGGCGTGCGGAACGTCCCCCGCGAGCTCCTCGAGGCTCTCCACCTCTACGCGCGGGCGGCCCTCGAGCGCGGCGCGGCATTCCGAGGGATCGAGGTAGAGCCGCTGCGGCGGCGGGTAGAAGCGCCCGTCGCGCTGAGCCGCCTCGGCGTGAGCGACCACCTGCGCCCAGGACGTCTCGACGGCGGCCTCGACGGCACCCGCACCGAGCGTCCAGCAGAGCGTCCCCGCCGGCAGGTAGTCGGCGAGCGTTCCGGGCGTCTCGTAGAGATACGGCAGCAGCGACTCCATCCCGGGCAGGAGCAGACCACCGCGCACCGCCTCGACCAGCTCGCGCCGCTCCTGGCGCGCCAGGCCGATCTCGGCTGCGCGCTCGTCAACCAGCCGCGCCGGCCCGGGCCCCAGACGCGAGCGCCCGAGCTCCTGTACCGGGAGCAGGAGGACCTCCTCGGTGCGGTCGAGCGAACGCTGCGACACGGGGTCGAACTCCCGCAGGCGCTCGACCTCGTCGCCGATGAACTCGAAGCGAACGGGGCGCACGTAGCCGGCGGGAAAAACGTCGAGTATTCCGCCTCGCTGGGCGAGATCGCCGGGGTCCTGCACGAGCGGCACGCGATGGTATCCCCATTCGACGAGGCGCTCGGCGAGGGCCTCCGGCGCCAGGGTCTCCCCTTCGACCACGTAGGTGACGGCGCCGGCGAACACCGCGCGCGGCAGGCAGCGCTGTGCGACCGCCTCCACGGTGGTGACGACGACGGGATCGGAGGTCTGCAGGAGATGGTAGAAGCCCTCGGCCCGGGCAGCCACCACCTCGCGAGTCGGGGACAGGGGCTCGAAGGGAGGCACCTCCCAGCCCGGGAGGTAATGCACCCGGCGCCCGAGCGGTCCCGAGGTCTCGCGGTCGCCAGCGAAGAAACGCAGATCCGCGGCAAACGACTCCGCCGTCGCCGCGTCCGCCGCGACCACGAGCACGGAGCGTGCTCGCTCCGCGAGGAGGCGCGCGAGACAGAGCGCGGGAGCGCTGCCGCGGAGACCCGAGACGCGGAGCGGCCCGGCAGGCCTCCCCTCGAGATCGCGCCGGAGACGGACGACCAGCTCTGCGAGCGACACTCCGGACACGCAGCGTCAGGGGTAGCGACCGCCGCGTCGTGGGGCAAGCGTGCGAGCGCGACCCGAGACTCCGTCTCGGGTCGGGACGGAGGGCGAGAATGCGGCGTGCTGGACAGTGCGGGCGTCGTGCCGCGGGCCGGCAAAGCCGGCGCGGCAGACGTTTCGGAGCGTGACCCTGGAGCTGCGACGGGCCGTCTGGGGGCGGCGCGGGACGGGTTGGGCCACAGCCTCGGGCGTGCACGTTTTGCCGCGCCGGCCTTGCCGGCCGCGGCACGGCGTCCGCCTGATCCACCGAACGCCACACGCTCGCTCCCCTCTCGACCCGAGACGGAGTCTCGGGTCGGGCTCCTAGCCCCACCCCATGATGTCCCCGAATACCGGGACGGTGATGACCGGCTGGCGCGGGCTCGTGGTGTGGATGACGACCCGGTCGTTGAAGCGACCGGCCGGCACCTCGGGGTCGAGCTCGACGACGAGCTTCTGCTCGCCCGGCTTGTCGCCCGCCTCGACGTGCGCGCGCAACGCCCACGAGTCGGTCTCGACGCTGCTGATAGAATAGGCAGGGCTTCCGGGGCTCACGGGACGACCCGTGCTGACACGGAGCTCCTGCCGAACCGGGCTGCCTCGCCACACGTGGCCGAGGTAGAGCGGCGTCGGGGTCACGACCAGGTCGGACAGCACCGTGCCGGTCATCGCGAGCAGCACCTCGGGCGTCCGCGCATCGGACGTGCGGAGCGTGACCGTCTTCGTCGTCTTGCCGACGAGATCGGTCGTATCGAGGCGCACGGCGAGCCAGGCGATCTGACCGGGCGCGAGGGTCTTGCCCTCGGCCGCCGCGGCGGTGCAGCCGCACGAGCTGTGTACGTCCTCGATCCGGATCGTCGTCCTGCCGGTGTTCTTGAGGGGGAACTGGTGCATGACCGTCGTCCCCTGCTCGGCCGAGCCAAAGTTGTACACCGGCCCCTGCACCGCCAGACCCGCGCCGCGCGCCGGCCCCCCCAGAAGCAACAACCCCCACCCCAGCATCGCCATCAGCGGTCGCATGGAACCGGATCTAGCCAGACCCGCGACGCCGGGCAACGGCACCCGATGCGGCAGCACTCAAAGGTGCTTCGCGATCTCCGCGCCGGTCAGCTCGACCAGCCGCACGCGCCCGATCTCCTCGAGCGCCACGAAGCGGATCGTCCCGCGGTGCGACTTCTTGTCCCCGCGCATGGCACCGGCGAGTGCCGGCGGGGCCAGATCGGCGGGCAGCTCCGTCGGCAGACCCGCCCGGGCCGCGACGTCGCGGATGCGAGCCACCGCACGGCCGTCGCACAGCCCGAGGGCCTGCGAGACGCGCGCCGCTGCCACCATGCCGATGGCAACCGCTTCGCCGTGCAGGAACCGGCGGTAGTCGGTGAGCGTCTCGACGGCATGCCCGACGGTGTGCCCGAAGTTGAGCGTGGCGCGGAGGCCGGTGACCTCGCGCTCGTCGGCCGACACCACGGCCGCCTTCTGACGGCAGGAGGTCGCAACCACCCGCACGACGAGGTCGCGATCGAGCCGGAGCAGGTCGTCCAGGCGGCCCTCGATCTCGGCGAACAGGGCGGCATCGCCGATCACCCCGTACTTGATCACCTCCGCGAGCCCCGCGGCGAGCTCGCGCGGCGGCAGCGTCGCGAGCGTGTCGACGTCGGCGATGACGAAGCGTGGCTGGTGGAAGGCACCGATCAGATTCTTGCCCCGGGCGTGGTTGACGCCCGTCTTGCCCCCGATGGCGGCGTCGACCTGGGCGAGGAGCGTGGTGGGCACCTGGACGACCGGAAGGCCGCGCAGCAGCGTGGCGGCAGCGAATCCACCCATGTCTCCGATCACCCCTCCGCCGAGGGCGACCAGCGGCGAGCCCCGCTCGATGCCGGACTCGAGCAGCCGATCGTAGACCGCGTTCAATCCCGCAAGGCTCTTGTGCTCCTCGCCGTCGGGAATCTCGACCACGAGCGGGTCGAATCCCGCGGCACGGAGCGAGTCGAGCACCGGGGCCCGGTAGAGGGCGCCGACCCGCTCGCTGGTCAGAAGGCCGCAGCGTCCGGCGTAACCGAGTGCCGCGAGGCGCTCGCCGACGCTGGCGAGGATCCCTGTACCCACCACGATGGGGTACGAGCGATCGCCGAGGTCGACCAGCACCACCTCGGTCGAACGATCCGTCGGAACCGTCACGCTCCGCTCCGGTCCGACTGCTCGACGAGCGCCCGCACGCGGCGCGTGACCTCGTCCGGCGTGAGACCGTCGGTGTCCACCGTGTGGGTCGACAGTGCGTAGGCCGCCGCTCGCGCCGCGAGCAACGACTCGATACGAGCGAGGCGCTCGGCGGCCGACGCCGTCCCGTCGCCGTTCAGCAGCGGACGATCGCGCGCCTCGCCCACCCGGCGCAGGATCTCCCCCGGCGTGGCGCGCAGGCAGACGACCGGGCCGGCAGCGAACAGCCGGCGGCGGTTCTCGGGATCGAGCAGGGCGCCGCCGCCGATCGCAACCACCGCCTCGGCGAGGGTGCAGGCCTGGGCGATCGCCTCACGCTCGCGTTCGCGGAACGCGGCCTCCCCCTCGCTGGCGAAGATGGCCGCGACCGAGCGCCCCGCGCTGGATTCGACGAGCGCGTCGGTGTCGACGAACGGACGCCCGAGAACGCGCGCGAGCCGGCGCCCGACCTCCGTCTTCCCGGTTCCCATGAAGCCGGTCAGGATGACGTGGGTGGCGGTCATTGCCCTTCTCGCGGTCTGTCGAGCGGTCTTGCGCGCGGCCGCGCCGCCCATGGCTCCCGCGCGTTCGCGCCCGCCAGGCCGCCGCCGCCCAGCACCCGCGGGGTGAGAAACACCAGCAGCTCCTCTCGACGCTTGCTGACGAGGTTCCGCTTGAAGAGCCAGCCCAGGACCGGCGCACGCGCCAGGAAGGGCACGCCGGCTTCGCGGTCGTCGCCCGCTGCCCGATAGATGCCTCCGAGCACGACCGTCTCGCCGTCGCGCACCAGCACGTTCGAGTTGGCCTCGCGGGCGATCTCGGTCGGGATGCCCTCCACGGTGCGGCTGAAGTCGGGCACGCTCGACTTGGCGTAGATGTTCATCAGCACGAAGCCGTCCGAGGAGACCTGGGGGATGACCACGAGCGTGATGCCGGTATTGATCTTCTCCGTCGCCGTGCTCGCCGTCTCAGCAGCCCCGCCGCTGCCGGTGTTGATCACCGTTCCCGTCGACGGCAGCTTGACGCGGAGAATCGTCAAGCTTTGAATCGTCGCCGCGACGTTGTTCATGGTGACGACCCGCGGGCGGCTGATGACCCTACCCTTGCCCGCCTCCTCCAGGGCGGTCAAGCGGGCGGCGAGGCCATCGCCGGCGAGCGAGCCGAACGCCAGGTCGATGGCGGCGCCGGTGCCCGGTCCGAAGCCGGATCCGAACGTGGCCGGCACCGGGAAGTCGGCGAGGAACGGTGCGCCGCTCGGCGTGCCGACGGCGGGCTGGCCGCCGGAACGGAATCCCCACTGAACGCCCAACCCGCGCGCGAAGTCTTCCGTCGCCTCGACGATGCTCGACTCGATGAGGACCTGAGGGCTGGGCACGTCGAGCGCGCGCAGCAGCGCCTCGGCGTCGCGCAGGCCATCCGGGAGATCGCGCACCAGGAGGGCGTTGGTGCGGTCGTCGGAGGTGACGCTGCCTCGGTCGGACAGCACGCCTCGCACCTTCTCCGCCAGCGCGTCGTCCGCCCGCGCCCACCGCACCGGCAGCGCGAGGACGCGGAGCGGCGCCACCCGTCGCTCCGCCTCGCCGGCGGCTCTCAGCGCCTCGCGCTCCTCGCCCAGCCGCCCGCTCGTCGTCACGCGCAGCACGTCACCTTCACGTGAGGACTCCAACCGGCCCAGGCGCAACACCAGGGCGAGCGCCTGGTTCCACGGGACGCGGGTGAGATGCAGGGTGACCCTGCCCTTGACGTCGTCGGTGGCTGCGACGTTGATGCCGCCCACCTCGGCCAGCAGGCGCAGCACGCCCAGCACGTCGGCGTCCTGCAGGTCGAGCGAGATGCGCCGCGAAGCGTTGCCGCCGGGCCCCGTCGACGCGCCGGCGATCGCGAGACGGGATGCGCTCGCGAGCAGGATGACCAGGGCGATCGCGCCTCGGCGCCTGCTCATCGACGTTCAGCCATGCTCGACATCTCCAGGACGATCGCGGACTGCTCGGGCTCGGCAGGCGGGTGGCTGGGCCCGTTGCCGGGCCCGTCGGGCTCGTCGGGCTCCCGAATGCGCAGCCAGCCGCGTCCCATGCTGACGACGACCCCGCCGCGGCGGCCGACCGGCGTCCCGACCGTGGCGATGTAGCCGAGGCCGGTCTCGTCCTCGAGGAGGGCTTTGGCCGCGTGGGCCGCACTCGTGTCCGAGACCACGGCGACCAGACGGAGCCGACCGGGGTCGATGCGCTGGAGGGGAGTCCCCTCCGCTCCGAGCGACCCGGCGACTGGCGGAGCGAAGGGATCACGCGTCCCGGCCGCCACACCACCTGCGATCAGATACGCTGCCAGGATGGCGCCGGGGACGCAGCGTCGCGCTGTCATTCGTGCGCTCCGGGAACCCTTTCGCCTCGCCGGTCCACCGCGCCGGTACGTCCCCGCGCTCCGGCGAGGAAGCGAAACGTGGAGACGTCGCAGGTGACCAGCAGGATGGTGTGCGCGCCTGCCTGCTCCGGTCGCTGGAGCCGGACTCCGCCGACGCGGACGAGCCGGCCGAGCCGTTCGATCTGGGCGAGGAAGGCGACCGTCGCGTGAAAGGTCCCGCGCACCTGCATCTCGAGCGGCACCTCGGCGTGGTCGCCGGCCAGACGCTCCGGCTTGGGTCGGAGGAGGATGAGCTCGAGCCCCGCTGCCCGCGCGCTGGCGGCGACGTCCGCCAGGAGCGCGGCCAGCTCGCGCTCCTCCGGCAGGCGCGCCTCGGCGCGATGGAGCGCACGCGCAGCGTCGTGAACGGCTCGCTTGGTACCGGCGAGCGAGGCGGCTTCTCGCCGCGCCGCCCCCAGCGCTGCGAGGCGATCGGCAAGGCGCGCCCGACGCTCGGCCAGCTCCGCGAAGCGCTCACGACCGAACCATCGCCAGTCGAGCAGGGCGGCGGCCGCCGCTGCCGCCAGCAGGACCATGGGCAACCGACGTGGAGGGATCCGCGCCGCGAGGCTCATCCCGGCTCCCCGACACGCCCCGAGACGACGAATCGGCGCACGCCGGACGGCCCGCGATCGTCGCGAGCGGCCTCGTCGAGGTCGACGTCGCGGAACGAGCGCTCGCCGCGTAGACGCGCCAGGAAGTCGGCGATGGTCTGCTCGTCCGCGGCGAAGCCTGCGACCCGAAGGCGTCCGTCGAGGAGGCTCAGCTCGGAGAGCCAGAGCCGCTCGGGGGTGGCCGCGGCGAGCCCGGAGAGCAGGCGCGCGGTCTCCCCGGCGCGTGCCTCGAGGGTCGCGATCGCCTGTGTCCTGCGTCGCAGCTCGACCCGTCGCTGCCGGAGCCGTCCCAGCGCCGCCGCCGGTCGTCTGAGGGCGGCAAGGTCCTCATCGACCCGTGCGAGCGTGCGGCCGGTGGCGGCCGCCGTCATCCAGAGAGCGCCGTGCCCGCCGAGTGAGCTCGCCGCCGCGACCGCGACGATGACGGCGCTCCGGATCCGGGCGCGGCGCAGCTCCGACGCGAGCCGGGCCTCGTCGGGAGGAAGGAGATCGACGTCGATCATGCGCGCGCTGAACGCAACGCCAGCCCCGCCGCGACGGCCAGGGCCGGTCCGAGTCGATCGAGCTGCTGCCGATCCACGCGCTTGCCGACCTCCACACGGCGAAAGGGTGTCGCCATGGTCACCGGGCAACCGAGCCGGGACTCGAGCGCCGCGGCGAGGCCGGCGCGGGAAGACGCGCCGCCCGACAGGACGGCGCAGCCGAGCGGGGCCGAGGGGTCCGGCCAGAAGAGACCGAGCGCACGCTGGACCTCCTCCGCAAGCGCGGCGCCGTCGCCGGGAGAGCCCGCCGCGGGTACGTCGCCGACGAACGCCGACCGATCGCCGCGGAGCACGCTGATGGCGGTGTAGCGCGCCCCGGCGTGCACCAGTGCAACCGGAGCGCCCGGCGCTCCGGGATGGTGGCTCAGGCGATACATGCGCTCGAGGGCGAGGCTCTCGACGTCGACCGCCCGCGGCTCGAGACCGGCGGCCCGGATGGCTCCCGTGTAGCTCTGCACGAGCTCCCTGCGAGCGGCCACCAGCGCCACCTCGTACGAGCCGTCTTGCTGCCACGGACTCATCACCTGGAAGTCGAGGACCGCACGCTCCGGCGCGTCCGGGAGGATCGCGGCCGCTTCGCGCACCACGGCCGTCTCGAGCGGCTCGCCGGGAAGCGGGCGCAGGACCACGTGCCGCACCATGACGGCGGGCCCCGGCAACGCCACGATCACCGGCAGCCGCCGGCCGCTCACCTCACCCACCAGCCGGCGAATGGTCGCCGCGACGATCTCGCGCTCGCGCACCTGATGGCCGTGCATGACGCCTGCCGGCAGCTCGCCGACCGCCATCGCCTCGATGCGCACGCACTCCGCGGCGGAGCGAACGGTGAGGAGCTTGACGCTGCACGAACCGATGTCGAGAGCGTGGAAGCGCCGCATGCCCGGGGATCCCGTCCACCACCGCACGTCTGTCCAGAGAGCAAGGCTCGTGCCCCGATGCGCCCGCAACGAGCGCGCGGATATTCGCGGTCACCTGCGTGGCCACGAAACGCCGGTGCAACACTCGTGTTCGCCGGTCGCACCTTTGACTCCCATCGAGACGGGCTCTAAGCAGACGGCTCGTTGATGCCCGGCCTCGTCGAGATCGCGCCGCTGCCGGCGGTGCCGCTGCGAGATCTGTTCACGTATCGAGTGCCGGGCTCGCTGCGCGAGCGCGTGCGGCCGGGAATGCGGGTACGCATCCCGCTCGGACGCCAGATCCGGCTCGGCGTGGTGGCGGGATTCACCGAGTCGCTCCCCGGCGGTGATCTGCGCTCCGTGATCGACTGCGTCGATCCGGAGCCGCTCCTGCCGGCGGACCTGCTCGAGCTGTGCCGGTGGACGGCGCGCTACTACCTGGTGTCGCTCGCCGAGGTGATCGGCACCATCGTCCCGACCCGGCTGCCCGAACCAGCCGAAGAGCGCGTGCTGGTCCTCGTCCGGCGCCTGGCGCGGGAGGACGAGGACGCGCTCGCGCGGCGCGCTCCTGCCCGCGCCCGGGCATATCGCCTCCTGGCCGCTGCCGCGGGCGGCCAGCTCGCGACGCGGGACTTCCGCGCTGCGGGAATCGAGCAGGGCGGCGTGAGCGGCCTGGTGCGCGCCGGGCTCGCGGAGGCGCGCCGAGCGCCGCGGCCGCGGGCGGTTCCTCCGCCCGAGCCGGTCCCGAGCCGCGTCAGCCTGACCAGCGAGCAGCGCGCGGCGGCCGAGGCCATCGTGACCGCGGTGCGCGCCGGTGCTGCTCGCTCGTTCCTGCTTCACGGTATCACCGGCAGCGGCAAGACCGAGGTCTTCCTGGCCGCGGCCGACGATACCCTCGCCGCGGGCGGCGACGTCCTCGTGCTCGTGCCGGAGATCGCCCTCACGCACCAGCTCGTGGCGCGCGTGCGCGGACGCTTCGGCGATCTGGTCGCCGTCCTCCACAGCGGTCTCGGTCCCCGCGAGCGCTGGTCCGAGTGGCGGCGCATCCGGGCACGCGAGGCGCGCGTGGTGGTCGGTGCCCGCTCGGCGGTGTTCGCCCCGCTGGGCAGTCCCCGCCTCATCGTGGTCGACGAGGAGCACGACGCCGCCTACAAGCAGGAGGACGGCATCCGCTACAACGCGCGTGACCTGGCCGTGGTCAGGGCACGTCTCGCCGGCGGCGTGGTGGTGCTGGCCTCGGCGACGCCGTCCTCGGAGACATACCAGGCGGCTCTCGAGAACCGACACACCAGGCTCGTCCTCGCCTCGCGGCCGACACCGCAACCACTGCCCGTCGTCGAGCTGATCGATCTGCGCGCGGGCAGCCGTCCCCGGCGCGGCGAGGACCTCCTGTCGAGCAAGGTCCGGGCGGCCCTCGAGAGCACCCTCGCGGCGCAGAGACAGACGCTGGTGTTCCTCAACCGGCGTGGCTTCGCCACCTATCTCCAGTGCCCCGCCTGCGGCACGCCGGCGAGCTGCCCGCAGTGCAGCGTGACGCTCACCTGGCATCGCCGCGCCAGCGCCCTCGTCTGCCACCACTGCCATCACCACCGCCCCTCGCCGCGTGCGTGCGAGAGCTGCGGCGGTCCGCCGCTCGAGGCCTTCGGCGTGGGCACCGAGCAGATCGAGGCGATGCTGCAGAGCTGCTTCCCCGCCGCGGCCGTCGATCGCATGGACCGCGATGCCGCGCAACGCCCCGGAGCGCAGCGGCGCATCCTGCGCGACTGGCACGCCGGTGACACCGACATCCTCGTCGGCACGCAGATGGTCAGCAAGGGGCACGACGTCCCGGGCGTCACGCTGGTGGTCGTGCTGCTCGCCGATCTGTCGCTCAACGTGCCCGACTTCCGCGCCGGCGAGCGCACCTTCCAGCTCCTCGTGCAGGTGGCCGGGCGGGCGGGTCGGGGCACGGCGCCGGGGCAGGTCCTGGTGCAGACGCTGCGGCCGGAGCACGCGAGCCTGGTGGCGGCCGTGCGCCACGACTACGCCGGCTTCATGGCCGGCGAGCTGGAGCGCCGCCGCATCCTCGGCTATCCACCCTTCGCGCGCCTGGTGCTGCTACGGCTCGAGGGCCGGGACGAGTCGCGCGTCGAGAACGCGGCGAGGCGGCTCGCCGAGCGGCTGCGCGGTCAGGCGCGCACCCTCGATGCCGGAGACGACACCGTCCTCGGCCCCGCCCCGCCGCCCGTCGCCCGCGTCCGCGGCCGGTGGCGGTGGCAGATCCTCCTGCGCTCCGCGAAGGTGCCCGCGCTGCGCGCGCTCGGCCGCTCCGCACGCGCAGCCGAGGGCGCCCTCCGTCGCGCCGGGGTGCGCCTCGTGGTCGACGTCGATCCCTACTCCACATAGCGACCCGGGACTGCGTCCCGGGTCGGGCGGAGAGCGAGCATGAGGCTCGGGTCCACGATACGAGCGTCGTGCCGCGAGCGGCGACGCCGCCGCGGCAAACGTGCCGGAGCACGACCCGGCGGCGCACCTACGCGGCGCAAGTTTTGCCGCGCCGGCTTCGCCGGCCGCAGCACGGCGTTCGCATGCCGGTGCCACGAAGGAAGAAGCCGCATGCTCACCTCATATCGGGTCGGCAACGCGGGGGGAGCGCTCCGGGCTTGCACGATCGCCCCGTCTTCGGGTGTCATCCCCGTCCATGACGACCCGTGCCCGCATCGGCAGGACGATCGCGCTGTCCGAGCCGGCGTTCAGCCCGCTGCCACGACCGGCGCCCGGCGCGCCCAACGTGGTGGTGGTCGTACTCGACGACCTCGGCTTCGCCCAGCTCGGCTGCTTCGGCTCCGAGATCGCCACGCCCGCGATCGACCGCCTGGCCGCGGGAGGGCTGCGCTACAACCGCTTCCACGTGACGGCGCTGTGCTCGCCGACCCGCGCCTGCCTTCTCACCGGACGCAACCATCACGCCGTCGGCATGGGCTTCCTCACCGACATTCCGATCGGCTTCCCGGGCTACGACGGCCGCATCCCGCGGTCCGCGGGCACGCTGCCGCGCCTCCTGCGCGACGCCGGCTACGCCACGATCGCGATCGGCAAGTGGCATCTGGCGCCGCGCTGGGAGCAGAGCGCGGCCGGGCCGTTCGAGCGCTGGCCGCTCGGGCTCGGCTTCGAGCGCTACTACGGCTTCCTGAACGGCGACACCAACCAGTGGACGCCGGAGCTGGTGTGCGACAACCGCTTCATCGAGCCGCCGCGATCGCCCGCGGACGGCTACCACCTGACCGAGGACCTGGCCGACCAGGCCATCCGCGCCGTGCAGGACCTGCACCAGGCGGCGCCCGACAAGCCGTTCTTCCTCTACTTCGCGACCGGCGCCACGCACGCGCCGCACCAGGCGCCGAGCGCCTGGATCGAGCGCTACCGAGGCCGCTTCGACGACGGCTGGGAAGCGCTGCGCGATCGGGTCTTCGCACGCCAGCTCGAGCTCGGCGTCGTGCCGCGCGGCACGACGCTGCCCGAGCGCCCGCCATGGGTGGACGCGTGGGGCTCGATTCCCGACGACGCATCGGCGGCTCTTCGCCCGCCAGATGGAGGTCTTCGCCGGCTTCGTGTCACACGCCGACGACCAGATCGGGCGGCTGGTCGACTTCCTCGCCGCGATCGGACGCCTCGACGACACGCTCTTCGTGGTGCTCTCCGACAACGGCACGAGCGCCGAGGGCGGACCGATCGGCTCGTTCAACGAGCACCGCTTCACCCACGACCTGGTCGACGACATCAGCGACACGCTGGCGCGCGTCGACGACCTCGGCGGCCTCCGCGCCTACAACCACTACGCGTGGGGCTGGGCCTGGGCCGGCAACACGCCGATGCGCCTGTGGAAGCGCTACACCTGGCTCGGCGGAGTGCGCACGCCGCTGATCGTGCACTGGCCGCGCCGCATCGCGGTGCGCGGCCAGCTTCGCGAGCAGTTCTGCCACGCCGTCGACGTGATGCCGACGATCCTCGAGGCGGCCGGCGTCGCCGCTCCCACGACGCTCGACGGCGTCGGCCAGCAGCCCCTCGACGGCGCCAGCCTTCTGCCCACGTTCCTCCAGGCAACGGCGCCGTCTCCGCGCTCGACCCAGTACTTCGAGATGCTCGGCAGCCGCTCGATCTACCACGAGGGCTGGAAGGCGACGACCGATCACGTCGGCAAGCAGCTCACCGTCGAGCGCGAGCGCCTGCAGGGCAGCCTCGACTTCGACAACCGACCACTGGGCGCTGTTCGACCTCGGGGCGGACTTCGCCGAAGCGCTCGACGTCGGCGCGACCAGCACCCGGAACGCACTCGCCAGCTCGTCGAGCTGTGGTGGGTGGAGGCCGGTCGCAACAACGTGCTGCCGCTCGACGACAGCTTCATCGGCCGCGCGACCGCGCTCGAGCCCCCGCCCTCGCCGCCGCGGTTCCGGAGCGTCTTCCGGCCGGGCGGCGGCGCCGGTCTCGGAGGACACGCTGTTTCTCGCCGGCGGCTTCCGGGCCCTCGCCGAGGTCGACGTGCCGCCGGCGGGGGTCGAGGGCATCCTCTGCGCGCTGGGCGACTGGAGCAACGGCTGGGCGCTCTACGTGCTCGGCGGACGTCTGGTCGCGGCCTTCAACCTGTTCGGCGCCGTCGAGCGCGTTGCGGCACCGGAGTCCGTGCCGGCGGGACGCCATCGGCTCGCCGTCGACGTCCGCCCCGGCGGGCGTGGATGCGAGCTGTCGCTGTCCGTCGACGACGCCGTCGTGGCGACGGGACGACTCGCCCGCATGCTGCCGTTCCGCTGGCAGATCGGCGGCGGCGGCCTGCTCGTCGGGCGGGACGGCGGCTTCCCGGTCTGCGACGACTACCTGCCCCCGTTTCCGTTCACCGGAGCCCTGCACGAGGTGGTGATCGAGCTTCCCGGACTGGCGCCGCGAGATCCGGCGATCGAGGTCGCCATGGCGCTGCACCGGGAGTAGGCCCGGCTCGTTGCAGGGTCCGGGCGCGCCGGATAGACCCCGATTCGTGCCGATCCGCGACATCCACGCCTATCCCGACGCCGTGCTGAAGCAGGCCGCGGCAGAGGTCTCCGAGATCGACGGCACGGTCGCCACGCTGCTGGAGGACCTGGCGGAGACGATGTACGCCGCGCCGGGGATCGGGCTGGCGGCGCCGCAGGTCGGCGTCGGCCGGCGCGTGATCGTCCTCGACGTGCCGCAAGAGGACGATGGTCCGGGCAAGCACCTCATGAAGCTCATCAACCCCGCGATCGTCGAGCGCGAGGGCTCCATCGTGTGGGAGGAGGGCTGCCTGTCGGTGCCGGAGTTCACCGCTCCCGTGACCCGCGCCAAACGCGTCGTCGTCCGTGCCTGGACCCCCGAGGAGAAGGAGATCGAGATCGAGGCCGAGGAGCTGCTCGCCGTCGCCCTGCAGCACGAGATCGACCATCTCGACGGCAAGCTCTTCCTGGATCGGATCTCGCGCCTGAAGCGAGATCTCTACAAGGCGCGGCAGCGAAAGCTCGAGCGCCAGGGCCGCCCGAGCAGCGGCACGGGCGCCCATCGATCGGTCCTTTGAGCGCTGACGACGGACCCTGGCGCATCCTCTTCATGGGGACGCCGGCGTTTGCCCGCCACATCCTCGAGGCCCTGCTCGCCCGCCCCGATCCGGTGGTGGGCGTCGTCTGCCAGCCCGACCGCCCGCGCGGCCGCGGTCTCGCCGTCGAGCCGCCCGCCGTGAAGGCGCTGGCGGCGCAGCGCGGGCTGCCGATCCTGCAACCCGAACGCGTGCGAGACCCGGCGTTCCTCGATGCGTTGCGCGCGCTCGCCCCCGATCTCGTGGTCGTCGCCGCGTACGGGCGCATCCTGCCGCGCACCATCCTCGATCTTCCCGCACGCGGCTGCATCAACGTCCATGCCTCCATCCTCCCGCGACACCGCGGCGCCGCGCCGATCGCCCGCGCCATCCTCGCCGGCGATGCCGTCACCGGGGTGAGCATCATGGAGATGACCGAGGAGATGGACGCGGGCGACGTTCTCCTCGTGCACCGGACGCCGATCGGGCCGGATGACACGGCGGGGACGCTCGGCGAGCGGCTGGCCGCGCTCGGCGCGGTGGCGATCGGCGAGGCGATCGACGGGCTGCGCGCCGGCACGCTGCAGGCGCGGCCGCAGCCCACCGACGGCGTCACCTTCGCGCCCCGCATCGAGCGCGAGCACGCGCGCATCGGTTGGACGGCTCCAGCGGTGGATCTCGAGCGACTCGTACGCGCCATGCAGCCTGCCCCTGCCGCCTTCACCATTCTCGGCGAGCGCCTGCTCAAGGTTCATCGCGCGGTCCTGGGCACGGCGACGCGACCGGCCGAGCAGCCGGGCACCGTGCTGGCGGCCGGTCACGACGGCATCGAGGTGGCGACCGGCGCCGGCACGCTGCGCCTCGTCGAGGTCCAGCTCGAGGGCAGGAAACGGATGCCTGCCGCGTCCTTCCTCGCGGGCCAGCCGATGCCGGCGGGGATCCGGCTGGGGTGACGGCGCGGGATTCGCGGGGCGTCGCCCACGAGGTGCTCGTCCGCGTCGAGACCACGTCCGCCTTCGCCGACGTGTTGCTCGCGCGACGCCTCACCGACGCGTCGCTGTCGGCCGCCGATCGCGCGCTCGCGACGGAGCTGGTGTACGGCACGCTCGCCTGGCAGGGCCGTCTCGATCACCACCTGGCGCAGCTGGTCCGCGGCTCCGTCGCGGCGCTCGATCCGCCGGTCCGGGCGGCGCTGCGCCTCGGCCTGTACCAGCTCCTCTTCCTGGATCGCATCCCCGCCTACGCCGCGGTCGATGCCAGCGTTCGCCTCGCCCGCCGCGGAGGCAGCCTGGCGAACGCGGTGCTGCGGCGCGCGGCACGGCTCGGGCGCGACGGGCTCGCTCTCCCCGACGCGAAGGCGGACCCGATCGGCAGGCTTGCCATCGAGTGGTCGCATCCGCGCTGGCTGGTCGAGCGCCTGTCCGCGCAGCTCGATACTGCCGAGCTCGCAGCGCTCCTCGCCGCCGACAACGCGCGCGGGCCGGTCGCGCTCCGGATCGGCGTGCCGCACGCTGGCCGCGACGCGCTCGCTGCCGAGCTGTCCGCGCAGGGCGTGCGGATCGCGCCCGGGCGCTGGGCCCCCGACGCGCTGGTCGTCGAGCGACAGGCCGCCCGCCTGCGCTCGTCCCCGGCGTACCGAGCGGGACGTTTCGTCTTCCAGGGCGAGCCATCCCAGCTCGTCACCGGCCTCCTCGGCATCGAACCGGGAAACGCGGTCCTCGACGCCTGTGCGGCACCCGGCGGCAAGGCGTTGCACGCGGCAGCGCTCGCCGGTCCGCGCGGGCTGGTCGTGGCGCTGGACCCGCACCGCGGCGGCGTTCGCCGGATCACGACCGAAGCGGCCCGCCTCGGAGCCGTCTCGCTGCACGCGGTGGTCGCCGACGCGCGCCGGCCCCCGCTGCGCCGTGGGTTCGACGCCGTCCTGGTCGACGCGCCGTGCTCCGGTCTGGGCACGCTGCGCCGCCATCCGGAGCTGCGCTGGCGCCGCCGCCCGGAAGACCTGCCCCGGCTCGCTACCCTGCAACGCGAGCTGCTCGCGGGCGTTGCGCGCCTGGTGCGATCGGGCGGCGTGCTCGTCTACGCGGTGTGCAGTCCGCTGCGCGCGGAGACCGACGACGTGATCGGCGCCTTCCTCGCCGCCGAGCCGCGCTTCGCGCGCGAGTCGGCCGTTGCGTCGCTTCCCGCCGCCGCGGCTCCGCTGGTCGACGCGGACGGCGCGCTGCGCACCTGGCCGCACCGCCACGACGTCGACGCGTTCTTCGCGGTGCGGCTGCGCGCACGCTGACCCGCCTGGCGCCGGCCTCGCGCCTCGGCTAGGGAAGAGGCGCGATGGCGCTCATCGCTCCCTCGATCCTCTCCGCCGACTTCGGCCGCATCGCCGACGAGGTCGCTGCCGTGACGCAGGCGGGAGCCGATTGGATCCACGTCGACGTCATGGACGGTCACTTCGTGCCCTCGATCACCATCGGGCCGCTGGTGACGAAGGCGGTGCGGGACGCCACGGCGATTCCCCTCGACGTGCATCTGATGGTCGAGGACCCGCAGCCCCACATCCCCGACTTCATCGCCGCGGGAGCGAACCGGGTGACCGTACACGTCGAGGCCTGCGCCGATCCCGCCGCCGTCCTGCGCGGCGTGCGTGAGGCCGGAGCGCTGTCGGGCCTCGCCTTGAATCCCGAGACGTCGCTCGAGCGGGTACGCCCCTTCCTCGGCGACATCGATCTCCTCCTGGTGATGACGGTTCACCCCGGCCGTGGGGGCCAGCACATCGAGCCTGGCTGGCAGGAACGCGTCAGCAGCGCGCGCCGCATGCGCGCAGAGGCGGGCTCGGCCTTCCTCATCGAGGTGGATGGAGGGATCAAGTCGTTCAACGCGTCACGGGCGATCGCAGCCGGGGCCGACGTCCTCGTCGCGGGCTCCGCCGTCTTCGAGTCGCAGGACTACGCCGCCGCCATACGAGCGCTTCGATCCGAGACTGCGTCTCGGATCGAGAGCTGACGCGAGCGTGTAGCGTCTGGTGGATCAAGCCAACGCCGTGCCGCGGCCGGCAAAGCCGGCGCGGCAAAAGGTGGCACGGTCGAAGCGCAGTCCGCCCGTACAGGCTCGCCTTCCGGAAGGTTTGCCGCGGCGGCTTCGCCGCCCGCGGCAGGACGCCCGCCCTTTTCACCATGCCCATGCAGGCTCTCCGTCCGACCCGAGACGGAGTCTCGGGTCGCGCTTCGGCTCGCGCTTTGGGAGCGGGCCCGCTAGGATGCCGCCGGCGAGGGCCAATCACGTGGGAAACACCTTCGGCGCGCTGTTCCGCGTAACGACGTGGGGAGAGTCGCACGGGGGGGCGATCGGCGCGGTGGTCGACGGCTGCCCGTCGCTGCTGCCCCTCTCGGAGACCGACATCCAGCCCGACCTCGACCGCCGCGCGCCCGGGCAGAGCCACCTCGTCACCCAGCGCAAGGAGTCCGACACCGTACGCATCCTGAGCGGGGTCTTCGACGGCCGCACGCTGGGTACGCCGATCGGGCTGCTCATCCCGAACGAGGACGCGCGTTCCGGCGACTACGCGGAGGTGGCGGAGAAGTTTCGTCCCAGCCACGCCGACTATACCTACCAGGCGAAGTTCGGCATCCGTGACTGGCGCGGCGGCGGCCGCACGAGCGCCCGCGAGACCGCGGGACGCGTGGCGGCCGGCGCGATCGCGCGCAAGCTCCTTGCGGTGCGCTGGGGCGTCGAGATCGTTGCCTTCGTCTCCAAGGTAGGGCGCATGGTCGCCGCCGCCGATCTGGACCGGGTCACGCGCGCCGATGTGGATCGCACGCCGATTCGCTGTCCCGACCCGGTCGTCGCCGAGGAGATGATCGCGGCCGTCGAGGTGGCCCGAAAGGACGGCAATTCGCTCGGTGGCGTTGTCACCTGTGTGGCGCGCGGCTGTGAGCCGGGGTGGGGCGAGCCGGTCTTCGACCGCCTGGAGGCCGATCTGGCCCGAGCGATGATGAGCCTTCCGGCGAGCAAGGGCTTCGAGATCGGCTCGGGCTTTGCCGGCACCGATCTCACCGGTCTCGAGCACAACGACGTGTTCTTCATGGAAGGGGACCGCGTCCGCACCCGGACGAACCGCAGCGGCGGTGTGCAGGGCGGCATCTCGAACGGCGAGACGGTGTACTTCCGCGTGGCGTTCAAGCCGACCGCGACGGTGATGCGCGAGCAGGCGACCGTGAGCGCGCAGGGTGAGGACACGACCATCACCGGACGGGGTCGACACGATCCCTGCGTGCTGCCGCGCGCGGTCCCGATGGTCGAGGCCATGGCCGCGCTCGTCCTCGTCGATCACGCGCTTCGCCACGAAGCCACCCGGCCCAGGTAGCTTCGTGGCCAGGCCGGGGGGGACGGACCGCCCGCCCGTGTTAGTCGGCCCGCCCCCCGAATCCGGCCACACGCCGCGGCTCAGCCGCCGCGGCCCGACGGCGCAGGAGCGTCGCCGACGGTGATCTGCTCGCGGATCGTGTCGTAGAGCTTCGGCCCGATGCCCTTGACCTTACGGAGGTCTTCCGCGCGAGTGAACGGCTCCTTGGCCCGGTGCTCCACGATCGCCTGGGCCTTCGACGGTCCGATTCCCGGCAGGCCGGCCAGCTCGGCGGCCGAGGCCGTGTTGACGTTGACCTTGCTGCCACCCATCTCTGGCCCCGAAGGCGCTGCCACGGCTCCCGTGCCGAGGAGTACGAGCCCGCAGAGGAGCCCCACCGCCGCTCTCCTGAATCGCCTCATGCCAACCTCCTTCTCCCCTTGGCGCCTCTGCGGGCGCCGCATGAGCGCGATGGATCGCAAGCCCTGTTCCAGCCTTCCGGTGCCTTTGTTTCCACGCGTGCGGGTGTTCCCGGGGTCGTCCCTGAATCACCCGCCGCAACGATCCGTCACGCCCTCCGGTGCAATCTTCCCTTTCCCGAGCGCCTGTGTTACTCGCCTAGCCTCACGTCGGCGGGCATTGCACGGGGTGTAGCTCAGCCTGGCTAGAGCACTGCGTTCGGGACGCAGGAGTCGCTGGTTCAAATCCAGTCACCCCGACCATCTCGCAGGTGTACCGGTCGTGAGGTGAAGATCCGGGTGAGGAGGGCGTCACGGAGGATCGGAGCGGCGGGGGCCCTCGCCCTTCCGCTCATCTTCGCCGAGCCGGCGGGCGCGGCGCCGCCCAAGGCCGCGCCGCCGACGCCCGCGGCCGCGCCGGCTCCCGCGCCCGCCGGCCAGACCTGGATCGCCGACGAGCTCCGCATCCTCCGATCTGACGTCGAGACGTTGAAGCAGCGCGCGGATGGGGCGGCGGCGGACGCGGCCGCGCTTCGTAAGGAGATTGGCAAGCTGACCGACGTGCAGGGGGAGACGGAGCGACGGCTCGGCAGCGCGCCACCTGGCGGCGAAGCGGCGCCCGTCGCACCGCCCGACCGCGGGAGGAGCGGTGGAGGGGCCGCGGCGGCGGTATTCCTCTCTCTCGGAGCCGCCCTGGGCTGGGTCGGGAGCAGGCTGACCCAGCGCTGGCGCGATCGGCGTCAGCGCATCCGCGTGTAGGAGTCCCGGCGGCGGATCTAGGGCTTGCTACGCTGGTCGCCAACGTGCTCAAGGGGGCGCTACCCGTGCTGCTCGCCCACGTCAGCCACCGGTCGTCGGTGCAACGGCACCCCGCTTCATCGAGGCGGCATGATGCGTCTCCGCGAAGGCCGGGCGTGACGGCTGCCTTTCCCGTGAGCAGATGCTCGTGTGATGGGCAACTCCTCGCGGCGTACGAGAGACTTCTCGAGGGATTTCCGGAGCGGCCGGAGCGGGCCAGCCTGGCACCGCGGTTGCTCCGCTCTACTTTTCCGCACCAAGGGGGGGGAAGACCTATGCGCGGACCCAGGAGGAAGGTGACGTTACCGTCGAAGACGATGGGCGCGCTCGTGTCGGCCGGCGTGGTGCTGGCGTTCGCCATGCAAGCCTGGGCGGCCGAGGAGCCAAAGATCGATTCCGGAGACACCGCCTGGATGCTCACCTCGGCGGCGCTCGTCCTCATGATGACCGCCCCCGGGCTCGCACTGTTCTACGGCGGCCTCGTCCGCAGCAAGAACGTGCTCAACCTGCTGATGCAGAGTTTCATCATGATCGCTCTCATCAGCGTCCAGTGGGTGCTGTGGGGGTACAGTCTGGCCTTCGGTCCCGATCACGCGCACGTGCTCGGAGGGCTCGACTGGCTGGGGCTGCGCAGCGTCGGCCTCGAGCCGAACGCCGACTACGCCCCGACCATCCCGCACCAGGCCTTCATGATCTACCAGTGCATGTTCGCCATCATCACGCCGGCGCTCATGACCGGCGCGTTCGCGGAGCGCATGAAGTTCAGCGCCTTCCTTCTCTTCTCCCTCCTGTGGGCGACCCTGGTCTACGACCCGCTGGCGCACATGGTCTGGGGCACCGGCGGCCTCCTCGGCAAGGTCTGGGGCGCGCTCGACTTCGCCGGCGGCACGGTGGTCCACATCAGCTCGGGCGTGTCCGCGCTGGTGTGCGCCTTCGTCATCGGCAGACGGCTCGGCTACGGCTCCGAGCCCATGCCTCCGCACAACCTGCCCTTCGTGTTGACGGGCGCCGCGCTCCTCTGGTTCGGCTGGTTCGGCTTCAACGCGGGCAGCGCACTCGCCGCCAACGGGCTGGCGGTGAGCGCCTTCGTCGTCACCAACACCGCGACGGCGGCGGCGGCATTGGCCTGGATGTTCGCGGAGTGGATCGGCCGGGGAAAGCCGACGGTCCTCGGCGCCGCGAGCGGCGCCGTCGCGGGACTCGTCGCGATCACGCCCGCGTCGGGATTCGTGGCGCCGATGCCCGCGCTCGCGATCGGAGCCGTCGCCGGCGTCCTGTGCTACGCAGCGTGCAACCTGAAAACCGTCCTCGGCTGGTACGACGACGCGCTCGACGTGGTCGGCGTGCACGGCGTGGGCGGGACATGGGGAGCGATCGCGACCGGCCTGTGGGCGTCGACGTCGATCAACCCGGCGGTCACCACGCAGGGCCTCCTGGTGTCGGGCGAGACCGGTCTCCTGCTCACGCAGGTGGCGGCGATCCTGGTCACGTACGGGATCGCGATCGTCGGGACGCTGGCGTGTCTCGGCATCGCCGGGCTGCTCACCGGCGGCATCCGGGTCGACGAGGACTCGGAGTCCGCGGGCCTCGACCTCTCGCAGCACAGCGAGAGCGCGTACGTGCTGGCGGCGAGCGCCGGCGGATACGAGCCCATCGGAGGAAGCGCTGCGGCGGAGCGGCGCTGAACGAGGAGCACGTGCAGCGAGCGGGTTTACAAGCGGAGAATCCTTCGATTAGGGGGGAGCACCGCGTTCTGACAGGCGAGCGGGAGGCACAGTCATGAAAAAAGTAGAGGCGATCATCAAACCCTTCAAGCTGGACGAGGTGAAGGAGAGCCTGTCGGCGATCGGTATCCAGGGCCTCACCGTCAGCGAGGTCAAGGGATTCGGACGACAGAAGGGGCACACGGAGCTCTACCGGGGAGCCGAGTACGTCGTCGATTTCCTTCCCAAGGTGAAGCTCGAGATCATCGTTCGGGAGGAGCAGGTGGTGGAGGTGGTGGAGGCCATCGAGAAGGCGGCCAAGACGGGCCGCATCGGCGACGGGAAGATCTTCGTCCTCCCGATCGACGAGATCATCCGCATCCGGACCGGCGAGCGCGGGAGCGACGCCATTTGACCCCACTGACCCCACAGACCGAGCGGTAGCTCACAGCAGGAGGCGTGTGCATGGCAACACAGACAGCAAAGGACGTGCTGAAGTTCGCGAAGGAGAACAAGGTCGAGGCCGTGGACTTGAAGTTCCTCGACTTCCTCGGCACCTGGCAGCACTTCTCGATCCCGACCAGCGAGCTGAACGACGATCTCTTCGAGGAGGGCAGCGGCTTCGACGGCTCGTCGATCCGCGGCTGGCAGCCGATCAACGCCTCCGACATGCTCGTCGTGCCCGACCCGGCGACGGCGGCGATCGATCCGTTCATGGCGCTGCCGACGCTGAGCCTGATCTGCAACATCGTCGATCCGATCACGAAAGAGGCCTACTCGCGTGATCCGCGCAACATCGCCCGCAAGGCCGACGCCTACCTCAAGTCGACGGGCGTCGGCGAGGTCGCGTACTTCGGGCCGGAGCCGGAGTTCTTCGTCTTCGACGAGGTGTGCTACGATCAGAACCAGCACACCGGGTTCTACCTGATCGATTCGGCCGAGGGGCAGTGGAACACCGGCCGCAAGATGGATCGCGTCAACGACCGCAGCGGCAAGGTCGTCGAGAGCCTGAACCTGGGCTACAAGCCACGCTACAAGGAAGGCTACTTCCCCGTCGCGCCCACCGACACCCAGCAGGACATCCGTGCCGAGATGGTGCGCGAGATGGAGAAGGTCGGGATACGCGTCGAGAAGCACCACCACGAGGTGGCGACGGCCGGGCAGGCCGAGATCGACATGCGCTTCCTGCCGCTCGTCCAGATGGGCGACGCGCTCATGTGGTACAAGTACATCGTCAAGAACGTGGCGCGCCGCTACAACAAGACGGCGACGTTCATGCCGAAGCCCATCTTCCTCGACAACGGCTCCGGCATGCACGTGCACCAGTCGATCTGGAAGGGCGAGAAGCCGCTGTTCGCCGGGGACCGTTACGGCGGCATGAGCGAGCTCGCCATGCACTACATCGGCGGCATCCTGAAGCACGCGCCGGCGCTCGCCGCATTCACCAACCCGACGACGAACTCGTACCACCGCCTGGTGCCGGGCTTCGAGGCGCCGGTGAACCTCGCCTACTCCAGCCGGAACCGCTCGGCGGCGGTGCGCATCCCGATGTACTCGCCGTCGCCGAAGGCGAAGCGCATCGAGGTGCGCTTCCCGGACCCGTCATGCAACGGCTACATCGCCTTCGCGGCCATGCTCATGGCGGGTCTCGACGGCATCGAGCGACGCCTCGATCCGGGACAGCCGCTCGACAAGGACATCTACGCCCTCACGCCCGAGGAGCTGAAGGACGTTCCCTCGATGCCGGGCAGCCTCGATGAGGCCGTCAACAACCTGAAGCGGGATCACGACTTCCTGCTCAAGGGCGACGTCTTCACCGAGGACGTGATCGAGACCTGGATGGAGTGGAAGAAGGCGAACGAGATCGACGCGCTTCGCCTGCGTCCGCATCCGTACGAGTACGTGCTGTACTACGACGCCTGATCCGGAGCCGCGCGCAGCGCGGGTCCGTTCTCCTGCGACGGCGGAGCGGGTCTTCGGACCCCTCCGCCGTTCGCCGTTCCGGCACCCGAACGCGGTCGAGCCGTTTGACTCCCGGCCGGAGTGGCACGTAAACCCGCCATCCGGCGCGCTGGCATGAAGACCTTACTGTCGTTTGCGTGCCCACCCTTTTGACCCCCCGCCGCCCTCCGATATTGTCGCCTGCGATGCTCGCTCGTTTCTGCTCGCAGTGCGGCACGAAGGTGACCCCGGGCGCGAAGTTCTGCTCGGAGTGCGGCTTCCCACTCGACGGTCGGGCCGCCACGGCGGCCGCGAGCGGCTGGCAGGTCACCACGGCAGGCCTCTCGGTGTTCGGGTTGCTGCTGGTGTCCGGGCTCGCCATCTGGGCGGCGATCCTGTCGCCGACGCCGCCCAAGCCCGCGCCGGGGCGCGGGCCGAGCGCCGGTGCGGCCCAGGCCGACTCGGATCAGACCGCCGCGGCACCGCCGCTCGAGCTGCCGGCGGAGGTGAAGACCTTCATCGACGATCTGGCGAAGAAGGCCGCCGCGGCTCCGGACGACAAGGACCTGTGGATCCGTCTCGGCAAGGTCTACGCGCGCGCCGGACAGCTCGACTCCTCGTACGACCCGAAGGCGCTGGCCGCGTTCGAGCACGTCCTCGCCCGCGATCCCGGCGATCCCGAGGCGATCCACGGCAAGGCGGACGTCTTCTACGACGAGGGCGATCACAAGCAGGCGATCCCGCTCTTCGAGCGCTATCTGACCCTCGCGGGCGACGACCCGAGCGCCCGCACGGACCTGGCCACCATGTACCTCTCGGCCGGCGACGCCCCGAAGGCGATGGCGACCTACCGGGACGTCCTCGCCAAGCACCCCGACTTCCTCCAGGCACACTACAACCTGGCCGTCGCCCACGCGCAGCTCGGCGACGCGAAGGCGGCGCTCGGCGAGTTCAAGCAGGCGCGAGCACTCGCCACCGACGACAAGGTGCGACAGCAGATCGACGAGATGATGGGGCGGCTCACCGGCGAACGGCCCGCCACGGCCCCGCCGTCCGTGGCCGCCGCCGGCCCCTCTCCGTCTCCTCCCGCCGCCGATACGCGCCCGCGCTCGCCGTTCCAGGAGGACGTCGAGAAGCGGCTGCGCGCCGCGCCGATCATGGGCGACCGTATCGTCCGGATCGACTGGAACGGGCCCGGCAGCGCGCGCGTCGTGGTGCAGAACTTTCCCATGGCCGCCATGCCCCCGGAGGTGCGGGGAAAGTTCACGGACCGCCTCGCCCAGGAGCTGCGCGCGGCGGTCGGTGCGAATCAGCCGGGCGGCGACGTGAAGCTGGAGATCGCGGACGCGGGCGCCGGCACGGTCATGGCCACGGTGACGCCGAACGCGGCGCCGCCGTCGCAGTAGCGCCAGGAGGCCCGGATCGGCCTCAGCCCGACCAGCCCCATTTGACCTTGTTGGCCGCCACCTGCTCCGCCGTCGGGTGCTCCACCTTCTTGGTCGCCGCGACCTTGAACTCGGCGGTGTGCTCCATCATGGCGTAGTTGAGCGGGGTGTCGTCCTTGAAGACGTCGGGGACCGCGACCTCCTCGAAGATCGCCTGCCAGGGACACTCGGGCTCGCAGGCACCGCAGTCGATGCACTCGTCGGGATGGATGTAGAGCTGGGCCGGCCACTGCTCGCGATCGGACCCGGTGTACTCGTAGATGCAGTCGACGGGACAGACCGCCACGCAGCCGGTGTCGAGGCAGTCTCGGCAGAGTCTGGTGATGATGTACGCCATCGCGGTCTCCCTGACGGGGGTCGAGGTCCGGCCTCTCCTAGCGCCGGGGGGAGCCCGTTGCAACCCTGCGGCGTTCGATTGACACGTCCGCACGGGGCGGACTAATCCGATGCGAGGAGTCGTCGCCACCGCGGGGTGCGCATGCCCGTCCACTTTCCATCACTCGCCTTCTTCGAGTCGCTTCGTGCAGAGATGCGCGGTGCGCAGGAGCGTTTCCGGCGTCTCGGCTTCTTCGACACGACCTTCGCGGTTCGCGTGCTCGGTGCCGGCGGCGAGCCGCTCTACGAGGGCGTGCTCGGCTTCGAGGTGTTCGACTGCGTGGCCGTGCGCGAGGGGCTCGACGGGGTGGCTCCCGACTTCGTGCTCGAGGGCCCGCTGCCGGCGTGGCGCGAGATGTTCGACGCCATCCACCGCCTCGGCGCCGCCGACGCGGCGCACAGCCTGAACACGCTGACCCACTTCGGCGAGTCCCTGCAGGTGCGCTACGACGACCCCGACGGCCACGACAAGCTCTATCGCTTCGCCGAGAGCATCCAGGAGTTCTTCGACCTCTCGGCGGGAGTCGACTTTGCGTATCCCGATGGCTCCGCCCCGCCACGTCGGGCCGAGCCCGCCAGAAGGAGCGGCACATGAGCTACCTCGCCACCACCGACTTCAGCGACGACCGGGCGTTTCTCGACGGCCTCGAGCGCCGGCTGAAGGGCGACCTCGATCTGTCGTGGCTCGACGCCCAGCGCGAGCGCGTGCGCTGCCGGCCGCAGAACGAGCGCCGCGGCCTCACCTTCCGCGACCTCGATGTCGCCGGCTACGGCTACTCGGAGATGCCCGAGGTGATCCGGCAGAATCGGAGCTTCGCGCCGCGCGGCGCGGAGCAGCCGGAGGGCCTTCCCGACCTCCAGGCCGACGTCAACCGCAAGAGCGAGGTCTGGGCCTACAATCTCGAGGGCTACTACGAGGAGGCCATGACCCGGCAGTGGAACGCGACCACCGACATCCCGTGGTCCGATCTGCTCGCGACCGAGCTTCCCGACGACATCGGCAAGGCCTACGCCCAGCTGCTCACCTTCCTGACCGAGGTCGAGATGATCGCGACCGACGTCCCGGCCAAGTGGATGGGACGGCTCAACGCCGACTTCTTCGAGGTCAAGAACTTCATCGCCACGCAGGCCATGGACGAGGCGCGCCACGCCGAGATCTTCCGCAAGCGGGCGCTCTCCACCGGCTTCGGCCTCATGCGCGCGAGCCAGCACAACGAGCACAATCTCAAGTTCCTGCGCGACGCCGACAGCTTCGCCGAGGCGTCGCTCACCCTGCATCTCCAGGCCGAGGGCATGGTGCTGACGCTGTTCCGGTTCAGCGAGTACGTCTCACCCACCGACGGCGACAAGAAGCTCTTCCGGCTGGTCATGCAGGACGAGGCACGGCACGTGGGTTACGGCATGCAGCATTTGAAATGGGTGCTCGACCACTTCCCGGAGCGCCGCGAGACGATCCATCGTCATCTCGACGAGGCCGAGAACTTCGTCTTCGGGGCCGGCTATGCCACCGAGGTGATGGAGCCGTTCATCATCCTCGCCGGCAAGGGCACCAAGAAGGAGCAGATCGCGGAAGGCATCCGCATCCAGAACATGTTCCAGCTCCAGCAGGCCGAGGAGTATTTCGAGCGGCTCGCCAAGTGCGGCCTTCCCGAGCGGCGCGAGCGCTCCCGGCTCTGGAAGATGGTCGAGCTCACCATGGCCGCCGCCTGAATGGCGTACTACGCCGAGAAGGACTTCTTCGACGACCCGGCGCTGATCGAGCTGGTGACGAGCATCCTCGGGGGCAACCTGACCCTCGAGTGGTACGGGGTCGAGACCGCCCGCCTGCAGGCGCGGCCGGCGGATGCCGCACGCGGGCTGACCTACGAGGACTGCAACCTCGGCCCCTACGGCTACGATTCCATTCCGGAGCTGGTCCGCAACCGCAACAGCATGGCGTCGCGCGGCAGCGTGCTGGTGCCGAAGCTTCCCGACCTCGGCTACACCATCAACCGCAAGAGCGACGTCTGGTCCGAGAACGTCTGCGCGCTCTACGAGGAAGCGAAGGCGCGCCGCTGGGCACCGGCGGTCGACGTGCCGTGGAGCGAGCTGCTCGCGCCCGTCGCTCCGGCCGACGAGCTGCGCGAGGCGGCCGTCGCGCAGCTCTGCACCGTGCTCCAGGAGGTCGCGCTGGTCGCGATGGAGGCGCCCGGACGCTGGGTGTTCGTCATCAACCAGGAGTTCCTCGAGCTGAAGAGCTTCCTCTGCGTGCAGATGTTCGACGAGGCGCGCCACGTCGAGGCCTGTCGCAAGCGGGCCCTGGTGAGCGGCCGCGGTCTCGGCCGTGCGAGCGTATCCGCCGAGCAGGCGCTGAAGGAGCTCCTCTCGGCCGAGACCTACCCCGAGGCCTCGCTGGCGACGAACCTCCTCCTCGGCAGCTTCGCGCTCGCCATGTACCGGGCCCTCGCCGCCCTCGCGCGCACGCGAGCCGATCGCCTGCTCGCCACGCTCTCGCTCCAGGACGTCGCCCGCTCGGTGGCCTACGGGGTCGCACATGTCCGCTACCATCTGGCGCACCAGCCGGAGAAGAGCGCCGTGCTGAACGAGTATCTCGACCGCACGGAGCACACCGTGGTCGGCATCGCGGGCAGCACCGAGTGGTTCGAGCCCCTCGTGCTCCTGGCGGCCGGCTCCCGCGAGCAGGAGGCGCTGGCGCGCGGCAGCAGCTTCGCCCGCCGCTGGTTCGCGGGCGCGATCGCGGACTACCTCGAACGCTGCCGCGCCGCCGGCCTCGGCGACCGCAGCACACGCAGCCGCCTCTCCGGACTCGCCGGACGCCTCGCGGCGTGACGGATCGGCCGTGCGCCACATCCGGGTGCCGGTCGTCTAGATGCCGCCGTTCCCCGTCGGCCTGATCGGCGCCGGCAAGCATGGCCAGCGCTACCTGCACCACATCCGTTCGGACATCCCGGAGCTGCGCCTCGTCGCGCTGAGCCGTCACGACGCAAGGCGAGGCACCGCCCAGGCGAGCGAGCTCGGGTGTCGCTTCCACGCCGAATGGCATGCGCTGATCGCCGATCCCGCCGTGGAGGGCGTCGTCGCCGTCGTACCCCCCGCGCTGCACCGGCCGATCGTCGAGGCCGTGGCCGCGGCCGGCAAGGCGTTGCTCATCGAGAAGCCGCTGGCGACCAGCGGTGCCGACGCCGGGGTGATCGTCCGGCGCGTCCGTGCGACGGGCATCCCGTGCTTGATGGCGCACACGCTGCGCTGGAACACGGTGGTGCGTGCGCTGCGGGAGCGGCTGGCCGACCTGGGTCCGCTCCGCGCCCTGGTCGTCAACCAGCGCTTCGAGCCGTCTCCGCTGGACTGGCTCGACCGGCCGGAGCTCTCCGGCGGCGGCATCCTCCTCCACACCGGGGTGCACAGCTTCGACCTGGTGCGCTGGCTGACCGGCGCCGAGGTGACGCGGGTGTGGTGCCGGACCGCTCGCGCCGTCACGGTCCGCACCGAGGACAACTTCCTCGCCACCCTCGAGCTCGCGTCGAACGACGCGCTGGTCGCGGTGGGCGGCTCGCGCGCGACCGCGGGGCGCTCGGGGCTGGTCGACGCGGCCTGCCGCGGCGGTCAGATCGTCGGCGATCATCAACAGCACTGGCTGCACACGGTGCGCGGCCTCGAGCGCACCCCGGTGGCCCTCGGCGAAGCGGCGGCCACGGTCCGCGAGGCGGTGCGCGCCTTCGCCCGCCTCGTGCTGCACGATGAGCGGCCTCCCGTGACCCCCGAGGACGGCGCACGCGCCGTGCTGATCGCCGAGGCGTGCATGCACTCCGCGGCGACGGGGCTGCCGGTCTCCGTTCCGACCCTCGAGCTGTGAGGATGCTCTAGCGATCCGCCCGGCAACACGCTCCGCTTCGGCGCGCTCACGGGTTGAACGGCGAGGGCTCGACGAGCTTCCAGCCCAGCGGGCTCGCGTGCCGCGTCTCGATGGTCTCGCCGACCTCGAGCTCGATCAGCCGCTGCGCACCCGGGAAGGTCGCTGCTCTGCCGGCGTCCCAGTCGACGCGCGCCCGTCCCGTCAGCTGGAGCGTGGTGCCCGCATCGAAGTCGACGAAGAGCAGGCCCGCATGCGGATTCACGGCGAGGTTGCCCAGCGACATGAACATGGTGTTGCCGGCATAGTCCGGCCAGACGAGGGTGCGCTCATCCGGCACCCGCACGAAGCCCGGCCGTCCTCCGCGATGCGACACGTCGGCCCCGGCGTCGGGGTGAGCGGTCGCGAGGAAGAACGTGTCCGCGCGCTCGATCCATCCGCGCTGTGCCGCCGCGAGCGACGTTCCGGGCGTGACGTCGGCCTCGCCGGGATGCACCTCCAGCGCTTCCACGGGCTCGCGGCGCTGGATGTACTTCGGACAGTTGCCGTAGGCCTGATCGACTCGCACCACGATCGCGTCGCGGCCCTCGAGCGACGCCCGCCCGTTCACCCGGTAGCGCCGTCGGGTCGGAAGGTCGATCGCGAGGAGCCCGAGGGCCTGGTTGCCGCGCAGGTTCGCCAGCAGCGGATCACCCGGCACGTCGGCCGCCTCGATGCGGACGGTGCGCTCGTCGGGACACGTCACGAAGCCGGGCGGTCCGACGCGCTGCGAGGCCCATACCGCACCGCGCGGGTCGACCGAGCCGAGTTGCACCACGTAGCGGTTGCGAAGGAACTCCTGCGCCGGCGGCGGAATGCTGTCGTCGATTCCGGTCCCGATCTTCGCCGCCATGCGGCGCATGCCGGCGCGCTCCTGCACGGCAATCTCTCCCTCGTGGAACGGCGGCGGCGTCCTCATCGGCTCCTCTCTGGAGGCTGTCTTATACTTCGCGCAGCCCCCTTGACGTGATCCGGCATCCCGAGCTAAATGAACCAAGATTCAGTTATGAACCCTGGCTCACTGAAGGTCGTCGACAACCGCTTCGAGCGCCGCAAGGCGCGGACCCGGGACGATCTTCTGGCAGCGGCCACGCGCGTCGTGGCCGAGAAGGGCCTGCACGCCACCAAGATCGCCGACATCGCAGCCGCCGCGGACGTCGGCGTCGGCACGTTCTATCTCCACTTCGCCACCAAGGACGCGCTCTACGATGCGCTGGTCGAGGATGCGGCGACGCGGCTGAAGGCGACCGTGGACGAGGCACGCGAGAGCGTGGACGATCCCGTGGCGAAGACCCGGGTGGCCACCGTGGCTCTGTGTCGCTTCGCCCAGGAGAACCGCGAGGTCTTCAAGCTGGTCTTCGGCCCGACGGCGTCGCGGCACGACGTGGTACGCCGCGCGCAGGCGCTGTTCGCGCTCGACGCCGAGGCCACCATCCGCGAAGGCATCGAGCGTGGTGTTTTCGGCCCGGTGGCGCCGGCCATCGCGGCCCAGGCGATCATCGGAATGTCGACCCAGCTCCTCGCCTGGTGGACCGAGCACCAGGCCGTCCCGATCGAGTGGCTCCACGACACCATCATCACGCTGACGCTGCGCGGGCTGAGCCCGCACCAATCCGAGGGAGGATCGCCCCATGCATAACGGTGCCGTGGCCCAGGTTCCGACCCACGACGAGCGCGAGGAGCACATCGAGCTCCTCTCCACCACGTTCAACACCGCGTACAGCTGGAACTACGAGATGGTGCGGCGCGATCTGCACAACCTCTACGAGAAGGCCAAGCGCGACCAGTGGAACGCGAGCGAGCAGCTGGCCTGGCACCTCGGTGTCGACGCCGAGGCCGAGAATCTCCCCGACATGCAGATTCCGGTCTACGGAACGCACATCTGGGAGAAGCTCGGACCGGCCGAGGTGCGGATGCTGCGGCGCGAGCAGCTCCGCTGGCTGCTGTCGAACTTCATGCACGGCGAGCAGGGCGCGCTGCTGGCGACGGCGCAGATCGTCGACGCCACACCCTGGATGGAAGCTAAGTTCTACGGCTCGACGCAGGTGATGGACGAGGCGCGGCACGTCGAGGTGTTCTCGCGCTATCTGAACGAGAAGCTCGGCGGCCCCTACCGCATCAACAAGGATCTGAAGGCGCTCATCGACCAGATCCTCACCGACTCGCGGTGGGACATGAAGTACCTCGGCATGCAGATCCTCGTCGAGGGCCTCGCCATGGCGGCGTTCGGCTTCATGCACAAGATGTGCTCGGAGCCGCTGCTCACCGACCTGCTGCACTACGTGATCCGCGACGAGGCGCGCCACGTGGCATTCGGGGTGATCGCGCTGAAGGACTACTTCGCCGAGATGCCGCCGAAGGAGATGCGCGAGCGCGAGGAGTTCGTGTACGAGGGCTGCCGGCTGATGCGTGACCGGCTGCTCGCCGAGGAGGTCTGGGAGGTCATGGGCTGGCCGGTGGACGAGGTGAAGGACATCGTTCTCCACTCGCCGTCGATGATCGAGTTCCGCAAGATGCTGTTCGCGAAGGTCGTTCCCAACGTGAAGCGGCTCGGGCTGCTCACGCCGTGGGTGCGCGAGCGCTTCGCCGAGCTGGATATCCTGCAGTTCGAGGACTTCGAGGCCTCGGCCTGAGCCCTCACGTGGGCCTGCGCGCGACCAGGCGGGCCGCGACCGCGGTCAGGTTCAGCCCCGCCGTCGTCGCGCCGGCTCCGGCGAGGAGCGGCGCCCACCACGGGCCGGGCCAGGCCGCGGCACCCGACGCCACGCCGAGACAGGCGTAGTTCGCGACCCCCGCCCAGTGGCCGAGGCGGCTGCGGGCGAGGCGCGGGCCCGCGCCGGCGGGATCGTGTCGCCGTGCCGAGGCCGCGGCATAGGCGGTCGCCGACAGGGCGATCGATGCCGGCACCACCCAGGACACGAGCCGGAGCGCCGCGGCCGTCGAGAGCCCCGCGAGCACGAAGGTGATGTCCGCGACGTTGTCCAGGATCGCACCGCCGGGACTGCTCGTTCCGCGGCGGCGGGCCAGCGGGCCGTCCAGGTAGTCGGACAGGCTGGCCGCGATCCAGACGACCACGGGAGGCCAGCCGCCGTGCACCAGCAGGTACGGCAGCGCCGCGGCCAGGAGCAGCCGGGCGCCGCTGAGTGCGTTCGCCACGGTCTAGGAGCCCGGTCGGGCCATGCCGCCGGGCGCAGCGAGGGATGCGCGAGCCATGGTCCGGCGGGGCTCCTAGCGCTTCGCGCCCTCGGTCACGCGGATCGGCCGCGCGCGCCGGTCACGACGGAGGAGCACGTAGAGCGCTCCGGCGCCGCCGTCGCACAAGCGCGCAGTCGAGAAGGCGAGCACCACCTTGGCGATGCGCCCGTGCGCCAGCCAGGACTTGAGCCGTTCCTTCAGGACGGGCGTGCGGTCCTTCGAGTTGAGCCCCCGGCCGTGGACGACGAGCACGCAGCGGCGGCCGGCGCGAAAGCTCTCGAGGATGAAACGATCGACCACGTCGCGGGCCTCGGCCGCGGTGAGACCGTGGAGGTCCAGATGAGCCTGCCAGGCGAAGTCACCGCGCCGCAAGCGGCGAACGACCCTCGGGTCGAGACCCACCACGACACCCTCGATGTACTCGCGGCTGTCGGTGATGTCGAAATTCGCCACGCCCGCGACGAGGTCGGAGAGCGCGGCAAGCGCTTCTGCCTCTTCGCTCATGGGGCGCGGCCCTCCTCCCAGGGCCGGAGGGGGGCCTTCGATGCGCGTGTGGGGGCCTCGCGCCAGCGGAACCACACCCGCCATCGCCGACTCGAACAGGTCCGTCTCGCTACCCTCGGCGGGGGACGATACCGGTGCCTGGAGCTTCGGCGGAGAAGAAGTCGGAGGCCGAGCCGGCGGGGGCTCCGGCCTGCCCTTCCACTGCTTCCGGAGGTCCCGGAACGGGACGTTCAGCGATGCAGGCGCCGGTGCCGCCCGGCCGCTCGCGTCGTCCGACGTCCGCTCCCGCCGCGCCATGGCGCGGATCTACCACAGCGACCTGACGGGCTACAGTCAGGCGCAGGGAGGACGCGGGTGGTTTTTGGAGACGTGAGAGCCGGGCGGAGACCCGGTCAGGCCTGTGCTGCGACTTGTTCGATTTCGACGAGGGGGCAGGCGCGCTCGGTGGCCAGCTGCTGAAGGGCCCGCCAGGCGAGCCGGCTCGGCAGAACGTGGCCGTTCTCCCAGCGGCTGACGGTCGAGAAGGTCACACTCAGGGAATGGGCGAGGCCCTCCTGGGTGAGACCTGCGCGATGCCGCCACGCGCGAATGAGCTTGCCGGCATCAGCGGGCGGCCCGTTGCTGACGCTGGTGTTGGAGGGGGGGGTGTTGAGCTGCATAGCGAAGTCCATCTAGGTCTTGCCTAGAGCAAGGCCTGTGCCAGCCCAAAAGGGCTGAAAACTCCTTGCGGGGGTCCCTAGGAAAGGCTCCAAAGTCGCCAGATCGTGTAAAGAAGATACGGCATAGCCGTCCTTTCCTCGCATGAATGCATGCCACTTGCGCAGCCCTTGCGAGCCTCGCGTGCGATTGGTAAGCGCGGAGCGTGCCTACCCCCCAGGAGCTCCTGGAGCGCCTCCGATCCATCCCGTACCCCGGTTTCACCCGGGACATCGTCTCCTTCGGCCTGGTGCGCGACATCGAGGTATCGTCGGGTGGGGTCACGGTGACCCTGACCCCGAGCACTGCCAACGAGGAGGTCGTCCGCGACATCGAGGCCTCGGTCCGGGAGGCGCTCGCGGGAATCCCGGGCGCGGAGCACCTGACGATCGTGCGCCAGCAGGCCCCGGCTCCCGCGCCGGCCGCCCGCAGCGGGCCGCAGGCAGTCACCGGCATCGGGAGCATCCTCGCCGTCGCGAGCGGCAAGGGAGGCGTCGGCAAGTCGACCGTCGCGACGAACCTGGCGCTCGCGCTCGCCGGGCTGGGACAGCGCACGGGGCTGATGGACGCCGACGTGTACGGCCCCAGCGTTCCCCTGATGCTCGGCATCACCGACAAGGCTCGCAGCGGCGAAGGCAAGCGGCTCCAGCCGATCCGACGGCACGGCCTGTCGGTGATCTCGATGGGCATGTTCCTCGCCGACGAGACCCCGGTCATCTGGCGCGGTCCCATGCTGACCAAGCTCATCGTCGAGTTCCTCCGCAACTGCGATTGGGGGGAGCTCGACGTCCTGGTGCTCGACCTTCCCCCCGGCACCGGGGACGTCCAGCTCACGCTGACGCAGCAGGTTCCGCTCAGCGGCGGGGTCATCGTGACGACGCCCCAGGACGTGGCGCTCGCGGACGTGCGCCGGGGACTGCAGATGTTCCGGCAGGTGCAGGTGCCGGTGCTCGGGGTGATCGAGAACATGAGCTATCATCTCTGCCCCGGCTGCGGGGCGCGGGCCGATCTCTTCGGGCACGGCGGGGGGGCGGCGATGGCACGCGAGCTGGGCGTGCCGTTTCTCGGCGAGATCCCGCTCGCGCGAGCGGTGCGCGAGGCGGGTGATCGCGGCCTGCCCATCGTCGCCGCCGAGCCGGCGAGCGCCTACGGCCGGGCCTTTCACGAGATTGCCGAACGCGTCCTCGTCCGCCTGCGCGAGGCCGAGCGCCACCCGGCCCCGCCGCTCAACGAGCCGTCGTGACCGGCTGCTCTCGACTCTCGGCACCGCCCCGCAGAGACTCGAGCAGGACGATCGCCACGCCGACGGTGATCGCCGAGTCGGCGACGTTGAACATCGGCCAGCTCCAGGCGCCGTAGTGGAGGTGAAAGAAATCGACCACCTCCCCGTAGCGCATGCGGCAGATGAAGTTGCCGACGGCGCCGCCGAGGATGCCCCCGAGCGACCAGACCAGGGAGCGGCGATGGGTCGGGCTGGCGCGCAGGTAGGAGATCAGCGCCCAGATCGCGACCGCGGTGACGAGCAGGAAGAGCGGCAGCCGGAACGCCGACGGCGCGCCGCCGAGCATGCCGAACGCCGCGCCGGTGTTGCGCACATAGGTGAGCGAGAACCCGGGCACGATGGGGATGCTCTCGTAGAGCGTCATGGAGCGCTCCACCATGGTCTTGGTCAGCTGATCGACGGCCACCACGGCGAGGGCGACCAGGAGGGCCTGCCGCAGCCGGGTGTCGTTCATGCCACGACCGCCGCGCAGCGACTGCACAGCCGGGGATGACGTGAATCGCCCCCGAGCGGCAGCGTGCGCCAGCAGCGCTCGCACTTCTCTCCGCTCGCCCGCTCCACACCGACGCGAAGCCCCGCCAGCAGGGGACTCTCCGCGCCGCCCTCCCCGAGCGCGACCTCGGCGACGAGGAAGAGCGCGGGCAGCTCGTCGAGCCGGACGGCGAGCAGGTCCCTCAGCTCGCCGCCGGCACCCAGCGTGACGTGCGCTTCGCTTCCCTGCTTCACGACGCCGGCCTGCCGGGCTTCCTCGATCGCCTTCGTCACCGCCGCGCGCACGGCCAGGAGCCGCTCGTAGCGCGCCGCCAGCTCGTCGTCGCACCAGGACGCGGGCGGCTCGGCGAACCCGGCGAGAAAGACGCTCGGCTCCGTCGTGCCTGCCATGAACGTCCAGATCTCGTCGGCGGTGAAGGAGAGCACCGGCGCCATCGAGCGAACCAGCGTGTCGAGCATGGCGTACAGCACGGTCTGCGTCCCGCGCCGCTCGGTGCTCTCGGGGCGCTCGCAGTACAGCCGATCCTTGCGCACGTCGAGGTAGAAGGCGCTCAGGTCCACGGCGCAGAAGGTGTTGAGCGCATGGTGGACGATGTGGAACTCGTACGCCTCGTACGCCGCCTGGACGCGCCCGGCGAGCGCGTGCGTCCGGTGCAGCGCCCAGCGCTCGAGCTCGGGCAGCGCGGCGTACGGAACCGCGTCACGCGCGGGATCGAAGTCGTACAGGTTGCTCAGGAGGAAGCGCGCCGTGTTGCGCAGGCGGCGATAGGCGTCCACGAGCTGGCCGAGGATCTCCTCCGACACCGGAATGTCGCCGCGGTAGTCCTCGGCCGCCACCCAGAGGCGGAGCAGCTCGGCGCCATGGCGCCCGACGATGTCCTCGGCCGAGATGACGTTGCCGACGGACTTCGACATCTTCCGCCCCGTCCCGTCGACGAAGAAGCCGTGGGTGAGGACGACGTCGTACGGTGCGCGTCCCTCGACCGCGACGCTCGTGAGCAGCGAGCTCTGGAACCAGCCCCGGTGCTGATCGCTGCCTTCCAGGTACATGTCGGCACGCCCGCCCAGCTCGGGCCGCTGCTCGACGACGGCGCTCCAGCTGACGCCCGAGTCGAACCATACGTCGAGGATGTCGGTCTCCCGGCGGAACTCCGTGCCGCCGCAGCGCGCGCAGCGCGTCGCGGGCGGGACCAGGTCGGCGATCGGGCGCGTGAACCAGGCATCCGCGCCCTCGCGCTCGAAGATGGCTGCCACGTGGTCGCAGAGTTCGCGGCTGGTGTGCTCCGCGCCGCACGTCTCGCAGAAGAGCGCGACGATCGGCACGCCCCAGTCGCGCTGCCGCGACAGGCACCAGTCGGGCCGCGTCGCCACCATGCCGTGGAGGCGGTCCCGGCCCCATTCGGGCACCCACCGGATGCGGTCGATCTCCGCCAGCGCCCGGTCCCGCAGCCCCGTCAGGTCCATGCCCATGAACCACTGCTCGGTGGCGCGGAACACGATGGGGTTCTTGCAGCGCCAGCAGTGCGGGTAGCTGTGGACGAAGTTCTGCGCCGCGAGGAGCCCGCCGACGGCGCGCAGCTGCCGGACGATGTCGGCGTCGGCATCGAAGACGCGCATGCCCTTCCACTCCGGCACGGCGTCGGTGAACCGGCCCCGCTCGTCGACCGGGGCGAGGACGTCGAGGCCGTAGCGCAGGCCGGTCTGGTAGTCCTCCTGGCCGTGTCCGGGCGCCGTGTGAACGAGGCCCGTGCCGCTCTCCAGGGTGACGTAGTCGGCCAGCACGACCGGCACGACCCGCTCCAGCCAGGGATGCCGGCAGCGCGCGCCCTCGAGATCGCGACCCCGGAAGCGGCGCAGCTCGCGTGGCGGCTCGCCGACACCCATTGCCTCGGCGAGCGCCGGGACGAGCGCGGCGGCCACGACGAGCGTGCGCTCGGCGAGCGTCACGGCGACGTACTCGTGCTCCGGATGGACCGCCACGGCGAGGCTCGCCGGCAGCGTCCACGGCGTGGTGGTCCAGGCCGCGGCGGCCACGCCGTCGAGCCCGGCGAGCGGTGCCGGCAGCGGATCGACGAAGGGATACGCCACGTAGACCGACGGCGAGGTGATGTCGGCGTACTCGACCTCCGCCTCGGCGAGCGCCGTCAGACACGACCAGCACCACTGCACCGGCCGCTTGCGGCGGTACAGCAAGCCGGCCTCGATGCACCTCCCCAGCAGCCGGACCTCGCGCGCCTCGTAGTCGAAGGCCATGGTGAGGTAGGGATGCTCCCAGTCCCCGAGCACCCCGAGGCGCTCGAACTGGGCGCGCTGGATGCCGACGAAGCGGGTGGCGTACTCGCGACAGAGGGCGCGGACCTCCGCCTTCTGCATGCTCTCCTTCTTCGCGCGGCCAAGCTCCTTCTCCACCTGCATCTCGATGGGCAGCCCGTGGCAGTCCCAGCCGGGCACGTACGGTGCCAGCCAGCCCGCCATCGCGCGCGACTTCACCACGATGTCCTTCAGCACCTTGTTGAGGGCGGTGCCCAGGTGGACGTCGCCGTTGGCGTACGGCGGCCCGTCGTGCAGCACGAAGCGCGGGCGCCCGGCGTTGCGGGCCAGCACCCGGTCGTACAGTCCGAGGTCGGCCCAGTGCCGCAGCATCTCGGGCTCGCGCTTCGGCAGGTTGGCTCGCATCGGAAAGTCGGTGCGCGGAAGGTTCAGGGTGGCCTTGTAGTCCATGGGACGGAGACGCGACCGTACCAGCGGCATCCGGGCCTTTCAAAGCGGCGCCGCGCGAGACGCATTGACCGGAGGGGTGCGACCCATCTAGTTGGCCGGTCATGGCGACGACCATCTCGAAGGCAGTGCTGATCACGGGGTGCTCGACGGGCATCGGCCGCGCGACCGCGGAGCACCTGGCCCGGTCGGGGTGGACCGTCTACGCCACCGCGCGCAGGCTCGATGCGATCCAGGATCTGGCGGCCACCGGCTGCCGTCTGCTGGCGCTCGACGTCTGCGACGAGGGCTCGATGCGGGCGGCCGTCGACGCCGTGGAGCGCGCCGAGGGCGCCGTCGGCGTGCTGGTGAACAACGCCGGCTACGGCCAGGAAGGCGCCTTCGAGGCCACGCCGATGGACGAGATCCGACGCCAGTTCGAGACCAACGTCTTCGGGCTGATCCGCCTCACCCAGCTCGTGCTCCCGGGGATGCGCCGCCAGCGCTGGGGCAAGATCGTCAACCTGAGCTCCATGGGCGGCCGGCTCACCTTCCCGGGCGGCGCCTTCTACCACGCCACCAAGCACGCCGTGGAGGCGCTGAGCGACGCGCTCCGCTTCGAGGTGCGGGGGTTCGGGGTCGACGTCGTCGTGGTCCAGCCGGGCCCCATCAAGACCCGCTTCGGCGACACCGCGATCGGCAGCATCCAGGGGCCCGCCGGCGACAATTCGGCGTACGCCACCTTCAATGCCCAGGTCGCCGCGAAGATCAGGGAGGCCTACGAGGGTCCCATGGGCCGCCTCGCCTCGGGCCCGGAAGCCGTGGCGCGGGTGATCGAGAAGGCGATCGCGAGGCCCCGGCCGGCGACGCGCTACCCGGTCACCGCCGCGGCGCGTGTCATGATGGGGCTGCGCCGCTGGCTCCCCGACCGCGCCTTCGACGCCTTCCTGCGCACGCAGTTCGCTCCGCCGCGGCCCTGAAGGTGTCCGGGAAGCCGTCCCGCCGCCTTCACGACCCGCGACTCACCCGCATCGGCTCGCTGGCGGGAGCCGGCTGGTCTCGCGGTCCGCTCATCGTCGCGAGCAGGCGATCGAGCGCTTCCGGGGGAACCGGCTTTACGAGATGCGCGTCGAAGCCGGCCTCCTCCGCGCGACGCCTGTCGGCCGGCTGGCTCCAGCCCGTGAGCGCGACGAGGTGCACCTGCTTCCCCCAGGCATGCTCGCGAACCCGCCGGGCGACCTCGTAGCCGTTCGCTCCCGGCATGCCGATGTCGAGGAGAGCGACGTCCGGCCGGAGCTCCTCGATGGCGCCGATCGCGGCGTTCCCGTCGAATACCGCGTGGACGTCGTGCCCGGCCATCTGGAGGAGCAGCACCAGGCTCTCGGCGGCGTCCAGGTTGTCGTCGGCCACGAGGATGCGCAGCGCAGGACCGGCGGCACCCGGCTCCGCAACCGTGGCGGGCGCCTGCAGCGCCGTCACGACCACGGGAAGCTTCACGACGAACTCGCTGCCGTGTCCCACCCCCTCGCTATGCGCCTCGATCGTCCCGCCGTGCAGCTCGACGAGCTGGCGAACCAGCGTGAGGCCGATGCCGAGGCCGCCCTGCCGCTCGAGCGAATGATCCACCCGCGCGAAGAGATCGAAGATCTCCGTGAGCTTCCCCGGCGGGATGCCGATGCCGTTGTCGCGGACGGAGATGACGAGGGCGGCGGCCGACACGACGTCGACCGCGACGTCGATGTCGCCGCCCGTGGGGGTGTACTTGGCCGCGTTCCCGATCAGGTTGCAGAGCACCTGGACGAGGCGCTCGCGGTCGGCCTCCAGCTCGACGGGCCCGCGCGGCACGCGCACGCGCAGATGCTGTCCCTTGGCCTGGATGTCGTCACGGCAGGCATCCACTGCGGCCTCGACGATCTCCGCGCACGCGACGCGCTCGCGGCGCAGGTCCAGGGTGCCACGTGAGATGCGCGACACGTCGAGGAGGTCGTCGATGAGGCGTGACATCTGCGCCACCTGACGCTCGACCATGTCGATCGGACGCCTGAGGTCCGGATCGCCCGAGGCCCTCTGCTTCAGAAAGCGGGCGGCGTTGCGGATCGGCGCCAGCGGATTGCGCAGCTCGTGGGCGAGGATCGCGATGAACTCGTCCTTCCGGCGCGTGCTCTCCTCTCGTTCCGCCTCGGCGCGCTTCCGTCCCGTGATGTCGCGGGCGATCTTCGAGGCGCCGGTGATCCGTCCCGATCCGTCCTTCACCGGCGAGATGGTGAGCGAGACGTCCAGCAGGCGGCCGTCCTTGGTGCGGCGCACGGTCTCGAAGTGCTCGATGCGCTGGCCACGTCGGATGCGCGCGAGGATCTCGCGTTCCTCCTCCAGCCGATCCGACGGGACGATGAGCTCGATCGGCCGTCCGACCGCCTCCGCCGCGGGGTAGCCGAAGATGCGCTCGGCGCCGGCGTTCCAGGTGGTGATGATGCCTTCGACCGTCTTGCTCACGACCGCGTCGTCGGACGCCTCGACGATCGCGGCGAGCAGAGCCCGCGACTCCTCGGCGCTCTTCCGCTCTGTGACGTCACGCGTGAAGCACTGCGTGTGCAGGAACCGTCCCTCGTCCCACAGCACGCTCGAGTCGATCAGGACGGACTTGAGGGAGCCGTCCCTGCACCTCATCTCGGCCGGATACTCGAACAGCTTCTCGCCGCGCCGGAGGCGCGCCAGGATGTCCGCGAGCACGGCTCGATCGGCATGAAACTCCGAGATGTGGTGCCCGACGTACTCCTCGCGGGCATAGCCCAGGATCTCCAGCTCGGCATCGTTGGCCCACAGGATGGTCCCGTCCGGGCCCACCCGGTGCATGCCGATGGCCGCGGTGTCGACGAACGCCTCCAGCTGGCGGGCCTGGCGGCGCACCTCCGCTTCGCTCCGGCGCAGCGCGCGCTCGTGCCCACGGACCTTCCCGGCGGCCCACCACAGCACGACCGTCAGCAAGGTGATCTGGACGAGGGTGCCGGACGCGGTCCCGAACGCCGTGTCCACCAGACCCTCGTTCTGCATCAGCACGCGCAGGCATCCGATCACGAGCGAGCACAGGACGACGATCGGCCAGGCTCGCCTGACCAGTATCCCCGGGGCGCCGGGCTCCAGGACGGTCCGCATCGGCTCCCGCTCGGGCGCGCTCGCCACGAGGCCGATGCCCAGAGCGAGGAGGATCGAGGCGGTCTGCCTCGCGATCCCCGTCAGGTCGGGGATCGTATACATCTGCCTCGCGCCGTAGAGATAGCCCACGAGCGAGAGCATCGCGATCGCCGTGACGGTCACACCGCACGCGGCGCTGGCGCCACGCGCTCGGGGCCCGCGGCCCAGGAGCGCGAGCGCCGTCCCCACGAGGAGAAACGAGACGGATGCGGGCGGCCCGATGCGCATCGGAGCGGCCGCCGCGCCCTGGCCCCACGCGCGATCGAACAGAAGGGTGTCGATGCCGAGGTCGAGCCCGCTCGAGTGCTCGACCAGCGTCAAGCCGCCGATCAGGGCGACCAGGATTCCGAGCCACGCGCTCACCCGGGGCAAGCGCCGGCTTTCGATGCCGCTCAGCACGAGGGCCAGGCCGCTCACGACGGCGCAGGCGGCGGCGTTGGGAAACATCGAGATGCCGTCGTTCCTCCAGTCGGTGAGCCGCTGGATGTTGGCGGCCCATCCGAGGAGCGTGACACAGCCGCCGACGACCGCAAATGCCGCCGCCGCCGCAGCGAGCCCTTTCGGCCAGGTCGGAAGCGCGGGAGCAGCGGCCGGTGCGGAACTTGCCCGAAGAGTGCGTTCGCCCTCGGCCGGATCGCGCGAGAGCACGCCGCCCGGAAGGGCCGCCGCCATGTCGTCGTTCCGAGCCATCTGCATCGCCACCGGCGAGGCCGCGAAGCCGCGCCGGCTACCGCGGCGCGAGCGCGATCAGCGCTCGCTCCACCGCCGCTCCTCGACTCTCGCCGACCGGGTTCGGGAAGACGATGCACATCGTCGCGCCGGCCATCTGGTACGCCCGCAGCCGCTCGCGGCAGTGAGCCGGGTCGCCGACCAGCGTGACGGCATCCGCCATCTCGTCGGTCACCGCCCGCTCCGCGGCGGCGACGTCGCGCGACTTCATGGCCGCGCGGATCGCTTCCACCTCGGCGCCGAACCCGCTCTGCACGAGCATGTTGCCGTAGAACTGCAGGCTGGCGTAGCGCGCCAGCATGCGCTTGGCCTCGTGCAGGCACGCCGCCCGATCGGGGCCGAGGTAGGCGGTGGTGAAGTGGCAGACCTCGAGCGACTCGAGGTCGCGACCTCCGCGCTCGGCGCCACGCCGGAGCATCGCCATCGCCTTCAGGTAGCGCTCGAGCGGGAAGAGGTTGAAGATGACCCCGTCGGCGACCTCGCCGGCAAGCTCGACCATGGGTCGGGCGAGCGCCGCGGCCAGGATCGTCGGCGGCGTGCGGGGGCGCGGCTGATGCGGGCCCTTCGCCCAGGCCGCGCGGAGCACGCCGACGACCTCCCGCGTCCGCTCCAGCGGGTCGCCCATGTCGATGCCGAGCGACGCGTTCACCGGCCGGTGACCGACGCCGAGTCCGAGCATCAGGCGTCCGTCGGAGAACTCCTGGACCGCTGCGGCCTGCTGCGCGAGCAGCGTCGGGTGTCGGAGGTAGATGTTGGTGATGCCGGTCCCGACCTTGATCCGCGTGGTCGCGAACCCCACCGCCTCGGCGTAGGCCAGCGAGTCGTTGAACGACTCCGGGATGAAGACGCCCGCGAAGCCGAGCTCCTCGGCGCGCCGCGACCAGGCCAGGATGTCCTGCGGGGAGGCATCTCGCAGCGGCGAGTAGGCGACGGCGATGCGATCCATGCCGTTCCCTTAGACCAGCAGCACGGCCAAATGGGAAGGCGTTTTGATCGCCTCGGTTGCCCGCTGCGGGCCGCCGGGCTAGACGATGCACCGTGCCGAAGCGGATGCTTCTCGACTACCAGAAGGGTGCCTATCCGGCCTACGACCTCGAGCCGGAGAACGGCGTGCCGGTCCCGTGTGCACTCGGCCAGCCGTGGGTGAACCAGGACACCCAGGATACGCTCACCAAGCTCCGCATCCCGCGCACCGATCCCTGGGGGAAGCCCCTGCCCGGCGAGCCCGACGACCCGGTGCTGGCCCGCTTCCGCAAGCGCTGACGCCTCGACCGCTCACGACCCGAGCGCCCTCACCGCCTCGAGCACACCGCGGTGGAAGGTCGGGAAAGCGTAGTGCATCGTGCGCAGGGTCGCTACCGACACCTCGGCGTGCACGGCGAGCGTGAGCACGGAGAGCACCTCGCCGCCCCACGGTCCCACCGAGGTCGCCCCCACCAGCACGCCGCGATCGGCATCCTCGATCACCTTGATGAATCCGGCGTTCCCGGGGCCGTGGATCCAGCCCCGCGACACCTTGCGCAGCTCGACCGAGGCGACGCGGACGCGCAGCCCCGCCGCACGCGCCTGCGCTTCGGTCATGCCGACGCCGCCGACCTCCGGGTCGGTGAACGTGACCCTCGCGAGCGCGCGATAGTCCGCCCCCGGGGCGTCGCGTCCGAGGAGGTGGGCGATCACGATGCGGGCCTGGTACACGGCCACGTGCGTGAAGAGACCCTTGCCGGTGATGTCTCCGACCGCCCAGAGCTTGTCCGCCGCCCGCAAGCGTTCGTCCACCTGCACGCTGTGGGCAGCCTCGTCGAGTCCGACGGAGCCGAGGCCCAGGCCGGCGAGGTTCATGCGCCGTCCGGTGGCGACGAGCAGCCGGTCGCCCTGGATACGCGCGCCGTCGTCGGTGTGTACCGTGATGGCGCTCCCCTCCGCCATCACCCGCACGGCCTTGCGGCCGGTGCGCACGTCGATGCCTTCGTCGCGCATCGCGCCACTGATCACGGCGCTGGCCTCGGGCTCCTCGAGCCCGAGGATGCGCTCGGCCGCCTCGACGAGGGTGACGCGCGAGCCGAAACGGGAGAACGCCTGCGCCATCTCGCCGCCCACCGCACCGCCGCCGAGGACGACCAGCGAGGCGGGCGCCGTCTCGGCCTTCACCGCGTCGCGGTTGGTCCAGTACGACACGTCGGCGAGGCCCGGAATGGGCGGGACGGCGGGCGCGGTCCCGGTGGCGAGCACGACGCCACGCCGAGCCCGGAAGAGACGATCGCGGACGCGCACCCGTCCGGGACCGTCGAGGACGCCGCGTCCCCGCACGAAGCGGCCGCCGAGCTTCTCGAAGCGCTCGACGGCGACGCGGTCGTTCCAGTCGTCGGTGGCCTCCTTCCGGATGCGCCGCGCGACCGGGGCGAAGTCCGGCACGACGGACGCCTTGCCGGCCATGCCGTCGACCCGCCGTGCTTCGGCCAGCAGATCCGCGCCCCGGATCATCATCTTGCTCGGGATGCAGCCGTAGTACGGGCACTCCCCGCCCACGAGGTGCTCCTCCACGCCGACGACGAGGAGTCCCGCCTCGGCGAGCCGCTCGGCGACCTCCTCGCCCCCCGGACCGAGCCCGACGACGACGACGTCGACTTCCTCTTCCGCCATGGCGTGGACCTCCCCGTCATCACAAAGAGGCCGCGTCCGGATCTGTCAATGGGCACCTTGACGCTCGGTCGCCGCGAGGAATATCTGCCACACCGAGTGGGTATCGCCGAGTACGAGGCGGCGGGACTCTACGACCCGCACGCGCCGAACGCCGCCGAGCGCCTCGCGCTCCTCGAATGGCTGGCGGCGCGCGGTGCCGGGCTCGGGCAGATGGTGCGCGCTCACGCCGAGGGCCGGCTCGAAGGCCTGGGCGCCGACCTCGCGCTGCACCCCGGACAGTATCTGACCCTGGCGGAGCTCGCGCAGCGGGCCGGGCTCACGCCCGAGCGGATCGAGGAGATCCGGCTCGCCGCCGGCCTTTCCCCGATCGATCCCGGCGAGCGCGTCTTCAGCGCCGACGACGCGCTCGGGTTCGCCGCCTTCGCGCCTGCGGCGCGCCTGTTCGGCGAGCAGGCGGCGCGCCGGTTCTCACGCATCGCCGGCTCGTCGCTCGCGCGCGTCGCCGAGGCGGCGGTGTCGCTCTTCCGGGTGCACGTCGAGGGACCGCTGCGCGAGGCACGGAGCAGCGAGGTCGCGATGGCCGAGGCCAACGCCCAGGGCATCGAGACACTGCAGGTGGTCCCGGTGGCACTGCAGGCTCTGTTCCGGGGCCACTTCCACGCGGCCATGCGGCGGCTGCACGAGGCGCGACCGGGGAAGTCGGTCGACACGGCAAGGCTCGCCGTCGGCTTCGTCGACCTGGTCGGTTTCACGACGCTGTCGCGCAGCATGAAGACCAGGGATCTGGCCACGATGATCGAGCGCTTCGAGGACACCGCGCACGAGGTCACGACCGCGAACGACGGCCGCGTCGTCAAGCTCATCGGGGACGAGGTGATGTTCGTGGCCGTCGACGCGACGGCCGCCTGCGAGATCGCGCTCACTCTCGTCGAGCGCCTGGTGAACGATGCGGCGGTCATGCCGCGTGGCGGCCTCGCCTTCGGCGAGCTCATCATGCGAGGCGGCGACTACTACGGCCCGCTCGTCAACCTCGCCGCTCGCATGGCCGAGCTCGCGGTTCCGAACGAGCTGCTGGTGACACCCGAGGTCGCCGCCCAGGCGAGCGGGGACAGGCTGCGCTTCGAGCCCGCGGGCAAGCGCCTGCCGAAGGGATTCGACGCCCCGGTCGCGCTGCTGACGCTCGAGCGCCGCTGAACCGTTCGATCGTACCCTTGACGGCCATGCCCGCCCGAGGAAATCTGCCGCACGAGGTGACCGTCGCCGACTATGAAGCCGCGGGGCTGTACGATCCCGGCGCGCCGAACGCCGCCGAGCGGCTCGCGCTCCTCGAGTGGCTGACCGCGCGCGGCGTGACCATCGAGCAGATGCGGCGCTCCACGCGCCCGGGTGGCACGCTCACGGGTCTCGCCGGGGACCTGGTGATCAATCCGGACGCCCACCTGCGGCTCGAGGAGCTGGCGGCTCGTGCGGGGATCACGGTGGAGCAGGTCGAGGCGATACGCCGCTCCGCCGGCCTCGCACCCGTCGACCCCGAGGACCCGCGTTTCGCCGACCGCGACGTGGAGAGCTTCGCCGCGTTCGCCGTCGGCACCAGGCTCTTCGGCGAGCAGGCCACGCGTCACTTCCAGCGCGTGATGGGCTCCTCGCTCGCCCGCATCGCCGAGGCGGTGGTCTCGATGTTCCTGGTCAACGTCGAGGGTCCCCTCCGCGAAGCGCATGGAAGCGAGCTCGAGCTCGCGAAGGCGAACCTGCGCGCCACCGAGGCGGCGGAGGTGGTGCCCGCCGTCCTGCAGTCGGTCTTTCGCGCGCACCTCGAGGAGTCCATCCGGCGCTCCCGGCTCGCCCGGGAGGGACGGTCGACCGATACCGTGCGGCTCGCCATCGGCTTCGTGGACCTGGTCGGATTCACCACCCTCTCGCGACGCATGGAGCCACGCGAGCTGGCAGACATGGTGGAGCGTTTCGAGAGCACCGCGCACGAGGTGGCCACGGCAAAAGGCGGCCGCATCGTGAAGCTCATCGGCGACGAGGTGATGTTCGTCGCCCTCGACGCGGCCGCGGCATGCGACATCGCCCTGACGCTGGTGGAGCGGTTCGCCGGCGATTCCGCGGTGACGCCGCGCGGAGGGCTCGCCCACGGCGAGTTGCTGAACCGCGGCGGGGACTACTACGGGCCGGTCGTCAACCTGGCCGCCCGGCTGGCCGAGCTGGCGGTGCCGAACGAGCTGCTGGTCACCCGCGAGGTCGCGGCCCGGGCGCGCGCCGGCCACCTGCGTTTCGAGCCCGCGGGCAAGCGACTCCCCAAGGGGTTCGACGAGCCCGTCGCGCTGCTGGCACTCGAGCGGCCGTGAGCCGGCCGCGGCTCAGAACGCGGACCCGCCCTCCGGCGCGACGAGGATCGTCCCGTCCTCGACGATCACCGGCACCACCCGGCGCCCGCGCGTGAGCTTCAGCAGCTCCGGGATCGCCTCGCGCCGCACGCCGACGTCGATCTCCTCGACCGTGGCGTTGCGCACGGCGAGCGCCGCGCGCGCGGCATCGCAGTGCGGGCAGCCGGACTTCGTGTAGAGCAGGACCGGCGCCACGGTGGCCTCAGGACGGAATCTCCGTCCCGCAGACGAGCGTCGCGGCCGAGCTGAACATCCCTCCCAGCCCGTGGCAGATCGCCGTCTTCGCGCCCTCCACCTGGCGGGCACCGCACTCGCCGCGGAGCTGGCGCACGGCCTCGACCAGCGTGAACATGCCGTACATGCCGCTGTGCGTGTACGAGAGACCGCCGCCGTTGGTGTTCATGGGAAAGGGGCCGCCGGGAGCCGTGCGCCCGCCGGAGACGAAGGCGCCGCCCTCGCCCGGCTTGCAGAATCCGGTCGCCTCGAGCCCCATCACCGGCACGATCGTGAAGGCGTCGTAGAACATCGCGACGTCGATGTCCGCGTGCGCCACCCCGGCCATGGCGAAGGCGCGCTCGCTCGACATCCGTGCGGCGTCCCAGAAGGCGAAGTCCGGCATCTGGCTGACGATCACGTGCGTCGACGCCTCGCCGGTGCCGAGCACGAACACGGGTGGCTTCGGGCGATCGCGCGCGCGCTCGGCGGACGTCACCACCACGGCGCCGCCCGCATCGGTGACGAGGCAGCAGTCGAGAAGATGGAGCGGCCACGAGATCATGCGGGACGCGAGCACCTCGTCCACCGTGAGCGGGTCGCGCATGATGGCGCGCGGATTGAGCGCCGCCCACTTGCGCGTCGACACCGCCAGCTCGGCGAGCTGCTCGCTGGTCGTGCCGTAGTCGTGCATGTGGCGCGCCGCGGCGAGCGCGTAGCCGGTGGGCGGCCCGGCCAGCCCGAAGGGCTGCTCGAACTGCATGCGAAAGGCGTCGACCCCGAAGCGCGTGCCCGGCATGCCGACCCGCGACGCGCCGCTCTCGCCGTGCGTGATGAGCGCGACCTCGACGATCCCGGCGTCGATCGCCGCCATGGCGTGCTGGACGTGCGCGATGAAGGAGCAGCCGCCGATCTGCGTGCCGTCGATGTAGCGCGGGCGGATGCCGAGGTACTCGGCGGTCTCCGAGCCCATCCAGAGCCCGGCGCTGAAGATCGCGTCGACGTCGCCGAGCGCGAGCCCCGCGTCGGCGAGCGCGTTGCGCGCCGCCTCGGCGTGCAGCATGAAGGCCGACTTGTGCGGCAGGCGGCCGTGCTCGTCGGCCTCGGCCGCGCCGACGATGGCGACGCGGCCCCGCATCCGCCGCAGATCGCGCCTCATGCCGTCTCTCCGGCCGGACGAAAGTGCGGCAGCGCGATCTCGGACGTCGCGTCCTGGAAGACGACCTCGACGGGCATGCCGATGCGGATCTTCGCCGGATCGGGCTCCACGCCGACGAGGTTGGTCATCATGCGCGGGCCCTCGGCGAGCTCGACCACGGCGATCACGTAGGGCGTGCCCAGGGGGAAGCCCTTCGCTCCGCGATGCACCACCGTGAAGGTGTGCAGCGTGCCGCGGCCGCTCACCTGCTTCCACTCCACTTCGGCGGACAGGCAGCGCGGACAGATCGCGCGCGGGAAGAAGAAGAAGGCGCCGCACGGCCGGCAGCGCGGCAGCGCGAGCTCGTGCCGGCGCGCCGCGTCCCAGAAGGGCCTGGTCTCCGGCGTGGGCACGGGAAGTGGTCCGGTGTAGGCGCTCATGAGTGTGTGCGAGTGGACTTCCGCGGCGCGCAGCTATAGAAGCTCGGTCGGAGGCCGGTCAAGCGATGCGCCACTCGGCTCTCGCGCTCGTCCTGGCGGTCGCGTTGCCCGCGCAGGCAGCCGACACGACGGTCCCGTGGGACCAGACGGAGCAGCACGTCGGCGAGACCGTCGTGGTCGAGGGGCGCGTTCTCGGCGTGCATTGCTCCCAGCTGTCGTGTCTCCTCGCCTTCGACCCCACCTTCAACCGCTTCACGGCAGTCGTGCAGGCGGAGAACTTCGGTCGCTTCCCCCCCGACCAGCTCGATGCGCTGTACTCCGGACGGAAGGTGCAGGTGCGCGGCACGATCGTCACGCGCGACCGCAAGCCGGAGATCATCCTGTCCGATCCCGCCGATCTGAAGCTCGTGGAGTCGAAGGACGACAAGAAGAAGCAGGCGGCCGATGCCGCGGACGCGCAGGCACAGCTGCTCGACCGGCTCGACGCCGCGGTGGCCAGCGTGGAGCAGCTCACCGAGCGCTTGGCGGCCACGCAGGACCGGGTCGACCAGCTCATCGCGCAGCTCGAGCTGACCGGTCAGGCGATCGTCGCCGCGGCCACCCCGGTACCGCCGCCGCCCCCACCGCCCCAACCGACCTACGGCGAGCCGCAGCAACGGCCGGGCTACGAGGCGCTGCGCACGGTGAAGCGGGGCATGGGCGCGAACGACGTCCGTCGGCTGATCGGCGATCCGCAGCTCGTCGAGCCGAGCGGCAACGGCTGGACGACCTGGAGCTACGGCTACGGTCGCAGCGTCACCTTCGACGATCGCGGACGCGCGCAGTCGCTGGTCGGCTTCCCGAATCCCTAGATGCGCGCGCGTACCAGCTCGGCCAGGCGCGGAAGCACCTCGCCGGCGGGTCCCTGGAGCGTGTAGCGGCTCACGGCGGTGAGCTCCGAGGGATAGAGGTTGACCTCGATCAGATCGCCGCCGCGCTCGCACACCTCGAACGGAAACTGCGCCGCGGGGTAGACCGTGGCCGACGTGCCGGCCACCAGCATGCAGTCGGCGCGCGACGCCTCCTCGAAGCACCCCTCGAGCACGTCGGGCGGGATCGGCTCGCCGAACGAGACCGTGTCGCTCTTGAGCAGCCCGTCACAGCGATGGCAGTGCGGCGGGAGGGTCGCGAAGTCGATCGACTCGCGCGGGAAGCGCATGCCGCATCCGAGGCAGCGGATCAGCGTCGCGTTGCCGTGGATCTCGAGCACGCGGCGGCTGCCGGCAAGCCGGTGCAGGTTGTCGACGTTCTGGGTGATGATCGCACGCAGCACGCCCATCTCCTCGAGCTCGACGAGCGCGAGGTGCCCCGGATTGGGCCGGGCCGCGGCGAGCGCGCTCCACAGCTCGCGCATCGGACCCTTGGGATCGAGCCGCTCCTCCCAGGCGCCCCGGGGATCGGCGAGGAAGCGCTGGAAGCCGTTCATGGGCGGCTCGCCGTGCTTGGTCCACAGACCGCCTGGCCCGCGGAAGGGCGGTATCCCGCTCTCGACCGACAGCCCGGCGCCCGTGAGGGCGACCACGTAGTGCGCCCGGGCCAGGCACTCGGCCGCGGACTCGATCGCTTCCAGCTCTTCCGGCTGCATGCGGCCGCCCACTGTGATCCCCCGCACTCGACGCTGTCAACGGTTGACTCGCGGTCGGACGCCGGCCAAGGGTCGGGCATGACCAGCCCGCAGCCCGCCACCGGCGTCATCCTCGCCGGCGGGCGAGCCGTCCGCATGGGGGGCCGCGACAAGGCCTTCGCCGCCGTCGACGGCGAGCCCATCGCGGTGCGGACGGTGCGTCTCTTCCACCGCCTCTTCCCGCAGGTGATCGTCGCCACCAATCGCCCCGAGCGCTTCCAGGGTCTGGACGTGCAGACGGTCTCGGACCGGCACCCGGACTGCGGCCCGCTGGCCGGCATCCACGCGGCCATGCTCGAGAGTCGCAATCCCTGGCTGTTCGTCGCCGCGTGCGACATGCCGGGGCTCGACGCCGACGTCATCGCGTGGCTGCTCGACCGGCCGCGCGCCGCGGATGCCGTGGTTCCACGCTGGGACGACGACATCGAGCCGCTGCACGCGCTCTATGCCGTCCACGCGCTGCCCACGGTCGAGCACTGCCTCGTCACGGGTCGCCACGCCATGCGTGAGTTCCTGCCCGCCATCCGGGTGGACTACGTCGACGAGCACGAGCTCCGCGCGCTGCGCGGCGCCGCGCGCAGCCTGCTCAACGTCAACACTCCCGAGGATCTCGCCGCGGTCGGCGGACGCTTCGAGGAGGCCGAGCGCTGAGCGCGCTTCCCGACCCCGGGGACGAGCTGGTCGACGTCGTCGACGACGGCGGGCGCACGGTGGGCGTGGTCTCCCGTCGCGAGATGCGCGCGCGACGGCTCCCGCACCGCAGCACCTACATCCTCGTATTCGACGGCCGCGGCGAGCTCTTCGTCCACCTGCGCACGGCCAGCAAGGACGTCTACCCGTCGCACTGGGATACCTGCGTCGGCGGCGTGCTCGCGGCCGGCGAGGAGTTCGACGCCGGCGCGGCGCGCGAGCTGGCCGAGGAGCTCGGCGTCGCGTCCCCGCTCGAGCGGCTCTTCCCGCTGCGCTACAGCGACGAGCACACGGCCGTGCACGGCATGGTGTACCGGACGCGGCACGACGGGCCGTTTCGCCTCCAGCCCGAAGAGGTGGCGCGAGGGGAATTCCTGCCGGCTGCACTGGTGATGGAGCGGGCGGCGTGGGAGCCCTTCTGCCCGGACGGACTCGCCGCGCTGGCGGAGTACCGCCGGCGGCTCGGGTAGCGCACGTCGACCCCGGTCCGTATCGGTTCCGGAGCGAGGCAGGGTGACTCGCGTAGTCGCAACGTTGCAGCGTCACATCGTTGAGGGCTAGAAGGCTCCATCAAGCGACCGGGAGGAGATCTTGCCAGCGTGGAGCATGGCAACGGCGCGGAGCTCGCGCGATCGTCCGAGATCATGGGCGACGCCACGGCACGGAAGGCGGCGCGCCCGGTGCTCCGCGAAGGCGAACCGCGAGCTGCTGCCGTGACCCGGACTGGCGTCGCTGCGATCCTCGCGCTCGTGAGTGCGGTCGTGTCGGGGCTCGCCGGTTGCGGCGGCGAACCTCCCGTCGCATCCCTGCCGCCGCCCGAGGTGTCCGTGAGTCAGCCGATCGAGCGGGCGGTATCCGATTCGCTCGAGTTCACGGGGCGCATCGAGGCCGTCGAGGCGGTGGACGTGCGGGCGCGGGTGTCCGGATACATCACCAAGGTCGCTTTCGACGCCGGGGCCCGGGTGAAGCAGGGCGACCTGCTCTTCGAGATCGACCCGCGCGAGTATCAGGCCGCGGTCGACCATGCGGAGGGGGAGATCGCCCGGTTGCGCGCCAACCTCACGCGCGCGAGCGCCGAGGTGACGCGCACGCAACGCCTGAAGTCGTCCGGGGCGGTGAGCGAACGCGAGGTGGACACCGCCACCGGCAGCAAGGGCGCGACGGAGGGTGAGCTGGTGGCCGCCAGGGCCCAGCTCGAGAAGGCCCAGCTCGACCTCCAGTTCACCCGCGTCACGGCGCCGATCGCGGGGCGGGCGAGCCGTGCGGAGATCACCGCCGGCAACCTCGTGGTCGTGGGTGCAGACGGGGGGCCCGTCTTGACGACCATCGTGAGCCTCGACCCGGTCTGGGTGTACTTCGACGTCGACGAGCCGTCGCTGCTGCGCCTGCGCGAGGCGGAGCATCGCCGCACCGGTCGCCCCCTCACGCCGGAGAGCATCGCGAGCTTGCGGATCCCGGTGCAGCTCGGCCTCGCCAACGAAGCCGGCTTTCCCCACACGGGGCGGATCGACTTCGTCGACAACCGGGTCGATCCGGCGACCGGGACGATGCGGGTGCGCGCCGTATTGGAGAACCAGGAGGGCCTCTTCGCGCCCGGCTTCTTCGTGCGCGTGAAGCTCGCCACTGGTGAACCGAAGCCGACGGCGCTCGTCACCGAGCGCGCGATCGGCACCGATCAGGGCCGGAAGTACGTGCTGGTCGTGAACGACAAGAACGTGGTCGAGTACCGCGAGGTGCAGCTCGGCCCGCTGGCGGACGGCCTCCGTGCGATCACCAGCGGCCTGGCGCCGGGGGAATGGGTGATCGTGAACGGCATCCAGCGCGCCCGGCCCGGGATCACCGTCGTCCCGCAGCGCGTCGCGATGGAACCCAACGCTCCGGCGCCGCCGCCCGCGAGCCCTCAGGTGCAGGGCGGCGCCGGCTCGCCCGCGAACTCCTAGGAACGCGGCACCATGCTCGCCCGCTTCTTCGTCGACCGGCCCATCTTCGCCACGGTCATCTCGATCGTCATCATCCTGATCGGCCTCGTTGCCCTCAACGGATTGCCGATCGCGCAGTATCCGGAGGTGGTGCCGCCCACCGTCTCGGTCTCGACCACCTATCCCGGCGCCAGCGCCAAGGTCGTGGCCGATACCGTCGCCGCCCCGATCGAGCAGGAGGTGAACGGCGTCGAGGGCATGCTCTACATGCTCTCGAAGAGCGGCAACGACGGCTCGATGACGCTGGACGTCACGTTCCGGACGGGCACCAACCTCGACTTCGCCCAGGTGCTGACGCAGAACCGCGTCGCGATCGCGGAGGCCAAGCTGCCCGAGGAGGTGAAGCGGCAGGGCGTCACGGTGAAGAAGAAGTCGCCGATGATCCTCCTGTGCGTGAACCTGCTGTCGCCCGACGGGCGCTACGACCAGCTCTACCTGAGCAACTACGCCACCATCCAGGTGAAGGACGCCCTCGCGCGCCTGCCCGGCGTGGGCGACGTGAGCTTCCTCGGCGCGCGCGACTACAGCATGCGCGTGTGGCTCGACCCGACGCAGCTGGCCGCGCGCAGCATGACGGCCAGCGACGTCGTCAACGCGCTGCGCGAGCAGAACGTGCAGGTGGCCGCCGGGCGCATCGGCCAGCCGCCCGCCCCCGCGGGGCTCGACTTCCAGTACACCATCAACACGCTCGGGCGGCTCCTCGACCCCGAGCAGTTCGCGCAGATCGTCCTCAAGACCGGTGAGCAGGGCCAGATCACGCGACTGGCCGACGTCGGACGGGTCGAGCTGGGCTCCAAGAGCTACGACGTGTCGAGCTACCTCGACGGCAAGCCGTCGGTCACGCTCGCGCTCTACCAGCTCCCCGGCGCCAACGCGCTCGCCACCGCCCAGAGCATCCGCGCCGAGATGGATCGGCTCGCCGCGCGCTTTCCCCAGGGCATGGAGTACCGGATCGTCTACGACACCACGGTGTTCGTGAACGAGTCGGTGCACGAGGTCTACAAGACGCTCACCGAGGCGTTCATCCTGGTGTTCCTCGTCGTCCTGATCTTCCTCCAGGACTGGCGGGCGACGCTGCTGCCGATGATCGACGTGCCGGTGTCGCTCGTCGGGACGCTCGCCGTGATGAGCGTCCTCGGCTTCTCGCTCAACAACCTCTCGCTCTTCGGCCTCGTGCTCGCCATCGGCATCGTCGTGGACGACGCCATCGTGGTGGTCGAGAACGTGGAGCGCTGGATGGCGCAGGGCCTCCCGCCCCGCGAGGCGACCATCAAGGCGCTCGACGAGATCACCGGCCCGGTGATCGCGATCACGCTGGTGCTGAGCGCCGTGTTCATCCCGACCGCCTTCATTCCCGGCATCAGCGGCCAGTTCTACCGCCAGTTCGCGCTGACCATCGCCGCCGCGACCATCATCTCGGCGATCAACGCGATGACCATGGCCCCGGCGCGTGCCGTGACGCTCATCAAGCCCCATGCGCACGGCGAGGAGCGTCGCGAGGCGCTCCCGCGCGTCGCCGTGATCGTGCTCGGGGCGCTTCTGGTCGACTTCCTGCTCGAGGGCCGTGTGGCGCACCTCATGGGGCTCGGCGGTGGCGGGCACGGCCACGAGGGGCACGGCGCGGGCGGTGGAGGCGCGTGGCTCTGGCTGCTGCGCGCGGCGCTCTTCGCGGCGGGCGGGGTGCTCGGCGCGGCCGTGAACGGGCCGGTGAACCGCGCCCTCCTCGCTTTCTTCAAGCAGTTCAACCGGTTCTTCGACTGGCTGGCTACCGCCTACGGGCGTCTCGTGGGCCTCCTCGTCCGGGCACCGCTGATCTCGCTGGTGCTCTATGCCGCGCTGATGGCGCTCACCTGGTTCGGCTTCCACCGGGTGCCGGTGGGGTTCATCCCGCAGCAGGACAAGGGCTACCTCGTCGTCAATCTCCAGCTCCCCGACGGGGCCAGCCTCGAGCGCAGCGAGGAGGTGACGCAGCGGGTCGATGCGATCGTCCGGGAGACGCCAGGCGTCCAGCACACGATCGCCGTGCCCGGTTACTCGGTGCTGACCGCCACGAACGTCTCGAACGTGGGAGGGATGTTCGTCATCCTCGATCCGTTCGAGGAGCGCGTCGCGTCCGGTCGCTCCGCCGACGTGGTGATCGGCGATCTGCGCCAGAAGTTCCGGAAGGTGCAGGACGCGATCGTGGTGGCGTTCGGAGCACCGCCCGTGGACGGGCTCGGCAGCACGGGCGGCTTCAAGCTGCAGGTGCAGGACCGTGCCGACGCCGGGTTCGAGGCGCTCCAGGGTGCGGTCGAGAACGTCATCCGGGGCGGCGAGGCGCAGCCGGGTCTCGTCGGCCTGTTCTCCAGCTTCCGCGCCTCGCAGCCGCAGCTCTACGTCGACATCGACCGCACCAAGGCGAAGGCGCTCGGCGTGGCGCTCGACGACGTCTTCGCCACCCTGCAGGTGTACCTCGGCTCGGCGTACGTGAACGACTTCACCCGCTTCGGTCGCAACTGGCAGGTGAACGTGCAGGCGGACGCTTCGTTCCGCATACGACCGGAGGACATCGGGGCGCTCAAGGTGCGTTCCCGCGACGGCAAGATGGTTCCGCTGGCGACGCTGCTCGCGGTGCGCGACACCACGGGCCCCGCCATCGTGAACCACTACAACATGTTCCCGTCCGCAGAGGTGTCCGGAGGGACTGCACCCGGCGTCAGCTCGGGAACGGCGATCGGCCTCATGGAGGCGGTCGCCCAGCGCGAGCTTCCGACGGGCATGGGCTTCGAGTGGACCGAGCTGACGCTCCAGCAGATCCTCGCCGGCAACACCGCCGTGTTCGTGTTCGCCTTCGGCGCGCTCCTGGTCTTCATGGTGCTGGCCGGGCAGTACGAGAGCTGGTCGCTGCCGGGCGCCATCATCCTGATCGTACCCATGTGCCTGCTGGCCGCCATCACCGGCGTCTGGGTCGTGGGCTCCGACAACAACATCTTCACGCAGATCGGTCTGGTCGTGCTGATCGGACTCGCCGCCAAGAACGCCATCCTGATCGTCGAGTTCGCCAAGCAGCTCCAGGAGCAAGGGAAGACACGCCACGAGTCGATCATCGAAGCCTGCCGGACCCGGCTGCGGCCGATCATCATGACGTCACTCGCGTTCATCCTCGGGGTCGTCCCGCTGGTGACGACGGCCGGGGCCGGGGCCGAGATGCGGTTCGCGCTCGGCATCGCGGTGTTCAGCGGCATGCTCGGCGTCACCCTCTTCGGGTTGTTCTTCACCCCCATCTTCTACGAGGTGATCCGCGGCGCCGTCGATCGCCGCGCAGCGGCGAAGCAGAGCGCTGCGGCGCCGGAGAGCCCGTCGCACGGCGCCAGGGCTGCCGGTTGATCGGGCGCGACAACCCGCAGCGGACGGCAGGGAGGCAGTCACGGGGTCGATGGAGCTCACACGCGCATGACGGGCCCAGCCGGCCCACCTGTCGTCTGAGTCGATGCCCGCGCACGCGCAGGCCTCGCCGCCGGTCGATCGAGGCTCGATGTTCCCGCCTGCCCGATGGCTGCCGGGGTATCGTCGCGACTGGCTGGCCGCGGATCTGATCGCCGGCATCACCCTCGCCGCGTATGCCATTCCCGTCTCGCTGGCCTATGCGGGTCTGGCCGGGCTGCCGCCTCAGATCGGGCTGTATGGCTACCTCCTGGGCGGTGTCGGCTACGCCCTCTTCGGGTCGTCGCGTCAGCTGGCAGTGGGGCCGACCTCGGCGATCTCGTTGATGGTCGGTGTCACCCTGGCCGAGATCGCCGGCGGCGATGCGGCACGGTACGCGCAGGTCGCCACCCTGACCGCCCTGCTCGTGGCGCTCCTCAGCGCCCTGGCGTGGATGCTGCGGTTGAGCACGCTGACGAGCTTCATCAGCGAGACGATCCTCGTCGGGTTCAAGGCGGGCGCGGCGCTCAGCATCGCCTCCACGCAGCTGCCGGCGCTCCTCGGGGTACCCGGAGGCGGCGACGGGTTCTTCACCCGTCTGGCAGCGGTCGGCGGCCAGCTCGGGCATCTGAACCCCGTCGCGACGGCCGTCGGCTTCCTGGCGATCGCGATGCTGATCGCCGGTGAACGGCTGCTCCCGGGCCGTCCGGTAGCCCTGCTCGTGGTCGCTCTGTCCATCGTCGTGGTCTCCTTGACCCCGCTGGGCGAGAGCGGCCTGACGCTCGTCGGGCGCGTGCCGAGCGGCTTGCCGGGAATCGCGCTCCCGGGTCTTCGCCCACGCGACGTCGACGGCGTCATCCCGCTCGCACTCGCCTGCCTGCTCCTCGCGTACATCGAGGGCGTGTCGGCGGCTCGAACCTTCGCGGCGAAGCACGAGTACCCGCTGGACGTGCGCCAGGAGCTGCTCGGTCTGAGCGCCGCCAACCTGGCGGTCGGCCTGGTCGGCGGCTATCCCGTGGCCGGCGGTCTGTCCCAGTCGGCCGTGAACGAGAAGGCGGGTGCGAAGACCCCCCTGGCCCTGATCTTCGCCTCTGCGACCCTCGCGCTCTGCCTCGTCTTCCTCACCGGCCTCGTGCAGAACCTGCCCAAGGCAGTGCTCGCCGCAGTCGTGCTCGTAGCGGTGAAGGGACTGGTGGACGTGCGCGAGATGGCGCGGCTCAGGCGAGTCAGCCGCCTCGAATTCCACGTCGCGGCGGTCGCGTTCGTCGGCGTGCTGTTCCTGGGTATCCTGAAGGGGGTCCTGCTCGCGGCGGTGGCGTCGATCCTCCTGCTGCTGCGGCGAGCCGCGAATCCCCACGTGGCGTTCCTCGGTCGGATTCCGGGCACGCGCCGGTTCTCCGATCTCGCCCGCCATCCCGACAACGAGCGCATCCGCGGCATCCTCGCGTTCCGCGTCGAGTCGTCTCTCCTGTACTTCAACGTGGAGAACGTCCTGGCGACGGTCCTCGAGCGTCTGCGCAGCCAGGAAACCGGCGTCCGGCTGGTGATCTGCGACCTCTCGACCTCGCCCACCGTGGATCTCGCCGGAGCGCGCATGCTGCGGGCCCTGGGTCACGAGCTGGCGAAGGACGGCGTCGGACTGCGGATCACCGACGCGCGCTCCACGACGCGCGACCTGCTCCGGGAGGAAGGGCTGGAGTCCACCGCGGGACCCGTCGATCGCTTCACGTCCGTGGCCGACGTGGTGGACGCGCTCGGTGTGCAGCCCACGCAGAGCGCGCCGTCGTGATCCCGCGAGCCGGCCACTGCACCGTGCGAAGAGCTGACGCGTCGGGCGCAGGCGCGTGACCCGAAGCATGCTGCGCCGGAAGGGGCGATGATGAAGGCGCTCGTCGAGTTCCTGAAGACCACGTTGATCGGCGGCCTGCTGATCGTGGTCCCGATGTACCTGACCCTGCTGCTCCTGGGGAAGGCGCTCAAGGGGATCGTCGCCCTGCTCGGTCCGATCGTGGCGCTTCTCCCCGAGCGGGTCCACCACTTCGGTCAGATCCTGGCGATCCTGCTCGCGCTGCTGATTTGCTTCATACTCGGGCTCATCGCACGCACGGGCCTCGGTAGGCGAGCGATCGAGGTCTTCGAGCGGCACGTGCTCGAAAGGATGCCCGGCTTCGCCATGCTACGCAGCGTCGCGCGTCGCGTCTCCGGCCGTAGCGACGACGCGCAGTTTCAGCCCGTGCTGGTCGAGATCGAGGAGGCGCTCACGCCCGCGTTCATCGTCGAGGAGATCGACGACGACCGCTTCGTGGTGCTGGTACCATCGGTGCCTACACCCGCCGCGGGTTCCCTCTACATCCTGCCGCGCCGGCGCGTGCACTGGGTCGACATTCCGGTCACCGAGGCGGTCGCCGTGATCACGCGCTGGGGTGCCGGAACGAGCAAGCTCCTCAAAGCGATGCGCTGAGGGTGTCGCCGGCGCCTGCTTGCGGCAGCTAGCGTGCGGCGAGCGGGGCGACGTGCCGGTCGGACGTCGCCCCCGCTCGGGCCGTCACTGCGCCGGGTTCGCCGCGGGTGCCTGGTTGGCCGTGCCCCCGCCTTCACCGTGCTTGGTGGTGCGCTTCGTCTGCCGGCATTCCGCGCGGGTCTTTTCGTCGCCCGCTTTGCACGCCTGCTTCGCGGCCCGTCCCCCGGCACGGTCGTCGCGGCGATCGTCGCGCCGCCCCATGCCTTGCGTCTCCGCGTACGCCGGTACGACGACAGCGAGCATCACGATGCCAGCCAACACGCCCATGCCTCGCCGAGAACTTCGTTGCATGCTGTTCTCCTTTGGTGCAGCGATCGTTCGGTCGACACACCGTAGAGCAAGAAGTCCCCGTGGTGCAAACGGACGTTGCCGGCGACGTGATGCGCCTGGCCGACGCGGGACGCGCGTTCGCCAAACGGTCCGACAGCGGGCGGGTCTCGCGCCGGCCGCTACCTACCCCCAGCGGCATGCATCCGGCGCCTCGCCGAGCGAGCGATTCATTCGCCGGAATCGCGACGTCGATTTTGCCCCGCGACGATCGCGCCGGCCTGCGATCGAATGATGCTCTGCAGGATGGCCGTCAGGGCCGCCGCGGTCATCGACATCATCAGTACGCCGTTGGCCGCTTCGAGCGGACCGAGCAGCTTCCACTCCTCTTTCATCACGACGTCGCCGTAGCCGAGCGACGTGAAGTTCACCGCCGAGTGGTAGATCGCCGGATAGAGCTCCTCGAACTCGCCCAGCCAGACGAACAGGCCCCCCCACAGCGCGATCTGAACCACGTTGGCGACCAGCATCGCCAGCATGGAAACGGCCAGCGGCCGGATCGCCTTCAGCCAGCCGAGGCGGCTCGGGTCGTGGTCGGTCTGCCGTACGCAATACCGGACGCACCAGAAGACGACCGCGACCTGCACGATGAGACAGAGCAGCATGGCAGGCACACCGACGACGAGGTTCCTGAGCGTCATGTCGTTTCCTCCTGTTGCCGATGCAGCACGGGAGGTCCGGGGGGATGGCCGGGACGGAAGCGCTCGAGCAGCCGGATCGTGCTCCACGCGTAGAGCGCGACGCCCACGAAGAGGCAGACGCGCACGACGGAGCCCTCGACGACGCTCTTGCCGCTGGCGCTGTCTTCGATCGCCGGGCCGAGGAGCAGGAAGGTGGTGATCAGCGCGTTGCTCCAGAACGACGGCCGCCACCTCGTGCGCCGGACACCGAACATCGCCGAACCGATCCACAGGGACGCCGCCATCAGCCACAGCATCAGCATCCAGAGGCTGGGCCAGATGGACAGTCCCGTCCACACTGCCGCCGCAATCGCGGCGCCCATCAGCGTTGCGCCGACAAGCTCGCGGCCGGCCGAGCGCGCGTCGGTCTCGCCGGCCTGCTGCGCGAGCGCAACGGTCTTCATCACCGCGGCGAGATAGAACGACGGATCGGTCAGCGCGAGGACGAAGACGGGCATGACGATCAGCGTGGCACGCAGGGCGATCCAGGCGGCTTCGTCCGGCGAAACGCGCGCCGCGGCGCCAGCTGCTGCAGCCGGCGCCGGCGGATCGGGGAACAGAGAGTGAGAAACGGCGCTCACCAGCACGCCGACACTGACGCCAACCGCGAGAGTTACGCTGAGCCTTCCGACCAGCGCCTGCTCCGCGACGCCGGCCACCGGGATCAGCGTGAACGACAGTACGAGGATCGCAGTCAGCGGATTGCCGCTGGTCAAGCCCAGGAAGAAGATCGAGTGGAGCACGACTGCCGTCATCAACACGGCGGCAAACGCATAGTGCTCGAGCAGCGGGACCATCACGATCCCCGCCGCCACCAGCACCGCGATCAGCAGCGCGACGACGAGGCCTTTGACGAGCGGCAGCGGTGGACCCGGTCTGCTCAGCACGAGCACCGACATCACGCAGACGACGTACGGAACGGGCAGCGCCATCCCGTATGCGACGAGAACGGCAAGGCCGAGCCCGATCGCCAGTCGCAGAGCCGCCTTGTCGCCCCGATTCACGGCCCGCTCTCAGTAAAGGTAACTCAGCCAGCTCGCGACGCGGATGTAGATCGCGCCGAGCAGGTTCATCACCGGGTTCCCGCTCGCGTAGACGAGGACGTCGGCCTGGCCGCCGACGCGCGCGAGCTTCAGGCGCGGGACCTCGTCCGGGTCGAATTCGATCGAGACCGGAATGCGCTGGGCCTGCCTCAGCCAGTCGCGGCTATTCTGCACCGTCGGCAGCGAGCCCGACGACGACTGCTGGCCGCTGTCCACACCGCGGCCCACGCTGCGGACGCGGCCCTTGAGCACCTCGCCGGGAAGCACGTCGAGGACGATCGCGGCTTCGTCACCGACGTCGATGTGGCCGAGGTTGTTCTCGGTCATGTCGGCGCTGATCCACAGGTCGTGGATGGCGATCAGCGTCATCACCGGCGCGCCAGCCTGGACGAAATGTCCGACGTCAGTGCGCAGGTCGGTGACCATGCCGCGCGCCGGGGCGAGCACGCGGGTGTTGCCGCGGTCGAGCTCGGCTTTGTCGAGCGCGGCGCGAGCGGCTTTGATCTGCGCGTTGTCGTCACCGGGTTCGCCGGCAGCTTCCACCGCCGCTCGCAGCTCGGCTTCGGCTCCGCGAACCTTGCTGCGCGCCTCCTCGCGTGACGCCTGCGCGATTTCGAGGCGGCGCACCGAGATCGCGCCGGGGTCCTCCCGGTACAGCCGTTCCTGACGCCCGGCGTCGCGCTCGGCCATGTCGCGATTGGCTTTGGCCGCCTCGAGCGCCGCGCGCGCTCCGTCGACACCGGCGCGGGCTGCGTCGACGGAGTGGCGCGCGATGGCGTAGTTGGCGCGGGCGCTCTGAAGAGCGATCTCGTACGGTTTGGGATCGATGTCGAAAAGTGGCTGACCGGCCTGCACTTCGTCGTTGTCGCGGATGTGAACCTTGACGACGTCGCCTGCCACTTCGGCGGCGACCGGCACCACGAATGCCTTGATGCGCGCCTGAGACGTGCTCGGCGTGAGCCGGTCGCCGACGACGTACAGGCCGAGGCTCGTCACGATGAGCACGCCGAGAACAATGGCGCCCTTGCGGGTGCCGCTGCCGGCTTCGGAATCGACCGGCGCAGCAGGCGTCGAATCAGCTTCGTCGTTCATGGTGTGTCCGTCGGCGGGTACGGTTGGGCATCTTCCGTAGCTGGCGGGAGCGGAGCGTCGAGCAGCCGCTTCCAGTTGCTGCGCTCGCCCATCGTTGCGCTGGTCGCGGGGTCGACAATGGGCCTTGCGCGGCCCGCTTGCCACCCACCGCCCATCGCCTTGTAGAGGCTGATCAGGTCCTGCGTGATGCCGCCCTTCGCCGCCACGAGCTGCTCCTGCTGGCTGAAGAGCGCGCGCTGCGAATCGAGAACTCTCTCGAAGTCGACCAGGCCCTCGCGGTACTGCACGTCGGCGATGTCGAGGGAGCGTCTCGCTGCCTGCACCGATTCTGCGAGGATCACCACCTGTGTATGGAGCTCCGTGAACCCGATGGCGGCGTCTTCGACTTCACTGGCCGCGTGTAGCACAGTGTCCTGGTACTGCTCGTAGAGCTGCTGGAAGAGGGCATCCTGGACGAGCACCTGATTCGTCAGGCGGCCCCAATCGAAGATGTTCCAGACGAGGGCGGGGCCGAGTCCCCCGTCGACATGGTACGGCGAAGTCGTGGCCGACCTGGCCGACAAGACGAGCGAGCCCGTGAGCAGGATCGCAGGATAGAGCGCCGACTTGCTCACTCCGATCAGCGCCGACTGCGCGGCCATCTGCAGCTCGGCCGCGCGCACGTCGGGCCGACGGCGCAGCAGGTCGGCGGGAAGCTCCGCGATGATGCCGAGTTCCGCCTCGGGAATCCGCTCCCGTCCGGCCTCCATCTCGGGCAGCGGCCCCGGCGGTCGCGCCAGCAGAATCGCCAGCGCGTTCTGCGCCTGGCGCAGGCTGCTCTCGAGATCCGGAATCGTCGCGAGCGTGCTCAGGTAGAGCGTGCGCGCCTGCTGCACGTCGAGCTCGGACTCGTTGCCGCTGCGGAACAGGCGCTCGGTGATCTCGAGGCTGCGCTTCTGCAGGGCGGCGTTCTCGTGGGCGATGCGCAGCCGCTGTTCGATGGTGCGAATCGTGGAGTATGAGATCGCGGCTTGCGCCGCGACCAGGACCTGCAGATCGTCGTACTGCGCGATGCTCGCGAAATAGCCGGCGTCCGCCGACTCGATGCCGCGGCGGAACTTGCCCCAGAAGTCCAGCTCCCAGCCAACGTCGAGCCCGATGGCGCCGCTCCAGAAGTGGCGATCGTGCTGGTCGCTCCGCGCCTTTCCGACGAACAGGCCCTGGCCATTGAGCTGCTGCAGTTGGGGGTACAGCCCGCTGCCGGCGATGCCGAGCTGCGCGCGCGCCTCGAGGATGCGCATGCCCGCGGTGCGCACTCCGGGGTTGAGGCGCTGGGCTTCCTCCACCAGCTCCTCGAGAACCGGGTCGTCGAAGTTGCGCCACCACTCGTCGTGCCGCACCGGAGGCCCCCCGACCTCCTGCGACTCCGCCTCCGCCGACCGCAGCGCGTCGGCGGACCAGCCGTCGAGCCACGGCACCACCGGGCGCTTGAAGTCGGGCCCGACCATGCACGAGGCGAGAAGCACGGGAGCGAGCAGGACGAGCGCGCGCGTCGTCGCAGACCTCGGCTGGACGGCCTGCATCGGTTCAGTCGGCCTGGGACGCTCCGCCTTCCGGATGTGCTCGAGGCGCGTCGGGATTCGTCGCGACCCATCCCATGAAGATCTGGTAGCCGAGCGCGAGAAGCGTGCCGCCGACGAACATGCCGAGGATGCCTCCCGCGGCCATGCCGCCGAGAGCGCCGAGAAGGATGACCGGCATCGGCGCATCCACGCCACGACCGAGCATCAACGGCTTCAGCACGTTGTCGGCCATGCCGGCGACGACAAGGAGGACCGTGTAAAGGACGGCAGCGCCGGTGCCGTAGTTGCCGCTCGACCAGAGGTAGCCGATGGCCGGCAGCGTGACGATCAGCGCCGGCACCTGGGCGATGCCGAGCACGAGGACGATGGCTGCCAGCACGCCTGCCCACGGTATGCCGGCGATGAGCAGGCAGATGCCGACGATGATGGCCTGCAGGAACGCGACGCCGAGCACGCCCTTGGCGACCGCGCGGATGGTCGCCGTGGACAGGTCGACGAACTCCCCTCCGCGGTCGGCGACTCTCTCGAAGATCGAGCGGATCGCGCGCGCGCCGCCCTCGCCATAGGCCATCATGATACCGGCGACAGCGAGAGACGCGAGGAACCGCAACAGCCCGCCACCGATGCCGGCGACGAAACCGAGCGCCGCCTTGGCCAGGTTGCCGATCTTCGGCTGCATGCTCTGCACCAGTGCGGGCAGATCAGTGTGCGCCTTCGTCCAGAGCGCGTGCACCTTCTCGCCGACCAGCGGCCACTCGGCGACGCCTTCTCTTGGCGGTGGCACCTGGAGCGTGTTGTTCTGCACGTCGTTGATCAGTCGGTGCACTGAGTCGCCGAGCGAGTTCATCAGCGCCACGGTCGGCACGATGACCACTACAACTCCGAGCAGAACGAGCAGCGTCGCGGCCAGTCCCTGGCGGCCGCCGATCCTCGCGGCCACCGACTGGTGCAGGGGATAGAGCGTGACTGCCAGAATCAGAGCCCAGGTCATCAGGCTCAGGAACGGAGAGAACACCTGAAAGCAGAGCACGGCCAGGGCCAGGAGGAGACCGGCGCGAATGAGGACATCGAGAAGGAGGGCGGCGAGTCGTCTTTCGAACTCGGGATCGGGATCGTGCAGTGTGCTCATAAGGTGCCCCCGTCATTGATGGTTTTGTGATACGAACGCGGCCAAAGTCGTCTATCACATCGCGCGGGGTTGACCGAATCTAGATGGCACCGAGATCTTCATGGTCGCGCAGCGGGTAGCACGACCAGATCCGTACCCTCAAGAGGCACGGGCAGCGGCGAGGTGACGGCGCAGAGCCAAGCCAGCGGCAACGGGCTCCCCCCAAACGGGTTTCCCGGCCATCGCGTCCCCGACGACCCAACGCCCTGGGCCGGCGACGAACGCGGGGGGGCGCATCCCGCGCGGCCCTTTTTGGCGACTCGCCACTCTACGAGAGAACCCCCATCGTGTGCCCCTCGGTAGGCATCGGGCCGACACCTTGCGGGAGGATGAGAGTGTCTGAGGAGCAGGCCGATCGGGGCGAGCTCAGGGTTTCCAGTTCACCGCGTGCTCTTCGAGGTAGGCGTCGACGGCTGCACCGATGGTCGGATGGAAGCCGCCGCTGCCGAAACGCCCGAGCAGCTCGAACCGCTTCAGCTTGTCCTTCACCGGATCCTTCATCTCGGCAAAGTGCAGCTCGATACTCGACGCGCGCAGGGTCTGATCGAGCTCCGCAAGAGCATCCGCGGACGTCACGTCGACGCCGGTGACCGGTTCGGCGGCCACGATGATCCGTCGCACCGGCGTCGGCGAGCTCGCCACGGCGGCCAGCACGCGTTGCTGGAACAGCTCGGCATTGGCGAAGAACAGCGGTGCATCCCAGCGGAACAGGACCAGGCCGGGGACGAGCCGCGCATCGGGATAGCGTGTGATGTCGTGGTAGCCGCGGATACCGTCCACACGGCCCAGCACCGCGGAGTGCGGCCGCCAGCCGTCCCACAGGAATTCGATGATGGCGATGACGATCGCCAGGCCGATGCCGGGAATCGCGCCGAGGACGGCCACGCCGACGAAGCAGACGATGGACAGCCAGAATTCCCAGCGCTCGATGCGAAAGATGCGGCGCAGGTCGTCGAACTCGAACAGGCCGATCGCTGACGAAATCACCACCCCCGCCAGCGCGCTGGTGGGCAGGTTCCTCATCAGATCGGGCGCCACGAGCAGCAGCAGCGCGACCGCCGCCGCACCGACGACACCGGTGAGTTGAGTCCTGGCGCCCGAGGCTTCGGCAACCGGCGTGCGCGAGGAGCTGCTGCTGATCGGAAAGCCCTGGAAGAACCCGGTGGCAAGGTTGGCGGCGCCCAGGCCGATCATCTCCTGATTCGGGTCGACGTAGTGGCGGGTCTTCGCCGCATAGGCACGGGAGAGGACACTGGTGTCGGCGAACGATACCAGGGCCACGACACAGCCGCCGATCACCACGGAGCCGACGTCGGCGAGACCGATCCACGGCACGGCGAACGAGGGTAGGCCCTGCGGGAGTGGACCGAGCACCTTCACGCCGGCGCTCTGGCCGAGGTCGAGCATGCCGACCGCGACCGTGGCTGCCACCACCGCGATCAGGAGGCCGGGGATGCGCTTGAAGCGCTTGAGCGGCAGGATCACCGCGAGCGTGCCCGCGCCGACGACAAACGCGGTCCAGTTGGCACCCCCGCCCACCACCGAGGTGGCGATCCGCCAGAGGTCGCGCAGCGGCCCGCCAGTCTCGATCGAGACCTGGAACACCTTGGGCAGCTGGCTGATCAGCACGGTGAGCGCAATGCCGTTCATGTAGCCGTAGCGGATCGGCTTGGAGAGCAGCTCTGTGATGAACCCCAGTCGGAGCAGACCTGCGACGATGCACACCAGACCCGACACCACCGCCATCATGCCGGCCAGCGCGACGGCCCGCGCCGGATCTCCCGCTGCCCGCGGCAGGACGACCGCCAGAATCAGCGCGGCCAGGGAAGAATCCGGCCCCAGCACCAGGATGCGGCTGGGACCGAACAGCGCGTATGCCAGGAGCGGGATGATGGTGGCGTACAGGCCGTAGATGCCGGGGACGCCGGATGCCACGGCGTAGGCGATGCCGACCGGCACCAGCATCGTGGTCAACACGAGGCCGGCAACCAGGTCGCTGGGGAGCCAGGTGAGGTCGTACCGGCGCAGCGTCTGGAGCCCGGGGAGCCAGCGCTCCCAGCCCGACGCATCGGACGTCAGTGGCCGTGCCAGGCGGCCGGGTTCAGGTTGCGGCAAGGACGGAGTTTCGCTGTTCATACGACGGCCGGATCGGGGGTGCGGCACAACGGGGCGCCAGGATCACGGTGTGGGCCCGCCGGCGTGACGAAAAAGAAGGCCAGCCCGAGGATACTACCATGGCATGCCCGGCCGCGTTGCCGAGGGATGCCACGACGAACACTCCCACGAAGACGTTGCTGAGGCCAAACTCGTGCGCCGTCGGCTCGATCGCGCGGACTGGGATTTCGCTGATCTAGGCGACGAGCACCGTTGGTCTTGCCCCGCCCGAGTAGACATCTCCAAGCGCGTTGGCCGGGTCAAGTCGTGCGATGACCAACGCCCAGCGCAACAGCCGGTTGCCTTCCTTGCTTACGCCGCGCCGCTGCAACGTTGGGGCGGTCAGCTTTTCGCCAGCGAGGCGAACTGTCCGGGGTCGGCGAGCGTCGCCCAGAGATGATCGCTGGCCGCAGTGAGGTCGTGCGCAAGCGAGGCATCGCCCTGCTCGAGGAGCGCGATGATCCGGAGGACGAGGTCGCGGTACCGCGCGTGCAGCTCATCGAGCGTCTCGGTAGCGCGCCCGGCGTGGAACGCCGCCAGCTCGTCCACGAGGTCCTCGATCTCGCTCTTCAAACGGAGCTTCGCGACGGGCCCGATGGCGGGGGTGTCCTTCAAGCGGACGCGCAGGGTGGCGACGTCGAGCGCGTCACCGTCGCTGCGCGCCGCGGCCGGCAGGCCGAGTACGAGGCCGAGCGCCAGCGCCGCCAGGAGCGCGGAACGATGGGGAGCGACGCGCAGCTTGACGAGCTTGTCGGACGCCAGACCCTTCATCATGCCGACCGAGATCGCAAGGCGCATGCCAGCCGCTCAGGCCCGTGCGGGTGAGGTCGGGCAGCCGGAACGAGCAGGCAGACGGTGTCGCCGGTTAGCGCGCGCACCTCGGGAAATCGGGAGCCTATCTTCCTCTAGTGGCGCGAAAGGATCCGCGCGGGTCGAGACGACCCGCTGCCGGACCCCTCGACCCGGACCCCGGCACGATCCGTAGCGAGCCGCACTACCACGGCCGCCACTGCGGGAAGGCGACCGTCATGCCGAACCGGACGGTCGTCTGCGGAGCCACGGGGGCGTCGTGGCGATACGCCATCCACTCGCCGCTGACGAACAGGTTGATCGGCGACCACCCTTCGCGGACGATCACCCAGCCGACCCCGAAGCTGAGCGGCAGGGTGATCGAGGAGTCCTGGCGCCAGCTGAACGCCCAGCTCGCGTCCCCCGACTTGACGTAGAGCCCGCGCCAGACGTGGCGGTACAGGATCGGCTGGACCGTCAGGACGCCGACGCGCGGACGGTGTGGGGACGTGTAGGCGAACGAGATGGGATCCTGGATCAGGCAGCCGAACAGCCATTCCGGCAGGCCCTTGTAGACCGCGCCGAAGGCCGGGCCGACCTGCCAGGCACCCTGGCCGGCGACGCGGTTGGTGGCAGTCGGGAAGACGAAGACCGGGCCGACCCCCATGAAGAGGCCGCTTTCCTTGCCGGGCCACGGGATGACGGCGAGGTCGAAGAGCTGCATGTCGCCGAAGTCGGTTCGCGTTCCGCCTCCCGGCTGGGGCACCGTGACGAGCGACAAGCTCGGCCGCACGAGCTGCACGAACGGAAAGAGCGAGTACCTGGGCAGGCGCGGCACGATGAGGCGAGCGATCACCCGGTTGGTGGATGCGTCGATGCCGTAGTTCGACGGCGTGTAGGCATCCTGAAGGAACAGCTGGGGCAGCGTCGTCAGCGGGTCGGAGAACTCCTCGGCGAGCTGTGTGACGCTGGGCGGGGGTTCCTCGTCCTGCGCAAACGCCGCCGGGGCCGCGACCGCGAGCAGCGCTGCCAGGAGGGGCATCACCCGCGATGCCCCGCCGGTGCCACGCCACACGGCAACGGTGGACCGCCTCGGTCGCTGCAGCACGTCACGAATCCCTCTGAGGCTCCCACCCATCGTCCGATGTGCGGCGCCACCTACGCTGCGGCCACCGGCGTCGTCAAGGAACGGCGAGCGGAGGCGGTGGGTCGTGCGCACGCCACTGCGCGCCGAGCTCATCCCCCGCGACCGTCTTCGAGGAGGATCGGGCGCAGGATCGGATGATCAAAGTTCCCACTTGCCAGACACCGCAATGAGCGGCGATACACCTCCGCTGTAGAGCGGGAGGCGAGGCGGGCCGTTTCACGAGTCGAGGCTTCGAAGGAAAACGAAATGCCTTTCGTCACAGTCAGACGTCTCGTCGCTCGGGTCGTGATCGCGTGCATCGTGCTGGTGGGCGCTCCGGCGAGGGCCGAGCCATCGGCGAGCGCGCCCGAGGACATCCAGTACCTGCTGGACGCCATCGAACGATCCGGCTGCGAGTTCTATCGCAACGGCAGCTGGTATGCGGCTGCGGACGCCCGATCGCATCTCGCCAGCAAGTATCGCCAGGCGGACAAGAAGCGACCCGTACGCTCGGTTCAGGACTTCATCGACTGGGTCGGCACACGGAGCAGCATGAGTGGCGAGCCGTACCGCGTCCGCTGCCCGGGGTCTGACGCGATGACGAGCGCGGACTGGTTCCGGCGCGAGCTGGAACGCCGGCCGCCTTCAGCCGTCAAGTCCCCGTGAGCGGCGACGCTGACACCTCGTCAAACGCGCGGCCTCGCGATCCAGCGATCGTTGTCCGGGGTTGTTCGGAAGAGTGAAAAGGCGTTCCGAACCGTGGACCGGCGCGGCCGGCGGATCCGATCGATCGCCGGAGGCCCGGACCTCGCGCACTAGCAACCCATCCGCCTTCGGGATAGGAGGTTCCACCTAGGGAGGTTCCACCGCTGTGCGACCTGGCTCACGCGGTAGGCGCGACGATCTCCGTCGACGGGGATCAGAAAGGATGGGGAGAATGACAAAGACCGGATACTTTATGGGAGCTCTTGGAGTTGCGGTGGTCTTGATGGGCGCCGTTCGCACGGCCGGAGCAGACGAGTGGTTCGTGCTCTCCGAGCAGACGATCAAGGCCACCGACCCAAGCGTGAGGATCACTGCCGAAGGCGGGAAATGGGTCAAGGAGGACGTCAAGGACGTGAGGCTCTCCGTCGAGGGCGCTGACGTGGACATCAGCAAAGCCGTCCTCCACTGGAACAATCGCAAAGACGAAACCGAATGGAATGTCGGAACCGTGAAGGCGGGAGGACAAACGGCTGCGAAGTCCGCACCAGGACACGAGGGGACCCTCCAGGCGGTGACGATCAACTACAAAATCCTTGGTGGTGCACCGACGGCCAAGGTCAAGATTTGGGGATACGACTGAGCGTGATGCAAACGCCGACCAGCCGGGGAGTTGGCCGCGATCAGCGCGCCAGAGTCGGGGCGATCAGGGACTCGGTTTGCTGAGTCGGGCCCGGCTGCGACGTTCACATCCTACGGGCGCGGGTAGTGAGGCTTCGGCCGACCGAAGCCTCGCTACCTGGCCATGAACGCCTTCGATACCGAGTCCATCGAGCGTTCAACGATGCCGGCATCGGTGGTACGCGCGTGCCGCCGCCGAGCGGGCCGGAGCGCGATAGCTGCCCGGCACACGGCGCACCCGGGGTGCATCGTGAGACTCTTTGATCCGGTGTCATGGCTCGGACGCGGGACCGGCGTATTGGTCGCGCTCGTCCTCGCGACGAGCTGCTCGACCTACAATCCGAAATACCCTCGTGCCCCGTCGACTGCGTTTCGGGAGTACCAGGCGACGACGCTGGGCCGCCTCTTCGAGCCGGCGGCGGCCAAGCATCCCGGGGAGTCGGGTGTCTTCTACATGCGCTACGGGCGCACGGCGCTGGAAGCGCGGCTCGCCTTGGCCGATCTCGCGGAGCGGTCGCTCGATCTGCAGTACTACATCTGGGACGCCGACGTCAGCGGGCACCTGCTGGCCGACCGCGTCATCCGGGCCGCCGACCGCGGGGTGCGCGTGCGCGTGCTGCTCGACGACAACAGCATCGTCGATCGCGATACCGCGATCGCGAGGCTGTCGGCGCATCCCAACATCGAGATCCGTGCCTTCAACCCCTTTCGCTACCGCGGCAACCGCTGGCAGGACTTCCTCACCGACCCGTCGCGCGCCAACCGGCGTTCTCACAACAAGCTCATGATCGCCGACAGCGCGATCATGATCGTGGGCGGGCGCAACATCGCCGACCACTACTTCGGCGTGCACGGCGAGTCGAACTACCGGGACCTCGACACCGTGGCCGTGGGCCCGGTGGTTCGTGACGCCTCGGCGGTCTTCGACGATTTCTGGAACAGCCCGTTCGCCGTCCCCTACGCGGCCTTCGTCGCCACGCCGCCGACCCGCGCGGAGGCCGACGCCGCTATCGCGGAGATGCGCGCGAAGATGGCGAGCGAGCGGCTCCCCTACCCCGTTGACGAAGAGGTGGACGCCCTCACGGGCAATATGAAGGCCGTCCGCGACAGGCTCACCTGGGCGCCGGTGCGGGTCCTCTACGATCCCCCCGAGAAGGCCCGGGATCCCAGCCACAGGATCTTCAGCGCGCTGGACGCGCTGGTCTCCAATGCACAGCAGGAGGTCCTGATCGAGAACGCCTACTTCGTCCCCCGCGACCACGGGGTCGAGCTCACCCGTGCGCTGCACGCCCGGGGGGTCAAGGTCCGCGTGCTCACCAACTCCCTGGCCTCGAACGACGTTCTCGCCGTCCACTCGGGGTACCAGAAGTACCGGGACGACCTGCTCGAGAACGGGGTGGAGATCTACGAGGTGCGACCGGACTCCAGGATGGAGCAGCTGCGCTGGTCGGGGTTGTCATGGAAGTCGCGCGCCGGGCTGCACGCCAAGGCGATGGTCGTCGATCGCCGGTACGTCGTGGTCGGGAGCTACAATCTCGACCCGCGCTCGGCCGACATCAACACCGAGCTCGCGCTGCTCGTCGACAGTCCCAAGTTCGCCGAGATGGTCGCCGAGTTCTTCGCGGAGGGGGTCAAGCCGGAGAACAGCTACCGGGTCACGCTGGAGGGGGGACGGCTCAAGTGGACGACCAGCGACGGCGGAACGGTTCGAGTGTACACGAAGGAGCCCGAGACCAGCTGGTGGAGGCGCGTCAAGGCCGATGCGCTGGGCCTCCTGCCGATTCACTCGATGTTGTGAGGCGGGTCGGCTAGCCCGGATAATTCACGCCCGCCAGCGTGAAGAAGCCACCGGACCCCTCGAAGTGTGCTATTGACGCGGTTGTCGAGGCCAGCGTCGAGCACGCTGAGGAGGGGTGGCGGTGGCTGCAGAGTGTCATAGTCGATTCGGCTTCGCTTTCCAACGGAAGCTCACGGCTGCGTTCGACGGCGGCGAGATCACGACCGAGGCGGGGCTGCTCCTTGTTCGGGAGTTCGACGAGCGGTTGGGGCTGACGGCGGCCCTCCGCGACGCGGTGGCGGATGAGCGGGACCGGCGCTACGTGACGCACGACGTCCTCACGCTCCTGCGCCAGCGCCTCTACCAAATCGTGGCCGGCTACGAGGACGCCAACGACGCCACGACCCTGCGGCACGATCCCGCGCTGCAGAGTGTCGTCCACCGGCTCGGGACGCCGCTCGCGTCGCAGCCGACGCTCTCGCGCCTCGAGAACGCGGTGGAGTGGGACACGATCCGACGCCTGGGCACCGTCCTGCGCCAGTGGTTCACCCGGCACGGGGTCTCGCACCTCGAGCCGCCCGGGGAGGTGATCCTGGACCTCGACTCCACCGACGACCCGACGCACGGGCAGCAGCAGCTCAGCTTCTTCAATGGCCACTACGACGAGCACATGTACCACCCGCTGCTCGTCTTCGCCGACGGCTATCTGCTCGGCGCGCGGTTGCGCCCCGGCGACGTCGGCGGTGCGACGCATGCCTGGCCGCTGCTCGAGCCGATCATCGCGCATCTGCGCGCGCAGCTGCCGACCACCGGGCTCGCCCTGCGGGCCGATGGCGGCTTCTGCAACCCCGACCTGCTCGATGCGGCGGAGCGGGCGGGGCTCACCTACGCGATCGGCATGGCCCCCAACCCCAGGCTGGACGCGGCCGTCGCGCTCCACCGCGTCCACGCCCACGTCACGTATGAACGCACCGGCCGCCCGGTGCGGTGGTTTACGAGCGTTCACTACCAGACGCGCAGCTGGGCACGGCCACGGCGCGTGCTCGCGATGATCGAGCACACCGCCCAGGGCCCGAACGTCCGCTACGTGGTCACCAACCGCCGCGGCCGGGCGGCCGAGATCTTTCACTGGTACCACCAGCGCGGGCAGGCCGAGAACTTCATCAAGGAACTCAAGCGCGATCTCGCCGCCGATCGACTGTCGTGCCACGCCTTCCGCGCCAACGCGTTTCGCCTCCTGCTGCACGCGCTCGCCTACGACCTGCTCCAGCTCTTCCGCCAGCGCGTGCTCGCCGGGACCGCGCTCGCGAGCGCGACGCTGGGCACGGTGCGCCTGCGGCTGCTCAAGCTCGGCGCGCGCGTCGTGCGCTCCGTCCGGCGCTGGTGGTTCCACTGCGCCTCCGGCTGGCCGGGGCAGCCCCTCTTCCTCGTCGTCCATCGCCGGCTCCGCATGCTGCGTGCGTCGCCCTGACGGCTTGGGCGCGCCGCACACCTCGGAGCTGCTCCTCGCCGCGGTATCCGACCCCGCTGCGCCGCGGTGTGGTTGCCGCCCGCCAGTGCACGCCGCTTGAGCCCGCCACGAGCCGCGTCGCCGCTCGCGAGGCCCGCGGTCACGGCACCCGAATCCGTCGCGGGCGATCAGCCCGTCATCCGCCCTGGGTGACTGGCACTTCATGAATGATCCGGGCTAGGGTGGGAACCAGATGGGCGCCCCCAGAGCTATGCGTCAACTTCGATGGCTCCTCGTCACCCTGGCCGTGGTCGGGTGCGGGCTGCCCAAGAACGTCGGCCGTCCGCCGTCGAGCGCGCTGGTGGACACGCGCCATACGACGCTCGGTGAGCTGATCACCCCGGCCGTGGCGAAGCACCAGGGCCAGTCGGGCTTCCTCCTCTTCAACACGGGCGAGGGCGGCATCCAGGCGCGGGTGGCGATGGCTGATGCGGCGCAGTCGAGCATCGACGCTCAGTATTTCATGTGGGGTCGCGACACGGTCGGCCGCGTGCTGCTCGAACGGTTGATCGCCGCCGCCGATCGCGGCGTGCGCGTGCGCCTGCTCATCGACGACTATTGGGCCACCGGCCACGACCCCGCCTTCCAGGCGATCGACGCCCACCCCAACTTCGAGGTACGCGTCTTCAACCCGTTCTCGCGCGGGAGGATGCGCGTAACGCAGCTCCTGGGGCGCTTCACAGAGCTCAACCGCCGCATGCACAACAAGCTGTTCGTCGCCGACGGCCAGGCGGCGGTCGTCGGCGGACGCAACCTCATGGACGAATACTTCGGCCTGGGGAAGGAGATCTGCTATCGCGACTTCGACCTCCTGGCGATCGGCCCGGTGGTGTCGGAGGCGGAGGCTGGCTTCGACCGCTACTGGAACAGCCAGTGGACCTATCCGATCAGCTCGTTGGTGAAGCCGGCCTCGCAGGCGGAGCGGGATCGGGCGCTCGCCCGCTTCTCAGAGCGGGTGGCGGCCGAGCGCGCCACCTTCCCCTACGCACTGCCGCACGACCGGGACGCCGCGCTGGCCTGGCTGGAGCAGTTCCGCGGCAAGGTGGTCTGGGGCTCGGCAGAGCTGGTCTACGACGATCCAAACAGCGTGGCGAACCCGGCCGACGCGCCGCCCGGCATGGTCTGGAACAAGATGGCCTACCTGGCCAACCACGCCGAGCACGAGCTCGTCCTCGAGAACGCCTACCTGCTGCCGAACCCGAAGATGCCCGCAGTTCGCTCGTTGCGCGGGCGCGGCGTGCAGCTCCGCATGCTCACCAACTCGCTCGCCACCACGGACGAGGTTCCGGTCAACGCGCACTACGCCAACTCGCGCCCGGAGCTGGTCGATCTGGGCGTGGAGCTCTACGAGATGAAGCCCGACGCCGCCTCGCGCCACCTGTACTGCGCGCGCCCGGCCACCTCCAAGGCGCACCTGGCGCTGCACGGAAAGGCGGCGGTGTTCGACCGCAAGACGGTGTTCATCGGATCGTTCAACCTCGACCCGCGCTCGATGAACCTCGACACCGAGATCGTGCTGGTCGTGCAGAGCCCACAGCTGGCGGCGCAGTTCCTCGACGCCTTCGCCACCGACTTCGCGCCCGAGAACGCCTGGCGCATCGCCGACGTCGTCGGCAAGCGCGACGACGTCGCCTGGATCACCCAGCAGCCCGCGCGGCCGCTCGTCGAGCCGCACGATCCGGCCAGCGCGTGGCGGCGCTTCATCCGGTCGATCGAGCGGTTCCTGCCCATCGCCCCCTTGCTCTGAGGAACCGCTAGCTCCACTCTGACCCCGAACAGGCGGCCGCGGCGTCCTCAGCGCATCGCTTTGAGGAGTTTGCTCGTGCCCGTACCCCAGCGCGTGATCACGGCGACCGCCTCGGTGACGGGTACGTCGACCCAGTGCACGCGCTGGCGCGGCAGGATATTCGGTGCACGAAGCCCCACCGGGACCTGGTGGTGTCCAGACGATCGACACGTCGCAGCGAGCCATCCACGTCGAAGAACGCGTGCTCTGCGCTGAGGAGGATGCGTGCTTCCCCCGGGGCACCGCGATGAGCGCGCGATCGGCCAGCTCGCGGGTATCCTCTAACCCGTGGCGTCGGTGGGACGCCCTGGGGGCATGCTCGTGAGATGGCCCGGGGGAAGCTCGTGAGACGCCACACGTCGGAATCGGTGTTCGCCATCAATCGGACGGGTCGTTCGGCTTCACCCGGAATCCGCACGACTCATGTCCGTCTCCTTTCTGGGCATTGTAGGACATCGAGAAGTGAAATGGGCACAACACTCGTGTGCGGGGTGTCGGATGGGAGCGTCACTGCACGAGCCCTCTCACCCGATCGACGACGGGGTCCAGCGGGAGCCCGAAGGTGAACGTCACTAGCTGGCCCTGGAAGCGCTGTCGCGCCTCGAACTCGTGCATGTACTTGAACGAGACGCCCCACTTCGGGATGCCGAGCTCCAGGCCAGCGGCGTGCACCGAATCGAGCACGCCGGCCAGCGCCCGCACCTGGTCCGCTCCGGTGTCCTCGCTCACCTGCCACTGATCGTAGCCCAGCACGGCGGTCTCGAGCATGCCGCCGAGCCAGATCTTGTCGAGCGCCCAGTTGAACGACAACCGGCTGCCGGGATGGAGGTCCTGGTGCCGCACGTCGGAGTTGAACTCCCAGGTCTCCACCATGATGAGCGAGAACGTGCGTGCCTCGTCGAAGTTGAACGCCCCAGCGGTCTGCAGCTGCTGCGTCCAGAAGCCGAGCCCGATGTTGTCGGTGGCGCCAGGCGAGAACCGTCCCGTCGGCGCGTAGAAGCCGTAGGCCGCCACGAGGTCGAGGCGCCAGAGGCTCCACTGCAGCCAGAGCGGTTGCACGAAGAGGTCGGCGAAGCCCCACCCCGTCCCGAACTCGGTCCCCTTGTTGATCTGCTCCACCGCCGCGGCGACGTTCGCGTTGGCACCAGTGAGGCTGATCTCGGCGCCGTACCGGGCGCCGAGCAGGCTGAAGTGCGGCGCCCACAGGATGGACGGGGAGAGCGTGACCTGGTTCAGGTTGACGTCGAGCGGCAGCGTGCGCGGTGGACGCAGGCGGGGTGGGACGATCAGGTGGTCCACCGGGTTCCCGTTGCGGTCCCGGAACGAGTCCGACTGATAGAAGTAGGTGTACTGCGCGAAGTAGAGTCCCTCCTCGGGGGGGAGGAAGAAGTCGCGCACGTCCTGCGCCCCGGCCGTATAGTGCCCGATGATGGCAGGCGCCGCGCGCGGTACGAGGAGGGCCACTACCACCACGCCGAGATATGCGATCTTCAGGCACCTGCCGGCGTCTCGCTCGCCGCTTCCGCGTGCCTCCTGCATGCCTCACTCCGTGATCCCATTCCGGTCGCCGGTGCCCTACCGCACGACGCGACGGACGAGAAACTCGGGCCGCGTCACGGCGTGTACCAGATCGGCGACGTCCAGGCACGCTCCTGAAACCGACATCCTACGAAGGCGATGCGCTGGCCGGCGGCGGCAAGGGGGTGAGAGCGACCGGGTAGCCAAGGTCGGCGAGCCGCCGGCTGTGGTAGCGCAGCAGGCGATGATGCTGGAGGCGATCGAAGTAGTTCCGCGACGGTCCGGCGAACGCTTACATCCACTCCGCGAATCGGGTTTCCCCGCTGTCGCGACCGAGCGCGCGCGCGGAGATCGCCGCGGCGCGACCCAAGATTCCGGTGTAGGTCGGGAACGACAGAGGAACGCGCGCGAGGTCGTCCACGCGCAAGCCCGTGGCGAGGGCGATCGCGGCCGTCTGCACGATGTCCACCGCCCGCTCCCCGACGATGTGACAACCGAGGATCGTGTGTGTCGCGCGGTCGATGATCAGCTTGCAGAACCCCGTCGTGCGTCCGTCGACGATCGTGCGCGTCGTCTCGTCGAACCGCACGACCGTGACCAGGACATCATGCGACTCACGCGCCTTCGCCTCGGTCATGCCGACCTGCGCGTATTCGGGCTCGGTGAAACTCCCGATCGGCGCCACCACGTCGTCGTTCACCAGCAGGGGCCCGCGCACGGCATTCGTCGCGGCCACGAAGCCGTCCTGTATCGCTTGCGGGACGAGCATCAGACGACCGGTCACGTCCCCGGCGGCGAAGATGTGCGGCGCGGTGGTGCGCAACGCGGAGTCGACGCTCACGAAGCCGCGGGGATCGGTGTCGACGCCAGCCTTCGCGAGGGCGAGTCCGGCCGTGCCCGCCGTCCAGCCGACCGCGACGACGACCACCGCCGCCTCGGCGCTGCCGCGCACGCCGTCCTTCGAGAACTTCATCCTCACGCCGCCCGGCGCCTCCTCGAAGGACTCGATCGATCCGAAGTCCTCGTGCACGGCGATCCCGGCAGCGCGAAACGCAGCGGCGACCGCCGTGGACACGTCCTCGTCCTCGCTCGGCAGGATGCGGGGGGCCGCCTGGAAGAGCTCGACCCGCGTGCCGAACGCGTTGAAGATCGACGCGACCTGGGCGCCGGTGGCTCCGGCGCCGATGACCAGCATCGTCGGCGGAGCCGACGTCAGGCCCCACGCATCGCTGTGTGTCGCGGTCAGCTCGAATCCGGGCACCGCGAGGCGCCGGCTGACGCCGCCCGTGCAGACGATGATCTTCTCGGCGCGGAAGCGCGATCCGCTCTCGGTCTCGACCGTGTGCGCGTCCGCGAAGCGCGCGATGCCCGCGTGCTCGTGGACGGCGACGCCCGCGGCATCGACCTGGCGGCGGAACACGGCGTGGGCGCGCGCGTCGTCCACCACCTCGCGCACGCGCGCCAGCAGCCGCGGGTAGTCGAGCACCGGATCGGAAACCGCGATGCCATACCGGCCGAGCTGCCGGGCGTCGCGCACCAGCCGGGCAGCATGGGCGAGCGTCCGCACGGGGACCGGTCCGTCGAGGGCGGCCATGCCGCCGAACGCGTCGCGCGTCACCAGGGCGGTGCGGGCACCCAGATCTCCCGCCCGGATCGCAGCAACCAGACCAGCCGGTCCGCCGCCCAGCACGAGCACGTCCACCGTGTCGGGGGTCATGTCTCGAGCTCGGCGAGCCAGCGCAGCGCACGGAGCGATGGCATGAAGCAGTACTCGCCGCCGCGTGTGAGCACGAACTGCGGCAGACCACGCAACATCCTCGGAATCGGCTTCCGCGGGAAGGAGTACGCGCCGGCGGCATCCTGGACGCCCGCGATCGGATCCTTCACGTCGCCCAGGCCGAGAAAGTCTCCGCCATTCATCCACTCGGATTGGACGAACTCGAACTGCCGCCCGAGATGTGCACCGACGAATGCGAACATCAGCCCGCGATCGACGCCGTCGTCCTCGAGCGCACCCTCCGGAAGCTCGGGGCCGTACGCGGTCCCCCGGCGGATCATCCGGTGCAGCCGGACCACACCGGCCACCTGCGCATCGCGCGGATTCGCTCGCCGGACGTGCGACCCGGGAGGCGTCTTGTACCCGGTCGCGTCGTCCGAGTACGTGAAGTCGTTGTTGCGAGTCCTGTCAGCACCCAGCTCCGGGTCGTCACGCGCGGGGCTCAGCGCCAGGGGCGCGCCGCTGCGCCACCGCCCCATCATCTTGGCCGCCAGCAGCTCCTGTTCGTCGGGGCTGCCCGCGTTCTCCTTCAAGTACTGGCGGAACGCCGCCACCCGCTGGTGCAGCTTGCGGAACACCACGTAGGTGCCGTTGCGACCCAGGACCTCCGGTCGAGGCATGGGCGGCAGGGCGCCGGTCTCGTCCAGGTAGCCGAGCACGAACTCGCCGGCCTTGAACGGCGCCTCCTTGGAGTTGCTCCCGGGGATGCCGCTCCCTTCGACGGCCGGATGCCCGATCCCGTCCCTGAACCCGAAGGGTTCTCTTTCGGTCGCCAGCGCATGACAGTCCTGGCGCCAGATCGGCTGGACACCCGGGAGGTCCGAGAACGCCGCGCGGGCGCGCCCGATCGCGGCTTCGAGCCCCTGCTGGTCCGGCGAGAGCGCCGTCACGACGACGTGGACGTCGTTCGTCCCGAGGGGCCGTTCCCAGTTCTCGGGGCTGGCTTCGCCGACATCCCCGAGCGCCTTCGCGCGCGCCGCCATACCCTGCTGGAACTCCCACGCGAAGCTGTCGAGCGAGTCCGGCGGGACGCCCAGCGCACGCAGGCCCTGGTACGTGAGCGAGACGCTAACCCAGGTGTCGGCCGCCGCCGGGCTCGTGGTGTGAGCGGCCGAGGCCACGACACCCGCGAGGCGCCTCATCAACTCCCGCCCCGCTCGTCGGTCGTCGATGCGCATCAGGATGTAGGTCGCCGCGTACGGAGACGGCCTGGGGCGCAGGACACCACTCTGGATGTCGTTCAGCTCGAGTTCGCTATTGGGTGGCAAGGTTCTTCCAGAAACGCTCCAGGCTCGCGTCGCTGCCGAACAGCGTGCTGAACACGGTGGAGTCGACGACCAGCACGTCGCCGGCCCTTTGGTCGCCCGGCGGCATCCAGACCAGCGCGTTGAACTCCTGGTTCCCCGCCTCCGTGAAGGGATGCGGCCTGGACAGCTCGATCGGCTGTCGGGCCAGGGCGTGGATGGCGCGTGTGTCGTCCGTCGTCAGCGCGTAGTGCGGCAGGTGCATGTGGAAGTTGAAGTTGCGGACTCCGGTGAGCCATCCGCGCTCGTCGAGGTCCGCCCGGATCGTCAGCGGCGCGATCTTCCCGGCGACGACGGCAGGACGAAGCCCCCACCGGTTCTCGACGGGGATCCCGAGTCCCTTCATCAACGCCCGCGTGTACCCGCCGAACCGTTGCTGTCGGGGCACGAGCGCGTCGCCGTGGTGATGGTACTCGAGGTCGCGTTCCTTCCTGTCGTCGGACCGCCCGACCTCGTGGTGCGGACAGAGGACGAGGCAGGTCCCCTCGCGCCCCAGGAACTCGCGCACGGCTTCGATCTCCTCCGGAAGCGGCACCTGCTGGGTGACCAGGTGATCGAGACCGAAGACGAACAGGGTGTCCGTGTCGGCGAGGACCCGCTCGTCGAGCGGCAACGCGAAGCCCGCCTGGTCCACGCGCTGGAACATCGGAACGACGTTCCCCGTGAGCTCTCCGACGAGACGCTGGAACTTCACCCAAGCCCAGAAGAACAGCTCGAGCGACCCGGCGATCCCCTGCTGGAACCTCGACGGGTCCGACCATTGAGGTTCCTCGTAGGCGGGCCAGAACACCCGCCGGACCTCGGTCATCGTCGAGAACCGGTTGTCGAGCACCGTCGGATCCCGGTTGGCCTCGGCGGGATAGCTCCACGCGACGTAGACGCTCACCCTCCTGTGGCCACGCGAGTACTTCCGCGACGCGTGGTCCTGGTTGTACGTCCGCGCGGTGGTCGCTTCGCCCATCACGGCCCCCTACTGCATCTGTTCGAGCATCTCCGTGAACGCCGCCTTCATCGCCAGGGCCTTCTTGATCTCGTCGCTCGTGAAGTACGGGTACTCCGCGTACTCCAGGAAGCTGTTGCACTGGTGGTCACGAACGAACTTGACGAACGCCTCCGGATTCGTCTTCCAGTCGTCCGGAAAACCCTCGAGGTTCTCGAACGCGGTGTTCAGCCCCGCCTTTCCGAACAGCATGACGGCGTCTTCGGTGTACTTGTCGAAGTCCGTGTCGAAGATACCCTGGTACATGAACCGCGTGTCGTTGTCGAAGAGAACCCAGCGCAGGTAGTGGAGCTTGAGGGGAGCGAGGTAGTGGGGATCTGCGTCGAGCGCCTTCACCACCGCTTCGCCGTAGGCGCGCATCGCGTCGGCCCTGCCCGGCTTGAGGGTCGCCACGATGGTGAACCCGTAACAAGCGGGCGTCTTCGGGAAAATCGGCCCGTACCGCCCCTTCTCGAGGTGATCGGTCGACTTGGGGATCGCCATGGCCTTCGGTTCGATTTTCATCGTGAGCACGTACCTCCAGCTCCCTGTCGCGTCAAAGAACGCGGGGAGCGGTTCGGACCCTTCGTCACCATGTTCGTCCTCCTTTTCGTCGCACTCGGCAACTAGAAGCTCAGCGCGGCCGCGAGCTGCAGCGAGTAGCCCTGGAAGGTCGACCGGTTCGCGAATTCCTTGAAATACTTGAAGCCCACGCTCACGTTCTGCACGGGCAAGAGCATGTTTGCCGCAACGCCGAGCGCGTTGACCCGGTAGCGTGCCGCTGCCTGTGCCGGCGTGATGGTTGGCCCCGTCTTGTCTGTGGTCTGCCATTGATTGTAGCCGACTATCCCGAGCTGAAGCTGCAACTTCTCGTGCAACGGGAGAAGCTGCGTCAGCGAATAGTCGAGGTCGAGAGTCTGGCCCGGTTGGATGTTCGTTCCCTGTTGACGGCCGTGGAATTCGTACATCTGGAAGGCTGAGAGCGCCGTCGCTCTGTTCGCGGTCAGGTAGAACGTCTGGCCCGCCGAGATGGTGGGAGTCCAGTAGCCGGAGCCGACGTTGTCGCTCGCGCCGGCTTTGAATCTCCCGGTGGGCGCCAAGAACCCGAGGACGGCCCGGACGTCGGCGCGGGGTTCCCTCCAGGCAAGGATGAGCGGCTGATAGTACGAGTCCGCCAGTCCGCCTCCTCCACTGATTTCGCCCTGCGCGCTGGACGTAAGCGAGTTGTTGGCGACCGGCAGCGTAGCCGAGGCGGAAGGGACCGCACCCCCCAGGAACCAAAGCTTCTTGTCGCCCACCCAGACGAGGGTGTTCAGGTCCATCAGCACATACTGCCGCCCGGTGGCGAGGACCTCGCCATTGGCCCCCCTCACCTGGTCGCGAGAGTAGAACAGAAGCGCATTGGCGTAGGTGAATCCCGCGCCCGGCGTGACCCCGGAGTTCGTCGCATTCATGCCCAGCGGGTACACACCCCTGACCTGCGCCTGGCCAGGCACGACAGATGCGACAAGGGCTCCGGCCAGACCAACCGAGGTCAACCACGAGCGTGCAAGGTCCTTTCGCACGGAGTCTCCGTCCTCGCATCTGTTGCGCCGGTTGCGTAGCTGGCTACGGTGCGCGCGCCTCGCTCCGCACGGCCAACGCGCGCGCGAACGGAAACAGGACGAGCAGGCCGACAATCGCGACCACGACCACCATGACGACCACCTGCGGATCGTCGAAGTTTTGCCCGCCGACCACCAGCGCGGCCGCGATATTTCGCTGCGCGGTGCCCAGTGCCATCACTCCCCGGGTATCCGGGACTGACCCGCCGAGAAACCAGCCGATACTGGCCCCCACGCAGAGAAAGAGGATACTCGCCAAGAGGCCGCGCGTGCCGAACAACGCCACCAGGTTATTGATGTTCGCCGCAAGGATCAGGACCGTCAGGACGGCGAGGCTCAGCGTGGAGACCCGGTCGAGGAAGGGCTGCACGCGCGCAGCGACGGGCGCGTAGCCCGCTTTGACTCCAAGCCCCAGGGCCAGAGGCAGCAGCATGAGGAGAACGAGCGACCGGGCAATCTTCGTGGGATCGACAGCGACGCCCTCGAGCAGCAGCGGCAGGACGAGTGGCATGTAGCCCACCGTCAGGACCATCAGCAGCACCATCAGGCCGACCGCGAAGGCGAGGTTCCCTTTGGCGATTCCCGCCAGCTTGGGGAGAAAGGGTGCACCGGCTGCCGTGCTCAGCAACAGCAGAGCGACGCGCAGCGACTCGCCGAGCCAGAGCACCCTCGCGACGACGAAGGCTCCGAGTGGCATGAGGACGAAGTTCCCGAGCAGTGCGAGGGCGACCACCTTGCCATTGCGCAGAGGGACGACGATCTGCCCCACGGTGAGACTCAACCCCACTGCCAGCATGCTAGAGACCACGAACACGAACATCGTCACCGGGACTGCGCTACTCAGAATCCCCATTTGCTGATCACTTCCGTGCTGGCTCGTAGGCGTTACAGAGTACGCTGCTGGACCGCCGGCGCCGGCAGGACGACCGGATAGCCGTAGCACGGGATACGTCGCGATGATCGCGAGTCAAGGTTGGCCCTCCGGTTCCACGATCTCCGTGCCTCGCGGCGGTCCCGTCAAGTGGCCCACCCATCTCCACCGCTCCGGTGGCGCTGGTGGTGGCTGCGAATGCCGCCATATCGGCGTTGCTCAGTATGTCCAGGATCGTATAGGTGTCGTGCTCGCCGAAGGCAAAAAGTAGAGGCTTCCACCTTCTGCCCTTGCTGGCAGCCAATTGCTCGACGGCTCTAGGCCGCGTTGTGCCTCACTCCCTGAAGCGAGCCCGCATCCTTCGTGTCCTCGGAGCCGCCGTCCTGCTCGCGGGGTGCGCGGGTCGACCCGGCTTGATGCCGACTCCGAGGATCTACACCGGCGCCGGCGCGCGGCCGCTCTTCACGGGGCCTCCACCTCCGACGACGTCGGTCGATCTGCTCTATGTCACGGACCGCGTACCCGAGATGACGCCGGACGGTTCGCTCGCCTACAGCTCCGATCGTTCGCGCTCGATGGCGTTCGGATCGGTCACGGTCGACATCGGCGAGCAGGTCCCCTGGGCTGTCCTCGCTCAGCAGAGCACGGAGAGCAAGCGCGCGCTGCCGCTCGAGCTGCGGCTCGGCGCGGTGAGGGAGCTCGGGCGCTTCCCGCCGATCCCCTACGACGTCGACCCTGTGGCGGGCGGCATCACGCGGTCTCCGGCGACGGTCGACGCCCACCAGCGGGCCGCCGCGGGCCTCCAGGCAGAGGTGGCGCGGCGCATCGCGGCCGCGCCCCGGAAGGAAGTCGTCCTCTTCGTGCACGGCTACGCCAACACCTTTGAGGATGCCGCCTTCAGCATGGCCGATCTCTGCCACTTCTTCGGCCGCGAGTTCGTATGCGGGATCTTCAGCTGGCCGGCCGGCGGATCGCGCGGGCTCATGGCGGGCTACAACGTCGACCGCGAATCCGGCGAGTTCGCCGTGCAGCATCTGAAGCAGGCCATCCGCCTGATTGCGCAGACTCCCGGCGTCGAGCGCATCCACCTGATGGCACACAGCCGCGGCACGGACGTGCTCGCGTCGGCAGTGCGCGAGCTCAACATCGAGGCCTATCTCTCCGGGGATTCCGTCGCCGGCCGCTTCAAGCTGAAGAACATCGTGCTGCTGGCGCCGGACATCGACGCCGACGTCGCGGCGTCGAAGATCTTCGGCGTCGTCTCTGATCCCGATCTGGCCTACGGGGCCGCTCCGCAGTCGCGCAAGGTCTTCTCCGATCCGGGCGTGCGCATCACGGCCTACGTGTCCTCGCACGACAAGGCGCTGACGCTCTCCCAGTTCCTCTTCGGGAGCCTCGTACGGCTCGGACGGGTCGACGTGGCGGGGCTCCGCACGGAGCAGGCCGCGAAGGCCGTGCGTCTCGCCTATCTCGTCGACTTCATCGAGGTAAAGAGAACGCGCGACTTCCTCGGGCACAGCTATTTCACCTCCGATCCGGCGGTGAGCTCGGACGTGGTCGCGCTCGTCCGCTACGGACTCAAGCCGGGCGAGCCGGGCCGACCGCTCGAGGAGATCCGGCGGCCGTTCTGGCGCATCCCCGCTGGGAGCTGACCCGCCCTGCGCCGCCCGCCGCCTGCCCGCACTCCCGCCACCGGGGCGTGGTCACGTATCCGCCTGCCGTGAGTAGAGGCTGACCAGCCGCGCGATCAGGACGGCGAGGTACATCTGGCCACCGACTGCCTCGACGATCGTCAGGCTCTGCGCCAGCTCGCTCTTCGGCACCACGTCGCCATACCCGAGCGTCGCGATGGTCACGAAGCTCAAGTAGGTGGCGCGGGCAAGGGACAGGTCGGTCTCGTTGAACGCCGTGGCGTCGAGGTGGCCGACCAGCCAGTAGCACACGCCGAACAGCAGGCCCGCAAGGAGGTAGGCGTCGAGCGCGGCGAAGATGCGTTCGGCGTCGACCGAGCCGCTCCGCAGGGCGTGGCGGCCGGTCGCAAGCATCCCGAGCAGGCAGCCGACGAGCCAGAGGCCGTGAGTGAACGGGAGGAGCGCGGGGATACCGCTCACGGCCTCCACGGAGCGCAGGACGAGGAAGGCGCCCCCGATCCAGAACAACCATCCCATGCCGTGCTCGCGCGCGACGGTGGCGACGACCGCGACGAGGTTCACCGCCAGCAGGAGCTCGACGACGTTGATACCCGGGGCGATCGCGTGGAGCGCGGGCGAGGCGATGATGGTGAGGAGGAGCGAGCAGAAGAGCCAGACGAAGCGATGGCGCCGATAGCCGTCGGCGAGGGTCGTCAGCATGCCCGGGGCAAGAACGGCTCTGCTCGCTCAGTAGCCCGGAGGCGGATTGCTCATGAGGTAGGCCACCTCGCCGTTGCGGTACGCCCGCATGTACCAGGCCGAGCCGCATTGGTAGTAGGTCGTCGTGCCGACGGTGACCACCGTCGGCGTGCAGGCCAGCATCCAGCCCGGCGGGTTGGCGGCGGCAGCACCCGCGACGGCGCCGACGGCGGCGCCGGCGGCGACGGCGCCCGCGTAGCCGCCGTAATAGTCTCCGCCGTAGTATCTCCCGTGGTCGTCGTAGTAGTCGTCGGCGAACTCCTGCCGATTCTGTTGTTGGTTCTTGCCGTACTTCTGCCAGTCCTCGCGGGCCTGATCCCGCTGGTCCTGCCGCTGGCCCAGGTTCTGGCCGCGCTGGTCCTGCCGCTGCGCTTGCCGTTGCTGTGCGGCCTCGGGCTGTCGCAGCCCGCCGGTGTTGCGGGTGGGAGCAGGACGTTGCTGGACGTTTCCTCCGGCCATGCCGGCGGGGTAGTTGCCCCGACCCGCGTAGCTGCCGCCAGGCGGCCGCCCGCTGAACGACCCCCCGGCAGCGGGTCCGCCGGTACGATACCCGCCCCCGTATCCGGCGCCCGCGTTGGGGCGGCCGCCAGACCCGCCGAAAGATCCCCGGCTCGCACCCCCGCCGCGAGCAAAGCCGCCGCCTCCCCTACCTCCGCCGCCGCCTCCCCTGCCTCCGCCGCCGCCTCCCCGCGCGAAGGCATCCACGGTCAGGACGGTGACCACGAGCGCGGCGACGAGGGCCAGTCCACGTCGTGCCCTCATGGTCCTTCCTTCTCCGGCGTGGCGCCGGTAGCCGGGCTCGGCGTCGCGACGCCCGGTACCGCGAACGGGATCTTCTCCGCGCCTTCCGCCGGCGAGAACGCGAACAGGCCATCAGGCACCTCGGGTGACAGGTTCCACTCGGTGAAGGTCGCGCGGAACTGCGGCTGACCTTCCTCCTGGCGGTACGTGATCACGATGCGCCGGGGCAGCGGATCGCCCTGGCTCGCGATCCACATCTGCAGGTCGGTGCCGTTCCCCCGGAGGAACACGTGGTCCGTGGCGACGCCCGCGATCGTGTCGGCATCGACCCAGCGGGCGGTGTGGCGGAGGGGAGCCAGCGTCTTCGGCAGATCGGCGGCGAACAACTCGCTGAGCGGCATGCGCATGTGCAGGTCCTGGGTCAGATAGTCGAGCGCGGCGTCGAGCGTGCCGGGCCGGGGCGCCGTCGCGTAGACCTTGAGATCGACGTCGAAGACCGCGAGCTGTGTGCCGTCGAACAGGAACACGCGCCGAGTTCCGTCCCGCCGCGTGGTCTCGACACGCACGCGATCCGGGCGGCGGATCGTCATGACGCGCGTCTCGCCGAACTCGATCTTCTCGCCGGTCGGCTGCGTGACGTCCCAGTTCGCGTCGATGGTGGCTCGCAGTCGCGTGGCCTTGGAGAGAGCAGCGACCATGGCATCGAGCCGGGCGGCGGCGCGCTCGTCGGGCCCGTCGTGCTCCGTGGCGGTCGCGGGCGACGAGGCGAGAAGCGCGGGGACCAGCGCCACGAGCAGCGCCCCCATGACGAGACGACGGGATCGTTCCATGATGCCTCCTCCGCTCGACGAGGCGCGTCGCAGCGCTGGCGTGGACTCGGGAAGGCGATACGGCCCCCCTGCGTTGCCGTCAAGCCAGGGCGACGCGACGTCCCTGGCGCCATGGAACGATCCCGGCTACGCACGACCGGAGGACGTCATGCACCCTCTCGCGCAGCAGATCCGCCACGACCCCCTGCTGTGGCTGCTGGTCTTCGTGCCCGTGGTGTTCGCCGCGCAACGGCTCGAGCCCGAGGCGTCCACCCTGCTCTTCGTGCTGTCCGTCCTGGCCATCGTGCCGCTGGCGGCGCTCCTCAGTCACGCGACGGAGTCCGTGGCCGCGAAGACGGGCGACACGGTGGGCGGTCTGCTCAACGCCACGCTGGGGAACCTGACCGAGCTCGTCATCGCGCTCGCCGCCTTGCGGGCCGGACAACACACGCTGGTGAAGGCGACCATCGCCGGCGCGATCGTCACCAATACGCTGTTCATGCTCGGCGCGGCGTTCCTCATCGGCGGACTCCGCTACCACGTGCAGGAGTACAACCGTGTCAGCGCTCGCGTGCAGGCGAGCATGCTCTTCCTCGCCACGGTCGCGCTGCTGGTGCCGTCGACGGTCTCGAACGTCGACTCGGTGGCGGGGGCGACCTTCACGGGGCAGGTCAGCGTGGGACTGTCCGTGTTGCTCATCGCCGCCTACGGCCTGGGTCTGGTGTTCTCGCTGCAGACCCACCGCGAGCTCTTCGCCAGCACGGCATCCGCGGAGGACGGCGAGGCGCCCTGGCCGCTCGCCACCGCGCTGGCCACGCTGGCGGTGGTCACGGTGGTGGTCGCGCTGGTGAGCGAGGTGTTCGTCGAATCGGTGCAGGTGGCTGCCACGGCGCTCGGGATGACGCCTGCGTTCGTCGGGTTCGTGGTGGTGGCGCTAGTCGGCGGGGCGGCGGAGATGGTCGCGGCGTTCTCCGCCGCGCGCAAGAACCGCCTCGACCTGAGCGTGGGGATCGCGCTCGGGAGCGCGTCGCAGATCGCGCTCTTCGTCGCCCCGGTGCTGGTGCTTGTCAGCTATGTCGTCGGCCCGACGCCGATGACCCTGCAGTTCTGGCCGGGCGCGGTGGCGATGATGCTCATCGCCACGATGACCGCGGCGCTGGTGACCAACAGCGGACGCTCCGCCTGGTTCGTCGGGGTCCTCGTGCTGATGGTGTATCTGATCTTCGCCCTGACGCTCTACCTGCTGCCACCCGGTGCGCGGTGAGCGTCGACGCCGAGCGAGTCACGCTCGACGCCGTTCCGAAGGCTGACCGGTCCATCCTGCGCGGTTCGAGAGCCGTCGAACGAGCGATGGCAGGACGAGCATGAGGACGAGAACCGCGAACACGGTGAGGCGCTGGTCGCCGAGCACGCCCTCGAGCCACAGCGTCGACGCCATGAGGACGACGAAGTAGAGCATGTCGCCTGCGATGGCGAGGGCCCAGCCAGGAACGAAGCCGTGACCCGCCGCGGCCGCCGCGGCGCGCCCGGTCATCGGATCGACTCCGAAGCTGACGAGGATGAGCCCCAGCGGCCCCTTGGCGCCGCTCGCCGACGCTCCGCTGCGTGTCGCCAGCGCGCGCATCGTCCGGGCGAGCCACGCGAGCGGCGGCAGGAAGCGGCCGAGCCATCTGGCGATCCGCAGGAACGGCTCGAAGGTGACCGCCAGCACGACGTCGGAGAGGAAGTAGAGGACCGCCATCACGGGCGGCGACACGCCCGCCGTGCGCGCCATCAGCACGCCCGCAGGGATGCCGCCGCCGATCGGGACGCAGAAGAGCATGAACGCGCCCAGCGCACCCATCGGCCACCCCGCGGGAAGCGGGGCGCTGGGATCGAGGACGGCGTGCCAGAAGCCATCGGGCATGGTGAGACGTTCTTCTGCGGGATGGCGCCGTGGCGCGCAACCTGGAGGCGCGGCCGGGCGGCATGCACCGCCCGGCCGTGCGGGGTCACGGGACGGTGATGGTCTGGGTGGTCGTCGGCCCCTCGAGCTCGCCCGGCGTGAACGGCAGCGAGTGGTACTGGAAGCTCTCGTAGACCGGAACCTGATCCCGCAGGTGCGGCGGCTCGCTCATGGCCGTCACGGGAATGTGGCCGGTCTCGCCCGGCGGCACGATGATCTCCGCCGCCAGCGTGGGTGCCAGCTCGATGACCTCGTTCATGGTCCCGCGGTCCTCGCGCTCGATGATGGTCTGGCCGTAGAGGAACGGCGCGGCCGAGGTGGTGTCGAACTGCACCGTGATCTTCGGCGTCAGCCACTGCGTCGGGTCGGTGGTACCGTAGTCCGTGGTGAGCTTCGTGATGGCGGCGCGCAGCGACGCAATCAGGGTCGCATCGCGTCCCGGATTGGTCGCGTGGACGACGTCCTGGAAGTAGTCCCGGCTGGTCGGGAACGCCGCCGCCGGATACTCGAGCGCGCGTACGAAGAGCGCGTCGATGCTGAAGAGGTCGGCCGAGCTGTCCTGGTTGTCCCCGCCCGTGCGCGTGACGGTGTAGTCGGGAAGCCGGTTGTTCCCGTCGAGCTCGTCGTCGAAGGTGTCGTGCTGCACCTGCGTCCGCCAGGCACGGTAGATGGTCGCGCCGGGGTACGGGATCTTCCCCGAGCCGTCCGCCACGAGAGGCGTGCCGGCGGTGAGCCAGTCCCCGATCAGGTCGGTCGCGGCGTCGAGCTGCGCCAGGTCGGGCGTCGCGGGCGGCAGGGCGTCCACGGCCGCGCGCAGGAACGGGAGGATGCGCGCCGCGAAGATGTCGGTCGTGGCGGCGGTCTTCATGTAGCCCTTGACGTCGGCCGCGGTGATCTGATGCGTCGCCTTGGCCGCCGCCAGCAGATCCAGCAGGACGTGGACCCGGTCGACGCCGCCCCACAGCTCGCGCTGGTCGTCCGCGGGCCAGCCCTTGATGGGCTTGTTGTTCCACTGCGCGATGTAGCCGAGGGGCGGATTGATCGTGGTTGGCATGTGCCGGCCCTGGGTGAGCTTCAGCGTCTCCGCCTCGCCGGTGCCGGGCAGCGGCAGGCGCGGGTCCACCGTGTTCCGCCGCCGCGGCAGGACGCCACGATGGAAGTAGGCGATGTTCTTCGAGTTGTCCGCGTACATGAGGTTGAGCGACGCCTGCACCTTGTCGAGCGTGCGCTGGAAGCGCTTCAGGTTCGTTGCGAAGCCGAGGCTCAGCAGCCGGGTGGCGCTGTCGCCCTCCTTGCCGAAGAAGTAGAGCTGCTGCGAGAACGCGATGCCCTCCGAGGGATAGCTCGCGATGACCGGGCCGTGCACCGTGCGGCAGAACTCGATGGTCTGCGGCGGCTGTCCCGCCGGCAGGAACGTCTCGCTGCGGCAGGTCATGTCACGGAAGCCGCCGCGGTAGACGTACTGCTTGGGGTTGCTCGGGTTCAGCTGCTCGATGAAGGTGTCGGTGTTGTCGGTGATGCCGGAGGTGATGGTCCAGGCCGCGTTCTTCGTCCGCCCGATCACGATCCCCGTGCCGCCGGGCACGGTCACGCCGCTGGCATCGTAGCCGCCGCCGTGCAGGCCGATCTGGTAGAAGAAGCTCGGCAGCGCCATGCCCGTCTGCGGACCGCCGAGCAGGATCGGCGAGCCGCTCGCGGTGAGCGCGCCCGAGACCACCATGGCGTTGCTGGCGGTCGCGGGATACTCCGCCGGCCAGCCGACGCTGCGCAGGAGCGACGCGACCATCGTGCGCTCCTCCGCCATCGCCATGATCTCTCCACGGATCGCGGCCCGGTGCGCGGTCACGAGCGCGACCTGCACGTCGTTCAGCGGAGCTGTCGCATCGCTCGCGAAGGTCTGCTCGATCGGATCGATCGTCGTGGGCGCCGTCGGATCCTCACCCCAGACGAGATCGTTGAAGATGCCCTTCGCCTCCGCCACCGGAAACGCGTCGAGGAGATCCAGGAGCAGGCGCGCGTTGCCGAGCTCACCGCCGCCGTTCTGTCCGAAGCGCCGGATCTGGAGCATGGCGATGGCGAGCGAGTCGGTCACGTCCCAGGGCTCGGGATCGAGGCCGATGAGCGGGAACTCGATCGGTGCCTTGCTCGGATCGGCCGCCACCTCGGTGAGGAACTGGTTGACGCCGTCGGTGAAGTCCTGCAGCGCTCGCCGCGACTTCGCCGGCAGACGCTTCAGCTGGGCGCGGTACTCGGCGTCCGTGAAGCCGTCGCGGCGGGCGGCGATGTCGGCGGGCAGAAAGCCCGGCCCGAGGAACGCGATCTCGGACAGGCGGCCCTTGCCGGCGCGGCGGAAGAATTCGAGCTGCACCATGCGGTCCTGGGCGGTCGCGTAGCCCTGGGCGAAGCCGAGCGCCCGCAGCTGCGCCGTCTTGCCGCCGAGCGTTGCCGGAACGAAGATGTGAGGCACGCCCCACTTGTCGCGGACGATGTCCACGCTGGCCGCGCGGACCGACGTCGCCGCCGCGAGCAGCAGGACGGCGGCGGTCAAGGCATTGCGAAAGTGCATGGTATCCTCCCCTCTGGACGAGGGGGGTACCGCAGGCTGCCTCGGCTTGGCAAGGAAATCGCGCATGACGGCTGCCATTCGGGTGGAGGGTTGAATGCCCGTGGAGCGGATCGAAACGGTCGAGGATCCTCGGCTCCTCGCCTTCCGGCACCTCCGCGCTCGGGTCGGGGGCCGGCACGACGGGCTCTTCGTGGCGGAGACGCGGGCGGTCGTCCGCGAGCTGCTCGCGAGCCGGCGCTTCCGGACCCGCTCGCTGCTGCTCACGCGGCACGCAGCCGACCAGCTGGCCGACGTCCTCGCCGGTCGCGACGACGTCACGGTGTACCTGGCGCCGCCGGAGGTCCTGAAGGCCGTCGTCGGGTTCGACTTCCACCGCGGCTGTCTCGGCCTTGGCGAGCGGGGACCGGAGCCCAGCCTTGCAGAGATCCTCGAGGCCGGGCCGCGCCGGCTGATCCTTCTCGACGAGGTCAGCAACCCCGACAACGTCGGCGGCGTGCTGCGCGTCGCGCGCGCGCTCGGCGGCGACGCCGTGCTGCTGTCGCCGGGCTCGGGCGATCCGCTCTATCGCAAGACGATCCGCGTCTCACTCGGAGCGGCGCTCCAGCTCCCGTGGGCACGGATCGTCGAGTGGGAGCAGACGCTGGAGCGTCTGGGATCGGCGGGCTACCTCCGCATCGCGCTCACCACGGCGGGCGCGCTCGACGTCGCCGCCCTCGGCGTCACGCATCCCCTGCCCGCTCGCGCCGCCCTGCTGGTCGGCGCAGAGGGCGACGGGCTCCGCCCGGCGACCCTCGCCGCCGCCGACGTGACCCTGCGCATCCCGATGAGGCCCGGGATCGACTCGCTCAACCTCGCCACCGCGTGCGCCGTCGCGCTGGACCGCCTCGGCGGCGCGCGCACCTGAGAGACCGGTCTAGGACAGTCGCTCGATGATCGTCCCGGTGCCGAGCCCGCCGCCGCAGCACATGGCGATGAGGCCGTAGCGGCCTCCCGTGCGCTCGAGCTCGTGCAGCGCGGTGGTGATGAGCCGCGCGCCCGTGCATCCGGTCGGATGTCCGAGCGCGATGGCGCCGCCGTTGGGATTGACGCGCTCGGGATTGGGCTGGAGCTCCTTCTCCCACGCCAGCACGACCGACGCGAAGGCCTCGTTCACCTCGGAGACGTCCATGTCGCGCATCGAGAGGCCCGTCTGCCGGAGCACCTTCCGGGTGCTCGGGATCGGACCCTTCAGCATGGTCACCGGATCGACGCCGACCAGCGTCGTGGTCACGATGCGTGCTCGCGGCTTCAGCCCGAGCTCCTTCGCGTGCGCCGGCGACGCCAGCAGCACCGCCGCCGCGCCATCCGACACCTGCGACGACGTCCCGGCGGTGTGGATGCCGTCCGGCTCGACGGGCTTCAGCTGTGCGAGCTTCTCGAGCGACGTCTCGCGCAGGCCCTCGTCGCGTGTCACGGTCCGCATCTCGCCCGTCGGCTTGCCCTCGTCGTCGAGCACCGGTGCCGGGATCGGGACGATCTCGCGCTCGAAGCGTCCTTCCTTCCAGGCCTGGATGGCGTGCTGCTGGCTGCGCAGCCCGAAGCGGTCCGTGTCCTCCCGCGTGATGCCGTACTCCTTGGCGATCATCTCCGCCCCCTGGAACTGGGACGCGAAGGCGTAGTGATCGCGATAGCTGCGCGGCAGCGGCGACGCACCGGCCATGTTCGAGCCGAGCGGCACGCGGGTCATCATCTCGACGCCACAGGCGAGCACCACGTCCTCGATCCCGGCACCGATCATGCCGGCGGCGAGAGACGTGGCCTGCTGGCTCGAGCCGCACTGGCTGTCGATGGTCGTCGCCGGGACCTCGAGCGGAAGACCCTGCGCCAGCCAGGCGGTGCGGGCGATGTTGAAGGACTGCTCGCCCACCTGCGACACGCAGCCGCCGACGATCTGGCCGACCAGCGCGGGGTCGATCCGCGCACGCTCGACGGCGGCACGCTGCACGACGCCGAGCAGGTCGGCCGGGTGCAGCCCCGACAGGCCTCCCTTGCGACGGCCGATCGGGCTGCGGACGGCGGACAGGATGACGACTTCCTGCATGGGACTCCTCCGGATTCGAATTCGGGCTCGCGGTTACACACCCGCGCGCTGGTGGTGTCAAACTTCAGTCTCAGCGGAACGCCGGCAGCACCTGCTCCGCGAACAGCCGCGCCGGCTCGCGCGTGTCGCGGCCGAAGAACTCCATCACGAAGAGCGTGCAGCCGAGACGGCGGTGGCGCTCGATGCGCTCGATCACCTGCTCGGGCGTGCCCCAGATGCCGTGCTCCTCGAGACCGCCCCCCATGTGGCCGCCGTAGATGCGCACCGCCTTGGCGAGCGCGTCGCGCGCCCCGGCCTCGTCGGCCGCGATCACCACCAGGCACTGCTGCGAGATCTCGAGCGACGCCGGGTCGCGCCGCACCTCGTCGCAGCGCCGCCGCAGCACCTCGACCTTGGCGCCGAGCTGGGCCTGCGAGACCGCCAGGTTGTTCCAGATGTCCGCGTGCTTCGCGGCGATCCGCATGAGCTTCCGCTCGCCGCCCCCGCCGATCAGGATCGGCGGCCGCCGCACCGGCTTGGGCTCGCACCAGGCCTGGTCGACGCGCGCGTGCTTGCCCGCGAAGGTCGCCTGCTCCTCGGTCCACAGGCGCTTCAGCACCTCGCAGGTCTCGTCCAGCGCTTGCAGCCGTTCGCCGACCGGCGGGAAGGGTACGCCGTAGGCCTCGTACTCGGACGCGAACCATCCGCTGCCGAGCCCGACGATGGTGCGGCCGCGCGAGATCTGGTCGATGGTCGCGACCTGCTTGGCGAGCACGGCCGGGTTGCGGAAGAACGGCGGCGTCACCAGCGTTCCGAGCTCGACGCGCTCGGTGATCGCCGCGACGGCGGCAAGCTCGCTCCACCCTTCGAGGATCGGAAGCGACGGCATCGGCACGCCGTAGAGGTGGTCGCACACCCACACGGAATGGAATCCCAGCCGGTCGAACTCGATCGCCGCTTCACGGGCCTCGGCCCACGTCCGCTTGATCTGGGGAAGGGTCACGCCGAAGCGCACGGGTCGCGTCATGGCAGCTCTCGTACCTCACTCGCAGGCGGTTGTCTCGCCGGGCGGGCGTGTCGTCGTCCGCGAAGCCACTCGCCCAGCCGGTGATAGGCAGGGGTCGGGCTGTCCTCGCTCTTGGGCTCGTAGGGACCGGTCAGGTACGGCAGGTACATCGACCGCCGCAGGCTGGCGGCGCCGGTATAACGGGAGCGGGCGACGCGGTGCCAGAGGCGGCCGTCGTGCACGGTGAGGTCGCCGGGTTCGGTCTCGACCACGACTTCCGCCGGATCGTCACGGTGCCAGACGAAGTAGGGCTTGCGGAAGCACATCGACCAGAAACCCTGGCGGTGGCTGCCGGGAATCAGACGCAGGCCGCCGTTGTCACGCATGCAGCGGTCGAGGTGCAGCCCGATGTTGAGCTGCTCCTGCGGCATGCGGCCGTAGAAGAGATCGCGCAGGCCGTCCGTGTGCCAGCCGAGCCTCGGGTACACGCTGCCGGGAACGTTCAGGTACCGGTTGAAGACGACGCCGTCCTTCTCCTGGTCGCCGACACGCGCGCCCTCGCCGATGAGCCCGAGGATGGGCGTGAAGCGCGGGTCGCGCACGAAGGCGTGCACCTTCTCCGAGAAGACCGAGGTGAAGGCCAGGCGCTGCAGGAACGGACGACCCTGCTCGTCGGTGCCGAAGAAGAGCGGGATGCCGAACACCCGCGAACGCCCCTCGGCGAGCCAGCGCGCCTCGATGCGCTCCATCTCGGAGGCGAGCATCGCCACCTCGTCGGGCGTGGCGACGCGCGAGAACAGCAGGAACCCGTGCTCGCGGAGGAACGCGCGCTGCTCGGGCGTGATGCTGGCACCGAGCGTGAAGCGCGTGCCGAGGGGAAGATCGATCGCCATCGCCGTTCCCGCCAGAGGTAGCACCGGAGTGCCGCCGCTGGGAAGCCGAGGTCAGGTCCTGGGCTCGACGAGGTCGACGTGACGCAGGTAGAAGGTCCGCGAGGCGCGGTCGGCCAGCGCTTCGAGCACGACGCGGGTCCCGGGGCGGACGTCCATCAGCTTCGTGACCAGATCCGGCGTGCCCACGGCGAAGAAGTTCGGGTCGTACATGCGGACGTCCTCGAGGATGTCCTTGCCCAGGACGGGATAGTCGCCGAGCGGGTAGGCCACGTCGACCCCGAGCCAGCAGCGGAGGCGGGGATCCTGGCCCTTGATGCCGAAGGACACCGCCGCGAAGCCGAAGCGCTCGGCGGCCTGCCGGTCGGCCGCCATCGTCCCCTCGAGGTGCAGGATGAGCGGCTTCAACCGGAGCGGCGGATTCCAGTCGGCGCTCGTCCCGGCGGGCGCCGCGGCGAGCAGCGCCAGCACCAGGCCAGCACGCACGCGATCGCCGGTCACAGCGTGTGCGTCGAGTGGAACATCCGGTTCCGCAGCCCGCCGAAGAGCGCGAGGTTGTTGCGCAGCATGGCGCCACGAAAGGCGGGGTAGTCGCGCACGAAGCGGCTCCGGAGCGCGGCGCGCGGGTCCAGGTAGAGCTTCGCGCCTTCCCAGACCATGGCGCGCGCGATCGCCGCGCTCGAGAGATGCCGCGTGCGCACGTTCACCATGTAGCCGTTGTAGCGCGTCAGGTCGTCCGGGTTGGTCACCAGCCCTTCCGCCACCAGCGCGTCCCGCATCTCGGTCCGGGGATAGGGCGTGAGGGCCTGCACGATCGGGAAGTCGAGGCCGAGCCGGCTGGCATAGCGGAAGGTGCGCGCGATCGCCGCCCGGTCGTCGCCGGGATTGCCCACGATGAAGCCGCCCACGGCCTTGATGCCGCTGTCCTGCAGCAGGCGCACGGCGCGTGGCGTCTCGTCCTCGCGCCGGCCGCGCTTCGGGGCGATGTCGAGGGCCTCGACGTTGGCATCCTCGGCGTTCTCGATGCCCATGAAGACGGTGTCGAAGCCGGCGCGTGCCATCGCGGGCGCCAGGGTCGGATCCTTGGCGATGCCGTGTACCGACGCCTGCACGATGTAGCGCAGGTGTGACAGCCCGGCGGCGGCGATCTCCTCGCACAGCTCCTTGAACCGCGACACGTCGATCGTGATGTTGTCGTCCACGAAGAAGACGCCGCGCACGCCGCGGCGGTCGAGGACGCGCAGGTCGGCGAGGACGCGCGGGAGAGGAAAGCGCCGGAAGGTGCGCCCGTACATGCGGCGGATCGAGCAGAAGGTGCACGGGAGCGGGCAGCCGCGCGAGGTCTCCGCGACGTCGAAGCTGCGGTCGAAGTAGAAGGCTCCGTCGAGCGTGCGGGCCTCGCGCCGCGGCAGCGGCAGCGAATCGAGCGCGAGGAGCGCTCCGTCGGGGTTGTGACGCCAGCCGGCCGGGCTCCGCCACGACAGCCCGGGAATCCGCTCCGGATCGAGCGTCGCGCCCGCCAGCCCGTCCACCAGCTGGCGGAACGCGATCTCGCCCTCGCCGCGCACGACGAAATCGAAGCGATCGCCGTCGCGAGCCGCGACCTCGTCGGCGACCACCGTGGCGTGGTAGCCGCCCAGCACGTGCACGGCGTGCGGCGCCGCGGCGCGCACCGCGGCGGCCAGCGTCCGCGCGGTCTCGTACTGGAACGACATGGCCGAGTAGCCGACCAGGTCGGGCTGGAAGCGCCGCAGCTCGTCGAGGACGCGCGCGCGCACGCCACGCGGCCGCAGGACGAGGTCGAGAATGCGCACGTCGTGCTCGGGCACCTGGGCCGCGAGCGAGCACAGCCCGAGGTTCGGGAACTTCATCACGGCATCCAGCGACGATGCCGTGTCCGGCATGGCGAGGAGCAGGATGCGCACCAGCCTCCAATCCGCCCGCCACGGGTTCCTGTCAACGCACTTTCTCGTCGATGCCAGCGCCTTGAGACGATTCCTCGGGCGTGCGACACAGCGACATGGGGCAGGCGAGCGTCGGAAACTTCCTCGTCGGGATGGCCGGACTGTCCATCCTGCGGAACTGGCTCGGGGCGCCGGACGTCGCGGCCGCGCGCTTCGACGAGCTGGCAGGCTTCCTGGCACATCCCGACGCGCCGCCGCTCGCGATGCGGCTCGACGTGCCGGGCGAGGAGGTGCAGTCGGGCTACGCGCGCTGGGCGCGAGCCTACGACACCGCCGCCAATCCCCTGATCCGCGTCGAGCAGCCCGCCGTGCGGTCGCTCATCGACGCGCTGCCGCCCGGAAGCGCGCTCGACGCGGCCTGCGGCACCGGCCGCCACGCGCGCTACCTGCACGCCCGCGGCCACCGCGTCGTCGGCGTCGACGCCAGCGCGGCGATGCTCGACGTCGCCCGCGAGGCGCTGCCGGATGCCGATCTGCGCATCGGCAACCTCACCGATCTGCCGCTCGAGACGGCGAGCGTGGATCTCGCGGTGTGCTCGCTCGCGCTCACCCATTGCGAGGACCTCGGCCCCCCGGTCGCCGAGCTGGCGCGGGTGGTGCGCCCCGGCGGGCGGCTCGTGATCTCGGACTTCCACCCGCTGCAGCTCATGATCGGCGGCAGCGCGTTCTTCATCGACGCGGACGGCCGGGCGGGCCACGTGCACAGCTACGCGCACCGGCACGAGGACTACTTCGCGGCCTTCACGGCCGCCGGCCTCACCGTCCGGCGGTGCCTCGAGCCACGCCTGGATGAGAAGGCGGTCGCGATGGCTTCGGGCGGTCTGATGCCCCTCGCGCCGGACATCTTCCGGCACGCGCTCCTGGGGCTGCCGGAAGCGCTGGTGTGGGAGCTGGCGCGCGCCGGCTAGCCGTCGCTCGACGCCCGCGAGCAGGCCGGCGTCCAGCCCGCCGTCCCTAGCCGCGAAGCAGCGTCTGCATGCGTTCGGCGCAGTAGTGCACCGCCGGGTAGGTGGCCGTGAAGGCCCACACGAAGTTGTTCAGACCCATGACGGCGGCATTGCCGAGGTGAAACGCGACGCCGATTCCCAGCAAGACGAGCGCGCACTTCGGGCCGGCAAGGATGGCGAGCGGGAAAAGCGATTCGAAGGCGATGACGCTCCAGGCCGCCGCCAGCGCCTGGCTCGGATGTCTCTCGAGGTACGCCGAGAGTCGAGGGCTCCCATAGCTCCGAGTGCTGATCACACCGAGCAGGCCCGTGCCGCTGCGCCAGTCCTTGCCTGCGATCTTGTAGAGCCCGGCGGTGAGATAGGAGAGCGTCGCCTGCAGCCCGAGAAACCAGAGGGCGGCCCCGAGTGCGACCGGATCTTGCGGCAGGAGTCCCGCCAGACAGAGCGCGCCGAGCACGTTGCCCGTCATCTGATCGGCGCCGTCCAGACCGTACCCGCTGCGAAAATTGAACAGCAGCACGAGCCCGAACACCACCCAGTTGAGTCCCCTCGGCCAGCCGCCGTGCAGCAGCATCCAGAGCGCTGCCGCGCTCGCGAGCAGCTGAACCCCGACCAGGAGGATGAAGCCCGGATAGCCGAGAACCCGGTCGAGCAAGGGGCCGAGCGGAGGCCGCAGAGCAAACCCCCAGGAATGCTTCAGCACCTCCCAGTCGAGCATCTGCCCGCGCGCATAGTCGCGCCGTGAGACCAGCGTCTCGAGCGCCGTCAGCACGACGCCCACCAGCACGAGGCCGTTACAGAAGCGCAGCGCCGTGACCGCATTCATGATCTAGGATGCGAGCTCGTGCGGCTCGGAGACGTAGAGGATCTCGGGCTCGGCATGGGGATCGAAACCGGCCGTCTGCGCGAAGAGAAACTGGATCGAGTCGCTGAACGGCGAGTGCGGCAGCCCGTTCAGATAGTTCAGCACGATCAGGTAGGGAATCGAGAGCTTGAGCGGCCGGAGCTCTTCGGAGATCAGCCGGGAGAGGCGAGCTTCGTAGTCTCGCCGCCGATCGCCGGCGTCCTGCCCTCGGCTCCCGGCTCCGGTGTCTGCATCGGCCCGAGGCGCGAGCCGCCCGAGAGCCGTCAGGCGGGCCTCGGCGACGGCGCTTCCGAGGCTGATCACGACGTCCGACAGGACCTTGGCCCGGCGCTTGCGGGGGTTCCACACGGCCTTGAGGAGACCCGACTGCTTCGGGAAGGGGACCTCTCTCCAGACGCCGTACCCGCCGGCATCCAGCCGCTCCCGATAGAGCAGGTGGTAGTCGTTCGTCCCGGGGTTCGGAGCGAAGAAGTTCCAGGTCGGAATGAGCGAGAAGAGATCGAGCGACTTGACGAGGAGAGCCAGGCGCTTGGCCGGGGCATACCCGGTCGCCTCGAGCTGGTTCAGCACGGACGCGCCGAACCAGAGGGCGAACACGAGCGCGACAGCGTGGGTCGCCACCCCCGGTCAGGCGCGCCGGTTCAGCTCGCCCAGCAGCGCTTCCCGACGAGCCTTGAGCAGCTCGTGCGCCGACGCTCCACGGCGGACTCGCCCCGCGGCGCCCGAGATTCCGGGTTGCCGCGCAATCGTCGAGAATTTCGGAAAGACGCTCACGGCCCAGGTGACGACCTGCGCGGCGAAGAGCAACCCGACCTTGTGATCGACGGCCCAGTTCACGGCTGCCTTGGTCGCGGCGTAGACGGCCTTGCCGGCGTTGACGATCGCGTTGACGATGGCGCCGACGAACGCCAGCTCGGCGGAGATGTTGTTTTCCGTGGCGTCGCCGCTCACCTGCGCCAACACCCTGCGCTCGAGGGCGGAAAGCTGGGGGCCGCGCTTGAGCAGCACCGCTTCGAGGTCGCCGGCGCTCGCGCCGCGCTTGAACTGCGCCAGACGGAAATCCGCGTCGTAGAGCTTGCCGCCATTGTAGGGAAAGATCCGGATGGCGACGCCCGAGGGACCATCCGGCATCACGGCGCGCGCGATCGTCTTGCTGCGGTAGCGCAGCTCGGCGAGCACCGGAACCGCTGCCAGCGGCCTGGGCCTCGGAGAGGGCGCCGTCACACGCTGGGCGATGCGCCGGCCCGCGTCCGTATGAATCTTGGCGATCGTCCGCACGTCGCCCTTTCGCGCGGCGGCGACGAGCGTGCGGAGCACGGGATTTCCACGGCGTGCCACGTACGCGACGACCGAACCTTGGGGAACCGGCTCTTCCCCGCGGATGCGCCCGCCCAGCGACAGGACGACGACCTTTCCATACGTGACCTCACGCTCGCCAAGCTCGGCTTCGTAGGAAGCCAGCACGTCGAGCACCAGGGCATCAGGCGTCTGCGCCATGGGTTCCGCTCCTCTCGACCGAGATGACCGGCATAGGGCTGAGCGCCCTCACGACCCGAAGCGACGCGATAGACGGACCGATCGCGACAGTCAAGCCTGATCCCCTTGGCAGCTCCCGGTCATACCCTGACCTCGTCGAGCACACGGGACGTGTGCTCGAATCCGGAGATCCGCTCGGCTGCCGCGGTTGCTCAGCCGTGAACCCAGTCCTCGGCCCGCAGGCCCGGAACTCGCGCAAAGTGCCGGAGATTCCCGGTGACGAGCAGGCCATCGGAGGCCACGGCGATGGCCGCGATCCGGAGGTCCGGATCGGCCAGCCGCACACCTGCCCGTTCGAGCGCAGTCCGGATCTCGCCGTAGCGCTCGGCGGCCGCTCGATCGAAGTCCAGGATCCGCACCCCGCCCAGCAGGCCGATCGCGCGGTCGTACAGCGAGGGCCGTTCGGCCCGGCGGGCGCCATAGGCGATCTCACCGAGGGTGATCGCCGTCGTGGCCTGCTCGGCCGGAGACCATCGCTCGAGACGGCTGACCAGGCGCGCCGAAGGACGTGGACGCATGAGCTCGCTCACCGCGTCCGTGTCGAGCACGATCACCGTCTACCCAGCTTCGGCGCCGGGCGGCTGCGCTGCAGCCGCCGGGTCCGGACGATGTCATCGAGAACCCGAGGGAACGCGGGGACATCGCCGAAGGCTCCCACCAGGGCGAGGAAGCCGCGCTGAACATCGCCTTCGAGCCGCGCGAGGTCGTCGAGCGGCACGATGGCCGCGATCGGCCGGCCGCGGCGTTCCACGACCACGCGCTCCCCCCTGTGCTTCACGGCGCCGAGCACGTCGGAGAACCGCCGCTTCGCCTCTGCGACGCTGAGCGCCTTCGCCGTCGGGGTCCTCGCCATGTTGGTCAAGATGACATGATGGTCATCAGGTCACAAGCGGCATCCCTGGGCCCCGGCGGACCGCCAACGCCGACGGTGCTGCCGGTCCGACCCGCGCACGCGAGCGCCGTTCGGCCAATCGCGCCGCGGCGGGAAGGAAGTCTCAGCCCACCGTCAGGGTGATGTTGCCGACGAAGGTGCCCGCCGGGCTGACGAACTCGACCGGGCACGCGCCGCTCGCACCCGGCGGGACCTCGAATCGCACCTCGGTCGGCGTCACCGAGACGACGTTGGCGGGGATGCCGCACACGGAGACCCCGGTGAGGGCGGTGAGGTCGCAGTTGCTCGTGCCCGTCACGACGGTGCCCGGATGCGCGCTCGAGGGCGTGAGCTCGTTGTAGCAGGCGCACGTCCCTCCGCAGCAGCGGCCGAAGTTGTTCAGGTCGGCGCTGACGGAGTCGGCCACGAACTGTCCGATCAGGATGTTGTTGTGCCCGAGCGAGATCTTCGACTGCGGCGCGCACACCTCCGCCGCGACCAGCCCCCCGCGCCCGAACGCGATCTTGGTGACGCCGCCGATCAGGAAGCGCAGGTCGCCGCAGTCCGCTCCCAGGTTGGAGCCGTTGTTCACCCGCAGTGCGCTCTTCGCCGGCGCGTCGCCGGGGATCAAGATGGTGGTGCCGTGTGCGGTCGTGGTGGTGTCCTGGCCGGCCTTGAAGAGACACGTCACGTAGACGCCGGGCTCGAGGTTCAGCCGGGAGCCGTCCTCCATCGCGAGCCGTCCGTAGGCGCCCACCGGCAGGTCGCACTGCTGGTTGCCGGGCACGGTGTCGAACGGCGCGCAGTCGCCGCCGCGCACGACCTTCACGTCCTTGGTCGGATCGCACGCCGGGAAGGGATCGGGGAAGCCGCAGGCCCTCTCCATCTCGGCGTAGTTCGGCGTGCACGTGTCGTCGCACGTCCCCGGGACGACCGGCGGCACGAACGACTGCGGGTTGGGCGCGGGCGCGACCAGCTGGACGTTGTCGAGCGGCGAGTCGTTGTTGCGGAAGAGCTCCCAGAGCTTGCTGCCCGGCCTGCGCAGGAAGACCTGGTCGCCCACCACCTGACCGCCGTCGACGCCGGTGACGTTGCCGAGCGCGAGCACGCCGCACTTCGACTTGGGCGTCGGCGAGCCGCAGTTCACGCCGACGTTGCACGGGCTGCCGATGCGCAGGTTCTTGAGCGACGCCCGCTTCATGGTGAGGAGCAGGTACGACGACAGATCGCGCCGGAGCGGCTGCGCCGACGCGCTCGGCACGACGGCGAGGAGCGCCGCGGTGACGGCCAGCGCAACGGACCACCTCACGACGGACTGGTGGGAGGGCATCACGCGACTCTCCTTCCGGGTTGCCACGTCAGCTCACCGTCAGGGTGGCGGCGCCGGTGAAGATTCCCGCCGGGCTGATCACCTGGACCTGGCAAGCACCGGACGCGCCCGCCGGGATGGTCGCCTCGAGCTTGTCGTCGGCCTGCGACACGATCGGTGCGGCGATCCCGCAGATGCGCACCTCGGTCACCGGCGCAAGGCTGCAGGTCGAGAACAGCGTGACCGTCGCGCCCACGCCGGCCGTCACCGGCACGAAGCTGTCGAACCCCGAGCACAGCGCTTTGGGCTCGGCCAGGCAGCAGAAGCCGCGGTTGTTCGAGTCGGCGCTGATCACGTTCCCGAAGAAGTGGCCGGTGAGGTTGTTGTCGTGGCCGAGCAGCATGGTGCGCTCGGGCGCGCAGAAGTAGGCGTTGATGGCGGCCTGGCGGCCGAAGCTGAAGTCGCCGGGGCCGGCGACGTTCACCTTGATCTGCCCGCAGTTCTGTCCGGCCGCGGGACCGAAGTTGGAGTCGTTGCTGATCGCCACGGCGCCGTTCACGGCGATGATCGTGCTGGCATCGGCCAGCGTCTCGGTCGCCTTGCCGAACTGGAAGTCGCAGAAGACGTAGGAGCCGCCGGTGAACGTGAGCAGGCTCTTGTCCTTGACCTCGAGAGCGCCGTACACGCCGGGCGGCAGGTCACAGCGCTGGTTTCCCGGCGACTGATCGTCGAACGGGCAATCGCCGAGCGCGGTGACGGTGACCGGGCGGGAGGGATCGCAGGCCGGGAACGGGACGGCGAATCCGCACGCGGCCGCCAGATCGCCCGTGTCGATGGCACACGAGCCGCTGGCGATGCTGCAGCTCGGGACGCCATCGGCGTCCGCGTCACCGAGGATCGGCAGCGGGGTCAGCGGCTCGACCGGCGGCGAGTTGAGGAAGACGTTCTCCAGCCCCGTCGGCGAATTGCTGAAGAGCTGGAAGATGATCCCGCCGCCCGTCGTGAAGCGCGCGCGATCGCCGGCGATCTGGCTCCCGTCGGCATAGTCGGGGTCTTCGTGGGTGATCACTCCGCAGTCGCTGTTCGGATTCGGCTGCGCGCAGTCGACGCCGGAGTTGCAGGCGCCGGTCACGGTCATGTTCTTGAGCCCGGCGCTGCGCAGGCCGAAGAACAGGTACGCGCTCAGGTCACGCCTGAGCGGCGGACCTGCATCCGATCGCCGCGCTGCGGCGGCGACGCACAGCAGCGCTGCCGCGAGCACGAGGCAGACCCGACCCCTAGGAGCCCGCATGTGTTCTCCCTCCCCCTGCCGAACGGATCGATCCTGGAACGAGTCGCCCTGGCAAGAGCAGGAAACGTACCGCAAGGCGTGTCAACGGAAACCGCCGTGAATCCCGCGGTGAATCTACAACCGGATTGCGCGTGCGCCTGACCGGGCTGCAAGGCGTTGCGCGCGCCCACGACGGCGGTGGCCGTTCGTACGATCACGATCCCACCCGTGGTGGCCGGCGAACGTCGGCTCTGCTACCAACGTCGCAGAGAGGAGGAGGAACGCGATGCCTGCACGCACACCCGAGGAGTGCGACGCGTTGTTCGAGCGCCATCTGAATGCTGGCGATCTCGACGCGCTGGCCGATCTCTACGAGCCCGGCGCCACGCTGCTGATGGCCCCGGGCGAGCCGTCCGTGGGCCGGGCGGCGATCCGGGAGGCGCTGGGCGGCCTGATCGCCCAGAAGGCGCAGCTCACCCTGACGGTCGCCCAGGTGCTGCGCGCGGGCGACGACCTCGCGGTGCTCTACGGAAACTGGAACGGCCACTACACCGATCCCGACGGCGCACGCGTCGAGGCGGGCGGCCAGTCCGTCGAGGTCGTGCGTCGTCAGGCGGACGGCAGCTGGCGCTTCGCGATCGACGATCCGTTCGGCCGCGGCTGAGGCCGCGCGATTTCCCTCGACCGCCAGCCGGCCCCCGGGGTAGGGTCGGCACCATGACCGGTCGGGGGCTCGGCGTCGTCCTGCTGTTCGTCCTGGTCCGCCTGGCGGGTGCCGCGTGCACGACCCTGCCGGCGGGCTGCGGGGTCGCCGACAACGACGGTGACGGCTGTCCCGACCTGTGCGACGTCTGCCCCGCCGACCCGGATGCCGACCAGGCCGACGCCGACGGTGATGGCGTGGGCGACGCGTGCGATCTCTGTCCCGGTCTCGACGACCACCCGACCGGGATGGTGCATCGGGCAAAGCTGTCGGCGCTCCTCCCGCCGGCGGGAGACGACCGTCTCGACCTGCTCGACGTGCGTGACCTGGAAGGAGCGATCATCCACCCCGAGTCGGAAGCGGTCGAGCTCCGGCTCGCCGATCACGACGGCGAGATCCTGCGGCTCTCCCTCGACCCGGCGGTGGCCGGCCCGTACTGGTCGCGCCGCGGCGGCGGCCTGCGCGAGAGCTGGCGGTGGCGCCCGCCCAGGCCGGTCAGCGCGAGCGGCATCAAGGCCCTCAAGCTCACCCGCAAGGGTGACCTCTTCGCGTTCAAGGCGAAGGCGCGCGCGCTCGATCTGTCGGCGGCGAACGCCGACCACCTCGGCGTCACCCTGCGAGTGGGGGACGACTGCTGGACCGCCTTCGCGCCGATCTGCTCGCCGCTCGGCGGCGGCAAGAATCTCGTCTGCCGGCGCTGAGCTCGACCGGGCGTCCGACGCGACGGGACGCGTTGACGTGTCGAGGCCGGTGCACCCGCACGAGGCGCGCGTTGACGTCCCGGAGGAGCGGGTGCTAAGCCGAGCGCACCCGATCGCCGGTCTCGACGACGGCGGGGCCTCGTGCGGCGATGTCGGCAGAACTCGTTGGCCTGATTCCCGCCGCAGGAAGGGGAGTCCGGGCGTACCCGTACACGCGCTGGGTGCCCAAGTCGATGCTCGAGGTCGACGGCGTCCCCCTCGTCCAGCGCAACGTCGAGCTGCTGCGCGACCAGCTCGACGTGCGCGAGATCGTGGTGGTGGTCGGCTATCGCGGCGAGGTGATCCGGGAGCACCTCGGCGACGGCCGCCAGCTCGGCGTCGCCATCCGCTACGTCACCAACGACCGCATCGAGCTGAACCTGCCCTACTCCGTCTACCTGGGCGCGCGCACGATCGACGGTCCCTGCTGCATGATCCTGGCGGACGAGTGCTACATCGGCTCGAACCATCGCGATCTGCTCGCGCCCGACCTGCGTGCCGCGGCGGCGGTCTGCGGCATCATCGAGAGCGAGTCCGCGAAGCAGATCCGCAAGAACTACGTCGCCAGCGTCCAGGGCGGCCGCATCGTCGACCTCGAGGAGAAGCCGCGGGTGGTGCACGGGACGCGCATGGGGACGGGGACCTACCTGCTGGCGCCCGAGGTGCTGGAGCGGCTCCGGCGCGCCTTCGAGCCGCGCCCCGACGACGGCCCGCGCGACTGGACGTCGTGGCTGGGCGGGCTCTGCCACGACGGCCTCCCCGTGCTGCCCTTCGTCCTCCGCGGGCGCTACGTGAACGTCAACTCGCGCGACGACTTGAACCTGGCCAACGCGCTCGCCCGTGACGCCACCTTCGCCACCCGGACCGTCAGCCTGGTCTACGTGGTCGACGACGCGAACGCAGCGACCCTGGCGCCGATCCTGGAGTTCGCCGGCGACGAGTCGCTCGACGAGGTGCTGGTGGTCGCACGGCGACCCGTGCCCGGGCTCGAGGCCGCGCCGGCCCATCCCACGATCCGCCTGGCCACCCCCGCGACGCCCGACCTGCCCACCGGAGCGCTCGTCACCTTCGGCCTCGACAGCGCGCGCGGCGACATTCTCGTCCTGTGCACCAGCGACGGCACGTTCTCGCCGCGTGACGTCGGCAAGCTGCTGGTCTACCTGCGTGACGCCGATCTCGTGCTGGGGACGCGCACGACGCGCCAGATGATCGAGCAGGGCACCAACATGCGCGGCGTGGTCCGGGCGTCGCACATCCTGCTGGCGAAGCTGCTCGAGGTCGCCTGGTGGCGCTTCGAGCCTCGCTTCACCGATCTCGGCTGCTGGTACCGCGCCTTCTGGCGCTCGACGTATCGCACCATCCGCCCGCAGCTCACGGCGACCGGCGTCGAGGTCCTGGTGGAGATGGCCATCGAGGTGCTGCGCTCCCGCCGGCGCATCGTCGAGATCCCGCTCAACTACCGGAATCCCGACGTCGAGCAGCCGCACGTGCGCTCCGTCTACCAGACGCCCGCCACGTTCGGCCGCATCCTCGGGCTCATCGCACGCAAGCGCCTGGACGACACGGCGCTCGCTCGCTGGCTTCGCGGCCGGGTCGGCCCGGTCGTCCCGCCGTCCCTCGAGTCGCCGGCCGCGCGCGAAGCCCGCGACCCCGGCCGGCGCGCGTGAGCCGGCCGCTCGACATCATCGTCCCCGTGCTCGACGAGGAAGCGGCGATCGACGAGTTCTACGACCGGGTCGCCCGATTGGGCTACGCCGACGCGCTCCTCTTCGTCGACAACGCCTCGACGGACGGCACCGTGAGCCGCATCGAGCGCCGGGGCGGCCGCCTGATCCGCCACGCCCGCAACGAAGGCTACGGCGCCTCGATCCGCGACGGCATCGCGGCGTCGGATGGCGAGCTGGTGGTGATCGCCGACGCGGACCTCGAGTATCCGCCCGAGGCGATCCCGGACATCGTGCGCGCGCTGCGCGAGCACCCGGTCGTCTACGGGTCTCGCTTCCTCGGACCCCGGCCGCCCGCCATGCCCGTGGTGCGCCGGCTCGGCAACCGCATGGCGAGCGCGCTCTTCGACGTCCTCTACCGCCAGCACACGACCGACGTGTACACGGGCATGAAGGGCCTGCGGCGCGGCGCGCTGCCGCTCGCCCAGCTGCGGCAGCCGGGATTCGAGCACGCCGCCGAGCTGGCCGTGCTCATCACGCTCGCCGGGCATCGCATCCACGACGTGCCGGTCGAGTACCGGCCGCGTGCCGCCGGACGCTCGAAGATGCGTCACATCCCCGAGACGGCGAAGCTGCTCTCCTGCCTGCTGCGCTACTGGGTGCGCTGCATCGTGCTCGGGCGACCGCTGCCGTCGTGACCGGCTCCAGGGCGCGCTCAGCCCCGCGGCCGCAGGATCTCGCGCGTGCCCACGCGGGCGACCGGGGCGTAGCTGGCGTCGATCCACGTCGCGAGCGCGGGATAGGTCGCTGCGATCCGCCGCCAGTCGTCGCCGTCGCCGCGGACGATGACCGGCGGGGCCGCCCGGAGGCGGGCGAGCAGGTCGTCTTCCGGCGCCAGCGCGCGCGCGTCGTCGGGATGCAGCAGGCCGGCGGTCAGGAGGTAGAGGACCATCTCCGCCCGCGGCAGTGGCGACGGCCGGTCGGCGAGGAAGTAGAGGAGCTGCGCGCTCGGCAGCACGAGCACCGGGGCGCCCGGCGGCGCCGTCCGGTCGAGCGCCGCCAGCACCTCGCGCATCTCGCCGGAGCGCGCGTCACCGCCCCAGATGCCGCACGCGCGCGCGAACGTGAGTACGCCGGCCGGGCGCGACGCGACGCTCGCGGCGAGGAACCCGACCGCCTGCTCCGCGGGCATGAGCAGCGGCAGCCCGGTCAGTGCGGCGGCGAGCAGTCGCGGCGGCCAGCCCTCTCCCGCGGCCACCTGGGCGCGCTCGAGCACGAGCGCGAGGAGCGGGACCACCACCGGCAGGATCATCAGGCCGTGCGGCACGTCGGCCGCCGGATAGAGCGAGAGGAAGGTGAATGCGCCGTACCACCAGAGGAGCCGGGGAGCCGTCGCGCCCCGGCGCAGCGCCAGCGGTGCCGACACCCAGACCAGCGCCGCGGGCAGGTAGTCCGAGACCTGCCACGCGACGATGCCCCAGGGTGCGCGCGTCAGCACCGCGCCGACGATCAGCGCCACCGCGAGCGTCGCGAGTCCGAGCAGCGCGGTGCGCGCGCGTCCGGCCGGCGCCGCGAGTGCGCCGGCGCCCGCGACGAGGGCCGCGCCGAACACGAGGGTCGAGGTGGCGGGCCGCTCGAAGGGAACGAACCAGTCGATGCGCTGGGGCAGGCCGAGCAGCGTGTCGTGGATCAGGTCGCCGAGCGCGCCCCGGCTCGCGTACAGCGCCGCGAACGCGGCGAGCGGAAGGGCGAAGCCGAGTCCGAACGCCAGGACCCGGGCGATCCGGCCGCGGCCGCCCCGCAGGCTGCGCTCGCTGCCGCGGTCACGCATCGTCTCCGCGATCAGCGCGAGCACGGGCGGTGCGGCGAGCAGCGCCATGGTCCAGATCCCGCGGACCGCCCCGCGCCCGCCGGCGGGATAGGCGAGCGCCAGGAGCGCCGCCGCGACGACGATCGCCAGGCGGAGCAAGCGCGCGGGACCGGCGAGCGTATCCGTCTCTCCGCCCTCTGCGCCCGCCGACGTCAGCGCCACCGCGACGCCCACCGCGCCGAGCAGACCCGTCGTCTGCTTGAAGGTCGCGGCCGCGCCGAAGCACAGCCCGGCGGCGAGCGCGCGCAGCACGGGCGCGGACGGGCCGAGCAGGATCGCCACACCGGCGAGACCGAGGACGAGGGTGTAGTGCACGCCGTAGGGCGCCCAGAACAGCCACAGCGGGGAGCACCACACGGCAACCAGCCACGCGGTCACGGCGAGCGCGATCGCCGGACGCGCGACCCTGCCGGAGAGCAGGAAGACGAGAACCGCCAGGGCGACCTTCACGGCGAGGAGGCCCAGGCGGAGCACCAGCAGGTCCTCGCCGAACCAGCGCATCAGGGCGCCGTTCAGGAAGAAGAGCGAGGGGCCGTAGAGCTGGTGGAAGTCGCGATAGGGCAGCGCGCCGCGAGCGACCAGCCAGATGGGATAGACGATGTGCCCCTGATCGACCCATTCCAGCCCGAGCCGGATGCTCGGCCAGAAGCAGGCGGCGGCGAGGAGTGCCACCGCGACGGCGACCGGCGCCCGGGATCGTCGCGCCAGAGCCGGCACTCCGCTCTGCTACGCCACGATCTCGCCGCCGCCGTGCCGCACGATCGCCGCCGCCAGCTCGGCGTAGGTCCGCGTCACGGGAAACTGCGGGAAGTCGGTGATGACGTTCGCGGGCGGCCGGAAGAGGATGCCCGCGTCGGCGGCGCCCAGCATCGTCGTGTCGTTGTAGGAGTCGCCGGCGGCGACGACGCGGAAGTTGAGCGCGCGCAGGGCCTCGACCGCGCGGCGCTTGCCGTCGGCGATCCGCAGCCGATAGCCCGCGATGCGTCCCGTGCCCTCGACCTCGAGCGAGTTGCAGAACAGCGTCGGCCAGCCGAGCTTGCCGAGCAGCGGCTGCGCGAACTGGACGAAGGTGTCCGACAGGATGATGACCTGGGTGCGGCTCCGCAGCCAGGCCAGGAACTCGAGCGCGCCGTCGAGCGGCTCCATGCTCCCGATCACGGCCTGGATGTCGGGCAGGCCGAGACGGTGCTCGTCCAGGATGGCGAGCCGGCCGCGCATCAGCTCGTCGTAGTCGGGCTCGTCGCGCGTCGTGCGCCGGAGCGCGGCGATGCCGGTGCGCTCGGCGACGTTGATCCAGATCTCGGGCACCAGCACGCCCTCGAGGTCGAGGCAGGCGATCATCCCGCGGGACCCTAGCGAAGGGCGTCCGCGGCAACAAGCTCGGCCGGCGTGCCGGCGCACGGCGAGATGCCCGGCGGCTCGAGCACGGCGAGCTGCATGCCGGCCTCGGCCATCAGGCTGCGCGCTCCATGGCCCACGTGCAGCGCGTCGACCGTGCCCGGACACGCGCCGGGATCGCCCGCGAGCGGCGCGGGCGGCGCCGGCGCCCCGGACAGCGCCAGCCGCTCGAGCAGCGCGGCGATGCCGAAGTCGCCGCGCCAGTCGTAGCCCGGGCGCGCCGCGGCGGCGGTCGCCACGCGCGCCCCGATCGCATCGAGGTAGATCGGGGCGCCGTCGTCGAGACCGTAGAACCGGGCCCAGCATCCGGGCGCGACCGCGGACGAGCGCAGCCAGCCGGCGGCGGCCCGCACGGCGCGGCACCAGCGCGCCTCACCGGTGGTGCGCGCGAGCGCGTCGAGCGCATCCACCGCGTGGCGCGTCTCCCAGGACGCCAGCGCCGGGGGCTCGAACGGACGCATGCCCGCGGGACGCCCGCCCTCGTCGTACTGCTGCGCCCAGCCCGCCCGGGGCGGCGCGAGCTGCGCGGCGAGCAGCCACTCGCCGCCGCGCCGTGCGGCCGCGAGCAGCTCCGGGCGGCCGAGGCTCCGCGCCGCCACCAGCAACGTCTCGATCGCGAGCGGGGTCATGCCGTCGTTCAGGCTGGGGTGGTCCTCGCGTGACGCGTGCACCGCCCGCAGCCAGCGCGGGCGCCAGCAGTGCGGCCACGCGCCGGAGGGAAGCTGGGCGCGCACCAGCAGGTCGATCCCGCGCCGGGCCGCGTCACGGTAGCGCGGGTCGCCGGTGCGCTCCCAGAGCGCGAGCAGGAAGCGCACCGCCCCCGGCGTGACGTCGTCGTCGAGCGTCGTCCGCACGGCCACCCACGGGAACCACGCGGCGAGCCGCTCGCCTTCCACCGGCATCTCCGAGAACCAGCCGCCGGACGGAAGCTGCACGGCGGCGAGCAGGTCGCCCGCGCGGCGCGCGGCGTCGAGATAGTCCGCGCGGCCCGTGAGCCGATTCCCGGCGAGCAGCAGCAAGCCGGCCGCCGGGGTGCCGGGGCTGCGCACCACGAGCAGATCCCAGCGCGCGAGGCCGAGCGGCTGGGCGACGCGCTCCGCCATCCGCATCACCAGCGTGAAGGGCTGCGGCCGCCCGCCGTCCGCCGCCGGCGCGAACGTCCAGCCTCCCCGGGGACGCTCGGCGGCGACCAGCGCGTCGAGAGTGGCGGCGAACGCCGCCGCGTCGGGACCGTCTGCGGCGCGCGCCGCCGCCGCGGCGAGCCATCCGAGAAGCAGGAATGCCGCCGCACCCCGGGTCGCGAGCCGTCCCGCCGCGCTCCGCTCCGGAGCCGCTCGGACCACTCAGGCCTTCGCGCTGGGACGGGCCGAGACGGCGTTGTGCCAGCGCGTCAGGTTGGTCTGCTCGGGCAGGATGCGGATGTCGCTGACGCGGCCGAAGTCGATGCCACAGAGCGCGGTGATGTCGGCGATGGTGTAGCGCTCCCCGGCGACGAAGGGGCGGTCGGCCAGCACCCCGTCGAGCCACGCGAGGCGCTGCTGCGCGTGCGTGCGGCACACTTCGCCGTACTCCGGCACCTGCGGGATCCGGCCCCTGAAGAAGGCGTGGGCATTGCGGAAGACCTGCGTCACCGGCACGAAGACCTCGAGCTCCATGCGGCGCTGCCACATCTCGACCAGTGCGCGATCCTTCGCATCCGTCCCCATGAGCGGCGGATCGCGGTGGACCTCCTCGAAGTAGCGACAGATCGCGACGCTCTCCGCGATCGTGGTGCCGTCGTCGAGCTCGAGCACCGGCAGCGTGCCCATGGCGTTCTTCGTCCGGAACTCGGGAGAGCGGTTCTGCGCCGACACGATGTCGACCTGCTCGACCGGCACCTCGATGCCCTTCTCGGCGAGGAAGATGCGGACCCGGCGCGGGTTCGGAGCCGTCCTCGCGTCGTAGAGCTTCATGACGTGTCGCCGGCGGTCAGCGACGCCGTGCGCCTGCGGCGACCTCGTCGCGCGGCGGCGCCGACTGCTCGTCGTAGTGCTCGGAGATCGCCTTCGCGATGGCGCCGGTCATCTGGCCGACGAAGAGCTCGTGGTTCTCCGCGGCCCAGTCGCGCGAGGCGGCCAGCGAGACGGCGGAGTCCTGGAAGTGGGGCATGACCTCGCGCGCGAAGAGCTCGTAGGAGCGCAACGTGTTCTCGCGATCCGCCCAGTCGTGGGCCATGAGCAGGTAGCTGCCGAAGCCGCCGGACTGCTCCTGGAGCCGCGCGATCTGCGCCACGGCCATCTCCGGCGTTCCGATGACGGCGAGACCGGACTCGATCATGGCGTCGACCAGCTCGCCGGTGTCGTCGGTGTCGGGCGCCAGCGGCAGCGCGGCGACGCGCCGGAAGTAGTCGACCCAGTCGGCGAGACCGAACTCGACGTCGCGCCGCGCCTGCTCCTCGGTCCTGGCGAGGTGCATCGGTCCGACCAGGCGCCAGCCGGCGCGGTCGACCGACTTGCCGTGCTCGGTCGCCTTGGACTCGCAGATGTCCCACGCCGTCTTGAGCGCGTCGAAGCCGCCCCGCTGCGTGGCGCCGATCGAGAGGAGCCCGATGCCGAAGCGGCCGGCCGCGCGCGGTCCGCTGGGCGACACCATGGCGGCGACGGCGATCTCGAAGTGCGGCCGGGTGTAGGGCCGGAGCTGGAGCCGCGCGTCGCGCAGCGTGAACCAGTCGGTCTCCATGTCGACCGGCCCCTCGCCCGCGAGCAGCTGCATGATGGCGTCGAGCGCCTGCTCCATGCGCTCGCGCTGGCGATCCACCGGGATGCCCATCTGGTGCGCGTCGGAGGCGAGCGCGCCGGGACCCGCACCGAGCATGATCCGCCCGCGCGTCAGATGATCGAGCAGCACCATCCGGTCCGCGAGCATGAGGGGGTGGTGATAGGGAAGCGAGCTGACCCCGGTGCCGAGGCGGATGTGGCGCGTGCGCTCGGCGGCGACGGCGATGAAGACCTCGGGCGACGGGATGATCTCGTAGCCGGCGGAGTGGTGCTCGCCGATCCACGCCTCGTCGTAGCCGAGGCGATCGAGGTGGCAGATCATCTCCAGGTCGCGCTCGAGCGCAAGGGTCGGGTTCTGACCGACGGGATGAAAGGGGGCGAGGAAGATACCGAAGCGCATGACCGTGCTCCTTACCTCGATCCGGGCCGTCGGAGAAGAGTCATGCCGGCGCCTCCACCGGCAGGGGCCGGGGCCGGGGCGGCGGCAAGTGGTCGTGGAGATCGGCGACCAGATCCGAGCGCAGCGCGGCATATCCGGGGTCGCTCCACAGGTTGCGCCACTGGTGCGGGTCGGCGCGCACGTCGTACAGCTCCCCCTCGGTCCCGTCGTACGTGAGGTCGGGCAGCGGGACGGGCCCTCCCTCGATCATGCGGGCGAGATCCCAGCCCACGCCGCGCGTGGTCTGCTCGTACACCGTGCAGATGTAGCCGTCGCGATAGATGGTGCGCAGGTGCATGCCGATCTGGGCGAACTGGCTGTCCCATTCGGTGAGGACGCGCTCGCGTCCAGAGCCGGGCGACGTCGGCAACGGCGCGCCCTGCATCCACTCCGGCACCGGGACGCCGGCGATGCGGCAGAAGGTGGGGGCGAGGTCGAGCTGTCCGACGGGCTCCTCGATCACGGCCGGCGCGACACCGGCGACCGGAGCGGGGTGCCAGATGAACGGAATCCGCATCAACGCGTCCGTGTGATACGGGCCCTTGTAGAGCAGCCCGAAGTCACCCTGCAGCTCGCCGTGATCGGTGGTGAAGAAGACGTCGGTCTCGGCGTCCCAGCCCCGCTCGGCGATGCGGCGCAGGACGCGGCCGCACGCCTCGTCGATGAGCTCGTTCTCGACGTGGGTGAGGGCGTTGACCTCCCGGATCTGATCGTGGGTCAGGTCCTTCGGGATGAACATCATCGGGCCGCCCTCGTAGTTGCGCCAGCGTCCCTCCCACCACTCGAGCCAGTGACGCGGCTTCTGTCCGAGGATGGCGACGATCTTCTCCGGCGACCCGGGATGGCCCGGCGGCAGGTCGAGCTCGCGCCACGGCACCCGCTTCGCCTCCGAGGCGGGCGGGTCCCAGGGATGGTGCGGGTCGGGGAAGCTCATCCAGCAGAACCAGTCGGCAGCCGCGGGCAGCGAGTCGAGCCACGCGATGGTGCGGTCGGCCACCCAGTCGGTGTGGTACCACTCGCGCGGGATCGGGTTGTACGCCACCTCCGGCGCCCCCGTCTCACCGCCGCCCTGCGCCGACAGCAGCGGGGCGAAGCCCGTGGTGGCGTCGGGATGCTCGCGCTGCAGCCAGACCGAGTAGTGCCAGCCGCCGAGCGGGACGTGCATCGCGAGCTCCATGTGCTCGAAGCCGCGGTGCGGCCCGAAGGAGCCCTCGCGCCCGAGGCGGTTCTCCGTCCACTTTCCGCGCATGTCCATCGCGGGCTCGAAGTGCGCCTTGCCGAGGAGCGCGGTGCGATAGCCGTGCGCGTGCAGGTGCGCCGCGACGCTGGGCGCGTCCGCCGGGAGGGCGACGCCGTTGGCGACCACGCCGTGCGTCCGGACGTACTGCCCGGTGACCATCGTCGAGCGCGCCGGCATGCAGACCACGTTCTGGTTGTGGGCGCGCCGGTAGTTGATGCCCGACGCCGCCAGCCGATCGGCGACCGGCGTGCGCGCCACCGTGCCGCCGTTGCAGCCGAGCGCATCGTAGCGCTGCTGGTCGGTCGTGATGAAGAGGATCTTCCGTCCCATGGACGGACGATAGCCCTTCTTGCACTGTCAATGCAAGAATCTTTCCGGAGGGTCAGCGCTCGAGGAAGAGCTTGAACGGCCGCCGCACGACGCGGTGGCGCGGCGCCCAGGCGAGGAGGTCGGCGCAGCCCGTCCCGGTGAGCGCGCTGCGGACCGCCGTGCGCCCGCTGACGTCGAGGGCCATGTGCGCCGCCTGCACGCGCTGCACCATCCACAGGGTGTACGACAGCGTGAAGCGCTCGAATTCGATGCCGCGCAGCGCCGTGCGGTGCATGCCGACGCCGCGCGGCAGCTCCTCCACGCCCGGCGCCGCGCCGTCGGCCCAGGCGTCGAACGCCCGCGCCGTGTCGAGGACGAGGGGGACCGCATCGCGGCCGATCAGCTCGAGCATCCGGCGCAGCGCCGGCGCCAGGGCGTCGCCCGGCAGCCACGCCGAGAACCCATCCGGATCGGGATGGTTCATCCGCTCGATCCACTGGCAGGTGAGGGGCGCCGTCTCCCGCAGCAGCCGGGCGGGCACCGCATCCATGTAGAGATGGGCGTAGAGCGGCCCCATGAGCGCGCAATCGGCGAGCGACGGGCGTCCCCCGAGGAGATACGGCTGGGTCTCGAGGAGTGCCTCGAGGAGCGCGAGCAGCTCCCGGGTGTGCGACTCGATCCCGGGGCCGGTCTCGGGCCGCACGCCGATGAGCTGGGCGAACGTCTTCACCTGATCGGCGAACCGGTTGGCGCGCCGCGGGTCGCCGGTCATGATCGCGAAATCCTGCCGCGCGCGGGTCTCGCTCTCCGGAAAGCTCCAGCGGTAGTGCAGCCCGGGAAGGATCAGGAACTCGTCGGCGTAGAGCTCCACGAGATGGCAGACGAGACGCTGAACCGGCGTCGCGGGAATCAGCGGCGGCTCCGGAAAGCGCGCCTCGAGTGCGTCCAGGATGTCGCTCGAGTCCTGCCAGGTCTCGTCCTCGGGCGTGACCACCAGCGGGATCATCGCGAGCCCGGTGCGCGGCACGAGCACGTCGCGATACGCGGCGGTCGTCGGCAGGATCTCGTCGTACGGGACCCGCTTGGAGCGCAACGCCGGCCGCACCTTGCCGGAGAAGTAGGAGATCTCGCTGGCGTAGAAGCGGTACGGACGGTCGGTCATGTGCCGGCGATAGCCGAGCGCGCAGCGTCCGTGCAAGAAGCCGGGCACCCCCGCGCCCGCGAACGTCCCCGGCGCGCAGCGGGCGGCGTTGCCGGAGAGCGGCCTCCGCTAGCGAGCGGGGCCTTTTTCTGCTTCCTGTTCCGGGCCAGCGATCCTGGGGATCACGGGGGTGATGCGTATGATGGCCAAGACGGACTTCGATCGTCGCACGAGCGCTTGACTCGGTGGCATGACGCGCCGCCGGCTCTTGATCGTCCTCGCCGGGTTCGTCGCCAGCGGGCTGGCAGTGTCTCCGCGACACGCCGGCGCCACGCTCCGCTTCGGGCCGTTGCAGATCTCGGGCAATGCCCAGTCTCAGAACCTGTTCCGGACGCCCGACGCCTCCACCTGGGAGTACATCCAGAACCGCAACACGACGCACATCCGCCTCGACTACGACTGGATCGAGGGCGGCAAGTTCATCACCAAGTACGACATCCCGTTCATCGAGAAGTCGTCCGCCACGCTGCTCTGGCGCGGCGTCTACGACAGCATCTACTCCACCACGCCCGGCTTCCTCCAGAAGGAGGACATCCACGGCCGGAACTACAAGGGCCTGAACTACTTCCAGTACGCCACCCAGGTCGGCATCCCGCCGCGGAAGGCGGGCAACCCCAACAAGAAGCTCACCATCCCGAACCTGAACCTGCAGTCGCTCGGCACCGAGGGGCTCGACACGCTCAGGTTCGAGAACGAGCTGCGCGAGCTCTACGCCGACATCAAGTTCCGCGGCATCCCGCTCAGCATCCGTGGGGGCCGCCAGCAGATCGTGTGGGGCGAGAGCGACAACTTCCGGATGCTCGACCGCATCAACTCCCTCAACCTCACCTGGCATTTCGCGCAGGAGATCCCGCCTCCCGCCTTCGGGTGGGACGAGCTGCGCCGCCCCTTCTGGATGATCAAGTTCCTCTACGATCTCGGCAACGTCTGGAAGTTCTCGCAGAGCTTCCTCGAGTGGTACTGGAACCCCGGCGACTGGGGGCCCGCCAAGCTGACCTTCCTGCCGCGCCCGTGGGGCCTGCCGTTCTACAATCCGCTGACCAATCCGGTGGACGGCGGCTTCTTCGACGGCCCGTGCGCCGGGCTGTCCCCGTTCAAGGCCACGTCCGGCGCGCGCGCCGGCCAGCCCATGTGCGTGCGGCTGCTCCACGGCACGCAGCTCTTCCAGCAGGGCAACTACAGCCGCAACGCCTTCGACAACAGCCAGGTCGGCGTGCGCTACCACGGCATCGCGCCGTTCGGGCTCGAGTTCACCCTGAACTACTTCTACCAGCGCTGGGACGTCGCCAGCGACGGCACGAACTCGGCGCCGGTGCGCGTGCTGCTGCGCGACCCGCTGCACCCGAGGAAGGACGCCAGGATCGTCGCGCACTCGACCCGGCTCTTCCAGAACGGCACGTTCCCGGCCGAGGCCTACATGCCGTACATCCACACCGTGGGCCTCTCGGCCAACTACTCGGACGAGACCTACACCCAGACCGTGTTCCGCTTCGAGACCATCTTCGACAACGGCATCCCGTTCTTCGACACCTCGAAGGTCGGCGTCATCGACACGCCGGCGCTGCCCGGCATCACCAAGAAGAACATGTGGAAGGGCATGCTCGCCTTCGACCGGCCGACGTGGATCAAGTGGCTCAACAAGAAGAGCACGTGGTTCCTCACCGGGCAGTTCTTCTGGCACAACCTGCTCGACACCAAGCACTGCCGCGGCCAGGACAACGCCAATCTTCCGCCGGTGGCCCGCGTCGAGGCCGGCGAGTGCCTCGTCGGCGGCCTCGATCTGCCGTCGAGCGTGCGCGGATCGCGCGTCTCCTTCCGCGACAAGATCCGCGGCTGGGAGTCGCTCTTCACGCTGGCGGCCTTCTCGTTCTACCGCGGCGGCAGCATCGTCCCGGTGCTCGGCATGGCCGTCGATCCCGTGAACCAGTGGAACATGGAAGCCTTCTGGTCGGTGGACTACGTCGTGCGCGACGACTTCGTGGTCAACCTCGCGCAGCGCTACTTCATCACCCCGCGCGGACACAGTACGCCGATCTTCGCGACCTGGGGTCTCGGGGGCTTCAACTCGGGCCGGAGCGAGACGGGGCTGCGCCTCACGTACCAGTTCTGAGACGGGGCAACGCCATCAGCGCCCCGGGACCAGGACCACCGCCGCGTCGGCAGCGAGCTCTCCCCCGAACCCGGCTCCCTCGCCACCGCCGTCGCTCGCCACCGCGACGCGCCCGGCCGCCGGCACCACGACCGGCTCGCTCGTGAAATTCACCAGCACGAGCCGCCGGTCCGCGCCCGTGACGCGCTCGTAGGCGAGCACTCCGTCGGGCGCTTCGCGGACCGTCCAGTCGCCGAGCTGCAACGCCGGCGACGCTCGCCGCGCCGCGAGCAACCGCCGGTAGAGGTGCAGGATCGACGTCGGGTCGTCGCGCAGCACGGACAGTGCGCAGCGCTCCGGCTCCGGCGGCCACGGCAGCCACGGCTCGCCGGCCCAGCCGTGCCGCGCGGACGCGTCCCACGGGATGGGCGCGCGGCAGCCGTCGCGCCCGCCGGGATCGACGCGGCGGTCGCGCGGCACGATCGCATCCTCCAGGCCGAGCTCCTCGCCGGCATAGAGGAACGGGGTGCCCGGCAGCGTGAGCAGCAGCACCGCCGCCGCCCGCGCGCGCGCCTCGGAGCCGAGCCGCGTCCGCTGCCGGGGCGTGTCGTGGTTCGACAGCACCAGCGTCGGCCACGCGCCGGCCGCCGCGTATGCGGTCTGCACCGCCTCGGTGCGCACGCGCCAGGCGGCCGCGTCCCAGGGCGTGTGCAGCGTGCGGGGCAGGTCGAAGGCGAGGTGGAGCTCGTCGCCGCGGCCGTAGTAGCGGGTGATGTCGGGCTGGAAGAGGAGGTAGACCTCGCCGACCAGCATACGGTCGCCGGGATAGCCGTCGACCAGCCGCCGGAGGCCGCGCAGCACGGCGTGGGTCGCGGGATGGTCGTTCAGCGCGCAGTGCGGCACCCCGACGAGGTCGGGCGGATCGTCGGGCAACGCCGCATCCTTGCCGAGACAGTGCACCACGTCGACGCGGAAGCCGTCGATGCCGCGGTCGAGCCAGAAGCGCAGCACGCCGTGCATCGCGCCGGCCACCTCGGGGTTCGACCAGTCGAGGTCGGGCTGCTCCGGGAGAAAGCAGTGCAGGTAGTACTGTCCCGTGGCGCGATCGAGGGTCCACGCGCGAGTACCGGGCGGAAAGGCGGCGGTCCAGTTGTTGGGCGGTCCGCCGTCGGGCGCCGGGTCGCGCCACACGTACCAGTTGCGCTTCGGACTCGCGCGGTCCCGCCGCGCCTCGACGAACCACGGATGGCGGTCCGAGGTGTGGTTCGGCACCCAGTCGAGCACGACGCGCAGCCCGCGCGCGTGCGCCTCGGCCACCAGCCGCTCGAGATCGTCGAGCGATCCGAACAGCGGGTCGACGTCGCAGTAGTCCGAGACGTCGTAGCCGAAGTCGGCCATCGGCGAGCGAAAGATCGGCGACAGCCAGATCGCGTCGACCCCGAGCCAGACGAGATGATCCAGACGGCGACGGATGCCCTCGAGGTCGCCGACGCCGTCCCCGCTCGTGTCGAGGAAGGAGCGCGGGTAGAGCTGGTAGACGACGGCCGCGCGCCACCACGGAGCGGCGTGTCGGTCGGACGGCGGCTGGACGTGGGGGTCGACGAGCACGACGCCGTCGCTACCGCCAACCGCTCGGCGATGCTAGCGTCCCGGCGGTGAACGACGCTCCCGGCAACCCGCTCCTCGAGCGCACGGCCCCTCCGCCCTTCGCGCGGGTCACCGCCGAGGTCGTCGTGCCCGGCATACGTGCGCTGCTCGCCGAGCTCGGCGGCGAGCTCGACCGACTCGAGGCGGACGCCGCGCCCTCGTGGGACGCGGTCGTCGAGCCGCTCACCCGCATCACCGATGCGCTGTCGCTCGCGTGGGGCACCGTCGGCCATCTGATGGGGGTCAGGAACAGCGATGCCCTGCGCCGCGCACACGAGGCGGTGCAGCCGGAGGTCGTGGCCTTCTTCATCCGGATGGGCCAGAGCAAGCCGATCTACCGCGCGCTGAAGGCGATCCGGGCGGGCGAGACGTGGGCCTCGCTCGACGCTGCCCAGCAACGCATCGTCGAGTCCCTGGTGCGCGACGCCGAGCTCAGCGGCGTCGGCCTCGAAGGCGAGGCGCAGGCGCGCTTCAACGCGATCCAGACCGAGCTGGCGGAGCTCTCGACGCGCTTCAGCAACCACGTCCTCGACGCCACCAAGGCCTTCGCGCTGACGCTGCGTACTCGCGAGGAGATCGACGGCCTGCCCGGAAGCCTCATCGAGCTGGCGGCGCAGGCCGCGCGCCAGGCCGGCGCGGAGGGCGCGAGCGCGGAGGCGGGGCCGTGGCGGATCACCCTCGACACGCCGAGCTCCGTGCCGTTCCTGCAGCATTCGCGGCGTCGCGACCTGCGCGAGCAGCTCTACCGCGCCCACGTCACGCGCGCGAGCAGCGGCGACCTCGACAACACGTCGCTCGTCGAGCGCATCCTCGGCCTGCGCCGCGAGCAGGCCGCGCTTCTCGGCTTCGAGAGCTACGCGGCGCTGAGCCTCGCCAGCAAGATGGCGCCCGGCGTCGCGGCGGTCGAGCGCCTGCTGGAGGAGCTTCGCCGGGCGAGCTTCGACGCGGCGGCTCGCGATCTCGACGAGCTGCGCGCCCTCGCCCGCGAGGAGGGCGCCGCGGAGGCGGAGGGGCTCACGAACTGGGACGTCGCGTTCTGGGCGGAACGCCTGCGCGAACGCCGCTACGCCTACAGCGACGAGGCGCTGCGGCCGTACTTCCCGCTGTCCCGCGTGCTGGACGGCCTCTTCGCGCTCGCCGAGCGCCTGTTCGGCGTGCGCGTTCGCGCCGCCGACGGCGAGGCGCCCGTGTGGCATCCCGACGTACGCTACTTCCGCATCGAGGACCCGACGGGCGTTCCCCGCGCCTCGTTCTATCTCGATCCCTACAGCCGGCCCGCCGAGAAGCGCGGGGGAGCCTGGATGGACGAGTGCGTCGGACGCGCGCCGGGCCGCCTGCCGATCGCCTACCTGATCTGCAACCAGGTTCCGCCCGTCGGCGATCGTCCCTCGTGCATGACGTTCGACGAGGTCCACACGCTGTTTCACGAGTTCGGTCACGGCCTCCAGCACATGCTCACGACGGTCGAGCGGCCGCTCGCCGCCGGCATCCGCAACATCGAGTGGGACGCCGTCGAGCTACCGAGCCAGTTCATGGAGAACTGGTGCTACCATCGCGAGACGCTGCTCGGGCTGAGCGGCCACGTAGACACCGGCGCGCCGCTGCCCGACGAGCTGTTCGAGAAGCTGCGCGCCGCACGCACCTTCCGCGCGGGCTCGGACATGCTGCGCCAGCTCTACTTCGCCTTCACCGATCTCGAGCTCCACCACCGCTGGCGGCCGGACGCCGCGGAGTCGCCGTTCGACGTGCAGCGGCGCGTGGCCGAGCGCACCACGGTGATGCCGCCGCTGCCCGAGGATCGCTTCCTGTGCAGCTTCAGCCACATCTTCGCGGGCGGCTACGCGGCGGGGTACTACAGCTACAAGTGGGCCGAGGTGCTCTCCGCCGACGCCTTCTCGGCCTTCGAGGAAGCCGGGCTCGAGGATCCCCGGGCCGTGGCCGCGACCGGGAGGCGCTTCCGGGACACGGTGCTCGCCCTCGGTGGCAGCCGGCACCCGATGGAGGTGTTCAAGGCCTTCCGCGGCCGCGAGCCGAGCACGGCGGCGCTCCTGCGGCAGGCGGGCCTGTCCCGGGCCGCGTGAGCCGGGTCACCCGCTTCAGGAGGCGCGACCCGAGACTCCGTCTCGGGTCGCTACCCCAGGCCGCGCGCGCTGTAGAGCGGCAGGTCCTGCACCGACAGCAGCCCGGGCTTGGCCGCGCACACCGCCGGGACGGCGTTCAGGATGCGCATCGCCGTGGCGACGAGACCGCCGTTGTTGTGGTCGCCGCCGGCGCCGCGGAGCTGCAGGTCGCAGATCATCGACGGCATGCCCTCGATGACGACGCGGTAGCAGCCGGCGCCGGCCGGCTGCGGCCACTGGGGCGCGACGTCCGGACGCAGCCGGGTCACGTGCTCGAGGATGATCGCGGCCCGGCCGCGCACCATGCCCTGCACCTCGAAGCGCAGGCCCGCCATCGTGCCCGCCGGCACCGGTCCGGAGGGGACGGTGAACGCCGAGTCGGCGGGGCATTTCTCGTAGGTCTCGCGGATGTCCTCGATCTCGACGCCGAGCGCCGCGGCGATGGCGTGCAGCACGGGCCCCCAGGCGAGCGTCAGCACGCCCGGCACGAGCAGCAGCGGCGTGTGATCGAGGGGATTCGCGAAGCCCATGGTGTCGAAGAGCACGGTCGGCTGGTCGTAGGTGGCGTAGTCGAGGATCTCCATCACGCGGACGGAGTCGACGCGCTCGCAGGCGCTCAGGAGGAGGATGGGGAGTGCGTCGTTGGCGAAGCCCGGATCGATGCCCGAGGTGAAGCACGACGTGCCGCCCTTGCGGCACGCGGCCTCGAGGCGCTCGACGACGTCCGGGTTGGCCGCGGGCGGATAGACCAGCGGCACCAGCGACGTCGACACGACGTTCTTCCCCGACTCGAGGATGCGGCACAGGTCCTCCGTCGCCTCGGCGGGCCTCAAATCGCCGGTGGCGGTGTACGAGACGCAGTCGGCGTCGAGCGCGAGGAGCGCGTCGCCGTCGTTCGTCGCCGTCACGCCGACGCGCCGGCCGAGCCCGCACAGCTCGCCCGCATCACGTCCCGCCTTGTCGCGGCCATGGACCCAGAGGCCGACCAGCTCGAGATCCGGATGGTTGATGATGCCGCGCAGGGCGAGCTTGCCGACGTTTCCGGTGCTCCACTGGATCACGCGATAGGGCATGATGCTCCGTGCCCCAGACGCCGCGGCGGCGTCAAGCAGCCGCGGCAGCGCGTTGTATCGCGGGCCGTTCCCGAGCATCAGAGTGTACCGATGTGGGTCATTCGATCGCTGCTCCTCGTCCTCGCGGCCGCGACGCCCGTGGCGGCCGCGGAGGCGGGCGGAGCCGCCGCGCAGCCCGCGAAGGCCACCTTTGCCGGCGGCTGCTTCTGGTGCATGGAGCCGCCGTTCGAGGCGCTCGACGGTGTGATCTCCGTCACGGCCGGGTACACCGGCGGCACCAAGCAGAACCCGACCTACGAGGAGGTCTCGGCGGGCGGCACCGGCCATGCCGAGTCGATCGAGGTGGTGTACGACCCCGCCAGGGTCTCCTATCAGAAGCTGCTCGGCGTCTTCTGGCACAACGTCGACCCCACCAACCCCGACGGTCAGTTCTGCGACCACGGTCACCAGTATCGCACCGCGATCTTCTACCACGACGACACGCAGAAGCGGCTCGCCGAGGAGTCGAAGCAGGCGATCGCGAGCTCGCTCAAGGTGCCCGGACCGATCGCCACCGAGATCGTCGCGGCCGGGCAATTCTGGCCCGCCGAAGGCTACCACCAGGACTACTACAAGAAGAATCCGGTCCGATATCGCTTCTACCGCTACACCTGCGGGCGCGACGCGCGCCTCGAGGAGGTCTGGGGCGCCGCTCCCGCGCACTGAGCGCCGGCGCCGATCGTCAGCCCAAGAGCTGCCCTAGACCAGCCAGGCGCGGCAACCCGCGCGCTCGAGGATCGGATCGAGCGTCGTGTGGTCGGCGACGGCGGCGTAGCGCGCGCGCAGCGCGCCCAGCGACTTGGCGTGGTAGCGCTGCGTCTCCTGCGTGAACGGCTTGCCGCCGAGCGTGACGCTGAACTCCTTCTCTCCGGCGGCCAGCGCGCGCGCATTCGCGGCGCTCCACGGCAGGAACATCCCCGCGACCTCGTCACGCAGGAGGGGAAGCAGCGTCGGCTCGAGCGCGTCCCAGCGCTCCCACTCGCCCTCCGCGCGCGGGTCGAGCATGCGCTCGATCCATGCCAGCGTCCGCGGCGCGCGGTCGCGAATGACCGCCCCGGGAGTCGGGTCGGTCGAGCACTCGTAGAGCTGCGCGAAGAGGCCGAAGTCGCCGAAGGCCGGACGTCCTCCGAAGAGATACGGCCGGCGGTCGAGATGACGCTCGAGGATCGCGAGCTGGCGATGGAAGGAGGCCTCGATCTGCTCCGCGGTCGCGGCGGTCGAGCCGACGAACGCGAGCCGCGGCACCATCCGTGCCTTCACCGCCGCGCGGATCCCCGCGAGCAGCTCGGCGTCGGCCTCCGGATTCATCGAGCGCGCGATGCGCTCGGCGCCGGACTCCTGATCGGGCTCGTAGAACCAGCGGTAGTGGAACATGGGCTTGTTGTCCCACTCGTCGGCGTACTCCTCGATGAGCGCCGAGATGAAGGCCGCCGCGGGATCGGAGGGATGGATCGACGGCTCGGGGTGAACCGCCTCCATGCGCTCGATGATCGGCGTCGAGTCCTGGAGCGCGCTCCCGTCCGGCCCGAGAACGAGGGGGATCAGCGGCAGCTTCGCGTGCCGCTCGAACTCCGCCTGATTGAGCGTGCTCCGCACCACCCAGTCGTGCGGGATGCGCTTGTAGCGGAAGTAGGAGCGCACCTTCACCGAGTAGGGCGAGAGCTCCGAGCCGAAGATGCGGTAGACTGCCATTGTCGTTCTCCTAGCTGCTCGCCACGACGCCGGCCACCACGCGCGCCAGCTCCTCGCCCCGGAGGAAGTGTCCACCGCCGGCGATCGTCGCGTGCGCCTGCCGCGCGCCCCCGGGAATGCGCAGGAGCACCCGGTCGGCGCCGGCTCGCAGCCGATCCATCAGCGGGCCTCGAGCAACGCGCCGAGGGTGTGGTGGAGCACGTGCCGCGCCTCGGCGCGCGACAGCCCCTGATGGTCGCGCAGGGCCTGCCAGGTGCTCCAGCTCGACGCGGCGACGAGTGCGGCGAGGAGGCGGCGGCGGGCGGCGGGCGAGCGGCGCGCCAGCTCGGGCGCGAAGACACGCCGCACCTCCTCGGCCTTCAAGCGGCGGAATGCCGCCAGGCGCGCGCCGAGCTCGTGCGAGAACGGCTCCATCAGAAGCGCGGCGCGCCGCAGCGGTGCGATGACCTCGAGGAGGCGCGCCCGCGTCGCGACGAACGCATCGAGACGCTTCGACAGCGGGCCGTCGCCGGGGACGCGCGCCGCGAGAGGTGCCAGCCGTTCTCGCTGCCGGTCGGCCAGGGCCGCGAACAGCGACTCGACGTCCTTGAAGTGCTGGAACACCGAGCGCAGGGAGACGCCGGCCCGCTCGGCGATGCGGGCGGCGCTGGGCCGGAGGTCGCCCTCCTCGATGAGCGCGAAGAGCGCATCGACGATGGCGGCACGAGCGCGCGCTCCGCGCGCGAGCCGTCCGTCCATCTCGTTGAAGGACGCCAGAGAGGGAGCCGACGTCATGCCGGCCGGAACTTATTGCAGTCCGAGTGCAGGCTCAACCGCAGGCTCGACGAGGGGGTCGGCGAGGGCGCCGTGCGGCGGTGGCGGCCGTGGGCAACGGCTCGCTATACGCCGCCGGAGCATGCCCGCCGGAAGAGGATCGGAGATCGGGAAGCTCGCGTGGGCGATCGGGCTGATCGGCGTCGCGCTCCGTGTCTGGGGCTTCGGACAGTACGGCTTCTGGAACGACGAGGCCTGGGTCGCAATCTCCACGCGTGTCGAGGGCACCCGGCAGCTCCTGCTCGCGCTCTGCGTCACGCCGCTCCTGTGGGGCGTGTTGCTGCGGCCGCTCGCGCTGGTGGGTCCGCCGGAGGTGTCGCTGCGGGTGCTCGCCCTGGCGTTCGGGCTGCTGACCATGTGGCTCGCCTGGCGGCTCGGCCGCCGTCTCGCAGGCCACCCGGCAGGTGGACTGCTCGCCCTCGCGCTGGTGGCGCTGGATCCGGTCTCGGTCACCTGGGCGCAGCAGCTGAAGCACTACAGCGCCGAGGCCGCCCTGGCGCTGCTCGCCTTCCTCGCCGCCATCGCCGTCTCCCGGAGGGGGCGCGGGGTCGACGTGGCCGTTCTCGTTGCCGTCCTCGCCCTCGGCGTGACGCTCTCGAACACGCAGCTGGTCATCGCCCCGCCGCTCCTCGCGGTGCTCGCCGGCGGCGCGCTGCTGGCGCGCGACCGGGCGGGGTGGCGGCGCATCGCGCTCGCAGCCGCCGCGGTCGGGCTCTGGAACCTGGCGTGGTTCGCCGTGCTGGTGCGTCCGTGGCTCACGCCCGCGATGCACGCCTACTGGCAGGCGCAGTACGCGCCCCGCTCGGGCGCCCATGCGCTGGGCGCCTTCCTGTACGCGAGCGCCAACCAGTTGCTCACGCCAGCACTCGGACCCCATGGCGTCTGGCTCGCACTCGCGGGGCTCGTCATCCTCCTCGCGACTCGAGACGGCCGCCTGGCCGCGCTCGCCCTGCTGCTGCTCGTCGGCGAGCTCGTCGTGCTGTCGCTCGCGGACCTGTTTCCCCTCGGCGTCCAGCGTACCAACCTCTTCCTCTCCACCCTGCTCCTGGTGACGACCGGCGCTGCCGCCGGACGCGTCGTCGCGGGGCTGTGGCCGCGCGCCGCGTTGCGGCCCCTCGCGCTCGCCGTGGTCGCGCTGCTCGCCGTGGCGGTCGTCCGGGGCCGCGTCTCGGGGGTGGCTCGTCCGGCGTTCGCCGAGGATGTCGGGCCCCTGATGCGCGAGCTCGAGATCGAGCGACGACCGGGCGACCGGGTGCTGCTCTACGAGCGCAGCGCGTTCGTCTGGGGTTACTACGGCGCGAAGTCGCCCGTGCTGATCCCCGCGCCCGCGCTCGCCAACGGCTTCATCGTCGCCCTCGACGACCCGGCGGTGATCGTGGTGCGCGGCGACAACGTCGAGGAGCCGGTGGCCCGCGCCCTCGCCGGCGGCAGCCGTGTCTGGTTCGTCGCCTCGCGCCTCTCGCCGGGTGACGAGGAGCGCATCCTCACGGCGCTCTCCGCCGGCGGCCGCATCGTGCGCCAGGAGCGCCGGCCGCGAGCCGTGCTCGCCCTGGTGGAGCCACGCTGATCGCGCTCCGGAGCAGCGCCCTCGCGAGCAACCCCGGCGCCGCAGGAACCGCCCGCACCCGCGACCGGGTGACACGGCGGCGCGGAGCGGCTAGCTCCTGGCCGTGCACGTCGGGCATCTGGCGCGGAGCGTCGTGGCGATCGCCCTCTGCGCGCTGACGGGGACGGCCATGGCGATGGAGGATCAGCCGCATCACGTCGACGGCGGGTTCCGCAACCTGGAGCCCTGGCAGCGCGCCGGACCGCTGGTCACCGTGCCCTTCTTCCTGCGCCGCGCCGTCGGGGCGTTCTTCGCGCGCCCGGGTGCGCCGCCCGTCGCGGCCAACGACGGCGCCTGGCTGCGCGACAACGCGCGCCACAGCGCCCCCAGCGTCACCTGGATGGGCCACGCCAGCGTGCTGGTGCAGATGGACCACGTGACCCTGCTCACCGATCCCATCTGGTCGTCCACGGCGAGCCCGGTGTCGTTCCTCGGTCCGCGCCGCTTCGTCCCGCCGCCCATGCCGCTGGCGGCGCTGCCCCCCGTCGACGCGGTGCTGATCTCGCACAGCCACTACGACCATCTCGACCTCCCGACCCTGCGGGCGCTGGCCGCACGCGGCACCCGCTTCTTCGTGCCGCTTCGCGTCGCCGAGCTGCTGCGCGACGAGGGGATCGGGCCGGTCGACGAGCTCGACTGGTGGGAGTCCCGCGTGGTCGGCGGCGTGACCATCACCTGCGTGCCGGCTCGCCACTGGAGCCAGCGCGGGCTGAGCGACATGAACCGGTCGCTCTGGTCGGGCTGGGTCGCGGTGGGGCCGACGCACCGCTTCTACTTCGCCGGCGACACCGGCTCCACGCGCTCCTTCGCCGACATCCGGGCGCGCCTCGGCCCCTTCGACCTGGCGGCGTTGCCGATCGGCGCCTACGACCCGCCTGCGATGATGCAGCCGGTGCATCTCAATCCCGAAGAGGCGCTGCAGGCCGGCGTCGACGTGGGCGCCCGGCGCATGCTCGGCATCCACTACGGCACCTTCGACCTGACCGACGAGCCGCTCGACGAGCCGCCCCGCCGGTTCCACGCAGAGGCAGCGCGCCGCGGCATCGACGCGGCGCGTATCTGGACCCCGGCGATCGGCGAGACGCGCGCCTGGTGAGGCCGTTCGCGCGCTCCGGGCGCGCCTGCCGAGCCGACGTTCTTGACACCTTCGTGCGCGCTTTCTTATAACGCCGCGGCCTTACAAACAGCGCGGCTCATCCGCCTTCGTCGGAGGTGGGGGAATGACGACGGTCCTGGCCAGGCGGCTCAAGGGACGACTCCTGACGGTGGCGCTCACCGCGCTCGCGGTGCTGTCCGGCACCCGGTCGAGCTCGGCGCTCACCCTGGACGACCGGGGCGAGATGCGGCTCGGCCTGCGGGCATACACGGCGGTACGCGTCGGCACGAACGAGATCGGGAACGACGACAACCCGCTCAACTACCCGGTCTCGGGTGTCGGCCATCTGCGACAGGATCGCTTTTTCCTCCAGATCCACTGGGACCACGACCTCACCCGCCTGGCGAACCAGAGCCGGGGCCTCCTCGCGCCCTTCCGGCTGATCAACCCCACCTCGCTGCGCTACACCCTGGAGTTCCGCGGCGAGGGCGAGGGGCTCTACCAGTGGGGTCCGAACGAGTACAGCGAGCAAGCCGCCGGCCTGCGCAGAACGCGACTCGACGTGCCGACGTTCAAGCCCCTCGGGCTCTCCCCCAAGCTGACGGAGCCGTTCATCAAGGACCGCGTCGACCGCCTGCTGCGCAACGCCCAGCAGCGCTACCGTTTGTTTCTCGCCTACCTCGACTTCGAGAAGGGCCCTCTCTTCGTCCGTATCGGCAGGCAGGTGCTCGCCTGGGGCGAGACGGACGTCTTCCGCCTGCTCGACAACATCAACCCGCTCGACGACAGCTTCGGCGGCTTCTTCATCGCGCTCGACGAGCGCCGCGTGCCGGTCGGAATGGTGCGCGCGAGCTGGCAAATCGGCTCCTACGGCCCCTTCCAGGACGCCTTCGCGGAGGGATTCGTCGCCCAGGGCGACAAGGTCGCCACGGATCCGGGCATCCCGCCCGGCTCGACGTGGATCCCGGGCGGCATCGGCTTCCCGAACCCGGCGGTCCGCCAGATCATCGCCGCGCCCTCCGGGACCGACGTCCGGGGCGGCGGTCGGCTGGTGTTCACCGCCAAGGACGTCACCTGGACGCTGGCGCACTACTACACCTACCTCGACGTCCCGGGAACGCAGTTTCGCATACCCGGGCTGCGCACGCTCCCGAACGGCACCACGATCGGACCGACTCCGAGCTTCCAGAACCCGATCCTGGCCTACCAGCGCTTCCCCCGCGTCGCCATCACCGGCGGCTCGGCGACGTTCCCGATCCCGTCGCTCTACACCATCGTGCGCTCGGAGATCGCGTACTTCGCGCACCAGCCGTTCAGCCGCCAGGGCGTGGGCGACACCGGCGATTCCACCGCCGGACCGAACACTCCCGGGACGAGGCGGCTGCGTGCGGCAGACAACACCGATGGCGGCGTCAACCCCTTCGTCTACCCGCGCTTCCTGGATCTGACCCGCACCAAGCCGTACTTTGGACAGGTGCTGACGCTGAACAGCTTCAACATGTCGGTCGGCCTGGACGTGAACCGCTTCATCCGGTGGCTGAACCCGACCCAGACGTTCTTCTTCTCGACGCAGCTCTTCTACAAGCACATCTTCGATTCCCCCGGGGATCTCGTGCTGCCGACGCCATATCGGAATCTCCCGGTGAACAAGGACATCATTCTCCTCGGCAACAGCTGCGGGCCGAAGAACAATCGTCGCGCATGTCAGCTCAGTCCGCGCTTCTACCCGCTCAAGGACAACGAGATCCTCCAGACGCTCCTCATCACCACGTCGTATTCCGGAGGACGCATCGTGCCGTCCTTCGGCATGTTCTACGACTGGGTCGGCGGCATGGTCTTCCAGCCCGGCGTCACCTACGTTCGCGACCCGTTCCGGGTCACCATGGACTACACGGCGGTCCAGTCGGTGGCGGCGCAGCAGTTCGGTGCCGTGCGCGACAAGGACAACCTTCGCTTCCAGGTCGAGTACGTCTTCTGACCGGCTGAGGTCCGGCAGGGGTTCGGATCGTGTCGTCTGACGCAGCACGCCGTTGACACTTTCCCCCGCCCGCGGGTAAAGGCCGGAACTGACCGTGCGGTACAATCTCGAGATCTGCACGGGCCGTGCCCGAGCATCGAGGAGGGTCCGCATGAAAGTCGTCGTCGCCGCGCTCGCCGTCGCCTGCGCGGCGGGTGCCTGGGCGGCGCCGGTCGACCTGGCCGACGTCCACCAGAACCTCTTCGCCACCTGCTTCCCGAGCGATCAGGAAGGGTGGATGGTGGGCGAGCTGGGACGCATCTTCCGCACCCGCGACGGCGGCGTCACCTGGGAGCAGCAGGACGCGCACACCAAGCGCCCCTTCCTCGCCATGAGCTGCCTCGACGCCAAGACGGCCTGGATCGCCGGCAAGGAAGGCGTCGTCTATGCCACCAAGGATGCCGGCGCCACCTGGACACAGCAGAACACCGGCTCGCAGCGCCACGTCTTCGCGCTCGAGTTTCCCACCGCGCAGCGCGGCCATGGCGCCGGCGACTTCGGCACCATGATCCACACCGAGGACGGCGGCGCCACCTGGACGGCGACGCGGGTCGGGGAGGACGTCAAGCTGCCGGAGAGCGCGCTCGACACCGGGGTGGAGCCCGGCGACGTCAACCTCTACGGCCTCAGCTTCGGCGACGCCGATCACGCCTGGCAGGTCGGGGAGTTCGGCGTCGTCCTCGCGAGCCAGGACGGCGGTCGTACCTGGCACCAGCAGACCACGCCGGTGGAGAGCACGCTCTTCGGCGTGCGGTTCAGCGACCCGCAGCACGGCATCGCCGTCGGTCTCGACTCGGTCATCCTGCGCACCGAGAACGGCGGCGCCACCTGGTCCCCCGTCCCGCCGCCGGTTCAGGGCCGCTCGCTGTTCGACGTCTTCGTCCGCGGACAGCAGGGCTGGATCGTGGGCGATCAGGGCACGGTGCTCAAGACCGCCGACGGCGGCGCCACCTGGGCGGTCGAGCCGCTGCCGCTCCAGTTCGCCGCCAACTGGATCCGCTCCATCTGGCTCGCGCCCGGAGGCCACGGGCTGGCCGTGGGCTCGGAAGGTCTCGTCCTCCGCGTCGACGGCTCGAACGTGAAGCAGCTCGGCGCCCACGCCGCGTCCGCCACGAGGACTTCATGATTCCCAAGCGCTGGATCGCCGCCTATCTCCGCTTCCTGCTCCGCAACCGGCTGGTGGTGACGATCATCACCGCCGCGATGACGATCTTCTTCGCTCTCCAGTGCACCCACATCAAGGTGCTCCCGCAGTTCCTCGACTTCTACCCCGGGCCACTCAAGATCAGTGTCCTCGGCCACGAGATCACGCTGCGCGAGGGGCATCCCTACATCAAGATCTACAACGAGTTCCGGCGCATGTTCGGGAGCGCCAACGTGCTCACGCTGGTGATCGAGACCAAGCACGGTGACATCTACAACCCGACGACGCTCCAGAAGATCGACCAGGCCACGAAGGCGCTGGTCGAGACCAAGGGCGTGGTGCCGTATCAGATCCTCTCCATCGCGCACCCGAAGATGAAGAGCATCACCAATGCCCAGGGGGCGATCCAGATCCGCGAGGTGTTCTACCCGACCGTCCCGCAGACGATGGAGGACGCCCAGCGCGTCAAGTTCGCCGTGTACTCGACCAAGGGCATCCGCGGCATCTACGTGTCGGAGGACGACACCGCGGCGCTCGTGACGGCGGGCTTCTGGGAGGAAGAGCTCGACTTCAACTACCTCTACGACCGTATCACCACCCTCAAACAGCAGCTCGAGGACGACAACCACACCGTCTACGTCGCGGGCTTCCCCTGGCTGTACACCTCGATCCAGCGCTACGTGCCGGAGGTGGGCGAGGTGTTCGTCATCACCGTCGCCGCGCTCACGTTCCTGCTCTGGAACTACTTCCGGAGCTGGCCGGGCGTCTGGGTGCCGATCTTCTCCGGCATCCTCTCCAGCGTCTGGGCGCTCGGCATGGTGCCTCTGCTGGGGCTCAACCTCGACCCGCTGGTGCTGGTGATTCCGATCTTCCTCTCGGCGCGCGCCCTCTCGCACTCGGTGCAGTCGATGGACCGCTACCACGAGGAGTACCACCGCACCGGCGACCGGCACACGGCGATCGTCGAGTCGTACTCTCACCTCTTCCCGCCGGCCATCGCGTCGGTCCTGAGCGACGGCATCGGGATCCTGCTGGTCTCCATCGCCCCCATCCCGCTCATCCAGAAGTGCGCGATCTTCTCGAGCTTCTGGATCGTCTCGATCATCGTCAGCGTGGTGACGTTGCACCCGATCATCCTCTCGGTGACGAACCCGCCCGGGGTGAAGAGCGACGCTCCCGAGTGGGCGCGCTGGCTCGGCCGCGCCGTGCTCGCCGCCACGGCGCTCGTCTTCGCCGTCTACGCGCTCGACATCGCGCACCGGCTCCTCGGCTGGTGGCGCACCGGGATCATGATCGCGATCGCCCTCGCCCTCTACCGCTGGCACGAGGTGATCTACCGGAAGCTCACCGAGTGGACCATCGCGGCCAGCAACGGCTGGCGCCGCTGGGCCGGCGTGTGGCTCACCGTCGCTCTCTACCTCGTCTGTCCGTTCTTCGGCTGGCGCCTCAAGGTCGGGGACATGACGCCGGGAGCGGCGCTGCTGTTTCCGGACCACCCGTACAACGTGGCCTACGCCAAGCTGAACGAGAAGTTCGAGGGCGCCAACACGCTCGTCGTCATCGCCGACACCGGCAAGGAAGGCGGCATGAAGGACGTGGTGCCGCTCACCACCATGGAGGAGCTGGCCGACCACATGGAATCGGTCGAGGGCGCCGGCGCGTCGGTGACGATCGTCGACATCATGAAGCAGCTCTCGCGGCTCTTCCACGAGGGCGAGCCCAAGTGGGCCTTCATCCCCGACAAGCAGAAGTACATCGCCGAGCTGTTCTACCAGTTCACCCAGACGTCCGCGCCGGGCGACCTCGACCGCTTCGTATCGTCGGACTTCCGCTATGGCACCGTGATCACGCTGTTCCACGGCTACTCGCACGACATCATCATGAATGCCATCGACAGCGCGAAGCACTGGGCGGCGCAGCACTCGAGCGACAACATGCATTTCCTGCTCGCGGGCGGCCTCTACGGTGTCCTCGCGGCCGTGAACGAGGCGGTCGAGGATTCGTACTGGACGACGCTGGCGATGGTGATGTTCGCCGTGGCGTGCTGTCTCTACTTCACCTACGGCTCGCTGGTGGCGACGTTGCTGCTCATGATCCCGGTCGTGCTCTCGCAGCTCGCCTGCGAGGCCTTCATGTGGCTCTGGCACATCGACCTCAACGTCAACTCGCTGCCCATCGCGGCGGCGGGTGCGGGCGTCGGCGTGGACTACGGCATCTATCACTTCAGTCGCATGATCGACGCCGTGGACGAGGGCCGCGACATCGACGACGCGGTCGACTATGCGACCGCGACCACCGGCAAGGCCATCATCTTCACCGCCACCACCATGCTGGCGGGCACCATGTTCTGGTGGTTCTCGAACCTGAAGTTCCAGGCCGAGATGGGGCTGCTGCTGGCGCTCCTGATGATATTCAACACCTTCGGCGGCCTCGTGCTCGTGCCGGCGTGGGTCAAGGTGGTCCGGCCGCGCTTCCTCTCGGAGCGCCGGGTCAGAGCCGTCGGCGAGCAGCAACCGGTGCGGCTGGCTGTCGGGTGATCGAGGCCAGGAACCTCGCAAAACGCTTCGGCCGCCGCACGGCCATCCGGAACGTCTCGCTTCGGGTCGGGCGCGGAGAAGTGGTGGGGTTCCTGGGACCGAACGGCGCCGGCAAGACGACCACGCTCCGCATCCTGGCGGGCGTCTTCCCGCCCTCTTCGGGCCAGGCGCTGGTCGACGGCCTCGACCTCGCGACGGCGCCGCTCGAGGCGCGGCGGCGCATCGGCTACGCCCCCGAGCACCCCGCGCTCCACGGCGAGATGACGGTGCGCGCCGAGCTCGGCTACGCGGCCGCGCTGCGCGACGTGCCGGCGGGCGGCGCACGGACGGCGGCGATCGCCGACGCGCTCGCGCGCACCGGGCTCGAGTCGCTGGCCGACCGGCGCATCGGCATCCTGTCGCGCGGCACCCGGCAGCGCGTCGGACTCGCCATCGCGCTGGTGGGCGACCCGCCGGCGCTGCTGCTCGACGAGCCGATCGCCGGCATGGACCCGGGCCAGAGCGCGGAGATGCGGCAGCTGATCCGCAGGCTGGGGAGCGACCATGCCGTCTTCGTCTCCAGCCACGTGCTGATCGACGTGGAGAGCCTGTGCGACCGGGTGATCGTCCTGCACCACGGCGGCGTGCTCGCCGAGGGCACGCCTGCCGATCTGGCCGGTCGGCTCCGTCCCGGCGTGGCCGTCGAGGTCGAGGCCGGCGCACCCGGCGATGCCCTCGAGACCACGCTCGCCGCCGTACCCGGCGTGCGGAGCGTCGAGCGGCTTCCCGCCGCGGGCGGACACGCGCGCTGTCGCGTCGAGACCGAGCGCGGCGCGGATCTGCGCGCGGCCCTGGCCGCGGCGGTGGCGCAAGCGGGATGGCCGCTCCACGGCCTCGCGCCGATGGAAACCTCGCTCGAGGACGCCTTCCTGGCGCTGGTGACCGCGCCCGAGGACGCGGCGTGAGGAAGACGCTCGTGATCGCCCGTCGCGAGCTGGCCTCCATGTTCGGCGGCCCGCTCTTCTGGGTGCTCGGTGCGGTCTTCACGATGCTCACCGGCTACTTCTTCTACAGCGACCTCACCTTCTACGTGCTCTTCGGAGGCGCCAACCTGGCCACCGGCCTGTGGCGCTACGTCTTCCTCGACTACCGCATGGTGGCGATGCTGGTGGTGCCGCTGGTCACCATGCGGCTGTTCGCCGAGGAGCGGAAGCTGGGCACGCTGGAGCTGCTGTGGACCTTCCCCGTGCGCGACGGCGAGGTGGTGGCGGGCAAGTTCCTCGCCGCCCTGGCGGCGTACACCCTGATGCAGCTGCCGACGCTCATCGGCCCGCTGACGCTGTCGATGACGCATCCCTTCCCGCCCGGGCCGCTGGTGGCCGGGTACGTCGGCATGGTGCTGCTCGGGGCGGCGTTCATCGCCTGCGGCCTGGCGGCGTCATCGGTCACCGACAGCCAGGGCGTGAGCGCGCTCCTCACCTACGGCGTGCTGGTGCTGTCGTGGTACCTCGCCTGGAACGAGGCCGCGCTCAGCGAGCGCCTCGCGCCCGTGGTCGTGGCCCTGTCGCTCTTCGACCGCTTCTACGGCTTCGCCCAGGGCGTCATCGACAGCCGCGACGTGGCCTACTTCCTCGCCTTCGTCGTCCTCTTCCTGTTCCTCGGCCTGCGTGCGCTGGGGGCGCGGAGCTGGCGGGGCGTCTCTTGATCCGGCCGCTCGTGTTGCTCGGGGCGCAGGCCCTCGCGGTCGCGTCCATCCTCGCGAGCCTGCTGGTTCTGGCCGGCCGCCATCCGCTGCGCTTCGATCTCACTCCGGACGGCGGCCTCACCCTCTCGCCCCACACCCGTCAGGTGCTGTCACGCCTCCGTGACCCGGTCACCGCGACCGCCTTCGCCTCCGGCCAGGACCAGGGCACCCGCAAGCAGATCGCGGATCTCCTGGCGCTCTACGGCGACGTGCAGCCCGCGCTCACCGTACGCCTGCTCGACCTCGATCGCAGCCCGGGCGAGGCCGAGCGCCTCGGCGTCAGCAACTACAACGTGCTGGTCCTGGAATCGGGAGACCGGCGAGAGCGCGTCGACCCGGTGAACGAGGACACGGTCACCGAGGCGCTCCTGACGGTGGCGGGACGGAAGACGGCGATCGCCTACGTCGTGCAGGGCCACGGTGAGCCGGACGTGCACGACGGCGACGGCCGTGCCGGGGCCGCCGACGCCGCGGCGGCGCTCGCCGGCGACGGCTTCGACGTCCGCGTGCTGACCGGTGCCGCCCGCATCCCCGACGAGGCGGGGCTGGTCGTGCTCGCCGGGCCGACCCACGAGCTGGCGCCGGCGGAGGTGGACGCGCTCGACGCCTACGTGCGCGGCGGCGGCCGCCTGCTCGCCCTAGTGGATACCGGGACGCCGAAGTCGGTGGCGGGCCTGCTCGAGCGCTTCGGCATGATCCTGGAGCGCGACGTGGTGGTCGACGAGGGCGCTCGCCTCTTCGGCGCCGACGGCCTGTCCGCACGCATCGCGCACTGGAACCCGAAGCTCGTGCCCGACCCCCCCGCGTCGAGCGCGCTGCTGCCGCTGGCCCAGTCGATCCGTCTCGAGGAGCGCCCCGGCGTCGATGCCGAGTACCTGGCGGTGACCGACGAGACGACGTGGGCCGACACCGGTGGTCGCCCCGCCGGATCGTCGCGCTCCTTCCGCGCCGGGACGGATCGGAGCGGGCCACTGCCCGTCGGCGCGATCGCACGCGTGCCCGGGTCCGAAGGACGCGAGGGACGGCTGGTGGTGATCGGCGACGCCGGCTTCATCAGCAACCTTCATCTCGGCGTGCTCGGCAATCGCGACCTCCTGCTGGTGGCGGCGGAGCTGGCCGCGCGCGCGCAGGACGCCATGACCGCGGCCCGCCGGCAGCCCAGAAACTCCGGACCGTTCTCCACACTCGTGCTCACGGCGCGCGAGGCACGGGCCGTGTTCTGGGCGGCATGCGTGCTGCCCGCCGCGCTGTTCGCGGCAGGTGCGGTCGTCGTTGCGTTGCGCCGGAGACGGACCGCGTGACCGTCCGCGGCACGGCCGTCCTCGTGCTCATCGCAACGGCCCTGGCCACCTTCACGTTCCTCGCGGGAGGTCCGCTGGTCCCGAGCGCGCCGCCTCCGCTGCCCGAGGGCTCACCGCTGCTCGATACCGAGATCGCGAAGGTGGCGCGCGTCGAATGGGAGCGCGGCGCGGACCGTCTCACACTCGTGCGCACCCCGGCTGGTTGGGTCGACGCGGCGGGTCAACGGTGGCCCACCGACGTCGTCGAGGCTGCGCTCGACGCGCTCGCGTCGCTGCACCCTCGCCCCGTTGCCGCAGTGAACGACGGCGACCTCGCAGAGTACGGCCTCGCGCCGGCTCCGGAGCGTCTGCGAGTGCTGGATGACACGGGCCGCGAGCTGCTTGCCCTAGACATCGGCAACCGGAACCCGGCCTGGACCGGGGTCTATGCGCGGCGGTTCGGAGCGGCCGACGTGCTGCTCATCGGCTCGCTGCTCCGTTGGGAACTCGACAAGCTCCGTTCGGCTCGAGGAGCCACGGCAACACCTTGACAAGAAGACGGCGCCGGGGCGAATCAGGTATGCTTCCCAGAGTTCGAGGAGGTCTCATGACGAACACGTTCCGCATCCCGGCGCTGGCCCTGGCCGCCACGGTCTGCCTGGCCGCGCTACCGGCTGCGCATGCGGCGAGCGACGATCAGCCGTGGGTGCTCGATGCCAACAACTGGCAAGAGGGGAAAGACCTGCTGCCCGACCCCGTGCTGAAGCGCCTGAAGGACGGGCAGTACTGGTTCAAGGTCGTGCCGGTGGATCCCGCCAAGTTCAAGGACAACTACTCGAAGAAGTTCTGGGACGCGACGGCGGCCAACGAGGGCAAGTACGACATCGAGCCGAAGAATTGCGGGCTGAAGGACAAGGCCACGGGGAAGATCCCGACTTCGTCTACGGCCTGCCGTTCGCGAAGATCGACAAGAGCGATCCGCTGGCGGCGTGCAAGATCGCGCAGAACTTCAACTTCGCCGGCGCCCAGGGCGGCGGCGGAGGCGCCACGTTCACGCTGAACGGCGTCGACTCGAACGGCGAATTCCGGCGCGTGAAGGCGTTCATCCATGCCATGGGCTACCAGGGCCGCAGCGACGGAAAGATCGAGAGCAATCCCGACAACCTCGCCGGGCAGGGCATCGGCGGCGCCATCGAGCCGCAGGACGTCGAGGGCGTGTCCACCCTGACGAAGCGGTACTGGGACTGGGACAGCCAGGACGCCATCTGGGCCTACGTACCGAGCACGCGCCGCGCCCGCCGCATCAACGCCGCCTCGCGCTCCGATCCCGTCGCCGGGCTCGACATCTTCGCCGACGACCTCAACTGCTACGCCGGGAAGGTCGAGTACTACCAGTGGAAGCTGGTCGGCGAGGGCAACATCCTCGCCCCGGTGGTCCAGCCATATCCCTTCCCGATGAAGCCCTCGCCGGACTCGAAGTCGCGCTACACCGTCGAGACGCCGTACGAGCAGGCCACGTACGAGAAGCCCGGCAGCAAGGGGGCCCCGTGGTGGCTGCAGGACAACGTCGTCTTCGTGCCGCGACAGGTGTGGATCGTCGAGGGGCAGTCGACCGACCCGTACTACAACTTCGGGAAGGTGATCATGTACTTCGACAAGGATCTCTATCGCATCTACTGGAAGCTGGTGCACAACCGCGCCGGCGAGTACTTCTACACCGCCGCTTGCGGCTACCACTTCGTCAAGGACGGAGAGACCTACTCCGCGGTCTACCCCAACTTCGTGATCGGCGTGAACGACAAGACCAACCGCGCTGCCCTGGGCGGCCGCTACCAGTCCTCGTTCATCGAGCGGAACTGGGATCCGAACTACTTCTCGCTGCGCACGCTGACCCACATGACCGATTGACGCGGTGGCGCCGCCGCGCGCACTCGGTACCGCGATCGCGCCAGTCCTCGCGCTCGCCCTGTGGGCGGGAGCGTGCGCGCGCGGCGGCGGCTCCGACGCCGTGGTGCTCGAGCACCACGGCAAGTGGGAGTCGGGATACGGCGCGAAGTTCTACAACGTGGTCGGCCGGCTCCGGAACACCAGCGGCCATCCGCTGCGCTGGGTGAAGCTCCGCATCGAGGCGCTCGACGAGCACGGCAAGCCCGTGGCGTCCACCGACACCTACAACGAGAGCGCGGAGATCCTGGCGGTCCCGGACGTGAAGCAGGAGGACGCGCTCCAGAGCGGCAAGGTGAAGCCGCTGGCGGCGGGAGCCGAGGAACGCTTTCGCGGCAGCTTCCTCGACGAGGAGACGCCGCCGTTCGCCGACTACCGCGTCACCGTGATCGAGACGCCGGCGTCGGGATAGGAGACCGACCCGAGACGGAGTCTCGGGTGGGTCTCTCCCGCCTACTCGTTCGCGAGCGGGAACTTGTTGCTGAGACAGAGCGGCGTGCGCTTGCCGCCCGCCGTCGTGTTCACCTGGATCTCCGCCGCCGGCGCGCGCATCGGCGCGGCCAGCGCCACCTTCCAGTCCACGCTCACGCGCAGCTCCGCGCCGGCCGCGAGGTGCTGCGCGCCGCGCCACGCGGCGGGCAGCTCGAGATCGATGCGCCGGGTGCCGCCGGCCACGAGCACCGTCTCGAGGTCGCTCACCTCGGTCGCGCCGCCCGCGTTGCGAAGAACGAGCTCGCCGGCGACCTCGACCTCCTTCTTCAGCTCGCGCGCCACCGCCAGCGACGGCGTGAAGTGGGCTTCGAGCTTGGGCGCCTTCTTCCAGAGGCCGAGCACCATCTGCTACTCCTCGAGCAAGCGCGGAAGGCCACGTTCCAGGCATTCCACGATCTCGTCCCGGCAGCGCCGGAAGACATCCTCGTCCTTCATGGCCGGATCATCGATGTCGCCGCGCTCCCCGGCCAGCTCGCGCAGCGTGAGCACCCGCTTGCCGGCCGCTTCCTCGAAGCCCGCCAGCATGCGGCGCTGCTCCTCCGTCATCACCAGGATGAGATCGGCCTCGCCGAGCAGATGGCGATTGCGCTTCAGGTCGGTCGCGCCGGGCTTGGGGGGCTCGGGGATGCCGATCTCCTGGAGCACGAACTTGGCGTCGAGCGATACCAGGCTGCCGTCGCGCGCGAAGGGCGCGATGCCCCCCGAGCTCACGGTCACGTCCCGCTCCAGGCCCCGCTCGCGCAGGAGCCGCAGCAGCACCGCCTCGGCGATGATGCTGCGGCTCGTGTTGGCGTGGCAGACGAAGAGGACCCGCCGCGGGGCGGCGACGGCGGGCATGGAACTCACCTCAGAGACCCCCGGCGAACACGTCGCCCATGTTCTCGCCCTTGGTGATGCCCTTGGCGAGCTCGGCCTTGATCGCCGTCCCCAGCGCGGCGGCGTCCCAGGCCGCGGGCTTCTCGTTCTTCAGGCGGGCCGCGGAGTGCCAGCCCTTCATCGGCCACACGCTGCGGCCGCCGACGCGGAACACCTGACCGTTGCAGCCCGCGGCGTCGTCGCTCGCCAGCCACGCCACCAGCGGCGCGATGTTGGCCGGGTTGAACATGTCGAACTCGCCCGCCGCGACCTCGCCGCCCATGAGCGCGGCGGTGCTGGGCGTGGCGTCGACCGTGAGGCGCGTCCGGGCCACCGGCGCGATGGCGTTCGCGGTCACGCCGTACTTCTTCATCTCCTGGCCGATGATGATGGCCATGGCGGCGACCGCCGCCTTGCAGGCGCCGTAGTTCGACTGCCCGACGTTGCCGATCAGCCCTGCGTCCGACGCCGTGTTGATGATGCGGCCGTTCAGCTGGGTGCCGTTCTTGTGCTGCTCGCGCCAGTACTCGCAGGCGTGGCGTGCCATGTTGAAGGTGCCCTTCAGGTGCACGGCCACGACCGCGTCCCAGCTCTCCTCGTCCATGTTGAAGATCATGCGGTCGCGCAGGATGCCGGCGTTGTTCACCACGATGTTCAGCTTGCCGAAGGTCTTCAGCGCGGTGTCGACGATGTTCTTCGCCGCCTTGAAGTCGGCCACGTTGTCGCCGTTCGCGATGGCGTCGCCGCCCATCTTCTTGATCTCGGCGACGACCTCCTGAGCGGGCGTGCCGGTGGGAGCTCCCGTGCCGTCGAAGTGCGCCCCCAGGTCGTTCACCACGACCTTGGCGCCCAGCTTGGCCATGAGCAACGCTTCTTCCTTACCGATGCCCCGGCCAGCGCCGGTGACGATTGCAACCTTGCCGTCGAGCAGCATGCGAGATGCCTCCTTTGGAAATGGGAAACCGACAGGGTTTGCCCCACCCGCGGAAGCATTGTCAAGGCACGCGAGGCGGCGGTCGCGCGCCCGCAGGCGACCCGCTATGACGCGCCCGATGCGTCGCGCGCTGCTCGTCCTGAACGCCCTCGGCACGGCAGTGACGCTGCTGAGCGCGCTGGCGGTGCTGGGATCGCTGCTGCTCATCCCCGCCTACCGCCTCGAGCATCACGACTCGCTCCTCTTCGTGCTCGGGTACGTCGCGCTGCAGGCGTGGTTTCTCTGGGCTTTCGTGCGCGACACGCCTGCGGTGCCCTGGATCGCCGTCGCGAAGGCGCTGTCCGGCCTGCTCCTCGTCGCCACCTTCAAGACGATCGGGCCGGACTGGATCCACGTGACGCCCGCCCGCTACGTCTACCAGCTCTTCGACTGGAGCGAACGTCTCGACTGGGGGCCGAACTCGCGCCTCGGGCTGTACGCCTTCGTCTTCCTGGGCCGGGGACTGTTCAACACCTTCAGCGCCTTCGAGCTGACACGGTCCTCGTGGTGGTCGCTGCGCGATCGTCGCCCCGTGCTCGGTAGGTTGCTCACGGCGGTTCCCCTGGGGGTCATGGTGAGCTGCGTGTGGCTCTTCTTCGAGTGGCGCCGGCTCGACCTGGCGACGTTCTCGGCGGACGCGTCCGAGGTGGCGCGCCAGGTGCTCGAGAGCATCGACTGCCCCACGCTGCGCCAGCACGAGGGCGGCACCACCGGCGACGTCCGCCAGCGCGGGGAACGCCGCTACAACGTCCAGATCCACTGGCGCTGCGCCGACGTGCTGGTCGCGGTGCAGGCCGAGGACGGTCGCATCGGCGTCGCCCGCGCCCCCCGCCGCGAGTGCTGCCAGGCGGAGGCGCCTCACCCATCGTAGCTCAGGGCGTGAGCCCCGTCCGCCGGCGCACCCGCCCCGAAGCCTGTCCGGGAAAATCCGGGGAGGGAACGGGCCGGGGGCGGCTCGTTTTGTCTTCCCGGACAGGCTTCGCGACGGGCGCTGTCCTGACGGTCGATTTCAGCAACGGCCGTGCCGTCCCCGACGGGGTCCGGGGGATGGAGGATTCGGGCTTCATTCGGCCCCACATGGGAACCGTGGTTCCCAGGTTCCTCCCACCGTGCACGGCGGTTCCCACCCCCGGCGCCCGCCGCCAGGCGAGCAAGTCGCCGGCCTTGCGATCTGAGAACACCCGGGCGCACGGCGGCGCGCCTGGAGGAACCCCGGTTCCCAGCCAGCACGCGCCATTGCCGCCATCGCTGGGTCGTCCCCAGGGCACAGCCCTTGCACGGCGCAGGACGCAAGATGGATCCAAGCTTACAGGAGCGCTGGCTAGCTAGGCGCTCGCTAGCTAACAGAACGCCAGCAAGCGAGCGAATCAGCAGGCGGCGAGTCGTGGTCACGGGTCTGGGCGTGGTGGCACCGTCCGGAATCGGCGCGGACGCATTGTGGACCATGCTCCGCCGCGGCGAGTCCGCCGTCCGTCCGGTCAGCCGCTTCGACGTGCGCGAGTATCCCGTTCGCATCGCAGCCCAGATCCCCGAGTTCCGGCCGCGCCGGTTCATGACCGCCCTGAAGGCCCGCACCGCTGGCCGATTCTGTCAGCTCACCATCGCCGCCTCCCGGCTGGCGGTGGACGACGCGCGCCTCGGCAGCGATTCGCTCGCCTCGCCGCGTGCCGGATTCTTCCTGGGAACCTCGGCTGGCGCCGCGCAGGTCGAGGAGGACCACGGCGCGCTCTTCCGCCAGCACGGTCCCGGCAGCGTGCCGCGTACCTTCCCGTTCGTCGCCTCGCCCCACTCGGCCTCGGCCATGGCCGCGAGCGACTTCGGCATCACCGGGCCGATCGTCACGCTCAGCTCCGAGTGTCCGGCCGGAGCGGATGCCGTCGTCGCGGCGGCGAGGCAGATTCGCGCCGGCGAGCTCGACGTCGCGCTGGTAGGCGGCGCCGACGCGCCCATCACCCCTCTCCTCTTCGCCGGCTTCGCGCGCTCGGGCGTCCTGGCGCACGACAACGAGCGCCCCTGGAGCGCCTCACGGCCGTTCGACCGCGATCGCGCCGGCCTCGTGCTGGGCGAGGCGTCGGCGATGCTCGTCATCGAGGAATACGAGCAGGCGGTCCGGCGCGGCGCGAACGTCTACGGCGAGCTGCTCGGGTTCGGCTGCGGACGGGATCGGCCGACGTACGTCGGCGAGACGGATCCCTCGGGTCGCGGCTTCCTGCTGGCGGCGGCCGCGGCGCTCGACGACGCGGGCCGGACTGCCGCCGACGTCGACCACGTCAGCGCGCATGCCCCGGGCGCTCCGATGACGGACCTCGCCGAGATGCGCGCGCTGAGCGCGCTCTTCGACGGTTGCGCCCGCCGTCCCGCCGTCACGTCCATCAAGGGCGCGCTCGGCCACGCGCTGGCGGCGGCCGGCGTCCTGCAGACGACCGCCGCGCTGCTCGCGCTGCGCGACGGTGTGGTTGCACCCACCACGAACTGCGACCAGCCCGACGCCGAGTGCCGGCTCGACGTCGTCCGTCACACCGAGCGGCGCGCGCCGCTGCACACGGCGCTCATCACCACGCACGGCTTCGGAGGCAACACCACCAGCCTGATCGTGGGCCGGCCGCGCGGCTCTACAATCCGAGCCGGCGCAGCTTCTTCATCAGGCCGCGATAGCTGATCCCGAGCTCCTCGGCGACGCGCGTCTTCACGCCCCCGGCGCGCTCGAGGGCGGCGAGAATCTGCTGGCGCTCGAAGTCGTCGGTCGCGGCCTGGAGCCTGCCGGGCGGGGCGCCCGCCGCCGCCGACTCCAGCACGTGCTCGGACAGGAGGTCTTCGGTGATCGGCGCCCCCGGCTCGGCGAGAAGGATGGCACGTTCCAGCTCGTTCGCCAGCTCGCGCACGTTGCCCGGGAAGGGATGACGCACCAGCTGCTCGATCGCCTCGGGCGTGGGATCGCCGACGTTCTTGCGGAGCTGCGCCGCGAGACGGCGCACCAGGTGGCGGGCGAGCACCGGGATGTCCTCGGGGCGCTGGCGCAACGGCGGGATGTGGATCGGGAACACCGCCAGGCGAAAATAGAGGTCGTCGCGAAAGCGCTCGGCACGCATCTCGTCCTCGAGGCGGCGATTGGTGGCGGCGATGACGCGGACGTCGACGGGATAGGATCGGTTGTCGCCGACGGGACGGATCTCCCCCTCCTGCAGCACGCGGAGCAGCTTCGCCTGCAGGCCGCGCGTGGTCTCCGACACCTCGTCGAGAAACAGCGTGCCGCCGTCGGCCACCTCGAAGAGTCCCTTGCGGGCCTCGATGGCGCCGGTGAATGCACCGCGACGGTGCCCGAACAGCTCGCTCTCGAGCACCCCTTCGGAGAGCGAGGCACAGTTGACCGCGACGAAGAGCTCGTCGCGCCGTGGGCTGGCGGCATGGATGGCACGGGCGACGAGCTCCTTGCCGGTCCCGGTCTCGCCGGAGATGAGCACCGTGCTGGTCGAGGACGCCACGCGGCCGATCAGGCCGAGCACCTCGTGCATCGCGCCGCTCACGCCGACGATGTCCGTCGGCGCGGTCACCGTATCGCGCAGGTAGGCGTTCTCGACCGCCAGCCGCTCGTTCGCGCGCCGCAGCTCCTCCACCAGGCGCACGTTCTCGCGCGCCAGCTGGAAGGCCTCGATGGCGCGCAGGAGCGTCAGCCTGAGCTCCTCGCTGGACCACGGCTTCGTGACGTAGCGGTAGATGCGGCTCAGGTTCACGGCCTGCACGAGCGCGTCGACGTCGGTGAAGCCGGTGAGGATGATGCGGATGGCGTCCGGTCGCACGTCCATCGAGCGCTCGAGGAACTCCGTGCCGCTCATCGACGGCATGCGCTGGTCCGCGACGATCACGGCGACGTCGTGCACCGACAGGACGTCGAGCCCGCGCGCGCCGCTCTCGGCGGTGAGGACGTCGAAGTCCTCGCCGTAGTTGAACCGGAACGAACGCAGGATGTCCGGCTCGTCGTCGACCACGAGGACGGGGAACTGGCGGTAGTCGAGACCCACGCGCGGCCCTCTATCTTCCTCCGCTCGCGACGCTGTCAAGCGACTTGCCCTGGGCGATGGGCAGCCGGATGCGGACGGTGGTGCCGGCGCCCGGCTTGCTCTCGACGTCGATCCGTCCGCCGTGCGCCGCGACGATGCCGTGGCTGATGGCGAGGCCGAGCCCGGTGCCACCGCCGACGTCCTTGGTGGTGAAGAAGGGATCGAAGATCCGACCGATCACCTCGGGCGGGATGCCGGGGCCATCGTCACGGATCGCCACCTCGGCCGCGTCACCGTCCGTCCGGGTGGAGATCCAGATGTTGCCCCACACGTTGCCTCCCTCGGCAACGGCGTCGCAGGCGTTGGCGAGCACGTTCATGAAGACCTGGTTCACCTGGCCCGGGTCGCATTCCACGAGCGGGGTCTGACCGTAGTCACGGTGCACCGTGACCCGGTCGCGCCAGCGCGACTCCAGCAGCCGCAGGCTGGTGTCGATGCCTTCGCTCAGGTCGACGGGCTTGCGGGCCGCCTCGCCCAGCCGCGAGAAGCTCCGCAGGTCCTGCACGATGGCCGCGGTGCGCTCGGCGCCCCGGGCCATGACGTTGACGATCTCCTCGGCTTCCTCGAGCGCCTGACGCAGGTCCGCGGGTGCAGCCGAGGCAACGCGCGCGAGGCGGCGGCGCAGCGGCGCCACGCTGGTGCTGATGAAGCTCACCGGGTTGTTGATCTCGTGCGCGACTCCGGCGACCAGCCGGCCGAGCGACGCCATCTTCTCCGACTGCACGAGCTGGACCTGGGCCTGGCGCAGCTCGCCGAGTGCCGAGGCGAGGTCGTCGTTGGAGGCCGCGAGCTGTGCGGTGCGCTCCTGCACCCGTTGCTCCAGGTTGGCGTTCAGGGCCACCAGCTCCTCGTACGAGGCGGCGTTCTGGAGCGCGATCGCAGCCTGATGGCCGAGCGCACGCAGGAAGTCGGCGTCGCCCGCGGTGTAGAACAGGCCCGAGCGCTTGGGTCCTGCCGTCAGGAGGCCGACGGGCTCGCCCCGGCGCAAGAGCGGCACCGCGACCTCGGCCTCGAGCAGGGTGAGGGCGGCACGCACCCGCTCCGCCCCGGACGGATCCGGGTAGCGCTCCGCCGCGTCGAAGGCGGTCAGCACGCGACCCGGCAGGAGGTAGGGAAGCAGCACGGGCGGCGCCGCGGCATCGCCTCCCACCTCGCGCAGGCCTTCCGTCGCGTTGCCGACGAGCAGCCGCGTGCGGCCGTTGGGAATCGCGCCCTGGACGCTGTCGCGAACCAGGCGCGCGATGTGCTCCCGGGTGAGGGCGGCGGCCAGCTCCGCGCCCACCGCTTCGAGCACGCGGGCGCTGTCGTAGCGGGTCCGGAAGAAGACCCGGTCGACCACGCCCTGCAAGAACGTGCGCAGCGGATTGAAGAGCACGAGCACCGCCAGGGTGAACAGCACGGGGAACGCCGGCGACGTCGCGATCGCACCGGGCAGTGCCATGTTGAAGAGCACGATGGCCCCCATGTAGGCGGCGCCGACCGCCCCCGTGAGCAGCAGGTAGTAGGCGCCCCGCTTCACCATGGCGTCGATCTCGAAGAGGTCGTGCTTGACGATCGCGTAGGCGAGGCCGAGGGCGAACAGGAAGCCGGTGAACGCGGCGGTGTTGACCGGCAAGCTGCCGCCGGTCACGGCGGAGGCCAGAAAGGTCACGCTCGGAATGGCGAACCCCAGCAAGGTGCCGAGCGTCATCACCCGGATCTGTTGCCGGACGAGCGGCGAGCGACCGCGCAGGTACTCGAGCACCAGCCGGCTGCCGAAGAAGAGGCCCGCCAGCCCGAGGTAGAGCATGGTGAGGTTGTGGATCAGCGAATACGCGCCAGGGTGGTAGAGCAGCAGCTCGTAGGGCACGAGCAGCGCGAACGACGCCGCGTAGCCCACCCAGGCGAAGCGCGCGAGGCGGTGCGGCTGCGGGAAGAGGAGGGCCAGGTGGAGTCCGGCGGCCGGGAAGAGCGCCTCGCCGACGACGTGCAGCCGGAAGAACGTGCCCGGACCGTAGAGATCCGCCGCCGTGATCATCCAGAGCGCGCCGGTGGTGCCGAAGGCGAGCAGCGCGCGTCCGAGCGGCGCGCGCGGGCGCAGGACCCAGACCACCAGCCCGCTCGCGAGATAGACGGCGCAATTCAGCAGGTAGGCGCCGAACAGCAGGAACCAGTCACGCACCCCGAAGCGCTGGGTGCGCACGACGACGTCGTGCTCCACGTCGCCCGAGCGCAGGCGGTAACGCACGGGAGTGCCTTCCGGGAGCGCCGCCACGCGGGCGTACACCTCGGCCGTGGAGGACACCGGCTGGCCGTCCACCGAGACGACCTGCTCCTGGTAGAGCTCGTGGGACCCCGTCCAGCCTGCCAGGCTGGCCGAGGCCACGACGCCGTTGTCCAGCAGCAGGAATCCCGGGAAGATCCGGCCCACCCACGCCGCGCTCGTGATCGTGCAGCGGGTGGCGAGCACCACGGCCACCAGCCCGATCGCGATCGCGCACAGCCGGACCGCCGCCGGCGCGCGGGGTGTGCTGGGAAAATCCTCGGGCATGCGCGCCCTCGCGCACGAGCCTAGCCTGCCGCGCCGCTGCAACGCCAGCGTCGTGCTTGCCGGGCGGCGGCCGGGCGGTGTAGAGACGCCCGCGCATGGGTACGGAACGCCAGCGTGAGCTGAGGCGCCGCCGCAAGCGTCGCCGCGAGCGGGTCAAGGAGCGCCACCACGAGCAGGCGAAGGAGAAGCGGCGCCAGCGCGCCGCCAAAAAGACCTGACGAGAAGGCCTGACAGGAAGGCCTGACCAGGTCCAGGCCACCGACGAGAGCGGCTAGCGACCGACCCGGCTGCGGAGCTGCTCCAGGGCCTGACCGCCGCGCTCCCAGAGAAGCAGCCGCGCCCACACGGGCCGCCACAGGCCGGAGGCCTCCACGATCCGTCCACCCGTGGGCCGGCGTGCGACCGTGCCGTCGAGGAAATCGAACTCGTCCACCAGTGAGGCAACGGGCGAGTCGGTGAAGTACGGGACCGCGAGGCTGTCGGGCACGGGGAGCTTGCGGCTCAGGTGCTCGCGCTCGCGATCGCCCTCGATGGCCTCCCAGGCGATCGCCGCGCCCTCGTAGTAGCGCAGCACCGAACGCATCTCGGCGACGACGTCCTCCGGCGCGGCCTTGCGCGCCGCCAGGGTCTCGACCTCGCGGCGGGCGTGCACGACGGCGTCTCGATATGCGGGCAGGCTCGTGGGCGGCTTATCGGGAGGTGCCAGCGCGGCCAGGTCGCGGAGCACGCCGTCCACGGAGACGGCGGTCTCGGGTGGCAGCGGAGGAGGCGGCGGAGGCACCGGCCGGCTCGTCGGCGCGGCCACCGACGGCGGCCCGGTCGTGGGCCCGGCCTCCGACTGAGCAGGAGCCGGCGTACCCCAGGTCGCCGCCCCGAGAGCGAGCGGAACCTCCGTGTCGCCGCGCCGCACGAGAATGAGAAGCGCCTTGCGATCGTCGCGCGCCGCCGCCAGCGCCCGGGCGAACTGCGCGCAGGAGCGCGGAAGAACGTCGTTCACCTGGAGGATCGCGTCGCCCGGCCGGAGCCCGGCCCGGGTCGCGGGCGAGCCGGGATCGACCACGTCGACCGTGAGCACCCCCGCGCGCAGGATCAGGGCGAGGCCGGTGGCGCTGCGCCCCTCGTCACACGCGCCGCTGCCGTGCGCCGTGGTCGCCCACAGCGCCGCGACGAGGATCAACCCGCAACAGCGTCCCACGCCGCTCTCACCTTCGCTCGCAGCTCGGCCAGGGTCCCGTCGTTCTCGATCACCCGGTCCGCCAGCCGGCGGCGCTCGTCGTTCGACAGCTGGGCGGCGAGCCGGCGGCGGACCTCGTCGGCGGTGATGTCGCGCGACGAGGTGACACGGGCCAGCGCGGTCTCGGGCTCGACGATCACCACCCACACCTCGTCGAAGAAGCGCCAGCCCGCCTCCATGAGAACGGGGGCCTCGACCACGATCGGCGTCGTCCGCGGCTCTGCCTGAACGCGCACCAGCCAGTCGCGCACGGCGACGCCGATCAGCGGATGAACGATCCCGTTCAGGCGCTTCAAGGCCTGCGGGTCGGCAAAGACGCGCGCCGCCAGGGCGCGGCGATCGATCGTGCCGTCGGCCGCGACCACACCGGGACCGAAGGCCGCCGTCACCTGCGTGAAGCCTTCCGTCCCGGGACGGTAGACGTCGTGCCCGACCTTGTCGGTGTCGATGATGTCGGCGCCCAGATCGGCGAGCATCGCCGCCACGGTGCTCTTCCCCGAGCCGATGCCGCCGGTGAGTCCGATGACCGGGCGCGCCGCCATGCGCGCGGTTCGGTAGCGCAATCGTGCCCGCAAGTCGAGACGCGCCGTCGCGAGTGGCGGCGCAGCACGTCCCGTGCGATGCACGACGCGCGTGCCGTCAGATGGCTTCGAGATGCAAGTGCCCCTGCCACAGGGCGGCGGGGTATCTGCAGGTGTCGCGCTGGCTGCCGGCCATGCGGCGGGACGGAGTCCGATCGTGGTGCTGGCGCCGGGAGCCGGGTCGAGCCGGCGTCACGCCTCGCTCTCCGGCATTCAGACGGGTCTCGCGGACGCCGGCTGGACGACCGTCACGTTCGACTTCCCGTACCGGGAAGCGGGGCGCCGCATTCCCGATCGGCAGCCCGTCCTCGAGCGTTGCTGGCGCGCGGTGCTGGACGCCGTGCAGACGGACGCACGACTGGCGCCGCCCTGGATCGCCATCGGCGGGCGCTCCATGGGCGGTCGGATTGCATCGCACGTGGCGGCAGCGGGCGCGCCGGTGAAAGGACTGATCTTCCTCGGCTTCCCGCTGCACCCGGCCGGGCGCCCTGGCGTCGAGCGGGCCGCGCATCTCCCGGCGATCCCGGTGCCGATGCTGTTCGTCCAGGGCACGCGCGACGCCCTGGCGGATGCGGCGCTGATGCGCAGCATCCTCGCCCGGTTGTCCCGCGCCACGCTCCTCGCCATAGAGCATGCCGATCACAGCTTCCGGTTGCCGCGCGGCAGGGGACGGAGCGAGGAGGACGTGCGGGCCGAAATCGTCGCCGCGGTGGCCTCCTGGCTCGAGAGTCTCGGGGACGTTTGACACGGGAGGCGAGGTCCGGGCATGTTTTTTTCCTTGATGCCCATGGTGTGCCGGTGGATCTCGGTGCTGGTGGCGGTGACGGTTCTCGTCCTGCCCTCGGCTTCACGCGCTGACCAGAGCGCCTCCGACCTCGCCAGGCAGGCATTGCGGGAGTGCGAGGACGGGCGGAACGCCGAGACGCGCGCCGCCCGGAAGGAGCACTTCGAGCGAGGCGAAACGCTCGCCAATCAGGCGATCGCGCTGGACAATCGCAGCCCTCAGGCCCACTTCGGCGTGGTGTGCAACCTGGGCGAGCTGCTGCGCCTCGACGGCGAGAAAATCACCTCCGTCTTCTCGCTGCGCCGGCTGCTCAACGAGGTCGATCGCACGCTCCAGCTCGATCCGAACCACATCGACGCCATGGCCACCAAGGGCACCCTCCTCGTGCGCCTGCCGCGGATGCTCGGCGGCGACCCGGTCGAAGGCGAGCGGCTGCTGCGCACGGTGGTGCAGCGTGACGAGCACGCCGTGACGTCTCGCATCGCGCTCGCCCAGGCCTGCGGGGCACGCGGTGATCGCGACGAGGCGCTCGGCTTTGCCTCCCGCGCGCTGCAGATCGCGCAAGAAGAAGGCCGGGCCGACAAGGTCGCCGAGGCGCAGGCGACCCTCGACGAGCTCGGCGCGAAGCAGTAGGAAGGCGACCCGAGATTCCGTCTCGGGTCGAGAGCGGAGGCGAACGTGTGGCGTTCGGTGGATCGGGCGGATGCCGCGGCACGACGGCCGCGCCGTTCATCGAGTCCCATTCTCGCTCTCCATCCCGACCCGAGACGGAGTCTCGGGTCGCTCTGCTAGCCGGGCAGGCCGGGGCCATGGCGGCGTTGTCTCCGGCGGCGCGAGCGGCCGCCCTTGCCGCCCTCCCGGCAGCCGACCTCGACCTGCTCGTGGTCGGCGGCGGCATCACCGGCGCCGGCATCGCGCGCGATGCCGCGCTGCGGGGCCTGTCGGTGGCGCTCATCGAAGCCGTCGACTTCGCGGCCGGGACCTCCAGCCGTAGCTCGAAGCTGATCCACGGCGGCGTGCGCTACCTGCAGCAGGGCGACATCGCCCTGGTGCGCGAGGCGGCCGGCGAGCGCGCGCGCATCCGTCGCATCGCGCCGCACCTCGCGACGCCGCTCTTGATGGTGATGCCGACGTACGGGCGCGCCACCCACCTGAAGCTCGGCGCCGGCCTGTGGACCTTCGAGAAGATCGCGTCGGTGGACGCGGCGGAGCGCCACGAGATGTGGGACCGCGACGAGGCCCTCACCCGCGAGCCCTGTCTCGCGCCCGACGGACTGCATGGAGCGGCCGCCTTCGTCGAGTATCTCACCGATGACGCCAGGCTCGTGCTCGCCACGGTGGCGGGCGCGGCCGCGGCCGGCGCCCTGTGCGCCAACCACGCCGAGGTGACGGCGATCGACGGTGGCTCGATCGCGGTGCGCGACACCGTCCTCGGGGTCGAGCTGCGCGCTCGCGCCCGCGTCGTGGTCAACGCCGCCGGACCCTGGGTGGAGGAGATCTGGCGGCGCGCCGGCGCCACGCGCGGACGAGGGTTGCAGCTCACCAAGGGCGTCCACCTGGTCATCGGGCACGACCGGCTGCCGCTCCGCCATTCCATCGTGATGCAGGCGCGCGACCGGCGCTCGGTGTTCGCCGTTCCGCGCGATGGCATCACCTATCTCGGCACCACCGACACGCTGTTCGACGCGCCCGCACTCCACCCCGGTGTCACGGGAGACGATGCGGACTACCTCCTCGACGCGGCGAACCGCACGTTCGGCGGCCCGCCGCTCACACGCGCCGACGTGCTCGCTTCGTGGTCCGGCCTCCGCCCCCTCCTGCGCGAGGAGGGCAAGGCGCCCTCGGAGATCTCTCGCAAGGAGGAGATCGCCACCGATCCGGTGACCGGCCTCATCTCCATCGCCGGCGGCAAGCTCACCACCTACCGCCGCATGGCCGAGCGGGTGGTCGACCTGGTGTTCAGCCGGCTCGACCGCCGGGCGCCCGAGTGCCGCAGCGACGAGGTCGCGCTGCCCGGCGGCCAGCCGACCTCGCTCGATGCGGCGGCGATCGCGGGCCGGCTGCCGCAGCTCTCCGCCGACCAGGCCGCGCGCCTCTTCCGACTGCACGGGGCCACCTGCGAGCGCCTGCTCGAGCGCATCGCCGAGGAGCCCGCGAGCGGCGAGCCGGTGACGGGGTTGCCCGGCGTGCTGCGCGCAGAGATCGAGTACGCGCTGGACGAGGAGATGGCCCTGACGCTGCAGGACGTGCTCGACCGCCGCACGCGCTCCCTGTCGTTCGACCGCCGCCAGGGCGTCGACGGCGTCGAGGCGGCCGCGGCCATCGCGTCGCAGCGCCTCGGCTGGAGCGCCGAGCGCACCGCGGCCGAGATCGACGACTATCGCCGCCTGGCGGCGAGCCTGAGGAGCTTCGTATGAGCCAGATCGGAGACGCGCTGCGCAGCGAGCTCGGCGACGATCGTGTGTCGGAGAACGCGGCCGCTCTCGACGCGCACCGCACCGACTACTGGATCCTCGCGCACCTTCGTGCCCGCCAGGGGCGTCTCGGCGCGCCGCCGGCCTGCATCGTGCGCCCGCGCGCGACGGCGGAGGTGGCGGCCGCCGTGCGCACGGCGCAGCGCCACGGCGTCGCCGTGGTCCCGTACGGCGGCGGGTCGGGAGTGCTCGGTGGCGCCGTGCCTCCGGCGGGATCGGTCGTGATCGACCTGCGCGCCATGGACCGGCTGCTGGAGATCGAGGAAACGTCGCTGCTGGCGAGTGCCCAGGCCGGCATGCTGGGCGGGGACTACGAGCGCGCGCTCGGCGCGCGCGGCTACACCAGCGGGCACTATCCCCAGTCGATCGAGCGCGCCACGCTGGGCGGTCTCGTCGCCACCCGATCGGCCGGGCAGTTCTCGACCAAGTACGGCAACATCGAGGATCTGCTGCTGGGCCTGGAAGTGGTGCTCCCGAGCGGCGATACGCTCCGGCTGGCACCGGTGCCGCGCGCGTCCACCGGGCCGTCGCTGCGCGAGATCTTCCTCGGCAGCGAGGGAACGCTCGGCATCGTCACCGAGGTGACCCTGCGCCTGTTCCCCCTTCCGGAGCGCCGCCTGCTCGAGAGCTTCGTCGTGCCGAGCGTGACGGAGGGCCTCGACCTGATCCGACGCGTCGTCCGCGTCGGCTGGCGCCCGGCCGTGCTGCGGCTCTACGACGCGATCGAGACCGCGCGCACCTTCAACGAGTGGGCGCCGCCGGGCGCCTGCCTGCTGCTCGTCGTCTGCGAGGGGCCCGCGGCGATGGCGGACGCGGAGCTGGCCGCGGTCACCGCCGCAGCCGGCGGCGCGAAGATGCTGGGGACGGCCCCCGTCGAGCACTGGCTCGAGAATCGGAACAGCGTGCCATCGTGGGACTTCTTCCTGGACCGCGAGATGATGGTCGACACCATCGAGATCGCGGCGACGTGGGATCGCGTGGCGGTTCTGTACGACGCGGTGCTGGCCGGGCTCGGCTCGGTGCCCGGCATGCTCGCCGCCAGCGCACACAGCTCGCACAGCTACGCGCAGGGGACGAACCTCTACATCACCTTCGCCGTCAAGCCGGAGGACTTCGCGCGCGCCGAGGACACCTACCTCCAGGCCTGGACGCGCGTCATGGAGGCGACCCTCGCTGCGGGCGGTACGATCGCGCACCACCACGGCATCGGCCGGCTGCGCGTCCCGTGGCTGGAGCGCGAGCTGGGCGACGCCTACCCGGTACTGCGCGCACTGAAACGCGCGCTCGATCCCGCCGGGATCATGAACCCGGGCGCGCTCCTCGCGACCACGTGACGGCGCCGGCCGGCATCGTGCGCCGCCCGCGCCGTCCACCCGGCTGGTGTGCACCCGGACCGCCGCCCGCCGCACCGGCCGAGCGGCCCGACCTGTGGCCGGGTGCGGGAGAGGATCTGTGTCACCTCGCGGGCGACTGGCGCATCCTCCAGCTCGTCCGCGGCCACCGCTGGTCGCTCGACGACCTGGTGACGGCCTGGTTCGCCGCCGACTGCGTGCAGGCGACGCCGCGGCGCTTCGCCGACCTCGGCTGCGGGATCGGCGCGGTGCTGCTGCTGATCGCGTGGCGCTTTCCTGCCGCGCACGGCGACGGCGTCGAGGCGCAGCAGGCGAGCGTCCACCTGGCGCGGCGCTCGATCGCCTGGAACGGCGTCGAGTCGCGCTGCCGGGTCCGGTGCGGTGACCTGCGCGATCCCGCGGCGCTGCCCGGGGAGAGGGCCTTCGACCTCGTCACGGCGACGCCGCCGTACCTTCCGCTGGGCACCGCGCACGGCTCGCGGCGCCCGCAGTGGGCCGGCTGTCACCTCGAGCAACGCGGCGGCGTCGAAGCGTACGTCGAGGCGGCGACCCGGCTGCTCGCACCGGACGGATGGTTCGTCACCTGCGCCGGCGCCGCGCAGGCCGGCCGTGTCACGGGCGCGGCGGCGCGCGCCGGCCTGGCGATCGTGCGGCGGCGGGACGTCGTGCCGCGCGAGGACAAGCGCGTGCTGTTCTCGGTCTGGGCGATGCGGCGCGCCGAGCATCGCCATCCGACGCGGATCGATCCGGCGCTCGTCATCCGGGATCGTGCGGGCGCCTGGACCGGCGCCTTCCGCGCGCTGAGAGGCTGCATGGGCCTTCCGGCTTGAGAGCCGGATCTCCCGGGGCGGCGCTGCCGGTCGGCGGAGGAGCGAGCGCCCGATGTCCAGGCGGCGGACCTCGCCGGCGACGGAACGTCCCGACCTCTCACCGCGGACACGCTGGACGGCTCGGGGCGTCCACGACGGCCGTGCTGCTGGCCACGCGTCCGTAGTGTAGTCTCGCGCGCCATGAGCGGTGATGGGGCCGGCGCTGGCGCGGTCAAGACCGGACACGAGGCCCGCGGCGACGTCGCCGGCATCGACGTCGGTGCGACGCTCTGCAAGCTCGCGCTCCGCCGCGACGGGCTGTCGACGGCGCACTATCCCTCCACCGACCTGGCCGGCGCCCGCGCCCTGGTCGAGGCCTGGGGCCCGGCCCGGATCGTGGCCACGGGAGGGGGTGCGGACCGCCTCGGCACGGAGGTCGCTGGCCTTCCGATCGAGCACGTGCCGGAGTTCGAGGCCTGGGCGCGCGGCGCCCCGCTGGTGGCGGCGGAAGAGGGCATCGGCCTGCCCGATCGCTACCTGCTCGTCTCCCTCGGGACCGGGACGTCGGTGCTGGCGGTCGACGAGGGGCGGGTCGAGCGCGTGGGCGGCACGGCGCTCGGCGGCGGAACGGTGCTCGGGCTCGGCCGCCTCCTGGTCGGCATCGAGTCGTTCGCGGAGATCGCGGCGATGGCGGAGCGCGGCGACCGGCGCTCGGTCGACCTCCTCGTCGGAGACGTCTATCGGGGCGCCGTCGCACCGCTGCTGCGGGACCTCACGGCCGCCAGCTTCGCGAAGCTCGCCTCCACGCGTCCCGAAGACCTCGCACAGGCGCTCATGGGACTCGTGGGCGAGAACGTCGCGCTCCTGTGCGGCGGGTTCGCGCGCGGGCTTGCGGTCGATACGGTGGTCTACTGCGGCTCGACGCTGTCGGAGAACCCGTCGCTCCGCCGCATCGTCGGCGAGATCACCACCCATCTGGGCCACCGGGCCTCTTTTCTTGCGGGCGGTGCGTTCTGCGGTGCGGTGGGCGCCGCCGGCTGACACGGTGCGCCATCGTCGAGGCTGGATTCGACATCCCCCGGCCGGGTGATTTTCGCACCGGCGCGCCGTCTCCCCTTGACCGGCCGCGCGGCACTGCCCTCGCGGTACCGGCGGCCGGCAAGGAGAAGGTCGTCCGCCTGACCCTCGGACCCTTCCGGATCGAGGCGAAGCGGGACCGCGAGGTGTGCCAGGCGATCCGCATCCCGGACGTGCCCGGGATGGAGATCACGTCGTACGACGTGCGATCGCGATCGTGGAGGAAGGGCAACGTCGGGACCCATCACCTCGTGATCTATGGCTACAACGGGAGCAACGCCGCCGCGTTCCCGCTGCGCAAGAACCCGCGGGACGTCGTCGACGATCCGGGATGCAACGGGTTCGGGCCGGACGACTTCTTCCGAAACCGCGTTCAGCTCGCCGGCTCCGGCGGCGAGTCCCGCAGCCGCGATGGCAAGTGGCTCGAGACGCAGGGCCTCACCCCTCTCGGACTCGCCACCCTCCTGCCCAACTCGGGCGGCACGGGTGACGCCATCGTCGTGATCAACTCCCACTACTTCAACAACACCACGAAGCCCGGGCGCGGGCTCGTGCGAGTCGAGTTTCATCTCGCGCCCTATGACGGCACCCGTCGGGTCGTCCGCAGCGTCACGCCGGTGGACGCGAGCTACGACATCGACGTGCCGCCCGGCGAGGTCCGCAGCGTCAGCGCGACCTGGCAGGCGGACGGCGGCGCGGACCCGAACACGGAGGGCGGCTTCCGCCCGGATCACGACGTCTGCCTGCTGCTCTTGACGACGCACACGCACAAGCGTGGCACGCACTTCACCATCACCTACGAGGAGGACGGGAAGGAGCCGTTCACGCTGCTCGATCCGAAGGTGTACGACTACCAGCACCCGTCCATCGTCGCGCGCCCGTTCACCGGCGTGCTGCCGAAGGGCAACCTCCTGCGCGCCTACACCGCCGAGAACGGCCACCCGCGGCTGCGCTACACGTGCACGCACGCCAACGGCGCCGCCGGCCTGGAGATGAAGATGGGCTGCGAGGCCGCGCCGGGCATCACGCCGGGCGTACGCTGGCGCGACGCCGTCGCCGCGGGCGAGGAATTCGGCGACGCGCGGCCGTGCGGGGAGGCCGGCGTCAACTGCCAGGGATTCGGCACCGGGCGCTGCGTGGAGGCCAACCTGGTGTTCGGGCCGCTCTCCGACGACGAGATGTGCATCATCCCGGCGCAGATCTACGACCCGATTCCGGGCGCGCCACCGGAGACGGCATGCAACCCGTTCACCTCCTGATCGCTTCCGAGGAGCACCCCATGCAACGCCTGCTTCTTCGTCTCACCATGTTGGCGGCGCTCACCGTGCCGGCCGTTGCGACGGCGGGCGGATACAACCGCGTCTACCTGGTGCCCGCCTTGAAGCCCTGTCTCGGTGACATCCCCTGCCAGCCGCGGGAGTTCCAGTCCGCCTACACCTTCGACAGCATCGTCCTGCGGTCGGTTCCGCTGAAGAACGGCAGCAATCCGAAGTTTCCGTACAAGGCGAACAGCCCTGTCGGCATCATCGTCAACGGCGGCGGCGTGGAGGTCTACGACCCCGCCGGCAACCTGCTGGCCGTCACGGACTCGCAGTCGAGGCCCTAAGCCGCCCTGCTTTCTGGCTTGCATCCCCGGCGGGTCGGCGGTAAGTGGGTTCTGTTTTGGAACTGAGCCATGCGATGGGCTGACGTCGGCGATCTGACCTGCTCCGTGGCGCGGGCCCTGTCGGTCGTCGGAGACCGCTGGACCCTGGTCGTCCTGCGCGACGCGTTCCTCGGCGTCCGCCGCTTCGACGACTTCCGCGCCGTCGGGCTGACCCGCCATCGCCTGGCCGACCGGCTGAAGCGGCTGGTCGCCGCGGGCGTGTTCGAGCGCGTGCGCTACCAGGATCGCCCGCCACGGTTCGAGTATCGCCTCACCGAGAAGGGTCGCGACCTCTACCCCGTCATCGTCTCCCTGGTACGCTGGGGTGACCGCTGGATGGCGGGCGAGGCGGGGCCGCCCGTCGAGCTGATCCATCGCGGCTGCGGGCACGTCATCACGCCCGTTCTCGCCTGTCCCGATTGCACGGAGCCGCTGACGGCCCGCGACATGCGCGCGCGGCCCGGTCCGGCGCTGCGCGTCCACGCCAACGAGGAGGCTTCGTGATGCAGACCCAGGCCGTCGATCCGTGCATCTCCCGCACTCCGATCCCGCTCGACGCGGACGACCTCGCCACCGCGTGCGTGCTGTGCAGCCACAACTGCGGCCTGCGCGTCGACGTGCGAGCCGGCGAGATCGTCGAGGTGCGCGCCGACGAGCACAATCCCATCACCGAGGGCTACGTGTGCAACAAGGCCTTCAGCATCGGGGCCTACGTGCGGCACGCGCAGCGCACCCAGCACCCGCTGCGCCGGCGGCCCGACGGCACCTTCGAGCGCATCTCCTGGGACACGGCGATCACGGAGATCGCCGCCAAGCTGCGCGACATCCGCGACCGGCACTCGGCGCGCGCGATCGCGCTCGTCGGCATCGGCGGCCAGGGCAACCACATGGACGGCGCGTACGGCGTCGGCTTCCTGCGCGCGCTCGGCTCGCGGCGCTGGTTCAATGCCTTCGCCCAGGAGAAGACCCAGCACAACCTGCTGGACCAGTGGATGTTCGCCGCCTCGCCCGCCGCGTTCTTCCATCCCGATGCGGAGCACTCGCGCTACCTGCTCGTCATGGGCACCAACCCGAAGATATCCAACCGCGGCCACAACCCCACCGAAACCCTCAAGAGCTACGCCGACGACCCGGGGCGCACGCTGGTGGTGGTGGACCCACGCGAGACCGAGACCACGCGCGGCGCCGACCGGCATCTCCGCGTGCGCCCGGGCACCGACGTCTACCTGCTGCTGGCGCTCGCCGCCGTGATCGTGCGCGAGGGCCTGGTGGACGAGGCGTTCCTGCGCGAGCGCACCGTCGGGTTCGAGACCGTACGGCAGGCGCTCGAGGACATCGACGTCGGCGAGATGGCGCGCCGCTGCGGACTCGGGGTCGGCGAGATCTCGGAGACCGCGCGCGGCTTCGCCGCCGCCGAGTCGGCGGCCATCTTCTTCGACCTGGGCGTCGAGCAGGCGCCCTTCTCGACGCTCAACGCCTGGCTGATCCGGTTGCTCCATCTGCTCACCGGCAACGTCGGCAATCGGGGCGGAGGCGTCTTCCTGGAGATGCTGCCCCCGCCCGTCGTCGATCCGAGCCTCATCCGGGAGCCGGAGCGGGCGCTCGCCTCCGGCATTCCCGCGATCCGCGCGCTGGGCAATGCCGGCATGTTCTCTCCCACGCTCGTGCCCGAGGAGACGCTGATCGACCACCCCGAGCGCATCCGCGCCATCATCGTCGAGGGCTCGAACCCGCTCCTGTCCTACTCCGACACGCAGCGCTGGCGTGAGGCGCGCGAGCGGCTCGATCTCCTCGTCGTCGTCGACCCGGCGATGACCGAGACCGCCGAGCTGGCGGACTACGTGCTGCCGACGCCTTGCGGCTACGAGAAGTGGGAGTTCACGATCTTCCCGAAGCGCTACCCCGAGATCCACACCCAGGTGCGCCCGCCGATCGTTCCGCCGCCGCCCGAGGCTCTCACCGAGCCCGAGATCTACGTGCGCCTCGCCGAGGCGATGGAGCTCTTCGGACCCGTGCCCGCGCAGCTGCACGAGCTGGCGGCAAGCGCGCTCGAGCCCGACGGCGCTGCCGCGTACATGATGGCGGGCCAGGCGCTCGCCTCCGGCGACGAGACCAGGCTCATCTTCTGGAGCTATCGCGCCCTCGGCCCGCACCTGCCTGCGCCGTCGCTCTCCGCCATCTGGCTGCTCTGCGGCCTGAACGCGCTCTTCCGCCCGGACTCGGTGCTGCGCGCCCTGGGCGCCGAGTGGCAGGGACGCGCGCCGTTCGAGCTCGCGACCGAGATCTTCCGCCGCATCCTCGCCCATCCCGAGGGTGTCGAGGTCGCGCGCCAGCGCGTCGAGACCAACCTGGCCGACCATGTGGGCTTTCCGGACGGCCTCGTCCGCCTCGCGCCCGAGCCGATGCTCGGCGAGCTGCGGCGCGCCATCGACACGCCCCCGACCGTGGACCCCGAGTTCCCGCTCGTGCTCGCCGCCGGCCTGCGCACGCGGTGGACCGCCAACACCATTCAGCGCGACCCGCGCTGGCGCAAGGGCCGCGGCCCGCACTGCGCCCTCAACCTCTCGGCGCAGGACGCGGACCGGCTCGGGGTCGGCAACGGCGACGCGGTCGTCCTGTCGACCCGCCGCGGCGCGCTCACCATGCCCGCCCAGATCGATGCCAAGCTCCAGGCGGGACACGTCTGGATGCCGAACGGCTTCGGGATGCGGTTCCCGGGAGTGGAGGGTCTGGTGGGCGCGAACCAGAACGAGCTCACCGACGTCGCCGATCGCGACCCGTTCACGGGCATCCCGCACCATCGCGCCGTGTCCTGCCGGGTGACGAAGGCGGAGGAGCCTCCGCCGGCGGCGCCGTGATCAGTCCGGAGAAGCTCGAGGCACAGGAGGCGTCGTTCGCGCGGGCATTCGCCGCCGGCGACCTCGCGCCGGTCCGCGAGCGCTACGATCCCGGCGTCGTCTACCTGAGCCCGACCGTCCGCCTCTTCGACTGGCCGCGGCGCATCGAGGGCGTCGCGCGCACCCTCGAGTTCATCGCCCTGACCATCCGGCGCTGCCGGGACATCCGCTACGAGGCGGTCGAGCGCGTCATCGTGCCCGCGGGCGACGCCGCCTTCGTCCGCATCCACTTCGACTGGACGCACGAGGACGGCCGCAGGCTGCGATCGAACTACGTCGTCATCTACCGCTACCGCGGCGATCGCATCGCGCAGCAGGAACTCTACTACGACCCGAGCGCCCCGTCCGAGGTGCTCGCGGACCCTGGCGCTCGCGCCTGAGAGCACCCGAACCCCCTCGTGTAAAGGGGGGCGGGACGGCCCGGCGCGCACCCCGTATCGGGTTGCGAGAGACCCACCCCGGGCATACGCACTGTGCCATGCAGACAAGACGACTCGGCGCCCTCGAGGTCTCCGCCATCGGCCTCGGCTGCATGGGCATGAGCGAGTTCTACGGTCCGAGCGACGAGACGGAGGCGGTCGCCACCATCCATCGTGCCCTCGAGCTCGGCGTGACGCTCCTCGACACGGCCGACATGTACGGCCCCTTCACCAACGAGGAGCTGGTCGGCCGCGCCCTCCGCGGCCGTCGCGATCGCGCGGTGGTCGCCACCAAGTGCGGCATCGTACGCGATACCGCCACCCGGGGGATCCGCGGCATCGATGGCAGCCCGGCCTACATCCGCTCCGCCTGCGACGCCAGCCTGCGCCGGCTCGCCGTCGACCACGTCGATCTCTACCAGCTTCATCGGATCGACCCGACGGTGCCGATCGAGGACAGCGTGGGTGCGATGGCGGAGCTGGTACGGGCCGGCAAGACGCGCCACATCGGTCTCTCCGAGGCGGGCCCGCAGACCCTTCGGCGAGCCGTGCGCGTTCACCCCGTCGCGTCGCTGCAGACCGAGTACTCTCTGCTCACGCGTGACGCCGAGGCCGAGGTGATCCCGACCTGCCGCGAGCTGGGCGTCGGCTTTCTCGCCTACAGCCCGCTCGGGCGCGGGCTCCTCACCGGGCGGTTCCGTTCACGTGCCGACTTCGCGCCGGACGACTACCGCCAGGTGACTCCCCGCTTCGCCGAGGGCGCGTTCGAGGCCAACGTGCGCCTGGTGGAACGCGTGGCCGAGCTCGCCGGAACCAGGGGATGCACGCCGGCCCAGCTCGCGCTCGCCTGGCTGCTCGCGAAGGGACCGGACATCGTGCCGATCCCCGGGACAAAGTCACGCGCGCGTCTCGAGGAGAATGCAGGCGCGGCGGCGGTCGCCCTGACGCCCGAGGACGTCGCGCGCCTCGAGGCCGCGCTGCCGCCCGGGGCAGCGGAGGGGGCTCGCTACCCCGGGCGTCTGGCTCCCGTGTGGGAGTAGCAGCGCGGCTGCAGCGTCACGCCGTGGCCGGGAGGGGTTGCGGGCGTCCGCTGCGGCGGGCGCGTCGCATCCACGCGAACAGCGCCGCGCCGATCGCGACCGCCACGCCAATGGCGGACGCGCTGGGGATGGAGTCCGTCGCCAGGTCACGCGCGCTGCGCAGGATGGCCTCGGCGAGCGATGATTCGACGAAAGAGAACATGGATGTCTCCTCAGGCGGCGTCCTTCAGGTGGCTGTCCGGATGACGCGTGATGATGGTTTCCACGGGGCTCTGATACTCGCCCTTCAGCAGTGCGACGATCAGCACGCCCAGCGTCGCCACGGTGAACGCTCCGAGCCCGGCGACGACCTCCGCGAGCGTCCAGCTCCCGGGATCCCGCAGGGAGAGCATCGCTCCCACCGTCGCGGGCGGAATGCTCGAGTTGATGGCCCCCAACGTCGTTCCGAGAGTGATCATCGTGCTTCTCCTCTTGAGCTTGCTAGAAAACGATAAGCTGTCAGGATGCAACCGCGGTGCCAGCCCCACCGAAGCGCGGAAGGCCACGATTTCGCACGTGATTTGTCCGGAGGCCCCTGCCGCTCGGTGCCACCCACGGTAGGCGGATACGCAGCGCGGAGTATTCGGCGCCAACTTTACCTGGCACCGCGAGCCGGCTAAGGGATGATGAACCGTGCAATCATCAGTTCAGGACAGCAGCCGGCTCCGGCTGCTCTACGACCTCGGCTGCGCTTTTGCCGGCCGCATCGATCTGGACGAGCTGATTCCGCTCGTGATGACCAAGGTGCGGGAGGTGCTCGACGCCGAGGGCGCCTCGGTGCTGCTCCTCGACGAGGCACGGCAGGAGCTCTACTTCCCCTACGTCGTCTCGGAGCGACAGGAGGTCGCCGATCGCCTCCTGGGGCTGCGCCTGCCCGCCGACCGCGGCATCGCCGGCGCGGCGCTGCAGACCGGCCGTCCCATCCGGGTGGACGACGTCAACGCCGATCCCCGCTTCTATCCCGGGATCGATCGCGCCACGGGAAGTACCACCCGCAGCAGCGTGGCGGCTCCGCTCGCCGCACGACACGGGACGATCGGCGTTCTCCAGGTCGTCAACCGGCACGGCGGCGCGTTCGACGACGACGACCTCGCCTTCCTGGAAGCGCTCGCCGGCGCCGTCGCCGTGGCGATCGAGAACGCCCAGCTCTACGCCCGCCTGAAGGCCTCCGAGGAGGGGCTGCGGGTGCAGGTCGGGGCGCTCAGGCGAGATCTCGTGCGCCGCGAGGGCTTCGCCGACATCATCGGCCGCTCGGCGGCCATGCTGGCGGTGTTCTCGCTCATGGAGAGCGCCGCCAACTCGCCCATCGTCGTGCTCCTCGAGGGTGAGACGGGAACCGGCAAGGAGCTGGTGGCACGCGGCATCCACCGCGCCAGCACCCGAGCCGAGGGGCCGTTCCTGGCGGTGAACTGCGCGGCGCTTCCGGAGACCTTGCTCGAGAGCGAGCTGTTCGGACACCGCCGCGGGGCCTTCACCGGCGCGATCCACGACCAGCGCGGCCTCTTCGAGGCGGCCGCGGGCGGGACGGTTCTGCTCGACGAGATCGGCGAGATGCCGCCGGCGATGCAGGCCAAGCTGCTGCGCGTGCTGCAGGAGGGCGAGGTGGTTCCGCTCGGCGACACCCGGCCGCGGCGCATCGACGTGCGCGTGATCTCGGCGACCAATCGCGACCTGCGCCACGAGGTCGAGCAGCGGCGCTTCCGCGAGGACCTCTACTACCGGATCGCCGCATTCCCCATCCGGCTACCGCTCCTGCACGAACGGCGCGACGACATTCCGCTCATCGCCGACCGCTTCCTGGCGGCGGCCGCGGAGCGCAACCGCAAGCGCATCGACGGCTTCGAGCCGTCGGCCATGGAGAGGCTGGTCGCCTACAACTGGCCCGGGAACGTGCGCGAGCTGCAGAACGAGGTCGAGCGCGGCGTGGCCCTGGCGCGCGACGGCGACCGCTTCGGCGTGGCGCATCTCTCGAGCAAGCTGGTCGCTCCCATCCGCATCGCAACCGCTCCGCAACCCGCGAACGGCGCCCCCCTGCCCTCGGTGGTCGAGCTGCGCCCGGCCCGTGCCGCGTGGGAGGCCCAGCACGTCGCCACCGTGCTGCAGCTGCACAACGGCAACGTCTCGCGGGCGGCGCGCGCGCTCGGCATCTCGCGCTACATGCTGCAGCGCAAGATGCGGGACTACGATCTGCGGGGCGCTAGCTCCTGAAGAAGCGCGCCTTGTCCGCGTCCATGCGGGCGAGATAGCCCTTCTCGAGCGCCGCCGAGGCCAGATAGCCGCGATCGAGCTCCTGCCGCAGCTTCCACGTCTCCCTGGACGCCCGGACGAGGCTCACGAGCTGCTCCTCGAACAGACCCTGGTGGCCGTCCGACTTGGCGATGAGCGGGTTGGGGTGTGCCTCGACCAGCACCACCGACGCGCCCGCCATGATCCCCGCCAGCGTCGCGGGATGGACCAGGTCGCGCACGCCCGTCCCGTGCGACGCATCGACGGCGATCGGCAGGCAGGACAGCTGATAGCGGAAGGCCGCGATGGAGCCGACGTCGAGCGTATTGCGCGTGTAGCGGTTGGCGCTCGCGATGCCGCGCTCGCACAGGATGATGTTCTCCTTGCCGCCGGTCATCATGCGCTCGACCCACAGCAGGTACGCCTCGGTGTCGAGCGAGTTGCCGCGCTTGTGGATCACCGGCAAGCGGGTGTCGCGCAGGCGGTTGAGCAACGCCTGATTCTTGCTGTTGGGCTCGCCGATCTGCAGGCAGTCGACGCCCGCGTCCTCGTAGCGCTGGACGTCGGCCTGATCGAGGATCTCGACCACCGTGGGCAGGCCGAACTCGCGTCCCGCCCGCACGATCAGCTCGAGGCCCTTGCGCAGCGCCTCGCTGTCGGAGGCGCCGAGGCCTTCCCAGCCGCTGTACGGACTCGAGCGGTACTTGACGACGCCCCCGCGGAGCGCCTGGCAGCCCGCCTCCTTCACCATGCGGGCGGCGTCCATGATCTGGCGCTCGCTCTCCACCGAGCACGGGCCGGAGATGAACACCAGATCGTCGCCGCCGCAGGCAAGCTCGCCGATCCGCACCGTCTGAAAGATGGGGCTCCCGGGGCTTCCCTTCTGCGCCACGCGCTTGTAGGCGCGCGAGATCGGGATGAGCTGCTCGACGCCCGCCAGCTCCGCGATCTCGCCCTGGGGCAGCTTGGAGATGTCCCCGTAGACGCCGACCAGGGTGATCTCCTCACCCTCGAGCTTGCCGGTCTTGAAGCCCAGATCGTGAAGCTTGCGCTCGACGGTCTGGATCTCGTCCGCCGTGGCGTCGCGTCTCATCTTGACCAGCATGACGGGCAATGGTCTCCGAACGCCGCCCGGGCCGTCAAGAGGGCGCCCCGGCGCGAAGGTTTACGCCGCGCCGCCACCTGCACTATGAAGCGCCCCATGGCCCGCAGCACCGCCCGGGGACTCGTCCTGGCGCTCGACGTCGGCACCACCGGCGTGCGGGCGCTCCTGCTGGACGAGTCCGGCAGCGTGCTCGGCCAGGCCTACCGTGAGGCGCTTCCCGCCCATCCGGCACCCGGGCTGGTCGAGCACGACCTCGACGCGCTCCTCGCCTCCGTCCGGGACGTGATCCGATCCGTGGCCGCCGGCGTCAGCCCGGCCGAGGTCCGGGGGCTCGGGCTCACCACCCAGCGTTCCACCGCCGTCGCCTGGGAGGCGAAATCGGGTCGTCCGGTCGGCGCCGCGCTTTCCTGGCAGGACGTGCGCACCCAGGAGCGCTGTCGCGACCTGATGGCGCACGGCCTCATGATCACGCCGCTGATGGCGGCGAGCAAGATCGAGTGGCTCCTCGATCGCGTCGATCCGCGGCGTACGGAGATCGGCGCCGGCCGGCTGCGCTGCGGGACCCTCGATGCGTGGCTGGCCGCCCGCTTGACCGGCGGACGGGTCCAGGCGACCGACCCGTCCAACGCGTCGTGCACGGGACTCTACGACCTCTTCACCGGCACGTGGAACCCCGCCGTGCTGGAGGCGCTGCGCATTCCCGAGAACGCGCTCCCCGCGGTCGTCGACTCGAGCGGCGTCCTGGGACCCGTCGACGACGACCTCGGTCTCGGCGCGGCGCCGTTCGCGGCCATCGTGGGAGACCAGCAAGCGGCGATGATGGGGCACCTGCGGCTGAGCGGCAGGCGAGGTGAAGATCACCTACGGCACGGCGGCGATGATCGACCTCAACGCCGGACCCGAGCCGCTCTTCTCGATCCATGGCGCCTATCCGCTGGTGCTCTGGCAACGCGACGGGCAGCGCACGTTCTGCCTCGAGGGCACGGCGATCACCGCCGGAGCGGCGGTGCTGTGGCTGCGCGACGGGCTCGGCGTGATCGCCGATGAGGCGGAGTCCGCGACGCTCGCCGCGTCGGTCGCCGACAGCGGCGGCGTGTGGGCCGTGCCCGCCTTCCAGGGCCTCGGCACTCCCTACCTCGATCCGGGCGCGCGCGCGGTGATCGGCGGGCTCTCACGCGCAACGACGCGAGCGCACGTCGTGCGCGCCGTCCTGGAGGGCATCGCGTGGCGCTGCCGGGAGGTCTACGACGCGCTCCGCGCCGACTCGCCCCATCCGGCGCCGGCCTCGCTGCGCGCCGACGGCGGCGCGGCGCGCAACGACGTGCTCCTCCAGGCGCAGGCCGATGCGCTCGGGCTACCGGTCGAGCGGCCCGCCGTGCTCGACGCCGCCGCGCTCGGCGCCGCCTACCTGGCCGGGCTGGCGACCGGCGTCTGGGCAGGACCCGACGACCTCGTCCACGCCTGGCGCCGGGAACGACTGTTCGAGCCGCGTCTGGGCAGCGACGAGCGCGAGGCGCGGCTCGCCCGCTGGCGGGAGCACGTGACGGCGGCTCGCGCATCGGAGGACACGGCGTGAGCCGTCCTCCGCTGGCGATGCGGCTCGCGGTGGAGATGACGGCGCTCCGCACCGCGGCCGTCCCGCCGGAGGTCCTCGCGCGTGCGAACGACCTCTTCCTCGACTTCCTCGGAGTCGCGCTGGCGGGGGTCCCGGAGGATTCCAGCCGGGCGCTTCGCCAGGGGCTCGAACGGCTCGCGCTGCGCGGAGATGGCACCGTCCTGGGCACGACCGGGCGGCTTCCCCTGCCGCAGGCGGCGCTCGCCAACGGCGCCGCCGCCCATGCCATCGAGATGGACGACACCCATCAGGGAGGTTCGATCCATCTCGGCGCGAGCGTCTTCCCGGCGGCTCTGGCCGCCGCGGAGCTCGCACGGGCGGGCGGCGAGGCGTTCCTGCGCGCGGCTCTCGCCGGCTACGAGGTGGCGGCCCGGCTCGCGATGGCGGTGGGACCCGCCGCGCACTATGCGCGCGGCTTCCATCCCACCGGGACGTGCGGCGCGTTCGGCGCCGCGACGGCAGCGGGCCTGCTGCTCGACCTCGACGCCGATGCGCTCGCCCGCGCGCTCGGGATCGCCGGCAGCCAGGCTGCGGGCTCCATGGAGTTTCTCGCCGACGGTGCCTGGACGAAGCGCTTGCATCCGGGGTGGTCGGCCTCGGCGGGACTGCACGCGGCGGCGCTCGCCGGCGCGGGCTTTCGCGCGCCCGCGAGCGTCGTCGAGGGCCGCTTCGGCTTCCTCCACGCCTACTCGGAGGCGCCGCGCCTGGAGCCCCTCGACGACCCCGCCGAGGGCTTCGAGCTGATGCGAACGGGCATCAAGCCGCACGCCTGCTGCCGGTACATGCAGGCGCCCATCGACGCGGCGCTGGCGCTGCGCGCCACCCACGCGATCGATCCGGACGCGGTCGAGCGCGTCGAGGTCGGGATCGTGTCGGCGGCCTTCCCGATCGTCTACGAGCCCGAGGAGCACAAGCGCCGGCCGCGCTCGGTCGTGGACGAGCAGTTCAGCCTGCCCTTCGGGATCGCCGTCGCGCTGGCGCGCGGCGCCGCTTCGCCCGCCGAGTTCGTGCCGGCGACCCTGGACGACGCGCTGGTCGCACGGGTGATGGACCGCGTCGTCGCCGTGCACGACGAGCATCTCGACGCGCAGTATCCGCGTGTCTGGCCGGCGTGGGTCCGCATCCTGCTGCGCGACGGACGGCGGCTCGAAGAGCACGTCACGCATGCGCTGGGCGACCCGGAACGCTTCCCCGACGCCGCGGGGCTGGACGCGAAGTTCCGTGCCCTCGCCCGGCGCGCGCTTCCCGAGGCACAGGTCGAGCGCCTCGCGGCGGCGGTCGCGGCGCTGCCGCGCGCGGCGAGCGTGGCGGACGTCGTCGCGGCCGCGGTGCCCCGCAGGTAGCAAGCGCCCCCGCGGTTGCCGGCCGCGGCCGCGGCCAGTACAAGCGCGCCATGGCAGAGGCGCCAGGCCGCGGTCCGCGGGCTCTGCCACGTGGCGCTCCGCGTGCGCGACGTCCGTGCCGCGACGGCCTTCTACCAGGAGCACTTCGACATGCGCGTCGTGTGGAGCCCCGACCCGGAGAACGTCTATCTCAGCTCCGGGCACGACAACCTCGCGCTGCATCAGGCGGCCGACGTCGTCCCCGGCGGCGCGCTCGATCACCTCGGCTTCGTGGTCGGCTCGGCCGAGGAGGTCCGCGCCGCCGCGGAGCGCCTGCGCGCGCGCGGCGTCCCCATCGCGCGCGAGCCGCGCCAACACCGCGACGGCTCGGTGTCGGTCTACTGCCGCGATCCCGACGGCAACCTGGTGCAGATCCTCTGGCTGCCGGTGTGAGCGCGACCCGGTTCGGGCCCGCGCGGAGGCTCGCCGCCTGGGGGGTCCACCTGCTCACCGCGAGCAGCGTCCCCGCCGGCATCCTCGCCTTGCAGGCAACCGTGAACGGGGATGCGGCGACGGCCTTCCTGTGGATGGCGTACACGATGGCGATCGATTCCGTCGACGGCACGCTGGCGCGCGCCGTGCGCGTCAGGGAGGTCCTCCCGTGGGTCGACGGCAGCCGGCTGGACGACATCGTCGACTACTTCACCTACGTCGTCGTGCCGGTCTTCTTCCTGCTCCACATGCGCCTGCTCCCCGCGGCCCTCGAGCTGCCGCTCGCGGCGCTGGTGACCGTGGCGAGCGCCTACGGGTTCAGCCAGACGGCGGCGAAGACGGCCGACCACTTCTTCACCGGCTTCCCGTCGTACTGGAACGTGGTCGCGTTCTACCTCTACGTGCTCGGCTGGCCCCCGGCGGCGAACGCCGTCGTGCTGGCAATCCTCGCCGTCGGGGTGTTCGTGCCGCTGCGCTACGTCTACCCGTCGCGCACGCCGACGCTGCGCGGGCTCACCGTGACGCTCGGCAGCGCCTGGGGCGTGGTCATCATCTGGGCGCTCTTCCACCTCGGCTCGGCGTCGACGCGGACGCTGCTGGTCGCCTCGCTCGCCTTCGTCGCCTACTACTTCGCGCTCTCGCTCGCGCTGCACCTCCGCCACCGGTGAGCGCGCGGCGCGGCCGCGACGGCCGCTCTCAGTTCAGCTGCACCGTCGCGCGCAGCTGGAACATGTCGTGCGCGCGGAAGGTTCCGAGTCCCGCCTTCCGCTGGGTGGCGATCGCCAGGTAGGTGGCGCCGAGGAGGAAGTTGTCGGTGACGCGGTAGGTGACCGTGGGCTGGAAGGCGAAGATGCCGCTCACGTCGGTGATGATGGTGATGCGGGGCTCGAGCCGCCCGTGCATGTAGTCGGTCTGGAGGGTCGTGGTGAGGAAGCCCTCGTACTGGTAGGCGTCCTCGAAGTTGCGCGGCACCGCCGTGATGCAGAGCGGGTTGGTGGCCGCCTGCTTGCCCTTGCAACCGGTCCCGAGCCCGGTGTTGACGCTCTGGGTCTGCGATTTCCCGGGCTTGGCCTGGGGATTGCGGAAATCGCGCCCGCCGTTCTCGCTCAGGTTGAACGAGCTGTTGTACGACATCGACAGCGTGAACGAGTTGGTCGGGTTGAGCGGCCGGAAGAAGAAGAACCGATCGTAGGCGAGCACCCAGCGGAGGTAGTTCGCCGTCGGGATCGTATTGACGATGTTCTTCTTGTAGCCGAGATCCAGCGCCGGGTTGTTGCGGAGGGACTTCGGGAGCTGAGCTCGCGGGTTCAGGTTCACGCCGGGGATGAACGCCAGCTCGTTGACGAAGTACTCCGCCTCCGTCCGGACGATGCCGTTCAGCGGCTCGCTGAACCACGAGGCGGCGAGGCCGATCACCGACTCGAGCCGGCGGTTGAGCGTGGTGACCACGGGCGCCTGCCACGAGCAGGGTCGACCGACCGGGGTGTGGCCGGGCACGCCGGCGTTCGAGCCGCCCGCCGCGTTCCTGCGCGGGATGCGGTTGCCGTTGTCGTCGAGGCAGAGCGGGGTGCGGAAGCCGCGATCGTCGATCAGCGAGATCTTGTCCGGGTTCGTCGACAGGGTGAACGCCGACGTGCTGCTCAGCAATGGCACGGGCGCCTGGTTGAAGGTGCGGAAGAACCACCCCTGCACGGTGTAGTCGCGGAACAGCAGGGCCTGCAGGCGGGCGCCCCAGCGCGTGTTCGCCCAGTTCTTCTCCGGCAGCCTGTCGACCACGACCGTGTGCAGGAGGCCCTCCTGCCCCTGCAGGAAGATGTTCCCCTGCGGGTTCGGCACATCCGGGTTGAAGGGCGAGACGCCGTAGGTGATGGGGTCGTTCGGGATCGTGGTGTCGATCGGGCCGGGCACCATGTACGCGTCCAGGAACCCGCTCGAGATGAACTTCCAGCTGTCGAGCAGCTTGTAGGTGGTACGCAGGGTCCACAGCGGGATGCGCGCCTCGTCGACGTCCTGGAAGAACCCCGGCGCGGCCAGCAGCAGGTCGAAGGGGTTCTGCACGTCGAGCAGGGCGACGGTGTCGGACTCGCCCCACGAGATGGCCTGGCGGCCGACGCGGAGAAAAAGCGGGCCCTTCGTGTAGTCGACGTAGAGCTCGTTGATACGGTTGCGTGACGCGTAGAAGTGGCGCGGGTTCTTGTTCTCGTCCTGGAAGGTGTAGGGCCGAGTGGGGCTATCCGTCTGCGAGAAGCGCGCGATGCCGAACTTGGCGGGACGGAACTGCTTGCTCGGATCGCGCCGGTGCTGGTCCCATTCGGGATCCAGGTAGTCGTACAGGCCGTCGTAGAATCCCCACCACGCGAAGCGGAACTTCAAGTCGTCCGGCGTGAACCAGCCCATGCCGGGCACGTCGTTCGTCCAGCGCATGTAGTCGGTGAGCTTGGCGTCGAACTCCGGGTTGTAGAAGTTCCGGTGCTGTGCCAGGTCGCCAAAGCTGTACTGCGGCGGGCAGACGGCGGGATTGCCGCCCGGGATGACCACCTTCTTCCCGTTGATCGTCGTGGTGAACGGGGCGCAGCCCTGCTGAGCGGCATCCTCTGCCATGATGCCGAGCTGCGAGTAGGCTCGCAGCCGGACGTCGAAGTTGCGTCCCGGGTCGAGATAGAACGCCTCGCAGACGGCGGAGCAGCCGAGCACCGCTACGACGCCGAGCCTCAGCCAGCCGGTCCACGCCCCCATGGCCGGCGCTATCGAAAATTATTGAGTAAATGTCAAGACTTTTCGGGAGTCGGTTGACGGCGCAGTGCGTCCACCAAGGTGGTCTTGAGGTGCGCAAGAAGCTCCGCCGAGTGCTCCGGCACGTCGCCGCCGAGAAATCCCTGCACCAGGATGCCGTGCAGCGCGCTCATGAGCAGCGCGGCATCGAGCCGCGGGCTCATCGACTCGCGGAACAGTCCCTTCTGGCGTCCGCTCTCCAGGATGTCGGCGAGGAGGTTCAGATAGACGCGCTGCAGCTCGTTCATGTGACCGACGAGATCCGCGGGATGCTTCTCCTCGCGGAGGATGAGGCTCAGGAAGAACTTCACCGAGTAGAGGTTCTCGGAGACGAAGGCGTAGTACTGATCGACCAGGCGCTTGATCTGATCCACCTCCGAGAGCCCCGCCAGGTCGTCGAGGACGTTGATGAAGTAGGGCTCGAGGGTGCGCTGGACGGCGGTGCGGAACAGCGTCTCCTTGTTGTCGAAGTGCCAGAAGATCAGCGCCTTCGAGACCTCGGCCTCCTTCGCCACCTGCGAGAGGGACGTGTTGCCGTAGCCCTGCGCGGAGAAGAGCCGCACCGCGGTGGAGATGATCTTCTCGCGCGCGTCCATCCCGCTCTTCGTGGCCCACGGCCCCGGTGCCGTCAATGGCTCCGCTCGAGTCGTTGACGGTCTTCCGAGGCCGAGCGTAGAATTCGCGCCGCTGCGGGGGAGCCGTCGGCGTACCATGATGCAGTACACAATCCGTCTCGGGCGCCTCGTCCTGGGCATCCTGCTGCTCGTCGTCGGCGCCATCCTGAGCCTGCCTCTCGTCCCCGGACCGGGGTTGCTCCTGGTGTTCCTAGGCGTCACGCTGCTCGGGAACGAGTTCCACTGGGCCCGTCGGCTGCAGAACTGGATGCACGGCACGTTCGCGCGGGTACGAGGGAGGATCGATGGAAGACAGCAAGGACCGTCTGGGCAAGCGCCTCCAGGAGAAGGAGAAGGGTGAGGAAGATCGCTTCTTCCAGGAGCGGGACCGCGAGGCCATCGAGCGCCTGAAGCGCAGCCAGGTCATGGGAGTCGAGGAGAGCGCGAAAGGACACTGTCCGCGCTGCGGCGCGGTGCTGAACCCCGTCCAGATCCACGGCGTCGAGGTGCTGCAGTGTCCTGTCGACTGCGGCACGTGGCTCGACAAGAACCAGCTCGAGGTCGTCGCCCGGCGGGAGCACGACAGCTGGCTCGGTCGTCTGTTCTACCAGCCGAAACTCGAAGAGTAGGCGGGACGGGCGGACCTGCCGGGGCGGACCGGGTGTTCACCGGCATCATCGAGACCACGGGCCGGGTCGAGCGCGTGAGCCCGCAGGGCGGAGGAGCCCGCCTCACGCTCGCGGCCGGAAAGGCGCTCCCGCGCCTGGCGCTCGGTGAGAGCATCGCGGTCAATGGCACCTGTCTCACCGTCACCTCCGGCAACGGCCGCCGATTCACCGTCGACGTGTCGCCAGAGACCTTGCGCCGGACGACGATGGGCGCGCTGGCGCGCGGCGCGCGCGTGAACCTGGAGCGCGCGCTGCGGGTGGGCGATCGCCTGGGCGGGCACATCGTGCAGGGACACGTGGATGGGGTCGGCCGCCTCGACGCGATCAGGCCGGAAGGAGAGTGGGTTCTGTACCGCTTCCGGGCCCCGAAGGCGATCTGGCCCTACCTGGTGGAGAAGGGCTCGATCGCGGTCGACGGCGTGAGTCTCACCGTCTTCAGCTGCCAGGACGGCCGTTTCCAGGTCGCGCTCATCCCCCACACGCTCCGGCAGACGACCCTGGCCGAGCGGGGGCCGGGCGATCGGGTCAATCTCGAGGCCGACGTCCTGCTCAAGCACATCGAGTCCCTGCTGCGCGCACGCCGTCGTCCTCGTTGACGCGGGCGCACCCGACCGGGTATCTCCGCCGCCCGGATGGCCACGGGTACGATCGAGGTCGGGGACCAGGTGATCACCCTCCAGGTGCCCGGCGTGTTCACGGTGCTCGCGCGCCGCGGCGGCCTGCTCGAAATCGAGACGGCGCAGGGGCTGCGCATGACGGTGTACGAGGCGGCCGTGCGGCGGCTCGACGAGGACACCGTGGCGACGCCGAAGGACGGCTGAACCGTCACTCCGCGTCGTGGAAGATGATGCCCAGGGCGAGGCGCTTCCCGGAGCGCAGCTCGCTCACGCCGTGGCGCACGTTCACGCGGTAGGTGCCGCGCGTCCCCGCCTCCGGCCGGTATCGGTTCGGGAAGATGACCGCCTGCCCCTGCTCGAGCGGGACGACCAGCCCGCGTGACTGGGAGCGCGGTCGCTGCTCGACGAGCAGGAACTCGCCGCCGGCGAAGTCGCTGCCCGGCCGGCTGAGCAGCAGCGTGATCTGGAGGGGGAAGGCGACCGCGCCGTAGACGTCCTGGTGGAGGCAGTTGTAGCCCCCGGGCAGATAGCGCAGCAGAAGCGGCGTCGGGCGCCGCTGGCCGCGCGCCGCGCAGAACGACGTGAAGGCCGGGAGCGTCTCCGGGAAGCGCTCGTCGCGCCCGAGCGCGGCTGTCCAGCGATTGGCGGTCGGCGCCAGGCGGGCATAGGCCCACGTCCGGAGGCGCGCGACGACGGGCGGCAGCGGCTCCGCGAAGTAGCGATACTCGCCGACGCCGAAGCGATGGCGGGCCATGTCGATGTGGCTGCGGAAGCGGCCTTCGTCTCGCCACATCCTTCCCACCGCCCGGCACTCGGCCGGCGCGAGCAGCGGCGGAGTGACCGCGTGACCGCGCTGGTCGAGCGCGCGCTCGATCGCTTCCCAGTCGAGCCGGGCGGCCGCGGGGCCCTGTCGCATCACACAGGGCCGAAGGGCGCGACCTCGGCGGGCATCGCCGCGCCCTCGACGGCGGCGGCGACCGCCTCGGCGGTCAGCGGAGCGAGGAGGATGCCGTTGCGGTAGTGACCCGTGGCCACGATGAGGTTGTCGAGCCGGGGATGGCGGCCGATGAGCGGGCCGCCGCCGGGCGCATGAGGGCGCAGCCCGGCCCACAGCCGGGCGATCGGCCAGTCGAGCGCCGCAGGGACGATGCGGCGCACGTCGTCGAGCAGCGCGAGCACACCCGGGGCGGTGACCGCCTTGTCGAACCCGGCGTCCTCGACCGTGCCGCCGACGAGCACCTCGCCGCCGCGCGGGCGCGGCGTGAGGCAGCCGTCGCCGTGAAACAGGACGTGGCGCAGCCGACCAGCCGGCGCCCGCAGCGCGAGCATCTGTCCGCGCACCGCCCGCACCGGCAGGTCGGGCGCGATTCCCGCGACCCGCGCTGCCCAGGCGCCGGCCGCCAGGACGACCGTCCCGGGCACGATCCACGTACCGGCCACCCGCACGCGCACGAGCCGTTCGCCGCGCCGTTCCGCGGCCCGCACCTCCGCACCCGGGACCAGCGAGGCGCCGCGCCTCCGCGCCGCCTCGGCGAGCGCTTCCACCAGCCGCTCGCACGTGACGCGGCCGTCACCGGGATGCAGTGCGCCGCCGCACGCCGCCGGGTTCGCCTGCGGCTCCGCCTCGTGCAGCGCATCTGCGTCCAGCCACTCCGCGCCCAGGCCCTGGGCGCGGCGGCGCGCGGCGCGCTCGCGCAGAGCCGCGGCCTCCTCCTCGTCCAGCGCGAGCACGATCGCGCCATCCAGATCCAGCTCGACGTCGACACCGGTCTCCTCGCGCAGCGCCGCCGCCAGCGCCGGGAAGCGCAGCAGGCCGGCGCGACGCAGCGCGAGGCTCGAGCCGTCGGCGTCGCCGCTCGCCACCGAGAGCACGCCCGCCGCAGCCGACGACGCCTCGCCGCCGATCGCTCCGCGGTCGACGAGCAGCACCGAGCGCCCGGGTCGAGCCACGGCGCGCGCGACCGCGCAGCCGATCACGCCCCCGCCGATCACGAGGACGTCGGGCGACGCCGGCAGGGTCACGGCCGCAGGGCGGCCTCGAGGTGGGGCAGGACCTCGTGCACGTCGGCGAGGATGGCGAGATCCGCGGCCTTCAGGATCGGCGCCTTGGGGCTCTTGTTGATGGCCACGATCGTCCCCGCCCGGCGCAGCCCGACCAGGTGCTCCATCGCACCGCTGATGGCGAGCGCGACGTAGAGGCGGGGAGCGATCGCGCGTCCGGTGAGACCGACCTGATGCTGGCGCGGCAGCCAGCCGGCGTCGGTCACCTCGCGGGTCGCCGCGACGGCCGCGCCCAGGCGAGACGCGAGCTGCTCGATCGCGGGCAGCGCCTCCGGTCCGCCGACTCCCTTGCCGACGCCGAGCACCAGCGTCGCCGTCTCGAGCGCCTCCGCGGCGCCGCCGCCGACCGTCCGGCGGCCGACGACCTGCACCCGGCTCACCGCCGCGCGCGCGACCAGGCGCTCGACCACCGGCCGGCGCGACGGGTCGGGCCGCGCGGCGTGCAGGATGCCCGGCCGCACGGTCGCCATCTCCGGCCGTGTGCGCGACAGGACCGGCGCCACGATCGAGCCGCCGAAGGCGGGCTTCATCTGGCGCACGCGGCCCTCGCCGTCGACCTCGAGGTCGATGGCATCACCCGTGAGGCCGAGCCCCAGTCGAGCCGCCACCCGGGGGGCGAGATCACGGCCGAGCGCGGTGGAGCCGAGCAGCACGAGCCGCGGCTGCCGGTCGCGGATGGCGTCGGCGAGGACCGCGGCGTGCGACTCGGTGGTGTAGGGCGCGAGGCCGGGCGCGTCGGCGATCAGGACGCGGTCCGCGCCGGCGGCCGCGAGCGCCGCGGCGTGCTCCGCGCCGGAGCCGATCACGATCGCCTCGACGCTGCTCCCGAGCGAGCCGGCGAGGTGGGCCGCCTTGGCGAGCAGCTCCGCCGTGATGGCGCGCGGACCCGCTGGTCCCACCTCGGCGACCACCCAGATCGCCGGCCGTGCACCCGGCGTCCACGAGGGCAGCGGCGGATGATCGCGCGCGTCCGCACCGAGCGCGCCGAGGGCCCGCAGGCGCTCGCCCAGCTGCCGGGCGAGGGCGGCCGGTTCGCTTCCCTCGATCAGCTCGCCACGCCGGGCATGGGAGACCTCCTCGATGCCGGCCACCCACGTCGGCGAGCCCGCGTCGCCCGCATCGGCGGCACCCAGCCCGAGGTCGGCCAGCGCGAGGGTCGCGATCGGCTTCTCCGCCGCGGCCTGGCGCTCGGCCTTGTTCGGGAAGCGCTCCTCGGCGAGGTCCTCGCCCGCCGTCACCAGGGCGGGCAGCGGGCCGCGCACCCGTTCCGAGCCGTCGTCGGTCTCGCGTTCCGCCTCGAACGTGCGCGCCTCCGCATCGAGCTCCAGCCGCCGGACCGCCGTCGCCTGCGGCAGGTCGAGGAGCTCGGCCACCTCGGGCCCCACCTGTCCGGTCTCGGCGTCCACGCTCGCCCGCCCGAGAAGGATCAGATCGGGCTGCTCGCGCCGGAGCGCCGCGGCGAGCACGCGCGCGGTGGCGAGCGTGTCGGAGCCGGCGAGCGCGGGATCGCACAGGTGGACGCCGCGGTCGGCACCGAGCGCGAGGCAGTGCACGAGCGCCTCGCGGGCGGGCGGCGGCCCCATCGTCAGCGCCACCACCTCCCCGCCGTGCGCCAGGCGCAGCTGCAGCGCGCCGAGCAGCGCGCGCACGTCGAAGCTGCTGGCCTCGCCCCGCACGCCCTCGCGGATCAGGCGGCGGGTCCCGGGGTCGAAGCGGAGCTGCGAGAGCACCGGAACGTATTTCACGCACACGACGAACCGCATGGCGGCGAGGGTCAGGACTCGATTCGCCTGCGCAGGTCGCGGATCTCTTCCTCCAGCTCCTGCCCGCGGCGCGCGAGGCGGCGGACGTAGATGAAGATGCCGAGCCAGACCGCCGTGTAGGCGGCGAAGAGGTAGCCGAGGTTGTCAGACATGCTCGAGCTCCCGTCGCAGCCCGGCGACCTCCGCCTCCAGGCGTGCCGTGCGGACGCGCAGCGCGACCAGCCAGCCCGCCAGCAGCAGCATGGCCAGCGATGCGACGTAGAGCGTCGTGCGCATCATCGGGTCGGTGAGCCCCGACCCGCCCTCCTTGGTCGTCAGCACGGCGGGGTGGATGCCCTGCAGCAGCCGCACCGAGAGCCGGATCACCGGAATGTCGAGCACACCGACGATGCCGAGAACGGCGGCGTAGCGGGCGACGGACTCGTCGGCACCGCCGAAAGCGCGCAGCATCAGGTAGCCCGCGTAGATCGCCCACAGGATGACCGTCATGGTGAGCCGCGGATCCCAGGTCCACCACACGCCCCAGATCGGCCGCGCCCAGATCGGGCCGGTGACGAGCACCAGGGTGCAGAACAGCACGCCCACCTCGGCCGAGGCGAGCGCGAGGCGATCGGCGGCTCGCGATCCCTTCCACAGGTACACCGCGCTCGCGCCGGCGACCATGAAGAAGCACAGGAACGTCGCCCAGGCCGCGGGAACGTGGAAGTAGAAGATGCGCTGCACGATCCCCATCTGCGCCTCGGTGGGAACGACGAGGAAGATGAGCCACTGGGCGAGGAGCATGACGACCAGGGCGGCCCACGGGAGCAGCGCGTCCAGCAGTCGCATCAATCCCGGATTACCTGCTCGAAGAGCAGGACGCCAGCCACCACGAAGATCGCGTCGAAGGCCACCAGCACGCCGAGCGGACCCGCCGCCGCCGCGAAGCCGCCGCGCAACGCCGCCTCGGTGGCCTTCACGCCGCCGATCAGCACGGGCACCAGCAGCGGCAGCAGGAGAACCGGCAGCATCACCTCGCGGGCGCGCGCGCGCACCGTCATCGCTGCGAACAACGTCGCCAGGGACGCGAAGCCGAGGTTGCCGAGGAAGAGCACGAGCGCCAGCGCCGGCAGCACGGCGCCGAGCTGCGCGTGCAGCAGGACGCCGACCAGCGGCACCACCAGCGCCTGCATGACGGCGAGCAGGACGACGTTGGTGGCGAGCTTCCCGAGATACAGAGTCGCGGGATCGATCGGCGACGCGAGCACGCCACCGAGACAGTCGTTCTCTCGCTCGAGGACGAAGCCGCGCTGGATGCCGAGCAGCCCGGTGAACACGAACGCCGCCCACAGCACGCTCGGGGCGAGGCGCGGTGCATCCTCGGGTGCCGGATCGAGGGCGACGCTGAAGATCACCACCAGCAGCACCCCGAGCACGACGAAGCCCGCGAGGCTCTCCTTGGTGCGCCACTCGATGCGGAGGTCCTTCCGGACGACGGTGAGGACGCCGCGCCACATCACGCTCGTCCCATCACGACTGCCTCGTAGGACGCCGCGAGGACGACCGCGTCGGCGGCACCCTGGCGGGTCCAGGCGATGCGCCCGCGATGCAGGATCGCGACGCGGGTCGCGACCGCCGCGACGCGCTCCACGTCGTGCGTGCTCAGCACGATGGCGTGCCCCGCCCGGCACAGCTCCGCGAGCAGCGTCTGGAGCCGCAATACCGCCGCGGGGTCGAGGCCGCTGAAGGGCTCGTCCAGGAGCAGGAGCTCGGGACCGTGCAGCAGCGCCCGCGCCAGCGCGAGTCGCTGCACCATGCCCCGCGAGTAGACGCGCACCGGCCGCCGCGCTGCCGCCTCGAGCCCCGTCCAGCGCAGCAGCTCCGCGATGCGATCCGCCGCATCCGGGACGTCGTACAGCTCGGCGTAGAACTCGAGGTTCTCGCGCCCGGTCAGATCGGGATAGCAGGCGCTCTCGTGCCCGACGTGGCCGAGGCGGCGGCGCGCGGCCGGCGGGCGCAGGCTGGCGTCCTCACCGAAGAGGCGCAAGGTCCCCCCGCTCGGACGCAGCAAGGTCGCCAGCACGCGCAGCAGCGTCGTCTTGCCCGCACCGTTGGGACCGAGAAGCACGAGGAGCTCGCCGGCCTCGACCGTGAGATCGACGCCGGCGAGCACGGCGACGCCCCCGAAGTCGCGCTTCAGGCCCCGAGCGAGGATCGCGGGCGCGCTCAAGCCCGCACGACCTCGATCGACCCGTTCGCCCCGCTGGCTCCGACGGCCGGCACTAGCGCACGACCGACCCGGGCGTGACGGGCTCGTCGGGTCGTAGCAGCACCACCCGATCGCCGCTGGACGCCGCCAGCAGCATGCCCTGGCTCTCGACTCCGCGCAGGGTCGCCGGCGCCAGGTTCGCCACCACCACGATCTGGCGGCCGACCAGCGCCTCGGGCGCGTAGTGAGCACGGATGCCGGCGACGAGCTGGCGCTCCTCGCCGCCGAGGTCGACTCGCAGCACCACCAGGCGGTCGGCATTGGGGTGCGGCTCGGCGGACTTCACCGTCGCCACCTTGAGCTCCAGCTCGCGAAACTGCTCGATCGTGATCACCTGCTTCCCTCCCGCTCCAGGGCCGCCATGGCCTCGAGCGCCTGGGCCTCGAAGCGGCCGCGCATCGTCGCCAGGTCCTCGTCGGATACCTTGCCCATCTCGTGGTCGAGCTCGATCTCCTTGATCGCCGCCAGCGCCTGCCGCTTTTGCCGCTCCCAGCGCTCGCGTGTCCCCGGATCCGCATCCGCCCCGAGCGGTTCCTGCGGGCGGAAGAGCGGTGACGCTACGAAGAACGACACCAGGAGGACGAGCACCGCGCCCAGGACGTAGATTGCGATGGTGACCGGGGCCATCGCCCGCCGCTACTCCCGGTCGAGCTGTTCGAGCTCGCGCTCGAGACGGGCCCGGAGCGCCGTCGTCTCGCCGGTCGGCGCGGCGGGGGGCGGCGCCTCCAGCGCGGCCGTCGCCTGCAGGCGGCGCCGGATGGCGACGACCAGCCCGGCGCCCGCCGCCAGCACCGCCGCGAACGGCGTCAGCCAGGCGAGCCAGTTGAAGCCGCGGAACGTCGGAGCGGACAGGACCTTCTCGCCGTAGCGCGCGGTGAAGGCCGCGAGGATCTGATCCTTGCCCTCGCCGCGGCCGAGACGCTCGGCGATCTCCTTCTTCATGGGCTCGCCGGAGCCGCAGTTGAGGTGATTGCAGGCGTGGACGGTGAGCCCGCACCCGCACTGGCAGGTGAGCGCTTCCTCGACCTCCTGCTGCGACGGTGCGGCGGCGGCCGGCGCCGCGGCCACCAGCAGCGCCAGCAGCAGCGGCGCCGCTGCCCGCGGGACCCTCACTCGGCGGCGACCCGTGCCCCGCCGGGCGCGACCACCCGCACCTCGCGCTCGGCCGCGGTCGGCCACACCGCCACGGCGGTGCCGAGCGCCAGGATGAGGCCGCCGAGCCAGATCCACACCACCAGCGGGTTGACGTAGGCCTGGATGGTGACGAGCTGCGTCTGGGGGTCGTAGGAGCCGAGCACCACGTAGAGGTCCTCGCGTAGCGTGGAACGGTTCGCGACCTCCGTGGTGGGCTGCTTCGGCTTCTTGTAGAAGCGCTTCTCCGGCATGAGCGTGTCGATCTGCCGGCCGCCGACGAAGACCGGCAGGACCGCCGCGGTGCGCACGACGTGTCCGTTCTCCTGCGTGTCGATGCGGTCGTAGCGCAGCGTGTAGCGGCCGACCTGCATCTCGTCGCCCGCCTTCATCGTCTGCTGCGCCTCGACCCGGAACACGCTCGAGGCCGCGATGCCGACGAAGATGCTCACGATGCCGACGTGGATGACGTAGCCCCCGTAGCGCCGGCGGTTCTTTCCCACCAGGCGGCCGAGGGCGCGGGGCGCGCTCTCGTGCAGCATCGCCTGCCGGGCGCGCACACCGCGCCAGAACTCCTGCACGATGGTGCCGAGGGCGAAGACGCCGGCGGTGAACGCGAGCCACGCGCCGCCGAACGGGATGCCGCCGACGAGCAGCACGGCGCCGGCGACCAGCGCCGAGCCCACCGGAAAGGCAAAGGCGCGCCAGAGGTTGCGCGGCGTGGCACGCCGCCAGGCGATCACCGGGCCGATGCCCATCAAGACGAGGAGGGCGAGGCCGAGCGGCGCGTTCACGCGGTTGAAGAACGGCGGCCCCACGGTGATCTTCACGCCCCGCACCCACTCCGAGAGCACGGGAAAGACCGTCCCCCAGAAGACCGAGAAGGCGATGCCGACGAGGAGCAGGTTGTTGAACAGGAAGGCCGCTTCTCGCGAGAAGAACGACTCGATGGTGCCCGCCGTGCGCAGCTCCGGCAGGCGGTAGGCCACGAGACCGCCGGCCGTCAGCAGGACCAGCAGCAGGAAGCCGATGAAGAACGGTCCCAGGCCCGACTGCGTGAAGGAGTGCACGGACGAGATGACGCCGCTGCGGGTGAGGAAGGTCCCGAAGATGGTGAGCGAGAACGTGAGGAGCACGAGGATCATGTTCCACACCCGGAGCATGTCCTTCTTCTCCTGGATCATCACCGAGTGGAGATAGGCGGTCGACACCAGCCACGGCATGAAGGCGGCGTTCTCGACCGGATCCCAGGCCCAGTATCCGCCCCAGCCGAGCACCTCGTAGGCCCACATGGCGCCGAACAGGTTGCCCAGGCTCAAAAAGAACCACGAGAAGAGCGCCCAGCGGCGCGTGCTGCGGATCCACTGGTCGCCGAGGCGCCCCGTGGCGAGCGCCGCGATCGCGAAGGCGAAGGGCACCGACGCGCTCACGTAGCCCGTGTAGAGCGACGGCGGGTGAATCATCATCCAGTAGTTCTGGAGCAGGGGGTTCAGGTCTGCGCCCTCGAACGCAGGCGTGGGCAGGCGCTCGAAGGGATCGGTGATGAACGTGACGAGCCCGAGAAAGAACACCGCCACGGTCATCATGGTGGCGGTGACCCAGGGCATCAGCTCGCGGTTTCGCTCGCGGTTCTGCAGCTGCACGATGGTGGTGAAGAGCGACAGCATGAAGGTCCAGAAGAGCAGCGACCCCTTCTGGCCTCCCCACAGCGCTGCGAACACGTAGTTGGTCGGCAGCGTGCTCGACGAGTACGCCGCCACGTACTCGAGCGAGAAGTCGTGCGTGAGCAGCGCCCGCAGCAGGATCACCACGGCCAGCACGACCAGCCCGAAGACGGCGTAGGCGGCCTGCTCGCCGGCGCGCACGAGGTCGCGTCGCCGGGTGAGCGCGCCGCGCACGGAGACCGCGATCGAGACCAGTGCGCACAGCAGCGCGAGGCAGACGGCGAGGCGGCCGAGCTCGGGCATCCTCCGTCAGACCCCGGCGCCCGGCTCGCCGCCCGGCTTCGGCTCGTACTTGGACGGGCAGCTCGTCATGATCTGCTTCGCCGTCAACGTCCCCTGTCCGTAGTGCCCCTCGACGACCACCTCGCGACCCTCGGCGAACATGTCGGGCAGGATGCCGCGATACGCCACCGCGACCGGCTCGCTCCCGTCCTGGCGGGAGAGATCGAAGGCCAGCGCGTTGGTGTGCGGATCCCATCGCATCGTGCCGGCGCGCACCCAGCCCTTCACGCGCAGGTCCTCGCCGTCGTGCGCCGCCTTGTGCGCGGCAAACTCGTCCATCTCGAAGTAGTAGGTCGAGGTGCTCCGGATGCCCGCGTACACGAGATACGCGACCGCCGCGGCGATGACCGCGGCACCTATGATGAAGCGGCGCTGGTTGAGCATCGCGGGCTGGGCTCGGTTGGAACCCTAGTCGGGGTCCCCGTGCCTTGCAAGGTGGCCGACAGTCGTACGAGCGCTGGCCATTCACGCTACGCTTGACGACGGCGGTCGGATTCGTATCGGCGTTGCCGCGCCGCTTCATTCCTCGACGATGGGCTCGCCCTCCTGGTCGTCAGCCTGGCCGTCGTGGCGCGGTCCCATGGCGACCCCTCTCCTCGCCGCCTTGATGAACGCGAGCAGCTCGTCGACGTCGGGCGACCGCACCTCGGTCTCGACGCGCTCGACGGCCTCTCGCAGGTTCAGGCGGGTGCGGAACAGGATGCGAAACGCCCTCAGCAGGGCCCGGATGCGCTCGGGATCGAACCCGCTGCGCCGCAGCCCGACCCGGTTCAGACCCCGCACCGTGTGCGTGCCGTCCATGATGCTGAAGGGCGGGACGTCGCGGCTGGTGCGTGAGAGCCCGCGCAGGATGGCGAGCCGGCCGATGCGGACGTGCTGGTGGACCACGCAGTTGCCGGACACGAAGGCCTGGTCGTGCACCTCGACGTGCCCCGCCACCAGGGCTCCGCTGCAGATGATCGTGCGGTCGCCCACCCGGCAGTTGTGGGCGATGTGGGCGTGCGACATGAGGTAGTTGTCGCAGCCCACGACGGTCAGCGTGCCTTCCTGCGTGGCCCGATGGATCTCGGCGTGCTCGCGCACCACGTTGCGGTCGCCGATGCGGAGCCCGGTCGGCGCGTTCCTGTACGCCAGGTCCTGCGGCTCGTGCCCCAGGACGGCGCCCGGATGGATCACGTTGTCGGCTCCGAGCGCGGTGTCGCCGGTGAGGAACGCGTGGGCCATGACGCGCGTGCGCGCGCCGACCCGCACCGGACCGTCGACCACGACGTGGGGACCGATGTCCGCCGTGGGGTCGATCTCGGCGCGCGGGTCGATGACGGCCGTGGCGTGTATCGGCACCTACGAGCGCCCCCGCGGCGGCTCGTCGTCGGGCTCCTCCGCCTCCTCCGATACCGGCTCGCCCGCGATGCGGTAGCGCCCGTCGGCCCACGCCGCGAGGTCGACCACGCGGCAGCGCTCGGAGCAGAAGGGCCGGTGGGGATTGCCCGCCCACGCGGTCTTCCGACGGCAGGTGGGGCAGCTCGCACTGCGCACGGACGAAGTCTAGCGCCCCCGTGCCGACCCCGCCACCACGCGATCGCGCCTTGACAGGATGGGGACGGCCACCCAGTGTGCCGGACATGCCGTCGGGGGCGCTCGCGGGCATCCGCCTGGTGGCCTTCGAGGCGCGGCGCGCCGAGGAGCTGGCCGCGATGTTCGCCCGCCACGGTGCGTCCGTGACCAGCGCGCCGGCGTTGCGCGAGACCCCGTTGCCGGAGAGCCCGCCCGCGCTCGAGCTGCTCCAGCGTCTGGAGGCGGGCGAGGTGAGCGCCGTCGTCCTGCTGACGGGGGTCGGCACGCGCGCCCTCGCCGCCCTGCTCGGAAGCTCGGCGCCGCGGCTGCTCGAGCTGCTCGCCCGGGTGCCGATCGTCGCGCGCGGGCCGAAGCCCCTGGCGGCGCTGCGCGAGCTGGGCGTGACCGGCGCGCGTCCCGTGCCCGCGCCCCACACCTGGCGCGAGGTGCTCGCCGTGCTGGACGAGCTGCGGCCGGGAGCGGGCACGCTGATCGCGGTGCAGGAGTACGGCCAGCCGCCGACGGCGCTCCTGGAAGGGCTCGAAGCGCGCGGCCTGCGCGTGCTGCGCGTACCGGTGTACCGGTGGGCGCTGCCCGCGGATACCGGACCGCTCGCGCGTGCGGCGGAAGCGCTGGCGCACGGCGAGCTCGACGTCGCCGTGTTCACCAGCGCGGTGCAGGTCGAGCACCTGTTCCGCGTGGCCGGTGACGCCGACACGCTGCGCGCCGCGCTCGCGCGGGCGGTCGTCGTCTCGATCGGGCCGGTGTGCACCGAGGCGCTGGAGGCTCACGGCGTGCACCCGCAGCTCGAGCCCACGCCGCCCAAGATGGGGCCGCTGGTGGCGCTCGTCGCCGAGCGCGCGCCCGCCCTGCTCCGGCGTTCCTGAAAACGGCCTCAGGGCTGCCGCTGCACCAAGGCCGGTGCCGGAAGCTCCGGACAGATCCGATCGCCCCCGCAGAAGCCGCCCGAGGGATCGCCCGGGTCGTAGGGAGGGGGCGGAAGCCCCGGGTTCAGCACGCCGCCACCCGGCACCCCGGACGACAGCGTCACCTGATCGCAGGTGGTGGAGATGGCGCCCGGCCCGCGGGCTTCGAACCGCCCGGGCTCGTCCGTCACCACGGTACCGGCGTGAAAGAACGAACACGTGGCCTGGTTGCCCGAGACGAGGCGGATGCCCACCCCGGCAAGGGGCGTGGCGAGCGCGAACCCGGTGGCGGCACCGACCACCTTGACGCTTCTTCCGCGCTTGAGCACTGCGACGCGGACCGGGGAGACGCCATCGGGCGCCGCCCGGTTCTTGAACTTGAAGGCGCCCCTGGCGCCGCTTCCGGTCCAGCCCGACGCCGGCAGGGGCATCGACACGGCGGGAGCGAGGGGCGAGTAGAGCTCGAGCGTCGCCCCGTTCACCATGGGATCGAGCCCTGCCTGGGCGCTCGCCGAGCGGTCGCGCGCGACCCACAGGAGCTTCTCCCGGCCGCTCTTCTTCTGCAGACGCAGCTTCACGCCGTCGATTGGCCGGTCGAGGCAGGCGTTCTCGTGGAGGCAGAATCCGGCGCCGTCGCAGACCCCCGGGGTGCAGAGATCGCCGACGCCCGCACAGGGGGTCCCCGCAGCGTCGACGGCACACGTCGCCGAGCAGCAATCGCCGTCGCTGGTGTTGCCGTCATCGCAGGTCTCGCCCGGCTCGACCACGAAGTTCCCGCACACGGGGGGCCGGGCGCAGTTCACCGGCTGGAACGCGCCGCCGTTGCCCACGAAGGCATAGGTGTCCATGGTTCCGTGCCCGTCGACGAGACCGAAGAACCCGCTCTGCGAGTCGGCGATCGCCACGTAGATGCCGGCCGGTACGTCGACCGCGTCGTACCATCCGAAGCCGTGCTTCTCGCAGATGTGAAAGAACGGCACCTGGTCGGGGATGCCCTGCACCGCTTCGATGTCCGCCTGCGTGAGCCCCATGAGCTGGTCGGGGGTGCAGAGCCCGCGCACCGTGCACAGGGCCGAGTCCGGGCCGACCCGGACCACGACGAAGCCGGTCGCCACGCACGAGATGCCGAGCTTGAAGCGTCCGGTGGCGTTCAGGACGACGACGCCGAAGGTCGGGTTCACGCCGTGGTAGTCGGACGCGAGGTAGAGGGGCACACCGGCAGCATTCGTCTCACCGATGCACGGCCCGGGATAGTCCCGGCTCGACGCTGCCGGCGCGGCCGGTGGAGCCACCATCCCGCACGCCAGCGCAGCCGCAAGTGCGCCGGCGGCCCATCTCACCGGTCCCGTGGTCCATCGTGGCGTTCGCATGTCGACCCCCCTCTCGTCGCACGCGGTCGAGGTACCAGAGCCCGTCCATCGAGTAGCCACATGCGAGTTCGCATAGCAACGGATTTCTGCGGGAGTCGTGCCCTCGACTCCGACGAGGGACATTGCGCCTCACGGTGCCGTCACGTAACTGTCGCTTCCGTGGCAGCCCCGCCCTTCCTCGCCGCGTGCCGGCGCGAGGCCACGGCGTACACGCCCGTCTGGCTGATGCGGCAGGCCGGCCGCTACCAGCCGGAATATCGCGCCATCCGCGAGAAGCTCGGCTTCCTCGAGCTGTGCAAGACGCCCGACGCCGCGGCCGAGGTGACGGTCAATGCGGTCGAGCAGCTCGGCGTCGACGCGGCGATCCTCTTCGCCGACATCCTGCTCGTGCTCGAGCCGATGGGCGTCGGGCTCGAGTTCGCGGCGGGCGACGGCCCGGTGATCCACCGCCCGCTGCGCACCGCGGCGGACGTCGACCGCCTCCGCGAGTTCGAGCCCGAGGCGCTCGCCTTCGTCTACGAGACGGTGCGCCGGGCGCGCGCCGCGCTCCGGTCGGAGATCCCCCTGATCGGCTTCGCGGGCGCGCCGTTCACGCTCGCATCGTACCTGATCGAGGGCGGCCGCTCGGACGACTGGGCGACGACGAAGCGCTTCCTGTTCTCGGATCCGGGCGCCTGGGACGCCCTGCTCGGGGCGCTGGCGCGCGCGGTCACCGGCTACCTGAACGCACAGATCGACGCCGGGGCGCAGGCGGTACAGCTGTTCGACAGCTGGGTCGGCTGCCTCGCGCCGGCCGACTACCGCGCCCACGTGCTGCCCCACGTGCAGCGCTGATCCGCGGGGTCCGTCCGGGCGTGCCGGTGATCCACTTCGGCACCGGCACCGCGGGCCTCCTCGAGTGCCTGCGCGCCGCGGGAGGCGACGTGATCGGCCTCGACTGGCGGGTCGATCTCGACGCGGCCTGGGCACGCATCGGGCACGACGTCGCCGTGCAGGGCAACCTCGACCCCGTCGCGCTGCTCGGGCCCGTCCCCGAGATCCGGCGGCGCGCCGCCGCGATTCTCGGCCAGGCGGCGGGGCGGCCCGGGCACGTGTTCAACCTCGGTCACGGCGTCCTGCCCTCGACGCCCGTCGACCACGCGCGGGCGCTGGTCGACGCGGTCCACGAGCTGTCGGCGCGCTGATGGCGTCCGCCGACGCCGTCCTGCTGATCGCCTTCGGCGGGCCCACGCGTCCGGAGGAGATCCGTCCCTTCCTCGAGAACGTCACACGCGGACGCAGGATCCCGGCCGATCGCCTGGAAGAGGTGGCGCACCACTACGAGCGCATCGGCGGGCGCTCGCCGCTGAACGAGCTCACCTTCCGGCAGGCGGAGGCGCTCCGCCGCGTGCTCGGCACCCGGCCGGTCTACGTCGGCATGCGCAACTGGGAGCCCTACCTCGCGACGACGCTGGCGCAGATGGCGCTCGACGGCGTACGCCGGGCGACGGGTGTGATCCTGGCACCGCATGCCACCGAGTCGAGCCGCGAGCGCTACCTGGAGAGCGTCGAGGAGGGGCGCGCCGCGCTCGGACCGCGCGCGCCGGCGGTGAGCTACGTGCGCTCGTGGCACGTCCATCCGCTCTTCGTCGAGGCGGTCGCGGAGCGGGTGCGAGCCGCGCGCGCCGCCCTGCCCGAGGAGGCGCGTGCCGGGGCCCGGCTCGTGTTCACGGCGCACAGCATCCCCGTCGCCGCCGCGGACCATTCGCCCTACGCCGCGGAGATCGAGGCCTCCGCGCGTGCCGTGGCCGAGCGGCTCGACGCGCCGGCGTGGGAGATCGCGTACCAGAGCCGCAGCGGCAGCCCGCGCGACCCGTGGCTGGAGCCCGACATCAGCGCCACGCTCGAGCGGCTCGCGGGCGAGGGAACGCGAGCGGTGGTGGTGGAACCGATCGGCTTCGTCTGCGACCACGTCGAGGTGCTCTACGACCTCGACGTCGAGGCGCGCGCCACGGCGGCCCGCCACGGCCTCGCCTATGCGCGCGCCGGCACCGTGAACGACCACCCGCTCTTCATCCGCATGCTGGCCGAGGTGGTGCGGGAACACGCGGCGTGACTGCCCGGCGCGTCGTGGTCGTGGGCGGCGGGATCGCCGGCCTCGCCGCCGCGCACCGGCTCGTCGAGCACGCGCGCGCCGGCGCCGAGCTCGACGTCGTGCTTCTCGAAGGCTCCGCGCGCCTCGGCGGGAGCCTCGGCACGGAGCGCCATGGCGGCTTCGTGCTCGAGCTCGGCGCCGACTCGATGATCACCGACAAGCCGTGGGGTCTCTCCCTGTGCGAGCGAGTCGGGCTCGCGGACCGGCTGGTCGGCACGCGCGAGGGCGACCGCCGCACCTACGTGGTCCACGCTGGCCGGCTGGACGCGCTTCCCGATGGATTCCTCCTGCTCGCGCCGACGGCGCTGTGGCCGCTGGCACGCTCGCCCATCTTCTCGCTGCGGGGCAAGGCCCGGATGGCGCTCGACCTCGTGCTGCCACGCGGCGGCGCCGGTGCCGACGAGAGCCTCGGCGCGTTCGTGCGGCGCCGGCTCGGCGTCGAGGCCCTCGAACGCGTGGCCGATCCGCTGGTGGGCGGCATCTATACCGCCGACCCGGAGCGCCTCTCGCTCGCCGCGACCATGCCTCGCTTCCTCGAGATGGAGCGCGCCCACCGCAGCGTGATCCTGGGGCTGCGGCGGGCCGGCACGGCGAAGGGCGGCAGCGCGGGCGCTCGCTACGGGCTCTTCGTCGCGCCGGCGGACGGCATGGGAGCGCTCGTCGCGGCGGTCGCGAAGCGCCTGCCCGAAGGGGTGGTTCGCACGCGGGCGGCGGTCCAGTCGCTGGCGCGCGACGGTGGGCGCTGGAGGGTTTCGGCCGCAGGCCGGACCTTCGACGCCGAGTCGGTGATCCTGGCGGCGCCGGCACACGTCGCCGCCGGCCTGGTCGCACCGCTGGACGCGGAGCTCGCACGCGGGCTGGCGGCGATCGAGTACGCCTCCTCGGCGACGGTGACCCTCGGGTTCCCTGCCGCGGGCGTGGCGGACAAGCTGCGGGGATTCGGCTTCGTCGTGCCCTTCGCCGAGGGCCGCCCGCTGCTCGCCTGCACCTTCGCCAGCCGGAAGTACCCGGGACGGGCCCCCGCCGGCCACGAGCTGCTGCGCGCGTTCGTCGGCGGAGCGCGCCGTCCGGATCTCGCCGAGCTCGACGACGACGCCCTCGTCGCCACCGTGCGCGGCGAGCTACGCGCGCTGCTGGGGATCGTGGCCGAGCCGGTCCTGACACGCGTCGAGCGCTGGCGGCGGGCGATGCCGCAGTATGCCGTCGGGCACCTGGAACAGGTGCGCGCCATCGAGAGCCGGGTCGCCGCGCTGCCGGGCCTGGCGCTCGCCGGCGCCGCCTATCGCGGCGTCGGCATCCCGGACTGCGTGCGGGGCGGCGAGGCCGCCGCCGATGCCGCCGCCGAGCGGGCGCGCTGATGGCCGACGACCTCGAGATCCGCCAGTTTCGCGGCGCCGACGGCTCCGCCGTCGCGGCGCTCTGGCGTCGCGTCTTCGGCGACGACTCGCGCTGGCGCGCGCCCGAGGAGATCATCGAGCGCCGGCGCCGCCGCCAGCCCGAGCTGTTCCTGGTCGCCACCGCCGGAGCCGAGCTGGTGGGAACCACGCTCGCCGGCTACGACGGGCACCGCGGCTGGCTCTACCGGGTCGCCGTCGCACCCGAGCACCAGCGCCGCGGTGTCGGGCGGGCCCTCGTCCAGGAGGCCGAGCAGCGACTCCGCCAGCTCGGGTGTCCCAAGATCAACCTGCAGATCGAAGGAGAGAATCGCGACGTCGTCCGCTTCTACGAGCGCCTGGGATACGCCGTCGAGGATCGCATCAGCATGGGAAGACCGCTGCCGGCGCCCGACGCCGCTGCGGCGCGAGCCGTCGAGGTCGGCGTCTACCTGCCGCAGGTCGGCTTCACCTGGGACGAGCTGCGCGGGCGCGTGCGCCTGTGTGACCGCGAGGGCATCGACTCGGTCTGGTTCATGGACCACCTCTATCCGCCCGGTCTCGCGGCGGTGCCGTCCTTCGAGGCCTGGACCACCGCGACGGCGCTCGCGGCGGTGACCGAGCGCATCCGCCTAGGCCACCTCGTGCTGGCAAACGGGTTCCGCCATCCCGCCCTGCTCGCAAAGATGGCCGTGACGCTCGATCACGCCAGCGGCGGGCGGCTCGACCTCGGGCTCGGAACGGGCTCGTACCCGGAAGAGTTCGCGCGCTTCGGCCTGCCCTTTCCTTCCGAGCGCACGCGCGCGGAGCAGCTCGCGGAGGCCGTCCAGGTCCTGCGCGTCCTGTTCACCCAGGACGCACCCACGTTCGATGGCCGGCACTACCGGCTCGACGCGGCGCCGAGCCTGCCCCGCCCGCTGCAGCGCCCGCACCCGCCGATCCACATCGGCGGCGCCGGGGAGCGGCGGACGCTCCCGCTGGTCGCGCGCCACGCCGACGTCTGGAACTGCCCGACCTATGCCCTGGCCGAGCTACCCCGGAAGCTCGAGGTGCTGCGCCGGGAGTGCACGGTCGCAGGACGTGACCCGACGAGCCTGCTCGTGACCGAGGAGGCTGTGCTCGCGCTGGTCGCGCGAGAGGACCGGGTCGACGAGGCGCGCGCAGTCGCCGCGCGGCGCTTCCCCGGACCGGGCTGGGGCTTCGAAGCGGGCGGCTACTGCGGCACGCCGGAGACGATCCTGCGCCGCATCGAGGAGCGGCGGCGGCTCGGGGTCGGAAGCTTCGTCTTCTTCCTGCACGACCGGGGCGAACCGGGCACGCTCCGCCTCCTGGCGCGCGAGCTGCTGCCGGCGCTCGGCGGTCGTCAGGGCCCGGTCGGCTGACCGCGGGGGCGCGCACGCCAGAGCGCCGCGCCAGGGAGCCTCACACGTGCGGCATGACCTCGCGCCCGAAGCGCTCGAGCAGATCGGGCACGTTGTTCATCCCGGACACCACGAACTCGGACACGTCCCAGTCGCGCTGTCGGCGGCGCAGCTCCTCGACGCAGTCCTCGGGGGTGCCGACGAGGAAGAGCGGCGAGGCCAGGAGCGCGGCGGGCGACACGCCGAACATGCCCGCGAGGCTCTCGATGGTCGCCACGGCGGCGGCGCGCGACTCGGTGAGCTGCACCGTGAACAGCACCGCGCTCACCCGGATTGCATTGCCGTCCCGTCCGGCGCGCGCGGCCTCGGCGCGCAGGAATCGGACCTTGTCGCGGAAGGTGTCGCTGGAGAGCTTGATCGCGTTGGCGAGCGCGATGTACCCCGCCCGGCCGGTCTCGCTCACGATGTTGACGACGTCGGCGTGCTTCGCAGCGATCCGCAGCAGTCCCTTGCCGCTGCCGCCGAGCACGATCGACGGGCGGTCCTGCACCGGGCGCGGCGAGAGGTCGGCGGCGGCGAACTTGTAGAACTCGCCATCGAACGTGAACGGCTCGCGACCCCAGAGCCCGCGGATGCAGGTGAGCGCCTCGTCCAGCATGCGCAGCCGCTCGCCGATCTCCGGGAACGGGATGCCCGTCATGCGGAATTCGGTCTCCGTCCAGCCCGAGCCCAACCCGGCGACCATCCGGCCGCCGGACAGCTGATCGAGGGTGGCGAGGCTGCGTGCCGTCACCGCTGGATGACGGAACAGGTTGCACAGCACCAGGTGGCCGACGCGCAGCTTCCTGGTGGCGTCGGCGACGATCGCGGCCTGCAGCATGGGATCGAAGGCCGGCACGCCCATCGCCTGCCGCTCCGGTCCCTCGGCGACGAGATGATCGGGGAAGTAGATGGTGCGGAAGCCGAGCCCTTCCACCGTCTGCGCGACGTCGCGCAGCCGGCCGAACTCGATGCCGCCGAGCTGGACAGCGAAATCCATCGGGAGGATCCTTTCGTACGCGGGGTGCGCCGTCGTAGCACGCGCCTCGCGCTCGCGGCCAGCCCCCGCGGCCGTCACATCGCCGGCGGCGTGTCCGTCGTCATCGCGACCCTACTTCCCGTTGGTGCGGAACCACTCGTTCAGCTTGAGCAGCAGGGCGACGTCGCCTTCCACCCGGTAGCGCTCCTCCATGAGCGCCTGGGTGCCGTCGACGTCGCCGCGCACGACGCCCACCCAGACATGGCCGGGGGTGTGCACGGTGAGGTCGGCCGACGGGGCCATGCCCTCGAAGCTCTCGCAGCGGCCGTCGGCGACCCGCAGCCAGTAGTCGCCGGGCTCGTCGCCGCTCACCCGGAACTGGATCACGGCGCGCGCGTCGCCCGCCGCGGAGCGGTCGAAGGCGAGAGGCATCCCCATGATGATCGGCTCCGCCGTGTCGGGCATCGCGGGCGGGAACAGCCTCAGGTAGAGCGGCGGGAGCCAGAAGCCCGCCGTCAACCCGATGCCGAGGATCACCAGGTTGGCGTACACCGCCGTGAACATCGGGTCGGTGGGTCGGGCGAAGCAGAGCGCCGCGGCGGTGAAGAAGACGATGGCCCAGAAGCCCGCCATGACCCGGCTGATCTCCAGGAAGGCCGGCGTGCGGTGCTGCCACCTGGGCGCCTGCCGTACGCCGTAGTACACCGTGAACGGCTCCCGGCCGAAGAGCAGCGGAAGCAGCGCGGTGAGCCCGAACGCCGTGAACAGGATGGCCGGGGAGTAGTGCTGGTAGGCCCAGAGGATCGACGTCGCGCCGGCGTAGGTCGCCACCGTGCCGACTGCCAGCAGGAGCCACAGGGTGACGTCGAACTGCTTCATCTCGCCCAGCCAGCGCGCGATCGCCATGTAGATCGTGTGGACGACCAGGGCGGTTCGCAGCGCGTGCGTCACGGCGCCGAGCGGGTACGGAGCGGGCCCGCAGATGTTGAAGTAGACGATGATCCCGATCAGGGTCCCGAGATTCATGAAGAAGAAGCGAACCGGGCGGCTGAGGGGACGCGGCGGTGCAGCCATGCGGCCGTCTGGCTAGCACGAGTCGGCGGTTCTTCGCCATCATGCAACGCTGGCCTGTGGCCGATCGGGCGTGGTAGCGACTGTCTGGCATGGAGCAGGTCCTGACTGGCATCCGCGTCGTCGAGGTCGCCCAGTGGTGGTTCGTCCCGTCGGCCGGAGCGGTGCTCGCCGACTGGGGAGCCGACGTCATCAAGATCGAGCATCCGGTGACGGGCGACCCGCTGCGCGGTCTCGTCACCTCGGGCTTCTTTCCGCCGACCGGCAGCGTCAACTTCATGATGGAGCAGTCGAACCGCGGCAAGCGCAGCGTCGGGATCGACCTCGCGAATCCGGCGGGGCGCGAGACGTTGCTCCGGCTCGTGGAAACGGCGGACGTCTTCCTCACCAGCTTCCTGCCGTCGGCGCGACGGAAGCTTCGCATCGAGCTCGAGGACATCCGCGCGGTGAACCCGCGCATCATCTACGTGCGCGGTCACGGCCAGGGCGCGCGCGGGCCCGACGCGGAGAAGGGCGGCTACGACGCCGCGTCGTTCTGGTCACGGGGCGGCATCGCCCACGCCCTGACCCCACCGGGAGCCGTCGCGCCGATCATGCAGCGGGCCGCGTTCGGTGACTCGGCGGGCGGCATGACGGTCGCGGGCGGCATCGCCGCAGCCCTCTTCCGCCGCGAACGCACCGGCGAGGCGTCGCTGATCGACGTCTCGCTGCTCGGCACCGCGATGTGGATCCTCGCGCCCGACATCGTGATGACACGGCTCACCGAGCAGGAGATGCCGGCGTTCGACCGCACCGAGTCGCCGAACCCGATCGTCAACAGCTACCGCACCAAGGATGGGCGCTGGCTCTTCCTGAACATGCTGCAGCCGGATCGCTTCTGGCCCGACCTGTGCCGCCACATCGGCCGCGAGGACCTCGTCACGGACGAGCGCTACGAGAGCGGCATGGCCCGCTTCATGAACCGCAAGGAGTGCGTGCAGGAGCTGGCGGGGACCTTCGCCGCGCGCACGCTGGCGGAATGGCGCGAGACGCTGGCGGAGGTGGAAGGCGTGTGGGCGCCGATGCAGAGCGCGCGCGAGGTCGGCAGCGACCCGCAGGCGATCGCCAACGGCTACCTGCCGGAGGTCGATCGCGGCGACGGCACGACGTTCACGCTCGTCGCCAGCCCGGTGCAGTTCGACGAGACGCCGCCGACGCTGCGGCCGGCGCCCGAGGCGGCGCAGCACACCGAGGAGGTGCTGCTGTCGCTGGGGCTCACCTGGGAGCAGATGGCCGAGCTCAAAGCGACGGGCGCGATCTCGTAGCCGGAGCCGCCGCGAGCGGTCGAGCACGGGCGGTAGCGCGAGCATCACATGGCCGGAGCCCTGGAGATCGTGCCGTACGATCCGGCGTGGCCGGAGGCGTTCTCCGCGGAGCGTGACCGGCTCGCGGCTGCGATGGGCGATCTCGCGATCCGCATCGACCACAACGGCTCCACCTCGGTCCCCGGCCTCGCCGCGAAACCCGTCATCGACATCCAGGTTTCCGTTCGTCGGGTGCAACCTCTCGAACCGTACCGGGTCCGCATCGTGCAGCTCGGCTACGTCCACGTGCCGCATCCGGACGATTCCTTCTGCGTCCTCTTCCACCGGCCCGCCGCATGGCCCCACACCCACCACGTGCACGTCGTCGAATCGGGAGGGACGGAGGAGCGTCGGACCCTGGCGTTTCGGGACTACCTGCGGGCGCATTCCGAGGTGGCCCGCGAGTACGAGGAGCTCAAGCGCGAACTTGCGCCATCGTACAGCGCGGCGACCTTCGACTCGCGGCAGGCGTACGCGGACGCGAAGACGGGGTTCGTCATGCGGATCACCGAGCGCGCCCTCGCCGAGGGATTTCCGGGGAAGATCCGACCAGCCTAGTGCACGAAGCCGGCCACGACGTTGATCGTCGCCGCGATGATGACCGCGCCGAAGAGGTAGGAGATCAGCGCCTGCCGCAGCACCGCACGGCGGATGGCAGGGTCGCGCACCTCGGTGTCCGAGACCTGGTAGGTCATGCCGACGGTGAAGGCCAGGTAGGCGAAGTCGAGATAGTCGGGCGGCGTGTCGCCGTGGAAATCCAGACCTCCGACCTTCGACATGAAGTGCAGGTGGGCGTAGCGCAGCATGAACACCGTGCTGACCAGCAGCCACGACAGTACGATCGTGATCATGGCCGCCGTCGTCATCACGATGCGCTCGACGCCGTGGAGCTGGCTCGCCTGCCCGAGCGCATAGAACACGCCCACGAGACTGACGGTGGAGGCGCCGACCTCGAGCAGTCCGGCCGTGGCGCGAGTCTCGTCTTCGCGCGTGGAGAGCGCCCTCGTCTGTGCGCAGTCGAGCCTCACGATCACCGGCCACACCGCCAGGAGGACGCTCGCCGCGATGGTGTCCCATCCGACGAGGAACGCGAGCCCCATCTGCATCCGGCTCGACGCGAACCAGAAGGCGGTCAGACCCAGGATAGCGGCGACGATGACCCGCGCCAGGGCAGGGAAGTGGAGCACCGTCCACCGTTCCACGCTCGCTTCGCGAGGCTTCCGCGCCATCGGCGGCACCGCCTATCGCGGCCCGGGCGGCCGGTCGACTCGCGCTCCCGGCCGGCTCGCCAGCAGCACGAAAGTGGTCTCCCACTCCAGCGGACGATCGAGGTCGCCGACGAGGGCCTCGACGCGCGGCGCCAGCCGGCGCAACAGCTCCGGCATCACCGCATCCGGGATGTCCCAGGTGCTCGACCAGATACGCCCGGCAATGTGGTCGAGGAGGCTGCGGCCGGTCGCCTGCTCCGGCCAGCGGGCCAGCACCGATTCCGCCGGGTCGGCGCCCCGCGCGCGGGCGTGTGCGCGGAACGCGGCGATGGCGCGCTCGTTCCACCCCAGCGACGGCAGGTCGACGCCGGAGAGCTCCGCCACGATGGCTCGCACGATCGCCGCGACCCCGCGCAACGGGCTCGTGCCGCGCTCCTCGCGCCCGTAGAGCATCACGCCGTGCGGGCGCAGCAGGTCGCTGGCGGCGTGCAACGCTCGCTCGGGATCCGGCAGGAGGTGCAGCACGTGCACGAGGAGAACCCCGTCGAAGCTCGCCTCGCGAAAGGGCGGCCGTGCAGCCTCGGCGATCAGAACCGGCAGCTCCGGCCGTCGGGCGCGCAAGCGGGCGAGCATCTCGGGGGCGACGTCGATACCGACGACGTCGACGCCGCTGCGGGCCAGCGGGACGGCGATCCGGCCCGTGCCGACGCCGATCTCGAGCAGCCTCGGCGCCGGGCTGACGGCGCGCAGCGCTCGCGCCAGGCCAGCCGTGACCCCGGCGTGCGCGGCATCGGGCATCGCGCGCGTGGCGTCATAGCAGTGCGCAACCCGGTCGAAGCTCTTGGCGTGGACGCTCGGCATTCGCGCATGAAGCAAAGCGCACGGGCCAGGCACGTTCAAGCCGCGCAGGGGGCGACAGGGCCCGGGCGATCGCGTATCACTCGATGGAATGTCCAGCCTCGAGCCCGTTCCGTCCGCGCCCGCGATCGTCCTCGGCGGCGGGATTGCCGGCCTGACCGCCGCCCGCCTGCTCGCGCGCCACTTCCCGCGCGTCATCGTCCTCGAGCGCGATCTCCGCGGCGACGTGACGACGGCCGAGGAGGCCTTCACCACGTGGCGGCGCGGTGGCGTGCCACAGCTTCGCCATTCGCACGCCTTCCTGGCGCGGCTCCGGCTGGTGCTGCTCGCTCATCTTCCGGACGTGCTGGATCGGCTGCGCGCGAGCGGGGTGCGCGAGATCGCGCTGGCGGACATGGCGCCGCCGGAGATGGGATTCCGGCCGGAGCCCGCCGATGAGGACGTCGTCCTCCTCGCGTGCCGGCGGACGACCTTCGAGTGGGCGCTGTGCGCGAGCGTGCTCGCCCAGCCCGGCGTGGAGCTGCGCGAGGGCGTCACCGTCACCGGACTCGTGGGCGAAAGCCGCGATGGCGGCCGTCCATGGGTGCGCGGCGTGCGGCTGGCCGACGGGAGCGAGCTCGCCGCCGCGCTCGTGGTCGACGCCCTCGGCCGGCGCTCGCCGGTGCCGACGTGGGTCACCGCCCTCGGCGCGCCGTCGCCCCGCGAGCGCAGCCAGGACACCGGCATCTTCTACTACACGCGCTTCTATCGGCTCCGGCGCGGCCGCGTGCCGCGCGGCACGACGGGTCTGGTCGCCGGAGACCTGGGCTGGGTGAAGATCGCGGTCTTCCCGGGCGACGCCGACACCTTCTCGATCACGGTCGGAGCACCGGTCGACGACGCGGGGCTGAAGGAGCTCGCCGACCCGCGACGCTTCGAGCGCTTCGTGACCGCGTTTCCGCAGATCGCGCCCTGGCGCGCGCGCGGAGTGTCGGCGCCGATCGGCGGCGCGGGCACTCCGGTCCTCGTCATGGGACAGCTGCGCAACCGGCTGCGCCGCTTCGTCGATGCCGACGGCCCGGTGGCGCCGGGCCTGCTCGTGATCGGCGACGCCGCGTACCACTCGAACCCGATCTACGGCCGAGGCTGCTCCCAGGCGATGGTCCAGGCCACGCTCCTCGACGAAGCCGTCGGACGGCATCCGCGCGATCCCGTCGCCGCCGCGTGCCTGCTGCATCGCCTGAGCGAGACCCAGGTGCGGCCGTTCGTGGACGCGGCGATCGCCGCCGACCGGCGTGCGCGGGGTGAGGCTCCGGCCACGCCACCCGGCAACGCGCTCGCCTACCTGACCGTGATGGCGGAGCAGGCGTTCGGCTGGTTCCTCGACCGTGCCATGCTGCCGGCGACGCGCGTCGACCCGGTCGTATTCCGCGGGCTGCTGCGCGTGTTTCACATGCTCGAGCCCCCCGAGCGCCTGGCGCGCGATCCGGAGCTGGTGCTGCGGTCGCTCCCGATGCTGGCGCGGGTGCTCGCGGGAATGGGACCCGAGCAGGCTTTCCGGCACGTGCCTCGGGAAGACGCGCTGGCGAGAATGGCCTCGTAGGAAGCTCGCGCCTCAGCCCGGCGCGCCACCGCCGGCGCACGCCACCAGCTCCTCGAACAGCCGCATCGGTCGCGGATCGCTCAGCGCGTCCAGCTCGGGATGCCACTGGACGCCGACCACGAAGGGATGGCGCTCGGATTCGACGGCCTCGATCACGCCGTCATCGCTCCAGGCGACGGCGCGCAGCCCGTATCCGAGACGGCCCACCGCCTGGTGGTGCACCGACTGCACGGTCAGGTGCGTGCCGTCGAGCAGGCGCGCGAGACGGCTCTGGGGGTCGAGGCGGACTCCATGCGGCACCGGCTTCAGCTGAGGCGCGCGGTGCACGACGGAGGTGCCGAACTGGTCGGGAATGTGCGCGATCAGGTCGCCGCCGAGCGCGACGTTCAGGAGCTGCATCCCGCGGCAGACGCAGAGCAACGGCATCGATTGGCGCGTGATGGCGGCACGCGCGAGCGCCAGCTCGAAGCGATCACGCTCCTGGGAGATGCCGTAGTTGGCGTCGTGGTGTCCGCCGCCGTAGTGGGCCGGGTCGACGTCGCCACCGCCCGGCAGGATGAGACCGGCGACCGCGTCGAGTCCCTCGGGCGTCTCGCCCTCGACCGGCGGCAGCACGATGGGCACCCCACCGGCCATGCGGACGGCGTCGACGTACTCGCACGGCACGGAGAACGTCTGCCGCTCTCCGGCCCGCCCGTAGCTCGAGATCCCGATGAGCGGCCGCACGCCCTCTAGGGTAGCGACACTCGCGCGCGGGCTCCAGCGCGGTGAGGCGCCGTCCTAGATCGCCGACGGGCCCCGCTCTCCGGTCCTGATGCGGAGGGCTTCCTCGACCGGCAGGATGAAGATCTTCCCATCTCCGATCTGTCCCGAGCGGGCCGCGTCCTCGATCGTCTTGGCGATACCCGCCGCCCGCTCGTCCGGTACCAGGATACTCGATCTTCACCTTGGGCAGGAACTCGACCACGTACTCCGCACCCCGGTAGAGCTCGGTGTGGCCTTTCTGCCGCCCGAACCCCTTCACCTCGGTGACGGTCATCCCCTCCACTCCCTGCTTGGCCAGCGCCTCCTTCACCTCATCGAGCTTGAACGGCTTGATGATCGCCTCGATCTTCTTCATCTGCGGCCCCCTCTCTCGTGCGTTCGGCGCGCGGGCCGCGGGCGGACCGCTGGCGTCGGTTGGCTCACGAAGGTCCCGTAGCGAAGACGCTGCAGCACCTGCCTCCACCACGGAAGGCGGCGAAGCGGCTCGGGAAGAACGATGAGCGTCATGCGGCGCACCTGCGGGGTGCTCTGGGCTCGGACCTCCACACGGCTCTAAACAAGCGGCGTGCCACACGTGGGAGGACCACCGCCGCGTGGAATCGAGCGTCTCCACCGCTGCTCTGCTGCCCAAGCCTCCGGCACGCGCCCACGAAGCGGGCACGGTGCTGCGCTGGCCGCGGGGAACGTGCTAGGCCCTCCCGCATGACCTTTCCGCGCCAGGTTCCGGGAATCCCGCTGCGCTCGCCGGTGCACGAGCTGACCACCGACGTCGTCTACGCCGAGGTGGACGGCGTCCCCCTGCGCTACGACCACTATCGCCCTCTCGAGGTGACCGGCCCCGTCCCGGCCGTGGTGTTCGTCCACGGAGGGGGATGGATGCGGGGCGATCCCAGCCAGGCCGCCGGCAATGCGCTCCACCTGGCGCGGCACGGCATCGCGACCATCGCCATCTCCTACAGGCTCGCACCGGCACATCGCTTTCCCGCGCCGCTCGACGACGTGCGGCGGGGGCTGCGCTGGGTCCGAGCGCATGCCGGGCAGCTCGGCGTCGACCCCGACCGGCTGGCGCTCATCGGCCTGTCGGCCGGCGCGCACCTCGTCATGCTCGCGCACCTGGCGAGGGAGATCCTCCAGCTCACACCGGACCTCCCGCCGGAGCTGCGTGACGTGCCCGAGACGGTGCGGGCGGTCGTCGCGCACTACGGTCCCTACGATCTCGGCCGCCGGCGCTCCGGCATGGTGGACGCGTTCCTCGGCCTGCGAGTCGAGGATCCGGACTGGACGCGCGTGGCCTCGCCCGTTGCCCACGCCGCGCACGCGACGGCGCCCGTGCTGCTCATCCACGGCACCGCCGACGCGCTCGTCTCCTGGCACGAGTCGGAGCGCATGCACGCCGCCCTGGAGGCCGCCGGCAAGTCGAGCGAGCTCCTGTTGCTCGAGGGCGCGCCGCACGCCTTCCAGGTCGACTGGCGCGGCGACGCGAACCGGCGGGCGAACGCGGCCATGGACGCCTTTCTCGATCGCCACCTCGTGGCGCCGGCATGACCGAGCCCGGCCGTCATCGCCACAGCCGGGCCCTGTTCGAGCGCGCGCTGCGCGTCGTGCCCGGCGGCATCTACGGGCACCAGTCGCCGCGCATGCTGGTCCCCGAGGCCTATCCCTACTTCTTCGCGCGCGGCGCGGGCGCGCGCATCTGGGACGTCGACGGCAACGAGTATCTCGACCTGATGTGCTCGTACGGCCCCATCGTTCTCGGCCACAACCACCCGCGGGTCGACGAGGCGGCACGCCGTCAGGAGGAGGCGGGCCGATGCTTCAACGGCCCCGGGGCGGCGTGGGTCGAGCTGGCAGAGCGTCTGGTGTCGCTCACCCCGTGGGCGGCGTGGGCGGTGTTCGCCAAGAACGGGTCCGACATCTGCACGTGGGCGACCCAGGTTGCGCGTGCGGCCACCGGGCGGCGCAAGGTCCTCACCGCCGAGGGCGCGTACCACGGCACCCACCCCTGGTGCTCTCCGATGCCCGCCGGCGTGATGGACGAGGACCGCGCGCACGTCGCGCACTTTCGCTACAACGACCTCGGCAGCGTCGACGCCGCGCTCGACGCCCACGACGGCGACGTGGCGGCCATCATGGTGTCGCCCTTCCGGCACGACGCGTTCCACGACCAGGAGCTGCCCGTCCCCGGCTTCCTCGCCGGCCTGCGCGGGCGCTGCGACCGCCTCGGAGCGGTGCTCATCCTGGACGACGTGCGCGCCGGCTTCCGGCTCGATCTGCGGGGATCGGGCGAGGCCATGGGCGTCCAGCCCGACCTGACCTGCTACTGCAAGGCGCTCGGCAACGGCTATCCGATCGCCGCCGCGCTCGGCCGCGATGCGCTGCGCCGCCCGGCCGAGAAGGTCTTCTTCACCGGCTCGTACTGGACGGGCCCGGTCGAGATGGCGGCCGCGCTCGCCTGCCTGGCGGAGCTGGAGGCCAGCGACGCGATTCCCCGCATGGCACGCCTCGGCACGCGGCTGCGCGACGGAATGGAGCGCCAGGCCGCGGCGCACGGCACGGCCGTGCGCTACACGGGACCACCCGCCCTGCCGTTCCTGACCTTCGTCGCCGACCAGGGCTCCTTCGAGCGCAGCCGCGCCTTCGCCGCCGCCTGCTGCGCGCGCGGCGTCTACCTGCATCCCCATCACAACTGGTTCCTGTCCGCTGCGCTGACCGACGAGGACGTCGGCCGGGTGCTGGAGGTGACCGACCAGGCATTCGCGGAGGTCGCGCGGCGTGCCGCGTGACGCGTGCCGCGGTGGCGGCCCGGACCCGTCGGTGCTAGGAACCAGTCGGCGGGGATGTACGAGCGGTTCTTCGGGCTGGTGGATGCACCCTTCCGGCTGACGCCGGACCCCCGGTATCTTTTCCTCTCGCGCAAGCACGCCGACGCGCTGGCGCACCTCCGGCTGGGGTTGTCGGAGTCGAGCGGCTTCGTCTGCATCACGGGCGACGTGGGCACCGGGAAGACGACCGTGCTCCGGCACTTCCTCGGCGAGCTCGCGCCCGAGTCGAGCGTGGCATACGTCGTGAACCCGACGATCTCCCCGCTCGAGCTGCTCCAGACGATCAACACCGAGTTCGGGCTGCCGGCGCGGCGGACGAGCAAGAAGGACCTCATCGATCACCTGAACCGTCATCTGCTGAACCAGCGGGAAGCGGGCGGCCGGGCAGTGGTCGTGGTCGACGAGGCCCAGGCGCTGTCGATGGAGGTGCTGGAGCACCTGCGGCTCCTCTCGAACCTCGAGACCACCACGGAGAAGCTCCTGCGCATCATCCTGGTGGGACAGCCGCAGCTGCGCGCGTTGCTGGCGCACCCCGAGCTGGCGCAGCTGAACCAGCGCATCACCTTGCGCTGGCACATCGGTCCGCTCGATCGCCAGGAAACGATGGCCTACGTCCGCCACCGGCTGGAGATCGCCAGCGAGGGCCAGGTGTGCGACGTCTTCTCCCGTCCGGCCCTGCGCGCCATCCACGCCCGGTCGCGCGGCGTTCCGCGCCTCATCAACATGCTCTGCCACCGGGCCATGCTGGCCGCGTTCGCGGCCGAGCGGCGGACCGTGACCCTGCGGTCGGTCAGGCGCGCCTACCGCGAGGTGACGACTCTTCCGCTGCCGGGCCGCCCGGCGCCTGCGCCCCGTGCGGTGTGGACGAATGCCGCGCTCGCGGTCGGCGTGGTGGGGCTCGCGGCGGTGGGGACGTTCGGCGTCGCGCCGCTGTTCCGGCCGATCGTGCCGCAGGCGGCGACGCCCGATGCGCCGCCACCCGGTGCGGGAACGGTGCCCGAGCCGCCAGCGGCAACGAGCGCCGCACCCGAGGTGCCGGCGGCGGTCGCCGCGGCGCCCCCCGAAGCTCCCGCGGTCGCCGCGGCGCCCACGCCGCCGTCCGACGGCGATCCGCCCGCAACCGAGGTGGCGGCCGCCTCTGCGCCCGCGGCGGATCCGCCGGCCGACGATTCCCGGTCGTCGCCCCCCACCGAACAATCCCCGGCCGAGGAGCGACCGCCCGCGCCACCCCCACCGGACATCGCGCCGGTCGCTGCACACGAAGCCGCGCCACCGCCCCCCTCGGCCGACACGACGAAGGAGATCGAGCATCGGCTGGCCTCGCTCGACTCGGCCGCCAGCGCGCGTGCCGCGCTGGACATCGTGCTGCACGCGTGGCAGGTGCCTTCGCTCTCCGCCGACGAGGCGACCATGCCCGACGATTTCGCGCACATCGCCGAACGTCGCGGGCTCGAGCACCTCGCGCTGAGAGGCAACACGGCCATGCTCCGTCTGCTCGACGTGCCGGCGGTGCTGGAGCTGCAGCTCCCCGGCACCAGCGGACCCCGCTACGCTGCCCTGGTCGGGCTGCGCGACGGCGCGCCCCTGGTGGCAGCCGGCGACGGCCCGGCGGTGGCGGTGAGCCAGGAGCTGCTCGAGCGGGCGTGGTACGGCCAGGCGCACGTCTTCTCGCGCGACTTCGAGGCGCTCGGCCCCGGCACGCTCAGCGCACACGCGCGGGGTGCCCGCGTGACCCGCCTGCAGGTCCTCCTCAAGCGAATCGGGGCGTACGGCGGAGAGGAGAGCGGACAATACGACGCCGCCACGGCGTCCGCCGTGCTCGACTTCCAGCGCTCGCGCTACGTCAGCGCCGACGGCATCGTCGGGCGGCTGACGCGAGTCGCGCTGTACGCGGCCGCCGGCGGCTATCCGCGTCCCACGCTCTCCGAGGTCATCGGAGACTCCTCGTGAGCTCGATTCTCGACGCGCTCGAGAAGCTCGAGCGCAGCCGGCCGCCGGTCGTCGAGCCGGTGGCCACCGCCGCCGTGCCCGTGCCGCGCCGCAGGCGCGGGGTGGTGCTCGTCGGCTGCGCCTTCGCCGCCGGTGCGGCTCTCGCGCTGATGCTCCTGCGTGCGCGCCCCGGCAGCGGGCCCGCCGTCGTCCAGGCGCCCGCCGAGCCCGCCGCGAAGCAGCCGGTGGTCGAGGCCGTCGCTCCGCCACCGGCGCCCCCCGAGCCCGCCGCGACCGCTGCGCAGCCGGCCGTCCCGCCGGAGCCGGCGCCCCCGCAGAGCCCGCCGGCGGAGCACGCGAGTGCTTCGCCACCGCAGGCCGAGGCTCCGGCGACCGCTCCGTCCCACGCCGAGACCCCTCCCGCCGAGGACGCGTCCCGGCCTGACGCGCTCGCGGCGGCGCGTCCCGTGCCCGCCCCGTCGCCAACCGATCCGCGGCCGTGGGCGCAGGCCGTGGCGCCCCCGCTGCCTCCCCCGCCACCAGCAGCGAACGTTGCCGTGCCGCGCGAGGCGCCGGCCACGACGTACACGCACCTCGAGCCGCCGGCGGTCCGGCGTCCGCCGGCCGGGGCGCCGGCGGTGCGCCTGAGCTTCCTGCTCTACTCGCCCGCTCCGGGACGTCGCACCGTCGCCCTCGCGATCGAGAACCGCGGCCTCGAGACGTTGCACGAAGGCGAGTCGTCGAGCGACGGCGTCGAGGTGGTCCGGATCCTGCCCGACCGTGTCGAGCTGGGATGGAACGGCGAGCACTTCACGGTGCGGGCGCGGGACTGATCTCCCTCACGCCCTCCACGTGATCTGCTGCACCTCGGTGTGCTCCTCCATCCCCCAGCGACCGCCCTCGCGGCCGATCCCGCTCTCCTTGAACCCGCCGAACGGTCCGTCGAACATGTTGATGCCGTTGTTGATCCACACCACGCCGGTGCGAATGCGCTTCGCCAGCTCGACGGCTCGCGCGGTGTCGCGGGCGTAGATCGCGCCGCCCAGCCCGTAGCTCGAGTCGTTCGCGATGCGCACCGCCTCGTCCTCGTCCTTGAAGGGGATCACCGACACGACGGGACCGAAGATCTCTTCCCGCGCGATGCGGGCGTCGTTGCGCACGTCGCAGAAGATCGTGGGCTCGAGGAAGTAGCCGCGCGGCATGTCCTTGGGACGACCGCCACCCGCGGCGAGCGTCGCACCCTCCGCCTTCCCGGCCGCGATGTACTCCTCGATCTTCTGCCGCCGCTCCTCGCGGATGACGGGGCCGAGCATGGTCGCGGGATCGGCCGGATCGCCGATCTTCACCATGCCGTTCACGAAGCCGACCATGTTCTCGACGAAGCGATCGTGCACGTCCTGCTGCACGAGCACGCGCGTCGCCATGGCGCAGCCCTGTCCGGCGTGGAACATCGCCGGTCCCGACGCGATCATGGCGTTCATCTCGATGCCGTCGCTGTCGAGATAGATGCCGACCGACTTGCCGCCCAGCTCGAGGAAGACGCGCTTCAGGTTCCCCGCCGATGCCTGGATGATCCTGCGGCCGGTGGCGACGCTGCCGGTGAAGCTCACCTTGTCCACGCGCGGATCGCTCACCAGGGCCTCGGCGATGTCGTTGCCCTGGCCGGTGACGAAGTTGACCACCCCGGGCGGGACATCGGCCTCGGCGACCAGCTCGGCCAGGAAGAGGTTGATGAGGGGACCCCAGGGCGAGGGCTTGAAGACCATGGTGCAGCCCGTCGCCAGCGCCGGACCGAGCTTCTGCACGCTGACGTAGACGGGAAAGTTCCACGTCGGGATCATGGCGCACACGCCGACCGGCTGGCGGTAGACCACGCCGCAGTTCATCTGTGGCCCCATCGGTCCCTGGCTGGCACGCGCGGGCAGCGGCACCTCGAAGTCGAAGGAGCGCGCCATCTCCGCCCAGTGACGCAGGTGCTCGACGGGCGTCTCCACCTGCATCGTGTGCGTCACCCAGGTGGCACCGGCCTCGGCGATCAGCAGCTGGCGCATCTCCTCCTTGCGGCGCTCCATCGCGTCGGCGATGCGCAGCAGCGCGCGGGCGCGCTCGTCGCGTGACGAGCGCGGCCACGGGCCGTCGTCGAAGGCCCGGCGGGCCGCCGCGATCGCGCGGCGCATGTCGTCCACGGTCGCGTCGGGCGCGCGACCGACTGACTCCTCGGTCGCCGGATTCAGCACTGTGTAGGTCGCGCCGTTCGATGCGTTCACCCACTCGCCGTCGATTAGCATCCTGCTGCTGGCCGCCATCACGTGTCGCCCTCCCGAGTGTCCTGTAACCAGAACTTCAATAGTACGGACGTCGCTCGCGTGTCGACAGTCGCGCGCTCCCTGCGACCTTCGTCCGATTGCAGCTTTGCTACCAAGCGTGCATCGTGCGCCGCACCGATGACACGCCACGGGAGGACCGTGGCAGCCGGAGCCGGGCTCGTGCTTCTCGTCGCCGCGGCGACGAGCGCGCACGCAGCGATCCTGTGGCTCGGGCTGCCCGGAGGTGGGAGCGCCGCGCTCACGACGCGCGCCGGACGCTTGCCCTGGATGCGGGTGCCGTCCGCCGATCTGCCCGACGTCGCCGGGTACGCGTTGCCGGCGATCGCCGATCTCGACGGCGACGGCGTCGCCGATGCGCTGGTGGGCGAGAACGGGCACGACGTGCTCGCGTTTCGCAATGCGGGAACCACCGAGGTGCCGCGCTGGGAGCGTCGTACCGACTGGGATCCGCCGGTCAAGGACGGCGGCGCGCCCGCGCTGGGCGACGTCGACGGTGACGGCGACGCCGACCTCCTGGTGGGGGACGCCGACGGCGGCATCACCGCCTTCGAGAACGTCGGCAGCCGCCGCGTGCCGGCGTGGCGTGCCCGCAAGGGATGGAACGTGTCGACGGGCGCGCGCCAGGCGCGTCCGGCGCTCGGCGATATCGACGACGACGGCCGGACCGATCTCGTCGTCGGTACGGACGAAGGCACGGTGCTCGCCTTCACCGGGACCGGCGACGGAGGGACGCCCTTCACCCGCGCCGAGGCGTGGGATGGCCCCACGTGGAGCGCTCGCATCGCTCCGGGGATCGGCGACGTCGACGGCGACGGACATGCCGACCTGATCCTCGCGGACGGCAACGCGCGCTCGCGCGCCTATGGCAACAGCGGAAGCGGATGGGATGAGCACCGCAGCTGGGCTCCCGACGATCCGGGCTCCGGACCCGCCGGCCCCGCGCTGACGGACGGCGAGCTCGATCCGGAGCCGCCACCACCACCTCCTCCTCCTCCACCTCCACCTCCACCTCCGCCGCCGCCACCACCGCCGGGGAAGGTCACCGCGAAGCTCATGGCATCGACGCTCGGCGGCCCTCCGCCGCTCGACGTCACGTTCGACGCGAGTGCGTCGAGCGGGCCCAAGGGACAGTCGCTGACCTTCGCCTGGGACTTCGGCGACGGCACGCCGAGCCCCGCCCCCGCACCGGGAGGCGACCCCGGCGCGGCGCTCGAGGCCGGGCGTGACGGCTATACCAGCGCGAAGGCGGAGCGCGACGACGGCCACTTCGAGGCCGCCGTCCAGGACTACATGACGGTGGCTCTCGCCCTCGTGCCCCTGACCGTGATCGAGCAGCCCGGACCGATCACCACCAAGGGCACGAATCGCATCGATCGGGTCGCGCGCTGGTACCTGCAGAAGATCGCGCACGACCTCGGCGGCATCTACCTCTTCCACGACGTGGACGACGTCACGGGCTGCGCGCGGTATGCGGCCGCGCTGCAGTGGTCACGCGAGTCGATCGCCCAGGCCGTGGCCGGTGGCTTCCCCGACCTCCCGGCAGACAACGGCACCACCAACAACCTCGCCAAGGCACTGAAGAAGCTCACCGACGGCGGCTGCGAGATTCCGTCGCCGACGCCGATGCTGCCGCCTCCGGGCGACGTGCCGGAGACGGGCGCCGTCATCGAGCACGTCTACGAGAAGGCCGGGGTCTACGTCGCGCGGGTCACCGTCAGCACGGGCACGGCGAGCGCCAGCGCGCAGGTGACGATCACCGTGGGCGACGGCGGGGTGCCGCCGCCTCCGGGCGGGCCGAGCGACAACGACCGCGACGCGTTCGAGGGCTTCGGTTCGTCGACGCCGGGAGGAGCCGGAGGCCGCGAGCTGCGCGTCACCGAGCCCACCGAGGCGGCGGTCCGCGCGGCCTTCGACGCGGCCTCGAGCGGGCATGCGATCATCCGCTTCCTGACCACGCTCCCGATCGCGATCACCGGCTCGCTGCCGCGACTCGACGGCAGCTTCGTCACGGTGGAGGGCAACGGCGCAACGCTGTTCGTGCCGAGCGGCGCGCTCGCCAACCTGATCGACGTCCGCGGCCACGACGTCATCGTCCGCAACATCCACCTGCGAGACGGCTCCGACAACCTGCGGGCGCAGGACCCGACCGCCTACAACATCGTCTTCAGCCACGTGTCGTCGACCGGCTCCGGGGACGACGGCATCTCGATCGGCTACGGCGCGCACGACGTGACCGTGCAGTACTGCTTCCTCGCCGGCAACACGCGCTCGCTGTTCCTCAAGTACGCGGACACCACCGACGTCTCCATCCATCACACCTGGGTGCAGAAGCAGTGGTCACGCGGGCCCATGGTCTCGGGCAAGGTCATGGCCGACGTGCGCAACCTCGTGGTCGACGACTGGACCATGTGGGCAGTGCGCTTCGAGGAGGACTCGAGCGGCAACATGGTCAACTCGCTCTTCACCCTCGGGACCTACGCGCGCTCGGTCGGCGGCAAGGCCAACTCGGCGCTCCGCCTCATGCAGTCGGGCCCCGTGTTCACGGCCGGCAACGTCTCGGCGGGCCTGGCCGATCCCGGGCAGGACGGAGCGGCCACCGCGCCACTGCCGGCGCCGGCGGTCACCACCCTTCCGGTCGCCGAGATGGCTCCGCTGGTGCGCACGCGGGCGGGCTGCCTGCCACGCGACGGCGTCGACCAGGCGTACATCGAGCTGCAGGGCGGCTGGGACGTCACGGGCACCCGGCCGTTACGCCTCGGGCCCGGATCGTAGGTACCTGCCGGGGGAGGGGCGGCTCCCCGCCGCTCCAGCCCGGGGACCACCGTCCAAACCTGCTTGGAGCGCGTCGGCCCGCCGCTCAGGAGGGGGATCCGAGCGGCGGGCCGAGCGCTTGGGGACTCACGCAGAGCCCCGGACGACCCGGATCTCTCTAACCGGGCCGAGTGGAATCACTACGTCGAGGCTACGGCTACCGCCCGGGCACACGCATTCGTGGGCGTGGAAGGACGCGATCGTGTCGCTCCTGAACTCGGGCCGGGAGCCGAAGCGCACCCCGCACTGGCGGCAGGTCCCGATCACCGAGAGACGCGTCCGGGGGCGGGGGATTCGCATGACGCGGTGCAGGCGTGAACTCGGACCGTACAACCGTTCCTCGCCCCGACCTCGGCGTTCGTGGACGTCGGGCCTGCAGATCCGGTACGCGAGCCGGATGCGCCCTACCCGGCCTCCCGACGAGCGTCGAGCCCGGCACGAGGCCAGCGGCGAGTGGCCGCAGCCGAGCCTCTCGACCCTCCTCGGGAGGCGCGCGGGGACCGATCCTGACCGGACCTATCTCGTCGAGGGCCTGCGCGACGGGGGCCGGCGCTTCTCCTTCCGGGACGTGGACGCGCGTTCGCAGCGCATGGCCGTCGCTCTGGCGCGTCTCGGCGTGCGGCAGGGCGACGTCGTGTCCTGGCAGCTGCCGAACTGGATGGAGTCGGCGGCCCTGGCTGCCGCCATCGATCGACTCGGTGCCATCTCGAACCCGATCATCACGATCTACCGCGAGCGCGAGGTCGGGTTCGCATGCCACCAGGCCGGCTCCCGGGTGCTCGTCGTCCCGGGAACCGTGCGGGGTTTTGATCATCGCGAGCTCGCCCGGGCCGTCCAGGCGGCCACCGCCTCGCTCGAGCACGTGGTCACGGTTCGCGCCGAGCCGGCGCCCGGCCAGCATGCCCTCGAATCGCTCGAGGACGACCCCCCCGAGCCCCTGCCGCCGTCGCCCCATGGAGCGCACGACGTCTCCGCGATCTTCTACACCTCGGGGACGACGGCAGACCCGAAGGGCGTCCTGCACACGCCCTCCACCCTCGGCGCGGTGCTGCACTACCACACCCGGCTGTTTCCCCCCTCGCCCGACGACGTGAGCCTGCTCCAGTTTCCGCTCACGCACATCGGCGGCATCGTGATGTTCGTGATGCTCCCCCTGCGCACGGGCGCCAGCGTCGTCCTGATGGAGACCTACGACCCGGAGCTGGCGCTCGACCTCATCGAGCGCCATCGCGTGACCTCGGCAGGCGGTCCCCCGGCCATCCTGCAGGGCATGTTCGCTGCGAGGAACTGGTCTCCCGAGAAGGTCCGGTCGGTCCGCAGCAGCGGCTCGGGTGCTGCCGATGTCTCACCCGAGCTGATGCACCGGGTGCGGCGACATCTGGCCGCCTTTGCGTTCCGCTCGTACGGCATGACCGAGTGTCCGATGTTCAGCTCGGGACGCCACGGAGATCCGGAGGAGAAGCTCGACGGCACCGACGGCCGGCCCGTTCCCGGAGCCATTGCCCGGCTCGTCGACGAGTCGGGACGCCCGGTCGGTCCGGGGGTCGAGGGCGAGATCGAAGCCTACGGTCCGCAGCTCTCCGTCGGCTACCTGGACGCGGTACTGAACGACGCCTTCACCGCCGACGGCTTCTTGCGCACCGGCGATCTCGCCGTGGCGGACGCCGACGGTCACCTGCGCATCACGGGACGGCGCAAGGACGTCATCATCCGGAAAGGCGAGAACCTCTCTGCCAAGGGTATCGAGGACGAGCTGGCGGCGCACCCGAAGATCGCCGACGTCTCGGTGGTGGGCATCCCCGACGCGTCCACGGGCGAGCGTGTATGCGCCTGCGTCGTCCTGGCATCCGGTGCGGGCGACCTCTCCCTCGCCGAGGTGCGTGCCTTCATGGAGGGACGCGGGGTGATGCGTCAGAAGGTCCCCGAACAGCTCGAGGTCATGGCCGAACTGCCGCGCAACGCCACCGGCAAGGTGCGCAAGGACCTGCTGCGCCAGCGCTTGCGCGCCTGAAGCAGCTCACGACTCCCAGATGCTCGGGAGACGCGGATCGGGAGCGTAGGAGCACACCGTCCCCGTCCGCACCGTCCGGGCGAGGTGCTCGCCGAGCGCGGGATGCGTGATGGCGATCCGGTCGAGGAGACCGTGCACGGCTCGCGTCACGCTCACCCGGGCCCGCTCCGATGCCGCCTGGTCGAGGTCCGCGATCGCGACCTGGAGCGGCACCCCGCTCGCTGCCGCGACCAGCGAGGCGGCGTGCAATTCCTGCCCGGGGTGGCGCAGCAGGTGCACCAGGAGATGCATGCCCTTGGAATCGCGCAGCCGGCACGCCCGGCCCTCGTAGACCACGGTCCAGTGATCTCCCTCGCGGCGCAGGACCTGGCGCGAGGAGGCGCTGTCCGGCGCCGGCTCGTCCTCGTCGAGCCGGCGTGCGAGCACGTCCGCTGCCTTTGCGATCCCCTGCATGCCGAGCCGCAGCGCGAGCGCTCGCGCCCGCGCGAGAGAGACCGCCGCCGACTCGCGATCCCGGGGGCCGTCACGCGCCAGCAGCGCCGCGGCACGATCGTGCAGCGACTGGGTGAGCCAGGCGAGCGCGCCGGCCCGCTCGTTCACCTCGACGGCGTGGTCGAGGTGTGCGATCGCCTCGTCCTGACGTCCGAGAGTGGCCGAGAGGAGGCCGACGATGCGCGCCGCTCCCCCGAACGACGCCCCTCCCGGCCCCGCGATGAGGGTCAGATCCGCGAAGGGCGCCAGCAGGGGATGAAGCACGGCGGCGCGCTTCGAGTCGCCGAGCATCGCACAGGCCTCGCCGAGGAGGCCGAGATGAGGCAGCCAGGTCACGTCGCGTGGCAGGAACACGAACTCGTCGCACGCGGATTCGAAGCGGGGGCGCGCATCGCTCGGGCGTCCCAGCAGCGCGTGCATCAGCGCCGTGGCGCTCTCCCACACCGGTGCCGAGGCGTGCTGGGCGACGAAGCCCGCCATGAGAGGCTCGAGCTCGGCGAGCCGCCCCTGTCCCCAGCGCAGGACGTAGAGCTGCGAGCCGTACGCCACCGGCGCGTTCGGGTCCCCCACGCGTTCGCCGATCGCCAGCGCGTCGGCCGCGAGCCGCTCGGCGTCCTCGAAGTGCGCGGCGAGCAGCGCGCGCATGGCCCGGAACATCGCCGCCAGCCAGCGGTAGTGCGGATGGCGGGTCTCCTCCGCCAGCTGGTTGAGCGCGTCGAGGTCCTGATCGACGCCCGCCAGATCGCCGCGCTCGAGCTGCGCGGTGAGTCGCCAGCCCCGTCCCTCCGCGGCCATTTCCCGGTCGCCCGTGCGCTGGCCCAGGGACAGGATCGCCGACGCCAGCGTCCGTCGCTCCTCGACGTGGCCCGGCTCCATCAAGACGACGAGCCGCTGCGTCAGCGTGTAGCCGAGCGTGGCCGGGTCGCCGGCGCTCTCGGCCATGGCGACGGCTTGCTCGCTCAGCTGGTAGCGGCGCGTGTCGCCGGCGGCATAGGTCAGCTCGCTCGCGAGCCGGGCAAGGAGCCGGGCGCGGAGCGCGCTGGCGGACGGATCGAGGGTCGCGAGCGCATCCTCGAGAAGTGCCACGGCGGTGCCGTCCACCCGGCCGACCTCGGGTCCCAACCCCGAGAATCCGAGCGCCGCACGGGCGAGGAGACGCCCCGAGCGCCCCGGCTCTGCGTGGCGAGCGATCTCGGCGGCATCCCGGAACGCGCTGCGCGCCGCTCGGAGCGCACCGGTTCGGTGGTGCGCCTCGCCGAGGTCGATCAGCAGGTCCGCGCGCGTCGAGCCATCGGGCGAGGTCCCGAGCGCGAGCGCTTCGAGGGCGCGCTCGCAGAGGCCCACGGCCTCCTCGTAGGCCAGACGGCTCATCGCCTCCGCCGCCGCGCGGCGCGCATAGAGGACCGCTCGCTCGACGTCGCCGCCCCCCTCCACCGCCTCGAGGAAGTGGTGCGCCAGCTCCGCGAGGACGGGCGCGGCACGCGTACCGGTCTGGTGCTCGAGAAAACTCCCGAAGCGACCGTGCAGAGCGGAGCGCTCGGTGTCCGGCAAGCTCTCGTAGAGGAACTCCCGGAAGAGGATGTGAACGAAGCGGAAGGCGCGGCCCGACGCTGAACGCCCGACGATGCCGGCCGCCAGCGCCTCGTCGAGCAGGCCGAGCGCGGCGGCGGGCGCCGTGCACGTGATCGTGGTCAGCTGCTGCAAGGAGAACTCGTGCCCGACCACGGCGGCGGCGCAGAGCAGCGCGCGACACTCGGCCGACAGGGGCTCGAGCCGGCGCTCGATGGTGTCGCGAACGCGGACAGGTACGCCGAGCCGTGCGCCGGTGAGACCACCGGCCCTCGTGAGCCGGCCGTCCGCGATCAGCAGGCGTACGACCTCGTCCAGGAAGAACGGGTTGCCACCGGTCTGGCGGCAGAGGTCGGCGACCATCCCGGAAGCCGGACGGACGCCGGCCCGGACCTCGATGAAGCGCGCGACGTCGCGTTCGGGAAGACCGCCGAGCTGAACCGCGGCGCCCTCGCGCGCGGTCTCCGCCAGGGTCTCCGTCAGGATCGGCGAGGCGCGTGACCCCACCAGCCGATGCGCGCCGACGACCAGCACGGCGGCGTCGTGCAGCTCGCGGGCGAGAAAGGCGAGCAGCCTGAGCGACGGGCCGTCGGCGGCGTGCACGTCGTCGAGCAGGACCAGCACCCGCTTGCGACCCGCGATGGCGCGGAAGAAGGAGGCGACGGCGTCGAACAGTGCGAAGCGCCGCTGCTCGGACTCGACCCCTGCCGCGGGCAGGGCGGCGCGCGCCGCCGGGGCGCCGGCTCGCAGCTCGGGAACCAGCGTTCCGAGGAGCACCGCCTGGCTCCCGATCGTGGCCGCGACGTGCGCCGGGTCGTCGTGCCGCAGACCGGCGCGCAGCATCTGCACCCACGGCCAGTATGCCGGCGCCCCGCCTTCCTCCCAGCACCGGCCCCAGAGCGGGAGCACCCCGCGGGCGCGGGCGCGCACGCCGAGCTCGTCGAGGAGACGCGTCTTGCCGATTCCCGGCTCCCCGCCGAGCAACACGACCCCGCCGCGACCCGTCTCGGCGGCAGCCAGGTGCGCTTCGAGCTCGGCGATCTCTCGCTCGCGTCCGACGAAGACGCGGGCTCCTCCGCCTTGTCCGTCGGACGGTGACGCCATGGAGCGGGATGATTCCATCGCGGCCTCGCCACGATCAACCGAGGCGGCCTGAACGGAGTGGAGGGCTGACGCCAGCTGCGGACCTACAGCTGCCAGGAGGGCGGCACCCGCGGGTCAGGGGTGTAGGAGCAGAACGTGCCGGTGCGAATCGTGGTGTCGAGATGCTTGCCGAGGGTCGGGTTCGCCTTCTCGAGACGTTCGATCGCCGCTCGCACGGCGCGCGTGACGCTCACCCGGGCCCGCTCCGCCATCGAGCCCGCGCGGCGGGCACGGCCGCCCATGCCGAAGGCGCGCGACAGCTCCTGACCCAGGAACTCGATCTCCGCTTCGGCGCGCGCGCGGCGCCCCGGGTCGTTCGCCGCCTCCGCCTCGTCGCGCTCGGCCTCGAGGTCGAACAACCGGCTGCGGTAGGCCGACCGCGCCTGGGCGTCGAGCACCATGCCGGTGGCGCCGTCGTCGTCGCGATGCATGCCGAGCTGCTCGAGCGCGATCTGCGTCATGCGGCCGGGCGCCTGAGCTGGTTCCGTGCCTCGCCCATCGACGTCGGCGACGAGGGCAAGCACGTGGAACTCTCGACCGGGGTGGGCGAAGAGCTGGCGCAGGTAGCGCATGCCCTTCGCGTCACGCACCCGACTCGTCACGCCCTCGAAGCACACCGTCCAGAAATCGCCCTCGTGGACCATGCGGCATGGCAGCCGCTCGGCGCCGGGCACCCGGAGCTGCGGGGTGTCGAGCGCGCACAGTTTCTGCAGCACGAGCGGCATTCCCAGCGCCTCGGCTGCCTGCAGGGCTGCGGCGCGGAGTTCGGCGGCCCGCGCGCCATCGCCCGGCTCACCGCGGCGGAGCAGCATCGCGGCGAAGTCGGCCTGGGTGTGGGCGACCCAGGCGCGCGCGCCGAGCCGGGTGTTGAGCGCCAGGGCATGCGTGAAATAGTGCTCGGCGTGCTCGAAGCGCCCGCACGTCGTGGCGAGCAGACCGAGGTAGCGCGCCACGGCGCCGAAGCAGCCGAGGGCAGGCCCGACCACGACGTTGAGATGTGCGTAGGGCAGCAGGTGCTCGATCAGCGTCGCCGCACGCTCCGCGTCACCCACCGTGGCCGCGACCTCGGCGATCGTGACGAGCGTGGTCATGCGGGACGAGTCGGTGGGCAGGCAGGTAAAGCCGCCCGCGGCGAGGAAATCGAGCTCTCTCCGCGCGAGCGCGAGGTCACCTCGCTGGGCCGCCGCCTGCGCGAGTCCCGAGCGATACGCCGGGGCGTTGACGCCGCTGTCGACCAGCGCCCGCAGCACGTCGGTGAGCTCGCCCAGCCGGCCCTGGTGCAGGCGGAGCCCGAACAGCTGGCCGAGGTAGACGGGCGTGGAGACGTGGCTCTGCACCCGCTCGCCGGCGGCCAGCGCTTCGCCGGCGAGGGCCTCGGCGCGCGCGAAGTCGCCGTCGACCGCGGCCCGCATGCTGCGCCACACCATGCTGTGCCAGCGATAGAGCGGATCGCGCAGCTCCTCGGCGATGCGGGCCACGGCCGCGATCTCGCGATCGACGGCGACCATGTCTCCCAGCTCGAGCAGGCACACGACCCGCCATCGGTGGCCCTCGAATTCCAGACGGCGATCACCGCTCGAGCGGGCGAGGGCCACGATCTCGCTCGCGGACACGAGCCGCTCCTCGATGCCGCCGGGGCCCCAGACCGCCTTCAGCCGGAAGTTCAGGGCGAAGGCGAGCGTCGCGGGATCGCCGAGGCGGCGCGCCATCGCGACGGCATCCCGGCTCAGCGCGTCTCGGCGCTCGGGGCCGTCCGACCAGTAGAGCGCCATCGCAAGGCACGCCTGCAGCCGCACGCGCAGCGCGCTGTCCTCCCCCCCGAGCGCGGCGAGGGCTTCCTCGAGGAGCGCGATCCAGTCGTAGTCGGCGCTGATGCGCTCGCGTCCGATGCCGCCGAAGGCGACGGCGGCGCGGCCGAGCATGGTGGAGCAGCCGAGGCGGCGGCCGACGGCGGCGGCATGGGCGAACGTCGCGCGCGCCGCGTCCGCCTCGCCCGCGCGCCGCTGGGCTTCGCCCAGGGCGAGCAGCAGGTCGCCGCGAAGCGCCAGATCGCCCTTCGGATCCAGATCGAGCGCGAGCAGCGCCTGCTGCAGCAGGGACACGGCTTCCTCGAACGCGAGCCGCACCATGGCATGCTGCGCCGCCTGGCGCGCGTATCTGATCGCCTTGGCGGGATCGGAGCCACCCTGCGCGGCTTCGCCGAAGTGATAGGCGAGCTCGCCGAGATGGGCACCGGGATCGCCTGGGCTGCGCCGCTCGAGTACCTCGGCGATGCGCGCGTGGAGCCCGGCGCGCTCGCCCGGCGGCACGCCCTCGCGCAGGGTCTCGCGGATGATCCCGTGCGAGAACCCGTAGCGATGGCCGCCGAGGTGGAGCACCACGCCCGCGCCGATGGCCTCGTCCAGGATGCCCAGCAGCCGATCGCCGCGCAGATCGCAGGCCTGGCCGAGCACGACGCGGTCGAACTCCTGGCCGAGGACCGCGGCGACGGGCAGGGTCTGGGTGCAGCACTCGCTGAGCGACTCGAATCGCCGGCGCACCATCTCGCGCACCCGCATCGGGATGCCGATGGCATCGGACGAGGGAAGTGCCGGAGCCTCGAGCTCGCCTCGCCCCGGATTCCCGCGCACGATCTCCTGGAGGAAGAAGGGATTGCCACCCGTGGCCCGATGCACCGCCGAGACGACCGAGCGCGCGGGCACCGTCCCGCGGTCTGCCTCCACGAACCGTGCGACGTCGTGCTCCTCGAGCCCGCGCAGGGGGAGATGCTGGCTGGCGCGGGCGAGGCCGCCGAGAAGCCGGCGGAGAGCCGGTGCCTTCCGCATCTCCCAGTCGCGGTGCGTTCCCAGGATGAGCACGGGGGCCTGCTGGAGCTCGCGAGAGAGGTACTGGAGGAGGAGAAGCGAGGAATCGTCGGCGGCGTGGAGGTCGTCGAGCAGCACGGCCAGTGGTCGCTCGGCAGCCAGGGTGGCGACGACCGCTTGCACGGCGTCGAACAGCCGCACCCGCGCCTCGTCGGGCCCGTCGACCATGGGACCCGGGATCGAAGAATGCCCGTGGTCGGGCAGCCCGTGGGCCATCTCCGGGACGAGCTGACCGAGCTCGGCGATCGCACGCCCGGTGGCGCCGGCGAGGGTCGCCGGATCGCGCCCCCGCAAGGCCGCACGGAGCACCTGGACCCAGGGCCAGTAGGCGGGCGCCCCGCCGCTCTCCCAGCAGCGACCCCAGAGGACGGAGAATCCCCGCGACGTCGCCTCCTCGGCCACCCGCTCGGCAAGCCGTGTCTTGCCGATCCCGGGCTCACCGCTCACCAGGTAGAAGACGCCCCGGCCAGCGCGCGCGGCATCGATCGCGCCCGTCAGCTCGGCAAGCTCGCGCTCTCGCCCCACGAACGCGGCATGCCCGAACCCTGCCGAGATTCCCGGAGCCGGGCCGGGGGCGGGCGCGGCGGTCCTCTCCACGGGTAGCTCCTTTGCGTGCAAGATCGATCGAAACGACGCCAAGATCATCGCGTAATCTTGCCTCGTTCGCCAGGCCGGCGACCGTACCGTGGTCACGGGAGAAGTTACGCAGCCGGCACCCTTGCGGTTTGCCCCGGCTGCCGGGACGGCGGCACCTTGCGGGACCGCGCCGGCCGGTCCGCCGAGGGGGCCCCCCCGGGGCCGGGTCGCGCTCGGGGTCGGGCGCTCGGGATGGTGGCCGCTGGCGGGACGCGGCGCCGGGTGCGCGGTCGCCTCCCGTGCCCTCGCGGGGCGAGATCCGCGTGAAGGGACCGGGACGGCCGCTACCCGTCTACGAGGCCGGGACCGGCTCGCCTACCCTGACGTCGTAGAGTCGAGCGCAGTTGCCGTAGGTGATCGCCTGGCGCTGGTCGGGCGGCACACCCTCGAACATGGCAGCCACCGTGCGGCGCGAGTGAGGCCAGTCGCAGCCGTGGTGCGGGTAGTCGGTGGACCACATCACGTTCTCGACCCCCACCGCGTGGCGGTTCTTCACCCCGTAGTGGTCGATGACGAAGGTGAAGCGCCAGTTCGTCCGCACGTACGAGCTCGGCGTGCGCTCGAGCCTCACCTTCGCCCAGTGCCGGTTGCGCTCGTAGCGGTCGTCCATCTGCTCGAGGAAGTACGGCACCCAGCCGATCCCCGCCTCCACCGAGACGAAGGTGAGCCGGGGGAAGCGATCGTGCACTCCGGTGAGGATGATCTCGCCCAGCAGCAGCGGCATCGAGTCGAGTCCGGCGCCCGAGAGCACCGACACCTGCCGGCCGCCCGTTCCCTCGCCGCGCGCGGCCTTCTCCTCCATCGGCGTCTTCGGCTTCGGCGACGCCTTGGTGCGCGACGCCAGCCCGATGTGCAGGCTGATCGGCATGCCCAGCGCCTCGGCCTCCGCGAAGAAGGGGTCGTCGACGGGCGAGAGGCTCGGGTTGCCGCTCGGCCACGACGACAGGAGGACGCCGCGCAACCCGATCGACTTGGCGCGGCGCATCTCGGCGATGGCCGGCTCGATGCCGATCGCCGGCATCTGCGCGATGCCGATCAGGCGCTCGGGAGCCCGGGCACAGAAATCCGTCGCCAGCCAATCGTTGTACGCCCGCACGCCGGCGAGATGGAGCGCATCCTCGGTCCCCTGCATGAAGTGGCGCATGGTGCGCTGGGGCGAGTAGATGACCTCGGCCACGACGCCGTCTTCCAGCATCTCCGCGACCCGCGCCTCGCCCTCGTAGTTTCCGCGGTTGATGGTGGCGTAGCGCGCCCCCGACCAGCGCAGCTGCTCGCGCGGCCGGTCACGGGTGACGGTGACCAGCCCCAGCGGCGCGGGCGCCCCGCCGTCGTTGTACAGCCAGGCGTCCCCACCCTCGTCGTCCTTCACCAGCTTGGGCGCAAAGGGACGGAACGCGGGCTCGAGCCACCGCTCCCACAGGTCGGGGGGCTCGACGATGTGGGAATCGCTCGAGATCATGGGCTCGGTCGGGGTGTCCATCCGTCCTCCGTCGCACGAACGATCGTTCGCTCGGCAGGGGCGGCTTACCAGAGAACGCACATTCCCGAAAAGAGGCGCAGGTCGGAGGCCCGGAAGCGTTCGCACGGACCGAGAGGCCCTGCTAAGCGAGCGCGCGGTGGGGAAGGGGACCGGGACGCACGACGGTCGAAGGGGCCTGCTGGAGGCGTTGCGCTCCTGGCGAACGGCCTCCGTCGTGCTCCTGTCGTTCTCCTCGGGGCTCCCGCTCGGCCTGGTACTGATCGCGATCCCGGACTGGATGCGCTCGATCGGGCTGGACATCCGACTCGTCGGCCTGATCACGCTTGCCCAGGCGCCATGGTCGCTCAAGGTGCTGTGGTCGCCGTTCCTCGACCGCTATCAGCCCCCGTGGCTCGGGCGGCGACGGGGCTGGGCCGCGATCTCGCAGCTCGTCCTGCTGGCCCTCGGGCTGGCGCTCGCGGGGGTGGGACATCATCCCGACGCTCCGTGGGTCGTCGGGGCGCTCGCCCTGGCGATCGCGTTCGCCTCGGCGACGCAGGACATCGCCATCGACGCCTACGCCGTCGACGTGCTGCTGCCCGAGGAGCAGGGCGTGGCGGTCGGCGCGCGGACCGCGCTCTACCGCGCCGCGATGTTCGTCGCCGGCGGCGTGGCCATCACCCTCGCCGGACGGTACTCCTGGCCGCTGGTGAACATCGGACTCGCGCTGCTCTACCTGCCGATGCTCGTCATCACCTGGCTGGCGCCCGAGCCCGCCCAGCAACCCGCGCGTCCCGCCAGCCTTCGCGAAGCGGTGTGGCAGCCCTTCCTGGCGCTGCTGGCGCGCCATCGAGCGCTCGAGATCCTCGCCTTCGTCGTCCTCTACAAGCTCGCCGACAACCTCGCGATGGCACTGATACGACCGTTCCTGGTCGACATGGGCTACAGCGATACCGACCGCGGCGTGGCGCTGGCGACCATCGGCCTCGCGGCGAGCCTCGGAGGAACCTTCCTCGGAGGCGTCGTCACCACCGTCATCGGACTCGGCCACAGCCTCTGGCTCTTCGGCTTCCTGCAGTCGTTCGCCAGCCTGGGCTACGTGCTGCTGGCGGGCAGCCCGGTGAATCGCCCGCTCATGTACGCGGCGACGGGATTCGAGAGCCTGTGCGCGGGCATGGGTACGGGCGCGTTCGCCGTGCTCCTGCTCCGGCTCACCCAGAAGCGCTTCTCGGCGACCCAGTATGCGCTCTTCTCGAGCCTGTTCGGGGTGCCCCGGCTGATCGCGGGCCCGATCTGCGGGTTCATCGTCGACGCCGTCGGCTGGAAAGCCTTCTTCTGGCTCACCATCGCGTCCGGTGCGCCGGGGCTCATCCTGCTCGCCCGCTTCGTCCCGCTCGGGACCCGGGAGCCGACCTTCCGGGTCGACCCGCCCGCGAGCGGCGTGCCGCTCGGGACCGCCGCGCTGGTGGGGCGAGGCGTCGCAGGCGGCATCGTGGCGATCGTGGCCTCCGGACTTCTCGTGGCCACCCTCGGGGCGCTCAAGACGATGCGGAGCGATCCCCACGCTGGCCTCGCCCTCGGCCCGGCGCTGGCGAGCCTCATTCATCCTCGCTCGGCAGGCGACTGGGTGGGCCTCGCCGGTCTCGTCGCCGTGGGGATACTGAGCGGGCTCTTCACCGCGGCGATCGCGGCCGCTCGCCATGGAGAGCGCGAGCCCGGCCTCGGCGACGATATCTAGCGCTGGAGCTCCTGCAGGGCGGCGGCCGCGGCGGTATCCGACGGATCGAGCTCGAGCGCCCGCGAGAGCGCGCTGATCGCGAGGCCGTCGAGGCCCTGATGCTCGTAGCACAGGCCGAGGTGGTAGTGGGCCGACGCATCGTCGGGATTCGCTTCCACGACCTTCTCGAAGCAGGCGATCGCGTCGTCGACGTTCTTCTGGCGCTCGCGGATGACGCCCAGGTGGTACCAGCCGATGACGTACTCCGGGTCGACTGCGATGGTACGCTCGAAGGCGCGCGCCGCCTCGTCGAGCCGCGCCTGGTGGAAGAGCGCGATGGCCAGCCGGAAGTGCGCCGGAGCCGAGGAGGGGTTCAGCTCGATCGCCTTGCGCGCCGCCGCCGCGCACTCGCCCATCGCGCCGCGCCGGTAGTGGCAGAGCGCAAGCTGGAAGTGTGCGGCGGGATAGGCGTCCTCGATCTGGAGGCAGCGCTCGAAGGCGCGCGTCGCGTTGCCCGTCTGGCCGAGGTGATAGTAGGCGAGGCCGAGATCGAAGTGGGCGCGGGGATTGTCGGGGTACGCCTTCAGGAGGTCGAGACAGCGGTCGCGCGTGCGCTCGGCGAAGTTGAGCTTCAGCTCGTCGCCGGACTCGTCGAGGCTGAGCGGGGTCCCACAGCTCTTGCAGAAGTTGTGATCGGCCGCGTTCTCGACACCGCACGCCGCACACGGGCCGTCTGCCCGGGCTGCCATGCCCTCCCTTTCTCCTCCGCGGACTGCGGCGTCAAGAGTCTTGACCACCGCCCCCCTCCCGCATAGCCGTTGGCGAATGACCTACGACCCCTTCGCTCGCGGCCCGTTTCCGGTCGGGGTGCGAACGTTCACGTTGCGGGACCGCACGCGCGACGACCGCACGCTGGCCGTCGAGGTATGGTACCCGGCCACCGACGCGCACGCCGGTGCCGACCTGGACGGCCGGCAGGATGCATACGAGATGCTGCCGGGCCTTCCACCCGTCACCCAGGAGGCGGTGCGGGATGCCGCGCCGCGATCCGGGGTGCATCCGCTGGTCCTCTTCTCGCACGGCTTCGGTGGCCATCGCCGGCAGAGCACCTTCCTCTGCACCCACGTCGCCAGCCACGGCTACGTGGTCGCGGCCTGCGATCACACCGGCAACACCGTGTTCGACGTGATGCAGGCCACCCTCACGGCCCGGACCGGTGGCGCGCTGCCGGATTTCGGGGACACCCTGCGTACCTTCGCCGTGGCACGGCCCGCCGACGTCCGCGTGCTCCTCGATCAGCTCCTCGACGGGCTCTCCGGCGACCTCGGCACTCTCATCGACCGGGAACGCATCGGGATGAGCGGGCACAGCTTCGGAGGATGGACGACGCTGGTCGTCACGGCCCGGGATCGCCGCATCCGCGCGGCCCTTCCGCTCGCACCCGCCGGGGGCGCGACACCGATACCCGTCCCGGCGCTGCACGAGGCTCTCGACTTCGGCTGGGGACGCGAGGTCCCGACCCTGTTCCTGGTCGCGGAGCGCGACTCGCTGCTCCCGCTCGGCGGGATGCACGACCTGTTCGATCGGACGCCGTCCCGATGGAAGAAGCTCGTGGTGATGAACAACACGGACCACATGCACTTCTGCGACCGGATCGAGCAGGTGCACGAGATCTTCCGCCTCATGCCGCCGCCCGGCGCCTTCGAGGAGGTGGCCCACCGCGTGCCCCCGATCGACCAGCTGGCGCCACCGGACCACGCCTATCGCTGGGTGCGCGGCCTGGGGCTCGCGCACTGGGATGCGACCCTGAAGGAGAACGAGGCCGCCAGGCAGCTGCTCGACGGGGACGTCAGGCGAACGCTCTCCGAGCGCGGGATCGACGTCACCGTCTTCGAGCCGCGCTGATCAGTCAACCCCATTGAATCGATGTGTGCCGAGGAGCCTATGCTTGCGGCACGATGTCGCGGGCACGGATCCTGCGGGCGCTGGCCGCGCTCTACGTGGCCGCGGCGCTGTCGCCGCTCCTCACCGCCCGCTTCGGGCGCCCCTGCGCTCTCGGGCGATTCGTGGTCGATGGCGGCCCTGATGTCCCGATAGGTGGCCCGGCAGGTCTGATCGAGCTGCGCGGCGGCATCGTGCTCCTGGCGACGGGCTGCGCGCCCGCGGCCATGACGGTCGTGCACGAGGGCCGGGACGGGACCAGGCTGCGCACCGCGTGGGCCTCGTGCGGCACCGACTCGCGGCGAGTCCGGGCCCGGATCGACGCCGCCTGCGACGTCATGAGCGGCGTGGTGCGTGCGAGCACGGGCGCCCTGCATTTCCACGCGCGTCGCATCCCGACGTGTGGCGACGGTCATCGCGACGCCGGCGAGGACTGCGACGACGGCAACACCCTGGACGGCGACTGCTGCACGTCGCGCTGCGAGCTGGAGACCAGCTCCGCCTGCGCGCCCTAGGCAGCGGACAGCAGGCGCGCCATCGCGCTGCGCGTGTGTCTGAGCACGCGCTCGTACCCCATCCGCTCGACGTCGTCGCTGATGATCTCGGCCTCGTACCAGCCCCGGTAGCCGCCCTCCTCGAGCGCGCGGACCATCGCCCCGAGCGGAAGGATGCCCTTGCCGAGCAGGGCGCGGTCGAGCGTGCGCATCGTCAGGCGCTTGTAGTCGGAAACCTGAACCGCGTGGATGCGTCGCGCGGCGTCGCGGCGGATGGCGGCGAGCAGCCCGCGCTCCCAGCCGGAGTGCCAGAAGTCCAGCACGTAGCCGCCCCGGCGGCCTGCTTGCACGGCGATCTCGCGCGCGTCGTCGAGCGTGCTGATGAAGGACAGGTCCTGCCGCAACGGGTGGATCACCTCGATGGCGAGCCGCACGCCGGCCGCGGTCGCCTCGGGAAGCAGCGCGGCGTACGCGTCGGCATAGGCGCGCGCCGCCTGCTCCCACGGCGCGCCGCCGCGCCCGCCGCTGATCACGACCAGCACGTCGCCGTCGAGCGCGTGCAGCCAGCCGAGCGCACGGCGTACCTCGTCGAGGCCGCGCCTGATCGTCCGGGCCTCGGTACCGAAGCGCCCGTAGGAGCCGAGATGCGCCACCCGCAGTCCCGACCCCCGCAGCAGCCGCACGGCACGCGCCGGCCCGTACGCCGCCAGCTTGGTGCTGGCGAGGCTGATGGAGTGGAAGCCGAGGCGCCCCAAGTGGCGCACGTCCTCCTCGAGCGACCAGTTCCGCAGCATGTAGTGTCCGACGGTCAGCCGATCGAGCGCATCGCTCATGGGGGCGCTCCCAGCAGCACCGCCGAGGTGGGCTCGAGCGGCGACCCGGCCACCAGGGCCACGCGCGCGCCGCGCACCTGGCTGGCGGCCTCCCCGCGCAGCTGTCGGACCGCCTCGAGCAGGTCGTTGATGCCGTCGAGTGCCGCCTCCGCCAGCTGCCCGCCGTGCGGGTTCACGCGCGGGCGGCGAGGCAGCCCGGGGCCGTTGCGATCTCCGATCCCGTAGTCGTCCAGTGCGGGCAGCACCAGCGCGCTCGGCGCCGCGTAGAGACAGGCGACGTCGACCTCTCGCGGCCCGATGCCGGCGTCGCCGTAGAGACGCCGCGCGGCGGCCTCGAGGACGCCCCGACGCCGGCTCTCGAGCCACGCCTCGAGATGCCGCGACGCGCTCGGGATGGCGGCCTGCATCGATCCGAGCACCCGCACCGGCTTCCGCCACGGGGGGCCGGGACGCTCGAGTGCGGCCATCACGAACGCACAGCCGCCGGCCGACGGCGGCGCCGCGTCGGCCTCGCGGAGCGGAGCCGCCAGATGAGGGCTGCGGGCGTGCGCCGCCCTGGTGAGCGGTGCGCGCAGGACGGCCGCCGGGTTGCGCACCGCCGCCCGCCGCAGGGCGAGCGTGACGGCTGCCACGCGAGGTGCCCGCCGGCGCGCGAGCAGCGCCGCGGCTCGCACCGCGTCGGCATCCTCCGGACGGGCTCCCGCGCGGGCGTGATAGCCCACCACCACCCGGGCCAGGCCCTGCGAGACCGCCATCGCGGCGAGCCGCAGCAGCGCCGGAGCGCTGCCCGGCCCGTCGGGAACGGCGCCGTAGTAGTCGAGCGCCCGCAGGCGCATCACGCCGGGGAAGTCGTACTCCCAGGCGCCCTCGCGATCGAAGCGGACGATCCCGTCGATGTCCTCGAACGAGACCCGCGCATCCCGCACCGCCGCGACGATGGCGCGCGCCGCGAGGCCCGCCGCACTCGCACCGCTGCGGCGAACGAAGGGGGTCGCGCCGATGCCGACGACGACCGGCGTCACACCGCCCGCCAGTGCGGCAACGACACGTCCGCGGTGACGTCGTCGAACTCCACTCGCACCTCCAGCCCGGCACGCACCTGCCGCGGCGCGCAGCCGCGAATCTGCCCCGCCATGAACACGCCCTCCTCGAGCTCGATCAGCCCCGCGGCATACGGCAGGAGCGGCTCGAACGCGGCCAGCGTCGGGCGGTGGACGACCGTCCAGGTGAAGACGCGCCCGCGGCCGCTGGCCGTGAACCATGCGACCCGCGGCGATCCGCACCACGGACACGCCGGCCGGGGCGCGAACCGGGCGCGGCGGCAGGCCGCGCACCGCTGCACGCGCAGCTCGTGGCGCCGGCACCCCTCCCAGAACTCGCGGGAGTCGGGTCCGGGCTCGGGCAGCGGGGGCAGGACGTCGGGCACGATGCTCACCGGCAGAGCAGCAGGGCGCCGTAGGGATCGCTCGACGCCGCCGCCACGAAGACCAGCTCGGCGCCCGGCACCTGGCAGGTCGACGTCCCCCGTACCTGCCGCACCGCCTCGGTCAGATTGTTGAAGCCGTGGATGAAGGCCTCGGAGAGCTGGCCGCCGTGGGTGTTCACCGGCAGGCGCCCGTCCGGGCCGCGCAGCGCACCGCCCTCGACGAAGGGCCCGCCCTCGCCGGCTGCACAGAACCCCCAGTCCTCGAGCGCGATCAGCACCATGGGCGTGAAGTGGTCGTAGAGCATCGCGGCGTCGACGTCGTCGGGCCGGACGCCCGCCGTACCCCACAGGCGCTCGGCTGCGGCCGCCATCCAGCGGCGGCGATCGAAGACGAACCAGTCGTGTGGATGGTGGTGCGCCGGCCCGACGCACTGGGCCCCGGCGAGGACGTGGGCGGGACGCTGCGGCAGATCGCGCGCCCGCTCCGCCGTGGTGAGGACGACGGCGCAGCCGCCGTCGCTCTCGAGGCAACAGTCGAGCAGCCTGAGCGGCTCGGCGACGAAACGCGAGGCGTGGTGGTCGGCGAGCGTCATCGGCTCGCGCTGCAACGCATGGGGATTGCGTGCCGCGTGGCTACGCGCGGCGCACGCCACCTCGCCGAGGTGATCCTCCGTGGTGCCGTGATCGAGCATGTGCCGCCGTGCGATCAGCGCCATCTCCTGCACCGGCGAGACGATGCCGAAGGGCACCTGCCACTGGTAGAAACCGGCGATCCGCGGCGCGATCTTCTCCCATGGCCGGCCGCCCTGGTTGGAGCGCTTCCCGTACGACGAGCCCCTCCCGCGATTGCGGGCGCGAAAGGCGAGCACCACCGAGGCGTGGCCCGCGGCCAGCGCGGCCGCCGCGTGCAGCACCACCGCGCAGTAGGCTCCGCCGCCGTGGCTGTGCGTCGAGAAGAAACGAATGCCGTCGAGCCCGAGGAGCGCCGCCACGTCACCGACCGTGGTCGATTCGATGTCGTAGAGGCAGAGCCCGTCGACGTCGCGGAGCGTGAGGCTCGCATCGTCGAGCGCGGCCCGGATCGCGGTGGCCGCGACCTCGGCCTCGCTCATGCCGAGATGCTTCGAGAACGCGGACTGACCGATGCCGACGACGGCGGCGGCGCGAGCACGCACGATGCGCTGCTAGAGCGGCCAGCGCTGCCGCAGCCAGGGCAGCACGACGTCGTCGGCGACGCGGTCCTGCGGATGAGGAAGCTCGGCGCCCGCCGGCCCGGCCGGGTAGAGGTAGTGGCCGGCCCAGGGCAGCTCCGCCCACTGCTTGTCCTGCGCCCCCGAGGCGTCGAGGCTGGAACGGCACTCGCCGGGGTAGATGTCCATGTCGGCGAGCGCGCAGACGACCAGCGTCGGCACCGTGACCCCGCGCAGCGTGCGCTCGAGCGCGGCATTCGACGCGAGACCGGACCAGGTGGAGAGCCAGCCGCGCGCGCTCATCGTCCGGGCCAGACCCTCGCCGTAGTTGCCGACCACGGGATCGCGGCCGAACGAGAAGATCGAGCCCAGCGGGCGCTGCGACGGGTCGAGCGCCGGATCCAGATAGCGCGGGTCGGCGAGCGTGCGATAGATCAGGAAGTACCGCCGCTGGAGCGCGAGTCGAGCCAGGCGGGAGCGCTCGGCCGCGGACATGCGCGCGACGTCGTCCGCGACGCCCAGACGGCGCCGATGCCAGCGCGCCTCCTCGCACCACTCGAGGGCGCGCGCGTCCAGCCGCCGGCAGCGGGCGCGCTGCCCGGCACGAAACTCGGCGAGGAAGTCGGCGGCGTACGACGACGGCCCCTCGTCCATCGGCCGGTAGCCGTTGCGCGGATCGTACATGTCGAGACGCGGGTCGGTCGCCACCGGGTCCGCCTCGTCGACCATGGACGGGTCGAGGCGGTCGAGGAGAAAGCGGCCCTCGCCGAGGTGCGCCGCGAGGAGCACCAGGCCGTCCGCGGGCGGGAGATCGGTCTCGGGGAGCGGCACCGCGTCGCCGGACGGGGCGCGACGGAGCCGCTCGGCCGGCGGCTTCTCCGCCTGCTCGAGGTAGAAGGCGAAGAGCGATCCGCCGCCGGAGTTGCCGAGCAGGACGACGCGCCGGAAGCCGCTCTCGCGCAGATGCCCGACCGTGCCCGCGACGTCGAGCAGCACGCGCTCGTGCAGCATGTCGGCGTCGTTGTTCAGGTAGCGGGAGGCCGTGCCGAAGAAGGCGTAGCCCGCAGCCGCCAGCCGCGGCGCCAGGTAGTGTCGCGCGAAGTCGACGCGCGGATGCATCGCGACGACGACCGTGTCCCGCTCGCCCCGCGGCGGCCGGTAGAGGATGCCGGAGAGCGGGAAGCCGTCGGCGGCGGCGTGGTCGACGAGCTCGCGGCGAATCGCCGGATCGAGCGCCCGGTAGTGATGAGGGAACTGGATGCGTGCCACCGCCATGGCCGATCGCCTTCGAAAAGTCTGACCCGTTCTGTGTCATGGACGGCGCGGGGCGCGCAACGTCTCGGCCACGCGACCCGCTCGTCAGGCACTCCGGAAGAGCGGCAGGACGGCCGACGCGATCTGCTCGATGTGCCGGTGATCCGTGCCGCAGCACCCTCCCATCACGTTGAGATGCGCGAGCCGCTTCCTCAGCCGCGCGTAGTCCTGCCCGAGCTCGGCCGCGTCACCGATGTCGAGCTCGAGGGATTCGTTGAGCTCGGCGTGGCTCATGCGCGAGGCGTTCGCGCGGAGACCGCGAATCCGCTGCACCCAGGGCTCCCGCTCGGGCAGCACCGTCTCGAAATGCGTCGGGTGCGCGCAGTTGATCATGTAGTAGGCGGGATTGCCCGACGTGGCGCCCTCGACCTGCTCGATGGCCGCCTGCAACGTCTGCCCGGTCGGAAGCTTGCCATCGGTCTCCACCGTGAAGGAGATGGCGACGGGCACGGCCGCGCGCCGCGCCGCTCGCGCGATGCCCGCGGCCTCCTCGGCGTAGTTCATGGTGATGGCGCACACCATGTCGGCGGCGGAGCCGGCGAACGTCGCGATCTGCTCCCCGTGGTAGGCCTCCGCCTCCCGCTCCGACATGGCACGACCGGGGACATAGCCATCGCCGCGTGGCCCGAGGCATCCGCTGACGACCACGGGCGTCCGATCGGTGCCGAATTCGTCGCGCACCTCCTCGAGCAGGGCGATCGCGCGACGGTTCGCATCGGCGAGCGCCTCGGCGGTGTAGCCGAGCCTGCTTCCCCAGTCCGCGCTGGCCCTCCAGGTGGCGCTCTCGAGGATCAGGCCGGTGCCGAAGCGCCGCGCGAGCTCGGCGTACGTCCGGAAGTACCTGCGCAGCGCCGCCTCGCCCTCCGGCGTCCGCAGGAGATCGAACGCGGCGAAGTCCGGAAGCTCCAGGCCTTCGTGGAAGATGAGCGTGGTCTCGATGCCGCCGTCGGTCAGGTAGAGGTCTCCACCGAGCTGGGGCAACGCCTTTCGGTATCCGGCCATGCAGGCGCCATCGAGCCTCACTCCGATTTGGCCCTGAACTCGGTCGGAAGGTTCTTCTGCACGTGGGACGCGAAGGTCGCCTCCCAGCATCCCGGGCCGTCGCCACGCAGAAGGCGCGCGGTGACCGGCGTCGTGAGCCCGAGCGACGGCATCCGGAGGCTGGCACCCTTCCCCTTGACCTCGAGCTTTCCCCGCCCGGCCGCTCCACTCTTGCCCTGCAGCTTCTGAAGGCCGTCGGGAGTGAGGGCCTTGTCCGAGTACTTCACGGTCGTCGCGCTCGTGCGCCAGCATGGCTTCCCGGCGCACTGGCCGCCCGCGGGCGCGGTCGCGGCGACCGCTTTGCCGGTCTGATCGAACACGCAGAGAGTCAGGTCCGTCGTGGTCGCCGGTGTGCCGAGCGCGCCAGCGTCGAAGGGCCCACCGCTCACCCATTTCCATTCGAGCGCGTCCGCGGTCGCACTCCTCGCATTCTTCTTCAAGGTCAGCGTGGCCTTCGTCGCTTGCGGTCCGTCGCAGCCCGCCACCGGGGGCACGTGATGCGTGCATGTCCCGGCCCCGTCGCATGCGTCCTCGGTGCAGATGACGCCGTCGGTACACGCCGAACCCGCCGGGTCGAACTGGCAGGTCGAGGAACAGCAGTCGCCGTCCAGCGTGTTGCCATCGTCGCACTGCTCGCTACCGTCCACGATTCCGTCACCGCACACGGGTGTTGGAAGCATGAAGGTCGCCCCGTCACCGAAGAAATCGGCAGGAGCGTCGTTGCTCACCTCGAGCACCCGGATGCCGTCGTCGGTGGTGATCCGAACGCCCCACTCGGTGTTGGTGGGTGCATCGTTGTGCACGCGGAACCAGCGCAACGGGATCCACGTGGTGGAATTCTCGCGTTGCACCTCGAGCTTCCAGAAGTGCACCTTGAAGAGCCCGGGATGCTGGAAGAACTCGGTATAGAAGTTGAGTATCTCGTACGGTGTGAAGTAGTGGGCGCCGTCGTCCGGGAGGGCGAACGCCACGGGATACGAGACCCCGTCGACGGTGACGACCACGTTCCACTGCCGGTAGACGCTCGCATCGAGCGGACCCGAGCACTTCCATCCCGTGTGGTCCGTCACGATGTCTCCACGGCTGATCTCCACCGTGCCTTCCCGGCCGGTCAGGTCGAACTGCGAGATCATGTCGGTCTTGGGCGCGCCGGTGGCCGTGTCGATGTTGTAGCTCTGACGCGGGAAGTCCGCCGGCGCGAAGGTCCTGGCGCCGGTCTTCCCGTGCAGGTTGTAGTCGGGCACGGCCACCCGCAGGGTCGTCACCGCAAAGGTCGGCATTCCCTCGAGCGGCCAGCTCGTGCAGACCTCGTCGGCGTAGAGCAGCCCGTTGCTGTAGAAGTTGTTCTCGGTGAGGTAGGTCTCCGGGCCCGTTCCGTAGAATCGATTCGATCCGAAGAGGATCTTTCCGCCGGGGCTCTGATTGGCGACCACCTTGAAGTGGTAGTGCGCCTTCACCGCGTCCGTGACTTCCTCCCCCGGGGGAAAGAAGGGGAGCATGCCGGTGAGCCCCTGCGCCCACGCGGCGCCCGCCGCGAGCACCAGGATGCCCGCCGCGACCGACGCCGGGAGGCATGGCCTTCGGGCCGCCGCTCCTTTCCGCTTCGTTTCGACCATCTGTCCTCTCCTTCGCGGGAATTGGGGCCTGTGACTCGCAGTCGTTATCCTCGAAGCAACCGCGCGCCGTCCAGGGTGGTGAAACATGCGACGGCGGGCACATGACCGCCAAGGCTGCCGAGCCTCTAGCCCGGGTTACAGACAGAGAAGGCGCGTTTCTCGCTCAGCGCCCCCGGGTCGGCTAAGTCTAGCCCGTGGCCCCCCATCCAACCCTCGGCGCCCTGCTGCGCAGTTCCGCCCGCGAGACGCCCGACGCGGAGGCGTTCCGCTATCGCACCGAGCGCCTCACCTACCGCGACTGGGACGCGCTCGCCGACCGCCTCGCTGCCGGCCTCGCCGCGCGGGGCGTGCAGGCGGGCGACGTGGTGGCACTGCTCCTCCCCTCGACGCCGCTCTACCTCGTCGCCTACCTGGCCGCGGCGCGGCTCGGCGCCGTCACCGCCGGCATCAACGCGCGCTACCGGCGCACCGAGATCGGCCACATCCTGGCGCGGGCACGCCCGCGCCTGCTTCTCGCCGTCGAGCGCTGGCACGACGCCGACTTCCGCACCATGGTCGATGCGCTGCCGGCGCGCTACGATGTCCTGTGGCTCCGGGCGGACGACGTGCGGAACGGCACGCGCGAGACCGTGCAGCGGATCGCGGGCCCGGCGGCGGCGGTGGCGGAACGCGACGTGCCGGCCGGGGCGCCGGCGGCGATCGTCTTCACCAGCGGGACGACCGGCGCGCCCAAGGGCGCCTGGTACGCCCATGCGAGCCTGCTCGCGCTGGCCGAGATCGAGGCGCGGCGGCACACGGGGCGGGTCGGGCGCGCTCCCCTGCACCTCGCCGCGGGGCTCTCCTTCGCGCACGTCGGGACCATGGCGCGCATCGCCGTCCAGATCGGCAACCGCGGCGCCGCCCTGATCCACGACGCCTTCGATCCGGCCGCCGTCCTCGAGACCATCGAACGCGAGCGGCTCACCCACATCGGCGCGATTCCGACCCAGGCAATCATGCTCCTCGACCATCCCGACCGCCCGCGGCGCGACCTGCGCTCGCTGCGCCAGGTCCTCCTCGGCGGCGCGCCCTCGTCTCCCGACTTGATCCGGCGGGTGCAGGAGGAGCTGCGCGTCGAGGTGAGCGTGCGCTACTCGTCCACCGAGGTGGGCATCGCCACCGCGTCGCTGCCGGACGATCCGCCCGAGCGTCTCGCCACCACCGTCGGCAAGCCCACCCCCGGTGTCGAGATGCGCATCGCGGGCGAAGACGGCGGGGCGCTGCCGGCCGGCTCGGTGGGCGGAGTCCAGGTGCGCTCGCCGGCGACCATGCGCGGCTACTGGAACGATCCGGAGGCGACGGCCGCGGTGATCGACCCGGAGGGCTGGATCCGCACCGGCGACCTCGGTTTCCTGGACGGCGACGGCTATCTCCACCTGCGCGGACGCCAGAGCGAGATGTTCATCCGCGGCGGCTTCAACGTCTACCCGAACGAGATCGAGGACCTGCTCGCCAGGCACCCGAAGGTGGCGCGCGCCGCCATCGTCGGCGTGCCGGACGCGGTCTTCGGCGAGGTCGGCTGGGCCTTCGTCGTGCCGCGCGAGCCCGCCGAGCCCCCGACGCTCGCCGAGCTGCGCGCCTTCGTCGGGGCCGAGCTGGCCAGCTTCAAGCGGCCCGACGGGCTGACGCTGCTGGCGGACCTTCCCGTGACGGCCATGTACAAGGTGGACAAGCAGGCGCTGCGATCGAGAAGCGAGAGTTCAACGCGATGAACAGTAGGAACGTCGTGCCGCGAGCGGCAAAGCCGCCGCGGCAATCATGTCGGAGCTGGAGCCATCGACTGTGCCAAGTCTGCCGCGCCGGCTCTGCCGGCCGCGGCACGGCGTCCGCACGATCCACCCGACGCTACACGCTCGCCTCCGCTCTCGACCCGAGACGAAGTCTCGGGTCGAGGTGACCATGGACTACCGCGGCCGCGTCGCCATCGTCACCGGGGCATCCTCCGGCATCGGCCGCCGGGTGGCGCTCGATCTGGCGGCGCGCGGCACGACGCTGGTGCTCTCGGCGCGCCGCCGCGAGCTGCTCGAGGAGGCCGCGGCCGAGTGCGGCGCGCACGGCGTGCCCGTCGAGGTGCTCGCCGGCGACGTCGCCGAGCGCGCCTTCGTCGAGGGCATGGCGGCACGTGCCGTCGCGCGCTTCGGACGCATCGACATCGTCGTGAACAACGCCGGCGTGTCGAAGCACAAGCAGCTCTACCACCTCGATGCCGAGGAGGTGGAGTACGTGCTGCGGGTCAACTTCCTCGCCTCCGCGTTCCTCACGCTCGCTGCGCTGCCGGCGATGCTCCGCCGGGGCGAGGGCTGGATCGTCAACGTCTCGTCGTTGGCGGGGAAGCTCCCGCCGCCACGCGAGACCGTCTACGCGGCGTCCAAGTTCGCGCTCACCGGATTCACCGAGGGGCTGTGGCTCGATCTGGCGGGCTCGGGCATTCACGCCACGGTCGTTCACGTCGGGCCCATCGACACCGAGATCTGGCACAAGACCGACGAGCCGACGGCCTACCGGGGCCGAAAGCTGCCGCCCGGCGCGGTGTCGGGAGCGATCCTGCGCGCCATCGAGCACCGCCGCCACGAGGTCTGGGTGCCGGGCGCGCTGCGACTCGCCTGGTGGTTCCGCCTGCTCGCGCCCGGCCTGTTTCGCCGGGGCGCGGCTCGCTTCGACCCGGTGCCCCCCGCCGTCATCGCCGCTGCGCGCGAGCGCGCGCGTGCCGCGGGCTGAGCGCCGGTCACCCCGCCCGTCGCAGCGCGGCCATCCGCAGTCCGGCGCCCATCAGCAGCACGCCGGCGGCGCGCTCGAGGAATGCCGCGACCCGGGGCTCCGCCGCGAGCCGCGAGACGCGACCGGCGAAGATGCCGTAGGTCGCCAGGACCACGAACTCGACCGCGATGCTGGTGAGCGCGAGTATGCCCACCTGGAGCGGGACGCTCCCCGCGGGATCGATGAACTGCGGGAGCAGCGCGGTGAAGAAGACGATGGCCTTCGGGTTCGCTGCCTGGACGGCGAAGCCGCGTGCGAACACGTGACGGGACTCGGCTGCACCCGTCGCCGGCTTCACCGCCAGCACGGTGCCCGTGGCGCGGAGCGCGCGCAGCCCGAGCCAGACCAGGTAGGCTGCGCCGGCCCACTTGATGCAGAAGAAGAGGTCGTACGAGGCGACGAGGATCGCTCCCAGCCCCGTCGCGGAGAGCAGGAAGTAGAGCGCGTTGCCGGCGAGGATGCCGAGACTCGCCCGGATCGACGCCGCCGTGCCCCGGCCCAGCCCCTGCGACAGCACGAACAGCACCGCCGGCCCCGGCGTGAGGCAGAGAAGCGTCTCGGTGACGAGAAACAGGCTCCAGGTCTCCCAGCGCACCGCGATCGGAGTATGTGGATGCCGTACGAGGCCGGTCAAGGTCGGCCGTGTTCCGCGACGGGTCGTGCATGCTATACGCCCGCCTCGTGCCTCTCGGACTGTCCTCGGTGAGACGGACGGCCATGCGACGCCGCCTTCCGGTGGCACTCCTCGCCGGGTGCTTCGCCGTCGGGCTCGCGGGCGCGGCCCCGGAGCCGGAGACCATCGGCAAGGCGGCGACCTTGCCCGAACGACCCGGGCCGCACTGGTTCTGGCTGAGCGACATCATCCTGCACCGCACGGCCCTCTTCGACGGCGGGAAGGGCGAGCTGCTCGGCCAGATCACGTCGGGCACGCCCGGCGTCGGCTTCGCGATCCTACCCCTCTTCTCGCCCGACCACCGCGAGATCTACCTCTCCGAGACCTACTACAGCCGCGGCGTGCGCGGCGATCGCACGGACGTGGTGACGGTCTACGACGCGCGCACCCTGGCGCCGCTCCAGGAGATCCAGATCCCGCCCCGGCGCGCCGAGTACTACCCGGGCAACGCGTCCAGCGCGCTGTCCGACGACGGCCGCTTCCTCGCGGTGTTCAACCTGACTCCCGTCACCTCGCTCTCGATCGTCGACGTGCAGGCGCGGCGCTTCGTCACCGAGGTGCCCACCCCGGGGTGCAGCCTCGTCTACGGCGCCGGTCCGCGGCGCTTCCTCATGTTGTGCGCCAACGGCGGGGCGCTCACGGTGACTCTCGACGAGGCGAGCGGCACGGCAACACCGGCACGCACCGAGCCCTTCTTCGACGCCCAGAAGGACCCGATCACCGAGAAGGCGGTCCGGCGCGGCGGCACGTGGTTCTTCGTGTCCTTCGACGGGGTCGTCCATCCCGTCGACGTGTCGGGCGAGACAGTGCGCTTCGGCGACACCTGGCCGCTCCTCGACGACCAGGATCGCTCTGCCTCGTGGCGCATCGGCGGCGGTCAGCTTCTCGCCCTGCACCAGGCCTCGGGACGCCTCTATGTCCTGGTGCACCAGGGCGGCCCCGACTCGCACAAGGCGCCGGGCACCGAGGTCTGGGTGTACGACGTGGGAACGCGAACGCGGGTGCAGCGCGTCTCGATGCTGAACCCGGTGGTCAGCTTCGTCGGCCTGCAGGCCTCGATCGACCGCAGCCGGACGACGGGCCGCATCGAGCGCTGGCTCCTCGACAAGGTCGTGCCCAATCCGGGAATCGAGCGCATCCTGGTGACGCAGGACGAGCATCCGGTGCTGGTCGCCTCCGCCTCGCTGCCGCCGACGCTCACGATCCACGATGCCATGACGGGCAAGGTCCTGCGGGAGGTCTCGGAGCCGGGGCTCGCGGGCGGCCTGCTGGTGGCGCCCTGAGCCATGGACCCGGTCGTCGACGTGACCGTGCGTGTCGCGCTCGCGCTCCTCTTCCTGTCCGCGACGGGGCACAAGGTGCGCGACGTCGCGCGCTTCCGGGCGACGGTCGAGGACTACCGGCTGCTGCCGCGTCCGCTCGTCTCGCCCGGCGCGACGGTGCTCGTGGTGGCCGAGGGGGCCGTCGTCGCCGCCCTGCTCGTCGCGCGCCGGTGGGGACTCGCCGGCGCAGCCGCCCTGCTCGCGCTGTACGCCGGCGCCATCGCCGTCAACCTCGCGCGCGGGCGGCGCCATCTCGACTGCGGCTGCACCGGACCGGCGATGCGGCGTCCGATCAGCGGCTGGCTGGTGGTGCGCAACCTGGCGCTGGTGGCGGTGGCGGTCGCGCTCGCCGCTCTCGCCCCGGTGCAGCCCCGTCCGATGGTGTGGATCGACCCGCTCACGGTCGTGGCCGCGACCGCGGCGTTCGCGGCCTGCTGGAGGGCCAGCGATCACCTCCTCGCCGCGGGTCCCGCGCTCGCGCGCCTGCAGGAGGCCGCGTGACGCAGGCGCTCGTGGTCTCGACGATCGTGCTGTGGATCGCCGTCGTGGTGCTGGCCTGCGTGGTCGTGGCCCTCACCCGCCAGATCGGCGTCCTCTATGAGCGCGTGGCGCCGGCAGGCGCGCTGCTCCTCGGACGCGGTCCGACGGTCGGCGCGGCGGCGCCCGTGATCCAGGCGGAGGATCTCGGCGCCCGCCTGCACGAGATCGGCGCCCCGCGCGACGACGGCCGGAGCACCCTCCTCTTCTTCCTGTCGCCCACCTGCCCGGTCTGCAAGACGCTCCTGCCTGCGCTGCGCGGCATCGCCCGGCGCGAGACGGCGTGGCTCGACCTCGTGCTCGCGAGTGACGGTCCGCGCGCGGAGCACGAGGCGTTCGTGCGTGCCGAGCGCCTGGATGCGTTCCCGTATCTGCTGTCGCCGGAGCTCGGCATGCGATGGCAGGTGGGAAAGCTGCCCTATGCCGCGCTCGTCGACGGCTCCGGCACGGTGCGCGCCAAGGGTCTGGTGAACACGCGCGAGCACCTGGAGAGCCTCTTCGAGGCGCAGGAGCGGGGCGTCGCCTCGATCCAGGAGTTCCTGCGCGGCGTCGAGGAGCGCACGGAGGTCGCACGGCGATGAACGACGGGCGCGGCTGGATGGATCGCCTGGTGGAACGGAGCGCCCGCGCGCTCGCGCGGCGCACGTCGCGCCGGAGCGTGCTCGCGCGCGCCGGTGCGGCGCTGGTCGGCGCCGCGGCACTGCCGCTGCTGCCGGTGGCACGCGCGGCGGATGACGAGTCGCGGGTCCCGGCGCCCGACGATGCCCGCCTCGAGGCCCCGGCGGGCGATCCCCAGAGCTGCAGCTACTGGCGCCACTGCGCCATCGACGGGTTCCTGTGCTCGTGCTGCGGCGGCTCGCAGAACACCTGCCCGCCGGGGACGGAGATGTCGCCGGTCACCTGGATCGGCACGTGCCGCCATCCCGGCGACGGCAAGGACTACATCATCTCGTACAACGACTGCTGCGGGCAGTCCCTCTGCATGCGATGCCGCTGCTCGCGTACCGAGGGCGAGCGGCCCGTGTACTACACCTCCAGGAACAACGACCTGCTGTGGTGCTTCGGTACCAAGAGCCGCGCCGTCAACTGCTCGGTCGCAGTCGTGCTGGGCGTGGCGACGAAGTCGTAGCCGATGTGGCGCGCTGGCGCCGCGCTGGCGGCCGTCGTCGGGATCGCGCCGCTCGCCGGCGCGGCGAGCGGACCGGCGCTCGACTACACGCTCAACTGCGAGGGCTGCCACCGCGCCGACGGCACGAGCACGCCCGGCAGCGTTCCCGCGCTGCAGGGGTCGGTCGCGCGCTTCCTCGCCGCGCCGGGCGGCCGCGACTACCTCGCGCGCGTGCCCGGCGTCGCGCAGGCGCCGCTCGACGACGCGGCGCTGGCCGCGGTGCTCAACTGGCTGCTGGAGCGCTTCGATCACGCCCACGTGCCCGCGGACTTCACCCCGTACACCGCGGCGGAGGTCGAGCGCCTGCGCAAGCAGCCGCTCGTCGACGTCGCGGGGACGCGAGCGCGGCTGCTCGGCGACGGCGGGAAGAGCGGCGCCCCCTGACCCGGCTGGCGTACCGCTGCCGGTCGGAGCGAGCCTGCTCGCGGTGGCACGCCGTGCGCGAGCATGAACGTTCCGCTTCCTTCTTGACAGCATTCGGCGCCGGGGCGCACAAGCCACGACGTGCAGCCGCCTGTCCCGGTCGCCGCGTTGCGCTGGCTCGAGCTCTCGGGCCGCGCAGAGCGGGGGCTCATCGTGCTCGGGGCCCTGATCGTGCTCGCGATCGTCGTGGCGTCGATCCGGGGGCGCCGCCGGCCGGTCCCCGCGATCCCTCCCATCCCGCGGCGCCAGGAGCTGGGCCTCCTCCTCGGCATCGTCGTGCTCGCCGCACTCCTGCGGACCCTCTTCGCGACCTCCGAGCAGCAGCCGCACTTGTTCTTCCCCGAAGCGGGCGTGGTGGACGCCGCCACACTGCTCGTGAAGGGCGGCCTGTGGACCCGCTGGAAGGTCGCGCTCTCCTCGACCCAGGTGAACTGGCCCCAGGAATCCGCCGTCATGGTGCCGGTGAACGCGCTCGCCGTCGCCACCCTGGGACCGTCGCTCGAGCTGCCGCAGTACATCGGGAGCCTGTGCGGGATCCTCGCCGTCGTGCTGGCCTGGCTCGTCGGGCGGGCGGTCGTGTCGCCGGCGTTCGGCCTCGCGTTCGCGGGACTGGTCGCCGTCTCCCCGTTGCAGATCACCTGGGCACGCCTCGGCGGGCTGCAGATCGCGGCGGTTCCCCACACGCTCCTCGTCCTCTGGCTCGCCCATCGCGCCGGCTCGCGCAGGAGCGTCGCGCTGGCGCTCCTCGCCGGTGTGGTCGCGTGGACGTCGGTCTATGACTACTACGCCGCGCGGGTCGCGATTCCGCTCTCGCTCCTGGCGCTGCTCGCGGGGATGCGCGCGGCGGGATCCGTGCGCCGCCAGTGGCTGGTGCTTCCACTGTGCCTGGGATCGGGCTTCGCGGTCGCCGGCGTCCTCGCCGGGGGAATGCCGGCGCTGGCATCGCTCTGGCCGCGCTATGCCGGCTATGTCGGCAACCGCTCCGAGGAGACGTACGGCGAGGTGCTCCGCAGTGTCCACGACAACCTGAAACAGCAGCTGGTCCCGGCGGTTCGAACGTACTTCTGGACCGGGCGAGCGGAAGACCTGAACGCGCTCTGGAAGCTGCCGGCCACCGGTCCCGGGACGGCGCTCGACGCCGGGTTCGCCCACGGCGGATTGTGTCTCCTTCCGGTTGCCCTTCTGGGGCTCGTTGGCCTCGCCAGGCTTGGAGCCCTCAGAGCCTGGTATCTCTGGATCGCGCTCGCGCTCGGAGGCCTCGCCCTGCCGGTCCTCAGCGCGCCCACCGCGCGGCGCTTTCTGATCTTCGACCTGGCATGGTGCGCCCTCGCTGCGCACGGCGTCGTCGTTCTCGCCCGCATGCGTCCCCTCGTCGAGGCATCGCCCGGCGCGCGGCGCACGCTGTTCGCGGGCGTGGTCCTTGCGCTCGCCGCGTGGTCCGGAGGCGGCCTGGGTCTGCTGTGCGCCGCCCTGCCGCCGGCCCACGGAACGAGGATCCCCTTCGGTGAGAGCGGTTTCGGCGACGGGCTGACGTGCCTGGGATGTGCGCGCGACGGCCGGCGCTGGCGGCACGAGATCGCGAGCGGCAGCTCGGTCGTGCTGGTGGACAGCGACGAGCAGCGCGAGAATCCCACCTCGCCGGGGGGGCTTCGTCTCTACGGCACGCTGGCGGCGCTCGGCGCCGGCAGGCCGGAGCGGTTCATCGATCTGTACTCGGCGCTGCGCAACGTCGACCGCGAGACTGCGCTCCCGAGCGTGCGCCGGCTCTACGCCGACGATGTCGCGTCGCCCCTCACGTATCTCGACGCGCAGATCCGGGCCGGCGATGCCGAGACCGTCGTGTGGGAGTTCAGGGATCCGACGCGGTGGGAGCTGGAGCTCGCCAATCGGCTCCAGGCAGCGGGCGGAACGCCCGTCAGCCTGGCCGAGCCGCCGCTCGGGGTCGGGGCGGAACGACCGGCGGAGGAAGGCGTTCCTCCCCTCCAGATCCGGACGCCGCGCTCGAGGTGGCCCGAGGCACGCGCGGCTCTCGAGCAGTTCATGAGCCTCGATGCCGATCGCGGCTGTGCGACCCTGGTGAAGCGGGGATCGAGCGATCAGGACAACGATGCGCTCTCGGTGCTCGGCAGCCTGCCCGGGCAGGGTGCCAACCCCTCGTGGATCGTCGGAAGTTACGACTTCGTGAGCCTGGGCAAGCTGAAGCTCACGGTCCAGGAACCGGTCGCGATGGGCGTCGAGACCCGGGACGGCAGCACGCCCGTGGTGCGTTTGCTCGACCGCCATGGGGGCGAGATGCGCATCGGGAAGGGGATCCCCGCCGCCCGCACGCAGGTGCCGGCACTGCCCGGCAGCATCGGACACGCGTGCGCCGCGTTCGCGCACGGCACCTGGTGGGTCGTCAACGCTCTCAGCGGCCGGCTGAGCGCCGCTCCCGCCCCGCAGTGGCCCCTCCCGCAAGGCGCATGGACGGGCATCGCCGCCAGCGGGGACCTGCTCTTCCTCGCCTCGGCCGAGCAGGAGATCCAGGTCCTCGATACCGGCTCGGGAACGATCGTGCGGCGCTTCCCGGCGGTGGTGTCGCCTGGCTGGGGAGTCCGGCTGGGCGACTGCTCACCGATCGCCGTGGGGAACGGATGGGTCGCGACGCTCTCGCCGCAGGCGGCACGGCTCTCGATCCAGGACGAGACCGGAAAGCTGCTCGTGCGCGAGGACCTGACGAAGCTGCTGTCGCTCGGAACGACGGGCACCTCCGCGCTCGCCGCTGACGGGAACTACCTCGCCGTCGGGCACCGGAACCGGGTCGATGCGCTCGAGCTCCAGTTCATGCCCGGCTGCCTCGGGCACGAGGGTTGAGCCGGCTCCGCCCTTCAATCCACCGAAGCGAGGCTCTCCGCCGCGGGACGCACCCGGAGCCCGAGGCGGCGGAGATCGTCGTCGACGGCGACGCGCCGCAGCCCTTGCAACCCGAGGAGGCTCTCCGACCTGAGAGGAAACGGCGTTCGCACGCGGGCGTGACTCTCCGCGCCGAACGTCGGAGCGAGCCTGCTCGCGGTGGCACGCCGTGCGCGAGCATGAACGTTCCGCTTCCTTCTTGACAGCATTCGGCGCCGGCGCGCACAAGACACGACGTGCAGCCGCCTGTCCCGGTCGGCGCGCTGCGCTGGCTCGAGCTCTCGGGCCGCGCAGAGCGAGGGCTCATCGTGCTCGGGGCCCTGATCGTGCTCGCGATCGTCGTGGCGTCGATCCGGGGGCGCCGCCGGCCGGTCCCCGCGATCCCTCCCATCCCGCGGCGCCAGGAGCTGGGCCTCCTCCTCGGCATCGTCGTGCTCGCCGCACTCCTGCGGACCCTCTTCGCGACCTCCGAGCACCAGCCGCGCTTGTTCTTCCCCGAAGCGGGCGTGGTGGACGCCGCCACACTGCTCGTGAAGGGCGGCCTGTGGGACCGCTGGAGGACGGTGCTCTCCTCGACGCAGGTGAACTGGCCCCAGGAATCCGCCGTCATGGTGCCGGTGAACGCGCTCGCCGTCGCCACCCTGGGACCGTCGCTCGAGCTGCCGCAGTACATCGGGAGCCTGTGCGGGATCCTCGCCGTCGTGCTGGCCTGGCTCGTCGGGCGGGCGGTCGTGTCGCCGGCGTTCGGCCTCGCGTTCGCGGGACTGGTCGCCGTCTCCCCGTTGCAGATCACCTGGGCACGCCTCGGCGGGCTGCAGATCGCGGCGGTTCCCCACACGCTCCTCGTCCTCTGGCTCGCCCATCGCGCCGGCTCGCGCAGGAGCGTCGCGCTGGCGCTCCTCGCCGGTGTGGTCGCGTGGACGTCGGTCTATGACTACTACGCCGCGCGGGTCGCGATTCCGCTCTCGCTCCTGGCGCTGCTCGCGGGGATGCGCGCGGCGGGATGCGCGCGGAGCATCGCGCTGGCGCTCCTGGCCGGTGTGGTCGCGTGCACGTCAGTCTACCATTACTACGCCGCGCGGGTCGCGATCCCGCTCTCGCTCCTGGCGTTGCTCGCGGGGATGCGTGCGGCGGGATCCGTGCGCCGCCAGTGGGTGGTGCTTCCACTGTGCCTGGGATCGGGGTTCGTGGCCGCCGGCGTGCTCGCCGTGGGAATGCCGACGCTGGCATCGCTGTGGCCGCGCTATCCCGGCTATGTCGGAAACCGCTCCGAGGTGATCTACGGCACGCTGCTCGGCAGCATCCACGACAACCTGCGCCAACAGCTGGCGCCGACGCTGCGGACGTACTTCTGGAACGGACGAGCGGAGGATCTGAACGCGCTCTGGGAACGACCGGCAACGGGTCCGGGGACGGCGCTGGACCCGGGTTTCGCGCACGGAGGCTTGTGCCTCCTGCCGGTGGTTCTCCTGGGGCTCATCGGCCTCGCCAGGCTGCGAGCGCTCAGAGCCTGGTATCTCTGGATCGCGCTCGCGCTCGGCGGTCTCGCCCTGCCGGTCCTCAGCGCGGCCACCGCGCGGCGCTTCCTGATCTTCGACCTGGCATGGTGCGCCCTCGCCGCGCACGGCGGCGTCGTCCTCGCCCGCATGCGTCCCCTCGTCGAGGTATCGCCCGGCGCGCGGCGCACGGTGTTCGCTGGTGCGGTCCTGGCGCTCGCCGCATGGTCCGGTGGCGGCCTGGGCCTGCTGTACGCCGCCCTGCCCCCGGCTCACGGAACGAAGATCCCCTTCGGCGAGAGCGGCTTCGGCGACGGCATCACGTGCCTCGGATGCGCGCGCGACGGCCGGCGCTGGGGGCACGAGATCGCGGGCGGGAGCTCGGTCGTGCTCGTGGACAGCGACGAGCAGCGCGAGAATCCGACCGCGCCGGGGGGGCTTCGCCTGTACGGCAAGCTGGCGGCGCTCGGCGCTGGCAAGCCGGAGCGGTTCATCGATCTGTACTCGGCGCTCCGCAACGTCGACCGCGAGACCTCGCTCCCGAGCGTGCTCAGGCTGTATGCCTCCGACGTCAAGTCGCCGCTCACCTATCTCGACGCGCAGATCCGGACCGGCGATGCCGAGACCATCGTCTGGGAGTTCAGGCACCCTACCCGCTGGGAGCTCGCGCTCGCCAACCGACTTCAGGCCGCGGGCGGAACGCCGGTCAGCCTGGCCGAGCCGCCGCTCGGGGTCGCGGGGCAACGGCCCGCGGAGGAAGGCGTTCCTCCCCTCCAGATCCGGACGCCGCGCTCGAGGTGGCCCGAGACACGGAACGCCCTCGAGCAGTTCCTGAGCCTCGATGCCGCACGGGGGTGCGCGAACCTGGTGAAGAGGGGATCGAGCAATCAGGCCAACGATGCGCTCTCTCTCGGCAGCCTGCCCGGGCAGGGTGCCGTCCCCGTTTGGATCGTCGGAAGCTACGACTTCGTGAGCGTGGGCCCGCACAAGTTCACGGTCCAGGAGCCGGTCGCGATGGGCGTCGACACCCGGGACGGCAGCGCACCGGTGGTGCGGCTGCTCGACCGTCATGGCGGCGAGACGCGCATCGGGAAGGGGGCTCTGGCCGCCCGCACGCAGGTGCCGGCACTGCCCGACAGCATCGGACACGCATGCGCCGCGTTCGCGCGCGATACCTGGTGGGCCGTCGACGCTCTCAGCGGCCGGCTGAGCGCCGCTCCCGCGCCCCCGTGGCCCCTGCCGGAAGGCGCATGGACGGGGATCGCCGCCAGCGGGGACCTGCTCTTCCTCGCCTCGGCCGAGCAGGAGATCCAGGTCCTCGATACCGGCTCGGGAACGATCGTGCGGCGCTTCCCGGCGGTGGTGTCGCCTGGCTGGGGAGTCCGGCTGGGCGACTGCTCACCGATCGCCGTGGGGAACGGATGGGTCGCGACGCTCTCGCCGCAGGCGGCACGGCTCTCGATCCAGGACGAGACCGGAAAGCTGCTCGTGCGGGAGAACCTGACCAAGCTCCTGGCGCTCGGGACGACCGGCACCTCGGCGCTCGCCGCGCAGGGGGACTACCTCGCGGTGGCGCACCTGCACCAGGTCGATACGCTCCAGCTCCAGCTCATGCCCGGCTGCCTCGGGCACGAGGGTTGAGCCCAGCTCCGCCCTTCAATCCACCGAAGCGAGGCTCTCCGCCGCGGGACGCACCCGGAGTCCGAGGCGGCGGAGATCGTCGTCGACGGCGACGCGCCGCAGCCCTTGCAACCCGAGGAGGCTCTCCGACCTGAGAGGAAACGGCACGCGCATCCCCTCCAGCGCCCGCACGCCGGCGAGGACGGGCGCGAACGGCAGCGGCACGAACACGCAGCGGATGCCGAGCCTCGCCGCCATCGTGCGCAGGAACGCACCGAGCGTCGGCGGATCCGGCTCCGCGACGTTGTAGGCGCCGCTCAGGTCGCGCTCCAGGACGCGGATGATGGCCTCGCACAGATCGTCCACGTGCACGGTCTGCAGGGGCTGGCGGCCCCCGCCGAACAGCGGAACGACGCGCAGCCGGCGCATGTTGTCGAGCAGCTGCTGGAAGAGCCCGTGGCCGCCCGGGCCGATCACCAGGCCGGGACGCACGATCGCGTCGCGCGCCGGGTCGAAGAGCTCCTCGAGGGCGTGCTTGCTGCGCGCGTAGTAGCTGGGCGCGTCCGCGGCGGCGGCGATCGTCGAGACGAACACCACGCGCGCGCCCGCGCGGCGCGCTCTCTCCAGGAGCACGCGCGTGCCGTCCTCGTTCACCCGCCGCGCCCGCTCGAGGTCGGTCTCGCGCGTGGCGTAGGCGCAGTGCACGACGGCCGCCGCACCGGCGAGCGCCGTCTCGTCGATCGAGTCCGGCAGGTCGCAGCGCGCGGGACGCACGCCCGGGACGCCCGTGAAGCGCTCCGGTGAGCGCACCAGCGCGCGAACCTCCCAGCCGCGGCCGGCCAGCATCCGGCACAGTGCGCCGCCGATGAATCCGGAGGCGCCGGTCACGGCGACCACCTTCGCGGCGGCACTCATTGCAGCCGCTCCGCGACGATGGCACCGACGCGATCGGCGTTCGCCATGATGTTGAAGGTGAGGCCCTTCGGCGGCAGCCAGGGAAAGACCGAGCCGTCCGCCAGGTACACGGCGCGGGTGCCGCGCAGCCGGCTGTCGTGGTCGCAGGTGAGCGGGCGGTCCTCGGCCGTGATCGGGAACGTCCCGGCGTAGTGGATGCTGGAGCCGTGTCCCGGCCGGATGCGCTTGAGCGGCAGGCAGCCGAGCCGCCGGAAGCAGCGCAGCAGCGCTCTCTCGTCCTCCCGCTGCATGTGCTCCTCCTCCTCGCTGGGCTGGTAGCGGATGGCGAGCGTGTCCGGACCGTCGCCCGGGCCCCGCCGGAGCGTGCACGTCTTGGCGGCGCCCGGCCGGTCCTCGTGGTGAATCCCGAGGATGGCGAAGCACGGCATGAGAACCTGGAGCATGCGGCGCGACTGGCGCGCCGCGAGGGGCAGCTCCTTCATGAGCTTGAAGGTCAGGAGCGAGCGATAGGAGAAGACCTGCGCCTGCACCAGGCGATGCCACGGCTCCTGGCGCTCGAGGATTGCCGTCAGCTGGCCCTGGCTCGAGCGCGGGTCGCGCGTCGGCCGCCCGATCATGCCGAGGTTCAGCGTCGGCACGTACGTGTAGGGGTTCGAGACCAGCGGCACCGGCGTGTCGTAGCGCTCGAGCGAGCGCAGGACCAGACGGGCGGTGCCAAAGGTCCCGGCCGCGAGCACGAGGGCCCGCGCCTCGTGGCGCTCGCGCGCGCCGGTGTCGGCGTGCGTCGCCTCGACGCGCACACCCGCCCCGTCCTCCACGAAGCCGCGAACGAGGCAGCGCGGCCGATAGGTGAAGCCGGGCTTCCGCTCGAGCTCGTCCAGGGTCCACATCGGGCGGTAGATGCTGCGCCCGGGGTCGGACCAGAAATCGAGGTCGTAGTAGGGGTACGCCAGCCGCCCCCGGAACGGCTCCGAGCACACCGCGATGCGCGGCCGGCCGAGGAAGAACCCGTCGGCGTTGAGCCGGGCACGCTGGCGCAGGTAGCGCTCGAGCACGATCGTGCCGTTGGTGTCGGCGTCGAGCGCCGGCATCATGTCCGGGCTGGGGGGGTAGAAGCGCAGCAGGTCGTCCCGCGCGCCCGCCACGCCGATGCGCGCCGCGACGGCGTCGTAGTGCGGCTGCATCGTCGCCAGGTCGAGATGCATCGCGCGCAGCTCGTCGTCGGAGAACGGGAACACCCCGGCTCCCCACGCCACCCCGAGCCCGCCGCGTGCCAGGCTCATCGAGACCGCGAAGCCCGGCGCGTCGACCGGCATGCGCTCGGGCGCGTCGGCCAGGGCATAGCTGCGCGGCGGCGTCAGCTGCGCGCCGACCCGTACGGCGCCGAAGGGGATGCCCTCGAACGTCTCGCCGAGGAGATAGCGATGCTGCTCCCGGTCCTCGTGGCGGATCTGGAGGAACGGCCGGTCGGGAACGAGATCGGCATAGCGCGCGTCACGGTTCCCGAAGTCGAGCATCAGCACGCTGCGGCCCGCTTCGACGAGGCGGGCCGCGGCGTTGGTCCCTCCCGGGCCCGAGCCGACGACGATCACGTCGGTCATGCGCGCGCGCGGGCGGCGAGCCGATAGAGCAATACGCCGGCGGCCGCCTGGGCGACCGCGACGGCGCCCGACGCCGCCAGCCGCCAGAGCAGTGCCGGGGTCGACGCCGCGCGCGGCAGGAAGTCGTCCGCGTGGGCCGGCGTCGCCTCGAGCAGGGCGCTCATCACCAGCACCTTGCTGCGCAGGAGACCGCCGGGGTCGAGCAGCGCGGCAGCCGCGTCGAGCGGCCCGATGCTCCAGGGACGCCGCCGCACGAACGCCAGCACGGCCGCGTCGCGCGGCCCGGGCGGTGACGGCCAGAGCGTCCGGCAAGCCGCGCCGTAGCGCGCCACGAGCGCCGGCTCCGGCGGGCGGCCGACCAGGTAGCGGCCGAAGATGCGAGCCTCGGCCTCGAGCGCCGCGTCGCTCATCGCCCCCCGCGCAGCCAGAGCCCGACGAGATGGGTGTACTTGTACAACGCCTCGTGCACCAGGTTGAACTTCGACTTGCGCCAGTCCTCGCATTCCACCGGGATCTGGACGATCCGTCCGCCGGCCCGCTTGGTGAGGAAGCACATCTCGATGACGTACGACGAGCCCTCGTTGATGCGATCCGCGAAGCGGCGCACGGTCTCGACGCGGTAGCCCTTGGCCGCGATCGAGTAGTCGTCGTAGTCGATGCCGAGCAGCACGCGGGCAATGCGGAGGAAGGTGTCGGACGCGACGCGCCGCACGAACGACCGCTTCTGCTTCCCGAGCTTCTTCGAGCCGACGACGATGTCGTGATCCTCGAGCAGGGTGAGGGCGCGCTTGACGAAGTCGAGGTCGATGGAGAGATCCATGTCGACCGAGACGAGCAGGGGATAGCGTGCCTGGCGAATGAACTCGCGGAAGGCCAGCCCCACGCCACGCTCCGGCACGTGGAAGAACGCGACCTGCGGGAAGCGCCGGGTCAGGTCGATGCCGAGCGCCGTCGTCGAGTCGGTCGAGCCGTTGGACCCGATGAGCACCTCGTACTGGCGTCCGAAGCGGTCGAGGTAGGCGAGCAGGCGCTCGGTGTTGGGGACCAGGATCGCCTCCTCGTTGTACACCGGGATGCCGACGGTGAAGGGGGTGCGGGCGTCAGACGATGTCGGCGTCGCCATAGGTGACGTACCAGTGGTCGATGTCGCGCAGCAGGGATTGGTCGGCCGCCGGGCAGCGCGCGCCGAGATACCAGGGCCGGAGGTTCAGGAAGCCGGGGACCTTCAGGAAGCCGAAGCGAGTGAGATGCGAGGCGTGCGCGGGCGGCAGCAACGCGGTCAGGAACGCCGCGCCCGCGCGCTCCGCCTCGATCTGCGCGAAGCTCAGCACCTCGCGCGTGATCTCGGCGTCGACCACCGGGCAGGGAAAGAGATCGACCATGGCCGCGAAGGGAAGATCGAAGAGCGTCAGGGTGCGGACCACGACGTAGCCCTCGAGCGCGCCGCCGACGAAGACGGCGAACGGACGGTAGCCGAACTCCGGCACCGCGCAGTAGCGCCAGTTGAGATGGTCGCGGGTGCGGACCTGCACGATCGGCGCCAGCGCTCGATGGCGCAGCCAGAGGGCGTCGAAGCGCTCGTCGAACGACGCCAGCGGGCGGATCTCGCAGCGCCGAGGCGGCGCGACACGAGGGGTGGCGAGCTGGTAGGCGCGGTCGGCGAGCGCGCCCAGCGCCCCGGAGAGCACGCCCCAGCGGAGGTAGCGCTTGAACACGGGCGCGCTGCGGATGGGTTTCACGCGGGTGGGGAACACGTGGATGTCGAACCAGCCGAGACGGCCGACGAATCCGGGGTGCGAGGCGGCGTTGGGGAATCCCCACACGGTGGACACCCCGTGCTGATCCGCGAGCTCGGCGTAGAGCTCCTGGGCCAGCGTGACGAACATGCCCTGCCGCTGGTAGTCGGGATGGGTCATGGTGTCGCAGGACATCGCGAAGATCCGCTCCTCCCCTGCCCCGGCGTTCAGCCGGAAGCGGGTGGGGATCGCCGCGTACTGACCCACGATCGTCCCGTCGCGCTCGGCGAGCCGGACGTAGCCGGCGCCGGCAGGGTTGTCGACGAACTGCCAGCGCCAGATGTCGGGCTTCAGCCGCACGCGGTCGAGGTCGCCAAAGACCGCCCGGCGCAACGCGAGGATGCCGTCCACATCGGCGGGGACGTAGCTCCGGGTGCTCCACGAGCGCTCAGCCATCACGGCACCGATGCGGCAGGCTCACGAGCGAAGCTCGCTGGCGGTCGCGAGGGCGCGGAAGGACGTCCATTCGATTCCGCGCCGCGCGAGGGCATCCGGCAGCCTCGCGTCCAGCAGGAGGGCGAGATCGTTCTCCCAGCGATATCCCCAGTGCCGGTAGCGCCGCTCGGTCTCGGCGTCGCGCCGGCCGGGATGGAGCATCACCTCGACGACCTCGGCCGGCGATCGCCGCCCGACTCGGTCGAGCGCTGCGAGGAGATCCGCGAGCGTCATGCCGCCACCGGCATGCAGGAACCCGATGGTCCGGAACGGGATCAGGCCGCGGCGCTCCGCCGGAGCCACGCCGCGCGACGCGAGCCGCGACACGGCGTTGGTGGCGTGCAGGGTCAGGGCACGCACCGCCTGCGCGGGTCGGGAGGCGGCGTCCCCGAGCGCCGTGCGCACGAAGCGGATGCCGCGCCGTCGCGCCTCGGTGACGACGAAGGGCAGCACGCCCGGCAGGAGGTGGAGGTGCTGGTGCCCGTCGAGATGAGACGGCACGAGGCCCGATGCGGCGAATCGCTCGAGCTGCGCGGCGAGCTCGGCGCGTGCCTCCGCGGGCCGCCAGCGTCCCGTCAGGAAGCGCGCGCCGACCGCGGCGTGGGTCGGCAGGAACCGGTCGCCGGCGACGAGAGTCGGGACGCGCTCGGGCGGAAGCACGGGACGCTCCTCGACCAGGGTGAGATGGACTCCGACGTCCAGCCCGGGAGCCGTCCTGGCAGCCGCGACGCCGTGCGCCGCCGCCTCGGCCGTCACGATGAGCGAGGTGCTGCGCAGGACGCCGCGCTCGTAGGCTTCGAGGATGCCGTCGTTGATGGCCGCGGTCAGGCCGAAATCGTCGGCATGAAACACGACCTTCATCGGCGGATTTCGGCGAGCCGCTCGCTCGCGTGCCCCGCCCACGGGCTGTCCGGGAAGCGCGTGCGCGTCTCCTCCCAGGCCGCGATCGCGCCCGCGCGATCGCCGCGCTGCTGCCGGCAGAGCCCGACGTGGTACTGCGCCTCGGGCGCGTTCAGGCCGTCCGGGAAGCGAGCGACCAGCCGCGTGAAGACGTCCTCCGCTTCCTTCCACTTGTTCTCGCGGATGTAGGTGATGCCTTCGAAGTATGCCGAATGGATCGCCGTCGTCGAGAGCGGCGCCATGCGCTGGGCTTCCTGGAAGTACGGCCGCGCTTCCGCCATCTTCCCGGCGTTGAACAGCGCCTGGCCCTTCAGATAGACCTGATCGGCGGGCACCTTGCGCTTGACGACGGTCGCGAATCCGACCACCGCCACGCTGACCGCGATGGCGAGCGCCAGGGCTGCGCGACGCCTCCCCGGTCCCCAGGCCGCGGTGCGCTTGATCGGCTCGACGACCCAGCGCGCCGGCGCGAGGGAGCCGACGCGCCCCCCCGTCTCCGCCAGCAGCGCGCCGAGCCTCCGGCGGCTGGGGAGCACGGCGAGCAGGAAGACGAGCAGTCCGACCGCGGTCAGGACGTGCCCCAGGACGACCGGCGGCCCGCTGCCGAACTCCAGCTCGACGCGGTCGCCGCGCGGGAAGACCAGCATGAAGCTCGGACCCGCGAGCCAGATCTTCTCGCCCGTGAGCGCCCTCCAGCGCGGGTGGTAGGAGATGCGGATCAGGACCGGTTGACCGGGACGCGTCCCGTCGATGGTGATGCGGTCCTGCGCCGCCATGTGCTCCGTGAGCTCGGCAGGAGGCCCGAGCGAGCGGTGCGGCATGTCGGCCGGGAGGTCGGTCGACGTCCCGCCGAACAGCGCCTGCTCCTCCGGCGTCACGCTCTCCGCGAAGACCGGGATCACCGAGTCCGGGCGGGCGCTGCGAAACCAGCGATACGAGACGTCCTTCCAGTCCTTGCCCAGGATCAGCTGCGGCGCCTCCGTGAGCGGCACGGCGTAGCGGCCGTCGTTGCCGAGGATGCGGTAGATGACGTACGGGCCGACGTCGGCCTCGTGCTGCAAGCCGGGGTGCTTCGCTGCCGCCTTCTTCACCGCGTCGCTGCGGACGATGAAGTGGGAGACGTTGAGCATGCGGAGATGGTCGAGGCCGCGGTCCAGGTCGAAGCGGGTGCAGTGCCAGTCGGGGAACGGACAGGACTGCGCCTCCGAGATCTCCGACTGGATGTAGAACACGAACGGCGACGTCGGAGAGCCCTGCATGTAGAGGCCCTCGAGCGTGGAGCGGCCGGAGAACAGCGGCAGATCCTCGAACGCGCGCACCGTGCCCAGAGCCTCGTTCGCGGGGGCATGCTCGTAGACCACCCGGGGATCCCTGAAGTCGCCGTGCAGCTTGGCGGCGATCCCGCGCAGCGTCGGCCACGGCACCTTCTGCTCGAAGCCCGAGTAGTTCCACTTGATCCAGCTCGGGATGAACGTGACGTGACGCTGGACGAAGGGAAGCAGTCCGCACGCCACCACCACGGGCCAGACCTCGGGTCCGGGCAGCCGGCCGAGCACGTGCCCGAGCCCGGCCCCGGCCGCCAGGCACAGGCCGAGCTGGACGAAGGGCACGAAGCGGATGTCCACGACGTTGAAGGAGTGCGCGACCATGTAGAAGAGCGCCGCCACCCCCATCACGCCCCACAGCGTGCCGAGCCCGCGCGGAAACGGCTTCCGCTGCACGAGGGCGAGAACGAGCTCGATCAGGAGCGTGCCGGCCGCGACCCCGCCCGCGGGCCACAGGATGGGCGGGAACACCTCGCGCCACGACGTGAGCGGCCAGCTGTGATTGTACGCGGTCGTCCACGGCGCGTACGCGATCATCGGGAGCAGCCAGAACGCGAGCAGGAGAATGGCGAGCGTGTGGACCCCGACGAGGACGGCGAAGCGCTTCCACCAGTGATGCGTCGCGACCAGCTCGACGAGCGACCCGAAGCCGGCCCAGAGCAGCGTGTAGCCGTGCGACAGGCCCACCAGCCCTTCCAGGAGCCCGGTCCACGCGACGCCGCGTCTGGTCTCGGCGCTGTAGTGCAGGGCGCCGAAGAAGAGCACGGTGAGCGAGAGCCCGAGCGAGAGGGAGAACTCGCCGGCGAGCGTGGACGGGATGTTCCCGCCCCACATGCTGTTCGCCTCCATGAAGGTGAAGCACAGCGTGGCCAGGGAGCCGATGGCGGGACCGGGGAACGGCACGCGCAACAAGCGCAGCCCGAAGTAGGCACACACCGGGAGCAGGAACGTTCCCAGCACCGTGCCGAGCTTGAAGGCGACGGCGAACGGGATGACGTGCGACAGCAGGGCGATGACGAGAAACGGGAAGGGGAAGTAGAACTGGAAGACCGGATAGCCGCAGTAGTTGCCGGGACACCAGCCCTCGACCTGACCCTTCGGCAGCAGCACGTCGCGCATGAAGAGCGCGGGGTAGTAGTGCGACCCCATGTCGCCGCCGTTCGTGATGGTGTTGGAGAACATCACGCTGGTCGGAAAGTACGACGCCGTGAACACGACCGCGGCCGCGACGGCGCCGGCGTCGATGGCCGCGCGGAGGATGCGGCTCAGGCGCGACACGGGGCTCAGGTACGTGCGCCGGCCGATCGACCGACGCCGCGCCTCACCAGGAGTCCGAGCCACAGGACGATCAGCGCGCCGGCGCCGATCCACAGCAGCCGGCCGTTCCTCGTGAAGAAGGACTCGGCCGCCACCACCGAGACGAGACCCTGAGCCACCACCGCCTGGTGCACGGGCCCATCGTCGTACTCCGCCGTGACGAAGACGGGGTAGCGGCTGCCCGCCAGGGCGGTCCGGTTGGTGAGCGGAATCGAGAGGTCGGCCTGCTTCCAGCCCTCGAGGCTCACCTCGCGAGTGGGGTCCGTGGCCTCGAGCCCTTCCGGCACGTAGACCGAGACGCGAGCGGTGTGCGGGTCGGCGGTGAGGTTCTTCACGGTGACCGACAGGTCGCCGTTGCCCGCGAGGTCCTCGCTCTTGACGACGGGCACCGCGACCTTCGCCGGCGGCGGATTCCCCACCACCACGGACTGCGTCTGCAGCGCCTGGAACGGGTACTGGTTCTGGTCGGTGTAGTCGACGGCGATCCGGTACGGCCAGCGGCCCTCGCCGAGTGTCCCGACCGGGAGGACGAGCGTTTCGTCCAGCGATCCACCGGGCTCGAGGCTCGCCTTGCCCTTGCCGCGCACCACCTGATCGCCGAACCGCAGCGACGGGGTCACGGACAGCGCCGCCTCGTCGCCGGAGTTCCCCACCTTGAGGCCCACGGCGAGCTTGTCGCCCTTCAGCTCCACCGCCTGCGAGATCGTGATGCTGATCGTCTTGGCGGCGGCCGGCGCGGCGAGCGCGCACGCAGCGGCAAGGACGGCGAGGGCTTTCATGGGCCGCCAACCCTGGCATGGCCTCCAAAAAAATGAAACCGCCGTTGCCGCGAGGCCACGACGCCCGCTAGACCGCGGGACGGTCGCCGGACGGCGGGCTCAGCTTGGCCTCGAGCCTCGCCCGCAGGTTGCGCAGGTAGAAGGCCAGGGCGACGGCAGCGGCCGCCGCGAGGATCGTGCGCAGGAGCGACACGAGGTCCGGGCTCCGGACGAGCTGGTTCAGCTCCCAGCCGAGATAGGCGAGCGCGCCGAGAAACGCCGTGATGATGGTGATGCGGTGAACCGGCGCGAGCGGCCCGGGTCCCTGCGCAGTGGGCACGCCTCCCGGGTAGCAGGCCGTCGCCAGCGAGGCCACCGGGGAGCGACCGAGCCGCCGCCCCTCCTTGACCGCGAGCCTGAGCCGGCACTAGCGTGCGCTCTGCGAGTGGAGGAGCCATGCACGACGGCAACGGTCATGAGCCGATGACGAAGACGTTCCCCGTCTTCGATTGCGACGCGCACATCAACGACCCGGACACCATCTGGACGGAGTACCTCGATCCGGCGCAGCGCGATCTGGTGCGGCAGTCCTACTGGAAGGACGACCGGCAGGCGGTGCTGAACGGACGCACCATCACCATCGGCGGCGGCGCGTACGACTTCCCGGGCTACAACCCGATCTGCATCGCCGGCCCGCAGATGAACAAGAAGGTGATGCGCCGCCTCCAGCAGTCGCCCCTCACCGGCGAGCAGCGCGGCTACGTGGAGCACCGCGGCGCCTACGACCCGCACGCACGCCTGCGTGACATGGATCTCATGGGGATCGACCAGGTGATGATCATCCCCACGATGATGGTCGCCAACTTCCCGTTCGTGGAGAACGTCGACGCGGCGAACGCCTTTGCTCGCGCCTACAACGACTGGGTGAGCGATTTCTGCAAGGCGGCTCCCGACCGGCTCTTCCCTGCCGGATGGCTGCCGCTGCAGAGCCCCGCGTTCACGTGCCGGGAGATGGAACGCATCGCCGGGCTCGGTTTCCGCGTCGCGCTCATCCGACCCATCGACGCCCGCGGCAAGTATCCCAACTTCATCTTCCCGAGCATGACGACCGGCTCGCCGACGGCGACCATGGACCGCGTCTTCCGGACCATGGAGGACACCGGGCTCGTGCTCGGCATGCACACCTTCCCCGCGATGATGCCCGAGGACGGGCTCGCGCTGCGCGACGCCGTGCCGGGGATCCCGATGGTGTCGCCGGGCGATCTCGTCGGCCGTGCCGGTCAGGGGCACGTCGGCGGGCGCATGGTCGACGTCCAGACCATGAGCTTCATCTACGAGGCCGTCGTGTGGCTCTCGCAGGTGCTGCTCTCCGGCATGCTCGACCTCTACCCGAAGCTCCGCATGGCCATCTTCGAGTCGAACTCGAGCTGGCTGCCGCAGCTCCTGCCGCACTGGGACCGGCTCTTCCGCTGCCATGCCAGCGAGCGCGCGCTGAAGACCGACCGCCTGCCGTCCGAGGCCTTCCGGGCGCAGTGCTTCATCGCTTTCGAGTCGGACGAGACGGCGACATTCCGCCAGTGGGATTTCTTCGAGGACGTCGGGCTGTGGTCGAGCGACGCCTATCACCACGACGGCGCCGACTCCTGGAGCGCCATGCGCGAGATGCGCGCGGTCGGCGTGCCGGAGGCGGTGCAGGCGAAGCTGCTCGGCGGCAACGCGCGCCGCATGTACGGCATCGAGGGGAAGCTCTTCGTCGAGCGCGAGCCCGCTCCGCTCGAGCGGCCGGACTGGTTCCCGCGCGGCGACGAGCTCGAGCAGTGGGCCGCCGTCGAGGCCGATCCGCGCGCACACGGGATCACCAGCTTCGAGCTGGCGAAGCTCGACCCGCGCCTCCTGCTCCAGGCCCTGCGACCCTACTGAGGACGGAGCGATGATCATCGACGTCCAGAGTCACGTCTACGAGCCGGCGGCGATCTGGGACCGCTTTCTCGACAAGGACTACCGCATCGCCGCTCGCAGCGCCTTCTGGCACGACGTGGATGCGCACGGCATCGAGACCACGATCCTGAACGGCCGGCCGGTCCGCTCCCTGCGGCGGAGCGGCATCAACCGGCATGCCTGCTGGCTACCGGGCATGACGCCCGACGACGTCGGCGCCCTCGACCCCGACGTGCGCCACGCCATCACGCCGGGCTCGTTCGATCCCGTCGCCCGGATCGGCGACATGGACGCGATGGGGGTGGATCGCGCGCTGCTCTTCCCGACGCTCTTCGGAGAGCACTTCCCGCTGGTCGAGAACCCCGACGTCGCGTGGGCCCTGGCGCGCGCCTACAATGACTGGCTCCTCGACTTCACGTCCGCCGCCCGCCGCCGCCTGGTGCCCGTGGCCGTGCTCCCCATGCAGGCGCCCACGTTCGCGCTGCGCGAGCTCGATCGCGTCCTCGAGCTCGGTGTCCGCGTCGTCGTCGTTCGACCGTCGTTCTTCCAGGGCCGCTACCCCAACCATCCCTCGTACGATGCGGTGTGGGAACGGCTGGAGGCCCTCGACGTCGCGGCCTGCGTGCTGCCGTCTCCCGGCAGCACCAATCCCGAGTGGACCGCCTCGGGGCCGTTCGTGGAGCGCGTCGCCGGGAACCTGCGCATCGGACACGGCATCGCCGAGGCGGTCGCGCCGTTCATGGACAGCGCGACGCTGCTGACGGCCATGTGCTTCTACGGCCACCTCGAGCGCTTCCCGCGGCTGCGCCTCGCCTTCGTCGGCGCCGGCGCGAGCTGGGTGCCGCTGACGCTGGAGAAGTCGGAGACCTACCTGTGGCTCTTCTCCGGCATTCGCGACGTCAGCCTCGAGCCCGAGGACGTCTTCTTCGCCCGGCCATCGCTGCTCAGCTTCGACGCCTGGGAGGAGCCGGTCGCGCGCATGCCGGACGTCTTCGGCGAGGTCGCGGCATGGGGGTCACGCTATCCGCGGCACGACACCGGCACCCTGGAGGAGACGCGGGCGATGCTGGCGAAGCACCAGGTGGCGCAGCCGACCGTCGGCGCGTACCTGGGAGGGAACGCGGCCCGGCACTTCGCAATCGGCTAGGTCGGGCGGCTCACTGGACGATGAGTGACTCGACTGGAAGGGTGAGAGTGCCGGGTCCGGCGGGGTTCGGAGCGCCGGGGAAGAGGGGCAACCCGGTCGACCTCGCGCAGAAGGTCCCGGCGAGAACCATACCCGTCGCCGTGCGCTGATCGGCCGGAGCCGGCCAGGCAGGCTGCGGAACCGCCGGAACGCCGGTCCGCGTGATCGCCCGGTCGGCAGGAAAACACTCGGTTGCCGTGGCGTTTGAGCAGCACTCCTGCCCTATCCCGCCGCTGGCGGTGACGCAGCGGCCCTCCGCGTCGAGCGCGACGCACGCGCTCCCGGTGCACGCGGCGTTGCAGGAGCCGCCGCCGCACCCGATGTCGACCGTCTGCTCCGGGCAAGGACGTGGACCGACCGGCAGGCTGGATGCGCCGGTGGTCAGGGGGACGTCGAGGGCGAGGGTCATGTTCGGCACCCCTGCGGGGGGACACGCGCTGGACAGCTTGTAGTTCCCGGCGGCCGCCTGGCCAGGGACTGCCTCCTGTGCCTCCACCCGGCAAGACGCCCCGGGCAACTGCGCCGAGGACGAGCAATGTCCGATGGAACCGACACCCCGCTCCGACTCGCAACGAGGGCAGGGCTCGGCAGTGTCGCCGCTCAGGTAGACGTCCGACGCGAGGCTCAGCATGATCTCCGCCCCGCCGGTGTCGAGATCGAACGTTCCGGTGATGAGCGGGCACGCGTAGCGGTGAACCAGGCACAGCCCGACGCCAGGCCCGACGATCGGCTGCGGGGGACCGAAGGTGGCTCCGTTCAGCGTTCCGGATCCGGCCGTTCCGACGCCGGAGCAGCGCGGGCGTGTCGAGGCATCACACCCGGAAACGCAGAAGGCGAGCGCCGCGCCACCAGGAAGGGCGGCGCTCGCGTGATTCGGCGGGAGTCCCAGGTCGAGATCGCTCCCGGTCGCGGCGATCCCGAGACGAACGACGTTGGGCAGGCCCGGCGCCCCGCGCGACGGGCAAACCGCCGCGGCGGCAGGCAAGCACTTCACGTTCATGAGGTTGCGCCCGTTGCCCGCGCTCGATCGGAACTTCATCCCCAGCGTCACATCGGCCATCCGGCGCCCCGGTCGAGATCGTATCGGGACCGTCAGCGTCCCGGCCGTCCCGCACGCCGGACCGGCCGGCGGCACGGCCGGCAGCACGAGCCCCGCCAGCCGTCGGCGGATGGCTGGTGGAATGCGCAGGGACCGGACCCCCGCCGACGTGCAGCCCTCGAGCGACTGCTCTACGCACACGTTCACCGCGAGGCGGCACGCGCCATTCGCGACCCCGTCGGTGTCGCAGAAGGGGTCCCCATCCTCGCAGACGAGCCGCCACGCTGCGCTGGGCCGCCTTCCGGCCAACGACGTCCCGCTCACCTCCCACGCCGCCGCGCACGCCGGACCGCGTTGCGCGGGCACGAGGCTCGTCACGGGCGCGAGCACGGGGCATTGCGCGCTGGAGCCGCCCGCGGCCAAGCCACAGAGAACGCCTGCGAGCAGGCCGAGCGGGTTCGTCACCGCTCCCCCCATCGGGCAATCGCATATCGACTTCGCCAGATCACGACGAACCCTTCAGGTGACGAAGGACACCGGCGCTGCCGTCCCCACGATCCCGGCGCTGCCCGCCCGGGGGCGGACGAAACGCGGCCGGCACACCATCACCAGCGCGGGCAGGACGGTCACCGAGGCGAGCGACTCGAGAGCCATCATGAGCGCCGTGAGCCCGCCCAGGTGAACCCAGGGCCGGAAGCCCGAGCACGCGAGCACGAGGTAGCCGAGCGCGACCGCCGACGAGACGAAGAAGATCGCCGTGCCCGAGGTGACGAGCGCGCGTTGCACGCCCTCGGCGAGCGGGGCATTCGCAAGCTCCTCGCGCAGCCGGAAGATCAGGTAGATGGCGAAATCGGCGCCGATGCTGACGCCCATCGCCATCACGGCGGAGGTGGACATGCTGAGCCAGACGCCCGTCCACCCCATGGTCCCCACCGTGATGCCGAGCGCGACGGCGAGCGGCACGAGCACGAAGACCGCACCCACCAGCGAGCGCAGTGCGATCGCCGAGAGCAGGAAGATGATCAACGCCACCTGGACGATGTTGCGGATCTTCTCCCGCACCACGACGTCGTTGAGCGCGGTCTGCGCGCCGAGCGACCCGCCCGCGATCTCGACCCGCACCGGTAGGCCGCGAAAGCGCGCCGCCGCGAAGGCGCTCGTCTGGGCGAACAAGCGCTCGGCGAAGGCCGTCTCGTCCGATTTGGTGTACGCGAGGATCGCGCCACGGCGATAGCCGGCGTCGACCAGGCCGCTCAGATCGTCCGGGCCGGAGAGCGAGTAGAGGAAGAGATACTGTCCCACGAGGCGTCGCGTGGCCGGCACCGCGGCGCCCATCCCGTCCGTCCCGCGCATGACCCGGTCCATCTGCTTCAAATAGTCCACGACCGACACCGTCCGTCCCACCTCCGGGAAACGCTCGAGGAAACCCTGCAGGTCGTCGACGGCACGCAGGACCTCGGGCTCTTCCAGCACCCCGTCGGAGTCGCCTTCCACCAGCAAACGCAGGGTGGACGTGCCCGCCAGGCGGGCGTTGATGACCGCGTCGTCGCGCCGGATCGTGCCACTCACCGGGAACAGCCCGCGGAAGCTGTTGTCGACGCGCAGGTGCCGGGCTCCGGGCAGGGCGACGGCGAGCAGAAGCACCGCGGCGACGAGGACGGTACGCGGCCGTCGCAGCACGATCCCGGCGATGCGGCGCAGCGCCGTCGTGAGCCAGCGACCGTCGGCCTCTCCGTGGCCCGCAGCGGCGCGCGGGGGAGACATCAGGGCTCGCACCGCCGGGATGAACGTCATCTCGATGGCGAGTGCGCTGACGATACCGGCCGCCATCAGGAGGCCGAAGACGCGGATGCTGTTCACCTCGAAGGTGGCGAGCGAGGCGAAGCCCGCGGCGGCGATCAGGCCGGCCGTGACCATCACCGGCCCGACGCGAGCGATCGACGACACGATGGCCGCACGGTTGTCGCCCAGCCGGGCGTACTCCTCGTAGTAGCGCTTGAGGATCTGCACGGCATGACCGGCCGCCACGGCCAGGATCGCCACCGGCGTGACGGCGCTCCAGGTGTCGAGCGGCAGGCCGAGCCAGCCCATGAAGCCGAGCGCGCAGGCCACGCTCAGGAGCGCGGTGACCAGCGGCAGCACCATGGCCTGCACGGTACGGAAGGCCTCGTAGTGCACCATGGCGATGACGAGGACCGCGATGGGAAAGAGGATCGCCATCTGCGCCGCGGCTCGGTCGAGCGCCGCGACGATGACGGGCCCCCCGGCGAGGACGACGTCGGTGTCCGCGTCACGCTCCCGCCCCACGATCGCTTCCAGCTTCCGCTGCAGCGCGGGTCCCTGCGCGGCGGTGGGGAAGTCCGCGACCACCGCCGCCGCACCGCCATCGGCGGACACCAGGGTCCCGACGAAGCGGCGATCGGCGAAGACGTCCTCGCGCAGGCGCGCGATGCCGTCGGCGTCGGTCGGCACCGACGGCATCAGCGGGCGGACGTCGAGGTCACCATCCTGCATCCCGAGACGCTTGGCGCGCTCGGAAGCGAGGCTCCACACGGATCCCCGCCCGGCGAGCTCGGGCAGGGCCTCGAGCCCGGCCGTGATGCGCGCCACCTTGGCCAGCGTCGCCGGCGTGAAGACGTCTCCGCCATGCGGGATGACGCCGACGACGACGGCCGCGCCGCCTCCGAAGGTCTCGTTGATGCGGTTGTAGATCCGAACGTAGGGGTGGCCCTGCGGAAGCTGATCCTCCTCGCGGATGCTCAGGCGCAGGCGAAGCGCGCCCAGCCCGAGGACCGCGGTGACGGCGAGCACGCCCAGGCAGAGCGGGAGCGGATGGCGGACCACGACATCGCCCCAGCGGCGGAAGGCGGTCAGGCGACCCCTCCGGGGGCCGTGAGGTGCTTCATGAGCGAAGTCGTACGGGCGGCCTCGGTGCGGCGTCAACGCGATCGTCGAATGGGCTTCGTCCGCCGCCCCGACTGTCGCTGCCGGTGGCATCGCGCGGCGCCCGAGAGGCGGCAGGGAGAGAGGGGGATCATCGTCGTCCACTCGCCCGCGGGCGCCGCGCAGCCCAACCGTAACCGCACGCGACTATGGACGTCGGCGCCCGCCACGCAAATCCCCGGGCGTGCCCTCTGGCACACCGGCGGATCGACGACCGGTGCCGTCGAACACTCCTCGAGCCCGACCTACTGCTTCCCCGCCTTCTCGGGGAAGAAGACCGTGTCGGCCACGCAGCGGGAGGCCCGGCGTGCATCCCAGACGGCGCCGAGCTTGCTGCCCGCCAGGTCGGTCTCGGCGCTGACCCCGAGATCGGACTCTGCATTGGCGAGACGCACGGCGCGCCTGTCGTCACACTTCGCCTGGCTGTCGAATGCCGACACGAAGGTCCACTGCACGACCGGCCGCGCGGTGTCCGCCGTGTACTTGCCGCTCGTGTCAGGGGCCACCGGGGGCTCCACGAGGATGAATCCACCGAGCAGCCCGGCCGTCATCGCGTCACGCAGTCGCCGCCACATGGCGGCGTTCTCTAGGTGATGACGGCCGACGTCGTCAAACCGCCGATCAGCCCTCGTCCCGCAGAAGCTCCAGCACCCGGTCGTGCAGCGCTCCGTTCGTCGCCACCGCGTCGCCGCCGTTGACGGTCCGGCGGCCAGCCCAGTCCGTGAACCGCCCGCCGGCCTCCTCGACGATCGGGAGCAGCGCCGCGCAGTCCCAGACGTTGACCACCGGATCGAGCGCGATCTCCGCGCGCCCGGTGGCGACGAGGACATAGCCGTAGCAGTCGGCCCACGTCCGCTGCATGGCGGTGCCGCCGACGAGCCGATCCCAGGCGCCCGAGCGAGCGCGGGCCGAGCGCTCGTCGGTGACCACCGCCAGCGCGTCTTCCAGGCGCGGCGCGCCCGAGACCCGACACGGCCGGCCGTTCCAGGTGCAGCCGCCGCCGCGCGCGGCGGCAACCATCTCGTCGAGCGCGGGCAGATAGGCTACCCCCACCACCGGCTCGCCGCGCACCTCGACGCCGACGAGCGTGCCATAGAGCGGCACGCCGCGAAGGAAGGTACGCGTGCCGTCGAGCGGGTCCACGATCCAGCGCACCGGTGCCACGCCCGCGGCCTCGCCCTCCTCCTCTCCCAGGACGGCGTGATCCGGGAACGCGCGCGCGATGACGCCGCGGATGAGTCCCTCGGCCTCGCGGTCGGCGAGCGTCACCGGGGTTCGATCCGGCTTCCACTCCGTCGCCGCCGTGCCGGTGCCGAAGTAGGCGAGCGTCCGCCGGCCGCCCACCCAGGCGGCCTCCTGGGCGACCGCGAGGAGGTCGCGAAGCGGTGGATCGACGGCCATCGTGCGTCCTGGCCGAGTCCTTCTTCAGAAAGACGGCGGGGTCAAGCGGCGGAGCGTCCCGCCTCACATCTCCTCGGGTACGCGTGACCGCGCCGTTTCGATTGACGCCGGATGCACGACGATGGGACTCTGACGGTAGGTCTGAACGGCCCGCGGTCCGTCGAGCGGGCGAAGGAGGCGCCACATGGTCCAGTCGCCCGCCCGGAGAGCTCACCGTGCGGCACCGATGGCGCTGCTCGCGCTCCTCGCGAGTGCCGTCGCCAGCCATGCCAAGTGCGACCCGACCACGGAGCCCGACAAGTCCGACGTCGCCAACGCGCGGGCGGCGATTGCCGCCAACTGTGATTGCGCGGGCGCGCTGACCCACGGCGCCTACGTGAGCTGCGCCGCGCAGCAAGCGAACACGGTCCTCGCCAACAGGCGCTGCGCCGGCTCGGTCAAGAAGTGCGCGTCTCATTCGATTTGCGGCAAGCCGCAGGCCGTGACCTGCTGCCGTACGACGAGTAAGGGAACGAAGTGCACGATCAAGAAGGACGCCGCGCACTGCACGGCGAAGCAGGGCATCGCGGGAACCTGCACGAGCTGTTGTGATGCCTGTTCATCGCCCGGCGGCGGCCCGAGCTGCCCTGCGCCGACCTCCACGACCACGACGACCACCACCACGTCGTCCTGCCCACCGGCGACCGCTTTCTATTGCGGCGTCAACATCTGCGGGGGCCCCCCTGCCCTCTGTCCGCTGGGCATGACCTGCGTGACGACAGGGACGACGTGTGCCTGCTCCGGCACCACCATCCCGTGCGGCGACCCGGGGCTGAGCGGCCTGACGAGCAACTTCTGTCAGTGGGGCACCTGCCCCTCCGGCATGACCTGTGGTGGCGTTCCGAAAGCCGGCGCCTGCGGGTTCGACTGCGCCTGCCAGTAGGCCGACCGACGGCGTCTAGACCTCGTCCGGCGCCAGGAGGCCGCGGAGCACGTACGGGAGCAGGCCGCCGTGGCGGTAGTACTCGACGTCGTCCGGCGTATCGACGCGCGCGACGGCCTGGAACTCGGTGGCCTTCCCCTCCGGCGACGTCGCGCGCACGGTGACGCGCTTGCCGGGCTTCAGGTCCGACGCGAGCCCCTCGACGTCGAACGTCTCCCGCCCGGTGAGACCGAGTGACTTCGCGCTCTGCCCCGCCGGGAACTCGAGCGGCATCACGCCCATGCCCACGAGATTGCTGCGGTGGATGCGCTCGAAGCTCTCGGCGATCACCACCCGCACGCCGAGCAGCAGGGTGCCCTTCGCAGCCCAGTCGCGCGAGGAGCCGGTGCCGTACTCCTTGCCGGCAAGCACCACGAGCGGCACGCGCTCGCGGGCGTAGCGCACGGCCGCGTCGTAGATCGACGCGCGGTCGCCCGACGGCAGATGGACGGTGACGCCGCCCTCGACGCCGGGCACGAGCAGGTTCCTCAAGCGGATGTTGGCGAAGGTGCCCCGCAGCATGACCTCGTGGTTTCCACGCCGGGCGCCGTAGGAGTTGAAATCCTTCGGCTGAACCCCGAGGCCGATCAGGTAGGTGCCGGCCGGGCTGTCCGACTTGATCGATCCGGCGGGCGAGATGTGGTCGGTGGTGATCGAGTCGCCGAGCAGCGCCAGCACGCGCGCGCCGCGCACATCCGCCACCGGCGGTATCTCGCGCGTCATGGTCTCGAAGAAGGGCGGAGACTTGATGTAGGTGGAGGCCCCGTCCCAGGCGTAAAGGTCACCGGCCGGCGCCGGCATGCCCTGCCAGCGCGCGTCGCCGTCGAACACCCGGCCGTACTCCTCGCGGAAGCGCTCGGCGGACACGGCGCGCAGCGCCGTGGTGATCTCCTCGGGCGTCGGCCAGATGTCGCGGAAGAACACCGGCTTTCCCTGCGGATCGGTCCCGATGGGATCGTTCGCCGGGTCGAAGTCCATGGTGCCCGCGAGCGCATAGGCGACGACGAGCGGCGGCGAGCCGAGGTAGTTGGCGCGCGTGAGCGGGTTCACCCGGCCCTCGAAGTTCCGGTTGCCCGAGAGCACCGCCGCGACGACGAGGTCGCCGCTCTCGATGGCCCGCGCCACGGGCTCGGGTACGGGACCGGAGTTGCCGATGCAGGTCGTACAGCCGTAGCCGACGAGGTTGAAGCCGAGCTGCTCGAGATCGCCCATCAGGCCGGCGTCCTGGAGATAGCGCGTCACCACCTTGGAGCCCGGCGCCAGGCTCGTCTTGACCCAGGGCTTGACGGTGAGCCCGCGCGCGTTGGCCTTGCGTGCCAGGAGGCCCGCGCCCAGCATCACCGACGGGTTCGAGGTGTTGGTGCAGCTCGTGATCGCCGCGATCACCACCGACCCGTGCTTGAGCTCGCCGCGCTGGCCGCCCATCTCGATCGGCACGGCCGTGTCCGCGGCATCGGCCTTTCCCGCCAGGTAGTCGGCGAGCGCGGATTTCCACGCCGCCTTCGTGGTGCGCAGCGGCACGCGGTCCTGCGGGCGCTTGGGCCCTGCGAGGCTGGGCTCGACCGTGCCGAGGTCGAGTGCGAGCGTGTCGCTGAACTCCGGCTCCGGCGTGCTCTCGGTGCGGAAGAGCCCCTGTGCCTTCGAGTACGCCTCGACGATCCCGACGTGCTTCGCATCGCGACCGGTGAGGCGCAGATAGGCCAGCGTCACGTCGTCGACCGGGAAGAAGCCGATGGTGGCGCCGTACTCCGGCGCCATGTTGGCGATCGTGGCGCGGTCGGCGAGGGAGAGGCTGGCCAGCCCGGGCCCGAAGAACTCGACGAACTTCCCCACCACTCCCCGCTTGCGCAGGATCTCCGTGACGGTGAGCACGACGTCCGTGGCAGTGGCGCCGGGAGCGAGCGTGCCGTCGAGGCGGAAGCCGACCACCTGCGGCACCAGCATCACCGTCGGCTGCCCGAGCATCGCGGCCTCGGCCTCGATGCCGCCCACGCCCCAGCCCACCACGCCGAGGCCGTTGATCATGGTGGTGTGCGAGTCGGTGCCCAGCACGGTGTCGGGGAACAGCATCGCCTGGCCGTTCGAGCCCCGGCTCGCGACCACGGGGGCGAGGTACTCCAGGTTCACCTGGTGCACGATGCCGGTGCCCGGCGGCACGACGCGGAAGTCGCTGAACGCCCGCTGCCCCCAGCGCAGGAACGCGTAGCGCTCGCGGTTGCGCTGGTACTCGATCTCGACGTTCTTGCCGAACGCCTCCCGCGTTCCGAAGAGGTCGACCTGCACCGAGTGATCGATGACCAGATCGACCGGCTGCAGCGGGTTGATGCGCTTCGGGTCACCGCCCAGGCGCTGCATGGCGTCGCGCATCGCGGCGAGGTCGACGACGCAGGGCACGCCCGTGAAGTCCTGCAGGATCACACGCGCGGGCATGAACGGGATCTCGCGGTCGGGCTGCCGCGTCGGGTCCCAGCTCAGCACCGCCTCGACGTGATCGCGCGTCACGGAGCGACCGTCCTCGCGGCGGAGGAGGTTCTCGAGCAGTACGCGGAGCGAGAACGGCAGCCGCTCGACGCGACCGGCGAGCGCGTCGAGCCGGTGCAGCGCGTAGCCCACGCCGCCTACCTCGAGCGTGCCGCGGGTGCCGAAGCCGTCCGGATTCGTCGCCATGTGAAAACTCTATACGCTGGCGATGCCCGAGCAACCGGCCGCGTTTGCACGCCCCCCGGGCGCTCGGGCATAGCACGAGCCCGTGCGCCGGACGCTCATCGGCCTCTTCCTCGCAACGCTCGCGGCCAGCATGTCGGCTGCGATGCCGCTCGCCCCGGTCGTCAACCGCGGGCCCGAGGGGTGCCACGAGGTCGCGCTGACCTTCGACCTGTGCCCGGTGCGCGAGGGCTCGGGATGGGACCGCGCGCTCATCACCCTGCTCGAGCAGCGACACGTCCCGGCGACGTTCTTCGCCTCGGGGCGCTGGATCGAGCGCCACGGTGACGAGGTGCGCGAGCTGCTGGCGCATCGACCGCTCTTCGAGCTGGAAACCCACGGCATGCTCCACCGCCACCTTCCGAAGCTGGCCGTAGCCGCCCAGCGCGACGAGATCATCGGGCCGGTAGACCTCCTCGAGTCCGAGTTTGGCTACAGCCCCACGCTCGTCCGCGCTCCCTACGGCGAGTTCGACGAGCGCACGCTCGAGGTGGTCGCCGACCTCGGCCTCAAGCTCGTGCAATGGTCGGTGGTCTCTGGCGACCCCGACCCACACCTCAGCGCCGCCGACATCCTGCGCACGCTGCGCGCCGGCGTCCGCGACGGCAGCATCGTCATCTTCCACGCCAACGGCAAGGGCGCCCACACGCGCCAGGTCGTCGAGACCCTGGTGACGGAGCTGCTGCCCGCGCGCGGGCTCGAGCCGCTCACCGTGAGCCAGCTCCTCCAGGGATGCCGGCATGCCGGCGGCGGCTGACGTCGTCATCCGGCCCTTCGCGGCGGACGATCGTTCCGCGGTGGTGGCGCTGCTCGACAGCGATCCATGGCGCCGCCTCGGCTACACCCCGGCAGACTGGGATCGCGTGCTCGCCACGCCGCTCGAAGGACGCGAGGGATTCGTTCCGATCGCGGACGGCAGCGTCGCGGGCGTCGCGCTGGTGCGTCCGCGCTTCCTCGCGGGCGACTACCTGGAGCTCTTCGCCGTCGCCGCGAGCGCGCGCGGCCGGGGACTCGGGGCCGCGCTGCTGGCACACCTCGAGTCGATCGTCTTCGCTCGAGCGCGCAACTTCTTCGTGTGCGTGTCGGACTTCAACCACGGCGCGCGCCGCTTCTACTCGCGTCACGGCTACCTGCAGGTGGGAGCGTTCCCCGATCTCCTGATCGCGGGCAGCGCGGAGCTGCTGCTGCGAAAGAGCACGGGCCCGGTTCGCTGAACCGCTGACGTGGTTCGCGGCGCCGGGCCCCGCCCCGCGGCAGCCTACGAGGCTTCCAGGCCGACGAGCCGCGCGCTGGCGTCCCACAGCGCGGCGGCCAGGGCATCGTCCGTCCCCTGACCTCGCGGCGTTCGCACGCGCCGATCGACGACGTACTGTCCGGACAGCGATCCCGCCTCGGGTGCCGTGGCCAGCCAGATGCCGGTGTCGGCGCCCTGCGTCGGGGTGCGCAGGAACCGCTTCACCAGCCGCATTGCGAGGTTCAGGAATCCGGGGTCGTCCTGTCCGAACTCGGAGCCGACGGCGCCGGGATGAAAGCAGGTGGCGACGATGCCGCGATCGCGCCCGCGCCGCGCCAGCTCGCGCGTGAAGAGGATGTTGGCGAGCTTCGTGACCCCGTACTGCCGCATGGCCGAGAAGCGGCGGGCGGCGTCGAGATCGTTCAGATCCAGCCGGGCCATGGCGTGCGCCGCCGACGAGGTGGTGATCACCCGGCCTCCGTCGAGGCGATCGAGCAGGAGGTTGGTCATCAGGAACGGCCCCAGGTGGTTCACCGCGAGCATCTGCTCCCGGCCGGCGGGGGTCAGGCGCCGCCGGGGTGCGTAGACCCCCGCGTTGTTGACCAGCACGTCGATGCGGCGGTCGGCGGCGCGCAGGGTCTCGCAGCAGGCCCGCACGTCCCGCGGCTCGGCGAGGTCGCAGACCGCCAGCGTGACCCGCCGGTTGCCGGTCGCGTCACGGATCGCCGCCGCGGCGACCGCGCCGCGCTCGGGGCTGCGGCAGACCAGCGTCACGTCCGCTCCGTCCCGCGCGAGCGCGGTCGCGATCTCCAGGCCGATGCCCGCGTTCGCGCCGGTGACGACACAGCGCGTGCCCCCGAGCACCGGTGCCGCCGTCACGCCGGCCCCCAGAGCGGCGCCAGGCTTCCTCCGAGCGCCGCCTCGCGGGCGCGAGAGAGGAGGGCGCCACGCCAGCCCCGCGTCGGAGAGATCGGAAGCTGCGCCACCCCGATCAGGCGACGCACGATCTCCATCGCCGCATAGCGCGCCACCGATGCGAGATCACACGCCGCGCCCCTCGCCTCGTAGGCGTCCAGGAAACGGCGCGCCGCGAGGGGCGCCTGGCGCGCCAGGACGAGGTGGGCGAGTGCGCAGCCGACGTCGATCTCGCGCTCGCCCTGGAAGCAGAACTCGGGATCGATGACCCGGATGCCGGCGGCGGAGCGCAGCCAGCTGCCGGGAAAGTAGTCGCCGTGGACGAGGGGGCCGAGAACGGTGCGGTAGCGCTCGCCGGTGCGCGCCGCCACGGCGCGGAACCCGGCGTCGCGAGCGAGCGCGGCCGCCGCCGCGGCGAGGCCGGGCTCGAAACGATCGAGCGGCAGCCCGCTCGTGGGATCGAGCGGCACGACGAAGCAGTGCGCGTGGTTGAGAGCGCGCATCGAGCGATTGAAGTCCGGCCGGATCGGGTCATCGGCAGTACCGTCGTGCAGCGCGCGCAGGACGAGCGCGAGCCGGTCCGCCTCCTCCGGCTCCAGGCGCCCGCCGGCGTAGAGGCCGGTGAGATCGCTCGCGTCGCGGAGGTCCTCGAGCAGCAGGGCGCGGGCGGCCGGATCGCTGGCGAGGAGCCGCGGCACGGATCCCGCGACGCCGGGAATCGTGGCCACGCGCTCGTAGAACCATCGCTCCGAGAGGCTGCGCTCCCAGGGCGCCTCGATGTGGTCGTACTTCTCCACCCACGGGCGCGCCTGCTTGAGCACCACCGAGCGTCGATCGGTGTGCACCCGCAGCGTGAGGTTCATGTTGCCCTCGCCGGCACGCGTACAGTCGAGCACGGCCTCGTCCGGCTCGAGCCAGCCGCGGGCGGCCAGGAAGGCACGGACCGCCGGCACATCCCCGCCCTCGAGCCAGGGGAACCCGGGGTGCGCGCGCATGGCGTCGGACCGGAGCGTCACGGCGACCCTCCTCGTCGGCCACGCGCGACCGAGGACAACGGCCGGCCGCTCACCCCTTCGCGCCCAGCTCCACCTGGACCACCCGGGCCCGCTCGCCGTCGGGAACGTGATCGCTGTGGCAGGCGTGCTTGCCCTCGACCACCGGCAGCGCGTCGGCGCGGCGCCGCAGCAGCTCGCGGCCGGCGTCGCTCACGCCGGGGCTGCGCACGGCGCGCTGCGCTCGGGCTGGAAGGCCGGGTCCTTGCCGCTGGCGAAGCCCTCGATCTCCTTCGAGATGCGCATGCTGCACCAGTCGTGGCCGCACATGGCGCAGAAGTCGGTGTCGACCTCGAGGTCCTCGTCGTGCAGCGCGCGCGCCGTCTCGCCGTCGAAGGCGAGCTCGAACTGCTGCGGCCAGTTGAGCGCGGCGCGGGCCCGCGACAGGTCGTCGTCCCACTGCCGCGCGCCGGCGATGCCGCGCGCGATGTCGCCGGCGTGCGCGGCGATCTTGTAGGCGATGCAGCCGGCCTTGACGTCCTGCGGCCTTGGGCAGGCCGACGTGCTCCTTCGGCGTGACGTAGCACAGCATGGCGGCGCCGGCGCGCGCCGCCTCGGTGGCGCCGATGGCGCTGGTGATGTGGTCGTAGCCGGGGAAGACGTCGGTGACCAGCGGCCCGAGCACGTAGAACGGCGCGTCGTCGCACAGCTCGCTGCTGCGAGCTGCATGTTGAAGGCGATCTGGTCGAGCGGCACGTGGCCCGGTCCCTCGACCATCGCCTGCACGCCGGCGTCGCGCGCGCGCTGCACCAGCTCGCCCAGCGTGTGCAGCTCGGCGAGCTGCGCCGCGTCGGTGGCGTCGGCCAGGCAGCCCGGCCGCAGGCCGTCGCCGAGCGAGTAGGTGACGTCGTACTCGCGCATGATGGCGCTGATCTCGTCGAACAGCTCGTACATCGGGTTCTGCTTGCCGTGGTGGATCATCCACTTCGCCAGCAGCGAGCCGCCGCGCGAGACGATGCCGGTGACGCGCGGTCGCGATCAGCGGCAGGTGCTCGCGCAGCACGCCGGCGTGGATGGTGAAGTAGTCGACGCCCTGCTGGGCCTGGCGCTCGATCTCTCGCAGGATGACGTCGTAGCTCAGGTCCTCGATGCGGCGGCCGACGATCATGCTGTAGATCGGCACGGTGCCGATCGGGATCGGTGCTGTGATCGATGATCGCCTGGCGGCAGTCGTCGAGGTCGCCGCCGGTGGACAGGTCCATCAGCGTGTCGGCGCCGTAGCGCTGCGCCCAGCGCAGCTTCTCGACCTCCTCGTCGACGCTGCTCGACACCGGCGAGGCGCCGATGTTGGCGTTGATCTTGGTGGTGATCATGCGGCCGATGCCGGTGGGGTCGAGGCGCTTCGGCGCGCGCTCGCCGCGCAGTGCGTCCGGCGTCAGCGATCGACGCCGAGCGCTGCGCCACGGTCTGGTTGACCCAGAGGCGCGCCTCTCCGGTCGCCCCGGGATGGCCGACCGCGGGGGCGGGGGACGTCTCCTGGTCGGCGGCAGCCGCAAGCGGTGGCTCGCCGCCGCTGCCGGCCAGATGGCGCTGGTTGGCGGGGATCACCAGGCGGCCGCGCGCCACCTCGGCCGCCACGAACCCCGCCGCCACGCCTTCGCGCTGCGCCACACGCCGCATCTCGGGAGTGACGATCCCGCGACGGGCCGATTCGAGCTGTGTCATCGCGCTTCCCTCCGCCGGCATGACCCGGATCAGGTTCGAGGGGTCGGCAGGTCCCCTCCTGCCTTCTCAGCCGCCGGTCCGAGCGGCTCCCCCAGCGTCTCCTCCGCAAGCATGATCCCGCGCTCCGAAGCCGTCAAGGCAGCGCGGGAATGTCGAGCGCGCGGCAGACCGGTGGATCGGGGCCGTCGGGACAGGCGATCACCTGGGTCGAGATCGAGCTGCGGCTCTGCACCCAGCCGCTGCTCGGCACGAAGGTGGCGCAGACCTGATCGAGGAACTGGTAGCACTCCAGCGCCCCGGGCCGGTAGCGCAGGTGGCGGCGACAGAAGGGAACGGGGCCGAGTCTCAAGGTATTGAAGAGCCGGACGTCCAGCCAGCAGTAGCTCGGCGCGGGGACGGGAACCGGCACGATGGGGACCGGTGCCGGGACGGGGGTGGCGTTCGGCGCAGCGAGCGCGTACGGCGCCGTCAGGACGCTACCGGCCAAGGCGGCGGCCACCAGGACGGACCGTCCTCCGCGTATCAGCACCACGCGCTCACAGCGTCGCAGCAGCGGGCGCCCGACGCAAGGCACGCTGGCTCACGAACGTCGCTCGACGCGGCGGCGGTGCTCCCTGAGACCTTCCAGAATGCGCCGGCTCGTATCGACGACGAGCGCACGCGCGGCGGGATCGAGCTGCCGCCACATCTCGACCGTTCGCGGCTCCCATCCTTCGTGCGTGGGCGGCGGGATGGAGCGGGCGAGGCGGGCACCGACCACGGTCGCCCGCCGCGACTCGAGGTAGCGGATGCCCAGCGGCCGGCTCGGCAATTTCGGCCGCGAGTAGATCTGCGCAAAGGGATTCGGACGCAGCACGAAGCGCGACCAGACATGGTCGCGCACCTGGGTGCGGCCGCCCGCGTCGTGCTCGAGGATCCTCAGAACCGCCTCGCGATCCTCCGGGAGCATGCAGCCGAGAACGTCGCTGAGCGCGTCGAGCAGACCGTCCTGCCTGAGCTCGTCGACGACGCCGCGCGCCGTATCGAGCAGGGTACAGAGCGCGTCAACTGCGTCGGCGGAGGCCACCGTCGGGGTACTCACGAGGCCTCGGCCTCGGCCATCTCGGTGCGCGACCACCAGGCGGCGAGTGCGAGCAGATCCTGGTGATGACGCGCGAGGGCCTCGGCGTCCTCCGGCTCCAGCCCCTCCAGGCCGGCGACGAGCGACCGCTGCACCTCCGTCTGGACGGGCTCCGCAAAGGTGGCCATCAGCGCCGCGTTCTGGATGGTGGAACGCAGCAGGGTATCGCGCGTCACCGCGGGCAGCGGCCGGTCGTTCTCGTAGATTCGCACGTAGAGACTGGCGACCGGGTTCGGCGGCCCGACGCGACCGTCACCGAGCTCCACGCTGCGCTGCCGGGCGCGCACCTCGCTCTCGAGCTTCGCCAGGAGCGGTCGCCGGTCCGCCGCCGGGAAGCGAGCGAATACGCGAAGCAGGCGCGGCAGGTGATCATCGTCGGCCAGACCCGACGCCAGGTCGAGCGCTGTGCGCACGAGCGCGGCGAGGGTCGCCAACGGGTCGGGGCGACCCGAGCGATCAGAGGGCATAGGAGCGAGGTACCACGGCCTCCCACCCCGCATGCAAGAGAAAAACGGCGGGCGCGACCTTACATTGCGAACAGGTCCATCGTGAACTCGTTCAGATCCAACCAGACCTGCTTCAAGCGCGTGAGGTGCTCAATCATCGTCGGCCCGTTCTCGCGCCCGTATCCGGAGAGCTTGTAGCCGCCGAACGGAGAGTTCGGCTCTATCTTGTGCCACGTATTGATCCAGACGGTGCCGGCCTGGAGGCGCTTCGCGATGCGGTGCGCGCGTTTCACATCGCGTGTCTGCACGCCCGCGGCGAGCCCATAAATCACGTCATTACCGATGCGTACCGCGTCTTCCTCGTCGCGGAAGCGGATCACGCTGCCGACCGGGCCGAATATTTCCTCCTGGGCAATCTGCATCCGATTGGTCACGTCGGAGAACACCGTGGGCTCGTGATAGAACCCGTTGGCGAGATCGGGGTTCTTGGGACGGCCTCCCCCGCAGACCAGCTTCGCCCCCTCACGCTGCCCGATCTGGACATATCGCTCGACCTTGTTCAGTTGCTCCTCCGACACCAGCGGTCCCATGCGGGTTGCAAAGTCGAGCGGATTGCCGACCGCGATCTTGCGCGAGCGCTCGACGAAGCGCTCGACGAAGCGCTCGTAGATGCCCTCCTGCACCAGCAGGCGCGTTCCGGCGGAGCAGATCTGTCCGGTGTTGGTGTAGAGACCGAAGAGCGCGTTGGCCACGGCGGCGTCGAGATCGACGTCGTCGAAGATGATGTGCGGGGACTTGCCCCCGAGCTCGAGGGTCACGGTCTTCAGGTTCGAGACCGACATCTGCACGACGAGCCGCCCGGTGACGTACTCGCCGGTGAACGCGATCTTGTCGACGCCCGGATGCTGCGCCAGCGCCGCGCCCGCCGTCGGCCCGAAGCCGGGCACGACGTTCAGAACCCCCTCGGGAAGACCCGCGTCGGCCGCGATGCGAGCCAGCTCCATCGCCGTCATCGGCGTGTGCTCGGCAGGCTTGAGCACCACCGCATTGCCGCAGGCGAGGGCCGGCGCCGTCTTCCAGGCCGCCATGATGAGGGGACCGTTCCAGGGCGTGATGCCGCCCACGACACCGAGGGGCTCGCGGAGCGTGTAGCCGAGAAACTCCCCGGGCTGCATCGACGGGCTGGTGAGGCCGTGAATCTTCGACGCCCACCCGGCCCAGTAGCGGAAGACGTCCGCCGCCGACATCACCATGCCGGTCGCCAGGAACGCCGGCATGCCGACGTCGAGCGTCTCCAGGTGCGCCAGCTCCTGGGCCCGCTCCTCGATGAGATCGGCCATGCGCAGCAGCAGCCGCGTGCGCTCGCTCGGCAGCATCGTGCCCCAGCCGCCGTCGTAGGCGGCGCGGGCCGCGGCGACGGCGTCGTCGACGTCGGCCTTGTCGCCCTCGGCGACCACCGCCTGCACCGAGCGATCGTGCGGGAAGATGGTCTCGAACGTCTTGCCCGATCGGGCGTCGACGAACTTGCCGTTGATGAAGAGCTGATAGCGGCGCGGGGCGGGCGCGTCGGGCGCGCTGGCGGCGGTGGTCATCGCATATCCTCCGTGCGTGGGGTCGGTCCGCTCTATACGACGGCCGCGCGCCGGCTGGGAAGCGCTCCGCTCGGCCGCCGCCGACGCAGCGGGCGGAGTCGTATGGCTGCCCCATGGCAGAGCGGGGCGCCACCGTCCGCCGGTGACGCCCCGCTCGATTGATCACTCGTCCGCGTTCGAAGCCGGGTTAGAAGTCCTCGCCTCCGTGCGGCATGCTGCCCGGAGAAGCCGCCTGCTTCTCGTCCTTCGGCTTCTCGGCCACCATCGCCTCGGTAGTCAGGAGCAGGCCCGCCACCGACGCCGCGTTCTGCAGCGCCGTGCGCACCACCTTCGTGGGATCCATGATGCCGGCCTTCATCAGGTCCTCGTACTCCTCGGTCGCGGCGTTGAAGCCGTGCGATCCCTTGGCCTGGCGCACCTTCTCGACGACGACCGAGCCTTCCTGGCCGGCGTTGCCGGCGATCCACCGCAGCGGGTCCTCCAGCGCGCGACGCACGATGGCCACACCGAAGCGTTGCTCATCGTCGACCTTGAGGGCGTCGAGGACCGTCTGCGCTCGCAGCAGGGCGACGCCACCGCCCGGCACCACGCCCTCCTCGACCGCGGCTCGCGTGGCGTGCATCGCGTCCTCGACGCGCGCCTTCTTCTCCTTCATCTCGATCTCGGTGGCCGCGCCGACCTTGATGACCGCGACGCCGCCGACGAGCTTGGCCAGCCGCTCCTGCAGCTTCTCGCGGTCGTAGTCCGAGGTGGTCTCCTCGATCTGCGCCCGGATCTGCTTGATGCGGCCCTCGATGTCGGTCTTCTTGCCGGCGCCGTCGATGAGGGTCGTGTTGTCCTTGTCGACGACGATGCGCTTCGCGCGACCGAGGTCCTTCAGCGTGACGTTCTCGAGCTTCAGTCCGAGCTCCTCCGCGATCAGGCGGCCGCCGGAGAGAATCGCGATGTCCTCCAGCATGGCCTTGCGGCGATCGCCAAAGCCCGGGGCCTTCACGGCGACACACGAGAACGTCCCGCGGATCTTGTTCACGACCAGCGTGGCCAGGGCTTCGCCCTCGACCTCCTCGGCGATGACGAGGAGCGGCTTGCTGCTGCGCGCCACCTGCTCGAGCAGCGGGAGCAGGTCCTTCATCGACGAGATCTTCTTCTCGTGGATGAGGATGTAGGCGTCTTCCAGCACGGCCTCCATGCGGTCGGGATCGGTCACGAAGTAGGGCGAGAGGTAGCCGCGGTCGAACTGCATTCCCTCGACCACGTCGAGCTGGGTCTCGAGGCCCTTCGCCTCCTCGACGGTGATCACGCCCTCCTTGCCGACCTTCTCCATCGCCTCCGCGATCATGTCGCCGATGGTCTTGTCGCCGTTGGCCGACACCGTACCCACCTGGGCGATCTCGTCCCTGCCCTTGGTCGACTTCGACTGTCTCTTCAGCTCCTCGACGACGGCGGCCACGGCGCGCTCGATGCCGCGCTTCAGGTTCATCGGGTCGTGTCCGGCAGCGACCATCTTGGCGCCCTCGGTGAAGATGGAGCGGGCGAGCACGGTCGCGGTGGTGGTGCCGTCGCCGGCGACGTCGGAGGTCTTCGAGGCGACCTCCTTCACCATCTGCGCTCCCATGTTCTCGAACCTGTCGGGGAGCTCGATCTCCTTGGCGACCGTCACCCCGTCCTTGGTGACGTTGGGTGCGCCCCACGACTTCTCGAGCACCACGTTGCGGCCGCGCGGTCCCAGGGTGACCGTCACGGCGTCGGCCAGGACGTTGATGCCCCGGAGCACCTTCGCCCGGGCATCCTCGCTGAACTTCACGATCTTTGCAGGCATGAGTCTCTCCTCCTACGCTTCTTCAGGCCTCGACGATGCCGAGGACGTCTTCCTCACGCAGGATGAGGTGCTCCTCGCCGTCGATCTTGATCTCCGACCCCGAATACTTGCCGAACAGGATGCGGTCGCCCGCCTTCACGTCGAGGGGAATGACCTTGCCATCCTCGTTCATCTTCCCCTTGCCCACGGCGACGACCTTGCCCTCCTGGGGCTTCTCCTTCGCGGTATCCGGGATGATGATGCCGCCGACGCTCTTCTGCTCCTGCTCCTCGAGTCGCTTGACGATCAGGCGGTCGGCCAGCGGTCGAATCCGGGTAGCCATGACTGAAACCTCCCTCCCGGGAAGCTCCATCAGGCTCCCGGGCACATCGAAAAAGTTGGTTTGTGAATTGGCGGAGCAGCGCGTGGCAATCGCCCCGGAGCTCGCGCGCCGCGCACATAAGATCGTTCCGCCTCGGCGTCAAGGGGAGGCGAACGGCTTTTTCCGCCGCCGGGCCTTCCCGGGTCAGCCGATGCCGGCTATGAGGCCGTCTTCGATCCAGCGGGCGAGGAGGGCGCCGGCCTCGGCGGGTGCCTCCGCCGGGTCGAGGTCCGCCAGCGTCTCGCAGATCCCGCCGAAGGACGCCCCGGCACGCAGCCGCTCCACGGCGGCCTGCTCCAGAGGGTCCATGGCGCAGTGGTACACGGCCCCGTCCTGCCGCCAGACCCGGAGGGCCGTCCGGGCGGGCGGGGCATCCCCCTCCTGCCAGATGGTATGAAGGGGCCAGTCGCTTTCGACGACCCTCAGCGCGGGGATCGAACGAAGGGGAGCGGCGGGCCATTCGGCCTCGGGGAGCGACCGGAGGTGGTCCACCCCGATCGGGTCCGCATCGGGGGCGTCGAACGCGTCGACCCGCGCCCACTCGAGCCGAGCCATGTCGGTCAGCCAGGGAGGGGCATCCGCCAACGGCCGGGATTCGAGAAAGCCCGGCAGGTTCCGGCCCACGTGTCGCACCGAGGGATGCTCCGAGGGATGAGCGGCCAGGTAGGCGCGGGCAACCTTGCCGAACCGCTCGGGCCCCAGAGCGGCCGCCGTCTTCTCGAAATCCTCCGCCAGCACGTCCCGCAGGCGCCCGAAATACATCTCGGCATAGATCGCGATGCGGTCCGTGCCCGCGAGACCGGAAGAGGAGGCGACGGCGGCGGCCAGCTCGGGCTCCTGGCGTCCGTTCAGCGCCGACCAGAACAGGGCCTGAAGATCACGCAGTGAGGGCGCGGACACCGGGAGCATCTCCTGCCAGGATCTCCGCCTCGGCGGCGCGAGCCCGCTCGGCCTCGGCGAGGACCTCCTCGATCGCCGGGATGTGATCGTCCCACTCGACCAGGGTCGACACCGCGCCGAAGCGCCGCACCGCCTCGCGATAGAGTTCCCAGACCTCCGGACAGACGGCGGCGTCGTGGGTGTCGAGCAGATGGGTTCCCCGGTTGCTGTGGCCGGCCAGGTGCACCTGCCCGATCCGCTCGACCGGCAGACCCGCCAGGTAGTCCTCCGCGCGGAAGTCGTGGTTGACGCTGCTCACGTAGACGTTGTTCACGTCCAGCAGGATGCCGCAGTCCGCGCCTTCGGCGACCGCCGCGAGGAAGCTCCACTCGGGCATCGTCGAGTGCGCGAAGGCGAGGTAGCTGGAGACGTTCTCCAGCAGGATGCGACGCCCCAGCCGGTCCTGCACCCGGCGCACGCGCTCGACGACGTGCGCGAGCGCCTCCTCGGTGAAGGGCAGGGGGAGCAGGTCGTGCGCGTAACGCTGGCCGTGGCTGCCCCAGCAGAGGTGATCCGAGACCCACGCCGGCTCGATGCGCGCGGCGAGCGCACGGAGCTCGTCGAGGTAGCGGACGTTCAGCGGGTCGGTCGAGCCGATCGACAGCGAGACGCCGTGGAGCACCACCGGCCGCTCCGCCCGGACGCGCTCGAGAACCGCGAGCGGGCGTCCTCCCGGGACCATGAAGTTCTCGCAGATGATCTCGAACCAGTCGGCGCGTACCCCGTCGAGTACCTGGGGGTAGTGGCGGGGCCGGAGCCCGATACCGTGGCCGAGATGAGGACAGCCGGACAGCATGGCAGGCGGATGCGGTGCCCCGGCCGTGAGGGCCGGGGCCCGGACCCTCGTGGATCAGCTGGCGATCTTGCCGCCCTTCTTCTGGCACTCGGCCTTGGGCACTTCCACCATGCCCTTGCCCTTGCACGCGTTCTTGCCGGCGCAGCTGTTGCCCCCGCTCGTCGCGCAGGCGCCGTGGCCCTTGCACTCGTTGATGCCGACGCACTTCACGTTGTCGCCGCCCGCCTTGTCCTCGGCGCGGGCCTGGATGGCGCCGCTCGCCAGGAGCGTCGCGGCGGCGGCTGCGATCAGGATACCCTTGTTCACGCGATCCATGGTTCTCTCCTCGTCTCCCCCCGTGGGGAAGTGATTGGGGTTGCCGGCTTAGACGCCCGGGACGGCCCAGCGTTTCAGTCGCGCCCCCGAAGCGCTACACCATCACGGGCGTACGGGGTAGAGGGGCCGGGTGCGCTGGCCCGCCGATGTCCCCGGCACCGCTCGCCGCTGGCTGGTACCCCTCCTGCTCGCGGGGGCGGTCCTGGCGGCGTACGCCAACACCTTCGACGTCCCCTTCGTTTTCGACGACTGGCACACCGTCGAGCAGAACCCGGCGATCCGGAGCCTCGCCAACCTGCCACGCTTCTTCACCGACCCGAACACCACGACGGTGCTGCGCGAGAACAAGGACTTGCGTCCTCTCCTGGTGGCGAGCCTGGCGCTCAACCATCGCGTCTCGGGCCTCGACCCGTGGAGCTATCACGTGGTGAATCTCCTCCTGCACTGGCTCGCGACGCTGCTCGTCTACCGCATCGTCCGCGACCACCTCTGGCTGGACGCCGAGGGAGGTCCGGTCGCCCTGGCAGCCGCGCTGCTGGTCGCCGTTCATCCGCTGAACACCGAGGCGGTCGACTACGTGTCGGCACGTTCCGCGCTGCTGACCACGGTCTTCTACCTCGCCGCCTTCGACGCCGCCGCACGCGACCACCGCGTCTTCTCGGTGGTGCTGGCAGGGTGCGCCATGCTCACCAAATCGATCGCGGTCACGCTGCCGCTGGCGGTGCTCATGCACCGGCTCGTCGCACCCTCCTATCGCCGCCGGCCCGTGCCGTGGAGATTCATCGCGGCGCTCTCCATCGTCGCGCTGGCCGGCCTCGTGTATCGCTGGCTCCTCCTGCCACCGTGGGTGCTCGCAACCGCCCGGCAGCCCGGCACGACGCCGTGGACGTACTTCGTGACCGAGTGGTCGGCGCTCCTCTACTACCTGCGGCTCTTCGTGTGGCCCGATGCGCTGGTGATCGATCGCGTCGACTTCCCCTATGCGCGCTCGCTGCTGGACGTCCAGGCGTGGGGCAGCCTGCTGGCGCTCGGCGGGCTGGGCGCGATCGTCTGGCGGCTCGCGCGCAGGCGACGTGCGTTCGCCTTCGGTGCGCTCTGGTTCCTGCTGACGCTCGCGCCCGAATCGACCTTCTTCCCGCTCGCCGAGCCGGTGAACGAGCACCGGCCCTACCTGGCGATGCTGGGGTTGGCAACGATCGCGGCGCTCGGGCTCTGGCTCGCGGCGCGCTTCGTGGCGCGGCGGCTGGTCGCGCCGGCGCCGTGGGTATTCGCCGTCGTGGTCACGTTCGTCTTGACGCTGCTCGGTGCCACCACGCACGCGCGCAACGAGGTGTGGCGGGACGACCTCCGCCTCTGGCTCGACGCAACCGAGAAGGCGCCCCGCAACGCGCGCGCCTGGATGAACGCCGGCCACGCCGCCCTCACTCGCGGCGACCTCGCGCAGGCGCGGCCGCTGCTCCTGGAAGCGCACCGCCTGAGCCCCTGCTACGCGTACGTCCAGCTCAACCTGAGCGCGCTCGCGGCGCGCGAGCACGACGCCGCCGCGTCACTGCGCTGGGCCGGCGACGCCGTGCGCTGCAATCCGGGATTCGCCCTGGCGCGCGTCGGTCGCGCCGAAGCCCTCGAGCGACTCGGCCGACGTGACGAGGCCCTCGCCGAGTACCGCGAGGCGACCCGGCTGGACGCGGTGCACGCCGGAGCGTGGCTGGCGCAGGGGCGCCTGCTCGAGAGCCGCGGCGAGTGGGCGGCGGCCGCGGCAGCCTACGACGCTGCCGCCGCCGCCGATCCCACGAGCACGGAAGCACCGATGCGCGCCGGCCTGCTGTATGCGTACCGGCTCGGCAACGGTGCGACGGCGGTCGAGCGCTACCGGGCCGTGCTCGCGCTCGACCCCGCGCACTACGGCGCCCACTACCAGCTGGCGGTGGCGCTCCTCCTGGCGGGACGCCGGGACGAGGCGCTGGCCGCCTGGAATCGGTTCACCCCGCTCGCCTCGGCCATCGGCGACCAGGCCTCGATCGACGCCGCGCCCGCGGAGCTGCGCGCGGCGCGCTGAGACGGCTGCGTCAGGGGTTGATGTTGTCGACGGTGACCGCGATCAGCTGACTCAGGTCCGCCTCGCCGTCGTTGTCATCGGTCTGGCACGAGACGGAGACGGTGTCCGGAGCGCCGAGGACCGCCGTCGCCATGAGCGCCATGGGCCGGATCGCCCCGGCACCGACGTTGGCCTCGGTGGAGTCGATCGCGGCCGAGGTCGAGCCCTGCAGCAGGTTGCAGAGCACGACGAGGTTGCCGCCGCCCTTGTTGGTCGCCTGCAGCTTGGCAATCACGACGTATCTTCCTGGGCCCAGCGAGAGGGGACCCACCACCACGTTCGGAAGTCCTACGGGCAACGGGTTGGAGATCTGGAAGGCGCTCGCCGTCCCTGGGGCACCGGTCGGTCCCGCGGGTCCGACGTCACCCCGAGGCCCGACGTCGCCCCGATCGCCCTTCGGACCCTGGGTCCCCTGCGACCCGGTGAGCCCCGTCGGTCCGGTGTCCCCGGTCGGGCCAAGGGGTCCTGTCGGGCCGACCGGCCCGGTCGGTCCCACGGGGCCGGTCTCTCCCGGAGGGCCAGCGACGCCCTGCGGTCCCGTGGAACCCACCGGACCCGTGTCGCCCTTCGAACCGGTGGGACCCACAGGGCCGACCACTCCCTGTGGCCCGACCGGTCCCTCGACACCCTGGTCGCCGGTAGGGCCGCCGGGCCCGATCGGTCCCATCGGTCCGGTCGGGCCCGGCGGTCCGTCCGGGGGCCCCGGCGGTCCGGTGGGGCCCTGCGCTCCCGGAGGTCCCGCCGTTCCGGGAGGCCCCTGATCGCCCGCGGCGCCGCCTTCGCCCGGAGGTCCAGGCGGTCCCTCCGAGCCGGCCAGGCCGAGTGCCCCGACGTCGACCTCGGTCTCCTTCTTCGCGCAGAAGCCGACGCGCACGTAGAGCGCGCCGTTCTTCCGCTGGCACAGGACCCGGGAAACCTGCGCGTCCGCCTCGCGCGGCGCACACAGGATCGCCGTGGCGAACGATGCCGCGAGACAAGCTCCGATCGCCGACTTGCTCACTCCGTCCATGTCACGCCGGTCGGGCGTGCCATGCGACTATCGAACCGAGGCGCCCCCGGTCAATCCGTCCTTGGTCTGATTGGCAGATGCGCGGTTGACTTCCGCGCGGGGCTCCGCCACCCGATCGGTGACGCATGGAGCGCTTCCTCGCCGCCGTCGTGCAGATGGCGTCCGGGTCCCGGCGCGACGCCAACCTGGAACGCGCCCGGACGCTGATAGAGCAGGCGGCGGCGCGCGGCGCTCGGCTCGTCGTGCTTCCCGAGGTGTTCGCCTGGCGGGGACCGCGCGCGGACGAGGCGGCGCAGGCCGAATCGATCCCGGGACCCACCACCGAGACCATGGCGGCAATGGCCCGAACCCTGGGGATACATCTCTGCATGGGATCGATCCTCGAGCACGTGCCCGGCGAGCGGCGGAGCTTCAACACCAGCTGTCTGCTCGGTCCCGGCGGGGACCTGCTCGCGCGCTACCGCAAGATCCACCTCTTCGACGTCGATCTGCCCGGCCGGGTCACCGTCCGCGAGTCGGACGCGCGCGCGCCGGGTGACGAGACCGTGGTGGTACCCACCGAGCTCGGCACACTGGGGCTTTCCATCTGCTACGATCTTCGCTTTCCCGAGCTCTACCGGCGACTGGTTCGCGCCGGCGCCGAGATTCTTCTCGTTCCGTCCGCCTTCACCTTCACCACGGGCTCGGCGCACTGGGACGTGCTCTGCCGCGCGCGCGCGATCGAGAACCAGTGCTATCTCCTCGCCGCCGATCAGAGCGGAGTGAGCCCGCACGGCTTCGCCGACTACGGCGGCTCGCTGATCGCCGATCCCTGGGGCACGATCGTCGCTCGGGCAGGAGACGGCGAGGGTGTCGCGCTCGCGGAGATCGATCGCGCCTACCTGGCGAGGGTGCGGCGCGAGCTGCCCGCTCTGAGCCACCCGCGACTGGAGTGACGGCAGCGCGTCGGCCACACGTGTCGTGCGACAGGTGTCGCAGGCGGAACAGTGCTCGTCGACGACCTCCGTTGACTGAACGCGACGCGTGCGCGAATTCGCCCCTTACGTGGGGGAGTATACTGGCGGCTCGCGCGTCCGGGATCGGCGCGGATCCGGGAAGGCGGCCGGCGCGCTCGCCATCGCGATCGCGCTTTGCGCGACGGATGCCGGCGCGCAGTACCTTCAGCGGCGCAGCGTCAACACCACCGGTGCGATCACCCTCACCGGCAACACGCTCGGGCTGAGCAAGGCGACGAACGCCAACGCGCCCGGCACCGGGGACTCGATCGGCACCTTCATTTCCGTGGACACCTCGCTGCAGGATGGCACCTATCCCCCCGGCACGACCGGCGACTGGCATCTCGACTCGTCGGCTGCGACGCTCGATCTGCCGCCGAACAGCACGGTCGTCTACGCCGAGCTCGTCTGGGGCGGAAGCTACAGCTACGGCGGCGAGGACGTCCGCGCATTCCTGAACACGCCCGTCAGCCTCAGCACGCCGGCCGGCCTCGCGACGGTGACGCCCGACCCCGCCACCGCGCGACAGCTCGGCACGCCGCTGACGAACGGCCGCTGCAGCAGCGGGATTCCGTGCTTCTACGTGCGCTCGGCAGAGGTCACCGCTCTGGTCCAGGCCGGAGGCGCGGGCGTCTACATCGCGGGTGGCATCCCGGGCACGCAGGGCAACTCGGAGAACGACCTGAACAATGCCGGCTGGGCGCTGGCGGTCATCTACGAGAACTTCTCCCTGCCGGTGCGCAACCTCACCATCTTCACCGGCGCCGAGCAGTCGGGAAGACCGCCGGCGCAGGCGAGCGGGTTCTGCACGCCGCCCACGGGAAGGCTCTCGGGCCGGCTGGCGGTGAGCGCCATGGAGGGCGATGCCGCCGGCGTCGGCGACTCGATGCGCTTCGGCGCCACCGCTTCGCTCCCGGACACGAGCCGCGTGTTCGGTCCGAACAACCCGAGCAACAACTTCTTCTGCTCGCAGCTCAACGACTCGTCGGGCACGCTCGATACCCGCGGCACTTTCGGTACGGTGAACCACCGCCCCGGAAAGAGCACGTTCGGCGGCCGACAGGGCTGGGACATCACCAACGTGGACGTGTCGCCCCAGCTGGTGAATGCCCAGACGTCGGCGTTCGCCCAGGGAACGACGTCCGGCGACACCTACGTCATCACGACGCTCGCCCTCGAGATCGACATCGGAGCGCCGGACCTGAGCGGGTCCACCGTGGCGGTGGACAAGGCGGGGACCGTCGTGGGCGACACGCTCACCTACACCATTACCCTCCCGAACTCCGGCACCATCGACGCCGGCAACGGGGTCCTGACGGCGCCACTCCCCGCGGGAACCTCGCTGGTCGCGAACAGCGTCACGGTCGACGGCGTTCCGCAGGCGGGCGCGGATCCGGCTGCAGGGGTGACGCTGGGATCGCTCCCCGCCGGACAGACGCGGACGGTGACGTTCCGGGTCACCGTGAATGCCGTGCCCCCGCCGCCGGGACCGGCAACCTACGTCCTGGAGCCGCTCTTCTCCTACACCTTCGTCAGCTGCGCGAGACAGCCGGTCCAGTCCGCCACCTTCGCGTCCGGAAGCGTGACCACGGGGATCGGACGCATCACGGAGAGCAAGGTGGTCGATCCGCCCACGGCGACGCCCGGGACGTCGCTCACCTACACGGTCACCGTCTCCAACGACGGCGCGGCGGCCGCGGCCGGCGTGACACTCGCCGATCCGGTTCCTGCCGGCCTGACCTACGTCGCGGGCACCACGACCCTCAACGGCCTGGCTGTGCCCGACGTGGGCGGTACGATGCCGTTCGCAGCCGGAGGCCTCGTCGAGAGTCCCGACGCACCGGCCGGGCAGGTGGCGGCGGGCGCGTCGGCGATCGTGCGTTTCGATGCCATCGTCGACGTGAATGCCGTCGGGACCATCGACAATACCGCATCCGTCGACCCTGACGGCGGCGGGCCGCTGGCTGCGATCGTCGCGGCGGTCCAGTCGCCGGTCACACCGAGCGCCGATCTGGTGGTGACGAAGTCGGGACCGACGACGACGACCTCCAACGCGGACGTCACCTACACCATCGTCGTCACGAACACGGGACCCTCGCCCGCAGCGGGCGTGATGCTGGACGACCCGACACCCTCGGGGCTCAGCTCGATGTCCGCGACCGGCGGGTGCGCCGGCTTCCCGTGCGATCTCGGCGCGCTGGCGGCGGGCGCGAGCCGCAGGATCGACGTCACCTTCCACGTGCCGAACGGCTACACCGCGCCGGATCCGATCGTGAACCAGGCCAGCGTCTCGAGCCTCACGCCGGACCCGGCCGGCACCAACAACGCGGCCGCTGCCGCCACCAGCCTGAGCGCTCCGGTGGCGGTTCTCTCCCTGAGCAAGAGCAACGGGGGAACGAGCGTGGTTCCGGGCAGCCAGACCGACTACACCATCACGCTGACGAACAACGGGCCGAACGACTCGCCGGCCGTGAGCGTCAGCGATCCCGTCCCGGCAGGCCTCGCGAACGTCGCCTGGACCTGCAGCGCAGGCTGCTCTCCGGCCAGCGGCTCAGGCGCGATCGCCACCACGGTGAATCTCCCGGCGGGCGCGACGGCCACCCTCCACCTCACGGGCAGGGTGGCTGCCGATGCCACGGGCGCCTTGACCAACACGGTGACGGCGCAGAACAGCCCGGGCGTCGGCGGCACTTCCAGCCTCACCGCCACCGACACCGACCAGCTCGAGCCCCAGGCCGACCTGTCGGTGTCGAAGTCGGTGTTCGAGTTCCAGCTCGACCCCGACACCGGGCTGGTGACCGCGGTCTACGACCTCGTCGTCCACAACGGCGGCCCGTCCGCGGCCGCCGGTGTGACCGTGAGCGACATCCCCGACGCCGTGCAGACGTTCACGTCGAACGAGGGCGACTGCTCGACCGCGTTCCCGTGCAACCTGGGCACGATTCCACCACTTCAGAGCCGTACCATCCGATCGCGCTTCAGCGTGGCCCCGGATTTCACCGGCGCCGCGGTGACGAACCAGGCCCGGGTGAGCACGGGCACGCCCGATCCCACTCCCGGCAATGACTCGTCGAGTGTCGACGCGTTCCCGCCCCGCGTCGCAGACGTCGCGGTCGAGGTCTTCGTTCAGCCGGATACGGCGCTCGTCGGCGACACGGTGACGGTCTTCGTGCGGGTGTCCAACCTGGGCCCGAGCACCGCGACGTCGGTGGTCCTGACGGCGCCCCTGCCGGCGGGGCTCGAGTTCGTGGAGGCGACGCCCGACGTCGGCACCTTCGACCAGGCGACCGGGGAATGGCAGGTCGGAGACCTGCCCGCCGATCCCGCGACGCCCCGGGTGCTGCGCATCACGGCGCGCGTGACGCAGCCGGGTCGCATCGCCATGCTCGCCACCAAGACGGGAGCGATCGAATTCGACCCGGTCGTCGGCAACGACAGCAGCGGCGACCTGCTGAACGAGGGGCCCGAGCGGGCGGACGTCGTGGTCGAGAAGATCGCCACGCCGGCGAGCGGAGCGGTCGGCGACGTCGTCCTGACGGGCATCATCGTGACGAACGCGGGACCGGGGCCCGCGACCGGGATCGTCGTCTCGGACCTCCCGACTCCGGGGCTGCTGCCGGTCGGCATCCTGCCCGGGTTTCCCACCCAGGGGACCTATGACGAGGCGGCGAAGATCTGGACGGTCGGCGATCTCGCGCCCCAGGGATCGGCAGCCCTCGGCATTCTGGTCCAGATCACGGACCCTTCACCGCAGGGCAACACCGCGCGGAAGGAATCGCAGAACGAGCCCGATCCCAACCCGTTGAACGACCGCGACGGCGCTCCGGTGAACGGCGGCACCGCCTCCGAGATCACCGTGACCAAGGCCGTGAGCAGCGAGCGCGTGCGGGTCGGCGACCAGGTGACCTTCACCGTGAAGGCGAGCAACAGTGCCCTGGGGCCGCCGGTCACCGGCGTCGTCCTGACCGATCTGCTGCCATCGGGGCTCACGCTCCTGTCCGCGACGCCCTCCGCGGGAACGTTCGACTCGACGGGGTTGGTCTGGAACCTGGGTGACCTTCCCGGCAACGGCTCGGCGACGCTGGCGCTCCGGGTGCGGGTCGATCAGCCGGGCACCTTCGTCAACACCGCGACTCGCACCGGCGGCGACCAACCCGAGATCACTCCCGTGAACGACGGCGCCACCGCGACGGTGATCGCCGGGCTGGGCGCCAACGTCTCGGTGCAGAAGACGATCGGGTCGGAGAACGCCGTCCCCGGCCTGCCGGCCACCTGGACCATCACGGTGCGGAACGACGGGCCGAGTCCGCTGACCGGCGTCGCGGTCGCCGACCCCGTGCCAGCCCCGCTGCTGTCCGCGACGTGGACGTGCGAGGCGGAAACCGGCGCGGCGTGCTCGCAGCCGAGCGGCTCGGGCGACGTCGCGACCTCGATCGACCTGGCGGCCGGCACGGGCGTCATCTTCACGGTGACCGGGACCGTCCGGCCGGACGCCCTCGGAACGATCACCAACGCGGTCTCCGTCACGCCCCCCCAGGGTGCCGACCCCGACCCGGGCGACAACACCGCGACCGTCGAGTCCACTCTGGTGCCGGCGGCCGATCTGTCGATCACCAAGACCGGACCGACCGGCGCCGGGCCGGGCGCGACCGTCACCTACGCCATCGCGGTGTCGAACGGCGGCCCGTCGACTGCGGTCGACGTGGTGGTCGACGACCCGAACCCGGACGGACTCGCCTTCGTGTCCAACGCTGGAGATTGCACCACGCCTTTCCCGTGTAGCCTCGGGACCCTGGCGCCGGGCGAGTCACGTACCATCATGGCCAGCTACACCGTGCTCGATGGCGTCGCCTCCGTCACCAACGCCGCGACGGTGGCCAGCGCGACGCTCGATCCGACACCCGGGAATGCGGCGGCCGCGGTGACCACCGTCATCATGGTGCGCAACACGACGACGACCACGACCACGTCCTCGACTGCACCCACCGCGACCAGCACGCCGGTCACGACCACCACGATCGGCGTCGGTGCGCCGCCGCCGCCCGGCCCGCAAGCGGACCTTGCCCTCACGAAGACGGCGAGTCCCGGACACGTCGGCGTCGGCGAGACCCTCACCTACATGCTGGTCGTCACCAATGCCGGCCCCGCCCCGGCAACCTCCGTCACGATCACCGACCCGCTGCCCGGAGCCGTCTCGTTCGGATCCGCGAGCGCCACGCAGGGAACCTGCGCTGCGTCGGGAGCGACCGTCGCGTGCGCCGTGGGCGACCTCGCGCCGGGCGCGGCGGCGACGGCCACCATCGTCGTCACCCGTACCGGCAGCGCGTCGTTCACCAACACGGCCGCTGCCTCCGCAGCCGAGACCGACCCCACACCGCAGGACGGCAGCTCCAGCGCCACCACGCCCGCCGCCGGCACCGAGACCTGCGACAACTGTATCGACGACGACGGCGACGGTCTGATAGACGGCGAGGATCCGGACTGCTGCGCCGCCCAGCCTCTCACCGTCACGCAGGCGCGCCTGCGGCCAGGCAAGTCCACCCTGCGTCTGGACACGACCCTGGCCACCGGAGCGTTCAGCGGGCTCGACCCGCGGACGCAGGACGTCCATCTCCAGCTCCGGAGCAGCTCCGGCGAGCAGGTCTGCTGCACGATAGGCAGCGGCGAATGGCAGAAGCTGTTCCGCAACACCTTCGGCTTCTACGATCAGAAGCGGAGCGTGTGTCCGCCCGTCAGCTGCGTGCGGCTCGCGCTGCCGAAGAACCGTCCGCCGCGGGCAACCATCATCGCCGGCGGAGTCGAGCGGGACGGCTTGCTGTCGTCGATGCTGGAGATCACGATGAGCTCCGGCAAGCAGTGCGTCTCGGGCCAGCTGGGGCTGCGCCCGAAGGGCAAGCGGGGAGGGGTGTTCCCATGACACGATTGCTCGCGGCGCTAGCCATCCTGGCCACGCTCGCCGGCTCGGCCGGTGCGCAGTCGATTCGTTCGACCGGCAGGCAGTCGATTCGCCACATCTATCGCACCGCGCCGAGCCTGGTCGGTCTCGGCGGTCTGGCAGCGAACGGCGCCTACCAGAATGCCGCCGACGCGATCCTCGAGCAGGCCATCCGCAACATCCCGCTCTTCCCCGGGGCGTCCTCGGCCTACACCTACCGCTGGAACGACGAGCGGGGAGAGATCGAGCGGGTGGACGATTCGGTCTCGCCCTTCTTCCTCACCGAGCGCGCCCAGACGCTCGGCGAGCGGCTGATCAACGTCGGCGTCACGTTCGGGCGCTACGACGTCGGATGCGCGAGCGGCTGCAAGCTGGGAACGGATCCGGCGCCGGTGTCGGTGTGCTGCGGCTCCAAGATCCGCTACCAGGCGCCGACCGACCTCGACTACACCGTCAGCACCTTCAACATCACGTACGGGCTGCTCGACGACCTCGACGTGAACATCGCGATTCCGATCGTGACCCTCGACATGGACCTCGACGTGTCGCGCCAGGATACGCCTCACTCCGCCGTCCGGCGCGCGACGGTCGCCGCGAGCTCGGCGAACCTCTCGGACATGCTCGTGCGTCTCAAATACAAGTTCTTCGAAACGACCGGCGACTTCGGCAATGCGATGGGCGCGGCGGGGCTCCGCGTGCGCATCCCGACCGGGAACCCGAACGAGGGCCTCGGCACGGGATTCGGCGAGATCGGCCCTTACTTTGCCTTCCAGACGAGCGTGCTGAACGGCTGGCTCGACTCGTACTGGGATGCGGGCGTGGACGCCGGCATCGGCAACACGCGCTGGAGCTCGGGACACTATTCCTGGGCGCTCGACATCCATGCCCCTCGCGGCGACGAGTGGTGGACCCGCGTGGCGCTGGCATGGAGCGTCCTCGGCCGCAGCGAGTTCACCAACCTGCGCGCGGCCTCGTCGGTCTCGGGTCCCCACGTGACGCCGTCGGGGATCGTGTCACGGCCCTACCTCTGCTTCGACCCGGACCGCCACGACTACGCCGACACCACGCTCGGGCTGCGGGTCCAGGTGTGGGAATCGCTCATCCTCAGCCTGGGTGTCTTCAAATCGCTGAACGACCAGGGCGTGCGAGCGACGGGGTGGAGCCCGGTCGGCTCGGTGGAGGCCACCTTCTAGCTAGCGGGGCCCTTCGCCGGTGCCTGATCGGGTCGCGAGCGGCCGGCTGGCAGACCCCCCACCGGCCGGTGTAAGCGCTCACTGGGGTCAGATGGGGACGCCCGGATCCGGCGATTCGGAGCCTGCAGGGTGAGGGAGATGCTCTGGAGGATGAAGCTCTACGGCACGCTGGTCGCGATCGTCGCCACGGCTGGCCTGGCAACGAGCGCGGCGGCCCAGTCCGTGCGCCACGTGCTGCGGACGGCACCCGCCCTGGTCGGGCTTCCCGGTCTGGCGAGCGAGCGCTACCAGAACGCGGTCGACGTGATGCTGGAGCAGGCGGTACGGAACCTGCCGCTGTTCCCGGCGGCATCGTCGGCCTACACGTTTCGCTGGAACGCCGAGAGTGGCCGGCTCGAGCGCGTCGGGGGAGACGTCTCGCCGTTCCTCTTCACCGAGCGCGGCCAGACGATGGGAGAAGGCATCTTCAACTTCAGCGTCACCTGGGGCCGCTACAACGTCGAGTGCTCGAGCGGCTGCCGGCTGGGCGACGATCGCTTCCCCCTGTCCGTGAGCGCCGCCGCCATCCGCTACAAGGCGCTGACCGACCTCGACTACACGGTCGGAACGTTCAACCTGACCTACGGCGTGACCGACGATCTCGACGTGAACATCGCGGTGCCCATCATGACGCTCGACGGCGACCTCGACGTCAGCCGGCAGGACAATCCGAGCGCGCCGGTGCGCCGCGCCACGCGGATCCTCGAAGCCGCCAACCTGAGCGACATGATGGTCCGTGCCAAGTACCGTCTCTTCGAGACGAAAGGCCCGGGTGGCAGCGCCGACGGCGCGGCCGGGCTCCGCGTCCGCATCCCGACGGGGAATCCCACCCAGGGGCTCGGCACCGGCTACGGCGAGATCGGTCCATACTTCGCCGTCTCCAGCTCGCTGCTCGCGGGTATCCTCGACTCCTACGTCGACGCCGGCATCGACGCCGGCATCGGCGACCTGCGGCGGAGCTCGGGGCACTACTCCTGGGCGGTCGATCTGCACGTCCCGCGCGACGACGACGTCTGGTGGTCGCGAATCGCCGTGGCGGTGAGCCTGCTCGGGCGGAGCGAGTTCGCGGGACTGCGCGAGGAGTCGTCGATCTCCGGCCCGCACGTGACGCCGTCGGGCTTCGCCAACCTGCCCTATCTCTGCATCGACACGAGCCGCCACGACTACCTGGACGCGACCTTCGGACTCCGCATGCAGGTCTGGAGATCGTTCGTGCTGAGCCTCGGCGTCTTCAAGGCCCTCAACAACGTGGGCGTGCGGCCGGCCGGCTGGAGCCCGCTCGGCTCCTTCGAGGCGACGTTCTGATCCGCGCGAGCGATCAGACCGCGTCGATGCGGAACACCGGATAGCGACCGGCAACGCGCCGCAGATCGTCGTCGGACGGCGTCGATCCCACCCCCTCGAAGAAGCGGCCCACCTCGAATCGCCAGCGCTCGAGGTAGGCGCGCAGGATGGGCGGCTTGTCCGCGTCGCCGACCTCCACGGCACGGAACGGCTCACTCCGGCGACCGAGACGCAGCTCACCGCCGCGGGCGGCCCGCAGGTTGCGGACCCAGTGCGCCTCCCCGCGCGGCGCCACGAGGTAACGTACCCCGTCGCACTCGAGGAGGTTCACCGGCACGACGCGCCACTCGCCCGATTTCCGGCCGCGCACGGCGAGGTTGCGCGATCCGTACAGGCTGATGCCGACGCCCGTGAGCGCACGCGCGATGCCGTTGAAGATTTCGTCGAACCACGAGAGCCTCACGTAGCGCCGCTCCGCCATCCGTCACCTCGCCCCGGCTCAGTAGCGCAGCTCGGCCAGCAGGCCGAGATGATCGGAGGGGTGCACGCCGTCCACCGGCTCTCCGACCATCCGGCACGACAGCACATGACCGGCGCCGCGTCGCCCGGGCCAGCCGACGAAGACGTAGTCGATGCGCCGGTCGGGCTCGAGATCGAGGCGGGCGTAGGGGTTGGCATTCGACCAGGTGAATCCGTGCTCGACGTTGCCCGCCGCCTCCCAGGCGTCGTGGAACACCAGCCCAGGCACCGCCACCGAGACCCGCCCGGTGAGCATCCGGATCTCCTCCGAGTCGGGTACGGCGTTGAAATCGCCCGTAACGATCGGCGGCATGGCGTGCCGCTCGCTCTCCGATACGAAGCGCGCCAGCGTCCGCACCTGCTCCTGGCGGAGGTCGCTCTGATCGAAGCGCCAGTTGAGATGCGTCGTGAAGATCGCGAGCGGGCCGCGCGGGCCGCCGATCTCCGCGTGGATGACGTTGCGCAGCTCCTCGAGCTCGACGGGTGCGGGCAACGGTCGAACCTCGTGGCCCGTGATCGGCCAGCGCGACAGGATGGCGTTGCCGATGGCGACCCCGTCGATCGCGTAGCGGCCGGCGTAGACGTGGTGAAAGCCGAGATCCGAAGCGATGACCGCCGCCTGGTTTCGCGTGCCGTCCTCCCACACCTCCTGGAGCGCGACCAGATCCGGAGCGAGCGCCCCCAGCGTGCTCCTGATCGGTCCGAGCCTCGCCTCCCACGGACCGCCGCGTCCCCACAGGTTCCACGTCACGACCCGCACCCCGGTCTCGATGAGCGGGCCGAATCTGAGGGATGCGTCGGTGGTCGCCTCTGGCAAGCGACCTCACCATTGCCCCGCGCCGCTCGCAGCCGCAAGCGGCGCCCGCTTCAGTCGACGGTTCATTCGACGGTGACGCTCTTCGCCAGGTTGCGCGGCTGGTCGACGTCCCGGCCGAGGGCGACGGCCGCATGATACGCGAGCAGCTGGAGGGGCACGGTCATCAGGATCGGATTCAGCTCGGGCTCGGTCTGCGGCACGACGAGGACGTCGTCGGCTTTCGCCCCGAGTCGGTCGCCGCCGGCGTGGGTGAGGGCCACCACGGGCCCTCGCCGCGCCTTGATCTCCTCCAGGGTCGAGAGCGACTTCTCGTAGAGATCGTCGCGCGGCAGGATCACCACCGTCGGCGTCTCCGGCGAGATCAGCGCGAGCGGCCCGTGCTTCAACTCCGACGCCGGATACGCCTCGGCGTGGATGTAGGAGATCTCCTTGAGCTTCTGCGCGCCCTCGAGGGCGACCGGGAAGCCGTTCGCCCGGCCGATGAAGAAGGCGTTGGTGCGCTCCGCGAAGCGCGCGCCGAGCGCCTGCACGCCGTCGCTGGCCGCGAGGATCTCGCCGAGCTGCTCGGGGAGCCGCTGGAGCGCCGCCACCAGGCGCTTCCCGCGCGCCGGTGACAGGTCGCGGATGCGGCCGAGGTGGAGCGCGAGCAGGGCGAAGGCGACCAGCGTGCAGCTGAACGCCTTGGTCGAGCACACCGAGACCTCGGGGCCGGCGTGCATGTAGATGCCGCCGTCGCACTCGCGTGCGATCGAGCTCCCGACGACGTTGACGATGCCGAGTACGCGGCCGCCCTTCCGCCGCACCTCGCGCAGGGCCGCCAGGGTGTCCGCGGTCTCTCCCGACTGGCTGGCGGCGACGTACAGGACATCGGGCTCGATGACCGGGTCGCGATAGCGGAACTCCGACGCCGGCTCGGCGTCCGCGGGCACGCGGGTCAACGCCTCGATCATGTGGGCACCGGCGATGCCGGCATAGTACGCCGAGCCGCAGCCCAGCACCTTCACGCGGCGGACCGCCAGCAGCTCGCGCGGGGTCATGTCGAGGCCACCGAGGTGGGCGGTGCCGAACTGCGGGTCGAGCCGTCCCTTGAGCGCGCGCTCGCACGCCTCCGGCTGCTCCATGATCTCCTTCAGCATGAAATGCGGGAATCCGCCGCGATCGTAGGCCTCGTGACCCCAGGGAAGCTCCGCCGGGCTCTTGCTCGTGGGCCGGTCGTCGAGGGTCGCGGTGCGCAGTCCGCACGCGTCGATCTCCGCCATCTCCCGGTCGTCGAGGTAGACGACCTGCCGCGTGTAGCGCACGAGCGCCGCGGCGTCGGAGGCGACGAACATCTCCTGCTCGCCCAGCCCGATCACCACCGGGCTCCCGTTGCGCGCCGCGACGATGCGGTCGGGCTGCCGGGCGTCGAGAACGGCGAGGCCGTAGGTCCCCTCGATCTGGCGGAGGGCCGCACGCACTGCCTGCGCCAGGTCGCCGCCGCCGGCCTCGATCAGGTGAGCGACGACCTCGCTGTCGGTCTGCGAGCGGAAGACGTGGCCGTCGGCCTCCAGGCGTGCGCGCAGCTCCCTGGCGTTCTCGATGATGCCGTTGTGAACCACGGCGATCGTACCGGCACAGTCGGAGTGCGGATGCGCGTTGAGGTCGTTGGGCTCCCCGTGCGTCGCCCAGCGCGTGTGTCCGATGCCGACGGTCCCCTTCGTTCGCCTCGGGAGCGCCGACTCGAGGCGCGCGATCTTCCCGGCCGCCTTGTGCACCTTCAGGCCACTCCGGGTGTGCACCGCGATGCCCGCCGAGTCGTAGCCCCGGTACTCGAGGCGATGGAGACCGGCCAGGAGAATCGGGACGGCCTCTCCGCTCCCGACGTAGCCGACGATACCGCACATGACGATCTCCTCCCTTTCAGCCGTAGATGAGCCGACGGATCTGGCGCTGGCTGAGCGACGGCGCGGTGAAGCGCCGCTGCCGTAGCTCCGCGGCCAGGCGCTCGAAGATGGCCTCGTTCCTGAGCTCCTCCGTCTGAAGCTCACGGTGGCGGCGCACCACGAACTCCTCGATGGATTCGGAGAAGTAGGCGAGCAGCTCGTCGACCAGCCGGCCGAGCTCCGGTGGGGCAAGGGCGCTGATCCGTCGTAGGTGGGCTATGAGGTCGCCGATCGCCTCATCCGTATCCATGGGTACCGGACTACGCCGGATCCCGCATCGATCGCAACAAATTTGCCCGAATTCGGGCAGAAACTCTATATTTCGGCCAAAATGACGACCGTGAGCGGAGCTCTGGCCGCCGTCACGCCCGGGGACTCGGTCGATGGCTGGACGCCTCGGCCTGGACCCAGTGGCCCGGCGAACCGGGCATGCCGCTCAGGCCCGCTCGTTGCGTGTCGTCGAGCGCGAGTGCTAGGCCAGCGTCGGTGGCTGACTTCGACATCGTGCTGAAGGACGGCATCGTCGTGGACGGGACCCGCTCGCAGCGCTACGGCGCCGACGTCGGCATTCGCGACGGACGCATCGCGCGGATCGGCCGGCTGCGCTCCTCCGACGGCGCCCGCGTGCTCGACGCCAGCGGGATGATCGTCGCGCCCGGCTTCATCGACCTCCATACCCACTACGACGCGCAGCTGTTCTGGGACCCGTACCTGACCCTCTCCGGCTGGCACGGGGTGACGTCGGTCGTGATCGGCAACTGCGGCTTCGGCTTCGCGCCGATGCGCCCGGAGATGCGCGAACGGGCGATGCTGACCATGACCAGGGTCGAGGCGATCCCGCACGAGTCGATGCGGCGCGGCCTGCCCTGGGACTGGATCACGTATCCCGAGTTCCTCGACAGCGTCGACCGCCGCCCGAAGGCCGTCAACGTGTTGCCCTACGTGCCGGTGGCGCCGCTCCTCATCTGGGTGATGGGCTTCGAGCGCGCCAAGGCCGGCGTGATGCCCACCGACGCGGAGCATCGCGAGCTGCGGCGGCTGCTGCACGACGCCATGGATGCGGGGGGGTGCGGCTGGTCGGCGCAGCGTCTCCCTCCCGACGGACCCGGCGCCGTGCAACGCGACTACGACGGCGGGCCGATGGTGACGGACGTCATGCGGGACGAGACGGCGCTCGAGCTGGCCGAGGTGCTCGCCGAGCGCAACCAGGGATTCATGCAGATGGCGCTCGCGACGATGGATGGAGGGCACGACTTCGTGCATCTCGAGCAGCTGGCCCGGGTGAGCGGGCGGCCGCTGCTCTACAACGTCGTCCAGTCGTTCGTGCGCCATCCCGAGGCTCACCGTGCGTTGATCGCGTGGCTCGACTCGTGCCGGCAACGCGGCCTCCGGGTGTACGGGCAAGGAGTCACGACCACGGCCGCGTTCACCTTCACCTTCGAGGACTGGAACCTGTTCGACGACGACGCGGCGTGGGCCGACGCGACCGTGGGCACGGCGGCGGAGCGCAAGCGGAAACTGGCGGACCCCGCACGCCGGGCGCGCCTGCGGGGCTACGAATCGGGCATCGTCACGGTCCCCATCCCCCAGATCACCGTCCTCGAATGCTTCACCAGGGAGACGCGGCCGTTCGAGAACCTGACCGTGTCCGAGGTGGCCGCACGCACCGGCAAGCACCCGGTCGATGCGATGCTCGACATCGCGGTGGCCGACGACCTCCGGACGGTCTTCTATGCCGAGCCGGCCAACCTGAACCGGGACGCGATGCGCGAGATCATCGACTACGAGTGGATACTCCCCGGGGTCTCCGATGGCGGCGCCCACACCAAGTTCTTCACCGGCGGCCGCTACCCGACCGAGTTCCTGAGCCGGATCGTGCGCGAGGAGGAGATGTGCTCGCTCGAGCATGCGCACTGGAGGCTCGCGGCGCTCCCCGCGCACTGCGCCGGGTTTCGCGACCGGGGAACGCTGGTCGAAGGCGCGCCTGCGGACGTCGTCGTGTACGATCTCGAGCGCCTCGCATCACTCCCGACCGAGGTGGCACACGATTTCCCCGGCGGCGAGTGGCGCCGGGTGCAGCGGGCGCGCGGCTACCGCTTCGTCCTGGTGAACGGCCGGGTGACCATCACCGAGGACCGCGAGACCGGCACGCACTCCGGAACGCTGCTGCGTCACGGCGTGACGACATAGCGGCCCGGCGCCGACTTGTAGAAAGTACCCTGTTCGAGATTCCACGACGCGCGTGGGGCACGATGCGGGCCCGAGCGGTGGCGCATCTGCGCTCGGTGGCAGGGTCGCGCGCAGTTCTCCTCGGCGGCACGGGTCTTGCTGCGCTTTATCCGTTGACGCGTGGAGAGACGCGGAGAAACGAGCGGCGTCACGGGAAGCGGCGGCGCATCACCGGCCTGGCTTGGAAAGACGGCTAGCAAGCCTGTATCGGCGAGCGGCGTCGGGCGCTGGAAAATTCTTCAAAACGACCCGCGCACGCCGCGCGACCTGCGCCCGGGCACACGATGTCGCACCGGGTCAGGCGCGGCGGCCCGGCTCTTGCACCGTGTCCAGCACGGTACGCGACGCCGTCGCGCAGGGAGGTTCGTAATGACGAAGAAGAGCACCAATTGGCTGATACTGGGCTGCCTCGTCGCGATCGGCGCGACGTCGGTGTACGCGGGCGATCCCCGCATGCGGCGGCTGGTCGTCGTCGGCGACAGCCTGCTCGCCGGCTTCAGCTCCGGCGGTTTCGTGTCCAGCGGTCATGCCGGTCAGGTCGACAGCGCACCGGCATTCGTCGCGCGACGCGCGGGGGTCTCGTTGCCTCAGCCGTTCATGACCTCGCCGGGCGTGCCGTCCCAGCTCGTCATCAGCGACGCCAACGGCAACGGACAGCTCGATCCCGGCGACGTGCGCCGCACCACCGATTCGATCGGCACGCGCGCGCGTCCGATTCGCCGGGTCCGGAACCTGGCAGTTCCGGGCGAGGACACGCAGAGCGTGTTCGACGGGATCAGCTCGCGCGTGATTGCCCGCCAGCTCTTCAACGGCGACAACGTCGACGGCCGGGACGTGCTCAAGTTCCTGGTCCTGGGCCTGCCGCCGACCTCGGACGCGGTCTCGCAGGTGACGCGGGCGCGCGACGACCTGCGGCCGACGTTCCTGATGGTATGGCTCGGCAACAACGACGTCCTCGACATGGCCACCGAGGCGAGCCCCGACGCCGTGACGCTCGACCCGTCGGACTTCGGACAGCGCTTCTCGCGCCTCCTGAACGCGCTCGCAGACACCAACGCCGGCATGGCAGTGGCCAACCTCCCGGACGTGACCGGCATCGCGGCCCTGCGTCGTGCCGCTGGCGAGGTGACGAGCTGCCGCCAGGCCGACGGCACCCTGCGGGCCGTCGCAGCCGACGACCTCCTCTCGATCAACCTGCCGCGTTCCGAGCTGCCCGTTCCCCCCTGCACCGCGGTGCTCGGCCCGACCGAGCGTGATCTCGTGCGCGCGAAGATCATGGCCTACAACGCCGAGATCTCGACGGCCATCGCCGACACCGAGCAGCGGCGTGGCGTCGAGATTGCCTCCGTCGACACCTTCGCGCTGTTCGATCAGCTTCGCCAGCAGGGCGCCGACGTCGACGGGAACGGCGTCGCAGACGTGGCCACGGGCTACCTCGGCGGCGTCTTCAGCCTCGACGGCATCCACCCCACCAGCACGGGCGATGCGCTGATCGCCAACGCCTTCATCGCCGCGATCAACCAGCGATTCGGGGACGCGATCCCACCGGTCGACCTCGCGCGGGTGGCGCGCCGCGATTCACTGGTCAACAACCCATTCCGGCCGGGCGGCGAGGTGCCGTTCGGGGTGATCGCGTCGGACGACGTGGATCCGCAGGGGTTCTTCAACGGAATCGCCGATCGCGTGTCGCGCGGCGCCAAGAACTTCCAGGGTGACGTCAGTGGTCCGGCGAAGAACCTGTTCAATCGGATCAAGCATTTCTTCAAGGGTCTGTTCTGACGGCGCGGCTCACGGGCCGCGCGCAGCGGGAGGAATCGAGATGAACAAGAAGCACGGCGCACTGGCCGGGGCGGCGCTCGCGGTCCTGGCCCTCACGGCGATTCCGGCCCTCGCGGACGAGGAGGCGGGTCGCAAGGTGGGAGGCGTGGTCGAGGAATCGGCGAAGACGGGAGGGCACGCCGTCCGTGACGGCTTCCTGACCTTCGGGCGCAGCGTGCGTTCCTTCTTCACCGGCGGCCCCGGTGCCGCCCGGGAAACGTGGCGCGAGAACGCCGCGGAGACCAAGGAGAACGCGCATGAAGGGGCGGCCGCGGTGAGGGGCGAGGCGAATCGCTGACCCATCGCCGGCCCCATCGCCCACTCCTCGAAGACGCTCAGGCCGTCGTATCTGCTGGCGCCCGCCGGCGCGCCTTCCACACGACCCCGCGCGCCGTTCCGCCGCCCGGTTCCCGCTCGCCCATCACGACCCCTTCGCGCCGCGGCGCCCCCAGGGGCAGCACCTCGTCGAGCCCGGCGCGCACCGCGACGATCGCATCTGCCACGAAGTCGCGCAGCTCGCGGGATACCTTGCGCACGGGGCGAACGCTCCAGTCGACGTAGCGATAGGGGTGGCAGCGATGGCCGGCGTGCTCCGCGGTCAGGCAGCTCCCGCAGAGTCGCAGGCGGCAAGGTTCACAGTACGTGGTCGCGAGGTGCGCGACATCGCGCGCGCAGCGCATCGCGCGCAGCGGGAGCTGCCGGTACAGCGACGCCACCGTCAGCTCGGCGCCGTCCTGCCTCCGTATCGTGGCACCGAGCTTTCGCGCCTTCGTCCGGACGTCGCGCGACTCACACGAAACGAACGCCTCGGCGAGCCTGTCGACGGTCAGCTCGCCGGCGGGGATGGCGGCGGGCCCCGCGCCCGCGTCGGCAATCACCTGGCCCCAGAAGAACTGATCTCCGAAGAACGGCACCACGACGGAGGGGAGGCCGGCGCGGAGTCCGGCCGCGGTGGTGCCCGCGCCGCCGTGGTGGCAGACGAGCCGGCAGCGCGGAAACAGCCAGTCGTGCGGCGTGTCGCCGATGACGTGGACGTGCGATGGCGGTGCGTCCTGGCCGACGTCGCCCCAGCCGCGTGACACGACGCCGCGTGCGCCGGCCTTGGCGAGCGCCTCGAAGACGGTCCGCGTCAACGCGGCCGGATCGGGCACGACGAGAGAGCCGAAGCCGACGTAGATCGGCGGCTTGCCTGCAGCGAGGAAGTCCACGAGGTCCGCCGGCGGCTCGTAGCCAGCCGCCTGATCCACGAAGACGAAGTTGGCCAGGTCGATGTGCGGGCCCCAGTCGGGCGGCCGGGGAATCAGGCTCTCCGGGAAGAGATAGGTGAACGGCACCTCCGCGTCCTCGAGAAGGGCGGCTCCCTGCGCGACGTCGACCGACGACAATCCGAGCGTCTTCTCGCGGAACCCGTTCACCACGTCGGCCACGCCGCCCCACATGAGCGCGTTCACCACGCCGTAGGACAGGAAGTTGCGCACGGGCCGGTGCTCGCCGGGCTGCAGGCGCGTCATCGGGTGCGGAAAGGCGCTCGTCGCGGTCCACGGCATGGTGAAGACCATGTGGAGCGGGACGTTCAGCGCCTCGGCACAGTGGATGTGGCCGTAGCTCGGAGGATTCGCGACGATCCACTCGGCCGCGAAGGTCGCGTCCGGATGCTGCGGGTCCGGCTCCGTGCAGGCACGCCAGGTCGATTCCAGGATCTCGCCGACGACGGCCCGCTTTCTGGGAACGTCCTCGACGATGTGGTCCGGCCTCAGCGGAACGATCCGACCACCCGTCCGCATCATGTACTCGACCAGCTCGCGCGGATCGCCGGCCAGCGGATAGAATTCGAGGCCGGCGTCCTCCACCATCGACCGGAACGCCGCGTGGGTCGCGAGCCTCACGCGGTGGTGCCGGGCGAGGCGGCTGCCGATGCCGATGAACGGCTGCACGTCGCCGCGGGTGCCGATCACCAGCAGGACGACCGACATTCGTGGCACGTGCGTGCGCCCGCGCCGCCGGTGCGTCCGCGCGACGTCCGCACCGTAGCTGGTCATCCAGGGATCGGCGCGAGCGAACACGTCCGCCGCCTCGTCGAAATCCATCTGCATCAGGTCGGCCTGAGAGACGACCTCGCGCAGCGCCTTCAGGCCCGCCGTGCGCATGCGCTGGCGATGCACTCGACGGCGCAGAAATGCCTCCGCCGCGGCGCCAACGAAGCCCTTGGAATTGCTTCGGCTCGATTCGTTCTCTTCTGCCATCCGAGAGCGGAATAGCGAGGGAACGCCGTCCTGTGAACACCCGAAAGCATGGTCCGAAGCGGCGAAACGCAGGAGCAACCGACGTGCCGGGGCGGAGTGCGGATCACCGCGAGGCAGCGGCGCGTCCTCGAGCGGGCACGGCGCGAGCTGCGGATGCGGCTCGAGAGCGAGCGCGCCCGGGTCGCGCGCGGCGCCCTGGTGGCGCTGGCCGGCCATCGGAACGCCTCTCCGGCGCGATCCTGAACCGCCCCTCGAGCGGCAGCTCGCGTGACGACGACCCCACGTGGATCCCGTACTCGATCGGCTCGACCCGCCAGGCGCCGGCCGCGACGTCCCAGTAGGCGAGGTCCTCCGCCGCCACCTCGAGCGGGACGCGGCGGGTCTCGCCGGGCTCGAGATGAATGCGCGCGAACGCCCGCAGGTCCTTCGGCGCTCGCTCCACGTGCGATCCGCGATAGCTCACGTAGACCTGCACGACCTCGTCGCCGGCGACACCGCCCGTGTTGGTGACGTCGACCGTAGCTCGTAGCCGATCGTGCGGTCCGATCTGCTGCTCCGAGAGCGCGAGATTCGCGTAGTCGAAGGTGGTGTACGAGCGCCCGAATCCGAACGGGAACAGTGGCTCGGTGTGCCGGGCGTCGAGCCATCGGTAGCCGTGCAGAAAGCCGTACTTCACGTCGGCAGCGACGTTGTCGAAGGGCTGCAGGTCCCTCTCCGCGCGCGGGAAGCCGAGCGGCAGCTTGCCCGAGGGGTTGACGTCGCCGAAGAGCGTCTCGGCAATGGCCTCCCCGCCCAGCTGTCCCGGGTACCACGCCATCACGATCGCCCCCACGTCGTCCACCCACGGCATGGTGATCGCGCTACCGCCTTCGAGCACCACGACCGTCCGCCGATTGAGCGCAGCGACGGTCGAGATCAGATCGTCCTGTCCGGCCGGCAGGCCGAGGTCCAGCCGATCGCCGCTGGTGAGCGAGCCCTCGCCCTCGTCCTCCGGGCCGAGTCCCGCAATGACGATGGCGGCGTCCGCCGAGGAAACCGCCGCACGACCCTCCGCCGTGAGCGGCGGCCCCGCTACGTAGGTGACGGCCGTCTCCCCGGCCAGGGCTCGAATGCCGTCGAGAGGTGAAACGGCGAACGACGTCTCGACCACGCTGCTGCCGAGATCGCCGAGATTCGCCGTCGTCGCCAGGTCGCCCACCACCGCGATCGAGAACAGCGTCGTCCGATCGAGCGGCAGTGTTCCGCCCTCGTTCTGGAGCAGCACCATGCCTCTGCGAGCGGCTTCGAGGGCGAGCTCGAGATGCTCGGGAGGCTGCACCCGGAGTGCGGGCGGCACGGGCGTGTCGTTCACGCCGAAGCACAGCTTCACGCGCAGGATGCGGCGCACGGCGTCGTCGACCAGGGTCACCGGCACGACACCGCTCTCGACGGCGCCCACGAGTGGATCGCCGTAGTACACCGGGACCGGCATCTCGATGTCGAGGCCCGCGATGAGGGACAGCTCGGTGCTGTGCGTGGCAACGAACCAGTCCGATTCGACGAATCCGAGGAAACCCCACTCGTTCTTCAGGATGTCGCGCAGGAGATGGACGTTCTCGGCGCAGTACTGGCCGTTCACCTGGTTGTAGGCCGCCATCACCGAGCCCACCCCGCCCTCCTGCACGACCATCCGGAAGTGCGGCAGGTAGACCTCGCGCAGCGTGCGCTCGTCCACCGACACGTCGACGATCAGGCGCGTGTCCTCGATGCTGTTCACCGCGAAGTGCTTCGCGCTCGCGACGACGTGCCGCTGCGCGCCGCGCACGAAGCCGACCCCCATGCGGCCGAGGTGATACGGGTCCTCGCCGTAGGTTTCCTGCGCGCGCCCCCAGCGCGGATGTCGCAGGAGGTTCAGCGTCGGGGCGAGCAGCACGCTCGCGCCCTTGGCCCGCGCCTCGGCACCGATCGCCTCCCCGACCTGCTCCTCGAACGCCGGGTCCCAGGTGGCGCCGCGCGCGATCGCCACCGGGAAGGACGTCGCCGGGCCGGCCATCAGGCTGACCCCTCTCGGCCCATCGAGCATGGCGAGCCCGGGGATCCCGAGGCGCGCGTTCGCCGGCGTCCGCCAGGCGGCGTCCACGAAGCCGATGCCGTACATCTGCTCGACCTTTTCGGCGAGGCTCATCTGACGGAGCAGATCCTCGACCCGACGCTCGACGGCATCACCGCAGGCATTCGCGGATGCGGGCTCGAGCAACGCTCCGCTCGCACTTCCGCCGGGCTCCGGCTCGTCGGCCCTCGGCGGGGACGCCATCAGGAGTCCCCCGACCAGCGCGAGCGATGCGAGGCGCTTCAGGAGGCGAGCAGGCAATACCGTCCGCACCAGGGCAAGAAGGTCCCCCCCGCCACCGACCGCGCCACCTCCCCACGCATCGCGGCCCCATAACGCAGCCGGCTCAACGTCGTCCAGCGGCGAGCGGTCGGCGAGGAGACGGCTCCGGACCTGCTTCGCGCCCGTTGCAGGTCAGCGGTTCCGCTCGGCGTTGGCGAGGTCGTGGCTTCGTTGACTTGCCCCGGGGGCGGGCGTACTCCCCGGTCCGCCAGCATCCTGAAGGGGGTGACGCATGGACCGTCGGCCGATCACGCTCTACGCTTTTGCGATCTCGCCCTTCGTGCACAAGGTCGCCGCGATCCTCGACTACAAGCGGCTGCCCTACCGGCCGCTGTTCATCCACCCGCAGCGCAAGAGCGAGATCAAGTTCTCGACGAAGAAGCTCGTACCGATCATCGACGACGACGGCACGATCGTCGAGGACTCGACCGACATCGCCCTCTACCTGGAGGAGCGCTACCCGACGCCGCCGGCGCTGCCCGCGGACCCCGGAGCACGAAAGGCCGCGCTCGAGATCGAGGACTGGATCGACACCGCCTTCGTCCCCGACTTCTACGTGCCCAACAACTTCGGCCGCCCGGCCAACCGCAGGCGCGTGATCGGGGCGCTCGCGAGCACCGCGCCGCTCAACGCCGTCGAGCGCGTCGTCCTCCCGCTGGCGAGCGGCTTCATCCTGCGGAAGCTGATCGCCGAGGCGACGAGCAAGGTGCCGCAGCTTCCGCGTGCCCTCGACCGACTCGAAGAGCGGCTCGATGGCGGTCCATTCCTGGGCGGGCAGGCGGCGGTCTCGATCGCGGACCTCGCGGCCTACGCGGCGACGAGCTTCATCGTCGACAACCGGCTGGAGGGCGCCGACGTCGTCCGCGGCCGTCCCAAGATCGCGGCGTGGATGGAGCGCGTGCGACCGCTCACCAGCGACGGCCGTCGCATGCTGCCTGCCGGCGTCGCGGTGTGAGCGACGGTCGCTAGGGTTTCCGCCAGCTGTCCGACGCCCCGCCGGTGGTGGCGAGGCGCTCGCGTGCCAGGAGCAATGCGGCCGCCAGCCGCACGTGTCCGTCCTGCGAGCGGCGGCGGGCCGTATCCGCGAGCCGGCGAACGTGGGAATGATCCTGGTCCGGCACCTCGTGCCGCCTGCTCGCCCGGAGACCGAGCCGCCGGAGGGCCTCGATCTCCGAGAGCTCGATGTCGAGCGCCGCCGCCAGGTGGCGGTTCGGCGTGGCGTCGGCGTCGAGCGCGTCCGCATCCCGCAACCGGGCCGCAACGTCGGCGAACGCGGCCTCGCAACCTTCCACGGCGGTCAGCTCGCCTTCTCCCGTTCCGAGGTCGCGCAGCACGTCCCGGATCGATCGCGCGTGCTCGTCCTCGTCGGCGGCGAGCGCTTCCCAGAGCTGCGCCAGCTCCGCATCGTCGGGCCGCGCCGCCGCGAATTTCCGGTAGACCGCGGCGCTGCGCTCCTCGAGCGCCAGGCACCGGTCGAGTAGCTCCGCCAGTCGCATGGCGTTCTCACTTGGCCTGGATCGACCGCAGGTACTCGGTGATCGACATGACCTTGCCCTGGATCTCGGCGCGCCGGCTCGCGTCCCAGCTCGACTCGGCACGGAACACCTCGCCCCACACCGGCATCGCGGGGTCGCCATGCGCGCGCACGTCGTCCTTGCCGTCGATGTACGCCATCACGCGCTGGAACGGAAAGGTGCCGCCGTTCTCCTGCGCGAGCCGCGTGAGATCGGGGGGCTTCGGCGTCATGAAGGATCCCGCGATGCCGTCGCCCTTCCCCGCCGGCCCGTGACACGCGCCGCAGTAGCGCAGGTACATGGCGCGGCCGGGATCGTTCGCCGGCTCGGCCGCCCGGAGGGTAGCTCCAGCGAGAAGCAACCCGAGAACAGCGAGAGAAGGCGATTGAGGCGGCAGGCATGGCATGAGCAACTGAAGAGCAACATGCATGCCCCGAGGTAGGACCTGCCGCCCCAGGGACCATTCCCGGGAGGAAGAACGCGCTGCCCGTCCGATTCCAACGCCTGGGAAGCACCCCGCAGCCATGCCCGGCACCGCTGGCCGGCGCGCTCAGGCGGCGCGCGAGGTGTCGGCCGCACCCATCCGCGTCGTCGCCCAGCGCAGGAAGTCTTCCACCGTGACGATCCCGGCGAGCCGGCCGGTGTCGTCCACCACGGGGAGGCAGCCGATCTTGGCCGCCAGCATGCGCTGGCCGGCAGCGCCCGCGAGCTCGTCGGGGGTGGTCACGACGAGGTGGGTCTCCATGACCTCGTGCGCCGTCAACCAGCCGAGACGCCGCAGCCGCGTCGCCTCGTCCGACTCGCCGACGGCGCTGGACGCCGCACCGAGGAGGTCGCGGTGCGTGACGAGCCCGACGGCACGCCCGAGGTCGTCGACGACCGGGAGGTGACGGATGCGGCAGCGCTTCATGAGACCCCAGGCGTCTCCGAGCGAGGTCGCCGGACCGATCGTGTGCACCTCCGTCGCCATCAGGTCGGCGACGCGCGGGGCGGCAGCGGCCGTCGGCGTGGCGGACATGGTCTGCAGACCCGCCGAGGCGACCAGCAGGTCGAGTTCCTCGGCGATCGCCGTCGCGATGGACTCGACGTCGGGAACCAGCGCCGGATCGGCGGTCACCCCGATGGAGAGCCCGTCGGCGTAGCTCAGGATGGCGAAGCCGAGGCCGAGACCCTCGAACAGGGGAACCAGCGGATGCATGCTCACGACGCGACGCCCGAGAACGTAGCGCGGCTCGCGCGGACCGGGCACGTTCGTGCAGACGAGGCTGATCATCGGCCAGCTGGGAAGCATGCGGCCGAGCAACGCGCCGACCGGCGCCGGGAGCGTTCCCCCGAGCGCCAGCAGCAGCCCCGTGGCGTGCGCCTGGCCGCGCCCCTTCAGCTCGGCCATGTGCGCGGCTACCGCGTGCAGCCGGTCGAGCGGATCACCGATGTCGACCGGAAGCAGAGGGAACATCGCCGACACCACGTTGCCGAGCGTGAGGTGTTCCGCCGCCGTGCGCATGCTGACCGGCACCATGGTGCGTACGCGCAGGCCGGCGGTCGCCACGCCGTGCGCCACGAGCCAGCGGCGCAGCGCGCCGGCGATGACCGCCAGCACGACGTCGTTCACCTTGCAGCCGACCGCGCCGCGCACGGCCAGGATGCGCTCGAGCGAGAGGCTGGCCCAGCGCAGCCTGCGCTGGGCGGAGATCGGCGCATTGAACGGCAGCGGAGACGGCGGCTCGAGCGCCCAGTGCGCGATCGTCGACATCGCCTCCACCGCGGCCTCGGCGCTCCAGGGCCGCGCGCCGCTGGCGCCGTGGCCCCTCGAGGCGGGCGATGCGCTCGAGGCCGCCTCGGTTCCGGGTGCTGCGTCGGTGAGAAGCTCCAGGATCTGCGCGCCGCTCACGCCGTCGACCATGCAATGATGGATCTTGTTCAGGATGGCCGTCCGCCCGTCGGCGAGCCCGTCGATGAGGTAGGTCTCCCAGAGCGGGCTGTCGGGATCCAGCGGGGCGGCGATCAGCTCGTCGACCAGGGCGTGCATTTCGGCGTCGCCCCCCGGCGGCGGGACTCCCACGTGCCGGATGTGGAGGCGGGGGTCGAAGCGAGGCACGTCCTGCCAGCTGGGCAGCATCCAGTCGAGGGTGGGGCGCACCGGGCGCTGCGCGTAGCGTGGCAGCTGCTCGAGCCGCTGGACGATCAGGTCGGTGAAGGCGTCGAACGGCACCGGGCCGTCGAGCAACGACAGACAGCCCACGTGGAGCTTCTGGTCCGGGCGCTCGAGATAGAGGAACGCGGCATCCATCGCCGACAATCGGCTGCTGATCGCCATGGCGAGACTCCCTTCACGCGGCAAAGCGCGTCTCGAGCCGGCCCGCCGCGTCGAAGAAGGCCTGGACGTTCTCCTGGTGGCGATAGAAGCGGTCGGCATCGAGCCGACCCTCGGCATCACCGACCGCCCCGAGACGCAGTGGCCGGTCCGGGAACCTGCTCCTCGGCGTCATGCCTCCTGGCTGTGCACGAGCCGTGCCATGGCACGGGGGCGGAGGGCCCGCACTGCCGTTCCCGGCGGTGAGAACCCGGCGGCTGGCTCGTTCCAGAAATGGGATGGAGCCGCCCCGCGGGCGCAGGTCCCTTGCCTTCCCGAGCGGTTCGCTTCTTGCTCGAAAAACGACCGGTGTCCTTTGTGAGCGGCGGCGTCCACGTCGACGGGTTCGTCCACCCGGATTTCATCCCCGTCGCGCGCGCGTTCCGGAGCATCCTCGGGCAATATACCGGCGGCGCGGCAGTCTGCGTGTACCAGGACGGCGGATGCGTGGTCGACCTGTGGGGCGGATACCGCGACCGGCAGGGCACCCTCTGGCGGCGCGACACGATGGCGCCGAGCTTCTCGACCACGAAGGGCGTCGCCTCCACCGTGGTCCACATCCTCGCCGACCGCGGCCTCGTCGACTACGACCGTCCGGTCGCCAGCTACTGGCCGGAGTTCGCCCAGGCCGGGAAGGAGCGGATCACCGTGCGCCACGTCCTGGCGCACCAGTCGGGGCTGCACCACATCCGCCGCATGGTCGATCACGCCGAGCGCATGCTCGACTGGGACTACATGATCCAGGCGATCGAGCGTGCCACGCCCGACTACGAGCCGGGCACGCGCACCGGGTATCACGGCCTCACCTACGGGTATCTCGTGGGAGAGATCGCGCAGCGGGTGACCGGCCAGCGCTTCTCGCAGCTCGTGCGCGAGCTGATCGCCGAGCCGCTCGGTCTCGACGGCATGTACGTCGGCGCCCCGCGTGACCAGCTGCATCGTGCGGCCGAGCTGATCTGGCCGGAGACCAGCTTCCTCGCTCCGGGCACTCTCGGCCGCTTGCGACTGAACGGCCTCGAGGCTCCCGAGCTCCTCGCGTGGCCGGCGTGGGCGATACAGCATGTGCTCGACCTCGTCGGCGTTCGTCTCGACCTCGCCAGCATCGCCGACGCGCTCATGCCGCGCGGGATCAGCAGCTTCGACTTCGGTGCCGAGGAAACCCTGCGCGTCTCCATCCCGGCCGCGAACGGGCTCTTCACTGCCAGATCGCTGGCGAAGATGTACGCGGCCCTCGCGGGAGGCGGCACGATCGATGGCGTGCGGCTTCTCTCGCCGGGCGCGCTGGCCCGCGCGACCGAAGTGCAATCACCCGTCCGCCGAGGACTCGTCATCCCCTTCGACATGGGGTGGCGGCTCGGATACCACGGCGTCCTCACCATGCGCGGGGTGCCGCGCCAGGCGTTCGGACACTTCGGGCTCGGCGGCTCCGGGGCGTGGGCCGACCCGCGACGAAACCTCGCGGTCGGGCTGATCGTGAACAGCGGTCTCGGCACGCCGTTCGGCGACATGCGGATCTTGAAGATCGGCGGCGCCGTCCTGGCGAGCGCGGGCGACCGCTGGCGTGCCCGCGCTGCCCTGAGTCCAGCCGCCGCACCGTCCGACCGGGTCGAGACCTCGCCGGCCTGGTAGGGCGACTCGAGGCTTCGTCTCGGGTCGAAAGCGGAGGCGAGCGTGTGGCGTTCGGCGAATCGAGCGGACGCCGTGCCGCGCCCGGCAAAGCCGGCGCGGCAAAACGTGGCATGCTCAAGGCTCCGTCCCAATCCGTGCTGACCGGCCCACACGCAGGCCGTTCTCAGCTCCAGAGTCGCACTCCGGAACGTGGGTGTGGCCGATGCCCGGGTGGCTGGCCTCGACCTCGAGGTTCTCGCTGGTCGGGCCTCGTGCTCGCGCCAGTGGTGAGCGCCCGACCCGGAGCTACGACCCATGGGCCGTCTCGCGCTCCCCCTCGCCACCAGGGTCGAGACCCGCCGCCGTGCCGAGTAGCCGGAACTCCTCGTCGACGGCGCCGACGAGACCGTGCAGGTCGGGCACCGCGTCCCAGTCGGCGTCGAAGCCCCAGAAGAGCCGCCCGTCGTAGCTGAACAGCGCGATGCCGAGCGCCTGGTAGTGAAAGATGGGCACGAACGGATAGGCCTCGAGCATGCGCGCGCCCAGGAAGTAGAGCGGAAACTGTGGCCCGGGAACGTTGGTCACCACCAGGTTGAAGGGCTGCGACATCGTCGCGAGCCGGGCCGTCTGGCTGAGCAGCGTCGTGAAGCTCCAGTCGGTGATGTCCTCGATCGCCTGGAGCACGTCGACCTGGTGCGAGTGCTTCACGGTCTCCGTCTCGCGGCGGACGCGCTCGAGGCGGCGACCCGGATCGGGCTCGTCGACGGGCAGACGGGCAACCACGCTCGCCACCCGGTTGCCGACGCCCTCGGGTCCGGCTCGCAGGTTGACGGGCACCATGGCGCGAAAGTCCAGACGATCGACCTCCACCCCGTGGCCGCCGAGATAGCGCCGCATCGCACCCGCGACCACGGCCAGCACGACGTCGTTGACCGTGCCACCGAGGCGGCCCTTCACCGCCTTCACCGTGGCCAGGTCCATCGTCGTCCAGTCGAAGCGGCGGTGAGGTCCGATCTCGACGTTGAGCGGGGTGGGCGATGCCGACCGGAAGCTCGTGCCGACGCTCGCCGCCAGTCCAGCGAAGGTGCCGGCGAGGGCGTCCACGGCCCGGCCGGGCGACAGGAGGGCGCGTGCAGCGCCGCCGACGAAGCCGGCGGCTCCTCCCAGCCGGTGCCGCAGCTCGGCGAGCACGAGGTCGCGGCCCGCCGGTCGCGGTCGCGCCGTGAAGGCTCGGACCGGCGCGTCGAGGCGGGGATCGTCTCCCGGCTCGACGCGCATCGTCGCGGTCGTCATCTCGACGCCCCCGATGCCGTCCACCATGCAGTGATGCACCTTCGAGACCACCGCGAAGCGATCGCCCTCGAGTCCCTCGATGAACCACGTCTCCCACAGCGGCTTTCCCCGGTCGAGCTGCTGGGACATGAGCCGGCCGACGAGGCGCTTCAGCTGACGCTCGTCGCCCGGGCTCGGCAGGCGCGTGTGCCGCAGATGGTAGCGAGGATTGAAGGACGCATCGTCCACCCACACCGGGTGCCCGAGGAGCGGCATCGTCTCGACGCGCTGGCGATACCGTGGCACGCCGTCGAGCACCACGGACACGAGCCGGCGGATGCGGTCGAAGTCGAGGGAGCCGCCGGGGCCCGCGGCGGGCCCGGCCTCGAACACGCCCACCGACCCGATGTGCATGTGGGAGCAGCGATCCTCGACGCCGAGGAAGGTCGCGTCGAGCGCGGTGAGCCGTTCGTGATGCGCGTCGGCCATGATCGGAACCCTCTCGGTTGCGAACGCCGTCACGAGGGGACGGCGGCGGCCGTGCCGGCCAGCGCCTCGAGCTCGCCGTCCACGGTGGTCACCAGCTCGTGAAGGTCCGGGATCGCGTCCCAGTCGGCGTTGAACCCCCAGAAGAGCCGGCCGTCGTAGCTGAAGAGCGCGACGCCGAGCGCCTGGCCGCGGAAGAGCGGGACGAGGGGGTAGCTGACCCGCATCCGCGAGCCCAGGACGTAGACGGGGAACTGCGGTCCGGGCACGTTGGTCACGACCAGGTTGAACGGGCGGGAGCGGGCGGCGAGCCGGCCGAATTCCGTGAAGAGCGTGGTGAAGGTCTGATCGCTGAGCGCCTCGAGCGTCTGCACGCCAGCCGCCTGGTGCGAGTGCTTCACACGCTGGGTCTCCTCCACGATGCGGGCCAGCCGCTGCTGCGGGTCGCGCTCATCGAGGGGCAGCCGTGCCACCAGCATCGCCACCCGGTTCCCCAGGTCTCGCTGATCGGTAGCGGTGCGCACGTTGACCGGAAGCATGGCACGGAACTCGAGCCCGTCGACGTCGACGCTGCGCCGGCGCAGAAAGCGCCGGAGCGCGCCGGAGAGGATCGCGAGCACGACGTCGTTCACCGTCCCGCCGTAGCGGGCCTTCATCTCGCGGATCCTGCCCAGGTCCATCTCGGTCCAGTCGAACCGCCGGTGCGGTCCGATCTCGACGTTGAGCGGAGAGGGCGAGGCCGGGTGCAGACCCCCGCTCAGGGCTTCCGCCAGGCCCTGGACCGTGGTGGTCGCCGCATTCCAGGCCTGCCCCGGCGAGGCGATGGCGCGCCCCGCAACCGTGACCGCGGCGAGTGGCGCGCGCGCGCGGTGCAGGAGCTCGTCTGCCAGCAGGCGCCCGGCGGTCGGCGCAGGTCTTGGCAGCCAGCGGGGCGGCGGCTCGTCTAGGCGCGGGTCGTGCTCGGGCGTACGCTGCATGACCGTGCCGGTCAGCTCGACGCTTCCGACGCCGTCGATCATGCAATGGTGAACCTTGTTGACGAACGCGAAGCGGCCGCCTTCGAGCCCCTCCACCACCCAGAGCTCCCAGAGGGGCTTTCCGCGGTCGAGCTGCTGGGACATCAGACGGCCGACCAGGCGCTTCAACTGGCGCGTGTCCCCGGGGCACGGCAGATGCGTGTGCCGGACGTGATACGCCAGGTTGAAGCAGGGGTCGTCGACCCACACGGGATGGCCGACGAGGGGCACGTGGGCAAGTCGCTGGCGATAGCGCGGGATGCGATGGAGTCCCGCCTCGACGAGAGCACGGATGCGATCGATGTCGATGCCTCCTCCGGGCAGCGTCAAGGCGCCGCCGTCGAATATCGACACCGCGCCGATGTGCATGTGGCAGCTCACATCCTCGAGCGCGAGGAAGCTCGCATCCAACGCGGACAGCCGTTCGTGGTACTGGAAGGCCATCGACTCTCCAGGTGGAGCAATATCCGGTCCGGGCGTTCCGGGGCTTCGGCGGCCCGTGTATCGACGCGGGATTCGCATCCATGCGACGACCCCGATTCGTTCGAGGTCGCCCTTCTCCCCCGAGCGCCAGATCGAGCCGCAGGCTCACGGGTTGCCGGCCCGGCAACCCGTGAAAGCGCGGTTCTCGAGAGCGGAGGACATTTCCCAGAGACGAGAACGGATTCGCCTCCGGTTGACCCTGGAGCGGCCAGGGCCGGATAGTCGCGCTCTTTCACGGCGAGATCGATGAGCGGCCAGCCAGCGACGAGGCAAGCGGCGGGACCCGGCCCCTGCGCCGCGCTCGAGCACCTCGGAGTCGTCGACCTCGCGGATCTGCGCGGCGCGCTCGCCGGCCGGATGCTCGCCGAGCTCGGGGCCGAGGTCGTGAAGGTCGAGCCTCCGGGCGGCGACCCGGGACGCCTGCGCCCGCCGTTCGCCGGCAACCAGGTGGCGCCCGACCGCTCGCTGCCGTTCCTCTACCGCAACGCCGGCAAGCGCGGCGCGGTCCTCGATCTCGAGAGCGCGCGGGGCCGCGAACGCCTCGACCACCTCTGCGCGCAGGCCGACATCCTGATCGAGAACCTGGGGCCCGCGGAGCAGGCCCGCCACCACCTGACGCCCGACGAGGTGCGCGCGCGGCATCCCCATCTCGTCCACGTCGCGATCTCGGACTTCGGCCTCTCCGGCCCGCGTGCGGGATGGCGGCTCGAGCCGCTCGCCGCGTTCGCCGCCAGCGGCGCCCTGCACGGCTCCGGGCTTTCCGAGCTGCCGCCGTGCTGGCTCCCCGGATATCTTGCCCACGACTGTGCCTCGATCTTCGCCGTCGCCGGCGCGCTTGCCGCCGTGCTCGACCGAACCCGGCACGGAACGGGTCAGACCGTCGAGGTGTCGGTCCAGGAAGCGGCCCTCAACGGGCTCGATCCCTGGTCGATCCCCCTCGGCGACTACGCGCGCCGCTTTCCCTTGTTTCCCAGCTCGGCGCCGCGCGACGGCGACGGTGCCTATCTCGTCCTTCCGACACGCGACGGCCACGTGCGGGCAGTCCCCGGCACGCCGCGGCAGCTCGCCGCTTTTGCCCGGCTGCTCTGGGATGGCCCGCCCGCAGCCCCGGCGGCCGGGTCGGAACGCCAACCGCCTACCTCGAGACACCTCACCGAGTCGCAGCCCGGCTCCGGCATCGCGGGAGCCGCCGGGGCGTGGCTCGAGTCGCTCCCGTTCCAGGCGCTCGGGCTGGCCAACGGCGCCGTGCTCGGCGCCTCGCGCCTCGTTGCCCTGCCCGGGCTCACCCTCTCCCTGGTGCACGGGTTGCTCGGGACGGCGCGCCTGCTCGCCGGACGCGCACTACGCTCGCGGTCACGCGACGAGGTGCTCGAGACGGCGCTGCGGCTCGGGGTCCCGATGACTCCCGTCAACACGCCGGAGGAGTTCGTCGCCGCGCCCCAAACGTGCGCGCGCAACTACTTCCACAGCTCGGGATTCCCACACCTCGGCGACGCTCCGCTGGCCTCGGCTCCCTGGCGCCTGTCGGTCACCCCGCCGGGTCTCCGCCGCCCGGCTCCTGCGCCCGGCGAGGACGACGTGCACGGCTTCGCCCCGAGACGAACCACCGCCGGCGAGCACCCTCCGGGGAGCCGGGCTCCCGACGAGACCCCGGCCGCGCCGGTGCTCGCCGGAATGCGCGTCATCAACCTCGGGGTCGGCGCGGTCGGGCCGGAGCTCTGCTGGCTGCTGCGAGAATTCGGCGCCGAGGTGATCAAGATCGAGTCGCGGACGAACCTGGACTTCATGCGGCGCCTGACGCCGGAGCTCGACAACCCGAATACCGCGTTTCCGTTCAACGACGACTGTCGCGGCCAGAAGAGCGTCTGCCTCGACCTGCGCGCCGCGCGAGCCCGCGAGATCGCCCTGCAGCTCTGTGCGAGCGCCGACGTCGTCGTCGAGAACCTCCGGGGTGGCGTGGTACGAAACCTGGGCCTCGACTATCCCGACGTGCGGCGGGTGCAGCCCGCGGTCGTCTACGTGGCGTCACAGGGCTACGGGCGGGGCGGACCGCTCGGCGAGGCCCCGGCGTTCGGGCCGATCGCTGCGGCGTTCGCAGGGGCGACCTGGCTGTGGAACCATCCCGATGCGCCCTACCCGGCCGGATCGTCGCTCAACCACCCCGACCACATCGCGAGCAAGCTCGGCGCGGTCGCCGTGCTGGCGGCGCTCGAGCACCGGCGCCGGACGGGCGAAGGACAGTTCATCGAGCTCGCCCAGACCGAAACGGTCGCCTACCTGATGGGCGAGTTCTATCTCGAGGCGGCGCTCACGCTCCGGCCGACTCGCCAGCAAGGCAATGCGGTCGACTACGCCTGCCCGCACGGCGTCTATCCATGCGCCGGCGACGATCGCTGGTGCGCCATCGCGGTCGCCGGAGACGACGCGTGGGAGCGCTTCCGCCGAGCCCTCGGATGGCCCCACCAGCCGGGGCTCGCGACGCTCGACGCCCGTCTCTCCGCCCGCACGGACCTCGACGAACGGGTCGCGGCGTGGACGCGCGCGCGAGCACCCGAGGCGGCGGCTGCCACGCTACAATCTGCCGGGGTTTCCGCCATGCCCGTGCAGGGCCCGGACGAGCATCGTGCCGATCCGCACCTCGCTGCGCGAAGCGCGCTCGTCAGCATCGTGCACCCCGAGGTCGGCCCTGCGCGCCACACCGCGAATCCGGTTCGAATGAGCCGCATGCGGACGTCGTCCCCTGCACCCGCGCCGCTGCTCGGCGCGCATACCAGGGAGGTCCTGGTGCAGGTGCTCGGACTCCGCGCCGGCGAGGTCGACGCACTGATCGCGAGCGGGGTGTGCCGGTGACCGCGCGCGGTGCGCCAGCAGGCGGCGCCTCACGTGGAGACGCGGCCGAGCTTGCCGCGCGCAAGAGGTTTCGATATCGGCGAGGGGGACAGCCATGACGTGGTTCGAGAGCTTCCGGGGCAAGGTGGTGGTCGTCACCGGCGCGTCGAGCGGCATCGGGCGCGCCACCGCGCTGGCCTTCGCCGCCGCCGGAGCGCGAGTGGCGCTGGTCGCACGGCGCCAGCAGGTGCTCGAGGAGGTGGCCGAGCTGGTCCGCGCCCAGGGAGCGGAAGCCCTCGTCGCTGCGGCAGACGTCGGCGACCGTGCCCAGGTCCGGGGCTGCTTCGCGAGGGTGCAGGAGCGCTTCGGCCGGGTCGACGTGGTGGTGAACAACGCCGGCATCCTGATCCCCGCGCACGTGCTCGAGCTCGACGCCGCGGACCTCGACACCATGCTACGGGTCAATCTCTTCGGCGCGCTCTTCGTGATGCAGGAGGCCGTCCCCTCCATGCGCGCCCAGGGCGGGGGCTCCATCGTCAACGTGGCCTCCCTGGCCGGCCGGCGGGGCGTGTCGCCCCTGGGAGGATACTGCGCCACCAAGTTCGCGCTCGTCGGCCTCACCGAGGCGCTGCGGACGGAGCTCCACGGTGGACCGGTGCACGTCTCCCTCGTGCTGCCGGGCGTGGTCGAGACCCCGATGGTCGACGCGGTGGCAGGTGACCCGGAGTTTCTCGACCTCTGGCCGAGCGCGCTGAACATGCCGCCGTCGTGGGTGGTGTGGGCGGTGTTCGCCGCCGTCCGCTTCGGGCTGGTGGAGGTCTCGGTGCCCCCGGGGGCCGCCACCCTGGAGAAGCTCGCCGCGCTCGCGCCCGGCGTCGCCGACAGTCTCGTCCACTGGGCGACGCGGGCGATGCACTGGGTGGCCGGCGGCACGGGGCGGCCCGGTCCGGGAGACCAGACCCCGCCGCGATAGCCTGCGACTTCTGCGTGTCAGGGCCCCTCCGGGGTGGCACCATTCCCAGGCGTGCTTCACGCCGGACGCCCGCGTCGCATGCGTGGGAACGGCGGGCCGTCGAGGAGCGCCCGGCCGGACTCCGCTGCCACGGCACGGCGTTTGGTAGTACCTCGGGAGGCTCACATGGCCGCTGCACACTACGAGCGTCTATCGGCCCTCGATGCGTCCTTCCTCGAGATCGAGGACGAGAGCAGCCACATGCACGTCGCCGCTGCCCTTCTCTTCGACGAGGCGCCCCTGCGCACGGCGCACGGTGGGCTGCAGATGGAGCGCATCCGGGCCTTCATCGAATCGCGGCTGCACCTGATCCCGCGCTACCGTCAGCGATTGGCGTACGTCCCCCTCGAGGGCCACCCCGTCTGGGTGGACGACGACCGCTTCAACCTCTTCTACCACGTGCGGCACACGGCGCTCCCGCGTCCCGGGGCAGAACGGCAGCTCAAGCGCCTGTGCGGTCGCATCCTTTCGCAGAAGCTCGATCGCACGAAGCCGCTCTGGGAGATCTGGGTCATCGAGGGCGTGGAGGGCGGCCGGTTCGCGCTGGTGGCCAAGGTCCATCACGCGATGGTCGACGGCATCTCGGGAATGGATCTGCTGACGGCCGTCCTCTCACCCGGCCCCACCGGGACGTCGGAGCCCGGTCCATCGTGGCGCCCACGCCCCGCCCCCACGCCCCGGGAGCTCCTCGCGAGCGAGCTGCGCCGCCGTGTGGCCGGGGCGGCGGGGGTCGTGAGCTCCGGTGTGCGCGCGCTGGCGGAGCCGATGCGAGCGCTCGCCGCGGCCCGGGAGAGTGGCCTCGGTGTGCTCGAAGCGCTCGGCCCCGGGAGCTGGCCCGCGTCGCCCACGCCGCTCAATCTTCCGATCGGTCCCCACCGGCGATTCGACTGGCTCCGTCTGGGGCTGGACGACGTGAAGGCGGTGAAGAACAGCCTGGGCGGAACCGTGAACGACGTCATCCTCGCGACCGTCGTCGGGGCCGCGCGGCGCTTTCTCGAAGCCCGCGGCACGAGCGTCGAGGGCCTCGACTTCCGCGCCATGGTGCCCGTGAGCCTGCGCACGACCGCGCATCACGGCGAGCTCGGCAACCGGGTCGCGAACTTCGTCGCCCAGCTCCCGATCGGCGAGCGTGATCCCGCGACCCGCTATCGCCGCGTGGTGGATGCGACGACGCGGCAGAAGGAGTCGCGTGCCGTGCAGGGTGCCGAGCTCATCGAGGCGATCGGCGACTGGACCGCCACGGCCGTCCTGAGCCAGATCATCCGTCTGGCGACCCGGCGTCTGGCATACAACCTGGTGGTGACCAACGTGCCGGGTCCCCAGGTTCCGCTCTTCCTGCTCGAGGCGCCACTGCGCGAGACGTATCCCATGGTGCCCCTGTTCCAGAACCAGGGGGTCGGGGTGGCGCTCTTCAGCTACGCGGGCGATCTCTTCTGGGGCTTCAATGCCGACTGGGACGCCATGCCCGACCTGCACGATTTCGCCGGGGCGGTCCGGGAGGAGTTCGCGACGCTCTGCCGCCTGGCGAACCGCGACTCGTTCGCCGCCTGAGCGGCCGCGCACCATCGGGGAAGCCCCGCCGACGGGCCCGATGGTGCGCTAGGGCCGGACGGCGACCGTGAGCACCGGCGGCAGCAAGATCCCGGCGGGCAGGCGATACACGCGCCGCTGCATCGCGACGCGGAACCCGGCGGCTTCCACCATCGCGCACATGCGCTGCCGCGTCGGCCAGTAGAAGGGCTCGCCCACGAGGCGAGAGCCCAGGTACACGGCGTCGCTCACCTGTGTGGCGGGCGGATTCACCAGCGCCACGAGCAAGCGACCCCCGGGGGCGAGCACACGGAAGCACTCGGCGAGGGCGGCGGGCTGGTCGGGAAACCAGTGGAACGACTCGGTCGACACGACCGCGTCGAAGCATCCGCCGCGGAACGGCAAGCGCGTCGCATCCCCCTGCACCCAGCCGCTGTCCTCGCCCGCAACCATGGCCCGCCGGAGCATGCCGTATGAGAAGTCGCAGCCGACGACCCGCATGCCCGGAAGCTCATGCCGGACCCGCCGCGAGAGGAGCCCGGTTCCGCATCCCAGATCGAGCAGCATCTTCGACTGCCCGTCCCCGAGCACGCCCAGGATCTCATCGTGCACCGGCCGATACGTGAGCCGCTGAACGACCGGCAGGTCGTAGAAGCGCGACCAGACGTCGAAGAACCAGCGCTTGGCGCCGGGGGAGCCGTCCCCGACCGGCGCGGCCCGAGTGGTCATGTTGGAGATAGCAAGCGACGCTCCAGTCCCCGCCCTCCGCGTGATCATGGTCCGAGCTTCCGGACTCTCTCACACTTGGGAAACTCGCCCCCGGGGGTCTGCATTTCCGGGGTGGCATGGCTGATGCACTCCGTCGAGCCGTGCTCGAGGCGGCCGTTCCGTGGGATTCCCACGTGCTGGCAGAGCTCATCGACGAGCTCGAGGCCACCCGTACCCGCTGTCTTCTCGTGGAGCATGCCCTCGACGAGGATCTCCGGGACCAGCATCAGTCCTATCGCGACAGCGCGCGGAACCTCCTGCACTACGTGGCGTTGCGGCAGCACGACATCCGAGAGGTCCAGAAGCGCCTCGCCTCGCTCGGCCTGTCCTCGCTCGGACGCACCGAAGCCCACGTGCTCGACAACCTGGTCACCGTCCTGAAGATCCTGCACCATCTGGTCGGCCGGCGCTGGACGGGGACGGACGGCGACGCGGTGGACTTTGCGGCCGGCAAGGCCCTCCTTCACCAGCATACGGCCGCACTGCTCGGGTCGAAGCCGCCCGGGCGGGCGGTTCGTATCCTCGTGACGATGCCGAGCGAGGCAGCAGAAGACGGGACACTGATCCACGAGCTGCTGGCCAACGGCATGGACTGCGCGCGGATCAACTGTGCCCACGACGGTCCGGAGGCGTGGGCGGCGATGGTGGCCCATCTCGCGGCCGCGCGCTCCGCGCTCGGCCGGGACTGTCGTGTCCTGATGGATCTCGCCGGTCCCAAGCTCCGCACGGGGCCGATCGCACCCGAATCGCAGGTGCTCAGGTGGCGCCCGAAGCGCAACGTCCGTGGCGAGGTGATCTCGCCGGCACGCGTCTGGTTGACGGCACGTGAAGCCCCCGTGCCGCCGCCCGGGCGGGCCGAGGGCGTGCTCACCGTGCCGGAGGGCTGGGGCCAACGCCTCTCCCAGGGTGACCGCCTCGTCCTGCACGACCTGCGCGGCAAGCCACGGCACCTGACCGTCGGGGAGGGGGCGCGGGGGGGTCGCTGGGCGCTGGCCGAGCAGACGGCGTACCTGGATGCCGGCGAGCCGGTCGAGCTGCGCCACACCTCGGGCGCCGAGGCGGGAGCGGGCGCCGACGCCAGGATCGGCGCCCTCCCCGCAGATGCGGCGTTCCTGCTCCTCGGAACCGGCGACACGCTGGTGGTGACGCGCGATCCGGCTCCCGGACGACCGGCACGCCATGGCGAGGACGGGACGCTCCTCCGACCGGCATCCATCCCGTGCACCCTGCCGCAGGTCCTGGGCAACGTACGCCCGGGAGAGCGCATCTGGTTCGACGACGGCAAGATCGGCGGCATCGTGGACGCGAGCGACGCCGAGGGGCTCCGGGTGCGGATCACCCAGGTTCCACCCGATGGCGGCAAGCTGCGTGCCGACAAGGGGATCAACCTGCCGGACAGCTCGCTGCGGCTGCCGGCGCTCACCGCGAAGGACATCGCGGATCTCGCGGTCGTCGTGCGTCTCGCCGACATGGTCGGTCTCTCGTTCGTGAACCGGCCCGAGGACGTGCGCGACCTCCGCACGGAGCTCCGGCGCCTCGATGCCGAGCACCTCGGCATCGTCCTCAAGATCGAGACCCGCGCCGCCTTCGATCGCCTGCCGAGCCTGCTGCTCGCGGCGATGCACAATCAAGCCATCGGTGTGATGATCGCGCGCGGGGACCTCGCCGTGGAGTGCGGCTACGAGCGCCTCGCCGAGGTACAGGAAGAGATGCTCTGGATGTGCGAGGCGGCGCACGTTCCGGTCATCTGGGCCACCGCGGTCCTCGAGAATCTCGCCAAGACCGGGACCCCGTCGCGTGCCGAGATCACCGACGCGGCGATGGGCGAGCGCGCGGAGTGCGTGATGCTCAACAAGGGCGCCCACCTCACCAGCGCGGTGCGGGTGCTCGACGACATCCTGCGCCGCATGCAGGCACACCAGAACAAGAAGCGCGCGATGCTCCGACCGTTGCAGATGTCCGCGATGCGCCGGTAGCGCGGCGGCGGCCCGGGGCCGTCAGCCCGGTCGTCCGGCGGCGCGGACCACCGACGTGAGCACCTCCAGCCAGCGCTGCACCTGGACGAAGACCAGGAACTCCTCCTGCACGCGGAGCTGCGCGGCGCGCCCGAGCGCTTCACGCGTGTGCGGGCTCGTCAGCAGCCGCTCGAGCGCGGCGGCGATCTCTTCCGGGTCGCCCGCGTCGTTCAGAAGCTCGCCGTCGACACCGTGGCGGATCTGCTGGCGCAGCCCGCAGGCGGGCCCCGCGAGCACCGCGCAGCGCTTCCACATCGCCTCGGTCGCGGTCAGGCCGAAGCCCTCCCGGAGCGAGTTCTGCACGACCAGCGTCGCGCAGCGCTGGAGCGCGTTGACGACCAGCGCATTCTCCTTGAGCGACGCCATCGGCAACGCGAGGAGCGCGACGTCGGACTGCAGGTCCGGCTCGAGCCCGCGATACGCGTCGCGGAGCGCGGTGAAGACCTCCGTCGCTTCGGGGTCGTCCCGGATCGATGCCGGGTCGGGCCCGGCCAGCACCAGCCGTGCCTGCGAGAGCATCCGGCGCTGGCGCTCGGTGTAGCCCGCGGCGCGCAGCGCCTGCGTCCGCTTCATCCGCACGAAGCCGTCGAGCAGCGGCTCCCAGCCCTTGAGCCGGTCCCAGCGCGACACCTGGAGCACGATCGGATGGAACAGGAGGCCGATCTCCTCGGGCAGCAGCGCGGGCGACAGGCTGCCGTCGGCCTGCAGGCGCATCGCGGGGTGCTCGAAGGGCGGCTCGATCGCCGGCCCGTATTCCGCGACGAGCCGGGCATCGATCAGGATGCCGACCAGCTTGTGGATCGTCAGGTGCCTGTTCTTGTGGCTGAGCGGGTCGAGCCCAGGTCGGACGATCGAGACCGGGCCGGCCACCTGCGGCGGCACGTACTCGGCCGCCGTGAACAGCGAGTGGTCGTAGCGCGCGACGTCGGGGGCCAGGAACTCCCACGCCGCGCGCGTCTGCGGAAGGTCCTCGTCGAGGCCGATGTGGCAGCGCCAGATCGCGGTGATGCGCCGTGACGCGCGCAGCCGTGCGCCGGCACCGAGCGGTTGCGGATCGTGCACCACGAGGACGTCGCCGTCGGCGATCCGCGCCCGGAGCTCGGCTGCGAGCCGTTCGCTGGTTCGATCGTAGAGCGCCCGATCGGCGGCGGAGAGGCGCGGCTCGCCGGAGCCGTGGATCAGGTTGTGCAGCCGCTTGGTGAGCGGGAAGAAGTCGGGCTCGGGGGGCTCGATGACGGCCCAGCGCGTGTCGACGCCGAGCTCCCGCAGCATCGAGATCTCGTGCGGCATCATCTCGGCCACCCCGCCCCCGCGCGCGGTCGAGTTCACCATCCACACCGTGCGACCCGCGAGCTCCGCCGCGAGCACCGAGGCCCCCGCCCGCAGCTCCGCGACACTTCGGGTGAGCTGCGCCACCGCGGCGTAGTCGTCGAGCGGGGTCGTCTTGACGTCGACGTCGTGGATCATGGCGAGCGCGCGATCCGGTGCGGTGCTAGCTCTCGACGCCCCGCCAGCTCTGGAGCACGTGCAGGTAGTTCGCGCGCTCGAAGGCCGCCGGATCCGGACAGCGCAGCAGGCTCATGCTCCCCTGCGCCTGGGCGAGCGAATCGTACTCGTGCTCCTCGAGCCACCGCTCGAGCTCGGCCCGCACCACGGCGAGGTGTCCGGGACCATGGCGCAACAGCGCCGAGACCATCTGCACGGCGTGCGCGCCGGCCAGCACCGCCTTGAGAGCATCGAGGCCGGTGTGGACGCCGCCGCTCGCCGCGAGGGCCGGGCGGATGCGGCCGTGCAGGACGGCGAGCCAGCGCAGCCGGAGCCGGAGCTCCGAGGAATCGGAGAGCTGCAGCGCCGGCACGACCTCGAGCGCTTCGGGATCGATGTCGGGCTGATAGAACCGGTTGAAGAGGACCAGGCCGTCGGCGCCGAGCCCGTCCAGCTCGGCCGCCAGGTGGGCGAAGGCCGAGTAGAACGGGGACAGCTTGACCGCGAGGGGGACGCGCACGGCGCCGCGGACGGCGCGCAGCACGTCGAGGACGCGCGCCTCGGCCCGGCTCGCGGTCTCGGCGGGATCCGTGGCGAGGTGATACACGTTCAGCTCGAGGGCATGCGCGCCCGCCTCCTCCAGCAGGCGGGCGTATTCGAGCCACCCGGCCGACGTCACGCCGTTCAGCGAGGCGATCACTGGCACGGCGACGGCCTCGCGGATGCGGCGGAGCTGCTCGAGATAGCGGTCCGGTCCGAGCGCGAACGCCGGGGACTCCGGCAGGTAGCTCAGCGCCTCCCCGAAGGAGTCGCCGTGCGCGGCGATCTGGCTCGCAACCTGCTCCTCGGCCGCGATCTGCTCCTCGAAGAGCGAGTGCATCACGATCGCGGCCGCGCCCGCGTCCTCCAGCCGCCGCACGGTGCCCAGGTCGTCGACCAGCGGAGACGCACCCGGCATGAGCGGGTGCGGGAGCGTGAAGCCGAGATAGGTGGTGGAGAGGTTCATGCCGCCGGCCCCGGCACGGCGAGGTGCGCCAGGGCCTCGTAGAGCGCGATCCGGTTGTGCAGCTCCCGCTCGGCGGTGGCCATGAGCTCGCGGAACGCGGCCGGGTCCTGCTGCTCGACGATCCGGAAGCGCGCCTCCTGGCCGACGTAGTCCGCGAGCGGGCGCTTCACCGGCCCGGACTCGAGGACGAGCGGGGACTCGCCCTGCACGAGCCGGCGCGGATCGTAGCGGTAGACCGGCCAGTACCCCGACTCGACGGCGCGCTTCTGCTGCTCGGCGCCGAAGCGCAGGTCGTAGCCGTGGGCGATGCACGGGCTGAAGGCGATGATCAGCGAAGGCCCCGGATAGGACTCGGCTTCCTGGAAGACGCGCAGGGCCTGCGCGTCGCGGGCCCCGATCGCGATGCGCGCGACGTAGGCGTGGCCGCTCGCCATGGCCATCAGCCCCAGATCCTTCTTCGGCGTCCGCTTCCCCGCCGAGGCGAACTTGGCGGCGGCGCCCAGGGGCGTGGCCTTCGACTGCTGGCCCCCCGTGTTCGAGTACACCTCGGTGTCCAGCACCAGGATGTTGACGTCGCGGCCGAGCGACAGCACGTGGTCCAGCCCGCCGTAGCCGATGTCGTACGCCCAGCCGTCGCCGCCGACGATCCAGACGCTCTTGCGCACGAGATAGTCGGCGAGCCGCTCGAGCTCCCGAGCAACCGGTCTGTCCACGCCACGCAGGCGGGCCCGCAGCGTCACGACACGCGCGCGCTGCGCGGCGATGCCCGCCTCGTCGACCTGTGCCGCGTCCAGGAGCTCGCCGACCGGCGCGTCGCCGAGGGTGCCGGAGAGCTCACGGAGCAGCGCGCGGGCGCGCGCCGCGTGCTGGTCGACGGCGAGGCGGAAGCCCAGCCCGAACTCCGCGTTGTCCTCGAAGAGCGAGTTCGACCAGGCCGGACCCCGCCCGTCGCCGTTGGTGGTGAAGGGCGTCGTCGGCAGGTTGCCGCCGTAGATCGACGAGCATCCCGTGGCGTTGGCGATCAGCGCACGGTCGCCGAAGAGCTGCGTCAGGACCTTCACGTAGGAGGTCTCGCCGCAGCCCGCGCAGGCGCCGGAGTACTCGAAGAGCGGCTCGAGAAGCTGGCTGCCCTTCACGTCGCGCGGGGCGACGGTCCGGTCGGGCTCGGGGAGCGCCAGGAAGAAGGCGTAGTTCGCACGCTCGGGCTCGGCGAGCGGCTCCTGCGGCACCATGTCGATCGCCTTGTGCCGCGGGTTGGCGCGATCCTTGGCGGGGCAGACCTCGACGCAGAGTCCGCAGCCCGTGCAGTCGTCTGGCGCCAGCTGGATGGTGTAGTCGAGCCCGCGAAATTCCCCCGCACGATAGGGCGTCGCCTTGAACGTCGGCGGCGCCGCCGCCCGGGCCTCGGGCGAGTACACCTTCGCGCGGATCGCGGCATGCGGGCACATCAGCGCGCACTTGTTGCACTGGATGCAGAGGGCCGCGTCCCACACCGGGACCTCCCGCGCCAGCGCGCGCTTCTCCCAGCGAGCCGTCCCGAGCGGCCACGTTCCGTCGACCGGGAAGGCGCTCACCGGGAGCAGGTCGCCGTGGCCTGCGAGCAGCGCTGCGGTGACCCGCTGCACGAACTCGGGCGCCTCGAGCGCCACCACGGGTGGGCGGGCGCGGGTCGCGTCGGCCCGCCCGGGCAACTGGACCTCGTGCAGGGCGGCCAGCGTTGCGTCCACCGCGGCGCAGTTGCGCTCCACCACGGCGGCGCCCTTACGCTCGTAGGTCTTCGCGATGGCGGTCTTGATGCGCGCCACCGCCGTGTCGGGCGGCAGCACGCCCGCCAGGGCGAAGAAGGCCGCCTGCGTGACGGCGTTGATCCGACCGCCGAGGCCGAGCTCCCGCGCCAGACCGTAGGCGTCGACCACGAAGAGCCGGAGCCGCTTCTCCAGCAGCGTCTCCTGCACCTCGCGCGGCAGGTGGTCCCAGACCGCCTCCGGACCGTACGGGGCGTTCAGCAGCACGGTCGCTCCCGGGGCTGCAACGGCGAGGACGTCGAGGCGGTCGAGGAAGCCGAACTGGTGGCAGGCGACGAACTGCGCCCGGCGGACCAGGTAGGGAGCGCGGATGGGGCGCGGGCCGAAGCGCAGGTGCGACACGGTGACCGCGCCGGCCTTCTTCGAGTCATAGACGAAGTACCCCTGTCCGAAACGGTCGGCGTCCTCGGTCAGGATCTTGATCGAGTTCTTGTTCGCGCCCACCGTGCCATCGGAGCCGAGCCCGTAGAACACGGCACGGACCTCGTCCGTGGGCTCGATGTCGAGGTCGTCGGCGACAGCCAGCGACAGCCCGGTGACGTCGTCCACGATGCCGACGGTGAAGTGGCGGCGCGGGGCGGGCGCGTCCAGCTCGCACAGCACGGCCTGCACCATGGCCGGGGTGAACTCCTTGGAGCCGAGACCGTATCGCCCGCCCGTGACGGTCGCGGGCATGCGTCCCGACTCCGCCAGCGCCGCCAACACGTCGAGATACAGCGGCTCGCCGAGCGCGCCCGGCTCCTTGGTACGATCGAGGACGGCGATGCCGCGCACCGTCGGCGGGAGCGCCGCCACGAAGTCGGCGCCCGAGAAGGGACGGAACAGCCGGACCTTCAGCACCCCGACCCGCTCGCCGCGCGACACGAGCCACTCGACGGTCGCGTGCGCGGTCTCGGCTCCGGAGCCCATCAGCACGAGGACGCGGTCCGCCTCCGGGTGCCCGACGTAGTCGAAGAGGTGATAGGCGCGCCGGGTTTGCGTGGCGAAACGGTCCATGACTGCCTGGGTCCGGGCCGGGCACGCGTCATAGAAGAGATTGGCGGCCTCGCGGGCCTGGAAGAAGGTGTCGGGGTTCTGGGCCGTGCCGCGCAGCACCGGATGGTCGGGCGTCAGGGCGCGCGCACGGTGCGCGGCGACGGCGTCGGCATCGATCAGCCCGTGCAAGGCGTCGTCATCCAGGAGCGCGATCTTGGAAAGCTCGTGCGAGGTGCGGAAGCCGTCGAAGAAGTGGAGGAACGGAATGCGCGTCTCCAGGGTCGCCGCGTGCGCGATGGCGGCCAGGTCGTGTGCCTCCTGGACCGAACCGGACGCGAGCAGCGCCACGCCGGTCTGGCGGCAGGCCATGACGTCGGAGTGGTCGCCGAAGATGGAGAGCGCGTGGGTCGCCAGCGTGCGGGCCGCCACGTGCAGGCAGCAGGCGGTGAGCTCGCCCGCGATCTTGTAGAGGTTCGGGATCATCAGGAGGAGGCCCTGCGAGGAAGTGAACGTCGTGGTGAGGGCGCCGGCCTGGAGCGCGCCGTGGACGGCGCCCGCTGCCCCGCCCTCGGACTGCATCTCCACGACCGTGGGTACGCCGCCCCAGATGTTCGCCCGGCCCGCCGCCGACCACTCGTCCGCCAGCTCGCCCATGGGGGAGCTCGGCGTGATGGGATAGATCGCGATCACCTCGCTCAGGCGGTGCGCCACCGAGGCGACCGCCTCGTTCCCGTCGAGCGTGTGCAACGCGCTCATCGCGGCGCGGCCTCGTGCTCGAGGAACTCGATCACGTCATGGCGCTGCGTCGTGTTCTCGAGCCCCTCGAACGGCATCCCGGCCGCGGGGACGGCCGCGTGAGGGTTGCGCAGCCAGCTGTCCAGGGTCTCCCCGTTCCAGATCAGCCCGCTCCTCGGCAGGCCCTCCGAGTACTCGAACCCGGGATGCATTCCCGCCTGCCGGCCCATCAGGTTCTCCAGGCTGGGCCCGTGCCGTTGCACTCCCGGTTCGAGAGAGTGACACGGGGCGCAGCGCTGCTTGAACATCCGGGCGCCGGCCGCGACGTCGGCATGGAGCGAACCGGGGACGAGCGCTGCGGAGAGGACTCCCGCGAGAACGAGGGGTCTGCGCATTTGATCTTCCGGGGACGCCAATTGCCGGTCGCGTGCCAAGCGAGGTGCTCCCGCGCCTGCACGCTTGCGCCCGCCGGCATTCGTACAAACCGGAATATCCCTCGCACACATGGGAAAGACGGCGGGACGACCCCGGGTCAGGGAGCGGTGTCCTTGAGCGTCGCGCGCAGCTGCTGCTCGAGTTGCTCGAGCCGTTGCTCGAGCTCCCGGATGCGCTTCCCGAGCTTCGGCAGCTCCTCGACCGCGCCGCGGGCGAGCCCCTTGCGAGCGCCATCGGCCACCCGTCCAGCCTGCTTCTCGAACGTCTGGACGACCTTCCGCGCCCGCGTCTCCAGATCCTTGATCGACCTGTCCACCCGGGCTCGCAGGTCGTCTCGCACCTTGCGCGCGTCCGCCTCGACCTCGGCCCGCGTCCGGCGAGCGAAGACCTCGGAGTCCCGCCGGATGCGCCCCATGAAGCGCTCCCCCTCGCCGCGGATCCGCTTCACGGACTCGCGGATGTCGGCGAGCGAGATACCTGTTTTCGATCGTGCCATACCATGTCCCTCCTTCGTCGCATCTCAGGTGAGTGTGAGCGGCGCTCCGAGCGCGGGGGCTCCGAGGACGCAGGCGAGCATCGCGCCGTACGGGCGCCACCATCCCTCGAAGACCGGACCGCCCGGGATTTCGCGCCCCGCCACGGGCGACCATCCGCGCACGGGCTCGCCGGCCCGCTCCGCCAGCTCGACCGAGCGCGTGTCCAGGCGCAGGCCCTCGCGGAGCGCCTTGAGAACACATTCCTTCACCGACCAGACGAGGGTGGCCCTCCGCACGCCATCGTCCGGGTCGCCGGCCGCCACGAGCGCCTGCTCGCGCGAGGTGAGGTAGTCGGCCAGGAACAGCTCGCTGCGCGGCTCGACGAGCTCGAGATCGCACCCGAGCGCCACCTCGGGGCTGGCCACCGCCGCCATTCCCCACGCGTCGCGATGGCTGAGCGACAGCGCGACGCGCGCCGCGCCCTCGAGATGGAGCCGCGGCGCCCCATCCCCGTCGGCGAGGATCTCGAGCCCCGCGAGCTCCTCGAGACGGGTGGGGCGCCCGAGCCACCCCGCCGCGGCCCGCTTCGCCGCGTAGCGTCCGAGGCGCCAGTCCGCTCGCCGCTTCGGGAAGCGCAGCGTGGTGAGGACCGCGCGCTCCCGCGCTCCGAGCCAGGCGTCTCCCGGCGGCACCTCGCCGACGTGGGCCATGAGGACCCCGACCGGACGGGTCGCTCCGCGCGAGGGATCGACGCCAGTCATGCCGCCGGATGCTCCGCCGTCCGTGGCCGCGCCGCCTCGAGCGTCCGCTGGATGCCCCGCGCGACCGCGTCGATCAGGTATGGGCGCAGGGCGGCGGCGGGGATGATGCGATGGATCGAGCCGACCTGCTGCGCGCGATAGACGCTGTGGACCTGGTCGAACTCGCGCGCCACGTCGCCGAGCTTCTCGGCGTGCACGACCGCCCACACCTCCGCGAGAGCCGCCCGCCGCCGCGCCTTCTCGGGCCCGTCGGCTGCCGCGACCTCCGCCTCCACCGCGGCCACGCGAGGGTCGCGCCGTGTCCTGGCATCCACCTCGCCTGCGAACACCACGGCCGCCGCCGGCGCGCCGCCGATCACGGAGGCGTAGGAGCCCTCCACCGCGGCGCTCTCCACCGATGCGTTGAGCGCGCTGGAGAACACGACGTAGGCGCCCCCGTGATAGCGCGAGATCACGCAGAAGACGATCGGCCCGTCGAAGTTCACCACGGCGCGGCCGATCTCCGCTCCGTACTCGAGCTGCAGCTCGCGGAGCGACTCCGGGGAGCCGTCGAAGCCGGAAAGGTTGGCGAGCACCACGACCGGACGGTTCCCGCTCGCCGCGTTGATGGCGCGTGCCACCTTCTTCGACGCGCGCGGGAAGAGCGTGCCCGCCGTCCACTGCTCGGGGCCGTCGGCGGGCACGAGACCGAGGCGCGGCACCGGCCGCGATTCGATCCCGAGCAGGCAGACCGGATGGCCCCCGAGATGGGCATCCCACACCACGGCGACCTCGGCGTCGCGCATCGCGGCCCAGCGCTCGAGCGGCGGGCGATCCCGATCGATCGTCGCGGCCATCACCCTGCGGATCTCGAACGGGCGCTTGCGACCGGGGTTGAACTCGTCGCTGAAGACGTCGCCGACGCGTACGAAGCCGTCGCCGTGAGGCGCATCGCGCACGTCGCGGTCGCCCGGGTCGGCGGTCGCTTTCCGGCGAGGGAAACGCTCGCCAGGCGCCACGTAGGAATGCTCGTAGTGCTGGAAGAGGATGCGGCATGCGTCGGCGAGGTCGCGAGCCCAGTACTGCGCCTGGCCGTTCGGCCCCATGACGCGCTCGTAGCCGCCGATGCCGAAGTTGTCCTCCGCCGACACGCCCCCGGAGTAGTCCAGCGCGCGCTTGCCGGTGAGCACCATCGCACCCTCGGGCGTCATGATGAGGACGCCGCGGGTATGCTGCAGCATCGTCGCCTCGGCGTTCCAGTACGGCTGCGCGCCGACGTTGATCCCCGCGACCACGACGTTGACCTCGCCGCCCGCCTGGGTGAACTCGATCAGGCGGCGCAGGACGCGGGCGATCCAATCCATGTTCTCGGAGCCGCTCTCCATCGAGATCTTCGCGCCGGCCGAGATCGCGAACCACTCGAGAGGGACCCGCATCGTCTCGGCGAGGTCGAGCGCCGCCATGATGCGGCGGCACTCGGCCTCCGCCAGCGCGCCCATGCTGCGACTCGGATCGCCGAGCAGGCACACGCGCGTCATGCCCTCCGGGTAGCTCGCCGTCCGGTTCCGGATCACGCCGACGACGAGGTTGACCGTGTTGGCGCCAGGCGGCCGCTCGACGGGCACGAGGCGTCCCGTCGCGTCCAGGTCGTGCTCGACGAACTCGCCGGGCGGAAACGCCGACCGCTGCCCCTCGGACGGCGTCAGCATGTGGACCACCTCGTAGGGATAGGTGAGCCCGAGCCGGCGCAGGCGCACGACCTTCTGGGCGTATTCGGTGAGCGGCCGGATCGGCAGCTCCGCCGGCGGGAGCGCCGTGATCGTGAAGCCGCGGCCACCGGGATTGGTGACCTGGAGAATGGTGTCGCGCAGCTCGCCGCCCGCCGGGTCGGGGATGCGTGCGCGCAACACCACCTTCTCGAGGCCGAGCCCGGCCGTTCCCGGCGCGAGCTTGCGGACGAGATGATCCAGCTCGTCGGGCGTGAGCGTCATCGGCGGCCAGACGTGCAGGAGCACCCGGTTCCAGTAGAGACGGCGGTCGGGCGCGCGCTGCGCCTGCTGGAGGCGGATGGCGGCCAGCGCTTCGGCGAGGACGCGTTCCAGGTGAGGCAGCTGTACCACGTGCCCCTCCGCGTCCCGGACAGGCGTCAGGTCGCGCACTTCGGCGAGGGCGAACAGGCGCTCGTCCTTCGGGTTCGCCTGCGCGACGGCGCGGAAGAGATAGACGTCCTCCACCGACGGCAGTCGCTCGATGTCGAAGTTGCGCAGCCGCCAGAGCTGGAGCCGCTTGCCCATCATGGGATGGAGGCCGCGATACAGGCGCTCCTCGCGATAGCCGTCGCCGTCGGGCCGGTACGTGAAGTGGAGCACGTCGCCGATGCCGAGGCGGCCCTCGGTCGCGATCATGACCACGATCCGCCGGAGCCCGCGCGGGAAGCCCGCCTCCCGGAGGGCCGCGAGCGCTGCGGCGGCGACGGCGTCCGGATCCTCGGACGACGCGCCATCGCGGCAGAGGAAGAAGTCGACGACGACGTCGTGCTCGGCGGGGACGTCGGCGATGAGTCGGCCAAGGGCACGGGCCGCGTCACCGAGACCCGCCCACGCCGCGTAGGTGGCGAACAGATGGATGCGGCGATTGTCGAACCCGTACTCGGCCACGGCGCACGTCCGGCCGCCCACGTCCCTCAACTCGAGACCTCGGAGGTCGCGGATGCGGTAGTATCGGCGGACCAGGACCTCCAGCATCGTCCGCCGGAGCGGCGGTGACGCACGGTCGAGGCGCGGGCAGAGCAACCCCACGAGCGGCTGGGAACAGTCGACGAGCCAGGCGACGTGCTCCGCCCGTCCGGAGTCGCCGGGGCTGGCGAGGGCCGCCAGGTGGGCTTCCACCTGGCGGTAGACGGCGGCGCGCGTCTGCTCGAACAGCGGCCGATCGTACCAGCGGTAGCGCAGCTCCCGCGCCAGATCGGCGAGCGCCGGGTGTGCGGCGCCGCCGAGCGCGACCATGCGGTCGAGCATCGCCGCGGATCCCTCCGCTCCCTCCTCGGGGACCGCCTGCAGACGCCGCTCGAGGATGCGCATGACCACCGGCACCTGCTCCTCCACGCGTTGGTGCGCGCGAAAGAGGCGAACCCAGCTGGCCTCGAGTGCCGCCGAGCGCTCCAGGGAGTGCACGCCGTGTCGGGCAAGCGCCCGGCGCAGCCGCTCGACGAACCATCCGGGCAGGTTCCCGCTCTCCGCATCGAGCGTGCGCAGGTAGCTCAGGACGTACTCCTGGGCGCTCACCGATCCCGGCTCCTCCGGCTCGTCGTCGATCCCGCGATGGTCGAACACGCAATGGACGTCGACGAAGAGGTCGAGCAGATCGTCCTCCGCCCGGCGAAGCTCCGCGTCGTCTCCGGCCCGGGACCACTCCGCCGCCAGGCGGCGCGCGTCGGCCGGCTCCACGTCGAACCCGAGGATGAGCTGCCGCAGCGTCTCGAGCGCCTCGCGGCGCGCGTCGGCCGAACCCGTCGGGCGCGGCGTGGAAACGAGCCGGTCGAGGGCGAGGCCGTCGCCGGCACGCTCGTCCGCCGCGGCCTGGGTGGGTTCGAGCACGAGCAGCGGGGCGCCGGCATCCACCTGGAGGTTGGCGGTCACCAGCACGCTCCGCACGCGCCCTGCGACCGGCGCAAGGATCGGGATCTCGGTCTTCATCGCCTCGAGCACCGCGACACGGTCCCCCGCCGCGACCAGGTCGCCGGGTCCGACGGCGATCGACAGCACCATCGCCGGCGCAGGCGCTCGCACCACGCCGCCCTCGTCGCGTCCGATACGGTGGGGAACCCCGTCGACCTCGATGCGATACGCTTCGCCGTCGCTGACCGAGACGAGGCGGTGGCGCTGCCCGCCGGCGGTGAGCCAGCGCTCGAAGGAGCCGACCCGTTCCACGCCCACGGCGATCGTGCGCCCCTCGACGGTGACGCGATGGGCGTGCGGCCCGAGGCGCCGCGCCTCGACGGCGTGGGTCACTCCATGCACCCGGAGCTTGGCGGCGTGCCCGATGTCTGGCGGGACCGCGGGACGGCCCCGCGCTGCCGAGGCGAGGAAGCCGCGCACCTCGATCGTCGCTTCTGCCTCGTAGACCTCCACCGCCGCCGCGAGCAACGCGATCTCGACGCCTCCGTGCGGCAGGTGCGCGCCCTCGACGACCAGCCGATCGAGCCAGCCGTTGTCGTAGTCGCCGCGGGCGGCCTCGGGCCGGTCGAGGAGGCCCAGGAGGAAGGCCCGGTTGGTGGCGCCGCCGCGGACCACGACGGTGGTGTCGGCGAGTGCCCGGCGCAGCCGGGCAAGCGCCTCGCCGCGGCCGGCGCCGTGGGCGACGATCTTGGCGATCATGGAATCGAACTGCGGCGCGATGCGATCGCCCTCGTCCACGCCGCGGTCGACACGGATGCCCGGACCACCGGGGAGGCGGAGCAGCTCGACCTGGCCGGGCGCCGGGGCAAACCCGTTCTCCGGATCCTCCGCGTTGAGCCGGACCTCGATGGCATGGCCACGCACCGCCGGAGGGTCCCCCTCGAGCCTGCCACCCAGGGCGACGTGAAGCTGGAGCTTCACGAGATCGCTGCCCGTGGTGCACTCGGTCACGGGGTGCTCGACCTGGAGGCGCGTGTTCACCTCCATGAACCAGGCTTCCCGGCCCACCGGGTCGAAGAGGAACTCGACGGTCCCCACGTTCTCGTAGCCGGCGGCGCGTGCCAGCCGCACCGCGGCCGCACGCAGGATGGCGTCCTCCGCCGCGGACAGCGCCGGCGAGGGGGATTCCTCGACCACCTTCTGGTGGCGGCGCTGGAGCGTGCAGTCGCGGACGCCGAGCGCCCACACGGTCGCGTGGCGGTCGGCCACCACCTGCACCTCGACGTGCCGCGCGGCCGCGACCCGCCGCTCGAGGAAGAGCGTGCCGTCGCCGAAGGCCTGCGCCGCCTCGCTGGCGGTGGGCTCGAGGGCGGCGAGCAGCTGCGCCTCGTTGCCGACCTCGCGGATGCCACGCCCGCCGCCGCCCGCCGCCGCCTTCAGGATGAGGGGGAAGCCGAGCGCGCGCGCGTGCTCGACCGCGTCCGCCGGCGTCCGGATGGCGCCGCCGCTCCACGGCACCACGGCGATGCCGGCGCGCTCGGCGAGCCGCTTGGCGGCGATCTTGTCGCCCAGGAGCCGCATCGCGGCCGGGCTCGGTCCGATGAAGACCACGTCGAGCCGCGCGCACAGCTCGGCGAACTCGGCGCGCTCGGCGACGAAGCCCCAGCCCACCCATGCCGCGTCGGCGCGGGTGGCACGGAGCGCCTGCTCGAGCCGTTCCAGGTCGACGTAGGCGGAGCGCCGGCCGCCCGGCCCGTCGTACAGCGCGGGGCCGAGATCGTGCACCTCGTCGGCCTCGCGGGCGAACATGGCCGCCCGATCGGGCTCGGTGACCAGCGCGATCGTCCGCATCGCCGTGCCGTGCTCGTGGTTGAGCTCGCGGACGGCGTGAACGAGCCGCATCGCGGCCTCGCCGCGGTTGACGACCGCGATGCGGCCGAACTGGTCTCGCATGTCGCTCACCCGGCGACGGCCTGGAGCGCGGCGATCTGCGCGTCGGCAACGCTCGCCGGGAGCTCGACCGTGCGGTAGCCGTGCAGGGCGACGTGCACGGTCCCGGCCCCGTCCACGACGTGCGCGTCGAAGGCGCCGTCGGCCCGCCGGCTGACGACGGCAAAGAGCCGCTCGTCGGTCTCCTCGTCCGGCTGCCCTGGCACGACGCGCTCGATGCGTTCGGGCAGGCCCATGCGGCCCGTGCGCGCGAGCTCGGCGATGCCGGCGGTCTGGAAGCAGAGCTCGATCAGGCGGGGAGCCAGACGGGTGCGGCATCCCGCGGGCAGGCGGTCCGGCGGGAGCCCGCGGGCCATGAGCCCGACGACGCGGTCGCCGTCGCGCCACACGCGCTCGAGGACGCGGTAGGCCGGGCCGTGGAAGTAGACGCGATAGATGTCCTCGGCCGTGACCGCGCGCCCGTTGGGCGGCGGGGGCGGCTCGGCGTGCTCGACCGCGGGCGCCGGGCGCCGGAGGCGGATGCGGGCGGTGAAGTGCGTCGTCACCTGCGGCGCGTCCTGGGCGGGAAGCTTCCGGCTGCCGAGGAGACGGCAGTCGGCGAGGAGGCCGTCGCCGTCCGCGCGCAGCGTCGCCTCGATCCGCGCCGCGCGCGGCTCGTCCCGGTAGAGCTTGAAGGGGGCGAGGAAGTGCACGTCCTCGACGCCGTGCACGTGCCACCCGGGCACGAGCAGCGCCGCCACCTCCGCGAACGCCTCGATGCCCATGACACCGGGGAGCACCGGGGTGCCGTCGATGCGGTGATCGCCCAGGAATGGCTGTCGCGCGTCGAGGATGGTCTCGACCGCGAGGCCGCCGTGCACGCCCATCTCGACGACCGACCCGAGCACCGGGCCCCCCGCTTCCTGCACCAGACGCTCGGCCCGGGCCGGGTCGAGTCCGCCCGTCGCGTGCCACTCCTCGACGAGGACGCCCAGGCGGTCCGCGATCACCACCTCGCCCCGCGTCCCGCCCGCCGTCAGCTCCGCGCGCACGATCGGGATGCCGTCGTCCGGATGCAGCATGTCGATCCCGGCTGCCGCCATCACGGTCGGGATCGAGCCGCGCGAGGCCATGCCGATGTCGGACCAGGCGGTCCAGTCGATGGCGATCGCGCGCATCGCCGGTCGCACGGTCCGGAGCTTCGCGGTCCATTTGCAGAGGAGGTCGTTGGCGGCGCTGTAGTCGGTCTGGCCGCGGTTGCCGAAGCGGCCGGCGATGGAGCTGAAAGCGACCGCCGCGCCGATCGGCAGGTCGGCGGCGGCGCGCATCAGGTTGAACCAGCCGTCGCACTTCACGTCGAGGACGCGGTCGAACTCCGTGGCCGGCTTCTGTCCGACCAGGTGGCTCACCTCGAGCCCCGCCGCGTGGAGCAGGACGTCGATGCGGCCGTGGTGCCGCCGGATCTCGTCGACCACCCCGGCGACCGCGGCGGCGTCGAGCAGATCGACGGCGTGGTAGGACGCGGTTCCGCCCGCCCGGCGGACGGCATGCAGCGCGTCGAGCGCCGTCTGCGCCCGCTCGAGCGCAGCCAGCTCACGTTCGACGAGGGCTGGAGTCGGCCGCTCGCCCCGGCCCCGCAGGCGCTCGGCGAGGTCACGTTTGAGGCCGTCGCGGTCACGATCGAGCCGGGCAACGTCGGGATCGTCCTCCTTCGGCTCGGGTACCCGGTCGAGGAGGTGGAAGCTGCCACCCGAGGCGGCGGCAAGGTCCGCCACGATGGCCGACACGATGCCGCCTGCCGCGCCGGTCACCACGAACACCGTCTCGCGGCCGAGGACCAGGCCGGGCTGGCCATCTGCGGCTGGGGCGTCCGCGAGGCCCACCGTCCAGCGCAACCCGCCCGCGTAGCCGATCTCCACCGCCCCGGGGTCGGCGAGCGTCTCGGCCACCAGCACGTCCGCGATCTCCGCCGGCGCGCGGGTGGATTCGAAGTCGACGGCCTTCACGAGCGCCGCGCGCTCGCGGCGATAGGCTTTCACCAGCCCCGTCACCGCGCCGCCCATCGGCGCGGGGACGTCGACGTCGTCGTACCCGTGCCGTCCGCCGAGTCGCGTCGCCGCCACCAGGAAGCGGCCGGGCTCCTCCATGCCCGCGTCGACGAGGCGCAGCACGACGTGCAGGAGCTTCGCCCGCACGCGCAGCGCCTCGCGCCAGGAAGTGATGTCCATCTCGGCGAGGTCGGGGTCGCCGTCGAGCGCGGGCAGCCAGTAGACGCCCTGGATCGGTCCGTCGGCGAGCCAGCCCAGCACCCGCTGCTCGAGCGTCTCGGCCGCAGGCGCATCGTCCACCACCAGCGCGGTGACTCCCTCGGTGCGGAGGCGCGTTGCCAGCGCCTCCGCGACCCCACCACCATCCGCCATGACGAGGACACGGCTCCCCCCCGTCAGCGTCACGCCCGTCGGCACGCAGAGGTCGAGCCCGGGCCGGAGCACCGGTACGGGCACGCGACGCGGAACGCGCGCACGGATGCGGAGGTCCGGCACCGGCGCCGCGGCCGGAGCGCGCGATGTCGTGTCGTCACTCGCCGCGCCCGCTCCCTGTCCGAGATCGGGCCGGCGGTCGTAGACGAACTGGATGACGTGGGCGAGGGTCGGGAAGTCGCGCAGCTTGAGCTTGTCGTCGCGCGGGATGTCGTACGCCTGCCGCACCGCCGCGAACGTCTCGGCCTGCTTGACGGTGTCCACGCCGAGATCGGCCTCGAGGTCGAGGTCGAGCGCGAGCATGTCCGACGGATAGCCGGTCTTCTCCGCCACGATCGCGAGCACCCGCTCGCGGACCTCGTCACGCTCCGCGACGGCTCCCGCCGCCGGCGCCGGCGCCGCGGCGGGCACGGCGGCCCTCGCCGCCACCAGGTCGGGCCGGCGGTCGTAGACGAACTGGATGACGTGGGCGAGGGTCGGGAAGTCGCGCAGCTTGAGCTTGTCGTCGCGCGGGATGTCGTACGCCTGCCGCACCGCCGCGAACGTCTCGGCCTGCTTGACGGTGTCCACGCCGAGATCGGCCTCGAGGTCGAGGTCGAGCGCGAGCATGTCCGACGGATAGCCGGTCTTCTCCGCCACGATCGCGAGCACCCGCTCGCGGACCTCGTCACGCTCCGCGACGGCTCCCGCCGCCGGCGCCGGCGCCGCGGCGGGCACGGCGGCCCTCGCCGCCACCAGGTCGGGCCGGCGGTCGTAGACGAACTGGATGACGTGGGCGAGGGTCGGGAAGTCGCGCAGCTTGAGCTTGTCGTCGCGCGGGATGTCGTACGCCTGCCGCACCGCCGCGAACGTCTCGGCCTGCTTGACGGTGTCCACGCCGAGATCGGCCTCGAGGTCGAGGTCGAGCGCGAGCATGTCCGGCGGATAGCCGGTCTTCTCCGCCACGACCGCGAGCACGCGCGCTTCCACGGGATCGACGGCCGCCGGCGCCGGCGCAGCGACGGGCACGGGCAACGGGGATGCCACGGCCGCCACGGCGACCGGACGTGCGGCGCCCGCACGCTCCTTCACCCGGAGCGTGCGGGCGACGACCTCGAGCTCGGGGCTCGCCTCGCCGCTCATGCGGGCCAGCCACTCCCGCCACGCAGCAGCGCTGATGACGCGGGAGGCGTAGCCGAGCTCGTCCGGCGCGGGACGCGTCTCGCGGGCGAGCGGCGTCCGCCGCAGCAGCACCATGCTGATCTGCGAGCCGAAGCCCGCGCCCAGACGCAGCGCCCACTCGATGTCGTGGGCGCCGCCGGGGGAGAGGTGCAGCGGCCCGAGCTCCGGGTCGACTTCCTTGAAGTTCGCGACCGGTGGCACCAGCCCGGTCTCCAGCGCCTTGACGGCGACCACGTCCTCGATGCCGACCGCCATCGGATGTCCGGTGAATCCCTTCGTGTTCGCCACCACGATCCGCTCGGCGTTCGCACCGAAGGTCTGGCGCAGGGCGTGGACCTCGGCCGCGGCGCTGCCTCCCCGTGCCGGCGTGTAGGTCTCGTGCGAGACGAACATGAGCTGCGGCGCCATGACGGCGCGCGGGATGCCGGTGCGCGCTTCGGCGCAGGCAACGACCTGCTCCATCACCTGCCCGATGTGCTCGACGTCGAGCCGCGTCCCGTGGAAGGCGCTGTTCGCGGTGACGGTGGCCACGACCTCGCAGACTGGCTGGATGCCGCGCTCGCGGGCGGCGTCGGGGTGCTCGACGACGATGGCCGCCGCGCCCATGCCGAGGATCATGCCGTGCCGGCGCCGGTCGAAGGGCAGCGCGGCCTCCTCGATCACGTCGTCGGTGGCGGCGGCACCCGTCGACAGGAAGCCAGCGCCGAACCACTCCAGCAGGTGGTCGCTGGTGACGTCGTCGGCGGCGATGACGATGACGCGGCGGCACCGGCCGGCGTGAATCCAGTCCTCCGCCAGCCCCAGCGCCTGCGTCGTGCTGGCGCAGGCGGCGTTCACCTGCGTGTTCGGCCCGCGCGCTCCGATCAGCTCCGCGAACTGCGAGTGCCCCATGGAGAGGACGCGGAACAGGAAACGGCGGTCGAACGCGTAGGGCTGCCGCTCGATCGCCGTCCGGCGGTCGTGGATCAGCCGGTCCACCTCCGTGACGGACAGGTCGTGGCCGTTGGCCGACTCGGCGAGCCGGGTGCGCAACCCTTCCAGCAGCGCCAGCTCCTCGCGTCGCGCCCGGTCGGAGTGGTAGTCGGCCAGCTCGGCGGCGAAGGCGTCATAGCCGGGGAAGGCCGATGCGAAGATGACGCCGGTCTCGTCACGGAGCGGCTCCGGCAGCTCGAAGCGCTCTGGCAGGCGCGTGCCCTTGCTGGTCGTGCGATAGCGCATCACGAGCGGGATGCCCGCATCGCGCAGGGCGTCGATCCCCGCGCCGATGGCGAGCTGCGTCGTGCGGTCGAGGGCGCCGAGGCGCTCGGCGGGGACGCCGAACTCCGCCCCGAGGTCGAACGCCCCGCCGCGGGCCGCGAGCTTGAGCACGTCGCTCTCGTGCTCGATCACCTCGAAGTGGCCGCCCTCGTCGCTCTTCACCAGCCGCGTGATGTGCTTGTCGAGGATCGCGTGGCGAAAGCGCGCCGGAATGACGTCGATCAGCTGCGCGCCGTGGAGCAGCTGTCCGACGTTGTCGTCGTCGAACACGTGCTCGGTGCCGGGGAGACCGAGCGCCGCCCCGGTGACGACGACCGGCACCTGCGCGTGCGCCGCCCCGGGGATCAGGCCGGACGCCCGCTCGAGAAACGCGAGGGCGAGGCGCCCGAGCGCGCGCTGCGTCTCGGCCGGGACCTCGCCCGCGGGCGCCGCGACCGGCAGGTGCGCCGCGGGCGCCACGAGCGGCGCGGGAGCGGGGACCGCCGCGGCCGCGGTGGCGACGTCGCGGACGCGAGCGGGCGCGGCGCGGCCGACCCCGAGGCCGGCGGCGTAGAGCCCGCACAGCGCCTGATTGAAGGCGACCGCGTCCGGCAGCTTGGGGTGGTTGGTGAAGAGCGAGACGACGTCCGGCCGGCCGCCGAGGACGTCGTCGGCGAAGCCCTGCAGCGCGCGCTTGGGGCCGACCTCGACGAAGACGCGCGCGCCGGCCGCATACAGCGTCTCCAGCCCCTTCACGAACTGGACCGGCGAGGCCACCTGGCGGCCGAGGATGTCGACCATCTCGGCCGCCACCCCGGGGCCCATGGGGTAGAACTCGCCGCTCACGTTGGCAACGATGGGCAGCGTCGGCGACTGGAGCCGGAGCCGCCCGAGCACGAGGCGCAGCGGCTCGCTCGCCGGCGCCACGATGCGGGTGTGGAAGGCGTGGCTCACCGGCAGCGGGATGGCCGTGTACTCCGCGGCCTGCACCGCGGCGATCGCGCGCTCGACGGCCGCCGTCGCGCCGCCGATCACGCACTGCTTGGTGCTGTTCAGGTTCGCGATCTCGACGTACCCCTCGACGCCTCCGAGGATGCGCTCCACCTCGTCCAGGGGTGCCAGCACGGCGGCCATCGCACCGCAGTCCTCGATCGTGAGGCTCGTCATCTCGCGGCCGCGCGCGCTCACCGCCTCGAGGGCATCCTCGAACGGCAAGGCACCCGCCGCGACCAGTGCGCCGTACTCGCCGAGGCTGTGTCCCATCACCAGATCGGGCACGATGCCGTAGGCAGCGAGCAGGCGCGTGAGCGCGGCGTCGGCTGCCAGCACGGCGGGTTGCGTCACCGCTGTCTGCTTGAGCGCCTCCTCGGCGCTCGCGATGCTTTCGGCGTCTTCGGCGGCGAAGATGTAATCGGTGAGCGGCCGGCCCAGCAGCGGGCTCATCACGCGGTCGGCGAGCGCGAAGGTGTCGGCGACGATCGGCTCGGCCGCGCGCAGCCCCTTCAGCATGTTCACGTACTGCGAGCCCTGCCCGGTATAGAGAAAGGCGACCTTGGGCGCGGCACCGTGGCCGCGGAAGATCCCCTGGGCGCGGAGCGCCTTCCAGGCCGCGGGCGCATCGCTGGCGAGGGCGTCGAGTGCCCTGGCCGCCCGGTCGGCGAGCTCGGCCGCGTCGCCGTAGTCGATCGCGAGGCGCTCGGGCTGGCGCAGGTCGACCTCCTCCGGCGGTGCGGGCGCCGGCGCGACGCCGGCACCGGCCTCGCCGGCGACCGTGCGCACGCGCTCGGCGAGCGCCGCCACCGACGGCGCGCCCAGCACCAGCGCTCCGCGCAGCGGAGGCCTGGGCATCGCGGCATCCGGGGGCGCCGCCGGCACGCCGGCGCTGACCACGCGACTCCGGCGACTCGTGCCGTCGAGTCGCCCGGGGACGAACTGCTCCACGACGGCGTGGAAGTTGGTGCCCCCGAACCCGAAGGCGCTGATCCCGGCGCGGCGGACCTCGTCGCTCCGGACCTCCCACGGGCGCCCCGCGGTGTTCACACGGAACGGCGAAGCCGCGAAGTCGATGCCGGGGTTCGGACGTTCGCAGTGCAGGCTCGGCGGCAGCATCTCGTGATGCAGGGCGAGGACCGTCTTGAGCAGCCCGGCCGCGCCGGCGGCGGCCTTCAGGTGGCCGATGTTCGACTTCACCGAGCCGAGCGCGATCGTCCCCGGCGCCGCTCCCGCCGCCGCGAACACCTCGCTCAGGCTCTGCACCTCGACGAGGTCGCCGACTCGGGTGGAGGTGCCGTGCCCCTCGACGTAGGTCGCCGTCGCCGGGGCGAGTCCGGCATTGCGCCAGGCGCGCTCGATGGACAGACGCTGTCCGACCGGATTCGGCGCAGTGATGCCCTTGCCCTTGCCGTCGCTCGAGCCGCCGAGGCCGCGGATGACCGCATAGACGCGGTTGCCCGCACGCTCGGCGTCGGCGAGCCGCTTCAGCACGAAGACCGCCGCGCCTTCACCCATGACGAAGCCGTCCGCGCCGTCGGCGTAGGGCCGCGTGCCCGTCGCGGAGAGCGCACCGATCTTGCAGAACTTGGTGAACGACGACGCGCCCATGTTGCGATCGATGCCGCCGGCGACGACGGCGTCGTACTCGCCCTCGATGAGCCCCTCGGCGGCGGCGCTGATGGCGGCGAGCGCGGACGCACAGGCCGCATCGACCACGTAGTTCGGGCCGCGGAAGTTGAACAGGTTGGCGATCCGCCCGGCGATGCAGTTGGCGAGCTCGCCCGGCATGGTGTCCTCGGTGATCTCCGGGAGCCGGTGCGCGACCCCGGCGTGGAGCTCGCGCAGGATGGCGTCGCGCGCCGCGCGAGGCAGCGCGCCGAAGCTCGGCGCCTTCGCCAGCTCGTCGGCAAACTCCGGGAACTGGATGCGCAACACCGTGAGGTAGTGCTTCTCCCCCGCCATGGCGTTGCCGAGCACCACCGCCGTGCGCTCGGGATCGAGGCCGTGCCCCGACTCGGCCAGATCGTCCAGAGCCTGGCGGGTGCAGGCGATGGCCCACTTCTGGCCCTCGTCCATGGCGTCGCTGACCCGCGGAGGGATGGGCAGCTTCCACTCGACGGGGGCCCACGGCGCCTCGCGCACCCAGCCGCCGATCTTCGAGTAGGTCTTGTCGGGAACGGCGGGATCGGGATCGTAGTACAGGCCCGGGTCCCAGCGACCTTCCGGGACCGCCCCGATGCTGTAGCGGCCGTCGCAGAGATTCTGCCAGAACGCCGCGACGCTGGGGGCGTCCGGGAGGATCGCGCCGAGCCCCACGACGGCGATGGCGCGGTGAGCCGTGTCGTCCATCGATCCTCCCCGCCTTTCCGTCAGGCGGTTGCCTGGGCCGGCACGCCGCCCCGCCCGTAGAGCGAATCCGCGACCAGACCGAGATCGACCAGCAGCCCTGCCTGGGCGGCGTGGATCGTCGGCAGCCGGAGCGCGGCGGCGAGCGGACCGGCCTCGGCGGCGCCGTTCGGACTCGCGCCGCAGACCAGGCGGAGGCCGTCGCTCGCGATCCTGAGCGCCGTCTCCCGGGCGTAGATCCGGGCGATCGCGGCCTGCGTGGCGGCGTCGAAGCGGACGTGCGCACGGGGGTCGAGGGTCCCCGCGGCCGCGGCCGCGGCCCGGCCCGCGGCACTCGCGCAGCACTCGGCGTGAGCGATGAGCTCGCCCAGGCGCAGCAGGACGTGCTGGTGGCGGGTGAGGCGGGCCAGCCGCGCCCGCTCGAGGACCTCGGCGAGGGCGTGGAGCGCGAGCGCCGCCATGCCGGCGCCCACCGCCGGCTGCCGGCCGTGCAGGGCCTCCAGATCGCGGCCCGCGCGATGATAGTGTTCACCGCGCGTCTTCAGATGCTCCTGCCAGCGGTCGCGGCCGATGGTCATCTCCATGATCTCGGAGGTGCCTTCGTAGATTGTGGTGATGCGCACGTCGCGCTTGATCTTCTCGACCACATACTCGCGGGTATAGCCATAGCCGCCGAGCGCCTGGATGGAGGCATCCGCCGCTGCGTTACCGGCCTCGGTGGCGAGATACTTGGCGATGGCACCCTCTGTAATGAGCGTGCCGCCGCCGGCGTCAAGGCGGGTGGCGACCTCCTCGATGTAGGCGCGTGCCGCCTCCAGGCGGACCACGTGCGGCACGATGAGCTTGTGGGTATAGCCCTGCTTCTCGCTGAGCGGGCTGCCGGCCTGGACCCGCTGCGTCGAGTAGGGAATCGCGCGGTCGAGCGCCGCCCACCCGGCACCCAGTCCGAAAGCGGCCACCATCAGCCGGGTGTAGCCGAACACCGCCTGGGCCTGGAGCAGCCCCTGCCCCTCCACGCCTCCGATCAGCCGGTCCGCGTCGACGAAGACGTCCTCGAAGGTGAGCGCGGCGGTATTGCTGGCGCGGATGCCGTGCTTGTCCTCCGGCTTGCCCTGCGCCAGCCCATCGACACCGCGCTCGACCACGAACCATGACGGACCGCCAGGCGCGCTGGCGAGGACGCAGTAGAGATCGGCGACCCCGCCGTTGCTGATCCACTGCTTGCTGCCCGTGATCCGGTAGCCGACCACGACGCCGTCCCGCTCGACCCGCGCCGCAGTGCTGCGGAGCGCTGCCAGGTCGCTGCCCGCCGCCGGCTCGGTCGCGGCATAGGCCATCAACAGGCCCTCGTCGGCGATGCGGGTCATCCAGCGGGCCTGCTGCTCCGGCGTACCGCCGACGCGGAGCGGCTCGCTGCCGAGGAAGGTTGCCAGGACACCGGTCGCGATTCCGAGGTCGATGCGGGCCAGCTCTTCACAGATACGGGAGAGATCGAACGCGCTGGCCCCCATGCCGTGATGGTTTTCGGGAATGAAGAAGAGGTGGATGCCCAGCTCCGGACCGTACATCGCCCGGATCAGATCGCCCGGAAACTCGTCGCGGGCATCGAGATCGAGGAGGATCCCGTCAGGGAGCCTGCGCGACGCGAACTCGCGAAGGGCCGCGATGCTCGCGTCCAGCGTCTCGTGATCGAGGGCCATTTCGGCTCGCGCCTGAAGAGCAGGCACCGTGCCATGGCCGCCGCGTTGACGCTGCGAACGTCCGGGGCATCCCATTCCGAGGACTGAGAACGGGCACGCGGTCGATTCTCGTCCATGGGCTCCCGCCGGGGGGCATGCCGCGTGCTATCCCTCCCATGCCGTACACACATGCAGATCGCCTCTCGGCCCTGGACGCGAGCTTTCTCGCGCTCGAGGATCCCAGCAGCCACATGCACATCGGCTCGGTCGCGATCTTCGAGCCCGGGCCGCTCGGCACCGGGGAGGGCGGCGTCGAGATCGAGCGGGTGCGCGGGCTCATGGAGGCCGGGCTCCATCGCATGCCGCGCTACCGCCAGCGCATCGCGCGGGTGCCGCTGTTCGACCATCCCGTGTGGGTGGATGACGCCCACTTCAACCTCGCCTACCATGTGCGCCACACCCATCTGCCGCGGCCGGGCGACGAGCGGCAGCTCAAACGGCTCGCCGGCCGCCTGATGTCCCAGCAGCTCGATCGCGGGAAGCCGCTCTGGGAGATGTGGGTGGTCGAGGGGCTCGACGAGGGGCGATTCGCCATCATAACGAAGGTGCACCACTGCATGATCGACGGCGTGGGCAGCGTCGAGCTGATGGCCTCCGTCATGCGCCCGAGCCCCGAGCCCGATCCGGCCCTCGCGGAGCCGCCACCGCGCTGGCTGCCCCGCCCGGCGCCCGGCGGCTTCCGGCTGCTCATGGACGAGCTCTCTCATCGCGGCGTGGCCCCGCTGAGCGTGCTCGCGACCACGAGCGAGACGGTGCGCGCGCCCCGCGCCACGCTGGCGCGCGCGGCGGGCGCCCTGACCGCGATCGCCGAGGCCGTCGGCGCCGGCGTCTCCGCCTCGTCGCCGACGCCGTTCAACGTCGAGATCGGGCCCCACCGGCGGTTCGACTGGACCACCATGGAGCTGGCCGAGATGCGCGCCATCCGCGCGCGCCTCGGCGGCACCGTGAACGACGTCGTCCTGGCCGTCCTGTCGGGAGCGCTCCGGCGCTTCCTGCGCCGGCGCGGCATCTCCGTCGACGGGATGGACTTCCGCGCCATGCTGCCCGTGAACGTTCGTAGCGATGCCGACCGGCGGGAGCTGGGAAACCGGGTGGCGATGCTGGTGACCCGCCTGCCGCTCGACGAGCGCGACCCCTGCCGGCGGCTGGAGCGCGTGGTCGCCGAGACGCGCGCGGCGAAGCAATCGCAGCAGGCACTCGGGATGCAGACGCTGGAGGAGCTGAGCGATCGCACCTTCACGACGTTGCTTACCCAGTTCGCCCGGCTTGCGGCGCGTGCGCAGCCCTACAACCTGGTGGTCACGAACGTGCCGGGTCCGCAGTTTCCGGTCTACGTCGAGGGCGCGCGCATGGTCGCCTGCCATCCCCTGGTCCCCCTCTTCCCGAACCAGGCGCTCGGAGTCGCGCTGTTCAGCTACGATGGCCGCGTGGAGTGGGGATTCAACGCCGACTGGGATGCCGTCCCCGATCTCCACGAGCTGGTGGACGCGGTCGACGCGGAGTTCGCGTTGCTGCGAGATGCCGCGAGCCACGCGCCGGAACCTGCGGCCGCCGGCGCGGCGGTGCCAGGTGGCGGCTGACGCCGGCGCCAGCGCGACCCGGCCTCGACACCGGCCGGGCCGCTGGAGCCGTCTCGGGGCTGGCCAGGGCGAGGACGCGATGGCCGACGCGCTCCCCGAGCCGGAAGACGCCTGGTGGTGCACGCCGCTCGGGCGCACCCTCGCGGATCTCGACGCGCGCTCCAACTTCGGGAACATGTTCAGCATGGCCGCCGCCGCGGTCTTCCTGCCCTTCCTGCCCATGCTGCCCGTGCAGATCCTGCTCAACAACATGCTCTACGACGTCTCCGAGGTGCCGATCCCCATGGACCAGGTGGACGAGGGCGAGGTCGCCCGCCCGCGGCAGTGGGACATGCGGTTCGTGCGCGACTTCATGTGGACGATCGGTCCGGTGAGCTCGGTCTTCGACTTCGCGACCTTCGCCCTCCTGATCCTCTGGCTGCACGCGCACGAGGCGCTGTTCCAGACCGGGTGGTTCATCGAGTCGATGGCGACCCAGATCCTCGTGATCTTCGTCATCCGCACGCGCGGCCGCCCGTGGCGGAGCATCCCGAGTCCGTGGTTGGCGGCGACCTCGCTCGCGGTCGTGGCGATCGCGGCGCTTCTGCCGCTCACGCCGATCGGGCGGGCGTTCGGGTTCGTGCAGCCGCCCATCGGGCTCTACGCCATCATCGCGGCGATGACGGCCGTCTACCTCGTCGCGGTCGAGGTGGTGAAGCAGTGGTTCTTCGCGCGCAGGGAGGCGGCCGGCGGTCTGCGCGCCCCCACGCCGGCATAGGTAGGAAGGAGAGCATCATGGCGATCCGTATCGGCATCAACGGCTTCGGGCGCATCGGGCGCCTGGTCCACCGCATCGCGAGCGAACGGGGCCTCGAGGTCGCGGCGGTCAACGATCTGGTCCCCGCAGACAACCTGGCCTACCTGCTGGGCCACGACACCATGCAAGGGCCGTTCAGACTCGCCGGCAGGCCGGCGGAGATCACGGTCACCGGTGACGGCTTCGCGGTCGACGGACGGAAGACCCGCGTCTTCTCGGTTCGAGATCCGGCCGAGGTGCCGTGGAAGAGCGAGGGAGTGGCCTACGTGCTCGAATCGACCGGGCTCTTCACCGATCTCGAGAAGGCGAGCGGCCATCTGAAGGCGGGAGCCAAGCGGGTCGTCATCTCGGCGCCCACCAAGAGCGACCCGGCCCAGGTGCCCACCGTCTGCCTGGGAGTCAACGACGACGCCTACGACCCTGCGAAGCACGGCGTCATCAGCAACGCCAGCTGTACGACCAACTGCCTCGCGCCGGTGGCAAAGGTGCTCCACGAGAGCGTCGGGCTCGAGGAAGGCCTCATGACGACGGTCCACGCAGTCACGCCGACGCAGCCCACGCAGGACGGACCGAGCAAGAAGGACTGGCGGGGCGGGCGGAACGCCTACCTGAACATCATCCCGGCGAGCACCGGCGCCGCCAAGGCGGTCACGCTGTGCATCCCGGCGCTCAAGGGGCGTCTGACGGGCATGGCGTTGCGCGTTCCGACGGCGACCGTGTCGGTCGTGGACCTCACCTTCCGGAGCGCGCGCGACACCGATCTGGCCGAGATCAACGCCGCCATGCGGGGAGCGGCCGAGGGGCCGATGCGGGGCATCCTCGGCTACACGGACGAGCAGGTGGTGTCGAGCGACTTCGTCGGCGACCGGCGGAGCAGCATCTTCGACTCCGCTGCGGGCATCCAGCTCAACCGCCGCTTCTTCAAGGTGGTGAGCTGGTACGACAACGAGGCGGGGTACGCCACGCGCTGCGTCGACCTGCTCGAGCTGATGGCACGGCGCGACGCCCGGTGAGGATCACCCGAGGCGCATCCGCCCGTCGACGACGATCGCCCCGCGACCGGGCGGGAGCACCTTCACGGGGTTCAGGTCGAGCTCGCGGATCTCGGGGACCGCCTCGACCAGCGCGGAGACCCGCTGGATGACGAGTGCGAGCGCCTCGCGGTCGCCGGGTGGCTGGCCGCGATAGCCATCGAGGAGCCGGGCCGCGCGCAGCCTGGCGATCATGGCGGTGGCATCGACGTCCGTCACCGGCGTCAGGTGATAGACGACGTCGTGGAGGAGCTCGACCAGCACGCCGCCAAGGCCGCACACGAGCAGCGGGCCGAAGGTCGGGTCGGTCGTGACGCCGACGAGTGCCTCGATCCCCTCCTCGACCTGGCGCTGGAGGAGCACGCGCTCGAGCGCGAGGTCGACCGCGTCGAGCCGGGCAGCGAGCGTCTGGACCGCGGCTTCCACCGCAGCAGCCGAGTCGAGGCCGAGGATCACGCCACCGACGTCGCTCTTGTGGACGAGTCCGGGCGCGACCGCCTTGGCGACCAGCGGGTAGCCCAGGCGCTCCGCGGTCGCCGCTGCCTCGTCGGGTCGGGCGAGCTCGCTGGCCGCGAACTCGATGCCCGCCGCGCGCAGCATCGTCCACAGGTCGTCCGGTTCCAGCCACACCGGCCCGGCCGCCTTGGCGAGGACGCGGTCGACGACGGCACGGACGGCTTCGCGCTCGAAGCGCCCGAGGCTGAGCGCGCTTCCCCGGGGGCGGTCGCGCCAGCGGCCGTAGCGTTCCGCGGCGGCGAGCGCCTGCGCCGCGTTCTCCGGGAAGGTGTAGGAGGGCAGCGGGCCGCGCGGACCCGAGCCGAGGAGCGCGGGCGCGCCGCGGGCGGACATGAAGACGGTGAGAACCGGCTTGTGCGACGGGATCGTCCCGGCGCCGCGCGCGATGGCCGCCGCGATCTGCTCCGGGTCCGTCACGTTGGGGGGGACGTAGATCACGACCAGGGCGTCCACCGCGGGATCGGCGCCGAGGATCTCGATGGCGCGCGCGAACTGCTCGGGCGTCGCCGACGCGATCATGTCGACCGGATTGCCCACGGCGGCCGCCGGCGGCAGGAAGCTGCGCAGCGCGGCGGTGGTCGGGTCGGCGAGGGACGGGACGCCGAGGCCGTGGGCGGCACATGCATCCGCGAGCAGGATGCCGGCGCCACCGCCGTTGGTGACGATCCCGACCTTGGGCCCGGCGGGCACCGGCTGGGTGGACAGCAGGACCGCGACGTCGAAGAGCTCCTCGAGGGTGGTGGTGCGGATGACGCCGGCCTGCTCGAAGAGCGCATCGACCGCGACGTCGAGGCTCGCCAGCGCGGCCGAGTGACTGGACGCGGCCCGGGATCCCGCCGCGGAGCGGCCCGACTTGACGACGACGATCGGCTTCTCGCGGGCGACCGCCGGGGCCACACGGGCGAACTTCCGCGGGTTCCCGAAGCTCTCGAGGTAGAGGACGATCACGCGGGTCCGTGGATCCTCGGCCCAGTACGACAGGAGGTCGTTACCCGACACGTCGGCCTTGTTGCCGGCGGAGACGAAGCTCGACATGCCGACGTTGAGCGCGCGAACGTAGTCGAGGATCGCCAGGCCGAGCGCACCGCTCTGCGTGAACATCCCGATGTTGCCCGCGGGCGGCCAGGTGGCCGCGAACGTGGCATTCAACGACACGGCGGGATCGGTGTTCAGCACGCCCATGCAGTTGGGGCCCACCATCCGCATGCCCGAGCCGCGGGCGAGGGCGACCAGCCGCGCCTCCGCCGCGCGTCCCGAGCCGACCACCTCCGCGAACCCCGCCGAGATCACCACCACGGCGTGCACCCCGGCGCACGCGCACTCCGCGACGACCTCCTCGACGCGCACGGCGGGAACCGCGATCACCGCGAGATCCACTGGCTTCCCGATCGCGCCCACGCTGGGGTACGCCGGCAGGCCCGCGATCTCCCGCGCCGCCGGGTTGACCGGATAGATCGGCCCCCGGAAGCCGCAGCGCGCGAGATTCTCGACCAGTGCCGAACCGATCGAGCCGGGCTCCCGCGAGGCTCCGATGACGGCGACCGCACGCGGCTCGAGCACGAAGCGGAGGCTTTCCGCCGCTGCGTGCCGGTCGCGCCGGTCGTGCGCCTCCACGTAGGCCGTCGTCGCCTCGGTGGAAAACGCGACCCGGAACACGCCCCCCTCGAGCGAGCGCTTCGCCGTGAAGCCGCTGTCGGCGAAGACGTGCAGCATCCGGTTGTTCTCTCCCAGCACGTAGGCCTCGAACTCCGTGATGCCGTTCGCGCGGGCGATGGTCGCCAGATGCTCGAGGAGAACCGTGCCGACGCCGCGCCCCTGGTGCTCGTCGAGTACCGCGAAGCCGACCTCGGCGCGCTCGGGTGCCTCCGGGTCCACCGTATAGCGCGCGACGCCGATGATGCGCTCGTCGCCGTCGTGGCTGAGGGTCGCGACCAGCGCCGCCCGACACGGAAAGTCGAGCTCGGTGAACTCGCGCAGCTCGCCAACGCTGAGCGATTTCTTCACGGCATGGAAGCGAAGATAGCGCGCCTCCGGGCTGAGCCCCTGAAAATGAGCCAGGAGTCGCGCCTTGTCATCCGGCCGGAGATCGCGAATGAAGATCGAGCCGCCGTCGCGAAGGACGGCCATGGCGGAATAGGAAGCTGCGGCGCGACTCTCCATCATCTATGCCGTACCACTCCGTGAGCTTATCCCCGTACGGTCCGAGTCGGGTCAAGGAGGGCAGCCGACGGCCACACCACACGGGCTCTCTTCGTGTTCGAGACGATTCGCGAATGGTATATGGTATAGAGTGCGCCGACGCGGGCCACCATGAATTCCCCCACCGAGAACGACGATCGATCCCGGACGGTGTGGCGGCTGGCGAAAGCGCGGCTCGAGGACCTGATCGAGCACCTCTGGGAACGAGGCTTCCGCGTCCTCGGTCCGGTGCCCCGCGACGGCGGCGTCGTCTTCGACGAGGTCCGCAAGGTGGCGGACCTGCCGGTCGGGCTGCGTGAGCAGCAGCAACCGGGCCGCTACCGGCTGGTGGCGGGCGTCGCGGGCGAGGTCTTCGGCGTCGTCAACGGGCCCGGGTCGCTGAAGCCGTCGTTCTTCGCGCCGGAGGAGCCGCTGCTCGAGGTGCGCAAGCAGCGGCGCGGTTTCGTCGTCGACGAGGTGATGCCCTCTCCCGCGCCGCTGGCCTTCATCGGGGTGCGAGCGTGCGATCTCGCGGCGCTGGCCGTCCAGGACCGCATCTTCCTGCACGATCGCGTCCGCGACGCCCACTACGCCGCCCGCCGGGAGCACGTCGTGCTGATCGCCGTCAACTGCACGCGCGCGGCGGCGACCTGCTTCTGCACGTCGATGGGCACCGGCCCCGAGGCCACCCGCGGCCATGACCTCGCGCTGACCGAGCTGGAGGACGCGTTCCTGGTCGAGAGCGGGTCGCCGGCAGGCGACGCGATCCTTGCAGCCCTCGTGCCCGAGACGCCGGCCGCGGCCGAGGCCGCCGAGGCAAGGGCGCGCATCGCGAGCTGCGCCGCGAGCATGCAGCGTCGCCTCGACACCTCGGACCTTCCCGGGCTGCTCTACGACGAGGCCGAGAGCCCGCGCTGGGACCACGTCGCCCAGCGCTGCCTCTCCTGCACGAACTGCACCATGGTCTGTCCCACCTGCTTCTGTCACACGGTGGTCGATCAGACCGAGCTCGACGGCAACATGAGCCAGCGGGTTCGCCAGTGGGACTCGTGCTTCTCCCTGGAGCACTCCCACATCCACGGCAAGAATTTCCGCCCGCGCATCCACGACCGCTACCGCCAGTGGCTGACGCACAAGCTCGCCTCGTGGATCGACCAGTTCGGCACCTCCGGGTGCGTCGGCTGTGGCCGCTGCATCACCTGGTGCCCCGTGGGCATCGATCTCACCGAGGAGGTGGCAGCCATCCGCGCCGAACGCGACCGGCGGCACGGCGGATGACCCCGTATGCCTTTCATCCGGCGCGCATCGTCGCGCATCGTGTCGAGGCGGAGCACATCCACACCTTCACCATGCGCTTCGTCGATCCCGCGGTGAGGCGCGCCTATCGCTTCGCCGCCGGCCAGTTCAACATGCTGTACGCCTACGGCGTGGGCGAGGTGCCGATCTCGATCGTCTCGGACCCCGACGAGCCGACGGTGCTCGAGCACACGATCAGCGCCGTCGGCCGGGTGACGAGCGTGATGGGACGCTGGAAGGTCGGCGACGTGGCCGGGGTGCGCGGCCCGTACGGCCGGGGCTGGCCGATGGAGGCCGCCCGCGGGCGGGACGTGGTCATCGTCACGGGCGGCCTCGGCTGCGCCCCCGCGGTCGGCGTCATCGAGTACATCTTCCGCCGCCGCGACGACTACGGGACGCTCCACATCCTGCACGGGGTGAAGACGCCCCGCGATCTCCTCTACCGCGAGCGCTTCGAGGCCTGGCGCCGGCACCCGCGCACGAAGGTCTACCTGACCGCCGACCGGCCCGACGCGAACTGGCGCTACCGCGTCGGCGTGGTGACCAACCTCTTCGACGAGGTCACGGCCCAGCCATCCGCGGTCGTCATGATGTGCGGCCCGGAGGTGATGATGCGCTACGCCGTGCGCGCGTTGTGCGCCAAGGGGATCAGCGAGGAGAACGTGTACCTGTCCATGGAGCGTCACATGCAGTGCGCGATCGGGCTCTGCGGGCACTGTCAGTTCGGCCCGCACTTCGTCTGCAAGGACGGGCCGGTGTTCCAGTACACGGCGGTGAAGCGACTGTTCGGGATCGGCAATCTATGAAGCCGCGCCTGGCCGTCTTCAAGTTCGCGTCCTGCGACGGCTGCCAGCTGCAGTTCGTCAACGCGGAGGCAGCACTGCTCACCCTCGCGCGCCAGGTGGACGTCGCGTATTTCCCGGAGGTGCGCAGCCGTGCGCTGCACGGCCCCTACGACATCGCCTTCGTCGAGGGCAGCATCACCACCGCGCACGACGCGCGCCGCATACTCGAGGTGCGGGCGGAGAGCCGATATCTCGTCACCATCGGCGCGTGCGCCACCGCCGGCGGCATCCAGGCATTGCGAAACTGGTCCGACGTCGAGGAGTACAAGCGCGCCATGTATCCCAGCCCCGAGTTCGTCGAGACGCTTTCCACGTCCACCCCCATCTCGGAACACGTCCGCGTGGACTTCGAGATCTGGGGCTGCCCGATCGACACCCAGCAACTCCTCGCCGTGGTCCGGTCCCTGCTGTCGGGAGCGCGCCCGTTCTTGCCCGCCTTCAGCGTGTGCATGGAGTGCAAGCGAGCCGGAAACGTGTGTGTCGTCGTGGCGCGCGGCGAACCCTGCCTCGGCCCGGTGACACGGACCGGCTGCGGCGCGCTGTGTCCTCGTCTGGGCCGCGGGTGCTACGGCTGCTTCGGCCCGGCCGACGATCCCAACATGCCGGCCTTCACGGGCCTGCTGCACGCCCAGGGGCTGGATCGGACGGACGCGGTCCAGCGCCTGCGCGCCATCAACGGGTACGTGCAGCCGTGGCGCGAGAGCGGCGATGCCATCGACAAGGGCAAAGCGTAGGATCGTCCGCGTCGACACGCTCTCCCGGGTCGAGGGTGGCGGCTCGCTGCACCTCGCCGTCGAGGGCGACCGGGTCGTCGACCTGCGCCTCGCGCTCTTCGAGCCGCCGCGTTTCTTCGATGCCCTGCTGCGCGGCCGACACGCCGCCGAGGCCCCCGACCTCACGGCTCGCATCTGCGGCATCTGTCCGGTGGCGTACCAGATGAGCGCGGTGCATGCCCTGGAGCGGCTGTTCGGCGTCGCGATCGACCCGGCGGTGCGCGCTCTACGCCGCCTCTACTACTGCGGCGAGTGGATCGAGAGCCACGCGCTCCACGTGTTCATGCTGGCGGCGCCCGATTTCCTCGGCTGCGAGAGCGCCATCACGCTGGCCCAGAAGGATCGCGCAGCCGTCGAGCGCGGACTCCGCCTGCGCAAGGCGGGCAATGCGATCATCGCGCTCCTGGGAGGACGCTCGGTGCACCCGGTCAGCGCCTGCATCGGCGGGTTCACGCGCGCGCCGCGGCCCGCGGAGCTCGCCGGAACGCGTGCCGATCTCGAGCGCGCCCGCGAGGACGCCCGGGCCGCCGTCCGCTGGGTCTCCGGCTTCGATCTCCCCGATCGCGACCTGGACATCGAATTCGTGTCGCTTCGCCAGCCCGGGGAATACCCCATGAACGAGGGCCGGATGGTGTCGAACAAGGGCATCGACTGCGCCCAGGACGAGTTCGGGGACGTCTTCGCGGAGCACCAGGTTCCGTACTCCAACGCGCTGCATGCGACGGTGAAGGGCCGTGGCCCCTACCTCCTCGGTCCGCTCGCTCGCGTGAACCTCAACTTCGAAGAGCTCGGCCCCGCCGTGACGGAGGTCGCACGCGAGACACACGTCGCCTGGCCGAGCAGCAATCCCTCCGTCAGCATCGTGGCGCGCGCGCTGGAGATCTTCTACGGCGTGGAGGAGGCCATCCGGATCATCGACACCTATGAGCCACCCGTCGCTCCGGCGGCGAGCTGGACGCCCCGTGCCGGCGTCGGCCGCGCCGTCACCGAGGCCCCCCGCGGCAGCCTCTACCACGCCTACGAGACGGACGAGCGCGGGATGATCCGCAGCGCGCACATCGTGCCACCCACGGCCCAGAACCAGGCGCAGATCGAAGCCGACCTGCGCGCCCTCGTCCCCGCCATCCTGCCGCTCTCCCGTGCGGAGGCGACCCGCCGGTGCGAGATGGTCATCCGCAGCTACGACCCCTGCATCTCGTGCGCGACGCACTTTCTCGATCTCACGATCGAGCGGCGATGATCCGCATCATCGGCACCGGCAGCCCGTTCGGGGACGACGCCTGCGGTCTCGCGGCGGCGCGCCAACTCGCCGAGGACCCCCCGCCCGGCGTGGAGGTGGTGGTCGCCGATCGTCCCGGCGCCGGCCTGATCGAGCTCCTGGACGGCGTCGAGGCGGCCCTCGTCATCGACGCCGTGCGCTCGGGCGCTCCGCCCGGAACCATTCACGATCTCGACCTCCGGAAGCTGCCGGGCTCCTTCCTTCGGCCGGTCTCGTCGCACGACCTGGGAGTCGCGGAGGCCCTGCAGCTCGCGGACGCGCTCGGTCGGCTGCCGGCGCACGGCCGGCTGCTCGGCATCGAGATCGGTGCGCCCTCGAGCGCACCCTCCCGGGAGGCGGCGCGAGCGATTGCCGGGGTCGTGCACAGGGCGCGGCGGTGGGTCCGGGGCCTCGGTCTCTGTTCACGGCCTGGCGCTCGCCGCGTGCGCCGCACTCCACCGCCAGATGGCCGGTAGGTGCTCCTCGAGCACGTCGTGCAGGTCGCGTCCGGTGTCGAGGGTGCGGTGCGTCTCCTGCGGGCCGAATGGCTCGCGCTCCTCGCGCTGGCGGAGGTGTGTTGCCCAGCGCGCGTCCGAGAGGCCGCCGCGCCGGGCCTCCAGCCGCCGGCGGATCGTGTGCGGATCGGCCTCGCACTCGAGGAAGAGCACCGGACGGCGGTGCCGGGCGGCAACGGCCGCGAGGGCCTGACGGTCCTGCCGACGGATGAACGTCGCATCCGCCACGACGCCGCTTCCCGACGCGAGCGCGGCGTCCGCCTGGGCGCACAGGCGGGCGTAGACTGCCGCTCGTGCCGCCCGGGTGTAGCGGCCGGCGCCGTAGGGCGCAGCGGTCGCACCGGATGCCTGCTGCTTCCGCAGCCCGTCGGTGCTGAGATGGACGAAGCCCGTCGCTTCCGACAACGCGGCGGCGAGCGCCGTCTTGCCACTGCCGCTGAGTCCGCAGCAGACGAGCACCGCCGGCAGCTGCGCTTCCCAGGCGTGGCGAAGCGCCCGCCCGAAGTACACCCTGGCGCGCGCCGTCGCGGCCGCGCGCTCGGCCGGCTCGACTTCCGGTTCGACGGACTTGAGTCCCTCGATCGCCCCGCGGACGCACGCCCGGTAGGCACAATAGTAGGGGAGCAACGCGCGCAGCTGCCGGTCGCCGCTCGCGACGACGTAGGCGTCGACGAACGCCTCCGCCAGGTCGGGCCGGCCGAGCCGGCCGAGATCCATGGCGAGGAACGCGACCTCCGAGGCCACGTCATTGCAGCGCAGCGGCTGCGAGAATTCGACGCAATCGATGACGTAGATGCCCGGCATGAGCGGGGCGTGCGGCGGGGCAGCAGGCACGGGCGTGTCGATGGCACAGACGTGTTCCGCACGCAGATCGCCGTGTCCCTCGCGGATGTGGCGGGCGGCCTGGCGACCTCGCAGCAGGGCATCGTGACGCGTGACGAAGGCGGGACCGAAGGCCGCGAGAATGGTGTGCGCCGCCGGAGGTAGCGGACCGCCGACGAGCGGAGCCGCGAGCCCGAGTACCTGACGCCAGGCGGCGAGGAGGGCCTCGGGCGCACCATGGGCCGCGACCTCCGGGCCAGCCGGTGCGCCGGCGTGGAAGTCGGCCAGCATGCGTGCGAGCCTTCCCATCATGTCGGCGTCGACCGCCGTGCCCGCGACCAGGCGATCGAGCATGCGCCCGTCGGGGAGGCGCCGCATCCAGACGACCCGATCGACCACCGGGCCGCTTCCGTCGAGCGCCAGGCGACCGTCCGGCTCGCGCGTGATCGGCAGCACGCCGAGGTAGATGGGAGCCGCGAGGCGGCCGTTGAGCCGGAGCTCGTCCTCGCACAGGGTGCACCGCCGCGCCGCCGTGCTGGCGTCGAGGAACGGGAACCGCACCGCTTTCTTGAGCTTGTAGGCGTACGGCCCGGCCAGGAAGACGTGGGAGATGTGCGTCTGCACGTGCTCAACCCGCGAGGGGCCATGCGGGTAGAATGATGGATCCGTGAGCGCGCGCACGAGCGCTGCCTGGTCGGCGGCCACGGTCTCGTCGCGGCCCAGCGCGAGGGGCGGCCGCCGCACTCTCGTCGCATCCCCGGAAGCAGTGAGCATGAACCCTCCGCGAGGCTTCTTGCGCCCGATCGGTCGCTGCAGAGGCACCCCGCCCCTCCCGGCGAGCGCACGTCCCGTCATCATCGGTAGCAAGGATCTTGCCAGGGCGCGGCGACGCTCCTGCCAGACGAACGCAGGAAAGCGTTCCCACATCTGCGACCGCCTGCTCGCTTCGATCCGATTTCTGAGTCGGGCTCGGCCCGCGGTACGGCGATCCGGCGCGCCCGAGTCCGGTGGGCGCGTCCGCCCGCCGAGCCAACGAGTGATGCGAACGGAGAGCAGCACATTCTCATCGCTGCGACGAATGCGTGGCGATCATGCTGGCACGTCGGATGCAGCGGATTTCGGCATGTTTGCAGACAGACGGGACGCCGGACGCCAGCTGGCGGCCAAGCTCGGCCACTACCGGGGGACCGATTGCGTCGTCGTCGGGGTGCCACGAGGAGGGGTGGTGGTGGCGGACGAGGTCGCCGCAGGCCTGGGTGCACCGCTCGAGGCCCTGGTGGTGCGGAAGCTCCGCGCCCCGGCGGACGCCGAGCTCGGAATCGGCGCCGTGGTCGTCGGCGCCGTGCCGGAGGTTGCCCTGGACGACAGCGCCATCGCGATCCTCGGGGTGCTGCCCGACTACCTGTGCGGCGAAGTCGCCCGGCAGCTCGCGGCGGCACGCCTGCGCGAGGCCCTGCTGCGCGAGGGACAACGCCCCGCCCCGCTCGCGGATCGGACCGTCATCCTGGTCGACGACGGCATCGCGACCGGCAACACCATGTGTGCCGCGGCGCACGTCGTGGGGCGGGCCCGCCCGCGCCGCCTCGTGGTGGCGACGCCCATTGCGGCCTTCGATGCCCTCGCGCGACTCAGACCGTGCGTCGACGAGATAGTATGCCTCCGCGCGCCGCGCCAATTCGACGCGGTCGGGGCCTTGTACCGCGACTTCCCGCCGGCCTCCGACGGCGAGGTGATCGCGCTGCTCGCGCGTGCGCGCGCGAGGATGCCGTCCCACCCGGCCCGGACCGTGGGTCGTGGCAGGGGGCACGCCGGGGAGGCGTCATGAACATCCGCACCATCCTCTGTCCGATCGACTTCTCGGCCCTGTCCGCTCGTGCGCTCGACTCCGCGGTCGAGGTGGCTCGCGCGTTCAGGGCCCGCCTCGTGCTGCACTACAACCGGATGACCATCGCTCCTGGCCTCTCGCGCTCCTGGGATTGGGAATCGACGCACTACCGCGAATGCCTTCCGGAAGCGGAGGCGGAGCGGCAGATGCACGACGCCCTCGCCGCGGTGCCGACGTCCGTGGTCGTCGAGGGAGTGCTCAGCGCCGGCCCGATCGGGCAGGTCGTGCTTTCCCTCGCCGAACGGCTGCCGGCGGATCTGATCGTGCTCGGCTCGCACGGGTGGAGCACGCCGGAGCACGCATCGGTGACGGAGCGCGTGATCACGAAGACGCCCTGCCCGGTACTGTGCCTGCACGAGGGACGGCAGGAGCCGCTGCGCCTCGCCGCCGAGCCCGGCGCGGCGGCGCCACGGGCGGTGGTCCCGACTGATTTCTCGCCCACCGCGCAGCATGCCATCGACTACGCATGCGCCCTCGCGCACGAGCTTCCCATCCATCTCGAGCTGCTTCACGTGCTGCCGGGCGAATCGCACCGGACCGAAGGCGCGGAACGCGCCGCACGCGAGCGGCTCGACGCCGCCGTGCCCGCGGAGCTCCGCGGCCGGGCCAGCACTTGCGTCCGCCACGGCCAGCCCCCGACCGAGATCCTCTCGCATCTGCGGGCGGTGCAGCCGCAGTTCGCCGTCCTCGGAGAGCACGCCCGTGACGTTTGGCGACGTCTGTTCACCCCCGACACCACTCGAGCGATCATCCACGACGCGGGGTGCCCGGTGTGGATCGTGCCGCGCGCCAGTGCCGGAGTCGTCCGCCCTGGACGCGCGACGCACACGTGATCGGATGCGTGAAGGTGCCGCTCCCTCACGGAGCTAGAGCACCAAGGGCACGCCGCGCGCCGTCGCCTCGGTCACCGGGTGCATCGATCGTCCCGCGAAGAAGGCCTCGATCTCGGCCGCGCGCGCGGCGACGTCGGCCCGGCCGAGCTCCATCAGGCACCGGCAGAAGTCGGCGTCGAAGAGCAGGTAGCTCGCGAGCTCGACGGTCGATTCGTCGTCTCCCAGGCCACGCATCAGATACCGGACGACGGCCGGGATGCGGTGCGCGTGCTCCGCGGCGATCGCGCCGATCGAGCGGGACGGGGCGATCCAGAGGACGTCGATCCATCGCAGCGGCGCCCGGGTGTCGTCGCAGGGCACCGCCACGATGCCGTGGTTCACCCGCCCACTGTGCTCGACGTCCACCTCGATCGCGTCGAGCAGGACGGCGTCGAGCAACGCCGCGGCCACCTGAGCCACCGTCGGGGGCCGCTCGTGGCCGGCGCCGGTGGTCGTCTCGGGAGCGTGCCCATGGCTGACGCCGATGGCCACGATGCGATCCGCTCCCAGGTTGATCGCGGGGCTGAGCGGCGCCGTGTTGCGGACCGCCCCGTCACCGAAGTGCCGGCCCTCGATCTCGGCGGTGGGGAAGAAGATGGGGATCGCGCTCGAGGCCACGAGATGATCGACCCCGATGGTCGCTCGCTCGATGCTCCAGCGCCTCCGCCGCCAGAGCGCAACATCGGGGCCGGCCTGGACGAAGACGACGCCGTCGGCGGTGTAGAGGTTGGTCGCGAGGATCGCCAGCGCGCGGAGTGCGCCGCTCTCGACGTGCGCACCGATCCGAGCGAGGGGAACGTGCTCGGCGAGAAATGCGCGCAGCGGACCGGTGTCGAGCAGCGATTTGGGCGAGGTACGCCGGAGCACGCCGCCGAACGACAGGTCGCGGATCCACTTGAAGCCAATCTTGCCCAGCGACTGCAGGTCGGTGCGGAAGACCTGCTCGGGACGGATCGCTCCCCACACCCGCTCGAGGCCGTCGACGCCTTCACCGAAGCGGTCCGCGAACGCGGCGAGCGCGCCGGCGTTGATCGCGCCCGCGCTCGACCCCACCACGATGTCGAAGCTCGTAGGACCGCCGGACGCGACCCCGAGGTCGATCAGGCCGCGCAGGACGCCCGCCTGATAGGCCGCCCGCGCGCCGCCGCCGGAGAGCACGAGGCCGGTGGGCGACCTCCGCATGGGATCGGCCTGGGCGTTCATGGCTTCTCCGACGTGGAGGAGGGCGACGCCGGCGCGTCGTTCATCCGGTTCGCAGCTCGCGCGATCGACCACGTAGCAACCGACCCGCCACCGGCTCCGGGTCGGCCGCGACGGCCGCTCGAACGCTCCTTCCTACCCATCGGAATCGCGATCGCCCCTTTCTCTCGATTTCATCGAATCTCGCACGTTTTGTCACCCGAGCAAGGAGGAGCCCGAGCACCATCACGCCGTCTCGCTCGACGCCGCCTGCGCCAGCCGCGCGAGCGTGTCGCGCTCGCCGACCGCCACCAGGAGATCGCCGGCCGCCAGGACCGTCGTCGGATCGGGCACGATCAGGGACGCCTCGCCGTTGCGCTCGAGCACCACGACGCGCAGACGGCTCCAGGCCTCCTCTATCTGCCGGATCGTGCGCCCCTCCAGCCCGCAGCGCGGCGCGATCCGCATCTCCTCCAGCGCAAACCCGGTGCGGCGACCCGGCGCGGAGAGCTCCAGGAAGTCGACCACCGACGGCCGCAGGATCGACTCCGCCATGCGCACCCCGCCGCTGTGGTAGGCCGAGAGCGCCTGATCGGCCCCCGCCAGCCGGAGGCGCCGCAGGCCGGCTTCCGTCTCGCCGCGGGCGTGGATGCGGACGTGGGGATTCTTCTCCCGCGCGGAGAGCGTGATGAACACGTTGTCCGGGTCGGAGGGGGTGGCAACCACGATGGCGCGTGCGCGGCCGATCCCCGCGCGCTCGAGCACGTCGTCGACGTCGGCGGATCCGATGACGTAGGGAGCGCCGCGTCGTTGCAGCTCCTCCTCGCGCGCCGGATCGGCGTCGATGACGACGATCTCGACACCGTTGCGCTCGAGCTCGTCGGCGACGGCGCGTCCGAAGCGGCCGTAGCCGCAGACGATGACGTGCCGCTCGAGTTGATCCGCCCGTCGTTGCATCGCGCTCCTCCCGAAGACGTCGCGCAGCTGTCCTTCCAGCACGAGCTGGGCCCCGACGGTGAACAGGTAGAGCGCACTGCCCACCCCGGACAGGATCAGCAGGACGGTGAACATCCGGCCGGCTCCCGTGTGCGGGACCAGATCGCCGTAGCCGACGGTGGTGAGGGTGATGACGGTGAGATAGAGCGCGTCCGCGACGGAGAGCTTCTCGAGCAGCATGTAGCCGAGCGTTCCGATCACCGTGACGAAGCCCAGGGTGACGAGGGCCACCGCGATGCGACGCGCCGGGCTCAGGGAGGGCCTCAGCCCCGGGAGGCATGGCGCGCCAGGATGCGGCGGGCGACCACCATCTTGTGCACCTCGTCGGGGCCGTCGTAGATGCGCGCGAGGCGCGCCTGGCGGTAGAACATCGAGAGCGGGTGATCCTCGGTCACTCCCGGCGGCGCCGAAGACCTGGATGGCCCTGTCGACGACGCCGTGCAGCACGCTTGGCGCCGAAGAACTTGATGAGGGCGATCTCCTCGCGCGCCGCGCCGGCGCCCTCGGTGTCGATCTTCCACGCCGCGTGCAACGTCATCAGCCGCGCCGCCTGGATGTCCGCGCGGGCTCTCGGCGACCCAGTCCTGGATGTTCGCCTTGCGCGCCAGCGTGCTGCCGAACATCTCGCGCTCGTTGGCGTAGCTGCACATCATCTCGAACGCGCGCTGGGCCACGCCGAGCCAGCGCATGCAGTGATGGATCCGACCCGGTCCCAGGCGCTCCTGCGCGATCACGAAGCCCATGCCCTCGCGGCCGAGGAGGTTGGTCGACCGGCACGCGGCAGTCCTCGTACCGGATCTCGGCGTGATGGTTGTCGTCGTCGCCCATCACCGGGATGCCGCGCTCGATGCGGAAGCCGGGCGTGTCGGTCGGCACGATGATCTGGCTGAAGCGGAGGTACGGGTTCGCGTGCTCGGGGTTCGTCATCGCCATGACGATGGCGAACGCCGCGCCGTGCGCGCCGCTGGTGAACCACTTGTGACCGTTGATCACCTAGTCGATCGCCGTCGCGCACGGCGGTCGTGCGCAGCAGCTGCGGATCGGAACCGGCCACCTCGGGCTCGGTCATCGAGAAGCAGCTGCGGATCTCGCCGTCGACCAGCGGCCGGAGCCAGCGCTGCCTTCTGCTGCGCGGTGCCGTGGCGCCAGAGGATCTCGGCGTTGCCGGAGTCGGGCGCCTGCGAGCCGACGCACACCGGGGCGAGCGGGCTGCGTCCGAGGATCTCGTTCACGAGCACGTAGTACATGAACGGGATGCCGGCGCCGCCGGCTTCGGCCGGGAGGTGGAATGCCCAGTATCCCAGCGCCTTCGCCTGCGCGCTGCACCTCCCTGATCAGCGGCGGATAGGCCGGGCCGCCGACCTCCAGCTTCCAGCCACGCGCCGCGCGCTCGAGCGGGTAGACGTGCTCCTCCATGAACCGGCGTACGCCGTCACAGAGGTGCTCGATCTCTTCGGGGATGGCGAAGTCCATGGTGCCCGAGACGATCGGCGGACCCTACTGCGAGAGCTCCGGCAGGGCGGCCTTCTGCTCCGCGATGCCCAGGAGGTGTGCGAGATGGCGCAGGCAATCCGTCTCGCTCACGAGTCCGACCAGCTGGCCGCGCTCGACCACGGGTAGACAACCGATCCGGTGCGCCAGCATGAGGTCGACGGCCTGGTGAACCGTGGCTCCGGGCGCAACCGTGACCACGTTCGACGACATCGCGCTGCGCACGGGAATCTTGCCGAGCCACTCGCGCTCCGTCGCGCGTGGCATCTGGAGCATGGAAGAGACCGCCGAACGATAGAGATCGCGCTGCGACACGATCCCGACCACGACCCCGTTGGACAGCACGGGAAGGTGGCGGATGCGGCCGAGCTGCATGACGTCGTCGGCGAGGCCCAGGGTATCGTTGATCCCGAGCGTCGCCACCTCACGCTGCATCAGATCGCGGATCAACATGGTGATTCGCTACTCCAAGTGCCGTGCCAGGAAGCGATTCCCGGAATCGCGCGATCCCGGTCGGGAGATTTTCCGACGCGTGCGAATTCCCGTCTCGCCGCAGGCGCCGGATCAATGGCACGTGACGTGCTATCGCTTCATGCCACGGTCGGAGGGATTGCTCGTGGCCGTGGTGATGGCGACACTCCTCGCGGGGTCGCACGCGGCGACTGCGAAGGAGGCGCCTCCGGATGGCGCGCAGCTCTTTCTCCATCACTGCGCTCCCTGCCACGGCGCCGACGGTCGCGGCGACGGCCCCGACGCGGATCTCTTCGCCGAGCGTCCGCGCAATCTGCGCGACCCGGCGCTCGGCCGCTACGACACCGCCGCCATGGTGCGCCGCATCCGTGAAGGGCGGGCCCTTGCCCTGCCGCTCGACCCGGCGGCGCTGCGTGCGCGCCTGCGCGAGCTGGACGCCCTCGAGACCCATCTGCGCCGACTGCCCACCGTCGACTGGAAGGCCGCGCGCCGGGGAACGGCGCCGTATGCCGCGCACTGCGAGCGTTGCCACGGTCCCTTCGGCGAGACGGCCGACCGGACGCTCGACCTCGCCAGCCCCGCCCTGCAGCAGCGATTGGACGATGCGACCATCCTTGCGGTCGTGCACCGCGGTCATGGGGGAATGCCGCCGCTCGCCGAAGCACTGACCCGGGACCAGGAGCGAGATCTGGTGACCTTCGTGCGTGTGCTCTCGCCAGGGTTCCTGACCTATCGTCGCTACTGCGCTCCATGTCATGGCGACGACGGGCACCCGCCCGAGACGCTCTCGGTCGGGATTCGCCGGCCGCACGTGGTGTTCGACGCCGCCTACTTCTCGGCCGTCGACCGCCAGGTTCTGGAGACCGCCATCTGGCACATGCTGGACGAGAAGAAGCCGCACATGCCACACTTCGCGCCCGTCCTCGACGAGTCGGAGGTCGAGGCCATCGTCGAGTACCTGCGGTCGGAGCCGGAGCGGAAGCCGCGCTGAAGCGCGGCGCGCCGCTCCTACTCCCGATCGTCGTCGAGCAGTTGCACGAGAGCCTCGAGCAGGTCGCTCCGCGCGAGCACGCCCACCAGGTGGCCACCGCTGACGACGGGCAGCGCCCCGATGCGTTCCCGGCGCAACACGCGGGCCGCCTCGGCGAGGCTGGTCTCCGGATCGACGGTGAGGACGTCGCGGGTCATGACGTCCTCGACCGGCACCTCATCCGGCGCCGCGCGCTCCCGCGACGCGAGGTCCATGCTCTGGGCCAGGGAGGGGAAGGCGTCGCGGAGGTCACGATCGGTGACGATCCCGGCGAGGCGTGCGCCCTCGAGCACCGGCAGCTGGTTGATCCGATGCTCCTCCATGACCGCGCGGGCCCGGGCCACCGAATCGCGCGGCTTCACGCTGATCACGGGAAGCTTCATCCACTGGCGTACTCGCATGCATCTGGCATCGGCAAATACCTTGCCACGCAAGGAGCACGGCAGCACGAGGCGAATTCCGAACGTCGCGGCGGCCGTGGCAGCTTCCTTCTCAGGAATCGGAATCCGTCCGGCGCTCCGGGCGAGGCGGCCTCAGGGGGCTGCGGGATCGCGGGCCGGCAGCGTGACCACGAACACCGTCTCTCCGGGGCGGCTGGTGAGCGCGATCCGACCGCCCATGAGCTCGACCGCGAGCTTGCAGAATGCCAGCCCGAGCCCCGGGTCCGTGGCCGGGTCGTCGACCGCCGACCGCCCCCCGCCCGGGAACTTCTCGAAGATGCGCGCCTGATCCTCGAGCGCGATGCCGTGACCCGAGTCGGCGACGAGCAGGGTGACCTCTCCCGGTTGCGGCCCCTCGGCCGCGTCCACCCGCACGTCGCGGCTGCCGCCGTGCCGCATGGCGTTGACCACCAGGTTGGACAGTACCCGGCGCAGGAGCCAGCGGTCCGCGAACGCTGGCGGCACGTCGCGCCGCACGTTGGTTCGGACCGCCTGCTGGCCCTGCTCGACGACGGCATATTCCTCCACGACCTCGCCCGCGAGCTCGGCCAGCGACACCGGCTCGGGCAGGACGGGCATCCTTTCCTCCTCGATCTTCGCGATCTCGAGGAGGTTCTGGATGAGCCGCATCATCTCGCTGCAGGTGCGGTCGATCTGGCGGAGATAGCCGCGGTGCGCCTCGGGAAGGTCCGGACCCTTGCGGAGCGCGAGCTGGGTCAGCATCGCGATCCCGCTCACGGGGTTCTTCAGATCGTGTACCACCATTCGGCTCAGTTCGTCCCTCGCCTGCTCGACCTTGGCGTGGGCACGCAGCGCCTCCTCGGCCACCTGCGCCGCGCGCTCCAGCTCGCTCGCCATCTCGCGCTGCACGAAGCCGCCGTAGATGTAGGTGTTCATGGCCAGCGAGACGTCGAGGAAGATCGCCTTGATCAGAGCCTCGAGGACCGGCAGCAGCCGCTCGCCTTCGCCGATCTCCCGGATCAGCGCCCGCAACGACAGGCGCAGGTAGAGCGCGAAGCCGCCGAGATACCACGCCGGAGGGAGACCGATTCGCTGGTGAGCGTCTCCCACGCGAAGTCGCGTCTCGAAGTAGTCCTCGTCGAAGCGCCCTTCGGTGAGGCCCAGGAAGTACGCGCGCTGGGCCGCCTCGAGCCGCTCGAGCCGTCCCGGCTCCTCGTGCAGCAACCGCGCGAGCTCGGGGAATCGGAGCAGGTGGTCGTAGAACTCCGCGACGATCCCGTCGACGGTTTGCCGGGCAAGGGGCGCGAGATCGTGCAGGAGCTGCCGGTCGGCCGGACCGATGTCGAAGTACGCCAGCCTCTCGGCCTGCTGTCCGGCGTCGAGGCCGGTCAGCTCGCGGAGCAGCGGTGGTCGCGGAGGACCGTCACTCGAGCGGGATCCCGAGCTCATTCATCTTCCGGTAGAGCGACGACAGAGACAGCCCGAGGGCGTCGGCCGCCTGGCGCTTGTCATTGGCGAGGCGCCGCAGCAGGCTCTCGATGTGGATCTTCTCGTAGGTACCTGAGGGCGTCGCGCAGGTCGTCGGCCACCTGCGGCAGCGCAGCCTCTCCCTCGCGCAGGCTGCGCGGCAGGTCGGCGACCGTGATCCATTCGCCGCCGCCGAGAATCATGGCGTGCTCGATGACGTTGTCGAGCTCGCGGACGTTGCCCTTCCAGGGCTGCGAGATGAGGAGCTTCAACGTGGCGTTGTCGACCCCGCGGTACGCCCGCTTCATGTCCCGGTTGTGCCGGCGGACGAGGAACTCGATCAGCCCGGGGATGTCTTCCCGGCGGTCGCGCAGCGGCGGCAGGTGGATCTCCACGACGTTCAACCGATAGTACAGGTCCTCGCGGAAGGTACCGACCTCGACCATGCTGCGGAGCTCGCGATTGGTCGCCGCGATGATCCGGACCTCGACGGTGACGGGATGCGTGGCGCCGACCGGCAGGATCTCCTTGGCCTCGATGGCCCGCAGCAGCTTCGACTGGAGACCCGTCGGGAGGTCGCCGATCTCGTCGAGGAAGATGGTGCCGCCCCTGGCGCGCGCGAAGAGGCCCTCCTGCGCCGTGACCGCACCCGTGAAGGCACCCCGCACGTGCCCGAAGAGCTGGCTCTCGAGCAGCGTCTCCGGGATGGCGGCGCAATTGACGGGGAGGAAGACCTTGTTCGCCGCCTCGCTGTAGTAGTGCAGCGCACGGGCCACCACCTCCTTGCCGGACCCGCTCTCGCCGGTGACGAGTACCGTCGTCGGCGTCGGCGCGACCTTGCGGACGAGATGGAAGACCTCCTGTATCCCGGCACTCTTCCCGACCAGGTGGTTGAAGTCGAAGTCGCGCTCGACCTCGCGTCGCAACATCTGGGCCTGCCAGGCGAGCTGGCGATGCTCGAGGAGGCGGCTCACCTTGGCGATGACGTCATCGAAGACGACCGGCTTGAGGATGTAATCCGCCGCGCCCGCGCGCAGCGCCTCGACCGCGGTGTCGACGCTGCCGTGCGCCGTCATCACCAGCGGGACCGTCTGGGGCGCGACCTCGCGCACCTTGCGGAGCACGGCGAGGCCGTCGGCGCCGGGCATGCGCAGGTCCGTGATGACGACCGCGAAGTCGTGCTCGTCGATGGCCTGGAGGGCGCCGGCCCCGTCGACTGCCGTCTCGACCGCGTAGCCAGCGTCGCGCAAAACCTCCGCCAGGCTCTCACGGACCCCGGCTTCGTCGTCGGCGATCAGGATCGCCTCCATCGTTCCTTCTCTAGCCTAGTGATCCCTGGTCTAACAAGCCGCGCCAATCTTCCTGCGTCTGGATTGACGCTTGGAGATGGGCACCCGGATGGTGAGCACGGGTACCGGGGCGTGTCGGACCACCTTCTCCGCGACGCTCCCGATGAGAAAGTGAGCCACGCCAGTGCGCCCCGACGTCGCCATGACGATGCTGTCGGTTCCGCGAGCCGCGTCGAGGATGCGCTGGGCCGCGTCCCCGATGTCGACGCGGATCGTCACCGGCGGGCGCGCGGCGCCCAGAGTCTTGGTCACCAGCCTCTCGAGCGTGCGTCGTTGCTCGGGAATCAGGTCGCCTGGTGCCGGCATGCCGAACGGCACGTCGGCCGGCAGGTAGAAGGGCACCAGGACGTAGAGAACCGTGAGCTTTCCCCCCTGCTGCTGGGCGAGCTGGGCCGCCGTCTTCAGCGCAACCGTCGCCTGGCCGGAGAAGTCGTGAGGGACGAGAATGTGACGGAAGAGGCCTCCAGGCATCTATGCTCCCCTCTCTTGCAGTGGTGCGAAACGTCCCCAAGCAAGCCGCCGGCCAGGCGAGATGACGACGACGCCTCGTTCCCTTTCCCGGATGTCGGAACCATCCGTGGGAGGATTCCGGTCCGTGATAGCGGAGCCGCCTTTTCGGCCTGCGGGTCGACCCCGTCGACAGCGGGATCGGGCGGCGCCAGTGGCAATCTTGACCGTCCGTGCGAGGGCATGGTAGCGCCGGCTTCGTCGCCACCTGGTCACCGATGACTCTCGAGGACTCGAGTGCTACCCGTGCCCTGCGTCTCCTCGAGCTGGAGGCGACGCGCTGGCAAGCGGTGCTCGACAGCGCGCAGGATGCCATCATCAGCATCGATCCACGCGGCCGGGTCACGCTGTTCAATCGCGGCGCGGAGGCGATCTTCGGCTACCGGGCCGACGAGGTGCTGCAGCAGAACGTCGCGATGCTCATGCCCTCGCCTTACCGCGAGCAGCACGACCGGTTCCTCACGAACTACCGGGACACCGGCGAGGCCAAGGCGATCGGCCGCATTCGGCACGTCGAAGCCCGACGCAAGAGCGGCGAGACGTTTCCCATCGAGCTGTCCGTGTCGGAAGCACGGGTGGGCGACACGGTCTGCTACTCGGCAATCATCCGCGACGTCAGCGAGCGCGCGCGTATGGAAGCCACGCTGCATGACCGCGTGCGCCAGCAGGAGGCGGTCGCCGAGCTGGGAATCGCCGCGCTCGGCAGCGATCTCGACGTCCTCCTCCAGAAGGCGGTCGAGCTGGTCGCCCGTACCCTCGACGTCGAGTTCTGCAAGATATCCGAGCTGCTGCCCGACGAGGCGGCGCTCCTGGTCCGCGCCGGCGTGGGCTGGACGGACAGGGTGGTCGGGAGCGCGCTGGTTCCCGCGGGAGCGGATTCCCAGGCGGGCTACACGCTGCTCACCAGGACGCCGGTCGTGGTCGACGAACTCCGCACCGAGACGCGCTTCGAGGGCTCCCCGCTTCTCCGCGAGCACGGGGTCGTGTCGGGCCTCAGCACCATGATCGCGCTCCTCGAGCGGCCCTACGGGGTGCTCGACGCCCACACCGTGCACCACCGCACCTTCTCCACCGACGATACGCTCTTCCTCCAGGCGATCGCCCACATCGTGGGCGAAGCGATCGAACGATGGCAGGCCGAGCAGTACACGGCGATCCAGTACGGGGTGACACGAATCACGACCGGCTCCGACACGCTGGAGGACACCGCGCCCGAGCTGCTCCGCGCCATCTGCGAGCGCCTCGGGTTGGAGGCGAGCGAGCTGTGGCTCGTCGATCGTCGAGACTCGGTCCTGCTCCGCCACGGCTCGTGGCATGCTGCCGCCCTGTCGTCGGGGGCCCAGACGGCCCTCGCTCCCGCGATTACTCTGGTCCGGGGCGAATGGCTTCCCGGCCGCATCTGGGCCAGCGGCAAGCCCGAGTACGTGCTCGATCTCGGCAATGATCCCGCTGCCAGGCGATCGCTGCGACCCGGGTTGGGGACGCATGTCACGAGCGGCTTCGGCTTCCCGGTGCGGAGCCGCGAAGGGGTGATCGGCGCGGTGGTCTGCTTCAGCTCGGCTCTCCGGGCGCCGGGCCGCGCGCTTCTGGGCCTCTTCGACGCCCTGAGCCAGCAGATCGGCGAGTTCGTGATGCGCAAGGAGATCGAGGAGGAGCTGCGGCAGGCCGAGTCGCTCGCTCGCCAGCGCGAGCGCCTGGCGGACATCGGCGCGCTCTCCGCGCGCATCGTCCACGACATCGGCAATCCCCTGGCCGGCCTCTCGATGCTCACGCAACGCATCGCCCGTCGGCTGGAGCGGGATCCGGACCAGCCCCTCGGCAGCGTGCGTGACGCCATCGAACAACTGACCCAGACCACGCGGCGGCTCGACGGCATGATTCGCGACTTCAAGAGCTTCGCGCGCGAGCAGCGGCTGGAGCTGAGCACCGTCGAGCTGCCCGCCTTCCTGGAGCAGTCCCTGGCGGCCTGGCGGCCCGACGCGCAGCATCGCGGCATCGCACTCGTCGGCCACCTGAGCTCGACGATCGCACCCATCACCGCCGACGTCGACAAGCTGCGTCGTGTTTTCGACAATCTCCTCAAGAATGCACTGGAGGCGATCGGTCAGGGCCCCGGAGAGATCAGAATGTCGGTCGAGTTTCCCACCCGCGAGAAAGTGCGATTCACCGTGACGGACACCGGACCCGGATTCCCCGACCATCTGCGGCCCTTCGGCCTCTTCGAGACGACGAAACCCGAGGGGACGGGGCTCGGATTGGCGATCGCCAAGCAGATCGTCCAGGCTCACGGCGGAGGTATCGATCTTGCACGCGTCGTGGGAGGTGGAACGGCCTTCCGTGTCGAACTCCCCGCCTCCCCTCCCCAGGTGCAGCGAGCTGCCGATCCTCCTGGTCGAGGATGACCCGTCCCTTCGCCTGGGCCTCGCCGGGGCGCTGGGTGACGATGGTCACGAGGTGTTTGCCTATGCCTTTCCGGGGGAGGTCCCCCAAGAGGGGCCGCTCCTCGACACCACGCTGCTCATCACGGACTACGAGATGCCGGGAGAGAACGGCGTTGCGTTCGCCGACCGGTTCCATGCCGCACGCCCGGGCGTGCCGATCGTCCTGGTGACCGCCTACCGGACGCACGCCATCGACGCGGAGGCGGCTGCCCGCCCGTTTCTCGTCGTCCTGTCCAAGCCGTTCGACTACGAGCTGCTTCACACGCTGGTGCACGAGCTGCATGCGTCCACCTGAGTGTGGTGCAGCAATCGCGTTCGACATCGTCGGCCGGCAACCCCCTGAGCCTTTGTCGTCCTCGAGAATCCAGCGGCCGGCGATTCCCAACTTTCGAATGGTCTCGCGCGGTGTCCCGGCCACATTCTCGCACGAGCATCTGGCCCCGGTCTTGCTCGAAGGGCTCAGCATGAGATCGCCGCATGCCGCCACGCCGCGTGACCCCGTGGACGCCCTGCACGAACGACTCTCGACGACGATGCACGCGACCTCCCGGTCGCCGGAGCAGCGGCTGATGGCGGCCGTGCTGGACGACGCGTGCTCGGTGCATTGCCATCCCGAGCGGGCGAGGAGCCGCGACGAGCGGGACCTCCTCTCGAAGACGCAAGACTGGATCGCCTCCGACGAGCCGCCGTCGCGGGTCTTCACCTTCCGGCACGTCTGCGCGGTGCTCGACCTCGATCCCTCGGTCGTCCGCGAAACGCTCGACCTGAATCTTCGCCACCGGCGGCTGGCGGCGTGACGGGGCTTGGGTAGAGAAGCCGCTCGATCAGCATTAGGCCCGGCTGGCGTCGGAGTGCCCTTCGTACGCCAGGTATTGCCGGACGAGCGCGATCGCCATGCTTCCCTCGCCGACCGCAGACGCCACACGCTTGACCGGGCTCAACCGCACGTCGCCGCACGCGAACACGCCGGGGACACTGGTTTCGAGAAGGTAGGGATCACGCCGGTGCGACCAGCGTCCGGCCTTCTTGAGATCCTCGCCCGTCAGGACATATCCGCGTGCGTCGCGGACGATGTCCGCCGGCAGCCACCCGGTCTCCGCGTCGGCGCCGATGAAGATGAACAGGCCGCCGCAATCATGCCGGCGCACTTCCTCGGTGCCGGTGTCGCGAATGTCGATCGCCGTCAGGTGGGTGTCGCCGTGGACCGCGTGCACCTCCGACCCCAGCCTCACCTCCACGTTCGATGTTCCCTGGAGCTTCTCGATCAGATAGTGCGACATGGTCCTGTCCAGGGACCCGCCCCGGACGACCAGGGTCACCTGGCGTGCATGGTTGGCGCAATTGAGGGCCGCCTGACCGGCCGAGTTGCCGGCGCCGACCAGGTGGATGTCGAGTCCATGAGTGGCGCCCACCTCGCTGCGCGCGGCCCCGTAGTAGACGCCCTTGCCGATCAGCCGATCGAGGCCGCCGACGGTGAGGCGCCGCCACGTGACGCCGGTGGCGAGAATGAGCGTTCGGGCCCGGACGACGTCGCCACCGTCGAGAAATACTTCGCGCGTCCTCGGATCGATGCGAGCGACGGAGCGCGTGACCACGATCTCCGCCCCGAGGCGCCGCGCTTGCTGGAGTGCGCGACTGGCCAGCTCGTCGCCCGAGACCCCGCCGGGAAATCCGAGATAGTTCTCGATCCGCGCGGACGTCCCGGCCTGTCCACCGGGGGCCTCGCGCTCGATGACGATCGTGCGCAGCCCCTCGGATGCGCCGTAGACCGCGGCCGCAAGGCCGGCCGGCCCCCCGCCGATGATCGCGACGTCGTATTCGTCCGCGCGGGCGCTCGTCTGCAAGCCGAGGCGATTGGCCAGATCGCGCACCTCGGGCCGAACGAGCACCTGTCCGTCCGCGAGCCGGAGCACCGGACACTCGCTGTCGGCTGGACGCGGCCCGGGCCAGATCGTCGAGAGCTCCGGAGAATCGGGCGTCACCCAGTTGAGGGAAATCTGGTTGCGAGCGAGAAACCGGCGCAGGTCGCCGCACGCCGTGTCCCAGCGGTGGCCGACGACCGTCACGCGCGGCGTGGGCGGTTCGGCGGCGATGCTCTGGAGCCCTCCGATCCGCTCGCGCGCCAGCGCGCTCACCTTGAGCGAGATGTCCTGCGAGACCGCGGCGACCGCGTAGTACTGCTGGGGATCGATCCGGATCACGCGCGACGGCTCGACCGCACGGTATCCGCCGGGAAACGGCGTCCCCAGGGCCATGGGTACCTCGCCGAAGATCGTGCCGGGGAGCCGCCAGCCGAGCCTGCGTTCGACGCCGTCGATCGTCTTCACGACCTCGATCTTGCCGGCGAGGACGGCAAACAGCGCGCGCTCGCCGCCTTCGGGGACGGCGAATTCTCCGGCACCGAGGTGGAGGTCCGCGGACGTGCGAGCGAGCCGTTCCAGCTCGGCGGCCGGCAGTCCGGAAAACAGGGGAACCGCCGCCACGTCCGCGATCGTCAACATGAGGTGATCTTCGCGCTACCCTTGCGGCGCCGTGAACACGCGGGCGGCGACGTCGGTCGCAGCGCGGCGACGATCCGCTCCGGTGCCCTCATCATGGAAGCGCCTCGTAGCGAATGGCGACGATCTCCAGCTTTTCGGTTCCACGGGGCGTTCGCAGCATGACGACGTCACCGAGCGAGGCCTTGAGCAGGGCCGTGGCGATGGGGGAGATCCACGATACGCGCCCGCGCCCGGGATCCGACTCGTCGGCCCCCACGATGCTGACGGTCCGTTCGGCGCCGGATTCATCGGCCACGGTGACCGTCGCGCCGAAGTAGACCCGGTCGTGGTCTTTGCCGGCATTGTCCACCACCACCGCACTGTCGAGCCGCTTCGACAGGAACCGGATCCGGCGGTCGATCTCGCGCAGCTTCCGCTTGCCGTAGATGTAGTCGCCGTTCTCCGAGCGATCGCCGTTGCTGGCGGCCCAGGCGATCGTGTCGACGAGCTGCGGCCGGTCGACCTTCCACAGGCGGGCCAGCTCGTCGTTCAGTCGCTGGCGCCCGGCGGGGGTGATGTAGTTGGTGAACCCGCCGGGCATGCCGGCGCCGGCGGCGAGATCGCGCTCGACGTCGTCCTCGGCGTCGGCGTCGGATTCCTTGGTGAACGCCTTGCTCATGGCGCGATAGTCTAGCGCGAAGCCGGACGACACTGGAGCCGGGTCAGTGTCCGTGACGCGGACGCTACCTGGAGCGGCTCATGGTGGACTGCCGGGCGGGGGAACGGCGGGCCGGAGTCAGAGAGGGCAGCGGCCGACAGTGAGGTTTCAGTTCATTTCCACTTGAGGACGATGTAAGGCGTGGTAGACTTACAAGCATGCCGCGTCGTGCAAACGTCGTCCGCCTGAGCTCGAAGGGTCAACTCGTCATTCCTGCGCCGCTTCGCCGGCAGCTCGGTCTCAAGACGGGCCAAGCCCTGGCGGTCCGCACCGGCACCCGGCGGGAGATCGTGCTCAGTCCCACGGAGGAGGACTCGCTCGGCTTCGAGGCGATGCTCGATCGGGCACGCGGGTGGGCGGGGGCACGCCGGCGGGATTTGGTGGAGGAGCTGCATGATCGCAGGCGGCGTGAACGTGCCCGCGAGGGCAGGAGCTGATGAGCGTTGCGGTCATCGATGCCGGCATTGCGATCGGCTGGATGCAGGGCCGCCATCGTTCGCTCGCGAAGTTGGATCGACTCCTTCGCGCTGGTCGGAGCGGACGAATCGAGTTGCTGATCTCGGTCGTCAACCTCGCCGAGGTGCTCCTGCATACAGCCGACCTGGCGCGTGCGACCGGAGTCGATACCGTGGCGCTCCTCACGGCCAGTCGGGTCCGCGTCCATCAACCCGACGAGGCGATCGCGTGGCGCGTTGCAAAGCTCCCGACGTCGCTGGCCGATGGTTTTGCGGCCGCGACCGCACAGGAGCTGGGCGCCCGCTTGCACACGACCGACGCAGAACTGATCCGGCAGCTGCGTGCTACGCGGCTGGCCATCACGCGGTACTGACGCTCTCGAACCGCTGACCGACGCGCTGCTGCTGGACCTGCGGCCACGGATCGAAGCGATCTCGGGGTATCACCTCGTGCCGACCTACAGCTATGCGCGCGTCTACTTTCACGGCGACGGCTTCATCAGACACTCCGATCGGGGAAGTTGCGAGGTGAGCGTCTCGATTCACGTCGGGAAGGATGGAGGTGAGGCCAGCCTGTCGTTCCCACCGACACGCACGCCGACTCCCACGCCGACATTGCTACTGAGTGACCGACGCCGGGCGCTCGGGCGCCGCCCCTACGGCCCGAGGAATCGCCGCCCTGCCCATGCACCGAGCGCGGCCACGACGAGGAGCGGAAGGATGTGGCCGAGCAGCACGTGCGGGACGAACCCCACGGGGCACCACAGATCCACGAGCGTGCCCGCGGCGGCGCCTGCCGTGACACCGAGCGCGGCGCCCGCGATCCCGGGATGCACGGGGTCGCTTCGGCGACGGACCGCGACGAACGCCACGAGCAGAGGGACGGCCATCGCGAGGGACAGCCAGAGGCAGCGGAAGCCCGGCCGGGTGGGCCACGGTGCCAGCATCTGCCGACCGAACGAAGCCGTCACGCCGACCTTCCACGCGAGCAGCGCGAGAGGAGTGGCGACGATCAGCGTGACCAGCGTCGCGGTCGAGCGCCCCAGCGTCGAGCCGCCTCGGGCCACTCCGATCCACGCGGCCACGCTCGCGATCGCGCTCCAGCCGAGGCACGTCCCCACCACGAGCATCGCCGGCCGATCGTACCGCCTGATACCGCCGACCTGGACGAAGGTGGCGAGAGCGACCGTGATGCCGAGGCCGATCAGCAGCCAAGCGCGGCGCCGGACCGCCTGGCGGGTCGGCGCCGGTTCGGACCGTATGGCCGCCAGCAGGCGTCGTCTGAGCGCGGGCGCCGGATCCTGAGGCGGCCAGGAAGATGTCATGAGCCCACGGTCTCCTTGAGACCGCCCAGATACTGCCGGATGGTACCGCGCACCGACGTGTATGCCCGGTGGGCGCGCAGCTTGACGGCCGTCACGGTGACGCCCAGTACCCCTGCCGCCTCGGTCAGCGTCAACCCCTCCCGCTTGAGGAGCTCGAACGCGCTGCGTTGTGAATCCGGCAAGCGCGCGACCGCGTCGGCCAACCGGCCCGCGAGCTCACGAGCTTCGACGAGGTGTTCCGGATGGGCAACGGGGCTGGGGGTGAGCGACCGACTGGAGATGGCGTCGCTCACGAGGCAGGACGCGCGGCGGTCCCGGCGCACCTGATCGAGCATGAGCCGTCGCGCGATGGCGAGCGCCCACGGCAGCACGGCCCCGCCCTTCACGAAGGTCCCGCGTGCCCGGTGCATGCGGAGAAAGGTCTCCTGGAGCAGGTCGTCACACCGGTGCGCGTCACGCACATGGCGGCGGAGGTAGCCCCGAACCCGGGCCGCGAGCGCGTCGTAGACCGCCGCGAATGCGTCGTCATCGCCCGCGGCGTACCGCTCCATTGCGAGGTCACCGGCGGCCCTCGTGCCGGTCGCGTCGAGCACGCCTTCGCCTCGATCGGCGCCGAGCGCCGCCGACCCGATCGCGTGATCGCCCGACCTCGTCGTCATGGCATGATCGGACCGCCGGTTCCTTCCGCCTTCGAAGCCGTCGGATTGCACGCTCATTCGCTGCGTGGGATAGCGCGCGGAGTTCGGGCAGTCCTTCGAGCCCGGTTAGAGCCCAGTTAGAAGTGGACAGCTCGGTGTGACCGATGATCCTTCACTTCGACCGCTTCCGGTTCGACGGCGCCAACCGGCGAATCGAGGGAGCCGCCGGTGCGATCCGGCTGAATCCCAAGGCCTTCGACGTCCTGCTGGCGCTGATCGAGCGAGCCGGTCAGTTCGTCTCGAAGGCCCAGCTTCTCGACCAAGTGTGGCCCGATACGCACGTGGCCGATGGCGTGCTCAAGGTCTGCATGGCCGAGATCCGCAAGGCTCTCGGCGACTCGGCGGCCGCACCGCGCTTCATCGAGACCGTTCACCGCCGTGGCTACCGCTTCGTCGCCGAGCTCACGGCGGCGGATTCCGCCGAGGCTCCAGCGGCGCGCGGCGTGAGCGATGCTCTGCGAACGCAGTCCCTGCTGGCCTGGCGGCCGAGCTCGTCTGCCGACGGAGCCCCGGTGCTCGTCGGCCGGGGCAGCGAGCTCGAGCAGCTCGACGAGCATCTCGCGCGGGCGCTCGGCGGAGAGCGGCGAATCGTGTTCGTCACGGGCGAACCCGGTGCGGGCAAGACGGCCCTGGTCGAGCATTTCGTCGCCGGCGCGGCGCGGGACCGGACGCTGGCGATCACGGGCAGCCAGTGTCTCGAGCAGTTCGGCTCCGCGGAAGCCTACATGCCCATCCTCGAGGCGATCGGCCGGCTGGTGCGCGAAGACGGCGCGATCGCGACGCTGCTGCGGCGCTACGCCCCGACGTGGTTCGCGCAGCTTCCCTGGCTGATCGCGGAGGAGGACCGGGATCGGCTCGGGCGCGAGCTGGTGGGCGCCGCCCGCGAGCGCATGCTGCGTGAAATGGCGGAGTTCGTGGAGGCGCTCGGCGCGGAGATTCCCCTCGTCCTCGTCATCGAGGATCTCCACTGGAGCGATCCTTCGACCGTGGACCTGTTGTCGCTGATTGCCGTACGGCGCGAGCCGGCGCGGCTCCTCGTGCTCGCCACCTACCGCCCCGTGGAGCTGATCCTCGCGCGCCACCCGCTGCGTGAGGTCGCGCGGAGGCTGGCGGCGGGCCGGCGTTGCACCGAGATCGCCCTCGACGATCTCGGGGTCGAATCCGTGACGGAGTACCTGCGACGACGATTCGCGCAAGGCCGATTCGCGCCCGACGTGGCAGGCCTCCTCCACGAACGAACCGGCGGCAACCCGCTTTTCCTGGTGACCCTGGTCGATCATCTGCTCGCCCGCGGGGCGATCGTCGAGCGGGACCAGCATTGGACGGTGACCACCGAGTTCCGGCGCGAGCTGGCCGCCGTGCCCGAGAGCCTGCGGTTGATGATCGAGCGGGAGCTCGATCATCTGGACGTCGAGGACCGCCGACTCCTCGAGGGGGCCAGCCTGGCGGGAGTCGAGTTCTCGTCCGTTCTCGCCGCCGTCGGAACGGACTGCTCGGCGGCGGAGGCGGAAGACCGCTGCGATCGCCTGGCACGCGCCGGTCGCTTCGTCCGCCACGCGGGTCTCGCGACATGGCCCGACGGCACGGCCGCTGGCCGCTTCGCCTTCCGGCATCCCCTGTACCGCGAGACGCTCGCAGGAGCAGTGCCCCGGCATCGCCGGGAGCATCTGCAGCTGCGGATCGGGGAGCTGCTCGAGCACGCCTTCGGAGGGCGCTCCTCCGAGCTCGCGGCCGAGCTGGCCGTGCACTTCGAGGAGGGAGGCGATCGCGCCCGCGCCGCGCGCTATCGACGGGCTGCCGCGCAGACCGCGGCCGGCCGCTACGCCTTCGCCGAGGCGCAGGCGCACCTCGAGAAGGGCCTCGCGCTCCTGGCTGACGTCGCTCCATCACCCGACCGGGATCGCCTCGAGCTGCCCCTGCAGAGCGCGCTCGGTGCGGTGTTGACGACGACACGGGGCTACGCCGCGCCCGAGGTGGAGCAAGCCTATACGCGCGCCCTCGAGCTGTGGGGCGCGAGCCCGCACGAGGTGTCGGCCTTCCCGGAGCTCTGGGGTCACCACGTTTTACACCTCACGCGTTCGGAGCTGGACTCCGCGCTGCAGCTGGCCGATCGCATCCAGACGATCGCCGAAGCGAGCGGCGACCGGCTCATGCGGCTTCAGGCTCACCATGGCCTGTGGACCGTCCACTACGTCCGTGGTGACTTCACGAAGGCCCTCCAGCACATCGACCAGGGGGAGCCGCTCTACGATCCCGACGCGGATCGTACGTCGGCGCTGGTCTATCTGCACGACGCGAGAGCGACGGCGATGTCCGTTCGCTCGCTGATCTTGTGGAACTTCGGTCGCATCGATCACGCGCTCGAGGTGAACCGCCAGTCCGTCGAGCATGCGCGGACGCTCGGGCATCCCGTCAGCTTCGCCTACGTCCTGGTCCACGCGGGCTGGCTCCGGATGCTTCGCCGCGAGCCGGAGGCGTGTGACGCTGAGGCCGAGGCCGTGATCGCGTACGCGACACAGCACGAGCTGGAGTACTGGATGGCACGCGGCCTCCTGCTGCGTGGCTGGGCGCTCGCGGAGCAAGGCGCGCTCGAGGACGGGATCGCGGACATGGAGCGCGGGCTCGCGTCGCTCGCCGCGCTGGGAACGCGCATCGGACAGACGACGTACCATGCGCAACTCGTTCCGGCCATGATGCGCGCCGGCCGCTTCCAGGAAGCACGCGCGCTCATCGAGCGGACGAAGGCATTGGTCGCGTCGACCGCCGAGCGCTACTACGAAGCCGAGATCCATCGCCTCGATGCCGAGCTGGTCGTCGCCGAGGCCGGCGGCGCCGACCGAGCGCCGGCCGCGGCCCGCAGGCGCGCGGCGGGGCTGCTCCAGACGGCCATCGAGTGCGCCGCCCACCAGGGAGCCCGCACGCTGGAGCTCCGCGCCACGACGACGCTCGCGCGTGTCTGCGGGCGGGGGACTGTGGGCGAGCAGGTACGCGCCCGGCTCGCCGGCCTGCTCGCCACCTTCACCGAGGGCTTCGACACCGCCGATCTCCAGGACGCTCGGCGGCTGGTCGCCGGGAGACCTCCGACAAGGCAATCGGCAAAGTCGGGCAAGAGATAGTGCTTCGCGGTCGCCGTATTGAACTGGTACGGCCGCAGCGCCGGTTCCCCCTGAAGTACCCCGAGTCCCGGTAGCGGCACCGATTCCCCGTCGTCGACACATCGCTGCTGGCCCGGCGGCGCGCAGCCGGCACAGTCGACGGCGTGTTCGCGCCGAACAGGGTCAACTAGCCGCCTGGCTTCATCCGCAACCAGACGCATCGGAGGGACGTGGCTCCCCGCACGGCTCGCACGTCGTCCTCGTCCGACTTCGTGACCGGCGACGGCATCGCCGTCGCCGGTCGTTCATGCGCTGCCGGTCTCAGGGCCTCGTGGTCGGGCTGGTCTGCGTGGCTGCGGTAGTCTACACCCGGGGGATGCCACGGCTTCGTGAGGTGTCTCGCGACGACGCGGATCCCTTCGTCCGCCAGATCTACCGCATGCTCTTCGGCGAGCGCGACCCGGTCCGCGAGCCCGGGACGGAAACCGGGTCGCCGGGCAACTGGTGGACGGTCTTCGCCCTGTCGCCGGACTGCTTCCGCCACGCCGTGCTCGGCTTCCAGCTCTACCGCAGCGCCGACCGCAAGCTCGATCCGAAGCTGCGCGAGCTGGGCCAGCTGCGCGCGGGCTGGGCGCGCGGCTCGCGGTTCGTGTTCTCGCAGCACTGCAAGGCGGCGCGCGCGGTCGGCCTCGATGAGGCGTCGATCGCGGCGATTCCGCACTGGCAGACCGCCGACGTGTTCACACCGGCCGAACGTGCCGTGCTGGCCTACACCGACTGCCTGGTGCTCGACGGCGGCCGCACCCCGGACGGCATCTTCGCCGCCCTGCAGAGCCACCTCGGCGACGAGGAGATCCTCGAGCTCACCTACGTGACCACTCTCTACGAGATGCACGCCACGATCTGCCGGGCGCTGCGCCTCGAGTACGACGACATCGACGAGCGCGTCACCGAGGTCGCCGCGCCGGGTGGGGCCGGGATGGATGTGATGCGCGTGGTCGATTCCTGAGAGGAGACCGCAAAGGAGACCGAAGATGGGCTACCATCATCTCGCGCTCGCGGCGCGCGACATGGCCGCAATCCATCACTTCTACGAGGAGGTGATGGGCTTCGAGCTGGTGAAGGTCGAGGTCGCCCCCGTCCCCGACGGCGGGTGGGCGAAGCACTTCTTCTATCGGATGGACGGCGACGATTCGCGGTTCATCGCCTTCTGGGAGCTGCACGACGTACCGGGAACGGAGCGTCTCGAGACGAACCTCTCCCGCGCCGCCGGCGTGCCCGACTTCATGAACCACATCGCCTTCGCAGTTCCGAGCGCGGATGAGCTCGCTCGCCGGAAGCAGCGCTGGCTCGCCGCCGATCGCGACGTCCTCGAGATCGACCATGGCTGGTGCCACTCGATCTACACCAAGGATCCCAACGAGAACCTCGTCGAGTTCTGCTTGACGACCGGGACCTTCACCGCCGCGGACCGAGCCGCGGCGATCGCGGCGCTCACCGCCAGCGTCCCGGCGTTCAGCAAGCGGCCCCCGCGCATCGAGATGCACCGGGCCTCCGCGAACACCCGTCCCCCGTAGGGCGCCACCTCGCCCTCCCCGCCGGCCGGGATCACGCGCCCGCGGCGCTCGCGCGCACGAACGCCATCTCGCAGCGTCGATGCGCGATGCGCCAGCCGTCCGGGGTCCGCACGAAGCGGTCGTGATACTCGCCGACGAACTTCGGAACGCCCGCCGGTGCGGGCCGCTGCGCCACACCGCTCGCGGCATCGTGCCGATAGTTGACGAGGTAGGAGATCGCGGTCGCTTCGGCCGGACCCACGAGCGTGATCGCGACGTTGCTGCAGACGTGCCGCGACGTGCGCCGCGCGATCCCCTGGCGTGCCAGGAAGCCCGCCCGGATGGCATCCTGCCCGTCCATCCGGAGGTCGCCGGCTTCCCACACGCCGTCCGTCGTGAACAGGTCGGCGATGCGCCCGGCCTCGCCAAAGTCGACCAGGTGGGTGTAGTCGATGATCAGGCGCTCACAGGCACGCTCGTCGATGAGCCGGGCAACAGCATCGTCCGACATGCGCCACGCGTAGCCGACGCGTGGTCCATCGCGCAATCCCGCCGGGACCGGCCCGCCCTCAGATCCGACTGCGGCCGAACCGGTGACGATGTCCGCATTCTCACCGTCACCGCGCGGGGGACCGTCTTCTCCGCCTGTGAGATGGACGAGAGCCGAGGGCATGCATGCACCCCGCGCGCTGGTGTCGCCCACGCGTACCCGAGCAAGGCCGAGGGCCGTCTTGCACGGTCCGGGGAGCGCGCTATGCGTGGGGAGATGGCAACCGCACACCGGCTCGCCGCATTTTCAGACGCGGTGATCGCGGTGATCATGACCGTCATGGTGCTGGAGCTCAAGGCACCGGATCAGCCGCCGTTCTCCGCTCTCTTGTCCCTGTGGCCAACCGCCATCAGCTATGCGGTGAGCTACCTGTTCATCGCCATCATCTGGACAAACCACCACTATCTCATGCGGTTCGTGGGTCCCCCGACGCTGCGGGTGATATGGATCAACTTCGCCCATCTCTTCATGGTGTCGCTCGTGCCCTTTGCAACGGCATGGATTGCACGCACCCGGCTTGCGTCGGCCCCTGTAGCGTTTTACGCGGCCCTCTTCGTGTGCGTGGACATCGCCTACAACGTCTTCGAGCGGGAAGTCCTGATCGGCGCGGAGGCCTCGCAGGTGTCCGATCGAGCGCGGCGCATGGCGAGGCGCCGATCACTCGCGGTTCTTGCGATCTTCGCGAGCGCCATCCTGGTTGCTTTCGTCGCGCCGCGCCTCGCTTTCGTTCTGGTGTGCAGCGCCCTGATCCTCCACGTGCGGCCGGAGGCACTCGGCAGCCGGCCGTGAGCGTGCGGCAGGGACCGCTGGCGAGCTAGACCACCGCAGCTTCGCCATCCCAGCCTGTTCGACCTCGAGGGCGCGGCTGCCGTCGATGTGCTCCCGGGAGGGGTTCGGGGCGGTTTCCTCCATTTCGGGTCTTCTCCTCTCGAGCCGCCGTCGGTACCCTCTATCTATCAGCGCCATTCACACGCAGTGAGAGGATTCCGTGCTCGCCGCATGCGGCAAGACCGCCGCCTGCCCCGCAACGAAAGGTGCGGGACAGCTACCGCGAACGATAGGAGCGACGATGGGACTTTCATGGCAGCAGGGGCCCCTGGGGCGCGATCCAAATGGCAGGTTTCTCACAGCAAGCCCGCTGCCCGAGCGGCTGCTGTTCGCGGAGCCACTGCGCCGCAGAATGAGCGTCGAGCTCGGTGGGAGCCTCGTCGCTCGAAGCGACGGCGCCGTGCTCCTGTTCGAACCGGGTCGCTACCCGGTCGCGTACTTCCCCCTCGGCGACGTCGCCGACGGCGTTCTGCAGGCCACGAACCACCAGACCAAGCACCCGGACCTCGGTGAAACGAAATGGTTCGACGTGGTCGTCGGTCAGGGCCACGTCGCGCGCCGCGGCGCTTGGCAGCACGTCGACCCGCCCCCGCAAGCCGCGGCATTCCGCGACTTCGTCGCGTTCGCATGGCGGGCGATGGACGCGTTCTACGAAGAGGACGAGCGCATTCTCGGCCATGCCGCCGACCCCTATCACCGGATCGACATCCGACGCAGCTCCCGGCACCTCGTCGTGCGGAAGGGCAATCAACTCGTCGCGGACACCCGCGCCCCTCTCGTGCTCTACGAGTCCGGTTTCGCTCCGCGCTGGTACGTTCCCCGCGCCGACGCGGTCTCCGAGGCTCTGCACCCGGTCGAGGGCCAGACCTTCTGCCCGTACAAGGGTCTGGCGTCCTACTACGACATCGGCGACGCGCACAAAGCCGCCTGGTCGTATCGAGCTCCCTTCGAAGCGATGGCTCGCATCGGCGACCTGGTCTCCTTCGAACCCGACCAGGTGGAGATCACGATCGACGGTCAGAAGCTGGAGCCTGTCCCCGGCCAAGCGGTCATCGCGCACGGTCCTGACCGCAATCTCAGCGTGGACGAAGTCGGGGGCATCCGGCTCCCGGAGAATGAGTCTCCGGCACGCGTGCGGGAATGAGTTGGCCGTCGTCGCTCGCCGACGGAGTCCGCTCCCATCGTGGGCACCTTGCTGACGCCGAAGGACGTGCAGTCGAAGTGGTCGTGGTGCCGGTGAGCGATGTCGAGCGAGCGCTGCGGTGGTTCCATGTCGATCAGATCGGCTTCACGCTCGACGTCGACTCTAACCTCCATCAGCGCCATTGACCACAGAGCGAAAGGATTTCCCATGAGCACGGTGACGTTCCGGAAGCTGGATGTCGACGGCGTCAAGGTCTTCTATCGCGAGGCCGGGCCGAACGACGCGCGAACGATCCTGCTGTTGCACGGCTTTCCCACCGCCGGCCACATGTTCCGCGATCTCATCCCGCAACTCGCGGACCGGTTTCGCCTCGTCGCTCCCGACCTACCGGGGTTTGGGCAATCCGACATGCCGGCGCGCAGCGCCTTCACCTACACGTTCGAGAACATCGCGAACGTCATCGATCGCTTCACCGAGCTGCTCGGCCTTCAGCGCTTCGCGATCTACGCCTTTGACTATGGCGCACCCATCGGCTTCCGCCTCGCCGCCCGACATCCGGATCGCCTCACCGCAATCATCTCCCAGAACGGCAACGCCTATGAGGAAGGGTTGAGCGACGGCTGGAACCCCATACGGGCCTATTGGCAAGAGCCGTCGCCGGCCAACCGAGAGGCGCTCCGCAGCTTCCTCGCTCCCGAAACGACGCGCTGGCAGTACACGCACGGCGTGCCCGACGTGACCGCAGTGTCTCCGGACGGATACTCGCTCGACAACTTCTATTTGGCTCGCGCGGGCGCCGACGAGATCCAGTTGGACCTGTTCGGCGACTACAAGAGCAACGTCGCGCTCTACCCGACCTTTCAAAATTACTTCCGGACGCACAAGCCGCTCTTCCTGGCGGTGTGGGGAAGGAACGATCCCTTCTTCCTGCCGCGCGGTGCCGAGGCGTTCAGACGCGACATTCCCGGTGCGATGGTCCATTTCTTCGACACGGGTCACTTCGCGCTCGAGACCCATGCGAAGGAGATCGCGGCAACGATCCGCGACTTCTTCGCACGCTGAATCGACGACCCGACGGCTTGCAGGGCGGCCCGTTGCTTCCAGCAGAACACGTCGAGAACCCCTCTCGGCATGGGCTCAGACCAGCCGCCGACATCGATTCCTACGCACCCGGAGGCAGGTCATGAGCGATGTCGTGCTCAACCTATTGACCCGATTCCCGATGGCGCGATGGTCTCCCATTCCGCTGCGCTTGATTGTTGGTTACGGATTCATGCAACACGGGTTCGCCAAGCTGTCCAGGGGGCCAGACGCGTTCGTCGCCATTCTCCAGACGATGGGCGTGCCTGCCCCGCACTTCATGGCATGGTCGACGATACTCACCGAATTGCTCGGCGGCCTTGCCGTACTGCTGGGGGCGTTCGTGACGATTGTCAGCGTGCCGATGATGGCGGTGCTATCGGTGGCCATGTTTACGGTGCACCTCCCCTATGGGTTCAGCTCGATCAAGCTCCTCGCCGTGACCGCGACGGGAGCGCAGTTCGGACCGGTGGGTTATGAGGTCATCCTGCTCTATTTCGCCTGTCTCGCAGCCCTCGTCATCGGCGGCTCGGGGCCATTCGCCGTCGATGGACTCATCGCCAAGCGCCTCGACGCGCGAACGTTCGAAGAAAGGCAGCCTCTCGACATCGTCGCCCCGTGAGGTCGTTCTTCGCCGCGCAGGAGGCGAAGTTCGTCGCCGACCTCGCCGGCGCGGAGCCGCTCGAGCGGCAGGCTCGCGTCGAGCCATGCGGCGCGCCCGGAGATTACGGCCGCGCGGGGACGTGCGTCGCGATCATCGACGCCACGGCACGCAGGCTTCCCGCCGCGGCGGGTCGAGACGTCGCCAGCTCGGCCGAGACGGGTACGGGCTCGGGGTCGCCGACGCGCCGCCCGGTGAAGCCGCCGCGGGCGCGGAGCGTGTGCGGCGTGCCCTCGACGTCGAGCGAAGCATTTGCGCGCACGTGGCCCTTCACGATGTGCGTCCCTCGAAGGGTGCCTGTGTAGGACAACGAGAAAGTCTCGATGTACTCGCTGACGTCGAGACCCGTACGCGAGGCGACCAGCTGATCGAAGCCCGCTTCATCGAGGTCCACCCGGACGTGGCGACCCTCGATGCCGACGGTCCCGGCCTCGAGCCACTCCTCGCTCGTATCGCCGCGGTAGTACGCCGTGCCGCCGATGAACATGTACTGCTCGCTGCCGCGACCGCACCGCGTCTTGAGGTCGAACTTGATGCAATAGTGCTCGCGCAACGTCCACACGCCGTCGGTGCCGGACGAGATCGCGAGCAACGGCACGAGCAGCAAGACACTTCCGAGGCGCTTCATGAGGACGTCTCCGTCGGTATGCACCGCTCATCGCGCCAGGGACTGATTGCGGGGCGGCTCGTGCCGATCACTCGCGTGTCCATCGCTGGCGTGTCACGGTGTGGATGATGACCCGGCCGCTCGAAGGGGAAATCGGGCACGCGAGACTCGAAGATACGCTCATTCGCTTCCGACACTGGCATCATCTCGTGACCGCTGGCCATGTGTCAATAGCGATCTTGACCCCGAGGCCCCTGCTATGGGAGGGAGCTGACGGTGCCACAACCTAGCCAGATTTACCTGGACGCCAGCGTGACACGGCCGGCGTTCGTCAACGACGCACCTCCTCATGGTTCCGGCGGCCCCTGCCGGTGCCCTGGTGAGCTCGGCGGCCGCGCGCCCGTCATCCGGGGGCGGCTCGCGCGATCAGGAGCAGCCCTGTCCCGATGACGACGACCCCGACGCCGCGCGCGACGCGCTCACCGGCCGGTGCGAGCCGTTCGGCCGTGACGGCGGCCGCCACTCGCAACGCCGAGGAACGCTCGCTCGGCGTCTCGCTCGAACGCCATGCGTCGCAACGATCTCGAGTCCTGCGCCATGACCGCCATGACGTCGCTCAGCGCCCGTACTCGTCGTGGCGACGCCACCAGATGCCCGTCTCGTTGCGGCCGCGGGACGCGCGGTCGAGCCACTGGTACATGCCCCAGAGGCCGTCGACCCCGCGCGCGTACGCGGAGTACGTGTGGTAGACGACCCCGTCCTCGCGCACGAACGCGCTCATGCCCGGCCGCTCCCGGGTGTACGTCGGCACGTCCGTTCCGGTGGCCGCCGCCATCTGGGCGACGGGGCCCTCGCCGCCGGCTTCCCGGGCAGGCTCGCTCGCCTTCCACGTCTTCGTGTCGTGTCCGACCAGCGGTGCGCCCGCCTCGCGGCGGAAGTTGTACTCGATGCCGCCCTCGCGCTGCTGCGCCTCGGTGAACGTGACGTGGAAGTCGGCGTTGAAGTCGCCGCCGAACGAGGACGCCCAGGGGAACGTCCACCCCATCCGCCGCTTGTACGCCTGCAGCTTCGCGAGCGGCGCCCGCGACACCGCACACAGCGTGACGTCGTGGTTGGCCAGGTGGACGACGCTGCCGTCGAACCCGTCGGCGATCGCAGAGCAGGACGGGCATCCCGCCGTGTAGTCGGGCCCGAACATGAAGTGGTAGACGAGGAGCTGCGAGCGTCCGCGGAAGAGTTCCGCCAGCGAGGCGGCGCCGTCATCGGTGTCGAATCGATATGCCTTGTCGATCCGGACCCACGGGAGCTCCTGCCGCCGCCGCGCCAGCTCGTCGCCGCGCCGCGTCTGCTCCTTCTCCGCCGCGAGCAGCTCGCGACGCTCGGCCAGCCATTCTTCACGTGTCCCGGTCCGGTGCTTCGGCATGGGTCTCCTCTCCTCCCTTCGTGAAGTAGTCTTAGCCCCGCCCATCGAACGGTGGGAGTGACAAATTTGACGGGATTTCGATGGATTCGCTGATCACGGCCGCCGGGATCGCGCTCGCGGCGGGCGATCCCCTCGGCGCGTTGAGGCGGGTCGCCCTGCGCGACGACGCGCCCGCGCTCGCGCTGCGGGGTATCGCCATGGCGCAGCTCGGCGATCTCGTCTGGGCGAGGACGCTCCTGCGCCGCGCCGCGCGCGCCTTCGGACCGAGGGAGGCGGTGTCCCGCGCGCGGTGCGTCGTCGCCGAGGCCGAGATCGCGCTCGCCGCGCGCGACCTGGGGTGGTCGGCGAAGACGCTCGACGCGGCGCGGACGACGCTCGAGTCGCACGGCGACCGGGTGAACGCCGCGCACGCGCGGTATCTCGAGGTGCGCCACCTCCTCCTGATCGGACGTCTCGACGAGGCCGAGGGCACGCTCGCCGCGCTCGACCCCTCGCCCTTCCCGCCCGCGTCGCGGACCGTCCACGAGCTGATGATCGCGGGGATCGCGATACGGCGCCTCCGGACGACGGCCGCGCGCGCGGCGCTCGCTCGGGCCGGGCGCGCAGCGCGCCGGGCACGCATCCCGGCGCTGACGGCGGAGGTCGAACGGGCGGCGCGCGCCCTGGACACGCCGGCGGCTCGCCTGATCGCGCGCGGGGAGGAGCGATCGCTCCTGCTCGAGGACGTCGAAGCGTTGCTGGCGTCGAAGGCGCTCGTCGTGGACGCGTGCCGCCACGTCGTGCGTGATGCCCGCAGCGTCGTCCCGCTCGCGCGGCGTCCGGTGTTGTTCGCGCTCGCACGCGCCCTCGGCGAAGCATGGCCGGCCGACGTGCCGAGGGACGTGCTGCTCGCGCGGGCATTCGGCGCGAGGGTCGCCGACGAATCGCATCGCGCGCGCTTGCGCGTCGAAGTCGGGCGCCTTCGCAGGGCGCTTGGGATGCTGGCCCACGTGAACGCGACGCCGCGAGGGTTCACGCTGGCGCCACGCCGAGCGCGCGAGGTCGTCGTCCTGGGACGGCCCGTCGAGGAGGAGCACGCGGCGGTGCTCGCCTTGCTCGCCGACGGCGAATCGTGGTCGAGCTCGGCCCTGGCGCTCGCGCTCGGCACGAGCCAGCGCACCGTGCAGCGGGCGCTCGAGGCGCTCGCGGGCGCAGGCAAGGTGCAGGCGTTCGGTCACGGGCGCGCGCGGCGTTGGATGACGCCGCCCGTGCCGGGATTCACGACGACCTTGTTACTCCCCGCTCCGCTGCCGAGTGGCTAGGATGGGCGCATGCACCGGTCGGCAGCCGAGATCCTCGCGGAGTATGGACCCTTTCCCGGTGTCGAGCAGGTGAACGGGGTCACGTACGACGGCCGGCATGTCTGGTTCGCCGCCGGCGACACGCTGAAAGCGCTCGACCCGGCGAGCGGAAAGACGCTGCGCTCGATCGACGTCGCCGCGCATGCCGGAACCGCCTTCGACGGTAAGCACCTGTTCCAGCTCGCCGACGATCGCATCCAGAAGATCGATCCGAAGACCGGCCGTGTGCTCGCCACGATCCCGGCGCCCGGCGGCGGCGGCTCGGGGCTCACGTGGGCCGAAGGAACGCTCTGGGTGGGACAGTACCGGGATCGGAAGATCCATCAGATCGATCCCGAGACGGGCGCGATCCGCCGCACGATCGAGTCCGACCGTTTCGTCACCGGCGTCACCTGGGTCGACGGCGAGCTCTGGCACGGCACCTGGGAAGGTGACGAGAGCGATCTGCGGCGCGTCGATCCGGGAACGGGCGAAGTCCTTGAGCGGCTCGAGATGCCGACCGGCGTGACCGTGTCCGGGCTCGAGTCCGACGGCGGCGATCGCTTCTTCTGCGGCGGAGGATCCAGCGGCAAGGTGCGGATCGTCCGCCGGCTCAAGCGGAAAAAGAAGTAAGGGCGACGAGGCGAACGGAGAGAACGATGGACGACTTCATGAGCGATGAACTCGGAGCCCCTGAGATAGTCGATCGGAGCACCTTCCAGGCCGAGCTGGACGCACTCCGGGTTCGAGAGAAGGCCCACACGAGAGAAGGCGACGCCATTGCGGCCGCCCGGCGGCGGCTCCCCATGGTCGAGGTGGATGGGGCCACGGCGCTCGTTGGCGAACGTGGCGCGGTGACACTATTGGACGCGTTCGAGGGACGCCGGATGCTCATCGCCTACTACTTCATGTGGCACACCGGCGACCCTGCGCCGGAGCAGTGCGAGGGGTGCACCTGGGTTACATCGCAGGTCCGCGAGCTGTCCTATGTTCATTCTCGCGACGTCACCTACGCCACGTTTTGCCAGGGCCCGTACGAGGAGAGTGCCCGGTACCGCGACTTCATGGGCTGGGAGATGCCTTGGTACTCGGCCCAGGACTCGCTCGACACTCTCCTGGTTGGACGCCGGGTGGGCATGATGCACATCGTTTGCTACCTGCGACGAGGATCCAACGTCTTCGAGACTTACTGGACGACGAGACGCGGCGTCGAGGCGATGGACAATAGCTATCGGTTGCTCGACCTGACCGCCTACGGGCGGCAGGAGACGTGGGAGGACTCACCGACCGGCTGGCCACAACGGTTCAAAGGCAGGCAAGTTACCCGTACCGATGGACGTCCCACCGCCCAGTGGTCTCGCCTGAAGGCCGGGTATTCGGACGACCTGGGGACCGGCAGGCGCTGAGCCGCGCCAACCATTTCTTCGACCTTCCGCCAAAGGCGCGACGAGGTCGGACTTCGCCAGCTTCCGGCGCCGAGTCCGGCGTCCATCATCGCCCGCGCGCGGCAGGCGGCGTCGCTCACCGCGTGGCGGGTTCCGTCACCGCCTCGACGCGGCACATCTCGATGGGCCGCACCTCCACGCCCCAGCCCAGGTGCTCGTTCATCCGTGCCGCGGGGTGCTTCGACGCCACCTGGATGGCCTCGTTCAGATCCCGCGCTTCGATCAGGAAGTAGCTCCCGAGTTGCTCCTTGGTCTCGGCATACGGGCCGTCGGTGACGGTGACCTTGCCCTTCCTGGGCCGCAGGCTGACCGAGTCTTTGGTGGCGGCGAGCGAGCCGACCTCCAGCAGGTGACCGCTACGTTGCAGGTCCTCGTCGAGCGGCCGGCACTCGCGGCCGATCGCCGCCATCTCGGCCTCGGTCAGCGTCTCGAACTTCTTCTCGTCGTAGTAGGCCAGGCAGAGGTACTTCATGGGTGTCTCTCCTTTACGTCACCTGGTCGGTCGGGGACGAGCGGAATCGACATGCGGGAATCGGCCGCCGGTTGCGCGAGGCGCCGTCCTGCGCGCCGGCTCGCGAGGACTCATCAACCCGACGTGGTTGCCGTCGGGATCCGCCTGTTCGGTTGCCGCGTTCATAGTCGTGCGCCTTCGTAGGTGGTCACGTCGGCGCCGGACTCGTACGCCGCGTGCCATTCGTTCACCCACGTGGGGAGCGGCTCCTGGGCCGGGTCGTGCCGTGGTGTTTGGGTTTTTGCCAGATGCCAGACCATGGTCCGCAGGTCGCGGCCCGGAACATGGCTCAGCATCGACACGCGGCCACCTCGACGTCGAACGACGGGAAGCCGCTCGGACAGCTCACCGAGCCAGAGGCCGCTCGGTCCGACGGCACTCGTCGTGACGTGACGGTCTCCGAGCGGCACGTACTTCTCGAAGCCATCGAGGATGAGCGTGTAGATGCGGGTCACGTGGTCGAAGACCTGGCGCGCCTTGCGGATACGGTACCAGCGGTCCGGGGTGACGTGATGATGTACGGCGGCCTGCAAATGGCCATCGGGATCTTCGCGCTCCTCGGAGTGTTCCGCCCCAAGCATCGCAACTCCGCATTCGTGTTCTTCGTCCTCGCCCTCACCGGGCTCGCGCTGTGCCGCCTGGGCGGGATGATCGTCGAAGGCGAGAGCAGCTACTTGTCGTTCGGCACCACGATCGCTCCCGGCCGGTACAACCAGGTCGGCCTGGCCATGTACGAGCTGCCGAACATGATCCTCGCATGGCTCCTCTTCCTGCTCCGTCCACAACGCGAGGCGGGTGCCGGCGAGATCGACACCCTGCGAGCCTGACGTCCGGCTACTGCTCGTACAGGACGCCGATGTCGAGCGGGCGCCGTTCAGCTGAACCGCCCGGGGACCTCGGAACGAGCGAGCGCGTGCCCCAGGCCGCGAACGGATCGCCTGGAGCAAATCGATCGGCGATCGCCCACTCGCGCCCGCACCGGCGACGGCAGTCGCGGTGACGATGCCGCGAACCCGTGACCGGCCGCGTGCTGCGGGGCCCATCGTTTGCGCCCGCGATTTTCCGCGAATTGCCGGGTCGCAGTCTCGCCGCGCGAGATTTGGGATGATTCGGGTGACGTCCAGATCAGAGAGCTGGACGTCGAGCTGATGAAGGCTCCCCCGGAAGATCGCCTTCAGCCACCGGACGTGGATCGCCAACAGGTCCCCACGACGGCGGCCGATGCCACCGACCGCATGGGAGAAGCGTTTACGCCGCCCGCCCCCGCTCGACGGTCAGCTTGAGACCCAGTGCGCGAAGGAGTTCCATGATCGTCTCGATCTTTGGGTTCCCCCGACGCGACAGTGTGCGGTAGAGACTCTCGCGGCTCACACCCGCAGCGCGCGCAAGAGCGGCCATCCCGCCTTTGGCGATCGCCACGTTACGCAGCGCCTCCAACAAGACGGCCGGCTCGCCGTCCTCCAACGCCGCGTTGAGATACGCGACGACGTCTTTCTGTGTCTTCAGGTAGTCCGAACCCTTGTATGCAGCCGCCTTCATGCTTGCCTCCGATATTCTCGCCAATACGATTTCGCTTGATCGATGTCGCCGCTCTGCCCCGACTTGTCGCCCGCGCAGAGCAGCACGACGACGGTCGCTCCTTCTCGTGCGAAGTACACTCGGTACCCCTTGCCTTCATGGATACGAAGCTCGAACACCCCCGCACCGACCGCCTTCCAGTCGCCCGGGAGGCCGAGCCGCAGGCGGTCGAGCTGAACGAGAATCCGCGCCTTCGCACGCGCGTCCCGCAGTGTTGCCATCCACCGATCGAACGGAACCACGCCATCGGCACGGCGATACTTGCGGATATCGATCAACCAGGCCGACCGTAGCCTAGAGGCTACGGTCGATCAAGCGCGACCTCGGGCCGCCAGCTCGTCGAGCAGTGCTTTCGCTGCCTTCAGGTCGCGCGTGTCGAAGCCTTCGGTGAACCAGGCGTACACCGGGGGCGAGCAGATCGCGGGCGGCGTCGCGCCTGCGGCTCGTAGGGGCGCGCGCCGGTCGACTGCACCAGCGTCTGAGCCCGATCCAGCGCGGCTGCGATGTCGGCACTCGCGCCGGTGCCATAGACGGCGCGCAGCACGCGCGACGGAGCGAGCTCGGCGCGCACCTCGACGGAAAGAAGAGCGGGCGACCGGGGTCGAACCGGCGACGTCCAGCTTGGGAAGCTGTTCGACGAAGGCCCGGAAGACTATGATCCTTGGGCATAATCGGCGAAGCGCCAGGAGCTTAGGGCGACTTCCGGTTTCTACTGAGTTCACTGAGACTCGCCCATTTTCGCCGCTCAACCGGCACCGCTACCGGCACCAAGATCGCGGGAGATCGGGCGTTTCGTCGACCGCAACAACCACCGTCGGCTGCACTCCGCCTGTCCTCACCCCCTGCCCTCCGTGTAGTCCTGCGAGTCAGGCCATGACCTGCCCCCGCTGCCAGCACGAGAACCGCTCCGGCGCGAAGTTCTGCGAGGAATGCGCGGCTCCCCTGCCGCGCCCCTGCGCGAGCTGCGGGGCCCACCTACGCGCCTCCGCGAAGTTCTGCGACGAGTGCGGCACCGCGACCGGCGCGGCGCCGGTGCCCACACCCGCCGCGGACGCCGACGGGACGCGCAAGGTGGTCACCGTTGTCTTCGCCGACCTGGCCGGCTCGACCGCCCTGCACGAAAGGCTCGACGCCGAGTCGGCCCGCCTCTTCATGGAAGGCTATTACCGCGCGATGGGCGGCGCCGTGGAGCAGCACGGCGGCCGGGTAGCCAAGCTGCTCGGCGACGGCGTGATGGCGGTCTTCGGTCTTCCGCTGGTTGCCGAGGACGATGCCATACGCGCCGTGCGCGCCGCCGTCGACATGCAGCGCGTGTTCCGCGAGGTCGCCGAACGCCACAGCAATCTCGTCGGCAAGGTCGGTCTGCGCGTCGCGCTCAACACCGGCGAAGTCGTCGCCAAGGGCGAGACCGAGCTGATCGGCGACCCGGTCAACGTCGCGGCGCGCCTCCAGGACCAGGCGCGCGACGGCGACGTCGTGATCGGCGAATCCACCCGGCGCCTCGTCGCCACCCTGGTGACCCTGGAGCCGCTCGGAAGCGTGATCCTCAAGGGCCGCGACGAAGCCGTCGGCGCGTACCGCGTCGTGTCGCTGGAGAAACCGGCGAGCGCGATGACCGCGGCCTTCGTCGGGCGCGACGACGAGGCCGGGCGGCTCGGCGCCGTGTACGACGCCGCGGTCGCGACCCCGGCCGCGCGGCTCGCCGTGCTGCTGGGCTCGCCCGGGCTCGGCAAATCGCGCCTGATCGACGAGTTCGCGCGCCGCCACGCGGAGACGGCGACGATCCTCACGGCGCACTGCGATGCCGCCGGCGGCGCCACGTTCGCGCCGCTCGCCCAGGCCATTCGAGCGGTCCTCGGTCTCGACGACGGCGCCACCGGCGAGCCGGCCCGCGCCGCGATCGCCGCCGCCCTCCCGTCCGCCGTCGACGACGCCGAGCGGGTGCGCGTCGCCGGCGGCGTGGCGGCGCTGCTCGGCGGGTCGCCCACGTCGCCCGAGGAGACGTTCTTCGTCGTCCGTTCCTCTCCGGTCTCGCCAGCGCGCGCCCCGTGTTCCTGGTGATCGACGACCTGCACTGGGCGGAACCGCTCCTCCTCGACCTGGTGGAGCACCTGGTGCAGTGGGGCGGCGGCGTGCAGCTCTTCGTGCTGGTCGGCGCGCGCCCGGAGCTGCGCGATCTCCGCTCGACGCTCGCGACGCCCGGCGGGCTCGTCGCCGACGTGGTGACGCTCGGCGGCCTCGACGCTGGCGCGGCGATGCGGCTCGCGGCGAACGTGATCGGTGCGGCCGACCTGCCTGCGGCGGTCGCGGTCAAGGTGCTCGCAGCGAGCGAGGGCAACCCGCTCTTCGTGGGCGAGCTGGTGCGCATGCTGGTGCAGGAAGGCGCGCTCACCAAAGAGGGCGACCGCTGGGCGATCGGCGCCGGGCTGGCCGCGCTGGAGATGCCGCCCACCATCCACGCACTGCTCGCCGCGCGCATCGAGCGCTTGCGGCCCGAAGACCGGACCGTGCTCGAGCGCGCGGCGGTCGTGGGTCGTCATTTCTCGCGGAGCGCGCTCGCTGCGCTTCTGGGGCGCAACGGCAGCGATCTCGACGCACGCCTCGAGTCGCTCCGCCGGAGCGAGCTCATCGAGCGCGACACGGGCTGGCTCCTCGGCGAGCCGGCGCTGCGCTTCCACCACGTCCTGATCCGGGACGCGGCGTACCGGCGCCTGCTCAAGGGGACACGCGCCGAACTGCACGAGCGGCTCGCCGACTGGATAGAGGCGCAAGTCGGCGACGCGCCCGAGCACGACGAAATGATCGGCTGGCACTTCGAGCAGGCGCACCAGCACCTGCGCGAGCTGGGCACGCTCGATGCGCGCGGACGTCGCCTCGGCGAACGGGCGTCGCAACGCCTGGCCGCGGCGGGACGAAGGGCGCTCGCACGCGACGACGTCCCGCTCGCGGCGAGTCTCCTCGGGCGCGCCATCGATCGGCTCGCACCGGACGCTCCCGAGCGGGCCGATCTGGCGCTCGATTGGTGCGAGGCGCTGCTCTCGGCCGGCGACGTAGGACCGGCCGGCGCCGCCATCGACGAGCTCTGTCGCGTCGCCGGCGACTCCGCCCGGCTGCGCGCCTGGCACACGTGCTTCGCGGGCCAGCTCACCGTGCTCACCGCGCCCGAGGCGCTGCAGGCAACCGCAGAGCGCGTCGGCGGCGCGGCGCGGGATCTGGCGGCGCTCGATGATGCCGCTGGCGAAGCGAAGGCTCACTTCGTCCATGCGCAGGCGCTCGCGCGCCTCGGGAAGGTCGGCGCCTGCGAGGCGGCGCTCGATCTGGCGCTCGCCGCCGCTCGTCGCGCGGGCGATCGGCGCCGCGCGAACGCGGTCCTGGCGGGTGCACCGCTGGCGGCGCTCTGGGGACCGAGCCCGGTGACGCGCGCGAGCGGCCGCTGCCTCGACGTGGTGCGCGTCCTGCGCATCACGCAGGGGGCGCCGGCGGTCGAGGCGGTGGCGCTGAGCTGCCAGGGCGTGCTCGAAGCGCTCCGCGGGCGCACCGACGCGGCCCGGCGCATGATCGGGTCGGCGCGCACGATGGTGGAGGAGCTCGGCATCGCGCACCGGCTCTTCGAGGCCGACGCGTTCGCCGGGCGGATCGATCTCCTCGAGGGCGACGCGGCGGCGGCCGAGCGCTCGCTTCGCGGTGCATACGAGGGGCTGCGCGACCTCGGGCTCGGGATCGACGCGGCCCGCGCGGCAGCCTTGCTCGCGCGCGCCCTGCTCGCACAAGGGCGGATCGACGAAGCGGAGGCGTGCTCGCGCGAGAGCGAGGCGCTCGCCGGCGACGATCTCCAGGCCGCGATCGCCTGGCGCGGGGCTCGTGCCGAGGCGTTGGCGAAGCGCGGCGATCACGCCGCCGCCGTCGCGCTGGCGCAGGCCGCCGTGACCATCGCCGCCGCCACCGACGCGCTCCTCGACCACGCCGACGCGCGCGTGGCGCTCGCGGCGGCGCTGCGCGCGGCCGGACGTGGCGCCGAGGCCGACGCCGAGGAGCGTCGCGCGATCGAGCTCTGGGAGGCGAAGGGGGCGACGCTGCTTGTGGAGCGCGCGCGAGGCGATGCCGGTCGCGTCGCGCCGGTCGACGTCCCCGCCGAGGAGCCCATCGCCGCACCGCCGGCGCGGCGGCGGCGCGTGCGTCCGAACGCGGCGACCGCGATGCAGGCCCGCTTCGACGCCGCCGTCGCCGCCCGCGACGTCGATGCGATAGCGGCCGTCTTCGCTGAGAGCCATCAGGAGATCGATCATCCGACGGGATCGACCTACGGGCGCGACGCGTGCATGGCCTCCATCCAGCGCCTGTTCCGATCGCGTGATTCGCACTACGAGGTCGAGCCGCTCGCAACGCTCGGTGAGTCCCTTCTTCTGATACGGCGCCGCTACCACGCGGCCGGGGCCGCCAGCGGTCGCTACGACGTCGGCGCCTACGAGAACGAGGGGATCCAGCTCTTTGAGGTCAACGAGGTCGGTCTCTGCCGGCATGCAGAGGTGTTCGCGTCCAACCGCCTCGGCGATGCGATAGTCCGCCTCTACGAGCGCTACGCCGAGCTCCTGCCCGAGGGCCCGGCGCGCGAGCGCGCGGCGGCGACGGCGCGCGCGATGGGCGCGCAGATCCGGGCGTAGACCGATCTCGATCGTTGGGCGGCCGTGCTCGCCCCCGACTTCGAGTCGATCGATCATCGGCGGCTCGGAACCTGGTCGCTCCGGGGCGCCGCCGCGTTCCTCGATCACTTCCGTGCCCTGCGGGAGGTCGCCAGCGAGATCGTCTTCCGGGACCACGCGGTCCTCGCGCTGGAGCCGAACGCAAAGCTCGTCGAGAGGATGCACTCGGGCAACGAGCGCCTCGGCGGCGGCGTCTACGAGCGGCTCTTCCTCGCGCTCTTCGCCACCGACGACGAGGGGCGGCTCGCGCGCATCGAATGGTTCGACGCCGATCACGAAGCCGAGGCGCTCGCGCGCTTCGATGCGCTGGTCGCCGGTGAGGTGCCGAAGCGATCCGCCCGCCTCGTGCGTGCGAATGCCGCTACGCGCAACGCCGAGCGCGTCTGGGCGGCGATCGAGGCGTGCGACGAGGCGGCCCTGCTCGCCGCCCACGCCGATCCGGTGGAAGTGATCCACCACCCGACCGGCGTGACGTATGGAGTGGCCGAGGTGCTCGCCCTGCATCGCGGGCTCTGGCGGGGCCGGAACGTCAGGTTCGCGCAGGAGTCCCTCGGGGCACTCGGCGACTCGCTCGCGCTGCTGCGCACCTCGTACGCGCACGACGGCGTCGACGCGAAGTTCGGCTCGGTTGGACCCGTCGAGGGCGACTACTTCGCCGTCTTCGAGGTGGACGGCCGCGAGCAGCGGAAGCGCAGCGAGGTCTTCGCCGATGACCGCCTCGGCAACGCCGTCGCACGGCTCTACCAACGCTACGCCGAGCTGCTGCCCGACGGCCCGGATCGAGAGCGGGCCGTGGCGACGGCGCGGTCGGTCGCGGTGTGGAACGGATCGATCGACCCGGACCGCGTGGCGGCCACGACGGCCCCGCTCATGGAATGCGTCGATCATCGAAGTCTTCACCTCTGGAGCGCCCGAGGGGCGAACGAGTTCCTCGAACAGTGGCGCGGCCAGCTCGACCTCGCCACCGGGTCCGTGCGCCACGACGACGTGCTCGCCCTCGCGCCCGACATCTTGCTCGTTCGCCAGACCTATTTCGGCAACGAACGAACCACCGGGGGCTTCTTCGATCATCCGCTCCTCGCGCTCTTCGCCTTCGGACCCGACGGACTCTTGACGCGGGCCGAGCTGTGGGAATCCGACCGCGAAGCCGACGCGCTGGCACGCTTCGCCGCGCTCACGACCGGGCCCCCGGCGTCGCGCCCGGCCCGCCGTCGTCTGCCGACCGCCGCCCGCGGCGCCATGCAGGCCCGTTTCGACGCCGCGCTGGCCGCGCGCGACATGGCCGCATTGGAGGAGCTGTTCTCCCGCTTCCGGGAACGGGTGGATCACCCGACGGGCGCCGTGTACGGCCGCGACGGCCTGCTCAAGTCGCTGCGCTCGCTGCTGCGCGCGAAGAATCCGAGGCTTCGCTTCGAGCCGCTCGGCCACCTCGGCGATCGACTCGACCTCACGCGCCACTGGACGTTCGTGGACGGCACCAGCGGCGGGCAGTTCGACGTGGCGGCGTTCGAGCGGGAGGAGATCCTCGTCAGCGAGGTCGACGAGGATGGCTTCACCGTCCGGAGCGAGTACTTCGCGGCCGACCATCTGGGCGATGCTCTCGTCCGCCTCTACGAGCGTCACGCGGAGCTGCTGCCCGACGGTTCGGCGCGAGCCCGCGCGGCCGCCGCGGCGCGCGCGACCGCAGGGTTCATTCGCCACGCCACCGATCCCGATCGCCACGGCACCACCTTCGCGCCGGCAATCGTCGCCATCGACCATCGCACGGTCGGATTCGGAGAGCTGCACGGTCGGGACGCCGTGGTCGCGGCGCTGCGCGCGCTCCATGATCCCTCGGACGACGTCAGCTTGCGTCTCGACGACGTCCTGGCGCTCTCGGACCACGCGAGCGTCCTGCGCGCGACCCAGCGCGGCCGCGCCCGCGCGAGCGGCGGCGCCTGGGAGCGCCCGGTCTGCTCGCTCCGCGTCCACGACGCCGATGGCCTCGCACGCTGGGAGCTATTCGAGCCCGAGCAGGAGGACGAAGCGCTCGCACGCTACGATGCGCTCGTCGGGAGCACCGACCGGGCGTCCGCGGCGCCGGAGCCCCCGTTCGCCAACGCCGCGTCGCGAGCGTGGCTGGATGTCCTGGCCGCCTGGGCACGGCGCGACGCCGAGCGCTTCGCGGCCCTCCACCCGCGCCCGCTCGGCTATCGAGACCACCGACGCCTGTTCCACCTCGATCTCGATCGCGAGCAATTCCTCGACTTCACGCGCCCGACGCTCGACATGGCGGTACGCGCGTCGGCGGAGCTGCTCGCGACGCGCGGCGAGCGGCTCGCCCTCAAGCGATTCACCATGGACATGGCCGAGGATGCGGTCGGCCCGAGCGCGATCGACTCGCTTCTCTTGATCGAGACGGATGAGGGCGGCGAGATCGTCGCATACGATCGATACGACCTCGACGACGTCGTCGCCTGGGCCGAGCTCGACGCGCGCTGGGCCGCGGGCGAGGCGGCGGCGCACGGGACCACGGCCGAAGCCGTTCGCTCCATGGGCGACGTGATCACGCGACGCGACTGGGATGCCTACGCCGCGCTTCGCCCCGAACGTCGGTCTCCACGATCACCGGCTGCTTGGCTGGGGCACGACGCTCGGCGACGCGGGTACGCTCGTGCGCGCGCAACAAGCGCTGGTCGAGCTCGCTCCCGACTGCAACTATCGCCTCGAACACCTCCGCATTTCGGGCCGCGTCCACCTCATACAGGTAACGCTGGTGGGCACGCGTGAAGGCGGTGCGTTCGAGTCGCCTTTCGTCAGCGTTGGGGCGCACGACGCGGCGGGCCGAATCGTGCGCTGGGACCTCTACGACGTCGACCAGCTCGACCAGGCGCGCGCGCGCTTCGAGGCCATCGGCGCCCCAACGGATCCCCTGGCGACGATCGCCAAATCCAACGCGGCGTTCGCAGCACTGAGCCGCTGGCAGGCGGCGTTCGACGAGGGCTCTGCGACGGACGACTGGACCGCGATGCGCAGCCTCTGCGCCGCGGGGATGGTTTTCGACGACCGGCGCCGCCGGGCACTCCTCTCGGGCGACAGGGAGATGATGGTCGCGTCCGCTCGCGAGCGCGCACGAAGCGGCGGCCGACCTGTATCCCGGCTCGTGGGAACCGCGGGGGATCGCGTCGTCGTCTCGCGCGTGCTCTGGTCCGGTGGTCCACCCGATGGGCGCTGGGAGGTCGAATACCTCGTGGTGGTCGAGATCGACGAGACAGGGTCGTTCACTGCCATGATCTTCTTCGACCTCGACGATGCCCGCGCCGCGCAGCGCGAGGCGTGGGCGCGATGGGCCGCGATCGATCCCGCCGCGGCGCCATGGGTGGCGATCATCGGGACCGCCATCGACGGCTTCGACGCGCAGGACGGGAAACGCCTGAGGACGCTCTTCGCGAACGACGTCGTCGTCGACGATCACCGCCGGACCGGCTTCGGCCGGATCGAGGGCGCCGACGCCTACCTCCCGAGCCTCGAGGTCCTGTGGGATCTCGCGCCGGACCAGCGCATGGAGCTCGGCTGGTTCTGGCCGGCGGTCGAGCGCCATGGCGTGATCACCTTGCTTCGACGCTCCGGCGCCCTCGCCGACGGAGGCGCCTTCGAAAGTGAGCACCTCTGGCTCAGCACCGCGACGGCCGCATCACGCGCCTCGAGCTGTTCGAGATCGAAGACCTCGACGAGGCGAAGGCACGCCTGGCGGAGCTCCGTCCCGATCCGCTGCGCATCCCGCCGAACGCGGCGACGCGGTGGAACGACCGCTGGCAGACGTGCGGTGAGGCGCGCGACTGGGACGGCCTCACCGCCCTCTATGGACCGACGCTCTCGTTCGTCGATCGCCGTCGCCTCTTTCGCCTGATGGGTGACCGCGAGCTCGCGATTGCGAACGGGCGGCTCTGCTGGGAGCCGCACGGCATGCGCCCCGAGCGCACGCTCCTCGCCACCGCTGGCGATCGGCTGGCGCTCGAGCGATGGTGCTGGCGCCGAGCGGAGTCCGGCGCCGATTTCGCGATCGACCTGCTGACGCTGACGGAGGTGACTGCCGATGGCCTCGCCGTCGTGTGGATCTGCTTCGACCCCGACGACCGTGCCGCCGCATCCGGCGAGCTCGCGGAACTCCACCTCCGCCGCACCCGGCCAGTGACCGTCCGGAAGTTCGCGGAGCGTCGCGAAGCCGGGCGCGATCTCGCTCGGCTCCGGGCGTCCTTCACCGACGACTTCTTCTTCCGCGACCATCGGCGCACCGGTCTCGGGTGCCTCGAAGGCGCGGACGCATACCTCGCCTCGGTGGTGGCGCTCTTCGAGCTCTCACCAGACGCGATGGTCGGCCGGCCGCTCTACTTCCTCGCCGATGAGCCGCACGCGACGCTCTCGATCGCGCGCAGCTTCGGCACCCTCGCGCAGGGCGGCGACTTCGACTCCGTCTACGCAATGATCATGGTGTACGGACGCGACGATCTCGCCGGCGTGGAGCTCTTCGAGCTCGACGACCTCGACGCCGCGAGGGCGCGCTTCGAAGAGTCGCGCGCGACGCGCTGACGTCAACCCGGCGGGGGCGAATCGTCACGACGCTGGTGCGACCCTCACACCGGACGCTCGCCAGCGACCGTCGAGCGATACAGCTCGCGCCGATGGCCGTCGTAGTCGTTGAACGCTTGATGGAGGCACAACCGGTTGTCCCACATGACGAACATCCCGACTTCCCAGCGCAGGCGGCAGGTGAACGCGGGCTGGGTGATGTGCTCGCTCAGGAACTCGAGGATCGGCGAGGACTCTTCCGGCTCCAGCCCCTCGATGCCGGCGGCATAGGTCTGGTCGCAATAGAGCGCCAGTTCGCCGGTGCGCGGGTGGGTGCGCACGAGCGGGTGGAAGCTGCCCTGCACCTTGCGCGCGAGATCGTCGGGAAGCGCGGCCATTCCCTTGGACTGCGCGAGCCTTCCGATGGGATTGTCGACGGGCGCCGCATAGGCACGCGCGGACTCGAGTACGTTGCCCATCGACATGTGCACCTTGAGGCCCTTCAACAGACCCTGCATCGTCGGGCTCAACGCCCGATACGCCAGCGCGCTGTTCGCCCAGATCGTATCGCCGCCGAAGGGTGGTATTTCGATCGCACGCAGCAGGCTGATCGCGGGCGGCTCGGGGAGGAAGGCGGAATCGGTATGCCAGCCCGACCCGAACAGAAGGCCGGTGCGCTCGTCCGCCTCCTTGATCAGCGGCTGCACCTCGGGAAATCCTGGCACGCCCTGGGTATAGGCATCCTCGGCAAAGGGGCCGAAGCGGCGACTGAAGGCGGACTGGTCACCATGCGTCATCCGCTGCTGGCCGCGAAAATAGATCATCTTGTGGCGGAACAGCGCCGCTTCGATCTCGGCAAACGCGGCGTCGCTGACGTTCGCGCAATCGACGCCCGCAATCTCCGCCCCCATCGCGGCGGCGATCGGGCGCACGTCGATGTGCTCGTTCGCGATGGCCGCATTGTCGAAATGCTCGTGCGTCGAAAAGATCATGGTCGCCCCTCTCCATTCCGGCCCGTGTCCGAAGAAAGGCCCGTCAGCGGCGAGAGTCAACCGAGAGTTCGAGCTCGCAGCGATCCCCGGACACGCCTCCAGCGCGAGCTACACGGCGCACCGAAGCCGGCCTGGGTCAGGTGACCGAGTAGCCGCCGTCGGCGGCGATGGTCACGCCGGTAAGGATGTTCGATGCCGGAGAGGCGAGGAAGACGGCAAGGCCGGCCAACTCGTCCGGCGTGTTCCACCGCCCAGACGGCAGGCGCTCGAGAATCCTCCGGTTCATCTCGGGCATCTGCTCCTGCACCACCTTTGTGAGGGGCGTGTCGATCCAGCCCGGCGCAATCGCGTTGACGCGGATGCCGTCACTGGCGAATTCGACCGCGAGGGTGCGGGTCAGAGACATGATTCCGGTCTTGGCGGCGCCGTAGGCCGGGGCATAGGGGGCCGCGAAATACGAGGTCATCGAGGCGATGTGGATGATGCAGCCGCGGCTTGCCTTGAGGTGCTGGCGGAACGCGTTGGCGAGGCGAAGTGCGCCGGTGAGGTGCAGGTTGACGATCTGATTGAAGACGATCGGGGAGTATTCCTGGTCGAGCGCGGCGCGGCCCGCGCAATGGATGACGACGTCCATTCGATCCGTGCGGGCACCGAGCGCGGTGACCGCCGCGTCGTCGCACATGTCGACCTGTTCGTATTTGGCATCCGACTTCTGGTCGGCCCGCGGCGGTGCGATATCGACAATCGTAACCACCGCCCCGGCTTGCGAGAACGCCTCCGCAAATGCGGCACCGATCCCCCCGGTGCCACCGGTGATCAGTACATGTTTTCCCTTCACGCTGAAGTCGATGCTCATGAGCTCTGTCCTCATTCTTTCGCCGGGTTCTTCCCGACCCAGGAAGTTGGGTCGCTGTACGTACTCCTGCTGCCTCGCGCGGGCTAGGCGTAGCCGTCCATTTCCTTCGCCAGTCGTTCCGTCTGCGCGGTCGAGCCCATCTCGGTGTAGAGCCGTCGGGCCTCTGCGATCTCGTGCCGTGCGGCGGGTGCGTCGGTGCGTCTCCGCGCAGCCGCGCCACGTGAGCGTGGCATTCGTGCACCTCGGGCTGGCAGGCGCAGGCGCCGGTTTCGTCGATCAGCTCCTGGGCGCGGACTAGCGCCTGCTCGGTGCGCGCCAGAGCCGCCGCATCGGCGCGGCGGCTCTGGGTATGGGCGACCGCAAGATTCGCCTGCACCTCGTCGTACCGGCAGTGCTGCATCCTCGCGACCGTAACCGCCGTATGAGCTTCCTGTTCCGCCCGATCCAGCTCGCCGCGCCCGAGCAATGCCCTGGCTAGCTCGGCCCGGACCGAGCCTTCGCGCATAGCGCTTCAGCTCGTCGCGCAGGTACAGTGCGGCGAAGCACGCCCGTTGCGCATGGTCCTCGTGCGCGATCGGTGCACCGAAGAGCGCCATGATGCCATCACCGGTGAACTTGTCGACGAAGCCCTCGAAACGCTCCACGCCTTCGGCCAGGATCGCAAAGAAGCGCTGCATGATCGCGCTCCAGGCCTCGGGGTCCATCTGCTCGGCCAGCTCCATCGAGCCCTTCACGTCGGCGAAGAGGACGCTGACCTGCTTGCGCTCGCCTTCGAGGGCCGACTTCGCGTGCAGGTATCTTGTCGGCGAGGCGTTTCGGGGGGGTCGGCGCAGCAGCCATCCCGTCCGACGCCACCGGCGACGCGGGAGCACCGTGCAGCTCCGCAATCGCCTTGAGCAATCGCTTGCGGTGGCCCATCGAGACGCCGAGCTTCTCGAGATCCTGCTCCGACAGGCTCGGCGCGACGTCCAGATCGATATCGTCGGCTTCGAATCGATCGCCGTACTGGGCGAGTCCCAGCCGCTCCAACCATTGACGGAGTGGGGAGCTCATGGGCGCGACTCCTCGAGCAGCGACGGAGCCCGTAGATTGGCGGCTTGAAAGCGCCTCAAATAGCCGTACCGGGTACGCCCCGTCGACGACGGCGGCGCATCCAGTGGGTGCGCCACGAGGGACCAGAGTTGCGCCAGGCGGTGGGGCGCGCACCGGCACCAGAACCGGCATCGATCAAACGCACGCCGCGCCGGCAACCCGAAGAGACCATCACAACTGCGCGGCGCGACTGCGGAAAAAAGAGCGGGCGACCGGGGTCGAACCGGCGACGTCCAGCTTGGGAAGCTG
>CAWFFN010000011.1:0-10840 GCA_963815115.1 uncultured delta proteobacterium | reverse complement strand
TCGCTTTCGTCGGTCTGCATGCATATCGTGATTCCTGGGTCGCGCCTCCTTTGCGCGGAATGGGCTATCCATTTGGGTCAGGGGAGCGTGTATTCGCTGGGGTTTGCCGCCACGGCCGGTGGACTGCGGGAACCGAGGCGACGCGTCCTGGACGTGATGGAGGCGTCGCTTGCCGGCCGGTCGCCTTTGGGTTGGCGATCAGGCTGCTGTAGGTGACCGGTTCGGCTGCGATCGACTGTTCGAGCAGGCGGTAGAAGAGCATTCCCCGGCGCCGTGAGTGCCGGCGGTTGAACCGGAAGGTGAACTCGTTGAGGTATGCGTCGAGGTGTTCGGGGCCGACCCCGCCCTGGTGGGTGCCGAGCAGCCAGCGCTGGAGCAAGCTGGCGACGCGGTGGACGCCTGGCATCACGACGTGCGCCGGGTCGTTCTGCTTGCGCATGATCGTCCGCTCGTGCAGGTAGCCGTGCTCGGGCACGGTCCAGTACGCCTGCCATCCATCGGTGTGGACCGTCGCGCCGGGCTCGACGGTCGCTTCGATGAACGGGATCAGGCTGCCCTGTGAGACGTCCGGGACCGACTGCAGTCGGATCCGCCCGAAACCCTTGGGCTGCTTGATCTCAACGGCGATCGCGACGATCGACTTCGTCGCCGTTTCCCGACCGTGGACGGTACCCTCGAGACCTCCGACGTACGCCTCGTCGACCTCCACCCAGCCGCTCAGCCGCTCGCGGCCTGGGCGTAGCATCGCCAAGCGAAACCGGTGCAGCATCGCCCACGCCGTCTGGTAGGAACCGAGGCCCAGCACCCGCTGAAGTCCAAGCGCCGAAACGCCTTGCTTCTGGCTTGTCATCAGCCACGCCGCCGCGAACCACGTCGGCAGTGGGGTGCGCGTGCGGTGGAAGATCGTCCCCGCCGTCACCGACGTCTGGCGCCCACACACCGTGCACTCCCAACGGCCGGAACTCAACCGCCAGCCGGCGCGACTGACACACCGCGGGCAGCGGAACCCCTCGGGCCAGCGCAACCACTCGAGATAGTCGATGCACGCGTGATTATCAGGGAACCACGCCAGCAGCTCGCCGTAGGAACCCGGATAGTCCTTGCCCGCTGTCGGCACGAACCCGAGACTACCTGACTCAAATGGATAGCCCACTGCGCGGAAAGCAGGGCTCTGCGGCCGCGTGGGACACGCGGCTCCGCTTCCGGCGCTTCCGTACCCCGCTGGCCGCGCAAGGCGGGTGACTGGTTTGGCCGGCCACGAGTACCGCGGGGGAGCGAAAGGAGGTCTTCTCCGAGGTCAGCTCTCGCATCGTCCCGAGGATTCAGAGGCCCGGCGTTGGGGTGGGCGCGCTGTCGCGTCTCGTCCACACCGAGCGTCGTCGGCACCTCTGCGGAGACGCCCCGTTTGTCGGGGATGGAAGGCTCTTCGGGTGGCCGGGCCGTTGTCTTCATTCGTTATCTCAGGGCGCCGAATGCGCCGGCGAAGAAGACGAGCGGGTCTTTGAGGGGCGAGGTGCGCAGGGCATCGACGCGGCCGACGACGATCCAGTGGTCGCCGGCGGGGTGCTCGGCGAGGATCTCGCACTCGAGTGTGGCGAGGGCATCGCTGAGCAGCGGCGCGCCCCGGGGTCCGAGTTCCCAGTCGAGGCCGGCGAATCGTTCCGCGCCGACAGGGGTCGCGCGCACTGCGAACCGCTCGTGTTGCCGCCCCAGCACGTTCACTCCGAAGTGTCCCGCGCGACGCATCCGCGACCACGTGAGCGAGCTCCGCGCTGGGCAGAACGAGACTAGGGGCGGCTCGAGCGAGACGGAGGTGAGCGAGTTCACGATCAACCCGACCGGCTCGTCGTCAGGCGCCGCGGTGACGAACGCGACGCCGGTCGCGAACCTGCCGAGCGCGTCACGGAACGAGCGCGCCTTGGGCGCTGGCGCCGCGGGGGCTGGAGCTGCGAGCGTCATCTCAGTGCAGCGACGCCTCTTCGCCGAGAGCGACGTGGCCGAGGTAGTCATACGCGCGGTTGGCGCCAAGCGGGTGCATGAAGGAGCCGGCCTTGACGTCGCGGTACGCCCGCGCGAGAAGGCTGCCGTTGAGGTAGCCGGCGCCGCCCGAGAGGCCGAGCGCGCGGTCCACGATGCGGGCGGCTGCTTCGTTGACGAACGCCTTGGCGGCCTGGGCCTCGGCGAACAGCGCGCCGAGTTCCTCGGCGGTGCCGTCGGAGGCCGGGTTGGCGGCGCGGTGGTGATCGATCAGCGCAGCGGCGCGCGAGAGGACGCCGCGGGAGGCGGCTAGGTCGACGGCGTTGCCAGCCACCTGCACGAGCGGGCGCGCAGGGCCGTTGATGCGCCCGGCGACGCCGCGGCGGGCGACCTCGTCGGCCGACTCGGCGATGCCGAGCGAGGCTGCGGCGTGGAACAGCCCGGCCACTAGGTTGCGCTCCATGTACGGCGTCGGATCGCCGGCGCGAAAGCCACCGCGCACACCGGACTCGGGCAGCTCGACGCCCTCGAGCGAGACTGAGTTGCTGCCGGAGGCGCGCATGCCGAGCGCGTCCCAGTCGTCGTGAACCGTGACGCCGGGCGCGCCGGTGGGGACCATCGCGTACGCGTAGCGCTCAGCTCCCTCGCCGTCGGCATACGTGACGGCGACGTAGAGGTCGGTGGCGGCGGGGGACATGGTGCAAAACAGCTTGCGACCGTCGATTCGCCAGCCGGACACCGTGCGGGTGGCGCGCGTGCTCGGCCTGGTCAGGTCTTGGCCAGGCTCGCTGATCGCGGCGGCCAGCACCACGCCTTCGCGGGCGATCTGCTCGAGCGATGATGCAAAGCCGCGGGCGCGGCGCTCTTCCCCGGCGGCGACCGCGACCTGGCGGCGGCGCTCCATGTTGTGCACCGCGACGAGGTGCATGTTCACGCCGATCGCAACGGAGGCGTCGCCGCGCGCCAGGCGGCTTGACGCCACGACGAGGTCGTGCGCGGACGAGACGCCGAGCCCACCGAGCTCGACGGGGACGGGCGCCGCGAAGTAGCCGGTCGCCTTGAGCGCCTCGATCGCCTCGAACGGGTACGTGCCGTCGCGGTCGTGCTCAGCGGCGCAGGCGGCGAGCTGGTCGCAGAGCCGCTCGGCGATCGCCACGAGGCGGGCACCGGCGTCGGTGTGGGTTGTGAGTTCGATCGGCATCACGGACTCTCCAATCCGCCCCTCACGCACCCGTGGCCGGAGCGCGGTGGCGTCGGCCACGGGCCTGCATGCGAGGCTCAGTCGGTCTCCACCCCCACGGCGACGGACACGCCGTTGGTGACCATGTCGTAGACGGCCGAGCGCTTCCGGGCCCGCTCCACGACCTCGCGGAGCTTGTCCTCGGGAGCGTTCCCCGTCACGCGGAACGTCACGCCGATGCGCTCGAACCCGTTGCGCGGCTCGTCGTCGACGCCGAGTGCGCCGCGCACGTCCATGTCGCCCGTGAGGGTCGACTCGACCGACGTGAGCTGCACCCTGCGCGCCGCGGCCACGTAGACGATCGACGTCGTCAGGCAGGCGGCGAGCGCGTGCAACAGGTACTCCGCCGGGTTGGGACCGGTGTCGCTGCCGAGCAGGATCGCCGGCTCGCCCGCGTCGATCCGGAACTCTTCGCTGCGCGTGGCGTCCTCGCCGCCCGCGGCATAGAAGCCCTTGATCGTCGAGCGGTTGTGGGCGCCGTCGATCCAGCGGTTGGTGGCCCGGAACTGGAACCTCGCTAGCTCCGGCTGCGCCTTGATCAAGTCCAGCGTGGCGAACATCTTCTCGGTGTCCACACCGTTGCGGATCGTGTCTGTCGCTACCGTCATTGGGAGACCTCCTCGGTCGTTGTGGTGTTGGTGGAAGCGTCCTCCCAAGCCGCCTGCGCAACATCGGCGCCACTACCCAAATCCGGGTGGGACGTGTGGCGGGATGCACGTACCGGTCGCGACAGCCCGGGTTGCCCCGAACCACCTACAGCTCGAGGCAGGGGCCGCGATCTGCCGGGCGTACGATCGTCTTGTTGAAGCACGAGACTCGCTTTTGCACCGCGCCAGACGGCGTGGGCCTCGCATACGCGATCGACGGTCAGGGCTCACCGCTCGTCAAGGCCGGCAACTGGATGACCCATCTCGACTACGACCGGCAGAGCCCGGTCTGGCGGCACTGGGTCACCGAGCTGAGCCGAGGGCACGCGCTAATTCGCTACGACGAGCGCGGCTGCGGGCTCTCGGACCGGCAGTTCGACGGCACACCGACGCTAGACACCTACGTCGGCGATCTGGCCGCCGTGGTGGACGCCGCGGAACTCGAGCGCTTCGCTCTATTCGGCGTCTCGGGCGGCGGGCCGACAGCGATCGAGTACGCCGTCAGAAACCCCGGGCGCGTGAGCCATCTCCTCCTCTACGGAACCTACACGCGCGGGCGCTACAAACGCGGCGAGAGAGAGACGGAGCAGTCGCGGCTGCTGATCGACTTGATGCGAGTTGGCTGGGGCGGCGCGGTGCCCGCCTTCCGACAGGTGTTCAGCTCGTTCTTCATCCCCAGCGCAGGCGAGGAGCAAAAGCGTTGGTATGACGACATGCAGCAGGCCTCCAGCAGCGGGGAGATGGCCGCACGGCTGTGGCTGTCGAATACGCAACTCGACATCACCGACACGGCGCGCCGCATCACCCAGCCGGCGCTCGTTCTCCATGCGCGCCACGACCGGGCGGTGCCTTACGAGGAGGGGCGGCGCCTGGCATCCCTCCTGCCGGACGCTCGCTTCGTGACGCTCGAGTCCGACAACCACATCCTGCAGCAAGGCGAACCGGCCTGGGAGGCATTTCTTGCCGAGGTGCGCGCCTTCTTGGGCGACGACGAGCGAACACCTGCCGTGGCCGCGGATCTCTCCGAGCTGAGCGAGCGCGAGCGCGAAGTGCTCGAACTTGTGGCCGCCGGGATGAGCAACGAGCAGATCGCAGAGCGGCTGTTCCTAAGCACCCGGACAGTGGAGCGCCACCTCTCGAACGTCTACGCGAAGCTGCGGCTGTCCGGGAAGTCCGCGCGCGCCGCCGCCGCGGCGCGCTTCTCGCGTACGTAACAACCGCCGACGACGCTCGGGTTGGGTAGTGCCCGGTGCTGCCGGACGTCGCCCACGAGGTTCAGGCGACGGCCGCCAGTGTGGCCCGGTGGAGTGCCGCATTCCCGCGGGGCAAGCGCCTCGCGATCGATTCCAGCATGCTCGGAACGGACGACCAACAGAAGCAGACCCGATGCCGAGCGACTGATGCTCCCGCGGGATGCGGAAGAGTTCGCTCGGGCACGAAATACCCGTGGCAGCAACGAAGCAGGACTTCGCCGGCGCGGCTGAGCGGTCTTGCAAATCGCCATCGGCGAGTCTCTCGGCATCGTCAGCGCGCCGACCGTCATGATCGTCGCGCGGAAGCACCTGCTTTCGCTCCGCGGCGGGTACGCGCGACGGCTCGCGCTAACGCCGACTCCCAGCCCCGCTTCGATTCGCCGAGAGGTGTGTCGGCCGAAATCTTAAGTTCCCTCGTTCTCGCCAGCAGCGCGTCTCGCCACGCCGTCGGACCGGACGTCGTCGTCACGCCCGGCCCGAACGCCCTGCTTTTGTTCGGGCGCGGGCACGTGGACCCGGCGCCGCAGACCCGTCCGGGGCCCCGCATTCATCTCCCGAGAGGTCTCACGGCCAAATCCGGCCGGGCCCTGGTTCTCGCCACCTGCGGGGCTCGTTTCGTCATCCGCGCGGTCGTCGTCGATGCCGCCGACCTGGAGTAGCGCGTTTTCGTGAATGCAGGGCTCGCGCTGCCGAGACCCGCAAAATTCGAAAGCAAGTCTCGGCTCGCCGAGCCGCTCAGACCTGCTACGCGCGGTGCGACGCGATGTCGCACGACACGAGTGAACTACCCGGATTGGAGGATCAGTTTGATGTGATCGAGTAGTTCCAGGTCCGTGCTCAATGGCCTGTCCCCGCCCTCGACGTGCGTCGCTGGTAACGGCGGGGTGCGAAGCTCGGGGGGAAGCCCAAGGGCGCCCGTTCCATCCGGGCGCTACAGGCGAGGGGAAGAGCGGACGGGCGAACTTTGTGAACCCTCGTTTGATGCCTCGTGAAGCAGAGCCCCGCGAGATGGGATGTCGTGGCGGGGTGCAGGGACGGCCGCTGTGATGCGGCAGGCGCCGGCTGAGAACGCGCCTCAGACCGGGAGGAGCACCGTCGTCCCCGGGGCACAGAGGGCGCCCACCCCGCTCGCAGCTCGTACGTGCGGAACGCGGTAACCCCGTCGAGGTCCGGACTCAGGTCCGGTAAGCCGACCGTGAGGAGAGCCCAACTCCCCGGCGGGAATCGGATGACCAAGAAGCGAATTGCCGGCAGCGGAAACGCAACGGGAAACCGGGACCAGGTGCCAGCCCCTCCAGCTGGCGGTCGCGCACAACCGGCCGGATACGGACCCGGGTGGTCCGGCCCGCAAGGGCGCTGACGTGGTCAGGTGAGCCAGCGAGAAGAAGATGACGATGACGCCCGAACCAACGGACAAGTTAGACGCCACGACACACGTCGCGGTGAACGGACCCGCGGACGAAACGCTCCTCGACGAGCGGATCGTACGGCGCCACGCCAACGGATCTCAACGGCTTGCTCGAGCCCGGTGCGGTGAAAGTCGCACGCCGGGTTCCTAGGAGGGCCCGAGCGCAGCAATGCGCTCGGGCCTATCCGACGACTGCAAGGCAGACGCCCAGACGTCGGCCCAGACGTGCTTTCCCAACTTTGCGTGGCGCGCGTAGCACCTGGCGTGCGCCGTGCTGCGTGCCTTGCGCAACTCTCGCCGCCGGGCGCCGCTTACCCCGGCCTGCCAGAGGCGCGTCCTTTTGACGGGCGTCGTGCTTGCAAGGTTGCTGCTAGCGATCCCGCCGAAGGGGAAGCGCGCACGGTCTGCCTGGAGGGGATCCACATCGACGAGATCATCGTCACGCTCCGACTACGACAGGCGCCGACGGTGATCTCCCCCACCGTCGTCCGCCTCTGACCTCACGCCCTCGGCCTCCCCCACGGTCCTCAGCCCCGGCGCTCTGGCACCCGGCCGGATCGCAGGATCTGACAGCAGATGCGATCCGCCTTGAGCGGCTTGTAGCTACCAGGTCGTCCGCACTGGCCGTTCGCCGGCGCTGACCGCGTCGACCAGGTCGCGCAGTTTCGCCGCCAGCAGCGTGAAGGTCAGCGGCAGCTCGATGATCACGTCGGCCAGGTAGCGCTCAGTGCTGTGGGGGCTCTGGACGAACGCCGTCCAGTCGTCGTCGAGCGCCGCCGGAGGGGTGTCTGGGAGCCCTTCATCGCAGATCGACGCGTCGAGCAACAGGTCCCCGTCGACCTCGCAGTACAGCCGCAGCGCATCGTCGCGATTGCCATGCTCGAGCTCGAGATACGGTCGCAGGCCGACGGCGTGCAGCTCGCCCAGCAGCGGCGCCCACGCCACGGTCGCTGCCCGCAGCCGCTCGGCTCCCGGCTGGTCGACCGGTGGATAGTGCGCAAACGACACCGGGCAATCCTACGCCGGACTGACCGGGCCCCAACGCTCGGTCAGACGATCGAGATAACCCACTTTGCGGCCCGGTTGCGAGACCGTGGGACGACCCTGCTCGGCCGCGGGCGAGCACGCACGGTGCTTTTCCCGGCTGCCGAGCTCAACGTCCATATAGGAGGTGAGTGATGGAAGACATCGCTCTCAACGCCGCCGGTCATCGCCGGTCGCCGGTCACGATGCCTGGCTACCACAAGGGGAGGCAGCCCCGTAACAAAGGTCTGCGGTTTCCGCCCGACCCGCCGACCGTCGAGGAGATCATCGCCGTTATGCGCGCCACCGGCGAGAACAGCGACGGCGCCAGGCTACGGGCGCTGATCGTGCTCCTCTGGCGAGCCGGGCTGCGGATCAGCGAGGCGCTCGATCTCGCCGAGACCGATCTCGACCGCCCGAACGGCAAGATCACGATCCGCCGCGGCAAAGGCGGCAAGCGCCGCGAGGTCGGATTGGACCGCTGGGCCTGGTCCCGGCTCGAGCCATGGATCGAGATCCGGGCCGGCCTCCCGCCCGGCACGCTGCTGTGCGTGATCCACGGACCGACGGCCGGGAGGCGCTGGGAGGCTTCCGCCGCCCGCAAACAGCTCAAGCGAATCGCCGTCAACGCCGGCGTGCGACGCCGCTTCGCGCCTCATCAGATGAGACATGCGCACGCTATCGAGATGGCGCACGAAGGCGTCCCGCTGGTCGTCATCCAGCGCCAGCTGGGGAATAGCAACCTCGGGATCACCAGCGTCTACCTCCAGGGGATAGACAGCTCGGAGATCGTCGATACCGTCTACCGTCGGCCGGCTCCGGTGCTTCCGGCCAGCGCCGGTCTGGACACCATATCCTGACACCGAACACTGGGAGACGAAGCTGCGAGCAGGGCGCGCGGAACTGGGACCAGCGTGGCTGCTGGGACAGCGTCGTGCCTGCTTGCAGCGTCGTCTCAATCCGGCCGATCACGCGTGGCTGCGCGTGCTCGTAAGGAGCGCAGTACTGGGCCCGGGCAACGAAGAGATCGAAGTGCCCGCTCGATCCGGTCACCGCGACGCCTCGCTTCAGCACGAACGTTCTGGCTTCCGGTGTCGGACAGGTTCCGTCCAGCATGCCTGAGACCATCTCGGAAACAGGCGTTCACGATCCAGCACGGCGACCAACCTGAAGGCGATGCCAGAGCCCTCCCCCACTCGCAGCCGGATCGCGGACGTCGATGTCGCGGACCCGGGCCGGCCGTGGGAGGCGCTCGAGGATCTCGAGGCCACGGAGTTGCGGCTGTACGCGCTCGGGTGGGGCGATCATCTCCCGGTCGAGCTGGACAAGCGGATCGAGACGATCCGCCGGCGGAAGCTCGCGCTCGAGGAGCGCCTGCTCGCTGTCGGCGACCGCGCGCCACGATCGACGAGGATCTCTATGCTGGGTAGTCCGGCGTTTCGGCCGGGGCGCAGCGTGAATTTCGCCCACCGGCAACAGTACCGGCGGCTGATGCGTGCAGTGATGGCCTCGGCGGGGTGCGCAGCCGTAGCGATGCTGGGGCTGCTCGCCGCCGGCGCCGGGGCCGTGACCCTGGACGGGTTGCTGCTCTTGGCCGCGGGGGCACTGGGTATACGCGCGCGTCGCTGGCTGGCGCTTGCCGGCCGCAGCCGAGTCGGCGCCCAGTCGGAGGACGAGGTCCAGCGCGCGCTCGCGCGGCTCGAGGGTGAAGGCTGGCGGCTGCGACACTCGCTGCCGTGGCGCCGGCCAGGAGACATCGACTCGATCGCGATCGCACCCAGCGGCGTCGCGTTCGCAATCGAAACAAAGTGCCCGAACGTTCGATGCGCGTCACCTAGCGGGCGTGCGAGAGATGGCGCTGTGGCTTCACCGCCGCCGGCGGCGCTGGTGCCGGCGCGGGGCGCTCCCGGTCCTGTGCGTCGTGCGGGCCAGAGGTCTGGAGCGGACCGAGGGCGGGGTACTGATCGTCTCGCTTGACCGTCTCGTGCCGGCGCTGCGGGTTGCCGCGGGCCTGTCGAAGCGCCCGGCGTTCCTGGCCGGCGCGTGAACGCTTCAGCCGGAGCGAGTCGCGCGGGCGCTGGTCAGGGCCGGTCGCGCGAGCCGGTGCCGTGGGCGAGCTCGCTCGCTCGGCGCGCGGCGAACTCAGCGACTCGCTGCTCGACGCGGCGCATCGACTCCATCTCCTCGTCGATGCCTTCGGTGATCTCGGCCTCCTCGCCGGTCATCTCGACTCCTTGCTTGCCGATCGTGTAGCGGGTGATCGCGATCGGCGTCGCGATGCCCTGCAGCGTGAGCTGCGCGACGGTCTTGTCGCGGTCGGTGCAGAGGATGAACCCGACCGTCGCCCGGTCGGTGTCGTGGGCGATGAGCTCGTTGACGGCGTTGACGTAGAGGTTCATCTTGCCGGCGAACTCCGCGCGGAACGGGCCGACCTTCAGGTCGATGACGACGAAGCGGCGTGTCGGGTGGTGGTAGAACAGCAGGTCGAGGACGAACTCCTCGCCGCCGACCTGCAGCGACCGCTGGCGCCCGGCGAAGTAGAAGCCCTCGCCGAGGGCGAGCATGAACCGTTCGATGTCGCTCAGCAGCGCGGCCTCCAGGTCGCGCTCCCTGGCGCTCTCGGCCAGCTCGACGAAGTCCAGGATCAGAGGGTCGCGAGTGATTCGCTGCACGGCCGCGGCGTCGCCCGCCTCGAGCGTCCGCCCGAAGTTGGTGATCGCGGCCGCCTGGCGCTGGTGCAGCCGCGTCCCGATCGCGGCCTCGAGCTGCTCCTGGGACCAGGCTGCGGCTCGCTCGGCGTACCAGTCCCGCGCGTCCTCCGTCGCCTTGGCCGTGATCGTCACGATATGACCCCACGGAAGGTCTCTCATCCGGTCTGAGAGACCTTCGGGCCACGCCGCCGCGAGCGCTCGCATGCGGTACAGGCTCGGCACAGAGTATCCGCGGGCACCGGGAAACGCGGCGCGAAGATCGGCCGAGAGGCGCTGGATCACGCCGGGGGTGCGACGGCCGCGCTCCGGGCCCTCCTCGGCCTGACGGCGAAGGATCTCCCGGCCGATCTGCCAGTACACCTCGACCAGCTCAGCGTTGATCGCCCGCGCGGCCCGCGCCTGGGCGGTTCGGATCCGCGCCTTGATGTCCTCGAGGAACTCCTCATAGCTCCGGAGCGGCTGACTCGGCTCGGACGGCGGATGAGCGGGGAGGTCGGGCATCGGCTGCCGGAGCGTAACGAGGCTGCCGGAGGCCCCGAACGGGCAGGCTGGCACCGGCGTCCGTCCTCGAAGAGCCCGCT
>CAWFFN010000010.1:0-17515 GCA_963815115.1 uncultured delta proteobacterium | reverse complement strand
CGGAGTTCCCGTTTTCGGCGAGTCTCCTCGACACGATCTCGGTGTACGAGGCAGTCCTGGCGGCGGGCGTGCCCGCCGAGCGGCTGTTCGTTGCCGGCGACTCGGGTGGCGGAAACCTGGTAACCTCCCTGCTGGTCGAGGCCCGTCGCCGCCAGTTGGCGAGGCCGACGGGTCTGATCCTGTTCTCCCCCGAGATCAGCATGGCATGCGACGAGCCTTCGATCACGCAGAACGCCGACCGTGACATCCTGCCGTGGAACATGCCGGTGCGACCCTACCTGCACGGGCTCGACCCGCACGACGCGCGCGTATCGGCGATCGATGCCGATCTGCGTGGCCTCCCTCCGACATTCGTCGCCTACGGCGGCGACGAGATGTTCCGCGATCCGATCCGACGCTTGCTGATCCTGCACGGCGACCGCGACGTGCTCGTCCCGGTCGAGAACGCCCACGTGCTGGCGCGGCGTATTCCCGGCGCCCGGCTGCACATCGTATCCGACGCGGGCCACGGCTACCCGGCGCAGGACCCGGTGGGGACACATCAGCTGGTGACGGATTTCTTCCGGGCGAACTGAAGCCGCGCGCTCACCGGGCCGGCGGCATCCGGAGAGAATTCATCGGCCCGCTTTCCCGCCTCAGCCGAGCTTCGCGGCGATCCCGCGCAGCACACGCTGGATCGGGTAGCGTTCCGGATCGGTCTCGCGTACCTCGCGGAGCCGCTGGATGTCGCGCTCGACCGCGCTCTTGACCTGCGTGCGGAGCGCGAAACAGGCCTCCGCATCCTCGTACCTCCCGAGGAAGCGATCCGTCGGGATGGGCTCGCTGAAAAGGAAGTACTGGCGCTCGATCCGCGGCAGTCCGCCCGGACCGGTGCCGCGGGCCACGGGCGGCAGGATCTCACCGTGGCGGAACCAGGGGCGCTCCGTGATGCCGAGTGACCGAAGGAGGTGTCCGACCGGCGAGCTCAGCAGGTCGTCGGCATCGAGGACGATCTCGAACATGTCCTCGACTCCCACCGAGGCGAACGGAGCGATGGGGACGCCGTACTGGATCGCGAGTCGCGCGAAGCCGACGCGTTCCTTCCACACCAGTTTGTACTTCTCGCCCTTGTGCTTGAAGACCTCGCGTCCGCCGCCGGGGAAGACGAGCACGGCTTCACCGGCCTCGAAGAGGCGCCCGCAGTTCTCGCGGGTTCCGCGCACCGCCCCGAGCCGCGTGAGGAGCTCCCGCCAGACGGGCACCGCGAAGTGGTTGTGGTCCCCCAGGCCGCGCACCACGCGGCCGGTCTCCTCGTAGACCCCGAGCGCGAGCATGGGGATGTCGAGCACGCCGTAGATCGTGTGGTTGCCCGCGAGCAGCACGGCTCCCTGGCGAGGAACGTGCTCGAGTCCGATCGCGACTGGGCTGAGCAGCCGCTTCAGAGGCGCCAGGAAGCGGTCCAGCTCTTTTATCAGTGCCGGATCGAAAGACAGCTCGTCGTGCGGCGTCCCGGCCATGGCCTGTCGACCGCATTCTGGCGCCGGACTGCCCGGGGCGGCAAGCGTCGTCCAGCGGTCTGCATCCCTCGATCGCAGGCCGGTTCTCTCCCTCGCCCGATCGCGACGTCGTCCACGAACCGCCGAAAGGCGAGGTCAGGAAGAGCCGAGCCATCAAGGCGTCGGCGTTCTGCGGATCCAATGCCAGAATCGCCGATTCGATGATCGTGGGAAGGTACCCGCGACGAACTCAGAGTCACCCTGGAATGATCGGCAGCAGCAGGTGCGAGTCGAACGCGCCGCCCGTGTGAATCGTGTTGGTTCCCGTCCGCGCGCGGTCGCGCGGGTCGTCGTGCTGGAAGAAGCTCTGCGGATCATCCTTGGCGCCGACTTCCAGAACCAGCCGCTCGCCGCGCTCGACCACGACGCTGGTCGGCCAGACCTCGATCTCGAGCGGAACGATCTCGCCGGGCTGCAGCTTCTGCAGCTCGTCGTGCGTGTGGAACGGCCGCCAGGGCGTCGAGCGCGACTCATCAAGCTTGCGGTGCGAGGCACGCAGCCAGCCGTACGCCACGGCGATCGGACTGCCGCCGGGCATCGGTCCCGGGAACGTCACCTCGCGGCCGTCGTGCCCGAGCTTGCGCACGATGACGAAGACGTCTGCGTCGTCGCTGCTCGACGACACCCACAGGCGGAGCTTCACCGGCCCGGTGATCTCCGTGTCGTGCTCGAAAGCCGCCGTGACGAACGTGGCGTGCGTCTGCGATGCCGCCGGGTCGGCCTCGTACGCGACCGCGTTCGTCGCCGCCGGGCGCGTCGTCGCCAGGCCGCCGGTGGCAGCGTCGAGATGCCATTCGGTCCACTCGGTGCGCGCCAGCGGCCACTCGTTCTCGTAGCGCCAACGGTACCGCTCCGCGTCCTGGCGGATCGCCAGCCGGATGGGCGGCTCGCGCGTGATGCCGGTGTCGACGCCGCGCAGGAACTGCTCGAGGAAGCGCAACTGCACCAGGCGGCCTTCCAGCGAGTAGAACGGATCGACGTGGTTGCCGACATGTAGTTGCAGATACTTCTGTGCCGAGCCGACGGCGAGATAGCCCTCGACGTTGCCGCGCAGGTGCAGGCCGGCGCCGCCCCAGTTGCCGGCCGACAGCACCGGCACGCGCACGTCGCCGAGGTTCGGATTGAGAAAGGCGTACAGCTCGCCATAGAGCTCCGGCGGCACCGTGGCCGGGTCGGCCGCACCCCCGTCCCGCTGATGGCTGCGCACGTGACTGCCCCAGGCGCGAAAGAATCCGGCCGAATAGATGCCGCCGTGGCGGCCGGCGTCGCGGTAGAGATCGACCGCCCCCTCCCACGGCACGATCGCCGCCAGGTGCGGCGGCTGCAGTGCCGCCACGCGCCACGCGTTCATGGCGAAGTAGGAGATCCCCATCACCGCGACCTTGCCGCTGCTCCACGGCTGTGTCCCGGCCCATTCGACCGCGTCGGAGAAGTCCTCCGCCTCGGCGCGCGACAGCAGCCGCGGCGCGCCCGGCGACTTCCCCGTCCCGCGCGTATCGCAACGGATCACCACGTAGCCGAGCGGCACCCACCACTCCGGGTTCACCGTCTCCCAGTGCATGTACGGCCCCCGCTCGGGCAGCTCCTCCCAGGCGACGGGGTTCCAGTCGCGAAAGTGGATGTCCTTCGGATACGGCCCCAGCGTCATGATGACCGGAAACGTTCCAGCCGCCGCGGGCCGAAACACGTCGGCGACGACCGTCCCGCCGTCGCGCAGCGGAATCGACAGGTCCTTCTCGACCACCAGCGAGCAGCTCATGGGCCCACCTCCGGCGGGCGGCGACCCTATCACACGGCGCCGGCTCCGGTCAGCGCTCGCGCGCCCCCTGAGCCCAGTGGAGCACGGGCTGGTTGACCTCGTCCGTACCGGGCGCAAATCCCGAGGAGCTGGCGACGAAGTTCGAGCCCTCCGACCAGGCGATTCGCAACTGGGTGCGGCAGGCTTCGAGACCGCCGGATGCGACCGAGCTGGTAGCCAGCTCGGCTGAGACGCTTCACATCCGCAGGCCGCCGCCCGCGATCAGGACCTCGCCGCTCACGTAGTCCGATTCCGGCAGGCAGAAGAGGCAGACCGCGCCCGCCGCTTCCGCGGGCGTGCCGACGCGGCCGAGCGGGATCAGGTGCTTCAGGAGCTCCGCTTGGGCCACGTCGACGCCGACCTTGAAGCTGCGGTTCCCGACCTCGACGCGCGGCGGCTCGTCCTCGAACGTCTGCGTGAGCCGGGTCTGGATGAACCCGAACGCGACGCAGTTGACCGTGACGTTCCAGCGCCCCCAGTCCTTCGCCAGCGAGCGGGTCATGCCCACCAGGGCCGACTTGGCGGCGGAATAGCTGAACTGGGTCGGCGCGCCGAAGAGCCCGGAGATGGAGGAGACGTTCACGACCTTTCGCACCGGCGCCGCGCGACCCTCGCTCGCCACCTGCTGGAAGTGGCGGCCGGCGGCGCGCAGCAGCCGGAACGGCCCGGTCGCATGGACGTCCAGCATCGCGTACCACTGCTCGTCGGTGTGGTTGACGATGCGCGAGTTCCACACGTAGCCCGCGTTGTTGACGAGGATGTGGAGGTCGCCGAAGTGCCGAAGGCATGCCTCGAGCGCGCGGTCGCCGAACTCCTTGTGGGTCACGTCGCCCGGAAACGTCTCGCAACGGCCGCCTGCCCCGGCGACGTCGGCTCGCAGCGCGGCCAGACGATCGGCGTCGAGGTCGTTGGCGAGGACCGCGGCGCCTTCGGCGGCCAGCTTGAGGGCGATCGCACGGCCGATGCCCTGGCCGGCGCCGGTGACGAGCGCCACGCGACCCGCGAGGCGGCCCGCGCTCACCGGGCGCCCTCGCCGCCATCCCACTCCTCCGTCCCCTCGATCATGACGCCGTTCGCCGCCTTCGGATGAACCAACCAGCGTCCCTGCGCCCCCGCGGCTACGGGTGGGCGCTCGATGATCGGCAGTCCGCTCCGCGCGAGCGCCGTGCCGCTCGCCGCCACGTCGTCGGTCACGACGGCGAGATGGTAGAAGCCCTCGCCGACGTTCGCGAGGCGACGGGCGAGGGCGTTGCCCATGTCGGACTTGTCGAGTGGCTCCATGAGTTCGATGCTCATCTCGCCCGGATGGCCCGACAGCGACAGGAACACGCTGCGGATGCCCTCGACCTCGAACCGCGCTTCGGAGAACTTCTTGAAGCCGAGCTGGTCTCGCCAAATGCGAAGGGCCGCTTCGATGTCGTTGACCAATACGCCGATATGGCTGATGCGGTTCAACACGAATCCTGCCGTACCGCCCTCGCCGGCTCGCGTCAACGACGTGACAACCTAGACGGACGAAGGGGTATTCGCCCTTCGCACCTCCCAGCAATCTGCCCGACCCGTCTACCAGCCCGCACGCCCTTCCGGGAACGAGTGGGCCTGTATCGGTGGGGCGAAGCGCGGCGCGCCCTCGAGGACCAGCCTGCACGTGTGAATGCCTTCGGGGACCATGCGCATCTCGCCGACGTTGTCTTCGAGCTTGCGGCCCTTTCCGAGCTGCTCTCCGACGTGTCGATTTCGGCTGAGCGGGCTGATGCACGTGGCAAGGAGGTCTCCGAGCCCAGCGAGGCCGGCGAACGTACTCGGCTCTCCACCCATGGCCAACCCGAGTCGAGTGAGCTCCGCGAGGCCGCGAGTGATGATGAGCGCACGGGTGTTGTCGCCCACGCCCACGCCGTCGGCCATTCCCGCCGCGATCGCGATGACGTTCTTGAGGGCCGCGGCCGCTTCCACCCCGACGACGTCGTGCGTGGTGTAGACGCGATACAGGCCGCTGTTGAACACGCCCTGTAAGTGCCTCGCAACCTCCGCGTCGTGGCATGCGACGACGGCGCCCGCGGCGTAGCCGGCGATGATCTCGCGCGCCAGGTTCGGTCCGGACAGCGCCGCGCGCGGGTTGTCGGGAAGGACCTGGGCGATCACCTCCGTCATCCTGAGAAGCGTCTCCGGCTCGAGGCCCTTCGCGACGCTCACGACCGGAACCGTCTTCGGCACGAACGGTGCCGCCTGCCCGAAAACGCCCCGGAAGTAGGGCGATGGCACGGCCAGCACAACGACCTTGGCGCCTTCGGTCGCTTCCTCCACCCGGCGGGTCGCCCGTAGCGCCGGGGTGAGCTCGAATCCCTGCAAGTAGAGACTGTTCGTGTGGCGCGCGTTGATCTCCCGCGCCACCTCGTCCTCGAGGGCCCAGATCGTGGTCGGCCCGTGTCTTGCGCACATCGAAGCCAGCGTCGTCCCCCACGATCCTGCACCGAGCACCGCCACGTTCGGTCTCATGGACGTGTCCACCGCGCCGTCACGTTGGCACCGTGGCGCCGAACGCGTGGCCGGCAAAGGAGCCGAGATCGCGCCGATCGGCCACACCGCCGTCCTCCGGACGGAGCGACGCGACCAACGCCTCGTGTACCTGCTCCTTCAGTCGATGGCGGTCCTCGAACGTGAGGCCGGCGGTCGCGATCGGGTCGAGTATCTCGACGACCACACGTCCCCCGAAAATGGTGAGGTATCCGTGGGCCGGCATCACCTGCGCCGTATTGTGGAGGGCGACGGGCACGACCGGAACCTGCTCCTGGAGGGCGAACACGAAGGCGCCGCCTTTGAACGGCAGCATCTGCCCGGCGGGAGCGCGCGTGCCTTCCGGAAAGATCACCACTGAGACCGCCTTCCCGAGCTTCACCGCGGCCTCGTCGAGGGTCCGTTTGGCGAGCCCCGGGTCAGCTCGGTCGATCGGGATCATGCCGAGTGCCCGCATCGCCGCTCCGAGCACCGGCTCGTCGAACAGTTCCCGCTTGGCCGCGAAGCGCACCCTGGGGAGCGCCCCCATCAGCGCGGTGATGTCGACATGGCTCCGGTGATCTGGCGTGAAGACGTAGGTCTGCCGCGGGTCGAGCCTGTCGAGCCCGATCACGTCGACCCGGACGCCGACGAGCCAGTTCGTCAGCCGGGCCGACGCGGCAAAGAGCCGCTCGCCATAGCCCCGGTTCGGAAACAACCGCTCCAGCCAGACCACCAACGAGCTCGCGGTGAAGATGTGGGCTCGCCAGATGAACCGGTTCAGCGCAACCCGCCATCCCAACCAGGGTGACGCGTCGGTCGCCGCCGGGTCGGGCGCCATCGTGGACGGTTTCATGGAGCACCTCCCGCGTGGCGGCCCACCAAGGCGTTGATCTCGCGGATGACGCCGGAGATCGCACGGGACGTGCGATCCTGCAGGTGCTTGGCAGCCTTGACCGGCCCGCTCTCCCCCTCGATAAACCACCGCAGCGTCCGGCCGTCGGCTCGCATGGCTGACCTCCTGGAGAGATGGGGGGAGCAAACGGCATACCTAGCCGCCGCGCGCGAGCAAGGCTTCGAGGGGGACACGCTCGGCATCGCCTTCGTTGCCCAGCGCACCCTCACGCTTCGCGCGCCTGAGACGGAAACGGCGACAGTCTACTGGCACTAAAGAACTGTGACAGCTCCTGATGGCGCGCTCTGGGAACGATACGCATCAGCCCGCGAGCCACGCGTGAATCCGTTCGTACACGTGGGGGCGACCGAGAAGATCGAAGTGGCCCGTGTCGCAGGCGATCCACTGGTGCGCGTCCGGAAAGGCGAGCGTGAACTGTGGGTCGCGGTGGCGGCCTAGGGCGCTCGCGAGAGGCACGAGCCCATCGCCGAGGAGCCGCCCGCGCAGGTCGCGCGGGGACCTTCCGATCATGGCGCCAATCGCGAAACAGGCCACGCCGTCCGGCAGCGGCACCGGCCGCCGAGCGTCCTCGCCGTGCGCGAAGCGATCGCGACCCTCCCAGTCCTCATCGACGAGGCTACCGTGACGGAGATCGGTGATGCCCGCGCTGCGGATCTTCCCGAGGCGAGCGAACGGCGCCGTGTAGGGTGTCTGGTCGAACAGTCGGTGCAGCCGGTGACCGCCGCGTTCAAGCGCCGCGCCGTGGTGCGGCGTACCAAGAAAGACGATCTTGCGAAGATGGCGCTGCCACGCATGTCCTGCGATCGTGCCGTAGTGATGCGCGCTCCGCGCCACTAGCCCGCCCATGCTGTGCGCCACGATCGCGAGTTCCGCAACCGGCACCGGCCACGCGGCAACGAGCGCGTCGAGCATGGCCGTCAATGCCCGCCCGTTCGTCGAGATATGCTGGCCGCTGTTGTAGTGGAGGTAGACGGGCGTATACCCGAGACTCCGGGCGAGCGCGGCCCCATGGTCGTGCGCCCCCCGCGCCCATTGCAAATCGTTCATGCAGAGACCGTGCACGAGCACGACGATCTTCGGGCTCGGCCTCGGAAAGGCCATGGCCAACCCCTCCCGGGTGAGCGGGAGCGGCGCGCCGTCCCTCCGCCAGCGCATGCGGATCGCTAGCGGGTTGCCGGTCTCGATCAGGTAGTCGCCCAGCACGCCGTTCAGCACCGCGAGCGCAGCCTCCCGTGCGGCCGAGGAGTCCGTCTCGCCGCTCATCGGCACGAGCCCAGCGAGCACGAGGTCGATGCCACCGCCGACGGCGCGGGTGACACCATGGATACTCCGGTACACGAGCCAGGCGATGCCGTTCACCGCGCCCTCGACGACCGGCCCGCCGAGCTTGGCCGGCATGCGCGCGATGTTGATGTGCAGCGCCTCGACCACGCCGGTCAGCCCCGTGGTCGCGTCGACGGCGAGGCGGCTCACGCCCCGAAGGTCCGAGACGTGGTTGCGAGGTGCACTGGTCGCGGGAACTGCCCGCGTGAAGCTGACGCGCGTCTCCGGGAAGCGCTTCTGCATCCGCTCCCACGTCTCCTGGGTACGGCGGCTGTCCGAGCTCACCACGAGCTCCGGCACCCAGCCAAGCTTGGCAAGTCGCTTGCCCACGCGCGGCGCATCGCGCCGTCCGCGCCTGTTGAGCGGTCGCTCATGGTCGGTCGGCATATCAGAGCTTCTAGGTGCTTTTCGCGTGCCGCATGATCATCAGCCGGCGCTGCATCTTCCCCTCCGTGCAGCGGCATTGTAGCCCAGCGGGCACGGCTCGACGCTCTTATCCTCGGCGACCGCGTGCGGCCCGACCCCATCCACCTCGAATTCTGCCCGCCTCGATTGAGCCTTGCGCGGCCTCTTCCAACCACGCGAGGGAAATCAACGCGTCCTCGGCCTGAGTCGGGAACTGCCCGAGGACGCGTGCCTCCCAGAGCGGGTGCCCGGGACCCCATTCGGCGTACTTCTCCCGGACCCAGCGGCGCGTCACGAGGTAGGGACGGACGCATTGATCGAGCTCGGGATCGGCGAGTGTCAGCAGCTCATCGAGGTTTCGAGCTTCGTACGCCTCGATGATCGCACGGATCTTGCGCTCCGCGAGATCGCGCAGGTCCGGATCGAGATGCGCGACCTTGTCCGGATGGTTCTGCGCGAGCAGGCGGTCGACCAAGGCGGCGCTTCCGAGCCTCCGCTTCCCAGGCGAGGAGGGATGGTGGTATTTCAACCGGGCCGAGAAGGTCGGCAACATGGACGCCTGGTTCACTGTCGCGGCCGTTGGTGGCCGCACGGGTCATTGATGGATCGGATCGGTCGAGAGAGGAGGGTTCCGGCGATGCTTCAGATCCTAGTTGCGCTGACCGTCTTCCTAGCCGCGACCGTCGGCACTGGCCGGGACGTCCGTGCCGAGGCGACGGAGGGGGAAAGATCTTCCGGACCCAGTGCGCGAACTGCCATTCGCTGACCCCAGGCGTGTCGTCGATCGCGCCCGATCTGCACGGCGTGGTCGGCCGCAAGGCGGGCTCGCTCAAGGACTTCAAGTACTCGGCGGACTTGAAGGGCGCGGACTTCACCTGGACCCCGGAGAAGCTCGACCAGTGGCTCAAGTCGCCCCACCAGATGGCGCCCGAGACGGATATGGCCTTCAAGGGGCTCGCGTCGGAGAAGGACCGCGCCCAAACGATCGAGTTCCTGAAGACCTTGAAGTAACGCCGCGCCGGGCGACCCGGGTTCGCGTCAGGCGAGGAGGTTGCCACGCTGGAGCGGGCGATTGGCCCGCGGGGCACGCCCGTCACCGGGTTCCAGATGGAGGAGAAGGGGCGCGCGAGTTCGGGTACTACCTGAACCGCGACATGCAGAACGTCTCCGATCGGCGCGCGCTCGCACCCCTGAAGGCAGGAACGGTGGTCGTGACGCCGGTCGGCGAGGCCGGCACGCTCGCTACCGACGGCCGCTTCGTCGAGGTGCGCCGCACGGTGCAGTTCGCCGTGTTTCGCATCGTGCCCACGGAAGCGTCGCGCGGGCAGGAGAACGGGGACGGCTCGGCAGGTGACTAACCTAAGCGCCCCCGGGCGGACTCCGGCTCTGGCGATCGCCGCCGTTGTCCTTGCTGCGTTGCTGCTCCTCCGTCTGGGCGCCGCCGATGTGTGCTCGGGCACGGCATGGTAGCGGCGGCAGCTTCACCCCTTCGACCTCGCCGCGGAAGACGCGCACGACGAAGGCGGCGAGGTCGTCGTCGCTCTTCTGCTCGCGGATGGCGTGGATGATACCTTGGGGCGACCGCCGAGTTGGCGGACTGTCTCTTGGGCGCCGCCCCGGACCATGCGGCGACCCGGGCTCAACTGCGAGCGAACCACGCTGCTTCTACGGTTCGTTAGAACCCGCCCGGCCGAACAGTCCAAAGGCAGTCCAAAGCGAGCACACCAAGTAGCAAGGTCGCGAATAGACAAGCGGAGGGGGGGAGATTCGAACTTCGAGAGGGCGAGCAGCGTGCCGCACCCGAAAGCCGCGTACCTTCCGAGACTTCCGACCAGAACGAGCCCAAGTCAGGGTCGCGGCGCGATCCCAAAACGACCCGTAAGAACCCAACTTGACCCGGAAAAGCGGGAACCGTTCCCGCTCGCGGCCTCGTGGAACAACATCCGCCTCGAGTGACGACCGCGCGGTTCCCGCGACTGGTCATCTACGTTTGGTCGCCGTTGGCTCACCGGTCGCCGTTGGCCCAGATGGCGGCAACGCTGTCCGCCCCTCGGCCATCCGCCTCGTCTCTCTGCAGGGAACAGCAGGAACAACTGGAACACGGCGCCAGAGGTCACCGTGACGCCGGCCCAAACCGGCGTTCCCGATTGCCTCGGGCTCGCAAGCGTGCCCCGGAAACAGTGGACATAGGATCACCAGGTTGGACGTCCGACCATCGCCGACGAGAAGAGAAGAGCGTAATGACCCATCAAGCCGGGCTCGGCGTCCGCCAGCGCACCTCGGAGCCCAAGGCAGCTCTTGACGACGCCGACGAAGCGCCGGCCGGTCTACCGGTTGATCGGGACTGCCTGTTCGCTCATGAGGGTCTCCCGCCGGCCGCCGCGCTACAGCCAGCCGCCGGTGAATCCAGCCCGCCGCAGCCCCGCGACGAAATACGGGCAGCGGCGCGTGATGGCCCAGACCAGGCCGGTGCGATAGTTCTCGATCATCAGCACCACCGGCCCCTGGTCGATGCCGAATTGGTACGGCGTCACCCACCAGCCGGTCGGGCTGTCGTCCACGCGGAACGTCCGGTTGAACGACGCCTTGAACCCGTACGGCCGGTCTCGGCCGCCCAGCTTCAGGCCGGCCAGGTGGCGGACGGTGGGAATGACGATCTCCGGGGCGAACGGCAGCGAGGCGACCACGACCCACGGGGCGACGGTGCCGTCGTCCGGGCCGAACGGGGCGCCACGGGCGTTGTAGTCGAAGAACTGCCGCTCCACTCCGTCCACGACCCGCTTCACCCAGCCGGGGCCGTCGCACGCCGTCAACCCCCAGCAGTGCTCCCCGTAGCCGGTGAATTGCAGCGGGTTATGGACCGCGTAGGCCTGCTGCACGAAAGTCGCCTGCCGGCTGTTCTCGAAGTAGTCGCTGCCGTGGTCGCGCATGAAGGCGTCACGGAGGCCGCGGAAGTCAACCCACAGGTGCGAGAGCTGGTGGGTGAACAGCGGCCCGGAGTAGAGCAACTCGCGGCCGTAGAGCTGCTTCCACTGGTACGTCGCGCAGAAGGCGGCGTAACTCTCCGGCGGCAACGGGTGCGTCGGCGAGCCCAGGCCCAGCACGTACAGGAGCAACCCCTCGTCGTAGCCCTCCCAGCGATGCGGGAGAAAGCCGCTTTCCGGCCGCCAGCCATGCGTGAGCGTCGCGCCGCCGTCCCGGGCCCAGTTCCAGTCGGCCCGGCGATAGAGCGCGTCGGCCAGGCGGCCGACCTCGACCTCGTCGGCCGTATCGTGGTCGAAATATGCCGCGGCGATGAGCAAGCCTGCGAACAGGAACGCCGAATCGATGGTGGACAGCTCACACTGCCACACACGGCGGCCCGTCTCGATGTCGAGGAAGTGGTAGAAGAAGCCCTTGTACCCGGAGGCGTCCGGCTCCGGCCCCTGCGGGAGGTCGTGCAGATAGCGGAGTCTGCTGCGCGCGATCTTCGCCGCGAACTGCCGGAGGACCACGCCGCGCTCGACGGCGACCGGGAGGGTCGCCAGGGCCATCCCGACGGCGGCGATGCTGCACGGGGCGGCCGGATCGGTCTTGTCCCGGACCAGCCCGTTATCGGGGTTCGTCTCGTGCAGGTAGTAAAGGATCGTGGTCCACTGGAGCCGTTCCAGGTCCTCGTCAGTCGGCAGCCGATTCAGGTCGTCCTCGGTCTGTGGTGAGTCGGCCATTTGGCTCACTTCGTCTCGCTACCCAAGGTGACCCGGACGTCATGCTCGCCCCCGTCGTCGCGCAACGGCACAACGCCGCCCGGCACGGGCTGCCCGTCCACCAGGACTGACTGCACGCCGCGGCCGGCGCCGGCCGGGTTCTCCACCCGGATTCGGTACGTCGCGGACCCGTGGCGGTAGGCGACCTCGTATCCCGGCCAGCGGCATGGGACGCAGGGTTCGACTCGGAGCATGTCGCCGGACGGACGGACACCGAGGATCGCTTCCAGGGCGACGCGGTACAGCCAGGCCGCCGAGCCCGTGTACCAGGTCCAGCCGCCGCGGCCGGTGTGCGGCGGAGCGCCATAGATGTCGGCGCAGACCACGTAGGGCTCGACCTTGTAGTGCTGCACCTCCGCGGGCGTGGTGGCGTGGTAGACCGGATTGATCAGGTTCCACAGCTCCAGGGCGCGATCGCCGCGGCCTTGCAGTGCCGTCGCCAGAACGACCCAGGTGGCCCCGTGGGTGTACTGGCCGCCGTTCTCACGAATCCCCGGCACGTAGCCCTTGATGTAGCCTGGCTGCAGGGGCCCGTGATCGAACGGCGGATCGAACAGCTGAATCAGTTTGCTGTCGGGGTGCACCAGCCGCTCGTCGACGGAGGCCATGGCCTGTTCCGCTCGCGCCGGGTCCGCGGCACCTGAAATCACCGCCCAGGCCTGAGGGAGGGCGTCGATCTGGCACTCGTCATTCTGGGCCGATCCCAGAGGCGTGCCGTCGTCGAAGTAGGCTCGGCGATACCAGGCGCCGTCCCAGGCGTTGGCCTCCAGCGCCGCCCGCAGATCCTCGGCCCGTTCCCGGCACCACGCCACGCGAGTCGCGTCGCCGCGTTGCCCGGCGAGCTCCGCGAACGCGTTCAGCACGGTGATGAAGAACCAGCCGTTCCAGACGCTCTCGCCGTTGCCCCGGGCGCCGACCCTGTTCATGCCATCGTTCCAGTCGCCGGTGCCCATCAGCGGCAGGCCATGCGCTCCCAGCTTGTAGCCGTGCTCCAGGGCGCGGATGCAGTGTTCATAAACGGTCCACGCCTGCTCGCTCACCCCCGGCAGACTGTAGTCCTCCTCCTGGTCGGGACGCAGCACCGGTGACTTCAGGAAGGGCACTCGCTGGTCGAGGAGGGCAGTGTCGCCGGTCACGGTGACGTAGTGGTGGACGACCAGCGGCAGGAAGTACAGGTCGTCGGAGATGCGCGTGCGGACGCCGCGGCCGGCCGGCGGGTGCCACCAATGCTGTACATCGCCTTCCTCGAACTGCCTCCCGGCCGACCGCAGGATCTGAGCCTGCGTCTCTTGCGGGGCACTACAGGCAAGCGCCATGACGTCCTGGAGCTGATCGCGAAAGCCGTACGCTCCGCCTGATTGGTAGAACGCCGACCGTCCCCAGACGCGGCAGGCCAAGACCTGGTAGGGCAGCCAGCGGTTGACCATCAGGTCCAGGCCGGCGTCGGATGTTGTCACCTGGACGGCACCAAGGATCCGGTCCCACAATCGCTGGACCTCCTGGAGTGCCTCCTGGGCCCGACCGGGGACGGTGTACGAAGCCGCAAGATGCCGGACTCGTGCCAAGGTATCCGCCTCTCCCAAGACGAAGACGACCTCCTCGGCCTGGCCCGGAGCAAGGAGGATCGGCGTCAGGAGCGCGGCGCACGGGTCGAGCGCCGGCCCGGCGCGACCCGACAGGCCAGCACGTCCGAGGGCGGCCGGCGCCGCCGGCGAGCCGTGTCGACCCAGGAACTCGGCGCGGTCCGCGGTGACGGAGTGCGGCCGCGAGCCGACGGCCGCGAACGCGAGCCCGCCGGCAAAGTCGCCCGCCCAGGCGTTGCGGGCGAGCACGGCGCCGGCTCCCACGTCGCGCTCGCACACCACTTGCAAGGGGGCGTTGTCCCGCACACTCCCGAGCACCCACTCGGCGTAAAACGTCGCCGACAGACGCCGGGGCCGGTCGCCAGCGTTGCGCACGCACAGGCACACCAGCTTGACCGGGTCCTCGGGCGGTACCAGCACAAGCAGCTCCTGCTCCAGCCCGTGGCTCCGGCGGCTGTAGCGGGTGTAGCCCTGGCCGTGGCGGACCGTCACGGCTGCGCCCTGCCCTCGCGGCAAGGGGGTTGGCGTCCACACCGCCCCCGTATCCTCGTCGCGCAGGTAGACCGCCTCGCCCGGCGGGTCGGAGACCGGGTCGTTCGACCACGGGGTCAGCCGGTTCAGCTGGCTGTTGCCCGCCCAGGAGTAGCCCAGGCCAGCCTCTGTCACCAGACACCCGAAGCCGGGGTTGGCGAGCACGTTGGTCCAGGGTGCCGGCGGCAAGGCCGGGCCGCCGGGCGCGGTGCCGTCGATCAGGATCACGTACTCGCGACCATCGCTTGCGAACCCACCACAGCCGTTCCAGAACCGTAGGCCCTCGGGGGGCATGGCGGGAGTCCCGACGGGTTCCGGTGCGGGCGGCTGGGTGATCGTCAACGGCGGCGGGAGGGCGGCTGCGGCCGGTCGGCAGTCGAGCTGATCGGCCAGGGAGCGACGGCCACCGCCGAGGACGGCCCGCGCCGCAGCCGTGAGCAGCACCACGTCGTCGGCCGAGACCTTGCCCGCGTCCAGGACGAACACCCCGCCCGGCTTGCCGAGCAGCGGGCCGGCAGGGCCGGCCTGGAGGTCGGCCTGGAGTCGGTCGGCGTCGCCGCCGGGGCGCTCGTCCAGGATCACAAGGTCTGGATCCAGGCCGCGGCGGCGGGCGTATGCGTGCCATTGCACGACGTGGCGGACCATCGACCCGTCGTCGGCCGCGGTGACTCGGACCAGCACGATCGGACGATCTCCGGAGATGCCATGCGGCCACAGGCCCGGCTGCCCCAGGCGGTTGGCGGCGACGGCGTCCGGCTGGCGCAGCGCTGGGCTGGTGAAGAGGACGGCCCCCGCCAAGCGGTTGTACAGGGCAACGTCATCCGGGGTCAGGCCCAGCTCCGACAACTCGTGCCGGCAGCCATCCCGAGCGCCGGCGAAGGTGCGCTCAACGGCTGCAAACTCCCGGAAGTGCTCGGCCAGGGCGATGGCCGCTTCCCGGGTGTCTGCGACTCCGGTGACGAACGCGATGCGGGCCCTGCCTCCCGGGTCGAGGCGGACCCGCCGCCGCAGGCTGAATACCGGGTCCAGCACCGGGCCGGTGGTCCCTGACAGGCGTGCCCCGGGGTCCAGGGCGGCGGGGTTGGCGGGCGTGCGGCCGCGCCCCAGAAACCTGACTCGGTCGGTCTCGTATTCCACCGCGCCACTGGCTGGGCCGTCCGCCGCTGTAACGTGGATGGCCCAGACAGGCTTTTCGGCCGCGGCCCGCGGCCTGCGGCGGGCCAGCAGGGCACCCGGACCAGGGACGAACTCTGTCTCGAGAAACAGCTTCGCGAAGGCCGGGTGGCCCTGATCTGCGCGGCGGTGATTCAGGCACACTTCGGCGTAGCTGGTCAGGTCGAGCTCGCGGGCCCGGCCACCGTGATTGACGAGCGTGACCAAGCGCACTTCCGCGTCGTGGTCCCGCGCAACACAGATGGCGCAACAGGTCTCAACGTCGCCATCACGGCGGCGGAACTCGGCCCTGTCGGCGTGGAAGGCGACCTGGTATTCATCGACCCCTCGGAGCATCGGCTGATGCCCGATCGACCAGATCCTGCCGTCCTCCGGACATCGGACGTAGACGAATTGCCCCCAGCAGTCGCGGGTCGCGTCCTCCCGCCAGCGGGTCACATCCAGGTCCCGCCAGGTGCTGGCTCCGGCCCCGGCGTCGGTAATCATGACACCATACGATCCGTTGGACAGCAGCGCGACCTGGGGGTGCGGTGGGTCGGCCGCCGTCCCACGACCCGGTCCTTGGGTTGGGGAGGCCTGGTGGGCGTGTTCGTTTGCTGTGGTCGTCATTTTGCCGCTCCCTTGGGCGATCAGCCTGTCGCCGCGGAAATCCGCGTTCATTGATGGATCAGGCCCGGGGAGACGAGAACCGGCGTGTGGGCATCGCTGTCACCTTCGCCGCTCCCACCGAGCTTCCACGTGATCTAGCTCGACAGCAGATCGACGGTGAACAGGTCATCGATCCGGCTCAGCCGACGGTCGCGCTCCAGTTCCCTCAAGTCGGGTGTGGCATCTGCGAGCGCAGCGCGCCCAGGCCCTCGTGATCGCTCGGATCGGCGATCGTGATCTGAGCGAAGCGACGCGGGGTGGTCGTTAGCTGTCGGGGCTGGCCTCCTTTCTCCGTGACGGGCCCTTTAGCACGACCCGGTGGGCGGGGTGGAGGAGCCGGTCGCAGATGGCGTCCGCGACCGTGGGGTCGCTCGCGGCGTTGCAAGGGAACGATGCCGGCGGTTTGTCCGCCACGAACATCTCGCGGCTGACCAACGAGTGGGAGACCGAGTACCGGGCCTTCCAGAAGCGGAGCCTTGCCGATCGCGACTACGTCTACGTGTGGGTCGATGGCGTGCACTTCAACGTCCGGCTGCAGGACGATCGCCTCTGCACGCTCGTCATGATCGGTGTGCGGCCCGACGGGACGAAGGAGCTGATTACGGTCGAGGACGGCTACCGGGAGAGCGCCGAGAGCTGGAAGACCGTGCTCCGCGACTTGAAGCGCCGCGGCCGGGGCCAGTGTATTCGGCCTCTGTGGAGAGCACGAGCACCCCGGGTCTTCAAGGCACGAGTTTCAAACTCACCTCCAGCACACCCGGCTCGAGCAAGTCGTCATCATGGGGAGGCCGCTCTTACGAAAGACGCTCATCATCGGTCGATTCTCAGCGAGCACGAAAGCATGAAAGGCACGCAGACCATTTTGGCACGCGCGATCGCTGCCAAGTGCCGTAGGAGTACGGCACCGATCCCGAGCCGCTGGTGAGCATCTGGTACCACGAACGCTACCTCTGCGCTCTTCGGCCGCACCTCCGAGTGCTCGACGATGTAGCCGGCGGCACCGACCAACAGAGGACCCGAGCTGTTGTCGACGAAGGCTACGAGTGCGACGTGGTTCACGAAGTCTAGCTGCGATCAAGTAGTCGAGCTCACGCTCCGACAGCTCGCGCTTCGCGGTAAAGAAGCGATGGTAAGCTGATTCCGGCGATAAGTGATGCATTCCCTCGCGCAGTAGGTCGCGGTCCGACGGCCGGACCGCGCGCAGCCACAGCGGCACCCGTCTCGCAGTCGATCTTCGGCGTGGTACTGGCAGGAGATGAGCATAGCTTCGGTCTGTTCTTGTCGTTTGTTCAAGACGGTGCCTCCGCTCACATGCGTTCAAGGGCCAATCTACCTGACAGGCGCGACCGCGGCATGCCCGTCGC
>CAWFFN010000009.1:0-1936190 GCA_963815115.1 uncultured delta proteobacterium | reverse complement strand
TACCGCACGAGCCGGCCGTCGCGGTCGAAGAGCCGCACCTGCGCCGGATCGACGACGAGACCGACCGGTTGTCCGGGGACCAGCGCCGGCATGCCCACGAGCCGCGCGACCAGCCGCGCGCGCTCGTCGCCTTCGAGCCGCAGGTGCGCGAGCGTCTCGTAGCCGAGGCTCTCGAGATGCTCGATGCGCGCGGGCACCGCGCCCCGCGCATCGCTCTCGGGCACCACGTCGAGCGCTTCCGGGCGCAGCCCCACGGTCCAGCCGTCACCGAAGTCGGCCGGTACGTCTGGCAGCGGGACCGTGCCGCGGCCGACGCGCAGCGCCGCCCCGTCGCCGAGGCGGGCGGGCAGCAGGTTCATCGGCGGGTTGCCGATGAAGCCCGCGACCATCGTGTTCGCCGGCGCCGCATAGAGCTCGCGTGGCGTCGCGACCTGCTGGAGCCGCCCGCTGTCCATCACCGCCACGCGGTGGCCGAGCGTCATGGCCTCGACCTGGTCGTGCGTCACGTAGAGCATGGTCGTGCGCGTGCGCGCCTGGAGGTCCTGGATCTCGGCGCGGACCTGCACGCGCAGCCGCGGGTCGAGATTCGAGAGCGGCTCGTCGAGCAGCGACGCCGCCGGCTCGCGCACCAGCGCGCGCCCCATCGCGACCCGCTGGCGCTGCCCCCCCGAGAGCTGCTTCGGCAGCCGGTCGAGCAGGTGCCCGATCTCGAGCAGGCCCGCGACCCGCGCCACGCTCCGGTCGATCTCCGACCGCCGCAGCCGGCGCATGCGGAGCGGGAACTCGAGGTTCCGGCGGGTGGTCATGTGCGGGTAGAGCGCGTAGTCCTGGAACACCATGGCGACGTTGCGCTCCTGCGGGCGGACGTCGTTGACCACCCGGTCGCCGATCCGGATCGTCCCCGCCGTGGCGGTCTCGAGCCCGGCGACGAGGCGCAGCACCGTCGATTTGCCGCAGCCGGACGGGCCGACCAGGACGAGGAGCTCGCTGTCCGCGATCTGGAGCGTGACGTCGGCCGCGGCGCGGGTGCCGTCGGGAAACGTCTTGTCGACGTGCTCGAGCTCGACCCGCGCCATCAGTCGAAGAAATGCTCGGCGCCGATGACCGGCAGTGCGCGGGCGACGATCGGATCTGCCGCGAAGTGCCGCTGGAGACAGCCGGCGCAGAGGTGGTTCGCGAGTGCGATGAACGTCATCGCCTGGTCGAGCGTCAGGTAGCTGCGGGCGACGGCGCCGCTCGCAGGATCGACCGCATCGTAGAAGCCCCAGTCGCCCCAGACGTCCCACCGTCGGGCCAGCGCCCGGAGGTTGGCCAGCGCCGCCGTGGGTTCGACCGCGAGCGCCAGCGCGGAGGCGTAGGGGGCGAGCACGCCGGGCGGGTAGCCGATCATGCCGAGCGCGCGCACGCCGTACTCCCCGTAACCGTCGCTCGCGGGTCGCAGGCTCGGCGAGAGACCCCATGCCGGGTAGCCGAGGTCCCCGGTCGCGTAGCGGCGCTGCACGGCCACGTGCGCGCGCGCGTTGGCGCCGAGGCTGGCCGGGGCGTGCAACGCCTCGTCCAGGAAGAGCGCCGGCATGAGCGCCTCGAACATGCTGCCGCCCCAGGAGGGGACATAGTCGACGTCGCGCCATGCGTAGTAGCCGCCGAAGAAGGTGTGGCCGAGGACGGTCGTCTCGTGGCGCTGCCGGGGGGCCTGTGTCTGCCAGTCGCAGGCGGCGGGGAAGGTGCGCGCCATCCGGAACCAGTGCGCCTCGGGCGCGTCTCCCTTGCCGATGGCGATCAGGCTCCCGAGCCGCGACTCGGCGTACAGCACGCCGTAGTGATAGCGCGACGGGCCGCCCGGCTTCACCCACCAGCCGTGGTACATGAGGCCGGCGGCGGGATCGTAGAACAGGCTCCAGTCGCCGCGCTCGACGAGCGCCGTCGCGCGCGGGGCCAGCTCGGGGAAGGTCTGGCGGACCACGAGCAGCCCGGCGGTGAGCCAGGCGGTATCCACGAACGAGAGCAGGTTGCTCGTGCGCTCGAGCGAGGTCGTGTCGTAGTAGTTGTAGAAGAGACCGGCGTGGGTCTCCAGGCGCTCGAGCGTGTCGAAGAGGGCGGTGAGGCGCGCGACCGCGTCGGCGCGGCCGACGAGCCCGAGCTCCGTGGCGCCCACGAGCGCGGTCATGACGAGCCCCACCGTGGCGACGCTGGTGTAGTCGCCGACCGGTGGCACGTCCGGGTCGAGCGGCGCCAGGTGGACGTGGTCGACGGGAAGATGGTTCTCGCGGTCCGTGAGCCCCTCGAGCCCGCGCCAGGTGTCGCGCGCGACCTGCCAGGCGAAGGCGTCGTCGTCCGCGGGCAGCGCGCGGCCGTCCACGCGCGGCGCCGGCGCCGGCCAGCCGACCAGCCGGGCGCGTACGGACGGGCGCGCCGCGCGCTCGCCGCCCAGCGTCGCTTCCCACGCCTTCTTGCGGACGGGGATCACGCGCTCGAGCGCGGCAGGCTCGGCGATGCCGCCGACCAGGTTCTCGCCGACGACGCACCCCGCCGCGTCACGCCCGCGTCCCCAGGGGCGGCAAGCGGCGAGGAGGCAGATGGCGAGGAGCCCGAGCACGGAGCCGGCAACGAACCGGCGAGGACGCGGCATCGGGTGCGGCCCTTGGCAGAAGCGTCGCGTCGGGTAAAGCGCCTGCCTGTCGAAGCAAAGCGACGCATCCGAGGACCGCCGTTCCCAAGGGCGTCAATTCACCACGGGTGTTTCCCAAAGCTGGGAACGGCCTCGCGGCAGCTCGCGAAGATTTCGCCCCTCCGACCGTGGTACGCCGGTTGCTCCGAGTCGGGCATGACGCCGGGGCGGATTGCCGAGCCCTATCAGCGCCACCCCGTACGGGAGGCGTACGATGCGATCGTCATCGGCTCGGGCATCGGGGGCCTCACCACCGCGGCGCTGCTCGCTCGCCACGGCCGGCGCCGCGTGCTGGTCCTCGAACGCCACTATGCAATCGGCGGCTTCACCCACGTCTTCCGCCGTCCCGGCTACGAATGGGACGTCGGCGTGCACTACGTCGGCGAGGTGCAACCGGGTGGCCTGCTGCGCCCGCTGTTCGACGAGATCACCGACGGGCAGCTCGCGTGGGCCGACATGGGCCCGGTCTACGACCGCGTGTTCCTGGGCGATACCCGCTTCGACTTCCCACGCGGCGAAGCCGCGCTGCGCGCGCGGCTGGTCGAACGGTTTCCGGCCGAGCTGAACGCCATCGATCGCTACTTCGCGCTCGTTCACGAGACGGTCGCGGCCACGCACGACTTCTTCGCCGGCAAGGCGTTCCCCCGTCTGATCGGCGCCATGGTGATGCCGTTGGCCCGGGGCCGCTTCTTTCGCCTCTCGGACCGCACCACGCGCGAGGTGCTCGAGTCACTGACCGCCGACCAGCGTCTGATCGGCGTACTGACGGCGCAGTGGGGCGACTACGGTCTACCGCCGGCGCAGAGCAGCTTCGCCGCTCACGCCCTGATCGCGCACCACTACCTCGCTGGCGGCAGCTACCCGGTGGGCGGCGCGGCGCGGATCGCGCAGACCATCGCGCCGGTCATCCGCACCCGTGGCGGCGAGCTGCTCAGCAACGCCGAGGTCGCCGAGATCGTGATCGAGGGCAACCGGGCGGCGGGCGTCCGCATGGCCGCCGACGGCGCCGTGCTGCGTGCGCCCCTGGTCATCAGCGACGCCGGCGTCGCCAACACCTTCGGACGGCTGGTGCCGGCGGCGCTGGCCGAGCGGCACGGACTGCGCGCTGCGCTTGTCGGCTTGTCGCCGTCGATCGCGCACGCCTGCCTGTACGTCGGCCTCCGCGGGACCGCCCGCGAACTCGGCCTCGAGGGGAGCAACATCTGGGTCTACCCCGACGAGCGTCACGAGCACACGCTGGCGGTGGCTGCCGACGCGGCGGCGCCGCCGCCGGCGTACATCTCCTTCCCTTCGGCCAAGGACCCCGACTTCGAACGCCGCTGCCCGGGCCGCGCGACGATCGAGGTGGCGACGCTGCTCCCCTGGGCGCGCTTCGCCGCCTGGCGGGACACACGCTGGCACAAGCGGGGCACCGAGTATGCAGCCGTCAAGCGGGCGCTCGCCACCCGCCTGCTCGACGTCCTCTACCGGCACGTGCCGCAGACGCGCGGCGCGGTCGAGATCGCCGAGCTCTCGACGCCGCTCAGCACCCGCCACTTCGCCGCCCATCCGCAGGGCGAGATCTACGGCGTCGCCCACACCCCGACGCGCTTCCGCCATCCGCTGCTGCGTCCCCAGACCCCGGTGCGCGGGCTGTTCCTCAGCGGTGCCGACGTCGTCACCTGCGGCGTCGGCGGTGCGCTGATCGGCGGCGCCCTGTGCGCCTCGGCGATCCTGCGGCGGAACCTGATCGACGCCGCCCGCCGCGCGCACGGGGAGCGTGCCGCGGCGTGATGGTGGCCCCCGGGGAGTCGCATTTGAGCCCTGGCGGCGCTAGGGTCCTGCATCGTGCACTTCCCACGCGTCATGCGCCGCGTGAACCGGGTGTTCACGAACCACGTGCTCGGGACCTTCGCGTGGCTCGTGCCGCCTCTCGCCGTGATCCACCACGTCGGGCGGCGAAGCGGACGACCCTACCGGACGCCCGTCGTCGCGTTCCACGCCGGCGCGGGCTTCGTGGTGCCGATGACGTACGGGCGCGACGTCGACTGGGCGCGCAACATCGTTCGTGCAGGGGGATGCGATCTCGAACGCATGGGCCGCCGCATGACGCTCGGAAACCCGCGCATCGTCGCCTTCGACGCGGCGGAGTCCCGGCTGCCCGGGTTCGCGCGCCCGATCTTCCGCGCGGCCGCCCTCCCGGGATACGTCCTTCTCGACGAGTGACCTTCGCGGACCGGGGGACATCTTCATGGCCATCGACTTCACGTTTCCTCCCGAGATCGACGAACTGCGGCTCAAGGTACGACGGTTCGTCACCGAGGTGGTGCGGCCGCGCGAGGCCGAGATCGAGAGACGCGAGAACGACCGCCGCTTCCTCATCCAGTCGATCATCGAGATGCGGGTCGCGGCGAAGGATTGGGGTCTCTGGCTGCCGCACATGCCGACGGAGTACGGCGGCATGGGCGTCGGACACGTCGCCATGGCCGCGGTTTCGGCCGAAGCGGCGAAGTCGGCGTACGGGCCCTACGCGTTGAATGCCCAAGCGCCCGACGAGGGCAACATGCATACCCTGCTCCACTGGGCGACGGATGCGCAGAAGGAGAAGTACCTGCGGCCGCTGTGCGACGGGATGGCGCGCTCGTGCTTCGCGATGACGGAGCCGGAGGTTGCGGGCTCCGATCCGACGCTGATCCGGACGCGCGCGACCCTCGACGGCGACGGGTGGGTGGTCAACGGCCACAAGTGGTTCATTTCGGGCGCGAGCGGGGCCGCATTCGCGATCCTGATCGCGCGTACGGAGGACGAACCGGCGATCCCGCAAGCCGCGAACACGGCGTTCCTCGTCGACCTCCCGGCGCACGGCTGGAACGTCGTGCGCGACGTCCTCACGATGGCGGGCCACCACAACCACGCCGAGATCCGCATCGAGAACCTGCGGGTTCCCAAGGAGAACATGCTCGGCGGACGTGGCCAGGGGCATCTCCTCGGGCAGTCCCGTCTCGGCCCCGCACGGCTCGCCCATTGCATGCGGTGGGTCGGTCAGGCCGAGGTCGCCCTGGACATGATGGTCGATCGTGCGCTCACGCGCTTCGCGCACGGCTCGCTCCTCGCTGAGAAGCAGGGCATCCAGTGGATGATCGCCGACTCCACGATGGAGCTCTATCAGTGCAAGCTCATGGTCTTGCACGCCGCGTACAAGATCGACCGCGGCGAGGACTTCCGGAGCGAGGTGTCCATGGCGAAGCACTTCGTCGCCAACGCGTTGAACCGCATCGTCGACCGGGCGATCCAGGTGCATGGCGCCCTCGGCTACTCGCTCGACACCCCGCTCGCACGCATGGCGCTGCACGCGCGCTGGGCGCGCTTCGCGGATGGCGCCGACGAGGTGCACCAGTGGCGCATCGCCGAACGGACGATCGCGGCGTTCAAGAAGGACGGATCGACGCGAAGGGCGACGGGCAGCTTGCCGGTGTAGCGTCCGGAGCAACGCCTCGACGCGATGGAAGACGCCTAAGCGCAGCGGGTCATGGGGTGACGGTGCCCGCCTGCGCGGCAAGCTCACCGAACGCCTCGACGATCATCAGCCGGAACGCTTCCACATCCGGCATCACCGTCTCGTCGGCGTCGATGCCGATGAAGAGGCGATCCCGGTAGCCATAGAGCGCGATGCTCGCCGGGCTCCTGAGCGCGACCGGGGCGAACGGGTAGGCGGCCAGGATCTCGGCGCCGGCGAGGTACCGGGTCGCGAGGATACCGGGGACGTTCGTCACGATGAAATCGACCGCGCCGGATGTGACCTCGCCCATCCAGGTCACCAGCTGCCGGCCGAGCACCGCGAACATCTCGGCGAGGGCCGGCGTCGCGCCGGCCGCAGGGTCGGCCTTCTTCTCCTCGATGCGGCGCCGCACCTCGTTGAACGTTTCGACGGGATCCGCGATCCCGATCGGCAGCGGCACGAGGAGGCCCGTCGCGACGTTGCCGACGTCGGCCTTCTGCGTCCACTCCTCGGGGCGGCGGAGATTCACGGGAACGAGCGTCATCAGCTCCCGGACCTCCGCCATCCCCTGTGTGCGATGCCACTTCCCCATCGCCCGCGCCATGATCGAAAGGATCACGTCGATCATCGTGCCATGGAGGGCGTGGCGGATGCGCCTCACGTCCTCGAACGGCAGGTCCATGCCGACGAGCCGCCGCGCACGGCCGAACGCGCCCCGTTGCTTCAGCGGCGAATGGCTGTCGAATGCAAGCGCCTGGGAGAGGGAGCGCAGCGCCGCCAGCGCCTGCGGGACGCGCGCCGGGTGCATCACGGTGTCCACGAGCGTGCCGGCCGATGCCCGCGCACGCTCCAGGTCGAGGGCGACCCGGTCGCGGATCGCCTCCGCGAGTCGTTGACCGAGCGGTGCGGCCGCCGCCCACGAACCCTTCTGCGGTCCGGGCGCCGGGACATCCGGTTCCTCGCCCGGTTCGCGGTCCCAGTCGGTCAGGGCGGCGAAGATGGCGTTGGCGCCGACGCCATCGGCGACGGCATGGTGGAGCTTGAAGAAGAGCGCGGCGCGGTCGTCGATGAGTCCTTCGTAGAGCCGCGCCTCCCACAACGGCCGCGAGCGGTCGAACGGCGTCTCGTAGGCCGGCGCGATCTCCCGGAAGAGCTCGTCGAGATCGTGGCTCCCGCCCAGCGCGTGGCGGCGCAGATGATAGTCGAGGTCGAACGTGGGGTCGACCTCCCAGTGCGGCAGTGTCACGTCGAGCGGGGCCTCGACGACTCGGTGCCGCAGGCGCGCGACCGCCAGCACCGCCCGCTCGACCGAACGCCGCAGCCGGGCCCACTCCGGCGTGCGATCGAGCACCATCAGCATCGCCATGGTGGTCGGCTGCATCGGCGAGTCGACCCACCAGAAGGTGAGGTCCTCGCCCGCGAGACGCAGCCCCGGCTCGACGGCCATCGCCTAGCCCTCGCAGGAGAGTTCGCGGTCCACGGGGGACCGGACGCCGGCGATGTACCGCGCCTCGCCCGATGCGAGGAGCACCGCCTTGTTCATCAACCGTGCAGGCATGCGCTACGATTCCTTTGCATCGGACGTACCAGTCGGGTCCAGGTACGGCGCGCGGGCTCGTCCGCGCGACATTTTCTCGCGGGTGGGAATGAAGACGGGCGCTTTTCCCACACGGGGCTCGGTCGATGCTCCCTTCGGCCTCACGATCCCCTCAACCGACGTGAGCGCCAACGAGATACTCGTCGATGAAGCGCCGCACTTCCGCGATCGCGTCGGGCACGCGCACGAGGAACCCCAAGTGACTTCCGGGGTACCACCGGATCGCCGGCCGCCCCCAGCGCCGCCACATTTCCTCGACGATGGCCGGGTCGAAGAAGCGGTCGTCCGATGCCGCGAACATGTAGATGCGGCCGGGCGGGAGCTTCGGCGCCAGGTCGTACCAGCCGATGTCCCGGACGAAGCGCCTGAACTCCTCGATGCCCCAGCCGAACTGGCGCAGGTCCTGCCGCATGCCGCGCAGGACGGGCGCGTCGGCCAGCATCGCGGCGAGGTCCATGTGTGCGATCAGCGGGATCGAGAACGCGAAGCGCGCCTCCAGGCAGGTGAGCCCGAGGGTCAGCGCGCCGCCGAGGCTGAGCCCCATGACGCCGACCGGCCGCGGGTCCTCGGCCTGCAGCCAACCGAGCAGCGTACGCGCGTCGAGCAGATTCTGCCGCAAGGCTTCGATGCTTCGGACCAGGTCCGCGGTCCAGTAGAACTCCCCGCCGAAGCGCGCACCGCGTGGGGTGCGGCGCCCGTGATATGGCGGCTGGAGCTGGACGATCTCGACCTCGAGCTGGCGCGCCATGCTCACCAGCAGCGCCATCTCCTCGACGTAGGTCTCCGGCTGCAGGTAGCCATGCAGGTACACGAGCCGCGGACGCCCGTCCACGCCGGCCGGGCGGATGCGACGCGCATAGACGGTGTGGATCTCCGGGTATTCGGTGAGGTACCGCTGGCGGAAGCCCGGCTCGATCGGCTCGTGCTCGGACGGGAACACGATGTCCTCGCTCACGGCCCCCGGCAATCGCCACCGCGTCGTCACCCTGGCGTCGGGCGTCGCGCCGGGCGCGGGGAACAGCGCCTCGAGAGGAAGCCCGCGATAGACGTCCAGATCGGCCAGCGTGTTGCGGGTCGGCGTGGCGAAGAGCTGCAAGATGCCGCTGAGCGCACCCGTCACCTCGTCAGGATGCGGGAGATCGGGCGGCTTTCGCGGGCTCATGTCGAATGGCGACGCCGGAGTCGGCTGGGATGCGGTCCTCCGGGGCGCGGCGAGAGCGTAGCGCGGGAGCGGCCAAACGCGAAACAGGCCTCCGATCGGCCGTCCCGGAGGGCTTGACGCGCCCCCGTCCGATGGAAGACGGTGCGGTCGCCGTGGCGTGGTACGACAGCTTTCGCGGTCAGGTCGTGGTCGTCACCGGCGCCTCGAGCGGCATCGGGCGCGCCACCGCCCTCGCCTTCGCGGCGGCAGGGGCGCGCGTCGTGCTGATGGCGCGTCGGCGCGACGTGCTCGAGGATGCGGCGGAGCTGGCCCGCGCGAGCGGCGCCGAGGCGCTCGTCGTCCCCACCGACGTCACGGAGCGCGCCCAGGTCCAGGCGGCGTTCGCCGCGGTGGACGACCGCTTCGGGCGGGTGGACGTCGTGGTGAACAACGCCGGCATTCTCTTGCCGGCGTCCGTGCTCGAGCTCGATCCGGCGGATCTCGACCGCATGCTGCGAGTGAATCTCTTCGGTGCCCTCTTCGTGATGCAGGAGTCCGTCCGCCGCATGCGGGCGCGGCAGCGCGGGTGCGTCGTGAACGTCGGCTCGCTCGCGGGTCGTCGCGGGGTCTCGCCGCTCGGGGGCTACTGCGCGAGCAAGTTCGCCCTGGTCGGCCTCACCGAGGCGCTGCGGACCGAGTTGCACGGTGAGCCGGTGCACGTCGCGCTGGTCCTCCCGGGCGTCGTGGAGACGCCCATGGTGGACGCCATGTCGGCCGATCCGGAGTTCCTCGAGCTCTGGCCCAGCTGGCTCAACATGCCTCCCTCGTGGGTGGTCTGGGCGGTGTTCGCGGCCGCACGCTTCCAGCTCGTCGAGGTGTCCGTGCCCCCCGGGGCAGCCGCACTCGAGAAACTCGCCGCGCTCGCCCCGGGTGTGGCCGACAACGTCGTCCACTGGGCGAAGCGGTTCTCACACTGGCTCTCCACTCACAGCCAGGGCTGAGACGACCGCTCTGGCGGGTGCGTAACGGCCTGGGCGTCGACGTACTCGCAGGCGGCAAGGAGCGCAGCGAGCCGCTCTGACGCTCCGGAGGAGGCGGCGTGGATCGGCCGGTGCGGAACCGCTATGTCCACTACCGGAGACGTCATGACGGGCGGCAGGTTCCGACATCAGGGCTACACGCTTGGCTACGAGGTGCACGGCCATGGCGAGCGCGTCATCGTCCTCATGCACGGGCTCCTGCTCGACGCCGGCGTGAACCGGCAGCTGGCGCGCAGCCTCGCCGCACACGGATTCCGCGTCGTGCTGCTCGATCTGCTCGGGCACGGTACCAGCGACAAGCCGCCCCATGCCACCCAGCACCGGATGGACCGCTACGCGCGGCAGGTCGTGGCGCTGCTCGACGAGCTCCGTATCCGGCGGGCCATCGTGGGCGGCGTGTCGCTGGGCGCGAACGTTTCGTTGCACGTGGCGGTGCAGGCGCCCGACCGCGTCGCCGCGCTGCTCGTCGAGATGCCGGTGCTGGAGTGGGCCACTCCGGCGGCAGCCAGCCTGTTCGTCCCGCTGTTGCTCGCGGTGCGCTTGGGCGGTCGTATCTTCGGCTTCGCGACCTCGCTGATCCGCCGGCTGCCACGCACCGGGATCGACCCGCTCGACAGCTTCCTCGGCACGTTCTCGATGGAGCCCGGGGCGATAGCGGCGGTACTGCACGGCATCCTCGTCGGTCCGGTCGCCCCGGAGATCGAGGAGCGACGGGCGATCACCGCGCCCACGCTGATCATCGGACACGAGAACGACCTGATCCACCCCTTCAGCGACGCCGAGAACCTCGCGCAGCAGGTACCGAATGCGCGACTCGTCCAGGCGCGGTCCATGTTCGAGCTGCGGGTCGACCCCGAACGGCTCACTGGAGAGATCGTCCGCTTCCTCGACGAGGTGTACGCCGCGGAGCCATCGTCCGGGTCTCGTGATGCCGAGGACGCCGGCGCGCTGCAGGAGACCCTCTGACGCTCGTGGTCGCGCCCACCGGGGGCACGGCGGTTGCGCTTCTCTCGCAGTCGCCGTGACGTAGCTGTCGCCGCCAGCGGCGCAGACGCTCTCGCACGTCGCAAGCGACCCTTTTCGCTGTCCGCGGCCCGACGCCGCGTGGTATCTGAGCCTGTGCGCCATCTCGTCGCCTTGGTCCTCGTGTTGCTCGCCGCAGCTTCCCCCGCCCGGGCCGCCGTGTTGTGGGAAGGATCGGGCGGCTGGTCCTTCGGGGGCAACAACGAATTCGGCGGCCTGACGCAGCCGACCAACCCGCCCGCCCTCGTGACCAGCGTCGCCGAGTTCTCCGACTTCGGCGCGCTCTGCCCCTCGCCCGACACGCCCAACTTCATCTGCGGCTTCTTCCTCGGCGAGTCCGACCTGGTCGGTCCTCCCGGCGGAGGCGGGTTGATCACGCTCCGCGCCAGCGCTCGTCTCCGGCAGAAGAACTTCACCAGCAACGGCTTCGGGAGGATCGTCTACGGCGGCGCCCGGGTCACGATCGTCGGTCTGAAATTCAGCTCGGTCGCCTCGCCAGTCTCGCAGGTCGTCTTCAACTTTGGCCTGCACGGGACGCGCGTCGAGACGACCAACAACGGCCAGGTCACCGTCGTCGGCAAGGGCGTCGCCTACCTCTCCGCCGACGCGCAGCACTTCGTCCAGTGCTTCGCCGACGTGTGCGAGCCGATCAAGGTGAACGTCGGCTCGAACGGCTGGGACCCCGGCGCGCCGGGCGGCACCGCGATTCTCGTCGACCTGCGTACGGACGCGACCACCTCCGCGCCGATGGGCGTGGTGTTCGACGCCGAGGCGGTCGCCGACTTCAAGGACACGCTCGAGCTGCTCTCGATCGAATGCAAGGACGCGAACGGCGACACGGTCCCGGGCGTCTCGCTGACGATCACCGACAACCAGGGCCAGCCGACGTACACGTTCCCCAACACGCCGCCGACCACGACCACCACGACCACGACGCTCCAGGCAGCGACGACGACCACGACGGTCGCGGAGGCGACGACCACCACCACGTTGCAGGGCGGCACGGTGACGACCACGACGCTCCCGGCAGCGTGCGCCGACGGCGCGGCGTTCGCCTCGGTCGCGTGCCGCCTGGCGAAGCTCCTCCAGGCGGTGCAGACCGCGGCCGATGGGACGGTCGAATCGAAGCTCGCCGGCAAGGTGTCGGCCGCGCAGCAGGCGGTGACGGCCGCCGAGCATGCGCTCGCGACATCCCACAAGCAGTCGGCGAAGCGCATCAGCAAAGCGTTGAACGCGCTCGCCGCATATCTGCGGGGCCTCAAGACGCACGACGCGAAGCGCGCGCTTCGAAAGGACGTCCGCGCCGCGCTCGCCGCGCCGGTGGCGGCGCTCCGCGCCGACCTGAAAGCCCTGCGCGGGAATCGGGAATGGCTCGGGACGTCGCGACCGCCGGAGCGGTGAGGTGAGCGACAGATGAAGGAAATCGCGTGGGCATCGGCTGCCGAGCTGGCGCGCGCGGTGCGGCAGCGCCGGCTCTCGCCGGTCGAGATCGCGGACGCGCTCCTCGCGCGCCTGGAGATCGTGAACCCCGGCATCAATGCCTACGTCCACGTCGATGCCGACCGCGTGCGCCGCCGGGCGCGTGATCTCGAGTCGGCGGTGATGCGGGGCGACGAACTCGGCGCGCTGCACGGCGTGCCGTACTCGATCAAGGACCTCACCCCGGTCGCCGGCCTGCCGCTCACGCTTGGCCTCGCCCCGCTTCGCGACCAGATCGCACCGGTCTCCGCGGTCGTGGCGGAGCGCCTGGAGCGCGCGGGCGGCTGCCTCCTCGGGAAGACCAACACGCCCGAGGGTGGGTACTACGGCGTCACCGACAATCACCTGTTCGGGCCAACGCGAAACCCATGGCGTCGGGACCGGATCGCGGGCGGCTCGAGCGGCGGAGCGGCCGCCGCCGTCGCAGCCGGGCTCGGCCCGCTCGCGGAGGGGAGCGACGGGGCGGGCTCCATCCGGATTCCCGCGAGCTGTTGTGGCGTGTTCGGCATGAAGCCGTCCTTCGGCCGCATTCCCCAGACGCTCACGCTGGGACGCTTTACGCCCTTCACGCATCACGGACCGATCACACGCACGGTCGAGGACGCGGCGCTCATGCTGTCGGTGACGGAGGGGTTTCACCCGAGCGACCCGCTCTCCCTCCCGCCGAGTGGCATCGACTGGATGGCGGAGGCTCGCAAGGACGTGCGCGGCTGGCGGGTCGCCTGGTCGCCGGACCTGGGGTTCGCGCGCGTGGACCCCGAGATCCGACGCATCTGTGCCGCCGCCGTGGGCGCCTTCGAGGAGCTCGGCTGCGTGGTCGAGGAGTCGTGCCCCCCGTGGAGCGACCCCGAGGTGGCCATGTGGGAGGGGGTCTGGGTCCCGGGATTCGCGGCGGCGAACGATCTCCTGGACGCGACGGCCCATGCAGGCCAGATCGACGCCGAGCTCGTCGCGCTCCTCCGCGAAGGGGCCGCGTTGCCGCTCCTCACGACCAGCCGCGCCGAGGTGTTCCGCGCCCGCATGTGGGACGCGCTGGTCGAGTGGTTCGCGCCGCGCGATCTCCTGATCTGCCCCACGCTCTGCGTCGAACCCTTCGAGATCGGCCGCTTCGCACCCGCGTTCCTCGACGGTGAGCCGCTGCGCCGGCGCATCCTCGGCTGGCTGCTCACGTATCCCTTCAACATGATGGCGTCCGTCCCCGCCGCGACCGTCCCGTGCGGCGTCACCGCCACCGGACTCCCCGTCGGGTTGCAGCTCGTGGCGCGCCCGCGAGACGACGCCGGGCTGCTGCGCGCCGCGGCGAGCTTCGAGTGCGCCCGGCCATGGTCAGATCGTCGTCCCGTGCCGTGAAGCGTCGCGCGCCGTGAGGTCCTCGCCTGCGAGGCGTACTGGCGAACCGGCCGTCATCCGTTCTCCCGCAGGAAGGCGGCGATCGCCGCATGCGTCTCCACCGGGCGTTCGATCTGGGGCACGTGACCACAATCGAGCTCGAGGTGACGAGCGGACGGCAGCGTGTCCTTCACGTGCGCCGCAAACGTGATCGGAACGAGCCCGTCGTGCTTTCCCCAGACGAACAGCGCCGGCCGTTCGAGCTGGCCGAGCCGCGTCCAGAAGCCCCGGGATCCATGCGGCTCCTCGAGGTAGATCTGGCGGGCCGCCGCGTAGAAGGCGACCCGTCCCCGGGGCGTGAGGTAGGCCCGCAGGAATTCGTCTACGCCCGCTTGAACCCAGCTGCGGTCGGCACCGGGGATGATCCGGTGGACGATCGCCTCCACGAGCCAGCGCGGGGTGATCTGTACCAGACCGAGCTGCGGACTCACCATGCGCACGAGCGGCGCCCAGGGACGCCCGCGCCGCCACGCCAGCGACGGCGCCAGCAGGGCCAGGCGTCCAACGCGTTCGGGGTGTCGCATGCCGAGCTCGAGCGCGACGCGCCCTCCCATGCTGTTCCCGACCACGTGCGCCCGGTCGATCCCCAGCGCGTCCATCAGCTCCACGACGCAGCGCGCGAAGTAGGGTGGGTGGTAGCGTGCGCCCAGAGGCTTGAACGAATCCCCGAAGCCGGGCAGGTCGAGCGCGATGGTGCGGAAGGAGCCCGCCAGCGCGGCGACGGTGGGCAGGAACGAGCCCTTGGTCGCTCCGAGCCCGTGGACGAGGAGAATCGGCTCGCCGGCACCGGCCGTCAGGATCGACAGCGCTCCCGAGCCCGTCTCGATGCGCTGGAATCGCAGCCGCCCGGGTCCGGTGGCCCCGCTGGTCGCGGCGAGAAAACCGACCCCCAGGTGGAGGTTGTGGCGAACGACGAGCCGCCCGGCTCGATAGGCGTCCATCCCGCCGTGCAGATCCGCGGCGATGTCTTCCCAGGTGTTGCGATCGGCGCTCAGCGTCGCGTCGGGAGCCGGGCTCCGGTCGGCGGCGGCAACCTGGACGGCGCCGGCACCGGCGAGCACGTCGCACTCTCCTTCCTCGGCAATGACGACCCGAATACGCGCCTGGCCGGCGGGGGCATCGAAGACGCTCGGGTCGAAGCGATCGACGAGCGTCCGTAGACAGTCGGGCACGGCGATCATCCTGCTTCCAGTTCCCGCAAGCGCAGCTCGCCGTGCACGAGGTGTCCGCCCAGCAGGGTTGCCTGGACGACCGTCTCTCCGATGCTCTCGATCGCGCACGTCAGAGGGTCTCGGTCCACGAGGACCATATCCGCGTGCTTACCCGGCGCGAGAGTGCCGATGTCGTTCCAGGACAAGACGCGCGCGCCGTCTCGCGTCCACATGGCGAGGGCCTCCTCGCGCGTCACCCGTTGCGCGTCTCCGAGATTCGACTCGTCCGATCCCGCTACCTCGTGCGTCAGCGACAGCTCGATCTGCTTGAACGCGCATTTCGGTCCCCAGTCGCTGCCGCCGGCGACGACGAGTCCGCTGTCCAGAATCCGTCGCAGCGGCACCAGGTCGGCCAAGACGCCGGGCTTCATGCGCGACCGAAAGAGCTTCCCCTTCCCCCAGGTGAACGCCATGCTGGTCGTGACGTTCATCCCGAGCCGCGCGTAACGCCGCGTCTGTTCGGGTTCCAGGAACCATGCGTGCACGAGGAGCCAAGCGAGGCTGGACACGTCGAACACGCGCGCTGCGGCTTCGAGCTGCTCCAGGTTGTCCTCGTGCGCTCGCGTGCCCATGACGACCGTGTTCAGCCGCATGCCACGCGAGCCGCACGCGTCCATCGTCAACGCCGCGCGCTGCCTGCTGATGTACTCGACGCCTTCGGTGAGCTGCCCGTAGGGCCCGAGGTAGGGCTCGCGCATGCGGATCGTACCCGGCCAGCACGAGCCGTCTCGCATCAAGGTCATCCCGAGAAAGCGAAAGAGCTCGTCGTGCGTCTCGATGCTCTCGGCGGCCTGTTCGCAGCCGCGGGTGAATTCGTCCGCCGTCTTCGGCCTGCTCCAGGGCAGGCCGTAGGACTCGGCCTCCTGGGCAACCGCCACTCGCAGCGTGAGAGCGTCGGCGAGGCGAAGCGCTCGGTAGCAGTCGATGTGCGCGGCCTCCATCCCGTGGTTCTCGTAGATGGTCGTGACCCCCTGGGCGTTGTATCGGCGCATGCCACGCTCGACGGCTGCGAACGCCTTGTCCAACTGCACGAAGGGGATCTGCCGCCACAGTGAATGGTTGAAGCTGTCGGAGCTGTAGTAGTTCGTGACCGATCCGGTCACGATTCCCGTCGGAGTTCCCCGGGCGTCCTTCTCGATCCAGACCTCGCCGATCCGCCCGGGCGTTCGTGCGTCGAGGCCGAGCCGGGCCAGCGCCATGCTGTTGAAGGCCATGGCGTTCGGCGTCACGGGAGCCCACGCTTGGATCATCACCGGGTGCTCGCGGCTGGCTCGATCGAGCACGTGGCGGTCGGGGAGGCGCCCTTCGGCGAGGTCCCGCCACGAGCGAGTCACGAAGAAGTGCGGTTCGCCGACGGGCGTGGTCATGATCCATTCGCCCGGCTCGGTGCTCTTGGCCCGCGCCGCGATCCGCTCGACGATGTCCGCGTGCGAGGTCGCGTCGGTGATGTCCACGAGCGGTTCCTCGATGAGCGAGAAGTGCAGCAGGTGCGGATGCGTGTCGATCAGCCCGGGAAGGACCGTCGTGGTGTCGAGCTCGACCGCCTCGACGCGCGGGCCCATCGCCTCGCGTACCTTCTCGCGTGTACCCGCGGCCTTGATGCGGCCGCCGGCGATCCCGACGGCCTCGACGCAGCCAAGCTCCGGATCCATGGTGCGGATCGTTCCGCCCTCCAGGATCAGCTCGGGGGGTATCCCCTCACTCATTCGACGCGGCGTCTAGCAGGTCGGCTCTTGCAAATCATCCTTGATGCGGTTGCCCGTGACGGCGTCCGGGTCGGCCGCCTGCCACGGGGAGCGGGAACGAGGTCGTCGGTGCACGGCCGAGGGGATCACACGCCGAACACGCTGCCGCTGCCCGGCACGAACCGATACTTCTCGCGGAGCTCCGCCGTCAGGCGGATGCCGAGTCCCGGAGCCATGGGCGGCTGTACGTAGCCCCCGCGAATGACGAGGGGCTCGACGAACAGCTCGGACTCGAGCGGGTTGCCGAGAACCGGGTGCTCGACCCACGCGCAGTTGGGCGTGGCGAAGGCCACATGGATGTTGGCGGCGAGCGTGGGCGCCGATCCCCAGACGTGAACCGCCACCGGAATGCCGCGCGCGGCAGCGGCCTCGCACGCCCGACGCGCCTCTCCGATGCCTCCGATGATCGTCGCGTCGGGCTGTGCCAGGTCGAAGGCGCCGGCCCGAAGCCACTGCTCGAACTGTGCCGCCGTGGTGATGCCCTCTCCGCCCGAGATCGGTGTTGCGGTCGCACGCCGCAGTTCGGCGTACGGCAGGGGATCGAAGGGTGGTAGCATCTCCTCGGCCCATGCCAGGTCGGACGGCTCCAGCATGCGCAGCATGCGCGCGGCCTCCTTCACGGACCACGGCTTCTGGTTGTAGTTCTGGACGGCGTCGATGGCGAGGCCCATGTCACGGCCAAGTGCCTCACGCACGGCTGCCACACGCTCGGCCTCCACCTCGGGTTGGTAACGGAAGAAGTTGATGCGCAGCTTGAATCCGCGAAGGCCGCGGCATCTGGTGTCGGCTGCCTGGGCGACCAGCTCGGGAATGCTCATGGTAAACGGTCCGCCGCTCCCGTAGACCGGCAGCTCGCCATGCACGGCGCCTCCGAGCAGTACATGGACGGGCACTCCGTGGGTCTGGCCGGCGATGTCCCAGAGGGCGTTCTCGATCCCGCTCAAGACCATCACGGTGAGACCCGTGCGACCAAAGTAGCTCGTCGCCCGGTAGGCCGTGCGGTAGACCGTGTCGGGGCTGGTCGGGTCCTGCCCCACGATCAGCGGCTTGAACAGCTCGACGATCGCCGCGGCGACCTCGGGGACGTATACGCCAGCGTACGTCTCGCCCACGCCGGTGACTCCGACGTCGGTCTCCACCTCGACGAAGCAGGCACTGCGCCTGCCCTCCAGCCCCATGCCGTACGGATGCGTCAGCAAGACCGGACGGACATCGGTAATCCTCATTGCCTATCCTCCAGCGACCCGTGGAACCTACCACGCCCGCCGCGCACCCGCCCTCCGTAGACGGCGGGATGAACGGCAAGTGCCCTAGCCCTTGCAGGAAAGCCCGCCATCCACGGGGAGCACGACGCCGGTGATGTACCGCGCCTCGTCCGAGGCCAGAAAGACCGCCGCCCAGGCCACGTCCCATGCCTCGCCCATGCGCCGCATCGGCACAGCCTCGTCTCGCATCCGGATGAACGCCTCCCGGTCGAGCCCGTATCGCCTCGCAGGCTCGTCGACCGCCATCGGCGTCTTGATGAGGCCCGGCATGATGGCGTTCACGCGAATGCCCTTCACCGCGTACTGCATCGCGATCGAGCGGGTGAGGGCGTTCACGGCGCCCTTGGACGCGGCGTAGGCGAGCAGCGGGTAGGCCGCGGCCGCCCGCTCGGCGGCGAGCGACGAGACGTTGATGATCGCGCCGCCACCCTGCCGCTCCATCTGCGGCAGGACGTGCTTGCAGGTCAGGAACATCGATTTGAGATTCGTGTCGAGGACGCGATCCCAGTCGGCCTCGACGAGCTCGACGGCACCGCCGAGGACGCCGATGCCGACGTTGTTGTGCAGGACGTCGATCCGGCCGTAGCGGCGCAGGCACTCGTCGGCGACGCGCGCGCAGGCGTCGGCGTGGGTCACGTCGGCCTCGACGACGGAGGACTCGCCGCCCTCGGCGTCGATGGCGCGCTTGGTCTCCGCAGCGGAGTCGCAGTCGCGATCCACCAGCAGGACCGGCGCCCCCTCGCGGGCGAAGAGGATCGCCGTCGCGCGGCCGTTGCCGATCGTCTCGCCCGGCGTGCAGCCGGCGCCGACGACGATGGCCACCTTGTTCTTCAACCGTTCAGCCATGGTGTGTCCTCCCGTTGGGCCGCGGCAGCCTGCGCTCGTGCCACCAGTCCTCCATCCGCAGATAGGCGAGTATCGTGCGCACCGCGAGCGACCGTCTGACGAGGCGGTCATCGGGGCTGATGCGGTAGTACGACCGCACGTCTGGCACCGTCTAGCACGCGCAGCGGATGCCGTGGAGTAGCTCGGGCCTTCGCCTTGCCTCGAGTCTCTTCTCCATTGTACTTGGGGCGGGATGTGCTGGTGCCCGACATGGCGGCCTGCCGGATCGAGCGCATGCCGAGCATCCCGAATGCGCTCGACATGAGCCGGTGGTGGATGCCGGCCTGATGTCCGATGCCGTCCTCGCACCGCCGTCGCCCTTCCTCACCGCCCTCGAGGGCCGCGCCTTGCTCGAGCTGGCGAGCGTCCTGCCCGCGCTGCCGGTCCTCGATCGCGCGCCCGCCGGCGACGGGCACCCGGTGCTCGTCCTCCCCGGCTTCCTCGCCGGCGACGTCTCCACCCGCATGCTGCGCTGGTTTCTCCGCCGCCGCGGCTACCACGTCCACGGATGGCAACTCGGGCGCAACGTCGGCGCCACCGAGGCGATCGTCTCGGGTATGGGGAAGCGGTTCCACGCGCTGCGCACGCGACACGACCGGCGTGTCAGCATCATCGGCTGGAGCCTCGGGGGAATCTACGCGCGCGAGATGGCGCGACGCTTCCCCGACGACGTCCGGCAGGTGATCACGCTCGGCAGCCCCTTCGCCGACCCGTCGGCCACCATACCGGCGCGCCTCTATCGCGCGTTGCACGGCGGCTCGCACGACGCGGGGCGGTCCCTCGCCAGTCCGATCCCGGTGCCCGCGACGTCCATCTATAGCCGTAGCGACGGCGTGGTGGCGTGGCAGAGCTGCCTCGACACGCCGGGGCCGCGGAGCGAGAACGTCGAGGTGTGGTCGAGCCATTGCGGGCTCGGGCACCATCCCGCCGCGCTCCTCGTCATCGCCGACCGGCTGGCCCAGCCCGAGGGCGCGTGGCGGCCCTTCGTGGCCGGGAGCTGGCACCGCTGGCCGCTGTTCGCGGCCCGCGCCGGCTGACCGGCCCTCGCCGTTTACAGGCGCCAGCGTCCGGGTGTACGGCTCTCCGCAGAGGAGGGGACGACGATGGCCAGGCCCGCCTTCGACCGGTTGAGCTTCCTCGACAGCACGTTCCTCATCGCCGAGAGCACCACCAACCACATGCACGTCGCGGGCACCGCCACGTACGAGGCGGGTCCGCTTCGCTGCGCCGATGGCGGCATCGACATCGAGCGCATCCGGGACTACGTCTCGTCGCGGCTGCATGCCATCCCGCGGTACCGCCAAGTGCTGGCCTTCACGCCGATCGAGGGCCACCCGGTGTGGGTGGACGACCAGCACTTCAACATCGCGTACCACGTGCGCCATACGGCGCTGCCGCGGCCCGGCGACGTGCGGCAGCTGAAGCGCCTCTCGGGCCGCGTCATGTCGCAGCAGCTCGACCGCTCGAAGCCGCTGTGGGAGATGTGGGTCGTCGAGGGGCTCGAGGGCAGCGACCGCTTCGCCATCATCACGAAGATCCACCACTGCATGGTCGACGGCATGTCGAGCGTCGACCTGCTCGAGGTGCTGCTCACGCCCGAGTCCACGAACACCATCGACCCCACGCCGCGCTGGATTCCGCGCCCGGTGCCGACGACGTGGGAGCTGCTGCGCGCCGAGACGGTCCGCCGCGCCTCGCTGCCGCTCGAGACCCTGTCGACGCTCCGCCAGTCGATCAGGCGCGCGCAGGATCCACGGTCCGATATCCGGGCGATGCTGCGCGCGGTGCGCGACACGGTGTGGTCCGGCCTGCGCACGGTGTCGGACACGCCGCTCAACCAGCCGATCGGCACGCACCGCCGCCTCGACTGGCTGGAGATGAGCCTCGACGAGGTGAAGGAGGTCAAGAACCGCCTCGGCGGCACGCTGAACGACATCGTGCTCACCACCGTGACGGGCGCGATACAGCGCTTCCTGGAGGATCGCCGCGTGAACGTCGAGGGTCTCGACTTCCGCGTCATGGCGCCGGTGAGCGTACGCACCAGCGAGGAACGGGGCACGATGGGGAACCGCGTGTCGGCGTGGGTGGTCGACCTGCCCATCGCCGAGCGCGACCCGCGCCGCCGTCTGGAGGCGATCCGCGAGGCCACGACGCGTCTGAAGGAGAGCAAGCAGGCGCTCGGCGCCGAGATGCTCACGCAGGTGATGTCGTGGACCCCGTCCACGCTGCTGTCGCTCGGGGCGCGCATGGTGACGCGCCGCCTGCCGTTCAACCTCGTGGTGACGAACGTCCCAGGTCCGCAGGTGCCACTCTACATGCTCGGTGCGCGCATGCTCGACAACTTCGGCCAGGTGCCGCTGACCGACTATCTCGGTCTCGGCATCGTGCTGTTCAGCTATGCCGGCAAGCTCTGCTGGGGCTTCACCGCCGACTGGGACCTGATCCCCGATCTGCACGAGGTGGTGAAGGCGACCGAGGCCGCCTTCCAGGAGCTGCGCGCCGCCGCCGCCGAGACGACTGCGGCCGAATCGGCGGGTGCGTCACGGCGGCCGGTCCGCGCCGCGCGTACCGGCGCGGCGGCAGCGCGCGCCCGGACGGGCTGAGGCGCCCGGGTCCGCGTGCCTCCCCCGACCGCAGCGCCGTCGGAGGCGCCGGACGAGCTCTTCCAGCGCGCGCTCGCCGGGGAGCGCCTGCAGAACACGCGACGTCTGGACCTCTCGGATGGTGGGCGTGGGAGACGCCGAAGGAGCAATGCTTGTGGGCTACGAAAGAGCCGCTGGGGCACGGTACCCTCGCGCGTGGCAGTGACGCTAAGATGCCGGCGCCGGACCGACGCGACGACCAGCCGAAACCCGACGAGGAGGTACCCGCCGTGACTACCGCCGAGGCACGAGCCACCAGCGAGCAGGAATCCCGCAAGATCGCGGAGGAGTCCCGCGAGAAGGAGTGGTCGGGGCGAACGTTTCTCCGCGAGCTGTTCCTCGGGAACTTCCTCCTCGACCACGTCCATCCCTTCCCGGCGACCGCGGAAGAGCGGCCCGAGTTCAGGACGTTCTACGACGAGCTCCGGCGATTCCTCCGGGAGAAGGTCGACCCCGTCGCGATCGATGAGACCGGCGAGTACCCCTCGGAGGTCGTGGACGGCCTCCGTCGGCTCGGCGCCTTCGGGATCAAGATCCCCAGGGAGTACGGCGGCCTCGGGTTCAGCGTGAGCGAGTACACGACCATCATGCAGATGGTGGGGAGCTACGATTCGAACATCAGCGCGCTGCTCTCCGCGCACCAGTCGATCGGCGTCCCCCAGCCGCTCAAGCTCTTCGGCACCGACGCGCAGAAACGGAAGTACCTGCCGCGTTGCGCGGCGGGTGCCATCTCGGCGTTCGCACTCACCGAGCCGCACGTCGGCTCGGATCCCGCGAGCCTCTCGACCACCGCGGAACGCGACGGGGACACCTTCGTCCTGAACGGTGAGAAGCTCTGGTGCACGAACGGCACGTTGGCCGAGCTGCTCGTCGTGATGGCGCGCGACCCCAAGACGAAGAAGATCAGCTGCTTCGTCGTTGAGACCGACTGGCCGGGCGTGAAGGTCGAGCACCGCTGCCGCTTCATGGGTCTCAAGGCGCTCGCCAATGGCGTCATCAGCTTCCAGGACGTGCGCGTGCCGCGCATGAACCTGATCGGCGAGGAGGGCAAGGGCCTCAAGATCGCGCTCGTCACGCTCAACACGGGACGTCTGACCCTGCCCGCCACGTGCGCCGGCGTCGCCAAGCAGTGTCTCGAGATCTGCCGCGGCTGGTCGAACGAGCGCAAGCAGTGGGGCGTGCCGATCTGGAAGCACGAGGCCATCGCGCACCACATCGCCGACATGGCCGCGACCACCTTCGCGATGGACTCGGTCTCGAAGCTCGCGAGCGCGATGGCGGATCGCGGCGGCTACGACATCCGGCTCGAGGCCGCGGCGGCCAAGGAGTGGAACACCGTCCGCGCCTGGGAGATGATCGACACCACCCTGCAGATCCGGGGTGGCCGCGGCTACGAGACCGAGCGCTCCCTCGCGGCGCGCGGCGAGTTCCCGATTCCCGTCGAGCGGGTCATGCGAGACGTGCGCATCAACCTGATCTTCGAGGGTTCGAGCGAGATCATGCATCTCTTCATGGCGCGGGAGGCGGTCGACAAGCACCTCCAGGTCGCGGGGACGATGATCGACCCGAGCAAGGGCAGGCGCGAGATGCTGGCCGCGCTCCCCGGCATCCTCGGCCACTACGCGCGGTGGTACCCCCCGCTGTGGCTGAAGGGGCTCACCGCACACTCGCGCTATCGCGACTGGGGGCGGCTCGCGCCGCATCTCCGCTTCGTCGAGCAGAGCTGCCGCAAGCTCGCCCGCGAGAGCTTCCACGGCATGGCCGTCTACCAGGCGAAGATGGAGCGGAAGCAGGGGTTCCTCTTCCGCTGCGTGGACGTGGTGATGGAGCTCTTCGCGATGGCAGCGACGATCTCGCGGACGCGCCAGATGCTCGATGCCCGCGACCCCGATGCGGAGGGAGCGCTCGAGCTGGCCGACCTCTTCTGCCGCACGGCCAGCCGCAAGGTCCGCAGGCTGTTCCGCGATCTCTGGAGCAACGAGGACGCCGGCAAGAACCGCGTCGCGGCGAGCGTGATGCAGGGCGAGCAGGTGTGGCTCGAGGCGGGCGCCATGGACATCGGCCTCACCCCGGAGGCCTTCAAGACGCGCTCGCTGCTGGCGCAGCGTCGGGAGAGTTCCGGGAGAGCGGCCGCGGACGCGTCGTGACACCTCTACCACCAGGTCCTGGACGCGCAGCACGCCGTCCACGTCGTGGTACCTCCGTCGCGCTCGCCGGCGACTGATCACCAAGCGGAGGTGAGCCTGGCGGGCAATGCGTCGGGAACGCACACTTGCCACATCCGGCAGCGGCGACACCATCGCGGAGTCGAGCGACTACACTTGGGCGGACGGCTGAGCTAGATTTCGTCCATGAGCACGGCCGACTACGACCACGGCTCCGAGCTGTCGGAGACGGAGCTCCGGGTGCGCGCCCTGGAGACCATCCTGACCGAGAAGGGCTACGTCGATCCGGCCGTCCTCGACCTCATCGTCGAGCACTACCAGACCAAGACTGGCCCCCACATCGGGGCTCGCGTCATCGCTAGGGCCTGGGTCGATCCCGAGTTCAAGGTCGCGCTGCTGGCGGATGCGACGAGGGCGATCGCTGCGCTCGGCGTATTCGGACGCGTGGGCGACCACCTGATCGCGGTCGAGAACACGCCCGGGCGCTATAACATGGTCGTCTGCACGCTGTGCTCCTGCTACCCGTGGGAGGTGCTCGGCCTGCCCCCGGTCTGGTACAAGTCGGCGCCCTACCGCTCGCGCGCCGTCATGGACCCGCGCGGCGTGCTCGCCGACTTCGGCGTCACGCTGCCGGCGAACACCGATATCCGCGTGTGGGACTCGACCGCCGAGACCCGCTTCATCGTGGTGCCGCTGCGCCCGGCCGGCACCGAGGGTTGGAGCGAGGAGCGCCTGGCCTCCCTCGTCACTCGCGACTGCATGATCGGCACCGGTCTGCCCAGGCGGCCCGGGGAGATCTCGTCGTGAACGGCGTGCACGACGTGGGGGGCATGCACGGGTTCGGCAAGGTCGAGCCCGACCCGAACGAGCCCCCGTTCCACGCCCCCTGGGAGGGGCGCGTGCTGGCCATGCAGCGGGCCATGAGGTTCACGCGCGCGTGGAACATCGACATGTCGCGCGACGCGCAGGAACGGCTGCCCGCCGGCGTCTACCTCTCGGCGACCTACTATCATCGGTGGGCCCTGGGAATGGAGCGCAACGCCCTCGAGCAAGGGCTGATCGATGCCGATGAGATCGCCGCAGGCCACGCCCTCCGTCCGGGCAAGCGCGTCGAGCGGGTCATGACGAAGAACGATATCGGCCACGCGTTCACGCGCGGCTCCTTCAGCCGCCCGCCCGGCCAGCAGGCCCGGTTCAAGCCGGGCGACCGGGTGCGCACGAAGAACATCAACCCGCCGAGCCACACGCGCCTGCCGCGCTACGCGCGTGGCCGTGAAGGGGTGATCGAGGCGATCCGCGGTTGCCATGTTTTCCCTGACTCCGTCACGACCGGCGGGGGCGAGAATCCACAGTGGCTCTACACCGTGGTGTTCGACGGCCGCCAGCTCTGGGGGGCGAATGCCGACCCGACCCTTACGGTATCGGTCGAGGCCTTCGAGCCGTACCTGGAGCTAACCTGACATGACGCTCGATCCGGCCGCGGCGCGCCGCGCCACCGAGGCCGTCCCCAGCATCCCGCGCGACGAGCAGGGGCCGGTGTTCCGCGAGCCGTGGGAGGCGCAGGCCTTCGCCATGGCGCTGACTCTGCATCAGCGTGGCCTCTTCACGTGGAGCGAGTGGGCAGCGACCCTGGCAGACGAGATCAAGCGTGCGCAGGCTGCCGGCGATCCGGATATCGGCGAGACCTACTACCGGCACTGGCTCGCTACCCTCGAACGCCTGGTGGCGGAGAAGGGAGTCGTGAGCGGAGAGACGCTAGCGCGCTACCGCGACGCCTGGGACCGCGCCGCCGGCCGCACGCCGCACGGCAGGCCAATTGAGCTGTCGCCCGACGATTTCACCTGAGCGACGCCGGAAAATCGGCAAAGCCCGGCCCGAAATGCAGCAGCACACCGCGCCTCCGCGCCTGCCAAATTCGGATGCCAGTCTTGCCATGCGGCGCCCAACAACGCGATGCGGCGGACCGCCTCGCTGCGGGCTTCGCGCCCTGTTTCGCGGGCCGCTGATCGCGGGCGTAGGCTGCTCGAGGAGAATCGGCCGCGGCCGAATTTCGTCGCACTCGAGGCACTTCGGGGAATTCGCCGGTGTATAGGAAAGGGACCTTTTCAAGCCGACCCCGCGGCGATGGTGCGCAAGCTTGCGCGGCACCTGCGCCCAGGTGGCACGATCGTCTTCCATGAACCGGAGTGGGACTACACGCGATCGGTTCCGCCGGCGCCGACCTACGAGCGCTGCCGCCAGTGGTTCGCCGAGACGCTCCGTCTGTCTGGCACCCCCGACACGGGCATGGGCGTTCGGCTGCATCGGGCGTTCGTCGATGCGGGCCTGCCGGCGCCGTCCATGCGAATGCAGACATGCATCGGCGGCGGCGCGGGGTGTATGGATTGGTTGGAGGCCTTCACCGAGCTCATTCGCAGTCTGCTGCCGGCGATGGAGCAGCTGGGTGTCGCCACGGCCGCGGAGGTCGAGGCGACAACCTTGACCGAGCGCTTGCGCCGGGAGGTGAACGCGAACGGCAGCGTGATCATCGGCCGCTCGGAGATCGGGGCGTGGTCAACCGCCGGACAACCGTGAGATGACGGTAACGGCGAGCCTTCGATGGGCGTTAGGCCGCCGGACGATGCCTGCAGGAGCAACCATGAAGATCGAAGGCGCGTGTCACTGCGGCTACATCACCTACGAGGCGAGCGTGGATCCCGGAACCGTGGCGATTTGCCATTGCACAGATTGCCAAGCGTTGTCCGGAAGCGCGTTTCGTACGTTTGTGCCGGCGGCGAAGGACCTGTTCGAGCTACGTACCGGCGAACCCAAGGTCTACATCAAACGTGCTGCCAGCGGCCGCGAGCGCGCTCAGGCGTTCTGCCCCGAATGCGGAACGCCGATCTACTCCGCGGTGCCGGCAGCTCCCCCCTTCTTTGTGCTTCGGCTCGGAACGATACGACAGCGAGCTCAGCTGCCGCCGCGTCGGCAATACTGGTGCAGGTCGGCGTTGCCATGGGTCATGGACCTGGAGTCTGTGACTCAGGTGATCGAACAGGACGGTCTCACGGAGTTTCTCGCCCGCCCAGAGCAATGAATGATCAGCGACCTGGGTTTGCACAAGGCTACCCATCCAAGGCCGTGCCCTTGATCACGCCCTGCGTGGGCCCCGGCCGCAGCCGCCCCAGCGCGCGATGCACCTCCACCAGCGCGAGCGTGTCTCGCCGGCAGTACTCGAGGAGCGCGTGGCGCAGCGCAACCTCTTCCTCTTCCGACTCGGACGCCCCCAGCGCGAGGCTGACCAGCGCCGACGATGCCTCGCCGCCGTCGCTCACGCCGCCGAGGTCGTCATAGCCGATCGATGGCGCGAGCACGGGCGCCACCTGCTTGAGCCCGAACGACCCGCCGAACTCCGGGTGGGCGACGTGCCCGCGCACGATGGGAAGCAGGTCGACCAGCCGCGACCGTACGGCGGCGAGATCGGCGGCATGCTCGGGCAGCGTCGCGGCGAGATCTGCCAGCCGGTTGGACTCGAAGCCCGACCACACGAGGATCGGCGCGCGACGGTGGCGGAGCGCAGCCAGCAGCGTGCGCGCGAACTCCGGCCGCGGATCCGTGCGGCCACCGGCCAGGAACTCGCGGTGCAGCACGCGACCGGTCGTGTCCACGCGGTGTAGCGACCACTGGAACGGGACCTGGTCGTACGGCCGCAGGCCGGCGTAGAGCGGGATCGCGGGGAACGCGGTCTCGAAGTCGAGATAGTCTGCGGGCGGCCCGGTCCGCCGGAGCGCGGCCGCGAGCCCCGGCTCCAGGTAGAGGCCGCCGGCCAGCCAGGCGGCGCGCGTGCGAGCCTGGGCCGGTCCGAGCCGGAACTCCTCGGGAATGTCGCCGATGCGCTCGACGCCGGCGGCACGGAGCCCCTCGAGGCGCTCGCGATTCAGCCCGGGTAGGCCGCCGACGACCCAGTCGACCGGCTTGGCGGCCGTGCAGTGAGCCCAGAACTCGCACTTGTACGGGTCCGAGCAGTGCGGCGAGGGCTCCACCTCGGGCGCGCTGCGCTTCCGGAGCACTCGCAGGAGGTCCCGCACCCGCGCCGGTACGTCGGGAAGCAGTGACGCCGTCTCCGCGGCCACATCGGCGCACCGGAAGAACCGCCGCCAGTCGATGCCGTCGTCGCCGCGGACGTAGTCGCGACAGACGTGCATGATCTCGACCGAGCGCAGTCGCACCCCTGCCCCCTCGACGACGAAGCGCTGCACCGCCGCGTCGTCCAGGTAGTGGTCCTTTACCGACGAGCCCTGCTTCACCTCGCGCATCCCCCAGCTTCGCGGGCCGAGGCGCTCGAGGACATCGACGCGGACCCGCACCCCGGCATGCTCGAACGCGGCCTCGAAGATGGCGCCGACGTTGTGGTCGGCCATCAGCTGGCGGGTGCGGGCCATCGCCTGGCCGTGCTCCCAGGCTTCCTCGTCGACCAGTACGCCATCGGCGATCAGTTCCCGCGCGCGCCGGCCGATCTCGGCGCCCTGGTCGAAGACGGCGAGGAGGCTCGCCGTCGGAGGCGTGCCGAGCTCCGGCGCGTGGCGGGAGAGCCAGAGACGGCGCGGGCACTGGAGGCCTGCGACATACTTCGACTTGCTCAACGTCGCCGGCATCAGTGCACCGTCACCTCGCCGGCCGCCGGCGGGAAGGCTTCCGACGCCGCGGGCGTGGGCTCCCCGCCGAGCGTCTGGAGCCAGCCGACCCGTCCGCCGTCGCGCAGAACGGCCACCACGGCCTGCGTCTCCGGATCGTAGGTTTCGACCGCCCCGGCACAGCACGGGCAGGGAGCACCCGGCCGGTAGGCCAGGACCAGGGGGACGATCCCGTCCTCGATCGTCACCGTGCCGCGGCCGTGGACCAGCCAGCCGTCCCACGCCACGGAAGCGATCCGGGGCCAGTGCTCGAGGAGCAGGTCGATGAAGGCGTCGCACGACATCAATGGAAGGTTCCTCCTTGATCCCATTGATACGCGCCCACGGCGACAACCGTTGTCGAGGCAGAGCACGGCGAAACGCCTGCGGAAACTCGTGGTTGGGGCGCAGTGGCCGCGTTCCTGCTGGCTTTAAAAGTGCTTCGGCCCGGGCTAGCAGACTTCCGGGCATGGTTCGGCGCCCTGCCTCTCGCCGCATGATCCCCTACTTCGAGCTCCGCGAGATCCCGCTCGGCGGAGGCCGCTCGCTCTCCGCCTTCGGAACCCTCGTCGCGCTCGGCATCTTCGCCGGCGCGTGGTTCGCGGAACGGCACGCGCGCCGGATGCGCGTTTCCGAACGCGAGATCCCCGCCGCGATCCTGAGCGCGGTCGTGCCGGGGCTGGTCCTGTCGCACCTGGTCGCCCTGCTGCAGGCAGGAGGAACCGGCGGCTGGCGCCCGCGGGTGCTGCTCGAGTTCTGGAACGGGATGAGCTCGTTCGGTGGCCTCGCCGGGGCGTTGCTCGGCCTCACCCTCTACTACGGCCGCGCGCGGCGCTCGTGGCTGCCGATGGCCGACCTCCTCGCGCAGAGCCTCGTCGTCGGATGGGTCTTCGGCCGGCTCGGCTGCACGCTCGTGCACGACCACGTCGGGAGACCGAGCGAGTTCCTGCTCGCGGTCCGTTTTCCCGACGGCCCCCGCCACGACCTCGGACTCTACGAGCTCCTCTATACGGTCGTCGTCCTGGTGCCGGCCGTCGCCGTTCTCAATCGCCGCCCCCGGCCGCCCGGCACCAGCGTCGCGGTCCTCGCGCTCCTGTATGCGCCGGCCCGCTTCCTTCTGGACTTCCTGCGCCAGAGCGACCTTCCGGGCGCCGACGCCCGCTACCTCGGGCTCACGATGGCGCAATACGGCTGCATCGTACTCGCGGGCATCGGCATCGCTCTGCTCATGCGAGTTCGCCGCCCGGCGTGAAGAGACGGGGCGGCGGCGGCGAACCGCCGCCGCCGCCCCTGCTTCCGTCAGTGCGGGACCGTCACGGTCGCCTGGCGCACCGTGGTGTTGCCACTCGCGTCGGTCGCCGAGTAGGTGATCGTGTAGACGCGTCCCTGACCCTTGCCGCTGCGCTCGCTCCGGAGCTGGAACTCGCGGTCGTCCGTGCCGAACGACGCGCCCTGGATGTCGTCGGTCGTGTTGCCGTCGCCGCCGCCGTTGTCGGACTCGTTGCTCGTGATCGAGACGAGGCGGACGAGCGGGCTGGCGTCGCAGGTGTCGGTGGCCACGATCGTCGCGGTGATCGGGATCAGCTTGTGGTTCGGGGGGTGGAGGGTTGCCGGAGACACGCTCACCGACAGGTTCGGCGGCGTCGTGTCGACGACGGCGACGTGAGTCACGTCCTCGTCGGCCTGGGCGAACGTGTCGATGACGCGCAGGACATACGTCTGCTGGGTCCCGACGCCGAGCGTCTGCTGGGACACCAGCGTCTGGCCGACCTCGGGACCGATCCGGCTGCCCGCGCGCCAGCTGGCGAGCGTGGCGTTCTGGTCGGGGTCGGTGGCGCTGCCGTTGAGCGTGAAGGACGCGCCGGCGGTCGACGTGCACTCGACGGTCTGGTCCGCGCCCGCCGTCGCGATGGGCGGCTGGTTCACGAGCGAGCCGGCGAGCGCGACGTCGACGGTCATCGGCTCGTCGTCGTGGTCCGGGAAGACGCAGGGGCCACCCGCATCGTCGCAATCGGGCGAGTCCGCCGTGCATATCGTGCGGTGGTCCCCGTCGCAGGTGCCGACGGGAGTTCTCGCCGTCGACGGTCGAGGCGAGGTTGCCGTTCAGGTCGCACACGGTGCGCCGCCCAGTCGATGCCGAGCGTGAGCGGTGCCTGGTTCAGCGCATTGACGGCGAGCCCGTCGTCCCCGCGCCGCCCGTTCCCGGTGCCACGGACCGTGCCCTCCGCGAAGACGGCGTCGACACCGCTGAGCGTCGTGAGGGAGGTGTCACCGGACGCGCTCAGGTCGAAGAACGTCGGATCGGAGGCGAAATGGACCGAGAACGTGATCGGCGCCATCGCGAGCCCGAGGGAGGCGCCGACGGCGCACCCGCCGCCCGGGCACGGGTCCCCGAGGATGTCCACGGTGCCGGTCGTGTGCGGATCGTGCTTCGGCTCGCGGTCGCCGACCTGGATGTGGCTCGACCCGCTGACGTCGCAGGTGCTGTGGTTGCCGAAGACCCGGGCCGCCATGCCGGGAGTCGTGCTCGGTCGCGAGGCAGACCTGCGTGCTGCCCGCCGCGCTGTTCGCCGCGATGAAGTGCGCGCAGCTCGCCTCGGTGCCGCCGCCGCGGATGCAGTCCCCGAAGCCGTTCGGGTCGAAGTTGGAGCACGTGGCGTCCACGGGAACTGCGCCACAGGACGCGCCCTCGCACACGTCGCGGTCGAAGGTGGCGTCGCCCTGGTCCGGGATCACGAGTCCGCAGGTGCAGGACGCCGTTGGATAGCCGCAAGCGCCGCCCAGCGCCTTCAGGTTGTCGGTCACGCGGCCGCGGCAGTCCGCGTCGGCCACCGCCTGCGGGAGCACGCCGCTGTCATCGTTCTGCGCCACGATGTCCGGCGTCGCGCACACGGGCACGTCGATGCTGAGCGGCGCCGTGAACGTCACCTGGAGCACGGCGGCATGCCTCGGATCTCCCGAGAACGCGACCGCTCGACGCTGGCCGGTGCCCGCCTCGAAGCGCAGCACCACGGGGCTATTCCCCGACCAGCCCGCCTGGCTCACGAGCTCCGCGAGCAGCGGGGACAGATCGGGCGTCCGCTCGGCCGGTCCTGTCTCGTTGTTGGCCCAGGGGCCGGGCGACCACGGCACCGCGGCCAGGGTGCGGGGCCGGTTGCTGATGTCGTTGTCGGTGTTGCTGAACGTCGCCGCGTTGGTGTCGAGCTCCGCGACGATCGCCACGGTAGTCGGGTCGATGTCGTTCGCGCTGGCCGTGAACTGCACGGCGGCGCTCACGATCGTCGCGTCCTTGGGGAGCCCGACGTTGACGAAGCGCAGGCCGACGATCTCGGGCCCGATGTGCAGGTCGTTGCCCCCGAGGCGGACGTTGGCGCCGTCCTGCTCGGCATCGTCGGTGTTCGCGACGATCGTCACCGTCTTCGTGACGGGGGCAGCATCGCAGCGGCATCCGCAGGTGTAGGCGTTGTCGTCGACCGGCGCCGACGCCTGGGAGTGAAAGCCGCACCCGTAGTTGCCCTCGATGAGGAGCGGCACCCCGACGGCACCGAGCACCAGCCAGAGAAGATTCCGTGCTGTCATCTTGCCTCCTTGGAGTTCCGTTGCCCTGCCCGCACGTGTCGCGCGGAGCTCTCTCCTGATGGGCGCCACCTTCGAGGTAGCGGGCCGCTACCTCGTCGGAGTGAGATCAGTCCCCGGGGGAGGAGCAGGCCTGCGCCGTCGGCTTCGTCACCTTGAACGACGTCGCGCCCTTGTCGGCGATCTGGCCACCCGCGGCGCCGCCGAAGCCGATGCAGTACTCGGGGCCGCCGTTGACCCGCAGGAGCGCGGTCGCGCCGGTGCCCGGGTTCGGCGGCACGACCAGCACGAGCGGCTGCTCCCCGGGACCGACCTTCCCCTGGATCTTCACCTCGAGCAGACCCATGCCGGCATTCGCCCCAGGCGTGGCGGCCCCTTCGTCCGCCCGTGCAACCGGCCATGTCCCATGGAACCTCCCCCGAGAGCCGATGACGCGTCGAGACGAGCGTGCGTCTCGTCCCTGCCGGGGAGGCGCTACCTCGCAGGTAGCGGCCGCTACCGGGCGGCCGTTCGCCAGACGCGCGCGGGCCGCGCCCCCCGTACAGGGGACGCGGCCCGCGCCGGACGCTGAACCGAGAAGAGGGGTTCAGCGAATCATGCGTGCGACGTCGGAGTTGACGTCCCGCACCGCGGCGAGCGGGATCTCGACAAAGTCCGGGTTGGGCTTGGTCAGGTCGGCGAAGGTGACGCCGCCGCCCGCCTCGGTGGTGCAGAATACCTGCTCCACGTCGTGTGTGCGGACGGTGACGAGTAGATTCCCCGTTGCGCGCGAGAAGAAGCGCACCAGGAACTCGAAGCCGCGGGCCGCCGGATCGGCGACCGCCTCGAGCCGGCAGAAGCCGCCCTGGCCGCTCACGTTGGCCGTGGGGAGCCCGGTCTCGGCGTGACGGCCGTCCACCGGCGAGAGGACAGGGACGTTGTTGGCGTCGCGGTCGATGGTGCCGAAGATGAGCGTGTCGCGCGGACCGGGGCCGCCGTCGAAGAGGTCGCTGCCGTCGCCGGCCTGCCAGAGCGCGATGTCGTTGCCCGTGTCGCCGATCTGGACGTCCTGGTTGGGGCGGCTGCCGCCCTCGATGCCGCCGATCATGACGTCGTCGCCGGGGCCGCCGAGCAGCACGTCGCTGCCCAGCATCCCGATCAGGATGTCGTCGCCCCGACCGCCGAGGATGGTGTCGGCGTTGTCGAGGCTCTGGTTGGCGGTGGCTCCGGCCGGGATCTCGGCGTCGGCCTGGTTGTGGTCTTTCCTCCCGGGGCGTCGATGCACCCCTTTCGTTTCTTCGTGTGACCGGGACGCCGGCATGGCTCCGCGGAGGGACCGGGGCATCTCCGCCGCCGGCGCGTGCTGCTGGACTCGACCGAGCTACGCGTGAGGCGGCGGGGCCGATCGCGGGCCGCGATTCGGGTCGCGCTGGCTCATCGCAGTGCCGGCGAGCAGGCCAGAACCCGGGAGGAGCGGCGCGAGTGGAACCGTTCGCGAGCGCCGCAGTCTCTACGGTCCCACGTCCGGGCCGCCGGTCGTCGGCGGTGTGCCGGGAGCGCCTTCCGTGCCGTCCGCGCCGGGGTCCCCATCGCTCGCGCCGTCGCCCGCGAGGCCGCCGTCGCAGCCCACGTCGGCAAGTCCGGGACACGGGCCGCCGCCCAGGCAGTCCGGAGTCTCGGGCACGCTGAGACCACCGACGACGTCGTTCCCGACGAACACGACCGAGGCATCGATCATCAACGTGCCGGCGTTGTAGATCGCGCCGCCGAGGGCGTCGCCACCGTTGCCCGCCGCGCCGCCGTCGCCGCCGGCACCGCCGTTCCCGCCCGCGCCGCCGGTCCCGTTTCCGGCCGGGTCGTCACGCGCCACGCCAGGCACGCCGCCGTCGCCGCCGTTGTCGCAGAAGCCGCTGTCGCCGCCGTCGCCGCCGTCACCACCGGTCGCGACGTTTTCCATGAATACGGTACGCGTGATGGCGAGCGCTCCGCCAGCGGCGTTGTGGATCGCGCCGCCGAGGGCATGGCCGGCGGGCCCGCCCTGGCCGCCGGCGCCAGCATCACCGCCGTGTCCTCCGGCGCCCCCGTCGCCTCCGGCCTCGTCCGCGTCGCCCCCGTCGCCCCCGAATCCACCGGCGCCGCCATCGCGGCCGAACTCGGCGATCCCACCAAAGCCACCGATCGCCTCGTTGCGGTCGAACGTGCTGTCCGCGATCTCGAGCGTGCCCGCGTTGTAGATGGCGCCGCCCTCCCCGTTGCCGCCGCGGCCGCCGGACGAACCGCTCGCCCCGGCCCCCCCGAGCCCGCCGACGCCGCCGTTTCCGCCGCTTCCGGGCACTCCTGCGGCGAGGGCACCGCCGGCACCGCCGTCGCCACCGATGCCACCGTCGCCGCAGCCGAACCCGTCCGGCGGGCCGTTGCAGAACGCACCGTCGCCGCCATACCCCCCGAAGACCAGGTTCAGACGGAAGACGACTCGCGTCAGTCGGACCACGCCCCCGGACGCGATCAGGATGGCGCCGCCACGGGCGGTCTCGCCGCCGCCCGCGGTCTCCGGCGTGCCGGCGGCGAGCCCATTCTCCCCCTTGGTCCCGTTCTCGCCCGGGCCGCCGTCGGCGCCGTTCAGGCCATCGGTACCATCGGCTGCCGCGACGCCGTCGTCCCCGAGCTCGCCCTCGGCGGCGAAGTCCTCCACGACGAGATCGGCAAGCTCGAGCGTGCCGGCCACCACGAACAGCCGTGTCTCGCCCGAACCGTTGAGCACGACCGTGCCAGGCCCGCGCGACGCGATCGATGCGGCGACACCGGCCGGCACGACCAACGCGGCGGCGATCGGGATCGTCACGGCATCGCAGTCGAGCACGATGGCACCGCCGACGGCGACGGCCTGGCGCAGGCTCTGCTCGTCGCAGGCGACGCGCGCAGGCATCGTCGTCGAGGTGGAGGTCGTCATGACCGTCGTCGTCGGCGTGCCGGGGGCGGGCGTGGTGGTCGAGGTGGAGCTGGAGACCGGCGGCGCGGTCGTCGACGTCGGGGCAACGGTCGTCCCGCTCGCAGGTGGTGGCGGAGCGGCGACGATCGACACGCGACCGCGCCGGCGCGCAGCGATCGTGCCGGTGAACAGCGCGCACTCGACGTCGATCCGGCCGCGCAACCGAACCCGGCGCTCCTCGCCGCAGGCCTTCCAGCCGGCGATCACCCGCGTCCCCTTCCGTGTCGCCTTCACGCGGCCGCGGATGGGAGGGCAGACACCGTCGATCGACACCATCCGGCCCTGGACGGTGAGCGTTGCGTCGGGTGCCCCGAACACCCCGCCGGACACCACGTACCCTTGATCGGGACACGGCGCGGGCTTCGGTCTTCGTTGAGACGAGGTCGGCACCGCGACGGCGACCATCGCCACTGCCAGAGCCGCCACGCTCGCCCTGCGCCGAGCGCGCGCGTGCCGACCGGCGCCCACGACGGCGACTGTCGTAGCACGCGCCGATCGTTGAGACAGCCCGGTTCGCCCGCGCGGTCCGCTGGACGTGCGCGATGCGCGGGCGGCCGGGGCGCGCTCGGCTTTCATGCAGCTGAGAGTGGCCTTCCGGCGGACCCGAACGCGCGCGCGTGCGGGCGGCGGGGGCGAGGGCGTCGAGCCCAAGGTCGGCGCTCGCGTACACGCAGCCGCGGACGACGGTCCTCGTGGCCGGATCAGCAGAGCCGGCGGCCGGGATCGCCGTGTCGCGCCAGGAGAACGACAGGCCATCGCGCTCGGGCACACCCGATGAGATCGAGCGTGCCGCTTGGCGATCGGGCGAGCTCGAGGCACCATCGCATGGTGGTTGCAGCAGGGATCCGGCGTCACCCGTCTCACGAGCGTTCTGGTCCTGGCCCTCGTGTCCGCGGTCAGGTCCGACCCATCCACGAGGATGAGCGACGCACGCACCTTGCCCACCCGCCGATGACCGTCGCGACGCCGCCCTTGCGGTTCTGTGGTGAATGTCTACTCATCAGGAGGATGCGGCCATGGCGCAAGGAACCATCACCGACGACGAGCTTACCGCACTCATCCGGCGCACCGAGGAAGCCAACGCGGCGTTCATGCGCGGAGACATGCGCCGATACGCCACGCTGATCACCCACGCGGACGATTACACGCTCATGGCGCCCTTCGGCGGAGCGCCCACGCGCGGCTTCGACGACTCCAGCGAGCGCTTGGCCGAGCTTGCGCGCTACTTCAGGGCCGGCACGTCGGAGCTGGAGCTGGTGCAATCCTACGTCTCGGGCGACATGGTGGTTCTTGCGATCATCGAACGGCAGCATGGCGAAGTCGGTGGTCTACCGGACCAGGACTGGTCGCTGCGCGTCACCCTGGTCTTTCGCCGTGAAGGATCCGACTGGCAGCTGGCGCACCGCCACGCTGATCCGCTCGTCAATGGCATCAGCCTGGAACAGGCGGCCGCGATCGCGCGCGGCTGACCCGTCTCGCCAGAGCCGGGTGGCGAGATTCACTGGCCACTCATTGCCACACCTCTCGCGACGGGCGCGGCCATGCTGTCCAACGAACGGTCGCACCTGCGGGTCGAAGTTTGGGAGAAACGTGCGACCCATTCGGTCGTCGTCGCAGCGAGAAGATCGCAAGTTGACCGCGATACCCGCCGCCCACTACGAGGATGCTTCACCACGCCCCGCGTGCGCCCGCCGCGCGCCCACGAGAGGAGGAGACATGGAGATCCTGCGCAGAGGCAGTGAAGGCGAGGACGTGCGCCGCTGGCAGCACTTCCTCCTCGGGCAGGAGCTGCTCGAGGGCAGTGTCGACGGTGTGTTCGGGCCGCTCACCGAGGCGGCGACCAAGGTCTTCCAGAGGAAGCGAAAGCTCACGGGCGACGGCATGGTCGGTCCGCAAACCCTCGCGGCAGCCTTGCAGACAGGCCTCGACCTCGGCTTCACCGATCCGCTCGGCGGGACGTCGGGACCCGACTGGCCGGCGCCGCCGGCGTTCAAGCCGCTGATCTCGAACCTCGAGCGGGGCCAGATATTCGGCACCTTCAAGTTCACTCCCGTGCCGGGCGGTGACGCCATCCGGATCCTCGGCGACTGGGAGGCGCGCAACGTCGTCATCGTCACGGTGCCGCAGCTGATCGGGCTCGAGGGTGCGCCGAAGACCGGCAGGATCCGGGTGCATCGCCTGGTCGCCCCTCAAGTGCAGGCGCTCTTCGCGGCGTGGGAAGCGGCCAAGCTGGGCAATCGCATCCTCACCTGGGCGGGGAGCTTCGTGCCGCGCTTCGTGCGCGGCAGCCGGACGACGCTGTCGAATCACGCGTGGGGGACGGCGTTCGACATCAACGTCGCATGGAACGCACGCGGTACGGTGCCGGCGCTGCGCGGCGAGAAGGGCTCGGTGCGCGAGCTGGTCGCGATGGCCAACGAACACGGCTTCTACTGGGGCGGACACTTCTCGCGTCGCGACGGCATGCACTTCGAGGTCGCACGCGTGCTCACCTGACCGGAGGCGGTCGTGGAATGGGTGCCGGAAACGGCCTGTTACGGCCTCCGACCCTCTCCACCCGCTGGCCCACGGCGACGGTCAGGCAGTCACGACATCGGGGGCCGACGGTCCGGTGCGCCCCAGATAGTGCTGGATGGCGGCCAGAACCTGGTCCAGGGAGTCGGTCGTGACGTTCTCGGTGATCGCCAGCATCGCCGTCTTGCCCAGCATGCGGTAGGCCTCGAACTGCGACTCGCGGAACCACTGGTCGGTCGTCGGCTCGTGAGGAAACTCGGTCGACGCCCGCGAGTAGCTGTAGACGTCGTAGGGCTCGGAGCCGCCGCAGATCGCCGGCTTGAGATAGACCAGTATTCCGCGCGGCGCACCCTCGTCCACGTCACGGTAGTTGATGCTGCCGATCGCACAATAGCCGGCGCGCGGATTCGGGCCGCCCGGAACCCGCGGGTAGATGTGAATTCCATCCATGGGGAACTCGATGCCGATCCCCAGGTCGATTCGGATCTTCCGAATGGCATTGCCGAGATCGGCGAAGCGGCATTCCATATCCTGGCCGGCGTCGGAGACGAGGATGAACCGGCAGCGACGGCGAACCATCTCGTAGAGCCCGAGATTGTCGAAGTGGCCGCCGTCGGAGAGATTCACGTACGATTGCCGGTCGTCCGTCCTGCCGAACGCCTCGGCCAGCATCCAGTAGGGGGAGGTCGTGCCCGGGCCGCTGTGGCGGAACACCTTGTCGCCGGGGCGGCCGGGGTTGCCGAGCCAGGCTCCGAGACGTGCGTTGAAGAGCGCCATGACGAGCGCCACGGAGGGCGAAGAGTTGTAGCCCATGTTGGGATTCGCCGCGGCGCCCGAGATGGACACGGCGGTGCCGAGCGAGATTCCCTCGTCGCCGCCGTAGGCCTCGGTCCGCCGGTAGCCGAGCTCGGCGTTCCCGCAATGAAGCGGGGACGCCGTGAAGCTTTCGGCTTTGCGCTCCTGCCAGGCGAGGTTCGCACCTCCGACGAGGTTCAAGGTCATGTTCACGACCGGGAGCGGCCGGTTCGCACGCAGCCTGTGCAAGCGGATGTTGTCGTTCGGATCGAAGCCCGTGAAGAAGTTGGGCATGCGGCCGAGGTGTTGCTTTCCGTTCGCGTCGACATGGGGAACGTTGCTGGCGCCGAGATAGCAGCGAACGAGACGGTTGCGATAGAAGGCCTGGAGCGAGAACCGGTTCACGTTCACGAACCATCCGATCGTCAGGCCGAACATCGCCAGCCCGAGCACGGTGCCGATGACGACGGGCCCCGGGGCCACGACGGCGTCGATCGGAAGCCTATCGCCTCCCCTGATGGCAACGATGAGCGCCTGGGTTCCGAGCGACAGAAGCATCGCAACCAATGCGCAGAACACCGGGACGCCGAGTTTGATCCCGAGCTGCGTCCATGGGTGTTCCGACTTGCCGTTGGGAGCCGGGGTCTTGGCGCTCTTCCCGAGGAGACTGATCGCGCCGCCGAGGAGTGTCGTTCCGATACCGGCCATGCTGAGCGCACTCGCCACCCGGTTCCGAGCGATGCCGACCAGCCACGGGGTGAGGTAGACGATCGTGCTTGCCGCCATCCAGGCCACGAGCGCGATGGATATCCACGCCGACCAGCGCGCCCACCACTCTCGCTGCGCATCTCCGAACTGGGATTCGCGCGCCTTGCCCTCCGCCACACTGGCGAAGGCCACGAACAGGGATTTGCCGAGCAGCATCGGGACGAGCACCAGCACGGGAAGAACGATCAGGAAGCCGAAATGCGGCCAGTCCCTCACGGGAGCCGCCCAGTGCGAGAGGATCCACGCGTACATCGCGGTCTCGGCGGCGCCGGCGCCGAGGAGAGCGAGGAGGTCCCAGCCGACGGCAGCCGGTGCCACTCCGAGCGTTCGCTGGACCGGGATCGAGACGAGGAACGCGATCACCGGCAGGGCGAGCCCGAGCAGCACGCTCGGCCGGAGCGCGGTCCAGAACGTCGAGAAGGGCTGAATGTCGCCCCAGCCGAGCGCCATCACCACGCAGGACGCTCCCACGAGGAGAGGCACCAGGCCCAGAAACACGAACCGCTGCGTCCAGTCGCCGGAGGCTGTCGCTCCACCATCGGTGTCGCCGGTGGTCTCGGGCCTCCTCACGCCACGGAGCGCATTCATGAAAACGAGCCCGACGCCTCCGGCCGCGAGCCCCGAGAAGAAGAAGAACCGACCCCGCCCCGACGCGGACCAGGCGGCGAAGTCCCACCGCGCGATGACGAGCAATGGCAGGGCCAGGATCGCGGACAGGATGGGGATGAGCACGAGCCAGTTCAGAAAGAGGTTCCTCAGGATGATGAGCGCGGATGTCCACGTGTCGACGGACAGGAGACCCAGCCGTGGCGTCAGGTAGTTGCTGTACTCGCGGAGGTGCCTGATGGCGCGGGGCTCCGGCGCGATCGGATTCCCGTCCTGTCGAAGGCCCCTCAGATCCGCGCTGATCTTGTCGAGCCCCCCGGCACGGTGGATCCATCCCGAGAGCCAGCTCGCGATGTAGCCGCCACCCGAGACGCTGGAGAGATAGTCGAATCGCTCCAGCAGCCCGCGCTCGGCGAGCGCCTGGATCACGCCCAGGTTGAACGTGGCACTCCGGATGCCGCCGCCGGAGAGGCAGAGCGCGGAAAGCGGTTTTCCGTCGGCTGACTTGTGGGCAACTTCGAAGAGTGCCTTGAGCCGCCCTTCCTCGTTCGCGGCAGCCTCCACGCCGTCGAGCTTCCACGCCTTACGCAGCTCCCCGTATTCCTCGAGGAGAACGCCCGAGAGCTGGAGAAGGTCCATCCGCGCGTCGCTGGATGCCGGATCCGAGCTGGACTGGGACATCGCCGTCGCCTCCTCGACCCGATCTGCTCGAAGCGTCGTCATGCCGGGGTGACCCGGGCCTACGAGAACGTGTGAAAACTCTGCTGCTGCGGGTTGAGCTCGCTGGCCATCCGGAGGTACTCGTCGCTCCGGCCGTTCTCGCCGGCGGCCCGGTAGATCGTCCCGGCCTGGGAGAACAACTGCGCGTTCTTCGCGCCGGACGCGAGCGCGTGATCGATCGCATCGCGCGCCTCGGCGAACTGCCCGGCCCGGTACAGCGACCACGCCAACGCCGCCCGGGTCGAGCAGTTGTCTCGCAGCTCGACGTCCTTCCGTGCCCACCTCACCGCCTCGGCACCGTCCCGACGCACATCCGCGTAGAAGTCGGCGAGGTGGTGGTAGTAGTGGACTTCGCCCCGCGCGGCGGACTCGTGGTAGGCAGCGCATGCCTTGTCGAGCCACGATTGGGCCTGCGCCGGCCGGTGCGTGAGCTCGTACAGCTCGCCCAGCGCCTGCTGGAATTCGGCTCTGGGCACGAGGGTGACCAGCCGCTCGTACAGCGCAACCGCTTCGTCGAGCTCGCCCCGGGCGCCGAGCAGCTCCGCCATGTGCTGCTCGACGAGCCAGTACCCGGAGTAGGCACGGCCGCCTCGCTGGTAGTGCCCGCGCGCGTCATCGAACCGCCCCCGCGAGAGGTCGAGGCGTCCCCTCTGCAGCTCCAGCCAGGCGTAGTGCCGCATCTGCTTGGCCGTGAGCTCGTCTTCGGCCTCCCCGTAGAGCCGATCGGCGCCCTCGACGTCACCCATCTGCGCCTTCAGGTGAGCGAGACGCGCGAGATTGTCCCAGGTCGGGTCGTCCTGGATGACGTGCTCGTATCCCGTCCTCGCGGCGTCGTACCGGCCCGCCTCGGCGTCGAGGTCGGCCTGCAAGGCCCTTCCCTGGGTGCTCTCGCGAAGCGTCGCACACGCTGCGAGATCACCTCTCACGTCGGCCAGCCGGTGAAACTTGAAGTCGACGTTCGCCTTCAAGAGGTAGAGATCCGATCCGTGTCGCACCTGCGCGAGCGCGCCGTCGATGGCCGCCGCCGCGCTCTCGAGCTCGGCGAAGCTCCCCGTCAGCGAGGCCCGCTGATAGAGGCGGTAGGCGAATCTGGTCAGCCGTTCGTCGTCGGTCGAGGTGCCGGGACACGTGCCGCGGCGGAGCGCGGAGATGTCTTCGTCGATCTGCCTGAGCTCGAGGTCGAAGTCGGTCGGCCCGTTCATCTCACCACGGCTCGGCCAGGTACGGAAACCGGTCGAGGAATTCCTTGTCGTTCCTGAGAGGATTCGGAGGGGTCTTGGGCTCGATCGGTGCCGCATCCCACAACGACTGGTCGTTCAGCAGGTCGAGGTGATACTTGCGGCCGCCGAACTTGGCCTCCATGTCGAGGAACAGCGACAGGAAGCGAGTCGCAACCTGGTCTTCGAGACGGCGCCCGAACGGCCAGGTGCCCGTCGTGTCCATGTCGATGGCGCAGACGTTCGGGACGAAGATCTCGAACGGGCGCCGGAGCGGAATGTTCAGCCCGCTCTTGTTCCAGGAGTCGTCCGGCATGTTGAGCTGCTGGAACAGCACCTTCCTGACTCGTGGAAAGGCCGCGACGGCGGTGGCGTAGGTCCGGTGAACCGAGACCGGCGAACCGTCGTGGTCGAAAGAGGTCTGTAGGCCGAGCGCGCTGATCGACGGCCCGAAGCCCCAGCCGAGATGACCCAGCCGCTTGATGAAGTGCGGGGCGAGCCAGAAGTTGTTGGCGCCGAGCTGCCGGTTGTCCTCGCGTTCGCTCAGGCCGGCGTCGGCGAACGGCTGACCGTCCGTGTCGACGAGCTTGTACCTCTTCAGCTCTTCGTCAAGCCCGACTGCGCCGAGGAGCGCCCCCGGGTGCTCGAGCCACAGGGGATGGTCGGGGATCGTGTCGACCTTGTCGGCGGCCTTCAGGACCCAGCTCTCACCCCACGTGTTGATGATCCGATCCTTCCCAGGGGACGGTGTCAGGAACGCGACGGGAATCTCCAGGATGATGGCGTTCACGTTCTTCCCCGCCTGACAATCCGTGCCGGTATAGACGAAGCGATACTTGCCGTTCTGGTCCTTGCGGAACCGTTCGCCGGTCCATGTCAGCGGCCCCGTCGGGAGATCCCGCTTGTGGTGACCATAGCCCCACTTCGGGTCGTTCGGATCGTGGTTGAACAGATCGTTGCCCTCGAGCTCGAGCAGCGTCTTGGGTATCTGCAGCTCGCGCGCGGCGGTCATCGTGTGCGGGACGTGGTAGAACTGGGGCGCGTAGTTGATCGAGCGGAAGAATCCCGTCAGGTCGTTGAAGAACGCGTCGTCGCGGCCACCGATGTAGGTCTTGATCGCATGACCGGCGGGCGTGTCCACGGTCAGCACCTTGTTCGTGTCGACGACGGCGGAGAAATTGCCGCCGGGAAACCCGATGAACTTGATCGTGGCGCGTTGCGACTGGTCGACGGTGACGCGGACCTCGGACGCCTTCGCGGGCCCGAGGTACTTCTCCTTGACGGCGTCGAAGTACCCGAGGAGAGCCGTGAGCGTCTGGTCCTGCTTGTCTGGCCAGACGATCCTCGAATCGGGGTACACCAGGATCCGGTAGAGCATGTCGACGTCGAAGACACCGGTGTCCGGGACCGAGGCGAAGGTCAGCGCGATGACGACCTTCTCACCGCCCGCCGCATCCGGGCTGGGGAACCCGAACAGGTCGTAAAGGTCGGCGGCGCTGACGTCGATATCCGAGAAGATCGAGTTGACGGCATTGGGGTCGTTGTGGTCAGCCACGAGCCTACTCTCCTCTTCGGTGGCGGAGCCAGGGAGCGGACGGAGGCCGGAAGTGCCGCAGCGTTCTTACCGGCGTCATAGCCGATCGCCGCAGAAGAAAGCCAGCATGAGCGTCCTCATGGCCCTCCGTCGTCCTCCCGGAAGGCCGGGTCCGCCTCGGCGCCCGTGCGGGGCTTCCACTCGAGCGCGTAGTACTCGCCACGATCGCGGGCCCACGGATCGAAGACGTTGATCACCGGCTCGAGCTCCGGACCGAGCTCGGGAATGGTGCGGAGAAGGACGCGCTTCAGCGGCGAGACCTCCATCGGGTGACCGTTGGGCCTGCCCTGCTCGCGCTCGGGGCCGTCGGGCCCGTTGTCATCGACCCACTCGATGCCGAGGTCCGAGTAGAACTCCGGCCGGAAGCTCGAGGTGAAGAAGCGGTCGCTGAAGAGCCGCCGGGAGGCGTTCAGGATGAACACCTGGAACTGGGTCTCCGAGATCGCAAAGCCGTGCGGTCGCGTGGACTCGGCGAGCATCCCGACGACCGGATCGACGTCCTCGATGTTGTCGACGACGCTCCCATCGGGACGTCCCAGGCAGTCCGTGATCGGCGTCCCGTCGTCGTTGACCTGCGCCGACGTGATCTCCTTCGACGCGCTGCACCGGTGCTGTCCGTAGACCTCGCGCAGGGTTCGCACCATCGCCTGCTGGCGCTCGAGCTCGCGGCGGGTGCCTGGCTCGCGCGAATCCAGCCCCCCGTCGACGAAGTCGTCGAAGCTGGTGAGCTGCCGAAGTCCATACTGGCGCCGGAACTCGTTGTAGCGCGGTACGCCCCGCTCCCGGTCGCGGAGCAGGTCGAGCGCCGGCACGTCGATGGCGTCGGTCCTCGACGATGGGATGCGGCCCATGAGCGGAAGGTTCTGGAGAAACCGCGGGTGGTTCCCGAGCGTCAGACGACCGACCCGCTGCCGACCCATCGTGACCGCCCAGCTCGCCAGTCCCTCCCGGCGCATGGCCGCGGTGGCCTGTCCGCGGAACGTGCGCACCACCGGCACCTTCGCGCGGATGACGTTCGGGTCGCCGTCCCACGTGCGAAGCTCGAGCAGGTCGGGAACCAGCGGGTGGAGCCGATAGACGGTGATGAACTCCTCCGGGAACGCGAACGGAGACCCGAAGTGCCGCACGCCGCCGTTGACGTCTTGCCCGCTCTCGATGCTCCAGCCCGGCTTCCGGGCACCGAATCCGACGATCCCGCTGCCGGCAGCGAAGATCGAATGCCACGCGTTCGCCGACGCCCCCGCGCTCGCTCCTCCGAGGCTGGCGGCGGCCTGGCGAAGCGCATCGGACACGAGCGGCTGATCGTGAAAGATGCCCGACCAGTTCGCGTTCATCCCCAGGAAGAGCGGCTCGTCGTAGAGGAGCTGGGTCGTCCACTCGATGGTGTGGATCTTCGCGATCTCGGCCGCCACGACGAGCCGCGCCACCTCGAAGAGCTCGTCGTCGGTGACGTCGCGGTAGCGGATCACCCGATGCGGCGTGTCCGGGTCGCGCAGGCCGGAGTCTTCGTCCGGCGTCACCGCCGTTCGGTTCCGGAATGTCGTGACGAAGAGGTTGTGCTCGCGCGCAAAGACGTTGTGAAAGAAGCTGGTACCGATCGACCAGTTGTCGGCAAAGGCGGCCGCCTCCTGGCCCTCCCACACGGGATTCTTCGGGTCCTCGGGACCGAGAAGCGGGAGGTAGCCTTGCGCCTCGCCCGCGCCCGCACGGGTCCCGATGTGCTCCACCAGCAGCTTCGCGCGATCGGCGGGATCGCGTTTCACGCGTCGCCGCGACGTTGCGTCATAGCCGTAGAGCTGCGACCCATCCCACCACGCCGTCACCGAATTGGGCGTCGTGCGATAGGCGCGGCGGAGATAGTCGCGACCGGCAGCCGTGAACGTGGCGGGATCGTCGGCAGCGGCGACGAACGCCCGATCGATGACGTCGTCCGGCCTGCAACCGAGCGCGGCCACCTCGGCGGCCGAGAGCGGCCGCTCGACACCGCCGGCGAGCATCTGCCGGCACCCCGTCGGCATGATCGGCGCGTCGTTGTGACCCTCATCGAGATGCGAGAACCAGTCGTGGGTCATGAACTGGATCCAGAACGCGGCGAGCACGTTGAAGGTGTTCGCCTTCAGATAGTCGCATTCGGCGCGCGGCGAGTCGTCGTCCAGTCCGCGGCCGTCGTTGCAGCGCTCGGGATGCGCCTGCGCGCGCGTGAAGAGCCGGCGGCTGATCACCTGCGCATCGGGCGCGAGCAGACCGATGCGATCTCCGTGCCGATTGCGGGCGAGCGAGGTTCTCGCGAGGTCCGGGAAGGTCACGTCGAGCTCCACGTTCCGCGCGAACGGCATGCCGGTCGAGCCCATCGCGGGGTTGTAGACGTCGTTGCAGATGCCGGTGAGCGTCCGGCCGCGGATCAGCTGCCCGTGGCAGACCTGGGGATGGCCCCCCACCGCGGCGAAATTCGGATCGCCGGGCGGGAGCTCCATCTCGGGCCATGTCTGGAGCGCTGCGCCGTCGCGGTCCGTGACGTACGCCTGGTACGTGCCGCTGTTGTCGAACAGGTTGAATCGGATCAGCTCGATTCGCTGGTATTCGAGATCCAGCAGTGCGCCGCGTAGCCCGCGCGTGTCCGGCGCAACGGGCCACCAGGGGACCAGCGAGGGTGCCCGCGTCGTCGGTCCGCCCGTGCCCCAGTAGTTCGGCCAGTCGACCCATGGTGTCCGGTTTCGCTCGACCGCCTTCTCGCCGCCGCGGCAGCGGGCCGTCGCCTCGTGGACCTTGCCGAGGAAGCGCCCCGTGCGCTCGCTCGCGACGGCGCGCAGGCCGGCTGCAGCCGTCGCGCCACACGCCACGACGTCGCGGGGCGAGTTCGAGCACGAGGCCAGCGCGAACGAGATCGCCGCCAGGAACGTTGCCCGCGATGGCCGCACGCGTGCACCTTCAGGCGCCGCCTCGAAGAGGGTACCGACGGCCCGTCCGAGAGGAAGGTCACGCGCGTCGCAGGGTCGTTCACGGACGCCACCGAGACGAACGACGGCGCCTTGCACGTTTGGTATCCATCGACACGTTCGACCGTACGCGCGCGCGCACTGTGATCTAGTGAGAAGCACGCTTACCGTCAAAGGGCGTTGCGGAGCCGCTCGTAGCGCCCTCGCGACCTCGCCGAGTGCCATCGCGCGAGCCGACAGGGTGAAGAAAGACTGGTTTGACGGGCATAGCCCGAGAGCGTATCCATTCGACCGCTTAGACCGAAAGGCGTGCCCCCAGCAAACAGGCGGTCCAGTGAGCGTGATGCCGGGTAGTGAAGGGACTTCGTGGCGCTCCATAGGCCTCGTGGCGCTGGTGACCCTCGCCGCCATCATCGCGGCGGCCGCCTGGTACGTGGTCACATCCCAGCGCGCACGCGAGCGCTATCTGATCGGACGCCAGCTGCGCGAGCTGGCGGTGCTGGCAGAGCAGATCGAGGGGACTCTGTCGTCGAAGGCGGACGCGTTCAACGGCGAGCTGAAGCGTGCCAGCGACGCAGCGCGGAGCGCCGGCATCCGGTCCGCGAAGACGGACGCTCGAGACGGCCAGGTGGAGAGCGCCAAGAGGGAGCCGCAATGGCCGGCCGGGCTCAGCGACGGATTGCTTCGCCTGGGGATGACGGACTGCCAGGAGCGGGGAAGCACCGGCGGTGCGCAAGACCGTGCGACGTCGGAGGGCTCCGGCAAGTCCGCGAGGCAGGAGAAGCCGGACAGCGCCCGAAAATCCTGCTCGCCCGAGGTACCCGTCGTCGGGTCCACCACACTCGATCTGTGCGTGCGCGCCGAGCACGAACCCGAGAGCACCAGCCCGCTCCGGCCCGAGAGCACCACGTACCACGGTTGGCCGTCCAAGAAGCGCACGGCCATGGTTCGCTTCCACTCCGGGGATACCTGCGCGTCGATGTCGCTCGACGTCGTGGTCGAGCCATTGCTGAGCAGCTTCGCGCAACGCAACGTCTTCCTCGCCATCGACAAGGCCATCTACTACGAGCGCGGCGATCGGAGCCTGCGACTGGCGCAGACCCGCTTCTCCGGGAGCGGGATGAACCAGGCGTCCGGAGCCACGTCCGACCCCGTTCGCGAGGACGACCTCTCGGCGACGAGCGCGGCGCGCGACGTCGAGGTGGCCGGCCGACCGTTCAAGCTGTTCTCCCACCCGTTGCGTCTCGGCTCCGGCGAGTCGACGTGGTGGCTCGGCGTGCTCGATCCCAAGGACCAGTTCGACGCCGAGGCGAGCACGCTGCTGTCGTACGGCACGGTGGGGTACGGCGTACTCGCGCTGCTCCTCCTGCTGCTCTCCATGCCCGTTCTCAAGGTGGCCACGATGGGCCCGCGAGACCGGCTTCGAGCCCGTGACGTCCGGGTGCTGGTGCTGTCGCTCGTCCTGGTCGTGGGAGGCGCGACGGCGTTCCTGCTCGGGTTCTATGCCAACCACGCGCTCGACACCGAGCTGGACCACGATCTCAACGACGTCGCGCACACGCTGCGGAACAACTTCGTGCGCGAGATCGAGCAGGTGTCCATCGCGCTCGACGGGTTCGTCGGAGATCGGAAACGGCTGCGCGCGCTGCAGGCGCAAGGCCCGGAGGTCCCCTGGAGCGCGCAGGACCCGGACGTCCCGTGGTGCGCGGAGGACGGGTCGTCCATGGCCCCGGCCGCGCCGGCGGTTCTCGTCGGCCTCTTCGGGGACTGTCTCAGGCCTCCGGGCCAGGCGGCGCGTTGCTGCTCGCCCGAGTCGGGATGTCCATCCGCCGCCTGGGTCGCCACCCTGAAGGAGGCCTATCCCTACTTGCCGATCGTGTACTGGACCGACGCCCGGGGGAAGCAGCAAGAGAAATTCTCGATCGCGTCGACCGTGTCACCGCTGTTGGCGATCGACGACAAGCAGTTCTTCAAGGACGCGCGCGACGGACGGGTATGGGGGCTGCCCAGAACGAGGGGACTCGGCACGGCGGCGCTGTCCATTCATGTGAGCCAGTCGAAGATCTGGGGAGCGATCCTCGCTGCCGTCGCGATGCCGCTCCTCGACGACGGCGGGAACTTCGAGGGCATCGTTTCCGCAACGCCCCATTTCGTGTCGGTGTCGCGGCCGGTACTGCCCACCGACTTCGCGTTCGCGATCATCGAGAACGACGGGCGAGTCGTGTTCCCCGAATCCCAGGAGCATCGGCTGTTCGAGGACTTCTTCGAGGACGTCACCGTCGAGTATGGCGCCCGGGCGGCGATCGAGGCGCGGCAGGAGCGCTTCCTGAGCGGTGAATACCGGGGGGCGCCGTATCGCTTCCTGATCACCCCGATCAACTTTTCACCCTGGACGCTCGTGGTCATGCGCAATCGGGAGAAGCAGCTCTCGCACGATCTCGACGGGCTCCTTGGCTGGTCCATCGGCTTTCTCGTCTACCTGGCGCTGGGCGGCATCGTCTGGAGTGTGTGGTGTCTGCTCACGCCGCGAACACGGAACAACCGGCTGTGGCCGTCGGAAGCCAGCGCCCTCCAGTACCGCCAGTGCATCCTCGTCCTCGCCGGCAGCTGCGCGACCGCGACGTGGCTTCTGGCGACGAGACCAAGCGTCTCGCCACGTCTGTTCGCCATGCTCGTGACCATCATCGGGATGTGCCTCGCGTGCGTGAGGCTCCTGCTCAACCCGCAGGCTCGGCCGCCGGCTGCGCTCGTCGTCGCGGCGCGCTCCCGGATCGTCTGGCTCGTCCTGGCAGTCGTCTGCCTGGCGGCAATGATCCAGGGGACGGCTCTCGCGGCCGGCCTCGGTGCGGTTCTGTTCGTGGTCGCCGTCGTGCAAGCGTGGCGGGGCGCCGGTGGCACCTGGATGGGATGGCGGCACGATTTCGTCACCGTCGGCGTCCTCATCCTGGTGCTGGCCGTGGTGATTCCCTCTGCCGCACTCCTGCGCGATTCGTGGGAGCTCGGAATGGAGGCGTTCGTCCGCAACGGCCAGCTCAAGCTCGCCGAGGACGTGGAACGACTGCAGGAGACCAACAAGGCGGAGTACGAGGCGGCCGGAATCTGCCCCGAGCTGCTCGAGCTGAGACAGCGCGGATGGATCGGGTCGCCAGCGAGTGGCGGAAGTGGATCGCAGAGCGCCGAAGTGGTCCCGGGTCGTCTCTTCGGCGTGGCGCTCCAGGGGGGCGTCCGGAAGGCAGACGAACGATGCGTCGAGTCCGGCCCGGCCGAGCCGTTCGCTGGACCCGTCGAGCGGCTGTGGCGCCTCGCGGTGGCGTCGGGACACGTCTCCGCACCCATCCTGGAGCTGTTGCCGATCCACAGCGAGGATTTGATCCAGACGCGCGAGCTGCTGACACGCCAGGCGGTCGACGAGCGCTGGGGATGGACGCGGCACGCCGACGGCACCGGGGAACTGTGCTGGTATCGCCTGCGCCGCGACCGGGCGGGCGGCTCGACGGAAGAGGGCCGCGGGCCGCACCAGGTGAGTCGCATCGCGAGCACGGTCCCGGTCCCCGGACTGACCCCGTCGGGCACGTGGCAGCGCGTGGGCGTGATCGGCGGCTTCCTCGTCTTTGCGAGCCTCCTCTGGCTGGTCCTGCGCTGGCTGGCTGCCTGCATCGTCGGACTCGACGAGGAACACGGCGGCAGGCGCACGCTTCCGACCGAAGCTCAGCACGCCCGCGGGCTGCTGGTCATCGGCAGCGGCGCGCTCCTCGCCGGCGAGGCCGTGCATGCCGACGTCTTCGATCTGAGTGACGACCAGTCGGCTCCGGGGCGAGAGGAAGCGCTCGGCCGCGTCTGGTCGCCCGCCCCGGTGGTGATCGTGCACCACCTGGAGGCGGCGCTCGACGATCCCGCGCGCGGTGAGCAGGCGCTGCAGCTGCTGGAGACGCTGGTGTCCCGTCAACCGAAGCCGCTGGTGGTCTGCTCCGAGACGGATCCCCTGGCTCACTTCCGCAAGCGCACGCTGCCGGCCGGCACGCCGGTTCCGAACGACGCCGTGCGCTGGGCGAGGGTGCTCGAGCGCCTGGCGCGCGTGCCCGCGGGTGCGGCACCCTCCGACGCCGAGTCACTCGTCTCTCTGGCGGTCGCGGTTGACGAGGCCGATCGCACCGGCTGGCTGTGGCTCCCGACGCGGGTGACCGTGCCGTGGCGCACGGAAGAGGTGCAGCAGCTCGTCGAGGAGACGCGCTGGACACCCCGGCTCCGGGGTATCGCCTGGGAAGTGTGGTCGCTCCCTCCGCCTGCCGAGGGCGTCGTCCGGCGGCTCGAGCAGGTCGCTGGTGCACACTACCGCCGCCTCTGGTTGCAGTGTTCCGAGGAGGAGCAGCTGCTGCTGGCGCAGCTGGTGAGTGAAGGCCTCGTCAATCCGAGGAACTGGCGTCTGGCGCAGGGGCTGGCACGAGCGGGACTCGTACGGTTCACCCCGGCGCCCCGGCCGATGAACGAGAGCTTCCAGAACTTCGTCGCGCACGAGGAGCCGCCGGCGCGGGTCGTCGCGTGGGAGCGAGCCGAAGGTGACAGCTTGTGGGATCGAACCCGCGGACTGCTGACCTACGTGCTGATCGCCGCCGGGCTGGTACTGTACTTCGCCCAGCCGGAGGGATGGGCAAGGCTCGTTGGCGCGTTGTCGGCGATCGGGAGCGCCAGCTCGAAGCTCACGGACCTCTCGGGCGTGCTGGGCCGGGCGCGATCCCAGGGCGGCTCCTCGTAGCCGAAGGGACACACACCATGGGGAAGCTCGTGCTCGCGCTCGTCGTCATCGTGGTCGGAGCCATCGGCGGCCTGCTCGTCTGGAACCACGTTCAGGGAAAGAAACCACAGCCTGGAACGGTACTGGACGAGGCCAGGCTGGCGGGCCGAAATGCTGCGAGCCTGACCGCAGCCGATGAAGACTACTATCGCGACATGGACTACGGCATCACGAAGAATCCCGAGGCGCTCCGCGCCGCGCTGGATCCGTACGTCCCGGGCATCACCGCCGACGTCGCGGCGAAGGCTGCCGTTCGCGGCCGCAACAACTGGATCGTCTGGACGGCCGGCAACGACCGTTTGTGGGACGTGCTGTCCCGCAGCAGTGCCGGCAACCTCGATCTGCTGAAGACCCTCTCGAACCATCCCAGCCTGAGGGCCAATCGCGACAACCGGTGGAAGGAGCTCGGCCTCGTCAACGAGCCCTGCTTCCGGAAGGCGACCGGACCGCGAGAGGACCGCTGGGGCCTCTGGCTGGACGAGCGTGTCGATGGGCCCGGCTGCCCACCCGATCCCTTCGAGAACGAGCAGAAATACCCGGGCGTGAAGATCGGTGCCCGAGGCACGGGCAAGCTGGCGCTCGGCTCCTACTACGGCTACGCCACCGGCATCGTCGGGCTGCGACTGTTTCCCAACCCGGACTTCGACGAGAAAGCGCAGCAGGCGTGGGATGCGGCACGGGGTCCGAAGAGGGACCGGGACCCCTACTACACCGACGAGTCGTACTACAACCGCGCCGACCTGGTGAAGCCGTACCGCGTGGGCATGTCGTGCGGCTTCTGCCACGTCGGACCGAATCCGACCAACCCCCCCGCAGATCCGGAGAATCCCGCCTGGGCGAACCTGAACAGCAACCCCGGCGCGCAGTACTTCTGGATCGACCGGATCTTCATGTGGAATCGCACGAACGAGGAGAAGAGCTTCATCTTCCAGCTCTTCCACACTTCCCGGCCCGGCGCGCTCGACACGTCGCTCGTCTCGTCGGATCAGATCAACAACCCGCGCACGATGAACGCGATCTACAATCTCGGCGCGCGGCTCGAGATCGCACGGAAGTGGGGAGCCGAGCACCTCGCCGGCGGAAGCGTGAACAACAAGCAGTTCAACGACTACGTCCCGCCCGGCGCTCCGCTGTCGAAGTTCTACGACCCGGCCACGCAGACCGTGCTGACGACCCACGTCCTCAAGGACGGCGCCGACTCGGTCGGCGGACTCGGAGCGCTCAACCGCGTCTACCTCAACATCGGCCTGTTCAGCGAGGAGTGGCTGCTCCACTTCAGGCCACTCTTCGGTGGCACCGCCCTCTTCCCGATCTCCCCGATCAGGATCGCCGATGCCGAGAAGAATTCCACGTACTGGCAGGCGAACGTGGCCCAGACGCTCGATCTCGCCCTGTTCTTTCTCGCCAGCGCCAGGCCCGACTACCTGAGGAACGCGCCCGGCGGCGCCGCCTACCTCGCGGCCGATGTCGGGCAGGTGCCGCGTGGCAAGGCGGTGTTCGCGGAGCGCTGCGCGCGGTGCCACTCGAGCAAGCTCCCGGAGAAAGCCTTCACGAGCTTCATGCAGCCGGGGTGTATCGGTCCGAGCTACCTCCAGTGCTGGAAGGACTACTGGCAGTGGACCAAGACCGGCGAATTCAAGGATCAGATGCAGCAGATCGTCATCGCCTCCGACTTCCTGGACGACAACTTCCTCTCCACCGAGCTGCGCGTGCCGGTGACGCTGCTCGAGACCAACGCCTGCAGCCCCCTGGCGACGAACGCCCTCCGCGACAACATCTGGGACAACTTCTCTTCGGAGTCGTACAAGACTCTGCCGTCCGTCGGCAGCATCCTCATCCATGACCCGTACACCGGCGCTGCTTCGACCTGGGATGTGCCGGGCGGGGGCCGGGGCTTCACGCGGCCGGCATCCCTGATCAGCCTCTGGGCAACCGCACCGTATCTGCAGAACAACACCGTCGGTGGGTTCAGATGGAGCGGGTCGGTCAAGGATCGCGAGGAGGCGTTCGAAGACGGCATCACGAAGATGCTCTGGCCCGAGAAGCGCGAGGGCGACCGCAGCTACGTCACGGTCTCCGGGAAGTCGCACCCCGGCATCGTCGATGTGACTTCCGACAGTACCTATCTGAGCGTCGCTCCCGGGTACCTCCCGCCGGCGCTGGCGAAACTTCTGGGACCGCTGGCCCGGTTCTTCCCCAATGTGCTCAGTCCGGGGGGCGTGAAGATCGGGCCCATCCCGAAGGGAACCCCGATCAACCTCCTTTCCAACATCGACCTCACGAAGGGCGATCGGGTCGTCGATCTCCTGCTCGAGATCAAGAACGACCTCCACGAGCTGCCGCCGAACTACAGCGATGAGCAGGCCAGGACGAAGTTCGCTCCGCTCGTGAAGGATCTCCTCGATGTCAGCAAATGCAAAGACTTCGTCGTCAACCGCGGCCACTACTTCGGCACCGACTTCCTTCCCGAGAGCGAAGGTGAACCGGGTCTCTCCGACGCCGACAAGCACGCGTTGATCGCCTTCCTGAAGACGTTCTGAGCGGAAGAGACCATCCATGGCAATCGAAGGACTCCCTCGCGCCGAGTACGAATACGTGGTCGTCGGATCGGGAGCCGGAGGCGGAACGGTCGCCGCCCGGCTCGCGGAAGAGGGCTACAGGGTTCTGTTGCTCGAGGCGGGTGGCGATGCGGTCGAGATGCACGCCGCCGATCCAACCTCCTCCAACCGTCTGCCCGACGACTACAACGTTCCGTGCTTTCACGCCTTCGCGTCCGAGAACGGCGCCCTGAAGTGGGACTTCTTCGTCCGCCACTACGGGGACGATACGCTCCAGAACCGCGATCCCAAGTACGTCGAGACATGTGACGGGAAGCGCGTCGACGGCGTTCTCTACCCGCGCGCCGGCACGCTTGGCGGTTGCACCGCGCACAACGCCCAGATCACCGTTTATCCGCACAACGACGACTGGCGATTCATCGAGGAGCTGACCGGTGACAGCTCCTGGTCGCCGAAGAGCATGCGGAAGCACTTCGAGCTGATGGAGAACTGCCACCACCGTCCCGGGTGGCGCTTCCTGCAGAAGCTCACCGGGATCAATCCGACCCGCCATGGATTCAAGGGGTGGCTGAACACCGAGGCCGCGATCCCGAAAGCGGCCGTGAAGGACGAGAACCTCGACAAGTTCCTCATCAAGACGATCGCCGCGGAGGAACGCGCCATCGGCACACCGCTCCTCGAGCGAATTCGCTGGTCGCTGCTCGGCAAGGGCGATCCGAACGACTGGCGCCTCGTCGACGGTGACTCGACGGGCCTGCGCTACACCCCGCTGGCCACGAAGCATCACGCCCGCAACGGCAGCCGTGAGCGCGTGCTCGACGTGGCGGCGAAGCGTCCCGACAAGCTCACCGTCGAGCTCGATGCCCTGGCGACCCGTGTGCTGTTCGACGACACCAACCGCGCCGTCGGCGTCGAGTACCTCAAGGGACGGCGCCTCTATCGTGCGCACGAGCACCCGGCGAACGAGCCAGGGGTGACGCGCCAGGTCCCCGTCTCACGCGAGGTCATCCTCGCTGGCGGCGCCTACAACACACCGCAGCTCCTCCTGCTCTCCGGTATCGGCCCGCGCGCGGAGCTCGAGAAGCACGGCATCGTGGTTCGGATCGATCTCCCCGGCGTCGGCTCCAATCTGCAGGACCGCTACGAGGTCGGCGTCGTCAACCGGATGAACTTTCCGGAGTGGTGGGTGCTGAAGGGGGCGAAGTTCGCTGCGGGCGATCCACAGTACGAGGAGTGGAAGACGAAGCGCGACGGAGTCTACACGACCAACGGCGCCGTCGCTGCGATCGTGAAGCGATCCGTGCCCGAACGCCCCGTGCCCGACCTCTTCATCTTTGCGCTTCTCGGCCTCTTCCGCGGCTACTTCCCGGGCTATTCGAAGCTCTTCGCGGGCAATCGGAACTACCTCACCTGGGCCATTCTCAAGGCTCACACGCAAAACCGCGCAGGAACGGTGCGGCTGCGCTCGGCCGATCCGCTCGACACGCCCGACATCGACTTTCGCTACTTCACCGAGGGGAGCGACGCACGGGGCGACGACCTCACGTCGGTCGTCGAAGGCGTCAAGTTCGTGCGCAAGCTGACGGCGCGTCTCCGTCGGAAGGGAGTCGTCGCCGAGGAGGAATTGCCGGGAGCGGGCGTGCAGACCGACGACCAGATCGCCGACTTCGTGAAGGACAATGCCTGGGGGCATCACGCCTCGTGCTCCTGCCCGATCGGGGAACCGAGCCAAGGGGGCGTCGTGAACGGCAACTTCGAGGTTCACGGGACACGCGGGCTGCGCATCGTCGACGCTTCGATCTTCCCGAGGATTCCCGGGTTCTTCATCGTCACCCCGGTCTACATGATCGGCGAGAAGGCCGCCGGCGTCATCGCCGCGGCCGCGCGGGGATGACGAGAGGGAGAGGATGAGCGGAGAATCGCTCGGCATCGAGGGCCTGACCGAGGAGGACCGGCGGTTCTCCGGGTCGCGGTTCGCCACGGTCCGCGATGCGATCTTCGCCAACCCCTACCAGAAGGTTTGGGGGGCGGTCGGCGAGCCGCCTCTCGAGAGGTTTCCGGTGACCCTCGGAAGCGTGCTGCGCGGCGTCCTCCCGTTCGGCAAGCCGTGGCAGTTTCTCTCCGCCGCGCGCCGCTCCGTGGCCTCGCAGGCCGACCTGCGCTGGGGACCGGACGGCAAGGGCTACCGCCGGCTCCTGCATCCCAACGGCATCTGCTTGACCGGGATGTGGCAGATCACCGACGAGACCCCCTACACCGGCTTCTTCCGGAAGGGCAGCCGTGGCTTGATCGTCGCGCGCTACTCGACCTGCTGCACCGAGACCCGCAGGGGGCACACCCGATCGCTGGCCCTCGTGGGACGGGTCTATCCGACGACGGATCCCCGGCATCCCGAGCCGCTGCCGACGGCCAGCTTCATCACCCAGCAGGACATCGGCGGCGACGACAGTGCCAGCATCAACCAGGCCGTCCTTCGCAATGCGCCGAACACCACGGCCTTCCGCCGTGGCAGCGGATTGCCAGTGCTGCTGGCGACGGCAATCGTGCTCATGCTCGCCGACAAGAGACCGTCCGCTCGCCAGGTGTACCAGCTCGCCGAGCTCGGCAAGCCGACGCGCGAGCGGACCCGCGCGCCCGAGTTCATGCAGCTCTCCGTCGTCCCCGATCAGCCCATCATCCCGGGCGACAGCCTCGATTTCCGCGACGAGATCATGGCCCAGATCTTCGACCCCGGCGATCCCGAGCCGAAGCGCACCCTGACCTTTCGCATCGAGACCTCCGACGAGGGCGTGACGCGCGGCAGCCCGCTCAAGGAGCGCCGCGAGATCACCGGCTGGCGCCAGGTCGGCACGATGACCTTCGACGACGCCGTCGCCTCCTACAATGGCGACCACGTCGTGCACTTCAACCATCCGCCCTGGCGCGACGACCGCAACGATCCGAGCACGGCGCGCGTCGCCGGCTAGACGAGCAGCCAGGACCGCCCACGCGGCGCAGGGCTGCAACCACGATCGAGCGGCGAACGCGTCACATCGTGACGCTCCCCTTGGAGCTCCATCCGTCCTCTCCACTCGTCGCGTAGGGACGGGTGCCGACGCCGGGGGCGCGACCCCTGGCCGGCAGGGGAGACAAACGATCATGATCAATGGAAGAACCGGGTCCACCATCCAGCGCGCCGCCATCGCCGGCGCGATCGCGCTGCTGCTCGGCGGAGGCGAGGCATTCGCCGCACGGAACTGCGTGAGCAACACCGGCAAGGGTCGCAGCGCGCGGATCAAGAGCCTGAGGGCCGTCGGCCTCACCGCCGATGGCCGCCTGCTGTGCTTTCCCACGAGCTCGGCCGACAAGGCGGAGGTCGTCGGGTTCGTCACGGGCCTCGGCAGCCCGGACAGCGCGCTCATCGGCATCGACTTCCGCGTGCAGGACGGCAAGCTCTACGGCGTCGGAAACGGCGGCGGCGTGTACACGATCGATCCGAACACCGGACAGGCGACGTTCGTGAACCAGCTGACGGTGCCGCTCGATCCCGCGGCGACGTCGTTCGCGGTCGACTTCAACCCGGCGGCCGACCGGCTCCGGGTCCTGAGCAACACCGGCCAGAACCTGCGTCACAACGTCAATGCGGGTGGCGTGACGATCAACGATGCGCCGCTCACGATCATGGCGGGCACGTTGGTGGTCACCGCCACGGGCGTGACCGCCGCGGCCTACACCAACAACGACCTCGCCACGAGCACCGGGACCACGCTCTACGACGTCGCCACGACCAGGACCAGGTCGTCGTGCAGTCGCCACCCAACGGCATTCCCGGGGGCGTCGCCGCCAACCTCGTCCCCACCGGTAGCCTCGGCGTCGACGCCGGGCTCGCCGCCGGCCTCGACATCTACAGCGTCGTGGTGGGCGGGGTGGCGGTCGACAACCGGGGATTCGGCGTGCTCAACACGAGCGACGGCTCCGGCTTCTACAGCGTGAACTTCCAGACCGGGCAGGCGACTCTGCTCGACCCGTTCAACGACCAGGTCGTGGACGTCGCGCTGCCGCTCGGCCAGAACTGATCCGAGCCACCACCCGATCCGAACACCGCGCGGGTCGCAGGGAAACACCCTGCGGCCCGCGTTTGTTCTCGGGGGCGCATCGAGGGTGAACGGGCCGAGCACCTCAGTCGCATCGGCGACGCCGCCGGCGCCCTCACGAACGCGACGGCCCCGCGCCCTACCCCGCCGCGGCCTCCTCGACGATCAGCAGCAAACACCCACCGGCGCTCGCACTTCCCTCATGCACCGCACCCGCCTCCGTCCGGCACGACTCCCCCGCACGCAAGAGCTGAGCCTCCACCCGGACGTCGCCCGAGAGCACCCAGCACTCCTCGCGCACGCGGTGCACGTGGGGTCCCGAGGCCGCACCCGGTGCCATCCGGATCAGGTACGAGCGCCCGCGCGGCGACGCCTCGACGACGTGGCGCCAGATTCCGCTCCGGACCTCACGCCATGTGCGCGAGGATGCGCTCGCCGGCTCGCGCTGCACCACGTCGGCGCGGGCACGGCCGAGCACGCGGGCGCGCAGCCCGGGGTCGGGCCTCTCGGGCACGGCGTCGAACGCCAGGTCGCGCGCCACGGCGCCAAAACCCTCGGCGTCGGACCGGCACGCGACGCACCCTGCCTCGACGTGCGCCCGCAACGCGTCGGCACTGGTGGGATCGAGGGCACCGAGGGCGTGCAGCGCCACGGCATCGGCGAAGCTGCAGTGAGGCTGGCTCAGAGAGCCCCCTCACGCACCATCGCGAGCGCCGAGCGCAGGCGGACCATCGCGAGACGGATACGCGTCTTCACGGTACCGAGCGGCTCGCCGAGCATCACGGCGATCTCGGCGTGGCTCAGGCCGAGGAAGTACGCCCGCTCGATCACCTGGTGCTGCTCGTGCGGGAGCTCCATCAGCGCGCGGCGGACGAGGCGACGGCGCTGCGCCGCCGCGGACTGCTCCTCCGGGCCGGGTCCCTCCTCCGCCCTCTCCGGCATCTCGTCCATATGTCCGGGCTCCTCGAGCTGCCGGGCACGGGCGCGCAGCTGCTCGATGGCGCGGCTGCGCGTCAGCACGAGCAACCAGGAGAGCGGCGTCCCCCTCGCGGGGTCGAATCGCGCGGCCTGCCGCCACACCTGCAGATACACGTCCGCAGTCACCTCTTCCGCCGTCGGGCGGTCCCGGGCAATGCGGAGGGCGAGCCCGTAGACCGTCGCACACGTCTGGTCATAGAGGTCCGCCAGCGCGACCTCATCGCCGCGGGCCGTCCGCGCGATGAGGCTCGCGAGATCGTCCGGTTGCGGCTGGAGGACCAGAACCTGCTTCGCCTCCACGATTGCCCTTCTATAGACCACTACGACGGTTTGTCGGCAACCAGATCTGTCCGGTGCGCCACGTCCGACGCCCTCCAACGGACCCCTGCCAGAGCGGCCCCGCGGCGTCACGACGTGATGTCCCCGCCTCTCGGGACCCATTCGTGACACGGGCGAGTCGGGTTCGACTGAGCGGCGCGAATCGCGCCCTGTCCTCGCCCATCTGCGTCTCAGCGGGGTCGCGTACGGAGGAACATGCGATCGTCATCCGACCGGCACGCGCGTCCGTGGGGTAGCTCCGAGCGCCGCCTCCGTCGCGGCGTCGTCGCGCAGCACGAGCTCCCGCCGGAGGGGGACGGACGCGCCCGATCTCGGGGGCATGCGTTGCATCTCGGCGAGCCGTGACGGGCGGCCCGGCGCGGCCGCGTAGGGGGAGCGCGGTCCGCGCCGCCGCCCGGCACTCAGCATCGCCAGGTCCGTCCGCTCACAGATCCGAAGCGTCTCCTGCCGTCGTACCGCCGAAGGGCAACATGCACACGGCGGAACTCGCCCCGGAGCGCGCTCGAACGCCCTGGAGCGACGAGGATGTGTCCGCGCTGCACGCGGTGCCACCCCCGCTCGCCCCGTCAGCCCCCGCGCGGCCGTTCGTGGGTCGGGAGCGCGAGCTCGCGACGTTGCGAGCGGAGCTGGCAGCGGCCGCGGAAGGCGATGGACGGCTCGTCCTGCTCACGGGCGAGGACGGCATCGGCAAGACGCGCACGGCGCAGGCGCTGGCGGCGACGGCCAGAGACCGCGGATTCGACGTCCTGTGGGCTTCGGCGGTCGAGGATGACCCGACGGAGTACGGGCCGTGGCTCCAGGTGATGCGCGGATTGACGGCGCTGCGAGCCGGACACCCCTCGCGTGACTCCGAACCCGGCTCGCCCGATCCCGCCGAATGGGTGCGGAGCGTCTGTGAGACCGCAGCGCGGGGTCCGCTGCTCATCGTCCTCGACGACCTGCACGCGACGGACCCGGGGTCACTCGCGTTGCTCCGGTCGTTGGCCGCACGGCTCGAAGGAACGCGGCTCGCGATCGTCGGCACGATCCGGACGGGCGAGCTCGCGTCCCCCGACACGATGCATCGGGTACCTGCCACGCGCAGGATCCCCCTCGCCGGCCTCGACGAAGCGGCCATCGCCAGCTGGGTGGCCGTCGCGGCGGGTGGTGCGGCGGATTCCTCGATCGTCGCCGCCCTCGCGAGGCGGAGCGGGGGCAATCCGTTCTTCATCGGTGAGCTGATCGAGCTCCTCGGGCGGAAAGACGGAGCGCCCGTGATCCCCGACGGCGTGCGCGCCGTCGCCCGCCGGCGCCTGGCGCACGTGTCGCCCGATTGCACCTGTCTGCTGCGGCTGATCGCGGTCATCGGAGAAGAGTGCGCACAGCCGGTCGTGGAGCGCGTCGTCGCGCCGTCGAGCGTCGACGTGCTCGCGCTCCTCGACGAGGCGGTGCGCGAGGGAATCCTGGACGAGCGGCCCGGGCGGCCGGGACGGTGGAGATTCACTCACGGTCTCATCCAGGAAGCGCTGTACGACGAGCTCGACGGTCGCACGCGAGCGCGCCTCCACCACGCCGTCGCCGGGGCCCTCGTCGCCCTCCACACGCAAGCGACCGACCCTCCTGCGGCAGCCATCGCGCGCCATTTCTTCCTCGCGGCGACGATCGGTTGCGCCGGTCAGGCCGCTGCCTGGTCGGAGCGCGCGGCGGCGCAGGCGAACGCGCGCTGGGAATGGGAGGATGCCGGCCGTCACTTCGGCGGCGCCCTGGACGCGCTCGAGCTGGCACCGCCCGTCGACGCGAGGAAGCGGGCCGAGCTGCTCCTCGCGCTGGGCGAGGCACGTTCGCGGGCGGGAGATGCGGAGGCCGCGCGGCGTGCGGTCCTCGCAGCGGCCGATCTCGCGGCGCACCTCGCCCTGCCCGATGTTCTCGTTCGTGCCGCGCTGCAGTTTCGTGGCGGGCAGTTCTCGCTGAGCCTCGGTGTCGACCGCGAGCATGTCAGACTTCTCGAAGCGACCCTCGACACGCTGGGCGATCGCGCTCCCGCGTTGCGCGCCCGGGTGCTCGCGAAGCTCGCCCTCGAGGGACTCGCCGGGGGCGACGCAGGTGCCCACGACGCGCTCAGCGCGCAGGCGCTCGCCCTGGCGCGCGACTCGGGGGATCGCAGCGCGATCGCGGCCGCGGGAACCAGCCGGCACTGGGGTCTGCTCGGCTCCGTCGATCTCCAGGAGCGCCAGGCGCTGGCGCGCGAAACGTTGCGCGCGGCACGCGCGCTCGGCGACCCCGACAAGGTGGTCGCCGCGATCTTCCAGGTGCTGGTCGACCTGGTCGAGCAGGGCGATCTACGCGGTGCCCGCCGTCTGCTGCACGACGCCCGACTCGGCGAGCGGCTGCCGATCGACGTCGAGTACTGGAGGGCGATCCTGCGCGGGTTCGAGCTGCTCATGCGGGGACAGCTCGCCGACGCCGACCGTGCCATCGACACGGTCTCGGCGCTCGCGGGACGCGTGCGCCCCGACCACGACGTCGCGAGCGTCGTGTTCGGCCAGCGCAGCGTGCTGCGGCGGGAGCAGGGACGGCTGGCGGAGATGGAGCCGCAGATGGGCCTCCAGATCGATTCCCATCCCCGCCGCTTCCTGTGCGAGGCGGGGCTCGCCCTCCTCCATGCCCAGATCGGACGCGTGCCGGAGGCACGCGAGGCGCTCAGGCGACTGGTCGCCCGCGACCTCGATCGGCTCGCCCCCGACGGATTCCTTCTTCCGACCGTGACGATGCTCGCCGAGCTCAGCGCGCTCCTGCACGACACCGGCGCCGCACGCGTCCTGCACGCACGGCTGGCGCCGTACGGTACGCGCGCCGTCGTGCTGGGCCACCTCGCCGCCTACTGGGGATGCAGCGCGACGTACCTCGGCCTCCTCGCGGGCGAGCTCGGGGGCGTCGACGAGGCGGAGCATCACTTCGCGGCAGCGCTGGCATTCGACGAGGGCCTCGGCGCCGTGCCGTGGACGGCGCGCACGCGCTGCCACTGGGCGGAGCTGCTGCTCGCGCGCAACGGCCCGGGCGACCGGTCGCGAGCCGCGACCCTGGCGGCGGCGGCGGTGGACATCGCCGACAGGCTCGGCATGCCCGTCGTGCTCGAGCGCGCCGTCGGACTCGAGCTCGCCGCCCGCGGGCGCGCTCCGGCCGGGCACGTCGCGACGTCCTCGCCGCAGGTCGCGCCCAGCACTGGCATCCTCCTGCGCGACGGCGAGGTGTGGACACTCGGCTGGAATGGCCAGGTCGCCCGCATGCGCGACACCAAGGGTTTGCGCTACCTGGCCCGGTTGCTCGCCTGCGCCGGCGAGCCGCTTCTTGCGCTCGATCTCGCTGCCGAAGGCGCGGACCTGGACGGTGCCGATCCGGCGGCTGCAGAGCGCGCGCGCTCGACGGTGACGCAGCGGATCCGGGGTGCGCTGCGCCGCATCTCGCCGCAGATGCCCGCGCTCGCCGAGCATCTGCTCGTCCGCATCCGGACCGGGACGCGCTGCATCTACCTGTGCGATTCGTCACGTCCCGTCCGCTGGATCGTCTGAACCCGTCACACCGTGACGTCCGGCAGTCGGGGATCCGGCGCCGCCGCACGCCGCCAGATCCGGTGCGGCGTGCGGTGGCGTACCGACGCTCGACGACCGTGGATCACTCGATCGAGCCGAAGCACGCGTTGCCGATCCTGTTCTGGGCGCTGGTCGCGCTCACTGCCGCGACGATCGCCGTTCCTGCCTTCACGACCACCGATCCCTCGTCCACAGCCGCGCAGGCGTGCGCGGAACCGCTCCAACGCGCGGGCAGTGTGATTCCACTAGTCGTTCCCGCTCGCCATGTACGCGATCGCGTCGCTGGCATGGGCGAGCGGGACGGCGCGCTCCCGCCTCAGAACTGCGGCCCGGTGCACGGCCCTCCGTTGCACACGTCGTTGACGAACCCCCGCGGCCTCCAGAACATGTCCTTCAGCTGCTGCGCCGCCTGGATCTTCGGGGTGTCGTCGTGCGGATCGTGACCGTCGCGCGGCGGGCGATTCTCCAGCGGCGAGAGCGGGGAGCCGGTGTCGAACAGGAAGTAGGCCGAACGCGGCCACGAGGACGGCGGGAGCGGCGGGATGCCGAAGCCGTGCTCGCCGCCGAACTCGCGGCCGGACGCGACGTAGGGGACGTGACCGTAGGCACCGATGGTGCGGGCCTCGACCTGGAGCGCGAACTCGCTCACCTGATGGTCGCCGACGGCGCCGAGCAGCAGGATGGTGTGCTGCGGCGTGTGCGGGAGAGACTTGCGGGTCAGGTGCTGGGCGTACCCGTTGGTCTCACCGCGATCCCACAGCATCTGGACGATGTTGAGCGAGAGCAGCTGGGTGAACGGATCCGGATAGCTCCCGTCGAGCACGAGCTTGTAGAGGTCGAAATCGACGCTGCGGTTCAGCAGGGTCGAGTAGTTCATGCCGGCCTCGGCGAGGACGCACCGGCGGAAGTCACGGGCCACCGCGCACAGGGAGCCGCCGAGGATGGCGCCCTGACTGTTGCCGTCGAAGTACAGCTCCTTGGTGTTGAGCGCGGGCGCGCCGTCGATCGTGAAGGCGTCGTTGCTGGCGAAGCCATCGGGGTGCTTCATCAGCCGGCCGAGGAAGAGGAAGTTGAGGAGTCCCTGCTGGAGCCGGTCGGCCAGGCTCGGAAACTGCGAGAGGTCCTGCAGGACGGCGATGGCGTTGCCGATGTCCTCCTCCGCCATGCCGATCCAGTCGGTGGCGCAGTAGGCGACGTTGTAGGTGGCGGCCATGGGACGGACGAGCGAGCCGTTGACCTCGCTCTGGTCCCCGAGGAGTCCGTGACCGTACATGCTCATGCGCGCCGGCCCGGGAATCGCGCTGTTCGGCAGGTTGCACGTGAAGGTCGCCGTGAACGGAAGCGGCTGGCGCTGCGGAAGCCCGTCGGGACCGAGCGCGAAGCGCTGGCCGGGGCTGCCGTCGCCGGTGAGGTAGAGCGGGACCTCGAACGTCCCCTGGACCCGGCGGCGGAATTGCGGCGACGGGTTCTCCTGCACCGAGGTGATGGTGAACGTGGGCGCCTTGCTGCCGAGCGCCTTGAAGGCGTCGTCGCGGATCTTGAGCATCCGGCCAGTGGTGCTCTGCGTGCTGGCGACCGTGAAGTCCCACGCCAGCTGGAGACCGCCGCGATCGATTCCGGCCTTACCCAGAGTACGGAAGACCTCCTCCATCGCCGGACGGCGGGATTCGAAGGTCGCGTCCGTCGTGCAGGTCCCGTCGCGGTACGCGGCGAAGGCGGGCGACGGCGGTATCGCATTCCCGTCGGCGTCGACGAGGCTGCGGATGGCGACGACGTACCGGCGCCCGTCGGTGTAGTCGATCGCCGGTCGCACGATCAGCGACTGGCTTCCCGGCGCCGACAGCAGGTCGCGCTCGGCCCACAGCGGCACGCGCTTGCCGCTGCGCGCGTCGACGATGACGATGGGCGAGCCGGGCTCGAGGGACCGTCCGATGTCGTTGATGGCCGGGGCGTTCGAGCGCACCAGGTCGGCGGCCGGCATCCAGAACAGCAGGGCCGCGCCCGGGCTGAAGCCGTCGGACCGGTTGAGCTCGGTGGAGTCCAGCGGGACGGCCGCGTCGTTCTTCGGCAGGCCCTGGGGCGTGAAGTGGATGCGCCGCCGCGTCTTGGAGCTGGCATCGGCGACGGTGAAGTAGTCGTTGGGGAAGGGCAGCATGCACTGCTCCGGCACCAGCGGGTCGCAGAACGCCTGCTGGGAGAGGTCGATGCCGAGGCTGGCGGGGTCGGTCGGGCCGGTGGTGCAGACTCCGGCGAAGCCGCGCGAGGCGGACAGCAGGAGCAGCAGGGGGAGAGAAGCTGAGCGGACGTTCATTTGGTAGGTCCTCCGCGATCGATGGAAGATGGAGCTTACCCGAACGGTGTGACGGATGTCGATCGAAATGGCCTACGGCTCGGCGGCCACCGGCACCGGAACGACTCGCGACCCTCCGCCGCTCGAACAGGCGGGGTGCAGACCATCGACGGAAACGGTCAGGACCCCGCCGTGGCGCCGGCGACGACACCGTTGCTTCCCTCGCCGACCCTTGTCATGAGAAGCCCTGGAGGTCGAGCATGCCGCGCATGGTCGACGAGGCGTTCGCCCAGCTCGCCCGGACCAGGACTCCGGCGACGAACCCGTGAGCAGCCGATGACCAAAGGTCGAGCGATTCACTGCTTCGAATACGTGAACCACCCCTACGCGCAGGTCCGCGATGCGCTGACCGCGAATGCCCCTGAGGTCTTCCGCTCCGCGACGCATGCGGCCGCCTCGCGCGCGCACTCCGTCGCGTCGCAGCTCAGGGTGGACGTCGGCGGCATCGAGATGGGCACCGAGATCGACATCTCGGTCCACGAGATCGAGGAACACCCGCGAGGGCCAACTTCCCCGGCGCGGACCTGCCTGCAGCTCGACTGGACGGCCGCCCAACGACCGCACCTGTTTCCGTTCATGCGGGCGGAGCTCGCGATCTACCCGTTGACCGCGACCGAGACTCAGCTCGACTTCTCTGGTCGCTACGAGCCACCGCTCGGCTTGCTGGGCAGCGCCATGGACTCGCTCGTCGGTCATCGCATCGCGGAAGCTTCCGTCCACCGCTTCGTGACGGACGTCGCGGCGTACCTGAGAAGGACGATCGGTCCCGCGTCCGGACCTTGACTTCGGTCCTGGGCGGCTCTCCGACGGCGCCGCCTTCGGGGGCACGGCGGCTCACGGCACGGGACGACGATCCGCCCAGGGTCGGGCGCGCTCGAAGTTGGCGGCGGCACGCAGCAGCCCGCCGTCGTCTCGCGGGCGCGTCACCAGCTGCAACCCGACAGGCGGCTCCTCTCGTGGGTCATGAGAAGGGCACCACCTCGCCCGTCCCCCCTCAACCCGCCGCCGCCTCCCGCTCCGCCCCGTCCTCCCGCTCCATCACACCCGTGATCTGGGTGTCGATCTCGTCGATCGCCGCCTTCGTGCGCGTGACCAGCCGCTCGCGCTCCTTCCAGACCTTGTCGTGCGCGTCGCGCTCGCGGGCGTCGAGTGTGCGGAGGTCGGCGACCAGGGTCTCGGCGGTCCGGATCTGGTCCGCGAAGTCGCCCGAGGCGAGGTACCTGTAGAGGGCGGCCATCTTGCCGGATCGGGCCTGCAGCGAGAGCCCTTGCCGGTGGAGCGCGATCAGGCTCCGGCGCAGCACGCCGGCGATGTGGACGACGGCGTCGGGGTGGACGATGCAGACGTCGCCGTCGACGCAGAAGTAGCGCGTGCCGGAGGGAAAGGCGGTCGTGACGAGCACGGCGGCCGCGGCGTCGTGCCGTGCCCTGTCCTGCCGGAGCTTGGTCACGAAGTCGGTGCGCCACGCCTTGTGGTTCTTGGAGTCGTAGACGATCCGGCCGCAGGTCACGCCCTTGTAGCGGACGTCGTGCAGGATGTCGGCGCCGAGCTCGCCGCGCGCGACCCGCTGGATGGCGTCCTCGCCGCCGGGGGGCATGAACGCGCTGCGAAGGTCGGCCTCGATGTCCCGCTCCTGGCCGTCGCCGAGGTCGTTCGCCGTCTTCTTCTCGAGGGCGCGCTGGAGCTCCTTCGTCTTCTTCTGGAGGCGCTCGTTCTCGCGGTTGGCCTCGGCCCGGGCCTTCAGCAGCGCCCGGTCGTGGTCCGCCTGCAGGGCCTCGCGCTGGCTCGCGGCCAGCGCCGCCAGCTCGCGCTCGTGCTCCTCGCGCAGCTCGCGCCGGACCTTTTCCTCGCTCGCCAGCTGGCGGGCACGCTCCTCCTCGCGGACCCGGGTCTCGATCGCCGCCAGCTCCTCGGACGTGATCGCGTGCCCGCACAGCGGACAGTGCTCATTCGGTGACATGGTCGTCTCGCTTTCCGCCGCGAAGCTGGGTGGCGTACCACTGCCTCATCCGATCGAGGTGACGCAGGCGCCGCTGCTGTCGCGCCGCCGGCGTCTCCGGGCGGCGGAGGCGACGGTGCCCCCCTTCGGGTGCCCTCGGACGGAGGGCGTGTACCACCCCGCTCATGCGTGGACTCCTTCCTCGGCTTGCGTCTCGCTTCGCACTCCTCTTTGATACCGCCGTGCCGCGACAACCGTTGTCGGATGTCCGCACGCCGAAACGCCTGCTGGCGCTTGGGGATAGGCGCGGCGCCGCGACCCATGCCTCGGCCGTGCGCTGCGCGCAGCTGGTCGACGGCCTGTACAATCGCCCCCTGGGCTGGAGCCTCGAGGCCGCCGCCGCCGACCTCGACGTCTCGGAGCGCTCGGTCGAGCGCTACGTGAAGGCCTGCACCGACTTCATCACGGATCGGGCAGGACGGCCCCGGATCGAGATCGTCCGCCAGGGCGGCCGGCGCATGATCCACCTGGTCCAGCGTGCTCCGGATCGGGAATCGACCGTCTTCCAGGTGGCGGCGCTCCGGCTCGCCCGCGCGCTGCTGTCATTCGCGGGCGGAACCGTCCTGGAGCAGCTGCTGGACGACGCCTGCGAGCGGCTCGAATCGGGCGCCCGTGCCGAGGACCGGCCGCGGCTGGAAGCCCTCGGAGACAAGTTTCACGCGATCCCCTTCATCGAGAAGCACTACCGCCACCTCGAAGACGCCGTCGACCGCATCCTGAACGGCCTCATCAAGCAGCGCCGGCTGCGCGTCGAGTACGCCGGGACGGGCGGCGCGCCGCGGGTTCACGCCTTCGACCCGTACACGCTGGCCGTCTATCGAGGCGGCCTCTACCTGATCGGGCACAGCGATCGCCACGGCGAGATCATCACCCTCGCGGTCGAGCGCATCCGGTCGGTCGAGCTGACGGCGGAGCGCTTCGAATATCCCGCACGCTACTCGCCGCGCCGTCACCTCCAGGGAGTCTTCGGCATCATGCGCGGCGAGGAGACACGCGTCGAGCTCCTGCTCATGGACCCGGCGACCGCGGCGCTGGTGCGCGCCCGGCGCCTGAACCTGGAGGAGCGCTTCCAGAAGCGGAAGGATGGCACCACGCTGCTCACCATGCGTGCGCGCGGAACCGAGGAGCTGGCCAACTGGGTGCTGGGCTTCGGGCCGCACGTGAAGGTCCTGCGGCCGGCCGCGCTGCGCGAGCGGGTGGAACGTGACCTGCGGGCCGCGGCGCGGTTGTACGAGGAGACATGAGGGGAGCCTTCGTCCTCGCCGGTCTGCTCGGGCTGCTCGCCGTCCCGGTGGCGGCGCCGGGTCAGGTCACGTGCCGCCCCAACATCTTCGGGGGACAGGACTGCGAGGGTCCCGGGGGACGCTCCACGTCCAGGCCCAACATCTTCGGGGGCGTCGACACCGAGGGTCCCGGCGGCAGGCGCTCGACCTCGCAGCCGAACATCTTCGGAGGCGACGACATCCGGACCCGGGAAGGCACGACCCGCTCGTCGCCCAACGTCCTCGGCGGCGAGGACTACCAGCTCCCGAACGGCGGGCGCGTGCAGTCGGTACCGAACATCTTCGGAGGGCGAGACCTCAGGTACCCGAACGGGAAGACCCGGACATGCCGGCCCAACATCTTCGGCGGGCAGGACTGCCGGTGAGCCCAGCGGCAGTTCGACTCAGGCCGCCCGATTGCCGGTCCCGGTGTGGTCGACGGTAGCTCCTACCCCGTCGTCCGGCGTCAGCGAGATCACGTTCGATGCCGGGGCACCTTCATGATCCCCGGTATCCTCGCCGATCGATCTCCGCGGCGCCTCGCGATACCAGGTCGGCACGAACCAGCCGACGAAGAGGCCGATGCCAGCCGATATCATCATGACGCCGGCAAGAGGCGGTACCCTGTAGCCCGCCGCGCCCGCTGAAGTCGCCCGCTGCCCCAGCCACGCCCGGACGCCGCAAGCGGCGAGCAGCATCACGAGCGCCATCGAACTTCCCTCGATCGCGCGCAGCCGTCCGCGTCCGCCGGCGGGCGCGGCGTTGTCGAGACATACCGCGGTCATGAACGTGATCAGAAAAGTGAGAACGAACCACGGGTAGACGATCATCAGCCGCTCCAGGCCCTTCGAGAAGCTCGTGAAGATTGCGACGTGGAACCAGAGGCTGATCATCAGACCGCACGCCGACGCGACGAGGGCAACCGCGAGGTATCGCGCAACCGGCCGTACCCGAGCACGCGGCATCTCGTTCGGTCGATGCTCTCGCTCGTAGATGGCGCACGCCACGCCCACGCTGTAGATGACGGCGATCATGAGCGTCCGGGCCAATATCTCGTCTATCGACACCGAGGCGACGATTCCGGGAACGCAAATGAAGCCGAACAGTACGATCACCCAGGCCGCCAGGCCGACCATCAAGAGCTCGTCGAGTGCGAAGCGTTTGTCCATTGATCGGACGCCGAACCCGATCGACCGGAGATGCCCCACCCGAGCCTTGTGCGTGAGGTCGCACTGGAGCAACGCCCTGCTCATGAACGCCAGCAGCGCATGCGCGCACTCACCGGCCTGGTCCTGGAAATCCGTCAGATAGGCCAGTGCCGCCTGCGTGTGCCGTGCGTCGCCTACCCCGTCGGAGTGCAAGCCTTCGCCGGCTACGTACAGGGCGGTCTTCGCCTTGGGCACCAGGCGTCCGTATCGCGCTTTGATGTCCTCGACGTCCGACCTGAACGCGCTCATGAAGGCAGCAAACCTCCGGTCTTCTTCCCATTGATCGAGCACCACTCGAAGTACACTGAGCTTGGTCCATGCGACCCGCGCCGGAGATCTCCCGCCGAAATCGAGCTGCGACCTGTCCATTCCGAGTTCTTCGACGAACAGCCTCGTGTGCTCCTGCAAGTCGGCGGGAGGATCGAATCGTGCGCGCCGTATCTCCGCGGCGAGCCGGCGCACCTCCTGCGGGATCGCAGCCATCGCTTGCAGCCGCCGGCGAAGCCAGTTGTCGATGTCGCAGACCCCGGGAGTGCGAGGCAACAATGCACCGAGCGCGAACGCCGCGATCAGAGCGGGCGATGGGCCGCCCGGTCCGCCTCCGATCCCCTGCACGAACCGAGAAAGAACCGACAGCGGCTGCGCCGAGGTCACGATGAGGAGATATGCCGACAGTGCGATCACGTAGTACGCCGTCGCCGCCGAGTGGTACCGAATCGCCGTCGTCGACGATCTGTTCGTGAGTGGGGTATTGAACCGATCACTCGCGGCCAGCAGGACGAGCAGGCCGCCCATGACTACGTCGATGGATGGCATCTCAATTTCTCCCCCTTCGAGGTGCACCGGCTCGTGCCGAGCGTGGGTTCATTCTCATCTCCCCATTTTTTGGAGCGTATAAGCTTTCTGGTGTGCACTCTGGTGTACGGTTGTTACCCGCTGGCAGATCTGCGCTAGCCTCCCCTCGTGCGGGCACGTTGCCGTCGAGCGATCGTCCGATCGAATCCGTGGTGACGCCTCCGCCGCCTTCGACGCCCCGGCGGCTCCTGGTCGCCGCGCTGGCGGCCACCCTCGCCGGCTGCTCCGTCAAGCTCCCCTCCCCGCCCGGCGTCGCCACCGAGGCCGACCAACGCTGCCTCATCGAATGCCAGGCCCAGCACATCCGCTGCCTGCAGAGCCTGGGCTCCAGCAGGAGCGCGCAGAAACGCTGCGCCGGCTACCTGGGCTCGTGCTACGAGAACAGCTGCAAGGAGCCGCGTCAGAGCGAGCCGAACCGCGCCGAGGAGTGACGCTCCGCGGACGTCGTCTCCGGGACGACGCCCGCACGACCACGGTGGACTCCCCTCGGACCGGCAGGTAGACCGACCATGGGTGGACGCGCACGACGAGCCCCGCAGGACGGCCGCGGACTCCGCCGACGGCGACCGCCGGCCGCGGACGGGTCCACCCGAGGACCTTCACGAGGTCCTGCTCGACGTCTCCCGGACCGCCGCCTCGTGCCGCGACCTGCGCAGCCTGCTCCACGATCTCTCGCGGGTGCTCCGCCGGGTCCGGGTCGCCCACTTCGATCGGGTGGCGATCGTGCTGCACGACGCGACCGCCGACATGATGCGGCTGCACACGGTCGCCGGCTTCCCCGACCCGCTGGTGACGGAGATCGACCTGCCGATCGAGGAGTCGCCCGCCGGGTTCGCGTGGCGAACCCAGCAGCCGATCGTCCTCGACGTCGACCACGAGACGCGCTTCACGGAGGTCCTGGACATCCTCCGGCGCGAAGGCATGCGGTCGGTCTGCGTGCTGCCGCTCACCTCGCCGCTGCGCCGTCTCGGCGGCCTCAGCTTCGCCAGCCGCGAGGTGAACGCGTTCGGGGAGGCCGAAGTCGAGTTCCTGCGCGAGCTCACCGGCCAGATCGCGCTGGCGGTCGACAACGCGCTCCACCACGAGGCCGCGGAGCAGCGCGCAGCACGAGCTCGAGCGGGAGCGCGATCGCCTCCGGCTGCTGCTCGAGGTGAACAACGCGCTCGTCTCCACCCTCGATCCGCGCGCGCTCTTTCGGCGCCATCTCCGCGCACCTGCGCCGCGTCGTCGCGCACGACTACACCAGCCTCGCGGTCTATCAGCCGCGAGCAGCGGGCGTTCGACATGTGGGCGATCGAGTTCAGCGGCAAGGGGCTCATCCGCGAGCACATGTCGGTGCCCGTCGAGGGGTCGCCGGCCGGCGATCGCGTTCGCAGACCGGACGGGCCGTCCTCCTCGACCGGGCCGAGCTCGAGAAGTTCACGGCGCCGCACCGTCAAGCTCCTCCTCGAGCGAAGGCATCCAGTCGGTGTGCTGCGTGCCGCTCGCCGTGCACGACCGCTCCCTCGGCACGCTCGCCGTCGGGCCGGCTCGGTGGCCAGCCGTTCAGCGCCGACGACGAGGAGCTGCTCTCCGCCGTGGCGAACCAGGTGGCGCTTCTCGGTCGAGAACGTCCTCGCCTTCCAGGAGATCGCCGACGCTCAAGGACAAGCTCGCGGCGGAGAAGGTCTATCTCGAGGAGGAGATCCGCACCGAGCACAACTTCGAGGAGATCGTCGGCCGCTCGCGCGCGCTGAAGCGCGTGCTCCACCAGGTGGAGACCGTCGCGCCGACCGACTCGACGGTGCTCATCCTCGGCGAGACCGGGCACCGGCAAGGAGCTGATCGCGCGCGCCATCCACGACGCGCAGCCGGCGGCGCGAGCGCACCTTCGTCAAGGTCAACTGCGCCGCCATCCCGACCGGGCTGCTCGAGAGCGAGCTCTTCGGCCACGAGCGCGGCGCGTTCACCGGCGCGATCGCGCAGCGCATCGGCCGCTTCGAGCTGGCGAACGGCGGCACGCTCTTCCTCGACGAGATCGGCGACCTTCCCGCTCGAGCTGCAGCCGAAGCTGCTGCGCGTGCTCCAGGAGCAGCAGTTCGAGCGCGTCGGCGGCACGCGCACGCTCCGGGTCGACGTGCGGCGTGGTCGCGGCGACCAACCGCAACCTCGAGGACGCGGTCGCCGACGGCACGTTCCGCAGCGACCTCTACTATCGCCTGAACGTCTTTCCGATCGTCGCTGCCGCCGCTGCGCGAGCGGCCGGAGGACATCCCCGAGCTCGTGCGCTACTGCGTGCAGCGCTTCGCGCGACGCCTGAACAAGCGCATCGAGACCATCCCGGCGGACACCATGGAGGTCCTCTGCCGCTACGACTGGCCGGGGAACGTGCGCGAGCTCGAGAACGCGATCGAGCGGGCGGTCATCCTCAGCAGCGGATCCGTGCTGCGGGTGCCGGTGCGTCGGACTTCCAGCGCCGCGAGGTGCCCCCGCCCGCCGGCGGCACCCTCGAAGCGACCGAGCGCGAGGCCATCCTCCGCGCGCTGCGCGAGACCAACGGCATCCTCGGCGGACCGCACGGGGCCGCCGCCCGGCTGGGCCTCAAGCGCACGACGCTTCAGTCCCGCATGCGGAAGCTCGGCATCCCCTCCCGGGGATGATCGCAGGGCGCGTCAGGCGAGCCAGCCGGGCACCGGCAGGTTCTTCGATCGGAGGAACGCCGGGTTGAACAGCTTGCTCTGGTAGCGGTTGCCGTAGTCGGCGAGCACGGTGACGACGACGTGGCCCGGCCCCAGCTCGCGTGCCAGGCGGATGGCGCCCGCGACGTTGATGCCGCTCGAGCCGCCGAGGCACAGCCCCTCGTCCTTCAGCAGGTCGAAGATGATCGGCAACGCCTCCTCGTCGGAAATCTGGTACGGCACGTCGATCGGTGCGCCCTCGATGTTCTTCGTGATGCGGCCCTGGCCGATGCCCTCGGTGATCGAGGTGCCTTGCGCCCTGAGCTCGCCGTGCTTGAAGTAGCTGTAGAGCGCGGCGCCCATCGGGTCCGCGAGGCCGACGCGGATCTTCGGATTGCGCTCCTTCAGGAACAGTCCCACGCCCGACAGCGTGCCGCCGGTGCCGACCGCGCACACGAAGCCGTCGACCTTCCCGTCGGTCTGGCGCCAGATCTCGGGCCCGGTCGTCACGTAGTGGCCGCGCCGATTGGCGACGTTGTCCCACTGGTTCGCCCAGAAGGCACCGTTGGGCTCGCTGACGGCGAGCTCCTTCGCCACCCGTTCGGACACGTGCACGTAGTTGCCCGGATTCGCGTACGGGACCGCCGGCACCTCGCGCACCTCGGCGCCGACCAGCCGCAGCATGTCCTTCTTCTCCTGGGACTGGGTCTCGGGGAGGACGATCACCGTGCGATAGCCGCGCGCGTTGCCCACCAGCGTCAATCCGATGCCGGTGTTGCCGGCCGTTCCCTCGACGACCACGCCGCCGGGACGGATCAGCCCCCGGGCCTCGGCGTCGGCGACGATGGCGAGTGCGGCGCGATCCTTGATGGAGCCGCCGGGGTTCAGGAACTCGGCCTTGCCGAGGATCGTGCAGCCGGTCAGCTCCGAGGCCTTGCGCAGCCGGATGAGTGGCGTGTTGCCGATGGTCTCGAGGATGCCGTCGCGGATGTCCATGGCGAGGAGTGGTGGAGAATCTGTGCCAGACCGAGGTCGTCGTTCAAGCGGCGCCGCGAGCAGCACGAGCCGGCGCCTTTCGCCGGGGAATGCCGATATCTCGGCACGTGGGCGACATGTCGGCAGCGGCGTGGCGGTAGTCGACGAAGGAGGGGACGCTCGCTCCCGGCACGGAGATTGCCTTCCCATGATGCGGAAGGGAGGCGACGATGGAATTCCGGCAGCTCGGAGGCGGGGGTTCAAGGTCCCGGCGCTGAGCCTCGGGACCGGCACCTTCGGCGGCGGCAACGAGCTCTTCAGAGCCTGGGGCGCGAGCGACGTGGCGGAGGCGACGAGGCTCGTCGACATCTGCCTGGAAGCGGGCCTCACCATGTTCGACTCGGCGGACATCTACTCCGACGGCATGGCCGAGGAGATCCTGGGGCGTGCGATCGACGGCCGCCGCGACCAGGTGATCATCTCCACCAAGGGCACCTTCCGTTCGGGACCGGGTCCGAACGACGTCGGCTCCTCGCGCCATCATCTGATCCGGGCCGTCGAGGGAAGCCTGCGACGGCTCGGCACCGACCACATCGACCTCTATCAGCTGCACGGCTTCGACGCGGTGACCCCCGTCGAGGAGGTGCTCGGCACGCTCGACGACCTGGTGCGCGCCGGCAGGGTCCGCTACGTCGGTCCGCCCCCCGTATGAAACCATTCACCAGAGGAGGTGTACTCATGACGTCCCGGAAGACACACGGTCCACGACTCCGCCGGCTGCTCGGTGCCGGCACGATGGTCGCCTGCGGAGCCGCGCTCCTCGCGGGCACCGCGTCCGCGGCGCCGTTCTCGGCGGAGCTGACCCATCGCGGCCTCGTGACCACCCAGGGGGCCACGGCGGGCGCGCTCGTGCCCACGGGGCTGTTCCGGCGCCCGGGTGAGCCGATGTTCGTCTACAAGAGCGGCGGAAGACCGGTCGCCGGCGTGTGGTCGAACGGGCCCGACGCCGCGGTGGTCCGTAACGGAACGAGCGAGAATGCGCCGGTGATCGGACGGATCGTTCCCTCGTGGGACCGGGACGCGCTGCGCATCACGATCGAGCCGGCGGGCGGTCCCGCCGTCAGGACCGACGTGTTCGGACGTGCGGGGACGGGCCACGATGCAAACCTCACCCGGAACATCTCGACGAGAGGAGACCTCGAGGGCACCTACCGGGCGCTGCTGCGCTCCGACGAGAACGGGACGAACGGCTGGTTGAGCGTGAGGATCGACCCCGAAGGCGCGACGCGCTTCGAGGGCGACCTGCCGGCAGGGATGAATCCGGCGCTTGTCGCCGCCGCCGTCCAGGCCATCGACAGCGAGGTCGACTCGATTCACCAGGACCTTTCCGACGTGTCGCCGCTTCACCGGGAGTGACGGCGGCAGGTGCTCACCCGGGGCCGTCAGGGATCGCCGCGGCCCCGTGTCCCCGCTCGAGGACGTGACCGGCCGGCCGGCTTCGCGTGAGGCGCGCGTAGTCCTCCGGGGAGTCCACGTCGACGGCACCCCCGGGAAAGGGCACGAGCGCCGCCTGGGCGGCGTGGGCCCGGATGATCGGCCGGGCACCGGCGTCGCCCGCGAGCCTCGACAGGTCGCCGAACCAGGATCGTGCGAAGAGCGCCGGCACGCCGTACCCCTCGCCGTACGCGCTGGCGACGATCGATCGGCCCGTCGCGCCCCACGCTCGCACCAGCCCGTCGAGAACCTCCGCCGTGACCAGCGGCTGGTCACAGAGCATGAAGACGGCGGCTTCGGAGCGGGGCGCAACCTCGACGACGGTCTCGAGACCGGTGCGGATCGACGACGCCATGCCGCTCGCCCACCCGCGGTTCAGCGCCACCGCGACGGGCAGGTCCGCGACCTCGCGCTCGAGCAGATCGGCCCGGCTGCCGAGCACCACGCACACGGGCTGGCATCGCGACGCCAGCGCTTCCTTCGCGGCGGCCCGGAGGAACGAGGTGCCGCGAAACGACAGCAGCTGCTTCGGCTCGCCCATTCGCGTCGAGCCGCCGGCGGCGAGCACGACGATCGCGACGCGGCCTGGCACGCCTTCCCGGATCACCGGCGCCCACCGATCGCCGAGTGGCGCGCCAGGGGCGTGACGCGTGCGGCGCCGTGCAGCGGCGCGGGGCGCGCGTGCAGGTGACCGCCGGAGCGGCACGCCAGCACGGCCCGGATCTCGGCGAGGATCGCGAGCGCGATCTCGTCCGGACCGTCGGCCCCGATGTCGAGCCCGATCGGGGCGTGAAGCCGCGCGCGCATGCGAGCCAGCCCCGCGGCGTCGTCGCCGAACACCTCCGCCAGCAGGCCCTCGGTGCGGTGACGCGGGCCGAGCAGACCGAGATAGCGCAGCGGCACTTCGCGCAGCGCGCGCAGGATGGTCCGATCGAGGCTGAGACTGTGGGTCATCACCGCGACCGCACTCTGCGCGTCGAGCGGCACACCGCGCAGCGGCTCATCGGGTGATGTCAGGACGACGCGGTCGGCCAGCGGGAAGAGCGCAGGCCGTGTCCTGCCCGCGTGGCTGCCGCTCACGGTCACGTCCCACTCGAGCGCATTCGCGAAGGCGAGCAGCGTCCGGGCGGCGGCGGCCGTGCCGAGGATGACGAGCGCCGGCGGCGGCGCGACGACCTCGACGAGCGCCGGGACGCCCGCGACCGTGGTGACGCGGACCCCCTCGCGCGCGCCCGTCGCGAGGGCGTGCTCGGCGACCGTCCGCAGCGCCGCAGCGGCGTCGCAGTCGGACGAGGACCACAGCGTGCCGTCGGGGAACCCGAGACAGTGGGCACCGAGCGCGCCCGGCGCCGCCTCGTCGGCGAGCGTCGTCACCACGACGCCCGGCCGGCGCACCCGGCGGACCGCGTCGATGACGTGCAGCGGGTTCGGGTCGCCGGGCGTGAGCCGCTCCAGCAAGACCGACACGACCCCTCCGCATCCGGAGCCCGCGTCCTCCTCGCCGTCGTCGGCTGCGCTCGCGTCGTACGACACGAGAGCGGGACGGCCCGCTGCCGTGAGCCACCACGCACGATGCCCGAGATTGCGCTCGACGCATCCGCCGCTGATCGTCCCGACCGGCACGCCGCTCGCCGTGACGAGGAGCCGGGCGCCCGCGCGCCGGTAGCTGGAACCCTCCACGCGCACGATCGTCGCGAGCACGGCCTGCTCACCGCGCTGCTCCGACCTCCGCCACGCGTCGAGGACGTCGCGCATCAGCCCTGCGGACACGCCGCTCCCGTATCGACCCAGGCCTTGATGAGCTCACCCAGCATGGCTTGCGTACCGGGTGCCGGCTCGCGTCCGACTCCTGGCGCCCACCCCCACCCGACGAGCGAGTCGCGAGACATGTGCTCCACGATCTGGGCGAGGCTGCGCCCGCCATTGCGCGTCGGATCCTTCAGCTGCGCGCAGATCTGGGACAGGGAGCGACCCTGCCACGCCATCGAGATCGGCGCCAGGTGCCAATCGGGATGTCCCGGCATGCCGACCGCGTCGTAGTTCGCGGCGGGGTGACAGGTCGCGCAGTGCAATCCCGCAGCGCCATGTCCCTCCGGACCGCGGCGCACGGCGGGCTCGTGAGGATGCCCGTCGTCGCCCTGCAAGGGACGATCGCCGGCAGGGTGACAGTTCACGCAGCGCGGATTCTGCAGGACCTTGCCCGCTTCCACGAAGAGCGCTTCGGAGCGTTGCCGCTGGTCGGTGATTCCCGCGAACGCGCTCGGTGGCTGGAGGGTCCGTCCGGCCTGCGCGGCGGCGAGGGCCGGGAGCAGGCACGCGGCGACGCCGAGGACGGCCACCAGGTGCCGTTTCATGCCTCGCGCCTCGCGAACGGCAGGCGCCGCACGCGCTTCCCGGTGAGCTGGAACATCGCGTTCGCCACCGCGGGCGCGATCGGGGGCACGCCGGGCTCGCCGACGCCGGTCGGCGGCGCCGCCGAGGGCACGATGTGGACCTCGATCGCCGGCATCCGCTCGATCCGGATCGGGTGGTAGTCGTGGAAGTTCGACTGCTGGACCCGGCCCTCGAAGAGCGTGATCTCGTTCAGTAGCGCGGCACCCAGGCCGAACCCGATCCCGCCTTCCATCTGCGCCCGGACCACGTCCGGATTGATGGCGACGCCGCAGTCGACCGCGCACACGACGCGCTCGACCCTGGGCAGCCCGTCCGGACCGAGCGAGACCTCGGCGATCTCCGCCACCGCGGTGTTGAACGACTCGTGCACGGCGACGCCGCGCGCCCGGCCGGCCGGAAGCGGCGTGCCCCAGCCCGCCGCCTCCGCGGCCAGCTCGAGCGCGGCGAGATGCCGCGGATGTCCCTTGAGAAGCTTCCGGCGGTACTCGACCGGGTCCCGGCGCGCCGCGTGCGCCAGCTCGTCGATGAACGTCTCGGTCGAGAACGCGGTATGCGTGCTGCCGACCGACCGCCACCACAGCACCGGCACGCCGACGTCGGTCGTCTGCAGCTCCACACCGATGCTCCCGACGGCGTACGGCAGGTTGACGGCGCCCTCGACCGAGGTCCCGTCGATCCCGTTCTTGAGCATCCTCGCCTCGAAGGGCGTGCCCCTCAGGATGGACTGGCCGACGATGCGATGCTGCCAGCCCAGGATGCGGCCGGACCGATCGAGGCCCGCGCTGAGGTAGTGCACGTACTGCGGCCGGTAGCGCCCGCCCCTGATGTCGTCCTCGCGCGTCCAGACCAGCTTGACCGCCCGGCGCCCGCCAATCGCCCTGGCGATGCTGGCCGCCTCGCCGGCCACGTCGCCGTCCGGCGTGGCCCGCCGGCCGAAGCTCCCGCCACCGAGCATGGTGTGGATCCGGACCTTCTCGACCGGTAACCCCAGGACCTTGGAGACCGTGTACTGATCGGTCGTCTGGGCCTGCGACCCGGCCCAGATCTCGCAGCCATCCGCCCCGAGGCGGATGACGCAGTCGAGCGGCTCCATCGGCGCGTGCGCGAGATAGGGGAACTCGTAGACGGCCTCGAGCACGTGCGGCGCCCCCTTGATCGCCGCGGCCGGATCCCCGTCGTGCCGAGCGGGCGTGCCGGGCTGCTGCGCCAGTGCGCGGTAGGCGTCGAACAGCTCCTCGGTGCCGCGCATCTCGGCCGCGTCCTCGTCCCACTCGATCGTCAGCGCCGCGCGGCCCTGGCGCGCCGCCCAGAATCCGTCCGCGACGACGGCGACTCCGGTCGGCACCTCGACGACCTGCTTGACCCCCTTCACCTGCAGCGCGGGAGACGCGTCGAAGCGCTTCACCCGGGCCCCGAAGCGCGGCGGCCGCGCGATGAGCGCCGTCAGCATGTCCGGCAGGTAGACGTCGATCGTGAACTGCGCCGAGCCGTCGGTCTTCTCCTTCGAGTCCAGCCGCGGCAGCCGGGCGCCGATCAGCTTCCAGTCCTTCGCATCCTTGACCGTCACCGCCGCCGGTTGCGGCATCGTCGCCGCCTTCGTGGCGAGCTCGCCGAAGCTGGCGCGGCGGCTCGAGGACGCGTGGAGCACGACGCCGCGCTCGACCGTGACCTCCGTCGCCGGAACACCCCATTCCGCCGCGGCAGCGGACACCAGCATCGCGCGCGCGAGGGCGCCCGCGTTGCGAAGCTGGTCCCAGGAGTTCGCCATCGACGAGCTGCCGCCGGTGAGCTGGGCGCCGACCCTGAGGTTCTTGTAGACGTTCTCGTCGGCCGGGGCCGACTCGACCCGGACCTGCGACCAGTCGGCGTCCAGCTCCTCGGCCACCAGCGTCGCCAGCCCGGTGTAGGCTCCCTGGCCGATCTCGATGTGCTTGGCGATCACCGTCACCGTGCTGTCCGGCGCGATGCGGACGAACGCGTTCGGCTCCCACGCGCCGGCCGCTTCCGCGATGCCTCGCCCGCGCCGCAGGTTGAACCCGATCAGCAGACCCGCACCCGCAACGGCGCCCGCCTCGAGGAAGCGACGGCGGGTCAGCTCCAGCGGCGGGTGCGATGTGACCGATTCCGCGGGCATCACAGGTTCTGGGCTGCGTCCTTGATGGCGGCCCGGATGCGGACGTAGGTGGCGCACCGGCAGACGTTGCCGGTCATCGCCGCGTCGATGTCGTCGTCGGACGGGTGGGGGAGCTCGTCCAGAAGCGCGATCGCCGACATGATCTGGCCGGACTGACAGTAGCCGCACTGCACGACGTCGAGGGTGCGCCAGGAGTCCTGAACGGCCTTCGCCGTCTTGCTCGACACGCCCTCGATGGTGACGACCTCGCGGCCACGGACGGCGCCGACCGGCGTCACGCAGGAGCGCGCGGCCTTGCCGTCGAGGTGGACCGTGCATGCCCCGCACTGGGCCACGCCACAGCCGAACTTCGTGCCGGTCAGCCTCAGGTCGTCGCGCAGGACCCAGAGCAGCGGCGTGTTCGGGTCCGCGTCCACCGCGCGCGATTTCCCGTTCACTCGCAGGGTCACCATGCCCGTCTCCAGGGGTGACGCTCCGCGGGGCTGCTCCCGGCCTCCCGGGGGCACATTCTCGAATCTCGGTGGGTCTCCACCACGCTGCCACTCCGCAATTGCCATGCCGCCCCGCCGCAGGCGCCGGCCGAAGGAGTGCACCGGCACGGACGATGGCGGTTTCACCGGCCCGACGGCACTGCCGCTCTCGACCCTGCAGACGGTCGATCGTGCCGAGATCTCGGCGGTTGCCGGGATCTCGGCTGCTACTTCCGTTCGAATTCCCGGGGCGTAGGATGACGACACCGGCGCCAGCCAGTGCGGCATGTCGTTGCCCGGGTGAACTCCTCGGGCACCGATCGAACCAGCGGTCGCCTGGCAAATTGTTCTTTCCGGTAGGAGGCCTGCCATGGGCAACACGACGGAGGGCGTACTGACCCATCACCTTCGCTGCTTCGGGAAGGGTGACGTGGACGGCATCATGGAGGACTACGCCGCCGACTCGAGGATCTTCACGCCGGACGGTCTGGTGCGCGGAGGCGTGGCGATCCGCGCATTCTTCGCCACGGTCTTCGAGGAATTCGTGAAGCCGGGACTGGACTTCCACATGCTGAAGCAGGAGGTCGACGGCGACACCGCCTACATCGTGTGGCGAGGTGACACGCCGGCCAGCCACATCGAGTTCGCCACCGACACGTTCATCGTCAAGGACGGACGGATCGTGACCCAGACGTTTGCCGCGAAGATCTCGCCGCGGGTGTGAGTCCGCGGCTTGCCCGGTAGGGCACGAAGGTTGCGAGAGGCGAAGCGGATGGCCCGACTACCCGTCCCCCCCTTCACGGCAGAATCCGCGGCGCAGAAGGTCCGCCTGGCCGAGGACGGCTGGAACAGCCGCGATCCGCGGACCGTGTCCCTCGCCTACACCGAGGACAGCCGCTGGCGGAACCGCGCCGAGTTCCTGCACGGGCGGCCGGCGATCGTCGCGTTCCTGACCCGCAAGTGGGTGAGGGAGCTGGACTACCGGCTCATCAAGGAGCTCTGGGCCTTCACCGGCAACCGGATCGCCGTGCGCTTCGCGTACGAGTGGCACGACGACAGCGGCCAGCATTTCCGATCGTACGGCAACGAGAACTGGGAGTTCGACGACCAGGGCCTCATGCGCGTCCGCTTCGCCTGCATCAACGACCTTCCCATCGCCGAGACCGATCGCAAGTATCGCTGGCCGCTCGGCCGGCGGCCGGACGATCACCCGGGACTCGGCGACCTGGGCCTTTGACCTCCTGGACCGGCACCAGCAGCCGGACGACCGCCGACATCTCGGCACGTGCCGACATGGCGGCGTATCCTCGTCGGCAGCCCGCGGGAGTGCGGTCGCCCGGCAGGATATCGGCGCAGTTCGCCTGGCACAGGACTTGCCCTCTCGCTTGACGGGCCGCCCGGCACCGACCGGACGGCACCAGCGACGGAGGAGTCGATATGAATCTCAGGGTCCAGCCAGACTCGCGCGCGCCCGAACCGGTGCGAGCGGCAGCAACGAGCTGCTGGTGAGCGAGGTCATCCGGACCAACGAGATGCAGGTGTGGTTCGCGGCCGAGCATCTGATCGACCCCGCCGCGCCCAGGGCGAGCTAGTCGAAAGGGGGCAACCATTCCGATGGAACACGTCGAGATCGAAGGCATCACCCCGAAGGCCTCGCGCATCGGCCTCGGAACGTGGGCGATCGGCGGCTGGATGTGGGGCGGCACCGACGAGGAGCGCTCGATCCAGACCATCTGCACGGCGCTCGACCGCGGCATCACCGTGATCGACACCGCGCCGGTCTACGGCCAGGGCCGGTCGGAGGAGATCGTCGGCAAGGCTCTCAAGTGCTGGGGGCAACGCGACCGCGTCGTGCTCGCCACCAAGGTCGGGCTCGAGTGGAAGCGCGGCGGCGCACCCGTCCGGAACTCGAGCCGGTCACGCATCCGCAAGGAGCTGACCGATTCCCTGCGGCGGCTGCAGACCGAATACGTGGACGTCTACCAGGTCCACTGGCCCGACCCCTCCGTCCCGATCGAGGAGACGGCCGAGACCCTGTACGACCTCTACCGCCAGGGCCTCATCGGCGCGATCGGCGTGAGCAACTACTCGCCCGAGCGCATGGAGCTCTTCCGGCAGGTCGCGCCGCTCCACACGGCGCAGCCGCCCTACAACCTGTTCGAGCGCGAGGCCGAGGCGCGCATCCTGCCGTACTGCGGGCGGCACGGCATCACCACCCTCACCTACGGCGCGCTCTGCCGCGGCCTGCTCTCCGGCCGCATGCGGACGGACAGCCGGTTCGAGGGAGACGACCTGCGCCGGACCGATCCCAAGTTCCAGGCACCACGCTATGCCCAGTACCTGCGCGCGGTCGCGGCGCTCGATGGGTTTGCGCGCGAGCGCTACGGGAAGAGCGTGCTCGCCCTCGCGCTGCGCTGGGTCCTCGATCAGCCCGGCGTGCAGATCGCGCTGTGGGGCGCGCGCAGCCCCGACCAGCTCGATCCACTCGACGAGGCGATGGGCTGGTCGCTCGACGGCGACGCCATGCGCGACGTGGACGCCATCGTGCGCCAGCGCGTCACGGACCCCGTCGGGCCGGAGTTCATGGCACCGCCGGCGCGGCCGGCTCGCCGGTCGGCCTGGCCGCGGCAGGCGACGGCACAGGCCGGGAGCCCGGGAGCCTGATCGCAATCGGCCATGTGGATCGTCCGCCTCGCTCTGCGCCGACCCTACACCTTCGCGGTGCTGGCGCTGCTCATCGCCATCCTGGGCGGGCTCACGATCCTGCGCACGCCGACCGACATCTTCCCCGGCATCAACATCCCGGTCGTCTCCGTGCTCTGGATCTACAACGGCCTGTCGGCTCAGGAGATGGAAGGACGCGTCGTCACCATCTCCGAGCGGGCGATGACGACGACCGTGAACGACATCGAGCACATCGAGTCGCAATCGCTGAACGGCGCCGGCATCGGCGCCGGAGTCATCCGCGTCTTCTTCCAGCCGGACGCGTCGATCGATGCGGCGGTGGCCGAGACGACCGCCGTCAATCAGACCGTGCTGAAGGTGCTGCCGCTCGGGACCACGCCGCCGTTCATCCTGCAGTACTCGGCCACCAACGTGCCCATCCTGCAGCTTGCGCTCCAGTCTCCCACGTTGAACGAACAGCAGCTCTACGACTACGGCCTGAACTTCATCCGCACGCAGCTCGCCACCGTCCAGGGCGCGCAGGTGCCGCTGCCCTGGGGCGGCAAGACGCGGCAGATCATGGTCGATCTCGACCCCGACCAGCTCTACGCCAAGGGGGTGTCGGCACAGGAGGTGTCGAGCGCGGTCAACGCGCAGAACGTCATCCTCCCGGCCGGCACGGCGAAGATGGGCCCGACGGAATACGTCATCCGCACCAACTCTTCTCCCGACGTCTTCTCGACCCTCAACGACGTCCCGGTCCGGCAGGACGGCGCGGCGACCGTGTACCTGAGCGACGTCGCGCAGGTGCACGACGGCTTCCCGCCCCAGACCTCCATGGTGCACGTGGACGGCCGGCGCTCGGCGTTGCTCTCGGTCCAGAAGACGCCGAACGCGTCGACGCTCGACATCGTCCAGCGGGTGCGCGACGCGCTGCCGCGCATCCAGGCAACGCTGCCGACCGACCTGCAGATCAAGCCGCTGTTCGATCAGTCGGTGTTCGTGCGCGCGGCCCTGAACGGCGTGCTCCGCGAGGCGGTCATCGCCGCGGGGCTCACGGGCCTGATGATCCTGCTCTTCCTCGGCTCCTGGCGCTCGACGCTGGTCATCCTCGTCTCCATCCCGCTGGCGATCCTGGTGTCGGTCATCGTGTTCTCGGCCATGGGGCAGACGCTCAACACCATGACGCTGGGCGGCCTGGCGCTCGCGGTCGGCATCCTGGTCGACGACGCGACGGTCGAGATCGAGAACACCAACCGCAACCTCGGGATGGGCAAACCCGTCACGCGGGCCATCCTCGACGGCGCCCAGCAGATCGCCACCCCGGCCTTCGTCTCCACCCTGTGTATCTGCATCGTGTTCGTGCCCGTCGTGTTCATCACCGGCGTCGCCAAGTACCTCTTCACGCCGCTCGCGCTCGCCGTCGTCCTCGCCATGCTGGCCAGCTACTTCCTCTCGCGCACCGTGGTGCCGACGATGGTGCAGTATCTGCTGCCCGCCGAGGCCCATCTCCACCACCCGGACCACCCCGTGACCGACGGCGGCCGGATCTGGTCGGTCCATCATCGCTTCAACCGCCACTTCGAACGCCTGCAGGGCGTCTATCGCCGCGCGCTCGAGTGGTCGCTCGCTCATCGGTGGGTGGTCGTCGCCGGCTTCATCGGGCTGATCGCGGTGTCGCTCGGCATCTTCCCGCTGCTCGGCATGGACTTCTTCCCCACCGTCGACGCCGGTCAGTTCCGCCTCCACGTGCGCTGTCCCGCCGGCACCCGGATCGAGGAGACGGAGGCGCGCTACGCGGCCGTCGAGCAGGTGATCCGCGAGACGATCCCGGCCGACGAGATCCAGATCGTCATCGACAACATCGGAATCCCCGGAGGCGGGATCAACCTGGCGTTCAGCGACGCCTCGATCGTGTCGGCGGCCGACGGTGAGATCCTCGTCGCGCTCAACCCGGAACACCACGGCTCGACGCCGGGCTATGTCGCCCAGCTCCGCCCCCTCCTGCGCGAGCGCTTTCCCGACCTGGTGTTCTTCTTCCAGCCGGCCGACATGGTGACCCAGATCCTGAACTTCGGGCTCCCGGCGCCGATCGACGTCCAGATCGTCGGTCGCGACCCGAAGAACCAGGACATCGCCCGGGATCTCGTGCGTCGCATCGCCGCCATTCCCGGCGCCGCGGACGTCCGCCTGCAGCAGGTCCTGGACGCACCGACCATCGACGTCGACGTCGACCGCCGCCGGGCGAAGCAGCTCGGGTTCACGGAGCAGGACGTCGCCACGAGCCTGCTGGTATCGCTCTCGGGCATCTCACAGATCGCGCCCAACTACTGGCTCAACTTGAAGAACGGGGTGAACTATCCCATCGGCGTGCAGACGCCCCAGTATCGCGTCGACTCGATGGATGCGCTCAACGGCACGCCGGTGATCGTTCCGGGCCAGACGCAGCCGCAGCTGCTCGCCAACATCGCCTCCACGCAGCGCAAGGTCCAGCCGAGCGTCATCAGCCACTACAACGTGCAGCCGGTGCTCGACGTGCTCGCCGCGGTGCAGGACAGCGACCTGTGGTCCGTCGCAGACCACGTCGAGCGCGTCGTCGACGAGGTCCGCCCCACCCTGCCTCGCGGCTCCTTCATCTCCATCCGGGGCCAGGCCGAGGCCATGCGGAGCAGCTTCACGACGATGGCGTATGGCATGCTGCTCGCCATCGTGCTGGTCTACCTGCTCATGGCGGTCAACTTTCAGTCGTGGATCGACCCCCTCATCATCCTGATGGCCCTGCCGGGCGCGATCGCGGGAGTGCTGTGGATCCTCTGGCTGACGCAGACCAACATCTCCGTGCCGGCGCTGATGGGGGCGATCATGTGCATCGGTGTCGCGACCAGCAACTCCAACCTGCTGGTCACCTTCGCGAACGATCAGCGCGAAGAGGGGAAGGAATCCGTCCCGGCCGCGCTCGAAGCGGGCGTGGTGCGCCTGCGTCCGGTGCTGATGACGGCGCTCGCGATGATCCTCGGCATGCTGCCGATGTCGCTCGGCCTCGGCGAGGGCGGCGAGCAGAACGCCCCGCTCGGCCGCGTGGTGATCGGCGGGTTGCTGCTGGCCACCTTCGCCACCCTCTTCTTCGTTCCCGTCGTCTACAGCCGGCTGCGCCGGGCGCCGATCCGCACCGAAACGGATCCGGAGCTGGCGTGACGGACTCGTCCGCATTCGAGGCGCTCCCTGCGCCGGTCCGCGGTGCCACCGGGTCACGCCGCCGGCGGGTCGTCCTCACCGGCGGCGCCGTCGTCTTCGTGCTCCTCGCCCTGGCGGGGCTGCTGCCGCGCATGCGCCTCTGGCACCGGCTCGAGACGCAGGCCCGGACGGAACGGGACCGGATTCCGTCGCTGGCCACGGCCCACCCGGAGGTCGCCGCCACGGTGGTCGACGTGCCGCTCCCCGGCACGACGGAGCCGCTCCTCACGACCGGCATCTACGCGCGCACCGACGGCTACCTGAAGGTGCGCTACGTCGACATCGGAGACCACGTGAAAGCGGGCCAGCTCCTCGCCGAGATCGCCTCGCCGGAGGTCGACCAGCAGCTCAGCCAGGCATGGGCCACCCTCGGGCAAGGGCAGGCCAACGTGGTGCGACTCCAGGCCGATCTCGAGCTGGCCCAGACGACGCTCAAGCGGTTCGTCACCATCGGCGTGGGGGCGGTGACGCAGCAGGAGATCGACGAGCGTGCGGCGACGCAGAAAACGGCGCAGAAGGCCGTCGACGCCGCCGAGGCCACCGTGCGCGCCAACCAGGCGGACGTCGAGCGCCTGCGCGAGCTGCAGGGGTTCGAGCGGGTCTACGCGCCGTTCAGCGGGATCATCACGGCGCGCAACGTGGACCCCGGGTCGCTCATCACCGCGGGCTCGACGCAGGTGACGACGCAGCTCTTCAGTCTGGCGCAGGTCGATACGTTACGCATCTTCATCTTCGTGCCGCAGGCCTACGCGTTCGACGTGCGCGTCGGCCAGAGCGCCGAGGTCACGCTGCGCGAGCAGCCCACCCGCGCCTTCCAGGGGATGGTGACGAGGACCGCAGGCGCGATCGACCCCGCCTCGGGCACGCTGCTCACCGAGGTCCAGGTGCCGAATCCCGACGGCGCCTTGCTCTCCGGCAGCTACGTGACGGTGCACTTCAAGCTCCAGCGCTCGGCCCCGCCCCTGCTGGTTCCCGGCACCGCGCTGTTGATAGACGCCCAGGGCATACGCGTCGCCGTGATCGGCCCCGACGCCACGCTGCACTACAAGCCGGTCGAGATCGGTCGGGACTACGGTGACCGGGTAGAGATCCTCACCGGGCTCGAGCCCTCGGACGTCATCGCCACCGCGGTGCCGAGCGGCCTCGCCGACGGGGCAAAGGTGAGGAGCACGCCGGCTCCGCCACCGGATCAGCCCGCGGGCGGACGGGCCAACGCAGGCCAGACCGCCGCCGGGCAGCAGCACTGATCCTCGCGCGCGCGAGCGCCCCTCGGCGCGCCCGGCCGTTGACTCAGCTCCGGCGCGCCACCCTAACTTTCTGCACCCCATGCCGCCGGACGACCTCTGGTACTTCGCCTACGGCAGCAACATGAGCGCTGCCGTCTTCGTCGACCGCCGCGGCATCCGGCCCCTCGCGAACCGGTGGGGCTGGTTGCGCGACTACGAACTGCGCTTCGATCTCCCCATCGGGCCGGGCGAGCGCGGATGCGCCACCGTCGTGCCGGGAGCGGGCCGGCGAGTGGCGGGCATCCTCTACCGCATCACGCCCGAGGACGCCGAACGCCTCGATCGGACCGAGGGCGTGCCCCAGGGCATCTACCGGCGCGTGTCGATCGTGGTCACGAACGACGGTGCGGAGCCGGTTGCCGCCTTCACCTACCAGTCCGATCTGCGTCGCTCCGGCCGGAGGCCGTCCGCACGCTACCTGGGACTGCTTCTCGACGGGGCGCGAGCGGGAGGCCTGCCACCGGAATATGTCGCATGGCTCGAGGGCTTCGATCTGGCGTTCGACGAACGGAACGTGGAGAGTTCGATGGACCAGCGTAGCGTGCGGTTCTACTTCGCCTACAACAGCCCGTATGCCTTTCTCGCCAACACCCGGCTCGACCGCGAGCTCGCACCACTGCACGTGACGGTCGAGCCCAGGCCGGTGTACTCGCCGCGCGCCGGCGGGGGCGGACCCGACCCCGCTTCCCCTCGCATCCGGTACATCGTCGAGGACGCGCGCCGGTTCGCCGCCGCCTATGGCCTGCGCATGCGCCCGGGCCCGTTCGCCGACAGCCGGCTCGCCTGTCTCGGCTTCCTCTTCGCGCGTGCCGAAGGGCGCGGCAAGGCGTACCACGACGGAGTCTTCGCGGCTCGCTTCCTCGAGGCCCGGGACATCGGCCAGAAGGACGTCCTCGCTGCGATCGCCCAGCGCGCCGGGCTCGACCGGGACGGCTTCGTGGCCGCGCTCGGCGACCCGCGCTGGGAGACCGATCTCGCCGCGAGCAACGCGGCCGCGCAGGCCGACGGCGTCTTCGGCTTCCCGTTCTTCGTGTTCCGCGACCAGCATTTCTGGGGCAACGACCGCATCGAGTGGCTGGCGGAGGCGATCCGGACGGCTTCGTGACGAGACGGCGCGGCGAGCCCTGCCTCCTCACCGTGCCGTCAGGACGACCGTGCCGCGCGGGTTCGCGCCACCTCGCGCTTGCTTCCGATGGACACGGCTCTTCGCTCCCTGGTAAGCCATCCGCATGCACGATCTCGTCCTGCGCGGGGGCACCATCGTCGACGGCACGGGCTCGGCGCCGCGCGAGGGCGACGTGGCGATCGACGGCGGCCGCATCGCCGCCGCCGGGAGCACCAGCGGCGCGGGCCGCCGCGAGGTCGACGCGCGCGGGCTCGTCGTCGCGCCTGGCTGGGTCGACATCCACACCCACTACGACGGCCAGGCCACGTGGGATCCGTACCTCACGCCCTCGTCGTGGCACGGCGTCACCACCGTCGTCATGGGCAACTGCGGCGTGGGCTTCGCGCCGGCGCGACCCGACCGGCACGACTGGCTCATCGGCCTGATGGAGGGCGTCGAGGACATTCCCGGCACCGCCCTCGCCGAGGGCATCCACTGGCAGTGGGAGCGCTTCCCGGAGTATCTCGACGCCCTCGAGGCGATGCCCCGCGCCCTCGACGTCGGCGCGCAGGTCCCCCACGGCGCCGTGCGCGCCTACGTGATGGGCGAGCGCGGGGCGCGCAACCAGCCTGCCGACGCGGACGACATCGCAGGCATGGCGGCGATCGTGCGCGAGGGCGTCGCGGCCGGCGCGCTCGGCTTCACCACCTCACGCACGTTGCTCCACCGCGCCGTCGACGGCGAGCCGGTTCCCGGCACGTTCGCGGCGGCGGAGGAGCTCGTCGGCATCGGTCGCGTCCTCGGGGAGCTCGGGCGCGGCGTGCTCGAGCTGGCAGCCGACCTGCTGCCCGAGGAACCCGAGCTGGCGTGGATGGAGGAGGTCTCGGCCGCGACCGGACGGCCGGTCACCTTCGCCTGCTTGCAGAACGACGCCGACCCCGAGCAGTGGCGCCGGTTGCTCGCTGCCGCCGACCGCGCGGCCGAGCGCGGCGCGACCCTGGTGCCGCAGGTGGCCGCGCGACCCACCAGCGTGCTCCTCGGGCTCGAGAGCAAGCTCAATCCCTTCATGGGCCACGCCACCTACCAGGAGCTGGAGCACCTCCCGCTGGCCGAGCGCGTGCGACGCCTGCGCGATCCGGAGACGCGCCGGCGGATGCTCGAAGAGCGCGTCGAGTTCTCCAACCCGATCCTCGCCTACCTGGCCACGGCCTTTCACAAGCTCTTCCCGCTCGGCGACCCGCCCGACTACGAGCCCAGCCCCGAGGCCAGCGTCGCCGCCATCGCGCGCCGGCGCGGCGTGAAACCCGAGGAGGTCGCCTACGACCTGCTACTCGAGCGCGACGGTCACGAGCTCCTCTACCTTCCCTTCCTCAACTACTCGGGCTTCGACTTCGAGCCCATCCGGGAGATGCTTCTCCATCCGCGCACGGTCATCGGGCTCGCCGACGGCGGCGCCCATTGCGGCGTCATCTGTGATGCCGGCACGCCGACGTTTCTGCTGACCCACTGGGTCCGCGGGCGGAGCCGCGGCGCGCGGCTGCCGCTCGAGTACCTGGTACGACGGCAGACACACGACACCGCGGCCCTCTACGGGCTGCACGATCGCGGCGTCCTGACGCCCGGCATGAAGGCGGACGTCAATCTGATCGACACGGGCGCGCTCGCGCTCGCCCCGCCCGAGACGGTCTTCGACCTGCCCGCGCAGGGCCGGCGCCTCGTGCAGCGCGTGCGCGGCTACCGGATGACCGTGGTGAGCGGTACCGTCGTCGCCGAGAACGGCGAGCCCACGGGGGCACTCCCCGGCAAGCTGGTGCGCGGCCCGCAGGCCGCTCCGATCGTCTAGGCGAGTCTAGTAGCGGCTGCGGCCGCCGCCGCCGTACCCACCACCCCCGCCGCCGCCGCCGCCGCGACGATGACCACCGCCACCACCGCCCTCGCGATCGCGAGCCTCGCTCACGTTGATCGTACGGCCCTGCAGCTCGTGGCCGTTCAGGTCGGAGATCGCCTTCTGGGCCTCGCTGGCCGAGCTCATCTCGACGAAGCCGAATCCGCGTGAGCGGCCCGTAGCCCGATCGGTGATGACTGCCGCCGACTCGCAGGTGCCGATCTGGGCGAACAGCGCCTCGAGATCCGCCGTGGTCGTATCGAAGGAAAGGTTGCCGACGAAGAGCTTCTTGCCCATGGGCTCTAAACACTCCTGGCCATCAGAGATGGCTGCTGTGGTCACCCTTGCGAGGGCGAGAAGCCCGTCGTCGACGGGACGTAGGCTGGGTCGCGCTCGAGCAATAGCGACTCGGTTGGAGTCGGGACCCTGCTCTCTTTTGATGCACCTGTCAACCCAGCCGGCTCGCCGGGGGCGCGGCGGGGTCACCCAGACGGTCGCGCGGGGTCAGGACGTGGGCTTCAAGTCGTCGGACGCTGCCGCTCGTGGCCGCGAGTGATCGGCCATCAGGAAGGTCGCCCGGGTGACACTCACCACCGCCTGGCAGCGCGGGCACTTCGGGTTCAGCGTACTTCCGCTCACCCCCTCGAGAAAGGAGAGCGGGGTCTTGCAGTGAGGGCACGGGCCAAACCTGGCGGACGCCATCGTAACCTCCTCAGCGGGCGGTCTTGGACTTGGCCGGGCGCTTGGCCGTCTTGCTGGCGGCGCTCTTCGCAGGGGGCTGCGGGCGAGCTACCGCGATCGACTGGACCTTCACCTTCGCCGCCGGGAGCGTGGGGCGGTGCTTCAGGCTGGCGCCGGTGAGCCAGCCGGCCGTCCCGCCGCCGGTGGGCTGGACGTGGTAGAGCGTGGAGCCGGACCGGCGCGGTCGCCAGGCCAGGATCTCGACCTCGGCCCCGTCGGGCACCGTCGACGTGGCCGTGGTTCCGTCGCTTTCGGTCAGCGTGACGCGATGTCCCCGACCCGCCGGTGCCGCGACCAGCACTCGCCACCCCACGGCCAAGACGTGGCCGTCACCATGCGCGCGTGGTGGCGGGGTATGAACGAATGGGCGCGAAAACGCGCCGCGCGGAGCAGCCATCGATTGACCTCCTGGGTCGTGGCCTCGGCCTGACGCCGCCGCACGGAGGCCAGCGTCCGCGGGGTGGTTCGGGTGCTGCCGCTAGCGACTCAACCGAAGGTCGATAACTATGCCGGCCGCGTCCGGCTGTCAAACGATCTCCGGCGGGCACGACGCGGGTCAGGCCCGGCAGGTCATGCGCAGCATGCTGCATCGTTAGGTGAGAAGCAGAGTGAGGAACCAGCGACAGGATCTCGGCGACGCGCCAGGTGCTGTGGTCGATCCGCGCCGGCGCGACGGATCGGTCGTGGGAAGCCGACCCCGCGGCGGAGGAGGGTTGAAAGAGCGCGGACGGGAGACTAGCGGCGGAGAGACAGCGACCGCCCAAGGGAGGCAGCCATGGGACTTCTCGAGCAGCTCCTCGGTAGCATCGTGAACCAGGACCAGCGGGGTCAGGGTCAGATGGCCCCTGGCCAGGGCGCGCCGGGTCAGGTGGATCTGAGTCAGCTGTCCGGTCTCGCGCAGGCGGTCATCGCCATGCTGAACGACCCCCGGATCGGAGGACTGCAGGGTCTCGCCCAGCGCTTCCAGCAGAACGGCCTCGGTGACGTGCTCAACTCCTGGGTGAGCACCGGTCAGAATCAACCCATCGACCCGAACGCTCTCCAGCAGGTCCTCGGCCGCGACGAGGTCACGCAGATGGCCCAACAGGCCGGCGTGCCGCCGCAGCAGGGCTCGTCGCTGATCGCCCTGCTGCTTCCGCAGCTGATCGATCGGCTCACCCCGCAGGGCCAGGTGCCGCAGCAGAACCAGCTTGCCCAGGCCGGGGCCAGCCTGCTCAAGAACATCCTCGGCTGACCCCGTCCGCGCGCTTCCGAGCCGCACGCGCGATCGTCCGCGCCATCTGCGGCTTCGTCGCGATCCTGGGGATCGGCGGGCTGGCGCTCCAGCTCGCGCTCGACGACCTCCCCGGCATCCTCGCCCACACGGTCACGCGCCTGGTTCCGGGGATGGAGCTCGTGGTGGGTGCGGCCCGGCTCGGCTACGGCCGCCTCGACCTGCGCGACGTGCAGGTCCGGGCGCGCGGCGAGACCGTGCCGCTGCTCACGGCGCCGCGGGTCGTCGTGCGATTTTCCCCGTGGGAGCTGAGCCAGCGTCGGATCGAAGACGTGCGGCTGGCCGGGCCCGTCATCTCCCTTCCCGAGACGCTGCCCACGCTCTTCGCGTCGGGCGGCGCGCCGGGGCACGCGAGCGAGAGCACCTGGTCGATCGGCCGGCTCGCCACCGCCGAGGGCAAGTTCTCCATGCTGCCGTCCGGCGACCTGCCCGGCGTCGCCTTCGGCTTCGCACTCGATCTCCGGGAGCTCGGACCGGATCCGGATCGCGCCGGCCGCATCCATCACGTGTCGCTGCGCGACGTCCGCGCCACGCTGGCGAGCGGCGCGCCCGTCCTCGACGCGCGTTCGGCCGGCGTCGCCTTCAGCCTGGCGGGCGTGCTCGAGCGGCAGCGGATCGAGGAGGCGCGTCTCGACTCACCGCGGCTGTCGCTGCCCGGGACGCTGCCGGCGTTCGCCGGCGGGGAAGGCGCGTCGGCCGCTCACGCGTGGACCCTCGGACGGCTGGTCGCCCGGGATGGATACCTGTCGATGCCGCCCGCGGGCGACCTCCCCGGCGTCGACTTCGGCTTCGCCGCCGACCTGCGCGAGCTCGGGCTCGATCCCGAGCGGGCGCAGCAACCCCATCGCCTCGCCTTGCAGGACGTTCGCGTGACGCCCTCCGAGGGCGACGTGCTCGTCACGATCGCCGCGGTCCGAGCCGGGTTCCGCGTGGCTGGTGTCCTCGAGCGGCGCATCGACGAGGTCAGGTTGATCACGCCGCTCCTCTCGGTGGGCGAGCGTCTGCCCTCGTTCGCCGGCGCCGCGCACCCCGGATCCGCGGCGCCCGGTTGGACGATCGGACGGCTGGCGACCCACGATGGACGGCTCCAGATGGCCGCGTCCGGGGACCTGCCGGGTGTGGTCGGCGGCTTCACGTTCGATCTGCGCGAGCTCGGAACCGGCGCCGCGGAGACCCGACGACCGCAGCACGTGCGACTGCACGAGCTCAAGGTCAGACCGCGCCGCCGGCCGACGTGGCTCGTCGTCGACGACGCCCGTGTCGACTTCACCGTCGACGGACTCCTCGAGCACCGGCAGCTCGCGCGCGTCGCGATCGAGCGCGGGACGCTGGTGTTCGACAGCGCGCTCCGGGACTGGCTCTCCGGGGCCGGCGGTGGCCCCACGCGGAGGCTGGGCGCGGCGATCTGGTCCGTCGGCGTGCTCGACATCGGGCAGCTCGGCGTGCGCCTGGCGGAGCTCGGGCCGCAGATTCCCGACGTCACGCTCGAGGTCCACACCAGGCTCCGCGACGTCCCGCTGTCTGCGCACGGGCTGGCGAAGGCGCGCACGCCGCAACGGATCGAGCTGGCCGGCTTCACGCTCTTCTCGCCGCTGGATCCGTTCCGGCAGGTGGTGCACATCGGCAGCATGTTCGTCGAGTTCACGATGGCGGGGGTGCTCGACCGGCAGATCACCTCGCTCCTCGTGCTCTCTCCCACCATCTACCTGGGCGAAGACCTGATCTGGTACATGAACGCCTCGCGCACCGCCGCCGGCGACAGCGGACATGAACGGCCGTGGACGGTGCGCACCCTGCGGGCCGACTTCGGCCGCCTGGTCCTCACCTTCAAGGGCGTCGACCGTGTCGGTCTGCCCCTCGGGTTCACGACGGATGCCACCAACGTCTCGCTGGGCGACCTCGCCACCCTTCGACTCGGGGCGGCGCTGCGGGTGCCCAAGCAGAGCTACGACTTCCCTGGCCTCGACCTTGCCTTCCTGGACGTGGAAGGCGAGTTGCGCTTCGACTATCCGCCCGGGAACGTGAAGGACAACGTGGTGAACACCCTGCGGGTGGCGGAGATCCGCTGGCGCAACTACAGCGTGCGCGATGGCTGGCTCGCCGCGACGTTCGACCAGAACGGCCTCAGCGGCACCCTGGGCGGCGGCGCCTACTCGGGCTACGTCAACGGCGGCGGCAACCTCCCCTTCACCGCGGGAGCCATCTCCGGTTGGGTCGCCGCCACCGACCTCGACCTCGAGCCGTTCGGCGCCGCGGTGGCGGGAAAGCACCTCGCGATGACCGGCCTGGCGAACCTGAGCGCGACGGCCGATGTGCTGGGCGAGCGCCTCGATCGCGCCAACGGCACGCTCAGCCTCGACCGTCCCGGGCACGTGAGCTTCCCCGAGCTGGGCGAGGTCCTCCATCGCCTCCCGCCGGGCACCTCCGGGTGGCAGCGCGATCTCGCGCGCATCGCCGTCGAGACGTTGAGCGACTACCCCTACACGAGTGGCGAGGGCTCGCTCGACTTCGCCGACTACCGCGGGGAGGCGAAGCTCTCGCTGGACGGGCCGCGGGGAGCGCGCCAGATCGAGATTCACTATGGGCAGGACGCCCCTGCCGCGGCGGCGGCGACGGGGGGAAGTGAATGAGACGCGGAGCGCTGGCGGGTCTCGCCGTCGTGCTCGGCGGCTGCTTCGGGGTGCCGGTCCACGTGTCCACGCCGCGGCCGCTCAAGGTCGACGTCTCGATGCGGGTCGACATCTATCAGCATGCGAAGCAGACGGGAGACGACACCCCGGAAAAACCCGCCGAGCCCGAGGAGGACACCGCCAACGCGACACTCGAGAGCCGCCGCCGTGATCGGATGCCGGAGATCCAGCGCTTCAAGAACTCGCGCATCGTGGGCGAGAACCACTACGGGCTGCTCACGATCCGGGAACGGCCGGGGGGACCCTACGGCGAACGCGTGGAGCAGGTGGTCGAGGCCGAGAATGCCGATCGCAAGGCCCTCATGCGGATGCTCGCCGCGGAGCACCGCGTGGCGGTGTCGCGTATCGAGGCGGACCAGGCTGCGCTCTGGCGCCAGCGCGCCTTTCCCGGTGAATGGATCGAGCAGCAGCAGGCCGACGGCACCTGGCAATGGGTGCAGAGGCGCGCCGGGGAGCCCGCCGCCGTCGAGCCGACCCCGCCGCCGGCACGCTAGCTATCTCCTGCGCCGCGTGAGCGGAAGCCCGGTCGGACCGTAGACGTCGCGGTCCCATTGCTTGGGCTCCAGGTGATCGGGCGCGATGGTGTAGACCAGCGGTGCGCCGCTCGGCTGGCCGTCCTCGCCACGGAGCTGCACCGTCACCTCGTCGCCGGTGGCGGACCACACCCCGTGCACCACCGGCAGTCGCTCCTTGCCGATGTCGACGGTCTCCAGCGTCGCCACGCCGCCGGACTGGAGCCAGAGGGTGACGATGCGCGCTCCGCCGTCGGGCCCCGGCACGCGGGCGGCCCATACGCCCGGGGCCTGGCTGGACGGCAGCGGGGGCTGCGGCAGGGGGCAGCCGCTCAACCCGAGGGCGGCGACGGCGAGCAGCAGATGGACCTTCGCTCGCATCACCGCCAGCGCTCGAGGTCGCTCAGGTAGGGCAGCCAGCGCTGCAGGATCGTGCGCAGGGTGCCGTCCTGACGCAGGCGCGCGAGGGCGGCGTTCGCCGTGGCGCGGAGCTGCGGGTCGTTCAGACGGAACGCCCAGGCGATGTCCTCGCGGGTGAGCCGGATCCGTACCAGCTGGAGCGACCCCTCGTGCTGGGACACCATCCAGGCCGCGATCGGGATGTCGGTGACGAACATGTCCAGCCGGCCCTGCGCCAGCTCCCGCGCCGCATCCTCGAGGTTGGGATACGGGACCACGGTCGCGAAGCGCAGGTTGTCGCGCACCCAGCGATCGGCGGTCGAGTTCGCACGGATGCCGACGTTTGCGGGTGCCTGCCGGATGGCCTCCAGGGTGCCGTACTTGGCGACCGAGTCACTCCGGACGACCGGCACCAGTCCCGACTGCAGGTAGGAATCGCCGAAGGCGACGCGAACCTGACGCGCGGTGGTCACCGTCATGCCCGACATGATGATGTCGATGCTCCCGCGCAGCAGCGCGGGAACGAGTTCGTCCCAGCGCATCGGGACCAGCTGCACCGGCCGGCGCAGCTGGTCCGCGAGCGCCTGGGCCAGGTCGGGCTCGATGCCCGTGAGCCGGCCGTTGCGCACGAAGGAGATGGGAGGCGCATCCGGCGACGTCCCGATCCGCACCATCGCGCCCGCCGGCGCGGGAGCCTGCCGCGGTGGCGACGTCGGCCCGCACGCGCACATCACCGCGGCGGCGAGCAGCATGGTCGCCCGCATCGCAGCGCGTCTCATGTCCACCTCCTCCCCCCGGCCGTCGCTCAGCGCTGGAGCGTGAACTTGACTCCCTCGGGCGCCGCTTTCAACTCGACGCCCTGGCTCGTCGAGTGGAGCGTCACGCGGACGCCATTCCCGTTCCGCATGGTGGAGATGCCCTTGCCACCGCCGACCGTTCCCGATGCCTCGATCGCGGTGTAGGTGCCGTCGAAGTCGCTCAGGTTCTTCAGGTGGTAGACGTAGCCGGTCGCATCGCTCGCCGAGACGCCGACGGCATTCACCGACAGCCCGTCGACCTTGAAGGGATAGTTTCTGCCCCGGAAGCGCAACGTGCCGCTGCCCCACTGGAAGCCGACCCCGACCGCCACCGACTTGCTCTCCAGCCGGAGCGTACCCGACGGCTGCTCCCCGCTCGAACGCCGTCGTGTCCTCGCGTCCGCCCCACCCACCAGCAGCCCGGCGGTGACGGCGGCCACGATCCCGATCCGTCCGATCATTGGCATCGCTCGTTCCTCCCTGTGCTCCTCGTGCTCTCGATCACGGGCGCGGCACACCCTCCCGGATGCGCGCGGAGAACCCCGCTCCGTCGCCTCCCGCCTGCGCCTTGGGGACGATGAGACACTGCGCCCTCAGCTCCTCGAACGGGATCCGCGTGTCCAGGACCCCCCGCTCGTAGAGCATCTGGTCCGCGTAGCCATTGGCGAGAAGACGCCAGTCGAAGGGCTGCGCGAGGGCGAGGTGCTTGAGATGCGTCCGGATCGAGGTCGTGCAGTTGTCCGTGAGGGCGTTGTACCACGCCGGCTCCTTCACGAGCGCGTTCATGCTGGCGAGGTAGTCCAGCAGGATGGCGCGCGCGCGCTCCGGCGGCGTCCGCAGGCGGTAGAGATACACCTGCTCCCCCCGGTAGTTCGTGCGCAGCCCGACCAGGTCTCGCTCGTCCGCCGCCACGTAGCAGATCTCGTATTCGCGAAAGAATCCCCGGATGGCCGAGTACTGCTGGGTGCGCGTCCGGCGCGTCTCGATGGAGATGGCGAGCGGCGGGCCGTCCTCGAACACCCAGCTGAGAATGGTGTGGGCCATCCATGGCGAGCCCCAGTATGACATGAACAGGTCCAGTTCGTGCAGCCGCGAAAGATCGTACGTGCGATCCTCCCAGTGGGGCGTGAAATCGCTCTCGGTCCGGTAGTCGAAGACGCGTATGTTGTGCATCACCAGGCGATCGCCTTCGAGCTCGCCGTACGGGATGTGGGCATACTCCGGCGCCCAGTCGAGATCGTTCGCGGGGCGGAGCGTACTCCACCACACGAGCAGGAGACCGAACGACGCCAGCACCAGCGCGACGGCGCGCCAGTACGGCCGCCAGCGCACCAGGACGACGACGGCTGCCAGCGCGTAGAGGAGCGCGACCGCCGTCGCCAGCCAGGACGGGCCCGGGAGCCGGAAATGGAGGGCGAGGCTCCACCACAGCACCACGGCGAGAAGCACGATCGCCGTCGCGGCCCGGAGCGCTCGCCTCACTGCGCGCCGCCCAGCGCTAGCGCGAATGCCGTCCCGCGCGGGAGACCGCCGCCCCGAGCGGTCGCGCTGCGAGCGCCGCGAGCACGACCGCCAGCGGGAAAGCTCGCTTCATCCCTGACCCCTCCTCATGCCCGCCTTTTCCCTAGCGCCCGCCCGGGGGCTTGGCAATCGGGCGCGGGGTCGGCGCCCGACGCAGACGTCGGATCACACCAGGCCGTGCACGCGGGCGAAGGGGTCCCAGTCGGCATCGCGGTGCCAGTCGTACTCGGTGGCGGTGGCGAGGAAGTCGGCGGTCTGCTGGCCGGCGAGCCGCGCCACCACGGCGAGCGACATGTCGATCCCCGCCGCCACCCCGGACGAGGTCCAGAACTTCCCGTCCTCGACCCAGCGCGCCGCGCGCACCCAGCGCACCGCGGGCCAGGTGCTCTCCGGCCATGCGAAGAACATCTTGTTGGTGGTCGCGCGCCGCCCGTCGAGCAGCCCGGCCTCCGCCAGGAGCGCCGTCCCGGTGCACACCGTCATGGCAACCTCGAGGTCGCCGGCGCGCGCCCGGAGCCAGTCGACCAGGGGCGCGTTCTCCACCTGCGCCCGGGTACCGATGCCACCCGGCACGAGCAGCATATCGAGGGGCGGGCAGTCGGCGAGGCCGTGGTCGGCGTGCACCCGGGGACCCTGGGCGCTGCGCACGAGGCCGGCTCGCTCGGCCACGGTCCGCACCTCCACGGCGCCCTGCATGTTGCCGAACATCTCGAGCGGCCCGAAGAGATCGAGCAGCTCGAAGTCCTCGTAGAGCAACGCGCCGAGCGTGCGAGTGGTCTTGTCGTTCATCGGTCGTCCTCCTCCTCGTCACACGCTAGTAACCACCGCTCCCGGCCGCAAGGACAGTGGCCCCACGAATCCGGTCATCGGACCCGGCGGTCATGCCGCACCTCGTCGTCCGGGTACCATTGACAGCGGGACCAACCTGCACCAGAAGCGCACAGGAGCGGGCAACCCCCGCTGCGGAGGGAAGGTCGTGCGCATCTACCTGGTGACGCCCCGGAATCCCCAGAGCTTCTGGACCTACGACCACGTGCTGCCGGCGCTCGGGAAGCGCTGCATCTTTCCCAATCTCTCGATGCCGACGCTCGGCGGGCTCACGCCCCGCGAGCACGAGGTGATCCTGTGCGACGAGAACGTCGAGGAGGTCGATCTCGACGTCGACGCCGACATCGTCGGAATCACGGGCTACATCGTCCATCGCGAGCGCATGCTCGAGCTGGCGGAGGCCTTCCGGCGGCGCGGACGCTTCGTCGTCATCGGCGGCCCGTACGCGTCGCTCTGTCCGGAGGAGCTGCGCGGCCGCTGCGACGTGCTCTTCGTCGACGAGGCGGAGGAGACCTGGCCGAAGTTCCTGCGCGACTTCGCAGCCGGCGCCTGGCAGGCCGAGTACCGCCCGGAGGAGAAGCCCGACCTGACGACGGCGCCCATGCCGCGCTTCGACCTGCTCCACGTCGACCGCTATCACGCCCTCACCATCCAGTTCGCGCGCGGCTGCCCGTTCAACTGCGAGTTCTGCGACATCATCGTGGTCTACGGGCGCCGGCCGCGCGCCAAGTCGGTCGCCCAGGTGATGGCCGAGATCGAGGAGTGCCACCGGCTCGGGGCCAAGCAGGTGTTCCTGGTGGACGACAACTTCATCGGCAACAAGAAGCTCGCCAAGGACCTCCTGCGGGCGATCGCCGAGTGGAGTGCGGCACGCGGACATCCCATCCACTTCAACACCGAGGTGTCGCTCAACGTGGCGCAGGACGACGAGCTCCTCGCGCTGCTCCGAGCGGCGCACTTCACCACGGTCTTCATCGGCATCGAGAGCCCGCGGGCGTCCTCGCTCGAGGAGACGCGCAAGACGCAGAACCTGCGCGGCGACCTGGTGGCGAACGTCCGCAAGGTGCAGTCCTACGGCATCCAGGTGCAGGCCGGCATGATCGTCGGCTTCGACCACGACGACGCGACCATCTTCGAGGAGCAGCTGCGCTTCATCCAGGACGCCCGCATCCCGGTGTCGATGACGGGCATGCTGCAGGCGCTGCCGAAGACCCCGCTGCACGCCCGGGTCGCGGCCGAGGGGCGGCTGGTCGGCGAGACCACCGGCGACCAGTTCGTGTTCTCGAACATCCTGCCGCGCGGCATGACCCGGCTCGAGCTCTACCGGGGCTACCGGGAGCTGGTGACGAAGCTGTACGACTTCCGCCTCTACCGCCGCCGCGCCCTGGCCTATCTCCTCGGCAAGGGACGCGAGGTCGGCCACGGTCTCGAGCTCGGCCGTGAAGATCTGCGCCTCTTCGTCCGCATCATGTGGCGCACGGTCGTTCGCGCGAGCCCGCGCCGGGCGTGGTTCACGTTCTCGTTGATCGCGGCGACGCTGCTCCGGCGGCCGTCGATGTTCGTCGACGCGGTCACGCTCGTGGTCGTGCACCAGGCGCTGTACGACTACGTGCGCGGGCTGCGCCTCCACCTCGACGTCGCCATCGCCGACCTCGAGGCGCGCGAGGCGACGGCGGCGGCTCTGGCCGGATAGGCGGCCCGGGCGCGCGTCAGTCGCGCTTCACGGCCACGGGCTCGCCCGCCAGGTCGGAGCCGGCCTCGAGGCAGAGCAACCGGACCCGGCCGGAGGAGACGATGCGGCCCTGCTCGTCACGGGCCACCGCCTCCCACAGCTGCGAGCGCCGGCCGCGGGTCACCGGCGTGGCGGTGATGCGCACGCGGCCGGAACGGACGGCGCGCACGAAGCTGGTGTGGTTCTCGAGACCGACGACGGACTGCCCGCGGGCCATGGCGTCCATCGCCGCCCCCATGGAGCATACGGACTCCACCGCGCTGCAATGCACCCCGCCGTGCGCGATCCCGTACCCCTGATGGTGCCGCGGCTCGACGACGTACTCGGCCACCACCTCGTCGCGCGAGGCGCTCACGATGTGCAGGCCCAGTGCCCGATCCCAGCCGTCCAGCGGCTCCGGGGAGAGAAGCGCGGTGTCTTCGGACATCGCGCCCTCCTAGCGCGCCGCGCACGTCGAGGCCACCCGCGCGCTCAGAGCGTGGCCTCGGCGAGCCCGTTCTCGGTCTCGTACAGGGTCACCTTCACGAGCCGGACCCCGGTGCCGGCCAGCGTGTCGGGCCCGACCACCCGCAGCAGATGATCGGCCACGTTCTCGGCCGTCGGATTCGTCGGCAGCACGTAGACCTTCTGGCCGTCGACCCGTGCCAGCGCGCCGCGTGCCTCCGCATCCTGCTCCCAGACGAGGAATCCGTGGTCCCACTCGCGCTCCACCCAGCCGCCGACGCGCGCCTTCAGCACGCCGAAGTCGATGACCCGTCCGACCGCGTCGAGATCGGCGGCGGCGGCGGTGAGGAAGGCGACGAAGTTGTGGCCGTGAAGCCAGCCGCACTTGCCCTCGTGCCCGAAGACGCGGTGCCCCGCCGCGAACTGGATGCGCCGTGTCGCCGTGATCATGACACCTCCTGCACCGTCTCGAGATAGTCCACCAGGCCATCGAGCCAGCGCCGCCTGCGCAGCGCCGCGGCCGCGGCGGCTCCCGAGCTCGTGGGACCGAACGTGAGTCGCCAGACCGGCATGTCGGAGGTTCCGTGCGCCGCGATCGGTGCCGTGCCGGTGACGGCGTCGACGACGTACTCGCGCGGGAAGCGGCCGCCGTGGCGGCTGGCCAACCGCGTCAGGTCCGGCGGCGGCACCTTCAACGTCGGCGCCACCGGCCCGTCACCCCGCGCGTCCGTCCCGTGACACGAGGCGCAGGCCCGGAGATAGGCGCGCTGGCCTTCCGCGATCTGCTGCGCGCGCGTGGGCACGATCCCCTCGCGGACCCGGTTGCGCTGGTGCGCGCACGCGGCGAGCACCAGCGCGAGGAGGCAGGCAATTCCGACCACGCGAGCCATGCAGTCGGGGCGCTAGCGCAGGCCATCACGCCGTGCAACCGCGGCTGGCTCGCGGCGGGCGCGAGGCGACGGTAAGAGGAGACATGGAATGCCGGTCCTTCGGCGGCACGGGCGCTACGGTGCCGGCCATCGGTCAGGGAACGTGGATGCTGGAGAAGACCGATCGGCGCAGCGCACTCGCCGCGCTGCGGCGCGGGCTCGATCTCGGCCTCGTCCACATCGACACGGCGGAGCTGTACGGCAGCGGCGGGGTCGAGGAGGTGGTTGGCGAGGCGATCGCGGGACGCCGCGACCAGGTCTACCTGGTGTCCAAGGTGCGCCCGCACAACGCATCGGCGGCCGGCACCGTCGCCGCCTGCGAGCGCAGCCTGCGCCGGCTCGGGACCGACCATCTCGACTGCTACCTGCTGCACTGGCCCGGCTCGCATCCGATCGCAGACACCATCGCGGGCTTCGAGCGCTTGCGGGGAGCCGGGAAGATCCGCGCCTGGGGCCTCAGCAACTTCGACGTCGACGGGCTCGAGGAGGCCGCGGCGGTCGGGGGCGCCGGGCGCATCGCCTGCAACCAGGTCCTGTATCATCTCGCGGAGCGCTCCATCGAGCACGAGGTGCTGCCGTGGTGCGAGGCACACGGCGTGGCCGTCGTCGGTTACAGCCCGTTCGGCTCGGGCCGTTTTCCCGCCGCCGCGAGTCGCGGCGGCCGCCTCCTGGCCGGCATCGCGGCCGCCCACGGCAGCACGCCTCGCCAGGTGGCGCTGCGCTTCCTCGTGCGACGCCCGTCGCTGTTCGCCATCCCGAAGGCGGGACGGGTCGCTCACGTCGAGGACAACGCCGCGGCGGGGACCCTCGCGCTCACGGACGACGACCTGGCGCGCCTCGACGCCGCATTTCCGCGCCGCGGCCGCAGGCGCGGCGTAGCGACGCTCTGATGCCGGACTGGGGCCAGCCGCCGTGGCACGTCGACCTGGAGGTCGCGTCCACTCCCCTGCCCGCGCGCTGTGACGTCGCCGTCGTCGGCGGCGGCTTTGCCGGCCTCTCGGCGGCCTATCACCTCGCGCGGCGTGGCGTAGGCGTCGTGCTGCTCGAGGCATCCCGGCTGGGCGCCGGCGCGAGCGGTCGCACCGGCGGGATCGTGCTCGAAGGCACGGCCGTCGGTCCGCTGGAGCGCGTCGAGCACTGTCTCGCCGCGCTCGCCGCGGTCGTCGCGCGAGAGCACATCGAGTGCGGCCTCCGCCTGAACGGCTGCTGGGAGCTCGCCCACCGCGCCGAGCCCGGCGCGCGGCGCACGCTCTGGCGTGACGGCGACGCGTGGCTGTGCGTCGCGGACACGGTGCCGGGCGGCACGATCGACCCCGGAGCCCTGGTGGCCGGGCTCGGCCGCGCCGCGCGGGGTCGCCGGCGCGAGCCTGCACGAGGATGCCGCCGTACTCGCGATCGAGCCGGGTCGCCCGACGTGCCTGCGCCTCGCCAGCGGGACGCTGTACGCCGATCAGGTGGTCGTCGCGCTCAACGCCTACACCGCGACGCTGCTGGCGCTGCGGGTTCCCCTGGGCGCCGCCCTGACGCTCGCCATCTGCACGGCGCCACTCGACGCCGCGGCGCTCGCCGAGCTGGGCGTCGGCGACGCGATCCCGTTCTACACCGCCGACCTGCCGTATCTCTGGGGCCGCGCGACCGCCGACGGGCGTCTCGTCCTCGGGCGCCGGGCTCGTGCACGGCGCCGACGTGTCACGGGTCGCGCTGCACGGTGCGGAAGGCACGGCCGTGCTGGCGCGCCTGGAGGAGCGCATCACGCGCCTCCACCGCATCCTCGCCGGCGCCGAGATCGTCGCGCGCTGGGGCGGACCGATCGCGTTCACTCCGCAGCGGACGCCGGTGCTCGGCCGGCTGCCGGACGCGCCCGGCGTGATCGTCAACGCGGGCTGCGCGGGTCACGGCGTCGCGCTCGGCGTCCGGGTGGGGCAGCTCGTCGCCGAGGCGATCGCCGACGGCGTGCCGCTGCCGTCCTGGGGCGCGCTGCCAGGCGCGCCCCAGGCGTGATCAGGCCGCGAGCTTCGCCGTCTCGTCCTCGAGCGCCAGCGCCAGCACCTCGTCGATGGTGCTGACCGGATGGAAGCGCATCTGCTGCCGGACGTCGGCCGGCACGTCGTCGAGATCGCCCCGGTTGCGCTCGGGCAGGATCACCTCGCGGAGCCCCGCCGCGTGCGCCGCGAGCACCTTCTGCTTGACGCCGCCGATGGGAAGCACGCGGCCCTGCAACGTCACCTCGCCCGTCATGCCGACGGTGTGCTTCACCGGCCGGCCCGTGAGCAGCGAGGCGATCGCGGTCGTCATCGTGATGCCGGCGCTCGGGCCGTCCTTGGGAATGGCGCCCGCGGGTACGTGGAGGTGGAACTCGCGACCCTCGAAGGCCGCGTCCGGAATGCCGAGCCCGACCGCATGGCTGCGCACCCAGGTGAGGGCGATGCGCGCCGACTCCTTCATGACGTCGCCCAGCTGCCCGGTGAGCACGAGGCCGCCGTTGCCGGGCATGGACGCCGCCTCGACGAAGAGCACGTCGCCGCCCGTGCCGGTGACGGCGAGACCCGTCGCCACGCCGGGGACGGCCGTGCGCTCGATCGACTCCTGGAAGAACTTCTGCCGCCCGAGCGCGTCGCGCACGAGCGCCAGGTCGACGGCCACCGGGGGGGTGGCCGTGCCGGACACCGTGCGGGTGGCGATCTTGCGGAGCAACGTGCCGAGCTCGCGCTCGAGCTGGCGCACGCCGGCCTCGCGCGTGTACTCGGTGACCACCGTACGCAGCACCTCGTCGTCGATCGAGACCTCGTCGGGACGCAGCCCGTTGCGCTCCACCTGACGCGGCCAGAGGTAGCCGCGCGCGATGTGGACCTTCTCGTCCATCGTGTAGCCGTCGAAGCGGAGGATCTCCATGCGGTCGAGGAGCGGTCCCGGGATGGTGTCGGCGACGTTGGCGGTGGCGATGAAGAGGACGCGCGAGAGATCGACCTCGACGTCGAGGTAGTGGTCGCGGAAGGAGTGGTTCTGGGCCGGGTCGAGCACCTCGAGGAGCGCCGACGACGGATCGCCGCGCCAATCGGCGCCGATCTTGTCGACCTCGTCGAGCATGATGACCGGGTTCATGGTGCCGGCGTCGCGCAGTGCACGCACGAGCCTGCCCGGCAGCGCGCCGATGTAGGTGCGCCGATGTCCGCGAATCTCGGCCTCGTCACGCACGCCGCCGAGCGACATGCGGACGAAGCTGCGGCCCGTGGCCCGGGCGATCGACTCGCCGATGGAGGTCTTGCCGGTTCCGGGCGGTCCGATGAGCGTCAGGATGACACCCGAGCGCTTGTCGTCCGGCACGCCGCGCTCGGCGCGCAGCTTGCGCACGGCGAGGTATTCGGTGATGCGCGCCTTCACGTCGTCGAGGCCGGCATGGTCGGCGTCGAGGACGCGCCGCGCCTCGACCGGATCGAGCCGGTCCTCGGAGCGCTTCGCCCAGGGCACCGCGATGAGCCAGTCGAGGTAGGTGCGGATCATCGACGACTCGCCGCTCTGATCGCCCATGCGCTCGAGCCGGCGCAGCTCGCGCTCCGCCTGCTCGCGCACCGCATCGGGCATGCCCGCCTCGGCGATCTTGGTGCGGTACTCGTCGGCGACCGAGGCCTCGTCCTCTCCGAGCTCCTTGCGGATGGAGTCCATCTGCTTGCGCAGGAAGTAGTCCCGCTGCTGCTTCTGGGCGCCCGACTCGACGTCCTCGCGGATGCGCTTGCGCACCTGGAGCTCGGCGAGGCGGTCGCGCTGGAAGCCGAGGGCCATGCGGAGGCGCTCCACCACGTCGAGCGTCTGCAGCAGGTCGACCTTCTGGGCGAAGCTCAGGTCGGGCGAGTAGCCCGAGGTGTCGGCGAGCGCGCCCGGCTCGGCGATGGAGCGGACGAACGCGCGCACCCGGCCGTCGTCGCCGCGCAGCTCGAGAATCTCGTCCACGACGGCGCGATACTCGCGCTCCAGATCGCGCGTCTGGCTCCGCGGCGGGGTCACGTCGGGATGCTCCTCGACCTCGACGCGCAGCTCGCCGTCGCGCCCGGCGCGCGCTGCGCCCGCAACGGCTCGGTTGACCCCGAGAAGGCTCACCGCGCGGGCCGGGCCGGGAAGCTGGATGCGCTCGACCACGTCTGCGACGACCCCCACGTGGGCATAGTCGGTGCCATGGCGGGGGACCAGGAAGACACGGGACTCGGTCCCGACGTCCACCGGTAGCGTCACCTGCATTTGCGGGAATACCACCGTGTCGTCGAGGGGGATCAGCCTGTAGGTGGCGGCCATGCTGGGCAGACTGTGTCCGTTTGCCAAGATGTCAACGGGCGCCAACGGGCGTCCCTGGCTCTGGCCGCGGCCGTGCGTATACATGTCTGCGTGCTGCTGCGATCCCCTCCCCTGGACGTCACCGACATCGACCTCGAGGCCGGGAACTCCGAGCTCGAGCACGCCCCGGCCGAGGCCCGCGTGGCGTGGGCGCTCGACCGGCTGCGGCCTCACATCGTCCTCTCCTCCAGCTTCGGCGCCCAGGCAGCGGTGCTCCTCCACATGGTCACTCGCCAGTGGCCCGAGATCCCGGTGGTGGTGGTCGATACCGGCTATCTCTTCCCGGAGACCTACCGCTTCATCGACGAGCTCACCCAGCGCCTGAGCCTCAATCTCAAGGTCTACCGGGCGGAGCGGAGCCCGGCGTGGCAGGAGGCGCGCTGGGGCAAGCTCTGGGAGCAGGGACTCGCGGCCATCGAGCGCTACAACCACATGAACAAGGTGGAGCCGATGCAACGGGCTCTGGACGAGCTCGGCGCGCGCGGCTGGATCGTCGGGCTGCGTCGCGCGCAGGCCGAGACGCGGCGCCACCTGTCGGTCCTCGGCCTCCAGGACGGCTTCCTGAAGGTGCACCCGATCGTCGACTGGAACGACAAGCACGTCTACGACTACCTGACGCGCAACGACCTGCCCTACCACCCGCTCTGGGTGGAGGGCTACGTGTCGATCGGCGACTGGCACACCTCGGCCAAGCTCACCGACGGCGTGGCCGAGGAGGAGACCCGCTTCTTCGGGCTCAAGCGCGAGTGCGGCCTGCACGAGTCGTGGACCCCGGCCCGAGACTCCGTCTCGGGCCGGCGCGGAGGGGGAGCTTGAGGTTTGCTGAACCCACCGGACGCCGCACGCTCGCGTCCGTCTTCGACCCGAGACGGAGTCTCGGGTCGACCTACTAGCCAAGAAAGCGCGAAGCCGGCAGGCTGAGCTGGAGGAGGGGTTCATGCCGTCCGTGCCTCGCCGTCAGACCTTCTCGGTGGGCTACTTCATGCTTGCCGCGATCGCGCTCTTCTGGCTCCAGACGTTGCTCTCGCCGCAGGCGAAGCAGATCCCGTACTCCGAGTTCCGCGACATGCTCGGCAAGGGCTGGGTCGAGCAGGTCGTGCTCTCCGACACGCTCGTCCGCGGCACCGTCAAGCCCGAGCACGCCGGCGACCAGAAGAGCTTCGTGACCGTCCGCGTGACCGACGACGAGCTGGTGCCCGAGCTGCAGAAGCAGGGCGTGCTCTACGAGGGCCAGTACGAGAGCCCGGTCCTGAACGCGATCGTCTCCTGGGTGCTGCCCGCCGTGGTCTTCGTCGGCATCTGGGCACTCGCCATGCGGCGCATGGGGCCCGGCGCCGGCGTGATGGCGTTCACCAAGAGCCGCGCCCGCATCTATGCCGAGAAGGAGACCGGCGTCAGGTTCGACGACGTCGCCGGGCAGGACGAGGCCAAGGAGGAGCTGCAGGAGATAATCCAGTTCTTGAAGGAGCCGGCGCAGTTCAAGCTGCTCGGCGGCAAGCTGCCGAAGGGCGTGCTGCTGATCGGCCCTCCGGGCACGGGCAAGACGCTGCTCGCGAAGGCCGTCGCCGGCGAGGCCGACGTCCCCTTCTTCTCGATCAGCGGCTCCGAGTTCGTCGAGCTGTTCGTCGGCATGGGCGCCGCCCGCGTACGCGATCTCTTCGCGCAGGCCGAGAGCAAGGCGCCCTGCATCGTCTTCATCGACGAGCTCGACGCACTCGGCAAGGCGCGCGGCCTGGCGGGCGTCGTCGGCGGTCACGACGAGCGCGAGAACACGCTCAACCAGCTCCTCGTCGAGATGGACGGCTTCGACACCGCCAAGGGCGTGATCATCCTCGCCGCCACCAACCGTCCCGAGGTGCTCGACCCGGCGCTGCTGCGTGCGGGCCGCTTCGATCGTCAGGTGCTGCTCGACCGGCCCGACCGGCGCGGACGGGAGGCCATCCTGCGGGTGCATGCGAAGGGCGTGAAGCTCGCGGCGAGCGTGGATTTCGGCGTGCTCGCCCAGCGCACGCCGGGCTTCGTCGGCGCCGACCTGGCGAACATGGTGAACGAGGCCGCCCTGCTCGCGACCCGACGCCGCAAGACCGAGGTCGACATGAGCGACTTCGAGGAGGCGATCGATCGCGTGGTGGCCGGTCTGCGCAAGAAGAGCCGGCTCATCAATCCGCACGAGCGCGAGATCGTCGCCGTCCACGAGAGCGGTCACGCACTGGTCGCGGCCTTCACCGAGGGAGCGGACAAGGTCCACAAGATCTCGATCATCCCGCGTGGCATCGGGGCGCTCGGCCACACCCAGCAGCTGCCCACGGACGACCGCTACCTGATGACCCGCAAGGAGCTGGAGGCGCGGGTCGACGTCCTCTTCGGCGGCCGTGCCGCGGAGTCGATCGTCTTCGACGAGATCTCGACCGGGGCTTCCAACGACCTCGACCGCGCCACCGACATCGTGCGGTCCATGGTGCTCGAGTACGGCATGAGCGACACCCTCGGGCCGATGACCTTCCCGCGCCGGCGCGGCCCGGCGTTCCTCGGCGACCGGGCCGGATTGCTCCCCGAGCAACGCGAGTACAGCGAGGCCACGGCGCAGGCGCTCGACTCCGAGGTCAAGCACATCCTCGACGAACGGCTCGCCCGGGTGACCGTGCTGCTCACCGAGAAGCGTGCGCTGCTCGATCGGGTCTCCAAGGCGCTTCTCGACAAGGAGACCCTGGAATCGATCGAGTTCGAGGCCCTGATCCGTGCCGTCGGTCCCGACAGCGGCCGCCACGTGGCCTGAGGCCGAGGCGCCCCGGGCGCGCGCGCTACGACTCGGCGGGCGGGGCCTTCTTCATCTGGCCCGAGGCGCGGATCAGCTCGACCCGCAGGCGGCGCTGCGCCCGCTTGAGCTTCTTGCGGGCCGTCCGGTATTTCGGCTCGTGCTTCACCACCACCCCGTCCTTGGTGGCAGCGGTGCGGGCGGCCGCGAGCGTCGTCCGACGCTTGTCCAGCCTCTCCACGAGCGGCTTGGCGGTCGCCACGTCATCGGGCGACGGCAAATCCTTCTTCGCGATCTTCTTCGGCATGGTGGCTCTCGTCCTCCGTGTCGGCGGGCGCCTCTTCTACCAGCCGCGGCCTGGTCGGGCCAACCCGCGGGCGACTCAGTGTCGGTCGATCAGCAGGCTCTGCACCGCACGGCCCCAGGCGCCCGTCACGGTCCCACAGCCGGCTCTCCGCGAGGCCGATACCGTCCGGCTGCGGACCGCCGTGGAGCGCGCCCGGCGTCCAGGGCCCGCGCGCGAGCTCGGTCGGCACGAAGCGGGAGCCGTCGCGCTCGAAGAGGGCATCTGCCATGAGGCGCCAGTGAGCGCAGGGCTCGCGGCTGCGTCAAGCGCCGGCCCGTTGCACGCGCGCCGCGAGGGCGTCACCATCGCGCCGTGGAGACTGCCGACGACGCCGCGGTGGCCATCGATGGTCCGACGGCGACCCGCAAGGATCTGCAGCTCGGACGCCGCCTCATCCATCTGGCGAACGGCGTCACGGTCGCCTCGGCCTACGCCCTGCTCTTCACGCACCAGCAGGTCGTGCATCTCTTCGGCACGATCGCCTGCCTGGTGTACATCCTCGATCGCATTCGCATTCACTATCCCGAGGTGACGCGGCGCGTGCCCCTGCTGAACCGCCTGTTCTTCCGCGCCGAGGAGCAGTTCAAGGAATCCGCGATGACGCCCTACGCCATCGCGACCCTGCTCACGATCCTCACCTTTCCCAAGCCGGTCGCCCTCATCGCCATCTACACGCTGGCCATCGCCGATCCCCTGGCGGCCATGGTCGGCATCTCCTGGGGCCGGCGGCAGATCGCGCCGCACCGAACCGTCGAGGGCACGCTCGCCTTCTTCCTCGCCGCCCTGGTGGTCTCGCTCGTCGTGCTCTTCTTCGCGACCGGAGCATCCTACGCGACCGTCGCCGGCGCATCGTTCCTGCTGGCGCTAGCGGCCACGTCCTTCGAGATGGTCCCGCTGCGGCTCGACGACAACCTCACCATCCCGCTGTTCGTCGGCTTCGCGGGCTGGATCGTGTGCGCGGCCGTGGGCGTCCCGCTCGGGTGAGACACGCAGGGGCGGCGATCTGTGCTACACGAGCCCATGGCCACCGATCTCTCCAGCCTCGACGCCACCGCGCAGGCCGCGCTGGTCCGCCGTGGAGACGTCTCGCCGCGCGAGCTGGTCGAGGCGGCCGTCGCGCGGCTCGAGCACCTGAACCCCCGGCTGAACGCGGTGATCCACCCCGCACTCGAGCGCGCCCTGTCGGCCGCCTCGGCACCCGACCTGGCGGATGGACCGTTCCGCGGCGTTCCGTTCCTGATGAAGGACATCGGCGGCACGGAGGCAGGCGCGCCCTATCACTGCGGGATGCGCTTCCTGCGCGACGCGGGCTGGAGGGAGCGGGAGGACTCCTATCTCACGCGCCGCTTCCGCACCGCGGGCCTGGTGTCGCTCGGCCGCACCAACACGCCCGAGCTGGCCCTCCTGCCCACCACGGAGCCGGAGGCCTACGGCGCGACGCGCAATCCCTGGAGCCTCAAGCACAGCGCCGGCGGCTCGAGCGGCGGGGCCGCGTCCGCCGTGGCGGCCGGCATCGTGCCGGCGGCGCACGCCAGCGACGGCGGAGGATCGATCCGCGGGCCGGCGAGCATGTGCGCGCTCGTCGGGCTCAAGCCCACGCGGGGTCGCAACTCCTTCGGGCCCGCGCTGGGAGAGCGCTGGAGCAGCTTCTCGGCCGAGTTCGTCGTCACGCGGAGCGTCCGCGACACCGCCGCGCTGCTCGACGTCACCGCCGGCCCCATGCCGGGTGATCCCTACTTCGCGCAGCCGCCGGCCCGCCCGTTCGCGAGCGCGATCGCGCAGCCGCCGGCGCGGCTGCGCGTGGGCGTGCTGCGCGGCGCCCCGCGCGGCATCGAGACGCACATCGAGTGTCTCGCCGCCGCCGACCGCGCCGCGACGCTGCTCGCCGATCTCGGCCACCACGTCGAGCTGGCCCATCCCGCGGCGCTCGACGAGCCGGAGAGCGTCCTCGCCTATGTCTCGGTGGTCGCCAGCAACACGGCGCGCGCGGTCGAGTCCTGGGGACTGAAGGTCGGGCGTCCGGTCGCCGAGGCCGACCTCGAGCCGCTCACCTGGGCGCTGGTCGAGCGCGGGCGCGCGACGAGCGCGCCGGAGCTCCTCGCCTCGATCGAGTACGTGCACGCCTTCGGGCGGCGGCTCGCGTCGTGGTGGGACGGTGGGTTCGATCTGCTCGTGACACCGACGCAGGCCGCACCGCCGCCGGAGATCGGCTACCTGAGCTCGACGCCCGACGATCCCCTGCGCGCCTTCCTGCGCTCGGCGCCCTATGGCGCCTGCACGCTGCCCTTCAACATGTCCGGCCAGCCGGCGATCTCGTTGCCGCTCCACTGGACGTCGCAGGGACTTCCCGTGGGAGCGCAGCTGGTCGCCGCCTACGGGCGCGAGGACGTGCTGCTCGCCGTCGCCGCTCAGCTCGAGGAGGCCGCGTCCTGGGCCAAGCGCCGGGCCCCGCTCCACGCCTGAGGACTACTGTCCTCCGCCGTCGGGCAGCGGCCGGCCCATCAGGAGCGCGCGCCGGCGCGCGATGTACCACGCCCGCACCTCGCGCCGGGCGGCGGCGCGCTCCATCGCGTCCGCGTTCGGTCCGAGCTCCTTCGTCACGTCGGAGAGCTTGCGGCGATATTCCGTCATGAGGGTGGCGAGCGCCGTGCGGCGCTCCACCACGTCCGGCCGCTCGCCCGGTCGCGGGACGGCGGCCGGGCCCGTGGGGGCAACGGGCGGCAGCGTCGGCGCCGCCTTCGCGGTCTCCAGCGCCTGCGTCGCCTTCGCCTCGGCGCCGGTCAGCCGCTGCTCGAGCAGGCGGACGTCGTCCCGCAGCCGCGCGGTTGCCGGGAGCTCCTTCTCGAGACCCCCGAGCCGCTGATCGATGGAGTCGAGGCGCCGCTCGAGGGCGTCGAGCCGGCTCGCGAGCGGATCGCTCGCGGTCTCCTCGCGCTTTCCGCAGGCGGCGAGCGAGAGGAGCGCGAGGGCCAGCAGCGCGAACGTCGGAGGGTGCAGCGGCATGGTGGTGTAATGACGTGTGGCCGCGCGGCGGGCAAGCGGGCGGCAGGCGTACAGCTGCGGCACGACACGGGGGCCCGCCCACGCCCGTTCAGCGACCCAGCCGGGCGACGATCGCCGCCGCGACGCGCCGGCCGTCGAGCGCTGCGGACACGATGCCGCCGGCGTAGCCCGCACCTTCACCGCACGGATGCAGGCCGGCGACCTCGCGGCTCGCGAGCGTCTCCGGGTCGCGCGCGATGCGGACCGGCGAGCTGGTGCGGGTCTCGACCCCGATGAGCTGTCCTTCCGCACCCGCGAAGCCCGGGAGCCTCGAGTCGAACGTGCGGAGCGCCGCTCGCAGCCGCGCGCGCATCCCGGCTGGCAGCAGGGTCTGGAGATCGCAGGCCGCGAGCCCGGGCCGGTAGCTGGCAGCGGCCGGTGGCACGGTGCGGCCCCGGCCCTCGACGAAGAGATCGGCCCGCTGGCTCGGCGCCCGGTTCCCGCCACCCCCGGCCTCCGCAGCGCGGCGCTCGAGGGCGAGCTGGAGCCGGGCCCCGAAGAGCGGATCGTCGGACGCATGCTCGGGCAGCGAGCCGCCGACGAGGGCCGGCCAGCCCCAGGCGGCGCCCCGCGGGCCGCACCAGTCCTCGGGCTCGACCTGCACGACGACTCCCGCGCTGGCGAACGGCGAGTCGCGGCGCGACAGGCTCATGCCGTTCACGACCACGCGCGACGACTCGGTGCTCGCCGGCACGACGAAGCCGCCCGGACACATGCAGAAGCTGTACACGCCCCGCCCCTCCACCTGCGCCGCCAGCTCGTAGAACGATGCCGGCAGCGCGCAGCCGTCGCGCAGGCCGCCGTACTGGCGCGCGTCGAGCCAGGGCTGCGGGTGCTCGATGCGCACGCCCATCGCGAAGCCCTTCGCTTCCAGCCGCGCACCCGCCTGCGCAGCCATCCCCACCGCGTCCAGCGCGCTGTGGCCCGTCGCCAGCACCAGCGAGTCGCACGGGACCCGCTCGCACACGTCACGGTCGAGGCGGCGCGCCAGCACGGCGGTGACGGCGCGGCCGGCGCCATCGCGTACGTTCGTCTCGAGCGTCTCGGCACGCATGCCGAAGCGCACCGTACCCCCTGAGCGCTCGAGCGTGTCGCGCAGCGCACGCACCACGCGCGGCAGGCGGTTCGATCCGACGTGCGGCCGCCAGCTGGCAAGTATCTCGGGCGGTGCACCGTGCGCCACGAGCACCTCCAGCACGCCCCGGACGGCGGAGCGCGACCCGGTGCGCGAGTAGAGCTTGCCGTCCGAGTACGTCCCGGCACCGCCCTCGCCGAAGCAGTAGTTCGAGTCGGGATCGATCGCGAGGCCGCGATTCGCGGCCGCGAGCGCGTGCCGGCGGGCCTGGACGTCGAGACCGCGCTCGAGCAGCGTCACGTTCAGCCCGGCGGCGAGGCAGTCGAGGGCGCAGAACAGGCCCGCGGGGCCGCTGCCGACGACGAGGACGCGCGCCGCGCCGGCCGAGGGTCTGGAGAAGGTCGGCGGCACCGTCACGACCGGCGCGGGCACGGGCTCGCCGGGTGTCCAGGCGTCGACGACGAGCCGCCAGCAGCGCGCCCGGGGGCGCGCGTCGAATGACAGCCGTCGCAGCCGCACCTCGGAGAGCGCGTGCGGCGCGCAGCCGAGCGCGTTCGCCACCGCCGCCAGCAACGGCGCTCCGTCCGTCGCGGGCGGCTCGGGCGACGGAGGGAGCATCAGCACGACCTCGCGCGGCACGGCAATCCATTGTGGCGTCCCGAGCGCCACCGCGCGAGCAGGGCCCCCCGCTTCGCACCTGCCATGGCCGCGCCGACGCGATCGCCGACGCGATCGCATTGACGCCCGCCTCGGCGTGCCGGTACGTCCAACGGGATGTCCTCCGGCAACCGGCGCGCCTGCTCCGGCCTCGCGGCGTCGGTGCTCGCGTTGGCCCTCGCCACGCCCGCGCTCGCGCGCCGGCCACGACCGGCACCCTGCCCGGACGGTCGCTTCGCACTCACCGGCGGCCAGACGGTGGGCACGGTGAACGTGCCGAAGATCCTCGTGCTGGCGAACGGCAAAGTCGCGATCGATCCCATCTGCCCGCCGGTCGCGGCCCGCATGCGGGCGACCCGCAAGGCGACCCGGCTGCGCGCGGCCTGGCCGGCCTGCTCCGGGGTGAGCGGTCGCGTCCGCCTCGACGCCCGCCTCGCGGCCCCCACCTGCGAGGCGGTGCACGGCCGGCTGCGCCTGCGAGGCCGGCCGCGCACCCGCCGGATCGCTGCGACACGGAGCCCGTACGACGTGCCGCTCGACCCGCGCAGCCCCTGGCCCAAGTTCCGCCGCACGCCAGCCCAGAACGGGCTGAGCCTTCTGCGGCCCGGCATGAGCGGCGGCAATCTCTGGTCGTTCCGGACCGGGAAGGGCATCTTCAGCACCCCCGTCGTCGACGGCGACGGCAACGTCTTCGTCGGCTCCGCCGACCGCACCTTCTACGCCCTGTCGGCGGCGGGCCAGGTGCGCTGGCAGCTGCTCACCGGCGAGATCATCGACTCTTCCGCCCTGCTCGACGACCGCGGACGGGTGTACTTCGGCTCCGGCGATGGGCGGCTCTACGCCCGCGACGCCGCGAGCGGGGCCGAGGTGTGGACGTTCACGGCGGATCCGCCCGCAACCGCCGGCGCGTTCATCAACTGGTTCGAGGGTAACGTGGCGATGGGCACGGACGGCACGCTCTACGCGCCGAACGACAACTTCTTCACCTACGCCATCGACCGCGACACCATGGCCGTCCGCTGGCGCTTCCGGACCAGCGATCAGACCTGGTCGCTCCCGGCGCTCGACACGAGCAGCGGGCGTCTCTTCCTCGGCAACAACGTCCAGCTGTTCGCGCCCAACACGTTCGCGCTCGACGCCACGAGCGGCGAGGCCGCCTGGAAGGCGACCGTCGACGGCAGCGTCGCCGCCAGCCCGCTCCTGACCGCCGACGGCAAGGTCCTGGTGGGCGGCTTCGACGGCTTCCTGCGCTGCTACGATGCCGCGAGCGGCGTGCCGTGCTGGAGCTTCGGCGCGCGCGATCACATCTACGCCAGCCCGGGCGAGCTCCCCGACGGCACCATCGTGCAGCCCTCGGCCGACGGCACCGTGTACGGGCTCGACCCGGGCACGGGGGCGCTGCGCTGGCAGTTCGACACGCGCGACGCCATCCGGTCGTCACCCGCGATCGACGGCGACGGCACCATCTACGTGGGCTCGGGCGAGGGTCGCCTCTTCGTGCTCAATCCCGATGGCACGCTGCGCTGGTCGATGCTGCTCATCGACGGGCCGCGGGACGACCTCAACGCCTCGCCCGCCCTCGGTCCGGATGCCGTCGTCCTGGCCGGCGAGAGCGGCGAGATCTTCAGCGTGCCGTACGACTGGTGCCTGCGCGCGGAAGCCGCGTCGGACGCGCGTTGCCGGCGCGGACCCGGCGAGGACCTTCCGCGGAGCGGCGCCGAGCTGGCCTGGACGACGCAGTTCGGCCGCAAGCTCGCCACGCCGCCCGCCGAGATCGAGGCCAATCAGCCGCTCACGTTCTCGCTCTTCGTGCGCCGCGACGGCGACACCCAGCTCGCCCTCATCGACACGGCGAGCGTCCGCGTCACCCTCGATCCGCCCGCGCCGGTGCGCACGGAGGTCTCGGGTGACCGGAAGTTCCTCACCATCATCCCGCTCGACCGGCTCGCGGGTGCGGCCGGCGCGCCGCTCCACGTCGACGTCGAAGGCGACTACCTGGTGAATCCCGATCGCGCCGGCCTGCGCTTCTCGGGCGGCTCCGTCGGCGGGACGTTCGCCACGCATCTCGACCTGCGCGTGCGCCCTGCGCAAAGCGGCGGCACGCTGCCCCTGCCGGTGCCGTCCGCGCCCGGCGATCCGGCGGGAATCTGGGAGCTGTCGCGCGTGGCCGCCCCGCTTCCCACCATCCTGCCGAGCTACAACCAGATCGGCTTCGACTCGATCCACTACCTGATGGGGCTCGTCGAGAGCACGGCCGACGGGCAGGCGATCGCCTGGGTGGTCGGCGCGCGACTCGCCGAAGACGAGAACCGCACCGAGGTCGACCCCGAGACGCGCGTGCTCTTTCCGCTCGAGGTCCGCTTCGACGGCGGCCTCGCCACCTTCACCAACCAGGGCGGCTTCGCGATCGAGTTCAACCGCATCCGAATCCCGTTCGACTTCTTCCGGCTTGCCGGGCGGCTCGACGCCGCGGGCCGGGCGCTCGACAGCCCCGCGCTCAACGTCCTCACGCCGTGCTCGGGGATCACGTTCTACGGCCAGTTCTTCCGCCAGCTCGGCTTCTGCAATCCGGACACCGACCTCCTGACGGCATTCGGCGGCCTCGAGCTCGCGCCCGTGGGCCAGGGCGTGCAGCAAGCGCCGGCGGGGATCGGTTCCGTGACGTTCGCCGCGGATGCGAGCGGCATCACGGCGACGCTCGCCGGCTCGTCGCTGCGTCCCGAGGAGCACAGCCTCGCGCTGCTCCTGGTCGACGCGGCGAGCGGCCACCCGATCTCGCTGGACTACGGCTTCACGACGGCGCGCACGACGGCCGGCGACGGCACGGCCGCCACCGTGCGCATCCCCTTCGCCCGCGAGCAGGTCCCCGACGCCGTCCGGGCCTATCTCATGGTGGACGCCTACCCGGCGGCTCGGGCGCCGGTGCAGATTCCCGCCTCCTGAGGGCTCCATCCAGGGGCTTCCCGTGAGGCCGGATCGTGCGCTAGGTTTGCATGGACTTGGCTCCGGCTCCGTTCCGAGATCGCGGCACTCGACCTCCCGGGGGGGCGCATCGCGTCGCTCGCCGCGAAGGGGGGACGGCTACCGGCGAGCGGCACGCGACCAGCGCCGGTCTGATCGTCGGTCTCGTCCTGACGGCCGTCGCGCTCGGCGGGGCCTGGACGGGGCGGCCGTGGCTGGCGGGGGCCCTGCTCGCGTGCGGCGTGGTCGCCATCGTGCGCGCGTATGCCCGGCGGCGGGCGGAGGCGGCCCGGCTGGCGTCAATGCTGGCGGGGCAGACGCACCTCCTCGAGATGGTGGCCACCGGGGCCTCGCTCGGCGAGGTGCTCGACGCGCTCTGCCGGCTGATCGAGGGACAGGTCCCGGGGCTGCTGTGCTCCGTGCTGCTCCTCGAGGGCGATCGCCTGCGCGACGGGGCCGCTCCCTCGCTCGCGGCGACCTACCGCCGCGCGACCGACGGCATCGTCATCGGCCCCTCGGTGGGATCGTGCGGCACGGCCGCCTACCACCGCCGGCCGGTGGTGGTACGCGACATCGCCGCCGACCCGCGCTGGAAGGAGTATCGCCAGATCGCCCAGGATCACGGCCTGCTCGCCTGCTGGTCCGCGCCCATCCTCACGCCCGGCGGCGAGTGTCTCGGCACCTTCGCCATGTACTACCGCGAGCGCCGGCGGCCCGGACCGCGCGAGTGGCGACTCCTCCAGACGGCGACCCACGTCGCCCGCGTCGCCATCATCCGGTCGCGCACCGAGGACGCCCTCGCCGCCTCGCGGCGGCGCCTCGAAGAGGAATCCGAGGTGGCGAGCGCACTGGTGCGCGTGGGACAGGGCCTCATCTCGTCGCTCGACAAGCCCGACATCCTCGAGCGTCTCTGCCAGCTCACGACCGAGCTGCTCGGCTGCGACTGCAGCCTCACCATCCTGCGCGACGCCCAGGACGACGTCTACGTCCCGCTCACCTCGCACGGCTACCCGGCGGACACCTGGGCGGCGCTGCGCACCCAGCGTTACCCGGCGGAGGCGGTGGCCCCGATGCTCGGACGCTTGCAGGCGGCGCCGGTGGTGCAGTTCCTCGCCACCGATCGGACGGAGAAGGTCACCGCCGCGCTCCTCCGCCGCTACGGGCTGACGGCGTGCCTGCTGGTGCCGCTGCGGCACGGCGGGGAAACCCTCGGCCTGCTCAGCGCGGGCTTCCGCGGCCGGGCCGAGGCCTTCACGCCGGTCCAGGAGCGCGTCGCGTTCGGGATTGCCCAGTTCGCCTCCCTCGCCTTCGAGAACGCGCGCCTGGTGGAGGAGCTGGAGACGGCGACGCGTCTCAAGCTCGAGTTCGTGTCGACGATCTCCCACGAGCTGCGCACGCCGCTCGGCGTGATGCTCGGGTATGCCGAGATGCTGGGCGACGACTCGCAGGCGGCACAGCGCGGCTCGCTTCTGACGACGATCCGCCGCACGGGCGTCGAACTGCTCGAGCTGATCGACGCGACGCTGAACCTGAACCGTCTCGAAGCCGGCCAGGATCCCCCGCGCCTGGAGCCCGTCGCCCTGCGCGACTTCTTCCTCGATCTCGCCGTCGACTTCGCGGCACTGCCGCGGCCTGCCGGCCTCGAGCTGCGCTGGGTGCCCGGCGACGAGCTGGCCTTGCTGACCGACCGCCGGAAGCTCCGCATGATCCTGAAGAACCTCGTCGCCAACGCCATCAAGTTCACACCCGGCGGCTCGGTGACGGTGCGCTACGTGGCGGAGCCGCGGCGCTGCACCTTCGAGGTCGAGGACACCGGCGTCGGGATCGCGCCCGAGCACATCCCCGTCATCTTCGACATGTTCCGCCAGGCGGACGGGTCGGACCGGCGATCGTTCAGCGGGGTCGGCCTCGGGCTCTACATCGTACGCCGGCTGGTCGACCAGCTCGGTGGCGAGCTCGGCGTCGAGAGCGCGCCCGGGCGCGGCAGCACCTTCTCGGTGGCTCTCCCGCGCGCGCGCGACGAGGCGCGCCTCAGCGCCTGATCGGACGCGACCCGAGACTCCGTCTCGGGGTCGAAAGCGGAGGCGAGCGTGCGGCGTTCGGTGAGTCGTGCGAGCGCCGTGCCGCGGCCGGCGAAGCCGGCGCGGCAAACGTGGCACGTGCCGACCCGAGGCGAAGTCTCGGGTCGCGCGCCTAGTCGAGCTGCTCGGCCCAGTGGGTGAACTGGAGCGCGAACTGGAACAAGAGCGCGACCGCAGCCGCCAGGCCGATTGCTCCCGCGGCCACCAGCGAGACGACGTAGAGCTCGTCCGCGACGCGTCCGAACCATCCTTTCGTTTGCCGCTGTGTTGCCATGCTGTCCCCCGCAGGCGACCGCGCAATCGCCTCATGCGGCGCGATCACCCGATCTGACGTGCCAACCTCGTCTCACGCGGCCTTCCGCAAGCGCGGGAGCACCGCGCGTTCGAACAACTCGAGACTCGCCCAGCCGAGCGCCGGCGACAGGCCGCCCATCAGGGGGTGCAGGAGGACGCGGCCGTATTCCTCGGCGAGCGCCACGCACTCGTCCGGCGTGACCACCCGGTAGACCCCGCTCCGCCGCAGCTCGTCGAGCGTCGTGGCCGCCACGTGGACCTGTGAGCGCTGCCCGGCCGGCTGCCAGGCGGCATAGGTCTGGGCGTCGTAGAGCGCGTGCGGAGCGATGCGCGCCCAGTCGCGCTCGGGATTCTCGGTGACGTGCACGAACCCCGGCCCTCCGGGCATGACGACGAAGCCGGTGAATCCGTGGCGCGCGCACTCCTCCTCGTATGCGGCGGCCAGCGCCGCATCGGCGATCGCGGGAAAGAAGCCGGCGCGCAGGCGGGCGGCGCGCCGCGCCGCCTTCTCCGTCGAGCCGCCGATCAGCACCAGGGGGGGAGACGGCGGCGCCGGCGTCGCCCGCACGGTGCGCCCGCGCCATTCGAAGGGCTCCCCCGTCCACGCCTGTCGCAGCACGTGCACGTACTCATCGAGCAGGCGACCGCGCTGCCGGCGCTCGACGCCCGCCATCGCGAATTCCTCGTCCCGGTAGCCCATGCCGGCGACGAGAGACAGGCGTCCGCCGCTGACCAGCTGCACGACCGCGAGCTGCTCGGCCAGCCGCACCGGATCGTGGAGCGGGACGAGGACGGCGGCGATGTTGATCTGCAGGCGCCGGGTGCGCCCCGCGATCGCCGCGGCGAGCGTGATGGGCGCCGACATGTAGCCGTCGTCGACGCCGTGGTGCTCGGACAGCGCGACCACGTCGAAGCCACGGACCTCCGCCCAGGCGCACTGCTCGAGGCACGCCGCGTACAGCTCGGCATGGGTGACGCCCGCGAACGCGGGCGCCCGCAGGTCGTAGCGCAGGCCGAGCATCGTCATCGCGGCGGCTCTCCTACCAGGCGTACGCCTCCGGCGCCTCGCCGCCGGGGCCGGGCCAGATGCGATCGAGGCGCTCGAGGGTCTCCGCGGCCAGGGTCAGCTCGAGGGCGCGCAGGCTGCCGGTGAGCTGGTCCATGGTGCGCGGCCCGATGATGGGCGCGGTCACCTCTCTGCGGTGGAGCAGCCAGGCGAGGGCGACGTCGGCCGGCGATTCGCCGAGCTCGCGACAGAGGCCCTCGTACGCCTCGAGCGTCGCGTGGTGTCGCTCGATCGCCTCCTTCTGGCGATCCGAGGCACGCCGGCCCTCGGCGAGCTTGCCGAGCGCGCCGCCGAGGAGCCCGCCCGCGAGCGGGCTCCACGGGATCAACCCGAGCCCGTGCGCGCGGCACGACGGGATCACCTCGAGCTCGATGGTGCGGGCGGTGAGGTTGTACAGGCTCTGCTCCGACACGAGCCCGAGGAAATGGCGCGTGGCGGCGGCGGCGTTCGCCTGCGCGATGTGCCAGCCGGCAAAGTTGCTGCTCCCGACGTAGAGCACCTTGCCCTGCGCCACGAGCACCTCGATCGCCTGCCAGATCTCCTCCCACGGCGTGTCCCGGTCGACGTGGTGCATCTGGTAGAGATCGATGTGGTCGGTCTGGAGGCGGCGCAGGCTCTCGTCGCAGGCGCGGCGGATGTGCAGCGCGGACAGGCGGGTATCGTTGGGGCCCTTGCCCATCCGCCCGTAGACCTTGGTCGCCAGCACGATGCGGTCGCGGCGTCCGCCGCCCTGCGCCAGCCAGCGGCCGACGATCTGCTCGGTGACTCCCTCGCCGGTCTTCCAGCCGTAGACGTTCGCCGTGTCGAAGAAGTTGATGCCGAGCTCGAGCGCCTGGTCCATGATCGCGCCGCTATCGGCCTCGCTGGTGAGAGGGCCGAAGTTCATGGTGCCGAGGCAGAGCCGGCTCACCTGGACTCCGGCGCGACCGAGCTGCACGTACCGCATGCGGTTCTCTAGCACGAGTGCCCCGCCGGCCGTCCATCGTCCATTCGGACCAGCCGTCGTGCAGCCACGCTGGCCCGCGCGCACCGGATCTGTAATTAGCTGCGGCGCGATGCGCCGGGGTCGGGCCAGGCTGGGGCGGTGGGTGCTCACGTGGGCCACGGCCCTGGCGATGGTCCCGCTGATCGCGTGCGGGGGCAGCGCCCCCCCGAACCCCTACCCTCCGGAGATCGTGGAGGCCTTCGTGGCCGCGTGCAAGACCAACGCCGAGGAGTCGGTCTGCCGCTGCGCCATCGACCGCGTCCAGCGCAAGTTCTCGCTCGACGAGTACCTCGCCTTCGAGAACCGCATCGCCCACCGCGAGGTGCCGAAGGAGCTGGTGGACGCGACCGCCGAGTGCCGCGGGCGCTAGGAGAGCGCCGTCCGCAGGTTCACCGGGCGCGGTCGAAGTAGCCGGGCGGAAGACCGGGCCACACCGGCGCGGCCGACGTCGCGGCCGTGCTCTTGGGTGTGCTGGCCGCCTTGGCGGGCTTCGTCCTCGCCTTGCTCTTCGTCCTGGTCTTCGCCCTGGCCTTCGTCTTCGGCTTCGAGCGCGCCTTCGCCTTCGGCCTGGTCGTGGAGCGTCGCTTGGTGGTCGCGCGGGTCTTCGCCCGTGAGGATCGCGTCTTCGCCATGCGGGCTCCGGTAGCACGTCGCCGGCGCGAGGTCACGAGCCGTCCGCTGCCGCTCTACAGCTCACCGACCGCGTCGCGCTCGACCCAGCCGCGCAGACCGTCCGGACGCGCCACCTGCACCCAGCCCTCGCGCTCGCCGAGCAGGCGCAGGGTGGTCCCCGACTTGGCCCGGAAGTGCACCGTCCCGTTCGCCGTCGGCTCGAAGCGCACCGCGACCGTGGCTGGTGCCACGACCGCCGCCATGCGGCGGAGATCGAGGGTGTAGAGCCGGTACGCCGCCGACGCACCCGCGACGGCAAGGACGACGCCCGCGGCGAGGGCGGCCCACCCCGCCGGCCGGCGCGCCGCCGCAAGCAGCTGGCGCACGGCGAGCACCAGGAAGAGCAGCCACCACGCCGCGGCGGCGACGGCGACCAGCGTGTCGCTCGACCAGACCGCGGCCAGGGGGAACGCGACCCGCGTCCAGCGCGGCGGCTCGTCCCCGCTTGCGTCGTCCGCGCGCGCGAACGCCAGGTTCGCACGCACGTCGGGGTCGCCGGGCGCGAGGCGCCGGGCCCGCTCGTACGCGAGCACGGCGCGGCCCGCATCACCGGCCTTCAGGTAGGCGTTGCCGAGGTTGAAGTAGGCGTTCGCGCTCGCGACCCCCGTCCCCAGCATACGCTCGTACTCCGCCGCCGCCTCGGCGTAGCGGCCGTCGGCGTACAGCCCGTTGCCCTTGAAGAAGATGGCCTGGGGGTTCTCGGCCGCCCCGGCGGCGGCCGCGACCAGCAGGACGAGGACGGCAGCTGCCGCCCGTCCGAAGCGGCGCGAGCGCTCGAGCGCACGCACCAGCGACTCGGCCCGGGCCAGCGTGCGCCGCATGTCCCCGTCACCCGCCGCCGAGGGCGCGAAGCGAACCTCCTCGCAACTCGCGAGGAAGGCGCGCAGCTCGTCGGCGACGCCGTCGGGAAGCCGCGCGCCCTGCAAGCGAGCGCTCATCTCGTCCGGCGTCACACCGCCGGGCGGCAGATCGAGCTTGGCGGCCAGGTAGTCGCCGAGAGCGCGCGCCACCCGGTCGTAGAAGACCGCCGCGTTTCCCGTCGCGAGGGCGGCGCGCGCCTCGCCCAGCGCCGCGCGCACCGCTCGCCCCGCCTGCGTGAAGCGCGCGTAGCGCACGTCGGTCCCGAGCCGCCGCCGGCGCCGGTCGATCAGCATGGCGCCGAGCCAGACGAGGACCGGGAGCATCTGCAGCGCCCAGAAGGCCGGGCTGCGCCAGCGGTGAGCGCCGGGCGGCGCGAGCGCGCCCGGCGTGTCCTTGATGAACACGATGTCGCGGCCGACCGGCTCCGCGGGCCTGGTCGCCCGGGAGCCCGGCGCTCCGACGATCTGGGGCGTCGTCGCTCCGGCGGGTGCGGCGCGCACGGTGAGCGTGATCGGCTGCGCGGCGGCGACGCGATAGGCGCGCGCCTCGGGATCGAAGAAGCTGAAGCGCGGAGCCGGGAGGCGCACGGTGCCGGGCCGTTGCGGGATCACCACCTGCTCGAAGATGCGGGTTCCCGCGGGACTGCCCGCCGGGGTCGCCACGCTCTGCACGGGGTAGACGCGCAGCGCATCGCTGCCGACCAGCGCCGGCGGAGCCGCGGACGAGAGGTCGCCCTCACCCCGAAGCGAGTAGGTGAGCGTGACCGGATCGCCCGCCGCGAGCTGGAGCGGGGCCGCCTTCGAGTCGAGCGTGAAGCGACCGACGGCGCCCGAGAAGTCCGCCGGCTTTCCGTTCTCGGGAAGCGGGAGCACGTCCAGGACGAGCGGCTGACTCGCGACCTCCCGGACCTGACGCACCGGGCCGCCGAAGAAGAAGCCGTGCCGCCCGGCGGCCCGCTCGCTCAGCGTGGTCACGGAGACGGTCGCCGGCCCCACGCTCACGGAGCCGGCGCGCAGCGGCGTCAGGGCGCCCTGGAACTCGACCACCTGGATGGCGGCGCCGTTGCGCGTCTCCTGCCGCTGCGATGGCTGGGGAAAGGCCTCGACGGAGAAGCCGTCGCCGGGGACCTGGGGATACTGCATGTCGGCGACGCGCACGTCGTCGATGCGCAGCGCCAGGGTGAAGGGCAGGCGCTCGTGGAGGTACACGGTGGTGCGGGACGCTCGCAGATCGAGGATCAGGGGATCGCTCCCGGCCGGCGCCGCGCCGGCGCCGGCACGCGCCGCCACCTGCAGGACGACGTTCCCGGTCTGCACGCTCTGCCCGTCCGCCTGCACGGTGATCGGACCGATCGTGAACGTGCCCTCACGCTGAGCCGTGACGGCGAAGTGGTGCGTGACCGAGGCGCTCGTCTGGCCGTTCACGATGGAGAGCTGCGTCGCAGGTCCGACGTAGCGGAAGGTGAGACCGTCGACGGCCGGAAGCTTCGGCGCAGTGGCGCTCTGCGTGCCGCGGACCTCGACGGCGAGATCGGACGGCTCGCCCACCGCCACGCGCGGAGGATCGAGCGTCGCCTGCGCGGTGATCGCGGCACGGGCCGCGGTGGCGAGCACGAGGAGCGCCACCGCGGACAGGGCCGATCGCACGCTCACCAGTCCTCCCGGGGCTCGGCGACCCGCGCGCCTTGCAGCCGCTTGTTGATGTCCCCGGGCTGGACCTCCTGGCTCCGCAACGCATCGAGCAGGGCGGCGGCCTCCTGCGGCGTCATCTCGCTCGGACGGCGAGCCGCGGCGCCCTCCCCTGCGGGCGTGTTCTCCTCGCCCTGCCGCTGGGGCTGCTGCTGCGCCTCCTGTGGCTGCGCTCCCTGACGAGCGTCCCGCTGCTCGTCCTGCTCCCCGGGCTGCGACGGCTGCTGCTCGTCGCCCTGCTTCTGCTGCTGGTCCTGCTGGTCGGAGCCGCCCTGCTGCTGGTTGGCCTGCTGGTCCTGGCCCTGCTGTTGCTCCTTTTGCTGCTCCTTGCCCTGCTGGTCCTGCTCTTGCTTGTCCTGCTGCTGGTCGCCCTTGCCTTGCTGCTGCTGCTGCTCCTGCTTCTGCTTCTTCTCCTTCTCTTGCTCCTCGAGCTTCTTCTTGAGGGCCGCGATCTTCCGCTCCACGAGCTCGTGGTTGAACTTCGCGTCCTGGTCGTCGGGCTCCGCGCCCAGCGCGCGTCGATAGTCGACCAGCGCGTCGGTCCAGAGCTGGAGGGACTTCTGTGGCTCGGTGCCCTGCACCGCCTCGCCCTGCCGGAACTTGGTGTTCCCGAGGTTGTAGGCGAGGCGCGCCGCGCGGCCCGGATCGTCGGGCGTGGCCGGGACCTTCTGGAACGCCGCCTGCGCGTCGTCGAGCTTGCCCGCCTTGTAGCGCGCATCACCCAGGCTCAGATGCAGGCCGGCCGAATCCGGGTCGTCGACCAGCGCCTGGTTGTACCGCTCCGCCGCGTCGTCGAACTTCCCCGCCTCGTAGAGGCGATTGCCCTCGCGCGCGCGCCCGTGCGGATCGAGCCATCCGACCGACATCGACGCCAGGAGCAGCGCTGCGACCGCGCCACGCCAGCGCCGCCAGCGCGACCCCGCGCCGGCCGTGCGGCGCTCGCCGATGAGCGGCTCGACCAGGAGGAGCAGGAAGGCGAGCGCGAGCGGGAGCTGGTAGCGCAGGTCGTAGCGGCGTTCGAGGGTGCTCTCGAGCTCGCGTTTCTCGAGGGTGGCGATGTGGTCCCGGTAGAGCTCCGACAGGCCGAGCCCGGCGCCGGCGGCGCGCAGGTAGACCCCGCCGGTCTCGACCGCGATGCGCTCGAGCGTCGCCTCGTCGAGCCGCGACTTGACCACCTGGCCCTGGCGATCCTTGAAGAAGCCCCCGTTCGGGCCGGGAATGAGCTCGCCCTCCGGCGTGCCGATGCCGACGGTGAAGATGCGCACGCCGCGCTCCTTGGCGCGCTTGATCGCCCCGTCGAGATCGCCCTCGTGGCTCTCGCCGTCGGTGATGAGAACCATCGCCTGGTGGTTGCCCTGGCGTCCCTCGAAGGCCTGGAGGCTGGTGTCGATCGCCGCCGCCAGCGCGGTGCCTCCGCGCGGGATGATGCCGACCTGGATGGCGTCGAGACTCTCCAGGAACGCCCCCCGGTCGAGGGTGAGCGGACACTGGAGAAAGGCCGAGCCCGCGAAGGCCACGAGGCCGAGGCGGTCGCCGCGAGTCTCGGCGACGAGATCGCGTACCGCGAGCTTGGCGCGGCCGAGACGGTCGGGCTTCACGTCGGTCGCGAGCATGCTGCGCGAGGTGTCGAGCGCGATCACCAGGTCGATTCCCTGGCGCTTCACCTGCTCCCAGCGGAACCCCCACATCGGGCCGGCGAGGGCGACGACCATCAGGCCCGCCCCCGCGACGATCAGCCACGCGCGCAGCGAGCGCCGGCGGGGATCGACGTCGGGCGCGACGGTCGGTTGCAACGCCGCCGCCACGAACTCGGCCAGCGCGCGGGCACGCCGCCTCGCCGCCCAGGCGAGAAACGCGGCCAGCGCCGCCACCAGCACCAGGAGCGCCAGGCTGGCAGGATCACGCCACGCGATCATGGCAGCTTGCGCAGCACGGTCTCGCCGAGCACCGCCTCGAGGAGAAGGAGCCCGAGCGCCGGCCAGAGGAGCCAGGGATAGCCTTCGCGGTAGTCGAGGAACTCCGGCGCCTCGAAGGGCACCTTCTCGGCCCGATCGATCTCGGTGTAGACGTCCCGCAGGCTCTGCGTGTCCGTCGCCCGGAAGTACCTGGCGCCGGTGGTCTTGGCGATCTGCTCGAGGGTCGCCTCGTCGATGTCCACCTCGAGCGGCCGGTACACCGTGTTGCCGAAGAAGTCCTGCACGGGAAACGGCGCCGTGCCGTGTGTGCCCGCCCCGACGGTATAGACCTTGATGCCGAGCGCGGCTGCCGCCTCGGCGGCCGTCTGCGGGGTGATGCGTCCGGCGTTGCTCTGTCCGTCGGTGAGCAGCACGACGAACTTGCTCGGCGCGGTCGACGCCCGCAGCCGGTCCGCCGCGGTCGCCACCGCCGATCCGACGGCCGTGCCGTCCTCGATCAGCCCGACCTTGGCCCGGCCGAGATTCTGCAGGAGCCAGCCGTGGTCGAGGGTGAGCGGCGCCTGGGTGTACGGGCGGCCGGCGAACAGCACGAGTCCGATACGGTCCTGCGGGCGGTTGGCGACGAACTCGCGCACCACCGACTTGACGGCGTCGAGCCGGCTCGCGCGCTTGCCGTCGAGGGTGAAGTCCTCGGCCATCATGCTGCCCGAGATGTCGACGGCCAGGACGACGTCGACTCCCTCGCGGTGCACGGTCGCCTCGGCGGTGCCGAGCTGGGGGCGCGCGAGCGCGACCACGAGGAGCACGAGCACGAGCGCGCGCAGCACGCCGAGCACGGCGCGGCGATGGGCGGCGCCGGCAGGGGCGACCAGTCGCAGCACGCCGAGCGACGGGAACCGCACGGCGGCCTCGCGCGCCGCCCGGCGCCGCCACGGGAGCAGAACGGCCAGGAGTCCGAGCAGCAGGAGGAACCAGGGGTCAGCCAGCCGCACGCTGCTCCTCCGCGGGCAGCGGCTCACGCGGGGCCGTCTCCGCGACGAAGCGCTCGGCCGCACCGAGCACCCGCTCGCTGTCGGAGAGCGTCGGCACGTGCCGGGCGAACTTGACCAGATCGGACTCGGCCAGGAAGTCGCCGAGCAGCTCCCGCTGACCGCGCTCGAGGGCCGTGCTGCGCGCCGTGGCGTCGAGGAACTCCTCCGTCGTCATCTCCGGCGCGCGGACGACGAAGCGATCCTCCAGGTAGCGCCGCACGATACCGGAGAGCGCCGAGTAGAACTCCTTGAACTCGCCCAGCTCCGGCAGCCGCCGGGCGCGTAGCGCGCGCAGCGCCTCGGCGGCGATCTCGTGTGCCGGCCGGGGCGGTGGCGCGGGAATCGCCCGGGCGCGGCGGCGGGCGCGCAGCGTCCGCATGACGAGCCCGAGGAGCGCGAGCAGCACGACGAGCGCGCCGAGCGCGTACCAGAGCCGGCGATCGGGCGGCACCGGCTCCGGGCCCTTGATGTCGCGGATGTCCGCCTGCTCGTTCGTGTCGCCCAGGACGCTCGCCACCGTGACCGGCGTCGTCACGCCCGGCACCTCGGCCAGCTCGGTGCCCGGCTGGCGGGAGCGTACCGCCGGTGACTCGATCGCGTGCTCGCCGGGGCTCCAGCCCACCAGACGCCACCAGCGGGGCGTCACCGTCCGACCATCGCGCTCCACCGGCGGGTCGGTGCCGGAATCGAGGACGTCGAAGTCGCCGAGGTGTTCGCCCGGCTGCGCCACGACGACCTCCGCGCCGGGCGGCGCGGCCACCTCGAGCACGTAGCGGAAGCGCTGGCCGATGGTCGGCCGCTCGGGCTCCACGTGCGCCTGGACCGAGACCGGCGGCGGATCGGCCGCGCGCACCGCCACGCCGGCGAGCAGCGCCGCGCACACCAGCGGCCACCTCACTGGCGCCGCTCCCGCATCCGGAAGAAGCGCAGCAGGGCCTCGATGTACGGCCGGTCGGTCGACACGCCGATGACGTCGACGTCGCACGCGCGCAGCATGCGATCGCGCTCCGCCCGCGCCGCCGCACCCCGGGCCGCGACCGCCTCGCGCACCCGCGCGCTGCCGGTGTCGAGCACGTAGCGCGCGCCCGTCTCCGCCTCCTCCAGCTCGACGAGGCCCACGTCGGGCAGCGTCGCCTCGCGCGGATCGTCGAGCACGACGGCGATCAGGTCGTGGCGCCGCGCCGCCAGCCGCAGCGCGTTGCGGCAGCCCGGATCGAGGAAGTCGGAGACCAGGAAGACGACGGCCCGGCGCTTGGTCACGTGACGGAGGTGTTCGAGCGCGGCGGCGATGTCGGTGCCGCGGCCGGCCGGCCGGAGCGACAGGACCTCGCGGATGACGCGCAGCACGTGTCGCGTCCCCTTGCGCGGCGGCAACGCCTTCTCGATCCGGTCGCTGAACACGACCAGGCCCACCTTGTCGTTGTTGGTGATCGCCGAGAAGGCGAAGAGCGCACCGAGCTCGGCTGCCAGCGCCGCCTTGGTCAGCCGCACGCTGCCGAAGAGCGTGCTCGCGCTGGCGTCGACCAGCAGCATGACCGTCAGCTCGCGCTCCTCGGCGTAGCGCTTCACGTGCGGCACGCCGGTGCGCGCGGTCACGTTCCAGTCGATGGTGCGGATCTCGTCGCCGGGTTGATACAGCCGCACCTCGGCGAACTCGATGCCGCGACCCTTGAAGACGCTCTGGTACTGGCCGCCGAAGAGATCGGTCACCAGGTGGCTGGTGCGGATCTGGATCTTGCGGACGGCCTTGAGCTGCTCGCGGGTGAGCATGGAGGCAAGCGAGTTGCATACCCGCGATCCGATGGGGGCGCAAAACCCACCGACGCTCAGGCGGCCGCCCGGCCCCGAGCGTCGTGGTCGACCTCGGCCGAACCGAACAATCCTTCCGGCCCGCGCGGGTTGATATCGGTGAACGGCGACCCGTGGAGCTGCGGCCTCCTCTCCTGCCTGGCCCGGGCGAGATCGGCTTCCGTGCCGATGCCGGCGGCGGCCGGGCGGATGCGTAGCGTGCCCAGGCCGATGCGAAGAATCGCGACTTGAAGTCCGGAACACGCTCGACGAGATCGACAACCAGCGCGCGCTGTTCGCAGCCGCATCCTGACCCACCTCGGTCTGGTGGGTGATGCCGGGCTCCCCCGCACCCGCCCGTCCGCGACGCCCCCCGAGCGCCGGGGTGCGGGTGCGGCACGGAGGGCCCGCACGGCCCCCGCCTCCGCCGAAGGCGACCCGAACCCGTCTTCCGGGTCCCGAAGGCCCCCGCAGTCACGCGCGGCGGCCAGCGAACCCTCGACGCAGGTGAGCGCCTTGAGCGAACCCTGCGCGTAATACAGCCCGGCGTGAATCACCCCGCTGTTGCGCGTCGAGGTCTCTTCGGCTTCACGCGCATTGCGCTCGATCACGATCACCGAACGCCCGCCGCGCGCGAGCCGCGCTGCGCATGCCAGCCCGATCACGCCAGCACCTACGATCGCCACGTCGATGTCGCTCATGGCCTGCCTCATGCCGCGGCCGTGTGGCCGCCGTGCACCCGCAACACCGAGCGCGGCCCGCAGCCTACCTCACGTGTGAACGGCCGCGTTGACTTCGCGCCGCCTCGCCCCTAGTTTCCGATCGCCGCCGTAACTGGCGTATCAGGTGGGGAACCACCGGGGAGCGGCGGCGCGTGCAGCTGGGTTTCGATCCGCTGCACACACTGCCGCGCGCCTGGGCCGATAGGGAACTCCCACCTAGGAGGCGCGCCATGCCGACACGTTCATTGCTCGACGACTATTTGAAGGCGAAGGTCCCCGGCTACAAACCCGGCTCGCTCTCGTCCGACACGCTGGCGTTCGCAGCCGCGATCGACAGCGTCGCACGCGTGCTGCCCGACGTGGCCGAGTCGATCATGCAAGAGCTGCGCGATCAGCGCAGCAAGCTGAAGCTGATCGCGAGCGAGAACTTCGCCTCACCGTCGGTACTGCTGGCGATGGGCAACTGGCTCAGCGACAAGTACGCCGAGGGCGCGCCCGGCCACCGCTTCTACGCCGGCTGCGACAACGTCGATGCGATCGAGTCGCGTGCGGTCGAGCTGGCGAAGAGCCTGTTCAGCGCCGACCACGCCTACGTGCAGCCGCACAGCGGCATCGACGCGAACCTGGTCGCGTTCTGGAGCGTGCTCACCGCGCGCGTCGAGAACCCCACGCTCGAGCGGCTCGGGGCGAAGGCCGTCGGCGAGCTGTCTGCCGAAGACTGGGAGTCGCTGCGCCGCGAGCTCGGGAACCAGAAGATGATGGGCATGGCGCTCGACTCGGGCGGCCATCTCACGCACGGTTTCCGCCCCAATGTCTCGGGCAAGTTGTTCAAGTGCTGCAGCTACGGCGTGACCCCCGAAACCTGCCTGCTCGACTACGACCAGCTGCGCAAGCGCGCGCGCGACGAGAAGCCGCTGTTGATCGTCGCCGGCTACAGCTCGTATCCGCGCAAGGTGAACTTCCGCATCTTCCGCGAGATCGCCGACGAGATCGGCGCGACCTTCATGGTCGACATGGCGCACTTCGCGGGCCTGGTCGCCGGCCGCGTGTTCAGCGGAGACTTCGATCCCGTGCCGCACGCGCACATCGTGACCACGACCACGCACAAGACACTGCGCGGTCCGCGCGGCGGCCTGGTGATGTGCAAGAAGGAGTTCGCCGAGACCGTCGACCGCGGCTGTCCGCTCGTGCTCGGCGGGCCGCTCGCGCACGTGATGGCCGCGAAGGGGGTGGCGCTGTGGGAAGCCTCGCAGCCCGACTTCGCCAAGTACGCGGCGCGCGTCGTCGACAACGCGCGCGTGCTTGCCGAAGCGCTCAACGCCAAGGGCGTCAAGGTCGTCACCGGCGGCACCGAGAATCACCTGGTACTGATCGACATCCGCAATTTCGGGCTGAACGGCCGTCAGGCCGAGGCCGCGGTGCGCGCCGCCGACATGACGCTCAACCGCAACGTCATCCCGAACGATCCGAACGGCGCCTGGTACACGAGCGGCATGCGCCTCGGCACGCCCGCGATGACCACGATCGGCATGGGCGCGAGCGAGATGCAGGAGATCGCCGGCATTCTCCAGTCCGTGCTGGCCGCGACCAAGGCCGCGAGCAAGAAGGACGGCACACCGTCGCAGGTCAACTTCGAGACCGACCCCAAGGTGCTCGAGTCGGCCCGCGCGCGCGTGAAGGATCTGCTCGCGCGCCATCCGTTGTATCCGGGTATCGAGCTGAGCTGAGCGATCGCGCTCGTCATCTTGAATCCCCTTGGCAAGGCGAAGCCCATCGCTCGGATCATTGCCGGCGCGATCTTGAGCTTCTCGCTCGTGCTCAGTTGGCAGTTCGGCCACTCGGCGGCGTTCAGCACTCCAACGATTCTGCCCGCCTCCTCGACAACCACCACATGGCTGTGCTTCCGGCCGAGCTTGGCGACTCGTACCGCCGCCTGCATCATCTGTTGGGCCTTGGCTCGGTTGCCGCCCGCCATCACCAAGGTGTTCGGGTTGTCAGCAAAAGGCGAGCCCGATCACCGCGCACGCCGCGTCGATCTCAGTAGGCGCCATCGGTCGGATACCGATTCCATCCATCGCTCAGAATTTCGCGTCGCAACTCCGGACGGTCATCCGGGCGCGCGGCCAGCTCAGAACCTTCAGCAAATGCCAGAGGTTGTTCGAAGTCCAATACAATACCATCCCGGCCGGGAAAGCGTAGAGCAGGAAGAAGAACGCCCCCGCCATGGCGTAGAGGCGGCGGCGCTGGCCGGCCCGTAGCGCGGCCGAGAGCGACGGTTCCGCGTGCACCCGGGCTGACATCACAGTGAAGCCCGTCATAAGAAACGGCAGGAGATTCAGATACCCGCCGGCGAAGGGCACCGTGACCGGCAGCGCGGCCCAGCGGTCCGGCAAAGCCAGGTCGGTGATCCAGAGGAACGAGGCGCCGTTCAGCCCGAACTCCCCACCGAGCATGTCGAACGCCGCGATGAAGACGGGAATCTGGATGAGCACGCCGAAGACACCGCGGACCGGAAAGAGCGGGCTCACGCCGTGCCGGTGGTACACGGCGAGGGTCCGGCGGTGGGCCTCCTCGCCACGGAAATCCCGTCTGACCAGCGTGAGCTCGGGTTCGAGCTCGCTCTGTATCCGATTCACTTCCCCCTGCCAGCGCTCGGCGACGCTCGTGAGCGGCCACATCAGCAGCTTGACCGACAGCGAGAGCAACAGGATGGCGACGCCGTAGTTCCCCACCAGGTCATGCCAGCCCTCGAGCAGACGACCCATGCCGAAGCCGAGCAGGCGCAGCCAGTCCCAGAGCGCAGGCAACAGCAGGCCGGCGAGCACGGGATCGACGGCGACCAGGCGGTGCTGTTCGACGGGCCCGGCATAGAGGACGAAGTGCAGGAAGGTGGCCGTGGCCGGAGCGGGTTGCACGTCGAGCCGTGGCCGGTTCGGCATCGCGCTGCGAACTTCCACCGTCAGATCATCGGCCGGCCGGAGCAGCAGCGCCCAGAACCGATTCCGGACGCCCACCCATTCCCCGCGCGCGATCACCACACCTCCCGCACCCCGCGGGCCGCCGGTCAGCTGCACCTGACCGGTCGCTGCGACGCGCACCGCGTCGACCCCGTCGTAGATGCTGGCCAATCCCGGCAAGGGTTGGGGAACGAAGGCCGCCCCGCTCTCCAGCACCAGCCGTGCCCCGGGCGGAATCTGCAGCGTCGCGTCGAGCGTGTCGCCACCAGCGGACAGGACGTAGCGGTGGACCAGACGGACACTTTGGAACGCGGCGCGCGAGGTCAGCGTGACGACGGATCCGTCACCGCCCGTCTGCACGACGTACGCGAGGCGCTCCAGCGCCCGGGTGGCCGCCAGGTCTCCGGGGACCTCCCAGCGTAGTCGGCCGTCCCCGGCTCCGGTGCCGAGCATCGTCATCCGCGGCCCGGTGCCTCCCGCGCACGGGGCGGCGCAGCTCACCCACTCCTCGGGCAGCCCACCCTCCGGATTCAGACGGACCTCCCGATACACGCTCGCGAGCGCAGCGGCCCGGGCCGGCGCGCCGTCGCCGCGGCAGCACGCGAGCAGCACGATCGCCACGAGGCCCCGCGCGCGCCTCATCGGTAGAAGCGACTCATCGCCTCCAGCGCATCGCGCACGACGCCGGCGTCGAGATGACCACGCATGCGGTACTGCGAGTCGCGTAGCTCCACCAGCCCGCCCTGAGACACCATGGTCGTGTCGGGGGTGACGATGGCATAGGCGGCGTAGCTGCCTGCGATCAGCCAAGGCCAATCCTGTTCTGCGAACAGGTTGCGCCCGACGCTGTACTCGCTCGGCGGGGTGGTGCAGCCGAAGAGCTCGGCGAGCAGCGTCGGGGGCAGGTCATGGTGGGACGTGCGGTGGGTGAACTCCTGCGGAGATTTGCCCGGCCAGTGTACGATGAGCGGCACACGAAGCTGATGCGGGGTGAACGCCGTCGCGTGACCGACGTAGCCGAGCCCGCTGTCGTCGAACTCGAACCCGTGGTCGCTGGTCACGACCACCACCGTGCGATCCCACAGGCCGCTCGCATGCAACGACTCGATCACCTCCGCGACCTGACGATCGACGAAGCGGGCGGCGAGTCGGTATTGCCGCCAGACCCGGGCGACCGCCGCCGGATAGCGGTCGTCGAGCGCCAAGGGCTCGAGTCCCCGGCCGTCCATGTTCTGGAGCGGCGGATCGTAGTAGAGAAAGGCGAAGAACGGCTCCCGGCGCTCTGCGTGTCCGAGCCAGTCGAGCCAGTCGCCCGTCACGGCGGCGTTCCGCTGGATTCCATTGCCCTCGCGCTCCGACGGGAGGCCGGGAATACTCGCGAACACCGAGCGTTCGAGCTCCGCAGGACTGCCGAACCCCGGGGCGCTCGCGAGCACAAAAGCGTAGTGGCGCGCCCGCAGCTCGTCCATCAGGAGCGGGGGCCGCTGTTCACCGTCGAACTCCATCCAGTAGGTGCTCGGCAGACCGTACGCCAGGGAGAAGATACCCATGCGCGACGAGTTGCCTCCGCTCCAGTGATTCCGGAAGACCAGACTTTCGCGTGACAGGTCGACGAGTGCCGGCGTCAGCTCCGGGTGGACTGCGTCGGGCCGCAGCGCGTCGATCAGGATCACCATCAGGTTGAGCGGCGCCGCGTCGTCGCGACAGGACAGCGGTGACAGCGGATAGCGCAGCATCCCGCGCGTGATATCCAAGCTCGGCACGTTCGCCTGCTCGGCTAGGAGCTTCGGTTCGATCAGTCCCAGACTGACGAGGCGCCGCTTGCTCTGCAGCGGGTAGTAGATCGGCAGGTAGCGGGTGAATTGCGTGACCGGGACATACCCCACGGCGTCCGCCCACATGTGAATGCCCTGGGCCATGAGCCAGCAGGCGACAAGGCCCGCGATCAGCCAGCGTCCGACCGCCACCGGAACCAGCCGCCGCGCCGACGAGCGGCCGAGGCCCCGCGCCAGCAGGCTCTCGAACACCAGCAGGATCAGGAGCTGCACGCCCACCGCCACCCAGGTGAACCTCTCGAAGAGCGCCGCCGTCAGGACATCGAGGTGGTAGCGATACTGCGCGAAGACGTTCGCATCCACGAACAGGTACGTGAGCAGCGCCGCCCCCGTCGACACCGCCAGCGCTACCACCGCGCGGCGATTCGGCCAGGTGACGGCTAGCGTCGCGGCGGGGAGGAACACCCACACGAGCGCCAGCAACGCCGACTGGCCGACGAAGGCCAGCAGCGCATAGCCGACGCCAATCGCATCGTCCGGCCAGTCGTACAGCCAGAGATACCGCGCGCAGATCAGGCCTGCACACGCTGCGTTCGCCGCGGTGAACCAGGCGAGCCAGCGCAGCAGGTCGCGGCGCTTCCCGGCGGCCGGGCGCGATGTCGTCGTCACGTCCATCGTCCCGTAGTCCGTCACCCGCCGTGCCTAGCGTCGGCAGGGGCGGTCACCGCCGCTGGCGGTGACCGCGCGCGCCACGCGGGCGATCGCCTCGCTGCCCGCCGCCCCGCTGTGACCGAGGTTGAAAACGCCCTCGTCGCGTAGAGGGCCTACCTCGCAACGGAATCGGAAGAGGTCGCGGACGAGTCGTCGGATGAGGTCGGGCGCCTCGGTGAGGCGGTCCGGTCGCAGGATCGCGCCGATCTTGTCGCGCACGGACCTCTCGAACGGCTCGATACCCAGCTCGTGCCAGGAGTCGTTCCGCGCCTTGGGCGGCACGTCGATGAACAGCACCGGCTTCTCCAGGCCCAGCCCGAAGTCCAGTCCGGCGCCCGACCAATCCGTCACCATGGCGTGCGCGTCGAAGAGTGAATCACGCTCGCCCATCTCCTCCACGAGCGCGAACCGCGGATGCCCCCGGTACCGGTCGGCGACGCGGTCGATGACCTCGGGGGTCGCCCAGCGGGTCTGGAAGTGTGGTCGCAGCGTCACGCGGAACCCGGCGTCCAGCAGGATGCCGGTGAGCTCCGGACCGCAGGTCGGCAGAATCGTGTGCGCTCCCCAAGACGGCGCAACCAGGACATGCATACCAGCATCGGCAGCGATCGCGGGCGCCCGCCGGGCGGCCATCAGGTCCTCCAGCCTGGCGTAGCCGTGCTGGATGAGTTGCTTGGGTGCCAGATCGTGCAGCTCCTCGCGCTTGCGGATCTCGCGCATCTGGTGGGGTCCGGCGCAGAGGATGGTGTCGTAGTGGTCGAACGAGTCTGCGCGATCAGCCATGTGCGTGCTGACCAGGGAGTGGAAGACGTAGACATAGTGCACGGGATGGATGGAGCGCTTGAGTTCGAGGTTGTCGAGGTCGAGGAGCTGGGTGACGAGGACGTCCGCGTCGAGCCACTGGAAGAACCAGATGCGCCACAGACCACGGCCGATGCAGAACGGGCTGATCCGCGGAGACCCCTGGTGCAAGCCGGGATCGTCCGGGTCCGACGACACGTAGCAGATCGTCTCGCCCAGCTCGATGGTCAGATGCCTGATGAGGTCTCGCCAGTGGTGCCAGTCCTGGCTGCTCTCGGCATAGAAGACGATCCGGCGGCCGCTGCGTGGGAGCCGCCGGAAGGCCCGATACTGTGACCAGCACTCGAAAAACGTCCCCGGCCATCGCCGAGTCGTTCCCCCGTGCTGCCGAGAGACAGGCTCCTGCTCAATGCCGGGCGCCGACGTCACCGTCGACGAGTTCCCCGTCCTGCACCCGGCGATCTCTGCGACGAAGGAGCGCGCGCACGCGGTACCAGTAGGTCTTGAGCGCGAGGCCCAGGCTGGCGAGCAACCCGACGAGCGCCGACACGATCATGCCGCCCGTGCTGGGGTCGAGGTAGGCCCGAGCCGGCCGCGCCATGACCAGCAGCCAGACCAGGGCAGTACACGCGATCATCGTTCGGCGTCTCTCCATTGCCCAACCCCTTCCTCAAATCCTTCCCGGCCGGCGCCTCCCTACAGCCGATGGGATGCGAGCGTCAATCCACCAGAGCCGGGCCCGGACGCCATCCCGACGCTCGCGGCGACCGGCGGCCCGAGCGCCGGTGAGTTCAACGGCCGAGGTCCGGCCCTATGCCACGGCGCGATAGAGCGACAGCGTGCCGAACATTGTCATCTCCTGGTGCGTTTCGCGCGGCTCGCGGAACCCGGCTTCCCCCATCAGCGCGATGAGCCGCCCGTTCAGGTTGTCGACGGTCGTCGCGTAGCCGTCGAGCAACCGAATGCTGAGTGACGCAATGCGCATCAGGGCGTTGTGCGGCCGCCCCCAATCCGCGACGTGCAGCTCGCCGCCGGGCCGCAGCAGCGCGCGCACCGAGGCAAGCGTCAGCCGCTTCTGCTCGGTCGTCAGGTGGTGGAGCACGAGACTGGAGATCACGCGATCGAACGATGCCGGAGCGAAGGGCGGCGCGAACGCCATCCCCTGGCGCAGGTCCACGTCGACGCCCGCTGTCGCCACCTTCGCGTGGGCGAGGGTGAGCACCTTCGGGTCGCCATCGAGCCCGACGACGCTCGCCCCAGGGCAGCGCTGCTTGACCATGATCGTCAATGTCGCCGTGCCGCACCCGAGGTCGAGCACGTTGTGCCCTGGCTGAATGCGTGCCTGCTCGATGAGAAGGCGCTTGAACGTCTCCTCTCGCAGGGTGGCTCGCAGCACAGGGTCGTAGAAGCGCGTCAGCCAGTCGAATCCGAGGGCCGGGATGTAGGGCTGCTGCTCCATGGTCACGCCTCCTGGGGGGTCCCGCGGTAGCGCCCCGGCAAGTGGAGGTCACCCATCCCCTCTCTTGATATCAGCTCTAGCTCGGTCGTGGACAGGTCGGGCAGGTGGGGGATGAACTGCTCGGCCACTTCACGGCTGCACCGCCAGGTGCGCCGTCCGGCGGTTCGCCTCGGCGACCGCCTTTGTCGGTGCGATGTGCGAGACGTAGGTGGCGGTCGTTCGCCAGCGAGGAGTGCCCGAGTAAGTGCAGCACACGGAGCGAGCCGCCAGCGGCGTCGAGGTCTTCGGGGAAGAGCGCCAGCGCCTCCGAGACACGGAGCCCGGAACGGAAGAGCACGGCGAGCAGGGGTCGTGCGTGACTTCGCCAGTGTGCTTCGCGTCACTGGCCGCCTCGGCCTTGTCGCATCGCAAGGCCAGCAAGACCCAGGTGTCCCCCACCGCACGTCACTCATGTAGACGACCTGATGCAGACCGCGACAGCCATCCCGACGCGTATGCCGATGTGCGAGGCGTGCCGCACGCAGGGTGAGCACTGGCGGTGCACGTACACCACGCCGCATGGCACCCAGAAATGCGAGTGCGGCTGCCGCCAGATGTCGCACTGCCCGCAGTGCAACCGGCGCTGGCACCTCGGGCGCCACGCAGTGGACGCCGCAGGGCAGCCCACCGGACCCTGCGACCTGCCCTAGACCCGACGGCCATACACCCTGGTCGTACCGGGCCGCGCAGGGTAGCATCGGGGCGAGGGTTCGCATCCGGCGCTATCGGATGTCGTCGACGCTCACGCCGACTCGCTCGGCGTAGAGGCCGAGCGTGCGCTGCCAGGCCGGGCGGGCCTGGGTCCGCTCGTAATAGGCCTTGATCCGCGGATACGGCTCCATCAAGTCGGTCTTGCGGATGCCGCGCAGGACGCAGGCCATGATGATGTCGGCCACCGTGAAATCGGCGCAGGCGATCCACTCGCGGTCTTCGAGGCGGCGCTCGACGTCACCGAGCCAGCGGCCGGCGATCTTGCGCACCTCCGCCTTGACCTTGTGGGCGGCCTTGCCGCTGTCGAAAATCTCGATGAGGTCGATGCACACCAGCGTCGGCTCGACGGTGCTGACCGCGGCGAAGCACCACTGGACGACGCGGGTGCGGCCCTGGAAGTCGCGCGGGATCAGCTTGCCGGCCTTCTCGGCCAGATAGAGCACCACCGCCGCCGACTCGGACACGACGAAGCCGTCGTCGTCGATGACCGGCGCCTGATGGAACGGGCTGATCCGGCTGAAGGCTTCGCCGGCGAGCTCGCCGCCGGTGTGGTCGAGCGCGTGGACGCGATACGGCAGGCCGGTCTCCTCGAGCGCCCACTGCGCCCGGAGGTCCTTCGTCTCTCCGTGCGCCTCTCGAAAGATACGTCCGAAGCCATAGAGCGTGATCATCTCGTCCTCCGATCGGCGGCCGGATCCACCGGCCCACGCCGGAGAGTGCCACACCGCGGACGGCCTCGCCCGCGTCAGAGCGCACCGCCGACCTTCGAGCGTCGTGGGCAAGTGGCGCATCACCGCCATGGGGTATCGCTTGAATAGCTCGATGTGCGCATCCCCGATCAGACTGCCGTTGGTGCAGGTAGGTGCCTCAAAAGGGGTATTCGCCCTTCGTCCCTACCAGCCATCCCGCCGCCCTTCCGTAAAGAGTCACCGGATCTACCCCGGCATCGGCGGACAGATGGACTTCATTCGCAGGCGCCGCGCTGTCCGAGGGCGGCAAGCCGATCATTGCGCTGCCGTCCACGGCGTCCTCCGGTCGCGTGTCGCGGATCGTCTCGGTTCGCAAGCCGGGCGCCGGCGTGGTGACGACGCGCGGCCACGTGCACTACGTGGTGACGGAGTACGGCGTCGTCAATTTGCACGGGCTGAGCCTTCGCCGACGCGCCGAGGCGCTCATCTCGATCGCCCACCCGGACGTGCGCAACGAGCTGCGCCGCGAGACGAACGCGCTCAGACACTGGACGCTGTGAGCCTGCCGCGACGGTCCTAGCTTGACCGCGTCCGACGCGGCACCCTACAAGCGCACCCGATGGCCACGCCGCCGATCGGAAGACATGTCGCTTCCGCATCGGACTCCAGGACGAGCGAGCAACCGACGAGGCCCGCCGCGGTCGAGCGGGGATTCAGGAGCGTGCCGGAGCGGCCCTACGAGCCCGGGTGGCTCGACCGCCTGGTCGATCGGATCGACGGCTTGCCGGGAGCGAATGGGCTCTACGCGCTCGGGCTGCTGGCATTCCAGGCCACCTGGGTGACGGTCGCGCTGTGGTGGAATGGCACGCTGCCGGTCGGGACGTTCGACCTGCGACACACCTTCGTCGTCGTGATCGCTCCCTACCTCCTCTGGGTGCGCTTCTACCTCGACCGGGTGGCAGGAACCGCGATGGACGCGTTTCGCCCGGTGCTCCCGTTGAGCGACCCGGAGTTCCAGCGTCTCCGCTACGAGCTGACCACTCTGCCACCCCGGACCACGTGGATCGTCACCGTCTTCGCGGTCGTCTCCTACGTCGTCAACGCCCTGCTCCTCCCGGACTGGATCATCGAGCAATTCGGGTCGTCGCGCGGGGTGAGCGCGATCGTACTGGCGCCAGTCGCGCTGCTCACGATGGCGGTCGTGGCCATCAGCACGGCGCAAGCGATCCGGCAGCTCTGGATGGTGAACGTCATCCACGGGCTGGTCGAGAAGATCAGCCCCTTTCGCGTGAAGGCGCTCTACGCCTTTTCCGGCCTCGCCGCGCGCACCGGCGCGAGCTTCCTCCTGCTCGCCTACTACATCGCTGCCATCCGGCCGGACGTCGTCCGCGAGACGCCGGTCCTGAAGCTGCTGATCGTCGCCATGGTGCCGACGGCGGTGGCGTGCTTCATCGTGCCGCTGTACGGCATGCATCGCAGGCTCGCCGCCGAGAAGGACCGCCTGCTCGCGGAGGCGGGCGCCCGCTTCGAGGGCGTCCTCGCACAGCTTCACCGCCGAGTCGACGAAGGGGCCCTGGCAGATGCCGACAAGCTGAACGATCAGCTGTCGTCGGTGGCGACGGAGCGCGAGGCACTAGCGCGCATCTCGATCTGGCCGTGGGACGCGTCCACGATGACCGGCTTCATCACGACGCTGGTGCTACCGGTGATCCTGTGGCTGGTGCAGCGCCTGCTCGGCCACATGGGCCTCTGAGCGGGGTCGCGCACCGGCTACGGGAAGCCCGCCAGCGTCGTGGGTTCCCTCCGACTGCGCCGTGGTTCTGGTCGATGTGGCAGATCGACCCGATAGCGAATCCGTCGCTCGTGAAGAAGGTGCAGGCCGGCAAGCGACGCTCGCCGACCTGAGGGGTGTCGGGACCGTGGCCAACCCTCCGAGTCACAAAGGGACGCAGTTGTTCTCGCTAGACTCTTCCCTCCACTCGCGCTCGTCTCGCTTCGTTATCGCTTCATCGTCCTCGCTACTGACAGCAGCCTACCTGGGCGGCGACGCCGTTGAGGTAGCAAAGCTGCTCGGTCTGGAGCGGCCCGAGGGTGCCGTCGGAGTTGAGCACGACTTTCTCGCCGCGGGAGGCGGTGTGCGCCGTGGCATACTCCCAGTTCTGCCCGGAGCCACCAATGGCGTCATCATTGCACTCATCGGAGCTGTGGAACCCAGGGATGGGGCCCCGCGTCACCTCGTCGATCAGGAAGCTCTCGCTGCCCGGAACGAACGTCCCGGTGTTGTCGACCTCCTGGCCGTAGAAGCGCACGTGGACGATCTTCGCCGGCGGCACGCTGTCCAGGAAGGTCTGCATCGGCGTCTTCCCATAGCACCACCGTCCCTGGTGCGCCCGCGCAGATAGACCCGAACGCCCACGTATCTTCCATGCGCCAGATGAAGTAGTCGACGTGGACGGGTGCACCACCTGGGCGGGAAGACGGAGCCGCTGCAACGGGCCAGAACGCCCGTTCTACCAAGTAAGGAAGGTCTGCGTGAAACCTCCTCCTGAGGGAGATGGAAACACCTTGATCAGATGACCGCTGACGCGCAGTCCGAGAGCGGCCTGCCGCGGCCGGTGGCCACGCGGATCCACGCGCTCTGGGACGAGCTGGGCGACTTCGGCGCGCACGAGACCGACGCCGCCGTGGTGCGCGCGATGCAGGTCCTGAGCGATCTCGCCGGCGTGCAACACGCATTCTGGCTCGGAGCCGTCCGGCTCGGGAGGACCTGCGATCCGATGGCCGGATGGCGCATCCGCGCCATCCGGCAAATGGACCCGACTCCGGAAGGCCAGCATATCTACAAGCTATCGCGTCAGCGCCTCGACAGCGGGACCACGGACGCCGTCACGTTGGCCCAGGTGCGCGAGGCCGGCATGTTCCGGGCGAGACTCCTGCGGGAGCTCGCCCCGCCGGGTTTCTTCGCGACCGCCGACTACGACCTCCTCTACCGGGCGCGCGACATCCGCGACGCGATCTACATTGCCTCTCCTGTCAACGAGGATGCCGAGTCGTACTTCGGCTGGTACCGCATCGGGGAGAAGACGCGCCCGTTCGCTCCCTCCGATCGCGATCTCCTGGCGTACGCGTTGCGGCCGCTCAAGTGGTTTCATCGCCGCGTCATGCTGCACCATGGTCTGCTGATCGCGAGGGCGCCGCTGACGCCGATGGAGCGCCGGCTCGTGAGCCTGCTCCTCACCGAGCGGGTCGAGAAGGAGATCGCGGACGAGCTCGCGCTCAGGCTCGCGACGACGCATACCTACATCACCGATCTGTTCCGCAAGTTCGGCGTCAGCGGCCGCTCGGGGCTGACGGCCCTGTGGCTCGGGAAGTCACCGACCTGACGACGGGGTCTGTCGTCGAGAGCTTGGCGTCCCGGTCTCGAACCTCCATGGGCAAGGCCGAGTGGAGATAGACCGCACAATGCGGGCGCCTGCCCGCCGAACACGCAGGACACCGTGCTCTGGTATTTCCGGTCCGGCCTTCACGTTTCCGCGCTCCGTCAGCCCGCAGCCGAGCTGGGCCACGTGCCCTCAGTATCGCCCAGCCGCGAGACGGGGCCGGACGGTGGCGCGCGAGGCAGCGGCAAACCGCCTACGGAGCGTTGTCGTGCCTACCAGCTGGAGGGTCCGACGAATGCGCACAGTGTCGCGGTCGCGAGCGCCGCGATCTACGCAGACCGGGCGGCTCGGCCGGAGCGCGCCGCACGGGGGTGAAGTGCGAACGATGCTCGCCCCCTCGAATCCATGCCGCCCGGCGCGACACGAGCAACGGCGGGCGGCAGGGTCCCGTCAGATCGCGCGGTGTTCAGGGTCTGGTGCAGTGCTTGACCTCGTGCGAGCACGTGCCCGTGGTCGGCTCGCACATGTCGACGGTGCACGCATCCCCGTCGTTGCAGATCGGCCGGTACTCGCACCCGGTGTCCGCGTTGGCGAGGTTGCAAACGCCGGCGGTGCACGGATCGCCGTCGTCGGGGCAGAGGGCATCCCGCGGTATGTGCTTGGTGCATCCCTGGAATGGGACGCAGGGGTCTTCGGTGCACGCGATACCGTCGTCGCAGAAGTTTGCGTCTTGGGGTCTCTTCTGGCAGCCGATCTCCGGATCGTTGCAGTAGTCGATCGTGCAGATGTCCCCGTCGTTGCAGGTGATCGCACTGTTCGTGCATATCCCAGCAGCGCAGACATCGTTGGTGCAGAGATTGTGGTCGTCACACTGCGCGTTTGACGTACAGCCGACAGCCGACGACCCGCACGGGCCAGGCCCAGCAAGGCACGCGCCGGGTACTACGCATCCCATGATACAGATGCCGGTGCCGGCGCTGCACGTGTCGACGAAGCACCCTGGCGGGTCCGCGAAGTCCGACGGATCGACACACTCGACCGGGGAGGTCTCGCACTGGTCGGTCTCTGGATTGCACAAGCCGAACACACAGCGATCGGCGGGGTTGCAATCCCTCGGGATGAGACGGCATTCACCGAAGGCGCAATACCCGAGGCCACGGAGGTGTCCCACGCTGGGGTCGATGTCCTGCACGACGCACGGCGCGTCGACGAAACACCGCGTACCGTAGAGCTTCTCGGGGTTGCTGCACTCGCCCGTTGCGGGATCGCACGTCGGGTCGTGGCAATCGTCCGGGGCCGTACACACGACGGGGTTCCCACCCGTGCAGATGCCCGCCTGGCACGTGTCGGTCTGCGTGCACAGGCTCCCGTCGTTGCAGCTCGTGCCGTCCGGGCGGTTCGTCCAGCTCGTGGTGCTCGCCGACGTACGACAAACCTGGCATTGCCCGTTCGTGGCCCCGGCCGGGAAGAAGGTCCCCCCGATCCGGCAACCGGGTATCGACGGGATGCAGAGCTCGGCCTCCTTGATCGTGCGCAGCACCTCGGGACCGAACTGGTTGTTCACGAAGACGGGGTCGAGTGGCACGTGCTTCGCCTGCGCCGGCACGATCTTGGTGCCGGGAGCGGCGGGGTTCGCCGGGCCGCACCCCGTCTGAGGAATGAGCTTCTTCGCGCGCCTCGCCTGATAGCAGACGAGATGATCGGCGGGATGTCGGATCGGCGCCGGGGTGATCGGGAAGGATTGACCCGTGTTGGGGCCCGACACGATCACCGGGCTGCCCGACTTGTTGACCGGGGTGCAGAGCCGCGTGATCTTCTTGAGATCATAGCGCCGGGTCTGGAACTGGTCAGCGACGTCCACCTGGATTCCTTTCGGGAACTTCGCGAGCGGCGTGCCGTCGGCGAGCTTGGTCTGCGGCTTCGCCTTGTAGCAGAGGTAGTGGTCGAGCTGGTGATCGGCGATGTCCGGCGCCGGCGGCGACGCGACGAGGCTCTTCCGCGTGGGCACCAGGATGTTCGCGGGCTTCGACACCTCGAGGGCCAGCGCATGGCACTGATTCGCGATCTCGACGTCCCTCAGGGTGGCGAAGTCTGGCGTGCCGGGAACCGGCTTCACCTGGTAACCCTTCAGGTGCGTCACGTCATCCATGACGCCCCCGGCATTCTTGTTGGCCGGTAGCCCGAGGTACTTCGGCTTCTCCACCTGGTACCCGGCGGAGCGGAACTGGTCGGCGAGCGTGACCGGCGCGAAGGAGACGAACTTCGGCGTGCCCTCGCTGGTCTTCACCTCGTAGAGCAGGAAGTGGTCGATGGCGGTGACCGGGAGCGTGGTCGTGGTGGTGGCGGTCCCCCCTGCGGCCATGTGGCGGATGTCTGTTCCGGCGTTCATGACGAAATCGCTCTGCACGCCGGTCCCGTCGAGGTTCGACCGCCCGATGGTCGTATCGAGGTAGTTCGCCCAGAAGACGTAGGTGGCGCTGACCGCGAGCGCGTTCGCGTTCACCTCGATCATGTTCTCGGTCAGGCTGGATCCGTCGGTCTTCACCCGGCCGATGTGGCGGTCCGTCGCATCGATCCAGTAGACCCAGCCTCCGCCGAGCGCGATGTCATGGACCCCCTCCTCGAGGGTCGCGAGCGGCACGTCGTTGCTCCCGTCGGGCGACGCTCGGTGTATCACGTTCGGTGCGGAGTCAGGGGCGTAGTACACGTACTGGTCGTCGGCGGCGAAGCTGGACGGCCCCTGGCTCCAGAACGCGACGCTGGTCCAGGGGTTGGGCTGCAACTGTACCAAGCCGCCTCGGTTTCGTACGTAGAGGTAGCTGGCGCTCGTCGCGACCCCACGGATACCATCACCGAACCCCACGCCGATGGGATTGGCACCGTCCAGATCCGTGACGATGGCGTCTCCCCCCATGATATCCTGGCCGTAGACGAAGTAGTCGGAGCCGGCTGCGACGTCTACCGCCGCGACCACCGGGAACGACGTGCGACCCGTGCCGTCGACCTCGACGCGATGCACGGTCGATGCCGTGCCGCCTCCCTCGTGCCAGTAGAGATACTCGATGGCACTCGCCGCTCGGGGCCCCATCGCGTCGATCCCGGCTATCCCCACGGCGTCGAGGGCGGTGGCCAGAACGAAGGTGGCGGTGCGTCTCATGACTCGCTCCATCCCTTTGTTTGTCAGAGCCCGTGATCTGACCCGGCGATCGCAACGTCCGCGCTCAAGCCCTGGACATGGGGGCTTCAAGGGGCGACGACGACGATGCCGATCCCGAACGGGATCGCATCTCGAGGAGCCGTGTACCCTACCGGAGCGCCCGCCGAGAACCCCTCTAATCAGAGGGGGGCGGCGTCGCCGCCGGCGGCACACGACCGCTGCGTCCCGGGCTCATCCGCACCCCGGAACTTCGGCCGTCCCATCGGAGGGGAAGAACCGGCGACGGTCCGGGTTCGGGAGAGTTATGTCGCCCTGGACCCGGAAGGCCGCTAGTGTCGGTGCATCCAACCGGTCGTCGCAACATCATGGACTCTCACGTGAGCGCGGGAGGGACGGATGCGGCGACGAAGATGGCGGGGCACCTGAGCGCGGCGGACCAGGCCGAGCTGTGGCGACGATGGCGCCAGGGCGAAGCGTTGAACGCGATCGCCCGCGCCATCGATCGCCGGCGCTCGGTGGTGCAGCGCGTCCTCGCCGGCACGGGCGGCTTCACGCCGGTCCCCCGCCGGCGCAGTCCGCGGGTGCTGTCCTTGGCGGAGCGCGAGGAGATCTCGCGCGGCGTGGCGGGAGGGCAGAGCGTGCGGCAGATCGCCGGGCAGCTTGGACGCGCCCCGTCGACGGTGTGCCGCGAGCTCGGACGTGACGCCCGGTGACCGTGAAGAACCGCCGGTCGTCGTACATCTCGACGTCCCCACGCCGGCCGGCGCGGAGACACCTGCCAAATCCTTGATTACCCAAGGCCTTGGGTTTTTGCTACTTTGTCGATTCCATGGCCACCGAAAGTAGGAAAACCCACAAGCGCGGACCGGGGCGCCCCTCCCTCGACGAGGTCCTAGCACGGCTCGATGAGGAGGTGGCGCTCCTCCATCGCCATCTTGGCGGCCTCCCGCACGCGGTCGAAGCCGACCACATCCTCCGGGCTATCTGGATCGACGACGTGCACAACTCGACGGCGATCGAGGGGAACACGATGACGCGCGCGCAGGTACAGGCGCTCATCGACCAGGGACTGGCGGCGGGCACGCTCGCCGAGAGTCTCGATGTCCAGGGCTACGCCCGCGCAGCGGACTGGGTCTACCAACACGCGGCGGACTACGCAGGCGTGCCGGTTGCGGTTGTGTCCCAGGTGCACCTTGTCGCACTCGCGCTTACGTGGGAGGTGAATCCGCCGCGCACACGCGACGCGCCTGGGGCCTGGCGCACCAGCCCGGTCCGCGTCGGCGCGGTGCCCGTCTCCATCCCGGCGACGATTCCTGCCGATCTCCAGGCGTGGAGCGACTCCACGGCCGCGCGGGCCAAGGAGACACATCCCCTCGTCCACGCGGCCGCGCACCACGCGTGGTTTGAGCGCATCCATCCCTTCGTCGACGGCAACGGCCGCGTCGGTCGCCTCCTGCTCAACTTCATGCTGGTGCAGGCCGGCTACCCGCCTGCCGTGATTCTGGCGGCGCAGCGCCAGCGCTACCTGCGCGCGTTGCGCCTCGCCGACACCGGGAGTCCGCAGGCGCTCGCCGAGGTGATCGCGCGCGCCGTGAGCGAGACCCTCACGAAGTTCCTGATCCCGAATCTGGCGGGCGAGGCCAAACTCGTGCCCCTGAACGCGCTGGCCGCGAAAGGACCATACGGGGCGCCCTACCTCCGACAGCTCGTGCTGAAGGGTCGACTCCGTGCCGTGCGCGCCGGCAACCTGTGGTTGAGCTCTCGGGCGTGGCTCGCTGAGTACAGGGCCAAGCGTGACCCACGCGGCGTCTTTGACTCGATCAGGCGGAAGTTCGTGCGTCAGTTCGAGCGAGAGCTCAAGGGCCGCAGCAAAAATCTTCGTCTGGGTCTGGCCGCCAAGACCACCGCACGGTCCTCGCGGTCGTAGGTTCCGCGCGGCCGACGGTCGTCAGAACTCGCAGCGCTCGCTGGCGAGCTCCTCGAGCTGGGTCCGCACGCGGTCCTCGAGCGCCAGCACCAGCGTCATCGGCTCGACGCCGAGCTCGGCGGCGAGCTCCGGCCCCACCCGCGCCGGCCACGCCAGCCAGGCGTCGCGGAGCATGCGCGCGAAGGCGAACGCCTTCAGGAGCGCCCGGTCCCGCGAGATGAGCGCGCCCCGGCGCTGGTCGAGCGTCAGGCGCTTCGTCTGCACGTCGACGACCAGCGCCGCCGCCCGCGCCGCCCGGAGCTGGTCGTTGCTCGCGCCGGCCGGGGCCGGCGCCGCCGGCCGAGAGCCGATCGGCCTCCGCCGGGTCGAGCTGCTTCGCCGGCCCGTAGGTCGGGATCGGGCCGCCGTGGGCCGCCGTCTGGGCGTTCACCGCCTGGACGGAGCACCCGCGTCGGCGGGCGTATTCGCGCTGGGAAACTCGCACCGGCTGCCCCCGTCGTGTCAATCAATCAACCCCTTGTCGAGGCCATCGGCTAGCGGTTTTTCGCGGGGCGCCGCCTCGTCGCTGGCCGGGCCAGGAAGGACCCGCGTCACCGTCGCGTCGTCGACGCACCGACCACCTAACGTGGGATGCCCGCGACAGACGCGTCGTCAACGGTCAAACCGCCCACGCCATACCAGGTCTTGTGGTCGTGCGGTGCTAGACAACGATTAGTAGCGCCTTAATCTCGGCTATCTGCCAGTCTCCGCGAACTAGGAATGCGGAATCAGGTACGAGGAGAGGTGGCTGTCGAGCGCCGCGAAGGCCTCGGCTCCGGCGGACGGAAACCTGAAGCCGATGTGGCGGTCGGGGCGGATCATGACCACGCCGCCGGACGGGACGCCGGCACGAAGGGGATCGACGCCCGGCTCGTGAGCGATCTGCACGAGCCTGGACCAGCGCCGGCCCAGGCGTGCGAGTGACGCGGAGTCCGCGACGGGTCCGAAGACGAGCACGTGGTGTGACGGTCCACCGAAGCGTGCCCAGTCCGGGTAGCGCTGCCCGGGATGTGGTCCCTCGCTGCCTGCCTCGGCGCTTCCATGGTCGGCGACGAGCGGGCTCCCCGTGTAGTCGACATCGATCATGGCGCGCGCGTTGCGCTGCAGCGCGGCAACGATCGGGTCCACGACCGCGGGATGGACCTCGCGCCCCTGGCGCACCGCATCCGCAACGTCCACGATCGACGTGTGCACCTGGTCGGAGACGTCGAGCACGTGGCGGTCGGCGATCTGGCGCTCGACCGTATAGTGGTCGAGCAGCGACCGATGCGCGTGGCCGCGCAGGATGAGAGCCAGCTTCCAGGCCAGGTCGTAGCCGTCGTGCAGCCCCGCGTTGAGCCCTTCGCCGCCGAACGGGCTCGACAGGTGGGCGGCGTCGCCGATCAGGAACCGCCGGCCGTCCGCCAGGCGCGACACCATCCGCCGGTGCATCCGGAACGGCGTGAACCAGGAGACGTCGGTGGGCCGATATTTCCCGCCGAGCCGTGCCTGGACCCGGGCGACGACGTTCTCGACGGGTACGCTCTCGACGTCCTCCTCGAGGTCCTGGAAGCTGATCCAGCGTCCGCCGGGGAGTGGCGCGAGCAGCAGCAGGCCATCCGGAGAGCAGATGACGCCGGCCTCGTCGCGCGGGAACGGCGCCGGCATCGCGATGTCGGCGACGAGGAAATGTCCGCGGTAGGTGGCGCCCTCGAGCGGCTTGCTCATCGAATGGCGCGTGACGCTGTGCGCACCGCCCGCCCCGATGACGATGCTCGGGCGGACCGTCTCCGTCCCACCGTCCGCGTGGACGAGCTCGACGACGACCCCGTCCGCGTCCGTCTCGACCGTGGTCGCCGTGACCCCGCGTTCGATCACGCCGCCGAGCGACGTGAGATGAGCTTCGAGGATGCGCTGGGTCTCGTACTGCGGCAGGCTGCACTGGAACTTGCAGCGGCAGTCGATGCTCTCGTGGCTCATGGCGGCGAGCTCCACCATGCCCGGGCCGTACAGGCGCGAGCAGCGGACCTGCTCGGCGACATCGAGAAACGGCTGCAGCAACCCGACGGAATCCAGAATCTCGAGCGTCCCCGGCTGGATCGCCGTGGCACGCGCCTCGCGGTGCGGCCGCACGTCGCGCTCGACGAGCCGCGCGCTCACTCCGTGGCGGGCGAGCTCGGCGGCGGCGAACAGCCCGGAAGGCCCAGCGCCGACGATCAGGACATCGTTGTTTCGTGTCACTCGATCTCTCCGAAACGTGCAGTCCTGGGCGAGCGTCTAGCATATCCTCGGGTACCTTCGCCCGTCTTCCGGCCCCAGGCCCGACCTGACCCTCGGGTCGTCACCCAGCTCGGTCACTTAGGACCTGACCGAGCGCGTCACCAGCGAGCTCCCTGCAGAAGGGCGATGGGATTGTGAATGTCCGAGGTCGGGGCGTTCGGTAAGCTTTGCCGTTCGGTAAGCTTTCGCCGAAAAGGGCCGTTCAGGCAAGATTAGTCAAGGCCGTTTTCGCAAGTTGAATGGAGAGCGTCGACCATCGACGGGACCAGCGAAGCGCCGAAGGAGGTGATGACCGGAGCGAACTCCCCCCACACCAGGACAGCCCGTCTTCATGGGTGACGGAAAGGGTGTTATCAGACGCCCCCAGACGCTTCCCCTTGCTCCTCCAAGTCCTTCCGAACGGACGGGTTGGATGAACGGGCTCCCGAAGGACGGAGAATGCGCTCGTTGCTCGCCGACCGGCTGCAGCGCCGAGTTGGGCGGATTTGACATGTCATACAATAACTTGTATGTGGCCGGCCGGCCGCTGTGAAGGCGGTGCTGTGGATGGGGAGTGCATGTGACGACATGCGAGCCTTCGCCAAGGACGCCCGCCAGCGAGCAGGTTTCGAGCTCTACCAGGTTCAATGCGGGCTCGATCCCTCCGATTGGAAACCGATGCCCTCCGTCGGCCCGGGCGTACAGGAGATCCGCGTTCACACGGCGCTTGAGCATCGAGTGATCTACATCGCAAAGTTCGCAGAGGCTGTCTACGTGCTCCACGCCTTCGAGAAGAGAACGCGTCGGACCTGCAAACCGGACGTCGATTTGGCGCGGTCGCGGCTGCGGGACGTGTTGAGTATGCGGCAGAGGGCGCGAGCTAGACGCTCAAGGAGAAGCGGATGACTGCGAAGGTCCGGCGTTCCAGCGGCAACGTGTTCCGGGACCTGGGTTTCCCGGCCGAGGAAGCCGAGAGTTTGAGGCTGCGGGCAGACTTGATGGTTCAGGTCCGGCGACTGATCGAGGGGCGAAAGTTGACGCAGGCTGCGGCCGCGAAGATCCTCGGCGTGACACAGCCCCGGGTGAGCAACTTGGTGCGCGGGAAGATCGAGCTCTTCAGCATCGACACGCTGGTCGACATGCTTGCGCGGGCCGGGGTGCGGGTCAGCCTTACGATTCATCGTGGACTCTCCAAGTCCAAACGCTCCGCAGCCGCCTAACGCTCGGCATCAGCCGCGCCGTTTTGCGGCGTCGGCTGCATGCCGTTGTTAGATGCCGTCGATCACGCCCCGCGCTCGACCCACTGAGCGCGCCAAGCAGGAGCGTCGAAGGGATCGGCGAAGTATTGAGTCTCGTGCGACACCTTTCCATCCCGGAACTCCATGACACTCACGGTGTAGGCGCGTTTGCCCTCGTAGGTAATCACATACTCGGTAACCCAGAGATTGCCCTCTCCTACGATCCGCCGGACCACAAACCCCGATGGCCTACCAGGGTGTTGACTACGAAGCGCCTGCAGGTTCCGCCGACCGTGGATGACCTCGCCTGACTGTGGGTACTCACATACGGCATCGTCGTGATAGATCTCATGCTCGGCACCCTGATCGCCCGTAGCGGATGCAGCCCAATGTCGATCAATGGCCGAAGGAAGTCTGCCCCTTCTCCACGTCCGCCTCGTCATGAGCCGCGCGTCGCCGCGCGCCCGCGTGCCGCCGGTGCGTCTCAGCTACCGCTACGCCCTCCTCGCCGTCCGGGCCTTCTGGCACGCCGCGTGGGACACGTCGCCGGGGGCGCTGCCCCGTCGGCTCGAGGCCTTGCTCGACGAACTCGCGCCCGTCGTCCTGCCCGAGCCGCGGCCGCGGCGCTACCCGCGCGCCGTCAAGCTCAAGATGAGCAACGATCCGCGGAATCGCCCGCATCGCAGGAGGCCTCGTGCAAAGTGACCGGCATTGCTTTTAGGCCCGGGCTGACACAACCCCCCATCCCGGACGCTCGCTTGATCTTCGCCCTCCGATAGGAGGCGTCGCCGATACGGGCCGCGGGCCGCTGGCCTGAGCAGGTGGTCTTTCACCGCGGCACCGAGTGTGACGACGTCAAGCCGGACTTACCGCACGGACACCTCGCGTCACTTTTCGTCGGAAGCCCGAGGCCTGAACGCCGCGACATGCCGCCGGCGGCGCCGGGGAGATCACGGCACCGGTACCCCGTCGAGCACGCGCCGCACGATCTCGTCCGCGTCCACCTCCTCCGCTTCCGCCTCGTAGCTGACGATCACCCGGTGCCGCAGGACGTCGGGGGCGATGGCCTTCACGTCCTGCGGGGTCACGTAGCCGCGGCCCTGGAGGAAGGCGTGCGCCCGCGATGCGAGGGTCAGGCAGAGCGTGGCACGGGGCGAGGCGCCGTACTCCACGAGCGGCCCGAGATCGAGGCCGAAGGACTTCGGCTCGCGCGTCGCGAAGACGACGCTCACGATGTAGTCCCGCACCTTGTCGTCGACGTACACCTGATCGACCAGCGAGCGCGCCGCGATGATGTCCGCGGTGGTGACGACCGGGCTGGCGGGGCGGTGGTTTGCCGTCGTCGCCATGCGGTCGAGGATCTGCCGCTCCTCCTCGCGCGAGGGATACTCGACCCTGAGCTTCAGCATGAAGCGGTCGACCTGGGCCTCGGGCAGCGGATAGGTTCCCTCCTGCTCGATGGGATTCTGGGTGGCGAGCACCAGGAACGGATCGGGCAGCGGGTGCGTCTCGTCGCCGATGGTGACCTGGTGCTCCTGCATGGCTTCCAGGAGCGCGCTCTGCACCTTCGCCGGCGCGCGGTTGATCTCGTCCGCCAGCACGAGCTGCGCGAAGATCGGGCCGCGCTTGGTGGAGAACGACCCCTCGCGCGGATTGTAGACCAGGGTCCCGATCAGGTCCGCGGGCAGCAGGTCGGGCGTGAACTGCACGCGCCGGAAGGTCGCCTGGATGGCCTGGGCGAGGGTCTTGACGGCGAGCGTCTTGGCGAGCCCGGGGACCCCTTCGAGGAGCACGTGGCCGTTGGCGAGGAGCCCGATGAGCAGCCGGTCGACGAGGGCACGCTGGCCGACGATGACCGTGGCGATCTCTTCCCGCAGGCGGACGGCGAAGCCCGAGCCCTCGCGCACGCGTTCGTTGATTGCGGCGATGCCGGCGTCCATGAAACCGATCTGGTTACCCGCGATCGTCCGGGAGCGCAAATCCGGGCGCTCCTGCGGCCTCTTCGGCGATGGCGTGGCCGGCGAGCGTGCGGGCTCAGGCTCGATCCAGCACTTCGGCGGCCTCGCCGCTGGTCACCTCGAGCTCCCGGCCGAACGTCTCCGGGATCAGGAACACCAGGGGCACGAGCCCGAGCGGGAGAAATCCCAGGAGGGCGACGATGGGCGCGTGCCCGCCCATCGTCGCCGACAGCAGGCCGACCAGCGCGAGCCCGACCGTGGCGCCCGCCACGGCCGCGTTCGTGACCCAGGCGCGCGCGGTGGCGCGCAGCGCGGTCGGGAAGCTCTCGGTGGTGAGCGCGTTGACCGAGACGGTGATGCCCGATTCGAAGAAGACGATGGCGGCGAAGGCGGGGAAGAGCCCGGAGGTGCTGTAGAAGGCCACGATCGCGGCGGCGGAGCCGATGAGGGAGATGATCGCCGTGGGACGTCGCCCCACGATATCCGTGAGACGGCCGAACAGCATCCAGCCCCAGAAGCCCAGCCCCCCGCCCGTGATGATCATCGTGCTGACCTGCGCCGGGGTCCACTGGAACGTGTTCGTGGCGCGGTACGACGCGAACGAGAACGCGGGGGCGAACGCGGCCGTCGCCCCCGCTGCGATTGCCACCAGCGCGAGGAAGCGGCGGCGGTGAGCCGGCGCCAGCACGCGCAGCACGCCGCCGGCTTGCCGGTCCGCATCGTGGAGATGCTGCCAGCGCGACGTCTCGGGCAGCGAGCGGCGGAGGTAGCCGACGATCAGGAGGGGCACGATGCCGACGAAGTAGAGTCCGCGCCAGCCCAGCGCCGAGCCGACGAAGGCCGGGAACAGTGCCGCCGCGAGGCCCGCGCCCAGGGCCGCCGATGCACCCAACAGCCCCTGGCCGAGCCCGCGGGACGTGGCGGGAAACTCCTCCGCGATCACCACCTGCGCCAGTGCGAGCTCCGTCGTCAGGAAGATGGTCGCGATCACCTGGAGCGCGACGAACTCCGACAGGCCGCGCGACAATCCGGTCAGCGCCGTGACGAGGGTGTAGCCGAGCACCGTCCACAGGAGCACGCCGCGGCGGCCGACGCGATCGGCCAGCAGACAGAGACCGATGGCGAGCAGGGCGCCGCCCCGGATCACCGACAACGCCCATCCGAGCACACCCTCGCCGGCGCCCAGGTCGCGCGCGATGTACGGGAGCGCCAGCGTGACGATGAAGCGGTCGTAGCCCTCGAAGAGCGTCGCCGTCGAGAGCAGCAGGAGCAGCCTGCGGTGGGCAGGCGCGAGCGCACCGGCGCGGTCGGTCGGGACCACGGGGGCCCGATGGGCGAGCACGAGTGCGATCAGCGCCACGGCGGCCATCCCCAGGTTCACGCGTCCCCAGCGTGACCAGCTCTCCAGCAGCGGGGGCAGCGACGCGGACGCCGTCGGTGCCGCGGCGAGGATGGCACGCTGCACCGGGTCGATGGCCAGGGCACCCACGAGGCCCGCGCCCACCAGCGCGACGATGGCGACGAGCCGGAGCCGGCTTCGGCGCGCCCCGATCCCGCCTTCGCGGACGAGCGAGATCAGGATGAGGACGGAGGTCAGCAGCCCGAGCCCGGTGAACACGCCGCGGCTTATCCCGGTCAGCCTGCCGAAGGCGGTCGCGAATTCCGCCGGCGAGCTGGCGAGCAGGTGCTCGACCGGCGACGAGAGCACGAAGTTCACGACGAGCCCGCTGACGACGATGGCGGTGCCGCTCGCGAGCACGAGCCCGTCGAGGCCCCGGTGGCGGGTCATCGCGAAACCGCAGTCCTGTCAAACGGGCAGGTGGCCGAAGGCGCCGTCGAGCGATCCGGTCTTCTTGTAGGTGTCGACCACGTTGCTCGCGATGCGCATCAGGTGCACCTCGTCGGCGCCGTCCGCGAAGCGGGACCACCGCGCCTGGAGCAGCATGCCCGCGAGCGGCGTGTCCTTCGAGTAGCCGAGCGCGCCGTGCACCTGGATGGCACGGTCCACCGTGCGCCACAGCGTGTTGGCGACGTGGTACTTGCACATCGACACCTCGGTGTTGAACGGCTTGCCATGCTCGATGAGGTAGGCCGCGTGCAGCACCATGAGCTTCGCGGCGTAGAGCTCCATCGCCGACTCGGACACCATCCACTGGATGCCCTGCTTGTCCGCCAGGAAGGAGCCGTGCGCGAAGCGCTTCGTCGCCCGGTCGACCAGCATCTCGAGCGCCATCTCCACCTGACCGATCCAGCGCATGCAGTGGGCGAGGCGCGCCGGTCCGAGCCGCACCTGGCCGAGCCGATGGCCCTGGCCACGGCCGCCGAGAATGGCGGCGTCCGGGAGGCGGAGGTTCTCGATCCGGATCTCGCAGTGGTTGTGGCCCCCGGCCATGGTCTCGACGTCGCGCACCACTTCCCACCCTTCCGCCGGAAGATCCACGATGAAGGCGGTGTTGCGGGCCTGCGGCGGATCGGCTTCGGGGTCGGTCTTGGCGATGAGGATGGCGAAGTGGGCGCCGCGCGCCCCGCTGATGAACCACTTGTGGCCGTTCACCACCCAGTGGTCACCGTCTTTGACGGCGCGCGTCTGGATGAGCGTCGGATCGGACCCCGCGACCTCCGGCTCCGTCATGGCGAAGCACGAGCGCTGGAACCCGTCGCACAGCGGGCGGAGGTACTTCTCCTTCTGCTCGGGCGTTCCGAAGTGCAGGAGCGTGTGCATGTTGCCCTCGTCGGGCGCCTGGCAGTTGAGCACGAACGGACCGAGCGACGTGCGCGCGCACTCGGCCGACAGCGCGGCCATCGCCGTCGGCCCGAGTCCCATGCCCCCGAACTCCGCCGGCATGTGCGGCAGCCAGAGGCCCCACTCCTTGGCCTTGACGCGGAGCTCCAGGATGGTCCTGACGAGTCGGCCGCGTCCTTCGGGATCGTGGCGCTCGATGGTGAGGTCGCCCTCGGCGGGCTTGACCACGGTGGTCATGAAGTCGCGCACCCGCTGACGGATGTCCTCGACGTCGGGGGGAAAGCTGAAGTCGATCATGGGGCCACGTTCTCTCCCGGCTCCGGGTCCCGGATCAACCCCTGCGGAGCGCGCGAGCGCCGTCCGCGCGCGCGATGACGCGAGCGCGCCGCCGTGCTATCGGTCGGCGGGATCATGAACGGCATCCACGACATGGGCGGCATGGACGGCTTCGGCCCCGTGGAGGTCGAGGCGGCCGAGCCGGTCTTCCACGCGGCGTGGGAGCGCACCGTCTTCCGCATGGCGATCGGACGCGGCGTCCACAACGTGCACAGGTTTCGCCATGCCATCGAGCGCATGGACCCGGCGCACTATCTCGCCTCGCCGTACTACGAGCACTGGCTGACGGGGCTCGCGACGCTGCTCGTGGAGGACGGCGCGGTCACCGCCGAAGAGCTCGAGACGCGCGCCGGCGGATGCTTCCCGCTCTCGCGCCCGGTTCCCCCGCTCCCTCCGCCCGACCCCGTGACGTCGGCTACCGCACCGCGCTTCGCGGTCGGCTCCGCCGTCCGGGTCGTCGACGCGCATCCCCTCGGACACACGCGCTGCCCGCGCTACGTCCGCGGCAAGCGAGGCGTCGTGGTGCGGCTCGACGGCTCGTTCCCGGTGCCCGACGTCGCGGCCCACGCCGGCCGGCCCGGCGAGCGAGCCGGCGTACGGCGTCCGCTTCACGGCGCGGGAGCTGTGGGGCCGCGCGGGCGGCGCGCGCGAGACCGTGCACGTCGACCTCTGGGAGCGCTGGCTGGAGCCTGCATGAGCGTGCAGGACGACGATCACCACCATCCCGCTCCGCTCGCGCCGGTCGAGCTGCGCGCCCGGGCGCTGGAGGAGCTGCTCATCGAGAAGGGGATCCTCCAGCCCGGCTTCCTCGACGCGGTGGTCGCCGCGTACGAGAACGACATCGGCCCGATGAACGGCGCCCGGGTCGTGGCGCGGGCCTGGGTCGACCCGGCGTACCGCGCGCGCCTGCTCGCCGACGGCACGGCGGCGATCGCGGAGCTCGGATTCGGCGGTCCGGAGGGCGAGCATCTCGTCGTCGTCGAGAACGGCCCGGCGGTCCACAACGTCGTCGTGTGCACCCTGTGCTCGTGCTACCCGTGGCCGGTCCTCGGCCTGCCGCCCACCTGGTACAAGAGCGCCCCCTACCGCTCCCGCATGGTGCGCGAGCCGCGCGTCCTGCTCCGCGAGATGGGACTCGACCTGCCCGAGCACGTGGAGATCCGGGTCTGGGATTCGAGCGCGGAGACTCGCTACCTGGTGCTGCCGGAGCGGCCGGACGGCAGCGAGGGGCTCGACGAGGCCGGGCTGGCCGCCCTCGTGAGCCGCGACGCGATGATCGGGACGGCACGGCCGTGACGATCCGTCCCGGTGCCGAGGTGACCGGCATGAGCGGGCCGGCCGCCCTGCCGCGCCGGAACGGCGAGCTGGTCTTCGAAGCGCCCTGGCAGGGACGCGTCTTCGGCATGGCGCTCGCGGTGGTCGAGCGTCTGGGCGTCCCGTGGGTGGAGTTCCAGCGGCGGCTGATCGCCGAGATCGCCGCGCATCCCGAGGCGTCGTACTACGACTGCTGGCTGGCAGGGCTGGAGCGGCTGGTGATCGAGCACGGTATCGCCCGCCCGGGCGAGCTCGAGGGCTAGACCATGGCGGGCTGCGTCATGGCCCGGCGGCCGGACGCTCACCGCGGACACCTTTCCGCGCGGCCGCATCCTCGACTATAGAAGGTCCCGGCCGAACGACCCGAGGAGGTTTCCGGTGTCCGTCCCATCCCCGTCATTCGACGCCCCGCTCACCCTGGGCGCGCAGATCGAAGCCCGTGCCGCGCATCCCGACGTCGGCGGCCGCGTCTTCCTGCGCCAGCACGACCGGACCTGGACCTTCCGGCGCTACCGCGACGAGTGCGTGCGGCTGGCGCACCTGCTCGGGCGCCGGCTGGGACGGATCGACGACGAGCGCCCGGGCCACGTCGCCATGTTCCTCGAGAACCATCTCGAGCTGCTCGCGCTCCATGGCGCGTGCGGCTACGGCGGGCTCACGCTGTTCGGCGTCAACACGGGGTTGCGGGGCGACACCCTGGCCGGGCTGCTGGACCAGTCGCTGGCCCGGGTCCTGGTCGTCGACCAGCGCCTGTGGCCGGAGGTCGAGCGCATCCGGTCCCGTCTGCAGCACGTGGCGCCGGAGAACATCCTCGTGGTCCGAACGCAGGGCGAGGACTTCGACGCCACCGATCTCGAGGCAGCGTTATGCAGCGAGGTCGGACCGGCCGAGCGTTCGCTCGACGCACCGGCGGGCGACGTCGACCCCATGAAGCCGCTCATGGTGATCTACACCTCCGGGACCACGGGGCTGCCCAAGGGCATCAACAACAACCACTTCAAGCTCCTCGCCATCGGCATGGCGGTGTCGGCGAATCTCGGCCTCGGCATGGACGACACCGGCTACGCCTGCATGCCGCTCTTCCATTCCAACGCGATCTTCCTCGGCTTCCAGCCCGCGCTGCACGTGTGCGGCAGCCTCGCCCTGCGCGAGCGCTTCAGCGCGTCGAGCTTCGTGCCCGACGTCTTCCGCCATGGCGTCACCTTCTGGAACTACGTCGGCGAGCCCGTGCACTACGTGCTCGGTGCCATCGAGCGGGAGTACGGCGGCGACGTGGAGCGCATCCATGCCGAGGTGACCCGCAACCCGCGCAACCGGATGCGCTGGGCTCTCGGCAACGGCGCGGCGGCTCCGGACATCGAGCGCTTCATGGACTGGCTCGGGCTCGAGGACATGTTCGAGCTGTACGGGTCCACCGAGGCCGCCATCAGCACGTTCCGCAAGAAGGGCGACCCGCGCGGCTCGGTCGGCGAGATCAGCGACCCGTCGGTCCAGATCCTGAACGAGCGCGACCAGGAATGCCCGCCGGCGCAGCTCGGCGCCGACGGCAAGATCACCAACTACGCGGAGGCCGTGGGCGAGATCTGCCGGGTGGCGCCCGACACCGGACTCTTCCAGGGCTACTTCGACAACCCCGATGCCAACGTGGCCAAGTACCGCAACGGCGTCTACCATTCGGGGGACCTCGGCCACGTGCTCGAGCGCGACGGCACGCGCTTTCTCTTCTTCGACGGCCGCACCGACGACTGGATCCGCAAGGACGGCGAGAACTTCTCGGCCCTCCAGGTCGCGCAGCTCCTCCGGGAGCACGACGGCGTGGTCCTCGCCGCCGCCTACGGGGTGCCGTGCGCGGTCTCGGACGAGCTCGTCATGGCCGCGCTCAAGCTGCGGCCGGACGCGCGCTTCGATGCCCAGGCCTTCTTCGACTTCTGCGAGCGCCAGGTGCGCGACGGCGGCATGGACCGGAAGTGGGTGCCGGACTTCATCCGGATCGTGCCGGAGTTCGAGTACACGAAGACGGAGAAGATCCTGGTGCGCAACCTGAAGCGCGTGCACTTCGACCGCCGCCGTCTGCCCGACGAGCCGATCTTCTGGCGGCGGCGAGGCGCCACCACCTTCGAGCCGTTCGGGACCGCGGATTTCGACGCGCTCCGCCGGGAGTTCGCGGCCGCCGAGAAGCTCGCGCTGCTCGATCACTGAGCGCCGGGCAGGCAGCCCGCACGCATCCATCCGATCGGCTTGCTCGCAGGTCGGGCCGCCGTCTGCTTGAATCCGGCCGCGCATGCCGCGCTGGCTCCCCGGTCTTCTCCTCGCGCTCGCGACCTCCACCCCGGCGACGGGCCCCGTGCCCTGCGCCCGGTACGATCCCCGTGCACGCCTGACCGGGCGCGTCCCCGCCGTGCTCCGCGAGCTGTCCGGCTTCGCTGCCAGCCGCCGGCATCCCGGCATCTTCTGGGCCCATAACGACTCGGGCAACGTCTCCGCCCTGTACGCTCTCCGTGCCGACGGCACCATCGTCACCACCGTGGCGCTGCGTGGCGTCAACCTGCGCGATCCGGAGGACATCGCCGTCGGCCCCTGCGCCGCGGGGTCGGAGCTGTCCTGCATCTACCTCGGGGACATCGGCGACAACGGAGCGCGCCGCCAGAGCGTGCAGGTGCTCAAGGTCGCCGAGCCCGAGCGCCTCGACGACGCGCCGCTGGTCCCGGCCATCCTGCCCTTCCGCTACCCCGACGGACCGCACGACGCCGAGGCCCTGGCCGTCGACCCGGCCACGGCGCGCGTCTTCGTGATCACCAAGACCCTGTTCTCGCTCGGCGATGTCTATCGCATCGACGGGCTGGGAAGCCGCGAGGGCGGCACTGCGGTGCGCATCCGGACCCTGCGCGCGCCCCGGGAGTTCGACTCCACCACGACGGGCGCCGACGCGCACCCGAGCGGCACCCGCCTGCTGCTGCGCACCTACACGCGCGCCTGGGAGCTGCGCAGCCCCGGTGCCCGCTCCTTCGAGGACGTGCTCGACGTCGAGCCCGTCGCCGTGCCGGAGCAGTCGCAGCCGCAGGGGGAGGCCATCTCGTACACCGCCGACGGTCGCGGCTACCTCCTCGGCGGCGAGGGTGCGGGCAGCCCGCTCTTCCTCGTCACCTGCGCCGGACCGTGACCTTCAGCGGAGATCGAGGTCGACGGCCTGCTCGAGCTCGGCCAGCGCCACGTCGGGATCGTCGACCTTTATGGTGACCATTCCGAGGGCACGAGCGGCCTTCAGGTTGATGCCGATGTCGTCGAGGAAGACCGTCTCCGCCGGGGTCACGTCGAGCTCTTGGCAGACGAGCTCGAAGATGCGCGGATCGGGCTTGCGCAGCCCGACGGCGGCCGACTCGACGAAGACGTCGAAGAACGAGCGCAGCGCCCCCGTGCCTTCCTCCTCGGTCACCCAGTTGTTGGTGAGCGCCGCCACCTTCAGGCCGGCGGCGCGCAGCCGGGCGATCGCCGCCAGCATCGCGGGACGCGGTACCGTGATCTCGGCGACTCGCCGCATCATCTCCCGTGCGTCGATGGCGACGCCGGCGGTCCCGCAGTCGGCCTCGAAGAGCGGGTAGAACTCCTCCAGCCCGAGCTCGCCGCGCTCGAGCCGCGACCAGGCACCCTTCGCACCGGCGGCCACGACGACGCGGTTGACGGCGTTCGCGGGCAGGCGCAGCTCGCGCTCGTAGGCGGCGATGGCGTGCAGCGGCGAGCCGACGACGACGCCGCCGAGGTCGAAGATCACGGCGCGGCAGGTCATCGGCTCGGCTGCCCGGCAGGGGTCGGCATTCGCGGCAGCGTAGCGGGACGCCGTGCCCGGTTGCAACGCGTTCGCGGCAGCGGGAGATTGCCGTCGCCGTCATGCGATCGGTCTGGATTCCCAAGGCGGGGCCACCAGAGGTGCTCGAGGTCCGGGACGGACCCGATCCCGTCGCGCGTGCGGGCGAGGTGCTGATCCGGGTGCGGGCGTCGGGCGTCAACTTCGCGGACGTCTCGGCACGGCTCGGGGTCTACCCGGACGCGCCGCCGTTTCCGTGCGTCGTCGGTTACGAGGTCGCGGGCGTCGTCGAGGGCACCGGAGGCGGCGACGGTCCGGAGCCCGGGCGGCGCGTCGTCGCGCTCACCCGCTTCGGCGGCTATGCGGAGCGGGTGGCGGTGCCGGCGGCCCAGGTCTTCCCGCTGCCGGACGCGCTGTCGTTCGAGCAGGGCGCCGCCATCCCGGTGAACTACCTCACCGCCGTGCTCATGCTGCGCCATTTCGGCAACGTCCAGGCCGGCGAGCGCGTGCTGGTGCACGCGGCGGCCGGCGGCGTCGGGATGGCGGCGATCCAGCTCTGCCGCGCCGCGGGCGCGGAGGTGATCGGCACGGCGTCGGCGAGCAAGCACGCGGCGCTGCGCGAGCACGGCGTGGCGCACGCCATCGACTACCGCACCGAGGACTTCGAGGCGGCGGTCAAGCGGATCACGGGCGGCCGCGGCGTGGACGTCGTGCTCGACGCGACCGGCGCCTTTCGCAAGAGCTATCGCTGCCTGGCGCCCCTCGGGCGGCTCGTCTGCTTCGGGTTCTCCTCGGCCGCGAGCGGGATGACGCCGAACCGTCTCGCGGCCATTCCCAAGCTGCTGGCGATTCCGTGGTTCCATCCCGTCCAGCTGATGAACGCCAACAAGGCGGTGATCGGCGTCAACCTGGGGCATCTCTGGGATCGCATCGACATGCTGCGGCGCGAGATGCTGACTCTGCTCGCCGACGCCGAGGTGGGGCGCATCGCGCCGGTCGTCGGCAAGACCTTCCCCCTGGCCGAGGCGGCGGCGGCGCACCGCTACATCCAGGAGCGGCGGAACGTGGGGAAGGTGCTGCTGACGGCGTGACTGGTGGGGGTCCGTATCTCCTGATATGGGTACCCATATGAAGACCACCATCGAGATCGCCGATCCGCTCTTCGAGGAGGCCAAGGCCCTGGCCGAGCGCGAGCAGACGACGCTGCGGGCGCTCGTCGAGGAGGGGCTGCGGGCGGTGCTCTCCGCCAAGATCGCGGCCAAGCCGTTCAAGCTGCGCGACGGCAGCTTCAAGGGCGGCAGGGGGCTCACCCCGGAGGCCGCGGCGCTCGGCTGGGAGCGCATCCGCGAGCTGGCCTACGACTACAGCCAGTACCAGCGTGACGAGGACGACGACAAATGATCGCCGTCGACACCAACATCCTGGTCTACGCCCACCGGCGCGATTCGCCGTTCTACGAGCCGGCCCATCGGTGCCTGACCGTGCTGAGCGAGGGCCGGGGCACCTGGGCCATTCCCTGGCCATGCATTCACGAGTTCCTCGCCGTGGTGACGAACCCGAGGACGTTCCTGCCACCGTCGACACTCGACGACGCGTCGAGGCAGGTCGACGCGTGGCTTTCGTCGCCGAGCCTCGTGGTGCTAGCCGAGACGGGAGACTACTGGCCGGTGCTTTCGGCGACGGTGAGGATCGGGCGGGTCGTCGGGCCCCGCATCCACGACGCCCGCATCGCCGCGCTCTGCCAGCTCCACGGCGTCCGGGAGCTGTGGACGGCCGATCGCGACTTCACGCGCTTCCCGAGCGTCACCGTCTTCAATCCCCTCCTCGGAGACGCGGTGCACGAAGCGCCGCCGGCCTACGGCGCCCGCCGCCGGGCGCGTGCGGCCGCCGGCCGTCGCACCGCCCGCAACCGGCTCGCAGCGCGACATCCGTGATGGGCGAAGACTTCGTCAGCACGATGCCCTGGGGCGAGTGCCTCGTCCCGCTCTCGGCGCCGGCCCCCGAGCTCCTCACCGTCGTGCGCCGGGCGCACCAGGGGTTCGTTCCGGGGTGGACCGCGCGCTTCGCGCCGTTGCCGTGGCTGGTGCGCGCGATGAGCGACATGACGTCCGATCCGTTCGCGAGCCTGCCGATCCGCGACTCATCGCTGGTCGCTCTGGTGGTGAGCCGCGACAACTCGTGCCGCTTCTGCTACGGCACCCAGCGGGCCCTGATGCGCATCCTCGGCTTCGAGCTGGACGCGATCGATCGGCTGGAGCGCGACGAGCTCGTCGATCCCGATCCGTCTGCGCAGCTCGCGCTCGACTTCGCGCGCAAGGTGTCGCGCGGCAGCCCGAGGCCCGGGGCGGCGCAGCTTGCCGCGCTCGAGCGCTCCGGGCGCTCGCGCGAGGCGATCGCCGAGCTCGTCTTCGCCGCGGCGTCCGCGGTGTTCGCCAACCGGGTGTCCACGCTGGTGGCCCTGCCGCCCGAGGCGATCGAGGGCAGCGGCTACCAGCTCGCCGGGCGCCTGCTGCGCCCGGTGCTGGCGCGCATGTTCAAGCCACGGCTGAAGTCGCCGGAGCCCCCGCCCGTGCCGAACGACGGACTCGGCGCGCCCGTGGTGGCGGCGCTCGGCACGTCGCCCGCCGCCGGCGTGCTCCGCCGCACCATAGACGCCGCGCTCGCCTCGCCGGTGCTGCCGCGGCGCACCAAGCTGCTCATGCTGGCAGTGATCGCGCGGGCACTCGAGTGCGCCCGCTGCGAGCAGGAGGCCGCCAGTGCGCTCTGTGCCACCGGCATGGCCGCAACCGACGTCGCGCAGGCGCTCGACCATCTCTCCTCGCCCGCTCTCGATGCCCGCGAGACCCAGCTGGTGCCGTTCGCGCGCGAGACGGTTCGGTGCAGCCCGGCGGAGATCCAGGCGCGGATGCGCGCCCTCGCGGGCGGTCTCGAGCTGAGCGTCGAGCAGCTCCTCGAGGTGGTCGGGGTGACGGCGGCCGGCAACGCACTGTGCCGCGCGAGCGTCGTCCTCGCACAGTGCTGACCTGGCTGCTCCTGGGCCTCGTGGCCGCACTCGGCTGGCTGGCCGTGGCGGCGCGGCGGCGTGCCACGGGAGCGCGCCAGCGGCTCGAAGCTGCCGCCCGCGAGCTGGAAGCGCTCCAGCAGGCGTTCGCACGCTTCGCTCCGGCACAGGTCGTCGAGGACATCATCGCAGGGGGCATCTCGACCCGCTCGGAGTCCAAGGAGGTCACCGTGCTGTTCGCCGACCTCCAGGGGTTCACCGCGCTCACCGAGCGCCTCGAGCCCGCGCGACTGGTCGCCGTCCTGAACGGCTACTTCGAGGCCATGAGCCGGGTCATCGCCGCACACCGCGGCCACCTCGCCAAGTTCCTCGGCGACGGACTCCTCGCGCTCTTCGGCGCGCTCGAGCACGACCCGTGGCAGGCGCACGACGCCGTGCGCGCCGCGCTCGCCATGCGGCGCGCGCTCGCGGACTACAACCAGACCCTCGCGCGCGACGGCGTCCCGCCCCTGGTACTCGGCATCGGCATCCACCGCGGCGCGGTCGTGGCGGGCGTCATCGGCACCGCGGAGCTGGTCGAGTACGGCGTGGTGGGACGGGCCGTCAACCTGGCGTCTCGCGTCGAGGGGCTCACCCGGGTGCACGGCGTCGACATCCTGGTGACCCAGGCGGTCGGCAGCGCGCTCGACGGGCGCTTTCACCTGCGCGCCCTGCCCGCCGTCGAGGTGAAGGGGGTGCCCGAGCCGCTCGTGACGTACGCCGTCGACGGCTGTGACGACGGGTAGCGGCGCGCCGGCCGTCAGGCGCGATCGGCGCCTTCCGCTGCTGATGCGGGAGGCGGGCCTGTGCTCCGTCAACGAAACCGACTCGGTCACCCGCCTGGTCGGCAGCCTCGCCTACTACAAAGCCGCCGCGGCCTGAGGCCGGAAAGTGAGAAGGTGCGGCGCATGAACCGACATTCGCCGTTCGCGCCTACCAGCCCGCGGCCCTTCGGTAACGGGGTGTTCTTCTCGTCGGTGCAGGTCCGGGGGCGGTGACAGAAGCGCCACCTCGTCACCTCCGCCGGTAGGATAGCTACCGGAATCTCCTTCCCAGGACTCTCGTCTGCTCGCCGAGCAGTCCTTCCCGGATCATGCGCAGCCAGAGCTTCTGCGCGGTTTCGTCGAAGGGAACGGTACGGTCGGGTCGCAGGAGCTCGCTCGCCACCCTGGCTTCCCCCGACGACTCCCAGAGCAGCCGGCCGGCTTGGGTGTCCCAAAGCTGGAGCCACAACCGAAGGGTGCTGATCCGACTCCGGACGATCTTCAAACCGGAGATCTCGAAACTGTCGGCCAGGACCTCGTCGAATCCCGCCAGGCCAGGCAACAGCACGTACCGAGATCGAAGCGCCGAGCCGAGTGACTGCAGACGCTTGCGCTCGAGCACGCCACTCCGGGCGAAACCCGAGAGCAGCTCGGCGTATTCCGCGGCCAACCCCTGCTGGTTGAGGGCGTTCAGCGTGTCGGGAATTGGCTGTACGACCAGAGGCGGCGTAACTTGCGCGAGCGCTGCGACCAGCCCGTGGGACAGGGCCGGCGCCAGGCCTTGCAGAGCGGGTGGGGCGACGACACCGAACGTCGCCACGCGGTCGCCCGTCAGAGTCGTGGGATCCAGAGAGGCCGTCATCAGCGAAGACGTCGTATGCGCGTCCCACGTCCGCGGAGGACCGCAGCCGGCGAACAGCGCGATGGAAATCGCAAGGATCGCGCTCCGCCTCACGAGCCGGGCCTCCGAGCCCAGGGCCATAGGAGCGACAACTGGCAGAGTCTACACGGCGCGAGCGCTCTGGGAATCCTGGGCACAAGGCATTCTCCCGATAGGCCTCAGCGATCGGTGGCGAAAAGGCTCGCGTGTATCGGGACGAGCCAGACCGCTGCGCTACAGGCTCTCCGTCCCGTCGAACGCCCACACCTCAGGGCGGCAGAGGTAGCGCAGCCTCGGCAGCGTGACCTCGGCGACCGCGATCGACGCCGAGACCGGATGCGCCGGGACGATCCGCGCATCACCCCACGCGGCGGCGTCGAATGTCGAGAGATGGGGCCGGCCGCGCTCCGCGCGCTGTACCGCGAACGTGGGGTCGACCTGGACGAGGCGCACGCCGCGCGGCGTGCGCGCGAGATGCATGCTCGCCGTGTACTGGATGTCGTGCGGTCCGAGTGGATCGGGATCCCGCAGCGCGACGTCGAGGATGGTGCGGCCGTCCACGGAGCATGTCCCCGTCACGGCGTCGTACTGGCGCGCGAGCCGCACGTCGCCGGGCCGGGGGCCGTAGCCCCAGCGCGCCGTGAGCGCGCGGCCGGCGTCCGCCGCGTCGATCAGCGAGGTGATGAGAAAACCCCGTGGGCGCAGGCCGCTCCGGCATTCGACCCGGAGCTGCGCGAGCACGAAGGCGCCGAGAGGCCCCGACGCACAGCGGAGGAACGTCCAGGACACGAGCGGCGGATCGGTCGGCTGGAGCGCCGGCGGCAGCAGCACCTCGCGCGCCGTCGCCGGCATCTCGTAGGTCACCTGTAGCACCCAGGCGTCCGGCAGCACGAGCGGCTCGGTGTCGAGACGCTCCATCACCGGAGCGTTTGCGGCGAGCGCGTCGACGTCGGCGGTTCCGAAGAGCACGTCAGCGGCCGTTCCGGAAATGTGGCATGACCTCGGTCGCGAACAAACGGAGGCTCGCGAGCACGTCCGCCTGCGGGATCGTCTCGACGGTGTTCACGATGAAGTTGAGCGCGTCGACTCCGATCGACTCCCAGCGCTTGATGGCCTTGACGATGCGGGCCGGGTCCCCGATCGCGATGCCGTCGGGGATGCCGCGCGGATCGCCAGGGCCGCCGGCCTCGGCGCCCGGCGTCGGGGCGAGCGCGCCGAGCGACTGGTAGGCCCGCGTCGGGTACGCCTCGCGGGTCGGGAGGAGGTTCGCGTTGAAGAACGAGAAGACCCCGAGCATGCGCATGCCGGTCGCGGCGGCCTGCCGGGCATCCTCGTGGCAGTAGAGGAAGTTCAGCGTCGCGACCTTGTCGTTGACCACGCTCGACACAGGGTCACACTGGCGAATCCGGCGGTGGTACTCGCGCGTGCGGCGTTCCTGCTCGGCGAAGCTCGCCGCGGCGACGCCGAGCGACCCGATGCCGCGCTCGGCGGCATCGAGCTCCGTGCCGGGGCTCGTCACCGTCACCCAGAGCGGCGGATGCGGCTTCTGAATGGGCTTCGGCAGCACCGCGCGTTCGGGCATGGAGAACGAGACGCCGTCCCAGGCGAAGCGCTCCTGCGTCCACATCTTCGGCAGCACGCGCACGTACTCGTCCCATGTCTTCTTCGTCGTGTCGGGGTCGGAGTTGAAGCCGCCAAGCTCCGTCCAGGTCGACGAGCGCGCCGTGCCGACCTCGAGACGGCCTCCGGAGATGATGTCGAGCGCGGCCGCACGCTCGGCGACCCGCACCGGATGGTTCATCTCCGGTACGCAGACGACGGCACCGTGCCCGACGCGGATGCGCTGCGTCTGGACGGCGCAGGCGGTGAGGAACACCTCGGGCGCCGAGCAGTGCGAGTACTCCTCGAGGAAGTGATGCTCGACCGCCCACACGGCGTCGAAGCCGAGCGCGTCGGCGAGGCGCACCTGCTCCAGGGCGTTGTCGTAGACGGCACGCTCGACGCCGTCGGCAAACGGACGCGGGACCGACAGCTCGAAGAAGAGACCGAACTCCATGCGGACGGCTCAGTGCTGGCAGGTCCCCACCGCCCAGGTACATCCCGACGGCTCACGCCCGTCCTTGAACATCGAGCACTCGGCCCGACAATCGAACTCGGTCATGCTCGCCTTGCAGTCGAAGCGGTCGTCTCCGGTCGGGTGCAGCTTCGGGAAACAGCAGCACCCCGGTCGTGCCTCCCCCTTCGCGCACGACTCGCCGATCCAGCCGCCCTTCATCGGCTGACCCTCCTGCGCCTTCGACGCCGCCACGGCCTTCTTCCAGTCGGCGATCTTGGCGAAGGTGGGCGCCGCCGGCAGGATCGCCAGACACTCGGTCTGGGTCTTCTCGCCGCAGACGAAGGTGACACCCTGCATCAGGCAGCAGCATCCTCGGGCTCCCCCCGACGGCTGTGCCCACCCGGAAAGCGTCCCAGAGAGCAGTACGGCAAGCGCGACGGCCGTGACGCCTCCTCTCGCCCGATTCGACATCACACGAAGGCCCTCCCTTCCCAGCAATCGCCCGGCCGAGGTACCCCAACGCGTACGTCGCCGGCAAGACGCCTCTGCGCCCGTCGGCGGCGCAACGGATCAGCCGTTCGCGGCGCGCTTCTTCGGCACCGCTGGCGTGGGCACGCTCAGCGCCGCAGCGGGAACCGTCGAGGGGTGCGCAGACCGCTCGCAGCGATGGGAAAACGACGCGCGGTCGGCTCCCAGCGGCGGGAACCCACGTTGTCAGGGTCGGGCACGGGTCATGGCACGCCCACTGCTAGCGTACGGTCGTGCCCGACTTCGCAACCCAGCGCGACCGCATGGTCGAGCGAGAGATTGCTGGACGGGGCGTCCGCGACCCCCGGGTACTGGCTGCCATGCGATCGGTGCCTCGCGAGCGGTTTCTCCGCCCGGAGCTGGAGGAATTCGCCTATCGGGATGCTCCCCTGCCCATCGAGCAGGGACAGACGATCTCCCAGCCGTTCATCGTCGCCCTGATGGCGGAGGCCCTCCAGCTGGGTCCCCGCGACCGCGTGCTCGAGATCGGCACGGGCTCCGGCTATGCGGCGGCGGTACTGGCCCGCGTTGCGCGCGAGGTCTACACGATCGAGCGCCACGCGGAGCTGGCGGAGAGTGCGCGGACGCGCCTCGCGGAGCTCGGTTTTCACAACGTGTTCGTCCGGCACGGTGACGGGACCCTCGGGTGGCCGGAGCATGCGCCCTTCGATGCCATCGTGGTCGCCGCCGGTGGACCGAATGTCCCCGGGTCGCTGCTGGCGCAGCTCGCTCCGGGCGGGCGGCTCGTCATTCCCATCGGCGAGGAGAAGGCGCAGCAGCTTGTCCGCGTCACCCGCCGCGCCGACGGGAGCCTCGAGCACGAGGACCTGGGCGGCGTCCGCTTCGTGCCGCTCATCGGCGAGGAGGGCTGGGCTCCGGAGGCGGCAAGGGCCCCGCGGCATCCCTCCCGTCCCGCCACCATCGCGCGGCTGATGCGCGAGGTGGCCGAGCCGATCGACGACATCGCGCGCGGCGATCTCGGCTCCCTCCTCGAGCGCATCGGAGACGCGCGCCTGGTGCTCATCGGCGAGGCGACGCATGGCACCTCCGAGTTCTACGCCATGCGGGCCCGCATCACCCGGGAGCTCATTCGCTCACGCGGGTTCGGGATCGTCGCCATCGAGGGCGACTGGCCCGACGCGGCACGCGTCAACCGCTACGTGCACGGGCTCCGGCCCCTGGCGGGACGGCCGTGGCGCGCCTTCGCGCGATTCCCCACCTGGATGTGGCGCAACCACGAGACGCTCGAGTTCGCCGAGTGGCTGCGCGAGTGGAACGCGATGCGCGACGCCGACGCCGGCGTGAGCTTCTACGGCCTCGATCTCTACAGCATGTACACCTCGATCCGGATGGTGCTCGAGTACCTGGACCGGATCGACCCAGCGACCGCCCAGGTGGCGCGCCAGCGCTACGGTAGCCTGACGCCCTGGGAGGGCGATCCGGCGACCTACGGGCGCGCCGCCGTGACGGGACGGTATCGCATCTGCGAGCGCGAGGTGGTGGCGATGCTGCGCGACCTGCTCGCGAAGGAGCTGGAGTACACGGAGCGCGACGGGGCCTCCTTCCTCGACGCGGTCCGCAACGCGGCCGTCGTCGCCAGCGCCGAGCGATACTACCGCGTGATGTACTACGGAGGTGCGGAGTCGTGGAACCTGCGCGACGGCCACATGTTCGACACGGTGCAGGCCCTGCTGACGTTCCACGGGACGGGCTCGAAGATCGTGATCTGGGAGCACAACTCGCACCTCGGCGACGCGGCGGCCACCGAGATGGGCGTGCGCGGCGAGATCAACGTCGGCCATCTCGCCAGGCAGGCCTTCGGCCCGGCGGCGTTCCTCGTCGGCTGCGGGACCGACCACGGTACGGTGGCCGCGGCGCACGAGTGGGACGGGCCGATGCACGTGATGGACGTGCGCGCCGCGCACGCGGAGAGCTACGAGCGCGTGTTTCACGAGTCGGGCCTCGCGGCGGGCATGGTGCATCTGCGCGATCCCCGCCGTCCCGAGGTGCGCGCGGAGCTGGAGCCGCCGCGGCTCGAGCGTGCCATCGGGGTGATCTACCGGCCGGATACCGAGCTCCAGAGCCACTACTTTCACGCCTCGCTGCCGCACCAGTTCGACGAGTACATCTGGTTCGACGAGACCCGCGCGGTGAGTCCGGTGACCGACGCGACGGCGCGCGGTCTGCCCGCGACGCATCCGTTCGCGCTCTACGGCGCGCCGTGACGGACGGGCCGCGGTCGCCGAATTGCCGCCGTTGCGAAGGGTGCCGATTGGCCAGGCCCGAGGGCCAGCGCTGCGCCAGTGCTGGGATCCTCGCGAGTCACAAGTCGTCGGAGTGCTCCATTGCGACGCTTTGCGCGCCGTCAGGCAGATGGGACCTGGTGCTGGCTGATTGGTGATCCCTTCACGGTCGGCAGGGAAGCCGGCGGCTGAGGCGCAGGGCAAGGCCAAGGCGTCGCACGATCATGACGCCGTTGTCCGCGAAGGGCGCGTCGTTCGCGGAGGCCCTCTTTCCCTTCCGCGCGCAGGCGGCGTATGGGTCTTCCGCAGCGTAGCCGCCGATGCTGACGCTCTACTCGTACCCCAGGCTCTTCGGCGTCGCCGACAACAATGGCTACGGCCTCAAGGTCTACGCCTTCCTCCGGCTCACCGGCGTCCCCTTCCGTCACGAGCACGTCGTCGACACCTCGCATGCCCCGCGCGGCCAGCTCCCCTACGTCGTCGACGACGGCGAGATCGTCGGCGACAGCGATACCATCCTCGCCCATCTCGTCCGCAAGCATCGCCTGACGATCGACGCCGATCTCGACCAGGCGCAGCGCGATCGGAACCTGCTGATCACGCGCCTGCTCGACGACCTCTACTGGGTCATGTCGTACTCGCGCTGGAAGGACGACCGCTACTGGCCCGCCTTTCGGGACGCGATGTTGCGCGAGCATCCCGGACTGACGGAGGCGACCCTCCTGCGCGCGCGCGAGTACAACGCGCAACGCTACCACTTCCAGGGCATCGGCCGTTACCAGCCGGACGACGCGATGGCGCGCGGCCTCGCGGACCTGGGCGTGCTCGCGCGGCTGGTTCCGACGACGGGCTACGTCCACGGTGAGCGGCCGACGAGCATCGACGCCGGGATCTACGGGTTCGTCGCGAACATCTTCTTCTACGACATCGACACGCCGCTGAAGCGCTTCGTCGTGGCGCACGACCACCTGGTGCGCCACTGCCGCGCCATCCACGAAGCCGTCGGCGAAGCCTGATGGAGCGGATGGACGTGGACGTCTGTGTCGTCGGCGCCGGCTACGCCGGGCTCACCGCCGCGCGGCGACTGACGCAGGCGGGCAAGTCGGTCGTCGTCCTCGAAGCGCGCGACCGTATCGGCGGCCGCATCTGGACCTTCCACCTGCCGGACGGTTCGCCGGTCGATCGCGGCGGTGGGTGGCTCGCGAACCGGCACGACGCGGTCCGCAAGCTGGCGAGCGAGGTGGGCGTGTCGACGTACAAGACGTACGACGACGGCCATCATCTGCTCGTCGGCGGGGGCAGGATACGGCGATACCGCGGTCTGATCCCCAAGATCGGCCTGTCGGCGATCCTGACGATCGTCCTCGCGCAGGCCAAGCTCGATCGCATGGCGAAGCGCCTGCCGGTGGAGGCGCCGTGGACGGCCGCGCGCGCCGGGGAGTGGGACGCGCGCTCCGTGGCCTGGTTTCTCGAGCGCTCGGGGATCCGCACCGCGATCGCACGCGACCTGTTCGACTCGGTCGTGCGCGGGCTGTTCTGCGGCGACCTGAACCAGGTGTCCTTCCTCAACCTGCTGTTCCTGATCCAGGCATCGGGCGGCTTCAACCCGCTGGTGTCGATCAAGGGTGGCTACCAGGAGAACCTGGTCGTCGGCGGCGCCGGGTCGATCGCGCGGCGCGTGGCCGACGAGCTCGGCGATGCCGTACGCCTGGACACACCCGTGCGCGCCATCCTGCAGCGTGCGGATCGCGTCGTCGTCGAGAGCGCCGACATCACCGTGTCCGCTCGGCACGCCGTGGTCGCCGTTCCACCCGCACTGGCGCTGGAGATCGCCTTCGATCCCGTTCTGCCCGAGGACCGCGTGGCGTTGTATCGGCACTCGACGGCGGGTCCGGAGACCAAGACGCTGCTCGTCTACGACGAGCCGTTCTGGCGCATCGCCGGCTTCAGCGGCCAGTCCGCCGGTCCGCAGTCTGCGTCGGAAGTGACGCTCGACGCCTCACCCGCCGCTGGCAAGCCGGGGGTGATGGCTTCCTTCACCTTCGGGCCGATTGCCGAACGCGTCGATGCGCTCGACGCCGGCGAGCGTCGCCGCCAGGTCATCGCTGCGATGGTCGAACGCTTCGGCCCGCGCGCGGGCTCGCCGTCGGCGTTCATCGAGACGCCGTGGTGGAAAGAGCCCTGGACGCGCGGCTGCTCGATGGCGCACTGGTCGCCGGGGATCCTGACGAGGTACGGATCGCTGCTGCGCCGACCGTTCGGCCAAGTGCACTGGGCCGGCACCGAGACCGCGACGATCTCGTACGGCGCGATCGACGGAGCCGTCCGCTCCGGCGAACGTGCCGCCGGGGAGATCCTGGCCGCCGCGTAGGTCGCCGACCGGTCGCCGGTCGAGCGTCGCCGCGGGAGCGCCCGCGTCACGGGCCGCCACGCCCCCGGCCCCACGCCGAGGCTGCGCCGGGTTCTGGCCCGAATCCCCGCGTTGTGCTTCCTAGGTCAGATGCGAATGAGGTCGTCGATCGTCGCGCTCGTAGTCGCCCTGATCGGAGGCGGACGCGGTTCCGACGCCGCTCCTGCCAGCTTCGCCACCGATCAGCGCATCGTCTATGCGGACGGGTTGCACAACGAGAACACGGCGATGATCCGTCTCCACGGTCGCATCCTGCTCGCATTTCGGGGCGGTGAGCAGGGCCAGATCGGATCGGCGCGCGCGCACATCAACATCTTCGAGTCGCGCGACCGCGGGCGGACGTTCACCCTCCTGGGCGAGGTGAATGCCAACGACCTCCCCGGCGGCCGGGACATCCGCGATCCCAAGCTGGTCGAGGTGGGCGGCCGCTTGTTTCTCTACGCGATCAGCCGCGTGCCGGGCTTCCACTACCGCGACCTGGGCGGTCAGGCATGGACGGTCCGCGCCGAGTCGAGCGACGGCGGGCGTACGTGGACCCCGCCGGTGAGGACGTACCAGGACGTCGACGCAACCGGAATGGAGACGTACTGGGGCTTCTGGCGGTACACGGAGCGCCCGTACGTCAAGGCCGGCAGGCACCGGCGGACGCTGTTCGCCACGGGCTATCAGGACTTCGACGTCGCGGTCGGCCTGTTCGCCTCCGACGACGGCATCACCTGGGAGAAGCGATCCACGATCATCGCGTCATACAACGACGTGCCGAGCGAGGCCGAGCTGCAGTTCCTCGGCAGGAACCACGACACCGCGGTCGCGCTGGTCCGCCTCGACGACCAGGACATCCTGGCCGACGGACAGACCGCGATCTGCACATCGCACGACCCGTTCACCACCTGGGAGTGCGGCCGCCGCATCGAGCAGCGCCTGGACGGCCCGACCTGGGTGGTCCGCCGCGCCAACGGACGCACGCGCAGCTTCGTCTTTGCCCGCAAGCACCTGCCATGCACGTTCAAGCGGACCGCGATCTACGAGCTGCGGGGCGACCTGACCGACCCCAGCGCGCCGATCGAGGTCTGCGAGATCCAGGAGCTGAAGAGCTCCGGCGACACCGCCTACACCTCGCTGGCGCCGCTCTCCCGGAATCGGTCCCTGCTGGCCTGGTACACCAGCCCGGTCGATCAGGAGCTGCCGTGGTTCGAGGGCATCTCGTCGCCGAGCGACATCTGGCTGGCCGACGTCGACTTCAAACGCGCGCCCGCCGGCTGCGTACATCCCCTCCCGAAGCGCGGCTGCGCGCCGCCTCCGCTGCCCGCCGACACCACGGCGTTCGACGTCACGGGCTCTCACCTCCTGACGCTCGCCCCGGTGATCTGGCCGGCGCAGGTCCTGTCCTTCCGGGCCGACGTGCAGGTTCACGGTACGGGCCTCGACCTCAGCCTCCAGCCGCTCGATGACACCAGCAAGGCGCCCGTGGGTCAGCCGTGGATCGCGACGAACGTCGCCGTGTCCGCCGACGGCAGGTTCACGGCCAATTTCGGCAGCCAGCCCGTTCCGCTGGACGCCTACCGACTCCTCGGCGACCCGTTGCTGACCGTCAACGAATTCGTCCTCACCGGCGCGACCACCTCGAACAACGGCTTCTGCGGATACGTCGGCGGCTACGCCCAGGTGATCCCGTCGCAGCCGTCGGACAGAACCCGCCTCGAGGGGTCGACGTTCGGCGCGGTGCGCACCACCGGCGGTGCGCTGCCCACACCCGTGAGCGCCTGCCCGCCGTCATGAGCCGGCGGCACGTTCTCCATCACCGTGGCGCCACGTCCTGCGCGCGGGAGCGCCGCTCCCAGGTGGTCGCGGTCGGGGGCGGCGGGACCTGCCGGGCGAGCGTGTCGAGCGCGGCGCGGATCTCGCCGTCCGCCTTTCCATGCCAGAACAGGTCCAGCGCCCGGTCCGCGAAGATCCAGCCGCGCGGGCTGAAGTGCGCGGCGGTATCGGTCATGAAGAAGACATCCTCGTCCGCGGATCGGAAGTCGAGCCAGGGTACCCCGAGCTTCCGCAGCTCTCGCTCCCAGCGATCGTAGTACGCCTGCCGTGCGGCAACGGAGACCGGCGTGTAGTCGTCGTAGACTCCGGGCAGCGGCGTGGTCCAGACGAACGGCCGTGCTCCGAGCTCGCGCAGGACCGCCACGGCGAGCGCCAGATCCGACCACTGCGCCGAGTGGAGCACGTTGTCGTGCCACGCCGTCGGCGGCGGATAGCTCTGGCCCTCGCGGTTGGTCGAGCCGCTCCGATAGAGCGCGATGCCGCCCGTGATGACGCCCTTCTCGAGCAGTCGCGCGTAGGTTTCGTTCGGGAAGCCGAAGGGATTGGTAGAATCGCGGCGATCAGCGATCTTCGTCGCACGCGCCACCAGGGCGAGCCAGTCGAAGCACCTCGGCCGGACACCCCGCTCCGGTGGCGGAACGTTCATGCGACCGAGGAGATGCCGGATGCGTCTGGCGCCACGCACCCGTTCGATCCAGGCTTCCAGACCGCCGAGCGGCACGAGGGCGCGATACGCCGCCAGGTGGAGCGGCGTCGGGTCGGCGAGCGCGCGCGCGGCCGCGGCCAGCACCGGTTCGCCGGCGAGCGTCTCGGGAAAGTCGAGCATGCGCCTCGCGATGGCCCCGCGAAGGGGCAGGGAGATCGTCGACTCGAAGATGAACGTCTTGGCGATCTCGGGCGAGAAGTTGAGGGCGTAGGCACGCGGGTCGACATCCTCCGCGTTGAAGAACCAGGGAGGCGAGTCGATGATCACCAGCTTCTTGCGCTCGAGCACGCGCCCGAGTGCCCCGAACGTCTGGGCGAAGAGCAGGTTGCCGATGCCGTACCGCCCGAGCGCGAACACGCCGAATCCCGTCGGGTGCGATGCGAAGAGCTGCGTCGGGCGATAGGGGTCGCCGCAGCAGTAGAGCTCCGAGCTGCCGTAGATCGGAAGGGTGTGCCCGTCGGCGAGCACGGCCTGCTGGAAGGGAAGGGTCAGGAACTTGACCGGCGCGTACAGCCCGGCCACGGAACGCTGGTAGTGGCTCGCTCGGTGGAATGCCTGCGCCTGCCAGCCCCACGACGCGGCGACGGCTATGGCGACGGCCAGCATGGCCGCGAAGACGCCCACCGGACGGCGTTCCACGCTCGCATGTCCGATGGCCCCCGCCGCCCCTGGGAGCGTTCTCGTGGCGTTCATCCCCCGCGCTTCTTCCGCGCGACCTCCGCCGATGTCCCGGGTGCAACGGAGATGCCAGCGACGGGTCCCATGGCGTCGCTGGAGTTGCACTCCCTCCAGGCGAGAGCCTGGGGCGGTCCGGCGCGCATCGCGTGGCACTTTGCCCCACCCGTCCCGCGCTGAACCGCGACGGCGGCCGTCGCCGCTCGGGTAAGGTCATCCCTGGCGGCGAATCGCGACATCGGGTGAGATAGACTGTCGCGGCGAGTCGACGACCGATGGGGGGCGACACGATGGACACTCCACGATCAGGACGGTTCGGGGTCGGCACGTACCTGCTGGCGGCCAGCCTGGCGGCGCTGAGTGCCGCACCGCTTCCGGCCGGCGCGGCCACCAAGCGGATGCTGATCCAGAAGAGATACTTCCGGGTGATCTCGGGTGGCAGCGTCGGCGTGACCTTCAAGAAGCCGACCACCGCCGGCAACCTGATCGTCGCCTACGTCGTCTGGGACAACGCGGGATCCGTGTCGGTCAGCGACAGCGCAGGCGACACGTTCGCGAGCGCCATCGGCCCGACGCAGGCGACAGGCGACGCGTCCAGCGCGCAGATCTTCTACGCCACGAGCATCGCGGGCGGCCCCGACACGGTGACCGCCCACTTCGCGACCGCGATCAGCACGCGTGGCGTGCTCTACGTTCACGAGTACGCGGGTCTCGACCGCACCGCGCCGCTCGAGGGCGCGGTGGCGGCGTCCGGGTCGTCGCCCACGATGGGCAGTGGCGTCCTCACCACCGCAGGCACCGGCGACCTGCTGTTTGCGGGCGGCGAGTCGAACGGCAAATCCATCGGACGGCTCACCCGGGGTTTCAAGAAACGGCTCGGCAAGTACGGCAACGTGACCGCCGAGGAGGCCGCCGCCGGGGCCGGCCCCCACGAGCTCACCGCGACGCAGAAGGGCACGGCGTGGGTGATGCAGCTGGTCGCCTTCAGGACGGCCGGGACCACGCCGCCGCCGCCGACGGCCTATCCGCTGCAGGTCGGCCCGACCGGTCGCTACCTGGTCGATCAGCAGGGCGTGCCGTTCCTCATCACCGGCGATTCTCCCCAGGCGCTGATGGTCAACCTCTCGGAGGCGGAGGCCGACTCGTTCTTCGCCGACCGCCAGGCGGCGGGCTTCAACGCGGTGTGGATCAACCTGCTGTGCGCCACCTACACCGGGGGGCGCCCCGACGGCAGCACGTACGACGGCATCGTCCCGTTCACGACGGACGGCGATCTCTCGACGCCCAACGAGGCTTACTTCACACGCGTCGACGACATGCTCGCCCTCGCGGCGCAGCACGGGCTCACGGTGTTCCTCGATCCTGCCGAGACGGGTAGCTGGCTGAGCGTCCTCGGCAGCAACGGCGTGGCGAAGTCGCGCGACTACGGGCGGTACCTCGGCAGCAGGTATCGCAACGTCGACAACATCGTCTGGATGAGCGGCAACGACTTCCAGAGCTGGCCGAATCCGGGCGACGACGCGGTGGTGCAGGCGGTCGCCCGCGGCATCCAGGACAGGGACGACCGTCACATCCACACGGTGGAGCTCGACTATCCCGTCAGCGGCTCGCTCGACGACCCCACCTGGGCGCCGCTGATCCAGCTGAACGCGTCGTACACCTACTATCCGACGTATGCGCAGGTGCTGGCCGACTACGACCGCCCGGACATCGTCCCGACGTTCCTGGTCGAGGCGAACTACGAGTTCGAGCACAACGCCGCCGACGAGGGCACGCCGAACATCCTGCGGCGCCAGGAATACTGGACCCTGCTCAGCGGCGCCGCCGGCCAGCTCTACGGCAACCGCTACACCTGGCCGTTCATCAGCGGCTGGCAGAGCCATCTGGATACGCCCGGATCGCTCCAGATGGGCTACGTGAAGTTCCTGTTCGCGTCGCGTCGATGGTTCGACCTCGTCCCCGATCAGAGCCACACCGTCGTGACCGCGGGGTTCGGTACATTCGCCGACGGCGGCGCTCTCGGCGACAACGACTACCTCACCGCCGCGCGCACCCCGGACGGCGCGCTCGTGATGGCCTACATGCCCACCGTGCGCACGATCACCGTCGCCATGTCGCGCCTCGCCGGGCCGGCGTACGCGTCGTGGTACGACCCGGCGAACGGGACCTTCACCGCGATCCCCGGTTCGCCGCTCGCGAACGCCGGCACGCGCACCTTCACGCCTCCGGGAAGCAACGGTGACGGCGACGGCGACTGGGTGCTGGTCCTGGAAGCCACCGGGGTTCCGCCGGACACGCACCCGCCGTCGATCCCTACCGGACTCGAGGCCTCCGCGATCTCGTCCTCACAGATCACGGTCTCGTGGTCGGCTTCGACCGACGACGTCGGTGTCGCGGGCTACCAGGTCTTCCGGAACGGGACCCTCGTCCGGACGACGGCGGCGACGACGTATGCCGATACCGGCCTGACGCCGCTCACCTCGTACTCCTACACCGTCGCGGCCTTCGACTACTCGCACAACGTGTCGGCCCCGTCGGGCACTCTCGTCGCATCGACCGCGCCGCCTGGACCCGCCTTCGTCCAGCAGGGGTACGCCACCCCGCAGACTCCGCAGAGCGTGGTCTCCGCCACCTATGCCGGCGCCGAGACCACCGGCGACACCAACATCGTCGCCATCGGCTGGAACGACACCACGTCCGTGATCGCCTCGGTGACCGACACCGCCGGCAACCTGTACCAACCGGCCATCCCGACGTTCCGCGGCAACGGGTTGAGCCAGGCGATCTACTACGCCGCGAGCATCGCCGCGGCTCCGGCGGGCGGCAACGCGGTGACCGTGACGTTCTCCCAGCCCGCCGTCTTCGTCGATCTTCGCGTCACCGAGTACTCGGGCCTGCGCACGACCGCTCCCTTCGACGCCGGCACGTCGGCATCGGGCGCCGGCTCCGCCGCGAGCAGCGGCTCGCTCACGACGGCAGCGGCATCCGAGCTGCTGTTCGCGGCGGGCATGACCGGTGCGACCTTCACCGCGCCGGGCCCCGGCTTCACCAGCCGGGTCGTCACCGCGCCCGACGGCGATCTCGTGGCGGACGCGCAGGCGCCGACGGCCGGAAGCTACACCGCCACGGCGTCGCTCAGCTCCGGCACGTGGCTCCTGCAGCTCGCGGCCTTCGCAGGCCAGGGGCCATGACGGCGGCGCGCGCCGCGCTTCGCGCGCGCGGTCGGTGAGGCAACGACGCACCTCCCCGCGGGTCACTCATCCCTCCGAAGACAGCGCGTCGATGAACGCCTGATCCTCGGACGCGTACCGGCTCGACGCGACGAGCCGCGACTGCCGCGATGCCTGGGTGGCAAATTTCGACGATCGCGTATCGGGTACCCAGAGCTCGCTACTTCAAACCGTCCTCGGTGAGCTTGCCGGCCGCCCCTTCGCCGCCCGGACCGAGCCGGCCTTCCGATCCGAAATGGCCCTTCCCGGGCACGAAGTTCACCTCGATCCGGATGCCTTCGGGATCTTCGAAGAGGACCGAGTAGTAGCCGGGAGCGAACCCGCCGTCCTCGGGCGGGTGCACGACCTTCGCACCCAGCTCGTCGACGACGAAGGCGTGGACCGCATCGACGTCCTCGCGTCGTCGCGCGCGGAAGCACAGATGGTGCAGCCCCGCGCGCCGCTGATCGAAGGCTCCCCGGTCCTTCGCCTCCTGATCGGCGCGCACGAGGATCCCGGTGCGACCCCCGATGCAGTAGACGATCTCGTCGGCGTTGATCAGCGTCTTCATGTCGAGGAAGTGGCACAGCTTCTCCCAGAACGGGATGCAGGCCGCGTCCCGCACCGTGAGCTGGATGTGCGCGATGCCGTTGATCTCGATGCCCATGGCGATGTTGCTTCGCGCACCGCGCCGGGTGATTCAAGTGTCACACCGCTCTGGACCGTTCGACGCAGAACAATCCGGAACCCAAAGGACGGACCATGACCTCGCCCAAGACTCTGCTGCAGCTCGCCCGCGCCGATCTCAATCCGGCGAAAGTCCGCGCTGCGGCCCTGGTGCTGATCGACCCGGTCAGCGCTGCGCTGATGCGGAACGGGGAGAGCGCGGCGCCGGCTCACTCGGCCGCCTCGAGGGGCGGCACGTACTCCAGCTCACCCGTCCAGCTGAGCGTACACGTGCTCGGCTCTGGCCGGTACACGCTGAGCACGCTGAAGAGCGTCGCCGCGGGGCGCGGCGAAATCGCGCTGCGCGGCGGGGGGCCGTAGACCTCGAGGCGCCCGCCGGCGCAAAAGTCGCCGCTCGGGTCGCCGTGCCAGCAGTTCCCGTCCTCGTCGCCGACCGACCAGGGCAGCGTCGCGCCCTTGCCATGGTCCTCGATGAGGTCGTCCCCGTAGATGGTGACGTCGAGGTCGTCACGAAAACGGTCGTGCACCGTGAACCCGAACGACTGCTGGTCCACCGAGAAGCCGGGCGGGTAGCTGGTACAGGTCGTCCCGGCGAGCTCACCGGTGAACGCGTACGTGCCGCGATAGTGGGGTGCACGCTCGCACTCGACCACGCCGTCGCGGATGCACCCCGGGATGAGCTCGCGGGTGCAGATGTGCTTGGCCCTGCGGCGCTTGATCGGCGCGTGCCAGGCGGCGCATGCGGCGATGCCGGTGCGGCACTCGCGCAGGCAGACCGCCTTGCGCTCGGCGCGAGCCGGCAACGGGATGAGCACGGTCGCGGCGAGGACGAGGGCGACCAGCATCGAGGCTCGCATGCCGCGTGAGGCCTACCAGGGCGCCGCTCTCGCCCGCAAGGTGCTCGGGTTCCGGCCCGTCGATCAGCGGAAGCTCGCCCGGGGCGTACCTCCGCCCGGGTGCAGCCCGCGACCGCCGTGACCCGCACCGCGCCTCGCGGAGGCGCGTCAGCATTCACACATCGACAAGCGCCATCATGACCGGGTTGTAGCGCTCGCCTGCCACGGCGCCGACCGGCAGGCGCTGATCGAGCCAGCGCTGGTCGTCGTCCGACAGGGTCACGTCGGCGGCGGCGAGGTTCTCGCGGAGGTACGTCCGGCGTTTCGTGCCGGGGATCGGCACGATGTCGTCGCCCTGATGGAGGAGCCACGCGATCGCGAGCTGGCCGGGCGTGCGCTGCCGCTTGTCCGCCAGCTCCTTCACCGCGTCAACCAGCTTCACGTTGGCGTCGAAGTTCTCGCCCTGGAACCGCGGATGGCTCTGGCGGCTGTCACCGGGCCCGTATTCGTCGGCACGTTGCGCGTGGCCGGTGAGGAAGCCCCGACCCAGCGGGCTGTAGGCGACGAATCCCACGCCGAGCTCGCGGCACGTTGGCAGGATCTCGGCCTCGACCTCGCGCTGCCAGAGCGAATACTCGGTCTGCAGCGCGCTGACCGGATGCACGGCGTGCGCGCGGCGCAACGTTCGCGGGCCCGCCTCCGAGAGGCCGATGAATCGCACCTTGCCCGCGGCCACCAGCTCGGCCATCGCCCCGACGGTGTCCTCGATCGGCACGTTCGGGTCGACCCGGTGCTGGTACAGCAGGTCGACATGGTCGGTCCCGAGACGTTTCAGCGAGGCGTCGCAGGCGGACTTCACGTTCTCCGGACGGCTGTCGAGGCCGATCACCTGCCCTGCCTGCGAGAATGCGAAGCCGAACTTCGTGGCCAGGACGACTCGATCTCGCTTGCCCACGAGCGCACGTCCGAGCAGCTCCTCGTTCTTCCACGGACCGTAGACCTCGGCGGTGTCGAGGAACGTGCACCCGCGCTCGATCGCTTCGTGAATCGTGGCGATCGACTCGGCGTCGTCGGGCTTGCCGTAGGCCCAGCTCATGCCCATGCAGCCCAGACCGAGTGCGGAGACGACGAGTCCCTGGGTCCCGAGGCGGCGCTGTTCCATGGCTGAAAGCCTTAGCCGCGGATTCGGGTCATGGCCAGACGGCGTCCGCGCGAGTTCCGATCAATCGAGACCCCCCGGGGAGCGGGATGGCGGTCAGGGCACCGCCGGCGCGGGCATGAAGAAGAAGGCGACGCCGAGGATCAGATAGAGCCCGAGCAGCAACGTACCTTCGAACCAGTTGGTCCGGCCGTCGCCGAGCAGCACGACCACGGTCGACACGGTGAGCATCACCGACACGACCTCGAGGGGCGTGAAGACCAGGTCGAGGTGGCCCGAGCCGCCGCCCGCGAACGCCTCCAGGAGCACGCTCACGAACACCAGCACCGGGGTCACGAAGAGCGCGATCTGGAGGCTGCTCTGGTACGTGATGGTCAGCGCGGTGTCCATATCGTCTGCATGCGCCAGCCGGAGCGCGGTGGAATGCTCGGCCGCATTCCCGATGATGGCCAGGAGGATCACGCCCACGAACACCGGGCTCCACCCCAGGCCCTCCGCGACGGCCGCGGCCGAGCCGACGAGCAGCTCCGCGACCAGGGCGACCCCGAGCGACGCGACGAGCAGGGTCATCACGGAGCGCTGCACTCCCCAGCCTCTACCGCGCTGCGCGCCACCACGCGGTGCCGTGCAGAAGAGATGCTTGTGGGTGCGGAGGCTGAAGAGGAGCCCGAGAGCGTAGATCGCGAGCAGGATGACGCTCGTGCCGAGCGACACCCCGAGCTCGTGCTCCCCGAGATGGCGATCGTGCATGTGCTCGGCCGTGAAGTGGAAGATGGCGGGAGTCAGCATGGCGGCGACGGCGATGGTGAGCAGACCCGCGTTCGCCTCGGCGGCGTTCGGGTTGAACTTCTGCTGGTCCCGGTTCCAGCCGCCCACCAGCATCGCTCCACCCGCCACCAGCAGCAGGTTGCCCAGGATCGATCCGGTGAGCGACGCCTTCACCACGTCGTTCAGGCCCTTCATCAGCGCGATGACGCCGATGATCAGCTCCGCGGCGTTGCCGAAGGTGGCGTTCAGGAGACCGCCCCAGGTCGGCCCGACGCGCGCGGCGAGCTCCTCGGTGGCTTCGCCCATGAGATGGGCCAGGGGGATCACACCGATCGCCGCCAGGGTGAAGGTGATCTCGGGCTCCCACGGTCCGCCGGCGATCAGGTGGTGACTCAGGAACGCGAGCACGATGGCCGGGTAGCCGACGAGGTCCGCGACACGCATCGAAGGCGCAATGCCGAAGAGCGGCGCGCGAATCAACGTGGCGGGTTCGCCCCCCGGTGGCCGCGCCGCGGGTGCGGGTACGGCGACGTTCGCCGGCCGTACCTGGATCACGCCGCCGCTGCACGGGCGCGTTTGCATGTTCCCGCGAGTGGCAGCGCGGAGTGGCGCCCGGGCTGCGCGGTCGCAGGGCTCCGTTCCACTCCATGTGCTACGGTGCGCCGGATGCGAGACGCTGCGGCAGGGCGCGGCGCGGCTGCCGGGACGATGGTCGCTCTGCTGCTCTGCGCGACCGTCTCCCCGGCGGTCGCGACGTGCGTCGACGCGCGGTGTACCGACGCGGCGTCGATCGAGAACGCACGGGCCTTCCTCCAGAGCACCTGTGGCTGCACCCGCCAGGGCGAGACGCACGAGCAGTACAGGAAGTGCGTGAGGAGGACCCTGAAGCTTTCCAATCTCACGGCTCTGCTTCCCGAGAGACGGTGTCGTGCCCTGGTCCGGCAGTGTGAACGTGCATCCATCTGCGGGAAGCCCAACGCCGCCGTGTGCTGCGTGCTGAGGAGGAACGGCAGTGTGAAGGCGACGATCGTCGGCTCGCCGGCCGCATGCAGGAAGGGCAGCGCGTGCGGCGCCGCGCTGGGCCGGTTCGGCACGGCCGACGCCTGCGCCGCCGACGCCACGTGTGCGGGAGCGGCGACGTCCACGACCACCACGACCGTCACCGCACCGCGCAGCACCACGTCGTCGATGGGTCCGGCCACCACCACGACGACGCTGCCGTCCTCGCTGCCCACCGTCTCCCTGGCCGGATGCGCGTCGTCTGGCTACGTGGCGGCGGTCACCATCGGGGCACAGGCCTTCGCTCTCATCGTCGACTCCGGATCGACCACGCTCGGGGTGGCGGCGACCGCATGCACGGGCTGCGCGGGGGCTGGCGTGTCTCCGCTCTATGCTCCGGGCCCCACTGCGGTCGGCCTCGGCCTCACGAGGTCGGAGACCTTCGGCGACGGCTCGAGCTGGTCGGGAACCGTCTTCCGCGACAGCGTGTCGCTGGCCGCGAACGCCGTGCTCTTGCCCTTCGTGGCCATCACGTCGCAGCACAAGTTCTTCGTCCCGGCCGCGTGCAACTTCGTCAACGTCCCGGACACCTATCAGGGCATCATCGGCCTCGGAGGCGCGGCGCTGGCGGTATCGGATACAGGCTCCTATCTCGACACCCTGGAGAGAACGAGCACGCTCGGCGACGCCTTCGCCGTGCAGTTGTGCGAATCGGGCGGCCGCCTGTGGCTCGGCGGGTACGACCCCGCGTTCGCCGCCGCTGCGCCCCTGTTCACGCCCCTGATCGCGGCGAGCCCGTTCTACGCCGTCGCGCTCTCCGACATGCGCGTCGGAGGAACCAGTCTCGGCGTCGGGCCGGCGACCTTCGGCGACACGCTCGTCGACATCGGCACGACCGCCCTCATCCTTCCGGACGCGGCATTCTCGGCGCTCGCGACGGCCGTCGCGGCGCATCCCGTCTTCCAGCAGAACTTCGGCAGCCCGTCCTTCTTCGCCGGGACGTCCTGCATTCTTCCGTCCCAGGGCCTCACGAAGGGCCAGCTCGATGCCATGCTGCCGACGCTCACGCTGGTGTTCCCCTCCTCGACGGGCAAGACGGTGACCGTCGAGCTTCCCGCCACCGAGTCGTATCTCCTGCACCAGGACGACACGCAGGGGAACGCCTACTACTGCTCCGGCATCGAACGCGCCGGCAGCTCGCCGACGATCATCGGAGCCAACGCGCTGCACACCCTGCTCACCGTCTTCGATCGCCAGCACGGCCAGGTGGGGTTCGCGCCCCAGCAGGGCTGCACGCCGTCGAGCAGCACGGCTCTGTTCTCGCAGCCGGTGCCCCTGGCCACGCCGGTGCAGGCGCCGGGGACGCTGCCTGCTCCTCCCTACCGGCATCACCACGGATGACGGCATGCGTGCGCGTTGTCTCGATCCGGTCATGGTGACAATGGGGCTCGCATGCGTCGCGCCAAGCGTCGAGATCGTCCCGGCAGGCCGTTCGCGGACGCCGCCGTCGCGCGGGCATTCGCCGCCTACCCGGCGCCCATGCGCCGCAGACTCCTCGCCCTGCGCGAGCTCATCTTCGACACGGCGGCATCCACCGAGGGCGTGGGCGAGCTCGAGGAAGCGCTCAAGTGGGGCGAGCCAGCGTACCTCACCCCGAAGAGCCGGAGCGGGAGCACCGTGCGGATCGCCTGGAAGCCGTCCGATCCGAGGCGCTACGCAATGTACTTCCACTGCCAGACGAACTTGGTCGGGATGTTCCGACGTCGCTTTCCGATGGAGCTCGAGTTCGAGGGAAACCGAGCCATCGTGTTCGATGAAGCCGAGGTGGTGCCGGCCGATGCCTTGCGCAGCTGCATCGCGGCCGCCCTCACCTACCATCGCGCCAAAGCGACCCGCCGATGAGAATGATCGACGAAGAGCGCCTTCTGCTCGCCGACGTGCCGGAGATCGTCACGTGCCGACGTCCGGGCGCGGGGAGCGCGCACACCTCGCACACGCGCGCCGAGCCGACGAGCCTCCCCCGGGATCCCTAGGCGGCGTCGTGCGGCAACCGAACGACCGCGTCCCGGACGCCGAGATTCGCCAGGATGAGGGATGCAGCCGCGACGGACGCGGTCACGGGGACGACGCCGGCGAGCAGTGAGCCCACCGGAATCACGACCCCGGCGAGCAATACGAAGAGGCCGGCCACCCCGAACTCCCTGCGGGCGTAGAGCCGGGACAACAGCGGAGAGAGGTCGGCGACCAGCAGACCGAGCGCGACCAGGTTGAGCACGACGAGGAGCCCGACGACCGGACGAAGCGCAGCGACGGCCAGCGGCTCGCCCGTCAGGGCAGCGATCACGAGCAGTTGCGCTGCGCCGAGCGTCACGGCGGAATTCACGAGGTATGCGCCGAGCCACCGGGCGTCCTTCCAGCCCGGCTGGGCGGTCGTGCTGAACAGCACCCCCTTGTACGCCGCCGACCCGAACGCGACCGGCAGCCCGGCGACCACCGCGAGCGTGTGGATCCACCACGCGGTGGCCGGGCCGCCGGGCACCCGCCCGGCCGCCGCGACGAATTCGACCGCGACGATCACGCTCAGGACGAGCGCGTAGCCCGTCAGGCACCAGGTCCCGAGCGACATCGGCGAACTCGGCTTGAACACCCGCAGCATGTGATGGAACCGGAGCGGGTCTCCGAGATCCAACACCAGGCACGCGAGGTCGGCGAGCACCAGGGCGAGGGCGATCGGGTACGCCCAGGTGGCCACCGACGTGAAGGTCGCCGGCGCGGCCAGCTCGCCGACCGCCGCGACCAGGAACAGGCCGGTGGTCAGGTTGTTGAAGAGGATGTCGAAGACGACGAACGTGTGCCACGCTGGCGCCTTGGTCACGATGCCCGCGTAACCGGTCGGGCTCGCGAGGTTGGCCTTGGTCTGCATCTCAGCCTCCCCACAGCAGGAACGCGGCGAGCGGCACCGCGAGCGTGACCGCCCCGGCGATTGCCGTCCGGAAGTAATCCCCCGCCAGGTGTATCCACGGGTTGAACGGGGCTTCCGGCAGTCCGTAGACCTCGGGCCGGTCGACCAGCAGGTAGAACGAGTGCAGCTCGGTGTACGTCTCCGTCGGGTCGGCCCCGTACACGTGCGCCCCGGGAACGCCCCTCCGGTGCAGCTCGTCCACCCGGCTGCGGGCCCGTTCGCGCAGCTCGTCGATCGGTCCGAACTGGATCGAGGCCGTCGGGCACGCCTTCGCACACGCCGGGACCAGCCCGTCCTTCTGGCGGTCGTAGCAGAGCGTGCACTTGTGGGCGCGGCCGGAGAAGGTGCTCCGGGTGATGACTCCGAACGGGCAGGCCGCAACGCAGTAGGCGCACCCGTTGCAGATGTCCGGCTGGATGTAGACGTTGGCGAACTCGTTGTGGATGATCGCCCCGGTCGGACACGCCTGCTGGCACGGGGCCGCTGCGCAGTGCTTGCACACGTCGCTCATCATCAGCCAGCGGCCGTCGGGCGGCTGGGCGGGGAGCGCGTTCGCGGGCCCCCGCCCGTTCCCGGTCGGCTCCGGCGGCCGGCCGTCCGCGAACTGCTCGACGAACTTCACGTGCCGCCAGGACGTCGCCGACAGCTCCCCCGTGTTGTCGTAGCTGTTCCCCGTCCAGCCGAACCCGTCCGCGGGGAGCTGGTTCCACTGCTTGCATGCTACCTCGCACGCCTTGCACCCGATGCACACCGTGGTGTCGGTGTAGAAGCCCATCGCCGGCTGGCGCTCCGGGGCCTCGCCGCGCTGGAACGGGCCGACGAGGCGATCCAGCAACGCCGGCAGGCGGCCGCGGGACGGCGGGATCTCCGCCTGCGGGCGGTGGACCACCTCCAGTTCCTTACTTGCCACGGCCGAGCCTCCCTTCCGGCTGGGCGGCTGCCGGCGTGTCGGGGACCGGGTCGCGCGTCGGCCAGGGCGCCGGGCTCTTCGTCGGAGTCGGCGTGCGGCCGTCCAGCCGGCCGGCGTGGATCTGGCAGGCGAACGCCTTCGCCTCGTGCATGCTCACGTTGGGGTCGGCCACCAGCGAGGTCAGGTCGTTGGCGTTGCCGCCGACGACCTCGCCGGCGAAAGCCCAGTGGAACGGGAGGCCGACCTGGTGGACGGTGCGGCCCTCGACCAGCAGCGGCCGCAACCGCCGCGTCACCATCGCGCGAGCCTCGATCCGGCCCCGTGCCGACTCGACCGTCAACCAGCCGCCGTGCGCGATGCCGCGATCGGCGGCCAGCTCCGGGCTCAGCTCGACGAACATCTCCGGCTGCAGCTCGTTGAGCCAGCTGTTGAAGCGGCTCATCGGCCCGCTCAGGTAGTGCTCGGTGAGGCGGAACGTGGTGGCCACGACCGGGTACTCCGCCGTCGGAGTGTGAGCGAGGTGGTTGAGCGGTCCCTCGAACGTCCGCACCGTCGGGCTGCACGTCTGCTTCGGATAGAGCAGGTTGCCCACCGGCGACTCGACCGGCTCGTAGTGGGTCGGCAGCGGGCCGTCCTTGACGGCGCCGGGGGCGTACAGCCAGCCACGGCCGTCGGGCTTCATGATGAACGGCTGGTTGCCCGCGATGGCGGCCATGCCGGTCGCATGCCGCGGCGGGCGGTAGTCCGGCGGCTTCTCCGGCTCGAAATCCGGCCGATCGAGGCCCACCCAGCGGCGCGACTCCTCGTCCCACCAGACGAGCTTCTTGCGCTCGGACCACGGCCGCCCGTCGGGATCTGCCGAGGCGCGGTTGTAGAGCGTCCGGCGGTTGTCGGGCCACGCGAAGCCCCATTCGGGCTGGAGGGGGTTGTCGGTGAGCGTGCGCTCGCGCGCCCGGTTGCGGCCCGGGTCGGGAAAGACGCCGGTGTAGATCCAGCAGCCCGACGCCGTCGAGCCGTCGTCCTGCAGCTCGGCGAAGCTGGCCGCCAGGCGGGGCCGGCCGGTGCGCGGGTCGATCTCGTGCAGATGACAGCCGTTGATCTCCTGGAGCACCTTCTCCAGATCCGGTTCGCCCTCGATCCGGCTGAGCGTGCCGTCGGGCAGGCGCGGGCGCTCGTCGAAGTCGTAGTCCCACGTGAGGTGGAGCAACGGCTGGTCCTTCGGGTCGGCCGAGCCGGCGTAGAGCTGCTTCAGTCGCTTGCCCAGGTTGTAGACGAACCACGCGTCCGAGCGGCAGTCGCCGAGCGGGTCGATGGCCTTCTCGTGCCACTGGAGCATCCGCTGGGTGTTGGTGAGGCTGCCCTCCTTCTCCGGTGACGCGGCCGCGGGAATGAAGAAGACCTCGGTCTTGATCTCGTCGCTCCGCGGCGCGTTCGGGTCGTTCTTCCAGAAGACCGCGCTCTCGGTCTCGAACCAGTCGAGGACCACCAGCCAGTCGAGGTTGCGCAGGCCCGTCCGGTGCAGACCGGCGTTGGGCCCGCCGCCGCCGGGGTTCTGCCCGAAGAGGAAGTAGCCCGTGACCCCGCCACGCGCCATCCGGTCGAAGTACAGCAGCTGCGAGTAGTCGCCGTCCACGCGCGGCAGCCACGAGAAGGCGAAGTCGTTCTCCGCCGTCGCGGCGTCGCCGTACCAGGCCTTGAGCTGGCTCACGATGAACTTGCGGAAGTTCACCCAGTAGCCCGTGGGCAGGCCCTCGTGCTCGACGTAGGATGCCAGCGTCTCGTGCTCTTCATCGGCGGCCGGCTGCGGCAGGTAGCCCGGTAACACGTCGTACAGGGTCGCGAGATCGGTCGAGCCCTGGATGGTGGAGTGGCCGCGCATGGCCATGATCCCACCGCCCGGCCGGCCCATGTTTCCGAGCAGCAGCTGGAGGATGCCGGCGGTGCGGATCATCTGGACGCCCGTGGTGTGCTGCGTCCACCCCAGCGCATAGACGATGGAGCAGGTCCGCTCGCGCCCGGAGCTGGCGCAGAGGATCTCCGCCACACGCACGAGCTCGCCCGGGGTGCAGCCGCACACCTCGGAGACGGCCTCCGGCGTGTACCGGGCGAAGTGGCGCTTGAGGATCTGGAGGACGCAGCGCGGATGCTGCAACGTCGGGTCGTGCGGCAGCTCGCCGTCCGGGTGCGTCGTCATGTGCCGGCGCTGCCCGGAGTGCGAGAGGCCTCCCACGTCGAGGTCGTGACCTTGAATCCCGTGCTCTCCTTTCAGCATCCTCGACCGGGGCCGCTGACCGCTCCCTGCGGGACCAGCTCCATCCCCGCACCCGTCGTAGCCCCAGTGTCCCTCCACGGCGTCGTACGTGCCGCTCTCTCCGTCCCCGCTGTACCCGCTGAACAGCCCCGCCATATCCTCGGTGTCCTTGAAGCCCCCGAGGATGATGGTCGACGCGTTGGTGTAGTTGAGGACGTACTCGTGGAACCAGCGGTCGTTGCTCAGGACGTAGTTCACGAGCCCACCGAGGAAGGCGACGTCGCTGCCCGCGCGGATGTTCACGAAGACGTCGCACAGCGCCGACGTGCGTGTGAAGCGGGGGTCGACGTGGATCAACGTCGCACCCTTCTCCTTGGCCTTCATCGGCCAGCGGAAACCCACGGGGTGGGCTTCCGCCATGTTCGAGCCCATGAACAGGATGCAGTCGCTGTTGGCCAGATCCTGCTGGTAGGTGGTGGCCGCGCCGCGGCCGAACGAGGCGCCCAGACCGGGCACCGAAGCGGAGTGTCAAATCCGGGCCTGGTTCTCGATCGACACCACGCCGAGCCCGGCACCGAACAGCTTCTTGATGAGGTAGTTCTCCTCGTTGTCGATGGTCGCCCCGCCGAGGGTGCCGATGCTGCGCACCGAGTTGAGCAGGCGGCCCGCCTCGTTGCGGCCCGTGAAGTCCGCGTCCCGCGCGGCCTTCACCCGGTCGGCGATCTGGTCCATCGCCCAGTCGAGCGGCTTGGTCTCCCAGTGATCGGAGAACGGTGCTCGGTAGAGGACCTGCGTGACGCGGTGGGGATTGACGGCGAGCTGGAAGGCGTTCGCGCCCTTCGGGCACAGGGTGCCCTCGTTGATGGGGCTTCTGGGTTTCCCTCGATGTCGATGAGTTGCCCGCCCTTGGCGTAGATGAGCTGGCCGCAGCCGACGGCACAGTACGGGCAGACGCTCTCGGTGACCGTTGCCCCGCGGAGCCGGGACGTTTTCGCCACCGTCTGCCGGCTGAATGGCTGGGGCTTGGAGTCGACTGGCCGGTCGTACATCGGAGTCTCCTTCGAGGTTGAAGGTCACACGACGGTGCGCGAGGCCTCTTACTCCCTGTACTCGCCGACCGTCCCAGAGTCACGACCAAAAATGGAGTTTTCCGATGGCCCGTCCGGGACCGTCTACCGACCGCCTCGGTAACGGCCGCCCGGCCGCACCCTTCACAGCAGCGACTTCATCTCGGTGATGAGCTTGGTGACGCTGTCCTTGGCGTCGCCGAAGAGCATCATGCACTTCTCGTCGTAGTACAGGTCGTTGTCGACACCGGCGAAGCCCGGACGCATGCTGCGCTTCAGCACGATGATGGACTTCGCGCGGTCGACTTCCAGGATGGGCATGCCGAAGAGGGGGCTCGACTTGTTGCTCTTGGCCGCGGGGTTGGTGACGTCGTTGGCGCCCACGACGAGCGCGATGTCGGCCTCCGGGAAGGACGGGTTGATCGCCTCCATCTCGACGAGCTGCTCGTAGGGGACGTTGGCCTCGGCCAGGAGCACGTTCATGTGGCCCGGCATCCGTCCGGCGACGGGATGGATGGCGTACTTCACGTCGACTCCGCGCTCCTTCAGTATCTTGCCCAGCTCGGCCACCGCGTGCTGCGCTTGCGCGACGGCCATCCCGTAGCCGGGTACGATCACGACGTTGCGGGCCGTCTCGAAGAGGACGGCCGTCTCCTCGGGCGCGATGCTGCGCACCGTGCCCTTCGCCTCGGCGGCGGCCGCCACCGCATCCTCCGACACCCTGCCGAATGCGCCGAACAGCACGTTCACTGCCGAGCGGTTCATCGCACGGCACATGAGCAGCGCGAGCAGGAACCCCGAGGTCCCGTCCAGCGAGCCCGTGATGATCTGGATCTTGTTCATCAGCACGAAGCCCATCGCGGCGTCGGCGAGCCCGCCGTACGAGTTGAGGAGCGCGATCACCACCGGCATGTCGGCGGCACCGATCGGGATGACGAGCAGCAGGCCGAAGATCAGCGACATCGCGACCATCACGTAGAAGAACGGCGTCGCCGCCTGCGTGACGACGAGGTGGACCCCCGAGGCGACGATGATGCCGAGCAGGGTCAGGCTGATCACGTTCTGGCCGCGGTACGTGATCGGCCGCCCGCGCAGCAGCTCCTGGAGCTTGGCCGCTGCGATCAGGCTGCCCGCGAAGGTCAGACCGCCGATCACGACCTCGAAGACGAGCGCCGTCAGCGTCACGCGGCCGAGCGCCCCCTGGTAGCGGAAGTACTCGGAGATACCCACGAGGCAGGCAGCGAGCGCCCCCAGGGAGTGCGACAGGGCCGTGCGCTGCGGCACTGCGGTCATCGGGATGCGGAGACCCATCGTGCCTCCGACCACGGCCCCGATCGTGAAGCCGAGCGCGATCCATCGATACGTCACGATGTGCGGGTGGAAGAGGGTGCCCACGACGGCGATGAGCATCCCGAACGCCGCCAGCGCCATTCCCGAACGCGCCCACTTGGGCGAGCTCAGGCCCTTCAGCCCGAGCACGAACATCGCTGCCGACAGGATGTAGCAGTAGCGCAGCGCCTCGGGGGCGACGTAATCGCGGAGGTAGTCCCCCATCGCCATCCCGGCAGGCTTCGTCCAGTAGAGGAGGGCCGCGACGGCGCCGAAGACGGCGAGCACGAAGCCGGCCGCCTGCAGCTCGACCGGGCGCCGGATCCCTCGCGCGCGCTCCTCCGCGGTCTTGAACATCCGCAGCATGCGGTCGGTGATCAGGAAGCCGCCGATGGCGTTCGTGGACGAGCAGGTCACCGCGACGAAGCCGAGAAGCGTGCACACCCAGCCGTTCGGAACGTCGCTGTAGTCGCTGCCCGCCACCACGAGCGAGCCGACCAGCGAGATCGCCGCGATCGCGTTGGTCGCCGACATGAGCGGCGTGTGCAGGAGGGGCGGGACGCGGGTGATGAGATGATAGCCGAGGAACCCGGCCAGCATGAAGATGTAGAGGCCGACTTCGAGCTCGCTCGTCATGCCGGCTTGCCCGCCGCCAGCGCGGCCTGGACCGCCTGGCTGACGACCGCCCCGGCGTGCGTGACGCAGGCGGCCTTGATGATCTCGTCGTCGAAGTCGAGCGCCAGCGCACCGTCCTTGACGAGCTCATTGAGCAGCTCCGTCACGTTGCGCGCGTACAGCTGGCTGGCGTGCACCGGCATCGTGGCGGGCAGGTTGGTCGGGCCGTGGATGGTCACGCCGTGCGTGACGACCACCCTGTCGGGCTCGGTCAGCTCGCAGTTGCCGCCGGCCTCGGCGGCGACGTCGACGATCACCGAGCCGGCCCGCATCCCCGCGACGGTCTCCTTCGTGACCAGGCGCGGCGCGGGCCTGCCGGGGACCAGCGCCGTGGTCACGACCACGTCGAAGTCCCGGATCTTCTCGCCGAGCATCTCCTGCTGCCGGCGGCCCGTGTCCTCGGACAGCGCCGTCGCATAGCCACCCTTGTCCTCGGCGTCGGCGATGCGCAGGTCGAATTCGAGGAACTTCGCGCCCAGGCTCTCCACCTGCTCCTTCACCGCGGGTCGGACGTCGTAGCCCCAGACCTGGGCTCCGAGCCTGCGCGCCGTTGCGATCGCCTGCAGTCCGGCCACGCCAGCGCCGATCACGAGCACACGGGCGGCGAAGACCGTACCGGCCGCCGTCATGAGCATGGGAAAGAACTTCGCCAGCGACTCGGCCGCGATGAGGACCGCCCTGTAGCCGGCGATGTTGGCCTGCGACGACAGCGCGTCCATCTTCTGCGCACGACTGATGCGGGGGATCGCCTCCATGGCGAAGCCGGTGACCCGTCGATCGGCCAGCTGCTGCACGAGGTCTGGGCTCGTGAGCGGCTGCAGGAACGCCACCAGCACGGCGTTCTCGCGCAGCCGGCTCACTTCACCAGGCGCGGGCTTCTGCACCTTGAGGATGACGTCCGCCCCTGCATAGAGCGCCTCCGCGTCGGGCGCGATGCGCGCGCCAGCCTTCTCGAAGGCGGCGTCGGAATGGAACGCGCCGGCGCCCGCCCCCGTCTCGATGACGATCTTCATCCCGGCCTTGACCAGCGCGGCGGCCGCATCCGGCGTCAGCGCCACGCGGTGCTCGCCCGGCGCAATCTCTCTCGGAACCGCGATCGTCAGCGGATCTCGTTGCGGCCCTGGCATCTGCATCTCCGTGGCTCCTGGGGTGGCAGCAAGCTCCATGCCGTCATGCCCTCCCGTAGATCGTCGTCTCGAGCGTGCGCGTGACCTCGCGCTCCTGCCGCCCCGTCGCGGAAGGGGCGGCCGGAGGATCGGCGCAGGGCCGCCTGGCCCTTGCGAAGCTCAGGCGCTGGCGACCCACGCCGTCCGTGCCGGCACATCGGCACCCCACCCCGGCTCGCTGGCCTAACACCGCGGGCGGCGGGGCCCCGCGGCGCCGCTCATCCCGCGGCCGAGAATGCCGCCGCCGCGCGCTTCTTCATCTCCTTCGGGGGCACGTCCTCGCGGTGCGTCGCGATGCCCCACCGGTTGCCCGAGGGATCCTGGATCCGACCGAAGCGGTCGCCCCAGAACATGTCCTGCGGCGGCATGAGGACCGTCGCCCCGGCCTTGCTCGCTCGGGCGACGGTCTTGTCGACATCCTGGACGTAGAGAAAGAGGTTCGCCGCCTGGGCCGGCTCCTGGATCACGTCGTTCAGCATGACGATGGAGTCACCGATCAGGACCTCGGCGTGCATGATCTTGCCGCTCGGCCCTTGCATCCGCATGAGCACCTTCGCGCCGAACGCCTTCTTGCAGAACTCGATCGTCTGCCCGGCGTCGTCCTGCGTCAGCGACGGACTGACCGCGTGATAACCCTTGGGGATCGGTCGTACCTTCTTCGGCATGAATCGCCACCTCCTCGCGAGCGCTCGCTCGCACGACGCTCACCGCCGGACCTTTAGCGCCACGCCGTGACGGGGGCAACGGCCGGGTGACGGCCGTATCGTTGCTTCCCTGTGGGAGACATCCGCGCTACGGTCCCCAGACCGCTTCCTGGGGTCGTCTGCAGGATGGACGAGCCTCCTGGATGCGTGCGACAGCTGAGGTCCGACAGGTGAGGATGAAAAGCGACATGGCGACGGAACACTTCGACGTACTCATCGTGGGCGCCGGCCTGTCCGGAGTGGGAGCCGCCGTTCATCTGCACCGGGCCTGCCCGGACAAGCGCTACGTCATCCTGGAAGGTCGCCCAGCCATGGGCGGCACGTGGGATCTCTTCCGCTACCCGGGCGTGCGGTCGGACAGCGACATGCATACGCTCGGCTACAGCTTCAAACCCTGGCGCGAGGCGAAGGCCATTGCCGACGGCTCCTCGATCCTCGACTACGTGAAGGCGACCGCCGCCGAGTACGGCGTGGACGAGCACATCCGCTACGAGCACCGGGCGACGGCGGCCGCCTGGTCGAGCGAGGATGCCGCCTGGACCGTCCAGACGCTGCGGGCGGACACGGGCGAGAGCGTCCGCTTCACCTGCAATTTCCTCCTCATGTGCGCGGGCTACTACAGCTACCGGCAGGGCCACACGCCCGAGTTCGAGGGCCTGGAGCGGTTCAAGGGCACCATCGTCCATCCCCAGCAGTGGCCGGACGATCTGGACTACCGGGGCAAGCGGGTGGTGGTGATCGGCTCCGGGGCGACGGCGATGACGCTCGTGCCCGCGATGGCGCGGGACGCCGGCCACATCATCATGCTGCAGCGCTCGCCGACCTACGTGGTGTCCCGGCCCGACACCGACGTGATCGCGAACGCGCTGCGCCGGGTGCTGCCGGACCGCTGGGCCTACGCCGTCACGCGCTGGAAGAACGTCGCGCTGCAGCAGCTCCTGTACCGCCGCACGCGTACCCATCCCGCGCAGGTCAAGCGAAAGCTCCTCGACATGGTGAGGAAGGAGCTCGGCCCGGACTACGATGTCGCCACCCACTTCACGCCCCGGTACAACCCCTGGGACCAGCGCCTCTGCCTCGTGCCGAACAGCGATCTGTTCGAGGCAATCCGGTCCGGCAAGGCGTCGATCGTCACGGACCATATCGCACGCTTCACCGAGACGGGCATCACGCTCGCGTCCGGCAGGGAGCTGGACGCCGACATCATCGTGACCGCAACGGGCCTGAACCTCGTGGTGCTCGGCGAGATGCGGTTCACGGTCGACGGCGCGCCCGTCGATTTCGCGCAGACGTGGACCTACAAGGGCATGATGTACTCGGGCGTGCCGAACCTGATCTCCACGTTCGGCTACATCAACGCCTCGTGGACGCTCCGGGCGGACCTGACCGCCGAATACGCCTGCCGGCTCATCAACCACATGGACGAGAGCGGCGTGCGCCAGGTGACGCCGCGGCTGCGCGACACGGACCGCGACATGCCGCCCCGCCCCTGGATCGACCAGTTCTCGTCCGGCTACATGCAACGGGTGATGCACCGCTTCCCCAAGCAGGGGGACCGCGAGCCCTGGATCAACCCGCAGAACTACTCGCGGGACAAGAAGATGATCCGTCTCGGCCCGCTCGAGGACGGCGCCCTCGTCTTCGGCAATCGTGCGCCGGTCGCGCCGGCCGCGGATCCGACCCGCCGCACGCTGCACGCAGCGGGGTAGCGGTGTGGGCTCACACCGCAGAGGGACCGTCGCCGGGGCCCCCCTGGCGCCATCGCTGGGCGGTGCTACACCCAGGCGACATGAGTGATCGCGCCGCCGACGACACGCCGCTTCCGTCCCACGGCAGCACCCGGCTGCCCAGCGTCGAGGTCGACAGCTACAACCTCGCGCTTCAGGACGGCGACGGCTTCGTCGGCGACCGTGCCAGCAAGCGCGCGTTCTTCGAGATCCTCGACAAGTGGCGCGAGCCGCTGCGCGCGCTGGGTGCCGACCCGCTCGGCGAGACGCCGTCCGAAAACGTCAGCAAGAAGAAGCTCGACCAGCTGCTGGCAGAGGGCGATCCGGAAGCGGCGGGGCTGGTGCACAGCGCGGTGGAGGAGTTCGCGCAGGAGCTGACGGCGGTGATTCGCCGCTTCGTCAAGACGAAGGGCTGGAAGGACACCGAGAGCATCGTGATGGGCGGCGGCTTCCGCGCGAGCCGCGTCGGGGAGCTCGCCATCGGTCGCGCGGCCGTCCTGCTGAAGGCCGACGGCATGCCGCTCGACTTCCATCCCATTCGCTCGCATCCCGACGAGGCCGGCCTGGTGGGTGCGGTGCACCTGATGCCGTCGTGGATGCTCGAAGGGTACGGCGGCATCCTGGCCGTGGACATCGGGGGGACGAACATCCGGGCCGGCGTCGTGGAGAGCAACCTCGCCAAGGCGGCCGATGTCTCCAAGGCGGGGGTCTGGAAGTCCGAGCTGTGGCGTCACGGCGACGAGAAGACGAAGCGCGACGAGGCCGTGGATCGCTTGATCGAGATGCTCGAGGACCTCATCGGTCGGGCCGACAAGGCGAAGCTCACGCTGGCACCGGTGATCGGCATCGGCTGCCCGGGGCGCATCGACGAGGACGGGTCGATCGAGGAGGGGGCGCAGAACCTGCCCGGCAACTGGGAGAGCCGCCGCTTCAACCTGCCGGCCTGTATCCGCGAGGCCATCCCGGAGATCGGCGCGCACGAGACGCTGGTGGTGATGCACAACGACGCGGTCGTGCAGGGGCTGAGCGAGCTGCCCTTCATGCGCGACTACGAGCGCTGGGGCGTGCTGACGATCGGGACCGGACTCGGCAACGCGCGCTTCACCAACCGCCGCAAGGCGGCCGCCGAGAAACGCGGCCGCAAGGGCTGACTCGGTGACGGTCAGCCGCGCCGGCCGCCGGTGAGCCGGAGCAGGCTCAGGAACAGGTTGACGAAGTTCAGGTACAACGAGAGCGCGCCCACGATGGTGTACGAGCCGATCTGCCCTTCCGGAACGGCCAGGGCCATGGCCTTCAGCCGCTGGGCGTCGTACGCGGTGAGCCCCGTGAAGACGATGACCCCGGCGAAGCCGATCAGGAACTGGAGTGCATCGTTCTGCCAGAAGATGCCCACCACCGACGCGAGCACGACGCCGATGAGTCCCATGAAGAGAAACGACCCCCAGCCCGCGAGGCTGCGCGGCGTCGTGGTGCCGTAGAGCGCCATCGCGCCGAACATGCCGGCGGTGATGACGAAGGTGCCGGCGATCGACTCGCGGGTGTAGACCAGCAGGATCAATGACAGCGTCACCCCGGTGAGCGCGGAGTACCCGAGGAAGAGCGCCGTGGCGACGCCCGGTGCGATGCGTGAGGCGCCGGCCGCGAGGGTGATCACGACGCCGATCTGCGCGATGAAGAGAGCGAAGAGCACCCAGCGATGGGTAGCGAGGAAGCCGATCCAGTTGCTGCTCGCAACGAAGAAGGCCACCACCGCGGTGAGCGCGAGACCGACGGCCATCCAGCCGTACACCCCGCGCAGGAAGGCGCCGACGCGCTCCTCGGCAGCGACCGGGCGGAGTCCGATCTCGGAGAGAGAGTCGTCACGTGCCATCGGGGTCCTCCATCGGGAACAGGGTGCCAGCATCGTACACCCAGGGCCACGGGGCCGAAACCGACGCCTGCCTGATCGTGGGTTCGCCTCTCATTCAGCGGCCGTTCGGCCAGAGATATCGCGCCATCGGGACCGACCCGAACCCGCGATTGCCTTCCCGCACGAGGCCAGCGGACGGCGGGATCGGCCCTCCCGGGTTGCCCGGCAGGCAGCCGCTCGGTCGGGTCACCAGGCCCGGCGCCGGCAGCAGCGGCGGCTCGAGGAACGCGGGCGGGCGGTGGAAGTCGAGGCAGTCGAGCAGGTTGTCGGAGTTCGCATCGCGGAAGGTCAACGCGGGAAGGTTCCACTTCGTCTCGATGAGCTTCAGGATCGCGGTCTGGTCGCGGACGCGGTGCGAGACGTGGTGGCGGCGGGCCCACGGGGAGACGACGACGGCGGGCACGCGGAAGCCGTAGCGGTCGTAGCCGCCGGGCAGGTCGGGCGGGACGTGAATGTCGGGCGGAATGTCGTCGGGCGCCACCGCACGCGGCGGCGGGACGTGGTCGTAGTAGCCGCCGTGCTCGTCGTAGCACCAGATGAGCACGGTCTTGGGCCACCCGGGCCCCGCCATGGCGGCGTTGATGACACGGGCCGCGAACTCCTCGCCCACCTGGATGTTCTGCGGATTCTCCTCGGACTCCACGTCGAAGAGCGGATCGACGAACGACACCGGCGGCAATGCGCCCGCCGCCGCATCCGTGAAGAACCGGGCGATCGGCGCGAGGTGGTCCTGGTGGGCGAGCGTGTAGTCGAGCAGCACCCCGACGCCCGGGAGGTCGGAGTAGTAGTCGAGCCACGGAATGCCGTGCGCGTCGAGCCGCTCCATGATGTTGCCGTTGGGCGGGGGCGGCGCCGTCAGCGCTTCGAACGACGTGCTGACGATGCCCGCCGCCGTACCGGCGAGGAGGAACCGCCGGTTCGGATACGTCTGCGCGAGGCACGAACAGAACCACCGATCCGCGAGCGGAAAGGTGCGCGCGAGCCCGTAGTAGAAGGGCAGATCGTCGCCGGTCCAGTACCCCATGGCGACGGGTCCGCTCGCGCGCACGAAGCCGTCGTTCCGGCCGCCGTCGAAGGCCGTGTGGCTCGCGTTCCAGTTCTGGCCCGGGGCGCCGTCGAGCTGGCACGTGCTCGGCATGTGGAACGCGTGCACGGGATTGCCGTCGAGGTCCGGATTCACCGCGGCGGGGACGCCCCTGCGGAGCGGGAAGCCGTCGCCGCGGCCGAGCAGGCCGAGGTGATCGTCGAAGGAGTGGTTCTCCATCATGAGCACGATGATGTGCTCGATCTGCGGCAGCGTGTCGGTGCCTTCGGGCAGGTGCGGAAAGGGCAGCGAGCCGGGCTTCCGCCGCCGGTGCACCACCGCCGCCGCGTCGCTCGCGCCCCCCAGCAGGAGGCCGAGCCCGAGCGCGCCGGCGCCGGCAAGGATCGTTCGCCGCGAGATCTCCCGCGCGCCGCGTGCCGTGCGGGGCAGGTCGACTCTTGTGTGGTCCATCGTGTGCGGGCGATATTCGCTCGCACCGCAGCCCGTCAAGCGCGGCGGGCCATCGATTCGTGCGCAGCGAGTTTGCCGGTCCTAACGCATGCGGACGAACGGATAGGCCGAGCGCAGGGCGCGGTCGATGATCCCGATCCCCGCTCGCTCGCCCAGGGTCTCGATCACGACGATCGCGTCGGGATCGCGGAAGGCGACCCGCGGCGCGTGGCCAGCCGCCTCCAGGGCGCGCCAGAGCACGGCGCCGAGGGTACGCTCGACGTCGCTCGAGTGCAGGGCGTCACGCAGCCCCCGCCGCTCGAGGCGCACGAAGTAGGATCCGCCCGCCAGGCGGTCGTGCAGGGGCTCGACGGCCGCCTCGAGGCTGCCGAGCGGGTCCGTCGGGTCGAGGAGCAGCGTCCGCTCGATCGGGAGGACGCGGCCGAGCACCGCGCCCCGCCCCGGGTCTCGTGCGAGGTCGTCGCGCAGGGCGTCGAGGAACGCCGGCACGTCGGCGACGCGCCCGATGGCGACGTTGCGATAGCCGCCTCCCCGGAATGCCGCGTGACGCCGGAGCCAGGCCAGCAGGATCGGGCGGGCACCCTCCACCGACGTCGCGAGCACGTTCCAGTCGTCCACGGTGCGGTTATGCGCGCCGGCGCCAGCCGGCGCCACACTGGGCAACGTTTCCCCGCCGTGGGAGGCGCTGCTATAACCCGCGTCCCGTATGCACCGCGCCCTGCTTGCTCTCGCGCTCGCGGCCGCCTCGCCGGCGGCTGCAGGCACCATGCTCTACGCCACGGCGGCCACCACGGGCGCCGTGACCGGCTACTGCATCGGTCCGAACGGCGCCATCGATCCCAACCCGATCGTCAACGTGGCAACGCACGGGAAGGCGCCGAGCCGGCTCGTCACCTCGCTCGACGGCAGGTTCCTCTACGTCGGCGAGACCAACATGACGGAGGTCTGGGGCATCGGCGACCGCGGCCAGCTCGAACGTACCGGCCAGATCCCCGACCCGCCGGCGCTGCGGGGCATGAACTCGCACGACATCGCGGTCGCGCTCTCGCCCGACGGGAGCAGGTCCGTGCTCTACCTGCCCCAGCGCCAGCAGAACCGCATCGCCGCCTTCCCGCTCAACACGGACGGGCTGTCTACCGGGACGCCGCGGGACGGCGAGACCTGCGTGCGGGACACCGCGCCGGCGGGGTGGGAGAGCATCGTGGTCGCGAACGGCTTCCTCTACGCCGCCCGCACCAAGGGGGGCTTCGGCGAGGTGGCCGTGTACCAGCTCGGACCGGACGGCAACTTCCTCGACGGCGCCGACTCGGACGGCAACCCGGTCGCCGCGGCGGGCTGCAGCGCGATCGTCGTCCCCTACTCCCAGCGCAGGAAGCTGAACGGCGCCGCGCCGCTCGTCCTGCTCGACGACATCCTCTACGTGGGGGAGCGCTTCCGGAGGACCATCTCGTCCTTCCAGCTGTGCCCGAACCAGTTCAGCTCGGACCCCGCGGTCTGTCCCCCGGGCGGGTTCTTCAACGATCCGAAGACCAACAACAAGGGCGTGGTCACCAATCGCTTCCGGCAGCCGCGACTGAGCCGGACCCGCAACGACATCCGCTACAACGCGCTTGCCTTGGCAGGGCGCACCATCCTCGGCTCGCAGTTCCAGAAGGGTCGCATCGATGCGTTCACTCTAAGGGACGACGGCTCGCTTCCCTCGGGAGCGACGCGCATCACCAAGGCCAACATCCGCACCAGTCCGTTCCGAATGTTCGTCAGGAACGGCGTGCTCTACGTGGGCGGCGGAGCGGTCGATCGCGTCCAGGCGTACCGGCTGGATGCGAATGGCTTGCCCGAGTCCGACGGCGCGCCGTTCTCCCAGACCGACGAGCTCCGGAACACGTTCCCGAATGACGTGACGCTCGTCGACATCTCAGGAACGTGCGATTAGGCACGATCCGCGCGCCTCCGCCCGCACCCTGCCCCCTTTCGTCGGATTGCCAATCGGACCACGTCTCCCATATGGTCCGTCGAGACATGCGTCGGGCCGTCCGCCTCGTCGCCATCAGCGCCGTCATCCTCCTGCTCGGCCCCGCCGCGGGCACGGCACGCAACAGGAAGGCAGCCGTCGGGCTCATGACGGTCGTCACGCCGGCCGCGCGCGCCACCGTCTCCGCGCATCCGTTCGTGAACATCGTCGTGCGCCTCGCCGCGAACGCCGACCCCGGCTCCTTCCGGGCTCGCCTCGGCAGCCGCGACATCAGCTCGCTCTTCGCGCCGATGACGGACGCCAATGGCGAGCAGATCGGCGTGCGGGCGAAGCTGCCCGGTGACCGGATACGCACCGGCCGGCGCCGCTCGAACCGGCTGCGCCTGCTCGTGCAGACCAAGCAACCCCGGCTCGAAAGGGCGCGGGCAGCGCCAGATCGTGCGCATCCGGTTCCACGCCGACGAGCGCCCCAACCAGCCGCCGACCGCGATCCTCGATCCCGGGTCCCGGATCATCATTCCCGGGTTCTCGATCGACTTCGACGGCAGCCAGAGCTTCGACCCGGAGGGCGACGAGCTCACCTACGCGTGGGACTTCGGCGACGGAGCGACGTCGAGCGACGTCTCTCCGGATCACGTCTACCCGAGCGACGAACGGCCGATGACCGTGCGCCTCACGGTGAGCGACGGGCAGGACGCCGGCAGCGCGGCCGTCACCTTGACCGCTTGCCCGTACCCCGCGGGCGACTACCAGCCGGGCGTTCCCCAGATCACCGCGGACGGTCCGCTCGAGTTCGGCGCCGTCGCGCCGGGGTCGAGCGCCACCCTCACCTTCCGGGTGACGAACACCGCCCCCGACCTGGTCGACCCGAACGACCCGAGCAAGGTCGTGCCGAGCCTGCTGGTCGTGTGTCTCGCCTCCGAGGGATCCGCCTTCGGCCTCACGCCCTCCACGACCGATCAGCCGCTCCTGCTGAGGGCGCAGGAGAGCGCCGACGTCACGGTCACCTTCGCACCCCCGGTCGCGGGACACGCGGGGGCCACGATCGCGGTGGTGACGCCCAGGAGCACGCGACAGTTCGCCGCCTTCCTGGCGCACGGGTTCGGCGGCAGCGCTCCGGGCCCTGGACCGACGCAGATCGCGCAGCCGGTGCTGTTCTCGGACAACTTCGGCGTCGTGCGCGGCTTCCTGCCGAGCGGCGCGCCCATCGCGCCGGACACCGGCGTGTACCAGTGCTTCGCCAACGGATTCATCCAGGGCGACACCTGCATCACCGACGCCGACTGCGCCCCGAACGGAGGCACCTGTCCGCACACCGGCCAGTGCTTCGGCGGCGATCGCAGCGGCCAGGCCTGCACCGTGCCGGCGGACTGCCCGGGCTCGGGCATCGGGTGCTCGTCGTACAACCAGTTCGATCCCGCCGAGATGTGCTCCGACGGCGCCGGCGGCCTCTATCTGCTGAGCGACGACGGCGCGTTCACGGATCCCAACCCGAGTCCCGACGGCGACGAGCTCGGCGTGGACGTGGCGCGGGTCACGCTCGACGCCAACGGCAACACCACCAGCATCGCCATCATCGACCGGACGACGAGCGACACCGTTCACCTCGCCTGCGACGGCTTCTCGGCCGACGGCGGCGGTCGCGTGTACCTCGCCGAGAACCACCAGCTCGACCTGAGCACCTGCTTCCGGAGCGAGGAGGAGAGCCTGGTCGCGGTGCGCAAGAGCGACGGCACCAACCAGACGCTCATCCCCCGCATCGACGCGGTCGAGGGGCTCTCGGGCTGCGCGGACGACATCGACAACACCACCCACCTCGAGGCGTCGAGCGACGGCTCGCAGGTATTCGCCAGCTTCGACTCGGCCGGGCTGTGGCGGCTGCGGCCGGCTCCGCTCCAGTTCCTCGATTCGAGCTACGCCGAGGACTTCTTCCGCCTGCACCCCGACGGCAGCGTGGTGTTCGCCCGGGTGACCAACAGCGGCACGACGGCGACGATCAACGTCTTCAAGGTGAGTCCCGCCCAGGTCGCCACCAACCCGCTCCCGATCACGGCGCTCACTCCCTGTGGCAGCTTCCAGCTGCCCAACTCGGCCCAGACGAACGGTAGCCCCGGGCGGGCACGGCTCGATGGCGTCTTCGTGGGGCCGCCCGCCGCCGGGTCACAGGACGGCACCATCCTGGTGAGCATCGCCGCCAGCGGCGCCTCGGATCCGCTGGCCGTGCGCGCGACCGTCGCCTTCTCGTCGCCGGCCAACTCCTCGACCTGCGCGCCGATCGGGATCATCAACCTCGTCGACATGCCGGTGCCGATCTCCTTCTGAGCGAAGGCGGTCCAGGATCACCCTCCGAGCGGCCGGGTCCCGATGACGCGGTCGGCACGAAGGCGCTCGATCTCGTCCTCGTGGAGCCCGAGGAGGTCGCGCAGGATCTCCTCGGTGTGCTCCCCGAGCGTCGGCGCCGGCCGCAGGTACCAGCGCCCGCGTTCGCGGCGGCGGCGCACGGGAAGGCCGGGATGAACGTGGGTGCCGGCGACCGGGTGCGCGACGGCCTCGAAGAAGCCGCGCGCGGCGAGCTGCGGATTGCGCCCCAGCCCCGCGGCGGGAAGCACCGGCGCGGCGGGAATGCCGCGTGCCGCGAGCGCGTCGGCCAGGGCCTCGGCATCCTGCCCCTCGCACCACGCGCGGATCGCGGCGTCGATGCGGTCGTGCCGGTCGCGCCGCCCCGCGGCCGTCGCGAGCGTCTCGTCGTGCGCCAGGCCGGGCTCGCCCATCAGGTCGACCAGCGCCTGCCACTGGGCGTCGCTGGTGACGGCGAGCGCCAGCCAGCGATCCTCGCCGCGGCAGGCGTAGAGGTTCTGCGGCGCGCCCGCGGGACCGCGGTTGCCGTCGCGTGCCAGGCGCGCGCCGTGAGCGCCCCACTCGAGGATCGACTCGGCGGCGGCGTTCAGCGCGGCCTCGACCATCGTCGACTCGACGAGCTGGCCGCGGCCCGTGCGGTTGCGATGCTCCAGGGCGACCAGGAGCGCGACCACCGCGTGCAGGCCGGCGAGCGGATCGCACGGCCCGCGCGGCAGGACCGGCGGCCCGTCGGCGAATCCGGTGAGCCACGCCATGCCGGTGAGCTGCTCCATGGTCTGCGCGAACCCGACCCGGTCGCGCCACGGACCGTCGAGGCCGAAGGCCGGCATGCGCACCATGATCAGGCGCGGCGTGCGCGCGGCGAGCTCCGCGTAGTCGAGGCCGAGGTTGTCCATCACGCGCGGCGAGAAGTTCTCCACCACGGCATCGGAACGCGCGATCAGGCGCTTCACCAGCTCGACGCCGGCGGCGCGGCCGAGATCGAGCGTGATGCCGCGCTTGCCGAGGTTGACGGTCTGGTAGAGCGCGCTCCACTCCCACCAGCCGTCGCTGGTCGGCGGCCGGACGCTCTGGAAGCGCATCCCGTCGGGGCGCTGGATGGATTCGACCTTGATGACGTCGGCGCCCATGGCGGCGAGGTACTGGGTGGCGAACGGGCCGGCCCAGAAGGCGGTGAAGTCGACGATGCGCAGGCCGGCGAGCGGGCGGTCGCCGGGCGGCTCCGGGAGGCTCGCCCGTGCCGGCAGGCTCCTCCAGCCACGCGGCCGCGTCCGCGCCGAGCCGCGGCGCCGGCGACAGCGGCCGCAGGCTCGCATCCGACAGCCGGTAGGGCGGCCGCGGCTGCACGAAGTCGGCGCCCGGATGGGGCACGAAGGCGCCGCGGGCGACGAAGTGGTCGAAGGTCGTGACCGTCTCGCCGTTGCCGATGGCGGCCACGGGGATGCGCAGCGCGGCGGCCCGCTCGACGATCTCGGCGACCCGGTGCCGCCCGGTCCAGCCATGGATCATGGCGTTCACCTCCGGCGCCCGCCGCACGCGCTCGTCCCAGCGGGCGAGCGCCGCGTCGTCGACCAGGTCGGGACGCTCGATCAGCACCAGGAAGTCGCGCCACTGCTGCGCCGTGATGGTGCAGAAGCCGACCCAGCCGTCGCGCGCCGGCTCGATGGACGGGATCTCGACCGTGCGCGTGAACGGCCCGGGATGTCCCGCGAGGCTCTCCCACACCATCGTGTTCGGCGCCATGGTGAGCGCCATCACCTCGAGGAGCGAGAGGTCGACGTGCTCGCCGCGGCCGTCGCGTCGCGCGCCGTGCCAGACGGTGAGCGCGACCGCCGCCGCGTACGCGCCGCCGAGCCATTCCCCGAGCCGGCCGCCGGCGGCGAGGGGCGGCCGATCCGGCGTGCCGCGCGCCGCGGTCGAGCCGCACCACGCCTGGAGCGTGAACTCGGTCGCCGGCCGCCGGCTCCACGGCCCGCCGCGACCGAAGGGCGAGATGGAGACGAACGAGACGCGGGGGTTCCGCGTCCACACCGCCTCCGGATCGAGCCCGACGCCTCGATCGCCCCCGGCCCGAGGCTCTCGACGACGATGTCCGCGCCGGTGGCGAGCTCGAGGACGCGCTCGCGGCCCGCCGGGGAGCCGCGATCGACGGCGGCGCTGCGCTTGGAGGTGTTGAGGAAGCGGAACAGCACGCCGTCCTCGTCCCGGCCGGCGGCCGTCCCGACGCGCTCCAGCGCCGCAGCGGATCGCCGCGCCGGGCTGCTCGATCTTGAGCACGTCGGCGCCGGCGTCGGCCAGCAGCTTGGTGCAGTACGGCCCGGCGATCTCGGACGACAGGTCGAGGACGCGGACGCCGGCGAGCGGAGCAGGCACTCGCTCAGCGGCCGGGCAGGCGATCGGGCAGATGATCCGGAATGTGGTCGAGGTGGTAGAGCGCCTTGCAGTTGTCGTGCAGCATCTTCTTCACCTCGTCCCTGGGCACGCCGCGGAAGAGGCGGGCGATGGTGACGCGGTTGTTCGGCCAGTCGGTCCCGGTGTGCGGATAGTCGGTCGACCACATCAGGTGGTCGACGTTCATGTGGTGGCGCAGCTCGATGCCGATGGTGTCGATCATGAACGTCGCCCAGAAGTTGCGGTGGAAGAGCCGGCTCGGCATCGTCGTCATCATCTCGCTGGCGCCGGTGTACCAGCGGTAGCGCAGGAACATGTCGTCGACCTGCTCCATCGCCGTCGGGATCCAGCCGATGTTGCCCTCGACGATGACGAAGCGCAGGCGGGGAAACCTCTCGCAGGCGCCGCGAGAACAGCACCTTGGTCGCCGCCGGGATCGAGTCGGCGCCCGCCTTCGAGCCGCCGGCGTGGGCGAGGAAGCTCAGCGTGCTCTGCGTGATGGTCGCCTGCAGGCCGGTCTCGCTGAAGCTGCCGATGTGGATGCCGAGCGGGAACTCGGCCTCCTCCGCGATCGCCCAGAAGCGGTCGTCCTCGGCGCTGGTCTCGTAGCTCGCCGTTCGGGAAGGCGGCGATCAGCGCGCCCCTGTGGCCGTGCTTGCATCGCCCACTCGAGCTCGGCGACCGCGTCGTCGATGCCGGTGGTCGGGATGATCGCCTGCGGGACCAGGCGGCCGCCCGACGGCGCGCAGAACTCGAGCAGCCACTCGTTGTAGGCGCGCACGCAGGCGAACTGCAGCTCGCGGTCGTCGCTGTAGGTGCGCGCGCCGGCGAGCGTGACGCTCGGGTAGAGGATCTGGGCGTAGATGCCGTCGGCGTCGAGGTCCTTGAGGCGCGCCGCGGTGTCGAAGCTGCCGGGGCGGATCGTGTCGTAGCGCATGCCCGAGGCGCGAAACTGCAGGTAGCTCAGGCCGGCGGTCGCGGTGAGGCCGAGCGGCCGCAGCTTCTTGCCGTCGTCGAACGACCACACGTCGCCGTCGGCCGTGTGCAGCACCTTCGGCGCGCGCGGCCGCAGGCGCGCCGGCACGCGCTCCTGCCAGAGCTCGGGCGGCTCGTTCACGTGCGCGTCGGAGTCGATGATCGGGTAGTCGATGCTGGCGACCTCGGAGAAGGGCTCGGACATGGTCGGCCTCCGATCGATAGCACGACGCAGCGGCTCAGGTGTCAGCCGGGCGTGAACATCGGGGCCATGACCGTCGCGCTCGACGCCGGGATAGCGCAGCGGACGGAAGACGGCGCGGACCGGCAGGTCGCAGCGCAGCGCCTCGGGCGCGCAGTCGACCACGTAGGTGACGAGGCGCACGGCCGGGATCCTCCTCCAGGGCGACCAGGCCGGTGACGAAGGGCAGCCGGTCGGCGACCTGCGGGATCCAGGCGTGGCGCACGACCGACCACGAGAAGAGCCGGCCGCGGCCGCTGACGTCGAGCCAGGTGAGCCGTGCGCCGCCGCACCACCGGCAGGGCGTGTCCGGATACCAGACGAAGCGCGCGCACGCGTCGCAGCGCGGGACGCGCAGCTCGCCGCGGGCCGCGCCCTCCCAGAACGCGCGCGCCGGCTCCCAGTCGACGTCGGGCAGCGGAAAGTCGGCGTCCATCAGCGCCTCGCGAGCACCAGCGTGCTCGCCTGCGGGCCGGTGTAGCCGCCGTAGACGCCGATCTCGCGCGCCGCGCACCTGCGCCGCCGGCCTCGTGGCGCAGCTGGCGGACGATCTCGACGACGTGGGCGATGCCGAGCACGTAGGCGTGCGACAGCATGCCGCCGTGCGTGTTGTAGGGCAGCGTGCCGGTGTCGAAGTGCAGCGCGTCGCCGGCGACGAAGGGGCCGCCCTCGCCCTTCGCGCAGAAGCCCATGTCCTCGATCTGCATCAGCGACACGATGGTGAACGGGTCGTAGCACGCGAGCACGTCGACGTCCGCCGGCGCGAGCCCGGCCATGGCGAAGGCGCCCGGCGCCGCGAACACCTGCGGGGTCGACGTGAAGGCGCCCTGCTGCGACCAGTACGCGCCGGTGCGCGAGTTGCCGACGCCGACGCCGAGCACGGCGACGATCGGCTGGCGCAGGTCGCGCGCGCGCTCGAGCGAGGTCATGAGGTAGGCCGCGCCGCCGTCGGAGATCAGGCAGCAGTCCTCCTTGCGGAACGGGTCGGCGATCAGCGGGCTGGCGAGGTAGTCGGCGAGCGACAGCGGCCTGTCGCGCATCACCGCGCCGGGCGTGAGGCCGGCGTGCCGCCGGCACGCGACCGCGATGGCGCCGAGCTGCTCCGGCCGTGGTGCCGAACTCGTGCATGTGGCGGCGCGCGATGGTGGCGAAGTAGACCGGCTGCGGGAACCAGCCGAACGGCACCTCGAGGTTCCGCTTGAAGAGCGTCCTCGGCGTGCACCTGTCCGGGACCGCCGACCATCTGCGTGCGCTGCGTCGCCCACGCCACCGAGAAGGTGTTCAGCACGCAGGTCGCGCGACCGGAGCGGATGGCGAGCGCCGCGTCGTAGGGCGCCGATCCGGCCCACACCATGCCGCCGCCGCGCGCCGATTCCCACACGTCGTGCGAGGTGCCGAAGTGGGCGTGGAAGTCGCGCGCGGTGAACTGGTCGCCGGAGAACGGCACGTACATGAGCCCGTCGATGTCGCGACGCGCGGAGCCCGGCGTCGGCGAGCGCGCGCTCCGTCGCCTGGGCCGCGATCTCGTGGGTCGTGCGGCCGGACGCCTGCGTGTAGTCGGCATCGCCGATGCCGACGATGGCGACGGCTCCGCGGACGTCCTCGAGCTCGCTGGCGAATCCCCAGTCGGTGGTGTGGGCTGTCGGCATCGCGGTGGGCTCGCGGCTGTCCGCCGAGTTACCAGCCCCGATCCGGGGAGGTAAAGCGCGCGAGCGAGCGACGTTCCGATCCAAGGCATGCACGCTCCCTTGCTGCCGCCCGACGATCGCCGGCATGGTGAGCCATGACGTCCTCCTCGCGCGCGCGGGTGGTGAGCGGGCTGCCCCTCCTGCTGCGCCGGCGCGGCCTCGGCTGGAACGACCTCGCCAGGCGCACGCTCCTGCCTCCCGGGCCCGTGGCACGTCTGCGCAGCCGGCACCACAACCCGCAGCTCGCCGTCGCGCAGCGGGTGGCGACGGCGCTCGAGGTGCCGGTGGAATCGATCTGGCGCCTGGCGGAGCCGCTCCGGGGCCGACGGTGCCGGCGCTGACGCGCAACGCCCTAGTCCGGCTGCTCGCCGAGCGCAGCTGGACGGACGTCGAGCTCGCCGCCCGCGCCGGTCTCGATCGCGCCTACGTGAACCAGGTGAAGAACGGACGCGCGCTGCCTACGGTGGCCACCGCGCTCGCCCTGGCCCGTGCCCTCGGTCTCCCGGTGGCAGCGGTCTTCCCGCCCGGGTCGTGCGACCCGAGACTTCGTCTCGGGTCGAGCCCGGACAGCGAGCAATGAGGGCCGGTAAATAGTGCGGACGTCGTGCCGCGGTCGCTCGATCCACCGAGCGCCACACGCTCGCCTTCCCCTTCGACCCGAGACACAGTCTCGGGTCGACAGTGAACGTCGCTTCGGGCATACCCCCGCTCTGATGAGCTCTGCGAGCGGTCGACCCGCTCCGCCAGCGGCGCCGGGAGGTGGCCGCTCCTGGCTCGCCTACGCGCTTCCGGCCGAGGTCGACGTGCACGACGAGCTGCTCGTTGCCCCCGACACTCCCCGGCCGCACTGGGCGCGCTTCGCGACCTCGCTGGGCCAGCTCGGCCCGCAGGAGATGGCGCGCCGCTGGGAGCAGGCGCGGCGGCTGCTCCGGGAGAACGGCGTCACCTACAACGTCTACGGCGACCCGCGCGGCGCCGATCGGCCGTGGGAGCTCGATCCGCTGCCCCTCCTCCTCGCAGCGGACGAGTGGCGTGCCCTGGAGGCGGGGCTCGCGCAGCGAGCCCTGCTGCTGAACCTCGTGCTCGCCGACCTCTACGGCCCGCAGCGGCTCCTGCACGACGGGCTCCTGCCCGCCGAGCTGCTCTGGGCGCACCCCGGATTCCTCCGTCCCTGCCACGGCGTCGCCGTCCCGGACGCGTGCTGGCTGCATCTGCTCGCCGTCGATCTCGCGCGCGCCCCGGACGGACGCTGGTGGGCGCTCGCCGATCGCACCCAGGCACCCTCGGGAGCCGGGTACGCGCTGGAGAACCGCATCGTGCTCTCGCGGACGCTCCCCGAGCTGTTCCGCGAGTGCCGGGTGCAGCGGCTCGCAGGCTTCTTCGGCGCCCTGCGCGAGACCCTGCGCGCGCTGGCGCCCCGGCATCGGGAGAACCCCCGCATCGTGCTGCTCACGCCGGGGGCCTACAACGAGACCTACTTCGAGCACGCCTACCTCGCCCGCTACCTCGGCTACACGCTGGTGGAGGGCGCGGACCTGACGGTGCGCGGCCAGGCGGTGTTCCTGAAGACTCTCGGCGGCCTCCAGCCGGTCGACGTCGTGCTGCGGCGCCTCGACGACGACTTCTGCGATCCGCTGAGCCTGAGAAGCGCGTCGTCGCTCGGGGTCGCCGGCCTGCTGCAGGCGGTCCGCGCCGGCAACGTCGCGGTGGCGAACGCCCTCGGCAGTGGCCTGGTCGAGACTGCCGCCCTGCTCCCGTTCCTGCCGGGCCTCTGCCGCCACCTGCTCGGCGAGGAGCTGCGCATCCCGTCGGTGGCGACGTGGTGGTGCGGCCAGGCGCGCGAGCTCGAGCACGTGATCGCGAACCTCGATCGCCTGGTGGTGAAGCCGGCCTTCCCGGGCAGCGGCTTCGAGCCGGTCTTCGGCGCCCATCTCGCCACGGAGGCGCGTGAGGCGCTGATCGCGCGCATGCGCCAGCGGCCCTACGCTTTCGTCGCCCAGGAGCAGGTGGCCCTCTCGACCGCCCCGGTGTGGTGCGGCGAGCGCGTCGAGCCCCGGCAGATCGTGCTGCGCACCTACCTGGTCGCGCGCGACGGCGGCTATCTCGCCATGCCGGGCGGCCTCACCCGCGCCGCCAGCTCGCGCGACTCGCTCGTCGTCTCCATGCAGCGTGGCGGCGGCAGCAAGGACACCTGGGTGCTGTCCGAGGGCCCGGTGAGCCCGCTCACCCTGCTCCGTCCGGCGGGCGCCCCGCTCGAGCTGTCGCGCAGCGGCGCCGAGCTGCCGAGCCGCGTGGCCGACAACCTCTTCTGGCTCGGCCGCTACGTCGAGCGCGCGGAAGGCACCGCGCGATTGCTGCGCAGCATCCTGTCCCGGCTCGCCGACGCTTCCGGCGGTGGCGAGCCGCTCGACCTCCCCGCGCTCGCCCAGGCCCTGGCAGTCCAGAGCCGGGTCGAGCCGAGCTTCGTCGTGGTGGATCCTTCCGGGACGCGCAGCGTGAGCGAGCCCGCGCTGCTCGCCTTCGTGCAGGAGCAGAGTCCGGCGCGCACGCTCCGCGCCACGATCGCCGCCGCGCAGCGCCTCGGCGCCGTGGTGCGCGACCAGATCTCCTCCGATACCTGGCGCGTGCTCGGCCAGCTCGACCAGGCGCTGCCCCCCGGCCGCCTCGGGCTCGGCGCCGCGCTCGACGGGCTGAACCGGCTCACGCTCACGCTCGCGGCCTTCAGCGGGCTCGGCGTCGAGAGCATGACCCGCGGCCAGGGCTGGCGCTTCGCCGACATGGGGCGGCGCATCGAACGCGCGGCCCATCTCACCTCCCTGCTGCGCAGCACGCTGGTCGGGCCGCACGCGGCGATCGAGCCCCTGCTCGAAGCGCTGCTCGAGGTGGGCGACGTGTCGATCACCTACCGCCGTCGCTACCTGGGCAGCCTCCAGCTCGCGCCCGTGCTCGATCTCCTGCTGCTCGACGAGACCAACCCGCGCGCGCTCGCCTTCCAGCTCGCCGCGCTCGACGCCCACGTCCGCCGGCTGCCGCGCGACGAGTCGCGTCCGGTACGCAGCCGCGAGGAGCGCCTCGCGCTCGCCATCCTCACCCGCGTCCGCCTGCTGGACGTCGAGGACCTGTGCGAGCCCGGACGGCAGGGAACGCGGACGCGGCTCGACGAGGCCCTGCAGAGCTTCGCGACCGATCTCGTGGCGCTCTCCGACACCATCACCCGCAGCTACCTGAGCCACGCGCAGCCGTCGCACCGGCTGGGAGGCGTCGGATGACCTACCGCGTGACCCACGTCACCACGTATCGCTACGAGGAGCCCGCCTCGGTCTGTCACAACGAGCTGCGGCTGACGCCTCGCAGCGGCGGCCGGCAGCGCACGCGGCGGGCGCAGCTGCGGGTCGATCCGACGCCGTCCGTGCTCGCGCCCCAGGTCGACTTCTTCGGCAACCAGGTGCACTTCGTGGCGCTCCAGGAGCCCCATCGCCAGCTCACCGTCACCGCCAAGAGCGACGTCGAGGTGATGCCCGCCGAGGCACCCGGTGCGACGCCGCCGTGGGAGGCGGTGCGGGCTCGGCTGCGTACCGACCGCGACGCCGAGGTGCTCGCCGCGTACCAGTTCGCCTTCGAGTCGCCGCACGTCGAGATCGAGCCCGAGGTGCTCGCCTGGGCCGCCGAGTCGTTTCCGCCGGGACGCCCGCTCGTGGACGCCGTCCTGGCGCTCACGACCCGGATCCACGACGGCTTCGCCTATGACCCCGACGCGACCAGCGTCGCGACACCCGTGGCGGAGGTGCTGCGCGAGCGCCGGGGCGTGTGCCAGGACTTCGCCCACCTCGAGATCGCGTGCCTGCGCGCGCTCGGCCTCGCCGCCCGCTACGTGAGCGGCTACATCCTCACCACCCCGCCCCGGGGCGCGACGCGCCTGGTGGGGGCCGACGCCTCGCACGCGTGGCTCTCGGTGTGGCTCGGCGACGCGGGGTGGCTCGACGTCGATCCCACCAACGACCTCGTGCCCAGCGACCAGCACGTCACGGTCGCCTGGGGACGCGACTACGGCGACGTGAGCCCGCTGCGCGGGGTCGTGCTGGGCGGCGGCGAGCACACCATGACGGTCGCGGTGGACGTGAGCCCGCTCCCCTGAGCGGGGCTACATCATGTCCCCGTTCATCAGCACGTAGTTGGGCGGGGGCGCCGTGCCGCCGCCGCGCACCATGTAGTGGCAGGCGCGGAAGACACGGAAGCCGAGGCCGAGCAGCCCGTCGACCAGGCGCCGGTCGGCGGCGGGCACGAGGGTGCGCAGCGTCACCGCCGCGCCGCCGAGCTCGCCGGCCTGGGCGGCCAGCAGCTCCAGCACGACGTCGCCGTCGTCCGCCGCGGCCGAGCCCAGATAGCCGAGGGTGCCGAACGCGATGCCGAAGGCGTAGCCCGCGAGCGTCTTGCCGCGCTCGGCGACCAGCACGCGCCCGCGGCGGAGATAGAGGTCGACGCTCTGCGGCCGCGGCGCCCCGAAGGCGCGGCCGTCGCGCTCGACGAGCCGCGTGCGGTCCGCGTCGGTCGCGGCCCGCAGCCGCACCCCGCTCGGCGAGGCAGCGCCGACGCGCTGGCCGGCCGGCAGCTCGAACTCGCAGAGCGGTGCGACGACGCGAAAGCCGGTGCGGAGGTAGAGCGCCAGCGACGAGGCGTTGAAGCTCTCGTGCACGAGGCGCACCTGGGGCGTGCGCGGACCGGCCAGCTCGATGCAGCTCTCGACGAGGCGGCGGCCGATGCCCCGTCCCTGGAGCCGGGGGTCGACCGCCACCGGTCCGATGGTGGCGACGGGACCCCGCGGATGGACCCACGCCATCCCGACGATGTCGCCGTTCTGGTCCGCCACCAGCCCACCCATCGGGTCGAAGGCGAGCAGGTGACGCAGGTAGCTGCGCGCCTCGGCCGGCGTCGTCACGACCGGCCGGAGCCCGTGCCGGAGGGCAACGTCGTGGAAGGCGACGAAGTTGACGTCGCCTGCGCGCTCGACGTCCCGCTCCTCGAGCGGGCGCACCGACGGCGGGGCCATGCCTCAACCTCCGGAGATGAAGAGCAGGCCGTGGGGGCGCGCGGGGCCGGTCTTGCCGTGCGGCCACGCGCCGCGGTCGAACTCGACGCCCACCGCACCGCTTTCCTCGTCGCGGAAGGAGTTGTCCACCCGCAGGCGGCCCGTGCCGGGATCGAGTCGCAGCACGTAGACGCGGCGGTCGCCGTCGGCATGGTAGCCGGGAACGTCCGCCGTGTAGTCGGCGACGGCGATGCGCGTGCCGTCCTGGCTCATCGCGAGCGCGCTCGGGCCGCCGCGGCGCGTGCCGTCCTCACCGCCACCCGACACCTGATCGAGACGCACCGAGGAGACCTCGCGCGGAGCCAGGATCTTGTTCAGCGCCAGGACCACGACGCGGTGGGTCCCGGCGAGCGCGGTCACGTAGAAGCGATCGTCGGGTGTGACGGCGGCGCCACCGGGCAGCGAGCTCGCCCCGAAGTCGTAGGCCAGGCGGAAGACCGGATCGGGCAGGTCCATGGTGTCGGAGACGTACAGTGCGCCGCCCTGGCGCGTGTTGACCAGCAGGACGGGCTTCCGCCGCAGGAAGACGGGCGTGCGCGGTCCGAGGTTCTCGTCGCCGCGCGGGCCGGCCTCGAGCACGACGTGCTTCTCGAAGGTGAGTCCGGGGAGGGACCACAGCTGGATGGAGATGCCCGGGATCAGCTCGGTCTGCGCGGTGGACGTGAAGCCGTGCCCCTCGCTGGTGGTCACGAGGCGTCTGAGCGACGGCTGCACCGCGACCCCGGCAGGTGCCACGATGAAGCCCTTGGCCGCGTCGCCGCTCGCCGGCACGTCCTTCACGAAGCGGCCGTCGTCGCCCAGGACCCGCAGACCGCCGGCGGACCGAACCACCTCGCGCGGCTCGCCGCGGTAGCCGGCCTCGTCGGCGCACGCGATCACGACGCGGCCGCCGGGGATGCTCGTCACGCCGCGCGGGCCGGCCAGCGGACGGCTCGTGCCCGGGTCGTCGATGCGCACCAGCGTGCCCTCGCGGGGATCGTGGAGGTCGAAGACGAAGGTGCGGTTGGTGAGCGCGCCGGTGGCGAAGACGTGCTGGTCGCGTCGCAGGTCCGAGTTGACGTCCTGCGGCTCGTTGCCCGCGGACTTGACGGGAATGGTGCGTACGACCTTCCCGCCCGGGTCGATGATCGCGAGGAAGTCGGAATGGCGGCGGTCCGCATCGCCGGCCCACACCACGAGCCAGCGGTCGTCCGAAGGCGGGACGCCACGCGGACCCGTTCCACGGCAGCCGGCGAGCATCCCGAGGAGCGCCGCCAGCGACGCGACCCGCGCCCACCACCCACCCGACATGGCTGGGCTCTCTACAATCCGCTCGCCATCCTGTCCAATCCTCACGCATCGGCGGTCCCGTGCACCGGTGCGCGGGCGCGCGCGCGTTGCACGCATCGCGCACGGGCGCTAGGAGAGCGACCCGAGACTCCGTCTCGGGTCGGGATGGAGAGCGAGAATGAAGCTTGATGAACAGTGCGGCCGTCGTGCCGCGGCCGGCAAAGCCGGCGCGGCAGACGTTCCGGAGCGCGACCCTGGAGCGGAGACGGCAGGCTTGCGGGCGGCGCAGGAGCGATTGAGCCACCGTCTCGGGCGTGCCACGTTTTGCCGCGCCGGCTTCGCCGGCCGCGGCAGGGCGTCCGCGGGATCCGCCGAACGCCACACGCTCGCCTCTTTTTCCGACCCGAGACGAAGTCTCGGGTCGCGCTCCTAGTGGCGGCACGGTGGACGGTGGGGAAAGGCGCCTGCTGGCGCTGCTCGGCCTGGCGATCTGTTTCGAGGGCTACGGGCGCTCCGTCCCGAGCATCGCGCTCGCCGCGATCGGACGCGACCTCGACGCGAGCTCGTCCGCGCTCTCCTTCGCGCTCGCGCTGATCGCGGCCGGCGCGCTCGGCGTGATCATCCTCGGCCGGCTGGCCGACGCCGTCGGGCGACGCAACGTGCTCCTCGCCTGCATCGCGGGCTATGCCACGCTCGGGGCGTTCACCGGACTCGCGCACGCGCTGCCGGCGTTCGTCGCCTGGCAGGCGGCGGCGCGCATGTTCCAGGAGGGGGCGCTCACCACGGCGGCCGTCATCGCGACCGAGGAGATGCCGGCCGCCCGCCGGGGCATCGCCCAGGGCGTGCTCGGCTTCGTCAACCAGCTCGGCGCCGGCCTCGGCGGGCTCGCGCTGGCAGGCATCCAGCTCGTCCCGGGCGGATGGCGCGGGCTCTTCGTCGCCAACCTGGTGCCGCTCGCCACGCTGCCGTTTCTTCGCCGCGCCCTGCCGGAGAGCCGGCGCTGGACCGCCGGGGGACGTGCCGCACGCGGGCGGCTGCCATCGCGCTATCACGGGCGGATGGCCGTCGCGGTCGCGGTCGCGTTCCTCGCCATGAGCTACGACGTCGCCGGCTTCGCCTTCAGCGCCTACGTGCCGATCACCGACCACGGCTGGTCGCCCGCCGCCACCAGCGCGATGATCATCATCGCCGGCGGTCTCGGGCTGCCCGGCTGGTGGATCGGCGGCGCGCTCGCCGACCGGCTCGGGCGCCGGCCCTGCGCCGTCGTCTTCCTGATCGGCCTCAGCATCGCGGAGGCGATCTTCTTCCAGCTCGGTCCGGCGGCGCTCTGGCCCGGCTTCGCGGCGATGGTCTTCTGCCAGTCCGGCAAGACCGCGGTGCTGCGCGCCTGGGCGACGGAGCTCTTCCCGACGGCGTGGCGCGCCACCGCGTCGGCGTGGCTCTCGGCCGCCGCCACCCTCGGCGGCATCGCCGGCCTCGGGCTCGCCGGCGCCCTCGCGCCGCGCGTCGGCGGCATCGGCTCGGCGCTCACGCTGGTCGCGGGCGCCGGCCTCCTGGCGGCCGCCGGCAGCGTCTTCCTGCCGGAGACCCGCGGCCTCGAGCTCGAGGCGATCGCCCCCGGGGTGTGACGGCGCGCGCGGTCTCGACCGCTCACCACGGGTCGTGCGGCACCGGCGCGCCCGCGCACGCTCCGCACGTCACCGTCCCGGGCAGCAATGCGCCGGCCTGCTCCGTCCCGAGCACCCCGAAGATCGTCCGCTGCGGCTTCGCCGCCGACTGGAAGGTGAAGGAGCCCGCCGTCCCGGAGAAGGTGCCGCGCGCCCGGGCGCTCGCGAGCCGGCCGAGGAAGCCCTGGGGATCGGTCGGCGGCACCGCGGTCCCCTTGCCGGCACGCCGCGCCGGGCCCGCCGCCCGCCAGGTCATCTGGAAGCTCACCGTGGCCGGCACGTCGAGCGCAGGCGCGCCGGTGGAGTCGATCACCGCCAGGTCGTGCACCGAGACGTCCAGCCGCTTGCCACCGTGGCTCGTCACCACCGCGTCGTCCGCGAGCGGCACCGTCCAGACGAGACCCGACTGCGCGATGCCCCCGGTGAAGTCGTGCACTCGCGAGCCCGAACCGGGCTCGAAGAGATCGATTCAAACGAACGCGAAGGTGCCGCGATGCTGCGAGCCGTCGGCGGACCGGTACGCGCCCGTCATGACGCGCATGTCGTTCACCATGAGGAAGCGATGCCCGTCACCGCCCGTGGCGCGCCCCTTCAGGTAGACGAGCGCGACCGTACCGTCGAAGTCGCCGATCGAGCTCGGGTTGGCCGTCGGTCCCTCGAGTCGGAGTCTCTTCGGGCCGGGAGCGAAGATGTGGAACGGCCCCGGCACGGGCACCGGCATGGCTCCGTCGAAGGCGAGCGCCGGCGTCGCGACGGCGAGCGCGGCGGTTACGAGGCCGGCGAGGGTGGGAACGAGACGAGAGCTGGACACCTGCGCGCTTCCTCCCGGCGGGGTCAGTGGTACATCTCCATCAGCTCGAGGATGCCGAGGCTGCGCATTCCGTCGAAGAGGTATCCCTTGACCTCCTTCACGGTGGACAGCCCGAGCACGTCGCGCGCCAGGGCCCGGACCGCGGCGTAGGGCACCGAGCGGATGATGCGCTTCACCACCGGGATGAAGAAGGGCCCCATCGACAGGTCGTCGAGCCCGAGTCCGAGCAGCACGACGGTGCACAGCGGGTCGGACGCCATCTCGCCGCACATGCCCACCCACTTGCCCGCTCCCTTCGCGGCCTGGACCGTGTCGTGGATCGCCTGCAGCACGGCGGGATGCAGCGGCTCGTAGAGCGTTGCCACCCGCGAGTTGTTGCGGTCGACGGCGAGCAGGTACTGGATCAGGTCGTTTGTGCCGATGGAGAAGAAGTCCACCTCGCGGATGAGATGTGACGCGAGGGACACGGCCGACGGGACCTCGATCATCATGCCGATCGGCACGCTGGGATCGAAGTCCTGCCCTTGCCGGCGCAGCTCACCCTTCGCCTCCTCGATGAGCTCCTTGGCGCGCCGGATCTCCTCCAGGCCGGAGATCATCGGCAGGAGCAGGCGTACGCGCCCGAGCGTGCCGACGCGCAGGATGGCGCGGATCTGGGTCTTGAAGAGCTCGGGCATCTCGAGCGAGATGCGGATCGAGCGCCAGCCGAGAAACGGATTCTCCTCCCGCGCCAGGTTCAGGTAGGCGGGGTACTTGTCGGCGCCGATGTCGAGCGTGCGGATGGTGACCGGCTTGCCCTCCATGCCGCGCACCGCCCGGGCGTAGAGCAACACCTGCTCCTCCTCGTCCGGGAAGTCGCGATAGGTGAGGAAGGGGAACTCGGTGCGATAGAGCCCGATGCCGTCGGCTCCGTGCCGGTGGACGAAGACGAGGTCGCCGATGAGGCCGATGTTGGCATAGAGGTTGACGCGGCGGCCGTCGGTGGTCTCGGCGGACAGCCCCCGCAGCGGCTCGAGCTCGCGGTTGAAGGCACGATACTCGCGATCGAGTCGATCGTACTCGCGTACGACCTCCGTCGGGGGGTTCAAGAAGACCACGCCGGAGTTGCCGTCGACGAGCAGCTGGTCGCCCTCGTGCACCTCTTCCGCGGCGATCGGCTGGGCCCCGACCACGGTCGGGATCTCGAACGACTTGGCGAGAATGGACGCGTGCGAGGTGACCCCCCCGGTCATCAGCACGATGCCGTTCAGGTGCTCGTGGTCGATCAGGCCGAGGTCGGAGAGGGTGATCTCCTCGGCGACGAGCACGGTGTCGCGGTCCAGCGTGCGCTCCGCCTCCTCGACGCCGAGCAGGTTTCGCAGCAGGCGCAGGCCGACGTCCTTCACGTCGGCCGCGCGCTCGCTCAGGTACTCGTCGTGCATCTCCGCGAAGCGCGCGACGTACTCGTCCACCACGCGCTTGAGACTCGCCTCGGCGACCTGGCCGCCCTTGATGTGGGCCTCGACCTTGCCGCTGAAGCCGCGGTCCTCGAGCATCATGCGGTGCGTGTCGATGATGGCGCCGTCGAACTCGGGGAGCCGTCGCGCCAACCGGACCTTGAGCGCCTCCAGCTCGCGGATCGACTCCGTCAGCGCACGCTGGAAGCGCATGCGCTCGGCGGCGACGTCGTCCGTGCGGCGTTCCTCGATCGCCGCGAAGCTGACCGGCGGCTGCAGGAGGTGCGCCCGGCCGCGCCCGAAGCCCGGCGCCGCCGGCAGGCCGTTCAGCCGGCCCTCGCGGTTCCTCCGCCGGGCCGGTGTCTCGGCCTCGATCCGGTTCTCGTACGTGTGCAGGCGCTTCATCGCGCCGACCATGCGGCGCTTGTACTCGCGGCGCTCTTGCTCCTTGCTGTGCAGATCCTCCACCAGCCGCGCCTGCACCAGCACGCCCGCGAGCTGCGCCGCGATGGCACGCAGGAGCCGGACCTCGCCGCCCGAGAACTTCCGTCGCCGGAGCGTCTGCACGACGAGCACGCCGAGCGCCGTGCCGCGCTCGAGGATCGGGACGCCCAGGAAGGAGTGGTAGCGCTCCTCCCCCGTTTCCGGGAAGAACTTGAAGCGCGGGTGCGACATGGCGTCCACCGCCATCACCGGCTCGAGCTTCTCGATGACCATGCCGGTGAGGCCCTCGCCCACGCTCATCATGACCTTGCCGACGGCGCTGCGGACGAGGCCCGTGCTGGCGCGCAGGGTGAGGCGCTGCACGCGCGCCTCGAGGATATAGATGGAGCACACGTCGGTACTGGTTCGCCGGGCGATCACCTCGACGATGTGCTGCAGGGTCTCCTGGAGATCCTCCGAGTGCTCGCTCGCCTCGGTCACCGCCTCGAGGACCGTGAAGCCGTGACTGCGACCCTCGCCCTCCGCGACCGGCGCATCGCGCTTGGCGCCCGCCGCGGGCTTGCGGGTCTCGGCCTTCATGGCGCGAGCGATCTTAGCCGGCGCCCCCGCTAGCCACAATCCGCACCACCGGCGCGATAGAAGGCCGCGATGCTGTCGACGACGCGCACCACCTGCGGCTCGGTGAGCTGCGGGTAGAGCGGGAGCGCCAAGACCTCCGCGGCCGCACGCTCCGTTTCCGGCAGCCCGGCCGGCGCCTCGGCGCAGGCGGCGAGCGGCGCCTGGCGGTGCAGCGGCACGCGATAGTACACCTGCGTCCCGATGCCGTCGGCGGCGAGGTGGCGCTCGAGCGCATCCCGGTGCCGCGCCCGGACGGTGTAGACGTGGAACACGTGCGCCTCTCCGGCCGGCTCGGGGAGCACCAGCGGCGCGCCGGCGACGCCGGCGAGCCCCCGGGCCCGGCAGTGGGCCGCGTACCAGGTCGCAACCGTGCGTCGGCGCTCGTTCCAGGCGTCGAGGTGCGGGAGCTTGGCATCGAGCGCCGCGGCCTGCACGGCGTCGAGTCGCGAGCACAGACCGACGCTCTCGTGGACGTAGGGCGCGACCTGGCCCTGATTGCGATCGCGCCGGACGCGCGCGGCGAGCGCCTCGTCGGCGGTGAGCAGCATCCCTCCGTCGCCGATGCCTCCCAGGTTCTTCGTGGGATAGAAGGAGAGGACGCCGGCGCGCCCGAAGGCGCCGGCGCGGCGATCGCCCGACCGGGCGCCGACCGCCTGCGCGGCATCCTCGAGGATCCAGAGTCCGTGCCGCCGCGCGAGCTCCTCGAGCGCCGGCATGGGCGCCAGACGGCCGAAGAGGTGGACCGGCACCATCCCCGCCACCGGGCCGTCGGCCCGGGCCAGCGCGTCGGCCGCGGCGTCCGGATCGAGGGTGAGGGTGCGCGGATCGACGTCGGCGAAGACCGGCCGGGCGCCGAGCCGCACGATCGTGCTGGCGGTGGCGAAGAAGCTGAAGGCGGGGGCGAGGACACGGGTCCCCGGTCCGACCCCGAGCCCGGCCAGGCCGAGCGCAAGCGCATCGGTCCCGGAGGCCACGCCGACCGCGTGTGGCACGCCCGTGTACGCCGCCATCCCGGCCTCGAAGCGCTCGAGATGCGGTCCGAGGACGAGCCGCTGGTCGGCGAGAACCTCGGCCACGGCGGCACGGACGGCGGCCCCCACCTCGGCGTCCTGGGCACGCAGATCCAGGAAGTCGACCTTCACCATGGTTCCGGCCAGCTCACGAATCGGGAGCCCCTATAGGTTCGAACGCTGCCTGTCGACCGCCTCGCTTGCTCGACGGGTCCCGGCTCGGTACCCTCACGCCGCTTCATGGCGAAGAAATCCGGGTGGGCGCGAAGGCTCCGGCGCGTCGTCGGCACCCTCCTGGTGGCCGGTGTGGTGGCGGTGGGAGCGGTCGGGTACGTGGTGTATCGCGAGATCACCCAGGACCTGCCGCCCGTCGATCAGCTCCTCAGCTACCAGCCGCCCACCACCACGCAGGTCTTCGCGGAAGACGGCACCATGCTCGGCGAGTTCTACGTCGAGCGCCGCTACATGGTCCCGCTGGACCACGTCCCGAACCACGTGCGCCAGGCCTTCCTGGCCGCCGAGGACGCCGACTTCTATCGCCATCCTGGCGTCGATCCCTTCGGCATCGCCCGCGCCTTCATCATGAACCTGGCCAACAAGCGCGTGGTGCAGGGCGGCAGCACGATCACGCAGCAGGTCGTGAAGACGCTGCTGCTGACCCCCGAGCGTCGCTACGAGCGCAAGCTGAAGGAGGTCATCCTCTCGCTGCGCCTCGAGAACAAGCTCAGCAAGGACGACATCCTCTACCTCTACCTGAATCAGATCTACTTCGGCGCCGGCGCGTACGGCGTGCAGGCGGCGGCGCGCACGTTCTTCGACGTCGACGTCGAGGACCTCACCATCGCCCAGGCCGCGCTCCTGGCGGGCCTGCCCCAGCGCCCGACGGAGTACGATCCGCAGCGCCGCCTGAAGGCGGCGCGCGCGCGCCAGCACTACGTGCTGGGGCGCATGCGGATCGAGAAGTTCATCACCGACGAGGAGTACCAGGAGGCGCTCGCCGAGGAGATCGACATCCAGCCGGCGCATCGCGCGGCGGCGACCACCTACACCGCCGCGCCGTGGTACGTGGAGCACGTGCGCCGGCTGCTCGAGGAGCACTACGGCGGGACCGCGGCCGCGCAGCTCGGGTTGCGCGTCACCACGGCCGTCGATCTCCAGATGCAGCAGCTCGCCGAGGACGCGCTCAAGCAGGGCGTGCGGAACCTCGATCGGCAGCAGGGCTTTCGCGGGAGCCTGCGGCGCGTCTCCCCTCACAAGGTCGACGCCTTCCTCAAGCGCGAAGCCGAGGTCGGGTCCGCCGACGCGAGCCACCGCAACGCGGTCGTGACCGAGGTGGGTAAGAACGGGCTCAAGGTGCGCACCGGCTGGGAGACGGCCGAAGTCCCGGCCAAGGCATTGCAGATCGGCCAGCGTCATCTCCTGCCCTCCGCGTTCCGTCCCGGCGACGTCGTCACGGTGACCGGGCGGGAGACCGGCGACAACAACACGATCCGCTTCGCCCTCGACCAGGATCCCCAGCTGGAGGGCGCCCTCGTCGCGATCGATCCGTACACCGGACAGGTGAAGGCAATCGTGGGCGGGTATTCCTTCGAGCGCAGCCAGTTCAATCGCGTGACCCAGGCACGGCGCCAGCCGGGCTCTGCGATCAAGCCGCTCATCTACGCGGCCGCGTTCAATCGCGGCTACGGGCCGTCGTCGGTGGTCCTCGACGCGCCGATCTCGTTCCCGGGCGGCCCGGGCGGCAAGCGCTGGTCGCCGAAGAACTTCGGGGGACACTACAACGGGCCGGTCCAGCTGCGCACGGCGCTCATGTTCTCGCTCAACACGGTCTCGGTGCGGCTGGTCCACGGCATCGGGCTCGACTACACGCGCGACTTCCTCGGCCGCTTCGGCTTCGTCCGTCCCTTCCCGCGCCACCTGGCCATCGCGCTGGGGGCCGTCGAGGTCACTCCCCTCGAGCTCGTCCGCGCCTATGGCATCTTCCCGACGCTCGGGAAGCGCTTCGACACCACCTTCATCACCAACGTCACGGACCGCGACGGGCATCCGCTCGACTTCGATGGGACACGACCGCACTTCGAGCGTATCCTCGACGCCGAGAAGGCCTACCAGCTCACGACGATGCTCCAGGCCGTCGTGGAGCACGGCACGGCGGCGGGCCACGCCAACATCGGCCGCCCGGCCGCAGGCAAGACTGGGACCACGAACGACACGCGCGATGCCTGGTTCATCGGCTTCACGCCAGACCTCCTGGCCGGGGTGTGGGTGGGCTACGACTCCGAGCGCTCGCTCGGCTCGTGGGCCACGGGCGGCCATGCCGCCGCACCCATCTGGGCCAGCTTCATGCGGAAGGCGCTGGACGGCAGGCCGGTGGTACGGTTCCCGGTTCCGAGCGGAGTGCACGTCGCGAGCGCCTCGCGCGTCGATTCCGCGGACGACGACGTCGGCGCGAAGCCGCGCACCCGGCACCTGCGGCGCATTGCCCGGCGCGCCGCTCGGGCCGATCGGCAGGAGGGGGGCACCGATAAGGAGATCTCGCCGGACGAGCTGGACGCTCCGCGCGGGCGTCACGGCGACGACCAGAGCGGCTTCTGAGGTCGCGCGCACCGGCCGGCGCGGCTACCGGCGTCACAGCCGCCAGTAGGCCGCCTGGGCGACCCGCACCCGTTCGATCAGGGGATCGATCCGGCGAGCATCGCCGGTGACGAGGCTTGGCTCGCCACGGCCGCCCCGCAGGGTCGCGAGCACGACGTCGACGCCGTCGCAGATCGCCTCGAGATCGTAGCCGCCCTCGAGCACCGCCACGAGCCGGCCGCTCGCGCACTCCTCCGCCAGCTCGATGCAGGCCTGGGCCATGGCAGCCACGCCCGCCGGCGTCACCGACAGGCCGCCGAGCGGGTCGCGCAGGTCGCAGTCGAATCCCGCCGAGACGAGCACGAACTCGGGGGCGAACTGGCGGCAGACGGGCACGATCACCTCGTCGAACGCGCGCGCGAACTCGTGATCGCCGAAGCCCGCCGGGAACGGCAGGTTGAGCGTACGCCCGGCCCCCGCTCCCTCGCCCACCTCGTCGACCGCGCCGGTCCCCGGATAGAAGGGATACTGATGCGTCGAGACGTACAGCACGTCGGGATCACGCTCGAAGACGTGCTGCGTGCCGTTGCCGTGGTGGAGGTCCCAGTCGACGATGGCGACGCGGCGCACGCCGCGCGAGCGCAGATGCGCCGCCGCGATCGCGACGTTGTTGAACAGGCAGAACCCCATCGCGCGCTCACGCTCGGCGTGATGACCGGGAGGGCGGACCAGCGCGATCCCGTTCTGGACCTGGCCGGCGCGGACCGCCTCGCACAGGTCGATCAGGCCGCCGGCGGCCAGCCGCGCGGCGTCCCAGGAGCCGGGCGAGGTGCGCGTATCGGGATCGAGCACCACGCACTGCCGACCGGCAGTGGCGGCGATCTGCTCGACCAGCGACGGGGTGTGCACCAGGAGGAGCTCGTCCTCGGAGGCCGGCCGGGCGCCGATGTGCACCAACGACGGCGCCGCGCCGAGATGGTGGCGCAGCGCGCGCAAGCGGTCGGGACGCTCGGGGTGTCCGCGGCCGGGGTCGTGCGCGAGCATGCGCTCGTCGAGGACGAGACCCGTGCCTCCCGCCATGACGGAGTTCTACCAGACGCTCGCGAATCCCGCACACCGTCAAATTGACACCCTCTGGTCCTTGACCTACGCTCGGCTCGATGTTCGGCGTCGGCATGCCCGAGCTGGTCGTGATTCTCGTGATCGCGCTGATCGTGCTCGGGCCGAAGCGCCTCCCGGAGGTGGCCCGCACGCTCGGCAAGGCGATGGCCGAGTTCCGCCGCCAGTCGAGCGAGATCATGGACGAGTTCCAGGCCCAGGTCCGGCTCGACGAGGATACCGAGCGTCGCGTGCGCACCAAGTCCGCGCCGCCGCCCGCGACGGTCCCGAACGATCCGGCGACCGCAGCGACGCCCGAGGGCCCGGCAGCGCCCCGCGAGCCGAGCGGCCGCGCCTGAGCCGCTCCCTCCGTCCACGCCATGGGAGCCGAGGCCGATGTGCGGATGCCGCTCACCGCGCATCTGGACGAGCTGCGCACGCGGCTCATACGCGGCCTGCTCGCCGTCGCGGTCGGCTTCGCCGCCTGCTACGGCTTCGCCGAGCCTCTGGTGGCGTTTCTCATCCGTCCCCTGCAGGCGATCCGGCCGGAGCAGGCGCTCGTCATCGGCACCGGCGTCACCGACGCGTTCTTCACCAAGCTGAAGGTATCCGCGGTCGCCGGCGTCTTCGTGGCCAGCCCCGCGGTCTTCTACCAGGCCTGGCAGTTCGTCGCCCCCGGACTCTACGAGCGCGAGCGCCGCGTCGCCCTGCCCTTCTCGCTCGCCGCCTCGTTCTTCTTCATCGCGGGCGCCGCCTTCTGCTACTACGCCGTCTTCCCGGTCGCCTTCCACTTCTTCCTGGAGGAGTTCACCTCGATCGGCATCTCCCCGCAGATCCGCGTCAGCGAATACCTCACCTTCACCTCGCGCATGCTGCTCGCCTTCGGCGTGACCTTCGAGCTGCCGGTGGTGACGTTCTTCCTCGCCCGCATCGGGCTCGTCACCCACAAGATGATGATCGGGGCCGCGCGCTATGCCATCGTCGTCATCTTCATCGTCGCGGCGGTGCTGACGCCGGGTCCGGACGTGGCCTCGCAGCTCCTGATGGCGACGCCGCTGCTCCTGCTCTACGCGCTGAGCATCGGGATCGCGTACCTGGTCGCCCGCCCGGCGGCGGGCGCGGAGACCTCCGAGCCCGAGGACGAGGCGCCCGCAGCCTGACCGCGCGCCGCGACCCGCTCACGACGATCCGTCGTCGGGCTCGGGTCCCAGCCAGTCCCCTCCGAAGCCGGCGGGCGGCTCGATCTCCTCGCAGACGCCCTCCGCGTGCAGCGCCTCGATCACCCGCCGGGCATCGGCGGCGAAGTCGGGCGCGACCAGCACCACGACGTGCGCGGCGTGGCGGTCGAGAGTGCGGGTCACGGCGACGCCCTCGTACGACTCGAAGACGAACTTGACGTAGGCGACCTCGTGCCGCGGGACGCACAGGACGATGGGGACGACGTCGGGATGCACGGGCATCAGAAGGTCATGCGGGCCTGGAAGACCACCTCGTCGTTATCACGGAACTGGCCGAGCAGGGAGTTGCGCGTCCCCGTGACCACGAGGTAGCCGGCGCGCAGCCACAACCCCTCGCGCACGAGATAGGACACGCGCGGGAAGAGATAGACCGCGCCGCGCTCGAGCTCCCACAGCCCCCGGACCTCCACCTCGACCCGATCGTCCGCGAAGCGGCGGCGGAGCGTGCCCGACAGCTGCGTCTCGGGATCGGCGATGAGGAGCCGGGGCGCGCTTCCCAGGATGACGATCTGGTTCAGCTGGAGCAGGGGCTGCAACCCGCGCCACAGCGTATCGGCGCCGATGCCCCACTCGACCGAGTCGAGCTCGGGGAACAGCGGCCCCAGCGGAACGCGGGGGGACTTCCCGTTCGCGATCTGCGTCGCGAGGCGCTGGACGATGGGTTTCGCCGCGGGTCCCGTGAGCGGAGCGATGACGTCCGCCACCGAGCGCAGGTAGGAGTGGTTCACGAACCACGCCGTCTCGGCGCGCACGGTGACGTCGCCGAGCGCGAGGGCCACGTCGGCGCCGGTCATGTGCATGACGTGATGCTCCTGCCGGAGCGCGGCCGCCGCCCGGACATCCACGGGGTCGAGCGTCGGGCTCGACACCACGGCATCGAGCGCGACGTCCGGCGCGGTCTCGGGCCCGGTGTAGTGGTAGAGGTCGAGGTCGGCTCCGTGCCACGTGCCGCTCACCCGGGCCGCGACGCCACCCGCCTCGAACGTGCGCGGCGGCTGGTGGTTGGCGGTGCCGAAGTCGCTCAGCACCCGCAGCTGGTTCGGCCCGCACCGCCCCTGGACCGCCATGATCCCCGGCGGAAGGCCGGCCGACGGGACGCACAGCCGGGACGGAACGTCGAACGCGCTCGGGAACCAGCGCTCGAGGATGAGCGGCAGGCGCGGCGGGACGGCAAACGGCAGCCACCCGAGCGCGAGTCGCAATCCGCCCAGATCGAAGCGCGGGACGTCGGGCAGGTAGTAGGTGCCGAGGAGCGCGGGGATGCCGATCTTCTGCTCCTCGAAGAACTCGTCCACGACCAGCGGATCGTGCCAGTCGCGCGGGTTGACGACGTCGGTGGGGGGCCTCCCGTCGAGCTTCCCCCAGGCGACCGTCTGGATTCCCGCGCGCACCTCGGCGGGGCCGCCGCGCCATTCCAGGAACGCCTGGCGCACCTCGAGCGACGGCGAGTTGTTCTGGAAGGTGTGGCCGAAGTTGTAGAGGCCCGGTCCCGGACCACCTTCGAAGGGGCCGCCCACCCGGCTGCGCAGCTCGAGCAACCCGCGCAGCATGCGGCTGGGGGCCGCCTGGATCTCGAGGGACCCGATCGCCTCGGGCCGCTGCCGCGGCCCGCCGCCGGTGTCGACGATGGCGAGGCCGTAGAGCCGCCCGTTCACCTGGAGCCACGGCGGCAGGGGCGAAGCGCTGGCGGGAACGGCCGCGAGCAGCAGACCTGCGATTGCGTTGATCGCTCCGAGACGCCTCTCTATACTCGCGGCCCCATGAGCCAGGACCCGCTCGGGAAGGACGTCGACCGCCTGATCGTCGCCGCCCATCGGCGATTCGTGAAGGCGATGGACGGCCGTCTCGGTGCCATGAGCCCCGAGGTGAAGGAGACGTACTTCTCGGTGCTGTCGAAGCTGGTGGCGAAGCTCGAGACGAACGACAAGGCGCTGCGCGAGATCATGCAGGAGATGATGACGGAGGCGATGAGCGAGGTCCTGCAGGTGATGCAGGGCTGAGCGCACGGGGCCCCGTCCCGTCTGGTCGCGCACCGCGCGCCTATAGCGCGAATCCGTCGCGAGTGACCACTGCGAGACGCTCCACCCGGGGTGGAACCCCGTGATGGCCCTCCCTACAATGACCACCGTGACGAAATCCTCGCTCCGCCCGCGCCTGCTGAACGGACAGACCGGCGATCCGGCGCTGCTCGTGGCCCTGCGCTGGCAGGGGCGCGCCGTCCTGATCGACCTCGGACGTATCGATCGAACGCCCGGTGGCGTCCTGCTGCCGATCGAGGCGGTGTTCGTGTCGCACGCCCACATGGACCACTTCATGGGGTTCGACCAGCTGCTTCGCCTCTTCCTCGCGCGCGAGGGGACGCTGCGCCTGTTCGGCCCCGTGGGCATCGCCGACTGCGTGCAGGGAAAGCTCGCCGGCTACACCTGGAACCTCACCGACGAGTACGCCTTCACCCTCGACGTGATCGAGATCGACGCCGCGGAGATGCACACCTGGCGGTTCGCCGCGTGCCGCCGTTTCGCCCGCGAGCGGCTCGGGAGCACGCCGTTCACGGGGGTGTGCCACCAGGATGCCGTGCTCACCGTCGAGGCGGCGCCGCTCGACCACAAGATCGTGTCGATGGGCTACGCGGTCAGCGAGCGCAGCCACCTGAACGTCCGCCCCGAGGCGCTGGCTGCTGCCGGGCTCCGTCCCGGCCCATGGCTGAACGCGCTCAAGGCGGCGGTTCGGGCCGGCGCCGCACCCGAGACGCCCATCGCGATTGCGCCCGGCGACGCCCGACCGCTCGGCGCGCTCCGCGACGAGCTCCTCCTGATGACGCCGGGGCAGAAGATCGCCTACGTGGTCGACGTGCTCTTCTCCCCGGCCAATGCCGCTCGCATCGTACGGCTGGCCCGGGGTGCCGACGTATTCTTCTGCGAGTCGCCCTTCCTCGACTCCGATCTCGAGCAGGCGAGCAAGCGCTATCACCTGACCGCGCGCCAGGCCGGGGCGCTCGCCCGGGCAGCCCGGGTGGGACGGTTGCAGGTGTTTCACTTCTCGCCCCGGTACGAGGGGCGCTACGGCGAGCTGGTCGCGGAAGCGCAGGCCGAGTTCGCGGGCCGCGAGGTGCGCTATGGGGACCTGGACGGCCGAGACGCGGCGCTTCCTTGAAGCGCACCGCGTCGCTCACCTCGCTACCGCGGGCGCGGATGGCGTGCCGCACGTCATCCCGGTGTGCTACGCGCTCGACGACACGGCGCTCTATTTCGTCGCGGACGCGAAGCCCAAGCGCGGCAGGGCCCGCGATCTGCTGCGCCTGCGCAACCTGCGCGCGAACCCGCGCGCGGCCGTGGTGGTGGACGACTACGACGAGGACTGGACGCGGCTGGCCTGGGTGCTCGTCCGGGGGCCGGCCCGGGAGCTGACCGAGGCGAGCGAGCACGCCTCTGCGCTCGGGCTGCTGCGCACCCGCTATCCGCAGTACCGGGAGATGGCGCTGGACGATACAGCGGCGCACCCGGTGGTGCGGATCGAGCCGGCGCGCGTCATCGCGTGGCGCGCAGCCGACGCCATGCGCTCTGCGATCTGACGGATTGCGCGCCTGCGTCGAGTCGGCGCGGATGCACGGCCCCGCAAAGGCAAAAAGGACCCACTCCATCCGCAAATGACACATCGCGCGGCGCCCGCATCTCGTGCCGCCGTGATCCGCTCCGGCCGCACGGATGGCGCCAAGATCCCGAGAAAGCGAGCGAACGGCCGCTATCCTGGGCACTTGCCGGGGAACCCTGCCGGGCGCTCGGCGCTTCACCCCCGGGAGGAGGTGGGGCCGCGAGCAATGGCACCGGTTTCGCTACCGCGTAGCCCAGGAGCCACGAGGCGCATGATCATCGATCGCGAGACCTTCACCGAGCTGGCCGTTCACCTGAAGCTGGCGTCCGACGCCGTGCTCACCACCGCGAAGCATCTTGCCGTGCTGTCGAACGGCAACAGCGCGCCGGACGAGCACTGGGCGGGCACCCTGGACAGCCTGATGAGCATGAACACCGAGATCACCGTCATGGAGCGCATCCTGCGCGCCCTGATGGAGGCCAACCAGGAGGAGGAGGCGGGAGCCGCGCCGGGTCCGGTGAAGAAGTCCGAACCCCTGCCGTCGTGAGCCCGGTCTAGGCGTCCCGCGGCGGCGCCGGGTTCACCAGATCGAGCCCGAGCGTGCGCGGGAAGAGCGTCACGATCTCCTCGGGCGTCCAGCGCCCGTCCTTCTGCATCGTCCGTACCGGCGCCGGGTAGTTGAGCAGCGCGATCAGCCCGCCCATCACGAAGAACACCTCGCCGTTCACCTGGGCGGCGGCGTCGGTGGCGAGATAGACCACCCACGGCGCCACGTTCTCGGGACCGGTGTGCTCGAGCGGGAAGGTGCGCTGGCCGCCCGGCCCCTCGATGCCACGTTTCTGCCGCGCGGCGCGCGCGCTGTCGGGTACGGTCTGCGTCATGCGGGTGCTGGCACCCGGGCACACCGCGTTGACCGTGATGCCGTACTTGCCGAGGTCGCGCGCCGCGACGCGCGTCAGCCCCGCGATGCCGTCCTTGGCAGCGCCGTAGTTGGCCTGCCCCGAGTTGCCGAACACGCCCGAGGTGGACGACATCGACACGATCCGCCCTCGCCGCTGTTCGCGCATGCGCACCGCGGCGTGCCGCATGCAGTTGAAGCTGCCCTTCAAGTGGACCGCGATGACGGCGTCCCAGTCCTCCTCGCTCATGTTGAACAGCATGCGGTCGCGCAGGATGCCCGCGTTGTTCACCAGGACGTCGATCGCACCGAACTCGCGGACCGCGGTGTCGACGATCGCCTCGGCGGCCCGGAAGTCGGCGACGCTGTCGTGGTTGGCGACCGCCGTCCCGCCCCGGGCCCGGATGGCCGCCACCACCTCGTCGGCGACCGTGGCCGCGGCGCCGGTGCCGTCGACGTTGCCGCCCAGGTCGTTCACCACCACCGCGGCGCCCTCGGCCGCGAGCAGCTCGGCGATCGCCCGGCCGATGCCACGTCCGGCGCCGGTGACGACCGCCGCGCGTCCCTTCAGTCGCTGACCCATCAGTCACGCTCCTTCGGCGGCGCCGGGTTGCCGACGCCCTGGAGCACCGTCGAGGGTGCCAGCCGGTCGAGGTCGTCGAGCGTCCACACGCCCTGCTTGAACAGCGTCTGCACCGGGCGGGGCTGCGACACGAGCGCGACGGCGCCGCCGTAGCACAGGAAGAACTGGCCGTTCACGTTCGCCGCGTAGGCGCTCGCCAGGTAGACCACCATGGGGGCGACGTCGTCGGGATCCAGGTGCTCGATCTCCCCCGTGCCGCGATCCTCGCGCTGGATGCCCTGCTGCTTGCGCAGCTCGCGGGCGCGCAGATACGCGTCGGTGACGGTCATGCGGGTGCCGGCGACCGGGCAGATGGCGTTGACCGTGATGCCGTAGCGGCCCAGGTCGCGCGCCGCGACCTTGGTGAGACCGCTGATGCCGGCCTTGGCGGCGCCGTAGTTGGCCTGCCCCGGGTTGCCGAACAGACCCGAGCCGGAGCTGAAGGTGATGATGCGTCCGGAGCGCCGCTCGCGCATGTGGGTGCAGGCGTGGCGCACGCAGTTGAACGTGCCCTTCAGATGCACCCCGAGCACCGCGTCCCACTCCTCCTCGCTCATGTTGAAGATCATGCGGTCGCGAAGGATGCCGGCGCAGGTGACGAGGATGTCGAGCTGGCCGAAGCGCTCGAGCGCCGTGCCGACGATGCGCCCGGCGCTCGCAAACTCGGCAACCGACTCCCCGCTGGCGACGGCTTCACCGCCCGCGGCCTCGATCTCCTTGACGACGTCGAAGGCCGGCCCCGAGGACGGCGTGCTGCCGTCGACGGCGACGCCGAAGTCGTTGACCACCACCCTGGCGCCGGCCGCCGCGAGCGCGAGCGCGACACCGCGACCGATGCCGCGTCCCGCGCCCGTGACCACGGCGACGCAGCCGGCGAGCAGATCCCCCATCCCGCCTTCCATAGCGCGCCGGGGTCGCCAGGCTCAACCGAAGCGATCCCCACGGCGCGCGCGGCGGGGCTAGGTGAGCGCCCCGAGACGCAGCAGCGCCAGCGACCAGCGCGGCAGCTCGCACGCCCTCGCCGCCCGCGCATGGCGGCCGGGGTGCGCCGTGTGCACGACCTCCTGCCACGCACCCGGGCGAGGCAGGGTGAAGGCACAGTGCCCGGGGCTCGCGTTGAGCAGGAGCAGCAAGGTCTCACCGGCGACGGGACGCCCCTTGTCGTCGATCTCGTCGCTCGCCTCGCCGTGGATCAGCATGCCGAGGACGCGCGCCTCGGGCAGGCTCCAGTCCTCGGCCGTCATCTCGACGCCGTCGGGGCGTAGCCAGGTGACGTCCTTGGTGCCGTCGCCCGAGACCGGCGCGCCGCGGAAGAAGCTCCGCCGGCGGAGCACCGGATGCCGGCGCCGGATCGCGAACACCTCACGGGTGAAGGCGAGGAGCTCCTCGGCGGGGCCATCGGGCGGCCACCGTACCCAGCTGATCTCGTTGTTCTGGCAGTAGGCGTTGTTGTTGCCGCGCTGCGTGCGGCCGATCTCGTCGCCGTGGCTGAGCATGGGCACGCCCTGCGAGAAGGCCAGGGTCGCGAGCAGGTTGCGCGCGGCGCGCTGGCGCAGGCGCTGCACCTCCGCGCGTTCGGTCTCGCCCTCGACGCCCCAGTTGTGGCTCCAGTTGGCGTCGCTGCCGTCGTGGTTGTCCTCCCCGTTGGCTTCGTTGTGCTTGTGCTCGTAGCTCACCAGGTCGCGCAGGGTGAAGCCGTCGTGGCAGGTGACGAAGTTGATGCTGGCGTACGGGCTGCGTGACGTCGCCCCGTAGAGATCGCTGCTCCCGGTGAGGCGGTAGCCGAGCTCGGCGAGCTGCCCGTCGTCGCCGCGCCAGAAGCGCCGGACGGTGTCGCGGTACTTGCCGTTCCACTCCGTCCAGCCGATCGGGAAGTTGCCGACCTGGTAGCCGCCGGGGCCGAGGTCCCAGGGCTCGGCGATGAGCTTCGCCTGCGACAGCACCGGGTCCTGCGCGATGATGTCGAAGAAGGTGCCCAGCTGGTTCACCTCATACAGCTCGCGGGCCAGCGCGGGTGCGAGGTCGAAACGGAAGCCGTCGACGTGCATCTCGAGCACCCAGTAGCGCAGGCTGTCCATGATGAGCTGGATGGTCCGCGGATGCAGCATGTTGAGGCTGTTGCCGCACCCGGTGAAGTCGACGTAGTGGCGGCGGTCCTCGGGAACGAGGCGGTAGTAGGCGACGTTGTCGATGCCGCGCAGCGAGAGCGTCGGGCCGAGGTGGTTCCCCTCGGCGGTGTGGTTGTACACCACGTCGAGGATCACCTCGATGCCCGCGCCGTGCAGGCGCTTCACCATGGTCTTGAACTCGGCGACCTGGCTCCCCGGTCGGCCCGTGGCGTAACGCAGGTCGGGCGCGAAGAAGGCGATCGAGTTGTAGCCCCAGTAGTTGTCGAGGCCGCGGTCGGCGAGGGCCCGTTCGGTCACGGCGTGATGGACCGGCATCAGCTCCACGGCGGTGACGCCGAGCGCGACCAGGTGCTCGAGGATCGGCTCCATGCTGAGCCCGAGGTAGGTACCGCGCAGCGCCTCGGGGATGTCCGGGTGCCGCTTGGTGAGACCCTCGACGTGGCACTCGTAGACCACCGTGCGGCTCCACGGCGTCCTCGGGGCGCGGTCGTCTCGCCAGCTGAAGGTGGGCTCCGCCACGATGCACTTCGGCACGGCGCCCGCGCTGTCGGCCCGGTCCGGGACCAGGTCCGCGTGCGGGTCGGTGGCGTCGTGGCCGAGCAGCGCGTCGCTCCACTGGATGGGGCCGCTCAGCGCGCGGGCATAGGGATCGATGAGCAGCTTCGCCGGATTGAAGCGGTGCCCGAGCTCGGGCGCCCAGGGGCCGTGCACGCGATAGCCATAGAGCTGGCCGGGGCGGAGATCGGGAAGATAGACGTGCCACACGAGGCCGTCGCGCTCGCGCAGCGGGATGCGGTGCGTCTCGCGCGCGTCTCCCGGCTCGGCGTACAGGCACAGGTCGACCGCCGTCGCGTTCTCCGAGAAAAGCGCGAAGTTGACCCCCTCCCCGTCCCACGTGGCGCCGAGGGGATGTGGCGCACCTGGCCAGACCCGCATGGGCGCGCTTGTATCCGAAGCCGCCGGCTCGACGAAGGGGCGCACCCGTTTGACCCCGCGGGCTCCGGCGTGGTGAACCTCCGCCTCCCGTGCTCGGTGTCCTCCGCCGCTCCCGCGACTACCGCATCTTCTGGGCGGGCTCGCTGGTCGCGAACCTGGGTCTCTGGATCCAGACGATCGCGCTCGGCTGGCTCGTCTATGCCCTCACCCGCAAGGCGTCCTGGCTCGGCACCGTGAGCTTCGTCGGCAACGCGCCGACCTTCGCCCTCGGACTCCTCGGCGGGGCCATGGCCGACCGCGCGAGCCGGCGCGCGATCATGATCGCGAGCCTCCTCGCACTCGCCGCGAGCGCCATGGCGCTCGCGACCATGGCGGCGTTGGACCTGGTGACCATCTGGCGCGTCATCGGCCTCGCCGTGGTGACCGGCACGGCGAACGCCGTCTACACGCCCGCCATGCACTCCTCGATCCCGAGCCTGGTGGAGGAGGGCGACCTCCTCGAGGCGATCTCGCTCAACTCGGTGCAGTTCAACCTGGCGCGCGCCGTCGGACCCGCGCTCGCGGGCCTGCTCTACGGCGCGATCGGACCCGCCGGATGCTTCGCCGTGAACGCGTCGGGTTTCCTGGTCCTCGCCTTCATCATCGGGCGGATCCGCCTTCCGCCGCGGCCGGTGGTGGCCCAGCCGTCCCTGGCGCGCGCGCTGCGCGAGGGCCTGGGCTACGTGCGCCGCCACGCGGTGATCGGCCCCGCCATGTTCCTGGCGGCGGTGATGAGCCTGTTCGGCTTCCCGTACATCATCATGATGCCCGCGCTGGCGCGCGACGTGCTCGGCCTCGAGGCCACCGGCCTCGGATGGCTCATGGCGGCGGTCGGCGCCGGCGCGGTCGTCGGTGGGCTCGCCCTGGCGCTCGCGGGTCCGCGCGGCCACTCGCCGCGCGTCGTGCCGGTCGGCTCGATCCTCTTCGGTCTCTGCGTCGTCGGCTTCGACGCCGTGCGCACCCCGACGTCCATGGCGGCGCTGCTCTTCGCCCTCGGCATCCTCCAGACGATCACGATCGCCTCGATGACCACGGCCATCCAGGTCAACGTCTACGACGGCATGCGCGGGCGCGTGATGAGCATGCTGACGGTGATCTTCTTCGGCTTCGCCACCCTCGGCGGGGTCATCGCCGGAACGATCGGCGACCGGATCGGCGTGCCGCGCACGCTGGCGGCGGGCGGCCTGGTGACCGCGCTGGCGGCCGCGGTCCTGGCACGCCGCGCGACCCGCTGACGCGGCACGTCGCGTTTCCATTGGACAGGAAGCGGCGCGCTCGGGTACGACCCAGCCGACCACTCGAGGGAGGGACCGATGCGCGTTCGACACCTGGGGATCCTCGTGCTCGCGCTGGCGAGCGCCGGCGGGTACGCCGCGGCAGCCGGTCCCGCGGCATGCATGCAGGCCTCGGGTGACGCCGACGCCCGCTGCCTGGAGCGCTTCGACGACGTCGTCGCGCGCTGCCGGGCGCACGGCGACGCGGCATGCGAGTCCGCCGCGCGTGCCGACGGCGGCGCGCTCTCGGTGGCGCTGGGGAAGCCCGAGCGGCCAAGCCGCGCCGCCTGCTCCGACAGCTCGAGCGAGGCGCTCGACTATACGAGCGCCGACGACGTCGTGCTGCGCGGCAGTGAGGCCTGCTCCGACTTCGGCGAGGACTGGCTCGCGGGCCTCTTCGCGGCCAATCCCAGCTCCCTCTCCGGCGCCTTTCTCGACTGCCAGCGCGCGGTGTCGCGCCAGCTCGGTCATCTCCGGAGCGCCACCGTCCGGCTGGAAGGGCCGCGGTGCTTCCTCGCCGCCTACCGGGGCGACGCGTGCGACCGCGCGCATCGCGACCAGCGGATCGCCCGCATCGAGGACGGCGTCCGGCGCCACATCCTCGGCCGGTGCGGCCCGGCCTACGATGCGCTCGGACTCGGCTCCCTCGACGACCTGATCGAGCGCGTGTTCACGCGCGCCCGCCATTTCGCGCAGCTCGTCTACCCGCCGAACGATCTCGGCCCGACGGCCGACTTCGGACCCTACCCCGTCGGCGTCAAGACGCTCACGCTCTTCGACGCGGCACGCCTCGACGTCACCGGGAGCGGACCGCGGCCGGTGACGGTCGAGGTGTACTACCCATCCACCGACGCGGCGATCGCGGGAGTGCCGCGCGACCTGATCACCGTGCTGGGCGTCCCGATCCTGCGCACCCCGTCGTACCGCGACGTCGCCATCGCGCCCGGGCCGTTCCCGATGGTTCTCTTCTCGCACGGCAACAACGGCATCCGCATCCAGTCGTTCTTCTTCGCCGCCCACCTGGCGAGCCACGGCTACGTGGTCGCGAGCCCGGACCACCGCGGCAACACCTTCGTGGACACGCTGCTCGGCATCGTCGATCCGAACGTCGCGGCGAATCGCCCGCTCGACATGTCCTTCGTGCTCGACCAGTTTCTCGCCTACGACTCCGAGCCGGACAACTTCTTCGCCGATGCCGTCGACCCGGCGCGCCTCGGCGCCTCGGGGCACTCGTTCGGGGGCTACACGGCGCTCGCCCTCGCGGGAGGCGCGGGCCCTGCCGGCACCTTCACCGACCCGCGCGTGAAGGCGATCATGCCGCAGGCACCGGCCGCCCCCTTCGGCGACGCCTTCTTCACCAGCATCCACATCCCGACGCTGCTGGTCGGCGGATCGCTCGACGAGACCACGCCGTTCGAGGAGAACCAGGAGCATCCCTTCGAAGCGCTGCCGTCCGGCGCCGAGATCGTTGCCCTCGCCGAGCTCACCGATGCCGGGCACTTCACCTTCTCGGACTTCTGCGAGGTCCCGCGCGATCTGCTGGCGTTCCTCGGCGGCTTCGACGAGGCCTGCGAGCCGCGGCACCTGCCCTGGCGCCGCGCGCACGACATCGTGAAATATCTGGCGCTCAACTTCTTCGACGCGGCGCTGAACGGCGATCCGGCCGCGCTCGGCCGCCTCGACCCGCAGGTCGTCGGCGACATCGAGGATCTCCGCGTCTTGCGGAAGTAGGCGGGCTGGCTCAGAGCCCTTCGGCCACGCCGCGCACGAAGAGCGGCTGGATCGCGTAGCGCGACACGTCCTCGGCGAGCGCGGCGACCGGCGGGACGCGCGCGGGATGCGAGGCCGCGTCGAGGACGTGACGCAGCAGCGTGGCGTCGCTCGACGAGTTGAGGAAGAGTCCGGGCCGGCCGAGCACGAACTGCACGGCACGGGCGATGGCGCCGGGGTCGGTGAGCGGCTCGTACCAGCTGAAGCGGCGCTGCCCCTCTCCCTCCCAGCGGCGGCGCGCGATCGACTTGATCGTCTGCACCGCGACCCCGCGCTCGCGGCAGAGCGCGAGGAGCGCTTCCAGGTCGGAGGCGTACTCCGCGGTGCCGCAGCATGGTGAAGTTGTAGGGCACGAGGACGGAGTCGAAGGGGAAGCGTTCGAGGCTGCGGCGATGCATCTCGGGCGCGCGCGTGCCATGACCCGTGACCCCGATGAAGCGCACCTGGCCCCGCTCGCGCGCTTCGATCAGCGCGTCGAGCGCTCCGCCCGGACCGAGCGCCGTCTCCCACTCGCTCTCGTTCACCAGGTTGTGCAGCTGGATCAGATCGATGCGCTCCACGCCCAGGCGCTCGAGCGACCGCTGCACGCTCGCTCGCGCCCCCTCGGCGGTCCGCTCGCCGGTCTTGGTGGCCAGGAAGAAGCGGTCCCGGTGGCGCTCCAGCCACGGCGCCACGCGCAGCTCGGAGTCGCCGTAGGACGCCGCGGTGTCGATGTGATTGACGCCGTACTCGAGCAGCAGCTCCAGGATCTGGTCGGCCTTCTCCTGTCGCATCGAGCCCAGCGCCGCCGCGCCGAAGACGACCCGGCTGCTGTCGTGCCCGGTCCGCCCGAACGGGAGCGTCTCCATCACCCCTCCTCCCTCACGCCGAGCGCGCCGACGCATCCCGGCGCGCGTCGAACTCCTGCGCCACCGCTTCGTCGTTCGCCTGCAGCGCCGCGGCGTCGATGTCCGCGAAGCCGAGGATGCCCATGTTGGAGTAGGCCCGGCGGATCTTGGGCCCCCACAGTCCGATCTCCTTGATGGTCGGCACGATGCGGCTGAAGAGCGCCGAGCGGAACTGCAGCATCAGCTCGGAGCCGCTCGCCCACGCCATGCACTCCTCGACCGGGAACCCCAGCCGCTCCCAGACCTCCTCGCCGAGGAAGCGGTCCCGCATCAGGTAGCACGCCTCGACGGCGAACTCCTCGCGCTCGTCGCGCTCGGCCTGCGTCAGCTGCGGGTAGTAGTCGCGTAGCGTGAGGCGCCCGAAGGCGACGTGGCGCGCCTCGTCCTGCATGACGTACGCGTTGACCGACGCGGCGAGCTGGTTCTGGGCGGTGTCGCGGATGTTGGCGAAGGCCGCCAGCGCCAGGCCCTCGACCAGCACCTGCATCCCGAGATAGGTCATGTCCCAGCGCGAGTCGCTGAGCACGTCGTTCAGCAGGCGCTGCAGCGGCGGCGTGATCGGGTACGCCAGCTCGAACTTCTCGTGCAGCAGGCGGGCGTAGGCCTCGACGTGCCGCGCCTCGTCCATCACCTGGGTGGCGGCGTAGAACTTGGCGTCGATGCTCGGCACCTGCTGGACGATCTTGGCCGTGCACACCAGCGCGCCCTGCTCGCCGTGCAGGAACTGGGAGTTCGACCAGGCCTGGATGTGGTGGCGCACCGTGGCGCGCTCCTTCGCGGTCAGGCGCTGCCACACCGGCGATCCGAAGATGACGATCGCCTCGTCGGGCAAGCCCTGGGGGTTTTCGGGGTCGAGGTCCTGCGACCAGTCGATGCGCGAGGTCGCGTTCCACTGCAGGTTCTTGCCCTTCTCGTAGAGTCGCCGCAGCGCCTGGGCACCCTCCTCGTATTCCCACTCGAAGACCGTATCGAACGCTCCGGGAATCGACCACTCGAGCTGGTCGACGGGTACGGCGTAGCGATCGGCGCTTGCCATGCTGGGCCCCCCTTCCGCGGCACGCGGGCCGTGCGCGGCTCACCGATGCCGCCGTGCGCGTCGCCCTGTCAAGCCGGCCGCGGCGCTTCGCCGGCGCTCAGTCGAGGCCCCAGCGCTTGCGCTTGCGCCACAGCGTCGTGACGTTGATGCCGAGGCGCGCGGCGGCTTCCTCCAGGGTCGCGGACTCGGCCAGCACCTGCGGACGTGGCGCTGCTCCAGGTCCTCGAGCGACGAGCCGCCCGGCGCCGGCGGGATCTCGCGGCGCCGGGGCGCCGCAGCCGATCGGGCAGATCGTCGGCCCCGATGGTGCTCGCCGCGCGCCAGCACGACGGCGCGCTCGAGCGCGTTCACCAGCTCGCGGATGTTGCCCGGCCACGCGTAGGCGCCGAGCGCAGCGCGCGCGGCCGGGTCGAGCGCCAGCAGCGGCGCGCCCGTGGCGGGCGCACAGCCGGCCGAGGAGCGTGTCGACGAGCTCCGGCAGGTCCTCGCGGCGCTCGCGCAGCGCGGGCAGCCGGAGCGCGACCACGTTCAGGCGGAAGAACAGGTCCTCGCGGAAGCGGCCGGCGGCCACCTCCGCCTCCAGGTCGCGGTTGGTGGCGGCCACGATGCGGGCGTCGACCTCGAGCGTCTCGCGCGCCGCCGACGCGCTCGAAGCGGCGCTCCTCGAGGAAGCGCAGCAGCTTGGCCTGCAGCTCGGGCGACAGCTCGCCGACCTCGTCGAGGAACACGGTGCCGCCGCGTGCCGCCTCGAGCCGGCCCGGCTTGTCCTTCCACGCGCCGGTGAAGGCGCCGCGCACGTGGCCGAAGAGCTCGCTCTCCAGCAGGTGCTCGGCGAGCGTCGTGCAGGCGATGGTGACGAACGGACCGGTGCGGCGCGTGGCTCCAGCGATGGATGGCGGTCGGCGAGCACGTTCTTCCCGGTGCCGCTCTCGCCGGTCAGCAGCACGCGTGACGTCGGACCCCGCGACCTGGCGCGCGGTGGCGAGGACGCGCTGCATGGCGGGGCTCGCCGACTCGAGCAGGGCCGGCTCCTCGACCGCGCGTGCGCAGCCGGCGGTTCTCCCGCCGCAGCGCCGTGCACCTCGAGCACGCGCTCGAGCAGCAGCCCCACCTCGTCGAGCGAGAAGGGCTTCACCAGGTAGTCGTAGGCGCCCGCACGCATGGCCTCGACCGCGCCGGCGACGGTGGCATAGGCGGTCATCAGCACCACCACCGCCTCGGGCCGCCGGCGACGGACCTCGCGCAGCAGCGCCATGCCGTCCATGCCCGCCATGCGCACGTCGGAGAACACGACCTCGGGCGGCGAGGCGATCGAGGAGGGCGAGCGCCTGCGCGCCGTCGTCGGCGGTCTCCACCCGATGTCCGAGGCTGCCGAGATACGTCGCCAGGTGCGCGCGGATGTTCTTCTCGTCGTCGACGACGAGGATCGCTGCCATCGCTCCCCCCTACGCCCTCGGCAGCTCGAGCGTGAAGCGGCTTCCGTGCCCGAGCTCGCTGTCGAGAAAGATCCTGCCGCCGTGCGCCTGCACGATGTCGCGCACGATGGCGAGGCCGAGCCCGGCCGCGCCGATCTCGCCGCCGTCCTGCCCCTGCACGAAGCGCTCGAAGATGCGCTCGCGCTGCTCGGGCGGCGATGCCGGGACCGGTGTCGGTCACCGCTGAGGCGGACCAGGCCGTCGCCGGCGCTCGCCTCGAGCCTCGACCTGGCCGCCACGCGGCGTGTAGCGGAGCGCGTTCGCGATCAGGTTCGACAGCGCCCAGGTGAGCTTGGTCGCGTCGCCGGCGATGCGCAGGTCCACGTCCGGAACCGACACCTCCAGCGCGACGCCGCGCTCGCGCGCCTGGAGCGCGAAGATGCGTGCCGAGCGCGCGGCGACGTCGCCGCAGGTCGACGTGCTGCGCGCTCCAGCGCGATGCGTCATCGCCCGCGAGCGCGAGACGTCGAGCAGGCGCTGCGCCACGTCCTCGAGGCGGGTGACGTCCTCGCGCGCCGCCTCGAGCAGCTTGGCGCGCTCGGCGTCGAGCGCGGGCCGCGCCGCGCTCGAAGCAGCTCCACCGCCATGCTGCAGCGAGGTGAGCGGCGTGCGCAGCTCGTGCGACAGCGTCGCCATGAGCTGCTCGCGCCGCGCTCCTGGTCGCGCAGGTAGGTGACGTCCTGGAGCACCAGGATGAAGCCGGCGTGGGTCCCGTCGCGTGCCCGCAGCGGCGTCGGCCGGAGCACGTAGAAGTGGTCGCGGCCGCGCAGAAAGAGCGCCAGCTCCACGCGCCTCGTGCTCGCGCTCGGGATGCGCCAGGAAGTCGGCCACCGCCGCGCGCAGCCGCAGGTAGTGCGGGTGGTTCGGTGCCGAGCCGTTCGAAGCGCTGGCCGACCGCCTCGCGCTCGCTCGAAGCCCAGGATCGCGCAGGCGACCTCGTTCACGTGCTGCGACGACTCCGTCGTGGTCGACCACGACCAGGCCGTCCTCGATGCTCCCGATCACCGCCTCGAGCTTGCCCTGTCTTCCAGCACGGCGTCGATGCGGGTGCGTTCGATCGCCACCGCCGCCTGCCCCGCCATCGCGTCGAGGAGCTGGCGCTGGGGCAGCGCGAGGCCGCCGGCGGCATCGTCGCGCTGCAGCGCGAGCACGCCCACCGCGCCGCGGACCGTCGAGAGCGGCACGTGGAGCCAGGCTCCCCCCGGCAGGGTGTCGGTGCCACGGCCGGCGGCCTGGTTGTGCTCCCACACCCAGGTCGCCGTTCCGCGCTCCGCCTCGGGCAGATCGATCTCGGGCGGATGCGCCGCGCGCGCGGTCAGCCGGCCAGCGTCGGGCAGGAGGATCGCGGTCCGGGCGCCGAACTCGCGTCCGACGTGCTCGACGATCACGCGCAGCAGGTCTTCCACGCTGCGCGCCGCCGCGATCTCCTTCGCGAACGCGAAGAGCGTCGCCGTGCGCCGCTCCCGGCGGCGAGCCGCCTCCGCCTGATCGCGCACGCGCGAGGTCAGGTTGCTCGTGAGCACCGCGACCAGGAGGAACACGAACAGCGACAGCAGGTCCTGCGGCTTCGTGACGGTGAACGTGAAGCGCGGATCGACGAAGAAGAAATCGTAGACGAAGAGCCCGATGACCGATGCGAAGATGGAGGGCCCGAGCCCGCCGACCAGGGCGCTGAGCAACACCGCTGCGAGGAACACCAGGCTCGGATCGTCGAGCGGCAGGATCGTCATCAGGCCCGCGGCGACCACGCCGGCCATGGCGATTGCGGCCAGCGCGAACGCATAGCCGCGGAGCGAGCGCGGCCGGCGGGAGGCCCCCGCCCTCGCCGAGTCGGGCACCGGGCGCCCGGCCCGGTCGCCCGAGATCACGCGGATGTCGATGGCACCGCTCTGCCGGATCACCTCGTCCACGACCGACCCCGACCACAGCTCGCGCCAGCGCGAGCGCAGCGGCTTGCCGAGGACGATCTCGGTCACGTTGCGCTCGCGCGCGAGCCGCAGGAGGTCCTCGGCGACGGAGCGGCCGGGGATCGTGATCGCCTCGCCTCCGAGCTGCTCGGCCAGGCGCAGGGCACGGTGCACGCGCTCGCGTTCGGCCTCGGGCCGGTCGGCGAAGCGCGGCGGCTCGACGAACACCGCCAGCCAGGGTCCGCCCCCCGGCGCTCGGCCAGGCGCCGGGCGGCACGCACGAGCCGCTCGGAGAGCAGGCTGCCGCTGACGGCGACCAGGACGCGCTCGGAGACCGCCCAGGTGTCGGCGGGCGCGCGCGCCCGCCGGTGCGCCTGCATCTGCTCGTCGACGTGCTCGGCGGTCTCGCGCAGCGCCAGCTCGCGCAGCGCGGTCAGGTTGGCCGGCTGGAAGTAGTTGTGCAGCGCGCGCTCGGCCGCCTCGGGCACGTAGACCTTGCCCTCCTGGAGGCGCTGGATCAGCTCCTCGGGCGAGAGATCGATCAGCTTCACCTCGTCGGCGCGATCGAGGACCCGGTCGGGGATGGTCTCCCGCACGCGCACGCCGGTGATCTGCGCGACGACGTCGTTCAGGCTCTCGAGATGCTGGACGTTGACGGTGGTGTAGACGTCGATGCCGGCGTCGAGCAGCTCCTCGACGTCGAGCCAGCGCTTGGGATGGCGGCAGCCCGGCGCGTTGGTGTGCGCCAGCTCGTCGACCAGCACGAGCTCGGGCCGCCGCGCGAGGATGGCGTCGAGGTCCATCTCGCGGAGCGTCTGGCCGCGGTAGGCGATCGCCTGGCGCGGGATCACCTCGAGCCCGTCGAGCAGCGCCTCGGTCTCGGCCCGTCCATGGGTCTCGACCACGCCCACCACGACGTCGACGCCGTCGCGGATCCGCTCGCGCGCCGCCTGGAGCATGGCGTAGGTCTTGCCGACGCCGGGCGCCGCGCCCACGAACACCTTGAGACGGGTGCGCTGCTCGCGCGAAGCCGCCTCCAGGAAGGCCTCCGGAGCGGGGCGCCCGTGCTGCTCCTGCTGCCCGACCGACATCTGACCTAGTGTGTCACCGCGCCGGCGACGCTTCCACCAGCGGCGGCGCTAGCGGGCCGCACCCGCCGGCCAGTCGCGATGCAGGGCCTCGGCCAGGCACGCAGCCCACTGCTCGTGCATGAGCCGGTTGGGATGTCCCTCGCCCCGGACCGTCATCGCCGGCAGCAAGGGGCGACCGCAATCGATCAGGGAGATGCCACGGCTCGCCAGGAATTCCTGGTAGTGGCGCAACCGGTCGGGGGCCCCCGTGAGAACGACGACCGCGAAGCGAGCTCCGTGGCTCCGCGCCTCGCGGTCCATCTCCTCGAGGAGGAGCTCGGTCACGCGCTCGGCGTGGTCGAACCGGCCCGCGGTCAAGCCGCGCACCTGGAGATCCTCCAGCGCGACCGCCGACGACAGCCAGCGCCGCAACGGCCAGACGGGCGAGGGTTCGGGCGCGTGCTCCTCGAGCGTTCCGTCGCGACCCAGCAGGGAATACGGCACGGAGAGACGCAGCATCGAGGAGCGAACGGTGAGCGCCCGCAGCCAGCGGTAGTCGGCGACGTTGCGATGCTCGTGATCATTGATGAAGCCGTAGAGGATCAGCCGCGGGCGCTGGCCCTCGGCCAGGAGCTTCCGCATCAGCAGCAGCGACTGGTACGTCCCGTAGCCTGCGACGCCGTGGTTCCGCACGTCCAGTCCCGGCAGGCGGTCCTGCAGCTGCCACCCGAAGGTCTCCTCGTCCGACACCGCCCATCCCATGGTGAGGGAATCGCCGAGCAGCACGACGCTGTCCGCCGGACCCTCCTGCCGCGCGCGCGTCGCTCGACGGCCATCCGGCCAGATGGTGACCGCGATCGATTCCACGTCGGCGCTGTAGCCGGGATAGACGTAGTGCCCCGGCCGGTTCCGCCACCCGAGAACGGGATCGGGCTCCATCATCACCGGCTCGCGGGCAAACATGTCGCGTCCCGGCAGGACGCCCTGCGAGCGCAGGAAGGCTTCGCTCAGCACCAGGGAGCCGCCCAGCGCGATCAGCGCGAGGACCGACCACAGCACCCACGCGGGGAACGTCCGACCCGTGCCACCCGCGGCGCTCGCTCGAGGTAGGGGCTCGGCTCCCACTTCTCCCGGACATACCAGCCGGGCTAGCGCCGCGCATCCAGCGCCAGGTTGAGCCCCAGGACGTTGACCCGCGCCTCCCCGAGAAAGCCCCACTGGCGTCCCTCGGTGTTGCGCTCGACCAGGGCCTCGACGGTGGCCGCGTCGAGCCCGCGTGCCCGCGCCACCCGCGGCACCTGCCAGGCGGCCGCGGCGGGGCTGATGTGGGGATCGAGCCCGCTGCCCGACGCCGTCACGAGATCCACGGGGATCGGGCTCTGGTTCCCGGGGTCGGCAGCGCGCAGCGCGTCCACCCGCGCCTTCACGGCGTCCGTCAACGCCGGATTCAGCGGACCGAGGTTGGAGCCCGACGACGCGCCGGCGTTGTATGCGAACGGCGCCGTGGCGGACGGCCGGCCCCAGAAGTACCTCGGGTCGTCGAACGGCTGGCCGATGAGCGCGGAGCCCACGACGCCGTCGCCGCGGACGACCAGGCTGCCATTGGCCTGCCTCGGGAAGGCGACCTGCGCGACGACGGTGACGACCAGCGGGTAGACGACGCCCGTGATCAGCGTGAGCAGCGCGAGAAGGACGATGGCGGGTCTCAGCTCCTGTGACATGAGAACGATCTCCGATCAGACGAGGCCGAGCGTGACCAGCACGAGGTCGATCACCTTGATGCCGATGAACGGGGCGACGATGCCGCCGAGGCCGTAGATGAGCAGGTTGTCGCGCAGCAGCACCGAGGCGCCCACGGCGCGGTAGCGCACGCCGCGCAGCGCGAGCGGGATCAGCGCCACGATGATGAGCGCGTTGAAGATGACGGCCGACAGGATGGCGCTCTCGGGCGTGGCCAGCCGCATGACGTTCAGGCGCGACAGCACGGGGTACGTGCCGACGAACGCCGCCGGGATGATGGCGAAGTACTTGGCCACGTCGTTCGCGATGCTGAAGGTGGTGAGCGCGCCGCGCGTCATGAGCAGCTGCTTGCCGATCTCGACGATCTCGATGAGCTTGGTCGGGTTCGAGTCGAGGTCGACCATGTTGCCGGCCTCCTTGGCCGCCTGCGTGCCGGTGTTCATGGCGACGGCGACGTCGGCCTGCGCCAGCGCGGGCGCGTCGTTCGTGCCGTCGCCCGTCATGGCGACCAGCCGGCCGCCCGTCTGCTACTCCCGGATGAGCGCGAGCTTGGCCTCGGGCGTGGCCTGGGCGAGGAAATCGTCCACGCCGGCCTCGGCGGCGATGGCGGCGGCGGTGAGCGGGTTGTCGCCGGTGATCATGACGGTCTTGATGCCCATGCGCCGCAGCTCGGCGAAGCGCTCCTTGATGCCGCCCTTCACGATGTCCTTCAGCTGGATGACGCCCAGCACCTGCGCGCCGTCGGCGACCACCAGCGGCGTGCCGCCCTCGCGGGCGATGGTCTCGACGCGCTGGCGCACCAGGACCGGGAACGCGCCGCCGAGGTCCCGGACGTAGGTCTCGATGGCCTCGGCGGCGCCCTTGCGGATGTGACGGCCGTCGAGGTCGACGCCGCTCATCCGGGTCTGCGCCGTGAAGGGTACGAAGTGCGCCCCGAGCGCGTGGACGTCGCGTTCGCGGAGCCCGTACTGCTCCTTCGCCAGCACGACGATGCTGCGTCCCTCGGGGGTCTCGTCGGCGAGCGATGCGAGCTGCGCCGCGTCGGCGAGCCGTTCCACCGAGATGCCGTCGCTGGGAAGAAAGGCCGTCGCCTGGCGGTTGCCCAGGGTGATGGTGCCGGTCTTGTCGAGCAGCAGCACGTCCACGTCGCCGGCAGCCTCGACCGCCCGCCCCGAGATCGCGATGACGTTCGACTGGATCATCCGATCCATGCCCGCGATGCCGATGGCGGAGAGGAGCCCGCCGATCGTGGTCGGGATGAGGCAGACGAGCAGGGCCACCAGCACGGTCACGGTGATCGGCGTCCCCTGGCCGGCCTCGTTCACGCCGTAGATCGAGAACGGCAGGAGCGTCACGGTGGCGAGCAGGAAGATGATGGTGAGACCCGCCAGCAGGATGTTGAGCGCGATCTCGTTCGGCGTCTTCTGCCGCTTGGCGCCCTCGACCATGGCGATCATGCGGTCGAGGAAGGTCTCGCCCGGATCGCTCGTGATTCGCACCACGATCCAGTCGGAGAGGACGCGCGTGCCGCCGGTGACGGCGCTGCGGTCGCCGCCGGCCTCGCGGATGACGGGCGCGCTCTCGCCCGTGATGGCGCTCTCGTCGACCGAGGCGATGCCCTCGACGATCTCGCCGTCGCTCGGGATGAACTCGCCCGCGGTGACCAGCACGACGTCGCCCTTGCGCAGGAACGCGCTGGTGGTGCTCGTGTACTTGGCGGACGCGGGATCGAACCCACGGCGGGGCGCCTCCGCGAGCTTCTTCGCGGTCAGGTCGCGCCGCGCCCGCTTGAGGCTCTCGGCCTGCGCCTTGCCGCGGCCCTCGGCCATGGCCTCGGCGAAGTTGGCGAACAGCACCGTGAACCAGAGCCACAGGGACACGGCGAAGATGAACCAGGCGGGTGCCTCGCCCCGGCTGAGGAGCGCCTGGACGAAGAGCGCCGTGGTGAGAACGCTGCCCACGAGCACGACGAACATGACGGGGTTGCGCACCTGCAGGCGCGGGTCGAGCTTGCGGAACGAGTCGACGAGCGCGCCGCGGACGATCGTGGGATCGAACAGTGAACGAGCCTTGGCTTGGGTGGGCATCTCGGTTCCCTCGCGCGTCAGGCGGTCAGCAGGAGGTGCTCGACGATCGGCCCCAGCGCGAGCGCCGGGATGAAGGTGAGCGCGCCGACGATGATGACGACCCCGACCAGCATCGCGACGAAGAGCGGGGTGTGCGTGGGCAGCGTGCCGGGGCTCGGCGGTACGATCTTCTTCCGCGCCAGCGAGCCGGCGATGGCGAGCGTGGGGATGGCGAGCCAGTAGCGCGCGATCAGCATGGCGATACCGCCGAGGAGGTTGTAGAAGGGCACGTTGGCGCTGAGACCGGCGAAGGCGCTGCCGTTGTTGTTGCCCATCGAGCTGAACGCGTAGAGGATCTCGCTGAATCCGTGCGGACCGGGGTTGGCGCGGCCGGCGAGCCCGGCGGGGGCCACCGCCCCGATCGCCGTGCAGACCAGCACGATGAGCGGCGGCAGCAGGATGACCAGCGAGGCCATCTTCATCTCGTAGGCCTCGATCTTCTTGCCGAGATACTCGGGAGTGCGTCCCACCATGAGCCCCGCCACGAAGACCGCGATGATGGCGAAGACCAGCATGCCGTAGAGCCCCGAGCCGACGCCGCCGTAGATCACCTCGCCGAGCTGCATCATGAACAGCGGGACGAGGCCGCCCAGCGGCGTGAAGGAGTCGTGCATCGAGTTGACCGAGCCGTTCGAGGCGCCCGTGGTGGCGGTGGCCCAGAGGGCGGAGTTGGCGATGCCGAACCGCACCTCCTTGCCCTCCATGTTGCCGCCCGGCGCGAGCGCGCTCGCGGTCTGGTCGACCCCGAGCGGCGTGAAGCGGGGATTGCCGGCGTACTCGGCCCACTCGCAGAGCGCGAGCATGGCGACGAAGATGACGATCATCGCGGCGAGCACCGCCCAGCCCTGGCGCGTGTCGCCGACCATCCGGCCGAACGTGTAGCAGAGCGCGCCCGAGATCACGAGGATCGCCAGGACCTCGAAGAAGTTGGAGAGCGGTGTCGCGTTCTCGAAGGGGTGCGCGGAGTTGACGTTGAAGAACCCGCCGCCGTTGGTGCCGAGCTGCTTGATGGCGATCTGCGACGCCGCCGGCCCCATCGGCAGGAGCTGCTCGGTCACCGGCGCCGTCTCGGTCTTCGGCTGCCCCTGCTCGTCGAGCACCGGGTTGCCGTCGGCGTCCTTCACCGGGGTCGTCGCGGTGGTCGGCTGGACGAGCTGCACGGTCCGGTAGCTGTCGAAGTTCTGGATGACCCCCTGCGAGACGAGGACGAGCGCGAGCACGAGCGAGAGCGGCAGCAGGATGTAGAGCGTGCTGCGCACGAGGTCCACCCAGAAGTTGCCGATGTGCTCGGACTGGCGCTGCCGGAAGCCGCGAATGAAGGCGACGAGCGTCGCGATGCCCGCCGCGGCAGACACGAAGTTCTGCACCGTCAGCCCGAGCATCTGGGTGAGGTAGCTCATCGTGGTCTCGCCGCCGTAGCCCTGCCAGTTCGTGTTGGTGGCGAAGCTCACCGCGGTGTTGAACGACGAGTCGGCGGACACCGCCCCCAGGCCCTGCGGGTTGAGCGGCAGGGCGCCCTGGAGGCGCTGCAGGAGGTAGACGACGAGCAGCCCGGCGAAGTTGAAGAGCAGCATCGCGATCGCGTACGTGCGCCACGTCATCCCCTGGTCGGGGTCGACGCCGCCGAGCCGGTAGCAGAGGCGTTCCACGGGTCCGAGGAGCCGGTCGAGGAGCATCGGCGGCCCGTCGAAGACCCGCGCCATGTAGCTGCCGAGCGGCTTGGCGAGCGCGGTGAGGACGACCACGTAGAGCGCGACCTGGAAGAAGCCGTTCGCCGTCATCAGAATCGCTCGGGCGCCAGGAGCGCGACGAAGAGGTAGAGGAGGAGGCCGACGGAGAGTACTCCGCCGATGGCGTAGAGCAGGGTCATCCGGTGTGCTCCTTCAGAGACGCTCGCAGAGGACGACGAGGCCCCACGACAGGGCGAGGAAGCCACCGGCGAGGGCGAGGCAGACGAGGTCCATCGCAGGGTCCTTCAAGCGGCTGTCAGGGTGTGTTGGTGGTGCACTACCCTCGGCGGCGAGGCGTTGCGGACGAAGGGCAGGACCCGGCCCCGGGGCGGGCTCTCCCACCCCTGGCGAAAGAGCTGGATCGTGCTCACACCGTATGCCAGCGCCAGAAGCCCCCAGACGATCGCCGAGAAGGTCATGCCGGTGAGAGCACCCCCCGTGCCATGGCGTCAAGCCCGCGGATCCGGGCCCGAGGCCCTTCCGCTCGTGCAGGCTGCAATACGCGATCGTGCAGGATGCAGGAGCTTCAGGAACGAGGGGCCGCAGCCATCGCTTTGAAGCCGTCCATGCCGATGACGACCCTGGCGAGCGGTTTCTCGCAATCGGCTCGGCGGGATACAAGACCCCGACGCGATCGGATGGACGCGCATGATCCGCGACGACGCAGCTCGCACCACCACAGGCAGCTCCGCGCTGGTGGAGGTGGTGAACGTCTCCCATCGGTTCCAGCGAGACGGCCGCGAGCTGCTGGTGTTGCGGGACGTCAGCCTGGCCATCCAGGCGGGCGAGGTCACCGTGGTGCTCGGCCCCTCCGGCTGCGGCAAATCGACGCTCCTGCGCATCATGACCGGTCTCATCACTCCGACGACCGGCGACGTGCAGCGTCACGGCCTTCCGCTCCGCGGCGTGGATCGGGACGCGGCGATCGTCTTCCAGAGCTTCGCGCTCTATCCCTGGCTGACCGTGACGGAGAACGTCGACGTCGGCCTCCATCGCGCCGCCATCCGAGGCCCCGAGGCGGCCGACCGCATCCGCCGCGCCATCGATCTCGTCGGGCTGGAGGGGTTCGAGGAGGCGTATCCGAAGGAGCTCTCCGGCGGGATGAAGCAGCGCGTGGGCATCGCCCGGGCGCTCGTCGGAGGGCCGGAGCTGCTCTGCATGGACGAGCCGTTCTCCGCGCTCGACGTGCTGACGGCCGAGACCTTGCGGTCCGAGGTGTACGGGCTCTGGACGCGCGGCGACCTCGGTCTGCAGGGCATGCTCCTCATCACGCATCTCATCGAGGAGGCGGTGTTCCTGGGCGATCGCATCGTGATCATGGGCACGAACCCGGGAGCAATCCGCGAGGTGCTCGACAACGCGCTCCCCCACCCGCGCGAGTATCGCAGCCCGGCCTTCATTGCGCTGGTCGATCGGATCCACGCGGCGATCACGGAGATCCACCTCCCGGACGCGCCCGAGCCGAAGCTCGTGCGGCCGCGCCGACCGCATCTCGAGCCGCTGCCGCCTGCCCAGGTGGAGCAGATCGTCGGGTTGCTGGAGGTCGTCCACGACCAGGGCGACAGAACCCAGCTGTTCGCGCTCACCTCTCGTCTTCGCATCGAGTTCGGGCTGGCGGTCGTGGTGGTCAAGGCGGCCGAGCTGCTCGAGCTGGTGGACACCCCGAGGCAGGAGGTGAACCTCACGCCCCTCGGACAGACGTTCGTGGCGGCCGACACCAACGGCCGCAAGCGCGTGTTCCATCGCCAGCTGCAGTCGATCCCGACCTTCGCCTACGTCGTCGATGCGTTGCGCCGCGCACCCGAGATGCGGTTACCGGCCGAGGTCATCGAGGAAGACCTGGCGATGCATCTCCCCGAAGAGCCGCCCGAAGCCCTCTTCGAGACCATCGTCTCGTGGGGGCGATACGGCGAACTCCTCGGCTACGATCCCGACGCACGAGAAGTGTATCTCGACGTCGAGAGCACCGCGACGGAAGGCGCCGTCCCGGCATGAGCGAACTGCCAAGTCCCGGGGTGCATGGCTCCCACGCCGACCCTCCTGCCCGCGCCCCCGGCCAACCCCCGTGCCGGGGCGCCGACTCCCGCCCACGAGTGGTGGGTCGACGCCGTCGTCCTGCTCGGACTCGGGGCGTTGATCGGCGGCGTCGTGTCGCTGGCCCACCGCTGGAACGCACCGCTCCGCCAGTCGGTGGAGATCGATCTCTCCGCGTCGGCCCTCCCCCTCTACACCGCGCTCTCGCTCGCCCGCGGCGTGATCGCCTACGTCATCTCCCTGACGTTCACGCTCGTCTACGGGACCATCGCCGCGCACAACCGGCGGGCGGAGCGGGTGATGATCCCCGTCATCGACATTCTCCAGGGCATCCCCGTCCTCGGCTTCCTGCCCGGGCTCGTGCTCGGCCTGGTCGCACTCTTCCCGAACTCGAACATCGGGCTCGAGCTCGCGTCCGTGCTTCTCGTCTTCACCGGCCAGGTGTGGAACATGACCTTCTCCTTCTACGGCTCGCTGCGAGGCATCCCGAGCGACTTCCGGGACGTGGCGCGGATCAACGGGTTCGGCTGGTGGAAGACGTTCCGCACGCTCGAGCTGCCGTCGGCCACGATCGGGCTGATCTGGAACTCGATGATGTCGATGGCCGGCGGGTGGTTCTTCCTGACGGTCACCGAAGCGTTCACCCTCGGTTCCCGGGACTTCCGTCTTCCCGGCATCGGCGCGTACATGGCGGTGGCCATCGATCGCGGGGACCGGCGCGCGATGGCCTACGCCGTCGTCGCCATGATCATCATGATCGTCTCCGTCGACCAGCTCGTCTGGCGCCCCGCGCTGGCGTGGGCACAGAAGTTCAAGGTCGAGGAGACGGCGGCGGCGGACGTGCCGCGCTCGTTCCTGCTCGATCTGCTGCGCCGCTCGCGGATGCTCGCCTGGATCGAGCGTGAGGCGGGACGGCTGCTCACGGCGTCGCGGCCCCGCCGGACGGCGGCGCCCGGTGGAGGCGACGCACGCCTGCGCCGCCGGATCACCTCCCTCGCTGGATGGTCGGTCGCGATCGCGGCGCTGGTGCTTGCCGGATGGGGAACCGCGCACCTGGCCCTGCTGGTCGCCGCGCTGCGGCCGCGCGAGTGGCTGGCCCTCGTCGGCGCGCTCGGCCTCACCTTTCTGCGCACCAGCGCCACGCTCGTGCTCGGCGCCGCGTGGGCCGTCCCGGTGGGCGTGTGGATCGGCATCTCACCTCGTCGCGCACGCCTGTTCCAGCAGCCGGTCCAGGTGGCGGCCGCCTTTCCCGCTCCCATGCTGTACCCGCTCGTCACCATGGCACTCCTCGCGGCCGGGATCCCGTTCTCGTGGGGCTGCGTCGCGCTCATGCTCCTCGGCGCGCAGTGGTACATCCTCTTCAACGTCCTCGCCGGAGCCAGCGCCATGCCGCAGGACCTGCGCGAGGCAGCGGACACCTACGGTCTCGGCGGCTGGCGCCGGTGGCGCACGCTCTATCTGCCGGCGATCTTCCCGCACCTGGTCACCGGGCTGATCACGGCGGCCGGCGGGGCGTGGAACGCGAGCATCGTCGCGGAGTACGTCCACTACGGCGGGCGGACGCTCGTCGCGCCGGGCCTCGGATCCCTCATCACGCAGGCGTCGGAGTCCGCGAACTTCGCGCTCCTCGCCGCCGGGGTGCTGACGATGTCGCTCGCGCTGGTCGTGATCAACCGCAACGTGTGGCGGCGGCTCTACCGGCTCGCCGACGAGCGCTTCAGCCTGAACCGGTAGTGGAATCCCGGCCGCACGGTCCAGCGTGGCCGGACGCGCCCTGCGCGCTCGAACGGCCAGAGGGGTCTGACCCGGGTGAACCTCAGAACTGACCGTGCAGCCGAAGTCCCAGCACCGACACCGGGCCACGGTCACGGTTGTAGGCGGGATTGTTGAAGAACTGATAGTCGAAGGTGATCCGCCAGGCCCTGAGGGCGATCGAGTAGTAGGTCTCGAGGATCTGCTCGAGACCAGGGTGCGGCAATCGGCCGTCTCCGATCAGGATGCCGAGACCGCCCGCGTTCAGGAACGCCTCGTGTCGCCCCGAGATGTCGTTGAGGATCCCGGCAAAGCCAACGGTGTCGTCGGGACGTTGCCACCGGCGGCCGGTGAGCTGGGCACCGACCGCCACCGTCCGGTCGATGTCGGTGAACTCGTAGGGCTCCACGTTGGGGCTGGCGAATCCGGTTCGGAGAAACAGCCCCCAGTCGGGCGTCACCTGCTGCTCGAGGTTCGCGGCCAGCCCCCAGCGGCTCCTGTAGCGGCGGACGGCGGCGATGTCCGCCGGCTGCCCGGTGAGCTCGGCCAATCGGACGGCGGCCGTGTAGGTGCCCATGCGGCCGCGGCTGAGCCAGGGCATGACGGTGACCTTGCCCGGCTCGCTCCAGATCTCGAACCGGCGCTCGATCTCTCCGACGAGCTGGAACTGACCGAACGAGGGATCGAGTGTCGTGCTGTTCGGCACGATCGACAGATCGAAACCGCCGCCGCGCACCGTCCACGGACCTTGATACCACTCCGCCGCTGCACCGTAGGTGTAACCCCACGCGTCGGCGGCGTAGTCGAACGACCCGGTGTCGACGAGCGCCCAGTTCATGAAGTCGAGCCTCGGATCGTGCGCGAACCGATTGGCATCGAAGATGTCGGGGACGCCGAACTTGCCCACGGTCAGCACCACGCGGTTGGCCGTGGTCGTCGCGGGGAACTGATTGATGCCGGCTGCGACTTCCTTCGTCCCGCCACCGAGCTCGACCACCTGCCGGAGAAAGAACCGGGGCACACGGACATAGGGAGCACGGGCGCCGACCTTGTACGCTTCCCCGCTCGGGAACCCGGCGAGGCCGAGGGTGTTGCTGAGCCCGAATCCCTGATCGATCTCCGGGTTGACCCAGAACTCGGCGCCTTCCCAGAGCCGGATGCCGGCATAGAGCGTGACGTCCCAGGTCTCGCGGCCCTGATTCGGACGGAGGCTGTTCCGGCCGCGGTAGGGCGCGTGAAACGGGAACGCATACTGGCCGAGGAAAGTCGTTTGCCCGTGCAGCGCGAGCCAATCGAGGTCCAGCGGCGTCGGTCCCGCGCCGAGATCCGCGAGCCCTGCATCGCCGCCGATGTGGTAGTCGAGGCGCAGCTGGACACTGTGCAGGGTGAGGTCGGAGGCGAAGGTCTGCGCCGGTGAGGGAAAGGTCACGTGGCCGCTACCGAAGTTGCTGTACTGGTACTCGAGCGCTGCGCTCCATTGCCCGCCGATCGGGACGCCGACCCCGGCTCCCAGAGTCCAGCCGGGTCGCCAGAGCGTCTCGTTCTCGACCGTCGCGGGCCCGGCGAATCGGCTGCGCGTCAGCTGGTCGTAGGCCCAGGCAAACCCGCCCGTTCCATACAGCAACCAGGGATCGAGCACGTAGCCCAGGCGGCCGCGTACGCTGCCCGACGCCAGCACGGTGTCCTTGTAGCTCGCCCGTCCGACGAGCGGCGAGGAGAACGTCTGCGTTCCGGAAACCGTGTTGGGCAGCATGGCATCCGCCTCGAGGCCCAGGAGGACGCGCGAGGGCAGCACTTTGTCGTAGCCGAATTGCAATCCGCCGACGTAGCTTCCCGTCCCATCGGAAAAGTGGATCGGGTTGGAAAGACCGAGGGAGCCGCTCGGGGCCGGCGCGTGCGCCCCGCCTGGCGTCGCCGACCAATTCGAAGAACCGGTAGCGAAGCCGAGACGGCCGCCCGCGTACCATCCGCTCCAATCGAAACTCTGGCTGGCGGACGCCTGGGGTGGCATCTCGGGAGGCATGTCGACCGCCGCGCCGGCTGAGACGACGGATGCCGGATCGCCCGCCCGGTTGTGCCCGGTATCGGCGATCAACTGGTAGTCGCCGTGGAACGGCGGCTCGACCTGCCGGACCTCGGGCACTTGGCCGCCGACCAGATGGAACCAGGACGACGCGGGGAGCGTGAACGCGCCCGACGCGTTCGCCACCTGGCAGAGCAGGCACGCGAGCTGCGCGACCCTGAGTGTTACGGATCGACGCGTCATTACCACGACCACACACCTCGCTGTCCGTCCATCAGCCGATCGCAACGCCGACAAGGCGGCCGATGACGAAGGTGCTTCCCGCGGCTGCCAGGCCGAGCACCATCTGCCGCAGCCCGGTGCGCCACACCGAGCGCCCCGTCAGGACGGTGATCGCCGCCCCGATGCCAAACAGCGCCAGCGCGCTGACACTGACACTGACGCCGACCGCGGTCCAGCCGCTGACGAACACGAGGGGCAGGACCGGGACGACAGCGCCAACCGCGAAGAGCACGAATGACGTGCCGGCGGCCGTCCAGGGCGAACCGCCAAGGTCGCCCGGGTCGATGCCGAGCTCCTCGCGGGTCAGGACCTCGAGCGCCGCGCGCGGCCGTGCCAGCAGCTCGCGACTGAGCTGTTCCGCCTCGGCCGGATCCAGTCCTTTCGCTTCGTAGATGAGCTGTAGCTCCTCGCGCTCGTCCTCGGGCGTCGCCTCGATCTCGTCCCGCTCAGTCGCCACCTCGCGCTCCGCCAGCTCGCGCGCACTGGTCACACTGACCCACTCCCCGAGGGCCATCGAGAAGGCCCCGGCGACGAGACCGGCGATGCCCGCGAGCAGCACGGCGCGTCCGCTCGGAGCCGCTCCGGCCACACCCGTCACCAGGCTGAGGTTCGAGCACAGCCCGTCATTGGCTCCGAGCACCGCCGCCCGCACCGCGTTGCCGCCCACGTTGCGGTGCCGCCCCTCGATCTGGGCGAGGGATCCTCCGTCGACCCCTGAGGTGCCCGAGACCAGCGCCCCGAGAATGCGAGCATGGTTGCGCTCCTGGGCCGCCATGCGCGTGCCGCCCGTCTCGGCCTGCCCGCGGTAGTCGTTCCGGTCGCGATGCTCGGCAGCGGCGATCGTTGGCAGCACCAGCCCGGCCCCGAAGTGGCTCGCCAGCAACACCAGCACGCGTGTACGCCATCCGATCCGCCGCGGGCCGGCAGGAGCGCCGGCGTCGGTCAGCCGCTGCTCCCAGAAGGCGGCGTGCTCCTCCTCCATGGCAGCCAGGTCGCGATAGACCGTGGCCACGCCCGCGCGGCCCTCGACGTCGGCCATGGCGTGGTAGCGCGCCGCGCTGTCGATCTCGTCCTGCCAGTTCTTCCGGTACCGCTCGATGTCTTGCGCGGTCGGCATGACTCCTCCGATCAATCGGTGACGGCCGGATCGGCGATCCGCCACGACGCCTCGGACACGCCAGGCTCGAGGCTGAGCCGCCCCACGACCTGCTCGATGGCGCGGTCGCTCCGCCCCTCGGTCACGACCTCCGCACGCACGCGGGCCCGCGCGGGCTCGCCCCCCTCGCCGACGAGCGTGGTGCTCCGGATGCTCTGGAGGACCAGGGCCGCGTGCATCACGCCCTGCAGCAGCAGGCTGCGGATGTGTGGCTCATCAGCCTCGACGCAGGTGGCGGCGATGCGATAGCGCACCTCGACCTCCGTCGCGGCCGTGGGGTCCCGGTCGAGGCGGCGCGCCACCGGCCGCAGGAGCGTATTCGCCAGCAACGCCAGCACGGCCGTGATTCCCCCGGAGCCGTACATCCCGGATCCCGCGAGCGAGCCGACGGCGCCGGAGCACCACAGGGTCGCCGCGGTGTTGAACCCGCGTACGGTCAGCCCCTCGCGGAAGATCACGCCCGCCCCAAGGAACCCGATCCCCGAGACCACCTGGGCGGCCACCCGGGTGGGGCTGCTCTCGGCCGGCGTGGCGGCCGCCAGGGCGACGAACGCCGCCGCGCCGATCGAGACCAGGGCGTTGGTACGGAGACCCGCGAGGCGCTGTCGAACCTGGCGCTCGAGACCGATCACCGCGCCCAGGAGCGCCGCGACGCCCACCCGCAGCATGAACACCTGCCAGGCCATGGGCTCCTCCTTTCCTGGATGTTGCTCGTCACAGCCAGGTGTCGGATCGGGCCGTGTACCAGCGCTTCACCGCCTGGGCCAGCAGGCAGTACCCGAGAAGGAGCGCGCCGAGCCACGGAAAGTAGGCACCGGGCAATGACACCAGCCCGACGGCGTGCCCGAACGGCGTGAAGGGAACACAGACGCCGACCGCCATGACGGCGGCCGTGGTGACCATCACGGGCAGCGACGCCCGGCTCTCGACGAAGGGCACCTTCCGCGTCCGGATGACGTGCACGATGAGCGTCTGCGTCAGCAGGCCCTCGACGAACCACCCCGACTGAAACAGGGACTGCTGCGCCGGCGAGGTCGCGTGGAAGACGAACCACAGCACGACGAACGTGAGGACGTCGAAGACGGACGACACCGGACCCATGCAGAGCATGAAGCGCGCGATGCCGCTCGGGTCCCACCGCCGGGGCCGTGCCAGGAACTCCGCGTCCATCCGGTCCCACGGGATCGCGAGCTGCGAGAAGTCGTAGAGCAGGTTCTGGATCAACAGGTGGATCGGCAGCATTGGCAGGAACGGGAGAAGCGCGCTCGCGACGAGCACCGAGAAGACGTTCCCGAAGTTACTGCTGGCCGTCATCTTGATGTACTTGATGATGTTGCCGTACACCTCGCGGCCCTTCGCGATCCCGTCCGCGAGGACCAGCAGGCTCTTCTCGAGCATGATGATGTCGGCCGACTCCCTCGCGATGTCCGCGGCGGTGTCGACGGAGATGCCCACGTCGGCGTCGCGCAGCGCTGCGGCGTCGTTGATGCCGTCACCGAGATAGCCGACCGTGTGGCCGGTGCGCTGCAGCGCCCGGATGATGCGGGCCTTCTGCATCGGGGCCACCTTGGCGAAGACGGTCACCTGCTCGGCCGCGGCCGCGAGGTCGTCGTCGTCCAGCATCTCGACCTCGGGGCCCAGGAGCAGCCGCTCGATCTCCAGGCCGACCAGCCGGCAGACCCGCCGGGTGACGATGTCGTTGTCGCCGGTGATGACCTTCACCGCGACCCCGTGCTCGCGGAGCGCCCGGATGGCCGGTGCGGCGGTCTGCTTCGGCGGGTCGAGGAAGGCAATGAACCCCGCCAGGACGAGGTCGCTCTCGTCCGCGACGCCGTACGCGGTCCGCTGCGCACCGAAGACGCGAGAGCCGACCGCGATCACCCGCAGCCCCTCCATGTTGAGCCGGCGGGCGAGCTTCTCGGCGCGGCGGCGGCTCTCTGCGGCCAGCGGAACGAGCCGACCGCCCTCCTCCACGCGGGAGGACACCTTGAGGAGTTCCTCGACGGCGCCCTTGCAGATGAGCGTGTGCTCCGCCGCATCCGCCCGGGCGACCACCACGGACATCCGCCGGCGGTCGAAGTCGAACGGGATCTCGTCGACCTTGCGGTAACCGCGCGGCAGGTCGAGCTGCGTGTTCAGCTGCACGTGCTCGAGCACCGCGCGATCGAGCAGGTTCTTGAGCCCCGTCTGCCAGTAGCTGTTCAGGTAGGCCAGCTCGAGGACGCGATTGCTGTCTCGCCCGTGGGGGTCGAGGTAGCGCTCGAGGACGATCTTGTCCTCGGTCAGCGTGCCGGTCTTGTCGGTGCAGCAGACGTCCATCGCGCCCAGGTTCTGGATGGCGCTCAGCCGCTTCACGACGCACTTGTGCCTCGCTATCATCCAGGCGCCCTTCGCCAGGTTCGCGGTCACGATCATCGGCAGCATCTCGGGGGTGAGGCCCACCGCGACGGCGATCCCGAACAGGAATGCCTCGACCCAGTCGCCCTTCAGCATCCCGTTGACGAGGAAGACGACGGGCACCATGACCGCCATGAAGCGGATCAGAACCCAGCTCACCGCGTTGACGCCTCGGTCGAAGCTCGTGAGGCTCCGTCGGCCGAGCACGCTGGACGCCATCGCTCCGAAGTAGGCGCGGCGCCCGGTGGCCACCGCGAGGCCCAGGCCCGAGCCGCTCACGACGCTCGTGCCCATGAAGCACAGGTTGGGTCGCCCCAGGGCATCGAGGGATCGGCCGGCGGCCGCGACCGTGTCGGTCTTCTCGACCGGCATCGACTCGCCGGTCAGCGCAGACTGGCTGACGAAGAGGTCCTTCGCGGTGATCAGACGGAGATCGGCGGGGACCATATCGCCGGCCGAGAGGTGGATCAGATCGCCGGGGACGAGGGCCTCGAACGGCACCTCCGTCTTCTCGGCATGGAACCGCATGGTGCCGTCGGACTCCGCGCGGGCCACCTGGCGGATCACCGTCGCCGTCGTCCGCACCATGGTCCGCAGGGCCTCGGCGGCGCGGGTCGAGCGGTACTCGGAGACGAACCGCATGAGCACGCTGACGACGACCATCACCCCGACGACGATGCCTGCCCGCAGGTCGCCCGTCGTGAGGGAGACGGCGCCCAGCAGCATCAGCACCACGACGAACGGGTTCCGGAGGTTCCGGAGCAGCATCCGGTACCATGCCGGCGGCTTCTCGGCGGCCACCTCGTTGCGGCCGAACCTGGCCAGGCGGGGCTCGACGTCGGATGCCGGCAGCCCGCTCTCGTGCGCCTCGAGGAGACGCAACACCGCCGGAACCGTCGCGTCCGACACCTCCAGGAGAAGCGGCGAGGCAGCGCCCGGCATCCAGCGGGCCGGCTCGCGGCGTCTCGGTGACTTCGGTGACTTCTGGACGCGCGTCCGCTCGCGGGTCGGGATCGTCTTGTTGGAGACCATGGTCGCACTCCTTCGCCGCGCGCAACCGAGGCGCGAAGGCGCGCAGACGAGCGCCCTCGCGCCACGCCCGGGCGGGCGTGTCGGTGCTGCGCTGCCCCGGCTAGCGACGACCGGCTCGCTGCCGGGAACGCGCGATCACCCAGAAGTCGCGGGGAGTGCGAGCGAACGAGATGCCACGCGCACCCGCCGAACGCCGGACGGCGCGGGCGGGCGGGGGCGTTGATGGCGTGTCAGCGTCCGAGCCGCCGGCCGTCCGGCCGACGTGGGTGACTGCTTACGCAGCCACTACTGCCATCAACGCTACTGTCCAAGGACACCTCCGAGAACCGCCATCAGTCGAAGGACTGGAACGGACTCCGTTTCTCTTTTTTGGACGCGCCAGCGATCGGTGTCAACCCGAACGCCGCCGGGGCGCAACCAGACCGCGCACGCGTCTCTTCCGGCGCCTACGCCGCGCCGAGCTGGATCACGAGACCGCCGATGACGATCAGCGCGCCGCCGAGCACGAGGCTCGGCACCGGCCGCTCGCCGAAGACGAGGGCGCTCGTCAGCTGGCTCACCAGGAAGAAGACGACGATGTACGTCCCCATCAACCGGCCGAAGTCCGTCAGACGATTCGAGTTCACGACGAGTCCGTACGCCACGAGCGCCGAGCCGCCGAGCAGGAGCGGAGCGATCGCCGAGCGCACGAGGCCGCTTCGCATCGCCGCGACGCCGGCGATCTCCAGCGTCGCGGCGAGGACCAGGGTGCCGAGCCAACCGATCATTCGCGGGACGTCATCATGCTCCACCGCGGCATGGTCCACGGCCGCCGCTCACGCCGCCGGCGCTGGTGGCTCCCCGTACCGCCTGCGCAGCTCGAGGTTGAGCTCGAGGACGTTGACCACGTCGACGCCCCAGAGCCCGCCCAGCGGCGCGTGTGCCTTCTCCGCGAGCACGGTTTCGATCTCCTTGCGGACGGCGTCCGGGTCGCGCTTCGTGTCCTGCGCCCAGGCGGCTGCCACCCGGTCGAGCTGATAGCGCGCGTTCTCGAGGGTGATGTCCGGATCGAGGCCGGATCCCGAGGTGGTCACGAGGTCGGCGGGCACGTCGACGAGCGCGACGTCCGGATGGTCCTCGCGCCACATCTCGAAGAAGACCGACTGGATCTCCGTGCCTTCGTGCACCGGCTCGACGGCCTTCACCGTCGTCCCGTCCGGACCCGCGTGCTCCACCAGCGACGGCCACGTCCCGGGCTTCGTCGCCGACCAGTCGTCGAAGAACACGACCGCGAGGTCGGTCGCAGCGGGCACCGGCGTTGCCGGGTTCGCCTCGACCCATGCCGCGACCGCGTCGGCGTGCTCCTTCGCCCACGCATCGACGGCGGCGGCATTCCCCGGGTCTGCCTTCACCCACGCCTGCGCGAGCGCGTTGTGCGCGTCGGCCCACTGCGCGACCAGATGCGGCTCGCCCTGGAAACGATCCTCCCGGAACCATGCCTCCACGTCCGGCCCGACGAGCTGCCCGCTCTTCGCGCCCTCCTTGTACCTGGCGATCGGCCCGAGCGCCCGCGCGACGCGGTCGCGGAGGAGGTAGTTCGACGGCGCCAGGGCGGACGACGCCGAGGCGGAGGCGTCGTACGACGGCGCCGACGGCCGCGGCTGGAAGTACTCGTCCTTGGTGAACGGCTGGGCGATCAGCTTCGAGCCGACGACCGTGCCGTCGGGGCCGGTGAGCAGGCTGCCGTTCGCCTGGAACGGGAACACGGCCTGCGCGACGGCCCACACGGCGAGGGGATAGATGCCGCAGCAGAGGACCACGGTGACCGCCAGCAGGACAAGGCTCTTCGAGATCAGTCGTACCATCGTGCTCACGCCTTTCCGATCGTCACGCAACGAGGTGCAGGCCAACCATCACGACGTCGATCAGCTTGATGCCGATGAACGGCAGGACGACGCCGCCGACTCCCCACACCATGAGGTTCCGCCGCAGGAGCGCGTCCGCCCCCAGCGGCCGGTAGCTCACGCCACGAAGCGCGACCGGGATGAGAAGGGGGATGATGAGTGCGTTGAAGATCACCGCCGACAGGATCGCGGATGTCGGCGAGTGCAGGTGCATGACGTCGATCGCCTTGAGCCACGGCAGCGTGCCGGCGAAGAGCGCCGGGACGATCGCGAAATACTTGGCGACGTCGTTCGCGACCGAGAACGTCGTGAGCGCCCCGCGGGTCATCAGGAGCTGCTTGCCGATCTCGACGACCTCGATCACCTTCGTCGGGTCGCTGTCGAGGTCGACCATGTTGCCGGCTTCCTTGGCGGCCTGCGTGCCGGAGTTCATGGCGACGCCGACGTCCGCCTGCGCGAGCGCGGGCGCGTCGTTCGTGCCGTCGCCCATCATCGCCACCAGCTTGCCGTCGGCCTGCTCCTTCCTGATGTAGGCGAGCTTGGCCTCGGGCGTCGCCTCGGCGATGAAGTCGTCGACCCCTGCCTGCTCCGCGATCGTCGCGGCGGTGAGCGGATTGTCGCCGGTGATCATCACGGTGCGGAGCCCCATCTTCCGCAGCCGCGCGAACCGCTCCTGGATGCCGGGCTTCAGGATGTCCTCGAGGACGACGATGCCCACGATGCGCGCGCCCTGCGCCACGAGCAACGGTGTTGCCCCACGCGTGGCGACGGCGCGCACGTGGTCCTCGATCCCGGGCGGCACCGTGCCGTTCTGCCGACGGACGAGTGCGATCACCGCGTCCGGCGCTCCTTTCCTGAGGCGCTGACCGTCGGGCAGGTCGACGCCGCTCATCCGCGTCTGTGCGGTGAACGGGACCACCTCGGCGTCGCGGGGAGCCGAAGCCAGGTCGACCGGCCCTTTCGTCACGGTGGCGGCCTGCTTCAAGAAGAGCCGCACGATCGACTTCCCCTCGGGGGTCTCGTCGGCCACGGACGCGGCCGCCGCGAGCTCGCCGACCTCGAGCGCGGTGAATTCCCCGACGGGAACGAACTCGGTCGCGTGCCGGTTGCCGATCGTGATCGTCCCGGTCTTGTCGAGCAGGACCGTATCCACGTCACCGGCCGTCTCGACGGCCTTGCCGCTCTTCGCGAGGATGTTCGCCTGGAGCGCGCGGTCCATGCCGGCGATGCCGATCGCGGCCAGCAGCGCGCCGATCGTGGTCGGGATGAGACAGACCAGGAGCGCCACGAGCGTCGGCACGTCCGTCCCGAGGCTGTGCAGCGGCTCCGGACGCCCCAGATACGCCGTCATGTAGTTTTCCGCATTCCACGCCATCGGCCAGAGCGGCACGACGACGATGAGGAAGATCAGGGTGAAGGCCGACAGCACGAGCGTCAGCGCGATCTCGTTCGGCGTCCGCTGTCGGATGGCGCCCTCGACGAGCGCGATCATGCGGTCGAGGAACGACTCGCCCGTCTGGGCGGTGATGCGGACGACGATCCGGTCCGAGCGCACGATGGTCCCGCCCGTGACCCCGGACCGGTCACCGCCGGCCTCACGGATGACCGGCGCCGACTCGCCCGTGATCGCCGACTCGTCGACCGACGCGATTCCCTCGACGACCTCGCCGTCGCCCGGGATGATCTGGTTCGCCTCGACGACCACGAGATCGCCCACTCGGAGCTCGGTCGACGTCGTCGGCTCGACCGAGCCGTTCCTCAGCAGCCGGTACGCCGGCGTGTCGCGCCGCGTGCGGCGGAGCGACTCGGCTTGCGCCTGGCCGCGCGCCTCGGCGAGCGCGGTGGCGAAGTTGGCGAAGAGAACCGTCGCCCAGAGCCAGAGGTCGAGGGCGGCCAGGTAGGTGACGGGTGCCTGTCCGCCCTGCCCGAGCAGCGCGGCGACGGCGAAGATCGCCGTCAGGACGGCGCCGACCTCGACGCAGAACATGACGGGATTCGCCCATTGCACGTCGGGTCGGAGCATCGTGACCGAGCGGACCAGCGCCGCGCGGACGAGCTCGGGCCCCAGCAGGTCGGCGCGCCGGATCCGGCGCGCCGGCCGGGGCATCCCCGGCGCTGACGGCGGCTCCTGCTCGAGGGGGATGGCAACGTTGGACCGGTTCATCGTGGTGCTCCTTTCAGCCGCCGAACGGGATCGGGCCGAGGTGCTCGGCGAACGGGGCAAGCGCCGCCACCGGCAGGAAGAGGAGGGCGCCGATGATCACGATCGTCCCGATGAGCAGCCCCGCGAACGTGCCCGTGTCGTCACGCAGCGTCCCGAGACCGAACGGCGCGGACTTCTTCGCCCCGAGGCTGGCGGCCATCGCGATGGGCGCGATGATCGGGATGAAGCGGCTGATGACGATCACGAGTCCGCTGGCGATGTCGAATGGCACAGCCGACGGCGCGGGCGTCTGATTCGCGGCGAACCCGTATGCCACGCCGAGGCCGTCGAATGCGGAGCCATTGTTCGCCGACGAGGAGGAGAACTGGTACAGGATCTGAGAGAACCCGTGGGCGCCGGGATTGCTCACGGCGTTCAGCCCCCAGCTCGTCGCCGCGAAGAGCCCCGTGGGCCACAGGATCATGATCGGATGGATGAGCAGCGCGATCATCGCGAGCTTCATCTCCCGGGCGCCGATCTTCTTGCCGAGATACTCCGGGGTCCGCCCCACCATCTGACCGGCGACGAAGATGCCGATGATCACGAAGAGCAGCATGTTGATCATCCCGACGCCCTTGCCCCCGAAGAAGCAGTTGAGCCACATGCCGACGTAGGGACCGAATCCCGCGAGCGGGTTGAGGCTGTCGTGCTCGCAGTTGACCGCCCCGTCGGTGACGTCGACCGTGAGCGCCGCGAAGGTCGCGCCGGCGGCGGTCCCGAAGCGCAGCTCCTTGCCCTCGAGGTTGCCGAGACGCTGATCGACCGGGAGACCCGCAACCGACGGGATCGTGATCGTCTGTTTCCCGCCGGGCGCCGTCGGATCTGGCAGGTCGTACGTCGCGCCGGCCGGGTGCGCCGTCAGCGCGGGGTTCGGCTGCAATGTGTCGAAGTAGACGGTCCAGACGATCGTCCCGATCATGAAGAGCATCATCACCGAGAAGATCACCCAAGCATGTCGCAGTCGCCCCAGCATGCGCCCGAACATGAGGACCAGCGCGAACGGGAAGAGCATCATCCCCACACATGAGAGGACATTCGTCGTCACCGTCGGGTTCTCGAACGGGTGCGCGGAGTTCATGCCGTAGAAGCCGCCGCCGTTGGTCCCGAGCTGCTTCATCGGGAGAAAGACCCCGAGCGGTCCGACGGCGATGTTCTGCTGCTTCGGTGTCCCGTCGTCCGCGCTGCCCATCGCTCCGGCCTCGAGCGTCGAGACCTGATACGCGCCCTTGAAGGTCATCGGGCTCCCCTGCTGCACCCAGACGAGCGACAGAACGAAGGCGATGGGAAGGAACATGTAGGCCACGACCCGCCACATGTCGACGAAGAAGTTGCCGACCGTCGGGCCGCCGCGCACGGCCCGGATGATGGCGGTGAGCGCGCAGAATCCGATCGACGCCGAGAGGAAGAAGTTCGCGACCCCGAAGACGATCTGGCTGAAGATCGAGAAGTGCTGGTCGCCCGAGTAGTGCTGCACGTCGGTGTTCGTCATGAACGACACGACGGTGTGAAAGATGGTCGACGGCGCCAGCGCGCCCCGTCCCAGGTCGTTGAGCGGCATCCACGGCTGGAGCGCCAGGACCAGGAAGCCGAACACGAACAGTACGGTGTTGAAGATCAGCAGTGCCGCCGTGTACTGCTTCCAGGTCTGCGGCCCGCTATCGAGCGCGAGTTCGATCGCCCGGAGCGGACCGCGCGGCCGGTAGCGGCCGTCCATCACCCACGCGAGGTAGCGGCTGAGCGGGATCGCCAGCAGCGTCGTCGCCACCAGCATCGAGATCGGAAGTGACCACATCGTCGGCCTCTCTCAGAACCATTCGGGGCGGATCAACGCCGTGAACAGATAGACGAAGAGGAACGCGGACACCGCAGCGGTGAGTATGAGCATGGGTTCTCCTCAGATCCTTTCGCAGGCGTCGAGGAACAGTAGGCAGATCCCCATCGCCACCACGCCGAGCACGAACATGGCCGGGTACCAGACCGCGAGATTCATCGACGCACCTCCTGACGCATTGCCGTGAGCCGCGTCGCAGAAAGCGTGCCGCGGATGCATGGCTGGGCAGGCGCGGCGATTTTCTCAACCACGACGGCCACCTGCTCGCGGGAGGCTTCTGGCAGCCCACGTGCCCGCCGGCGTGTCGTAGGGAGCGCTGCCCACCGCGTACGCAGCAGCTGCTCGTTCCGTGAGCGTTCACTTGCTTCATAGCACGCTAGCTAGTAGCTTGTGCTGCAGGCGAGCTCGCGCGGGCGCACCTCCGGCGCCCCTCGTCGCCTCGCGCGACGACGGCACGGCAAGGATCCGTCGGTGCTGGAGCGCCCGCGCTACCGGTCGGTCTGATCCTCCGGCTTCCCCCGGGTGCGCGACGTTGCTGGCGTCCTCAGCGGGGTGACGGCGATCACCGACTGGGTCGACACGACCCGGTGGTGACCGTCGCCGAGATGAACGCGCCAGAGGCTGGGTCCTTGACCGCGGCACGGCCGCACCGTGCCCCGGAGCACGACGACGAGCTCCGCCACCGCGTCGCTGCTGGCGACGTCGAGCAGGCGGGCCTCGACCGCGACCCGGTCGCAGAGGGCCGGCGTCGACGATCGCATGGCGTCTGGGTGCATGCTCGCGTCGCCCGAAGGTTTCGAGGTCACGACGTCGTAGGCAGGAAGCATGCCACGGACGTGGCGACGGCATTTGCGAGCAGATTTCGGATCCAGCGGCCGTCGGCGCTGCATGATGAACGGGTCCAGCATTGCAGAGTGCGGGCAGCTCGGCCTCGTCGTCGCGCCGCGCGCGACGTCAACGCATGCGACGTGCCTGCATGGATGAAGAGCGCGGCCGTCGCGAGCGCACTGGCTCGTCCCTTATTGCATTGCGGCGAGCCTTCACTCTGCAGTCCTCGCCACGCGACGGCGCACCGAATCCAGGGCAGTCGTGAGGCAGGCCCTGGCACGGTTCCTGCGACGCCACACAATGAAACCCCCCAAATGAAACGTGATCGGCGCTGGTCTGAACCGGTGCCGTCTCGAGAGGAGCAAATCGCAATGGACGTTCTCTACCTCGGTCTCACGATCGGATTCGTCACGCTGTCGTGGGCCTTCATCGTGGCCTGCGACCGCCTCCTGGGAGGTTCGTGATGTCAGTGCTTTACGTCATCGGCGGCATCGTGACGGTCGGCCTCTTCGTCTATCTCTTCGTCGCCCTTCTCAGGCCGGAGCGGTTCTGATGACCGCAAACGCGTTCTTGCAGGTCGGTATCTACCTCGCCGTCCTCGTCATCCTCGTGAAGCCGCTCGGCGGCTTCATGGCGCGCGTCTACGAGGGCCAGCCGACGTTCCTCGGCCGGCTGCTCGGGCCGATCGAGCGCCTCGTCTACCGGGCGTGCGGCGTCCGTCCGGACGAGGGCATGAACTGGAAGACGTATGCGATCGCGATGTTGCTGTTCAACGCGGTCGGCGTGTTCTTCGTCTACGCGCTGCAACGCCTGCAGGGCGTCCTGCCGCTCAACCCGCAGGCCTTCAGCGCCGTCACCCCCGACTCCTCCTTCAACACGGCGACGAGCTTCGTGACCAACACGAACTGGCAGGGGTACGGCGGCGAGTCGACGATGAGCTACCTCACCCAGATGCTGGGCCTGGGGGTGCAGAACTTCGTCTCCGCCGCGACGGGCATGGCCATCCTGGTCGCGCTCGTCCGCGGATTCCGGAGCGCCAAGACCAGCGACATCGGCAACTTCTGGGTCGACCTGACCCGGAGCGTCCTCTACATCCTGCTGCCGCTCTCGCTCGCGCTCGCGGTCGTCCTGGTGTCGCAGGGGGTGGTGCAGAATTTCAGCGACTACAAGACGGTGTCGCTCGTCCAGGCGACGACGGCGACGACGCCGGTGAAGGACGACGACGGCAACCCGGTGCTCGACGACCAGGGCCAGCCGAAGACCGAGACGTCGGCCGTGACCGAGCAGAGCCTGCCCATGGGACCGGCGGCATCGCAGATCGCGATCAAGCAGATGGGCACCAACGGCGGCGGCTTCTTCAACGTCAACTCGGCGCATCCCTACGAGAACCCGACCCCGCTCTCGAACTTCTTCGAGCTGCTCGCGATTCTGCTGATCAGCGCGGCCCTCTGCTACACCTTCGGCGCGATGGTCGGCGACACCAGGCAGGGATGGGCGGTGCTCGCGGCCATGACGGTCGTCTTCGTGGTGTTCCTCGCCCTCTGCCTGTGGGCCGAGTACCAGGGGAACCCCAGGATCACGGCCCTCGGTGTCGACTCCGTCGCGAGCAGCCTCCAGCCCGGTGGCAACATGGAGGGCAAGGAGGTCCGCTTCGGCGTCGCCAACTCCGCGCTCTGGGCCACGGCGACGACCGCCGCGTCGAACGGGTCGGTGAACTCCATGCACGACTCGTTCACCCCGCTCGGCGGCCTGGTGCCGCTCTTCATGATCCAGCTCGGCGAGGTCATCTTCGGCGGCGTCGGCTGCGGGCTGTACGGCATGCTGGTCTTCGCGATCATCGCCGTCTTCGTCGCCGGCCTCATGGTCGGGCGGACGCCCGAGTACCTCGGGAAGAAGATCGAGGCGTACGAGATGAAGATGGCCGCGCTCATCATCCTGATCCCGCCGATGTTCATCCTTCTGCTGACCTCGCTCGGTGTCACGACGGCGGCCGGTCTCGCCGGCCGCGCCAACACCGGCGCGCACGGCTTCAGCGAGATCCTCTACGCCTTCAGCTCGCAGGGCGGGAACAACGGCAGCGCGTTCGCCGGCCTCTCGGCGAACGTCCCCTTCTACAACGCCCTCGGCGGCGTCGAGATGCTCTTCACGCGCTTCTGGCTCGCCATCCCGACGCTCGCCATCGCCGGCTCCCTGGCGCAGAAGAAGCGCGTGCCGGTGGGCCCCGGGACGCTCCCGACCCACACGCCGCTCTTCGTCGTCATGCTGATCGGCGTCGTGATCATCGTCGGTGCGCTCACGTTCATTCCCGCCCTGGCGCTCGGCCCCATCGTCGAGCACCTCATGCTGACCGCTTGATCGAGGACACCCATGCAGACGCACAGCAAAGCCCATCCCCTGTTCGACCCCGAGATCGTGCGCGGCGCCATCGCGGCATCGTTCGCCAAGCTCGCCCCCCGCCATCAGATCAAGAACCCCGTGATGTTCGTCGTGCTGGTCGGCAGCGTCTTGACGACGGGGCTCTTCGTCCAGGCGCTGCTCGGCCATGGCGAGGCGCCGGCCGGCTTCATCCTGGCGGTGTCGCTCTGGCTCTGGTTCACGGTCCTCTTCGCGAACTTCGCGGAGGCCATGGCCGAGGGCCGCGGCAAGGCCCAGGCCGACACGCTGCGCAAGGCGCGCCGCGACACCGTCGCGCGGAAGCTCCCCCGCACGCCCGAGAACGGCTTCGATCCCCGGCAGGCCCGCTTCACGCAGGTGACGAGCGCCGAGCTCCGCAAGGGAGACGTCGTCTTCGCCGCGGCGGGCGAGTTCATCCCGAGCGACGGCGAGGCCGTCGTCGGGATCGCGTCCGTCGACGAGAGCGCGATCACGGGTGAGAGTGCCCCGGTCATCCGGGAGGCCGGCAGCGACCGGAGCGCCGTCACCGGCGGGACCCGCGTCCTCTCCGACTGGCTCGTGATCAGGATCACGAGCGATCCGGGCGAGACCTTCCTCGACCGCATGATCGGGATGGTCGAGGGAGCCACGCGGCAGAAAACGCCCAACGAGATCGCGCTCAACATCCTCCTCGCCGCCCTCACGATCATCTTCCTGCTGGCGACGATCACCCTGCTCCCGTTCTCGATCTACAGCGTCAACGAGGTGGGTCAGGGCACCCCGGTCACGATGACCGTGCTCGCCGCCCTCCTCGTCTGCCTCATCCCGACGACCATCGGCGGCCTGCTGTCCGCGATCGGCATCGCCGGCATGGACCGGATGATCCAGGCCAACGTGATCGCCATGTCGGGCCGCGCCGTGGAGGCGGCGGGCGACGTCGACGTGCTGCTCCTCGACAAGACGGGGACGATCACGCTCGGCAACCGCCAGGCGACGGCGTTCATTCCCATCGACGGCGTCGCGGTCGAGAAGCTCGCGGACGCGGCGCAGCTCGCATCCCTCGCCGACGAGACGCCGGAAGGCCGGAGCATCGTCGTGCTCGCCAAGGAGAAGTACGGGCTGCGCGAGCGGAACGTCCACGAGCTCGGCGCCACGTTCGTCCCGTTCAGCGCGCAGACCCGCATGAGCGGCGTCAACCTGAACGGCCGCCAGGTGCGCAAGGGGGCCGCGGACGCGATCGAGGAGCACGTGCGGGCGCTGGGCGGGCGGTTCCCGGTCGCGGTGGAGCGCAGCGTCGAGTCGATCGCGCGGGAGGGTGGCACGCCGCTGGTGGTGGCCGACGGCGCGCAGGTGATGGGCGTCGTCCAGCTCAAGGACATCGTGAAGACGCGCATCAAGGAACGCTTCGCCGAGCTGCGCGAGATGGGCATCCAGACGGTGATGATCACCGGCGACAACCCGCTCACCGCCGCGTCCATCGCGGCCGAGGCGGGCGTCGACGATTATCTCGCCCAGGCGACCCCGGAGAAGAAGCTCGAGCTCATCCGCGACTATCAGCGCGGCGGCCGGCTGATCGCCATGACGGGCGACGGCACCAACGACGCGCCCGCGCTGGCCCAGGCGGACGTCGCCGTCGCCATGAACACGGGGACCCAGGCTGCCAAGGAAGCCGGCAACCTGGTCGACCTCGACTCCAACCCCACCAAGCTGATCGAGATCGTCGAGATCGGGAAGCAGCTCCTCATGACCCGCGGCTCGCTGACCACCTTCAGCATCGCCAACGACGTCGCGAAGTACTTCGCGATCATCCCCGCCGCGTTCGCGAGCACCTATCCGGTGCTGAGCAGGCTCAACGTGATGGGCCTCAGGACGCCGCAGAGCGCCATCCTGTCGGCGGTGATCTTCAACGCCCTCATCATCATCGCGCTGATCCCGCTCGCGCTGCGCGGCGTGCGCTACCGGCACGTCGGGGCCTCGACCCTGCTGCGCGACAACCTGCTCGTCTACGGCCTCGGCGGCATCATCGCGCCCTTCATCGGCATCAAGGCCATCGACATGGCGCTGTCCGCGCTCGGTCTCGCCTGACGGCGCCGGGAGAAGATCATGAACCAACTCCGCCCCGCCCTCATCGCCTTCGTCCTCATGACGGTGCTCACGGGCATCGTGTATCCGCTCCTCGTGACCGGCGTCGCACAGGTATTCTTCCCCGCACAGGCGAACGGCAGCGTGCTCGTGCAGGATGGGAAGGCCGTCGGGTCCAGCCTCATCGGACAGCCGTTCGACGACCCGAAGTACTTCTGGAGCCGGCTCTCCGCGACGTCACCCCAGCCCTACAACGGCGCGGCGTCGTCGGGGTCGAACCAGGGCCCGCTGAGCGACACGCTGCTCGACGCGGTCCGTGGCCGGCTGGACGCTCTCAAGGCCGCCGATCCGGCCAACCCGCTCCCCGTCCCCGTGGACCTCGTGACGGCCTCGGGAAGCGGCCTCGACCCGAACATCAGCCCGGCAGCCGCCCGCTATCAGGTCGGCCGCGTGGCACGGGCGCGCGGCCTGTCCGAGGCAACGGTCCAGGGGCTGGTGGCCCGGTACACTCGCGGCCGGCAGTGGGGCATCCTCGGCGAGCCCGTCGTCGACGTCCTCTCCCTCAACCTGGCGCTGGACGCACTCGGGACCAAGTGAGCCGATCGGCACCGTATGTGAGGTGCTGTCCTCGAAGAGCGCTCCGCTCTTCGCACGTCGGTTCACGCACACATGCCAGACCACGAGCTGATCTTCGTCATCCCGACCTACCGTCTCCGCGACGTGTGCGAGACGGTGGGAACGTACGACGAGAATTTCTGGAACAACGGCCACTCGCCGCGCATCATCGTCTTCGACGACTCGAGCGTGGCCAACCACGAGAAGTACTACCCGTTGCTGGAGAAGACCCGCACGTGGAGCGAGCTCTTCTACGTCGGGCCCCGAGAGAAGGAGGCGTTTTGCTCCCTGCTCAACCGGCGGCTGCGGGACCGGAAGCTCGAGGCCGCGGTGCGCAACCTCTTCCGGCCGAGCTACGGCGGCAACCGGAACTTCGCGCTGATCTACACCCTCGGCAGCCACGTGGTCAGCGCCGACGACGACATGCGGCCGCACGGGCTCATCGAGGACAGCCCGGAATCGCTGGCGGCCGACGAGATCAGCCGGGGCAAGCTGCTCAAGGCGACCGTGAACGGCTACACCCGCCGGCCGTTCGACATCCTCTCGTCGTTCGGCGACGTCATCGGCAAGAAGGTCGCCGACGTCCCCGAGAACTTCGCCAAGGGGGAGCTCGTCAGCGACAGCGCGATGGACCTGGAGACCAACGCGAACCTCGGGCTGGTGCGCGAGAACTCGCTGATCCTCCAGAAGGGGAAGGTCGCGCGCAGCGCGACCGTCAAGATGGCCCAGACCTTCCGCAGCGGGACCAGCGACATCGACGCCCTGTACTTCGTGGAGCTGTTTCTCGACGACGAGAACCAGACCAACCTCGACCACGTGAACGACGTGTACGTCCTGGTGAACTTCCGCCCGGCGCTCACGAACCGGAACTGGCGGATGGACTGCGGCGTGGCCGGCTACGACAACAGCGTCGGGCTGCCGCCGTTCTTCCCCACCCGGCTGCGCTTCGAGGATTACATCTACCGCTTGTGGATCCAGCAGCCCGGCATGGTCGCGGCGCACGTGGACGCGGCGCAGACCCACATCAAGAACAACTACATGCGGCACCCGCTGCCGTTCGAGGTCTTCAACGAGGAGGTGGCGAACCTGCTCAAGCGGAAGATCAAGGCGAGCTGCCAGCGGGTGGACGACCTGGGCATCGAGTTCGGCTACGAGGGCGAGGTGACGGCGCAGGACAGCGAGCAGATCCTCGAGCGCATCACCGCCATCCACCGCCGCGCCCTCGCGGCCGCCGCGGCCACGGCCAACGCGGAGCGGCGCGACGTTCTGGAGCGGTTCGCCTGCAACCTGGAGAAGGCCTTCTACGGCTTCGAGGCCGACTTCTTCCAGCAGAACCTCAGCCGGATCGTGGACGACGTGGTCGGCGACATCCGCAGCGCCCTCGAGCTGTGGCCGACGCTGGTGGAGATCTGCTACTTCCGCAAGCAGAGTCGCGAGCTGCCGCAGACGCGCGTGGGCAACCAGAAGAAGAAGTGAGGTCGCCCTTGCCGACGGCAGGGCGCCCGGGTGGGCAGGTCACGCCGAGAGGCGAAATCAACGCGTGCGACGTGCCTGCAGGCGCCGTTCGCGGGCCCACAGGATGAAGCCGGCAGTTCCCGCACCGAGGGCAGCGTACGTGAGCGGCGCGTGGAAGAAGAAGACCAGGAAGGCCGTCGCGAGCACGACGTTCATCAGGATGACCTTGCTCATGTCCGCCATGCTGGGACGGCTATCGGCACCGCGCCGACGGATGACCGGTTCGACCTGTCTCACGGGCGACCTCCCTGTCAGCCACGAATCGCCAGGTTCCGTTCCTTGGCCGCCAGACGGCCTGCTTGCGAGCGGGAGCGACCGTTCAGATAGACGACCTTCGACTCGCCGCGAAGGGACCGCTCGGGTGGAACGTGGTGCCAGAGCCTCTGCAGCATCCAGACCGACCATGCGTATCCGACGCCCACGCCGAGCCACATCAGCACGGGCAGCGTGACGTCGTCCAGCATCGGATTCCTCGCCTCCGTCGCGACCTGGACCGACCGCTCTAGGGGAGCGATCCGTCATCCGAGTCGGCACCCGGATTGGTCGGGTCCCGGTCGGGTCGCGGTCCTTGCCGCGGGCGGCGGTGGCCGCTCGTCCGGGCGTGAGGGGGGTCCGGAGTTGCAGCGGTCCGCAGGCGGTACCGCTTGCGCTTTCGCCAGAGGGTCGTCGGGTTGATGCCGAGACGGGCGGCGGCCTCCTCGAGCGTCCCGGAGTCCGCGAGCACGCGCTCGATGTGGCGGCGCTCGAGCTCCTCGAGCGAGAGCATCGTGAGGGCTGTGTCGGCGTCATCGGGCGTCGAGCCCGCGAGCAACCGGTCGGGTAGGTCCTCCCGGGTGATCGTGTCCCCACGCGACAGCACCAGGGCCCGCTCGAGCACGTTCACGAGCTCACGCGCGTTTCCCGGCCATCGGTGGGCGGCGAGGATCAGTCGGACCTCGGGAGCGAGCCGGACCGGACCCCGGTGGTAGCGGGCAGCGAGCCGCGTGAGGACGTGGTCGGTGAGCGCCAGGAGGTCCTCCGGTCGCTCGCGCAGGGGCGGCAACGCGATCGTGACCACGTTCAGCCGGAAGAGGAGATCCTCTCGGAAACGGCCGGCCGACACCTCCGCCTCCAGATCACGGTTCGTGGCCGCAATGACGCGTGCACCCACCGCGATGCTGTCGGCGGCCCCGACGCGCGGGGAGCGCTGCTCGGCGAGGAAGCGGAGGAGCGTTCCCTGGACCTGCCGCGGGACGTCACCCACCTCGTCGAGGAAGAGCGTCCCGCGAAGTCCTGCCTCCTCCGGTGGGCCGGGCATGTTCTTGCGTGCATCGATGAAGGCGGCCTGCACCTGCCCGAGGAACTCGCCTTCGGCGAGATGATCGGCGAGGGCCGTGCAGGACATGGTAGCGAACGGTTCCCGGCGTCGGGGGCTCGAGGCATGGATGTAGGTCGCCAGCGCGTTCTTGCCGGTGCCGCTCTCGCCCGTGACGAGCACGGGCACGTCGGAGGCCGCGACCTGCCGCGCGGTGGCGATCGCCCTCTGCATCGCCGGAGTTGCCGATTCCAGGATCCGTAGCGACTCGAGGGCTTCGCCGACGGCACGCTCTTCCGGGCACGGTGCCTTCACCCCGAGGATGCGCCTCAGGAGGGGCTCGACGAGCTCCGGGGCCAGCGGCTTCACGAGATAGTCGCACGCACCGGCCTGCATCGCGTGCACCGCCTGGGGGACGGTCGCGTGCGCCGTCATCGGCACCACGGCCGCATCGGGACGGCGCTCGCGCACCTGCTTCAGCAGCGCGACGTCGTCCATGCCCGCCACGCGGACGTCTGCGAAGACGACGTCGAACGCCCGCAGCGCAAGTGAGCGGAGCGCGGTCGGCAGGTCCACGGCGGTCTCGACCGCGCATCCGTATCGATCGAGGGAGGCGGCGAGCTGCGTCCGGACGTCTGCCTCGTCATCGACGATCAGGACCGCCGCGCGCGAGCGGCCGTCCGAGGGACGTCCGCGGAGCCCCGCGTCGCACGCAGGCGTCTCTATCCACGGGATCGCGCGGGGCTGCATCTCCCACGGACCTCATCGATCGGCATTGTGCCCGTGAGCATCGTCCGTGCCAGTGCGACGAGCCCATTTTCCGGCGCGTTCTCGGCTGCGATCCCGGGCGATCGTGCACCTTGCAGCATTCCGACCTGACACTGTGCATGCCCGGTCACGCGTCCTGCGGGACCTCACCTCGCAATGCCGCGATGCTCCAAGACGCAACGTTCCACACGATCAAGACCTCCCGAGCCCCGGAATTCCGTCGCCAGGGCCCGGCATGGTTCGTGCGAACGTTCGTGCGAATGGTCGACGAGGGTCGCGCGGGTCGCGACCCGGCCCGTCACGAAGGAGACCGCCGATGAAGAAGGTGGAAGCGATCATTGCCCCGTTCAAGCTGGATGCAGTGCGAGATTCGCTGGTCGCCCGGGGTGTCGAGGGTATTTCGGTGTCCGAGGTCCTGGGGCACGGTCACCAGGCGTGCCGTCTTGGCCGCTACCGTGGCACCGCCTACAGCATTGACCTTCACCCGAAGCTCAAGCTCGAGATCGTCGTCCGCGACGAGGACGCGATCCCGACCGCGTACACCATCAGCGACGCAGCCCGCACCGGCCGCGTCGGCGACGGAAAGGTCATGATCCTTCCCGTCCACGATGCCGTTCGGGTGCGGACCGGGGAGCACGGCTTGGGGGCGATCTGCGATCACGTCGAGCCGCCCGTCGCGCAGCGCTGGGCCGCGCAGGCCTGACCGCATCTGCCGGGCTAGCGCGGGCTTCCATAGAGCCGCGCGAGGAGCTCGGGCGACACGCCGAGCCGGTACAGCACCGGGAAGAACCGCATCGCGAGCAGCGTCCGCACCGGCCGCGCCAGGAAGCGGCGAGCCGATACCTGCACGACGGCCGGCACGATGCGGATGCGGCCGAGCCGGCGCAGGCGGTGCGCCAGCTCGACGTCTTCCATCAGCGGCTGATCCGGAAAGCCACCGGCGCGCTCGAAGGTTTCGCGGCGCAGGAAGACCGCCTGGTCCCCGTACGGAAGCCTCGCCATGCGCGAGCGCACGTCCGCCAGCCGGAGCAACGGCCCGAGCCAGTTGCGGCCGCCGTCGGCACGAGTGCGGATGCGGAACGCGCCCGCGACGACGCCGGGCTCGGCGAGGGCGCGCGCCACCCAGGTGGTGGCATCCGGCGGCAGGGAGACGTCGGCGTGCAGGAAGAGCAGCACGTCGCCGCTTGCCGACCTCGCGCCCGCGTTCATCTGCGGTCCGCGTCCCCGCGGCGCCTCCAGCACGCGGACGCCGGGGACGCTGCGCGCGGCGTCGGCGGTACCGTCCCGGCTCCCCCCATCGACGACGACGATCTCGTCGACGCCGGACAGCGCGCGCAGCTCGACCAGGCGCTTCCCGATGCGCTGCGCCTCGTCGAGCACCGGCATGATGACCGAGAGCCGCACGCGCGGGCCGTCCCTCAGGAGAGCGCACCGCCGCAGCTCGAGCCGGTGCCCGCCGTGCACCCGAAGCAGTGGGGACCGGTCGCGACCGCGGCGCCGTCGAGCGCCGCGAGATCGTCCACGTCCCAGATGGTTCTCGCCTGCCGGGCGCCGATCGGCAGCTCCAGCATCTGGTTGAAGTCGCAGTCGTACAGCCGGCCGTCGTAGCCCACGCTCACGAGCTCCCGACACATGAGCCCGCCCACGGTCGCGGGATTGAAGTGGTTCACGAGCACGCCCATGTAGCGCTCCGCCTCGCCCGTGCGCGCGAGCTGCGCGGCGAAGCGGCTGATGGGCATGTTCGTGATCGTCAGCAGGCGATGGAAGGTGATGCCGAAGCGCTCGCCCAGCTGCGCGCGGTAGTCCATCTCGAGCTTCTCGTGCGGCGGCGGCAGGGAGGCGCCGAGCGGGTTGTAGACCAGGTCGAGGCGCAGCGGCGACTCCGGGCGCCCGTAGCCGAGCGCGTTCAACGTCCGCAGCGCCGCGATGCTCTTCTCGAACACCCCGGCGCCGCGTTGCGCGTCGACGTTCTCGTCCGTGTAGCACGGGAGGCTGGCCACGACCTCGACCCGCTGCGCGGCCAGGAACAGTGCCAGGTCTTCCTGTCCCGGCTCGAGCAGGATGGTCAGGTTGCAGCGGTCGATCACGCGCCGGTCGAGCCGGCGCGCGGTCGTCACCAGCTTCCGGAAGCAGGGCGCCAGCTCGGGCGCGCCCCCCGTGACGTCGAGCAGCCCGAGCTGCAGGTTGCGGGCGAGGAGCTCGAGCACCCGTGTCGCCGTCGCGTCGGTCATCACCTCGGTGCGCCTTGGACCCGCATCGACGTGGCAGTGATGGCAGGCCTGGTTGCAGCGCTTGCCGACGTTCACCTGCAGGGTCGCGATCGACCCCCGGCGCAGCACCCCGAGCCCGTGCGCAACGAGCGTTGCGCCAAAATCGACCGGCGAGCTCATCCGGCTCGTGCCTCGGGTCAGGCCACGGGCACGTCGAAGACCCGGATCTCGAGGATCTCGCGACAGGTATCGCACGGCACGTCCTTGATCACGGGGAAGGACGCATAGTACGCCCGGATGCGGCGCTCCCACCGCTCTCTCGTCCTGCGACAGCAATCCTTTTCGACCGGGTCCTGCGCCATCGACGGTCCGTCCGCTCGGCCGACCTCAGGGCTCGCGGCAGAGGAGGAAGTAGTTCGGCAGCTCCTTCCCGTACCGTGTGGCCCGGCCGATGAGCACGTGCCGCGACACCCTGCGCAGGTAGTCGACCATGTCGCGGTAGACGAACCGAGACAGGCCGACGTCGTTCGGCTTCACGGCCGGCCATCCCGGCGGTTGAGCGGGCGGGACGAGCCGGTAGTCGATGGCGGCGGGCGCGTCGCCCTCGCGGTGCACGACGAAGTAGCCGGGGCCGGTCAGCCATGCGAGCGCCTGGTGGTTGTATCCCCAGAGCCGGTCGGCCGGCTCGCTCGCCGGCGGCCGGCAGAAGCGCTTCTGGAAGAGCGTGAAGGCGGGGAGCGAGTTCTTGCCGTGGAATATGATCTCGCGCAGGGGCGGCAGGTCCGGCGGCACCAGGTCGGCGATCCCCACCGGCGCGGTCCCGGCCGCCGCGTCCCACAGCCGTCCCTGCGCCCGCGGACCCCCGAGCGAGGTGATCGCCTCCATGCGGCCGCCGTGGTCGAGGGCGTCGAGATGGGCCGTGATCGCTTCGCGATCGGGCCGCTCGGCGGCGAGCAGGTCCTGCAGGCGCTGGGCGGGAATCGCCATGTCGTCCGGCTGCCTTCTAGCCACCCCGCCCGCCGCCATGCAACCGTTGCACGACCCGCCCGGCTCTCCTAGACGATCGACATGGCTTCCGGCCGCCCGCCATCGCCCGGCACCGCTCGCATCCTGCGCGCCGCCATCGCCGCGATCCGGCCGCGCGGCCACGGCTTCGATCAGCCGGTCGACGGCGACGTGCTCGAGGAGGTGGAGCGCTTCCTGCCGTTTCTCCCCGCCCCGATGCGCATCGCCTTCCCGCTCGGCCTGCGCCTGCTCGAGTACGGGCCGCCGCTGTTCGCGGGACGCTGGTCGCGTTTCAGCGCACTCGAGACCGATCAGGCGCGGGCCTACCTCGAGTCCTTCCAGCACGCCGGCGGGCTGCGCGCCGCGCTGGTCGTCGGACTGCGCGCGCTCGTGCTCCTGGCATTCTACCAGCATCCCCGGGTGCTCGCGCATCTCGGGATCGACTGGCAGGGGCGAGCGGTCGAGCTGACGCGCCGGCGAGCGGAGCTCCTCGAGGCGGCCGAGCGAGCATGAAGGTCGTCCTCTACTTCCGCATCAAGGAGGTGCGCTGGACCGTCGGCGACGACGACCTGCGCGCCGTGCAGGCACGCTACCCGCAGGTCGAGTTCGTGCGGGTCACCGAGGAAGCCGACCTGCCCGCTGCGCTCGCCGACGCCGACGTCTTCTTCGGCTTCCACTTCCCGCCCGAGCTGTTCGCGGGGGCGCACCGCCTGCGCTGGATCCACTCCGCCGCCGCCGGCGTCGAGGCCAACCTCTTCCCCGCGATGGTGGCGAGCGACGTGGTGCTCACCAACGCCTCGGGGCTGCACGCCGTGAACATTCCCGAGCACGCCCTCGGCATGCTCTGCGCCCTCGCCCGCAACCTGCACGTCGCGCAGCGCCTCAAGGCCGAGCGCCGCTGGGACCGCTTCGCCGCGATCTCCGCCGGCGGCGGCTTCCGCCCGCTCGCGGGAAGCCACCTCGCCGTGCTCGGCGCCGGCGCCATCGGCCTCGGGATGGTGCGGCTGGGACTCGGTCTCGGCATGCGGGTGCGGGTCCTGCGGCGCCGGCCCGAGCTCGGCATCGAGGGCGCCGACGCCGTGGTCGGGCCTGGCGATCTGCACGCGCTCCTCGGCTGGGCCGACTTCGTCGTCGTGGCCACGCCCCTCACCCCCGACACGCATCACCTGATCGACGCCCGGGCGATCGGAGCGATGAAGTCGAGCGCCTACCTGGTGAACGTCGGCCGCGGCGAGATCGTCGACGACTCCGCGCTGATCGACGCTCTGCGCAATGGCGCGATCGCCGGCGCGGGTCTCGACGTCTTCAGCGAGGAGCCCCTGCCCGCGCAGCATCCTTACTGGACGCTCGACAACGTGATCCTCACCCCTCACGTGTCGGGTTACCTGCCCGACTTCTTCGCGCGCGCCTTCGAGATCTTCCTCGGCAACCTGGAGCGCTTCCTCGCCGGCCGGCCGCTCGCCAACGTCGTCGACAAGCGCCTGGGGTACGCACCCGCGTGACTTCGAATCGCGCCATGCACGATTATCATTGACAGCTTTCGGCGAGTGCGCTCGACTCGGCGCATGCCACGCTTCGCTCTCGCCGTCGCGTCCATCGCGGTCGTCCTCGCCGCCCGCGCCGCCCAGGCCACGTTCCCGTACCCGGCGCCCCCGCCCGGCACGCCCCCGCAGAACTATGCGTCCTACCTCCGCCTGCCGGTGACGTCGCCGCCCGTGCGGCCGATCGACTTCACCGGCGGCGCCGAGTGGAAGCTCACCAGCGACCAGACCGGCGACCCGGCGATCGACGGGAGCGCCGCCGAGCTGTTCGGCGTGCGCGGGATGAGCGTCGATCTGGCCTGGCAGGTGACGACCGGCCGCCCCGACGTCCTGATCGCCGTGCTCGACTCCGGCATCAAGTGGGACGACACGGGCGCGATGCACGACCTCGCCCGCAAGGTGCATCTGAACCGCGGCGAGCTGCCGCTGCCGCGTGATGCCGCGGGTCACACCAAGCCCGAGTCGTCCGCCGGCGGCGCCTTCCTGAACCCCGATCCCTACGACCTGAACGACGACGGCGTGTTCGACGTCACCGACTACGCCGCCGACGCGAGGGTGCAGGACGCGAACGGCAACGGCCTGCTCGACCCGCAGGACGTGATCCGCGCCTTCAGCGACGGCACGGACGGCGACGGCAACGGCTACGTCGACGACATCGCGGGCTGGAACTTCCTGGACGACGACAACGACCCGTTCGACGAGGTGTCGTACGGCCACGGCACGGGCGAGGCGGAGGATTCCACGGCGGAGGCCGACAACGGCGGCGACCTCGGAACGTGTCCCAACTGCCGCGTCCTGCCGGTGCGCGTCGGCGACAGCTTCATCGCCGACTCGAACAACTTCGCGCAGGGCGTCGTCTTCGCGGTCGACAGCGGCGCCCACATCGTGCAGGAGGCGCTCGGGACGGTGAACAACACGTCCTTCGCGCGCGCGGCCATCGAGTACGCCTGGCAGAGCGACGTGCCGGTCATCGCCTCGGCGGCCGACGAGGAGAGCTTCCACCACAACTGGCCGGCCGCCGACCGCCACACCATCACGGTGAACTCGGTGACCCGGTTCGCCGACCAGTCGGGCTTCACGATGAGCCCGCACTCCTACCTCTATCTCAACGGCTGCACGAACTACGGCGGCAACATCGCCGTCGCGATCGAGTCCTCGTCGTGCTCCTCGGAGGCCACCGGCCGGGGCTCCGGCATCGCAGGATTGATCATCTCCGCGGCGCTCGACCGGGTCGACGCCGGCACGCTCCAGCCGCGCCGCACCGATCCGACCGGCGGCGTGCACCCGCTGTCGGCGGACGAGGTGGCGCAGCTCCTCACCATGACCGCCGACGACATCGACTTCAGCGGCGACCGGACGGTCTCCTTCATCCTGTCGGCGTTCGGCATCGACTCCATGCGCTACGCCTCGCAGCCCGGCTGGGACGAGTACTTCGGCGCCGGCCGCGCCAATGCCCGTCAGGCCGTGCAGGCGGTGGCGAGCGACGCGGTGCCGCCGGAAGCGGACCTGCTCGCGCCCGACTGGTGGCAGACGCTCGACCCCGTGCGCACGCCCGTGGTCACCGTCACCGGCGCGGCCGCCGCGACGCGCGCCGCGAGCTACGGCTGGGAGCTCGCCGCCGGCTGCGGCGTGCAGCCGACGGAGGACCGCTTCACGACGATCGCCTCGGCGAGCGGCCTGAGCGCGCCCACCGGGCCCGGCACGCTGGCGTCGTGGTCGATCCGCGATACCGCGATGCGCTGCATGATCGATCCCGAGGGCGTCCCGCAGACGGCGCCGAGCGGGACGCCGTCGCCCGACGACACGCCGGACGCGTTCACGGTGACGCTGCGCCTCCGCGTCACCGACGCTGGCGGCCGGCGCGGCGAGGCACGGCGCACCCTCTACCTGCACCACGACGACGACCTCAGGCGGGGCTTCCCGCTCGCCATCGGCGGCAGCGGCGAGCCGTCGCCGCTCTTCGCCCGGCTGCGTGGCAAGCTGCCGCTCGGCACGGAGCGGCGGCCAAAGCGGCAGGCCCTGATCGTCCCGACCGCCGACGGCACCATCCTGGCGCTGCGCGCCAACGGACACTCGCTGCCGGGCTGGCCGGTGCACACCGACCCGCTGCCGCTGCACACGGGATCGCGCGCCTTCGTGAGCGGCGCGCTGCCGACGGCGTGGTACGAGTCGTTCGGCGGCGGCGCCGCGGCCGCTGACATCGACGGGGACCGGCGCACCGAGGTCGTCGCCGGCTCGCTCGCCGGCAAGCTCTACGTCTGGGAGCAGGACGGCACGCGGCGTCCCGCGTTCCCGGTGCGAACGGAGGCCCGCTTCTCCGCCCGGAGCGCGCGCGACCGCTTCAACCGACTCCAGCGCGGGCTGCTCGCGGCGCCCGTCCTCGCCGACCTCGACGGGGACGATCGGCCCGAGATCATCGCCGCGGGCATGGACCGCCACGTCTACGTCTGGCGCGCGGACGGCAGCACGCAACCGGGATGGCCGGTGCTGGTGGTCGATCGCACGCAGATGGCGTCGATCGATCCGGTGAGCGACCACGTGGTGCCGAAGACCGTCGGCGGACAGGCCGTCGCGCTCCAGGGGACGAAGCTGGTGTCGACACCCGCGGTCGGCGCGCTGCGGGGTGACGGCAGGCCCGTCGTCGTGGTCGGCAGCAACGAGGAGTACCGCGAGCCGGTGAACTTCTCATCCGCCGGCAACACGTCGATCGGCACGTTCCAGGCGCTCGGCCTGCTCGACGGCGGCAACGGCCGCCTGCATGCCATCCCGGCGGCCGGGAACGCCGATCCGCTCGGGATGGGCAATCCCGCGGGTCCCGAGCTGCCGGGCTGGCCGGTGCGCATCGGGATCGTCGCCCCCGAGCTGCTGCCCTGGATCGAGGGCGTGCCCGGCTCTCCGGTGCTCGCCGACGTCGACGGCGACGGCTCGCTCGAGGTCGGCATCTTCGGCGTCGTCGGTCCCGCGTACATCCTGCGCGCCGACGGCTCCTCGTTCTACGGCACGGGCCCGGACGGGCTGCCCGTGACGCTCCCGACCGACGGCGCCGCATTCGGTCCGGACACACCGTCCGGCGACGCGCCGTCGGTGCCGGGGCTCGGAGCCGGCAGCTTCGCGCCCATCGGACCGGGCGGCGCGATGGTGTACGTCGCGCCGGGCGCGGGATTCGGTCGCCTGGCCGACACCAACATCCCCGCCCAGCAGCTCCCGCACGACAGCCACGTGGAGGCCTGGAACGTCGCGACGGGGCAGTTCCTGCCCGCGTTCCCGCGCCTGCTCGACGACGTGGTGTTCTTCGGCAGCGCCGCGATCGCCGACGTGAGCGGCGACGCCCAGGCCGAGATGGTGATCGGCAGCGGCGGCTACCTCGTGCACGCGATGGACGCGACGGGTACCGAGGCGCCCGGCTGGCCGAAGTTCACCGGCGGCTGGATCATCGCCACTCCCGCGGTCGGCCGGATCGGCAACCGGCCGGTGGTCGCAGTGTCGACGCGCGAAGGCACCTTGTGGGTCTGGCGCGCCCGCGGCGACCCCGATGCCAGGTTCTGGCCGCAGGCACGGCACGATGCGACCAACCGGGGGCTCTTCGTGCCCTGACCCCGCCGGCTCAGCCGTCGCGATACATCTTGTCGCGCCGGCGGACCGCGTCGAGGAGCGTGACGTCGAACGGCTCCATCGCGTACCCCTTCGGGTGCGGCGCGCGCGCCTCAAGGCCGAGCGCCTCGACGACGCGCTCGTGCTGGTAGTAGCCCGAGTAGGCGAGGAACAGGAACGCGGGCAGGAAGAACTGATCGCCCGCCGCGAACGTCCGGAGCACCTCGGCGCGCTCGTCCCGGGAGAGCGCCGCCCAGCCGCCCGGATTCCTGCCCGCCGCCTGCTCGGCAAGCGCGGACAGCCCGTACTCGACGACGGGGCGGAGCATCGGCGTCTGCTGTACGGTGCGCCTGATGTGCGCGACGAGGCCGACTCCGCCGGCCCCCGGGAGCCGGCCGTCCGGGCTCGGCGGGAGGACCACGTCGAGCAGGGTCCGGAGGATGTCCTCCTGTTCCGCGGAGAAGGCGGAATCCTGGTCGCTCATCTCCGGCCCCTCAGTCGTCGTCGAAGAGGGACGCGAGCTTCTTCTTCATCGTGTCGGCGATGTAGAGCGCCAGCGCCTGGATGGTGTTGGTGGGGTTCACGGCCGCCGAGGTCACGAAGATGCTGCCGTCGACGATGAACAGGTTGCGGACGTCGTGACACCGGCCCCAGGAGTTCACGACCGAGGTGCGGGGATCCGATCCCATGCGCGCCGTCCCCATGAGATGCCAGCCGGCGATCCGAAGGGGCGACTCGACCACCGTGGCCCTCGCCCCGGAGGCCTCGAGCACCTCCTGGCCGCGCGCCACGGCGTGGGCGAGCATCTTCGTGCTGTTCTCGCTCAGGCGATAGGTGATCTTCGGCGATGGGATGCCGTTCGAATCCGTCAGCGCCGGATCGAGCGTCACCGAGTTCTCCGGATCGGGCAGGTCCTCCGAGATCACGACCATGCCCGCGGTGCGGTCGAAGAGCTCCGAAAAGGCGCGATGGTGTTCGGCTCCCCACGGCAGCCGGCCCGCCGTCATGGCCCAGAGCGCCGTGTAGATCGGCCCGAAGCCACGCAGCATCTCGAACGAGTAGCCGCGGACGAAGCCGCGCGACAGATCGGTGTCGTAGAACTCCTGGCTCATGATCGAGCAGCCCGTCGGACCCTTGTAGCCTTCGAGCGGCTCGTCGAAGATCCCCGTCACCATCGCATAGGGGTGGAACATGAGGTTCCTGCCGACCAGGCCGCTGCGGTTCGCGAGCCCGTCGGGGAAGTGGCGCGAGCGTGAGTTGAGGAGCAGGCGCGGCGTGCCGATGCCGTTGCACGCGAGCACCACGACCTCGGCCTTCTGCCGCCGCTCGACCCCCTCGGCGTCGTAGTAGATGACGCCGCTCGCCATGCCGTCGTCGCCGACGGTGATCTCCCGCACCCGGCAGCGGGTCTCGAGGTGCACGCCGCGACGCAGGGCCGGCGGCCAGTAGGTGACGTCGGTGCTGCCCTTCGCGCCCTGCGGGCACCCGACGAGGCAGGTGCCGGCGTTGATGCAGGGCGCGCGGCCTTCGTACTCGCGGGTCGTGATCGCGCTGTCGGATGGCCACCAGTGCCAGCCGAGGCGGTTAAAGCCTGCCGCCAGCGTCTCGCCCAGCTTGCCGAGCGGCACGGGGGGAAGGGGCAGCTCCTTCGGCGGGTACGCGGGGTCGCCGGCCAGCCCCGACACCCCCGTCATGCGCGCGTTCACATCGTAGTAGGGGGCGAGCCGCGCGTAGTCGAGCGGCCAGTCGTCGGCGACGCCGTCGAGCGTCCGCACCTTGAAATCGGACGGGCGGAAGCGCGGGAAGTGCGCCGCGTAGAGGATCGTGCTGCCGCCGACGGCGTTGAACATCGAGACCGCGATCGGCGAGTCGCCGTCGTTGACGGGGTAGTCCTCGCGCCGGCCGCGCACGTTGGGGCTGAAGTTGAAATCGCCGACCTGTCGGACCTCCCAGCTCGTCGACATGCCGGGGAGCTCCGCGGGATTCATCCAGTCGCCCTGCTCGAGGCAGACGACACGCATGCGCGTGTCCGCGAGGCTCCACGCGAGCGCGGCGCCGGACGCACCGGCGCCGATGATCAGCACGTCGGCAATGGGTTCCGCCATGCGACTTCCGTTGATCGAACTGCCTATCGCGGTCCGCCGTTCGACGGCAAATGGCGCCCGGGGTGCGACGGGGCACTCCCGCTGGCGTTCAGCGGCCGGATCGTCGAAAAGGCCGCGCAGGATCATGCTCGACCTCGCCCTGCCGTGGCTGTGCCTGACGGTGGTCGGTTCCGGCATCGCGCTCGCCCTGGCCGGACTGCTCGTCACCCGGCGCGTCCTGCCACGGGAGAGGCTCGCCCCCCACCACGACATGACCGGCGCCGAGTTCCAGGTGGTGGGCACGATCTACGCCGTGCTGCTCGCGTTCGTCGTCATCACCGTGTGGCAGCACCACAACGGCATCACCACCACGGTGGAGGAGGAGGCCGCGAACCTGCTCGAGCTGCGTCGCGATGCGACCCAGTATCCCGAGTCGGTTGCCGGGCCGCTGGTCGCCGCCCTGCGGGCCTACGCCGAGGCAGTCGTCGACGACGAGTGGGACGCCATGAGCCACGGCGGCGAGAGCCCCCGGGCGCGGGCGGCGTTCGATGACGTCTGGCGCCTCTACCGGGCGCTCCCCGTCGGCGACTTCCGCGAGCTGGCGGCCCAGGGCGAGACGCTGCGCCGCATGAACGACCTCGCCGAGAACCGCAACCTTCGGCTCCTGCGCGCGCGGTCCAAGATCCCTCCCGTGCTCTGGGTCGCGCTGCTGGGCGGCGCGGCGCTGACGGTGGGCTTCAGCTACTTCTTCGGGGTCAGCAACCTCCGGCTCCACATGCTGACCACCGCGACCTTCGCCGGCACCATCGCGCTCTTCATCTTCGTGATCGTGGTGCTCGAGGCGCCCTTCACCCGCGCCGGTTCCGTCTCGCGCGAGCCGTTCCTGCGTGTCCTGCGGATCATGCGCGACGGGAATCCGTGAACGCCGCTCGAGCAGACCTCACCCGGTCAGCGCGCCCGCATCGTAGCCGTACTGATCGCGCATACCCCAGTCGAACCACGACCGGGGCGTGGATCGATAGCCCTGGTCGCGGAGCCACACGAGGGGGGCGGCCTTCCACAGCCCGGAGCGACCCCACCAGCGCGACAGTCGGGTGATGCGCGCCGTACGCGGCCCCCGCACGCGGTGATAGTACGCGAACGCGCCCTCGCAGTCGGCTGACTGGCGGATCGTACGCGCCAGCACGACGGCATCCTCGAGCGCGAGGCACGCGCCCTGACCCAGGTTCGGCGTGGTGGGGTGGGCCGCGTCGCCGAGCAGCACGACCCGCTGGCGGTGCCATGTCCGGGCCGGCTTCCGGTCGAAGATGTCGTTCTGCAGGATGCGCTCCGAGGGCGTGCGCGCGAAGAGCGCGGGCAAGCCGTAGGGCCATCCCGCGAACCGCTCCTGCAGGTAGGCGCTCCGGGCCGTCTCGGCGATGTGGGTCCCCGGCGGAACGGGATCCGTCGCCCACCAGTAGCAGCGGCCCGCTCCCATGTCGTAGAAGGCCGCCCGCTGCCCCGCACCCAGCACCTCGCGGCAGACGTCGGGAGGGTCGAGCGCGGCTTCCGTGATTCCACGGAAGATGGTCTCCCCCGCATACCTCGGTGGACCATCGCCGAGGACGTGTGCGCGTACGACCGAATTGAGCCCGTCGGCGCCCACGAGGACATCCCCCGAAACCGGAGCCGGGTCGCTCGCGACGTGTACCGAGACGCCGGCCGCGCTCTGCTCGATCGACGTGACGCACGCGTCCGTGCGGACGGAGCCCGGGTCCACGCACTCCGAGATCGCAGCGTGGAGCGCCGTGCGATGCATGACGTACCCCTCGCCTCCGACGCGCCGGAAGGCCGCCTCGAAGTCGACCTCGTTGAGCTCCTCGCCGCGCTGGTTGCAGATCCGAAAGCGTCGAAAGGGGCCGGCGTTGCCGTAGAGCTTGCGCGAGACGCCGATCGCGGCGAGGGCGCGCACCGCGTTCGGCAGGACACCCAGGCCTGCGCCCACCTCGCCGAGGCGCGCGGCGCGCTCCAGCACGAGCACCGGGATGTCCAGGCGCTGCAGAGCGGCCGCCAGCGCCATGCCCCCGATCCCCGCGCCCACGATGATGACCCGCCCCGGGCGCATGCGTCCGGCCTAGGGGCTCGTGGGCGCCGACGCAACCGACGGGATCGGCAGTTCCCAGCCGGCGACGACGAACGACCGCTGCATCGCCAGGCGAGGGTGTGGTACTCCGGGACCCATGCTCCGAAGGATCCTGCGGTACTCGACGCTCGTGCTCGTGGTCCTCGCGGTAGAGGCCGGTGCCGCCACCCGCGACGTCTACGATCGCGTGCGCGACGGCTACGCCGACAGCGACGGCGTGCGCATCCACTACGCCACCCTCGGGCACGGGCCGCTCGTCGTCATGATCCACGGGTTTCCGGACTTCTGGTACACCTGGCGCGACCAGATGGCGGCGTTGTCGCACCACTACCAGGTGGTCGCGATGGACCAGCGGGGCTACAACCTGAGCGACAAGCCGGCGGGAGTGGGGCAGTACGACATTCTCCTCCTCGCCAACGACGTCGCGGCGGTGATCCACGACGTCGGCCGCGACAAGGCCGTGGTCGTCGGTCACGACTGGGGCGGGGAGGTCGCGTGGCTCTTCGCCATCACCCATCCCGCCATGACGGAGCGCGTGGCGGCCCTGAATGCGCCCCATCCGCGCTGCCTCTTCCGCGAGCTGCGCGACAATCCCGCGCAGGAGGCTGCCAGCGCATACGCCCGCGTGTTCCAGCAGGACGGCGCGGAGCAGGCACTGACCGCCGAGGGCCTCGCCGCGTGGGTGCGTGATCCAGCCGCACGCGAGCGCTACGTCGAGGCGTTTCGCCGATCCGATTTCACCGCCATGCTGAACTACTACCGGCGAAACTACCCGCGCGCGCCCTATCCGGACCTCGCCCTGCCGCAGGTCCAGGCGCCGGCCCTGATCGTCTACGGGCTCGCCGACCCCTTCCTCCTGTCGGCGGGGCTCGACGGGACGTGGCAGTGGCTCGACCAGAGCCTCACGCTCGTGACGGTCCCGGGCGCGGGACACTTCGTGCAGCAGGATGCGTCCGCCGTCGTCACGCGCGCGCTCAAGACGTGGCTGGCGGACTATCGTCCCCGTCGTTGACGCCGGACCCGAAGGCGCGCGCTGCTCCGAGCCCCTCACCCTACCCGAGCGCGCGACGTCTCTCGGCGGACGGGGGCATCATCCCCCGACCAGGCGGCGTGGCGACTTGAGGCGGGCGAATGCGAAGCTGCGACCCTGTGCCGCTTCCTCGCCACCGCCGTCGCGCAGATGGCGCCGGACGGCATCCGGCTCCAGTCCCAGCACCTCGCACACGCGAAGGAAGGAGCACGGCGAGGTGCGATCGTTGCTCCGGAGCCAGTGCTGCGTTTGTCGCAGCACGTGTCCGGCATCCGACGCGCCGGGTACGGCGCGCCTGGAGTAGACGGCGAGTGCATCGACGAGAATGGCCGCCATCAGACGCTGCTCACCTCTCCAGCCTTGCTGCTCGCGCAGCGAGAAGAACTGCTCCGGCAGGATGGTGTCCAGTCGCAACAGACGCCCGGGTCGGTCCTCCTTCTCCCTCGCAACTCTCTTCATGCGCTCTCCTCCGTGGACTCGAACCTGCGAGTGCAGTCCGCGTGCCAGCGAGGAGGCCCGCGCAAACAATGGATTGTCGGCCCCGGGGGTGGCGCAAGGGGACCCAGTGGCTACAGGGTCTACAGCGAGCGCCATTGCACTTCAGCGGTCCGACCAGGAAGCCTCCACGGTCGCCGTTGACCTCGACGCCCGCACCGGATCTATCGGCACCCCGGGATGACCGCGCCGCTTCCGTCCCCGCCCGAGCACCGCATCGACTATCCCAACGTCACGGCGGGCGCGTCCCTCGACCGCAACCCGGTCTTTCACGCCGACGCCGTCGTCGTGGGCACGGGCGCCGGCGGCGCGACGGCGGCGGCACGGCTGCGCGACGGCGGCCTCGACGTGCTCATGCTGGAAGAGGGCGCGCTGCACCGCACGGAGACCTTCACCACCGATCCGGGCACGATGATCCGCCGCCTCTACCGCGACGCCGGCACGAGCATGATCCTCGGCAACCCGCCGATCATCTTCGCCGAGGGGCGCTGCGTCGGCGGGTCCACGGTGATCAACGGCGGCATGACCTGGCGAACGCCCGAGCCCGTGCTGGCCCGCTGGGAGGGGGAGCTCGGGCTCGCCGGCCTGGGGCCGCGCGCCATGGAGCCGTACTTCGAGGAAGCCGAGCGCATCCTGCACGCCGAGCCGAACCAGGAGGACACCTTCGGGCGCAACACGCAGCTCTTCATGCTGGGGGCCGAGCGTCTCGGCTGGCCCCTGGCGCGCGCGCCGCGCAACATGCGTCGCTGCGTCGGGCTCAACAACTGCGCGCTGGGCTGTCCAACTGGCGCGAAGCAGGCGATGCACGTCACCGAGGTGCCGCGCGCGCTCGCGGCGGGCGCGGCCCTCCTCACCGATGCGCGGGTCGAGCGCGTGCTCTGGAAGGGCACGCGCGCGGTGGGCGTGCGCGGGCGCCTGCTGGACGCCGACGGCCGCCGCCGGCGCCGCTTCGAGGTGCGCGCGCCGCTGGTCGTGCTCGCCGCCGGCGCGCGTCACACGCCGGGCATCCTGCGGCGCAGCCGCTGCGCGCCCGGGCCATCGGGCGCGGCCTGCACACCCATCCGAACGCCAAGTGCGTCGGCATCTTCGACGAGCGCATCGATCCCTGGATCGGCACCCATCAGGCGTTCCACATCCATCACTTCCTGGGCGACGGGATCTTGATCGGCTATGCCGCGGTGCCGCCCGGGCTGCTGGCGGCCGCTCTGCCGGGGCTCGGGTCCGAGAACGCGGCCATCATGTCGCTCTACAACCACATGCTCACGGCCGCGACGCTGGTCGAGGACGACACCGAGGGGCGCGTGATCATGGGCCCGGACGGCGAGCCCTATCTCGTCCAGACCCTCGGCGACGCCGACCTCGAGCGCCTGCACCGCGGCGTGGCGCTCACGGCGGAGCTCCTGTTCGCCGCCGGCGCCCGCCGGGTCCTGCTGCCGTTCGCCGACATGCCCGTGCTGGACGGTCCGCACCAGCTCCGGCGCATCGCCACGCGCCCTCGCGTGCGGGAGACCATCGAGCTGATGACCGTCCACATCATGGGGACCGCGCGCATGGCCACCGACCCCGCGCGCGGCGCGATCGACGCCGGCGGTGCCGTGCACGGGGTGCACGGCCTGGTGGTGGCGGACGCGAGCGCCCTGCCCTCCTCCATCGGCGTCAACCCGCAGGAGACGATCGTCGCGGTCGCGCTGCGGAATGCGGAGCGCTGGCTCGATGCGCATTGACGGCACACCGGTCGCACAGGTCCACCCGATCCGCCGGATCATGCCCTTCATCATGCCGGTCCGGAACGGCGCCTTCGTTCTCTTCGAGCAGGACATCCCGACCGCGCCGCTGCGGGCGCTGCTCGAGGGCGTGAACGCGGCTCGACCGGCCGATCGCCGCGTCACCTACTTCCACTGCGTCCTCTACGCCATCGGAATCGCGCTCACCGACTTCCCGCGGCTGAACCGCTTCGTCGTCGGTAGCCGGCTCTACGACCGCCGCGGCATCTGGCTCGCCTTCAGCGCCAAGCAGCAGATGCACCGCGACGCGCCCATCTTCACGGCGAAGATCGAGTTCAGGCGCGGCGAGCCGCTGCCGGCGATGGTCGACCGGCTCCTCTCCGTGCTCGGCGAAGGCCGCTCGGGCCGCGAGACCGCCGCCGACCGCGAGGTGAAGGGCTTCCTCCGCCTGCCCGCCCCGCTGCTGCGCCTGGCGGTGCGCGCGCAACGCGTGCTCGACGGGTGGAACCTGCTGCCGGCCGCGCTCATCAAGGACGACCCACTCTACGCGTCGGCGTTCATCGCCAACCTGGGCAGCGTCGGCCTCGACGCCGCGTTTCACCACCTCTACGACTACGGCACCATCCCGATCTTCATCACCATGGGCCGCGTGCAGCGCGCGCCGCTGGTCAGGGAGGACGGCAGCGTGGGGAGCGACGAGGTGTTCCGGCTGCGCTACACCTACGACGAGCGCGTCGAGGACGGGTTCTACGCCGCCCGGGCGCTCGAACGCCTGGCCGCGTGCCTCGCCGCGCCGGACGAGCTCACCGCCGCCGCGGAATGACCGTGCTGCCCGAGCGCGTCCGCATCGCCTCGGCGGCGTCCTTGGCGTCGCCGAGGGAGCCGCGCCGGAGCGCCGCCGCGAAGTGCTCGGCCATGGCGCGCAGCATGGGCGCCTCGGCCGCGTCGCTCTCACCGGCCAGCTCGGCCAGGCGCGACATCGCCTGGGTGATGCGCGCCATCGCCGACACGGGGTCGCCGCGGTCGCGCGCCGCAAGCCCCTCGCGGATGAGCGCCTCGAGGGCGTCGACGCCGCCCGCGGCACGCGGGCCGAGGATGACCTTCAGCTCGCCGATGCGGGAGAAGAAGGCCTCGAGCGCCTCGGGGAACTCGATCAGGTGCGAGTGCAGGGGTGGGGGCGCCGTGCCGTCGCGCTCGTCGTCCGCCATCGCCCTCGAACGCTAGCCGCCGCCACCTCGCGGCGCAAGGAGGACGGATCCGACATGCTGTACGTCATCATCGGCCACGACGCTCCCGAGGGCGCCCAGAAGCGCCCGGCGGTGCGCCCGGCGCACCTCGAGCACCTGCGGCCACTGTCCGAGGCGGGCCGCGTCCGCCTGGCCGGTCCGTTCCTCGATCGCACCGGAAGCCTGATCGTGCTCGAGGCCGATTCGCTGGCGGAGGTCTGGGCGCTGGTGGCGCGCGACCCGTACGTCACGGAGGGCGTGTTCAACCACGTCGAGGTGAAGCCCTTCCAGGTCGTGTTCCCGTAGATACGTCGCGCAGCGCCCACGCGCGGGGTCGGACGACGAGGGCATCGTCTCACCCGGACTTCCCCCTCTATCGGCGGATGCCAGTTGAGGAGCCGCCTGAACAGGCATTGCGATCGCCATGAAGTATCCCTCCGGCTGGTACGTCTAGCGCCGAGTGCATGAGCGGCCCGCCGCCCATGGCGACAGGGCGGGCGGCATGACTCCTGTTCACACCGCTACTTTCAGCCCATGCCGGGCGCCGACCTCTGCGAGCTTTCCCAAATCGGGATCGACCGGCGCGACTTCCAGGGCCAGGTCGGTGAACATCTTCGAGGCACCAAGTCGCGACGTCATCGAGATCATTTCGGCGCCGCCCCTGCCAAAGCGGAACCAATGCACGGTGCCGGCGGGAAGGTGAACAAGGGTGCCGGACGATGCCGTCGTCGACTCGGCACCGATGCCGAAATCGATCTGGCCGTTGACGACGAAGAAGGACTCGTCCCAAGGATGGCTATGCGGTGGCGGGCCACTGCCTTCGGGCCCACGCTGGAGGAAGACCTCGTAGCCTTCCGTCGCTTCGCCCGATGCGAGCACGGTGACGTGTTCGCCTACGATGTTGAGCGCAGGCGGGTAATCCTTTGGCGCGACCACGAACGCTTTTGCAGCCATCTCGGTCTCCCTTTTCCCACCATGCGGTCAGGCTCGTCACCGAGGCGTGCCGCTCATGGAGGAGATCGACCAACGTGCGCCGCTCGATGCCCATTTCCTCGTAGCGTCCAGCCGCTGGCCGCAATCAGCTGTCGCGGTTCCGCCACTCCTCGATGACGCGATCCACGTCCAGGGGCATCACACTCGTCGGCGGCCCAGACGTCGCGTGTGAGTTCACCTGAACGATCCGCTGGTTGATCACAGCGACGAGCTGTCGCACGGCTGACTCGGTGTCCGCCTTCGCGATCCGATCCAGGGCGTCCTCGAGCTCCTTGCGGACAGCGAGCGCCGGAGGCAAGAAGGAGACGTTCTCCCGCCGAAGCTTCTCCCTGAGCCACCACGTCTCGTCATGCGGTTGATCGATGTTGCGGAGGGGCTTCCCGGCTCCCGGGAGATCGTCGAACTCTCCGCGCTCCATACCGTCGCGAATCTGCCCCTCGACCCACGACTCCCAACTGACGCCCGCAGGTTTGCGCTCGGTCATAGCTTCACCATGGTTGTGAACCGATTGCGACCTTCTCGAGCATGGCCCGGGCGGATGGACGCTGTCAACGCGAAGCGGGCGCCGCCTTCTTGAAGGCTCCTCGAGGAAGCTTCAATCCTCGTCCGCTCCTTCGCGTCGGGGCGACGGCACGGGTCCGCCGTGTCGAAGCGCACGTACCGTGAGTCGCCCAACGGCTCGGCGTCGAGCGGCCGGCTCCTCTGCCTGGCGTTGCAGGCGCCGCCGCTCAGCCTGTCGCCGCGAGCGCAGCGAGCGGGCGGTTGCAGCGCCGTGTCAGGTGCCCTCACGTCCCGCCCCGCGCATGGGGAAGGATAGCTCTAGCACGACACAGCCCACCTCGGTCTTGAAGGGTCCATGCATCTCACCCGCAGGACGGCTCGCATAGTGGCCCACTTCGAGCCAGAGGTCGCACGCGTGATCGTAGAGCCGACCACTCACGATGAAGACCTCCTCAGGGTAGTCGTGACGCTTCCCGCCGAATGGCGTCGTATCGGCGCCGGGATGGAATCGCGTCAGTCGCGTGTACTCGCCCGTCGCTGGATCCATGCTGAGCGTAAGTTCCTCGGCGATCCCCTCGAGCCCTTTGACCGGCATCCACCGCCCTTGGCTCTCTGAGGTCAACGGATTCCAGTACGGTGTGGTGGACTTCGCCATTCGTTGGTTCCTCGTTTCGTGGGAAGCGGCGAACTCGTTGGTTGCGTGCGCCTGGTTCAGCGGCGGCACGCAGCGCCGTCCGGCGCAAGCGCGCGTTGTGCGGGCACATGGCTCACCCGTTTCCAGGTTCAGCGCGATAGCCCCGCTGGAAGCCGCTTGGCAAGATGTCGGCCAACGGGGCGCACGGGGTCCCGGGTTCCTCGCGATCGCGCGGACCGGATGTCACGGTCCTAGGCCGACCCGGCGTGCGCCCGTACGATCGCGCGGCGAAGATGGATATGGCCTTGACTCGCTGCTCGGCTTGTCGGGTATGGTCCGCACGCGCGCGGCCGCGCAGCCCAAGGAACGTCGGGCCCATGAAGGAGATGCCGATGACGTCGAGCGTATCCGCCGTTCCCGTCCTGCCTTCTGCCCTGCATCGTGGAGAGGGCGAGCTGCCCTTCGTGAATTTCATGGAGGGTCTGGACATCCAGCTGCTGCAGGCGAGTGTCGAGAGCGGCCTGTGGGTGGTGCGCACGCGGTTTTCCCCCGGAGTGACGTTGCCGCGCCACGAGCACACCGGCGAGGTCTTCGCCATGACGTTCTCTGGCGCGTGGCGCTACCTGGAATATCCCGAGGTCAACACGGCCGGCTCGTATCTCTACGAGCCGGCGGGTTCGCTCCACACCCTGCACGTGCCGCCGACCAATCGCGAGACCACCGACGTGTGGTTCGCGATCCGCGGCGCCAACCTCAACCTCGACGAGCAGGGCAACGTGGCCAGCGTCTGGGACGCGGGGTTTCTGATCGACGTCTATCTGGATCTTTGCCACAAGGCCGGGCATCCCCGCCCCGCTGTCATCGGCCTCTGAAGTCTCGTCGACTTCGTCATCGACGCATGAGCAGCGGGGGGAAGCCGTCCTCAACAGGCGAAGGCGAACCCCTCACCTGGTCCGCTGCACGGGCGGCGGCTTCCACGATCCTTTCAGCGCCGCCTCCTTCGGCCAGTAGAGACGCATCACCAGGTAGATCGGGCCATCCGGCGCCGGCAGCCAGTTCGATTCCTTGTCTTTGCCTGGCGAGTCCTTCCGGATGTCGATGGTGAGTGAGCCGTCCGGATTCTTCTTCAGGTCCGGCAGCATCGGCGAGTTGATCAGGTAGCGGTCGATCGGATTCTCGACCAGTAGCTGCGTCCTGCCGTCGTACATCGTCACCGACCAGAAGGCGTTGGCGGGCGGCAGCTGCCCGGCCGGGAACGTCAGCGTGTAGCGGTTCGTGCTGCCATCCGGCGTCTTCGCGTCGCTGTCGGTGGCGAGCATCGGATACAGCGCCTCGGCCGCGTCATTGCCATAGATTCCGGCCATCGCCGCGGCGGCGCGGAGTGTCCAGTCCCCGGCGTATGCCTGGCGGTCGCCGAAGCCCTTGGTGGCGACACGCCACCCGTTCTCCTCCTTGCCGAGCGCCACAGCCCTCTGCTTGATCTTCTCGATCCCGCTCTTCATGCCCATTTCCAGCTCCGCCTTGTGCTCCGGTGTGAGCGTGTCCCCCGGGAAGGGCTTGCCGGCCTCGACCCCGATCTTCGCGAACCGAGCCCGCAGGGATGCCTCCGCCGCCGCGGGTCCCGTCGGGGGGGCGAACTGCAGGACGAAGTTCAGGTAGGCGAAGGGATCGGAGTCGGCCAGCTTCTTGTCGATCTTCGGCCAGGTGATCTCCGGAGCGGGAGGCGGTGCAGCCTTGTTCTGGAACTGCGAGAGTGTCTGGCCACGGTAGCCGGCCTGTATCTTCTTCACGTTCTCGATGTCCGCCGGATTGAAGAGCTGCGTGCGGATGATCGCCATCGAGAAGTCCGTCTCGCTGCGGAACACCTTGGCGATCCCTTCCGGCTTCTCGCCCTTCCAGCCGGGACCGGCGATCATGTGGCAGGCGGCGCCGTTGCCCGTGGTGCGGCTCCCCATGTAGCCGTAGTTGAACGTGTACATGTCGACGAGCTGCACCGAGAAATACCGCGACTTCTCGATCTCCGGATTGCACAGCACGAACGGCTCCGCGCGAAGGTCCATGGCGACGAACGAGTACGGCGTATCGCTGTTGGGCGTGACGATCGCCGTGTCCTTCGGCGTGTACACGCGCGCCGTGTTGTAGAGCTGGTTGATCGGGGCCTTGTACTCCGGCGAGGTCTTGTCGACGAAGTACTCGTAGAACACGGCATAGTTCATGACCATCGGGAAGCCGTAGATGAACGCCTGCTCGGCGATCTGCTTGGCTTCACCATTGGCGCGCTTGTCCTGGGCCATGCTCGGCATGGCGCCCAGCACGATGAGGGTGAAGGCCATCCCGACCAGTCTCGGCGTCCTCGTCCGCATTGCGTCTCTCCTCCCTTGGTAGACTCGCGATTCCCAATGTGTTGATCACCATCGACCTGAGCGCTAGCGAGCCCCCTCCCTCACCGGCCGGCCTCGCCTTCCAGCCGCCGCCGCGCCTTCCACAGCCGCAACATCGTCCACGGGCCGAAGACGAGGCACACGACGTTGATCCCCGTCTCGATGGCCATCTCCGGCGTCCGGGCGGCGTACTGCGCGTGCTCCAGGTTGAAGAGCGCGTCCATGAGCCCGAGAAACACCATCGCGCTCCCGGCGGCGATGCCGGCCGGCACCGCGGCGGCGCGACCGCGGACGAGGAGATGCGCCGCCACGAGATACGCCGCCGCCATGTAGGCGTCGGCGAGCGGAAAGGCGTTCTCGAACGCGACGTAGCCGGGATCGCCACGGGTCTGCACGGCGCCGAAGGCGAAGTAGGCCACCCAGTAGGCGATGGTCCCCACGGCGGCGGCGCGCATGAGGCCTGCGTGGACGCGATCGCCGAGAGTCACCATGACGTTCCCGCCTCCGGCACGTGCTCGTGGCCTGGAGCGCGGAGACTAGCGCGCCTGGACGTTCACGGGGAAGCGCGACCGCCTCGGGTTGAAAGAGGTCGAGGCGGCGGGCCATCCTGGCGCATGCCCGCAGTTCTCGTGCACGGCGTGCCCGACACCTACCGGCTCTGGGACAAGCTCCGCGCCCACCTCTCGCGGCGCGACGTGCTCGCGCCCGCCCTGCCGGGATTCGGCTGCCCGCTGCCCGCCGGGTTCGCCGCCACCAAGGAAGCGTACGTCACCTGGCTCGCGGCGGAGCTCGAGCGCGTCGGCGAGCCCGTCGACCTCGTGGGCCACGACTGGGGCTCGCTCCTCGTCCAGCGCGTCGTCTCGCTCCGACCGGATCTCGTCCGCACGTGGGCGTGCGGCAACGGCCCCATCGATCGCGAGTACGTCTGGCACGATCTCGCCCGGCAGTGGCAGACCCCGGACGTGGGCGAGGCGATCATGTCGGTGATGACGGCCGACGCGCTCGCCGAGGGCCTCCCCGCGAGCGGCGTTCCCGCCGCGGACGCCCGCGCCGTCGCCGAGCAGGTCGACGACCTGATGAAGGACTGCATCCTGCGCCTCTACCGCTCGGCGGTCCACGTCGGGGAGGAGTGGGAGGACGACGTGGCCCGCATCACGCGGCCCGCGCTGATCCTGTGGGGCCGCGACGACCCCTATGTCGCGCCGCGCTTCGCCGAGCGCCTGGCGGCGCGCGTGCGGGGCGAGCTGGTGCTCCTCGACGGCTGCAGCCACTGGTGGCCTCACGAGCGGCCTCGGGAGGCGGCGGCGGCGCTGGAGCGGTTCTGGGGCCGCCACGGCTCGGCCGCCCCGGGACGGCCGGAGCCTCCACGGTCGCCCGGTCACTCGGCTTGACCCGTCCGAAGGTAGTAGAGCATGACAGTACCTTCGGGCCGGTATCCCGGCGCCCCCGCACGCCGGCGAGGAAAAGTCCGGATTTTCTCGCATCCACAACCATTTTCCCATTGACCTGCATCCATCTTTTGGAACATCTCGGAGGATCGGGGAGGAGTCTCGATGATCGCGATGACGAGAGCCGCACTGCTAGCACTGGTTGTCCTTGGCTTTGCCGCCCGGGGGCATGCCCAGATCACGTGTCCGACGGGGGTGACGGCCTCGGGGACGAGCGCCAACGACGTCATCGACGGGACGGACCAGGACGACCGCATCACCGGCAACGGCGGTCAGGACATCCTGCACGGCAACGGCGGCAGCGATTGCATCATCGGCGGCAGCTTCAAGGATCAGCTGTTCGGCGGGCCGGGCAACGACAAGCTCCAGGGCGAGGGTGACGACGACCTCCTCGACGGCGGACCCGGCGACGACGTGATCAACGGCGGCAGCGGCAAGGACGTCATCATCGGCGGCCCGGGAGCCGACACGCTCATCGGCGAGGGCGACCAGGACACCTTCATCATCCACTCCGGCGACGTGCCGGCGGGGCAGACCGAGACCGTCAACGGGGGGTCGGGCAGCTTCGACAAGGTGATCTTCAGCTTCGATCCCGGCGCCGTGACCACGCCGGACTTCACGGTGACGGATCCGGTGACGCACGGGACGTACCAGTTCATCTCGGTCGAGGTGGTCATGACGAGCCTGTGCGGCAACGGGCACGTCGACCAGGGCGAGGCGTGCGACGACGGCAACGACCAGAACGGCGACGGGTGCTCCTCCTCCTGCCAGCTCGAGTGCGGCAACGGCAAGGTCGACCCGGGCGAGCAGTGCGACGACGGCAACAAGGTCAACGGCGACGGCTGCGACAACAATTGCAAGGTCACCGGATGCGGCAACGGCATCGTCGACCCGGGTGAGCAGTGCGATGACGGCAACACCGTGAACGGCGACGGCTGCTCCTCCACGTGCCAGAGCAGCCAGAGCACCTGCGGCAACGGACAGCTGAACCCGGGCGAGCAGTGCGACGACGGCAACCAGATCTCGGGGGACGGTTGCGATCAGAACTGCCGGATCACCGGCTGCGGTAACGGCGCCGTCTCCCCGGGCGAGGAGTGTGACGACGGCAACAACGTCAGCGGCGACGGCTGTTCGGCCACCTGCCGGCTCGAGTGCGGCAACGGCCACCTCGACCCGAACGAGGAGTGCGACGACGGCAACAAGGTGAGCGGCGATGGCTGCTCCGCCACCTGCAGGCTCGAGTGCACCTCGGACGCGCAGTGCGCCGCCGACACGCTCCCGTGCACGACGGAGGCCTGCGTGGGCGGGAAGTGCGTGAACGCGGCTCCGGCCGGCGTCACCGGAACGCAGTGCGTCGCCACCCAGCTGGTCGACGATCTGCCCTGCCCGGGCGTCAACATCGCGCAGAAGCTGAACCTGCGGGAGAAGATCAAGCGGATCCGCAGCTGGGTCCAGCGGGCGACCCAGGCGAAGAACCCCAATCCGCTCCTCAAGCAGTCGGCGAATCTCATCGGAGCGGCCCAGGCCCAGGCCGGCCGCCTCGCCAAGAACGGCCGGATCACGCCGGAGTGCAAGGCGGACGTCGGGGCGCGGCTCGACGAGCTCTCGGCGCTGGTGAACAGCCTCCGCACCAACTAGCGCGCCGCCTCGACCGGGCGTCGCAGCGAGCCTCCATCGGGCCGGTTCCGTTCGCGGGACCGGCCCGTGTCATGTCGGGCCCCACATGTTACAGGAGGGCACGATGAGGCCCTCAGCGGACGAGCGTGCACTCCTCCGTGCCCGGCGCGCACGCGTGCTCGAGGCAATGGGCGAAGGCATCATGCTCCTGCCGGCGGCCGGCGAGCAGATTCGCTCGGCCGACACCCACTTCCCGTTCCGGCAGGACAGCGACTTCGGATACGTCACGGGATTTCCCGAGCCGGACGCGGTCGCGGTGCTTGCGGTGGGCGCCGAGCGACCATACGCGCTCTTCGTCCGGCCGCGCGATCCCGAGCAGGCGGTGTGGGTGGGACCGCGCGCCGGCGTCGAGGGCGCCACCTCGGACTACGAGGCAGACGTCGCGTACCCGCTCGACTCGCTGGAGAAGGAGCTCCCGGCGTTGCTGGGCAAGGCGAGCCAGGTGTTCCTGCCGCTGGCGCGCGACGATGCGCTCACCCGACGGCTCTGGTCCCTGGTCCGCTGGGCGCACGCCCAGCGCCCCCGCACCGGCTCGGGGCCGAGCGTGCTGCGCGACGCGGGCGACGTGGTCCACGAGCTCCGGCTCACCAAGGAGCCCGCCGAGATCGTTCGCCTGCGCGAGACCATCGCGATCGCCGCCGAGGCGCATCGCGAGGCCATGCGCACGGTCAGGCCGGGCATGCACGAGTACGAGATCGAGGCGATGATCGACGGCATCTTCCGCCGGCGCGGCGCCTCCGGTCCCGCCTACCCGTCCATCGTGGCCAGCGGCGCCAACGCGACCATCCTCCACTACACGGCCAACGACCGCCCCGTCGCGCCCGACGAGCTGTTGCTCATCGACGCGGGATCGGAGCGCGCCGGCTACTGCGCCGACGTCACCCGCACCTTCCCCACCGGGCCCCGCTACAGCGCGCCGCAGCGCGACCTCTACGACGCCGTGCTGGCCTCCCAGCTCGCGGCCATCGCCGCGGCGCGGCCGGGAACGACGCTGGAGGCCGTCCACTCGACCGCCGTCCGCGTCCTCGCCGAGGCCCTCATCGCGCTCGAGCTGCTCGCCGGCTCGGTGGACGAGGTGGTGGAGAAGGAGACCTACAAGCGCTTCTACATGCACCGCACGAGCCACTGGCTCGGGCGTGACGTGCACGACGTCGGCCAGTACCGGCTCGGCGACACGCCACGCGCCCTCGCGCCGGGCATGGTGTTCACGGTCGAGCCGGGCGTTTACGTGCCGGCCGACGCCGACGACGTCCCGGCGCCGTACCGGGGCATCGGCATCCGCATCGAGGACGACGTGCTGGTCACGCCTGGCGGCGTCGAGGTGCTGTCCGCCGCCGTGCCCAAGCAGGTCGAGGAGATCGAAACCCTGCGTGCCGCCGCGCACGCCTGAGCCCGGGAGGACCCGCTCGCATGGATCTCGCCACCGTCGACACGCTGCTCACCACCACGCGCTCGGTACGCAAGCGGCTGGACTTCTCGAAGCCGGTCGACCCCGCCGTGATCGAGCGTTGCCTCGCGATCGCGATGCAGGCCCCGACGGGGTCGAACGCCCAGGGCTGGCACTTCGTCGTCGTCACCGATCCGGCCAAGCGGCGCGGCCTCGCCGAGCTCTACCGCAAGGCCTTCGAGCTCTACGCCAACAACCCCGCCCTGCGCCCCTCGTTCAGCGAGGACGACCTGCGCATGCAGCAGATGCCTCGCGTCGTCGACTCGGCGACCTACCTGGCCGAGCACATGCACGAGGCGCCGGTCATGCTCATTCCCTGCATCGAGGGCCGCGTGGAGAACGCCGGCACCCTGGCCCAGGCGTCGGTCTACGGCTCCATCCTGCCGGCGGCCTGGTCGTTCATGCTGGCGCTCCGGGCGCGCGGCCTCGGCACGGCGTGGACGACGCTGCACATCATGTTCGAGCAGGACGCCGCCAAGCTCCTCGGCATCCCGGAGCACGTGACCCAGACCGCCCTGCTGCCGGTGGCCCACTACACCGGCAGCGATTTCAAGCCCGCCCGGCGGATTCCCTCGACGCAGCTCGTGCACTGGAACAGCTGGGGAGGACGACGCGGAGCGTGAGCGCTCGCCTCGAACTGCCCGCGGCCCACCCGCACGTGGCGGTGGTGACGATCGATCGCCCCGAGGCGGCGAATGCGCTCGACCCGCCGACCCTGCGCGGGCTCGCCGATGCCTGGCGGAGCGTGGCGGCCGATCCCGAGATCCGCTGCGCCGTCCTCACCGGCGCCGGCGAGCGCGTCTTCTGCGGCGGGATGGACATGAAGACGACCATTCCCGCGGCCCAGCGCCTCGCCCGCGGAGAGCGGCTCGACGACGACACCTTCGCTGCGCTGCGCGACGTCGCCACCGCGACGCTGGTCGGCTTCGAGCTCGGCGTGCCGCTGGTGTGCGCCATCAACGGCCACGCCCGCGCCGGCGGCTTCGACCTCATGCTCGCGTCTGACGTGCGCTACGCCGTCCCCCAGGCCACCTTCGCGCTCGAGGAGGTCGCCCTGGGGCTCTACCCCACCGGCCACGCCACGGTCCTCCTGCCCCGGCAGATCCCGTGGGTCCACGCCCAGGCGCTGCTGCTGTCGGCCCGCCCCATCGACGCGGAGCAGGCGCGCGAGATCGGGCTGGTGAACGCCATCGTCCTGCCCGACGATCTGATGGAGACGGCGCTCGAGACCGCAGACGCCATCGCCGCCAACGCGCCGCTGGCGGTGCGAGCGACCTGGCGGGGCGTGCGCGAGCTTCTCCCGCTGCCGCTTGCCGAGGCCTACCGCCGGCAGGAGGAGCTCGGCCGGCCGCTCCGCCGCAGCGACGACGCTCGCGAGGCGCAGCGCGCCTTCCTCGAGCGGCGACGACCGGTCTGGACCGGGCGGTGAGCGGCCGGTGCTGCTGCCGCGCCCCGTCGCCGCCGTCGTCTTCGACATGGACGGCGTCCTGCTCGACACCGAACGGATCTACACGGACGCCACGCAGCAGATCGTGGGCCGCTTCGGGAAGCGCTTCGACTGGACGGTCAAGGCCGACATGATCGGCCGGCCGGCGCGCGATTCGGCGCGCCACCTGGTGGCCGCGCTCGACCTCCCGATCACGCCCGAGGACTACCTTCGCGAACGCGAGGTACTGTTCCGCACCCTCATGCCGACCGCGGAGGCGCTGCCGGGGGCCCAGCAGCTCACCGCCGCGCTCCGCGCCGCGGGCGTCCCACTGGCGGTCGCGACGAGCTCCGCCCGGCCCCTCTACGAGCTGAAGACGCAGCGCCACGGACGCTGGTTCGCCGGCTTCGACGTCGTCGTCACCGGCGACGATCCCCGCGTCGGTCGCGGCAAGCCGGCGCCCGACATCTACCTGCTCGCCGCGCGCGAGCTCGGGGTCGACGCCGCCCGCTGCGTCGCGGTGGAGGACGCGCCCGCGGGTGTGGAAGCAGCGCGGGCCGCGGGCATGCAGGTGATCGCCGTCCCCGATCGGGCGCTCGGCAGGGCGCGCGTCGCCGCCGCCGACGTCGTGCTCGACTCGCTGGTGGGGCTGCGACCGGCCGACCTGGGCTTCGCGGGGGTTGCCTCGTCCCGCGGCCCCGGGGCATAGGCTTCGGCACGATGCCGGTGCCCGAAGACGTCGAGCTCAGCTTTCCCGCGGACGGCGGCTGCTTCGGCTGCTCGCCCTCGAACCCGGCAGGACTGCAGCTGCGCTTTCGCCGGCGGGGCGAGCGGATCCTGTCGCGTTACACGATCGCCGATCGGTTCCACGGCGCCCCGGGCGTTGCGCATGGTGGGATCGTGGCGACCATCCTCGACGAGATCTCCTGCGCTGCGGTGAACCTGCTCACCGACCGCTGGGTGATGACCGGGGAGCTCACCGTGCGCTACGAGCGCCCGTGTCCCGTCGAGGAGCCGCTCGAGATCGTCGCGGCGATCGGCGATCGAGCGCACCCGCGCTACTGGGTGGTGGAGGCGGAGATCCACCACGAGGGGACGCGCCTGGTGCGCTCGAGCGGGAAATTCTTCCTGCGCGACGACGCGCCCGTCGCGCCCTGAGAGGAGGAAGCCATGGCCGGCCCGCTGGAAGGAATCCGTGTCGTCGAGCTCGGCTTGTGGGTCGCCGGACCCTCTGCCGGCGCCGTGCTCGCCGACTGGGGTGCCGACGTGGTGAAGATCGAGCCGCCCGACGGGGACCCGTTTCGCGGCCTCTATCTCATCGCCGCCGGCGCCGAGCTGCCCGCGAACCCGCCCTTCGAGCTCGACAACCGCGGCAAGCGAAGCGTCGTCCTGAACCTCGCCACCGCGGAGGCCCGGGAGGTCGCCTACGTCCTGATCGAGCGCGCCGATGTGTTCATCAGCAACATGCGGCCCGCCGCGCTGGCACGCCTGGAGCTCGACTGGCCGCGCCTCGCGGCGCGCAATCCGCGTCTCGTGTACGGCCTGGTCACCGGCTACGGCATGCACGGACCGGATGCCGACCGGCCCTCCTACGACATCGGCGCGTTCTGGTCGCGTTCGGGCATCGCCGCAGCCCTCACGCCCCCGGGGGGCGATCCGCCGTTCCAGCGCGGCGCCATGGGCGACCACACGGCCGGCATGACCCTCGCGGGCGGCGTCTCGGCCGCGCTGCTCGCGCGCGAGCGGACCGGCCGCGGCCAGCTCGTCACGACGTCGCTGCTGCGCGTCGGGGTCTATGTTCTCGGCTGGGACACCAACGCCGCGCTCCGCCTCGGCCTCGCGGCGACGCCGATGACGCGCTCCTCGACGCCGAATCCCGTCATCAGCGCCTACCGCGCCAAGGACGAGCGCTGGTTCTGGCTGCTCGGCCTCCAGGGCCAGCGCCACTGGCCGGATCTCCTGTCCGCCATCGAGCGTCCGGAGTGGCTCGAGGACGAGCGCTTCGCCACCATGCGGGTGCGGCGCGAGAACGTGGGCGAGCTGGTCGCACTGCTGGACGAGATCTTCGCGACGCGCACCCTGGCGGAGTGGGGCCAGGCATTCGATCGCGCCGGCATGTGGTGGGCGCCGGTGCAGACCGTCACCGAGGTAACGGCCGACCCGCAGGCGGAAGCGGCCGGCTGCTGGGTGGAGGTGCCGGTCGCCGAGGGCGGCACCGCACGCATGGTCGCGACCCCGATCGACTTCTCCGACACCGCCTGGGCACCGGGCGGCGCGTCCCCCGAGTGTGGACAGCACACGGAGGAGGTGCTGCTGGAGCTGGGCTACGACTGGGAGCGCATCGGGGCGCTCAAGGGGCGCGGCGTCATCCCGTGAACCCGGCCGGGCGAGGCGCGCGGAACAAACCTTACGTTGCTTGACGCTTCCTGACTAGAGGATGTAATGTCCTGACCGTGGCAGTCCCCACGGTCAGGCACCTCGTGCTCGATCTCCTGTCGACGCTTCCCCGCGGCGCCATGCCGGTGCGCGCCCTGGTCGCTGCCGGCGACCTCTTCGGCATCAGCGAGAACAGCGTCCGCGTGACCCTGGCGCGCCTGCTCTCGGACGGCCTGATCGCACGTGACGAGCGCGGGGCCTATCGTCTCGGCCCGCGCGCCGAGGCGGTGTCCCGTCAGATCGCGTCGTGGCGGGACCTGGCCGCGCGGATGCAGCCCTGGCGCGGAGGCTGGCTCGGCGTGCACACCGCCGGCCTCGGACGCGGCGACCGCACGCGGCTGCGCCGGCGCACCCGCGCGCTCGACTGGCTCGGCTTCCGGGAGCTGCGCCCGGGCCTGGCCGTGCGACCCGACAACCTGGCCCGCGGCGTGGACGAGGTGCGCTCGCACCTTCGCGCCCTCGGGCTAGAGCCCGAGGCGCCGGTGTTCCTCGTCGGCTCCCTCGACGCCGCCACCGACGCGGAAGCACGGCACCTCTGGCCGGCGGCCCGGCTGGTCGCGGGCTACCGCAGCGCGCGGCTCGCGCTGGAGCGCAGCGAGCGGCGGTTGGCTGCGCTGCCGGAATCGCGGGCGATGGTCGAGTCGTTCCAGCTCGGGGGACACGCCATCCGCCAGCTCGCCCTCGACCCGCTGCTGCCGGACGCGCTGCTTCCCGGGCGGGAGCGCGAGCTGCTGCTCGAGACCATGCGCCGCTACGACCGGGCGGGGCGGGCGTGCTGGTCACGCTTCCTCGCTCGTTTCGGGGTCGTTCCACGCCAGGGCACACCGGCAGAGCTCCGGCAGAGTGTCGCAGCAGGAGGAAAGGCATGATGGAAGGCTCCGCGCCGCGCTGGCACGAGGCCCTGTCGCGCGACGAGATGCGCGCGCTGCTCGAGATGCAGGACTGGAAGAGCTGGCGCTCGCTCGCGTTCAACTGGACACTGGTCGGCCTGTCGTTCGCGCTCGTAGCGCGCTGGCCGAATCCGCTCACGGTGCTCGTCGCGCTCTTCGTGATCGGCGCGCGGCAGCTCGGGCTCGCCGTCCTCATGCACGAGGCCGCACATCGCACGCTCTTCAAGAACCGCCGGGTGAACGACTGGGTCGGCAACTGGCTGTGCGCGTTTCCGATCTGGAGCGACCTCCGGCCCTACCGGCCCTACCACCTCCAGCACCACGCCAAGACCTGGACAGCGGAAGATCCCGATCTCGGGCTCGCCGACCCCTTCCCCATCACCCGGCTGAGCCTTCGCCGGAAGATCTGGCGCGATCTCTCGGGCCAGACCGGATGGAAGCGATTCCGCGCGACGGTGCGCCGCGATCTGGGTCGCTCGCGCGGCCGGGTCCGACGCAATTTCGACGCCGGCCTCGAGGCGCTTCACGGGGTCGTGATCACGAACGCCGTCCTGCTCGGCCTGCTCATCCTCTGCGGTCACCCGGTGCTCTACCTGCTCTGGGTGGCCGCCTGGCTCACCACCTACAGCCTGGTGATGCGCATCCGCTCGATCGCCGAGCACGCCATGATCCTCGACCCGGCGACCGATCTCGGAAACACGCGCACCACGCTGGCACGCTGGTGGGAGCGCCTGCTGATCGCTCCGAACTACGTCAACTACCACCTCGAGCACCATCTCCTGATGACGGTCCCGCACTACAACCTCGCGCGCATGCATCGCCTCCTGCGCGACCGCCACGTCCTCGGCGACGACGCCTGCGTGGCGCCGGGCTACCGCGACGTCCTGGCGCTCGCGGCCTCGCGCGCGGCCTGACCGAGCACCCCCGGAAACAAGGCTCGACGGTCGCTGCCGGCACGCCATACTCGGGGAGGCGTTCCGCCGCCCCCGCAAGGTGTGCTAAGCGTCCGCGACCATCGGCAGGGGGCTCGAATTCTGGATACTGCGGAGGTGTCGGTGATGCGCTGGAGCTGGGGACTCGTGCTCGCCGGCACGCTCGCCCTGGTGGCCGTCGCCCGCGCCGACGACACCGGGGCCACGGCCGTGGTGAACCGGCTGAACGCCGCCCTGCTCGACGCGATGAAGCAGGGCGAGGCGGCCGGCTACCAGGCACGATTCGACCGGCTGGCGCCCGTGATGCGCCAGGTCTTCGACTTCGACTTCATGGCCGAGAAATCGCTCGGCAACGGGTGGAAGTCGCTCAGCCCCGCCGACCAGGCGCGCTGGCGCGACTTGTTCTCGGAGTTCACGATCGCGAACTACGCGGCCAACTTCGACCGGTTCACGGGACAGCGCTTCGACGTCCTGGGCGAGGACGCGAGCGTCAACGACAGCAAGCTGGTGAAGACGAAGGTCGTCTCGCCGGGAACGAACGACGTCGAGCTCTCCTACCGCCTGCAGAAGACGGGCGGCGCCTGGCGCATCATCGACGTCTACCTGAACGGCACGGTGAGCGAGCTGGCGCTGCGGCGCTCCGACTACTCGTCAGTTCTCCAGCGCGACGGCTTTGACGCACTGGCGACCCTCGTGCGCGGGAAGATCACCGATCTCGCTGCAGGGCGGGGCAAGCGAGAGCGCCCGTAGGGTCCGCCGCGCGAGCGCGAGCGGTCCGCGATCGCCGCGCGCCTGGATGGCCGCCACGCGATCCTGATAGTAGGCGCTGCGCAGCGTGGCGTAGAAGTCGATGGACGACGCCTCGAGGGCGCGCAGCGCCTCCCCGTGCTCATCCTTGGCAGCGAGTCCCACGCTGCCCTGCTGGATCGACGTGTAGATGAGCAGCGTCGGCGCCGGGCTCAGCAGATACGTCAAGGGCTGAAAGAACAGGTCGACCAGATAGCCCGTGCCGTCGCGCGCCGTCGTCGGCCCCAGGGCGGGCAGGATCAGGTAGGGGCCGCTCGGAACTCCGCAGAGCGCAAGGGTCTCGCCGAAGTCCGCGGCATGGCCCTTGAGACCGAGCCGGGTGGCAGGATCGAAGAGTCCCCCGATACCGATCGTGGAGTTGACCCCGAAGCGGGTCACGGTCACGGCCGCGTCGAGCGGAGCGAGCTGCAGGAGGTCGTTGGCGAAGACGGCGGGCGAGTTGAGGTTCACCAGGAAGCGACGGACCGCCATCCGTGCCGGTCCGGGGACGACGAACGCATAGGCGTTGGTCACCGGATCGAAGACCCAGCGGTCGAGGACGCCGTTCATCCGGAGCGTCTTGCGGTTCACCGGCTCGAGCGGATCCCAGACGCGCGGAACCGACGCTTCGGTATCGGCATCGAGCGGGTCGACGGCCGCAGGAGATCCGCTGCCTCTCGCCTCGGCATGCACCGGTGGGCTCGCGACGACGAGCGCCAGCAACCCGAGGCACACCACGGCGCTCCGGCTCCTCACTCTGCCCTCATCATGCCGCCAACGCGCGCTTCATAAGGCAACCCGCAGCTCGCTTCCAGCCTTAGCTTTTTCGTTTCCAAACGCGCGACCGGTGCGGTAATACGCCCACGGATTGACAAGCATGCTTTTCATTCAAAAAGGAGTCCCTAGCAATGTCCCCGTCTGGCCTTCGCCTTCTCCTCCTCCTGGCCTCTGCCGCCTGCTTCGCCGGCGCCGCGGCGGCGTTCCAACAGCTCGATCGTGACCCATCACATTACCTCGTGCTGGGGGTCCGGAGTGTCAATCTCAAAAATTTCGCGATCGCCGCACCGGGCTGCAGCATCGGGGTGAACTGCCCGAGCCCCGGCGGCCCGAGCCGCTGCGGGACGCTGCGGCTCAAGAACGCCAGCATCGCCCCTCCGGGCCAGCTCGCCAGCGATCAGCTCTGCGCCAACGACTCGTTCTTCGAGGTCTTCCGCAACGGCTCCGCGAGCTGCGATCCGGGGTGCTCGATGATCGCGAACGACGGCCCCGCAGCCGATTGCAGCACCCCCTTCGCACCGCCGATCGTGGGTGACCTCGACGGAGACGGCGCGCCGAGCTGCTCCACGGACTGCGTGCCCGATCTCGACGACCTCGCCTCCGCCTGCGGCGTCACGCTGCCGCTCCCCGCGTGCAACCCGGCCCACCCCGTGGTGGTGCAGGAAGGGCAGGACTGCGGCGCGGACGACGCCGTCACCGGCAACGGCCAGTGCGACCTGCCCGCGGGCACCTACGGGATGATCGTCGTCCACGACCGCGCCACCGTGATCATCGACGGTGGGACGAGCATCGCCTGCGGCATCCGGGCGGGAAAGAACGTCCGGTTCGCGAGCAACGGGGCCGCGACCGTCCTGATCCCCGGCAGGGGCAACGCGTACTTCAACAACGAGGCCGATGTGGGCACGGGCTGTGGCGGCCTGCGCATCGTCACCGAGCGGGGTGACATCCGCTTCGGCCGCTCCGGCCGCTTCACGGTCGACGCCTGCTCGCTCGCCGGGAGCCTCAAGCTCGGCCATGCGAACACGCTCAGCGGTCACTACCTGGGCGACGTCGTCAGCTCGGACCGGAACAACACCGGGGTGTGCTGCCCGACCACGACGACCACCAGCACGACGACGACGTCCACCAGCGAGCCCAGCACCTCCAGCACGGTCTCCACGACGACCGCGCCGTCGAGCAGCTCCTCCTCGTCCTCCTCGTCGAGCAGCTCGTCGTCCTCATCGAGCTCCTCGTCGTCCTCGTCGTCCTCGTCCTCCTCGAGCAGCTCGTCCTCGTCGTCGAGCAGCTCGTCGTCCTCCGCACCCTCGACCTCCTCGTCCTCCTCGTCGAGCACGACGTCGACCAGCCTGCCCGACGTCACGGACCGATGGTGACGACACCGCCGTCCCGCGGCCGCGTGACGCCGTGAGCAGTCCCCGGCGGCGGCAGCGCTGCGTGCCTCGCCTTGCTCGCGCGCGCGCCGTCGCCGCCGGGGCCTTCAGGCCGCCGGGCGCGCGCGGAATCGTCCGGGCTCGGGTTGCACGACGCGGCCTGCGGCGGTGAGCCGCGCGAGATGCTGGCTCATGCTGCGGCGCTCGACCGGGTCGGCGTACGCGACGGCGTCCTGCGGGCGGTAGACGAAGCGGTGGGACACGATCTCGGCGAGGCTCCGGGGCTCGGCGAGGAACGCCAGCAACGCCTCCTCGCGACGATGGATGACGGCCGCGAAGCGGTCGAGACGCGCCACGAACGCCTCGCGGTCCTCGAGGACGCCGACGTGATGGAAGGTCGCGTAGCAGCGAGCGGGGAGCCCGCGTACCATCGCCAGCGTGCGCTCGAAGTCCTCGAGTGAGGACCAGGCGTCACCGTAGTAGGGCCCGAAGCTCGAGAGGTCGATGTCGCCCAGGTAGAGCACGTCGTCGGGCTGGACGTGGACGATCGAGTGTCCGCGCGTGTGCCCCGGCGCATGGATGGTCCGGACCTGCACGCCGCCGAGGTCGAAGACCTCGCCGTCCGCGAAGCCGCGCGCGTCGGCGCTCGGCGTGAAGTGGAAGCGCTCGACGACGACACGCGCGAAGGCCGCCGCCGTGTGGCCGTCGAAGCCGTAGATGGCCATCAGCCCGTCGAGGGAGCGGATGCCGTCGAGGTCGGCCTCGGGCAGGTGCCACGGCGCGTCCGGATAGAGGTGGTTCCCCGCCACGTGATCTTCGTGACAGTGGCTGTTGAGAACGCGGTCGGCGGGCGGCGCCCCGCCGGCACGTCCCACCAGGGCGAGCGACGGATCGATGACCATCGTCTCCTCCCGCCCGGTCACGAGGAGCGGGCGGCCCTCCGGATACTTTCCGCCGAGCTTGCTGCCGAGCAGCGTGACGTGCGGACCGAGCGCCCGGTCGGGCTCGCTCATCGCGCCACGGCGATGAGCTCGATGATGTGACCGTCGGGGTCCTGCACCCACATCTGGCCGGCGTCCGGGCCGGCCTCGAGCACCGTCAGACCGTGTGCCTTCAGGCGGTCGACCGCGCCCTGGTAGTCGTCGATGCGGAACGCCACGTGCTGGGCGGCGGGGTTCAGCACCGGGGGCGGCTGCCCGAGCGGCAGCCCACCGACGCCGGCGATCAGGTGCACCTCGGCCTCGCCGACGCGGAGCCAGGCGCCCGGGATGCCGAGATCGGGCCGTGGCCGTTCGCTGAACCCGAGGACGTCGCGATAGAAGGCGAGCGACGCCGCCAGGTCACGGACGGGAAACGAGACGTGGCTCATGCCGCGGGCGATCACGACGGGTCCTCCCCGACTCTCCTAGTCCCTTTCACGATCCAGCGGAAGGCGCTCAGCACCGGAGATTGCGGCGGTAGGTGACGTAGGACGCGCACACGTACGCCCCGAGCTTCACGGCCGTGCGGCGCGAGGGCCAGTTGTCGTCGAGGACCAGCGTATAGCTGAGACAGCGGGCCCCGTGGCCGGCGAGCGTCAGGTAGGCGGTCGCGGCCATGGCGAGATTGACGCCCTGCCCGCGCGCTTCCCGGCGGACGCCGATCCCGAGGAAGTTGACCTTCTCCTCGTCACCGAGGACGCGGTCCGGCGCGAGCGCGGCGAGCGCCGAGATCTCGGGCGCGACCCAGAGCACCCCGATCGGCCGGCCGCCGCGGTAGGCCATCATCGAGGTCTCCAGCACACCCGTCGCGCTCTGGATCTCCAGGAACAGCCCGAACTCCTCCTCCGTGCTGGGCGCGACGCCCCAGTGCTCGGCGAAACACTCGTCCCAGAGCGCGGTGAACTCGGGAACGCGTCGGCTCTCCGGGACGTCGCTCAGCGGAACGATGTCGATGTCCGCCAGGCGCACCGCTTCCCGCGCGCTCTCCCAGCGCACGATCAGCTCGGGGCTGACGTCGATGCGGTAGTCGACCCAGCCGCGCTCGGTCTCGAAGCCGGCGTCCTTCAGCAGCGTGTTCATGTAGCCGGCGTTCTGACGCATGCCCATCGGTGGCAGGAGGCCGTCGTCGTCGAGACGGAACGGCATGTCCATCGGGGCGCTCGTCGAGCCCGCCCGGGCCGCGACCGCACCGTGCTCGACGAGCCACTCGCACGCCGCATCGATCACTCGCCGGCTCGCCTCGCGCGTTTCCGGCAACGCCTCGAACATCACGACATGGCCGAGCGGCTCGCGCCAGTGGCGCTGGTAGCGCCGATCGATCATCGCGACGGCGCGGGCAAGCGGACGGTCGCCCTGCACCGCGAGGAACGGACGCATGAGACGATCCTGGGCGAACGGGCCGTTGCCCTCGAGCGCGGGCAGGAGGAGCGGGACGAGGGACGGCCAGCGCGCCGATCGGCTCTCGTAGACGCGATCGTGGAAGAGGATGAAGTCGGTGAGCGCGGCCTCACTCTGGGGGCTCTCTATCCTGATCGCCATGCGATTCTCATAGAGCAGCCGTCACCGCGACACCAACGGCGTCGCCTGACGCGCCCGCTCGGGCTGGACTTCGTCCGACCGCCATCGTAGCGTCGGCGCGATGCAGGACGACCTCGAGCGCCTCGACGCGACCGGCCAGGCGGACCTCGTGCGCCGTGGCGAGGTGAGCGCCCTCGAACTGGTCGAGCGTGCCATCGCTCGCATCGTGCGCCTCAACCCTCAGCTGAACGCCGTGATCCACGCGCGCTTCGACGCGGCGCGCGCGGAGGCACAGGAGGTGGTGGGCGGCAGCGCGCCCTTCGCGGGTGTGCCGTTCCTGGTGAAGGATCTCCTGTGTACGACCGCCGGCGACCCCATCCACTTCGGCACGCGCGTGCTGCGCGACGCCCGCATGTGCGCGCCGTCCGACTCCTACCTGACGACGAAGCTGCGGGCTGCCGGACTCGTGATCCTCGGCCGCACCAATACGCCCGAGCTCGGCACCCTGCCCACCACCGAGCCCGACGCCTACGGCCCGACACGGAATCCGTGGAACCTCGCCCACTCGACGGGTGGCTCGAGCGGAGGGTCCGCCGCCGCGGTCGCTGCCGGGCTGGTCGCCGCTGCGCACGCCAACGACGGTGGAGGATCCATCCGCATTCCGGCGAGCGAGTGCGGGCTGGTGGGCCTCAAGCCGTCCCGCGGCCGCACGTCGTTCGGTCCAGACCTCGGTGATTCCATCAACGGCCTGGTGTGCGAGGGCGTCGTGACGCGGACCGTACGGGACACGGCGGGACTGCTCGATGCCATTGCCGGCCGCATGCCCGGCGACCCCTACTCCGCTCCGCCGCCGGCCCGGCCCTACAGCCGCGAGGTCGGCGCGGCGCCGGGACGTCTCCGCATCGGATTCCACACCGAGCGGCCCGGCGGCATGGGCTCGTCCCATCCCGAGGCCGTCGCGGCGGTCGAGGGCGCCGCCGCGCTGCTGTCGTCGCTCGGCCACCACCTCGATCAGTCGCATCCCGAAGCCCTGGACGACCCGGAGGTCGCGCGCCACTTCTCCACCATGTACGCGACCAACACGGCGTGGCTCCTGGACCAGCTCACGACCTACACCGGCCGGGCGGTCACGGCCGACGACGTCGACCCGCTCAACTGGGCGCTCGCCGAGCTCGGGCGTGCCTGCCCGGCGCCCCAGCTGCTCGACACGATCCACTGGCTGCATGGCTACACCCGTCGCGTCGCCGCGTGGTGGGAGAACGGATTCGACCTCCTGCTGACGCCCACCCTGCCGGAGCCGCCGCCGCTGCTCGGCCACTTCCTGCCCGATGCTCTCGACCCGCTGGTCACCGGCTTCAAGGCGACCGCGTTCGCCGCCTTCACCCTTCCCTTCAACACCACCGGTCAGCCCGCCATCTCGCTGCCGCTGCACTGGACGCCGGCCGGCCTCCCCGTCGGTATCCAGCTGGTCGCGCCCTACGACGGCGAGGACCTGCTCCTGCGTGTCGCCGCGCAGCTCGAGGAAGCCCGGCCGTGGGCGGATCGCCGTCCGCCCGTTCACGCCTGAGTGCGCCCCATGTCCGCCGACGCCCCTGCCGAGCGCCCGCTGGATCGCCTGCGTGTGCTCGCCAAGCAGGACGTCGTGGTGATGCCTGGCCTGCGCCACATCGAGGCCTACACGCTGGAAGGCCTGCTCACCTTCCTGTGGCACGGCGACCCGGGCAACGCACAGGTCGTCGTCATGTGTGGAGGAGCCATGGGAGGGCTGCTGGGCCCGGCCGGCGGCCTCTACCACGCGCTCGGTGAAGCGTTCGCCGCGGAGGGCATCGGCACCATCCGGGTCGGCTATCGCCGCCCCAACGACCTCGCGGCGTGCGTCCTCGACCTGGCCGCCGCGACCGACCTCGCACATCGCAACGGGGGGCGTCGCTTCGTCCTCGTCGGCCATTCCTTCGGCGGCGCGGTCGCGGTCAACGCCGGGATCGTCCTGCGCGCGATGACGGCCGGCGTGGTGACCCTGTCCACGCAGTCGGCCGGCTGCGAGAGCGCCGCGGCGCTCCGGCGCCCGCTGCTTCTCCTGCACGGTGATCGAGACGAGCTGCTGCCCGTGATGGCGAGCCAGGCGGTGCAGGCGCTCGCAGGCTCCGGCGAGCTGGAGGTGCTGCCGGGCGCGGGCCACCTGCTCACCGAGGCGGCAGAGCACCTGCGCGCTCGCCTCCATCGCTGGATTCCCGACGTGCTGGCCCGTCCGCTGTCCGACGTCGACGCGAGTGCTGCCGGTGGGTGAGCCGCGCCGGGTGGTCTTCGAGGCGGGCCCCCTCCGGATCGTCGGCGATGCCTACGGCGACCCGGGGAGCCCGCCCGTTCTCCTGCTGCATGGCGGGGGACAGACCCGTCACGCCTGGGGTGGGACGGCCGCCGCGCTCGCCGAGGCGGGACGTCACGCGGTGGCGCTCGATCTGCGCGGCCACGGCGACAGCGACTGGGATCCCGATGGGGCCTACGGGATCGACGTCCTGGCCGGCGACGTGATCAGCGTCGCGCACCATTTTCCCTCCCGGCCGGCGATGGTGGGCGCGTCGCTCGGCGGGCTCGCCATCCTGATCGCGCAGGGCGAGAGCGCGCAGCCGCCGGCGTCGGCCGTCGTGCTGGTCGACATCGCGCCGCGTGTCGAGCCGGAGGGCGTGCAGCGCATCATCGGCTTCATGGGCGCGCACCCCGACGGCTTCGCCTCGCTCGAGGATGCGGCGGACGCGGTCGCGGGGTACGTTCCCCACCGCCCGCGGCCGAAGGATCTCAACGGCCTGCGCAAGAACCTGCGGCTCGGGCCCGATGGCCGCTATCGCTGGCACTGGGACCCGCGCCTGATGAGCGGCGGCCGGCCGCGCGCGACCGAGAACACGGCTCGGCTCGAGGCCGCGGCGCGGGCGCTGCGGGTGCCGACGCTGCTCGTACGCGGTCGCCTGAGCGACGTGGTGAGCGAGGACGGGGCGCGCGCATTCCTCGACCTCGTCCCGCATGCGCGCTACAGCGACGTCACCGGCGCCGGCCACATGGTCGCCGGCGATCGCAACGACCCGTTCACGGAAGCGGTCGTCCGGTTCCTCGACGAGGTCGGCGGACGTGGCTGAGCCCGGCGACGAGCCGGTGGTCGTGCCGATCGAGGACGCGATCGATCTGCACCCGTTCGCGCCGGCCGAGATCCCGTCCGTCGTCGAATCCTATCTCGAGGCCGCGGAGAAGGCGGGCTTCACCGAGGTCCGGCTGATCCACGGCCGCGGGCGCGGGGTGCAGCGGGCGCGCGTGCAGCAGGTCCTTGCGGCTCACCCCCTCGTCGCCGGGTTCCGCGATGCCCCCCCGGAGCGCGGCGGCCTCGGCGCTACCCTGGTCCGGCTACGTCAGCGCGGCAGGGTGTAGCCGCGGATCTGCTGGTCGCGCGGATCGAAGTAGCTGTTCCAGCGAACTGCGATCTGCGGACCCAGTCCGGGCCAGTAGACCGGCGGAATCGGCGAAACAAAGACCGGCGAGACGAAGACGGGCGCCGGGTAGACGGGAACGCCGTAGAATCCGGCCGCGTAGGGATAGCCCCCGGCGTACGAGATGCCGAGTCCGGCGCCGCCGCCGAACCACGGCTGGGCCCGAGCCGAGCCCGGCAGGACCAGCGAGCCCGCCAGTGCCAGTCCGGCAAGAAGGAGGAGGATGGGCGTGCGCATTGTCGTTCTTTCTGCTCCCCGGAACAGATCCCCGGTGCTCTGGTTACACCGTGCCCATGATACGCGCCAGCAGCCCGCGCGGATCCAGCTCGACCTCCCGGGTCTGGCCGCCGAGCTCGAGGAAGCGGGCCATGCGCGCCCGGGCCTCCGGCGTCGCGACGGCGCGATTGAAGCAGTCGGCCTCCTCGAGCAACCCCTCCAGGGTCGGGCGCTCGGCCGCGTTGACGGCCTCCTTGGCGAGGGCGATGGCCTCGGCGGGGAAGGAGGCGATGCGATGCGCGAGCCGATCGACGAACGGGCGTAGCTCGTTGGGCGGGAGGGCCCGATTCAAGTAGCCGTAGCGCTCCGCCAGGTCGGCCGGAACGTCGTCGCAGCCCAGGATGACCTCCAGGGCGCGCGCCCGGCCGATGAGGCGCGGCAGGCGCTGGGTGCCGCTTCCGCCCGGAATGATCCCGAGCGCCACCTCGGGCTGGGCGAGCACCGCCTTGCCGAGCGCGCCGAAGCGCATGTCGAGAGACAGCAGCAGCTCGCTGCCGCCTCCCCGGGCCACCCCCTCGACGACGCCGATGGTCGCCTTCGGCATGGTGCGGAAGCGGTCGACCATGGCGTGGAAGAAACCGAGCTCGGTGGGCTTGGGCGGCGGCTCGGCGGGGAGCTGCTGGATCAGGCCGACGTCGGCGTGGGCGACGAAGAACTCCGGATTGGCGCTGTCGAGGACGACGACCCGCACCTCCGGGTCGGTCTCGAGCGCGCTTCCCACCCGCATCAGGTCTCGCATCAGCGCGACGTCGAAGAGGTTGATGGGGGGGTGGTCGATGGTGACGCGGGCGATGCCGCCGTGGACGCCCACGCGCAGCGTCTCGTAGGTTTCTCCGCCGGTCTTGTCGCCGTTCATGCCAGCCAGACCTGCGACGGCTTGCCCGCCACCAACTCGGTGAGCGACCAGAACTCGACGCGCCACGGCACGAGCCGCACGATCCCGACGGACCGGCCCTCGGGGCCCTCCTTGAAGAACAGGCCCGGATCATAGCCGAGCGGGGATGGCGTGCGCTTGAAGAGGTCCCAGACGCGGCGCTTCTCCTCGACTCGCTGCTCGAATTCGGCGCGACACTCGACGTGCACCTGCTCGTTGGTCTGGTCCCAGTAGGTCAGCGACGTGTAGGGATTGATCCTCAGGTGCCGGGCTTTCAAGGAGTCGGCGCCGGTCGCGATCCAGCCCGTCGCCCCTTCCCAGAGCGGGTGCACCAGACGCGATTGCAGCCGCCCTCGAGGGCCGACCGTGGCCATGGTGGCCCAGATGGTACGTTCCCAGCGGCGGCGGAACTCGTCGGCGACGTCGCCGAAGGACGCGACCCTGGCCATGTCAGATCCGCATCCAGACGCTCTTCACCTGCGTGTAGAGATCGAGGGCGTGACGACCGAGCTCGCGGCCGTAGCCGCTCTGCTTGTAGCCGCCGAACGGCGCCATGACGTCGAACACGTTGTAGCAATTGACCCACACCGTACCGGCGCGCATCGCGCGCGCCACGCGGTGCGCCTTGGAGACGTCGCGCGTCCACACGCCGGCGGCGAGGCCGTAGTGCGTGTCGTTGCCCTGCAGGACGGCGTCGTTCTCGTCCTTGAAGGGGATGAGCGCCACGACCGGGCCGAAGATCTCCTCCTGCGCGATGCGCATGTCGTTGCGCACCCCGGTGAGCACCGTGGGCTTGACGAAGTAGCCGCCCTCGAGCCCCGGGCTGGTATTGCGCTCGCCGCCGGTCAGGACCTTCGCGCCTTCCTTCCTGCCGATCTCGAGATAGCCCGTGACGCGCTCGAGCTGCTCCTGGCTCACCAGCGGCCCCACCTGCGTGTCGGCGTCGATCCCCGGGCCCTGCTTCATGGTGCCGGCTGCGCTCGCCACCGCATCCGCGAACTGGTCGTGCAGCTTCTCCTCGACGAACAGGCGCGTGCCGGCACAGCACACCTCGCCCTGGTTGAAGAACACGCCGACCAGCGCGCCCTTCACCGCCTCGGTGACGTCGGCATCCGCGAAGACGATGTTCGGGCTCTTGCCGCCGAGCTCGAGCGACACGCGCTTGAGGGTATGGGCCGTCTCTCGGTGGATCTCCTTGCCGACCTCGGTGGACCCGGTGAAGGCGACCTTGTCGATCAGCTGATGTCCCACGATGGCACCGCCCGCCGTGGGTCCGAAGCCGGGGACGATGTTGACGACGCCGTCGGGGATACCCGCTTCCTGGAGCAGCTCGCCGAGCCGCAGCGCCGTCAGCGGCGTCTGCTCGGCGGGCTTGAGGATGCAGGTGTTGCCGCAGGCCAGGGCGGGAGCGAGCTTCCACGCGGCCATCAGCAGCGGGAAGTTCCACGGGATGATCTGACCGCACACGCCCACCGGCTCGCGTAGCGTGAAGTTGAAGAAGGCGGGATCGGTCGGGTTCGTGTCGCCGGTGATCTTGCTGACCCAGCCGGCGTAGTAGCGGAACGTCGCCGCCGCGGACGGGATGTCGACGTTCTGGCTCTCGCCGAGTGACTTGCCGTTGTCGAGGGTCTCGAGCTGCGCCAGCTCGAGCCCGTGCGCCTCGATCAGGTCGGCGACCTTCAGCAGCAGGCGCTCGCGGTCGGCGGGCGCCATGCGCGGCCAGGGTCCCTCGTCGAAGGCACGGCGCGCGGCGCGCGCCGCGCGATCGACGTCCTCGGCGTCGCCCTCCGCGACTCGCGCCAGCACTTTCCCGGTAGCGGGGTCCGGCGTCTCGAAGGTCTTCCCCGATGCCGCCTCGACCCACTTGCCGTCGATGAGCATCCTGCGCAGCGGCGCACCAACGAATTGCTCGACCGACCGCTCGACGTGTGCCGCGACTCCCATGATGGACCTCCCCGTGGCTGTGCGATTCATCTCGACCGTAGACCGGCGCCGGAAGAGCGTCAATGCGGTGCCGGGCGACGCCGGCACCGCTGGCTAGTAGTTCAGCCGCAGACCCGAGCGCGGCCACTCGAACGCAACCAGACGTCCGGTGCCGGAACAGGTCACGTACGCCATGCGGAGGTCGCGGCCACCGAAGCAGATGTTCGTGGTCAGCGGGTCTCCGGTCGCGACGTGCTCCAGCACCTCGCCGAAGGTCGACAGCACCGTGATGCCGCCGTTGACCAGCGTCGCCACGCAGACGTTGCCGTGACCGTCGACCGCCAGCGAGTCGAGTAGCTGGAATCCGGAGAGCCCCGCGAGGAGCGTGCCGCCACCGGGCGCGAGCGGCATTCCCGACCCGACCTCACCCGGCGCGACGACGTCCCACTGCCACACGCGCCCGGTGAAGGTCTCCGCGACGTACAGGCGCTTTCCGTCGGGCGACAGCCCGACCCCGTTCGGCGAGTCCAGCGGGTAGACCACCTCGCGGATGAGCGACCCATCGGGTCGCGCGTAGTAGAGGCCGCCCCGGTCACGCTCGCGGGCCCGGATCTTGCCGTGATCCGTGAACCAGAAGCCGCCGTGCGCATCGAAAACCAGATCGTTCGGGCCGCGCAGCGGGTGACCGTTGCATTCGGTGTAGACCGTCTCCACCCGGCCGCTGGCGAGGTCGACGCGCTGGATGCTGCCGCCGCAGTAGTTGGCGGGCTGGTCGCCAGGCACGGTGAAGCCGGCCACCTGGTGCCACTCGAAGCCCCCGTTGTTGCAGACGTAGACCTTGTCGTCCGGACCGAAGGCGGCGCCGTTGGGTCCGCCGCCGGTCTCCGCCACCACCGTGATCCCGCCATCCGGGGCGACCCGCGACAGGGTGCCGCGCATGATCTCGACGACGAGCACGCTGCCGTCGGGCAGGGCGATGGGACCTTCGGGGAACTGGAGGCCGGAGGCGATCTCGCGCATGCGGCGAGGGCTAGCACGAGCGCGATGCGCCGTACCAGCGACTCATCTCTCGATCCGCGAGGTCGCTCGAGCACGCAGCAGAAGGTGCCCGCACACTCCCGCGACGACCGCGACCAGGACCGCGACGGTCAGCCACTCCTCCGCGCGTCGGACCTTCCCCAGCAGTGCCTCGATGCTGACGCTCGAGTAGTAGCCGAGCGACACCAGGAGAACCGCCCACAGCGTGCACGCCGGAAGATCGAGCGCGGCGAAGCGGGCCGGCGCCAGTCGCTGCGTGCCCCAGAACAGCATGGTGGCGACCCGCGTGCCCCAGACCGGGCGCGCCAGCAGGATCTGACGCGGTCCGAAGCGTGCCGCCAGGCGCTCGACCGTGGGACCGACGCGGTGCCACGCCGCACTGCGGCGGATGGCGTCGGCGCTGCGCCGTCCGATGGCGAACCAGACCGCGTCGCCGCAGAAGCCTCCGAGCGCGCCCGTGATCCCGACGACGAGCGGATGCATGAGCCCGAGATGGGCGGCGACGCCGCCGACGATCAGCCCGAGATCGCCCTCGACGGCCGTGGCGACGAAGACCGCGATCGGCCCGAAGTGGACGAGGAAGTCCGGCACCCTCAGCGATCGGGTTCCCAGACCGGCAGCGTCACCCGGTCGCTGAGTCGCTTGAAGACGACGCGCACCGGCATCTCGAAGCGCATCGCCTCGGGGGGGCAGCGCACCATGTGGCCCACGATGCGTGGCCCTTCCGCGAGCGTCACCACGACCATGACGTGCGGCAGGAGATGGCGCAGGGCCGGGAGGAAGGGCTCGTGCGCCACCACCCAGGTGTGGATGCGGCCCCTGCCACTCGCCTCGAACCACTCGAGCCGGCCGCCGCCCTTCCAGTAGAGCGGCTTCGGCGGCCAGTGCAGCGCGCCGGTCTCGCGGTCGCGCTGCTGCATCAGCCTGCCGGCGCGCGCGCCTTCCCAGAACGGCCGCATCACCGGATCGTCGACGTCGGGCAGCGGATAGTCCGGGTGGAGGGGCTGCTCGTCCTGCACGAACTCGGCCATGCCCTCACCCTGCCCGCAGCACCACGGCGCTGGTTGCCACGCCCGAGGCGCCGGTCACCAGGGTCGCTGCGCATCCGGGAACCTGGTTGACCGACGTCCCGCGGATCTGGCGGACCCCTTCCAGCAGCAGGTTGAAGCCGTGCACGTAGGCCTCGGACAGGCCGCCGCCCGAGGTGAGCACGGGCAACGCGCCTCCGATCTCGATCCGGCCGCCCTCGGTGAACGGCCCGCCCTCCCCGCGCGCGCAGAAGCCGTAGTCCTCCAGACCCATCACCACGAGCGGCGTGAAGGCGTCGTAGATCTGGGCGCAGCCCATGTCGCGCGGCTTGAGCTCCGAGCGCGCCCAGAGCAGCTCCGCACACCAGCGCGACGTGGTCTCAAAAGTCGGCGAGTTGTTGTAGTTGGCGAGGTGGACCGGATTCGGCCCCGACGCCTGGGCCACGGAATGGACCAGGACCGGTTTCTGGCGCAGGTCGCGCGCGCGCTCCACCGTGGTGACGATGCAGGCGAGCGCGCCGTCGCTCTCCAGGCAGCAGTCGTAGAGCGTCAGCGGATAGCCGATGACGCGTCCGCCGAGGTACGTCTCCATGTCGAGCGGACGATCGTGCATCAGCGCGAAGGGATTGCGCTGCGCGTGACGGCGGGCGGCGATCGCGACGTTGCCGAGGTGCTCGCGCGTCGTGCCGTACTCGTGCATGTGGCGGTGTGCCCACATGCCGATCACGTCGACGGGACGGATGAGCCCCCATGGGGTATGCAGCGCCTTGTCGTCGCGCACCAGCACCCGCTCCTGCGACCACGGGCGCGAGCTCCTCGAGCCGCGGTTGCGCGCGCGATGACAGCTCACCACCGTGGCCAGCCCGCTGGCGACCGCGGCGGCCGCGTGCATGATCGTCGCGCTCGACGCCCCGCCGCCGTACGAGATCTTGTCCCACCAGGTGAGCTGCCGCACGCCGAGCCGGCGGGCGATGGAGACCTCGTGGGTGTCCTCCATCTCGAGCATCGACATGCCGTCGAGGTCCTCGGCCTCGAGTCCGGCGTCGGCGAGCGCCAGCTGGATCGCCTCGACGGCGGTGTCGCCGATCGGACGCCCGATGTCCTTGGCGAACGGCAGATGACCGATGCCGACCACGGCCACCCGATCCTGGATGCGCCGGAAGAGGTCGCGGTCGAGGATGTCGGACACGGCTCCGGCTACCACGCTGGCAGCGCGTCGTTCAAATTGCCGGCTCGCTCGGCGCCGCGGCGACGGCGCGCGCGACACGCTAGCGCGCCGGCCCCTTGCAGCTCGCCTCGTCGCCCGCGGCGCAGGCGTGGCGACAGCCGCTGGCGTTCCCGGCCTGGCACGCTTTGCGGTACAGCTCGATGGCCTGTCGCCGATCGCGCGCCACGCCGCGTCCTTCCTCGGCCAGGCGACCGAGGTCGTCGCACGCGGCGGCCTTTCCCGCAGCGCACTGCTGGTGGTAGCGCTCGGCGTCCTGGTCGTCGTACTGCCTGCCAACGCCGCGTCCCTGGGCGTACATCGCGCGCAGGTTGGTGCATCCCTGTCCGCTGCCACCATCACAGGCCTTGCGGAAGAGCTCCACGGCCCGGCGATCGTTCCGCCCGACGCCCTGGCCGCCCTTCATGTAGATGACACCGAGACTCGCGCAGCTCGCGGCGTCGCCGGCATCGCACCGCGCCGTGCAGCTTCCGAGGTCGCTTGCAGGGCACGTGGCCGAGCAGATCGACGCCGGCACGGCCAGCGCGAGCGCCGCGAGCAACGGCGCGCGATTGCGTTTTCCCGGGCTCGGCCACATCGCCCTTCGACATGCCTACCACACCCCCGCCAGGGGGGCACGACTCGATCGGCGGCCGGCAGCGCTCTCGAGCTGGGGCTAACGACGATGATCGAGCTTGTGCTAGGGTCGCCCGCCAATCATGATGAAACGCATCGTCGGAGCGCACCGGGGGCGCGTCGTCGTGCTGTCGGCGGCGCTGCTCTCCACCGCCGTCACCCGAGCGCAAGGGAAACCAGAGGCCCCCACCGTGACCCGTGAGACCCAGCAGGCCCCGACCCCTGCCGACGTCCTTCGCCAGGCCAAGGAGGGGAACGAGCGCTTCCTGCGCGGCGAGCCGCGCCGGCGCGACCCGGCGCAGGACATCCGCGCCACGGCGGCGGCGCAGCATCCCGTCGCCGTCGTCCTGGGATGCATCGATTCCCGCGTCCCCGTCGAGACCGTCCTCGACGCCGGCATCGGTGACATGTTCGTCGCGCGCGTGGCGGGCAACGTCGTGAACCCCGACGTGCTGGGAAGCCTCGAGTACGCCACCAAGGTCGTCGGCGCCAAGCTCGTCCTGGTGATGGGCCACACGCGGTGCGGTGCAGTGAAGAGCGCCTGCGAGCACGTCAAGCTCGGCAACATCACCGGCCTGCTGAACAAGATCGAGCCCGCTGTCGCGGCAGTGAAGGACGTCCCGGGAGGACCCGACTGCAAGAACGAGGCGTTCGTGGACGCCGCGGCCCGGGAGAACGTGCGCCAGACGATGCGCGAGCTGCGCGAGAAGAGCCCGATCCTGAAAGGACTGGAGCAGTCGGGCGACATCGTCATCGCCGGCTGCATGTACGACGTGAGCACGGGCAAGGTCGAGTTTCTCGACCGCTGAGCGTGTCGTCCACCGCGCCGGGAGCGTCGCGGGGCGGGCTCAGAGCTCCCTGAAGGTCACGGGGCGGATCGCGAGGCGCTCCAGCGCCTGGCGGACCCGACGGCTGGTGAGCGCCGCCAGCTCGTCCTGGTGGCGGTACGTCGGCATCGTGCGGTCGATCTCCGGCGACCGGCGCGTCGCCGGATGGAAGTACATCTCGGCCACGCGGCGGGCCGGAAGCATCTCGAGGAGCCGCAGCACCGTGCTCTCGTCCATCGCGCCGGTGGCCCCGAGTCCGAGCACCAGGTCGTTGGTCCGGATGTCGCGGCGCCGTAGCCGGGCGCGCAACGCGGCCATCCACGGCGCGAGTCCGGCCGCGGCGGCCATCTTCGGCGCCAGCCCCCGTCCGGTGATGCGCCACGAGATCAACGGCGGCTCCCACGGCACGCGCATGGCGCGCAGCCCGAACTCCCGTCCCACCCGCAGGATCATGCCGAGGACCGTCGGGTGCAGGTGCATGTGGTTGTGGGCGTTGACGTGGTCGAGCTCCAGACCCGTGGCCGCGAAACGCTGGAACTGCGCCCGGATCTCCGCCTCGAGCTGCCGCCGGGCCGCGGGGCTGAAGAAGAATCGCACGCCGGAGCTGACCAGGCGGCCGGAGAGATATCCGTGATCGTCCGTCAGGCTCGCGACCTGGGCGCGGGGCAGCACCGGCAGGTCCTCGACGACGACGACGTGCAGGCCCACCCGCAGCCGCGGGAGCCGGCGCGCGCGGGCCACGGCATCGTCCGCCGCACCGCCGCCGACCATCAGGCTGGCCGTCGAGAGGATGCCCTCGCGGTGCGCGATCTCGACGGCCTCGTTGACCGGCTCGCACAGGCCGAAGTCGTCGGCCGTGACGATGAGGCGTTTCACCGGGACACCCGGGCTGGTCGTACCACGTGCCGGGGCCGGAGGCTCGCGCCCGTCTTGCGGGCGGCGACCCTGCCCAATGGTACCGTCCGTGCACGATTTCGCGGCTTTTCCTCGTCTGAACATCCGGGACCGGGTGATGGGCGTAGTGCTGTCAGAGGAGGCGACGGGTCGCCCCCCAAGAGAGGAACCGACGATGCCAGCCGAATGCACGCTGCTCGATCTCGTGACCGCCGTCTCCGCATACGCCCGCACCGACTCGGAGGTCGTCGCGACGGTGGTCCACCTCGTCAACTCCGGAACCGTCAGGCTGTGCGGCAACTTCCGTGGCGCCAAGTTCGAGATGGGCGACGTTCGCCCCTCGCGCGTCGCGGCCGCCTGAGGACGCGCCGATGACCCCGAGCACACCGCGACGCCGGCTCCTCCTCCAGGGACAGCTGGTCGAGGTCTGGGAGGATCCCCAGCTCGCCTTCGGCTGGAGCGAGGACCACCTGGAAGGCTACATCGACCACGGCGCCTGGGTGGCTCTCTTCAACGCCGTGATGCTGCGCGCGGCGGTCCCCCAACCCGCTCTCGGCTCCTGAGCCGATCGGCCCGTGCGACCCGGCGCCACGAAGGACGCCGGGCCGACGGTTGTCCCCCTCAGAACTCGCGGCAGACGATCGACGCGTTCTTCGCCGCGCAGTCGTGGATGACCCCGACGCGGTCGATTCCCGCACCGTAGGTCAACGTCACGCTGATCGGCGACTTGAAGGGCGCGACCAGCGAGAGCTTCTTCATCTTGAACGCCCAGCGCACGGCGTTGGGCGTCTTCGGCACCGGCTTCAGGTCCGCGCGGAAGCGCTTGTCGGCGCTCAGGCACTTGATGCGGCCGCTCGACGGCGTGACGGCGCACTCGGCGCTCGCCCAGGAGTGCTGCACGTCCGACTCGAGGCGGTCGCGCACGCGGAAGGTGATGCCCTGCGCCGAGGTGAGCGCATCGGCAGGCAGGAGCGACACGAAGCTGCCCTTGCCGACCGTGGAGCCCTTGGCCGCGTTACCCTTCATCTTGAGCCGGTTCACCGTGAGCGGAGCGTCCTCGGCGTCACAGACGTCGCCGATGCCGTCCCCGTCGATGTCCGACTGGCCCGGGTTGGCGATCGTCGGGCAGTTGTCCTGACAGTCGATCACGCCGTCGCCGTCGCTGTCGGTCCCGCCGGCTCCGGGCGTACAGACGCCGGAGGCACACGAGCTCGGCCCACCGCACACCGGAGACCCACCGCAGGACGTCCCGTCGGTCTCGAACTGGCAGTCGATCGTGCAGCAGTCGTTGGCGGCGTCGGGGCCCGGGTCACACTGCTCGCCCGGGTCGAGATTGCCGTCGCCGCACTGCGAGTTGACCACCAGGGTGATCGAGCACAGCGCCTGCTGCAACGCCTGGTCGGTGGCCGTGAAGGTGACGATGTAGTTGCCCGCCTGCGAGATCAGCGGCGTCCAGCCGAAGAGGCTGCTCACGGGATTGCCCGTGGTCGGTAGCGGCGGGGTCATGCTGGCGCCCGCGGGCAGGCCGGCGGCGTTCAGGGTGACCACGTCGCCCGAGTCGGCATCGGAGGCCTGCACGTTGAAGGAGAAGGGCACGCCCGTGGACGGGGTCAGGGTGGAGTTGCAGGCCGGGCTGCTGAACACGGGCGGCTGGTTCACGTGCGGCACGAGCTGGATGAAGAAGTCGACGGCGACGCGGCCCTTGACGTTGTTCATCGCGTCGCGCTCCTCGATCACCACCTGGGTCGAGTAGAGCGTGTTCAGCCCCACCGGTCCGAGCGTGGCGCCGGTGGTGTCCCAGGTGTAGATCCCCGTCGTCGGGTTGATGCTGGCGCCGTTCGTCGCCTGCGGGGGGCCGGGCTGCTTGAAGGCCCCGCCGTCGGCCTCGGACGGCGTCGCGAGGCGGAAGGTGAGCGTGTCGCCGTCGGGATCGGTGGCCGGCACCAGGAACGAGCATACGCTGTTCTGCTCGCAGGTGACGATCGGCGGCAGCGCCGTCGTCGCCGAGGCGTTGTCCTGGCCCAGCTCCACCACGGCCTGCACCTGGTAGTCGAACTCGGGATTGTTGATGTGGGCGTTCGGCGGTGCGTTGGCCTGGATCCGGCAGCACGACGCGATGAACGCCGTGTAGGTGCCGGCCGCCGCGTAGGTGTGCCGGATCGTGGTGTCGATGACCGGCAGCGCGGCCGTGTCGAGCGCCAGGCCGAAGAGCCAGTTGTTCGCCGGGTCGACCGAGGTGACGAGATAGAACAGGCCGCCGCTGGTCCCCGAGCCGACGGTGGGGCTGCCGTCGCCGAAATCGAGTCGCGTGTCGCCGATGTCCTCACGGATGATGTCGCCCGGTGCGGGCAGCCCGTCGCCACCGGTGCACGGAACGACGACGTTGGTGGTCGGGTTCACGCACGGATTGAAGCTCGGCGTGTCGTTGCGCCGCCAGCTGCTCTGCAGGGTGAACTCGACCGTCCTGCCGCTGACCACGGACCAGCTGAGGTGGCTGTAGCGGAAGTGGGTGGCGAAAGCCGGCCGGCTCGCGCCCGCGAGGGCGAGGGCGGCGAGGGCGACTGCGAGGGCGGTCCGGCAAGTGCCGCGCATGGGGATCTCCTTCGTCGACGACGGCTAGAACTCGCGGCAGGCGAGCCCGAGCAGCTTGATCAGGCAGTCCGTCGCGACTCCCGCGCGGTCGATCGCGCTGCCGTTCTGCGTGAGGGTCACCGACACCGGCCCGTTGAATGGTCCCGCGAGGCCGAGTCGCTTGAACACGTAGCTGAACTGGATCACCTGCGGCGTCGCCGCGAGGCCCTTGAGCGACGCCTTGCGCGACTTGTCCGTGCTCTTGCACTTCACCTTCGTGCCGGCGGCCACGCACTCGGCGGCGCTGAAGCCGCGCGTGACGTCGAGGCCGATGCCGTCCTGGATGCGGATCTGGAAGCCGGCGGCGCCGTTGAAGGTGTCTCCCGGCGGCGCGGTGACGAAGAAGCCCTTGCCCTTGGCCGCGCTCTTGTCGCCCTGACCGCCGTTGTTGCGCCGCAGGGTGATCTTGGTGGGGCTCAGGGTGGCGTCGGCATCGTCGCAGACATCGCCGAGCGCGTCGCCGTCGAGGTTTGCCTGGCCCGGGTTGGCGACGGTCGGGCAGTTGTCGCCGGCGTCGCAGATCCCGTCGCCGTCCGCGTCGGGGCCGGCGGGAACGCCCGGCTCGCACATCATGGTGCTGGTGTTGCAGCTCTCGACGCCGTTGCAGGCGTCGCCGTCATCGCACTGCGCGTCGGTGGTGCAGGCGATGGCCACGGAGACGGCGGCGATCACGAGCAAGCTGCCGAGCAGGACGGCTCCCGCGACCAGACGTGCTCCGCCGCGGCCGGTCAGTCGACGTGCGATCTCGTTGCGCATGGCTCCCCCAGAGGCCGCGTGCTGACGGCGCTCAGAACTCGCGGCAGGTGAGCCCCTTGTTGCTCACCCGGCAGTCCATGATGATGCCGAAGCGGTCGATGGCGCCGTTGCTCAGCGTCACCTGGACCGGCCCGTCGAACGGCCCCGTGAACCCCACGCGGCGGACCTTCAGCGTGAACTTGAACACCGCCGGCGTGGCCTTGATGGCCTTGGCGGAGAGCTTGGCGTTCCTGTCGGCACTGACGCAGATGATCTTTCCGGGCGCCGATTTCGCGCAGTCCGCGGGCGTCCACACCTGCGTCGAGTCCGTCCCGAGGGCGTCCGCGACGTGCACCGTGAGGCCGGCGACGGCGGTCAGCGTGTCGGTGGGCGGGTTCGTGAAGAAGTCGCCCTTCGCGCGGTACAGGCTCGAGTCGTTGTTGGCGCTCGAGTCGCGCGCCATCTCGAGCTTGGTGACGTTCAGCTCGGCGTCGCTCGGATCGCACGCGTCCCCGACGTCGTCGCCGTCGAGATCGGCCTGATCCGGGTTCGCGAGTGCCGGACAGTTGTCGACGTCGTCACACACGCCGTCGGCGTCGGTGTCCGAACACTGCGCCAGCGCCGGCGACGCGCGCATCCCGGCCGCAAGCGCAAGAGCCACGATCAGCGCGCCGCCCGCGCGCAACGCCCGCGTCCCGCGCCGGGCGCCGTGACGTCGTCGAGTAGTGCACGGGGATCGCATTTGCCTGCCTTTCGTATGCCTGGGCCTGCTGGCCCCGGATCTTCGTAGCCGGTGTGACTACTCGCCCAGATCGCCGACTGTCAAGGAAAAAGAGGCACTCGCTGCCAAGCCGTCCTAAGCTACGCGGCGAGCTCGTCCTTCTCCGACGTCGCTCGCCGCGCCTCCCCGCGATCCGGGCCGGGACCCTCGACGCGTTGCGTGCGGGCCGGCAACGGCGCATTGATGAGCCTTGTCAGCCTCGGACCGAACGGGTATCCGGGTTCCGCTCACCGAGGGACACTCCATGAGTACCGGTCCGGTCTCGGAACCTGCGACGGGCATTGCGGGCTCGAGCGCGCCCGACGTCGACCGCCGCACGCATCTGGTTCAGTTCTACGAGCGCGACTCCTTCCTTCTGGCGGAGGCGGCACGATTCATCGGTGCCGGCCTCGGAGCTGGCGAGGCGGCCGTCGTCATCGCGACGAGGCCGCATCTCGAGGGTCTCCGGGAGAGCATCGCTGCGCGCGGGGTGCAGCTGGCAGTCGCCCGCGAGCAAGGCCGCTACGTCGAGCTGGACGCCGCCGAGACCCTGGCGAAGGTCATGGTCGACGAGGCGCCGGATGTGACGCGCTTCGCCGACGTCGTCGGAGAGGTGGTCGAGCGAGCCGCGGAGCGCCATGCTCGCGTCCGTGCCTTCGGAGAGATGGTGGCGCTGCTATGGGCAGAGGGGAGGACGGACGCAGCCCTCCGCCTCGAGGAGCTCTGGAACCACCTCGTCGCCAGCCTGCCGCTGTCGCTCCTGTGCGCCTACCCGTTGACCACCCTCCACGACGGCGGCGACGGCTCTCGCGTACTCGAGATCTGTGGAGCGCACTCCCACGTGATCCCCGCCGAGAGCTATACGGCGCTGGACAGCACGGACGAGCGGCTGCGCGAGATCGTCCGGCTCCAGCAGAGGGCCAGCGCGCTCGACGCCGAGATCGCGGAGCGGACGCGCCTCGCGGCCATCGTGGAGTCGTCCAACGATGCCATCATCAGCCAGACCCTGGACGGCGTCGTCACGAGCTGGAACCGCGCTGCCGAGCACCTCTTCGGCTACGCGCCCGAGGAGATGATCGGGCACCCGATCGCGCGTCTTCTCCCCGCCGACGGCGCGGACGAGCTCGAGACGACCCTCGCGGCGCTCCGTCGCGGCGAGCGGATCGAGCACTTCGAGACCCGGCGCGTGTGCAAGGACGGACGGCGCATCCACGTCTCGCTGACGCTCTCACCGATCCGGGATGCGTCCGGCGACGTGGTGGGGGTCTCGAAGATCGCGCGCGACGTGACGGAACGGAAGCGGTCCGAAGAGGCGCTTCTTCACAGCCGCGCGATGGTCGCCACCCTCAACCAGATCGGCCAGGCGCTCTCCGCGGAGCTGGACCCCCAGAAGCTGCTCCAGGCCATCACCGACGCCGCCACGAGCCTGACCCACGCGAAGTTCGGCGCGTTCTTCTACAACGCCATCGACGATCAAGGCGGCCACTATCTGCTCTACGCGCTCTCCGGGGCGCCGCGCGAAGCGTTCGAGAAGCTCGGGATGCCGCGCAACACCGCCCTGTTCGCGACGACGTTCGCGGGAGAACGCGTGGTGCGGCTCGACGACGTCAGGAAGGACCCGCGCTACGGCAAGAACCCTCCGCACCACGGGATGCCGCGGGGTCACCTTCCGGTGACGAGCTATCTCGCGGTACCGCTCGTCGGTCGTTCCGGCGAGGTGTTCGGGGGCCTGTTCCTCGGCCATCCCGAGCCCGGGGTGTTCACCGAGGACGCGGAGCGTGTCGTCGTGGGGTTCGCCGCCCAGGCCGCGATCGCGATCGACAACGCGCGTCTCTACGACGCCGAACGTCGCTCGCGGCGCGACGCGGAGGCCGCCAATCGGGCGAAGGACGAGTTCCTCGCGATGCTCGGGCACGAGCTGCGCAATCCGCTGGCGGCAGTGCGCAATGCGGCCGTCGCCGCGTCGCTCGACCCGGCGCGCCGAGAGCGCGCGCTCCACATCGTTCGCCGTGGCACGGACCAGCTCGCGCAACTCATCGACGACCTGATCGACGTTGCGCGGATCACGCATGGGAAGATCACGCTGCGCACCCAGCGCCTGCGCTTCGCCAGCATCGTCGAGCGAGCCGTCGAAAGCACGCAGCAGCTCGTCGAGGATCGCGCGCACCATCTCTCGCTCTCACCGGCGCCCGACGGCCTGGAGGTCGAAGGGGACGCGACGAGGCTCGAGCAGGTGGTGGTGAATCTGATCTCGAACGCAGCCAAGTACACCGCGCCGGGCGGCCGCATCGAGATCACGGTCGCCCGGGACGGGAGGGACGCAGTGCTGCGCGTCCGGGACAATGGTGTCGGGATCGCGCCCGAGCACCTGCCGCATGTCTTCGACCTCTTCGCGCAGGCGGATCCCGGCGTTGCCCGAGCCCACGGCGGACTGGGCATCGGGCTCACCGTCGTGCGGCAGCTCGTCGAGCTCCACGGCGGCCGGGTCGAGGCCCGGAGCGACGGGCCCAGAAAGGGTGCGGAGTTCGTCGTGCGACTTCCGGTTCTCCCGCCCGGCGTCGAGCGCACCGCCGCCCCGGCTTCCGAGGAGCGCTCGGCAGAGCGAGGTGACCGGCGCGTGCTGGTCGTGGAGGACAACCGGGACGGCGCCGAGGCCTTGACGATGCTGCTGGAGATGCTCGGACACCGGGTCCGGACGGTCCACGATGGAGCCACCGCGCTCGATCTCGCGCGGACCTCCCCGCCCGACGTCATGCTCGTCGACATCGGTCTCCCGGGCATCGACGGGTACGAGGTCGCCCGCCGCGTGCGGCAGGATGCGCGCCTGCAACACATCCTCCTGGTGGCACTGACCGGATACGGCCAGGAGGAAGACCGGGAGCGGACGAGGACCGCCGGATTCGACCATCACGTCACGAAGCCGGTCGAGCCCGACGCTCTCAATCGGATCGTGACCGCGCTCCCCCGCGCGAAATCCCAGCATCTCCCGCCGTCCTCCGGCAGAAAACCTTGACCTGGTCCGACGCGCCGGGCATCTCCCCACGGACACAGGAGGGTTCATGACGAGGATCGTGACGAGGATGATGGCCATGATCGCCCTCGCGGGCGTGCTGACCGCGAGCATCCCCGCGCCCGCCGGGGCCGCACGCAGGAAGAGGAACACCATCGCCGCCACGGTGAACGGCAAGCCGTTCAGGTGGAGCGGCAGGCTGGTGCCCATCAGCAACGACCTGAGCGGTCTCATCGTGATCGGCACCAAGGCGGTGCTCCCCGGAAGGGTCGCGCGGACCATCGGGTTCGGGTGCCCGATCTATCTCCCCAACTTCGCCGTGCCGGCGCCGGCCCCCCAGTGCAGCGGCAGCTACCTGGAGACCAAGACGGGCCGGCACGTCTCGATCAAGAGCTGGCTCGCGAACAGCGGCGAGATGCAGGTCACGATCGAGTCGTTCGACGGTACGCGCGTGACGGGGTCGTTCTCCGGGACGGCGCAGCCCGTGGGCGACAACCCGAACGGACCGGTCTCCCTGGACGGCTCGTTCAGCGGCAAGGTGCAGTTCTAGAGGCCGCGTTCCGGACCCGGCCGCGGCGCGCTGGGTCCGCCACGCCACGACGACACGGGACTCACGACAGCGCCGCCGCTCGTGTAGGTTGCCGCGGCACGGTGCAGCACGCGAGTCAGGTGACGAGCGCTCCCGCGGCCCCGGCGGGACCGTCGGACAGGCCACTCACCGCCGGGTTGCTCCTGACGGTCGCCTGCATCGCCTTCGACGGCCTCGCCGTGACGACGGTCATGCCGATCGCCGTCCGGGACCTCGGCGGGCTCGCGATCTACGGCTGGGCCTTCAGCGCGTTCATGCTGGCGAGCGTCGTCGGCATCACCCTCTCGGGCCGGATCACCGACCGTCGCGGGCCCGGTGACGCCTTCGCGGTCGGCCTGCCGCTCTTCGCGCTCGGCCTCCTCGGGGGCGGGACCGCGGCATCGATGGAATGGCTGATCGCGGCGCGCGCGGTGCAAGGGCTCGGCGGGGGCGGGCTCTCGGCGGTCATCTACGCCAGCGTGGCACGCTGCTACCCTGCGGAACGCCGGCCCCGGATGCTCGCCCTGATCTCGAGCGCGTGGGTGGTGCCCGGTCTCGTGGGTCCGGGGATCGGGGGGTTCGTCGCGGACCACGCGAGCTGGCGGCTCGTGTTCATCGGGCTGACCCCGATCGTCCTCCTCTGCGCCGTGCTCACCCTGCCCGCCCTCCGCCGACTCGGGCGGCCAGAGGACACGCGTGGCGAGCCCGGCGACGCGGCGCCGCTCGGCTTCGCCCTGCTCCTCGCCGCAGGCAGTGCGCTCGTGCTCCTGGCGTTGAACGCCCGCGCCCTGCCGGCTGCGGGGTTGCTGATCGTCGGGACCATGGCGGTGCTTCCCGGGCTCCGACACCTCCTGCCCGACGGCACGCTGCGCGCCCGGCCGGGTCTGCCGGCGGCGATCGCCTCGATGGGAGTCGTCAGCGTCGCCTTCTTCGGGGCGGAGACCCTGCTGCCACTCTTCCTGACCGTGTTCCGCGGGCAGTCGGGGACCGTGGCCGGCCTCGCGCTCAGCGGGGCCTCCCTCACCTGGACGGCGGGCGCGTGGGTGCAGGCGCGGGCGGCGAAGCGGGGGTCTCGCAGCTCGCTCGTCGGCGCGGGCGCAGCCCTGATCGCGTGCGGCATCGTCCTCGTCCTGCTGGCGTCGCGAGAGGACGCGCCGGTGCTGCTGGCGGCCGCCAGCTGGTCCGTGGTCGGTCTCGGCATGGGCCTCGCCCACAGCACGATCAGTCTGACCGTCATCGAGCAGGCGCGCGCCGGTTCGGAGGGTGCGGCCTCGGCCGCGATGCAGCTCGCGAACGTACTCGGCGTGGCGCTCGGCGCAGGTCTCGGCGGAGCCGCGGTCGCCCTGGTCGAGAGCGGAAGCCTGGCGCCTCGGACGGGATTCGCCGTGGCGTTCGGGATCATGCTGGGAGCCGCGCTCGCGACGCTGGCGCTCGCCCGCCGGCTCCCCACCCCGGCCGCCAACGCGGCCTGACGCCGGTCATCGACGGCACGCGCGTGATGCCGTCGCGTACCGAAGCGAACCCTAACCCAGAGTCCCCGGCGTCTCGGCGCTCGGGACCTGGCTCCCGCGCGGGCGGCTCGCGGCGCGCGCGTTTTCCTGCCGGTCCGGTTCGGCGCTGGCGCCAGCACCCGATCTTGCTAAGGTGCACCGTCACGCATGCAGTCCGGCGCTCACGTCGAGCTCTCGCAGGTGTCCATGGCATTCGGCGATCGGCCGGTGTTCACGGACCTCTCCTGTGTTTTTCCCGTCGGGGGGATCTCCATGGTGCTGGGAGGCAGCGGCTGCGGCAAGAGCACGCTGCTCAGGCTGATCGCCGGGCTGATCCGCCCCCAGGTCGGGCGGATCGTCGTCGATGGCGAGGACGTCACCCGGTGCTCCGAGCGCGAGCTCTTCCGCATCCGGCGGAAGGTCGGCATGCTCTTCCAGGGTGGCGCCCTTCTCGACTCCATGACCGTCTTCGAGAACGTCGCCTTCCCGCTGCGCGAGCACACCGACCTCGACGAGCGGGCGATCGCCGACGAGGTGCACGACCGGCTCGACGCGGTGGGCCTGCGCGACGTCGACGGGCTGCTGCCGGGGGAGCTCTCCGGCGGCATGGTGAAGCGCGTGGCCCTCGCCCGCGCCATCATCCGCAGCCCCGCCGTGCTGCTGTGTGACGAGCCCTTCTCGGGCCTCGACCCCATCTCGTCCAAGCGCATCGAGCTACTGCTGACGCAGATCAACCGCGCGCGCGGCATCACCACCGTGGTGGTGTCGCACGACATCGACTCCACCATGCGCATGGCCGAGCGCGTGCTCCTGCTGCTCCCCGGCGGCTTCTTCCAGGGAGCCCCCGACGAGCTGCGCGCCAGCACCGATCCGCGCGTGCGCGCGTTCCTGAGCACCGATCTCGACGCGCTGCCGGAGGCGATCTGATGGTGGCGGCCGTCCGCCAGCTCGGCAGCACGACGACGCGGGTCGTTGCCGACGTCGGCTCCATGGCGCTGTTTCTGCTCGAGGTGATCCGGGATGCCGTCACTCCGCCCTGGCGGCTGCGCAACGTCGTCGACGAGGTCTACAAGCTGGGCGTCCTCTCGCTCCTCATCATCTGCGTCAGCGGAGTGGCGGTGGGCATGGTGCTCGGCCTCCAGGGCTACAACACGCTCGAACGCTTCGGGGCCACGCAGTCGCTCGGCGCGGTCGTCGGCCTGAGTCTGGTGCGCGAGCTCGGCCCGGTGCTGACCGCGCTCCTGGTGACCGGCCGCGCCGGCTCGGCAACGACGGCGGAGATCGGCACCATGGTCGCCACCCAGCAGCTCGACGGCCTGCGCATGATGTCCGTCGATCCCGTCGACTACGTCGTCGCGCCGCGTGCGGTCGGCATGATCCTGGTGATGCCGCTGCTGACGGCGCTCTTCATCGTGTGCGGCATCTTCGGCGGCTGGTTGGTGGGAGTGAAGCTTCTCGGCGTCGACAGCGGCACCTACCTCACGAGCCTCGAGTCCTCCCTCGACCTGCGCGACGACCTCGGCGGGAGCCTGCTGAAAGCGGGCGTGTTCGGGGTGCTCGTCGGCTGGATCTCCACCTTTCGCGGCTACACCAGCGCGCCCACGTCCGCGGGGGTGAGCGCCGCCACGACGGCCACCGTCGTCGTCGCGTCGGTGAGCGTCCTGATCTCCGACTATCTCATCACCGCGCTGTGGGGGGTGTGAACGCGTGAGCCGATCGCCGGGCCGTGACCTGCTCGTGGGTCTCTTCGTCCTCCTCGGGCTCGCTGCCCTCGCCTACCTGTCGCTGGCCGTCGGCGGCCTTTCCCGGCAGGGGCCGGGCGGCTTCGTGCTCACCGCCGACTTCGACGAGCTCGGCGGGCTCAAGACCCGAGCTCCGGTGGTGATCTCCGGGGTGAAGGTGGGTCAGGTGCGCTCGATCGGCCTCGGTGACGACTACCGTGCCCACGTGACGCTCGATCTCGACCCTCGCCTGCGGCTGCCGAAGGATACCTCCGCCTCGATCGTCACGGCCGGGCTCCTCGGCGATCGCTACATCTCGCTCCAGCTCGGCGGCGAGCAGGATCATGCTCAAGTCCGGGGACCCGATCGCGTTCACCGAGTCGGCCGTCCTGCTCGAGCGTCTGCTGGGCAAGCTCGTGCACAGCACGGACGTCGGGGGCAACGGGGACAAGTCCGAACAATGAGGATGGGAGGTTCGATGCGTCGACATCGGTTGCTTGCAACCCTGCTGATCGCGGCCGCTCTGAGCGCGCGCTTCGCCGGCGCCGAGGAGCCCGCGGCCCCTGCGCGGCCCACGTCTCCACTTCCCGCGCGCGGTGCGGAGCCGTCGACGGTGAATCAGGGATCGCAGGAGTACGACCCGTGGATGGGGTTCAATCGCAAGATTTTCTGGTTCAACGACGGGCTCGACACCCACGTGCTCGCACCCGTCGCCACCGGATGGCACACGGTGGCGCCGCAGCCGGTGCAGGACAGCCTGTCGAACTTCTTCGGCAACCTGCGCTTCCCCGTCGACCTGGTGAACAACCTGCTGCAGGGAAAGGGCATCCCGGCCGCCAAGGCCGTCGGTCGCTTCACCGTCAACACGGTGCTCGGCGCCGGCGGCTTCCTCGACCCGGCAAGCGAGATCGGGCTCAAGCCCGAGGAGGAGGACTTCGGCCAGACGCTCGGCGTCTGGGGCGTGCCCCCGGGGCCGTATCTCGTGCTCCCGGTGCTGGGGCCCTCGAGCGCGCGCGACGCGCCTGCGCTCGCCGTCGACTCGGCGGCCGCGATCACGCCGTTCTTCATCGACGGCTGGATCCTGGTCGGCGCCCGCGTCGTCGACGTGATCAACGCCCGGGCGCAGTTCCTGAAAGCCGTGGAAGAGGCCAAGGCCGCCTCGCTCGACTACTACACGTTCGTGCGCAACGCATACCTGCAGCGACGCGACGCCCTGGTGCACGACCGGACGGAGCGGCTCACTCCCGAGGAGACCCCGAGCTATGAGAATGAAGAACTCTACACGGTACCGTGAGCTCCGCCGGGGGTTGGCGCTCGCCTGCGCGCTCCTCCTCGCGGGGCTGGCCCACCCCGGCGCGGCCGAGCCGCCCCCGCGCGAGGTGGTGCAGGGCACGTCCGATCAGGTGCTCGCCGTGCTCGCCGAGAAGGACCTCAGCAAGGAGGCGCGGCGGGACAAGGTGCGGGCCATCGTGCTCCGCAGCGTCGACTTCGAGACCCTCAGCCGTCTCGTGCTGGCACGCAACTGGAGCCGATTCTCGCCCGCCCAGCAGCAGGAGTTCTTGCAGAGGTTCCAGGACCACCTCGCGGCCACCTACGGCCGGCGGCTGGACGACTACCGCAACGAGAAGGTCGCGATCGTCGGCGACCGTCGGGAGCCGAACGGCGACTGGACCGTGCAGAGCAGGATACTCCGCGGCGGCGGGTCGAACGACATCGAAGTCGACTACCGGCTCCGTCAGACCAACGGGCAGTGGAAGGTGATCGACTTCATCATCGAGCAGGTCAGCATGGTGGCCAACTTCCGCTCCCAGTTCCAGGACATCGTCGCCAGCGGGGGACCGGAGAAGCTCCTGCAGCTGCTGAAGGAGAAGACCGCAGCGGGTCAGGAATTCAAGAGCTGAGGGGCGAAGGCGACGCCTCCGGCAACCGGCAGTCGGGCCGCACGCCGGCTCGGCGCGGACGCGCGCCGCCCCTGATCACGCGCCCAGGTTCCAGCGCGCCATCGTCCACACGTCGCGCGGGCTCTCGCCGAGCTTGCGGACGACCGACGGCTCGAAGCCGGAGTGCATGAAGCAGTTCTGGCAGCGCGGGTCCTGGCGCGACTCCCAGTAGTCCCAGTCGACGCCGCCCCAGAAGTCCTTCCAGCTCCCGTAGTACTTGCCCTCGATGAGGTAGCAGGGCCCCTTCCAGCCCTTCGGGGTGCGGGTCGGGGTCCCCCACGGCGTGCACGGGTAGTCGCGCTGCCCGGCCGCGAACTGGAGGAAGAGCGGCGTCGAGGAGATGGGATAGCGCTTGGACAGCGCGAGCACGCGCTGGAACTGGCGATGGGTCTCGTCGCGATGGAGGAAGCGATCCTCCGCGATGGCCGCGTAGTGGTAGCCGGGCGAGATCAGCATGCCGTCGACGCCGAGCCCGGTGAGCAGCTCGCACATCTCCTCGATCTCGTCCATCGAGGTCTCACGGAAGATCGTCGTGTTGGTGCACACGGCGTAGCCGCGCCGCTTGCCCTCCTTGATCATCTCGATCGCGCGGTCGAAGGTGCCGGCCCGGTCGGTGATCAGGTCGTGCGTCGCGCGCATGCCGTCGAGGTGCACGTTGATGGAGAGCCGCTTGTGGGGATGGCCACGCTTGTAGAAGCGCTCGAGCAGGAGCCCGTTGGTGCACAGGTAGATGTGGCGCTTGCGGGCCACGATGGCGTCGATCAGCTCGGGCAGCTCGGGATAGATGGTCGGCTCGCCGCCGCAGATCGACACCACCGGGGTGCCCGCCTCGTCCACCGCCTCCAGGCACTGGGCGAGCGAGAGGCGATCCTTCAGGTCGCCGCTGTAGCGCTCCGGCGAGCAGCCGAGGCAGGCGAGGTTGCAGGTGTGGAGCGGCTCGAGCATCAGCACGGACGGATAGCGCGCGTTGCCGCGCCACCAGTTCCGCAGCTGCCACGCGATCATGTCGGTGGCGATGTGGACGGGAAACCTCATGCGCTTCGACCTCCGCTAGAAGAGCGAGCGTGTGGCGTCCGGGACGGCTGCCGCGCCGGCTTCGCCGGCCGCGGCACGACGCCCGCACTCTTCATCGAGTGTCATTCTCCCTTTCCGTTCCGACCCGAGACGGAGTCTGGGGTCGCGCCGAGACGTTCGGCCAGCAGTGCGGCCGCCCGGTCCCCGCTCTCCACGGCGCTCTCGATCGTCGGGGGCAGCCCGGTGGCCGTCCAGTCGCCGGCGAGCACCAGGCCGGCGAGGTCGGTCACGGCGGGTGGCCGGAGGCGCTCGGCCTCCGGGGTGGGCGCCACGGTCGCCTGCTTCTCCTTCACCACCACCGCATGGCGCAGCACCGCGGCCCGCGCCGTCGGCAGCAGCGCGTGCAGGTCGGCCAGCACGGCGCCGGTGATGCGCTCGCTGTCCCAGCCGACCACCGAACGCCCTGCGCTGATGACCGCGCTGACACACTGGCCGTCACCCGACTCGCCGAGCAGCCGGCTCCGGTTGAAGGCCCAGTGGGTGGTCGTGCCGAGGAGCCCGACGAAGTCCCCGCGCAGCACGGGCCGGTCGAACCACAGGTGCGTGCTCACGATCGGCGACGCCTCGAGCCGCCCGAGCGTGGTGAACGGCGCCCGGGCCCGGAGTGCGGGCGGCAGCAGGGGCTCGAGCGCCGGCGGCGGCACGGCGGCAATGCACCCGTCCGCGGCGAGCCGGCGGCCGTCGCGCAGCGCGACGGCGCGCACCGCTCCGTCGCCGACCTCGACCGACGCCGCCGGCGCGTGAATCCACACCCGCCCGCCACGCCGCTCGACGAAGCGCCGGGCGTCGTCCGTGTACAGGTCGCCCAGGCCCACCCGCGGCAGCACGAACTGCGAGTCGGCCCGCGACCGGAAGAAGGCCCGCGCGAGGACCTCGACGAACGGCCCGGCGGCCGCCCGCTCGGGCGTCTCGTTGAGCGTCGCCAGCGCCACCGGGTTCCAGAAGCTGGTACACGCGTGGGCCGACTGGCCGAGATCGGCGAGGACCTCGCCGACGGTCGCGCTGGCGAGCCGCGGATCGTTCCGCCGTCGCATCGCCATCAACTCGAGCCCTGCGTGCAACGCCCCGAAGCGCTCGCGACGCGACAGCAGGCGGTAGCGCAGGAGACCGCCCACGAGATGCAGCGGGCTGGGCCACGCCGGGCAGGCGATCGCGCCCGCGCCCAGACGGGGATGGACGAGCTCGACGTGCAGGTTCGCCTGGCGCTGGACCTTGTCCGCCGCTCCGATGCGGTCGAGGAACGCGAGCGTGCGGGTGTAGCAGCCCATCATCGCGTGCTGGCCGTTGTCGACCACCGACCCGCTGGTCGCGTCGCGGAACGAGGAGGCCCGCCCGCCGAGGCGCGGCCGCGCCTCGAGGACCGTGACGCGCACCCCCCGGTCCGCCAGCGCCACCGCCGCGGACAGCCCGGCGAACCCGCCACCGATCACGACGACGTCGGCCATGTCAGGCCGGAAGCTGTGCCCGCCCCCACGCGGCGAGCGCGAGGCCGACCTTCTCGTACCCCGGCAGCGCGATGCGCTCGTGGAAGACGTCGAAGCGCCGCGACTCGATGCGCGACAGGAGGCGCTCGTAGATGAGCCGCATCGCCTCCGCCGGTGCCAGCGCACGGCGATCCTCGGGCACCAGCGAGCCGCGCGCGCGCAGATAGTAGGCGCGCGCCCGGCCGCACTCGAACGCCATGAGCGCGGCGACGCGCGGCGAGTAGCGGCCCGCGAGCAGCTCGTCCTCCGCGCAGTCGAAGCGGGCGAGGTCCTCGAGCGGCAGGTAGAGCCGGCCGCGCTCGGCGTCCTCGTGCACGTCGCGCAGGATGTTGGTGAGCTGGAAGGCGACGCCCAGGTCCTTCGCGTAGTCGAACGCCGCGGCGTGACGGTGGCCGAAGATCTCGATGCAGAGCAGTCCGACCGTCGACGCGACCAGGTAGCAGTACTCGTGGAGCTGGTCGAAGGTCTGGTAGCGGCGGCGCTCCAGATCCATCTCGACGCCGCGGATCAGGTCGGCGAAGTGCCGCCGCGGGAGGTCGAAGCGGCGCACGGCGTCGGCCAGCGCCACGCCGATGGGATGCTCCGGCGCGCCGGTGTAGACGCGCTCGAGCTCGCCCCGCCAGCGCCCCAGCAGGCGCGCGGGATCGCGCCGGGTCGCGTCGTCGGCGACGTCGTCGACGAAGCGGCAGAACGCGTACACGGCATCGAGCGCCCCGCGCCGCTCCGGTCCGAGCAGCCGGAAGGCCTGGGCGAAGCTGCTGCCGCTGCGGCGCGTGACCGCACGGCAGTAGGCGTAGGCCTCGCCGATGGTGGGTTCGGTCACAGCGCCTGCCCCGCACGCTGGTAGCGCCGCCGGTGCTCCTCGATGCCGGCGAGGTGGCAGAACCCGGCGCCGCCCTCGGGCGGCAGCGCCGCGCCGGCCGCGGCACGCGCGAACTCCTCGTACTCTGCCACGGTGAGCTCCCGGCGTGCCTGCAGCATCGCCTGCGCGCCGATGCGGGCCGCGCGCGCCGCGCTGCCGGGCACGGGACGGGCGGTGAAGAACTCGGCGCAGCACCCCGAGCCGTAGGAGAACAGCGCCAGCTCCCGGTCCTCGAGGGTGGCCCCCTCGCGCTCGAGGAGCCACGCGAGCGCCAGGTAGAGCGAGGCGGTGTAGGTGTTGCCGCTCTCGCGGGCCAGGCCGAGCGCGGGCTCGCCCTGCGTCGTCCAGCTGCGCTCGAAGCGCTCGTTCATCGCCGTCTCGCCGAGCCCCTGCGCCTCCAGCTCGACCAGCCGGCGGTGCGCCTTGTGAGCCATCTTGGGGAACGGCGTGTGATAGAGAAAGGCCGCGAAGCGCTCGAGGAGCGAGCGGCTGCCCTGCCCGTTGAGCGACGAGCGGTAGTCGGCCACGGCGCCGGTGAGCGCGTCGAGGTAGCACTGGAGAGAGAACTTCCCGTCCACCAGCGCCTCGCGGCGCTCGAGGGGCCGCCAGAAGTCGTACACGTTGCGCGCGAAGACACCGGTGACGGGCCCGAGGCGCAGCAGCCGCGGCGCCGCGCTGACCACCACGGCCGCCGCGCCCGCTCCCTGCGTGAACTCCGCGCTCGATCCGATGTCGTAGCGGGCGATGTCGGTGGCGACGACCAGCGCCTTGCGTCCGCGCGCGGCGCCCCCACGCACCCAGTCGGCGGCGAGCATGACGCCGGCCGTGCCACCGTAGCAGGCATGCTTGATCTCGAACGTCCGGCAGCTCGCCGGCAGCCCGAGCAGCTCGTGCAGGAAGATGCTGGCGGGCTTGGCATGGTCGACGGCGGTCTCGGTCGCCACCACGAGCAGACCGATCTCGTCGGTGCGAATCTCGCCCTGGCGCAGCACCCGCGCAGCGGCGTTGGCCGCGAGGGTGACCGCATCCTCCCACGGCGGCGCAACCGCCATCGCCTGGGCGCCGAGGCCGAGGAGGATCTTCTCGACCGGTACCTTGCGCGCCTCGGCGAGCCGGTCGAGGGGAAGCACGTACCGGGGCAGGTACACGCCGATCTGGTCGATCCCCACGTCGATGCCGCTCATCGTCCCTCCTCCAGTCGCGCGCGGCACTGGCCCAGGGCCATCAGCGGGAAGTAGTCCCGGTACATCCAGTACCGCAGATAGAAGTGCCCCGGGAATCCGGTGCCGGTGAACGGATCCTCGTCCCAGCCGCCATCCGCGCGCTGCGTGGCGAGCAGGTGCTCGACGCCGCGCCCGACCGCCTCCCCGACGTCCCGCGTCGCGGCGAGGAGCCCGAGAAGCGCCCACGCCGTCTGCGAGGGCGTCGACTCGCCGCGGCCGGCGAGCGACTCGTCGTCGTAGGACGCGAGCGTCTCGCCCCAGCCGCCGTCGGAGTTCTGGTGCGACTCCAGCCAGGAGGCCGCGCGACGCACGTACGGCGCATCGATGTCCTCGCCGATGGCGCGCAGGCCCGCGAGCGCCGACCACGTGCCGTACACGAAGTTGCCGCCCCACCGTCCCCACCAGGCGCCGTCCGCGCGCTGCGTCGCGACGAGGAAGGCACGCGCGCGCCGGGCGCGGGTGTAGGTGAGATCGAAGCCGCTCTCGCCCATGAGCTCGAGCAGGCGGCCGGTCAGGTCCTCGGTCGGCGGGTCGATCATCGCCCGCATGTCGGCGAACGGGATCTCGTTCAGGAACGCCGCGGTGTTGTTGGTGTCGAAGGCGCCCCAGCCGCCGTTCCTGCTCTGCATGCCGAGAACCCAGTTGGTGCCGAACGCGATCGCGCGCTGCCGCGCCGCCGCGTCCTGGACGGCGATCCGCCGCAGCACCATCAAGATCACCGCCGTGTCGTCGGTGTCGGGATACCAGTCGTTGGCGAACTCGAACGCCCAGCCGCCCGGCTCGAGGTCCGGGTTGAGCACGCTCCAGTCGCCCGGGCGGAACACCTGGTTCTCGATGAGCCACTCCGCCGCGCCCACCGCGGCCTCGTGCTGCGCGGGCAATCCCGAATCGAGGAGCGCCTTCAGGGCGAGCGCCGTGTCCCAGGTCGGCGACACGCACGGCTGGAAGAAGAGCTGGCCGTCGTGCTCGACGAGGAAGTCCTCGATCGCCTGGATGCCGTTCACCACCGCCGGATGATCGGCGGCGAACCCGAGCGCGTGCAGCGCCATCACGCAGTTGAGCATGGGAGGCTGGATGCCGCCCCAGCCGCCGTTGCGGTCCTGGCGTTCGAGGATCCACGCCTGCGCCCTCTCGAGCGCGCGCGCTCGCCAAGGCTTCCACGGGCTGCGGCCGATCCGCTGCAGGACCCAGTCGAGCGCCAGGAAGCCGTTGCGGATCGAGAGCCATTCGCGGCTGGGCGGAAAGCCCACGCTCTGCCTCGTCGGCGGCGCGAGCCACAGCTCCTCGACGCCACACTCGGGAGGGATGGCAACCCGGGGCCGCTTCGCCATCAGCACGGTGAGCGGCACCACGGTCTCCCGGGCCCAGCTCGACATGGCGTAGATGTTGAGCGGGAACCAGGGCGGGAGAAGCACCAGCTCGACCGGCATCGCGGGCAGGCCCCACCAGGGGAACTGGCCGAAGTACGCCAGGAAGCATCGCGTGAAGACGCCGGCGCGCTCGAGACCGCCGTGAGCGCGGATGAACTCGCGCGCCCGGCGCAGCACGGGATGCTCGGCCGTCAGCCCGGCGAGCTTCATCGCGAAGTAGGCCTCGATCGTGGTGCTGAGATGGCCGGGACCGCCCGCGAACAGCGGCCAGCTCCCGTCCGCCGACTGGAGCGCCTGCATGCGCGCCACCAGCCGCTGCTCGGTTTCCTGGCGCCGCCGGCCGACGAAGCGGTTGAAGATCACGTACTGCGCGTCCATCCCCACGTTCGCCTCGAGGGGCGCATGCCAGTAGCCGTCCGGATGCTGCATCCCGAGCAGTCGCGTCTGGGCCCGGGCGATGGCGTCGTCGAGCCGTCGCGCGAGGGACGGAGCGGCTGCCGGAGTGGCCTGCAGCATCAAGCGCCCTTTCGCTGGCGCAGGGCAAGCCCGCGCGCGTGCAGCGCCATGTGGCCGCGCTGGATGCCGTCGGTGACGAGGGCTCGCAGCGCGGCGAAGTTCTGGGCGAGGCCCACCGCGGCCATCACGGCCGCGAGGTCACGCGCCGACTCGGCGCCCATGAGCTTGAGCGACAGCCGGGCGCGCGGGTTCAGGTCGAGGTGCCCGCCCACGATGGCGACCGCGAGCGGCAGCTCGATGGCGCCGCAGAGGGTCTCGCCGTCGAGCGACCAGATCGTGAGCGGCCCGTAGCCGCCACGGCACGCGGCCCAGGCATGCGCACCGGCTTCGATGCCGCGCCAGTCGTTGCCGGTGGCCAGCGCGACGGCGTCGATCCCGTTCATGACCCCCTTGTTGTGCGTCGCCGCGCGATACGGATCCGCCGCCGCGAGCGCCCACGCCTCGACGATCCGCTCCGCCACCTGCCGTCCACCGTAGGTCGCCCTGTCGAGCAGGCTCCACGGGATCCGCGCCGTCGCGCGCGCGAGCCGCCGATCGGCGAGATTCGAGAGGATGCAGAGCCGGACCTCGCCGCCGGTCAGCGATGCGACCTCGGGAGCCAGCGCCTCGACCATCGTGTTCACGACGTTGGCGCCCATGGCGTCGCCCACGTCGACCGCGAGATGCAGGACCAGGACCGGGCCGCATGGCGTGGTGGCCAGCTCGCGTACCTCGATCGCGCGCGCGCCGGCCCCCCGACGCGCCATCCCGGGATGAACGGCGTCCGCCGCAGCCAGGAGCCGCGGCGCGGCCGCCTCGAGGCGTGCCCTGGCGCCGGCGACGTCGGGCACGCGCAGGACGTGGATCTGGCCGATCATGATCGCCTGGTCGGCGTCGGCGAGGAATCCTCCGGCCGATCGCACCAGGCGCGCCGCGCTGCTGGCCGCCGCCACCACGGACGGCTCCTCGATCGCCATCGGCACCAGGCGATCGCGGCCGTTGATGCGGAAGTTGAGCGCAACCCCGAGCGGCAGGCCGAGCACCCCGATCGCGTTCTCGATGACGTGATCGGCGGCCTCGAAGGAGAGGGGCTCGCCGGCGGCCAGGTCCCGCGCCTCGCCGGCCCCCAGTGCCGCCTGCTCCGTGAGCCGCGCCAGCCGATCCGCGCGAGCCAGCTGACCGAAACCGGAGATCCGGGAGCCTGCAGCGCTGCCCGGATCGTCTCTCTGCATCACGGGCTCCGGCCTGCTGACCTCACGGTCAGGACCACCACGACGCCTTGCCAGTTCAACCCCAGCCATCTGGTCCTCCACGAATTTCAGCCCGTACCCCTCCGCCCCACCAGCGCTGACCGATCGGGCTAAACCGATCGGTCAGCGGTCTAAAGGCCGATCCGTGCCTTGTCAAGCGAGGGGAGCCGAACGCGCCGCGCTACCGGACTTTGACGGCGCCGCTACGGCCGCACTACACGTCGGTCATGGACTTCGAGACGATCCGCTACGAGCGGGCCGACGGCGTCGCCACCATCACGCTCCATCGGCCCGAGCGCCTGAACGCCTGGACCCCTACCATGGGCCGGGAGATGACCCAGGCCTTCCGCGACGCCGACCGCGACCGCGCCGTGCGTGCCGTCATCCTGACCGGCGCGGGCCGCGCCTTCTGCGCCGGTGCCGACATGGACTTCTTCGCCGCACAGATCCGCGGCGGCGGGGGTACGGGCGCCGAGGGCGGTGACGGGCCGGGCCGGGTCGAGGAGTTCCCCGCCCTGATGGAGCACCTCTCGAAGCCCACCATCGCCGCCATCAACGGCTACGCCCTCGGCGTCGGCTGCACGATGACGCTGCTGTGCGACATCCGCCTGGCCTCGGCCGACGCCAAGCTGGGATTTCTCTTCCCGCGCATGGGCGTGATGGCCGAGCTGGGCTCCACCTTCCTCCTGCCGCGCCTCGTCGGCATCGGCCGGGCGTGCGAGCTCATGTTCACCGGCAAGCAGTACGCCGCCGGCGAGCTCGAGCGCATCGGCCTGGTGAACCACGTCGTCCCGGGCAACGAGCTGTGCGATGCGGCGGCCGCCCTCGCCCGTGAGATCGCGCAGTGCGCACCGCTCTCGGTCACGCTCACGCGGCGCGCCCTCTACCAGGGCCTGACCGCAACCTTCGACGCGCAGGTCCGCCACGAGGGCTACGCGCTGGAGTACCTCTACCGCACCCGCGACCACGCCGAGGCGGTTGCCGCCTTCAAGGAGAAGCGGCAGCCGAAGTTCGAGGCGCGCTGATGCGGCGCGATCAGACCCCGAGCCGCTGCACGAACGCTCGTGCCGCGGCGATCTGCTCCGGGGTGAGGTGGAACGTGGTGGGGCCGAGCGTGCCGCTGACGTCGCTCGCGCCTGCGAGCCGGTCGAGGACGGCCGCCGGGACGTTCGCGGTCACGCGCTCCGACTGGATGCGGTCGGTACCATTGCGGCCGGTGGGCAGCGTCTCCGTCTTGTAGTCGGCGACCGTGCAGTCGACCGGCGTGCCGTCGACGACCAGCCGGAGCGTCGAGACGCCACGATAGATGCTGCCCGAGGCCGACGTGTCGATGACGAGCGCAGCCGCGTCCGGACGCCCGCCGCCAGCAGCGCGCTCCCCACGCCAGCTGATCCAGTGGCGCGACTTCCCGCCCCCGATCCCCTCGAGCCGGCTCGCCTCGGTGGTGATGCTCGTGGTGCCGGGCGCCGCCCCCGGCGCGACCGCGACGGCCGCCGTCGCGCGCTGCTCCAGTGCGGCGGACAACCCGTGGCTCGCGTCGCCACGGAGGCGGGCGTTCTCCCGTTCGAGCTCCTGCACGCGCGCGCGGAGCTGGGCGTTCTCGCTCCGCAGCTGATCCAGCTCCCCGGCCCGCGCGACGGCGCCCGCCCCGAGGACCATCAGCGCCACCAGCACCGCGCTTCGCATCAACCTCCCCGCTTCACGATGGCCTCGAAGGCCGTCTTCTCGATCGGCATGACGCTCAGCCGCGACTGCCGCACCAGGGGAGTCGTTCGCAGCGCCTTGTCGGCTTTGATCTCCTCGAGGGTCACTGGACGCTTGAGCTTCTTCACCGGAGCGAGATCGACCGCCACCCAGCTTCCCTCCCGTGCCGTCGGATCGGGATACGCCTCCCGCTTCACCTCGCAAACGCCGACCACGGCCGTGCCCACCACCGAGTGGTAGAACAGAACCCGGTCGCCGCGTCGCATGGCCTGGAGGTTGTTGCGGGCCTGGAAGTTGCGCACGCCGTCCCACGTCGTGCCGCCGTCCGCCACCAGCTGGTCGAAGGAGTACTTCGTCGGCTCCTGCTTGACGAGCCAGTACCCCCGCCCCATCGCTCCCGGCCGCTCCGATCAGAGCGCTGCTTCGAAGAGGCCCGCGGCGCCCATGCCGCCGCCGATGCACATGGTGACGATGCCCCAGCGCTTGCGCCGGCGCTGCAGCTCGAGCAGCAGCGTCCCCGTCATGCGGGCGCCGGTCATCCCGTAGGGATGGCCGATGGAGATCGAGCCCCCGTTCGGGTTGAGCTGCTCCATCGAGATGCCGAGCCGGTCGCGGCAGTAGACCACCTGGGACGCGAAGGCCTCGTTCAGCTCGACGACGTCGATGTCGTCGACGGTGAGCCCCGCGCGCTTGAGCAGCTTTGGCACCGCGAAGACCGGCCCGATGCCCATCTCGTCGGCCTCGCACCCGGCAAAGACGCAGCCGCGGAAGGTGCCGAGCGGCCGCACGCCCAGCGACGCGGCCTTGTCGGCCGACACCATGAGCACGGCCGAGGCCCCGTCGGAGAACTGCGACGAGTTGCCCGCCGTCACGGTGCCGCCCTCCTTGAACGCCGGCGGGAGCTTCCTGAGGCCGTCGAGCGTGGTCTCGGGGCGGTTGCACTCGTCACGATCGATCGTGACCTGCTTCTGGGTGGTCTGACCGGTGGCCTTGTCGGTCACGGCCATGGTGACGGTCATCGGCACGATCTCGTCCCGGTGCTTCCCCGATTCCTGGAAAGCTGCGGTACGCTGCTGGGAAGCGAGCGCGTACTCGTCCTGCGCCTCGCGAGAGACCTTGTAGCGATCGGCCACCACCTCGGCGGTCAGCCCCATCGGCATGTAGACCTGCTTGTAGTGCTCCATGAGCCAGGGGTTGAACAGGTTCGTCTTGTTGAAGTCGTTCTGCAGCATGGTGATGGATTCGAGGCCGACCGCGATCACCGCGTCGGAGCCCTCGTTCTCCACCATGTGGGCGGCGACCGCGACGGCGTTGAGCCCGGAGGAACAGAACCGGCTCACCGTCGAGCCGGCGACGGAATGCGGCAGGCCGCCCATGATGGCGACGTTGCGCCCGACGTTGAATCCCTGCGGGCCCTCCGGGAAGCCGGTGCCCGCGACCACGTCGTCGATCTCCTCGGGATCGAGCTTGGGCACCTTCGCGAGCACCGCCTTGATGACGTGCGCGGCCTGGTCGTCCGGACGTGTCTGGTTGAACGCACCCCTGAACGACTTGGCGAGGCCCGTCCGGGCGGTGGCGACGATGACCGCTTCACGCATCTTGCGCATGGGAATCTCCTCTCGGTCGGGTTAGCACGCCGCTCGCGGGCGGTACAACCGCAGCCGACTCGTGATGGGAGATGATATAGGGGCGAGGTGCTGCTGTTCCTAGCCCTCGCGGCCCTGCTCGCCGGCTCCGCCCGCGCCGAGCCCGGGCCGCCACCGCCAGCTCCGCTGGTGGTCTTCCTGAGCGACTTCGGCACCCGGGACGACGCGGTGGCGGTCGTGAAGGGTGTGATGCTCGGGATCGAGCCCCGGCTCAGGACCATCGATCTCACCCACCAGGTCCGGCCCTACGCCATCGCGGACGGCGCCCGCCTGCTCGCCGACACGGCACCCTACTATCCGCCCGGCACGGTGTTCCTGGCCGTCGTCGATCCCGGCGTCGGCAGCGCGCGCAAGGCGATGGTCGCGCGCTCGTCGCGCGGGCAATGGTTCGTGCTGCCCGACAACGGCCTCATCACGCTGGTCGCTGCGCGCGACGGCCTGGACGGCGCGCGCGAGATCAGCAACCCCGCGTGGCTGCGCGCACCCGCGGTGTCCTCGACGTTCCATGGCCGTGACGTCTTCGCCCCGGCTGCCGCGCACCTCGCGCGCGGCGACGACTGGACCGAGGTCGGCCCCGTGATCGCCGAGCCGGTGCGCCTTGCGCTCCGGCCCGCGACCGTCGACGGCCAGGGCCTGCACGGGCGGGTGGTGGCGATCGACGGCCCCTTCGGAAACCTGATCACCGATGTCGATGCCGCGACCTTCGCGCAGCTGGGCTACTCGCCTGGTGATCGCGTGGGTATCCGCCTCGCGGGACGCACGCTCGACGCGCCGCTGGCGCGCACCTTCGGCGACGTGCCGCGCGGCACACCGCTCGTCTTCATCGACTCGCGAGGGCACGTGGGGCTCGCGGTCAACCAGGACAGCTTCGCGCGCCGCTACAAGGTGACGGTTCCGTGTTCCATCGCCATATCGCACAAGGCACGGTGACGGGATGACGTCGGTTCCGCCGGCCCGCTCGGGCGCCTACCCGCTCCGGGAGGGCAACCGCGTCCGCCCCCTGATCGACGGCGAGCCGGCCTTCCGCCGCATCTGCCAGGCGGTCGAGACGGCGCGCGATAGCGTCCGGGTCACGGTCGCGTTCGTCGATCGCGAGGTCCAGATGCCCGACGGCCGCGGCAGCTTCTTCGACGTCCTCGATCGGGCCGCGGCCCGCGGGCTCGACGTGCGCGTCCTCTTCTGGCGCGAGCCCGACCTCCCTCGCCTCATGCCCGGGTCCGCGCACTTTGCCGGGACCGCCGAGGAGCGGGGCTGGCTCGACGACCGGCACGCGCGCTTCCTGGCGCGCTGGGACCACCTGCCGCGCTATTGCCACCACCAGAAGAGCTGGGTGATCGACGCCGGCGCGGCGGGCGAGCTGGCCTTCGTCGGAGGGATCAATCTCGACCACGGCTCGCTCGTGCCGCCGGGCCACCCGCCTCGCGCAGGCGATCCCGGCGTGCACGACCTCTATCTCGAGGTCGCGGGACCCGCGTCCAGCGACGTGGCGCACAACTTCGTGCAACGCTGGAACGAGGCGAGCGAGCGTGCGTGCGCGGACGGCTGCTGGCCGGATGCTGCACGCGCCGACGACCTGCCGTTTCCGTCGCGGCTCGCCGGCGTCGCCGGCCCGGTGCCGGTGCAGATCACGCGGACGGTGCGCGCCGGCCGCTACGAGGCGGCCGTGGCCGCCCCGGAGACGGAACCGTTTGCCGTCGATGGCGGCGAGACCAGCGTCGCCGAGCAGTACATGGCGGCGATCGACGCCGCCCGGCACGGAATCTACATCGAGAACCAGTTCCTGGCCTCGGTCGAGGTGCTGGAGCGCCTCGCTGCCGCCGTCGCGCGCGGCGTCGAGGTGGTCTTCGTGCTCCCGGGCATGCCGATGGCGGAGGTGCGCGCCGCACGCGCGGAGCCGCGGGCCGTGCCGTTCTTCGCCGGCCTCGCGGCGCTCGGCGCGCAGCCCGGCTTCACGCTCGCCGGCCTCGCCGCGTCCGGCGATGCCGGGCGCCTGCACGACGTCTACGTGCACGCCAAGATGATGCTGGTCGACGACGCGTGGGGGACCATCGGATCGACCAACCTCATGACGCGCTCGTTCCACGCCGACACGGAGCTGAACGCCTCGTTCTGGGATGCGGCGACGGCCCGTGCGCTGCGTGTGGCGCTGCTGCGCGAGCACCTCGGCGTCGACACCACCGGCGCCGACGTCGTGGCCTCGCTGCGGACGTTCGCGCACCACGCCCGGGCGAACGCGGAGCGGCGCCGTCGCGGCGACGCGCTGCGCGGGCTGGCGTACGCGATCGACCCGGCGATGTACGGGATCTGACTCCGGCACGATCGCCGGACGCCGTCACGGACGCTCGAGAACCGCGGAGCGACAGCCGACGGGCGCGTTCACCGGATTGCAACGGCCCGGCGGGCCTTCGGGAAGCTCGACGAAGTAGCCCGTCCCGAAGCGGGGGTCGGGTACGGGATAGTCGGTGCTGACGTACTGCGCCCCGCTCGCGATGGCCGCCTCCCGGTCGGTCGTGTCACCGCTGCGCGCCTGCTCGGTGTCCGCATCGGCCCGCGTCCGCACGATGTAGCCGGTCCGGACGAGTCCAGGGATGTCCACGTCGAGCGGATCGTTCTGCTCCACGAACGCCGCGTCGATCGCGCCGGCCTCCGAGTTGGTGAACAGGACCCGCCCCTCGAGCACCGGATGGCCCGTCCGGTAGACGTCACGCTTGCCGCCGTTGTCGAGGAAGAAGAGTACCTTGCCGCGAGAGTCCTTCAACGTCGGCCAGCCGCGCGTCCGCACGGCCTCGTCCAGCGTGGGCAGGCCGTGCCGCACGTCGTCAGGCGTGATGAGCCGCTCGGGCGGGAAGACCGAGCGGATCTCGGCGTCGAGCGCATCGAACTCGGCGGGACCGAAAGGGATCGGGATGACGAAGTCGATGACCGGCGGCAGCACCTCGTCCTCGGCCTCCACGAGGATCATGATCGGCAGATGACCGGGGTGGGCGTCGGACCATCCCTTCACGTCGTGCAGGCAGTCGACGAACGTCACGCACCTGGTCTCGAAGTCGATGTCCTGGATGTGCAGCACCTTGAACCCGGGCTGCCGCAGCTCGGGATCGTCCGAGTCGGGATTCTCCCCGACCACCACCAGCCCCTCCCGGTGGGCGTACAGGCCGCCCTGCGGATCGGCGTAGACGTCGATCTCGATCTGCCGGATGCCCTCGTTGGTGAACTGATCCACCAGCGGCGGGTGCGTGTACTGGATCTCGGAGAACACGGGCGAGAACGCGAGCAGCGCCGCCATGAGCTCCGGCCGGGGCTCGACGTGATAGCTGTTGTGGGTCCCCAGCACCTGGACCTGGTTCATCGCGACGCAGTCGTCGGCGAACGCGTTCGCCGCCTTGGTCCATCGCCGCCGGTCGCGCGGCGTGCAGCCCTCGGCGACGCCGCAGCTCGCGCGCGCCAGGCTGCGGCGCTCGAGCGCGCCCAGGCGCCGCTCGCGGCGGCCGCAGCGTCGCGCATGGTCGCCGACCGCCGCCAGGCCTCGCGGCTTGGCGGAGGTGATCGGCGGGTCGATCGCCGCCAGGGTCGACAGGACGAGGGCGGCGGCGAGAATGGCGCGCATCGGTGAATTGGACCCGAGCACGGTCCCCGGCGTCAAGGCTCGGCCGAGGGCCGCGAGCCGTTGCGGGCCGTTTCCGGACCGGTGCGGCCCGCGTGTGGCCCGAGCGCTGGGCTCACGGTTGACCGTGCCGACGTGGTCGCCCTACTGTGCCGAGCGGCCATGAGCGACCACTACGACCTCCTGATCCGCGGCGGCACGCTGGTCGACGGGACCGGCGCACCCCGCACGCCCGGGGCCGTCGCCGTGCGTGACGGTCGCATCGCCGCCCTCGGCGACGTGGCGGGCACCGCCGCGCGCACCCTCGATGCCGAGGGCGCCATCGTCGCGCCGGGCTTCATCGACATCCACACGCACTACGACGCGCAGGTGTTCTGGGATCGCATGCTGTCGATCTCGCCGTGGCACGGCGTCACCTCGGTGGTCATGGGCAACTGCGGGTTCGGTGTCGCGCCCACGCGGCCGGCGCATCGCGAGCTGATCCTGCGCACGCTCGAGCGTGTCGAGGGCATGTCGCTCGAGGCGCTGCTCGCCGGCGTCGGCCGGGAATGGCCGTTCGAGAGCTTCCCCGAGTTTCTCGACGCGCTCGAGCGCCGCGGCACGGCCATCAACGTCGGCGCGCTCGTCGGCCACACGCCGGTGCGGCTGCACGTCATGGGCGAGGAGGCGACCGAGCGCGAGGCGACCGACGCGGAGGTCGCGGCCATGCGCGCGCTGGTCCTCGACGCGTTGCGCGCCGGCGCTCTCGGCTTCGCCACCTCCAAGTCGCCCACGCACGTCGGCGATGCCGGCCGTCCGGTGCCCAGCCGGGCCGCGTCGCTGGCGGAGATCGAGACGCTGGCCGGCTGCCTCGGCGAGACCGGACACGGCGTGATGCAGGCGACGATCGGCCCCGGATTCTTCATGAGCGAGCTGGCCGACATCGCCCGGCGTACGGCGCGGCCCGTCACGTGGACGGCGCTCCTCGGCGGCATGCTCGGCCCGGACGGCCACCGCGGCGTCCTCGAGCAGTCGTCGGCGCTGCAGGCCGAGGGCATCGCGGTCATCCCGCAGGTCTCCTGCCGGCCGCTCATGGTCGAGTTCCAGATGAAGGCGCCCTTCCCGCTCGAGAGCATGTCGCTGTTCCGGCCCGTGTCGCAGGCCGACGCCGCGGGCAAGCGGCGCATCTACGCCGACCCGGCGTTCCGGCGCGCGCTGCGCGAGCGCACCGAGGCAGGACCGCTCGGCGGACGGTTCGCCGACATGCAGATCACCGAGCACCCGCCCGACCCGGCGCTCGCCGAGCGCCGCCTCGGCGACGTCGCCGACGAGCGCGGCACGCACCCGGTCGACCTGATGCTCGACCTGGCGCTGGCGAGCGAACTCGAGACCCGCTTCCGCCTGGCCATCCTGAACACCGACCCGGCGATCGTCGCCGAGCTGCTCTCCCATCCGGCCACCATGCTCGGCCTCTCCGACGCCGGCGCGCACGCGAGCCAGCTATGCGATGCGTGTGCCCCCACCGAGCTGCTCGGCACGTGGGTGCGCGAGCGCGGCACCCTTGCCCTCGAGGATGGCGTATGGCGGCTGACGGGCCAGCCCGCGGCCGTCTTCGGCCTGCGCGATCGCGGGCGACTGGCCGTGGGGCTCGCGGCGGATGTCGTCGTCTTCGACCCGGCAACGGTGAGCTGCAGCCCCCTGCGTCGCGTGTGGGACTTTCCAGCCGGCGCCGACCGCCTGGTCTCGGATGCGCTCGGCATCCGTGCCGTCGTGGTGAATGGTGTTCCCATCCGCCTCGAGGGGCGTGACGCCGTCGAGCCGGACGGTCCACTCCCCGGACGCTTGCTGCGAGGAGGCGCGACTCGATGAGCTACCCCGTCATCTCAGCCGATTCGCACGTCACCGAGCCCCCCGAGGCCTGGCAGGACATCGACCCGGCCTTCCGCGAGCGCGCGCCACGGGTGCAGCACATCGAGGGCACGGGCGACATCTACGTCATCGAGGGACTGAAGGTCCCGATCCCGCTCGGCATCGTCGCCGCCGCCGGCAAGCCGGCCGAGGAGATTCGCCTGATGGGCACGCGCTTCGAGGATCTCCACCGCGGCGGGTGGGATCCGGGGGCCCGCATCGCCGATCAGGATCGCGACGGCGTCGCCGCCGAGATCATCTATCCCACCGTCGGCATGGCGGTCTGCAACCATCGTGACGCCGACTACAAGCAGGCGTGCATGGACGCCTACAACCGCTGGCTCGCGGCCTACTGCGCACCGTCCCCGCATCGTCTGCTGGGCGTCGGCCAGACGCCGATGCGCTCGCCGGCGGACGGCATCCGCGATCTCGAGACCATCAAGGCGCTCGGCCTGCGCGGCGCGATGATGCCGGGGAATCCGGTCGTCGAGGACTACGACTCGCCGGCCTACGACGAGTTCTGGGAGGCCGCGATCGCGCTGGGCTTGCCGCTCTCCTTCCACATCCTGACGACGCGGGACACGAGCCCGACCCGCGGACCCCGCATGAACGCGTTCCTGTCCGTCATCCGCGGCTGCCAGGACATCATGGGCATGCTCGTCCTGGGCGGCGTGTTCGAGCGCCATCCGAAGCTGCGCGTGGTGTGCGTGGAAGCCGACGCCGGGTGGGTGCCGCACTACATGTATCGCATGGACCACGCGTGGAAGCGGCACCGGAACTGGCTCCCGCCGGGCCAGGCGCTCACGCGCCTGCCGTCGGAATGGTTCGCCGAGTGCATCTACACCACCTTCCAGGACGACTGGGTCGCCTTCCGCAGCGTCGACATGCTCAACTGGCGGCGCCTCATGTGGGCCAACGACTTCCCGCACAGCGACTCGACCTGGCCGTGGTCCCAGGCGATGCTCGCGGAGCACGCCGCGCAGCTGACGGACGATCAGCGCCGCGCCATCCTGTGCGACAACGTCACCGAGCTCTACCGCATCGACCTCGGCTTGCTGCAGTAACCGCGTACTGCTCCCGCCATACCTAGTCGCCTTCCCAGTGGCCGGGCATCGCGCGATCGGCGACCCCGGCCGGGCGCGCCCGGATCGACACCGCGTTCACGATCTGCCCGCGGTGCTGCCCGGTGCGGGTCGCCGTCCGCGCCCGCCGCAGGGCTATCTGCTTGTACTCCCAGAAGAAGAATCGGCAGACCGCCAAGCGCAAGAACCTCGGGACGTTCGACAGCCGGCAGGCGGCCGAGAAGCACGAGCCCGCAGTGCAGTACTTCAAGCGTCACGGCTAAGCGCTAGATGGTCGCGCACGCGAACTCGACATGGGACTCGATGCACACCTGCCCGTCGACCGGCTGGACGGTGACGGACTCCACCGTGGTCCCGTCGGGGAGGGTGTCGGTTCCGGACGTCGCGACCGAACCGATCTGCTCCGTGCCGTAGGCGTCGCACACCATCTCACCGCCGCAGTCTTCCATCTCGCCGGACGCGAGGTCGATCTCCTCGATGGCGGCAAGGATGTCGGAGCCCAGCGTTCCGAGCTCGCAGGCGCCGTCCGCCAGTACCCGGAGCACCGGGCTGGTGACGGCCTGCGCCGCGTTGTGAATGCCGTTCGTCAGCGGGTCCACGACCTCGTCGCTGTACGCGATGCCCGCGGTGACACCTCCCAGGCCCCCGCCGGCCGCGCCAGCGGCCGAGCCGAGACCTCCGCCTCCCGCCGCCCCCCAGATGGCGCCCGTGGCGCCCCCCCGAGAGCGGTGAGCGCTTTGTTGGTGCCTTGCCCGATGCCGAGCATCCCGTCCTGGAACGATTCCACGTTGTTCACGAGGTTGTCGGCCCAATCCGCGCAGTCGCCCGAGGAGGACGACGCCGCGATGGCCAGCGCGCGGGATTCGAGGACCAGCGTGCCGCCGGCGTCGAACACCTGGAGCACCGCCTCCCGCGCGGCCGACTCCGACGCGGGCACCTTCGCCGCCTGCACGACCGTGCCTGCGGTCACCAGCGACACGCTCGGCGGGCATGGCTGCCCGCTCGGGGTCATGCACTGCATGGGGGGCTCGGGGAGGAACTTCGAGCTCACGAGGAGCTCGGTGGTCGACAGGATGAATGCATCCTCATCGTTGCCGATCACGGGCACGTCCTCTCCGACCCCATAGTTGAGGATCTGATGCGTCGTCACCGTCTTCACCTTGATGGTGTAGCCGGCATACGAGCCCTTGCCCGACGCATGCTCCTCGGTGAGCTCGTAGAAGATCGCCTTGTCCTTCTTCGCGACGAGGACCCACATCTCCCCCGGGATGGGGCGGCCGTCGGCGTCGACGCCCTGACCGAAGGCGAGCACCGGGTCCTTGGCGAAGGAGTCGATGTTGCTCGCGGTGACGATGGTGCCGTCGAATACGACGTCGGTGGTCGCGACGATGCTGGGTGGGGTGGCTGTGGACTGGGCCTGATTCGCTGCGCCCCCGGCAATCGTGGCCGTTCTCCCGGCGCCCAGGGCGGCGTGCGACGGCACGAGCGCCATCGAGAGCGCCGCCACGCCGAGCAGACGTCTGCGGCCGAAGGGCCGCTCCACGGTGCTGTTGGTCGATCGAGCAGTGCGAGTCATTGGTCGTACCTCCCGGGCCGGTCACGAAGCAGCCGGCGTGCCGAGGGACGAAGTCCTGTGATGCCGGCCAGTTGCGCGGTTCGCAGACGGCGAGGACCCCGCAACACCGGGTTGCCCCGGCATCCGATCGTTGCGGCCGGAGGTGCCTAGTGCACCGCCGTCGAGATACGCTCAAGCATCCGACGGTGTGACCGAATGATTGCGTGCGCCGGCTTGGTCCAGGCGAAGGGTGTGGGGCTCTTCTTCCAGGCGCGCATGTAAGCCCCGATATGCTCGCAGAGGGCCTGCTTCGACGGGAAGTCCGTCACACTGAGCGACTGCTTCCCGAGAATGCCGAAGAAGCCCTCCACCTGGTTGAGCCAGGAGGCGCTCGTCGGGGTGTAGTGAAACTGCACCAAGGGATGCGCCGCGAGCCAGGCACGGACGTCGGGCGTGCCGTGCGTCGACGAGTTGTCGAGAATGACGTGCAACTCGCGGCCGGGATATGCGCGCACGACCTTCCGCATGAAGGCGAGGAAGTCCGCCGCGGTATGGCTGGCGCTCAGCCGATGCGTGACCTCACCCGTGGCCACTTCCAGCGCCGCGTACAGATCGACGACCCCGTGGCGCTTGTAGTCGTGCGTGTGCCGCGTGGCGCGCCCGGAGCGTAACGGCAGCGGCCGTTGCGTCCGCTCCAACGCTTGGATCGACGTCTTCTCGTCCACGCTGAGTACGACGGCGTGTTCGGGCGGATTGAGGTAGAGTCCCACGATGTCCCGGACCTTCGCCACGAAGTTCGGATCACGGCTCACCTTGTACGTGCGCACCAGATGCGGCTTGAGGTCATTGCGGCGCAGGACGTCGGAGACGCACCCGCTGGTGAGCCCCACCTCCGTCGCGAGGAGGCGGGTCGTCCACCGGCTCCGGCCGGCCGGCGGGGCGACATTGCCAGCTCGACCAGCCGCTCGACCGTCTGCGCGGGAACGGCGTGATCCTTGCGACCCGCCTTCGGCCGCGTCGCGAGCCCCGCGACGCCGCCATCGAGAAACCGTCGCCGAATCCGTGACACCGCTTCCGCGGACACGTGCAGCCGCCGAGCGATCTCCGCTCCTGCGACGCCGTCGGCACTCCACAGAATCACCTGCGCCCGGCGCACTTCCTGCGCCGGCGCCACCGCTCGGGCCACCACCTGGGTCAGCGCGCGCCGCTGCTTGGCCGTGACCACCACCTCCACCCCTCGTCCCATGCCATGTTGGACGAAGGGATGTCACGTTGATTCAATCTGGACGGCGGTGTACTAGTCGCCGTCCTCTGATGAGGTGCGCTCCCGAACACAACGCCGGAGCGCTCGGGCCCCAGCGCCACCACCACGGCGGCGACCGAGAGCACCACGACCGCGACCGAGGCCATCGCGCTGGCGTAGCTGGTGCGCTCGGCGAGGAGCGCTTCGACGTACGCCACCGAGCTCGCGGCCAGGACGCCGCACTGGTAGGCGAAGCCAGGCAGGAAGCCGCGCACCTGGTCCGGGGACAGCTCCGTGATGTGGGCCGGGATGACGCCCCAGGCACCCTGCACCATGAGCTGGAGGAGGAAGGCCCCGGCGACGAGCGCGGCTGGATGCGGCGCGAAGGCCCAGAGCGGGACGACCGCGAGCGCCCCGAGGAGCGCGATCACCATCGCGCGCCGCCGCCCGATGGGGCCCGACAGCGCGCCGAAGAGGATGCCGCCGCCGATCGCGCCCACCATCGAGCGGGCCAGATAAGTCGTGCGGGTTCAACCGGTCATCGCAACGCTGCCGCGAAGCTATCCGCTGGGGTCCGATAGGCCAAGGTTTTTCCGGGGGCGCGTATTGAGGCGGTGCGCGATGCGGTTGAGCGCGGCTTGGGAGTGCGCGGCCACGTCGGTGCCTTTGGGCAAGTACTGGCGGAGCAAGCGGTTCGTGTTCTCGTTCGTGCCGCTCTGCCAGGGACTCTGCGGATCGCAGAAGTAGACCTGCACCTCGGTGGCCACGGTGAACGCGGCGTGCTGCGCCAGCTCGAGGCCGCGGTCCCAAGTGAGCGAGCGGCGCAAGGCGGCCGTATGCGACACAGCTCAGCGACGGGCAGCGCACGCGAGCTCGTCTGGCGACCGTCGCGCGGCTGTACGGGATCGACCTGGGCGCGCTACACTACGCGTATGGACTTCGGCCTCCTGATGATCCCCGGGCCGCGGCGGATGGAAGCCGTCGCCCGTATGGTCGAGGACCTCGGCTTCGCGACCCTCGTCATTCCCGACAGCCAGAACCTGGCGCCCGAGGTGTGGGGACAGCTCATGCTCGCCGCGAAGGCGACGTCGCGCATCCGGCTCGGTCCCGGCGTGACCAACTCGGTCACGCGCGACCCGGCCGTGACGGCGTCGGCGGCGCTGTCCCTCCAGGTCGAGAGCGCCGGCCGGGCGGTGCTCGGCATCGGCCGGGGCGATTCCTCGGTGCAGCGCATCGGCAAGACGCAGGATCCGGTGGCGCGCTTCGCCCGGTACGTCGCGGCGGTGCAGTCCTACCTCCGGGGTGACGCCGTCGATCGCGACGGCTTCGAGAGCCGCCTCGAGTGGCTCCCGCACGCGCGCGTCGAGAAGGTGCCGGTCGAGGTCGCCGCGACGGGCCCGCGGGTGATCGAGGTCGCAGCGCGCCACGCCGACCGCGTCTGCCTCGCCGTGGGCGCCGATCCCGAGCACGTTCGCGAGAAGCTGGCGTTCGCCCGCCGGGCTGCCGAGGCGGCGGGCCGCGATCCCGCGTCGCTGCGCTACGGCGCCTACGTCACCTGCGTGCTGCACGACGACGTCGCGATCGCACGCGACGCCGTGCGCGGCTCGGCGGCGACCTTCGCGCGCTTCTCCGCGCTGCCGGGGAGCCCGCTCGACCGGCTCCCCGCACCGCTGCGCCGCGCCGCGGAGTACCTTCGCACGCACTACGACATGCGCGACCACACGCGCACCGGCGTCGCCCACACTGCCGGCATCGGCGACGACTTCGTCGACTGGTTCGCGATCGCCGGACCGGCATCTGCGGCGCTGCCCCGCTTCCGCGCGCTCGCCGGCCTCGGCCTCGACTTCGTCCACGTGATCGCCGGCTCGACCGGCATGGCGCCAGAGCTCGGCGTCGGCACCGTGAGCAGCCTGGCGCGCGAGATCGTGCCCGCGCTGCGCACGTAAACGCCCGACGGCTCCTGCCGTCCGGCTTGTCAACCTCGCGGCCGACCAGCTATGGCAGCCTGCATGCGAACTCGCATGCTCGCTCTGGCTCTCGTGACGCTGGCCGCCCGGACCGCCGCCGCCGCGCCTCCCGACGGCGCCGCCCTGGTCGCCAAGATGAAGGAGGCACTCGAGCCCCCGAAGTCGAGCCTGCGGCAGATGAAGCTCTCGATCAGCGGCGAGGACGGCGGCACGACGCAGTGGACGCTCGCCCAGGCCCGCAAGAACATCGACGGCAAGGGTCGCATGCTGACCGTGCTGCTGACCCCCAAGGAGGAGCGCGGCGTCGCCAGCCTGCTGATCGACGGCGACAAGAAGACCCCGCCGGAGCGGGCGCTCTACATCCCCACCATCCGGCGCGTGCGGACGCTCACTCCCGCGGGAGCCTACGAGCCCGTGCTGGGGTCCGATTTCTTCTACGCCGACCTGGGGTTCGTCAGCCTGCGCGACAAGTACCGCCTGATCGGCAGCGAGAAGCACGCCGGCAAGGACGCCTTCAAGATCGAGCAGACGCCGGAGAGTCCCTGGTACTACTCGAAGATCGTGGCCTGGATCGATCCCGCCACCAGCCTGCCGCTCGAGCGCGACTACTACGACCCGGCGGGTCAGCTCTGGAAGGTGGAGACCTTCCAGGACGTCACCACCATCGACGGCCAGCCGGTCGCGACGCGGGTCAAGATGCAGGACAAGCAGAGCGGCGGCGCGAGCGAGATCGTCGTCAGCAATCTGCGCTACGGGGTCGACCTGCCCGACGCGCTGTTCGAGAGAGGATCGATGCCGGCGGCGGGCGCCTCGCCGGTGTGGAACGGCCTCGATTAGCGCTGCGAAATACACCGCACGGATGGTCGTCACCGTTCGGGGTCTCCGACCTTCGACCCGCCGGGATGCAGGCGAACACGATATCTCATCTCCTCCGAGGCCGCCGCACGCGTTCCCCCTCCCCCAGCTCCTCAAGCACCTCGAAGAGATCACGACCCTTTTTCTCCCGCCGAAGCGATGCAAGACGGCCGCGCAGGGTGAGAATGGCGTCCGCCTCCTCGACCTTCCGGAGCAACCGCTGATACGACCGAGCATCCTGCACGACTACCCGCGCTTTGCCGTTGACGGTCAGCACCCGCGGGTTTCCCGTCCGTTCCATCTCACGTAGATGTTCCTTGGTGTTTCGCTGGAAGTCGCTCAGCGAATGAAATGTCCGAAAGCTCCAGGGTCCGGGCGACACATCGAGGGGGCTCAAGGGGCCACACAAAGCCGCCGCCGGCGGCGAATCGCGGCGCCTCAGCCCGGCGCAGCGTCAGGCGTAGAGTCCCGGGAACTTCGCAGCGCTCGGCGAGTAGGAAGGGAAGACCGGACCGAGCTGCGACACCGCCGTGCCCATGTGGCGGTCGAGCGCCTCGGCGAACACGTCGCGGAAGTCCGTGGTCACCTGGAGGTCCTGGCCGATGAAGCGGTTCGCGGGCGCGAGCCCCGGCCACGTCCCGTCGCGAACGATCACGCGGCCACCGGCGATGCCGCCGCCCATGGCCATCATGACCCCGCCATGGCCGTGGTCGGTACCACCCCCACCGTTCTGATCGACGCGCCGTCCGAACTCGGTCATGACGAGCGTGAGCGTGCGGCCGAGGTCGGAGCCCAGGTCGTCGTGGAACGCCTTCAGGCAGCCCGCCAGCTCCATCCCGAGATCACCCAGCTGGACGACGAGGTTCGTGTGGTGATCCCAGCCGCCGATGCTGATGGCGATGACGCGCACGCCGATGTTGCCCTTCACCAGCGCGGCCGCGTCCTTCAGCGCCGATCCCAGGTCGCCCGCCGGGTAGACCACGCTGGTCGTGGTGTCGACCGAGTCCACCAGATCGATGGCCTCGAACGCGTCGATCACCTTGTCACCCATCAAGGTGCCGGCGAGCAGGCCGTAGCGGACGTCGAGCGCGGCCCGTCGCTCGGTCGCCCAGTTGCCGGTCAGCGTGAAGCCCGCGATCGACTCGAAGGCGAGCGAGGGCGCCGCCCCGGCCAGCGACTTCGCCGTGGCGTTCGAGATGCTGATCCCGGCGATCGGGTCGCTCAGGCCGGCGACTCCGAGGTAGCGATTCAGCCAGCCGTCGACGACCGACTTGTTGCCCGGCGCCGCACGGTCCATGAAGTCCTGCGCATCGAAGTGCGAACGCGACGCATCGGTGCTGCCGGCCGCGTGGAGGAAGCAGAGATCGCCCCCCTGGTAGAGGTCCAGGAGATCGCCGAAGGCGGGGTTCAGGCCGAAGAAGGAGTCGAGCGGCAGCTCGCTCCCCGGCGCCACCTGGATGGTCGCCCGGCTCGAGTAGTAGAAGGGATCGCCGGCCGGCACCACGGTATTGAGCCCGTCGGCGGCGCCGCGCTGGAAGATCGACACCAGGACCGGATCGGTGCCCGCGGCCCGCGCCGATCGCAGCCAGGGCGGGAGGAGGAACGCCGTCATGCCGACGGCGGTCGAGTGGAGCAGCTGTCTGCGCGTGAGCATCATCGCCCTTCTCCCTCTGCTCAGTGGGACAGGAACTCGGGGCTCGAGAGGAGCACCGCGGCCGCCTGCTGGACGCGCTTCGTCGCCACCGGCTCCGGCAGCACGTCGAGGAAGCCGATGGTCGCATCGCGGGTCGCCGAGGAGACCGGCGCGACGAACAGCATGCCGGCCAGGGCATCCGTCACCTGGACCGAGGTGCCCCCGCTGATCGGATACGTGTACACGAGCCCGTAGGAGCCCCGGCTCGCGGCCTCCGCGTCGTTGAAACGTTTCACGGCCGTGCCGGGCGAGAACCAGAAGCTCGAGACGTCGGGATAGCCGGTCGGCGGGCCGGCGTCGTAGAGGTCCTCGCCCATGTCCGCCACCCGGTTGCGCAGCTGATTGCTGTTGAGCTGCGCCGGAGCGGCGCCGAGCGCCCGCGCCAGGCTGGCGTAGAAGACGAGCGGCCGCTTCGACTTGGCGTGCCGGTACTGCGGCGACGACAGGAACTCGGGCGACAGAAAGATGGTCTCGAGCACGGCACGGAGATCTCCGCCCGAGCCGAGGAACACCCCCGCCGCCTCGTCGACCAGCCGCTGCGGCGGCGTCTCGGAGACGAAGCGGATGGTCAGCTTGCGGCTGATGAACTGCGCGGTGCTCGCGTGATGGGCGAGGAAGTCGATCATGGTGAGGCCGTCCTGCATCCCGCCGTTGGGTGGGATCTGGACCCCCATCACCGTCTTCGAGCCCTGGTCGTGCAGGTTGGCGGCGAACTGGAAGGCGTCCGCGTTGTTGTAGTTCTCCTTCCAGCCGGTGAAGCAGCGCGCCAGCTCCGGGATGTCCGCTTCCGTGTAGGGCCCGTTCACGCTCACGGTGTGCAGCTCGAGGACCTCGCGAGCGTAGTTCTCGTTGATGCCGTTCACCTTGTTCAGCCGGTTGTCGAGAAAGTCGCCCATCGCCGGCGACTTCGCGTCGGCCAGGAGCAGGTCCTCGAACGTGCCGAGCACGTTGGGCCGGATGGTCAGCCGGTCGTACGGGCTGATGTCGTACTTGGTCCGCTGGCTGCTGCCCGCCGCCACGTTGAAATGGTTCTGCCAGAAGTCCACCAGCACCTCGGCGAGCTGGCGGTGGGTGGCCACGGCGCGCAGCACCTTCGCCTGCTTCAGCTCCTTGGCGATGTTGGCGAGCGGCAGCACGGGCGGGGTGGGATTGTTGTCGTAGTTCGCCCGCAGCTGCAGGAACGTCTGCGTCAAGCTCGGGAAGGCGGCGAGCAGCGCATCGAGCGCGGCGTCGTCGATCGCCTGCGGCGAGAGCTGCTCCTCGATGTAGTCGTGCACGCCGAGCGTCTGGATGCGGGCGCGCGACCAGGCATCGGGCCCGTAGCCGAGGCGATCGAGCACGTGCTCGCGCAGCTCCGCCGATTCGCAGGACAGGTCGGTGGCACCGTTGTCGGTGAGATCGCAGTCGAACGTCAGCGCGTCGAAGCCGGCCAGCGACTGGTAGAACGCGCCGCGCGCGACGCCTTCGGCGCAGGCAGCCAGGTCGTCGAGGGTGGCCGCGGTGCCGCAGGAGCCGAGGAACATCTGCGCGACCGGCGTGACCGTCCCGGTGCAGCGCTGCACGGTCTTGTCGTGCAGCTTGAGCGCCGCCTTGGCGATCTTGCCGCGCTCGTCGCCCTGGATCGCCGCGACCAGCTCGCCGGCGAGCTCGGCCGCCGAGCCGACGGGGGCGTGCGGATCGCTGCCGGTCAACCGCCCCGAGCCGCTGAGGCCGTTCTTCTTGGCCTTGAGCGCCTCTTTCCAGATGCTCTCGAAGAGGTCGGTGGTGTAGCGCGCCACCTCGCTCTGACAGCGCGCCCCGTCCTGGTCGGCGTCGTCGGAGACGATCGCAGCGTCGAGGTCCGCTCCGAAGAGGCCCGCGATGATGCCGAGCGCGGCCGCACGTGCCGCGGCATCGGTCGCGGCGGCGCCCGCGTACCCGAACGGCGGGAGCTGCTCCGGCGTCTCGAGGCACTTGCTCGCGTCGCGCTCCTGGAGCTTCGTGGTGGCCTTCGCGACCTTGCCGCCGACGTCGTTGGTCAGGCACGCCTGCGCGGTCTGCGCCTGCGGCGGGATCCCGAGCCGGAAGAGGATCCCGCGGCCGGCGTTCTTGATGCAGTCAAGGCCGGCGCCGTCCTGGCTCTTGGCGACGCGCTCGCCGAACTTGTTCATGTCGTTGACGCAGGACTGCTGGTCCTTGGTCTGCCCGGCGAGCCCCGAGCGTGGGGCGAGCACGGCGACGGCCAGACAGGCCGCGATACAGGATACGCTGGGGCGCATCTCGACCCTCCCCCTCGACGCGAGATGTGACCTTCCGGGGCGTACGGGATACGCCGGCGGTCGTCAAGCAAAAAGGCGTGTCGAGGCCGCCAAGACCGGCCCTCGAGGCCTCGTGGACGCGACGGCCCTGCGACCGTTCGGACGCTCGGACTGCCAGTTGCGCCGTTTCCGTTGACGCCATCCCCCCGGTGGGTAGCGTTCGGGACGCCCAGCCTTCGACCAGCAGGGAGGTACCCGTGATGCCGGTAACGATTCGCCGCCTCTTCGGTCCCGTCACCCTTGCGCTCGCGTTCCTCGCCAGCGCCGCAGGGGGTGCGGATTTCGTCACCTTCGAGAGCGGACAGGTGCGGCCCCTCGCCCTGTCTCCCGACGGCAAGCGGCTGTTCGCGGTCGACACGCCGGATGACCGGCTCGAGATCTTCGACGTCGGCGCCGCGGGCTTGACGCACCGAGCCACGGTACCGGTCGGCATGGAACCCGTGGCCGTGGCGGCACGGTCGGCGAGCGAGGTCTGGGTGGTGAACCACCTCTCCGACAGCGTCAGCGTCGTCGACGTCGCCGCCGACCCGCCGCGCGTCGTGCGCACCCTGCTGGTGGGCGACGAGCCGCGCGACATCGTCTTCGCCGGTCCGGGTGGCAACCGCGCGTTCATCACGACGGCGCATCGGGGACAGCAGCGGATCGATCCATCGCTGGCGGCGGTGCCCGGAGCGGGCGATCCGCAGCTCACCACCCCCGGCGTCGGCCGGGCCGACGTCTGGGTCTTCGATGCGAACGCGCCCGGGACCGCGTTCGGCGGCGCTCCGATCCGCATCGTGACGCTGTTCGGCGACACGCCCCGCGCCCTGGCCGTGAGCCCGAACGGCGGGACCGTCTACGCCGCCGTCTTCAAGTCGGGCAACCAGACGACCGTGATCCCGGAGCCGGCGGTGTGCGACGGCTTCACGGCCGCCGCGCCGTGCGTCGTGGACGGCGTCACGCTGCCGGGCGGGTTGCCGGGCCCGGGGACCGACCACGCCGGCGCCCGCGCGCCGGAGACCGGGCTGATCGTGCGCTTCGATCCCGCGACCGGGACCTGGAAGGATCCGCTCGGCCGCGACTGGAGTCCCGCGGTCCAGTTCGACCTGCCCGACGAGGACGTGTTCGCGATCGACGCGACCTCGCTCGTGCCGGGCACGGCGTTCAGCGGCGTCGGCACGACGCTGTTCAACATGAGCGTCAATCCGGTGAGCGGCAAGGTCTACGTGTCCAACACCGAAGCCCGCAACGAGGTCCGCTTCGAGGGGCCGGGCATCTTCGGCGGCAGCACCGTGCAGGGTCATCTCGCCGAATCGCGCATCACCGTCCTCTCCGGTAGCGGCGTGGCGCCGCGTCACCTGAACAAGCACATCGACTACTCGCAGCTGCCCGCACCCGCGGGAGTCAAGGACCACAGCCTCTCGATGCCGGTCGGCATGGCGGTGTCGCCGGACGGCGGCACGCTGTACGTCGCGGCGTTCGGCTCCGGCAAGATCGGCGTCTTCGGCACCGCGGCACTCGAGGGCGACACGTTCGACCCGGTCGCCGACAGCGCCAGCTACATCTCGCTGACGGGCGGCGGTCCGAGCGGCCTCGTCCTCGACTCGGCGCGCAACCGGCTCTACGTCCTCACCCGCTTCGACAACACCGTGTCGGTCGTCGATCTCGGGACCCACGGGGAGACCCAGCGGGCGCCGCTGTACAATCCGGAGCCGTCCTCCGTGGTCGCGGGACGGCCGTTCCTCTACGACGCCGCCAGCACGTCGAGCAACGGCGAGGCGTCATGCGCCAGCTGCCACACCTTCGGGGACATGGACGACCTCGCCTGGGATCTCGGCAATCCCGACGACGACGTGAAGAACAATCCCATCCCGATCAACCTCGAGCTCGCGATCACCCTCAACGTCATCCACCTGCCGACCCCGATCAACGGAACGGGCCAGGTGGCCGACTTCCATCCCATGAAGGGACCCATGACGACGCAGACCCTGCGCGGGCTCCTGGGCAGCGGGGCGATGCACTGGCGCGGCGACCGCGCCAACCCGCCCGGCACGGCGGCATCGGCGTTCGACGAGGTCGTCTCGTTCAACAACTTCAACGTGGCCTTCCCGAACCTGCTCGGCCGGGAGAGCGAGATCGATCCCACCGACATGCAGAAGTTCACCGACTTCGCGCTCCAGATCACCCTGCCGCCGAACCCGGTCCGTGCGCTCGACAACACGCTCACGGCCTCCGAGACCCGCGGTCAGACGTTCTTCCTCGGACCCCGCCTCGCGGACGGACTCGCGGGCTCGTTCCAGGGCATCCCGTTCGGCTTCACCTGCGAGGGCTGCCACCGGCTCGAGCCGGGGCTCGGTCACTTCGGCACGGACGGCCATGCCAGCTTCGAGAACGAGGAGCAGATCGTGAAGATCCCGCACCTGCGGAACCTCTACCAGAAGGTCGGCAAGTTCGGGGACCTCGACGTCGCGGGCGTCACGCCGCTCGACCTGCCCTTCCAGGGCCCGCAGATCCGCGGCTTCGGCTACCTGCACGACGGCTCGGTCGACACCCTCTTCCGCTTCCTCAACGCGGACGTCTTCCGCAACGACCAGATCGGGGGCCCCGGCGTCGGCTTCCAGAACGACCAGCAGCGGCGCGACGTCGAGCAGTTCCTGCTCGCGTTCGACAGCAACCTCGCGCCCATCGTGGGCCAGCAGATCACGCTCGACGCGAGCAGCGGCTCCGACGTCGGAACGCGCATCGACCTGCTCGAGGCGCGCGCGACGCAGGGCGAGTGCGACGTGGTGGTGAAGGGTATCGCGGCGGGTGAGGCCCGCGGCTGGGTCCGCCTCACCGGCGGCACCTTCGCCTCCGACCGCGCGGCCGAGCCGGTGAAGACCGACACGGAGCTGCGCGCCGTCGGGACCGCGGCCGGCCAGACGCTCACCTACACCTGCGCGCCCCCGGGCTCGGGCACCCGTCTCGGCATCGACCGCGACGGAGACGGTTTCCTCGATCGCGACGAGCTCGACGACGCGAAGGACCCTGCCGATCCCGCCAGCTTCCCGGGCGCGGCGCCCGCGCTCGTCTCCGCAAAGTCGCTCACGATGAAGGACGCCGGCACCGCCGCGAAGCGCAAGATCTCCTTCAAGTCGTCGACCAAGGACGCCCCGGAGCCCGAGCGCATCGTGCTCCCGCCGGCGGGCAGCATCGGCGATCCGACCGTGGGCGGCGCGGTGCTGAAGGTCTACAACTCGGCGGGCCTCACCACCGACGACGTCGTGGTCGAGCTTCCGGCGACCGGCTGGAGCCGTGTCGGCGGCTCCACGCTCAAGGGCTGGCGTTTCAAGGACCCCATGGGACCGATCAAGTCGGTGGTCGTGAAGCAGGACCAGATCACGCTGAAGAGCGGCAAGGGAGGCTGGGGCTACACCCTCGACGAGCCCGCCCAGGGCAGCGTCGCGGTGCGTCTGCGGCTGGGCAACACGGATGGATGGTGCTCGGACGTGCCCGCGCTCGCGAAGGACGGCCCCCAGCCGACGGCGAAGTCCGATCACCCCGGTCTCTTCAAGGGAGAGCGCAAGGCGCCCGCTCCCGCGGCATGCCCGGCCGAGCCGGGCAGCGGCGGCGGCTCCGCCAGCGGCGCGTTCCTCGACTGACCTACGACTGATCTTCCACGACCCGCACGATGCGGCGTCTGCGATCGTCAGGCCGCCGCGTCGTGCGCGCCGCGGCCGAGGGGCAGCATGCGTCCCCGGACGGTCGGCAGGACGTACGGGCCCTCCGGGATGACGGCGACGCGCGCGTGCGGGCCGTGTCGTCGCAGCGCGTCCGCTACCGCCTCCTCGACGCTGTCCGCACGTCCGAGCGGCAACCCACGCAGCGCCTCGGGCGGAAGCCCGTCGGAGACCACCTGCAGCGCGACCTGCCGCAGCACCTGGTCGAGGTGCTGCACCATCCACTGATCGATGCAGAAGAAGCCCGGCGAGGTGAGGAGCGGCATGGCGCTCTCTCCGGTGCGCAGGCGGTCGAGCAGGCGCTGGAAGTCGGCGCTCCCGAGGCCCTCCCCCATCGAAGCGGCGAGGATCACCGTCCCGCCGCGCCGGATCAGGTTGAGCGCGGCCACGGGCCCCTTGATCGCCTGGTAGAAGGTGAGGTCGAGCGGATGGCCGCCCGCGGAGGTCACCACGACGTCGACCGGCGCGGGTAGATCGACGCGCACGTGGCGCTCGACGGCGGCCATCCCCGCGGCGTGCGCCTGCTCCAGCTCGCCCGCAAAGACTCCGGTGAGGCGCCGCTGGCGATCGGTGGTGACGTTCAGCAGGAAGTCGACGCCGGCCCGGCGCGCGACCTCGAGCAGGTCGGCACGGAAGGGATTGTCCTCGACGATGCCCGGACCCACCTCGGCCTCGAGCATGTCGGGGCCGTGCGTGCGGCGGATGGTGTCGGTGGCCGCGATACCCGTCGCCACGGCCTTCGCTCCGCCCGAGTACCCGGCCATCAGGTGCGGCTCGATGAGCCCGGTGATGACCTTCAGCTCGGCGTCGAGGTAGCCGCGGTCGATGAGCATCTCGGTGCCCTGACTCGTGCGGCCGAGATGCGCGTGCTCTTCCACCGATCGCGCGGCGTGGTTGCGCCAGCGGTAGCGCGCCACGACCTCCGCGCCCGCCATCTCGACGAGCTCCTCGGCGGTGCACGGGCGATGGAGGCCGGTGGCGACCAGGATCTCGATGCGGTCGCGGGCGATCCCGCCCGACTCCAGGGCGTCCAGAAGCGGCGGCAGGACGACCGCGTAGGGAATCGGACGCGTCCGGTCCGAGATCACAACCACCGCGCTCCGCCGCCCGCGCGCCAGCTCGGTGAGCGACGGCGTGCCGATCGGCCGTGCACAGGCCTCGCGCACGGCCCCGGCGGGATCGTCGAGCGGCGCCACGCCGGGGCGCCGGATCAGGAGGGGATGGATCTCCTCGGGGAGATCCACCTCGAGGCCGCTGCGGCCGTAGTCGAGGCGGACTCGCATACGCCTCGTTCGTACGGCTGGCCCCGGCACATCGCAAGTCGGGTCGCACGCCGCGTTCGCGGTGACACACCCCGCGGGGTCATCACGTCGTCGCTGATGTCGGATGTTCGTCCGCGAGCGTGCCGCGAATCACGGGCGGGCATCCGATGGCGGCGGCGGCGGGCATCAGCTTCGACAGCCCGTCGCCGTCGCCGCTTCAAGCCTCCTCGGAGCGCTTCGCTAGGGCCGCACCGTGATGCCCCCGTCGACCGGGATGACCGCTCCGGTGACGTAGGCCCCGGCGCGCGAGGCGAGGTAGATGGCTACTCCGGCCATGTCGTCCGGCTCGCCGATGCGTCCCAGCGGGCAGGTGCCGACGATCGCGTCCCGGAAGCGCTCGAGCGTCTCGTGCATCATCTTGCTCTCGAATGGTCCCGGCGCCACGGCGTTCACGGTGATGTTGTCGGGAGCGAGGCGCACGGCCAGGGTGCGGCTCAGGTGGTGCACGGCCGCCTTGCTCGCCGAGTAGGCGTAGGTCTCGAGCAGCGGGACGTGGAGTCCGTCGATCGAGCCGATGTTGATCACCCGCGCCGGATCGCCCGGCGCCGCGGCCTGCTTCAGCATCGACAGGCAGGCGCGGGTCAAGTGGAAGATTGCCTTGACGTTCAGGGCGAGCACCTTGTCCCACGCCTCGTCGGGATACTCGAGCAGCGGCGCGCCCCAGTTGGCGCCGGCATTGTTGACCAGGATGTGGAGCGCCGGCTCGCGCTCGGCGAGCGCTTTGCCGAGCCCGTCGCATCCCGCCCGGGTTCCACAGTCGGCCGCGAGCGGAATGCAGGTTCCGACGCGGGAGAGCTCCGCCGCAACCTTCTCGCATGCGTCCTGCTTGCGCGACGAGACGTAGACCTTCGCCCCGGCCTCCACGTAGCCGCGCGCGATCATCAGGCCGATGCCGCGCGATCCGCCCGTGACCAGCGCCACCTTGTTCGCGATGGAGAAGAGATCACCCATGGCGCCTTCTGTATCTCATCGCCTGGCGGTGTGCCTACCCCGGCGACGCCGGCCGGGCGTCAGGCCTTGACCTGGATAGTGACTCTGACAAGCTTACGATGTTGACGGTGACAGGGAGGGACCAGATGCCGAGGACTGTCAGGATGTTGTTGTTGGGCGCGGCGCTCGCCAGCGTGGGTTGTGCCGAGTACGGCGGCTACCGGCCCGTGGTGGACCCGATGGGCGACCCCAATGCCGCGTATCTGAGCCGTGACGAAGCGGACTGCCGCGAGCTGGCACGCCAGGCGTCCGGTGGTACCGCCGCCCAGGCCGCCACCGGCGGCGTGGTGGGCGGCCTCATCGGCGCAGCCTCGGGCGCAGCCATCGGCGCCGCGTCCGGCAACGCTGGCAAAGGTGCCGCGATCGGCGCGGCGGCCGGGGGCCTCGGCGGCGGCACCTACCAGGGCATCGAAGCCGACCAGAACTACCAGTCGGCGTTCCGCACCTGCATGCGGAACCGCGGCCACAACGTGATCAACTAGCGGCACGCCGCCAGGGCGGTCGTCGAGGCCGTTGCTGGCGTCCGACGCTGCCTTCCGCTCGGCTCGGCATCGCCGCGGCCGATTTCGGGCTTCACCGCCGCTTCACGATCCCAGCGCTACCCTGGGCGGCGATGCGAATCGCCCACGGGCAGGTCATGAATCGCCGAGGGCGCAGGATGCGGGTCGATTCCAATCCGTAGCGTGCGATGAAGCTGCTCCTCGTCGAGGACGACGCGGCGCTGGTCGCCGCCGTGGCGCGGGGGCTGCGTGGCGCCGGGTTCGCCGTCGACACGGCGGGCAGCGCCGGCGAGTGCCTCGGCCTGCTGCGGCTCGGCGAGTACGACGTGCTGATCCTCGACCGCGGCCTGCCGGACGGTGACGGGCTCACGGTGTTGCATCACATCCGGGAGCGGGAGCTCGCGATACCCGTGCTCGTTCTCACGGCACGCGGCGACGTCGCCGACCGCGTCGCGGGCCTCGACGCCGGCGCCGACGACTATCTGCAGAAGCCGTTTGCGTTCCCGGAGCTCCTCGCTCGCCTGCGCGCGCTGCTGCGACGCGGGGTGCCGGTCGCGTCCACCATCCTGCGCGTCAGCGACCTGGAGCTCGACCCGGCGCGCTTCGAGGTGCGTCGTCAGGGGCGGATCCTCGTGCTCACGACCAAGGAGTTCGCGATCCTCGAGTACTTCATGCGTCACGCGGGAGAGCTCATCACCCGGACGATGCTGCTCGAGAGCTGCTGGGATTCGAGCTACGAGGGACTCTCGAACCTCGTGGACGTTCACGTGAGCCGGCTTCGGCGAAAGCTCGATCTCCCCGGGTCGCCTCCGCTGCTGCACACCGTGCGGGGGGCGGGCTTTCGGCTCGGCGAGCGGGAGCCGTGAGCGTGTTGCCGCGGAGCCTGCGGGGACGCCTCACCCTGGTGTTCTCCGGCGTCGCTGCGCTGGCGGTCGGCGCCTTCGCCTGGGCCCTCACGCTGCTCGTCGAGCACGCCGTCTGGGCACCGCTGGATGCGGGCCTTGCCGAGGAGGCGACGACGCTCGCGGCGCTCGTCGATCTGCCCGCTGGCCGGCTCGCGGAGGCGGTACGGACGATCGGGGCGGAGCCGGATCTCGGTCCCGGGAAGTTCGTCCGGGTCGTCGGGGCGGACCACAACGTGATCGCCAGCTTCCGGACCGTGCCCCCGTTGGTCGCCGGACGGCGCCCGAAGCAGCTGAGCGGCCTCCAACTGCTCACGGTGGGAGAGGGACCCGGCCTGCACCGCGTGGCGTGGACGCCAGGGACGAGCGGAGGATGGGTGGTTCTCGGCGTTCGCGCGGGCAGCCAGGCCGCACTCTGTCGCCGGGCGAAGGCGGCGATCGGCACCACGGCGCTCGGCCTGATCGCGCTGCTCACCGCCCTGGCGTGGGCGGTCAGCTCACGCGCGACCTTCGACCTCAACCGTCTCGCCACCGAGCTCGAGACCATCGAAGCCGGCTCCCTCGATCGGCGATTGGCTGCGCGGCCGACCAGCGAGGTCAATCGGGTCGTGGACGTGCTCAATCGCATGCTCGGACGACTCGAGTCCGCGGTGACGCACCTCAGGCGCTTCACTGCCGACGCCGCGCATGAGCTGCGAACGCCGGTGGCGGCTCTGCGTGCCTACCTCGAGGCCGCCATCGCCCGGGCGACGACGCTCGAGGAGCACCGTGCCGGTCTGGTGGACGCTCTCGAGCAAACCGAGCGGCTTCAACGCCTCGGCGAGGATCTGCTCACGCTCAGCGCGGTCGAAAGTGACGCGCCGAGCCTCACACGCGACACGGAGCTGGTCCGGTTCGACGTGCTGGTGCACGAGGTCGCCGAATCCCTCGCACCGATCGCAGAGGAGCAGCACCGGGCCTTCACACACGCTGCGCCGACGCCCGTTACGCTGCGCGGCGTCCCTTCCCTGCTCAAGCGGGTCGTGCTGAATCTCGTCGACAACGCGTTTCGCCACACCCCCGAAGGCACACCGATCCAGATCGTCCTGAGCACCCGCGACGGCCTGGCAGCCCTGGAGATCGAGGATTGCGGGCCGGGGATCGCAGCGGGCGAATTGAGCAAGGTGTTCGAACGATTTCGCAAAGGAGCTGCCACCGGCGGCTCCGGGCTCGGACTGGCACTCGTTCAGGAGATCGCGTCCCGGCACGGAGGCCGCGTCACACTGATCGCGAAACCCGAGGGCGGTGTGATCGCGACCGTACTGCTGCCGCTGGTATCGTCTGAAGCGCCCTTCATCTTGACGTCATCGCGGGTCAGCTAGCCTCGCCCCGGATGCACGGTAGAGCCGGGATCACCCGGCCGCGGGCGTGCTCGTGTCTCCTGGCCGTCTCGACGCTGCTCATCGCCGCGCCGGCACGGGCGCTGGTGGTCGACCTCGCCCGGGCCCTCGCGCTCGCGCACGCACGAAATCCCACGCTGCACATGGCGGCAGCCGACGTCGTGGCCGCGCAAGGCCGGCACCGCCAGGCCGAGCTGTGGCCGACCAACCCGGTGCTCTGGGCCGAGGGCGCGGCGCATTCGGTTGGGAGCGCTTTGTTCGTCGATCGCGGCATATCCCTCGAGCAGGAGGTCGAGATCGGCGCGCAGCGCAAGATCCGTATCGCCGCCGCGGATCACGACGTGTCGCGCACCAAGTCGCTGCTCGTCGACAGGCAGCGAACGGTCGACGGCGAAGTCCGTCGCGCATTCTTCGGCCTCGCCGCCGCCGATCGCCGGGGCGCCCTCGCCGACGACGCCGCGACGCTGGCGAACGGGCTGCTCGACACCGCCCGCCGGCGGCGTGCCGCCGGTGACGTCGCAGGGATCGACGTCGACCTCGCCACCGTCGAGGCGGCGCGACGGGAGCAGGCGAGAGCCGTCGCCCAGACCGAGCGCGTGCGCGCGGCCACACGTCTGGGGGCGGCGCTGGGCATCGAGGAGGTCGCCGAGCTGGCGGTCACGGACGTCGACGCGGACGTTGCAATGCCAGCTCGCCCACTCGCCGTCCTGGTCGAGCGGGCGCTCGCGGCTCGACCGGACGTGCTCGGCGCCGCGGCGGAGCGCCGGCGCCTCGAGTCCGCCGCCGATCTCGTGCATCGCGAGGGCGAGATTCCGAACGTGACCGTGCGCGGCTTCGTGCGGCAGGAGGTCGGAGACGAGCGGATCGCCGGCGCCGAGCTGTCCGTCCCGCTCCCGCTCTGGAACCGGCAGCAAGGCACCGAGTCGGCCCTGCGGGCAAATGCAGTCGGCGCCGAGGCCGAAACGGACCGCCTCCGGCAGGAGATCGTGCGACAGGTTCACCTTGCCGATGTCCGCCTGACGACGGCCGAGACCGCATGGGCGCGCTACCAGCGCGACGCGCTGCCCGCGGTGCGCCAAGCGCTTGCCCGGCTCGCGTGCCACGTCGTGACTTCACGTTGGCGTCATGCTCCGGCTGCGAGAAGCACGTGTGGGAAGGTATACCCCTCCGACCCGCGCCGTGGTCGAGGTCGCCGCGGCCCCGCAGCGGTGGTCCTGTGCACGGGTCTGAACGGCTTCGCGCTGATCGAGTCCGACGCGAACGCACGGATGCCCACTACTTTGGACGCGCGAGCGGGGATATCTGCAGTCCGTGACCGAGTGGGACGCGCAAGCCTACACCCGGGTCTCGGCGCTTCAGCAGTGGCTGGCGGAGAAGAGCCTCCGTGGTTTGCGGCTCGACGGTGACGAGCGCGTCCTCGACCTCGGCTGCGGCGACGGCAGGGTGACGTCCGAGATCGCCCGGCGACTGCCGCGCGGCTCGGTGACGGGGGTCGACGCATCGCACGCGATGATCGCGTTTGCTGCGCGGACGTTCCCGACGGCGGCGCATCCGAACCTGGCGTTCCAGGTCGCGGACGCGGCGCAGCTATCCTTCGCGGACCAATTCGACCTGATCGTGTCGTTCAACTGCCTGCACTGGGTGCGCGATCAGGCCGCGGCGCTACACGGTATTCGCGCGGCGCTCGTGGCGTCGGGACGCACCCACCTGCGTCTCGTGTCGCGAGGCGCGCGCAGGTCGCTCGAGGACGTGATCGAGGACACCCGGCGCGCGCCTCCGTGGGCGCCGTACTTCTCCGACCACCGTCCGCCGTACCTCCACCTCACGCCGGACGAATACCGCGCGCTCGCCGAGGGCAGCGGCCTCCGCGTCGAGCGCCTGGACGTGCAACAGGAGGAGTGGGACTTCGCGTCGCGCGAGGCGTTCGTCCACTTCGGCGAAGCGACGTTCGTCGAATGGACACGGCTGCTTCCGCCGCATCGCCATGGGGCCTTCATCAACGAGGTGCTCGACCGCTACCGCCAGGTCGGCGACGGGTCGCCGGACCGGGCCAACGTCTTCACCTTCTCTCAGATGGAAGTCGTGCTTCGCCGCACGTGAGCCCGCCGCGGCCGGGCACGAAGGTGGCGGGGGACCCCGCCCCAATGGCCGTCGGGGATGGGCTTCCAGTGCTTCTACGGCTTCATGGGCGGTGAGACCGACGGTGGGAGCCGTATCTGTTCCTTGATCACACCCAGACCTTTCCCTGGCTGGGGAAGCCCGGATACAAGCTCACCACCGACATGGCGGACGAAGGCGATCGAGTACATGAAGCAGCTCAGCGCCGCGGCGCCCGACCAGCCGTTCTTCGTCTACTACGTTCCCGGCGGAAGCCACTCGCCGCACCAGCCTAGTTTCAGTCGCGGGGAGACAGCATGAGCTCACTGGCCATCGCGGGGATCGCCTTCGTGTGCATCTTCGGCGGAGCGCTGCTCGGGATGTTCTTCCGGACCATCTTGCCCGAGCATCACCTCAGTCAGGAGTCGAAGGACGTCGTGAAGCTGGGGATGGGCCTGATCGCGACCATGGCGGCGCTGGTCCTCGGGTTGCTCACCGGCTCGGCGAAGGGCGCGTTCGAGACCCAGGATGCCGAGCTCAAGCAGAGTGCCGCCAACATCATCCTGCTCGACAGGACGCTGGCGCACTACGGACCCGAGACCAAGAGCATCCGCGATCAGGTCCGGCGGGCGGTCGCTTACAAGCTCGCCGCAACCTGGCCCGAGAACGGCGCCGAGGCGAGGGTCGACACCTCGGAGGCCACGCCTGCGGTGGAAGGAATCGAGGACGGGATACGTGATCTCTCGCCGCAGAACGACGCCCAGCGCGGGCTCCAGTCGCGCGCGCTGCAGATCGCCGGGAACGTGATGCAAACCCGCTGGCTGATGTTCGGGCAGCAGGCGGGCACCGCCATCCAGACCCCGTTGCTCGTGGTCCTGGTCTTCTGGCTCGCGGCACTCTTCGCGAGCTTCGGCCTCTTTGCGCCCCGCAATGTCACGGTGATCGCGGTCCTGTGCGTCTCGGCGCTGTCCGTCTCGGGTGCGATTCTCATCATCCTGGAGATGAACCAGCCCTTCCAGGGGCTGATCAGGGTCTCCAGCACTCCGCTCCGCTACACGCTGGCGCATCTCGGCCAGTAGCGGGAGCCTCCTGCTGACACCGCCATCACCGCGCCGAGAGCGACCCCTGGTGAAGAAACGCTCCCGTGAGGAGACGAGCTGCCTTCAGCTCGATCTCGTCCACGAACGCCGCGAGCGTACCCCTGATGGGCGCGACGCCCCGGCTGGACGCGTCGCTCGATCTCAGCGGAGACCCTTGTTCGGGTTGATGAGGTATTTCTCGCCGGTCGCCTGCTTGCCGTACACCGCGATCTCCTCGAGCTGCAGCGCTTCGGCAAGCGAAACTTCCTTGGTGTACTTGCTCGCGAAGGTCGTCTTGATCTCGCGCGCCACCCGCTCGCGCAGCTTCTGTGCCGCCTCGGGCCCGACCTTCTGCAGGAACGACGTCAGGAGCCAGCCGCCGAGACCCCACGCCATGCCGAAGGCACGACTGAGTTCCGTCGGTCCACGATCGAGTCCGCCGTAGATGTAGACCTGCTTGTGGGTCGTCGACCCGTAACGGCTGTATTCCTTGGCCGTTCTGTTGGCGGCGCGTTCCATGCAGGTCAGTATCTGACTGGCCTGCTTGCCGCCGCCGATCGCATCGAAGGCGATGGTTGCGCCGGTTTCGACGAGGGCGTTGGTCAGATCGTCCATGAACGTCGGCACGGTCATGTTGCAGACGTGCTTTGCGCCGATCGAGCTCAGAAGCGTCCGCTGCTCCGGCTTGCGCACGACGTTGACGAGGCCGATCCCTTCCTCGTTGCAGAGCTTGACCAGCATCTGACCGAGGTTCGATGCCGCCGCCGTGTGCACGAGCGCCTTGTGGCCTTCGAGGCGCATGGTCTCCACCATGCCGATGGCCGTCAGCGGATTGACGAAACACGATGCGCCGTCTGCGGGCGTCGTGCCCTCGGGCAGCACCAGGCAGTTGACCGCCTTGATCGTGCGGTACTGGGCGTACATCGCGCCGCCGATCACGGCCACGGTCTTGCCGAGCAGGGCCTGCGCGGCAGGCGACGATCCCGCGCCCACCACCACGCCCGCGCCTTCGTTGCCGACGGACATCGGCTGGTCGATGCGTGCGGCGGCGGCACGCATCATCTCGGGTCCGATCGTCGCCGTCACGACCGGTCGGTCCGGCGTGCCCGAGGCTTGCGCGGTGCTCATGTCCGCGCCGCCGAACAAGAGCCCGAGATCGGACGGATTGATGGGTGACGCTTCGACGCGCACCACGACCTCGTCGGGCTTCGGCTCGGGGATCGGCACGTCCGCGAGCGACAGCTCGAGCAGGCTCTCCTTCTTCACGGTGGAACGCAGCAGCAGTCCCGTGCCGGCAGTAGTCGTCATCTGGGTCCTCCCGAAGCAGGATTGGCGAGGGCACACGGTATTGCCGGACAGCTGCTCAGATCAACTGGCGGTAGGCGACACGCCCCTCAGCGCTGAAGGTGTGCGATCGTCAGGCCGCCCCATGCCGCGACGATGACGGCGATCAACCCCGGGATGACCTGCCAGGCGAAGCGCGCGCCGCCGGAATTCACGGCGACGACGACCTTGGTGATCGTGTTGGTGGTGAGCGCCGCGAGGATGGGCAGCACGCCGTCATCCGGCTGAATGCGTCCGACGTTCGCGAGCGAGGCGACCGAGATGCCGGGCGAGTGCGCGTCGGCGAACCCGGCGAGCGCCGCCGCGAGGATGAGCCCGCTCTGTCCCAGGACGTCGGTCAACACCGCCGACACCCCGAGCACCACCGCGATCGTTGCCGCGAACGCGAGCGACGTTCGCAGGTCGAACGCGCGACCGGGCTTGCCCGGGAGATCGGCCGTGCGGCTCGCTCCACGCATCGCGAAGGCGATGCCGTAGCCGGCGGCGACGATCCCCGCCAGGGCGAGGGGCCACGCCGTCGCCTTCAGGACGCCGGGGGCCGCCGCCGAGAGAATCAACACCATCTGCACGACGGTCGCGAGGGTCGAGAGGACCGCGCCGGCCACGGCCGCGCCCATGAGCGCGCGCTCCCGTCTCGCGCGCGCGCCGAACGCCGCGATCGTCGCCGAGCTGGAGACGAACCCGGACGCGAAGCCCGCGAGTGGAAGGCCCCAGCGCGCACCCAGGGCACGGACGGTGATGTGCCCGGCGCCCTGGATGCCGAGGATCAGCACGACGAGCCGCCAGATCGTGCGCGGATTGAACGCGCCGTATGGACCGACCGCCCGATCCGGCGTCAGCGGAAGCACGATGAGGGCCGCGGCGGCGAACAGGAGAGTGTCGTGCACCTCCTGGTCGGAGAGCGTGCCCCGGACGAAGCGATGCAGGCGGTCGCGCGAGGCAAGGAGGATGGCGACGACGATCGCGGCCCCCGACGCCACTGCCGGCTCGCGCATCGCGAGCGCGCCCAGGAGCAGTGTCGCAAGAAGGGCCATCTCCGTCGTGAGGCCCGGATCGGCGTTCGCGGTGCGCTGGTAAGCGAGCGCGGTGAGGAGCGCAACGAAAACGGCGGCCGCCATCAGCACGAGTTCGCCGCCGATCTCCAGACCGAGCGCTCCGGCCAGCGCGGTCAGGGCGAACGTCCTGACGCCGGCGGCGGCGCGCGACCGCCCGGTGCCCTTGCGGCGCTCCCGCTCGAGTCCGATCAGAAGTCCCGCGCCGAGGGCCACGGCGAGACGGAGCACGAGCGAGTCGGTGTCGAGCACGCACGCCGCTCCTAAGGCGATGGCCGGTGGGCGTGCAACGAGCACGCCACCTGCATCACGGACCGCGAGCGCGTCACTGCCCGGCGGCGATCGCCGTCGGGTGATGCACGTACAGCGTGTCGTGCGACGGCCGCGTGGGCGCCGTCACCTGGGGCAGTCGCAACGGGTAGCGCACGGGACGCTGGTGGTCGCCCACCAGCCGGTCGACGTTGTAGACGTCGCCGAACTTCCACAGCATGCGGACGAAGTTGGTCTGCCCGTGTGCGAGCAGGCGCACGACGATGCCGAAGATGTCGTAGACCGCGCGCCAGCCGAGATGCTTGCGGTTGAGGACGTCGATGGTCTTGGCGAACTCGCCGTAGAACTGCGGCAGCGGCAGGCGCGTGGGCAGCACGGCGTGCTGGACGTCGAAGAGCCGGTAGTCGCGGGTGGTGAAGCGTCGCGACTCGGTGTGCCACGTCTCCGTGCCGGGGTATGGCGTGTTGACCGTCATGTTGACGATCTCGGGGATGGCGAGCGCCCAGTCGCGCACGATCGCGAAGCGCCGCTCGTCCCAGTCGGGGTCGGCGATGATGTTGACGGCCACCACGATGCCGAGCTCGCGCGCCACCTCGAGCGCACGCTCGTTCTCGCCCAGCGCGACGCGCTTGCGATGGAGGCGCAGTCCCTCTTCGTCGATGGCCTCGATGCCGAGGAACATGTAGCGCAGGCCGAGCTTCACCCAGCGTTCGAACACCTCCCGGTTGCGCAGCAGCACGTCGGCGCGCGTCTCCAGATAGTAGCGCTTGCGGATGCCGCGGCGCTCGACCGCGTCGGCGATGGCCATGCCGTGCTCGGGCCGGATGAAGGCGACGTCGTCGACGATGAAGACGTTCGGCTCGCGGATGCGCGCCAGGTCCGCGGCGACGGCTTCGGGCGAGGCTTTGCGGTAGCTGCGGCCGTAGAACGTCCAGGCGCTGCAGAAGGCGCAGTCCCAGGGACAGCCGCGGGTGAACTCGACCGAGGCGCACGGATCGAGCTCGCCGATGAAGTAGCGGTGGCGCTTTCCGGCGAGCGATCTCGCGGGCCGGTAGCGCTCCAGGTCGCGGAGCAGCAGCGGAGGCGGACCCGAGCCGGTCGCGGTGACCACCCCGGGCAGCGTCTTCAGATCCGGACCGCCCGCCAGCGCCTCCAGCACGTCTGGCGTCACGCCCTCGCCCTCGCCGCGCACGACGCAGTCGATGGCTCCCTCCGCATGGCCCAGGAGATCCTCGGCGACGAAGGAGGCGCTGTGACCACCGACGAACACGCGAACGTCCGGCAGGACGGCCTTGGCTTCCCGGCTGAGGTCGATCACCTCCGGAACGTTCGCCAGGTAGTTGAGGGAAAATCCGATCGCCTCCGGCTTCCAGCGAGCGAGCAGCTCGCGGTAGACGTGCGGCGGCGACACCTGCAGATCGAGCAGCCGGACGTCGTGCCCGGCGGCCTGAGCTGCCGCCGCCACGGTCTCGAGCCCGAGCGGCTCCAGCCGCAGGTAGATCTCGGAGAAGATCAGCGGGCTCGGGTGAACGAACAGGACGCGCATACCCTCAACCCCCTTCCCTCAAACGCGTCCCCTATTGCACGTCGGGGCGACGCTTGCCAAGGTCGGGACACGGCTGCGAGCGTCGAGGCGGTCGCGATGCACGGCAAGCGGATGACGGTCTTCGTCGGCGAGGCCGACCAGTGGCGCCACGGACCGCTCTACCTGGCGATCCTCGAGAAGCTCCGGTCCGAAGGTTGCGCGGGCGCGACGGTCACGCGAGGCATCGCGGGATTCGGCGCGCAGGCGCACTTGAAGACGGCGCGGCTGCTCGATCTCTCCCTGGACCTGCCGATCGTCATCACGGTCATCGACCGCCCCGAGCGCATCCAGCGTCTCGCCACCGAGGTGGCCGCCATGCTCGTGGCCGGCGTCGTCACCGTCGAGGATACCGACGTCCATTTCTATTCGTCGGCGTTCACCGGAGGCCTTCCCGATGCCGCCGTCGGCGATCTCATGTGCACGACGCCCGAATCGGTGACCCCCGAGATGCCCGCCGTCGAGGTCGTCGAGCGGCTGCTCGCGCGCAACTACAACGAGCTGCCGGTGGTCGATGCCGGGGGCCGCGTCGTCGGGGTCGTGGGTGACCGCGATCTGCTCGACCGCGACCTCGTCGCGGGAGCGCTGCCGCTCCACCGCGGCGCGGGGCCGGAAGCCGTGGAGGATCTGCTCCAGCGGGTGAAGACCGGCGGCGCGACGGTCGCGCAGGTGATGACGTCGCCTCCCGTGACGATCCTGGTCAGCGCCCGGGTCCGGGAGGCGGCGCAGCTGATGCACGAGCGCCGCCTGAAGCGCCTGCCGGTGGTCGACGACGCCGGCCGCCTGGTCGGCGTCCTCGGGCGCTCCGACATCCTGTCGAGCATCGCCACGGGCTGGGCGCGTCGCACGGCGCCGCACGGCATTCACCTGCCCCAGGAGCACCGCACGACGGCCGAGATCATGGAGCGCGACGTGCCGGCGCTGCCCGGCACCACGCCGCTCGCGGAAGTCGTCGGCGCGCTCGTGTCGTCCGAGAGCGAGGAGGTGGTCGTGGTCGACGCCGAAGGCCGTCCGATCGGCATCGTGACCGGCGCCGACCTGCTCGGCCGGGTCAGTCCCGCCGAGCGCCCGGGGCTCCTCACCTGGCTGCGCAGCCGCTGGAGCGCCGAGGCGGAGCGGCAGCTCCGGCGCAGCCACGGTCAGCGCGCCGCCGACGTGATGACCTCGCCCGTCGTCACCGTGCGCGACACGGCGCCGGTCATCGAGGCCCTGACGCTGACGACCGCGCGCCGTCTCAAGCAGCTTCCGGTCGTCGATGCGGAGGGCAAGCTGGTGGGGGTGGTCGCGCGACCTGCCCTGCTGGCCGCGTCACTCGACGTCGCGCGCGCGTGAGCCCTCACGACGAGGCACGCGCCACCGCGTCGGCGGGACGCAGCGCGCGCCGCTGCACCTTGCCGTTCCGCGTCCGCGGCAGGTCGTTCACCAGGTAGACCAGGCGCGGTGCCTTGTAGGCGGCGAGATGCTCGCGGGCGTAGGCCAGGACGGCGCCGGGCGCGAGTGCAGGCGATCGCGGCACCACGTACGCCGCGACGAGAACCTTCTCCGCCCCCACCGTCTCGCCGACGGCCGCAGCATCGGCGACCTCGGGGTGACCCTTCAGCACGCGTTCCACCTCGTGGGGCGACACGCGGTAGCCGAACGTGTTGATCAGGTCGTCGCGGCGGCCGAGGAACCAGATGTAGCCGTCCTCGTCACGGCGCGCGTAGTCGCCGGTGACGAACCAGTCGCCGCGGAAGCACGCCGCGGTCTCCTCGGGCTGCTGCCAGTAACCGAGCATGAGCCCGGGGTCGTCGCGCTGGATGCAGAGCATGCCCTCCTCGCCGTCCGGCACCTCGGCCAGCGTGTCCGGATCGAGCAGCCGCACGCGATGTCCCGGCTGCACGAATCCCGCCGAGCCCGGACGGATGGGCCGTGACCGGGTCTCGCACAGATAGTACGAGCACTCGGTCATCCCCAGCGCCTCGTAGACCTCGAGGCCGAAGCGCTCGCGCCAGGCGGCGAGCACCTCGGCGGAGAGCTGCTCGCCGGCGCTCATGCAGTGTCGCAGCGTGGGAACGTCGGCCCGCCCGAACGCGGTCTTCTGCAGGATCTGACGGTAGATCGTCGGCACGCCGATAAAGATGGTCGCCCGGTGGCGCGCGATGCGTGCAGGCCAGCGCGTGGCATCGGGAACGCCCTCGTGCACGATCGTCGTGTGACCGCGGTACAGCGGATCCATGAGCCCGGTCCCGAGGACGTAGGTCCAGTTGTACTGGCCGGCGTGCAGCACGCGGTCGCCCGCCGGGTCGAAGTCGAACCAGTACTCCGACGAGGGCTGGCGCCCGAGCAGCGCGCGATGCGCGTGCACCACGCCTTTCGGGTAGCCGGTGGTTCCCGAGGTGTAGACGAGATAGGCGGGATCCTCGGCGCGCGTGGGATGCGGAGGCTCCCAGCGCTCGATCGCCGCCAGCACCGGCTCGAGGGCGCGCGCGTGGAGTTGCCGCGCGGCGGGTGGCGGTCCGTCGCCGACCAGCAGCACCTCGCGCAGCGCCGTCCCCTGCTCGAGCGCCGCTCCCATCGTACTCCACGTGGACCGGTCGGTGACCAGGACCGCGGCTCCGGAGTCGACGGCCAGGAAGCGCACCTCGTCCACCGTGAGCTGGCTCGACGTGGGGACGGGCACGGCCCCGCGCTTGAGGGCGCCCAGAAAGGCGGTCGGGTACGCGAGGCAGTTGGGAAGCCGGATGAGCACCCGGTCGCCGGCGGCGCACGCGATCTGGCGCAGGAGCTCCGCGAAGCGACTGGTCTGCGCCGCCAGCTCCACGAAGGTGTGGACCTCCGGAGCCCTTTCGTCGCGGTCCACGATCACGGCCTCGCGCGTGGCCACCGGCGTGTCGAGGTGCGCGTCGGTGCACGCCACCCCGATGTTGAAGCGCTCCGGGATCTGCCACACCCACGGCGCGAACGGCTGCATGCTCGAGGGCTGCGCTCAGGCGAGCATCAGGGCCGGCGACGGATTGCGGGCCTCGAGGACGTCCTCCATGCGCTCGCGGACGCGCGCCGCGAACTCCGGGTGGGTGAGGACGTAGAAGCGCTCGTGCTTGACGGCGTCGATGACCTGCGCCGCGGCCTCGGCAGGCGGAAGCCCGGCGGCGATCGCGGCCCGCGCCATCCCCTCGAGCTGCGGGTTGTGCTCGGCGGGCGTGGCGTTCTGGAGATTCGCGGGTCGATTGCGCTCCGCGTCCATGATCCGAGTCTGCACGAAGCCCGGACAGAGCACGGAGACCTTGATGGGCGCCCCGAGCAGACCGAGATCCTTGTGCAAGGTCTCGGACAGCGTGACCACCGCGTGCTTGGTCACGTTGTAGATGCTCATGAACGGGTTGCTGGTGAGCCCGGCCACCGAGCCGGTATTGACGATGTGTGCCTCCCCGCCCTGCCGCAGCATCACGGGGACGAAGGTGCGCACGCCGTGGATGACACCCCACAGGTTCACGTCGAGCACCCACTGCCAGTCGGCCAGCGTGTGCTCCCACGCGGGGCCGCTCACCGCCACGCCGGCGTTGTTGCACACCACGTCGACGCGGCCGAACTCGGCCACGGTCCGGTCGCACAGCGCCTGCACCTGCTCCGGCTTGCTCACGTCGGTGGGCACCGCGAGCACCGTCGCGCCGCCGGCGCGAACCGCGGCGGCCGCCTCCTCGAGCGCCTTCGGCTCGATGTCGGCCAGCACGATCGTCGAACCCTCGGCGGCAAAGCGATCGGCGAGCGCGCGACCGATTCCACTCGCGCCGCCGGTGATGACCACGACCTTGTTCTTCAGCTCTCGCATGCGTCTCGGTTAGCCCAGGCCGGTCGGCGAGGTCAAACCTGAGCGTGCCATGGCCGTTGCGATTGTTGACACGCGCGCGGCTGGTGGACTACCCCCTGCGTCACCGGCGCCCGACCGGCCCGCACGTGCCCGCTCACGCGAACAACCCGGCCATCCACCTGCTCGACGGTCGGTTCTACGCCGACGATCCGCACCCGCACTTCCGGTGGATGCGCGAGCACGCGCCCGTCTACTGGGACGAGGCGGGTGGCATCTGGGGGGTGACGCGCTACGAGGACGTGATGGCGCTCTCACGCGATCCGCCGACCTTCTGCTCGCGCCACGGTTCACGGCCCGACTCGCCGGCGATCCCGTCGATGATCAATCTCGACGATCCACTGCACAAGCAACGGCGCAACCTCGTGAACCGCGGCTTCACGCCGCGCCGGGTGGCGCACCACGAGCCGCGCATCCGCGAGGTCTGCAGGGAGCTGATCGCGCGTGTCGCCGAGCGCGGGGCCTGCGATTTCGTGCACGACCTGGCGGCGCCGCTGCCGATGATCGTGATCGGCGATCTGCTGGGCGTGGAGCCCGAGGACCGTGACCTGCTGCTGCGCTGGTCGGACGCCATGATCTGCGGGCTTTCCGCCTCGGCGGCGCCCGAGCTCCTGCAGCGCGCCAGCGACGCCTTCTTCGAGTACGCCGACTACCACCGGCGGGTCGTCGCCGATCGCCGGCTCCGGCCGCGCGACGATCTCGTCAGCGTCGTGGTGCACGCGGAGATCGACGGCCAGCGCCTGAGCGACGAGGACATCCTGCAGGAGAGCCTGCTGATCCTGGTCGGCGGCGACGAGACCACTCGCCACGTGCTCAGCGGCGGCATGGAGCAGCTCATCCGTCATCCCGACCTGCGCGAGGCGCTCGCCCGCGAGGCGGAGCGGATCCCGCTCGCCATCGAGGAGATGCTGCGCTGGGTGACGCCGATCCAGAACATGAACCGGACCGCCACGCGCGACGTCACGCTGTGCGGGGAGCGCATCCGCGAGGGCGACAAGATGATGCTCCTCTATGCATCCGCCAACCGCGACCCGCGCCAGTTCAGCGATCCCGACGTGTTCGACCCGGCGCGCACCCCGAACGAGCACGTCGCCTTCGGATTCGGCGCGCACTACTGCCTGGGCGCCAGCCTGGCGCGCCTGGAGCTGCGCGTGTTCTTCGAGGAGGTGCTGCGGCATCTCCCCGATCTCGAGCTCGCCACCGACGACCCCCTGCCGCGGCGGCCGTCGAACTTCATCGTCGGCATCGAGACCATGCCGGTGGTCTGGCGGCCGCGCTAGCCGGGGCCGTCAGGTCAGCGAGCCTGCGGCCGGCGACGAAATCGCCGCAGCCGACGTCGACCACGACCGGGAGCGACGAGAACCGTGACAGGAAGACACGCACGGCGGTCACGTACGGCTCGATGACGTCGGGCGTGTAGCTCCCGACGCCAGAGAAGAATTCGTGCTTCCCTTCGCCCCAGAGCTTGTCGCGGTAGATACGCCCGAAGAGCCCGGCGGGACTCGCCCGGCGATTCGCCCGGAGTCCACGAAGACTGCGTAACGGCGCTGGCACGAACCGCCGGACGACCAGCCTGATGCTGCCGGGCCTCATCTTGGGGTGCAGTGGGGCGCGGCGTGCTCCTCTGTACGGCGCGGTCGCGAACGGACGGTCGACGTCTTGCCCTCTGCGAATGGGAGTCGTCAAGCCGAGGCCGCGCCTCGATGGAGGCACGCTGGCCTCGCGGGCAGGATCGGCTAGACGGCGCCGCCGTGGGCCGCGCCGTCGTCGAGGTGCGCGGTGCACCCGAGAAGCCGGACCGTCCTCGGCGGCTCGACGAGGGTCACGGCCGTGTTGCCCCAGCGCCGGACGTCGTCGTCCGGCGCGCCGCCGAGGTGGCGGTCGAGGATCGCCTCGCAGACGAGGCCGTGGGTCACGACCGCGAGATGGCCGTCGGTGTCGGCGGCGACGTGCAGCAGGCGGTCCCACGCGTCGTCGACGCGGGCGTGGAACACCGCCCAGGTCTCGCCCCCGGGCGGCTCGTAGCCGGGAGCGAAGATGTCCTCCGGGAGCTGGCTGTACGGCGTACCGCGGACGTCGCCGTAGTTGCGCTCGGCGAGCGTCGGATCGACGTCGAGGGGCGCGCCGGTCGTTGCACGCAGGGCGTCAGCCGTCTCGAGCGCTCGCGCCAGATCGCTCGACACGATTCGCACGATGCCGGCCCCGGCGAGCCGCCGGGCGAGCCGTGCGGCCTGATCGCGGCCGCGGACGCTGAGCGGGGCTCCGGGGAGCTGGACGACGCGGGTCGCATTGCCGTCGGTCTCGGCGTGTCGCAGGAGGTAGATCGCCATGCAGCTTCCGGAGATACACCTGGCAGCCCGGCCGAAGCTACGCTAGCTTGGGCCGTGCCCTCGACCGCGACCCCGCTGTTCGCCCCTCGGGAGGTGCACGTCGGCCAGGACGTCGGCGGCCGTGAGCTGTGCGTCGCGAGCGCGGACGTCGACCGCTACCGGGCCGGTACGGCGGGGGACGACCTGCCCGGCGACTCCGCACCGGCGCTCTGCTACCACTCCGAGGTCTACCGGGACCTCTCCTGGTACCTGCCGAATCTGATCGGCAACCTCCATGCCCGTCAGGAGTGGGAGCTGTTCCATCCGATGCGGGTGGGCGATCCGGTACGCTCGCACGTCACCGTCGTCGAGCGCTATCGCAAGCGCAGCCGCGACTACGTCGTCGCCGAGGTCCTGTGGACGACGCCCGCCGGCCGCTGGCTGCAGCGCAGCCGCACGCACCAGAGCTTCGTCGCCGACGATCCAGGCGAGGCGCTGGTGGTCGACAAGGACCGCGAGCGCCGTCCCGAGCGCCGCTTCGAGCTGCCGGATGGACCGGGCGAGGCGCTGCCACCCCGGACGCGCGCGGTCACCCACGAGATGTGCCAGGCGTTCTCGGGACCCGGCCGCAACTACCACACCGATCGGGAGATGGCGCGCGCGCTCGGCTTTCCGGACATCGTCGTGCAGGGAATGATGTCCGTGTGCTTCGTCGCCGATGCGCTGGCCCTGCGCTACGGCGCCGGCTGGCACCACGGCGGCAAGCTCGACGTCCGCCTGGTGAACGTCGTGTGGCCGGGCGACACGATCACGGCGAGGGGGCTCGTCCGCGAGATCGTGCCGGAGGGAGCCCAGCGCCGCGCGCTTCTCGACGTCTGGAGCACCAAGACCGATGGGACCGTCACCGTCATCGGGACGGCGAGCGCACTTCTGGGGAGGTGAGTCATGTCCGACATCGCGTTCCGATCCGCCAGCGACCTGGCGGCCGCCATCCGACGTCGCGAGCTCTCGAGCCGCGAGGTACTGGACCACTACCTCGGGCGCATCGAACGCCTGAACCCGAAGCTCAACGCCGTCGTGACGCTCGACGTCGAGGGCGCGCGCCGGGCCGCCGACGCAGCCGACGCGGCCGTCGCTCGCAACGGCCGGCTGGGGCCGCTGCACGGCGTGCCGATGACCATCAAGGACACCTACGAGACGGCCGGCGTGCGCACGACGTGCGGGTTCGCGGCCTGGAGCGAGCACGTGCCCGCCGAGGACGCCGAGGCGGTGCACCGCCTGCGCGACGCCGGCGCCGTGATCATCGGCAAGACCAACGTGCCGTCGCTGGCGAGCGACTGGCAGACCTACAACCCGATCTTCGGCGTCACGCACAATCCCTGGGATCACGCGCGAACGACGGGCGGGTCGTCCGGCGGGGCGGCCGCGGCCGTCGCCACCGGGCTGACGGCGATGGAGCTCGGCAGCGACATCGGCGGCTCCATCCGCGTGCCGTCCAACTGGTGCGGTGTCTGCGGTCACAAGCCGACCTGGGGCATCGTCCCGCAGCGCGGGCACCTGCCGCCGCCTCCCGGCACGCTCGCGGACACGGATCTCGGCGTGATGGGCCCGATCGCTCGCACCGCCGAGGACCTCGAGCTCGCGCTCGACGTGCTCGCCGGACCGGACGGCCACCAGACCGCGGGCTGGCGTCTCGAGCTGCCGCCGGCGCGCAGGACGGCCGCGCGGGAGTTCCGCCTCGCCACCTGGCTCGACGATCCTGCCTACCCGGTCGACGCGGACGTCCGGACGTGCCTCGAGCGCGCGGCGGCAGCGCTCCGGGAGGATGGCGCGAGCGTTCGCGACGCGCGGCCCGACATCGCGCTGCCGGACCTCGTGCGGACGTACCAGCAGCTCCTCTACCCGATCCTGCTCGGCATGATGCCCCAGGAGAACTTCGACGGCTTCGCCGCCCTCGCCCAGACGCTTCCGCCGGACGACGACAGCCCGCTGGCGCGCAGCGTCCGCTTCGCCACTCTCCGCCATCGCGACTGGCTGTTCGCCCACGAGGAGCGCGAGCGGCTGCGGGCCCGCATGGCCGCCTTCTTCCGCGGCTTCGACGCGTTGCTGATGCCGGTCGCCGTCGTGCCGGCGATCCCGCACGATCACAGCGAGCCGTTCACCGCGCGGACGATCCGGGTGAACGGGCACGATCGGGACTACACGGACCTGTTCGGATGGATCACGCTCGCCACCCTCGCCTACCTGCCGGCCACGGTGGTCCCGGTCGGCCGCACGCGCGGCGGCCTGCCGGTCGGCATCCAGATCGTCGGCCCCTACCTCGAGGATCGCACCACGCTCGCGATCGCGCGTCACGTGACGAAGGTGCTGGGCGGATTCTCGCCGCCGCCCGACGTGGCGTGAACGACGCTCCCGCTCGATGACCTCCAGCCTGCGCTCCGATGCCGTGACCCGGGTGCTCGCTCGTCTGCGGCAAGCCGGCCGGGCGCTGGACGAGCCGGCGAAGCGACGGGTGCGGGCGCGGGAGGCGGAAGCGGGGCGGAAGATCTACGGCCGGGAGCGGGCCGATCTCTACGGCCTGGCGCCGATCGCCATCACGCACGAGGTCGGGGAGCTGCTCTACGTGCTCGCCCTCGCTCGGCGCGCCCGCACCATCGTCGAGTTCGGCACCTCGCTCGGCGTTTCGACCATCTACCTGGCGTGCGCGATTCGCGACGCCGGCGACGGGGTGGTGATCACGACCGAGTTCCAGCCGGAGAAGGCCGAGTACGCGGCTGCCAATCTCGCCGATGCGGGACTGGCCGACGTGGTCGAGCTCCGGCTGGGAGACGCACTGGAGACCCTTCGAGACCTGGGCGGTCCGATCGACCTGCTCTTCCTGGACGGCTGGAACGACCTCTACCTCCCGATGCTCGAGGTGCTCGAGCCGTCTCTGCGCCCGGGAGCGCTCGTCGCTGCCGACATGAGCAAGGACGACCCGCACCACGACCGCTACCGCGCGCACGTTCGCGATCCAGCCCATGGATACTTCAGCACCGAGGTCCCCCTCGACGATGGAGTCGTGATCTCGGTGCGGCTAGGATGAGACCGTGACCAGGGCCTCACGGGACAGGGTCGTAGCCGTGGCCGGCGCGACGGGTGCGGTCGGCGAGGTGCTCCTTCGGGTGCTGGAGGAGCGTGCCTTCCCCGTCGCCGAGCTGCGCCCCCTGGCGAGCGAACGTTCCGCCGGCGCGATCGTTCGCTTCCGGGGGAGGGACCATCGCGTGGAGGTGGCGCGTCCCGCGGCGCTCGACGGCGCCGACTTCGTCTTCTTCGCCGCGACGGGCACGCTCTCGAAGGAGCTCGCCCCGGAGGCAGCCGAGCGCGGCGCCGTCGCGATCGACAAGTCCAGCACCTGGCGCCTGGCGGACGGCGTCCCGCTCGTGGTGCCGGAGGTGAACGCGGACGCGCTCGATGGTCACCGGAGGATCGTCTCGTGTCCGAACTGCACGACGATCCCCTTCGTCATGGTTCTCGAGGCGCTGCACCGTGAGGCCGGCCTCGGGCGTGTGGTGGTGACGACGCTCCAGTCGGTCAGCGGCTCCGGCAAGCCCGGCGTCGAGGAGCTCGAGGCGCAGACCGCGGCGCTGGTGGCCGGCGAGCCGCTGCGAGCCGAGTTCTACCCGGAGCCGATCGCCCACAACGTGCTCCCCCTGTGCGAGACGTTCAGGGACGACGGCTACTCGACCGAGGAGATGAAGCTCGTCCTCGAGACCCGCAAGATCCTCGGGCTGCCGGGGCTGGACGTCGCCATGCAGTGCATTCGCGTGCCGGTGCCGGTCGGGCACTCCCTCTCGGTCCTGGTCGAGACCCAGAAGCGCCTCGACCCGGATGCCGCGCGCCGCGCGCTCGCCGCCTTCCCGGGGATCGCCGTCGTCGACGATCCCGCACGCAACGTCTTCCCGACGCCCGCGCGCGCCGCCGGCCGGGACGAGGTGCTCGTCGGGCGCATCCGCCGCGACCTCGACAGCGACCGGCTGTGGCTCTTCGTGTGCTCGGACAATCTCCGCAAGGGCGCCGCCACCAACGCGGTCCAGATCGCGGAGGAGATGCTGCGACGCGGACTCTGCTGACGGCTCACGTCGACGTCGTGCCGCCCGCAGCCGCCGCGAGAAGCTCGATGCCATCTCGAAGCACATTCGCGTGCTGGAGGGCGCGGGCCTCGTCCGCCGTCGCGGCGCCGGGCGCGGCGATCGTGACACTCCGGCGCGGCTAGCGCGCCGAGATCTGCCGGAACAGCTCCGCGATCTCGGGTTGGAGCTCGGGTAGATCCGGATGCGGCGGCAGGCGGCCGCCGACCTCGTGGCGCGTCTCGCCTGCCGACGTGACGGCCAGCACCTCTCGCGTGCCCGGCAAGACGATCCAAACGACGGAGACGCCGTGCGCGAGATACCACCGCGCCTTGGTCCGTAGCGCGCCCGCGTCTTCGTCCTGACCTGCCACCTCGACGGCCAGCACGGGCGGTTCCCGGCGGAATCCCCGGCGCTGCGGTCGCTGCCGCCAGACACCAGCGTCGGCGCCCCGGCTGTCGTCGCCGAGGCGCATGCCGGCTTCGTTGGTGCCCACCGAGAACTCGGGATGGGCGCGCTGCCACGGGATGAGCACCCCCACTACGTCGGCCACGGTCGCCTGCTGCGTCTCCCCGCACGGCGGCATGTAGAGCAGCCTCCCGCCCACCCACTCGAGACGACCCTCCACGCGCGGCCAGGTCTCGAGGCGCGCGGGGTCGAAGCCCTCGGGAGGAACGAGCTCCACGGGGAACCGTACGCTGGCTGGCACGTGCACCACGTCGGATCGCACGTCCTCCATGCGTCTGGCCTCCCCGGCTGGCGGGCGGGACTGCACCCGCCGGAGGGTAGTGCCGGCCGCCGGAGCGGTCAATGCATCGCAGCGGAAGTGATCGCGCGAACGCTCAGTCCAGCGCCGCGGCCAGGCGCGCGACCCCCTCGCGGATCTGTCGCTCGCTGAGCGGCCCGTATCCGAGCAGCACGCCGCTGCGCCGCGGCGGGTGCAGGTAGAACGGCGCGACCGGGTAGACGGCGACGCCCGCCGCTTCCGCCTTGCGCGCCAGCGATCCGATCGGCTCCCCATCGCGGCCGCGCAGCCAGACCAGCACATGCAGCCCGGTGGCTGCTCCGCAGACCTCGGCGCGGTCTCCGAAGTGGTCACGGACGGCGGCGAGCAACACGGCACGGCGGGACGCGTTGCGGGCGCGCGAGCGATGCAGGTGGCGGTCGAGGTGCCCCTCGCGGATGAAGTCGGCGAGGGTGAGCTGCTCGAGCGCCGGGCTGCCGGTGTCCGCGAGCGCCTTGGCGGCGACGATCGGCTCGACGAGCGTGTCCGGCAGGACCAGGTAGCCGAGCCGGAGCGCCGGGAACATCAGCTTCGAGAACGTGCCCACGTAGATGACGCGCCCGGCGTCATCGAGGCCGGCGAGCGCCTGGAGCGGGCGGCCGGCGTAGCGATACTCGCTGTCGTAGTCGTCCTCGACCACGAAGGCTCCGCTGCCGGCCGCCCAGTCGAGGAGCTCGAGCCGGCGGGCAAGCGGCAGCACGACCCCGGTCGGGAACTGGTGCGAGGGAGTGACGTAGGCCAGACGCGGCGCCCCCCGCACGACCGGCTTCGGGATCTGCATGCCGTCTCCGTCGACGAGCGCCGGCACCAGCGCGGCCCCGCCCGCGGCGAACGCCTGCCGCGCGCCGAGGTAGTGCGGTTCCTCGATGAGCACCCGGTCACCCGGCTCCAGCAGGACGCGGGTCACCAGGTCGAGCGCCTGCTGCGAGCCGTTGACGATGACGATGCGCTCCGCGGTGGTCTCGACTCCCCGCACCCGGCGCAGCCGCTCGGCGAGCGCCTCGCGCAGCTCCAACCGTCCCTCGGGCGGCCCGTAGTCCAGCTCGCGCCGGCTGGCGCTCCGGGCGCGGCGCCCGAGCAGCCGGCACCAGACCGCGCGCGGGAAGTCGCCGAAGGACGGCCGCCCGGCACGAAAGTCGTACGCCGGGCCGCGGTCGCGCGGAGCTCCGGGTCTCCGCGTCGCGCGAGCGATCTCGACCGCCCTCGTGCCGGCGCGCGCCAGGCGAGGCTCCACGCGGGCCGGCGATGCGCCGAGGCGCAAGCCGGCGGCCGCTTCCGTCTCGCCCCAGTCCTCGGGAAGCGTCGGGGCGACGACGGTCCCCGAGCCCGTTCGGGCCTGCGCGTATCCCTCGCCGAGGAGCTGCTCGTACGCCAGCATCGCCACGTTGCGCGACACGCCGAGCTCGGCGGAGAGGACGCGCGTCGAGGGCAGCCGGGCGCCCGGCTTGAAGCGGCGCGCAAGGATCTCCGAGCGCAGCGCGCGATAGACCTGGCGGTGCAAGGGGCCGGCGCCGTCGAGCGAGACGAACATCAGAGTGGCCCCATCGGATTTAATGAAAGTGGCTCGTTGCCAGGGCCACTTTCGTATCCCATGATGCGGCCTGCGACAAGGCGGATGCCGCAGCCACGAGGAGTGCCGGAGATGTCGGATCGCCGAACCGTTCACCGGGTCTGTCCATTCTGTGAAGCCACCTGCGGCCTCGCCGTCGAGGTCGAGGGCGACGCGATCGTCGGCGTCCGCGGCGACAAGGAGGATCCCTTCTCGCGCGGCTTCATCTGTCCCAAGGCGTACGGGCTGAAGGAGCTGCACCACGATCCCGAACGGCTGCGGCGGCCCGTGCGCCGCACGGCGACCGGGTGGGAGGAGATCACCTGGGAGGAGGCCTACGAGGAGGTGGCGTCCCGCCTGATCGCCATCCGCGAGCGCTCCGGCAACGACGCGATCGGGATGTACAGCGGGAATCCCGTCGTGCACGACGTGGGCGCGCTCGTCTATCGCGCCGTGCTCCAGCGCGCGCTCGCCAGCCGCAGCATGTTCAACTCGGCGGCGATCGACACGCTGCCGAAGATCGTCCAGACGGGCCTGATGTTCGGGCGGCAATTTCCGACCGCCGTTCCCGTGCCCGACATCGACCGCACGCACCATCTGCTGATCATCGGCGCGAACCCCGCCATCTCGCACGGCAGCCTCATGACGATGCCCGACGCGCCGGGCCGCCTGAAGGCGGTCATCGAACGCGGCGGCAAGGTGGTCGTGATCGATCCGCGACGTACCGAGACGGCGCGGCTCGCGAGCGAGCATCACTTCATCCGGCCCGGCACCGACGCAGCGTTCCTCCTCGCGCTCGTGCACACGCTGTTCGAGGAGGGTCTGGTGGACCTCGGCGCGGCCGCGGGGCGCGTCGGCGGCCTCGACGAGGTGCAGGCGACAGCCCGTGCGTTCGCCCCGGAGGCGGTCGCCGGGTTCTGCGGCATCGCGGCCGGCACGATCCGCCGCATCGCACGCGAGCTGGCAGCCGCCCAGTCCGCCGCATGCTACGGGCGCCTCGGGACCTGCGTGCAGGAGTTCGGCACCCTGGCCACCTGGGGCTGCGACCTCGTCAACATCCTCACCGGCAACCTCGACCGCCCCGGCGGCGTCATGTTCCCCACTCCGGCGGCGCCGCTCGATGCCGCGCTGCCGAAGGGCAAGGGCTTCGAGATCGGGCGCTGGAAGAGCCGGGTCAGCGGCCAGCCGGAGGTCGGCGGGCTGATCCCCTCCTCCACCATGGCCGAGGAGATGCTCACGCCCGGCGACGGCCAGGTGCGCGCGATGATCCTCCTGATGACGAACCCGGTGCGCAGCGCCGCCAACTCCGAGCAGCTCGAGCGAGCCTTCGCCGGCCTGGAGTTCCTGGTCGCGATCGATTTCTACATCAACGAGACGACGCGCCACGCCCACGTCATCCTGCCCACGCCCTCGCCCCGCCGAGCAGTCGGGCTACGAGCTTCCCTTCTACCTGCTCTCGGTGCGCAACGTGGCGAAGTGGTCGTGGCCGGCCGTGCCGCCGCCGCCGGGCACTCCCGATAGCTGGGAGGTGCTCTCGAATCTCGGCGCCAGGCTGATGGGCCTGGGCGGCATGCCCGCGCAGGCGGTCGACGACTTCGTGTTCCGCCGGCTCGCCGAGGGGGCGATCGACGAGAGCTGCCCCTGGCCCGGCCTCACCGTGGATGAGGTCGTCGAGAAGCTGGACGGCGCGATCGGACCCGATCGCATCATCGACATGCTGCTGCGCATCGGGCCCCATGGCGACGGGTTCGGCCGCCGGCCGGGTGGCCTGACGCTCGCCGCGGTGCAGGCCGCTGCCCATGGCATCGATCTCGGGCCGCTGCAGCCACGGCTGCGAGGAGATCATCAACACGGAGAGCGGGGTGATCGAGCTCGCGCCCCCGACGATGACCGGCGACGTCACTCGCCTGCAAGCGACAGATGGCGCAGCGTGCCGACGGCATGGTGCTGATCGGGCGCCGCGACCTGCGCTGCAGCAACTCGTTCATGCACAACCTGCCGGCGCTGGTGAAGGGTCGCGATCGCTGCACGCTGCAGATCTCGCGGCACGACGCCGGTCGCATCGGGCTGACGCACGGGAGCTCGCGCGCGCATCACCAGCCGGGTGGGCAGCGTCGTCGCGCCGGTCGAGGTCACCGACGATCTCATGCCCGGCGTCGTCAGCCTGCCTCACGGCTGGGGACACGACGTCGAGGGCTCTCGCCTGACCGTGGCCAGGGCACACGCCGGCGTCAATACGAACGTGCTCACCGACGATCGAGCCTACGACGAGGCGAGCGGAACCGCCGTGCTGTTCGGGACGCCGGTCACCGTGGAGCCGGTGGCGCAGGGCATGGACGGTTAGCCGACCCGAGGGGCGCGCCGGGAGCGCGGGTCCAACGGGCGCAACGGACTCACCGCCTCAGGTGCGCAACGCGTCGCGATAGGCCCGCACCGCGTCGGTCTGATCGTCTGGCCGCACGAAGACGAGCAGCTGCTCGAGGTCGAGGTCGGGAAGGAAGCGGCTACGCCGGGCGGCCTGGTAGCCATCGATGCCGAGCTGAAAGACGGCGAGCCTCCCCTCCTCCCAGAACCACACCTCGGGCACGTCGAGCCCGCGGTAGACCTCGAGCTTGTCGATGCCCCCACTCGACAGCACCACCTCGATGGCGATGTCCGGGACTTCCTTGATCGGGCCCACGCAGTAGCACTCGTCGGGCTCGAGACCCCGCTCCTTCACCCGCTTGCGGAAGGTGGTCGACCCGTAGCCGTTCAGGGGAACGTCGCGCTCGAGCGCGTATATCTCGAGCAGGCGCGCGAGCGACGTCTTGATGCCTTCATGGTCGAGCGACGGGCTCATCAGCTCCAGCACCCCCGCGAGGTAGGTCATGCGCAGGCCGGCGATGTGGTCGAGCGCTGCGCGGAGCGTCTCGTACTGCTCCCATGTGACGCCGTGGAGCGTCAGGCGCTGCTCGCCGGGGGCCAGCTCTGCGGTGGCGGTCCGGGGGGCGGGCATTCCCATCGCGGGCACGCTAGCGCCGCCGCGCGGGAGGCGCAACGCCTGGAAGCGGAAGCTCCGGAATCCGTCGCCGAACCCACCCGCCGGAGCAAGGCCGGAGAGCCCCCTGGTGCCGGCGGAACGTCTGCCCGTGCTCAGTGCAGCTTGCGCAACGCGTACGTCGTCGCGTTCTGGCGCCGGAACTGGATCCTCGGCAGCAGGCAGGGGGAGAGCGAGCCGAAGCAGAAGCCGACGTCGACCAGCGCATCGCCGTCCGGGAGCGCGGTCACCACGCCCACGTCCCGTCCGGTGATACGGAAGCGCACCAGGCCGTCGCGGGCCGTCAGCCGGACCAGCGTCCTGCTCCTGGAGCCGGCCGGGCCGATGTCTCCCGCGATCTCCCCGCGACAGGACGATCCCGCCGGGTTGCAGACGACCTGGAACAGCAGCCCGGTCACTTCGAAGAAGCCGAACCGTCCGACGGCGACGATCCAGGGTGTACCGCCCTGTGGCAAGGAGGTCGGCACCACGCCGGGGAAGCCGAGCGTGCCGCTGACCGTCAGCTTGCTGGGTCGCGTGGGGCCGGAGTACTTGAACGAGCCCTTCTGGAGCTGAAGCATCGGGGGCTGGTTCTCGACCGTGACCGTCCACACCGTGCTGGCATTCCCGCCGACGGTCGCGCGAAGCTGGTAGCTCCCGTCGGCGATCGTGGTCGTATCCCAGAGCGCTCCCGATCTCGGCATGGGCTGCGCCGGGCCGCCCGCGATCGAGAGGTCGACGGCCGGACATCCCGTCTCGACGGTGATCTTCACATGGCCCCATACCCACCCGTCGGGCAGCGGCAGCGCGTTGCGCGGTCTTCCCGCCGCCACCGTCACCATGCGACTCATCGACTGGGCGCCCTCCGTGACCGTGAAGGTCACCGGGTAGGCGCCGCACTGGGAAACGGTCGGACGCCACAGCAGCACGCCGGTGTTGAGGGGAGGCGCCGTCCCTCCGACCACGGCGCCGATGGCGCTCGCGTCGGCGCCGGTCACGGCGCCGTCGCCGTCGACGTCGGCGAGCGCGCGCTGCTCCTCGGTCCCGCCCGGCGCGGACGCGAGCGACGCCGCCAGGCTCGCGTCGGCGGACGTCAGCACGCCGTCCAGGTTCGCATCGCCCAGCAGGTGCAGCGTCGCCCCGGCGGGCGCCCCCGTCATCGACAGGGCGAGGGCGTGGCCGAGCAGATCGCGCGCCGGCACGCGGAGTGCCAGCAGCGCGCCGATCTCGCCGTCGGCGTCGGCGACCGGCGGCAGCTCGAAGTGTCGCAGGCGCACGTCGAGATGCCCGCCCGTCACGCCGAGCGGCGTCAGGAAGAGCGGATGCGGACCGTCCAGCGTGAAGGCGTCGCCGGGCGCGATCGCGGCGTTGATGTCCATCTTCGGCGTGGCGATCAGCTCGGTATCCGGACATCCGGCGCACGCGCGCCGCACCTGCGCGCCGGCGAGCACCGTCGGATACCCCGCGAGCCCGGCGTCGAAGCCCTCGGGCTCACGGTGCTCGACGTAGTAGTAGAAGACGCTGGAGCCCGGGCTGGGTGCCTGGATCTTGACCGCCTGGACGCCCCCCGTCGGCGACTCGAGCGCCTGCAGCGCGAACGTCCCGTCGCCGGTCGCCGCGGCGACGTTCGCCGGCAGCAACCAGCCGAGCCGCTCCTTGTGGGCGGCATTGAGATGGAAGGCGTTCGTCCCCATCACGTCGAACGGGTCCTGATACTCGCGATGCGTGCAGGTCGAATCGATGCGCTCCGTCGGGCATTCGAGCCTGTTGGCGTGCATCACGCCCAGGTTGTGTCCCATCTCGTGCTCGAGCACGAAGAGGCTGAAATCGTAGATCCAGGAGACGGAGAGCTGCGCCACGCCATCGGGCGTCGGATAGGCGGTCTGGCCAAGTGTCGCGAACCCTCCCTCGATGGGGCAGCCGGCCACGGCGCGGATTGCCGGGCTGACGAGGATCAGCCGATCGTACTGGGTGAAATTGACCATCGGGTCGGCGGCGTCCAGAGCGTCATCCAGCAGAGCAAAGCCGTCGCAGTTCGGAGGTGTGCCGGGTAGCGTGAGCCAGCCGACGACGTCGCCGGCGAAGTGCACCTGATCGAAGGAGTTCTCCCGGTAGAACGCGTTCATGCTGGTGGGTGCATCGAAGACCGCGTCGCGCACCTGGGCCGTCGTGAACGGCTGGTCCGGATACGCGGTGAAGTTCAGCAGCAGGACGAGTGTCCGCTGCAGCCCCGTGGGACCGGATGGAGACGCCGCGGCGGCGAGAGGGCCGGCAGCACGCGACGCGGCCTCGTCGCTCGCGAGCGGCAGAACCTCGTCGACTGCCACCCGCTGCCCCGTGCGCGTTCCGCGCACCCGGACGCGACTTCCTGCTTGCCCGATCGGCACGCCGTCGGGAACGTCCAGGAAATAGCGCCGTCCGGCGGCGTTCACGCTGTAGAGCAGCGTCGCACCGGTTGCCCGGTCCTCCACGACCACGTCGAGCGTGCCCTCGACGGTCACCGGCTCGGCGACGGCGAGACCCGGGGCGAGGGCGAGGCGCAGCGCCAGCAGCCAGACCGTGGCCATCGTCCTGCGCAGGCCTGCCGTCACCATCGTGGCACCCTCCTCCGACGCCGCAGCGTCGCGATCGGCTGCTCGTCCTGGAAGACCCCGCGTCCGTCGATCGTGCGAACGCGTGAAACCTCGTGGCGTCTACCTCTCGCCGCCGGACGGCGTCAACGAATTTTTCACGCGCAGCGATTCTCATGACTGGGTGGATGCATGCCATGTATTCTTGGCTGCGATCCGCGCGAAGAGGACCTGCGCATCGCGCCGTTCGCGCGACGCGCGCGGAGCGCGACGCTCAGAGGGACGGCGCCGCCGCCGTCACGCGCGCCACGGCTCGATCAGGATCTTGGCGTGCTGCTCCGGGGTGGCGAGATCGCGGAACGCCTGCGCCACGCCCTCGACGCCGACCGTGCCGGTCACCAGCGGCGCCACGTCGATGCGCCCGTCGGCGATGGCCGTGAGCGTGTCCTGGAACTCGAAGGGCGTGTACCCGAGCACGAACTGCAGGTTGAGCTCCTTGTTGATGGCGAGGATCGGCCGGATGGTGTCGTCGTCCATGCAGACTCCGGCCACCACGATGCGGGCACCGTGCGGCGCCAGCCGCATGATGTCCAGCAGCATGCCCGGTATCCCGACGCACTCGAAGACGACCGCCGGCCGGAGGTCGGCGACCTCGCGATAGGCCTCGATGAGCGGGCGAGCACGGGGATCGACCACGGCGTGCGCGCCCATGCGCTCGGCCAGGGCGCGCCGCATCGGCGAGAAGTCGCCGGCGACGATCGGCTCGATACCCTTCAGCTTCAGCGCCGCGATCACCGCCAGCCCGACCGGGCCACAGCCGACGACCAGCGCGGCGTCGTGCGGCTCCATGTGCGCCTTCTCGACGGCGTGCATCCCGACCGCCATGGGCTCGGTGAGCGCCGCGCGGTCGGTGGACAAGCCGTTCGGCACCGGCAGCGCGAGCGCGGCCGAGAGGACCATCAGCTCGCCGTAGCCGCCGGGCACGTCGTTGGAGTACCCGATGGCCTGGATGCTCGAGCCGCGGAAGAGCAGCGGCATCGACACGATCCGGTCACCCGGCCGGACAGCGCCCGTGGTGTCCGGGCCGTAGTCGATCACCTCGGCGCAGAACTCGTGGCCCATGACGATGTCGCGCGTGGGGTCCATGGCGAACGGCGCGGCGGCCTCGCGCGCCGCCTCCACGATCTTGTGCGCGTGGGTGAGCGCGTGCAGGTCGGAGCCGCAGATGCCGCAGGCGAGGGTGCGCACCAGCATCTCGCCCGTTGCGGGCTCCGGATCGGGCAGGGTGTCGACGACGAGCTGAGAGCTTCGCATCACGGCGGCGCGCATGCCACGAATCTCTCCCCGCTATCGCCCGCGATGCAAGCGGACGACCGCACCTCGCATCCGCCTCGCCAGGTGCAACGGGCGCGTCGCCGTGCCACAAGGGCGACCATGCCGGACGCCGTCGATGGCCTGCTCGAGATCCTCGATCTCGAGGAGCTCGAGGTGAACGTGTTCCGCGGCCGCAGCCCGCAGGAGAATCGCCAGCGCGTGTTCGGGGGGCAGGTGGCGGGCCAGGCGCTGGTCGCCGCGGGCCGCACGGTCGAGCGGGGAGCCGTGCACTCCCTGCACGCGTACTTCCTGCGCCCGGGCGATCCCGCCAAGCCCATCCTCTACATGGTGGACCGCATCCGCGACGGTCGCTCGTTCACCACCCGGCGGGTGGTCGCCATCCAGCACGGCGAGGCCATCTTCAACCTGGCCGCGTCCTTCCAGCCCGAGGAGAAGGGACCGGAGCACGAGGCCGCGATGCCGGAGGCGCCCGACCCGGAGACCCTGCCGAGCTTCGAGGAGCGCCTCGCCAAGGTGCGCGACTCGCTGCCCGCCGGGGCGCTCGAGTGGGCCACCCGCGATCGGCCCATCGAGGTGCGCTCGGTGGAAGCGGACAACCCCTTCAAGCCGACCAGGCGCGCGCCGCGCCAGCTGGTGTGGATCCGCGCCAGCCGCCAGCTGCCGGACGACCTGCTGCTGCACCAGTGCGTGGTGGCGTACGCCTCGGACCTCTCGCTGCTCGACACCGCCACCATGCCCCATGCCATCGCCTGGAACGACCCGCACTACGTCATGGCGAGCCTCGATCACGCGATGTGGTTCCACCGCACCTTTCGCGCCGACGAGTGGCTGCTCTACGCGCAGGAGAGTCCCGCAGCCCATGGCGCGCGCGGCTTCACCATGGCTCACCTCTTCACCCGCGACGGCCATCTGGTGGCGAGCGTGGCGCAGGAGGGGCTGATCCGGCCGGTCGGCGAGCGCGCGAAGCGCGCCTAGCGGACGGGGTTCCGGCGGCAGGCATTGCCGGCCGGCACGGGTGCGCGTATCCTCGGGTCATGGCGTCGGGGGACGCGGGCGGTTCCGGCGCGGGATACACGTACGAGCAGTACCTCGGCCTGGTCGAGCTGGGACTGCTGAACGAGGCCGACCGCGTCGAGCTGCTCGACGGTGTCATCGTCGCCAAGTCTCCGTCGAATCCTCGCCACGCCGGAGCCGTCTGGCTCGCACAGACCGCGGTCCAGCGCGCAGTGGCAGACCGCGCGATGGTCCGGATCCAGTCGTGCCTGGTCGCGGGACCGCACTCGGTCCCCGAGCCCGACGTGGCCGTGGTCCCCTGGCAGCAGCGACGCTACACCGACCGCCATCCCACGGCGGCGCTGCTCCTGGTCGAGGTCGCCGACACGTCGCTGCCGCAGGACCGGCTGTCGAAATCCCGCATCTACGCCGGCGACGCCGTTCCCCAGTATCTCATCGTCAACCTGCGGGACGACCGGATCGAGGTGCTGGCCGACCCGGACCCGATCGCCCGCGTCTACCGGCAGCAGCATGTCGCCCATCGCGGCGAGCGGGTCGAGCTGGTCGCGTTCCCCGCCACGGCGCTCCTCGTCGACGACCTTCTTCCCGAACCCGCCGACGACTGATCCGCGGCTTGCAGGCACGCGCGCGGCTGGGCTACCACCGCGCATGGCTCGACTTCCGTACGTGGACCCCGCCGGCGCGCCCGAGTCCGTGCGCGAGATCATGGCGCGATTGCCCGTCCAGCTGAATGTCTTCCGGATGATGGCAAACGCCGAGACCTGCTTCCGGCCGTTGCTCCAGCTCGGCACCGCCATCCTCGGTCGCCTCGCCCTCGCCCCCAAGATGCGCGAGCTTCTCATCCTGCTGGTCGGCAAACGCTCGCCCGCGCCGTACGAGTGGACGCAGCACGTTCCGATCGCGCGCGCCATGGAGGTGAGCGAGGCGCAGATCGCGGCCATCGAGCACGGCACCCTGGACGCGGACTGCTTCGACGCGCGCGAGCGGGCCGCGCTCCGGGCGGGAGCCGAGCTGCTGCAAACCCCGAAGCTGTCCGACGCGACCTTCGCGGAGCTCGAGAAGCACTTTCCGCCCCGCGAGATCGTCGAGCTCCTCGTCACCGTGGGCTACTACATGATGGTCGCCCGGCTCCTCGAATCGACCGCCGTCGACATCGACCCCCCCGCGGGGACCGCCGTCGTCGACTCCCTCTCGTGACGCCCCGCTCGCGCTTCCTGGTTGCCAACCGCCTCCGGCACCACCTGCTCGAATGGGGCGAGCGCGGCTCCGTCGTCCTGCTCCTGCACGGCTTCCTCGAGCACGCGCACGCCTGGGACCTCGTCGCTCCCCGCCTGGCGGCCGCGGGCCATCACGTCTTCGCCCTCGACTGGCGCGGGCACGGCGACTCGGAGTGGGTGGGAAGCGGCGGCTACTACCATTTCGCGGACTACGCCGCCGACCTCGCGTTCCTGGTCCGTGCGCTGGGCGGGAGCGCGGCGCTGGTCGGACACTCGATGGGCGCGACGGCCGCGATGTCGTACACCGGGCTCGAGCCGGAACGCGTGCCGGCACTCGTCCTGGTCGACGGGCTCGGGCCGCCCGATCTCGAGAGCGAGTCCGCTCCCCGGCGCTACCAGGCGTGGATTCGCGACCTCGCGCGCCGCGGCGAACGGCCGCGCCGCACCCTCACCCTCGAGCAGGCGACGGCCCGCCTGCAGGAGGGCACGTATCGCTTCTCGCCCGAGGTGGCGCGCCACATGGCCGAGCACGGGACGCGCGTCACGAACGGCGGGCGCCAGTGGAAGTTCGACCCGCTCCACAAGACCACGTCGCCGGTTCCGTTCTCGCGCGCGCGCGCGGCCGCGTTCTGGCGCCGCGTGACCTGCCCGGTCCTCTACCTGGAGGGAGGCGAGAGCCCGCTCCGACTCGCGCCGGCCGACCGGGAGGAGCGCCTCGCGATCCTGCGGGCCCGCCGCACCACCATCGCCGGCGCCCGCCATCATCCCCATCTCGAGCAGCCCGAGGCGTTCGCCGGGGCCGTCCTCGAGTTCCTGGCGGCAGCCGGGTCTTGACGCGGAGGAAAGCCATGCGCGGTCTCATGATGGACGCCCCCCTCACCATCCGTGCGATCCTCGAGCGGGGGGCGCTCCTCTTCCCCGCGAAGGAGGTCGTCACCCGCACGCCGGGCGGGTTGCACCGCTACACCTACGGCGATGTTCATCGGCGCGCGTGCCGGCTGGCAAATGCGTTGCACGCGCTGGGCGTGCGACGCGGCGATCGCGTCGGCACCTTCGCCTGGAACTCGTATCGTCACCTCGAGCTCTACCTCGCCGTGCCGTCGAGCGGTGCCGTGCTGCACACCGTCAACATCCGGCTCTTCCCGGACCAGATCACCTACATCGTGAACCACGCCGCCGACGCCGTGCTCTTCGTGGACGACTCGCTGGTGACGCAGCTCGAGCCGCACGCCGACGCCCTGCGGACGGTGCGCGCCTTCGTCGTGATGGGCGACGGACCGCTGCCCACGACACGGCTCGCTCCCGTTCATCGCTACGAGGACCTGCTGGCAGCGGCCTCCGACACCGTGGACTGGCCGGCGCTCGACGAGCACGACGCCGCCGGCATGTGCTACACCTCCGGCACCACCGGGCATCCGAAGGGCGTCGTCTATACCCATCGTGCGCTCGTCCTGCAGTGCTTCGTGCAGGCGATGGCGGACACCTTCGGGCTCGGCGAGGCCGATCGGGTCATGTCCGTGGTCCCGATGTTCCACGCCAACGCCTGGGGACTGCCGTTCAGCGCCACCATGGTGGGCGCATCGCAGGTCTACCCCGGGGCACAACCGACGCCGCGCGACCTCGCTGCAGCTCATCCAGGACCTGCGCGTGACCGTCACCGCCGGCGTGCCCACGGTGCTCCTCGGCATGCTCGACGTCCTGGAGCGCGAGTCCTTCGATCTCTCGAGCCTGCGTGCCGTCCCGTGCGGCGGATCGGCGGTGCCCGAGAGCTTGCTGGAGCGCTTCGATGCGCTCGGCATGCGGGTGATCCAGGCCTGGGGCATGACCGAGACCTCGCCGCTGGCGACGGTGTCACGTCCGCGCAGCACCATGGCGGACTGGAGCGCCGAGCGGCTGCGCACGGTGCGCGCCAGGCAGGGCAACCCGCTGCCCGGCGTCGAGATCCGCGTCGTCGACGACAACGGCCAGCCGCTGCCCTGGGACGGCGACGAGCGTCGGCGAGCTCGCAGGTGCGCGGCCCGTGGGTCGGCGGCCGCGTACTACGACGACCCGCGCTCCGGCGGCCGCGTTCCACGACGGCTGGTTCCGCACCGGCGACGTCGCCACGATCGATCCCGGCGGCTACGTGCAGATCACCGACCGCGCCAAGGACGTGATCAAGAGCGGCGGCGAGTGGATCTCCAGCGTCGAGCTCGAGAACGCCATCATGGGCCATCCGGAGGTGCTCGAGGCGGCGGTCATCGGGCTGCCGCACGAGCGCTGGCAGGAGCGCCCGCTGGCCTGCGTGGTGCCGAAGCCCGGACAGACCGTGACGCGCGACGACGTGCTCGCCTGGCTGGCGTCACGGGTGGCGAAGTGGTGGCTCCCCGACGACGTGGTCTTCTTGGAGACCCTGCCCAAGACGAGCGTCGGCAAGCTCGCCAAGCGCGAGCTGCGCGAGCGGCTCGCGGGCCATCGCTGGCCGGAGCGGTAGCTCGGTTCGAGAGAGAGCCGAGGCCCCGCGAGCGGAGGGCAGGATCGGATCGTGGCGATCGAGAAACGAGGTCGTGCGCGACTCATCTGCCGCATGCTCGCCGCGACTCAGGACGATCCTCCACTTCGCACGGGATGGCTGCCCGGCTGCTGCGGAAGGAGAAGAATGCAGGCGACGATGATGACCGCGATCACCGCCGAGGCGAGCGGGCGGCTCAGCGCAAGCCCGCCGTGGCTCACCGGCTTGTCGAGGAGATCGCCCGCGGTGGCACCGAGCGGCCGCGTCAGGATGAAGGCGGCCCAGAACAACAGGACGTGGGAGACGCGCGTCCAGAGATAGAGCCCGGCGACGATGGCGAGCGCGGCGGAGAATACGAGCGCGCCGCCCCCATAGCCGAGGCCGGTATCGTCCGCGATCCAGTCGCCCAACGCCGTTCCCAGGGTTTGGGAGAAGGTGATGGTCGTCCAGTAGAAGGCTTCCACCCGCGGCGTGTTCACGGTGTTCACCGACACCGAGCCCTCGGCCCAATACCAGACCGCCAGCGAGGCGAGCACGCACCCGAGCAGCAGCGACGATCCGCCGCCGTAGCCGATGCCGAGGGAGCGGTCGGCGAAATCCGCCAGGGTGGTGCCGGCCGTGGTCGAGGCGATGATCGTGGTCCAGTAGAGGAACGGGTGAAACTTCCTCGTCGCGACCTGCGAGATGACGAGGACGACGAGCACTGAGAGAAAGATCACGGTGCCGGTGAGATAGCCAAGGTTCCACGTCATGGTGACGGTGTCGCCGCCTGTCTCGCCCAGGGTGGTTGCAAGAATCTTGATGATCCAGAACCCGAGCGTGACCGCCGGGACCTTGCCGAGAACGGATGCGTCTTTCACGGCGTAACCCGACTCGGCACCGCGCGCCGCACCTAATAGCGGACGTGAGACCGCCGCTCTCCCAGGATCCGGTAGTCGCGCAGCTGGATGGCGCGCGAGACGGTCGCTCGCCGCGCGGTCCACGGATCGCTCGTGAGCCGCGCTGCCGCCAAGCCGATCTGAAGGACGATGTTGCAGGCGAGGATCGCCCAGACCCAGCGCCGCGCTCTCGGGCCGGCGGTGAGCGATCCGAACGCGACGTACGCCGCGAGGAACGCGACGGGACAGAGGATGTAGTAGTTGCGCGCGGTGGGGGGCCGTCCCGTGAAGACAAAGGCCAGCCAGATGAGGAGCACGGTGGCGACGAGGAGCCCGCGCACGCCGCGGCACGGATCGCCCGGAAGCGCGAACAGGCGGGGGCGGAACATGATGACGAGCAGCAGGATGGGCTGGACGAGGCCCAGGAGACCCAAGGCGACCACGAGCGGGACCAGCCAGGGACTCTGGCGCAGCAACGCGCTCTCCGCGGGCCCGCTCAGGCCGAGGAGGTGCGGAATCTCGAAGCTGCCGAACGACAGAAAGCGTGCGGCGATCGTGACGAGATCCGCAACGCCGGGCCCATGGACGCGCGTGTTGCGCCCGAGCGCTTCGACCAGCGAGGAAGCGCCGTACGCGACCACGGTAGGCCCGAGCAGCGCGAGCGGGCCGGCTGCCCCGAGAAGAAGCCACCCGATCTGCAAAGGCGTCAGTAGTCCCGCGCGCGCGCGAGCAACGATCGCCGTTACAAGGAACGGAACCAGGAGGGGCCACGAGAGGTGGAGCTGGAACGCCGCCCCCAGCGAGAGGCCCAGCAGCAGGAAGGCCGCCGACGGCGGCAGCAGGTTCGCCGCCCATGACGGCATGAGCTCCAGGAACGCGACGAAGAAGAGGCAGCTCGGAAGCAGCAGGTAGGAGGGGTTGTACACGTGCGTCCCGAAGTAGAGCGTCCAGGGAGAGGTGAGGAGCCACACGCAGGTGAGCGACGCCGACATCACCGCAAAGCGCCGCGCGAAGTAGAGCGCGAGGACGAGCACGCCCGTGAACGAGAGGATGTTGAGCAGGATCAGCGGAGCCTCCGGTTGCCGCGTGAGGACGAGTGGCACGCCGACGAGGAGTCCCTGCAGCGCGCCGGGAAGCTGCGTCTGGGCCTCGTGGTACACGTCGGGACCGAAGAACGGCCACCGCCCGGTCGTGAAGAATTTGAGACCGAGCAGGTAGACCTGGACGTCGTCGCCGGTCCGCAGCTCCAGACTCAGCCCGTAGTAGATTCGCATCACGAAGACGCCGACGAGCAGGAGAGCCAGAGGGAAGCAGGCCGTCCGACGGAGCACGGCTGGTGAGCGTCCGGTTCGGTGAGCCTTCGGGAATTCGGTCCCTTGTCCCGGCTGTCAGCCTCACATCGTCTTGATCTGCCGGAGCTCCAACCGCTCGCCGGTGACGAGATCGACCGTCAGCACGTTTCCGATCCCGGGCGCATAGTATTTGTTCTCGAGGGCGCTCGGATCCAGCGCTTCGGTTTCCTTCGTTTGGAGGCAATTCGAGAATGAACCGGCCGGCACCGTGACCGATTCGGTGAGACTGAGCACCTCCCCGAGATCCTCGGCGTTTCCGAGGTCGAACTCCTGGCGGTAGAAGTCGCCGACCGCCGGGTGCGCCTTCATGACGATGCCCGGCTGCGCCCCATCGACGCCGGCGGCGAAGGAGCCTCCCAGATCGACGACGAGGCCGCCGGCCACCTCCTCCGAATTCTCCCCGAAATACCACACGTTCCCATCCTTGTCCTGGGCGAACCAGTCGAGCGTCCGCTCCGTGAGCTCGCCGTTGAGCTCGACGGTGTCGAGGACCTCGATGCACGCGACCCCGAAGATCACCCTCGTGTTGGCGGTCACGGACACCTCGTTGTGCTCGAGGCCCTGCGCGGTCTGTCCCTCGTAGATGAAGGTCGTGCCGGGGATCAGGGGATTGTACGGATTGTCGATCGTGGCGACGAAGTTCGCCGGATCGATCGCGGGAATGTACGGCGCAGCGCCGAGCCGTGCGCACGTCGCCAGCCGGAACTGACGCTCGTCCTTGCATTCCTGTGACGCGTCCTTCTTGTCGTTCGAGGCCTGCTGAGTGCAGGCTCTTCGTGCCGCGGCGTCGCTCAGGTTGAAGCATTTGCCGATCGCGAGCGATCGGTCGCTGGCCGTGCCCGCCATGCACGCGTCGAAGATCGCCTGCGAGGACTTCTTGCATGCGTTCTCGTTCGTTCGGGCCCCGGCCATGCTGGCCACGACGAGCGCGCCGACTGTGACCGTTCGACCGAGCTTCGACATGTGTCTCCTCCCTGTTCTTGGCCGCCTGCTCGCAACGGCGCCATGCCGGGGTCACCCCCTCGGCTTCGCGGACGAGGCCACGGCGAGAAGGCACCCGGGCCGTAGGCCAGCCGCATGGACCAAGGGAGCGGCAATTCCATGATGCCCCCCGTTTCCGCCTCCAACGGAAGCATTGCACACGACGCATGAAGACAGCGTGAAGGCCCGGTCGTCGGACATCATGTGCACCGTCCGAGATCCTTGTCCCTCCCTCCGGAAGCCACAGAAGCCGGGGAACGGGAGAACGTCCGAGTCGTCACGGGGGCTAGGCACCAACGCCGCCGTTCAGCCGTTGGGAAGCTACCCGTCGCCAGCCTGCGCGCGGTGCCAGGTGAGCGCGTCCTCGAGGCGATCGTTGCCCCAGAAGAGCTCGCCCCGGCTGACGAACGACGGCGCGCCAAAGATGCCGAGGGCCGTGGCCTGCTCGGTCTGCTTCCGCAGCCGGTCCTTGTTGTCGGGCGCCTCGGCACGCTGGAGGGTGCCGGTGGCATCTCCGGTCAGCTCGTCGAGCAGCGAGGCGATCACCTGCCGGTCGGAGATCTCCCGGTCGTCGGCGAAGTTGGCGCGGTAGACGCCGCGGACGAAGTCGGGGCCCCACGGCTCGTCGGCGCCGAGCAGCGCGACGCGCGCCGCGAGCAGACCGTTGCGCGGGAAGCGTGACGGCCGCCGCAGCGGCACGCCCTGCTTCGCGCACACGCGATCCAGGTCGCGCCACATGTAGCGGCCCTTCACCGGGTAGACGTTGAACGGCGAGTCGTTCCAGCCCTGCGCGCCGAAGATCGGACCGAGGAGGAACGGCCGCCACGCGAGCGGCACGCCGGCCGCGCGCGCCGCATCCTCGACGCGCATGGCGGCGGGATAGGAGTAGGTACTCGCGAACTCGAACCAGAACTCGAGCGGCGCCGTCGACGAGCCCTGCGGAGCGCTCATGCGGATCGCCGCGCCTGCTGCGCCTGGCGCAGCTCGTACATGCCGCGGAAGAGCCCGGGGACGTCGATCGGCGCGTCCATGGGCTCGCCCCGCAGCTCGCGATAGGCGCGCTCGACGATGGACAGCATGCGCTCGGGCGCCGTCCAGCGCGCGTACGGGCCGGGGTCGATGCGCTTGGCCGCGTCGAGCGCGGACAGGCCGTCGGCGAACGCGCGCCTCGCCTCGCGGCGGACGTACTCGAGGTACTCGCGCATCTCGATCGGCCCCTCCACGCCACACAGCGGGCCGTGGCCGGGGACGACCACGGCAGGCTCGAGCGCCACGATCGTGTCCAGCGCTTTGACCCACTGCGCGCTCGTCCCCTCCCAGCCGATCGGCGTGCACAGCCGGAAGAGCACGTCGCCGGTGAAGACGACGCGCTCCCCCGGCAGGTGGACGATGAGGTCGCCTGCGGTGTGCGCGGGGCCGACCCAGAGGAGATGGACGGCGATGCCGTCCAGATCGAGCTCCAGCCGCTCGTCGACCAGGGTCGTGGGCGGCGTCAGCTCGATGCCCGAGAAGTCCCAGTCGGCGAGCTGCGCGGCGAGATCGGCGATCGCCGGCTCGCTGCTCCCCGTGGCATCGCGCAACGCCTGCAGCATGCGCGGGCTCTCGGTGGCGAACTTCTCCGCGCACAGGCGGTGGCCGATGATCTCGGCGCCGGAGAAGAGCTGGTTGCCCCAGCAGTGGTCGCCGTTGTTGTGCGTGTTGACGAGCCGGCGTGCCGGACCTCGCCACACCCGCGCGTAGGTCGCGATCAGATCGCGCGTGTGCGGCAGGTCCCAGAAGCTGTCGACGACGAGTCCGGCGCCGCGGTCGACGAGACCGGAGTTGCTCGTGCCGAGCCCGCGATCCTCTTGCAGGCAGGCGTACACCGCGGGTGCGAGCTCGACGAGGTCCATGGCCGACCGTATTGCCCGGCTGCGGCGGCGTCGCAACCGGGGCCTTCCACTGTCGTCCTCCGGGTAGTACCACCACCCCGATGAAATTCGGACTGATGTATGCGAACGCCGGACCGTTCGCCTTCGCGGAGACGCTCACCCACCTCGCCACCACGGCGGAGCGCGTGGGCGTCGAGTCGATCTGGGCGGTCGAGCACGTCGTCATCCCCGTCGGCTACCAGTCGACCTACCCGTACGACCCGTCCGGCAAGATCCCGGCGCCGGAGCAGCTGCCGCTGCCCGATCCGCTGATCTCGCTCACCTATGCCGCGGCCGTGACCAAGCGGCTGCGGCTCGCCACCGGCATCCTGATCCTGCCCCAGCGCCACCCGCTCTACGTCGCCAAGGAGGTGGCCAGCCTCGACGTGCTCTCCGGCGGGCGCGTGATCCTCGGCATCGGCGTCGGCTGGCTCGAGGAGGAGTTCGACGCCCTCGGCATCCCGTTCAAGGAGCGCGCGGCCCGCACGGCGGAGACGGTGCGGGCGATGCGCTCGCTGTGGAAGCCGGAGCCCGAGCCGTTCGAGGGCAAGTTCTTCCGCTGGGGCAAGCTCGAGTCCCATCCCAAGCCCGTGCAGCAGCCCGGCGTTCCGATCGTCGTCGGAGGGCATACCGAGCTGGCCGCGCGGCGCGCGGCGCGATACGGCGACGGCTTCTTCCCCGGGGTCACGGACGAGGAGAAGCTCCTCTGGCTGCTCGGCATCATGAGGGAGGAGTGCCAGAAGGTCGGACGCGATCCGGCGGCCATCGAGGTGACGTCGGGCCGCGGAGTCCCCGACGTCGACAGCGTCAAGCGCCTGCGCGATCTCGGCGTCTCGCGCTTCATGGTCCCGCCGCCGGCGTTCGACCCCGAGGGACTGACCGAGGGACTCGAACGACTCGGAGAGCTGATCGTGAAGGTGTCCTAGCCGCTCAGCCGCCGCTCGACGCCCGCGTCGGTGGGAAGCCCACGGCGGGCGAGCGGAGGAGCCGCGACAGGGTAGCGAGCGCCAGCAGATAGAGGAGCGGGCGCATCGGGATCATGAAGCGCGGCTCCGGCAACGTCAGTCCGTAGGTGAGAACGTTCGTCGCGAGCACGACGTAGAGCAGCTCGACGGTCCGCTCCCGCTCCGCACCAGCGCGGGGCCGCCGGCGCAGGACAAGCACGCCGCCGACCAGGACCAGCGCCACGACGATCGGATACAGGCGACGGAAGGCGCGGTAGAAGCCCGCGAGGGGCTCGTCGACCCCCGCCGGGTTCAGCTGCGCGGTCCGGAAGAGTCCGTGCGCGACGGGATAGATGTGCACCGCCGGGCTCTGGATCATGTCGAACTCCCACAGCGTCAGCCACTTGCCGATCAGGAACCAGCGCGCGTAGAGCCACGGATCCTGCCGTGCACGACTCCAGAGCTCCGCGAGGGTGGCTCCGAAGGACGTGGTGAACCGCGGGTACGCGGGATCCGCCAGCCAGGCGTAGCCACGGGCCGCATGCCCGAGGCGCAGATCCGGATACATCGACTGGGCGAACACCTCGGTGAAGTACCCCGGCGAGGTGGCGTCCCGTCCGACGACACGATCGCGGATCAACCAGGGACCGACGACGATCCCGCAGGCGAGAAGGAGGACGAGCGCGTTACGGCGGCGATCGCCGGCCAGTCCACGGCAGTACAGGTGGAGCGCGACGCCCACCGGCAAGGCCATCGCGGCGCTCCGGATCAGCGCCAGCAGCCCCCAGCACAACCCCGTCGCCACCGCGCGGTGGCGCGTGCCTCGCCCGAGCAGCGAAGCCGACAGCAGCAACGTCACGACGAGCACGGTCGAGAAGACGGCCTCGGTCGTCAAGAAGGCGGGCGTGGTCACGAGGACCGGGCAAGCCGCTGCGAGCAGGCCGGCGAGCACGGCCAGCGCGCCGGGCACGACTCGACGTCCGAGGACCACCACCAGCGGCGGCAGCAGCGAGCCGACGACGACCTGCGCCTTCATCGCCGCGGCGGCGCCCGACGGCAGATCGCGTCCGGCGAAGAAAGGCGCGAGCAGCACGGGATATCCCGGCGGCTTGTAGACGTAGGGCTGAAACGGGGGCGCCGGCGACATGGAGTACCTGGCGTGGTTCGCCAGGTTCGAGGCGAGCGTGCCGTACGTGTAGGCGTCGGCACGCAGCGTTTCCCCCGGGTCGATCCCCTGGAGGAACACCACGCGGAGCCCGAGCGAGACGACCCACACGAGGAGGAGGGCCAGGCGTCGGCGGGCCGCTGGGGTCACCTCGCGGCCACGTATTCCCGGAACCCGTCGGCCTCTTCAAGCGGCGCCCGCACCTGGCTCCCCCGTCGCGGCCGCTTGTGCTAGCGGACCTCTCCGTGCCCACGAACGACGACGTCGTCCGCCACGCCATCGTGGCCTCGCCGCTCGGCCAGCTGCTCGGCGTGGAGACGGCGGCGATCGACCGGGACCGCGCGCGCATCCGGCTTCCGTTCCGGAGCGAGGTGACCACGGTCGGCGACCTGGTGCACGGTGGCGCCATCTCCGTCCTGGTCGACGTCGCCGCGACCGCGGCGGTGTGGACCGCCGCGGATCTGGCACGCAACCCGCGCGGGACCACCATCGGCTTCAGCCTGAACTTCCTCGCACCCGCACGGGGGCAGGACCTGTTCGCCGAGGCGTGCGTGGTGCAGCGCGGCCGCACGATCTGTGTCTGCGACGTCCGCGTCGAGACGGCGGACGGCCACGCGGTGGCCCGCGCGCTCGTCACCTACAAGTTCGACCACGGCGGTTGAGTCGGCCGCGGGCGGATGGTTCAGTCGCGCCCGTGACGTCGAAGACCCGCTGCGCCTGGGCCGGCACCGATCCCCTCTACGTCCGCTATCACGACGAGGAGTGGGGCGTGCCGCTGCACGACGACCGCCGCCTGTTCGAGTTCATCGTGCTCGAGGGCGCGCAGGCGGGGCTCAGCTGGCGGACCATCCTCGGCAAGCGCGAGCGCTACCGGGTGGCGTTCGCCGGCTTCGATCCCCGGCGCGTGGCGCGCTTCGGACGCCGTGACGTCGCACGGCTGCTGGCCGATCCGGGGCTCGTTCGCAACCGCCTGAAGATCGATTCCGCGATCGCGAATGCGCGCGCCGTCCTGGCCGTCCAGCACGAGCACGGCAGCCTCGACCGCTATCTCTGGTCGTTCGTCGGAGGCACGCCGATCCGGAACCGCTGGCGCGCACCGCGGGAGGTGCCGGCGGCGACGCCCGCGTCCGAGGCGATGTCGCGCGCGCTGCGGCGCCGTGGCTTCCGCTTCGTCGGCCCCACGATCTGCTACGCCTTCATGCAGGCGACGGGCATGGTGAACGACCACACGGTGGGATGCTTCCGCCACACGTCCGTCGCGGGCGGCGCCCGCACCCGTCTCAGGCGCGCACCGGCGGGCGCTCGGTCTCGTGCCGTGGCAGCCCGTCGGCCAGCTTGATCCACGGCAGCCTGGTCAGCGTCTGGGTGTGATCCTCGGGGACGATTCGCTCGGGGTGATCCATGCTGCACACCGTGACGTCGAGCTCCCGCGGAGTCGCGTGGAGCTGGAAGGTGAGCGGCGTGCCGCAGCGACCGCAGAAGGTCCGCACGGCACGCGGCGACGACTCCAGGCGTGTGGGCGTGCCGGCGACGAACGCGAAGTCGGCGCTCGGAACGCTCGCCCAGGTGACGAATGCCGCGGCGGAGACGCGGCGGCACATCGAGCAGTGGCAGTGCGTGAGATGGTAGGGTGTCGCCGTCGCACGCCAGCGCACGGCGCCGCAGAAGCATCCACCCTCCCAGGCCTCGTCTGCGCTCATGTCCCCTCCTCGGTTGACCGCGCCGGGCGCTGCGAGGATTCTCCGCGTCGCATGCCCGAGCCGGACCCCCTGGCCCGCGATCCGCGCGTCGCCCTCGCCGAGGAGCGCACGCTTCTCGCCTGGATCCGGACCGGACTGGCGTTGATGGGCTTCGGCTTCGTGGTGGCGCGCTTCGGCGTCTTCCTGCGCGAGCTCTCCACCACCATGCCCGCCTTCGCGACGCGCTCGACCGGTCTCTCGGTGTGGATCGGCGCGGTGCTGGTCGCGCTCGGCGTGGTGGTGAACCTGGCCGCGGCGGGGCAGCACCTGTGGCGGGTGCGACGCCTGGCCAGCGGCCGGCTCTTCCAGCCCGGCGCGATCTTCGGCGTCACCGTGTCGATCGTGCTCGCTGCCATCGGCATCGCCATGACGGCCTATCTCGCCGTGCTGTCGCGCTGACCGCGGCGCGGCTCAGGCGACGCCGCCTCGCGCCAGCGCCCGCTCGACCCAGCGGCGGTAGCTCTCGAGCGGGAGCGCGCCCACGAGGGGGACGTCGTTGCCCATCATGCGCACCGCCGGCACGCCGTTCATCCCGAGCGCCACGGCCTCGTTGTGCTCGCGGACCACGGCTGCCACCAGCGCCTGGTCGCCCGCCCTCGTGAACTCCGCGGCCGGCAGGCCGACCTCGTCCCAGAGCTGCACCAGCGTCCCCGGATCGGTGATGTCGCGGTTCTCGCCGAAGTAGGCGGCGAGCAGGCGCGCGTGCACGCGCTCGAAGGCATCCGCGCCGAGCGTGGCGGCGGCCTTGGCGACGAGATGCGGCGGCATGCTGTGCGACGGCGGCCCCGCATCGCTCTCCCACACGCGGAACACCGGCGCGTCGGGCTCGGCCGCGGGCCGCTCCCACGACCGGGTGTAGGCCCGGAACTTCTCGAGCGTCCGCGAGGCATCGGGGTACGGCCGCAGGAGGAAGCTGCGCCACTCGATCGCGACGCGGTCGCCGAACTCCTCGGCCACCCGGTGGAGGCGCACGGCGGCCAGGTAGCACCAGGGGCAGAGGTAGTCGGAATTGACGATCAGCCGGACGGGTGCGGTCATCACCCCTCCACGACCGGATGCTCCTCGGCCAGCCAGATGGGCGAGCGTGCATGATCGATGAAACGGCGCTCGTCCTCGTAGAGGGCCTGCGCTGCGGCCCGGCCCTCGGCGGTCCCCGTCGCGGCGGCGAGGTCGGCGACGCTCTCCCACCACAGCTCCGCGACGCCGTCGAACTCCTCGGGAGCGCCGCGGCTCGCGGCGAGCACGGCGTTCGTGGGATCGTCGAGGGTGTGCGTCTGGACGTAGCGCTTGATCCGCAGCACGCCGGCATGTCGCGCGACGAGCGGCCCGTGCGTGCCCCGCCAGTAGCGCTGGAACTCCGCGCGCGAGAGATGCGCCAGCCGCCGGCAGCAGAAGAGGAGCTTGACCATCGACGCCTCCGTGGAGACCGCTAGCAGGTCACCGTCCTCGACCGCCAGAGGGGGATGTGGCATGCCCCCTGGACGATGGTCGACCTGGTCCCCGCGCTACGCGAGCGCGTCGCCGCGGCGGTGCGAGCCGCCTTCGGCGCCGAGGCCGCTTCCGCCGATCCGGCGGTCCACCGCTCGGCCCATGCCGACTACCAGGCGGACGTCGCGCTGGCGCTGGCGCGGCCGCTCGAGCGCAGCCCGCGCGACGTGGCGACCGCGCTGCTCGCGCATCTTCCGGCCGACGACGTCGTGGCCGACGCGGTGGTGTCGGGCCCGGGGTTCTTGAACCTGACGATCCGCGCCGAGCACCTCGGCCATGGCCTCGACCGCATGCTGGCCGACGAGCGCCTCGCGGTTCCCGCAGCCGCGCCGCCCGAGACGGTGGTGGTCGACTACTCGGCTCCCAACGTGGCCAAGGAGATGCACGTCGGCCACCTCCGCAGCACGATCATCGGCGATGCCATCGTGCGCCTGCTCGACTTCGAGGGGCACCGGGTCGTGCGCCAGAACCACGTCGGCGACTGGGGCACGCCGTTCGGCATGCTCATCGAGCACCTGCTGGACGAGCGGGCGACCGGACACGAAGCCGGCGTGCGCGAGCTGGTCGCGTTCTACCAGGCGGCGCGCGCCAAGTTCGACGCGGACCCGGCCTTCGCCGGGCGCGCGCGCCGGCGGGTCGTGCTCCTGCAGAGCGGCGACGCCGAGACGCTGGCGCTCTGGCTCCGCCTGATCGACGTGTCGGTTGCCCACTTCTCCGAGGTCTACGAGCGGCTCGGGGTGAGCCTGCGTCCCGACGACGTCGCGGGCGAGAGTCGCTACAGCGCCGAGCTGTCCGACGTCGCCGCCGAGCTCGAGCGCGCCGGACTCGCGCGCGAGAGCGAAGGCGCGCTGTGCGTCTTTCTCCCCGGCTTCACCACCCGCGACGGCGCCCCGCTGCCGCTGATCGTGCGCAAGCAGGACGGCGGCTACACGTACGCCACGACGGACCTCGCGGCGCTCCGTCACCGCGTGCGGGCGCTCGGCGCCCGCCGCGTGATCTACGTCGTCGGCACGCCCCAGACGCAGCACCTGGCGATGGTGTTCCAGACCGCGCGGCTCGCCGGCTGGGTCGACGACACGGTCAGGCTCGAGCACGTCGCCTTCGGGTCGGTGCTGGGACCGGATCGCAAGATGCTGAAGACGCGAGCGGGCGACTCGATCAGCCTGGCCGCCCTGCTCGACGAAGCCGTCGAGCGCGCGGCACGCGTGGTCGAGGAGAAATCACCGCACCTCGACGCCGCCGCGAAGGCGCGCATCGCCGCGGCGGTGGGAATCGGCGCCGTCAAGTACGCCGACCTGGCGAACGACCGCATCAAGGACTACGTCTTCGACTGGAGCCGGATGCTCGCGCTCGACGGCAACACGGCGCCGTACCTCATGTACGCGCACGCTCGCATCCGCTCGATCCTGCGCAAGGCCGGCGGCGACGTGGCCGCGCCGGGCGCGATTCGCGTGGAGACGCCCGAGGAGCGGGCGCTCGCGCTCGCGCTGCTGGAGTTCCCCGGCACGCTCGCCCGAACGGCGGAGACGCTCCAGCCGCATCGTATCTGCGGACATCTCTACGAGATGGCGGCCGCCTTCACGACCTTCTACGAGCGCTGCCCCGTGCTGCGCGCCGACGAGCCGGTGCGAAGCTCGCGGCTGGCACTCTGCGCGCTGACCGCGCGCGTGCTGGCACGCGGGCTCGACCTCCTGGGCATCGCCGCGCCCGAGCAGATCTGAAGCCGCCCGCCGCATCTCCGTCGTCGCCCGACCGCCGGTGACGGCCGGACGGAAGCCCGCTTTGAATTGCAGAGCTGCCCTCGATCAGGGACCCACCCCGATACACTCGAAGCCGAGCGTCCGGGCCGCTCGCGCCTGCTGCGGATCATGCGTGGCGAACGTCAGCGAGGGCGCCCGGCGCTCGCGCAGCAGCAGCGCGCTGGCGAGGTGGATCGCATCGAGGGTTTTCACGACGGCGGGCATCGGAAGGGCAGCGCGGTGCAGCACCGGTCGGGTCAGCCGAATCGTACCGATCGCGCGCTCGATCCGCGCCAAATCGTGGTGGGCGTCGGCCAGGCCGTCGTCGTCGAGCGCCGCTTCCAGGCGCAGGCGATCGATGACGCGACGCGCCTCGACCCCGAGCAGCTCGCTCGAGTACGCCGCCTCCCATCGTCCCCAACTGGCGAGCGGCTTCGGCTGCCGCAGCAGCACCCGGAGGACCGCGCTCGCATCCAGGTAGACCGTCACCGCTGCTCGCGATCGTCGCGGAGCATGCGGACGACGTCGATCCGCCTTCGCGGCTTCACGCCCCGTACGGCGCGCGCCTCTCTAGCCGGACGCTGCGCTTCGTGGACCACGAAGCCGTCGTCACGCTCGTCGTACGGAACGATCCGTGCGATCGGAGTGCTCCGGTCACAGACCACCACCGAGTCGCCCGCCCGTACACCCGCCAGGTAGTCGCTGAGACGGGCCTTCAGTTCCGAGACCTTGGCGCGCTTCATGACCATGACATGACCATATAGGGCCATGTTGATCAAGACCCACTCGAAGCTCGCTCGTCGAGCGTCAGCAGGTACTTGTGCACCACGGCGAAGGGACGGAATCCCATCGCGGCGTACAGGTGCTTCGGCGTGTCGTCGGGATCCGCGACGATAACGATCGGCCCGGCGCCGTGCAGCCGGCAGTCGGCGACGCCACGATGGATGAGCGCCGTCGCGAGACCGCGCTGCCGCACCTCGGGCTCGACGTAGAGGTCCTCGACCTGCCCCACTCCCGCGACGCCCTCCCACGAGCCGACGAAGCCTCGCGCAGCACCGTCGAGCCACACGAGCCAGTAGCGCGCGGGCGGCGCCTTGGCCCGGTGATGACGCACGAGCTCAGGGCCGAGCCAGCCCAGGTCGCGCAGCCCGAGACGCTGCGCCCGCTCGTCCCAGTCGCGCTGCTTCATCCGGCCGTAGGCGGTCCAGCCGGCTTCGTCGTCCAGCGGCCGCACGTCGTGTGCCGGTGGCGCGCCGTGCAGTTCCCCCTCGAGCACGAGCACGAGGGACGCCGAGTGCCGGTAGCCGCGCAGGACCAGCGTCGCCTCGACAGCCGGCGGCGTCGCGGCATCGAGCAGGAACTGTCGATGCCTGGCGTGAGGGAACTCGCGCTCGACACGCGCCAGCAGACGCTCGACGGCCTCGGGTGTGGCTGCCGTGACGCCGGTGATGAAGTTGGCATCGTGGATCGCGGGCAAGCCACGATTGCGCACGAAGCGCGCGCCGTCGGCCTCGAACGTCTCGTGTCCGAGCGCGAGAAATGCGCCATCGACCGCGACGGCTCGCCGGGTCAGCTCCGCGAGAGAGGACATCGCGCCTCCGTGGAGATCGGTTTGGGAACCTGACAGCGCCCACCGCCGGGGGCTAGCGCGCCGCCGCGATCGCCTCGCCGAGCCGGGCCAGCTGCCGGGCGCCCGAGCCGAGCGTCAGCTCGAGGGTCTTCGACCAGAGGTAGTAGCGGTGGAGCGGGTAGTCGACGTCCACTCCGATGCCGCCGTGCAGGTGTTGCGCGGCGTAGGTGATGCGGTGGCCCGCCTCCGCCGCCCAGAACTTCGCCACCAGCAGCTCCTCGCGGGCCGGCAGGCCCTGGTCGAGACGCCAGGCCGCCTGCCACGTCGTCAGGCGGATCGCTTCGACGTCGATCCAGGCGTCGGCCGCGCGCTGCTGCACGGCCTGGAAGCTCGCGATCGGCCGGTCGAACTGCCGGCGCTCGGCCGTGTACTGCGCGGTGATGCGCAGCGCGCGCTCGACCACGCCCAGCTCGAGCGCACACACGCCGAGCAGCGCGCGGTCGAGCAGCCACTCGGCGATGTCGCGACCGCGCGCCGGATCGCCCAGGACGTCGGCGGCGGGGACGCGCGCGCCGGCGAGCGTGAGCCGCGCCTGCGGCTCCTTGTTGGTCGCCACCTGGCGCTCGAGCGTCACGCCCGGTGCGGAGGGATCGACCATGAAGACGCCGACCCGACCGTCACCGGTGGACGCCGGAACGACGATGGCGGCGGCGAGGTGCGCGGCGGGGACGCAATCCTTGGTACCGTCGAGACGCCATCCCGTGCCGTCGCGCACGGCTCGCGTCTGCGGCGCCGACGGCTCCTCGGCCGGCAGCTCGACGAGCGCCGCCGTGAGAATGCTCTGTCCGCTCGCCACCGGAGCGAGCCACCGTTCGCGTTGCGCGGCGCTGCCGAACGCCGCGACGGGAAGCGCACCCAGGACGAGCGTCGGCCACGCGGGGACCGGCGCCACGGCGGCGCCCACCTGCTCGAGCAGCAAGCAGAGCTCCTCGAGCCCGAGACCGCTGCCACCGACCTCCTCGGGGAGCGCGACGCCGAGCAGGTTCGCCTTTGCCAGCGCCGCCCACAGCGCGCGGTCGAACCAGTCCGGATCGCTCTCGGTCGCCTTCAACCGCTCCTGCGTCGCGTGGTCCTGGCAGATGGTGCGCGCCAGCTCGCGCAGCGCCTCCTGCTCCGGGGTGAATGCGAAGTCCATCGGGTCGCTCCTAGCGGGATCGGGGCATGCCGAGGCCGCCCATGGCGATGATCTCGCGCTGCACCTCGTTGGTGCCGGCGCCGAAGGTCATGATGAGGGTGGCGCGGTACATGCGCTCCAGGCGTCCCTTGAGCACGGCCGCGGGCGAGCCGGCCTTCACGTAGCCGGCCTGCCCGAGCACCTCGAGCAGCAGGCGGTAGGCCTCGACGTAGAACTCGCTGCCATAGACCTTCACGGTCGACGACTCGGCGTAGTTCATCTCGCCGCGCGCCATGCTCCATGCCTGGCGCCAGTTGAGCAGCTTCAGCACCTCGACGCCCGCGCGCACGCGCGCCAGGTTGTGCTGCACCCAGGGCAGATCGAGCAGCGAGCGACCGTCCGGCAGGCGCGTCTCGCGTGCCCAGTCCCGGGTCTCCTCGTAGAAGCGCTCCGTGGGGCCCACGGGAATCAGCGACACGCGCTCGTGGTTCAGCTGGCCGACGATGAGCCACCAGCCGCCGTTCTCCGGCCCGACCATCGCGTTCGACGGCACCCGCACGTCCTCGTAGTAGGTCGCGTTGGTGGTGACGTCGCCCATGGTGGGCAGCGGCGTGATCTTGTAGCCGGGAGACGACGTCGGCACCATGAAGATCGAGATGCCGTCGTGCTTCTTGGCGTCGGGATCGGTGCGCGCGGCGAGCCAGATGTAGTCGGCATACTGCGCCTGGCTGGTGAAGAGCTTGCTGCCGTTGATGACCCACTGGTCGCCGTCGCGGACCGCGCGGGTCCGGAGCGACGCGAGATCGGTGCCCGCGCCCGCCTCGGTGTACCCGATCGCGAAGTGGACCTCGCCACGCAGCGCCTTCGGCAGGAAGAACTGCTTCTGCTCCTCGGTACCGTGCTGCATGATCATCGGGCTCACCGACATGATGGTGAGCGTCGGGAGCAGCACGCCCGCCCGCCAGGCTTCGTCGAAGAAGATGAACTGCTCGATCGGCGTGCGCCCCTGGCCGCCGTACTTCGTGGGCCATCCCACGCCGAGCCAGCCGTCGGCGCCCATCTTCTTGAGCGCCCTCATGTACTCCGGCCCGCCGCCCTCGGTGACGGCGAGCTCGGCCTCGTACGCCGGCGTGACGATGTCGCGGAAATACGCCCGGATCTGCTGCTGCAGCGCGCGGTGCTCGGGAGTCAGGTCGATGAACACGGCCGGAAGGGATACGCCGGCCCGCGCGCGCCCGTCAAACGTTCGTTTGGGTGGACGCGCACTGGACCGTGGCCGACGCTCGAGCCGCCGGCCGTCGGACTACCGGCGCAGCTTGCCGATGGCGATGTCCGCGGTCTCGAGGCGAATTCCCAACCCGTCGTGGAGCGTCTTGTAGAGCAGGGCCAAGGTCGGGCGATCGAGCTCCTCCACGATGGCCCTCACCTTCTCCTCGGCGCGCTCGCGCTCGCTCCTGGGCTTCTCGTCCGTCGCCGCTGTCATGGGCGTCGCCTCTCAGCCCGCACGCTGGCCGAACCGCCGCGGGCCATCCTGGGGTTCGACAGTGGGCGACGAGTCACGCCCCGTGGCTGACGGGTCCTTGGCGGATGCCGGGACGGCAATCGGTGTGTTCCGGAGGTTGTCGACCGGGAGCCACCCCACGACGCCGTTGTGTGTCGCCCGGACGCAGTAGCGAGTCCCGTCGGACCCGCGCGGCCGCCAGGCAAGGATCTCGACTTCGGTGCCGTCGGCGAGGCGGGTCAGCGCCTCGGCGCCGGCAGCATCCGTCAACGTCACGTCTGCCGGATGGCCTCCCGAGCACGCCACGTATACCCGCCGGCCGACCGCGAAGACGGAACCCTGCCTCCGGCCGGGCGACGCCGGGCGAAACCACGTCTGAAACGATCCCACTGTGCCTCCTTCGATGGCCGGCCTGGATACGAACCAACCGCGCGGAGGCCTTTGAGCGCGAGGCAGTCTCGGAACTCTCCGTTGAGGTCAGCGGAGACGACACAGCGAGCCTAGTCTCAACCCGTCGGCCCGTCAATTCACGAGCGCGCCAAGAACGTGAGAGCTGACCTCCGCTTGCGCCGCCAGCAGGACTCTCATATTGTGTGGTCCGAGCCCGTTCAGAGCCCCGCAACGCGACCTGCGCAGGGGCTTCACTCCTACCCACGTGTGCTCGGCGCGGACTCCGGAAGGAAGAACGTGCCATGGCCGTGGACGACGCCGATGCCCTCGTGCTGTTCCAGGCCGTCAGGGTCATCAGGGCGACCGCTTCAGCCCTGCTCTGTCGGATCGGGGACAGGAGCGTCTGGCTTCCGCGCGTGCACATCAGCGGCCGGCTCTGGTGCACCGGTGATCGCGGCAAGCTGCTCATCCGGCGCTGGGTCGCTCGCGACCGCCAGCTGATCGCTCCAGACGGGTTGGCGATGGCACCGCTGGCGCCGTCAATCCCGCGGCTGCAAGCAGCGGGGCGCCTGCACCTTGTGCGACGAGATCGGTACCCGCACCTTGCCAACTAAGGGCAGTGCCTCGCGCGCAGAGGGCAACCCGACGTTGCGAACCATCTGCGCGCATTGCGGGAAGTCCATCCCGACGGAAGTCGGGCATGCGCATCCGCTGGACGAGAACCTCCGACGCGAGACCTGGGGACTCGTCGGCTGCCGTGGCGGGCAAAAGACGGTGTTCCCGACCTGTACCGCTTGCCACGACGCCGGGTGGCGGCCGCCCGACTTTGTGTGGATGAACTAGAATGAGCTGGGCTCGCCTTTGGAGCTGGCTGCGGGGACGGCCCCTCGGCGTCTCCGTGAAGCACCAACGGGATGCGGACGGCGGCCCGCGGGCCGTGGCGCGCGCCCGTTTCTGGGCCGAGCTGCGCGAAGGACAGCGCGAGGCGGAGGCCCACAAGGCCGCATTGGTTCGGCCCCGCGTCCCCGAGGGATAGCGATGCGACCTGGCCCTCGCTCCGCAGAAGCCGCCCGGAGCCGCACTGGCGCCCGGAGGCGATTCGACATATGAAGGTCACAGTCCCTTTGTCGGTGCGCGACTCCGCTGCGTCGTCCTCGGCGTCGGCCTCTCGCTCTTACAATTGTGGCGAGATCGATACGCCCCCTCAGGAGGGGGACAAGGAGCGAGACCATGGGTAAGAAGCTGTTTGTAGGCAACCTGTCCTTTCAGACGACGAGCGCGGATCTGGAGGCCCTGTTCACCGAGGTCGGGACCTGCGAGTCTGCTTCGGTCATCACCGACCGCGACAGCGGGCGCTCGCGCGGCTTCGGCTTCGTCGAGATGGCATCGAACGACGAGGCCCAGAAGGCGATCGCGGCCCTGAACGGCCGGGACGTCCAGGGGCGGCAGCTCAACGTGAGCGAGGCCAAAGAGCGCTCCGACCGTGGGGGTGGGGGCGGGCGCAATTTCTCCGGACGCCGCCCCTACTGACGGCGGCGCGTGCACCTCGACACCGCCACGGTAGAGCAGCGCCGCCTACTCGCCGAACTCTCGGGACGCATCTCGACCCGCCTCGAGGCCGAGTTCGAGAAGCGGGGCCGCCCCGAGAGCCTCAACATCGGCGTCACGCTCCAGGAGCGTGGCAAGAGCAGCCGCCTGGACATCCCCTATGCCCTGCTCCAGGAGGCCGCGGCTGATCTGACGGCGCGCGACGCGCTGCGGTTGCGCATCAAGAGCGCGCGCGACCGGATGCTCTTTCGCCCTCCACCGTCACGACCACGGGCGGACATCGCTCCGCTGGCCGATCCGGGCGTGAGGAACCACGGTAGCTTCAGGAGGAGCGGCGGCCGCGGCCGGCGCTGAGCCCATGATTCACGTCATGCTGCCAGAGCAGTACCTCCGGCACGCCGGGGCCCGCCTCGCCGAACCCGAGAAGCGCCTGGCGCTCGCCGTGCTCCAGACGGTCATGTACGACTGCCGCGCCGGTGCGGCCGAGAGTGTCGATGGCCGCGCACGGGCGCGGAACCAGCGCGCCTACGAGCTGGCCCTCGCCTACGTGGCGAGCAACGACCGCAGCTGGCCCTATAGCTTCGAGAACCTGTGCGAGACGATCGGGGTGGACGCGGACTCCCTGCGCAGACGGATCGCGCGGGGAGAAGTGGAGGCAGCGTGATACAGCGCTCGAGCCCCGGCTGCGAGAACATGAACCACCGGCGGCGGGATGCGCCGGTGAGCCACTGTCCGGAGTGCGGCGGGGTGGTGAACGCCGGGTTGCCGGCCACCTCCTGCGACGACGCCAAGCACGCCGTGGCACGGCGCCAGGGCCGCACCTTCTGCGTCTACTGCGGCACGCGGCTGATCACCGCGGCCCGCTGACGTTCCGGCGCGCCGTGGGGCGTGACTAGACCACCCTCGTCGCGGCCACCGCTCGCAACCATGACGGTCCTCAGACCTGGTGGCTGCGCGCTGACGCAGGTGGGCGACCTTCACCGGCCGTTCGACGACCTCCTCGACCGGCGTCCTCGCGCCCGCGGGCGCCGGCTTCGCGCATTCAAGCGGCAGAGCCGAACGCCCGCGGACGTCGAAGCCACCCACCGTCCCTGCCCGAGACCCCATGCCTCACCACCCTAACCGTCCCCAGACACGCGCGGGTGGACGCGACCGAGCCCCGGAACATGCCGACGATCGGCAGCACGTCCACGTCGAGCAGGCTCCGTGCCAGTGCTCAGAAGGCGCCGATCCATGGTCTTTCTGTTCTCAGCGGCCCCGCGCCACGCATCCTGCAACGGTCTCAGCCCGCACTTTGCACGCCAGCACCCCCGCCCGGCCCGCGTGCGAGGCGTGCGTTCCGGCTGCAGCATTGTGCCGTGGTGCAGTGCGGTGGCGCCGGACCCAGGGCGCGCGATGGAGGTCGGCCAGCAGCCCGCGTCACACGACGCCGAGCACGCCCAGGGCGGCGGCCGCCGCCATGACGATCAGCGGGTTCACGCTCGTGCGCACCAGGAGGAGCGTCGCCACGGCCGTGAGCAGATAGCCTGCCGGCCCGTGGTCCGCGGCGCGCGTGATGGTGAGCGCGCTGGCGAAGACGAGGCCGACCGTGACCGGCGCGAGCCCGCGCTGGATGGCGACCTGCCACTTCGTGCCGCGCAGCCGGGCCCACGCGCGGTACGCCGCGTACATCAGCGCGCAGCTCGGGCCCAGCATGGCGACGGTCGCCACGACGGCCCCCGTGATTCCCGCGGCCGCGAAGCCGATCAGGCTGACGATGAGCGAGCTCGGGCCGGGCGCCGCCTGGGCCAGCGCGAACAGGTCGGCGAACTGCCGGTCGGTCAGCCAGTGCTGGCTGCTGACGGCCTCCCGATGCATCGCGGGGATGACGGTGTTGCCGCCACCGAAGGAGACCAGCGAGAGCGATCCGAAGAGCACCGCGAGGCGGGCGAGCGGCCCGTCGCTCACGCCGTCTCTCCGTCGGCGCTCCCCCGGGGCCACGCCCAGATCACCCCGAGGGGTCCCAGCACCGCCACGACCGCGACGAGCGGCAGGCCGAGCACGTGCACCGCGACGAACGCCGCCACTGCCAGCACGAGCCCGCCGTGGTCCCGTAGCAGCGGAGCACCCACCTTCAGTCCCATGGCCAGCGTCATGGCGGCCGCCGCCCCCACCGCCCCGCGCAGCGCGGCGTCCAGCGCCGGAAGGTGCCGGTAGCGGAAGTAGGCGGCCCCGAGTCCCAGCAGGATCGCGGTGGGGACGACGACGAGACCGCCGACCGCGCCGAGCACGCCGGGCAAACCCGCGAGTCGCGCGCCCACGTACACCGCCATGTTCACCTGGTTGGGGCCGGGCATGAGCCGGCACAGGGTGAGCGCGCTCAGGAACTCGTCGTCATCGAGCCACCGCCTTCGCTCGACGAGGACGCGCTGGGCCCACGCGGAGAGGCCGCCGCCGAAGCTGGCCAGGGCGACGGTGAGGAACGCGAGCGCGAGCGCACCCGGGGTCGGGTGCGGCGCCTGGTCATTCATGGGCGAAGTGCGGATCGTGCGGCAGCTCCCCGATCTCGTGCGTGTCGAAGGCGAGCGGGTCGGGCGCCTCCCAGTGCTCCGCCTTGTGCCAGTCGTGGTCGAAGAGCTCTTGCAGCCGCTCGACGATCGCGGGCGCCTGCACCACCGCGCCCAGCTCCCGCCGCAGGTCGAAGGCGCTGCGATCCAGGTTCATGGATCCCATCAGCGCGCGCTCACCGTCGACGACGAGGAGCTTCGCGTGGACCTTCAGATGCTTCTGGCGGCGCACCTTCACGTCGCCGCGTCCGAGAATGCGCAGCGAGGCGAAGGTGTCGTGCATGTCCCACGGGCTCAGGCCGTGCTTCCCGCCACAGAGAACGCGGACGCGCACGCCGCGGCGCTGGGCCGCCGACAGGCGGTCGATGACGGTGGCATCCACGAACTTGGGGTGCTGCACGTCGAGCGTGTGGCGAGCCTCGTCGATGAAGGTCGCGATCAGGCGCCGCGAGTTGTCCGGGCTCCATACGAGCCCGCTGTCGTCGTCGGGGTGGAACGGCTTTCGCCGCCAGTCCGCCTCGAAGGCCTGGACGATCGCCTGCACCTGCGCCGGCTCGTCGGTCACCAGGCCGTGGTCGCGGGTCTCGCCGAAGTACTTGGCGCTCAGGTTGAACGTGGCGATCAGCGCGCGCTCGTCGTCGATCACGATCGCCTTCTGGTGCGTCACCGGGAAGCGCGGGTGCGTCCACTCGACCGCCACGCCGGCATGCTCGAGGTGGCGGTAGGTGCCGTCGTTGGCGCGCTCGCCGGACGATTTCTGTGGATTGAGGAGCACGTGCACCGCCACCTTGCGCCGGTGGGCGTCGACCACCGCCGCCACGAAGCGCGGGTCGTCGAGCGTGAACTGGACCGTCCGGAGCGAGCGCCGCGCCGAGGCGATGAGACCGAGCACCGGCTCGACGCCGTCGTCCGGCTCGACGATCAGGCGGTGGCCGGCGTGGTCCGTGTGCTCCTTCTTCCTGGTCATTGCCCGGCCAGCTCGGCGGCCACCTCCGCGATCGCCTCGCCCAGCACGCGGACGATGACGTCGATCTGCTCGCGCGTCACGATCAGCGGCGGGCAGACCACGATCAGATCGGCGCCGGGGCGCAGGATGACGCCGCGGCGCAGCGCAGCCTGGCGGACCCGCCACGCCGCCTTGACCTCCGGGGGGAAGGGCTCGCGCGCCTCCTTGTCCCGCACCAGCTCGACCGCAGCCATGAGCCCGGCGGCGCGCACCTCGCCGACGATCGGCAGCGCGGCCAGGCTCTCCATCCGCCGCTTGAAGTACGGTGCCTTGCGGCGCGTGCCCCGGATCAGGTCCTCGCGCTCGATGATGTCGAGGTTGGCCAGACCCGCGGCACAGGCGACCGGATGGCCCGAGTAGGTGTAGCCGTGGTGGAGGGTGAACTCGGGGCCCGCCTCGACCAGCGCGCGATACACGCGCTCGTGCAGGATGACGCCGCCGAGCGGCTGGTAGCCGCTGGTCACGGCCTTGGCGAACGTCATCAGATCCGGCGTGACGCCGGAGCGCTGGATGCCGAACGCGGTGCCGAGCCGGCCGAAGCCCGTGATCACCTCGTCGACGGCCAGCAGCAGGTCGTGGCGATCGCAGATGGCACGCACGCGCTCGAACCACCCGGGCGGCGGGACGACCACGCCGCCCACCCCCTGCACCGGCTCGGCGATGACGGCACCGACGCGGTCCGCGCCCTCGCGCGCCACCACCGCCTCCAGCTCGTCGGCGCAGGCGAGCCCGCATGACGGGTGCGTCTTCCCCAGCTCGCAGCGGTAGCAGTAGGGACGCGGCATGCGCGACACCTCCGGGAGCTGCGGCCCGTAGGGTCCGTGGAACGTCGCGAGCCCGGTCAGGCTCGCGGCCCCGCTCGAGGTGCCGTGGTAGGCGCCCCGCAGCGCCACGATGCCGATCTTGTCGGGCCGGCCGCGCAGCCGCCAGTAGAGCCGCACCAGGCGGATCACGCTCTCGTTGGACTCGGAGCCGCCCGAGGTGAACATCACGTGGCGCAGGCCCTTCGGAGCGAGGCGCGCGATGCGAGCGGCGAGGCGGATGGCCGGCTCGGTCGAGAAGCCGAGGAGCGTGGGCGCGTACTCGAGCGCGCGGATCTGCGCGGCGACGGCGCGCGCGATCTCGCCCCGGCCGTGGCCGACCGCCACGTTCCAGAGCGACGACAGCCCGTCCAGGTAGCGCCGGCCCTCGCTGTCCCACACGTACACGCCGCGGCCGCGCACCAGCCGCAGCGTGCCCTCGGCCTCCGCGACCGCGGGCGAGCCGAAGCCGTGGATCAGATGCGCCCGGTCGAGGCTGTCGAGACGGTCTGCCTTCCGGCGCGCGCGCATGGCGGGCATGGTGGTCGAACGGTCCGTGCGCCGCAAGGTCAGCGCGTGAGCAGCATGCAGCCCGCCACCGGGCCGCCTCCGTTCGCGACCACCGCCACCTCGCAGTCCGGCACCTGGCGCTCGCCGCATTCGTGCCGCAGCTGGCGGATGGCCTCGGCGAGGAAGCCGAATCCGTGCAGCCGGCCACCGGAGAGCTGGCCGCCCCAGGTGTTCGTCGGCAGCGCGCCGCCGAGCTCGATACGACCTCCCTCGACGAAGGGACCGCTCTCGCCCTTGCCGCAGAAGCCGAGCGCTTCCAGCCACGCGAGCGCCAGGAAGCTGAAGCCGTCGTAGAGCTGTGCCGTGTCGACGTCGGACGGTGTCAGGTCGGTGCGCGACCAGAGCTGCGCGCCCGCGTCCCGCGACGCCATGGTGGTGAGATCCTCCCACTGATCCCAGCTCGGGCGCGATCGCATGGCGGTGCCGACGGCGTTCACCCGCGCCGCGGCGTGCGGCAGGTCGCGCGCGACGTCGCCATGCGACACGATGACGGCCGTCGAGCCGTCGCAGGGCGCATCGCAGTCGTAGAGCCCGAAGGGATGGCTCACCATGCGCGCGCTCAGATAGTCGTCCAGGGTCATGGGCTCGCGGTAGATCGCCGCCGGGTTGAAGGCCGCGTGCCGGCGTCCGGCGAGCGCGACGGCCGCCAGGTGCTCGCGCGTCGTGCCGTACTCGTGCATGTGGCGCCGCGCATGGCAGGCGAGCCAGTTGGCCGCCGACATGGCGCCGTACGGGATCAGGTACGCGCCGAAGCCACCGATCGAGCGCGAGCCGGCGCCGATCCCGAGCCTTCCCGTGTTCGCGGCCGCCGTCGCCTCGCTCACGGTGCGGTAGACCAGCACGTGACGCGCGAGACCCGCGGCCACCGCCATCGTGGCGGCGATCACCGGGCCGATCTGCCCTGGCACCTCCACACCCGCGAGATGCCAGTCCACCGAGAGCCCGAGGGCATCCTGCACCTCGACGATGCCGGGCCCGGCAAACCCTGCCGGCGCCGCACCCATCGCGCCGGGATACGACGCGATGCCGTCGATGTCGTCCGGCGTGAGCCCGGCATCGGCGATGGCGCGCAGCGCGGCCTCGGCGGTCAGGTCCATGTCGGTGCGGAAGAGCCGGCGCCCGATCGCCGACTGTCCCACGCCGGAGAGGATCGCCCGGCGCTCGAGCCGCTCCTCCGGCGCCACACGTCGTACCGGCCGCGCCAGGACCTCGGCCGTGTCGGTGGCCTTGGGCGGCGTGTCGGGCGTCGTGCGCAGCGCCGAGACGTCCGGGCGCGGCGCAGCGTCGGGCTCGAAGAGCGGCAGCGCGATCTCGTCGCTCGCCTCGTGAAACGTCACCTTCACCGGCATGCCGATGCGGACGGCGTCGGGCGGGCAGCCGACGATGTTGGTCGTCAAGCGGAGATTCCGCTGCTCGACCAGCTCGACGATCGCGATCACGTACGGCACCTCGAGCCCCGGCATCCAGCGCTGGTGGTTGACCGTGTAGGTGACGACGGTCGCGAGCCCGGAGAGGGCCTCGGGCGCCAGGTCCCGGCTGCGGCAGCGCGAGCACACCGGGCGGGCCGGATGCACGAACCATCGACACGCGCGGCATCGCGTCATCTCGAGCCGCCCCTCGCGACACGCGGTCCACCACGCCTCGCTGTCGGGCTCGATGGCAGGCAGGGGCGCGAACGGGTGATCCATCGCCGGCGCTTATCCCGCGCCGCGCCGGAGCGGCGCAAGGGGCGGCGGTCTCACGAGGTGCCGGCGTGGGCAGCGAGGTAGTCGAGCAGCACGCGCTCGTCGCCGGGCGAGAGCCAGGGGATGCCGCGCTCGGCGAAGAGCGTCTGCATGCGTCCGATCTGCATCTTCCACATCTCGAGGGTCATGGTCCCGGGCGCATAGACGCGATGGCAGCCGCCACAACGGCCGGCGAGCACCCGCGCTCCCGGTGACTCGGGTTCGGGAAGCGAGCCGCCACAGCCGGCGCCGAGGACGAGAGCGACCAGCGCCAGCAGGAGCGCCGGTCTCAGAGCGTCTCCTCGCAGTACGCCGTCTGTCCCGGCGCCTCGGCCACCCCGACCACGATCGCGCGCACGCCACGCGCCGCCACCTCGGCGGCGAGCGCCTGCCGCAATCGCCCGAGCACGTAGGCCGCGATCTCCTCGGCCGAGCTGTGCACGATCGGCAGCAGGACGCAGTCGGCGGCGGGGAACTCGAACCGCCCGCCGTCGGCGGTGACCACGTGCACGCTCTCGCCGTGCTTCGTCACCTCGAGGCAGTCGCTGCGGGTGGGGAGGATGGTGCGCTCCGTCAGCTCCCTGCACAGGCCTTCGGCGAGCCGCTTCACGAGCCCGAAGTCGAGCACGTAGCCGTCCGGGCCGAGCGCAGCCTCGATGCGCACCGACACCTGATAGTTGTGGCCGTGCAGCGGCTCGCGGAAGCCCGGGTAGGCAATGAAGTGAGCCGCCGCGAAGCGAAGGTGATCGGAAGACACCTCCACGCGATAGCGCGTCGCCTCGGTCATCGGCCGCGGTTACACCGGCCGGCGCCGCGCGTGTCAACCGCGGACCCGGCGCGCCCGGGGCTCCCCTCGGGAGGCCCCGGGCGCGCCCGGCGGTCAGCTCATTCGAGCAGCGACGGAACCTCCTCGAGGAAGGCCCGGCTGGGAGAGCCGTACATGGTCGTCGTGGTCGTGGTGCTGGCGGTGGTCGAGGTCGTGGACGTCGAGCTCGTGGTGGTGGTGGTGGTGTGTGTCGTCGTCGTCGTGGTCGGCGGATTCTTGAGCGACGGGACGCACAGCTCGCGGCGGTGAATCACCTTCACGGTGTCGTGGCCGAACTGGTTGTCGATCGTGTGGATCGACTGGCCGAACGGCGCCCCCTTCGTCTTGTAGCACAGGAGGTGCTCCGTGTGGCTCGGCGCGGTCGGATCCTCGCCGTTCTTGTTGGCGGGCGCGCACAGCCTGACCGGCTTCACGACGGTCACGGTCATGGTCTCGAACTGGTTCGCGATGCTCACCGTCCGCTTGGTGAACTTCGGCGCGCCCTTCGAGCGCTTCACCTTGTAGCACTGGAAGTGGTCAACCGGCGGGGGACTGATCGGCACGCCGTCCTTCGAGGTCGGCACCATCAAGAGATCGGGACGCACGACGTCGATCAGCGTCGTCCCGAACTGGTTCGTGATGGTCTGGTTGGCGATCCTCGTGAACTTGGGCGCCTTCATCACGTAGCCAGCCAGGTGATCCGCCAGGTCGTGGACGCCCTCGTTGTTCTTGTTGGTCGGGTTGCAGAGACGGTGAGGGAACCGGAGCAGCTCGCTGATCGTGCCGAACTGGTCCTGCACCGTCACCTGCTGGTTCACGAAGAACCCGGGCTTGATCTCGTAGCACTCGAAGTGGTCGAGCGGCGGGAGGGTCGTGGTGGTCGTGCTGGTCGTCGTCGTGGTCGTCGTCGGACAGGTACAGTTGCCCGTGCACGCGAGAAAGGCCATGGCGGGTGATCCCGGCGGGCAGGTGACGCTGCCCGGCGGATCGCACTCCTCTCCCGCCTCGATGGTGCCGTTGCCGCACGCGAGGACGGCCCAGGCGACCCGGGGCCCGGCCACGCCCGTCACGACGCGGGTCAGCAGCAGGCGCGCCGCCGGCAGCACGATCGCGGCGGCGAAGGTGGCGGCGACGAACAGCTTCCGATGATCTCTCATGTCCCCTCCGATGGTCGCTCCTCGCGGAGCGGTTGGACGGCCTGCCCCCGTATCCGTGTCCAGTTTGACTCCGACAAACGATGGTAAAGTGTCAAGCGAAAAATCGATCTTGGGGGGAGACGGGCGGGAATGGGAACGTCAGAGGTTGCCTTCGTTGCAGACACGTAGCGCCGGCGCCCTCGAGCCGACGATGAGGAGTCGGCTGCGACCCAGCCCATCGGACGAGCGTCCTGAATTTGTCCGCGGCGAGCTTTTGCTGCTAGATTCAGCAGATGGCGGGAAGGCGCCTTCGGGCTGGGCTGGCAGCAGGGAGGCGCCGGCCGCGAACGCGTCGACCCCAGAGCTCGGGGCTGGCCGCTGCGCTCGCGCTCGCCTGTGCGCTCGGGTCCTCGGGATGCACCAAGGCGGCTCCGCCCGCGCCGCCGGCGGTCGACGTCCGGGTCATCGAGGTCGGCAAGCAGGACGTTCCCGTCCACTCCGAGTGGGTCGGGACCACCGACGGCTACATCAACGCGCAGATCCGGGCCAAGGTGCAGGGCTACCTGCTCACCAAGGGCTATCGCGAGGGGTCCACGGTCAAGGCGGGTCAGCTCCTCTACAAGCTCGACCCGCGCCAGTATCAGGCCGACCTCGACAAGGCCCTGGGCGACCTGGCGCAGGCGAAGGCCAACCTGGCGAGAAGTCAGCTGAACGAGGCCAAGTACCAGCCGCTGGTGGCGGTCGGCGCCGTCAGCCGGCGCGAGTACGACGACACCGTCCAGGAGGTGCGCGCCAACGAGGCAGCCGTGGAAGCCGCGAAGGGCGCGGTGGCCGCCGCCAGGCTGAACCTCGAGTGGACGACGATCAACTCGCCCGTGGAGGGAGTCGCCGGGATCACCCAGGCCCAGATCGGCGATCTGATCTCGCCGGCGACGGTCATGACCACGGTGTCGCAGGTGAACCCGATCAAGGTCTACTTCCCGATCAGCGAGCAGGAGTACCTGAAGTTCGCCGACGGCATCGAGCGCTTCCGCCGGACCGGCGACGCCAGCACCGCGCCCGTGCTCGAGCTGATCCTCGCCAACGGCGACGTCTATCCGCGGCAGGGCAAGCCATCGGCCGTGAACCGGCAGGTCGAGACCCAGACCGGCGCCATCCAGGTCGAGTCCCTGTTCGACAACCCCGACAACCTGCTCCGGCCGGGACAGTTCGCCCGCATCAGGGCGGTGACCGAGACCCTCACGGGCGCCCTCGTGGTTCCCCAGCGAGCGGTGCAGGAGGTGCAGGGGAGCTACCAGCTCGCCGTCGTGAAGCCAGACGACACCGTCCAGATCCGTGGCGTCAAGGTGGGGCCGCGATACGAGGCGCTCTGGGTGATCACCGACGGCGTCAAGGCCGGCGAGCGGGTGATCGTGGAGGGCCTCCAGAAAGTGCGCGACGGGGTGAAGGTGCAGGCGAAACCCTACGTCGAAGACGCCGCCGGCAAGCCGGCCGCGCCGGCCGCGCCGACGTCCGGATAGCGCGGAACCGCGATCCCATGTCCCGCTTCTTCATCAACCGGCCGATCGTCGCCATGGTGATCGCGATCCTCATGACGCTGATCGGCATCGTCTCGATGCTGTCCCTGCCGATCTCGCTCTACCCCAACATCGCACCGCCCGAGATCCAGCTCTCCGCCACCTACCCCGGCGCCGACGCGCTCACCTGCGAGCAGGCGGTGTCCGCGCCCATCGAGCAGCAGATGAGCGGCGTGCCGGGGATGATCTACATGTACTCGACGAACGCCAGCAACGGCTCCTGCACGCTGCGCATCGACTTCGACGTCACGTCGGATGCATACATCGACCAGGTCCTGTCGTACATGCGCTACTCGCAGGCGGAGTCGCAGCTGCCCCAGGACGTGCGGGCGCAGGGCGTCACCATCCTGCAGAGCACGACGAGCCCGCTGGCGCTCTTCTCCGTCTTCTCCCCGAAACACACCTACGACTCCCAGTGGCTCTCGAACTACGCCTACATCAACCTGAACGATCCGATGACGCGTGTGCCGGGCGTCGGGCAGGTGACGATCTTCGGCGCCGGTCAGTACGCGCTCCGCTTCTGGGTAAGGCCCGACACCCTCTCCAAGCTGAACATCACGATCTCCGAGATCCTGGCTGCGATCGACAAGCAGAACACCGTGAACCCGGCGGGGCAGATCGGGGCGGAGCCCGCTCCGCCGGGGCAGGAGTTCACCTACACGGTCCGGGCGCAGGGGCGGCTCGTCACGCCGGAGGAGTTCGCCGCCATCGTCGTGCGCGCCAACCCGGACGGCTCGATCGTGCGCATGTCGGACGTCGGACGGATCGAGCTCGGCGCCCAGTACTACTACCGCAAGGGGCGCTACAACGGCGACGAGGCGGCCGTCATCGCCATCTACCAGTCGCCGGGGTCGAACGCGATCGACACCGTGAAGCGCGCCAAGGCGCTCATGGAAGCGGCCAAGCGGCGCTTTCCGTCCGACGTCGAGTACGTCACCTCGCTCGACACCACCCTGGCGGTGAGCGAGGGCATCCAGGAGATCGTCAAGACCCTCTTCGAGGCCCTGGTCCTCGTCATCATCGTCGTCTTCGTCTTCCTGCAGGGCTGGCGCGCCACCCTGATCCCGCTGCTCGCCGTGCCGGTGTCGCTGGTCGGCACCTTCGCCGTCTTCCCGCTGCTCGGCTTCTCCATCAACACGCTGTCGCTCTTCGGCCTGGTGCTCGCGATCGGGCTGGTGGTCGACGACGCCATCGTCGTCGTCGAGGCGGTGGAGCACCACATCGAGGAAGGGCTGTCGCCGAAGGACGCGGCCTTCAAGGCGATGGAGCAGGTCTCGTCGCCGGTCATCGCGATCGCGATCATCCTGGCCGCCGTCTTCGTCCCGACCGCCTTCATCCCCGGCATCACGGGGCGCCTCTACCAGCAATTTGCGGTCACCATCGCGGTGTCGGTCGTGATCTCGGCCTTCAACGCCCTCACGCTGAGCCCGGCGCTCTCCGCCCTCCTGCTGAAGCCCAAGTCGGAGACCCGCGGACCGCTCGGCGCGTTCTATCGCTGGTTCAACCGCGTGTTCGGACGCGCGACCGACGGCTACGTCGCCTGGTGTCACCACCTGATCCGCAAGGCCGGATTGTCGATGGTGCTGCTCGCGGTCATCGCCGCGCTGGCGGGGTTCTTCGGCTCGCGGCTGCCGACCAGCTTCGTGCCCGAGGAGGACCAGGGCTACTTCTACATGAACGTGCAGCTCCCCGAGGCGGCGTCGATGCAGCGCACCGACGTGGTCGCGAAGCAGATCGAGGGCATCCTGAAAGAAACCCCGGGAGTGAAGAGCTTCAACACGGTGGTCGGTTTCAGCCTGCTGAGCCTGGTCTACACGACCTACAGCACCTTCTACTTCGTCACGCTCGAGCCGTGGCACGAGCGCACGCCCGAGGGCCTCACGGCGGACGTCATCATGCAACGGCTGAACGGCCGGCTTCGCGAGCTACCGGAGGCCATCGCCATCTCGTTCTCGCCCCCCGCGATCCCGGGCGTGGGAACCGCGGGCGGCATCAGCTTCGTCCTCTCCGACCGCAGCGGCGCCGACGTGCCGTTCCTCGCCGAGCAGAGCAACAAGTTCATCGCCGCGGTTCGCCAGCGCCCCGAGTTCGCATCGGTCTTCACCCCCTTCATCGCCGCGACGCCGCAGTACTTCGCCCGGGTGAACCGCGACAAGGTGCTCAAGCAGGGCGTCGATCTGACCACGGTCTACAAGACCCTCCAGGCGTTCATGGGTGGCGCCTTCGTGAACTACTTCAATCGCTTCGGACGTACCTGGCAGGTGTACGTACAGGCGGAAGGGGACTACCGGACGCAGGCGTCGGACATCGGTCTGTTCTACGTGCGCAACCAGAAGGGCGATCCGGTGCCCCTGTCCTCGCTCGTCGACATGGAGCCGACCTACGGTCCCGAGTTCACGGTGCGCTACAACGAGTACCGGAGCGTCTTCCTGAACGTCAGCATGAAGCCCGGATACAGCACCGGCCAGGGCATGGCGGCCCTCGAGGAGGTGTTCCACCAGACGATGCCGTCCGAGATGGGATTCGACTACTTCGGCATGTCGTACCAGGAGAAGGTGGCTTCGCAGGGCGTCCCGTCTTCCGTGGTGTTCGGGCTCTCGTTGCTCGCCGTGTTCCTGATCCTGGCGGCGCAGTACGAGAGCTGGTCGCTCCCCTTCAGCGTGCTGCTCGGTACGCCGATCGCCGTCTTCGGCGCCTTCGCGGCGCTCTGGCTGCGACGGCTCGACAACGACGTCTTCGCGCAGATCGGCCTGGTGATGCTGATCGGCCTCGCCGCCAAGAACGCCATCCTGATCGTCGAGTTCGCCAAGGACGAGTACGACAAGGGAAAGTCGGTCGTCGACGCCGCGCTGAGCGCGGCGCGGCTGCGCTTGCGCCCCATCTTGATGACCGCGTTCGCGTTCATCCTCGGCGTGGTGCCGCTGGTGACCGCCCAGGGAGCCGGCGCCGTCTCGCGCCGGATCCTCGGCACGGGGGTGATGGGCGGCATGCTCGCCGCCACCTTCATCGCAATCTTCATCATCCCGGTCTCGTTCTACGTCGTCGAGCACCTGCGTGGGGGCGGCAAGGAAACCGCGGAGACGGAGCCGCCGGCAGGCGAGCCGGAGGCAACGGCGGTCGCGGGGGTGGGCGGCAGCTAGGCCGCCGCACGCCATCCCGTCGCATGCGCTCGCTCGCCGCCGTCCTCGTGTCGCTGGCGCTCCTCGCCGCGTGTGGATCGCGTGCCACCGAGCGCCCGACACCCGACCAGTCGCTCCGTCGCACGACCACCAGTGGTGAGGTCGTCGGCTTCGTCGGTCGCTACGGCAACGCGACCTGGCTCGGCATCCCGTACGCGGCGCCGCCGGTCGGCGCGTTGCGCTGGCGCGCGCCCGGGCCGCCGCCGCGCTGGGACGGCGTCCGCGAGGCGCTGGCCGCCGGGTCCCCCTGCGTGCAGTACGCCGGGCCGCTCGGAGGGATCACCGACGTCAGGCGTCTCGAGCCGGCCGGCAGCGAGGATTGCCTCTTCCTGAACGTCTACGCGCCGCGCGCGGCGACGCCGGCCAGCCGGCTTCCCGTGATGGTCTGGATCCACGGCGGCGGCAACTCCGTCGGGCACGCAGGCACCTACGACGGGGGCAACCTCGCGGAGCGCGAGAACGTCGTCGTCGTGACGATCAACTACCGGCTGGGCCCCTTCGGCTGGCTGCGGCACGCGGCGCTGCGCGGCGACGGCGCCACCGACCTCGACCGCTCGGGCAACTTCGGGACCCTCGACCAGATCCGCGCCCTCGAATGGGTGCGCGACGACATCGCCGTCTTCGGCGGCGATCCGGGCAACGTCACGGTGTTCGGCGAGTCGGCGGGCGGCCGCGACGTGGTGGCGCTCCTCGTCGCCCGCCCGGCACGCGGGCTCTTCCACCGCGCCATCGTCCAGAGCGGCGGCGTCGAGCTCGACGCGCCGGCGACCGCCGAGGGCTTCGTCGACGACCCCGTGCCGAGCGAGCCGCACGCGTCGGGCGAGGCGCTCGTCCACATGCTGATGGCCGATGGCACGGCGAGCGACCGGGCCGCGGCCAAGGCGCGGCTGGCGGCGATGTCCCCCGAGGAGGTCGCACGCTACCTGCGGGCGCGGCCGGCGATCGACGTGCTGCGCGCGTTCCCGCCCGACTACAACTCGGAGATGATCGACTTGCCCCAGGTGTTCGCCGACGGGGTCGTGCTACCGGCTGGCGACGGCCTCGCGGCGCTCCGCCGCGGAGAGTCTCACCAGCACGTGCCGGTGATGCTCGGCACGACGCGCGACGAGAACAAGCTCTTCATGTTCGGCGATCCGGCCCTGGTCCGGTGGTGGTTCGGCCTCGTGCCGCGATTGCGCGATCCCGCCGCGTACGAGATCTTCGCCGACTACCACGCGCGATGGTGGAAGGCGACGGGTGCGGACGAGCCTGCGCAGGCGCTCAGCACGTCGCAGCGCGAGCCCGTCTTCGTCTATCGCTTCGACTGGGACGAGGAGCCCACCCTCCTGGGGTCCGATTTCTCGCGGATGATCGGCGCCGCGCACTTCTTCGACGTGCCCTTCGTCTTCGGACACTTCGACCTCGGCCGTGACATCAATCGCCTCTTCACGGACGACAACAAGGCCGGACGGGAAGCGCTCTCCGCCCAGATGATGGGCTACTGGGCAGCGTTCGCCCGGACCGGCGATCCCGGTCGGGGGCGCGACGGCGCCGATCCCGCGTGGCTGCCGTGGCGGGACGGCGCGCGCTACCTGGTCCTCGACACGCCGGCCGGCGGCGGCTCGCGGCTGTCGTCGGACGGCGTCACTCGCGAGTCGGTGATCGCGGCCATCGACGCCGATCCGCGCTTGCCGACCCAGCGCGACAAGTGCCGCGTCTTCCGCTCCCTCGCGACGTGGTCGCGCGGATTCACCCGCGAGCAGTACGCCAGCGCCGGGGCACGAGGCTGCGCGGACTATCCGTTCGACGAGTTCCCCTGGCCCGATTGATGTGATCGAGAAGCCGGCCAAGGCGCTGCCGTCCGCGAGTCCGCAGAACGACTGCGTGGTCGAGCTCGCGACCCCGTCACGACGGACGCAGCCGCGCACGCTGGCGTGATCCACGCCGCGGGATACTACGTACGTAGCTAGGCGTACGTAGTATCCCGGGCTTCCTCGGGTCGCCGCCCACGCGCTATACGGCTCGGCGGCACGGATGTAGCGAACAGCGCGGGAGGCGTCATGTCAGGTCACGCGAGGGCGATCTTTCGAAGTGTCGACGTCATTCGCGATGTCGGCACGGCATTCCTCTGCTTGGTCGAGCGCAAGAAGGTCTGGGTCCCGCTCACCGAGATCCGCTATGGGACCGATCTCACCAAGGCCGGCGATCGCGGCACCCTCATCATCTCGAGGTGGCTCGCGCGGACGTTGGCTCTACGCTGATGCTGCGCCTCGCAGTCGGGCTCAGGCTGCTGTCAACAGCGAACCGCACCCCACCCCCACCCCGAGCGGCCTCGCCGACAGCGTGGGAGAAGCCCCACGCTGTCGGCTACGGCAGGGCTCTCCGATCCAGCAGAGACACCCCCGCACGCTGATCGCAGCGGCCACGCCATTTCGGCACGGGCTCGCTGCGCTTTCGGCGCCGACGGCCGGCGTCAGGGTAGCTCCAGACTTCCCACCCGCTGCTATCACGATCACCCTCGTCCTACTCCGAATCGTCGAGCGCCTGCCGCAGTGCCCTCCGCATGCGCTGCAGCTGTCCAGCGACAGCGAAGCGAGTCAGGCCCTGGCGCGTGGCAATCGCCTTTTCCGGGAGGTCCTCGACGAACCTGAGCTGCGCGACCTCCAGTCGTGACACCGTGCGTGCCACGATGGCGAGGCGCTCCCGGTGGGAGGCCAGGTCTTCGGGCGACGGCCTCCAATCGGGCAACGTGTCGCGCAGGGCGTGCTCCGGGTCGTCCTCGGGTGTGCCGACGTAGGTCCTGCGGCTGTTGTGCCGCCGCCCCTTGCGGGCCAGGTCGAGCACGGTATGCACGAAGAGGCTCCGGGCCCACGCCTCGAGCCGCTCGGCCTCGCGCAGGGTGTCGAGCTTGTCGCTGCAGACGAGCTTCAGGAGCGCGCTCTGGACCGCGTCCTCCAGATCATCGCGGAGCTGCGGATAGCGCTGACCGCCAAGGACGAGCCAGCGTTTGCGAAAGTCCTCGAGCACCGGCCCGAGGCGCGGATCCGGCGTCGTCGAATACGCAGAACGGAGGATACCGAGAAGAACTTCCGGCTGCCCCCTCAACCTGCCACCGCCGCGTTCGCGAAAGCCCGGGATGGGCCACGACGAGCGGGGCACCAGTCTCCCGGCAGAAGGCGAACGGTTTCGCCATTGGGACTCTCTTCCTCCTCAACGTGAGACTCGATCAGCTTCTTCAACGCCTCATCCTCTTGCTTTCCAACGTGTTCGCCTACGGATCGGTGTACGGGGAGCTTGCTCGGTGTAGATCGACGTGCTCCGTGCATGCGTCGCAGGTCATCGCGCCGATCTCCTGGGGTCCTCAGCAGAGACCGGCCACATCCGCCGCTGCATGTTCCTGCTCCTTCGAAACTGCATAGCCGAATACAGGCGCCACAGCGTGCCCGGAAGCTCCGGAAATTACGCGCGTAGTTGTACGCGCTCCTCGCGTGACTTTGCGACGGCCAAGCCGCCATGCCGTGCGCGGCGGCGCCGTGGCGAAGCGCTTCGTGCTAGCCGACGATTCGGGACTCTCCGCTCACGAACACGACTGACTGCTCTGTGCCCATCCTTGGTTCAGCCGCACACACGGCGAGCCCATACTCATCCCACCTTGCGCGCAATCGAGTACGGCGGACTGTGCGAAGGGGTCGAACACATCGTGGAGAGACAGCGCGAGCTCGGCACCGCGTCGCTTGAACGGCCGCATCGGCGACGGTCTCTTGGATCGGGCGCTCGACTAGCGGTCACTCGTGCGACTGCGCCCGGGAGGTATGGTCGCCCGGGCGGCCGAATCGTCTCGTCAGGGCGGTAGTCGCATCGTCGATGCGCTGTCCCAGGTTCTCGCGAAGCTCTCGGCCAGCCCGGGGCGCGAAGAGCAACGCCATGCCGACACCGACCAGAATGCCGAGGCCCAACACCCCGAGCATGGCGGCCGACCCCTCGGTGACGGGCCGCTGCTCTTGCAGGCCGATCGCTTTCAACAGACTGTCGGAAGTCGGTAGCGTCGCGGCGAGCTTTTGCGTCAGCTCCTTCAGACTCATGGGGTCCTCCAGGAGGACCTGGCGCCGTGTATTGTCGCAGCGACCAGGTTGCCGGCTACCGCACGGCCCACATTCGTGAGCACGAAGCGTGTCAGTCGCAGGGTGAGCCCCCCACCGAGCACGTAGCCGGCAGCAGCGCCCGTGGCTATGGTGAGAAAAGGCTGGTCCTGCGCCTTCTCGCGCACGTAGTTGGCGACTGCCTGAGTTCGCTGCTCGACGGCCGCGAACATGTCGGCCGATCTGGGGGCGAGCCCGTTGTTGGACGCCGCGCCCTGCCCCTGCGTCCGTCCCGTCATCCTCGGGCCGCCTTCCTGCTGCCTGTTCATCGTCAGGAGTCGCTCCTTCTCACAGTCGGTTGGCGAGGCGCGCCACCAGGTAGCCTCCGGCCACGGCGGCGAGGACCGCCACCAGCGGACGCTCCTGAATGAACCGCCGTGCGCGATGATTGATTTCCTCGCGCGCCTCCGCGAGGCGCTGGCTTGCGTCCCCGGTCAGCTCCGCGCCGGGATAGCCGTTCGCCGTCCCAGTTTCCTCTTCCATGTGATTCACCTCCGTCCTCGCATCCCGAGCCAGCAACCGACCGCCCCTCCTGCCAGAAGCCAGGACAAGGGTCGTGTACGAATGGCCTCGCTCAGCGGCGTCAAGGGCCGCGCCGCTAGCCGAAGCTCGTCGATCGCAAGCCGCAGCTCCCCCTTGTGAAACTCGATCGACTGGTGGTCGTCTCACGCTGCTCCCGGCTAGCCATCCGAACCCTCCGGGCCTCGTCGCGCCACCAGCAGCGCTCCCGCGCCCAGCGCAAAGTTCAGGCCGGCGAGCGCTCCAAGGGTCGGCACCGCTTCGAGATGCGGGGCCAGCACGTGGTATGCTGCGACCAGCAGGATCATCCAGCCTCCCAGGATGAGGCAGCCTCCGAGGATCCCGAGCGATGCCGTCCTGAGCAATGACTCCAGGTCGGAGGCGGGCCAGTCCGATCCGATCCTCCACCAGGCTCTGGGCGGCGTCGGCAGCGCGGTCGATCGCGCCACTCACCGTCGGGGGACGATCGCCGATCGCCGCGCCTTGCGAGTGGCCGGTCATGCCTTTCTCAACTCGCAGCCGCGCGGCTTCCGCTCGCATCCCGGCGCCGATGTCCATCCACATCGGTAAATGTGGTGCGTCGATGACCCCCGCGCCCATGAAGCTGACGCAGGCCGCGGCGGAGATACTGCGGGTCCAGGTTCAAGGCGTCGCAGATCCGCAGGAAGTCGAACGGCGAGGCGCGATCGTTGCTCAGTAGCCAGTACTCCGTCTGCTGCAGTGCCTGCTGGAACTTCTGCCGCAGCTTCGCTGTGCTTGGCGGAGGCCGCTTGAGATACAGCCCGATCGCGTCCTCCAGGACCGCCGCCATGAGCCGCTGCTCCCCCGTCCTCACGGTCGCTGACTGGAGGAAGAACTGCACCGGGAGGATGGCGTGTGTCTCGTACAGCCCCGCGACCGCCCCGTCCGTGGATTGTTGCGTCGCTCGACTCACCTGGGAAACGGCCATCGGACTCCTTGACCCTCGCATCCATCTGACACTGGAATTCGAGACTCCTCTCCTCGCCAGGGCTCCTCCACCATCGGGAGCATCCCACGACGACGGCGATCAGCCTCGGCCTTTTGCCGCGTCACGCACCTTGTCGACGACCTTCTCGGCCGCGACCTTCACCTTGCCCGCTGCCTGATCGCGCTTCCCCTCCTGGCGCAGCTTGTCGTTGCCCGTGAGAGCGCCGGCGGCCTCTTTGAATCGCCCCTTGGCCTTGTCGGTGGTTCCACCCATGTCGTTGCTTCTGTCTTTCCCGCCAACCCCGCGGTGGCACGGCTGCGATGCGGAACCCACGGGAAGTGAGCCACCGTCGCGTGCTGAGGAGTAGCAGCACGGTGGGCCGACCACTAGAAGGTTATCTTCCGTACGTGGAACCACGTACGCAGTTCTACGGTGGTCGGAGACAGGCAGCGGCACGCATGATCCGGGGTGCCGAGGAGACACCGCGCAGCGAACATGGCCCGCCCGCGCGGCGGCGCCCGAGAACCCACCGCGACTCTCTACGCGCTGAGCATGATCTTCGTGTGCATCTCGTCGGCCAGCTCCTCGATACGGTCGCGCAGACGAGGACGTAACAGGATCAGCGTGCACCCACCCTCGCGGTAACTGCGTACGTACGTGTACGCCGGTAGCTATGCGCGTGTGCAGCTCGCCACGCCGCGTGCTAGATAAGACCTAGAGGAAAGGGAAAGGAAAGCGCAATGTACTTCGGATACGGACTCGGTGGCATCATCCTGCCGGTTCTCGTCGTCATGCTGTTGACGGGTCGGCTCTAGCTCCTCGTACCCGGCGTTGCTGAGCGCCGGGAATTCGGGCAAGTGTCATGGACCGCTCTGTCGGCGCTTCAGACGACCCATCTCCGTGGTGGATTCCCCTGATAGTATGCATTGGGACGACCACTCTTGGCCATGGACGCAACAGGAGGGAGTCTACCAATGCGAGCAATGGGATTTCTCATGACCGCGGTTCTGGGACTGTTCCTGGCCGCTCCCGCGTCGTCCGAGCTCGTACCCCAGACCCACATCACCAGCTTGGTCGAGGTGCGAGACGTGACGGGGGACGCGGCCAGCGTGAGCGGGCGCCTCGTCAACCTGAGTGACGGAACGGTGTCCAACCTGAAGCTCTCGGTCAGCGACACGTTCCTGTGGACCAACGAGCTCCACCCCGGGAGCAACGACCCGAGCCAGACAGGGACGTACACGCTGGCGCAGGAGATCCCACCCAACGGGATCGCGCCCTTCACGGTACAGCGTACGACCGCCCTGCCCACGCGAGGCGACGGGCACTTCGAGACCAAAGTCGAGGTGATGGGACTGACAGAGAAGCCTGCGCACGCCCCGATCGCCTATTGAGCGCCGAAGGATCGGGCCCTCAGCCGCGCAAGCGGCGTCCGCCAGCAGCAGCGAGACGTACGCCTCTTGGCGGCTGTGTGGCGAGGGGCAGCCTGAAGGGGGAGCGATCCGGTCGGCCTACCCCAGCAGTGCCACCCCAGGCGGTTCTTCTACGGCAGCTGGCTCCGAGCGACGGCACGCGCCAGCTGCGCCGCCGAGGAGACCCCCAGCTTCCGGAGCACGGTCCGGCGATGGCTCTCCACCGTGCGCACGCTGATGTCTAGCGCCACGGCGATTGCCTTGGAACTGTTCCCCACGGCCAGCAGCTCCATGACCTCGCGCTCGCGCGGTGTGAGCTGGGCGATTCGATCCGTCACGGCGGCGCGTTGCGCTCCCGCGTCACGAGTGCGCCGATCGACGTCGATGGCCTCGCGAATCCGTGCAATCAACTGCTTCGGGGGCACGGGCTTCCGGAGGAAGTCGATGGCACCGCCCTTGAGCGCACGCACGGAGGTGGGAACGTCGGCATACCCGGTCATCACGATGATCGGCAGCGTGGCGTTCCGCCTGCGAAGCTCGTCCTGCAGATTCAGACCGCTATCCCCCCGAAGACGGACGTCGAGGACGAGGCAGCCAGGTCGCTGTACGTCCCAGGCCTCGAGGAATTCCGCGGCGGACGCGTACGTGGCGACCGCCAGACCCTCCGCCTCGACGAGCGCCTGCAGCGACTTGCGGACGCCCGGATTGTCGTCGACCACGAAGACCGTCGGAACTGCCGTCATCCCGATCTCTCGCCCGCTGCCGACACGGCGCCGGCGGGCAGGACCAGTCGCACCGTGGTACCGAGCCCCGACTCCCGGGGCTCGACCGAGAGCCGGCCGCGGTGCAGCTCCACGATGGTGCGGCTGATCGCCAGGCCCATTCCCATACCTTGCGGCTTGGTGGTGAAGAAGGGTTCGTACAATCGCGCGGTGGCCCCGGCGGCAAAGCCGATGCCGGTATCGTCGACGAGCACCTCGGCCGTGCCGTCCTCGCCCCGCGACGTCCGTACGCGGATCTCTCTCGTCTCGCTCCCCCCGTCGCGGATCGCGTCGATGGCGTTCTGCACGAGATTCACGAACACCTGCTCGATCTGGATGCGATCGGCGTGAACCAGCAGCCCCTGCGGTGCCAGATCGAGCCGCAGCGTGATCCGCTCGTCCTCCATCTCACGCGCCAGCCAGCGGGTCGCATTGCGGATCACCTCGCAGAGGTCAGCCGATTCGATCCGCGGCTCGCTCCGCAGCACGAAGTCTCGCAGGTGGTGCACGATCTCGCCGGCGCGCAGCGCCTCCGCTCCCGCGCGCTCGAGCAACGACAGCAGGCGGCGGGGCTCGCGCTTGCCCGACCGGACGTAGGTCGCACACGCTTCCACCTCGTTGGCGATCGCGGTGAGAGGCTGGTTGAGCTCGTGCGCCAGGGAGGCTGCCAGTCGCTCGATGGTGGCGATCCGGAGCACGTGGGCCAGCTCGGCCTGGCGCCTCCGGACCTCTTCCTCCGCCCACTTGCGCTCGGTGATGTCGCGGATCGTTGCGACGAACCGGCGACCTGAGCCGTCGTCGAACTCGCTGAGGTTCAGGTCCATCGGGAAGGTGGTGCCGTTCTTGTGCCGGCCGTGGACCTCCTGCGCGATGCCGATGACGTGACGGTCTGGCGTCTCGAGGAAGGCCGCCACGGACCGCTGGTACTCGTCCAGGTAGGATGGTGGCACCAGCATCCCGACGTTCTGCCCGATCACCTCTCCGCCGGAGTAGCCGAAGATGAGCTCGGCGGCCGGGTTGAAGGAGAGGACGGTACCGCGTTCGTCCGTCGCGACGACGCCGTCCACGGCGGCCTCGATGCCGGCCCGCGTCATGGCCTCGCTCTCGCGCAGCGCGTGCTCGGCACGCTTGCGCTCGGTGATGTCCTCCATGGCGAGAAGAATCAGGTCCGGGCGGTCGCCGCCCCGCGCCAGGATGCGCGCGTTCAGCAGCATGATCCGTCGCCCGATCCTCGCAAAGTCGTGCTCGAGTTCGAAGTCGGTCAGGCCACCCCGGTCCGGCAGAATCACGCCGAGCAGCGCTCGGAGCCTCGGGACGTCCAGCTCGCGATCGTTCAGCTCGTAGAGCGCACGGTTGACGGTCTCTTCCGGCGACAGCCGGAAGGTATGATAGAAAGACCGATTCGCCGACAGGACGCACAATTCGGAGTCGAGCACCAGCAGGGGTTCCCGGACCGTGTTCACGATGGCCTCGGCGTAGAGCCGTGCCTCCTGGAGCGCCTCTGCCGCGACGTCCGAGAAGGTGATCACCACGCCCTCGATCCGGTCGTCGCGCGTGCGATAGGGTAGCACCTGCCGGACGTACGACCGGCCGTCCGCCCCCTGCACCTCCTTGCTGATCGACCCCAGGCGAGCGAGCACGGCCTCGCTGTCCTGCGGGAGATCGGGGTCGATACCCCGCCCGACGACGTCGCCCAACTGCCGCCCGACGTCCGCGGGCGTCATGTGGAACAGCCTGGCCGCGGCCGGCGTGAAGCGCCGTACGTGGAAGCTGGTGTCGAGGAAAATCGTTGCGATGTTGGTGCTGGTCAGCAGATTGTCCAGGTCGTTGTTCGCCTGCTCCAGCTCGTTGACCTTGTCCTCGAGCTGCGTGTTGACGGTGCTCAGCTCCTCGTTGAGCGACTGGAGCTCCTCCTTGGAGGTCTCGAGCTCCTCGTTGGAGGAGCGCAGCTCCTCGTTGACCGACATCACTTCTTCGTTGACGACCTTCAGCTCTTCATTGGAGCTCTCCAGGTCGCCGACGCTGCCCTGCAGCTCCTCCCGTGTGGCCTTGAGCTCGTCCTCGAGCGCTCGGGTGACCGGTTCGTCGTGCTCGCCTGCGGCATTCGCGGAATGGAGCGCCGGAGGCGCCGCCCGGGGTCCGTCCACGAAGGAAATCAGCAGCAACCCCTCCATCTCGCCGATTCCCGCGAGGGGTTCGACCGTCACCTTCACCCGCTGCCACGCGTCTCCGCGCCGGACTCGGACGGCAATGACGACCGGACGCTCGCCCTCGCGGATCGCCCTGCGGATGGCGCCGCGCAGCTTGGTCGGCAGGCCCTCGCGCAGCCGGGACATCAGGTCCTGGGTGGGGACGCCGGTCGGCTGGACCAGATAGTCCTCGGTCGGTCCCGCGAAGTACACGATCTCGTACCTGCGGTTGATCAGCACGGACGCCGGGACGAAGCGCTCGAGCAGCGCCTGCTGGGCCAGCGCCCCGAGCCGCCCGACGCCCGGGTGGCCGGGTGACGGATCGATCCGCCGCCCGACTGCGAATTCATCCATGACCGGGAACCGTACCTTGTCGTACCGCGGCGGTCCGATCCGTCGGTAGATGCGCCAGTGCTTCGAGACCACCGCGAACAGGTCTTCCTGCTGGCCGATCGTCTCCGCGGTCCCCAGAAGCAGGTGCCCCCCCTCGACGAGTGCGAAGTGCAGCAGCGAGAGGATCCTCCGCTGGGCCTCCGGCTCGAGGTACATGAGGAGGTTGCGGCAGGTGACGAGGTCGAGCTTGGAGAACGGCGGGTCCGCCAGGAGGTTCTGCCGGGCGAACACCACCGACTCGCGCAGCCCCTTGCCGACCCGAGCGCCGTGCCTCTCGTCTATGAAGAACCGGCGGCGCCGGTGCGCCGGCACGTCGGCGACGATGCTCCCCGGGTAGAGACCAGCCCGGCCCACCTCGAGCGCGCCCGCATCCACGTCCGAGGCGAAGATCTGGATGGGGCAGCTCTTCGCCGCGGCTTCCCGCTCCTCGATGAGGAGCATGGCGATGGAGTATGCCTCCTCCCCGGTTGCGCAGCCGGGCACCCACACGCGGAGCGCCGCATGGACGTCAGTGCGTGCAATCATTGGACGAAGCACCTGCTCCTGCAGAACCCGCCATGCCTCGGGGTCGCGGAAGAAGCTCGTGACGCTGATCAGAAGATCGTCGCGCAGCGCCGCGGCCTCCGCGGGGTCACGCGTCAGGAGTCGCACGTAGTCGACCGTGCGCTCGATGTGCTTCAAGCCCATGCGGCGGCCGATGCGACGCTCGAGCGTGCTTCGCTTGTAGCTGCGGAAGTCGAGGTCCGTCCGATCGAGCAGGACCCCCAGGACGTCATCCAGACGATCGCGGCCGATGTCTTCTGCCGCGGGGAGGCCGCTCGGACCTCGGGCATAGGGGTGCCGCAGGAACTCGGCCAGGACGTCAGGCATCTGCTCGGGGGACAGGACATGGTCGATCGCTCCGTCAGCGATCGCGCTGCGCGGCATGCCATCGTGCTCGGCGGTCACGGGATCCTGCGCGATGGCCAACCCTCCAGCCGCCTTGATCGCTCGCAGGCCGAGCGTGCCGTCGGTTCCGGTTCCGGAGAGAACGATCCCGATCCCCCGCTCCTGCACGTCCGCGCCCAGGGAGCGCAGGAAGAAGTCGATCGGCATGCGGACGCTGCCGGTCTCGACCGGCCCGGTCAGCCGCAACGTCCGTCCGCTGATGCTCAGGTATCGGCCCGGCGGCATGCAATAGACGTGATCGGCCTCGACCGGCGTGTCGGCGTCCACCTGCACCACGGACATCGCGGTGCACCTGCCGAGCAGCTCCGCGATCAGGCTCGGGTGCGTCGGGTCCAGGTGCTGCACCAGCACGAAGGCCATGCCGCTGTCGGATGGCATGCTGTTGAAGAACCGCTTGAGGGCGTCGAGACCTCCTGCCGAAGAACCCAGACCCACGATCGCGGGGGTCACCTGGCCGGGGGCTCCCTGGGCGCCTCTCGCGGACATCGCACGCCGAGCAGCTGCTCCGGCGGCGCGCACTCGGCCAGCCCGTGCTACAGGCCTTTCCACGATCCTCTTCTTCGAGCGGCCCCCTGAGCCCCCTGACCGTGTCGCCGCACGCACCCGCGTACACTCGAGAAGCGCGAACCGTCTCATCGCTTCCACACGCCGTCCGTGCAGTATCACGCCGCTGCCGCGATGGCACGGCTACCGTTCAGCCGGCGAAGCAAGCTCGCTCACGAGACGACCTCGTGCCCGCCCTCCTGTCGGTGTGGGAATATCCGCGTCCCGTCGCCGGACACCGCCAGCGTCGGCTCGCTCCGGTGGCGCGCGGCCGATCGGGGTGACCCTCCCGGAAACGCGTGCGCCTCGGGGGGACGGCGCCGGCGCCGGGCAGCAGCAGGCCGAACGGGACGCCCGCGGCCAGGCCCACCAGGAAGACCAGCGCCCCGGGTGGATCGGACGGGCTGACGGCGGTCGTACGGCGGGCCGCCACCGATCCGCGGCCGGCCGGTCAGCCGCGGGTGGACTGTCTCGCCCGTCCAGGGCAGAGAAAGAGCCTCATGGCAAAACCCGCCGCGCCCAGCGGCTTCCGTGACTTCCTCCCGGCGCAGTACCGCAGGCGCCAGGAGCTCATTCGCCGCATCTGCGAGAGCTACGAGTCCTTCGGCTTCGAAGGCATGGACACGCCCGCCATGGAGGCGCTCGCGGTGTTCCTCGGCAAGGGCGGAGCCGAGAACGAGAAGCTGATGTTCCGGGTGCTCAGGCGCGGCGCGGAGCTGGAGCGGGCCCGGTCGGGCGGCGGAGAGCTCGCCGACATGGCGCTGCGCTTCGACCTGACCGTCCCGCTGGCGCGCTACTACGCCACGCACCGCGGCGAGCTCCCCACCGTCTTCAAGCGCTACCAGATCGGTCCCGTGTGGCGCGCCGAGCGCGCCCAGCACGGTCGCTATCGGGAGTTCGTCCAGTGCGACGTCGACGTGCTCGGCTCCCCGTCGATGGCCGTGGAAGCGGAGGTGATCCTCGCCACCGCGACGGCGCTGGCACGCCTCGGGTTCGCGGAGCTGGTGGTGCGGTTGAACGCGCGCCCGCTGCTCGCGCTGCTCGTGCGCGGCTGCGGCGTGCCCGAGGAGCACCTCGGCGCCGCCGTCATCGGCATCGACAAGCTCGACAAGGAGACCCCGGACGCGGTGGCCGCCGAGCTCGACGGCAAGGGCGTGCCGCAGGCCGCCGCGGCGACGCTCCTCGAGCTGCACGCCCGCTCGCGTGCGGCGGCCGATGCGGATCGGCTGCGCGAGATCGAGGAGCGCGTGGGCGCCGCGGGAGCGCCCTACGTGGCGCAGATGCGGCAGGTCCTCGGCCTCACCCCGCCGCTGCCGTCCGGCCGGCTCGTCTTCGATCCGTTCCTCGCGCGCGGCATGGACTACTACACCGGTCCGATCTTCGAGATCGCCGCCGCTGGAGTCCCGTTCAGCCTGGCCGGTGGAGGCCGCTTCGACGAGCTGGTCGAGCGCCTCGCCGGCGCGTCCGTACCGGCGTGCGGCTTCTCGATCGGCTTCGAGCGCGTGTTCACGCTCATGGAGGAGCGCGGCATGTTCGGGGCCGACGCCCGCGCGGCCGACGTGCTGATCGCCTTGACGGCCGACGCCGCGGCAGGCGACGCGCTCCGCCTCGGCGTCGAGCTGCGCGACGCCGGGCTGGCGGTGGACGGCTTTCCGCACGCCGGCAAGCTCGGACCCCAGTTCGAGCTGGGGCAGCGCAAGGGTATCGCCTTCGCGGTCGTCGCCGATCCCGACGCGCTGCGCACAGGCGTGCTCGAGGTGCGCGATCTGAGTAGCCGCCAGAGCACCCGGGTGCCGCGCACCGAGCTCGCGGCGTGGCTCCGGGCCCGCACCGTTTCACCGGCGCAGGATGCTCAGGCGAAGAGCGGCGCTCCGTAGGCGTCCGCGAAGCAGAATTCCTCGAGCGGCCGGCGTGCCAGCCGCTTCGGGAAGCCGCGGGCGGGATGGCCGAGGGCGACCGTGGCCGCCGTCGCGATGCCGTCGGGAATTTGGAGCAGCTCCTTCACCTGTGGCTCGAGGGCGCAGAGCAGCGTGGTGAGCGCGGTCCCGAGGCCCTCGGCCCGCGCCGCCAGCAGCAGGTTCTGCACCGCGGGATAGACCGACGCGCCGCCGACGAGCGAGAGGCGGTCGAGATGGCGGTCGGTCGCCATCAGGTCGCCGAGCTGCGCGCACACCACGATCAGCACCGGCACCTCGTCGAGATGGTGCGCGAAGTGGTCGGCGTTCGCGAGCAGCCGCGGCATCGGTGCACCGTCACGCGAGGTCGCGCGCGACACGTACTGCTCCCACAGCGGAAGGTACCATGCCTTCAGCTGCCGCCGCCGGCCGGGGTCGCGCACCACGATGAAGCGCACGCCCTGGCGGTTGCCGCCCGTCGGCGCCCAGCGGGCGGCATCGAGCACCCGGCGCAGCACGTCGTCCGGCACCGGATCCGGCCGGTAGAAGCGGCAGGTCGGCGTCGTCTCGATGACCTCGCGAAAGTCCATGCCGCGTCCTCCTTGCCGTCAGCCGCGGGGCGGCGTCCACTCCACGCGCATGCGCTTGATGCCGTGGATGAACGCCGAGAAGAGGCGGTCGGGCTCGCCCACGACGTGGATGTCGGGCAGCGTGCGGAAAAGCTCCTCGAACATCACCTTGATCTCGCGCCGGGCCAGGTTGGCGCCCAGACAGAAATGCGCGCCGCCCCCGCCGAAGCCGACGTGCTCGTTCGGCTCCCGGCGCACGTCGAAGCGGTAGGGATCGTCGAAGGCGCGCTCGTCCCGGTTCGCCGAGCTGTACCACATGACGATCTTGTCGCCGGCAGGGATGCTCTGGCCCGCGATCTCGACGTCGCGCGTCGCCGTTCGCCGGAAGTGGATCACCGGCGTCGCCCAGCGCACGATCTCCTCCACCGCCGCCGGGGCCACGCCCTCGAAGTCGCTCATCCAGGCGCGGCGCTGCTCGGGGAAGTCGGTGAGCGCCTTCATGCCATGGCTGATGGCATTGCGCGTGGTCTCGTTGCCCGCCACCACGAGCAGGATGAAGAACGACGCGAACTCGGCCGTCGTCAGCCGATCGCCGTCGACGTCGGCCTGCATGAGCACGCTGGTGATGTCGCCGCGCGGCGTCTGGGCGCGCTCCTCGCCCAGCGCCTGCGCGTACTGCGACAGCTCGACCGCGGCGGCCATCAGCGTCTCCATGGTCGTGCCGTACTCCGGGTCGCCGACGCCGAGGATGATGTTCGACAGCTCGAACATGCGCCGCGTGTCGGCCTCGGGGATCCCCATCATGTCGCAGATGATCTTCAGCGGGAGCGCGGCGGCGATCTCCTCGACGAAGTCGCAGCGACCCTTTGGCGCGACGGTCTGCACGATGTGGCGCGCTTGCTGGCGCACCGCCGTCTCGAGCCCGGCCACCATGCGGGGCGTGAAGCCACGGCTGACGAGCTTGCGCAGCTTGGTGTGGCGCGGCGCGTCCATGTTGATCATCGAGCCGAAGAACTCGAGCAGCTCGACGGGCAGGTCGCCGATGTTGGAGCCCCGGCCCGAGACGAAGGTCTCCGAGTCGCGCGAGACCCGCAGCACGTCGTCGTGGCGCACGACGGACCAGAAGCCCGGCCCCTTGGGAAAGCCGATGAACTCCGGCTCCTCGTGGAACGAGACCGGCCGCTCCGCGCGCAGCTTCGCGAAGATGCCGTCGCGGTCCGGGCGGGCCCACAGCTCGGCCGAGCCGAGCTGGATGTCGTCGATGCGAAGGTCAGTGGACGGAATCGGTGTCACCTGGGACTCTCCTTGCCACGATCGGATCAGGCGGCCCACACCTCGCGCAGCACGAGCCGCAGCAGGTCGGCGCGGCGGAGGGTGGGCCGACGGGTGAAGACGTCGTAGCCCGACGCCTCGATGCGGGCGAGCACCGCCAGCCCGCCGTGAGCGAACAACCGGACCTCGCGTCGCAGCCGGCCGTGCACCAGGGTCGCCAGACCGAGCCCGCGTGCGAACCAGCTCCGCGCGCGCTCCACCTCGAACGCCATGAGAGCGGCGAAGCCGGGCGTCAGGCGGCCGCTGGAGAGGGCATCCCGGCTCCCCGCGTAGCGATCGAGGTCTTCCTGGGGCAGGTAGACGCGGCCCCGCTCGAGGTCCCCGGCCACGTCCTGCCAGCAGTTGGTGAACTGCAGGGCCGTGCAGATCTCGTCGGAGCGCGCCTGCCGCTCGGGGTCGCGATATCCGAACAGCCCGAGCACGATGCGGCCGACCGGATTGGCCGAGCAGCTGCAGTACTCGACCAGATCCGCGAAGGTCGCCATGGTCCGGGTCTCGCCGGCCGCGTCGCGCCGGAACGCCGTGAGCAGGTTGCGGAACGGCTCGATGCCGAGATCGTGCTTCGCGATGGTGTGGCCGAGGGCCAGGAAGACCGGGTCGTCCACGGCCGGCGGATCGGCCACGCAGGCGACCAGCCGTTCCTCGTACGCGGCCAGCGCCGCGAGCCGGCCGGCGGGGTCGCCCTCGTCCGCCAGGTCGTCGCCGCCGCGCGCGAAGGCGTACACCGCCGCGAGATCGCGCCGCAGCCTGCGTGGCAGGAGGAAGGAGCCGATCGGGAAGTTCTCGTAGTGGCGGGCGATGCGGACGCACTCGGCGTACGCCCGCTCGACCTGCGCGACGGCGGCCGTCATGCCGTGGAGGCGACGCGAGCCCGGTACTGGCCGAGGGCGCGGAGCGGGTAGTGCAGCGAGAACAGCTCGTAGCGCAGGTAGGCGCGCCGCGGAACGGCCGTGGCCGTGAACGCGACCTCTTCCCAGCGGCCGTCGGCGTCCTGGCTGCGTACCAGGTGCTCGACTCCGCGCGACACGGCCGGATGGTCGGCTCCGGCGGCAGCGAGGAGACCCATCAGCGCCCATGCCGTCTGCGACGGGGTACTGTCGCCGCACCCTCGCCGCGCGTCGTCCTCGTAGGAGGCCACGCTCTCGCCCCAGCCGCCATCGCCGTTCTGTCGTGCGGCGAGCCACGCGACCGCGCGCTGCACGTACGGCGCGCGCGGGTCCTCGCCCGCGGCGGCGAGTCCGGCGAGCGCGAGCCACGTGCCGTGGAGGGCGTTGACGCCCCAGCGCCCCGACCAGCTGCCATCCGCGTGCTGGGTGCGGCGAAGGAACTCGGCGCCCCGCCGGATGCGGCCCAGGCCGAGCCCGAAGCCGTGCTCGGCGGCGACTGCCAGCACGCGCCCGGTGGTGTCGGCGCTGGGCGGGTCGGTGACGCCCTCGAGGTCCGGGAACGGGACCGCGTCCAGGAACCGCGACTCGTTGTCGGTGTCGAACGCCGCCCAGCCGCCGTCGCGTCCCTGCATGCCGAGCGTCCAGTCGAGGCCGTGAGCCAGCGCACGCCTGCCGGCGTGCGTCGCTCGGATGGGCAGCTGCTGCAGCACGGAGACCGCGAGGGCCGAGACGTCGACGCTGGGATACCAGTCGTTCGCGGGCTCGGCCGCCCAGCCGCCCGGATCGAGCTCCGGATTGTGCACCGCCCAGTCCCCCGGCCGTACCGCCTGCCGTCCGACGAGCCATTCGCCCGCGCGGGCCAGTGCCGGATGCTGCGGCTCGAGACCGGCGTCGAGCAGGGCCCGCATCGCGTTCACGGTGTCCCAGGTCGGAGCCATGCACGGCTGGTAGGCGAGCTGGTCGCCGCGCTGCACCAGGAGATCGTCGAGGCCCTGCAGGCCGCGCACGATGGTCGGATGATCGGCCGCGAAGCCGATGGCATGCAGCGCGAGCACGGATCGCACGGTGGCGGGCTGGGCTCCCGCCCACTGGCCGGCCGCGTCCTCGTGGCGCAGCAGCCACTCGATCGCGCGGGCCACGGCCCGGCGGCGCAACGGCTTCCAGGGCACGCGGCCGAGGAGCGCGATCGCGCGGTCGAGCGCCAGGAACACGTTGCGCCACGAGATCAGCGACGGCGAGCGCGCGAACGACAGGTCGGCGGGAGTGGGCTCGCGCAGCCACAGCTCGCGGAGGTCGGCTTCCGCCGGCACGCGTGCCTCGGGCCGGTGGACCATCAGCAGCGCGAACGGCACCAGCGTGGCCCGCGTCCAGCTGGCGAGATGGTAGATGTTCAGCGGCGCCCAGCTGGGCAGGAGCATCATCTCGACCGGCACGCGCGGCACGCCCGACCAGGGGAACTGCCCGAAGCAGGCGAGCCAGAAACGCGTGAACATGCCCGACGCGGCCAGGCCGCCGCGCGAGAGGATCAGGTCGCGGGCGCGAGCGAGGGCCGGCTCGCCGGTTCCGAGCCCCGCCAGCTTCAGCGCCAGGTAGGCCTGGACGCTCGTCGACAGATGACCCGGCTGGCCCGGCGCCAGCGCCCATCCGCCATCGTCCTGCTGCAGCGCGAGCAAGCGCTCTGCCATGAGACGGTCCTGCTCGGAACGCTGGCGTCCGAGCAGGCGGTTCGCGAACACGTACTCGGCCTCGAGGTGGGCCGCCCCCTCGACGACACCCTGCCAGTAGCCCGCCGGGCACTGGACGGAGAGGAGCGCTCGCGACGCGCGCGCGATGCTCTCGTCGACACGCGCTGCGAGCCCCTGCTGCTCGACGACTTCGCTGGCGCCCATGCGACCCTCCACCGGCATCCCCGACACAGGCATCCCTCGATATCACGGTCCTGCGACCCTCCACCACCGCCGCGGGCCCGGCCGGTGACGCGAGGCGTCCTCGGGCTCGCCATGGCGCATGCGGTGCGACGACTCGCGCCGTGAATTTCCCGCGACGGCCGCGCCGGTCTACGGTATGGTCACCCCATATGGAGCCCGTGACCCGGCGCATCGCCGCGCTGGCCGCAACGCTCGCCGTCGCGCTCGTCCCCGCGGTCGCGGGCGCCGCCCCGGCACCGCCTGCCGACTTCGGCGACGGCCTGTGCGCGATCGAGGAGAGCGCCTGCGGCTCGCCGCCGATGCTCGCCGTCTTCTCCGCCTTCCCGGCGGAGCTGGAATCGGTCCTCACCCACGCGACCGTCCACGAGACGCTCGTGGTCGGGGATCGCGTGCTGCGCGTCGGCACGCTGGGCGGCGTCCCCGTCGTGCTCGGGCTCCTCGGCATCGGCCTCGGCAACGCGGGCGCCACCACCCGTCTCGTGCTCGATCGCTTCGACGTCGCCGCCGTCGTGGTCTCCGGCGTTGCCGGCTCCGCGTCCCACGGTATCGGTGACGTCACGGTGCCGGCGACGTGGCTCGAGAACGACGGCACGGCGCACGCGGCCGATCCCTCGCTCCTGGAGGTCGCGAGCGCGATCGCGCCGAACGTCATCCTGGAGCGCTGCGGGGCGGTGCCGCCGGATCCGCCGGGTCCGATCGTCTGCCTGCCCGACCTGCCCACGGTGATCGTCGGCGGCACGGGCGAGAGCGACGATCCCTTCGGCGGCCGGCCCGACCCGTGCACTCCCGGTCGTGATCCGGTGTTCGGCTGCGACGTCGCGACGGGCGTGACCGCGGCGGCCGGTGCCCCCCCAGCGGCCGCGCAGGCCGGCGAGACGATCGTCGCCAACGACATGGAGACCGCCGCGGTGGCCCGCGAGGCGGGTGCGCGCGGCGTGCCGTTCATCGCCTTCCGCGCGGTCTCCGACAACGAGGATTTCAGGGTCTTCTTCGACTACTACCGGCTCGCGGCAGACAACGCGGCCGCGGTCGCCGCCGCCTTCGTCGAGCGCTGGGGAGCCGGCCGAACGACGTCCGCCCCGGCGATCGAATCGGCCACCGTCGGGGCGAGCTGCAGCTGGCCGCGGCGCGCGACGTCGTCGTGCCCAACCGGCGAGCCGGCGCCGCGAGCGCTCACGGCGGCGGTCGGGCGGTGCTGCCGGCTGCTCGCGAGCGCGAGCGTCAACGACAAGAAGGTGGCTCGTGCGTGGCGTCAGGCCGCGCGTCTCGCCAGGCAGCCGGCGGCGCGGCACCGGCTCGGCCGGGAATGTGCCGGGGAGCTGTCGACGGCGCTGCGGAGGCGCGCGGGCAGCTAGGGCGTCTGCTCGCCGACGCGAGTCACCAGCGCCGTCCATCCCTCGTGCTCGAGCCGTCCCGCCACCGCTTCCGGGTCGGGCGCGAGCGCGATCACCGCGCCGCCCGCGCCGCCGCCGGTGAGCTTCGCCCCCAGCGCACCCGCGCGCCGAGCCGCAGCGACCAGCCGGGCGATCTCGTCCGAGGAGACGCCGAGCGTCTCCAGCAGCGCCTGATTGTCGTCGAAGGCCCGCCCGAGGGTGACGAGATCGCCGGCCTCCACCGCCGCGGCGCCGCGCTCGACCACCTCGCCGACGGCGTCGAAGAGCGCCTCGTAGCGCGCCTGGTCCGCCTCCCAGCGCGCACGCAGGCCACCGACCGCGGCGCCGGTGCTGCGCGGTCGATCGCCGAACGCGACGACGATGGGCAGGGGCATTGCCGGCCGCAGCGGCGTCACCACCGGCGGCTCGCCGCGCACGAACCGGAAGCAGGTGCCGAGCGCGGCGGCCGCAGGGTCGATGCCCGACGGCGTGCCGTGGAAGACGGTTTCCAGCCGGCGGCCACCGTCGAGCTCCGCGGCCCGGTCGAGTCGTCTGCCGGCGAGCGTCGCGAGGGCGCGCAGCACCGCCACCGCCAGCGCGGCCGAGCTGCCGAGCCCGCGTCCCGGCGGCAGCTCGGAGCGCACCCGCACCACGAGGCGCGTGGGATCGAGGCCGGTCAGCGCCGCCGCCTGGACGATCAGCTCGCGGGGCCGCGGGTCGGCCGCCAGCGCGGGATCGTCGCTCGTGATGACCGGGCCCTGCCCCTCGGTCACCTCGACCTCGAGCCCGATCGGCAGCCCCGCCGCCACCGCCGGCCGGCCGTAGACCACGACGTGCTCGCCCAGGAGGATCACCTTGCCTCCCGCGCGCCCGCTGGCGTGCATCGCTCCCTGGCCCGCCGGGGCCGCGCGGGTCAGGACCGCGTCTCGAGCGTGCGCAGCAGCTCGCGCGCGCGGGCGAGCTTCACCTCGCCGTCGGCAATGAGCTGCTCCCGCAAGCGCTCGACGTCCTCGCCCCGCGCGCCGGCGGCGTGTGACACCGCCCGCGCGTGCAGCGCCATGTGACCCTTCTGGATCCCTTCGGTGGCGAGCGCACGCATCGCGGCCATGTTCGACGCCAGGCCCACCGCGGCCATGATGCCGGCGAGCTCGCGGGCCGACGACACACCCAGCATGCGCAGCGCGAGACGCACGCGCGGATGGGCCTCGGTCATAGGCCCCACGGTGGAGACCGCCATCGGCAGCTCGATGGTGCCGACCAGATGTCCGGCTTCGATCGTCCACGTGGTCAGCGAGCGGTAGGCACCGTCGCGGCAGGCGTAGGCATGCGCGCCCGCCTCGATGCCGCGCCAGTCCTGACCCGTCGCCACGGCCACGGCGTCGACGCCGTTCATGATGCCCTTGTTGTGCGTGGCCGCGCGGTACGGGTCGGCCCAGGCGAACTCGTAGGCATACAGCATCCGCTCCGCTACCTCCTCACCCGCCAGCCCGTCGCGCCCGAGGGCCGCGACGGGCACGCGGACGGCGGCCCGCGCGCGCCGGCGGTCGGCGAGGTTCGAGAGGATGCGCAGGCACGCCGTGCCGCCGCCGATCTCCTCCACCATGGGGGCGAGGCTCTCGACCAGCGAGTTGGTGGCGTTGGCGCCCATGGCATCGCCGGTGTCGAGCACGACGTGCACGACGACCATGATCTCGCCGCGCGGCGTCGGCACCAGGCGGACCTCGAGGTCACGCGGCCCGGCGCCGCGTCGGCACAGACCCGGGGTGAGCCGCGCCGCGGTCGCGAGCAGCTGGGCACGCGCCGCCGTGAGGCGCTCGACCGCTGCCGCGGGGTCGGGCACGCGGACGAGCTGGATCTGGCCGATCATCGCGCCGGCATCCGCCTCGGCCACGAAGCCTCCGCCCGCTCGCGCCACCAGCGCGGCGTTCGAGGCGGCCGCGATCACCGACGGCTCCTCGACCACCATGGGCACGATGTAGTCCCGGCCGTTGATCTGGAAGTTGAGCCCGACGCCGAACGGCAGCGCGAACGTCGCCACGGCGTTCTCGACCATGATGTCGGCCGCCTCGAGCGGGAGCGCATCGGCGGCGACCAGCGTCGCCACCTCGTCTTCCGTCAGGCCGAGCGCGTCGACGATGCGCTGCTGACGCTCCTCGACGCTCAGCTGGTAGAACGCGGGAATCCGGGAACTAGGCATGCACCTCCTCCGGGGTCGGCCAACGGGTGAGCCAATCTCGCAAGCGACGCCCTATCACAAGCGGCGTTCGCCCCAGGGCCTCGAGGTCGCGCGAGCCGGTGAGCACCATCGCGGTCCGCAGTCCGTCCACCAGCCGCTCGACGAAGCGCCCCGCCGCGACCACGCCACCCTCGCGATAGGCCCGGAACACGGGCAGCGCAACGCCCGCCCCGCGGGCACCCAGCGCCACCGCCTTGGCCACGTCGAGCCCGCTGCGGATGCCGCCGCTGGCGATGACCTCCACGCCGACGCCACGCAACCCGGCCACCGCCGCGCCCGTGGGAATGCCCCAGTCGGCAAACTCCTCGCCCAGGTCGCGCCCCGCGGCGTCCGCACGCAGCGTCTCGACCTTGACCCATGACGTGCCGCCGGCGCCGGAGACGTCGATGGTCCGCACCCCGACGTCGCGCAGGCGCGCCGCGACGTCGCGCGAGATGCCGCAGCCGGTCTCCTTCGCCACCACGGACACCGGCAGGTCGCGGACCAGGCGAGCGAAGGTGGCGAGACCGCCGCGGAAGTCGCGGTCGCCGCCGGGCTGGATGAGCTCCTGCGCCGGGTTGAGATGGATGCAGACGGCATCGGCGCCGACCCGCTGCACCAGGCGCTCGACCTCCGACGACCGTAGCGCGCCCGCCTGCACCATGCCGAGGTTGGCGAGGACCAGCGCCGTCGGCGCGTGGGTGCGCACCGCGAAGGTGTACTCGAGCTCCGGCGCCCGCTGCATGGCGCGCTGCGAGCCGAGGCCGAAGGCGATGCCGTGCTCCTCGGCGACCTGCGCCAGCGCCTGGTTGATGTCGGCCGCCTCGCTCGTCCCCCCCGTCATGCCCGTGATGAGCAGGGGCGCACGCAGTCGCTTGCCGAGCAGTCCGGTCGAGACGTCGACCTCGGCGAGGGCCAGCTCGGGGAGCGCGTCGTGCACCAGCTCGACCTCCTCCAAGAGCGTCGTCTTGCGCGCGTACTCCACCTCGGCCTGCTCGCACAGATCGAGGTGCGCGCGCTTGCGCTCGGCGATCGGCTCAGCCAACGCTCACCCCGCGCTCCGCCACCCGTACCGGCAATGGCAGGATGCCGGCGTCCTGCCACGCGGCCCGCACCGCCGCCGCCTGCGCCAGCGAGGTGGCCAGGGCGATGCCGCAATCGCCCGCTCCGGCGCCCGACGGCTTCGCCGCGGCGCCGACGCGGTTCGCGACACGCACCAGCGTGGCGAGCGCCGGCGTCACCAGCGGCAGATCCAGCTCGGCGCCGAGCCGGACCAGGAGCGCCGCGGAGCGCTCCACCGCGTCGAGCAGCGTCGCCGCGTCGCCCCGTGTCACGGCGTCGGCTGCCGCGACGGCGGCCGCCGAGAGGTCGGCCAGGGCGGCCGGCGTCGGCGAGGTGGCGAAGCGCACCAGCAGCGGCGTCGTCGGCGCGGGCGTCCCCGTCCAGCCGGCGACGAGATGGAGGCCCGCCGGGAGCGTTCGCGAGGCGACGGCGAGCCCGTCCGCGCTGCGCCGGACCTCCACGACGCCACCGTGCACCGCCGCGGCCACGTCGGCCCCGCTGCCCTGCCCTGCCTGGAAGAGCGCGTTCGCCTCGAGTGCGCGACCGAGGAGCTGCGCGGGGGTCTCCCCCGCCGCCAGCGCCGCGCTCGCAGCCACCAGCGTCGCCGCACTGCGACCGAGCCCGAGCTTGCGCTCTCCGACGAGGAACGCGCACGAGTCGACCGCGATGCGGAGCGCGCGTGGCGGCTCGCGGCGCTGGCGCAGCGCGGCCAGCACCGCGCCCGCATCACCACCGGGCAGCGGGCCGTCCCCTGCGCCATCCAGATGATCGCTGCGACCTTCCGCGACCGACTCGACGACGATCCCGTCGCCGCCAGGCTCGACCGTGACCGACGCATGACGGTCCACGGCGGCGACCAGCGCCGGCGCGCCGCGCAGCACGGCCCACTCGCCGGTGATGAAGAGCTTGCCGGGCGCGCGTGCCGTCACGCTCACGCGAGCACCTCGGCGCCGCTGCCCGGCGCACAGGTGATCACGCGCGCCACGCCCGGGACGTCCCCGAGTGCCTGCGCGACCTTCGCCGCGTTGGCCGGCGTGCACAGAACCTTCACCTGCGGGCCGGCGTCGATGGTGACGAACGCCGGGATGCCCTCGGCACGCAGTGCCCACACCCGCTGCACGCAGTCGACGGTGGCGCCGCGCCAGTAGAGCAGCGGCGGCCGCGCCGCCAGGCCGACCGCGTGCATCTTGAGCGCGCTGTGCTCCGCCAGCTGGCCGAGCGCTTCCAGATCGCGCGTCCGCACGGCGGCGCGAGCCTCGGCGAGATCGCGCTCGGCACCCGCGACCCAGGCGGGGTAGAACGGCGACGCCGCGGCGCGCGCCATGCCGTCGCGCGACGACACGGCTTTCGCCTCCGTGCTGGCGAGCGCGACGACGATGCGCAGGTCCCAGTCGCTCGGCGCGAGGAGCGGCTCGGCGATCGAGTCGGTGCCATCGTACCGCTCGCCGCGGTGCCACTCGACGAACCCGCCGAAGATCGAGCGTGCAGCCGAGCCCGAGCCGCGCCGCGCGAGCGCGGAGAGCGCCGGCGGCTCGAGCCGCAGGCCCGCCGCCCGGCTGCCGGCGAGCGCCAGCGCCGCGAACGCCGCCGCCGACGACGCCAGGCCGGCACCGCGCGGTACGCGGCTGCGGGTCGAGACGCGTGCGCGATCCACGCGGCGGGCTTCGTGGCGCAGCAGATCCAGGAAGCCGACCAGGCGCTCGCGCTCGGTACCTCGCGCGGGCTCGCCGTCGATCGTCAGCTCGTCCGTGGACGCATCGCCGAAGCCGACCTCGGCCTCGACCGACAGGCCGTCGAGGGTGAGCGAGATGCTGCCCGTGGCCGGGAGGTTGAGCGAGGCGTCGCGCTTCCCCCAGTATTTCACGAGGGCAACGTTGACGTTGGAGCGCGCGGTGACGAGGGTCCCGAACATTGCCGAGCGCCCCGCTTGTATCCTGTTCGACGACCGGACGCACGCCCCAGCGGCACCGCGTCAGGCGCGTCTGCGGGACGGCGAGCGGTCGTTGCCCGCTGCGCCCAACGCCGCGAAGAGGCTGGATTCTCGCTGATAGAACCCCTGCGTGTGCAGCGAGTCGCGGAGATGCAGATAGGTGTAGTCGAGGTGGTGGCAGAGCTCGTGCAGGAGCGTGCGCAGGAAGGTGCGATAGGCCACGACCTGTCCCCGCTTCGCGGTGCGCATCCAGAGCGTGATCCGATCGCGCCCGCTGCCGTTCGCCGGCAGGTAGAGGCCGTGCAGCTCCCCGCGCGCGTCGTGGGGCCGCTGGCCCTGGACGCGCACCCGGAGGCGGGCCACACCGAGGGCGGAGCACACGTCGTCCGCGATCTGCTGCGCCACCGCCTCGACCGCGCCGACCTGCTCGCTCAGGAGGACGCCCGAGAGCGCCGCGACCGCATCGCGCAGTCCCGGTCCTGCGTGCAGGGGCAACGAAGTGACACGATCGCTCGCCGCGGCGACGCGCTGGAGCGACGGCGGCAGGCGGCGGTACCACGCCGGGCGCGGGCCCGGAGGTGGCGAAGCGAGCGGCATGCGCGTGGGGGAGCCTAGCGCACGCGGGACGTGTGGCCAACAGGACGAGACTCCGCCAGCCGTCGTGAGGGGATCGCCTCGGGTGCGTGCGCGTGGCACGCTCGTGCCATGCCCGACACGAAAGGTCCGATCGTGCCGACGTCGCTCCCGGGCGGGAACCTGAAGCTCGCCGATGATCTCACGGTCAGCCGCGTCGGCTACGGAGCCATGCAGCTCGCCGGTCCCGGGGTGTGGGGACCCCCACGGGATCGGAAACAGGCGATCGCGGTGCTGCGCGCTGCGGTCGAGCTGGGAATCACTCACATCGACACCAGCGACTACTACGGCCCCTACATCGTCAACGAGCTCATCCGTGAGGCTCTGCATCCCTACCCGGACGGCGTGCACATCGCCACGAAGGTCGGCGCCCGGCGTGGCGCCGACAAGTCCTGGCCCCCCGCGCTCTCCCGCCAGGAACTGATCACGGCCGTCCACGAGAACCTCGAACGCCTCGGACTCGACGCGCTCGATATCGTCAACCTCCGCGTCGGAGGAATCTTCGAGCCCACACCCGGTTCGATCGCCGAACCGTTCGCCGTCCTCGCGGAGCTGCAGCAGCAGGGCCTCATCCGGCACCTCGGCGTCAGTGGCGTGTCGCCGGAGCAGCTCACCGAAGCGCAGTCGATCGCACCGATCGTCTCCGTGCAGAACTTCTACAACCTGGCCAACCGTGCCGACGACGAGCTGGTCGACCGGTGCGCCCGCGAGGGCATCGCCTACACGTCCTTCTTCCCACTCGGCGGCTTCAAGCCCGTGCAATCCGACGTGCTCGACCGCGTCGCCTCCCGGCTCGACGCCACACCCTTCCAGATCGCGCTCGCCTGGCTCCTGAACCGCTCGCCCAGCACCCTTCTCATCCCCGGGACGTCGTCGGTTGCCCACTTGCGGGAGAACGTCGCGGGGGCCGGCATCGAGCTGCCCGCCGACGCCGTGCACGAACTCGACACCATTGGCGGGTGATCGCGGGCGCGTCAGGCCTGCACCCCGAGTCCGCCGTCCTGATCGCCGCGGCCCTCTCCGGGCCCACTCTGCCGGCGAACACGATCGACCCGAAGCCCGAGGGCCAATCACCGATCCGCGTGAGAATGGAACACGCGTGCCGTCGGATGTTCCTCCTGATGACGTACGACCGCGGACGCCGCAGCACGGGGTTCAGCACGCGGAATGCCGCGCGTTCGCGGACCGCCGTCGCGCGCCGCGGATTCCGACGGCCCTACCCAAGCCCGTCCGTCAAACCAGGAGGAGTATCGATGTCCATCACACGTCCGGCTACCACCGCCGTCGCCCTGCTACTCGCCGCGTCCGCCTCCGCCCAGTTCGACTCGCGGCACTCGCACCTCCAGTGCTACCAGATCAGGGGGAAAGCGATCACGCAGAGGGTCATCACCGACGATCAGTTCGGCCGATCGCTGGTGGTGAAGCTCAGCCCCACGCTGCTGTGCCTGCCGACCCAGAAGAGCTGCTGCGCGCCATCGGCGGCAGGGGTCTGCATCCCCACCACCTGTCCGACCGGTCCCATCCAGCCGAGCCCCGTGCCGCACTTCAAGTGCTACAAGATGGCGGCTCGCACCTGTCTCGATCCGGCGTGCACCAAGCTGGCCGGGTTCAAGAGCGGCAGCATCGTCGTCAATCTCGAGGATCAGTTCGGCTTCGAGGGCAACATCCGCGTCAACCGGCCGCAGATCCTCTGCGCACCGGTCGAGAAGACCGTCGTCACGCCGACCACCACCAGTACCACGAGCACGACCAGCACGACGCTCCAGCCGTGCAAGGCGCCCGACGCCACCGGCCTGTGCGGGGGAAGCTGCCCCGAGCAGACGCGGTGTCTCGCCACCGGTCCGACCAAATGCGACTGCGTCCCGATCCAGAAGCAGTGCACCGGGAATCCGGCCGGAGCAGCGTGCGGCGGCTTCTGCCCCAACGTCACCCAGATCTGCGGCCAGTCGTCTTCCGACACGCCCTGCGGCTGCCTCGAGGCCTGCGGCAGCAGCGCGCCCGCGTGCAACGGCGGCTGTCCCGCAGGCCGCAAGTGTCTCCGTCTGGCCACCACCGGCGGGTGCACCTGCGAGTGAGCGTCCCACGTGCGAGCGAGGAGCCCATAGACCGGGCTCCTCGTCACTCGACCGCCGGACACCGATCGCGCGCCGGGGACGACGCCGGGAATTCTCGCTCCCCTTCCCCTGGCGCGCGATCGGATCCCGCGCCTCGCCCCGTCGACACGGCGCGTGGTTGCGCGACGGAGCCTCGAGCATCCAGGTTGTAGACTCGTGTGCCGCGATCGCGGAGCACCATCCGCAACATCGGTACAGAAGCAGGGGCTCGGACGGCGTGTCGGCCGGCACGGGAGTTGCTTCCTTCCGCAGAATGGAGAGCAGGATGCGAAGTCGTGCGCCGCTTTCTCGAGTGGACGGAGGGCGCGCCCGTGGCCGGGACCTCCGGCTCGCCGCCGCGCTGCTCGGGTTGGCGGTGACCGTGCCTGCCCACGCGCAGATCGGCGGTCCTGTCGCCTGCTACACGGTGAAGGATCATGCGCGACACCAGGCGTTCAGATTGACGGTCACCAACGGCGGAGTCACGCAATCGTGCAGGTTGAAGGTGCCCGCGAGGCTCGGATGTCTCGGAACGCAGATCTCCGGCATCACTCCCACGCCGCCCGGGGAACCGTCGGCAGGTGCGACCGGCGACTTCCTCTGTTACCGGATACGCTGCCCGCGGCCATTCCCGCCCGCCGTCCAGAGGACGGATGGGTTCGGCGGCCAACGCATCGTCGACTTCCGGCGGGGCCAGCTGCTGTGCGTGCCCACGACCGACTCGTCCACGACCACGACGACCGGCCCGCCGACGAGCGGTCCCTCCACGACGACCACGACCGTGGCGCAGCGCTCCTGCGAGTTCAGCGACGGCAGATGCGTGGGTACATGCGGCAACGGCGGTCACTGCTCCGTGGTCGCATCGGGCGGTGCCTGTGAATGCCGGACGACGGCCTGTGGCGACGCGGACGCCCCTTCGTGCCGGGGCTTCTGCTCCCGGGATGAGTTCTGCATCTTCGATCTGACCGGTTGTCGCTGCGTATCCATTCCGTGAGCGTGTCCGTGAGCGTGCCGGCGGCCGCCGCGCAAACGCCCGGGGCTCAGGGGCTGGAGCACCGTCGCTGAGCCGCCCGCGAAGCTGGGGGGGCGGGCAGAAGCGTCACACCGCGACCGCGGGAACCCTTGCAGCGCCGCGCGCCGGGCGCGACCTTCGTCCGATTGTCATCGAGCGCGCCTTCGACTAACCGTCACCGAACTCGAGATCAGCGGTACATCATCATGCTTCCCGCTCGCCACCTGAGCGTGATGGCTGGTGGCGACCCGGGATGCGAGTACTGGAGGGGACGGGCGTGCAGCCGGGAGTTCGTCTGCGCGCCTCGGGTCGACGTGTGTCCGGGGCGACGAGTCGGGGGGCGGAGTCGTCGCGCGGCCAGCGTCGAGCCCGACGTGGACGAGCGTACCCGTTCACCGCCTTCGAGACGCGGCGTGCCCGGACCGGGCTTCTGCGTGCCGCGTGGGGAGGGACCATCGCATGAACCGGAAGATCGTACAGCTGTTCTGTCTGGCGCTCGTCTTCCTGATCGGCTGTCTCCATGTGTGGTCACGTCGGTTCGGCGGCTCGACCTTCGTCGATACCCTGACGGTGCGCGCCGTCGCGGCCAGTCCGAAGGGCGACATCGTGGTCGCGGGCTACTTCACCGGGACCGTCGACTTCGGAGGCGCCACGCTGAGGAGCGCCGGCGGCAACGACGCCTTCGTCGCACAGTACGCGGGGGCAAGCGGCGCCCTCGTCTGGGCCCGCCGATTCGGGGGCACCGGCAACGATTTCGCGGCCGCCGTGGCCGTCGATCGGAGCGGCAGCGTGTCCCTTGCAGGCGGTTTCAGCGGCCAGACCGACTTCGGCAGCAACCGGCTGACCAGCGCGGGAGGCTACGACGTGTTCGTGGTGCGCCTGTCCTCCTCGGGAATGCCACTCTGGTCGCGGCGCGCCGGCAGTCCGGATGACGACTCGGCCGCCGCCGTCGCCCTCACCGCGAGTGGAGACGTGACCGTGGCGGGCACCTTCGCCGGCAGTGTCGATCTCGGCGGCGGCCCGGTCGCCAGCGCGGGTCAGGACGACGTCTTCGTGGCGCAGTACGATGCCACGACGGGCGCGCATCGGTGGTCGCGCGCGGCGGGAGGCTCCGGCGTCGACCGCGTTTTCGGGGTCGCGGTCGACGATGCGAACCGTGTCTCCATCATCGGCACGTTCACGGGCTCGGCGGCCTTCGGTGGCGCGGCACTCAAGAGCACCGGCGACCTCGACGTCTTCGTCGCACAGTACGCGAGCGCCGATGGCCAGCATCGCTGGTCGAAGCGCTTCGGCGGTACCGGCGACGACTACGGCAACGCCGTGGCTGCCGGTCCGAACGGAGACCTCGTCGTCACCGGACAGTTCAGCCGAACGATCGACTTCGGCGGCGGACCGCTGTCCAACAGCGGCGCGCCCGACATCTACGTCGCGCGGCTTTCCTCATCGGGCGCACATATCTGGTCACAGCGCTACGGCAACGCGAGCGCGTTCCAGGAGGTTGCCACCGCTGTCGCCATGGATCGGAACGGCAACGTGGCACTGGGCGGCAACGTGGTCGATGCGGTCGACTTCGGGGGCGGCCCCCTGCCGATCAGCGGTGGTTACGATCCGGTCGTGGTGAAGCTATCCCCGCAGGGGACGTATGTCTGGTCCCTGCGCTTCGGGAGTCCACAGGAAGCCTACAACTACCTGGGCGGCGTCGCCATGGACGGCTCGGGTGCCGTGCTGGTCGCCGGCAGCTTCTCGGGCACGCTCGATCTCGGCGGTGGCGCGCTCGCCAACGCGCACGGGCTCGTGAACCAGTCGTACGACGGATTCGTGGCCAAATACACGCCCTGACGCTCTCACCCTGCCCGTACGCGCGCCCGCTCGGCTCGGCTGCCCCCGACGAGCTGCGCGAGCCGAGCGTCACGCTCATGCCGCCGCCTTGATCACCGCCTCCGCCAGGTCGGCCGCCTTCTTGGCGAAGGTGATGACGCGCTCGACCTGCTCGACGGCCGCCGTCTCGTCGTCGATCTTGTCGATCGCCGAGGTGAGCGCGTCGACGGCCTTCTGGTAGCGGGCCTCCTCCTCGTCGAGCGCGACCACGATGGCCTGCAAGGCGAGATCGGTGAGGCGATCCTGCAGTAGGAGGAGGCGCCGTGCCGCGGCCCCCGTGCTATCGACGGCCAGGTCGTTGACGCGCGAAGCAAGGCCGGCCAGCCGCTCTGCCAGTGCGTGAGAATTCGCCATGGACGTCCTTTCGAGATGCCAAACGGCTACTCCAGCTCCTCCTGGAACGCCTTCGCGCGCTTGGCCTCGGCGGCGAGCTCCCGAAGCGCCTCGACGGGTGAGACCCGCTCGTCCAGGTTGCGCCGAACCTCGGCATGGGCCGCCGGCAGCTGCTGCATCGCCGCACGCACCGCCGCGAGCGCGGCCACCGCCGCGTCGGCCTCGCGGACGGCCTGCCCGACCGCCTCGTCCACGGGAAGGCGACCGATGCGGGTCTCCGGCCTGAGCTGGTTGGCGTGGGCGAGGATGTTCGTCACGAGGACATTCGTCGCGAAGGATGCGAGCTCGCTGCCGGAAGCGACGAAGGCGCACGTCTCTTCGACGGGCTGCTGGGCCGTGGTCATGATGCGCTTCAGCCCGTCGAGCCGCCGCCGCTTCACGATCTCCCGACCGATCACGTCCACGACCGTTCCCATGACGGACGATATCTTGCTCGCCTCCGCGTCGCTTGCGCCGTGGGCGGCGAGCGCCTGCACGCTTCCCGCAAATTCCTGGGATTCGGCGTCGACCTCACCTTCGAAGTCGCGTGTCGCGAAAGCGTCGAGGGCCGCGAAGTAGCGTACCAGGGTCTCGAGCGCCGCGCGCCGGGCTCGCATGCGCCCCGCGACATCGGTCTTCCTGTCTTGCGCGTCGGGCTGGAAGGTCGCTCGGGTGAGCGGGTGGGGCTCGGTGGCGGCTCGGTAGACGAGCCGCAACGCCTGCAGGGTTCCGATGCTGTCGTAGGCGCGGTCCGCCGTGGCGAGCACCGTGGCACTGCTCTGCTGCAACACGTGAAACTTGCCCGTCGGGATCGGTGGTGCACAGGCGGTGCCGAGCACCACGCCTGCCACGAGTGCCGCGGCCGGCAAGCTCACGCTCCTGAACCTCGCCATGCGTCGCTCCGTGCGAGGGATGGTACGCGGAGTCAACCCGGCGCAAGACGTCCCGTCGCCGGCCGGACCGCGTGACGGCATCGCGCGGCCATGGCGGACCCGACCGACCGGTCCCCGAGGCATCCGCTGCATCCAGCGCACCAGTTGCGGCTATCACCGAGCCGTCGAAGGGTCAAGCTAAAATGGGTGCTGTCATGTGAGCTGCCAACGATAGGGCTTCGACTTGGTCGTATAGTCGGCCGACAGAAGCCTCCAGCGGGCCATCGCGCCGGGTAGCGGGGGCTGGCTGCTCCTTGCCGTGGTGCCTCCAGCTCGCGGGCCGCGTCCGCGGGAAAGCCCAGCTTCTCGCGGCCTGATCGGCATCGCCTGCCCCGATGTTCCACTGCAGGGAACATCGGGGACGTGCGATTGAACGCCTCTCGTCATGAGGCAACAGGGCAACCTGCAGCTCCGCGGGGCGTCGATGAAGCCTCAGGAGAGGAGAAACTCATGACATCGAGAGTCCACCTCGAAGGCTGTTCGCCGCCGCGAGGCCACGCCTGCGTACGCCGGGTCGCCGTGCTCACCTGCGTCTCCTTCGCGTTGCTCTTCGGTTCGAACGCTCATGCCTGGTGGAAGTTCTGCAACAAGACGTCGAAGACCGTGTCGGTTTCCATCGTGTACCACGATGACTCGTGCTGGGACTCCGGCTACCCGTGGGTGATCCGGGGCTGGTGGAACATGGCGCCGGCCGGCTGCAAAACGGTCTACGGCGGCGACTTGCAGGACAATACCGGTGACTACTTCTATTATGCGGAGTCGAGTGACGGCACCCTCGTCTGGACGAGCAACACCAATACGCACACGGTCCCGTACTCCGCGTTCCAGTGGTGCTGGAACGAGGGGCACCTTTGCTCCGGCGGCTCGTGCGGTCCAACCGTGAACTTCCGTCGAAAGAACTTCGACGGCTTCGACAACTACACGACGAACCTCGTGCCGTGAGGGGCTGCCGCCAGGTCCTTACGCCGCTGAAAGCTCCGGACGCTACCCGCCGACGATCGACACGAAGCTCACACACCGTCCCGGCGCGCCGCCGAGGTTGTGCGTCAGCCCGAGCTTCGGCTCCTTGATCTGGCGCGGACCGGCCTCGCCGCGCAGCTGGAGCCACATCTCGTACATCATGCGGAGCCCGCTGGCCCCGATCGGGTGGCCGAAGCTCTTGAGGCCGCCGTCTGGATTCACCGGCTGGGGCCCGTCGCCGTCGAAGCGGCCGGTCAGCACGTCCTTCCAGCCCTGCCCGCGCGGCGAGAAGCCCATGTCCTCCATCAGCACGAGCTCGGTCGGCGTGAAGCAGTCGTGCACCTCGGCCATGCTGACTTCGTTCCGCGGATCCTGCACCCCGGCCTGCTTGTACGCATCCTGCGAGCTGGCGACCACCTCGGGGAAGGTCGTGAAGTCGTAGTCCTGGCTGTAGTAGCCCTCGGCGGGCCCGGCGGCGAACGACAGCGCCTTGATGAAGATCGGGTGCTTCGAATACTTGTGCGCGTCCTCGGCCCGGCAGAGGATCGCCGCCGCGGAGCCGTCGCTCACGCCCGAGCAGTCGAAGATGCCGAGCATGCCGGCGACGGGCGCCGACTTCGTGATGGTCTCGATCGGCACCTCCTTGCGGAACTGTGCCTTCGGGTTCTTGGCGCCGTTCTTGTGGTTCTTCCACGCGATGCGGGCGAGCACCTGCTTGAGCTCCGCCTCGTCGACGCCGTACTTCTTCGCATACGCGGGCGCGAGCAACGAGAACGTCGCCGGCGCGGTCATGCTCGAGAGCGTGCCGTCGTTCGGCGGGTTCGACCCGGTGAGGCCGGAGTACCCCGAGTCCTTGAGCTTCTCGACGCCGATCGCCATCACGAGATCGTAGGCGCCGCTGGCGACGGCGTAAGCCGCGTTGCGGATGGCCTCGCTGCCAGTGGCGCACATGTTCTCCAGGCGAGTGACCGGCTTGTACGGGATCTTGAGCGCCTCGGAGAGCATGAGCCCGGAGACCCCGCTGGCCATGGTGCCGAGCCAGTACGCGTCGACCTGCTCGGGGTCGATGCCGGCCGACTGGTACGCGTCCCTGGCGGCATCGACGAGCAGGTCGTCGGCCCCCTTGTCCCAGCGCTCGCCGAAGGGCGTGCAGCCCATGCCGACGATCGCGACGCGGTCCTTGATGCCGTTGCTTGCCATGGCAGTCTCCTTCGCTTCCTACGCCCTGGGTATAGCGCGGCGCGCGCCGCCGACGCCACCGGGCACGGTCAGAGGCTGCGGCCGTCGAACGGCATCACCTCGAGGGCCTGTGGCTCGACGCCTTCCAGGCAGCGCACGTTCACGGCCGCCGTGGCCGCGCCCGACTTGTCGCTGCCGACGGCGAACGGCGCGCAGCCGCAGGTCGGGCAGAAGTGATGCCTGATCTTGTGGCTCTTGAAGGTGTAGCTGGCGAGGTCGGACTCCGGGGTGGCAAGGCGCAGCTGATCGCGCGCCCGCATCCAGAGCAGGTAGCCGCGCTTGCTGCAGATCGAGCAGTTGCATTGGACGACCTTCGCGAGGTCGCCCTCGACCTCGAAGGCAATCCGGCCGCAGTGGCATCCGCCCTTGTACGTCATGACCGCGCTGTAGCACGGGCATGGTCCGAGTCCAGCCGTCTCCGTTGACCTGCGAGCACCGTGCGCTATCAGGTTCTGCGGAATGAGCGAACCCCAGCCGCAGGGCGTGCCGGCCGATCTGCTCGTGCTGGGCGGGATCGTCGTCACGATGGACGAGCGCCGCACGATCCTGCCCCGGGGCGGGCTCGCCATCCGTGACGGCCGCATCGTTGCCGTGGGGCCGCGCGACGACGTCGCCCGTGCGCACACCGCTCCCACCGTGATCGAGGCCGAGGACGATCTCGTCATCCCCGGCCTCGTCGACGGCCATACCCACATCGCGATGACGCTGTTTCGCGGCCTGGCCGACGACCTGCCGCTCCACACCTGGCTCGAGCGCCACGTGTGGCCCGCCGAGCGGCGGTTCATCCACCCCGACACCGTCCGCCTCGGCAGCCGCCTCGGCGTGGCCGAGCTGCTGACCTCGGGCGTCACCACCCTGTGCGACATGTACTTCTACGAGGACGACGTCGCGATGGTCGTCGACGAGCTCGGTATGCGCGGCGTGCTGGGGCAGGCCTTCTTCGACTTCACCGGACCCCAGGGCCTCACGGTCGATCAGAACGTCGCCTATGCGAAGCGCTTCGTGGAACGCTGGCGTGGGCATCCCCGCATCGTGCCGGCGCTCGCGCCGCACGCCACGTACACCGTCGGCCCTGAGCTCTATCGCACGCTCCGCACGCTGGCCGAGACGCTCGACGTCCCGCTCGTCACGCATCTGGCGGAGACCCGGGACGAGGATCACGACATCCGCACGCGCTACGGCCGGTCGCCGGTGCGCCACATGGCGGAGCTCGGCCTGCTCGGCGAGCGCCTCATCGCCGCGCACTGCGTCTGGGTGGACCCCGAGGAGATCGACCTGCTGGCGGCGAGCCGGACCGGCGTCGTGCACAATCCACGGAGCAACCTGAAGCTCGCCAGCGGCATCGCGCCCGTGCCCGACATGCTGCGCGCCGGCGTGCTCCTCGGCCTCGGCACCGACGGCGCCGCCAGCAACAACGAGCTCGACCTGCTGGCCGAGATCCAGCTCGCCGCACTGCTGCACAAGGGCGTCCGCCTCGACCCGCTGGCGGTCCCCGCAGTGGCCGCGCTCGAGATGGCGACCATCGGCGGCGCCCGCGCGCTCAAGCTCGACCACCTCGTCGGGTCGCTCGAGCCCGGCAAGCGCGCCGACGTGGTGATCGTCGAGCTGGACGAGGACAACCTGGTCCCGCTGTACGACGCCGTGTCGCACCTGGCGTACGCCGTGGAGGCGGCCGACGTGCGCACCGTCCTGGTCGACGGCCGCGTCGTCGTGCGCGACGGTGAGCTGACCACCGCCGACGAGGTCGAGATCAGGCGCGAGGTGCGGGGGGTGGCGCGGGAGATCGGCCGCCTGCGGGACCCGGCCGGGGCGTGAGCGACCCGAGCGGAGCGGTTCTTCCCGACGCAGGCGAGGCCGCCAGCGCCCCGGGAGGCATTGCACGCCGCCCGATCGAACAAGGAACCCGCCGGCGGGGCGGCTCCGGCCGTTTGGCCAGACGGGTCGATGCAATAGGTTGGCCAGCCCGCGCATCTCATCCGGGTGGTGCTCGTTGCACTCCTCGGCGACCGGCACGCCGTCCTGCGCCGGGAGTGACTGCCAAGCCAGTTCGATCGGCGCGAAACACCCACCGGGTTCACAAGGGGGGCCGTCATGAATCGGAGAGGCGCGTTTCTGGTTGCGCTCGCCGTGAACCTGCTCGTGGCCGCCGGCACTGCACGCGGGCAATGCTTCACCGAGTTCCGGGGATCACCGTTCAGCTTTCCCGAGGACATCACGGCGGGACCGGACGCGAACCTGTGGTTCACCGAGTTCGACCCGGACAACATCGGACGCATCCTCCCGTCCGCCCCGAACACCATCACCGAGTTCCCCGTTTCGTCCGCGGACATCCGACCGGCGGGCATCACGGCCGGTCCGGACGGCAACCTCTGGTTCGTCGAGATCACCGGCAACCAGATCGGCCGGATCACCCCCGCGAGCCCGAACACCATCACCGAGTTCCCGATCCCGACCATCGACAGCGACCCGCAAGACATCGTCGCGGGCCCCGACGGCAACCTGTGGTTCACCGAGGGGAACAGCGCGAAGATCGGTCGCATCACGCCAGGCAGCCCCAACACCATCACGGAGTTTCCCATCCCGAGCGGACAGGGCGCGCGGGGCATCACCGTCGGTCCGGACGGCAACATCTGGTTCGCGGAGGCGTTCGTCGCGGGCAACGAGCGCGGAGACAAGATCGGGCGGATCACCCCGGGCAGCCCCAACACCATCACGGAGTTCACGATCCCGACCGCAAACGGGTCCCCCGGTGGGATCGCCACCGGCCCCGACGGCAACCTGTGGTTCACCGAGGTGACCGGCGGGCAGATCGGACGGATCACGCCGGGCGCGCCGAACACCATCAACGAGTTCCCCATCCCCACCGCGAATAGCCGGCCGTTCTCGATCGTGACCGGACCGGACGGCAACCTGTGGTTCACCGAGGGCGGAGCGGTCGGGCGGATCTCGCCGAACAGCCCCAACACGATCACCGAGTTCTTCATTTCGGGCAGCAACATCACGAACGGGCCCGACGGCAACCTGTGGTTCACCCAGATCCAGCAGTCGGTCTGGCGCCTGGCCATCGCCGACTGCGACAAGTGCGTCGCGGCGAAGCTGAAGGCGATCGGCAAGAAGGAGAGCGGCAAGCTCGCCTGCCTGGCGAAGGTCGCCAAGACCGGTGACTCCTCGGGCCTGAGCGATTGCATCGCCAGGGCCGAGTCGAAGTACGCAACCGCCTTCGCAAAGGCGGGAGAGTGCGGAAGCTCGGCAGCGAACTGCGAGGACACTGTCGACTCCTGCGTGTCGCAGGTCGCCGAAAGTCTCCCCGACGTGCCGAGCAGGTGCGAAGCGTCGAAGCTCACGGCGGCGGCCAAGGCTGTCACCGGCCTCTTCAACTGCACCACCAGGTCGGCGTCGCGCGGGAAGCCGGCCGATCCCGATTGCGCATCCTGTTGCCGGGAACGAAGATAGAGGACAAGCTCGTGGCCGCCTTCGCGAAGGCGGACCGCTCGGGCCCATGCACCGGCGACCCGATGCTGCTCGGCTTCGTCATCGAGCTGGCGTGCCACGTCCAGATCCCGATCTCCGACTCCACGGGAACGGTGGCGGGGCTGGCCTGCTTCTGAGGCCGAGCCGCCTTCGGTCGTCGAACTCGACGTTCAGGAAGAGCGCCAGCTCTGCGGAGTTCGGCGGCGAGTCAGCGCTGACCGGACGCAGCCGGCTTGGGCGTGCTTCCCGGCTAGGACGAAGCCAAGTGGCATAGCACGATGCGAGGTTCTCATCGCAATTCCGGGCCTGACCATGCGAATTTCGCTGGTTGAAGCTCCAGTAGTTCCCGCCGACCCCTATCGCCCCCAGGCAGTCGCTGTAGAGCGACCGGCAGGTCTGGACGCACTCCCGCCCGGCCGCCGTGGTGACCCTCGGGGCATGCGGCGTGGGAGGAGCACACGCCGCGAGCATACCGAGGGTCGCGAGCAAGACCCTTCGCATGCCAGTACGAGGCGGAGTCTAGCTCGCCTGGCTCAGTAGTTGAACTCGAGGTTCAGGAAGACGGCCAGGATGTCCGGCGGGACCGCATCCTTGACCGGGGACGTGAGTCCGAACTGCTTCCCCTCGGAGAGCGGGAACGTGAACTGCGAGTGGAGGTACGCCAGATACTGGACATCGAGGGCGAGGCGCAGGTACCGGCTGTACTTGTACCCGACGCCCGCGACGAAGCGCTGGAAGTCCAGCGGATTATTGCTGACCTGCGTGTTGGGATAGAAGAGCTGCCAGAGCCCGAAGACCGAGAACGGGGTGTCCTGGATGTCCACGTGGCCGAAGAACGTCGACGCCCTGCTGGGTGGTGCGGTCGTTGTTCTGCATCGCCTTCACCATCTTGTCGAAGTCCGCGAAGGGCGTCTTGGCGAGGCCGAACTCATCGGCCGGCCCGCTGCCCGAGAAGAGATTGCTCGACGTGAACGCGTTGTGACCCTGGTCGTACTCCCCGGCGATGCTCCACCAGTCGGTGCTGTAATGCAGCAGGGCAGCAGTCCGGTAGATGTGGGTGTTCAGGTCGCTGCGTCGGGCGTCGTGTTCGGAACCCGTACTGGTAGAAGCCGGTGACCCCGAGCCCGTCGAAACGTGACCTGGCGCCGAATGGATAGCCGGAGACCCGGATCATGCCGCTCTTGGCTGCGCTCTGCTCGTTCTGGTGGAAGTTCGCGTTGTTGTAGATTCCGAGGTCGTAGTCCAGGTACTGGAGGCCGTCGAACTTGATCGGTCCCTTGCTGGCGATCCCGACCTGCGTGGAGCTCAGGCTGAGATAGTTCCACGGGACGAGGCTGGTGAAGCGATAGCCGTAGAGATTCTCCTCCCAGTCGATCAGTGGATTCGGCTGCTGGCCGAAGGTGATCTTGGCGTCGTTCATGGGGGCCAAGGCCGGCACGTAGTACTCCGCGAGTCTCTTGAAGGGCGTGTTCCAGTCGATGTAGCCGTACTTCAGCCGGTAGCTGAGGTTCCCGTTCAGGTTGCTGCCGATGCCGCCGTTCTTGCCCGTCGTCTGGTTCGTACCGCCGCCTTGCGCGCGGAAGATGTTGGGCGTCACCCGGAACGTGAAATCCTCGTCGGGCGTGAAGAAGAGGTTGATGTAGGCACGCGTGATGTCGAAGGAGTTGTAGTTGTCGTTCCCCGGTCCGGGCGGGTTGAGCTGGGTGAGGAACTGCGGGCCGAATCCGGTCTGGCTGTAGAAAGCCCAGTCCGAGTAGAAGAGCGTGCTGATCTTGAACTTGTTGAGCCACTTCTGCGCGTAGTCGTCCCAGGCCGGCTTCATCTGCGCGACCTGGGTCTCGAGCTGCTGCTGCTTCGCGCGATCCTCTTCCTGCGTGCGCGCCACCTCGGCGCGGACCTTGTCCTCGATCTGCGCGGTCGACCGTGCGCGACGTCGCCGCGGGAGCGGCCTGCCGGGAGGCGCGCGACGCGGGGGCGCCCGCCTGTCGCTGGTCGAGCTGGCGCTGTAGCTCGCCGATCTGCTGCTGCGCGCGCCGGGTCGCCTCGCGCTGTTCGCCGAGCTGCTGGAGGGCGTCCCGCAGCTGGCCCTCGAGCGCCTGCAGGCGCTGCTCGGTCGTCTGCTGGGCGAAGACGGTGGGAACGATCGCGAACGGAGCGAGCAGCGCAGCGAGCGACAGCGCAGTACGGCCGGATCATCGAGTCATCCTCCTGGCGGCGCGCAAGAGCCCCGCGCCGCTGGCATGCTAGCGTGAAGTCCGATGGCGATGAACTATCTCTAGATCATAACAATGAATGTTACAGAGCACATTACACGCGCTACCGGCCCGGCACCTCGCCGAGCAGCTCGCCGTCCTCGTCGAGCAGGACGAGGCTCGGCGCGTCGTGGTTCAGGCCGAGTGCGACGCGCGGCTTGCCGGCGCCGTCGAAGAGCCGCAGCAGCGACGTGCCGTCGGTGTCGGCCTGCAACGCGGCCCGCACGCGATGGTCGTCGTCCACCAGGCTGAGCGCGGGCGCCCCGTTCTCCGACGTGCCGAGCGTGGTGCGCACCGTCTGATCCTGGTCGAGGAAGCCGACGTTCGCCGAGCCGTCGGCCGCCACCGCGAAGGCGGCGCGCAGGCGGCCCTGCCGGTCGCTCAGGCCGAGCGCCGGGCCGCCGTCCCGCGCCACGCCCAGCATGGCACGGGGCCGCGCCTCGCCGTCGGCGAGCATCAATCCGACGCTGCCGTCGCTGCGGACCCCGAGGACGGCGCGCACGGCTCCGGTCGCATCGTGCAGCACGACCTGCCCGGCCCTCCAGGCTCCCGTCGCGGGAGAGCGCTCCGCGCCGAACGGCTACGGCTCCGGCGGCCGCGACCGCCACCGCGAGCGCCACCCCGATCCAGCGGAGCCTCGCCGTCCGCCGCTCGACTGCGGCGAGGCGGAGGCGGAGCTGCTCGACGTCCGGGAGCTCGGCGGGCATGGTTGCTCGACGCCCGGATGAAGCAAATCCCGTGTAAGCCGCGGCCTCGTGGAGACCGTCGCCGTCAGCCGCCGGCGATGTAAGATTCTGGACGCCGCCGTCGCAATCTGGACGGCCCATCCAGGTCACCCACCGTGCGTCACCGGCTCGTCGGGCAGGCAGCACCCCGCGTCCCGATTCAGGGCCGCCCTGGCGATCGAGAAGCCGGCCAGCGCCTTCACCTGCGCCGCGCCGTCCTCGGTGAACCGCCGCTGGGCATCGGTCAGCTCGATGATCGATCCGAGCCCGGTGTCGTAGCGCTTCTCCGCCAGCTCGAGCTCGACGCGCGACGCGGCCAGGGTCGCGTCGGCCTGGTGAATGCGGTCGAGCGACGCCTGCCAGTCGAGGAACGACCGCTTCACCTGGAGCACGATCTGCTGGCGCAGGTCCTCGATCCCGTGCTTGACGGCGTCCTGGCTTCAGCCTGGCCTCCTCCACCTGGTGGTCGGTGAGGAAGCCGTTGAAGATCGGCCACGTGACGACCAGGCCGACGTAGTAGTTGTTGCCCGGGGTCGCGTCCTGGCCGCGCACGTTGTAGCCGGCGACGCCGCCGACCCTCGGCAGGTAGTCGCTCCGATACTGCTTGATCTCCGCGCCCGCCGCCCGCGCCTCGTCGACCAGCATCTTCAGATCGGGACGCTGCTCGAGGGCGCGCTCGAGATAGTGCTCCGCGGTCTCGGTGATGTGCCCGGGGGAAAGCTGCTCGCTCTGGGTGTACTCCGGCGCCTGGTCCCCGAGTCCCATCGCGTTGTCGAGCGCCACCTTCGCCGTGGCGACCCCGTTGCGCGCGTCGACGAGCTGGAGCTGGGCGCGCGCCAGGTCGGACTGCGCGGTGTAGACGTCGATCTCCGGCTTGAGGCCAGCCTGCGACTTCACCTGCGCCTCGCGCAGGTGCTCCGTCACGCTGGGCGACGGCCTGCTCGAACACCGTGACGATCTCCTTCGCGGCGACCAGGTCGAAGTAGGCCTGCGACACCTGGAAGACGAGGTCGAGCTCGACCAGGCGGGAGCGCGCCGCTTCGGCGTCGGCTTCCGCGTCGCGCTGCTCGACGAGCCCACGCGTCCGGCCGAAGTCGAAGAGATACTGGTAGGCGGACACGGCGGCCAGGTAGTTGTCGAAGGTGTCGGTGAGCTGATTCACGTGCCGCCCCTCGCTCGGCGCCCGCGTCACGCCGGGCGCGGCGAGGTAGGCTCGTGTCGCCGATGCCGTTGTCGGTCGCGCGCAGGTACTCGGTCACGCCGAAGACCTGCGGCAGCAGCGAGGCGCTGGCCTCGCCGATCCGCTCGCGGGCGGCGCCGGCCCGCGCCTCGGCGGCCATGCGCGCCGGATGGTGCTCGAGCGCGAGCGCGACGGCGCGCTCGAGGGTCAGCTCCTCGCCCGGCGCGATCGGCTCGCTCCTCGGCGGCCGCGGACGACCGCCAGGAGACAGCAGCCGGCGACGAGCAGCAAGCGGCCGAGGCGCGGCGGCACACGGCTCAGCCCACGTCCTGCGGCCCGCTCGCCCCCGCCACGACGGCTCGCACCTTGCCGCCCTCGGCGAGGGCCGGGCTGATGCTGGTCACCACCTGCTCCTCGCCCGCGAGCCCGGAGACGATCTCCACCGAGCCGGCCTCGCGGATGCCGGTGGTCACCGGCACCTTCGCCAGCTCGCCGTCGCGCACGACGTACACGAAGCGCGCGGCGCCCGCGGTCCCGACCGCCGTGGCGGGAACCGTCAGCGCATCGCGATGCCGCTCGAGCTCGAGCGTGACGTCGGCGTACATGCCCGGATAGAGCTCGTGGCCGGCGTTGGCGCAGGTCGACCTCGGTGAGCATCGTGCGCGTCGAGAGGTCGAGCGCGGTGGCGAAGCGGCGCGACTCTGCCGGTGAACTCGCGTCCCGGGAACTCGCGCAGCCGGAGCGTGGCCGGCATGCCGCGCTTGATGAGGCTCGTCTCCTCCTCCGGGACGTAGACGTAGACCCGCAGCGTGTCGATGTCGGCGATGCGCACCACCGGCACGGAGCCGCCGCTCGCACCCGTGCTCGCCGCGTGCGCGCTGGCCTGGATCAGCGCGCCGGGGTCGACGTAGCGCGCGGTGATCACGCCGTCGAACGGCGCGACGATGTGCGTGTAGCCGACCATCGCCTCGAGCTCCTCCACCTCGGCCTGCGCCTGCTGGAACTTGCCCTGCGCGACGTCGACGTCCTCGCGCGCGACCAGCCGCCGGTCGGTCGTCCACACGCCGCTGCAGGCGCTCGTAGGTCACCCGCTGCACGTCGAGGTTCGCCCGGGCGCGCTTCAGCTTCTGCTCGAGCTCCGGGACCTCGATCACGGCGAGGGTCTGGCCCTTGCTGCACCCAGTCGCCCTTGTCGACGTCGATGCGCTTCAGGTAGCCGGTCACCTTGGCGTAGAGCGCCGCCTCGTTGAGACCGGCGAGGTCGCCCGGCAGGGTGATCGTGCGGCTGACGTCGCCGCGCTCCGGGCGTACGACCGTCACGGTCGGACGTGCCGGTTCGACCGCCGGGCACGGCCTCGCGCTCGCCGCACGCCGCCAGCCAGAGCGCCGCCGCCAGGCACGCCACGACCACCGCGACAGCCCTCATGCCTGCACCGCGCGGCGGGCGTAGAGCAGCTCGTAGATCGCCGGCACCAGCACCAGCGTCAGCACCGTCGACACCGCGAGGCCGCCCACCGCCGCGCGCGCCAGCGGCGCCGACGCCTCGGAGCCCTCGCCCAGCTTGAGCGCGATCGGCAGCAGCCCGACGACCGTCGCGAGCGCGGTCATGACGATCGGCCGCATGCGGATGCGCGACGCCTCGACGATCGCCCGCCGCAGCGGCGCGCCCTCGCGGCGGCGCTGGTTGGCGAAGTCGACCAGCAGGATCGAGTTGGACACCACGATGCCCACCATCACGATCGTCCCCATGAACGACTCGATGTTGAGCGTCGTGCCGGTGGCGAGCAGCACGGCGACGACGCCGATCAGGCCCATCGGCACGGAGAACATGATGATGAAGGGATCGAGGAACGACCGGAACTGCGCCACCATCACGAGGTAGAGCAGGACGAGCGCCATCGCCGAGGCCGAAGCCGAAGCTCGAGAACGACGCCTGCATCGCCGACACCGACCCGCGATAGGTGACCTGCACGTCCTTCGGCAGCGGCGTGCCCGCGAGCGCGCGCTGGATGGCCGCCTGCGTGCCGCCCATGTCGTCGCCGCGCGGCGACGACCAGCACGTCGACCACGCGCTGGATGTTGTAGTGCGCCGCCTCCGCGGGCTCGGTGGTCGTGCGTGATCGTGGCGACGTTGCGCAGCAGGAGCGCGTCCTCGTGGCCGTCGCTGGTCGACGCGCGGCCGCGCACGGGAATGTTGAGCAGCGTGTCGAGCGAGCTGGATGTCCTGCTCGGGATACTGGACGGTGAGGAAGTAGTCGTTGCCGTTCTTCGGATCGATCCAGATCGACGGCGCGATCATCTGGTTCGAGGTGAGCGCGGTGATGACGTTGGTCACCACGTCGCGCTGGCGAGAGGCCGAGCCGCGCGGCCTTCACCCGGTCGACCCGCACCTGGAGCGTCGGATAGCCGGACTCCTGCGGGACGAAGACGTCGGCCACCTCGGGCACCTGGCGCACCGTGCCGCGCCACCTGCCTGCGCCGCGGCGTGCAGCGCCGTCGTAGTCCGGCCCGCTCAGCTGGACGTCGATCGGCGCCGCCAGCCCGAAGTTCAGCACCGCGTCGATGATGCTGCCCGACTGGAAGAACGTCTGCACCTGCGGCACCCGCGTGCCGCAGCGCCTCCGCGGAGCGCGACGCATGTACTCCCAGGTCGAGCCGCTCGTGGTCCGGCTTCAGGCTCACCATGACGAAGCCCGAGTCGCTCGCGGCGTTGGACGAGTAGATCGCCGAGAAGCCCGGGCGCGAGCCCGAGGTTCGACACGACCATGGAGAGGTCGTGCGGCGGGATGACGTCGCGGATCGACCTGCTCGACCTGCTCGGTGAGCGCCTCGGTCACCTCGATGCGCGAGCCGGGCGGCGCGCGCAGGTTGATGATGAACTGGCCGGCGTCGGTGCGCGGGAAGAGCTCCGTGCCGATCAGCCGCGCGCCGAGCATGGCGACGACGAAGAGCACCGTCACGGCGCCGATCACCGCGCAGCTTGTGGTCGAGCGCGCGCTCGAGCAGCCGCTCGTAGCGGCCGGCGAAGCGCTCGTAGCCGCGGATGAACCAGCCGAGCCGGCCGTGGCCGGTGCCCTGCTCCTCGGCGCGCGCCTCCTCCACGGTGAGGAAGCGCGCGCAGTAGATCGGGATCACGGTCATGGCGACGACGTAGGAGGCGAGCATCGAGAGCACGACGGCCAGCGAGAGCGCGCTGAACAGGTACTTCGCCACGCCGAACAGGAACATCACCGGGAAGAAGACGATGACGGTCGTGATGGTCGACGCCAGCACCGGCGAGCGCCACCTCCTCCGCGCCGTCGCGCGCCGCCTGCTGCGGGCTCTTGCCCTGCGCCAGGTGGCGGTTGATGTTCTCGAGCACGACCACCGAGTCGTCCACCAGCCGGCCGATCGCGAGCGCGAAGCCGCCGAGGGTCATCACGTTGATCGTCGAGCCGTTCAGGAAGAGGCCGAAGGCCGCCGCCAGGATCGAGAGCGGGATCGAGACGAAGATCGCGAGGGTCGACTTGAAGCTGCCGAGGAAGAGCAGGATCACCAGCGAGGCCAGCACCGCGGCCGACGCGGCCTCGTGCTCGAGGCTGCGCGATCGCCGCCGCGGATGTAGCTCGACTGATCGAAGATGGCGCCGAGCTTGCATCCCGTCCGGCAGGCCGACGACCTTCGGCAGCAGCGCGCGCACGCCGTCCACGACCGCGATGGTGTTGGCGTTGCCCTGCTTCAGCACCGGCACGTAGACCGAGCGCTGGCCGTCGATGCGGACCACGTTCTGCTGGATCTGCGCGGCGTCCTCGGCGTGGCCGACGTCGCGGACCAGCACCGGCGCCTGGCCGTCGCCCGACCTTGACCGGCACGTCGTCGATCCCGTCCGGGTCCTCGATCATGCTGTTGGTGGTGATGAAGTAGTCGGTGTCGCCGATCTTCGCGTCGCCGGCCGGGATGATCAGGTTGGCGTCGTTGAGCGAGTGGACGACGTCCATCAGGCGTCAGGCCGCGCGCCTCGAGCGCCTCGCGGTCGGCGTAGACCATGATCTGGCGGTACTTGCCGCCGAAGGGCGGCGGCACCGACGCGCCCGCGACCGTCGCCAGCTGGTTGCGGATGTTGTACTGCGCCTGATCGCGCAGCTGCGCCTCGGAGAAGCCCTCGCCCGCCACGGTGACGAGCGTCACCGGCAGCGACGAGGCGTCGGACTTGAGCACCAGCGGCGGCAGCGTCCCCGGCGGCAGATGGCGCAGATCGGCCATCGCCAGGTTGGCGAGCGAGGCGGCGGCCGTGTCGACGTTGGCGCTCGGGTGGAAGAAGACCTTGATGATGCTCACGCCGGGCAGCGAGCGCGACTCGATGTGCTCGATGTCGCTGCCGAGCGTGAAGAAGCGCTCGAAGCGGGTCGTGATGTCGCGCTCGATCTCCGTGCGGCGGCATGCCGGGATAGAAGGTCGCGACCACGACCGCCGGGATCTTGAGATTCGGGAAGACGTCGACCGGCATGCGCGCGAACGCGGTCAGCCCGAGCAGCGCGACGATCAGCGCGCCGACGATGATGGTGTGCGGGTTGCGCAGCGAGAAGCCGGGCATGATCGCCTGACCCGGTCAGCACGAAGCGTGCCCCGGCCGATCGTGCGCCGCGCCGCGCGATGCGCGCGCGGCCGCCGTCCAGAATGCGACGCGGCAGTCCAGAACCTCACGGCGCGCACGGCGACGCCCGTGCGTACCGTCCGTTCTCGAGCCGCCACGACGTGCACGGAACCTGCATCGGCGGGACGCCATGACGACTTCATCGACAGCAGCAAGGCAGATGTACCGGAGCGTGGCGTCCGGCAGGCGCGGCCTGGTGGCGCTCCTTGCCGCCAGCCTTCTGGGCAGCGGCTGCGCAGTCGACGCACGCCCGATCCCGGTCGCACCGGACCTCACCTTCGCCGTACACACCGTGCACGGCGGCCTGGTGGTCGATCGCATGCAGAACGGCGACACCGGATTGCTCGAGCCGGAAGGTGGATGGTCGAGCCTGACCAACCCCGAGTTCGACCTGCACCTCAACGGGCCGGGCGGCGATCGCCGGCTCGTCGGCACGGGTCCCATCGTGGTCCACCGCGGGACGTCCGACGAGGGACCGGTGTCCGGTCGCGTCGAGCCGAGCTGGGACGACCAGGCGATCCGGCTCACGTTGCGACCGGTCGACGGTCCGCCGCTCACGAGCGACGTCTTCTCGCGTGTGGACGACGTGCGCGGGCATGGACGAGCTCACGCGACTGGCGCGAGACCTCCATGGACCTGCGAGGCACCTACCAGGCGGAGCTCCACGACCCGGAGGGTCGTGACGTCGGCTGGCTCCGGATCCAGGTCAGCCCGTGGGCCTCGATCATGGCGAACTGCGAGGGCGTCCTGCCACCGACCATCGGCGAGGGCATGGCGGTGGCGGCCGCGGAGACTCTGGGTCAGGAGGTCGACTGGATCGGGATGCACCTCCGCAGCGTGGCGCGAGCCCCGGAGCGCCGCTGAGCAGCCAGGTCCATGACGCGGCAATGGTCGAGTCACGACTTGCCGGACGGCCGCCCGGCGCGCAGAGTCTCGACCGGGACCATGAAGCCGAGCCTGGTCGGGCGCCTCATGCTCGCATACGCGGTCGTGCTGGCGGCGGTCCTCGTGTCCTCGTGGTGGGGCCAGCATTCCCTGTCCGAGGCCGAGCGCGCGGCGCAGCGCCTGTCGGACCGCAGCGTCCAGGGACTCGACCTCGCGGCCAAGCTGGAGACGCTGGTGCGCGAAAAGAGCCGGCTCGCGGACTACCTGCTCTCCGGCGACCAGGCGACACTGGACGCGATCCGCCCGCATCGCGCCGAGTTCTCCGCCTGGTTCGACGAGATGGGCACCTTCGTGCGGACGGACACCGAGCGCGCGCTGCTCGACGGCATGCGCTCCGGGTGGTCCGAGTACACCGCGGCCGCGGACCGGGTCGTCCAGCTGCAGAAGGAGGGTCGTCCGGACGAGGCCCGCCGCGTGTTCGTCACCATGTCGGCCGACGTCGAGCGATTGCTCGCCAGCGGCGAGGAGCTTTTCCGCCTCGGGGCCACCGACATGCACGAGCGACGCGCGTCGGCCGAGGCCGACATCGCCAGCGGTCGCACCTTCGTGCTCTGGCTGACGGGGCTCGGCGCCGTGTTCTCGCTCTGCCTGGGCTTCATGTTGTCGCGCTACGCAGCCCGGCCGATCTACCGGCTCGTCCTGCGGCTCGGCGCCGCGGACGTCGGCGATCCGATCCAGGTGGACGGCAACGAGCTCGGCATGCTCGAGGCCCAGGTGAACGCGCTGCTCGAGCGCGTGCGCCGGCAGGAGGGCGCGCTGCAGCAGGCCGAGAAGCTGTCGGAGCTGGGGGAGATCGCCTCCGAGATCGCGCACGAGACGCTGAACCCGGTGACCGGCGTGCGCGGCATGCTGCAGGCGCTGCAGCGCGGCCCGGTGCCGCCGGATCAGCTCAGAGCGGAGCTCGCGGAGATGGAGCGGCAGCTCGGACGGGTCGCCAACACCGTCCGGCGGCTCATGTCGTATGCGCGACCGCTCGAGCCCCGCATGGGAGACGTCTCGGTGCGGCGCGTGATCGAGGGCGCGGTGCGCACGGCGCAGCTCGCGCCGGGCGCCGCGGGGCGTCCCATCCGTACCCGCGGGCTCCCGCCCGAGCTGGAGTGGCGGCTCGATCCGGACCTGATCGAGCAGGTGCTCGTCAACCTGCTGGTCAACGGCTGCGAGGCCTCGCCGCCGGGCGAAGCCGTGGAGCTGCGCACCGAGGTGCTCGACGATCGGCTCCGGTTCGTCGTGTCCGATCACGGCACGGGGATGAAGCCCGAGGTGCGCGCTCGCCTCTTCCATCCCTTCTTCACCACCAAGCCGAACGGCAACGGGCTCGGGCTGGCAGTCAGCCGGAACATCGTCCGCGAGCACGGCGGTCGGATCGACGTCCTGCCGCAGAACGGTCGCGGGACGGCGTTCGAGGTGGTACTCCCGCGGGCGGAGGCGTAGTGCGGCAGTCCGTCCTCATCGTCGACGACGAGGGCCTCATCCGGCGCTCGCTCACGCATGGCGCTGGAGGGTGCCGGCTACGACGTCCAGTCGGCCGCCAGCGGCGCCGACGCGCTCGCCGGGCTCGCCCAGGAGACGCCGGACTGCGTGCTGATCGACCTGCGCCTGGGCGACATGGACGGCCTCGACGTGCTGCGCGCCGCGCGCGAGCGCGTCCCGATGCCGAAGGCCATCGTCATCACGGCCCACGGCGACGTCGACAGCGCGGTGAGCGCGCTGCGGCTGGGCGCCTTCGACTTCATCCGCAAGCCGTTCGACGTCGAGGAGGTCCTCGCCTCGGTCAAGAACGCGCTGCACACCGAGCAGCTCGAGCGCCAGGTCGCCTACCTGAGCGGCCAGCGCGCCGACCTGCTTTACGACAGCCCCGCCATGCGCGCCGCCATGGAGCGGCTGGAGCGGGTGGCGGCCCAGCCGATGCCGGTCGTCCTCATCCAGGGCGAGACCGGCACCGGGAAGGAGCTCGCGGCCCGCTTCCTCCACCGTCGCTCGCAACGCGCGAAGGGACCGTTCATCGAGCTCAACTGCTCGGCCATCCCCGAATCCCTCGTGGAGAGCGAGCTCTTCGGTCACGAGCGCGGCGCCTTCTCCGACGCGCGCGAGCAGAAGCGCGGCCTCGTCGAGCTGGCCGACGGCGGCACGCTCTTCCTGGACGAGATCGGTGATCTCCCGGGCTCCGCCCAGGCGAAGCTGCTTCGCTTCGTCGAGTCGCGCGAGTTCCGCCGCGTCGGCGGGACGAGGCTCCTGACCGTCGACTGCCGGGTCGTCGCCGCCACCCACCAGTCGCTGGAAGGCGCCACCGGCTTTCGCCGCGACCTGTACTACCGGCTCGCCGGGATGACGATCACGCTGCCGCCGCTGCGCGATCGCGGCGACGACGTCCTCCTGCTGGCGCGCGCGTTCCTCGAGGAGTGCGCGCGGCAGTTCCGCAAGCCGCTGGACGGGTTCTCGCCCGAGGCCGAGGCCCTGCTGCGGAACCACCGCTGGCCGGGGAACGTGCGCGAGCTGAGGACCGCCGTGGCCTCGGCCGCGGTGATGGCCGACGGCAGCGTGATCGGTGTCGAGCTCCTCGGCCAGGTGGAGCGCGCGGCGCTCGCGGGGCTGACGGAGCTGCCGCAGAGCGCCGATCGCATCATGACCGTGGAGGAGCTGGAGCTCGCCTACGTGACGCGGGTGGTCGGCCTCTGCAACGGCAACAAGGCGCTCGCCGCGCAGAAGCTCGGCGTGTCCCGCCAGACGCTCAGCCGCTGGCTCTCCGATCCGACCTCGCAGTGACGTGGTCGCGCGCCGCGCGCTGGTTCCGCGCAGCGTTCCGCCTCGCCGCGGCCGCAGCCGCGGTCATCTGGCTCCGCGCGGACGGCGCGTTCGCGCAGTCAGTCGACGTCGGAGAGGAGCTGAAGGAGGTGTCACCACGATCTACCGGCACGCGGCAGGACGGTCCTCGCCGTGCGCAGGATGCGACGGTGCGGTCCAGAACTGGACACCCCGCGGTTGAACCCCTTGCCAACCAGCCATGGTCGCGCCGGGCACGCGAAATGCTCCCGACGACACCACATGCGCAGGTCATGGGTCCTCGGGCTGGTGCTTGCTCTCGGGGCCGGATGCAGCCCCTATCAGCGTCTTCCGGTCGAGCCGGGAGCATCGTTCGGCGCGCACATCGTCCGGGGCGGCCTCATGGTCGATGAGATGCGCGGGGACGACCAGCCCGCGCTGGTCACGTCGACGCGGTGGCTCCCCGCCTTCACGGTGCCCGAGCTGGTCGTGAACCGTGGTCCCTCGCGCGGCGAGGGCATCTGGCTCGAGGGTCCCGGGCGCGCGGTCGTTCGCAGCACGGACTCGCCGGAATCACCGGTCGTCGGGCGCGTCGAGCCGTTCTGGGACCACGATGCGATCCGTCTCGTCATCGCGCCCGCGGGCTCGATGCCGCTCCGCAGCGACGTCTTCGTGCGCCGGCCCCGCTGGGGGCGCGCGGAGCTCACCCGCCGCGTGGAGCACGACGACGAGCTCTCCGGCACGTATCGCGCCGCCCTCCGATCGAGCGACGGCGCGCAGGTCGGCTGGCTCGAGCTGAAGATCGGCGACGAGCAGCCGTCGCCCGTGATGTACGCCGCCGCCCTGCCCCCGGAGATCGACGAGGGGCTCGCCGCGGCGACGGCCGCGGCCCTCGGCAGGGAGTACACCTGGATCGACCGGCACACGCTGGAGGCGAAGCCGGGCCTCAACGGGAGCCGCGGCTGACGTCCTGACGGCGAATTGACTTGCACCACCCCCGCCGGCTTCTCTGAGGCATGCATGCGCGGATGGCGGGCGGTTGAGGCGGGGAGGTGCCGAGCGCGGGGAAGACGTCGCGCCATCGCGATTCCGACCGGCTGACCGCGGCCACGTGGTATCTCGCCGCGGGCCTCACGTTCTGGTCGTTCGGCTTCACGGGCCTGCAGGGCGCGGACCTGTGGTGGCACATCGCGGGCGGGCGGTGGATCGTCGAGCACGGGGCCGTCCGGGCACCGGATCCGTTCAGCTACACGACGGCCGGCCGCTACTGGCTGAACGACTCGTGGCTCGCGGACGTCCTGCTGTATCTCTGGGCCCGCGCGTTCGGATTGGAGAGCCTCGCATACTGGAAGTGGCTCGTGATCGTCGCCGCGTGGCTGATCCTGTTCCGGCTCCTGGTGCGCCTCTCCGGCGATCGCCTGGCCGGCTGGGCCGCCGCGACCTTCGGTCTGGCGGTGGCGGCGCCATTCCTCGACGTGCGCCCGCAGCTCTATGCGCTCCTCGGTTGGGCGCTCGTCCTCGACGCCACCCTCGGCCGCCCGCAGCCGCGGCCGTGGCTTCCGATCGTCTTCCTGATCTGGGCGAACCTCCACGCCAGCTTCGTGCTGGGTCTCCTCACCCTGCCGGTCGTGCTGTTCCCGAGCGTTCGACGGCGCGAGCACCGTCGGCGGGCGCTGCTCCTGGCGGCCGCCTGCTGCGCCGTGACGATGATCAATCCCCACGGCGGCGCGGCCGTCGAGCGTGCGTTCCAGCACGCATTCGATCCGACGTCGCCCATCCACCGGGTCGCCGAATGGTTGCCGCCGTTCGAGCCGGGCGGGCTCCGATCGTGGCTCTACCCGTACGGGATCGGCGCATTCGTCGCCGCGACGCTGGTCGTGACGGCGGATGCCGAGCTGCGCCGCTCGGCAGCTCCCTGGGTGGCGATCGTGATCGGCGCGATGGCTCTCGCGATGTCGCTGCGCAGTCGCCGCTTCGTGCCGCTCTTCGGAATGGCGGAGACCCTCGTGCTGGGTCTCGCGCTGGCGCGTCTCGGGGTCTCCCGACGCGCCCGGATCCCTGCGCTGGTGCCGGCCCTGGGCGCGCTCGTCCTGGCCGTTGTCTGGCTGGCGCCGTATCCGAAGACGTCGTCCGCGTTCCACTACCTCACGGCGGACTACGAGTTTCCGGTCGAGACCCTGAATTTCATCGACGCCAACGGGCTCTCGGGAAACGTCTTCGCCTACTACCGATGGGGCGGTTACGTGGACCTGCGCACCCAGGGTCGGCTCAAGGTGTTCATCGACGGTCGCGCCGAGACGGCATACGGCGACGATACGTACGTCGACTACCTGACCGTCCTCGATCGGAAGCCGGGCTGGATCGACGTCATCGAAGGCAGCGGTGCGGATTTCGTGCTGTGGCCGCGCTGGCAGTCGAGCGACGTCCTCACGGACCTCGTGCGGACCGGCCGCTGGCGTTCGCTCTATCGGGACTCCGTCTCCCAGCTGCTCGTGCGAGAGACCGCGAGGTTGCCCGACCGGCTGGTGGCGAGCCCCCGGTCACCCTACCGCGAGCTCAGCCTCGGCGTGACCGCCCTGCGGCGGTTGCAGCTCGAGGCGGCGCGGCGCCACCTCGAGCGGGCGCTGCAGGTCGATCCCGACTTGCAGCCCGCTTGTACGACCCTGGTCGAGGTGCTGCTACTCGCCGACGACGTCACGAGCGCGACGGCCACCGCGGCCCGCTGTAGCTCGATGTATCCCGATCACGACCGGGACGAACGTCTCCGAGCGATCTACGAGCGCGTGCGGGCGGCTCGACAGGTCGCCGGGTGAGGCGGCCGAGGGCCGTTCCGGCCTGAGGGATGCGGATCGGTGGCGACCAGCCGCGCCCGGATCCGCCTCAGCGCCCCGGACGCGCCTTCCAGAAGTAGTTGTGCACGCCCTGCGCGGTGAACAGCCGGCGGAACGTCATCTCGAGCCGATCCCCGATCGCCACCCGCTTCGGATCGACGTCGGTGAGCTCGCACGAGAAGCGGCCGCCCCCCTCGTAGTCGACGAAGGCGGCCACCACGGGCGGCTGGAGCGAGTACGCCAGATGGTCGAGGGTGTAGGTGGCCACGGCGCACGACGTGTCGGCGAAGCGCTCGTCACGCATCTGGTCCACCGCTCCGCACTTGACGCACACGCGCTGCGGCGGGAGGTGTCCGGCCTGGCATTTCGTGCAGCGCGAGCCGACGAAGGCGAGCTTCCAGCGCTCGTGACGCCGCATCGGGGGCGCCGCGGGCCGCTCGGGGTCGGGCCGGCGCGGCGGCTCGAAGGGCAGGATGCCGCGCCACTTGAGGTAGGTGTTGTAGGCCAGGTCGTTGCGCTTCGACGCGATCCAGCGATCGACCGTCCGGGCCGGTCGCGCGTCCTTGATCGCGCCCGTGACCTCGAAGACGAGCGCATCGGCGCCATCCGCCGCGCCCACGACGAGGATACGGTCGCCGGGCTTCGCCTGGTCGAGAGCACGCGCCAGCAGAAGCCCGGCGTGCGCGACGCCCGCGCGCCCGACGCTCGCCGACAGCGGGTCGGCAACCTGCTCCGGCCGGAGCCCGAGCGCCTTCGGCAGCCCGGCCATGCTGCGCGGACCGGTCCCGTCGAGGATGACCGTCGCGAGCGACGCCGCCTCGACGCCAGCGCTCGCCAGCGCGCGCGTCGCCGTGTCGGTGATCGCCGGCGCCATCGTGTCGGCCGTGAAGCGCTCCTCCCACTGGCGGCCGAAGCGCTCCTCGGGCAGCCGCCAGACGTCCAGGATCTCGAGCGTCGTCGAGGCGCGGCCGACCAGCCGCGCGATGGCCTCGGCGTCCCCGCCCGCGACGAACGCCACCCCCGCGTCGCCGCCCTGGGTCTCGCGCGCCCCGCCCGGCGCGCCGATGACGACGTCGCTGGCGCAGACCAGCACGCGCCGCCCCGCGGCCGCGAGGTCGAGCCCGAGCAGCAGGCCGCTGAGCCCGGCACGCGACGAGCTACCCAGATCGGCGGCGACCATCTGCTCGGGCAGGTCGAGCGCCGCCTGGATCGTCGCCGCGTTGAGCTTCTCGGCGTAGGGCGGGCTGAGGGTCGCGAAGAGCAGCGCGTCGGGCGCCGCACCGCCGCGGACCGCGTCGCGTGCCGCCTCGACCGCCAGCGACACCGCGTCCTCGTCGTAGCTGGCGACGGCACGCTCACCCTTGCCGGCGCCGATCGCGGCGCGCGTCAGGCGGAAGTAGGGGACATAGGTTCCGTATCGGATGATCCCGGCCACGGGCGGTCTTGTAGCGCGAGAGAGTCACCGCGGCCAGTACATCATCAGGGCCACCCCGCCGAGCGCGATCGTGGCCCCCACGACGTCGGCCGCATCGGGAGGCGTGCCGTCCATCGCCCAGCCCCAGAGCAGCGAGAGCGCGATGAAGAACCCGCCGTAGGTCGCGTAGGTGCGCCCGAAGGGGGCCGGCTGCAGCGTGGGGATGACGCCGTACAGCACCAGCACGGCGGCCCCGGCGAGTCCCCAGCCCGCGGGTCGTCCGGCGCGTAGCCATTGCCACACCAGCCAACCACCGCCGATCTCGCACAGGCCCGCGAGGACGAAGAGCAGCACCGAGCGTGCCACGGTCATGACGTGGTTCCTGCCTGCTGTCGCACGAGGCACATGGTGGCGACGATGGGATGAAGGGGACAGGGAGGCAACTACAGGCCTCGGTAAACGTCACTCCGGTGGCCGACCCGGATCACCAAGACGTGCAGCACCTCGTCGTGCACTTCGTACACGATCCGGTAGTCCCCCACGCGGGCACGATACAGATGCTCAACCCCCGCGACCTTCTTGCAGCCGTCCGGTCGTGGATTGTCCCCGAGCGCGTCGATCGCGGCCACCAGCCTGACCCGCGCGCGCGCGGGAAGGCGTTGTGCGGCGCGCCGGGCGCTGGGCTTGATGTCGACGCGGTACCGCCGTGCCTGGGAGGAGGTCATGGCGGGGCGGTGCCCGTATCGGCTTCTACGGTGAGGGCGTCAGCGAGCCCGTCGCTTGCGGTCGCGAGCCTTCGACGGAATGGCGCGAGTAGCGGCGCGCGCAGGATTCCTGGTTCCGTACGACGCGGCCGTTCTCTTACGCGTCGGTGCCGGGAGCGTCGCTCCCTCGAGGAGGTCACGCCGTACCTCATCCCACGGGATCGACTCGGGCTCCTCGGCCTCGATGCGGGAGGCCTCTGCGACGTCAAGCCGGTCCTCTTCTTCCTCGATCAGCCGTTCCAGCAGCCGGAGGTCCCGCATTGGGATGACCGCCGCCAGCTCCTTGCCCCGGCGGCCGATGATGACCGGCTCCTTGCCGTACGCGACCTTGTTGATGATCTCCGCGAAGTCCTTGCGGGCCTCGCTCGTCGAGACGTGCTGCATTCTGCCCTCTTGGCTCGGTTCGGTCTAGTACGACTTGTACAACTCGTCTGTCCCGCCTGTTCTGTACACACCTGCGCAACCGGCGTCAATTGGTGCCCACCGTGCCGTTCCCCGGATGCGCCGCTCTGCCTGCGTCGATCGTCGTGCTCATCCTGCGTTCGTCCGCAACGCCGTCAGTGGCGGCGGCACTTGCGCCCCGCGCTGCATCACGAAGCGCCACTTCCAGATGGCGTACAGCACCGGATAGACGAGCAGCTCGAGCAGGAAGCTGGTGGCGAGCCCACCCACCATCGGCGCCGCGATGCGCTTCATCACGTCGGCGCCGGCGCCCGTGGACCACATGATGGGCAGCAGCCCCATGAACGCCGCCACCACGGTCATCAGCTTCGGGCGCACGCGCTTCACGGCTCCGTGCACGATCGCCTCCTCGAGGTCGGACGCGGTGCGCATGCGGCCGGCGCGCACGCGCTCGTCGTATGAAAGATCGAGGAAGAGGAGCATGAAGACCCCGGTCTCGGCGTCGAGCCCCATGAGCGCGATCATCCCCACCCAGACCGCGATCGACAGGTTGTAGCCGAGCCCCCAGAGCAGCCAGACCGCGCCGATGAGCGAGAACGGCACCGCGAGAAGCACGATCGCGGTCTTCACGCCCGACTTGGTGTTCAGGTAGAGCAGGAGCGTGATCAGCGCGAGGGTGAGCGGGATCACCACCTTGAGGCGTTCGCGGACGCGCGCCAGGTTCTCGTACTGCCCGCTCCACACGAGCGTGTAGCCCGTCGGCAGGTCGAGCTGCGCGGCGACGCGCGCCCTCGCCTCCTGGACGTATCCGCCGACGTCCCGCCCCGTCATGTCGACGAAGACGTAGCCGGCGAGCTGCCCGTTCTCGTCGCGGATCATCGACGGTCCTTCGCGGAGCTGGATGTCGGCGATCTGCGCCATCGGCACCTGCGCGCCCGATGGCGTCGGCACCAGCACGCGGCGGAGCGCTTCGACGTTGTCACGGAACTCGCGCCCGTAGCGCACGTTCACGCCGTAGCGCTCGCGGCCCTCGACGGTCGTGGTGACGGTCTCGCCTCCGATCGCGGACGTGACGATCGTCTGGGCGTCCTCGACGGACAGCCCGTAGCGCGCCAGGGCGTCGCGCCGGAGCACGAAGTCCAGGTAGTAGCCGCCCGCCGTCCGCTCGGCGAGCACCGTGCGCGTGCCCGGGACGTCGCGCACGATGCGCTCGATGTCCTCGCCGATACGCTGCACCACCTCGAGGTCCGGCCCGAGTATCTTGATGCCGATCGGCGTGCGCACGCCCGTCGACAGCATGTCGATGCGGTTGCGGATCGGCATCGTCCAGATGTTCGGGATGCCCGGGGAAGCGCAGCGCCGCGTCCATCTCGTCGCGCAGCTCGTCGAAGGTCACGTGCTCGGGCAGGCCGATCGAGAACAGCCACCGCAGCGGTTTCGGATAGCCGGCGTACCAGCGTTTCACCGGGCGCCATTCGGCTTCCGGCTTGAGCAGGACCGTCGTCTCCACCATGGAGAACGGCGCCGGGTCGGTCGGCGTCGTCGCGCGGCCAGCCTTGCCGAACACGCGCTCCACCTCCGGGAACCCGCGGAGAACCTTGTCCTGGACCTGGAGAATGCGCTGCGCTTCGGTGACCGACATGCCCGGTAGCGCGGTCGGCATGTAGAGGAAGGCGCCCTCGTTGAGCGGCGGCATGAACTCGGAGCCGAGCCGGAGAAAGACCGGCACCGTCGAGGCGACGAGCAGCAGGGCCGCCCCGAGCGTCAGGGCGCGGTGGCGCAGCACGAACCGGCACACGGGCTCGTAGACCGCAAACAGGACGCGGCTGATCGGGTGCCGCCCCTCGGCGTAGTACCGTCCGACCGCCACTGTGGTCATCAGCCGCGCCAGGGCGCGCGGACGGAACGTGAACGGGTCCATGCGGGTGAAGAGCATGCGCAGCGCCGGGTCGAGAGTGATGGCGAGCACCGCCGCCAGCGCCATGGTGAGGGTCTTCGAGTAGGCGAGGGGCTTGAAGAGCCGGCCCTCCTGGTCGATCAGCGTGAACACCGGCAGGAATGCCACCGAGATCACGAGCAGCGAGAAGAAGACCGACGGCCCGACCTCCTTGAGCGCCCCCAAACGCACCTCGTGGAAGTCGCCCTGCCGCCCGCCGGCGATCCACTGGTGCAGCCGCGTGTATGCGTTCTCGACCTCGACGATGGCGCCATCCACCAGCACGCCGATCGAGATGGCGATGCCCGCCAGCGACATGACGTTGGAGGTCACCCCCATCAGGTAGAGCGGGATGAACGCGAGCAGCACCGACACCGGGATGGTGACGATGGGGATGATGGCCGAGGGCACGTGCCACAGGAAGACCAGGATGACGAGGCTCACGATCACCATTCCCTCGCGCAGCGCGTGCAGGAGGGTGTCGATGGCGCGGTGGATCAGGTCGGAGCGGTCGTACGTGGTGACGATCTCGACCCCGGGCGGGAGCGTGGGGCGGAGCTCGGCGAGCCGTGCGCGCACGCGCTCGATCACCGCCAGCGCGTTCTCGCCCTGCCGCATGACGACGATGCCGCCGACCGTGTCGCCCTCGCCGTCGAGGTCGGCGACCCCGCGGCGGATGTCGGGACCGAGCGTGACCTGGGCGACCTGCCGCACCAGGATCGGCGTGCCGGTCGCCGCCTCGCTCTTGACGACGATGCGCTCGATGTCGTCGGCCGACGTGACGTAGCCGCGCCCCCGCACCATGTACTCGGCGCCCGCGAACTCGAGCAGGCGGCCGCCGGTCTCGGCGTTGCCCTTGCGGACCGCGTCGATCACCTGCGGCAGCGGGATGCCGTAGGCGAGCAGTCGGTTCGGGTCGACGGTGACCTGATACTGCTTGACGAAGCCGCCCACGGCCGCCACCTCGGCCACGCCCGGCACCGACTGCAGGTGGTAGCGCAGGTACCAGTCCTGGAGGCTGCGGAGACTCGCCAGGTCGTGCTGGCCCGTCCGGTCGACCAGCGCGTACTGGTACACCCAGCCGACGCTGGTGGCATCGGGGCCGAGCTCGGTCTCCACCCCCTGCGGCAGGCGCGCTTGAATCTTGCTCAGGTATTCGAGGACGCGCGAGCGCGCCCAGTAGAGGTCGGTGCCGTCCTGGAAGATGACGTAGACGTAGCTGTAGCCGAAATCGGAGAAGGCACGGATCGTCTTCACCTTGGGCGCGCCCAGCAGCGCCGTGACGATCGGATAGGTGACCTGGTCCTCGATGACGTCGGGGCTGCGGTCCCAGCGCGAGAAGACGATCACCTGGGTGTCGGAGAGGTCGGGGATGGCGTCCAGCGGGATGCTCCGGATGCACCACAGGGCGCCGAGGAGCGCGGCGCCGGTGAGCAGCAGCACGAGGACGCGGTTCTTCGCGCTGAACTCGATGACTCGCTCGATCATCGGGGCGCCTCGTGCCGCCGCGGCCCCGTGCCCGCGCCGCCGTCGAACGAGCGCAGCGCGGCCCGGAAGCGCGACTCCGAGTCGATCAGGAAGTTCGCCGCCACGACGACCTCCTCGCCTGCGCTGAGGCCGGACAGCACCTCGTAGAAACCCTGGGCGTCGCGGCCGAGCTCCACGGCGCGCGGTTCGAACTCGCCCTCGCCATGCACCACGAAGACGATACGGCGCGTCCCGGTGTCGAGCACCGCGTCTTCGGGCACGGCGAGCCGGTTGCCCAGCGGCACCTCGATGGTGACGTCGACGAAGCTCTCCGGGCGCAGATCGGCCTGCGGGGTCGCCACCAGCACACGTACGCGGGCCGTGCGGGTCGCCGGGTCGAGGATCGGATCGATGGCCGCGATGCGGGCGGTGAAGCGGCGGCCGGGTAGCGAGGGGGCGGTGATCGCAACGGGCTGCCCGACGCGCACCAGCCCGAGCTCGTACTCGTAGACCTGGGCGTACACCCAGACGTTCTTGCCGGGCAGCAGCAGGTTGGTCGGGTCGCCCCCGCCCCGGGCGACGGCGGCGAGCTGCCCCTCGGGGACGCCCTTCTGCCGGAGCTTGATGGCGGCGGCGCGCACCAGCCCGTCGGCACCCGACAGCGCCTCGGGCAACGTGCTCTGTGCGAGCTGCTCCCTCGCCCGCACCGCTTGCCGGTACTCGACCACGGCCTGGTACAGGCCCGGGTCGTAGGCGACGGTCCCGATCGCCCGGATCGCGATCGCGAGGGAGCGGTACTCGACCTTCGCGCGCCGCACGCCGATCAGCTGCTGGCGCGCCGTCGAGAGCGCGAACGGCGCGTGCCCGGGGACGCCGCCGCCCCCACCGCCCGACAGCTCGTCCTCGTAGACCGGCGTGTAGGCCATGCCCATCTCGTCCTTGGCTGGCGTCGGCGAGGTGACGTCGGGGCGCATGGGATGGCGATAGAAGGCGATCCTGCGATCGGCCCGCGATCCGGCCGTCGGCTCGTCCTCGACCGGCTGGAGCTTCATCCCGCAGATGGGGCAGGTCCCCGGTGCGTCGGAGACGATCTGCGGGTGCATCGCGCACTGGTACTTCCGTTTCTTCGCCGCCGCGCCGTGGGACGGCGGGAGCGGCTCTCCCGCGGGCCCGTGCCAGTGCCACCAGACGGCACCGAGCGCGGCGAGGGTGCACAGGGCGAGCACCGCGACTACCCGCCTACCCATGCCGGCGCCCCCCCGCGGCACCATGTGGTGTCGCTGCGGTCGGTGTCGAGGGTTCGGCGGGGAGCGGTCCACCGACCGCGCGCTCGAGATCGGCCCACGCCGTCTCGATCTCCGCGGCGCTGTCGATGTGGTCGAGGTGGACAGCCTCGACGGCGCGCAGAGTGTCGAGCAGGGAGAGCAGGTCGACGCTCCCCGACGCATACGCGGCCTCGGTCACCGCCATCGCCTGCTCCGCCTGCGGGAGATGCGTGCTGGCGAAGAGGTCATGCCGGAGCTTCGCGGTGCGCACGCGCAACCAGGCCTGCTCGACGTCGCGGCGCACGCCGACCTCGAGGCGCCGCCGGTCGGCCTCCGCCGACGCGATACGCGCCGTGGCCTCCGAGACGCCGGCGTCGTACTTCGGCTTGTTCGCGATCGGCACCGTGACCGACGCCATGGCCCCGAACCCGTCGCGGGCACCGTAGTTGACGAAGCGGCCGACACTCAGCTCGAAGTCGGGGAGATAGGCCTTGCGCGCCAGATCGAGGGCGCGCTGCTCACGCGCGATGGTCGCGCCCTGCGCCGCCAGCTCGGGACGCTGCGCGAGCGCGGCGTCGATCAGGGCGTCGGCCGCGGGCGGGGGCTCCGGCAGGCCCGCGTCCTCGGGATCCCCGAGCATGTCGCCGGGCGGCCGGCTGAGAAGCGCGTTCAGCCCGGCGCGCGCCGTGTCGATGGCGAGCGCGCCGGTTTGCACGTCGGTGATGGCGTGGCTGAGCTCCACCTGCGCCCGCAGGACGTCGGCCTGCGGCACGCCGCCGGTGGTATAGCGTTCCGCGGCCGTCTTCGCGAAGCGCTCCGCCAGCACACGCTGGCGCTGGTAGACCGCAACGCGCTGCTGTGCCTGCCACAGGCTCCAGTAGGCGCGCTTGACGGCGGCCTCGACGTCGAGCGCCACGGCGTCGGCGCTGCGCGCCATCGCGCGCGCGTCCTCCGCCGCCGAGGCCGCCGCGAGCCCCTTCTTGCCGGGGAAGGGAATCCGCTGCGCGAGCCGGAAGATGTTGTTGTCGGCGTGCGCGACGTTGAAGTTGTTCGGGGCGTTCCACGCTTCCCAGGAGACGACGGGATCGTCCCAGGCTCGCGCCCGGGTGGGCCCGGACTCGGCCGCGCGGGCTCTCGCCCGGGCCGCAAGGATCTCCGGGTTCTCCTGCCGGGCGAGCGCCAGGACGTCGGCGAGGCGCAAGCGGGCGGCGGACGGCTCTGCCGTCGCGCGGGCCGGCGCGAGCGTGAGCGGCGTGGCCAGCGCGAGGATCGCGCGGGCGACACGGATGTCGAGCAGCATGATGATCGGTCTCTCCCTTCACGTCGTTGGTGACACGCTGGGGACGCGCCCGGCGGGCACACGTCGAGCGTGGTCGCCGGACCGTGCGGGCCCGGCGGGCGCGAGGGAGACCGATCAGAGCAGCAGATGGCGCTGCGCGAGGAAGGTCGGGGGGCCGGAGCCCGCCCGCCGCACCCGCGTCGTCCGCACCCAGCTCGCGGGTGGCGAGACGACGGCAGCCGCCAGCGCCGCGACCGGGCCGGAGGGGGGGCAGGGACCCGGGTCGTGGGAGCTTCCGCGGGACCGCTGGCGGTGGCCGTCACGCCGCAGCAGCTCCGCGCGGACGGCAGCGACAGAGGCTCGGGACAGTGCCCGCAGCAGCTCAGCGCGCGCAGCTCGGCCGCCGACACGGCGGGATTCGCGTACACGGTCTGGACACCCAGGGCGAGGGCCAGCGCCAGGAGCAGGCGGGCAGACACTGGACAGACGGTACCCAGGGGCGATGAGGAAGGCAACCAGGCCGCCTCCGGGGCGCGGCTGGACCCGGGTGCAGCGCAGCAGCTATCTCGGGCAGGTGCGCGAGGCGCGCCTGGCCGCAATGATCGAGGATCTGACGCGCCGATTGACGGCCGCCGCTCCGGCCCCGCGCGGCCTCCCCTACCTCGGCCTCGAGCGGCCGAGCGGCAGCGGGGTCCAGCTGCTGGAGGCACTCAGCGCACATGGCATCTTCCGCAAGTACGAGCTGGTGCTCGATCTCGGCGGTGGCCTCGGCTCCACCGCCCGCTGGCTCGCCGGCAGGCTCGGCTGCACCGCCGTGGCGACCACGGGTGATGCCGAGGTCGCGTCAGGAGGCAGGGCGCTCACCCGACGCGCCGCGCTGCACGGTCAGGTTCACCATGTCTGTGCCGAGGCCGGGGCCCTGCCCTTCCGCGACGCGCGTTTCACGCACGTCTGGGTCGTCGAGACGCTGCCGCAGATGCGCGACGTGCCGGCCGCACTCGCCGAAGCTCGCCGGGTCGTGCGCCCCGGCGGGTACCTGGTGATGCAGGATCTCGTTTGCGACGGTGCGGCGCCCGTCGTCGGCGGCTGGCGCTTCGCGACCGTCGATGATCGACGTGACGCGCTCGGGAACGCGGGCTTCGTCGATCTCGCGGTCCGCCCCGTGGCCGACGCAGGCGAGCGCTCCGCGCGCGTCGGCGCAGCGCGCGCCCGGTTACACGCTCGCCTCGAAGCCGCGACCGACGACGACTCGAGGCGCCTCTCGCAGGAGCGCGGCGCGCTCGCCGCGGCGCTCGCCGACGGCCGTCTGCGCCTCGTGCAGCTGATTGCGCGACGGCCCTGAGCAGCCGCTCACTTGTGGGGCGCGCGCGTGGGCTCACCGCCCGACGCGGGTGGCGCCGATCCATGGGAGAAGACACGTCCGGTACCGCCACGATCCGCGGGGCGCGGTCGCGGAGCATCGCCGCCCCCGCCGCCGTGCGCTCCGGGCGGTGGTCGCATGCCGCCGCGTCGAGACGGTGGGTCGGCCGCCGTGCTTGCCGAACGCGGCACGCGCCGATCGCCGTCGAACCGTGGCGACTGCTGCACCGCGGGCGGAGCATCGCCGCGCGGCCGATCGCCGCGCGGCGGGCGGAACCACGGACGCTCCGCGTGCTCGGGCGCCGGTGGATCCTCCCCCCGCAGCGCAGGCTCACGGTCGGCGCGCTGCCGCGGAGGCAGCGTGCTCGCCGGCCGGTCGCGCATGACGCGCACCGGATGGCGCGACACCTCCTCGATGAAGCGCCGCTCGGGAGAGCGCACGACGTGATCGTGCCAGCGCGTGACGACGGCCGGCGGAAGGAACTCCCGCCTGACGATCGCCGTCCGAAGTCGCGGCGCGCAGAAGTCGGCGTTGCGGACGAACACGAAATCGTTGAAGCCCGGCCCGCCGAACGGGGAGAGCGGTGCCCAGCCGATGTAGCCGCCGTAGGACACCCAGCTCACCCACGCGGGTCCCCAGACGGTTCCCGGGATCCATACCCAGCCCCGAGGCGGAAGGTACGCCCACCGGCCGTAGTGGAACGTCCAGCTCCACGGCTCGTCCGAGACCCACGTCCATCCGTACGCCGTCCAGATCCACTGGCCCTCCGAGTAGGGCTGCCAGCCCGCCGCTACCCGCGGCTGCCAGTACTGGCCGTAGCCCGGATCGGTCTGCCAGGAGCCATAGGGGCTGAGCGCCTGCTGGTAGCTGTCGAGTGACGGCGCCGCGTCGCCCGGGTCGTCGTAGGGGTACTGAGCCTGCGCGACCTCCACCGGAGAGGCGACCGCCGCTCCGACGAGCAGGGCGGCAAGGGCGATCCGGGAGCGCACGTCCCCCTGCAACACCCGCCCGGCCCGCTCGTTGCGGCCTCTCAGGCGGGCTCGATCTCGTCCTCCTCCTCGACCACCTGCATCCCGCCCAGCACCGAGGAGGGAAAGCCCTCGATGAAGCGCGACGGCTTGCCGAGCACCATGCCCGTCGCGCGGTCGTAGATGTCGATGGGATACGTGAGGTAGAGGTGCTCCTTGGCACGCGTGACGGCGACGTAGAGGAGCCGGCGCTCCTCCTCCACCTCCTCCGCGTCGCGCAGGTTCTGGTAGGACGGGAAGCGGCCGTCGATCAGACCGATCACGAACACCGCTCGCCACTCCAGGCCCTTGGCGGAGTGGATGGTCGAGAGCGTCAGCAGTCCCTCGTCGACCTCGGCCGCGAGGACGTCGCCCACGCTGTCCGAGGGCGGCTCGAGCGCCATGTCGGTGAGGAGCGACGGCAGGCTGCGGTAGCGCGCCGCGATCGTGAGAAAGTGCTCGAGGTCCTTCTCGCGCTTGGGGAAGTCGTCGGGGTGGAGGTGGCGGAGCATGGGCGCGTAGAAGCTCACCACCTGCTCGACCTGATCGCCCGGCCGGCGCTCCTCCCCGGCGACGTCGCGCAGGAGCTGGGCCAGGCGTCCGAGCTCCTTGGTGTACGCCCCCCGGCGCGGATAGTCGGCCAGTCGATCCGCCGCATCCACGACCCCGCCGGCGTCGCCGACGTGCCGCACGACGTCCTCGGCGGTGCGCGGACCCAGCCCGTCGAGCAGCAGGAGCACCCGGTGCCACGAGACCGCGTCGCGCGGGTTCGCGACCACGCGCAGGTGGGCGAGCACGTCCTTCACGTGTGCCGTCTCGATGAACTTGAAGCCGCCGCGCTTGACGAACGGGATGTCGTGCCGCTGCAGCTCGAGCTCGAGATCGAAGGAGTGATAGCTGGAGCGGAACAGCACCGCGACGTCGTCGAGCGAGACGCCCTCCTCGCGGAGCTCGAGGATGCGCTGGCAGATGAAGCGCGACTGGGCGCGGTCGTCGGGGCAGCGCACCAGGAGCGGCCGCTGGCCGGTCTTCGCCTGCGCCCGCAGCACCTTGGTGTACTTCTCGGCCGCCCGGTCGATGATGGCGTTGGCGAGGTTCAGGATCGGCGGGGTCGAGCGGTAGTTCTCCTCGAGCTTCACCAGCGTGGTGCCCGGGAAGAGCTGCATGAAGTCCATGATGTTGCGGAAGTTGGCACCGCGGAACGAGTAGATGCTCTGGCTGTCGTCACCCACCGCCATCACGTTGTCGTGCGTGACCGCGAGCCCGCGCACGATCTCGGCCTGCAGCCGGTTGGTGTCCTGGTACTCGTCGACCATGACGTAGCGGTAGGTGCGCGACAACCGCTCGGCGGTCTCCGGGACGTCCCGCAGGAGATCGCGCAGGAGCACCAGGAGGTCGTCGTAGTCGACCAGGCCCCGTTCGCGCTTGTAGCGCTGGTACTTCTCGCCCAGGCTCACGAGGTCGTCGAGGTGGTCCATCAGGTGCGGCCAGCCCTCCGCGATGGTGTCGGGAACGCTCCGGCTGCGGTTCACCGCCATGCTCAGCATCTCGAGGATGGCGCCCTTGCGAGGGAAGCGGCGGTCCTTCCGGTCGAGCCCCGCGCGACTGCGCAGCAGGTTCACCACGTCCTCCGCGTCGCTGCGGTCGAGGATGGTGAAACCGGGTTCGAGACCGACCGGGCGACCCGCCCGGCGCAGCACGCTGTTCGCGAAGGAGTGGAAGGTGCCACCCGCGACCCGGTCGCAGTTGCCGCCCACCAGGACGGAGGCGCGACCGAGCATCTCCTCGGACGCCTTGCGCGTGAAGGTGAGGAGCAGAATCTGGGCCGGCGGCACGCCCGACTCGACGAGGCGCGCCACGCGGTACACCAGCGTACGCGTCTTGCCGCTTCCCGCGCCCGCGATCACCAGCACGGGGCCGTCGACGGTGGTCGCGGCGCGATGCTGCGCCTCGTTCAGCTCGCCCGCATAGTCGATGCGGAATCGTGGCGAGGGCTGAGCGTCCGAGCGTGCGCGGAGCGTGTAGGTATCCATCCGGGGATTGCTTCGTTGTAGCGGGATCGACGCACGAGGTCGAGTGAAGCGCCGCGCAGCCGGAGCTCCCTCGATCCCGAACGAGATCGCCGGGTGGTATGCGAACGCTTCGCAGCGGTGCTAGGGTCCTTCGTCGGGAAAAAGCCTTTTGACGGCGTGCGCCGCATGAGCGCACGCCAGAAACGGAGGACGTCATGGAAGTGAAAGGCGGATGCTACTGCGGGGCAGTCCGATACCAGGCCGCGGGCGACCCGCTCTTCAAGGGCCAGTGTCATTGTCGGGAATGCCAGTACATCTCCGGCGGCCATCCCAACGTCGTCATGGGGATGCCCGACTCGGGCTTCTCGTACGTCAAGGGCGCGCCCAAGCAGTTCCGCCGGAGTGACATCCCGAACCCGGTGACGCGTGAATTCTGCGGCGAGTGCGGGACGCACCTGACGACCAGGACGGCGGCGCTGCCGGGAGCGGCGCTCATCAAGGTCGGGACGCTCGATGATCCCGGCGTCTTCGGCGCGCCGCAGATGGTGATCTTCACCATCGACAAGCAGACGTTCCATCAGCTTCCCGAGGGAGTGCCCGCCTTCGAACGCTACCCGGGCTGACCCGCCGAAACGGATCGGGACGGTCGCACGAACGCGACGGGCGGAGCCGCACCCTCGATTCACGCGCCGTCCCGAGCCGTGGTACGAGGTGGCATGACGCGCGCTCGCATGCTCCTGTGCTGGGTCTACGGCGCCATCGCGCTCCTCGCCCTGATCGGGACGTGGAGTCAGAACGTCTCGTACTTCCATGCTCAGGACGGCTGGCTGCTCGGATTCGTGCTGGCGACCGGCCGGTTCTGGCCGGAGACCCTCGCGAGCCCGGCCAGCACCTCGATCACCGTCGACCTGGGTCTCTTCTTCCTCGCCGCGGCGATCTTCATGGTCGTGGAGGCGCGGCGGCTCGACGTCCGCCTGCCCTGGCTCTACGTGATCCTCGGCTTGCTGATCGCGATCAGCGTCACGTTCCCGCTGTTCCTGATCGCCCGCGAACGCCGGCTCGGCGCGCGGGCCGACGTCGCCGCCGAGCGCGGCCTCTCGCTGGGCGACCGGATCGGGCTCGCCGTGTGCGGCGGGGCCAGCGCGATCTTCTCGCTCTGGACCATCGGACGCTAGCGCGCCGACAGCGGAGCCGGCCCGTCAGCGGAGCGCTGCGCGCCGGCTCCAGAGATGGTACGCGCCGCCCGCAGAGACGCCGATGGCGACCGCGGCGTACGCGATCATCCCGAGCATGGGCGGCATCTGCTCCGCAGGCGTGTTCGCCGTGTACAGGAGCAGGTTGACGATCACGTAGCCCGCGTAGGCGAAGGCGAGCGGGACGACCCAGCGCCGGAGCGTCCACGCTCCGTAGGCATAGGCCGCCAGGAGGACGCCGAACAGCGGGCCCATGACGGCGTTCGCCACGCCGTGAAGACGCGTGCCGAAGAACACGAACCCGGCGTCGCTCCCGGGCGCCATCGTCTGTGCGACGGGCTTCCAGAAGTTCGACAGCGCGGTGAGTCCCATCAGGACCGCCAGCACCGTGACCCATCGATCGCGTGGTCGGGCAACGTCTTCCATGCAGTTCCTCCGGGTCAGAGCGCGCCGTACAGCGCCGCCATCAGTGAGCCCCCACGAGTGTCGCCCGCCGTGCCGGGGGCCATCTTGTTCATCACGTAGGCCCAGCTGACCCCCGCGTCGAGGTCGGCGAAGCCGAGCGATCCTCCCCACCCGCCGTGCCCGAACGCGCGGGGATTCGGGCTGAGCGGCAGCTCGGCGCTCGTGAGCATGAAGCCGAGTCCCCACTTGATCTTGAAGCCGAGGACGAGGTCGCGGTCGTAGGCCTGCGGCTCGATCGCGCGGGCGATCGAACCGGCACTCAGCAGGCGCACGCCGTCGACGCCGCCCCCGCAGGCGAGCGCGGCCAGCACGCGTGCCACCGAGCGCGCATTGCCATGCCCGTTGGCGGCCGGGATCTCGGCGCGGCGCCACGCGCTGGTGTTGGCCTTCGCGGGGTGCAGCGGGGGGTTGCCGAACACCTTGGCGCGCAGCGAGCCGGGCGGCGGATCGGGAACTCCGGCCGCCGCCTCCTCCGCGATCGTCGGTGCGATCATCTCGGCGCAGCGGCTCTCCTCGGACGCGCGCAGTCCGACGTGGAAGTCGGCACCGAGCGGCCCGGTCACCTCGTCGCGGAGAAACTGCCCCACGCTCTTGCCGCTGATGCGACGGATCAGCTCGCCGACGAGATGGCCGAAGGTGAGGGCGTGATAGCCGTTGGCGGTGCCGGGCTCCCACCACGGCGCCTCGGCGGCGATGACGGCGGCATAGCGGTCCCAGTCGTAGACCGTGTCCAGCGAGATGCGCGGGCGGACCGCCGCGAGACCGGCCGTGTGGCTGAGCAGCATGCGCACCGGCAGCGCCTCCTTGCCGGCCGCGGCGAACTCCGGCCAGTAGCGAGCCACCGGCGCATCGAGGTCGAGGAGGCCGCGGTCGACGAGGAGGTGCGCGCACAGCGCCGTCATCGCCTTGGTGGTCGAGAAGACGTTGACGATGGTGTCACGCTGCCACGGCCGCGTCCGGGCCGCGTCGGCGTGGCCGCCCCACAGATCGACGACCAGCCGGCCGCCGATCGTGGCCGCGAACGACGCTCCGACCTCGCGGCCGGCCGCGAAGCTGGCCGCGAACGTGTCCCGCACCGCCGCGAACCGGGAATCACACTCTCCGTCGATCATGCGCCTCCGGGGGACGGGTCACTCGCCGAGGATCTTCACCACCACGCGCTTCTTCCGCCGGCCGTCGAACTCGGCGTAGAACACCTGCTCCCAGGGACCGAGATCGAGGGCGCCCTTGGTGACGGGCAGGATCACCTGATGATGGATCAGGGTGCGCTTCAGATGCGCGTCCGCGTTGTCCTCGCCCGTCTGGTGGTGGCGGTAGTCCCCTCTGGGTGCGAGCCGCTCGAGCCACTCCATCACGTCGTGCTTGAGCCCGCTCTCCTCGTCGTTCACCCAGATGCCGGCGGTGATGTGCATCGCGGAGACGAGGCACATGCCCTCCTGCACCCGGGACGCCGCGACGACCTCGGCCACGCGGTCGGTGATGTTCACCAGCTCGTGGCGCTTCGTCGTGTTGAACCAGAGGTAGTCGGTGTGGGCGCGCATCGCGCCCACACCCTACCACGGCGGTGTCAGTGCCGCATCGACAGATCGAACACCAGCACCTCGGCGTCGCCATCGGCCTGGATGGCGAGCCGATCCTGCCCCGTGACCGCGGCGCCGTCGCCTTCGCGAAGCGAGGTTCCATCCAATCGGACCGCGCCTCGTGCGACCTGTACCCACGCCGTCCGTCCGGTGCGGAGAGCATGCTCGACACGCTGCCCGCCTGCGAGCCGCGCGGCGTGCACCGACGCATCCTGGAAGAGACGCACGGCGCCGGCCTCGGGCTCGCGGGCCGCGATCTGGCGCAGCACACCCTGCTCGAGCGCCACCTCCTGCTGGTCGTAGCGCGGCGGCAGGCCTCGCTGCTCCGGCAGGATCCAGATCTGCAGCAGGCGTACCGGCTCCAGCGGCGACGGGTTGAACTCGCTGTGCTGGATGCCGGTGCCCGCGCTCATGATCTGCACCTCGCCCGGACGGATCACCGAGCCGGTGCCGAGGCTGTCGCGGTGCTGGAGCTCGCCGTCGAGCACCCAGGTGAGGATCTCCATGTCGCGATGCGGATGGGTTCCGAACCCCCGGCCGGCGTCCACGACGTCGTCGTTGATGACCCGCAGGGGGCCGAACCCCATGTGGGCGGGGTCGTAGTAGTCGCCGAACGAGAAGCTGTGCCAGCTGTCCAGCCAGTCGAGCCGCGTCCGCCCGCGCTCCTTTGCCGGTCGTACCGTGATCATGACCGCTTCTTAGGCCCGGGCCGCGGTCATGGTAAGGGGGCTCTCCGGCAAGGCACCGTTGACGCGAGGTTGACGGTGCGGCGGAGGGCTCATGGACCGGCTCGCGGGCATCCCGGCGTTCGAGGGCGTGGTGGCGGCGGGGAGCTTCGCCGGTGCGGCGCGGGCGCTGGGGCTGTCGGTGGCGGCGGTGAGCAAGCAGGTGCGCGCGCTGGAGGATCGGCTCGGCGTCCGCCTCCTCCACCGCACCACGCGGCAGGTGCGCCTCACCGAGGCGGGCCAGCGCTTCCACGAGCGCTGCCAGCGCATCCTCGCCGACCTCGAGGACGCCGAGCGCGAGGTCGCCGAGCGCCAGGCGACGCCGCGCGGCCGCGTCCGGGTCAGCGCCCCGATGAGCTTCGGCCAGCGCCACATCGGCCCGGTGGTGAGCGCGTTCCTGGCGCGCAATCCCGACGTCGAGGTCGACCTCGTCCTCGACGACCGCTTCGTCGACCTCCTCGCGGAGGGGTTCGACGTGGCGGTCCGCGTCGCCGAGCTGCGCGACTCGTCGCTGGTCGCGCGCCGCCTGTGCGCCAGCCGGCGCGTCCTGTGCGCCGCTCACGGGTATCTCGCCCGCCACGGCACGCCGGCCACGCCCGACGAGCTCGCCGGCCATCGCTGCATCGGCTACGCCTACATGGCGTCGGGCTGCGACTGGCCGTTCCGCACCCGCGACGGCCGCCGGCTGGTACGCGTCCACGGGCCGGTGATGTCGAACAACGGCGACGTGCTGCGCGTCCTCGCCCTGGACGGCTGCGGCATCGCTCTCCTGCCGACGTTCCTGGTCGCCGACGACCTGCGCGAGGGCCGGCTCGAGGAAGTGCTTCCCGATCAGCTCGACGGCGATCCGGCGGTGTGGGTGCTGCAACCGACTCGCCGCCACGTGCCCCTGGCCGTGCGCGCCTTCGTGGACTTCCTCGTCGCGCGCTTCGCCGGCATCCCGCCCTGGGACCGCGGTCTCAGGAAACGCTCTGCCACGCCCCTTCCGGCGTCTTCACGACGACCAGCCGCGGCGGGAACGCCACCATGAGCGCCACGCTGGCGCACATCTGCTTCTCGTCCCCCTTGATCTTCGCGAAGGCCGCCTCGTCCGGCATGTAGAGCGGCGTCCCGTCCTTGCGCTGCACCACCACCTCGGGACCTCCAGGCGTGAGGAACTCGAGCTGGTCGGCGGCAGGCGCGGGGAAGCGCACGCCGGCGGCGTGGGCGGCATCGAGACACTTCGCCTTGCGCACCTCGGCGGTCTTCACGCCCTGCTGCGCGTCGAGGGCCTTGTAGATCGCATCGTACGGCGGAACGAACCATCCCACGCGGTCCGCCACCAGCTTCGCGAGCCGGCTGATCGGTATGGGGCACGCCGTTCAGCAGCACGCGCGCCTGTCCGGCGACGGACTCGACGTGGTCCGCCTTCGCGGCGTCCCCCGTGAAGGGCGTGAACTTGAACTCGACGTTCAGCACGCCGGCGGCCGCGAGCGCCGGCCAGAGAAGCAGGGTCAGCACGATCGGGCGCATGGCCGGCTTGTCGCCGGGTGCGCCACTGCTGTCAATGGCATCGGCGAGGGGAGCACGAGACGATGGGACGGCGTCCCTCGGCCGGCGATCCGTGCCCGTTCCGGGCTTCCGTCCCCGCGCTCAGTAGCCGAGAAGCCGCGCCGCCCACCAGAGGTAGATCAGGATCTGGGCGAAGAAGAAGACCGCGCGCAGCTGGACGGCGGGCACGCTGGTCGAGACGATGTGGGTCAACGACTGTCCGATCCGGGCGTAGAGCACCCACATCGCGAGCGGATCCGTCACATCGAGACGGCCGCCGATGCTCGCGCCGAGCGCCAGCGCCGCGAACGCCGGCAGCGTCTCGTAGCAGTTGTTGCGAGCGCGCGTCAGCCGATGACCGAGCGGATCGAGATCCTGCCCGTCGGTGGCGAACGTGTTGACCGCCTTGCTCCTGCCCAGCACGAGCGCAACGCGATAGAGGCCGAGCGCGATGCTGAGCAACGCGAACCAGCCGGCGAACCCGACCAGCGCGGTGGCCGTCCTCCCCATGACCTCCTCCTTTGCCCCAGGAACCCGTCCGCTCGGACAGGCTAGATTGTCACATCCACGGGGTGGGTTCCAGTGGCGTGGCGGAGGTCACGCGACGATTGCGGGCTCCCGCGTCAGCCGATTCAGCCGGCCATTCTCACGGCTCGGTTGCGACGGGCGACCCTCAGTTCAACTTGAACTGGCCAGCCAGGGAGATCGTACCGGGGCCGGGCAGGCCGAGCGAGGCGTTCACCTGCGCGCTACCGCTCGCCGGCACGCAGAGGTTGGAGACCAGCACCACGGGAGCCGAAACCCCTGGCGTGAGACCGCCCGCCGGCGATCCATCCTGCTCGATTTCCCGACATGCCGCACTCCCGAAGCATCCTTCCAAGGACTGGCCCGGGCAGAACAGTCCGCTGGCGGCCGTCGTCGCGACTACCCCGGTAGCCAGCAGGCCCCCAAGAGGAAGCTGGCCAACGTGCGTCCCGTCGATGCAGAGGCCGCCCCCGGGTGTGCACGGCTTCGTTGGGGGACTCGCACCGCCGGTCTGGCAGTCGCGTGTCAGTCCCGCCGAGTTCGTCGTCGTGCACGCCAATCCCGCGCGCGGGCCGCGGTCGCAGGTTCCAAAGCCAGGGCTCGTGGGGGTACCGACGGCCGTGCAGCGAGGACACGGCTGGGTCAGATTGCCGGTGAGATACACGTCGGCGCTGAGCAGGGCAGTCAACGTCGAGTCGCCTGCGGCGAGATTGACCGTGCCACTGGCGGGAGCGGTCCAGGTGTTCAACGCGCACGCGCTCAGGGCGGGGGACACGGGATTCGGCATCGGAAGCGGCGCGCCGAGCAAGCAGCCGGTGTCGGTGCAGTCGGGCATTGCCGTGTTGACGGAGGGGGAGGTGGATATCGGGCCGATCGTGCAGTTCGAGCCGGCGCAGCTGAGCGAGAACCGGCTCGTCGTCCCGTCGGCCAGGGGGAACTCGGGGGCCGCGGACGTGCCACCTCCGATGCGCAGGGTGCCACAGGTGAGGTTCCCGATCGTCATGAAGCTACCGTTCAGCGTCCGACCGCAGGTTCCACCGGCGGTGCCGAAAGTGAACTCCAGGATCGTGGAAGGTGGCCGCGTCGTGGTGGTAGGGCTCGACGTGGTCGTCGTCGTGGATGACGTCGTGGTCGTCGACGAGGTGGTGGTCGTGGTGAGTGTCGTACTGGTGGTGGTTGTACTGGTGGTGGTGGTACTCGTCGTGGTGCTGGTCGTGGTCGGGAAAGTTATCGTCGAGGTCGTCGACACGCTGACCACGTCGATGCGCGTGTATGCCGACCGCGTTGCGCCACAGTCGTCGGTGACCGTCACGCTGATATAGTACGGCAGGCTCACCTGAAACGCTGGCGCCGTCCAGGTCGCGCTAGCGCCGTTCGGGATCAAGGTACCTGCCGGTGCCGACCACTGGTAGCTGACGATCGTGCCGTCGTCGCTCGCGACGGCGCTGAGCATGACCACGTCGCCCGGGGACACCATGACGCGATCGGCGCTGATCGTCACCCGGGGATAGTCGTTCGGTACTGTCAGGAACACGTAGCGGCTCGCCGAGCCGCCGTACGGATCACTCACGACGAGATTGATCGACGCAAAGAGCTGCGGAGCCGCGGGGCGCGACCAGGTGGTCGTGGGCGCATCGACCTGGTCGATGGTTCCAAGATTCGTGCTCCAGGCATAGGTGAGAGGGTCGCCATCCGGGTCCGAGGCAGTCGTCGTGATCGTCGCCTGCGTCGTCGTGCAGGTCAGAACGGCGGGGTCGACCGTCAAGGCGCTGACGATGGGCGAGGCGTTGAGGATCGGGATGAAGGTCGAGCGCGAGACCGTGTCGATGCCATCCGACACGGAGACGCTCACGGACACTCCCCCGCCGCCACGCACGGGCCAGGTTACGGCAGGTCCGATGAGCTCCGTTGCTCCGATCCGCCAGGTGTACACCAGCACCGTGCCCGGGTCGGGATCGGTCGCCGTCGCCGACAGCATCACCACCGGCGTGGTTTTCGGGTCGATGAGCGCAGGAACGTCGAAGCTCGTGATCTCGGGAGGACAGTTCTGTGCGACCCGGACCGAGACGGTTCGCGAGGAGGTTGCGCCGAGCGCGTCCGTGGCGTCGATGCGCAGCTCGTAGACTCCCGGTGTGGCCGGCAGCGTCCAGACGGGCGAGGCAAACGTCCCTCCCGTCGGTGTGAACGTCAGGGTGACAGGATCCCCTTCGGGATCGGTCGCCAGCACGTCGACGGTCACCGTGGGTCGGGAGGGGCAGGCGATCGACGCACTGGGAGTCACCGACAGGACGGGACCCCGGTTCAGATTGACGCGAAGGGTGCCGAGGTCTTCGCAGTCGGCCGTGTCGAGGTTCCACAGGCAGCTCGCGGCAACCGCCGGATCGTCGAAGGCCGTCGCCGAGGCGGGGTCGTCCACGACGTCGTACACGCCACCTCCCGTGTCGCGCAGGTACCCGCGCCTGCCCCCCTCGACGACGCTTATCCGCACTGACTGGGCCTGTGGTCCACCTCGCTTGACCGTGAAGCAGGCCGTCTCGCCATCGGCCGTATCGTAGCCTGTGTACCGGGCGGGCGAGCTGCCGACGTAGGTCACTCCTTCGGCGAACGCACCAAGGTCACCGAGAGGAGCGCCGTCGGCCGCACGCACGAAGCGAGCCTTGAAGCACGTGTGCGTTTCGATCGGGTTGTCCGCGTTCCACCAGGTGAAATGCCGGGCCGTCGCACGGACCCATTTCGCCCCGTCGGGACCGATGAAGATCTCCGCTTCCCCGTCTTGCAGCCACACGCCCGCGCGCTCGTCGAAGAACCACCACGGCACCCGCCCCCCGGCCTCGACGGTATTTTGCACGGCGTCGGGGAGCCTCAGCTCGAGGGTGGCGAGCCCGCGGAGATCCGTGACCGGCGTGCCACTCACGAGATCGGTGACCCGGACCTCCGCGAGGACGAGGCTCTCGAGAAGGGTACGGCCGGTCCCGTTGTTGGCGGCAGTGGCGGCCGCGCCCGCCAGGAAGTCCCGACCGGGGAACGCCGCGATCTCGGGACCGGTCGGATCGAGCGGCGTGAACTCGACGCGTACCGGGTTCGACGTGGGGAGCACCCCGCCGGGAATCGTCAGCTTGGCATCGGAGGTCTCGGCCACGATCCCGATGTCCGGGTCGTCGGCCGTCATGTCCACGGCGACACGTTGCAGCGTCACGGTGACCACGGAGGCGGCGCTCCCGTCGCCCGGAATCTTCACCAGTCCATCGGTGAATCCATCCGCGTGGGCCTCGAGGAGCAGCACATCGCCGGTCATCTCATCGACGGGCACGTCGGCAACGAAGAATCCGTCGCTCGCAGCCGTGGTCACGATCGGTGACCGTCCGATGCGAACGTCCGCCTTGGGAATTGGCGTCCCGGCCACCGACAGGACGCGCCCATCGATGTGAATGAACGGCGGTAGCGTCGTCGTGGACGTCGAGGTCGTCGTGACGGTCGTCGAGGTCGTCGTGGCGCCGTCGAGCAGCGCTTCGATGTCCATGACGCACGCCTCGGCGATGGCCTCCACGGCGCCGGCGTTTCCGAGCGGCGGGATGCAATCGTTCTTCGACTTGCGCTCGAGCTTGACGAAGCAGCCCCTGGACGGCTCGGCCCCGCCGCTGAACTTCGCTCGCGCCTCGTCGAGGCATCCCTTGGCGTTCGGGTCGGGCGACTCCCCAGGCGTGGCGGACTTCCGGTGGCAGGCGAGGAGACCCTTCAGGGCGGTGGCGATGCACTTCTTCTTGCCGACGCCACACTTCGTCTGATCGAGCGGCGGCGGGTCTATGGCGGCCACGAGGCCAGCGACACAGGATTGGGCCAGCGCGCCGGCCAGAACGCGGTCGTCAATCGTGACGCAGTCGCTCTTGCGCTTTCTCTCGAGCTTCCCGAAGCAGCTCTTGGCCGGATCGCCGTCGCCGTCGAACTTCGACGTCGCCTTTTCGACACACCCCTTGTCATTCGGATCTGTCGAGTTTCCGGGTTGCTCCGCCTTCTGCTCGCACGTCAGCAGCGCTCCCGCTGCCGTCGAGATGCACTTGATCTTGCCGGCGATGCATCGACGCTGGACCGCGCCGCCGGCAGCGCTGGCCGCCAGCGCCGCTGCCGCGAAACCCATGACCACGACCAGCAGCGATGTCCGTTCGCGCGGAATGCCGCCCCCCTTCGGACTCTTCGCGGAAGTTGGGGTCTTAGCGTCGATCACATCTCCTTGTCAAGTTGGCAATATGGCAATCGTGCCGGGTGGGACGCCCAGACGAATGGCAATCACTCGACCTCCATCCGGCGCGGCAGATCGACCGTGAGGGGGCGGCAGGGCCCGACCGTCGTCCCGCCATCGGGCAGGGGTCAGTGCGGCGCCGATCCGTCGCCTTGTGCAGAACGGGATCGGGGCGCTAGAGAGGCGGCGCCATGAGCAGACGCCGAATCGCCTGCATGCTCGTCCTTGCCGCCAGCCTGGCGCTGCCCAGGTCCGGATGGGCGAAGGACGAGGTGAAGCAGAAGTGCAAGCAGAACTGCAGCATCACCCTCCGGTCCTGCAAGCAGGACTGTCAGGTGGAGCGGGATTCCGGGCGGCAGCAGGAATCGTATCTCTACCGCCAGTGCGACCAGAGCTGCCACGACGCGTACGCGGGCTGCACCAGCCAGTGCGAGTCGCAGTGATCGACGCGGGCCGGCGGTCTGCCGGCCCGCGTCGCCTTCACATCGTCAGTCTGCCTTGCCGCTGAACTGCTGGTCGTCGTTCTTGTCGAGGCCGGCTTGCGAGAAGTGGGCCTCCCAGCACGCGCCGCTCTCCGACTGCAGCTGCACCGTGATGGGCACGTCGAGCGGCGGCTGCGGGATCCCGAACGGCCGCCCCGAGAGCGCCGTACCCTTCCCCTTCACCTGGATCTTCGCCTTGCCGGCTTCCCCTGACACGAGCTTCAGGTTGACCACCCCGCCCGTGGTGTCGCCGGTCTTGCTCGCGAAGCTGAATCCCTTGTCCTTGTTGGCCTTCCAGCAGGGCTTGGTGTCGCACGTTCCCCCCGCCGCGACGTCGGCGCTGAAGAGCAGGCTCGGCGTGGCCTGCGAGCGGTCGTAGACACACAACGTCACACCATCGCTGGCGAGCGGATTGCCGAACTCACCGGTCGTGGTCGCGCCGCCGGTCACCCACTTCCACACCACCTGGTCGCCCTTGGCTCCCTTCGAGGACTTCTTCACCTGGAAGGCGGCCTTGCCCGACTTCACCGGCAGGGTGCAGCTCGATCGCGGCTGCACCACGCACGCTCCGTCGCTGGGATCACAGGACTCGCAGGACGGGCACGTGACCTGCGTGCCGCCCGAGCAGGTGCCGCCGGCGCAGACCGCCCCGGTCGTGCAGGCATCGGGCGAGCAGTCCGTCCCGTTCGGCTTCTTCACGTCGGGCGGGCATGCGTTGTTCACGCCGTCGCAGTTCTCGGCCACGTCGCATGCTCCGTTCGCCGGACGGCACTCGTCGGTTCGCTTCGCATCCGCCGGACAGGACTTCGACGTCCCGTCGCAGGTCTCGGCGACGTCGCACATCCCGGCAGACGGCCGGCACGGCGTGCCCGCGGTCGCCGCGATGTCGGGCGGACAGTTGGGCGACGTGCCGTTGCAGCTCTCGGGCGCGTCGCACTGGCCGCTGGCGGTCCGGCACACGGCGTTGGCGTTGCCGGCGGGGTGCGTGCAGGTGCCGGTCGCGTTGCATACGTCCGAGGTGCAGGCGTTGTTGTCGCTCGTGCACGGGCTTCCCGGCGCTTGGAAGGTGCACGTCGCGGAGCAGCAGTCGCCGCCGTCGCACTGCTCGTTGCCGTTCACCACGTGATCGCCGCAGGTCGCCCCGAGCGTCGTGGTGGTGGTCCCGGGTCCGGTCGTGGTGGTCTTGGTCGTGGTCGTGACCGACGAGGTGGACGTCGTGCTGGTGGTCGTGGTCGTGGTCGTGACCGGGCAGTTGACGCAGCAGGGGAGCGACGGGGTGAGCTGGATCGTCGCCGCGGGCTGGACGACGGCCTTCGATCCGATCGTCGGCGCGGGCGCCATCCTGTACTGGAGCAGGTTCTGCACGCCCGCCTTGAGCGTCCCGTTGATGGTCATCGTGGAGCTGGCCTGGATGGTGTTGGTCCCCGCGAACGAACCGCCGGGACCGAGCGCGGAGAGCAGGCCCGACGGCGTGATGTTCACCGTGCACCCGTAGAGGAGCGTGGCGCCTCCGCCCTGCGTGCCGTCGGTGATCACCTGCGCGGACACCGTCAGCAGCTCGCCGGCCGTGGCCTCGACGGTACCGCCGCTCCCGGTCCCGCCGTTCGTGTTCACCTGCTGCGGCATCGTCAGGTTGCCGCCCGCGAAGAGGTTCACGTCGCCGCCGAAGGCTCCGTCGCCCGTCGACATGGCGAACAGCTGCTTCGAGTAGTTGAGGTTGACGGTCGCCTCCAGGTCGATGTTGCCGCCCGTGCCACCGGCCGCGCCGCTGGCGTCGATCTTGCCGTTCAAGGTGATGCTGCCGGTGTCGGACGTCATGCTGACGTCGGCGCCGTCGCCTCCGGCCTGCATGTCCTGACTGCTGGCGGCCGGCGAGCCCGTGCCGTCCGAGTCCGCGTTGACGACCATGTCGCCGCCGGACTCCAGGTCGATCTCACCGCCGCTGCCCGCGTCGCCGTTGGCGTTCACCATCATCGTCGCGGACGCCGGGAGGTTGAGCGTGGTGCCCGCGAAGACGCTGACGTCGCCGCCGTCCCCCCGCGGCGTTCAGCACGTTGCTCACGCTCGTGAAGCCGTTCTCGGAGGTCAGGTCGATGCTGCCCCCGAACCCCATGTCGCCCGCGGAGGCGTCCATCGAACCGCTTGCCGTGAGGTTGCCGAGACCGAACAGCGTGATTTCTCCGCCGTCGCCTGCACGCGTCGTGGCATTGGCCTTGATGCGTCCCGCGAAGTTCATGTTGCCGCCGAGCGCTTCGATGTCGACCGAACCCCCGGAGATCGCGGCGCTGACGTCGATGAGGCCGTTGTTCTGCACCGTGGCGTCGGCGGTGAGATTGATCGTCAAGTTGCCCGCAACGCCGTCGGCGCCGGGCGCGGCGATGGTGCCTCCGTCGAGGAGGAAGCTCCCGGCGTTGATGGCGAGGCTCGCGCCTGCCGGTCCCGCGACCGTGAGGGTCTTCGTGATCACCAGCTTGCGGGCGCCGAGGTCGATGGTCAGCCCGGCGTCCGGAATGGTGATCGTACAGTCCGCGGATATCCTGCAGTCGCCAGCGCCCGGAGCGCACAGCTGCGTTCCGCCGCATTGCGCGAACGCCGGCACCGACCACCCGATGGAGCCGAGCAGGGCGACGACCAGCGCCGCGCGGAGACTCGTTGCTCGAGACCTGCTGCGGGCTCGCATCCTCAGAGGCTTCGTCCATCCGAACATTCCGGAACCCCCTTGCTCGCTCACCGCTTGCACACGGAGTAGGTCGGACACCTCGCGCTACAGCGATGAGGAGCGGTGCGACCAGCGTGAGCCCATCATCGAGCCGACGAGAGGAGACGCGTGCCGCATCAGACCCATGACGTACGCGGAGCACCGCCCTCAGGTCAACGGTGAAGTGAGGGAAGAGCCCGGGTGAACGCGCGGGCTGGCCCCACTCGAGCGAGAGTAGCGCGATCGTGCACGACGGCTACGACTGATGGGTGAGAAATCCCTGCCAGCGGGCGTGCGACGAAGGTCGGAGGGTACCCGGATCGCGGCCTTCGCCCGCGTCTTCTCTTCCGGGGCGCCGCATCGCGCGCCCGGGCCGAGGGCAGTCCGGCGGTCGCTACGAGCCGGGTGCCCCGGCCGCCACCACGCGAGGCCGGCGGGACGGCGGCTGGCTGAACGGCGAGCTGTCGATGTTGGGCTGGATGCAGAGGTCTTCGCCGAAGGTCTGATCGCGATTGGTGTTTGGCGATCAGGAGATCGAGGACGTCCGGACGTCCCGTCAGCCGCTCGACCAGATGCGCCTTGCGGCGGACGGTGGCGCGCAGCGCACGTGCCATCTGCGCGAACATGTCGATCCGCCGCATGAAGAGCATCGAGTCGAGCAATCGATGTATCACCGCGCGCGGCACGCCGTGGACCGCGAAGGTGTACGCGACGTCCCAACGCAACTGCTCCGGCGTGCGCACGTTCATCAGGGCACCGCCGTAGAAGTGATATCCCTTCTGGGCCACGTCCTCGACGTCGTCCGCAGCGATGTGACCGTCCTTCAAGGCGCGCTCGGTGAGGTCGACGCCGGGAAAGTACGTCAGCGAGAAGTAGTTGAAGTAGAACGGCTTGGGCAGGCGGCAGAGCAGGTCCACCGTTGCGCGGTGGTCGGCCTCGGTCTCGTACGGATTGTCACCGATGAAGTCGAGATTCCGCTCGACGCCGTGTCGCTCGAGGATCTCGCAGGCGCGGATGATCTCCTCGTCCGACGTCTCGCGCTCGTAGCACTCCTTGCGGATGCGCTCGGAGCCCGACTGGATGCCCATCGTGGACGACCAGAGGCCGGCTTCGCTCAGCAGCCTGGTCCGCTGCTCGTCGACCATCCCCGGAAAGGAGTAGATGATGAAGGGCAGGCCGATCTCCGCCTTGTAGCGCGCGCAGAACTCCTCCAGCCACGGCCGGGGCGGCGCGAAGATGTCGTCGCTGAAGGCGACGGCTCGCAAGCGCGGGCGCAGGCGGCGAGCCTCGCGCAGCTCCGCGATGACGTGATCGACGCTGCGGCGGCGCAGGTAGGTGCCGAGGCCCTTCGTCGCCGTCCGGGTGAAGTTGTGGATGCAGAACGTGCACTCGAACGGGCAGCCGCGACATCCCATGACGTCGTAGAACAGGGCCAGCTCGTTCCAGCGCTCGACGTCGCGCCAGGCGTTCACGCCGAGATAGTACTTGTTGTCCGGCGAGAGATCGGCGGGAGGCAGCACGTCGAGATCCGGGATGAGCATGCGCGGCGGATTGCGCCGGACGCCGTCGGCGGTCCTGACCCAGCAGCCGTGCAGATCGTCCCAGGGCTCGTCGAGCCCGACGCGGTCGGTGAGCTCGGCGAGCACGTGCTCACCCTCGCCCATGCAGGCGACGTCGGCGTGCTCGAGGCAGTCCAGCGGACGGGTCTGGGGATGGATGCCCCCCCACACCACCACCGGGTCGACCGCCGCCTTGATGCGATCGGTCAGCCGCCCCGCGAGACGGAAGTAGGTCGACCACACGCTCATCCCGACGACGTCGGGCCGCAGCCGCGAGACCAGGTCGACGACCATGTCCTCCTCGGTCGAGGTCGGAACCTGGTAGGTGAAGTAGTTCTTGAAGAAGATCGAGTGGACGTCGTGCCCGCGCCGGCGAAGGAGAGGATGAAAGATCCTGATCGCGTGCGACTCGTAGTTGTAGAACGTCACGAGCACGACGCGGAGCGGCCGTCCCGCGGCGGGCGCGGAGAGCGGGAGCAGCTCGTTCGCCGCCAGCTCGGCCATGCCAGCATACCTCCCACGCAGGCTCCGGAGCGGTCAATAGGCAATTATCTCCGGCGCTCGTCATCCCGCATGGCGGGCTCGAGCGCCTTGCTCTAGACTCTGTGCGGTGGCTACCGCGCGGGTCGAGTTCTTCTTCGACTTCATCTCGCCGTACTCGTACCTGGCGTGGCCCCGGGTACGCGCGCTCTGTCAGCGACGAGGCATCGGACTCACGCTGCATCCCGTGCTCTTTGCCGCGCTGCTGAACCATGGCGGTCAGCGCGGGCCGGCGGAGATACCGGCGAAGCGCGGGTGGCTGGTGATGGATTGCCTGCGTATCGCGGCGCTGCAGGGCGTCCCCTTCACCTTCCCGGCGCACCACCCCTTCAATCCCGTGACCGCACTCCGGGTGGCGCTGCCGGAGGTCGCCGGCGACCGCCAGGGGGACGTGGTCGACGCGCTCTGGTCGGCCGGCTGGGCCAGCGGGATCGATCTCGGATCGGCCGACGCGATCGCGCTGGCGCTCGATGGCCGCGGCCTCGACGGGCGCGGGCTGGTCGCGCGCGCGAGCGAGCCGGCCGCCAAGGAAGCGCTTCGCCGGCACACCGGCGACGCCATCGCGCGCGGGGTGTTCGGGGTGCCGACGATGCTCGGGGGAGACCGGCTGTTCTGGGGCAACGACCGGATCGAGCACCTCGAGCTGGCGCTCGACGGTCGCGACCCCCTCGACCCCGAGCGTGTTCCCGAGCTGCTCGCCCGCTCGGCGTCGGCCGTGCGCGAACGTCCGGCGCCCGGCTCGTGAGCGCAGGGCGCCGGCGTCACACCGCGTCGATCGATTCGCGCGCGGCGCTCGGACCGGACGGCTCGCGCGCCGTGTTCCCGGCGCCCCCCCGGTACAGGGCTCGGATGAACGCCGTCGGCGACATGCCCGCGAACTCGCGAAACTCCGCGTTCATGTGCGCCTGGTCGTAGTAGCCCGCCTCGAGGGCGACGTCGGTGAGTGCGACGTGCCCCGCCTGCAAGCGGTCGAGGACGCGGCGGAAGCGGACGAGGCGCGCGTAGAGCTTCGGTCGCGCTCCGATCTGCTCGCGGAACCGGTCGATGACGCGAGCCTTCGAGAGGCCGGTCTCCTTCTGGAGCGCTCCGACCCGACGCTCCCCTCCGCTTCGCTCGATCTCCGCCGCCATCCACGCGACGGCTCGATCGGGCACCTGGGCGCGGGCGAAGCGTTCCATCAGCCAGCGCCCGATCAGCGTGAAGCGATCTCGGGATCTGGGGCTGCCGGCGCAGCGCTCGACGAGCTCCTCCACGCCGCTCCCGACCACGTCGCGGCCGTCCAGCATCAGGCCGCTGATTTCCGACAGGGGCCGGCCCAGGAGCGCATAGGCACCGGCCGGCCGGAGCACGATCCCCAGCGTGTCGCACCGATCCGGGTGCTCGAGCACGAACGGGCGGGCCTGGAGGCCGCCGAACGACGCGACCGGCAGGACGGAAGTCCCTCCGGGGCCGACCAGACGATGGCGCTCGCCGAGCGCGAGCACGAGCTCGAAGGTGCCCGTGGGCAGCACGCGTTCGCGGCGGTCCGGGATGATCCCGGTGCTGTTCCACAGATGGTCGACCAGTCCCGCAAGCCGTGCCGGGCGACACATCTGGCTCGTCACGAGGACGTCGTCCACGGCCCGTCCTCTAGCAAGCGACCGGCGGGCACACCAGCCCGCACGTCCACGGCCCGATCGAGGTCGCTGCGTCAGCGCGCGCGGACGACCCGGATCGTCTTCGCGGTCACCGGCGGCTCGAGCTCCCCGGGCGCGAACGGCTGCCGCCGGTAGCCGAACGACTCGTAGAGTGGCAGCTGATCGCGCAGGTGCGGGGGCTCGTCGACGTCCGACGCCGTGACGGTGCCCGATTCGCCCGGCGGGACGACGATCTCGCCGCGCACCGGCGCACCGAGATCGACCACGAGATTGAACGAGCCGCGATTCTCCCGCTCCATCTCGGTGGGTCCGAAGACGGCCGAGACGATCCCGAGATCGCGGTAGGTCTCGCGCAGCGCCGGGAGCTGCCAGCGCGACTGGTCGGCGGTGCCGAAGCGGGACCCCAGGGTCGCGAGCGCGGCGCGCAACGCGCCCGCGAGCACGTCGGCGCGGCTGTGCGCCGCGCCGGTGCCGGCGTCGGCGAAGTAGTCGCGCGACACCGGGAGCACGCCGTCCGCCGGCGGTCCTCCCGCCACCGGACCGGCGGCGAGGAGCACCCGCAGGAAGAGCGCGTCCGGCGTCCCGAACGATCCGTGGTCGTCCTCCTGGTCGCCGACGAGCACGTCCGGGAAGTACATCGCGCGGAACGCGCTCCCGAGCTCGTCGCCGAAGATCGCCGTCTGGGCCGCGGTGCGAACGGCGGTATAGATGGCGGCGCCGGGAAGCGGCACCACGCCGTGGCCGTCGGGCACCGCTGCGAGCGATGCGCCCGCGTCCACCCACGCGCGCACCCGTCCGACCGCTTCGCGGAGCGCATCGTTCTCCGGGACGGCGGGCAGTGACGCCACCGCGTCCTCGAGGAACGGCGCGATCCGGACGGCGAAGACGTCGGACCCCGCGGCGTGACGCATGAGCTCCTTGACGTCGTCGACGGAAACCTTCTTGCCGGCGGCGCGGGCGGAGTCGAGCGCGTCGCTGAGGCCCTGCACCCGGTCCGCGACGCCCCACAGCTCGCGCTGCTCGCCCGCGGACCAGTCCGCCACGGGCTTGTTGTTCCAGTTGGCGATGAAGCCGCGTCGCGGATTGACCACGGCCGGCAGGCGGGCGGGTACGTCGATGCCGCGCCACTCCATCGCGCCGCCGCCGTCGAGCGGCAGGCGGGGATCGGTGCGCGGCGGGCGGCGCGGAAGGCGGCCACGATGGAAGTAGGCGATGTTCCCGGCCGTGTCGGCGTAGTGGAAGTTGAACGACATCGACATGCCATCGGCCAGGCGGCGGAAGTCACGGAGGCTGCGAACGCGACCCAGGCCGAGCAGCGCGGCAGCCGACTCGAGCTCGTGACCGCGGAAGGCCGCCCGGCGGCTGAAGGCGAGGCCGCCGTCGCGATCGACGAAGAAGACGGGCCCGTGGACGCTGCGCAGCACCTCGAGCGTGACGTCGCTCTGGCCGGCGACCTTGAACGTCTCCACGCGGCGCTCGAAGCGCTTCCACCGTCCCTTGAAGCGGTAGCGCGCGGGATCCTGCGGGTCGAGGATCTCGACGTAGGTGTCGACCGCGTCGTCGATGCCGGAGGTCAGCGTCAGCGCGAAGTTCCGCCCGCGCCCGATCAGCACGCCGGGCCCCGCCGGCGCGATCACCCCCTCGGCCTCGTAGGAGCCGTCGTGGAGGCCGACCTCCCAGAAGAAGCTGGGCACGTCGAGCCCGGTCTGCGGGCCGCCGAGCAGGATGGGATGGCCGGTCGCCGAGAACGCCGGGCTCACCACGATGGCGTTGCTCGCGTGACGGTGCAGCCCGAGCGGGAACGGCGGCTGGCCGCCGAGACCGCCCATGAGACCCTGCTCCTGCCGCAGCGAGGCGGCCGCCCGCCGGATGGCCGCCGCGTGGGTCCGCACGAGATCGAGCTGGGCGGCGGCGAAGCGCTCGATGCGATCACGGTTGGCGCGCCGCGAGGGCGCGTCGGCGGCGGCGATCGTCGTCGGCGCCGCGGGCTCGTCGCTCCACAGGAGGTCGTCGAAGATTCCGCGCGCCTCGGCCTCCGGAAAGCGGGCGAGGAGATCGAGCAGCAGATCGGCCTGCAGCACCTCCTGGCCGCCGTTCGCTCCCTCGACGAGCAGCTCGAGCACCGCCGCCGCCACCGAGTCCTCGATCGTCCACGGGGTAGGAACGATCCCGCCGAACTCGATGGGGAGGCGCTTCGGGTCGGCGGCTGCCTCCGCGATGAACGCGTTCACGCCGTCGCGATAGGCCTCGAGCGCGCGCCGATCGCGTGCCGCGAGGCGTCCGAACAACCGGCGGCGTTCCGTGGCGGTGTAGCCATCGCGCCGCACCACCTCGTCCATCAAGAGGTAGCTCGGACCGAGCGCCTCGGCGAGGCGACCGCTGCCGGCTCGTCGCAGGATGTCCATCTCGAAGAGGCGATCCTCCGCCTGGGCATAGCCGTTGGCATAGGCGGAGCGGTCGCTCGCGCCGCGACCGCTCTCGAAGATGTGCGGCACGCCCCAGCGATCGCGAAGAATGGTGACCTCGCCGGCGGAGCCCGCGAGAGCACCGGCCGCGGCGAGGACTACGCTCGCGATTGCCAGGGGCAGCCGGAGGCGCACGAGGATGCACTACCCGAGCAGCGGCCGGGACCTCAAGGCGGGAGCGGCCGCCGCGGTTCGAGCGGCCGCCCGGGCGGCCGGGTCGCACGTTCGACCGCTCGCCCGATGTATCCATTGACTCGAAAACACCCCTACGGATAGGCCCTGTATCATGCGTCTGCTCGCGCTCTCCGTCTCGCTGGTGCTGGCCCTCGCCGTCGCCGCCGGAGCCGCATGCCAGGCCGAGAGACTTCCGCTGCCTGCTCAAGGGCAAGAAGCCCGCGGGCAGGAACTTCTTCGTCTTCAATCGCAACCCGGCGAAGCTCCGCCGGGCCGTCGCCATGTCGGAGACCGGGGAGTTACCCGCCGAGGGCTATCCGGTCGGGACCATCCTTCAGGTTCTTCCGCTCGAGGCCATGATCAAGCGGCGGCACGGGTTCAATCCGGATGGCAACGACTGGGAGTTCGTGAGGCTCGAGCCGACTCCAGATGGGCGCAGCAAGATCCTCGCAGACGGCAAGGGCGAGGTGGCGAACGCGCTCGGCTCCTGCCAGGCCTGCCACCGGCTGCTGGCACAGAACCACGACCTCGTGTGCGGATTCGTCATCGGTGCCGCCGGGCTCGGGTTGACCGACGAGCAGCTGGCGACGATCCAGGCGGGCGATCCGCGCTGCAAGAAGAAGTAGCTCTCTCGGCGAGGAGCCATGGCCGAGGCGATCGCGCGGTTCTACCTCGATGCGCCGGTGGAGCGGGTGGACACCGGCACGGCGCGCCTCGCCTGCCGGCGGTTCGGTCGCGGCTCGCCGCTGCTCCTCGTGCACGGCTTCCCCCTCTCCGGCTTCACCTGGCGCAAGGTGCTACCCGAGCTGTCGCAGCACCATACCTGCTGGGTGCCGGACCTTCCCGGCATGGGCGAGTCGGAATGGACGGATGCCACCGACTTCAGCTTCCCGGGGCAGGGACAGACGCTGAAGGCGTTGGCCGACCGTCTGGGTCTGGAGCGCTACAGCGTCCTGGCGCAGGACACCGGTGGCACCTTCGCGCGCTACCTTGCGCTGGCAGACGGAGCGCGGGTCGAGAAGCTGGTCCTGATCAACACCGAGGTTCCCCATCATCGCCCGCCGTGGATTCCGCTCTACCAGCAGCTGATCGCCCTGCCCGGATCGCTGGCCTTCTTCGGCATGCTGCTGCGGACGGGGCCGTTCGTGCGCTCCGGCATGGGATTCGGCGGATGCTTCACCGACCTTCGCCTGCTGGAGGGCGATTTTCACGACCACGTGATCCAGCCCATGGTCGACTCCCGGCGACGGATGGAAGGCATGGCGCGCTACCTGCGCGGCCTCGCGTGGGGGCCGGTCGACGCTCTCGAGCGGGACCATGCGCGCATCGGGATGCCGGTGGAGCTGCTCTGGGGCGCCGACGACCCCACCTTCCCCGTCGAGTACGCCCGCAGGATGGTGCACCAGCTCCCCGACGCCCGCCTCGTGGAGATTGCGGGCGGGCGCCTCCTGGTGCACGAGGAGAAGCCCGCGGAGGTCGCGCGCGCGACGCTGGACTTCCTCGGCTAGTCACAATGGAACGACCGGCTCCGATTCGCAGCGTCGTAGGTTACGCTGCGGATCGGATCAGCAACCCGGAGCGCAGAGCTACATGCGAAAGGAGCCGGTCGATGACGGAGGATAGCCGATTCGTGGGCCTGGATGTACATGCCGAGACGATCGCGGGTGCGGTCGCGGAGGCGGATGGGACGGTACGCTCGCTGGGGACGATCCCCAACACCCCGGAGGCCGTGCGTCGCTTGGTCACGAAGCTCGGGCCACGGGAGCGGCTGCGCGTGTGCTACGAGGCCGGCCCGACCGGCTACGTCGTGCACCGGCAGCTGACCGCGCTCAACGTCCACTGCGATGTGATCGCGCCAACGCTCGTGCCGGTGAAAGCCGGCGATCGGGTGAAGACCGATCGGCGTGATGCCGAGAAGCTGGCGCGGAGCTACCGCAGCGGGGATTTGACGGCGGTGTGGGTGCCCGACGCCGGCCACGAGGCCCTGCGCGATCTGGTGCGCGCCCGCGAAGCGGCGAAGCAGGACCAGCTGCGCGCGCGGCATCGGTTGAGCAAGTTCTTGCTGCGCCACGGGCGCCGGGCCCCCGCCGGTCGCAAGGCGTGGGGCGCGAAGCACAGCGCGTGGCTGCTCACCGTGCGCTTCGAGGCGCCCGCGCAGGAGGCGACGCTCGTGGACTACCGCCACGAGGTCGACCATGCGACCGAGCGGATCGCCCGCCTCGAACGGGCGCTCGCCGCCGTGGTCGCGGCAGCCCCCGCGCCGCAGCGGGCCGTGATTGCGGCCCTCCAAGCGCTGCGCGGCATCGCGGCGCTCGGCGCCGTGACGATCGTGACCGAGGTCGGCCAGCTCTCCCGCTTCGCACACGCCGGCGCGCTCATGGGCTACAGCGGGGCCGTCCCGCGCGAGCGCTCGAGCGGGCCCAAGACGCGGCGCGGGGCGATCACCAAGACGGGCAATGCCCACCTGCGCCGCATCCTGATGGAGGCGGCCCATGCCTATCGGCATCGCCCGGCGGTCGGGCACACCCTGCGCGTCCGCCAGCGTGGGCTCAGTGAGGAGACCAAAGCGATCGCCTGGACGGCACAACATCGGCTGCATGCGCGCTACCGCCATCTCAGCGGGAAGGGGAAGCCGATCCCCAAGGTCATCACCGCCGTCGGCCGCGAGCTGTTGGGCTTCGTGTGGGCGATCGGGGTCCAGGTCGAGCAGGACGAAGCTTCCCACGCGGCGTAACCAGGGCGAGAGGACGAACGACACATGAGGCGGCGGGGACGAGCAGAGCGAGCGGGGGTCGGAGGGCTCACGGGAAGGAGAATCCTCGTGCCTCCTATGCGACAGGCCCCTGGCCAGACCCGCGACACTAGTCCGAGGCAGCTCCCGACGGATCACGATTATGCTGGCGCGCCCTCGGGGCCGATCCGCGAATATCAGCGTGATCAACCGTCGATGCTGCCCTTCGACCGTCGCTCGCTCTGCTCCGTCGCCGCAACCGCGTGCAGAATCAATGAGGACGTTGGTACGCTTGACGGGTCGTTCCATATCAGGAGGGAGACCCGAGACGTTTGCCGCGGCGGCTTCGCCGCTCGCGGCACGACGAACGCACGGTTCATCGAGTCTGATCCTCGCCCTCCGTCTCGACCCGAGACGACGTCTCGGGTCGCTCTCCTAGCCTCGCTGCCGGTACCTACTTGTACGCGACGCCCGCGGCCGCCGGACCGCCGAGCGGCAGGATCGTGCAGCGCCGGAAGCCGGCCTCGGAGCACCAGGCGAGGAAATCCGCACCCGTGAAGTCGAAGGCGTCGCCGAACTCGATCAGCATGTTGAGCGACATCAGCAGGCCGAACCCGTTCTCCCGGCGCTGGTCGTCGATGAGGTGCTCCACCGCAATGAAGACGCCGCCAGGGGAGAGCGCCTCGTAGGCGGCCCGGATCAGCCCCTTCTTCTTGTCGAGGTTCCAGTCGTGCAGGATCATGCCCATCGTGATCACGTCGGCGCGCGGCAGCGGATCCCGGAAGAAGTCGCCGGACCGGGTCGTGACGCGGTCGGCGAGCCCGCGGCGCGCGATGGCGGCACGCGCGATGGGTTCCACCTGTGGCAGGTCGAACGAGATGCAGCGCAGGTGCGGATGGCGCGCGGCGACCGCACACGACAGCACCGCGGACGCGCCGCCCACGTCGCACAGCGTGCGGTAGGGACCGAAGTCGAACCGCTCGGCGAGCGCCACGAAGTTGGGGCGCGAGAGGCCGCTCATCGCGGCCATGAACTGCTCGAGGCGCGCCGGCTCGCTATACAGCTCCTGGAACATCGAGGCGCCGGCGTGCTTGACCTCGTTCTGCGGCTTGCCGGTGCGCAGGGCCTCCTCCAGGTCGCTCCAGAAGCGGAACAGGCGATCGTTGAACATCTCGAGCGCCCCGCCCATGTAGTCCTCGCTCGTCCGGACGAGGAAGCGCGCCGCCTCGGGCGTGTTCGCGTAGCGCGCTGCGGCACCGTCGCCCTCCCGAGCGAGCATGCCGAGCGCGACCAGGGCGTCGAGGAAGTCGGGGATGGCGCGGGGATGGAGCTCGAGGCGCTCGCGGATCTGGCTCCCGGTGAGCAGGCCGTCGCGCAGCTCGTCGAAGAGATGGAGCTTCGCGGCGACGAGGAGCACCTTCGAGCCCATGAAGGCGCGCGCGAGTTCGAGGATCATTGCGGGTGAGAGCGGTTTCGACACGACGACCTCCTGCGCACCGTGTCATGCACTGGATCTGCGAGCCGAGGCAATGAAATGCGCGGGCGCCGGTCTACTGCAGCGGCACGTCGAGGAGCTGGTAGACCTGCCAACCCGGCGCGTCGAAGTGCCACCACTCGGTGGCCAGCGGCTCGAAGCCCTCGGCCGTCATGGCGGACTCGAGCCGTGCGGCGTTCGCGCGCGCGACCGCCGGCACCGCGGACGCTCCGCGGTGGGCGCGCTCGCCGAAGTCGTCGAAGCCGGTGGGCATCTCGAGCTTCTTGCCCGTCGCGTCCACCAGCGTCACATCCACGGCCGCGCCCCGGTTGTGCTTCGATCCGGCGAGGGGCCGGCCGTCGCGACGCTCCGGCCGCGCGACGTAGCGCTCGTCGGGCACCAGCGCCCAGAGGCGCTCCTGGACCGACAGGGGCCGGTAGCAATCCCAGACGAGGAGGCCGAATCCGTCGGCGCGCAGGCGACGCTGCACGCGGGCGAGGCGGTCGGCGGCATCGCGGCGGAGCAGGCAGCGCGCGACCGGATAGAGAGCGACGCCGGTGAAGTTGTCGGTCGTGGCGTAGCGCAGATCGAGCTGGATGGTGGGGTCGACCGCCGCCAGGTTCACGAGATCCGGGGACGACGGCCGGGGAGAAGGTCCGCTGCAGGCTGCGGCCAGGAGGAAGAGTCCGGCGAGCAGGACCGGCATTGCCGTGCTCGGCTCGCGCGGCTTCATCCCGTCCGGGAGAGGACCGTCGCGGCCGGTCCAGCGGCGCGACCATTGTCCTCGTCCCACGCGGGGAGTAGTTGGACCGTCATGGCGGCGCATGGCCCACGCGGCGCTGACGACCCCCGGCCCACACGACGAACGCTCGATCTGCGCGGCGTCCGCTGCCCGCTCTCGTGGGCGAAAGCACGCGTCGTGCTGGAGACCCTGCCCCGCGGCGAGGAGCTCGAGCTGCTGGTCGACGACGCGCAGGCCGCGCGCGACATCCCGCGTGCGGCCGAGGCCGTGGGGCATCACGTCTCCGCGGTCGCCGTCGAGGCACCGTGCTGGCGCATCACGATCGAGGTTTGACAACCCCAGCCTGCTGGGCTTTTCCTGGCTGCCATGCCAGCACGCGCGATCGGGTCGGCGACGGTGAGCTTCGGGCTGGTGTCCATTCCCGTACGTCTCTACGTCGCCACCCATTCCGAGCAACCGTCGTTCAACCTCATTCACGGGGTATGCAAGTCTCGCATCAAGCAGCAGACCTGGTGCCCGCGCTGCGAACGCGTCGTCGAGCGCAGCGAACTGGTGAAGGGCCGCGAGGTGGCGAAGGACCAGTTCGTGCTCTTCACGGACGAAGAGCTGAAAGCGCTGGAGGCGGCGGCGAGCCAGGCGATCGACATCCAGGAGTTCGTACCGCTGGCCGGCGTCGATCCCGTCTACTTCCAGGACACGCACTACCTCGGGCCGGACAAGGCCGGCGACAAGGCGTACCAGCTGCTCGCCGAGGCCATGCGCGACACCGGCATGGTGGCGCTGGCGCAGCACGTCTCGCGGGGGAAGGAGCGCCTGGTCCTGATCCGACCCTTCGACGAGGGCCTCGCGCTGCACACGCTCTACTACGCCGACGAGGTGCGCGCCTTCGACGAGATCGAGCGCGGGCCGAAGGCGACGGTGAAGCCGGCGGAGACCAACCTCGCTCGCAAGCTGATCGAGCAGCTCGCCGCCGACGGGTTCGCGCCGCAGCAGTATCACGACCACTGGCGCGAGCGCCTGCAGGAGGCGGTCGACAGGAAGGTCGCCGGCGAGGAGGTGGCGGTGCCGGCGGTCCAGCCCGCGCAGGCCAAGGTCATCGATCTGATGGAGGCGCTGAAGCAGAGCTTGAGCCGCGAGGGCGGTCGTTCCACGCCGCGGCCGGTGCAGGCGGTCGAGGGACGGCGGCGGGCGGCCGGCGAGGAGGCGCCCAGGGCGGCGCGGTCGGGCGGCAAGAAGAAGTAGCGTGGCGGGGCGGGGACGGGCGGCAGCGCAGGCACGCTTCGACACCGCGCAGGCCGCGCGCATCGTTGGTCTGCCCCCCGGCCGCCTGCGGCAGTGTGTACGGGCGGGGCTGGTCGCACCCGAGCGGGATCGCCGCGGGCGACTCTGCTTCGACTTCCTCGACCTGGTGCTCCTGCGCACGACACGCGCGCTGCTCGACCAGCACGTGCCGCTGGGTCGCATCGGCCGCGCCCTGCGCTCGTTGCGCCGCCAGCTCGGCGATCGTCCGCTCACCCGCCTCAGCGTCTTCCGGGACGGCGACCGGGTCGTCGCGTGCGACGGGACGCGACGCTGGAGTCCCGAGTCGGGCCAGTTCCTCTTCAACTTCGACGCCGACCGCCTCGAGCCACCGGCGGGCCGGCTCGCCCAGCTGCGCGAGCCGGCACGTGCAGCCGAGCTGCCGAACCTCAGCGCGGAGCAGTGGTGCGACCTCGCCATGGACATCGAGGACGCCTCGCCGCTGGAGGCACGCGCGGCCTACCATCACGCGCTCGACCTCGATCCCGCCCACGTGGTCGCCCGCATCAACCTCGGGCGGCTGCTGCACGGCGCGGGCAACCTGATCGGAGCCGAGTCCCACTTCCGCGAGGCCCTGCGGCACGAACCCCACTGCGCGCTCGCCTGGTACGACCTGGGCGTCGTGCTCGAGGACGCGGAGCGTGCCGGCGAGGCACTGCCGTGCTACGAAGCCGCGGTGCAGGCGGACGAGACGTTGGCCGACGCGCACTGGAACCTGAGCCTGCTCTACGAGCGCGCCGGACGCCGCCACGAGGCCATCCGCCATCTCGCGATCTATCGCCGCCTGGGGCGCGAGCAGCCGTGAGCGAGGCGCCGTGGCGAACAGCACCCAGCCGACCGAGTTCCTCGTCGGGACGTCCGGCTTCAGCTACCCGGCCTGGCGCGGGCCGTTCTATCCCGAGAAGCTCCCTGCCGCCGGCATGCTGGGCTTCTACGCCGGCGTCTTCCCCACCGTCGAGATCAACAACACCTTCTACCGCATGCCCGCCCCGGCGCTGCTCTCCTCCTGGACGGCGCAGACGCCGGCGCACTTCCGCTTCGCGCTCAAGGCACCGCAGCAGATCACGCACCGGCTGCGTCTGAAGGAAGCCGCCGAGCCGGCGCGCGAGTTCGTGCGGCGCAGCGAGGCGCTGGAGCACAAGCGCGGCCCCCTGCTCTTCCAGCTCCCACCCAATTTGAAGGCCGATCTGCCCCGGCTCGAGACCTTCCTCATCGCGCTGCCCCCCGGCACCGAGCCGGCGTTCGAGTTCCGGCACGAGTCATGGTTCCAGGACGCGACCTGGTCGCTGCTGCGAGCGCACGGCGCCGCCCTCTGCATCGCCCAGACCGACGACCTCGACACGCCGCTCGTGCGTACGGCGCCCTTCGGCTACGTCCGGCTCCGGCGCGACTACGAGCCCGCAGAGCTGACCGACTGGGCGGCGCGGTTGCGTGCGGTGGAGGGATGGGGACGGGTGTACGTCTTCCTGAAGCACGACGAGGGACGGGCACCGGCACTGGCGCGGGGGTTCGTGGAGGCGCTGGGATAGCTGCTGCTGCGGTGTCCGGCGCCCCGCGCGGCGTCGGAGCACCAATCAAAGATGCATCCACCGCGGCGCGAGCGATCCATCGACAGGTCGCCACACCCTCTGCACGAAAGAAGCCATTGCAGGGCCAATCTGAGATTGCGACTGTCCAAATAATATGCTAGACCGTTGATATTGATGCGCGAGTGCTATATGAGGATACTCCTGTACTGGTGTACTCGCGGCGAGCGGGGTCGATCTCCTGGCACTGGGACCCGATCAACGGAGGCGTCATGGACGAGCGAACGGACCGCACGAAGCCGCTAGCTGGAATTGCCGTCACGCTGCTCCTGGGGATTATGGCGCCGCCGGCGAATGCCACCATCAACGCGAGCGGGCTCTGGTTCACCACCCTCAGCACCCTGTCGCCGCCGATCGTCGTCAGCTGCACGCTCGGCCTGACGCAGACGGGTTCGATGCTCGCCACGTCGTCCCCTCCCTGCTCCGTGTTGTCACTCCAGCTGGCCGGCACGATCGATTCGACCAGCGGTGCGTTCACGATGAGCGGCTCCGACCAGTCATTCTGCGGAAGCGCAGTGACCCTGTCCGGAACTGTCGCTCCGGATGGGCGCGCCTTCACCGCCGTGGCCCAATGCGGGATTTCCACGTTCCCGTATCCGATCAATGTCACAGGCAGTCGCTGCGGAAACGGCGCGCTTGACCCTGGTGAGGTGTGCGACGACGGGAACCAGTTCGACTTCGACTGCTGTTCGGCCAGCTGCGACTCGGTCGCTCCCGAGGGCACGCCCTGCGGCTTCTCAGGGCCCTGTACGTCGGCGACATGCAACGGGAGTGGCAGCTGCCAGACCGTCCCGATCGATGGTCCGTGCGACGACTTCAACCAATGCACGACGGATGACACGTGCGTCGACGGCTTCTGTCGGGGCGAGGTCGTGGCCGACGGGACCAGCTGCGACGACTTCAACCAATGCACGACCGGTGACGCTTGCGACGACGGATTCTGCTTCGGGGCGACCCCCGTCGAGTGCGGACCCTGCTCGCAGTGCGACTTCTTCGAGGGCTGCGTCGCGCGGCCGGCATTCTCCTGCTCCTCGCTCGGCTCCGGGCGCTCCACCCTTCGCCTGCGTGACGATCCGCACGACAAGAAGGACGTGGTCGCCTGGCAACTGGCGCCCGAAACCGGCATCGCGATTGGCGAGCTCGGCGATCCGCGCTCGGACACCTCCTACCAGCTGTGCGTGTTCGAGACCGAACCGTTCTTCGGGCTCAGCCTCCTGGCCGGTCTCGAAGTCCCGGCTGGCGGCTCGTGCGGCGGCAAGCCCTGCTGGATCCCCAAGCGCAACGGCTATCGCTATACCGACCGGTCTGGCGCGTCCGACGGTGTTCGTTCGGTGGATCTCGAGGCGGGCGACCGCAAGAGGGCCGAGCTGTCGATCCTCGCGAAGGGGCCGAGCGTCGGTCTCGCGCCGCTTCCGGCGGAGCTGCCAGTCCTGGTGCAGCTGCAGAGCTCGGAGGGCAGTTGTTGGGAGGCCGCCTTCCGGGAGGCGCGCCTGAACGGTCCGCTCGAGCTGCGTGCACGGATCAAGGGCTCACCATCGGGAGCATTCGTCGACTGACGCTTCGCCCGGCGGGTCGGTGGGCCGACGTAGGGCGATCGAGCCGACCCTCGGGTGGGTCGGACAGGACACCTAGCGAGCGGGGGTTTCAGGAGATTCGTTGGGGGGCCCGGGCGCGGCTCCGATCGCCCCCCGGGCGTAGCCTTGGTGGAAGGCGAGCGCGTCGGGCGGGTAGTGGTGCTCACGGCCGTAGACGCAGGCGAGCCGCGCGTGGCAGCCGGTGCCGCAGCCGTCGGCCGGAGAGACGCGATGCGCGATGCACCGCGGCACGTCCCAGCCGGCAGGCCCCACGGCACCGACCGGGCACGCCGCGATGCATGGACGCTCGACGCACGTGGGGCACGGATCGAACCCGTCGGCCGGTCGCGGAGCCGTCAGCGCGAAGGGCAGCAGGATCGCCGCCCGCAGCGCCATCCACGGCCCGTAGTCGGGATGCACGAGCACGCCGAGGAGGCTTGCCCGACCCAGGCCGGCGCATTCCGCGAGGTGCATGAACGACACCGGCACCACGTGGCACTCGAACGGGTAGACGAGGCGCGCGCCGGTGCCGAGCTGGTCCCGCAACGGCGCGATGGCCTGGGTGACCACGTGCCGGGTGAAGGCATCGAGTGGATCGGGCTGGCGAGCGGCCGCTGGGTCGTCGTCGAGGTGGCGCTGGAACGCGGCCCAGAACGCACCACCGCCGCTGCCAATCACCACCGCCGTGCGGGCATCGCGGATCCGCGGGCCCACCGCCCAGGCGGGCGGAGCGACGGCGTCGTATGCCGCAATCTCGGCCATGCCGACGAGATTCAGACCGTGCGGCGCGAGGCGCGCCCGCAGCCTCTCGAGCAACGGCTCCATACCTTGACAAGCTCCGCCCTCCTAGCCTACCTAAGCCGGTCAGCCCCCACCACCCATTGAGAGGAGGAGTTTCGGAATGACCCCCAAGGATATTTTCGCAGAGATGCCGAACCAGCTCGACGCGAACGCCGCCAAGGGCATGAACTCGACCATCCAGTTCAACCTGAGCGGCGACAACGGCGGTCAGTGGTACGTGAACATCAAGGACGGCAAGGCCGAGGTCCACGAGGGGACCGCGCCGTCGGCGAACATGACCATGTCGATGTCCGCGCAGGACTATGTCGACATGACCACGGGCAAGCTGAACGGGCAGATGGCGTTCATGAGCGGCAAGCTCAAGATCTCCGGCGACATGGGTCTGGCGATGAAGATGCAGACCCTGTTCAAGCGCCCGGCCTGACGCGTTCCGTATCGTGCCCATCGGCCGGATGGACCCCGGGTCCATCCGGCCTTTTCTTTTGCCGCTCCCGATCAGCGACGGGGCACGCGGCGCAGCACCTCGCCCAGTCCGAGGAGCACGCTGCCCGCCGTGAGGCCGAAGAGGAACGAGCCCACGACGAGCGCCAGCAGGCCGTAGTGGCGCGCGGCGGCGATCCAGTAATCGGCCTGGAAAAGGGCGTGCTCCGGGTGACGCTCGTACGCCGCCAGGATCTCCGCGAACTGGGTGTCGCGCGTGAAGTGCCAGCCCGCGACCGCCGCGGTCCCGAGCCCGAGCCCGAGCACGAGCGCCCCCAGGGCGCGCAGCCAGGCGCTCACGAGGCGCGATCCGCCGCCGAGACACGGGCGGGCAGCGTCGCGCGCAGGACCGCCACGCGTTGCCGGCGCCGCGCGTCGTAGCCCACCCACTTGCTCCGTGGCACGTCGTCGGCACCGACGCGGACGAAGCCCTGGCGCTCGAAGAACTGCTGCGCGTGCTCGTCCACGGTGCAGGCGAACACGAAGTCGAGGCCGAGGGCCTCCCCTTCCTGCACGATGCGGGCCACCAGTCGGTCGCCCAGCCCTTCTCCCTTGAAGCGGTTGATGGTGTAGAGGCCCACGATCTCGCCCGCGTGCTCCTCGGCGTACGGCGCCGTGAGCAGGCCGGCCACTCCCGCCAGGTGGCGCCCGCACACCGTGACGCCGAAGCCGGCGCCCAGCACCCGGGCGACCTCGTCGGTGGAGCGGAGCTTGAGCACGCCCTCGCGCGCGCCGCGCTCGAGCAGGCGCTCCGCCTGCTCGTACTCGTCGAGCGCGAGCGGGCCGACGCGCGTGTAGTCCCCCTCGGTGAACAGCGTCCCCGAGCCGGTGTAGCTGAACAGCTCCTCGGTCACGCCATCGGGCGGGCAGAGGTTCACCTGCTCGACGCCGCTCTCGAGCGCCTCCCGCACGGCGACCAGGAGGGCGCGGCGGTCCCCGAGCCCGGTCCACTCGGCCTGACCCTGGAGGAGCACGGTCTCGAGCACGTTCTCGTCGACGAAGGAGAGGCGGCCGCCCTCCGCGTCGAGCCCGCCCCGGGGGTCGACCAGCACCGCCTTGGGCACGCGCAGCGCGACCGCGAGCTCGAGCGGATGCCGCGGGAAGACGGCGAGGCCGCTCACGGCGAGCACGCACAGCCCGCCCGTCCGCAGCCGGGACCACATGGCGCTGCGCAGGTCGGCGGCGTTACGCGGCAGGTCGAGCGCACCGTTCCCCACGCGCAGCACCGGCGACGGCAGGCGGCGCCGGCGCACGCGCCGACGCTTGCGGTATCCGCGCGCAACCTTGCGGGGTCCCCGGCCGAGCGCGGCGAGGAGACGCCGCTCGGAGTGTGGAACCACGTGCGGCCACCAGAGAACGACGAGGGTGTCGTTGCGCACCAGCGCCGCCACCGCCGCGCCCAGTGACTTGAGCGACGCCCGGCTCGCCACCGTCGCCGGCGCGACGGCGATGAGCACGCTGCGCCCGCGAAACTCCTCGAGGTAGAATTCCTTCTCCCCGTAGGGCTGGGCGCCCTGTCGCCTCCGGGGCGGCTTCGCCATCGCTCGACGCCCCCTTAGCACACGCGGCCGAAGCGGCAAGCGTTTGCCGCTGCTGGACCGGCGATATACCAGCCCGAGGGTGCTTCGTCTCGCCATCTGGCTGGCTCTGCTGCTCGCGTGCCCGCTGGCCGCCGACGCCCGCGTGGGCGCCGTCGCCGCCGAGCACCGCCTCGCCGCCGAGGCCGGCGCGGAAGTGCTGCGGCTCGGCGGGAGTGCCGTGGACGCGGCCGTCGCCGCGGCGGCGGCGGGCTGCATCGTGCACGCGTCGTCGTGCGGCGTCGGTGGCGGCGGCTTCGCGCTCGGCCGTCTCGCCGGCGGCACGTCGTTCGCACTCGATTTTCGCGAGCGCGCGCCGGCAGGCGCCACGCAGGACCGCTATCTCGAGAGCGGCGTGCCGCACCCCGAGCGCCTGCAACGGGGCGGGCTCGCCGTCGCGGTCCCCGGAGAGGTGGCGGGCTGGGAGGCCCTGCACGCCCGCTTCGGCCGCCTGCCGCTCGCCACCGTGCTGGCGCCGGCGATCCGGCTGGCACGCGACGGCTTCGCGCTCGACCAGGCGCCGCACCTCCGCCAGCAGATCGAGCGCTCGCGTGCGCTGCTCCAGGGTGACCCCGGCCTGCGCGCGGTGTTCCTGCAGCCGGACGGCCAGGTGCCCGGACCGGGCTTCCGCGTCGTCCAGGCCGACCTCGCCCGCACGCTGGAGGCGATCGGCGCCCACGGCGCCGGATCCTTCTATGCCGGCCCCGTCGCATCGGCGATCGTCGCGACGGTGCAGGGTCGCGGCGGTGTGCTGACCGCCCGCGACCTCTCGGACTACCGCGTGCGCTGGCGGAAGCCGCTGGTCGCGCGCTACCGCGGCCGCTCGGTGATCGCCTTTCCGCCGCCCGCCTCGGGCGGCATCGTGCTCGAGGCGCTCGGCCTGCTCGCCGGCGACGATCCCGCCGCCCTGGCCGCGGAGCCGGCGAGGTGGTTGCATCTCCTCGCCGACGTGATGGTGCAGTCGTTCGCCGACCGCGCGCGCTGGTACGGCGATCCCGAATTCACCTCCGTTCCGGTCGCCGCGCTCCTGGCGCCGGCACGGCTTGCCCGCCTGCGCGCCGAGATGAGCGCGCGCCAGTGTCCCGAGGCGGAGACCACGCTCGCCCGTGACGCCGGCACCGCGAACGTGTCCGTGGTCGACGGCGAGGGCAACGCGGTCGCCCTGACGACCACCATCAACACCGGCTTCGGCGCCGGCATCATGGCCGGCGGCACCGGCATCGTGCTGAACAACGAGATGGACGACTTCGCCGTCGCACCCGGCGTGGCGAACGTCTACGGTCTCGTCGGCTCCGCCGCCAACAGCATCGCGCCGGGCAAGCGCCCGCTGTCGAGCCTGTCGCCGACCATCGTCCTCGACGGCGAACGCCCGGAGCTGGTGGTCGGCGGCTCGGGCGGTCCCTTCATCATCTCGGGCGTGCTCCAGGTGCTGCTCGGCGTCGTGGCGTTCGGGCACGACGTCGAGACCGCCGTGACGGCTCCGCGCATCCACGATCAGGGAACGCCCGCCGTGCTCCTCGCCGAGCCGGGCGTGCCGGAGGCGACGCGCGACGAGCTGGCCCGCTACTGCCATCCCGTGCGCGTGTACCCCAACCTCGGCGCGATCTCCGCCGTCGCGCTCGGCGCCGACGGCACGCCGCGGGCCGTCGGCGATCCGCGCAAGGACGGCGGGGCGGTCGTCGTGCGCTAGGAGCGCGCCCGATCCGGTGACCCAGACGCTGCAGCGCCTGCCGGTGCTGCCGCTCAAGCCCCTGGCGGCGTGACCTTCTTCGACTGATCGCGCCCGCGGGCCTGCACGCTCGCGCGCCGCGCCGCGATGGCGTCCGGCGTGAGGGCGCGCGCGTGCTCCCGGTTGGCGACCGCCTCGATGCGGAGGCCGTCGGCGAAGGTGGTCGCGAAGCCCTCGTCGATGACGCGCTTGTACGCCCGCACCACCTCCGGCGCGCACGAGCGCATGTCCTGCGCCAGCGCGCGGCACGCGGGAAGCAGCTCGGCCGGGGCGACCACCCGGTTCACCAGGCCCCACGCCGCCGCCTGCTCGGCCAGCAGGTAGTTGCCGGTGAGCGACAGCTCCTTGGCGCGAGAGATGCCGATCGCTCGGGAGAGCTTCTGGCTGAGTCCCCAGCCCGGCATGATGCCGACGCGCGCGTGCGTGTCGGCGAAGCGTGCCTCGGTGGACGCGATCAGCACGTCGCAACCGAGCGCCAGCTCGAAGCCGCCCGTGATCGCGAAGCCGTTGATCGCGCCGATGATGGGAATCGGGCAGCGCCCCATGACGTCGAGCAGGCTGTCCTCGCCGCCGATGGCGGACGCGATCTCGCCCTGGCTCGAGGTCTCTCCGCCCAGCTCCTTCAGATCGAGCCCGGCGCAGAAGGCCCGGCCAGCGCCGGTGAGGATGAGCACGTCGACGTCGCCCGCGCGCGGCAGGTCGGCGAAGGCGTCGCGCAGATTCCGGCGCAGCTCGCGGGAGAGGGCGTTCAGCGCCTGCGGGCGATTGAGCGTCAGGGTCGCGACCCCGTCGGCGCGGTCGATCAGCAGCACGGGCTCCGGCATGCGAGGCTCGTAGCACGCGGTGGGGCGCGGTGTCAGGCCCGGGGGTCGAGATGCAGGCGTGCGGGCGGCCGACCTACCGTTCGTGCACTTCCTGCTTGAGGCGCTGGATGTGCCCGCGACCCAGGCCCTTCACCTCGCAGCCGAGCTCGAAGAACCGGCGGATCTTGTCGTCGTCGAGGATGCCGAAGCAGTCGATCACGGCCAGGGGGCCGCCCGCCATCTCGACGACCTCTTCCGGCGTCAGCGCCAGGTAGGGCTCGTGCGGCACGGCGAGGATGACCGCCTCGACGCCGTGGAGCGCCGCCTTCAGGTCGGACTGCACGCGCAGCTCGGTCAGGTTCGCCTGGTTGCGGAAGAAGCGCGCGAGCGAATGGCCCGGCGACGGGTACGTGTCCTGCTCCTCGAACTCGAACCAGTGCTCGACGTAGGGGTCGTGCACCCGCATGTCGGCGCCCATCTCGGTGAGTCGACGCACGACCACCTCGGAGCCGCTGTACCGCGTGTCGCCGACGTCCTGCCGATAGCTGGCGCCGCAGATCAGCACCTCGGCGCCGGCGATGTAGCGCCCCATGTTGCGGAGCGCGTCGCGCGTCAGCGTGGCGACGTGCAGCCCGCGCGTGTCGTTCACGTCGATGGCGGTGGTGCTCATCTTGAACACTTGGTCGCCGTCGTCGAATCCCAGGATGTGCTTGTAGGCCCAGTAGCCGAGCCCGCCGTCCTTCGGCAGGCAGTAGCCGCCGATGCCGGGGCCCGGGAAGATCATGTTGCTGTGCGTGGGCCGGACCTTGATGGCCTTGATCACCTTCGTGAGGTCCACGCCGTTGCGCTCGGAGAAGAGGCTCCACTCGTTCAGGAACGCGAGCGTGGTGGCGCGGTACGAGTTCTCGACGATCTTCGCCGTCTCCGACTCGATCGGCCGGTCGAGGACGGTGAGCGGGAACTTCTTCGTGTTGAGCACCTCGGTGAGGAACTTGACCACGCGCTCGCGCGCGGGTTTGTCGCAGCCGCTGCACACGCGCCAGAAGTCGCGAATGCTGGCGACGTACTCCCGGCCGGGCATCACGCGCTCGTAGCTGTGCGCGAGCACCGGCATCGACGAGATGCCGCGCGCGGCGAACGCGCGCTGCAGGATCGGCCAGGCGACGAACTCCGTCGTGCCCGGCGCGACCGTGGTCTCGATGAGCGTCAGGCAGTCGGGCCCGATCTTGTCGCCGATCGTGCGCAGCGTGGCCTCGAGCGCGCCCATCTCGACCTCGCCGGTGCGCATGTTGCCGAGGTTCCGCTTCGAGTAGTCGCACTGGACGTCGACCACGACGCAATCGGCGAGCTGGAGGCAGTCGGGGTTGAAGGTGGCGGTCAGCGTCTTCTTCTCGAGGACGCAGCGCCGGATCATCGGATCGACTTCGGGGTCCTCGGCCTTCACCGGTGACAGACCCCGGTTCAGCATCGGGATCTTCCAGTAGCTGCGCGTGCTCGGGCGCTGGCAGCCGATCACGAACTTGCTCGGCTTCCCGTCAGGGCCGACCGTGTCGGCGACGATCGCGGCCATGACGGCGCCGACGAAGCCGACGCCCATGACCACCACGACTTCCTTGCCTTCTGCGCGGGCCGCCTTCGCGAGCTGCTCGAGCCGGGCGAGCTCGGTCGCATACTCGCTCTTCTCCGGAAGAGGAAAGCGCTCGCCGGCGGGGTTGACGGAGTACTCTGGCATGGGGCCCTGACTACTGCCTCCCTCCCGCTGGCGTCAACGCCCGCGGCCCATTTTCGCCTTCGGCGAACGTTACCATCGGTTTTTCGGCCAGGCTCTCGTACGCGGCCCATGGACGGGCCCACGTATCCCGGCGCGATCGCGCCGGAGCGCACCCGCACCGTCGAGTCGCTCGGGGGGCATTTTGGGGCGGCGGGTGATCCGCCATCCGGTGTCGTGCGTAGGGGATATGACGCCGGGTGGCACATCGGCCACTCGGGTCCCGATTCACCCGACAGCCGAAAGGAGCACATCGAAGACGACGTCCCTCTCCGCCTGCGGCTTCTGCGCGCCGCCACCGGCGCCTCGTCCTGCTCGCGCGCCTCCGCGGGGCTCGCTTCGACGCAAGACCACTACGAGCACTTCGTGAAGAGGCTGCGGTTCCCGACGTCGCCGAGATCGTCAGGAGCGCATCGGTCCGTGCGCCCCCCGGATTCTCTCGCCGAGAACGGCTGGCCGGCATCAGGCGTCGCCGCGGTGCGCGTCGGCGAGTGAAGCGATGCTCTCTCGCGCGCACCGCCTCGCGTACGGTGAGTGTGGCATCGGCTCGGTGCCAGCGACACTGCTCGCAAGCTGCGGGCGTTCGTACGGGTGTAGTCGCAGCGACCGGATCTTCGGTTCGCCGGCGCACCGCGCCGCGCGTTGCACGAACGACGACCGGGTAGCGGGCCGCTACCCGAAGGGTAGCGCATGAGCACCAGGATGCGTACCGCGCGGCGACAGGGAGCGTTGCTGAACGGGGCCGCGCAGACCGATACGCGTCGGCCTGGATGCACGCTACCAGTCTATCAGGCTGCTGACTGGTCCGGTCCCCCGCGTGACGCGGTGGGGGTGGAACCATCCGTGTGCCCGCCGACCCGTGCACGCGGCGCGCATCCCGCCGCGGGTCGTCCGCGTCCGGACACGTCACTAGCTCGCGCGCGGAGCACGACGGCCCCCACTCGAAGACGCGCGAGCGAGACCCATGGGAGCGCCCGGAGCGGCGTCCCACGACCGCACACGAGGTGCGAACGGAGAATGGGAGGTTCGTCATGACGCGCGCGCTGGCAATCGTCATCAGGTGGATTGCAACGCTGGGGGTTCTGGTCTCGCTGAATGCGTATGGTCAAGGCTGGGGCACGTCGGAACCGATCGAGAACGATCCGGGCAACGCGACGGGCGCCGACATCGCCGTTGCAGCGAACGGCAACGCCGTCGCCGTGTGGGTGCAGACCGATGGGCCGCGCACGAACATTTGGGCGCGAAACTACACAACGGGTTCTGGCTTGGGCACGCTCCAGCTGATCGAAACCATCGCCTCGGGCGATGCGCAGTATCCCCGAGTCGCCATCGCTCCAAATGGCATCGCGCACGCCATCTGGCTGCAGCATGACGGCACGACGCCGAGAATCCGGGCGAGCCGCTTTGTTCCGGGTTCTGGATGGAGTGCGCCGAAATACCTCCAGTCCGTGCTCACGGATACGCAAGCGCCCCGGATCGCGGTCGACCCGGAGGGCTCGGCCTGGGCCGTGTGGGCGCAGCAGGATATCGAGAGCAACAGCTACAGCATCTACGCCGCGCACTCCTTCAATGACGTGTGGGGTGCACCGATACTCCTCGAGCACAGGCCCGGCGACGCGAGCCTGCCGAAGGTCGTCATCGACCCCCTCAATATCAACGCGCTCGCTGTATGGACCCAGTACGACGGCCAACACTTCGGCGTGTACTCGACCCGTTTTCAGTCCTTGTTCGGTACCTGGGATCCACCTGTCTTGGTCTCGCAGCCCGAGGGGGTCGAAGCCTTCGATGTCGAGATTGCGGCAGACCAGTCGGGCATCCCGATCGCGGTGTGGCGGCAGCAATACGGTCTCGGTCTCGGTGGGCTCCTGAGCGTCTGGGCAGCCCACTATTTCGATAATTTCGGTTCGTGGAGTACGCCGCTGCAGATATCCGATGGGTTGTCCCTCTCCATCACTTCGGCCAAGGTCGCCGTCGACCCCGCCGGCAATGCCACGGCCGTATGGGCTGAGTCAGGACACATCCGGGCGAACCGATACACCTTGGATTCGAACTACTGGGGCGGTGCGCAGCTGGTCGAGTCCAATGTCGGGGAAGCGGTCGCTCCTGCGATCACCATGGACCCGAGCGGCAATGCAATTGCCGTGTGGGTGCAGAACACTGGCTCCGGGACGAATTGGAGTATCTACGCAAACCGCTACGCGCAAGGTTCCGGTCCGGGCTCCGGGTGGGGCGCCGCGGCGCAGCTGCTCGAATCCGACGACGCCGGCAGCGCCTTCAATCCGGCCGTCGGCGCGGACGCGAACGGCAACGCGATCGCCGTGTGGCTGCAGTCCGATGGCGTGCGCTTCAACGTCCAGCAGGACCGGTTCAGCGCAGTAGCCACCTCGACCACGACCACGAGCTCTCCTGGGAACGGCGCGATAGATCCCGAAGGTGGACCGGCCGGTAGGGGCATACCCTGACCGCAGTCGGCTCAGCGCTGCTACGGGCCGCCATGTCTCCCGTCGGACCGATACCGTCTCGGCGGTTCCGTTCGCAGCCGCTACCCCGAAAGGGAGCGCCCTTCCGTGGTGCTGATGCTCTCCAAGCTCCAGACGGTTCCGTGAACGATCAGCGGACCAAGACCAAAGCCGGGCGCCGCGCGCCCGAAAGGATGTGTCTGATGAACTTCTTCCCAAGACTTGTGCTTGCCAGCGTGCTTCCCGTGATCCTGGCCGCGGCAGCGCACGCGACGACCATCTTCACCCCACCAGTGATCCCAGACGACGACGGGACCTTCTTCTGTCTGGTGACGAACGTGAGCCTCAAGACCGTCGTCGCCAGGATCGACGTCTTCGATCTGAACGGGGGAACGACCGGGCACGTGGGGTTCACCATCCCGCCGCTTGAAACGCGAGCTGCGCCAGGCCACGGCGCGTCAGGCGATCGCTTCTGCGAGATCACCGTTGACGGTGGCAGGAGCTCCATCCGCGCGTCGGTCGAAGTGCTGTCGAGCAGCTCGATGATCGAAGCAGTCTATCCGGCGCCGTAGGCGAATCCGACGCGTCGCAGCTGACGATGCCGAGGGACCGAGAAACAGAGGAGAATCGAACTCACGGAGGAGATCCTCGCCCGAGGCCAGCGTCCAGTGCTTCCGCCGGACGTCGGCATTCGCCCCGAAAGCGGCGCCACTCGCGTGCGACACCGCGAGCAGTGGCAATAGACGGCGGATGTGTCCAGAGGAACGTCTGAGAACGGGGCATTCGGTCAGCGTTCGCCGAAACGGGCGTTTATCGTTCCCAGCTGGTCGACCGGCGAAGACGCGGAAGCGCGGCGACGGCGGCGCCGGTTGCGACAGCAGCGGCTCGGCGTTCGCGGACGCTGGCTTGACCGGGGCCAGCAGGAGTGCGAGTCGACGCCTGGCTTCCTCACGGGCACGGCAGTGAGGACGACTGACCCGAGCGGGTCCGAACGGGGGCTGAGCGCACGGTCTCTCTCGATGACCACATCTCCAAGTGGATCGCTGCTGTCCCCAACGGAGATCAGGTCACGATCCGACAGCTGCTCAATCACACCAGCGGTCTCGGGGATGGCTTCTCCCTCCCGGCCATCCAGGCGAAGCTCGCCACCGGCTGTACCGTCGACGAGCTGCTCACGATCGAGGCGACGGCTCCTCCGATCGCGGCACCGGGTACGAAATGGTCTTACAGCAACTACGGCTACAACCTGCTCGGCCGGGTTGTGGAGCTGGTCACCGGCCAGGATCTCAGCACGGCGCTTCAGCAACGCATCGCCACGCCGCTGGGTCTCCGTCGAACCCTCCTTCCAACCTCGGGCAACGGCCTGAGCGCGCCGTTCACCCACGGGTACGGGACCGGAGAGACCTTCCCGACGCAGGCGCCGACGGCCTCGGATGACGCCACGCCCTTGCCGGCGTCGTGCCTGTGGGCGCACGGGGGCATGGTCTCCACACTCGCTGACATGCGCGTGTGGGCCCGGGCATTGGCGACCGGTGCGCTGCTCAAACGGGCAGTGTGGAAGGCGGCGAACAAGGATGCGGTGCCGTTCGAGTTCGCAGGGGGCTACAACGGACCGGGGCGATGGAAGTACGGACTGGGCTTCGTCAAGACCGGTGGCTTCATCGGTGGAACCGGCAGCTTCGCCGGCTACGAGTCGATCGCGATGTACTCGCCCGCCCGCCGGACGACGATCGAAGTGGTGTCCACGAAGCAGCCCAACGCGATCACACCTCCGCCCGCATTCCAGGCGCTCGCAATGGCGGTCTTCGGCACCCACATCGGCTTCGGGCTCACCCCCCGCCAGGCTCTCGAGCCCAACAACTTCGGCGCGCCGGAGTGAGACGTCAAACGACGCAGCGCGCGCAAACCGCCCAACCGCCTCCAGTGGGAGCATCTTCCTCACGTCACGCTAGGCAGGGTCCTGTTCCTGCTCCGGCCACCACACGAGCCGGATGCTCGGTAGGCTGCGAGCCCACGCTCGGGATATCGCTCGTCGCGCCCGCGATTGGCCGATCGCGGTGTCGGCAGCGCGACGAGAGAAACGTTCCCACATACGCTGAAGTGAAGGTGCTCGCCATCGTCGCACAAAGGATTCGACTGATCGGCGTCGACCGCATCGCGGCACGCTCACGGAGCGGCCGCACGAGCCTCAGGTGACGCTCGTCCGATCGGGGACGCGCGCGGGCGGCGCGCCTGGTGCCGGACCCGGCCGCGGCGCCCAGACCGGATAGTCGATGCCCGCCAGGCGGTTGATCACGAAGCCCTGGACGAGCAGGAGGGCGACGGCGAGCATCAGCACGGCGAGCTGCCAGGGCCGGTGCAGGATGCCGAGCGAGACGATGAGGGTGGTCGCGCCTGCCGGCGGGTGCGGAACCTTGCAGCCAGACCATGGCGCCGCTGGTCAGACCGAGCGACAGCGCGGCCGCGCCGACGTTCGCCCACTCCACCCCGGAGGCCAGCGCCGGGCCGCGTTCCGTGAGGCCGAAGACGACCAGCGCCAGATAGCCGGCGAGGGCGCCGATCAGATGCCCGCCGAGCGTGTTGCGCGGCGACGCCGCGGGGAGGGTCGGCGTGTAGAAGAGCAGAAACGCGGTGGGTCCCAGCGACGGGAAGATGAACGGAGCGCCCGTCAGCAAGGCTGCCATCGCCATCAGCCCGATGGAGATGACGCCGTTCACCAGGGCGAACAGACCGAGGACGCCGATCTGGGAATGACGGGCCTCGAGGGCCGGCAGCTGGAGCCGGCGCGCGATGCCCCACAGGACCGCCGCCATGTCGCCGCCGATCGGACCCGGGTGGTGCGGGCGGGACGCGACCCGGCTCGCCCGCCATCAGCGCAGATACCGGTAGAAGGCGCCCGACCCGGCGGCGAGCACGACCGAGAGCGCTGCCGCGGTCCACGCGAGCCGCTCGTCGTGCGCGTGCAGGGCGTCGAGCCCGACCGAGAGCAGGAAGACCTGCAGCGCGAGCAGCACGCCGACGAATATCCCGATCGCGGAGGACACCTGGCGCGCCCGGGCCATCAGTCGACCTCCCGCCCCGAGCGCCCACACCATGCCGTCGGCCCGCTCCTCGACCTCGATGCGCCCGAGCGGACGCTGCGGCGGCCCGGCGACGACCAGCCCGCTGCGCGCGTCGAACACGCCCTCGTGACAGGGACAGAGCATCTGCTCGCTCGCCGGATCCCAGGTGACGACACAGCCGAGGTGCGTGCACTTCTGGCTATAGGCGCGCAGATCACCGCCGCGAAAGCGCACCAGCATGGCCGGGTCGAACTCCGTGGGGTAACGGAACAGGTACGTCGCGCCCGGAGGCAGCGCGTGCGAGGCGACGATCGCCCGCGGCGCGCCGCGCTTGACCGGGCGCAGGGTCGTCAGCAGGGCGACGCCGACGCTGCCGGCGGCGAACGTCCCCGACGCGAGCACCAGATAGCGCGCGAATTCCCGGCGCGTCACGTCGTCCTCGCCGGCGGCCGTGAACGGGAAATCGACCCGCCACTTCGGGGTGTCCGCGTCAGCCATGCGCGCCCTCCTCGTCGAGGCCGAAGGGATCGTCCTGCCACGCTCGTGCCTGCCGCCCCGCCAGCACGTCGAGCGGTCCGGCCTCGCGCGCGACCGTGTAGACCTTGGTGCGCACGGCCTGGCGCCCGAACACGAAGTCGTTCACGAGCACGCCGGCGCGGCCGGCGGCGAACTGCTCGCGCGTCCCGAACCACAACGCCTGGCTCGGACAGACCGAGGCGCACATCGGGGCGAGGTCCTGCGAGGTGCGGTCGTAGCACATGTCGCACTTCATCATCTGGTTGAGCTCGACCAGGAGCTTCGGGACCCCGAAGGGGCAGGCCAGGACGCAGTTGGCGCAGGCGATGCATCGCGGCTTCAGCGCCGACTGCACGATGCCGTCCTCGTTCTGCTTGATGGCGTCGGCGGGACACACCTCGGCGCACGTCGGGTCCTCGCAATGCATGCACACCATCGGAGCCGTCTGCGTGCTGGCGCCGCGGTCGACGAAGTCCAGATGGATCATCGAGTGCCCGCGATGGGTGCCGCACTCGCCGCAGGCCTGGACGCACGACTGGCAGCCGATGCAGCGGCTCTGATCGATGACGAAGATCTTCTCCCCGACGCCCGCGAGACGGGTCACGACGCGCTCCCCGTGCGCAGCGACAGGTCGCGCGCATCTCGCACCGCACCGCCCGGACCCACGCGCTCGATACGGACCGCCGACACCTTGTACTCCGGGATCTTCGAGATCGGGTCGAGGTCGCGATGGGTGAGCTGATTGGCGGCCTGCCGTCCGGCCCAGTGATAGGGGATGAAGACCGTGTCGGGCCGGATGGTCTCGACGACCGCCGCCGGCAGGGTCATGGCGCCGCGGCGCGACGTCACCCGGACCACGTCCCCGTCCTGGATGCCGTGGCGCGCGGCGAGGAGCGGATGCATCTCGCACAGTGGCTCCGGATACTGCGCGACCAGCGGCGCGATGCGGCGGGTCTGGGTCCCCGACAGGTACTGGCTCACGACGCGACCGGTGGTCAGCCAGACCGGGAACTCGTCGTCGACGACCTCGGCGGGCGGGCGATGGCGGACGGGGTGGAACCTGGCTCGGCCGGTGTCGGTGTAGAAGCGCCCGCCTTCGAACAGGCGCGGCGTGCCGGGATGGCCCTCCGCCGGGCACGGCCAGAAGACGCCGAGCTCGTCCTCGACGCGTTGCCAGGTGATCCCGGTGTAGTCGGCGGTCCCGCCGTGCGAGGCGACGCGCAGCTCGTCGAAGATCTGCCGCGTGCTGCCGTAGGGGAAGTACCGGCCCTTCCCGAGCCGGTGCGCCAGGTCGACGAGGATCTGCCAATCGCGCCGGGCCTTGCCGGGCGGGCGGATGGCGGCATTGATCTTGACGACGCGTCCCTCCACCGTCGTCGAGGTGCCCTCGTCCTCCTCGTGCAGCGATCCCGGCAGGACGACGTCGGCGTGTCGCGCGGACTCCGAGAGGAAGAAGTCGATGACGGCATAGAACTCGAGGCGGTCCAGCGCCGCGGCGGTGAAGGTGGTGTCGGGCAGCGAGACCGCGGGATTGAAGCAGATCGAGAGCAGGCCCTTGATCTCGCCGGCATGGATCGCGTCCATGATCTCCTGTGCGGTCTTGCCCTTGCCCGGGATCTCGGCGACGTCGCAGCCCCACACGGAGGCGACGTAGGCGCGGTGCTCGGGATTCGTGATGTCGCGATTGCCCGGCAGCTGGTCGCACTTGTGTCCCTGCTCGCGGCCGCCCTGGCCGTTGCCCTGGCCCGTGATCGTCGTCACGCCGCACCCGGGCTTGCCGTACTTGCCGGTCGCCAGCCCGAGATTGATGCACGACAGGACGTTCTCGACGCCCTTGGTGTGGTGCTCGATCCCGCGCGCGTGCAGCAAGCATACCCGTCCTCGCGGTTCCCCAGAGCTCGGCGGCGCGCTCGATGCGCGCCGCCGGGACGCCGGTCACGCGGGCGCCCCAGGCCGGCGTGTAGTCGCGCACGGCCTCGGCCGCTTCCGCGAAGCCCTCGGTGTGCTGATCGATGAAGTCGTGATCGAGCCAGTCGCGCACGATGAGCACGTGCAGGATCGTGCCCATGAGCGCCGAATCGGTGCCCGGACGCAGGCCGAGAAACACGTCGGCGGTGCGCGCCAGCGGGGTGACGCGGGGATCGGCGACGATCAGCGTCGCGCCCCGGTCGCGCGCCTGCCAGATGTAGCTGGTGGTGATCGGGAGCGCACTCGGCGACGTTCGCCCCGGCGACGAACACCACGTCGGCCAGGCGGATGTCGCTCCACGGGTTGCTCGCCCGGTCGATGCCGAGCGCCTTCTTGTTCGCGGCGCCGGCCGAGACCATGCAGAGCCGGCCGTTGTAGTCGAGATTGGCCGTGCCCAGCGCCAGGCGGGCGAACTTGCCGACCAGGTAGGACTTCTCGTTCGTCAGCGAGACGCCCGAGAGCATCGCGAACGCATCGGGACCGTGGGCGCCCTGGATGCGCCGGATCTCGGCCACCACGCGATCGAGGGCGGCGTCCCAGCCGATCGGCCGGAAGCCGCCCGGCGCGTCCGGCGCACGCTCGAGTGGCTCGAGCAGGCGATCGGGATGGTTCGCCCTGCAGGTACCGCTTGACGCCCTTCGGGCAGAGCTTGCCTTCGTTGAAGGGGAACTCGTACCAGGGTTCGAACCCGACCACCCGCTCGTCCTTCACCTTGAGGATGATGCCGCACTGCTGGCCGCAGAAGCAGCAATGCGTCTTCACCTCGCGGTCGACGTCCAGGCCCTGGTTCCATCCGCCCGGGGGCGCCTCGTTGAGGTGCGGTCCGTAGCGCGCGATCAGCTCCGCGTCGCTCAGCGGGGGGCGTGGCCATCAGCCGAACCCCGCGACGCGTCGCGTCTGCGCGAGCGCCACCAGGCGCCGGCGGCAGGCCGGGCAGACGTCCTGATAGTGACCGCCGCCCGCCAGCGCGTAGTCGAATCCGACCTGCGGCAGGACGTCCTTGAGATCCCCGACCTGCAGCGCGGAGGCGAACGCGGCGCCGCACTCGCAGCAGTGCTGCGGCGGCCCGTCGGCGCCGGCCTGCCGGTAGAACTGCACGCCGAGATTCGCGGGTCGCTGGAAGATGTGGAAGAGCTTGCCGAACGGGAGGTACATCAGCCCCATGATCACGGTCAGGGCGTGCACGGTGGTCAGGAACGTGTAGAAGCGGCCGCCCATCCAGAGCGCCGAGGCCGTGAGCATCAAACCGGTCACGGACACGGCGAACAGGCCGGCGAGGGCGAGGAAGTCGTTGGCGCGCTCGACCGCGAGCGCCCCGGGGTCGCGAACGCGGCGGCCGAGAAACAGGAAGACGCCCGCCAGGACGAGGACAGCGGCGACGTCGAGCGCGTGGAACATCAGCCAGCCGACGATGCCGTGGGAATCGAAGCCGAGAACGGCGACGTTCGCGACGAAGGCGCGATACCGTGACGGCGTCCTGGCCGACCGACTCGAAGTGGAGCCAGCCGAAGACGAGTGGGAAGGTCACGAGCGCGGCCAGGACGCAGCCCCAGAAGACGAGCTGGTGCGCGATCCAGCGCGAGGTGGAGCGGTGGCGTATGAACGCCTGCCCGACGAGGTTGGTCGATACCAGCCCGAGCAGACGCGCGACGTTCCCCACGCCCCCGCGCCGGAACGCTTCCCATCCCCGGCGGTTGAGCAGTGCGGTGGGCGGGCGCCGCAACCACACGCGGTAGCGGTAAACGGTCCCGAAGATGGCGAACAGCGTCCCGAGCAGATAGCCGGCGAGTGCCGCGTCGAACCACCGCAGACCACCGCTGCCGAGCGCTCCGAGCGCGAGGGCGAGCGCAACGGCCACTGCGCCCCAGAGGACCCCGCCGCGGTCCAGCGCCAGACTCGACCTCGTCATCTCCCTGCTCTGCACCCGTGAAGCGGCCCGCCCAAAGCGTGCTGGAGACCCGGCGCGCCTCCGAGTGCGTCGCGCCCCGTGACTACCCCACTCTCGCGGGGACCGCCACGGGCTCCCCTGGAACGGCAGGCCCATTCCGTGCCGGATCGCGCTCACCCGTCGTCGATTCGTGATCGCCCACGTCGTCCTTTCGCAGCCGCGATGCTATCGAGCGTCGTGGAATGGGTGAATAAGAGCGGTAGGGAATCGTGCTGACCGAACTCGTCGTCCTGGTTCTGGCAGTGACGCTCGCCGTCCTCGGCCTGGTGGTGGTGGAACGTCGCGTGTCGCTGGACGCCCTGCGCAAGCAGCACGAGGTCGCCGGGATCGCCTACGCCGTGCTGGCGACGCTGTACGGCGTCATCCTCGCGTTCGTGCTGGTGGACTCGTGGGAGCAGTTCGAGAACGTCAGGCACACCCTCGAGATGGAGGTCGATGCCGCCGGCAACCTGAGCCGGCACGCGCAGGGCTTCTCGCCGGCGGACGCCGCCCGCCTGCGCACGGCTCTCGCCGACTACCTGCGCATCGTGATCCAGGACGAGTGGCCGGCGATGGAGCGCGCCGAGGCCAGCTCGGAAGGCTGGGACGAGTACGCCCGGCTGTGGACGGCCGTGCTCGGCATCGAGCTGCACGGCGACAAGCAGACCTCCCTCTGGCAGACGACCGTCGAGCAGATGGATGCGCTCAGCACGGCGCGACGCGAGCGCGTGCTGTTCGCCAACCGGAACGTTCCCGCCATCGTGTGGGGCTACCTGGTGGTGTTCGGCATCGTCACGGTCGCCTTCACCTACCTGTTCGGGATGGAGAGCGTCCGCACGCACCGGGTGATCGCGGGCGCGCTCGCGGCCACCATCTGCTCGACGCTGATCCTGATTCACGAGACGCAGACGCCGTTTCGTGGCGCCCTCACGCTCGGCCCGCAGTCCTACGTGGCGCTGCTCGATCGCCTGCGCGCCGAGCAAGCGCAGCCCCCGCCCCCCTGACCGGCGCCCACGTCGCGCCCAGGGCGTGCCGGCGACCGGGTCCTTCGGCAGGCGGCGGGCGACGACCATGCGGTGCACCTCGTCGGGCCGTCGTAGAGACGGCGTCGCGCGCTTCGCGGTACATGAACTCGAGCGGCGTACCGCCCGTCACGCCGCGGGCGCCGTGCACCTGTATTGGGGCGGTCGATGACGTCGTGCAGCATGCGGGCGCCCCAGAGCTCTTCGCCCGTGCGCACATGAGCTCGAAGGCGCGGCTCCTGGCAGAAGGGCGAAGGGATGAGGCTGAAACGGACGTCTATCGTGCATTGATCGCGCACTGGCTGCACGACCGTTTCCAGCACGGCCCGAACTTCCCCGAGGGGCACGTGGGCCGGCTCGGGGGCAGTTCACTTCGCCGCACTCGTCGGGGCTCCAAGTTCCTTGTCGACCTCGTCTTCGAAAGCGCGTCGCTTCCCGGCGATGAAACGCCGGTATCCCTCTGGATCGATCCACGCCTTCACGCCTTCCGTTTTGGCGCGGCGCCGCGCTGCCCCGGTCACGCGGCGGTGACGCGGGCCGCCTGCTCGCTCGCCGTTTCCTCCTTCAGGCGTTCGAGGTCCTCCCGCGTGACGCGCTGATACGACTTGGGCGCCCAGAGGAGGAAGATGCCGCCCTGGAAGGAGAGGAGGAGCTTCTCGATCCAGAAGCCGACGTGCCCGATGAGGAACGCCTTGGCGGTAGGAATGCGGCCGCCGAGCAGATCGACGAACATGAACTCGCGCACGCCTTCCCCCGCGGCGGTCGGGATGATGAAGGTGAAGAGCGTCATGACCGCTGCGGCGTAGAAGACCTGCAGCATGGTGACCCCTTCGACCTGCAGCGCCATGGCATTCCCGAAGTACATGGTCATCGTGGTGACCTGGCCGATGACCGCGCACAGCAGCGCGATGACGAGCGCACTGCGTTTGCTCGAGTAGGCCGTCGCGCTGCGGATGGCGCTCTCGAGGAAACGGCGCAGCCTGGCAATCGGCACCAGCCTGATGAGCGGCGCGAACAGCTCGGGCCGCAGCAGCAGCAGGAACCCGAACAGGACCACGGCGCCGAGGGGGACCGCCATCGACTGCAGGACGTCGGCGATGCCCCGACCCTGCAGGTCGGCGAATGGCATGAAGAGCAGGATGGACGCCAGGAGCCCGACGAGGCCCGTCACGCGCTCGACGGCGAGCACCGTGGTGCACTCGACCGGCTTCCGCGAGATGCGAATCGTGTCGTAGAGCCGCCAGCCGTCGAGGCCGAGCGTGGAGGGCATGACGATGCCGAAGAAGCGACCGACGAAGTAGCTCGCGGTGAGCCACCCGAACCCGAAGTGGAGATCCTGTCCCGCGAGCAGCACCTGCCAGCGCACGATGTTGGCCATGATGCCGAGGAACTTGATGAAGGTGGCGAACAGCAGCCACGGCAGGAAGACCGAGAGGTCGAGCCCGCGCACCTCGGCCCAGAGGTCGCCGACGGTCATGGGCACCCGCTGCACGCCTTGCTTTTCCACCCAGACCGTCGCGCCGGTGGCGTCCGCCAGCGGGACCTTGCGCTCGTCGCGAGGGCCGGCGAGGACGAGCCCGAGGTGTCCGTCCACGCAATGGTGCAGGGCGCGGAGCTTCACGATCGCCCCCGTCTCGGTGCGAACGAACACCGGGGCGCCCTCGACCGCGAGCGTGCAGACCTGGTCGCCCGGGAGGGGCGTGTAGGGATCGGGCAGCGCCGCGCCCGTGAGGCGCGCCTTCAGGCGTCCGACGATGCCCGGTGCGGCGGGATTCGCGCGGTAGAAGATCGAGCCGTCTGCAAAGCCCGTGCGAGACACCGCGACCGTCCCACCCCCGATCTCCACGAACAGCGACACGAAGATGGCGACGGTGACGACCGTCTTCGCGACAGTGATGAGCACCTTCTTGAGCGTCATGCGTCCTTCCCGGGAAAGATGTCGCGCGCCCGGAGGGAGCCGACCGGGAGCACGGCCGGTTCTTGTCGCCCGGAAACGGACTGGAACGCAAGCACGTCGGGAGAGCCGCGTGCGCCACCCGCCATGCGCTGAGTCGCGACGGCCCGTGCGGCATGTGAGGCCCTACGGACCGAGCCCAGGCTTGGATCATCCTCGGTGCCGCGACGAGAGTGGTGCCGTCGGCGCTGAACGCCAGCAACTCAGCATGTGCCGTGTCGTCCTCGTCGGCACTGGCTACCCCCGCCGCTACCACTGCGGCCTTCTGTTTGATCATCGACACCTCCGGAAGCTGCTCGTAGGGCCCGTCGAGAAAGGCCGGCTGTACGACTCGCACGTGTACGTTGGCGAGGCCGGCAGATCACCGAGCTCCCCGCATTCATCCGCGCGCTCGATCGCCAGACTCTGGACAGCCGAAAGGAGGTCGCGTAGCGCCCAGCATCCGAGCCGCCGCTCTGGCGCGTTCAACAGCGAGCGGACCATCCCCGTGAGGACGGGACGACCAAGATGCTTCGCAGGCGGGTCTTTCTCAAGGCCTGTCGACGGGATTGGCCTTCATGAAGTTCAAGAACCCTTGGTATTCTGGTCTTACTGCGCCTGCTCCATCGATGACTCCAAGACCGCAGAAATCGTCCTTCTCGTTGAGATTCCAGTAGAAGGCCTTTTTGCACTTCGGGGTGTCTAAGCAGTGCTGAAGCGTGGCCAGCGCCTCGCCACCCGGGTCCGGCGAGCGTTCGCGGTTCTTGCAATTCGGGTTTGAGAAGGAGTCATCGTCCTTGAAGTTGCCGTACTCCGTGATCCAGAAGCCCGCCGGGCAATGACCATCCTCGGTGCACACGTTGTACTGAGCCGCCTGGTCGATCCAGCCCTTGTTGGCGCCGACCTCGCCGTACGCATGGATGGCGATAAAGTCGAACGCTCTCCAGAGGTAGTGCTTGTGATTCTTCTCATAGGCTATCCAGTCGTTGAAGTTCGTAGCATTGTGCAAGCCAGGGGCGACGATCTTTGCGGCCGGGTCCTGTGCCCGAATCGCGTCGAACGCAGGTGTGAGAACCTTACTGACAAACCCGCCTTGTGTACCTTGCCAACCAAAGCAGCGGTTGACCTCGGCCATGATCTCCTAGGCTTCGATCTTGCCCTTGAATGCGAGGGCGATCCTGCCGGCGAAAGTCCCGAAATCAGTGTCGTTCTTCGGAGGATACGCTTCGGGCTTGTTGTTCGAGCAGTTGCGGTTCTTGCTGCCTCGAGCCCACCCTGGGGTGGTGGCCTGCTGGAAGACCATGAGAATTTGCATGTGCCTGGCGACCGCGGCATCGACCAGAGGTGTTAGCGATGAGATGTCGAAATCCGCTGCTGAGTATGGTTGGACGACGTCCCAGCGCACGGTGATGCGAATCGATGGGATCAGGTACGAGCTCGCTATCGAGAGGTGATAGTCGTTCGTGAAGGGGTACCCCGAGTAGGAGGCATTCATCCCATAGGGACAGCCTCCCATCAGTGCGGGCGCGAGAAGCAATACGGCAAGGACCTTGAGCTTCGAGTTCATCGATGTGCGTCTCCCCAAGAGCGCCGGAGGTCAGCTAGCTTACTATGATAACCAGAAGCCGACGCGGCGGTGTCTCCTGGCCAGGAGTAGCGGAACGGGGTGCACCATAGTGCGAGGCATTTGACCGCGGCAAGTGCAGATGGCTGGCGGCTGGTGTTTTTGGGGGTGCTCTGGCTCCGTACCCGTTCTTTTGCGAGGCGGCCGCGCGCCCCATCGTTCACCGGGGCAGCAGCGCGGTGGCGGGTGGCCTGGTGGAGTGGCTCGGGGCCATGTTCGCGCTTCCCGTGCACCCTTGGACCGGCTGCGTCGTTGAACACCGGCTCCCGTCGCAAGCAGTCCGCCACATCGCGACAGGTAGGCGGCCTCCAGCGAGGGCGGAGGAACGTCGTGGGGTCTGCCGTCACGGTGCCTGGGCCGGAAACTGCGCCGCGTGTGTGGTGACGAGCGTCGCCCTGGTGCGCGATCCGCTCGAGCAGTGCGGTCGTCAGCTTCTCGTCCCCGCCGGGGGCCTGCGGCCACTCGCTGTCCGGTTCGTGGCCGGGGCAACCCCTGGTGCCATGTAGCCGGGGACGAAACAGGTGCGTGATCCGAATCTGGGGGGTCACCGAACGCTCGCCTCGGCTGCCTGGGCACGCAGGGCGGGGACCACCGTCGCCGCGAACGCCTCCAACATGTCGGTCGCAGGAAAGTCGGCAAAGCCGAGCAGCAGGTCGGTCGCACCTGCCGCTTCGTAGGCCCTCGCGGCCTGCTGCACCGCCGTCGCGTCCCCGGCGAGTAGCGTGGCCACGAGGCGATGGTACCGATCGATACCGCGCGCAGCGCAAAACCGCCCGAGAGCGAGCGTGGCGTCAGCCATGGACTGGCCGAGCACGACGTCGACCTCGATCGAGCGGCGCACGCTCTCGGGACGGCGGCGCTCGGCCGCGAGGAGGCGGCGAAGCTCCCGCCAGCACCGTGCGAACCCGGCGGGAGACAGATAGGACGCCTCCCAGCCATCGGCCAGTCGGGCCACCAGCGCCAGCGCCTGTTCACTCATGGCCGCGATCCATACTGGCGGCCCAGGACGCTGCACCGGGGGCGGTCCCCCGACCGCGCCGACGAGGTCGCCGAACCGCCCGCGTCGATCGACGGGGCCGCCCTGCCAGAGCGCGCGAATGATCTCGACCGCTTCCGCGAGACGGACCACGCGCTCGGCCCGCGGCGGATATGGAACGCCATGACTCTCCCACAGGTCCATGGTCGCGTCGTCGTCTGCTCCGATGCCCAGCCGCAGATCGAGTCGGCCGTTCGAGAGCTGATCGACGGTGGTCGCGCGCTTCGCCAGCCATGACGGGTGGTGCGACGACGGATCGATGGCGTACGTCACGGCGGGACCGATGCGCACCCTCCGCGTCTGCACGGCCAGTGCGCCCAGCATCGTCCACCCGTCACACGTCCACGGCCAGAGCCCGTCGCCGTAGACGACACGATCGTAGCCGAGCGCTTCGGCAGCCGCCCAATATCGTTGAAGGGACGCGACGTCCGTGCCCCAGGTCTGGACCCCGAGCGTCAGCACGAGCAAAGCATCGGAGGGGCCTCGGCGGCTGTCAACCGCGCAGCCGCACTCGAGAGGTGGTCCACCGGCACCGTGATTCCGTCCTCGACCATCGGTAGTATCTGCCTCTCGAACCACCGGTCGCCACGTCACGGGGCAAAGAAGGGAACACCATGCGAACGACTCTGGCCACCGCAGCGCTGCTCACCGGCGTCCTGTTCACCGGGCTGACGAACGCCGCCGGTGCCCAGGAGCAGCCATCCGATTCGCATTTCAGTTCGGCGGAGCTGGCCGAGCGCGCGCTGCAGCGGCGTGCCGTCGAGGCGGTCATCTGGGGCATGCCCGCGGTCAACTACGATCTGATGCTTCAGGAGATGCTCACCAAGGCGGCGGGCAAGGTCGGGCAGGTCATCTACTGGGGTCGTCCGCTCGACTCGAACAACCAGACGCTCACACCCAATCCCGACGCGCTCTACTTCATGACGTTCTTCGACACGAAGGACGGGCCGAGCGTGCTCGACCTGCCGCCCGGGGACAAGAACGGATCGTTCAACGGCAACATCGTCACCGTGTGGCAGATGCCGCTCGAAGACGCGGGCTTGCTCGGTGTGGACAAGGGCAGGGGCGGCAAGTTTCTGATTCTCCCGCCGGGCTACAAGGGCATGCCGCCCAAGGGATACATCCCGCTGCAATCCGACACGTTCGGCGGCTATGCCCTGATCCGCTCGAACCTCGCCAGCCACGGCGATGCGGATGTCGCGAAGTCGATCGCGTACGGCAGGAAGGTCAAGGTCTATCCGCTCGCGCAGGCGGCCAATCCGCCCGCAACCGTCTTCACCGACGTGAAGGACGTCACCTTCGACTCCACGATCCGCTACGACGCGAGCTTCTTCGAGCACCTCGACCGGATCGTGCAGAACGAGCCCTGGCTGCAACGCGACCGCGCGATGATCGACCAGCTCAAGTCGCTCGGCATCGAGAAGGGCAAGCCGTTCCAACCCGACGATGCGACCAAGGCGCGGCTGACGTCAGCAGCGCGCGACGCCGGCGCATGGCTCGAGCAGAAGTACGATGCCGGCCTTCCGCCGTACTTCTCCGCGAACAGCCGGTGGACGTTCCCGGCCCCTCCCGACCTCGTCAAGGCGGCGCAGGATGGGTATGCCGACCCGAACACCTATCCGGTCGACAGCCGCGGGCTCGCCTACAGCTATGCGTTCATCGGCCTCAAGCATCTGGGCGTCGGACAGATGTACTTGATCTCGATCAGAGACAAGGCCGGCGAGGCGTTCGACGGCAGCAAGACCTATCGCCTGAGCGTGCCGCCCAACGCACCGGTCGAGCAGTACTGGTCCGTGACCGCCTACGACCGCCAGACCCATGCGCTGATCCGCAACATGCCGCGCGCGAGCCGTTCGTCGCAGATTCCCGAGCTGCAGAAGAACGCGGACGGCTCGATCGACCTCTATTTCGGCCCGACGGCGCCGGCGGGCAATGACAGCAACTGGGTTCCGACCGACCCGGCGCGCAAGTTCGAGCTCATGTTCCGCGCCTATGCGCCCACCAAGGCCCTGTTCGAGAAGACCTGGGTGCTTCCCGACGTCGAAAAGGTCGCGGCGCACTGAGCATGGTCCGCTCCATCTCCAGCCAACCGCCGCATGGGGCCGGGGCCCGGCGGCTCACGCACGCGACCGAGGCCGTTTCGAAGCCGCTCTCTTCCGCACCGCTCTCGGCGATTGCGGCTGCCCTCCCCTGCCCGTCAGCAGCTGGAGCACCGCATCCGCGTGTCGCTCGGCGAACTGCGGATCGGTCGGATCGACGCCGGTGACGTACTTGCACTCGGGCGCCTGGCTGAAGATCAGGCCCGCGGCGCCCAGCACGATGTAGCGCAGGGTCACCGACGGGATCGGAGGCACCAGGCCCTCCGCCTGCGCGCGATCGAGGTGCGCGCTCACCACCTGGCTCATCGGCCGCACGAAGCGATCCGCGAGCCAGCGCATGCGGCGGCCGTCGCGCTTTCCCTCGTCGTTCATGAGCCGCATGAACTCGGGATGCCGTGCGACGAAGTGGACGAACCGCCGGACCACGCGGTCCAGCCAGGCGAGCGGATCGTCGTCATCGCTCGACCGGGCGCCCTCCGCGAGCTCCGCTTGCAGCTCGGCGAACGCGCGTGTCACCGCAGCCCTCCACAGGCGCTCCTTGCCATCGAAGTAGTACTTGATCAGGCCCAGGTTGGCGCCGGCCCGGTCGGCGATCTCCCGCGTGCGCGCGCCGTCGAAGCCGCGCTCGGCGAAGACCTCGAGCGCCGCGGCCAGGATGCGTTCGCGTGCGCCGTCCTCGACCCGATCGCCGGTTTGCCGAGCCCCTGCCATCCGACAACCCTATTTACTCCCTTGACTAATTCGTGCAAGCCGTATTATACGGCCGAGTAACTCATGCTGCGCCGCGCTGACAGCCGGTGGCGAGACTCGGGAGAGATGCGATGACGACTGCAACCGATGCACACGTCGACGGCAGGAAGCTCACGTTGAGCCACGTCGGACTCAGCTGCTTCGACCTCGACCGGCTGGAGGACTTCTACACGCGCGTCCTCGGCATGACGGTGAGCGATCGCGGCGAGGTGCCGGGCGGGATGGCGCGCCTCGTCTTCCTCACCACCGATCCGTCCGAGCACCATCAACTCGTATTGGCGTCGGGGCGGACGGAGGGCGAGATCCTCGCCGGACCGGTGCTCGGCGGCAGCTTCGGCTCGGCCATCTTCCAGCTCACCTTCCGGCTCGCCGATCTGGCCACGCTGCGCCGCGTGCAGGAGCGCCTCGCCGCCGAGGGAAACACGAACTTCATCCCCATCAATCACGGCAACTCGTGGTCGCTCTACACGCGCGACCCCGAGGGCAACGGCCTCGAGTTCGTCGTCGACAGCCCGTGGTACGTACACCAGCCGTGCGGCGAGTTCCTCGATCTCTCGCTCGACGACGCCGAGATCCTCCGCCGCACCGAGGACCTCTGCCGCGCCACCGGTGACTGCCAGCCGTACGAGGGGTGGCGTGCAGAGATCGCGCGCCGCATCGCCGACGACCAGGCCGTGCTGCGCTAGCCGCCTCCGCGATGTCGCGCGTCGAAGCTCCCGTCCTGATCGTGGGCGCCGGTCCGGCAGGAATGACGGCCGCTCTCCTGCTCTCCCGGCTCGGCATCGCGAGCCGCATCGTCGAGCGCCGTTCATCGCCCCAGTCGGCGCCGGCGGCGCACGTCGTCAACGCGCGCAGCTTCGAGATCTTCCGCGCCGCGGGCCTCGACATGCGCGCGATCGACGCGGCGTGCGCCAGCCCCGCCGACGCGGGGCAGGTGCTCTGGGTCACCACGCTGGCCGGGCGGGAGCTGGGCCGCCTGCCCTTCGAGCGCCAGGGCGAGGACGCGCTCGCGTTCACGCCGACGCCGCTGCGCAACCTGTCGCAGCACCGCCTGGAGCCGCTGCTGCTCGACGAGCTTCTCCGCTCCCCCGGCGTCGAGGTCGCGTACGGGCACGAGTGGGAGAGCGCCGTCCAGGACTCGACGGGCGTGACGTCGCACGTGCGCGACCGCGCCAGCGGCACCGTGTCCGAGGTGCGCAGCCGCTGGCTGGTCGCGGCCGACGGCGCCGCGAGCCCGGTACGCACGGGGCTGGGGATCGAACCGATCGGCCCGGACCGCGTGCAGAGCTTCGTCATGATCCACTTCCAGGCGAATCTCCGCGGCCTGGTCGGCGATCGGCCGGGCATCCTTGTACTGGACCACGGCACCCGGCGCGATCGGCACGTTCGTCGCGCACGACATCGATTCGACGTGGGTCTACATGCAGCCCTGGGACCCGGACGGGGAGACCATCGCCGACTACTCCCACGACGTGTGCGCGGACATCGTGCGGCGCGCCATGGGCACGGGCACCCATCCGTTCACCATCCGCACGGTGCGCACCTGGACGATGACCGCGCAGGTCGCCGAGCGCTACCGGGAGCGGCGCATCTTCCTGATCGGCGACGCCGCGCATCGCTTCCCGCCCACCGGCGGTCTGGGACTCAACACGGGCGTGCAGGACGCGCACAACCTCGCCTGGAAGCTCGCCGCCGTGGACGCCGGATGGGCGGCCGATGCCCTGCTCGACACCTACGAGGCCGAGCGCCGTCCCGTGGCGCAGCGCAATGCGGACGTCAGCCTGCGCAATGCCGTCCGCTTGAGCGAGGTCTATCAGGCGCTCGCCGGTGCCCACGCGGAGGCGACCGACGGCGCGGCGCTCTCCGCCGCCATCGCCAACCAGGCCGAGCACTTCGACATGCTGGGACTCCAGCTCGGCTTCGCATACGAGTCGGGCGCCATCGCCGGCAACGGCACGTGGGCGCGGCCGGGCTCCATCCGGGAGTACGTGCCGAGCGCCCTGCCCGGCGCGCGCGTCCCGCACGCGTGGGTGACACGCGGCGGGGCTCGCATCTCGACCCTCGATCTCTTTCCCTACGACCGCTTCACGCTGGTCAGCGGTCCCGCGGGCTACGCCTGGAAGGAAGCAATCCACGGCGCGGTGCCGATGGATTGCGTCTGCATCGGTCGCGACGTCGTGGACGACGATGGACGCTGGATGCGTCTCCTCGACGTCGACGCGGGCGGCGCGGTGCTCGTACGTCCCGACCAGCACGTGGCATGGCGCGCGCGGCGCGGCACTGCCGACACGATCGATGCGCTCGCCCGCGCGTGCCGCTCGATCCTCCAGGCCTGACGGCGAACGGAGCGCAAGCGATGGATCTCGGACTCGAAGGACGGCAGGCAATCGTGTGTGCCTCGAGCCGCGGGCTGGGCCGGGCCTGCGCCATGGCTCTGGCGCGCGAAGGCGTCGCGGTGGTGGTCAACGGGCGCGACGTCGAGCGGGTCGAGGCCACGGCCGCGGCGATACGTGACGAGACGGGCGTCCGGGTCACACCGGTCGTCGCCGACCTCTGCACCGAGGAGGGACGCGATCGCCTGGTCGCCGCCTGCGCAGAGCCCGACATCCTGATCACCAACAACGGCGGCCCCATGCCGGGTCGCTTCGAGGACTGGGATCACGCGGCCTGGCTGGCGGCCCTCGAGCAGAACCTCCTGGCGCCGGTCCTCGTGATCCGCGCCGTGATCGAGGGCATGCGGGCGCGGCGCTTCGGCCGCATCGTCAACATCACCTCGGCGATGGTGAAGTCGCCGCATCCGCTGATGGGCCTCTCGACGGCGGCGCGCAGCGCGCTCACCGCCGTCTGCAAGGGGCTGTCGCGCGAGGTGGCGCGCGACAACGTCACCATCAACAACCTCCTCCCCGAACGCATCGACACGGATCGCCAGCGCTTCATGGCCGGCCTGCAGGCGGCCGCGCGCGGCGTCTCGGTCGAGGAGGCGTACCGCGACATCGCCGCGTCGATCGCGGCGAATCGTCTCGGCACGCCCGAGGAGCTCGCCGCGGCGTGCCTGTACCTGTGCAGCGCGCAGGCCGGATTCGTCTCGGGTCAGAACCTGCAGCTCGACGGCGGCTCGTACGCGGGACTGATCTGAGGCGACGCGCCCGTTACGGAGCTTCAACGTATCGTCGTACCGGGGGGAAGCTCGGGCGCTTGCCATGTCCGATGCTCGAGGCGTGTTGTGAACGAGCGACACAATGAGAGGGTCGCGTCCGTCGAGGTACCTCACATCGCATGGGCCGAGAAGGAGAAGACCTGCCCCTGGCCATCGTGGGACGCGGGGCGGCGCTCTTGGGGGTCAACGCGGCTTTCTCCGCTGTCCTCGAGACCGACGTGGACGACCTGTGCCGCGCCGACCTCCTCGACTTCACGCACCCCGCCGATGCCAGGTGGGCCCGCCCGCTGAACCGGGCCCTCTTCGCGGACGTGGAGTCCGTCCTCTCGGTGCGCGACGTCCGAATCGCCTGTTACCGCCTGCGAGGAAGAGGCGGCCGAGTCGTCCCGGCACGCGTCGCGATCCGTCGCTTCCCTGTCCCGACGGACCAGCGGCTGCCGCTCTACAACGTCGGCGTGGTGTTGCCCGACGATCGCGAACCGGCACCCGCTGACCTCGAGAGGCACTTCGCCGTACGACCCGGACCGGCGCCGGGGTTGGTGGATACGCCCAGGGAGCCGGTCGAGCCGTCACGCGTCGACGGCCTCGTCATGGAGGTGGCGGTTCGACCGACGGGATTCGCGGCGCGCGCGGCGGCGGCGCTGGCCGCGGACCAGCATGCGTTGTCACCGCGCGAGCTGGAGGTCGTCACGCTCGTCGGGGCGGGACTGCGCAACGGCGATATTGCACGCAAGCTCTTCGTCACCGAGGACGCGATCAAGAAACGGCTGCAGTCCGTGTTTCGCAAGCTCGGTGTTCGGGACCGCGTCGCGGTCGCCCTCTACGCCGCGCGGCACGGGCTGACTAGGCCGCTCTAGCCGCACTGATCTAGTCCGACTGCATTTTTCCACCTTCGTGTACTTGTGAATCGTCAGCAGAGGTGGGTAGAGCATTGCGCGAGCGCCAGCACGTCATTCGCCTCCCCATGGCGGTGTCCGTGAAGCGCGGTGGGTCGAACCGAAGGCCCTTCCGACGCACCCATCAACGCGAAGCAGTGAATGACCGATGAAGCAGACCATACCGACCGTGACGACCAGGCCCCGCGGCACCGTCGACCCAGGCGCCGGCCACGGGACGCAGCTCCGCCCGCTCGACCCGGGCCGGCCCTGATAAGCCGGCGAGCGGGATCGCATGGCCGAGTGCCGCCATACCTACCTGAGCGTCTACATGGACGACCGCGGCGACGTGCAAGGGCATGCGAGCCCGGACCCCCTCGCCTTCATCCGGGACGTCCCGGGGGACCGCGGCGAGCTGCTCCTCCGCGCGGTGATCTGCGGTACGATCGTCGAGGTCGACGCGAACAATCACTGAGCGCAGCGCGGCTGGGGGCCGCCAGAGCTGGCCCAGAGCTGGCAGGGTGGAGGGAGACAGGGCCGAGGCGGGGCCAGACTCACGGGCACACGCCGCCGGTCGTCAGCCGCCAGGCCCCCTGGCACACGAGCGGATCGGGGACCGCCGGACAACAGAGCCAGCCGCCGTGGTGGTCCTCCGCGAAGACGACGCAGAGGCAGTTGTCGCACACCAGCCGGGTTCGCGCCGTCTCGAGCTGCGTCGGGTCGCTCCCGGGCGCACAGCTGATGGAAAAGGTGACCTCGGCGGCGTCGTCGGCCCACAGGAGGGTCCCGTCGTCGCCACAGGCGCGGACCTGCCCCCCGCCGATGTAGAAGCCCGCGCCCGAGTAGTCGCGCTCGATGGTACCGCCGTCGTCGAGCTCCGATGTCTCGTGGACCGTGTAGCTCCCCCGCGCGCCGCCGTGCCCGTCGACCTCCCTCACCGTTCGGACGACGTGGGTGGGACGGACGCCGCTCTCGTCGATCTCGAGCCGTGCGTGCCAGCGATCGCGATCCGAGCACCCGGGCGCGAGCGACGTGCTCGTCGGGGACGTCGTCGTCGTGGTCGTGACGGCGCACGGTCCGGTCGTGACGTCGTAGGTTCCCGCCACCGCAGGCCCTGGTCCTCCGCGCGCCGCACGGGTCCGGTCATGGTTGGCCAGGACGAGGTAGAGCTGATCGACCGCCTCCTCGGGCCGCAGGCGGCAGAACGCCAGGCGGCCACCCGACGCCCGCACACGGCGCCACGTCCCGCCGACCTCGACGATCGCGTCGACGTCGAGTGTGGCCGCCGGCGTGACACCGCCGAAGTCGATCTCGAGCCCCTCGACGCCCGGGTCGACCAGCAGGCGATCATACTGCGCCGCCAACGGCTCGACGCCGACCGGCTGGCTGAGACTCGTCTCCGGCAACACGACGAGCGGGCTGCCGTCGTCGGTCACCTGCCGGGGCGGGACGTCGTCGGGGAAGTTGTCGGGATCCTGTGCGACGTAGCGGGTGCCCAGCGGGTTGCCGGGGAGGTCGACGTTCAGGTTGCGGACGGCGAAGTCCCGGAACGCCGTGGTGAACGGCAGCTGGGCATCCACCGCGTCGTCGATCCCGACCGGCGTCGTCGCCGGCTCCGCGTCGAACCATGCCTGGACGACGGCAGCGGCGCCGCGCTCCTGGTGCACGAAATACGGCCAGATGTACGCGCCGTAGGGGTGGAGCGGCGGGTCGGTCGTCAGCAAGGACGCGACGGCGCCCTGGAACCGGCCGACAAAGTTCGCCTGGTGCAGGGTGCGGCGGGTCGCCGGCGCCCACCACCACTCGGCCCAGGTGGCAGAGGCCTCGACGAACCAGCTTCCGTCGAGCACCGGGACGTCGCCGAGGCGCTGGCCGGTGTCGATGAGCCGCGCCGCCTCGTTGTGCGCGAACTGCAGGACGTGGAAGAACTCGTGTGCGAGGTCCGCGGCAAGGTCGGCAATGCGCGTCCGATCGACCACGATGACGCCGCTCGCGACCTGCCCGCCGCGGCCGTTCGAGGCGAACGGCGCCACCGGATAGGCTGCGGCGACGGCGCTGCCTGGGATGGGCAGGCACTCGCCCTCACGCACTCGACATTGGTTCGGACCGAGCACGTAGACGTCGACTCGATCGTCGCCGCCGTCGGCGTCGGGCCGTGGTGGCCCCATGGCCGGCGTCATCGCGTCCCAGAAATCGTCGGCCAGCGCGGCTACGTAGCTGCGTACGCTCTCGTCCGCTGCCGAGTCCGCGGTGGCGCAGAGCCAGATCTTGAAATGGCCGCGGGGCGTCACGACGCCGCTCCAATGGCTGGTGCAACCCGTGGCGACGTCTGCGCCGCGCTCGGCGCTCGCCGCGCGGCCGTCGCGGGCGGCGACGGACGGGCCGAAGGGGCTGCGAGGATCGTCCGGTCTGAGCAGGTACGCCTCGATCTCCGCCCGGGCAGGCGGCGGCAGGGCAGCCGCCATCACGCGCACCTCGGCGAAGAGCAATCCGTCGTCACCGGCCGGGCCCGAGCCGTCGAACGCCTCGGGCAGTCGCGGATCGTGGAAGAGCGCCCAGGTGCGATAGACGAGCGACGTCGGGTAGTCGATGACGCCATCGCGCAACGCGGTCGCGATCAATGCTTGCGACGGCGGTCGCGGCGCGCGGATCGCGGTGAAGTGCCGCCGCCCGGGAAAACGCCCGCGGAGCACCGCCGACAGCTCGTCGCACGCCGGTGCCGGAATTCGGCCGATGAACCGGAGGCCTCGAGTGCCGAGGCACCGCGGCCAACGAGCGCGGACCGCCGTGAAGCGCCGGTGGGATTTCACTCGGGCCGGGACCGCCGCGCAGCTTCCCAGCGTGAGCCGCCGCCCGCTCAGCTCGGCGGCGACCGGCGCCTCACCGACCAGGTCGGCGATACGCTGCGCGTCACTCGCTGCGACCTCGAAACGACCGTCCTGGCAGCGTCCTGCTCGCGGCCGGCCGCTCCGCGACCCTCCCGCCGTCAGGAGGAGCACGCTCATCACCACCACGATCGCGCGCGAAACCTGCATCGGTGAGTCCCTCGGGTGGAGATTCCGCCCGGGAAGCGCACATCATGAGCATACACCCCGTGTGCCGGTCGTTCGTCGATCGCAAGAAAAGGGGAGGCCGCCAAGCCGTTCGGACCAGGACGGCGATCGAGCGCCCGAACGGCGTCGGGACCACCCGCCTCGGCGTCTGGCCGACGCTGGCGGCCGGCCGCCGCGCTCAGGGCGTAAGCTCGCCGCGCACCTCCCTGGCCGCGGCGGCGAGCACGCTCGCGCAGGTGGGCGACAGCTTCGGCCGCTTGCCCTTCGCGGCCCGCTTGGCGGCAGTGGCTGCCTCCTCCAGCACGCGACGCGCCCTCCGCACCAGGCTTCTCGCCCGCTTCGGCCGGCTCGTGCTTGCTTCTTGGGCCTGCTCGAGCGCGCGATCGACGCCGGTGCGGATTTCCCGCGGAATCGGCTCACCCGCGCAGGAAGGTCCCTCGAACGCCGCAGCCATGCGGCAGCGTGGCGTGAGGCAGGGAACCGTGGTGGTGGTCGTGGTGGCGATGGGCGTCGTGGTGGTGGAGGTCATCGTGACGGGGGTCGTCGTGGTGGAGGTCGGCGCAACGCCGGAGCTCGACAGCGACCAGCTGCCGCTTCCCGAAACCCGTTTGATGAAGAGGTACGCCGTCCCGGTCGCGCTGGGCGTGAAGCCGATCGTCTCGTCCACGTCGAGGCCCGCGCTCGTGCTCGACGCCAGGATGACGGGGTTGCCCTTGCTCTCCGGGACGCCGCCATAGAGGTAGAGGTCGTAGTCGGCCGTCGCCGACACGGTCAGGACGAGGCTGACGGGCACCCCCGCCGCCAGCGCCATCCTTCGTCCCCAGGCACGGCGGTCGAATCGACCTCCCGAGGTGGAATCGCTCAGGACACCGCCGGCGTACGTGAGGGTCACCGCTTCGATGGCGGCATCGGGGTTGATGAGCCCGTAGCCCTCGAAGCGGTCCTTCGGGACAGCGGCGCGGCCCAGGGTGGGGTCGCTGCCGCTTCCCGCTTCGCGGTTCGCGTTCGACTCGGTCGCGGAGGCACAGAGCAGCATCTTGACGAGCAAGGGGTGCGCGCTCGACGTGAAGCTCCATGTCAGCCCTGCCCGTTCCAGCGCGTCGATCAGCAGGCTCGCCGAGCCGGCGACGAACGGCGCCGCCATCGAGGTCCCCATGATGCTGGAGTAGTCGTTCGGCACCCGGTCGGCGAAACCGGCCATCGCCGCGTCGGCATCGTTGCTGTCGACGGAGAGAATCGCCGAGTAGAAGCTCGATCCTCCCGGCGCCATCACGTCGGGCTTGTCATCCTCGTCCGGGCCCGGCGAGAGGAAGCCGCTGCTGGTGTAGCTGGTCAGCTCGTTGACGTCATTGCTGGCGGCGACGGTGACGACGAGCGCCGCGCGCCCGGGATCGTCGACCACGTTGTCTTCCGCCGTGCCAGGACCGTCGTTTCCGGCCGACACCACGAGCACGATCCCGTTCTCGACCATGGTGTTGGCCTTCGCACGTTCGGTCGTGTCGAGACCCGGGTCGCCGATGGTGCCCAGGCTCATGTTCGCGACCTTGATGTTGTGGGCGATACGCTGCGTCACCATGTCGTCCATCGCGGCGCCGACGTCGAGATTCGATCCCCCGCCCGCGTTCGTGAACACCTTGGCCCCCGCCCACCGCGAGCCGGGCGCCACGCCGCGGAGCACGTCGAACCCGTCGCCGACCGCCGGATAGTTGGTCACGGTGTTGACGATGGCGTAGCGCGAGATGGTGGAGCCCGCGTTCTGCACCAGGCCGGTCGTGTAGCCATTGGTGGTGGAGGGAGTGAAGGTGTTGGATTCGGTGATGCCCGACGAGCCGAACGTCGGCGGTGAGAGGGAGAAGACCGAGCCGCCTCCGTTGGCCCGGAACGCCCCGAACAGGTTCGTCGAGCCCCCGCCCAGCCAGGTCGCGTTCTCCGTGAAGGTGAGTGACGCCGCGGGGAGGTGGACCAGGCTGGGAAGGAAGTAGCCCGCCGGGATGCCCGTCAGGTCGCCGCTGTCGGTGTAGGTCAACGGGCCCGGGCCGAGCCCGAAGCTCGCTCCGGTCCCGAGCGCGATGCCGGTCACGTGCGAGCCGTGCTGCAGGATGTCACGCGGCGCGGGCTCGAGGTCCACCGTGTAGTCCTTCCAGAACTCCATTCTCCCCGCGAGGTCGGCATGGGAGTCGTCGACCCCCGTGTCGAGGACGGCGATCGTGACGTCGCTGCTGCCGGAGAAGCCCGACGCGCTGCCGGCGAAACCGCTCGCCCATACCGGCCGCGCGCGCCCGGTGCGCGTGGCCTCGTCGAGGTGGAGCCGCGCCGGCCGGTCCCCGACCACCAGCACCAGAGACGAACCCATCGCGCCGGGGAGCGACTCCAGCGCGGACCGCGCCAGACGGCCCGTCCACCCGTAGCTGACCGCCAGGTAGACGTGGTCGATCTCGCCTCCGAGCGCGAGGAAGCTGTCGATCTGCTGCTGGGTGATCTGGCCGGAGAACACGAGCTCGATGCGGACCGGCGCCGTGAGCCGGGCACCGAGCTCGGCGACCACCGCGGGGGCGGTGGCGGTCCCGAGTGCCGCATGCAGATCGGACAGCTCTCCGTCCAGCGCATCGTCGATCCTGTTCCCGTCGCGGTCGCGCTCGCTGGTCGCCGGAATCTGTGGCGGGACCACGGGTTCGGGCGGCGGCATCCAGAGGGGCTGGGCCGCGGCCAGGCGGCTCCCGAGCAACGCCGCAGAAAGAAGCGCCACCCTGACGCGACGGACACCATCCCCCTGCATCGACCGCATCGACTGCACGGGCGCCTCCTGTCCCACGTTGCCGGCGCTGGCCGCTGGAGCGGCTGTTCCTCCGGCATGGCCGAGTACGGGCCGAGGCGACGCTTGTGTCAAGTAAGAGGTCTTGCAGGTCGGCTTCTTGCAACGTCAGCGCACTATGCTGCGAACCTGGATGCGCGGCCAGCTGCCAACGGGCGGGATCTCACATCGTTGCGGCTGGTCTACCACGAAGCTGCATGTCGCGCCCGGAGGCACTAGAGCGCTTCCAGCGCCCGCGCGACCCATTCGCTCTCGGTCGATGCCTCGCGTGGCCCCGTCCCTCGCGGAGCGCCCCGAACCGCTCCCCTCGTGACGCGGCGTGCCGGGTCAGGATGCCCGATCCCATCCCCTGCCGCCTCCTGGACAATTCTGAGTGTTCAGTATATCCTGAATCTTCGTGATGTACAGCCAAGGAGGCCACGCATGACGACGGTTCTCGAGCAGGGCTACGTCCCGGAGACGATTCGCTCCCTCAGCACCCTGGCGAAACAGGACTACGCCGACCTCTTCACGCTCACGCCGGGTGCTGCCGCAGACAAGTCACCGGAGGAGTGGGCCCGTGCTGGGGTCGATGACGCCGCCGGGCTCGCGGGACAGTTCGTCTGGCGCGTGCTCCTCGGCTTGCGTCTCGAGCGGCGGCCTTCGCGGGACCACGTGGCCGGGTGGAAGATCGTCGATCGCGGCGGCAGCTGGATCGTGCTCGAGGCCGCCTCGTGGTTCCTGACCGCCCAGATCGCCTTCCAGGTCGGCGACGAGCAGGTCTCCGTCGCCACGTTCATCCGGTACGACCGGCCGGTGGCGGCACTCGTCTGGCCACCGCTGTCCGTCGGCCATCGCCAGGCGATGCCCGGTCTGTTGCGCCACGCGGCGAAGGTCATCTCTGCGAAGGGTATTGCCGCATGAGGCTGCCAAACTCCGCCCACGAAGCGCGTCCCTGGGTGATCCGCGAGATCGCCCCCGACTTCAAGCTGCTCGACGTCTGGGCGCTGCCGGTCCAAGGGGGCCTGCACGACTTCCACTCCTTCCTCGAGGCGATGGCCTCCATCGATCCCGCCGACGCAGGGTCAACGGTGAGCAGCGCGCTCTTCTGGGTGCGACTTCGCCTGGGAGACTGGCTCGGGTGGGACGATGCGACGAAGCAGCGTCCGATCCCGGGGTGCAGCGAGACGACGCTCGCCGCACGCCTTTCCGATCGCCTTCGAGGTAGCGCGAACGGTCCCCTCATCGGCAGGACGATGCGGCGAGCCGCCGGCGGCTTTGTTCCCCTGTACCGGACCGACGACGAGTGGGCTGCCGAGATCTCAAACGACACCGTGCATGGCGTTCTTCACCTCGGATGGGTCGAGGACGGCGATGGCCGTTATCGTGCGCAGATGGGCGTCTACGTGAAGCCCCGCGGCTGGCTTGGCGACGCTTACCTGAAGCTCATCGAGCCCTTCCGGCACCTCATCGTCTACCCGGCGCTCATGCGCCAGATCGGACGTGCGTGGGATGCGCGCGACATCGCAAGGCGCACCCCCGCCGGCGACCCGCGCCACCAGCGACTCACCTAGGCCGCTCGGCGCGATGGCGAAGGGCAGATCGCTCCGCGTGCTCCCGGGCACCCGACTACGGCGCCGGCCGCTCCGTCCGCCCCACGTAGGCCGCGGCCGGCCGGATCAGGCGGTTGTCGCGGACCTGCTCGAGGAGGTGCGCCGTCCAGCCGGCGGTGCGCGCGATCGCGAACGTCGGGGTGAACAGCTCGCGGGGCAGCCCGGCCGCCTCGAGCGTCACCGCAGCCCAGAACTCGACGTTGGTCGCCAGCACACGGTCCGGCTTGGCCACCCGCAGCTGCTCGAGTGCCTCCGTCTCGACCGCACGCGCGAGGGCGAGCCGGCTCGCTCCCACCTCCTCCGCCGTCGCTCGCAGACACGCCGCGCGCGGGTCCTCCGTGCGGTAGACGCGATGGCCGAATCCCATCAGGCGCCGGCGGCGGCGGATGGCATCCGCGATCCACGGGCGGGCACGCTCCGCCGTGCCGATCTCGTCCAGCATGTCCAGGACGAGCGACGGGGAGCCGCCGTGGAGCGGGCCGGAGAGCGCGCCCGCGGCGCCGACGAGCGCGGCCGCGACATCGGCCCCCGTCGAGGCGATGACGCGGGCCGTGAAGGTGGACGCGTTCATGCCGTGCTCGGCGGTGAGGATCAGGTAGCGCTGCGCCGCGGTGACCTGCGCCGGGCTCGGCCGGCGGCCGTTCAGCATCCAGAGGTAGTTCGCGACGTGACCGAGGGATGGATCGGACGGCACCGGGTCGAGGCCCCGACCCAGGCGCCAGAGCGCAGCCACCAGCGACGGCACGACGGCCGCGAGGCGCACCGCCTCCTCCTCGATCTGGGACGGCTCGCGCTCGTACCAGGGTCCGAGCCCCCGCGCGGCGCCCGTGGCCGCCATCGCGGCCTCGAGCTTCGACATCATGGCACCGTCGGCGCTCGCGAGCGCGCGCAGGGTGGACGCGGGCAGGGGCAGCTCGCGCAGCGTGCACAGGCGGCTGGCGAAGCCGTCGTCGGCCGGCAGCTCGTCGTGCAGCAGCAGGTGCCAGACGTCCTCGAACGAGCGCTCGCCCGCGAGCCGCACGGCGTCGTGGCCGGCGTAGATCAGGTGTCCGCCGGTGGCGTCGATGAGCGACAGGCGGGTCTCGGCGACGGTGACGTTCTCGAGCCCGCGAGCGGTCCCGGGCGTCCACGGGTCGACCCGGCGCAGGCTGGCGGCCCGCACGAGCTGGCGGAGCGAGACGGTGCCCGCGAGCCGGCCGTTCTCGCATACCGGCAGGTGGCGCACGTTGCGCTCCAGCATGCGCTCGAGGGCGACCGTGATCTCGCAGCCGGGCTCCATGGTGACCGGCTCTGGCGTCATCCAGGTCGCCACCGGCGCCTCGGCGGCCGGCGCACCGGCGGCGCAGGCACGGGCGAGGTCGCGCTCGGTCAGGATGCCGACCACGGCACCCTCCCGCACGACGATCGCCGAGCTCACGTCCCGCGCCCGCATCGCGTGCGCGGCCGCGGCGAGCGAGTCGGCCGGCGCCGCCGTGAGAGGGGTGGGATTCATCAGGTCCGCCAGGTGCAGCTCCATGGTTGTCGTCCTCCTGTCGCTCCTGATATTGATCAGATCGTGAGGTTGATCAAGATTGAGTGGCAATCAATATGAAGGCAGCCCGGCGTGACGACGAGCAGCGCCGGCTGCTGAACGCGCGGGAGACGGCGGCCGCGCTCGGCGTGAAGCCGGCGACCCTGTATGCCTACGTCAGCCGTGGCCGGCTCGTGCGCCAGCAGCGTCCCGGGCATCGCGGCAGCTGGTTCGACCCCGCCGCGGTCGACCGGCTCGCGTCGCGCGGACGTGGTGCGAGCGGCCAGTCGCGCCCGGAGCTGCGCATCGAGTCCGCCGTGACGTCGATCGAGCCCGGCGGCCATACCTATCGTGGTCACGCCGCGGGCGAGCTGGCGCGCACCGCGAGCTTCGAGCGCGTGGCCGAGCTGCTGTGGACGGGCACGCTGCCCGACGGCGAGCCGTCCTGGCCGGTCGATCCCGCGCAGGTGGCGCTCGGTCGCGCCGTCGCGCGGGCGCTGCCGAGCCGCGCCCTCCCCTTCGACCGAATCCGCCTGGTCACCGCCGCGCTCGCCAGCGCCGACCCGTTCCGCCACGACCTGCGCCGGGACGCCGTCGCGCGGGCGGCCCGGAGCCTCCTGGTGACGCTGGTGGAGGTCCTGCCGGCGCGCCGCGAGGCCTCCGGGCGCCGGCCGCCGACGGACACTCTCGCCGCACGCCTCTGGAGCCGCCTCACCGCGCGTCCGCCCGCGCCGGCGCAGGTCGCCCTCCTCGACGCTGCCCTCGTGCTGCTCGCCGATCACGAGCTCGCTGGCTCCACCCTCGCCGTTCGCATCGCCGCCGCCTACCGGGCGGATCCCTACGGTGCGCTCGGCGCCGGCTTCGGCGTCCTCGGAGGCGCGTGGCACGGAGCCGCCTCGCTCGCGTCCGAGGCGCTGCTGGCCGAGGTCGCCGAGCACGACGATCCCGCGCCGGTCATCGAGCGCGCCCTGCGTGGCGGCGAGCGCCTGCCCGGTTTCGGCCACCCGCTCTATCCCGACGGCGATCCGCGCGCCGCGCTGCTGCTCCGCTTGCTGCGCCGGGCGGCGCCCCGCGTGACCCGCCTGCGTGCCGTCGAGGCCCTGCTCGCCGCCGTCCGGGCGCGCCGCTTCCCCCAGCCCAACGTCGATCTCGCGATCGCGGCGCTCGGCCACGTCCTCGAGCTGCCGCGCGGCACGGGCGAGCTGCTCTTCGCACTCGCCCGTATCGCCGGATGGATCGCGCACGCGCTCGAGGAGTACGAGCGCCCGTCGCCGCTTCGCCTGCGCGCCGTCTACACCGGGATGCGGTCCGGTCCGGACGACGGCGCGTGACGGCTCAGAAGACCTCCCCGAGGCGGATCGTCTCCTCGCGCGCCGCGCCGACCGACACCAGCGCGACCGGCGCCTCGACCGCCGCCGAGAGCCGATCGATGTAGCGCCGCGCCGCCGCCGGCAGCTCGTCGAGCGTGCGCGCGTGCCCGAGATCGTCCTGCCAGCCCGCGACGTCCTCGTAGATCGGCTTCGCCAGCGCCCAGGCGCGCTGGGTCGCCGGCGGGCGGTCGACGCGTTTGCCCTCGATCTCGTACCCGACGCAGATGCGGATGGGATCGATGCCGGTGAGCACGTCGAGCTTGGTGAGCGCGAGGGCGTCGAGCCCGGAGAGCGCCACCGCGTGCCGCACGACGACGGCGTCGAACCAGCCGCAGCGCCGCGGCCGGCCGGTGGTCGCGCCGTACTCGTCGCCGTCGGCCCGCAGGCGCTGGCCGAGTGCGTCGCGCAGCTCGGTGGGGAACGGGCCGCCACCGACGCGCGTCGTGTACGCCTTGGCGATGCCGATGATGCGGCCGATCATGCGCGGCGGCAGCCCGGCGCCCGCGGAGGCTCCGCCGGGCACGCAGGTCGACGAGGTGACGAACGGGTACGTACCGTGATCGACGTCGAGGAGAGCCCCCTGCGCGCCCTCGAGGAGGACGCGGGAACCACGCGCGACCGCGGCGCGTACCTCGGCGCCGGTGTCGGCGATGAAGGGCGCCAGCTGCTCGCGATAGCCGCGGTATTGCTCCAGGATCTCCTCGATGGCGAGGGGCGGCTCGCCCAGCAGGGCCTCCAGGTAGCCGTTCTTCTCGCGCAGGTTGCGCGCCAGCGCGTCGGCGAACCCGTCCTCGTCGAAGAGATCGCCCACCCGGATGCCCGTGCGGGCCATCTTGTCCTCGTAGGCGGGACCGATGCCCCGCCCGGTGGTGCCGATCGCACCGGCCTCGCGCAGCCGCTCGCGGGCGTGGTCGATGGCCCGGTGGTACGGCATGATGAGGTGCGCCTGGTCGCTCACCCGCAGCCAGCGGTCCTCGCCGAGGTAGCCGCGGGCACGCAGCCCGGTGATCTCGCGCACCAGGATCTCGGGGTCGATCACCATGCCGGCGCCCAGCACGCACACCTTGCCGGGGTGAAGCACTCCCGACGGGATCAGGTTGAGGACCGTCTTCTCGCCGTTCACCACCAGCGTGTGTCCGGCGTTGTTGCCGCCGTGGTAGCGCACGACCATGTCGGCGCGGGCGGCGAGCAGGTCGACGACCTTTCCCTTGCCCTCGTCACCCCACTGGGTGCCCATGATGGCGGTCGCAGCCATGGCGATCAGAGACGGAGCAGCTCGGCCGCCACGATCTGCGGCAGCGTGCGCACCTTGGCGAGCACCTCGGCCGGTACGGGATCGTCGACGTGGAACAGCGACAACGCCATGCCCCCGATGCGCTCCCGGCCCAGCTCCAGGCCCGCGATGTTGATCTGGCTCTCCCCGAGCAACGTGCCGACGCGGCCGACGACGCCGGGCACGTCGCGATTGTGCAGCATGAGGATGTAACCCTCCGGGACGGCTTCCATCCGGAAGTCGTCGATGCGCGTGAGCCGCACGGTGTCGGTGCCGAAGACGGCGCCCTGGACCCGGGTCATGCCGCTCGCGCGCTTGGCCTCCACCGCGATGGCGTTGGCGTAGCCGCTGCTCGTCGTGGCGCGAGACTCGATGACGCGGATGCCGCGCCCGCGGGCGATCGCCGGCGCATTCACGTAGTTCACGCTGTAGTTCACGTCGAGATCGATCAGCTGATCGAGCAGGCCGCGCAGCACGGCGGTGGAGAGCGCCGTCAACTCGCGCTCCGCGACCTCGCCGGTGGTATGCACCGTGATCTCCTCGGGCACGCCGGGCGCGAGCTGGGCGGCGAGCGCACCGAGCTTCTCCGCCAGCCGCAGGTACGGACGCAGGACCTGCAGCACCTCGGGCGACAGCGAGGGCGCGTTGACCGCGTTGTTGATCGTCCCCTTGCTGAGAAACTCCGCCACCTGCTGCGCGATCGCGACGGCGACGTTGACCTGCGCCTCGGCGGTCGAGGCACCCAGATGCGGGGTCGCGATGACGTGGTCGAGCGCCCGCAGGGGATGATCGGGCGGCGGCGGCTCCTGCTCGAACACGTCGAGCGCGGCGCCGGCGACCTGACCCGAGCGAATGGCGTCGGCCAGGGCCTTCTCGTCGACGATGCCGCCGCGGGCACAGTTGATGATGCGCACCCCTCGCTTCATGCGGGCGATGGACCCGGCCCCGACCAGGCCCCGCGTCTCCGCCGTGAGCGGTGTGTGGATGGTGATGAAGTCGGCGCGCGGGAAGAGGTCGTCGAGGGAGACCAGCTCCACTCGCAGCCGGGCCGCGGCCTCCGCGGTGACGAAGGGATCGTAGGCGATCACCTTCATGCGCAGCCCCACGGCGCGCTCGGCCACGATGCGGCCGATGTTGCCGAGGCCGACGATGCCGAGCACCTTGTTGCAGACCTCGGTTCCGATCCACGTGCTGCGCGGCCACTCGCCCGCGCGCACCGCGGCGGCGGCCTGCGGGATGTTGCGCGCCAGCGCGAGCAGCATGGCGATGGCGTGCTCGGCGGTGGTGACGTTGCTGCCTCCGGGCGTGTTCATCACCACGATGCCGCGCGTGGTGGCGGCATCGACGTCGATGTTGTCGACGCCGATGCCGGCGCGCCCGATCACGCGCAGCTGGTCCGCCCGCGCCAGGACGTCGGCCGTGACCTTGGTGGCGCTGCGGACGATGAGGGCGTGATAGCCGCCGATGACCTCGCACAGCTCCGCCGGCGAGAGCCCCGGCCGGGCATCGACCTCCAGGTCGGACCGCTCACGCAGCCGCGCAAGCCCCTCGGGACCGAGCGAGTCGCTCAGTAGGACGCGATAGGCCATGGCGTCGCGGCCCTAGCGGGGCGGGAGACCCTCGCCGAGAATCGCCTCGGCGGCCCCGACGCCCCGGCCGAGCTCGACCGCCGCACCGAACTGACGCAGCGCCAGCTCGAGCGCCGCGAGCCCGGTGACGATGTCGAAGCTGCCGACGTAGCCCAGGTGGGCGACCCGGATGATCTTGCCCTTCAGCTGATCCTGACCGCCGGCGAAGGTGACCCGCATCCGGTCGCGCAGGTAACGGAACATGCCGCTGCCGTCGACGCCGTCGGGCAGGCAGACCGCGGTCCCCGCCGGGCTGGGCGCGTCCGGCGCCAGCAGCCGGAGGCCGATCGCAGCCGCGCCGGCGCGTGTGGCGCGGGCCAGGCGGTCGTGCCGCGCATAGACGTTCGGCAGGCCCTCGCTGCGCATCATGTCGAGCGCGACGCGCAGCCCCTGGATGAGCGAGATCGCCGGCGTCCATGCCGTGGAGCGCTCCGCGACGCCCTTCCGCTCGCGCGCGAGGTCGAAGTAGAAGCGCGGCAGCGTCGCACGCTGCGCCGCCGCCCATGCCCGCGCCGAGAGTGCGATGAAGGCGAGACCGGGCGGCAGCATGAGGCCCTTCTGCGAGCCGGTGACCAGCGCGTCGATGCCGAGGCGGTCCATCGGCAGGTCGACCGCGCCCACGGCGGTGATGCCGTCGACCACCAGGAGCACGTCGCGATCGCGGGTGATCTCCGCGATCGCCGGCACGGGGTGCAGGACGCAGGTCGACGTCTCGCTCGCCTGCACGTAGACGGCGCGCGTCTTCGGGTGCGCCTCGAGCGCCGCGGCGACGGCCTCCGGCCGCACCGCACGTCCCCACTCGACGGGGATCTCGTGGGCCACCACCCCGAACGTCTTCGCGAGCTTTCCCCAGCGCTCGCCGAACTTGCCGCCGTTGACGAAGATGACCTCGTCGCCGGGGGAGCACAGGTTGGTGATCGCGCTTTCCATGGCACCCGTGCCGGATGCCGCGAGGATGAGCACGTCCTCCTTGGTGCCGAAGAGCTCCCGCAGCCCCTCCTGGACCTCCCCCAGCACGGCGGCGAACTGCGGCGTGCGATGGTGGATGAGGGGCAGCGACATCGCTGCCAGCACCTCGGGCGGGACCGGCGTGGGTCCGGGGGCGAGAAGATACGACTTGATCACGGCTCGATGCGACCTCGGTGGTCTTCACCGGAAGCCCGGGCCCAGGCGTACGGCCCGCCGGTCGCTCAGCACTCCCCCGTGGTTGATTCCACGCGAACGCCAGTCGTGCGACGAGGTTGAAGCCCTCTGTAGCCACCCGCTCCGCGCATTGTCAAGGCAGGCGCGTGGGGAGCGGCCGCGCTGGTCGCGCACGACCGTGCTCGTGTAGACTCGGCGTGCAATGCCGGAGGACGCACGCGGCGCCTCCCCTTCCCCACCACTCCGGGTCGTGCTGATCGGACCGCCCGGCGCGGGCAAGAGCACCCTCGTGCCCGCGCTCGTCCAGGCCTTCTCGCTCGACCGCATCGCCACCGGCGAGCGCCTGCGTGCCGAGATCGCCGCGGGCACCGAGCTCGGCCGGACGTCGGCCGCCTACGTCGAGCGCGGCGACCTGGTGCCGGACGCGCTGATCGAGCAGCTGCTGCGCTCGTGTCTCGCCGCCACCAGGCCGGGGTACGGCATCCTGCTCGACGGCTACCCGCGCAGCCTGGACCAGGCGCGCACCCTCGACACCGTGCTCGCCGACCTGGACCGTCCGTTGAACGTGGCGCTGGCGCTCGAGCTGCCCGACGAGGCGATCCTCCACCGTCTCGGTGGACGCCGGCTCTGCACGGGCGCCGGCGAACCGTGGACGCTGCACCTCGACGACGCGGCGGCGGTCGCACGCTGCCGGGCGCAGGGCGGCACGCTGGAGCAGCGGGACGATGACCGGCCGGAGGTGATTGCGCAGCGGCTCGCGGTCTACCGCCGGCAGACCGAGCCGTTGCTCGCGGCCTATCGTGCCGCGGGTCTGCTGCGGGTGGTCGATGCGACCGGCAGCCCCGCCGACGTCCAGGTGCGAGCGATCGCCGCGCTGCGCGGCCGGTCGTAGCGTTCGGGGATCGTCAGCTCGTGCGAGCCTCGGCTCCTCGGTACAGGCCCAGGATCTGCATCAGGGCGCCCAGGCCGGCGGCGAGCGAGCCCAGGAAGCCGACGCTCTGCGACAGCGTGTCTGGCTGCGTCACGAAGAGGAACCCACCCGCGGCGAGCCCGAAGATCAGCAGGTAGAGGCGCAGGCGGTGCCAGCTGCTGGCACCCGCCGCGTGCTCCCAGCCGACGATCCGGTCTTCGCTCTCGGCACCGAGCACGAAGTGCTCGAAGCTGCGGTTCATGAGCTTCGGACGGAACCATCGCTCCGCGTCGGCCGACGTCTGCCCGGCCCGCGCGTCGACGCCCTGCTCCGTCCGGATCAGCCCGCGACGAACGAGCCGGCGGACGACGCCCCAGGTGGGGGGACTCACGAAGCCGTACTTGGCCAGGTGGATCATGACCAGCCGCTCTCCGTCCGTGCTGCTGCTCCACAGCAGGCGGTAGTGGGCGTCGGCGAGATCGGTGATGTAGCGCACCAGCTCGCTGTCCGACAGCGTCTGGCACAGGGTTGCATTGGCCAGCAGGTAGTCGCGGATCGCGAACAGACGCTCGGTCCAGAGGCACTCGCGCTCGACCAGGGCACGCCAGCCCGCATTCGACGTCGAGCCCGTGGCGAGATCGGAGCGCTCGCGTCGCAGCGGTTCGAGCACCCGCGCCCAGCGGACCAGCTCGGCGGCGCTGCAGAAGGTCTGTTCCGACGCGGGATCGCCCGGCGACTGCAGCCTCCTCGTGAAGTACGGCAGGAGGTCGACGTCGGTCGTCACGTCGATCGTGCCCTGACGCTCGAAGACGAGCCGTTCGAGCAGCGCCAGCTTGGCACGGTTCCATTCCGGCTCGTGGACACGGTGCCCGAGATGCAGGACGAAGACGTTCGTCGTGGGATCGTCCGGCAGCTGCCGGCGCCAGCCGCCGGGTGCCGTGAGCGTGCGCAGGTCGATGGGGTGCGAACCCGCCGCGGCGAGTGCCGCCTCCTCCGCGCCTGTCGGGCGCAGGACGTAGCGGCCGCGCCAGGGGGCGGCCGCGCCACCCGACGCCCGGGCGTCGGGCTCGTCGAAGCCGAGCCCAAACACCCAGCGCGCGAGGTAGCGCAGCAGCAAGAGCAGCCCGACGACCACGAGGCCGACCACGCTCCAGCCGGCGAGGCCACCCGCGGTAGCCCCCGGCAGGTGGAAGCGGGGCGGCCGCGGCATCCTGAAGCCGCGCGCCTCGCTACAGCGCCGCGTCTCGGCGTCCCGGAAGAACCGGGGATCTCGGAGGATCAGCGTCCCCTTGCCCCTCGGCAGCTGCCACTTGCCGTCGCTGGCTTCGAAGTAGCTCATCCCGCGGACCCGGGCGATCTCGTCGCTCAGCGCGGGGGTCGCGACCAGCGGTACGAGCGAGGTCGGATGCCGCACCACCACCGCACACAAGGCGCGGGCCGACTCCTCCTTGTCGTCGCCTCCGAGGTCGAAGACCGACCCGACCCGCTTGAGCACCCAGGCGACGGCGTCGCCAGGGGGTCCCTCTGCCGCATCCCCGCCGGCGGGCCTGCACGCTTTCGGATCCTCGCGCGCCCATTTCGCGGCGGGCCGATCCCACTCGGCCTGCTCTCGCAGGTCACGCATCCAGCGGTCGGCCTGCAGCGAGTTCACCAGCGCTGCCCTGCGGGCGAACGCGTCCGCGAACCCAACCTGGCGGGCGTGCAGCCAGGCTTCCGTCTCGAACGCGAAGGCATCGCTGAAGACGGCCCAGGTCGGCAGCACGGCCGCGATCACGAGTCCCAGGAAGAGCGTGCCGACGTATCCGATCTCCGTCAGTCGCGCGGCGTGCGGAAGCGGGCGGCGGCCCAGCGCATCGCCAGCGACGACGCAGACGATGGCGCCCACGACGGCCGCCGCTGCCCCGATGCCCCCGGCCGCAACCGCGGCCGCCGCGCTTCCCAGCAGTACCACGCCGAGACAGAGCCCCCACCACCAGCCGCGCTCGTCTCGGCGCGGGGTCAGCGCCACGTACACCAGCGCGAACGCGAACGGTGGGAGCGCCAGGGCGAGCACCACCGGGTGGGCGCCATCGCCGGCCGAGCCCCAGAGGGAGCGGGCGCCCCAGCCGGCGAGCAGCGCCAGCGCGCCGAGCGTCCCCAGATACGCTCCCGGCTTCGCACCATTGGCCCATATCCAATCCCCGTGCTCCTCGGGGAACGTGACTCGCAGCGCGACGACCGCGAGCACATACAGCACCGCGTATCCCAGCAGCACGAGCAGGGTGGTCATGCTGGCGTCGAGAACGATGCCGCTCAGCTCTTCCCGGTCGCGCAGCACGACGAGGGTCCAGCTGGTGTCCGCCAGGGGCTCGAGCCACGCGCGCTGCGACCGGCCATGATACGAGAAGTCGAGGAAGCCGGCGTGCCGTCCGAGCACCGCCGCCTCCATGTCGCGCTTGCGATCCAGCTCGTCGAAGAAGTTCTCGAACAGGCGCCGGCGACCCACCGAGTGAAACAGCACCTGACCATCCCCCTGGACGACGGCGAAGGCGAGCCCCGGGGGAATGACCGGCTCCACGAGCGACATCAGGCGTGCCACCATCGCGACCACGCCCGAGGCGTTGTCGGGCGGGGAAGAGCGCGGGACCGAGGCCACCACGATGGTCTTGGTGGTGTTGGGAGAGACCTGCACGGTGAGCGCGCAGCGCAGGTGCGACGACGGGCCGTCGGGCTCGCCCGGCGCGCCCGGATTGCCCCAGTCGGGGAGGTGGTCTGCCGTGGCATCCCGGAACGACAGCTGCCGATCGATCTTGATCTGGGGAGTCGCGTAGCCCGTCGCCCATTTGGCGACCTGCAAGCCCTCTCCGTCGGTGACCACCACGGATTCGAAGAAGGGATAGGCACCCACGAGCTTGCGGATCGAGGGATGCCGCGCGACGGCGTGGTCGATGAATTGGATCTCGTCCGACTTCATCGACGGCAAGCCATCACGGATGGCGTAGAGCTGCCGGCAGATGGTCTGCATTTCCTGGCGGAAGCTCGACTGCATCCCGACGGCGAGCCGGTGCATCTGGGTGTCGAGCTGCTGGCTCATGATGCCGGCTCCGTACCAGCTCATCGCCACCAGCGAGCCGAGCACCGTGATGAGCGCGGTGGAGGCGCCGAGGAGATGCAGGTCTCGGGGCTTCAGGCGATCGCGACCGCTCATGGTCGCGAGCTTGAGCCAGGGGAGCACGAGGATCGCGAACAGCACGAGCACGGTGAGGGCGCGCGCGAGACCCAGCGCCCCCTCGCCCAGCACGCCGCGGGCATGGTGCGCCGGCACGAGCGCGGCGACGACCCAGCGCGGGGGCGCGTGGTCGTGGGACGCGAGCGCCGAGACGGCGCCCTCCGGCGTCTCGCGACCCGGCGGCATGGCGATGGGCTGGGTGAGGAGCAGGTACTCCTTGCCGCCGAGCACGACCCGGGAGACGGTGGTGGTACGACTCACCTCGTCGAATCGGGGCAGGTGCGCGACCAGCAGATCGCGGTCGGCCGCCGGGCTCGGCTCGTTGCGCGGCCTACCCTGGTCTCCGCTGCTCGCGGTGGCCGCGGCCGGCTGCTTGCCGTCCGTGCCGCCGAAGCCCTGGATGGTGATCCCGGAGCGACCGCGCTCGAAGACCACGGAGCCATCGTCCGCCATCACCAGCACGTCGGCGTCGTCGAACGTGCTACCGGCCACGAGGGGCTCGAGCACATCGACGAGCGGGATCACGCCCCACAGGCTCGGAACGCAGATGCGGGCGCCGCGCCGCCGCAATCCTCGCAGCGAGCGGCCGCTGGCGTCCTCGCCGAAGGCGTTGGTCTCGACGGGCTCGGGGCGCGGAGCCATCAGCACGGTGGGGGCGGCGCCCTGAGTCGCCGGCGCGCAGGCCGCCCCCTCGAAATGCAGCGGATACGACAGGAAGCCTAGGCAGACGTCCGTGTGGGTGCCGGCCTTGATCGCCTCGCGGCAGGCCTTCGCGTCGAGGGCCCGGGTCACCGCGTCGTTCAAGCCCCCGACGACCTGCTCGATCTGACGTCCCAGCACCGACAGGGCGCGGACGTTACTGTCGAGCACGTAGCGCTCGTGGGCCTCCGTCTCGCGCCGGTGCAGCACGACCAGCACCGCCACGATGACGAGCACGATGGCGGGCAGGGCCAGCAGCGTGCGGGACGATTTCCAGGACATCTCGCTAGCTCCGAAGCCGATCCTGTAGCTTCGTTCCTGGCCGCTCTACAAGTCCAACGGCCATCCGGCGGCGAATGACGGACCGGAGCGGGACGCGGGTGCCTAGCGCGACTCGCGCCGGACGTCGTCGGCGATGGCGTCGCCGAGCTGTCCCAGCGCACGACCCAGCGCCGCCACGGCTTGCTCCGTACCGCCCGGGCTGATGGGCTCCCGGACGCTGCGCTGCCCGGTCTGGAGCGCGTTGTCGCGGTGCGCTTCCTTCACCGTCCAGAGCGCGTCGAGGTGGGCGAAGCCGTCCGAGGCAGCCTCGAAGGCGCGCACGTTGACCTCGACGATCACGTCGACGCGGCGTGCCGGCCACCAGGGGAAGACGACCACGTCGTCGGTGCCGAGCACGTTCATCAGGTGGTACGAGAGGCCGCGCTCGAACTGGGTGCGCAGCGGCTCGGCCCACCGCTCCGATGGCGCCAGCACGATGCGCTCCTCGTCGAGGCGGATCACCAGCTGCGGCCGGTCGAGATATCCGGGCCAGGTGTTCGGCCCCAGCCCGACGGCCAGGGAGCTGCTCCCGCCGCGTCCTCCTTCGGGCGCCGGCGTGGCGAGGGTGTAGAAGCGCGTCTTGTCGGGCTTGGGCGACGCCAGGAGGCCGCATCCCGCGATCGCTGCGAAGGCGACCACGGCCGGAAGAGCGCGGCGGGGCAGGCGACGGGCGAGCATCCGGAGCTCCTCAGCGCGGCGAGCGGCCGGTGATGATGGCGCTCGGATTGCGGTCCAGGTAGTCCGCCAGCTCGCGCACCGACTTCGCCGCCGCGCCCAGGTCTCCCAGCGTGGTGGTGAGCTGGTACACCAGGGGCGCGCGCGGATCGACCAGTCGGTTCACCGAGCCCAGCGTTGCGTCGAGGGAACCCAGCGCCGTGTCGAGGGAGCCGAGAGTCGTGTCGAAGCGCTTGAGCGAGCCCTGCAGCCGGTTCGACGCCGAGTCGACGCCGGTCGCGAACTGCGGGATGCGCGGTCTGATCTCGCCCAGCGTGTCGCGAGCCGACACCATGGCCTCGCGCGCAGCGGTCAGCGTCTGGCGCAGCTCGGGCGAACCCGCCAGCTCGCCGACGCTGCGCGCGGCGTCCCGGATGGAGGTGACCAGGCCGTCGAAGTCGACGTCGCGCAGCTTCGCGATCAGATCGGCACCCGTCTGGCTGGCCTCTTGCAGCAGCGTCGGCTGCGTCGGGATCTCGAGGTAGCCGCTCTCCTTGGGCAAGAAGAGGTTCACCTGGGAGTCCGGAAACAGGTCGAGCTCGACGAACAGCACGCCGGTGACGATGCTCTCGAGCTGGAGCTGCGCCCGCAGGCCCTGGTCGATGAGCGCGGCGAAGCTGGTCGGCTCCGCCGGGTTGATCATGCCGCCGAGCTTCGACACCAGATCCTGGTCGATCTCGATGAAGACGGGAATGCGCAGGTCGGGCAGCGTCATGCCGGGGAGCGAGAGCAGGATCTGGGTGACGGACCCGACCTGGACGCCGCGGAACTTGACCGGCGCCCCGATGCTGAGGCCGTTCACCGAGCCGCCGAACACCATCACGAACTGCGACGTCCGCCGGAAGAGCTTGCCCGAGCCGAAGACGGCGAGGCCGGCCAGCGCGATCGCGATCGCGCCGAGGACGAAGGCCCCGACCAGGGTCGGACTGGCGCGCTTGCTCCTGCTCACGCCGCCTTGCCTCCCGACGACTCTTCGGCGCTGCGCGTGAGGAAGCGCCGCACGTTGGGATTGTCGGAGTGCTCGAGCAGCTCGCTCGGCTTGCCGCGCGCCCCCATCGTGCGCGTCTCGGTGTCGAGGAAGATGGAGTCGTCGCCGATCGACAGGATGCTCGCGAGCTCGTGCGAGACGACCACGATCGTGGCCCCGAGGCTGTCACGCAGCCCGACGATGAGCTCGTCGAGGAGCCGCGAGGTGATGGGGTCCAGGCCGGCGGAGGGCTCGTCGAGGAAGAGGATGTCGGGGTCGAGCGCCATGGCGCGCGCCAGGCCGGCCCGCTTTTGCATGCCGCCGCTGATCTCGGACGGAAAGTAGTCCTCGAAGCCGCGCAGGCCCACGAGCGCGAGCTTCAGCGCGGCGACCTCGTCGATCTCCGCCGGCGACAGCTCGGTGAACTCTCCCAGCGGCAGGCCGATGTTCTCCGCCAGCGTCATGGAGCTCCACAGCGCCCCGCTCTGATACAGCACGCCGAAGCGCCGGCGCATCTGCTCGCGCTCCTCCGGCGACGCCTGGGTGAAGTTCACGTCGTCGTAGAGGACCTCGCCTTTCGCCGGCTCGTTCAACCCGATCATGTGCCGCAGCAGCGTGCTCTTGCCGCAGCCGCTGCCACCCATGATGAAGAAGATGCTGCCCCGCTTCACGGTGAAGTCGAGGTCGCGCATCACGACGAAGTCGCCGAAGGCCATCGTGAGATCGCGCACCGTGATCCGGTCTTCCTTGGCCTCCTCCGCCATCTCAGATCCCGAGTGCGTTGCACAGGACCGCGAAGAGACCGTCCGCCACGACGATCCACACGATGCTGAGGACGACCGCCGAGGTGGCGGCCTGACCCACGGCCGCGGCGTTGCGGCCCGCGTGCATCCCCTGCATGCAGCCGGCGATCGCGATGATGACGCCGAAGACGAGGCTCTTGCTGACGCCCAGGCCGAGGTCGGTGAGCGTGATCGCGCGTTTGCCTTCGAGCCAGAACTGCGTCGCGGTGATGTCGAGCATGCCGACGGCGACGAACGCGCCCCCGAGCATCCCGACGACGTCGGCGTAGATGCAGAGCAGCGGCATCATCAGCACCAGCGCCAGGATGCGGGGCAGCACCAGGAAGTCCATCGGCGACACGCCCATGGTCTCGAGCGCCTCGATCTCCTGGTTCACCTGCATGGTGCCCAGCTGGGCGGCGAACCCCGAGCCGGTGCGCCCGGACATGATGACCGCGGTCATGAGGCAGCCGAGCTCGCGCGCCGTCGCGATCGCCACCAGATCGGCGATGTAGATGCTGGCGCCGAACTTCTTGAGCTGCACGGCGCCGACGAACGCGATGATCATGCCGACCAGGAAGTTGATCAGGGTGACGATGGGCAGGGCCTGCGCGCCGCACTCCTGGACGATCACGCCGAGATCGCGCCAGCGGAAGCGCGCCCGGCGCGTCACCAGCCGCCCGAAGGAGAGGGTCGCCTCCCCGAGAAACGCCAGCGCGCTCAGCGTCGCCGCCCAGGCGGCCAGCGCGCCGGCACCGAGCCGGGCGAGCCGCGAGACGTGCCCGGGGGGCTGCTGCGCCCCCTGCTTCTCCGACACGGTGCCGGCGAGGGTGAGCAGGCGCTGCAGGCCGGGCGGCAAGCCGTTGCGATCGACGTCCACCTTGCGGCGGTGGGCGAGGTCGTCCAGCTTGGCGATGATCGCCAGCACCCCGGAGTCCCAGCGGTCGAGCCCCTCGGTGTCGAACCTGACGGTGCGCGGCGGCGGGTCGGCGGCCAGCGCCTCCTCCACCGGCGCGGTATCGGGGAGGCCGTGCTCCAGCGACCAGGCACCCGCGAGCCGGACGATCAGCGCCCCGTCGGGCCCGCGCGCGACCGCCAGCCGGTCACCCTTCGCGGCCTGGGCCCGCCGCTCGCCGGAACTCCGCACCGCCATCTTCCGCGCTCCGCGCCTTCTACTGACTCCCCGGGGGGACCACAAGCTCGGCGCCGTCCGGACGCGTCCGCGGCCGCCATCGCGCCGCCACGAGCTGGACTCGTTCGCCGCGCGCGAGCCGGAGGCGCTCGACCTCCAGCCCCAGCACCGCCAGCTCGCGGGCGGCCGGGTAGCGTGCCCGTGCCGGCCCGAGTCCGCGCAGCGCGAGCGTCGCGACGCCGAGCGCGCGGCGCCACCAGGTCCGCGGCTGGTTGTGATCGAGCAGCACCACCGGCGCCCCGCCCGGGAGCTGGCCTGCGAGCGACGCCAGCAGCGCTTGCCGCTCGGCGGGGACGGCGCTCGCACCGAGGAAGGTGACCACCGCCGCGGCGGCCGCCTCGTCGACGCCGGCGAGCGCCACGCGTTCCTCGAGCGCCGCCGCCAGCCGCCGCGGGCGGGATCCGAGCACGGCGACGCGACCCTCGACCGGACCGAGCAGCTCGAGCGAGCGGGCCGCCAGCGTGCGCGTCACCGCCGCGTGATCAGCGTCATGAACTCCTCGCGCGTCTTCTGGTTCGTCTGGAAGCTACCGAGCATCGCACTCGTGGTGACGCGGGAGTTCTGCTTCTCGACACCCCGCATGCGCATGCAGAGGTGCTCGGCCTCGAGGACCACGGCGACGCCGAGCGGATCGAGCTGATCCTGGACGGTCGTCGCGATCTGCGTCGTCATGCGCTCCTGGACCTGAAGCCGCCGGGCAAACACCTCGACCAGGCGGGCGAGCTTGCTGATGCCCACGATGCGCTCGCGCGGGATGTAGGCGACGTGCGCCTTGCCGAAGAAGGGGAGGATGTGATGCTCGCAGAGCGAGAAGAAGTCGATGTCGCTCACCACGATCATCTCCGAGTAGGGCTCGGTGAAGAGCGCCCCGTTGATGACGCTGCGCGGGTCCTCCTGGTAGCCGCGTGTCAGGTAGGTGAGCGCGCGTGCCACCCGCTCGGGCGTACGCTCGAGGCCTTCGCGCCCGGGCTCGGGGTCGATGGCGCGCAGGATCGCCGACACGTGCGTCTCGAGATCGTCGTGCGCCATGTCCGGGGCTCTAACGGATGGGGTTTTCCGGGGCAAGGCGACCGCCCTCAGCTACCCACCAGTCGATCCCGTCGCAGGTTCTCGAAGATCGCGCGCGTCGCCGGCGATTGGTTGAGCGTGTAGAAGTGGATGCCGGGCGCACCGGCCCGCAGGAGCTCCGCGCACTGGCGCGTGCCGTACTCGACGCCGAGCGCCAGCCCGGCCTTCGCATCGTCGCCCGCACGCTCGAGGGCGGCCGCGAGCCCGGGCGGCACCGCGTTGCCCGACAGCTGCGTGATGCGCTGGATCTGTCGGGCGTTGGTGATCGGCATGATACCGGCGACGAGGGGCACGGTGATGCCGGCGCGCCGCGCCCGCTCGGCGAAGCGGAAGTAGAACTCGTTGTCGTAGAACAGCTGGGTGATGACGACGTCGAGTCCCGCGTCGACCTTCATCTTGAGATGCTGGATGCTGAGGTCCAGGTCGCGGCACTCCGGATGACCCTCGGGATGGCCGCCGCCGATGAGGCAGAGCGGATACCCGCGCTCGCGGATGAAGCGGACGAGGTCGACGCCGTAGCGGAACCCGTCGGCCGGGGCCCGGAAGGACGTATCCGCCGGGACGTCGCCACGGATGGTGACCAGGTTCTCGATCCCGCGCGACACGACCAGCTCGCAGTGGCGCGCGATCTCCTCGCGGGTGGCCTCGATCGCGGTGACGTGCACCGCGCCCTCGATGCCGAGCCGCTTGATGCGCTCGACGATCTCGACCGGCGCTTCGCGTGGCTTGCCGCCGGTGCGCGTCACGGAGACGAAGGAGGGAGCCAGGGGCCGCAGCGCCTCTAGGGTGCGCAACAGCGCCGCTTCGCCCTCGGGGGTGCGCGGCGGGAAGAACTCGAACGAGACGATGGGGCGTCCCCGGCCGAACAGCTCCTTGATCTGCACGCGGTCGCTTTAGCTGGATGAGCGCTTCTTCTCCAGCGCCTTCACCCGCTGGTACTTCCGGTAGTCGTAGCCGGTCGCCATGGCCATGAGCAACGTATCCATGCCGCCGTCGCGCTCACGGCGCAGGATGCGCAGGCGCTCGTAGAACTCCCGGAAGTCCTTGTCGGTCCGGAGGCTCGCGTCCATCGGGCGGAGGAGGAAATCGCGCAGGCGGGTGACCGTGAACCGGAAGGCGGACAGCCGGAGCTCGTTCGGGAACGCATCCCACTCGGCGAGCGAGAGCGGGCGCAGCGATTCGTAGCCGGTGATGAGCGGCTCGAAGCGCTTGAGGACGTAGCGCTCGCCGTCGAAACAGAGCGCATTCACCGCCGTCGCGAGGTCGAAGATGAACTTCCCGCGACACGCAGCCTCGAAGTCCAGGATGGCGACGAGCTTCTCGCCCTTGAAGAGCAGGTTGTCGTGGAACAGGTCGCCGTGGATGACCCCCCTCGGCAGCTTGTTCTCGAGGTAGTGCTGGAGGTAGGCGACCTCGTCGTCGAGGGTTCGCACCATCTTGTGAAAGTAGGGAGGCAGGCGCTCGCGCACCTCGGCGTAGAGCTGGGACACGCGCTCGTACGTGAAGCGGTTCTCGATGCCCTTCTTGTAGCTCTTGCCGATGAGATGCAGGTCGGCGAGCGCGCGCCCGACGGTCTCGAGGCGCGGGGCGCCGAGACGGTCGGCGGGCACGAGCTGGCCGTCGAGCCAGCGGTAGAGGGACAGACACTTGCCGGCGCTCTCCCGGTACCAGCGTCCCTTGCGATCGGCGATCGGCTGCGGGCAGGGGAAGCCGTGCTTGCGGAGATAGACCAGGAAGTCGAGTTCGCGTTTCACGTCGAGCTCGCCCTTGACCTCGTCGATGCGGAGCAGATGGCGGCCGCGGGCGGTCTCGAGGCAGTAGTTCGTGTTGACTGAGCCGGTCGGGATTCCCGACGCGGCAACGAGCTTCACGAGTCCGTAGTCCTCCACGATATCGGCGAGCTCGGATTTTTTGAGTTGCGTGTAGACGGCCATCGTTTCTCCGCTTCTTCTGCGTAACCTGCTGGAATTTCGTTCAAATCGGGCTAGGCACCGTAACGTCAACTGCGAACGGTTGTCAAGAAAAATCCAAACGGTCGTTCGCCCCAACGCCTTCCGGCGCGGATCCTGGGTAGTGAATGGACGGATCGGAACGGGGGGGCGTGTCGCGGAGTGGCTAGGCCCGGTCGACGCCGATCCGGGGACACCAGCGCGCCACCTGGCACTCGCCACAGCGTGGCGTGCGCGCTGCGCACACGCGCCGGCCGTGGTGGATCAGCCGGTGGGCGAACAGGGTCCAGTCCTTCGGCGGAAGGAGCTCCTGGAGATCGCGCTCGATCCGATCGGGATCGTCCTGCACGGTCAGGCCGAGGCGGTTCGCCAGCCGTCTCACGTGCGTGTCCACGAAGAGGGCGGGCTGCCCGAATGCCGTGCCGAGGACGACGTTGGCCGTCTTCCGCCCGATCCCGGGCAGGGCCACCAGGGCCTCCATGGTGTTCGGGACCTTGTTGCCATGCTCCTCCGCTATGGCGCGCGCGACCCTCTGGATGGCGCGGGTCTTCTGGCGGAAGAAGCCCGTCGGCTTGATGAGCGCCTCGACACGAGCCGGATCGGCCGCGGCCAGGGCGGCAGGCTTGGGAAACGCGGCGAACAGGGCCGGAGTCACCCGGTTGACCATCTTGTCGGTGCACTGCGCCGACAGGATGGTGGCGACGACCAGCTCCCAGGCATTGCGATAGTCGAGCTCGCACCAGGCGTCCGGATAGGCACGGGCGAGCCCCCGGGCGATCACCCGGGCCCGGATCTTTCGGGCTGCCTTGGTCTCGCGCGCGACGTTCAGCGCCACCGGCGCTGGTCCTCGCGGACCGCCTCGACGTAGGCACTCGCGGCGGCACGGGCGTCATCCGGGCTCCATCCGAGCCGCTCGGCCATCAGCCCTGCCACCTCGTCGGCAGCCGCCGAGCCGCCGGAGGAATCGAACAGCGCCAGCTGGGTGCGGCGGCGCAGCACGTCCTCGAGGGTGAGGGCGAGCTCCCCCTCGACCGCGGCCACGACCTCGGCGCGCGGGTCGGGCTGCGCGGGCAGCACGGGCGCCCCGAGCGTGCGGTCGCTGGCCACCATTCCGAGCACCGTCGCCAGGCGGCTGCCGTAGCGCCCGGCCAGGTGATCGATCACGTCGCGGGCCACGCCGTGGCCGTCGCGCGAAGCCGCGACGGCGGCCAGGGTCTCGGGCGGCGTCGATCCGCCGGGCAGCGGCAGATCCGCGGTTCGCGAGCGGCCGATCTCGCGACCGTCGACGGTTCGCACGAGGCGGTCGCGGACGTGATCGACCACCTCGGCGGAGATCAGCCGGTAGGTGGTGAGCTTCCCGCCCGCGACCGAGATCAGCCCCGCGCGGGAGACGAAGATCTCCTCCTCGCGCGACACGTCGGAGGGCGACTCTTCCTTTCCGGGAGGGGGAGCGACCAGCGGTCGAAGACCGGCGAACGCGCTCACCACGTCGGCCGAGGTCAGCCGGGCCGCCGGGAAGTAGTGATTCACGGTGTCGAGCAGGTACGCCACGTCCTCGCGCTCCACGGTGGGAGGGACCGCGGCGCCGCCGGGATGGTCGGTATCGGTGGTCCCGACCAGCGAGCACTCGTCCCACGGGATGACGAACATCACCCTTCCATCCTGCACCGCGTGCAGCACGACCGCGGCTTCGTGCCCGATCCGGTGGCGCGGCACGACGACATGCACGCCCTTGGTGGGGCGGAGCCGCGGCGGGGCGGGCTCGTCGAGGTCGCTCACCGCGTCCATCCACGGTCCCGCCGCGTTGACCACGGCACGCGCACGCACGGTGAGCTCGCCGCCGCCGAGGCAGTCGGCCACGCGCGCCCCGGTCACGTGCCCGGCTTCCTTGGTGATCCCGACGACACGGGCGTACGAGACGACGATGGCGCCCTCGCTGCGCGCCGAGAGCATGGTCTCCAGCACGAGCCGGGCATCGTCGGTCCAGCAGTCCCAGTACTCCCCCGCGCCCAGGAGCTCCTCGCTCCGTAACGCGGGCTCGGTACCGCGGACGCGCTCGGCGCTCAACATGCGGTGGCGGCGGACGCTGCGCAGGCCCGCCAGCAGATCGTAGGCCCATAGCCCGGCCGCGAGCTTCCAGCGGCTCACCGGGGCGCCGGTGTAGATCGGGTAGACGAAGCGCATCGGGCGCACCAGGTGCGGCGCCAGGCGACGCAACCGCTCGCGCTCCCGGGTCGACTCGAGCACGAGCCGCACCTCGCCCTGCTCGAGGTAACGCAGCCCGCCGTGGATCAGCTTCGAGGAGCGGCTCGACGTACCGGAGGCGAAATCGGACTGCTCGACCAGGGCGACCCGGAGGCCGCGGAGCGCGGCGTCGCGCGCGATGCCCGCGCCGTTGATTCCTCCTCCGATGACCAGCAGGTCGAAGCGCTCTCGTGCGAGGGCGTCGAGCGCGAGCTGTCGCCAGGCAGGACCCTTCACGTCATCGATTCTACCCGACACGGTGCGTTTTGTCACGGCGCGTCAAACCGCTTCCGACCCGTCAACTCACGCGATGCCAAGGATTTTGTGAAGCTGTGGCAGGACCCGGACGTCGGGATGATGGCGGCTCGCCAGCGCATGGAGCCGTTCGAGCACGGCCGCGCCGATCTGGAGCGAAACCCCGTCCGCCACCGTCAGCGGGGTGAGGAAGAGCGGCGCGCCCGGGCCAGAGGCCGCGGCCAGCCGCGCGCCGCGCTCCACGTCCTCGGGGGCCGTCGTCTCGTCGACGGGCATCTTGACGTAGACGTCGCGTCCGGCGGCGACCGCAAGCCGCAGGCAGGCCTCGTGCTCGTCCCAGCACGCCCGCTCGCCGGTGTTGCTCGGACACTTGAAGTCGAGGCTCACGATGGCGACGTATGGCAGGACGCGCTCCAGACGGGCAGGCAGGATGCCGGCGGTCTCCAGCAGGACCGGGAGATCGTCCCGTCGTCGCTCGAGCCAGGTTGCGAGGAACTCGACCTGGGCCAGCGGCTCGCCTCCGGTGACGGCCACCGCATGTAGCGGCGGAGCGGACGTGCGCAGCGCCTCGACCTGGGCGTCCAGCGCCTCGGCCGAGAGCGGATTCGGCAGGTGGCGCTCGCCGTCGACGCCGAGCACGCGGCACTCGGCGACCGGGAGCAGACTCCCCGGCGTGTCGCACCAGCGGCAGCGCAGCGGACACCCCGCAAAGCGTACGAACAGCTGACGGCGGCCGACGTGCGCCCCCTCGCCCTGGAACGAGACGAACAGCTCGGAGACGTTCGCGGCCCCTGCTGGCATCGCCGCCTCCGCTTAGCACGCGGGCCGCAGGGCAACCACCAGGTCGGCCACGTTGGTGCCGGTGGCGCCGGTCCGCAGCAGATCCCCCGCGGCGTCGAGGACGGGGTGGCTCGCGGTCGCAGCGAGCGCCGCAAGCGGATCGAACCCGCGGGCGCGGGCGCGCGTCACCGTCCCACCGTCGACGCATGCCCCGGCGGCACCGGTCGGCCCGTCGACACCATCCGTCCCCGCCGCCAGCACCACCCCCTGGAGACCCTCGAGGACCACGGCCGCGGCCAGCGCCAGATGCTGCGAACGACCGCCGCTGCCGCCACGCACGACGCGGACCGTGGTCTCGCCACCGGCGATGACGGCGACGGGGCGAGTCGAGGGCCCCTCCATGAGGCGGGCCACGATGAGGTGGCCCGCGGACGCGGCATCCCCGACGAGCGGCTCGGAGAGCACGCGTGGCTCGAAGCCGCGCATGCGCGCGGCATCCGCCGCCGCCGCCACCGCGGTCCGGTTGTCGGCCAGCATCTCGAGTCTCGCGCGCGCCAGGATCGGATCGCCCGGCTTGAGCGTTTCCGGAGCGGTGCCGGCGGCGCCGGCCTCGAGGCGTGCGCGTATCCGCGGCGGGACGACGTCCGGCGCAAGCCATCGCCGGAGCACGGCGAGCGCATCGGCGAAGGTCGTCGGATCGGCCGCGGTCGGACCGGACCCGATCGTCGCCGGATCGTCGCCGACGACGTCGGAGAGCAGCAGCGTCCAGACCGCGCGGGCGCGGCGCGCGGCCCGCAGCAGGCCGCCTCCCTTCACTCGCGAGCAGTGCCGTCGAACGACGTTCATCGCCGACACGTCCGCTCCCGACTCGAGCAGCGCCGTGGTGACGGCCTGCTTGTCGGCAAGGACGATCCCCGGCGCGGGCGCAACCAGGAGCGCCGAGGCGCCGCCGCTGAGGAGCACCACCACCAGGGTGTCGGCGCCAGCAGATTTGACCAGCTCCAGCAGCTTCGCCGTGCCGGCCTCCCCGGCGGAGTCCGGTATCGGATGAGCGCCGCCGAGAATCTCCACCGCGCCGGGGAGCGCGCCGGTCTGCGCGTGGGGCACGATCACGATCCCCCCTCGCGGCCGCACCACCGTCGCCGCCGCGCACGCCATCGACCGTGCCGCCTTGCCAGCGCCGGCCAGGAGCACCGGGCCGCGGTGGACGGCGACGGTGGCCCCGAGCCGGAGCTCGAGCCGGCCGCCGTCGCGCGCGAGCGCCGCCGTCACGAGCCGTCCCGGCTCCACGGCCGCCAGGGCGGCATCGAAGCAGGCGTGCGCCGCTGCGCGCAGCGCGGTCGTGCTCATGGACGCGCGCAACCGTCGTCGCTATACCACCGAACCATGTCCACGCCGAGCTTCGAGGCCCTACCGCCGCCCGCGACCGGCTTCGTCGACACCTGGCGTCGCGTGATGAGCGACCCGCGGAGCTTCTTCGCCGATATGGCGCAGGCCGGCGGCCTCCAGGAGCCGCTCGCCTTCCTGGCCGTCTGTGCGGCCGTGGACGCCGTCGGCACCCTCCTCTTCTCGTGGAGGATCGGCGCCGTGGTCGGGACCTTCGTCGCCGTGATGGCAGCCGCCTTCGTGGCGGCCGCGGCGCTCACCCTGGTGGCGCAGAACCTGTTCGACGGCCGGGCCGGCTTCGAGCCGATGTTCCGGGTCGTGGCGTACGCCGCGGCACCCGTCGCCTTCCTCTGGATCCCCAGGGTCTGGGTGCTCGCCCTCCTCTACTCCTGGTATCTCCAGGTGCGCGGTGTCGAGCGGGTGCAGCAGTTCGACACGACCCGCGCCGTGCTCGCGGTGGGGGTGAAGAGCGCGGCGCTGCTCGTCCTGGCCATCGGGCTACGCGGCTGGCACCCCTAGCCTGCCGCCTCCGACCATCGGAGGCGCGACGCTCGCCATCGCCCGAGCGGAAACGGCCTAGGTGCCCTCGTCCTCGCCGTCGCTGGTGCCGAGGTGGCGCACGCCGCGGTTCTCCTCGAACCGGCGGTTCAGCTTCAGCTCACGCTCCCGCTCGGCCTGGCAGTTGACGCACAGGCGAGTGAAGGGCAGGGCCTGCAGCCGCGCCTCGGCGATCTCGCCCTCGCAGCTCTCGCAGATGCCATAGCTACCGTCATCGATGCGGCCGAACGCCTCGTCGATGGCCTGGACCTTCTCACGGTCGCGGTCGCCCAGGATGAGGTTGATCTCCTTGTCGCGAGCGTCGCTGGCAAGGTCGTAGGTATCCATCCCCTCGTCCTTGCTCTGATCGCGGACCTCGTTCAGGTCCTGCTGGACGCTCCGGAGGAGCTGTGCGCGCATCTCTTCGAGCGTGTCCCGCGCTTTCTTGAGAAACGCCTTGCGCATCGTCCTACCCCCCCTCCTCGAGGGGGCGGGAATCTAGAGCCTCGTACCACCCAAGTCAACGCCGGTCGTCTCGAGCATGGAGCCGACGAGATCGTAGGTGTCGGCGCCCGTGATGCGGACCCGGACGAGGTCTCCCGGAGACCCTTCCCCGTGCACCGTCACGATGCCGTCGATCTCCGGCGCCTGGTCCCGGGTGCGCCCGACGAGCGTACCGGGACGCGCGCCGTCGCCCTCGATGAGCACTTCCAGCTCGCGGCCGATCTGTGCCCGCGACCGGGCGGCGGCCACCCGCGCCTGAATGGCCATGACGCGTTCCCAGCGGCGACGCTTGACGCGCTCCGGGATCTGCTCGGCGTGGGTCGCAGCCGCCGTACCCTCCTCGCGCGAGTATCGGAACACCCCGACCCGGTCGAGCTCGAACTCCTCCAGGAACGCGCACAGCTCGTCGACGTCCGCCTCGCGCTCTCCCGGGAAGCCGACGATGAACGACGAGCGCAGGGTGATGCCGGGAACGGCTCGCCGGATGCGACGCACGAGCGCCCGCAGCGCGGCTCCCGTGCGCTCGCGTCGCATCGCCCGCAGCATGCCGTCCGCGACGTGCTGCAGCGGCATGTCGAGGTACGTGCACACCGCGGGCTCGTCCCCGATCACCTCGAGCAGGTCGTCGGTCACCGACGACGGGTAGGCGTACAGGAGCCGCAACCAGCGCACCCCCGGCACCCGTACCGCGAGCGCGCGCAGCAGCATGGCAAGCGTCGTCCCGTCGCGCAGGTCGCGCCCATAGGCGGTCAGGTCCTGGGCGATGAGGTTGAGCTCGAGCGCACCGTCGGCCGCCAGATGCTCGGCTTCCTGGACGACGTCCGCCAGGGAACGGCTCTCGTGCCGGCCCCGGATCTTCGGGATGATGCAGAAGCTACAGCGGTGATCGCAGCCCTCGGAGACCTTCAGGTACGCCGTCCACCAGGCACCCGCCCGCACGCGCGGCGACACGCCGTGGGCCGGCAGCTCGTGCTGGGCACCGCGATAGACGACGGGGGCAGCGGCCGCCGGGCCCGTCACCGCCTCGGCGATGCGCGTCAGCCCGCCGGTGCCGACCAGGGCATCGACCTCGGGCAGCTCGCGCGCGAGGTCGTCGGCGTAGCGCTGGGCCAGGCAGCCGGTGACCACCAGGCGGCGGCCCTCGCGCGCGGCCTTGACCCGCGCCGCCTCCAGGACGGCGTCGATCGACTCCTCCTTCGCCGGTCCGATGAAGGCGCACGTGTTCACCACCAGCACGTCGGCGGCGTCCGGATCGAGCACGATCTCGTGACCGGCGCGCGTCAGCACGCCGAGCATGACCTCGCTGTCCACCTGGTTCTTGGGGCACCCCAGCGTGGTGACGTGGATGCGGCGGCGCGGTTCCACGCCGTCAGTCCCGGAAGTTGACGAACTGCATGGCGATGCCGAGGTCACCCTCGCGCAGCAGCTTCATCACGGCCTGCAGGTCGTCGCGCTTCTTGCCCGTGACGCGCACCTGATCGCCCTGGATCGCGACCTGCACCTTCAGCTTCGCCTCCTTCACCAGCTTGACGATCTCGCGTGCCTTGTCGATCGCGATTCCCTGCTGGAGATCGAGGCGCTGCTTCGACGAACCCGCGGGACCGGGCTCGAGGGGTCCGTCCTGCAACGCCCGCAGCGGCACCTGCCGGCGCGCGAGCTTCTCGCGCAGGATGTCGGCGAGCGCACGGACCTTGAAATCGTCGGCCGAGCGCAGCTGGAGGGCGAACTCCTCACGCCGCACCTCGGTGGGCGTTCCCTTGAAGTCGAAGCGCTGCCCGACCTCCTTCAGCGTCTGGTTGATGGCGTTGTCGACCTCCTGCAGGTCGAGCTTGCACACCACGTCGAACGACGGCATGGGGCGCGCTCAATAGGTCGGGGGCTTCACCACGTCAACCCCTGGCGGCGGCGAGAAGCGGAACAGGTCCGGCTCGAGGGTCACGTTGCGGCGCTCGTCCGTGAAGAAGATGCGCGTGGTGGTGCCGGCCGCGTCGGTCACCCTCGCCTCCGCCACGCTGGCGTCGGACTTCCGTACCCCCAGCTCGAGGAGACCCACGCCCGCCTGCTTCTGCTTCGGGACGAGCTTCAGCAGCCACTGCTCGGGGTCCTCCCGCTCGAGAGTCGCATCGAAGTCGCGCTCGACCCGCCCGAGCCCGGCCAGGAAGCTCACCGGCGTGCTCGACTGGAACGCCTGGGAGAGCGGCGCCTTGATCACCTGTTTCAGATCGGGCTGGTAGATCCAGAGCGTGTCGCCGTCGCCGACGATGGTCTGCGCGTCGGGCGGATCGTAGTCCCAGCGCATGCGGTTCGGCTTCGAGAAGGCCACTTTCCCCTTGCTCTCGAGCGTCCCGGCCAGCGTCTTCGACTCGACGGTCTGGCGAAAATCGGCCTGCATCGTGTCGGTGCCGTCGTAGCGCGCCTGGAGGCGGGCCAGCACGTTCCTGAGGGCGTCGGCGTGGGCGGGCACGGCGAGGACGAGGATGGCAAGGGCCACCCCGGCTCTGGGTCGCATGGAGGGACCGCTACAGGTCGACCCCGAGCAGCGCAAGGGCGGACGGTGGCCTGCGGCGCAGGCCGGTGCCACCACCGCGGCTCAGGGCATCCGCCTCCGCCCCGAGCGTGCGGGATCCATCGCCATCAGGCCGGCGCCGAGCAGGCACGCGGCACCCATGATCTGGAACATCACCGGGAAGCCGGCGCGCTCGGCGAGGAGCCCGCAGAGCGGCGTTCCCACCACGGCGCCCAGGTCGAGCGCCGCGGTGTGGAGGCTCACCACCGTGCCCTGGAGGCGGCCCGGCGCTCGGGTGATGGCGAGCGCATTGAGCACGGGGAAGAGCGTGCCGTGCCCCAGGCCGCAGGCGGCGCCGCACAGCACGAGCACGCCGGGTGCGGGCAGCCGCACCAGCCCGGCGAGACCGAGGCCGAAGATGGCGAACGCCGGATAGGAGACGAGGTGCGGGCCGAGGGCGTCGAGCGCGCGCCGTCCGAGCAGCCGGATCACGATGCTCGTGGCGGCGTAGGACGCGTAGAACGGACCGCTGCGCGTGAGCCCGACGTCACGGGTGAACGGGGCCACGAAGAAGAACGCCGCGTTGATGGCCACCCCGAGGACCACGGTGACCGCCAGCACGCGCGGCATGCCCGGCTGCGTGGCGGCGGCGAGCAGCGATCGTCTGCCCGCGTGCGGCACGGCGTCGGACGCGCGCAGCGCCGCGGGCCGCGACGGCACCAGCGTCGTCAGCGCGAGGGACGCGAGGCCGAAGGCAGCTGCGGTGAAAAAGAAGGCCGGGAAGCCCCGGCCCGCGATGATGCCCTCGCCCAGCATCGGCCCGAGTCCGTTTGCCGCCATCCCGAAGACGCCGAACACGGCGATGCCCTCCGCGCGCCGGGTCGGTGGCGTCAGGTCGGCGGCGTAGGTGAAGTAGGCCGCGAAGAGCGCGCCCCAGACGATCGCGTGCGCCGTGGCGCAGGCAAACAGCCACGCACCGGGGGTTCGGAGCGCGAGGAACGGCAGCCAGGAGAGCACGTTCAGCGCCCCCGCGGCGAGCAGCACGGGACGGCGGCCGGCGGCGTCGAGCAACATCCCCACCAGCGGCCGCGTCGCCACGCTGGCGGCGCTGGAGACGCCCAGCACCAGCCCGATGGTGAGATCGCTGCCGCCGAGCGCCCGCACCAGCAGCGGGATCAGCACGAACATGGCGAGGCTGAGGGCCCCCGTCAGATGCACGGCGCACGCCGTCCAGAAGGCGCGCGTGTAGAGCGGCGGCAGCGCCTCAGCCGTCGACGCGGCGGGCAACGACCTCGCGGCCCTTCGCTCCGGACGGTGCGGAGACCACGCCCTCGCGTTCCATGCGCTCGATCATGCGCGCCGCGCGGTTGTAGCCGACGCGCAGCCGCCGCTGGAGCCACGAGATCGACGCCTGGCGGTGCTCCGTCACCTGCTGCACGGCGAGGTCGTAGAGCTCGTCGGAGAAGTCCTCGACGTCGTCCCCTCCGGCCTCGTCCTCGTCCTCGCCCTCGAGGAGCTGGAGCTCGTAGCGCGGCTGCTCCTGGCGCTTGATGAAGTCGACGACCCGGTGAACGTCCTGGTCGGAGACGAAGGCTCCGTGCAGCCGCGTCACGCGGGCCGTGCCGGGTGGCAGGAAGAGCATGTCGCCCTCCCCGAGCAAGCGCTCGGCGCCCACGCAGTCGAGGATGGTGCGCGAGTTGGTGCCGGACGTCACCTGGAAGGAGATGCGAGCCGGGAAGTTGGCCTTGATGAGTCCGGTGATCACGTCGACCGACGGGCGTTGCGTGGCGAGAATGAGGTGGATGCCCGCGGCCCGCGCCTTCTGCGCCAGGCGCGTGATCGACTCCTCGATCTCGTGACCGACCGTGAGCATCAGGTCGGCCAGCTCGTCGATGATCACCACCACCCGCGGGAGATGCCGGTGCACGAGCGGGCCGCCCTCCGCACCGTTGCCGGTCTCGGGCACGGCGACCTCTTCCAGGTCCTCGGCCGGCTCGGATTCGGCGCTGTCGTCCTCTTGCACCTCGCCCGCGGCCTCGGCCGCCTGCGCCACCAGGCGGTTGTAGCCGTCGACGTTACGCACGCCCTTGTCGTGCAGCAGGCGGTAGCGCTCCTCCATCTCCTTCACCATGTTCGCGAGCGCCGCCGACGCTTTCTTCGGGTTGGTCACGACGGGCACGAGGAGATGCGGAATGTGCTCGAAGACCGACAGCTCGAGCATCTTGGGGTCGATCATGATCATGCGGACGTCCCGCGGCGACGCCTTGAAGAGAATGCTCAGGATCATGGCGTTCATCGATACCGACTTGCCCGTCCCGGTGGCGCCCGCGATCAGCAGGTGCGGCATGCGGGCGAGGTCGTGCACGCAGACGTTGCCGGTGGTGTCCTTGCCGATGGCGAGGGTGAGCTTCGACTCCGCGTGGCGGTAGGCGTCTCCCTGCAGCAGCTCCCTGATGAAGACCGTCTCGCGGCGCGGATTGGACACCTCGACGCCGACCACGGGCTTGCCGGGAATGGGCGCCAGGATGCGCACCGACGCCGCGCGCAGCGCCATGGTGAGATCGTCGGCCAGGTTGACGATCCGGCTCACCTTGACGCCGGGCGCCGGCTCGAACTCGAAGGTGGTGATGACCGGGCCGGGACGGACGGCGACCACCTTGCCGGCGACACCGAAGTCGGCGAGCTTGTTCTCGAGGATGCGGGAGCTGGTGAGGAGCGCGGCCTCGTCGATGGGCTGGCTGCTCTTCGGCGGCGGATCGAGGAGGCTCGGCGGCGGCAGCCGATAGGTGTCCTCACCGAAGAGCTCCTGCTGGCTCTCGAGCCGTCGCGGCCGCTCGCGCTTGGGCGGCTCCGGCCTGCGCTCCGGCTCGCGGATGATCGGTGGCGGATCGTCGCCGCGCGGGCCCTGGGGCTGGGCCTTGCGGCGCTCGGGCAGTTCGTCGACGGGCTCGTCGAGCGAGATCGGCAGACGAGCGGCCGGGCGCAGGGCGCGCACCGCCGCCGGCTCCGCCTCCTCGGCCGGCGCACGCCGGCGCAACCGGCCGACGCCCCAGCGCACGCCGGCACCGACGCGCGCGAACCCCCAGCGCGCGAAGCGCTCGGTGACCTCGAAGGCCGAGACACCGGTGGCGAGCACCAACGACGTGATCATGACCACCGCGAGCGTCAGGTAGGCGCCCGGGCCACCCACCAGCTGGTGCAGCGCCGTGCCGAGAAATCCTCCCAGCCAGCCGCCGCCGCGCGCCGACCCGCGTCCCCCGCCGATCAGGCCCGCCAGGGCGGCCACCGCGCAGACCAGCAGCACCGCTCCGCCCAGTCGCATGCCGCCCAGGTCGTCGCCGTTGCGCCGCAGCAGGGCGATCGCCACGAAGCCCAGGTAGAGCGGGAAGAGATACGACGCGATGCCGAGGGCGCGGAGCGCCGTGTCGGCGAGGAGATGCCCGACAGGGCCCCCGAGGTTCTGGCGCGGCAGATCGGGCGCGTACGACACCAGGCTGAGCGCCACGAACACCGCGACGGCGCCGCCCGTGAGGGCTTCCGCCTCCCGCAAGAGGTGCCGCCCCGCCGGGACGGCCGCTGCCGGCTTCCGCGCCGCCATCACCCCACCACCGCGCCCTCGTGTACTACATCTCGAGGACGAAGGGGAGGATGACCGGGCGGCGGTCCAGACGCTTGAAATACCTGCGTAAAGCCTTGCGGACCTCTTCCTGGACCTCGGCCGGATCGGTGCGCGATTCGGGGTTGATCGAGCCCAGGGCCTCCAGCACCTCGCCGCGGGCACGCTCGAAGACCTCGGTTTGGGCCTCCTCCGCGACCACCCCGCGCGACACCAGGTCGGGGCCGGCCACGATCTCTCCCGACTGCTGGGCAATGGCCAGGACGGCGAGCACGAGGCCGTCCTCGGAGAGATGCCGCCGATCGCGCAGGACCACGTCACCGACTTCCCCGATGCCCTTGCCGTCGACGAACACCCGGCCCGCCGGCACCCGCTCGGGTCGCGTCGCGCCCCCGGGACCGAGGGCGAGCACGTCGCCGTCCTCGAGCAGATGGCAGCCGGCGGCGGGGACGCCGACCTCGCGCGCGAGCTGGAGGTGGCGCACGAGGTGGCGGTACTCGCCGTGGACGGGCACGAAGTGCTGCGGCCGGACGAGGTTCAGGACGAGCTTCAGCTCTTCCTGCGAGGCGTGCCCCGAGACGTGGATCGGGGTGTTGCGGCCGTAGTGAACGATGGCGCCGCGCCGGTAGAGGTGGTTCACGAGGCTCGAGATGGCGCGTTCGTTTCCCGGGATGACGCGCGACGAGAGCACGACCACGTCGCCGGGCGTGAGGGCGATCTGCTTGTGGTCGTTCATCGCGATCCGCACCAGGGCCGAGGCCGCCTCGGCCTGGCTGCCCGCCGTGATGAGCGCCACCTCGCGCCGCGGCAGCTCGCGGGCGACCGCGAGATCGACCAGTGCGTCGTCCCGCACGTGGAGCAGCCCGAGATCGCGGGCGGTGGCGACGTGCGACGTGAGGCTGCGCCCGACCAGCGCCAGCTTTCGCCCGAAGCGCACCGCGACGTCGATCACCTGCTGCATGCGGTGGATGTGCGAGGAGAACGTGGTGACGACGACGCGGCCCTCGGCCTCCCGGAAGATGTGCTCGAGGTGCGCGCCCACCGAGCGTTCCGACGGCGTCACGCCGGGATGCTCGACGTTGGTCGAGTCGGACATCAGCAGCAGCACGCCCTCGGCTCCCAGCTCGGCGAGGCGCCCGAGATCGGGCAGCCGGCCGTCGAGCGGCGTCTGGTCGAGCTTGAAGTCGCCGGTGTGGATCACCGTCCCGACCGGCGTCCGGACCGCGAGGCCGACCGAGTCGGGGATGGAATGGGTGACCGCGAACGGCTCGACGGTGAACGCGCCGACCTCGATCGGATCGCTGCGGTAGCACGCGAGGGTGGCCGGGATGCCGTGCTCGCGCAGGCGCGAGCGCACGAAGCCGATGGTGAGCGGCGTGCCGTAGACCGGGACGTCGAACTCGCCCAGGACGTAGGGCAGCGCACCGATGTGGTCCTCGTGACCGTGCGTGAGAAAGATCGCCTGCAGGCGGCGCCCCAGCGCGCGCAGATGCGTGACGTCCGGGATGACGACGTCGATGCCGAGCATCTGCTCGTCGGGAAACATGACCCCGCAGTCGATGGCGATCGCCGTCTCGCCGCACTCGAGCACCAGCAGATTGAGACCGATCTCGCCGAGCCCGCCGAGCGGGATCACCCGCAGCGATGGCACTCCCCTCGTCATCGCGCCTCCGCCAGCCGCACCCGCACGGGGGCCCGCACGTGCTCGGTCGACACCATGGCCTCCAGCCGCTCGCGGACCTGCCGCATGACCTGGTCGCGCGCGAGCCTCGCGACCGGGATCGGCGTACCGACCAGGACGTCGATCTCGCCACCGTGAATCTGCCACGCGTGCGGTCCCAGCACCGCCGCACTGCCCCGGACGGCGATGGGCACCACCGGGACGCCCGCCTCCGTGGCGAGCACGAAGCCACCCTTCTTCAGCGGGAGCAGCGTGCCGCCGCCCGGGCCGCGCGTGCCCTCGGGGAAGATGATGACGCAGAGCCCCCGGCGCATCCTCTCGCTGGCGGCGCGCACGCTGGCCATGGCCTGCGCGTGGTCGCTGCGGTCGATGATGATGTGGTCCGAGTGGCGCAGCGCCCAGCCGAAGACGGGAATGCGCGTGAGCTCCTTCTTGGCGACCCAGCGCAGCTGGAACTCGGGCAGGGCCGCGACCACCGCGAGGACGTCGAAATGACTCTGGTGATTTGCCATGAAGACGAACGGAGCGTGCCGGTCGAGCGGCGCCTCCCGCCGGGTGCGGATGCGAACGCCGGTGAGCAGGAGGTTGATCCGCACCCAGAGCTGCGCCACCCGGTAGGCCCAGCGTCCGTCGATCATCCCCAGACCGACGCACAGGGGCGCGAGGAGCGCCGTGTTCAGCGCGATGCCGAGCAGCTTGAGGACCGAGACAACAACCACTGGACCCTCACCAACCGCCGATGCAAGCCCCCACTGTTTCAAGTCGTCCAGCGCCGACGATAGCGGGCGCCGGCGCGCGAAGTCAACGCACGGTCTCTCGCCTGCCCGCACGCCTGGTTGCAGAGCACCTCGACCCAACGATTCGGCGCCATCGCATTGACGGTCCGGGAACCTGCGTCTATCGTCCGGCCACGGAGGGCGTGGCGATGTCGGTGAACAAGGTGCTGCTGATCGGCAATCTCGGCAAGGATCCGGAGGTGCGGTTCACCGGCGGCGGCCAGGCCGTGGCGCGCTTCCCGGTCGCGACCAGCGAGGTCTGGAACGATCGCGAGGGGCAGCGCCAGGAGCGCACCGAGTGGCACAACGTGGTCGTGTGGGGGAAGCAGGGAGAGACCTGCGGCCAGTATCTCGCCAAGGGCCGTCAGGTGTACATCGAGGGCTCCATCCGTACGCGGCAGTACGACGACAAGGACGGCAACAAGCGCTACATCACCGAGGTGATCGCCCAGCGCGTGCAGTTCCTCGGCGGCCGCGGCGAAGGCCCGCGGGGCGGCGCGTCCGGGAGCGGCGCCGAGGACGTGCCGCCGGCCCCCGTGCCCGAGGACGACGACATCCCGTTCTGAGCCACCGCCTCACCAGCGCCCCGCCTCGGCCATGCTGACGAATCGTCCCTGGCCGACGACGACGTGATCGAGAATCTTGATGCCGATCAGCTCGCCGGCGCGTCGCAGGCGGTCGGTCAGCGCGGCATCCTCCGGCGACGGCGTCGGATCGCCGCTCGGGTGGTTGTGGACCAGGACGATGGCCGCGGCGGTGAGCCGGATCGCCGGCGCGAAGACCTCCCGCGGGTGCACGAGGGCCGCCGTGAGCGTGCCCTCGGAGATGCGAAGCTCGCCGAGCAGGCGGTTGCGGCCATCGAGCAGCAGCACGAGAAACACCTCGCGCTCGAGCTGCGCCAGGCGGCCGCCGAGGTGACCGTACACCGCGCCGGCGTCGCGCAGCGCCTCGCCGAGAACCAGCGGCGTCGCCGCCGCGCGCCGACCCAGCTCGAGCCCTGCGCGCACCAGCGCCAGGCGGCGGCGCCAGCGCGGTCCGAGGAGCGCCGCGAACTGCGCCGCGTCGCGCCCGAGCCGCACGATGCCGCCGCTCGCACGCAGCAGCTCCTCGGCGACCGCGTGCGTCGACGGACTCCCGGCTCCGCCGTCGAGCAAAACGCCGAGCAGCTCGACGTCACCGCACGCGGCGGCGCCGGCGGCGAGCAGGTGCCGTCGGACACCCGCCGGCCGCGTCTGCTCGATGCTCGAGTGCACCGGTCTCCGATACGGAACCCCGGGAGACGGCGGAATCGCTGGCCGTGGACGGTGCCGGGGCCACAGGGGTCGCGACGGAGCCGTCCGGCGTCACGCGCGCAGCAGCAGCGCCTTCAGGTACTCGCCCTCGGCGTGGCCGAGCGCGGTGGGATGGTCGGCGGGATGGCCGAGCTCCGCGACCACCTGCGCGGAGCGGCCCGCGTCGGCTGCCGCTGCCGCCACCACCTGCCGGAAGGCGGTGCGGTCGAGGTGCTGCGAGCAGGAGCAGGTGAGCAGCCATCCCCCCGGCGCGAGCCGGCGCAGCGCCTGCAGGTTGACGTCCTTGTAGCCGCGCAGCCCGGATGACAGGTCGCGGCGGCGGCGCACGAACGGCGGCGGATCGAGCACGATCAGGTCGAAGCGCTCGCGCACGGCGCGCAGGTACTCGAACACGTCGCCCTCGATCCATTCCGCGAGCGCCGGATCGAGGCCGTTGTCGGGCCACGCCGCCTCCCCCAGCCCGAGCGCCAGGCGTGAGGTGTCGACGGAGACGACGTGCCGGGCGCCACCCAGCGCGGCGGCGATCGCGAAGCCGCCGCTGTAGGCGAAGGCGTTGAGGACGCGCCGGCCGCTCGCCAGCCCGCGGACGCGGGCGCGGTTGTCGCGCTGGTCGAGAAAGAGCCCGGTCTTCTGCCCGTGCAGCACGTCGGCCACGAGGCGCATGCCGTTCTCCACGATCGTGATCCGTGCCGGCGGCTCCTCGCCCGCGAGCACGCCGCGAGCGCCGCCGAGTCCCTCCTCGGCGCGCACGCCACCCTCGCTGCGCTCGTAGACGCCCCGCGGCGCGAGTCGCGCCTGGAGGGCGTCGACGACCGCGCCGGCGAGCCGGACGGCGCCTGCCGTGAAGAGCTGGCAGACCAGGAAATCGCCGTAGCGATCGACGACCACTCCGGGGAGCCGATCGCCCTCGCCGTTGACGATCCGGTAGCCGGTGAGGCCCTCGGGCAGCGTCGCGTGGCGCAGCGCCAGCGCCTCGTCGAGACGGCGCGCCACGAGCGCGCCATCGACCGGCTCGTCCTCGAGCGTGAGCACGCGGACCGCGATCGCGGTGCGCGGGTTGCAATAGCCGGCGGCGACGAACCCGCCGTCTGCGGCGAGGACGCGGACCGGCTCGCCCGGCTCCGCGCCGTCGAGGCCGACGGCGACGGCGCGCGAGAAGATCCACGGATGTCCCGCGCGGACGGGCATCTCGCGTCCGGGCTTGAGGGTGAGCGCGCGCACCAGCGTTCCCGGCGCCGGAGCGCTAGCGCTCGCCCGCGCGGCGATACTCGCCGCTGCGGCCGCCCCGCTTCGCGACCAGGCGGACGGCGCCGATGCTCATGTCACGATCGATCGCCTTGCACATGTCGTAGAGGGTGAGACCCGCCACCGCCACCGCCGTGAGCGCCTCCATCTCGACGCCGGTGCGCGCCTCGACCCGCACGCGGCCCTCGATCCGGACGCGGGCGGCGCCAGGGTCGGGCGTCAGCTCGACGTCGACGTGCGACAGGGGGAGCGGATGGCAGAGCGGGATCAGGTCCGCGGTGCGCTTCGCCGCCATGATGCCCGCAAGCCGCGCGACGGCGAGGACATCGCCCTTGGGCAGCTCACCCGCGGCGATCGCGGCGAGCGTCTCGGGACGCATGACGACCTCGCCCCGGGCGACCGCTTCGCGCGCCGTCACCCGCTTCGCCGACACGTCGACCATGCGAGCCCGCCCGCGACGGTCGAGGTGGGAGAGACGTCGAGCGCGCGCCACGAGGCGCCGGCTATCCCAACCGCGCGCCCCGCTCAAGCCGCCGAGGGTTGCCGTGCCGCGGGCGCAGCCTTACAGTGCGCGGACGATGACTGCCGCCACGGGCGCCAATCGCCACCGCGTACTGATCCTCGGCTCCGGCCCCGCCGGGCTCACCGCCGCCATCTATGCAGCGCGCGCCAACCTGGCGCCGGCGGTCGTCGAGGGCTCGCAGCCGGGTGGCCAGCTCACCATCACGACCGACGTCGAGAACTATCCGGGCTTCGCCGAGGGCGTGCTCGGGCCGGAGATGATGGAGATCTTCAAGAAGCAGGCGGCGCGCTTCGGCACCGAGTTCTTCTACGGCGACGTCACCGCCGTCGATCTCTCCCGGCGGCCGTTCGGGGTGACGCTTTCCGGCGAGGAGCACCTGTGCGACAGCCTGGTGATCGCCACCGGCGCCAGCGCCAAGCTGCTCGGCCTCCCGGGCGAGCAGCGGCTCATGGGATACGGCGTGTCGGCATGCGCCACCTGCGACGGCTTCTTCTTCAAGGGCAAGAACGTGGCGGTGGTGGGCGGCGGCGACACCGCCATGGAGGAGGCGATCTTCCTCACCAAGTTCGCCGCCAAGGTGTCCGTGCTCCATCGGCGCGACGAGCTGCGCGCCTCGAAGATCATGCAGGATCGCGCCCGGAAGAACCCGAAGGTCGAGTTCGTGTGGAACGTGGTCCCGGTGGACGTGCTGGGCGATCCCAAGGACGGCGGCATCACGGCCGTCGTGCTCGAGGACACCAAGACCAAGGCATGCCGCGAGATGCCGCTCGAGGGACTCTTCATCGCCATCGGCCACGAGCCGAATACGAGCCTCTTCGCCGGGCAGATCCGGATGGACGAGCGCGGCTACATCGTGACCGAGCCGCGCACCACCTACACCAGCGTGCCGGGCGTGTTCGCGTGCGGCGACGCCCAGGATCCGACCTACCGGCAGGCGGTCACGGCCGCGGGCTCGGGCTGCATGGCCGCGATCGACGCGGAGCGCTGGCTCGAAGCCCAGCACGGCTGAGCGAGACGCACCCGCTCAGATCCGCATGATCCCGCGGCGCGGCGACGCGGTCCCGTACGTCTCCGCCATGATCGGCGCCCCCATCCGGGCGAGCGCCTCGCGATGCTCGGCGATGGGCGTCCGGAGCGTCCGGTCCTCGAACGGCACGAGGCGCTGGAACGCGGGGATGCCGAGCACCCGCTCGACGAAGGCCGCGGTGATCGGCCAGCGCGCGGCATCGACCCGGAAACGTGCGAAAGCGGCGTTGCGGAAGAAGCAGGCGATCGCGACGTCCGCGACGGACAGGTCGCCGAACGCGAAGCCGTCGGCGGGCAGCAGCCCCTCGAGGTAGCCCAGGACGTCGGGCACGTCCTGCTCGAGCGTCCGCGCGAGCATCTCCCGGTCGGTCGGCTCGCCCCACACGAAGGGCTTGACGGCGACCTCGTTGAAGAGGCGCCAGATGATGACCTCGCCCATCCGGGTGTCGGCAAACTCCTCCAGCCAGCGCGCGCGCGCCCGAGCCACCACCTCGGCGGGATAGAGGCGCGGCGTCGGATGGCGGTCCTCGAGGTACTCGCAGATCACCGAGGAATCGCTCAGCGTCACCTGGTCGTCGATCAGCACGGGGATGCGCCGCAGCGGGCTCAGGGCGGAGAACCGATCGTCACCCATGAAGGGAATGATGGGATCGATCTCGTACGGCACGCCCTTCAGGTCGAGCACGACGAGCACCTTACGGACGTAGGGGGAGAGATAGTTGCCGATGACGCGGACCGTGTCTGCCATGAGGAGTTCGCCTCCGTTCCCGTCACCCGGCCGCTCGACGCCGGAACTCGCGCGTGCGCCGGCTCGAGGTGGTCAGCTCGAGGAAGAGCAGCCCGCGCATGAAGAACAGATACGCCAGCACGACCCCGATGCCGACCGCGCGCACGACTCCGAAGGGCGAAGGCGGCAGCAGGGCATGGACGGCCGCGAGCACGACGATCAGGGCGAGGTTGGGCGGGAACCATTCGATCCAGTTCGAGCCGATGAACCGGTAGCTCTCCGCGAGCAGCTCCATGGTCGAGGAGCGGCCCAGGTAGACGATCTCGGGCACGGCGTTCAGGAAGACGAGCGCGGCGAGCAGGAAGAGGATGAACAGAAAGGGGAACTGGAGGAGCGCGAACTGCCCGAGGAAGAGCAGGAAGAAGATGTTCAGCATGTCGCCGAAGTAGGTGCCGAAGCTCGACGGCAGATCACGCAGATTGGCGCGCCCGCTGCGCACCACCTGCTCCACGAAGACCAGCCACGAGCCGCAGGCAGCGGCCCGCGCGGTCGTCCAGATGATGCCCCCGACCAGCCCGAACGGCACCAGGACGCCGCCCAGCATCCCGAGCGCCAGCACGTACGCGGCGGCGAGGAGCGCGACCTGCCAGTTGCGTCGCAGCAGCTCCGCGGCGCGCCGGAAGACCCGCCCGTACATCGCCAGCGTGTCGCCGAGCCAGCCGCCCATCAGCCGACGCCCTGCTCCCGCCGCACCGGCACGCCGTGGCCTGCCAGATAGGCCTTGGCCTCCGCGACGGTGTGGGTCCCGTCGTGGAAGATCGATGCCACCAGCGCAGCGCTCGCGCCGCCCGTGGTGAGGCCGTCCACCAGGTGCTGCAGCGTTCCGGCGCCGCCGGACGCGATCACGGGGATGTCGACGCGATCGGCCACCGCGCGCGTCAGCTCGAGGTCGTAGCCCTCCCTGGTCCCGTCACGGTCCATGCTGGTCAGGAGGATCTCCCCGGCACCGGCGGCCTGCATGCGAGCGACCCACTCGAGGGCATCGAGGCCCGTCGGCCGCCGCCCGCCGTGGGTGAAGACCTCCCATCCGCGTCCCGGATCGTCGGCCGCCCGCCGTCGTGCGTCGACCGCGACGACCACGCACTGCGCGCCGTAGCGCCCGGACGCCGCGCGCACGAACTCGGGGTCGGACACGGCCGCCGTGTTGATCGACACCTTGTCGGCACCGGCGTTCAAGAGCGCGCGGACGTCGTCGAGGGTGCGAACGCCACCCCCGACCGTGAGCGGCATGAAGCAGCGCTCGGCCGTGCGCGACACGACGTCGAGGAGGATCGGCCGGTCCTCGTGCGACGCCGTGATGTCGAGGAAGCAGAGCTCGTCGGCGCCCGCGGCATCGTAGCGCGCCGCCACTTGGACGGGGTCTCCGGCGTCGACCAGGTCGACGAAGCGGACGCCCTTCACCACGCGCCCCGCCTTCACGTCGAGACAGGGGATGATCCGCCGCGCCAGCATCAGGCGGCCCCGGTCGCCAGCGCCTCGGGGAGGTCGACCGCTCCGGTGTAGAGCGCGCGGCCGACGATCACGCCGGCGACGCCGTCGTCGGCCAGCCCGGCCACCGCGCGCACGTGATCGATCGCGCCGACGCCGCCCGACGCGATCACCGGGATGCCGGCAGCGTGCGCCACGGCGCGCGTTCCCGCGAGGTCGGGCCCCTGCTGGGTGCCGTCGCGCCCGATGTCGGTGTAGACGAGCGCCGCCGCTCCGTTCCCGGCCGCCTCGCGCGCCAGCACGGTCGCCTGCACCGCGGCTCCCTCGAGCCAGCCGGCGACGCGAACCAGGCCGTCGCGCGCGTCGATGCCGACCGCCACGCGACCCGGCCAGGTACGGCAGAGCCGCGCGCACAGCGCCGGCTCGCGCACCGCGACCGTTCCCAGCACGACCCGCGCCGCGCCGCCGTCCAGCACCGTCTCCACCGCCGCCGCGTCGCGCATGCCACCACCCACCTGCACGGGGATGCGAACCGCGGCGCAGATGGCGGCGACGAGCGCCGACTGCACCGGGCGGCCCGCCCGGGCGCCGTCGAGATCGACGACGTGGAGCCAGCGCGCGCCCAGCGCCGCCCAGCGCCGCGCGACCGTGACCGGGTCGTCGCCGTAGACCGTCTCGCGGGCGAAGTCGCCCTGGGTGAGACGCACGCAGCGGCCACCGCGGAGATCGATGGCGGGATAGACGATCATCCCCGCCCCGCGAGCGTGCGCACGAACCCCGCGAGCAGCGCCAGCCCGACGCGCTGGCTCTTCTCGGGATGAAAGACGCCGGCGTAGACGTTGTCGCGTCCGACGCTGGAGACGAAGTCGAGACCGTACGAGGTGGTGGTCGCCACCACGCTCGGGTCGGCCGGAACGGGGTGGTAGGAGTGCACGAAATAGACGTAGGCGCCGTCCTCCACCTCCGCCAGCGCCGGCACGCGCCGAACCAGATCCAGCCGGTTCCAGCCCATGTGCGGGACCTTGCGGTCGGGATCGCGCGGGAAGCGCACCACGCGGCCGCCGAAGATGCCGAGCCCGCGCACGCCGGGCGACTCCTCGCTCTCGTCGAAGAGAATCTGCATCCCGACGCAGATGCCGAGAAACGGCCGTCCCGACCGTGCCGCCGCCTGTACGGGCTCGACCAGGCCGGCCGCGGCGAGGTTCTGCATGCACGTGCCGAAGGCGCCCTGCCCCGGCAGCACGACCGCCGGCGCGCCGGCGATGCGGTCGGCGTCGCTGGTGATCTCGGCCGCCTGGCCGAGGCGCTCGAACGCCTTCTGCGCGCTGCGCAGGTTGCCGACGCCGTAGTCGACGATGGCGAGCGGTCGCGTCATCCGTCGAGCGTTCCCTTGGTGGAGAGCACGCCGCGCACGCGCGGGTCGCGTTGCGTCGCCACGTCGAGGGCGCGGGCGAGCCCCTTGAAGGCGGCCTCGACGATGTGGTGCGGGTTCCGCCCCGCCAGCATGCGCACGTGCAGGTTCATGCCCGCCTGGTTGGTCAGCGCGAGCAGGAAGTCGTGGATCAGCTCGACGTCGAAGCTGCCGATCTTCGCCTGCTTGATGCGGACGTCGTAGGCGAGAAACGGCCGCCCGGAGAGGTCCACCACGGTCTGCACGAGCGCCTCGTCGAGGGGAACCGTGGCCTCGCCGAAGCGCCGGATGCCCGCCTTGTCGCCGAGCGCCTCGCGCACCGCCTGGCCCAGCACCAGCCCGACGTCCTCGACGGTGTGGTGGTAGTCCACCTCGAGATCGCCGCGCGCCTGCACGGTGAGGTCGAAGACCCCGTGCTTCGTGAACAGCTCGAGCATGTGATCGAGGAACGGGATCCCCGTCTTCACCGCGTAGCGGCCGCTGCCGTCGAGCTGGAGATCGAGCCGGATGTCGGTCTCCTTGGTCTTGCGCGCCACCACCGCAGATCGACCCTTGTGCCGCGCCGGGGCGCGGCGAGCCTGGAGTGCCATCAGCGCGATCCTCCCACGATGCGGCGCCGCGGCGCGAGTCGCCGCTCGATCGCGCGCGCGTGCGCGTCGAGCCCCTCGAGCCGCGCCAGCCTTGCGACCGCCGGTCCGAGACGGGCGAGCGTCCGCGGACCCGCCTCGATCAGGCTGGTGCGTTTGACGAAGTCGTACACCCCGAGCGGGGAGGCGAAGCGCGCCGTGCCACCGGTCGGCAGCACGTGATTGGGGCCGGCGAGATAATCGCCGAACGCCTCCGGCGCGTGCGGCCCGACGAACACCGCTCCGGCGTGGCGAATGCGCGGCACCCAGCGCCGCGGAGACCGGACCAGCAGCTCGAGGTGCTCCGGCGCCAGGCGGTTGGCGAGCGCGACGGCCTCGGCGAGCGATGCCGTCACCACGACCGCGCCGAAGCGCGCCAGCGAGCGCGCCGCGATCGCCCGCCGAGGCAACGCCGCGAGCTGCTCGGCGAGCGCCGCGGCCACACGCTCGGCCACCCGGAAGTTCGGCGTCACGCAGATCGCGGCCGCCTCCGGGTCGTGCTCCGCCTGCGCCAGCATGTCGGCTGCGACGACGTCGGACGACGCCGAGCGGTCGGCGAGGATCAGCACCTCGCTCGGCCCCGCGATGGAATCGATGTCGACCTGCCCGTACACCAGGCGCTTCGCCGTCGCGACGTAGACGTTCCCCGGCCCGACGATCTTGTCGACCCGCGGGATGGTCGCCGTGCCGTAGGCCAGCGCCGCCACGGCCTGCGCGCCGCCGACGCGGTAGAGCGCATCGACACCGGCGACGTGGCACGCCGCGAGGATGATCGGCGGATGTCCCCCCGGCCCCGCAGGCGATACGGCGACGACCTCGGCGACCCCGGCGACGCGCGCCGGCAGCGCCGTCATGAGCACCGTCGACGGGTAGGCAGCACGCCCGCCCGGGACGTACAGACCGACGCGTTCGAGCGGCTGGATGATCTGTCCGAGGCGCGCGCCGGTCGCGTCGCGGAAGGACCACGAGCGCTCTCGCTGCCGGAGATGGAACGCGCGGATGCGGCGGGCGGCGAGTGCGAGATCGCGCCGGACCGTGGCGGGCTGATCGCGGTATGCCGCGGCGAGGTCGGGGGTCGGGACGCGCAGGGTGGCCGGCCGCAGCACGACGCCGTCGAAGCGGCGCGTGAAGGCGAGGAGCGCCCGATCCCCGCCGTCCCGCACGGCGCGGAGGATGCGCTGCACCTCGCGCTCGACGCGCGCGCCGCCCTCCGCACCGCGAGCCTCGAGCCGCGCGAGCCGGCGGCGTGCCGCTGGCGTACCGGCCCGCACGATCAGGTCGGTGGCGATCACGCCGTGCCCTTCACCCGGGTGATGCGCGCGCCGAGCGCGCCGAGCTTGGCCTCGAGCCGCTCGTAGCCGCGGTCGAGATGGTAGACGCGCGACACGGTGGTCTCGCCGCGTGCCGCGAGGCCGGCCAGCACCAGCGACACGCTGGCGCGCAGGTCGGTGGCCATCACGGGGGCGCCCGACAGCGGCGTCGGGCCGCGCACCACGGCGGTGTTGCCTTCGACCCGGACCTGTGCGCCGAGCCGAACCAGCTCGCCGGCGTGCAGCATGCGGTTCTCGAACACGGTCTCCGTGAACCGGCTGGTGCCCCCGGCGCGGGTCACCAGCGCCATCATCTGCGCCTGCAGGTCGGTGGGGAACCCCGGATACGGCATGGTGCGGATGTCGATGGCGGCGAGATGGCCGTTGGCTTCCACCTGCAACCCGCCGTCGTACTCCGTGATCGCCACACCGGTCTCGCCGAGCTTCGTGACGAATGCCTCCAGGTGGTCGTGGCGGGCGCCGTTCACCCGCACGCAGCCGCCGGTGATGGCGGCCGCCACCATGAACGTGCCCGCCTCGATGCGATCGGGAATGACGGAGATCTCGGCGCCGCGCGGGTCCCGCCTCCCCTCCACCGTCACGCGCGACGTTCCGGCGCCCTCGACCCACACCCCCATGCGCTCGAGGAGGACGGCGAGGCACTCGATCTCCGGCTCGCGTGCGGCGTTCTCGATGACGGTGGCACCGTCGGCGAGGGCCGCCGCCATCATGAGCTGCTGCGTCGCACCGACCGAGGGGAAGTCGAGCACGATGCTGGCGCCGCGCAGGCGGTCCGCCGCGGCCTCGACGTAGCCTTCCCGCACCGTGATGCGAGCGCCCATCTTCTCGAGCCCGGAGAGATGCAGATCGACCGGACGCGCACCGATGGCGCAGCCGCCCGGGGTCGACACGCGCGCGGTCCCGAAGCGGGCCAGCAACGGTCCGAGGGCCAGGAACGACGCCCGCATCGTCTTGACGAGCTCGTACGGCGCCTCGGTGCACCCGATCACCGCCGCCTCGACGGTGACCTCGTGGCCGCCCTCGCCCTGCGTGACCTCGGCGCCGAGATGCCGGAGCACGGCGAGCGCGGTGCGGATGTCGGCGAGCGCGGGCACGTGGCGCAGGACGCAGCGTTCCGGCGTCAGCAGCGTCGCGAACAGCAAGGGCAGCGCGGCGTTCTTCGCCCCGCTCACCTCGACCTCGCCCTCCAGCACGGTCCCGCCCTCGATCACGATGCTGTCCATCCCCCGTCCCTCCTCCGCCGCGCCCCCACCACCCGCGGGATGCCGGCATGATCGTCCTCGATCACCAGGTCGGTGTAGCACCCGGTCGCCTCGAAGAGGCGCCGCACCGCCACGTCCTGCCCCGCGCCGATCTCCACCAGCAGCCAGCCGCCTGGCGCGAGCACGCGGGTCGCATCGGCGATCAGGCGCCGCAGCACGTCGAGCCCCTCGGGACCGGCGGCGAGCGCCTCGCGCGGCTCGAACTCGCGCACCTCCGGAGCGACCGCCGCCAGCGCGCTCTCGCTCAGGTAGGGGGGGTTCGACACCACCAGGTCGACGGCGGCGGCGCGTACCGCCGCGAGCAGGTCTCCCGCGAGCAATCGAACGTCCGGCGCATGGCGCGCGCAGTTCTCGCGCGCGACCGCGAGCGCCGCGAGGGAGCGGTCGCAGGCCCACACCGTCGCGTGCGGGAGCTCGCGGGCGAGCGCGGCGGCGACGGCGCCGCTGCCGGTGCCGCAGTCGAGCACGCGTCGCGCCAGCGGGCTGCGGCGCAGCGCCGCCTCGACGAGCAGCTCCGTCTCGGGACGCGGCACGAGCACGCGCCGGTCGACCGCCAGCGACAGGGACCAGAACTCGCGCTCGCCGACGATGTGAGCCACGGGCTCGCGTGCCGTGCGCCGCCGCAGCAGCGGCTCGAGCCGGGCGGCGAGCGCCGGCGGCAGCGGATCGCGCGCGCTGGCGACGACGCCGGCCCGGCTCGTCCCGAGCGCGTACGCGAACACCACCTGCGCGTCGGCCTCGGGCTCCGGCACCCCCGCCGCCCGCAGCCGCGCAACCGCAGCGCCCAGCGCCGCTCCGACCGTCGGGGCCGCGGCCTGCTCCGGCGCGAGCCTCACGGCGCGGCCTCGAGGGCGTCGCTCCGCGCCTTCGTGGCGAGCGCGTCGACGAGCTGGTCGAGGTCGCCGTCGAGCACACGGTCGAGCTGGTGCAGGGTGAGGTTGACGCGGTGGTCGGTGATCCGGCTCTGCGGAAAATTGTAGGTGCGGATCTTCTCCGAGCGATCGCCGCTTCCCACCATGGCGCGCCGGTTGGCGGCGATGCTCGCCTGCTGATCCTGGCGGGCGCGGTCGAGGAGCCGGGCGCGCAGGATCTTGAGCGCCTTCGACTTGTTCTTGTGCTGCGACTTCTCGTCCTGACAGGTCACCACCAGGCCCGTCGGCAGATGGGTCACGCGCACGGCGGAATCGGTGGTGTTGACGCTCTGCCCGCCCGGACCCGAGGAGCGGAAGACGTCGATGCGCAGCTCCTTCTCGGGCAGGTCGATCTCGACGTCCTCGGCTTCGGGCAGGACCGCGACCGTGACCGCCGAGGTGTGGATGCGTCCCTGCGTCTCGGTGACGGGCACGCGCTGCACGCGGTGCACGCCACCCTCGAACTTGAGCCGGCTGAAGGCGCCTTCACCCTGGACGAGGGCGATCACTTCCTTCAAGCCACCGATCCCGGTCGGGCTCGACGACAGCACCTCGACGCGCCAGCCGTGCCGCTCGGCGTACCGGGAGTACATGCGGAACAGCTCGGCGGCGAAGAGGCCTGCCTCGTCGCCGCCGGTTCCCGCACGGATCTCGAGCACGGTGTTGCGCTCGTCGTTGGGATCGCGGGGCAGGAGCAACTCTTTCAGGCGCTCGTCGAGAGCCGACAGGTCCGACTCGAGGGTGGGGAGCTCGCTGCGCGCCAGCTCGCGCATTCCGGCATCGGCGTCCTGGAGGAGCTCCCGGTGCTCGGCGATCTCACGCTCGATGCGCTGCCGCTCGCGGTAGCCGGCGACGGTCTCCGCCAGCTGCGCGCGCTCGCGGGCCAGCCTCGCGTACTCCCGGCGGTTGGCGATCACCGCCGGGTCGGCGACGAGCCGCTCCAGCTCTTCGTACCGCCGCTCGACCTCCGCGAGACGCTCGAGCATGGCCCGTCACGCCCCCCGCCGGCGGGAGGGGACCCGCACGCCGTCAGCCGGCCGCGGGGGTCGTGCCGCTGTCGTCCGCGGCCTTCTTGCCGTACTTGCGATTGAAGCGCTCGACCCGTCCCGCGGTGTCGACCAGCTTCTGCTTGCCGGTGAAGAAGGGATGGCACGCCGAGCAGATCTCGACGTGGATGCTCTCCTTCGTGGATCGGGTCTCGACGACATTGCCGCAGGCGCAGACGATGCTGGACTTCTCGTAGCGCGGATGAATGCCTTCCTTCATGGCGAAGCGACGCTTTTAACAGGAGCTCCGGGCAGGCGCAATGTGGGGGGCCAATCCAGGGGCTGTTGGACGGCCTCAGGCGAGGCGGCTGCGCACGCGGCGCACGGCGTCCTGCCAGCCCCGGTAGAGCGCCTCGCGACGCAGGACGGGCATGCGCGGCCGGAAGCGCCGGTCCTTGCGGCGCATGGCCGCCAGCTCCTTCGGCGTGCGCCAGAATCCCACCGCGAGGCCCGCGAGCTGGGCCGCGCCGATCGCCGTGGTCTCGATCAGCGCCGGACGCTCCACCGGGACGCCGAGCAGATCGGCCTGGAACTGCATCAGGAAGTCGTTGGCGGACGCGCCGCCGTCGACGCGCAACGCGTGCAGCGGACCGCCGGCGTCGGCGGCCATGGCGTCCGCGACGTCGCGGGTCTGGAAGGCGAGCGACTCGAGGGTCGCTCTCACCAGATGCGCGCGCGTCACGCCGCGCGTGAGGCCGAGCACGGCTCCGCGTGCCTCGGGATCCCAGTAGGGGGCGCCGAGCCCGACGAACGCCGGCACCACGTGCACGCCGAGCGAGTCGTCGACGCTGCGCGCATGGCGCTCCGATTCCGCCGCCGTGCCGAGGAGCCGGAGGCCGTCACGCAGCCACTGGATGGCCGCACCGGCGATGAACACGGCGCCCTCGAGGGCGTACGCCGGGCCGCCGCGTGCGTCGCACGCGACCGTGGTGAGCAGGCCGTGCGTCGAGCTCACCGGACGTGCTCCGGTGTGCAGGAGCAGGAAGCACCCCGTGCCGTAGGTATTCTTCGCCATGCCCGGCTCGGTGCAGCCCTGGCCGAAGAGCGCGGATTGCTGGTCGCCGGCGATCCCCGCGATCGGCACCGGCTCGCCGAGGACGTCCGGGGTGGTGTCACCGAAGGTCCCGCTCGACGGCCGCACCTCGGGGAGCACGGACTCCGGCACCGCGAACAGACGGCACAGCTCCGGGTCCCATGCCCGGTCGTTGATGTCGTAGAGCAGCGTGCGCGAGGCGTTCGTCGGATCGGTGGCGTGCACGGCGCCCCCGGTGAGCTTCCAGACCAGCCACGCGTCGATGGTCCCGAAGCACAGCTCGCCGCGTGCCGCGCGCTCGGCGGCGCGACGCACGTGTCCGAGCACCCAGCCCAGCTTGGTGGCGCTGAAGTAGGGGTCGAGGACGAGCCCCGTCTTGCGCCGCACCAGCTCCTCGGCGCCAGCGGCGCGCAACGCCTCGCAGTGCTCGGCGGTGCGGCGGTCCTGCCACACGATGGCGCGATGCACGGGACGCCCGGTGCGACGATCCCAGAGGAGCGTGGTCTCGCGTTGATTGGTGATCCCGATCGCCGCGATGTCGCGCCCGCGAGCGCGAGCCAGGCGGCACGCCCGGCGCAGCACGCCGAGGGTGACGCGCCAGATCTCCTCCGCGTCGTGCTCGACCCAGCCGGGCTTCGGGAAGTGCTGGGTGAACTCCCGGTACGCCCGACCGGCCACCCGGCCGCGGCGGTCGAGGACGAGCACGGTCGTACCCGTGGTCCCCTGATCGATGGCGACGACGAAGCGCATCGCCGCGTCCGCTCACGCGAACAGGCCGCGCCGCCGCCGTACGCCGTCGCTCACCAGCCCCTGGAGGCGCTCGCGGACCTGGATGCGCAGGGCGCGCATCGCCCGGGCGTCACGTGCCAGGCCGGCGGCGGTGCGCCGCGGCACCTCGAGGGGCTCGCCGACGTGCACCGTCCACTTGGTCGGCAATGGGATCAGCGCGGGCGTCACCGGAAGCGCGGGAATCCCGATCAGGCGGCCGAGTCCCTCGAACCGCCACAGCACGGGATGGACCTCCTCGGCGCCGATGACCGCCGCCGGGACGATCGGCGCGCCGGCCTCGGCAGCGACGCGGAGGAGCGCGCCGCGCGTGAAGGGCGCCAGCCGATAGCGGCGGTCGAGCGGCTTGGCGACCGCGTCCGTGCCCTCCGGAAAGGCGATCGCCATGGCGCCGGCGAGAGCGGTGCGCGCGCCCGCCGTCGTCGCCGGCAGCGCGCCGAGCGACGCGAGCATCGCCCCGACGATGGGCAGGCGCAACAGCCACTCGTCGACGAGCGGTCGGGCGACGCGACCGTCGGGCTGCTCCGGACCCAGTGCCCGGGCCAGCATGAAGGCCTCGTACGGGATCAACGAGCTGCCCCGGTTGGCGACGACGAGAACGGGGCCGCGCCGCGGCAGGCGCTCGCGGCCGATCACCTCGACGCGCCACCACCAGCGATACAGGACGTCGAGCGGTCCCTCGGCGACCTCCGCCGCCGCCGTGCTCTCGCCCGAGAGCGCGCGTCGCAGGAGACCGTAGCCGTCGAGCCCGCGTGCGAGCGCCTGCTCCAGCCCCGCCCACGACCTCGCGCGCGGCTGCGCCGAGGCCAGGGCTTCCTCGACCTGGCGCTCGAGGGCGGTGAGCCGACGTGCAACCTCGACGGGGGACGCCAGCGGCAGGAAGCGGCGGGCCCGCCGGACGCTCGACACGGAAACGATCCTCGGCGGCGCGTCGGATCCAGCCATCGATGCTAGGTAGGGGGACGCCGCCGGGAAGTCAACGCGTGCGGACCGATTTGACCGCGCGCGGACGCCGCCTGCATGCTCCGTCCATGCGGTCTCCCGCCCGGCCGCGGTGCCCGCACCGCCCGCCCTGTCCAGGCTGCCCGCGCTTCGGCGAGCGGGGCATTCCTCGCGAGGCGAGCGTCGCGCTGGCGGCGCTGTGCGCGGAGGCGGGGCTTCCGGCGCCCGTCGTCGGGGAAGGGCCAGCCTTCGGCTACCGTCACCGCGCCCGCCTCGCCGTACGCGGACGCGCCGCATCTCCGAAGATGGGCGTGTTCCAGGAGGGCACGCACCGCATCGTGGACGTGCCCCGGTGCCTGGTCCATCACCCGCTGGTCAACGACGTGGCGGCCGCGCTGAAGGATGCCGTTCGGCAGGCGGGGGTCGCCCCGTACGCGGAGCGCGTCCACCGCGGTCTCCTGCGCTACGTGCAGGTGGTCGTGGAACGCAGCAGCGGGAGCGCGCAGGTCGTGCTGGTGGCGAACTCCGACGATCCCGAGGTCCTCGATCCGCTGGCCGGCGCGATCCGGACCACACTCGGCCCGAGGCTTCACAGCCTGTGGTGGAACGGCAACACCGCGCGCACCAATGCCATCCTCGGTCCACGCTGGCACCACTGGTCCGGTCCCGAAGCGGTCTGCGAGGACCTGGGCGGAGCTCGGGTGTTCTTCCCGCCCGGCGCCTTCGGGCAGGCGAACCTGCCGCTCTTCGAGCGCATCGTGGCCCAGGTGGCCTCCTGGGTTCCCGACGGCGCACGGGTGGTCGAGTTCCACGCCGGCTGCGGGGCGATCGGGCTCGGCCTGGCCCCCCGGATCGCGCACATCGCCTTCAACGAGGCCGTCCCCGCGGCGCTCGACGGGCTCGCGCTCGGCCTCGCCGCACTGCCCACCGCCATCCGCGCCCGCACGTCGATGCTGCCCGGACCGGCAGCCGATTTCGCCGCCGCCACCCGGGACGCCGACGTGGTGATCGTCGATCCTCCCCGGCGCGGCCTGGACGAGGTGCTGCTCGACGCGCTGGTGCGACGCCCGCCGGCCCGGCTGATCGCGGTGAGCTGCAGCCTCGACGCCTTCCTCCGCGAGGCACGCGCGCTGCTCGGAGGCGGCCGCCTCCGGCTGGAGGCCGTGATGCCGTTCGCGCTCTTCCCGCACACCGCCCACGTCGAGACCGTCGCCTGCTTCGCGCGCGTCGAGGCGTGAGGAAAAGGGTTGCGCGGCGCGTGCCGTCTCGCCTATGTGGGACCGAAATCCGGCTCGGGAGGGGTCTGCATGCGTCCGACTCTGGTTACCGGTGCCAATGGCCACGTGGGTAACAACATCTGTCGCTTGCTGGCGCAGCGCGGCGAGCCCGTCCGAGCCATGATCCGCGAGAGCGCCGATCCGGCGCCGCTCCGTGGCCTCGACGTCGAGATCGTGCACGGCGACATCCTGGACGCCGACGCCGTGGCGCGCGCCGTCGATGGCTGCGCGCGCGCGTACCACACCGCGGCCGGCTTCCTCATGTGGGCGAAGGACCCCGAGCACGCCATCGTCCGGCCCAGCGTCGACGGCACGCGCAACCTGATGAAGGCGGCGGCCAAGGCCGGCGTCGACAAGGTGCTCTACGTGAGCACGGGCGGCACGATCGGCTTCGCGAGCACCCCGGACGTCTGCCGGACGGAGGCCGACTACAACACGAAGCCCCACACGCCGTACTTCATCGGCAAGATCGCCGCCGAGAAGGAAGCCTTCGCGATCGGCGAGCGCGAGCACGTCGCAGTGACGGCGATCAACCCGGGCTTCATCCTCGGGCCGCGCTTCTGGAAAGCCAGCGAGTCGACCCGGCAGGTGGTGGATTTCCTGAACCAGGGCACGCCGGTCTACTTCGACGGGGGCTTCGGCGTGGTCGACGTCGAGGACGTCGCCAACGGCGCGGTGCTGGCCATGGACAAGGGAGGCAACGGCGAGCGCTACATCGTCTCGGGGGAGAACGTCACCGTGAAGCAGCTCCTCGACCTCGTGGCGGAGCTCGCCGGGATCTCGGCGCCCCAGTGGAGGCTGCCGGTGCCGGTGCTGCGCGCGATCGCGACGGGCATGGAGGCCGTCAGCTGGGTCACCGGGTGGCGCCCGATGCTCGACCGCAGCCAGGTGGACGAGTTCGCCGGGACCTACAGCTATTTCGATTCCGGCAAGGCGCAGCGTGACCTCGGCTTCACGTTCCGCGACGCCCGCGAGACCGTGCGGCGGACCGTCGCCTGGGCAATCGACCGCGGATTCGTGAACGAGGGGCGCCAGCGAGCGCTCCAGCCGCATCCATCCCTGCGCGGAGCGTACTGACCTCCCCGCCCCGCTCCGAAACGGGCCGTCCGGGGTTGACTCGGCACCGATCGGCCTTACCTCCCGTCCAGCATATGAGGGAAAGGAGGTACGGCTCATGAGGGCTCTCACCCCGTGGCGCCCCGCGCGGGCCCTGACGACCCTGCGCGACGAGTTCGACGACCTCTTCTCCCGCTTCTTCGGAACCGAAGGCGGCGAGTCGAGGAACCCGGTGTCGAGCGAGCTGTTCATGCCCGCCATCGACACGGGGGTGCGGGACGGCAAGCTGGTCGTGACGGCCGACCTGCCGGGGATCGACCCCAAGGCGGTCGACGTTTCCGTGCACGGCAATCGGCTGACCATCCAGGGCGAGCGCAAGGCTGAGCGCGAGGAGAACGAGGCCGGGCACTCGTATCGCGAGGTGCGCTACGGCCGCTTTGAACGCAGCGTGCAGCTCCCGGGTCCGATCGATCCGGACAGCGTCACGGCGAGCTACCGCGATGGCGTTCTCGAGATCAGCATGACGGCCCCCGCAGGCAGCCAGCCCACACGCATCCCCGTCACCACCGCGTGACCCGAGGTGTCGCGACCGGCGTCGCGGCGCTTCCCGCAAATCCCACCCGTTCGCCGCGTCGGAGGAGACGCGAGAGAGGAGATTCGTCCAATGACCGTGTACCGCGATCCGTTCAACGAGTTGCTGCGTCTCCAGCAGAACCTGGAGAGCCTGCTCGATCGACCGACGTCCGACGTGTCCTTCGGGCCTTCCAGCGCGGGCGTCTTTCCGCCAGTCAACGTCTTCCGCGACCGCCAGGGTGACCTGGTGATCCGTGCCGAGCTTCCCGGTCTGAAGCCGGAGGACATCGAGGTGAGCTGCGAGGCCCGGCGTCTCACCATCAATGGCGAGCGCAAGGCCGAGTCCGGCGACAACAACGCGTACCACCGGCGCGAGCGTCCCCAGGGCAAGTTCTCGCGCGCCATTCACCTGCCGGCCGATCTCGACATCGAGCACGCCGAGGCGCGCTTCGAGAACGGGGTGATGACCCTTCGCATCCCGCGCGCGCAGGCGGCCAAGCCGCGCCAGATCACCGTACAGGCCGCGTAAGGAGGAACGATGACTGCACAGGATCTCGCTCCCAAGGAGAAGCAGGAAGTGAAGGAGAGGGAGCCCACCCGTCCGGGCCGGACCTACCTTCCCGACGTCGACATCCGCGAGGACGAGCACGCGCTGTGGTTCCTCGTCGACATGCCGGGTGTCGAGCAGAACCAGGTCGAGGTCGAGTTGCACGATGGCGTGCTGCGCCTGGAGGGTCGGGTCTCCCTGGAGGACTACCAGGGACTCACGCCCGCCCACACCGAGTACAATGTCGGCAACTACTTCCGCCGCTTCACGCTGAACAACCCGCAGCACTTCGACCGCGAGCACATCGCCGCCCGTCTGGTGAACGGTGTCCTCGAGGTGAAGCTCCCCAAGGCCGAACAGGCCAAGCCCCGCCGCATCCCCGTCACCGCCTGACCCGCATTTCCCGGCACACCGCGCGGCGCCCCCACCGGCGCCGCGCGCTCGCTCGGGCGGAAGCTCGTCGACGCGGGCTCTACGCCCGCGATCCCACCAGCGCCTGCACCGCTTCCGTGATCCCGTCCACGCTCAGGTGGAACATCGGGAAGAGCCGGCGGATGGCGCGCGTGGTCTGCGAGTAGTCCCACTCGCCGGGCTGCTCGGGATTGATCCACGCCGAGCGGTCGAAGTGGGTGGCGATGCGGTGCAGCCACTGGATGCTCGGCGTCCCGGCGGTGCGCCGCGGATCGATGTTACCGTTCGGCTCCAGCAGCTCGGCGGGATGCATCGCGGCGTCGCCGACGATGGCCAGCTTCCAGCGGCCGTCGAGCCGGCGGAGCACGTCGCCGGTGGCGATCTCGTCCGCCCGCAGCATGCGGCCACTGGTGTAGAGGTGGTCGTAGACCGTGTTGTGGAAGTAGTAGGCCTGGAAGTCCCGCAGGCCGCGCTCCTCGTGCAGCGCGGTGAGCAGCTGGCTGACGGGCTCGAAGTGGGGATCCATCGTGCCGCCGACGTCCATCAGGAGGAGGAGCCGCACGTCATTGCGCCGCGGCGCGCGGAACACCAGCTCGATCTCGCCCGCGTTGCGGCAGGTCTCGTCGACGGTCTCGTCCAGGTCGAGCTCCGTCTGGACGCCGGCGCGGGTGAGCTGGCGCAGCCGGCGCAGCGCCACGCGGAGCTGGCGCGAGTCGAGGACCACGTCGGTGCGGTAGTCGCGGAACCGCCGCTCCTCCGCCACCTTCATCGCGGATGTGCTGCGCCCGGGACCGCCGACGCGGATGCCGGTCGGATGGGTACCACCGTGACCGTACGGGGAGCGGCCGCCCGTCCCCACCCAGCGATCGCCGCCGTCGTGCCGTTCGCTCTGCTCGGCCAGGGTCTCGAGAAACTTTCGCATGAGCTCGTCGCTCGACAGCCGCTCGAGCGCGGCGAGCTGCTCGGGGGTGAGCTCGGGAAAGTTCTTCGGATCGCGGAGCCAGTCGAGCAGCTTCTCGGTCACGTCGTCGCCCAGGGCACCCTCGACGCCCTTCATCACGCGCGCGAACACCTTGTCGTAGGCGTCGAAGTAGGTCTCGCTCTTCACCAGGCAGGCGCGGCCGAGATGGTAGAAGCGCAGCAGGCTCGAGCCGTGCAGCCCCTGCTCGAGCGCGGAGAGGAAGGCCTGCCATTCCTGGATGGCGACCGGTACGCCCTCGTCGCGCAGCCCGGTGAAGAGATCGAGGAACACGCGGGGCTCCCGTTCAGCGGCTCACTGGTTGTAGCGCGGCCCCAGGTCCGCCCAGCTCGCCGGATAGCGCCCGCCGCGCTTCGTCGTAGCGCGACAGCGCGTCGACGTCCTGCTCCTTCTTGAGCAGCGCGCCGACGAACGGGATGTGCGCCTCGAGCTGCGCTCGCGACACGCCGGAACGCAGCAGCGCGCTGATCCAGTCGACCAGCTCCGAGGTCGACGGCTTCTTGCGCAGCTCGTTCTGCTCGCGCAGCCAGTAGAACTTGATCAGCACCTGATCGAGCAGCTTGGCGTCGAGGTGCGGGTGGTGCACGTCGATGATCTTGCGCATCGTCGCCACGTCGGGAAACTCGATGTAGTAGAAGATGCAGCGCCGCAGGAAGGCGTCGGGCAGCTCCTTCTCGTTGTTCGAGGTGATGAGCACGACCGGGCCGCTCGCGCGCCGCCATCTCTTCACTGGTCTCGATGATGGTGAAGCGCATCTCGTCGAGCTCGCGCAGCAGGTCGTTCGGAAACTCCAGATCGGCCTTGTCGATCTCGTCGATCAGCAGCACGTGGCGCTCCGCCGCCGCGAACGCCTGGCCGAGCGGGCCGAGCTTGATGTAGCGGCGGATGTCGGAGACGTCGCCGCCGCCGAAGCGGCTGTCGTTCAGGCGCTGCACGGTGTCGTAGACGTAGAGCCCGTCGGCGGCCTTCGAGGTGGACTTGATGTGCCAGGACAGCATCGGCATGCCGAGGCCCTCGGCCACGTGGCGGGCCAGGACGGTCTTGCCGGTGCCGGGCTCACCCTTCAGCAGGAGCGGTCGCTCCAGGGCGATGGCGCAGTTGACCGCGTCGACCAGCGGCCCCGAGGCGATGTAGCCGGGTGTGCCCCGGAAGCGGGTGAAGTCGCCGTTCGTGCTCATGCAGATCGCATCCTCCGTGTTGCGCTTCGCGAGTCCGGCATGCGTACCGCCCCGAATCCGCCGCTGCAAGCGATGCGCCGAAATTGACACTCCGCGCGCCCCGCGGCTATGAGGCGCCGTGCCCGCGCGTCTGCCTCTCGGCTCGCAGCGGCTGGTCGTGGTGACCGGCAAGGGCGGAGTGGGAAAAAGCGCCGTCGCGGCCGCCCTGGCGAGAGCGAGCGTCGCGGCGCACCGGCGGGTCCTCGCCGTCGAGGTCGGCGCCGGGCGGCTGGGCTCCCTCCTCGGCGCCGGACGCCTGGGCCTGGAGCCGCGCACGGTGATGCCGGGACTCTCCGCTGCCGCGGTGGAGCCCGAGGCCGCCCTCGAGGCGTTCGTCCATCGCGTACTCCGGCTTCGCATGCTCAGCCGGCGCCTGCTCGAGAGCACCAGCTTCCAGGTGCTTGCCGCGGCCGCGCCGGGGCTGCCCGAGTTTCTCGTGCTGCAGCAGCTCACGGCGTGGCTCGACGCGCGCCGCCTCGGGCGGCGTGTGTACGACGTCATCGTGGTGGACGCGCCGGCATCCGGCCACTCGCTTCCGCTCCTCGCCGCGCCGAAGACGCTCGGAGCCCTCGCGCATCTCGGGCCGGTCGCAGAGACGTTACGCACCATGGGGGCCCGGCTCGCCGATCCGGCGACGACGCTCGTCTGCCTGGTGACCACACCCGAGGAGCTGGCGGTGCGCGAGACCATCGAGCTTCACCGCGAGCTGGTGCGACGGCTGGGGTTGCCGGTTGCGCCGGCCATCGTCAACGCGATGCCGGCGCGGCACTTCACGCGCGCGGACGAGGCGGCGATCGCACGCCTCGAGGCGAGCGCGGAGCATCATCCCCAGATCGCGGCCGCGCGCTTCCTGCTCGAGCGCCGGCGCGAAGCCGCCGCCCAGGTGAAGGCGCTCCGGCGCGCACTGGGGGCGGCGCCGGTGCGGCTGCCGTTCCTCTTCGCCGGTCCGGAGGCCGACGGCGGCATCGAGACGCTCGCGCGCGAGCTGACACAGGCGGCCCGGCTCGCGGCATGACCCTCTCCGAGATTCTCGACGGCCGCCGGCTGGTGCTCTGCGTCGGCAGCGGGGGCGTCGGCAAGACCACGACGGCCTCGGCGCTCGCCGTCGCCGCCGCCCGCCGGGGCCGGCGCACGGCCGTGCTGACCGTCGACCCGGCCCGGCGCCTGCGCGACGCGCTCGGCCTGGACGAGCTCGACGGCCGCCCGCGGCGCGTTCCCCTGCCGGGAAGCCACGCCCGGCTCGACGCCATGCTGCTCGACGTGAAGCGGACCTTCGACGAGCTCGTCGTCGGCCTCGCCTCGACACCGGAGCAGGCGCGCCGCGTCCTCGACAATCGCCTGTACCAGAACCTCTCGGGCACCCTGGCCGGCAGCGCCGAGTACATGGCGGTCGAGACCGTGCTCCGACTCGCCGAGACCGGCGACTACGATCTCCTGGTCGTCGACACGCCGCCGGCGCGCCACGCGGTCGATTTTCTCGACGCCCCACGCCGCCTGCTGCGGCTGCTCGACTCGCGCGCTTTCTCCATCCTGAAGGATCCGACCAGCATCCTGCCGGGCGCGGGTTCGCGCCTCGCGCATCTCGTCCTCGGTGGTGTGCTGCGGGGCCTCGAGCGCTTCACCGGCATCGGCCTGGTGCGCGAGATCGGTGAGTTCGTCCGCGTCATCGAGGACCTGACCGGGGCGTTGCGCATCCGCGTGCAGGAGGTCGACACGCTGCTCAAGAGCGACGCGACCTCGCTGCTCCTGGTGACGGCTCCCGAGCCGCGCCTCACCGACGAGACCGAGGAGCTGGCGCGCGCGCTCGCCGCCGTGCACCTGCGCGTGCACGGGGTGCTCGTCAACCGCGTCCTCCCGCGAAACCTCTACGGCTCCGAGGCAGCGGAGACGGCGCCGATTCCCGGCGTCTCGGACGCGCTCGCCGGGCGGCTCGCGCGCGCGGTCGCGGATCTCCGGACCCTCGCCGCACGCCAGGAAGCCACCCTCGCGCCGCTGCTGCGGACGGCGGCCGCACCGCTCCTCGCCACGGTGCCCCTGCTCGCGACGCCGCCCGGGTCGCTGGCCGACCTCGAGTCGCTCGCGACCTACCTCCTGCCGGAGCCCGGCGCGGCGCCCGTCGCCGTCCGCGGCCTGGGGACGTAGCGAGGCGGGCGTGCTAGGCCGAGCCGCCGCGCGGCCTGCGCGGGCGCTTGGTCGCCCGACGTTGCGCAGCCTCCAGCCGGTCGACCTTGAGGCTCAGGTTGGTGAGATTGCCCTGGATGATCTCGAGCTTGGTGAGCAGCCGGTTCAGGTCGGCGCGCGACGGCAGGTTGAGCAGGGACAGCACGGTCTGCACGTTGCGATCGATCGTTCCCTTGGTCTCGAGGCCCCTCTTCAGCGCGCCGGCGAACGCCTGCGCGAAGAGCGGACGGCTGAGCAGGTCCTCGGCGAGACGGGCGAGATGCTCGCGGCTCAGAATGAGGAGGCCCCCGGTGCGCGCATGCGCGGCGGAGTATAGAGGGGGTCGGGAGCTGGGAAAAGCGGCATGACGCTGGCGACGTTCCTCTCGTACTGGTCCGGGCTGGCCTTCGTCGCTCCGGCGCTGCCCTGGCCGACGCTCGTCGGCACGGCGATCGGAATGCACATCTGTGACGCGATCATGTGCCGGCTCTTCGCCCACAACAGCGGGTATCCGAAGACCGCCTGGACGGTGCTCGGCTTCATCGGCGGCCTCTGGGCCGTCGTGCTGCTCCTTCTCCTGCCCCGGCGTCGCGGCGAGCCGCCCGCGGCCGCCCCGAGCCGCTGACCCTGCCGCGCTCCGCCACCACCCAGGCGAACGCGCTGGTCTTGCTGTGCGTCAGGCTGACGAGCCAGCGCGACATGCCGAGCCGGCGCGCGGTGACCGCCGCGTGCCCGTGGAGCCGCAGCGTCGGCGGCCGGCCGCGCTCGCGCGCGACCTCGATGTCCCGCCAGCCGACGCCCTGCCCCCAGCCCGTGCCGAGCACCTTCATCGCGGCTTCCTTGGCCGCGAAGCGCGCCGCGTAGCTCTCGAAACGTCCTCGCCGGCGCCCCTCGCAGTAGGCCTGCTCCGCGTCCGTGAAGACACGGTTGCGGAAGCGCACGCCATGCGCCGCTTCGAGCGCGTGCCGGATGCGTTCCACCTCGCAGACGTCGACGCCGATGCCGGCGATCACAGGGTCGCGACCGCCATCAGCACGCCCCGCAGGTGTGGCAGGTGTGGGTGTCGCAGGGCGGCGTCTGGAGCTCGACGTACGCCTTCCGCCGCTCCGCCGCGAGGTAGCGCTTCTCGACGAGGTTGTCGATGAAATCCCACGGCAGCAGCTCGCCGGTGGCGTAGGCGCGGTGCACGAAGCGGTCGGGGTCGACGAGGTCCTCGCGCCCGCCGCGCAGCGCGCGCATCAGGGGCCACCACCCCTTCGGGTCCAGGTGGATGCGCTCGAGCAGCTCGGCCACGCGCCGGTCTCCGCGCGACAGCAGGGTCTGCAGGTATCCCTCGCGGGGGCTCTCGGTCTCGACCTGGACGGCGGGGACGGCGCTCAGCTGCCGGCGCACGCGCACGAGCTTTCGCTTGAGCGACGCGAGGTCTTCCATCGGCTCCCACTGGAACGGCGTCCACGGCTTCGGCACGAACGGGTTGATCGAGACCAGGATACGTCCGACCTTCGGCCGCCCGCCCCCCATCAGGCGCCCGCGGACCGCTCGTACCAGCTCGGTGATGGCGTCGACGTCGGCCTCGGTCTCCGTCGGGAGGCCCACCATGACGTAGAGCTTGAGCGCCTCGACACCGCCGCCGACCAGCCACTCGGCGGCACGCAGCACGTCGCCCTCGGTGAGGTTCTTGTTGATCACCCGGCGCAGGCGCTCCGATCCGGCCTCGGGTGCGACGGTGACCGAGCGGTTGCCCCCGCTCCCCAACGCCTGCGCGAGCGCGGGGGTGATGAGATCGGCCTTCAAGGACGAGGGCGAGCCGCGTCCGCCCGCCGCCGCGATCTCCTGGCAGAGCCCGGCGATGCCCGGCTGGCTCGCCATCTCGGCGCCCACCAGCCCGATGGTGCGCCGCTCGCCCAGCCCGCGCGCGACGCTCCGGCGCAGGCTGGCCGGGCTGCGATAGCGCACCGGACGGTACATGAAGCCGGCGGCGCAGAAGCGGCAGCCCCACTCGCAGCCGCGGCTGCCCTCGACCAGGAACATGTCCCCGAAGACGGCGTCGGGGCTCAGGATCTGCGAGGCGGTCTCGCGACGATCGAGCTGCGCCAGGTAGCGCCGCACGACCCGGGGCTCGAACGGTCCATCGTACTCGACCGCCGCGAGCGTGCCATCGCCGTCGTAGCGGGGATGGAAGCGATCCGGCCGATAGGCGCCGACGACGTCCTCGGTGCGCTCGAGGAGCGCATCGCGTCCCGGCGACCCCGCGGCGGCTCGAGCGAGGAACTCCGGCAGCATCTCCTCGGCTTCGCCGACGAGGAACAGATCGACGAACTCGGCCAGCGGCTCGGGATTGAGGAACGTCGCGGGACCGCCCGCGACCACGAGCGGTGCACCCGGTCCGCGCGCCTCCCGGCGCAGCGGCATGCCGGCGAGGGCGAGGACGTCGAGCACGTGCAGGTAGTCGGTCTCGAACGAGATCGAGAAGGCGAGGACGTCGAAGTCGCCCACCGCGCGCTCGCTCTCCAGCGCGCGCAGCGTACGCGGCCACCCGGAGCGCGGCCCGTCGGGCAGGAAAGCGCGGTCGACGGTGACGTGTGGATCGTCCGACAGGATGCGGAGCACGGCCTGGAAACCCAGGTTGCCCATGCCGACGGCATAGGTGTTGGGATAGACGAGGCACACCGCGAGCGGGCCGCGCGGCCCGGGCACGAAGAGCCGGCGTTCGGCGGCGAGGCGGGCGAGGCGATCGGCTGGATTGGGCATGGAGGACGGCTCGGACCTTACTCGCCGCCTCCCGCATCCTCAAGGCGGACCCGAATCGCTCCGGAGACGGTGGAAACGCTTGCTCCGCGAGGCCCCGGTCGGCTAGGTCGAGCACCGGATGAAGGTCACTGCTGGCGGCCTCCTCGCCGTGCTGTGCGCGTTCGGGCTGCGGACTCCCGCCGCCGCGCAGGGGCTGCCCGACCTGCGCCTCGATACCGACCTCCTGGCGTCGTCCGTGCAGTACGACGTGCAGCTGTTCGATCCGAACGACCCCCTGGCATGTGAGCTCAAGCCCGCCGACCTCTGCGTGACTGGACCCGGAGTGCGCAAGCTGCTGCGCTTCAGCGTGTTCGCGATCAACCAGGGCACGGCGGATCTGGTGGTCGGCACGCCCGATCCGAACGAGCTCCTCCCGGACGGCACCCCCAAGTGGGTCTACAGCGCCTGCCACAAGCACTTCCACTTCGAGACCTTCGCCCGCTACGAGCTTCGCCAGCGCGGAGCGGCGGACGTCCTGCTGCTCGGGCAGAAGCGCTCCTTCTGCATCGAGGACACGAAGAAGGCGGTGGACAGCGCCCCCGACGCGCGCCGCTACGGATGCAACCCGAACGGCCTCAACACGCAAGGAGTCCAGGTGGGCTGGGGCGACCTCTACCCCAGCAACCTCGCCTGCCAGTGGATCGACATCACCGACCTGCCGGCGACCGGCGACTACGACCTGTGCGTCTTCATCAACACGGCACGCCTGCTGCCCGATGGCGATCCCACGAACGACCAGGGCTGCGTCCCCGTGACCATGACCGGGACTCCGGCGAACGCCACCCCCAAGCTCACGCTGCTCGCGCCGCATCGCAAGAAGGTGCGCGCCGGCAAGCGCCTGAAGATCGCCTGGCGAAAGCGCGTCAAGGGCGACGTCCGATTCGTCGAGGTGCAGTTCTCGCGCGACCGCGGACAGAGCTGGCAATACGTCGGCGCGACATCGGGTCCGAAGCAGCACGCCTTCGTCTGGACCGTCCCCGCCGACGCCGTCACGGACGAGGCCCGGCTCCGGGTGGTGCTCTGGGCACAGGTGAAGGGGGCGCCCGACACCGACGCCGGCGCCTTCGCGCGCACCGCGCGCGACAGCGCGCCGTTCCGGATCGTGCCATGAGACGCGAGGAGGGAAGCATGCGACACGGACTGCCGATCGTGCTGGTGCTGGCGGCGCTCCCGGGAACGGCGAGCGCGAAGCCGGCCGGCCTGGTGCTTGCGCTGGTCCAGGCGCAGTGCGCGGGTGCGGTCGCATGCCAGCCCGCGTTCGCATTTCGCAGCGGCGTGGCCCAGCTGACCAGCGCCCGCGAGCCGGCGCCCACCTGCCCGAAGACCGGCAAGCCGTCGGAGACCTCGGGCGGCACGGTGAAGCTCGTCGGCGTCACCCGGGACGGCGCGCCGTACGGCGGCAGCCTCGCCGTCGAGGTCACCAATCTCACCACCTTCGGCTCGGACGCGGGCGACTGCCCGCTCGACGGGCTCCAGATCGAGACGCCGTCGCTGAACGGGACGCTCGCCTGCAGGGGCGGACGCTGCAAGGGGTCCGTGCTGCCGGCCGCCTGCCTGCCGCGCGAGTGTGCGGACGTGCCGATCACCACCGAGCTCCGCATCCTCGAGGTGCTCGACGCGCCGACCCTGGAGGGCGGCAAGGCGATCGCGCGACCCGGTCTCTTCGTCGCGCCCGCGAAGTAGCGCGCGGGGCAGCGGCCGGCGTCGTGCCGCAACGTCAAACGACGCGCAGATGCCGGTACATGGAAACGGCCGGTCCCGGATGTAGCGGGCCGGAGGGTTCGCCGTCGAGCGGCCGAGACGCGAGCATCCCGGCCGGGCGCCGCTTGTTCCAGCTCGCCTGCCTCGATACCCGGATCGTCATGGGCGACGGATACCTGGTGACCGGAGCATCGCGAGGGCTCGGGGCGGAGTTCGTGCAGCAGCTTCTGCGGCGCGGCCACACCGTGATCGCGGCGGTACGCGATCCGGACGGCGCCGCATCCGCTGCACGGGCCGGGGCGAAGGTGGTGCGGCTCGACGTCACACGCCCCGAGACGTTCGAGGCCTTCGCGCGCTCGCTCGACGAACCCATCGACCTGCTGATCAACAATGCCGGGGTCGGCGCCAGGGATGCCTCCGTGCGGTCGATCACCTCCGACACCTTCGAGCACGTGTTTCGCACCAACGTCTTCGGGCTGGCTCTGCTGACCAGGGCGCTGCTGCCCGTGCTCGGTCGCGGCAAGCGGAAGACGATCGCCAACGTGTCCAGCGGACTCGGAAGCCTCGCCGGCACGCCGGGAGGGTTCTCCTACGCCTACTGCTGCAGCAAGGCGGCCCTGAACATGCTGACGGTGCTCATGCACGAGGAGCTGGCCGGCGACGGCTTCACGGTCGTCTCGCTCGACCCGGGCTGGAACCGCACCGACATGGGCGGTGAGCAGGCGCCGCTCGACCCGAAGGAGACGGTCGGGGGAATGGTCGCGCTGCTGGAAGGGCTGAAGGTGGCCGATTCCGGCAAGTTCCTGGGCTACGACGGCCGGACCCGCCCCTGGTGACGATCGGCGCGTTCGCCGCTGACAGCGGCCCGATTCTCGGCTACGTCGTGTCGGCGAGATGAGGCGAACGCGATCCGCAGGGCCGTCGTGCCGATCGACCTGAGCGTGGTCATCCCGGCGTACGACGAGGAACGCCGGATCGGCCCGACGCTCGAGCGCATCGTCGCGTACCTCGGGACCCGCCCGTGGACGTCCGAGATACTGGTCGTCGTCGACGGCTCGCGCGATCGCACCGTCGAGGTGATCGGAGAAGTCCGGACCGGGCGGACGGTGCTGCACGTGCTCGACGACCCCAAGAACCGCGGCAAGGGCCACTGCGTCCGCCGCGGCATGCTGGCCGCGCGCGGCGACCTGCGGCTGTTCTCGGATGCCGACCTGTCGACCCCGATCGAGGAGGTCGAACGCCTGATGGCGGCGATCGCAGCCGGACACGACGTCGCCATCGGGTCGCGCCGACTCCCGGGCTCCCGGGTCGACGTCCCGCAGCCCTGGTGGCGGCAGGCGATGGGTCGGGGCTTCAACTGGTGCGTGCGCCGCCTGGCCGTTCCCGGCATCGCCGACACCCAGTGCGGCTTCAAGCTGTTCTCGGCGGGCGCGGCGGAGCGCATCTTCCTCCGCCAGCGCATCGAGCAGTTCGGCTTCGACGTCGAGGTACTCTGGATCGCGCGCAGGCTCGGCCTCCGGGTGGCGGAGGTTCCGGTGACCTGGGTGGACGACCCCGACAGCAAGGTGCGTCCCGTCGCCGACGCGTGGCGCATGCTGGTCGACCTGCTGCGGATCCGGCAGGCCGACCGCAAGGGCCTCTATGCGGGGCCGGAGCCGGAGCCGTCCCCCCCGCCCGTCGCCTGACCAATCCTGCGCGACGGTTGCTTCTGGCCCGCGCCTCTCCTAATCGAACGGGAGCACCCGAGCCGAGGAGGAGCACCATGCCGGAGAGCCGCGAATTCTACATCGACGGGCAGTGGGTCAAGCCGAGAAAGGCACACGACCTCCCCGTCCTGAACCCCGCCACCGAGGAGCCCGTCGCCACCATCTCGCTGGGCGCGAAGGCCGACGTCGACGACGCGGTCGCCGCCGCGCGGCGCGCCTTCCCGTCGTTCTCCTCGACGACCCGCGAGGAGCGCCTGGCGCTGCTGGGCGCCATCATGGGCGCCTACCAGAAGCACTACGACGAGATGGCCGAGACCATTTCGCGCGAGATGGGCGCACCGCTCGGCCTGTCGAAGACCGCGCAGGCGGCCGCGCCGATGGGACATCTGGCCACCATCATGGACGTGCTGAAGGAGTACCGGTTCGAGCACGAGCGCGGCTCCACGCTGATGCGCCGCGAGCCGATCGGCGTCTGCGGCCTGATCACGCCGTGGAACTGGCCGGTGAACCAGATCGCCTGCAAGGTGCTGCCCGCGCTGGCCGCCGGGTGCACGATGGTGCTCAAGCCGAGCGAGATCGCGCCGCTGAGCGCGCTCCTGTGGGCCCAGATCCTGGACGAGGCCGGCGTCCCGGCGGGCGTCTTCAACCTGGTGAACGGCGACGGACCGACCGTCGGCGAGGCCATCGCCTCGCATCCCGGCGTCGACATGGTGTCGTTCACCGGCTCGACCCGCGCCGGCGTGGCGGTGGCGATCGCGGCCGCGGCGAGCGTGAAGCGCGTCACCCAGGAGCTCGGCGGCAAGTCGGCCAACATCGTCCTCGACGACGCCGATCTGGAAGGCGTCGTGAGCGCCGGCGTGCGGGGCTGCTTCCTCAACAGCGGGCAGTCCTGCAACGCGCCCACCCGCATGCTGGTGTCACGCCGCCAGCACGACGCCGCGCTCGACATCGCCAAGGCGACCGCCGAGTCGATGCGCGTCGGCGATCCCTTCGGGGACAGCACCATGCTCGGGCCGGTGGTGAGCCAGGCGCAGTTCGACAAGATCCAGCGCCTGATCAAGGCCGGCATCGACGAGGGGGCCCGGCTGGCCGTCGGCGGTCCGGGGCGTCCCGCGGGTCTCGACCGCGGCTACTACGTGAAGCCGACCGTCTTCGGCAACGTGCGCAACGACATGACGATCGCGCGCGAGGAGATCTTCGGCCCGGTCCTCTCCATCCTGCCCTACGAGGGCGACGAGGAAGCCGTCCAGATCGCCAACGACACCCCCTACGGTCTCTCCGGCTACGTCTCGTCGGGGAACCTCGAGCGCGCCAAGGGGATCGCCAAGCGCATCCGATCGGGCAACGTGCACCTGAACGGCGCCCAGATCGACTTCCACTCCTGCTTCGGCGGCTACAAGCAGTCGGGAAACGGACGGGAGTGGGGCGAGCCCGGTTTCGAGGAGTTCCTCGAGCTGAAGGCCGTCCTCGGCTGGGCTCCGCGCTGAGGACTCCGGCGTGGCGGCGGCGTTCGCGCGATGACGGACGCCGCCGCCCCGACTATTCCGCGCCGCGGCGCAGGAAGGTGGGGACGTCGAAGTCCGGGTCGTCGTCCGCGCCGTTCGCTGGCGTGCGCCTGCCGCTGGCCGCGCGCTCGGCCTGAGCGCTCGCGGCCGCCTGACGGCGCTGCCAGGTGGGGACGTCGAGCTCGTACTCGTCGACCTCGTGCAAGCCCAGGCGGCGGATCGGCCGGCCGTCGGACGCGACCTCGCGCCCGCGCAACTCGTCGCTCGCCTCGACGGGCGGCGGCACCAGGCGGGTCGTTACCGACTCGCCGAAGCCGGTCGCGATGACCGTGATGCGCACCTCGTCGCCCATCGACTCGTCGATCACGGCGCCGAAGATGATGTTGGCGTCCTCGTCGGCCTCCTCCTGGATGCAGGTGGCCGCCTCGTTCACCTCGTGCAGCGTCAGGTCGGGCCCACCCGTGATGTTGATGAGGACTCCACGGGCGCCCTTGATGGCGACCTCCTCGAGCAGCGGGCTCGAGATTGCCTTCTGTGCCGCCTCGAGCGCACGGTTGTCGCCGGTGGCGACGGCCGCCCCCATCATGGCCATGCCCATCTCCGCCATGATCGCCCGCACGTCGGCAAAGTCGAGGTTGATGAGGCCGTGCACCGTGATCAGGTCGGCGATGCCGCGCACCGCCTGGAGGAGCACGTCGTCGGCCTTCTTGAACGTGTCGATGATGGACGAATTGCGTCCGGCGATCCCGAGCAGGCGCTGGTTGGGGATGGTGATGAGGGTGTCGACGCTGGCTTTCAGCTCCCGCAGGCCGTCATCGGCCTGTCGCGAGCGCCGTTTGCCCTCGAACATGAAGGGCTTGGTGACCACGCCCACGGTGAGGCAGCCGAGCTCCTTGCCCACCCGCGCGACCACGGGGGCCGCTCCGGTGCCCGTACCACCGCCCATCCCCGCCGTGACGAAGATCATGTCGGCGCCGCCGAGGTGCTCGGCGATACGCTCGACGTCCTCGAGGGCCGCGCGCTTGCCGACCTCGGGATTGCCTCCGGCGCCGAGGCCGCGGGTGAGCTTCTCGCCGAGCTGGAGCTTCACCGGCGCGAGGTTGGTTCGCAGCGCCTGGGCGTCGGTGTTGGCAGCGAGGAAGTCGACCCCCGGCAATCCGGCCGCGATCATGGTGTTGACCGCGTTGCTTCCGCCACCTCCGACCCCGATCACCTTGATCCGGGCACCCTCGACGGCCTCCACCACCTCGCCCATCGCACCACCTACCTTCCGGCCTTCTGCCTTCCGGCGTCCGCCCCGCTCTGACGCTACACGGTCAGAAGAACTCCCGCAGCCAGCTCACCACCCGGTGCCGTGCCCGTTCGAGCGGGCCGAGCCCCGACCAATCTTCTTGCGCCGTCATGCGTCCGTGCCGCTTGAGTCCGTGCAGCACGAGGCCGACAGCAGTCGAATACATGGGACTCGCAACGACGTCAACCAAACCGCTGAGATGAAGCGGCAGACCGAGGCGCGCCGGAGTGCGAAACACGCGCTCCGCGAGGTCCGTCATGCCGCCGAGCACCGCGCCGCCGCCGGTGAGCACGACGCCGGAGGTGAGATGACCCGCCATTCCCGCCCGCTCGATCTCGCTGCGCACCAGCGCGAGGACCTCCTCGCATCGCGGCTCGATCACCTCGGCGAGCGCACGCTGCGACAGCTTGTGCGGCGGCCGCCCGCCGATGCCCGCGACCTCCACGGAGAGGTCGGCGGCGGCGGCGAACGCCAGCGCCGAGCCGCACCGCTGCTTGAGGCGCTCGGCCTCGGCGAACGGCGTGCGCAGCGCGGCCGCGAGGTCGTTGGTCACGTGGCCCCCGCCGACCGGCAGGACCGCGGTGTGACGGATGGAGCCGCCCTGGAAGACCACCATGGACGTCGTCCCCGCCCCGATCTCGACCAGCGCCACTCCCAGCTCGCGCTCCTCGGGCGTGAGCACCGCCTCGGCGGCGGCGAGCGGACTCCCGAGGACGTCCAGGACGTGCAGGCCGGCACGGTTGCAGCACTTGATCAGGTTCTGCCCCGAGCTGATGGAGCCGGTCACGATGTGCACGCGCGCCTCGAGCCGCACCCCGGCCATCCCGATGGGCTCCTTCACCCCGCCCTGATCGTCGACGATGAACTCCTGCGCCAGGACATGGAGGACCTCGCGGTCCACGGGGAGCGCGATCGCCCGCGCGGCCTCGTGCACCCGCTCGACGTCGCCCTGCGCCACCTCGCGGCTCTTCACGGCGACCACCCCGTGGCTGTTGAAGCCCTTGATGTGACTGCCGGCCGAGCCTGCCACGACGCTGCGTATCTCGCATCCGGCCATCAGCTCCGCCTCGTCGACGGCCTTGCGGATGGCCGTCACGGTGGCGTCGATGTTGATCACCGTCCCCTTCTTGAGTCCCGTCGAAGCCTGGGTGCCGATGCCCGTGATCTCGATGCCGTGCTCGCCGACCTCGGCAACGACGACACCGACCTTGAAGGTGCCCACGTCGAGGCCCACCACGAGCGGATTTCGCCTGGCCATTCTCTCACGCCCTCGCTGCGCGCTTGCGGCGTCCCGGAGTCCCCCCGGGTTTGGGGGTCTCCGGGGCCAGCGGTGCGCGCATCCGCACGATCACCTGGTCCTCGAAGATGCAGCTCACCTCTCGCACGTCGGCCGCCCGTCCGGTCCACAGCGGCAGCACCCGGCCGAGCCGATCCAGCTTTCGGGGCAGCCCACCCCACCCGAGCACGATGGGAATGGGCGGTCGCACCGGAAGGAGCGTCATGCCGTGGTCGTTGGAGACGTGCACCTCGGACACGGGGCCGATCCCGCCCGGCTCGCGCCCGACGAGACGGAGCAATCCCAGGGCCCGGTGCACGCCGCGGGGACCGAAGCCCTGCCGGCCATCGAGATCCGCCCGCGTGAGGCCCGTGATGTATGGCAGGTCGCGCCCGTCGGTGACGCCGACGGGCGCGAAGATGCGCCCGTTGGCCGCGACGTAGAAGAGCTCGGGCGGCTGATCGTCGACGGCGACGATCGCCGCCGGCCGGTACTCGCGCACGCGCACCACGACGCGGTCGGGCAGCTCGCGGCGCAGGGAAACGGAGCGCACCCACGCGAGCGACCGCAGGCGCCCCTCGGCGGCCCCGAGATCGATCGTCCAGATGTTGTCCCCCGGTGCGAAGCCGAGCGCGGCGCGCAGGTCCGCCGTCGGCAGCCGCCCGTGGTGGCGGATGACGACGTCGCGCAGCGCGAAGTACGGGTGGCTGCGCACCGTCCGCAGGAGCGGCGGCACGGCGACGGCCAGGGCGACGAGCAACCCGACGAGCCGCAGCGCCTTCCACGGCACCCGCGGCAGCCGGCGCGTCCGACGGGCCCGATTACGGCGGCGGAAGCGGCGGCCTACCAGCTTCCGACGAGCCGCACCTCGGGCTCCAGCCATACCCCGCTCCGCTCCCACACCGCCCGCTGGGCGATCGCCATCAGGACCTGCACGTCCGTCGCACGTGCCCGGCCGTCGTTCACGATGAAGTTCGCGTGCCGCTCCGAGAAGCGCGCTCCGCCCACCCGCCGGCCCTTCAGCCCGGCGTCCTCGATCAGCCGTCCGGCGTGAGCGCCGGGTGGGTTCTTGAAGATCGAGCCGGCGTTCGGCTGTCCCTGGGGCTGACTCGAGACGCGCCGGGCGCGGACCGCCTCCAGGCGCACACGCACCGCGTCCGGCTGATCGGGCCGCAGCCCGAACGTCACCGCCGTCACCACGAAGCCCGCGGGCAGGTGGGCGCGGCGATAGGTGAACGCGAGAGCGTCCCGTCCCAGCCGCAGCGGGTCGCCGTTCGCGTCGAGCCCGTCGACGGCTTCCGCGACGTTCGCCACCTCCCCGCCGTAGGCGCCGGCGTTCATGAAGAGCGCTCCGCCCACCGTGCCCGGGATGCCCTCGGCGTGCTCGAGACCTGCGAGCCCGCGCGCCGTGCTCTCGCGCGCGAGCCTGCCGAGCTGGACGGCGGCGCCGGCGCGGACCGCGTCCGGCTTCCATTCGACGCGGCGGAAGCCGCGACCGAGCTTCACCACCACGCCTCGCATGCCGCCGTCGCCGACGAGCACGTTCGAGCCGCCGCCGAGGAGCGTGACGCGCACTCCGGCCGCGCTCGCCTCGCGCAGCACGCTGCCGAGCTCCTCGACCGAGTCGGGACGCGCCAGCAGATCGGCCGGGCCCCCGATGCGATACGAGGTATGGCGCGCGAGCGGCTCGCCGGCCCGCACCCGGTCGCCGAGGACGCGGATGAGGCGCTGGTGCAGGGTGGCGACCGACATGTCAGTGGATCTGCGGGATGCCGACGCCGGTCCGGAGCATGGCGAGGAACTCGTCCGCCGTGCGGGAGATGTCGCCGGCGCCGAGCACGATCACGAGGTCGCCGGGACGGACGAGCTCGAGGAGGGCGTCGGCGAGGCGCTCCCGCCCCGCCACCCAGCGCACGTCGAGGTGGCCGCGGCGCTTGAGCGCCTGGTGGAGCGCGTCGCCGGTCACGCCGGGGACCGGCGTCTCGCCGGCCGGGTAGATCTCCGTGAGCAGCAGGAGGTCCGCGTCGTCGAAGGCGCCGAGGAAGTCGTCGAAGAGGTCGCGCGTGCGGGAGAACCGGTGCGGCTGGAATGCCACCACGAGCCGGCGCGCAAAGCCCTCGCGGGCGGCGCGCAGCGTGGCCCGGATCTCCACCGGGTGATGGCCGTAGTCGTCGACCACGAGGATGCCATGCTCCTCGCCGCGGACCTCGAAGCGACGATGGATGCCGCCGAAGTCCTCGAGGGCATGCGCCGCGAGCCGCCACGGAATGCCGAGGTCGTCGGCCACCGCGATGGCGGCGAGCGCGTTCAGGGCGTGGTGCCGGCCCGGCATGTGCAGCCGCACGACACCGAGGCGCTCCCCGGCGCGCCAGACCTCGAAGACGGTTTCCAGCTCTTCCACCCGCAGCTCGCGCGCCTGCCAGTCGGCGTCGGCCGACGTGCCGTAGGTGACGAAGCGCTTGTTCACGTACGGCAGCAGCGCGCGCACGTTGACGTTGTCGACGCACAGCACGGCGAGACCGTAGAAGGGAACACGCTGGATGAACTGGAGATACGCCGCGCGCACCTTCTCCATGTCACCGAAGTGATCGAGATGCTCGGGATCGATGTTGGTGACGACGGCGATGATCGGCGACAGGAGCAGGAACGAGCCGTCGCTCTCGTCGGCCTCGGCGACCAGGTACTCGCCCTGTCCGAGTCGCGCGTTGGTGCCGAGCGCGCGCAGCTTGCCGCCCACCACCACGGTGGGATCGCGTCCGGCTTCGCGCAGCACGGTGCCGACGAGGGACGTCGTCGTGGTCTTGCCGTGGGTGCCGGCGATGGCGATGCCGTGCTTCATGCGCATCAGCTCGGCCAGCATCTCGGCGCGCGGAATCACCGGGATCTTCAGATCGCGCGCCCGCACCACCTCCGGGTTCGAGAACGTCACCGCGGAGGAGATGACGATGACGTCGACGCTCTCGTCGACGTTGTCCGCGTGGTGGATGCCGATGTGGAGGCGCGCGCCGAGTCGTTCGAGTCGCCGCGCGGTCTCGCTCTCCAGAACGTCGGAGCCCGACACGCTGTAGCCGAGCGTGAGCAGCACCTCGGCGATGCCGCTCATTCCGATGCCGCCGATTCCGACGAAGTGCACCCGCCGCTTCGGTCCGTTCACAGCGGTGACTCCGTGCAGCGCTCTGAGCGGCCATCCGGTCCACCCAACCTGCCCAGCCACAATGCGATGGACTTACAGAAGCAGCGTGCGATCTTCAAGTAGACCTGCGCTCGAGAACCTCCGCGCAGACCCGGGCGACGTGCGCCGCGGCCTGCGGCCGGCCGAACGCACGCGAGCGCGCGGCCATCTCGGCCCGTGTGGCGGGGTCGTCCAAGAGGGGACGGAGCACCGAGGCGAGCCGCGGCCCATCGAGCTCCCGATCGAGGATCAGGCGGGCGGCACCGGCCGCGGCGAGGATCTCGCCGTTGCGGCGCTGGTGGTCGTCGGCGGCGAAGGGATACGGGACCAGCACGGCCGGCAACCCGACGGCGGTGATCTCGGCGCAGCTCATGGCGCCCGCCCGGGCGATCACCAGGTCGGCGGCGGCATAGGCCGACCCCATGTCGTCCACGAACGCCTCGACCCGGGCATCGAGGCCGAGCCGGCCGTAGGCGTCGGCGACCCACGCCCGATCGGCCTCCCCGGTCTGGTGGGTGATGCGAAGCGTCCGGGACGCCGGCCCGAGGTCCTCCAGGGCGGCGACCGCGGCCTCGTTCAGATGATGCGCCCCCTGGCTGCCACCGAACACCAGGAGGCCGGCGCCCTCCCGACGGACCTGGGCGGGTGCCGCCAGCACGGCCGGCCGCACCGGGTTTCCGGTGTACACGGCCCTGCCCCCGGGAAAGTACCCGCAGGCGTCGGCGAAGCCCACGCAGATCCGTTCGGCGATGCGCCCGAGCGCCCGGTTGGCCGCTCCGGGGATGGCATTCTGCTCGAGGAGTACGACCGGCACGCGGCGGAGGCGGGCCGCCAGCACGCCGGCGACCGATGCGTAGCCGCCGACCCCGACGACGAGGCGCGGGCGCAGCCGCCGCAGCACCCGGAGCGCGCTGCCGAGTCCGCGGGAGAGCGCGACGGCTCCCGCCGCGGCGCCGCGCATCCCGCCGCCCCGCACCTGACGGCCCGGGATCAGGTGGAGCGGCTGGCCGGCCGCGGGCACCAGGCGCGCCTCGAGGCCACCCGGGCTGCCGACGAAGGCGATGCCGAGCCCCCTCGCGGCCAGCTCGGTGCCCAGGGCGAGGGCGGGGAAGACGTGCCCGCCGGTCCCGCCGCCGGCGATCAGGACGTCGACGCCCGCATCGTTCATCCCGATTCGCGGGCGAGCGCCAGGAGCACGCCGAGCTCGGCGAGCGACACCATCATCGCCGAGCCGCCGTAGGAGACGAAGGGAAGCGTGAGCCCCTTGGTGGGCAGCACGCCCAGGGCGACCCCGAAGTTGAGCAGCCCCTGCACCACGATGAGCACGGTGAGTCCGAAGGCGAGCAGACCGCCGAACGCGTCGGGGTGCCGGGCGGCGATGCGCAGCCCGCGGGCCGCGACCACGGCGAACAGCGTCAGCACTGCCGCCGCGCCGACCAGGCCGAGCTCCTCGCCGATGACCGAGAAGATGAAGTCGGTGTGCGCGGCCGGCAGGAAATACATCTTCTGCTGGCCCTGCCCGAGCCCCACCCCGGACACGCCACCCGAGCCGAAGGCGATCAGTGCCTGGCAGAGCTGGAAGCCGTCGCCCAGCGCATCGCGCGTGCAATCGAGGAAGGAGCTCAGCCGCCTGAAGCGGTACGGAGCCATCACCGCGAGGGCGACGAGGCCGGGCGCGGCGGCGGCGGCGAAGATGGCGAGGTGCGCCAGCCGTCCGCCGGCGGCGAAGAGCATCATCACCAGGATGACGCCGCTCAGCGCGGCCGTCCCGAAATCGGGCTCGCGCAGGCAGAGCAGCGCGATCAGCCCCACCACCAGGCAGTGCGGGATCATGCCGTGCCAGAGCTCGCGCACGCGTTCCCCGCGCTTCGCCAGGGAGCGCGCCAGGTAGAGCACGAGCGCGAACTTGCCGAGCTCGCTGGGCTGGAAGGTGAGGCCTCCCAGGGCGAGCCAGCGCCGCGCGCCGCTGCGGGTGACACCGATGCCGGGGATCAGGACCACCGCCATGGCGAGCACGGCGACGGCGAGGAGCGGGTAGGCGAGCGCGCGGTAGCGCTCGGAGCCGAGCCGTGTGGTGAGGAGACAGAGCCCGAAGCCGATGGCGATCGACACCAGGTGCTTGCGGAAGAAGTGCAGCGGGTCGCCGAAGTCGTCGCCACCGGGGAAATAGCTGACGTTGAAGACCATCACCGTACCGAGCGAGACGAGCGCTCCGACCGCCAGGACCAGCCAGGGATCGCTCCCGAAGGAGCGCACGATGCGCGGCCGCTGGTTGGTGAGCGGGCCGCGGAACAGCGGCCGCGGCTCGAGAGCGGCGTCGAGCGCCTCGCTGCCCGTCATCGGAGTGCCTCCACCGCGGCGCGGAACGCCCGGCCTCGGGCCGCGTAGTCGGTGAACATGTCGAAGCTCGCACAGGCCGGGGCGAGCAGCACCACGTCGCCCGGCCGCGCCGTCGTCGCCGCCGTCGCCACGGCGGCGGAGAGATCCGCCACGCGCTCGACGGCCACGTCACCCGCCTCGAGCGCGCTGGCCAGCCGCTCGCGCCCCACCCCGAAGACCAGCGCCCGACGCACCCGGCCGCGCGCCGCCCGGGCGAGCGGTGCGTAGTCGCCGCCCTTGTCGATCCCTCCCGCCAGCAGCACCACGGGCCCCATGAACGACTCGAGGCTCTTCACGGTGGCGCCGACGTTGGTCGCCTTCGAATCGTCGTACCAGCGGACGCCGTGCCGCTCCGCCACCAGCGCGAGTCGATGCGGCAGCGGCTCGACCTCGTCGATGGCGTCCTGCACCGCGGCCGGCGGGGCGCCGGCGAGCCGCGCGACCGCGACCGCCGCCAGGATGTTGTCGACGTTGTGCCGGCCGGCGAGGTGGGTGCGGGCCAGGGGATAGCGCTCCTCGGCGGCGCCGGGCAGGCGCAGCACGACGACGCCGCCGTCGAGCATGGCTCCCGTCTCCACCGCCCTCGTGCCGACCGTCACGACCCGTGCCGCCAGACGTGGGGCGAGCCCGGCGCACTCGGGGTCGTCGCGGTTCAGCACCGCCCAGTCTTCCGGACCCTGGACGGCGAACAGACGGGCCTTCGCCTCGCGGTACTCGGCGAAATCGGCGTGCCGGTCGAGATGATCGGGGGTCACGTTCAGCAGGCACCCGATGTGCGGCCGGAAGCGCTCGACCCACTCGAGCTGAAACGACGACACCTCCGCCACGGCGATCTCCGGCGCATCGGCGACCGCGAGCACGAGCGGTTTGCCGAGGTTGCCGCCGACGAAGATGCGCCGGCCCGCGCGGGCGAGCGCATGGCCGACGAGGGTCGTCGTCGTGCTCTTGCCGTTGGTCCCGGTGATGCCGATCAGCGGGCAATCGAGGAGGCGGAAGGCCACCTCGACCTCGGCACGCACGGCGATCCCGCGGCGCACCGCCTCGGCCAGCAGCGGCGCCGCGCGAGGAACGCCCGGACTCGGCACCACGAGCTCGACGCCGTCGAGCAGCGCGGGCGACTCGTCGCCGAGGCGGAGATCGACTCCCGGCCAGTCGGCCGGGTCGATCCCGAGCTCGGCGGCGGCCCGGCCATCGGCGACCCGGAGCGCCACGCCGCGATCGGCGAGCAGGCGGGCCACCGCCTTGCCCGTCCGGCCGAACCCGATCACGAGAGCGCGTCGCGGCAGATCCATCAGCGGAGCTTCAAGGTGGACAGCGCCAGGAGCGCGCACACGATGGCCACGATCCAGAAGCGGACGATGATCTGCGGCTCCGGCCAGCCGAGGAGCTCGAAGTGGTGGTGGATCGGCGCCATGCGGAAGATTCGCTTGCGACGCAGCCGGAAGGACACCACCTGTCCGATCACCGACAGGGTCTCGACCACGAAGACGCCGCCCGCGATGAACAGCACCAGCTCCTGCCGGGTGATCAGCGCCACCGTGCCGAGCGCGGCGCCGAGCGCGAGGGAGCCCACGTCGCCCATGAACATCTGGGCCGGATAGGCGTTGAACCAGAGGAACCCGAGGCCGGCCGCAACCAGCGCTCCGCAGAAGACGGCCAGCTCGCCCGCACCGCGCACGTAGGGAATCTGCAGGTACTCCGCGAAGCGCACGTTGCCGGCGGCGTAGGAGAAGATGGCGTAGGTCGCGGCCGCGATCATCACCGGGCCGATGGCCAGGCCGTCGAGCCCGTCGGTGAGGTTCACGGCGTTGGCGGTACCGGCGATGACCACGGCGCCGAACGGGATGTACCAGAGCCCGAGATCCGGCCGTAGGTTCTTGAAGAACGGCATCGTGAGGTGCCCGCCCTGCTCCGACCAGGCGTAGATCACGGCCGCGGCGACCGCGCCGATGAGCAGCTCGCTGCCGAGCCGAACGCGGCCGGGCACCCCCTTCGAGCTCCGCCGCCGGACCTTGGCCCAGTCGTCGAGAAAGCCGATCAGCCCGTGCAGGAGCGTCACTCCGAGCGCGATCCAGACGTAGATCTCCCCCACGTCGGCCAGGAGCAGCGTGGTGAGGGCGAGGGCGAAGAGGATCAGCATGCCGCCCATGGTCGGCGTGCCGCGCTTGCTCTGGTGCGCGGCCGGACCGTCGTCGCGGATCGACTGCCCGATCTGCAGGGCCGCCAGCCGGCGAATCATGGGCGGCCCCAGGAGCAGCGACAGGCAGAGCGCCACGAGCCCGGCCACCAGGGTGCGGAAGGTGATGTACTTGAAGACGTGAAGCGGCGCCCACTGGGCGCGAAGGTCGTACAGGAGCATGGCGAGCATCACGCCGCGCCCTCGCCGGCGAGATGGCGCAGCACGGATTCGAGCGCCGCGCCACGCGACGCCTTCAGGAGCACGAGGTCGCCGGCGCGGCACTCCGTCTTCAGGCGCTCCGCCGCCTCGCCCTGATCGGCGGCGATGGTGATCCGGTCGGCGGGCATCCCGGCCGCGATCGCCCCCTGCCGCACCAGACCGGCATGGGAGCCGACGACCAGCAGGGCGTCGAGGCCGGCTGCCGCCGCGGTCCGCCCGAGCTGCTCGTGTGCCGCCTCGGTCTCGTCGCCGAGCTCGCGCATCTCTCCCAGCACCGCCAGCCGGCGCTCCGCCGCGCTGGCGGCGAGGGTCTGGAGCGCCGCCGCCATGGAGGCGGGATTCGCGTTGTAGGCGTCGTTGATCACGGTCACTCCACTCGCGAGCCGCTCGACCTGCATGCGCATGCTGGGCCCCTCGAAGGTCGCCAGGGCGTCCCGCACGTCGGTCAGCGAGGCGCCCGCGAGGGAAGTCAGCGCCGTTGCGGCGAGCGCGTTGCCGACGTTGTGGCGCCCGGGGATCGGGAGCCGCACCGGTATCGCCTCCGTCCCGACGCAGAGACGGAACGTGCTGCCGTCGAGCCCGAGATCGACGACGTCGTCCGCCCGCACCTCGGCTCCGCTGCCGAAGCGCAGCACGCGGCCCGGGAAGCCGGTCGCGCCGGCAACCACCAGGGGATCGTCGGCGTTCACCACCGCCGTCGCCGAGGGCCGTAGCCGCCGGAAGAGCTCCGCCTCGGCCTCGGCGGCCCCGTGCAGCGAGCCGACGCCCTCCAGGTGCTCGGGTGCGACACAGGTGATCACGCCGGCGTCGGGCTCGGCGATCTCGGCGAGCCGCCACACCTCGCCCGGACCGTTCATGCCGAGCTCCAGCACCGCGACGGCGTGGGCGGGTCCCAGCCGCAGCAGCGTGAGGGGCAGGCCGACGAGATTGTTCTGCGTCCCCCGGGTGTGGAGGACGGCGTCCGGCCCGAGCGCGTGGCGGAGGATGGCCGCCGCCATCTCCTTGGTGGTCGTCTTGCCGTTGCTGCCGGCGACGGCGAGCACGCGCGCGCGCTGGCGCCGGCGATGGAACGCCGCGAGATCGCCGAGCGCGGCGAGCGTGTCGCGCACCGCCACGACGGTGCAGGCAAGCGGCTCCTCGGCCTCGGCGCGCTCGCTCACGACCGCGCCCGCACCGCGGCGCGCCGCCTCGGCGAGGTAGCGATGGCCGTCGTGCGTGGCGCCGCGGATGGCGACGAACAGCTCGCCGGCACGGATCGCGCGCGTATCGGTCGTGACCCCGGGGAAGGCGACGCGGTCGCCGAGCCGGACCAGCTCGCCGCGCGTGGCCGCCAGCACCTCGTCCAGTCCGAAGGCGACCTCGGCACCCAGGCGCTCGGCCGTTCCGGTCACGCGTGCTGCTCCAGCACGCGCCTCACCTCCTCGCGGTCGTCGAGGTGGCGCTTCTCGGTGCCGACGATCTGGTAGTCCTCGTGCCCCTTGCCCGCGACGACCACCAGATCGCCCGGCCGCGCGAGCCCGACGGCGAGCGCGATGGCCGCCGGCCGATCGGGCTCGACCAGGTAGCCTCGCCCACCCGGAGCGCTCCGCCGCAGCGGGGCGAGTCCCGCCTCGCGCACGCCCGGCTCGATGTCGGCGAGGATGCGGCCCGGATCTTCCGTGCGCGGGTTGTCGGAGGTGATCACGACGAGATCGCTCGCGCGTGCCGCGGCAGCGCCCATCAGCGGCCGCTTGCCGCGGTCGCGGTCGCCGCCACAGCCGAAGACCGTGATGAGGGTCCCGGGCGTCAGCGGCCGGAGCGCGGCGAGCAGGCGTTCCAGGGCATCGGGAGTGTGGGCGTAGTCGACCACCACCGTGAAGCCCGGGCCCGGGATGCGCTCCACCCGGCCAGGCGGCGGCGCCGTGGCGGCGATGCCGGCGGCGATGGCCGTCGTGTCGACGCCGAGGGCCCACGCCGTGGCGGCGGCGAGCGCGATGTTCTCCGCATGCGGGGCCCCCACCAGCGGACTGGTGAACTCGACGCGCTCGCCGCCGAGGAGCAGGACGCCGCGAGTGCCCGCGAGCGTGCTCTCGACGTCCACCGGACGCACGTCGGCGCCCTCGGCGCGGCCGACGCGCACGCAGCGCACCGCCACCTCGCCGGCGAGCCGCGCCCCGCCCGGATCGTCCACGTTCACGACCGCCACGGGCCCCACCTTGCCGGACGCGGGCAGCAGCTCGTGGAAGAGTCTCGCCTTCGCCGCGTAGTACGCCTCGAGGTCGCCATGGAAATCGAGATGGTCGCGCGTGAGGTTGGTGAAGGCGGCGGCATCGAAGCGCAGTCCGTCGGCGCGATGCTGCGCGAGCGCGTGCGACGACACCTCGATGGCGACATGGGTCACGCCGGCGCGGCGCATGTCGGCGAGGATGGCGTGCAGCTCGGGCGCCTCCGGCGTGGTGAACGGCGCCGGCTGGCTCGTGCCCGCGAAGCGGTAGGCGATGGTCCCGATGACGCCGGGACGTCTGCCGGCCGCGCGCCAGATGCCCTCCAGCAGGTACGTCGTCGTGGTCTTGCCGTTCGTGCCGGTGACACCGACCAGCGTGAGCCCGACGCTCGGATCACCAGCCAGCCGAGCCGCCACCGGGCCGAGGAGCCGGCGCGGCTCGTGGCAGCACACCCGCGTCACGCCCGGTGCCTCGACCTCGCCATCGGCGACGACCGCCGAAGCGCCGCGCGCGAGGGCCTCGGCGACGTGGCGCCGCCCGTCCGTGGCCCGGCCGGCGAGCGCGAAGAAGACGTCGCCCGGGCGCACGCGGCGCGAGTCTGCCGCGACGCCGGTGACCTCGACGTCGGCCGTTCCCTCCACGGCGACGGTGCCGAGGCCGTCGAGCAGCGCGCCGAGACGCATCAGGGACGTGCCGTCGGCTGGTCGGATCGGAGCTCGAGCGCCAGACGGCGATCGCCGCCGAAGGGCGTTCCGGGAGGCGGGGACTGCTCGGCCACCCAGCCGGTGCCGCGCACGTCGACCGTCCAGCCGTCGGCATGCGCACGGGTCAGCGCCTCGCGCAGCGAGAGACCGAGAAAGCTCGGCGTGCCCGGCTCGAGCGTCGGGCCGTCGACCGGCGGCACCGCCGCCACCTCGACCCGAGGCGGCGCGGGTGGCTCCGGCTGCTTGCGCTCGGCGGCCTGCTGCTGCTTGCGTCCGGCAGGCGTCGACTGCCCCCGTCCCGCGGATGCCTGCTGCACCTTCCCGGCGGACGGGGGGGACGTGCGCGGGGTGGGCTGGACGCGCATCAGGGCCATCGTCGCGGCGGCGATGTTCCGGAAGACGGGCGCGGCCACCACGCCGCCGTAGCTCGAGGTCCCGGGTTCGTCGATCAGCACGAGGATGACGGCGCGCGGATGGTCCGCCGGCACGAATCCGACGAAGGAGCCGATGCGTTTCGCTGAGTAGCCATGGGTACGGGCGTCCACCTTCTGCGCCGTTCCCGTCTTGCCTGCAACCATGAAGTCGTCGAGCCGCGCCTGCGAGCCGGTGCCGCCCTTCTCCTCCACCACCCGTCGCAGCAGCTCGGTCGCGACCTCCGAGGTGCGCAGGCTGATCACGCGTCGGACGGCCTCCGGCTCGCGCTCCAGGCTGGCCTCCCCGTTCGCCGAGAGGATGCGCCGCACCAGGAACGGACGCATCAGCATGCCGCCGTTGGCGATGGCAGCGTACGCCGCCACCATCTGCACCGGCGTCACGGAGACGCCCTGCCCGAAGCTGTGGGTGAGCAGGTCGATGCGCGCCCACGACTTCCCGTCGCGCAGGATGCCCGGCGATTCGTCCGGCAGCTCGACGCCGGAGCGCTGGCCGAAGCCGAAGCGGCGCAGCCAGGTGTAGTAGCGCTCGCGGCCGAGACGGTCACCGACCTTGGACGCGCCGATGTTGCTGGAGAACTGGATCACCTCCGCGAACGAGAGCCAGCCGTGGGGATGGGAGTCGTGGATCGTCCATTTCCCGACGTGATAGGCGCCGTTCTCGCAGAAGAAGCGCTCCGTCGGCGTGACCACGTGTTCCTCGAGCGCGCTCGCCGCGAGGATGGCCTTGAACGTCGAGCCGGGCTCGTACGGGTCGGAGATGGCGTGGTTGCGGACGCGGTCCTTGTGCCTCGGATTGCCCCAGTCGCCGCGGTCGTTGGGATTGAAGGAGGGCACGTTGGCGAGCGCGAGGATCTCGCCGGTCGTCGGATCGAGCACGACCGCCGCCCCGCCGGCGGCCTTCGCGTTGGCCACGCCAGCAGCGAGCTCGCGCTCGGTGACCGCCTGGATCTTCTCGTCCAGCGTGAGCTCGACGCGGCTGCCCTGCGTGGGCGCGTCGGTGAACGCGGCTCGCATGAACTCCCGCCCCCGGGCGTCGCGGTCCACCGCGAACACGACGGGCTCGCCGCGGATCTCGCGGTCGAACCGGCGTTCGAGGCCGGAGAGCCCCTGCGCGTCCATGCCGACGAAGCCCAGCACGTGTGCGGCCAGATCGCCGTGCGGGTACACCCGTCGCGGCTCGTCGAGATGGCCGACGCCCGCGACGCGCAGGTCGAGGACGGAGGACAGCTCGCGCGGGAGCGCCTGGCGCTTCAGCCAGACGAAGGGCTCGGTCGCGAGCCGCGGTTGCAGCCGGGTCATGGCCACGCGCAGCGCGCGCGCCACGTCGGGCAGGCGCGCGCGATCCTCACCGAGCTCCTTCGGTCGCACGTAGATCGAGGGGACGTCGAGCGAGAGCGCGAGCAGATCGCCGTTGCGATCGACGATCTCGCCGCGATGCGGCACCAGCGCCACCTCCTCGTGGTGCTGCCGGGCCGCCTGACGCGCGAGCTCCGCGCCACGCAGCACGGCGAGATCGACGGCTCGGCCGAGCAGCAGCAGGAAGCAGAGCGTGAGGAGCGCGGCGATCACGACCACGCGCGCGCGGCGGCCGCGCGGCAGCCTCATCGCAGATCGACCACTTGCCCCTTCTGCGGCTCGACCAGGCCGAGCTTCGACCGTGCCGTGTCGCCGAGCGCCGCCGTGTCCTGCAGCGTGGCCAGCTCGGCGCGCAGCTGCCGGCGCTCGTGATCGAGGCGCTGCTCCATCTTGCGGGCGGCGGAGAGCTGGTAGCCGATGTCGACCACCTGCAGGCGGAGCCAGACCTGCACCAGGCAGAGCAGGAGCAGCACCGCCCCGAAGGCAGCCACCCGACGCGTCAGGCGGCCGCGCATCGCGCGCACGAGCCGTCGCGGGTCGCTCGTCGGGCGCACCAGCGGCCGACGGACGGCCAGCAGCCGTTGCGCTCCCGCCGCCTGCGCGAGCGGCGCGCTCAGCGGGGGGCTCAGTTGGCCTCCCCGCCGCCGAGGCGCTCGGCGAGGCGCAGGCGCGCGCTGCGCGCACGCGGGTTGCGCGCCACCTCGTCGTCCTCGGGCCGCAACGGCCGCGTCGTCAGCAGCCGCACCTTGGCGCTCCAGCCGCACGCACACTGCGGCAGTCCCGGCGGACACACGCAGGAGGCCGCCCAGCGCCGCATCGCTTCCTTCACGCGCCGATCCTCGAGCGAATGGTAGGCGAGGACGGCGAGGCGCCCGCCGGGCCGGAGGAACCTCCAGCCGTCGGCGAGGAAGCGGTCGAGCGCTCCGAGCTCGTCGTTGACCACGATGCGCAGCGCCTGGAAGGTCCGCGTGGCGGGATGAAGCCGCCCGCGCCCACGTCCGGCCGCGCCGGCCACGACCGCGGCGAGGGCCTCGGTGGACGCGAGGGGCCGGGCGCGCACGATGGCGCGCGCCACGGCGCGTGCGCGCGGCTCCTCCCCCAGCTCGGCGACGGCGTTGGCCAGCGCGTCTTCGTCCCACGCGTTGACGATCGTGGCGGCGGTCAGCTCGCTCGCCGGATCCATGCGCATGTCGAGCGGACCTGTATGGCGGAAGCTGAAGCCGCGCGCGGCGGTGTCGAGCTGGAGGGAGCTCACCCCCAGGTCGAGCAGCAGCGCATCGGCTCCGTCCCAGCCTTCGGCGGCGAGCGGCGCGGCCAGGTCGGCGAAGGAGCCGGCACGGAGACGCACCCGATCGCCGAAGCCGGCGAGCCGCTGGCGCGCGAGGTCGAGGGCGTGGGGGTCGCGGTCGATCCCGAGCAGCGAGGTGTCCGGCGCGGCGGCGAGCATCGCCGCGGCATGCCCGCCGAGACCGACGGTAGCATCCACGAGACGGGCACCCGGCCGGGGGCGCAGCCCCCGCACGACCTGCCCCACCATCACCGCCACATGGGCGGCGCCCACCGGCCCGGTGTCCGTCTCCTTGCTCGTCATCGGCGGTTCGTCGCCACGCCTCGCCGCAGCGCTCCCCGCCGTCACCCCGCACCCCTTTCTCGCTCGCCGCCGAGGCGGTCGCTGGCTTCCTCGCTTGCTGCTTCAGAGGTCGAGTCCGGCGAGGAATTCCTCGTCGTCCAGGACCTTGTCCTCGTGCTCACCGAATGCCCGCTGCCAGACCTCCTGGTCCCAGATGCGGAACTTGTCGACATCGCCGGTGATCATGACGCCGCGCGAGATCCCGGCGTAGTCACGCAGCAGCGGCGGGAGCAGCACCCGGCCCTGCCCGTCGAGTACCAGCTCGTGCGCGCCCGAGACGTAGACGTTGCGGAAGCGGACGTAACGCGGATCGAAACGGTTCTTGGCGAGCAGGCTGCCCTCGAGCCGGCGCCACGCCGAGAACGGGTAGACGTCGAGGCAGCGATGGGCGCCGATGCGGAACTTGGTGGCCACGAGGCGCTCCTCCTGGAGCCCGGAGAGCGCCTCGCGGAACTGGATCGGGATGGCCACCCGACCCTTGTCATCGACCGCATGCTCGAAGTGGCCTCGGAACATTCCACCGGCTGTAGGGGATCATCGCCCCACACTAGGCTCCACCTCACCCCACCTAGCCCCACAGCAGCGCCGGAGTACACCCCGGGGATCGTACTTGTCAAGCAAGATTTTCCGAGGCCCGGGACGCGTCGGGCAGGGCCGGCGAAACCGCGCGTGCGGCCCGCCGGAGGAGGTCTGTAAGCCGGATTCTGTCCCCCCGCCCAGGAAGCGGGAGCAGCAGCCATTCGTCTGGTCCCCCGGTTGCCCGAGGGATCGAGCGACCGACCCGAGGGAAGCGGGCGGGCCACCCGTACCCGTCCGGAAGACGGGCTCCCTCCTACGCGGTCTTGCTCCGGGTGGGGTTTACCGAGCGTCCGCCCTCACGAGCGGACCTGGCGAGCTCTTACCTCGCCCTTTCACCCTTGCTCCGGGCACGAGGCCCGGGGCGGTCTACTCTCTGTGGCACTTTCCCCCGGTTTCCCGGGGCCGCCGTTAGCGGCCACCCTGCCCTGTGGAGTCCGGACTTTCCTCCCGCCTCGTCGGCGAGCGGCTGCTCGACCTCCTCCGGCGCGCCGTACGCGCCGGCGTTGCTCACCCGTTGGCCTCCTCGCCCTCCGGCTGCCAGAAGAGCATGCGCTGGCAGTTCGGGCACAGGATCACCTGCTCGTTGCGCTGGATGAGGTTGTAGAGCTGCGGCGGCACGTGCATGTGGCAGCCCTGGCAGGTCCCGCCGCGCACCGGCACGACCGCGACACCGCCGCGGCGCGAGAAGATCATCTCGTAGCGCCGTCTCAGATCACCGTCGACCGCCTGGACCAGCTCGCCGCGCCGGCCCCGGTCGCGCTCGATCTCGGCGCCGAGGCGATCGATCGTGTCACGCAGCTGCGTCGCCTCGGTGTCACGCGCGGTGGTGAGCGAGGCCAGCTCCGTCTGCGCCGCCTCGAGGCGCTTGGTCACGGCGTCGACCTGCTCGAGGACCCCGATCAGCTCGATCTCGAGACCGCTCGCCTCCTCCTTCAGCAGCTCGACTTCGCGCTTCGCCAGCCCGAGCTCCTTGTCGTTGCGGATGCGCGTGATCCGCATCCGGCGGTCCTTCATCTTGGTCTCACTCGCCGTCAGCCGTCCTTCGAGATCCCGTTGCCGGACCCCGAGCCCGGACAACTCGCTCTGGATGGCCGCGACGGCCGTTTGGTGGGCATGCACCGCCTGCTCGAGCGCCGCGACCCGGCTCTCGCCCGCCTGCAGCGCCTGCGTGTTCTCCCGCAGGCTCTGGTCGACGCGTTGCAGTGCGGCGAGGGCCTCGATCTGTGCTCGCAAGGTGTCGCCTCCGCTCCTTGGTTGGTCTGCCTCGTTGTTTTCGCTGCGGCCCGCCACGATGGTGGGCCCAGTGTGACTCGAACACACGACCCGCCGGTTATGAGCCGGCAGCTCTAACCACCTGAGCTATGGGCCCGGAGGGCGTCCGCACAAGACCATTGAACGGCGCACTCTGCAAGGGACCGGTCACTGCTCGTAGAAGCTCCGCAGCTGGCGCGCGCGGGTCGGGTGACGGAGCTTGCGCAGGGCCTTCGCTTCGATCTGCCGGATGCGCTCCCGGGTGACGGCGAAGCGCAGCCCGACCTCCTCCAGCGTCAGATCCGCCGTCTCCCCGATGCCGAAGCGCAGGCGCAGTACCTGCTCCTCGCGCGGCGTGAGCGTGCCCAGGACCTTGCGGGTCTGGCTGCGCAGGTTGCTCGCCAGCGCGGCGTCGATCGGCGCCACGGCGCGCTCGTCCTCGATGAAGTCGCCCAGATGGCTGTCGTCCTCCTCGCCCACCGGAGTCTCCAGCGAGATCGGCTCGCGGGTGACGCGCAGCACGCGGCGGACCTTGTCTGCCGACAGCTCCATGCGCACGCCGATCTCCTCCGGCGCCGGCTCGCGGCCCAGCTCCTGCACCAGCGCGCGCGACACCCGCATCAGTTTGTTGATGGTCTCGACCATGTGCACCGGGATGCGGATGGTACGCGCCTGGTCCGCGATCGCGCGGGTGATCGCCTGACGGATCCACCACGTGGCGTAGGTCGAGAACTTGTACCCGCGCCGGTACTCGAACTTCTCGACGGCCCGCATCAGACCCACGTTCCCTTCCTGGATCAGGTCGAGGAACTGAAGTCCGCGGTGGAGGTAGCGCTTCGCGATCGACACCACGAGGCGGAGGTTGGCCTCGATGAGCTCCTGCTTGGCGACGTGAGCGCGCGTGCGCGCCGCGTCGATCTCCTCGACGACATGCGCCAGGACCGCCGACCGCATCCCGATGCCGCGCTCGAGCTCGCGCGACTCGCGCTCGGCGGCGCGTCGCTCGGCCGCGGCGTCGCGGATGCGCTCGCGGCCGCGCGGGCGGTCGAGCGCGAGCCGCCGGGCACACTCCTTCAGCTGGGCGAGGCGCTGGGCCGCGCGCGACAGCTCGTCCATCACCGGCATCACCTGGCGCCGGCAGAGGCCGAGGCCGAACAGGGTCGCGACCAGACGCTCCTCGACGCGGGCGAGGCTCGCCGCGCGGCGCGCACGCGCCGCGCGGCCGACCTTGGCGCCGCGGCTCAGCGCCTCGCGCTCCGCGACCAGCCCGCGGACACGCGCGAGCTGGGCGAGGAAGCGGCGGCGCTGGCGCATGTCGTCCTCGCCCTGCTCACCGTCCTCGTCGGGTTCGTCCCGCACCAGCTCGCGCAGCCGGACCTCGCCCGCCCGCAGGCGCTCGGCGAAGCCGAGAACCTGGCGCAGCCCGACCGGCGTCATCAGCGCGGCGCGCACGGCGGCGTGCTCGCCTTCTTCGATGCGCTTGGCGATCACGACCTCGCCTTCGCGACTGAGCAAGGTGGCCTGCCCCATCTGACGAAGGTAGAGACGCACGGGATCGCCGCCGATCGGGGTCTCCTCGACGAGGTCGGGAGGCGCATCGTCCTCCTCGGCACCGTCCGCGGCGTCGGCCTCGAGTTCGTCCGCGTCCTCGAGCGGGACGAGGAGGTCGGCGGCCTCCTCCGGGGCGTCGGGAACGGCGTCGGCGGGCAAGCGAAGGGACTCGTCAGCGAGGACGTCCTGGGTAGCGGTGGTCGTTCTCACGGTCATGCTCCTCACGTGCGGGGTTTCTCCGTCAGGTACTCGTGCAGCTGGCGCTGGGCCGCCTCGGCCGCGGGCGCGTCACCGCGCGCCTCGGCCGCGCGCAGCTCCGTCACCAGGCGACCGCGCGCGCGGCGCTCCCGGCGCCGCTGGATCGCCGCGATGCAATCGGCGAGCATGCGCTCGCGCTCCTCGTCCACCTCCTCGTCGAACAGGCGCCGCGCCACCCGGTCGCGCAGCTCGCGCGGCAGCGTTTGCAGCACCGCGCTGCGGTCGTCCTCCGACTGGGAGACGAGGCGCTCGGCCGTCGCGCGCCAGGTGGGATCCTCGAATGCACCGAGCACGTCGGCCTGCTCGACGCGCCGGGCGACGTCGGCGTCGGCGGCCATCAGCTCGACCAGCAGCTCCTCCGGGCCCGGTGCCCGCGCTGGCGCGCGCGCCGGTGCGGCAGGTGCCGAGGGCGTGGCGAGTCCCTCGGGGCGGAGCAGCTCCTCGGGCACACCGAGCGTCTGGGCAGCGACCGTGGCGAGGACGTTGAACTCGTAGGGATCGCGCAGGCGCTTGAGCAACCGCGCGACCTCGCGGGCCGCATCCGCGCGGCGGCCAACGGCGTCGCGGTCGGGACCGGCGACCTCCCCCAGCCACGCCTCGACGAGCGGCTCGGCTCCGTCCAGCAGCCGCTCGACGGCCTCGACTCCACCGGACCGCACGAAGGTGTCGGGGTCCTCGCCAGCGGGCAGGAAGACGCCGCGACCCCACAGCCCCGCCTCGATGAAGACGGGGAAGCTCCGCGCGGCGGCGCGGCGCCCGGCGGTGTCGCCGTCGAAGCAGGCGATCACGCGCTCGGTGAACCGGCGGAGCACGCGTAGCTGGTCGGCAGTGAGCGCGGTCCCGAGCGGCGCCACGACTTCGGCGATGCCCGCCTGGGCGAGCGCGATCAGGTCGAGGTAGCCTTCCACGACCACGACCCGACCGCGCTGGCGGATCGCGTCGCGCGCGAGAGCGAGGCCGTAGAGGGTGCGACCCTTGTGAAAGATCGGCGACTCGGGCGAGTTCAGGTACTTGGGCGGGGGGTCTCCCGTCGTCGCGACCCCGGGCAGGATCCGGCCACCGAAGGCCACCACGCGAGCGCGGGGATCCGTGATCGGAAACACGAGACGGTCGCGGAAGCGATCGACGAGCCCGCCGGTCGTGCGGCGCATCACCAGCCCGGCGCCGACGGCGTCGTCGAGCGACAACCCCTGCGATCGCAGGTGGCGGGCGAGGTGATCCCCGCCGCCCGGCGCGTAACCGAGCCCGAAGCGCTCCGCGGTCTCGGGCCGGACGGCGCGCTCGGAGAGATAGGCGCGGCAGCGCGCACCCTGCGGACCGCGCAGCGAGCCGCGGAAGAACGCGGCCGCCGCCTCGCACACCGCAACCAGCGGCTCGGACGCGGGGCCGCGCCCGGCGGCCTCCTCGGGCACCGGCAGCCCGAAGCGCTCCGCCACGCCGCGTACCGCCTCGGGAAAGGCGAGCGACTGGGTCTTCATGACGAAGGTGAAGACGTCCCCGTGCTCGCCGCATCCGAAGCAGTGGTAGAAGCCGCGCTCCTCACTCACCGTGAACGACGGGGTCTTCTCGACGTGGAACGGGCACAGGCCGACGGCGGTGCGCCCGCGTCGTCGCACGGCGACCACGTCGGACACGACCTCGGACAGGCTGGCGCGCTCGCGGATCGTCCGGATCGCGATGTCGCTGATGCGGCCAGCCATGGATCGGCTCAGATCGCTTCCCGCATGGCGGTGGCGTAAGGACGCGCCACGCTGACGATGCGACCGGCCACCTCGAGCATCGGCTGCGCGAGGCGGGAGGCCTCGATGCGATGGCTCGGGTCGGAGGCGGGGGCGACCCGCACGATGGCCGCCATGAGGAGCCCGAGCACCGCGGTTCCCTCGACCAGACCGAGCCCGACCCCGGCGACGCGGTCGACCGGTCGCAGGAAGAGCGCCGCGGTCGCGCGCACCACGACCCCGCCCACGAGGCGGACGAGGATGAACACCGCGAGGGCGAGCCCCACGGCCGCCACCATCCGCGCCGCCTCGCTCGACATGCCGGCGTGGCCGGCGAGGCGGGCGCCGAGCGCGTCGGACCACCCCGTGAACAGCACGTAGGCGACCGCGACGAGCCCGGCGAGCCCCACCGCTTCACGCAGGAACCCGCGCCAGAAGCCCCGGAGCCCGAAGAGAACCAGAAGCAGCAGCAGGATTCCGTCGAGAGCCGTCATCGCGTACGTCTGCCCTCGAACTCCTCGGGCCCTCGGCAGCCCGCGCTCATGCCATGGTGTTGCGTGCCGTGCGACGGATGGCGCGCTTGCGAGCCGCCATGGCCTTCTTCTTCCGGCGCACGCTGGGCTTCTCGTAGTGCTCGCGCTTGCGGAGCTCTGCGAGGATTCCAGCTTTCTCGCACTGTTTCTTGAATCGACGGATGGCGCTGTCGATGGGCTCGTTCTCTTTGACTCGAACCCCTGCCATGTCCGGTACTCACCCCCCCTCGGAGGAAAGGGGGACTTAATCGGGCAAAAGCGCCGAGCAGTCAAGGGAAGGGCCCTGGTGAAGGGCGAGAGCCCCATGATTCACCTCGGGGGTGGGTGCAAGAATCGCTCCGGGTAGTCGGTGAACACGGCGTCCGCGCCCGCGGCGGCGAGGCGCGCGAAATCCACTGCTGAGTTCACGGTCCAGACACGAACCCCGAAGCCCGCGGCCCGCGCGCTGGCGATGGCCGCCGGCGTCGCCGCGCCCTTGCGCAGATGCACGGAGGTGGCAGCGACGCTATCCGCCAATGCAAGTGCCCTGGCCACGCCCCGGCCAGCCCACAGCACCCCCAGCTCGGCGTCCGCGGAGAGCGCGCGCAGCCGCCGCAGACTCGCCGGCTCGAACGACGAGAACACGACGCGACGCAGCGCCCCCGCCCCCTCCACCACCTCCAGGACCGTGCGCTCCAGTCCATCGATGCCGCGCGATTTCAGCTCGACGTTCACCCGGAGCTCGACCGCGCCCAGGACCTGGTCCAGCGTCGGGACACGGGTCCCGGCAAACGAGGCGGCGAACCAGCGGCCGGCGTCGAGGGCCGCGATCTCGGCCAGGGTGCGCCGCCGCACCGCTCCCGTCCCGCTCGTCGTGCGATCGAGCGTCCAGTCGTGGATCACCACCGGCTTGCCGTCCCGCGTGAGCTGGACGTCCAGCTCCACCATCGGCGCCCCGAGCTCGGCAGCGCGGCGAAATGCCGGAAGCGTGTTCTCCGGGCACGTCCCGCTCGCCCCGCGGTGCGCGATGACGTCCATGGTCCCTGCGTTAGGCGGGCGGCACGAAGGCGTCAACCGAGCCGGGACCGGCTCGCGCTCGCACCGTTGACAGCGCACGGGCACGCGCCGATGCTCGCGACGCGTGGAGCGGACGCCCCCGGGATGGCTCGTCGTGCGAGTCGACGTCGCCGAGCATCTCGCCGACGCGGTTGCGAGCTTCCTCGAGGACGAGGGCGTGCCCGCGCTGGTGACCGCGGTGCGCGCTGCGGAGGTGGCCGCGCCGCCGCCGGGTCGAACGCGCCTCGAGGCCCACGTGCCGCCGGAGCAGGGGCCGCCGCTCCTGGAGGAGCTGTCACGCTGGCTTCGCAGCCTGCAAGGGCTCGAGCCGGCTGCGGCCGACGTGCGGGTCGAGACCGCTCCACTCCCCCCACTCGACTGGGAGGCCGCGTTCCGCCGCCATCATCGGCCGGTCACGGTCGGACGACGGCTCCTGGTGGCGCCTCCGTGGGACGTGCCGGACGCTCCCGGGCGCGAGGTGCTCGTCATCGAGCCGGGCATGGCCTTCGGCACGGGGCAGCACGAGACCACGCGCACCTGCCTCGAGGAGATCGAGTCCGCGCTCGCCGCGGGGACGGTGCGATCCGCGCTCGACGTCGGCACCGGCTCGGGCGTGCTCGCGGCGGCGCTCGCGCGGCTCGGCGTGCCGCGCGTCGTCGCGCTCGACTGCGACACCAGCGTCCTGCCTCTGGCGCGCGCCAACCTCCGGCGCAACGGCGCACCCGGGCCGATGCTCCTCGCCGGCCGCGTGGCCGCGGTGCGGGCGTGCTTCGATCTCGTGGTGGCGAACCTGCTCGCGGACATCCTGATCGACGAGGCCGAGGCCCTCGCCGCCGCCGTCGCGCCCGGCGGACGCCTGGTCATCTCGGGTCTCCTCGACACACAGGCCGACGCCGTGGCGGCCGCCTTCCCCCTCCGCGTCACCGCGACGCGCGCCGCCGGTGCGTGGCGCACGCTGCGGCTCGAACGCTGATGTTGCGCCTCTATCTGCCCGGCGTACACGCCGGCGCGACCCGCATCCGCATCGCGGGAGCCGAGTTCCGCCACCTCCGCACGCTGCGCCTTCTCCCCGGCGCTCGCCTGCGCGTGCTGGGCGAGGACGGCCTGGAGCACGACGTGGTGCTCGAGCGGGTCGGCGCGCGCGAGGCGAACGGGATGGTCGTCGCCAGCACGCGTCCGTCGCGCGAGTCGTCGCTGGAGCTCGTGCTGGCTCCCGCGCTGCTCAAGGGGACCAAGATGGATCTGGTCGTCGAGAAGGCGACCGAGCTCGGCGTGCAGCGGGTCGCGCCGGTGTCGACCCGCCACGCCGTCGGCCGCACCGGGCACCTCGAGCGCTGGCGGCGAATCGCCGTCGCGGCAGCCAAGCAGTCCGGACGCACGCGCGTTCCCGACATCGACGAGCCGGTCCCGCTCGCAACCCTCGTCGCCGCGCCCTGGCGCGGGCTGCGTCTCGTTCCCTGGGAGGGCGACGTCGACGATCGGCTGGACGCGCTGCCCGCGCGCGCCGCCGCCGCGGTTGCGGTGGTCGGCCCGGAGGGGGGCCTGGCGGAGGACGAGATGGCTCTCGCGCGCGCGCACGGCTTCGTGCCTGTCACCCTCGGCCCGCGCCGGCTGCGCGCAGAGACCGCCGCCATCGTGATCGCCGCCCTGTGCCAGAGCCGCTGGGGCGACGGGTAGGAGCGACCCGAGACGAAGTCTCGGGTCGACCAAGCTTCGGGGCTCGGCTAGCATCCCGGCGCGATGGCTGGGCTGCGCATCCTCTACGTCATGGACCCGATGAGCCGCGTGCTGGTCGACAAGGACACCACCTTCGCGTTCCAGCTCGAAGGCCAGCGGCGCGGGCACACGCAATATCACTGTGAGCCGGACGATCTGTTCGTCGACCGGACCACCCCCCGCGCCGCGGTCCGCGGGCTGGTGGTGGAGCGCGCCACGACCCACTTTCACCTCCACGAGGCCCGCACGGTGCCGCTGGCCTTCTTCGACGTGATCTTCATGCGCAAGGATCCGCCCTTCGACATGCGCTACTTCTTCGCCACCCACCTGCTCGGGCTCGCCGACCCGACCGAGACGCTGGTGGTGAACTCGCCACGCGGGCTGCGGGACGCCAACGAGAAGCTCTACGCTCTCAACTTTCCCGACGTCATCCCGGAGAGCCTGGTCACGCACGATCTCGCTCGCCTGCGCGCGTTCCTCGACACGATGGGCGGCGAGATGATCGTGAAGCCGCTGGATGGATGCGGGGGGACGGGCGTGCTGCACGTCAACCGCGACGACCGGAACCTGAATGCCCTGCTCGAGATGTCGACCCGCAACGGGACCGAGCTCGTGATGGCGCAGCGCTATCTGCCGGAGGCGCGCCAGGGCGACAAGCGGCTCATCGTTCTCGACGGCGAGCCGCTCGGCGCGGTGCTACGCGTGCCGCGCGAGGACGAGCATCGCGGCAACATCCACGTCGGGGGCCGCGTGGTGCGCGCCCCGGTCGACGATCGCGATCGGGAGATCTGCCGCCGCATGGCACCGCGGCTGAGCGGCGACGGACTCTGGTTCGTCGGTCTCGACGTCATCGGCGGCCTGGTGACGGAGGTGAACGTCACGAGCCCGACCGGCGTCCAGGAGATCGACCGCCTCGACGGTGTCTGCCTCGAGGCACGCGTCCTCGAGTTCGTCGAGGCGCGCGCGGCCAGCCTCGACCGATCGCGCGCGCCTCACTGAGAGATGGCCGTCGCCGCGAGCCAGCGCCAGAGGCTGGTGCGCACCTTCCAGCGCCCGTTCTGGCGCTTGCCGACCGCGATCACCCTGCGGCGCGGGCGCGCCGACTTCCCCTCCTGCCTCGCCTTCGTCTCCATCGTCATCCCCCCGCCGGCACAGCAGCCGGTCGGGTGGAGAAGAGCGAGGCGCGTGCCGGAGCGGCAACGCCAACGAAATCAAGGGTTCACCGGTTTTCCAGCGCCGGGGACCGTTCAGGCGTGTACGTCCCGAAGAGGAGGTCGCACACTCCTGTGCGACGGCCCGGAGGGGTCCGGGTCATCGGGGTCGGGGGGCGGGGCTGCGTCCCGACCCCTGGCGAGCGGCTCAGTTTCCGGGCTTGCCGGGCACGCGCCGCATCAGGCTCAGACGGTAGCTCTCGACGTCGCTGCGCCGCACCTGGTGCTCGCCGACACCGACCGGGCGCAGCACGGCGGTGCGGATCAGGCGGCGCACCGTGGCCTCGCTGCAACGCAGGAGCCGCCCCACCTCGTCGACCGAGACCGGGCTGCCGGCCGGCATCGTACCGTCCGCCGCCACCGTGGCCTCGAGCTCCAGCCCCGGCGCGATTCCCGCCAGCAGGCTGATCGAATCGAGCGGGATCGGCGCCTTCGCCGTTTCATCGTCGGTCAGGGCATCCGCTCGATGCGCTCGACCGCTTCGCGTCCTCCGCATACCCATCGTCCCATCCCTCCGGACGCCCGCGACCGCACACCGCGAGCCACCGTTCGCTTGGCCGCCCCCCCCGGGGCGGCGCTGCGCGCCGGATGCTAGCAAAATTCACGGGTCGCGACCAATGGAGGTACGTCGTCTCCGGCTGAAGCCCTCAGGACGGCCCGCGGCGCTTCGCGTCGTCGTGGAACAGCCGGTTCAGCTCCTTCCCCGAGGCAGCGTCGGCCATCCCATCGAAGCGGCCGTCTCTGGCGATCGCGCCGGCCGCGCGCATCAGGGCGCCCCATGCCACGCGCGCGAGCCCGCCCCCGACGCTCAGGCGGCGTACGCCCAGAGCCGTGAAGTCGCGCAGGGTGAGGCCCACGGCCGGCGGCGCGAGGACGTTGACGGGCTTCGGCGCCACGGCCGCGACCACGGCGGAGATCTGCTCGCGGGTGGTGATACCGGGTGCGTACAGGCAGTCGGCTCCGGCCTCGGAGTACGCCCGAAGCCGGCGGATGGTGGCGTCGAGATCGACGTCGTAGCCCAGCATCCCCTCGGCGCGTCCGGTGAGGACCACCTCCTCGCCCGATGCATCGATGGCAGCACGGGCGGCACGAACGCGCCGGGTCGCGAGATCGATGTCGTAGAGCGGTCGCGCCCGGTCGCCGGTGGAGTCCTCGATCGAGAGGCCGGCGACGCCGGCCGCGACGCACAGCCGCACGTTGCGTCCTACCTCCTCGGGATCGTCCGCGAAGCCGTTGCCGAAATCGGCGTTGACGGGCACGTCGCTGGCGGCCGCGAGCGCGCCGATGTGCGCCAGCATGGCGTCGCGCGGCACGGCGCCGTCGGGGAGCGCCATCGCGAACGCGGCTCCCGCGCTCGTCGTCGCGAGCGCCTCGAATCCGAGGGATTGCAGGTAGCGGGCGCTTCCGACGTCCCACGGATTGGGCAGCACGAAGCAGCCCGTCTGGTGGAGTCTGCGGAACGTACGCCGCTTGTCGGCCACGGTGGGCATGGCCCGTCCTATGACATCACGCCGGATCCACGTCGACCGCGATCGTCGTGGCGATCGGATCGAGCACCGCTTCGGGCACGCGGATCGTGAGCTCGCCGGTCGGGTCGCCGTTGAACAGCTCGTCGACCACCGGGCAGCGTCCGCTCGCATCGAGCACGGTCCCGGTGCCGAGCGCGGTCACGGCGCGGACGCGCCGGATGGGCACGCCGCGCACGGCGACCGTGTCGTACGGCCGCGACAGGAGATGAAGGTAGAGCCGGGACCCGCGGCGGGTCGAGGGTCCGTAGAACTGCCAGGGCGCGAGGCCCGGTTCCGTGTCGTGGATGCTCTCGCCGTGGACGTCCATCCAGCCGCCGATCGCCTCGAGCCGCTCGACCTGCTCCGGCGGCAGGCTGCCGTCGCCCGTCGGGCCCACGTCGAGCAGCAGGTTGCCGCCGCGGCCGGCGACCTCGCAGAGCGCGTGGACGAGCGCGCGCGAGGATTTGTAGTCGCGGTCAGACGGATTCCACGCCCAGCTCTCGTTCATCGTGAGGCACGTCTCCCACGTCCGCGCCGGCGGCTCGGGCGGGATGAACTGCTCGGGGGTGTCGTAGTCCCCTGCGCCGGGGAGGCGATCGTTGATCACGATGCCGGGCTGGAGCTCGCGGATCATCGCCTCCAGCTCGTGCGCGCGCCATGCGTCGGCACTGCGCTCCCATCCTCCGTCGAACCACAGGAGATCGATGCGGCCGTAGCTCTCGAGCAGCTCGCGAATCTGCGCGAACAGGAAGGCCGTGTATCGAGCCCACTGGTCGTCGGTCGGCCGTGGTGCGAGCCCGTAGCGATAGGGACGATCGGCGTCGGTGAAGGGCGGATAGTCGGGATGGTGCCAGTCGCACAGCGAGAAGTAGAGTCCGACCCGGAGGTCGGCCGCGCGCGCTGCCTCGACGAACTCGCGCACGAGGTCGCCGCGGTACGGCGTCGCCGCGATCGAGAAGTCGGACGCGCGGGTGGGGAAGAGCGCGAAGCCGTCGTGGTGCTTCGTGGTGAGCACGGCGTAGCGCATGCCGCACCGCTTCGCAGCGGCGATCCAGTCGCGCGCGGCGCCCGGGCGGGGGGCGAAGCTGCGGGCGTTCGCGTGATACGTCTCGGCCGGCACGTCCTGGCAATGGCGCAGGCTGCGCAGGCCGCCGACCAGCGGCCACGACAGCTCCCAGCCGCGCCGGCTCCCGTGTCCCCAGTGGACGAACACGCCGAAGCGCGCCCGCGCGAACCACGCGGCCGTCGGGTCGGGCGTCGCGTTCTCGGGAGACATCGCCGTCCTCATCGTCGATGCTGGACGGTCCGGTCAAGTGTGGCCCACCACCTGTATCGACCGTACGAAGCGGTCGACGCGAAACCCCGTCGCGAGCACGAGGACATCGAGTTCCTGGAGATGGCCGTCGCGCGCGCACGCCTGCTTCTCGATGCGGCCGATCCCTTCGGGCGCAGTTGGTCGTACGCGCGCCACTGCTACGGGATATGGTACATTCTCCCGGACGCCGACGATGGGCGCTTGCGGGGTCGAACCAACCGTGTTGCCTCGCACGCTCAGGCACTTGCGCGGGGTGCCCGTGCGCGCGGGATCGCTCGACCGGCGCGAGACGCATGACCACCCTCCACGGTCACGACGCAATTCGAGGAGGTTTACGTAAGTCGGGATGGCACCAGAGGGATAGACAGCCTGTAGGGGAAGCGGGCTAAATACGGACCATACCGCCTGCTACTCTTGATTTGCCAGCGCGGAAAGGATGCCATGTCGAGATCGGTGATCCGTTCAGCACGTGTTCAGCCCTTCATCCTGGTGCTCTGTGTGGTTGCCGCGATCGCCGGCGACTTGCCGTTCGGCAAGGCCGTCTCGCCTGCGGATCGTAGCCTCGTGGTCAAGCTCTTGGGATCGTTCGCGGACGATGCGAATCCACAAACCGATCTCGACATCGCCAAGATCGACCTGAACGGCGACAGGCGACCCGACTACGTGGTCGCCTTCACGAATCCGTCCTACTGCGGGAGCCGGGGCTGCTCCACCGAGGTGTTCCTCTCGGACGGCGACAAGTACCGCAGGGCCGATCTGACGGTCCACGGGATTGCACTCGGGGACGGTCGCACGCGGGGGGTCCGCGATCTCGTCTCGAACGGCACGACACGCTGGTCGTGGGACGGTCGCACCTTCCAGCCAGCGAACCCGGGCAGCGCGCAATAGTCAGAACGCACCATCTCCACGCTCCGCCGGGGTCACGATGCAGGAGATCGCCGCGGAGTGCTCGGCTGGCGCGCTCTCGCCGTCTCGTCCTGCCGCTGCCCGAATGCTGATGGGAGGCCGCGTCCCGGCGCCGGCCGGGAGGGCCGGCGCCGGGGGTCGATCGCTCAGGACCGCAGCGTGCGGCTACGGCATGGCGAAGAACTGCGCGTTCCCGGGCAAGCTGAGCGAGCCCGGTCCCGGCAGGTTGGCCAGCCCGTCGAGTGCCAGGCTGCCCGTCGCCGGGATGCAGAAGTTGCTCACGAGCACCCCGGCGTGGGATGCCCCGTCGGTCAGATCACCCGCCGGCGATCCGTTCTGCGTGATCACCTCGGCGGTCGCCTGACCGAACGCGCCGGCGTTGGGCTGGGAGGGGCAGAAGAGCCCGTCCGCCGCCGTCGTCGTGATCGGCGACGAGGTCAGCGGATTGAGGCTCACCGGCAGCGTGGCCACGAAGGTGCCCGGGCTCGGCATGCAGTCGAGCGACGTCAGCGTGCTGTTGTTGGTCGTGCACGCAGCGCCCGGCGTGGCGCCGTAGTTACAGAAGCCACCGTCGCAGATCGGGCAGACGGTGGGCTGGCCGAGGGTCAGGTAGACGAACGACGCCAGCTCGATGTCGACCGTCGACTCGCCCGTGGCCAGGTTGAGCGTCCCGCTCGCATTCTGCGCAAAGGCGTTCACCACGCAGCTCGAGGGGAAGCCGTTCACGAGGACCGGCGGGCCGAAGTAGCACGTCGGGTCCGTCTGGCAGCCGCCCGGCGCGAAGCAGTCGCCGTCGCTGGTGCACTCCAACGCCGGGTTGTTGACGCAGTGCTTGACGAAACCCTGCGGCCCCACGGAGCAGTCCGCGCGGCTGGTTCCCAGGCTGCCCGAGAGCGTCGTGCCGTCGGGGCTGTCGAGCACCGTGGTGGCATTCTCCGGAATGACCGAGGGGTTCACCGTCGCCGCGCCGCCGCCGATGTAGAGGCACCCGGCCCCCAGGTCGACGAGCTTGGTCCCGACGGTGTCGGAGTCGAGCTCACCCGAGAAGGGCGGATCGGCCGGCGTGGAGAACTGACCCGAGCCACAGTTCGTCGTCCCCGCGGTCGTCGTGAACGACAGATGCTGCCCGAGCGGCGGGGGCAGGGTCGAGGTCGTGGTGCTCGTGGTCGTCGTGGTCGTGGTGGTCGTCGCCACCGTCACGCTCCGGGAGAGGGCATTCCCGAACTGGTCGATCAGGAGCTCGAGCGGGGCGAGCTGGGTCGGAGTGCCGCACGCCTTGAGCGACCCGTTGAACGAGCCGGCAGCCTTCTGGGCGCAGGCCTCGTCGGCGTTCGTCCCGCTCTTCGCCGCCTTGGACCAGCACCCCGCGAAGGACTGCGCCTTCTTGCCGATCGCGGCGAGCTTCTTGCCGAAGCAGACGTTGGGGCCCGGCTGGCCGCCGGTCACCGTCTGGACGCTGTTCGCGATCAGGTTGTCGACGGCGGCCTCGAGCTGGCTCACGTCCTGGTTGTCCCCGTGGCGGCCACCGACCAGACAATCCCCCTTGTCCTGCGACTTGGTGACGCTGCTGTTGAAGGCGTTGACGGCCTTCTGGATGCAGTTCGGATCGACCGGGACGCCCTTCTGGAGCGCCTTGGAGTAGCAGCTCGCCTCGGCCTTCGCCTTCTTGCCGGCGGCGTCGATCTCGCCCTGCGCGCACGTGCTGCCGACGCCACCGGGCTCCGACACGAAGGCGATGTTGTCGATCGAGAACGCTTCGAGCCCGGGGAGACCGCAGAGCGGGTTGGGCGCGTCGGTGATGAGCACCGTCTGCGCCCCGGGCGGCGCAAAGGTCAGAGCAAGCGTGACGCCCCCCTCGACCGGCGCAATCGAGGCGTTCCCCACCACAGTGCCGTCCGGCGCGAACGCCGAGGCGGTCACCAGCAGGTCGCAACCAGTGAACGTGGCGGTGTCGAACTGCAGCGACTGGATCGGTGGATAGAAGGTGAAGGTCTCCGGGCCCTTGATGAGGCCGCCGTTTGCCAGGGGGAACGCGCTGAAGAAGAAAAGGACGTTGGGTGGCGATATCCCGTACGAGCTGGTCGTGGCGTCGAAGACGATGGCCCCGTTCTGCCCGAAGCCGGAGATCGTGATGCCGAGGGAGTTGTAGGTATCAGGAGGTATGGGCACGCAGGTGAGGATGTCGGTACAGGCGACGAGGTCGTCGAAGTTGACCACGGTCGCGGTCAGCGGTGGCGGCACGAGTTGCGCTGCCGCACTGCGGACCAGCGCGGCGAGCATCAAGGCGCTCAGGAAGCGTGGACTGGTCATGGCAGACCCCCGATTTGGATGAACGCGTCGAGCGTTCGTTGTCGTTGATTGGCTGCAGATCGACAGCCGGGATGCCAGCGGTGAGACTCTGCTCATCAAGTCACCGAATTCCCATGGTCTTACCTCCTCCCGAAGGGGGCCACGTGCTTGGGGTCGAGCAGCGGCAGGGCAGCATCCAGTCCCCCCCGGCGCCGCACGGGTCCTGGGATGCGACGACGAGGTTGACGACCCTGTCGAGGTACTCGCCTCGGCGGGGCACTCTCTTCCGGGTTCTCTGTTCCGTGGGGCCCGAAAGCCGGCGCCGCGGGCCATGCGGAGGATCGGGCTCGTCGTGTCGGCATCGGCGAACCCGACCGGCATTGTCTGCCTGCCTGCAACGCGCCGACGATGAAGGCGACGTTGTCCTCCTTTATCTGCTAGACGGCTCGAGAGAGTCGTCGGTACGGAGATACGTTCGGTTCTGTCCTAGCTGGTTGGGTTTGGGTGTCAAGGATTTTCGTCCCGCCGTGCGCTGTCGTCCCCCGCGCGCCCGGTCATCGGCTTCCGGCGCGTGCCATGGGACGCCCGGCGGGAACGGGAACTATCCCGAATGCCGGTTCATCCCGCTCCTCGCCGAGCAGAACGCGCGCGAGGGCGGACGGCGACCGCGACCGCGTCGCACGCGCGGTCGCGGGTCGCTGATCCGACGAGTGGCCAGGGGCGGGATTGAACCGTCGACACCACGATTTTCAGTCGTGTGCTCTACCAACTGAGCTACCTGGCCGTAGCGCAGACGCGAGTGTTAGCCGCTCTCCTCCGGAGGGTCAAACCCGCATTGACCTGCGCGGCGGCGCGGGGCGATACTCGCGCGGGAAGGGAGATCGACCGTGGACACGCTGCGCGATCCCGAGGCTTCCTGCGGCTTCTGCGACGGCACCGGGCTGTGGGCGGACCCGGAGCGCGGCCCCACGGCATGCGACCCCTGCCCGCACTGCGACGGCAGCGGCTGTGGACCCTCGGCGTCGGGGCGCACCGCCGCCGAAGAGGAGCGCGCGTCGCTCGAGCCGGTGCTGGCCGCGGTGCTCTCGGCGCTCACGCGGCTCACGCCGGCCGAGCGCCAGCGCGTGTATCAGGAGCTGCACATGCGCTTCGATTGCCGGATCTACCGCGCCTGACGCCGGGACGCTGCGGCCGGCGCGCTCAGTGGAACTTCGACCCCTTCTTCGTGGCGGTGAAGGTCACCTGACGGCTCGCGTCCTGGGTTCCCACACCGAGCGTGGCGACGATGGACCCGCTCAGGGTCGACGCGTCGACCCCCGCCACCTTCAGGATGAAGGTGGCTCGCTTCTTCGTCTTCTTCACGATCAGTGAGCCGCCGTCCGTCGTTGCCGGAGGCGGCGTCTGGTCGTCCTGGCTGATGGGCGCATCGGCGATCGACTGGAACACCGTGCCGTCGCCCTTGGCGCTGACCTTCTTCCCCTTCGGGGTCAGCGCGCTCCCCGGGATGACGATCGTCAAGGGGAGCGCTCCGGCGGGCTGGAGCCTCAGCAGCACGTCCTGGGTGCCGTCGAGCACGGGCGGCGTCGCGCCCAGCACCATCACCGCCGTCAGCGTCAGGGAGTCGTCCGCGATGGTCGGGTCGGTGCCGTTCTTCACGACGCCCTTCACCGATGCGAGCGTCGGGCCCTTCGGCAGCGAGGCGAGATCGGGAACGGGCGAGAGCGTGCAGCTCAACCTGGGTCCCGTCTGCAAGGTCGCCACGAAGTTGATGAGATCCGTGCCGGCGAGGGTCAGCTGGCCCTGGGCGTTCACAGCCGAGCCGGAGAAGAGCCATGCGGTCCCGGACACGGTCCGCGCCTGCATGGCGGTCGAGAAGGTCGGATTGAGATTGCCGGCGAGGCTCGGACCCGGCGTGGCGTAGTCGGTGAAGAAGCGCATCCCGAAGTTCGGGAACGCGATCTGCCCGTTCGAGTCGATCGTCCCGGTGATCGATCCCGGATCCCAGTCGAGCCAGCCAGAGGGCCCGAAGCCGGTGTCGAACTTCAGCCCGGGCGACGGGTACGCGGCCGTGTAGGCGCTGCGATCCATCGTGATCGTCCCGCTCGCGGCATCGATGTCGACAGGGAGGGCGAGCCCGGTTCCGCCGATTCTGGGGAACGGGAAGAGCGTCGTCACGACGTCGATGTTCGAGACCGTGCAGGTCGCCGGCGTGGCGTGTGCCCGTGCGGCGGCGAGCGTCAGAGCCACGACGAGGAACGTCCGGATCGTCTTGTGCATTGCCAGTCCCCCTTCAGGCGCGATGGCGCTTCTTCTTCGGCAGCGTGAAGACGTTCTTCTTGCCGGTGAGGTTGCGGTTCTGGACGAACTGCGCCTGCGCGAAGTCGCCCGTCTTGCCGAATTCGATCGCGACCGTCACATCCTGGTTCCCGGTGTCGAGCGCCGCGACGTCGGCGCCCTTCCCCTTGACCGTGAAGGCGAACCCATCGCCCTTCCGCCGCAGCACGAGCGACAGCCCCCCGTCGTGGCCCTTGAAGCGACGGCCCGACCCGCGCAGCGCGAGGGTGCGCTCGACGATCACCATCCGCCCATCCTTGGGTGTCGCCAGCGACAGGGTCACGCCCTGCGCCGGATCGAGCCCGCCACCGCCCCCGGCCAGGGTGCCGGCCGCCACGACCTTCACCTGCCCCACCGTCTTGCCGTTCTTCTTCTGCTTCGGAACGGTGAACACCGCCTTCGTGAGCGTCAGCGAGCCGGCGTTGAGCACGCGCTCGTTGGTACCGACCAGCGTGTCGAGGGTGAGCGAGTTCTGGAAATCGACCAGATCGTTCAGCTGCTGCGGGGTCAGGAAGCTGGTGGCGCCGTGCAGCTCCTGCCCGTTCACGCCCGCGATGCGCAGGTTGCGTCCGCGTCCTGCCTCGAAGCAGTCGTCGAGCGCGGGGTTGCACGGCCGGACGACGTCGAGCAGCGTGTGTGCGCTGCCGTCGTGCAGGTAGGGCGCGGTGTTCCAGAGGTCGTTCAGCACCGGCGTGATGTAGTCGCCGAGCACGCCGCGGCTGCCGGGGATCTGGCGGGTGTCGGGCGGGTTGCCGGGATCCTGGAAGGTCTGGTTCTTCTGGGCGATGGCCTGCGGGTCGGTCTGATCGAACAGGTTCGACGTGCCGACATCGTGGCGCACGAACGGGTTGTTGCCGTCCGAGCGTCCCGGCCGCGACGGGTCGAAGCCGGGATTGGGCTTCTTGTCGGTGAAGAACTGGCGGCCGGCGCCCGGCCCGCCGTTGTGACACGTGGTGCACTGGGTCGCCGGGTCGTTGAAGATCTTCCGCCCGCGCTCCGTCGCGGCGGTCTTCGGGTTCGGGTTCTTCACGAACTCGGTGAGGGAGTAGACGAAGTCGGCCATGTGGGTCAGCCGGACGCCGGCGTTCATGCCGGTCTTCGGGCCCCGGATGTTGCGGTTCGGCGGCCCGAGGTCGTCGTTCACGTCGGCCGGATCGCTGGAGGTGAGCGTGCTGCGCTGGATCAGCGCGCCCTGGCAGGTCGGCGCGAACTCGACGGCGTCACAATCGCCGGCGCCGAGCAGGCTGCGATAGGTGTGCTCGAAATCCTCCACCTCGTCCCGGTCGCCGTTCCAGTGCACGGTCAGCATGGGGTTGAAGTAGCGGTCGCGGTCCGCCGCCGGGATGTTCGGCGGGATCATCTGCGAGTTCATCTTGCACACGTTGCCGTCGCCGCAGGCGGCGTCGAAGAAGCACTCCTTCGACGGCTCGTTGCTGCAGGTGCCCGGCGAGAATCCCGGCCGGCCGCGCAGGTCCATGGTGTTGCGCAGCGACGCCCCGAACTGCGCGAAGTCCCAGGTCCGGCCGTCCTGGCCGCCGAAGTCGGCGTGGCACGTCGTGCAGGTCACGTACGACGCGTCGTGGGCGGTGCTGACGACGCTCCCGGGCATCGCGGCAAGCTCCGGACGGGCCGGGTTGTTGAAGAGCGGCGCCGCTGCCCCGAGCCCGACGCCGTTCGTCAGGCTGGCGTCGCGCGCGGCCGTGTTGAAGAGGATCTTGCCGTCCAGGAGAGCGGCCGGGAGCGGGTCGGCCGCGATCCCGCCCGTGATGCTCGACACGGGCTGACCGAGGACGATCGGCACGCAGTCCTGCTTCCGGACGCACGGGGGCGTGCCGCAATCGGCGTCCGTGGTGCACACGCCGCCGCCGGGGTGGTTGCAGAAGCCGACGCCCGCCGGGCAGTCGTTGTCGCGCCCGCAGGTCATCGTCGGCTGCGACGCGCAGCGCAGGTTGGCGGGATTGCCCATGGCGTCGAGCGGCGCCGCGGATGCGACCGCCACGACGTTGCGCGCCAGGTAGTTCGCCACGTAGACCGTCTGGCCATCGGGTGACAGCCGCACGCCGATGGGTGCCGTCCCGATGCCGTCGGAAACGAGCCGCATCTGCGACGTCCCGGCGGTCTGGTAGGTGACGGCGTCGAACTCGACGCCCGTGTTCACCGGCGCGAAGCTCGGATCGATGGGGTCGTAGCCGTCGATGGTCGTGATCTGCGACTGTGGCTCGATCCGGAACGGGGACTCGGTCTCCACCGAGGGCAGCGCCTGCGGAATGCAGCCCCGGGTCGGCGCCGCGCCGCCCGGTCCGAAGCTCGAGACGGGTGCGAAGACGGTCGTCGGGTTGCCGTTCTGCCCGCGCACGGTGTTGAAGATGTGGTACGAGTTGAAGTTCAGGTCGACGACGTAGGCGACGCCGCCGTCCGCCGACAGCTCGATGTCGCTCGCATTGGCAGCCTCGTCGACGTCGACCTTGCCGACGACGTTCCCGCTGACGCGGTCGACCTTGTAGATGCCGAATCGGATGATGTCGTGGAACGAGGGCTTGTAGATGTTGCGAACCGCGCCACCGTCGGGGAACGATTTGTACTGGACCCAGGGGAACATCCCCGAGCCGGGCTGGGCGGCGAAGCCCGGCCAGCGCTTGAAGAGACCCTTCGAGATCACGTTCTCCTGCTCGCCGCCGACCCAGAGCTGATCCGCCACTGCAGCGGGTGCGCCGTCGGGCATGAGCGCGATTGCGGAGACCAGGTTGAAAACGCCCTGGCCCGAGTTCTGGGTCTCGCAGGTGCTCGCGTCGGGCGGGATGGCGAGAACTTTCGCCACCGACTTCTGCCCCAGGTCGACGACGCTCACGTGCGCGTCGAGGCTGGGCTCCGCCGTGATGTAGTGGGTGACGTAGGCGGTCGCGCCGTCCGAGGTCACGGCGATCGCGCGCGCGCTGGGCCACGGCAGCTTCACGCGGGCGACGACGCCGAGATCGAGCCCGAGCAGCACGGCCTCGCTGGTGCCCTGGCACGAGACCACGACTCCGCCGCCTCCCGGGAGGGGCGCGACGCCGTAGGGGTTGCAGCCGAAGCCCAGGTTGACCTGCTGGAGGTTCCCGAGGTCGGCCTGATCGCGGCGCGACACGGTGTCGCTGGTCTGATCGGCGCTGAACACGTACGGCCCCGCGACCGCGACCGTGCGCGGATACGTGCCGACCGGCTGCTCGGAGGTGAGCGTGCCCTGGTGCATGGCGTCGAACTCCAGGCGCGCCACCGAGTTGGAGTCCGGGTTGACGACGAAGACGTGGCCGTCGGGCGCCACCGCGAGCGGACTCGAGCGGGTCGGCTGCGCGGCGGCAGCTCCGGCGAACGTCAGCGACAGGATCACCAGCGGTGCGATTGCGTTTCTCACGAGGATGCCTCCCCCCGGGCAGCGGGCTCGACCAGGCCGTACAGCAAGCAGTCGCGCACCGCGGCCGCGCGCTCGACGAGCGTCGCGGGCGCGAGCGGATCGCGCTTCCAGATGCGCTCCAGCAGGGGCAGCATCTGGAAGTAGTACAGAGTCAGGCCGGCGACGTGCACCAGGACGTGCATCGGGTCGCCGGGGCGGAAGATGCCCTCGTCCATGTTGCGCTCGACCTCGGCCGCGCCGGCGGCAAAGAGGGGGCCGAGGTGGTCGCGGGTGAGCTCGGCGACGTACGGCCCGCCGTCCATGATCTCGCGCGTCAGCACGCGCAACGCCGGCAGGTTCGCGGCCGCGAAGTGGGTGATGCCCTCCATGGCCTCGGCCAGTCCGACCGGGCCCGGATCGGCGCGAAACTGCTCGTGGATGCCGACCATCCCGCCGACCACGCGCTCGAGCACCGTCCGGTAGACCACCTCTTTACTAGCGAAGTAGTAGAACAGCATCCGCTTCGCGATGCCCGCCCGCTCGGCGATCTCCCGGGTGGTCGCGCCGCCGTAGCCACGCTCCGCGAATACCGCCTCGGCGGCGTCGAGGATGCGCTGCCGCACGTCAGCGGCGAGGTCCGGGGTGCGAGAGACGGCGGGCTGGCTCACGGGTGCGTACCGATCGGTACGTGGGGCTGTACTCGTGGCCGGCGCGAGCTGTCAAGGGAATCCCGCCAACGCGCCGCGGCGGACCGGCGGGCCTAGTTCAACCAGGGCCAGCCGCCGGCGGTGCCCGGCGGACAGGGACAGTTGTTGGGCGGGTTCGGACACGCCGGCAGGACATGGATGGTCGAGCCGACGAGGCCGGGGCGAGTGAGCGCGACGTCGGAGAAGCCGTCGTCGTCACCGATGATGATCGCCATGGGCGAACACACGGGTGACCCGATCACGAGCGCCGAGAAGTCGACCTGCACCAGCGAAAGACTCACGTGGTAGCAAGCCTGGCCGATGCAACCCTTCTTGTACTGGCGGAGCTGCAACGACCGGACGCCGCGAGTGGCCTTCGGGTCGCGGTACGTGAAGCGCTGGCCATTGCGCGAGGACCGGATCGTCCCGGCCGTGACGACGAGGCGCTCGCTGTCGCCGATGGCGATGAGGACCTGCTCCCGGGTCGGGAAGATGCCATTCGAATCGTCCTTGAGCACCAGATCCCAGCGCTTGATCTGCACGTTCCCGATGCCCACGTTCTTGTCGATCCTTCCCAACGCGGGACGGATGTCCAACAGGCCATGGAAGATCGGGGTGGCGTCCTGGGCCGAGCTTCGACCGGCAAAGAGAAGCACCAGGGCGGCGAGCAGTGTCGCGAGCCGCATGTGATTCAGTGTAGTCATCAGCCTCCCGCGGCCGCAAGCCGCTTCCCGCTCCCGCTGGTCTGAAAGAGCTGCTCGCCGCGGCCGATGACACCGCCACCGTCCAGCGTGAGGTCCACGAGGACGGGACCGGACGTCCGGGGCAGCGTGACGTCGCGTAGCAGCACGGTCAGCAGAAGGCGCCTGGCCGTCTGACGCACGGTGATCGTCGAGCGGGTGTCGTCGCTCGTCCCGGTGAGACGCCGGCTCCCCTGGAGACCCGTCGAGACGATCGCCGAGGCCACCTCGGTCCCGTCGACGTTGACGGAGAGGAGCACCGGGGTCGCCACCAGGCTCGGCGGCGTCGCCGACGCGATGTCGATGGACGCCTTCAGCCGCGCTTCCGTGGACGTGATCTGGCCCCTGATCGCGGTCATCCGGAGGTCCGGAACGAACTGATCCTTGTCGGGTACCGGTCGCGGCTGACAGGAGAGGCGCAGCAGGATCGACTGTCCGGCGACCGGCGGAGGAAGCGCGCCGCCGTCCAGGACGCCGACCAGGGTGAGGCTCCCGAGCCCCTGCAGCGGCGTGCCCTCGCCCACGGCACCGTCCACCGCCACGAGGCCGGTCGTCAGGGTCACGGGCACGGTGGTGGACGACCCGCCGACCACGAGCGTGAGCGGCAGATCGGGAAGCGTGACGTCGCCGCTCGACCGCATGACCCCCTCGAAGAGCGAGGGCAAGGTCAGCGTGCCGGTGATCGAGCCCAGCGTGAACGGCCGGGGGACCGCCTCGCCGCCACAGCGGGCTCCGTCGCCCGCGACGGTCGAGCAGATCTGGATCTGGTTCGCACTGGCGTCGTACAGGATTCGCAACGTGTCCGCGGTGGCGCCCGCCTGCGCGCTCCCGCTCAGCCCGATGGCCGGCGCGCGGAAGTCGACCGGGTCGAACCGGCAGGTGCTGGGAGGAATCGGCACGATGTGCGCGGAGGCCATCCGCACCATGACGACGACGAGCAGCAGCGTGAGGCGACGGTTGGCCATGGATCAGTTGTCGGGCGCCCCGGCCTGGATCCACGCCGCGATCGCGGCGATCTCGCCGTCGGTGAGGCAGCCGCCGGCCGGTGGCTGGCTCGGGCATCCCTGGGGCATGCGCTCGGTGTGGTCGGGAATGCGCTTGCCGAGGATCTTCCGCGCCAGGTAGCTCTGCTGGACGCTGCCCGGGTGCACCAGCGCCAGCGCCGGAAAGTTCGTCGACGGAACGCCGACGAGCGCGGCGTGCAGGTCGGGCTGATCGAATGCCGGCGTGATGCCCCCCGTGGCGGTCGTGTGGCATGCGGGGAGCGCGCAATGCGTCTCGAAGATCGGCCGGAGCTCCTGCGTCAGGCTCGGCGCGAGCGGGGACGGGAGGCAGGTGAGACGCAGCTTGTTGCGGTCTCGCTTCCTGCCCGCGCCTGCGGTGACCGCGACCCGGGCCGTCGTCTGCTTCACCCCGTTGAGCGCCGTGGTGAGGGGCACGGCGAGGCCCGGCGCCGTGCAGCCAGGCTGCGAGGGATCGAGCGTCGCGATGGCGCTCGAGAGCGAGCGGGCGGCGGCGCTGCGCGCCGGACGCACCGAGGGCAGCTTCGTCATCCCGCCGGGGGTGCAGCCGGCATCGCCTGCCACGTTGAGACAGACGGAGAGGTCGAACGTGCACACGCCGTCGACCGCGCCGTCGCTGTCGCAGGTCGGATTGCCGTCGAAGCAGCTCTCGTCGGTCGTCTGGAGCCCGCCGAACTCGACCAGGCAGTCGACCGCCGGGTTCCGGCCGCCCCCGAGACAGTCGGGCGGACAGGTCTGAGCGGCGGCCAGGCGGCCGATCGCCAGGACGACCGCCGCCAGCGCGGGAGCGCGGGACACGAGCACCGGGACGCGCCTCGTCAGCGCACCGAGGGAACGGGCACGACCTGGCCGCGAATCTCACCGGCCACGAAGATGTCCGTGTGGATCTGGATGTACATCCGCCCGCGCTTGAGGAGGACCTCCTCGTTGGGCTTGAGCGGGCTGCCGAGGCACGCGGTCTTGGGCGTTCCGAGCGGATTCAGGTCGTACAGCACGGCGCTGGTCTCGCCGGGCTGCGCGTCGCCGTGCAGGTGCGCTTCGGTCTCGTTCCCGAGGAGCTGGGAGTAGGTGATCGAGTAGCACAGGCGCTTGGTGGCGTTGTCGAAGGTGAGAAAGCCGACGCCCATGGCGTTGCTGGTGCTCGGAGGGACGACCTGCCCTCCGTTCAGGACCGCCATGAACGAGAGCTGCTTGGCCTTCTTTGCGGCCGCGTCGGGCGGCGCCATTGCGACCGCCGCGAGCGCAGCCGCGAGGACGAACGAACGCAGGACTCGATGGATCATCAATTCAATTCCCTTCGACTACGGCGTCAGGAGGACGAGCTGGTCGTACACGTTCCCCGCGAGCGTCCGCAGCGTGTCGGCCTGGCCCGGGTCGAGCAGGTTCACCCGCGCACCCTGGTCGACCATCTTGGCGAACCGGTTCAGCTGGTTCACCGCCTTCCTCACCTTGCGCGGCGCGTCCTTGCCGCCGGCCGCGACGGCCTGGAGCGCCGGATCGACCGCGTTGAAGGCGTGGAAGAGGCGGCTCTCCACCCGGCGGCCCGGAGCCGTGGTCGCGCGCACGTCGTTCATCGCATTGGCCAGCGGCGCCAGCTTGCAGCGCACGGCGTCGACCCCGGTCGCGGGATCGTGCTGGCAGGCGCCGCCGACGCAGCTGTCGACCGTGCACCCGTCGTGATCGTCGCACGAGCCCGGCGCGCACGTCTGGCCCGGCAGCGTGGTCGTGGTCGTGGTGGGCTCGGTCAGGTTGCTCATCGTCGCGGTGTAGGACACCGACGGGCGGTAGCCGGCGGCCAGCACCTCGAACGAGAAGTGATAGTCACCGCTGACGCCGGCCGGCACGTTCAACCGCCAGAACGGATGCACGTGCAGGTACGGCATGCGGCCGATGATCGCCGTGTCGCCGGGCTTGGTGAGCGTCTTCGCCGGACCGAGCGGCGTCTTCTCCATCCCCACGGAGACACCCGGATCCATCGCCGTGATCCGCATCTTCACGACCACGTGGTTCTTCAACCGGTAGATCCCGTCCGCCGGATCGTCGGTCACCTGGGAGTTGAAGGCGGGATCGGTGCCGAGGAACCCGTCGCCTCCCGGATCGGGAGAGAGCGGGAACGCCCGGGTGAAGTCGTAGCGCAGGACGAGCGCGCCGCGGTGCGGCTGATCGGACCCGATGTACATGTGCTCGTGGGCCATCACCGGCGCCGCCATCGTGAATACGACGGCGCACGTGAAGCCGAGCATGATTGAACGCATTGGACGGGACTCCCGGCCCATCAGACGATACCGGGGGTGTCCGAACCTGGCAAAGATCTCGGTGCCATCGGCCCGGACCCGTGCGCGAAGGGACCGATTTCCCACGCTACTTCACCATCACGCCACAGGTGAATGCGGTCCGGTCCCCCTCCTTCACGCCACAGGTCAGGACGGTCATCTCGCTTCCGGCGCCCGGGGGATATCCCGTGGGAATCGAGGTGGTCACGGAGCACTTGCCCTTCTTCACGGTGCACGAGCCGCCCGTGAGCTCGTAGTCGGCCACGGTGCAGTGGTCGTCGGCACAATCGTCGGTGGTCGTGCGCACAGTGAGCGCGGGCGTCAGCGTCTTGCCCTCGCACAATGGATCGAGTCCCTTCACGGTCGCCACGAGCTTGACGTCGGTCTTGGTGATCGCCGCCTTCAGCGTCCCGACGCCCTTCGAGCCGAAGAGGCAGTCCGGATCCACCTCCTCGGTGGCCAGACACGCCGGCCTCCCCCCCGTGGTGACGACGTCGGGGGCGGTGCAGGGCGGGTAGTTCTGGACGAGGTTCGACTTCAGCGATTTCGCGTTGGCTGGAAACGAATGCGCGTCGCAGGTTGCCGCCACCGCTGCCAGGCAAAGGATCGCGCTCACTCCGATCAGGGCTTTCATTCTCTGGTCTCCTGCATCGACTCAGTTGATGGGTGGAAGGCCGGACACGTCGCACGAACCGCCGGGGACGGCCTCGTAGTAGAACCCGGCGAGTGCGCAGACCTCGTCGTCGGTCGTCACGCCGGCAACCAGGTTGGCCGGAACGCAGGTGCAGCCGGGCATGCACTCCGCGGCCGGCGCTCCGACGTCTCCGGGCGTGACCCCGGACGTCTCCTGACATCCCAGCCGCGCCGGGAGCTGCTCCCCGTTGTCGTGCCAGCAGCCGTAGCGCAGCGACTCCGCCGAGCCGACGAAGAGGCCGTCGCGAAACGTCTGCGAGCCCGGATCGGTGAAGTCCGGCGCGCCGAACAGCGTCGGCCGCCGGTTCGCGTACGGATTGGCGAGGCCGGTCAGCGGCTGGCGCGGCTGGTCGGCCGCGTCGCGTACCTCGACGCCGAAGAAGCGTCCCCGCCGGTGCATGTGGTCCGTGATGTCGTAGAGGCAGACGTCGCCCGGCGGGTGCCAGCGCGCGTCGACCAGGGCTTCCGTCGCCTGCATCGAGAACGGCGACACGCGGATGCCGTTCTCGGCGTCGCGGGCGAGGATGGTCTGGAGCCTGCGCCGCACCGTGCGGGGCTTCGCCGCCTTGAAGGAGACGACGACGGACACCGCGCGCGGCCTGGTCGCGCCGTTGATCCAGTTGGCGTCGAGCAGGACGCCGATGCCGTCCGGCGGACCGCCCGGCGTCGCCGGCGCCGGCGTCAGCGGCAGGCTGAGGCCGGCGGGCAGGATGCCGCGGGTGGTCGTCGTGCGCGTCAGCGCCACCATCTGCCGGCTGTCGCGATCGGCCGGACCCAGATCGAGACAGCCGCGGCTCGTCACCACGTGCTTCTGCTGCGCGGCGAACTCGTCCAGCCGCTCGCCGGTGTAGAGGTAGACGATGAAGTGATTGATGGCGACGCCGGTGCCGCTGACGCCGTGCTGCGAGATCTTGTACGACGCGAGATCGAACGGCTCGGACACCGGGAGCCGCACGAACACGCACATCTCCACGTTTGCGCCCGCGGACAGCACGGTGCGTGGGAAGCGGACGCTGAGCGAGCGCGGCACCTTCGCCTCCGCGGCCGAGGCGAGCGCGAGCACGAGCAGCAGGGCGAGGGTCGGGAGGCGGTGGCGCATTCGGTCGCCTGGAGAACCAGACCCTATGGCCCGGGCGCTGTCCAGGCACGCTCGATCGGGACGTTCCTCCGACCTCGCAACGTCCCTGGCATCGGACTCGCCACCCGGCTGGCCGAGCCGACCGGCCAGCCGCGGGGTGATCTCGTGTGGGGCTTCCGATCGCACGGGTCAGCGGGGCACGGGATACTTGGCGAGCTTGCGCTGCAGCGAGCGGCGGTGCAGGCGGAGCCGTCGCGCGGCCTCCGAGATGTTGCCCCCGGAGTCGGCGAGGACGCGGTTGATGTGCTCCCACTCGACGCGCGCCAGCGACGGCGTGTCGGTCACGGGATCGGGCGACGCCAGCGGCGCGTCGTCGGCAACTGGCGCGTTGCGCGAGAATGCGGCGATCAGGTCGTCGACGTCGGCGGGCTTGGTGAGGTAGTGGGCGGCGCCCAGGCGCAGCGCGTCGAGGGCGGTCGCGATGCTGCCGTAGCCCGTCAGCACGACGATCACCGTGGTGGCGTCGAGCGCGCGCAGCCGGCGCACCGCCTCCAGGCCGGAGCCATCGGGCAAGCGCAGATCGACCACCACGAACTCGGGCGTCTCCTGCTCGGCGGCCGCCAGCGCGGCCTCGAGGTCCGCCGCCTCGCTCACCTCCCAGCCACGATCGCGGAAGGCTCGCGCGAGACGCTGCCGGAACACCTCGTCGTCGTCGACCAGCAGCAGCGAGCGCGCCAGCTCAGACACGGCTCGCCCCCGCGCCCGCGAGCGTCACGCGCGGCAGCTCGAGCGCGGCCGTCGCGCCCTCCCCGGGCGCCGACTTGAGCGTCAGCCGTCCGCCGAGGCCCTCCGCCAGGGTGCGGGCGAGAAAGAGACCGAGGCCCATGCCCTTGCCGGGCGGCTTGGTCGAGAAGAAGGGTTCCACGGCTCGCGCCAGCACCTCCGCGGTCATGCCCGGACCGTCGTCGAGCACCTCGACGTGCAGCACGCTTTCGTTCGCCTCGACGCGCAGCCGCACCGGCTCGGGCGCCCTGGTCGCGTCGAGGGCGTTGCGCACCAGGCTGGTGATCGCGCCCGCGACTGCGCGCCGCGGCAACGCCGATGCCAGCGCCATCGGGAGGCCTTCGACGCGCACGCGGCTGGCGTCCTCTGGCGGCAGGGCGGCGAGGACGTCGCGCACGAGGCCGTCCACCGGTACGAGCGCTGGCGCCTCCCCGGCGGTTTCGCCGGCATCGCTCGCCATGCGATCGAGGATGCGCCGGCAGCGCTCGACCTCGGAACGGATGAGACGGGCATCGTCGCGCAGCGGCCCGGCTCCGGTGGCCGCGAGCCGTTCGAGGGCATGCTCGAGCTCGGTCGCCGCGACGGCGATGGTCGCGAGCGGCGTCCCGAGCTCGTGCGCCGCACCGGCGGCGAGCGTGGTGAGCGCGGCGAGGCGCTCGGTGCGCGTCGCCTGCTCGCGCATGGCCGCGATCTCCGCGTCGCGGCGCTCGATGGCGGCCGAGAGGCGCACCACGAAGTACGCCGTCAGCACGGCGGCCACGACGAATGCCACCAGCATGCCCCAGAGATGCAGCGACAGGGCACCCTCGCCGTGCGCGTGATGCACGCCGACGGGGACGGGCAGGACGAAGAGGGCGACGTAGCAGGCGACCGAGAGACCGGCGAGCGACCAGGTCCATGCCGCGCCGAGCACCACCGCCGCCAGCATGATGTACACCAGGTAGAGAACGCTGAACGGGTTGAACGGGCCTCCCGATGCGTGCAGCAGCGCGGTGAGCACGAGCGTGTCGAGGACGAGAACGGCGCCGCAGAGCCCGGGGCCGGCCGTGCCCCCGTCGCGCAGCCAGCGGACCAGGGCGAGATTCGTCACGGCCGTGGCGCCGATCAGCCCGATCACGGGGGCGAGCGGCAGGCCGAGACCGAGCGTCCAGTGACCGACGGCGACCGTGACCAGCTGGCCGGCGACGGTGCCCCAGCGCAGCCGGGTCAGCCAGGGCAAGCTGACCGCCGCGCGTGCATCCTCGGCCTGGGTGCCCGCCGGGGCGCCGGGGCGATGGGCTCGAGGGTCGATCACGGCTCGATATTTCCGGGAAGCGTGCACGCGGGCAAATCCCCGCCACTCTCGGGGTTCGCGGCGGCGGGCGGCAATGCGACACGATGTCGCAGGTGCGGTTGCGCCGCTGGTTTGCGCTCCATGCGCCTTCGGGCTTTGACGGCCGCCGTGCTTCCCGTCCTTCTCTTCGTCTCGGGCGCCGCCGCGCTCGCGCTCGAGGTGCTCTGGATCAGGGATTTCACACTCTGCTTCGGCAGCACCGCCGAAGCCACCGGCGTGGTGCTGGCGACCTACTTCGCGGGGCTCGCGCTGGGGGCCCGCGTGGGCGGCCAGCTCCGGATCGGCCGGCTGCCGCTGCGCACCTTCGCGCGGCTCCTGGCCGGCCTCGCCGTCTCGATCGCGGGCTACGTGATCCTGCGGCCGGCGCTGCCGGGTCTTGCGGCGTGGCTCGCGCGAGTCGCACCCGGCGCGCTGCGCCCCGCCACGCACGTCCTCCTTGCGGGCGCGGTGCTGCTCGTGCCGACGACGCTCCTGGGCGCCACCCTTCCGGTCGCCGCGGCGGCCGCGGCGAGCGTACGCGCCGCCGGACGGCTCTATGGCTGGAATACCCTCGGCGGGGCCGTCGGCGCGCTGGCCACGAGCTTCTCCCTGCTGCCCGCGCTCGGCGCCCGCGGCTCCTTTCTCGCCGCCGGTGCCGTCGACCTTGCCGTCGCCGCCGCGGCCTGGATGCTCGCGCACCGGGCGCCGGCCACCGTGTGGGCCGAGACGCCGGCGCGGGCCCGCGGCGGCGCTGCGCGCCCCGGGCTCGCCGCCGCCGTCGCCGGGACTGCCGGCGCCGTCGCGCTCGCTGGCGAGGTCCTGTGGGCGCGCGGGCTGTCGGGGGTGCTCAGCGGCAGCGTCTACAGCACGGCGCTCGTGCTGGCAGCGGCGCTGCTCGGGATCGTCGCGGGCACGGCCATCGCACTGCGGGTGCTGGCGCGTCCCGGCCGTCTCGAGCCGCGCCTCGCCGTTGCCGCCACGGTGGCGGCGCTGGCCGTGCTGACGTCGGTCCCTGCTCTGCGCGCGCTCCCGGGCATCAGCCTCGCGCTGGTCGGAAGCCTCGGCGGGGGCGGCGCCGCGGGGCTGGCGGTGGAGGCCGTGCTCGCGCTCCACGTCGTCTTCGTACCGTCTGCGGCGATCGGCACCCTCCTGCCGATCACCCTCGGCCTCGGCGATTCGCTTCGCCCCGGCGCCGCGATGGCGGGCCCGCTCGCCGCGAGCACCGCCGGCGGCATCCTGGGCGCGCTCGCCGGAGCGTTCGTCCTGCTTCCCGGGCTCGGCCTCGGCGGCGGCCTTCTGCTGCTCGCGGCAGTGCTGCTCGCGCTCGCCGCGGCGCTGGCGTCACGCCGCGCAGCGCGCGCCCTGGCGGCGAGCGTGGCTGCCGGACTCGCCGGCGCCGCCGCGCTCGCGCCCCCGCTCCCGTTTCCGTGGCGCTCGGGACCCACCGACCGCGTCCTCCACTCGCGCGATGGGCCGACCGCGACCGTGCTCGTCACCACCGACGCGCACGATCGTCGCCGCCTCCGCATCAACGGCCAGTACTCCCTCGGCGGCGGCGATGGCGTCTTCCTCGAGCGCCGCGAAGGTCTCCTGCCGGTCCTCCTCCACCCGGATCCGCGACGCCTGCTGCACCTCGGCGTCGGGACCGGCGACACCCTCGGCGCCGCCGTCGCCTCGCCGGGGCTCGAGGCGGACGGCGTCGAGCTGGTTGCCGAGGCGCTGGACGCGGCGGCGTTCTTCGCCGCCGACAACGGCGACGTGTCCAGGAACCCGCGCGCGCACCTCGTCGCCGACGACGCGCGCAGCTTCCTGCTCGCCAGCGACGCGCGCTGGGACGTGATCCTGGTCGATCTCGTCCTTCCCTGGACGGCGGGTGCGGGCAGCCTCTTCTCGCGCGACTTCTACCGGCTCGCGCTCGCGCATCTCGCGCCCGGCGGACTCTTCTGCCAGTGGCTCCCGCTGCACCAGCTTGCGGTCGGCGATCTCGAGGGAATCGTCGCGACCTTCGCTTCGGTCTTCCCGCACGTCCAGCTCTGGGTGGCATATCATCGCTCGCTGACGCCGCTCGCGATGCTGGTCGGCTCGACGGATCCGCTCACCGCCGATGCGGCCGCCATGCGCGCCCGCCTGGGCAACCCGGCCTTCCTCGCCATGGCGCGCAGCGTGGGGCTCGACGACCCGGACGCCGTCCCCCTGCTCTACGTCACCGACGGTGCGCATCTCCGCGCCGCCACGCGCGACGTGCCGCCGATCACCGACGACCGTCCCACCATCGAGTTCAGCGCGCCGCGCGCCTACTATCATCAGGGGGGTCTCGGCGCGGCGGCGCTCGGCTGGATCGCGGCTCGCCTCGATCCCGCTCCGGCCCCGGTCGGGGGCGCAGCGGCAGCATCGTTCGCGGTGCGCGCAAACCTGCTGCGCGCGCAGCTCGCCCTCCTCGCCGGCGACGGCCCCGGCGAGCTTCGCGCGTATCTCGATGCGCTCACAGTGGCCCCCGCGGCGCGTCCCGTGCGCGAGGCCCTGTCGGCGATCGCGGAGGAACGCCGGCGCGCGGGCGACGCCGACACTGCCAGCGTCGCGAACCGGGCGCTGGAGCAGGGCACGGCAGGCGTTCCAGGCGTACCACACCTCCGCGACTAGGCGCGCGACCCGAGACTCTCGGGGTCATGCTCCGAAACGTCCGCCGCGGCGGCTTCGCCGCTCGCGGCACGACGTCCGCACCGTTCATCGAGTTTCATTCTCGCTCTCCGTCCCGACCCGAGACGGAGTCTCGGGTCGCACGCCACGCCGCCAGCCCACCCGATGCGACGAGGACGAGCGCGCCACACTGGGCGAGCGTGAGGCCGGTCGTGCCGAGCTGATCGCTCGTCGCGGGATCGCGCAACAGCTCCAGAAAGAACCGCCCCACGCCGAGACCGACGCAGGCGCGCGCCGCGATGGCGCCCGGCGGCTCGGTGTTGCCGAGCAGCGCGGCCGCCAGCAGGAAGTCGAGGCCTGCCGAGTAGAGCTGGAGCGGGTGGCGCGCCGGCGGCCCGACCTCGGGGAAGACCACGGCCCACGGCAGGTCCGTCGGGCGTCCGTAGCAGCAGCCGCCGAGGAAGCAGCCGAGCCGGCCGATCCCGAGCGCCAGGATGCCGGCGGGCGCCACGGCATCGGCGAGGTCGGCGAACCGCCGGCGCGAGCCCCCGGCCGCCACCGCGATCGCGAGCGCAAGGGCGCCGATGCCGCCCGTCGACGACAGGCCGCCCGACCAGAGCCCGCCAGCTCCACCGTGCTGCACGCGGAACAGCAGATGGCTGCCCGCCAGCGCTGCCGCGGCGCCGAACGGCGCGGCGCCAAAGACCAGCGCCGGCTCGCGCGCTCGAGCCACGGCCACGAGCGTGCCGGCGAAAACCGCGAGCACCACCAGGACCGCGTGGCTCGAGACGACGACCTGGAAGCCTCCCGCCATGAACCGGATTGCCGGCGCCATGCCGACGGCCGGAGCAAGCGGCGCTCCATGCGACGACGTACACGGTTTCCACGCCTGCGCGCGGGCTGCTTCCGGCCGCGCAACGGCGCTGAAACCAGCCCGCTACCGGGCCGTCCCGGCAGCCTTCACGCCGCCTCCCGTTGGATGGAACCGCGCCACCCTCCGTGCTAGCCCCGCGGTGGAGGTGCAGCCATGGAATACGTGATCGGGCGTCGCAATCTCTTGCTGAGTGCCGGTGCGGCCGTGGCGGCCAGCGTGACCAGCGCCGCACTCGCGGGTGCGGCCGACGAGCCCGCGGCGCACCCGAAAGGGGACCATCAGGCCCTCGTCGACGCAGCTCGCTCGTGCAGCTCCGACGGGCAGGCGTGTCTGGCGCACTGTCTGGGGATGTTCAAGAGCGGTGACACGTCGCTCGCCGCGTGCGCCCAGAGCGTGGCGGAGATGATCCCCGCGTGCTCGGCGGTGGCCGAGCTCGCCACCCTGGGAGCGGCGCGGCTCGGCGAGTTCGCGACCGCCTGCCGCGCCGTCTGCGAGGACTGCGAGAAGGAGTGCCGCAAGCACGCCGAGACCCACGCGGTGTGCAAGGCGTGCGCCGACTCGTGCGCGCGATTCGTCTCCGAGGCGAAGCTCCTCTCGACCGCCTGAGCGCCAGCCCTCTCAGCCCGGCCGGCTCGCGGGCGCCATGTCGGCATGGTGGTGCGGCGGCGTGGACTCCGTCAGCAACGCGGTGCAGCCGAAGACCAGGAGTGCGAGCGCGGCTTCCCACGCGACGTAGCGAGCCAGGCGAAGCTCGGCGCGACCCGGCGGGAACGTGCCGGCGCGCAGCCGTGGCAGGACCGTGAAGCGGTTGGCGGCTCCGAGCCCTGCCACCGTGGCGACCAGCAGGATCTTCACACCGAGGATCGCTCCGTAGGTGGTCGTCCACACCGCGTCGAGCGCGCCGAGCTGCTCCCAGGCATTGAACACGCCGCTGGCGACCACGGCCACGAGACAGACCCCTGCCAGCGTCGAGAAGCGCCCCAGCGATCCGGCGAGGCGCGCGCGCGGCCAGTGGCGCGCCTCACGCAGCACGACCGCGGCGAGGCAGAAGAGTCCGCCCGTCCAGACCGCGGCCGCCGTGACGTGGAGCCAGTCGACCAGGACCGCCGGCGACAGATCGCCACGGTCGGCCGCGTGGCCGACGAGGGCGGTGGTGAAGGCGAGCGCGAGCGCCAGGCCCCATGCCAGCGTACGCGCCGCGCGGCTGCGGCGGCCGATCAGCGCGAGCAGGCCGACGAGCACGACGAGCCTCGCGATCCACACGGTCCCGAAGTGGGTGCGCGCCAGCACCGCCGGCACCGCCCCCAGACCGGCCACGAGCTCGCCGCCCGCCATCGTGCACGCGCGCAGCAGGAGCTCGCTCGCGCTGGTGACGAGGAGCACCACGACGCAGGTGCGACCCCAGGATGCGAGCCGACGCGCCAGACCCTCGTCGCCGGCCGGCAGCGCCACGACCGCGACCACGAGACCACCGAGCAGCGCGGCCAGCGCGGCCAGACCGGCCCAGCGCGTGAGCAGGGTCAGACGACGGCCTCGGCCGGCCCTTGAGGCTGCCACATCGGCGTCACTTGATGTGGAAGGGGAAGCTGCCCTCCGTGCGGTGGCCGTCGCGTGCCACCGCGCTCCAGAAGACCTGGTAGGTGCCCGACGACAGCGGCGGCAGGCTCACCTCGAGCAGGGTGGCGTCGTGCGGGTCGACCTGCGCGTCGCCCCGATCGACGCGCTGCTGCGCTGCGCTCTCGACGCGCATCGTGCTGAAGACGGGCTCGAGGTCGCCGTCGAACCAGATGCGGACCGACGCCGGCGGCTCGTCCAGGGTATGGCCGACGCGCGGCTCCGAATGATCGGGAAACGCATGGCACCATGCCGGTGCCGGCGCTCCCAGGAACAGCGCCGCCAGCAGCATGACGGCCGGAGCGGCTGTCCGACGGCGCGACATCATGGCTGGGTGGGCCCCAGCACGCCGTCGAACGGGGTCCAGGTGAACACATCCGGCCAGATGTCGTCCAGGTAGAAGTGAATCTGGCCGAGAAAGCCGACGCCGCTCTGGCGACCCTGCTCCTCGGGATCGAGCGTGTTGCCGTTGACCGGGATCACGGCCTCGAATCCGAGCTGGATGTACCGGCCGAACCAGATCACCCCCGGGTTGATGCTGCCGGCCGTCCGGCTCCGTCCCTCGACGGTCGTCTGGATGGGAAACTCGACGATCGGGATCATCCGGTCGAACGGCGCTGGCAAGCCGACGTCCTGCACGAACGACTGGAGATACTGCAGGCTGTACTGGAGTGTGAAGCCCCACTGGAAGACCCGCGGATCCGTGCGCACCGGCAGGGCCAGTCCGAGCGCGCCGGTCAACGCGAACGGCTTCAAATAGCGCAGGTCGTCGGGCAGATCGCCCATGCCCTTGCCGAAGAACAGCGACGGCGTGAAGGTGGAGAAGGGCTCGGCGCCCACGCGCTCCTGGCCGGTTCCCCCGACGTCGATGTCGACGCCACCGGAGAGGAGCAGCTCGTTCTCGGCGCGCTTGAGAAAGACGTACTTGAGCCCGATCTCCATGTTGTCGAAGCCGGCGATGGTGGGTCCGCCGCGGGGCGCGTCCATGATCACGGCGGCGCCGAGCGACAGACCCAGGTTGGTGCTGAGGCGCTTGGACAGCTCCGCGCTGAACTCGGTCTCGAGCGTGGACGGCGCCTCCGCCGTGCGCCGCTGCCTGGTGAACCCGGCGGTGGGGAGGGAGAGCTCGTCCGCCACGAAGGGATCGTCGATCGACAGCGTGGCCGGGAAGAACCGCTGTCCGACGATGCCGTGCGCGCCCGCGGGCGTGGCCGAGGCGGCCAGGAGGATCCCCAGCGCGCCGAAGCACTGGGCGATCGACTGCCAGCGGGAGCGGTGCACGGCTTGCGATTAGCGCCTCGCGCGGGCCACCGGAATGCGACACGATGTCGCGGGCACGCCGGGCAATTCGCCCCGTAGATGCTAGGGTTTTCGGCGGCGGCCGGGCGGATTGTCCATGAACTGTCCATGACCGCGTGACACCCCCCGGCAGCCGCTCGAGACCGGCCGGGCACCGCTGACCCTCCGTCGCAACGAGGCGCCGCACAGCGGGCTGCGAAGCACGGGACCCCGGATGGAGGCTCCGGCGATGGCGAACGAGGTCCCTAGTCCGCCCGTGGGTACTGCCGCTCGCGCCTCTCGACGGTCCGCATGAAGAGAGACAACAGCGCGTCATAGAGCTCGTCCAGCTCTTCCAAGCTGGCCTGGTTGACCCACGCGGCGATGGTGCCCTCTGAGCCGGCATCCTTGATCTCGTGGAACGGCGCGATATGGCGCACCTTGCTTACTTCGCTCGCCGCCCATTCGGGAACCTTGTTGGGAGCACCGAACGCGGCGCTGAACTCGCCGAGTGCATGGATGGCCATCTTTCGGGCATCCTGACTCGGCGTCAGCAGCATCCGCATGGCTTGATACATCTTCTCCCAAGGGTAGCTCGCGTCGCTCATGCGTTTCTCCTTAGTGAGCCGGTCGAAGTCCGCCTCAAGGCCATTCTACCAAAGCCCCTTACCGGAACCGAAATCGACTACGTTACCCCGCCATGCCCCGCTCGTTCGCTGTCAGGTGATTCATCTTGCCTTCAGGAACGACAACAACCCGATGAGCGTCCCGAGCAATCCCGTAACGGCAAGAACTAGCGCGGTGACGACACGAAACCAGACGGTGCGATCTTCCCGAATCTGACGGTGTATCTCCGCCTTCCCCGCCTCAGTGAGAACGAGTCTGCTGCGGTGGTAGTACGGCCGTTCCCAGAACTCATTCTCCTCGTTTACTGGGGGGTAGGGGGGGAGACGAGCATGGTACTTGTACGCCCGCAGGCACCATTTGCCGGTCTCCCAGATCCGCTCCCTGTCGAAGTACTCTTCCTCCTCGAGATCTCTCTCATCGTGACGGGGATCGTCATCGTAGATCGGGAGATCGGTGAAGCGCAGCTCCCGCCGGAGGCACACTTCCCACGGCAGGAAGATGGCCAGGACGCGCTCGAATGCGCGTCGTAGGCGACGCCGTGGAGCAACAGCTCTGACTTCGACACTCATGCCTGCCGAGCGTTGACGCCGCGTATCAGAGCCGTGGCGGATGCGCGACTGGCGTCCACGGCACAGGATTCCAGTTCCGGTGGTCGTCGTCGAGTCCCAGTACCTTGGCCGGCGCCAGGGCGCGGCGTCCTGATCATTCGTTGCGCTTCTTGACATTTGCGGCTGTATTAGTCCTACTGTGTGATGGACGTCCCAGCGGTCGACGTCGAGCGCCTCGTGACGGTGCGGCAGGCCGCCCGGCTGTTCGGCATCGGCCGCCACCTCCTCTTTCAGGCCGCGGAGCGCGGGGAGTTGCCGATCTTCGATCCTGGCGGGTGGAGCCGCTGCCGATTGAGCGATGTCGAGGCGTGGCTCGCGCGCACCCGGCGCCCGCGGGGGGCGGCATGAGTCCCGCCCGCGCCCAGGACCTTGCCGCCCTCTGTCGCGCCAGCCGCGGCGTGGTGCTTGACCGCGCCGAGTTGGTCCGGGCCTTCGTGCGCGGCGTGCTCGCGCGCGGCCCCGTCGACCCCGAGGCGCTCCTCGTGGTGCTCGACCACGCCGGCGTGTCGGAGACCGCGTGGTGTGCGGCGGGCGCGGCCACCAGCGTGCCGGTGGTCTCGAAGCAGGCCCTGCGAACCGCCTACCTGAAGCGGCACGCCGTGCAGGAGCTGCCGCGATGCCGCTGACGCGGCCTGCACGATGCGTGGCGATCGACTGGCGGGGCCCATCCTTCCCCGCTGGCCGACCCGCACCCGAACGCATGGCCTCGGGTTCGCCACGCATCGTGGAGGCCGCTGCCGCTCGAAAGGAGACTGACCCATGAGCACCACGACGGAGGAGGTCCGGGCCGCGTGCGGCATCCTGGCCGAGCATGCGGCCCTGATCGCGCAGCACGGGAACACGGTGGCGACGTTGCAGGGGCTCGCGGGCCGCTATCAGCGCGCCGCGGCCACCGCGCTGGCCCCGGCGCCGGCACCGCGGGAACCTGAGCCGGCGACGCTCGACGCCGAGAGCATCTATGCGGCTCGACACGCCGCTGTCATGGCCGCGCAGGCCGCCCGGCGGGCGACGCCATGAGGACCGAGGCCGGCGCGCTGACGCCGGGCCCGCTCACCGTCCCGGGCGGCGCCCGGCGCGCCCGCCAGGCGCTGTCGGCCGCGGCGCGGAGAAGCTGGAAGCGATGGAGACGGACGCCGAGGTCGCCCGGGAGCGCGCCCGCATCCTCACCGAGCAGGCGCGCGCCCTCCGGGACGAGGAGCAGCGCCTGGCGCGCCGCCTCGAGGAGCTGCGCGTGACGCACCCGACCTTGCATCCCGGGCAATGGGTGCGCGATCCCAGCCGTGGCCCGACGGCGCGGACGTGGCAGCCCGCCATCGGCGACAACCTCGACGACGTGGCGCGCGAGCTCGAGGAGACGCAGGCCGAGTGCGCCCGCGTCAGCGGCGCGCGTGACTCGGCATACGAACGCGCGCAGCGGCTCGGCCAGCTCGTCGCGCGCTGCCGGCAGTACCTCGGCCTGGCTGGGTGAGGAGGAGCGCATGAAGAAGCCGAGTGACGACATCACCGCCACCGTCACGGCCCTGCGCGCGCAGATTGCCGCGACCACGGCCGAGCTGCAGACCATTGCCGGCGCCCCCCTGCCTTGTCCTGAGGCCGAGGACGCCCTGGTCGCGAGCGTCGACCGGCTCGCCAAACTCTACGACCCGACGCCCGTGCTCGCCGCGTTCATCCGCCCGGGCGGCGGGGACCTTGGGACGGTCGAGCTGCTCGTGCCCGATCCACAGTATGAGGCGCAACGCGCGGCGGCCTTCATCGCAACGGTTCACCGTGAGCCGCTCCTTGCCGTGCTGCGGGCGCGCCTGCGGGCGATCTACGCGGCCGGTCCCGAGTTGGTCCGGGCGGCGATCCCGGCGGCCGAGCGCCCCGCAGGCCTTGCCGCCCTGCGCGACCGCCTGCGCACCCTCGAGCTCGACGAGGAGAAGTTGATCTGCAGCGCTGCGCAGCAGGGCATCACGCTCGATCGCCGCGGCGACGCCTCTCCTGAGATCCTGTTCAGTCCCGAAGTGCTCGCGAGCTGACATGCCTGGGTCCACGGTGGTCGAGCCCCGCTTCTCCCCGTTGGCCCGGCGCGCGTGCGAGCTGTTTCTCGGCGGCCTGCCGGGCCAGGTGACGCAGGGCCAGCTCCGTCGCTACGTCGAGGAGGGCAGCGGCATCACGCCCCTCGAGGTCACCCCGTTGCGGAACGACCGCGGCGACGTCGAGGCCGCCGTGGTGCTCTTCCGCACGGTCGATGAGGCCGAGCGCGCCCTGGCCGCGCTCCCCGCGCGCCCGCTCCTCGGCCGGACGGTGCGCGTCTCCAAGCGTCCGCCACCCGGCCAGGCTCCTCCGCGCCCCGCCCCGCCAGCCGGCCGCCAGGGCGCGCATGTGTACATCGGGAACGTCCCGAACAACGCATGCGAGGTCGACCTGGAGGACCACATCGCGCCCGTCGCTCCGGTCTGGAAGGTCGTCATGCACTCGGGCAACGGCAGGTCCTCGGCCCACGTCTGGCTCAAGGACCCCGAGGATGCCGACGCCGTCATCGCATGCCTCGACGGCAGCGTCCTCCTCGGCCGGGCGCTCCGCGTGCAACGGCCCCACCGCAGCGATGAGCGCTAGCATTCTCGCTGCGAACGGTTCGGGTCCTTCCGCCGTCTCGGAAAGCTACTCGGGTCAGCGGGGGGCAGCGTGCCCCGCTATTTGACCCCCAAAAAGGGGGTCACACGGCCAGCACGTCGGCGCAGCAACCGTGCGGATCGCCGACGGTTCCCGCCCGAGGAGGCGGGGAAACCCACGTGGTGCTGAGTAACCCCCGGAGGGAATCACATGCCGTGGTACGCGATCGTTCAGACGAACGTCGCCTTAGCCCGGATCCTGGGCGTGAGCCAGCCTGCGATCGTGCGGGCCGAGCAAGCGGGCCGGATCGAACGTGAGGGGAATGGGACCTGGGATGCGCTGCGCGTGATCGAGGACTGGCGCGGCAGCACCTGCGGCGCGCTCCAGCGGCACGAGCAGGCCCGGGAATTCCGACCCTGGTTGGACCCGGAGACGACGCTGTCGGAATGCGTCTGGAACGAGGTCAAGCGCCGCGCGCGGGCCGAGGGCGCCGACGTGTTCTGGGAGGATGATGCCGACGAGCACGACCAGGACGAGGCGCCGTGACCGACGACGACTTCACCGTCCCGCCACCGGCCCGGCGGCACGTCCGGAGTTTCCTCCTGCGCGACGTCGACGGGCTCCTTGGCGCGGTTGACGAGGCCGTGCAGCGCGCCCAGGCACGGGCTCCGGCGGGCTGTCACGTCTCGCGCGAGTCCTGGGTGCGGCAGGTCTTGCTGCGGGAGGCCGCTCGCCTCGCGGGCGGTGGGCGGCCGCGGCGGTGACGTGAACCCGGCGGCCCCGCGCCCGCGCGTCCTGGGAGGGTGACGGGACGCGGTGCCGTCGGGGTTGGGAGCGGGCTCGCCTCGGCGCCCACCTTGAAGGACTAGGGGAACATTGGTAGCCCTCAAGCGTGCGCCTGTTGCCGAGCGCGTGCCTCGTCACAGTAGTCGGCTTGGTGGGCTGCATGGTCCCTTGCGGCGACGAGGGCTCTCGCATCGCAGGCATTCACAACAGCCCCTACTGCGCACGTCGCGAGGCCGAAGCTCGCGCTCGCGAACGCCAGGCTGCGGACGTTGATAGCTGCATCCGTCAGGGCGGGGACCCAGCAGGGTGCCGGGCCGCAGTCTACGGCAATAGTCGCAGCCTCAACGTCCAAGTCGGTCCGCGATGACTCAAGGACTCTGTAGCCTCGTCGGCTGAGACTGGGCTACAAGCTCACCGTGCCCGATCCGACCCCTGCCACGACGTCATCCTTGCGGTCCTCGGCTGGGTGCCCGAGGACGCAGCGGAAAGGGCGGCGGTCGTCGCCGAGTTCTTCGGGGTGCCCGAGTTCCCAACCGGGGGTGACTCCTCGACCAGCTCGGGGCGGCGGGGTGCCTCGCCAGCGCGATCGGGGCCGGTGCACTAGGTAAGTGCCTGTCCGTGGGTGCGGGGTGGCCGGCGTCGAGGCCATCCTGGCCAATCTCGAGCGGCCATGGGCTCGTGGCGGACGACCCGAGAAAACCTAGAGGTTTGAGTTGACTCTGCCGGCGGTTGACTTATATGTCAAATCGAGAGGCGATCAACCGGCTATGCGACGAACGGCGCCTGCACCGAGTGTTCCCGAAGCGCGCGAGCCGAGGCAGGGGCCGCGAGCTGTATGTTTCCGTCGCTATCCACCGCCTTTTGTTGGAGGGCCCAGCATCCGCGAAAGATCAAAAGCGATGGACGGAGGTCGGTGCCGATTTGCTCGAATTCGTGTCGGGGCGAGAGCTGGCGGTCCGCAGGGATGGCTACTACGACGACGGCGACGACGAGCAGAGCTATCTAGCACGGATCGATCCCGGCCATGAGGAAGTGTGGGAGATCAGAAGCACCAGAAGGCAGCCGACTATACGTATCTTTGGTCGTTTCGCGTTCAGAAATGTTTTCGTCGCGCTCGCATGGCGATACCGCAGGGACCTACCAGATCGAGAGGCATTTGCCGCAGCGAGTCTCGAATGCAGGGAGGAGTGGGATCGCCTCTTGCCGGAGGAGCCCGTAACGGAAGGGGTACATCCTGATGCCTACCTATCTCACGCCCGACTTGTCCCTCGATGATGAGGTCGTTCCTGAGAAGGCCGTGTGGTTCTTTCGGCGGAACCTCCAGAACGTCCTGTATGACGTTGTCATCAGGGAGTTTCTCGGCTGGAGGATGCGGGCGAAATAAATAAACTTCGCCTCGCCAACCGGCTGCGTCGGGAGCCATCGCAGATCACGCGCTGGCTTTGTTCGCCCGGTAACTGCACCCTCAATACTATTAGCGATCTCATGGTTGGGATGGCTGTTGATCCGACTCGGCTCGTCACCGACCTAGTTGAAACTCCGCTGGCAAGCGTCGAAGACGTCGTGAAGTCACTGCACAAGGAGCCCCTCCAGGCATCCCAACCACCCGCAGACAACAAGGGCATCCCGGAACTTCTACAAGGCAGGAAGACCACGCAGCCCGTTCGGGCGGCGCAGCCGTTCCTTCACATTCCCGCGCTTGAGGCCATTGGAGGATGAAACTTCAAGCCGTGCTTTTCGCACAGGCTTTTAGGCTCATCGCGCCGCTCAAGCCCGTCTACATACCAGACATCATCGCCGCCCTTCGCGAGCGATACGGCTTTGTGCATGTTCCGGTCGAGGCCAAGGACATTGCCCCTCTGGATAGTTCGACACCCATCGTGTTCAGGCATGGCAAGTTTGTCCGTGAGGGGCGACCGATTGTCATCAACAGCCTGGCTCTCTATCCGCAGGCGGTCACGGCCGATACGCCAGCCTCCACGGACGACGCGGACGCGGTGATCGATGACCTCCTAAGCGCGGCAGACGGCATCGCTCAAGAGATCAGCCCTCGGCGGCTCTACACGAGCCACGTGGAGGTTCGTCTCGACGTGCCGCTAGAGTGGGCGGCGTCACCACTCGCAAAGCAGATGGGCCTCTGGCTCTCGGGCGCGGTTAGACAGTACGACCCGAGTGTTCCGAATGATGTCGCGCTCCCCGAGTTTCGACTCAAAGCGCTAGAGATGCTTCCCGATCCAGGTCAGCTTCCGCTGCCCAGCTTCTTCCGGATCGACCGTCGCGACGGGGTTCCGTATGGCGACAATGTGTACTTTTCCCAGGCGCCGCTCCGAACAATGGACCATATCGGGATGCTGGAACAGTTCGAGCGGATGGTGGCCGCTCAGGGGAAAGAAGTAGTGCGCGATCCAATAGGCTAGCCGCAGGGCGCTCGCTCTCGTCGTAGCGTGACGGCGCGCGGCGGTGGACCTCGACCTCGCACAGCCCCAAGGGAGCGAGTAGCATCCCCTCGACCGCGGGGGCGCCCGGCCGGGCGCTAGAGGGGCGTGGACCTCGCCGTCCGCCCCTCGCCCCGCGGCGTTCAAGGCGGCGGGTTTGGGAGACGGCGGGATGGCGAGGACGAGGCCGCGGAGAGAGTGCGCACTGTGTGGCGCGGGCTTGCGCCAGGATGTGGCGGCCGACAGCGACCCGGATGGTGTGCCGCCGCCCGCATCAGGGCCAGTGCTGTCCGCATGGACGGGCGACCTCTTCGAGACCGCGCCCTGTCGGGCGGAGGACCTCCTCGGGACCGCCGCCCGCTCGCTCTCCGAGGCGTTTGAGGAGCGCACGGGTAGCAACCCGCGCACCGACGAAGGGCTGTGTCGGGCGGCACACTGGTTCTATCACCTTGACCAACTCCCCCGTGGCCCACGCGGCCGCGGTCGCCCCCACGAGGTGCTCTTTACCGCCTGCGTCGTGGCCACGGTCGACTACGTGCACCGGTTGCAGAGGAAAACGCGCCCCATCGGCGTGATGTTGTTGTTGCTGCCACCCTGGCGCTGATGTTCTCCGGGTGGCGGATGTGCTGGCGGTGTGGCCGGCGCGTGACGTTCGGGACGGCGGCTCCTGATCGGACTCCGGACGAAATCCGTCAGGACATCGATCGGCTCCATGAGCGGGTCGAAGAGGCGTACCGGCGCCACAGCGGACGGCGGCGAACCCGGACCGGAATTAAACCGCCTCGACGACGAATTAAACCGCCTCGACCGCGAATTAAGCCGCCTCGGAAGCGATTTAAACCGCCAGCAAGCTAGTTGATTGGCACCACGTCGCGCACTACGCTGCGCAACGTGAAGTTCACAAGCGCGAAGAAGGTCGTTGCCTTCCGCATCCCCGCGCCGGAGGTGGCGCGCTGGCATCGCGCGGCGGCCCTCGAGAACTGCTCCATGGCGGAGCTGGTGCGCTGTGCGGTCCGCGATCGCGTCCGAGCGCTCGAGGAACACGAGGCACGCCGCCGCGAGCTCGGGGCACGCGCCGACGATCGGGAGCCGGTGCGATGACGGCGCGCTGGAGCCGCGGCCCGCCGCCGGACTCCTCTTCTCGAATGAGCGTGTACCCGCCGCCAGCGCGGTGAGAGCTGGCAGAAAGGTGACTGGAAATGTTCAACGATGACGAATTGTTCCCGACCCGATACCACAACAACGCTACGTTCCCCGTCCCGTCAGGCCGCGTGATTCAAATTCAGTCTGCCGCGGTGGAACAAGTCAAAGACCCGCAGACGGGGGTGCTCCGGCCGAAGGTCGTGCTGACGTTCGTCGGGGTCGACAAGCCGTTTCTGCTGAACCGTACCAACTACGCGGCGCTCGCCGAGGTCTTGGGTCGAGACGGCGCGACGTGGACTGGTGCGAACGTCACGGTGCACCGCGTCCCGGTCGTGATGAACGGCAAGTCGAGTCTCGGCGTGCGCTTCGTGCCGCTCGAGCGGAACGCGGCGAGCGCACCACCCGCCGCACCCGCCTCTCCGTCACCCGAAGACGAAAATATCCCGTTCTAGGTCGGAGGCGCCCCGGGGGCTGTCTCGGTCCCCCGGGGCGCCGGAAGGAGTTGGTGACATGGTGATGTTCCCGATTCCGGGCGCCGGCGTCAAGGATGCCGCCTGCATCTACTGCGGTGAGCCGCTCGACGCGCCGCACATCTTGTGGGTCGGCCGGACCGCCGAGCTGCTCGTGCACGCTGCCTGTGCACTCGATTTCTCTCTGCGCCTCTTGCGTGACGTGCACGAGATCGAGTGCCGACTGCACCTCGGCGCGGCGCTCACGGCCGACGCCGCACGGTAACCCGCTCGATGACCAGCATCGAGGCCGCCCGGCGGTATCTGCGCGCCGGCTTCGCGCCGATTGAAATTCCCCGCGGCTCGAAGAATCCGGGCCGGAACAACTGGACTGCGGAACGCCACACGGAAGAGTCCGTGGTGCACTTCCACCCCGAGAGCAATCTCGGCGTCCTGAACGGCGAGCCGTCGGGCGGTTTGGTTGACGTCGACCTGGACGCGCCCGAAGCCGTCGCCGTCGCGGCAACGTTCCTGCCGCCGACGCCGCTCATCTTCGGACGCCCCGGGAAACCGCGGTCGCACTGGCTCTATCGGTGCAGCCCGCCGCCGGTGACGACGAAGTACACCACGCCACCGGATCCGATCACGAAGAAGTCCGAGATGCTCGTCGAGCTGCTCTCGACCGGCTCGCAGACGGTGTGGCCGCCCTCGGTGCATCCGAGCGGGGAGACGATCGCCTTCGACGGCGCCCCGCGGACGCCAGCCATCGTTCCGGCTGCCCCGCTCGTGGATGCCGCCCGCTCCATCGCCGTGACCGCACTCCTCGGCCGCGCCTGGCCGCGCACGGTCGGGGTACGTCACGAGATCGCCCTCGCTGCCGCGGGCTACCTCCTGCGGCGGGCCGTGGCGGTGGACGCCGTGCAGACGATCATCGGGACGGCGGCACGGCTCGCCGGGGACGAGGAGACACGTGCCCGCGTCCAGGATGTGCTGACGACGGCGCGGCGGTTGGCCCAGGGAGGCCACGCCACCGGCGGCACACGCCTGGCCGAGCTGCTTGGGGCCGGCGTGCTCGAGAAGCTCGAGACGTGGTTCGGGCCCGACACGTTCGACGCTGGCGCCGCGTTCACGAGTGGGGGCGCTTCGGGCGAGGTCTGGAGCAAGGCCGTCACGGCGGCGGAGTTTCTCGCCGGCGATGATCCCGCGCTCGACTGGCTCGTCCCTCGCCTGCTGAGCCCGGGGTCGCTCACGAACTTTTTCTCGCCACGAGGGCTCGGCAAGACCCACGTCGCGTATGCCTTCGCCATCCAGCTCGCCCGGGCAGGCCACGCGGTGTTGTTGCTCGACCGCGACAACGCCAAGCGCGAAATCCGCCGACGGCTCCGTGCGTGGGGGGCTGCGGACCTCACCACCCTGCGGGTCTTGACCCGCGATGAGGTGCCGCCGCTCACCGATGCCGCGGCATGGCGCACGTTCCCGTTCGGCACCTACGCACTCGTGATCGTCGACTCCCTCGATGCGTCCACCGAGGGGGTGGGCGAGCAGGATTCCGCCAAGCCTCGAAAGCCATCGCCCCCTTGCTCGACATCGTCCACCGGGCCGATGGGCCGTCGATCCTCGTGCTCGGCAACACCATCAAGAGCGGCTCGCATGGGCGCGGGAGCGGGGTCATCGAGGACCGGGCCGACATCGCCTACGAGGTGCGGGACGCCACCGGCTTTCAGCCGAGCGGGACGAAGGACTGGTGGACCGAGCTCCCGGCGGCGGGCCGGGAGGCGTGGGCCGAGCGGGCGACGCGCCGCACCCGGCGAGATCGCTACGTGCTCGCCTTCGTGCCCTCGAAGTTCCGGGTGGGCGAGGAACCAGAGCCCTTCGCCCTCGAGATCACGCTCGCCGTGGTGCCTTGGTCGTTGCGCGAAGTGACCGCGGAGCTGAACGCGGCCGGGGAAGCTGCCCGGGCGCAGACGGAGGCCGAGCGGGCAGCGACCGAGGCCGAGCTCGTCGCCAGCCTCGTGGCTGAGGTGGACCGCCGGGCGGCGGCCGACGAACTGCCGCTGGCTCGGACCGAGGCGGTGGACCTCCTGCATGGCGATGGCACGGTCTCCCGGGCGGTCGCTCGCACCGTGCTCGACCGCGAGAACGGCGCCCGGTGGCGCCTCGTAAAGGATGTTGCCCGCCGTGGGCATCCCGTCTTCGTGGTGGGGATGAATCAGGCGTGGCCGCGGCAAGAAACGTCAAACGCGAAAACCCCTGCTGCGAGTGGGCTTTGCGAAGAGGAGTCTCTCGCGGGTGTTGCGGCACAAGGGCCGCAAGAGACGCCTCCCGGAAAGTCTTGGGAGAGAAGGAGTCCCGAGACCCCTGTTTCTTGCCGCTTCTCCCGCACTTCCTCGGGGGCAGGCGACGGCAAGGATGGCAACGGGGCCGGTCCTCTGCGGCTCGCCTGCGCGACCTGCGGCTCGACCGAGTGCAGCGGCTGCGACCCCGAGCCGGCGGGCGACGATGCCCCGATCTTCGAGACCGGCCTCGGGCAGGTTTGCGTGCGGTGCGGCGGCCGCCGGTGGCGGCACCGGGGCGTGGAAGGCGACGAGTGCGTTACCTGTCACCCGATCTCCGGACCCAAGGGCACCTGATGTGGGTGCGCTCGCCTGACCAGGCCTGGTCGGATTGCGGTCCGTGGCCGTCGGCCGGCGATGACGTGGCGCCGGCGACCTGCACCGACTGCGGGCGTCGCGTCCCGAGGGCCGGGATCGCCGCAGCAGGGCGCTGCTGGTGGTGCTGGCCGGCGGAGTATCACCGCCGGCTCGAGGCCGAGCGCAAGCCGGCCACGGAGGGCTCATGACGGACGGCGCCGATCTTCGCGCCGCGCTCCGCGCCCTGGCCGACCGCGTCGACGCCCTCGAGGCCGCCCAGGTCGTCGGCGAGCTCGAGGCGCTCAAGTTCGCGGTCTGGACGACTGCGACGGCGCCGGCACCAAACGGGGGGAGCGCCCCTCCCGTTTCCGATGCTCTCGACGTCGCCGAGGTCATGCGCCGCACCGGGATGTCGCGGGGCTGGCTCTACCGGGAGGCGCGCGCCGGCCGCCTGCCGTTCGCCCGACGGCTCGGGCGGCGGCTGGTGTTCGACGAGGCCGGGCTCCGGCGCTGGCTCGACCGGCGGCGGGTCGGTTGACAATTCGTGCAGGCAGGAATTAGGATGTCCCAATCATGCCTGCACGAAAAGGCCCAGGCCGACCGCCGGAGATTCCCGACCGCGTGACCCTGTACGTGTACCTGACCGCCGCCGAGCGGCGCCGGATCGCTCAGGCCGCCCACCGTGCCAAGCTGAGCGTGTCGGCGTGGATGCGGATCGCTGCTCTGACTACCCTCCGGGGCGGCACACGGAATCTGGCGCTCGCACTTTTCGTCGCAATGCTCGCGACGGCGTGCGCCACGACGCCCGCCGTGCCCCCGGTGCGGCGCACGCCCATGCCGCCCGTGCCCAACGTGCAGACTACGGCCGGCGGGCAATGTGTCCGCGAGTGTCAGGCCCTGTACAATCAGTGCCTCGACCACACCTGGTACTCCGCCCCAGTCGGCCCAGCCGGCGACGCGGCCAGAGCCAGTGCTGCCGAAGCCGGGAACGCCTGCCGCGAGAATCTCGGCGGCTGCTACAGCACATGCCGATGAACGAGCGACGTCACAGGAGGGATGCGGCATGAGCGTTGAGAACGCGAAACGCGAGCGCGGCACCGGCTCGCTCCGGCTCCGTGGCGGCATCTGGTGGGCGCGCTACCACCACGAGGGCAAGCTCGTCGAGGAATCGACCGGCGAGCGTGACGAGCGCAAGGCGCGGACCGTGCTCCGGCAGAAGGTGAAGGCGGCGGACACGCCGCAGTACGTCGACCCCGCGGCGCGCAAGCTGACGTTCGAGGAGCTCATCGAGCTGGCGCGGGCCGACGCCGCCCGTCGGGGCAATCGCACCGCCAAGCGGCTCGGCACGGCCGAGCAGCCGGGCAAGACCGTCGCCCACCTCGCCGAGACCTTCGGCGACATGCTGGCACTGCACATCACGGCCGACGACGTCGACTGCTACGCCGACGCGCGCATCACGGCGGGCGCGCAGCCGGCGACGGTCAATCGGGAGCTGAGCGTGCTCCGCCGCGGGTTCAAGCTCGCCGTCAAGAAGCAGCTCCTCCCGAGCATGCCCGCCATCACCATGCGGTCCGAGGAAGGCAACGAACGCGAGGGCTTTGTCGACCCGCCGGAGTTCGATGCCCTGGTCCGCGAGCTCCGACAGCGGGACGAGGTCATCGCCGACCTGGTCGAGTGTGGGTACCTGACACTGCTGCGGCGGAACGCCGCGCGCCTGCTCACCTGGTCGATGTGCGCCCTCGAGGTTGAAGCCGGGCACGTCGTCGGCGGTACGCTTCAGCTGCCGGGGCGGGTGCTCAAGAACAAGCGGCCCCTGACCCTGCCGGTGACCGGCCGGCTGCTCGCCCTGCTCGAGCGGCGGTGGCAGGCCCGGAGTGCGGCCTCGCCCTTCGTCTTTCACCTGAACGGCCGGCCGGTGGGCACAGCCGCTTCGACCGGATCTGGGCCCAGGGCACCACCGCCGCCGGCCTCGCCGGGCTCGTGCTCCACGACCTGCGGCGCAGCGGCGCGCGGACGCTCATCCGGGCCGGCGTGCCGGAGGACGTCGTCATGAAGCTCGGCGGCTGGAAGACGCGCAGCATGCTCACGCGGTACAACGTCACCAGCACCGACGACTTGGCCGTGGCGCAGGCCAAGCTCGACGCCGCCCTCGCAGCGCCCGGCCCGCGCACCGTCCTGCCGCTGCGGCGCACGTCCTAAGCCCGCGACTGTCCATGAACTGTCCATGAACGTGTGGACACTCGGTGCTCTCAGGGGTCACTCGCCGATCCGGCGACCCTTGAGATTTCAAGCCCTTGTGGTCGGGCGTGGTCGGGCGTGACCGCCGGCGTGCGACACGATGTCGCAACCCGGGTGTCTCCGCGCCGCCCCTTCCCGCCAGCCCGACCCGTGACGGCGGGTCGGGCGGCCCTCACCGGTCGCGGAAGTCGGTCACCGGGGAGCGGCCGCGCAGCTTCAGCCGCTCGCGGACCTGCATCACCGCATCGTCGGGTCCGAGCTCGCGGGCCTGCCAGGCATACTCCAGCATGAGGCCGTTCGGATCCTTGAAGTAGATCGACTTCATCCACTCGTGGTCCACGATCGGCGTCACCTTGACGCCCCTGGCGATGAGCTGGGCGCGCTTCGCCTCGAGCGCTTCCAGCGATGCCACCTCGAAGGCGAAATGATAGAAGGCATCGGGCACGCCGAGGCCGCGGTTGATCCCCGCGTCGTACTCGACCGGCATGCCCGGGATGCCGCGCGGCTCCATGAACGCGATCAGCTGTCCGTCGCCGGCATCGAAGAAGACGTGGCGGATGCGGCCGCCTTCCTCGAACTCCAGGGTGTCGCAGCGAACGGCGGTGAAACCGAGGACCTCCTCGTAGAACGCGCGCGTCCGATCGAGGTCCAGGGTGGAGAGCCCGATGTGCGAGAACGCCCGCGACGCCATGGCGCGTCCTCAGCTCTTTCCGGCGGCGCTCTTGGCTGCGGCCGCCTTCGCGGCCGCCTCCTTCATCGCCGCGGTCATGGGAATGCCGGGCACGTTCAGGTGGTCGAGGAACGCGGCGTCGAAGTTCTTCGCGATCTCACCCGCCGTCCAGCCGCCCTCCTTGTAGAGGGCCGCGATGGGCTTCGGCGTCTGGAAGAGCGTGAACGCGTAGCCGCGCCGCCCGAACACCTGGCCGTTCACGTGGCGCGCCTCCTCGGAGGCGAGATACGCGACCATGGGGCCGTTCAGGTCCGGATTCATCTCGGGCGGCACCGGGCGGCCCTCCATGCCGGGAATCTGACCGACCATGCGGGTCATGCCGGCCGGCGCCAGCGCATTGGCCGTGATCGAGTACTTGCCCTCGGCGTTGCCCTTCATGTGCTCGACGGCGATCACGAAGGTGAGGCCCATCAGCGCGGCCTTGCCGGCGCCGTAGTTCGCCTGGCCAAAGTTGCCGCGCAGCCCCGCGCTCGACACGATGTTGACGATGCGTCCGTAGCCCTGCTCGCGCATCACCGGCAGCGCGTGCCGGCAGCAGTTGAAGCCGCCGTACAGGTGCACCTTCAGCACGGCGTCGAAGTCCTCGGGCGACATGTTGACGAGCTGCTTGTCGCGCAGGATGCCGGCGTTGTTGACCAGGATGTCGCAGCGGCCCCACGCGTCGAGGGCGGTCTTGATGATCTTGCCCGCGCTGTCGAACTCGGCGACGCTGTCGTAGCTGGGTGCGCCCTCGGTCCCGAGGCCCTTCAGCTCCTTGCACACCTGGGCGGCGGGATCGGCGTCGGTGCCGCGGCCGTCGGTCGCGCAGCCGACGTCGTTGACCACCACCTTCGCGCCCTCGGCGCCGAGCGCCAGCGCGATGCCCCGGCCGATGCCCCGGCCCGAACCGGTGACGACCGCGACCTTGCCCTCGAGCAGCTTTCCCATGCGAACCTCCGGACTAACCTTCCTGGCGCAGAGGGCGCCCGGCTAACATGCGTTCCTTGCGAGTGTCAATCGAACGCCCGATCGTACGCCGTCGGAGGGCCACGTTTGACGGCATGCCCGGCGACCTTCATGGTTTCCTCCATGCGTGGGTCGCTCGGGTGGGCGGTGGTGGGGCTCGTGCTGTGGATCGCGACGACATCCGGAGCCGCCAGCAGCGACGTCAGGGACTGCCGCCAGACCTGCCGCGAGGACTTCCAGGACGCGGTGAACGAGCCGTCCGTGTGTCTCAAATGCCCGGACTGCGCCGGATGCTCCGATCAGCTCGCCGACGCGGTCGACGGCCTCGACTCCTGCCTCGGCTGCATCGGGGGCGACTGCGACCCGCCGTTCTTCTCCACCTGTACCGGCCAGTGCGCGAGCCCGAAACCCGGCGTGTGCGCGCTCAATCTCACCTGCGTGAGAGGGTGCCGCGCCCAGCGCGACGCGCAGAGGCAGATCTGTCAGCAGCGCTTCAGGAATCAGGTGCGGGCCGTGTGCCGCCAGGTGGCCTGCGGCGCCGATCCGAACTACTTCGCGACGGCGAAGAGGGTGCGCCGGCAGTGCGAGCGGGCCTGCAAGACCGAAGGTGGCAGCAGTTCGGCGGTGAAGCCGGCCGTCGAGACGACCGCCGCCGTGCCGCAGCAGTCGAGCGGCGTGCCGCCGGGATGCAATTGCCAGCAGCGGTGCATCCGGACCGTCGTCGGCAGGTGCTTCGACCAGTGCGACACCGCCTGCAAGGGCGACCTGGACGCGCTCAACCTCTGCCAGCGTGCCTGCCGCAACGCCCAGTGCGCCCAGCTGCGGCAGACCTGCGCGGCTGACGCCGAGAACCCGTCGATCACCTACCTCGCCTGCTGTTCCCAGTGCGAGTCCTCGGACGCGTGCGCCGACGACAGGGACGCGGAAAGTCTCTGCACGCCCACCACCAGCACCACGACCACCACCAACACGACCTCGAGCACGAGCACCACGACGATCGCTGGCCAGACCACGACCAGCAGCACGTCGACGACCACCATCTTCTGACGTCGCGCGCGGCCGGGCTTCCTGCTACGAAGCCCGGCCATGGCGCTGCTGCTCGGGGAGATCGTCCGCCGCCAGGCACGCCACCGGCACGAGCGCACGGCCTACGTCATCGGGGCGGCTCGGGTCACCTATGGCCAGCTGAACGCGCTGGCGAACCGGTTCGCGCACGCGCTGCGCGGGCTCGGGGTGGCTCGTGGCGACCGGGTCGCCACCCTCGCCATGAACCGGCTCGAGTACCCCGCGCTCTACTTCGCCGCCGCCAAGCTGGGGGCGATTCACGTGCCGCTCAACTTCCGCTGGAAGGCGGACGAGGTGCGCTACGCGCTCGCGCAGTCGGAGGCAGCCGTGCTCCTCGTCGCGCGCGACTTCGAGGACATGGCGCGCTCGCTGGGGCCCGACCTGCCGACGCTGCGACACGTGATCGCGCTCGACGGCGAGCACACCGGCAGCGCGGCGCATCTCCTGGCGCGCGCCAGCGACGCCGAGCCGGAGTCCGACGTCGAGGAGCGCGACCCGCACGTCATGCTCTACACCAGCGGCACCACCGGCGATCCCAAGGGCGCCCTGCTCTCGCACCGCAGCTACGTGCTGCAGGCGGCGCAGACCCAGGGCACGACGGGGCTCGGCGAGGACGACGTCGGGCTGTGCATGTTCCCCATGTTTCACATGGGCGGCTGGGCGATGCCGCTCGGCTACTGGGCGAACGGGGGATGCGTCATCCTGATGGAGCGTGCCGATCCCGGCGAGATCCTGCGCCTGGTCGGCCACGAGCGCGTCACCTACCTGTACCTCATCCCCACCCTCTTCGATTCCGTGCTCTCACTGCCCGGGTTCGACCGCGCCGACCTGTCGTCGTTGCGCGCGCTCGGCAGCGGGACGTCGGTGATGACCGAGGGACAGGTGCGCGCCATCGTCGAGCGCTTCCGCAACCCGAACCTGTTCGTCGCCTACGGCCAGAGCGAGGCGGGTCCGATCGCGACGCTGCGGCCGCGCGACGTGCTGCGCAAGCCGACCTCGGTCGGGCGCCCCGTCGTCAACGTGGACGTGTCGCTCGTCGGCGCCGACGGAGCCCGCGCCGGCACGGGCGACGTCGGCGAGATCGTCTGCCGCAGCGAGTTCACGATGCTGGGCTACTGGCGCATGCCGGACGCGACGGCCGAGGCGTTGCGCGACGGCTGGCTCCATACCGGCGACCTCGGCACCTTCGACGGCGACGGCTTCCTCCACATCGCCGGTCGGGTCCGCGAGATGATCAAGTGCGGAGGCGAGAACGTGTATCCGGCCGAGGTCGAGCGCTGCCTGCTGGAGCACCCCGCGGTCGCCGAGGCCGCGGTCTTCGGCGTTCCCGACGAACGCTGGGGCGAGATCGTCGTCGCGGCCGTCGTAGCGCAGGCGGGAGCGGCGCTGGGCGAGGACGAGGTGGTCGGGCACGTGCGCACCCGGCTGGCCGGCTACAAGAAGCCGCGCCACGTGCTGGTCCTCGACGCCCTGCCACGCACGGCGTCGACGCGCCAGGTGCAGAAGACGCTCCTGCGCGAGCGCTGGGCGCGTGCGCACGAGACCGGGCGATAGGGCGCGATGCAGGATCGGCTCATCTTCCTGATCGGAGCGCCACGCTCGGGGACCACGCTCCTGGCGCGCATGCTGAGCGCGCATTCGCAGATCCACGGCCGTGCCGAGCCGCACCTGATCACGCCGATCGCGCACCTCGGCTACTTCGGGAAGGTGCAGAAGGCGCCCTACGACGCCAACAACGTCGAGCAGGCGATCCGGGAAGTCGTCGAGGAGATTCCACGCCACGAGGCCGGATACCTCGACGCGCTCCGCGCCTACACCGACGCGATGTACGCCCAGCTGATGGAGCGGGCGCCGGCGGGGAAGCGCCTGTTCCTCGACAAGACACCGGCGTACGCGCTCGTGCTGCCCTTTCTCACGCGGCTCTATCCCGGCGCGAAGTACGTCGTGCTGACCCGGCATCCGCTCGCCGTGCTGTCGTCGTACGTCGAGTCGTTCTTCGCCGGCGACTACCACGTGGCGCTCGATCACAATCCCATCCTGCAGCGCTACGTGCCCGAGCTGGCCCGCATGGTGCGAGAGCCCCCGGTGCCGCGCGTGTGGGTGAAGTACGAGGAGCTGGTGGAGGAGCCCGAGGCCAGCGTGCGGCGCATCTGCGAGCACCTCGGCGTGCCGTTCGAGGAAGCGATGATCCGCTACGGCGAGAGCGGCGAGGCCTTCGAGGGTCTCGGCGACCCGACGGGCGTCGCACGCCACACCCGGCCGGTGACCAGCTCGGTGAGCAAGTGGGCCGCAGAGATCGCGTCGAGTCCCGACACGCTGGCGCTCGTCGGCCGGGTCCTCGACGAGCTCGACCCCGCCGATCTCATCACCCTCGGCTACCCGCGCGAGCGGATCGTCGCTCAGCTCGAGGCGGCGAGGGGCGCGCCGGTCCCGCTCAAACGCCAGGCGCCGCTGCGCTACGGCCTGCAGCGGAAGGCGCTCGTGGCGCTGCGCCGGAACATCCACCGCAACGCCCTCGGCCGGGCGCTGAAGCGGATGCGCTTCGCCCTCGACGTGCTGCTCCGGGAATAGCTCCCGACCCGAGACTTCGTCTCGGGTCGGGAGGGAGAGCGAGCGTGAGACGGGATGCACGGTGCGGACGGCGTGCCGCGGGCGGCGAAGCCGCCGCGGCAGACGTTCCGGAGCGCGAGCTGTAGCTGAGACGTCACGCTCGCGGGCGGCGCACGGCGGGTTGGGCGAATAGCCTCGGGCGTGCCTAGGTTTGCCGCGCCGGCTTCGCCGGCCGCGGCACGGCGTCCGCTCGCTTCACCGAACGCCACACGCTCGCCTCCGCTTCCGACCCGAGACGAAGTCTCGGGTCGCGCTCTTCCCCCTCGCCCTCGCTGGTGGTAACCACCCCGCGATGCCGGTCTCCGAACTGCTCACCCTCACCCTGGTCGAGCTGTGTGACACGCTGCGGGCCCGCCGGGCCTCGCCGGTCGAGCTCATGCACGCCGTGCTCGCCCGCATCGACGAGACCGACGGCGACCTGAACGCGATCTGCTCGCTGCGCGACCCCGATGCCTGCCTGGCCGACGCCCGGGCCTCCGAGGCGCGCATCCTGCGCGGCGAGGGACGGCCGCTCGAGGGCATCCCGCTGGGCGTGAAGGAGCTCGAGCACGCCGCCGGGCTGCCGGCGACCGAGGCGTCGCCGCTGTTCGCGGAGCGCATCGCAGCCGACGACTCGGTCCAGGTGGCGCGCCTCAAGGCCGCCGGCGCCATCGTCGTCGGCAAGACGAACGCGCCCGAGTTCGGTGCGCCCGCGTACACCAAGAACCGCATCTACGGCGTCACGCGCTCTCCCTGGGACCTCGCGCTGAGCCCCGGCGGCTCGAGCGGCGGCTCGTCCGCCGCGATGGCGGCGGCGGTGCTCCCGCTGGTCACCGCGAGCGACGGCGGCGGCTCGATCCGCATCCCGGCGAGCTTCACCGGCTGCTTCGGCCTGAAGACCTCCTTCGGGCGCATCCCGCACGAGCCCGAGGACCTGTGGGAATACGGCGCAACCGCGGTCTACGGGCCGCTCACCAAGACGGTCGCGGACGCGGCGCTGTTCCTGGATCAGGTGGCGGGATTCTCGCCGATCGATCCGTACAGCTTGCCGGAGCCAGGCTACTCCTATGCCGCGAAGGTAGCAGAGCCCCTGCCTTCCGGGCTGCGCATCGGGTTCTCGCCGGACCTCGGCTATGCGGTGGTGCAATCGGACGTGGCGGAGATCGTCGAGGATGCCGTCGGTGTTCTGGGGCGCCTCGGCCATCGCGTCTCGCGGCTGGAGGGCGGGCCGCCCGAGCTCGGCCGGCCGTGGGGACTTCTCGGCGCATTCCTGCTCGGGGCTCGCCTGCACGAGCACCTGGAGGGTCGCGAGGAACTCGTCGGCCGGGGGCTGCTCGCCGGATTCAGGACGACGGCGCAGATGAGCCAGGTGCAGTGGGCCATGCTGGCCAAGCTGCGCGCCGACTTGAACGTCTGGTGCGCCGACGCGTTCGATCGCTACGACGTGCTGGTCATGCCCACCGTCCCCTTCGATCCCTACCCCGCTCCGGGGCCCTACCCCACGGAGACGGAAGGCCGACCGCAGCCGTGGTCGAACGTCGGCTCCTTCACCATCCCCTTCAACCTCTCCTGGCATCCGGCAGCCACCGTCCGCGCCGGAATGTCGCGGCGAGGGCTTCCCGTCGGCATGCAGATCGTCGCCCAGCGACACCGCGACGACCTCGCGCTGCAGGTAGGGCGCGCCTTCGAGCGCGAGCGCCCGTGGCACCCTCGCTGGCCCCTGGGCTGGTAGTCAGAACTGCCTCCCACGGCCCGGCACCATTCAATCCAGGAACCACCCGGGCGCTGAACGCGCCTGCAACCATGCTGGGAGATCACTCATGAACGAGAAGGAGCTCGAGGAGAAGGTCAAGGCGATGACCTTCTGGAGCGGCAAGAACTCGATGACGATCGAGGACATGGCGACGATCCAGCCAGGCCTCGCCCGCATCATGCCGGAGATCGGCGCGCGCACCTGGAAGCTGTACTACGCCGCCAAGCTCGCCAACTGGCCTATGGCAAAGTTCCAGTACAAGGAGATCATCGGCCTGTTCGAGATGGGGGCCTTCATGCGCCCCAAGCACGAGGCCGCGATCAACCAGTACCTGGCGGAGAACTGGAAGCCGCTCGAGGCGACGATCGAGCAGAAGGATTTCACCGCCTTCGATCGCGCGTTCCAAGCGGCGATCGAGGCCGCGAACGCATACCACGAGCTGAAGGAGAAGCCGTACATCTACTGGAAGCTTCCCGACGCTCCACCCCCGGATCTCGATCTCCGACCCCGCGGCGCGTCGAAAACGTGACCCGGAGCAATTCAAGCATGCGTAGTGCAATTTCCTTGACAAGGGACGCCGCGAAACGATAGGCGCTTGCTCCGACGAGTAATCCGAGCTGCCGCGACGAGACCTGCGGCCTGAGCAAAACGAGGGAGGGAAGCACATGCGAGAGTTTTCGAAGCTCGTGGCGCTGGCCGGGGGAATCGCGTTCGCCGCGGGCCTCGCCTACGCCGACGATCAGCAGATCCTCGGCAAGTCCTTGACCGTGAAGGACCCGACCGCGGGTGTCGACGCGAGCAAGCGCAGCATCAAGGGCTCGGCCAAGGAGAAGGGCAGCAGCAGCACCCTGGTCGGCAACCCCACTCTCGCCGGCAGCTCCGGTGGAGCCATACTCGACGTCATCGCGAACGGCGCCAACCCGACCAGCCAGTCCTTCCCGCTGCCTCAGGGTATCAGCAGCACCGGGAAGTCGTTCTGGACGTCAGTCGGAAGCCCCGTCGTGGCCTACAAGTACAAGGACGGCAAGGGCGACCAGGGTCCGGTCAAGAGCGTGATCATCAAGCGGACGGCGAACGGCGCCTTCTCGATCAAGGCCAAGATCAGCGCCAAGCACGGGACGATCTCCGTCGTTCCGCCGGATTCGGGCACGAGCGGCTGCATGGCCCTCAAGCTCGGCACGTCGGCCGGGGCCGGCGACCGGTACTCGGTGCAGTTCGGAATCGAGTCGAAGATCAAGAACGTCGATGCCAAGGTGTTCTCGGCGAAGAAGCCGACCAACGAGGGGATCTGCCCCACGGTGACCACGACGAGCACCACCGCTGCACCGACCAGCACGACGACGAGCACCGTCGCCAGCACGACCACCACCACGACGATGTACGGCTCGCCGAGCCGCGCCTTCCTGGAGAAGGTGGAGAACCTGCTCGACTGATCGTAGCCCAGCGAGTCAGGTCGCTCAGACTCAACAGCCGAGGCCTCCGGGGCATGCGCCCCGGGGGCCTCGCGTCTTTTGGGGCGTCACGCCGGACGGTCTCGGCCGAGCGGCGACGCCCCCGCCGGCGATGGCGGTGAGAGATCCGCGCAACGCCGCTGCACGTCGAAACCCCCGCGACCCGAGGCGGGACGGCGCGGGACCGCCGATCAGTGGCCGCCGAACCGGCTGAGCGCGCCCGCCACGATTCCGAGGACGAGGAAGACGATGGCGATGAGCAGGAGCACGCGCTGCAGCCGGTACACCCGGCCCAGGTGCTCCATGGCGTGCATCAGGTTGGCGACGTCGCTGCCGCGGCTCGAAACGATCTGTCGCACCGACCCCGCGGCGCCACGGGTCCAGATGCCGATCAGCAGCAGGACGACACCCTGAACCAGGCTGGCGACGCCGTCGCTCCCGGCACCGCCCGCGATCGCCAGTCCCCCGACGAGGATCGAGAACGCGCCCAGCACGACCAGCGCGACGGCAACGAATGCCATCGCACCGCCCAGATCGGAGAACACCCTGTTCTGGGCGTCGTTGAACTCGTATTCGGATGCCGGCGCCGCGGCGGGCGCGGTTGCGGTGACGTTCTCGGGCAGCATCGTGTCCATGCCGTGCCTCCTGTGGTTGCGGAGCGAGAGCGCTCGGCCCCCATATGCCGGGCCGCGGCGAACGTCAACGCAGCTGGAAAGCTCGGGAGAAAGCGCCGGGGAGAACGATGGAGCCGCGGCGACTCGCTCAGGCGTCGTTGGTCAGGATCGAGACGCAGGACACGGCCCCGGGGCCGCCGAGGTTGTGCGCGAGCCCGATCGTCGCGTCGCGGACCTGCCGCTCCCCGGCCTGGCCCCGCAGCTGGGTCACCAGCTCGTAGATCATGCGCACGCCGGTCGCGCCCACCGGATGCCCGTATGCCTTGAGCCCGCCCGAGACGTTCACCGGCTTCTCGCCACCGAGCGACGCGCGGCCCTCCTCGACGAAGCGCCCTCCCTCGCCGCGGGCGCAGAACCCGAGGTCCTCGTAGTTCAGGATCTCCGTGATGGTGAAGCAGTCGTGGACCTCGGCGAAGTCGACGTCCTCCGGCGTGACGCCGGCCTGTCCGTAGGCCGCCTCGGCCGCGCGCACGGTCGCCTCGAAGCCGACGTAGCCGAAGCTCGGCTTGTAGTACGGCTGTCCCGAGACCACCGCGAGCCCGATGCCGCGCGGCCAGATGGGCTGCCCGCGGAACTTCTTCGCCAGGTCGGCCCGGCAGATCACCGCCGCGGCGGCGCCGTCGGTCGTCGGGCAGCAATCGAACAGCCCGAGCGGGCTGTAGATCATCGGCGCCCGCAGCACGGTCTCCTCGTCGACCGCCATCTTGAGATGCGCCTTCGGGCTGCGCAGGCCGTTCTGGTGGTTCTTCACCGCCACGGCCGCGAGCGTCCTCTTCGACGCCCCGTACTGTGCGAAGTAGCGGTTGGCCGAGAGCGCGAACACGTGCGGAGCGCGCTCGCCGAAGTCGAGCACGGGGTGGCTGCGGTTCGGCCGGCCCAGGTTGCCGTCCCGCATCTTCTCGAAGCCGACGGCGAGGACGACGTCGTGCATGCCCGCGGCGACGGCCAGGCAGGCGTTGCGGAAGGCGTCCATGCCCGACGCGCAGTAGTTCTGCACCCGGGTGATGGGCCGGCCGAAGAGCTTGAGGGCATCGCCCAGGGCATCGCCGCCGAAGGTCGACGCCACCGTGCCCACCCAGGCCGCCTCGACGCGCTCGCGCTCGCACCCGGCATCGGCGAGGGCCTCCGCGACCGCGTCGCAGAGGAGGTCCTCCGCGCTCTGCTCGTAGAGCTCGCCGAACTGCGTGCAGCCGACGCCCACGACGGCGACGGCCTTCCTCAAATCGAGGGACATGACGATCGTCATAGGCCACGAGCCGCCGAGCGAGCAAGACGTGGCGGGATCGGCTGGCAAAGGCCGGGCACGTTGGATAGCCTCACCACGGAGGAGCCCACCATGCACGTCGGAATGGGAGTGATCTTCCAGGGTCAGGGCGAAGGGCGGACCGACCGCAACGTCTACCGCAACGAGCTCCGCTTCGCCGACTTCGCCGAGCCCCTCGGATTCGAGTCGCTGTGGGGCGTCGAGCACCACTTCACGGACTACACCATGTGTCCGAACGTCCTGCAGTACCTCACCTACTTCGCGGGACGGACGCAGCACATCCAGCTCGGCTCGATGGTCGTCGTCCTGCCCTGGCACGACCCGCTGCGCGTCGCCGAGGAGATCGTCATGCTCGACCACGTGTCGAACGGACGGCTGATCCTCGGCATCGGGCGGGGGCTGGGGAGGGTCGAGTTCGAGGGCTTCCGCGTGAACCAGGGCGACAGCCGCGCGATCTTCGTCGAGGCGACGCAGATGCTGCTGCAGGGCCTCGAGCACGGCTACTGCGAGTTCGACGGCAAGTTCGTCAAGCAGCCCCGGCGCGAGCTGCGCCCGCGCCCCTTCAAGTCGTTCCGCGGGCGCACCTTTGCGGCTGCCGTGTCGCCCGAGTCCTCGGAGATCATGGCGCGTCTCGGGATCGGCCTGCTCATCATCCCACAGAAGCCGTGGGACATGGTGGCCGAGGAGCTGAACGCCTACCGCACCATCTATCGCGACGTGAACGGTACCGACGCGCCCCCACCCATCGTCGGGGCCTGGGTGTACTGCGACGAGAATCCCGATCGCGCCGCCGAGTACGGCCATCGCTACGTCGGGGAGTACTGGAGGTCGGTGGTCAGCCACTACGAGCTGATCGGCGACCACCTGACGAAGATGCGCGGCTACGAGTCGTACGGAAAGATGCAGGAGATGGTGAGCCAGCCGGGCGGCGTGGACGCCATGACCGACTTCTTCGTCAACCTCCAGGTCACCGGCACGCCCGAGCAGTGCTACGAGAAGATCCTCGACATCCAGAAGCGCACCGGTGCCGAGGCCTTCAATGCCGTGTTCAGCTACGGCGCGATGCCGTACGACCTGGTCGAGGCGAGCATGCGCCTCTTCGCGGGCGAGGTCATGCCCGAGCTCAAGCGCTGCATCCCGATCGAGGACCAGCTGATCGCACGCGCGGGGGTCGGGCAGAGCGCGGACGCGGGAGCCTTCCGGCTGCCCATTTGACCCGAGCGACCGGCGCTGCGAGCTGCCGGTCGATGCTCGCGTATACGAGCGCGCGGTGATACGCGCGCATCGCGGGGGACGAGAGATGGCGTGCGGAGGTACGGCTGGGTGAGACCGAAGACAGTCGGCGCCTCGGTGCGGGCGTTTCAGGCCATGCTGACACTGCTCGTGCTCGGGCTCGGCGGACTCGACCGTGCCGTGGCGCAGACCGCTCCCGATCGACCACCGAACACGGTGGACGCCTACGTCCTCCTCGGTCTGAGCAAGATCGACGTCAGCAACTCGATCCAGATCATCACCGGCTCGATCGGCGTGAACAAGAGCGGAGGCACGCTGCAGGGCAACAACACCGTCCAGCTGAACCAGCAGGAGGGCGTCGTCGCGGGCTCCACGGTGAATCTGACCCAGCCGTCGATGTGCGCAGCGCTCTTCGCGAACTCCGGAAACGGCTCCGGGCAGTGCACGCCCGCGCGGCCCATCCCCTCTCCGCAGCCCCCGCTGGTGCCCGATTTGAAGACCAGCGACGTGTGCAACCTGCCCAGTCCGTTCCCGAAGTGCTCATCGGAAGCCGTGACCGTGGATGCCGGAACGGTCCGGACGCTCGCGGAGGGAACCTACGGCAACCTCACCATCAACGGTGGCACGCTGATGCTCGAGGGCGGCGAGTACGTCTTCTGCAACGTCGACGTGAACAACGGCAGCATCGTGGTGGCGGTGGCGCCGAGCACGCTGCTGGTCACGGACAGGTTCAACGTGCAGCCCAACGCCCTCGTCAACGCCGAGGGGACGCCGACCGATCTCCGGGTGCTGGTCAACGGCCTCGGGGTGAACATCTCGGGGTCGTCGAACACGAGCTTCGTCTTCCGCGGCGAGCCCGCTGCCGTCGGGAGTATCACCCGGCAGGAGTCCAGGCAGTGTAGCTTCGGGGTGGTCGGATCCAGGGGCCTCGCCCCGAAGACCACCGTCGTCGCCCAGATCTGCGCCCCCATGATGAACGCGCAGATGAACCTCATGAGCGCCGACCTCGGGGGAACGTTCGTGGCGGACGCCATCAACGTCGGCAACGTGAGCGGCCAGCTCGGACCCGTGATCCCCACGACGACGACGACCGAGACCACCTCCACGTCCACCACCTCGACGACCTCCACCACCACCTCGACGACGACCACCTCGACAACGACCACCACCACGACGACCACCTCGACGACGTCTACCTCGACGACAACGACGTCGACGACGAGCACGACCACGTCGACCACCTCCACCTCGACCACGACGTCCACCTCGACCACCTCGACCTCGACGTCGTCGACCTCGACGTCGTCCGAGACGACGTCGTCGAGCTCAACGTCAACCACCAGCACCACGTCTACCACTTCGACTTCGACCACCAGCACGACCACCACCACGACGACCTCGACATCGAGCACGACCTCGTCCTCGACCACCACCTCGCCCAGCTCGACGTCCACCTCGGCGTCTCCGACCACGACGACGCTGCCCTGCAATGACCTGAGCGTGACGTCCATCAGGTTCACGCCGAGGAAGGGCAGCTCGACGACCGGGCGCCTGGTCATCAGCGGCGTGCTCGCCAATTCCGGATGGTCCGACGTCGACCCGCGCCAGGACGACGTGCACATCGGCATCCAGACGGGCGGGGAGACGTCCTGCTGCACCATCGATTCCCAGTTCTGGACCAAGAACTTCCCGGCGCATTTCGGTTTCTTCGATCAGAAGCGCAGCATCTGTCCGCCGCTCGCCTGCGTGTCGCTGGTGGTGCGCCGCACGGGCAGCGCTGGCTTCAAGATCACCGCGCCCGGCTTCGACCTGACCGGGGAGGACCTGAAGAACATCCAGATCGGCGTCGTGATCGGGGGGCATTGCTCGGCGGGTAAGCTGTCGCTGACCAATCTGCGGCGGAAGGGCCGCGTGCTGGTGTACCCGTAGGCGATCGCACGGCGCTCCCGTGATGCCGTCGACACGTCTCAACGAGTCGCCGGATCGGCACTCGCTGCCGGGCGTGACGACCTCGCGACTGCCGGACCTGCTCCTGCTGGCGCTGGTCGGCGCCGTCCTGTTCGCGATCCGCCTCACCGGCGCCCCGAACCTGCTCGAGAACGAGTATCGCGTCGGCGCCTGCGTGCTGGACGCTCTCCAGCACGGCAACTGGCTCTGCCCGCACGACGTGCTGGGCAACACGGACAAACCACCGATGCTCACGTGGCTGGCGGCGCTGGCGAGCTGGCCGGGCGGCCGCGTCACGCTTTTCACGCTCTACCTGCCGACGGCGGTGGCCACCGTCGCGATCGCATGGCTCATCACCGTCGCCTCCGGCCGGTTCTTCGGGCGCCGGGCCGGGCTCTTCGGCGGGCTCGCTTATCTCCTCTCCCACGTCGGCGCGTGGCAGATCGCGACCGCCCGCTGGGACGGGCTCTTCTCGCTGACCGTGACCGTCGCCGCGCTCGCCGCGTTCCGCGCCTGGATGCGCGGTGGCGGCTGGACGGTGTTCTGGCTCGCGGCGGCGGCGGCGACGCTGACCAAGGGCCCTCTCGGCGTCCTGCTGGCGGCCTTCGGGCTCGGCGCCGTCGTCTGGGAACGCCGGACGGGCCGATCGAAGCCGCTCCAGGGCTCACATGCGATCGGGATCGCGCTCTTCCTGGTCCTCACCGTGGGATGGTTCCTGCTCGCGTACCGCCAGGTCGGTCCCCATCTCGTCCAGAACATGGTGTGGGGCGAGTTCGTCGGCCACATGGTGCAGCATCGCGTGGGCAGTCGATTCTCGAAGGCGCTGGGCGACCTGGTGTGGAACTTCGCCCCCTGGAGCCTGTTCACGATCATCGCCTCGTGCCGCATCGTCGTGAAGCCCGCCCCCGACGACGAGGAGCGACGCTTCGAGCGGTTCCTGCTCTGCTGGCTCTCGGGCGGCTGGCTGCTCTTCTGCCTCTCGCCACACAGCCATGCCCGGCTGATTGCTCCGGTGGTTCCTCCCGCGGCGATGCTGGCCGGCCGCGAGCTCGATCGCCTCGCCGCCGCCCTCTCGGCACGCACGCTCACGGTCGTGACGGCGGCGGTGATCGCCGTCATGCTCGGGTACGCGGTGCTCGAGTATCATCACAACGCCTACGATCAGTCACAGGTGCGCAGGACGATCGCCCTCCAGCAGCTCGCGCGCACCGTACAGACCGATCTCGGAGACGACTTTCCATTGACCTACGTGGCCGGAAGTCCGTTCGCGATGCAGCTCGCGCTCAACACGATGCGGCCCACGGTCACGGTCGACGACGCGGCGGCTTTGCTCCGCGGGAGCGCTGCAGCCTTCGTGGTCACGCCACACCTCGGCCGGCTGCAGCGCGCGCTCGACACGGAGTCGGCACCCCTATACGAGCTGGGCCGCGCCAGCGACCGGGGCGCACCCTTCCTCTACCTGGTGAGCAATCGCCCGGCCCTGGCCCCGGTCGAGCGGACGGCGACGCGCGTCGGCCCGCTCCTGGTCACGCTGTCCGGCGCGCGGCTCGGTCCGGCGTGGGACAACGTCCTCGTTCTCCGGCGTACGACGCCGAGCGGCAGCGCCGTGATCGAGAACACCGCGCGCGAGCCGCTGGCCGTACGCGTCCGGACGAACGGAGAACGGGACGAGTCGCGCCAGCTCGGTGCCGGCGAGGCGTGGCGAGTCGACCTTCCCTAGCGCGGCGAGGAACTCAGCTCGCCTTCACGATCCGCGGCACCTTCCACGTACCATTGAGGATCGAGGGCGGGTTCTCCTTCGGCCAGTACATGCGCAGCATCGGGATGAACGGACCCTTCGGCGCGGGCAGCCAGTTGGCCTCCTTGTCCTTGCCGGGGGACTCGTTCTGGAAGTAGAGCGTCACCGAGCCGTCCGCGTTTGACTTGAGGCCGTCGCGCTGGCTCACCGTGAACTTGTTCAGCGGATTGGGGACGAACCACCAGCCCTGATCGATCTCGTACATCGTGATCGACCAGAATCCGTTCACCGGCGGCGTCTGTCCCTTGGGGAAGGTGAGCGTGTACTTGCTGGCGCCGGTCAGCTTCTGTCCCTCGCCGTCCACCTCGGTGTAGGGATACACCGCGTCCTTCTCGAGGTTGGCGGGCCAGCCGAACGCGGCGACGACGGCGCGCTTCATGTAGTCGGTTCCGTAGACGCCGAGGCCCTTCGAGATGACCCACCCGTCCACGAGGGCGCCCATGCTCTTGGTCTTGCTCGCCTCGATCTTCTCGAGCGCCGTCTTGGGGAGGGCCTTCAGCGCCGCCTGCACCGCGGGATCGAGCTTGCCCATGTCGAACGGCTGGCCCGGCACGATGCCGAGCGTGGCCATGCGCGCGACCATCGGCGCATCCGCGGGCGCGGGCGGCGCGGTGCCGGCCATCAGCTTGGCCATCATGTCGAAGTACGGCCCCGTCCCCATGGCCAGGATCGCCTCCTGCGGCTTGTCGGTCATGCTGAAGCCCGGATTCGGGTTCACCGGGGGTGCCTTGTAGGTGTAGGGTTTCTTCCAGGCGGAGAGCGGCGTGATCGTGTACTGCGCCTGCAGCGCGTTGACCGCGGCGTAGTCCTTCTCCGTGCCGTCGGCGTACGTGCGGCCCAGAATGACCATGTACCGGGTCGGGACCGGGAGGTGTTTCATCCCGGCCGGCACCTCGCCCTTCCAGCCCGGTCCGGTGATGAGGTAGGTGGCGGCCTTTTCGCCGGTCGTGCGGGTGCCGGGCGAGTCGAAGACGTTCATCCAGAGATCGACCATCTCGAAGAGATAGAACCGCTTCCCCATGTCGGGGTGGCTGAACACCTGAGGCTCGGCCAGGTCGAGCCACGCCAAGGAATACAGCGTGTCGGCGTTGGGCGCGGAGACACCGCGGTAGTCCGCCGGCGGATAGCGCCTGACATTCACGAACGTGTTCATCGGCCCGCGTAGCTCTTCGCCCGCGGGGACGTTGCTCATCTGCACCCGTGTCACCTCGGTGGTGATGAGCGAATAGCCGTAAACGTAGGCGTCGGTGGCGGCGGCAACGGCCTCGTCCGTGGTCAGCGCCGAGGCCTGCCGCACCGCGGGCACGGCCAGCATCGTCGCGACGCTCGCGGCCAGCAGCAAGCTCCTCATTCTCATCCGTCGCCTCCCTGGGTCCGTTCCCGCCGCCGGCGACGCTCACCGCCGTACCGGGCCGCCTCCGCCGGACGTCCGCAGTCAGTCGGTGACGAGCTTCCACGCGGCGTCGGGCTCGTAGCCCTTCATCGCCCCCGCGATCTTGCTCGTCTTGTCGCCGAGGTCCTTCTCGTACACGCGCCCGTCCCTGGCGGCGACGAACGTCATGATGCCCGTCGATCCGTACGCGACGGGGTAGGCGACGAGCGCGTCCTTTCCCTGTGCGGCGCGAAAGTTGTAGCCCCACCACGATGCCGGGGGCGGCTGCCGGGTCCGTCCGTATGCGCGGCAGACGGAGATGGCTTCGAGCTCGTCGGCACCCACCCGCCGCCGGAGAACCTCCTGCGCTCCCTGCTCGGTGTCGAACCTCCATCCGCGCTCGTCCTTCACGAGCGGGATGGGAAACGGAAAGTCATCCGAGCCGACGACGAGCTCGAGCGTGTCCGGTCCTTTCGGGTCGAGCCGCGTCATCTGCTTCGCCGCACCGACGAGCAACCGGCAGCGGTCGCGATCTCTCGCGGGATCGCCGGTGCTCACGACGGTCCGGGCTTCGTCGCCGAAGATGGCGAGGAGCGCCGGCTCGTCGTCCGTCCGACACGCGGCCAGCAGCGCGTCGACCGCCGCCTTCGGGTCCGCGAACCGTTGCTCGGTCGCAGGGGGTCTGGGTGCAGGCGGCGGAGTTCGCGGCGCGCAGCCGGGCAGAAGGAGCAGCACGGGCGTGATCGAGAGCCGCATGCGAGTCCGTCTTGTGAAGTCTGCCATCGCCATCGCAGCCACCCGGTCAGCGGCGGCCGCCGCGGAAGCCGCCGCCGCCAAAGCCGCGACCACCGAAGCTGCCGAAGCCGCGCGAGCTGGCGTCGCGGGCCCCCCACCCGCCTCCGCCCATGCCGCGGAACGTGTCACCGCCGAACCCTCCCCCACCGCCGTAGCCTCGATCTCCCCCGCCGCCGAAGCCGGTGTCGCCGAAGCCGTGGCCACCGCCCCAGCCACCGCCGAAGCCGCGATCGCCGTTACCAGCGAAGCTCCGGCTGCCGAGGCCGCTCCCCCCGCCGCCGAGCGACCCGCCGTCGCGCGTGCCGGCGCTGCCCGTGCCACCGCCGCCGCTGCCGCGGTACTGGGAGCCACCGGCGGAGGCGCTGCCGAACTGATTCCCGCTCGCGGGGTCGCCACCGGAGTAACGACTGCCGCCCGCACCGTACTGACCCGCGCGGTAGTCGTCGGCCGAACGGCCGACCTCCGATGAAGCGGGCGGATGCCACGTCGAGTAGTTCGAGCCGGCCTTGTACGTGCCCGTTGTCCCGTTCTTGTCGTACTTGCCGGTCGACGGGTCGTACGTGCCGTACTTCCCGGTCGCCGGGTTGTACGCGCCGTACGTCCCGGTCTTGGCATCGTAGCCGCTGTAGGTCCCCGTCTTCGGATCGTACCTGGCGGAGTTGCCGGTCGCGGAATTGTACACGCCGTGCGCGCCCGTCGAGGAGTTGTAGTGGTACACGTTGTTCTGGTTGTAGTGGTAGTAGTTGTTGACCGAGACCGAGCCGTAGCCGCCGTAGTATCCCCAGTTGCACGCGTATGCGGTCGCGGCCCCGGCGGCGAAGCCGGCGCCGAAGGTCAGGAGCCCGTATGCCGGCGCGCCGTAGTAGTACGGCGGCGGCGGGGCGAGGATCGCCACCGGATTGTACTGGGGCACGTAGATCACCTGGGGGTTGGCGGGCTCGATGACGATCGTGCTCGCGTCGCCGCTACCCTGGACGTTCACCACCTGCTTGTCGTTCGACGCCAGGTTGCCGGCCGCCTGCGCCTCGCGGCGCACGTGCTGGATCGCGGCCATCACCTCGCCCTGGTTCGCGGCCACGGCCTGGCCGAGCTGGGTCGTCCAGCTGATCTTGTCGTTCATCATCTTGAGCACGGTCGGGTACGACAGGAGCGCCTGGATGCTCGGATCCCACTGCGCGGCCGTGGCTTTGTCGGGCCGCTGGCCGCTCGCCAGGGCGCGGTCGGCCTCGATCACCTGTACCGGATAGGTCGACGCCGGCAGGATCTGGGCGACGAGCGGATCGGGGTAGAGGGCGATCGGCGCCACCAGCTTGTCGAGCTGCGCCGAGGGCGGAGGCGCGGACGACTGCTGCGAATAGGCCTGCGACGGCGCGCGTCCGCACGTCATCAGTACGATGAGGCCTAGCGAGAGCGCGTGTCGGGGCCGACTCACCACCCGCGCTCCCGATAGCAGCTTTCCGCGCGTCTTGCCATGTCGCGACACGCGTGCCCGCCCGCGTCGATCTCGCAAACACGCCGAGCCGTCGCGTCCGTAGCGGCGAAGGTGCTTGCTTAAGATCGTACGATGGGCCAAGGACTCCTTCGGCGTCGAGCTGGTGGGCGGCGCAGGGGGGTCCTGGCCCGAGATGACGGATTCGTCGGACACTGCGGGCGGGGGCCCTCGAGACGAGGTGAACTTGCGCTTGGAGTCGCTGGTCATCGACCTGGCGGCACCCCCGGAGCTGCGGTTCAACCTCGTCGCCGAAACACGCGGGCTCGCGTGGGTCGAGCAGCTGCGGCCGGGCGGCAAAGGCGTCACGGGCAAGAGCGAGTAGCGGGCGATGGGCTGCGATCCGGAAGCGATGCCCGGTCACCTGCTGCCGCAGGCCCGGCGGTCACCGCGGGCGGGGGGAGCGGGCGAAACACCCGGGCTCGGCGGCGTCGTGCAGCAGCTCGTCACCAGATTGCTCCCGGGCGGCTACCCGGACGTCCGTTCCGTCGCCAAGATGATGCGGCTCAGTGCCCGGACGCTCCAGCGTCGGCTGTCCGACGAGGGCGTGACCTACGCGCGCGTCGTCGCGCGGGCCCGCTTCGAGGTTGCGCAGCGGATGCTCGAGAAGCCAGCCTGCAAGGTCATCGAGGTCGCGTTCGACCTCGGGTATTCCGATCCGGCCCATTTCGCGCGCGCCTTCGCACGCTGGACGGGCCTCGCGCCGCGCGAGTTCCGGCGGCTTCGCGCGACCGGGGGCCGGGGCGGCGCATTCCCGCATGAGAACCCCCTCGGTGCCGGGGGCCGCGCGCCGCCATTCCGAGAACAACCTGGTCATCGTTCCGATACGGCTGCGGCCGGTCGGATCTCGCTGCAACATGATGGGCCTCGGAAAACAAATGAGGATTGGCATGAAACGTCTCGTGACACTGATGATGGTCGGCCTGCTGGCCCTGACGCTCGATCTGGCCCGGGCCGCATCGACGCCGGATGCAACGATCAGCTTGCATGCCGATTCGGTGGCGGCCGGCATCGGGATCAGCTGGGGCAGCGGCACGCTCAGCTACAAGGGCAAGACCTATCCCATCTCCGTCGACGGACTCTCGGTCGGTGACGCCGGCATCAGCAAGATCAGCGCGTCCGGCAAAGTCTACGGCTTGAAGAAGCTCGAGGACTTCAACGGCAACTACACCGGCGTTGCCGCCGGAGCGACGGTCGCAGGCGGCGGCGGCGTGAGTGCGATGCAGAACCAGAACGGCGTCCGGGTGGAGCTCGTGACCACCACGCAGGGCCTGAAGTTCACCCTGGGCGCCAACGGCGTGAACATGAAGATCAAGCCATGAGGCGCTGCGAGGAGCGCAGGAGGGAGACTCCGATGAGAACGTTGCTTGCATTCCTGGTACTCGCCGCCGGGGTGTGCAGCCTGACCCGCGCCGCGGCCGCCGACGACAAGCCCAACATCCTCTTCATCATGGGCGACGACATCGGCTGGATGCAGCCGAGCATCTACCACCGCGGCCTGATGGTCGGGGAAACCCCCAACATCGACCGCATCGGGAACGAGGGCGCGATCTTCATGGACTACGTCGCCATGCAGAGCTGCACCTCCGGGCGCAATGCCTTCTTCACGGGGATGTATCCGCTGCGCACGGGCATGATCCCGCCGCAGCTGCCGGGAAGCCCGTCCTACCTGCGCCCCGGCACTCCGGCGGTCGCCAAGTTCCTGCTCGATCTCGGCTACAACACCGGCGAGTTCGGCAAGAACCACCTGGGCGACCACACCGCGTCCCTGCCGACGGCGCACGGCTTCCAGGAGTACTGGGGCTACCTGTACCACCTGGACGCCATGCAGCAGGTGAGCTTCCCCGACATCAACAAGAGCCCGACCGAGCAAGGCGTCGCGCCACCGTGCAAGAACACGCCGGTCCCCGGGCTGCCCGAGGTGCCGGGTGCCGTGGACCAGAAGACGACGCTCTGCCTGATGCCCCCGCGCCCGGTCATCTGGTGCAACTCCTCCGACGGCACCGAGAAGAACCAGACGTGCAAGGACGAAGGCCCGTTGACGCTCGAGCGGTCGAAGACGGTGGACGAGGAGATCTCGGCGAAGGTCGTCGACTTCCTCGACCGCAACGACCCGAAGAAGACCAACAAGCCCTTCTTCGTCTGGTACAACCCGGCGCGCATGCACGTCGTGACCGTGCTGTCGCCGAAGTACGAGGCCATGCTGGGCGTGCAGGGCGGCAAGGACTGGGGCGTCAACGAAGCCGGCATGAAGCAGATGGACGACAACATCGGCGTCGTCTTGAAGAAGCTGGAGGACATGGGCCAGCTCGACAACACCATCGTGGTGTTCACCACCGACAACGGCGCCGAGGCGATCTCCTTCCCCGACGGCGGGGTCACGCCCTTCAAGGGCCAGAAGGGCGAGGCGTGGGAGGGCGGCTACCGCGCCCCGTGTGTCGTCCGCTGGCCGGGCCACATCAAGCCGGGCACGGTGAAGAACCAGCTGTTTGCCGCCCTCGATTGGCTCCCCACGTTGGTCGACATCGCCGGCGGCCCCAGGGGCGACGGGCTGAAGCAGCAGATCGAGGCGGGGAAGTACTCTGGAATCGTCAAGACGACGCTCGACGGGGTCGATCAGCGCGACTACCTGGAGGGCAAGAACGACCAGTCGGCGCGCGACTACTTCTTCTACTTCTCCGGGGCCACGCCGTCCGCGGTCCGCTACAAGAACTGGAAGATGTACTACAACATGTCGCAGCCCGGGCCGGCCGGCTGGATCATGCCGCTCGTCCCGTTCCACTTCACGCTGGTCCAGAACGTCAAGCGCGATCCTTTCGAGCAGTCGGTCGGCATCGATCAGAAGTCGGCCATGAGCCTGGGGGGTGCGCTCGGCGCTCCGATGACCGCGTTCCAGTACGACTGGAACATGCTGCCCATCGGGCAGCAGCTGTGGATGGAGGAGCTGTCGTCGTACGAGAAGTTCCCCCCGCTCCAGGCGCCCGAGTCGTACAACCTCAGTCAGATCCTGGAGCAGGTCAAGAAGGCCAACGCGAGTCACGCGAGCGACTAGTGGCGCGAGGCGAGCGTCATGGTCACGGGACCGCGGGACGTGGAGGCACCTCCTCTTCCCGAAGTCGGAGTCGGGCGAAGCACCGTGAGGCTCATGCCGCGAACGAGGAACGGAAGATGAGACAACGGCAAGCAACGAAACTCCGAGGCGCGGCCGGATTGGTTGCGATGGGTTTGCTCCTGGCGGTCGGGATGCTGCTGCGGGCCGAGCCCGCGCGGGCGCAACAGGCCGGCAAGAAGCCGAACATCCTGGTCATCTGGGGCGACGACATCGGCATCTTCAACGTCAGCGCCTACAACCTCGGGGGCATGGGCTACCGAACGCCCAACATCGATCGCATCGCCAAGGAAGGCGCGCTGTTCACCGACTTCTACGGCCAGCAGAGCTGCACCGCCGGCCGCGCCGCGTTCATTCTCGGCCAGCATCCGTTCCGCACCGGAATGCTGACCATCGGGATGCCGGGCTCGCCGCAGGGGATCCCCGACTGGTCGCCGACGATCGCCGATCTGCTGAAGGCCCAGGGATACACGACCGGCCAGTTCGGCAAGAACCACCTGGGCGATCGCGACCAGCACCTGCCGACCATGCACGGGTTCGACGAGTTCCTCGGCAACCTCTACCACCTGAACGCCGAGGAAGAGCCCGAAACCTACTACTACCCGAAGGATCCTGAATTCAGGAAGAAGTTCGGTCCGCGCGGCGTGCTCCACACCTGGAGCGACGGCAAAGGCGGGCAGAAGATCGAAGACACCGGCGCGATGACCCGGGCGCGGATGCCGACCGCGGACCGGGAGTTCTTCTCCGCGGCGACGAAGTTCATCGACACTGCGCACCAGCAGGACAAGCCGTTCTTCGTGTGGTTCAACACCACGCGCATGCACGTGTGGACGCACCTGAGCGAACAGGCGGAGGGCGTGACCGGCATCGGTCTCTACCCCGACGGCATGGTGGAGCACGACAAGATGGTCGGCGAGATGCTGAAGCACCTGGACGACCTCGGCATCGCCGGCGACACCATCGTCATCTACGGCACCGACAACGGCGCCGAGACCGGGACCTGGCCGGACGGTGGCACGACGCCGTACCACGGAGAGAAGGGCACCACCTGGGAGGGCGGCTTCCGCGTGCCCTGTTTGGTGCGCTGGCCGGGGGTGATCAAGCCGGGAACGCTGATCAACGACATCATGTCGCAGGAGGACTGGATGCCGACGTTGCTCGCGGCGGCGGGCGAGCCGGACATCGTCGGGAAGCTGGAGCAGGGGTACGCGGCCAACGGCAAGAAGTTCAAGGTGCATCCCGATGGCTACAACTTCCTGCCGTTCTTCAAGGGTGAGGCCCCGAAGGGTCCGCGGGAGGAGATCTACTACTTCGGCCAGGGCGGCGAGCTGAACGCCGTCCGCTGGAACGACTGGAAGGTCCACTTCGCGGTGACCAACGGGAACATCGCCACCGCGGTCAGGGACGTGCCCGGCTGGCCCGTGATCGTCAACCTGCGGGCCGACCCGTTCGAGAAGGCGCCGCACGAGTCCGGCCTGTACCTGCGCTGGTATGCGGACAACATCTGGCTGTTCGTGCCGGTGCAGCAGAAGCTCAAGGAGTTCCTGATGACCCTGCCGCAGTATCCGTTCCAGCAGGGCACCAGCCTGAACGCCGCGGGCATCAACTACGACTCGCTGAAGGCGATGGACGCCATGAAACGCCTGCACGAGCTGGAAAGTCTCGCGTCGCCGCAAAACTGATCGGAGGGCGAGAGCAAGGAGGGATTCGACATGGGACTCGAGGGAACTCTGCGCCGATTCGGAACCGTGTTGGGACTCGTCGCCTCGCTGGCGAGCCCGCACGCTTTCGCGCAGTCCGATCCCCTGCCTTCCTGGAACGACGGCGCGGTCAAGAAGGCGATCCTCGAGTTCGTGCAGGTGACCACGGCGCCGGGCAGCCCAAAGTTCGTACCGCCGGAGGAGCGCATCGCCACCTTCGATCAGGACGGCACGCTGTGGGTGTCGCACCCGATGTACACGCAGGTGGTGTACTGCCTGGAGCGGGTGCCGGCAGTCGTCAAGGCGAAGCCGGAGCTCGCGAAGGTCGAGCCGTTCAAGACCGTGCTGTCCGGCAACCGCGAGGCGATGGCGAAGTTCACGATGAAGGATCTCGAGAAGATCCTCGCCGCGACGCTCACCGGCATGTCGGTGGAGGAGTTCCGCGCCGAGGCGAAGAAGTGGCTCGACGCGGCCAGGGACCCGCGCTGGAAGCGACCGTTCACCGAGCTCACCTACCTGCCGATGCAGGAAGTCCTGAAGTACATGCGTGCCAACGGCTACAAGACGTACATCGTCACCGGGGGCGGCCAGGACTTCGTGCGCGTGTACGCCGAGCGGGTGTACGGCATCCCGCCCGAGCAGGTCGTCGGCACCGCCGGCGGCACCAAGTACGGCTACGACAAGGATGGCAAGCCGTTCCTCACCAAGGAGCCCAGGCTGCTCCTGAACGACAATAACGCCGGCAAGCCCGAGGGCATCCACCTGATGATCGGCCGCCGGCCCCACGCCGCATTCGGCAACTCGACGGGCGACCGGGAGATGCTGGAGTACACCGGCGCCGGCGACGGCGCGCGGCTCGAGATGCTGGTGCTGCACGACGACGGGCAGCGCGAGTATGCCTACGGGCCCGCCCAGGGGCTGCCCGACACGAAGGTCGGCACCTTCACGCAGGCGCTCTACGACGAAGCGAAGAAGAAGGGCTGGACCGTCATCAGCATGAAGAACGACTGGAAGCGCATCTTCGCGTTCGATCAGTAGGCGTGCCCCGTTCCTCGAGCGAAGAGCGCCGCAGAGCCCGCGTCACCGCCGGTTCGCGCGCGCGACCTGGCTCGCTCTCGCGGTCAACTCGGGCCATCCGGGAAGCGGGCGAACGGTGTCGAAGTCGTCGTTGGTCTCGAGCAGCGTCGTACCCCCGAACCCGAGGTCGATCGCCTGACCGAGCAGGATCAGCGCCGCCTGCGGATCGCCGGTGAGCGCCCGCAGGCAGGCGAGGTTGTAGGGCGGAATCCACGAATCCTCGCGCACGGCGGCGGCCTCGCGGTAGTACGCGTCCGCCGTCCGGGTGTCGCCCTGGAAGCGCGCGCTGTTGCCGGCCTGGATCAGCACCTCGAAGAACCGCGGCAGCGCCGTCAGCACACGGCGGTAGTACTCGAGCGCGTGCGCCCAGTCCTTGCGGTCGTAGTACAGGTCGGCCAGTCGCCGATAGACGTGCGGGTAGGTCGGGTCGGCGGCGATGGCGCGCTCGTACCAGGCCTGCGCGCCGGCCTCGTTGCCGCGAGCCGCCTCGACCCAGCCGAGGTTGCTCATCGCCTCGACGTAGCTCGGCGCGAGGTCGAGGGCCTCGTGGAAGCGCCGCTCGCCCGCGTCGAGGTCGCCACGACGGAGCGCGAGGGCGCCGAGCGCACCGAAGACGCGGTGCTGGCGCGGCTGCTTCGCCAGTGATGCCTGGTACTGCCGCTCGGCCTCGTCGTAGTCGCCGCGCCGCACCGCGGCCAGCGCCAGGAGGTTGCGCGCGGTGACGTTCTCCGGCGCCGTGTCGAGCACCTGCGAGAGCAGCTCCCTGGCACGGTCCCATTCGCCTTGCTGCGCGCGGTCGCGAGCCTCCTGCAGCTTCGCGTACAGCGCCATGCCGTCCTTCGGGTCCATCCCGCCCATCTCGGCGCGCTGCTCGGGCGGCGCGAGGTAGCCGAGCGCGCGCAGCATGTCCTCGGTCTCGCGGTCGATCTCCCGCGTCGGCGCGCTCAGCGCGTGCCCCTTGCTGTCGGCCACGGCGGCTTCGAGCGCACCCTGGAGCGGGCGCGCGGCCGCCGCCTCCGCGGGATAGAGGTTCTGCAGCTCCGCGGGATCGCGGCGCAGGTCGTAGAGCTCCGGGTGCGGCGCCTCGATCCACTTGGCCCCATCGTGGCGCACGCCGGACAGCGGCGCCATCCCGAAACCCTCCTCGGCGAGATGGGCCTCCGCGTACTGGGGGAGGTCGGGCGGGGGCGTGCGTCCCTGGAGCGCGGCGAGGAGATTCGCGCCCTGCGTCGTCTCGCCCCCCGGGAGTCCGAGAATCCCGAGGATCGTCGGCACCAGGTCGATGTGGCGCACGGGTCCATCGTAGGTGCGGCCCGACGGGAAGACGCGCGGGAGCCGCCAGACGAGCGGCACGCGGACGGTGGAGTCGTAGATGAACACCCCGTGCGTCGGCTCGCCGTGCTCGCCCAGGCTCTCGCCGTGGTCGGCGGTGAGGACGACGAGCGTGTCGTCCAGCTTGCCGTGCTGCCGCAGCCAGTCGAGCAACCGGCCGACGCCGCGGTCGGCCTCGGCGATCTCGGCGTCGTACGGCGTCGGCGCGAGCGCCGCCAGGTCGATCGAGCGCAGGTTGTAGGGCTGGTGCGGGTCGAAGAAGTGCACCCACAGGAAGAACGGCCTCCGGTCGTCGTGCTGCTCGTCGAGCCAGGCCAGGGCGCGGTCCGCGGTGCGCGACGCCGGCCGCTCCCGGATCATGAACATCTGCGGCTCGTCCTCCGACCAGAAGTCGTCGTCGTAGACCTCGAATCCCTGATCGAGGCCGTAGCGCCGGGCGAGCACCGCGGCCGACACGAAGGCGCCCGTGCGGTATCCCGCCGCCTGCAAGCGCTCCGCGAGCGTCACCGCCTCGGGCCCGAGGGCGTAGTTGCCGTTGTCGCGGACGCCGTGTGCCGGCGGATAGAGCCCGGTCATGATCGAGCTGTGCGCCGGCAGCGTGATCGGCGCCGAGGTCGCAACGTCGGCGCAGCGCACGCCGTCGCGCGCGAGACCGTCCACCGCGGGGGTGTGCGCCAGGCCGAAGCCGTAGCACCCCAGCCGATCCGCGCGCAGCGTGTCGATCGTGACGAGGAGGACGTTCGGGCGATCGTGGCGGCGGCACCCCGGGACGATCGCCAGCGCAAGCAGCGCGCCGAGCGCGACGATCCGTGCAGCCCGGCGCCTCGTCGGCCGTCGCGTGCTCAGGAGCTCTTCGCCGTTCCGGTCTTCCCCTCGGTCGCCTTGTAGTTGAACGGCTGATCGGTGGCGTAGAAGTGCTGCGCCGTCCCGACGGTGAAGCTCAGCGGCACCGTGACCGGCACGTTCTTCTGGGTCACATTCGTCAGACCGAACGGAGCGAACAGGCTCTGGAAGTCCCCCTTCAGGTTGAACGAGAAGTTGATCGTGCCCGCCTTGGTCACGCCGTTCTTCAAGTTGGCGTTCAAGGCGAACTTGTTGCCGCCGCCGTTGTTCGCCTTGCCGCTCTTGTTGAGCGTGAAGCTCTGCCGGGCGCCGCCCACGTCGACCGTGAGGGGGATGCCCTGGAGGTTGATGCCGGCGGCGATCGTGATCTTGCCCTTCCACTGGACCGTGTCCTGTCCCGTCTTGTTGAACTTCAGCGTGATGGTCGCGTTCTTGGTCACCGGCGGCGTGATGGGCGCGAAGTTGACTACCTGCGAGAGCTCGAGCTCGCTCATGCACTTGATGGTGTCCGAGGGCAGGGCGGCGAGATTCGAGGTCTCGTTCTTCGCCATCTTGAAGTTGCCCTGCACGGTGGTGAGCGTCATGATGATCACCGTGCCACCCGCCGGGATCGTCGGCGTGTAGGTGACGATCGCCTGCCCGACGCTGTTGACGCTGGCCGAGCGGGCCGGCGTCGTCGCACCGTCGCCCTGGATGACGAAGCCGACCGTCGGCTGGGTGGAGTGCGTGCCCTGGGGCACCTTCTGCCCGCTGGTGAACCAGGTGTCGCCGGCCGTGACGGTGGTGTCGCCGCTCGAGGTGGTGCCGATCTTGACGTTCGACCCGGCGCCGAGCAGGCCGTCCAGGGTGATGCCGACCTGCTGCGGCGTGGAGCCCGTGTTGGTCACGATGTTGAGCCAGCGGACGAAGTCGGAGTTGTTCGGCACGAACACCTTGCGCGTCACGGAGAGGTTGGCGGCGTTCAACGCCGGGCTGCCCTGGGTCGCGAAGATGAGCTGCCGGCTCTGGCCATTCTGCATGCAACCGGTGTCCGAGGCGGCCGGCTGCCCGGGATTGAAGACGATGGGCGCGGGCAGCGCGACACCGTTGGCGCCGGTGATGAGGAGCCCGTTGAAGCCCGCGAAGGCGTTCGTCAGGGGGACGTTGATCTGTCGCTGAACCGTGTAGGTGGTGAGGAAGAAGCCGAACGGCGTGAAGCCGACGAAGTAGCTGGTCACCGTGACGGCCTTGTTGTAGGTCGCGTCGGTGATCGCTCCCGAGGCGTTCGAATCCCGCAGCAGGGGATCGACCTGGGTGTTGATCGAATACCGGGTGCCGTTCTGATCCTTGAGCTCGACCGGCAAGGCGCTCGCCAGCGAGGCAAACGCCAGGAGGGCGAACACGGACAGGCCGATCGCACGCGATGTGGAGCACCTGAGATGCATCTTCATCCTCCTGACCCTTGCCGGGCTCGAGCACCCCGGATCGTCCCCGGAGTCTAGTCGCTTACGCTGTGTGTCGCCACCTTCTCACGGCGGGATAGCCCGGGACCGGCAGGGCGTCTTGCCATCTCACGCCATTCACCGCTTCGAGCGCTCTCCGAGCTTGCCTCGTGAGGTGGTGCCGCCACGAGCCGGAGGCGGCGCGAAATCGAAGGCGGCGAGGAGATTTGCCGCATTCGCGTCGCGCGACGCCAGGGGTGCCAGCCCCCAGCGCCACTCGATGAACCTGAGGATCGATACGGTCTCGTAGCCGGTCGAGTCGACGTGGGCGCGCTTCGCCCACGGCGAGATGATGATCGTCGGCACGCGGTTGGACGGCCCCCAGCGATCGATCACCGGCGGGGCCACATGGTCGAAGAAGCCGCCGTAGTCGTCCCACGAGATCACGATCGCGGTCCGAGGCCACGCCTTCGACGCCTTCACCGCCTCGATCAGCTCGACGATGCGCTTCTCGGCGACCAGCATGCTGCCCTCGCCGGCGTTGTCGGTGTAGACGTCGAGCGGCTTGAACCACGCCACCGACGGCAGGGTGCCGTCGCGCAGCGCCCGCCACAGGTCCTTCTCGTCCTTCAGATGCGCGGCCCGCGCTTCGGTGCCCGGCGCGTAGTTCGCGAAGTAGACGAAGGCCTGGTGGTGGAAGGTGAACGAGGGCGCCGGGTGCCCGGCGCCCGCGTCGTCCCAGCCCTGGGAGTACCAGGCCCAGGAGACGCCGGCCGCGCTCAGGCGGTCGCCGATCGTGGGCAGCGTCTGCGGCGGCAGGCGCTCGTCGTCCGGCGTGCCCGCGGAGTACGGAGGGTTGAACGGCTCGAGATGGTCGACCGCGTAGCCGTCGGGGCTCACGGAGCCGCCCTTCTCGAGACCGACGATGCGGCCCGACGCGTCCATCACGGGCTCCGCCACGAGCTTCCGCGGCGCGTTCGGAAACACCGGCGTGCAAGCGCACACGAGCCACATGTGGTTCAGCCACGAGCCCCCCATGGCGGAGGTGAACCAGTTGTCGGCGAGCACGAACTCCCGCGCGTAGGGGTAGAGCGGCAGCTTCGTGGTGTCGAAGTAGCCCATCGGCAGCGCCCCGCTGTCGCCCCACGAGACGAACTTGTCGTTCTTGCCGCCGTCGACCTGGAGGATGTTGGGATAGAACTCGTGCACCGGCATCTCGACGATCCGATCGAGCGGGATGTAGCGGTTGATCGGAAAGGGCCGGTTCGGGAGCTGCTTCGGGAAGCGCCCATCCAGCTTCGGCGGATACGGGTATGCGATCATCGTCCGGGGCAGCCACGGGTAAGGCGTCCCGTCCCGGTCGACCTGCGGCACGGCGGCATCGCGCGCCGCGATGCCGTTCGCGCCCGGGAACAGGCCGAAGAGGTTGTCGAAGGTGTGATTCTCCAGGTAGACGACGAGCAGGTGATCGATCGGCACCGAGGCGGGATCGATCTCCGCGCGGGCGCGCAACGTCGGCCCGAGCACCACGCCGACGAGCAGCCAGGCTGCGAGACCCCGCGAGGGCATCGTCGTTCAGCGCAGAAGCGCCCAGCCCGCGATGGCGCTCCCCAGGATGAGCAGCGCCGGGTTCACCCGCGTGGTGAGCAGGATCACCGTGACGACGAGCGCGAGGACGCACGTACCGACGGCGTCGATCGCCACCTTGCCGATGCTGATCACTCCCGCGGTCATCAGGCCGACCGTCACGGGCGCGAGGCCGCGCCGGATCGACTCGCGCCAGGGCCACGCGGAGAACCGATGCCACAGGCGGTTGGCGCCGAACGTCAGGAGGCTGGCCGGCAGGAAGAACGCGACCAGGACGGCGAGCGCCCCCGCGAGACCGGCCACCTTGTAGCCGATGAGCGCCACCATGACCATGTTCGGGCCCGGCGCCATCTGCCCGAGACTGTAGAAGTCGACGAACTGATCGGCGGTCACCCAGTGATACTGCTCGACGGTGAGCTTCTTCATCTCCGGCAGCACCGCGAGCCCCCCGCCGACGGCCAGCACCGACAGGAGGCCGAACACGCCGAGCAGCCGGAGCAGGGTGGTCACGCCCGCGCTCCCGGCCGGTACACCCACACCGCAGCCGCCCCGACGATGGCGAGCACGATGGGCAGCGCCACGTGCAGCACGCTGACGGCGACCACCGTCACCAGGACGAGCAGGACGTCGACGACGCCGGCGACTTCCTTGCGCGCGATCTGGATCGTGACGGCGACCAGCAGCCCCACCGCCGCCGCCCCCGCGCCGTCGAGCACGGCGACGAACGCCGGGCTCTTCGATTGCAGGCCGTAGAGGATGCCGACCGTGAGCAGGACCACGGTGCCGGGCAGCATGATGCCGAGGAAGGCCGCCACGGCGCCGGGCACGCCGCGCAGGGAGTCGCCGACGATGATGCTGATGTTCGTCGAGTTGAGGCCCGGCAGCGTCTGGCCGATCTCGAGCGCGGTGATGAACGCGTCGTCGTCCAGCCAGCGACGCCGTGAAACCAGCATCTCGCGCAGGTAGGCGACCATGCCGCCCCCGAAGCTCGTCGCGCCGATGACGAGGAAGGTCCAGAAGATCGAGCCGAGTGAGACGCGCTGCGCGCCCGGCGACTCACTCATGGTGGCGGGGAGCCGTCTTGCCCAGGCCGTACACCACGCTGGTCTTGGTCACACCGAGCGCGAGCCAGTCGCGCGCCGCCCCCTGCAGCCGCGCGTAGAGCGCATCCGCCCGCTTGCGCGCCTTCGCGTTCACGTCCTCGTCGCGCGCGAATTTACACTGGTAGGCGAGCTCGCCCACCAGCGACGGACCGACGACGCCCGTCCGCCAGAGCGCCACCGTGGCCTTGGCCGTGAGCCCGTGACCGAAGTCGAGAACGCCCACCTCGTCGAGGACCTCGGTGATGCGCGCGCGCTGGACCACCTCGAGCGGCTTGGCGCGGGCGAGGACGGCACGCAGCGTCGGGAAGACGCGCGCCGCCCGCTCCACGTCGTTCTGGAGGTGCTCCGGTGGCAGCGTGAGCACGACGTTGTGGGAGTAGAGGCTCCGCATCCCTGCGGCGCGTCCCGTCGGCGGCAGCACTTCCTCCTTGAACTTGATGCGAAAGGTATGCTCCGTGGCGGGCCGGACGTCGATCTTCGCCGCCGCATCGAGCTCGGGATGCCGGAACTTGAGCGTCAGCTCCGAGTCGCCGACGGGCCATCCGTCCCGGTGCTGGGCGCGCTGGCGAAGGATGAAGGCCTGCTCGTAGAGGTCGAAGGCCGGCGTGTCGTAGAAGACGATCTCGCGCAGCAGATTCTCGCCTGCTGCCTGCGGGCGCGCGACCCCGACCCCTTCCTGCTTCGCTTCCGAGCGCACGAGCTTGCCGAATTCGTGCAGTGCCTGGGGCGACGTGAAGCGATCCGGGCGCAGGATCAGCTTGTACTCGCGGTAGTGGACGCAGTCCGACGGATGTCCGTTGGAGACCGGAGCGCTCGCGGCCTTCCGGGATTTCGTCATCGCCCCTCGGCTCCTCTTCACCGCCTGCTGGTCTGTCACTTGGCTGTGCACATAGCGCCCCGAGCCGATACGTGCCAGGGCAGGCATCCTCCTGACGCTGCCGATCGGCACGTGGGGCTCGGGACCCGTGCCGGCGGCACGACGCCTCGCCGTCTCGTACCGGGCACCGCCGGGGCGTCCCGTCAGCCTCGGCGCGCAGCGACCCGCCCGACGAGGGTCGCGATCACGACCGCGAGGTAGAGCTGACCCACGATCGCCTCCAGCCCGGTCGCGAGCCGCGCGGCTGGCGTGATGGGGACGATGTCGCCGAACCCGACCGTGGTCAGCGTGACGGTGCTGAAGTACTGGAAGACGGCGACCAGCATCGCGTCCGAGCGCGAGGACAGCGGCGGACCGTTTGCCTGGTACGAGCCCGGCTCCAGCGCCTCGAGCAGGCCGTGCAGATTCATGAAGGCCTCGAGGACGAGCACGAAGCCGCACAGCGCTCCGATGACGGCATCCAGCTCCGTCGTGCTGGAGCGGAACACCTCCCGCAGCAGGACGACGACGACCCACAAGAGGAAGGCGGTCGAGATCGCATCCTGCAACACCCGATTGGCCCCCGGATCGAGAGGCCACAACCGAGCTACGAACGTGAGCTGGAGTCCCACGACGAGAACCCCGAGCCACAGCGTGACGCGGTTCGCGCTCAGCACGTAGATACCCGCGCCAGCAACCCCCACGCGCGCGCCCTGCACGAGGATCCTGCCTGCCCTGGAGTCGACCGCCAACCCGTTCAGCACGTAGAGGAGCAGCGTTGCGATGAGCAGCAACGGGAACGAGCCCGGCTGCACATGCGAGCGCACAGCCGATAGCGCCCGTTGCGATCGGCCCGGCTCGTGGTCCGCGGGACCGTGCTGGTTCGGCATCACCTTCTTCATCGCGCCGGGAACGTTCAGTCCTTCGCGCGGGCAACCCGGTCGGCAATGGCCGGAAACTGCTGGCGCTCCGCTTCCGTGTACTGCGCCGGGCCGAGGTCGAAGGTCAGCTTGTCGATCGTGCCCGTGAACTTGAACGGAACATCGTAGCGATACTCGAGGAGCGCCACCGGGGTGCGCGTGTCTTGCCCGACGTCGAAGTCCTCGTCTTCGGGGAACATGATGGGGGTGCTGTGTTCCAGAGAGTTCTTGGCCACTTCCTTGCCGTCCACGGACAATACGCCCGTGCCGCCCTTGCCGAAACCGGCGCCGTCGATCTTGAAGTCGAACACGAGGGTGTGCTTGCCGGGGCTCAGCTCCGGCCCTTCCCAGGCCGTTCGTTTGAGATCGAGCAGGTTGTAGAGGAACACCACCTTGCCCCGGCCGATTCCCAGCTCGCCTTTACTCAGGAACAAGCCGTAGCCGCCGAAGCGGCCGCCTTCGGTGACGATCATGCCTTCCGCGCCGCCCTCGGGAATCTCGACCTCGGCGGTGATGGTGTAGGACCTCTCCAGGATGTTCGGGGCGGTGCTGGCCGGCACGCCGGTGAGCTCGCCCGAATACGTGAAGACCGTTCGTCCCGCCGTGAGGCTCGGGCGCTGCGTGAGGAAGCGTGCGAGCGTCGAGTTGTCGAGCGGCAACACGTCGTACTTCTTCGCCTCGGCGTAGAAGACGTCCTGCATCTCCTTGAGCTTGTCCGGCATCTTGACGGCGAGGTCGTTGGCCTGAGTAGCGTCCTCGTTGATGTTGTAGAGCTCCCACTTGTACCCGGTGATCACGTCCGGAGGCTGGGCGGTGCTCAGTTCCCACGGGAGGTTCACCGGAGTCGTCGCGGCCACCCACCCGTCGTGATAGATTGCGCGATTGCCGAGCATCTCGAAGTATTGGGTGGTGTGCTTGGTGGGCGCGTCGGCGTTCGCCTTGTCCCACGTGTACACCATGCTCACGCCGTCGATGGCGCGCTGTTTGATGCCATTGATCGTATCGGGCGCGGAGATACCGGTCGCCTCGAGAATCGTCGGCACGATGTCGATGATGTGGTGAAACTGATTGCGGATGCCGCCGATATCCGTGATGTGACCGGGCCAGGACATGCAGACGCCCTGCGCCGTCCCGCCGAAATGCGATGCGACCTGCTTCACCCATTTGAACGGCGTGTCCATCGCCCACGCCCAGCCGGCCGCGAAGTGCGGATAGGTCCGCTCCGATCCCCAGAACTCGTACCAGAGGAACTGGTCCTTCACCGGCACGGCAACCCCGTTGAAGGTGGTGAACTCGTTCGGTGTCCCGTTGAGCATGCCCTCGGCGCTCGAGCCGTTGTCGCCGCTGATGTAGATGATCAACGTGTTGTCGAGCTCGCCCAGGTCTTCGACGGCCTGAATGACCCGGCCGATCTCGTGGTCGGTGTACGCGAGATACGCTCCGTAGACGTCTGCCTGCCTGATGAAGAGCTTCTTCTCATCCCAGCTGAGCGAATCCCACTCCGGCAAGTCCTTCGGCCACGGGGTCAGCTTCGCGTCGGCGGGGATGACGCCGAGCCGTTGCTGGTTTGCGAAGATGGTCTCGCGCAGCTTGTTCCAGCCGCCGTCGAACAGGTGCTGGTCACCGATCTTCTTGATCCACTCCGGCGTCGGATGATGCGGCGCGTGTGTGCCGCCCGGTACGTAGTAGACGAAGAACGGTTTGTCGGGCGCGATCTCCTTGAGCTGCTTCATGTACTGGATCGCGTCGTCGGCCATGGCCGTGGTCAGATTCCAGCCGGGATTCCCCTGAAAGGGATAGATGGCCGTCGTGTTGCGGAACAGGTTCGGTTGCCACTGGCTGGTGTCGCCGCCGACGAACCCGTAGAAATAGTCGAAGCCCATCCCGATGGGCCATTGATCGAACGGCCCGGCCTGACTCGACTGGTAGAAGGGCGTGTTGTGGTCCTTGCCGAACCACGCGGTCGCGTACCCGTTCTCCTTCAGGATCGTGCCGATCGTGCCGGCGTCCTTCCTGATGACCGAATCGTACCCCGGGAACCCCGTTGCGGCTTCGCCCACGACCCCGAAGCCCTCGACGTGATGGTTGCGTCCCGTGATCAGCGCGGCGCGCGTCGGCGAGCACAGCGACGTGGAATGAAACTGCGTGTACCGCAGCCCGTTCTTGGCGAGGCGATCCAGCGCCGGCGTCTCGATGACACCGCCGAACGTGCTCGGCGCGCCGAACCCTTCGTCGTCGGTCATGATGAGCAGGATGTTGGGCGCGCTCTTGGGCGGCACGACGCGTGGCGGCCACCACGCTTTCGACTCCGAGGCCTTCTCCGCGATCACCCCGCCGAATGTCGGATCGGGCGGCGGAAGTTGTTCGCCGCTGATGGTGGTGGTGGCGCTGGGCGAACCCAACTCGCCCGTGACCTGCTGCGCCGCGACCGGCGCAGTGGCCAGCATCGTAACGAGTAGAAATGCCGCGACTGCCGCGACGACGCCGATCTCTCTCGGGTCCTGTTTCATGCGCTGTGCTCCTTTGAAGGCAGGTCCACTCTCCTGCTGCGCTCGCACTCCGCACCGCCGACAGGGGCTACGACCCCCCGGCCGCTTCCGCCCGGATCGCCGTGGCGATGTCGCCGCTCATGGTCGCGAGCGCGCGGCTGTGCGCGGCGGCGAGCGCGTCGAAGCTCTGGTCCGCCACCGCCTCCCGCGCGACCGTCCGGCCCGAGCGCGTGTCCCCGCCCTTCGCCTTGCGCACGACCCACACCGCATCGACCAGCACCTCATGCCCGGGGATCGAGTCGAAGCGCTGGACGTCGATCGTCACTCGAAAGGCGGGATCGAAGTTCGCCAGCGGGGCCGTGGCCACCCGCGGTGTCCCGAGCAGCGCCGCGAGGTTGCCGGCGACGGCGCGTGCGATGCTCTCGTCCAGCGGGCCGGCCCAGCGGTTGAACTCGTCGAGCGCGACCCGGTTCGGCGCCACCTGGACCACGAACTCCGGCCGGTCGACGGCCGCGGGGACGGACACCGGCCCCACGACGATGGCGTAGCTCGCCAGCGGGCCGGCATCGGGCGTCGCCACGGGGTCCAGGGTGTAGAAGCGCGAGATCGCCGTCCGTCCGCAGCCCGTCGCGGCCAGCGCGACGAGCGCGAGCACGACCACGTGTCCGCCGATGGGGCCCTTCATCACTTCGCCTCCCCGGGCTTGCCGCGCAGGAGCGCTTCAGGATGGCGCTCGAGATAGTCGGCGAGCACGCGCAGGCTCCGGGCCGCGCGGTTCACCTCCTGGAGGGTGTCGCCCAGCGCCGCACCCAGCAGCGAGTTGGGCTCGATGAGCTTGTCAGCCGTGTCGAGTGTCCGGTCGGCATTGCCCAGCGTGCCGCGGGCGCTGACCATCGTCTGATCGACCCCGGCGAGCGCCTTCCGGAGATCGTCGCCGATCCCCTTGATCGGCATCTGATCGATCTTCTTGATGATGCTGACGACGTTCGCCTCGATCGCCGCGACCTCGCCGGGAACGGTGGGGAACTGCGCCGGATCCTGGGACCAGTCCACCGACGCGCGGGGCGTATCGGGGAAGACGTCGATCGCCACGAACAGCGCTCCGGTCAGCAGGCTGCCCGAGCGGAGCTGGGCGCGCGCCCCTCGCGCCACCAGGGCGTCGATGATGCGTCGGTGGATGGCGCCGGTATTCGCTTCGGGATTCTCGCCGACGAACTTGACGCCGAGGGCCGTAGGATCCACCCGGACGATCACCGGCACGGAGAACTGGTACGTGCTGGCGTCGAACTGTGCGTGCATCTCGGTGACCTCCCCGATCCGTATCCCCTTGAACTCCACGGGAGCGCCGGGCTCGAGCCCGCGCACCGACTCGTTGAAGACCAGCAGGTAGCTCTGCGGGTTGCGGGCAGGCAGCTTGAACGCCTCCTCGCGATCCCGGAACAAGCGGAACTCGGTCTCGGGCTCGGCCGCCGCGACGACGATGCCGGTGGCGGGCGTCTCGAAGGCGATGCCGCCGACGAGGATGGAGAGCAGCGATTGCGTCTGAACGGTGAGGCCGCTGGCGGACAGCGACATGTCGATGCCGCTCGCCTGCCAGAAACGGGTCTCCGGCGTGACGTACTGGTCGTAGGGCGCACGCACGAAGACGCGGACGTTCAGGGACTTGCCGTCGTCGGCGAGCGCATAGGCCGCGAGCTGGCCGACCTCGAGGTGCCGGAAGTAGAGCGGCGTCCCGACGTCGAGCGATCCCAGGTCGGGGGTCTTGAGCACGAAGAACCGGCCGGGGACGTCGCCCGTCACCACCGGCGGCGTGGCGAGCGCCACGAACTCGCGCTTCCCCCGCTTCGACGCGCCGATCTCCATGCCGACGTACGCCCCGGAGATGAGCGTCCCGAGCCCCGACACGGTGGCGCCCGTGATGCGCGGGCGCACGACCCAGAACTGCGTGTCGTCGACGAGGAAATCCTCCGTCTTGGGCGCCATCTGCGCGGCGGCGATCACGGTCCGATGATCGTCCGACAGCCGGATGGCCGAGATGGTGCCGACGGTGACCCCGTTGTAGTGGATCTGGGTCTTGCCGGCCTCGAGTCCCTCCGCCGACTTGAAGACGATGGTGATCTTCGGGCCCTCACCGAGGATTCTCGTCACGGCGACCCAGGCGCCCGCGATGGCGGCCACGATGGGGATGACCCAGACGAGGGAGAGCCGCGTCTTCTTCCGGCTGACGGCCCTCGATTCGGGAACCATGTTGCCCTCAGGCATGTTGAACCTCTCTCGCGCTTGCCACGTCCCAGATCAGACGCGGGTCGAAGGACTCGACGGCGAGCATCGTCAAGACCACCACGGCCGCGAAGAAGAACAGGCCGGGAGCCGGTTCCACCGACATGAGCGGCTGGAGCTGGACGAGGGCGGCGGTGAAGGTGTCGACGAACACGTCGACCATCGACCAGCGCCCGATGAACCGCACCATCCGGAAAAGCCGGATACGCTGCTCGTTGCTCTCGATCGAGCCCCGCCTGACGGTGAGCAGCAGGTAGGCGAGCGCGACGATCTTCCCGACCGGGATCATGATGCTGGCGACGAGCACGATGAGCGAGAGTGGCCAGCCGGTCGGCGACCAGAGGAGCACGACGCCCTGCAGGATGGTGTCGGACTCGGCCCCTGCCGCCGTGGTGGTCGTGAGCACCGGGAGGAGATTGGCCGGGATGTAGCAGATCGCCGCGGCCAGCACGTAGGCCGTCGTCCGCTGGAGGCTGCCCGGCTTGCGAAAGTCGAGCGCCTCGTCGCAGCGCGGGCAGCGCCCTTCGTCCTCACCGGGTGCAGGACGCGAGACCAGACGACAGGTCTCGCAGCTCTGCAGGCCCTGCTGCATCGCGGTGAGCGCGCTCGTGCTCATGGCGTCACCTCGGCTTTCCGGTCCCCGCCCGCTGCCCACTCGACCCGGTTCCACACCTCACGCGGATCGAAGCTCGCCTGCATCGCGGCCAGGAGGAAGACGAGCCCCCCGAGCGCGAAGAGCGCGACGCCCGGGACCACCGTCGCGTAGTCCGCGATCTTGATCAGCGCGACGAGAACGCCGAGCAGCATGACCTCGATCATGCTCCAGATGCGCGTGGTCGGATGGTGACGCAGCAGTGTCCCGACCCATCTCGGCGGGTGGACACGCTGCACCCCGAGCACGATCATGAGCAGGAATCCGATCTGGAGCGCCGGCGCAACGACGGCCGCGAACAGCACGAGCACGGCGACGACCTGCTGCCCGTCGGTCCAGAGCTGCTGGACGCCGCCAAGCACCGTGGTGGAGGCCTGGCGCCCCACGGCCGAGAGCCCGAGCATCGGAACGGCGTTCGCCATGACGTAGAGCACGGCAGCCGCGAGCGTCAGCGCGAGCGTCCGGTCGAGGGAGTCCTCGCGCCGGCGCCACAGCTCCCGGTCACACCGGGGGCAGCGGGCGGATGCCCCCGGCGCGAGCTCGGGGAGGCGCTGCAGGAGGTCGCAATCGGGGCACGCGATGAGCGACGGGTCGCGTAGTGGCCGGTTATGCACGGTACAGCTCGTCAGCCGCTGCGCTGCGAGGTGTGCAGGCCGACCATGCGCGCGATCATGATCGCCAGGTAGAGCTGGCCGATCAGCGCCTCGGCGGTGCACAGGCTTCCCGCCGCCGGGTCGGTGGGATGGATGTCGCCGTAGCCGACCGTGGTGAGGGTGGCGAAGCTGAAGTAGGTGAGCGACGAGCGCAGGTCGCGCGCGCTGCCGACCATCCACGTGCTCGGGACCGCGAAGGAGCCGGGGCGCCAGCGCTCGACCAGCAGGAAGAGTTCCCCCCAGATCACGCCGAGAAGAAAATACGCGCACGCCGCGCCCGCCACCGTGTCCAGCGTGACCCTCCGGTCGCGCAGCACGCGCCTCAGGATCAGCGCCAGGACGTAGGTGAGGAACACGAACCGGAACGCCTCCGCAAGGGCGGCGACGACGGATGCGTCGGACGCCATCGAGGCGAGATGGAAGATCAGGGCGCCGACGAACAGGAAGACGGCCGTGCCATGCGCTCCGACGACCAACAATGCCGCCACCAGGACGATCATCCCGAGGAGCCTGGCGATCAGCAGCGTGCCGGTGGCCATGATGATGAACGGTCCGACCGTCAGCTCCGCCAGCATCGCGACCAGGAGGACACCGAAGCGGGGCGACCGCGGTTCCGTGGTGCCCGGGCGGGCTGGACTTGCCCCGCCGGTGAGGGTCTCGTTCGGATTCGCCTCTGCCGGCATGCCGGGCTCGCTCCCCATCAGACGCCCGACGACGCGAGGACCGGCCGCAGCCAGGCCTCGCCGGTGTCTCTAGCCGCCAGCGGCGGCCGGCGCCGGCAGCGGCTTGACGGCATCGAGCAGGAGGTTGCGAGAGCGGGGGTCGAGCACGCCTTCCAGGGCGACGCGGCTGCCATCCGGTAGCGCCATCAGCTTCTTGGCGAGATCGGGAGGCCCGACCACCAGGAAGGTGGGTTCGTAGTGCGACACCTTGTTGACGTACGACCAGGCGTCGAAGGTGTCGCCGCCGAAGATGCTCGCGTGCACGGCGCCCATCCAGCGAACCTTGTTGTCGTTCTGGCCCGTGAAGCCGAGCGAGACGCCCGTCCAGCCGGTGTCGTTCGCCGCCTGCTTGTTCGCGACGAGCGTGCCCTTCATGCCCCAGACCAGCGAGCCCTGGTCGAGGACCTCCTGGGCGCGGGGCGTGAGCGGGAGCAGGAGGAGGAAGGCGAGGAACGCGAGGCGGGCAACGTGGATGGGTGTGCGCATGATCCCGCCTCTCACTTCGGCATCTTCGTGCCCGCCGGCATGACCTGCACGCCGGAGAGCATGAAGTTTCGCGACTCGGGGACGAGCATGCCCCGCAGGACCACCTTGTTGCCGACGGGAGCGTTCTTGAGCTGCGACAGGAGCCCCGGCGGCCCGCTCACCAGCAGCGTCGGCTGGTCGGGCAGCAGCCTGCGCATCACCTCGCGACCCTCGAAGGGGTCGTCGTCCCACGGCATGAACGACGAGAGGCCAACCCATCGCACCGGCGTGTCGGGATGGTCCGCGATGCCGATCGAGACCGGGAACCAACCAGATTGCTGGGCTGCGCTCTGATCCTTCGCGAGCTTACCCTGGAGAACATAGGGCTTGGTGCCGCCCGTGAAGGTCTGCGCCCGAAGCGCAATCGGCAGCCCGAGGATGGCCAACAGGATGAGTGCACGCGTGCCGGAGTGCATGGTCGCTCCCTCTACGCTGCCTCGGTATTGCATCTCAAGCGCCGGCTCGTCTTGCCATTCCGCGCCACTGCTCCCATGCGCGGATCGGCCCGGGCTCCTTCTCGAGCTCGGGTGGATCTCCGGTGGCGGTCAGCTCTTCGGATCGACCACGCGACCGAGGAAGAGGATCGCGCCGGTCGGGTTGTGCCGGATGAGGAAGACGAAGGGGTGGTCGGCGCGAAACACCGGTGGCTCCTCGCGAGCCGCGGTCAGCGCCATGACCGTGCCGGTGGCGGCGGCCGCCACGGTGCCCTCCTCGTCGACGTCGACCCGGGCCTTGTGCACCACCGCCGAGACGGACAGGTCGCGCTGGCCGTTCATCCCCGAGAAATCCGCGGTGTCGGAGAACGCGAGCGGCATGCCCATGGCGCCGAGGGTCGGCGCGAGCGCGAAGCGCGATTCGACGGAGAAGCGCGGCAGATAGACCAGGACGTCCTTCCGGGCGAGGCCGCCGGTCCATCCGCCGACGGCCTCGGCCGTGAGCCGGCCCTCGAGCGCCGGCAGCCCGTCGGGCGCATCGGGCAGGAGGATCAGCATCGTCAGGTCGTCGCCCCGGTAGGGCAGCTCGAGCACCTTCAGCCCGGCGTCGGCGTGGGCGGCGTAGCCCGCCCGGACCTTCCCGAACATCAGCGGCACGGTCACCGTCCGGTCGGCGGCGGCGTGGAACGGCTGGTCGTGCGTGGCGCTCTTGGCGAACTGCCGCGCCCAGGTGCCCTGGAAGTAGATCGCGTTCGCGAGGACCAGGCGCGTGGCGGGACCCAGCACACCGGGCGGGATCAGGTCGCCGATCTTGTCGGCGGTCTGCTTGCGCACCCAGCCGTTGATCTCGGCGCGCGCCGACTCCGCGTCCTTCATGAAGTCGACCAGGCCGAGCTCGGCGCCGTAGTACTTCCGGGTCGTCGTCAGGAAGGGCTCCAGGAACGTGGTCCCGCGCTGTCCCCAGAGCCGGTTGGCCACGGACAGGCGGTAGGGGCGTTCGCCGCCGGGCCCCTGCAGCTTGGCAAGGAGCGCCGCGTACGCCGCCGGAAGCTGGTCCTGGGGCAGGGAGAAGTGCAGCGTGCGCGCCATCTCGGTGGCCGTGTCGCCGCGTGCCCCGTCGTACGTCATGGCAAGCGCGGTCGAGATGCTCTGCGGCGAGAAGAAGAGGTTGCCGGGCTGCGCGGAGCGGAGCCGGGCGTAGAGATCGAATGCGAAGGCGTTCCCGTCGCTCGCCACCGCGGCGGCCGGATCGGCCGCGGTGGCGGGGGGCGGTCCGACCATCGCGAGCAGCGCGCACAGCAGGAGGGAGCGGGAGGCGTCGTCGAGCATCGGGTTCACGGTTAGACGCACGACGGGCGGCGGGAATTCTGGCGCCGGGGGGCCACGGCTCACCCGCCGCCGGGCACGAGCCCGGCACTTTCTCCGTGGCGGCGGTGACCCCATCCCTGACGCCGCTCCGGCTCGCTTGCGGTGGCGGGGAAGTCGCCGACGCACCACACCGGATGCGGTACGTCGCAGGGCTCGTCGCGGCCGTCCCACAGGGCGGGCGCGCCGGCGTCGGTCGCGAACCGGTCCTTCAGGGTCGCCACCGTTCCGTAGGCGTCGTGGCTGCTGCTCGTCCACACCGCGCAGTTGGCCGATCCCGACCCGGCCGCGTCCGCGGGCCGGGTGTAGCGGGCATCGCCCCCGGTGCGGATCCACCCCGAGGGCCCGGACGACGAGTAGGTTGCCGCCGCGCTCGGCGGTCCGGATCCCGAGTCGGCGCTGCTGGCGCCGCGCTTCGAGTCGTAGACGACGCCGGAGAGGTTCGCGATCTCGAAGCGCGATGCCATGTGGAACCCGGCGGCGCAGGAGGTGAGCACCTGATTGCCCTGGACCGGCGACTTGGTGAGGTAGAACTGCCGCGGCCCGGGGCACGTCGACGTGCCGCCCATGAGCCCGCACGCCGTCGCTCCGAGCACGCACACGACCACCACGAGACCCGGCAACGCCGCTCGCATCGGACGACACGCTGCGACGTTTCGCCGTCGTTGTCCAGCGCCGCCCGAGGATGACAGCCCAGAGAGCGCGAGTCCAGGTCGCGACAGCGGCGAAATGCCTATGCTTCCATTTCATCCAATGCAGTCTCGGCGGATCGCACGAGCCTGTTTGTCGAATCGGCTGCGCTCTCGAAGCCGTGCGCTCGGAGATGTGCGACGCCTTCGCGAAGAGTGGCAACGCCTTTGCGGACAAGCGCGGCATCTCCGGTCATGGTCCCGAGTCGGAACTGTGCGTGGCCGAGGTTGTCCAGGGTGGCTCCTACGACAAACGCCACGTTTTCCTGTTGTCGGTTGAATTGGGAAAGGAGGTGGTCCGCGAGCTGGATGGCCTGGTGCAAGGCCGCCTGATCTCGCCCAAAGTCGCCCATCAGTACCAGTGCGCTAGCGAGGTCGCAGTGCCTGCAGGCCCATCGGTAGGGATCCCGTGAAAGAGCCGTCGGCGCCGCGGCTTCTCTGAAATGAAGGACGGCAAGCCGTGCAGCTTCTGCGGCGTGCTCCCGTTCCCCCGCATCGCCGAACTCCATTGCCTTCCCATGCTCTATTACACCCAATGCGTGGGGATCGGATACCTCGCGGGGAAACGCGGGTTGTCTCCACGAAGCGGCGGCCTCCGCAACAGAGATGCGACCCGAGTGGAGTTCCGCTTCTAGAAGGGCATCGGTCTCCGCATCCAAGTCTTGACCGAGACCATCAACGCTCGCGTTGCGTTGCGCTTGTGCAAGTCTTCGTTGTGCGCGGATCAAAGAAGCGCTGTACTGCTCTGGGGCTCGCTGGAACAGTTCCTTGTACACACGGACGGCGCGCGAGGCGGTTAGATGAGCGGCTGACCAAGTGCGCTCTGCCTTTTCCAATGTAAAGAGATGATCCAGGCAGAGCCCAAGGGACCTGAATTGATCCGGGCGGGTCTCGTTCAGCGCAAGCTGAACCGCTTGCCGGGCAGCCTCCAGCGCATCGGTTGGCTCTCTCCGAAGCTCGTGGGCGATCGCGAGGTTGTTTGCGTATCTACCGAGGTATGGGAGATAGCCCCGGTGCCCAGCGGCAACCAGGATCTCGCCAGTCGACACTGCGGCGCGAGCGCAGCGAATCGCCAAACCATATCGGCCGCTGAAGCGGAGGTCGATCGAAAGATTGTTGAGGGCGTTGGCAAACTCTACCGCGAGGGCCGGTAGGTCCGGTGGCTGAGCGTCGAGCAGCCTTCGGACATCAGCTTCCATGCGTGCAGGCTCTACGATCTCGCCGAGGGCGCGGAAGCCAGCCAAGGTGGATTCGCGAATTGCACCGGTGGTGTCATTCTGATCCGAGAGCACCATCCCAAGAAGCCGGTGAGCGCGTGCCCCTTGGAGGTGGGACTCGGCCGTTTCGCCGGAGACCTGCGCACTGGCGAGCAATGTAGTTGCCTCGCGAAGCTCGCCTTCCGCGGCCTTCGTGGATCGCGCGTTGCCCTTCCCCCCCCAAACGCGGTGCATTCCAAGGGCGAGCAGACACTCAGCGCGTTCCCATCGGGAGTCGCTGTCGATGTTGCCCAGTAGAAGTTCCGCTGCGCGGATTCCCACGGGGTTGAGCGACGCGGAACGCTCTGGCAAGAGGGCCAGGATACGGCGCAGATGTTCTGGGGGGGCATACTCCAGCAAGGGGAGTAGCCAGTCTTCAATTCCCTTGAATAAGAGTCGGCGGCTCCCGGACTCGTCGCTGACTTCGATGCCGTGGAGGTCCTGTACCATACGGATGAGATTGCCCCAGGCAGAAAGACCGCCGATCGCGACCGCCCGCCGTAGAGCACCGACCGGAGGGTTGTCCGATTCGGTCGGTAGGACGGTTGCTGCGAAGCCTTCGCCCAGAATGTCCGGCTGGATGAGACTAGTGGCCTCCTCGGACGTCGCTTCCGGCTTCCGAAAGATCGTTCTTCGTCGCGTCTCTTCGCTATACGCGGTTACCCCTACGCCCAACGCTGCTAGCTCGTCCGCCACCTCCCGCATCCAATCCGCACGCCCCGACGCCCCCATCCCCGTTACGCACAAGATGCCAGCGATTCGTTCGATCGCATCGCGTTCCTCGGCGTTTCGGCAAGCTTGGCCGATGTATGTTCGCTCACGGTTGATGGCATCCCTAAGACATTTTCCCCTTCCCCAGGTGGGAAGATCTTCGGCAGACATCGCCTCGCAGGCACTGATCGCGGCCATCTGCAGATAGAGGGGTCGGTTCAACGTATTTGACTGAATCATCAGCCAGTCGCGGCTACTTAGGTCTGGGAGGTCCGGTGCGGGGCGCCCGTATCTCCGGGCCCATGACTTGAAGGTTGCCAGGATGATTTCCCTGCTCGTCTCAGGAGCATCCGCTACGCTCCGTCCATCCAGCGAGGGGGGGCGGAGCTCCAGGTCATCGAGATGGCAGGTGCGAGAGAATAGCTCTCGTTCGACGCCTTGTGGGCTCTGCAGGAGATCTCGCAGCCAACCAGCTTCGGTGCTTCCGTGGCGCTCGATCAGGAGAAGCCGAACCTTCGCGTCAACTCCATCGATGTGCTCCGATTCGAGAGCGGTCAGGTGTGATGTGAGACGCTTGAGATTGAGTGCATGTCCCGCGGCATAGTCGACGACGATCAGGGTTGGCACGTAAGGCCGCCAGGCTTGGAATTCCGGATGCGATACGAAGCTGTGAAGGTCTTCGATCCCCAGGAACCCCGCGTGCCAGTGCATCTTGATGGCGTGTCCAATGAACTCGCGGGCCAACCGCGTCTTCCCCATTCCCGCTTCCCCGAGAAGCGCCCACCAGCGGAAACTCCCGGCGTCCTTCAAGCGAACCGTGAAGTCGTGCACCTCCGTCTCCCTACCCAGGAGCGGGATGAACTCGTTGTGGGGCATCAAGAGGACACTCGGACTATCCGAGGAAACCAAGGCAGCTGGAAGGTCCCCCGTCACAAGCCGTAGCAGCGGGCCACGTGGCCGAACACCGAGGCTCTCTGCAGACACGCAGCCGTCCGGGATCGGAGGCGTCGTTCGACGCGTCGCGCGGAGCGTTCGCACATAGCTGCGTGCGGCGTTGGCGAGGGCTGGCAGACATTGCTGGAGATCGCACCCTGAAGCGTCGACCCAGTGGCAGTTACACAGGTAGTACTGGAGCCATTGCGGCAGATTGGTACTAGACAGGCGAATCGGAAGCAGTGGAAGCTGGTAGTTGTCAGCAAGGGTGACCTCCCGTGGCGTATGGCGGGAAGCGCAGAACTCGTCGGACACAACGAGAAGCGCAAGGCGTGAACCTCGGATGCCCGCGACGATCTCTTGTGGCCATATGTCACCGGCCGCGATGCTCTCCGGCGCTAGCCAGTACGTCAATCCTTCGCTACGCAGGGCGGCAGTGATCTGATCCACCTGCGCCTGGTTGGCGCTGGAATAGCTGATGAAGACATCACCACTGCTCGGTATCTCTTTCATCAGAACGGGCTGTGGTGGTACGTACGCGCAAGCTACACGTGGTTAGCCAGCCACTCCCGGAACGCGTCAGCAAAGTTTCTTGCCCCGGCGTCAACGATGCCCAGGGAACGCTGGAAGACATTCTCGAACGCCGTGGGCGGGGAAATCAACAGTTCGGCAGACACCCACACCTGAGTGTCCTGCAGGTACGCTGCGGCGACTTTGGTCTTGGCCGTCGCCATCATGCAGGCGTGCTCGACTCCGGGGCGATCTTCCTCTTTGTCACACGAGAAGATCCCTGGAAGCACCAGGCGGAAGTAGATGTCATCCTCATTGTCGATAAGAAGAAAGAATGTGCGCCCTTCGTGCTTGAACATGACATCGCCCTCCTCATCAACGATCGGGCGGTATCCTTCCCGCTTGAGGTATTCGCAATACATTGTCGAGCGCTCGGCCTTGTTCATGGTCTTCCTCCTCTGCATCGCTCCCGTGCATCACGGGACGTGACTGAGTCGGGGTTCATAGCGCAACGTCATAGAAAGCAGCAAGATGCGCGGGAGGGTGCTCCCCATCCCGGATTGTACAAGTCCGGCAATTGCCCGACTGCCGGCCCTGCGGGTAGCGTTCAGCTCAGTCGGAGCAAGGCGTCCGTCGAGACAAGGCAGTAGGCTCGGCGCGGTGTCAACGTCCGAGTTGGGGTGTTCGGTAAGCCTTCGCGGAAAAAGGCCCTTCATCGGCACTTCATCGCGCCTATCTGCCCTCACGCAGGGCGGGCAGCACGGAGGCACCAGCCCGGCCACCGTCAACCGTCGTCTGGCAATCCTTCGCAGGGGCTATCGGCTCGGCAAGCTGCGACTCGATCCCGCCCGCCTCGACTTCACCGACCTCTTCCTGCGGGAGGCGAGTCCCTGCGCCCGCTACCTCACGGGCGACGTCTTCGAAGCGATCCACAGGCACCTCCCGACCACCGAGCTGCGCGAGTTCTTCGAGTTCGCCTACCTCTTCGGCACCCGGAAGCAGCAGCTTGCCCGCACCACCTGGACGCACCTGGACGCCGAGGGCTGGGTGCTCACCTGGCAGGCCACCGACACCAAGCAGAACGAGCCGCATGTCCTGCCGCTCGCGGGACGTCCCCTCGACATCATCCAGACCGCTTCGAGCACGGGCGCCGTCCGCACTGCCCGCACGTCTTCCACGGACCGCGGTGCGGGCCCGTGCCAAGCCGTCGAAGGAGTACGGCTGCCTCGGCGACTTCAAGCGCGCGTGGGAGACCGCGTGCGAGAAGGCCGGGTTTCCCATCGGCCGCAAGCAGGCGGCTATGTGTTCCACAACACCCGGCACTCCGCGGTGACGAACCTCGTGAACGCCGGGACGCCAGCCCACGAGGCCATGGCCGTCTCAGGCCACCGCACGCGGAGCGTCGGGTGATTGACTTACTTCGGATTGAACCCTCAGCTTCATCGGAATCAGCAGCCGCCTACGCCGCGACGTAGTCGCGCACATCCACCTGCACGCCAGCCTGCGCCGCGGCGTCGGCGGTCTTGAGCAGTTCCGCCGTCGTCGTCTCGTCGAGATACTCCTCGCCGCAGTTGTCGCAGACCCGCGCGGGCACTCCCCGGATTACGACGGTGGCTCCACCGCGCTCGAGGGTCACGGTCGCCTTCCCGGGTCGCGTCTCGCCCTGGATGAGGGAGATCCGCGAGGCGTACGAGATGTAGCTGGCTGCGCGCCAGCGTAGTCGCAGCCGCCCCCGATGGCACAATGGGCGTGGGGTCGTCGTCAGAGCGAATCCGCAGCCTCTTGCGCGCGCCCGCGACTCCCCGATGCGGCGCGCCGAACTCGTTGGCGCGCATGGGGCGAGGACCCTGAGCGGAGACGGCGACCCTTACGCCCCCGCACCGACGCCCCGGCTCGCCTCCCGGCCGCTCGCTCAGGGCACCGGATTCTGGATGAGGCTCGGCTCGATCTTCTCGACCTTGGTGCTGTCGAGGGGGCTGGCCTTGGAGGCGAAGATCACCTTCCCGAGATCCTTGTAGTAGAAGGTGTGCCCGACGATGTCGCTCGGCGGTCCGAGGGTCTGCAGCACCTGAAGCATCGTCATCCCGGGCTGGACCTGGGTGATCCGGTTCAGGCCCGGCTCGGCGGCCAGCGCGCCGTGCGGCACCGCACCGATCGCAATCAGCCCGACGAGAAGCACCCCCAATGCCCACAGCGTCGACCGTCGCATGCCTTCCCTCCTTCGCCGCGGCTGGGAGCCGCAGTCGCCCTCGAGGGCGCCTTATAGTCAAACTCCCCTCCGTCTGTCGACGAGCGCGATCGCGCCCGCTCAACGCGCGCCGGTGCGCTTCTCGAGCCGCGCGGAGACCCGGTCGGCCCAGAAAGCGAACGCGCGGTCGACGTCCGCCCAGGTCTCGAACGCCGGCGCGTCGGGGCGGCGGCGGTGGACGCCCTCGGCCAGCAGGACGTTCGTCTGGGCGTCGCGGATCTCTCCCTCGATGGCGGCCGATTCGAGGAACCGCCGCGTCTCGGGGTCGAGGGCGCCGCTGCCCGCCGGGTGGGGACGACCCGTGCCGCGCGACGCCGTGAGCACGTCCAGCACCGGGTCGGCGGCCCGCGCGGCGGTGATCGCCAGGCGCATCCGCATCACCCCTGGCCCTGGCTGGTCGACGAACCGGAAGTCCTCGCCCAGCCGCGTCCGCACCGCGCTCTGGAAGTCGGTGACGAGGCGGAGGAGATCCTCCTGGGGCACCGGCTCGAGCGACTTGCGGCCGCTGCGCCAGAGCGTCACCGGCTCGAGCAGCACGCTGTTGTACGCATGCCAGTCGGCCTTGGGGTTGCGATACACGAGCCCCAGCTCGTTCGTGCCGCCTTCGCGCAGGAGGCTGTAGTCGTCCAGAAACCCCGACATCTCCGCCGGCGGCGCGGGACGGCGGTGCGCACAGCCCGCGGCGAGGAGGACCAGCAGCGCGGCCGCCCACCTCCTCACCTCCCGACCTCCCCCACTTCGGCGGGCATGCGCCATCATGGCCACGGTCGCCATCATTCTGCTACGCTCCGGCCCCACGCATGCAGCGCGCCCGGCACGCGACGACCCTCGCCATCGTCCTCCTGCTCGCCCTCGCCTGCCATGCCGGAGCGACCGAGTACCCGGGTTGGGGCGACACCGGCTGGGTGTACGCCAGCAAGCGGGATTGCTGCAATTCCGCCATCGCGATCGCGTCGTACTGGAGCGAGCAGGCGTGCGCAAATTCGGGCGGCGTGCCGAGCCCGTTCGTCGGTGCCGGCGCCCAGCGAGGCTCCTGCAGCTGGCAATGGATGCAGGACGGCTACGGCAACATGATGAATCGCTGCTACGGCCAGGCGTCAGTCTGGTGTGACTGAGGCGCGGGCGGCCGCCCCCCGTTCCCCGACCCGCGATGGCAATGGGTGGTCGGCTGACGTAAGAGCGGACGCCACTCACGACGGGCGCAGGGGGGGAAGCAATGCGGTTCCTCGCGGTTCATCCGAGCTGTCTCATGTACTCGAAGATCTTCCTGCGCCTGGAGCCGGTGGGTCTCGAGCTCGTGGCGGCCGCCGCACGCGACGCCGGGCATTCCGTCCGCCTGATCGACCTCCAGGTCGAATCGCATGCCGACTACTTCCGGGTGCTCCACGAATGGGCGCCGGACGTGATCGCGTTCTCCGGCAACTACCTCGCCAACGTGCCGGAGATCATCGATCTCGCGAGGGAGACGCGATCCCGGCTGCCGCGTGCGTTCGTGTTCGTGGGCGGCCACAGCGTCTCGTTCACCGCCCAGGAGGTCCTGCAGCACGCCGGCGGCGCGATCGACTGCTGCCTGCGCGGCGAGGGCGAGCCGCCGATCGCTGCGCTGCTCGATGCCGTCGCGCACGACCGGGCCGCGGTCGGACGCGTGCCCGGCGCGGTCACGCTCGACGCGCAGGGGCCCGCGCCGACCTTCGTCGGACATCTCGACGACGTGCTGCCGGCGCGCGACCTCGTGCGCCATCGCCGCAAGTACTTCATCGGGCAGCTCGACCCGTGCGCCTCCATCGAGTTCAGCCGCGGCTGTCCGTGGGATTGCACGTTCTGCAGCGCGTGGACCTTCTACGGTCGCAGCTATCGCGTGAAGACGCCCGAGCGAGCCGTCGAGGAGGTCGCCGCCATCCGCGAGCCAGGCCTGTTCATCCTGGACGATGTCGCGTTCATCCAGGCCGAGCACAGCATGGCGATCGGCGAGGCGATCGCGCGCCGGGGCATCAAGAAGCGCTACTACGTGGAGACGCGCGGCGACGTCCTGCTGCGCAACAAGGAGGTCTTCAAGTTCTGGGCCGGGCTCGGCCTCAAGATCATGTTCCTCGGCATCGAGGCGATCGACGAGGAAGGGCTGCGCAAGTTCCGCAAGCGGGTGAGCTTCTCCAAGAACTTCGAGGCGCTCGAGTTCGCACGGACGATCGGGGTCAACGTCGCCATCAACATCATCGCCGACCCGAGCTGGGACCGCGAGCGCTTCCGCGTCGTCCGCGACTGGTGCAGCGAGATCCCCGAGGTGGTGAACATCTCCGTGAACACGCCCTATCCGGGGACCGAGACGTGGCTCACCGAGTCGCGCCGGCTCACCTCCCGTGACTATCGCCTCTTCGACATCCAGCATGCCGTCCTGCCGACGACCCTGCCGCTGGCGGAGTTCTATCAGGAGCTGGTCGCGACCCAGGCGGTGCTGAACCGCAAGCACCTCGGGATGGGGCAGGTCTGGGGCGCCACCAAGAAGGTCGCCAAGCTGCTCGCGAAGGGACAGACGAACTTCGTGAAGATGCTGTTCAAGTTCGGCAGCGTCTACGATCCGAAGCTCCAGATCGCCGATCATGCGCTGCCCGTCGAGTACGAGATCTCCATGCCGCCGGCGCCGCGCGAGCGCGTCGAGCGCGGCGCGCTCTACGTGCACCAGGCGGCAGGACGGCGCGGCCGCGAGATCGACTCCGCCACCGAGCGCTTCGTCGACGAGACCCGCGTCGGCGCGCCGGAGTGACGGCGGATCAGAACCCGAAGCCCATCGCCAGGAGCGGGCCCCGGAGCTGGAGGTTGAGGTCGTTGCCACCGCCGAAGTCGCGCTGGTATGCGACGACGCGGTAGCCGGCCTCGAGCCAGGTCCGGGCGCCGAACGGCTGCCAGCCGAGCCAGTAGCGCACGTCGCCGACGATCCCCCAGGTGAGCTTCGAGTCGGCCGGGAGGCCGCCGATGTCGCCGCGGAAGTCGAGCGACAGGCTGTCCAGCACCGGGACCTCCCAGCGCACCCCGATGATGGGGTCCGCCGAGTTGACGACGTCGGAGACGCTGGCGGCGCGGCTCCGGCCGTTCACCACCGCCACCGAGGTATCGAGCTCCTGGCCGACGTGGAGGTAGCGCGTCCCCAGGTAGACGCCGAGCGAGATCGGCCGCTGCCGCTCCGACATCGACCACCGCCCGAGCTCGTAGCCGAAGGCGAAGTCGACGATCGCGGGCCTCAGCTTCAGCGTCGCGCCGGCACGCAGGGTGCAGAACCTGGTCGGGATGGTCTCGCTCACGCTCTCGTTCAGGAAGCCGCCGTAGGCGTCCGTGAAGAAGCTCCAGCGATCGTAGCGCGCGCCGAAGTAGCCGCCAACCGTGAACGCATCGCCGTGCCACAGCAGGGTCAAGACGTCGCCGAGCGTGCTGTCCACGTGGGCGGTGCGCCCCTTCACCTGGACCGTGCCGAAGGTTCCCGGAATCCAGGCGTACGGCATGACCTCGAACTGCCATCCCGGTGCGGGCTCGTCCTCGGCGGCGAAGCCCGTCGACGCGGCGACGAGGAGCGCCAGACCCGCGACTACCATCGTGTAGCTCGAGCGCATCATCGTTCTACTTGGGGAAGAGGAACTGGATCTGGAAGCGCAGCAGCCAGTCGCAGGCGAAGTCGGGCTTCACGGCGTTCGCGTAGGCCTGGAGCGACACGTTCACGGGCATTGAAGTTGCCATGCCTTTTGCCGGCTACGATGGCGGGCACGCCCTGACGCAGGCGACGTAGGGCTGGACGCAGGCAGCGAGCCCCGGCGCGGCGGCGTCGGCGGCGGCATCGCGACAGACGGCCGCATTCGCCTGGGCGGCGGTGATGCACGAGTCCAGCGCCGCGCTGCCCGCGGAATTCGCGACGCGACACGCGGCCACCGCGACGCCCTCGTCCGCGGTACAGGCAGTGAGCGCCGCCCCGAGAATGGACCGCGTCGGGGCCTCGCAGGTGACGCGGGCGTCCCCGCAGTCCTGGACGCACGTGACGTCCTTGTTGATGCATCCGCTCGAGGTCACCTGGAAGGTCAGCTTGCAGTCGGCGAGCACCGAGCCGCGCGCCGCCTTGCCCTGATCCCTACAGGCCGCCGTGCCGCCCGGCGGGCCGCCCGGGCCGCACGCGTCGGTGCACTGCCTGAACCCCTGCCGGCAGGCCCGCAGCGCCTGCCGGAAGCGCCGATGGACCTCGTTGCTGCAGCGGAAGTTGGCGATCTGGGCCTTGTCGATGCACTTTGCCCGCCGGTGCCTCGACTCCTTCGGCGTGAGCGGGAAGCGGTCCCGGCACCCCTGCGTGGCGGTCTCGAGCGCCTCATCGCAGGCGGCGAGCGCGGCGCCGCTTCCCGTGCCGTCGCGGCAGTCCTGGCGCTGGGAGCGGCACGCGTCGACGCACTCGTGGTCGCGTTCGAGACAGCCGTCGACGGCGTCCTGGAACGCTCCGGTCGCGCTCGAGACGCACTGCCGATGCGTGCCCCGTGCGGCCGCCAGACAGGGATCGTTGCACGCGAGCATCAAGGTCGCCGCGGCTACGACCGCGGGAAGGAGGAGAAGCGCGAAGACGAGGAGGAGCAACGACCCCGGCAGACGATCGCTCACGGCGGTTCCCCGGCCCGATCGCCGCCCGCTATCGCTGGAAGCGACCCTCTGAATTGGATTGGAAGCGACCCTCGGGATTCGCTGCAAAGCAGGTCTGGGTGCCGACCTGGCACATGACGACGTACGTCGTGCGCTGGTTGCAGCCGGCGACGCCGACCGTGTACTCGACCCGCTGCAGGCCGCTCACCCACGGACCCTGGATGGCGGGCTGGATGTAGTCCCGCGACAGCACGGTGGCGGTGGCTGCCGGACAGTTCAGATCGAACCGGCCGCGCTGGAGAGCCGTCTGGACGGCGCCGTCCTGTCTGGTGTCGAGGACCTGCTTCTGGGTCGCGCACGCCGTCGCGATTCCCGCTGCGGTGCAGAGCGCAAGGAACGTCCTCGCCTTCGTCATCTCTCGCCTCCTGCCCGGACGTCCAGCGTGGTGCTCCTGGCGGTCCGGTGGCAGCGCGTCATGCGCCCCGCACCCATAGCCGCCGCAAGGCGAGACGTCTTGCCATTTTCCGCCAATGACGGCAACGGCGTCAGGGCCCGCGACCCGCGCCAGGCGTTGGGCGCGGCACGGAATGGCAAGACAGCGACGCCGGAGAGGTGCACGATCCACTCGGGGCCAGGGGGGCCCCCGCAGCGTAGCCAGATGGGACGTGCAGATCCACCACCGGGTGACGCCGCCGCCGGCGACTTCCATCGTCGCGTGCGGCAGGTCGTCGGCGGGCTGCTCACGAGCGGTCCTCTCGACGTTCACCGCGTCGCCGACTCGGTTCGGACGAGCGCCCGCACGCTCCAGCGCCGACTGCATCGAGCCGGCCTGACCTACGCGCGTGTCGTCCAGCAGATGCGCTTCGAAGCGGCCCGGAAGATGCTGAGCGACCCGGATCGGAAGATCCGCGACGTCGCGCTCCTGCTCGGCTACTCCGACGCCGCGCATTTCACGCGCGCCTTCCAGCGCTGGACGGGCCTTACGCCCAGCGCCTTCCGCCGCGGCGGCCGGATCCGCGTCTCCGAGCGTCGGCGAAGACGACAGGCGCCGGGACGGTGACGATCCGCTCGCGCCGTCTCAGTCGAGATCGTACTGCCGCCGCCACGAGCCGTCGTCGGCGAGCGGCGCCTGCTTCGCCTTGTCGAGGACGTACGATCCCATCACCAGATGATCCATCTCGGTCCGCATGAAGCAGCGCCACGCGTCCTCGGGCGCGCACACGATGGGCTCGCCGCGCACGTTGAAGCTGGTGTTGACCAGGAGCGGGCAGCCGGTGAGCGCGTGAAAGCGCTCGAGCAGCGCGTGGTAGAGCGGATTGGTCTCGCGGTGCACCGTCTGGATGCGCGCCGAGTAGTCGACGTGCGTGACGGCGGGGATCGTCGAGCGCGGCACGTTCAGCTTCTCGATGCCGAAGAGCCGCTCCTGCTCGGCAGTCATCGGGATGCGGTGCGTCCTCTCGCACCGGGGCGACCAGGAGCATGTAGGGAGAGTCGACGTCGAGGTCGAACCACTGCGCCACGTGCTCGCGCAGGATGCTCGGGGCGAAGGGCCGGAAGCTCTCGCGGAACTTGATCTTCAGGTTCATCACCGACTGCATGCGGGGCGAGCGCGGATCGCCCAGGATGCTGCGCGCGCCGAGCGCCCGCGGGCCGAACTCCATCCGACCCTGGAACCAGCCGACGACCCGCTCGTCCGCCAGCAGAGCGGCCGTGCGGTCGAGGAGCGCGGGCTCGGGCAGGCGCTCGTAGACCGCGCCGACGGAGCGCAGCACGTCTTCGATGGCATCGTCGGTGAAGGCGGGACCCAGGTACGAGCCGTGCATCGCGTCACCCTCGGACGGCACGCGACGGTCACCGCCCAGCACGATGTGGTGAACGGCGAGCGCGACGCCGACGGCGCCGCCGGCGTCGCCGGCGGCGGGCTGGATCCACAGGCGCTCGAAGGGCCCTTCGCGCAGCAGGCGCCCGTTGCCGACGCAGTTGAGCGCGACGCCGCCGGCGAGGCAGAGGTTCTTCATGCCGGTCTCGCGGTGCACGTGGCGCGCCATCCGCAGCATGATCTCCTCGGTCACCTGCTGCACCGAGGCGGCGAGGTCCATCTCGCGCTGGGTGAGTGGCGACTCGGGCCGCCGCGGCGGCCCGCCGAACAGCTCGTCGAAGGCGCCGTTGGTCATGGTGAGCCCGCGCAGGTAGTCGAAGTAGCGCATGTCGAGCTTGAACGACCCGTCGTCGCGCAGCTCGACCAGGCGATCGAGGATGCGCTCGGCGTAGCGCGGCTCTCCGTAGGGCGCGAGGCCCATCACCTTGTACTCGCCGGAGTTGACCTTGAAGCCGGTGTAGTAGGTGAACGCCGAGTAGAGCAGGCCGAGCGAGTGCGGGTAGTGCAGCTCGGCGAGCAGGCGCAGGTCCTTGCCGCTCCCGACGCCGTACGAGGAGGTCGCCCACTCGCCGACCCCGTCCATCGTGAGCACGGCCGCCTCCTCGAACGGAGACGGGAAGAACGCGCTCGCGGCGTGCGACTCGTGGTGCTCGCGTGAAGAGGACCTCGCCTTCGAATCCCTCCAGCTCGCTCAGGATCAGCCGCCGGGTGAAGAGCTTGTCGCGCAGCCACACCGGCATCGCCGTGATGAACTGCGCCAGCCCGCGAGGCGCCACGCCGAGATACTGCTCGAGCAGGCGCTCGAACTTGAGCAGGGGCTTGTCGTAGAAGCCGACGTAGTCGAGATCGGCGACGCGTGAGTCCGGCCGCCTCGAGGCAGTACGCGACGGCGTGGCGCGGGAATCCGGCGTCGTGCTTCTTGCGGGTGAAGCGCTCCTCCTGCGCCGCGGCGACGATCTCGCCGTCGCGCACGAGGCAGGCCGCCGAGTCGTGGTAGAAGGCGGAGACGCCCAGGATGCGGGCCATCAGAACTGCTGCCGGTATCGGGCCGGATCGGTGGCTCCCGGAGGCCGCCGTACCCACACCGAAGGCCGTCCGTCGCGCATGGCGCGGTCGAGCGGGTCTCCCATCCACCGGCGGACGAACCCGACGGGAGTGATCACGAGGTAGTAGAGCACGGTCAGGATGATCCGCGTGTTCACGTGTCCCATCACCGCGGCGAAACGCATCCAGCCGCGTTCGACGGGCGCGAGGAGCCGAGGGGTCAGCAAGCCCGGCACCACCAGCAGGACTCCCGCCGCCCCGAGGACGAGGGGGGGCACGGTATGTCCGCGCCAGCGGCTCACCAGCCCGAGGAGCAGGAACATTCCCCCGACCGTGAGGCCGAACCGACGCAGCTCGCGCGCGTCGCGCGCGGGCGATGCCGGCGACGGGGTCATCAGAAGATCGTGTAGATGAACGGCGCGACCGCGGAGCCCTGGGTGAGCACGACGAGCGCACCGAACAGCACCAGGACGAGCACGATGGGTCCGAGCCACCACTTCTTGCGCACCCGCAAGAAGTCCCAGAGCTCCCGGACGATCGACGGCTGAGGAGGACGTGGCACGCCGAGAGGATCTCCTCAGGTAGCGGCGAGCTGTCAACCCGCGGCCGCGCTCGTCGCCGGTGGCGGGCGTGCGCATGAGCGATCGGAGGAACGGCTCCAGCGCGGCCGCCACGATCGCGTGCCCCTCCGGATTCCAGTGCCCGTCCCACGCGTAGCACCCGGAGCGCCCCGTCGTGGCGTAGTGCGCACGCAGCACCGGCTCCAGCGAGAGCCATGGCACCTGGGCCGCATCGAGGAGCGCGCCCAGCCGCTTGTACGGATACGCGTAGTCGAGGGCACCCCTGCGAGACGGGGACAGGAGCCCTTCGAGTCGGCGCATCTCCGGCGCATACTCGTACCCCGCCGGCGCCAGCGCGACGGCGAGCGTGGCGCCCGCGCCATGCACTGCGTCCCGCAGCTCGAGCAGCAACGCCTCGGTGTTCGTCCACCCCTCCTCCCAGGCTGGCGTGGCGGGCGGCCCGTAGACGCCGAGCAGCTCGGGCACGCCGGGGTCGAGCGACGGGCCGGTCGCCGTCTCGCACAGGCGGCCGAGCGCCCAATCGACCCCCGTCGCGAGCCCGAAACGCACGACGCGCGAAGACTCCCACAGCGCCGTGGGGGTCCGATCGGCGACGTTGGCCGCTGCCCGGTCGACGGCCAGGCACCGTGCCAGGTCCGGCGAGGCACCGGAAGTGTCGAGCCAGGGTTTCGGTGGCAGGCCGTGCGGGTTTTTCAGGTAGAGCATGGCGCCATTCTCCAGCACGTCGTTGCCGACGAAGAAGAGGAGCAGCACGACGTCCGGCTGGTAGCCCGCCGCCCTGGCGCGAAAGAGCCGCAGCTCGTTGTCGGTCGAGTAGCCGGAGACGCCGAGGTTCATGACGTCGACGCCGAGCGTCGCCTCCAGGCGTTGCGTGAACGTCTCGGGGAGCGCGACCTGGAGCGCCTCGGTGAACGAGTCTCCCAGGACGACGACGCGCGGCGCGCGCCCGTCCGGCACGTAGGTGCGATCGCGGTCGCGATATCCCGCGGCGTTGATCAGTACCCGGTGTCGGGCGATCTGACGGCTGCCGTCGCAGACCGCGGCGTCGCGCTCGGCGTTGGGTATGAGGGCCCAGCCGACGGTCGCGTCGGGTCGCCAGAGCGGGGCCTGCTCCGGGCCGCAGTCGCTCCGCTGGACGACCCGCGGGGCGAAGAGCTCGATCGCCAGCAGCGGAACGCCGAGCCAGACGCACGCCAGGGCGGCACGGGAGAGCCACGGGCGGATTCGCACGGACCCCGCCTAGGAGGTCGACCCGAGACTTCGTCTCGGGTCGAAAGCGGAGGCGAGCGTGTGGCGTTCGGCGAATCGAGCGGACGCCGTGCCGCGGCCGGCAAAGCCGGCGCGGCAAACCGTGGCATGCCCAAGGCTCCGTCCCAATCCGTGCTGGCCGGCCCACACGCATGCCGTTCTCAGCTCCAGAGTCGCACTCCGGAACCTTTGCCGCGCCGGCTACGCCGGCCGCGGCACGACGTTCGCATTGTTCATGCAGTCCATCCTCGCCCTCCGTCTCGACCCGAGACGGAGTCTCGGGTCGCTTTCCTAGCCGAGGTGGCTCGCCCGGGCAACGCGCGCCGCGTCGGCCGGTCAGGCCGCCCGCACCGCGGGGATGACCTCCTCGGCGAAGGCCTGGATCTCGTCCAGCATGTAGGGTGCGAAGATCATGAAGATGAAGTGGGTCACGCCCGCCGAGACGTAGCGCTCGACGCAATCGAGGCACTCCTGCTTGTCGCCGATCATGATCTGTCCGCGCGCTTCCTCCGGCGTCGTCTGCCGCATCGAGCCGATCAGCTGGCACATGAACTGCTGCCGCTCCGCGGGGGCACGATAGCAGAGCGGCATCATCACCGTCTTCTCGATCCGATCGGCGTCGCGGCCGACCGTGTCGCCGTGCCGCTGGATGAGGTCGATGAGCTCGCGCATGCGCGGGGCGCTCGCGCTGGCGTTCCACATGTCGGCATGCCGGGCGACCAGCTTGAGCAGCACGCGCTCGCCCGTGCCGCCGATGAGGATCGGCGGGTGGGGCCGCTGGAGCGGCTTGGGATTCCCCATCGCCTCGCGCACGGTGTAGTGCTTCCCCTCGACCGTCGTGCGCTCGTCGGTGAGCATCCCGCGGATGATCCGGCATGCCTCGTCGAGCGCCGCCAGGCGCGCGGGCACGGTCTTGAAGTCGATACCGAAGCTCCGGTGCTCGAGCTCGAACCAGCCCGCGCCGATGCCGAGGTTCAGGCGACCGCCGCTGATGTGGTCGACCGTGGCCGCCATCTTCGCCGTCACGCACGGATGGCGGTAGGTGTTGCCGCTGACCAGCGTCCCCACCCGCGCGCGGGTCGTCGCCTGCGCCAGCGCGGCGAGCGTCGTCCAGCCCTCGAGACAGGGCTGCTCCGGCGGCACGAAGATGGCGTAGAAGTGATCGAAGTTCCAGAGCGAGTCGAATCCCCAGGCGTCGGCCTTGCGCCACAGGTCGAGCATCTGGGGCCACTCCACGGTCTGCTGTCCGGTCTGGATGCCGAATCGGATCGGATGCGTCGCCATGGCGGGCGAGCTTCCGCGGCCCCGGGAGTCGAGTCAACCTGCGAAGCGCGAAGCCGCGGCGGTTCTCAGCTCCAGCGCACTTCGGAACGTTTGCCGCGCCGGCTACGCCGGCCGCGGCACGACGTCCGCACCGTTCATGAAGTCTCATTCTCGCCCTCCGTCCCGGCCCGAGACGAAGTCTCGGGTCGCTCGCCTAGTCACCGACGGCCACGCCGTCGGAGCGCGGGTCGCACCCCGCTTCGAGGCCGCCGGGGAGCACGCGGATCGCGTGGGCGTGCCCGGCGAGCTCCGGCACCGCGAGGCGATCCGCGGTCATGCCGGGCGGCGGATCGAGGACGAGGCCGTCCTCGACCAGCAGCGTCGTCCGGTCGAACGTCCAGCGCGGCGCGGCGAGGGCGTCGTCCACCGGCTGGCCGGCGACGAGGATGCGCGCCAGGAGCTGCAGGTGGATCTGCACCTGCGCGTCGCCGCCCATGGTCCCGAACACGAGCCGCGGCCGCCCCTCCGCCAGCGCCATCGCCGGAGACAGCGTGTGAATCGGGCGCGCGCCCGGGCGGTAGGTCGCGGCCGTGTGATACGCGCCGCGGTTGTGGAGCAGGACGCCGGTGCCGGGGACGACCACCCCGCTGCCGAACGCCATGAACAGGCTCTGGTTCAGGCTCACGGCCATGCCGTCCCCGTCGACGACGCAGAGGTAGATGGTGTCGCCGCCGAACACGGCCGCGCACAGCGCGCGGACGAGGCGGGCGTGCAGCTCGGGATCGTCGGCGCCGAGGCCGTCGAGCGGCTCCAGGCGTCGGATGGCGTCCAGCACCAGGTGACCGCGGCTGTTGGGCGGCATCTCGCACACCTCGGTGCCGGCGAAGGGCGCGCGCAGGGGGGCCACCCACTCGGCCTGGTGCGACGCGAAGTCCGCCGCCGAGAACGGCGCCGGGGCGGCGCGCGCCACGGGACCCTGGTAGAAGTCGTCGAGCGCCGCGAGCGTTTTCGCCAGCTCGGGCTGCCGGAGCACCCCGTCGGCCAGGAAGATGCGGCTCGCCTCCGGGTCGTTGCGGAGCAGGGCGGAGGACCACGCCGTCAGCCGCGTCAGCCCGGGAGAGCGCGCGACCCCGTCGCGTGCCAGCCGGATCGCCGGCTGCGCCAGGTCGTTCAGCGAGCGCGTCGCGAAGCGCTGCGCGAGCGCGGTCCAGCCGGCCGGCGCGCCGGGGACCGTCGCCGAGCCCACCCCGCGGAGTGGAACGTCGCCCGCGAGCGGCGGCGTCGCGGCCGGCAGGCGCCCGCTCGAGTTGAGGCCGGCGAGCTCGCCGTCGACCCAGACCATGGCGAGCAGATCGCCGCCCACGCCGCACATGTGCGGATAGGCGACCGCGAGCGCGAGGTTGGTGGCGATCGCCGAATCGGCGGCGTTCCCGCCGTCGCGCAGGACCTCGAGCCCGATCTCCGACGCCAGGGTGAGCGGCGAGCAGACCGCGTGGCGGGCGAAGCGCGGCACGGACGACTCAGCCGCGCAGCGGCCGGAAGAAGGCGCGGATGTCGTCGACCAGCGCCGCCGGCTCCTCCATGGCGGCGAAGTGCCCGCCGCGCTCGAAGCGCGTCCAGCGCGTCACGTTGTAGAGGCGCTCGACCCACGCCCGAGGCGGCTTCAGGATCTCCTTCGGGAAGATCGCGCACCCGGTCGGAACGTTCACCCGGAAGGACTGCGGCGGGAACTTCCCAGCGTGCATCATCTCGTAGTACAGGCGCGCCGAGGACGTCGCCGTCTGCGTGACCCAGTAGAGCATCACGTTGGTGAGCAGCTCGTCCTTCGTGAAACGCCGCTCGACGTCGCCGTCGCAGTCGCTCCAGGTGCGGAACTTCTCGACGATCCAGGCGCACAGCCCGGCGGGGGAGTCGTTCAGCGCGTAGCCCAGCGTCTGCGGCTTGGTGCCCTGGATGCGCTGGTAGCCGGTCTCCTCGCGCAGCCAGTCCTGCATCGGGATCATGTCGACGACCTCGTCCTGGTTCAGGCCGTCGAGCGGGTTCGCCGGGTCGGGCGGGAACGCCACCACCATGTTCAGGTGGATTCCCGCGACGGCGTCTCCGTGGTTCGCACCGAGGTACGTGCTCACCATCGCACCCCAGTCGCCGCCCTGGGCGCCGAAGCGCGCGTAGCCCAGACCGCGCATCAGCTCCGCCCACAGCGCGGCGATGCGCTCGGCGTCCATGCCGGGGGTGCGGGCGTGATCGGAGAAGCCGTAGCCCGGCATCGACGGCGCGATCACGTCGAAGGCGTCGGCCGGGTCGCCGCCGTGACGTGCCGGATCGCTGAGCGGTCCGATGATCTTGCTGAACTCGGCGACCGAGCCCGGCCAGCCGTGCGTGATCACGAGCGGGAACGGCCGGGGACCGGCGCCGCGCGCGTGGATGAAGTGGATGCCGAGTCCGCCGACCTCGGCGCGGAACTGCGGGAAGCGGTTCAGCGCAGCCTCGGCCGCGCGCCAGTCGTAGCGCTCGTACCAATGGGCCACGAGGTCGCGCAGGAATGCGAGATCCGTCCCGTAGGTCCAGCCGGAATCCGCGATCTCGTCGGGAAATCGCGTGCGCGCCAGCCGCTCCCCGAGATCCCGGAGCACGGCATCGGGCACGGCGATACGGAACGGCTCGAGGCGCATGCGCGGCGTTCTACGCTTCCGCCATGGCCGCCGGCAAGGTGTGCACGACGACACCGCGCGGCGGTGATTTTCACTTGTCAGCCTGCGGGGGTCACGGTATGCGGTGAACGTCCACCAACGGATCATCAGACAAGGGGGAGGTCGTCATGAGCCGTACACTGCTTCGCCTGGCGCTGAGCGCGACGCTCGTCGCCGGGCTGGCCGCCAACGCACTGGCCGGCCAGGTTGGCCAGTGCATCAGGGCAGCCGCGGGGAATTACAAGGAGTGCAAGGCCGACTGTAAAGAAGATTTCCAGGTCGCGAAGGACGCCTGCATCGACAAGGACCACGGCTGCGTCGAGGCCTGCCGCGAGCTGCGTGCGGAGTGCGTCGACGCCACCGGCTTCGCGGACGCCATCAAGGCGTGCAACGCCACCATGAGTACGGCGATCGGCAACTGCAAGACCATCTACCCGGACGATCCCGACGCCCGGGACACCTGCATCGACAACGCCCAGCTCGACGGATTCAACTGCCGGGTGGGGGTGCGCAAGAGCACCAAGGACGCCCTCGACGCCTGCCGCAAGGGCGACGAGGACTCGGGCGTCCAGGGCTTCCGGCCGTGCGTGCAGGCCTGCCCCGAGGGCGCCGGTCCGGTGGACGACACGAAGCAGTGCCGGCATGACGCCGCCCAGGACAACCACGCGTGCGGCGCGACGTGCCGCGAGGACTACCAGTTCGCCAAGGACAGCTGCCGCAACAAGGATCACGACTGCGTCGAGGCCTGCCGCGCCGATCGCGAGGACTGCCGGCAGCCCATCGAGGACGCGCTCGATCAGGCGGTGGCGCAGTGCCGGGCCGACAAGCAGGCCGCCGTCGCGCTCTGCAACGGTGATCCGACCTGCATCATGCAGGCGCTCGACGTGGCCTTCCAGTGCCGCGACAGCGCCCGCGAGGCCGCCAAGCCCGGTCTCACCGCCTGCCGGCAAGGCTTCAGGGACTGCGCCACGGCGTGTCCCCCGGCCGCTCCCTGAGGCGGCGACGCTCGGATCGACATGATCGAGGCGGGCTCCCGGACACGTCCGGGAGCCCGCCGTGTTTTCGGGCCCCGATTTCCGGCCCCGGCGGCGTCTTGCTACTCTCCGCCAATGCCGCCGACGCACGAGGTGCTGAACCAGCCGCCGCCGCTCGAGGGCTACGACCTGTTCTCGACCGATCGCTGCCTCGGTGAAGCACTCGAGCGCGAGGGCGCCGGATGGGCCCGGGAGCGGGCGCAGCGACTCGGCGTCGAGGCGGGCAGCGACGCCCTCGCCTGGGGGCGGCTCGCGAACGTCAATCCCCCGATCCTCCGGACCCACGACCGGTTCGGGAACCGGATCGACGAGGTCGAGTTCCACCCCGCGTGGCACGAGCTGCTGCGCCTCTCCATCCACCACGAGCTGCACGCGTTGCCGTGGCGTGATCCGCGCCCCGGCGCGCACGCCGCCCGCGCGGCGCTCTTCTTCGTCCTCTCCCAGGCCGAGGCGGGTCACGGCTGTCCGATCTCGATGACCTACTCGGCCGTGCCCGCGCTGCGCGTCCAGCCGGAGCTGGCGGCGGAGTGGGAGCCGCGCATCGTGTCGAATCGCTACGACGCGCGGGTGCGGCCCGCGGCGGAGAAGACCGGCGCGCTCCTCGGCATGGCGATGACCGAGAAGCAGGGCGGCTCCGACGTGCGCGCCAACACCACCCGGGCGCGGCCGCTCGCCCGGGGCGGGCCTGGCGCCGAGTACGAGGTGACCGGACACAAGTGGTTCTGCTCGGCACCGATGTGCGACGCCTTCCTCGTCCTGGCGCAGACCGAGCGCGGCGTGTCCTGCTTCCTCCTGCCGCGCTGGCGGCCCGACGGCACGCGCAACCGCTTCCGCATCCAGCGTCTCAAGGACAAGCTCGGCAACCGCTCGAACGCGTCCAGCGAGGTCGAGTTCGAGGGCGCCTGGGCCCGCATGGTCGGCGAGGACGGACGCGGCGTGCCCACCATCATCGAGATGGTGACCCATACCCGGCTCGACTGCGTCATCGGCTCCGCGTCGGGGATGCGACAGGCAGTCGCCCAGGCGACGCACCACGCCGCCCACCGCCGTGCCTTCGGCAAGCGGCTCGTCGAGCACCCTCTGATGCAGAACGTGCTCGCCGACCTCTGCATCGAGTCGGAAGCCGCCACGACGACCATGATGCGCCTCGCGCGCGCCTACGACGACGGTACGCGCGACGAGCACGCGAAGCGGTTCGCGCGGCTCGCCACCGCGGTCGTCAAGTACTGGGTCTGCAAGCGCCAGCCGCCTCTCGTGGCCGAGGCCCTCGAGTGCCTCGGCGGCAACGGCTACGTCGAGGAGTCGATGCTGCCCCGGCTCTATCGCGAAGCGCCCCTCAACTCGATCTGGGAGGGCTCGGGCAACGTCATCTGCCTCGACGTGCTGCGCGCGATGGGCCGGAGCCCGGAAGCGGTGGACGCCTTCTTCGCCGAGGTGGGCCTCGCCGGCGGCGCCGACCCCCGGCTCGACGCCTTCGTCGACGAGCTGCGACGGGAGCTGAACGACTTCAGCGCCATCGAGGGCCGGGCGCGGCGGCTGGTCGAGCGGCTGGCGCTCGCCCTCCAGGGATCCCTGCTCCTGCGCCACGCTCCGGGCCCCGTCGCCGAGGCGTTCTGCGCGTCCCGGCTGGCGGGCGACCGCGGGTTGGCGTTCGGGACCTTGCCGGCGGGGATCGACTGCGAGGCCGTCATCGAGCGCGCGCGTCCGGCGCTCGACGGCGCCGCGCCGGCTTGAGTCGTCCTCAGCGCCCCGAGAACCGGAGCCCGTCGGGACCGCGCACCAGGCGCTTCTCTATGGTCGGCGACTCCTGCGTCACGAGGCGCCCCGACGGATCGCGAAAGCGGTCGCGCCGCGTGAATCGAACGGTCGCCCCGTCGCCTTCGGGACGGATGTCGACCACGTGGACCTCCACGTCGAGCTCCTCCACCTTGGCGAAGTAGCGCTCGAGGTCGGCGGCCTGGCCGTCGGTCGTCACCTGCCCGATCCGACGCAGCTCGCCGACGTCGTGGTTGTGCCAGGCCGCGGCATAGCGATCGAGCAGGCGGCGCACCTCGTCCTCCGCCCCGGACGCCGGCGCTGCGGGGGTTCGGGGGGCCGCTGCGGGAGGGGGTGGCGGTGGCGGAGGCGCCGTCGAAGGCGGGAACGTCGGTGGCGGAGGTGGCGGGGGCGGTGGCGGAGGTGGCGGCGGAGGAGGAGGCGGGGGTGCGGCCGTCGACGGCGGCGCCGCCGCGGCTTCCAGGGTGGGCGGCGGCCGCGACGGAGCCTCCTCGGGATGTGGGGTCTCGGCGCGCGGTGGCGGGGCGAACTCGCCGAGCTCCGTCTCCTCCGGGGCCGTCTCGCGCCCCGCCCGCCCGGACGGCTCCGTGTTCGCGGCCGCCGTCTCTCGCGCGTTCTTCGCCGTCTGCGCGACCGGCAACGTCGAGGTGCTGGTCGTGGTGGTCGTCGTCACCACCGCCCGCACCATGATGCGCCACTCGCGCCCCACGGCCGTGCCGAGGCTGCTCGTCGCGATGGCCCGGGCCCGGGCGTTCACCGGCTCGCTCCAGCTCCGGCGTAGCGTGTCACCCTCCCCCGCCGGCGCGCCGTCGACGGTCCACGCGACGGTGACCGTCTCTCCCGGAGCGCTCGGACGCACGTCGAAGCGCAGCGACACCGGCTGGTCGACGCTCACCGACACGCTGTCCGCCGCCGGAATGGCGGCGGCCACGCGCGGCAGGTGCGGAGGGATGACGCGCACGAGCCAGCGACGGGTCGCGCCGCCGGAGTCGCCTCCGACGTCGAGCGACACGACGTGCGAGCCGACGTCGGGGGCCGCCGGAACCCAGGTCCACTGGGCGCCGGTCGCCGCGGTCCGGCCGTCGAGCGTCCAGCGGACCCGGGCGTCCGCGGCGGGACTCCCGACCGCGAACGTCTGGGTCTCGCCGACCCGAAGCTTCAGCTTCGGCGCCTCGGGCGTCGCCCGGAGCCCGGAGTCGCCGCGGCCCTCCGACGGCGCGACCTGCGCGAGTCGCACGGGCACGGCGATCGCCGACGCCCCTCCCGCCGCGAGGAGCGCGGCGCATGCAGCGACAGCCCGGAGCGGGGGCATCCCTCGACGAGCTTCCCCCAAGCCGTCACGCACCGCAACGGCGACCCCGCCGGCGGCCCGCGCACCTGCCAAGGCCACGCGGTTCGGGGAAGCCGTGGTCCTCCCGACCGGGCCTGGGTATAGTCTCGCGCGTGATCCGGCGGTGCACGGTCCTCCCCGTGCTGATCTTGGCACTGATCTCGGCAGTCGTCCTCGGCCGGCAGGCACGGGCACAGGAAACCTGCACGCCCGGTTCGCCCGAATCCTTCGTCGTGTGCGATGACGGCAACGAGTGCACTGACGACGCGTGTGACCCGGGCACCAGCCTCTGCACGAACGTGGCACTCGACGGCTGCGTCCCCTGTGAGGACAATGACCAGTGCGACGACGGTGACGCCTGCACGAACGACACCTGCGACCTGGGCGTCTGCGAGCACGAAGGCGGCGAGTCGTGCGACGATGACGACCCCTGCACGATCGGCGATCGCTGCAGCGACGGGACGTGCGCCGGGGTCCCGCTCGACTGCAACGACGGCGCCGCCTGCACCGACGACTTCTGCGACGGCGGCACCTGCGTCCACGACCCGGTCGACGACCGCTGTGCCACCGCGAACGAGTGCGTGCAGACGCAATGCCTGCCGGGTCGCGGTGCCGATGCACAGGGTTGCGTCAGCGACTCCGCCTCCTTCGAGCTGACCGCCTGCAGCGAGGATCAGAACCCGTGCACCGTCGACCGGTGCCGCGCGGGCGCCTGCGCCCATGACGCCGTGGACGACCCGAGCGGCTGCAGCCCGCTCGTCCCGTCGTACCGGCACGCGATCGACCTGCGCGCCGGCGTCGATCGCCTTCTCGCCTACATGGCCGACGAGGCGCAGGTGGGCGGCGATACCGGCAGCCGTCTCGACGACGACCTCGGCGCGGTGGCCGCCGATCTCGACGGCGCGGCCAGCGTCCTGGCCGGTCGCACGCCGGACGCCGGACAGCCGCAGGGCCTGGTGCGGCCGGTCCGCGGCGTCCGGCTCGCGGTGGACACAATTGCACAGCAGCGCGGCCGGGTCGCGCTCCTCTACGTGCGGGCGGCGCCCGCGCACGTGCTGGACTTCCTGGGCCGCCTCTCGGCCGGGCGCCGGCACGGCGACCTGACGCCGGACGCGGCCCGCGAGCTGCGGCGCAACGGACGCATCTTGCTCACGGGCACGAAAGCGCTTAAACGCGACGTGAAAAACCTGCAGAGGACCTTCTCGGTCTTCCAGCGGTAGCGCCGTCGGGCGCCGAAGGGGGGGGTTCCGTGAGCCATCTGCTGCGTGCCTTTCTCACCATCGTCCTCGCTCTCGCCGTCGCGCGGGCGGCAGAAGCGCGCTCGCTGCGCGACGACCTCGCGCAGGCGTCCCAGTCCGTCGGCATCAACCCCGGCTCGGCCTTCAACGCGCTCGCGGACTCGATCGCGAGCTCCGTGGCCAACAACCTCCCGGTCATCTCCGCCTCGGCCGGCTTCACCTACCGGTACAATCCCACCCTCGAGGTGTTCGAGCGCAGCTCGGACACGCTGGGCCCGATCTTCCTCGAGCGGCCCGACACGCTCGGCCAGGGGAAGTTCAACATCAACGTCAGCTACCAGTACGTCGAGTTCAACGACTTCGACGGCCAGAGCATCCAGAACCTGCAGGGGCGGAACCCCATCGTGCTGCGCACGGTGGACTCGAGCGGCAACCTGGTCGGCTTCACCGCCGACCGCCTCCAGTACCGCCTCGGGCTGCACAGCAACATCGCCGCCTTCAGCTTCACCTACGGCATCCTCGACAACCTCGACGTGAACCTGCTCCTGCCGCTCATCGCCACCTCGCTCAACGTCGGCGTGACGCGGCAGCAGGTCCAGACCGCCGGTCCCGACGGGGTGTTCGCTCCCGACACCGGCCCTCCGGTCACGGGGCGCTCGAGCGGCGACGCCTTCGGCGCGGGCGACCTCCTCATGCGCTTCAAGTACGAGCTGCCGCAGTGGGACTGGTTCCGCTCGGCGTTCGGCCTCCAGTTCCGCTTCCCCACCGGACGCGTGGACGACTTCCAGGGCACCGGGGACTTCTGGATCACCCCGGCGTTCTACGCCTCGACGGTGCTCTGGTCGCGGCTGGAGCCGTTCGTCAACGCGGCACTGGACTTCAACACCCAGTCCAGCACGGAGAGCCAGGCCCGCTACGGCGCCGGCTTCGACGTCGACGTCATCCCCCGTCTCGGCTTCGTGTTCGCGTTCCTGGGACGCAGCCAGCTCGACCGGCCGGTCCCGGCCGGGGAGACGAACTTTCTCTACCTCACGCCGACCGGAACCCAGCGGCTGCCGCTGCTCGGCATCGACCTCGGGCGCAAGGACTTCTTCGACTTCTCCTTCGGGCTGCGCGCCAACGTCTGGCGCGGGCTCATGCTGTTCGCGAACGGCATCTACGCCCTCAACGACGAGGGGCTGCGCAACAACACGGTGATCCCGACGATCGGTCTCGAGGGCACCTTCTAGCAGCGCGAGGATGTACCGGGCGTTCTTCGGCCTGGGCGAGGCGCCCTTCCGCATCACGCCCGATCCGCGCTTCCTCCACCACGGCACCTCGGTGGAGGCGGCGCTGCAGGCGCTCACCACCGGCATCCTCGAGCGCGCGGGCCTGCTCGTGCTGGTCGGCGAGGTGGGTACCGGCAAGACGACGCTGGTCCGCCAGCTCCTCGATTCGCTGCCCGCCGAGGTGCACTCCGTGCTCGTCATGCACCCGACGGTCGGCTTCGAGGAGATCTTGGACCACCTGCTCCTCGAGTTCGGGGTGCCCGTCCAGGGCGGGGGGCGCGACGCCCTGCTGGAGCGGCTGTCGGAGTTCCTGCGCGAGCACACGTACGCCGGCGGCAACTCGGTCGTCTTCTTCGACGAGGCGCAGGCTCTGAAGGACGAGACCCTCGATGCCGTGCCCGCGCTCCTCGACCTCGCCGGGCCCGAAGGGCGCCCGGCGTTGCAGGTCGTCCTCGCCGGTCAGCCCGAGCTGGAGGCCCGGCTCGCATCCCGCGCGCACGCGACGCTCCGCGCCCGGGTCGCGGTCACGGCCCGGCTGGGACCCCTGCCGCCAGACGAGGTCGCGTCCTACGTGCGCGCGCGGCTGGCGCACGCACAGGCGCAGGACCTGGACCTGTTCACCCCCGAGGCGCTGGCCCGCGTGGCCGCGCTCAGCGGCGGCATCCCGCGGATCATCAACGTCCTCTGCGAGGCCGCGCTGGTGGCGGCCTTCGCGGACGGACAGCGCCCCATCGGCCGGTCGACGATCGACACCGTGTGGGCCGACTACGCCCCGCTCCATCGCCCGGAGGGGACGCCGATGCCCCGGCCCCCGGCGGAGCCGATCGAGATCGAGCCGGCCGGCGAAGCCGCGCCGCAGGTCGCGGCCGGCCGGCGCCGGATCGCGTTCGCCGCGGCCGGCGTCGCGGCGGCGAGCGCGCTGGCGCTCCTGGCGATCCGCCCCTGGCGCTCGCCGCCGCCGCCCGCACCCGTGCCCCCGGCGCCACCGACGACGGCACCCACCGTGCCCCCGCCGCCTCCCGTCGCGTCACCTCCGCCGGCCATCCCCGGGCCCGAGGCCGCGCCCCTGAGCGCCAAGTCCGTGGAGGCCCCGCCCTCGGCGAGCGAGGCGCTCGCGCTCGTCGACCGCTTCTGGCGCGCCTACGAGGCGCGCGATCGCGACGGGGTCCGAGCGCTGTTCGCGCCCGAGGCGGTGCCGACCGGTGATGTCCTGAACGTCGATCCGCTGGGCGGCGGCGCGCTGGTCACCCCGGCTCCCGAGGTCGAGGCCAAGCCGGCCGGTGACCGGGTGACGGTGCGGGTGTCCTTCCAGCTGAACACCCACGACCAGCGCGGGCGGCCGGTGCGGCGTCAGGGCGTGGCGACGTGGCAGATCGCCCGGCGCGACGGCGAGCCGCGCATCGTGGCGCTCGAGGCGGAGACGACGCCGGCGCCGCGGCGGTAGCCGCGAGCACACCCCGGACGACATCGTCGCCGGCGCGCTTTCACCCCGCCCGCCGGCCGCGGTATGAGGGGTACCATGCCGTCACCCGATCCCCATCGCATCGGTACCGTCGAGGAGTTGCGCGCGCTCGTGGGCGAGTCGAGCCCGGCGGTCGCGGTCAAGCTCGGCACCGCGCTCGACGAGCACGCGCGCGCGTTCATCGCCCGGTCGCCTTTCCTCGTGCTCGCGACGTCAGATCACGAGGGCCACGCGGACGTGTCGCCGAAGGGCGACGAGCCGGGCTTCGTGGCTGTCGACGACGACCGCACCCTGCTCATCCCGGACCGCACCGGCAACAAGCTCGTCTTCGGCCTGCAGAACATCCTCGCCAACCCGCGCGTCGGCGTGCTCTTCATGATCCCCGGGACAGGCGAGACGCTCCGCGTGAACGGCACGGCCGAACTCACGCGCGATCCGGCGGTCCTCGAGCGCCTCCCGGCACGCGGCAAGCCTGCGCTGCTCGCGATCCGTGTCACGGTCGAGGAGTCCTTCTTCCACTGCGCGAAGGCGTTCCTGCGCGCGCGCCTGTGGAAGCCGGAGACCTGGGCGCCGGTGCAGGTGTCGTTCGGCCGCATGCTCGCGCCCAAGCTCGCTCCGGAGAAGGAGGCGACCGAGCCGCTGGCGCAGGCGATCGACCAGATGATCGCCGAGGACTACCGGACGAATCTCTGACGGCCTGCGTCGGGGCAGCTACGGAAAGATCTCGGACGGGCAGACACTGAAGCCGGCGAGCAGGGTGGATCGCGCCGGCTCATCGCCGGCCACCGTGTGCTCCGAACCGAACCGGCCATCGACGCCCCGGACGAGGATGGTGATCTCACCCCGGCGGGGATCCACCAGCCAGTACTCGCGCACCCCGTTCCGCTCGTAGATGTCACGCTTCGGGCCCCGGTCGCGCCCGGCGGTGGAGGGGCAGAGCACCTCGACGACCAGGTCGGGAACGACGGTGAGAAAGCGACCGGGCGTCGGCGGAGGCGCCGCGTCCCAGGTCTCGCGCAGGACGACGGCCACGTCGGGCTCGACGGTGTCGCCGGACGGAAGCGCGAAGCCCTGGCTCGACCCGAACACCAGGCCGTGGCCGGGGTCCTCGACCCGGGACGCCAGCCGATGCACGAACGCTGCGTCGAGTTTCCCGTGCGGCCAGTGCGCCGGCGGCTCTGCGACGACGCAGCCGTAGAGGAACTCGAAGCGCCCGATCTCGGACCCGTCGAGGTTCGCGCACCACATCTCGAACTCATCCTGCGTGGCGGGAAGCCGGGTCAGCGGCGCCGCGAGCGTCATCGCGGCAAACCGTAGCGCGGACGACCACGAGCGACAACGTCTGCTGGCGGAACACCCGCGCGCGAACGCGGCCCGCGGGCCCCCCCTCAGCGCGCCGGAGCGGCGAGCGGAACCGGCGCCGGCGCGAGCGGGACGAGCGCGGCCCGCCGCGTGCGCTTGAGCTCCTCGAGCTGCGCGCGCGCCGCCACCGCCGCCTCCGCGTCGCGGATGCTTCCCAGCCGCCGCTCGAGCTCGGGATCTGCCCCCTCGCGAACCAGCGCGACCTCGGCGACGAGCCGGTTCACGTGCTCCCGGACGGTCTCCAGCGCCTGGATGTCGGCCTCCGGCGAGAGTCCGGAGAGCGTCTCGTGCAGCTTGAGGCGCGCCTTCGCGTTGGCGAGCCGCGCCAGCATGCGGATGCGCTCCTCGCGCAGGCGCACGATCTCGTCCTGGAAGGTCACCAGGTTGCGCTTGGCGGCGTCCGCCTCCGCGGTGAGCTCGCCGAGGTCGGCGCCGAGCCGCTCGACGTCGGCCCCGAGCCCTTCCCGGCGCGCGATCAGCGCGAGCGCGGCCGGGTCGTCGTCGCGGTCGACCGCCAGGTCGAGCTGCGCGCGCACCCGGGTGAGCTCGTCGGTTCGCTGCGCGAGCTCGCGCTCGAGCTTGCCGCGCAGGTAGATGACGCCTGCCGCCGCCTCGCGCAGCTTCGCATACTGCACGACGCGCTCCCGGATGGCGGTCTCGTAGACTGCGCCGGGGTTGCGCGTCTCGCGGACGCCGAGCCAGCGCGAGGCCAGCCCGCGGACGAGATTCGACAGTCGAGCGAAGAGTTGCATCGTGACCCTCCTGTGCGCGGCGGCTAGGAGCGCGACCCGAGACTCCGTCTCGGGTCGAAAGCGGAGGCGAGGGTGTGGCCTTCGATGGATCGGGCGGAGGCCGTGCCGCGGCCGGCAAAGCCGGCGCGGCAAAACGTGGCACGCCCGAAGCTCTGGGCCAGCCCGTCCTGCGTCGCCTGCAAGCGTGCCGTCTCATCGACAGCATCGCGCTCCGAAACGTCTGCCGCGCCGGCTTCGCCGGCCGCGGCACGACGGCCGCACTGTTCATCAAGTCTCATTCTCGCTCTCCATCCCGACCCGAGACGGAGTCTCGGGTCGCTCTCCTAGCGGGCGGCGTCGTCGGCCGTGATGCCGAGCTCGCGCATTTTCTGCTGGAAGTTCTGGCGGTACATGCCGACCTCCTCCGCCGCCTTGGTGATGTTGCCGCCGTGACGCCTGAGCGCCTGGACGAGGAAATCGCGCTCGAACGCCTCGACGACGCGCTCCTTGGCCTCGCGGAACGGCAGCCCCGACGCGAGCGCCGGCATCGCCTCGGCGCCGTCACCGTCGCCGGGAACGGCGGCGCCGAAGAGGTCGGCGGGCGTGATCTCCGGGCCGGGCGCGAGCAGCAGCGCCTGCTCGACCGCCGATCTGAGCTCACGCACGTTGCCCTTCCACTCGTGGGCGACGCAGGCACGCAGCGCGTCCGCGGTGAGCGGCTTCACCTCGCGCCCGAAGCGCCCGGCCGCGTCCTTCAACAGGTGATCGATCAGGAGCGGGATGTCCTCGCGCCGCTCCGCCAGGGGCGGGATCACCAGCTCGATGACGCGCAGGCGGTAGTAGAGGTCCTCGCGGAATCGCCCCGCGCGCACCGCCGCCTCGAGGTCCTGGTTGGTGGCGGCGAGGACGCGCACGTCGACCCGGATGGGCTGATTGCCGCCCACCCGCTCGAACTCCTTCTCCTGCAGGGCGCGCAGCAGCTTCGCCTGCGTCTCGAGCGGCATGTCGCCGCACTCGTCGAGCAGCAGCGTGCCGCCGTCGGCCGCCTCGAACTTCCCTTCCCGGCGCGCGATCGCGCCCGTGAAGGCGCCGCGCTCGTGCCCGAAGAGCTCGCTCTCGACCAGCTCGCGCGACAGCGCGGCGCAGTTGGTCTTCACCAGCGGCTTCGCGCGGCGCGGGCCGCGGTAGTGCAGCGCGTTGGCCACCAGCTCCTTCCCGGTCCCGCTCTCGCCCCGGATGAGCACCGTCACGTCGGTGTCGGCGATGCGGTCGATGGTCTCGAAGAGCCGGTGCATCGAGGGGCTGGTGCCGACGATGCGCTCGAAGCTGTAGGTCCCGTGCACCTGCTCGAGGAGCCGGCGATGGTCGCGGCGCAGGAGCACGCCTTCCATCACCCGGCGCACGACGACCCGCAGCTCGTCGTTGTCGAACGGCTTCGGGATGTAGTCGGATGCGCCCAGCTTCATCGCCTGCACGGCCGCCTTCTCCGAGCCGTGGGCCGTGATCATGATCACGGCGAGGTCGGGATCGAGGGCGCGGGCGCGCTCGAGGACGTCCATCCCGCTGACCCCGTTCATGCTGAGATCGGTGACCACGAGGTGGAAGATGCCGGTCTCGATGCGGCGGATCGCCTCCTCGCCGCTGGTCGCCGTCTCGACCTGGTAGCCCTCCCTCGAGAGCAGGCCGCGCAGCGCCAGGAGGAGCGCCTTCTCGTCGTCGACGATGAGGATGCGTCCGATCATGCCGTCACCTCGGCAGCGGGAGGCTGACGACGAACTCCGTCCCCCGACCCACCTCGCTGGCCGCGTCCATGGTGCCGGCGTGGGCCTCGACGATCTTCTTCGAGATCGCCATGCCCAGCCCCGTGCCCTTCTCCTTGGTGGTGAAGAAGGGGTTGAAAATGCGTCCGAGCTTCTCCGCGGGAATGCCGCTGCCGTTGTCGCGGATGCGGACCACGGCGTCGTTGCCGCCGTTCTCGATGAACAGCTCGATGCGGCGGTTCTCCGGGACGCCGTCGAAGGCATCGATGGCGTTGTCGAGCACGTTCGCGAACACCTGCTTCAGCTTCTCCGCGTCGACCACGACCGTCGGCCCGGCGATGTAGTTGCGCACCGCGGCCACCCGCGCGGCGTCGAGCTTGCTGCGCATCTGGGTGAGCGCCGAGTCGACCACGGCGGCGAGGTTGGCCGGCGCCAGGACGTAGTCCTCTTCCTTGGCGAACCTGAGGAGGTGCGCGATGCGCCGCTCGACGCGGTCGAGCTCGTCGAGCGCGACCTTGGCGTACTCGACGTTCTCCACCGACTGCGGGTCCTCGCCCATCTGCTGGACCAGGCTCTTGGCTGCGGCGATGGGGTTGCGGATCTCGTGCGCGATGGTCGACGACAGCTCTCCCAGGCTCGCCTGCTTCTCGGTCTGCATGACGACCTTCTCGCGCTGCAGCTCGCGCTCCACCGCGGGATCGAAGTAGCGCGCCTTCAGGGCGCGCGACCCGAAGACGCCCATCCAGTGCGAGAACAGCCCGAAGCCCCACCCGAGCGCCGGCCACAGGAACCAGGGATACCAGGTGGTCATCAGGTTGATCAGGGCGAGCAGCGCGATCACGCCGGTGTAGGTGGTGAGATGCACGTAGAAGCCGGTCTCCGCCGCCGCCTGGCGGCGGGCGCGTGCCAGGATGTGTTCCTCGGTCGTCGGCTGCTCGGGATCGTGACCGCCGTTGCGGCGCTCCGCCCTGCGCTCCTCGCGCCGGCGATCACGCTCGGCGTGGCGTTCCATCTTGGCAGCCCACTTGCGATGCCAGTCGGCGTGCTTGTCGCCGTAGCACTGCGCCTGCTCGGCCCAGTGCCGGTTCCACTCCGCCCACTGCTGCTTCCAGTCGTTGTGCCAGTGCAGCCGGGGCTCGTGGCCGTGGCGCGACCACGAGTCGAGGTTCCCGCGCCGGGAAGAACCCAGCCGCTTCTTGAAGTGCCAGAAGAACATCAGCGCGATGACGAATCCGATGAAGGCCATTCGCCTGTCCTCGTCACGAGCAACTCGCGTGCCGGGCGCTCTCGGGCCGGTTCTCCAGCATGCCGCCGTCGCCCGCTGCAGCATGCGTACTGCACCGGCCCCTTCAGGCGCAACCCGTCCGCTGCGCCGGCGGGTCCGGGGTCAGCTTCCGCGGGGGAGCCGCAGGACGCGCTCGGCGATGATGTTGCGCTGCATCTCCGAGGTGCCCGCGGCGATCGTCCGACCGCGCGAGTACAGGAACAGATGTGGCCAGCGTCCCTCGTCGACGGCGTGGGCGGAGCCTTTCAGCAGGATGCCGTACGGGTCCGAGCAGGCCGATCGCCGCTTCCAGCATGCGCTGGTACATCTCGCTCCAGAAGAGCTTCTCGATCGAGCCCTCCGGCCCGGGCACCCCGCCGCGCAGCGCGCGGGTCAGGTTGCGGTAGGCCGTGTAGCGCATGGCGTGCGAGTCGACGACGGCGCCTGCGAGCGCCTGTCGCGCGAGCGGGTCGTGCGGACGGTACCGCGTCTCGCGCGCCAGCGCCAGCATGTCGTTCAGCGCCACGCCGACTGCAGCTGGCGGCTGAAGGTGAGCGTCTGGCGCTCGTGCATGAGACACGTGATGGCGATCTCCCAGCCGCCGTTGATCTCCCCGACCACGTTCGCCCGCGGCACGCGCACGTCCTCGAAGAACACCTCGTTGAAGTCCTCGTCGCCGCTGATCTGCCTGAGCGGGCGCACGCCGACCCCGGGGCTGTGCATGTCGACCAGGAGGAAGGTGATGCCCTTGTGCTTCGGCGCGTCGGGATCGGTGCGCACCAGCACCATGCACCAGTCGGCGTAGCGCGCGAAGCTCGTCCACACCTTCTGGCCGTTCACGACGAAGTGGTCGCCGTCGAGGACGGCGCGCGTGCGCAGCGCCGCCAGATCGGAGCCGGCGTTGGGCTCGGAGAAGCCCTGGCACCAGATCTCGTCGGCCGCGAGGATGCGCTGGAGGTGGCGGCGCTTCTGCTCCTCGGTGCCGTGCGCGATCAGCACCGGTCCGCCCATGGTCAGGCCGGCCAGGTTGATCAGCAGCGGCGCCTGGGCGCGCGCCATCTCCTCCTGGAAGATGATCTGCTCGATCAGCGACGCGCCGCGGCCGCCGTACTCGGCGCGGCCACGCGATGCCGCACCAGCCGGCCTCGTAGAGCTTCCGCTGCCAGGCCTTGCCGTAGGCGACCCACTCGTCGAGCCGCTCCGGCTCCGGCCCCGGCGGGTTCGCTTCGAGCCAGGCGCGCAGCTCGGCGCGGAAGCGCTCCTCGTCGGGGGTGTACGACAGGTTCATCGCGGGAAGAATTCGGGAGCCACGTCCTGCCAGAACCACGCGTCACCGGGCGTGTCCTCGACCGCCTCGACGTTGCGCAGCATCTTCGCGTCGGCCTTGTCGCTCGCGCGTATGTCGCCCTCCTGGGCGAGGGCATCGTAGCGGCGATACGCCTTCTCGCCGCCGACGTAGGCGCAGCCGCAGCCGTCGGCGTCGGCGTACCAGTAGTAGCGCTTGCCGTCGCGCTCCTTCTCGGTCAGCCGGCGCGACGGCAACCCGCGCAGCTGGGTACGCTTGTCGGCCGTATCGGCGAGCACGGTCCTGAAGCCCGCCGCGATGAGATTGTTCTCGACGGTCTGGACGTGCTTCTCCTTCTTCCGCATGCCGCAGCCACCAGCGACGACGAGGACGAGGAGGACGAGGAGCACGGGGCGAAGCAACCGCATGGGCGTCTTCAACACGGGCCGGCGCGGCGCTGTCAAGCGCGCTCGCGTCTAGAGCAACCGCAGCTGATCGCCCGCGGCCGGCGGCCGGCGGAACGCGGCCGCGCTGAGCGGCGGCAGCGGCCGATGGAGGCCGTGCTTGCGCGCGGCGGCGTCGAACAGCGCCGCGATCTGCGCCGCGTACTCGCCCTGCCCGCGCTTTCGGCGGCCGAAGGTGGAGTCGCTGCGACGCCCGCCGCGCGTGTCCTCGATGCGGTGGAGGATGCGCTCCTTGCGCTCGGGAAACTGATCGTCGAGCCAGCCGACGAACAGCGAATCGATCGGCTTCGGCAGGCGCAGGAGAACCCAGGCGGCGCTGGTGGCGCCCGCGCCCGCTGCCGCGGCGAGGATGCGCGGGATCTCTGCATCGTTCAGGCCCGGGATCACCGGACCGATCAGCACCGCCACCGGCACGCCGGCGGCAGCCAGCGTCGCGATCGCCTCGAGGCGTTTCTCCGGCTGCGCCGCTCGCGGCTCCATGCGCCGCGCCAGGTCGGCGTCGAGCGTGGTCACCGAGCAGCAGACGTGGGCGGCGCCGTGGCGCGACAGCTCGGCGAGCAGGTCGGCGTCGCGCGCCACCAGCGCCGACTTGGTCACGACGCCCACCGGATTGCGAAACTCGGCGAAGACCTCGAGGCAGCGACGGGTGAGGCCGAGGCGGCGCTCCACCGGCTGGTAGCAATCCGTGTTGCCCGACAGCGCCACGACCTGCGGCTCCCAGCGCGGTGACGAGAGCGCGCGCCGGAGCAGCGCCGGGGCGTCGTCCTTGACCATGATGCGGCGCTCGAAGTCGAGTCCGGCGCTGAAGCCGAGGTACTCGTGGCTGGGGCGCGCGTAGCAGTAGGCACAGCCGTGCTCGCAGCCGCGGTACGGGTTCAGGCTGAATCGGAACCCGACGTCGGGGCTGTCGTTCTCCGCCAGCACGCTGCGGCTGGCATCACGGTAGTAGATGGTGGGCGCGCTGCCGTCGGTCGCCTCGTCCGCTTCCAGGTGCAGGGTCTCGAACCGGTTCGCGGGGTTGGCGCTGGTTCCGCGGTGACGAAGCGGCGGCTCCATTTCGCCGTATCTTCGCCTCGACGGGGCGCCCTGGCAAGCCCCCGAAGGCCGGCGTGAAGGACGCCACCGCGACGAGCGACGTCAGAGCACGGCCACCGCGCCCGACGCCCGGATGTGCTCGTCGGCCGTGACCAGCCGCAGCCCGTGCACCCGTGCGGTGGCGGCGATGAGCTGATCGGCGGGATCGCGATGGAACCGCGACCCGAGCCTGGTGCTCTCGAGCGCTACGCGGCCGTCCAACGGGAGCACCGCGATCCGCCCGTCGGTCTCGATGCGCTCGAGGAATGCGTCCGGCGTCGTGGCGAGAACCAGCCGCTGACGCTCGCAGAGCTTTGCGATCTCCCACAGGCTGACGGCCGCGAGGCCGAGGACTTCCCCGCCGGTCTCCGCAGATTCCAGCGCCGCCTCCTGTTCCGGCGCGAGGGCTCCCTCGCCCAGGAGCCACCAGACGAGGACGTGGGTGTCGAGCAGCAGCCTCACCGAGCCGCCTCCCATTCGTCGGACCAGTCGACGTGCACGATGTCCCCACGCACCTCGATGAGCCCGCGCATGCTCCCCCGCAGCGGTCCGCCGGGCTGGCGTACGGGCACGACCCGGGCGATCGGCCGCCCGTGCTTCGTGACGACCAGCTCGTCGCCCCGCTTCCTCACCTGTTCGAGCAGTGCGAGGCAACGGGCTTTGAACTCGCTCACGCCGAGTTCGATCGCTTTCGACTCCGTCCTCGGACGCCGCCGCTTCATGCGGCGAACGTAGCGTTGACCACTCAGGTGGTCAAATCGGCCGCCACCGGGACGCGCGCGCGCCCGCGGCTCGCCACGGGCTCAGACCGCCTTGAGCACGCGCAGCGGGTACGTCGGCGTGAACTCGCGCTCGATCCACTCGGGCGTCTCGGTCGGCTCCACGTACCAGTCGGTCGGGCACATGGTGAGGATCTCGACGAGCGAGAATCCCTTGCCGTCGAGCTGCGCGCGGAAGGCGTCGCGCAGGCACTGCTTCGTCCACTTGATCGCCGCGGGCGTGTGCATCGCCCCGCGCGCCACGTAGGCGGTGCCATCGACCTGTGCCAGCAGGTCGGCGATCTTGATGGGCCAGCCGTGCAGCTCCGCCACGCGGCCGGTCGCCATGGTGGTCTTGGTGCGCTGGCCGAGGACGCTGGTGGCGGTCATGTGGCCGCCGGTCTCGCCGAAGACGCCGTTGTTGAGCAGCACCGCCGTGAACTTCTCGCCACGCGCGGCGCAATGGATGATCTCCTGGAGACCCTCGTTCACCATGTCGCCGTCACCCTGCAGGGTGAAGACGAACCGGTCGGGCAGGACGCGCTTGGCACCCGTCGCCACGGACGGCGCGCGGCCGTGCAACGCCTGCAGCACGTCCACGTCGATGATGCCCGGGAACGCCGTGTAGCAGCCGATGCCGCAGACGCAGATCGTGCGATCGCGCAGCCCGAGCTCCTCGACCAGCTCGAGGATCGTCCGCATCGCGAGCGGCTCGCCGCACCCCGGGCACAGCGAGTGCTCGGTCGACAGCAGCAGGTCCGGCTTCGCGGACACCTTCTTCAGCGGCGGGACGGTGGTCATGCCGCGGCCCTTCCCTCGAACACGTCGGTGATCCGGCGGATGATGCTGGCCGGCTCGAGCAGCGGTCCGACCCCGAAGCCGGAATGGTCGTGGCTGATGCCGCCGATGGCGACCACGGGCGCGCGGCCCAGCACCGCCAGGCGCACGTCGTCGATCATCTGGCCGGCGTTCTGCTCGAACACGGCGACGGCGCGGACGCGCTCGGCGGCCGCAGCGACCACCTCGTCGGGGAACGGCCACAGGGTCACCGGCCGTATCCAGCCGACCTTGAGGCCCCGGGCACGGCACTGCCGGATGGCGTACTTGACGAACCGGGCCGGCGATCCGAAGGCGACGACCGCCACATCGGCATCCTCGAGGAGGCCGGTCTCGCAGCGCTTCTCCACCGCCATGCGCGCGCATTTCTCGCTCATCGCGGCGAAGTGGGCACCGTGCTCGAGATGCAGCTTCTCGGGCGAGCCGAGCGGCGTCACGTTGTGCGCCCGCCGGCCGCGAGCGCCCGTCGCGGCCCACGCCTTGGGCGGGATGCCGGCCTCGTCGATGGTCCGGAACTGCACGGCCTCCGACGTGTGCCCCAGCACGAAGTCGCCCAGGACGTCGACCGGCGTACGCCACCGGTCGCCGAGCTGGAAGGCGAGCGCGATCAGATCCACCGCTTCCTGAACCGTGTGCGGTGCCAGCACGAGGTGGCGGTAGTCGCCGTGTCCCCCCCCCGCGTGGCCTGGTAGTAGTCGCTCTGCCCGCGCATCATGTTCACGACCACGCACGGGATCTGCGCGTTCGAGAGCTCCGCCATCGACTCCTGCATGAGGCTGATGCCCTGTCCGGTCGACGCGATCATGGCGCGGACGCCGCAGCCGGCGGCGCCCCAGACCATGTTGATGGCCTCGATCTCGCTCTCGGCATTGACGCACACGCCGCCCACCTGCGGCTGGCGGAACGACATGTACTCGAGGATCTCGGTGGACGGCGTGATCGGGTAGCCGGCGTAGAAGCGGCACCCCGCCTGGATCGCCGCCTCGGCGATGGCGTGGCTGCCCTCCATCAGCACGCGGCGCGCGCTCGCGGCGCCCGGATCGCTCATGACGCGGCGGCCTCCTCCGACGCTCCGCGGTAGACCTCGAAGCAGAAGTCGGGACAGATGCGGAAGCACAGCTCGCAGCCCGTGCAGCCGTCGAGCAGCAGCGGGTAGCGGTAGCCCATGCCATTCACCTCGTGCTCGGTCATGACCAGCACGTGCGGCGGGCAGACGTCGACGCAGAGCACGCAGCCCTTGCAGCGCTCGACGTCGATCGTGACGGTGGCCGGCTGGCGGGGCATCCCGACTACGGCGTTAACACGGCCCGCGCGGGTGGCACAATCGCGCCGGGCCCGCGGATCAGGCCGGACGTCGCTCGGCCGGCGCGAGCAGCTCGTCGATGGTCACCGAGCGCAGCTTGCGGGCCTCGAGCTCGTCGAGCAGCCGCGGCAGGACCAGCAGGGCCACAGGCACGCGATCGCCGTGCTCGGCCGCGTCGTGCAGGGCGAGGATCGCCCCGGGACGCGCACCCCGCAGCAGGCGGCCGAGCGCACGCGCGGGACGCGTCGCGACACCGTCGCGCGCCGACACCGTCCAGCCGACGAGGCGAAGGCCCGCGCGCCGCGCCGCCGCGTTGACGCGCGGCGAGACGATGCCGATCGGCGGGCGGAACCAGCGCGGCTCGCATCCGGCGGCCCGGAGCGTCGCCTGCGCGCGCTGCAGATCGGCGACCAGCCGGCGAACGGAGAGTGCGGCCGTCGCCCACGAGTGCGCGTAGGTATGGTTCCCCAGCGCGTGACCGCGCCGGACGATCTCGGCGAGCAGCTCCGGGTGGCGCGCGGCGCGGGTGCCGATGACGAAGAAGGTGGCGCGGTGGCCGCGCGCGTCGAGCAGGTCGAGGACCGCGCGCGTGTGCACCGGGTGCGGCCCGTCGTCGAACGTCAGCGCCAGCCGGTCGTCGCTGCGGGTCGGATCGGCCCCGAGAATCGGACGCCCGAACAGTCCCGATCGCATGAAGACGAGGCCCGAGCCGAACGTGGCGACGGTGGCCAGCCCGAGTGCGCTCACCAGCCACAGCGGCACGTTCTCTCCGTCGGTACGAGCGAGCAACGCGGCGGCCAGCGCCGAGCTCGTCGCCGCCAGAAGCGGCCGCGTCCAGGGAATCGCGTGCACCATCCGTAGCGCTCCAGGCAGATGCCTGCCGGGACATGTTGTCGGCAGACGGGCGAATGGGCAAGAGCGGATTGTAAGTATTCTCGTGGCTGCTAGCGTCGCGGCCGTGCGAGCCGGCCATCGCAATGCGCAAGCGTCCAGCCTCGCCGCCAACCGGCGATTCTACGGGGCGCTGTGGTCCGAGACGACGATCGTCCCCCCCGAGCGCTTCAACACCTGGCCCCTGCTCTCGGGGCTGGCCGAACGCGCGGCGGCTCGCCTCGAGCTCGGCCCCGGGCTCCGTCCCCGGCTTCCCATCACCGGAACCTGCTTCGTCGACATCAGCCGCGAGGCGCTGGCGCAGCTCGGCGCGCGCGGGGGCTTGCCCATGCAGTCCGACACCACCGCGCTGCCCTTTCGTGATGGCGTCTTCGATCTGGCATGCGCCTTCGACATCGTCGAGCACGTGGACGACGATCGGCAGATCCTGCGCGAGCTCCGCCGCGTGACGCGAGCGGGCGCGACGATCGTGTTCGCCGTGCCGCTCGATCCGGAGCGATGGAGCCCGTTCGACGACCTGGTGGGACACGTGCGCCGCTACGAGCCGGGCGCGCTCCTGGACATGCTGCGCGCCAACGACCTCGTTCTCGAGCGCAGCGCGACCTTCGGCATGGAGCCGAAGAGTCGATTGCTGCTCCGGCTCGCGGCCTGGGCACTCGAGCACCGCCGCGAGCAGGCGATGCGCTGGTACAACGCCTTCCTGATGCCTCTCGGGCTTCGCCTGCAGCGTCCGCTCGCTCTCACGCCGGGCATGATCGATCCGGCGAACGTCGGGGAGATCCTGCTGGTCTGCCGTCGCGTCGCCGGGGCCGGAGCCGGCTAGCTCCACGCGCCGGCGGCGCGCGGCGCGCCCTGCTCCTCGACCCAGGCCGCTCCGCGCTCGAGACACTCGCGGTTGGCGGCGATGTGCTTCCGGCGGTGCGGGGGCAGGACGCCGGCGAGCGCGTCGACGAGGGACGGCGGCGCGACGATGCCGGTGGCCGCCACCAGCGCACCGAGCGCGATCATCCCCGCTCCGAGCGGCTGGCCCATCGACTTGGCGAGATCGGTGGCCGGGATCGCGACGTCGCGCACGGCCGCCCAGCCCGACGGCGGCGACACCATCGTCGCGTTCCGGACCAGGACGCCGCCGGGAAGCACCTTGGGCGCCAGCTTCGCCACCCCGTCGCCATGCATCGCCAGGACCGCCCAGATCTCGGGGACGATGGGCGGCGAGACGATCTCGTCGTCCGCGAGCACGACGGTCGACTCGCTCGAGCCGCCCCGGATCATGCCGCCGAACATGCCGAACATCATCACCTGGCGGCCTTCGCGGATGCCCGCCTCGGCCAGGACCTTGGCGATGAGCTGGATGCCCTGGCCACCGATGCCGGTCATGGCGACGACGCGCTCCATCGTCAGTGCCGGAAGGCGCGCAGCGCCAGGGGAAGATGCACGATGCCGCGGATGCTCACCGACCGGAGCCGCTCGACGGGGCCCACGAGCTCGACGCTGGCGAGGCTCCCGAGAAGCTCCTCGAACGCCACGCGCCCCTCCATCCGGGCCAGCACCGAGCCGAGGCAGAAGTGCTCGCCGTAACCGAATGCGACGTGGCCGCTGGCGTCGCGGGAGGAGCGGAACTCCTCGGCGTCCGGACCGAAGACCTGCTCGTCACGGTTCGCCGAGGCGTAGAGCATGAGCAGCCGGTCGCCCTCGCGGATCTGCATGCCGCGCAGCACGGTGTCGCGCGTCGCGGTGCGCATGAAGCTCCCGATCGGCGCGCCCCAGCGGAGCATCTCCTCGACGGCTCCCGGGATCAGGGATGGCTCGCGGGCGAGCCGCTCGCGCTCGGCGGGATGGGTCGCGAGCGCCAGCATGCCGTGCGACAGCAGGTTCCTGGTGGTCTCGTTCCCGGCCACCAGGAGCGTCATGCAGAACATCAGCAGGTCGAACTCGTCGAGCTGCTCGCCGTCGATCCTGGAATGGACGAGCGTCGAGATCACGTCGTCTTCCGGCCGCTCGCGGCGCTCGGCGACCACCGACGAGAAGTAGCCCAGCAGCTCGACCGACCCCTGCATGTTCTCGGGGGTCTGCTGGGTCGCGGCATCGATGATCGCGTCCGACCAGTCCCGGAAGCGCGCCCGATCCTCGCCCGGCACGCCGAGCATGTCGGCGATGACCAGCATCGGGAGCTGGACCGAGAACGCGTCGACGAAGTCCACGACCTCGCCGGGCTCGTGCTCGCGGAGCATCCGACCGAGCAGTGCGCGCGCGGTCTCGCGGATGTGAACCTCGAGCGCGCGCAGGCGTCCCGGGCTGAACGCGGGCTGGACCAGCTTGCGATACTTCGCGTGCTCCGGCGGATCGATGAAGATGATCGACTCGCGCGGCAGCATCGGCCGCCCGATGTCGTTGATGAGCACCCCGCGACTCGAGCAGAACGTCGCCGGATCGCGCGAGACCGCCAGCACGTCCTCGTGACGCGTCACGGCCCAGAACCCCGGCGTGTCGTGCCAGTGCACGGGAGACTCGGCACGCAGGCGGCGGAAGGCCGGAAACGGATCGCCGGCATGAAATGCGGGATCGTGCAGCGGCGGCGGGAAGTCCGGTGTGTACGCGACGGCCATCGGCGACCCGCAACGTCCCAGAGCGGGAGCGCGCGCGCAAGCGAATCGGGGCTTCGCCGAGCTCGCGTCCGGCGGGGCGCCGCTTCTCAGCCGGCCTCGTGGCCGACCGGGGCTCTCCAGTGCGAGAGCATCCGCATCCGTCCGGCCCAGCCAGCGAGCGGCCGAGCCGACCGTCCGTACACCACAGCACCCAGCCGTTCCCGCTCACGTACCGGCCGACGGGTGCCGCGTGAAATTCGTGGCTGTTGGTCGCACGCCGCATGGAGGGTTGCCTGGACGGGTGCGATAGCGTCGGTCGGGACGCTCCTGCAAGCAGCGCGGCGTCGGCCTTCGAACTAGAAGAGGTACTCGATACCGCCGGCGGGCACCACCGGAGCCCGGAGACCATCCGAGGTGAGGGGGACGATCGCACTCACGAATCCGGTGGCGCGACCAACAAGGGCAAATTTCAGACCCACCGCGAGGTCGAGAACGTCCGTTCGCGGGACCGTCGTCACCACGTGCACGGACCCGTCGGGAGCGGCGGTCGCTGTGGACGTCTGAAAGGGGCCAGCGAACCGCGATCCGGGCGGCGCGGTACCGCTTTCGGTGAATCGATCCGTCTCGATCCCTGAGCTTCCGATCAGATCGACGAAGGCCGCAAGCCAGTCCTTCATCCGTACCGTCGCGCCAAGGCCGTATCGCACCCGGCTCCGCGCGAGCTTGTCCGCGTTCAGCTCCATGGCGAGATTGGCGTGCAGGTCGTGGGGGCCGACCCCGTGTGAGAGGATGAGGAGGGGCGTCACCGTCCAGTCCCCGAGCCCCTGAAAGTTTTCCTCCTCGCCCGCCGGAACGCGGACCACGAGGGCGCTTGCCACATCGATCAGCCGAGTCCTCGCGATCCGGTACTTGGTGCGGAGAAGCACATCTCCGATCCCGACTGCGTCGCCCTGGAGCTGGAGGCTGGCTGGACGATCCGGGATGGGACGCTCGTGGGGGTACACCGTGAAATTCTGACTCGTCGCTCTGGCATCGAGTTCGGTCCGCAGGAGCGGGAGCAGGACATTGACGTCCCAGTCCTTCGTCAGGCCAAAGGTTCCCGAGAAGCTGATGTCGTCGAGATGGATGGCGAAGTGGCTGAACTCGAAGCGGTTCCTCACCCGGAGCTGTTGTCCCGTCATGGTGTTGGTTGCCGGGACGCTGTTCGTGAAGGCGAGGTTCGAAGCCGCATCCTGGCCGTCGAGCTGGTCGAGGTCGGCGTGCTGGTACGCCATGCCGAGGAGCAGCGCGTGCGGCCCGACCGTCTCGGCGCTTTCGAGGAAGACCGTGCCGGGAACTCCACTCGAGCGGACCGGAATCCCGAGTTCCGGATCATAGACGTACGTCACGTCCGGAACGGTCGCCGTCGCGGGCAGGCTGGTGCCTTGCACCGCGATCCGCTCGAGTGTCGGTGTGAGTGAGTCGAAGTCGATGCCGTTCTGCAGGAAGAACGAGTTGTCGGTGATGAAATGGGCAAGCTGGTCCGCGAGCGTCCGGGCCAACAGCGGCCCAGGGCTGGACAAGAGGACGACGGCCGCAAGTGCAACCGTGAGCGGCCTCACCACAGACGCCGCCGGATCGGGGAGCGAACCTTCGCCGGTGAACTGGAAATGACCTCTCATGCTAGCTCTTCTGCGGTACCCAGCGGTACTCGTTCCCTCGGCATCTTGGCAATGGTGGCCATGAAGGCCAGGCCGGGTGCTCTCGGTTGCTGCGGGAAGACCCGCCCCGTCAAGCAGACGACTTGAGCCCTTGAACCTTCCATTCGTTGCCGACCCGTTCGATCACGCTGCTCACGCGGAGCTCCATGCGCACAGGGCGCCCCGTGTGCGCGTCCGTGAACTCGTCGGTCCGGGTGAACGTGGCGAGTGCCTGGTCTCGCTCGACAACGACGTCGATACCCGTGAACCGGACGTGAATGTCCTGGGCGTTGTCGAAGTAGCGGACGAGGGCCTCTCGCATGCGGTCCGTCAGTGCGACGTGCAGGGAGGCAAGGGTTTCCAGGTTTCTGCCTTCGACAGCGAGCCGATATCGCTCGAGGACATCCCGAATGGCCTGCTGATCGTCGCCGGCCGCCCATGCCTCGCTGACGTGAATGTCGAACAGACCCGAACGCGGCGAGTCCTTCGACGGCTTGGGAGGTGCGGCGGTTTCACCGTCGAACCCTCCCATCGTGTCGGCCAGAAGCTTGTAGTCCTGGGGGGTGGCGTTCCCGCGCAGCGCCAGGATGCGCTCCAGTTCGCCGGCGGCAATCTCGACGTGAAGTCCCTTGATGACCTCGAGCGCAACGCGGTTCTGCATGTCCTCGAGCTCGTTCTCCGATCCCGTCGTTTCACCCCCCTGCTCGAGGACGCCGGTGCCCGTGTCCACGACGTGCACCTGGAGCGCGAGGTGGGACCCCATCCCGGAGAGGGTGCCCGAGACCATCTTCTGGATGCCGAGCGACGTCGCCGCCTCGAGTTCGCTCAAGCCTCGCTTCTCCATGAGGAAGTCGATCTTCTCGCGGGAGTAGACCTGCAGGTTGCTGAATTTGCTGAGGGTCGCGTTGAGCTTGTCGCGCGTGAGGTTGCACATCCAGGGCTCGATGTGGCCCTGCGACTTGATCTCCATCACGCCAACCACGCGGAGCCCGGGTGCGACCGGCGACGCGGTCTCGCGAAGGCGCAGGAGCACGCCCGTAGCCACCACAGCCACGACGAGCGCGAGCACGACGGGCCACCCGGCGATCGGTGCTCGTTTCTTGGTGACGTGAACTGGCAGCGGAGGAGGGGGCGGCGGCGTCCAGGACGGCACCGGCGGTGGCCCTTCCCGCGTGGCTGCGTGCGAGGCCGACACGCCGCGGACGGCGTCGAGCAGCATGCGGAACTCGGGCTCGGTGGTGCCGCCGGTCCATTGGATCAGGTCGGCAGCCTGGACACGGCGGAACTCGAAGGGGATCGCGACGTCGTCCACCAGGACGGGAACCAGCGCGCGGCGTCGCATCCCTTCCGAAGCCTCGAGCTTGACCCACTCGGAACCGACCGAGTGTCGAGACCACACCACGATCACGCACGCAGCACCGTCGATGGCTTCTTCGATGACCGCGTCGAACCGCTTCCCGGGGAGAATCGTGCGATCCCACCACACGGTCAGCCCGGAGGCTCCCAGCGCCGCGATGAGCGGCTGGATCCGCGTCAGATCCTCGCGCGTGTAGCTGAGGAAGACGTCGCTCACCGCGACCCCCCCAAGAAACTATGTGCGTAGATCGCGTCGCGGAGACTGGTCACAGAGCAATACTCGCCGACATCGTGCTTGGAGAGGACCGCACGTCTCTTCCCACGCCGTTCCAAGGCTCCGCAAGGGCTTCCGTAGCTCGGCGACGCTCCTCGCGATCGTGGCGCCGCGACGGAGCGCGAGCGCGCAGCCCGTCGTCAGGCGGAGCAGACCCTTGCAGCCGCGCACCTTCTCCAGCAACGTCTCACCGGCACCGGCGTGCAGTCGTGGCACCCGATCACGATCCCGTCCCCACATCGGCGGGCTGCGACGAGCCGCTGTCCTTCAGCCAGCACCACGGCTCCCCCACGCCCCGGGGACCTCCACACTTCCCTTATACGTTGCGCCCCTGCCGGAGCGCAACGGCTGTCAAGGGCAAATCCCCTTTCTAGGCCCCATCTTCCTGTGTTACCCCCCCTCGCGATGAGATTTCCTGGGGCCTTGCCGGCTCGGTGGATCTGGAGCTGCTTGGTCGTCGCCATGATCCTCTCGCGTCCCGTTGCAGCGGTCGCGCTGAACGTCGGTGGTGCCATATGCGACGACACGACCTGGCATCAGGGTGACAGCCCGATCGTGGTGACCAGCGGCCTGTTCATCGGGGGCGCCACCTTTTGCTCCGGAAAGCCTCCACCGACGCTGACGATCGAGGCCGGCGTCGTGGTGCGTTTCGCGAGCAGCAAGCTCCTGGACGTGTTCGGAACCCTGGTCGCCCGTGGCACCGCCGATGCGCCAATCCGCTTCACCTCGAACAGCGCGACCCCTGCTCCGGGCGACTGGCTGGGCATTCGATTCGAGGACAGCTCGCCGGACGCCACGTTCGATGGGACTAGCGCCTACAGCGGCGGCGCGATCCTCGAGTACTGCGTCATCGAGTACGCCAAGGACACGGGGGGGAGCGGCGTCGTCGACGCGGCCTCTTCCTCGCCATTCCTCAAAGACGTCACGGTGCAGAAGAGCAATCCAACCTTCGCCGTGTACTTCGGTTCCGGTACCGGCAACGTTCGGATGCAGAACGTCGCGGTGATGTCGAGCACGTGCAGCTATGGCATCTACGTCAACGGCGGCCTCGTGGACCTCATGGGACTCAACGTCTCGAACAACACACTTACCTATGGCGTCTATGTCGCGAGCGCTCGCGTGAACCTCGCGGGACTCGACGTCTCGAACAACGCACTGAATGGCAGCGGTTTGTATGTGACGGCGAACAACGGCGGTTCGACTCTCGGGCAGCTCAACATCACGGGGAACACTGGTGGCGGCACCGGGCTTTCCCCCAGTGGCTCTTCACCTATCTTGATCTCGAACGCCACCATATCTGGAAACGGCGGCGTCGGAGTCAGTGGCGCAAATATGACACTGCAGCAAAGCACGATCACCGACAACGGGGGAGCCGGAGTCTCCGTCGGCAACTCCACGCTCACCGGATTGCTGGTCTCCGGGAACGGCGGCGCGGGTATCGAGACATACGGCAGTTCAATCAGTGGGAGCTGCGTCAGCGCGAACCAGGGTCCTACGCTCCATGTGGACTACGTTGGCACCACGACGGTCCGCCAGTCGACGCTCGTCAACGATAGTAGTGACGGGACGCTGGTTGATGCCGCATACGCCCCGGCCGTCGACATCCAGCAGAGCAACCTCATCCACACGGGCCCCGGCGGGCAAGCAGGGCCATTTGTCCTCCGGGACAACGAAGGCGCCGGAGCGGTCCCCGTCGTCGCTTCCCACAACTGGTGGGGTACGAGCGACGCTGGTGAAGTGGAGGATACTCATCTTTCACTGCCTCGACGATGGGACGTTTGGATGCGTGCAAACCTCGCCCCTGGCGAACGGTCCGGTTGCCGGCGCTCCCGACATCGGCGCTTGCAAGGCCGGGGCCCTGACGATCGGCACGACCACGACCACCTCGACCACGACGACGACGTCCAGTAGCACGACGACGGTCACGACCCACCCGTCCACGACGAGCACGAGCACGACCACGACGACGAAAGCGCAGTCGACGAGCACGACCACGACAACGACGTCCAGTAGCACGACCACGACACGCCAATCGACGACCACGACGACCACCGGCCCGGCCACATCCACGACGAGCACGACGATCCCCGTCTGCGGAGACCAGATCATCCAGGGGGGAGAGCAATGCGACCTCGGTCCGGGTCTCAATGGGGCGTCCGGCTCTTGCTGCGACGCAAATTGCCGGCTGGTTGCGGGCGGGGCGGTGTGCCAGTTCGGCGCCGTCTGTTCGAATGACGCGGTATGCAACGGCTCGAGCCCGATGTGCCCGACTCCCACGCCGAAGCTCGCGGGTGTCGTTTGCCGCCCATCGGCCGGCGTGTGTGACGTGCCCGAGTACTGCGACGGGACACACGACGGATGCCCATCGCCCAGGTTCAAGCCGAACACCGAGATCTGTGGCCCGGCCCCGCGGGCCTGCGAGGAGCAAGCCCAGTGCACGGGCCAGGACGCTCTCTGTCCAAAAGCCAGGATCCAGCCGACGACCTTCGTATGCCGACCCCAGGTCGGGGAATGTGACCAGGCCGAGTATTGCGACGGGGCGAGTCCTGACTGTGCCGCGGATCAGTACGTGGATCCGGGCACTCGTTGCGGTGCTACGCCGCAATCGTGTCAGAAGGAAAGCGCCTGCACCGGGTTCAGCCCGAATTGCCCTACGGGGCACCCAGAGGACGATGGCACGGGTTGCATCGATGCGAGCTGCGATCCCCCTCAGGGGAAGTGCGTAAGCGGCGCATGCCAGGCGTGCTTTGGCGACGCACAGGTCGTGGGCGGAGCGGGGAAGATCGACGTGCTCTGCATGCTCAACAACACCACTGGTGATCAGCCGGCCAGGTGTTCAGCCGTGGGCTATCTTGCTCCCGGCGGCCAGGCTACCAGCAACCAGGCCATCGGAAGCCAGGTCAACGTCGGTGGCTGCACACCCGGGTGTGCCGCGGGGCCTCAGGTAACCAAGCCGGGAAAGGCGCGATTCGACAAAGGCAAGGTTCTTCCGGATGTCGGCCAGCGCAACGCCGACGTTCGTGCTCAGCTCGGTACCAATCAGAATGGCAAGCGGTACCTGAAGAACCACCCGGATATCCAGGTGGGCGTCTGCGTCGAAGTGACCGACCACTTCGGGAACGTGCGACGCGAGCAGTGTCCGACGGCAGTCACCAGAGCACGCAGGAAGTCACCGAAATAGTGGCCGCGCCGCGGTCGAGGTCCTGCACGACCCCTGCCAGTGGTTTCCTCCGGAAGTGTCAATGCCCCGGACATCCTGATTCACGTGCAGCCGGACGTCGCGGCGTCAGCCCGGCGACGCGGTCCCGCGCGGCGTCGGCGCGGCGTCGGGGTGGTCACGCCCCGTCATCTCCCGCACGTGCCGCGCCAGCACCTCGCCGGCCAGCATGCGTGCGAAGAGGCTCCCGCCGCGGGCATTGAGGTGGTGGTGATCGGCGAAGAAGCGATCCGCGAAGCGGGCCCGCCAGTCGACGAACTCCGTGTCACCGCCAGAGCTCAGGCGGTCCATGTAGTCGCGAAACACCTGCTCGACTTCGGGAGTGTAGAGCGCGCGCACCCAGCTCGACACCGGCACGCCCACGAGCACGACGGGGATGCCCGCGGCCCGACTGCGAGCCAGGAAGCGCTCCAGCGCCCGCGCCTCACCGCCGAGCCGGTAGTGACGCAGCCATCCACGCGTCTGGCGCAGCCCCGACAGCGTGGCCGCGTTGGGCTGCCGGCGGTCGCCGTCCGGTGCGGTCGAGTTCGGGACGGCGGGCGCCGGCTCGACCTGGCCATCCGTCGGACGGGGCTCGTCCGGGGGTGAGGCATCGTCCATCCCGGGTGATGCGACCGAGAGATACGGCGGCGGGCGGCCCACGATCCAGGTGAGCAGCTCGCGGCGGTACACGTCGATCGGCGCGAAGCGCGCGGTCATCACCTCTCCCGGCTTGCCGCGCGCGACGATCTCCGGTGCCCACGCCAGGACGTCCCTCCAGGTGAAGAAGCGGATGGCATCGCCGGCGATCCAGTTCGAGGGGTGTCCGATGGTCTCCGGGCTGATCTCGGTCACGATCAGCGCCGGGCGGCTTCCCTCGGCGAGGATTCGCTCGAGCAGGTAGTCGGCGACGACGGCGTCGCCGCCCAGGACGGCACCCTGGACGACCCGGGGGGCTCCGGTCCCTACGGTCTCGAGAAGGGCAGCCCTGGCGTCGTCGAGGTCGATCTTCCAGAACCGGGAGCTTCCGAGCAGGAGAACATACGGGGCGTCGCCGACCGCACGCGCACGCGCCAGCACCCTGGCACCCTCCGCGAAGCGAACCGACGGCGGGGCCGCGTCGAGAGCCAGTCCCGCCGCCAGCTGTCCCGTGACGATGACGACGCCCGCCATGGCAAGCACGCGGCGCGCGCGGGCCGGATCGGGACGCGGACGTGGCACCGTGTCGCTCCTGCCAGAGCCGTCACGGAGCGCAGACGCACGCGGCCGTGGACGGGTTGAAGACACATCCCTGACCGGGCGAACACGGGGGGGAGCAGGGAGGAGCGCCACTTCCCTCGCAGGGGATGATGCACGTGCAGCCCCCGGCAACCGGAAAGAGGGTACAGATTGCCGGCGCCGGGCAGGTCCCCCCACACGATCCGATGCCACCGATCGCCCGGCACGCCCCCGGGACACAGCCGCACGCTCCCGTGACGGAATCCTGGACGCAATCGTCGGTCAGCGACGGGCAGAGGCCTCCGCAGGTGCCACCCGCGTCGAGACCGCAGGCGGGCGGAGCGGGGTTGCTCGTCGTCGAGGTCGACGAGGTCGTGGTGGTGGTCGCGTTGCAGCCGCCGGCGCCGCACGCGTCGCAGCAGCTCGGCACCGATGACGCGCACGCGCCGCCTCCCTTCGGGGGGACACAGCGAGCCGCGCTCCGCTTCAGCGAACACGAGGTCTTGCCCGAGCTACGGGTCCGGCAGCACGCAACGAAGCCGGGCTTGCCGCACGTCGACCTGGAGGCGCAGCGCTTGACGACACCGGCGCAGCCCTTGTTCACCAGCGCGGCCTTGGCCTCCTCGGCGGCGCAGGTCACGTAGCCGCGGTGAGACACGGCGCCGGCGCACTCGCACGCCGTCGCGACTGCGGTTCGTGCGCTGGCGACGTCGCCGCGGTCGGGTTCGGTCGTCGGGTCGCACTTGGCGAGACCGGTCTGCGCCCCGGCGAGGAGGGGAAGAAGCGCCAGGACCACGCGGACGGTGACGTGCATCGGGCCCTCCGATCTGGCGGCAACGGTGTGGCGCTAGCACGTCCGCGATCCGCCGGTCAAAGAAAAACGCCAGGTCCGCGGGGCCAGGGCAGGGGCACGTCCGTCAGGCGGGCTCGCCGGCGTCGGCCGGTTCGGAGTCCTGTTCGCGCTGTGCCAGCGCGGTAGGCATGGTCTCCTGTTCCGGGGATATCTCCGCCTTCGCCTTGGAGGACCTCGACCCGCTGCACTTGCGATCGGCCAGCTCGCATTCCTCCTGCTTCAGGTGCTGCTCGACGGCCTTGCGGTGGGGCTCCTTGGAGCAGGTCTTGTCCGCCAGCTTCCGGGCGAGGCAGGCCTTGCTGACCTGATACGCTTCGCACTCCATCGCGTTGAGGGGGGCCTTGGTGATCTTCTCGAAGAAGAGAAGGTCGCATTTCTCTTGCTTCTTGGGGTCGCCCTTCGCCGCAACCTCGCACTTGTGGATCTCCTGCACCACCGGCGTGAGCTGTTTGACGTGCACCGCTTCGTGTTTCTGGATGCAATCCTTGACACAGGGGCTCTTGATCGCGGCGTCGTTGTACGTCACCTTGACCTTCCCCGTTACCTTCCCGGTGGTCTCGTCCATCTCCGGCTTCGAGTCGCCGTACCAGTCGGGGGAGCACGGGCTCTGACCGCTGTAGACGCGGACGCCGCTGAAGTCGTGAGCAAAGCGGGCGCCCATGGCCTGGGCGGGCGCGGCCTCCGCCGCGCGCCTTCCCTGGCACGCCGCGAACTTCGCGCCCGCGCCACATCCATGCTGGCCGCAGTCGCACTTCCTCTGCAGGCGCCCGCTCCGGATCGGGATGAAACCCGGTGCGGACGGCACCTTGGTCTTCAAGAAAGAGCCTCCCACTGCCTTCTCCTCGCGCTGGGTTTCCCCTCGGGGTCAGACACACTCACCCGCACGAGAATGCAAGCGCTTCCGCCCCCGGTCGCTCACCCCCGTCTCCGTGCCGCGGTCGCGCCGCCTTTGCGTGCGAGCCGTGATCGAGGGCCAACACCCGGCAACATCTCAGAACTGGAAGTAGATGAAGGCGCCTCCCGTGTCGGGAGCCAGCAGCCGGGCGAGCAGGAAGCCGCCGGCGAGCGCCGTCCCGAGCACGGGCGCCGGCAGGAGGCGCACGAGCCGCGGCACGTCGGCGAACGTGCCGACCAGGTGCGCCACGAAGACGATCCCGAGGAGCGCGACCACGAGGGCGGCGACCTGTGGCGTGAGCTCGATCCCCGCCGTCGGGACCGCCATGCGCCCGAGGATCGTCCCCGCCCCCGTGAGGCTCTCCGCGCGGAAGAAGACCCATCCCACGCAGACGAGGAGGAACATGAGCGCGACCCGCGCGGGGCGCAGCGCCGCACGTCCCGTCCACGCGGGCCACGGGATCGCGCGGTGCAGGATCAGCAGGACGCCGTGATAGGCGCCCCAGATCACGAACGTCCACGCGGCTCCGTGCCACAGCCCGCCCAGCAGCATGGTGAGGAGCAGGTTGCGGTGGGTGGCCGCGGTGCCGTGACGGTTGCCGCCGAGCGGAATGTAGAGGTAGTCGCGCAGCCACGTCGACAGCGTGATGTGCCAGCGGCGCCAGAACTCCGCCGGGTTCGCCGCGAAGTACGGCATCCGGAAGTTGACGGGCAGCTTGATGCCGAGGATGTGGGCGCCCCCGATCGCCATGTCGGAGTAGCCCGAGAAATCGCAGTAGATCTGGACGGCGTAGCACACGACGCCGGTCCAGATCGTGCTCGTGGCATACGACTCCGGATGCGCGAAGACCGGATCGACGAGCACCGCCAGCTGATCGGCGACCACCGCCTTCTTGAGCATCCCGAACACGAAGAGCCGTGCCCCGAGCTCGACGCGGCCCCAGTCGAGCCGCCGCGCCCGCCGCACCTGGGGAAGGAACTGATCCGCGCGCACGATCGGCCCGGCGATCAGGTGGGGGAAGAAGAGCAGGAACACCGTGTAGTCGACCGCATTGCGCTCCGCGGGAATCCGCCGCCGGTAGACGTCGACCACGTAGGCGATCGTCTCGAAGGTGTAGAACGAGATGCCGAGCGGCAGCACGATGTCGAACACGGGCGGCGGCGCCTGCAGGCCGAGCATGCGCAACGGCAGCCACGCCTGGGCGATCAGAAAATTCGTGTACTTGAAGTAGGCGAGCAAGCCGAGCGGGACGGCGACCGCGGCGACGAGGCGGCGCCGGCGGGTGATCTCGTCGCGCGCATCCTCGATGGCCAGGGCCATCCGGTAGTCGAAGATCGCCGTGCCCGCGACCAGCGGCACGAGCCAGGGATTCCAGTTCGCGTAGAACACGACGCTGGCGAGCAGCAGGAGCAGGTTGCGCGCCCGCTGGGTGCGCAGCAGCCACCAGTACCCGACGAAGGTGGCGAGGAGGAGCCAGAGGAAGGGCGCCCGGTGGAAGAGCATGGCGCGTGAATGGTCGACGGACCTAGAAGTGGAACTCTAGACCAGCCAAGGGGGTCACCGGTGTGGTGACGCCGTCCTTCGTGAGGGGGAACAGCGCGCCCGCGTAGGCCACGCAGCCTGGTAGCACCCGCGCCTTGACGCTCACGGCACCGCTGACGATGTCGCTCCTTAGTATACTCGCTGGCAGCTCCCTGGACGTCCCTGCAAGTCGAACAGAGAATGTATCGTCGCTCACCGTCGATTTACCCGTGAGTTCGGCGATGATCGACGCATACTTGAGGATACGAACGGACAGCGCCATGCCGTATCGAAACGCACTTCGACTGAGGTCGTCAGCATCGAACTCGAATCCAGCGTCCGCGTAGAATCCCACTCTCTCCCCGGAGTGCATTGCCGCGACCCCCGGCGTGAGCGTCGTGTCACCGATACCCTGGAAGTTGTTCGGATTCCCGGTGGGAAGACGCAAGACGAAGACGGGGGCGAACGTGATACCCCAGAGCGGGTCGAGCGCGTACTTCGTTCGAAGAAGCACATCTCCGACCCCGAGCTTCGAATCGTCGATATCGAAGCGGTCGAGCGTGACCAGAAGGTTCTCTCCAGCGATGCGTACCGTGCTTCGACCTTGCGCTTTCAACGTCGTGAGCACGGCCGGCACGACCAGCCCGACGTCCCATCGCTCGGTGATCCCGTAGGTCACGACCCCGGAGAAAACGAAATCCTCGATACGGAAGTCGTTGAAGGTCAAGTTGCCGGGAATGGGAACGGTTTCGTTCTCCGGCGTCGTTCCGGTGAACGTAAACCCCGCTTTCGTGTTCCTGAGAAGTCCACCGTCCTGCCGATTGAAACCGCTCCACAGCATCGATATCCCAATCTGGAGAACATGCAGACCCAGGGTCTGGGGTACCTCGATGAGGACTGGGTTGAACGGTCGCGCGCTTCGCTCGAAGGTGCCAGTTTCGGGACGGTACTCGTAGGCGAAGTCCGGACCGGTCGCGGCGATCGGGAAGTCGGCGCTTCGCGCCACCGTCCGGACCAGTGTGGGGACGATCGTATCGACCTGCTGGAATCCCTTATGCGTCAGGAGATCATCGAGCTGCGTCGCCAAGGATGCCGCGGTCGCCCGCTCGACCACCATGGTAATTGCCATCGTGACGGCGACACCGGCGGCTATTCCTCTCATGGTCCGGACTGCTGACACTCCGCGAGATTTTGCCTAACCTTACGCAGGCGCTGGAGAATGAGCAGCTGCCGCTGAAAGAGGATGACATTGCACTCGAGCTCGTTCCGGTTCACCGCCGAATCGACGTTCGTGCGTTTTATCGCGATCGCCAGGAGCCGCTTCACCTCGCCTTCCGTTTCAGCGAGGATGCCTCGGGCACGATCGCCATCGCCGCCGTGAACGGCCGCGTCGGCTACCCTCAGGCGCTCTTGCACTCGAACCGAACGACGCCGCTGGGCCGCAGTGAGACAGGAGACGACGCGCTCGTTCCCTGCGAGGCATTCGATGCCAGTGATGCACGGGCTCGGCACGTTCAGGCACCGGCGCTCCTCCTCGCAGGAATCGACGGTGCACGGGTTCCCGTCGTCGCAGTCTGTGTCGGTCCGACAGAAGCATCCTTCCGCATTGGTGCACGGATCGCCGAGAAGGGATCTGCTGAGGCCTCAGGCCTCCGCCCGAGACCCTGCCAAGGCCGCGAGTCGACGATAGGCTCTTGACCTGTGTCGCTCCCAAGAGGCCGCGTTGGCCGATCAGATAGAGCTTTTGACCATCACTCGTAAAGACTCCAGGGCGCGCTCCCATGCCCTGGCCCAACGTCGACGGCGTGAAGTCACCGAGGTCGACGCTACGGTCCAGGACGCCATGCTCCACATCAACGTCCAGCAGATCGGACTGCAATGTTGGCTGGACCTTTCCATTCCGACGGTGCAGCACCGGCGACGTCTCGACGAAGACCATCCGGCTTCCGTCCGGGCTCTGTGCGATCTCGGATATGTCGGCCGTCGGGCCGGTCGCCTCTCGTACGGGCCGCGTCACCCTTCGGTCTGGCACGTCGACGACGACCAATTCCTGCGGAGCCGTCGTGCACCGCCTGACCACGACTGCAAGGCGACTACCAACCGGCGACGATGTGGCCGAGATACCAGGCTGGGCCTCACCGAGAGATACTCGCGCGATAGCTTTGAAGCTCGCGACATCGATCGCGGCAAGAGTGAGAGCCACCGGATCATCCCCACGGCCGCAGCCTTGGAACGAGAGCCCGCCTATCAGTGAAAAGAAGGTCGCGCTGTCCGCCGAGAAACGCGCCAGGAGTGGTTCATCCGGGGAACCATCGGAGACCCGCCCCATGAGGCGGTTGGCTTCAAGATCCACCAGGGCATCGCGGACAGCGAGATGCGCCTGAGAAGGCGAGAGTACCAAACCCTCCACGGAGAGCGCTCCTACCGGCTGGGTGATCTCTGGAGGGAGGGGGATGTCTGCCACGAGGGCGCCCGTGGCTGCATCCTCGACCGCAACACTGCCCTCGGGAGTCACCGAGTAGAGCCGCCCGCGATTTGCCGCCAAGGTTGGCTGAAAGAGCAGACCCGGACCCAAGCCGGGAAACGCGACGGGGATCGACGACAAGACGTGTAAGTCAGTCGGATCCAAACCCAACAACAAACCCTCAAGCCCTCCGGGCTGCCCCGAGGCGATTGGGATGGCTACGTACAATCGCGTACCATCGCCACTCAAGTGAAGGTCCTCGAGGTCGCCGATCGCCAGCGCCAAAGGCGATCCTCCGGGTCCTATGGTTGTCGTGACGATCACGCGGTGCGATGCCGTGTCGATCAAAGAGACGGACCGCCGTTCGTTCCCTGGCCGACCCTCCAGCGCGCTGCTCTCCTTGACCAGCACGAACAAACGTCTGTCCTGCGGCGAGAGCAGTAGCGATAGGTTGGCGAACGGGCCATCAACCGGGATCGGGATCGTCTTCACCACCTCGTCTGTCTCCGAATCGAACACCGAGATCGATCCCTCTCCGTTCGCGACGTAGCCGATCTGTCCAGGCGTCGAAGCTCCGTTCCAAGGAAGGAGCGCCACGAAACCCAGGGCAATGAGCAGCCGCCCAGGAGCACTTCGCAAGCAACCCACAAAGGACCGCCGCGTGACACCGGCCTCGCACAGCTTCTCCCGGCCGCCGTGCTGCCTTTGTTTCGCACGAACCGCGCGCCGCCTGACTTCGATAGCGAGACTCAACTTGCCCTAGACATCTCCGTGCCTCAAAGCACGATCGCCGAAGACGCCTTGTTGTTGAAGTCCCCCAGGTCCGGGACCGCGGGGGGATTGAAGAGGATCACCCATTTCGCGTTTGGGTTATTCTTGTTATAGTTCCGATCCTCAAACAAAATAGTAGCCGTGCTTACAACGACCGCCGATGCCTTGTCCTCGAAATCAAAATGGTTCAGGTTTGGATACGCCCAGCCTCCGCTCAGGGAGACGCAGCGGCCCTTGTAGTTCGGCTGGTTGTAGAGCCATGCCGTGTTCCCAGGGGGACCAAGCACGGGGTCGTAGTTGCCAAGAAGCGTCGCGATGTCGGACGCCGATTTTCCATGCCGGCCCAGGGCCCTATAGCATCTCTGTATGGCATCAGTCACTTCGAATCGGTGAACCTCACAGACGAGATCGTCGTTCGCTGTCGATGAAAGAGCGCGGGCGCGAAGACCCTGTAACTCCTGGTAGTCCGCCACATACCGTCCTCCCAAACTCGCCAGCCACGCCTGCAGGAGGGTGTCAGTCGTAAAGCCGGTCACGTCTCCTGCAGCCACGGTTGCGCTCGTGTAGAGGATAAACTTGGCCTGTGCGTCAAATTGCGCTTGGGATACGGGGACACTATCAACGGTAAACGCCATGGCCGTCTCCTTTCTAGGATCTGCGCACGTTGAGGCGCGTACCGCTAATATCTTAGCTTAGATGTGGTGGCAATATGCTTGGGGTTCAGTGAGGCGAATGTCACGAGGACAGCACGATCCGAGCCCAGATGACTTGGCAGCTAGTACGCGAGCGCGAGAGCGTTGGCAGGTCGGGTACTTCGCGCTCCTTCTCACGCTGTGACGGAATGGATTGAAGCGCACCCTGGCACACTCTGACAATGGAATCGCGTCTCAGCGGTCGTGTACCTAGCAGTGCGCTACATCGCGTAGGTCGTGTCGAGATAGCGCACGATGTCGGCCGACTCGAACATGGCCGTGCCCGTGTTCGGATCGAGCAGGTACGGCACCATCATCTTGCCCGAGCGGGCGACGAACGCCTCGCGCTTGGCACTGCCCTTGGCGACGTTGTGGAGGCGGTAGGGCAGCTCGAGGCAGCAGAGCTCCTCGCGCACCAGGCGGGAGAAGGGCGACGCCTCGAAGCTCCACAGCTCGAGCGGCTGCTCGGGGACGCGGGCACGCCGGTAGGCCTGTCCCCGCCCGATCCGCCACGTCGAGGCGAGCATCGCCGTCGCGTCGGTCACCGGGCCGAGGCCGAGCGCCCACGGCACGGTGCCGTCGCCGTACGTCGTGCACAGGTAGCGCACGATGTCGGTCGACTCGTACATCGCCTGCCCCGTGTTGGGGTCGACGAGATAGGGGAACTGCGCCTTGCCGCCTCGCCGCTTCACCTCCTCGCGGTAGCGCGGACCGCCCTTCGGGCAGGGATAGACCATCGCGTCGAGGTCGAGGACCGACAATGCCTCGCGCACCTTGCGGCAGAAGGGACAGGCCTCGAACTCGTACAGCGCGAGCGGCTCGGCGGGACGTTTCCCCGCTCCCGCCACCGCCATGCCGGTTCCGAGACGCGCCACCGTGGCCGCAAAGGACGTGGTGAGGTCGAGCGCGCGCCGGAGATCGAGCGTCATGCACCGACCCTAGCAAGCCCCGGTGGTGTCGCGCCAGGAGACCGCCCCGAGACGAAGTCTCGGGTGGGCTTTCTACACGCGCGCATGCCGCCACGTCCCGGCGCGGAACCGCCACGCCTTGAGCGATGCGCGTGCCGCGAAGTCGAGGATGACGACGCGCCACAGCCAGAAGAGATCGAGCCCGAGGACGTGCGTCACCAGCCACGCCGCTCCCAGGCGGCACACCCAGAAGGCGACGATGGCGGTGAGCAGCGGGAAGCGGGTGTCGCCGGCGCCGCGCAGCGCACCGCCCATCACGAAATCGACCGCCATGAGCGGCTGGCAGACCGCCAGGACGCGGATGAACGACGCCGCATCCTCGATCACGTGGGGATCGTCGACGAAGAGGCCGGCGATGGGCGCCGCCGCGACGAAGATCAAGGCGCCGGCGGCGGACATCATGACGAGCGCGAGGCGCTGTGCCGCCCAGCCGCTGCGCTCGGCCTCGTCGGGCCGGCCCGCCCCAAGGTACTGGCCGACCAGTGCCCCGGCCGCCGCGGCGAAGCCGAGTCCGGGAAGGAACGACAGCGCCAGGACGCGCGCGCTGATGAAGTACGCCGCCACCGGACCGGTGCCGTAGCGAGCGACGAAGATCACGTAGGTGAAGAACCCGAGCTGCATCAGGAGCTGCTCGAGCGCGGCGGGATACCCCACGCGGAGCACCCGGCGCACCACGGCGCCGTGGAACCGGAACCCCGGCCAGCGCACGACGAGGCGGAGATGCCCGCGGGCGAGCAGCGCGAGGCCGAGGAACGCGCCCACGGTGAAGGCGATCGCCGTCGCCGCCCCGGCGCCTCGCACCCCCAGCGCCGGGAGGCCGAGCCGCCCGAAGATCAGGATGAACCCGAGGACGACGTTCAGCACGCTCACCACGACGCCGACGGCGAGCGGTGTGCGCGTGTCGCCGGCGGCGCGCAGGCTGGCGGCGATCACGAAGACCACGCCAACGGCCGGCACCGACGCCAGCACCACCCGCAGGAAGCGCACCGTCTCCTCGACGACGGCGGGCTCGACGCGAAACACCCCGATCAGCGGCCGCGCGAAGACCGCGATCGGAAGGGCGAGAAGCGCCGAGCTCAGGCCGGCTGCCACGATCGACTGCCGTAGCGTCTCCTCGGCCGGCCGGCGTTCCGCGGCCCCGACGTGCCGCGCGACGATTGCCATCGTCCCGGTGCCGATGGCGAAGAGCGTCGTGTTGAGCGCGTTCAGTATCTGCACGCCGACACCCACGGCGGCGACCGAGGCCGGTCCCAGGTGGCCGACCATCAGCAGGTCGCACAGCGACACGATGGACTCGAGGGAGAACGAGAGGATCGCGGGCCACGCCAGCGTCCACGTCGTCTCCAGCATGCCGAGGCCGGAGCCGAGCGTGTCGGCTGAAGCGCCATCCCGTGAGGCGACCGCGCTCGCGCGCAACGCCCGGGCGGCCGGTCGGGCAATCGCCGGAGTTCCCTCCTGGTCGTTCAAAACGGGACGAAGCTATCCCAATCGCGTGGATCCGGATCCGCGATGCGGCGGAACAAGCGGAACAGCTTGGGAGGCGGCGGAATCGTCCCTTCGACGAGTCGCCGCAGCAGTCCGGGACGCGATGCGTCCGTGAGCTCCTCGAAATCGGGCCGGTTGGCCGCGAAGAAGTCGCACGCCCGGGCCACACCCGGGAGATTGGTGTCGTCCATCACCAGCAGGCCGCCCTTGCGCAGCATTCGACCGATGAAGAGGCAGTCCGTCACGACGTAGTCGAAGAGATGATGGCCGTCCACGAAAGCCAGGTCCAGCCGGACTCCCTGCTCGACCAGCTTCGGCAGGCGCACCTCGGACGGCTCGTCGTGGAAGGTCACCCAGGGGCCGAGGTTCGCCTCCTCGACGTGCGCCAGGCCCAGCCCGTCGAAACGGGTTCGCTCGTTGGGGTCGATGACGATGTGCCCGCCCCGGCCGTTCTGGCGCAGCGCCTCGGCGATGAAGAGCGTGGACAGGCCGTAGGCAAATCCGGTCTCGAGGGTGGTCACCGGCCGCCGCTCGCGCACCAGCCGGAAGAGGTACTCGCCGCGCTGCGGCAGGATCCCGGGCGGGACGACGCGCATGCGCCGTCCGTTGCGATGCACGACCTCGTTCTCCCGGTACAGACGCTCCAGGACCGGATTCACCATCGAGGGCCGAGGTGCTCGTGTCGCCCGGTACGTCGTTACGGCATCGCGACGATGCAGATGCCGCAGGCCTGGGGGGCGCCCCCGATGTTGTGGCTCAGCCCGACCGTCGCGTTCTTCACCTGGCGCTTCTCGGCCTTGCCCTGGAGCTGCTTGTAGTTCTCGTAGATCATGCGCACGCCGGTCGCTCCGGTGGGATGGCCGAACGTCTTGAGCCCGCCGTCGGTGTTCACCGGCAGCTCGCCGTCGAGCGCGAACGTCCCGCTCGCGATGTGCTCCTTGGCGGCGCCCTTGTCGCAGAAGCCGAGGTCCTCGTACGCCAGCAGCTCGGTCAGCGTGAAGCAGTCGTGCACCTGGGCGACGTGTATCTCCTTGCGCGGGTCGGTGATGCCGGCCTGCGCGTACACCTGCCTGGCGGCCATCTCGCTCGCCTTCCAACGCAGGAAGTCGAAGCTCGGATCCTCCTGCGGGTTGGGTGACAGCGCGATCCCGATGCCGCGCACCAGCACGAAGTCGTCGCGGAACCCCTTCGCCAGCTCGCGACGCGTGATGATCGCCGCGGCGGCGCCGTCCGACTGGGCCGCGCAGTCGTACAGCCCGAAGGGCCAGGAGATGATGCGCGCGTTCAGCACGTCGTCGACGGTGATCTCGCGCTTCAGCATCGACTTCGGCGCGAGCGTGCCGTTGTGGTGGTTCTTCACGGCGATGCGGGCCAGGTCCTCGCGTCCCGCGCCGTAGGTCTGGAAGTACTGCGCCGCACAGAGCGAGAACCAGCCGGCGGGCGTGGCGGGCAGGCCGCGGACGCCGGTCACGGCGACGCTGGGGCCCGAGACCCCGCGATCCTTCGGCTTGTCGAAGCCGACCACGAGCACGGTGTCGTACATGCCGCACGCGACCGCGAACACGCCGTAGCGGAAGGCGTCGGTGCCGGTGGCGCAGTAGTTGACGACCATGCTCACCGGGCGGTCGTAGAGCTTGAGCGCGTCGGCGACCTCGGCGGTGCCCTTCGACGGGTACTGGGCGCCGCAGAAGACGGCCTCGATCTGGCGCTGCGGATCCTCGAGGCCGGCGTCGGCGTAGGCTTCGTACGCCGCCTCGACGATCATGTCCTGCGGATCCTTGTCCCAGTTCTCGCCGAACTTCGAGCAGCCCATGCCGACGATGGCGATCTTGTCCCGGATGGCGTCGTGCTTCATGGTCGTCGGAGGCTACGGCTCGGGCGGAGAAACTGCAAGCTCCGCGAGGGCGTTGACCACCGATCGGGTTCGACGATAGGTCCGGGGCATGGCGCGCCTCCTGGCCGGGACCGCGGAGCGAAAGCCGGGGGCCCCGGCGCTGATCGACGAGACCGGCACGACGACCTGGGACGCTCTCCAGGAGCGCACGAACCGCCTGATCGACGCGCTGCGGGGCACCGGTCTGCGCGCGGGCGACACCGTCGCGCTCCTCTCCGGGAACCGCCGCGAGTACTTCGAGGTCATGTCGGCCGGGCTGCACGCCGGTCTCTTCGTGGTGCCGGTCAACTGGCACTGGGTGGCGCGCGAGCTCGCCTACGTGCTCGACAACTCCGACGCCGTGGCCCTGATCGTGGACGACCGCTTCCTGCCGGTCGCGACCGAAGCCCTGCAATCCCCCGAGAGCGCACGGTGCCGGCTGCGGGTGGCGCTGACGGACGATCCGCCTCGAGGCTTCGACTCCTACGAGGCGCTGCTCGCGTCGGGTTCTCCTGACGAGCCGCCCGATCAGCAGGCGGGCGGTCCGATGTTCTACACGTCGGGCACCACCGGCTTTCCGAAGGGCGTGCGCAGCTCGCTCCTGCCCCAGGGAGCCGATCCGGGCTTCATGGCAACCCTGACACAGATGTGGCTCGCGCTCCTCGGCCTTCCGACCGAAGGCGTGGCGCTGCTCTGCGGACCTGGCTACCACAGCGCGCAGTGGGCGTTCTCCATGCTGCCCCTCGGTGTGGGTCAGACGGTGGTCATGCGGCACCGCTTCGATCCGGCGGAGACGCTCGAGCTCATCGACCGCCACGGGGTGACGAACCTCCACCTCGTGCCGACGCAGTTCATCCGCATGCTGAAGCTTCCCGACGAGGCGCGGGCCGCGTTCCGCGGCGACTCGCTGGTGGCCGCGGTGCACGGCGCGGCCCCCTGCCCGCCCGAGGTGAAGCGGCAGATGCTCGCCTGGTGGGGACCGAGGATCACGGAGTACTACGGCGGGACGGAGGGCGGGTTCCTGACGGTGATCAGCGGCGAGGAATGGTTGCGCAAGCCCGGCAGCGTCGGTCGTGCAACGCCGATGGTCGAGCTCTTCATCGTGAAGGACGACGGCACGCTCGCCGCGCCGAACGAGACCGGCCAGATCTACTTCAGGAACCGATCGGGCGCCGACTTCCACTATCACAAGGATCCCCAGAAGACGCAGGCAGCGCACCGCGAGCCCGGCGTCGGCACGCTCGGCGACGTCGGCTATCTCGACGAGGACGGCCATCTCTTCCTGAGCGATCGGAAGATCGACATGATCATCTCGGGCGGCGTCAACATCTACCCGGCCGAGATCGAGAGCGTGCTGGTCACGCACCCGGCGGTGGCCGACGCGGCCGTCTTCGGCGTGCCGAACGAGGAGTTCGGCGAGGAGGTGAAGGCCGCCGTCGAGCTCGTGCCCGGCCGCGCGCCGTCGGAGGCCCTGGCCGAGGAGCTGATGGCCCACGTTCGCCGGCACCTCGCCGGCTACAAGGTGCCGCGCTCGATCGACTTCGAGGAGCAGCTCCCGCGCGCACCCACCGGCAAGCTGATGAAGCGCCTGCTGCGCGACCGCTACTGGGAGGGCACGGGACGAGCGATCTGACCACATCTCGGCTGCAGCCGACCGGCGCCCGCGACCGCAGGGCTGCTCGCAGTTAGGCTGACAATGTCGCGCGCCAACATGGATCCGGTAGTCGTGAGAAGCGCCACTCCGGACGACCGGCGCTCGGAACGAAAGAGCTGATCACGGTCGAGGACGGTTATCGCGAGAGCGCCGAGAGCTGGAAGACCGTGCTCCGCGACCTGAAACGTCGGGGGATGCGCCCGCCCGTCGTCGCCGTGGGCGACGGGGCGCTCGGCTTCTGGGCCGCCGTGCGCGACGTGTGGCCGAAGACCCGCGAGCAGCGCGACTGGTTCCACAAGCTCGGCAACATTCTCGACAAGCTCCCGAAGCGGCTCCAGCCGCGCGTGAAGGCCGCGCTCCGTGAGGTGATGTACGCCGAGACCCCTGCGCAGGCGCGCGAGGCAATCACGCGGTTCGCTGCCGAGTACGGCCCGAAGTACCCGAAAGCCGTCGAGACCCTGGAGAAGGACGCCGATGTGCTGCTGACGTTCTTCGACTTCCCCGCCGAGCACTGGAAGCATCTCCGCACGTCGAACGTGATCGAGTCGCCCTTCGCGACGGTCCGATTGCGCCAGCGCGTGACGAAGGGCGCGGGCTCGCGAACGAAGGGTCTCCTGATGGCTTACAAGCTCCTCGACATGGCGCAGGCGCGATGGCGGCGGCTCGACGGCGCACGCCTCCTGCCCCTCGTCCGCGCCGACATTGGCTTCGTTGACGGCGTTCAGCCGGAGGGGAAAGCCAGCAAGATGAAGGCGAGAGCCGCGTGATCCAGGGCTCACCCGACTGGCCGTCCCGCTTCCTACCCCTGTCCGCATCCGGCAATAGACATCGACCCCTGTCCCATGTCGTCAGCGATCGAGCCAAGTTGGCCGGAGCTTTTCTACGGCTCAGCAATTCAGGAGGTCGCGGCTGGGCGTCGTCGCGCGAGAATCCGCCGTGTGGCCGTTTCCCTGATGCGTGTAGCCACGGGCGGCAGGAGAGCGAAAGCCGCTCGTCAGGGTAACACCCCAGTTCAGGTTCAGCGGCCGGTGCCCTCCAACCCGCGTCGGCTACTGGACCTTGATCCCAGCGGCCCTGATGATCTGCGCCGCGCTTTCACTCTCGCGCAGCACGAAGCGCGCGAACTCGACCTGGGTCATGTTCATGGGCTCGCCTCCGTGCTTCGCGAGCCAGTCGCGCAGCTCCGGCACCGCCAGCGCACGCAGGATGTCCTTCGAAAGCTTGTCGAGTACCGGCGCCGGCGTGCCCGCGGTCGCCCATACGCCATACCAAATCGGGAAGTCGAATCCGGCGACGCCCGCCTCCTCGATCGTAAGCACCTCCGGTAGCAAGGATGAGCGCCGCGCGCTGCTCACACCTAGCGCAAGGAGTTTGCCGTCGTGGATTTGCGGCAGGGCAAGAGCGATGGGTGCCAGCATGTAAGCGGTGCGGCCTGTGACCGTACCATCGATGATGTCTGCGATCGCGTCTCTCGGTCGGGGCGGCACGTGGACCGCCCTTATGCCCCCCGCGAGATTGAATTTCTCGAGCCCCAAATGCGTACCGGTACCGATACCGGAGGAACCAAACTCGAGCTCACCCGGCTTTGCCTTCGCCGCTTTGATGAGCTCGGCGACGGTGGTGACACCAGCCGGCTTGCCTGCGACGAGCACGTAGGGCTGGCTCGTGAGCGAACCGATCGGGATGAAATCCTTCAACGGGTCATAGGGGAGATTCTTCGAGAGGGTCGCGCTGTATGCCTGCGCGCTGGTGCTCACGAGCAACGTGTAACCGTCGGCTAGCGACTTCGCGACCTGCGCAGGGCCCGCCGTGGCTCCCGCACCGGGGATGTTTTCCACCGTCACAGCTTGGCTCCACAACTCAGAGAGCTTTTGCGCGAGGGCGCGGGCTATCAGATCAGGTCCGCCGCCAGCCCCGAAGGGCTCGATCAGACGAACCGGTCTACTTGGATAGTCTTGTGTGGAAGCCACGCTGTGGTGGGCCTGTCGGTCGCAACGCCGCCGACGTCTTCTATCTTCCGGGGCAAGGTCAGGGGAACTGCTTCGCGAGGAACCATCCCGCGACGCTGAACGTCCTCGGGGGGCCGCTTCCCGCGTGCCAACGAGCGGCTACGCCCGCCGCCGTCGGCAGGTGAGCCACTATTCAGGGCTTCGAAGGATAGATGCCCTCGACGGCGATGCAGGCGGTGATCTTGCGCTTGCGGTCCGGCCCCTTTCCAGGATCCATGATCTGTCCGCGCAGGTCAGGCAGCTCGAACGTCGTGATACCGTCGCCACCGTACGTCGTCCCCAGCAGTGAAAAGAGCGCAACGTTCTGAGAGATGTTCAGGGCCCGGCCGTCGGCCGGCAACCATCCCTGCGGGCAGAACTGGAAGCCGACGAACATGATCTCACCGACATACGGTTGCGGGCCGGCATCGGCACGCGACGCTCCCAGCATCACACCTGAAGCGAGCATGAATGCAGCCAAGGTCGATACCTTCGGTCGGTGCATGTGAGCTCCTCCCAAGTGTAGTTGGTACTATCGCGATGCAAGACACAAGGGGGGTGCCGGCGCTGGAGCCGCCGCCGCACGACAGCGCCAGGACCTCGTAGCCGGACCATTGACCGCCCCGGCGATGCGACGCTAGCTTCTCGGCACCATGTCGGATCTCGAATTGATCGAGCTCTACCCTTCGCCGTGGTCGGAGCGGCTGCGCTGGGTCCTCGAGCTCAAGGGCCTGCCCTACCGGCGCACGCAGTACGTCCCGCTCGCCGGCGAGGAGGATCACAAGCGACGGACCGGCGTGGCGACGGCGCCGGTCCTCATCGCCGACGCCGAGGTGATCGGCGATTCGGACGCCGCGGTGGACTGGCTCGAGACGCGACATCCGTCGCCCAGTCTCGTGCCCGGCGATGCGCGGCGGCGCGCACAGGTGCGAGCGTGGGAGCTGCTCGCCACCGAGACGCTGGCGCCGCTCGGACGCCTCGTCATGATCGGCCGCTACAAGGCGATGAATCTCCAGCCGCTCGCCGACCACTTCGCCGCCAAGTATCACTGGAGCGAGGCCGAGGGCTCGCGCGCCGATCGCGTGCTGCGCACCGTGTTGCCGGAGCTGGCCGCGGCGGTGGCCGAAGCGCCGTACCTCGTCGGCGGCGAGTTCACGCGCGCCGACCTCACGACGGCGGCGATGCTGAACCCCATCCTCGGCCTCCCCGACGACGAGCTGTTCTCGATCGACGCGGGCATGCGCGGGATGTTCGGCATCCCCTTCGGCGCCGACCCGGCGCTGGCCCCGCTCCGCGAGTGGCGTGACCAGACCTACCGCCAGCACCGTGGTGGCCGCGTCGTCCCGCCGGCCGGCTGAGGTCAGAGATTGGTCCGGTAAGTTGGTGCCTCGACATCGCGCGCGTCCTCCTCGTGTGGATGTCCGGGTCGGAACCCGAGGCGTCGCCAGCGCCTATCCCACAGGATGCCGGCGGCGGACAAGGACGTGTTGGAGGACCGCGGTTCACGCAGCGCCCGGCTGCGTGCGCGGGCATGGGCGTGGCGCGTGCGCGGCGGTCGGGATCATGCAGGCGCGCTCGCCGCGGCCGTGCGGGCGCGGGCGACCCCGTGATCACGACGACGCAGAAACAGGCACGCGCGGGTCAGAGTCCGAGTGCCACGAAGTTGTCGCAGAGGACGACTGCGGTTATGGTCCCGTCGTCTGCGTAGCCGAGGGGGACCCCGCAATGCACCTGTCCCAGTCCCCCATCGTCGGTGAAGACGAAGCCCGGTTGCTCGGGCACCAAGGGGTCGTGGCACACACACGCGACCTTCATCTTGGCATGCTGCCCGGGCGGCATCGCGGGCGTCGGCAATGCCGCACCCACGCTGGCGGTCGTCGAGGCTAAGTACCGGCCACTGCTTGCCGAGACCTCGAAGAGCCACAACTACGTCGTCCTGCTCGACGGGCGGCCGATCGGGCTGATCCAGACGTACCTGCTGCGCGACTGGCCCGACTACGCCGCCACCATCGGCATCGACGACGGGGCCGGCATCGATCTCTTCATCGGCGATCCCGATCTCGTGGGACGGGGGCTCGGTCCCCGCGTGATCTCGGCTTTCGCCCGCGACGTCGTCTTCGCTACGGGCACGGTGGATATCTGCGTCGCGGGACCCGACGAGAGGAATCGCCGCTCGCTCCGGGCGTCCGAGAAGGCCGGGTTCCAGGCGATCCGAACGGTCGTCGACCCGAGCACCCGAAACCGGGAAACGCTCACGGTGGCGCGGCGTTGGTCGGCGTCCCCGAACCGCTGACGGCGCCGCTTCTACTCCGAAGTTGGACGTCTGCATCCATCCTTCGGAGTAGTGCGTAGGGTCGATGACACGGTTGCCGTCCCGGTCGGACCCCGACCTAAAACCCCCCGGCAATCTGGAGGAGATGCAGATGACCATCCGATCAGAGAAGTGCCTGTGGCTTGCCCGCGCCGCGGTGGTTGCGGCGATCGCCGTCGCCCGGGTGGGCAGCGCCCAGGAGGTCGACCAGAAGCAGTTCAACCTGTTCGCCGATCCGGCAGTCGTCCGCTGCCTGGCCGCCTTCCCCGACGATCCGTCCCGTCCGCCGTCGGCCAGCGTCACCGTCAAGCGCGGTAAGCTGAACGACCGGCTCGACATCCAGCTTCGCAACGTCAAGCAGGGCCTCGCCTTCGACATGTTCACCGTTGAGCACAGCAAGTTCCTCGCCGACGGCACCATCGATCCCGCGTTCATCGCCCGCAACAAGAGCTTCGGCCTGGCCTGGTACCAGTCGGATCTCGAGGTGAGAAACAACGGCCGCAACGTGACCACCATCCAGACGGTCCTCGTCGATCAGATCTTCGGCTTCGACCCCGTCGTCGGGCTCGATCCGACCAACACCTTCCACGTCGGATTCTGGTTCAACGACCCGCAGGTTCCCTTCGACAACGGGTGCGAGCCCGGCGCGACGGCACCCACGGTGACTCCGTTCAACGGCGAGCACCACGCCGGTCCCCTCGCCATGATCAGCCTCCCCGAGTCGTCGACGAAGCTCGGCCCGCTCTGCTTCAACCCCGACTTCTCCAGCGACCCGGTCCACTGCAATCCATGACGATGCTGGCGTGACCGCAATCAGGTCGGCGGCGTCAGACGAGCGCGTGGGCTTCGGCCCGCGCGCTCGCGCATTTGTGGGCGCGGGACCTCGGGAACCGTGGCCCGAGAACGCGGCTGCCGCGCGTTCCGTCCCTTCGGAGCGGGGATACGTCGGATGAGTCCTTTTCCGTCACCTCTCGCGAAAAGGGCGTTCATGGTGCGTTCATGGCGCCTATGTCCGCGACCGATCGATCACAAGTACGGCTGGGGCGGGCGGAAGCTGTGGTTCAGCGAGCGGCGGGCGATCCTCGTGGCGACGAAGCCGGCGTAGCGGCTCCCGACAGGACGCGGCGACGCCGGCCACGGCGCGCCTATCTCGGCGATCCACCCCGCAGCTGCTGCGCCGCGACGTCCTGGTGCAAGAACCGCGTCGGCCGACCCGCGACGTGGTGCGGCTCGACCACCGTCGGGTTGAGCCACTCGATGAGGGCGGCATAGCCGAGCGTCTCGGGATCCTCGCTCAGGTAGTGCGGCACCACCGCCAGCACGTGGAAGCCTTCGTGGAGCTGGAAGCTGAGGGTCTGGTCGTCGATCTCCCCGTGGACCACCTTGACGACGTATTCCGCCGCCGACAGCCCGCGGGCATAGCGGTGGTAGCTCCGCAGGCGGGCTCCGCCGCGGATGCGCGGAAGACCGAGCCGGTCGATCAGTAGGCGGCGTGCGGCATAGAGCTTGCCGCCGATGCCGTGGCCCTGGAGCGTCGGATCGACGAGCACCTCCGCCCCGTACATCGTGCGGCCGTGGACGGGGTCGTGGTTGGTGAACATGCCGTCGGCGGTGAAGTCCTCCCAGTTGTCGAAGTCGTCGTAGCACTCCCAGCGCACGATGAGGCTGGCAGACATGCCGACCACCCGGTCCGTCTCCCAGTCGAGCGCGACGAACTGTCCTTCCGGGAACCTCCGCCGGTGCGACGCGAGCTGCTCGGGCATCCAGGGTTTCTCGTTCGGGTAGACGCACGCGCACAGTTCACCGATCTGGACGAAGTCGCGCGGCTCCGTGTTGCGGACATGGATGCGATCGCTGCCAGGCGCTCCCATGACGGCTGCGCGGGTGTAGCACGCCGCGTCCCCCGGCGGGAAGCGACGAGGCCTTCCGAACTCCGGACCGGACGTGGGCACGCGGCACGCGCCGGGCGCGCTCGGCCCACGGCGGCAGGGCCGGCCGCCGGCCCGCTCGATTGCCGAGGATGTCGCCCAGGGGCCACGTCGCCCACATCACGAGACCGTAGGGCAGGATCAGCAGGGCGGCGAGCACCGCCGTAGCGGCGCGAGCATGGTGAGATCCGTCGTCATCATCCGAGCGCTCCCGTCTCGATGCCGGACGCGTGGAGCGCCGGCTCCATCTGCGCGAACGACAGCAGCTCGTCGACGCCGAACACACCGCGCCGCACGGGCGCCGCGTGCGGGCGGGCCACCAGTGCGTCGGCGAAGGCGAGCGTCGTGGCGACGCTGCTCCGGTAGTCGCCGGCCCCGACCAGGCAACGCGACGCCACGACCTTCGCGCCGCGCCGGACGCTCACCCAGTGACAGGTCGGCTGCCGGCTCGGCTCGGCCGGTGGTGCGGTCCGCGAGAACGTGAACGCGCCGAGCGGCAGGCGGGATGCCAGGCCGATCGCGTTCAGCCCCAGCATGACGCGATTGACGATGCCGGGTCTGAACGACACCAGCACGCGCACCGCGCGTGCGCCGGCGACGTCGCGCGCGAGGCTCTCGCCGTCGGGCCCCGCCACGATCGCGCGGCACGCGCCGAAGGGCGGCGGCAGTCGGACGGCGGTGGTGCGATGCCGTCCCGACCCGGCGAGCAGCCGATGCACGATCGCCCGGCCGCTCGGCCCGGCGGCCTCGGCGATCGAGGCGAGGAAGCCGTAGTCGACGGTGTCCGCGTCGGGATGTTGCGCGAGCAGCTCGCTGAGCGCCAGCATCGCGACGCCGTAGAGGCCGGAGCGATCGACGACGAGGCCCGCCGGCTGCGATATGTCGTGCTTCAGGCGGGCGCGGGGCGTCGCCGGCAGGTCGTCGAGGTTCAAGAGCGTCGGCCCGGCGTCGAGGACCGCGCGCTCCGCGGTGAGGCCGGGATGGCGCACCGTGCTCAGCACGAGGTCGACCTCGGTGCAGGCGTTGCGAATCGTGTCGGGGCGATCGAGGTCGACGAGCCGGAAGTCGCCGGCCGGCTCCGGGCGTCGGCCGCCGCGCGTGACCCGCCAGCCGTGGCGCGAAAAGGCCGTGGCGAGGAAGCTGCCGAGGAAGCCCTGCGCGCCGATGACCAGAACGCTCCGCTGCGTGGGATCGGGCATGATGACGCCTCCAGTGCCGCTGACGATACGATCGTATAGTCAACGATACGATCGTATGGCAAGAGGGTCGTCCGATCTCACGGCCGCCGCCCGCCTCCGCGAGACCGCGCTGCGGCGGTTCGCGGAACGCGGGGTCGCGGCGACGTCGATTCGCGACGTCGCCAGGGCGGCCGGCGTGTCGCCCGGGCTGGTGCTCCGTTTCCGATAAGTCCTTTTCCGTCACCTCTCGCGAAAAGGGGGCGCCTATGCCCCGCAATCGCTGGAACGAGTACATGGTCGCCTTCGACGGCGACCGCGTCTCCCACGTCGGCCCCTACCGGACCGGCGTCGACTTCCAGAAGTAGTTCGGCGTGCCGCCAGCCTCGTGAATCTTGCGGAAGGTGAGCTCGACCGGCATGCCGAGCTTCACCTCCTTCGGGTCGACGTCGGTCATCTGCAGGTAGAGTCGCGCGCCGTCGACGTCGATGATGCCGGCGACCAGGGGCGGATTGGGGCTGCCGGCGAAGTTGTCGAAGGTGAACGACTTGACCGTCCCGATGCGATCCGAGAGGCGGAGCGGATCGAACTCGTCCTTCGCGTGGCACGTGAAGCACACGCGCTGGTGGGGAAACTGCGCCTGGCCGCAACGACGGCAGCGCTGCGCGATCAGGCTCACGTCCGCGTCGCGGTCGCGAAAGTGCTTCGTCGCGGAGAGCCCGGCGCCGGCCCGGCGATCGTGCTCGGTCGCCAGGAGCTGGCGGAACCGCAGGTAGAGGTCGTAGCTGCGCAGCTCGGCGCGGCGCGCGAGATGCCAGGAGACGCCGCGACGTCCCTCCAGGCGCTCCACCTGCGGCGTGGTGGAGAGCGCGATGGCGTCGGCCCCGTCGCCGTAGCCCACGAGCAGGAGGCGTTGCCCCGCCTTCGCCCGCTCCAGCGCCGCCGCGAGGAGCAGGGGAGCCAGCGCGGCACCGGCGTTGCCCAGCTTCCCGAAGAGCGGCTCCTGCACCTGCGCCTTGGCGTCGAACCCGAGGTCGCGCACGGCCGTGCCGTGGGCGCGGGCATCCGGTCCGTAGAGCACCAGGGTGGAGAAGTCCTTCGGCGCGAGGCCGGCCTTCTGGAGCAGCCCGCGCACCGCCTCGCGCACGTTCGCGCGATAGCCGTGGTCGACGACGAAGCGGTCCTCCCAGGAGTGCACGAAGGGGTCGCCCTCCGCGCGCCAGACGTCGATGAGCTCGTCGGCCACTGCATGCGTGGCCTCGACCGCGACGGCCACGTCCTCGGATCCCACCAGGAACGAAGCCGCCCCGTCTCCGAGCGCTGCCTCGAGGCCGGTGCGTGGCGCGGCGAGGCGGGCGTCGCTGGCGACCACCAGGGCACGCCGGGCAGAGCCGGCCTTGACGGCGTCGACGGCGGCGCGCAGCGCGCTGGTCCCGCCGCGCAGGGTGTCGCCGAGGTCGGCCGTGTGCACGTCGCGGCGCAGGTCGAGCGCCTTCGCGATGAGGGCCGCTCCCTGCTTCTCCTTGAAGGGATGGGACGTGGAGGCGAAGACGACCGCGTCGACGCCCGACCGATCGATGCCGCGCAGGCAGTCGATGGCCGCCGCCACGCCCATCGTGACGGAGTCCTCGTCCCAGTTGGCTACCGCCTTCTCCGGACCACCCGGCTTGGGCGATCCGCCGCCGATCGCGGCCAGCGGCAGGCGGAGCATGGGGACGTAGGCCCCGTACGCGGTGATCCCGACCATCGATCCTCCTCGAAGGGCGGGCAAGCTACGACGCGGCCCCGTCGCAGTGCAAGGCGCGGACGGGTCGCGGGTCGATCGATCGGGGACGAGGACCGGTCTGCCCCGGCGGTCATGGATTGCCAGGGCCAATTCATGGTGAGTATCTACGACAATTGACCTACTTGACCGGGGCAATCATCGAGGGCACCGTCGGCGCGTGATCATCCCGCTGGAGCGCCGGCCCGGCTCGCCGCCGGTCCATCGCCAGCTCGTCGACTACCTGCGGCGCAGCATCGAAGCCGGCCGCGTCCCGCCGGGCGCACGCCTGCCGGCCATCCGCGACCTCGCGCGAGCCCTCGGCGTCAACCGCGAGACGGTGGCCGGCGCCTATCGCCAGCTCGGCGAGCTCGGCCTCGCCGAGTCCGGCGTGGGGCGCGGCACCTTCGCGCTCGCGCCGGCGCGGCGACGGTCGGCCGGCGGCGACGACCATCGCGAGGACCGCTTCGCACCCGCGCTGTCACGAGGGGCGGCCGCCGCCTCCTCGCTGCCCGCGCTCGACTACGCCGCCCCGCCCGGTGCCGTCCGCCTCGAGCGCCTGGTTCCCGATCCAGCGCTCTACCCGCTCGACGGCTACCGCCGCGCGCTGGAGTCCGCCCTGCGCGACGAGGGAACCGCGCTGCTCGACTACGGCGATCCACGCGGCCACGAGGACATGCGCCTCGTGCTGGTGGAACGCCTGGCCCACGCGGGCATCGAAGCGGATCCCGACGAGGTGCTGGTGACGGGCGGATCGACCCAGGCGCTGGCGCTCGCGGCTCGCGCCTTCTGCGATCCCGGGGATGCCGTCGCGGTCGAGTCGCCCACCTATCCCGGGCTCCTCGCCACGCTCGTCTCGCTCGGCCTCCGCCCCGTTCCCGTGCCGCTGGCCGCCGACGGCCTCGACCTCGACGCGCTCGACCGCGTGCTCGCGGGCGGCGGCGTGCGCCTGGTCTGCACGATGCCGACCTTCCAGAATCCGACCGGCGTCACCACCACGCTCGAGCATCGCCGGCGGCTCCTCGCCATCGTGTCCCGCCACGGCGTGCCCGTGCTCGAGGACGAGTTCCAGAAAGACCTCCGCTTCCGCGGCCGCGACGTCCCCTCGCTCCGCGCGCTCGATCGCAGCGGACAGGTGACGTACGTCGGCACCTTCTCGAAGGCGCTGTTCCCCGGACCACGCGTGGGCTGGCTGGTGGCGGCGCCGGCCGTGGCCGACGCCGCGACCGCCCTCAAGCGCGCCATGGACCTGGCGTCGAGCCCGCTCGCGCAGGCCGCGGTGGCGTGCTTCTGCCGCGCCGGCGGCTACGACCGCCACCTGCGCCGCATGGTCCGCGAGCTGGAGACCCGTCACGCCCGCGCCGCCGCGGCGCTCGAGCGCCATCTCCCGCGCGGCACCGTCGTCACGCGACCGGACGGCGGCCTGGCGGTGTGGGTGACGCTCCCCGAGCCGCTCGACGCCATGGCGCTCCTGCCCGAGGCCAAGCGGCGCGGGGTCGTCTACTCGCCGGGGATGCTGTTCTTCCCCGACCGGCGCCGCTCGTCGTCCCTGCGGCTGGTGGTCGGGGCGGCGGCGCCCGAGCAGATCGAGCGAGCGGTCCGCGCCCTCGGCGAGGCGGCGCGCGCCGCGCTGCCCCGGCTGCGCCGGCCGCGCCCGGCCGGCGTCGAGCGCGCCGGTATCCACGTCTGACCCGAAGGAGGCTCCGTCATGACCGATGAGACCCAGCACCTGAAGACCGCGCTGGCCGAGATGTTGAAGGGCGGCGTCATCCTCGACGTCACATCCGCCGACCAGGCGCGCATCGCCGAGGACGCCGGCGCGGCGGCGGTCATGGCGCTCGAGCGGGTGCCGGCCGACATCCGCAGCGAAGGCGGGGTGGCCCGCATGGCGGCGGTCGAGCGCATCGAGGAGGTGCGCGCGGCGGTGTCGATCCCGGTGATGGCGAAGTGCCGCATCGGACACCTGGTGGAGGCCCGGGTGCTCGAGCAGCTCGGTGTCGACTTCGTCGACGAGAGCGAGGTCCTCACCCCGGCGGACGACGAGTACCACATCGACAAGCACGCCTTCCGGGTGCCGTTCGTGTGTGGCGCGCGCGGGCTCGGCGAGGCGCTCCGCCGCATCGGCGAGGGAGCCGCGATGATCCGGAGCAAGGGCGAGGCCGGAAGCGGCAACATCGTGGAGGCGGTCCGCCACCTGCGCCAGATCCGTCGCGAGATGCAGGCCCTGGTCACGGCCGCGCCCGAGGAGCGCATGACCCACGCCAAGCAGCTCGGCGCGCCCTACGAGCTCGTGGTCGAGGTCGCGGGCGCCGGGCGGCTGCCGGTGCCGCTGTTCGCCGCCGGCGGCGTCGCCACGCCCTCCGATGCCGCCCTCTGCATGGCGCTCGGCGCCGAATCCGTGTTCGTCGGCTCCGGGGTGTTCAAGTCGGACGACCCCGCGGCACGCGCGCGGGCCATCGTGCACGCGACGACCCACTGGCAGGATGCGGCGGAGGTGCTGGCCGCGTCGCGCGGGCTCGGCAAGCCGATGCCGGGACTGGCCATGGAGGCGATCCCGGAGGTGGCGCGGCTGGCCGGACGCGGATGGTGACGATCGGCGTACTCGCGCTGCAGGGCGATTTCGCGGCGCACCGGCGCGCGCTCGGACGCCTCGGCGCCGCCACCGTCGCCGTCCGCAAGCCGGGCGATCTCGACGCGGCGGACGGGCTCGTCCTCCCGGGCGGCGAATCGACCGCCATGCTGCGCGGCATCGACCGCGACGGCCTCGAGGAGCCGCTCACCGCGTTCCTGCGCTCGGGGCGTCCGGTCCTCGGCACCTGCGCCGGGGCCATCCTGCTCGCGCGCCGGGTGCTGAATCCGCCGCAACGCTCCTTCGGCGCGCTCGACATCGACGTCGAGCGCAATGCCTACGGCACGCAGATCGACTCGTTCGCGGCGCCGCTCGACGGCGCGGGTCCGCTCGCGGGAACCCTCGGCGTGTTCATCCGCGCACCCCGCATCCGCCGCGTCGGCCCCGGCGTCACGGTGCTCGCGCGCGAGGGAGGCGATCCGGTGCTGGTGCGCGAGGGGCCGATCTGGGCGGCGACGTTCCACCCCGAGCTCGCCGGCGACGACCGCGTGCTGCGCGCGTGGCTCGACCTGCCCGACCACGGCGGCCGCGTCGCCGCACCGGCCGGGTGACCGGGGTCACTGCCAGAGAGTCCAGCGTCCGGTGGCGAGAACCGTGCTTGCGAGCAACGCGTTGGTGACCGCGTGGGCGACCACGGCGTCGCCGATGCGGCCGCGGCGGCGAGCCGCCAGCCCGTAGACGACACCGGCGGCGGTGCCGGCCAGGACCGCGCGGTGCAGCAGGCCGAAGAGGAGCGCCGAGCCGAGCAGCGCGAGCCAGCCGACCCGGCTCAGCGGCACGGTCTCGAAGTCGACCGAGGTGAGCCGGCGGGCGAGATATCCGCGAAACGCGAGCTCCTCGACGAGCGGGACGACGGCGATCGAACCCACGAGACGGAGCGCCAGCCAGAGTCCGCGGGTCAACGGATCGAGACCCGAGAGGCCGTCCGCGAGCGCGCCGCCAGGCTCGCCAGTTCCCGCGAGCAGCAGCCAGATCGCGAAGGCGGCGACGCCGAGGCAGGCTCCCGCCCACGATGGGCGCCAGCCGGCCGTCGCGAGGCGCTCGCGGAAGTGCCACACGACGCCCGCGGCGACCACCACGCGCGCACCATAGAGAAGGTCGAAGCCGCCACGAGACGCAGCGCCCGTCAGCAGCGACGTCGCGAGGAGCGCGACGAACGGCATCACGTATGCGGCAGTCGGGTTCTCGTACCGTCGCTCCGGCTCGACGTCCGTGCAGAAGGTGCGCGACGACCCTGCCCAGGAGGCGAGGCCGAGCGCGGCCGCACAGAAGAGCAGCGTCCCGGCGTGGTAGTGGAAGCCGCCGACGGCGATATCCTCGTGACCATTGCTTCCGATCACGACCAGGGCGGCGATCCGGAATGCGTTGAGGACCCACGCCAGCACCGTGCCGAGCGGCAGCAGCCAGAGCGCGCGGGGAAAGCGGAGCCGGGTCCGGAAGAGCCAAAGATACGCCCCCAGGAATGTCCACATCAGGCCGATGCCCTGATAGCCGGAGCAGAACTCGGTGATCTCGACGACGAACGTCGGCGTTCCGACCAGGAACTGCGCGGGATCGCTTCCGACCTCGAGCCCGGAGGCGCGGAGCATCGCTGCGACCAGCCAGAGCGTCGACCGGCCGAGCGGCTGCCACCAGTCGCGGGTCACGGAAGCGGCGCCGGCGGCGAGCAGGCCGAGTCCCGCGCCGGCAACGAGCGTACCACCGAGCAGCGACGGCGCGCCGCCGCTCGCCACGCCGGGGATCAGGGCGGCGAACCAGAGCGCCGCCGCGGTGACGCATGCGAGCAGCCACGCGATCAGGACGGTTGCGCCCGGTCGGCCCTCCCCGAAGACGGCGGTGCTCAGCCAGACGACGACTCCGAAGAGCGCGAGGTGGCCCAGCAACGCGTCCCAGGGACGCGGGCTCGCGCCGTATGCCGCGCGGAGAGCAGGCCGCAGCGACGGCAGCCGCGCGGCAGCGACGAGCAGCGCGGCAGCGAGCACGGGGACCGCCGCGCGAACCAGGGTGCCCGAATCCCCGATCGCATGCGCAAGCCATCCCCCTCGCGCGCCGAGCGCACTGGCATCGAAGCAGGCGCTCAAGAGCGCCAGCTCGACGAGCGGCAGCAGACCGACGGTCGCGATCCAGACGACCGTCCGCCCGGACAGTCGCGCGGGTGACCTGTCCGGCACGAGCGCCGTCGAGCCGACAGCGGACATCACGACGGCATCCCGGCGTCGCCGGGATGAATCAGTTCGAGCGGCGCCGGCCCCGCAGCACGAGGAGCCCGCCGACGACGATCGCCGCGGCGCTCCCGATCAGGCTCGGGTCGATCTCGGGCGTCTGGCGCGCGACCGGACGCCAGTCCCACCACCAGGGCCACCACGCCAGCGCCTGACTGCTGGCTCCGAGAACGACCGAGGAGAACAACGCGGCCGATGCGACGCGACGAATCCAAGCGAACGATCTGACTGACATGCTACCTCCATCGCGAGGTCCGGGCCGCGTCCGGAGCTCGCGACAGTCTTTTCGCTCACGAATGGTACGGCGTCAAGATCATCCGGACTCGCATGGCGCCGGCCTTGCCATCTGCGCTAGCGGCCCTTGAACGCCGGCGGGCGCTTCTCCATGAACGCGCGGATGCCCTCGCGCATGTCGTCGCTGTTGGCCGCCAGCGCCTGGCTGAACGCCTCCTCGGCGAAGAGCGCGTCCATGTTCGCTTGCAGGGAGCGATTGAGCAGCCGCTTCGAGAGTCCGATGGCGAATGTCGGGCCCTCGGCCAGGCGCTTCGCCCAGGCCGCCAGCGTCGCCTCGAGGTCGGCCGCCGGCACGACCTTGTTGACCAGGCCGAGCTGCTCGGCGTCGGCGGCGGAGAGCTCGTCACCGAAGAACACCAGCTCCTTCGCCTTGTGCAGCCCGAGGTGGCGGGGGAGCAGGAAGCCGCCGCCGGCGTCGAGCGCGATGCCCCGGCGCACGAACACCTCGATGAAGCGCGCCTCGTCGGATGCGATCACCAGGTCGCAGGCATAGGCCAGGTGGGCGCCCAGCCCCGCCGCGACCCCGTTCACCCCCGCCAGCACCGGCTTCTCCAGGTCCCAGAGGGCGCGGATGACGCGCTGGCTCGGCTGCATGGCGGCGCGCGTCGCGCCGGGGTGCGCGGGGCCGGCCGCTCCCGTGGCCGCGCGCGACCCGGAGAGATCGGCCCCGGTACAGAAACCCTTGCCGGTAGCGGTGAGCACCACCGCGCGGATGTCGGCATCCTCGGCGCAACGGGCGAGCGCGGCGAGGTAGCCCTCGCGCATCTCGGCGTTCATGGCATTGCGGGCCTCGGGACGGTTGAGAATGACCCACCCCACCGCGTCCCGGACCTCGAAGATCAGCGTGTCGGCCACCGTGCGTGTCCCTCCGTGAGCGCCCGCCGGGCGCCGGCGCTCGAAGCTACGGGAGGCGACCGCCGGAAGGCAAGCTCGCTGGCAGGGCGCGCTTTCAGCTCAGGCGGGCAGCTTGAAGGCCTTGCGTGCGTTGTCGTGCAGGAAGCGCTGGCGGGTCTCCGGCGGAAGTTCGAGCCCCTCGACCTCCGGCAGCACGCGCTCCCACTGCAGCAGGGGATAGTCGGTCGCGAAGCACACCTTGTCCTTGCCGAAGGTCTTCATGAAATGCACGAACGACGGCGGATAGTGCTTCGGGACGTGCGCCGAGGTGTCGATCCAGACGTTGCGGTGCTTCCACGCGACCGCGATCATCTCCTCCGTCCACGGCCAGCCGATGTGGCCGCACACGATGCGCAGCTCCGGGAAGTCGAGCGCGACCTCGTCGATGTAGAGCGGGCGGCCGGTCTCGGACGGGAAGAGCGGCCCGGTGTGCCCGACCTGGGTCTGGAAGGTGACGTCGAGCTCGGCGGCCTTGGCGTACAGCGGGTAGTACACGCGATCGGTCGGCGGCTTCCTCCACATGAAGGGCTCGATGCGGAGGCACACGAAGCCGCGCTGGCGAACGAAGTGCTCGAGATCGGCCACGGCCTTCATGATGTGCGTGGGGTCGGCGTGATACTGGCCGTAGACGCGACCCGGGAAGCGCTCCTGGGCCCGCGCCACCGCCTCGTTGTCACCGGCCATCAGCACCGTTGCGATCCCGTGCCGGTCCATGGCCTCCACCATGCGCGCCGGGTCGGTGCCCTGGTGGAAGACGTCGAGCATGCCGTAGTTGCGGAAGACGTTTTCGCCCTGTGGGTTCACGCCGGGAGGCGTCGGGCCGATGTACTGCGTCCAGACGTCGACGATGCCGCTCATCACGCTCCTCGGGGCAAGCCCAGCACGCGCTGGGCGATGATGTTGCGCTGGACCTCGGAGGTGCCGGCGTAGATGCTCGCGGCGCGCGACCACAGGTACTCGTATTGCCAGCGACCGGCGTCGACGGCGTGCGCGTCGCCACGTTCCACCGCCGCGTAGGGACCCTCGAGCGCGATCGCCGTCTCCTTCATGCGCATGTCCGTCTCGCTCCACAGCAGCTTCAAGTACGACCCTTCCGGCCCGGGGTGTCCGGTGCGCATCAAGTCGCTCACCTGCTTGTAGGCGATCAGCCGGACGATCTCGGTCTCGATGTAGGACTGCGCCAGCCGCTGGCGCCAGCGCGGGTCGCGTGCGACGCCGTCGCGGCCGCGCGCGAGCTCCATGATCTCCGCCAGCTCGCCGGCGATCCGCGCGTGCGGCGCCGAGCCGCCGCGCTCGTGCGCCAGCGTGCTGATGGCGATGGTCCAGCCGTCGTGCAGCCTGCCGACCATGTTCTCGCGCGGCACCTGGACGTCGTCGAAGAACACCTCGTTGAACCAGGCCACGCCCGTCATCTCGACCAGCGGTCGGATGGTGATGCCGGGGCTCTTCATGTCGACCAGGAGGAACGTGAGCCCCTTGTGCTTCGGGGCCTGGAAGTCGGTCCGCGTGACGAGGATGCACCAGTCGGCGAAGCGCGCGTAGCTCGTCCAGATCTTCTGGCCGGTGACGTGGAAGACGTCGCCGCGCAGCTCGGCACGGGTGCGGCAGGCAGCGAGATCGGAGCCGGCGTTGGGCTCGGAGAATCCCTGGCACCAGATCTCCTCGCCGCTGAGGATCTTCGGGAGGAAGCGCTGCTTCTGGGCTTCGGTGCCGTGGTGGATCAGCGTCGGGCCGGTGAGGCCCGGCCCCACACCGATGTCGATCATCGGCGGCGCCCCCACGCGCGCGTACTCCTCGGCGAAGAGGAACTGCTCGAGCGGCGTGGCGCCGCGGCCGCCGTACTCCTTCGGCCAGTGCAGCCCGGCCCAGCCGCCCTCGTGCAGCGTGCGCTGCCAGATCCGGCCGAAGGCGACCTTCTCCGCCGGCTCCTCCGGCTTGCGATGGCCCGGTGCTCCCCACCCCGCCGGCAGGTTCGCGAGCAGCCACTCGCGGACCTCGCGGCGGAACCGCTCCTCGGCAAGGGTGGGACGAAAATCCATCGCCGACGTTGTCGCGGAAGCGAGGGGCGCGCGTCAAGGCGCGCGCGGTTCGCGACCGAACCGCGCGTCCCTGCCGCGTTCAGCTGCTGGCCTGGATGCTGCCGAACAGGCCGTGCGATTCGTCGTCGGGCCCCGCGGTGAAGTAGAGCGAGCTCGCCGGGCCGGCGAGCCCGTCGTTGCCGAACGACAGCGCCCACAGGCCGTCGATCTTGAGCGGCTTGCCGTCCGTTCCCCTGAGCGGCCCGCGGAGTTTCCAGTGGCCGTTCGGCCGTTGCTCGTAGGCGTTGATCTTGCCGTTGCCGAAGTTGCCGACCAGCAGATCCCCGCTGAAGTCGCCGAAGCTCGCCGGCGCCATCGCCAGGCCCCACGGCGCGTTGAGCGCTCCCTTGCTGGCGACGCGTCCCATCAGGTTGCCGCCGGTGTCGAACATGTCGACGAAGCCGAGCCCGGCGCCCGGGGCGTCGTCTTCCTTGTCCTTGTCCTGCTTGGCGTAGCTGACGAACACCGTCCCGTTGATGGTCTGGATGCCGAACGGCGCGAAGCGCTTCGGGATCTTCTTGTCGACGAACGCGCCGGCGCCGGTCACGAGGTTGAAGCCTGCCATCGAAGACGTCGACGCGGCCGTTGTGGAAGTCGGTGGCGTAGAGGAAGTCGCCGGAGGGCGTCGAGGCGATGGCGAGGCCCTTGTAGATCGCACCCACACCGGAGCGGTCGGCCACCGTCGCCACGCCGGTGCCGGTCGACGGGTTCCAGCCGCTGACGATGCCGTCCTCGGTCGAGAACAGGAAGGCCGCGGGGCCCGATGCCAGGGCAAACTGGGAGCCGCCGTTGAATACGATCCCGGTGGGAGCGCCGGGCACGGTGACGACGAGCGGGAGCACGCTGCCGGTCCCGGTGTAGAGCGTGGACGTGTTGGTGGTGTTGTTGGCGGTCCACCAGGGCGTGGCCGGGCCCGCGACGAGGCCCCACGCATTCACGAGGTGGGGATCGGGCTGCGCGGCGCCGGGCTGATCGGACACCAGATTCGTGACCGTGTAGGGGCTCGACGGCGCCTTCGCGGCGACCGGCATGGTGGAGCCTCCCCCGGAACCTCCCATGCCATACGGGTTCGCGGCCAGGATCGGCGCGACGCCCAGCGGAATCAGGATGGACAGCGCGGACATCAATCGCTTCGACATGCACACTCCCTTCGTCGGGACCCGACCGCGCAGCGCGCAGGTCGACGCTCCCGATAGTTGGAAGTTCGCGTCGAGCGCACCAAAGTTACGCGCCGAGGCTCACCGCGGAGCGGCGCGCTGCCCGCGCCCGGACATGCCAAGTCGACGTGGCGGCTGCGGCTACTTCCCGAACCGATTCAGCGTCTGGTAGTCGAAGAAGCTCGGCTCGAGCGGAAAGCGCCGATCGTTCGCCGGATCCGCGCCGGGACCGTTCATGCCGGAGACGGTCGCGCGGTCGGCCTTGATGCTCTCGGAGCCCTGGTACGCCATGGTCGCGCCGTACCAGCGCTCCTTGGAATCGAAGTCGTGACTGGCGAAGCCCATCACCTGGTAGACGTTGAGGAGATCCCCCTGCCAGGAGAACTTGCGATTCCACGCGCCCTGCCAGGTCTCGTCGTCGACCCACAGCTCGATCTTGCCGTAGAGGTAGTACTTGTCCTTCGGTACGCCCTCGAGCACCCAGAATTTCCGCTTCGCCAGACCCGCGCTCGCCGGCGCCCAGGCGATGCCCTTCCAGTCCTTCACCATGTAGCCGACGCTCTTGTCGTTGTTGTAGAGCACGGTCCGCCAGCCACCGCCGGGGAGCGGCTTGCGCTCGACCTTGCCCGTGATGCTGAACGGGTCCATCAAGCGCAGCTGGTCCTTGTGACCGGTGATCTTCCAGTTGAAGTCCTCCGGCTTGCCGTCGAAGAAGAAGCCGTCGTCCTGGCTCTGGTCGGATCCGAGGAAGCCGTCGGAGCGGTTCGCGGGTGATACGGCGCGCACCCGCCGCAGAGCCGGGACATAGGCCCAGCTGAGGTCGCGCTTCGACGGATCCTTGTAGCGATAGCCGAGGGCGGCGGTGCCCTGGATGTCCGCCGGCGTCGCGGTGACGGCGAGGAACTGGAAGAGCATGTTTTCGGGATTGGCCTTCGGCGTGTACTGCTTCGGCTGGCCGTCGTAGTACAGGAAGTAGACGTCCTGGACCGCGGCTCGCTGCACCCCGGTGCGGCTGAGCCAGTTGAGGATGGTCCAGTTGCGGCTGTTCCCGCCCGCGTAGTAGGCGTACGCCAGGTTCCACAGCACCTTGTAGCCGCCGTCGGGATCGTCCTCGCGGATGTCCGGGAACGGGATGCCGGTGAGGTAGTCCGGCCGCTTCATCGTCGTCTTGTCGACCGGCTGCTTGTGCTCGTCGAGGATGATGCGCTCCCCGTTCTGGCGAGTCGCGGCATCGAATCCGTCGTCCCAGCGGAACCTGCCGGTCGGAAAATCGACGATGGGATTGATGTAGTCGCCGGCCTTGTAGTGCTTCTGGATCTCCGGTGGCAGCAGGCCGCTCGCCTGGTCGGCGTTCGACTGATCGAGCGTCGTCCCCGGCGCCAGCTCCGCACGCACACCGGGCCCTGCGAATCCGAGCAGCGCCACCGCCATGGCGGCGGCCACGAGTCTCATCGCCATCGACCGATCCTCCTCGCTGCCCTCCCGATGCTAGCGTCCCGCAGCTCCCACCCGCGCAGCGACGGCCTCGGCGGACAATTCCTCGTCTCGCCGCCGGCGTCGGGCCTCGGCGTACCGGACCGCGAAGCGCGGCTTGAGCAGCGACACCATCGGCGGGATGAACATCAGGGCGCCCATCAGGTGGAAGCCCAGCAGCAGCACGAGCAGCAACGCCATCTGCGCCTGGAACTTCATCGGGAAGAACACCCAGAAGATGATGCTGGCGGTGAGCGAGACACCGGTGAAGAGCACGGTCTTCCCCGTGGTCTCGAACATGCGGCGAATGGCGCCGTCGAATCCCTCCTCGTCGCCGCCCTTGAGCTCCTCGACGATGCGCGACAGCACGTAGTAGCCGTAGTCGATCCCGATGCCGATGCCGACCGCGGCGACCGGCAGCGAGTTGATGTTGAAGTCGATGCCGAGGAGGTACATCACCGCCTCGGAGAGCGGCTGCGCGACGAGCGAGGGCAGCATGACGATGAGCGCGCCAATCACAGACACGTAGGTCGCGTAGCTGAGCAGGAACACCACGATCAGGATGAGGATCAGGTTGACGCGGTAGGACCACTCGACTTCCTCGTTGACCGCCGCGAGCACGCCGATCACGCCCCCGGCGAGCCGGTAGTTGACGTTCGGCGCCTCCGCCTGGTGCGCAGCGATGTACTGCTTGGCGCGTTCGATCGACGACCGGATGGTCTCGTGGGTGTAGTCCTTGTAGAAGATCGTGACCGTCGCGTTCTTGTAGTCGGCGTCGAAGAAGAAGTCCATTTCGCCGCGCCGGGTGTTCGACGTGAGCAGGAAGAAGAGCTGCGCGATGTGATCGTTGCGCGTGGGCAGCATCTCCCACTTGGGATCGCCCTCGCGGAAGGTCCGGAAGATCTTCTTCAGCAACGACGCCGCCGTGATCGTCCCACCCACCTCGGGCTGCTGCGCCATGTAGTGCGCGAACAGGTCGAGGTTGTTGAGGGTGTTGGCGTCCTTGATCGCTCCCTCGCGTTGCTGGCAGGTCTCCGGAGCGGCGCAGGCGTCGGCCGCGCCGAGCTGGCAGCGCTTGCACGAGTCTCCCTCGCACGGCTGCCCCGAGACGGTACAGTAGGCGGCGCCCTCGGCGATGATCACCAGCTGGCTCGCGCCGGTGAACTTCTCGTTCACCTTGCGGAAGGCGACGTTGTACGGGTGATCGGCATAGAGGAGAGCCGCGCCCGGCGTGGTGTCACCTACCTTGAGCTGCGACTGGAAGTAGACGCCGATCGTGAGCAACGTCAGGAGCGCGGCACCCATCGCCCAGCGCCGCCAGCCCTCGGCGAGCCAGATGAGCGTGCGCTCGATCACGAGGTAGACGCGTCCGAAAAAAGCGCCGAACGCGTCCGTGAAACGGCTGATGCCCATGCCGATGCTGCCGTAGAGCGGCAGCACTGCGCCCGTGAGCACCTCGACGATCGCACCCACGAATGCCACGGCCAGCAGCACCGCCACGGGCGCGCCAGGGATCTTGCCGTAGAGCGAGAGCAGCCACGCGATGGCAGTCACCATCATCCACGACATGAAGCGCTCGAGTGCGTCCTTGCCCCGGGTGTGCTCCTGGGTCGGCGGCGGGGTGTACGCGAGGATGATCGGATGGAGCGTGACCACGCTCACGAAAATCGACGCGATCCAGAAGAAGCACAGCCAGGCGAGCTTCTGGATCATGGGGATGCGGGCGACGAGCAGCGTCAGGACGGCGAGGCCGTCGGCGAGGAGCGACACCATCGCCGGCGCGTAGATCTCGGTATACGACTTGACGATCGCCGCGTCCTTGTCCTGCAGCCGATGGTATTCCTCGTGGTAGCGCTCCATCGACTGCACGGAATGCGAATGCGCGCGTGCCGTGATGAGGAGCGGGATCACGAGCACCAGCGGGTCGAGGTTCATCCCGAAGAGCGCCCCGAACCCGAGCCCCCAGATCGCCGACAGCGTGGCGCTGAAGGCGGGGATGACGACCCCCTGCCAGCTCCGGAACTCGACCCAGAGCAAGAGGAGGATCATGACGATGGAGGCCGCCAGCACGTTCACCATTTGCGGCATGATCTGCTGGAAGTAGCCGAAGAGCATCGGCATGCCGGTGACGTACACGAGGGTGTTCTCGTCGGACTCGCGCTGCGCGATGTCCTGGAGCTTGCGGTACATCGACTCGACGTCGAAGTACTCTTCCCAGAACCCGGCGCGGATCTGCGTGGCCTTGTCGTCCTCCGAGACGAAGACGCCGTGCACGTTCTCGGTGGTGTAGACGCGCTGGCGGAGGATCGCCAGGTCGTCCGCGTTCTCCGGAACGCGCGGGTACATGAGCGGAACGACCTTGATGCCCGACCCCGCCGTCATCGTCGTCTTCAACTTGGGATGGGTGATCGAGATCACCTGCTCGGGATTGACGCCCTGGATGTCGTGCAGCAGCGCGAGCGTGATGCGATCCACCTTCTGCACCGTCGCCGGGTCGTCGAAGATGGTCCCGTTCTTCACCTCGACGACGACCTGTACCTGGAACGCGGTGCCGAACATGTTCCGGTAGGCGTTGTAGAGCTGGATGTAGGGATGTTTCGGCGGGTACATGCTCGCGAAGTCGGGCTGCACCACGAGCCGCGTGTAGGTGGTCCACGCGAGAAAGACGGTGAACACCGCCACCACCAGCGACACCGCCACCTTGTGGCGGAGCAGGAAGAACAGGTACGCCTCGATCGTCTTGCGCGACAGCATCGGCCGGTCCGGTCTACTCCGCCGCCGTCGCGGCGCGGCGCCCGTCGGAGAGGATCACCTCGTCGCCTTCGACTCGGGCGTCGAATCCGTCGCCACCGACCGCGAAGCCGCCGGCGCCGGGCGCCAGGCTGACGTCTCGCATCCAGATGAGCCGGTCGCGATCCGGCAGCTCGCGCCGGGTCCAGGTGTGGCCCCCGTCGTTGGACGTGAGGATCATGCCCATGTCGCCGACGACGATGCCGCGGTCGCCGTCCACCCGCACCGCATACATGCCGGGGTTCTTGAGGGTATCGGCGAAGCTGATCTCCTCGACCCCCGCGCTCTCGGGATGGCCGTGCTGCACCTCCCAGTGGTGCCCGCCGTCGTCGGTGCGGAGCAACAGGCCGTCGATGCCGACCACCCATCCCCGCTGCGGCGTGACGAAGTGCACCCCGAAGAGCGTCTTCTCGGTGGGAGTCGAACGCCGGGTCCACGTGGCGCCGCCGTCCGACGTGAAGAGGACGGTGCCGAACTCTCCGGTGATGAAGCCGTGGTCGTGATCGGGAAACGAGACGTCGTAGAGGATCACGTCATCGGTCAGGGTGGTGGTGGTGCGGCCGGGTCCCTCCTCGGTCTTGACCTGGGTGACGCCGAGCGACCGGTCCTGCCACGTCGCCCCGCCGTCGCGCGTGGTGATGATCGTGCCCCAGTCGCCGACCGCCCAGGCAGTATCGTTGTCGACTGCCTTCACCTTGAACAGGTGCTTCTCGGCCGAGAGGGGCGTGGTCTGCTGCTTCCACGTCTTGCCGCCGTCCTCGGTGCGCAGAACGAGCGCCGACTTGCCAACCGCCCAGGCATGCTGCGGAATCGCCGAAGTCGATGCTGAAGAGTGGCAGGCGGGTGCCGCCCTCGACGGTCTTCCAGGTCTTGCCGCCGTCGGTGGTGTGCTGGATGGAACCGAAGTTGCCGACGGTCCAGGCGTCGCTCGCGCTGAGCGCACGAACGCCGTAGAGATGATCGCGCAGCTCGGCGGCACGGCCCGGCGCGGGAAGCACGAGCGACAGGGACAGTGCGACGGTCGCAGCAGACGCCGAGCGCATCAGTCGCGGTCGTTACACACGGGCCACTGTGCCGTCAATAGAACGGCGCGTCAGCACCACACCGAACGCAGCCGCGTACGCTTGACGGTCGCGGTTGCCGTCCCCCATACGGGGGAGCGTGCCGCGTGTCGCGCCGACGCACCATCCGCCGCTCGCCGACGCGTACGTGCGCGACGGCTCCTGGGGCAACGACACGCTGTGGGAGGCGTTTGCTGCCACGGTCACCCGAGGAGGCGAGCGCACGGCGCTGGTCGAGGGCGTGGCACGGCTCACCTTCGATGCGCTCGCCGCGCGCGCCGAGGCGGTGGCCGCCAGCCTCGCGGCGCTCGGCGTCGCGCCCGGCGACACGGTCGCCCTCCAGCTGCCGAACTGGTGGGAGACCGTCGCCGTGCTCCTCGCCGCGGCTCGCCTCGGCGCCACCGCCGTGCCGATCCCGTCCATCCATCGCGAGCGCGAGGTGGCGTTCATCCTCCGCCAGAGCGGTGCGCGAGCGATCTTCATCCCCGGCCGCCACCGCGACTGCGACCACCGCGAGCTGATCGCAGGACTGCGGTCGGAGTTGCCGGAGCTCGCCGAGGTGATCGTCGTGCGCGACGACCCCGCCCCGGACATGCGAGCGCTGGCGACGCTTCCCCGTGCCCCGCTTCCGCCGGCGCCGGGCGACCCCGGGACCGTGGCGGTCGTCGTCTACACCTCGGGCACCACGGCGGATCCGAAGGGAGCGCTGCACTCGCACCGGACGTTGCTCGCCGAGGCGCGCAGCCTCGAAGCGGTCCACCGGATCGGCAGTGGCGACACGGTGCTCATGCCGTCCCCCCTCATGCACATCTCGGGCATCGTGCACGGCCTGCTGGTGCCGGCCGCGCTCGGCTCGTGCGCCGTGCTCATGCCGCGGTGGGACCCGGACGAGGCGCTCCGGCTGATCGCCGCCGAGCGCGTGACGTACATGGTGGGTGCTCCGACCTTCCTGCGCGATCTCGCGCAGCAGGTCGAGGTCACCGCCGAGGACGTGTCGAGCTTCCGTCTGTTCTCCTGCGGCGGCGCCGACGTCGACCCCGCCCTCGTCGCCGGGGCGGCCGCGCGCCTCGGCTGTGTCGCCAAGCGCGTCTACGGCTCCACGGAGTTTCCCACCATCACGACGACCGGGCCCGACGATCCCCCGGCGCGCCGCATCGACAGCGAGGGCCGCGCGATCGGCGCCAACGAGATCCGGATCGTCGATGACGATGGCCGCACGGCATCGGCGGGACAAGACGGAGGACAGGAGGGCGAGATCCTCGCGCGCGGGCCCGAGTGCTGCCTCGGGTACCTCGATCCGGCGCTCAACGCGGAGACCTTCACCGCCGACGGCTGGTTCCGCACCGGCGACCTGGGCACGCTCGACACCGAGGGCTACCTCCGCATCACCGGACGCAAGAAGGACATCATCATCCGCAAGGGCGAGAACATCAGCGCGCGCGAGATCGAGGATCTGCTCGCCGTCCATCCCGGGATCGTGGAGGTGGCGGTGGTCGGCGTGCCCGACCCGGCGGCGGGGGAGATCGCGTGCGCGGTGCTCCGCCTGCGTGGCGGCGCCACGCCGCCCACGCTCGATGATCTGACGCGGCACCTGCTCGCCCGCGGCCTCTCCAAGCGCAAGCTGCCCGAGCGGCTCGCCGTGGTGGAGGACTTCCCGCGCACCGCGAGCGGCAAGGTCATGAAGCGCGCCCTGCGCGAGCAGCTGGCGGGCGGGGGCTGAGTGTGGTCGCGGTGGGTGGCGATGCACGTGCTGGTCGACCGCGACCATGCGGCAGGCCAGTCCGAGGGGACCCCGTATCAGTTCGCGTGATGGGCCGTCCTCAGCACGTCCACCCCGGGACTCGCGTCCAGGAACCGACGGAGCGCCGCGCCGATCTCCTCCCGGGCGCCGGCAGCCGACCGGATCATATCCACCGCCGGCACCGACGTGTGGATCTGCCCGCGACACGGCAGGTGCCGAGCGTCGACGCCGGCTTCCGCCAGGGCCTCCACGTAGGCGGCACCCTCGTCACGGAGTGGATCGAACTCGCACGTGACGACGAGCGCCGGAGGGAGACGGGACAGATCGCGGGCGCGGAGCGGTGATGCCTTCGGATGCAACCGATCGGCCGGATCGGCGTAGTGATCCCAGAACCACCGCATGAGCGCCGTGGTGAGCACGTACCCGTCGCCATTGGCGACGTAGGACTCCCGCCTGAAGTCGCAGTCGGTCACCGGGGTCACCAGCACCTGCCCGGCGATGCGCGGGCCGCCGGCATCGCGGGCCATCTGGCAGACGACCGCGGCGACGTTCCCACCCGCGCTCCATCCGCAGACCGCGAGCTTCCCCGGGACGCCGCCCAGCGTCTCGGCGTTGGCGGCGATCCAGCGAACCGCGGCGAACCCGTCGTCGACAGCCGCAGGGAACCGCGCTTCGGGCGCGTGGCGGTAGTCGACGGAGACGACGACGGCGTTCGACTTCACGCACAGGTCACGACAGAAGGGATCGTCGGAGTCGAGGCCGCCCAGCACCCAGCCGCCGCCGTGAAAATAGACGACGATCGGATGTGGTCCGGGGGTCGCCGGCCGGTAGCGGCGGTACGACAGCGGGCCGGCCGGACCGGGAAGCACGCCATCGACGACGTCGCCCACCTCGGGACCGGGCGGCCGCTCGGCGGCCATCGCCACCGAGAACGCGCGCGCGTCGGCGACGGACATCGTCTCCATCGGAGGAAGGCCGAGCTCCTGGATCAGATCCAGGATGGTCGAGACGTCGAGCTGGAGCCGGTTGACGACGCCGTCGGTGCAGCGTCTGCCACCGGGGCCGTCGAACGCGAAGCCGAGGTAGTCGCGGCGCACCACTTCGTCGCAGGTCTTCCGGTACCGATCGACGCCGCCGACGTAGGGAAGAAACACGCGCGGCTTGCCCGGGACGTTGGCGCCCATGTACCAGGAGTTCGCGGTCGGATAGAGCGTGACGTCGGCGCAGTCGTTGACGTGCTGCAGCCATCCCGCTTCGGCGACCGGCGTCGGCTCGACCACGTCGAGGTTCTCCTCGCGCATGTGGGCGAGGCAGGCGCCCACCCAGTCGACGTGCTGCTCGATCGACACCACCATGTTCGACAGGACCGAAGGGCTCCCCGGTCCCGTGATCGTGAAGAAGTTCGGGAACCCCGCCGTCATGAGCCCGAGATACGTCTTGGGACCCTCTGCCCACTTGCCGGCGAGCGACTGTCCGTTGCGCCCGCGGATGTCGACCGAGACGATCGGACCGGTCATCGCGTCGAAGCCCGTGGCGAAGACGATGGCGTCGAATGCGAAGGATCGGGTCGCCGTGTCGATGCCCGTCTCGGTGATCGTGCGGATGGGATCCTTGTGCAGGTCGACGAGACGGACGTGGGGCAGGTTGAAGGTCTCGTAGTAGTTGGTGTCGATGCAGGGGCGCTTGGTGCCGTAGAAGTGGTTCTTCGGGCAGAGGGTCTCCGCGGTCTCTGGATCGCGCACGATGGAGCGAACCTTGCCGCGCATGAACTCGCAGACCGTCTCGTTCGCCTCGGGGTCGGCGCCGAGGTCGGCGAAGGTCGTGCTGAGCGCGAGGAGATCTCCCGACGCGTAGGCTTCCTCGAACTTGGCCAGGCGCTCCGCCGCCGGGACCGAGAAGGTCCTGACGAGCGTGCGCTCCCTGGGCACGCCGGCCAGGGACAGCCGGGCCGCGGCACGATACGCCGCCGGATCGGCGTCGAACGTTGCCTTCTTCGCGGGCGGCACGGGGCCGTTGAAGGCGGGTCGCGAGAAGTTCGGCGTGCGCTGGAACACGGTGAGCTCGGCCGCCTGCTGCGCGATGAGCGGGATCGACTGGATGCCCGACGACCCCGTGCCGATGACGGCGACGCGCCGCCCGGAGAAGTCGACGCCCGCGTGCGGCCACCGGCCCGTGAAGTAGGTCTCGCCCCGGAAGCGATCGAAGCCGGGAATGTCGGGCGTCTTCGGCAGGGAGAGACACCCGCTCGCCATCACGTAGAAGCGGCACCGCAGCTCGTCGCCGCGGTCGGTGCGCACGAGCCAGCGCGACGCCGCGTCGTCCCACGTGGCGGACTCGACGCGGGTCGAGAAGCGGATGTCGCGCCGGAGGTCGTGCTTGTCGGCGACGTGCCCCAGATAGCGGAGGATCTCGGGCTGCGTCGCGTACCGTTCCGACCATTGCCACTCGGTCTGGAGCTCGGGGTCGAAGCTGTACGAGTAGTCGATGCTCTCGATGTCGCAGCGGGCACCCGGGTAGCGGTTCCAGTACCAGGTGCCGCCAACGTCGTCGGCGCTCTCGATCACCGTCGTGGCGAACCCTAGGCCTCGCAACCGGTGGAGCATGTACAGCCCGGCGAACCCGGCACCCACCACCACGACGTCGGGGTTGCCATCGCCGGGCCCGTTCGTCCTGTCTCGCGGTGTGGTCATCCCTCCTTCTTTCACCCGGAATGCACCCCGAAGTCGATAGGAGGCAGGAACGACCGCTTCAGAGCTGCCAGGGCACCGGGCGGGAAGTATCCGGCTCGTACGCGCAGAAGGAGCCGGTGCGAATCCGTCGTGCGAGCGCCCCGTCGAGCACCGGCAGCGCCTTGACGAGGCGCTTCAGCGTCGAACGGATGTTCTGCGTGACGGCCGAGCGCGCGCGCTCGCTCGGTCCGCCGACCCGACGCGCGGCGCCGCCGATGCCCATCGCAGAGGCGAGCTGCTCGGTGAGGAATTCCATCTCCGCGCGCAACCGGTCGGTGCGGCCGAGATCGCCGTATGCCGCGGCTTCCTCGAGCTCCTCGCGCAGCTCGGCCAGGCGCCGCCGGTAGGCCGCGCGAGCCGTCGCGTCGAGGATCGTGCCGGCATCGGCGGACGCCAGGTGCCGGCGCGCCGCGTGCCCCGGCTCCGCGTGCACGGCCGCCACCAGGTCGAGCACGTGGACCTCCTGGCCGGGCCGTGCGAGCAGCTGCGCGAGATACTGGAGGCCGCGGGTGTCCTTCAGACGAACCACGGCGTCGTCCCAGGCGACGGTCCAGAAGTTGCCATCGCGCCGGAAGACGCGGGCCGCTGGCACGGCCGGCGTGGCGGGCACCTGCACGGGGCGGCCACCGGAGCCGTCCCGTGCGCGGATGACCGCCTCGCGATCGCGCTCGGTGAGGGCCACGTATGGCGCGGCGCCCATGCCGCGGTCGACGGCGAGCGCGGTCTCGAAGTGTGCCATCGACTCGTCCCATCGCCCGAGCGCGCCGGCCATCACGCCGAGTCCCCGCGCGACCGAGCCCTGGCAGAAGAACGACGGGCCGATCGTCACGGTCCGATCGGCATAGGGCGAGAGGAGGTCATAGACCTCCGCCGCGCGCTCGCGGTCGCCGATCACCGCCGCCGCACGCCCGAGCCAGGAGAGCTGCGCCAGCCAGTGGTGACCGCGCGGCCAGCTCGCGATGCCACTCGCCGCCAGCACATCGAGCTCGGCGCGTGCCCGCGCGACGGCGCCCTGCTCGGCCAGCACGAGCGCGAGCCCGCAGCGGAGCGTTCGCTCTTCACGCCGCGTGCGGATTCCCGTCTCCAGCAGGGCGACCGTCTCCGCGAGACGTCCCTGCTGCCAGAGGAGCTCCGCGCGCTGCGCGAGGAAGCCGTCGATCGCGAGGCCGCCGAGGGCCTGGCGTCCGAGCTCGAGGCCGTCGTGCATGCCCTGCTTCGCCTCGACGTCACGCCCTTCGAGGAGCAGGCAGGTCACCCGGAGCCGGGCAGCATTCCAGAGATGGAGCGGCTGGCGGAGCTCCTCGGCCAGACGACCGCATGCCACCACGTACGGCTCGGCGCCGAGGCGGTCACCGACTTCGAGGCGGTCGGTCGCGCGCATCCACTGCACGAGACAGTCGAGGTCGGCGCGGGCGGACGCCTCGGCGAAACGATCGAGCTCGTCGACGATCTCGCGGCGCCGCGGGAGGCCGTCGGGGTGCTGTGCGACCTGATGCTGCTGCACGAGGCACTGGACCAGCAGCGACGGGTCGCCGAGCCGGCGCGCCATGGCGACCGCGTCGGCGGCGAGCGCGGAGGCGCGGTCGAGCTGTCCCGCCGCGTACGCCATTCCGGTGGCGAGCTGCGCGAGGACGGCGGCGCGCAGCGGCGAGTCGAGATCGTCGAGCCGTGTGACTGCCTCTTCGAGAAGCGCCATCGCACGTTGATCGTCCGCGTGGCTCGTGACCGCCCACCAGAGGCCGTCCCGCAGGGCCGCCTCGGCCAGGAGCTCCGCGTCGCCGAGCCTCAGCGCCAGGTCGGCGGCTTCGAAGAACGACCGGCCGGCGGCCTGGGGATCGCCGGCCATCTTCCGCGCCCGGGCGAGACCGAGCAGCAGCTCGCCGCGACGGCGCTGCTGGGCCCCGGGCACGAGCGCGAGTGCGCGCTCGTAGCCGCGAGCGCTCTCGTCGAACCCGTAGCGCTCCATCGCGCGGACGGCGGAGCGCGTACAGTACTCGACCGCTTTCTCCACCGAACCACCGGGCGCGGCGCCCGCGAAGTGATGCGCCAGCTCGTCGAGGTGCGGACCGTCGAGCTCGCCGTGCAGGCGCTCGAGCGCGGTCCCGATCGCCCGGTGCAGCGCGGCCCGGCGGGCGGGACCGAGCGCTTCGTACACGACCTCGCGCACGAGCGCGTGGGTGAAGCGCACGCGCCCCGGGTCCTCGCGCACCTCCGTGACGAGGCGCGCCGCGAGCGGCTCCTCGAGGGCCGCGAGCACCTGCATCGCCGGTTGTCCGGCGGCCTCGGCGAGGACCGCTACCGGGATCTCGAGGCCGATCGTCGCGGCCAGATCGAGGAGCTCCCGGACCGCCGGGGAGAGCCGCGCGAGGCGCTGGCCGGTCACCTCGCGGACGGAGGGAGGGACGCCGAGCGAGTCGAAGACGCTCGCCGTCAGGCGTCCAAGCTGCGTCCGGCTCGCGAGGAGCCGCACGACCTCGCTCACGAAGAAGGGATTGCCGCCGGTGTCGCGGAGCATCGCCTCTACCACCGCGGGGGACGGGCGGAGTCTCGCCATCACCTCGACGAAGTGCGCCAGCGCGTCGCTCTCGAGTCCGCGAAGCACCAGCCGCTGCGTGTGTGCATGGCGGGAGACCGCCGCCAGGGCGGCGTACAGCGGATGGTCGGGAATGACGTCCAGGTCGCGGTACGTCGCGAGCAGGACGATGGCGGCGCTCCGGAACCGCGGCGCCAGGAACTCGAGCAGCAGGAGCGACGAGCGATCGGCCCAGTGGAGGTCCTCGAGAACGAGAAGGCCCGGCTGGCGCCGTGTTCGGCGAACGAGCGCGCGCGCCGCGATGTCGAAGAGCTGGAACCGCCGCTGATCCGGCATCCCGTCGCTGCCGGGTCCGTTCGACGCCCTGGCGAGGTCGTCCACGAGCATTCCCTCCAGCAGCACCGGCGCCGTCGGCGGTAGGGGCTCGGCGCCCTCGGGCGTGGTGAGGGCGTGATGCACCTGGCGCCAGGGCCAGTACTCCGGCGTGCCGGCGCAGGGATCACATGCGCCCAGGGCGATCGCGAAGCCGAGGGTCCTGGCCTCGTCCATCGCCGCCTCGACGAAGCGGGTCTTCCCGATGCCCGGCTCGCCGCCAACCAGGAGAACGCGACCGCGCCCGCGGCCGGCGTCCGCGAGGCAGGCGCGCAGAGCGCCGCGCTCGACCTCGCGCCCGACGAAGGGGACGTCGGTCATGCTCGACGAGATGCCCGCCGATCCCGGTCGGCAGAGCGCGCGATCGGGTAATTCTTCATCCCCCGCTTCGCGGTGCTGGTACCGTGACTGCCCCCGGCCGCGCAAGCAGTTTTCGCGGCGCCTCCACGGCTTTTTCACATCGTAAGATCCCCCTTCACGTCTCCTTTTCAGGAGGAACCATCTCCATGCCCCAGCAGCTCATGCCCTCGTGGGCGGCAGGTGCTGCCCTACTTCGCGCGACAACCACGAAAAGGAGCGAGCCATGAAACGCCGTCCTGGCGGCCAGCTGAGCGAACGACCGACTGCGGTCACGGACGTCGTACTCGGGATTCTCGGTCTGCTCCTCTGCGTTTCCCTGTGCCCGGGCCCGTTCGCCCCCCGAGAGGCGCTTGCCCAGGAGCTGCTGCAGAACGGCGGCTTCGAGGACGGCGATGCTCCCTGGAGCGGGTGTGGTGGGGTGAGCCTCGTCGGCCGGCAGGACGCGGGCACGACCGGGGCGATGGTTCGCACCGGTCGGTATGGCGCACGGGTCGGCGGCCTCTCCGACGGAAGCTGTGGACCCTTGCCGGCCTCCCAGTTCGTGCTCGTACAGGCGGTCGCCATCCCGGCGGACGCAGCCGACCTCACGCTGTCGTTCTGGTTCTCCCGGCTCGGGCCGGACCTGGATCCCAACGGCAACTCGGTGGCCGATCTCAGCGTCTCGCTCTCGACCGACCCGTCGTTCGGGATGGCGCTCTTCGACGTCGTCTCGCACAACGTGTTGCGGGGCTGGATGCCGTTTCGCGGCCATCTGCGGTCCGACGACCTGGCCGCGATGCGCGGGCAGAACGCGTACCTCCGCTTCGCGGTGCAGTACACGGGCGAGTCCGACGTCAGCTACTTCCTCGACGACGTGAGCCTGGTGGCCGCCGACGTGCACACCCAGGCGGCGCCGCTGCCAGCAGCCCTTGCCCGCGACGGCTCGCGTCCGCTGGTCCTCCTCCAGCGCAACCCGGCGAACCAGGATGGGCTGACGGTCGTTCGGCTCGACACCGACGGCTCCAGCCCGCTGGCCATCGACACCGGGCTCTACCACGAGCCGCGCCTTCCCCGCTGGTCGCCCGACGGCCAGGCGATCGCCGTCCTCGACGACGACGTCGCCCCCCACGATGCCAGCGTTCCGGCGACGCTGAAGGCGCGCATCACGCGGCTCAGCGTGCTCCGGCCCGACGGCACCGGCCGTCGCGAAGTCTTCGCCACACAGGGTCTCGAAGGGACGAGCGGCTCACCGCCTTTCTGTCTGCCACCCCAGTGCGTCGACACGCCGCGGGCGGCGCTCGATCAGATCATCAAGGGCGTCGAGTGGTCCCCGGACGGAGGAGCCCTCGCCGTGACGATCTGCGTCCACAACCGCTTCCACTGGGGGGAGACCGGAGACGACAGCTGCAGCGTCGACCTCGTCGACGCGACCAGCGGCGCGGTGATTCGCAACGATCTCGACGGCTGGTTCCGCCCCGACTGGAGCTCCACCGGCCGTGTGCTGTTCAACGGCCCGGCACGCTATCCGACCTACGAGCTCCGCGGCGTGTGGGAGGGCGACCCGTCGGTCACGCCGCCGACGCAGGCGCTCATTCTTCCCGCGCCCCTCGACCTGCTCATCGACGGCGACCGGCTTCCGACCTGGGCCCCCGACGGGCGCCACTTCGTCACCGTCCGCCAGATGGCCGGCTCCCGCTTCGACGCCAACGGCTTTGCCATTCGGAACGAAGCCGTGATGCTGCACGACCACGACGATCTGCAGAATCCCCGCGTGCTGCTGATCGCCGATCATGGCGGGATCAGCGGCGCCATCGACGACTTCACCTGGTCGCCGGATGGTCGCTACGTCCTGTACACGCTGTACGAGAGCGCGGACACCGCGAACGTCTGGTGGCTCGACGTCACCACGGGCGCCACGGGTCGTGTCACCAACGATGGTGCGAGCGTGTCCGTCGACTGGCAGCAGCGAGCCGACGGAGGGACGGGCACTGAGCTGGGGCCGGAGCTCCCGTGTGCCGGGGAAGCGCCGGGAGTGGTTCGCGCCGCGTGCTACCTCGCGGCCGTGACGGCGGGCGTCGAGCCCAAGCAGGCCACGAGCCCGGGGGCCCGCCGCTTGTTGAGCCGCATCGCGCGGGGCGCCGCGGCGGCGCGCAGGACGGTCCTCCGGCTCGCGAAGCATTCGCCACCCCCTGCGCGACGGGTGGCGAAGGTACGAAAGGCGATCCGCACCGTCGCGGGGCTGATCGAGCGGGCGCATACGAAGGGACAACTCTCGGCGTCCGCAGCGGAAGCGATCTCGGCGCTGACGACGGCGGCCGGCCGCGAGATCGACGCTCTGTAGCTGCCGGCTCCCGGCCCCCCTCGAACTTTTCACACCGTAAGATCGCGTTTCACGTCTCCTCTTCAGGAGGAACGCGCTCCAGCAGCTCACCGCCCTCGTGGGACAGCAGGTGCCCCCCGCCGTGCGGTGACCAACCACGGAAAGGAACGAGCCATGAATCGACGACGTGTCTTTCGGTTGATCGCGATCCTGTTCACGGTGTGGGTGCTGCTTGATCTCTCCCAGGCGGAGGCGCGGAACCATCGGCCTCCGCGGCCCCCACGGCCCCCGAAGAAGTGCCACGCCGGCAAGTCCTGCGACCACGGGACCGGAATCTGCAACGACGCCGGTCGGTGCTGCGACACGATGGATGGCGACGTCGCCTGCGGCAGCGAGTGCTGCGAATTTTCCAACCAGGCCTGTTGCGATGGCCAGACGTGCGCCAATCTCCTGGAGGACAACAACAACTGCGGCGGCTGTGGCATCGCCTGCACCGGCGGGAAGTCGTGCCAGAACCGCGCGTGTACCTGCCCGAACGAGGAAACCGACTGCGGGGGCACGTGCAAAGATCTGCTCTTCGACGATGCGAACTGCGGCGCCTGCGGGACCCCCTGCGCCGACGGCGAGTCGTGCTTCCTCGGCAGGTGCGGATGTTCAGACCCGTCGCAGCTCTCCTGCGACGGGCAGTGCATCGACGGGTTCGGTGACCGGAACAACTGTGGCGCCTGCGGCAACGTCTGCCCGGCGGGCCAGGACTGCGTCGGCGGACAGTGTCAGCCGCCATGCGACGCCTGCCACCAGCGGGTGAACAACGTCTGCGTCCTGATTGACATCGACAAGGACACCGTCTGCGACGGCGCCTGCGTCGACACCTTGACCGACTCGAACAACTGCGGGTCCTGCGGCAACGAGTGTCTCGGCGGCGACACTTGCCAGAACGGCCTCTGCATCGGCAGCGCCTGTCCCGCCCCCCAGTGGCACTCGTGTGGCACGATCGGCGCCAACACCTACTGCGCCCTGCAAGGGACGAAGTGCTGCGTCGGGGAGCGCGAAGCGACGGGCTGTGGAGAGGGGACGAAATGCGCCGCCAACCTGGACGCATACTGCTGCCCGGTCGACTACACGGTCTGCGGCATCTGGGCCGGCTATCCGTGCGTACCTCCGGGCTCGCAGTGCCCCGAGTGAGAACGCGGGGCGGCGAGGCTGTCATGGAGACTTCTGTGTGTTCCCGATACGTGGCGAGTCTCGCCGCCATCGCAAGTCTCGTGCTCCAGCTCTCCGGCGCGTCGATGGCGGCGGAGCCGAGGGCGGCCCTGCCCTCGGCCCCCGCCGCCGCCGGGCGCCGGATCGGCTTCGAAGCCAACTGCGGCCAGGTCGACGAGCACGTGCAGTTCGTGGTGCGGGGTGCAGCCTACACCGCGTTCCTGACTTCGACCGAGGCCGTCCTGGCGCTCGGTGACCGTCGCGGCGGCCACGCCGTCCTCCGCATGGAGCGGATCGGCGCGAACGCCGGGGCGCAGGCGGCGGGAAGCGGTCCGCTTCCCGGCGTCGTCAGCTACTTTCCCGATGGGCGCGTCGACTCGCCCGTCAGCGCGCCGGCGTACCGCCGCGTCCGATACGACGACGTCTACCCCGGTATCGACCTCGTCTACTACTCGCGCGCCCGCAGCCTGGAGTACGACTTCGTCGTCGCACCCGGCGTCGACCCGAGCCAGATCGGTCTCCACATAGACGGCGCCGAGCGCGTCGAGGTGGACGGCGAGGGGACGCTCGTCGTGCACACGGCCGCCGGCGACATCCGGCAACCGCGGCCGGTCGCGTACCAGCGGATCGGCGGCGTCCGCCGGCCGGTGGCCGCCGACTACGCGCTCGACGCCGAGGGCCAGGTCCGGCTCCGGCTCGGGGCATACGACCGATCACGGCGCCTCGTCATCGACCCGGTCATCACCTATGCGACGTATCTCGGCGGCACCGGCGACGAGGCCCAGGTGGCCCTCACCGGCGAGGTTCACATCGCACGCGACGGTGCCGGGAACGTCTATCTGACCGGCACGACGCGCTCGATGGACTTCCCGACGACGGCCGGTGCCTACCGCATGCTCGACGGGAGCGCGGACCTCTTCGTGACGAAGCTCTCGCCCGGGGGAGCCGTCGTCTACTCGACGTATCTCGGCGGCCCGTGCGAGGACTACGCGCGCGACATCGCGGTCGACGGCGCCGGGAACGCCTACGTCACCGGCGAGGTGAACGGCGGAGGCACCTGCGTCTCCACCCCCGGCGCGCTGGTCGCGAAGCTCGATGCGAAGGGCAGTCTCGCCTACGCGACGCGCCTCGGCGGCAGCCTGGTCGACTCGTCGTACGGAACCGGGATCGCGGTGGATGCGGAGGAACACGCGTACGTGACCGGGGCCGCGATCACGTCGGACTTCCCGACCACGTCCGGGGCATTCCGCACCGCGGCCTGCCCCAACGTCTACCCCTTCGCGGGCGACGCATTCGTCGCCAAGCTGAGCGTCGACGGTGGGACGCTCCTCTACTCGACGCTGCTCTGCGGCCAGGGAGACGATTCGCCCTCGAGCATCGCGATCGACGCGGCCGGAAACGCGTACGTCGCGGGAACCACGGCGTCGAGCGATTTCCCGCTCGTCGACCCGATCGAGCTGTCGCGCGGCGGCGGCGTCATCGGTCTCAGCGGATTCGTTTCGAAGCTGAGCCCGGACGGCTCGCAGCTCCTCTACTCGACGTACCTCGGCGGCTCGGGGAGCGCCGTGATCAACGACATCGCGCTCGACGCCGAGGGGGACGTGTACGTGACCGGCGAGACGGACTCGACGGACTTCCCGACCACGCCCGGCGTGATCCAGGAGAAAGCGGGAAGGCGGCACTGCATCGAGGGGTGCAGCGACGCCTTCGTCACGAAGATCGCTCCGAGCGGGTCCGCGCTCGTCTACTCGACGTATCTCTACGGCGAGCTCGACGACGCCGCCAACGCGATCGCGGTCGACGGCGCGGGCAACGCGTACGTCGTGGGCCAGACGATCTCGCTGCTCTTCCCGATCCTCGACGCGTTCCAGTCGAGCAAACGCGATCTCGACGACGCGTTCGTGGTCAAGCTGAATCCGGACGCCACCCGGCTCGTCTACTCGTCGTATCTCGGCGGCAGTCGATCCGGCAGCGGCAGCCCCTCGACCGGCTCCGACACGGGAACGGACATCGTGCTCGATGAAGCCGGAGATGCGTACGTCGCTGGCTACACCCTGTCGTTCGACCTGCCGACGACTCCGGATGCCTTCCAGCCGAAGCTCGGCGGCGGCGTTTGCGACTACTTCGGGGGCCCGTGCGGCGACGGCTTCCTCGCGAAGATCAGCGCAGGCGGCCCCGGCGTGACGCCCGCCGTCAACCTCACCGTCGACACGAGCGCCGTCGCGGCAGGCGGGACGTTGACCGCCACCTGGGCCGGCAACCCGACGCCCACGTCGAGCGACTACCTCCGCCTGTTCACGCTCGGCTCCGAGGACGCCGAGTTCGACGACCCGTTCATCTACTGGCCGACGCCGGATGCCGCCGCCGGCCGGCTGCCGCTCCTGGTGCCGGCCGACCTGCCGGCCGGCTGGTACGAGCTCCGGCTGCTGAGCCCGGACCCCGAGTGGCACCTGGCGGTCCCGATCGCCCGGAGCCAGCCGATCAGGATCGACGGCTCGATCCCGCCGCCGCCTCCACCGCCGCCCCCGCCGGGCGCGTCCTGCGACGCGTCGGCCTGCGACGACGGCGATCCGTGCACCGATGACGCGTGCGTAGCGGGCGTGGGGTGCGTCTCGACGCCGGCGTCGGGTCTCGCCAGCGTGACCTGCACGTGTGGCCGGAACATCCCCGCAGCGTGCGCGGGTCAGGAGCTCCCCGCCTCGATCGGTGGGCGCCGGCAGCGGGCCTGCGGCCTCTTCGCCGCCGCCGGCACGGCTCGTCGCCCGCTCGTCGTCCGGCGCCTCCGGAGAGCGGTCCAGACCCTGACGGGGTCGATCCACGCCGTCACGAGCGTCCGGCGGAGAGCCCTCTCGGCCGATTGCGCCGGGGCTCTCAAGGGGGAGCTCCGCGACGCGCGGGACCGCGCGGCGCGGTTGCTCGCGACGCTGGCCAGGCCCTGAGGCGGCGGCTGCGCGCCGCCTCGTGGTCGTCGCGCCGTTCAGAGCTCGTCGAAGCGGCCGTGCCGGCCGGCACCCGCCGCGAAGCGCGCCGCGCCGGCGCCCGTCTCGCCGGACGCCATGACCTGGAGGCCGTGCCGGGTCTCGTTGCGCAGCGCGGCCGGCAGGTCGAGCGCCCACTGCTCGTACGACGACAGCCGGTCGCTCCGCAGGCACCCTTGCGGGAAGCGCTCCAGCTCATGCGCCAGCTGCACGGCCTCGGCCAGCGCCCTCCCCGGCTCGACGAGGCGATTCGCGAGGCCCATGCGCTGCGCTTCCTCTCCCGACACCCCGCGGCCGGTGAGGATCAGGTCGAGGGCGTGGCTGTGACCGAGGAGACGAACGAGGCGAATCGTGCCGCCGTCGACCAGCGGCACGCCCCAGCGCCGGCAGTAGACGCCGAAGACCGCGTCGCGCGCGGCGACCCGCAGGTCGCACCACACCGCCAGCTCGAGCCCGCCCGCGACCGCGTGCCCCTCGACGGCCGCGATCACCGGCTTGGAGAGCAGCATGCGCGTCGGTCCCATCGGACCGTCGCCGTCTTCCACCACCTGGTTCGCGCGGGCGCTCGCCTCGGTCCGCAGCTCCTCGCGCGCCTGCGCCACGGCCTTCAGATCCGCGCCCGCGCAGAACGTTCCACCAGCGCCGGTGAGCACCGCGACGGCCGAGGCCTCGTCGGCCTCGAAGCGCCGGAATGCCTCCGCCAGCGCCGCGGCGGTCGGGCGGTCGACGGCGTTCCGCACCGCCGGCCGGTCGATGGTGACGATCGTGACCGCGCCATCGCGCTCCGTGCGAACCGTGGACATGTGGCCTCCCGTCACTGCAGCGTCTGCTTGGCGACCCCGAGCGCGAGGAAGGCGCAGCCCCCGACGTCGTGGCCGCCGACCGTCAGCCGGACCTCGTAGCGTCCAGGCCGGGGCAGCCGGAGCGCCGCCAGGGTCGCGGCGAAGATGCTCTCGAACCGCCCGCTCACCTCGCTCGGCGCGCGCGCCTCCAGCCTGCCCGTGACCTCGACCCGAAAGTCTTCCTCGGCGCTGCTGATCTGCAGCTTGATCTCGTGTGTCCCTGGCGCGTCCAGGGCGAACCGAGCGAAGACCCGGAAGGGCGCCAGCGGCTGCGCGAAGTCTGCGACGTTGAAGGTGTCGAACAGGCCGACGAGCGTGTGCTTGTTGCCGAGCTCGAAGCGAACGTCGTCGCACAGGGTGCACAGCAGGAGCTGCGGCATGCGGGATCCGCGTACGGGACGCGCGCTGCGGGGTCAAGCCGGCGGCGCCGCGCTCAGACGACCCCGTCGCGCCGCATGCCCGCGAGCTCCTCGGCGGTCAGTCCGAGGAGCCCGCAGTACACCTCCTCGTTGTGCTCGCCGAGCCGCGGCGCGCCGCGCCGGATCGCCCCCGGGGTCCGCGAGAAGCGCGGATAGACGCCCTGCATCCGCACGGGACCGAGCACCGGATCGTCCACCGTCTCGATGTCGCCGCGCGCGGCGATGTGCGGATCGACGAAGATGTCGGCGACGGAGTAGGCGACGCCGAAGGGTACCTCGTGGCGCTCGAGCACGTCCTGCAGCTCGCGCGCCGTGCGCGCCTTCACCCAGGCGGCGACGATGCCGTTGATCTCGTCGCCGTGCTCGGCGCGCAGCGCCATGGTGCGGAAGCGCGGCTCCTGGAGCAGGTCCTCGCGGCCCATCGCGCGGCAGAGGCGCGGGAAGAGCCCGTCACCGGCGGCGATGATGCAGACGTACTTGCCGTCGCTGGTCTCCCAGTTGTCGAGCGGGGCGGAGTTGCGCAGCCGGTTGCCCTCGCGCTCGCGGACGACGCCGAGCCGATCGTAGGCGGCGAGCGTGTGCTCCATGATGCGCAGGATCGACTCGTAGAGCGAAAGGTCGACCCACTGGCCGCGCGGCGGCTCGCCGGTCTCGCGCGCGCGCCGGTCGCGCTCGTAGAGCGCGCTCAGGATGGAGAACGCGTTGAACACGCCGGTCAGGTAGTCCGACACGATGACGCCCGGCCGCACCGGCGGGCGATCGGGATAGCCGGTGATGTACATGAGGCCGCCCGCGGCGATGCCGTTGCGATCGAGCCCGGGGCGGTCGCGGTACGGGCCGTCCTGCCCGTACACCGAGACGCGGGTGAGGATCAGACCCGGGTTGAGCGCCGAGAGGACGTCGTAGCCGAGCCCCCACGACTCGAGCGTGCCGGGCTGGAAGTTCTCGATGACGACGTCGGCGAGCGGGACGAGGCGCTTCAGGAGAGCTTGCCCGGCCGGTTTGCGCAGATCCAGCGTCACCGAGCGTTTGCCGCGTCCCTCGACGGCCCAGAACAGCGAGTAGCCGTCCTCGAACGGCCCGATCGTGCGCATGAAGTCGCCCTGGCCGGGCAGCTCGATCTTGATGACGTCGGCGCCGAGGTCGGCCAGCAGCGTCGCCGCGAAGGGCGCACCGATGCGCGTGCCGAGGTCGAGGACGCGGAGACCGAGGAGGGGACCGGAGGCGGCCGTCATCGGCGGCCATCCTAGACGGTCGCGGCGCGGGGTGTCACGCGGCGGGCGTCATCCGGGATGACACTGCATGTCCGGTCCGCAGGTGCCGACGGCGAAGTGGTGGGTGCCGCCCGCAACGGAGAATCGCTCAGGATTCGCGCACGCGCGACGCCGCCGATCCGGCGCGCCATGCGCCGGCACGCAGCGGTGCCGTCTCGACGATGAACGGCACGAGCAGCAGGCCCGCCAGCGGCACCAGCGCCACCCAGCGGATGGCGTCCATCGGCGTCGCCGCCGCGCCCAGCGCCGAGCCGACGGCGAACGGCCCCACGGCGGCGAGATAGCGTCCGGTGTTGAAGCAGAACCCGCTGCCCGTGCCGCGCAGCCGGGTGGGGAAGAGCTCTGGCAGGTAGAAGCTGAACGCGCCGACCACGCCGAACACGGTGAGCCCATCGAGGAAGAGCAGCAGCGTGCGCGTCCAGGGATCCCACGCCATCCCGAACGTCACCCAGATGGAGAGCGCGGCGCCCGCCAGGTAGATCGCGAACAGCGGACGCCGACCGAGGCGGGCAAGCGGGATGGTGGCGACCGTCCCGAGGAAGCCCCCGGTGGTGAAGAGCACCGTCGCCATCCACCGGTGCCAGGCGACCGCGTCGCTGCCCGCGTCACGACCGGCGAGATGCTCGGCGATGAAGGGCAGGAAGGCATTCGTCGCCCACCACGTGACCAGGGTGACCAGGCACATGGCGAGACCGCCCAGCGTCGCACGCCGCAGGCCGGGTGCGAACAGCTCGCGCAGGCGCGGATGCTCGCTGCGCTCCTGCCGCCAGATCTCCGGCTCCTCGACGCGGCGGCGGATCCACATCGCGAACGCCGCCGGCACCAGGCCGGTCAGGAAGACGAGCCGCCAGGCGAGATCGGGCTGCGCCGCGAGCACGTCGATGCGCTTCGTCAGCAGGTCGGTGACGAACCCGGCGAGCAGGATGCCCACCGGCGCGCTGGTGTAGAGCAACGCGCCCGCGGCGACGCGGCGTGCGGGCGGCACGACCTCGGCGACCAGCGAGGCGCCCGCGGCCCACTCGCCCCCGATGCCGAGGCTGGCGATGAAGCGGAGGCCGGCGAGCGTCCAGATGTCGGGCGCCAGCGCGCAGGCCGCGGTGGCGCCGGCATAGACCATGATGGTGAGCTGGAGGGTGCGCGCGCGGCCGAGGCGATCGGTGATGCGGCCGAAGAGCACGCCTCCCGTCGCCCATCCGACCAGAAGGACCGAGGTGACGATGCCGGTGACGGCGGTCACGCGGGCGGCTCCTCCGGGATCGCCTGCCGCCAGGCCGAGCAGGCGGGGCACGGCCACCGGAGCGACGAAGTTGAACAGCAATCCGTCGAAGACGTCGAACCCCCAGCCGAGCCAGGCGGCGAAGAAGACGATCCACTGGTAGCGGGTCATCCCCCAGGGCACCGGGCGGCTCACCGCAGAGGGGATAGCGTGCCGGCGGCTCCGGTGCCAGGAGTGAGGACGGCGTTGTCAGGACGATGCCGGCGGCTGGCAGGAGGGGCACCAGTAGGTGACCCGTTCCGGCTCGCGCGGCCCGCGCATGCGGATGATCGTGCCGCAGCGGCGGCAGGGACGCCCTCCGCGTGTATAGACCCACTGCGTGTGCCCCGGTCGCAGGTCGCCGGTCGTGATCTGGCTCCCCGTCGTCCGGTTCGCCTCGAACAGCTCCTTCACGAGCGTGACGAGCCGCTCCGGCCGCGAGACACGGCCGACGGGCGTCGACGGATCGACGCCGCGCAGGAAGCACAGCTCGCTCTTCCAGATGTTCCCGGGACCGGCGATCACGCGCTGATCGAGGAGCGCGTCGCCGATCGGCCGCTCCGGCGTGGCGGTGAGCCGGCGCAGCGCCTCGGCGGCATCCCACGCCGGGCTCAGCGGATCGGGACCGAGATGTCCCAGGACCTCGTGCTCGCGTGCGGTGTGGAGCAGCTCGACGACGGCGAGCCGGAAACCGACCGCGACCCAGGGCTCGGTCTCGAGCAGGACACGCACCTGCCACCCCGGTCCCCGCCAGCGCTCGCCCGGCCGGTACAGGTGCCACGATCCGCTCATCTTGAAGTGCGTATGCAGCGTGACGCCGCCTGCGATGCGGAAGAGGAGATGTTTGCCGTGGGACCTGACGCTCTCGACGGCGCGTCCCGCGAGGTCGACCGTCGCGATGTGCGGCACGCGGAAGTCGGTCCGGCGGAGCGTCTGCCCGGCGAGCGCCGCGTGAAGTCGCGTGGCGGCGAGGAAGACCGTGTCGCCTTCAGGCACGGACGCGCATGCCCCACGGCGTGGGGTGGAACCCCGCCTGCGCGAGCGCGCGCGCGACCGGCGTGTCGAGCACGGCCTCGCCGTCGGCGCGCTGGACCTGGAGCCGGCCGAGCCGCCCTTCCCGGGCGACGGCCGCCAGCGCCTCGGCGGCCGGCTCGACCACCCGCTCGTCGTCGCTGTACGACAGCAGCGTGCGGCCGCCGCGCTCGACGTAGAGCACGAGCCGTCCGTCGACCAGCACGACCGCGGCGCCCGCCTTGCGTCCGGGCCGGTGTCCCGCGTCGAGCGCGCCGCGCTCGGGCCACGGAACCGCCGCACCGTACGGGTTGGCGGGATCGGTGGCCGCCAGAACCACCACGGCGCCGCCGGCAGGGCCGAGGCCGCGCAGCCGGTCGACCGCGCCCGGGTGCGCGAACTGCGCGCCGCCGAGTCCCTCGACGAAGTAGCCGCGACGGCAGCGGCCGGCCTCCTCGAACGCCTTCAGCACCGGGTAGACGCCGGCGAATCCGCCCGGGACGCGCTCCGTGACGACCGCGCCGCGGGTGACGACGCCGTGACGCATGAGAAGCTGCTCGGCGGTGGCGTGCAGCCGGCGCGTCGCGTCCGCCGCGCGAGCCGGAACGAGGCTCCATCGTCCAGCGCCGGCGGGCGGTCCGAAGCGCGTCGGACGCGGCGGCCGTCGCGGGCGGCCGTCGCGCGGCCGCGACCGCCTCCGGTGCAGCATCGCGCGCAGCGGAGCGAGCGTGTCGTTGGTGACGCGGCCCGCCCATGCCAGATCCCAGAGTGCGAGGAGCAGCTCCGTGTCGTCGCCGGCGCGCACCGCCGAAGCGAGCTGGCGGAAGAAGAGCGCGCCACCGCCGGCGAGCACGTCGAGCAGCCGCTGCGCCAGCGGAGACGGATCGAGCGGCGGCGGATCGGGAAGCAGCAGCGCCGCCTTCTCGGCGAGGGCGAGCACGATCCAGCCGTCGTTGTGGCCGAGGGCGCCCGCGCCGGCCCACACCAGCTCGCCCGCCGCGCCGAGCTGGTCGAGGAGCACCGGCAGGTAACCTGCGAAGCGCGCCGGCAGGATCTGCGACTCCAGCGCGGAGGCCGGCAGGGGCACGCCCTGGAGCTGCTCGACCACCCGCAGCAGCGCGTCCAGCGTGGGCCGCCGGGGCGACGCCGCGCCGACGCCCTGCCACGCGAGCCCGAAGCGCGCCAGCTGCTCCGGCGGCACGGGCTCGATCTCCTTCCGCAGCGCCGCGAGCGAGCGCCGCCGCAGGCGGCGCAGGACCTCGACGTCGATCCACTCGCGACCGCTGCCACCCGGACGGAACTCCCCGTCGACGACGCGACCGTCCATCTCGAGCGCGTGCAGCACGCCCTCGACGACGGCGACGCCCAGTCCCAAGCGCGCCGCCGCGTCCGCCGGCGTGAACGGTCCGTGCGTGCGCGCGAAGCGAGCGACCAGGTCGCGCACCGGATCGGCAACCGGCTCGAGAAACGCGTGCGGTACGCCGACCGGGAGCGCCACCCCGAGCCCGTCGCGATAGCGCGCGGCATCCTCGACCGCGATCCATCGCTCCTCGCCGTGGACGCGGACGCCGAGCACGCGGTGCGCGCGGGCGAGGGCGTCGAGCCAGGTCGCCGAGGGGGCGCCGTCCGGCGCCCGCGCCTCGATCTCCGGCGACGTCAGGTCGCCCAGCTCCCGGAGCAGGTCGTGCAGGTCGTCCGCGCCGCGCAGCGGCCGCGCCCCGTCGAGGCGCTGGAGCTCGAGCTCGAGCGCGGCGAGCGCGCCGTCGTCGAGGAGCTCGCGCAGCTCGGCGCGCCCCATCAGCTCGGCCAGCAGGGACCGGTCGAGCGACAGCGCCTGCGCCCGCCGTTCGGCGAGCGGCGCGTCGCCCTCGTACATGAACGCGCTGACGTAGCCGAACTGGAGCGAGCCGGCGAAGGGCGACGGCAGCGCGGTGTCGACCTCGACCACGCGGATCTCGCGCCGCCGCACCGCCGACAGCAGCTCCCCGAGGGCCGGCAGGTCGAAGACGTCCTGGAGGCACTCGCGGTAGGTCTCGAGCAGGATGGGAAACCCGGGGTGCCGGCTCGCCACCTGGAGCAGGGCGGCGCTCCGCTGCCGCTGCTGCCAGAGCGGCGTGCGCGCGCCCGGGCGGCGGCGCGGCAGGAGCAGCGCCCGGGCGGCGCACTCGCGGAAGCGGCTCGCGAACAGCGCCGAGTCGCCCACCTCCGCCGTCACCAGCTCCTCCACCTCCTCCGGCTCGAAGAACACGGCATCGGCCGGCGGCGCATCGTCGGCGTCGGGGACGCGGATCACGATGCCGTCGTCGGTGTGCATCGACTGCACCGTGACGCCGAGCCGCTGGCGCAGCCGCGCCTCGATGGCCCGCGCCCACGGCGCGTGCACCCGCGCACCGAAGAAGGAATGCACGCAGACGCGCCAGTCGCCGACCGCGTCGCGGAAGCGCTCGACGACGATCGTGCGATCGTCGGGGACGGCGCCCGTCGCCTCGCGCTGCTCGGCGAGATAGCGCAGCAGGTTGCCCGCCGCCCATTCGTCGAGCCCCACCTCGCGCAGGCGCGTCTCCGCCGCGGGCCCGTCGCGCTCGCCGAGCTCGCGCACGAAGCGCCCGATGGCGGCACCCAGCTCGAGCGGCCGTCCCGGCGCGTCGCCGTGCCAGAAGGGCATCTTGCCGGGCTGACCCGGCGCGGGCGAGACGATCACGCGGTCGTGCGTGATGTCCTCGATGCGCCAGCTCGACGCGCCGAGCAGGAACACCTCGCCGACGCGGCTCTCGTACACCATCTCCTCGTCGAGCTCGCCGACCCGGGTCGGGTGCTCGCCGGCGAGGAACACGCCGTACAGCCCGCGGTCGGGAATCGTTCCACCGGACGTGACCGCGAGGCGCTGGGCGTTCGGCCGCGGCTCCAGGCGCTGCGTGGTGCGGTCCCAGTTGATGCGCGGGCGCAGCTCGGCGAACACGTCGGCCGGATAGCGCCCGGCGAGCATGTCGAGGACGCCGTCGAGCGCGGCCCGCGGCAGCTCCGCGAACGCCGCCGCGCGCTTCACCACCTGCTCGATCCCGTCGACGGTCCAGTCGTCCATGGCCACCATCGCGACGATCTGCTGCGCCAGGACGTCGAGCGGGTTGCGCGGCGTGCGCAGCGCCTCGATCGCGCCGGCCCGCATGCGCTCGACCACCACCGCGCACTCGAGCAGATCGCTCACGGTACTTCGGGAAGAAGACGCCCGCGGCTCACCGCGCCCACCTGGTGTCCGCCGCGCCCGATTCGCTGGAGCGCGGTGGCCACCGAGTCCGGGGCTTCCACCTGCACGACGAGATCGACCGCACCCATGTCGATCCCGAGCTCGAGGGACGACGTGGCGACCACGGCCGGGATGCGGCCCGCGCGCAGCGCCTCCTCGATCTGCGCGCGCTGCTCGCGGCTGACCGATCCGTGGTGCGCGCGCACCACCTCCTCGCCCGCGAGCTCGTTCAGCCGCGCGCACAGCCGCTCGGCGAGCCGCCGCGAGTTGGCGAAGACGATGGTGCTGCGGTGGGCGCGGATCAGCTCGAGGAGACGCTCCTCCACGTGCGGCCACACGCTCGTCCGCTCCTCGGCCCCGGCTGCGCTTCCGCTCGGCACCGGTCCCGCCGGCTGGCCGAGCGCGGCCAGGTCCTCCACCGGCACGACGATCGCGAGGTCGAAGCGCTTGTCGGCGGGCGCGGCGACGACCGCCACCGGCTGCGCGCCGCCGAGGAAGCGCGCGGCTTCCTCCAGCGGCCGCACCGTCGCCGAGAGCCCGATGCGCTGTGCGGGCGCGCGCAGCAGGCAATCCAGGCGCTCGAGGCAGAGCGCCAGATGGGCTCCGCGCTTGGTGCCTGCCACGGCGTGCACCTCGTCCACGATGACCGTGTCGACGGTCCGCAGCGCGTCGCGCGCCGCGGACGTGAGCAGCAGGAACAACGACTCCGGCGTGGTGACGAGGATGTCGGGCGGGTGCTTCGCCAGCCGCCGGCGCTCCTCGGCTGGGGTGTCGCCGGTGCGCAGCGCCGTCGTGATGGCGGGGAGCTCGAGTCCGAGACGGACGGCCGCGCCGCGAATGCCCGCCAGCGGCGCACGCAGGTTCTGCTCGATGTCGACCGCGAGCGCCTTCAGCGGCGAGACGTAGAGGACACGGACCCCGGGCTCGCGCGCGCGCGGCGCGGCCGCGAGCCGGTCGAGCGCCCAGAGGAACGCGGCCAGCGTCTTGCCGGACCCGGTCGGGGCCGACACGAGCACGTGCTTGCCCGACGCGATGGCGTCCCAGGCGCCGGCCTGGGCCGCCGTCGGTGCGGCGAACGCCGACCCGAACCATGCGGCGACGGCCGGCGAGAAGCGCGCCAGCGCGGGGTGGGATTCGGAGAGCACGGGCACAGAGGAGCACGGCGGGCGCCCTCACGCGAGCCGCTCTGTGGAGGCAACCTTCGCGTTCGCCGTCCAGGTGACTTGATTATCATGTGTATCCAGGGATAATCACGACCATGGCGATCCATGAAGACGTCCTTCGTGCCGCTCAGCGGCTCTGTCGCGAACGCGGCGGCTGGACGTTCTCTGCGGAGGAGCTCGTTCGCGCGTTGCCGCATCTCAACGAGAACTCCGTACGGACACACGTCTCCAGCCGATGCTGCGTCAACGCTCCCGCGCACCATGCGCGCCGCTGGCCCTACTTTCGCCGCTTGTCCCGCGGACGGTACGAGATTGCGAAGCCCTACCGCATCGATCGCGCACCTTCACCCGCGGCCCAGGTCGCGGAATCGGCACCGCGGTACGGCAGCGCCAGGGAGCGTCCACTCCGCGGCACGATCCACGCGGTGCTCGAGTATGACGGCCGACACTATGTCGCCGAGTGCCTGGAGATCGCCGTTGTCACGCAGGGCAGAACGGCCGACGAGGTGCTCGCCAACCTCCAAGAGGCGATCGCGCTCCATCTCGAAGGGGAAGACCTTCGTTCGCTCGGCCTTGCCGCCTCGCCTCGCCTCCTCGTGAGCTACGAGGTGCCCGTGCGACTCGATGGCGCCGAGGCTTAGGCGGCTCGGCGGCCGCGACGTTCTTCGCGCCCTCGGCGCGTGTGGCTTCGTGGTGGTCTCGACCCGCGGCAGCCATGCCAAGCTCCGTCGCGTCCTCTCCGATGGAACGCGACAGACGCTGACGGTTCCCGTCCACCGGACGCTGGCGGCCGGGACTCTCCAGGCGGTGTTCCGCCAGGCCTGTCGGTACGTACCGGAGGCCGAGCTGCGGCCCCACTTCTTCGGCAAGGACTGACGCCGGTGAGCGAATGATGCTCATTCCGGCCGCGGCCGGGCGCGGCTGGCGCGGTCGGTGGGATCGTTCACGCGGAGGCCGGCAAAGTACGCCCGGTAGAAGCCGCGATCCCGCGTGAGGAGCGCATCGGCCTGCACGCGCGCGTGCGCGCCGATCAGGAAATCCGCGACGACGCGGCGGCCGTCCGATCCCTTGCGCGCACGATGCTCCTTCCAGAGACGGCCCGCCAGTGTCGCCGCGTCCGGCCCGAGCGCATCGAACCGGATTCCGAGCACGCGCAGGGCGTCGGCACAGCTCTCGTCGTCCGGGAATGCCGCTCTCACCTCCGCCCAGACGATCGAGCACGCCACGAGGGCACCCTCGCGATACGCCGCGCGCAGCGCCTCGCGTGACGCCACGCCGAACTGGGCGTCCGCACCCAGGACGTCGAGCAGGACGGACGTGTCGACGGCGGTTCTCACGCGCGCCGGCCACGCCGGCGATTCGGTCCGCGCCTCGGACGCGGTCCTCGCATGGCGTCGAGCAGCACGTCGACGGGCTTGGCGAGCCGCAAGCGCCCGTAGACGCGATCGACGGGGTGGTTCAGACCCCCACCCTTCCGGAGAATCGCCTCGCCGTCGTGCAGGACGAACTCGACCTCCGTTCCCGGGTCCAGTCCCAGGTGGTCGCGGATCTCGACGGGCACGGTGATTTGCCCCTTCGACGAGATCCGGCTCTTCATGGGTAAAGAATCGATCCCTTTACTTCCTGAGTCAAGCGCGCCGGCGAGTGCCTCACGTTCAGCCGGCGGGAGGAGAGATCACCGGGATCGTATCGCGCTTGTTGCGCCGGTAGACCCGGAAATCGCCACGGTCGACGGTGATGACGCTGTGGCGCGGGTAGAGTTCGCTCATGCGGATGAGGCAGAGGTCGGCGAGGTCGGGCTGGCGATCGGCGTAGCGCCTGGCCAGGGCGGCGAGGTGTGGCACGTGGTCCCGGCAGTCGAAGGCCAGGGCGACCAGGCCCTCCTCGAGCATGTCGAGCACCACTGCCGTGTTCCGAAGGTGAAACGCCGCCTCCGCGAGCACCGCTTCGCAGGTCAGCAGGGGGCTCTCGATCCGCTCGGCAACGCCGACGGCCCATTCGTGATGCTGGTCGTTGCGGTTGGCGAACGCGACCAGGAATCCCGTGTCGGCGATGCCTTTCACGGTCGCGAGAAACCCTTGCGGGACGAGAGGTCTCTCGGACCGCGCACCGATCCGGCCAGACGCATGTAGGCCCGGCCCGTCGTCCCCGCCTTCGCCTTCTCGAGCTGATCGCGGACGATCTTGCCCTGCGACACGCCGGTTCGTGCGGCGGTATCCTCGAGCCAGGCCGCGAGCTCGTGCGTAAGGCGTATCGTGATGGTATGACTCATACGGCAATTTTGTAATCGCCCCATGGAAGGAGCGCAAGCCCGGCGTCGGCGCGAGTGTTCTGGGAATCATCGACCGGATGCTCGGCCGCGCGGCGGCAGTGGACTGTCCGCTCCCGCTCTGAGACCGCGCTCAGCGCGATCGCGGCAGGCCAAGCACGCGCTCCGCCAGGATGTTGCGCTGGATCTCCGAGGTGCCGGCGAACAGGCTCGCCGCGCGGTAGTAGAGATAGGAGCGTGCGAGCCGGCCCCCCACGACGGCATGCGGCCCGGGCTGCCAGCACAGTCCACGCGCGCCCATGAGCGCCATGACCGTGTCGTGCATGCGCTGGCTCATCTCGCTCCAGAAGAGCTTGATGAAGCTCGACTCGGGGCCGAGCGGCAGGCGTTTCTGGAGCCGGGTGAGCGTGCGCCAGTTGTTGAGACGCGTGATCTCCACCTCGATCACGTGCTGCGCGATGCGCTGACGGACCACCGGGTCGGCCGCGGCGGGCGGCACCCCGTCGCGCTCCTCGCGCGCCAGCCGCAGGAGGTCGTTCAGCAGCATGCGGTGAATCACGAGCTGGCGCGGTGAGGTCCCACGCTCGTGAGCCAGCGTGGTGCTCGCGATGGACCAGCCGTCGTGCTCGCGTCCCACGAGGCGCTCGCGCGGAATGAACACGTCCTCGAGGAACACCTCGTTGAACTCCTCGCTCCCGGTCATCTGGCGCAGCGGACGGACCGTGACGCCGGGGGCCTGCATGTCGCAGATCAGGTAGCTGATGCCCTTCGCCTTGGGCGCCGCGGGATCGGTGCGCGCGAGCAGGATGCCCCAGCGCGCGAACTGGGCGTAGCTGGTCCACACCTTCTGGCCGTTCACCACCCAGCCGGCGCCGCGCGGCTCGGCACGGGTGCGCAGCGCCGTCAGGTCGGAGCCCGCGCCGGGCTCCGAGAAGAGCTGGCACCAGAGCTCCTCCGCCGGCAGGATCCTGGGCAGGAAGCGGCGCCGCTGCTCGTCGGTGCCGTGGGCGATCAGCGTCGGTCCCACCAGGTTCACGCCGATGCGGTTGATGATCTCGGGAGCGCGCGCGGCGGCCATCTCTTCCTGGAAGACGTAGCTCTCGACGACGGAGGCGCCTCGCCCGCCGTCCTGCCGCGGCCAGTGGATGCCGACCCAGCGCCCGCCGGCGAGCCGGCGCTGCCAGTCGCGCAGGAACGCGACCTCGTCCGCGAGCGACGGGAACTCGGGCGGCTCGCCGTCGGCCCAGGATGCCGGGAGATTCGCTGCCAGCCACGTCCGGAGCTCTGCCCGGAAGGCTTCCTCGGCGGGCGAGAACGACAGGTCCACGGCGCCGTTGTGCCCGGGCGGACAGGGCCGGGTCAACGCGCGGCGTGCTCATCACAGTCACGCGACGGCAAGCCGCTGGAGCGGGTAGCGGTTCGCTACCCGAAAAGTAGCACCCCCCGCGTGAGACCTCCGCAACCGGAGCGGGCGTATCGCGATCTCGTCACCGCCAGCCCATCCCGTGACGAGAGCAACGGGTGCGCTTCAGAGGAGACCCGCCGTGAGGAAGATCAGCGTAACCAGAGCGCTCTTGAGCATCGTCGCGTGCACCTTCGCCCGGGCAGAAGGTGTCCCGTCAGTGCCCACCGATTCGGGGGCGCCCACGCGGGCGGCGGTCCTCGCGCCGGCCGTGACGGCGCGGCTGGAACGGGAGTACGCGAAGATTCCCCTGTACTTCGAAGCCAATGCCGGACAGAGCGACGCGCGGGTCCGGTTTCTCGGTCGTGGACGGGGCTACACGGCGCTGTTGACGAACCAGGAAGCCGTGCTCGCCCTCGAGCGGCCCGCCGCCACAGGCGTCCGTCAGGCCGGGGGCGCCGACCGGACGAGCGTCGTCGCAGGCGCCCCGACAATCGTGCGCATGGAGTTGCGCGGCAGCAATCGACGACCGCATGTCACCGGGATCGACGAGCTGGCGGGCAAGGTGAACTACTTCCTGGGACACGATTCCGACCGCTGGCGTGCCGGCGTTCCGACATATGCCAAGGTGAGGTACCGCGCCGTCTACCCGGGAATCGACGTGGTGTACTACGGCACGCAACAGCAGCTGGAGTACGACTTTCGTGTGGCGCCGGGGGCCGACCCGAAGCGCATTCGCCTCGCGTTCAGCGACCAGGCGGGACGCGCCCTCGCGCAACGGATCGAGCCGGACGGGGAGGTGGTCGTCGAGACCGGCAGCGGTGCAGTGCGGCTGCACAGGCCGGTGATCTACCAGGACCAGGATGGCCGACGAACGCCGGTCGCGGGTCGCTATGTGATCCTTCCTGGCGCAACGTCGCACCCCGCTCCGGAAATCGGGCTCGTGGTAGCGAGCTATGATCGCACCAGGCCGTTGCTGATCGATCCCATCTTGTCCTACTCGACCTATCTGGGCGGGTTCAGGTCGGACGAGGGCGATGGCATCGCCGTCGACGGAGCGGGCAACGCCTATGTAACGGGCGTCACGGCCTCTCTCGGCGGTCTCCGCATCACGCCGAACGCCGTCCAGTCCCAGCCGGGCGGCGGAGCCTTCGATGCCTTCGTCGCGAAGCTCAACGCGAGCGGTACGGCGTTCGTCTATTCGACGTATCTGGGCGGAAGCAAGGCCGATGAGGGGACCGGCATCGCCGTCGATGGAGCCGGCAACGCCTACGTGACGGGGACCACGGAATCTTCCAACTTCCCCACGACTCCGAACGCATTCCAATCGGCCATCGGGGGTATTCGCGACAGCTTCGTGACCAAGCTCAACCCGAGCGGCACGGCGCTCGTCTACTCGACGTATCTCGGGGCGCCCGGCGGCCTTGGCGGGCAAGGGGACGACCGCGGCAGGGCCATCGCGGTGGATGGAGCCGGAAATGCCTACGTTGCCGGAGAGACGAACTCCCCCGTCTTTCCGATCACGCCGAACGTGATCCAGCCGGTGGCTGGCGGCAACGGCGACGGTTTCGTCGCCAAGATCAATGCCGGCGGGACGGCGCTGGTCTACTCGACCTACCTCGGGGGCACCAGTGTGGACGACCTTGCTGCCATTGCCGTCGATGGGGGAGGCAACGCGTACGTGACCGGAGACACCGAATCGCGGGACTTTCCTGCCACTCCGAACGCGTTTCAATTTCACCTGGTCGGTGTCGAAACCTTCGTGACCAAGGTCAACGCCGACGCCACGGCGTGGGGGTACTCCACCTTTCTGGGAGGAATCGGTCTGGACCTCGGGCGAGCCATCGCCGTGGACGGCAGCGGCAACGCGTACGTGACGGGACAGACGACCTCCGTGAACTTCCCGGTCACCGCGAACGCGGCCCAGCCCACCTTTGCGGGAGACCGCGATGGCTTCGTCACCAAGGTCGACGCGAGTGGGTCGTCGATCGTCTATTCGACCTATCTCGGGGGCAGCGGCAACGAAGTCGGCAACGGCATCGCCGTCGATGGAGCGGGCCAGGCCTACGTGACGGGAACCACGGCCTCTCTCGACTTTCCCGCGACCTCCAATGCGGTGCAGCCGGGGCCGGGCGGGGGAGGATACGATGCCTTCGTCACGAAGCTCGCTGCCAGTGGCACGGCCCTGGTCTACTCGACCTATCTCGGAGGAAGCGGCCAGGACTTCGGGAACGCGATCGCCGTGGGTGGCATGGGAGCCTATGTGACGGGAAACACCGGCTCGCTGGACTTCCCCGTCCTCAATGCGCTCCAGCCTCACGACCTCGGCGATTTCGACGCGTTCGTCGCCCAGATCACCGAGGCCTGCACGCCTGGCCAGACCCGGGCATGCGGCAACTGCGGAACGCAGACGCTGACGGCGGCGTGCACGTGGAGCGCCTGCGGCAATCAAGGCGTCTGCGCGCCGGGCCAGACGAGCTTCGTGCCGTGCGGCAATTGCGGCGCGCGGACCGACACCTGCTCGAACAGCTGTCAATGGATCCCCGGGGTCTGCGTCGGCCAGGGCGAGTGCAGCCCCGGCGAGGCGCAATTGTGCTGCCCCTGCGGCCGCTCTGCCTGCAGCTGCGCTGGCGAGCAGGTCTGCGGCCAGAGCTGCACCTGGGGCAGCTGCTCCGGCTATGCCTGCGGGCGCGGCGCCTGCCCGTAGCGCGACGCCCACGACCGGACGATCAGACGACGCCGCGCGCGCGCAGCCCGGCCAGCTCGTCGGCCCCCACGCCGATCTCCTCGAGCAAACCTGCCGTGTCGGCGCCGAGCGCGGCCCCCGGCTCGTAGCGCGGGGCCACCCCCTCCATCTTGATCGGGCATCCCAGCTCGCGCAGCGTGCCGAAGAGCGGGTGCTCGACGGCGACCACCATGTCGCGAGCCGCGACCTGCGCGTCGGCCAGCGCCTCGTCGATGTCGTAGACGGGGGCGACGGGAACGAATCCGCGCAGGCGCTCGAGCCACTCGGCCGTGGTGCGCCGCAGGAACTCGGCGTCGAGGAGCGGCACGAGCTCGCCGCGGTGCCGCAGGCGGCCGGCGAAGGTCCGGAAGCGCGGATCGTCGCCCAGGTCGGCACGCTCGAGTCGTTCGACCAGCCGCGTCCAGAACTTCTCCTTCATGACCATCAGGACGACCCAGCCATCGGCGGTTCGGAACGTCTGGCTCGGCACCAGGCTCTGATGCGCGCCCGACGGATGGCGCTGCGGACGCCAGTCGCGGTTGAGCGTCCAGGCCGCGAGGTAGTTGAGCATCGACAGCGCGGTGTCAAGCAGCGAGACGTCGAGGTCGCAGCCGGCGCCGGTCTCCCGGGCGCGGTGCAGCCCGATCATGAGCGCCAGCGCGGACAGCATGCCGCCCGAGAAGTCGACGATGGAGACGCCGCACTTGGTGGGCGGCGCATCCGGCTCGCCCGTGAGGCTCATGAACCCCGCGGAGGCCTGGAGGAGGTAGTCGTACGCGGGCTCGGCCCGGCGGGGCCCGGTGCGGCCGAACCCCGAGAGCGAGCAGCAGACGATGCGCGGGTTGGCGTCGCGGAGAGATGCGTAGTCCAGACCGAGGCGTCCCGGCAGGTCCCCGCGCAGGTTGTTGTAGACCGCGTCGACCCGCGCCGCGAGGCGACGGAGCAGCGCCTGCCCCTCCGGCATCCGCAGGTTCAGCGTCAGGCTGCGCGTGCCGCGGTTGAAGGCCTGGTAGTAGACGCCGTCGTTCGCGCCGGCGTCGGCGAAGGGTGGCACGCGACGCGCCTCGTCGCCCCCGGTCGACGGATCTTCGACCTTGATGACCTCGGCGCCCAGGTCCCCCAGGAAGGTCATGCCGAACGGCCCGGCGCCGAGCTGGGTCACGGCGAGGATCCGGAGCCCCTCGAGCGGGAGCGAGGCAGGCGTCAAACCGATGTGACAGTAGCAAGGAGCGCCCGCGCCGTGCCAGTGAACGCCCCGACCATCCATCTCGCAGCGTCTTACGTAGTCGAGGACATTTGGACGATCGGCCCGCCCTTTGCTTCGTCATGATCGGAGACAGGCGCACATGACCTTCCGGGCCACATGGGCGATCGCCGCTGTTCTCCTGGGATCGGTAACTTCTGCCAGGGCGCACACGCTGCCCGGCTCGCCGCGGGGGCTCGAGGCCCTGGCCCTGTGTCGTTTTGCGGCCGAGCAAAACGACACCTCCGCGCGGCTCGCACTGCTGGAGCGTGGCCTCGCCCTCGCCGAGGAGGCAGTGGAGCACGATGACGCCGACGCGGCCGGGCACTTCGCCGTTTTCTGCAATCTGGGCCGCCGCCTGCAGCTCCGCCCGCTGAGCTTCGGCAACTTGTTCGCGATCCGCCGGGTGCGACGCGAGATCGATCGCACCCTGGCGCTGACGCCCGACGCCCCCGGGGTGCTCACCGCCAAGGGGATCATGCTGCTTGAGCTGCCCAGCCTCCTCGGAGGTGATGCGACCGAGGGCGAGCGGCTGCTGCGGCGCGCGCTCGAGGTCGATCCCGATTTCGAGGATGCGCGGCGCGCGCTGGCGGAACACGGCCGCGTGGCGCCCCCGCCCGGCGCGTCGGCACGCCGGGAGCCGGCTCGTACTCCTTGACGCGACGGCGCGCGAGTCCCTAGAACGTGCGCATGAGCGCCCCGGGGACCTTCAAGGACGTCATCAAGCGCGACCGCGCCCCGGAGCGACCCCTCCCGGTCGACGAGTTCCTCGCGGAGCTCGACGCCTTCATCGAGGCGCACAGCCCCTACACGCAGAACGAGGTCGTGCCGGCGATCGGCAACGGCACCGCCAGCATCGAGGTCGTCAAGCGATACGCCAAGGAGCTCTACTACCTGGGCCTCTGGATGACGCCCGAGTTCCCGCTGCTGATCGCGAACGCGCCCGACACCGACGCCTTCGTGATGGACGACTCCGAGCACTACGCCCACTGGGCGCAGAACTTCGCGGACGAGACCGGCTACCTGCGCGACCCCAACCACGTGCTGATGAAGGTGGAGTACACGCGCGCGCTCGGCATCCCCGACGAGGAGGTGCGCGGCTACGTTCCCATGCCCGAGACGATCGGCTCCGTGTACACGCTCCTCTACTACTGTCGCCGGTCCTACGAGGAGGCGCTGGGCGCGCTGGGCTACGCGCGGGAGCGCGCCGCGGGACGGAGCGGCTACGCGAAGACGCTCTACCAGGGCCTGTGGAAGCACTACGGCATCAAGGTGAAGGACCTCGAGGTGCACGCCTACGCCGAGGCGGAGCACGGCGACAAGGCGCTCGAGCTTATGCAGCAGGCCTGCATCAGCGTGCCGATCCAGCGCCGCGTCCGGCGGGCCGTGCAGCACACCATCCTCACCAACGAGTGGCGCACCTGGGCGATCAACCGCTGGCTCGATTGAGCAGGGTCGGCGGGATGGGCCGTCTCGAAGGCAAGGTCGCCATCGTCACGGGTGCCGGTCAGGGCATCGGTCGCGCCATCGCGCTGGTGTTCGCGCGCGAGGGCGCCCGGGTGTGCGTCGCCGAGCTGAAGTTTCACCGCGCGGAGCGCACCGCCGAGGAGATCCGCGCCGAGGGCGGCGACGGCATGTCGTCCGTCGTCGACGTCGGCAAGCGGGGCGACGTGGACGCGATGGTCGAGGAGACCGTCCGCCGCTACGGCACGGTCGACGTCCTCGTGAACAACGCGCAGGGCTTCGGACCACGCGGGCCGCTGGAGGCGATCCCCGACGAGCAGTTCGACATGTCCTGGCGCACCGGGGTGAAGGGAACGTGGTGGGCGATGTGCGCGGTGCTGCCCTTCATGAAGAGCAAGAGCTGGGGTCGGATCATCAATCTCGGCTCGCTCTCCGCCGAGGCCGGACACCCGGGCCTCGGGGAGTACGCCACCGCCAAGGGTGGCATCACCTCGCTCACGCGGGTCGCCGCCCGCGAGTGGGGGCGGCACGGCATCACGGCCAACGTGATCTACCCGGCGGCGGCGACGAAGCGCGGCCTCGACTTCATGGAGCGCGATCCGGACGGCTTCGCCCGCACGATGGCGGAGCGCGCGATCGGCCGCCTGGGCGATCCGGAGCAGGACATCGCGCCGGTCGCGCTCTTCCTCGCCTCCGACGACTCGCGCTTCGTCACCGGGCAGGTCTTCTACGCCGACGGCGGCGCGCACCTCGGGTGAGCGCGCCCGGCGGGAGGCATTGCGGGCGCTCCAGGATCTGGTCTAAATTGACCAGATGAGAAAGGGCGCCACGGTCAGCCTCTACGAGGCCAAGACCCGTCTCTCCCACCTGGTCGACCGTGCCCTCCAGGGTGACGAGGTGGTGATCACGCGCCACGGCCGCGCCGTCGCACGTCTGGTTCCCGCGTCGCGGGTCCGGGCGTCCCGCCGCCTGGGCGCGCTCCGGGGAAAGATTCGCGTCTCCAAGGATTTCGATGCGCCCCTTCCCGACGAGATCCTCACCCTCTTCGAGGGCGGCCGCACGTGACGGCCCGGCTCCTGCTCGACACGCATGCGCTGATCTGGGCGCTGAGCAGTCCTCGTCGGCTTCCTGCTCGCGTGGCGAAGAGCATCCGCGATCCCGAGACCGACGTGTACGTCAGCGCCGTCAGCACCTGGGAGATCGCGATCAAGGCGTCGCTCAAGAAGATCGATGCCGACGTCGCCGCCGTCGTGCGCGCCATGCGAGCGGCGTCCCTCGAGGAGCTGCCCATCGCGATTGCCCATACGGTGCGGCTCCGCGCCCTGCCCGACCACCATCGCGATCCGTTCGATCGCCTCCTGGTGGCACAGGCGGTCGAGGAGCGGCTGACGATCGTCACCCACGACCCGCTCATCGCGAGATACGACGTGCCGAGGTTCTGGGAGTGATCCTCGGAGACGACTGGCGCTGCTGCCCGCGCTGCGGGGCAGCGCTCACGCACCGCATGCGCGGTGGCGCACCCCGGCCGTCCTGCGACGCCTGCGGCTTCGCCTTCTTCGCCAACATGGGCGTCGGCGCCGCCGTCGTGATCCTGGACGGCGCCGGACGCGTGCTGCTGGTGCAGCGCGGCCCGGGGCATTTCGGCGCGAGGCTCTGGTGCCTGCCCTGCGGCTACGTCGAGTGGGACGAGGACGTGCGCGAGGCGGCGGCGCGCGAAGCGCTCGAGGAAGCGGGCGTCGCCGTCGAGATCGGCGAGGTCGTGCACGTCGCCACCAATCGCCACGAGCCGGAGCGCCCGACGGTGGGCATCTGGTTCGCCGCCCGCCTGATCGACCCGCGCGCGGAGCCCCGCGGCGGCGACGACGCCGTGGCCGCCGGCTGGTTCGATCCGGCGGCCCCGCCGCCCCTGGCCTTCCCGACCGACGCTCCCGTGCTGGCGCGGCTCGCCGCCGGGCGGCCGCGCTGACGCGGCTGGGCCCTGGGCAAACGCTGCTCCTCATGCTAGCAGACAGGCTTGCGCTGCTAGGCAGCAAGGAGGATCCGATGGGAGCGAAGCTGGCTGCCGAGTTCATCGGAACGTTCTGGCTGGTGCTGGGCGGTTGCGGGAGCGCGGTCCTCGCAGCGGCCTTCCCCGATCTCGGGATCCACTTCGCGGGTGTGGCGCTCGCCTTCGGCCTGACCGTGCTGACCGGCGCCTATGCGCTGGGTCGCGTCTCCGGGGGGCACTTCAACCCGGCGGTGTCGATCGGGCTCTGGGCCGGTGGCCGATTCTCGGCCGGCGAGCTGCTGCCCTACATCGTGGCGCAGGTGCTCGGCGCCATCGCGGGCGCCGGGATTCTCGCCGTCATCGCGACGGGCAAGCCGGGCTTCGACCTGGTGGCCTCGGGCTTCGCCGCCAACGGCTTCGGTGACCACTCTCCCGGCCACTACTCGCTCGCAGCCGCGCTGGTCACCGAGGTGGTGATGACGTTCATGTTCCTGATCGTCATCCTCGGGAGCACCCACTGGAAGGCACCGACGGGCTTCGCGGGCCTCGCCATCGGCCTGGCGCTCACCCTGATCCATCTCATCAGCATCCCGGTGACGAACACGTCGGTGAACCCGGCGCGGAGCACCGGCCCCGCGCTGTTCGTCGGCGGCTGGGCGCTCCAGCAGCTCTGGCTGTTCTGGGTTGCGCCGATCGTCGGCGCGGTCCTCGCCGGCGTCGCTCATCAGGCCATACTCGAAGGCGAGGAGCGCGAGCCCGAGATCCGGGGTCGCTGAGCCGCGCGGGCCCGACGGCGCCTCGGCCTCGTCGCGCTACGCGGAGCGCTTCTCGCGCGACGGATCGAACAGCGGCAGCAGCTCCGGCGCCTGGGACGCCTGCGGCACGACGTCGAGCGGAGCCATGGGCTCGATGTCGCCGCCGGTCGCGGCCCCGAGGTCCTTCATGCGGCGCGCCGCCGGCAGGACGCGGCGATCGAGCGAGCCGACCGCGTCGTTGTAGGCTTCCACCGCTCTCGAGAGCGCCTTGCGGAGATTCTCGAAGTGCTCCGCCAGCGTGCTCACGCGCTTGTAGAGCTCGCGGCCGGCCTCGCACACCTCCTGGGCCGTCTCCGCGACACGATGCTCGCGCCATGCCTGCGCCGCCCCCCAGAGCAACGCGATCAGGTTGATCGGGCTGGCCAGCACCACGCGCTGCTCCACCCCGCGGTCGATCAACCCCGGGTCGACCTCGAGGGCGGCGCGGAAGAAGTTCTCGCCGGGAAGGAACATGACGACGAACTCCGGGGTGGGTTCGAACTGGTCCCGGTACGCCTTGCTGGCGAGCTTTCCCATGTGCTCCCGCACGAGGCGCGCGTGCTCCTCGAGGAGGCCGCGACGCTCCCCGTCCCCGATCGCCGACTCGGCGTCGAGGTAGGCGCGCATGACGGCCTTGGCGTCGACGACGATGTTGCGGCCGCCGGGGAGGCGGACGACCAGGTCGGGTCGCAGCCGGCCGTCGTCGCTCACCGCGGTCACCTGCTCGTCGAAGTCGCAGTGCTCGACCATGCCGGCCAGCTCGACGACCCGGCGGAGCTGCACCTCGCCCCAGCGGCCGCGCACTCCGGGCGCGCGGAGCGCGAGCGAGAGCGCGGCGGTCTCCGCGGCCAGGTGCTGCTCCGATCGATGCAGCACGTCGACGCGTTCGCGCAGCGCGCCGTGGCCGGTCTCGACCTGCCGCAGGCTGGTGTCCATGCGCTGGAGCGATTCGCGCACCGGGCGCAGCAGCTCGTCGATGGCCGTCCGGCGCGCCTCCAGGTCGCTGCGCGCCCCCTGCTGGAACTGGCCGAGCTGGACGCGCGCGAGCTCGAGGAAGGAGCGGTTGTTGACGTCCAGCGCACGGCGCGACAGCGCCTCGAACGCCTCGCGCAGCCGCGCCTCCCCGCTCTCCAGCATGGTCACGCGCTCGCTCGCGAGGCGGCGCTCGCCTTCGAGCTCCGTCTCGAGACGCGCCCGGACCTCGCGGGCCTCGCCGGCGCGCTCGCGCGCACGCAGCCCGACCACCAGCCAGGTCGCGAGGACGCCCATCAGGAGGCCCACCCCGAATCCCACTCCCACCGTCGCCCCGTCCATGAAGCGCGTGTACCTTGCCTCCGCCCGGCGTTCCAGGCCTACTCCGGACCCGGGGGAGGACCCGAACCATGGTCGAGAAGACGATCGAGCTCACGGGGACGTCGACGAACTCCATCGAGGACGCCGTCGGGCTCGCGGTCGCCCGCGCGTCCGCCACCCTGAAGGGCATCAAGCCCGAGGTTGAGATCGACCGCATCATCGCGGTGGTCGAGGACGGCGGCGTCACCGCGTGGCGGGTGCGCGTGCGGGTCAGCTTCGCCGTGCAGGAGCACATGCACGAGTAGCATGACCGACGCCGCCAAGACCCGGGAGGTCGCCGACGGTGTCGTGCAGGTGTTCCTGCCCCTGCCCGTCCGCCCGACCATCGTGAACGTATACCTCGTGCGCGCCGGCGACGCCTGGACGCTGATCGACACCGGCATGCACACGGGCGACAGCGTGGCCGCGTTTCGCGGCGCGCTCGGCGAGGTGGGCATCGCGCCGCAGGCGATCCGGCAGATCGTCTGCACGCACCACCACATCGACCACTACGGCACCTCGGGTCCTCTGCGCGAGCTCACCCACGCCCAGGTGTACCTCCACCCCCTCGAGGCCGAGCGCGCCGGCGGAGCGCACGACGCCCTGGGCGAGAACCCGGACTTCCTCCACCAGAACGGCATCCCGGCCGTGCCGCCCGACAGGCAGATGCCCCCCATGAGCCGCGTCGTCGGGACCCTCTACTCCCCCGCGATCCCCGACGGCCTGCTCGCCGACGGCGACGAGATCCCGCTCGGCGACGGGCGCTGGCTGCACGCGGTCTGGACGCCCGGACACACCCCGGGCCACTGCTGCCTGCTCCTGGAGCCCGACGGCATCCTCTTCGTGGGCGACCACCTGCTTCCCAAGATCACGCCGCACGTCGGGATCGGTCCCGGCGGCCCGCCCAATCCGCTCGGCGACTTCCTCGCCTCGCAGGACAAGATCGCGCGCGTCGAGGCACGCCTGGTGTGTCCCGCGCACGGCGGCATCTACGAGGACCACCGGCGCCGGGCGAGCCAGCTGATCGACTTCCACCGCGTCCGCAAGCTCACCATGCTCGAGGTGATCCGGAAGCGGCCGTGCACGGCATACGAGGTCGCGCTCGAAGCCTTCGCCATCGGGACGGACAACCGCTTCCAGGTGATGGCCGCGACCTCGGAGACCCTCGCGCACCTCGAGCTGCTCCGCCTCGAGGGACGCGCGCTGAGGAGCGAGACCGACGGGGTCGTGCGCTACCGGGCGAAGTGAGCATGGATCGGGGGGCGCGCCGAGGGCCGGCCGTCGCCGCGGCCGCGATCCTCCCCGTCGCCCTCTCCGCCTGGGTCTACTTCCCGATCACGCGCGCCTACTTCTGGGCCGACGACTTCGTCTGTCTCGCCAGCATCCGCAACGACGGCTTCCTGCGCTTCGTCCTGCGGCCGTTCGGGGGCCACAACCTGCTCCTGCGCAACCTCGTCTTCTACGCCAGCTATCGCCTCTTCGGGCTGCGAGCCGACCTCTACTTCTGGACCGTGCTGCTGACGCACCTGCTGAACGTGTTCCTGCTCTTCCGCATCCTGCGGAATCTCACCGCCAGCCTGACGCTCGCCTGCTTCGGCGCCACGCTCTGGGGGACGTCGCCGGTCGACTACGGCGCGCTGGGCTGGTACGCGGTCTACGGCCAGGTGCTGGCCACGACCCTGGTGCTCGTCGTGCTCGGCCAGCTGACGGCGCTGGCGGCCGAGGAGCGCGAGCTCACGGCCCGGACGGCGGCCTCCTGGTACGCCCTGCTGCTTCTCGCCACCGTCTGCTTCGGCGTCGGCATCGGCGTCGCGCTCGTTTTCCCCGTCGTCCTGTTCCTGGTGCTTCCCGCGGCCTGGCGCCGGCCTCGCGTGCGGCTCGCCTACCTCGGCCTGCCGCTGGTCACGCTGGCGGCCTACCTCGCCTTCCGGCACGTCTACCCGCTCCTCGCGCCGCTGCCGCCGGAGGAGGGCACGATGGAGACGGCGGTGCGCGACTCCGTCCCGCTGCTCCTGCCGGTCCTCCGCGGTCTCGTTGCCTTCTCGATCGCGGCCACGCTGCGCGGCTTCTTCTTCGTGCGGCGCGCGTATCCGGACGTGGCGGCGTCGGTCGCCATCGGTGCCTTCGCCGCCGGATGCCTCGTGCTGCTGTGGCGGGGCGACGCCGCGGCCCGACGTGCCGGCGTCGCCATGGCGGCGCTCTGCTTCGGCGTCTATGCCGTCATCGCCGCCGGCCGCGCCAGCTTCTTCGATCCGCGGATTCCCTCGGGCAGGACGGTGGGCCAGCTGCGCTATCACTATCTCGGCGCGATCCCGATCGTCGTCCTCACCTGCCTGGCGCTCCGCGAGGTCGGCCGAAACGGCCGGCTGCGGGCCGTGCCGCGCCTGCTGCTCCTGGTCGCCGCGCTCGCGATCGGTATCCACGGCTACGCGCGCTCGACCTTCCGGATCTACGACAACATGCTCTGCCGCCTCTACGTCGACACCACGTTGCGGGGCATCGAGGCCGAGGCCGCGGCGCATCCCGTGGGCTCGACGGTGTACCTCGACAACGGCGACCCGCCGGCCACCCTGCTCGGTCCGGTGATGCGGAAGCGGGACTTCCCGGGTCGGGCCGCCGTCCTCCTTCTCCAGCAGTCCGGAGACGAGGTGAACGATCGGCGGGTCCGCTTCGTCGAGCGCGACCCCTCGGTGCTGGCGTGGTACGCCGAGCGGCCGGACACGCCGCTCGCACGTCTCCTCGTCCCGCCCGACGCCGCGCGCGGGAAGCCCTGAGGCGTCTCTCAGACCCGTCCGCTTCCTCCGAACGTCATGCCCGGGTCGAGGCTGCGCGTCACCTCCTCGCCCAGGGCGAGCTGCGCGTCCTGCATCGCCGCACGGTAGATGCCGCGCGCCATGAGCGCCTCGGTCTCCTCGAGCCGGCGGGCGTAGACGTCACGCTTGAGCGTCTGGGCTCCGCGGTCGTCGGGCGCCGCGCGCGTCGCCCACTCGGCGAGGTGCGAGGCGAGCTGCACGTCGCCGCCCTCGAGCAGCTCGCGCCCTCTCGCCACCAGCCGCTCGACGCCGCCGGCCAGGCGCGCGATCTCGGCGGCCCGCGACGCCGGGGTCGCGGGCAGCAGATCGGCCGCGTTGCCGTTCCACCACCCGCCCCACAGGCGGAGCAGGTTGCGCACGATGAACTTGGGATGGTCGTAGGTGGCGCGCAGGAAGGACCGGCTCGCGAGCTCCGGGTCGGGCTCGACGGCGTCGACGATCTCGTCCGCGGTCTGGCCGGCGTTCATGCGTGCGCGCACCTGGTCGACGATCACGCGCAGGTAGCGCGCCGTCTCGGTCAGCACGCGCGCGACGGCCTCCCGACCCTGCACGGCGAGGCCGTGGCCCGGAAAGAGCCACTCGGCGTCGAGCCCTGCCATGGTCTCGAGCGCGTCGGCCCAGTCCTCGGGATAGCGCTGGACCTTCTGCGGGTTGCCGCAGTTCGGGGCCTGCCAGATGATCAGGTCGCCGGTGAAGAGATAGCGGTGGGACGGCACCCAGACCCAGAGATGGTCGTCGGTCTCGCCCCGGGCGGCGGTGTACTGCACCTCGACGTCCCCGAGCTTCTGGGCGAGGCGATCGCGGACCAGGAGCGTCGGCCAGTCGAAGTGCTCGGGGAAGGTCGGCCGCGGGAGGCTGAACTGGCGCTGGTTGATGTGCGCGTTGAGGCCGTGCATGAGCCGGTAGCGGTGAAAGCGCGCCACGCAGCGCTCCTGGGCGACGATCTCGGGCCGCTCGCCGTGCTCGAGCCACGCGCGCAGGCCGAAGGCGTGATCGGCGTGGCCGTGGGTGTACACGGCGACGCGGAGCGGCGCATCGCTCCAGCCCCGCACGGCCTCGCGTACGGCGTACATGCCGTAGCCGAGCCCCGGGTCGACCAGGACCAGGCCAGCGGGCGTCCGCAGCGCATACGTGTTGACGAACGCCGGGTGCATGAACACGTCCGGCGCGACCTCCGCGGGCGTTCCGAAGAACGCCGGCGTGGCGGTCATGGGGTCGGTGGTCACCATCGACGCGGCCATGGACGGCTCCTCTAGCCGAGCGCCGTCGTCGGCAGCAAGCAGGGAGGCGCTGCCCATCGACGCGCTGCTGCCGCCCGTGGTGGACGCCCTCGCGCGCGGCACGCGTCTCGTCCTCCGGGCCGCGCCCGGGGCCGGCAAGACGACGCGCGTGCCCGCGGCGCTTCTCGATGCGGGCGCGGCCGGCGGCGGCTGCGTGCTGGTGCTCGAGCCGCGGCGCATCGCCGCGCGCGCGGCGGCGGCGTTCGTGGCCGGCAGCCGCGGCGGCGCCGTCGGCGGCGAGGTGGGCTACGCGGTGCGCTTCGAGCAGCGCGGCGGCGCGGCCACGCGTCTCTGGTTCGTCACCGAGGGCGTCTTCGGGCGGCGGCTGGCTCGCGACCCGTTCCTGGATGGCGTGGGCGTCGTCGTCCTCGACGAGTTCCACGAGCGCCACCTGCAGGGTGACCTCGCGCTCGCCGTGGTCCGCGAGCTCCAGGACACCGTGCGGCCCGACCTGAAGCTCGCCGTCATGTCGGCCACGCTGGCGACCGGGGCGCTCGCGGCTCACCTGCCGGAGGCGACGGTGCTGACCTCGGAAGGCCGCGCGCATCCGGTCACCACGAGCTGGGTACCGGTCCCGCCGGGCCGCCGGCTGGCCGAGCACGTCGCGGCCGTGCTCCCGCCGCTGCTGGCAGACGGCGACGCGCTCGTCTTCCTGCCCGGCGCCGCGGAGATCCGGCGCACCGCCGAGGCGCTCGAGCGGCTCGCCGAGCTGCGCGACGTCGACGTCGTCGCGCTGCACGGTGACCAGCCCCTCGACGCCCAGCAGCGCGCGCTGCGCGCGGGACCGCGCCGACGCGTCGTGCTGGCGACCAACGTGGCCGAGACCGCGCTCACGGTCGAGGGCGTCACGACGGTCATCGACTCCGGGCTCGTGCGCCTCGCCCGCTTCGACCCGCGCCGCGGGCTCGACCGGCTCGTGGTGACGTCCATCAGCCGCGCGTCCGCCGAGCAGCGCAGCGGTCGCGCCGGACGCCTGGGGCCGGGCCGCTGCGTCCGCCTGTGGAGCCGCGAGGAGGACCGCGGCCGGCGCGCGCACGAAACGCCGGAGATCCTGCGACTCGACCTGACCCGCACGGTGCTCGAGCTGCGCGCCTGGGGGCTGCGTGACGCGGCCGGCCTGCCCTGGCTCGATCCGCCTCCGCGCCCAGCCGTCGACCATGCCGAGCGCCTGCTGGTGCAGCTCGGCGCCGTCCAGGAAGCGAGCGGCGCGATCACCGACACCGGCCGGCGCCTGCTCGAGCTGCCCGCCTCGCCGCGGCTGGCGCGCATGCAGCTCGAGGCGGAGCGTGCGGGCTGCGGCGCCGCCGGCGCGCTCCTCGCGGCACTGGCCGGGGAGCGCGACATCCTGCTCGCCGGCCGCGCCTTCGGCGGCGGCGCGTCCCGGGACCGGCCGGCCGGACCGTCGGATCTGCTGCTGCGCATGGATCTGTTCCACGAGGCGGCACGGCGCGGCTTCTCGCTCGACGCGTGCCGCGCCCTCGACCTCGACCCGCGCGCCGTGCGGGCCGTCGAGCACGCCCGTCGCCAGCTCGCCCGCGGCGGCGGTGCAGCCCTCGCCGACGGCGACCCCGAGACGCTGCTGCGCTGCGCGCTGGCCGGGTTCCCCGATCGGGTATGCCGCCGCCGCGCGCCCGGCGAGGCACGCGCCGTCATGGCGGGCGGTACCGGCGTGGTGCTCGCGCCGGAGAGCGTCGTGCGTGACGCCGAGCTGTTCGTCGCCATCGACCTTCGTGCCGGCGGGCGAGGAACCGAGGCGGTCGTGGGCGTCGCCAGCCAGGTGCGCCGCGAGTGGCTCGAAGCGCTCTTCCCCGGCGCGATCACCGCCGAGCGCACGCTGATCTTCGATCGGCAGCGCGAGGCGGTCGTCGAGCGCAGCCGCGAGCACTACGCCGACCTCGTGCTCGCCGAATCGGTGCGCGGCACGGCAGATCGCACGGCGGCGGGCGAGCTGCTGGCCGCCGCCGTGGTGGCCGACCCCGTCCTGCTGGCGCGCGTCGCCGCGGACGCGGACCCGTTGCTCGCGCGCCTGCGCTTCCTGGCGCGGGCCATGCCGGAGCTGGCGATGCCGAGCCCCGACGAGCTGCTCGCCGCCGCCGTGCCGGCTCTCGCGGCGGGCCGCCGGAGCGTCGCCGAGCTGCGTGAGGCCGACCTCGGCGGTGCGGTGCGCGGGCTGCTCGACCACGCGCAGCGGAGCGCGCTCGAGCGCGACGCGCCCGCCTCGTACCGCCTGCCGACCGGCCGGCTCGCACCCGTCCTCTACGAGCGCGATCGGCCACCGACGGTCGCCGCGCGCATCCAGGAGCTCTTCGGGCTGTCCGCGACGCCGCGCCTCGCGGGCGGACGCGTGCCGCTCGTCGTGCAGCTGCTCGCGCCCAACCAGCGGCCGGTGCAGGTGACCGACGACCTGGCGAGCTTCTGGCGCACGACCTACTTCGAGGTCCGGAAGCAGCTTCGTGGGCGCTACCCCCGGCACGCGTGGCCGGAGGATCCCCTGACCGCGACCCCGCGGCGGCGGTAGCGCGAGCGACCCGAGACTCCGTCTCGGGTCGCTCTCCTAGCCGAGGGTGATGACGAAGTTGCCGTGCGGATCGACGGTCACGCGCTGCCCGGGATAGACCACGATCGTCGTGAAGGGTTCCTCGACGATCGCCGGCCCGAGGATCGCGTGGCCGGGCGCCAGGCGCGGGCCGTCGTACACCGGCGTCGCGACGAAGCGGCCCCGGAAGAACGCCTTGCGAGCGCCGCGCCGCGCGTCGATGGCAGCGCGACGCGAGAGCCGCGGCAGCGCGGGCTTGCGCTCGAGCGCGACGGCCTTCACGCGCAGCCCGCGCAGGATGGGCTCCTGATCGCGGCTGGCGTAGGTGTGCAGCTCCTCGTGGAGGGCGTGGAACCGTTCGACGGTGTCGGCAAACGTGCGTGCCGTCACCGCGCCCGCCCGGACCGGCAGCGGGACGGGCATGTCGAAGGTCTGGCCCGGGTAGCAGAGCGCCGCCAGGCGCTCCAGGCGCAGCCGGCGTTTGCGGCCGCTGCCGGCGAGCGCCGCCCGCGCCGACTCCTCCATCTCCCCGAACAGCCGATTCACGCGTGCCAGGTCCACCTGGCTCGCCGGCGTCACGTAGGAGCGCATCTCGTCCACCACGTGGTCGGTGAGCAGCAGCCCGAGCGCGGAGAACGCCGGCGACAGCTTCGGCACGAGGATGCGGCGGATGCCGAGCTCCGCGGCCTGCATGCCGGCGTGCAGCGGACCGTTGCCGCCGAAGACGACCAGCGTGAGACCGCGCGGGTCCACGCCGCGGCGGGCGGTCGCCTTGCGAATGGCGTTGGCCATGTTGGCGTTCACCAGGCGGAAGATGCCTTCCGCCGCCTCGACCACGGAGAGCCGGAGCGGCTGCGCGATGCGCGTGCGCACGGCCGCGTGCGCGCCCTCGGGATCGAGCCGCATGGTGCCCCCCGAGAAGCGGTCGGGGTTCAGGTAGCCGAGGACGACGTTGGCGTCGGTGACGGTCGGCTCGACGCCGCCGCGGCGATAGCACACCGGACCCGGCTCGGCCCCCGCGCTCTCCGGTCCCACGCGCAGCGCCCCGGACTCGACGCGGGCGATCGAGCCGCCGCCGGCGCCCACCGTCTCGACGTCGACCATGGGCAGCCCCACGAGATAGCGGTGGTGCCAGTTCCAGCCCGACCGCACCTCCGGCCGGCCGCCGCGCACCAGGCAGACGTCGTAGCTCGTGCCGCCCATGTCGACGGAGATGAAGTCGCGGACGCCCGCCGCGCCGGCGACCGCGGTCGCGCCCATGACGCCGCCCGCGGGCCCCGATCCCATCACCGCGACGGCCTTCTGGGCGACGTAGCCGCCCGGCATGACGCCACCGTTCGACTGCATGATGAGCAGCTCGCCCCGGAAGCCCGCCTCGCGCAGGCGGTCGTCGAGGCGGCTCAGGTACCGCTCGATCCTCGGTCCGACGTAGGCGTTCACCAGCGTGGTGCTGGTGCGCTCGAACTCCGGCGCCGCGGGCATGACCTCGTGTGACAGCGAGATCATCGCGCCCGGCAGCTCCTCGGCCGCCAGCTCGCGCACCCGGCGCTCGTGCGCCGGATTGACGAACGAGAAGAGCAGCACGACGGCGAGCGAGTCGACGCCCTGCCGCCGCATCCGGCGCAGCGCGCGCCGCACCGCCTCCTCGTCGAGCGGCACCAGCACCTGGCCCTCGAAGTCGAGCCGTTCGGGCACGCCATAGCGGCGGCGGCGCGGACAGATCGGCTGCGGCGGCGGTAGCGCCGGATTCCAGATGTCCTCCTTGTAGCCACGGCGGATCTCGATCTCGTCGCGGTGGCCGTCGCTGGTGACGAGACCCGTCGTGGCGCCCGACATCTCGATCATCGTGTTGTCGGCCGTGGTCGTGCCGTGGACGATCAGCTCGGTACGCCCCAGCAGCTGCGCGAGCGTCGCTTCCTCCCGCGCCGCGAGCTGGCGCAGGCCGCCGAGCACGCCCTCGGACTGGTCGCGCGGCGTCGTCGGGTGCTTGTCCAGAATCAGGCCGCCGTTCCGGACCAGCACGAGGTCGGTGAACGTGCCGCCGACGTCGATGCCGATGCGATAGGTCGGACGCGCCACGCGGGGTGGCTACACCGAAAGGGACGCGAGCGACAAGAGATGCGGCACTCGGCTGCCGCCAGTCAGAGCACCCGCTGCATGACCCGATGGGGCCCGACGTCGGGGATGTCGAAGACGTCGGACGCGACGTCCCATCCTTCGCGCTCCCAGAAGCCCAGCGCCGCCACCCGCGCATTGCACCAGAGCAAGCGCGGGCCGTCCTCCACGCGGAGCGCGGCGACGGTGTACGCGAGGAGCGCGCGCCCGATACCGCGACGCACCAGATCGCCGCGCGTCGCCATCCCGCGCACCTGCCAGGCAGGCGCGCCCGCCCGCGACTGCCGCATGGAGGACACGCAGCCAACCAGCTCGCCGGTGGCGCGGAGGAAGGCGCCGAAGTGGCGCGTGCCGGGATCGTCGTCGCCGTCGAACCGGGCCGTCGACAGCGGCCGGTCGGGACGGAGCTCGGCATGGCGAAGCCGAAGGATCTCGTCGAGGCTCGCGCGCCGCAGCTCCAGGTCGGCCGGCGTCACGGGATGACGGCGTCGGCCTCGATCTCCACCACGGCGTCACCGACGAGTCGCGATACCTCGACCATGCTCGTCGCGGGGCGGATGGCGCCGAACATCTCTCCGTGGACCCGGCCGATCTCCTCGAGGGTTCCGATGTCGGTGACGAAGATGCGCGTCCGCACGACGTGCTCGAGGCGTCCGCCGAGGGCCTCGATGGCAGCCGCGATGATGGCGAGCGAACGCCGGGTCTGCTCCGCCGCGGTGCGCGGATAGGTGCGATCGTCGTTCATCCCCACGGTGCCGCTCACGGTGATGAGATTGCCGCTGCGCACCGCCCGGCAGTAGCCCACGATCGGCTCGAAGGGCGAACCGCTCGACGCGCGCGGCCGGCCCGCGATCTCCTCGACGGTGATGCGCGGCGTGTCAGCCACGCGTGCCCCGCATCTCGGCGCGCAGCCGCTCGGTCGCGTCGCGGTCGATCGCCAGCGTGAGGTCCCAGAGGTCGCCCGCCAGCACGACGCCGTAGTCGCGTCGCGCACCCTCCACCGAGACGTACTCGTCGAGCACGTCGTCGAGCACCCGCTCCGCGGGCCGGTCGAGCGGATCGCCCCAGCCACCGCCTCCGCCGTAGTGGTACTCGTAGCACTCGCCGGCCTCGTGCTCGATGTAGCCCGCCTTCTCGCCGACCTCGTGCACCGCCGGTCCGCCCGCGCGCACCATCAGTCGATTCGAGCGAGCCGGGACGGCCGCCCGCGATGCCGGGCATGGGATACCGCTTGCCGACGACGTAGGTGTAGACCGTCGCCGGCACCAGCATCTGCTTGCGGTAGAGGCTGCCGCAGTTGCCGCGGTACTCGCCCGCGCCGCCGCTGTCGGCCTCGTAGTCGCGCCACAGGTGGCGCACCGGGAAGATGGCCTCGTTGATCTCGCCGGTGGCGCGGATCAGGTTGCCGAAGGACACGTTGTGGCCGCCCCAGCCGTCCTGACCCTTCACGGCGCCGCAGTAGGCCGCGAAGGTGTCCACCGAGTGGTCGATGAAGAGCTGCCCGGTGCGCGGGTTGGTCCCGAAGATCACCGTCGGCATGCCCATCTTGTAGACCTGCGGGCAGCTCCGCTCCGGGACCACCTGCTGCAGCGCCTTCGCGATCGCCTCGCCGACCTCGGTGCCGGGATGGTGCGTCCCGGCCGCCACCGACCGGCCCTCGGGCGGGTTGAGACAGCAGCCCTTCGGCACGATCAGATCGATCGACTCGAAGAAGCCCTCGTTCTTCGGAATGCGTCGGGATCCATCATGGAGGCGAGCTGCGCCACCACGTAGCCGCGCGTGTTGCCGAAGGTGGAGTAGGCCTGGATCTCGGAGCGCGTGTCGGAGCCGGTGAAGTCGAGCGTGAGGTCCGATCCCTGCACGGTCACCTTGCAGTGGACGTGGATGTCCTGGTTCCCGTGCGGATCCTGGTCGACGTAGACGTCCGACTCGTAGACGCCGTCGGGCCACTTCGCGACCTCCTCGCGGAAGCGCCGCTTGGCGAACGCGATCACGCTCCGCACCGCGCCCCGCACCGCCTCCGTGCCGAAGCGCCCGAGGAGCTCGCGCAGGCGCCGGACGCCCAGCTGCGCCGCCCCGACCTGCGCGCGCAGGTCGCCCAGGAAGGTGGGAGTGCGGTTGTTGACCGCCATCATGTACTCGACGTCGCGCCGCTTCTCGCCGCGCTCGTAGATCTTGAGCGCCGGGAAGCGCACGCCCTCGGCCCAGATGTCGGGGGCGTTCGACGTTGTAGCCGCCCGGCGCGCCGCCGCCGGTGTCGGCGTGATGGCACTGGATCGATGCGATCAGCACGCACTCGCCGTCGTGGAAGACCGGCGCGAAGACGTTGTAGTCGGGCAGGTGGCCGCCGCCGTGGTAGGGGTCGTTCGCGACCAGCACGTCGCCGTCGAAGAGGCCGTCCTGGCCGAAGAACTCGACGGCGAAGCGCACCGGCAGCGTGGACGAGAGCATGAACTGCGGGATGCCGACGGACAGCGCGGCGAGCTGCCCGCGCGCGTCGAGGATCGTGGCGTTGCGCTCGTTCGACTGGTTCAGGATCGGCGTCGTGGCGGTGAGGCTCACGTGCGTCGCCATCTCGTAGCAGATGGTCTCGAACGCCCCGAGGATGATCTCGCTGGTGACCGGGTCGGCGGTCTTGCCCCCGCGAGCGTGGCGGGGAGGGACCGGACCCTTCACCTCGCGGGATCGAACCGAGCGCAACGTCTTCGCGGCCATACGGTGGGCTACACCGAAAGCCGCCGCGCCGACAAGGCTCGCACGGGTGAGGTGAGAGGCTGCCGGCTCACTCGGAGCTGCGGGACAGCCGTTCGATCAAGCGGGCGACGCCGGCATGGCCGGCGACCTTCCAGCGAGCGTGAGTGCGCCCCGCAGCGCCGCCGCGCTCCGCGCGGGCCCGCGCGCGATTCGACGCGCACGGCAAAGTCCCCCCGGCCGAGGGCGCCGAAGGCCTCCTCGTCCGTAGCGTCGTCGCCGACGTAGAGCACGACGGCAGCCGGGCGCCGGGCCGCAATCCAGCGCACGGCGTCCGCCTTGTTGGGGAGCCGGCGCGGCCGGAGTTCGAGGACGCGCCGGCCCTCGAGCACCACCCACCCTGGGGGCCGCGCGCGTGTCACCACCCGGCGCACCTGCGCCCGGCCCGCTGCGTCGACGCCGCGGACGTGCACGGCGACCACGGGACCCTTGGGCTCGATGCGCACGCCGGGCACTGCGGCCAGCGCCTCGGCGAGTCCGTGCGCCAGGCGCGCCCCGCGACGCGCCGCGACCGGACCCCAGAGGTGTCGCACATGTCCGCCTGGCACCTGGCGGGCGCCCCCGTGCAACCCCGGCGAGCCAGACGTTCGAGCTCCCGACCAGGCGCACGACCTGGGCGAGGGGGCGTCCGGAGACCACCCCGACGAGCGTGTCCGGGCGTCGGGCGAGCCGCCGTAGCGCCTGTCGCGTGGCCGGCGGCACGCGGGCCTCCTCCGGCGTCGGCGCGATGGGCGCGAGCGTCCCGTCGATATCCCACACCGCGACCAGCCCATGCCTTCGCCGCGCGGCGAGCACGCGCGCGACGTCGAGCGGTCTGGTGGGACGATTCGCGCGGCGCATCGTTCAGCAGTCGTATTGACGACCCTGCCAAGCTCCTGCAACGTCGGCCCGGTGCCGACCGGGAAGTCCAGGCTCGTGGTGGTGTCCAATCGCGCGCCGGTGGAGGTGACGGCTGCAGGAGGGGATCGGCGCTTCCGTCGCACCATCGGCGGCCTCGCCACGGCGCTCGACGTGACGCTGCGCGAGCGCCCGGGAGTCTGGGTGGCATGGGCCCGGACCCCGACGGACGAGATCCTCGCGCCCTCGCAGACCGGCCTGCCCTATCCGATCCATGCGGTGTCTCTGAGCGAGCGCGAGATCGACAACTACTACGGCGGGTTTGCCAACCAGGTCCTGTGGCCGCTGTGCCACATCTTCACCACCCGCTGCGAGTTCGATCCCGCCTACTGGGGCGCGTACAAGCGCGTCAACGAACGCTTTGCCAGGACGGTCTGCGATCTGGCGAAGCCGGGCGACACGGTGTGGGTGAACGACTTCCATCTCTGTCTCGTCCCGGGCTACCTGCGTGCCGCCTGCGCACCCATCCGCACCGGCCTGTTCTGGCACATCCCGTTCCCGCCACCGGAAGTCTTCGGTATCTGCCAGTGGCGAGAGGAGCTGCTCTCGGGCCTCCTCGGCGCGGACGTGATCGGTCTCCAGACGGACGCCGATGCCCGCAACTTCGTCGCCTGCGTCGGCCGCTTCCTCGATCTTCCGGTGCTCGAGGACCCGCTGCGGGTACTGCTCCCCGGCCGCATGGTGCGCGTGGTCGGGCATGGCATCGGGGTCGATGCGATGGCATTCGCGGCGCAGGCGCGCGATCCGCTCCTGGCTTCGCGGGTGGCGCGCCTGCGTGCCCGACTCGCCACCGAGGTCGTGCTGATCGGGGTCGACCGGCTCGACTATACCAAGGGCATCGTCGAGCGCCTGCTCGGCTTCGAGCGCTTCCTCGAGCAGCACCCGCGCTGGCGGCGGCGAGTGAGTCTCGTACAGATCACCGTGCCCTCGCGCTTCCGCGTTCCCCAGTACCGGGACCTGAAGCGTCAGATCGACGAGACGGTCGGCCGGATCATCGGCCGCTTCACGCGCGAGGCGCTCGCGCCGCTCGCCTACCACTACACCGCCTTCGACCACGAACGCCTCGCGGCGTGGTACCGGGCCGCAGACGTCGCCCTGGTGACGCCGCTGCGCGACGGCATGAACCTGGTCGCCAAGGAATACGTCGCCTGCCATCCGGACGGCGACGGCGTGCTCGTGCTGTCCGAGTTCGCCGGCGCCGCGTACGAGTTGAAGGACGCGCTGCTGGTGAACCCGTACGAGCCCGAGAACATCGGCCGTTGCATCGCGGAGGCGGTGCAGATGGAGCCCGACGAGCGCGAACGGCGCATGCGGGCCATGGTCGAGACCGTCACCACGCACGACATCCGCTGGTGGACGGCGACCTTCCTCGACATGGTCGAGGCGGCCGACGCCCCGATCGCGGCGGTCGCGCCCGCGGTCCATTCCTGACCGCGGTCTCGTCCCCCCGACCCGAGTTGCGCGGTCCGTACGGTCCTGCAATCCTGTCCGTACCATGGTGAAGACGCTGACGCGCACCGGCAACAGCCTCGCGCTCGTCCTGGACAAGGGGCTCCTCGAGGCCACCGGCATCGACGGCAGCACCAAGCTCGAAGTCTCGACGGACGGCGACGTGATCGTCATCTCTCCGCTGCGCTCGGCGAGGCGGACCGCCAAGCTGCGCAAGATCCTCGACGAGCTCGATCGGGAGCACGCGGGCGCGTTCCGTCGCCTCGCCGAGTGACCGCTGCCCACCAGCTTCCTCACGCTCGACGAGGTCCTCGCGATCCACGCGCACCAGATCGCGCGCTACGGCGGGCGGTTGGGTCTGCGCGATCGCGGCCTGCTCGAGTCCGCCCTGGCCATGCCCGAGGCGACGGTCGGCAGGGAGTCCCTGCATCCATCGCTCGAGGAGCAGGCCGCCGCGTACCTGTTCCACCTGGTGAAGAACCATCCCTTCATGGACGGCAACAAGCGCGTGGGCCTGGCGTGCTGTCTCGTCTTCCTGCGCCTGAACGGACGCCGCGTCCGCGCCACGGACGACGCGCTGGTCAATCTCGTGCTCGGCGTCGCGGAAGGGCGGCTTGCGAAGGCGGACGTTGCCGTCTTCCTGCGGGCGCACGGGCGCTCGTAGCACGGCATGCTCCTCGAGCTGCCCGACGCCGACTCTCACCGGTAGATCAGCACCCCCTCCCGCTCCGCTCGCCAGTCCGCCTCGTCACGCGCCGCCATCCCGTCCAGGTCCGCCGGCGTCGCCGCGGGGTCGTCGATCCACTGGCGCACATGCGGACCGCCGTTGATGACGTCGAAGCCGAGCTTGCCGACCTCGTACTCGTAGGCGAAGTCGCGCCACAGCGGGTAGTCGGGCAGCAGGCGGCGCAGCGCCTTCAAGGCGAGTGCGACGAGGCGCCAGGGCCGGAAGGCGTCATGATCGTAGGCACCGTCGTCGACGTGCACCTGCACCCCGGCGCAGAGCCGGCCGACGTGCTTGTGGAAGGTGGGCTCGAACCAGCACGCACGCAGCCGGCAACCGGCCAGCCAGTGGGGCGCGAGCGACGCCATCGTCTCGAGGAGCGCCCGCGCGTCGAGGTCGGGCGCTCCGAGCAGCTCCAGCGGCCGCGTGGTGCCGCGACCCTCGGACAGCGTCGTGCCCTCGAGCATGACGGTGCCGGGGAAGCAACGCGCCATCCCGAGGTTCGGCGCGTTCGGGCTCGGGTTCACCCAGGCGCGCTCGCCGAGCGGCCAGCCGAAGCCCGGCGCGCGGGCGGGCTCCCAGCCCTCCATGGTGACGACCTCGTACTCGACGTCGAGCCCGAGCGTCCGTACGAACCAGCGGGCCAGCTCCCCGAGCGTGAGCCCGTGCCGCATCGGCAGCGGCCCCGCACCGACGAAGCTCTCCCAGCCGGCGCGCAGCCGCAGCCCCTCGACGGGGCGCCCGACCGGGTTCGGACGGTCGAGGACCCAGACCGCCTTGCGCCGCGCCGCCGCCTCCTCGAGCACGTAGCGCAGCGTGGTGACGAAGGTATAGATGCGGCAGCCCACGTCCTGCAGGTCGACGAGGAGCACGTCGAACGCATCCATCATGGCCGCCGTCGGCCGCCGCACCTCGCCGTAGAGGCTGAAGACGGGGATGCCCAGCACGGGATCAGTGAAGTCCGGCGACTCCATCATGTTGTCCTGCTTGTCGCCGCGCAGCCCGTGCTGGGGACCGAACGCCGCCACCAGCCGCACGTCGCCGAGGGCGGCGAGCGCGTCGAGGGCATGCGTCAGGCCGCCGGTCACCGACGCCGGGTGCGCGAGCAGCGCCACGCGCCGGCCGGCGAGCGACCGCCGCAGGGCCGGCTCCTCCAGCAAGCGGTCGATGCCGAATCTCACGGCCTCAGGCGCCTAGCACGCGACGTCGGGCGGCTCCAGCCGCAGCACGAACCCATCGGCGTGATGGAAGTCGGGCGTGCCGGACGGATGGCGCAGGGCCCAGTACGACAGCGTGCCGTCGTGCTCCTCGACGACGGCGGACAGCGCGACACGCAGCGCCTCGTCGCGATGCCGCGGCGAGAGCCGGTCGAGCGCGACGAGCGCGTCCAGCTCGAGCCGATCCGCCTGCCGGCGCACGGCGATCCGGGGCGCCAGTGCCTCGTCGTCCAGCGGCTCGCCGTCGCGATAGGCGCGAAAAGCGTACACCGCCCACTCCCGCGAGGGCGCGAGGTTGACCTCGTGATACTCGGTGGTGCCGTCACGAGCGACGAAGGCCTCGAAGCACGTGTGCCGCCAGAGCTCGTGTCCGCGTCGCGGCTCCGTCGTCGGCGGGATGCGCAGGGCGGAAAGCCGTCCCTCGAGGCCGAATCTGACTATCAGCGTCCCGTCACGAGCACGCTGCACGCAGCCGTCCACGCGCCGCACGGCACCGGTGGCAGTCCGGGCGTGAGGCGTCAGCGGGACGGGCTGCATCCCGGGCTTGTTCCACATCGAGGGCAAGCCGCCTAGTCTGCCGCGCCATGGGCGACGCGCGTCACTTTTCGATGCTCCGCGGCTTCCATGCCGCGGACTGGCTGACCCTGGGGAACGCCGCCGCCGGGGTCTCGGCGTGCTTCTCGGCCCTGCGCTTCGTGGCCGACGGGGGGCGCGGCCACCTGCTGGTCGCGTGCGCGCTCCTGCCCCTCGCGCTCCTGCTGGACGTGGTCGACGGACGCGTCGCGCGCTGGCGCCAGAAGCACTCGCTCCTCGGCCGCGAGCTGGACTCGCTCGCGGACGTGATCTCGTTCGGCGTCGCCCCGGCGCTCCTCGCCTTCGCCGCCGGCATGCGCGGCGGCTGGGACCAGGTGGTGCTGATCTACTTCGTGTGCTGCGGGGTCAGCCGGCTGGCACGATTCAACGTCACCGCCGACGCGCTGTCACAGGGCGGCGACAAGGTCCGCTACTTCGAGGGCACGCCCATTCCGACCAGCGTGCTGCTCGTCTGCCTGATCGCCCTCGCGCTGAACGGCGACCGCATCGGCGACCGGCTGTGGGGCGGCGCCCTCGTGCTCGGCCCCGCCGTCCTGCATCCGCTCGTCGGGCTGTGGGCGCTGTCGGGCTCGCTGATGATCAGCAAGACGGTGCGCATCCCGAAGATCTGAGAGCCGACGGCGGTTCACGGTGCCGCCGCGAGCTCGGAGACGACCTCGACGCGGCCCGCCTCGATCGCCCACCGCGTCGCCGTCACGCGGCGTGCCAGCGCATCGTCGTGGGTGACCAGCAGGAGGGCCCCGGAGTAGTCCGCCAGCGTGTCCTCCAGGCGCTCGATCGACGGCAGGTCGAGGTGGTTGGTGGGCTCGTCCAGCACGACGGCCCACACCTGCCGCGCCAGGCCATGCGCCAGCCAGAGCTTCCGCGCCTCCCCCGGGGACGGCCTGCGCGACGCGAGCAGCCGGTCCGGGTCGACGCCGAGGCCGGCGAGGATGGTGAGAAGCCGGCCGCGCGTCTCGGCGGGAAGGCGGCGCACGTCCTCGAGGCACGCCGCGCCCGAGGTGCCGCTCAGCTCCTGCGGCAGATGCAGGATGCGATCGCGCGGCAGGGTCGCCGCGTCGAGCAACGCGCCGAGCAGCGTGCTCTTGCCGGCGCCGTTCGGGCCGAAGACGCGGACGCGATCGGAGCGCGCCAGCGTGAGATGCACGTCGTGCAGGAGGTCGCGCGCACCGGCCCGGAGGACGGAGGCATCGATGCGGAGCACCACGGGCGCCGCGGCGCGCGCCTCCGCCACGTCGAGATGGCGGCCCAGCCGGCGTTCGAAGTGATATCGTGCCGCCTCGGCCTGGACGCGCTCGAGCGCATGGTCGACCAGGCGGACCTGTCGCGCCCAGGATTTCTCGGCCGAGCGCCGCCGCGCGGCCTTGAAGGCGCCGCGGGCGGCGCTGTCGCGCGGACCCTTCATCCGCTTGCTGGTGCGCATCCGGGCAGCAGCGTGCGAGCGCTGCTCCAGCGAGTGCGCGAGGCGGCGCTCGAGCCGGTGCGCCTTCGCACGGACGGCGCGATAGGTCTCCTGCTCGCGGCGCTCCTCCGCCTCCCAGAGATCGCGCGCCACGTCGTACCCTTCCGGCCAGGCGCGCAGCGCGCCGCCCGCGAGGCGGAGCGTGGCGGTGGTGAGGGCGTTCAGCAGGCCGCGGTCGTGGGAGACGACGATGCCGATCCCGCGGAAGCGCATGAGGACCTCGAGCAGGAGCGCCCGTCCCTCCCGGTCGAGATGGTTCGTCGGCTCGTCGAGCAGCAGGACGCCGGGATCGTCGGCGAGTGCCGCCCCCACCTGCCAGCGCTTGCGCTCGCCGGGCGAGAGCGAGGCCCAGCGCTCGAGCGTTCGCGGGTCGAGCGCCAGGCGGCCTCGGAGTCTCGACGCGAGCCCGCTCTTCGCCGCCGCGAAGGCGACGACGTCGTGCTCGAGGTCTTCGACTCCCTGCGGGCACGACCGGACGGTGAGGCCAGGAGGCAGTCGACGCACCAGGCCCCGGCTCGGTTGCAGCGCGCCCGACAGGAGGCCCAGCAAGGTGGTCTTGCCGGAGCCGTTCGCACCGACGAGCCCGTGCCATCCGGGCTCGAAGGCATGCGTGACCTCGATGAGAATCGGCACGGCGTCCGCGTAGGCGAACGACACGTGCGCCAGGGACAGCACCATGGGACGAACTCCATCGCCGCGCAGCGCGGCGGCCCACTCTCGCCAGCGGCGAGAGGCCAGTCCGGAACGCTCCGGAGTGAGTTGGAGCTCTAGCGCCTCATGCGGCCCCGGGAAGGGGCACTGCCGGGATACCCGCCGGCGAGAGGGCAGTCAACGTCCCGGCGTTCACGCCGCCGCGGCGACTCCGTCCAGGCCGCGACGAAACTCGTCGAGCCCGGTGTAGCGGCCGCCGTGGATCAGGCGGGTGGCTCCGGCGTCGCGATACGCCGCCACGAGGGCGCGCGCCGCGGGCGGATCACCGAGCGGCAGCGCCGTCAGGACGGCGATCTCCGGAGCGGGAAGCCCGGCGGCAGCGGCCTGTTGCCGGAGGTCGGACGCCGGCCCGCGCAGCGCTTCGGGCGCGAGGCCCATGGGCATCCAGCCCGCCCGATGCGCGAGCGCGCGGGGGAACGCGAGCGGCGGCGAGCCGCCGATGAACAGCGGCGGCCGTGCTGGGCGGGGCTGAAAGAGGAACGGCTGGTCGTTCGCGTACACGATGTCGCCGGCGAAACAACCGTCCAGGAACGCGAGCGTCTCGTCGGCAATGCGACCACGCCGCGAGCGGTCGACACCGAGGGCACGGAACTCGGCGGCCATCCATCCGACCCCGACGCCGAGGAGAAGTCGCTCGCCCGACAGCTCCTGGATGGTGGCCACCCACTTCGCCGTCGGGAGCGCCGGGCGATAGGGGAGCACGAGCACGGCGCTCCCCAGCCCGACACGCGTCGTGACCCCGGCGAGGAACGCGAGCGTGGCGAGCGGATCGAGGTAGCGGCCCCCGGAGCCCTCCGCGTCGTCGGGCGGAATCGCGATGTGGTCGACGACCCAGACGTCCGCGACGGCGGGGACGGCGTCGGTCGCGCGCGCCGCCGCGGCGACGATCTCGCGGGTGGAGGCGGGCCCCATGTTCCGGATCATCACGCCGAGCTTCATGAAGGCTCGGTAGGGTGGCGCCCCGCCCGAGTCAAACCGGCACGCCCGGTCGGACGCGCGCGCCTACCCTTTCGGCGCGAGCACGAACTCGTCACCGTCCTCTCCGAGCGTCACCTCGCCGTGGTAGGTGTCCGCGACCCCGCGCAGGAACATCCTCCGGGTGAGGAAGTTCGACGGGCCCGGGACGAGGTGCGTCAGCACGAGATGCCCGACACCGGCGTCGCGGGCGACCTCGGCCGCCTCCACCGGCGTCGTGTGGTAGGTGAGGATGTCCCCCGCCATCTTCGCGAGCCTCGAGTTGCCCAGTCGAGTGGCCACCGGCGGCACGCGTCCGATGAGATCGCGCTGCAGCGCCTCGTGCACCAGCAGGTCGGCACCGCGGGCGTGCTCCGCGACGCTGGCGCTCTTGCGGGTGTCGCCGCTCACCACCACGGAGCGGCCCTTGTAGTCGAAGCGATAGCCGACGGCGGGCTCGACCGGGGCATGATCAACGCGGAACATCGTCACGCGGAGTCCGTTGCGATCGAAGACCGTTGCCGACGCGTCCGGCTCCGGACCCAGCGTGACCTCGTGGGCCACGGCGCCGGCGGCCGCCCGGGGCATCGCGGCCTCGCCGTGGTGCGCCACGCGGTAGCCGACGTCGGCGGCGTAGGCCTCTGCGAACCCGTCGACGACGCGCGCCGTGCCCGGAGGGCCGTACACGTCGAGGGGGCGGGACCGCCCGGCGATCCAGCTCTGGGTGATCGCCTCGCCGAGGTCGCCGATGTGATCGGAATGGAAGTGCGTGAGGAGGACGCCGCTCAGCGCCGCACCGGGAAGTCCCGCGCCGTCGACGACCTCCCAGGAGCCCGGTCCGGCGTCCACCAGCAGCAGCTCGCCGCCCGCCACGATCGCGGTGCAGGCCGAGGCACGGCGGGGATCGGGCAACGGCGAGCCGGTGCCGCAGAGGACGACGTGAAGATCGGGCGCGGCCAGGAGGTCGGTCCGCGTGTGGCGCAGCCCGCGCTCGATCTGACGGTCGACGAGCCAGTCACAGCCCGTGACCAGGACGGCCACGACACACGCGAGCGTGACGACGAGGATACGCCTCACGGCTGGGGCTGACCCGACCGCCGTGGGCGGAACCGTGGCAGCGTCACCTCGTCGTCGATCTTCTCGAACACCACCTCGACCGGCATCCCGATGCGCAGCTCGTCGTTGGGACACCCGATCACGTTGGCGTGCAGCCGGATGCCTTCCTCCAGCTCGACGATGGCCACGTTGTACGGGGCATCGGCGAAGAAGGCCGGGTGCTGCGGCCGGTGGACGACGATGAAGGAGTAGATCGCCCCGCGCCCGGAGAGCGGCGTCCATTCGTGCTCTTCGACGAGGCACCTGGGACAGAGAACGGCCGGCGGAAAGCGCAGGTGGCCGCAGCCGGTGCAGCGCTGGACGGCGAGCCGGCCCTCGCGGCAGGCGGCCCAGTAGGGCGCGCCGTCCTCCGTGATCGCGGGCAGCGGCTTGTCGATGGTGAACATCACACGACTCCGGCGACCGGACGCGGCGCCGCCAGCGCGGCGCGCAGGAACTCGCTCACCACGTGATTGAACGCCGCCGGCTGCTCCAGCATCGGCAGATGCCCGCACCGATCGAGCACGTGCAGGCGGGCATGCGGGACGTGTAGCAGCAGGCGCGTGCTGCGCGCGAGCGGCACGAGACGGTCCTGCCGCCCCCACACCAGCAGGACGGGCTGGTGCACGCGCTCGAGCGGCTGCACATCGGCCGCCAGCACGCCGCCGAGCGATCGCGCCACGGCGCGCGCGAACTCCGGGAAGTCCTCCGCGAGCAGGCGCTCCTCCAGGATACGGCGGCGAGTCACGTGGCCGATCGTGCGCCGATCGTGGAAGCTCTGCTGGAACGCCTCGTCCAGGGTGGCCCGCAGCACGCGCGGTCCGGTGAACGCCTGCAGGGCGCGGCCGATCGGTCGCATGGCGGGCGAGTATCCGTAGGCGGGCGCCGCGAGAACGAGCGCGCGGGTGAAGGTCGGATACCAGGCCGCCAGCTCCAGCGCGACGCGGCCGCCGAGCGAGCTGCCGACCACCACCGCCTCGTCGACGCCGATGGCACGCGCCAGGCTGCGCACCATGCCGGCGAAGAAGTCGATGGTGTAGGGCGCATCGGGCTTGGCCGACGAACCGTGGCCGGGCAGGTCGAGCGCGATCACGTGCCAGCGCTCCGCGAAGGCCGCGAGCGTGTGCTCCCACACCGCGTGCGACGCCGTCAGGCCGTGCACCAGCAGCAGCGCCGGACCCTCGCCCGCCTCGGCGACGTGGAGCCGCAGTCCGTCGACGACGAGATCGCGCCGCGTGACCGTCATGGCCGGGACAGGATGGCCGCGGTGTAGGCGACGGTCGGCGGCGCCTCGTGGGGTGCGCCGCCGTAGCCCGTCACCATGGAGAGCGCCACGCCCGCCACCTGGTTGCACGACGTGCCCCTGACCTGCCGGACCGCCTCCGCGACGTGGTTCATGCCCGACAGGTGTCCCTCCGAGAGCAGGCCGCCGGCCGTGTTGCACGGCAGCTTGCCCCCCAGGGTGAGCTGCCCCGACGCGGCGAGCGGACCCACCTCGTCCCAGCCGGCGAAGCCGTAGTGCACCAGGTCGTGCACCACGCGCGGCGTGAAGGCGTCGTAGAGCTGCGCCACGTCGATGTCCGCCGGCGCGCAGCCGGCCATGCGATAGGCCTGCGCGCCCGCCTCGCGGCCCCCGCCGCGGCCGTCGTCGTACGGGCGGATGACCTCGGAGGAGTGCACCTGCCCCAGCCCGGCGATGAGCGCGGGTCGCTGCCGGAGATCGCGCGCGCGCTCGGCCGTGGTGACGACGAACGCTCCGCCTCCGTCCGTGAACAGGCAGCAGTCGAACAGACGCAGCGGCTCGTTCACGAAACGCGACGACTGATGATCCTCGAGCGTGATGGGCTTCTTCATCTGGGCGTCGGGGTTGCGCAGCGCGTGACGCCGCCAGGTGACCGCGATGTGGCCGTAGTCGACGCTGGTGATGCCGTGCTCGTGCATCTGCCGTCGCGCCAGGTGCCCCATGAAGGTGATGGCGCCGACGTCGCCGTAGGGGATCGTCCAGGGCGAGCCGAAGAGCTGCGGGATGATTCCCTGCGGATTGGTCTGCGTCCCGAACGTGCACAGCACGACCTCGCAGAAACCCGCCTCGATCGCCATCACGGCGGTCTGCATCATGCCGACCGCCGTCGCACCGCCCATGTCCATGGTGGCGCAGAACGACGGGGTGATGCCGAGGAACGCGGCCACCCGCGACGCCCAGCCGTGCTGCTCGCCCATCTGTGCGGGCATCAGGCAGAGCACGCCGTCGATCTGATCGCGCGCCACGCCGCAGTCGTCGATGGCGCGCTTGGCGGCCTCGAGGCAGAAGCCCATCGCGCTCACGCCGGGCACCTTCCCGAAGCGCGACAGGCCGATGCCTGCCACCGCGTGGCGGTTGCGCAGGCGGGCGGTATCGCGCACCGACACCTACCGCCCGTCGGAGACGATCATGTGCTGCGATGACGGCACTCGGATCCGTATGGCGAACCGTGTCGGCTCGTGTCAAGAAGCGAGCCGCCCGATGGGCGTGCGCCGTCGCATCGCGCAAGGCAGCCGACGGCGCCATCTCGCCTCATGTTCGATGAGAACGCGACGGAACGGTCGGTGGGTGGCGCTTCGCGACAGCAGGTGCTCTCGTTTCGTGACGCAGCTGCCGACGCAGGCGGGCGTGGCACGGCGAAGGTTGCGAGCCTCTGGGGACATGTCCCCGCGGGAAACGGCTGGCACAGCACCTGCTTCGCCGACCCCGGAAAGGAGGAGGACCATGTTCCAGTCCCGCTCCCGATCCGTGCTGCTGGCGGCGTTACTGGCGCTCGCGACCGCAGATGCAGGCTGGGCGCGCTGCGGCGTGTCGCACCAGCTCGCCAGCCTCGAGGCGAGCCCGAGCAAGTGCACCCCCGAACAGCTGCTCTCGCTTCGGACGGTGTTGAGCAACCGCCTGCAGTTCCGCGAGTCTCTGGACCTTCCTCTCGCGAGGAAGGTCCTCGAGGAGCGGCAGTGCCCCAGCGAGGAGGAGCTCGGAGCCTTCCTCGACGCCTGGAAGCAGCTACCGGGGACCGGCGTCGTCTATACCGTGAAGAGGTACTGTCTCACGACACCAACGTACCTGATCCGGTTTCCCGCCCCCGGCAGGCCTCTCGACGACGTGGCCGCAACGAAGCTCGCCGACGACATCGACAGGTTGCAGAATGTCGTGATCCCGGCCCTGGCCTCCAAGAATTCAGCGGTGGACGTGCTGCTTCGATGACGGTCGCCCGCCGCGGACCTCGTGGGCGGCGACGTAGCGCGGCAGGGCGAGCGTGGCGCTGCCGACGACCTTGCGTTCGCCGGTCTGCGTCTCGGTCCAGATGTCGCAGTCGACGAGCCGCACGCCGTCGTCGTCGCGCACCGCGGTGACGGTGCCCTTGCAGGTGATGATGTCGCCCGGCCAGGTGAGCTTGGCGAAGCGGGCGCGGAACTTGCGGACGTTGCCGACGCCGGCCGCGTTCACCAGGAACTCCCCGAGGTACCCCATCGAGAGCATCCCGTGTGCGAAGACACCCGGGTAGCCGGCATTCCTCGCAAACTCCTCATCCACATGCATCGGATTCGGATCGCCGGCGGCGGGACCGTATTCCTTCAGCATCTCCCTGGTGATGGCGCCCTTGTCGAGCGCTGGCAGCTCCTGGCCCACCTGGACGGTCCTGGCGTCGAGCGGCATGTCAGATCCTCTTCGAGATGAGCGTGTTGCGCGAGTAGAAGACCCGCTTGCCATCCGCGTCCGTGGCCTCGGTCTCCAGGACCACGAAGTCGAGCGTTCCGCTCGAGCCCGTCTTCTCGTAGATGTCGCCGACCCGACCCGTGAGCGTGAGGGTCTCGCCGAGCCGGACAGGGCGCAGATACTCGAACTCCTGCTCGCCGTGCACCAGCGTCATGAAGTTGAGGCCCAGCTCGAGGAACGCGCTCGAGCCGCCCGCGAGCGCCTGAGTCATGAACGCGATGGGATAGGTGAGCGGCGCCGTCGTCGCGTCGGGGCCCTGGTAGGCGGGGTGCGGGTCGCGCAACGCCTTCGCGAAGGCGGCGACGTGAGCCGCATCGACGGTTGCGCTGCCGGTCGAAAGCTCGCGCCCGATCATGTCTTTCGATGGAGGCATCGAGGCTGGTATGGCGAAACACTTCCGCTCCTGTCAAGGAGAGACGGGGAGAGCGCGGGAGGCCGGGCCGGGCACGAAGCCCGACGGCGTGACGCCGGGAGGACACGGAGATGCCGGTGACCCTCGACCATCTCATCCTGATGGTGAACGACCGGGAGAAGAGCCTGCGGTTCTACACCACCGTCCTCGGTTTCGTGCACGAAGGAGAGCGCGATCCGTTCTCCGTCGTCCGCGTGAACGCGGACACGACGCTCCAGCTCGCGCCCTGGGGCACGAAGGGGGGCGAGCACCTCGCCTTCGCCATGACGCGCCCGGAGTTCGACGACGCCTTCCGCCGGATCCGAGACGCGGGCGTTCCATACGGCGACTCGTTCCAGACGGTGGGGAGCATGCAGGGTCCCGGAGACGAGCCCGGCTCGAAGGGAGCGGGCAAGGCGGTGTACTGCTTCGATCCGGACCGCCACCTGATCGAGATCCGCTACTACGGATGACGGTTCGTGCGAGCGGCTCGACGGCTCACACGTGGTGGCGCAGGAAGCCCTCGATCATCGCGGTGACCTGCTCGGGGGCCTCGAGCTGGTTGAAGTGGCCGGCACCGACGGTCCATCCGTTGACGACGGTCGGCAGCCACTGTGACATGCGATGCGGCTCGTTGAACGGCGGCGTCCCGGCCACGTGGAGCGCTGGCACCCTGCAGCGCGCCGCTGCCGCCGGCGCGTCGAACTCGAAGGCGGCACGGATCGCGCCCGCCGCGACGTGGTCGGGTGCAGCCATCATCACGCCGAGCACCCGTTCCACCAGGGTCGGGTCGGAGGTCGGCAGGAAGAACCGGCTCACGATGAACCCGCGCCGCGGCTCCTCCTGGCCGGCTTCGATGGCGGCGGCGAGCGCCTCGACCTCGGATCGCACCTCGGGAGGAATCGAGAACGGCGCCGGCTCGACCATGACGATGGCCGCGACCCGGTCCGGATGCGCGGCGGCCAGCTGGAGGACCGTGATGCCTCCCATGCTGTGACCGACGGCGACGGCCTTGCCGAGCCCGAGCCGCTCCATCAGGTAGGCGATGTCGTCCGCGAACGTCGCGATGGAATACGGTCCCTCGGGCTTGTCGCTCTCCCCGTGGCCGCGCAGGTCGACGGAGACGACCCGGTGGCGCCGCGCGAAATGCTCGGCCTGCGGCGCGAAGAACGATCGATCACAGGTCCAGCCGTGCACGAACACGAAGGGCGGCTCGCCCGTCCCACGTTCCTCGTAGGCCAGCGTCGTTCCGTCGCGGACGATGGTCGGCACTTCCCTCTCCTGCGCCGGTGATGCTAGGCCACCGGCCCGGTGTTGTCGACGCTCTTGTACGGCACGGCGTTCCTGACGTACGGTCCGCGCATGGGCGGTGATCGCGGCAGCCCCTCCCGCTCCCCCACCGAACCGCCACGCGGGATCGTCCCGTCTGGTTCGCCCGCATAGCACATGCCGCGGGTCGTGGTCATCGAGGGCGACGACGCGGCTCCCGAGGCGGTGCGCCCGACCGTCGCCCTGCTCGACCGTCTCGCACCGGATCTCGAATGGGTACGGCCGCCGATCGAGGACCACGCCGCCACCCGGCGCGCCATCGACGAATCGGCGACGGCGCTCTTCGGGGCGACGAGCGGCCCGAGCACCTGGGCGCTCTTCTACCTGCGCTGGGGCAAGCAGACCTACGCGAACGTCCGGCCGACGCGCTGGCTGCCGGGATTCCGGAGTCCGCTGGCGCGGCCGCAGGGCATCGACTTCGTCATCGTCCGCGAGAACCTGGAAGACCTCTACGTCGGCGTCGAGGGCGACCTCGAGATGCTCCGCCCCGCCGCGCTCGCGAGCCCAACGCTCCGCAAGCCGGTCGCCGACGTCGGCCCCGGACGCTTCGCGCTCAAGGTCATCACCGAGGCGGGAGCCGAGCGCGTCGTGCGCTTCGCGTTCGAGCTCGCGCGCCGGCGTCGGGAGGGCGGCCGCAGCCACCCGCCGAAGGTCACCTGCGCCACCAAGCACAACATGCTGCCGCAGAGCGACGGGCTCTTCCGGACGGTCGCGCTCGACGTGGCCACAGACTATCCCGACGTGGCGTTCGAGACCTTCCTGGTCGACGACTTCGCCCGGCGGCTGGTGGCCGAGCCGCACGCACTCGACGTCGTCGTGATGCCGAACCTCTACGGCGATGTCCTGTCGGACGCGGCGGCGGGTCTCATCGGCGGCCTCGGGCTCGCCCCGAGCGGCTGCTACGGCGACGGCTACGCCTACTTCGAATCCGTCCACGGGACCGCGCCCGACCTCGCGGGCCGCAACACCATCAATCCCACGGCGACCATCCTGTCGGCAGCGATGATGCTCGAGTACCTCGGTCTCGGGGATGCCGCACGGCGGCTCGAGACGGCGGTGGCGCGCGTGTACGCCGCGGGTGACCACCTCACCCCGGATCAGGGCGGCGACGCCTCCTGCACCGGATTCTGCGAGGCGGTCGCGCGCCAGCTGTGAGAGGAGAGCGACGATGCGCAACGGCTGCCTGGTGATCGACACCGACTGCCACCAGATCGAGCCGCTCGACCTCTGGGTGGAGCACGTCGAGCCGCCGTTCCGCGATCGTGCACCCCGGCTCGGCGACTATCACGGGACCCGCACGATGATGGTCGAGGGCGAGCCCTTCACCGACGAGGAGAGCGGCTACCGCTTCCACTCGCCGGAGTTCCTGGCCGCGCTCCGTCGCGGCATGGAACGCTTCGGGCGGCTGCGGCAAGCGGGCTTCGGCGCTCCGGCGCGCCTGGCCGACATGGACGAGCACGGCGTCGACGTGCAGGTCCTCTATCCGACGTCCGGAGGGCAGATGCTCGGCAGGGCGTTCGAGGACGTGGAACTGCTCGCGGCGTGCTGTCGCGCCTACAACGACTGGAGCGCGAGGTATTGCGCGGCGGCGCCCGACCGCCTGCGCTGGGCCGCCATCCTGCCGCTGCAGGCGGTCGACCTCGCCATCGAGGAGGCGCGGCGGACCGCGGCGCGAGGGGCCGCCGCCTACTACCTCCGGCCCAACCCGATCTGCGGCCGCAACCTCTACCACGACGACCACGCGCCGCTGTGGGCCGAGGTCGAGCGACTCGGCGTGCCGCTCTCCATCCACGACTCCGGGTCGCCCCACCTCCCCTCGTTCGGCAAGCGGCTCGACACCCACACCAGCGGGCACATCATCGCGCATCCCTTCGAGGCCATGGCGGCGATGGTCGGCCTCATCTGGTACGGGGTCTTCGAGCGCTTTCCGCGGCTGCGCGTCGTGCACGTCGAGGCCGATGCCGGGTGGGTGCCCTACCTGCTCCAGCGCATGGAGCAGCACTGGGACTTCTCGGGCAACGCCGAGCACCCGAATCTGAAGATGCGACCGACGGAGTACTTCCGGCGCAACGTGTTCGTCGCCTGCCGCGGCGATGAACGCACGCTGCCCGCCGCCGTCGCGCTCACCGGCGACGACAACTTCACCTTCAACACCGACTATCCGCATCCCGACGGCACGTGGCCGTGGGGGATGGAACGTCTGGAGGAGCAGCCCATCCCGGACGAGAGCAAGCGAAAGATCCTCGGCGAAAACGCAGCACGCGCCTTCGGTCTGTCGGCGTAGCCTGAGCGTCCGGTCCGCATCGACCCCGTGAGATGACGACTGCGCCAGCTCATCTGAGGCAAGCATCTCCGAGGCTGCCGGCGGCGATTGCCTGCCCGAGATCGTCGACACATGATGCCGAGAGCTTGGCCTGAACCTTCGTGAGCTTCGACCTGGCGGTTCCGATCGACTTCTCTGCCTCCGACACCTTCTTGGTCCATTTCTTCGTTCCAGCGCCCGCCAGCTCGGCAAGAGAGAAGGACTTGGCTGCCTTCACGAGAGGAGTCGTCACCTTCTTCACGACGCTCCGCTTGTCGGTCGCGCAGTGAGCCAAGGACGCGTTCACGCCGGCCGTGATGAGCGTGCTCACCGATGCGGCGGTCACGAACGCTCCCGGCTGACACTGACCGCCGCCGCACCTGTCGGGCACCGTGCACGGCACACCGTCACTACACGATGCACCGTTCGCTACGTGCTGGCAGCCGGTCGATGGGTCGCACGAGTCGTCCGTGCAGAAGTTCCCGTCGTCGCAGCTACCCACCGAGCATCCAGGTGCGGGCGTCGGGAGGCTGACCGCATTGGCCGCCGCCAGAGCATCGATGCGTCCGAACCCCGTCCTGTTGTCGAACCCCGGGGATGCGATGTCGACCGCCGTGGAGGTCAGGATGCCCTGGAGCTGAGCCGGCGAGAGCGCGGGGTTCTTGCTCAACAGGAGGGCGGCCACGGCCGCGGAATGAGGGGCTGCCGCTGATGTCCCGAAGAACGGGTTGAAGTGTGACAGCGTCGTGGAAACTCCGTCGAAGGCGGTCAGATCGGGTTTCGGGCGGGTGATGGCGCTGGGGAAGAAGATCGGGCTCGGGCCCTGGGTGCTGAACGGCTCGACATCGTTCAGGCCGGCATCGTGTGCATCGAGGGCGGCGACGGTGATCACGTCTGGTCGAGCTGCCTGGCCGGAGATGCCGAACTGTGCGCTGGAGTACTGCAGGGGGAAGTCTGGACAGAACATCTTGAGGGCCCTGGAAGAGCCCGCGAACAAGCGGATGACGACGCCCACCAACACCGAGGTCCCGAGTGGGTTTCCAAAAGCCACCATCTCCGACGGGTTCTGAAAGCCCGTCTGTGGGTTCGTGCTCGAAGCCAGGACACTGCCGGTGCTCGGATTCACGACCATCAAATCGTAGTCGTTGTAGGAGCCACCGAACGGGTCGGCCCACTGGAGGAAGCATCTGAGCAGTCCCCCCGGGCCGACGACCACGCGGTCCACGATGTCCTGGGCCGCACCGGGATCGAAGTCGTGGAATCCGCTCGGACCAGGCCGATAGTTTTCAGCGAGATACTTACCGGCCCCATAGTTCGAAGCCGAGGTGTGGTACGAAGCTCCAGCCGCAACCGCGGTCGCGGCCGCCTGCGCGACCGGGCCGTCCTGGAAGAACGGCTCACCAAAGAACACCACGTCGTCGACGATGACCTTCGCGTGAGCGGAAACCAGACAGGCAATCGTGTCGACCATCTCGAGGCTGGTCGCAGGCCCGGAGAACAGGAGGGCCGCGCCAGGAGCGAGATCGTGCACGATCTCGAGCATCGCGGTACCCTCGTCGCCACTCCCGCGCTTGCAGCGCGTATCGGGAGGAACCGCCACCGACGCAAGGTCTCCTGACGCCTGGCTGGCCGCGAGGCTGTCGACGCCGTTCGAGATCACTCCGAAGACGACGCCGGACCCATCGTACCCCTGTTGGCGTACGAGATCGGCGCGTGAAGCCGGGTCGCCCTCACTGGTCACCCTTCCGGTACTGGGCTCCGGAGGCCATGCGGGAGTGATCCCCTGAACCACTTCCAGGGCCGCGAGCGTGGCGAGTCCGCCTTCGGGGATCCAGCCCTGCACGAGGTGGAACGAGTCGTTGCCGAGCTCGATGTCGAGCCCAGCGCCCGCAAGAAGCGCGGCACTGTCCGAGGCGGTTCCTCTGGTCTGCACGAGGACGTGGAGCCTTCCTGCATTTCGCCATGGCAGGATCAGGGACGAGGGTGATGAGACGTCCGGCTGTCGCTGGGGCGAGAGCTTCGGCCACGCATATGGACGGAGTACCGAATCGGTCCTCTGTTGCGCGCGCGTCAGCGTCTTCTCGTGCCGCAAGGAATCCGCCTGCATCCGCAGGTGCTTCGCAAGACTGTCCTCGCCGGACGCGAACGTCACTCCGTGTGACGCTGCCACGCACAGCGCGACGAGCAACCCAAAACAACGGCGTGCGGGACCGCGAACAGCGAAGGGGATGGTCATCCGTCCTCCCACCGTGCTCTGCCGTGCTCGGTCAGTGAGAGATCTGCTGTCCCGCCTTTGTTGCTGCGAGTCTGCTACCTTGTCTTCCGCCATGTAGTCAATTCGCCCCTTTCACCGGCGTTGCCGGACGCTCGGCAGCGTTCTCGGCTGCATTGACTCCTCGCGATCCGCGCCATAGCCGTCATGCATGACGACGGCGCAGGCGGACGACCCCTGGCGGGGCGTCGACCCGTTCGATCCGGCGGTGCGCGATGATCCCTACCCCTTCCTCGCGCGTCTGCGCGAGATCGACCCCGTGAACGAGACGCCGATCGGCATCTGGCGGCTCACGCGCTATGCCGACGTCGATCGCCTGCTGCACGACGTGCCGGCCGGCGTGCGGACGAAGGATGGCGAGCTGCCGGGAGTCGACGAGCAGCAGGCCGGACCGCGGCTGTTCATGCTGCAGCAGGACCCGCCGACCCACACGCGGCTGCGCAAGCTGGTGAGCCACGGCTTCACGCCCCGGGCAGTGGGCGGCTGGCGCGTCGACATCGAGCGGGTGGTGGACGAATGCCTCGACCGGGTGGCGCCGCACGGCCGCATGGACGTCATCGCCGACCTGGCCCTGCCGGTGCCGTCGACGCTGATCTGCCAGATGATGGGCGTTCCGATCGAGGACCGCGCCCGCTTCACCGAGTGGACCGCCAAGGCCACCTTCGGGCTCGCGGCGGGCGTGGCGCCACCCGAGGTGGTCGCCGAGGCGACGACGGCGGCGATGTCGCTCGCCGCCTACTTCCAGGAGCTCGTCGAGGCGCGGCGCACCAGCCTGACGGACGACCTGCTGAGCGCGCTCATCCGCGCCGAGGAGGCAGGGGATCGGCTCGACCCGCTCGAGCTCCTGTCCCAGGCCATCGGCCTCCTCATCGCCGGCTTCGAGACCACCATCGGTCTGATCGGCAACGGCGTGCGCCAGCTGATCCTGCACGGCGGCGAGCTGGCGAAGCTGCGGGCGCGTCCCGGGCTGATCGTCAGCGCGGTCGAGGAGTGCCTACGCTTCGACGGTCCGATCATCCTCACCGCGCGCGTGCTGCACGCCGACGTCCAGTTCGGCGGCAAGATGGTGCCGAAGGACGCGAAGGTGTGGGGCATGCTCGCCGCCGCCAACCGAGACCCCGCTCGCTTTCCCGATCCGGACCGCTTCGACATCGAGCGCACCCCGAACGACCATCTCGCCTTCGGTGGCGGCCCCCACTACTGCCTGGGCGCCCACCTGGCCCGGACGGAAGCCCAGGTCGCCATCGGCGAGCTCGTCCGCCGCTTCGACGACCTGGCGCTCGAATCGGGCGCGGTCGAATGGGGACCGTCGCTCTTCCGCGTCCCCGGCCGGCTGGCGATCAGGTTCCGCGCCCGGCAGGCGCGGGCGTCCTGAGGCCACTCAGGAGACGGGCGGCGCGAACCGGCGGGCCACGGCGATGGCAACGGGTGCCAGCCCGGCAATCCCCACCATCAGCCAGAAGAACGGGCGCAGCATCAGGGTCATGTCCACGAGGTTGGGCACTTTCTCTCTCCGTAATCGAACGATCGTTCGATAGAATAACCGTCCGACGCCCCGTGTCAAGGTCTGCCCTGAGCCCTGCCTCATTCGAGTCCCAGGGTGCGCAGTGCCACGGTGATGACGTGCTCGCGGACCCGCCGGGCGACGTCGGCATCGTCGAGGCCTTGGCCGAGCAGCTGGCGGTAGAGCCCGTCGTTGACGATGTGCCAGTGTACCAGCCCGTCGATCGTCACCATGAACAGCACGGGATCGATGCCTTTGATCTCGCCCCGCTCCTGCGCCGGCCTCAGCACCCCGTCGAGGAGGCCGAGCCAGCGATCCGCGATCCGCCGTTCGGCGCCGAACCGCGATGGGCTCTCCAGCGCCGTCCGGTAGCCGAGCTGCACGAACGAGGGGTTGGCGAGAAAGAGATCGAAGAGCCTGCCGACCGCGGCCCGGGTGGTTTCCCGCAGGTCCAGACCCTGACCGAGGGCGGAGACGACCAGCTCGCGCACCTGTCCGTGCACGCGCTCCTGGACGGCGCCGTAGAGCGCCTCCTTGGAAGGAAAGTAGTGGTAGAGGCTCGAGACGCGGATCCGGGCGTGGCGCGCGATGTCCCGCACCGAGGTGCCGGCCAGGCCCTGGCGTCCGAATATGGCGACGCCAGCGCGGAGCACCCGTTCCCGGGTCCGATCGCCGCTCGCTCCGGCGGGCCGCCCGGGGCGGCGCGCGCGCCGAGCGTCGGGACTCACGCGACCCAGCTGTTCATCGTGCGGACCCGAGCCTCGGCTACCAGCAGGTAGTTGCGGATGGCGTCGCGGCAGCGCTCCTGAGCCGTTCTCGTCTCGACGACGAGCCGGAAGAGATCGGCGGCCTTCTGCCCGTGGTCCGGCTCGGCGTAGGCGTGGACCTCGAAGTTCTTGACGCCCACGCCGTAGTGGGTCCGCAGGCCATCGTACAGCGTCTTGGCGTACCCGCTGCCGGCGGCGACGCGCTCGCCGGCGTAGCCGAAGACGGCGAGGCCTTCCTCGTACGAGCGGCGGACGTAGTAGAGCATCGTGCACGTCATGGCGATGGTCTCGGGCAGCGGCTGGTAGCGCCTGATGTCGTCGTCGGTGAGCCCGAGCTGGTGGCAGAAGTCGACCTTCATCTGCACGTGGTTCGGGTCGCGCAGGTAGCCCGCCTCGTCGGCGAAGTTCTGCGCCCAGTGATGATAGTGGACCGAGTCCTCCATCGTGAACGCGTAGGCATCGGGCGCGTTCGCGATCAGCATCGAGAACTCGGGCGTCATCCACTTGCCGAGGGTGTAGAACTCGAGGGCCACCTTCTGCACCACCTCGCGCGACGCGATGCCGCACCCGATGGCGGGGATCACCCGGTCCTGGGCGAAGTAGTCGTGCGCGGCGATCAGCCGGTCGAGTTCCGCCAGGTAGTCGTCGACGGGGGCGGCGGGCGCTGCCCGCCCGGCGGCTATGGTGCGGAACTCGCGGCTCGCGTCGGTCATGTCGCTCCTCCTGTGGGCGTCAGAGTGTGGAGCAGCCTGCCATCCGGGAGTCAAGGGAATGCGAAAGCCGCTTGAGTGTCGCCGGCATTGTGGGCTACGTTGTGGCGAGAGCACCCCGAGGAGGGCGTTGCGATGATGTCCAACTGCTCGCTCTACCCTCTCAAGCCGCTCGATCCGGCGATGGACCCGGCCTACACGGACGGTCCGGCTCCGCCGGAACACCGCGTCAACCACGCCGGCGAGCTCGAGATCGACTGGCCGGTTTCCCACATCCCGTCGCGCCTGAACCGCTTCCGGACCATCTCGTTCGAGACGCTCGAGGACGCGCTCGAGAGGGACGCGGAACGCGAAGAGCATCTCTGGTAGCCGGCGATCGTTGACAGCGTTTTCGCCCGGGTGGTACCGCCGCCCGCATGCGACTTGCGGGCAAGACGGCCATCATCACCGGCGCGGCGCAGGGCATCGGCAAGGCCTACGCGCTGCGCTTCGCACGCGAAGGGGCGCAGGTGGTCGTCGCCGACCTGCGCGAGGACGGGGCGGAGGGCGTCGCGGCGGAATGCCGTGGCCTCGGCCCCGACGCGGTCGCGCTGCGGCTCGACGTCTCCGACGAGGCGAGCACGCACGAGGTCGTGGCGCGAACCGTCGAACGCTTCGGCGGCGTCGACATCCTGATCAACAACGCTGCCATCTACTACGACCTCGATCGCACCGAGAACTCGCTCGCCTACTTCAATCGCGTGCTCTCCGTGAACCTCACCGGCGCCTGGCTGATGAGCCGCGCCGTCGAGCGGCACATGAAGCGCCAGCACCGCGGGAAGATCATCCACCAGTCGTCCACCGCGGCCTACCTCGGCAACGTCGGCATGGTCGAGACCGAGAACCCCGACCTGCCGATGCCGCCCTTCCACTACAGCGTGGCCAAGATCGGCGTCTCGGGACTCACCAAGTACATGGCCGGCGCGCTCGGTCCCTGGGGCATCAACGTGAATGCCATCGCACCCGGCGTCACCATGACCGAGGCCACCAAGAAGATCGTCCCCGAGGAGATCCTGGGACCGCTGGTCATGTTCAGCGCGCTGCGCAAGCCTCTGCAGCCGCAGGATCTGGCGGGTACCGCCGTCTTCCTCGCGTCCGAGGACTCCGACATGATGACCGGGCAGGTGCTGGTGGTCGACGGCGGCATGATCATGCTGGGGTAGGTCATCACCTACGGCAGCAGCCCGGCCGCGTCCGGCAGCGGCGGGAATGGCGCGTGGGGTTCGCGTTGATAGAAATAGGCGACGCTCGAGTAGTCGGCGTTCATGTTGTTCGTCGGGCCGTGCTCGATCGTGATGCTGATCGACTTCCGGAACGGCATGGCATCCTCGATGTGCCAGCGATAGCAGCTCACGCGCGACGCGACCGGATCGACGATGACCGCGCCCGCGTAGGGACCGGCGACCGGTCCGTGCTCGAAGTACCAGCCGCCGTTGCAGTAGTCCTCGGTGCCGGTGCCAGCGACCGCCGGCGTAGCGTCGCCGTCGACGACGACGCGCTCGTCGCCCTCGAGAAAAAACAATGGGAAGCCGAACGGGATCGGAGCGAGGCCGCGCATGAACAGCGCGGTGCCGGCGTACTGACCGGCGCCTCGCGCTTCGAGGATCGTGTAGCTCTGGCCGACGGTGGTCGGGTTTTCGCGACGCCACTGGGCGTGAAAGAGCAGGACGGTCTTCGGCAACGCGCGCCGGGCCGTGAAATCGATGTTCCAGAAAGCCATGAATCCGTCCTTGCCCAGGTTGGTGAGCGTCATGCGGGCGGCCCGGCGGAAGGGCATCGGCCAGTACGAGTTGTAGCCCCCGCTGGTCACCGACAGCGGCAGGGAGACGTAGTCGCGCTGCTCGCCGAAGCCCACGCCGAAGAAGTCACCCAGCGGCACCTCGACGCTCGGGCTCTTCTCGTCGTCCCAGTACATCCGCAGGATCACCTGCCGGTGGGCGCTGACGGTCTGCTCGGGCGTTGCCAGCGGCGGGCGCGGAGTGAAGGTCATGTGCAGGCGCCGGATGATGCCGGCGCCCCTGTAGTCGAGGATCGTCAGGGTGTCGCCCGGGGGAATGATCCGGAAGTCCTGGTTCCCCCCGGTCGGATCGGCGCTGGTCGCACTCATGGCACGGCCCCGGTGGGGGACGATGAGGCCGTCGAGGCCACCGGACCCGAGCGCCACATGCTCGGCATGCGCCGGCACGTTGAGAAGCGCGAGGGCGACGACGAGGAGCCGGACGAGCATGAGGACCTATACCGCTCGTCGCATCGGGAGCGGTAGCTCAGGGCCGCACGAGCAGCTCGGCGATGCGGCCTCCACGCGCCTGTGCTCGCTGCCACTCCTCCTGGGAGACGACGAACCGCACGGGGCGTCCGTCGACGGCGTTCTCGGAGGAGAAGACCAGGAACACCGCGGCGTTGCCGGGCATGAGGGCCGGGAGGAAGAGGCTCGCTCCGAACGGGCGGTTCTCGATCACCACCGCCTCGCCCGGCGGCGTGCGGGCGGCCTGGTCCCGGACGCTCCGCAGCACCGCCGACACCGCCGCGCGCTGCAGATCGGCCAGCTCGAGCGGGACGGGGAAGAGGGCGAGCATGACCAGCCGGGAGAGCATCCAGAGACCGACCGCGGCGGAAACGGCGCGGGATGCGGCTCTTCCGCGGCGGGCGAGCTCCGCCAGCGCGACGCACAGGAGGAGCGTCACCAGCGCCAGCGGGAGGTAGTGGTAGCGCTCGGCCCTGGCCGCCATCGTGAGCGGCACGCGGGCGGCCGCGTAGACGGCCGATCGTCCGGCCGCGACCACCCCGTAGGCGCTGCCGGCAAGGAGCGCGAGCGCGACGAGGCGACGGCGGCCGGTCAGGTCCGTGCTGGCGCAGGCGGCGACGACCAGGAGCAGCAGCGTGCTGGCGCCGGCGATCTGTATCCAGTCCGGCAATCGCTGATGGCCGCCGAGCCCGTCGAGCAGGAGGGCAGCCCCCCCGAACCCGACGAGATGCGTCGCGAGTCCGAGCGCGGCGGTCAGGAGTGCCGGGGTGGAGGGCAGCGAGAATGCCGCGCTTGCCTCCGGCACCACGTCGGCAGAGCGCATGAGCGCAAGCCGGTAGCCGGCAACCGTGAGGACGGCGCCGCCGACGAGCACGAGCGTGCTGCGTCGTGGCAGCCGGCTCCGGGGCAACGCAACCGACACCACCAGTGGAAAGGCAGCCGCAACGCCGAGCCCCGTGCCAAAGCACGTGGCGCCGCCGGCGAGCACGGCCGCCCACACGACGGCGGTGCTCGCCGAGAGCGGTGCTCCGGTCCGGAGCAGGCGTCCGAAGCTCCAGAGGACGCTCAGCACGAGCGTGGTGAGGAGCACCTGAGGGTAGACCGAGTACCAGCCGAGAGCTCCCGCGAGGGTGGGACAGGTTCCCCAGAGCATGGCGCCGAAGCACGCGAGCGCCACGCCGCCGAAAGGCCAGGTCATCTGTCGGATGACGTGGAAGAGGAGCGCGGTGTTCACCAGGTGAGTGGCCAGCACCGTCCACGCGTACCCGCGCGGGTCGGTGCCGAAGAGCTGGAACATGCTCCAGAAGGCGGCATTGTAGAGAACCAGCAAATGCCCGCCCCAGACCTGGCCGAGCAGGTGCCGCAGCGGCAGCGTGACGATGTCGTAGAGGTGGAAGAAGTCGTCGCCGTGGAAGTAGTCGTTGCGGAGCGGTGCCCACACCGCGAGCGTGGCGAGCAGGGGAGCGATCAGCGCGAGGCCCTGTGCCCGCGGGAGTACCGTGCGCGAGAGCTTCACGTGAGGTTCGCGGTCGCTCGGGTAACACGACGGTGGCGCTCCCATCAAACCGAGCGCCGGCTTGTCCTGGGGCAGCCGAAGAACAAGGCGATGTCTTGCGGTGAGCGTGCCCGTGGCCTGCGACGGTCGTCACCCCCTGGAGGCGGCGGGCGGCCGCTCCGGCGATGTCAGCCGGCCGCTGTCATTCAGAGGCCGGCGTTCGTGCGAGCACGCACCGTCGATGCGGTGAAAATCCTGCTTGTCAGAGTCGGTTTGCAATGACAAAACTATGCCCCATTATGACAAGCGGGCATGGTCCCTCCGCCTCGCCCCTCCGTCGGCGCGCCGGACAGGCGCTGACGCTGGGGTTGGCGGCCGGCCTGATCATCGCACCAGTCTCTGCCCCGCAGGCGCAGGTCCTGAGGTTGTCCAGCCCCCTCGACCATCCGCGCTTCGGGTTCGGACTCCAGGAGTTCGGTCACGCCGTCGACCTCGACGATCGAGTCCTCGTCGTGAGCGAGCCGAGCGCCGTCGTCGCCGTGCCGGTCGCCGGAGTCCTGGTGAACACCTCGGCGGGCGCACTCCACGTGTTTGACGCGGAGTCCGGTGCCCTGCAACGAACGATCTTCGATCCTGCTCCGATCGTGGGTGGGGAGCATCGCTTCGGAGAGGCGATCGCGGTCGTCGGGGGATCGATCCTGGTCGCGACCACCAGCGGCCTCTCCGTCATCGACCTCGCCAGCGGCCAGCTCGAGCGAATGATCGACGGCCCTGCAGGGTACTCGACGGCTTCCGACCTGGCCGTGTCGGGGTCCCACGTGGCCGTCGTGTGGTGGTCCTTCTTCGGGCGGACCGCGGGGGTCGTCGACGTCCTCGACATCGGGACCTGGAGCAGACTGCTGAGAATCGGGGGTTCCGGGTCATCCGTCGGGCTCGATGAGCAGACGATCGCCGTCGGGGTGCCGGCCCGAAGCGAGCGCGGCGTCCCGATCTCGGGTCTGGTGAACCTTTTCGATGTTCGCAGCGGCGCTGCGTTGCGAACGCTCAGCAGTCCCGAGCCACAGAGCGGCGATGGCTTCGGGGCCAGCGTCGCCGTCGCTGGTGACCGTGTCCTGGTCGGCGCGCCGGACGCCGGGCGGTTCGCTCCGCTGAATACCAGCGGACGCGCATACCTCTTCGATACTACGACGGGCGCCTCGTTGGGCGCCCTCGAGCAGCCCCCGCGTGTTCCCGGGCGTCGGTGTGTGGTCGGGTCGACGTGCCCCCTGATCACGTCCTTCGGAAGTTGCGTGCGAATGGGAGGCGGGCAAGCGGTCGTGGGAGGCCGGGCCGGCGTCGCCGTCTATGACTCCGCGACCGGCGCCTTGAAGGCGATGTTGGTGCCCGAGGCATCGGCCACTGCCGGTTTCGGGATTTGCGCCGTCGACCTCGCCGGCGACCGGCTCGTAGCAGGGTATCCCGGGTGGGGCGCCTCCGAAGAGGCCGAGCGGCTCGGGCTCGCCGAGCTATACGCTCCGTGCTGTCGCGGGCTCGGCGATCAGTCCACGACGCGGAAACGCGCGATGGTCTCGGTGGAGTTCCCGCGCCAGGGAGCGGGGGAGAAGCTGAAGCTCGTCCTGCGCGGCGCCGTGGTGTCCGGGACCGCAGAGCCGTCGTTCGTGACCAGAACGGCACGCGGCATCCTTCGCCCGACGAACGACTATCGGACGAGGGTCCCGGTTCAGCTGAATCCGGTCGGTCGTCGACTCCTGCGGGCCGGCCCGATCGATGTGCATCTGAGCGCCGCGGTGTACGCCCGGAGTAGACCGCGCACCCAATCCCTCGTTGCCATTCTCGCTGGGCGCATACGATTTCTCCCCTGATCCACCGTTTCCCAGATGGACGGGCAAGTGACTGCAGAGGGCGCTTTTGAAAGCCGAACGGCGACAGAAGGGCGGGCTCCTCCCGCGCGCGCCGGAAGGTCTCACACCCGGCGCGCCTGCCCCGCCCAGAACGGCTCGCGGAGCTGGCGCTTGAGCACCTTGCCGTTCGGATCCCGCGGGAGCTCGGCGACGAGCTCCACGCTGCGCGGCGTCTTGTAGTCGGCGAGTCGCTCGCGGCACCAGGCCTGGAGCGACTCCGCGCTGAGCTCGTTCCCGGGGCGCGGCTCGACCACCGCCCGCAGCGACTCGCCCCAGCGCTCGTCGGGAACGCCGAAGACGGCGGCGTCGACGACGGCGGGATGCGCGAGCAGCGTGGCCTCGATCTCGGCGGGATAGATGTTGACGCCGCCCGAGATCACCATGTCGGTGCGCCGATCGGCGATGTAGAGGTAGCCGGCGTCGTCGAGCCAGCCCATGTCGCCGACGGTGAAGAAGTCGCCCCGGAACGCGGCCGCCGTCTTCTCCGGCGCGTTGCGGTAGGAGAACTTCCTGCTGCCGAGCGTCGACAGGTAGATCGTCCCGACCTCGCCCGACGCCAGCTCCCCACCGTCGTCGTCGAGGATCTTCACGGTGACGCCGGGCCACGGACGGCCGACGCTGCCGGGCCGCTCGAGCCACTCCGACGGGCTGATGATCGTCCCCGGTCCCTCGCTGGCTCCGTAGAACTCCCAGATCGTGTCGGGAGGAAAGACCTCCATGATGCGCCGCTTCACCTCCGGCGGGCATGGCGCCGCCGCGTGCAGGATCTTGCGCACGCTCGAGAGATCGTGACCGGAGCGCACGCCGGGCGGCAGCTCGACGATGCGGATGAAGTGCGCGGGCACCATGCTGCTCGTCGTCACGCGCTCGGCGGCGATGGCGCGCAGGCACTCCTCGGCGTCGAAGCGTGGCATGATCACCACGGTGGCGCCCACGAAGAGATGCTGGGCCGCGTAGGCGTTCGGCATGGTGTGATACATCGGTCCGACCACCAGGTGGACGTCGTCGGTGCGGAATCCCCACATGTCGACGAGCCGCTTCTGCGCCTCGAAGCCGGCCGCGGGATCGAACGTCGGGTGCACGACGCCCTTGGGGCGGCCCGTGGTGCCGGACGTGTAGACGAGCACGTTGAAGCCCCCGGTCGGGAGCGCGGCGGCGGGCGGCGTGTCCGGCGCCGCCGCGACGGCGTCCTCGAAGGACGGCAGATCGGCGCCGCCGCCGACCACCAGGCAGCGGTCCGCCGCCGGCCGTCCCGCCGCCGCGCGCGCCGGCGCGCCCTCCTCCAGGAACGCGCGGTCCAGCACGAGCACGTCGGGCGCCGCGTCCTCGAGCACGTAGGCGATCTCGCCACGGCGCCAGCGCCAGTTGATGGGGACCGCGAGCGCGCCGAGCTTCGCAGCCGCGTGCGTGACGGCGAGGAACTCGGGACCGTTCGGAAGGAGGATCGCCACGCGCCCGCCCGGACCGAGACCGCGCGCCGCGAGCACGTGCGCGATGCGGTTGACCCAGCCGTCGAGCTCACCGTAGGTGAGCCGCCGCATCCCGCACACCAGCGCGCTGCGGTCCGGGGCCGCAGCGGCGTGAGCGGTCAGCCCGTAGATCATCGACGCGCGTCGCTCAGTGGCTCGGAAACCACTTCTCGAGCGTTCCCGTGGCGAGCGTCTGCGCATCCTCGGGGCCGATCCCGGCCTCGGCAGTGGCACGCTCGAAGCCCGCGAGCAGCTCGGGCGTGCCGTCGTAGTGCGGCCAGTCGGACGCCACGGCAACGTGATCGGCGGGCAGGAACTCGAGCGCGATCCTGAGATCGGTCTCCTCGCAGGCCTCGACGGTCACCATCATCTGGCGCAGGAAGATCTCCATGGCCGGGGTCTTCCACTCGGGCGCCTTGATCCGGCCGAACATCTCGCGGTGCTCCTCGAAGCGCTCGAACATCGACGGCAGCCAGCCGACGCCGGCCTCGAGGATCATCGTCGGCATGGTGGGGAAGCGGTCGAACACCCCGCCCCACATCATGTCGTACAGGGTGTGGATCATGTCCATGGGAAAGCCGAGACACGACGCCGCCATGATGTCGGGGAGGCGGTAGCCCTTGGCGACGCCGTCCTGGTCCCACATCGGCAGCGGGTGCAGGCCGAGCTTGATGCCGGTGTCGACGATCGCCTGCCACAGCGGATCGAAGCTGCGATCGGAGTACTTCTTGCCGTGCACGGAGTTGGTGCGGATGAACGCCACCGGGAAGCCCAGCGCGGCCGTGCGTCTCACCTCGGCGACCGAGGCGTCCACGTCGATGGTCGGCAGCGCGGCGGCGGGAATGAGTCGGCCGCCCGAGCCGGCGCAGTAGTCGTGCGCCATCCAGTCGTTGTAGACCCGGCACACGGCGGGCGCGAGATGCGGCAGGAAGGTGCCGCCCGACAGCATGAACGTCGGGAACAGCACGGCGCGCCCCACCCTGTTCCGCGTATTGAAGGCCAGGCGCTCGCGGCCGTCCAGCGCCCAGCGGGGCGCGTCGAGGATCGTGAAGCGCTCGCGCTCGTCGCTGGCGAAGACCCGTTCGAGGGGCATGCCCATGGCGCACGCCAGCCCCATGCTCTGCAGCATGTCGCTCGGCCGCATGCCGCCGTACATCACCTCGAGGTTCCCGACGTCGATGCCGTAGATGCACTGGTGAAACCGTCCCTCCTCGTCGCGATAGAAGCGCGGCGCCATCGCGCGCAGGTCGCGCGGCAAGCGCTCGACCCAGAGGTCGCCAGGCTCGATGATGTGGCCGTCGGCGTCGGCAAGCTCGGTGATGGGCATCTGTGGCATCCTCCCAGGTGTCCGAGCCCTACCGCGCCGCGAGTCACGCTGTCAATCATCTGACCTAATCGGACGCCCATCGACCGCGGCGCCCAGTACCCTTTGACGTCGATCCCCACCTCGTCTACCCGGAGGTCATGGCCGAGAGCACGCGGGTGGTGAGTCTGAAGGAGGTCGGGCGCTACGCCCTCGGCATCGAGTGGGGCGACGGACACGACAGCATCCTGCCCCACCGCATGATCCGCCGCGCCTGCCCGTGCGATGTCTGCTCGGCTGGCGACCGGGCGATTCCGCCGACTCCCGCTGCCGAGCAGCCGATCCGCGCCGAGCTGATGGGCGAGCAGAGCATCTTCCTGCGCTGGGCCGACGGCCACGAGACGGTGCTGCTCACCGAGGAGCTGCGCGCGCTCTGCCGCTGCGCCCATTGCGCGGGCGAGCCCGAGAATCCGATCTCGGGACGGTAGATCAGAGCGCCCCGAGACCTGGTCTCGGGGCGGAAGCGGAGGAGAGCGCGTGGCGTTCGGTGGATCGGGCGGACGCCAGCGGCACTGCTCATCGAGTCTCACGCTCGGCTCTGCGTTCCGACCCGAGACGGAGTCTCGGGCGTTCGTCTAGCGAAGCAGCGCCGCCGTGCGCTCGATCCACCAGAAGGCGGCCAGCGACCCCATGGCATACGCGGGCACCCACCGCCCCCACGGCGGGAGCCGGCGGGCGAGGGGCCAGAGTGCCGCACCGGCGGCGAGCACGCAGGCGACGAAGGCCACCTGTCCCGCCTCGATCCCGAGATTGAAGCCGAGGAGTGCGAGCGGGATCTCGTCGCGGGGCAGCCCCGCCTCGGCGAGCGCGCCCGCGAAGCCGAGTCCGTGGAGGAGCCCGAAGGCGAACGCCATCACCCATGGCCGGCGGCGGATCGCGCTGGCGCAGCCCGGACCGCGCGCGAGCTCCACGGCGAGCACGAACACGCTGGCGGCGATCGCCACCTCGATCGGCGCCACGGGCACGGCGACGAAGCCGAGGGCGGCGGCGGTGAGCGTCACGCTGTGCCCGAGGGTGAACGCCGTCACGGTGGCCAGCAGCCGCCGCGTCGCACCGGCGAGGAGCACGAGGCCGAAGACGAAGAGGAGATGGTCGGGCCCGGAGAGGATGTGGCCGACACCGAGGCACACGTAGGCCGCGAAGACATCCCACGGTCGGGACTCGGCCGGGACGACGAAGTCCGCCCGGTCTCCGGCGAGGATTCCCTCCGCGACCCGGCCGTCGGCGAAGACGATGCGAACCACCGCGCCGGACGGCAGCGCGGTGAGATCGTCGACGCCGATCCGCTCGCCGGCGAGCGACACCGATCCGCATTCGACCCGCCAGCGGCTCGTCACGCCCGTGCCATCGCCGGCCGTCGCCGCCGGCGTCACGGCACGGCAGCCCTCCGGCAGACGGGGGACGGCACCGGCACCGAGGGGATGCGTACGGGGAAGCTTCCAGGTGACCTCGGCGGCGCCACTTCCGAGCTCGTGAATCTCGAGCAACGCCGGCGCGAGGGGATGTGCGGCGAGCGGCACCGCCACGAGGAGCACGCCGAGCGCGAGCAGGAGACGCACGCCTCTCATCCTAGCCATTCGCCAAGTTGCTCGACAAGCTCGACGCGTTCGCGTTACAGATCCAGCCGTGCGATGGCCCGGGTTCGTCCTGCTCGCCGTTCTCGCCGAGACCCTCGCGGGGGCGGCGACACCGCCTTGGCAACGTACAGAGACACGCGAGCCGTGCGCCGCCGTCGCGCCGCTGCGACAGCCCTTCTTCGGCGACCTGCACGTGCATACCCGCTTCTCGGCCGACGCGTACATCTTCGGAACGCGTGTCGGGCCGCGGGACGCGTACGAATTCGCCCGCGGCGGGACGATCCCCGTCGCCGACACCGACGAGGCACAGACCCGGAGCGCCACCATCGACCGCCCGCTCGACTTCATGGCCGTCACCGATCATTCGGAGCTCTTCGGCGAGGTCGACCGGTGCTCGACGCCCGGATCGCCCGCCTTCGACGTGATGACCTGTCAGCTGCTGCGCCAGGTCGAGCGCACGTCGCTCGAGGAGCTCAATACGACCATCCAGTGGCTCTTCCCGCTCGGCATCCCGGATCCGCCCCGATCCCTGCCCTTCTGCTCGACGACTCCCGGCGTCGACTGCGACGCGGCGTCCATCTCGGTGTGGCAGGAGATGCAGGCGGCCGCGGAGGAAGCCTACGACCGGAGCTCCGCCTGCCGGTTCACGACGTTCGTGGGCTACGAGCACACGGCGAGCCCGATCGGCCGCCATCGCCACCGCAACGTGATCTTCCGCAACGCGCACGTGCCGCCCTTCGCGCCCAGCCAGCTCGACACGTTCCAGGACGGCGACCTGCTCGGGCTGTGGAACGCGATCGAGACCATGTGCCTCGGCGCCGGCGACGGGTGCGACGCGGTGATCATCCCGCACAACCCGAATCTCAGCGGCGGCCAGCAGTTCGTCGATCCGGCCGACGCGGCCGAGGCGTTCAGGCGCCAGACACTCGAGCCGCTGGTCGAGCTCCACCAGGCGAAGGGCAGCTCGGAGTGCCGCTTCGATCGCCTCGCCGGCGTGGGCGTCGGCGCCGCCGACGAGCTGTGCGCCTTCGAGCAGGAGGCCCGGCCGCATGAGGGACCCGATGCGACGGCCGTGCCGATCGATCAGTATCCGCGACGGAACCTCGTGCGCGAGACCCTCGAGGACGGACTCGCATTCGAGCAGACGCTCGGCGTGAATCCCTTCCGCTTCGGCTTCATCGGCAGCACCGACACCCACAACGGCACCGGCGGCAACACCGCGGAGCGCGACTGGGTGGGTATCCAGGGGCGCTCGGACGGGTCGCCCGCCGCCCAGATCTCGCAGCAGTTGCGCACCAACCCGGGGGGCCTCGCCGTCGTGTGGGCCGAGGAGAACTCGCGCGACGCCATCTTCTCCGCCCTGCGCCGGCGGGAGACGTACGCCACCAGCGGCACGCGACCGATCGTGCGCTTCTTTGCCGGCACCCTCGACGGCGTGTCGTGCGGCGACGCGGCCTTCGTCGAGCGTGCCTACACGACCGGCACGCCGATGGGCGGCGAGATCGGAACGATGAGCGGCGCGAAGAGCCCGCGCTTCGCGGTCTGGGTGCAGAAGGATCCGGGCACGGCGGCCGCCCCGGGCACGGACCTCCAGCGCGTGCAGATCGTCAAGGGCTGGGTCGACGCGGGCGCTGCCACGCACGAGCGGGTGTTCGACGTCGCGGGCGACGCCGGCAGCGGGGCGGGGGTCGATCCCGCCACGTGCGAGCCGCTGGGAGCGGGCGCCGCCGAGCTGTGCGCCCTGTGGGAAGATCCCGAGTTCGACCCGGCGCAGCGCGCCTTCTACTACGCGCGCGTGCTCGAGAACCCGAGCTGCCGCTGGAGCACGCGAGTCTGCAAGCAGGCGGGCGTCGACCCGTTCGCGGACGACTGCGCGGCGCAGGCTGCCACGGCGGCACCCGGGTTCGCGGACTGCTGCCTCGGCACGACGAACGATCCGTTCCTCTCACCGACGATCCAGGAGCGCGCGTGGAGCTCGCCCGTGTGGTATCGCCCCGAGGCGATCGGCCGCCTGCACGCGAGGCTCGCGTTCGGCAAGCGCCCCCACACCGACACGCTGGTGCTGCGCGCCAGCCTCGGCCGCCTGCAGGGCGTGCTCGACCCCGCCACCGACGGGGTCACCGTGCGCCTGTCCGACGACGACGACGTGCTCGCCATCACCGTCCCTCGCGGCGGCTTCCACCGGCATGGCCGCCGGCTGGTCTACAAGGATCGCGGCGACGGCCGCCGTACGCTCGTGATCACCACGCGCCGAGCGGGGGTCACGATGGCCCTCGCCGCGCGCGCCGCCGACTTCTCGCGCATGGCGCGCGAGGATCACAACGTGACGTTCGCGGTCGAGGGCGCCCTCTTCCGGACGGCGCACACGCGCCGCTGGCTGCTCCGCGGCCGGCGCCTGGGGCCTGCCGGATGACGATGCGATCAGTCCTGCGCGTACCGGCGCTCCACTTCCTCCTCGCCGGCGCGCTCCTCTTCGGTGCGAAGGCGGTCGCGGATCGCACCCGGACGGCGCCGCCGAGCGGACCGGAGCCGAGCGACGAGGAGCTGCTCTATCGCGAGGCTCTCGCGCTGGGAGTCGACCGCCAGGATCCGGCGGTCCGCGAGCGCCTCGTCCGCCTCGGCGGATTCGTCGGCGAGGAGCGTGGCGAGCGGGATGCCCTGGAGCAGGAGGCCCGGCGGCTCGGCCTCGAGCGCAGCGACGTCGTCGTGCGGCGCCATCTCGCGGAGATCATGCGCCTCGCGGCCGGGCGGCTCGACGGCGCGGACATGCCGACCGACGCCGACCTGCGCGCGTACCTCGCCGCGCATGCCGAAGCGTTCCGCGCGCCTGCGCTGGTCCGCTTCACTCACGTGTACCTCGCTCGCGACGGTCACGGGGCTGCACTCGAGGCCGACGCGGAAGCGCTGCTCGACGAGCTGCGCCGCGATCACGTCCTTCCCGCCGACGCTCGCGCGCGGGGAGATGCGTCCCTCGTCGGCACGGACCTCGGTCCGATCGCCAGCGCGGAGCTCGACCGCCGTTTCGGACCCGGGTTCTCCACCGGCCTCGAAGAGGCCCCGCTCGGGACGTGGATCGGCCCGCTGCGATCGAGCTACGGGCTGCACCTGGTCTGGATCCACGAGCGCGTCCCCTCCCGCACTCCGCCGCTCGACAGCGTGCGCGCTCGGGTCCTGCACCACGTGCTGCGCGAGCGCAGCGCGGCGCGGGCGGAAGAGCGCATCGCTGCCCTCCGCGCGCGCACCACTGCCCGCTGAGACGCGCGGGGGAACGGCGGCAGCGATGCCTCGGGACCCGTCGCGTCGCTGCCACCGAGATCGTGCTGGTAGAAGACCCGTTCGATCGCGGTCAGCAGCCCGGTGCCGGCCAGGAACGCCCGCGGGTGGCCGTCGCGCTCCGCGTAGAGAGCGCTGCCGGCCGCGTTGAGGGTGCCCAGCCGGAGGCGCTGATCACCGCGGCGGGTCCCGAGGGTGATGATCGCCGCCGGAGGCTCGAGACCGAGGGCCTGCCTGTCGGCGGGGCGAAACGCGTCCACCGCCCGCAGGCTCGCCAGCGTGACCACGAGGGTCTCGAGGGCGTCCGCGGCCGCGGCCGTGGCGGGATGCCCGTCGAGCAGCCAGCCGCTCGCCGAACGCACGGCCGAGAGATGCCGCGGCCCGGCCTCGATCTCGAGTTTGCGGACCGCGCCGGGCCGCACGCGTAACACGTGCGGACCGCGGACCGAATCCGGACCCGACACGCGCCGCGGACCCTCCACTACGATCACGAGCGCTGCCGCGACGGCGACGAGCAGCAGCAGCGGCACCAGACGCCGCAGGGATCACCCCGCGCGCCGGCGGATCGCCACCACGACGAGCCCGCTCAGGAGCACGAGCCCCGGCAGCAGCACGGCGACGGTGGTGAGCAGGCGGCGCGCCTGCGCCTCGGTCAGCACCAGCGGAGAGAGCGGGCGCTGGACCTCCGGGGCGTTCTTCGGTCGCTCGCCGGTGAGCACCGGCTCGCCCCCGGCCCAGGCGACGGCGTTCATGGCGACGTCGCGATTGCCGAGGAGGTCGATGTAGGCGTCGGTGGCGAAGTCCGAGTCACCGATCACGACCAGCCGGCCTCGCGGAGCTCCCTCGCCGCCGCCGACCTCGGCGAGCACCATCACCGAGAGCGGTCCCGGCAGGTCGCGCGCCGCCTTCGACGGCTCCTCGCCGCGTCGTGCCCGGTCGGCATCCGCCATCGCCCACGCCGAGTCCGCGGTGCGCGCGATGCTCTCGGCGGTCACACCCGGGACCTCGCGCGCGACGTCCACCGTGCGCGCCGAGGGCAGCACCACGCCGCTGTCGATCGGATTGCGGTCCGGCTCGGAGACGGGATTGCCGCGCCGGAAGCGCTCGACCACCGCGGCGAGGCCGTCGGTCGCGAGGACGCGATGCTCGTGGTCGACCACGAAGTCGTCGCCGAGGATGAGCCCCATGCTCTCGAGAAAGCCGCTCAGGTTGGGCAGCGAGGCCGGATCGAGCAACAGGACGAGGCCGCCGCCGGCCTTCAGATGGCGCGCCAGCACCTCGAGCTCCGCGGGGAGAAAGTCGTGGCGGGGACCGGCGACGATCACCAGGTCGGTGCCCACGGGCAGCGTGCCGTCGAGCAGGGAGACGACGTCGAGGCTGAAGTTCTCCGCTTCGAGACCGGCGGCCAGGCGGCCGAGACCCTGCGACTCGCCGCCCGGCACGCGCTCGCCGTGGCCCGACGTGAGCACGGCGCGCCGGCGGCGCCCGCGCACGGCCTCCAGGATGCCGCCGGCGAGCTGCTCCTCGGGAAGCGCGGGCGCGACGCTCCGGTGCCCCTGGTACTCGAGCGCCGCGCGCCCGTACTGCGTGATGCCGTAGCTCCGCGCCCGCTCGGGATAGCGGTCGAGGTCGAGCAGGTCGTAGGTGATCCGCGGGTTCTCGGCGCGCAGGCGCTCGAGCAGGCCGGAGTAGGTCTCGCGCTCGCCGCGCCGGAAGAAGACCGTGAGATGCAGGGGCGAGTCGACCTGGGCCAGGACGTTGCGGGTCACCGTCGAGAGCGACAGCGACCGTGACGGCGTCAGGTCGAGGCGGCGGTTGGTGCGCTCGGCCAGCACCTGGAGCAGGCCGACCGCGGCGACGATCAGCGCCGCCTCCAGCGCCAGCTGCGACCAGCCCCGCGTTCCCCGGCGTACGCCCGTCACCGCAGCCCTCGCCAGCGCCGCGAGTCGAGCGCCAGGAACGTGAAGGCCAGGAAGGTCAGGGCGAAGAGCACGAGGTAGCTCACGTCGCGCGTGTCGATACCACCGCGCATGAAGACCTGGAAGCGATCGAAGAGCGAGAACGGCCGCAGCAGCGCGAGCGCTCGCTCGCTCACCGCCGCCTCGTTCCAGGTGATGATCCAGAAGAAGAGGAGGACACCGTAGGTCGCCGCGCCCGCCACCAGCTGGCTGTCGGTGAGCGCGGAGAGGAAGAGCCCGCAGGCGGCGAAGGCGGCGGCGAGGAGCAGCAGTCCGAGGTAGCCGGCGAGCAGCGGCCCCCACGCGATCTCCTGGAAGCGGGAGAGGAGGAGGGGGTAGGCGAGCGTGGGAAGGATGATCGCGACCAGCACGACGAGGCAGGCGAGGAACTTGCCGGCGACGATCTCGACGTCGCGCAGGGGGTAGGTCCAGAGCAGCTCGAGGGTGCCGAGACGGCGCTCCTCGGCGAACAACCGCATGGTGAGCAGGGGCACCAGCACGAGCAGCAGCTGGCGCATGTCGTAGAACTGGTACTGCCAGAGCCCGAGGATCAGGTTCATGCCGCCGAAGCGGACGTAGAAGTCGAGGTTGGTGTAGAAGAGATAGCCCGACAGGCCGAGGAAGACGGTGGCGAGCGCGTAGAAGACGAGCGACGTGAAGTAGAGCGCGAGCTCCTTGCCCGCGATCGCGAACGCGCTCACGACGCGCGCTCCTCGCCGCGGATCAGGTGGAGGAAAACCTCCTCGAGGTCGAGAGGCTCCTGGCGCAGCTCGAGAAGCCCGAGGCCGGCGCGCTGCACGGCTTCACCGGCGAGGCGGGCGAGATCGCCGTCGCTCGCTCCCTCGAGCACGAAGGTGCCCGAGCTGCCCCTTGCCTCCTCGAGGCGCGGAGCGCCGGGGATCGCCGCCAGCGCGACCCGTGCCGCCTCGACGGAGCCGGACACGCGCAGCACGACCCGCTGGCGCCGGCCGAGGCGCGCCGCCAGCTCCGCCGGCGTGCCCTCGCCGACGATGCGGCCGCGAGCGATCACGACGACCCGTTCGCAGAGCGCCTCGACCTCGGAGAGGATGTGGCTCGAGAACAGCACGGTCCGGTTGCCGCGCAGCCCGCGCACCAGCTCCCGGATCTCGACGACCTGCGCGGGGTCGAGACCGATCGTCGGCTCGTCGAGGATCAGGATCGGCGGGTCGCCGCACAGCGCCTGGGCCAACCCGACGCGCTGGCGGTAGCCCTTCGAGAGGGTGCCGACGCGGCGGGGCGCGACGTCCTCGAGCCCGCAGTCGGCCAGCACGCGCGCGACCGCGCCGGCCCGGGCCGCCGACGGCAGCCGCTTCAGCCGCGCGACCAGGCCGAGATACCCGCGCACGCTGAGCTCGGGATAGAACGGGGCGTACTCGGGGAAGTAGCCGACGGCGCGCCGGCAGGCGAGCGGCTCGCGAAGGGGATCGTGGCCGGCAACGCGCACCTCCCCCGAGCTGGGCGGGAAGATGCCCGCGAGGATACGCATGGTGGTCGTCTTGCCGGCGCCGTTGGGACCGAGGAAGCCGACGATCTCGCCTTCGCGCACCGTGAAGCTGATGCCGAGAACGGCCTCGACCGAGCCGAAGCGCTTCGTGACGTCGCGCAGCTCGAGCATCGGCCGTCCCGTCACGAGGCCGCTCCGGCTTCGCGCAGGAGAGCGGGCGTGAGGGCGTCGAGGTCGGGCAGCCGGCGCCACGCGCCGGTGAAGTCCTGGTCGGCGGTGAGCTCGCCCGGCACGGCGACGACCCGCATCTCCGCCGCGCGCGCCGCGACCAGCCCGCGCGGGGTGTCCTCGACCGCGACGCAGGCGGGCGCGGGAATGCCGAGGGCCGCGGCAGCGGCGAGGTAGGCGTCGGGGGCGGGCTTGGCGCTCGGGTAATCCTCGCGCGCGACCAGGACGTCCAGCAGCGACCCGAATCCCAGCGGCTCGAGGATGGTCGTCGCCTCGGCGCGCGTCGAGTTGGTCACCACCGCGAGCTTCCAGCCGTCGTGCAGGCGCTCGAGGCAGGCGCGTGCCCCCGTGATCGGCGGCACGCCGCGCGCGATCAGCCCGCCGTAGACCGCCCCCTTGCGCGCGCGCAGCGTCGCGGCGTCGATGGGCAGCCCATAGCGCCGGCAGGCATACTCCGCGCCCCCGGCGACGGCGATGAAGTGACGCCGATACTCGTCGAGCCCGATGTCGACCCCGTGGTCGGCCAGCACGCGGCGATAGGCCTCCCACTGCAGGCGCTCGCTGTCGACCAGCGTGCCGTCGAGGTCGAAGCACACGCCGAGGATCGCCGGCTCCTCGCTCATGGCACTCGGGACGGTCGGGATCGAGGACCCCGCTCGCTCGCGGTCCTCGGTGCACGCGCGCCGCCGGCTCGTGGCGTCCCCCCGCCGGCCGCGGCACGACAGCCGCACTGTGCATCGAGTTCCAACTCTCGCTCTCCGTCCCGACCCGAGACGCAGTCTCGGGTCGCGCGCTTAGATTGTCCAGCTGTGCAGGGAAGCGTACAGCTCGCGCCACTTGCGATAGCGCTCGTCGAACGCACTCTGGTGCGCGACGTCGGGCTCGACGGTCCGGGTACGCACCATCTCCGCAACCGCCGCCCGCAGATCGGGGTGGAGCCCGGCGCCGACGGCGGCGAGGATGGCGCAGCCGAGGCTCGCGCTTTCGGGTACCTCCGCCACGCCGAGGGGCACGCCGAGCGTCGTGGCGACGAGCCGGAGCAGGGTCGGGCTTCGCGTCATGCCGCCGCTCACCCAGAGCGTGGGGGCTCTCTCTCCCGCGACCGCCGCGATCTGCTCGCAGTTGCCGCGGATGGCATAGGCGACGTTGTCGAAGAAGGCGCGCAGCAGCTCGCCACGGTTCGGGCGGTCGATGTGCAGGAGCGGAAAACGGAAGAGCAGCCCGGCCGGCTGGAACGGATTCATGTTGCGCAGATCGAACACCGCGGGACCGAGGTGGCAGAATATCTGCTGCGGGCCCGGAGCCACGGCTGCCATCGCCGACTCGGCCACCTCGTGCGCCCCGGCGTCGACACCGCCACAGAACAGGTCGAGCAGCCAGCGGTACGCACTGCCCGTATCCCCCCCGTTGCTCTCGAGCACCCAGTGGCCGGCGACGACGTGCGGGCTGGTCCACAGGTTGCAGCCGGCGTCGAGCATCGGCCGGTCGACGACGAGCTGCACGGGCGTGGTCGTGCCGAGCACGGCGCCGAGCTGGCCGGTCTCGTGCACCGCGCTGCCGAGGAGCGCGCTCTCGGTGTCCGCTCCGCCCGCGAACACCGGGGTACCTTCCGGGATGCCGGTCATGGTGGCGGCCCCCGCCGACACCCGACCGACCAGCGTTCCGGCCTCGCACAGCGCCGGCAGGATCTCGGGCGGGATGTCGAGGGTCTCCAGGATCTCGTCGGACCAGGTGCGGCGCGTGACGTCGTAGAGCATGGACTCGCTGGCGTTCGAGTGCTCCGCCACGCGGGCGCCCGCGAGCAGGTGGGCGATCCAGTCGTTCAGCATGAACAGCGTGGCGATCCGCCGGGCGTCGTGATGCTGGCGAAACCAGAGGAAGCGCGACACCGGAAAGATGTAGGGCGGCGCGTGCCCGGTGATGGCGTGCAGGCGCTCGGGAGCGATCAGGCTCTGCACCTCCATGCCCTGGACGACGGCGCGGGCGTCGAGGTTCGGACCGGCGTACAGGACCTGGCCGTCGCGATCGAGAAAGACGCAGCCCTCGCGCTGCGCGGTGGCGATGACGCCCCGGATGCGGGCGTCGGCCGGCAGCTGCGCCAGCGCCTCGCGCGCGCAGCGGCCGAGCGTCTCCCAGAACGCCACCGGGTCGAGATCGAAGCCACGTACGAGCGGCAGGTCGGGATCGGTGAAGAACCGGTAGCTGAGCGCCTCCTGGGCGGCGGCGATCGGCTGGCCGCGGACGTCGAACACGACGCAGCGGCCGGAGCCGGTGCCGGCGTCGAGCGTGACGAGGACGTCCGTTGCCACGTTCAGCCTCGTCCGCCGGCCACCGCGGGATTCGCGATCCAGCGCGGCCGCTCGCCGCGCAGCCAGCGCTCCATGGCGTCGACGATGATGTCGCTGTGGTGCCGGGTGACGTCGGTCGTGGCGCCGCCGAGATGCGGGGTGACGACGACGTTCGGGAGCGCCAGGAAGCGGTTGCCGGGCTGGAGCGGCTCCTGGGCCAGCACGTCGAGCGCGGCGCCGGCGATCCGCCCGGTCCGCAGCATGTCGTAGAGCGCGTCCTCGTCGGCGAGCGCGGCGCGCGCGGTGTTGATGAAGAGCGCGCCGGGCTTCATGAGGGCGAGCCGCTCGGCCGAGAGGAGGCCCTGCGTTTCCACCGTCACGGGCGCGTGCAGCGACACGACGTCGGCATCGCGCAGGACCGTCTCCAGATCGCACAGCGTGACGCCGGCGGGAGCCTCCCGCACGTAGGGATCGTAGGCCAGGAGGCGCGCCTTGAAGGCGGCGAGCCGCGCGGCGACCTCCCGGCCGACGGCGCCGAGGCCGACCAGGCCGACGGTGAGGCCGCCCAGCTCGACGCCGGTGAAGCGCGTGTACATCTCGAGGTAGTCGCTCGCCCGCTCGACGCGGGTGGCCTCGCCGCCGCGGTAGGCGCTGCAGACGGCCGGGAGATGGCGCGCCAGCATGAGGATGAAGGCGAGGGTCAGATCGGCGACCGCGTCGGCGTTGCGGCCCGGGGTGTGGAAGACGGGGATGCCCTTGCGGGTGGCGAACTCGAGGTCGACGTTGACCGGATCGCCGCGGCAAACGCCGATCATCCTGAGGGACAGGCGTCGAGCACCTCCGAGTGCACCAGGTCGGCCTCCACGATGAGCACGTCGGCCGCGGCCTCCGTGATGCGCTTCGCGAACACGGCGCCGTCGAAGTAGATGGACTGACGCTCCTTCCAGTCCTCGTGCACCACGTCCATGTGGCGCGCGAGGCGCGCCTTCGCGGCCGGGTCGAAGGAGGCGGTGATGAGAGCGCGCATGCCAATCCGCGGGCGTCAGATGCCGAGCAGCACCTGCACCAGCCGCCGCACGTGGCCCTGCACCTGCTCGCGCAGCGGGCCGCTCCGCACGCTGCCGCCGAGGACGCTCTGATAGGACTGGCTGTCGAGAAGATAGACCAGCATCACGGAGTTGAGCGTGAGCATGAAGAGCCGGGAGTCGATGTCTGAGAGCTTCTGGCCGAGCCGCTTCATCCACGCCGAGAACACGCCCCAGGCCGGGACCAGCACGTCCCGTTCGACGCCCACGTCGATGTCCGTATTCTCCACGATGCGGCGGACGAGGAGCTTCGGCACGTTGGGGTTGTCCGCGAAGAAGTCGAAGAGACGATCCATGGTCTGATCGATGATGGCCTTGCGATCCTGGTGCTGGGCCTGCAGCGGCTCGAGGGCGTCCCGCACGAGGTCGACCAGGCGATCGAAGATGTTGCGGAAGACGGCGAAGTAGAGCGTCTCCTTCGAGGCCCAGTGGTAGTGCAGGCTCGAGATGTTGACGCCCGCCCGGGCCGCGATCTCGCGCGTCGACGCTCCCGGGAACCCCCGCGAGGCGAACACCTCCTCCGCCGCCGACAGGATGCGGGCCTTGGTGGACCCGGGCGCCTCGCGCGCCTTCTCGAGCGCCGTCTTGTTCACGAGCGACTGCTTAGAGCGATCGACCACGCCCGTCAAGCTTCGGCGGATCAGTAGATCTTCGGCTCGCCCGGCGGGCGCGTCTTCCAGCGCTTGTGCACCCACAGCCACTGCTCGGGATGGCGGCGCACCATGTCCTCGAAGATCGCCGACAGCTGCGCGGTGGTGCGGAGCACGTCGGCCTTCGGGTCACCGGTGTGCTCCGGATTGATGATGGGCAGCACGTGGATGACGTGGCGCGCGCTGCGCCCCTGGCGGACCATGAAGCCGGGGACGATCGGCGCATCGGCGCGCAGACCGATGCGGGCGATGCCGGCGTTGGTGCTGGCCGGCAGGCCGAAGAAGTCGACGAACACACCCAGACCGCGGGTCGAGTTCTGGTCGAACGGGATCACCAGCAGCGCCTTCTCGCGCAGCGCGCGCAGCACCTGGCCGGCGCCGTGGTGCTTGCGGATGAGGCGCGTGCCGGCGCGCGCGCGGAACTCGTTCAGCCAGCGGTCGATGAGCGGGTTCCGGATCGGACGGTGCACCATGGTGATCGGGTGGCCGCGGCGACCGTGGGCATAGACCTGGAGCTCCCAGTTGCCGAAGTGGCCGCTCAGGATGAGGACTCCCGTCGGCCGCTCCCAGGTGATGGCTTCGCGCCACCAGGCCTCGTCCTCGAAGCGGACCATCTCGCGCAGCTGCTCGTCGCTCAGGCGGGGCAGGTGCGCGAGCTCCGCGGCCATGCGGCCGAGGTTCAGCATCGACTCGCGCAGGATGCGCTTGCGCTCGGCGAGCGGCCGCTCGGGAAACGCGATCGCGAGGTTGGTGAGCCCGACGCGTCGGAGCGGGGCGGCCAGCCAGTAGACCAGCAGCGTGACGGCCTCGGCGACGCGGAACGAGAGCCCGAGCGGGAGCGCGGCGAGGAGACCCACGACCCCTCTCAGCGCGACGTACTCGAGGCGGTCGCGCACCGGCGAGGTGGTGCGGCGACGCCGCGGCCGGCGGGAGCGTGCGTCGTGCCGGCGCGGCAGCGTCGCGGCGGCGGGCCCAGGCCCGGCACCCACCGTCATGGCGCCCTCTTAAGGGAAGGGCCTTGCTGGTTGCAACCGCGCAGGGCGCGGTATTTTGCGCAGTTCATGTTGCCTTCTCGGGAGTCGCTGTGCTATCTGCCGCCGCGTTCGCTGGTTTGTTGAGGAGAAGGCACCAAGCGTCTTTCCCTCGCTTGTCCGGCGCGGCTCGACAGCAACAGAGGGAAGGGAGAAGTTCCGTGGCACAGGGCAAGGTCAAGTGGTTCAACGGCCAGAAGGGGTACGGCTTCATCACCACCGATGAAGGGGAAGACGTCTTCGTGCACTACAGCGCGATCGGCGGAAGCGGGTTCCGAACCCTCGAGCAGGGCCAGCGGGTCCAGTTCGAGGTGACCCAGGGACCCAAGGGACTGCAAGCGGCGAACGTCAACAAGCTCGACTGACGGCGACGCCCGGGGCCGCGGAGCACTGCCCCGCTCGCCACAAAGCGCGCGCGAGCGCGCACCATGTCTCACTTCACACCGGGTCTCCCGAATGGGTCCCCGTGCGTCTGCCGCGACCGATCGGGCGCGGCACGTGACCGGGCAGCCGCCACGGAGGGCGCGTCGCCCGAAGGTCCGTTGACACCAATCCGGACCTCCGGTGTTGTACTCTGCATGCGGCACGGTCTCCTTCTGATTCTCGGTTCCTTGCTGATCGCACGGCTCGCGGGAGCGGTGTGCCCGCCCGACTGTGTTCCCGGTGGTGGCCCCCCGGCCACCGACTGCATCGTCGAATGGGGAGGCATCGCCTCCGCGGGGACCACCACCTGCGTCGACGGCACCGCATGCGACCTGGACGGTACCGCGGACGGCGTGTGCACCTTCCCGGTACAGGCGTGCTTCGACGTCGGAGGCGCCTGCGGCGCCACGGGGATGACGAGCGTCAAGGTGGCGCCACGGAAGCTCACCGCAAGCGCGGCCCTCGCCGGTGCGATGGAGGGGCTCACCCCGGGGCAGTGTACCGCGCCGGGCTTCGCGGTCCCGGTGAAGCCGAGCAACGGGATCACGCCCATCAGGCCGGGGGTCGCGCGGGTCAAGGTGGTCGCGGTCGCGGACGGCAAGAAGGACCCCGACAAGCTGAGCCTCTCGTGCTCGCCGGCCGCGCCCTCGTTCGCCAACGACGTGCAGCCGATCTTCACGCAGCGCTGCGCCATCCCGGCTTGTCACGACGCATCCTCTCGTCAGGAGAACCAGGCGCTCGACGTCGGCGAGGCCTACGCGAACATCGTCGGCAAGCCGTCGGCGGAAGGCGGCAAGCTCCTGGTCGTCGTGCCGGGCAGCATCGCCAAGAGCTTCCTGGCCCGCAAGATCACCGGCAAGGGCCTCAAGGGACCGAACGGCACGCTCATGCCCCAGGGCTGTCCGCTGGCGCCGCAGCCCGGCGGCTGCATGACCGACGCCGAGATCTACACCATCCTCGCCTGGATCCAGGCCGGCGCGCCGAACAACTAGCACCCCCGGCCGCTGGCGCCCGCGTCGGTGCGGAGGTAGAGGAGCACCATGCGGACGGTCGATCCCGTGCCGACATCTCCGCCGACAGCAGGCTCCGACTACGAGGCGGATTTCTTCGCGTGGACCCAGCGCACGGCCGCGCTGCTGCGCGAACGCCGCTTCGAAGAGGTGGACGTCGAGTACGTGGCAGAGGAGGTGGAGGACATGGGGCGGCGGGAACGGCGAGAACTGATCCGTCGAATCGTCGTCCTCCTCTCGCACCTGTTGAAATGGCAGTTGCAGCCGGATCAGCGGTCCAGATCGTGGAAGACGACCATCGTGGTCCAGCGGGCGGAGATCGAGGAACTTCTCGCAGACAACCCGAGCTTCAGGGTCGAGGTTGCGAAGCAGCTCTCACGACGCTGGACCGCCGCGGTCGAGCGGGCCGCAGCCGAGACCGGGCTCGACACGGTGGAGCTGCCGGCCAGCTGTCCCTGGTCGGCGGAGCAGGTGCTGAACGGACGGTTCTACCCGGCCTGACGGACCCTCCCATGCAGCGCGCCTTTGCGCTGCGGGATTTGGCGTACGCCCCCAGACCCCAGTCGATCGGCCGGGTCCGGATCGGGGGCGTAGCCGCAGAACCCTTCTTGCGCACCCGCTGCGTCACTTCAGCAGCGGCTTCCACGCGCCTTCGTGCAACCACTTCACGTATGCCGCCAGGGCGGTGACGTCATCCGCCGAGATGAAGTCACCATAGGCCGGCATCTTCGTGCGCTGACGCTCGAAGTAGATGCCGCCGACCGGATGGTTCTTGATGCGGTCCAGGTGCCCCTCCGCGATCCACTCGTGCAGCTCGTCGTCGTTCAGCACGAGCTCGTCGTAGTCCGCGCCCCAGAAGCCCGGGATGTAGCCCTTGAACGACCCCGGATTGGGGACCCCGCCGGCACCCATCGGCGCGTGGCAGGAGAAGCAGTCGAGCTCGGCAGCGAGGTCGGCACCCTTGGCGGCGAGCTTCTCGTCGGGAAGGATCTGTCCCGACGTGGCACGCAGGTAGGCAACCAGATCCTCGAGCTGCGCGTTGGTGACGAACCCCCGGTAGGCGGGCATGTGGAGGCCCGCCTTCTCGACCTGCGCGACGTAGTCAGGGTCCTCACGGCGCCGCTTCGGAGCGCCGTCCAGGACGTACTCGCGGAGATCGTCGGTGGTCTTCACGTACATCATCTGGGTCTGCTCGGTGAACGCCGGCACCTCTCCCTCCTTGCTGCCGGGGTTGTGCACGCCGCCCCCTCCGCCGGGGCCATGGCAGGCAAAGCAGCCGGACGAGACCGCCACCCGGAACCCGCGTGCCGCCGACGTCTGCTCGGGGGGGAAGACCAGGTCCCGGACCCAGGGGAACACGATCCATCCAGCCTGGGCGAGCGCCAGCGCAACGAGCACGGCCAGCACGAGCCCCCGCCAACTCTTCATGAACGGACGTCCTCCTTGAACCCGTCGGTCTGCTTGGCGATGATCGACGCATGATGGAGCGGCCTTGGCACCATAGCCGCGTCGGGGTCTTGATGCTCTACCTCGCGGTCGCGGCGTGTCCGCGAGCCGCGCAGGCGGTGGCGCTGCACGAGCTGCTGCCGGCGGTTGCCGCCCAGGCCAGCGCTCCTCGCCTGCTGCGCGCCGACGTACGCATCGAGCGCGACGGCGCGGTGGTCGGCGAGGCCGTCCTCCTCTCCCGTGGCCAGCGCCTCTATCTCGAGACGCGCGGCGGCGCCCGCGCGCTGCTCTCGCCCGGCAAGGTGGTGGTCGCGCGCGGCCGCCGCCTGGTGCGCGCCCCGATCGGCGCCGCACTCCCCGGCACCGACGTGCTGCTCGAGGACCTCGAGCCCTTCGGGGTCGGCTCGCTGCCGGTGGCGCAGGTGAGCGACGAGAATCCGCTCGGCGTCGTGGTCACCGGCGCGCCGGCACCGCCGACGGCCTATGCGCTCGTGGTCCTCACCATCGATCCCGAACGCGACGTCATCGTGCAGACCAAGTATTACCGCGACTCGATCAGCAACCTGGTGAAGATCCGCAAGGACGACGACTTCACGCAGGTCGCCGGTCGCTGGCGGCCGGCCACCATCGGGGTGGAGAGCTTGCGACCGCCCAGCACGACGCACCTCGGGCTCGTCTGGCGCGAGGCACCCGATGCCCCGGCCGTGCTCCTCACCCCTGCGGGGCTGCGCGCGCCGTCCCCGCTCGCCTGGCCGTAGCCCGCCGGGTCCACGGGCCGGGGTGGGCGCGGCGTGCCGGACGCTAGACGCTGAGGTCGACCCGCAGCTCCGCCGCGACACGCTCGAGGGCCTGGCACAGCGCCCGCACGTCGTGTTCCGGGGGCACGACCAGCCGCAGGCGCATGGTGTACATCGGCGTCCCGGACTCGGGCTCGGGCCTCAGGTCGCTGTGCAGGTCGGTGATGTTCGCCCCGTGGTCGGCGACCGTGCGCGCCACGCGTGCGACGATGCCGGCCTCGTCCACCCCGGTGACGACGCACTCGAGCGACGCCCCGCGCGGCGGCATCCCCGCGGGCTCCTCGAGCGGCCGGATGAACACCGTGAGGCGCTTCTCCCATTCGAGCCGCTTGCAGCCCGAAGACAGGCGCCGCTCCACGTCGTCGCCCTGCCCCGAGAGGAGCAGGAGGACGGCGAACTCGGAGCCGAGAATCGTCATGCGCGAGTCCTCGAGGTTGCAGTCGCACTCGTAGATCAGCTCGGCGAGGTCGGCGACGATGCCGGGGCGATCGCGGCCGATGGCGGACATGGCGAACCAGCGTCTCATGCGATCCTCCCGCCGACCTCGGGGACGGCGTCGACGATGTCGCGGAAGAGGCGGTGCCAGTTGCGTACGGTGCCGAAGGTTCGGAGGTAGCCGTCCAGCCCGACCAGCGCCCGGAGGAAGAACACCTGGTGGCCAGGCGCCTTGTAGAGGCGATGCGACAGCTTGATCTGGCTGGCGCGCAGCCCCCGCTCCATCACGTCGTAGTCGCGCGGATCGTACGGCCGATCCACCAGCACGGGCTCGCAGACGATGCGGAGGATCTCGATGAACGGCGCGGGATCGTCGCCTCGTTCGACGAAGCCCAGGTCGGTCGCGGCGGCGCCGGCCGCGGCGTCGTCGCCGGCGAGCAGCCCGCGCGCGACCCGCAGGTAGCCCAGGCGCACCTCGGGCTCGAAGAAGCGCACGGAGCCGAAGTCGAGGATGCCGATCCTCGGGTGGTGCGTCACGAGATAGTTGCCGGGATGGGGATCGGCGTGCAGCGCGCCCAGCTCGAACATCTGCCGCCACAGCAGGCGGAAGAGCTTGATCGCCACCCAGTCCTTCAGGTCCTGGTCCACGCCCGGCGCCATGATGTCCTGGAGCGGGTAGCCATCGAGCCGATCCATCGTCAGCACGCGACCGGCCGACAGCTTGCGATGGACGCGCGGGATGATCACCTCGTCGTCCGACGCGAGCAGCTTCCCGAAGCGCTCGAGGTTGTCCGCCTCGCGCCGGTAGTCCAGCTCCTCGGCGAGACGCTCCTCGAGCTCGTGCACCACCTCCTGCGAGTCGACGTCCTGGCGCATGACGTCACGCGCGATCGAGTCGAAGACGCGCACCAGCGCGCGGATGTTCTTGATGTCCTGGTGCACGGTGTCGGCCACGCCGGGATACTGGACCTTCACCACCACGTGCTTGCCGCCACGCAGCTCTGCCCGATGCACCTGCCCGAGCGAGGCCGCGGCGAACGCCTCGTGCTCGAAACGGGTGAAGCGCTCCTCCGGCGCCGCTCCCAGCTCGGTCGCGATCATGCGCCGCACCTTCGCCCACGGCATGGGCGGCACCGACGACTGCACGACCGAGAGCACCTCGAGCGCCTCGGCCGGGAAGAGGTCCTGGCGCATGCTCAGGAGCTGCGCCATCTTCATGAACGCGCCGCGCAGCTCCTTCGAGCGCTCGACCAGCCGCCGGGCGTTCCGGATGTGGGTGTCGAGGAGCGTCGCCTCCTGCCGGGAGGTCGACTGGAACGGCCGCTTGAGCGCCTGCCAGAGATAGCTGCCGCCGACCGAGGTCGTGAGCCCTCCCACCGATAGCATGCGGCGCGCGCGTCCGGCCGTGATGTCCGCCATCAGCGGCGCTGGTTCATGCGGGTGGCGGCGGCGGCGGCGCCGAACCCATTGTCGATGTTCACCACCACGACGCCCGCGGCGCAGGTGTTGAGCATGCCGAGGAGCGCTGCCAGGCCCTGCATGCTGGTGCCGTAGCCGACGCTGGTGGGCACCGCGATCACGGGGCGATCCACCAGACCGCCCACCACGCTCGGCAGCGCCCCCTCCATGCCCGCGACGACGATCAGCACCGCCGCGTCCCAGAGGCGCTCGCGCTCGCCCAGCAGCCGGTGCAGCCCGGAGACGCCGACGTCGTACAGACGCTCGACCCGGTTGGCCATGAGCTCGGCCGTGATCGCGGCTTCCTCCGCCACCGCCAGATCCGCCGTGCCCGCCGACACCACCAGCACCGTGCCGTCGCCGCGCGGCTCGATCGGCCGTGCGCGCCGCAGGGCAAGGCGCGGCAAGGGGTGGTACTCGAAGCCGTCGACCGCCGCGAGCAGGTGCTCCGCCGGTCCGGGCGCGAGACGCGTGATCAGGACGTTGCCGCCCGCCGCCGCCAGCCGGTCGGCAATGGCGACGATCTGGTCGGTGGTCTTGCCTTCACCGAACACCACCTCGGGGAAGCCGTTGCGGAGACTCCGGTGGTGGTCCAGCCGCGCGAAGCCGAGGTCCTCGTAGGGCAGCGCACGGAGGCGATCGAGGGCCTCGTCCACCGGGCACGCGCCGCGCCGCACGGCCTCGAGCAGCTCGGCGAGGCGCTCGCGCTCCATGGCCCACAGCGTTAGCCGCCGCGCCGTGGGGCCGCAAGCGCGGGTCAGCGGAAGTGGTCGAAGCCCGCGCGAGGCAGCGCCAGCGGCCTCCCGCGCGTATCCAGGAGCCGCACGACCGGACGCCCAGCGACGATGTGGCCGATCCGTGTCAGCCGGCAGCCCAGCCGCGGTGCGATCCGCGCGAGATCGGAGCGACGGCGCGGGGACGCGGTCAGGAGCAGCTCGTAGTCCTCGCCCGCCGTGGCCGCAAAACGCGCCGCCGCGGCGCCGAGCGCGCGGCGGCACGCCGGCGCCACCGGAAGGGTCGCCGCGTCGATCTCGGCGGCGACACCGCTCGCCCGGCAGACGTGCCCGAGGTCCTGGACCAATCCGTCGCTCACGTCGATCATCGCGTGGGCGAGCGGCGCGAGCAGGCGACCTGCGGCGAGACGGACCGGCACGCCCGGGCGGCGGCCGCGACGCCCGGCGAGGAGCGCGCGGACGGCGCACCCCGCGCTGCCGAGCGTGCCGCTCAGCCACACGTCGTCACGCGGACGCGCGTCGGCGCGCGTCGCCAGGCGGCGTCCCGCCTGCCCGAGCAGCGTCACGGTGATCGCCAGCCGGGGCGCGGCGGCGAGGTTGCCGCCCACCACGTCCACGCCGTGGCGCCGGGCATCGGCGGCGAGGCCGCGCATGATGCCGTCCAGGACGCGCACGGGAAGGCGGCCCGGTGCCTCCACGGAGACCAGCGCGGCGAGCGCGTCGCCGCCCATGGCCGCGACGTCACTCAGGTTGACGCGGAGCACGCGGCGGCCGAGCGCAGCGGGCGGCTCCCACCCGAGGCGGAAGTGCACGCCCTCGACCAGCGTGTCGGTCGTGAGCAGCAGCGGACGGCGAACCGGACGGAGCACGGCCACGTCGTCCCCCGGGCCGACGAGCGTGCGCCGCCCCGGCGCCAGCCTGCCGGGCAAGCGGGCGATCCACCCGTGCTCGCCCACGGTGCGCAAGGTGGCGGCGCCTCGCCGCCGGCGGCGTCTGCGCGGCATGCGCGATCATCGACGGAGCGCCGGCGTCCTTCAAGCGACGCCGTCGCGCGGGGAGATACCTACTCGAGAAGCGACTTCACCTTCTCGAGGAAGCTCTTCGCCATCGGGTGCACCTCTTCTCCCGAGATGCGCGCGAATTCCTCCAGCAGCTCGCGCTGGCGGGCCGAGAGCTTGCGCGGCGTCTCCACGATGACGCGCACCACCTGGTCGCCGCGACCGTAGCCGTTCAGGTCCGGCACTCCGAGGCCACGCAGGCGCAGGAGATGTCCCGACTGCGTGCCGGCCACGACCTTCAGCCGGCGCTTGCCATCGAGCGTCGGGACGTCGATCTCGGTGCCCAGCGCGGCCTGCGCGAGGCTCAGCGGCACCTCGCACACCACGTCGGTGCCCTCGCGGTGGAAGAGCGGGTGCTCCGCCACCTGGATCAGGACGTAGAGATCGCCCGGCTGGCCGCCGCTACCGCCGCTCTCGCCCTCGCCCCGGAGCTTCAAGCGTGATCCGCTGTCCACGCCGGCGGGGATCCGCACGCTCAGCGTATGCTTGCGCCGGCGCGCTCCGGCGCCGCTGCAGTCCGCGCACGGATCGGCGATCACGACCCCATGTCCGTTGCAGCCGCCACAGGTCTTGGCGATGGAGAAGAAGCCCTGCTGGAAGCGGATCTGACCCGAGCCGCGGCACTGCGGGCACGCCTTCGGCTGCGTGCCGGGCTTCGCGCCATTGCCGTTGCACGTGGTGCACGGAGTGAGGCGCGGGATCGAGAGCGTCTTGTCGCAGCCGCGTGCCGCCTCCTCGAAGGTCACCTCGAGCTGGTACTGCAGGTCCTGCCCCCGCCGCGCCCGCGTCCGGCCACCGCGGCCGCGGCCCGTGCCGAAGAAGTCTCCGAAGAGATCGCCGAGGATGTCCTCGAAGCCGGCACCGAAGTCGAAGCCGCCGGATCCCCCGCCCTGCTCGAAGGCGGCGTGACCGAAGCGATCGTAGCGGGCTCGCCGCTCAGGATCCGCCAGTATCTGGTAGGCCTCGCCGATCTCCTTGAAGCGCTCCTCGGCCTCGGCGTCGTCGGGATTCTTGTCCGGGTGATACCTGAGGGCCAGCTTGCGGTAGGCCTTCTTCAGATCCTCGTCACCGCAGGACCGGGAGACGCCCAGCACCTCGTAGTAGTCGCGCTTCATCGATCGATCACCCGCACGAGCGCCGGCCCTCATCCGCGCCGCGGCGGATGAGGGCCGGCGTCAATCGGTCCCGCGCCCACGCGCGACCCGGGCCTATTCCTTCACTTCCTCGAACTCTGCCTCGACCACGTCGTCCTTCGGCTTGCTCTCCGGCTGCTCGCCGCCCGCCGCGCCGTCGCCGCCCGGCGGCTGCGACGCCTTCGAGTACATAGCTTCCGCCAGCTTGTGGGACACGCGTCCCAGCTCCTCGGTGGCCTTCCGTATCGGCTCGGCGTCCTGCAGCTCGAGAGCCTTCTTCGCCTCGGTCAGTGCCGTCTCGATGCTCGCCTTGGTCGTCGCGTCGAGCGACGCGGCGTGCTCGGCGAGCGTCTTCTCGGTCTGGTAGATCAGCCCGTCGAGCTGATTGCGGGCGTCGACCGTCTCGCGCTTCTTCTTGTCGTCGGCGGCGTGGGCCGACGCCTCCTGGACCATCTTGTCGATCTCGTCCTTGCTGAGACCGCTGGAGGCGGTGATCTGGATGGACTGCTCCTTGCCGGTGCCCAGATCCTTTGCACCCACGTGCACGATGCCATTGGCGTCGATGTCGAAGGTGACCTCGACCTGCGGAACCCCGCGCGGAGCGGGCGGGATGCCCACCAGGTCGAACTGGCCGAGCAGCTTGTTGTCGGCGGCCATCTCGCGCTCACCCTGGAAGACGCGGATGGTGACGGCCGACTGATTGTCCGCCGCGGTCGAGAAGACCTGGCTCTTGCGCGTCGGGATGGTGGTGTTCTTCTCGATCAGCTTGGTGAACACGCCGCCGAGGGTCTCGATGCCGAGCGAGAGCGGCGTGACGTCGAGCAGGAGGACGTCCTTCACGTCCCCCTTCAGCACCGCTCCCTGAATGCCCGCTCCGATGGCGACGACCTCGTCGGGGTTGACGCCCTTGTGCGGCTCCTTGCCGAAGAGCTTCTTCACGCGCGCCTGCACGGCGGGCATGCGAGTCATGCCGCCCACCAGGACCACCTCGTCGATGTCCTTGGTGCTGATGCCGGCGTCCTTGAGCGCCGTCAGGCAGGGACCGTCGAGACGATCGAGCAGGTCGGCACACAGCGCCTCCAGCTTGGCGCGCGTCAGCTTCATGTTGAGGTGCTTCGGCCCACTCGCGTCGGCGGTGACGAACGGCAGGTTGATGTCCGTCTCCATGACCGTCGAGAGCTCGCACTTGGCCTTCTCCGCCGCCTCCTTGAGGCGCTGGAGCGCCATGCGGTCCTTGCGCAGGTCGATCCCCTGGTCCTTCTTGAACTCGTCGGCCAGGTAGTCGATCACGCGCTGGTCGAAGTCCTCGCCGCCGAGGAAGGTGTCGCCGTGGGTGGCCTTCACCTCGAAGACGCCGTCGCCGATCTCCAGGATGGAGATGTCGAACGTGCCGCCGCCCAGGTCGAAGACGGCGATCTTCTCGTCCTTCTTCTTGTCGAGCCCGTAGGCGAGGGACGCCGCGGTGGGCTCGTTGATGATGCGGAGCACGTTCAGCCCGGCGATCTTTCCGGCGTCCTTGGTGGCCTGCCGCTGGCTGTCGTTGAAGTAGGCCGGCACCGTGACGACGGCCTCACTGATCTTCTCGCCGAGGTGGTCCTCGGCCGTCTGCTTCATCTTCTGGAGGATGAACGCCGAGATCTCGGCCGGGCTGTACTTCTTTCCGCGAATCTCGACCCAGGCGTCCCCGTTGTCGGCCCGGACGATCTTGTAGGGCGATATCTTCATCGCCTTCTGCACCTCGGGATCGTCGAAGCGACGGCCGATCAGGCGCTTGATGGCGAAGACGGTGTTCTCGGGATTGGTGATCGCCTGGCGGCGCGCGATCTGACCGGTCAGGCGCTCGCCGCCCTCGGTGAAGGCGACCACGGAGGGGGTGATGCGGCTCCCCTCGGCATTCGTGATGACGACCGGGTCCCCACCCTCCATGATCGCGACGCAGGAGTTGGTGGTCCCGAGATCGATTCCGATGACTTTGGGCATCGTGAGAGTCTCCTCGGCGGCGCTTTAATCACCGCCCCGGGGCTTGGCAAGGTTGTGCGGAGGTCCGGACGGGCCTTTCGAGACGGTCACGAGCGCCGGCCGGAGCAGGCGTTCGTGGAGGCGGTAGCCGGGCTGGTGCTCCTCGATGACCGAGTTGGCTTCGTGCTCCGCGCTCTCCAGGTGGGCCACGGCCTCGTGGTGCGTCGGATCGAAGCGCGTCCCCCGGGCGTCGACGCGGGTGACCCCGTGGCGGCCGAGGACGTCCATCAGCGCCTTCAGGACGAGGGTGACCCCCTCCACCAGGGGCGCCCCGTTTCCCCCGTCCTGGGCGGCCTGGACCGCACGCTCCAGGTTGTCGACCACGGGCAGCAGGTCACGGACCAGGGACTCGGTGCCGAACCGGACCGCCTCGCTGCGCTCCCGCGCGGCACGCTTCTTCAGGTTCTCGGCGTCGGCACGCTCGCGCAGCCAGCGTTCGTTCGCCTGGCGAGCCTCTTCCCGGGCTGCCGACAGCTCGGCTTCCAGCGCCTCGATGCGGTCCCCCGGGCCTTCCGGTGCTGCCTCGAAGGGGTCGGGTGTCGGATGGGCCGGCCCCGGTCCTTTGTGATCACGTTCGTTCGCCATGACGGGTGCCGGGGACCGGCGCAGCGGCGCGGCTCGGCGGCGGGTAGCTAGGCACCAGAACCCCGTTTGTCAAGGCACATCGACCTTCGGGCGGGGGTCGAGGAGCGCAAACTCGTCGCCGTACCGGACCGCACCCGAACCGCGCGGGATCGCTCCGGGTCGCAGCTCCAGCGCCTGAAAGGCGGCGCCACCACCGTATTCGTCCAGCAGCCCCCAGCCTCTCGCCGCCGCGAAGCCGAAGCGCTCGTAGTAGGCGGGCTCGCCGAGCACGACGACGAAGCCGAATCCCGCGCGCCGGCCCGCGTCCAGCCCGCCGCGGACCAGCGCGCTTCCGACGCCTCGACGCCGGCGCCCGGAAGCGACCGCCAGCGGAGCAAGCCCGAGACCCTCCGAGCTCGCACCCGCAGACACCGGACTGAAGGCCACGTGCCCCACGATCTCGCTCGACTCCTCCGCCACCAACGAGACGACGAGCCGTCCGCTCCTGCGCAGGCCGTCCACCAGCCTGGCCTCGGCCGGAGTCGGGAACGCCACCTCGTGCAGGCGGCGGATGGCGAGCACGTCCGCCGGTCGCTCCCGTCGGATGATCCTGCGTCCCGGGAGCTTTCGAATCTCCATGCTCCTCACCAGGTCGTCCTCGACGCGATAGACGTGCTGGACCATCTCGTCCGCGACCAGATTGCCCGCCCGGTCCCGGACGACCTGGCGCACGTCGACCACCGTTCGGCCGCCTTCGTCGGCGGCGAAGCGCACCGGCTCCACGTGCGGATCGATGGAGCGCCACTGTCGCGTCCAGTACTCGCGGACCGCTGCGTGGCCATGGACGCGACCGCCCTCCATGCCGTTCGGCCAGTCCACGTCGGGATGCATGGTGGCGAGCGCCCGGTCGATGTCACGTGCGTTGAACGCCTGGTAGGTGAGATCGAGGAGGCGTCGCGTCGTCACCATGCGCGGCACTCCATCACGCTGGGCGATGTGCGACCAGGCCGCGAGTTGCGGGCGACGGGCAGCGGTGGTACCTGCGCCCTGGCCAGCCCGTGCCCGACGAGATCGCCACTCCGGCCTTCGTGCTCCGCGCCCGCGCGTACGGTGAGTCGGACCGTATCGTCACCTTCATCACGGAGCAGCACGGCAAGGTGACCGGCATCGCCAAGGGAGCGAAGAACTCGCGGCGCCGCTTCGCGGGTACGCTCGAACCCTTCGTCCACGTGCGCGTCGTCTTCCGGGTCCGTCCTGCGTCGGACCTGGCCTTCCTGGTGCGCTGCGAGCTGCTGGAGGCGCTGCGGGGTCTCACCGCGGACCTCGATCGCTTCGCCGCCGGCAGCTACGTCCTGGATCTCACCGATCGCATGGTGCTCGGGCGCGAATCCGGTGTCGACGTCTACCGCCTGGTGCGCGACGCCCTCCGTCTGCTCGCCGGCGGCGCCGAGCCCGACGCCTTGCTGCGCGCCGTCGAGATGCATCTCCTGCGGGCGAGCGGCTGGGCGCCCGCGCTCGATCGCTGCCGCGGCTGCGGCATACCGGCCGACGCGCCGCTCTACCTCGTCGTGGAGCGCGGTGGCCTGCTGTGCCGCCGATGCGTCCCGGTCGGCGAGCCGGTTCACACCGTCGCCCCGGAGATCGCCGCGCTGCTCACGCGTCTCGGCGTCGAGCCGCTGGACCGGGCCTCCGCGTCCGGTGCCGCCTCCTCGGAGGCTGCGCGCGTCACCGAGGAGCTGCTGGCGTCGGTGACGTCCGGGCCGGTGCGCTCGCGCGGGTTCCTCGCGCGGACGCGCGTTGATTCCCCCACCGCCCTCCGCTAGCTTCGCACCCCCTTTCGTCGGGCGAGGAGGATCCATGGCACGACCGCAGACCCGCGCGCGCGCGAGCACGCCGCGCCGCCGACCGGCCGCCAAGGCGGCGCCGCGTCGCTCCGTCTACGCCTTCGGCGGTGGCAAGGCCGACGGACGCGCGGACATGAAGGAGCTGCTCGGCGGCAAGGGAGCGAACCTCGCCGAGATGGCGCGGCTCGCGCTGCCGGTGCCTCCCGGCTTCACGATCTCCACCGAGGTGTGCACGTACTACTACGCCCACGGGCGTGCGTATCCGCCCGCGCTGAAGACGCAGGTCCGCGACGCGCTGGCGCGCGTCGAGAAGGTGGTCGGGAAGGGCTTCGGCGATCCCGAGCACCCGCTCCTGGTCTCGGTGCGCTCGGGCGCCCGCGCCTCGATGCCGGGCATGATGGACACCATCCTGAACCTCGGCCTCAACGACCAGACCGTCGAGGGACTCATCCGCGAGACCGGCAACCCGCGCTTCGCGTACGACTCCTATCGCCGCTTCGTGCAGATGTACGGCGACGTCGTGCTCGATCTCAAACCCGAGTCGAAGGAAGAGGAGGATCCGTTCGAGATCGCGCTCCAGGAGAAGAAGCGCGCGCGCGGAGTCACCCTCGACACCGAGCTCGACGCGGACGCGCTGCACGAGCTGGTCCACGAGTTCAAGGCGCTGATCAAGATGCGCAAGGGGATGCTCTTTCCGGAAGACCCGCAGGAGCAGCTCTGGGGCGCCATCGGCGCGGTCTTCGGCTCGTGGATGAACGACCGCGCCATCGTGTACCGCAAGCTGAACGACATCCCGGAGAGCTGGGGGACCGCGGTCAACGTCCAGTCGATGGTGTTCGGCAACATGGGAGCCGACTCGGGCACCGGCGTCGCCTTCACGCGCGATCCGTCCACCGGCGAGAACGTTTTCTACGGCGAGTTCCTGATGAACGCCCAGGGCGAGGACGTGGTCGCCGGCATCCGCACGCCGCTGCCGATCCGCGAGCTCGAGGGCGAGAACCCGAAGGTCTACGCCCAGCTCCTGAAGGTGCGCCGCACGCTCGAGCGGCACTACCGCGACGTCATGGACATCGAGTTCACGATCCAGCAGGGCACCCTCTACATGCTCCAGTGCCGGGTCGGGAAGCGCACCGCCACTGCCGCCGCCCGCATCGCCGTCGAGATGGTGGACGAGCGGCTCATCACCTCGAAGGAGGCGCTGCTCAGGGTGGAGCCCGAGCGGCTGAACGAGCTGCTCCGGCCCGTGTTCGACCTGGCGGCGAAGAAGCACGCCGAGCGCGACGGCCGGCTGCTCGCCCGCGGCCTCAACGCGGGACCCGGAGCGGCAACCGGCATGATCGCCTTCCACGCCGAGGATGCGGAGACGCTGGCCGGCGAGGGCCAGCGCGTCATCCTGGTGCGCAACGAGACCTCACCGGAGGACATCCGCGGCATGGCCGCCGCCGAGGGCATCCTCACCGCCCGCGGCGGCATGACGAGCCACGCGGCACTGGTCGGGCGGCAGATGGGCAAGGTGTGCGTGGTCGGCTGCGACGTGCTCCAGATCGACTACGAGGCCGGGACCATGCGCGTCGCGGGGCGCGACGACGTGCTCCGGATGCGCGATCCGATCTCGATCGACGGCTTCACCGGCGAGGTGTTCCGCGGGGAGATCCCGACCCGGCCGAGCGACGTCGTCGAGGTCCTGGTCGACCACACCCGGGACGCGAAGGATTCGCCGACCTACCAGCTCTACGCCCGGCTGATGGAATGGGCGGACCGGGTCCGCACGCTCGGTGTCCGCGCCAACGCCGACCTGCCCGAGCAGTGCGCCCAGGCGGTCGCCTTCGGGGCCGAGGGCGTCGGGCTGTGCCGCACGGAGCACATGTTCTTCGGCGAGGGGAAGATCGGCCCGATGCGGCAGATGATCCTCGCCGAGACGACCGCCGAGCGCCGTGCGGCGCTCGCCAAGCTCCTGCCGCTGCAGCGCGCCGACTTCCGCGGCATCTTCGAGGTCCTCGGCGGACGTCCCGTCACCATCCGCACGATCGACCCGCCGCTGCACGAGTTCCTGCCCCACGACGCGGAGGGCCAGGCGGAGCTGGCCGACCAGATGGGGATCACGGCGCAGCGTGTCCGCGCGCGCGTCGAGGCGCTGCACGAGTTCAACCCGATGCTCGGGTTCCGCGGCTGCCGGCTGGGCATCGTGTTCCCGGAGATCACCGAGATGCAGGCCCGGGCCATCTTCGAGGCGGCCGCCGACGTCAAGTCGGCCGGCGGCGAGGTCCGTCCGGAGGTGATGATCCCGCTGGTCGGCCACGTGAAGGAGCTGCAGCTCCAGGCCGATCTCGTGCGCCGGGTCGCCGGCGAGGTGATGCAGGAGCGCGGGGTGCGCTTCGCCTACCTCGTCGGCACCATGATCGAGGTGCCGCGCGGCGCCCTCACCGCCGATGCCATCGGCGCGGTCGCCGAGTTCTTCTCCTTCGGCACCAACGACCTGACGCAGACCACCCTGGGCGTGTCACGCGACGACGCCGCCCGCTTCCTGACCCCCTACGTGAAGGACTACGAGATCTACCCACGCGATCCCTTCGAATCGATCGATCGCGACGGCGTCGGCGAGCTGATGCGGGTGGCAGTGGAGCGCGGTCGGAAGGCGACCCGCAAGCTGAAGATCGGCATCTGCGGCGAGCACGGCGGCGACCCGGCCTCGATCGCGCTGTGCCAGGAGCTGGAGCTGGACTACGTGTCGTGCTCTCCGTTCCGGGTGCCCATCGCACGCCTCGCCGCGGCGCAGGCTGTGCTGCGGAGCTAGGTGCCCGTCCAGCCCCGTCTCTTTGGCGTCCTCGGCGACCCCGTCGACCACTCGCTCTCGCCCGCGATGCACAACGCGGGCTTCGCAGCCTGCGCGCTGCCCCATCTCTACCTGCGCTGGCGCGTGAGCCCGGCGGAGCTGGGGCGCGCCCTCCTCGAGGCGCGCCGCCTCGGCATCGGCGGCCTCAATCTCACCGTCCCGCTGAAGGAGGAAGCGCTTCCCCTGCTCGACACGCTGAGCGAGGAAGCCGAGCGGATCGGCGCCGTGAACACGATCATCGCCCGGGGAAGACGGCTCGTCGGCGACAACACCGACGCGCGTGGCTTCGCCCGCGCGCTCCGCGGGCACGTCCGGCTCGCCGGCGCCCGGGTCGTGCTCGTCGGAGCGGGGGGAAGCGCCCGTGCCGCCGGCGCGAGCCTCGTCGCGGCGGGCTGCCGCGACATCGTAGTGGCAAACCGTACGCGCGCACGCGGCGAGGCGCTGGCGGAGCGACTACGCCAGCTCGGTGCGCCCGGCGTCCAGGTCGTGGCGCTGGAGGCGCTCCGGCGCGGGACGCCGCTGGAGGGTGCTCGACTGGTCGTCAATACGACGCCAGTCGGCCTCGCCGGACGCTCGCTCGCGGTGCACGTCGGAGCGACGCCGCGCCGCTGCCTCTTCGTGGACCTGGTCTACGGCGCGGTCCCGTCGCCCTTCCTGCGCGCAGCGGCCCGGGCCGGGCGGCCCACGCTCGACGGAGCCGCCATGCTGCTCCACCAGGGCGCCCTCGCCTTCGAAGCCTGGACGCAGCGACCCGCGCCGCTCGCCGCGATGGCGTTGGCGCTCCGTACTGCGGGCCTCACCTTGCCCCGGCGGCCCTGAGCCCGTAGCGTCCGTGCGCCCGCCCGCACGGACGATGACCTCCAGGCTCGGAGACCTCCTGCGGCGGCACGGCGCGCTCACCGACGACCAGCTCGCGCCGGCGCTCGCGGCGCAACGCGAGCACGGCGGCGCGCTGGCCACGCATCTCGTCCGGCTCGGTCTGGTCGACGAGGACCGGCTCGTCGCCCTGGTGGCGGCGGAGTACCGGCTCCCGGTCGTCGATCCGCGCAGCGCCGACGTCGCGAGCGACGCCATCGAGACGGTACCGCACACCCTGGCACGCCGGCACGAGCTGGTGCCGATCGCGCTCGACCGAGGCACGCTGACGCTGGCGATGGTGGATCCGGCCCATCCGTCGGCGGTGAACGAGGTGAAGTTCCTGACCGGGCGCGACGTGCGCATCGCCGCGGCGAGCCCGACGTCGGTGCACGCGGCGATCGAGCGCCTCTACGGGGCGCCGTCGCCGCTGGCCGATGCGCTGTCCCAGCTCGGCCCCGCGCATCCCGGAGACGCCGTGGACGACGATCCTCTCCGCGAGCCACTGGCCGCGAGCGAGCAGGCCCCCGTCGTCCGGCTGGTGAACGCGCTCCTGGCCGAGGCCGTCCGGCGGCACGCGAGCGACGTCCACATCGAGCCCTACGAGCGCGCGCTCCGCATACGCTTCCGCATCGATGGCGTGCTGTGCGAGGTGATGCAGCCACCCCTGGCCTTCCACAGCGCCATCGCCACGCGCTTGAAGGTCCTCGCCCAGCTCGACATTGCCGAGCGCCGGCTGCCCCAGGACGGTCGCCTGCGCTTCCGGTCACCCGATGGCTCGGAGACCGACGTCCGGATCTCCGCGCTGCCGACCGCCTTCGGCGAGAAGCTGGTGCTGCGCATCCTCGACCGCACGCACCTGCAGAGCGATCTGGGGACGCTCGGCTTCGAGGAGAGCGCGCTGCACGAGCTGCGCACGGCGATCGCACGCCCGTGCGGCCTGGTGCTGGTCACGGGGCCCACCGGCAGCGGCAAGACCACGACCCTCTATGCGGCGCTCGCCGAGCTCAACACGCCCATCATCAACATCTGCACCGCCGAGGACCCGATCGAATTTCCGCTGCACGGCATCAATCAGGTGCAGACGCGGGACGACATCGGCCTGTCCTTCGCCACCGCCCTGCGTGCATTCCTGCGTCAGGACCCGGACGTCGTCATGGTCGGCGAGATCCGCGATCTCGAGACGGCGGACATCGCGGTCAAGGCCGCGCTGACGGGACATCTGGTCCTGTCCACGCTGCACACCGGCGATGCGCCGTCCGCGATGACGCGCTTGCTCGACATGGGCATCCCGGCCTTCCTGGTCGCTGCCTCGCTGACCCTGGTCGTGGCACAGCGCCTGGCGCGTCTGGTCTGCGTCTCCTGCGCGCGCGATCACCCCTTGCCGCTCGCTGCGCTGCGCGCCGCTGGCTGGGACGGCGCGCCGTTCGCGACGCGCCAGGGGACGGGCTGTACGGCCTGCGGAGGAACCGGCTTCCGCGGTCGCGCCGCCGTCTACGAGCTGCTGCCCCTCGGCGATGCACTGCGCGACGGCCTCGTCGCCGGCGCGAGCACGCTGGAGCTGCGGCGGGTCGCCCGTGCCGCCGGCATGCGCACCCTCCGCCAGGCCGGTCTCGCGCTCGCCGCCGGCGGCGCGACCAGCGTCGAGGAGGTCCTCCGCATCACGCCGGCCGATTGAGCCCGCACGGCGCAACACGCGAAGCGCTGGCGCTGCGACTCCGTTGCGATCGAGCCCCGCGCGAAGCCCGGAGCGGCCGTCATCACGCGCGTCGCGCGCTGGCACGCACGCTGCTTCATCGCCGCCGATGCGCACCATCGACCCCCTCCTCCACGAGACGGTCGCCCGTGACGCGTCCGACCTCCACGTGACGGCCGACAGCCCACCCTTCCTGCGCGTTCACGGCGAGCTGCTCGCGCTCGAGCACCCGCCGCTGTCGCGCGCCGAGGCACGGGCGCTGTGCTACGGCCTCCTCGGCGAGGACCAGCGCCGCCGATTCGAGAGCGAGCGCGAGCTGGATTTTGCCGTTGCCCTCCCCGGACTCGCCCGCTTCCGTGGCAACCTCTATTTCACGCGCGGGACCGTCGGTGGCGCCTTCCGCGTGATCCCCGCCGACCCTCCCGGGCTCGACAGCCTCGGGCTGCCCCCGGTGGTCACCGGGCTCGCCTGCAAGCCGCGGGGCCTCGTACTGGTCAGCGGGGCCACGGGCAGCGGCAAGAGCACCACGCTCGCCGCCCTCGTCGATCACGTGAATCGCGAGCGGCGCGGTCACATCGTCTCCCTCGAAGATCCGATCGAGTTCCTGCACGAGCCCAGGCGCTGCCTGGTGACCCAGCGCGAGCTCGCGAGCGACACCGGCGGCTTTGCGCGAGCCTTGCGGCAGGTGCTGCGCCAGGACCCCGACGTCGTGCTGGTCGGCGAGATGCGCGACCGCGAGACCATCGAGGCCGCGCTCACCGTCGCCGAGACCGGCCATCTCGTCCTCTCCACCCTGCACACCGGCTCGGCCGTTCAGACCATCACCCGCATCGTCGACGCCTTCCCACCTCACCAGCAGGCTCAGGTGCGCGCCCAGCTGTCGCTCGTGCTCCAGGGGGTGATCGCGCAGCAGCTCGTTCGCCGGCGCGACGGCACCGGACGGGCGCTCGCCGCCGAGGTAATGGTCGCCACACCCGCCATTCGCAATCTCATCCGCGAGGAGAAGACGCACCAGGTGTACTCGCAGATGCAGCTCGCCCAGGGCGCGACGGGCATGCAGACCATGACCCGCGCGCTGGTGGCGCTCGTGGAGCGCGACGTGGTCACGCCGGAGGAAGCCATGGCTCGCGCGATCGAGCCGGACGAGCTTCGCCGGCAGCTCGAGCCGGCCGTGGGCCGCTGAGAAGCACTCGAAGAAAACGCTCAAGGAGCACTCCAATGGCCGTCGATCTGGCGCAGGTCCGCTCGCTCGAGACGACGGGGGCGAGCACCCCAACTGCAGATGTCCAGCCGCCGTGGCGCGCGGTCCTCCGCCGCCGTGTGAGCTCGCGGGCGCTCGCGGTCACCACCCGCCAGCTCGCGACCATGGTCGGTGCCGGGCTGCCCATCGTGCACGGCCTCCACCTGCTCGCCGAGCAGGCCGAGGGGACGATCCTGCGCCGGACGCTACGCGATCTCGCGCAGCGCGTGGCCGCGGGCAGCGCCCTCGCGGAAACCGTCGAGAGCCATCCGGGAGTCTTCCCCCCGCTGTACGCGAGCCTCGTGCGCGCGGGAGAGCTGGCCGGCGTCCTCGACGCCGTCCTGCACCGCCTGGCGGCGCATCTCGAGCAATCCGCCCGGCTCCGGCGCACCGTCCTGGGCGCACTGGCCTACCCGGCCTGCGTGGTCGCGGCGGCGTTCGTGGTGAGCGCGATCCTGCTGGTCTGGGTGGTTCCGGTATTCGCCGGCACGTTTGCCAGCTTCGGCGCCGAGCTGCCGGCACCGACGCGGCTCGTCCTCGGCCTGTCGAACTCGCTGCGCGCGCATGCCTTGCTCCTCGGCGCCGCGGCCGTCGGCTCCGGGGCAGCGCTCGGCGTCGCGGGCACGACCGCAGCGGGAAGGGAGCTGCGGGACCGCTGGGTGCTACGCGTCCCGGTCCTGGGCGACCTCCTCGGCAAGGCCGCCGTGGCACGGGCCGTCCGGACGCTGGGCACGCTCGTCGCATCCGGGGTCGCGATCCTCGACGCGCTCGACGTTGCCGCCCGCACGGCCGGCAACGGGACCATCGAGGACGCCTTCGCCCGTGCGCGGGCAAGCCTCGCGCGAGGACGCAGCCTGGCTCAGCCCCTCGGCGAGAGCCCGGCGATTCCGCCGATGGTCCGCCAGATGATCGCGGTCGGCGAAGCCACCGGGACGCTCGACGTCATGCTCGCGCGCGTCGCCGACCTGTACGACGACGAGGTCCACACGGCGGCGTCGAACCTGCTCGCCCTGCTCGAGCCCGCGCTCATGCTGTTTCTCGGTGTCGTGATCGGCGGCCTCGTGGTGTCGATGTACCTGCCCATCTTCCGGCTCGGCGCCGTGCTCGGGTGAGCGCGCGCCGTCTTGCCGCACAGCAAAGGAGACATTGGGATGCGTGAGCTGAGGAGAGGATACTGGCGACGGACGGCGGGCTTCACGTTGATCGAGCTCCTCGTGGTGGTGGCGATCATCGGCATCCTGGCAGCGATCGCCATCCCGCAGTTCGGGGCCTATCGCGAGCGGGCGTTTCGGGCACGCATCGAGTCCGACTCACGCAACGCCGCCACCGCCGAGGAAGCATATTTCGCGGAGACGAACGCCTATGCGAGCGACTGCACCGCGCTGCCCGGCTTCACCAAATCCGATGGCGTCAATCTCACCTGCACCGGGAACGCGACGAGCTTCACGATCACCGGCACGCATGCGGGTGCTCCCAACTTCCAGTGCACCTACACGAGCAATCCGGGACCCGGCAACCCGAACCTCGTCTGCGCCGCCACCTGATGCGCCCGCGCTCCCGTCGTGACTGACCCGTTGAAGGGAGCTGCTAGCCGTGAAAGGCACAGCGCACCGCATGCCGCCGCCTCCCGACGCTGCCCGCGCCGGCGACTGGACCCTCTACCCTGTCGCCTTCCTGATCGGGCTGAGCGTCGGGAGCTTCCTCAACGTCTGCATCCGCCGGCTGCCGCGGGAGGAATCGGTGGTGTGGCCGGGATCCCGTTGTCCGGCCTGCGCCGCCCCGATCGCGTGGTACGACAACGTGCCGCTCCTGTCCTGGCTCTGGTTGCGTGCGCGCTGCCGGAGCTGCGGCGCGTCCATCTCCGCCCGCTATCCGCTGGTCGAGGCGGCGACGGGCATTCTGGCGGTGCTCTCGCTGGCGCGCTTCGGATCCACGCCATGGGGAGTGGTCGCGTTCGCCTTCACGGCGGCCCTCCTCCTGATCTCCGTCGTCGACCTCGATCACCTCATCATTCCAGATGCGGTCAGCCTGCCTGGCATACTCGTGGGCCTCGCCGCGTCGGCGCTGATCCCCGGTGGTGCGAGCCTGTGGGATGCCCTCGCGGGAGTGTGCCTCGGCGGGGGACTCCTCTGGGCGGTGGCCGCCACCTACGAGCGTGCCACCGGGGTCGAGGGTCTTGGACTCGGCGACGCCAAGCTGCTCGCCATGATCGGCGCGTTCCTCGGCTGGCAGGCGATCCCGGTGGTGCTCGTGGTGGCGTCGCTGGCCGGAACCTTCGCCGGGCTGACGGTGCTTCTCAACCGCCATGGTCGCGAGGCGGCGCGCAGGGTGCGGCGCGTGCTCGGGACGACGGCGGTCGCGGTGCACTGGAGGCGTGCCGCACGCCGGACCGCCATTCCGTTCGGCCCCTTCCTGGCGCTGGGCGCCGCGGTCGCGCTCTTCGTTCCAGGGGTCACCCTGCCGTGGACGTGGGTGCGCCCCGGCTGAAGTTCCACCAATTCGCCCACGGCAATCCTCCCGCCCGCGGAGGTGCAGATGGTTCGCATGCAGGGAGCCAGCTTGCTCGAGCTTGTCGTCTGTCTCGCGCTGCTGGCGACGATCGCCGGTAGCGGAGCGCTCCGGGTGCCGGAGATCATGGCCGGCGTGCGGCTCAGCGGTACCGCCCATCGGCTGTCGGCCGCGCTCCGGCAGGCGCGCGGACGAGCCCTCGAGCGCGGCGGTCCCGTCGAGATCCTCTTCGACGAAGGCGGCAACCGCTGGGAGATGCAGGAGCCAAACGGCCCCTCGATCGCGCGGGAGGTGCTCCCGCCCGGCGTCACCTTCGCCGGCCTTCCCGCGAACCGTCGCGTTCGCTTCAGCGCGATCGGCACCGCGGACAACGCCACCGTGATCCTCGGCGCCGGTGGCGTGCTCCGCCGCGTGGTGGTCAATCAGCGCGGTCGGGTTCGCGTCCAATGAGGGCGGGCTTTTCCGTCGTCGAGGCGCTCGTCGGGCTCATGCTGACGGCGATCGCGCTGGCCGCCCTCACCGCGGCTGCTGCGGCCAGCGTGTCCCACGTGCGTCTGGCACGCGACCGCGTCTGCGCGCTCGAGCTCGCCGCCGCTCGCCTGGAGGGTCTCCGTGCCGGTCCGCGTGCCAGCGACGCGGACGAGGTGGAGAGCACAGGTACCCGCTTCTCCCGGGCGTGGCAGGTGGACGACGGCCGCGGAGGCGCCGATCGCCTCCACGTCGAGGTCACATGGCCCGGCGGTCGCGTCGAGCTCGAGAGTGGAGCCTTCCCATGAGCGCGCGCGCCGGCTGCCGCGGCGTAACCCTGGTCGAGCTCCTGGTCGGCTCCGCCCTCGCGCTGCTGGTGCTCGGCGCCTGCGTGGGCGCGGTGGCAGCGGCGGCGCGCCTGCTCGGCTCGCTGGGCGGCCGGGCCGAGGTGGAGGACACGGCCGAGCTGGCGGTGGAGGCGTTCCGCTTCGACGTGCGCCGAGCGGGCTTCGATCCGGCCGGCGTCGGCATCGACCCGCTGCAGGCTGCGGGGACCGACCAGCTCACGCTCGCCGCCGATCTCGACGCGGACGGCACGGTCGACCCGGCATCCGAGGAGGTCACGCGCTGGGTCTGCGCGGCGTCCCCGTCCCGCCTCTCCCGCGTCATCGGAGCGCAGTCGCTGCCCATCGCAGCGCCCCTCGCACGCTGCGAGCTCCTCTACCTCGACGACGACGGTGTCGAGATTGCCGCGGGGATGGCCGAGCTCTCTGCGGCGGATCGGGCACGGGTCCGGCGCGTGGTCCTCGATCTGGCGGTGGAGACCGCGCAGGGCGGTGCGCCCGCGGTCCGACGTGCCGAGGTCGCATTGCGGGGGGCTCGATGAGGGGGCCGCGGCGCTCCCGGCGCGGCTCCGCGTTGCCGGCGGCACTGGCGATCGTTGCCGTTGCGGCGATCGTGTCGGCATCGCTGTCCACGCTCGCGCGCACGGAGATCCTGCTTGCCCGCAACCGCGAATCGGCCGCCGCTGCCCTTGCCGCCGCCGACGGGTGCGCGGCAGAGGTCGTGTCGGGGTTGCCGGCGGGCTGGCGCTTCGATGCGCTCGTCCTCGGGCCGGACGGCGTGGCCGGAACGGCCGACGACGGCGGCCGGCCAGCCCCGGCTGGCTGCGCGGCAGTGGTGAGCGCGGCGCCGGGTCCCCTCGATCCCGCACGTGCCGTGCTGAGGATAGAGGCGACCGCTGGCGGAGGGCGGCGCACCGTCGACGCGGTCGTCGGACGCTCGCCGGAGGCGGGCGTCCCTGCCCTGCTCTGGCTCTCCGACACCGCCGGCCTCGACGACGTTCACGGCTCGCTCACGCTCTCCGGAGCGGACGCCGCACGACCAGCGTCGCCGCTCGCTCCGCTCGCCGCACCCGCCGACCCCACGACGCTCGACGCGTGGCTCACCGGACGTGCCGCTTCCGTCGTCGTGCCTCCGCCCGCAAGGTCGCCGCTGCGCGTGCCACCGCCTCCGCTGGCGGAGCTCGCGGCGCGCGCGCGTGCCGCCGGGGCGGCACCCGGCGGCACGCTGGTCGCAGCCGGCACACCGCCGCTCGCCCTGACCCTGATCGCCGGCGACCTGCACGTCGCGTCGCTCGGCCGCGGCCAGGGCCTGCTCTTCGTCGACGGGCTCCTCGACATCACCGGAACATTCGAGTTTAGTGGCGTGGTTGTCGCATCCGCAGGCATCCGAGTCGCGAGCGCAGCGCGTCTCGACATCGCTGGCGCGGTGTGGCTCGGCGACGGGGCGACGCTCGCGATCGACGGCGAGGCGCGCGTCGCCGCGGACGGAGCGGCGGTGGAAGCGGCGGACGGCCTGCTGCCGCTGCCGCGTCGAGCAATCCTCGCGAGCATGCGTGACGCGTCGTGAGCGCCGGCCCCGTGCGGGTGGCGCCTCCGCCCATCGCTCATGAGGCCGCGGGTCCTGGTGGTCGACGATCGTGCGGACAGCTCGCGCGCGACCAGCGCGGCACTGGAGGGACGCGGCCTGGACGTGGAGCACGTCCGCGACGGCCCCACTGCGCTCGATACGCTCGAGTCGCGCCGTCCCGACCTGGTCCTGCTGGAGGTCCACATGACACCGATGGGCGGCATGGAGGTCCTCGACCGCATCCGCTCCAATCCCCAGCACGCCGGCGTTCCCGTGATCCTGATGGCGAGTGGCGTAGACGACGACGCCCTCCTGGAGGGGTACAAGTTCGGCGCCGACTACTATCTGCCGAGACCGTTCTCTCCGCGCCAGCTCCTGCACGCGATGGGCCTGGTCCTCGGTCGAGAGTTCCCCGAATGACTCGCCGATCGAGGCACGGGTTGCGTCGGAAGGCCGCGCGGGGCTAGGAGCCCGGCACTTTGTCCCTCTTCGTCACCTTCGAAGGCATCGAGGGCTCCGGCAAGTCGACCCACCTTCGCTTGCTCGCGGCGGCCCTGCGCTCGGCCGGCCGTGAAGTGGTGGAGACGCGCGAGCCCGGCGGCACTGCCCTCGGCCGCTCGCTGCGGGATCTGCTGCTCCGGCCATCCGCCACACCCCCGGACCCGCTCGCCGAGCTCCTCCTCTACTGCGCCGACCGCGCGCAGCATGTCTCCGAGGTCATCCGTCCGGCGCTCGCCGCGGGACGGATCGTCCTGTGCGATCGCTTCTCGGACTCGACGATCGCTTACCAGGGATACGGGCGCGGTCTCGACCTGGCGACGGTCCGCGCGCTCGATGCCGAGGCACACCGTGGTCTCGAGCCGGACCTCACCCTTCTGCTCGACTGTCCCCCTTCCACCGGGCTCGCGCGTGCCCACGCCCGCTCCGGCGCGGGCGACCGCTTCGAGCAGGAGGCGCTCGCCTTCCACGAGGCGGTGCGCCGTGGCTTCCACGCCCTCGCCGCGGCGGCGCCGGAGCGCTATCGGCTCATCGACACGACGGCGTCGACCGCCGTCGTCGGGGAGCGCATCCGGACCGAGGCCCTGCGCGCGCTCGACGGGGAACGATGACCTTCGCCGACGTGATCGGCCACGAGGCGGCGGTTCGCCGTCTCCGCCGGGCCGTGGTCCAGGGACGTGTCGCGGCGGCATACTGCATCTCGGGACCGGCCGGGGTGGGCAAGCGCGCGCTGGCCGACGCCTTTGCGACCGAGCTGCTGTGCGTGCGCACCGCCGGCGAGGCCTGCGGCACCTGCGGTCAGTGCAGCCGGGTGGCAGCGGGCACCCACCCCGACGTGCGCGTGCTCGTCCGCGACGACGACCGGCGCGACATGCGCACCGAGCAGGTGCGGGACCTGACCCGCTGGCTCACGCTCCGCCCCCTGATGGCGGCACGCAAGGTCGCCATCGTGGACGGAGCCGATACGCTCAACGAGCACGGCCAGAACGCCTTCCTGAAGACCCTCGAGGAGCCGCCGGGGGCCTCCGTGCTGGTTTTGATCGCGACCCGCCTCTCCCTCCTTCTTCCCACGGTGCGCTCGCGCTGCCAGCACGTCCGGCTCGACCCGCTCGCCGACCCGGAGATGACGCTGGTCCTCGAACGGCACGGGGTGCCGCCCGACCAGGCCCCCCTGCTGCTCGCACGAGCTGGCGGGTCGCCGGGACGAGCGCTCGCGCTGCGCGACGACCCGCACGCCGAGCAGCGCGCCCGTTTGCTCGAGCGGCTCGGGCGCCTGCCCGAGCTCTCCGCCGCCGATCTGTCCGCCCTGGCCCAGACCCTCGCCCGGGGCGAGGTCGAGTCCGCGCTCGACACCCTGGTGTCGTGGTACCGCGACCTTCTCGGGATCGTCGCCGGCGGAGCCGGCCCCGTGCACAATGCCGACGTCGAGGCACGGCTCCGGGCGACCGCGGCCCGGTCCTCGCTCGACGGCGTGCTTCGCCAACTCGACGCGGTCTGTGATACGGTCGACTTCATCGAACGAAACGCCAACCGGGTGCTTGCTTTCGAGACCTTGCTGCTGGTCCTGCGACGGCTCGAGCGCGGCCCCGATCGAGTCGCCGCATGGACGAGCAGCCGCTAGGTCATCCCTGGGTCGTCGGCATCCGGTTCAGGCCGGCGGGCCAGATCTACGACTTCGACCCCGGCGCGTTGCAGCTCCGGCGCGACGACCGGGTGCTGGTGGAGACCGAGCGCGGGCCGAGCCTGGGCACCGTGGTGGTGCCGCCCTACCGCCGTCCGGCGAACCGGCCGCTGCATCGCGTGGTGAAGAAGGCCGATGCCCGGGACCTTGCACGCGAGGACCGCAACCTCCAGCGCGAGCGCGAGCTGCAACGCACCGTGCTCGACATCCTGGGGCGTGACACGTCGCGGAAGCTGGTCAAGGTCGAGAGCGCGCTCGACGGCAGCAAGGTGACGGCGTTCGTCGCCGCCGAGGATCGACTGGATCTACGCGAGGTCGCCCGCCGCATCGCCGACAGCCTGCACACCCGGGTGGAGGTGAAGCAGATCGGCGCCCGTGACGAGGCGAAGGTGGCAGGCGGGCTCGGGGTGTGTGGACGGGAGCTCTGCTGCTCGTCCTGGCTGCGCGAATTCCAGCCCGTGTCGGTGAAGATGGTGAAAGCGCAGGGCCTGGCGCTCAACCCGTCCAAGCTCGCCGGCCAGTGCGGCCGGCTCAAGTGCTGCATGCGCTACGAGTACCAGACCTATCTCGAGATGCGCCGCAGCCTGCCCGCGATCGGCACCCAGGTGGAGAGCGTCAAGGGGAACGGGCAGGTCATCGCCCACAACCTCCTCAAGCAGACCGTGATGGTGCGGCGCGCCGACGACGGCACGCAGGTGGAGGCCACCCTCGAGGACCTGGTCGCGCGGCGCCCTGATGCCTGACGAGCCGCTCTACTTCACCACGCCGATCTACTACGTGAACGACCAGCCCCATCTGGGGAGCGCGTACACGACCGTGGTGGCGGACGTCTTGGTGCGCTTCTGGTGCCAGCGGGGGCGCGACGCGTTCTTCGTCACCGGCACCGACGAGCACGGCGACAAGATCGCGCAGGCGGCGGCTCGCGAGGGCGTCCCGCCGAAGGCGTTCACCGATCGCGTCAGCGCCGTCTTCCGCGCCACCTGGGAGCAGCTCGGGCTCCAGGTCGGCTGGTTCGTCCGCACCACCGATCCGGCGCACGTCGCCTTCGTGCAGCGCATCCTGCGTGAGATTCACGCGCGCGGCGACATCTACTTCGACTCCTACCGCGGGCTCTACTGCCTCGGCTGCGAGCGCTTCTATCAGGAGCGTGAGCTGGTCGACGGGGTCTGCCCCGACCACCGAACGGCCCCGACGGAGATCGCGGAGGAGAACTACTTCTTCCGCATGCAGAAGTACCAGGAGCGGGTCCTGGCGCTCTACGAGGCGGAGCCCGAGCGCATCACGCCGGACGGCTACCGTCGCGAGGTGCTGGCCATGCTGCGGGAGCCGATCGGCGATCTCTGCATCTCGCGCCCCAAGACACGGCTCGACTGGGGCATCGACCTGCCCTTCGACGATCGCTTCGTCACCTACGTGTGGTTCGACGCGCTTCTGAGCTACGTGAGCGCCGTCGAATCCGCCGGGCGCCCCGAGCTCTGGCCCCACGTGCGCCATCTCATCGGCAAGGACATCGTGAAGACGCACGCCATCTACTGGCCGACCATGCTCATGGCGGCCGAGCTGCCGCTCTTCCGCGCGCTGCACGTCCACGGCTACTGGACGCGGGACGGCGCCAAGATGTCCAAGAGCCTGGGGAACGTGGTCCGGCCGCTGGAGATGCAGTCGCGCTACGGCGGAGACGTCTTCCGCTACTTCCTGCTGCGGGAGATGGCCTTCGGCCAGGACGCCGACTTCAGCGAGGCGGCCCTCGTGACGCGGCTGAACGCGGACCTGGCGAACGGCCTCGGCAACCTCGCGAGCCGCGTGCTCGCCATGCAGCAGCGTTACTTCGGGGGCGTCGTGCAGCCGCCGGCACCCGAGGCGCCCGACCTCGCCCTGCGTGAGGCCTTCGCGACCGCGCGCCTCGACGTCGACGCGCACGTCGCACAGCTCGCCTTCCATCGTGCGCTCGAAACGATCTGGCGCGCGCTCGACCACGCCAACAAGTACGTCACCGAGACGGCGCCGTTCCGCCTGGCGAAGGACGAGGCGCGACTGCCGCGCGTCGGCGCCATCCTGCACGAGCTGTGCGAAGCGCTGCGCACGACCGCCCAGCTCGTCGCCCCCGTCCTGCCCGAGACCGCGCGCAGGCTGATGGGCTTTCTCGGGCTGCCGGAGACCGATCTCGACGCGCTCGACCGGCGCTGGGGCACCAGCTTCCCCCCGGGCCACCGTACGCGACCCGCGGAAGCGCTCTTTCCCCGCATCGAGACGACCGCGTGAACGCCGGACCGCTGCTGGTCGACTCGCACTGCCACGTCGCCGAGCGCGAGTTCGACGCCGATCGCGACGCCGTGCTCGAGCGCGCGGCGGCCGCCGGGGTGACCACGCTCGTCTGCGTCGGAGCCACGGGGGGGGTCGAGGACAACGCGCCGACGATCGACCTCGCCGGTATGCGCCGCGGCGTGCGAGTGGTCGCCAGCGTCGGCATCCATCCCCATGACGCTTCCACCGCCGACGACGCCGCCCTCGCCGCGCTCCGCCGCCTCGCCGCCGCACCCGGCGTGGTCGCCCTCGGCGAGACCGGCCTCGACTACCACTACGAGCACTCGCCACGCGCGGCGCAGCGCACCGCCTTCGCGCGGACGGCGGCGATGGCCCGGGAGCTCGGCCTGCCGCTGGTCGTGCACGTGCGCGACGCCCATCGCGACGCCGTCGACGTGCTCCGGGGCGAGCCGCTCACCGGGGCGGGAGGCGTGATCCACTGCTTCACGGGCGACGCCGACGATGCCCGGCGCTACCTGGACCTCGGGCTGCATCTCTCGATCTCCGGCATCGTGACCTTCCGCAACGCCGACGCGCTGCGGCAGGCGGTGCGCTCGATCCCCGAGGACCGGCTGCTGATCGAGACCGACGCCCCGTTCCTCGCCCCCGTGCCCCACCGGGGCAAGCGCAACGAGCCGGCCCACGTTCGGCTGGTGGCCGAGGCGGTTGCGGAGGTACAAGGACGTCCCTTCGAGGCCGTGGCGGGCACCACCGCGGCCAATGCCCGACGCCTTTTCGGACTCCTTGCGGCCAGCGACGAAAGCACTTGAAATCGACTTTCAAAATCGGTACTGTCCCCCCAGGTTCGAGAGGGACGCGATCCGATGATCCTGTGCATCTGCCGGGGAATCTCCGAAGGTGACGTCCGCGAGGCCGTGCGCTGCGGGGCGCGGACTCTCGACGAGGTCTCCCGCTCCTGCGACGGTGCCGGCGCCGATTGCGGATCGTGTCTCGCCCGCCTCGAGCGCCACCTCGAGGCTCGCTTCGAGCAGGCCCGGGGCTGAGCGGCAGCGTCCCCGCCGTCGGCCCGCCCGAGAACCTACCTGGTTCCCCCTCGGGCGCTGTGCTAACCGTGCGCCGTCGGAGGGGGTATGAAGGGGAGCAAGAAGGTCATCCAGGCGCTGAACGACGTCCTCGCCGGCGAGCTCGTCGGCATCAACCAGTACTTCCTGCACTCCAAGATGTGCAAGAACTGGGGCTTCCACCGTCTCGCCGAGGAGAACTACAAGGAAGCCATCAGCGAGATGAAGCACGCCAGCGACCTGACCGAGCGGATCCTCTTCCTGGAAGGCGTCCCCAACCTCCAGAAGCTCGGCACGCTGCACATCGGCGAGACCGTGCCCGAGCAGTTCAAGTCCGACCTCGGGCTGGAGCGCGAAGCCGTGACCAAGCTCAACAAGGCGATCGCCCTCTGCGTGGACGAGGGCGACAACACCTCGCGCGACCTGCTGGAGGACATCCTCGAGAGCGAGGAGGAGCACGTCGACTGGCTCGAAACGCAGCTCGGCCTCATCGCCAGCGTCGGCCAGGCCCAGTATCTCGCCGAGCAGATGCACAAATGAGGCGCGGTAGCCGCGACCCCGGAAACCGGCGCTCCCGGAGCCGCGGCGGCTGACCCGGCCTCAGCCGACCTTGCGGAAGTAGTCCTTCGAGCCCTTCGGGTCGGCCTTCATGGCGTCCTGGCCCGGCGTCCAGTTGGCGGGGCAGACCTCGCCGTGCTCTTCGAAGAACTGGATCGCCTGGACGACGCGCAAGGCTTCGTCGACCGAGCGCCCGATGGGCAGGTCGTTGATCGTGATGTGGCGCACGACGCCCTTCGGATCGATGACGAAGAGACCGCGGAGCGCGACGCCGTCGGGCAGCAGCACGCCGTAGTCGCGCGCGATCTCCTTCTTCAGATCGGCCAGCAGCGGGATGGTGACCCCCGCTATGCCGCCCTCTTTGCGCGGCGTGCCGGTCCAGGCGAGATGCGTGTACTTGCTGTCCACGGATGCTCCGACGAGCTCGCATCCGATCGCGGTGAACTCGGCCGCGCGATCGTTGAACGCGAGGATCTCCGTCGGGCAGACGAAGGTGAAATCGAGCGGGTAGAAGAAGAGCACCAGGTACTTGCCCTTGTAGTCCGACAAGGACACGTCCTTGAACGCTCCGTTGACGAGTGCCTCGCAGGTGAAGTGCGGGGCGGGTTGTTGCACGTGTGCGGCCATCAGCCCTCCTGTTGAAAATAGGAATCGTTCCTGGGTTATCCCTGATGTAAGACCAACGCGGACCTGAGGCAACCCCGCGACCGGTCACCCGTCGAGGAGCGTCTCCGGAATGGCGACGACCTTGGCCCGCACGTACTCCCCGAGGCTCTTCGCCTGCGGGTCACTGCGCAGCGATGCGGCGACCCCGTCGCCGAGGAGCCCCTGCACGACGAAGTTGAGCGCAAGGAGGTTCGGCAGCTCGTGGCGCTCGATGCCGAGCGTACGCGCTTCCGGGAGCAGCGCGCGCAGGCGGTCGGCGGTGAGAAATCCCAGCAGCCAGCGGTAGGCCTCCGGCGTCCGGACCCACAGACCGACGTTGGCGTTGCCGCCCTTGTCGCCGGAGCGTGCGCCGCAGACGCTGCCGAGTGGAGCCTCGCGGGTGCGCCCTCCCGGCGTCGGGCCCGCCGGAGGCTGCGGCACCTCGACGGACGAGCGGGTCGTCCCGACGCCCGCGGGCGCGACCGGAAGCGCCGCTTCGCCGATCACCACGTGCTGCTCGACGTCGGCAGACGGCACGAGCGCGGGCCAGTAGACGCCCACCTGCTGCTCCGCCGTCGGCACGTGCGTCATGAAGAACCCGGGGTAGCTGGCGAGGGCCATCTCGACGACCTTGTTCGACCAGGCACGCCCGACCCGCCGGGGATCCGGATCCTTCACGCTGATGACCAGGTACGCGAACGCGTCCTCGTTGGTAGCGGGATCGGGTCGATCCCCCCGGCGCAACGTCACGTGCGACTCGGCGAACTGCTCGCGACCGCCGACGAGCTTCCACAGCGTCTCCTCGGCGAGCTTCGCCTTGGCCTCGATGTCGAGCCCGGTCAGCACGAACGTCATGCTGTTCTTGTAGCCACCGAAGTGGTTGATGCAGACCTTCGTCGTCGGAGGCGGCGGCTCGCCGCGCACGCCGTACACGCGGACGCGATCGGGCCCCTCCTGCTCGAGCTGGATGCTGTCGAAGCGCGCCGTGACGTCGGGATTGGGATAGCTCGCGCCGGCGATCTCGTAGAGGAGCTGCGCGGTGACCGTTCCCACGCTCACCAGGCCGCCGGTGCCGGGGTGCTTGGTGATGACGAATGTCCCGTCGGCCCGCATCTCCGCGATCGGGAATCCGGGGTACTCGAGGTCCGGGATCTCGTGGAAGAAGCTGTAGTTGCCGCCGGTGCACTGGGCACCGCACTCGATGATGTGCCCCGCCACCACGCCGGCGGCGAGCCGGTCCCAGTCGTTCCGCGCCCAGCCGAACTTCCAGGCCGCGGGTCCCAGCGTGAGAGCCGCGTCGGTGACGCGCGGGCAGATCACCAGATCGGCGCCGCGCTCGAGCGCCGCCGCGATGCCCCATCCGCCGAGATAGGCGTTCGCGCTCAGCACCGGCACGCCCAGGGCGCTGAGCGGGATGCCCTTGTCGAGGTGGGTGAAGCGCTCGCCGCGCGCCTGCAAGGCGGCCAGCTTCGGCATCAGGTCGTCGCCCTCGACGTGCGCGACGACGGCGCGCAGTCCGAGCCGCTCGTAGAGCGCGCGTGCCGCTCGCGCGAGGCCCGCCGGGTTGAGCCCACCGGCGTTGACGACGATGCGGATGCCGCGCTCCTTGCACGTCACCGCGACCTCCTCGAGCTGGCGCAGGAAGGTGCGCGCGTAGCCCAGCTCGGGATCCCGCAGGCGATCCTTCAGGAGGATCATCAGCGTGAGCTCGGCGAGATAATCGCCGGTGAGGACGTCGATCGGACCGCCGTCGACCATCTCGGACGCCGCACTCAGGCGATCGCCGTAGAAACCGCTGCAGTTGGCGATGCGGAGCACGTCGGACATGGCAGGGTCCCCGTCTTACGCGCGGCCGCCGCGAGCGGTCAACCAGCGCGCGACGCGTCGGCCCAGCCGGGCCTCCGGCGTTGCGCGAACGCCGCCATGCCCTCGGCGGCCTCGGCAGAGGCGAACAGCTCGGCGATCTTTCCCTCCGCGTACGCGAAGGCCTCGTCCATGGGTAGCCGCGACACGGTGCGGATGAGCCGCTTCGCTTCCCTGACGGCGTTGGGGCCTCCCAGCGCGATCGCATCGATCTCCTCCTGCACCGCTGCCTCGAGGCCCTCGGCCGGCACCACCCGATGCACGAGGCCGTGGGCCAGCGCCTCGCCGGCGTCGAAGCGCCGGCCGGTGAGGAAGAGTCGCATCGCCTGGTGCACCCCGAGCTTCGGCAGCACCACGACCGAGATCATCGCCGGGATGACACCGACCCGCACCTCGCTGAAGCTGAACGCGGCCTGCTCGACCGCGATGGCAACGTCCGCGGCCGCCACCAGCCCGATCCCACCGCCGAAGGCATGCCCGTTCACCGCCGCCACCACCGGCTTCGGCCCGTCCCAGATGCGCTCCAGCACCCCGACGAAGGGATTGCGGGCTCCGCCACCGGGAGCGACCGCCGCACCACCGCCCTTCAGATCGGCTCCGGCGCAGAAGGCGGGCGGGGTACCGGCGAGCACGACCACCCGGACCGCGGGATCGCCCAGCGCGGCATCGAGCCGCGCGCCCAGCTCCGAGATCATCTGCGCGGAGAGCGCGTTGCGGGTCGCGGGCGAGGCCAGCGTGATCCAGCCCGCGCTACCGCGAAGCTCGTAGCGCGTCACCTCTTCGGTCGACATCATGCCCTCCTCGCATCCGGCGTTTCACGATTCCGCAGCCGCCACCACGACGAGCACCGCGTCGGGATCGACCATCTGCCCCACCTCGACGCGCACCTCGCGCACCACACCGTCCGCCCGTGCGATCAGCTCGTGCTCCATCTTCATGGCTTCCAGGACCAGCAGGACCTGGCCCCTCGTCACCCGCTCGCCGGCCGCCACGTGCACGGCCCGGACGACGCCGGTCATGGGCGCCACACAGCCGCCGACCGCGTCGTCGCGCCGCCCGGCAGGAAAGCGCGGCTGCCGGACCAGCTCGGCGGTCCCGAGCGGCCCGTGCACCGCGATGACGTCGCCGGCCGCGGCCACGGTGAAGCGGCGACGGACACCGTCGATCTCGACCGCCAGGCCACGCGCGTCGGCTTCGTGGAGTATGACCGTTGACGTCGCATCCCCGACCTCGACCGTGAAGCGCCCGCCGGGCTCGGCAACGTACCGTACCTCGACCGTGTCGGGTCCGAGGCGATAGGTCACGCTCTGCGGCCGCCATCGGCTGTTGCGCCAGCCGGAGGGAATGGTCGGCGGCAGCGGGCCGCCCGCGCGCCGGCGAGTCTCGTGGTCGTGGATGGCGGCGACGATGGCGTGCGCGCGCTCGGCGGCGGCGTCGCGCGGGGCGAGACGCACCTCGGGCGGCAGGTGCCGCTCGATGAAGTGGGTGTCGAGCTCGCCGGCGGCAAAGGCGGGATGGCGCAGCACGGCGAGCAGGAAGTCGCGGTTCGTCGTGACGCCCGCCACGCCGAGGCGCTCGAGCGCCCCGACGAGCCGGCGCGTGGCCTCCTCGCGCGACCTGCCGTGCGCGACGATCTTCGCCAGCATCGGGTCGTAGTGGACGCCGACCTCCGTGCCGGCGACGACCCCGGAGTCGTAGCGCACTCCCGGCCACGGCGCCGCCTCCCACAGGAGGAGCCGGCCGGCGGCGGGCAGGAAGTCTCGCGCCGCATCCTCGGCGTACAGACGGGCTTCGATGGCGTGACCGTCGAGACGCACGTCCTCCTGGAGGAACGCGATCGCCCGGCCCTCGGCGACCTCGATCTGCAGCCGCACCAGGTCGATGCCGGTGACCTCTTCCGTGACCGGATGCTCCACCTGGAGCCGCGTGTTCATCTCGAGGAAGTAGAACTCGCCGTGCGGCCCGACGATGAACTCGACGGTTCCCGCACCCACGTAGCCGATCGCCCTCGCCGCCGCGACCGCCGCCGCGCTCAGCCGGGAACGCAGCGCGGCGTCGACCCCGGGGGACGGAGCCTCCTCGATCACCTTCTGGTAGCGCCGCTGGACCGAGCACTCGCGCTCGCAGAGATGAACGACGGTGCCGTGCGTATCGCCGAACACCTGGATCTCGATGTGGCGCGGCCGCTCGATGTACCGCTCCACCAGCAGCGTGTCGTCGCCGAAGGCGCCGAGCGCTTCGCGCCGGGCCGCCGCCAGCGCCTCGGCGAGGTGCGCCTCTTCCCGGACGACACGCATCCCCTTGCCGCCGCCGCCCGCCGATGCCTTCACCAGCACCGGCAAGCCGAGCGCACGGGCCTCGCGTGCGAGCGCCTCGTTCGACAGGGCCGCGCCCGAGACGCCGGGGATCACCGGGACCCCCGCACCCTCCATGATGCGCTTGGACTCGACCTTGCTGCCCATCGCGCGAATGGCGGACACGGGCGGGCCGATGAAGGTGAGACCCGCCTCCGCGCAGCGCGCCGCGAAGTCCGCGTTCTCGGCGAGGAAGCCGTAGCCGGGGTGGACGGCGTCGGCTCCGGTCGCGGCCGCGGCCGCGAGCAGCCGGTCGATCGCCAGGTAGGACTCCCGGCTGGGCGCGGGCCCGATGCGCACGGCCTCGTCGGCCTCGGCGACATGCGGCGCCCCGGCATCGGCATCGGAGTAGACCGCCACGCTGTCGATGCTCATGGAGCGCAGCGTCCGGAGCACGCGCCGGGCGATCTCGGCACGGTTGGCCACCAGGACCTTGCGGATGCGAGGCACGGGGGCCCTGTTTACGGGGTTCGAGGCTCGACTTGAAGAGCCACACCCTCGGGTCGTCGCGGCTGGCGAGCCGGTCGCGCTCTTGCTACCAGAACGGCAGTGACGCGCGCCGAGCCTCCCTTCTTCGTCGTGGGCAATCCCAGGTCTGGCACCAAGATGCTGCGGGAGCTGCTCAACCGGAGCCCGGACCTCTGGATCTCCGACGTCGAGTCGCACTTCATCCCGCGCTTCACGCGCGACATCGCGCGCTACGGCGATCTCGGCGAGCGCGCCAACTTCGAGCGGCTGGTGGGAGCGCTGCGGGGGACACGGGCGTTCTGGCACTGGGAGCGCCGCGGCGTGCACATCGATACCGGCCGCTGGTACCGGCTGTGCCGCCGGCACGACTGGCCCGGGGTGCTGGAAGCGCTCTTCCACTGCGTGCACGAGCAGGAGATCCCGGATCCGCGGAGGTCATGGGAGGACGTCCTCTGGGGCGACAAGACGCCGGCCTACATGAGCGAGCTGCCGTTGCTGGCGCGGCTCTACCCCGGCGCGCGGTTCGTCCACCTGGTGCGTGACCCGCGCGACTGCGCCCTGTCGGCGGAGGATGCCTGGGGCAACACGCCGCTGCGCACCGCGCAGGAGTGGGCCGACCGCGTGCGCCGCTGTCGCACGGCGGGCGCCGCGCTGGGGGCGTCACGCTATCACGAGCTGCGCTACGAGGACCTGGTGACGGATGTGCGCGATCGGCTTGTTCGCGTCTTCGACTTCCTCGGCGTCCCCACGCCGCCGGACGCCGGTCGGTTCCTGCGCGTGCCCGAGAATCTCGGCTCGGCGCGCGGCGCCGCCGAGGTGGTGACAGGCGAGCGCCAGAAGTGGAAGGCGCAGATGTCCCCCGCGCTGCGCCGGCGCATCGAGCGGATCACCGGCGATCTGCTCGACGCCTACGGCTACGAGCGCGAGCATCCGGATCTCGCCGCCGCACGATTGCCGGCGGCGCAGATGACCGCCTATCGCCTGGCGGACGCCTGGCGGCAGCTGCGCTTCCGGCGCAAGGAGCAGGGCGGCTGGGTGCGTGGTCTCCGGTTCCTGCTGGCGCGCTGAACGCTGCGCGAACGGGCGTCAGCTCCGCATCTCGCGCAGGCGCTGGCTCGCGAGCACGAAGACCAGCACGCTGCCCATCAGGAGGCAGTTCAGCACGTAGGGCGCCCGCGGCGAGATCCCGTACAGCGTGGTGCCCAGCATCGGGCCGAAGACGTTGCCCAGAACTGCCAGACCGCCGAGCAGGCCCGCCACCGCGCCCTGCTCCTCGGCCGTGACCGCGAGCGACGCGCCGGCGGCGCTGCCGGGGCGAACCAGGCCAAGGCCGAGCCCGAGACTGGCGAGCGCCATCAGGTGGGTGCCGAACGCGCGTCCGACGACCAGCAGCCCGAACGCGAGCACCATCAGGGGCACGCCGCACCGGATCATCGTTCGCGCCGTCGGCCGGAGGCGCTGGACGAGCACGAGCTGCGCGAAGAGCCCCGCCGATGCCAGCACCACGAAGCCGACGCCGGCGCGCTGCGCCGCCTGCTCGGCGGTCAGCGCGAAGGTGTCCTGGAGGAAGAGCGCCAGCGTGATGACCGTCGTGGCGCGTACGGCCTGGAGCGACGCGCCGATCGCGAGGAAGGGCGCCACCCGCCGGTCGGCATAGCCCAGCCGGGGCGGCGGCCCCGAGTCGGCGCTGCGGACCGGCGCCTCCTCGGGCAGCCGCCACCAGATCACGCCCGCGCTGGCGACCGCGAGCGCCGCGCTGAAGTAGATCGGAGCGACCAGCCCGAGGGTGGCGAGTCCCGCACCCATGGCCGGTCCGAGCGTCTCGCCGAGCCCCACGGCGGCGCTGACCAGCGCCAGTCCTGCGGCGCGCTCCTCCGTCGAGGTCCGGTCGGCGATGTACGCCTGCGACGCCGGGCCCGTCCCCGAGCCGATGAGCGCGAACACGCAGCGCGAGCCGACCAGGAGCGGGTAGACCGCGACCGACGACAGCAGCCCGGCGGAGCCGAGGGCGATGGTCGTCGCCAGCAGCGCCATCGAGAGCCCGAAGCCGAGCAGCCCGATCAGGATGATGGGCCGCCGGCCCCGCACGTCGCTCTGCCGCCCCCACCACGGGCTGACGAACACCCAGATGCTCGCCGAGGCGGCGAAGATGGTGGAGATGCGGAACGGCGAGATGCCGAGCGCCCGGGCGGCTGGGGGCAGGATGGCGAACAGCATCGACTGCCCGAGGCCGATGCAGACCAGGCAGACGAAGAGGACGCGCAGGGCGCGCCGGTCCGTCACATCCGGAACACGCCGTAGCGCGTCGTGCCGCGGATGGGCGCCGAGTGTACCGCCGACAGGCAGATGCCGAGAACGGTGCGGGTGTCGCGCGGGTCGATGATGCCGTCGTCCCACAGCCGCGCGGTCGCGAAGAAGGCGTACGACTCGCGGTCGATCTGCTGCTCGACGGCCTGGCGCAGCACGCGGTCCTCCTCCTCGTCGAACGGCTGCCCTGCCCGCTCCGCCGCCTGCCGGCGCACGATGGAGAGCACGCCCGCGAGCTGCTCGGGACCCATGACCGCGATGCGGTGGTTCGGCCAGCTGAACACGAAGCGCGGGTCGTAGGCGCGGCCCGACATGCCGTAGTTGCCGGCGCCGTACGAGGCGCCGATCATCATCGTCAGGTGCGGAACCGTGCTGTTGGAGACCGCGTTGATGAGCTTGGCGCCGTCCTTGATGATGCCGCCCTGCTCGTAGCGGCTGCCCACCATGAAGCCGGTGATGTTCTGCAGGAACACGATCGGCGTGTCGGTCTGGTTGCAGAGCTGGATGAACTGCGCGCCCTTCTCCGACGACTCGGAGAAGAGCATGCCGTTGTTCGCGAGGATGCCGATCGGATAGCCGTGGAGGTGGGCATAGCCGGTGACGAGCGTGCTGCCGTAGGTCGGCTTGAACTCGTGGAAGCGCGAGCCGTCGACGACGCGGGCGATGACCTCCCGGACCTCGAACGGCTTGCGCACGTCGATCGAGGTGAGCCCGAGCAGCTCGTCCGGGTCGTAGCGCGGCTCCTCGACGGCCACGCGCTTCGAGCGCCCGAGCTTGCGCCAGTTGAGCTGGGCGACGATCTCGCGCCCGAGCCGGATCGCGTCGAGCTCGTCGGCGGCGAGATAGTCCGACACGCCGGAGACGCGGCTGTGCATCTCGGCGCCGCCGAGCGCCTCCTCGTCGGCGTCCTCGTGGATCGCCATCTTCACCAGCGGCGGCCCCCCGAGGAACACCTTGGCGCCGCCCTTCACCATCACCACGTAGTCGGACATGCCCGGCACGTAGGCGCCGCCGGCGGTCGAGGAGCCGAAGACCAGGCAGATGGTCGGGATGCGCTCGGCCGAGCGGCGGGTGAGCTCGCGAAAGCCCTTGCCGCCGGGAACGAAGGTCTCCGCCTGGTACGGCAGGTCGGCGCCGCCCGATTCGGTCAGGTTGATGATCGGCAGCCGGTTCTGCGCGCAGATCTCCATCGTGCGCGCGCTCTTGCGAACGCTGTACGGGTTGAGCGTGCCGCCCTGCATGGTCGGCTCGTTGGCCGTGATCACGCACTCGACGCCCGACACCACGCCGACGCCGGAGACGATGCTGCCGCCGAGCCCGAACTCCGTGCCCCAGCCGGCCAGCGGCGCGATCTCGAGGAAGGGCGAGTCGCGATCGAGCAGCAGCTCGATGCGCTCGCGCGCCATCAGCTTGCCGCGCTGGCGGTGGCGCTCCACGTACTTCGGTCCGCCGCCCGCGCGAGCGAGCGCCAGCTGCTCGTCCAGGTAGGCGATCTGCTCCAGGAAGGCGGCGCGATTGGTCCGGTAGGCCTCGGACCGCGGATTGACGTTGCTGCGCAGGACCTCCATGGCGCGGAGCTTCTTTAGCGCGCCGTCCCGGCCTCATGCCAGGGTGGCGCCCCCGCTTCGCCTTCGCTAGACCGGCGCATGGACGTCCTGCCCAGCCTGAACGTGGTGTGGCGACTTGCCCCGCGCTACCGGTTCCTCCTCGCGTCCCTGCTGCTGCTCTTCCTGCTCATTCCCTTCACGGGCGACGAGACGATCGCGAACTGGGCGGTGACCGTGCTCTTCGTCGCCGTGCTGGTCTCGAGCCTCCTCGCCGTCGGCCTGGGAAGCAGCCTGCTGGCGCCGATGCTCGTACTGGCGGTGCTGACGCTGGTGCCCTTCCGGTTCGATCCGGGAGGCCTCCTCACCCAGGGACCCGACCTGCTCTTCATGGCCATCGTGGCGGGGGCGATCCTGCGCGACCTCGCGCGTCGCCAGATCGTGACGCTCGACGTCCTCTACGGCGCCGGCTGCGTCTACCTGCTTCTCGGCCTGTGCTGGGGGAAGGTGTACTCGATCGTCGAGCGATCGTGGCCCGGATCGTTCGCCCTCGGCCCCCGCATTCCCGTGCCGCCCTTTGCCCCGCTCGGAACGGATGCGCTCCTCATGTACCTGAGCTTCATGACCCTCACGACCACGGGCTACGGCGACGTGACGCCGCTGAGCCCGCCGGCACGCATCTTCGCCGTGCTCGAAGCGATCGGCGGTCAGCTCTTCCTGACCTTGATGATCGCGCGGCTCGTCGGCCTGTACACGGCCGCCGCCGTCCCCGGCGGCCTCGGCCGCTCCGAGCCCGGCGACGGCTAGTCGTTCGAGTGGTGGACTACGGGGGGCAGCCCTGCGGCTGGTAGTACACCTGTGCGCCGCGATCCTTCAGCGTCTTGATGTCCGGGTCGCTCTCGCTCAGGCAGTTCTGTTGGATGTTGATGGTGTCGCCGCTCCCGAGGCCGCTGTTGTCGACCAGCGGCTGGATGCTCGACAGCAGGTTGTTGCGGATGGCGAACGCGGTGAGCGTGTGCAGGCCCGAGATCGGTCCGGCGTCGCTGATGCGATTGTAGCTCACGTCGAGGTCGCCGATCCGGGTGAGCGCCTGGAGCGGCGCGATGCTGGTGATCAGGTTGGCCCGCAGGTTGAGATGATCGAGCGGGAGCATTCCCCAGCCGACCGGGCTCAGATCGGCGATCTGGTTGCCGCTCAGGTCGAGGACAGACAGCTGGGTCTTCCCGGCCAGCGGGGCGATGTCCGTGATGCTGTTGGTCTCGGCGTCGAGGAAGGTGAGCGCGTTCAGGTTCGCCAGCGCGCCGATGTCCTCCAGGATGTAGTTGTTGTCGATCTCGAGGTGCGCGAGCTTCGTCATGCCCTGCAGCCCGTCGAGGGTCGTCAGGTCGCAGAAGTTGAGGGTGAGCGTCCCGAGGTTCACGAGCCCAGCCAGCGAGGCGACGCTCGGGATCCCGGTCTCGCGCAGGAAGAGCTGCTCGAGCTTCGTCAGGCCGGCGAGGGCGCCGACCCCGTTCAGCGTGTTGCCACGCAGGTCGAGGGTCTGGAGGTTGGTCAATCCGGCGAGCGCCGTGACGTCGACGATCCGGTTGTACTCGAGGTCGAGGGAGGTGAGGGCAGTGAGACCCGCCAGCGGCGACACGTCGATGATGCCGTTCTGGGTGAGCGCCAGCGACGTCAGCTTGTGAAGCCGCGACACTTGTCCGATCTCGCGGAGCACGCACTGGTTGCACGTGAGCGCGGTCAGGTTGACCGCGAACTGGAGCCCTTCGAGGGTCTCGATGCCGCGCTGGACGATCCCGAGCGTCGTCAGCCGCTCCATGTCGGCGCACGTGATCGGCTGATCCGCGGCGACGCCGAGGCGCTGGTGGAGAATCGTGCGGAGCTCGGCGCTCGGGATGTCGACCGCGACCTCGGGGCCCGCGCACCCGGCTTCGCCGACGATCCGGCTCGTGGCCTTCCCGAGGGCCGGCTCGACCGCCGGCACCGTGCCGTTGCCGTCCGTGTCGTCGAAGACCTCGACGGTCACGGTGTCGAGATCGCCCTCGACGATCCCGAGCGCATCGGCGACGTACTGCACGTTGTCGAAGGTCGAATCGACGGTCGTGGCGCAGTCGCCGAGGATGGGACAGACGAGGCCATGGAATCCGGCGGTGCTGTACCGGTAGACGAACCGATGGTTCGGCAGGCCCGTGACCGTGGTCGTCAGCGTCACGGCCGGGCTGCTCTTCGTCACGGTCGCGATCGGCGGCAGCAGGCGCACCGGCACGGGAATCGCCGTGACGTCCCACTCCTCGAACCAGTTCGAGTTGGCCATGTCGTGCGCCGCAACCGCCGCGTCGCCGAGCGACATCGCCTTGTCGATCAGGAAGAGCCAGAAGTTGAGCTTGGTGGCGAGGCCGTTGAGCGCACTCTCGCTGAGCGCCTGGGCCGCGTCGGGCGCGAGTGACGCGAGCTGCTGGCGGAACCAGTTGATGAAGGCCTGCCGGAAGGCGGCATCGTCCGCGATCGTCTTGAAGACCGCGAGCATGAACTCCTTGACCTCCAGGTGGGTCAGGCTCAGGCCGACGTGCCCGCCGGAGCCGAGCCCGGTGATCCACGCGCGGTAGCCCTGGAAGAGGGGCGTGGGATCGGCCAGGTGCTCGATGTCGAGATGGACGTCGAGGCCGGCGAAGAGGAACGGCAGGAAGATGTCCTTGAAGACCGACCACGTCACCATCTCGCTCGCGCCGCCCAGGAACGGGAACAGGCCCATCTTCGGTTGTGCGCCGAGGTTCCCGCCCGGGCCGACGACCGTCACGTGGTAGTAGGCCTCCCTGGCCGAGTCCGGGAAGACGGGCAGGGGCACGGCGGGCGTGAAGGTGTACGGCTGGTACGCGCCGTTGCCGGTGAACACGTCGGTGACGGAGCCGAACACGCCGCCCAGCTTGTTGGTCGACGAGATCCAGTCGTGCGGGAACGAGCCGTTCACCACCGGACGGTCGACCTGCTGCACGTGGTTCTCGCTGTCCAGGTAGCCGGTCTGCGTGACGTAGAAGAGGAGGTGCCGGCGGCGTCTGTTGGTGATCTGCAACCCGCTCTGGTCGTCCGAGTCGCTCACGATGACGCCGCTCAGCTCGGCCTGCGGGTCGGCGAACAATCGAGAGACGACCGGCGCGCCGGCCGCCGCGGTGACGGCCCGCGCCATCCCCCGGCCCGACATGACGTCGATCGCGGCCTGGATCGCCGCGAGCAGCGCCGGGTCGCCGGCGGCGATGGCATGCGGCTCGACCCCGAGACGGGCCTCCACCGCCGCGGCCAGCGTCGCGAACGCGGGGTGCCCCGCCAGCAGATCGCGGACCTGCTGGTACTCGGACTGCGCTCGCGTGAAGGCGCCCGACGCGAAGAACAGCATCGCCAGCGCCGTCGAGCGCGCGTTCACGCGCAGCGCCCCGGGCTGGCGCGGGTCGCTGTACGCGGCGAGCACGGGGACACCGCCGCCGTCGGCGATCAGGACGAGAATAGGATCACTCGATGCGGCGAAGTCGAACGAGCCGTCCGGTCGGATCGCGGACGCGCCCGGAGCGATGACCTGGAGGGCGGTGAGGGACAGGGTCGATCCCGGTGGCAGCTCGACGGCGCCCGACCCGGGCCCGAGCGGCGTGTCCACCGGCGTGGTGGCGCAGACGCAGGTCGCGGTGCAGTGTTCCGTCCCTGCGCAGCCCTGGCCGCCGTCGCAGGCCTCGCGGACGGCGTCGAGATGCCCGTCGCCGCACGTCGAGCGCACGGCACGGAAGCGACGAGGCTTGGTCTTCTTCGCCTTGAGCGTCCCCGTGATCTCGCTGCACGCCGGGGCCGCGATCCTGGCCGTGAGCGTCACCTTCTTGAGGGGCGCACAGGCCTTCCAGCGGGCGCGGACGGTGGTCGCGGTACGGGAGGCTCTGACCGACGACTTCCCGACGCAGCCGCCGGAGATGGCCACCTGCTTCGGCGCGACGGCGATGACGTCGGGAGCCGTGCTGCCGCCATCGCCTACGAGGGGAGCGCCTTCCACGACGACGTAGCGGTCGGGAGCGCAGGGACTCGGTTTCGGTCGCTTCGCGATCGCCGGCGCGACCGACAGGAGAAAGATGGCAACAGCGGTGAGTAGCGAGTGAAACAGGAGGCCCCCCGGCAATCTGGGGGTACCGCCCGCCGTCGCGTGGGGTCAAGGCAAAGTCGATGGAGCTCGCGCTCCCGTCCCGCCCTCGCGTCGCTCGAGAACGGATGCGCTCATCGTTATATCCTGCGCTTCACGGCAATTGGTCAGACGCGCCGGCCCTCGCTACCGCTCCAGCACCCGCCTCGGGTGCAGGCCGCTCGCATGGCCCATGAAGGGCGGGTGGACGCTGTAGCCGAGCAGCTCCTGCACCCGCGCGGACATCGCTCGCGCCTGCTCGCGCGGGATCGACAGGAAGTAGTTCTCCTGCGTACGTGCCCAGGGCTGACAGTACTGGTTCGAGAGGGCGAGCCGCGGCCGGTCGCTCCGATTCTCGCCGCCGCGATGGACCAGGGTTCCCAGGAACACGATGGCCGCGCCGGCGGGCATCACGACTTCCTGCACCCGCCCCCGGAGCTCGCCCGGCAACGCTGCCGCCGGGCCGGGCACGCGCGCGGGCTCGGGCACCGTCTCGAAGTCGATCCGGTCGAGCAGTCCCTCGACCGCGTCGTCCGCCCAGCGATGGCTGCCCGGCACGATCTGCGTCGCGCCGTTCTCGGGCGTGAACGGGTCGACGGCGACGATCGTGCTCACGCTGACGGCGTCGCGCGGGCGGGCGATGCTGTAGAACAGGTCGTCGGTGTGAAACGCCTGCGGGGTCTCTCCGGGGAGGATGTCGATCGCCTGCGACGCCGTGAGCAGGTAGTTGGGCTCGAGAAACGCGTCGCAGATCGCGAGCACGCGGGGATGCTCGACGAGGTCCGCGAAGATCGGCGCCACGCCGACGAGGGAATAGACCCGCTGGGTGCGATGGCCCTCGAAATCGTTGCGGCCGAGCAGCCGGGGCTCGAGGTGCGGTGCGAGCGCGCGCCGCATGGCCTCGAGATCCGCGAGCGGCACGAGGTCGGGCACGATCACGAATCCCTGCTCGCGGATCGCCGCGACGTCGCGGGCGACGGCCTCGCCGCTCATCCTCAGTCGGCGCCCTTCACGCGGCGGCGGCGGGCGGCGATCTTCCGGGGCGGCAGGAGCTCGGGCTCGTTCGAGACCTTCTGCGCCAGGAACACCGCCGCGTCGAGCTTGTAGAAATTGCGCCGGCGGTACCAGCGCAGCGCGTCCTCGTTGTTCTCCGCCACCTCGAGCACCAGGTGCGTGCAGCCGCGCACCCGGGCGAGGTGCTCGAGCTGCTCGAGCATGAAGGTGCCGACTCCGCGGCCGTGATAGTCCGGGTGCGCGGCCAGCTCCTCGACGAAGAGCGGCCGCATGCCGCGCTTCTCGAAGTACCGCATGTTGATCCAGCTGTCGTCGCCGCTGGCGTCCGCGGCGCACTCGGCGTAGCCGACGATCTGGTCCTCCACCTCGAAGACCAGCTGGTCGACGTCCTCCTCGCCGTAGGTCTCGACGAACCGGCGCTTGGAGAGCGGCCGCTGATACTCCACCGTCTCGCGGTTGACGTCGCGGAAGCACAGCTTCAGGAACTCCCACGTGCGATTCAGGTCGCGCCGGTGGATGCGACGCACGCAGACCTCGAGGGGCGCCTTGGCGGATTCGGGAGTGGACGGCATGACGGCGAGGCGGAACGATATACCCCACGCCAGCGCTACGAAACTACCCGGAACGATCGACAAGGGCGGCCAGATCGAGGGGCGCGATCTCGCGCAGGGAGGTGACGACCAGATCGGCGGCGGCGAGCGCCGGAGCGGACGCCGTACCCACCAGTGCGACGCTCGCCATCCCGGCGGCCCGGGCCGCCGCGATCCCGACCGGCGCGTCCTCGATGACGACGCAGCGATCGGCGGTGACACCCAGACGCTCCGCGGCGATGGCGAACACCTGGGGATCAGGCTTGCCACGAGCGACGTCGAGCCCCGTCACCCGTGCCTGAAAGCTGGCGCGTCGCCCCAGCCGCTCCAGCGTCAGGTCGATGTTCTCGGGCGGGCCGGACGAGCCGACGGCCAGGAGAAATCCGGCGCCGCCGAGCGCGTCGATGAGCTCGACCGCGCCGTCCATGGCCGGGAAGCGGGCGCGGATGAGATCGCGGTAGATGGCCTCCTTGCGCGCGTCCAGCGCCTCGCGCTCCGCGGCCGACAGGTCCGGGCCCCAGAAACGGGCGATGATCTCGCGGCTGGTCTGCCCGAAGGTCGAGGCGAACTCCTGCTCCGTGATGGACAGTCCGTGCTCCCGGGCCATCAGCACCCAGCTCTCGAGGTGCGCGCGATAGGAATCGACGAGCACGCCGTCGACGTCGAAGATCACCGCGCGGGGCCCGGAGGCCATCGGATTTTCTTGCCCGAGCGCGTCACGGCATGCAATGACGGATGCGCTTGTCTGAGCGAGGCAATCCCCTCTAGACTCCCCTCATGGCACTCCCCGGCACCGCGGTGAACCAGCTCGAGCATCTCGACCAGGAGCTCGAGACCATCCTCACGTCCTTCGACACCAGCTATGCCTGGCGCTACGGCAACGTGAAGGAAGGCCTGCGCGACCTCTACGAGAAGGCCAAGCGCGACCAGTGGAACGGCACGACGCAGCTCAAATGGGACACCGACGTGGATCCCGAGCACGGCATCCTCCCCGAGCACCTGAATCCGCTGAACGGCTACGCGCCCTACGAGCGCCTCACCGCGAAGGAGAAGGACCATCTCCGCCACGGCCAGATTGCGCTCCAGCTGTCGCAGTTCCTCCATGGCGAGCAGGGCGCGCTCATCGTCGCCTCGCAGCTCGTCGGCGCCGTGCCGTGGATCGACGCCAAGTACTACGCCGGCACCCAGACGATGGACGAGGCGCGCCACGTCGAGGTGTTCAGCCGCTACCTCACCGACAAGCTCGAGTGGCAGTGGCCGGTGAACGAGAGCCTGAAGGAGCTGCTCGACGCGACGATCACCGACAGCCGCTGGGACTTCAAGTATCTCGGCATGCAGATCATCATCGAAGGGCTCGCCATGGCGGCGTTCGGCAACCTGTTCCAGATCACGCAGGAGCCGCTGCTGAAGGAGCTGGTACGCTACGTCATGAAGGACGAGTCCCGTCACGTGGCGTTCGGCGTGCTCTCGCTCTCCGACTACTACGCCGACATCTCCGCGAACGAGCTGCGTGATCGCGAGGACTTCATCATCTACGCCTGCGAGCTGATGCGGAACCGCCTGGTGGGCGATCAGATCGCGCAGGCCATGGGCTGGGACCGGGACGAGGTCAAGGACCAGGTCCTCGCCTCGCCGCCCGCGTTGATGTTCCGCCAGATGCTGTTCGCGCGCGTGGTGCCGAATCTCAAGCGCCTCGGTCTGGTGACGCCGCGGGTGCGCGAGGCCTTCGAACGCCTCGGCATCATCCAGTTCGAGGACGCCGACCCCGAGGCGCAGGACCGGGCGCTCGGCCTCGCCTGAGCGACGGGCGACAGCCGCTATCGCGCGCGCCGCAGGCGCAGCTCGTAGCGGCCGACCGCCGCCCCGTCGCGCAGGACCCGGAAGCGCCCGCGCAGCGAGGTCGCCGCGCCGGCGCGGTCCCTGCGGACGTGCAGCAGGCCGATCGGCTCCAGATCGACCGTGGCGGCGCTCGCGCCGATGCGTGCCGCCAGCGCGCGTGACAGCGCCGCGCGGGAATCGGAGGTCAGCTCGGCCTCGCCCACCCGGCGGTTCCGCCGCTTCGGCGTCCAGCTCCCGCTGAGCGCCGTCCCGTCCGCGGTGGTGCCGCCCCAGGTGCCGGCGCCGAGCTGCACGCTCCAGCGCAGCTGCAGCGGCGCCTGCCGCTTGCCATCGATCCTCGTCTTGTCCCGTCCCGCCAGCATCGACTCCGCCGGCGCCGTGACGTCGGGCAGCGTGAAGCTCGAGAGGAAGTTCCAGGCGACATCGGCGAGGTCGAAGTCGCTGTTCAGGTAGACGACGTGGCCCTCGATGGGCGTGCCGACGAGCGAGTTGGCGGTGATGCTGCACAGCCCGGCCTGCACGCCCTGAGCGCACGACGTGTAGGTCTCGCACCGGCTCTGCCCGCGCTCCACCACCTGGTCCGGGGCGCCGCTGCCGCAGCCGTCGACGTCCCGCCAGTAGGCGAACGTCGTCGGCGCCGAGCCGAAGGGGCCGCCGTTGTACTTGACCAGCACGTCGGTGAGCCCCATCACCGTGAGCACCGGCATGGCCCGGATCGGCTGGCAGTCCGACAGCGGGCGCAGGGGGATCGGGAACGACATCGGCACCGCGGCGGCGAAGAGATCGGCAGCATCGCAGGCGAGACGCTGCGTCATCGCACCGCCGTTCGACAGGCCCGTGGCGTAGACGCGGCGGCCGTCGACGTTGGCCTCCGCCGACACCGCCGCGACCAGCGCGCGCATGAACCCGACGTCGTCGATGCCGGCGTTTCCGCAGCAGGTTCCGGCGTTCCAGGCGTCGTTGACGCCCTGGGGGTAGACGACGATGAAGCCGGTCGCGTTGGACTTCGCGGCCATGCCGGAGACGACCTCCTGCTCCTGGACGTTCGAGCCGAGGCCGTGGATGTCCACCACCAGCGGGACCGGCACCGAGCCGTCGTACCCTGGCGGCACGTGCACGCGGTAGGTGCGCACGAGGCCGCCGAAGGCCATCGTGCGGGGGTTGTCCCCCGCGATGAACGCCGCGCTGCCCGGTCGCGCCGCCAGCAGCAGGATTCCCGCGCACAGCCCGAGGAGCAAACGACGAGGCATCGCCGGGGATCAGTACCGGCACCGTGCCCTCGGGGGCAAGGCCATACGCATGCTGCAACCTGCCGATGGGGTCAGAATCCGAGCATCTTGGCGAGGTAGTGGATCATGACCTCGTCGGCGCCGCCGCCGATCGAGATGAGCCGGGTGTCGACGAAGGCGCGCCCCGCGACGCTCTCCTTCATGTAGCCGAAGCCGCCGTGCAGCTGGATGCAGGTGTCGGCGACGAAGCGCACCGTGCGGCCGCAGAAGAGCTTCGCCATCGAGATCTCCTTGGTGGCGTCCTCTCCCGCGACCCGCTTGCGGACGCAGAGGTTGGTCAGCTCCTTCGCCGCCGTGATCTGCGTCAGCATCTCGACGAACTTGAACTGCGTCACCTGCATCTTGGAGAGCGGCTTCTTGAAGACGATGCGCTCCTCGCAGTACCGGCGCGTCGCCTCCCAGAGCTCCTCTGCGCCCGCGATCGAGCTCACGCAGGCAACCAGGCGCTCGTCCTGGAACTGCATCATCTGCTGCTGGAATCCGCGCCCGATGTCGCCGATGGTGTTCGCCACCGGCACGCGCACGTTCTCGAGGAAGAACAGCCCCGTGTCCGACCCCCAGTTCCCGATCTTGTCGAGGAGCTGGTAGGACAGCCCGGGCGAGTCGGTCGGCACCACGATCTGGGAGAACCCGCCGTAGCCGGCCGCCGGGTCGGTGACGGCGAGCAGGCAGAGCCAGTCGGCGGTGGCGGCGTTCGTGATGTAGATCTTGCTGCCGTTGATCACCCACTGATCCCCGTCGCGCACCGCCCGCGTCTTGATGGACGCCACGTCCGAGCCCGCGTCCGGCTCGGTGACCGCGATGGCGGCCACCATCTCGCCCTTGATCGCCGGCACCAGGTAGCGCCGCCGCAGCTCGTCGGTGCCGAACTGGTGGAGGGAAGGCGTGGCCATGTCGGTCTGCACGGTGATGCCCATGGCCACGCCGGCGTTGTCGCAGCGTCCGACCTCGTCGAACAGCACCGCCGTGTAGCTCCAGTCGAGCCCGGCGCCGCCCCACGTGGGATCGTAGCGCAGGCCGAGCATGCCGAGCTCGCCCATGGTGCGGTACAGCGACTTGTCGATGCGGCCGGCGTCGTCGAATTCTCGTGCGCGCGGCTTGAGCTCCTCCTGCACGAACTTCCGCACCGTGCGCCGGAAGAGCTGGTGCTCCGGGCTGCCGAACAGATCGGTCATGGGGCGGACCTTAGCGAGCCGGAGCGAGATCGTCGAGCGTCACGAGCACGCCGGCGGCGCCGACGGCCCGGGCATGGTCCAGCCCGGCGGCGAGCGGGACGGCGCCCCCCGCGGTGACCTCGCTGGCGACCACGGGCGTCGGCGAAGCCCGCAGCGCCGCGATCACCGACCCGGGGGTGGGTTTCATCCGGAAGCCGCGGGGGTTGACCGGACCGATCACGAAGTCGGGCGCGACGCCCCAGGCGTCGAGGCGCGGCAGGAGATGCCCGAGGTTGAGCGTCTCGAGACCCGCCTGCGTCCCCATGCGACGCCGTACGAAGCCCACGACATGCGCGAGGCAGGCACGATGGCCGGCGGCCAGCAGCAGGTCGGTGAGCGGCGCGGCCAGGACGACCGCCTGCAGCGCGGCCGTGCCCAGGGCGGCTCGGTCGAGCGCCATCAGCACGGGGACGAGGCCGCGGAAGTCCTGCCGTGCCACGGCCGGGAGATTGCGGAGCACCGTGTCGGCCAGCCGCAGCGACGGGGCGAACCCGCCGCGTCGGAGACGACCCAGCGCTGCGGCGATCGCGCCACGGTCCGCCACCTCGCGAGCGAGCTGTGGCATGTCCGGAAGGACGGCCGCGAGCGCAACGCCGGGCGGGAGTCGCTCGAGGACTTCACGCGACGCGGTCGAGGGCCGCACGAGCACGACGCCCGCCGCCCCGTCCAGCGCCGCGCGCGCTCGATCCAGCGCGTCGCGCGGGTCGAGCGATCGGCTCGCGTCGGTGGAGTCGAGCGAGACGAGCAGAGCAGGCGGCCCCGAGCGCCGGATGCTCACGCCGGCACCGCGACCGTGTCGCCGCCCGAGGCGGCGGACGAGTAGAGCGCGTCGATGACGCGTTGCACGTCCAGTGCTGCCGCAGCCGTGATGACCGGGGCCGGGCCTCCCGTCGCCCAGCGCAGGACGTGCGCGTCCTCGAGCGCGTAGGCCTCCCCGTTGAACCAGAATCGCGCCGGCTGCGGCAGATCGGCCGCGCGCATCGTCGTCCGGCCGGCATCGAGGCCGGCGCACGGGGCGCGCAGCTCCACCTCCACGCCGTCGTTGTCGGCGCGCAGCGTGCCGTTCGCTCCCTCGACCGTGATCGCGGTCGCCGAGATCGGGTAGCCGGGGAGACACCACGACGATTCGAAAGCGACCTCGGGGCAACCCGGGGTGACGAGCGTGGCCCGCAGGTCGTCCTCGACGGCCGTGTGCACCTGCGTCCAGGTGGCGCGCACCGCCGTGGGCACGCCGAAGTACCACGCGAGCAGGAAGAGCAGGTGCGAGGAGAGATTCGCCACGACCCCGCCGCCGGACCGGGCGCGCTCGTACATCCAGCCACGCGCCGGGCCCGTCACCTGCGACAGGAACATGGACGACGTCGCCCGGGCGGGTGACCCGATCGCGCCGGCCCGCAACAGCTGGCGCGCCGCCACGAAGCTCGGCCAGAAGGCGAGCGTGTAGCCGCACGCGACGGGAGGACCGGAGCCGCCCGCCAGCGACGCGAGCGCGCGCGCGTCGTCGAGCGAGTGCGCGAGCGGCTTCTCGACGAAGACCCCGGCGCCCGCCTCGAGGCAGCGGCGCGTCACCGCCAGGTGCGAATCCGGCGGCGTGCAGACCCAGACCGTGTCCACCGCCCCCCGGGAGAGCAGCTCGTCGAGCGTGCGCCACACGGGGACGCGGAAGCCCACGCCGTGGAGCCGTCGCGCCGCGCCCGGCTGACTGTCGACGGCACCGACCAGCGCCACGCCGGGCAGCATCGAGAGCACGGCGGCGTGCACCAGCCCCATGCGCCCGAGCCCGACGATCGCCACCCGCACGGGGCGCAGCGGGCCCACCTCGGGCTCGAGCTCCGGGGCAGCGGCTATGAGGTCGAGCATGGCTTCAGCAGCCAGGCGCGGCGCGGGCTCACCGGCTGACGAGCGCCCGCAGGCCGACGTCGAGCGGCGTCCAGGCGATCGGGAAGTCGCGGGCGGCGGCGTCTCGATCGACGCGCGCCGGAGAGATCAAGCCGAGCACGTTGTCCACGGTGATCGGCGGACGAGCCATCACGGCGGAGAGCACACGGGCCAGGAGGAGGGACGGACGCGCGGGCAGATGGACGAGCGCGCGCCGTACGCCCAGGACGCTGCCCAGCCGGCGGAGGAACTCGTCGAGCGTGACGCGATCGGGACCGAGGACGTCGTACGTGCGCCCGAGCACGTCGTCGCGAACCAGACATGCCTCGATCACGCCGCACAGATCGTCGATGTGCACGGGGTCGATCTCGATGCGGCCGTCGCCGATGACCGGCATGACCGGAAGCGAACGAAGCCAGCGCGCCAGCGCAGCGACCAGGCCGGTCTCGCGGCCGCCGTAGACGAGCGACGGCCGCAGGATGACGAACGGCATGCCGGCCGCCCGCACGCGCTCCTCGGCGAGGCGCTTGGAGTGCCCGTAGGGACCGAGACGCTCGCGGGCAGCGGACACCGTCGACGTGAAGACGATGCGCCGTGCCCCGCCAGCGCGGGTCGCGGCGAGGACGTTCTCGGTCCCGCCGACATTGACGGCGAAGACGCGGGCCTCGTCGACTACCCCGGACGCGGCGGCGAGGTGCACGACGACGTCGCAACCGGCCGCGGCGCGCTCGACGGCGCCTCGGTCCTCCACCGCGCCGTAGGCCAGGGTGAGGCCGTCGCCGCGCAGATCGGCGAGCGATCCGGCGGAGCGGACGAAGGCGGTGACGGAGCACCCGGCACGCAGCAGCCGGGCGACGAGCCGGCGACCGATGAAGCCCGAGGCTCCCGTGACGAGGACGTTCATGGGGCGGGCAGACCCACGTAGTCCACCCGGGGAGCGACCACAAGCTCGACGGACGCCGCCGACCCGGGCGACGCTCGTCCCGCGGCGCTTGATCCCCCGCGGGCCGCTCCGCTACACACCGGAGCGCCCGACGGCCCCCCCGGCCGTTGCTCGCCGTGGGCTCCCGAGCGTGCTCTCTGTCCGATCCTATACGGATGCCGATCGCCAGTCGTGGGACCGGTTCGTCCTCGCCAGCGAGGGCTCGCACCCGGCGCAGCTGGCGGCGTGGCTCGACCTCACCGCGGCCACGTATGGCGTGGTACGGCGCGCGTGGCTGGCGGAGGATGCGGGAGTCGTGCGTGGAATCCTGCCGCTGTTCGAGAGGCGGCGGTTCGGCCGCCTTCCGGTGCTGTTCTCGGCGCCGGGGGGAATGCTCGCGGCCAGCGCCGACGCTGCGAACGCCCTGCTGGTGGCGGCCCGCGACCTGGTCGGGCGCGAGCGCGTCGAGTACCTCGAGCTGCGCGACCAGCGGGTCCGCTGGCCCGATCTCGCGACCAGCACCGAGCACTGCACCCACGTGCTCGAGCTCGCCGGTGATGCGGAGGCCCAGTGGCGGGCCTTCGATGCCAAGCTGCGCAACCAGATTCGCAAGGCGCAGCGCGCGGGCTTCACCGTGCGCTGGGGCCCGGAGCACATCGGCGCCTTCTGCCGGGTGATGCTGGAGAACATGCGCGATCTCGGAACGCCCATGCGCGCCGAGTCCTGGTTCCGTCGCGCGCTCGAGGCGCTCGGCGAGCGCGCGGTCCTCCTCGTGATCGCGCTGGGGAACGAGCCGGTCGGCGGCATGTTCCTCGCCGTTCACCGCGGCTGCGCCATGGACCTGTGGGCGTCGTCGCTCCGCCGCCACTTCGAGCGCTGCCCGAACCAGATGCTCTACTGGGAGGCGCTCCAGGAGGCGCTCCGGCGCGGCCTGCACGCGTTCGACTTCGGCCGCAGCCAGCTGGACACGGGCACGTATCGCTTCAAGGAGCAGTGGGGTGCACGCGCCGTGCCGCTGTACTATCAATATCTCCTCCGGGAAGCGGCCGAGGTGCCGAGCTTCGCCTCCCAGCGGAACCGCATGGGGCTCGCCGTCCGGCTCTGGAAGCGACTGCCGCTCCCCGTCGCCCGCGTCCTCGGCGAGCCCATCCGCCGCCGCTTCCCCGAGCTGCTCTAAGGCATGGCGATCGATCGGCGCGTCGCCCGGCGGCAGTACGAGCGCGAGATCGCGCCCCGCACGCTGCTGCGCACCTACGTCCAGAAGCGGCTCCACATCTGGGCGCGCCGCTGCATCGCGACCGGACTGCGACGGCGGCTCTACGCGCTCATGGGAGTGCACGTCGGCCGGCACGTCTTCATCGGCCTGGACGCCTACCTCGACTGCCAGTTCCCCGAGCTGATCACGATCGAGGACGAGGTCACGGTGTCGTTTCGCGTGACCGTGGTGGTGCACGACGACGCCAAGCGCCTCGATCGCGTGGAGGCGGGCGCGGGCGACGGAACCGTGGCGCCGGTCCTGCTCCGGCGCGGATGCTACCTGGGCGCGGGCTGCATGATCCTGCCCGGCGTGACGGTGGGCGAGCGGGCGGTGGTCGCGGCGGGCGCCGTCGTCACGCACGACGTGCCGCCCGGGACGCTCGTGGCTGGCGTTCCCGCTCGTGTCGTGCGCCGTCTCGACGAGGCGTGAGCCGACCGGTCAGGCGCGCCGGCGCAGCACCAGCGTGTGCTGGAGCGCGATCCAGCGGTCGAGCGGCGAGAGCGCGCGTTCCAGCGATGCGATCAGCGAGGTCGCCCCGGCAGGCGCGAGCTGGCGGAAGCTGACACCGCCGCTGAGCAGGTACAGCAGGTGGGTGTGCGGGCGGTCCACCATCAGCTCCAGGGCGGGGAACTCGCGCTCGAAGCGGACGCGGTCGCGCGTGAAGATGATGTACGACAGGGCCTGGTTGGCGCCGCTCGCGGGCCCGGTGTGGCCACGCGCCTCCCAGTCCGGCGCGCTGGCGTCGAAGGTCTCGGCCGCGTGCAGGCGCGTGAACAGCCAGCGCGCCAGCGGGCCGTGGAACGGCTCGATGAAGATCGCCCCGCCCCCGGGGTGGAGCGCGCGCTCGAGCTCGCGGAAGAAGTCGCGGGGACGTGGCAGGTGATGCAGCACGTTGATCCCGTAGACGGCGCGCAGGCTCCGGTCCCGGAAGGGCAACGCTTCGGCGCGCAGCACGAGGTCGACGAAGGTGAGCGGCTTCACGTCGCTCGTGAGCACGTCGGGGTAGACCTCGCCGATGAAGCTGGACCCGCTGCCGATCTCCACGCGGCGGCCGGGGCAGCCAGCGAAGAAACGCTCGTCGGCCGCGCGGCATTCGCCATAGACGCGCTCGAAGAGCCGGCGGAGCATCGGCTTGTCCTGCAGCACACGCCGGTTCGCCTCGGCGAAGGCAGGCGAGTCGGGATCCACGCCTCGCACGCTGGGGTCGATCAGCCGGTCGCGGACCCGCTCCAGCCAGCCGCGCGCCGGCGCCGCTCCCCCGTCGCGCTCCGTCCGCCGGCCCGTCATGCACCGACAGCCTGACACAGGCGCGCGTCGGGCCGCCAGCGTGGACCGAAGGGATTGAGCGCGGCGCGCGTGCCGTGCTACCGGGGCGCGGCGTCGCTCGCCGGCGCTTGCCGCATGTCAGCCCACGCCGCCGCCTTCTCCTTCGACATCGAGGACTGGTTCCACTCCGAGTTCGTGCCCGAGCGCGAGCGGGGAGCGCACGCGGACTCGGTCGTCGAGCGCGGGACGTCACGGATCCTGGACCTGCTGCGTGGCAGCGGCTCGCGCGCCACCTTCTTCGTGCTGGGCGACGTGGTACGCGAGCATCCCGGGCTGCTCCGGCGGATCGTCGACGACGGCCACGAGGTGGCGAGCCACGGCATGGACCACAGCCCGCTCTGGCGGCTCGACCGCGACGCGCTCTCCCGCCAGCTCGACGAGTTCCGGCGTCTCGTCGAGGGCGTGCTCGGGCACTTCCCGGTCGTCGGCTATCGCGCCCCGTCCTTCAGCCTCGACCGCACGACGGCGTGGGCGCTCGACGTGCTCCGCGAGCACGGCTACGCGTACGACTCGAGCATCTTCCCCGCCCGGGTGAAGCTCTACGGCGTGCCCGGCGCGCCCGTGGGCATCTACCGGCCCGCCCGCGACGATCTGAGCCGTCACGACCCCGCGGGCCGGCTGGTGGAGTTCCCCGTCGCCGTCTGCGCCGCCGGTCCGCTGCGGCTGCCGGTCGCCGGCGGCTTCTACCTGCGCGCCCTGCCCTTCCCGCTCTTCCAGGTCGCCCTCGCCTCCATCCAGCGCCGGCGTCCGGTCGCCCTCTACCTCCACCCGCGCGAGTGCACGCCGGAGGCGACGCGCCTGCCGCTGCGCGGCAGCGCCTCCTTCATCACCTACACCGGCCTCGCGGGCGTCCCTCGGAAGCTCGAGCGGCTCCTGCGCCGCCTCCGCTCCCGGCCGATGCGCGAGGTGCTCGCGGCCGAGGGACATCTTCCTCCCTGCTGACGTGTACAAGAACGCCACCATCCACGTCGTCGTCCCGGCATTCAACGAGGAGGCGCTCGTCGGCGAGGTCATCAGGACGATGCCGGCCTTCGTCGATCGCATCTTCGTGGTGGACGATTGCAGCACGGACGGCACGGCGCGCGTCGTCGAGACGCTCGGCGAGCCACGCGTCGCTCTCCTGCGCACGCCGCGCAACCTCGGCGTCGGGGGCGCCACCGTGGTGGGCTACCGTGCCGCGCTCGCGGCCGGCGCCGAGGTCGTCGTCAAGATGGACGGCGACGGGCAGATGCCACCCGATGCGCTGCCGGCGCTGCTCGACGCGATCGTCGAGCGCGGCGCGGACTATGCCAAGGGCAATCGCTTCCTGCACGCCGAGCTCGTGCACCGCATGCCGTTCGAGCGCATCCTGGGCAACGTGACCCTCACCTTCCTCACCAAGCTGGCGTCGGGCTACTGGAACGTCTTCGACCCGCAGAACGGCTACACCGCCGTCCGTGCGGACGCGCTGCGCATCCTGTCGCTCGATCGGCTGCACGCCGGGTTCTTCTTCGAGAACGACATGCTGGTGGCGCTGAACATCCACAACCTGCGCGTCGCCGACGTGGCGATGCCGCCGGTCTACAATTCCGAGCGCTCCAACCTGAGCATCCCGGCGGTGCTCTCCACCTTCCCGCTGCTGCTCGTGCGCCGGTTCTTCCACCGCATCGTCGAGAAGTACGTGCTGCGCGATTTCTCGCCGATCGCGCTCTTCCTGTTCGTGGGCCTGGCCAGCCTCGCCTTCGGCGCGCTGTTCGGAGGCTATCTCTGGACGCGGGGCTACGAGACCGGGATGCCCACGCCGACCGGCAGCATCATCCTCTGCCTGCTCGCGCTCGTGGTCGGCTTCCAGCTCTGCCTGCAGGCGATCGTCCTCGACATCCAGGCGACGCCGCGCTGAGCAGCGGCGGCCGCTCCGGACGGGTCAACGATCGCGGAAGACGCGCGGCGTTTCCGCCAGATGAAAGCCGCTCCAGGGTCGCGAGCGATCGTGTGCCGGCAGCGGCCAGGGCTGACGCCCCTCGGCGGCGGCGCGCTCGGCGTCGGCCGCCATGGCCGACAGCGGCGAGGCGAGCTTGGCATTGGGCGCCGCGCCGTCGACGCGCAGCACGATCCCGGAGACGAACGCAGCGGCCGGCGAGAGCAGGAAGCAGATCGCCGCGGACACCTCCGACTCGGTGCCGAGCCGCTGCAGCGGCACGGCGAGCGCCAGCAGCCGGAGGAAGCGGTGCATCCACTCCGGGTACGTGTCGAGCCCCGACGACGCGATCCACCCCGGTGCCACCGCGTTCACACGCACGCCCGACACGGCCCACTCGACCGCCGCCGTCTCCGTGAAGCTCACCATGCCGGCGCGCGCCGCGCCCGAGTGTCCCATGCCGGGCATGCTCCCCCACATGTCGGCGACGATGTTCACGACGGCGCCGCCGTGCTCGCACATCCACTGGGTGTAGCACTCGCGCGCGCACAGGAAGCCGCCCGTCAGGTTGGTCCGCACGACGGTCTCCCAGCCCTTGCCGCTGATGCTCGCCAGCGGCGCCGCGAACTGGCCGCCCGCGTTGTTGACCAGCCCGTCGATCCGGCCGGTGCGCTCGAGAACGGCGCCGACCATGTCCTGGACCTGCGACTCCTCGCGGATGTCGCACGGAATCGCATGCGCCGCGCCGCCCGCGGCGGCGATCTCGTCGCCAACCCGCTCGAGCTTGTCGACCTTGCGGCCGACCAGCACCACGGTGGCGCCGAGGCTCGCCAGCTCGTGCGCCGTGCAGCGGCCGATCCCGCTGCCCGACGCCGGTGACGATGTGGGTCAGCCCGGCGAAGAGACCGGGCCGGAAGATCGAGTCGAACGGCATCGCCGGCGTTCTCCCTGCGGCCCGCTCATAGCATCTCGCGGGCGGCGTGACGCAATGGCGCGCTTCGCCTTGACACGCAACGGCCGCCCGTGGTCGGCGGAGCGCATGCGCATCGTCCTCGCCGTCGTGCTGCTCGGCGCCGCGGCCGCGCACGCCGCGGGTCCATGTCCCGACGAGCCCGGCCTCGACGGGCTCTCGTGCCGGGTCGAGGTCCTCGCCGAGCGCGGCGGAGACGGCGCGGCGGCGGTGCAACGGCGGCTGGCGCACGCCACGAGCTCCTGCGCCGCGGGAGAGACGGGCACCGCCCGCCGCGAGCTGCGCGGGATGCGCCGGCCGCTCGCCCGGCTCGGCGACGACGCCGACCTGGCCCTGACCGATGCCCTCCGGCGCGCCACCATCGCCCGGCTGCGACACCATCCGTGCCCCGAGCTGGTCGAGGTGCTGAGCCCACGCCGCCGGGAGCACGTCGAAGGCGGTGACCTCTTCGTGCTGGTGCGGCTCGCCCCCGACGCCGACCCGGCAACCCTCACCGTGCAGCTCGGTGCGGGAGCGGCGGTGACTCCGGACCCGGGGAACGTCTCCGCAACCCAGGGCTGGCTCCGACTGTCCTGCACGCCGGCCGGTGCTCAGGTCGTCCGCGTGACCGTGCGGAGCGGTGACGGCGCGCGGCGGGACGTCGAGCAGGTGCCGATCACCTGCGGGGGCAGCGGCGTGCTCGGGGCCGAGATCGAGTCCCTGGTGCTCGCGGACTACGTGCCGGAACGGCTGCGCGTCGTCCCCGTACGCCCGCTTCGCAGCGGCGCCACGTATGCCCTCGTCGCCACGCGCCGCCTGCGCACCCGCGGGGGACGGCTGCGGGCGAGCGCGTCGCTCCGGGCCGCGGCCGGGCTGCCGGGGCACCCGGCCCCCGGGCCGCAGGGCATCTTCACCGGCGACCCGTCCGATCCGCGCAATCCGTTCCCGAGCGATCGCCTGGTGCGCGCCGACGGGACCGTCGTCGTTCCCGACGGCTTCAGCGCCCGCGGCCTGCCGGCGATGCCACGCCTGGACGGCGTGCGCGCCTTCCTGCGTCAGCTCGATGCCGGCAGCGAGGAGCACCACGGCTTCAGCCCGAACACGCCCGTCGTGCTGAGCTTCGAGGCGGCGATCGATCTCGAGCACGCCACGCCCGATCGGCTGCTGCTCCTCGAGATCGCCCCGGGAACGCCGCTGTCGGGCGTGCTCGCCGCTCTCGAGCGCGAGCGCGGCCTCGACCGCCGCGGCGTCGTGCTGGCGACGGTGTTCCCGGTCGAGGACGTCGCAGGCCAGCTCGACCGCATCCGCCAGCAGATCGACGCCCGTCCGCCGCCGTCCGTCGACTTCGCGGACCCGGATCCCGACGACGCGCGCACCTTCGGCGTCTTCCATCCCGGTGACTCCGCCTTCGCGGCGTTCTTCGGAGGCAACCCGCCGTCGCCGGTCGGCGCCATGGTGCGCGGCACGTTCCCGTCTCCAGACTACCGCGAGAACGGGCGCTTCCCGGCGCGCTTCCTCGACGGCAGCGCCGAGCCGCCGGGTGTTCGCATCGAGTTCCTCCTCGCGCTGCCGGTGCACGGCACCCCGCCCTTTCCCACGGTCGTGATCCAGCACGGATTCGGGGGCGACGACACGATCGTCGCGCAGTTCGCAGCCGACTTCACCGCCGCCGGGCTCGCGCTCATCGGGATCCCCGCACCCGAGCACGGCCCGCGCGGCAGCTTCCTCGACTTCTTCGATTTCGACGACTTCAACGCCTTCGGCAACAACTTCCGGCAGAGCTCGGTCGACCTCCTCGCCCTCGTGCGCATGCTCCGGAACGGACTGGACGTCGATGGTGACGGCGTACCCGAGGTCCGCGGGCCCGCCCTCGGCTTTCTCGGCCAGTCGCTGGGCGGGGTCGTCGGGGGCGTGTACACCGCGGTCGACCCGGCGATCACCTTCGCCCTCCTGAACGTGCCCGGCGGCAAGCTCTCCCAGCTCGCCGGCGCCGCGTCGCCGTTTGCCGCGTCGTTCCTGGCGCGCTTCGCGACCCAGGCCGGCATCCCGGTTCAGGTCTGCGGGGGCGATCCGAGCGCCGCCGCGTGCACGAGCGCAGGGGGCTGCGCCGCAGGCACCTCGTGTCTCGGCAATCCCGACTTCGCCGCCCTTCTCGATGCAGCCGCGCTGGACTTCCAGACCCAGCTCGATCCCGGCGACGGCTCCTGCTACGCGCGCTGGCTGCGGCTCGAGCCGCACGCCGCGGGTCCGAAGCCCGTGCTCGTGCAGGAGGGCATCGGTGACGCCGTCGTCGCGAACCCGCTCACGGAGGCGCTCGCCCGCGCCATCGCGTTGCCCGCGAACCGCGCCGACGCCGCCACGGGCGGCGTCGCGGGGCTGTGGCGCTTCCCGCCGCCGCAAGGCCACGGCATCCTCGCCCTGCCCCGGGTTCGCCAGCAGGCGCTGCGATTCCTCGCCAGCCGCGGGACCGACCTGTCGCCTTAGTTAGGTCACGCGCTCGGCTAGCTCCCCTGTCCCATGGCGACCGACGCGGAGAGGAACCGGCTCGACGAAGCCCGCGAGCAGGGCATCGCGTGGCGGAAGTGGGGTCCGTATCTCAGCGAGCGCCAGTGGGGCACCGTCCGCGAGGACTACAGCTCCGACGGCGCGGCGTGGGACTACTTCACCCACGACCACGCGAGGTCACGTGCCTACGGCTGGGGCGAGGACGGCCTGGCCGGCTTCTCCGACGACAAGCAGCAGCTGTGCTTCGCCCTCGCACTGTGGAACGGCGCCGATCCGATCCTGAAGGAGCGCCTCTTCGGCCTCACCAACAGCGAGGGCAACCACGGCGAGGACGTGAAGGAATACTACTTCTACCTCGACTCCACGCCCACCCACTCGTACATGAAGTGGCTCTACAAGTACCCGCAGCGCGCCTACCCCTACGAGGACCTGGTGCGGACCAATCGGGCGCGCAGCCGCCACGAGCTCGAGTACGAGCTGCTCGACACCGGCATCTTCGACGACGACCGCTACTTCGACGTCGCGGTGGAGTACGCCAAGGCCGCGCCCGAGGACATCCTGATCCGCATCGCCGTCTCCAACCGCGGCTCCGAGACGGCGACCCTGCACGTCCTGCCGACGCTGTGGTTCCGCAGGACCTGGCCCGCCGATGGCGGCGATGCGAAGCCGGTGCTGGCGGCGGCTCAGGGCGCCGCCGGGACGAGCGTCATCGCGGCGACGCACGCCCAGCTCGGGCGGCGCTGGCTGTCGTGCGAGGGCTCGGTGCCGCTCCTCTTCACGGAGAACGCCACCAACACCGCGCGCCTGTTCGGCACCCCGAACGCGCAGCCCTACGTGAAGGACGGCATCAACGACCACGTCGTGCGGGGACGCGCCGACGCCGTCAACCCGGTGCAGACCGGCACGAAGGCTGCCGCCCACTACCGGCTCGAGGTGGCGCCGGGCGGGACGGCGGTGCTGCGTCTGCGCCTCACCGACGCCGGCCCGGGTGCGGGCGACGCCTTCGCCGGCTTCGACGCAATGGTGGCCACGCGCCTGCAGGAGGCGGACGCGTTCTACGACGCGATCACCCCGCCGTCGCTCACGGCCGACGAGCGCCTCGTCATGCGTCAGGCGCTGGCGGGCATGCTGTGGAGCAAGCAGTACTACTTCTTCGACCTCGACGCGTGGCTCGAGGCGCACGGGGCCCATCCGCTCAGCGACATGCGCTGGCCGGACTGTCGCAACGTCGACTGGTTCCACATGGTGAACGACGACGTCATCTCGATGCCGGACAAGTGGGAGTATCCCTGGTTCGCGGCCTGGGACCTGGCGTTCCACACCGTGGCCCTGTCCGTCGTCGACCTCGACTTCGCGAAGCAGCAGCTCGAGCTCATGCTGCGTGACGTCTACCAGCACCCGAGCGGCCAGGTCCCCGCCTACGAGTGGAACTTCGGCGACGTGAACCCCCCGGTGCACGCCTGGGCCACGCTCTTCATCTATCACGAGGAGAAGGCCCGTCGCGGCGCCGGCGACGTCCGCTTCCTGCGCAGCGCGTTCCACGGCCTCGTGCGCAACTTCACCTGGTGGCTCAATCGCAAGGATCCGGGCGGCCGGAACGTGTTCGAGGGCGGCTTCCTCGGCCTCGACAACATCGGGGTCTTCGACCGCAGCCGGCCGCTCCCGACGGGCGGCCGGCTCGAGCAGGCCGACGGCACCGCGTGGATGGTGCTGTTCGCGCAGAACATGCTCGAGATCTCGCTCGAGATCGCGCAGCACGACCCGGTGTACGAGGATTCCGCGCTGCGCTTCTTCGAGCACTACCTCTGGATATCGGCGGCCATGGATCGCATCGGCGATCGCAACAACGAGATGTGGGACGAGGCGGACGGCTTCTTCTACGACGTGCTCCGGCTGCCCGACGGCGGCGCGAGCCGCCTGAAGGTGCGCTCGATGGTGGGCCTGCTCCCCCTGTGCGCCAGCACGACGCTCTCATCCGAGATCGTGGAACGCTTTCCGACCCTCGCGGCGCGCGCCCGGCGCTTCATGCGCTACCACACGGAGCTCGTCGCCAACATCGCGGCGCCCGACCGTCCGGGCGTCGCCGGGCGCCGGCTGCTGTCGGTGCTGAACGAGGCCAAGCTGCGGCGCGTCCTGGGCTATCTCCTCGACGAGCGCGAGTTCCTGGGTGCGTACGGCATCCGCGCGCTCTCCCGCTTTCACCTCGAGCACCCCTACGTCTTCGCGCTCCACGGCGAGGAGTACCGCGTGGCCTACGAGCCCGCGGAGTCGACGACCGGCCTGTTCGGCGGCAATTCGAACTGGCGCGGCCCGATCTGGCTGCCGATGAACGCGATGGTCATCCGCTCGCTCCTCCAGCTCTACAGCTACTATGGCGACGCGTTCACCGTGGAATGCCCGACCGGCTCGGGGCGGCGTCTCACCCTCTTCGAGGTGGCGCGGGAGATCGCCCGGCGCATCGGCGCCCTCTTCGTGCGCGGACCCGACGGCCGCCGGCCGGTCTTCGGCGACTCGACAAAGTTCCAGACCGACCCCCACTGGCGCGACCACCTGCTCTTCTACGAGTATTTCCACGGCGACAACGGCGCCGGGATCGGCGCCAGCCACCAGACGGGCTGGACGGGGCTGGTGGCCAAGATGTTCGCCGTCTTCGGCGCGGCGTCCCCCGCAGCGATCCTCGCCCGCGGCGCGGGCGCGGCGGGCCAGGTCTCGGGCCCGCCCGCGTGACGCCGCGTCACTCGCCGGGCGCGGTCACTTCGTCGCCGCGGCGCCGGCGCGGGCCGTCGCCTCGCGAATCATCGAACGGCACGCGTCGGACAGGTCGGTGGCGTGCTCCTGGAGGCAGCGCAGCCAGCGGCCGCCGCCCGACGGGATGCCCTTGCACAGGCGCTCCACGTCGCCACGACACGCGACGGCGCCGCGCGGGTCGAGGCGGGCCGCGTCCGACATCCGCTCGGCGGCCTGCAGCCGCGCGCTGCACCCGGGCGAGAGATCCCGGGCGTGGGTCCGGATGCAGTCGCGCAGGCGGCCCTCTCCCGGCATGACCCCGGCGCACAGACGCGCCACGTCCTCCCGGCAGGGATTGACCTCTCCCGCGGAGACGGGCGCGGCGGCGGCGACCACGAGCAGCAGCACTCCGACGAGGTCCCCCGACTTCGACATCCGTGCCCTATATCCGAGACGGGTGCGGCGAGCGAACCCTGGCGCGGCGAGGAGCTTTCTGCGTAGCATGCGCCCGACGGCGCACCGGCATGCGAGGCATCCTCGGCATCTTCCTTGCGGTGCTCGCGGCCTGCGGGCGCGCAGCACCACCGGACGTGCTCCTGGTCACCTTCGACACCACGCGCTACGATCGATTCGGCTGCACGGGCGACCCGGAGGCGCGCACGCCTACCGTGGATGCCCTGGCGGCCCGCGGCCTGCTGCTCGACCGGGCGTACGCGAGCGTCGGCCTGACCTTGCCGTCGCACACCACGATCATGACCGGCCTGGAGCCGTTCGCCCACGGGGTCCACGACAACGGCCGCTTCCGGGTGCCCGACGCCCTCGAGACGCTGGCAGAGCGGCTGCACGCGGTGGGATACGACACGGCGGCCGTCGTGTCGGCGATGGTGCTCGACGCCCGCTACCGCCTCGACCAGGGCTTCGACCTCTACGACGACGAGACCCGGGCGCCCCGCGGCGGCCTCGACTTCGCGGTCCCGACCCGCCCCGGCGCCGAGGTCACCGATCGCGCGATCGGCTGGCTGCGCGGCCGACCGCGGGATCGTCCGTTCTTCCTGTGGACGCACTACTACGACGCCCACCTGCCGCGTGACCCGAAGCCGGCCTTCGACGCCATGCCCGACCGCTACGCCGCCGAGATCGCGTACGACGACGAGCAGCTCGGCCGGTTGCTCGCCGCCATCGCGCAGCGTGGAGGGCAGCGCGGCCTGCTCGTCGTGTTCACCGCCGACCACGGCGAGGGGCTGGGCGAGCACGGCGAGCGCACGCACGGCATCCTCGCCTATGATTCGACCCTGCACGTCCCGCTGGTGCTCGCGGGTCCCGGCGTGCCTTCGGGCGTCCGCAGCGACGTCCTCGCGCGCCACATCGACCTCGTCCCGACGGTCCTCGCCCTCGTCGGCGTTCCCGTCCCGCGCGAGCTTCCGGGCCGCTGCCTCGTCGCGGCAACCCGGGCAGGCGGCGACGACGGCGCCGTCGGGTACTTCGAGAGCCGCGGCCCGCTGATGGAGCTCGGCTGGGCGGCGATCGAGGGCGTGCGGACGGCGCGCTGGAAATACACGGTCACGCCGGAGCCGCACGAGCTGTACGACGTGCTGGCCGACGCCGGCGAGACGCGGAACCGAGTTGCCGACGAATCCGCCGTGGTGGTCGAGCTGGAGGCGCGGCGGGCACGCCTCCTCGGCCAGGCGGTCCCGGTGGCGCCCGCACCGGTCGAGCCGGTGCCGCTCGACGAGCAGGAGCGGCTGGCCGCGCTCGGCTACGTCGAGGTCCCGTCGGCGCCCGCGCCGGGAACGGCGCCCGATCCACGCCGGCTCGCGGGCATCCGTGACATGATCGACGAGGCCCGCGGGCTCGCCAGCGCGGGCGGCCATGCCCGCGCCATCGAGATGCTGGAGACGCTGCGCCAGAGCGCCGCGGTACGCGCGTTCGTGCTGCGAACGCTCGCGCCCATCTACGCCGAGCAGGGCCGCATCGACGACGCGGTGGCAGCCTATCGCGACTACATCGCGCTCACCGGCGCTTCCGAGGCCTGGCTCGGCCTGGCGCGCGTCCAGCTCCGCGCCGGTCGCACGCACGACACCCTCGCCGCGCTCGAGCACGTCGACCCGCGCGCGCTCACGACCCAGACGCTGCGCGCCCACGCGCTGGCGCGCCAGGGACGGCACGCCGAGGCCCGCGCGGCCCTCGACGCCGCCTTCGCGGGCCGCGAGCGCTCGCCCGCGCATCTGCACCAGCGTGCCGCGCTCGTCATCGACGTCGCCCCGCTGCCCGACGGAGAGGCCGAGCTGCGCGGACTGCTCGCCGCCGCACCGGACGATCCGATGCTGCGGAGCTGGCTCGGCTACTACCTCGCCGTCTGGGGCCGGCCGGAGCAGCGCGAGGAGGCCTACGACCTGCTCGCGGCGGCAGCGCGCGCCCGCCCCGACGATGCCGAGCTCCAGGCCAACCTCGGCTGGGGCGCGGCGAAGGTCGGGCGCGACGCCGAGGCGACCGCGGCGCTGGAGGCCGCGCTCGCGCTCGACGGCCAGCGCGCGCTCGAACGCTTCCGGCTGGCCGTGGTGCTCGGCCGCACCGGCCAGCCGGAGCGCGCCGCGACCCTGGCGCGCTCGGCACTGGCGCTGCGGCCGGGCGCCTCGTGGGCGGACAACGCCCGCTCCCTGCTGCGCCAGCTCGAGGACGGGGGCGGCGCGTCGTGAGGCTCGCGCTCTGCGTGCTGGCGATCGTCCTCGTCGCCTGCGGCCGGCCGCAGCTGCCGGACGTCGTGCTCGTCACGCTCGACACGACGCGGGCCGACCGGATCGGCGCGATGGGCGATGCGGCGGCCCACACCCCGGTCCTCGACGGCCTGGCGGCACGCGGCGCGCTCTTCACGCGCGCCTTCGCCAGCGCGCCGCTCACCCTGCCGTCCCACGCCACGATCATGACCGGGCTCGACCCCAACCAGCACGGCATCCACGACAACGGCCGCTACGTCCTCGCGGACGCCATCCCGACCGTCGCGGAACGCCTGGCTGCTCGCGGCTACGACACCGCAGCCTTCGTCGCCGCCTTCGTGCTCGACCACAGCTTCGGCCTCGCCCGCGGCTTCGCGCGCTACGACGACGAGGTCGAGACGACGCGCGAACCCCTGCGTTTCGAGGTCCCGCGGCGGAGCGGTGGCGCGGTGACCGATCGTGCGCTCGCCTGGCTCGACCAGCCCCGGAGCCGGCCGTTCTTCGTCTGGGTCCACTACTACGACGTGCACCAGCCGCGCCGCCCTGCTCGGCCCTTCGACGGTCTCGACGATCCGTACGCCGGCGCACTGGCGACGGTCGACGCGGAGGTGGGAAGGCTGCTCGCGGGGGTCGAGCGCGCAGCCGGCGGCCGCCAGACGCTGGTCGTGGTCGTGGGCGATCACGGGGAGGGCCTCGGGGAGCACGACGAGGGCACGCACGGCGTGCTGGCCTACGACTCGACGCTCCACGTGCCGCTCATCGTCGCGGGGCCCGGGCTGCCGGCCGGGACCCGGTCGGACGCCCTCGTACGCACGATCGACGTGGCCCCGACCGTGCTTGCCGCCACCGGGGCGCCGCCGCTCGCGGGATCGCGGGGCGTTCCCCTCCAGCGTCGCCTGACGGCATCCGCGGACGACGACACGCTCGGCTACTTCGAGTGCTTCGGCCCGGTCTACCGCATGGGCTGGGCACGGCTCGGGGGCGTCCGGACCACGCGATGGAAGTACACCGCCGAGCCGCCGCCTGCGGAGCTGTACGACACGGTCGCCGATCCCGCGGAGACGACGAATCGTGCCGACGCCGAGCCCGCGGTGTCCGCGGAGCTGGCGGCGCGGTGGGCCGCGACGCGGCCGCCTCCCGCGCCGGCGCCGGCGCCGGGTCCGGGCATCGAGGAGCAGCTCGCCGCACTCGGCTACATCGACCTCGCCCGACGACCCGAGGAGACGGTGGCGGCTCCCGATCCCCGGCGCTTCGTGGCCGGCATCGAGCTGGTGGACGCCGCGCGCGAAGCGGCGGTGGAAGGGCGGGTCGGCGCCAGCATCCAGGCGCTCGAGGCGCTCGCCACCCTCCCCCCGCTTCGCCCGCTCGCGCTCATGACGCTGGCGAGCGTCGACCAGCTGGCGGGCCGGCCGTCGGACGCCGTGCGCGCCGCGGGGCAGCTCGTCGAGATCACCGACGGCCTCGAGCCGCGCATCCTGCTGGGCGAGTCCCTCCTCGCGGCGGGACGGAGCGCGGAGGCACTGCGCGCCATCGACGGCGTGACGCCCCCCCTCCGCGGGCACGCCTGGTGCGCGCCCGTGCCCTGATCGAGCTGCGGCGATTCGCGGACGCACGCACGACGCTCGCGCCGGTGCTCGCGGCCGACCCGTACCACGACGGGGCGCTGGCGCTGACGGCGCTCGCCGACGCAGGCGAGCACGGACCCGGGGCGGCGATCCCGGCGCTCGAGGAACGCGCGCGCGGCGCTCCGCCGGGACGACGCCTGGTGCAGAGCCGGGCCGTGCTCGCCGAGCTGCTGCGCCGGGATCGGCGGGCCCCGCAGGCAGTGCGGATGCTCGAGGCCGTCGCCGACCCGCCGGTCGAGCACCGGGTGGTCCTGGCGGAGATCGCCGCCGAGCACGGCAACCTCGAGCGCGCCGTCACGCTGTACGAGTCCGTCGTCGCCGAGCGGCGCGTGACCCAGGCCTACCGCCGTCGGCTGGCCGAGCTGTACGGCAGCATCGGGCGCCAGGCGAACGCGCTGCGGGAGTACGACACGCTCGTCGACGCGGCGCCACGCGATCCCGGCCTCCTCGTCGATCGCGGCGTGACGGAGGCGGCGCTCCGGCGGACGGCGGAGGCGGAGGCGGACTACCGGGCGGCGCTGGTCCTCGACGCCTCGCTGCCGGAGGCATACCTGAACCTGGCCCTCGTCGAGCTGGACGACGGCCGCGAGGGCGAGGCCGAGGCCCATCTCCTGCGCGCCCTCGAGCTCCGACCGGACTATCGCAAGGCCCACTTCCACCTGGCGCGGCTCTACGCCCGGCGAGGAGATCCACGCGGAGCGGCTCAGGCCGACCAGGCCGCTGCCGCTCCAATCGGCAACGAGTAGAGAGCCAACAAGGTTCCCAGCTCTGTTGCCGTTTTTCACTTGACCTTGGTCGAGCGCTTGGGGTATCGCCCCGCGAGAGGAGGGCACGCTCATGCGACGGACAGCCGTGCTGACCGGATTCGTTGCGGCCGTGGTCGGGGGACTGCTGCTGATGTCCGGAGTGGCGAGGGCGCAGGATCGCAGCGACCTCCTCGACATTCCCTTCGAGTCGTTCCTGGTCCCCGGTCCCTCCTCCAATGCCGCGCACGACTACGTCTTCGTGGTCCTCGACGAGGTGCCTCCGCTGAGCTCGGCCATGGCCGCACGACGCGAGTCGTTCAGCGTCGTCCACGAGTTTCCCGGCGTGGACAACATCGGGTTCCGGATCTACGAGCCCGACAAGGTGAGCCGTTCCGACACGGGATTCTCGCTCTCCCAGAAGGACCAGCTCTTCTTCAGCATCACGCTCGCGGTGCCGCCCGCTCCCTACACCTTCACCAGCCCGTTCGAGCGTTACGGGGTCGTGACGGGATGCAAGGGCGACGCATCGGCCAAGAGCAGCGGCGCGGCGTTCAAGTGGTCGTACGGCTGCAAGAGCGCGGACGACGTGATGGACCAGCTCTCCGTGCCGGCGGGGCTCAAGCCCTACATCGCCGGGCTCTTCGGGTCGAAGTTCAAGGTGAAGGGCCAGGGCGGACCGACGCCCTGAGCCGTCGCGCGGCGCTGGCATCCGGCGGCGCGAGCGGCAATCCTCCGGGGCGTGCCTCGGGTCTCGTGCGCCGTCGTGGTGCTCGCCCTGCTCGCCGCGGGGTGCGGCCGTGCTCCGAAGCCCGGCCGCGCGGGTGCCCTGACGGGGGCCTGCGTGCCACCCGGACGGTGGGTGCTCCCCGCCTCCGGCGCCGAGCAGCCGGCGCCCGCGGTCATCGCCCGCGCCGCGCGCTCGCGCATCGTGCTCCTCGGCGAGTACCACGATCGACCCGATGACCACCGCTGGCAGCTGCAGACCGTGGCGGCCATCGCCGCCGAGCATCCGGCGGTCGTGCTGGGCTTCGAGATGTTCCCGCGCCGCGCCCAGCCCGTGCTCGACCGCTGGGTTGCCGGTGAGCTCGACGAGCGATCCCTGCTGCGCGACACCGACTGGCAGCGCGTGTGGGGGTTTCCTCCCGGGCTCTACCTGCCGCTCCTCCAGTTCGCCCGGCTGAACCGCGTGCCCGTGCGGGCGCTCAACGTGGATCGGGCACTGGTGACACGGGTGGGACGTGAGGGCTGGGCCGCCGTGCCCCCCGCCGAGCGCGAGGGGATATCCGACCCCGCGCCCGCGAGCCCCGCCTACGAGGCCACGCTCTCCGACGCCCTGGCCGCGCACGCCGGCAAGCAGGGCAGCGACGAGGCGAGCCGGAAGCGGTTCGTCGAGGCCCAGCTCACCTGGGACCGCGCCCTCGCGGAAGGCCTCGTGACGGCGGCCCGCGCGCACCCTGGCTCCGTCGTGATCGGCATCATGGGGAGCGGGCATCTCGAGCACGGTCACGGCGTGCCTCACCAGCTCGCCGCGCTCGGGGCCCGCGACGTGACCGTCCTCCTGCCCTGGGACACCACGCGCGATTGCGGCGCGCTCGCTCCCGACCTCGCCGACGCGGTGTTCGGCATCGCGCCGAGCGCCGAGAAGCCCGAATCGCGGCCCCGGCTCGGCGTCGCGCTCGCGCCGGCGAAGCGCGGCGTGCGGATCACCGAGGTGACGCCGGGCAGCGTCGCTGCCACGGCCGGCCTCCGGCGCGGGGACGTGATCGTCGAGGCCGCGGGCGCGGCGGTGACGAGCCCCGAGGACCTGCGCGCCATGGTCGACGTCCAGCCGCCCGGCACCTGGCTCCCGCTCGTCGTCCGGCGCGGCGGCGGCGACCGGCGGGTGATCGCGCGCTTCGAGCGGCCACGGTGACCCGCGCCGGCGCTCTCCTGGCGCTCGCGCTCGCGGCGCGGGCCCTCGCCGCCGACGCTCCGGTGCATCACGTGCTCGAGCTGCGGTTCGAGCCGGCACAGCGCGCGCTCCAGGGTACCGACCGTATCGCGCTTCGCGGCCGCGGGCCGGCCGCCTTCAAGCTGGCGCCCGGGTTCGCGATCGTTCGACTCGTCGTCGACGGCAAGCCGGCCCAGGTCGGGATGCGCGGCGGACGGATCGCCCTCGACCAGGACGCCCGGCACGACGTGGTGGTCGAGTACCGGGGGCACGTGGCCTCGCCTCCCGAGGCGGCCGACGTCACCGGTCCCGTCGCCGGGACGGACGGATCGTACCTGCCCGACGGCTGGTTCCCGACCTTCGGCGGCCTCTTCACCTACGAGGTCACGATCGACGTCCCGGATCCGCAGCGCGCCCTCACTCCGGGTCGCCTGACCTCGGAGACCACCGACGGAGGGCGCTACCGGGCGAGCTTCGCGTCGATCGCGCCGGTGGCGGACCTGCCGCTCTTCGCCGGGCCGTACCGCGTCTCGGAGCGCATCCATCGCGGCTGGCGCCTTCGCACCTACTTCGACGCCGCTGCCGCCGATCTCGCCGACACCTATCTCGAGCGCACCGCGGACTACCTCGATCTCTACGACGGCTGGATCGGCGGCTATCCGTACCCCGGCTTCTCGATCGTCTCGAGCCCGCTTCCGGTCGGGCTCGCGTTTCCGGGCATGACCTACATGGGCGCGCGGGTGCTGCGGCTGCCCTTCATCCCCGCCACCTCGCTGGGACACGAGGTGCTGCACTCGTGGTGGGGCGAGGGGGTGCGCGTCGACGGTCGCGACGGCAACTGGGCGGAGGGCCTCACCACCTTCATGGCCGACTACACGTTCACGGAGCGCCGTGGCGAGGAGGCCGCGCGCGACCAGCGTCTCGCCTGGCTGCGCGAGTTCGCGGTCCTGCCGGCGGCCGAGGATCGCCCCCTCGACAGCTTCCGGGGACGCATGCACACCGCGTCGCAGGCCACCGGCTATCACAAGGCGGCGTTCGTCTTCGAGATGCTGCGCGACCAGATCGGGCCGGAGGCGTTCGCGACCGGCGTGCGGCGCTTCTGGCAGGCGCATCGCTTCGAGGCCGCGACCTGGAACGATCTCGAAGCCGCATTCGCCTCCGCCGCCAGCCGCTCGCTGACGCCGTTCTTCACCCAGTGGCTGCGCCGGCCCGGGGCGCCGCGCCTGGGGCTCGGCGACGTCGCCTCCGAGCCCGCTCGCGTCTCGTTCGCGCTCACGCAGGACGAGCCGCCGTACGTGCTGGGCGTCCCGGTGACCGTCGAGACCGCGGCCGGACCGGTGGGCAGGACGCTGTACCTCGCCGAGACCACGCGGACGTTCGCCGTCGACGTCACGGCCGAGCCCCGGGCGCTCGCCGTCGACCCCGACCTCCGCCTCTTCCGGCGTCTCGCTCCCGCCGAGATCCCGCCCATCCTGCGCGAGGTCGCCTTCGACCCGACGGCGGAGACGGTGCTCGCGGGATCCGACCAGGCGACCCGGACCGCGGCGCGCGAGCTGGCGGCGCGGTTCTTCGAGCGCCCGCCGACGGTCGCCGAGGCCCCCGGCGGCGCGCTCCCGCCGGGGGCCGTCCTGGTGGTCGGCACCACGGACGACGTCGCGGCGCAGCTGGCCCGCGCGCAGCTCGACGGGCCGCCGCCGGCGCTGGCCGGCAAGGGCACGGCACGCGTCTGGGCGGCTCGACGACGCGACCGGGCGCCGATCGCCGTCGTGGCGGCGGACGGCGCCGACGCCCTCCGCGCCATCGCCAGACCGCTGCCCCACTACGGCGGCGAGAGCTTCGTGGTCTTCCGCGGGGCCGAGGCCGTCGAGCACGGCCTCTGGCCCCCCGGGCCGAACCCGCTACGCGTGCCCCTTCCTACTCGTAGTCCTCGTTGAGGGCCCGCAGGAACGCCGCCAGGGGGACGACGTCACCGTCGCCGATGTGCATGTCCCGCAGCTCACGCGCGCCGTTGCGCAGCTGGCCTGCCCGAGCCAGGGCCGACGCGTTGGCGTAGAACCGCACGACGTCCTCGAGGGCGTCCTTCGAGCCGTTGTGCAGATACGGTCCGGAGTGCCCGAGGTCGCGTAGCCCGGGCGTCTTGAAGAGGGCGATCGAGGCGGCGAGGAGCGCGTCCGGCGCCCGGCGGCAGCTCGCCGGCGACCCCTGCGACGCGCACACCATGCGCTCGAGGTGACGCTGGTACGTGCGGCCGGAATAGTCCGGGTTCTCCAGCAGATTCCACATGCCCAGGTCGGTGCGTCCCGGCGCATCCGCCGCCGGGATCGCCCGGAAGGGCTCCAGCGCGGCGGGATGAAGGGCCGTCGCCGGCAGGAAGGCATCGGGATCGGCCTTGCGGATCGCCGGGTCGGGAATGGCGAGGGCCGCGAAGCTGCCTGCGCCGTGCAGCGCGTCGTACTCCTCCTGCGCCACGCCCGTGTTGTGGAAGCTGAAGTCGGTGAAGTCCGGCGGCGGATGGCAGGAGACGCAGTTGCCACGCCCGCGGTCCAGGAAGATGCGCAGGCCCTCGAGCTCGTCCGCGCCGAAGACGAACTGCTGCTCGTGCAGCTGGAAGGCGCCGTCCGCATCGGTGATCGGCTCGGGGTCCCCGTGCTCGCCCATCAGGAATTTGAGCCGCTTCAGGTAGTCGGCCGTCGACTCGAACTCGCGCGGCTCGGTCGGCAGGCCGTTCTTCTCGAGGAAGCGGTCGTAGGGTGACGCGTTCTCGAACTCGAGCGACTCGACGTAGGCGGAGATCAGGCGCGCCACCGCGCGCAGGATCTGATCGTCGCTCGCGCGATCGACGTCGATGCGAAACCGCTTCGGCAGCCGGAGCTCCTTCGGGATGGACGGGTCGCTGCCACCGAGCACGCGGCGGTACGCGCCGCCGTTGTCGGCCGCCAGCTGACCCGTGCCGTCGTCGCCCCGGATCACGGCGGCGATGTGCGCCACGGCCTGCCCGCGCTCGTTCGGCAGCCAGCCGAAGTTGCGTCCGGTGAGGGTGCCCTCGACGAGGGCGGCGGTGGAGGGGAACTCGCCGTCGAAGTGCAGGAAGAACGGTCGCCCGCGCGCGAGGCTGGCGTTGACCAGCGGCGGGGAGTTGCGCGGCGTCATCGTGCGGCCGTCCTCGCGTGCCGGGATGGGGCTGTGGCGCGCGAAGTCGGCATAGCTGCGATTGCCGCCCCCGGGCGTCTCCTTGGCGTCGTCGACCAGGTGACACTGCCGGCAGTTCATGCCGGCGCCCGGGAACGGAGCGGCGATCGGCCCCGCCGTCGTATCGAGCGTGTTCATCACCGGATCGCCCTGCGCGAGCACCGCGTTCATGTTGCCGCCGGCGTGGGCCTGGAAGAACTGGGCGAAGCGTGTCTCCAGGAAGAGCCGCTCGCCGATCACCACCTCGGGGGGATCGGCCTCCTCTCCGCCGCCCTCGTCGTCGTCGGCCCGCGCGACGGCGGGGCCGAGGAGCACGAGCAGCAGGAGCAGGAGCTTGATCGTCGACATTTCACATCTCCTCAGAATCCGAAGGCGGCGCCGAACAGGAATGCGCTCTGATGATCGACGTTGCCCGGGATGAAGTTCGTGACGCTGGACAGACTCTTGCCGCTGTTGGTGAGCGTGTACTCGTAGGCGAGCTGGAAGACGACGAGCGGCACCGGACGATACGACAGGCCGACGGTGATGCGGTCGACCCGCCGGTCGTCGGTCTCGAACGAGACGAGCCGGCCCCCGCCGAACGCCGCTTCCTCCACCAAGCCGTTCAGCCACACCTGCTCGCCGCGCAGCACGGCGACGAGCTGCGGGTTCTCGAACTCCCAGCCGAGGAAGCTCTTGGTGAGGAAGTCGGGCCAGAAGCGATAGCGGAAGTCGAGCCAGTATCCCTGCTTGCTCGTCGCGATGTTGGCGAGCTCGAACTCGACCTCGCTCTCGAGCGTCGGGTTCTCGAACTCCGACTCCTGCTCGCGCGCGACCCGCGCCAGACCGGTGGCGACGTTCTTGACGCCGCCGAAGTGCGTGAAGACGTACTCGCCCTCGACCTCGAAGTGCCCGAAGATGCTCTTCCAGTCGCCGGCGAGAGAATACAGGCTCTCGCTGGGCAGGAAGCTCGGCGTGTAGCGGCCGTAGTACCAGGAGGCGCCCACCTCGTGGCCCAGCGCGGGGCTCAGCGCGAGTCGCCCGGTGAAGGACTTCGCGTTCTTGACGTCGTTCGAGAAGGTGCCGGTGAACGGCTGCACCTCGACTTCGATCGCCTGCAGCGGCGTGTCCGGGAAGCGGGTCTGGGCGATCTGCTCGAACTCGTAGTCGAGGGTCACGCCGTTGACGACGTAGGTCTGGTAGTTGAGCGTCATGTCGTCGCCGAGCGGCACGTCGCCGAGGAAGCCCATGCCCAGCTCGTCCCAGGCGGCGGGAACGGGCAGCACGGGCACCCCGCGATCCACCAGCGAGCGGCGCGGCAGATCCCAGAGGTCGTCGTCGTGGTGCAGGTTGAAGCGGCCGACCGGGACCAGCACCGCGCCGCCCCGGAACTTGAGCCAGTCCTGGACGTCGTACTGCAGCCACGCCTGCTCGAGCGAGATCTCCGAGCCGTTGGTGGCTTCGACGGCCTGGGTCGCGGCGAGGCCGCCATCGCTCGGCTGCAGGGTCTTCTCGATTTCCAATTCGCGGAAGCGCTCCAGCTCGAGCTCCATGTACGCGTGCAGCCGGGGGGCGATGTTGGCATCGGTGGTCAGCACGAAGCGGCGGTAGGTGAAGGTGTTGTTGTCGGCCGGGTTGCTGTTGGCCTCGAAGCGGATCGAGCCGTAGCCGCCGACCTTCACCCGGTCGGTGATGGCGCGGAGCGAGCTCGGCAGGTAGCCGCCCTTCTCGCTCTCGCCCGCCTTGGCCGTGCGCGCCGCCTCGGTGCCGGGCTCGGGCGCGGGGGCGGCCGCGACGGCGCCCGGCTTCGACGGCGGCGGCGGCGGTGCCGCCACCGTCTCGGCGGGCCTGCGCTTCGACTCCTCGGCCGCCCGCCGGCGATCGGCCGCATCGCGCCGCCGGAGCTCCGACTTGAGCTCCTGCAGCTCCTTCTCCATGCGCTCGACGCGCTGCTCGAGGCTCTCGGCCACCGCCGTACCGTTCCCGACCACCAGCGCCGCCATCGCGAGTGCGACGCACAACCGTCCTCTGTCCATCGATCCCCCTTGTCCAAACGGAAAGAGCCCGGACGCGCGCTCCGCCGTGCGCGCGCTCCGGGCTCTGGGTTCGTCGACCGCTGGCCGCTGGCTCGGATGTCGCGCCGGTTCAGCGCATCGACACCTCGATCCAGTCGCCGGTCATCCCCCTGACCGGTACCACGACGACGCGCTTGCAGCGCCGGCACTTGAGCTCGATGCCCGCTTCGGTGACGCGAGCCATCAGGCTCCCGCACTGGCAGCGCAGATCGTGCTCAGCTTGTTCGCGCCCCGCGTCCTTCACGGAACCACATCTCTCTCAGCGGGTAGTAGACGAACGCCGAAAAGCCGAGCCACTCGGCGATCCAGCTCAGCACCTGCGTATACGCGAACGCGCCCGAGACGTAGCGGATCAGCCAGACGCCCAGCACGTCGCCGGCGAGGCCGGCGAACGCGAGGACGATGGCAAAGCGCTTGACGGTATCGGAGGCGCTGGTCGCGAGCACGAGGTGCGCCATCACCAGGTAGACCAGGCCCATCACGAAGGCGTGAAAGTGCGTCAGCTCGATCAGCTCGCGGAACGTCTTCTGGAAGGTCATCGCGCCGTTGCGCTCGCCGCCCCGGAAGTAGGCGGCGATCTGCGCCGGCCCCGGGCCGATGGCCTTCACCTGGAAGAGCGCCATGGTCGCCATGCCGACGAGCGCCAGCACCAGGAAGCCGGTGTAGACCAGCCGCACCTCGAGGCGCGCGTCGCTCAGGAGGAAGCCCGGAGAGCCGAACACCCTCACCGGAGCGGCTCCTCGCGCGCGGCGATGCGCCGCGGCGCCGGCAAGCGCGCCCACGTGACCGAGCCTCCGGCATCGCCCGCGACGTCGGCGCGGACCGCTTCGGAGGTCACGTGCACCGCCGCCCTCGCGCCGCCCCGGCGAACGCGCTCGACTCCGCCCCGGCCCCACACGAGGAGCGCCTTGGTCCAGCCCTCGGCGTCGGTGGCCGAGGACGCGGCGACGACCGCCACCGCGTCGTCCTCGAGCGGACGCCCGCTGCGCGGGTCGATGATGTGCGCCACCGTTCCGGCGCGTCGTCCAGTGCTCCCGTAGGTCGCGGAGACGGAGGCGCCGACGTCACGCAGCCCGAGCCACCCGACCTGGGTCTCCGGATCCGGGCCGCGGACCGCGAGCCGCCAGTAGGCAGCACCCGGAGGCGTGCCGAGGGCGTAGAGGCTGCTCTCGCCGAGGCTCACCAGCGCGCGCGACACGCCGGCGGCGCGCAGGCGGCCGGCGCACACGTCGACGGCATACCCCTTGGCGACGCCGTCGAGGTCGAGCCGCGCTCCGGGTGCCAGGGTCACGCGGCCGCCGCGCACGCGAAACGCGCCGCGGCCCGTCGCCGCCCGCGCCGCCGCGAGCTCGGCCCGGCTGGGCGGCTCGGGGCGACGCCAGAGCGCGGTGAGCGGCCCGACGGCGACGTCGAACACCCCGCCGGTGGCGTCGGCCAGCGCGCGCGACCGATCGAGCAGGCGGGACATGTCGTCGCTCGCGGGCCACGTCTCCTCGGCCGCCTCGGCGTTCAGCCGTGACAGCTCGCTCGTCGCGTCGAAGCGCGAGAAGACGTGCTCGAGTCGCCGGGCTTCCCGGAAGCAAGCCGCCATCCCCGCGGCCGCGCCGTCGCCGTCGGCGATGATGCGCAGGTAGGTGCCCATGACGTAGTGCACCTGGGTCTGCGGCGCAGCCGCCGCGGCCAGCGGCAGCAGGGCGAGCATCCCGGCCAGCAGCCGAGCGCTCACCGCTGCCCTCCGGGCTGGTCGAGCGCGGCCGACAGGGCCTGGGCCTTGCGAACGGCGCGGCTCGCCGCCTCCACGGACAGCGTGGCACCGGCGATGCTGGTGATCTCGTCACCGGGCCGCAGGGCGTCGCCCGGTCCCTTGCCGCGGTACTGGCGCAGGAAGCGCGTGCTGCGGACCTCGCCGCCGTAGGCTTCCCGGTAGTCCATCACGGCGACGTCGTTGACGCTGCGATCCGGTCGGAGCCCGACGACGAAGGTGATCGGCCGATGCTTGCCGATCTCCTCGACGACCAGGGCCTGGCCGAGCGGGGTCGCACCGCGCGTCGCCGTGAAGACGACGTAGCGCTCCTCCCACAACGAAGGATGGACGCCGTCGAGCCGGGCGCTCATGCGCTCGCGGAGCGCCGGGGTGGATTCGACCTCGGAGCGCGCAAAGTGGTCGGCGTCCGGAAAGACCGCCGCCGGCGCCTGGTCCTCGCTCAGGAAGACGCCCTCCTGCGCCCGGCCCGGTGAAGCCATGAGCACGGCGATCGCCATCAGGATGGCGATCGTCACGCGCGGCCGCCTCCGGACGCGAGCTGCGCCTCCAGACCTCGGGGCGGATGGAGGCGGCGGCGCCACGTCACCACGCCGGCCACGAGAAGCGCGGCGACGAGCACACCCTGCGCGACGAGGGTTTCGAGCGTCGGGAAGAGCCCGAGCACCGGGATCCGCGGCACGAACGGCACCGGCGTGACCCCGATGACGCCCGCGTCCTGCAGCTCGAAGACGCCGCGGCCGGCGAAGACGATCGCCATCGCGTAGAGGAACGCGCCCGTCACCAGGAAGAACGGTCCGAGCGGCACGCGGAGCCCGAGCCGCGACAGACCGACCCACAGCGCGGCCAGCACCACGAGCCCGCACAGGAATCCCGCACCGATCATCACGTCGCCGGTCGGCGCCCCACCGAGCAGCGCGCGGTAGAAGAGGACGGTCTCGAAGCCTTCGCGATAGACCGCGAGGAAGGCGGCGACGGCGAGCGCCGTGCTGCTGCCCATGGCCATCGCGTCCTTCACCTTGCCCTGGATGAAGCGCTGCCAGCGGTCGGCCCCGGCCTTCGCGACGAGCCAGTAGCTCACCCAGAAGAGCACGCCGGCGGCGAGCAGCATCGCCGCTCCCTCCAGCACGTCGCTCGCACCCGGGTAGAGCCGCAGCACCGTGCTGAGGAGCGCCGCGGTGCCCACGCTCGCGAGCACGCCGAGGACGACGCCAGCGTGAATCGGCCGGACCAGCGACACCTGCCCGCTCCGGCGCACGTACGCGAGCAGCGCGCCCACGATCAGCACGATCTCGAAGCCCTCGCGCAGGATGATGCCGGCGGACTGGACGAAGCGGGCCCAGTCGCCTCCGCTCGCGCCGAGGACGGCCACCGCCGCATCGAGGTGACGGTGCAGCTGGGCCACCTCGGATTCCAGCGCGGGCGACACGCTGGTGCCCGGCTCGTGCAGCGCGCCACGCACGCGCACGAACCCCTCCTCGACCCGGACGACCGCTCCCGGATCGACCGCACCGAGACGCTTCTCGAAGGGCTCGAAGCGCATGTAGGCGTCGGTGGCGATCGCTCCCGCCGCCGCCTCTCCGCGGCGGCGGGCTGCGATCGCCTCGTCGAGCAGCCGGTGGGCTTCTCCCACCGCCGCGCTCGTGCGGGCCGCGAGCTGCGCTGGCTCCGTAGCCCTCTCCGCGCGCTCCGGCGCCGCCGCCGGCGGCTCCGCGCCGCCGAGCGACAGGGCACGCACCCAGGCGACGGTCTTCCAGCGCTGGTCCTCGCTCAGCGCTCCCCCGAAGGCGGCCATGGCGGTGCCGGGGACCCCGTCGCTCACGACGCCCAGCAGCTGGGTGTCCGTCCGATCGATCAGGCTTCCCGGCCGGTGGAAGTCGGGCATCCGGCCCGACAGCGCGGCGGCCCGCGGGCCGTGTCCCGCCCCGTCGGCACCGTGACAGCCCGCGCAGTTCTCCTGGTAGAGCTGCTGGCCCTCGAGCAGCGCCGGTCGGGGATGCGCCAGGGTCCAGAGGTAGCTGACCGCGTCCCAGCGCTGTTGCACGCTGAGAGCGTCCGCCCATTCGGGCATGCCCGAGCGACGGCGACCGAGCGAGACCACGTTGAAGTGGTCGCGCGGAGTCTCGCCGCGCATGAAGGCGGGGTTCGCGAAGTTGGCGGGCGCCAACCCCAGGCGGCGCGCTTCGGTGCCTCCGCCGTCACCGGTTGCCCCGTGGCAGCCGGCGCAGTTCTCGCTGAAGACCACCTGTCCCCGCACCGCGGAGGGCGGCTCCGGCGCGAGGGGGTCGTCGCGGATCCCGGTGCGCGCCGTGATGCCCGTCGCGATCGCCTCGATCCGCGGCCCGAGCGCGCTCGCGGGAGCGTGCTGCTCGATGTCCCGGGCGACGGCGTCGAGCGCGGCGGGATCGACCAGGGTGAGGCGGGCGTTCAGATCGCGCGCCTCGGCCAGCAGCAGCTTCGCTTCCTCGATCTCGATGGAGCGGCTGACGTTGCCCCGGGCGTCGAAGGCCTCATGGTACTCGCCGCGTATCCCCGCGAGCAGCGTGAGAAGCCGTCGCGTGTCGGCGGTCGCGTCCTCGCCCGCCGCGCGCGAGGACACCGGCGCGACCACGCACCCGAGCGTCAGGACGAGCGGCAGGAGGCGGCGGAGCAGGGAGGGTGCGGGCATTCGGAGATGCTCGATTTTGAAAGTCACTTTCAATTACTTCGGGTTGCCCTTCCCTGTCAATCAGCAGGCTCCCCGGGGTGGGCCGGTGGAGCTCGGCCGCCAGCTCGGGCACGTCCTCGGACACTGATGCCGGCGGCGCGCTAGACTAGCGCTAGACTTGCTGCACGCCGCGCGGCGCCCGACCGGCGCTTCGCCGGCCCTCGCGGCATTCCGCGCAGATGCCGTAGAGCTCCATGCGATGGCGGCTCACGACGAAACCGAGGAAGCGCGCGATGCGCTCCTGGAGCTTCTCCAGCTCGTCGCTGTTGAACTCGACGATCTTGCCGCAGCGCTCGCAGATGATGTGGTCGTGGTGCTGCTCCGCAGCCTCGGTGGGCTCGTAGCGGGCCTGCCCGTCGTCGAAATGGCGCTCGTCGGCGAGCCCGCACTCCTTCAGCAGCTTCAGCGTCCGGTAGACGGTCGCGTAGCCGACGCGCGGGTTCACCTTCTTCACCGCCGCGTGCAGCTCCTCGACCGAGAGGTGCTCGGCGGCGCCGAAGAACGCGCGCGCGATGTCGTCGCGCTGCGCGGTCGACTTGAGACCCCGCTCGCGCAACGCCTGCTCGAAGAGCCGCATGCGGGCGCGAACCATGGCCCGATCCTAGGCGGCGGTGCTGCCGCGCCGTTCCAGCACGTGGCGGAGCGCGGGCGACACGTAGTGCGCATCGATGTCCATCCCGCCGAGCGCTCCCAGCAAGACCTCGAGACGCTCGCCCGGAGAGAGGTTGCGATCGAGGAAGAGCACGTCCTCGCCGCGCACGCGGCACAGGCCACTGCGTACGCGGTACCCGACCTCACGCAGCAGGATCTCTTCGCGAACGCGCAGCCCGAGCCGCGTCGCGAGCTCCTTCAGCTCCTCGCACAGCGTCTCGTCGCGACGGCTCACCGCGCACGTTTTGGCGAGGCGGCCGGACGTTTGCAAGCGGGCGCGCAGCGCGTAGGTCCTTGCGTGCCTGCCGGCCCCGGGTTAGAGCCGGATCGGAGGCTGCACCATGATCAAGAGCATCCTGGTCGCGCTCGACGGGTCTCAGCACGCCGACAGCGCGCTCGAGCATGCGCTCTGGCTGGCGCGCCGGCTGCAAGCCCGCCTGATCGGTCTCCACGTCCTGGACATCGTCTCGATCGAGGGGTCGTTCCTGCACGACGTGTCGGGCTCCCTCGGCTTCGAGCCCTACCTCGACTTCTCGTCGAAGATGCGCGAGGCCCTGCAGGAGCGCGGGCGCGTGCTCCTCGACGCCTTCACCGCCCGGTGCGAGACGGAAGGCATCGCGCACGACACGGCGCTTCCCATGGGGATCGTGGCGAACGAGATCTGCGACCAGGCCCGCACCGCCGACCTGGTGGTCGTCGGCCACCGCGGAGTGAACGAGCAGTTCTCCAGCGGCTTGCTCGGCAGCACGACGGAATCGGTCACCCGCAAGAGCCCGAAGCCCGTCCTGGTGACGCCACTCCAGTTCCACGAGATCGGTCGCCCGCTCCTGGCATACGACGGCTCGCAGCGGGCGAGCGCGGCGCTCCATGCTGCGGCGGAGGTGACGAGCTCCCTCCAGCTGCCGCTCACCGTCGTGCACGTCTCCCGCGACGACGGCAGCGAAGGCGGCCGGGTGCTCGCCGAGGCGCAGCGCTACCTGCAGTCGTACGACGTGCCCGTGACGCCGAAGCCGCTCACCGGTCCGCCGCACCAGCGCATCGTCGACGTGCTGCGCGACGGGCGCTTCGACCTGCTCTTCATCGGCGCCTACGGCCACTCGCGCATCATCGAGATGGTGCTCGGGAGCACCACCGAGTACGTGCTCCGCAACAGCGGAGCGCCCGTGTTCCTGGCGCGCTGAGCCAGCCGTCAGGGCTGGCCGGTGCCGTTGCGCGTCGGATCGTCGTCGCTGCCGGGACGCAGCCGGGCTATGCGCGCCTCGAGCATGCGCGCCGTGCGCTCGATGCGCTTCAGCTCGCGCTGGAGCGTCGGGCTCGACGTCACCTTCTCGACCTGCCGGCGCACCACCTCGTCGAAGTTGCGCTGGATCTCGGTGAGCCGGTCACCGATCGACGTCAGGCCCTGGACGCCTTCCTGGACGCGCGTGCGCGCCGCCTCGGCGGCGGGGCGGATGGCCTCCATGCCGCGGTCGACGGTGGCGGCGATCCCCTGGAGCGCGGACTCGCCGTGCTGGATGAGCTCCCGCATCACGCGCAGCGAGAGCAGCCCGTTCTTCTTGCGCTCCTCCTCGAGGATGATCTGCGCGAAGGTCACCGCCGTGAGATCCTCGCCGCTCTCGTTCTCGAGGATCTTCACCTCCTCGCCGCCCTTCACCCAGCGCGCGATCTCGTCGAGCGTCACGTAGCGACTCTCGCTCGTGTCGTACAGCTTGCGATTGCTGTACCGCTTGACGAGGCGCGGCATCGCCTCGGGGTTATCACAGGGCGTCAGACGCGTAAACCAGCGTGAGGCCAGAGACCTTGATTCAGCCTTGGATGTCAACGATGCGGTGGCATCGTCCCTAGACAGCCGCTCGTCGACGCCCGAACCACCTCACGAAGACGCCGGGCGGGCTCGCGAGGTGAGCAGCCCGCGGGCCATGTCGGCGAGCACCTCGCGCGCCACGGCCAGGGGATCTGCCGCGTCCCGGATCGGCCGGCCGACGACGAGGTAGTCGGCTCCCGCCCGCATCGCCTCGCCCGGCGTCAGCACGCGCTTCTGATCGTCGAGCGCGGCCGCGGGCTGCCGGATTCCGGGCGTGACGATGAGGAAGCCGGGACCCGCCTGGCGCCTGATCCGGGCGATCTCCAGGGGCGAGGCGACGACGCCGTCCATCTCCGCGCGCCTGGCGAGGCGCGCCAGCCGGACCACCTGGTGCTCGACGTCGCCGTCGACGCCGACCAGCCGCAGGTCGCGGCGCGCGAGGCTGGTCAGCACCGTGACGGCCAGGATGCGAGGCCGCCGGAGGCCCTCCCGCCGGCAGACGCGCGCCACCTCCGCCCGGGTGCGCGTCATCATCTGCAGGCTGCCCGAGGCGTGCACGTCGAAGAAGCGGACGCCGAGCCTGGCCGCCTCCACGCCCGCCTTGGCGACCGTGGAGGGGATGTCGTGGAACTTGAGGTCCAGGAAGACGTCCCGGCCATGACGATGCACCATGCGGACGACTTCGGGTCCGGCCTGCAGGAAGAGCTGCTTGCCCACCTTGAAGGTCCCGACCTCGGGAGCGAGCAGCTCGACCAGGCCCTCGGCCTCGGACAGGCGGTCGACGTCGAGGGCGAAGATCAGGCGGTGCCGCAGGCTGTCGGTGGAGCGACGGATCACGTCGACATCACCTGGATCCCACCTGCGCTGCAACCCGGGCGGCGACCTCGCCCACCGGCACCTCCGCGGCCTCGCCGGCGGTGCGGGCCTTCACCTCGACGCAGCCGCGGGCGAGCGCGCGCGCGCCCACCGTGACCCGCACCGGAAGTCCGATGAGGTCGGCGTCCTTGAACTTGACGCCGGGGCGCTCCTCGCGGTCGTCGAGGAGGGTATCAACGCCGGCGGCGTCGAGCTCGTCGGCGAGGCGCTCGGCCGTCTCCCGCAGGGACGCGTCCCCGACGTTCACGGGGACGACGTGCGCGCCGTACGGCGCGAGCGGCGCCGGCCAGACGATGCCGGCGTCGTCGTGGTGCTGCTCGATGGCGGCGGCGACGGTGCGCGTGATGCCGATGCCGTAGCAGCCCATCTCGATCGCGCGCTCCTGGCCGTCGGCCCCGAGGAAGGTGGCTCCCATCGGCTGCGAGTACTTCGTGCCGAGGAAGAACACCTGCCCCACCTCGATGCCGCGATGCGCGGCGAACATCCCGCCGTCGCAGCGCGGACAGGCGTCGCCGGCGTGCGCTTGCCTCAAGTCCGCGAAGCGAGCGCCGGGGAAGTCGCGGGCCTGCTCCAGGTTGACGATGTGCTCGTCGGCGCGATTCGCACCAGACACCGCGCCCCGGATGCCACGCAGGGAGGCGTCGGCGAGGACGCGACCCTCGAGCCCGACCGGTCCCGCGAACCCGAGCGGCGCCCGCGTGATGCGCTCGACCGTGGCCTCGTCGGCGAGCGCCACCGGCTCGCCGCCGAGGGCCGCGCGCAGCTTCGTCTCCGAGACCTCGTGATCGCCGCGCACGAGCACCGCCACCGCGTCGCCGTCGGCACCCTGGTAGATGAGGGTCTTCACGAAACGCTCGGCAGGAACGCCGAGGAACGCGCTCACCTCGGCGACGGTGCGCTGGCCGGGCGTCGCGACGCGCTCCAGCGCGCCGCCGTTCGCGGCCGGCGGCGGCAGCGGCTTCACCTCGGCCTTCTCGGCGTTGGCAGCGTAGCCGCAGCGCTCGCAGGACACGATCGCGTCCTCGCCCGACTCGGCCAGCACCTGGAACTCGTGCGACAGGTCGCCGCCGATGTCGCCGGTGTCGGCCTCGACGGCCCGGAAGGTGAGGCCGCAGCGCTGGAAGATGCGCGTGTAGGCGTCGTACATGGCCTGGTACTCGCGTCGCGCGTCGTCGATGTCGACGTGGAAGGAGTAGGCGTCCTTCATGATGAACTCGCGGCCTCGCATGAGCCCGAAGCGCGGCCGCACCTCGTCCCGGAACTTCACCTGGATCTGGTAGAGATTCTTCGGCAGGTCGCGGTACGAGCGGACTTCCCGGCGGATCAGGTCCGTCACCACCTCCTCGTGCGTGGGACCGAAGCAGAAGTCCCGCTCGTAGCGGTCCTTCAGCCGGAGCAGCGCCTTGCCGTACTTGTCCCAGCGGCCGCTCTCCTGCCACAGCTCGCCGGGGATCACGGCGGGCATGAGCATCTCCTGGGCACCGGCGCGGTCCATCTCGTCGCGCACGATCGCTTCCATCCGCTTCACGGCGCGCCAGCCCAGCGGCAGGAGGTCGTAGATGCCGCGCGCGACCTGGCGGATCATGCCGGCGCGCACCATCAGCTTGTGGCTCACGACCTCCGCGTCGGACGGATCGTCCCGCAGGGTCGGGGCCAGGAGACGCGACAGCCGCGTCACTTCGCGGCCGCCTGATGCTCGCCCAGGCACTGGAGCGCCAGCCCGCCGTGGCTCCAGGCGGCGCCCGCCGCCATCGCCATGGCGACGAAGATGACCTCGCCGATCTCCGCATCGCTGCAGCCGGCGGTCGCGGCCTTCCTGGTGTGCGCGTCGATGCACCACGGACACTGGGTGACGTGCGCGATCCCGAGGGCGATCAGCTCCTTGGTTTTCGGCGGCAACGCCCCCGGCGCGAACGCCTTCTGATCGAACTCGAGCCAGGCCCGATAGGCGTCGGGCGCGAGCTCGCGCATGCGACGGAACACCGTCTTGGTGTCCACTCCGTGAAAGACCATCCTGCCCTCCTGGTCCGCGGTGAACGGATCGCCCTCCCTTACACCAGCGAGCGGAGCATTCCGAGACAGCGGCGGCAGCGGGCGCTACACTCCCGCCCATGAGCCCGCGCGCATCGAGCGGTGGGGCACGTCCGGTGCGGGGCGCGCCGCCTGGCGCGCGGGCCGGGGGACCTGCCATCGCCGTCCACGGCGGCGCGGGCCGCGAACGTCGGGCGGAGCGCGCCGCGCGGCGCGCCGGCGTGGCCCGGGCCGCCGAGGCGGGGTGGGCCGTGCTGGCGGCCGGCGGCAGCGCGCTCGACGCCGTGATCGCCGCGGTCGTCGTGCTCGAGGACGACCCGCACTTCAACGCCGGACTTGGGTCCGTGCTCACCGAGGACGGCGTCGTCGAGCTCGATGCCTCGGCGATGGAAGGAACGAGGCTGCGGGCGGGCGCCGTGGGCGCCGTCGCGGGCGTGACCAATCCCGTGCGTCTCGCGCGGGCACTGCTCGAGGAGGGGCGCGAAGTGATGGTCGTGGGCGCTTCCGCCGTGCAGCGGGCGCGCGCGCTCGGGCTGCCCACCGTGGCGCCGCGCTCGCTCGTCGCGGCCGGTGCCCGCCACCACCGCCAGCCGCCCGGCGAGACGGTCGGGGCCGTGGCGTGCGACGGCCGGGGGCGCCTCGCTGCGGCCACCTCCACCGGCGGCATCGCCGGCAAGCGGCGCGGCCGGATCGGTGACTCGGCGGTGATCGGTGCCGGAACCTACGCCGACGACAGGGTCGGCGCGGGTTCCGCCACCGGCCCCGGGGAAGCGATCATCCGCCTCGGGCTCGTGCGCGTCGGGCTCGAGCACCTGGTATCGGGCGCCGACGTAGCCGCCGCCGCGCGCTCCGCGCTCGACGACCTGAGAGGGCGTCTGCGCACCGCCGCCGGTCTCATCATGGTGGACAAGGGCGGCCGCCTCGGCATCGCCCACACCACCCCGTCCATGCCGGCGGCGATCCGAACGCCCGGCGCCGCCCGGGCCCTGCTGGTCGGCTGACTGGCCCGTCGCGCGGGATCGCGTGTCCGCAGACGTCGGACGGCGTGAGGACGAGGCCGCGGCTCAGAGCTTCAGCGCGAGCTTGACTGCGCGATCCACCTGGCCGTCGGGCAGGCGATCGACCTCCGGGCTGGCGATGCAGAACCCGTGGGCCTTGTAGAACTCGACGAACCCCACGCGATCCGCCCACGAGCCGGCGTCGTTCTGACGCTGCGGCGCCTTCACGAATACCTCGAGACGGTGGATCTTCTGCTCGGCTTGGATCCTCTTCAGAAGCTGAGCGAGGAAGGTGCCTCCGATGCCGGCGCCCCAGAGGCTGGGCGGAACGAAGAAGTCGTCGCTCGTCCACCAGAGCCAGTCGCCGCCTTCGCCGTCCGTCATCTGCCGAACGAGAACCAGGCCGAGCTGCATGGGGATCGCGCTCGCGTCGTCCGGCCCGGGAAGCTCGAGCCGGTACTCGTAGGCTTTCTTCGCTTGGCCCACGGCGTCCACCATCACCGGAGCGGGCGCGTGGCGCTGCTCCCACCATTCCTTCGACAGGCCGTCGGGGATCGCCGGTGTCGGGCCAGCCACCGTCCCCGGGTGCGCCTCCTGGCGGTCGAGCACCGGGAACCGCTCCTGCATGAAGCGCTGGAACTCGACGCCGTACATCGGACGGATCAGCGGCCACCACATGCGGAACGTCGGGGCCGACGCCCAGCGGGCGAAGCAGTTCACCCACCCGAGGTTCAGCGGGTGGTTCCAGAAGGCGTCGAGCTCGCAGTACGTCCAGACGTCCTCCATGAGCTGGCTCACGCGCAGAAGGCAGGCGAGATTGGCGGCGTGTCCCTGGTCGTCGGCCACCGTCGCCCGCGGCGATGCCGGTGATCCGGCGAGGATCTGGAGCTCGGGGAACACCTCGACGAGCATCGTTGCGGCGCCCTCGCTACGGATCTCCGACTCGATGGCGCCGAAGCGCTCGGTCATCTTCAGAACGCGGGCCGGGAGATCGGGCGGGGTCGGATACCACTCCTGGCGTGCGGTGGTGAAGATCCAGTCGGCGGACGGCGGGCCGCCTCGATGGCGGTCGACGAAGCCAAACACCGTACAGGCCGTGTGCTCGCCCAGCGCGCGGTACGACTCCCATTGCGCCTCGTCGTAGAACTGATCGCTGGTCGGCTCGTGTGGGAACTGATGGTTGGCGGTGGCGTACTGCAAGATGTCCGGCGGCTCGTCGCCGGTGAGGGTCGGCTTCACGTAGATCAGGATCCCCTTGTCGAAGGGCGAGTAGTGGATGGTGCCGACCACCGCGTGCTGCCGCGAGCGGCGCTCCGGGCTCGGACGGAGTGCGCCCAGGTCGACGTCGATGTCGACGCCGAAGTCCTCCCGGATGCGGCGGGCCGCGTTGCCGAAGTCCTCGAACGCGACGTTCGGATCCTCGCCGCAATCGGACACCACGATGTAACGGCAGTGGCGCCGTACCAGCTCGTAGAGCGCGAGGTTCTCGAAGTGCCCGCCGTCCGAGAGGTGGATCTCCGGTTCCTGGTCGTCCGCCAGCGTCAGCGCGAACATCTCGCGGAAGAAGAGCACCCCGGGCAGCACGCGCATCCGCGTGCGTGCCGGGCCGCGGGGATTGGGGACCCAGAGCCCGAGTCGCAGATTGAGCGTCGCCATCAGGAACGAGACCACCGGGCCGACGCTCATCGAGACGCCGCCCATGTTCGAGTTGAACGCCGCGGCCGACGCGGTGACCGCGCCGCCGAGCGTGACCCAGGTCGGCGGTGGCTCCCAGCCGTCGGCCAAGGCGATGCCGTGGCGGGAAAGCACGGCGCTGCGCGCGCCCCGTCCCAGCGTCCCGATCGGGTCCGCGTGCAGATCGTTGGCCGCGCAGCAGACGAGATGCAGCGGCCAGACCGGCAGGTCTTCGAGGTGGAGATCGTCCTTGGCGCGCCGGTCGGTCTGGCGGTTGTCCTCGGGGTCCCCTCCGGAGTCCGGGTTGGAGGCGCCGGAGTACGCGCGCACGATGCGGTCCCGGTAGAACGAATGTAGCCCGATCTCGCCAGGGTCGAGGAGCGTCATCACCCCGATCGCGAACGCCATCGCGGCGGCGAGCCCGAACCACGCCATCCAGTCGCTGCCGCCCAGGCTGATCTCCACGCTCCCCACGCCGGCGACGAGCAGTGCCACGGTCAGGTAGGCGAGCGCCTGCGGAATGTAGGGCTTCAGGCGATCCAGGGTGCCCGCCTGCGTCCCCGAGCGGAGGGCGACCCCGATCCAGTTTCGGAGTGCCGCGAACAGGCCCGCCGAGAACAGCGAGGCGACCGTCATGCGCTTGGCCAGCGGCAGGAAGTTGACGCTGACGTGCCACAGCGTGGCGACGGCGGCCCAGGCCACCGCACTGCCGAGGAGCCGCATGACGACGCGATCGAATGCCGGACCCCAGACCCGGTCGCGCTCCCCGCGGCGAGCGATCACGGCGAACGGCGCGCGCATCGCGAGCAGGACGCCGCCGGCCAGGAGCCAGACCAGCGCCAGGTCGTAGAGGCGTGGACTCCAGAACCACGCCCGAGCATTCTCCGTCCGCTCGATCCCGGTGAGCCGCCACCAGGTCTCGTAGGAGCGTGCCAGGGGCGGGCTCCAGCCCGACGCACCGTCGAGGCTCCACCACGTCACCTGCGGGAGGCGATGAATGAGCCACCACGCGAACCACAGGCTCAGCCCGAGCGCGACCAGTGCGACCCCGATGTTGACGCGCCGGCTCACGTCCGCGTCGGCCGGATCGACGGGGTCGCCCGCAGCCCACTCCAGCTCGAACCGCCGGAGCACGTACCCGGTCAGCACGAGAACGGCGGCCATCCCCGCCCACGGTTCCGGGCAGGCGAGAAAGAAGTTGGTCCCGAGCCAGAAGACCAGGGCGAGCCCGATCACCGATGCCGCGGCCGCGAAAGCGGGAATCAGACCCGCCACGACGGCGACGATCGCCTCCCACATCTCGGCTTCGAAGAACCCGCGCCGCGTCGCCAGGAAGCGACTGAACTCCCTCAGGTGGCGCACCGGACCGGTTTCGAGCCCGTTGCCGTCCGGCCAGAGTATGCGGCGGCCCTTCTGGTGCGCGAGCCAGGCGGTCCAGAAGCTGCCCAGGTAACCTCCGCCCGAGACCGTCGCGAGGTAGTCGATCTTCCCGAGGATATTGAGCTTGTTCAGGCCGGTCAGCAGGCCGAGGTTGAACGTCGCGCTCCGGATCCCGCCGCCCGAGAGCGCCAGCCCGATGATGTCGCGGCTCCGGAAGGACACCCACGGCTCGGCGGACGGTCCCTTGGCGACGCGGAGCACGTCCGGATAGCCGGTGCGCCCGCTCTCGCTGAAGATGTGCGCGCCCTCGGTCTCGGCGAGGTCCTTGAAGCACTTGCGGACCTTCGAATCGGGCTCGAGCTGATGCCACCACCGCCGGAGCGCGGCAGCTCCAGCCGTGAGCACGGCGAGCCCGGCCAGGAGCAGGAGACCCCACTTCGTTTGCGAGACGGTCCTGGTCAAGGTGACGCCGTGAGCTCCCAGTCGCTCGAGCCATGCCGGCCGTCCCTCGAATCCGAGGAACTGCGCGAGCAGCCGGTTCTCCGCCCAGTCGCACAGGCCCGCCGCGACGGCGACGAGCGCGACACCCACCGCGAGCGACAGCGGGGCCGACACCGCGCGCAGGAACAGGAACGCGAGGAAGACGAGCGATGCGGTGTAGACGAGGACGAATCGGTCGTCGCGCCGGAGATTGCAGCGCGCGAATCCGAGTCGACCCTCGTCGGAGCCGAGGTCGCAACCGGTCGAGGCGCGAAGCGCCGTCCATTCCTCGTTGGTCCTGGTTGCCGCAGAGGGAGTCTGGGCACCGCAGAGACTCCGCCACTGGCTCGCGATGTGTCTGGCTCCGGTGACGCTCTTGAGCTGGCCGGAGCGTGCCGGCGCGTCGACGTTCATGCACGCGGAGCAGGGGCCGCCACAGTCGTTGGCGCCCGGATCGGGGGTGGCAGGGCTGCACGCCACGCACCGAAGCCGGCATCGGTGGCCGCGCTGCCACGCCTTGGCGACGCCGTGTGCCAGGGGCTTCCACCCCTCGACGATCCGTTTCGCTTCGGCGGCGCTGCGGAGGAGGCAGAACGGCGGCCGGGTCCACGCGTGCACGATCCGCCGCACGTCCGCGACGCTCCCCGCCTGGCAGAGGAGCGCCCACTGCTGGTCGATCTGCTCCTCCTCGGGGCCGGCCTGCGGCAGGCAAGCGCCTTGCCACTCCCGCTTGATCCCGTTCGCTTCGCGGCTGCTGCGCGCCAGCTGCAGGCTGACCATCGCGTTCGGAGCTGCCGGCGTCAGGAGCGGCGGCCGGGTCCTTCCTGCCCAGAGCCCCGTCCCGACGACGGCGGCGATCGCGGCGAGGGCCAGGACCCCCAGGACAGAGCGAACGAGTCGTGATCGGGGCTCTCGCCCCCCGTTTGCCCCGCCCGCGGACGCTGTCGGACTCATCGCGGCAGCGCGCGGCACGCCTCGCGCCGGCCTCGTCGGGCGCCGGAGCACCCGGAGACACGCTCACCTCCGCGCGGAGATGTGGGCTCGAGTGAGCTGCCGGTGTCCAGCCAGCCAGACGGGCGAGCGCGAGCCGCTGTTCGCCGCAGACCGAACGCTTCCAATCGTGGGTGACTTTGCACTTCCCCGTCTCAGTCGATTCGAGTTCCCCCGCGGCCACCCGAGCGGCCCGTTCGCCGAGGCTCTCACGACACGGACAGCCACATCATACTATTGCTGTCTTGACAGTATCAGTTACCAGCTATCGACTCTAAATGGCAAGGAAGTGTCGGTTTGGCAAGAGGAAAAGCGTTGGAGCGACGCGTCGGCAGGGAGACACGGCGGCCGGCAGCGCCGCCTCCGCCGAGCACCGCCGAAGCCATCACGGCGCTCGGGCACGAGCGCTCCATCGGCGTCCTCGGTTTCCTGCTCGGGGGGGTCCGTGCCAATATGTGCTTCATGGCTGGGCTCGTTCCCGGGGCGGTACGGACCGCGTGAGGTTCTCGGGCTCAGGCTCCCTCGTGCGGCCGGAGGCCGGCCGCTTCGGGCCACCTCCGATCCCTCACGTCCCCTCTCGATGATCGCCCTGCTCAAGGCCGCGTTCCTCGGCGTCGTCGAGGGACTCACCGAGTTCATCCCGGTCTCCTCGACGGGCCACCTGATCGTCGCCGGGCAGGCGCTCGGCTGGGGCTCGCCCACCTTCGAGATCTTCATCCAGCTCGGCGCGATCGTCGCGCTCACCTGGGCCTATCGCGAACGCCTGCTTCGGCTCGCGACCGAGAGCGCGACCCCGGGACCGGCGCGGCGTTTCCTGGTGCGTGTCTTCATCGCCTTCCTTCCGGCCGCCGTCGTCGGGCTGCTCGCGCATCACTGGATCGAGGAGCACCTCTTCCGCGCCGGCACCGTGGCGGGGAGCCTCATCGTCGGCGGCGTGCTGATCCTCCTGCTCGACGGCCCGAACCGCCGCGGCGGCGTGGGTGCTGCCGAGGACGTCACGCTCGGACAGGCGATCGCCATCGGGCTCGGGCAGATGCTGTCGCTGGTGCCCGGCGTGTCGCGCGCCGGCGCCACCATCGTGACCGGGCTCGTCGCCGGGCTCGGTCGCAAAGCGGCCACGGAGTTCTCCTTCTTCCTCGCCATGCCGACGATGTACGCCGCCTGCCTGTTCTCGCTCTGGAAGGGGCGGCACGAGATCGATCCCGCGGCCGCGGCCGCGCTCGCCGTCGGCTTCGTGGCCGCCTTCGTGAGCGCGCTGATCGTCATCCGCGCCTTCCTCCGCTTCGTGCAGACCCACACGCTGCGGCCGTTCGGGTGGTACCGGATCGCCGCCGGGATCGCCGTTCTGCTCTGGCTCGCCCTCGGATGAGTGACCCGAGACTCCGTCTCGGGTCAGGGGGAGAGCGAGAATGGAACCCGATGAACCGTGCGGACGTCGTGCCGCGGGCGGCGAAGCCGCCGCGGCAGGCGTTTCGGAGCACGACCCCGTAGCTCGCACGGCATGCTTGCGGGGGCGCAGACGGCCTGGGCCGGAGGCTGCGTGCTCGTTTTGCCGCGCCGGCTTCGCCGGCCGCGGCACGGCGTTCGCCCGATCCACCGAACGCCACACACTCGCCTCCGCTTTCGACCCGAGACGGAGTCTCGGGTCGCGCCCTTACCCCGCCGGGGTCACGGTGAGGCGGCCGAGGACGCGATCGACCAGCCGGGCGAGCCGGGTGGCCGGCGTGGCGATCTGGCAGCGCGCGCCGCCGTGAACCAGCCCGACGATGCGCGCGGCGCCGTCGACCAGCGGCGATCCCGAATCGCCGGGCTCGCCACGCAGGCTGGTGAAGAGCGCGTCCGGCAGGCGCGGCAGCGATTCGCACCGCCCGCGCCGATCGATGCGCGCGTCCTGGGGCCGCGGTCGCCGCGGGTTGCCTTCGAAGTAGACCACCGTCCCATCGATGGGCGCGCGCCGCGCGATCTCGAGCGGGGTCGCGGCGAGCGGGCGCATGAGGCGCAGCACCGCCTGATCGGCGTCGCTGTCGATCGCCTCGAGATGCGCGCCGAGCACGCCGCCGTCCGCCGTCCGCACGTGCAGCGCCGCCCCGCGGTCGATGCAGTGCAGCGCCGTGGCGACCAGCTCCGGGGTCGTCGTCAAGACGCCGCCACATTCGGCCGGCAGCACCACGACGCTGGCGGCGCGCAGCGCGCGCAGCACCGGCCACGGAACCGCCACCGGATTGGCGAGGACCGAGGTGGCCGCCAGCAGCGCGACGACCACCGCGGCCACGCCGGACGGCCGGCGGCTCATGCCGCCCGTCGCGCCAGCCAGCGTTGCACTCCCGGCGCCGTGCGCCGGCGAAGCTCGGCGTTCAGGCGGAAGCGCTCGAGCGCCTGGCGCAGCGCGCGCGCCGCCTCGGGCAGCGGGTGGGCGCGGAAGAACGCCCGCACCTCGCTGGCGTGGCGGGGGGTGCGCAGCGCGGGCGTCGCCTCGACCAGGCGGGCCATCATGAGGGGCGGGATGCGCTTGCGCAGCGCCGCCCAGCGACGGCGCAGAAAGCGCCACGCCTCCTCCCGGCCCTTCGGATTGCCGAACATCCGCATCAGCAGGAAGGCGACGTCCTGGGTGGGGATCTCGGCCGTCAGGAGCGCGGCGAGCGTCCGGTCGATGCTCTCGCGCTGGCGGAAGGACGCGCGGTTCAAGAGAAACCGGCGCTGCTCCTGCGGCGTGCGGGCATCGGCCGCCACGGCGCGGTAGCGCTCGTAGAGCGCCGGATCTCCGAGCCGGGCGGCCAGTGCGACGACCGTGTCTGCGAGGTTGGGCTCGAGCGAGCCGCGATCGGCGAGGTAGAGGTCGACGCGGCTGCGCGACTCGGCGAGCACCGCGGGATCCTCGGCAACACCGCCGACGAGGCGCAGCAGCGCGGCGCGCCGCAGCCGCACCTCGTCCGCTTCCCCGGGCGCCGGCACCCACCCGAGCGCGCTCAGGGCGGGACCGAAGCGGCGGGCAATCCATGCACGCAGCGCGCCCTGGACGGCGCTGTCCGGCTCCGCGACCTGATCGTCGAGGGTCGCGAGCGCGCCGGCGACGCCGTCGAGCACGTCGTGATCGGGCTCCTCGCCGAGCGCACCGGCGAGGTCCAGGAACGACTCCACGGAGGCGCGATCGGCGCGCACGAGCGCCCACTGATCGCCCACCAGGGCGAGGCGCTCGACCGCACCCAGCTCGGACAGGGCCGTGTGCAGCGCCGCCTGCGTCGCCGGGTCGTGGCGGACCCGGTAGAAGCCGCCCGCTGCGGCGTTTCCGAAGCACCAGGCGGGCGCGGGCGCCGGCAGCGCGATGGTGTCGGATGCCTTCTCGACCAGCGCGCGTGTCAGCCGGTGGCCGCTGCCCTCGAGCCGGACCACCAGCGGGACCGGCCAGCGGTGCCGCCGCTTCGTCGCCGGCACCCGGGGATCCGCGAAGAACCGTTCCTGCCGCACGCGGAGCGTGCGGCCGTTACGGGCGAGGGTCACCAGCGGGAAGCCCGTCTGTCCGATCCAGGCCTGCGCCAGCCGCGCGACGTCGGCACCCGATGCCTCGGCGAGTGCATGCCACAGGTCGGCCGCCACCGCGTTCGCCTCCCGGTGGCGCTCCATGTAGCGCCGGACGCCGTCCCGGAACGTCTCGGGTCCGAGGTAGTGCTCGAGCATGCGGACCACCGCGGCACCCTTCTCGTAGGTGATGACGTCGAAGTTCTCGGTCGCCTCGGCGACGCTGTGTACCGGCGCGTAGATCGGATGCGTGCTCGCCAGCGCATCGAGGCCGAGCGCTCCGGCGCGGTCGTGCTCGAAGCTCTGCCACATGCGCCACTCGGGCTTCCAGTCGTTCACCACCCGGTAGGCCATCCAGGTGGCGAAGGCCTCGTTCAGCCAGAGGTCGTCCCACCAGGCCATGGTGACCAGGTCGCCGTACCACATGTGCGCCAGCTCGTGAGCGATCACCTCGGCGGCTCGCTTGCGCTCGGGCAGCGATACGGTCTCGGGGTCCAGCAGCAGCAGCGTCTCCCGGAAGAACACCGCCCCCGCGTTCTCCATCGCGCCGGCCTCGAAGTCCGGCACCGCGACCAGGTCCAGCTTCGCGTAGGGATAGGGGATGCCGAAGTACCGCTCCAGGCGGTCGAGGGCCTCCACGGCCGCCTCCAGCCCGAAGGCCGCCAGGTGTCCCTTGCCGGGGACGTGCCACAGGCGGATCGGAGTCGAGCCGACGTGACGGGGCTCGCTCGACTCGAGCGGACCGACCGCCAGCGCCAGGAGGTAGGTGGAGAGCGGCGGCGTCGGCTCGAAGTGGACGGCCTGCCGCCCGCCGGGCAGCGGTTGCTCGCGCGCCACCGGAGCATTCGCGAGCACCGTGTCGCCGGCGCGCGCCGTCACGGTGACGTGGAAGCGCGCCTTGAAGGCGGGCTCGTCGAAGCACGGCAGGATGCGCCGCGCATCGGCCGCCTCGCACTGCGTGAAGGCGTAGCGCGCGCTCCCGGAGCTGGCGGCGTACAGGCCGCGCAGGTGAGCGTTCAGCGCGGCGGCGAAGCGCAGGCGGAGCGCCACCGAGCCGGCGGGCAGCGGCCGCGCGGCCCGCAGGGTCACCGTCTCGTCGCGCCGGTCGAGACGTGCGCGCAGCGGGACGACGGCGCCGTCGACCTCGGCCGCGGCGTGCTCGATCGCCATGTCCGCGGCGTGCAGCACGACCTCCGTTCGAGGGCGCTCGAGGCGCAGGTCGATGCGCACCTCGCCGCGAAAGCGGCCCGCGTCGAGATCGGGCTCGAGGTGGAGGTGGTAGTCGGATGGCCGCACGTCCGTCGCGAGGCGAAAGCGGGACGGACGCGTCGCGGTCGGCATGGAGCCGGGGTCTAGCGGGGGGCCGCGGTGCATGCAACGCGCGCCGGTCCCAGGCGGTCGCTCGGCTTTGAAAGCCGCGCCGACGTCGTGCTACCGAGACGGCCGCATCCTCCCGTGAAGCTCCCGCGCACGGCGCCCCCGCGGGCACAGGGCCTCGCGCCGATCGTTCCCCTGCTGGCGACGTTCGCGGTGTGGGCCCCGCTGCGCCGCGGGTACTTCAGCGGCGACGACTTCTTCCATCTCTACGACCTCACCACGCGGCCCCTGTCGAGCCTGCTCGGCCAGGTCTGGGGCGGCCACCTGCTGGTCCTCTACAACGCCGCGCTGTGGGCGATGTTCCAGGCCTTCGGCGCCGACCCGCGCGGGTACGCCTGGACGGTGCTGCTGACGCACCTGCTGAACACCGTCCTGCTCTTCCAGGTGATCCGACAGGTGGTCCGGCCCCGGGGCGTGACCCTCGCCTGCTTCGGCGCCACCCTGTGGGGCACGTGTCCCGTTCTCGCGGGCACGCTGGGCTGGTACTCGGTCTACGGCCAGGTGCTCCTGACCACGCTCGTGCTGGGCGTTCTCTGGAGCCTCGGACGCGTCCTGCGCAGCGGGCGGGCGCTCTCCCCCCGGCTTGCCCTCACGTGGACGGCCGTGCTCGCCGCCGGCTCCACGTCCTTCGGGACCGGCCTCGGCGTCGCCGCCGCCTTCCCGCTCGCCGCCGTCCTGGCACTGCCCGGAGACCGGCTGCCCCGCCGCAGTGCGCTCGTGCTCGTGCTCGGCGCCCTCCTGACCGTCGTCGGCTACCAGCTCGCCCTCGTCCGCTCGCCCGACATGACGGCGGAGGCACGCGCGGGCGTCTCGCTGCTCTCCAATCCGGGGCTGCTGCCCGCAGCGCTCGCGCTCTCGGCGCATCTCGCCGGCTTCGGAGCCGGTGCGCTCCTGTTCGACGTGCTGGGCGCGAACCAGCGCTTTCCGGACTGGATGCAGCTCGTGGGCGGGGGCGTCCTGACGCTGCTCCTGCTGGCCGCGGGGGTGAGCGCCGATGCGGCCGGACGTCGCCGGCTCGTCGCGCTCGCGCTGCTCGCGGGCAGCGCCTACGGGGCGGTGGCCGCGGGGCGGGCGGCCGTCTACGCGGCGGGCCACGTGCCCTTCACGATGGCCGCGATGGTTCCGCGCTACCACTACCTCCCGCTGGCTCTCCTGACCGTCGTCGTGTGCGCCGCGCTCGCCCAGATCGCTGCGCGCGGGAGCGTCGCATCCCGCGTGGTCTCCGGAGCGGCGGGTCTCTGGATGCTCGGCCGTCTCGCCGTGCTGGTCCTCTTCCCGTTCCCGATCGATCTGGCGGATCGGCAGCGCGCCGCCCTCGAGGACGTGTTCCGGAGCATCAGGGCCCAGGCCGACCGGACGCCGCCGGGCGAGGTGGCGCTGATCGAGAACAAGCCGTTCGGGCCGAGCATCTACTTCCCGGCCCTCATGCCCGGCTGGGCCGGGCTGTTCGTCGTCTTCTCTCCCGAGGACACCATCGACGGACGGCCGGTGCGCTTCCTGGTCTCGGAGGACGACTGGCAACGCGCTCGCGCGCGTGGCGGGCGCATCGCCGGGCTGGTGGTGCGGCGCTGATCTCGGCCCGGGACGGCCACGCCACTCGCCGCGGGAGATCTGCTAGAGCGCCCCTGGTGCGCTCCCGCCGTCTGCCGGTCGCGTTCGTCGCGGTCCTGGCGTCCGGACTCGCCGGGCCGGCCACCGCCGACGTGGTCGTCGGGCGGGACGCGCGCACGGCGGTCGCGCTCACCGTCTACTCGGGTCAGGATCTGACGGTGGTGCGCGAGGCACGCACCGTCGACCTCGGGACCGGAGAGAGCACCGTGCGCTTCGAGGACGTGGCGGCGACGCTCGATCCGCGCTCCGTCGTCCTGCGCGCGACGGAGGACGAGGGCACCCTCGCGGTGCTCGAGCAGAGTTACCTCTTCGACCTCGCCTCGCCGCAGGCCCTGGTGCAGCGCTGGGTGGGGCGCGGAGTCGAGCTGGTGGACACCGACCAGCGGCTGCGTACCCGCATCACGGCCGCGACCCTCCTCTCCACCGAGGGTGGCAACGTCTACCGCATCGGCGACCGCATCGCGGTGGGACATCCGGGCTGGCTCTTCCTGCCGCCGACCGCAGACGAGGTGTTCACGCGCCCGACGCTGCGCTGGCGGGTCGCCAACTCCGGCGCCGCGCGCCGGACGGTCGAGGCGTCGTACGCGATCACGGGGCTGTCGTGGTCGGCCGACTATGCGATCGTGCTCGAGGCCGATGAGACCCGGGCCGACGTGAGCGCCCTGGCCGCGCTCACGAACGACAGCGGGACGCGCTACGACGACGCCGCGCTCGTGCTGATCGCGGGCGAGGTGCATCGCGCGGGTGGCGCCGCGCCGCCACCGGGGCTCGCCGTGAAGCGCGCGATGACCACCGCCGCGGCCCCCGAGTCCGGGCCCCGGCCCGAGGGGTTCGCGGAGTACTATCGCTATGCGTTCGACCGGCGGACCTCGCTGGCGGAGAAGGAGACCAAGCAGCTGCCGCTGCTCGGCGTGCAGGGCGTGTCGGTGGGGAGGCGCTACCAGGTGGGCAGCGACCCCTCCTGGTTCCGGCAGCCGATACGCGATTCCGATCGCCGCGTGCCCGTCGCGGTCGTGCTCACGGTCGCCGACACGGAGGCCAACCATCTCGGCCGCGATCTGCCGGCGGGGACGGTGCGGGTCTACCAGGTCGATTCCTCCGGCGCCTGGCAGCTGGTGGGTGAGGACTGGCTCCGGCAGACGGCGAAGGACGAGACGGCGGAGATCGCGCTCGGACAGGCGTCGGACGTCGTGGTCACCCGGACGCAGACCGACTGGCGCAAGGTCGAGGTCGAACCCTACCAGGCGGAGAGCGCGTACGAGGTGAAGCTGCACAACGCGAAGCGGGCCGCCGTGACGGTCGTCGTCCGCGAGCACGTCGCCGGCGACTGGAAGGTGCTCGAGTCGAGTCTGCCGTCGCGCAAGGTCGACGCGCAGACGCTCGCCTTCGACGTGCCCGTGCCGGCCGGCGGCGACGCCGTGCTGCGCTATCGCGCCCAGGTGGGCTGGTAGGCTCCGGGCTGCTTCACGCGGCCCGCGCCGGCGCCGCGCGCGCCGCGCCATCGAGCCGCGCCTTACGGATCAGGAACGGGCGCTCGATCCAGCGATAGGTGACGGTCGCGAGGCCGACGCAGAGAACCGTCGCGATCACGAAGCAGCCCGTCGTGGCCAGACTCCAGCCGGCCGGGAGGTGCGGCAGCAGACGTCGCGTCAGATCCAGGCCGTACTGGAAGGCCGGCCGGTGCAGGAGATAGATCGAGTACGACAGCACACCGAGCCGGGCGAGGATGGGGTTCGAGAACGGCAGCTTCGCCCGCAGCGGTGCGAGGAGCAGGATCAGTAGGACGGCGGTCCACAGCGCACCCTCGGGCACGTGCCAGACGTGCCACCGCGTCGGCTCGAGGGCCATGAAGCCCCAGGTGGTCGACCACCGCAGGAGGAACGCGAGCGCGACCAGCACGGCGCCCAGGAGCACGTCCGCGCCGCCCGCCGCGAGCCAGCGCGTCGCCGCGAGCCGTGCGCGCAGGGCCTCACCGTGGCGGCGATAGAGCCACGCGGCCAGGATGCCGGAGAGAAAGAGCGGGCCGCGACCGATGATGCTCTGGGCGCGAAACCAGGGCTCGAGGTGGGGAACCGCCAGGCCGAGCGCCAGCGCGGCGTAGACCACCGCGTAGACGGCGAGGAGTGCCAGGGTGACCCCGAGCGAGCGACCGAAGCCGAGGGCGAGCAGCGGGAGCACGGCGTAGAACTGCATCTCGGTGGCCAGGCTCCACCAGACGTCGCTGAACGGCGGCATCGGGGTGGGCAGGTTTGGCCTCGACTGAAGAAAGGCCAGGTACGGCAGCCCGCGCCAGAGATCGGCGGGCACTCGCGAGGTGAGGATCGTCCCCACGATCACGGCCGCCCAGTAGAGTGGCAGGATGCGCAGTGCGCGGCGCGCGTAGAACTGCCGCCACGACACCGCCCGCCCGCCGTAGGCTTCGTCCAGAAACGGGAGCGAGAGCAGGAACGCGCTCAGCACGAAGAAGAGCGTGACGCCGCTGTGCCCGGCCCACACGAACGCCAGCGGCAACGGCACCACCGAGCCCGTCCGGGTGCCGAAAGGGAAGAGCAGCGCGGCGTCGGCGTGGAAGACGAAGACGAGCGCGATGGCGAGCCCGCGCAGCGACTCGAGCTCGGGGAAGTAGGTGGTTCCGCGGCGAATGCCGGCGGGCACCGCGCTCGGCAGATCGGGAGGCACCGAGGCCGGAACCCTAGCCTACCGCGCTCCGGGGAACCAGGACGGAACCTCCCGCGGGCTTGCGCCGCGGTGCCGGCCGCTGCTCTGCTGCCGTCGCATGCTGCTCCTGGTCGACTACTCGAGCCTGCTCTACCGCGCCTTCCACTCGCTTCCGACGAGCGTGCCCGCCAACGGCGTGTACGGCTTCCTCTCCATGCTGGCCCGGCTGGTGATCGATCGCCGGCCTTCCGGTCTGGCCGTCGCCGTCGACGAGGACTGGCGGCCCGAGTTCCGCGTTGCCGCCCTGCCCTCCTACAAGACGCACCGCGTGGCCGGTCCCGAGGACGAGCCCGACCCGGTGGCGCCGCAGGAGACCCTCGGCCGCGAGGTGCTCGAGGCGCTCGGCGTCTGCGTCGCCGCGGGCGCCGGCTTCGAGGCCGAGGACGTCATCGCCACGATCGCCGCCCACGCCCGCGGGCCGATCGAGATCGCTTCCGGCGATCGTGACCTCTTCGCGCTGGTGCGCGATCCCGACGTGAAGGTGCTCTACCCGCTGCGCGGGGTGAGCACGCTGCTGGTCGTCGACGAGGCGGAGGTCGGGCGCCGCTACGGCATTCCCGGTCGCGCCTACGGCGACTTCGCGCTCCTGCGCGGCGATCCGTCGGACGGCCTGCCCGGTGTCCCGGGAATCGGCGAGAAGACGGCCGCGACGCTCGTGTCGCGCTACGGCACGCTCGACGCGCTCCTGGCGGCGACGGACCTCGCGCCGGCGGTGGCTCGGCGTCTCGAGGCGGCCCGGGACTACCTCGCCGCCGCCCGGCGCGTCGTGCTGCCGGTCGCGGACGTGCCCCTTCCGCGGCTCGGCCTCGCGCTGCCGAGGCGGCCGGCCCACCCGCGTACGCTGGCGCGGCTGGTTGCCCAGCACACCCTCGCCGGACCGGTGGGGCGCCTGCAGCGCGCGCTCGGACAGGGCGCATCTTCGCCGGCAGACGGCGACCGTGCCGCCGGACGATCGCCTCGAGAGCCGTGAGCTCGCCCTACGACGTCCCCAGCACCTCGCCCAGCGCGCTCGGGGCAAACCGGATGCCGACGTAGAACGGTCCGAAGAGCGCGAAGCGCGAGCTCGCGGGGTCGAAGCGCATCTCGTAGATGAGCTTCTTGAAGACGAGGGGATCGTCGGCGAACAGCGTGACGCCCCACTCCCAGTCGTCGAGCCCGACGGAGCCCTGGATGATCTGCACGACGCGCCCCGCGTAGCGCCGTCCGATCTCGCCGTGGCCCCGCATGAAGCCGGCGCGCTCGCCGGCCGGCAGGTCGTACCAGTTCACCTGCTCGCCCCGGCGCTTCGACATCGGATAGAAGCAGAGGTAGCGCTGGGCGGGGATCCCCGGATAGAGCCGCGGGCGCGCGAGCTTCTGCATCTCCTCGCGCAGCGCCTCGGCGAAGCCCTCCGAGTCGGGCTCGACCCCCCGACGCCCGAGCATCGCCGTGGCGTGTCCGGTGAGCTCGTAGGTCCCGAGCTCGATCACGGCCAGGTACGAGTAGGTCGGGGTCAGGAAGGCGCGCAGGCGCGTGCGATCGAGCGCGGTCTCCTCGCGGCGCAGCGCCTCCAGGTCGGGGCGCCAGTGCACGAAGCAGAGGTCGCCCTTCTGCGTCAGCACCGAATAGCAGGCGCTGTGGCCATCCTGCGGTCGTTCCTGGTCCTCGAGCACGGCAACGGCCTCGCGCGTGACGGCGTCGCGCTCGGCGACCGCCAGCGCATTCCAGCGGCCCCAGTCCACGGCGTACATTCCGTGCAGCGTGTACCAGCCCTCGAGCGTGATGGGCGCGTCGGCCATGCTCCGCTCATAGCGCGGCCGTCCGCGCGTTTGAAGCCGCGGGCGCCGGCAGCCTATAGCGATCCGGTATGCAGCTCGTGTCGTGGCTGACCACGCTCGTGTTTCTGCCCGTCTTCGGCCTGGTGATGGTCTCCTTCGACGTGGCGCAGCGCATCGCGCGCCTCTTCGGGCAGCGCCCGCAGGAGTACGTCGCAGGCGCGCTGCAGTGGACGCTGGTCCGCACCTTCGGCATCTGCGACACGCGCCTCGTCGTCGAGCGCTCGCCCGAGGTGCAGCCCTGGGGCTCCTACATCATCGTGTCGAACCATCAGAGCATGTTCGACATCGCCATCCTGGGCTCGCTCTTCTTCTCGAACTTTCCGAAGTACATCTCGAAACGCTCGCTCGGACGCTGGATCCCGAGCGTGTCGTACAATCTGCGCCGCGGAGGCCACGTGCTGATCGATCGCTCCGACGCGCCGGGTGCGCTGGACGCGATCCGCGCGCTGGGCCGCCACGTGGCCTCGGGCGGCGCCTCGGCGATGATCTTCCCGGAAGGCACGCGGGCGCGGGTCGGCGAGCTCGGTCGCTTCAAGCCCGCCGGGACTCTCGCCCTTCTCGAGGAGGCGCCGAGCACGCCGGTGGTGCCCGTCACCATCGACCAGTCCTGGCGCCTGCTGCAGCACAACTTCTTGCCCGTCCCCTGGGGCATCCGCGTGCGCGTGCACATCGCCGCGCCCATCGCGCGACGCGCGGGAGAGGACCGCGCCGCGCTGCTCGATCGCGTGCGGGACGACATCGCCGAGACGCTCGCGCGCTGGCGGGGCGAGCCGCCGGCGCCGGCCGTCGCCGCTCGCTAGGCATGCCCGAGCTGCCCGACGTCTCGGTGTACATCGAGTGCCTCGGATCGCGCATCGCCGGCGAGTGGCTGGAGCGCGTCCGGCTCGCGAGCCCGTTCCTGCTGCGCACCGTCGATCCACCGCTGTCCGAGATCTTCGGCACGCGTGTCGTCGGGCTGCGCCGGCTCGGCAAGCGCATCGTCATCGAGCTCGAGGGGAAGCGCTTCCTCGCCATCCATCTGATGATCGCGGGCCGCCTGCGCTGGCGCCCCGCCGGAACCAAGGTTCCGGGGAAGCTCGGCCTGGCCGCCTTCGACTTCTCGTCCGGAACGTTGCTCCTGACCGAGGCAAGCTCGAGGAAGCGCGCGTCGCTTCACCTGGTCCGTGGCGAGGCCGCCCTGGCGGCCCTCGACGCGGGCGGCCTCGAGCCTCTCGATGCCGACGTCGGGAGCTTCCGCGCCGCCGTGCTGCGGGAGCGGCACACGCTGAAACGCACGCTCACCGATCCCCGCATCCTGAGCGGCATCGGCAACGCGTACTCCGACGAGATCCTGCACCGCGCGCGCCTCTCACCGGTGAAGCTCACCAGCCAGCTGACCGACGACGAGATGTCGCGGCTCCATGCGGCCACGCGCTCGACGCTGCTCGAGTTCGCGGCCCGTATCCGGGCCGAGGTCGGGACGGGCTTTCCCGAGAAGGTGACGGCCTTCCGAGACGACATGGCCGTGCACGGCCGCTACCGCAAGCCGTGCCCGGATTGCGGCACGTTGGTGCAGCGCATCATGCACGCAGAGAACGAGACCAACTATTGCCCGACGTGCCAGACCGGCGGCAAGCTGCTCGCCGATCGCGCGCTATCGAGGCTCCTGCACGAGGACTGGCCGCGTACCCTCGAGGAGCTGGAGGAACGCCGCGGAGGGGGGACCCCACCGGGTCGCGGTTGACCCCCTCGGTGGGGACGCTTCAGGACGACCAGTCGTGAGCAATGCGCCGCTTGAGCTTTCCGAGCGCGCTCTCGAGGACGTCGAGGCTCTCCGGATCCCTCCATGACCAGGCCTGGATCACCAGCTTCATCAGCTCGTCCCAGGCAGAGTTGACCTCCCGGTCGTCACCCGCGCCGACGCACCGCATCGGGTTTCGGTGCTCCAGCAAGGCGCGGCGCCGGGCGTCGAAATCCAGGACGATCCCTCGTTGTTCTAGCTCCATGGCGGCAAGGCTCCTGTCGGGTGGTGAACGGGGGGGTACGCCAACCCATCTGGCCAGTCATGATCCATTTGGTGTACGACTGCCGTCGGACCTTCCGACGACCATGCGTGATCCGATGGCCCAGCTGCTGCCGCTCGTGGACCAGCTCTACGAGGCGGCCGCCGGAGGCGGGTGGCAGGGGTTCCTCGGATCGCTGGCCGGGACGCTGCGGAGCGTCGTTCCAGCTCTCTACGTGTACGCCGGGCCGACGGGGCCGGCGACGCTGGCAATGGCCGTCGACCTGGATCCCACCTGGGGGACGGCGTACGACAGCTACTACGTCGACCACGACCTGCGCCGGCGCAAGATATGGACGCTGCCGGCCCGAGAGGTCTTCGTGGGCAGCTCCCTGGTACCGGACCAGGAGCTCGTCCGGTCGGAGTTCTACAACGATTTCCTTCGTCCCCAGGGCTACTTCCACCTCCTCGGTACGGTGCCGCTCAAGCAGGAGGACGCCTTCGCGGTGCTGCGGGTGATTCGCCCGCGGTGCGCGCCCGCGTTCGGGCCGGACGAGCGGGAGCTCCTCCGGCGTCTGGTGCCGCATCTCACGCGCGGACTCCTGCTCGCTCGCCAGCTCGCGCGGGCCGAGGCCCGGCGCAACGAGGTGGTCGAGGCGCTGGACTGGTTCCCGACCGGGGTGGTCCTGCTCGACCGTCAGGGACGTCTCGTGGCCGCCAACAGGAGCTTCGAGGACCTGCTGGCCGCGGGCGACGGCCTGCGGACCGATCGCGACGGCCTGCGCGCGGCGCTCCCCGGCGAAACCCTCGCGCTCCGGCGCTTGATCGCGGCGGCGACCGAGCCGACGGCCCCCGGCGCATCGGACGGCGACGGGACGCTCACCATCACCCGGCCCTCTGCGCGCCGGCCGCTCAACGTCCTGGTAGCCCCGCTGCGCGCGTCCATCGTCCCGGAGGTGAACGCACGCGCGCAGGTCATCGTCTTCGTCACCGATCCGGAGCTGACCCCCCAGGCGCCGGTCGAACGCCTGCAGCACTACCTCGGCGTGACCCAAGCCGAGGCGGCGCTCGTCCTGTGGCTGGTCCAGGGCCGCCGCGTGGAGGACGCCGCGGACGAGCTCGGCATCAGCGTCAACACGGCGCGCACCCAGCTGAAGCGCGCCCTCGCCAAGACCGGCACGGGGCGTCAGGCGGAGCTGGTGCGTCTCGCGCTGAGCACACCCGCGATGCTCGGCGTCCCGCGCTACGAGCAGCCCAGCGCGAGCGCGTCCACCGCCGCATCGCGGCCGCGCAGCCGGATCGCGTAGCGCGCGAGCACGTCGCCGCACGCGCCGCCGCGCGCGGCGAGGTCGTGCGTCGTCCCCGAGACGAGGAGCCCGTGCTCGTGATCGCGGCACACCTCCTGAAGACGCGCCGCCACGTTCACGGTGTCCCCCACCACGGTGTAGTCGTGCCGCTCGGCGGCCCCGATCGTGCCCGCGACCACCGGACCGGAATGGATGCCGATCGAGACGGCCAGCGGCGGTCGGCCGGTTCCGGCACGCACGCCGTTGAGCTCGGCCACGCGGGTGTGCATGCCGCGCGCGCAGCGCACGGCGGATGCGGCACCGCTGTCGTCGCCGTCGTCGAACAGACCGAACACGACGAGGAGGCCGTCGCCGAGGAACTTGTCGACGAACCCTCCGCAGGTGCGCACCCAGGTGGTGAGGACGCTGAAGAACTCGTTGAGGGTGGCGACCAGATCGACCGGCGAGCTGCGCTCGGCGAGCGCGGTGAAGCCACGCAGGTCGCAGAAGAGCACCGTCGCCCGGCGCACCTCGCCGCCGGCCTCGACCTCACCGGCGAGCAGCCGATCCCGTACCGCGGGGTCGACGATGCGTCCGAAGGTGCCGAGGATGCGCTCCTTCTCGCGCAGCGCGGCCAGCAGCGCGTTCACCCCCTCCTCGACCACGCCGACCTCGTCGCTCGCACTCACCCGGACGTCGCGGTCGAGGGCGCCCGCACGGATGCGGCGCAGGGCGGACGTCACCTCGGCCAGCGGTCCGGTGAACGTGCGCGCCAGCAGCAGCGTGAGGACGAGGCCGACGGCGACGTAGACGGCGAACGTCAGCTCGCTGGCACGCGCCAGGCCGCCCACGACGCTCGCCGCGGGGAGTCCAGCATCGAGCCGGGCCGTCGCCGCACGGACCAGGCCGAGCGCGGTGAACAGCGGGACGAACGCCACCGCGACGAGGAAGACGAGCAATCGGTCGCGGACGCCGAGCGCGAGCGCGCCGTGCACCTCGGTGAGCCGCCCCTCGGGAAAGACGCGCGGCACGACCCGGCGGCGGAAGATCAGATCGACCAGCAGGTAGGTGGTCGTGACGGCGAGGAACCCGTTCACCAGCGGGGAGACGATGTGCTGCGAGGCGAGCTCGGGCGTCCAGCGTCCGAATTTGAGCAGGGTGGCGATCGGGAAGAAGATCGGCCCCACCATCCACCCCCCGAACGATCCGGCCGCCATGACGAGCGGGGCGCTGATCACGCGACGCTGCACCAGCAGACCGGGCGGAGGGATCGCGCCGCGGCGGAACCACACGACGATCGGCCAGAGGTACCCGATGAGGACGACGGTCGGGACGACGAACGCGACCACCTGGAAGCACGGCAGCAGCACCAGGTCGTATTCGCGCACGTGCTGCGCGAACGGGCTCGGGCTACGCATCAGCTCGATGGTCACCCGCGTGGTGGCCGACGCCAGCCCGTTCGCACCCACCGCCGCCAGCAGCGTCAGGATGAACCAGGCCGGGAGCGATCCGCGTGCGGTCGTCACCCGAGCAGCCAGTGCACGGTCGCCAGCCCCACACCCACCAGGCCCCCCACCACGGCGCCGTTCAGGCGGATGAACTGGAGGTCGCTGCCGACCCTCGCCTCGATCATCGACACCAGCGTCCCGGTATCGAGGGCTTCCAGGTTCTCACGCACCGTGAGGCCGATCTGGTGGTGGTGGCGCCGGAGCAGGTCGTCGGCCGTCGCGCGCACCCAGCGGTCGAAGGCGGCGCGGCGCTCGGGATCGTCGAGGAGCTCGCGGATACCCGCACGCAGCGTCCGCGCGACGAGGGCGGAGAGAGGGCTGTGCGGGTCGTCGAGCTGCTCCTCGAGCTCGCGACGCAGGCGGGCGAGCGTCTCCCGCACCAGCGGCCCCGCCTCGAGGCTCTCGACCAGCGCGGCGCGCAGGCGCTCCGCCTGCGCGAGCGCCGCGGGATCGCTGGCGGCGAGGCGATCGGCCCAGCGCCGGAGGCCGTCGAGGATGGACCGCCGGAAGGGATGCGCCGGATCGCGGGCGGCGCGGCGCAGCTCGGTCGCGGCGTAGTCGCACGCCGCCTCGACGATCTTGCGCTGCACGACCTTGCGCCGCAGGACGAACGGCAGCAGGCGCTTGCCGCCCTCGCGGAGCGTCCGCGCGGAGCGATCGAGCCAGAAGTGCAGCTCCGCGGCCGTTCGCGGCCGCGATGCGAGGTTGGCGAGCGAGGCCGCCAGCGATTCCAGCGTCGCTCCCGCGCTCTCGCTCTCCACCGCGCGCACCAGCCAGCGTCCCGCCGAGGCGTCGAGCGGCAGCTCGCGGAGCTGGCGCTGGAGCGCGCGATCGACGAAGCGTGCGACCTCGTCCTCGGTCAGCAGGCGGGCGACACCGCGCAGCACGTCACGCAACGGGCCGCCGAGCCGCTCGAGGTGATCGGCGTTGTCGATCCAGTCCTTCACGAACGTGCTCGGCGCCACCCGCGCCAGGCGCGCTCCGATGACGCCGGGCGAGAGCCAGTCGTTCTCGACCATGTTGACGATGCTCTCGATGATCTTGGCCCGTCGGGCCGGGATGATGGCGGTGTGGGGGATCGGAAGCCCGAGCGGGTGCCGGAAGAGCGCCGTCACCGCGAACCAGTCCGCCAGGCCGCCGACCATGGCCGCCTCGAAGCCGGCGGCGAGGATGCGAAGCCAGGTCTCGTCCCGCATCGTACCGGCCAGCGCGAGGTTGCAGGCGACGGTTCCGCCGAGGGCACACAGGAGGGAGACGCTGCCCACGTGGTTGCGACGGACCGCGAGCGGCGGGGCAGGCAGCACGTCGTCGCGCAGCGTCTCGGCCGGGTGGCTCACCCCGCCCTGCTTAGCATCGCCCGGCCGCCCCGGCATCACCGGCAGAGATGCCTACCCGGGTTGACCGCGGGACCGCTCCCGCGGCATTGGATGGCGGCCATGGAACTGCGGGACCTGAACCACGAGGAACGTCTCTCGCTGGTGGCGCTGCTCGAGCAGGTGGTGGAGTCCGAGCACGCCGTCTCCGAGGCCGAGGTGTCCCAGATCGAGAAGGTGGTCGAGGTGCTCGGGGAGGACGAGTACCGCCGCCTCGTCGAGGAGGTCGACTCCCGCTTCACCGACCAGGAGAGCCTCAGGACGTTCCTCGCGGGCATCGGCCGCCAGGACGCACGCGAGCTGATCTATGGCACCGTGCTCGAGACGGCGGCGGAGGATGCGATCACGGGGCCCGAGGCCGAGCTGCTCGACTGGCTCGCCAAGACCTGGAACGTGCGCGTCCAGATCCTGGACGACGGCCCGGCGAGCGGCTGATCCGCGCGGCGACCAACGCCGCGGGCGACCGTCTCTCAGGGCAGGTACGCCTTGAGCTGGAGCAGCGGCTCGAGGCCCGACAGGTCGGCGAAGCCGGTTCGCGTCTCGTGTCCCGCCCGTCGAAACGTGGTGCCGACGGTGGAATAGAGATGCAAGGGCACGATCAGGCCGACGCTCAGATGATGGTTCAGGAAGTACTCGATGCCGGCGCCCAGCAGACCGACGATCGCCGGACCGCCCGGGGCGAACTGAGAATACACCGCTACTCGCCTGCCACCCCGGAACTCGATGGTCGGTCGGTTCTCGGCGGTATCGAGAAATGCGGTACCGACGCCACCGATGAGAAAGGGGACGAGCCGGCCGCCGAGGAGCGGATAGCGGTAGCGCAGCGCGGGCAGCACCTCGAACACATCGAGCTTGGCAAAGCGCGGGCCGGTGGTCTGGCGAAGGTTCAGCATGGTGTAGAGGAGCTGGACCTCGGCGCCCCAGTTCCGGTCGAGGTTGACGCCCACGGCGCCGCCCTTGGTGAGGTTCGCGTCGCCGCCGGCGTCGCGCAATCGCACCCCCGCCCCGGCGTTCCTGTCCCAGATGAAGTCGTATCCGAACAGGCCGGACACGTAGGCACGCAGCTCGTCGGTGTCGTAGGGGCCGTGGTCGGCGAGGAAGAAGTGTCGATCGCTTCCGTCGGGACCGAGGGGTTGCCCGGGGAAGACCCGCAGGTGGGCGAGCAGCGAGATGGCCGTCAAGTTGGTCGAATCGTCGTAGCGAGTGATGCGCCCCGTGCGCGGATTCTCGTACGTGACCTCGGCGTCCTGGCTCGGATGGATGAGCGATCGAAACTCGAGACCGGCGGCCACGTTCTCCGAGATGAAGTAGTCGAAGCCGGCCGAGAGCGAGCCCACGACGGTGGTCTGGGTCGTGCTCGCGCTGGTGAAGGGAGCGAAGTTGCCGTGGACGTCGTTCGACGAGAACCCCACGCCTCCGGTCAGGTAGGGCACGAACTGCCCGTCCTCGAGCAACCAGCGGTAGCGCACCGCCGGGACGAAGGTGAGGACGGCGATGCGCTTGACCGCCCCGCGGGACTCGGAGCGCAGCCACGGGTCGACGCCGTTCACCTGGAGCTCGGCACCCCAGTGCCGGTCGATGTTGTAGCCCACGCCCCCCCCGAGGTTCAGCTCGACCGCCGACTGCGGGACGACCCGGACGTCACCGGCGAAGTGACGCTGCAAGGTGAAATTGAGACCGGTCTCGAACCAGAAGTAGAGGCGGTCGCTGTCGTCGTAGCGTTGCGCGGGCGTCGCCGGCGGCTCGTCCGCCGCGGTCTGTCCGAAGGACGCCCCGACTCCCGCTCCGAGGCACGCGATCACCCAGAGCACCCTCGCCCACACCATCCGAGGCACTCCCCCCTCCGTTTCTTCCGGGCACGCTCGCCGGGCGCCTCCGGCCCGCGTCCACATTTAGGGAATCAATTTCGTCGCGCGAAAGTCAAGTAACATCGGCGCGGTACAGACGCTCCCGATCCGTCTTCGCCTGCCGTGGCGAGATTCGCCACTGCCTCCGCCGGACGGTTGTCAGCCCCGAGATGGATCGCTACTATCGGCTCCCGGAGGTTGTGGTCGGAGCATTCCCGCCGAGGCGACGAGGGTGGCGTGGCGTCTCGAACGCCCGCCTGGCGCTCGTGGGCTTCATGATGGTGTCACCCTACGCACGCTAAGAGCGCCCGGCGAACCACGAACCGGTATGACCGCCCCCACGTCGCCGCCCCCCAAGCTCCACGACGCATCGTCGATCGCGACTAGCCGACCCGCCCTTCCCCAGCGAGGACCGAGTTCCCTCGGGCGAGCGATCTGTCGCCTGGCCTATGATGGTCGCGCGCTCGTGTTCGTGATGCCACTGGCGCTCGCGACGTTGCTGCTTCCCCGCGTGGCGTCCCCGACGGCCGCCGCATGGCTCGTCGCCGTCCCTCTCGTCGGGCTCGGCTGGATCGGGCGCATCTGGTCCCAGATCCACCTCGGCTACCGGCTCCCGGTTCGCATGTCGCTGACGACCTGCGGCCCCTATCGCCGCCTCCGGAACCCGATCTACTGCGCGAACACCTTCGTGGTCACGGGCGCCGTGACGGCGTTCGGATACTGGTGGGCCGTGCCGTTGGCGGTGCTCTGGTGCGCGGCTTTCTACTCCGCCGTGGTCCGTCACGAAGAGACGAGGCTGAGGGCATGGCACGGACGGGCATACCGTACGTACTGTCACGACGTGCCGCGATGGATCCCGCGGATCGCGACCGGCGGTGATCGGTGCGATCATCGCCTCTCGCCCCGCTCGCTGCTCGCCGAGGTCCAGGTGCCCATCGTCCTGCTCCCGGCCGGCGTGAAGACGCTCGGGTTCTCCGCCCTCGCGGCCGGATCGGTCCTGGCTCGATCGTGGTCCCTGCTGACGCAGGGACGGGCGTGGCCTTCGTAGTGGCGTCGAATGCTCGTCTGGACGTCGATTCTCCTCTTCGTCCTCGCGGTGATCGTCGCGGTCGCCATGCAGGGCGACTCGAGGTCCGAGCGACGCAAGCACCAACGGGCACGGCGACGCGCGCGTGCAAGGTGAGTGTCTCGATCGTGACGTGGCTCCTTGCGGAGACGTCCCGCAGCGGTGAGGCGGGCGCCGTGACGGGCTCACCGGCCGTCGCACGCGGGCAGGCGCTCGGGGCTCTGGAACGTGGCGGGCTCCAGGCCCGACACGTTGGGACAGAGCCGGACCGTGCGCTCGACCGCCAGCGGTCTGGCGTCGATCTCGTAGGTCGTGCGGAACGGGAGCCAGAGCCCGCCCACGCGGCGGAAGTCCGCGTAGCGGGCTGTCACCTCCCCTCGCCCGAGCCGCGGAATGTCGATCGGTCCCGTGGCCCACACGAGGAGCGTCCGCTCGTCGAAGCCGAGGCGGTAGCGCGCCCCGTCGTCCGGCAGCGTGACGGATACGCCCGTGGCAACGCCGGGCGGGAGCTCGGAGGCAGGCAGCGGAGTGACGGGCGTCTTGCTCGTGACCACGGTATCCAGCCCCGTGACCGAGGCGAAGCGCGCGTGTGCTCGTAGCGGGGCGCCCTGCCCTGCGTCGGCCGACACCTGTCGGCCGCCGATGAACGCCCGCGCCACCCGGCCGTCGAAGAGATAGTGATCGGTTCCCGCGGCGGTGACGATCGACCAGGCGTAGTCGTCGGGAGCGAGAAACACGGTGCGCCATTGCCAGGTTCCTGGGAAGCCGGACTGGACCTCCGCTTCGGCCTGTCGAACCAGCGAGTGCAGCGTTCCGCCGCGTGCCCGGATCGCCCGCTCGAGGAGCGGGCGCGAGGCGCATCCGGATCCCGCGACGATGACGAGCGCGAACAGGATCGCGAGTCGCCACCTGAGCCCTGGCGTCGGCCCCGGCGCTTCCTCTACGGTGGGTGATTCGATGCGCGCCCGTCGCGTGGTCTGTCTGGCAGCCATCCTGATGAGCGCCTGCAGCGCACGTGCGCCGGCGCCGCAGCCGGCCGCGCGCCCGGCAGCGGCGCCCACGGAACGACAGTTCCAGGTGCGCGAGGCCCAGATCGAGAACGGCGCCATCGTCGTCCACGTCGAGATTCCACTCGACCCGCCGGGCCGCAAGCCGACGGTCCTGGTCAACCTGAACGAGTCGAGCACGCTCCTCGGCGAGGGGGCCGTGGCGGTGACCTACCGCGTCGACTGGAGCCGGCTTCCGGGAGCGCCGCCGATTCCGGCACCGGCGGCCGAGAATGCCGCCGGCAAATGGGCGCTCGCGGCACCGTCCTCCCGGCTGGTGGGAGAGCAATTCCTCCGCACGATCGCGGCCACCGCGACGCTCGTGGTGCCCAAGGTACTCGACTACCTGGTGACGCTCCCGGACGTCGACCCCGCGCGGATCGGCATCACGGGCGCGTCGACGAACGGGTTCATCGCGCTCGAGGCGATCGCCGCGGAACCCAGGCTCTCGGTCGCGGTCGCCGTCGCCGCCTGCGGCGACTACTTCCGTTTCCTGCGCTACTCGAGCATGGGCATGGAAGGCCGACCCCTCGACCTCGATCCGGCCTATGCCGCATGGCTCCGCACACAGCAGCCCATAGCGCACCCTCGCCGGCTGGTGCATGCGGCGCTCCTGATGGTGAATCGCGTCCAGGACCCCCTCATTCCGATCGCCTGCGCGGACGAGACGCAGCGGGTGCTGGCGCCGGTCTACGCCAGCAGCGGCTTCGCCCGACGGTTCCGCTACGTGCGCGTCGAGGAGGCGGCGGGTCACGGGCTCGGCGCGCGCGAGGACGCGGAGAACCGCGCCTGGCTGCGAAGCTGGCTGCTGGGCGCCGGCTGATCCCGGCGCGCCTTTGACCGGACCCCCGGCGACCGTCACCATGCGGGCTTCCATGTCCCGCCGCCGCCCCGACGTCCGCAACGTCGCCATCATCGCCCACGTCGACCACGGCAAGACCACGCTGGTCGATGGCATGCTGCACCAGACCGGCGTCTTCCGGGCCAACGAGCAGGTCGCGGAGCGCGTGCTCGACTCCAACGCCCTCGAGCGCGAGCGCGGCATCACGATCCTCGCGAAGAACACGACGGTGCGCTGGGAGGGCGTGCAGATCAACATCGTGGACACGCCGGGGCACGCCGACTTCGGGGGTGAGGTGGAGCGCACGCTGGCCATGGTCGATGGCGTCCTCCTCCTCGTGGACGCCTCCGAGGGTCCGCTGCCCCAGACCCGCTTCGTGCTCGGCAAGGCGCTCGAGGCGGGGCTCGAGCCCGTCGTGTGCCTCAACAAGATCGACCGCGCCGACGCCCGCCCGGCCGCGGTGCTCGACGAGATCTACGGCCTCTTCATCGACCTGGGCGCGACCGAGACCCAGCTCGAGTTCCCGATCGTGTACACCAACGCCCGCGCCGGCACCGCGACGCTCGATCTCGCCGTCGCCGGGACCGACCTGCGGCCGCTCTTCGAGACCATGGTGCGCACGCTCCCCGGACCCGCTCACGATCCCGATGCGCCGACGCAGTTCCAGGCCAACAACCTGAGCTACGACGACTACGTCGGACGCCTGGCCATCGGGCGGCTGGCCACCGGGAGCCTCGAGCCCGGCACGCAGTACGTGCTCTGCCGCGCCGACGGCAGCCAGGTGCCCTGCAAGGTGACGCGCGTCTACGGCTGGCGGGGGTTGAAGCGCGTCGAGCTCGAGCAGGCGATCGCCGGCGACATCGTCGCGATCGCGGGGATCGACGACATCGCGATCGGCGACACCGTCGCGGATCGCGAGCGGCCCGCTCCCCTGCCGCCCATCCGGGTCGACGAGCCGACCATCGCCATGCTCTTCGGGGTCAACACGAGCCCGTGGGCCGGACGCGGCGGGAGCCGCGTCACGTCCCGCCAGGTGCGAGAGCGGCTGCTCCAGGAGAGCCGGCGCAACGTCAGCCTGCGGGTCGAGGAGACCGAGACCATGGATACGTTCCGGGTGCTCGGCCGGGGTGAGCTCCAGCTCGCGATCCTGATCGAGACCATGCGCCGCGAGGGTTTCGAGCTCCAGGTGTCGAAGCCGACGGTCGTCCTGCGCAAGCGCGACGGCACGGTCGAGGAGCCCATGGAGCAGCTGCTCGTCGACGTGCCGGAGGACTACGTCGGAGTGGTCACCCAGCTGCTGGGCATCCGGCGCGGGGTGATGAGCCGCCTGGACCACGTGGGCAGCGGCCGCGTCCGGGTCGAGTACACCGTCCCGTCCCGCGGCCTCATCGGCTTTCGCTCGCACTTCCTCACCGAGACCCGCGGGACGGGCACGCTGAACGCGCTCTTCGGCGGATGGGCTCCCTGGCACGGCGCCATCCCGGCGCGGACCAACGGCGGGATGGTGTCCGACCGGGAGGGGATGAGCACCCCCTATGCCCTGTTCCATCTCCAGGAGCGCGGCGTGCTGTTCGTCGCGCCCGGCACGCCGGTCTACGAGGGCATGATCGTCGGCGAGTACTCGCGCGACGTCGACCTCGACGTCAACGTGTGTCGGGAGAAGAAGCTCACCAACATGCGCGCCTCGGGCCACGACGAGGCCGTGCGGCTGACCCCGAACCGGGCCATGGGACTCGAGGACAGCCTCGCCTGGATCGACGACGACGAGCTGGTCGAGGTCACGCCGGACACGATCCGGCTGCGTAAACGGGAGCTTCGCTGCGCGTTGCGCCCCCGCGGGCCGCGTGCAGCCCGGCTCCAGAGTCCCGTGGTGGAGAAAGCTCCTTGAGTTTCTCGAGAACTCTGGGCTAGTTCTACCTGTCGGGACGTCCTCGGGAGGTCCCCCGAAGGAGCCGATGGCACGAGTTGCACTGGTCAAGCTGTTCACCGGGCTGAACCTGGCGGTCTCCCAGCTCTCGGGTGAGCTCCGGCGCGCCGGTCACGAGACCCTCATCGTCTACTTCAAGGACTTCCTCGCCGTCCCGGTGGAGGATGCCGAACGCTACATCGTCTCCGACTACCCTGGCGTGCTGGTCGGCGCGCGCGGCCGGGAAATGGTCTGGAACTGCTACAGGCCCTTCTCCGAGGTCGAGTACGGATTGCTCGTCGACACGCTGCGTGAGTTCCGGCCGGATCTCATCGGCCTCAGCCTGTCGTCGCTCACCATCAAGCCGGCCGTCGAGGTCACCGCACGCCTGAAGGCGGCGCTCGGCGTGCCGGTGATCTGGGGCGGCTCGGGCCCGACGCTCGAGCCCGAGGACTGCATCGCGAACGCCGACCTGGTGTGCGTGGGCGAGGGCGAGCCGGTCATCGTCGACCTGGCCCAGCGCATCGACGCCGGCGCCCCGTTGACCGACGTGCCCGGCGTCTGGGCCAGGACGCCCGCGGGCGACGTCATCCGCAATCCGGGCCGACCCCTCGTCGAGCTCGAGGACCTCGCCATTCCCGATTTCGAGATGGCGCGCACCGTGCACATCAACGACGATCAGATGCGCCGCAACGTCTACCCGCCCAACCTCGGTCACCAGTACATCATCATGACCACGCGCGGGTGTCCGTTCTCCTGCTCGTTCTGCATCGAGAGCGTCTACCAGGACATGTTCGGGAAGAAGAACCATCTCCGCCGGCGCTCGGTCGACGTCGTGATCCAGGAGCTGGTCGAGGCGCGCAAGCGGCTCTCCATCAACTCCGTGATGTTCTACGACGACGTCTTCACCACTCATCCGCGCTGGCTGAAGGAGTTCGCACGCCGCTACAAGGAAGAGGTCGGCCTTCCCTTCTGGTGCTACACCTACCCCACCACCACCAAGAGGGAAGAGATCGAGATGCTGCGCGACGCCGGCTGCATGTCCATGACCATGGGCATCCAGTCGGGTAGCGAGGAGGTCCTCGAGGGCTTCAACCGGCCGGTCGCGCGCGAGAAGGCCGTCGAGGCGGCGCAGATCATGCTCGACGCCGGGGTCGAGTGCTACTTCGACCTGATCACCCGGGTCCACCTCGAGAGCGAGCGCCATGCTCGCGAGACCTTCGACTTCCTCTGCGAGCTGCCGATCGGCATGCGCTGCGTGGGTTTCGGGCACATGACGATGTTCCCGGGCTACGGCTACACCAAGAAGGTGAGCGACGAGGGGCACGTCGTCTCGATGAGCGACCGGCAGTACTCCTACTACCATCGCCTCTACCTCCTCACCCGCACCGCCATGCCGCGCTTCCTGGTGAAGGCGGTGGGACGGTTCCCGCTCTTCCGGCGCTATCCCGGCCTCATCGATCCGATGCTCCCGAAGGAGCTGCCGCGCTTCTTCCTCGGCAAGGCCGACGACTCGTACGCCGACGAGATCCTGAACCTGCCGCACGCGCAGGCGGTGATCCCGGGCGGGGAGCTCGACCGCGGGATCACGGTCCAGTAGACGCAGCCGCTGCCCCCGGGCACGCCGATGATCGCACGCCGGCGTGAGACGCCGGTGGCCTGCGTCGTCGTCCTGTTCGGCGTCGCACTGGCCGCCGCGTTCGTCTGGGGTGTCCTGGTTCCAGGGGGCACCGACCTCGCCGACCCCACCGCCGCGGACCTGCAGGCGTACTACCTGCCGATGCTGCGCTACGGGTTCGCCGAGCTGTGGGCCGGCCGGCTGCCACTATGGAACCCGCACCAGGCCTGCGGCATGCCGCTCCTCACCAACGCCAGCGTCGGCCTGCTCTATCCGCCCTACTGGCCGACGTTCGGCGTCCTGCCGGCCGATCGCGCGCTCGACGTCGATGCCGCGCTCCACCTGGGCCTCGCCCTCGTCGGGATGGCCCTGCTCTGCCGGCACTTCGGAACGAGCTGGGGCGCGTCGGTCGTGGCGGGCATCGTGTACGCCTACCAGGGGAGCATGCGCATCAAGCTCTTCTTCCCGAACCATCTCGTGTCGGCCGCATGGCTACCGATGGTGGTCCTGCTGGTCGACCGCGTGCTCGCCCGCGCCTCGTGGCGCCGCTGCGGGCTTCTCGGGGTGGCGACCGGGCTCATGCTCCTCGGCGGCTTCCGGCAGTTCGAATACTATGCGCTGCTGTTCTTGGTGCTCCCGCTCACCGTCATTCGCACGGCCCAGCATGCGCGCCGCGAGGGCAGCGCCGTCGCGCTCGCCGCGGTGGCCCGACTCGCCGTCGCGGGGACGGTGGCGCTGCTCGTGGGTGCCGTCCAGCTGATCCCCGCGAGCGAGTTCGTCGCCCGGAGCTGGCGCCCGCTCGGCAGCCTCAGCGTGCCGATGTCAAGCATCATGCCGGTGAGGCCGGCGGCATTCCTCCGCGAGCTGGTGACGCCGACGCCGCGGACGGCACCCGAGCTGCTCCGTCAGGTCTACGTGGGCATCCTGCCGCTGTGGCTGGCGCTCACGGGGCTCGTGTGCTGGCGGCCGCGCGTGCTTGCGCTCTGGGCTGGCGCGGCCGGGGTCGTGGCGGTGGTGCATGCGTTCGGGAGCGGTGCGGGCGTCTTCGACCTCGTTTACCATTGGCTCGGCGGCAGCGCGTTCCGGGAACCGGATCGCTCGCTGGTGGTCTTCGGCCTCGCCACCGCGCTCCTGTCCGGCGCCGGCACAGACGCCCTGCTCGGGGCGCCGGCGCGGGACCGGCCCACCGGACGCGAGGCACGGGTCGCGGCTGCCGTCGCACTCGGGGGCGTACTCGCGGTGGGAGCCGCAGTGGGCGATCCGGCCGCGCGCCACACCCTATGGCTTCACGGACTGGCCGGCGCTCTCCTTCTCGCCGCGACGAGTCTCGTCGCCGAGCGCGCGGCGGCACGCTCCCTCCTCTGTGCTGCGATCGGCGTCCTCGCCCTGATCGATCTGATCTGCGGCTACCGTCAGCCCGGGATCCGGCCGTCGCGCCTCGCCCAGCACTTCGCGCGCTTCGATCCTATTCTCCGCGCCATCGCGGAAGGGCAAGGGCTGGCCCGCACCTACATCTGGCCCGGGTCGGGCGGTGACCGGCTTTACAATCACTCCGACCTGGCCAAGGCGGGAATGAGTCACGGCCTGTGGCTCGCGACCGACTATGAGCCGCTGTGTGACGACCGTTTCGATTCCTATCTCTCCTTTCCGTTCGCGAAGCCGCTGCACTGGGTCTACGGACGCTTCTGCTGGGCCGATCTCAAGCTGTCTCCCGTGAACGCAGGCCTCGTTGACCTGATGGGCGTGCGCTTCTTCATCCTGGACGCGGGCAGCGAGATGACACGAGTCCATCCCGCCGTGCTCGAGCGCTGGCACGAGATGCTACGCCAGGGCGATGTGGTCGTGTACGAGAACCCAGACGCCCTGCCGCGTGCCGTCATCGTCCGGCGCGTCCAGGTGGCGGCGGCCGGCGAGGTGGTGCGCCAGCTCGCCAGCGTCGACCCCGCCCGCGTCGGCGTCGTCGAGGAGCCCCTGGCGGCACCCATCGCGGCGCTCCCGGGCGACGCCCTGGCCGGGGACGCGACCATCGTCGACTACCAGCCCAACCGGGTCGAGGTGGACGTGGCGGCGGCAGAGCCGGCCCTGCTCGTGCTCACCGATCGGTTCTACCCCGGCTGGCGCGCGACCGTCGACGGCACACCGGCGACGCTCGTACGCACCGACTACCTCTTCAGGGGTGTCCCCGTTCCGGCGGGCCGCCATCGCGTGGAGTTCGCCTACCGTCCGCGGAGCTTTCTCCTCGGAGCGCTCGGGACGCTGCTCGGGATCGTCTCGGTGGCTCTGCTGATGACGCGCCTGCACCATCACCCGCGGCGCTTGCCCCCCGACCCCCACCCCGCTAAACCTCGCCGCCTCATGGCAGAGCAGCGAGCGACCAACATCGTGTGGCATCAGGGCGCGGTCACGCGCGAGGACCGCCAGCGCCTGAACGGCCACCGGGGCTGTACGGTCTGGCTCACCGGCCTGTCGGGGTCCGGCAAGTCGACGATCGCGGTCGACCTCGAGAAGCGGCTGCTCGAACGCGGGGTCCGCACCTACATCCTCGACGGCGACAACGTCCGTCACGGCCTCAACAAGAACCTCGGCTTCTCGCCCGAGGACCGCACCGAGAACATCCGTCGGATCGGCGAGGTGGCGAAGCTTTTCACCGACGCCGGCATGGTGGCCCTGACGGCGTTCATCTCACCCTACCGCGACGACCGCGACCAGGTGCGGAAGATCATGCAGCAGGGCGACTTCGTCGAGGTCTTCGTGGACTGCCCGGTCGAGGTCTGCGAGCAGCGCGACGTGAAGGGTCTCTACAAGAAGGCACGCGCGGGCGAGATCAAGGAGTTCACCGGCGTCTCCGCCCCGTACGAGGCCCCGCTCCACCCCGAGCTCGCCCTCGACACCAGCGGGCAGAGCGTCGAGGAGAGCGCGCGCCAGATCGTCACCTACCTCGAGGGTCAGGGCATCATTCCCGCCCGCTGACGCAGCGATCGACCCCGGGGGCCGAAGTCCTTGACACCGCGTTCGGCGCGGAATACGTGAACGCGGCTGCCATGCCGGTCTCGACAAGGACCGAGCCCGAGGACGCCGCGAAGCCGTCTTCTTCGGAGGCCGACGTGCGCCGCGAGGCCGTGCTCGATGCCGCCCTCGCGGTCATCGCGCGCGCGGGCGACTTCCACCGCGCCTCGATCGGGGCGATCGCCTCCAGCGCACACGTCTCGCGGGCGACCATCTACCATCATTTCGCCGACAAGCAGGACATCCTGGTCGCCCTGGCCGACCGCAGCACGCGCCGCATCACGGAGGCAGCCGACGCATGGGACCCGCTGCCACGCGCCCGGAGCGGCGGTTCCGGCGCCGACGAGCTCCGGAGCATGGAAGCCGAGCTGCGCCGCATGATCGACACTCGAATCGCCAAGATTCTCGGCGTGATCGCGGCCAACGCCGACTCGGTGCGGCTCCTGGTGCAGCTCAGCCGCGGCGACGACCGGCGACTCGACGCGGCGATGCGACGGCTCGACGACCACATCGTCGGTATCCTCGGCCAGGACATCCGGGCGGCGATCAGCTACGGCTGGGCACGCGCCTGCGACCCGGAGGCCGTCGCGCGCTTCCTGCTGGGTGGCATCGAGAAGCTCGTCGTCGGTGCGCTCGACCGGCAGGAGCCGCTCGCGCTCGACGTTGCGGAGCTGGTGCGTGAGATCGGGGCCATGGTGTTCTCGGCCCTCGCGCATCCGGACCTCCGCGGCCCTTCCGCGGGGTAGCGCCCCGGCTCGAACGGCCGTCTGGCCTCGCCGGCCCTTCGAGCGATCCGCAAACGCGGTATCTACCGCGCGGGGGCTGCCTGCAGGGCGGAGTCGCCGGGGTCCGGGGGTGGGGATGGATCGAACGGCTCGAGCAGGTCGGGATGCACCAGGCCGTAGAACACGAGCGCAGCGATCTCGTCCGAGATGGTCTTGACGTCGAGATCGAGGGGCTCCTCGCGTTCGAGAGCGTCGATCACCATCTTCTCGAATCCGCCGAGCAGGAACCTGCTGATCATCCGGGCGTCGCACGTCCGCGCCCATCCGAAGCCCCGTCCGGTCTCGATGTCTCGTGCGAGCACGGCCACGACGTGCTCGTCGATGCGCCGGAGGGCGCCAGTGGCAGGCCCCGCGTTGGTACGCCTGAGCCGGACGATCAGGCGGGCCGCATCGACGTTGGCGGAGATCGCGGCCAGGATCTGGGCCACGCGCACGTCGACCATGCGGCGCAGCTCGGCTTCGATGCTGCGCGGCCCCTCGTCGGACACCTCCCCGGCGGGAGCGAGAGGGAGGGAAGCCCAGCCATCGACCGCCTCGATGATGCGCGCCGTGACGCGATCCGCCAGGGCGAGCAGGATGTCGCCCTTGTCGGTGAAGTACTGGTAGACGGCCGCGCGGGACACCCCCGCGCGCGTCGCGATGGCGCCCATCGAGGTGTGATGAAACCCGTTCCGCGAGATGACGGAGAGCGCGGCCTCGAGAATCTCATCCCGCCGAGCCTCCGCCTGCGGAGAGAGCTTCTTCGTCCCGGAACCTTGCCTTGCCTTTGCCGCCATGACTGTCGATGCCAACATGCCAGTCCGATCGATCGACCCCTACTCCCCCGCTCGCAGTCGTGTCAAACACTTATGCATATCCGTACGGTCCGCTCGTACGGATCGGTCGTTCGATGATCAAGGCACGCGCGACCTCGCGATTTCGTTGACCCTGAACGTGGTAGCAGGCTAGAGCCCATGACATGCGGCCTGCCCTCTCCCTGCTGGTGCTGTGGGTGGGAGCCGCCGTACCGGCGCGGGCGAACCCGGAGAGCTGCCAGACCGCCATCGTGACCGCGGCGGCACGTTACACCCAGGCTACAACGAAGGCGGTGGCGTCCTGCAGGCAGCATCGTGTTGCCAACTGTGCCGCCGATGGGAGAACGGCGTCGAAGATCGCACGCGCGGCCACCCGGCTCCAGGCCACACTCGCCCGGCGCTGCTGTGGTCTCGATCGCATCTGCGGGACCGGCGACGACGAGCCCCTGGGAGGCATCGGCTGGAGCGCCGGCTTCTGCCCGAACCTCGACGAGGGCGATTGTAACGCCCTCATCGTCAGCATCGAAGGCATAGCTCCATGCCTAGCATGCATCGCGCGCACTGGGATCGAAAATCTGACGGAGATCGCCACCATACCGGAGGCCGCCGACGGCCTGATCCTGCGCTGCGCGACGGCGGTGGCGAAGGAGAGCGCCCGGCTGGCCGCGAGTACCTCCAGGGAACTCGCCGCGTGCTGGGCCGCGCGTGGCGCCGGCAAGCACACGAACGCCTGTCCGCTGCCGGGTGACGGGCGGGCGGGTCCGGCAATCGCCGCCGCGGAGGCGCGCGCCTCGGCCGCGATGTGCAAGGCGTGCGGCGGCGCCGACCGTTCCTGCGGCGGCGGGGACGACGTCACGCCTGCGTTGCTCGGCTCGCCCGCGAGCTGCCCCGCGGTGAGCATGCCGGGCGGTGCCGCATGCGGCGGCCCCATCGTCACCCTCACCGACCTCGTCACCTGCGTGACGTGCGTGGCCGGCCACGTCGTCGAGTGTACGGATCACGCCGCGGTGCCCGCGTTCATCGCCTATCCGGCGGAGTGCGCGACACCCCCGGGAAGCTGCAGCGCGGGCGTCGAGTGCAGCAGTGGCGCGGACTGCCCTTCCGGGTATGCGTGCCTCGACAACGGATCGGGCACGACGCGCTACTGCGTCGGACCGGCGTGCGGCGGCGACGGCGAGTGCACCGGCGGAGCGGTCTGCCAGCAGTACTGCACGTTCGAGGGGTGCGGAACGCGGCGCTGCGTCTGCCCCGGCTTCGGCTGCGGAGAGGCGGAGGTGTGCATAGACGACGGCGGACTCGCCTGCCGCGAGCTGTGCACCGAAGACGCGGACTGTCCTCCGCCCGTCGGCGTCTGCGTCAACTCGACGTTCGGCTCTGGCCTCTGCATCAACTCGACGCCCTGTCACTGAGCGGTCGCCCAAAAGGCCTTGCCGCCATTGGGCGGACCGTGGGAAGACCCCACGGCAACCAACGTAGGGGGAGAATTCATGCTCAAATCACTCGCCGCCGTCGTCCTGGCCCTGACCGCCGTGCTACCCGCCCGGGCGGCCGGGCCCACCGTCAGCTTCACCCTCCCGGCCGAGAACACCACGCCCGCCACCTTCGGCTCGCTGCCCTGGCCCAACGACCTCTACTTCGATCAGGGCCGTCCGGGCGACGGAGACGGCACCCTGCTCAACAGCGGCGCCTCCATCGGCCTCGGCGCCGCCGTCATCGAGGCCAACACGGCGGCGGTCGAGCAGGCCCTCGACCTGGTCGACGGATTCGGCACCACCACGGCCACGTTCTTCTTCTTCTCCGGGCCGATCGATCCGGCGAGCCTGCCGGCCTCGCCCCGTGTCGCGCCCTCGCTCGGCGACTCGGTCTTCTGCGCCGACGCCGCCACGGGCACGCCCGTCCAGCTCGCACTCAAATGGAACGTGGACACACGGATCCCGAACGTGCTCGCCGTCCTGCCGCTGCCGGGCAAGCCTCTCACCGAGAAGACCGCCTACACCTGCGTGGTCACCACGGCGGTGACGGACACGCTCGCCCAGCCGGTCGAGCCGTCGGCGGACTGGATCGGCGTGCGTGACGGGGTGAGTGCCAACGGCGACGCGGACGCGATCTTCGATCCCGTCGTGACCATGCTCGCCGGTCACGGCGTCTCCTCCGCCAGCATCGCCGGCATGACGGTGTTCACCACCCAGACCACCGTCGAGGACATCCTCAAGATCCGTGACGTGGTGCTGCCCGGCCTGCCCGTCCCGAGTGCCGACTTCACGAGCCGTCCCGAGCTGGTCTTCGACACCGACGCGAAGCTCGCGACCCTGCTGCCCGCCTCCTTCGCGCGCGACCACGTGAAGACGATCGCCACCGGCTTCTACGACAGCGCGCGCTTCCAGACGCACGACCCGGACGGGGACGGTCCGGCGGGCGACGTACCGCTTCCGCCGTCGTTCGTCACCTGCGCGGTCCCGTGCGAAGCGACCGACGAGCGCTTCACGCGAGACGGCAGCGGCACGCCCATCGTGATCGACACGCCGAAGATTCCCGTGACGGTCGTCGTCCCGAAGGGAACGCCGCCGCCCGGCGGATGGCCTGTCATCATCCAGCAGCACGGCCTCGGCGGGCAGCGTGACACCGTCGTCGGCTTCGGAGAGGCGGACGCGGCGCGCGGATTCGCCTCCATCGGCATCGACTCCGTGGCCCACGGCTATCGCTACTTCGACTGCGGCCCGGGCGCGCCGTGCACGCAGGACACCGCCAACAACTTCGGCGGCACGGCCATCCCGGACGGCTTCGCCGACGGGACCTTCCTCGGCCAGAGCGTCGGATTCCTGACCGTCAACCTGGGGTTCTTCCAGGCCTTCCACAACTTCCTCGGCATCCGTGACAACTTCCGGCAGACCTACGTCGACCTCATGTCCCTCGTCCGGCTGCTCCACGGGCATGCGATCGACTCCTCCCTCGGCACCACGTTGAACGACGGCGAGATCTTCTACATGGGCCACTCGCTCGGCGGGCTCATGGGCTCGGGGTTCGCTCCCATCGAGCCCGACGTGAAGGCCTTCCTGCTCAACGCCACGGGCGGCGGCCTCACCAGCCAGCTCTTCGTGAACTCCTCGATCGGCGCGGGCGCCCAGTCGCTGGTGACCGCCATCCTCGGCCTCGACCCGGCCAACGTGCCCGACCAGTTCGCCCTGGCGAACAACCTGACGCAGGCGATCGTCGATCCCGCCGACGGGGTCAACGAGGCGAAGCTCCTCCTCGTCCCGGTCGACGGCACGCCACGCAACCTCCTCCAGGTGGAGTGCTTCGGGGACGAGGTGGTGCCCAACCCGTCCAACGAGGCGCTCGCGGTTGCCGGCGGGCTTCCGCTCTTCGATCCGTTCGTCACCAACCTGCACCAGAGCGCGTTCAGCCTGCCGGTCGTCCCGAGCGTCGGGACGATCCACGGCAACGCCGCGGGCGGCGCGACCGCCGCGGTCATCCAGAACGGCCCGGCGACCCACGCCGCCAGCATCGGGAACGGAACCGGAACCCTCACGTTCGTTCCCGAGTTCGCGCATCCCGAGGAGTACGCCCTCAACGGTGGATTCCCGCCGCTCGAGCGCACCATCCGGATCCAGAATGCCGGGATCTTGAACTCCGTGCTCGACTGGTTCGTCGACATCGTGGCGCATGGCACGCCGGGCACGTTCAGCTTCGCGGGCAAGCCCAACTACAACCCGGTGCAGAACATCGACATCCCGCCGGGCGGCTCGACGAACGCCTTCTTCTCGCGCACGGTCGACGCCGGCGGTGCCGCCCCGTTCCCCGAGCCGACACCCGACGTGACCGTCGCCTTCACCTCCAACGTGGTGTCCTCGCGCGTCACGGCCGGTCGCGCGATCCTCGGGTCGACGGCGCTGGCGGGTGATGCCGACGTGCCGCCCGGGGCGCTCAGCTCGGTGGGCACGCCCGGGTTCCTGCCCTTCTTCGTCACCCTGCAGCGCGGCGTCCCCAGCGTGTTCAGCGCCGACGTGACCATCTCCTACACCGCCACCGAGCTGGCGATCGCCGGCATCACCCCCGGCTCGCCCCAGGAATCGGCCCTCGTGATCGGCCGCTTCCACACCGGCACGTGCATGGTGGGTGGCGCGGTGTGCACCGAGAACGGCAGCTGCGGCGCCAACGGTCCGTGCGTCGGCGCCGGCTACACGCCGCTTCCGACGACCGTCGACACCGCCCTGCACACGGCCAGCACGAGCGGCGTGACCAGCTTCTCCACCTTCGCCGTGGTGCACCCCGACGCGCTCGCCGGGACCTTCCGGCTGCCGCTGGTTCCCGGCGGTGGCAAGGTGGCGACGGATTGCCGGGCCGAATGGCAGGTCGCCAACGCGACCAACACGCCCTTCCTCGACAAGCACGGCTTCCCCAATCGCACCCAGGTCTGCACGGACGGCGACCCGGCGTGCGACGCGGATCGTACCGCCGACGGCACCTGCACCTATCGGGTGAGCGTGTGCCTCGATCAGGCGGACCCGAGCCTGCTGGTCTGCACCTCCAGCGGCACGACCGGCTACCAGGTCCGCAAGCCGGTGCCGACCGCCAGGGATCCGATCGATGCGGCCAACGGCAGCGCCCTGGTGAACGTGCTGACCGCGCTCGGCGGCACGGCCACGGGGACGAAGCACAACGACGTCCACTTCACGATGCCGCTGGCTTCTCCGACCTGCACCGCCTTCGCCTCCATCGAGGTGCCGCTCAAGAAGGGGAAGCCGACCAACAAGACCGTGCGTGGCTGTGGCGAGCTGGGCAAGTGCCAGGACACCGACCGGCTCAAGCTGCGCTGCCTGCCAGCCAGCTGAGCCTTCCCGAGCTCGGCCGACCCCCGGCGCGCGGCGACGCGCCGGGGGTCGCCTGAGCCGGTTTTCACCCCGCCGTCGTGCCCCCCAGCCGGCTCGTGACGACTGCCGGCGGGACGCAGGTGCCATGGTTTGGCGCACGTTAGACGCCCTGCGTCCCTAATGAACCCATTGACATGGGGCCATTTGTCCGAATAAAAGGCAACCAAATGGGTCTGGGGGCCTTATGACATTCGGCGACCATCAAGACGCGGAGCTGGACGACACCGACCGCGGCATCCTCACGATGCTGCAGGAGGATTGCCGCGCCGCGCTCGCTCGCATCGGCGAGCATGTCGGGCTGAGCGCCCCATCGGTTCTCGAGCGCATCAAGAAGCTCGAGGCTGCGGGCGTGATCACCGGCTACCACGCCACCCTCGACGCCCGCCGGCTGGGCTTCGACGTCATGGCCTTCATCGGCGTGATCACGAGCCACCCCAACTTGATCGGCACGCTCGAGCGCCAGCTCGTCGCGTTGCACGGCGTGCTCGAGTGCCATCACGTGACCGGCGAGTACACGCTCCTGCTCAAGGTGAAGACGGCGAACACCTCCTCGCTCGAGGAGCTGATCACGGCGGTACGCTCGCTCGACGGCGTCACCCGCACGGAGACCACCGTCGTCCTCTCGACGCACGCCGAGAGCGTGCAGCTGGCGCTCCGTCCCGCCGAGCATCCACCCGCGCCACCCGGGAAGCGTTCGCGGCGTTCCGCGGACCGCAACGGGTATCTCAGGCGGGCCTGAGGCGGAGGTACCATGCGACCTCGACCTGACAGGACCATCACTCCCCGCGTCATCCGAGGGCTGCGCGATCCGCGCCTCGAGCACGACGCCTGCGGCGTCGGCTTCGTCGTCGACGTGAAGGGTCAGACGTCGCACCGCATCGTCGAGCAGGGACTCGAGGTGCTGCGCAATCTCACGCACCGCGGCGCCTGCGGCTGCGACCCGCTCACCGGCGACGGCGCGGGCATCCTGGTGCAGGTGCCCGACGCGTTCCTGCGCCGCGAGACCAGGAGCCAGCGCATCGCGCTGCCGGCGGAGGGCGCGTACGGCGTCGGCATGGTGTTTCTCCCCTCCGAGGTGCGCCAGCGCAACGAGTGCCAGAAGATCCTCGAGAAGGTCATCCGCCAGGAGGGTCAGAAGGTCCTCGGCTGGCGCCGGGTACCCGTCGACGTCGAGGCCCCCGGCCCGCAGGCTCGCGCGCTGATGCCGGAGATCCGTCAGGTGTTCGTCGGCGGGCGCAAGGGGCAGGATCAGGACGCGCTCGAGCGCAAGCTCTACATCATACGCAAGCGAGTCGAGCAGCTCGTGCGCACCTCGGGAATGCCCGATTCCGAGCGCTTCTACGTGCCGAGCCTCTCGTCCCGCACCATCGTCTACAAGGGGCTCCTGCTGCCCGACCAGATCCCCGCCTTCTACCACGACCTCGCCGACCCGCTGTTCGTCTCGGCTCTGGCCCTGGTCCACCAGCGCTTCTCGACCAACACCTTCCCGTCCTGGGATCGCGCTCACCCGTACCGCTTCATCGGCCACAACGGCGAGATCAACACGCTCCGCGGCAACGTGAACTGGGTGTTCGCGCGCCAGGCGATGTTCGCCTCGCCGCTGTTCGACGACGTGACCAAGCTCTTCCCCATCATCGACCCGCTCACCAGCGACTCGGGAAACTTCGACAACGCCCTCGAGCTGCTCGTCCGCACCGGGAGGTCGCTGCCGCACGCGATCATGATGATGATCCCGGAGGCGTGGCAGAACCACGAGGGGATGAGTCCGGCGAAGCGGGCGTTCTACGAATACCACGCCTGCCTCCAGGAGCCGTGGGACGGCCCCGCCTCGATCGCGTTCACCGACGGTCGCGTCATCGGCGCCGTGCTCGACCGCAACGGGCTGCGGCCGTCGCGCTACGTCGTCACCAAGGACGGCTTCGTGGTGATGGCGTCCGAGGTCGGCGTGCTCGACATCGCGCCCGACAACGTCGAGCACAAGGACCGCCTCCAGCCCGGCCGCATGTTCCTGGTCGACACCGAGCAGGGCCGCATCGTCGGCGACGAGGAGATCAAGGAGGCGATGGCGGCGCGCAAGCCGTACCGTGCCTGGCTCGACACCAACCTCCGCCGCCTGGCGGAGCTGCCGGCACCGGCGCGGGTGCCGCCGGCGTACGCGCCCGACACGTTGCTCGCCCGCCAGCAGGCGTTCGGCTACACGATCGAGGACCTGCGCCTCTTGATGACGCCGATGGCGCTGAACGGCCAGGAGGCCGTCGGCTCGATGGGCACCGACACGCCGCTGGCCGTGCTCTCGGAGCGGCCGCAGCTCCTGTTCAACTACTTCAAGCAGCTCTTCGCCCAGGTCACCAACCCGCCGATCGACCCGATCCGCGAGGAGCTGGTGATGTCGGTCGAGACCACGATCGGACCGGAGCGCAACCTGTTCGACGAGACCCCGCTGAACTGCGCCCAGCTCCACGTGAAGAGCCCGACGCTGTCGAACGCGGAGCTCGCGCAGCTGAAGGCGCTCGACGAAGGCAGCCTGCGTACGCGGACGCTGTCCATGCTCTTTCCCGCCGGTTCCGGCGGCGAGGGGCTGCGCATCGCCCTCGACGAGCTGTGCGAGCAGGCGTCGGCCGCCGTGGACGAGGGCGCGACCATCCTCGTGCTGTCCGATCGCGCGGTCGATCAGGGTCGCGTGCCGATCCCGAGCCTGCTCGCCACCGCCGCGGTCCACCATCACCTGATCCGCGAGGGCACGCGCATGCGCTGTGGCCTGGTGGTGGAGTCGGGCGAGCCACGCGAGGTGCAGCATTTCTGCCTGCTGGTGGGATACGGCGCGAGCGCGGTGAACCCCTACCTGGCCTACGAGACGCTGCGCGACATGGTGGCGGAGCAGGTGCTGCGCGACGTCGGTGCCGACGAGGCCGAGAAGAACTTCCGCAAAGCGGTCGACAAGGGCGTCCTGAAGGTCATGACGAAGATGGGCATCTCGACGCTCCAGAGCTACCGGGGCGCCCAGATCTTCGAGGCCGTCGGGCTCGGCCGCGAGGTCATCGACCGCTACTTCACCTGGACGGCGTCGCGCATCGAGGGCATCGGCCTCGACGTGATCGCCCGCGAGGCGCAGGAGCGGCACGACCACGCCTACAAGGAGTCGCCTGCGGTCGACGGCGATCTCTGGCTCGGCGGGCAGTACCAGTGGCGGCGGCGGGGCGAGCATCACATGTACAACCCGAGCACCGTCTCGAAGCTGCAGCACGCGGTGCGGGCCGGCAGCTACAAGATGTTCAAGGAGTACTCGACCCTCGCCAATGACGAGAACCGGCGGCTGTGCACCATCCGGGGGCTGCTCAGGTTCAATCCCGGCCAGCCGATCCCGCTCGACGACGTCGAGCCGGCATCGGAGATCGTGAAGCGCTACAAGACCGGCGCCATGTCGCTCGGCTCCATCAGCCGCGAGGCGCACGAGAACCTCGCCATCGCCATGAACCGGCTGGGCGGGAAGTCGAACACCGGCGAGGGCGGCGAGGACGCCGTCCGCTACCAGCGTGACGAGAACGGCGACCTCCGTCGCAGCGCAATCAAGCAGGTGGCGTCCGGTCGCTTCGGCGTCACCAGCTACTATCTGGTCAACGCCGACGAGCTGCAGATCAAGATGGCGCAGGGAGCGAAGCCCGGCGAGGGCGGCCAGCTCCCGGGCCACAAGGTGGATCAGTACATCGCCAAGATCCGCTATTCGACGCCGGGAGTCGGGCTCATCTCGCCGCCGCCGCACCACGACATCTACTCCATCGAGGATCTGGCCCAGCTCATCCACGATCTGAAGAACTCCAACGACCGGGCGCGTGTCAGCGTCAAGCTGGTCGCGGAGGTCGGCGTCGGTACGGTGGCGGCCGGCGTGTCCAAGGCAAAGGCCGACGTGGTCCTCATCAGCGGCTACGAGGGCGGCACCGGTGCGTCCCCGCTCACCTCGATCAAACACGCCGGCATCCCGTGGGAGCTCGGGCTGGCCGAGACGCAGCAGATCCTGGTCGCCAACGATCTCCGCGGCCGCATCCGGGTGGAGACGGACGGGCAGCTGAAGACCGGCCGCGACGTCGCCATCGCGGCGCTGCTCGGGGCGGAAGAGTTCGGCTTCGCCTCCGCCGCGCTCGTCGCCTCGGGCTGCATCATGATGCGCGTCTGCCACCTGAACACCTGCCCCGTCGGCATCGCCACGCAGGACCCGCGCCTGCGCGCGAAGTACGAGGGCAAGCCCGAGCACGTCGTCAACTTCATGACCTTCGTCGCGCAGGAGCTGCGCGAGATCATGGCGGAGCTGGGCTTTCGCACGGTCGACGAGATGGTCGGCCGTGTCGACACCCTCGACGTCCGCGACGTCTCCGAGCACTGGAAGGCGAAAGGCGTGGACCTGTCCGCCATCCTCCACAAGCCCGACGTGCCGCCGTCAGTGGCGATTCGTTGCGTGCAGTCGCAGGATCACGGACTCGAGAAGGCGCTCGACAACGTGCTCATCGCGCGCTGCGCACCCGCGCTCGAGCGGCGGGAGCAGGTGCGCCTCGAGCTCCCGATCACGAACCGCAACCGGACCGCCTGCACGATGCTCTCGGCCGAGGTCTCGCGCCGGCACGGCGAAGCGGGACTCCCTCCCGGGACCATCTCGCTCAGCTTCACCGGCTCCGCGGGCCAGAGCTTCTGCGCGTGGCTCGCGCCCGGCATCGAGGTGGAGCTCGAGGGCGACGCCAACGACTACTTCGGGAAGGGACTGTCGGCCGGACGCATCGTGGTCTACCCGCCGCGCAACGCCACCTTCGTTCCCGAGGACAACATCATCGTCGGCAACGTGTCGCTCTACGGCGCCACGGGCGGCGAGGTCTTCCTGCGCGGCCAGGCGGGCGAGCGCTTCTGCGTGCGCAACAGCGGGGTCACCGCGGTGGTGGAGGGCGTCGGCGACCACGGCTGCGAATACATGACGAAGGGTCTGGTGCTGGTGCTGGGCCGCACCGGGCGCAACTTCGCCGCCGGCATGAGCGGCGGTGTCGCCTACGTGCTCGACGACGACGGCACCTTCCGTACCCGCTGCAACATGGGGCTCGTCGCGGTCGAGCCCGCGGCCGGCGACGACCTGGTCACGGTTCGCAACCTCATCCAGCGCCACCACGACCTGACCCGCTCCGGCGTCGCCGAGCGGTTGCTCGCGAGCTGGCCGGACGCCCAGAAGCAGTTCCTCAAGGTCATGCCGGTGGAGTACGCCAAGGTGCTGGCGAAGCAGCACCTCGACACCGATGCGGCACGCGTCGCCGCGGTCTGACGGGTTCGCACGATGGGAAAGATCACCGGCTTCCTCGAGTTCGAGCGCGAGAAGGTGCACAAGGAACCGGTCGCGGCGCGCCTGAAGCACTGGCGGGAGTTCGAGGAGAAGACCCCCGAGGAGACGCTGCGCGCACAGGGCGCGCGCTGCATGGATTGCGGCATCCCCTTCTGCCACAAGGGCTGTCCGCTCGGGAACATCATCCCGGACTGGAACGACCTCGTGTACCGCGGCCGCTGGCACGAGGCGATCGAGCGCCTGCACTCGACCAACAACTTCCCGGAGTTCACCGGCCGCATCTGTCCGGCGCCGTGCGAGGAGGCGTGCGTCCTCAACATCAACGACGATCCGGTCACCATCAAGAACATCGAGAAGCACATCATCGACCACGCCTTTGCCGAGGGCTGGGTGCAGCCCCAGATCCCCGAGCGCCGCACCGGCAAGCGGGTGGCCGTCGTCGGCTCGGGGCCCGCCGGGATGGCGTGCGCGCAGCAGCTCGCGCGCGCGGGGCACGCCGTCACGCTCTTCGAGCGCGACGATCGGATCGGCGGCCTGCTGCGCTACGGGATCCCCGACTTCAAGATGGAGAAGTGGCTGATCGATCGCCGCATGGAGCAGATGGCGGCCGAGGGAGTCGGCTTCCGCACCGGAGTGCACGTGGGCGTCGATCTTTCGGGCGACGAGCTGCGGCGCGACTTCGACGCCGTCGTTCTCTCGATGGGCGCGACCCGTCCGCGCGACCTGCCGGTGCCCGGCCGGGAGCTGAGGGGAATTCACTTCGCCATGGAGTTCCTGCCCCAGCAGAACAAGGTCGGCGCGGGCGACTCGGTCCCGGGGCAGATCCTCGCCACCGGCAAGCGCGTCGTCATCCTCGGCGGCGGCGACACCGGCTCGGACTGCCTCGGCACGTCGAACCGTCACGGCGCCGCGTCGGTCCACCAGTTCGAGCTGCTGCCCCAGCCGCCCGTGGACCGCCCCCAGCTCTCGTGGCCCAACTGGCCGATGATCCTGCGCACGTCGTCGTCGCACGAGGAGGGCGTGGTCCGCGACTGGAGCATCAACACGACCCGCTTCAGCGGCGACGCCGACGGCAACGTCAAGAAGCTGCACGGCGTGCGGCTCGACTGGGTACAGGACAACGGCCGCCCCGTCATGAAGGCGATCGCGGGCAGCGAGTTCGAGCTCGATTGCGACCTCGTGCTGCTCGCGCTCGGCTTCCTGGGTCCGGCGGGCGACACCGTCGTGGCGCAGCTCGGCTGCGCGCTGACCGAGCGCGGCAACGTGCAGGCCGGACCCGACTACCAGACGACGGTGCCGGGCGTGTTCGCCTGCGGTGACGCGCGCCGCGGGCAGTCGCTGGTGGTGTGGGCGATCTGGGAAGGACGCGAGGCGGCGCGGGGCGTCGACGCCTACCTGATGGGCGAGACGTCGCTGCCGGCGAGCCCGGAACTCTAGGCCCAGCGTCACTCCCGGCCGCGCTACCGGAAGGCGTCGAACCCGGCGCGCACGAAATCGCCGTCGAATCCGAAGAAGCGGCGGAGGCCAAGCTCTTCCATGACGGCGAAGCTCGCGCAGTCGACCCAGCTGGCGCGCAGCTTCCGATGTCGTTCGAACAGTTGCCACGCGCGGCGACGGCGATCAGGCGTCGATTCGACGAGAATCCCGAGGCGGCCGTCCTGGATGGCGGTCCCGATGGCGAGCGCGTCGTCGACGGCGCCGCGAGCCTTGAGCAGCGTTACGGTCTCCGCCAGCACCCACTCGGAGGTGACCAGGCCAAGCTCCTCCTTGCGCAAACGACGGAGCAGCGTGCGAGCCCGAACGTGAAACTGGTCGCGCGCGTAGCGCAACGCCACCCATGCTCCGGTGTCGACGAAGACGGCCTGCAGCTCGCTCACCGCCGCGCTCGGCTGCCGGATCGCCGGGGAGCGCCGTACAGGTGATGGTCCACGTCGACCGAGAGCATGGGATCACCCCCAGGCTCGTCGTACGGCGGGCTGAGCAGGATGTCCTCGATGGCGTCGTCCGTCGGGCGCGCGTCACCCGCGCGCGCGAGGTAGTCGGTCAGGGCGTCACGCACCAGGCTGCCCAGCGACAGCCGACGCGCGCGAGCGGTCGCCGCCGCGCGGCGGTGCAGATCGGCCGGGATCAGGAGCTGCGTCCGATGCATGTGTATGTGGGTACATCATGGCGAGGCTTCGGGCAACTGTCCGCACGAGGTCGACTGCGTGGCGCCGACGGTTCTGGACTGACGGCCACCCTTCCACGCACCGCAAGCCGGCGTCGACCGTTCAGGGCGCGACCGACCTCGCCTTCACCTGCTCGAGCGTCGTTGCAACGTCGACGTAGTAGGCGTCGAGCGCGTCCCGGGGCATCGCCCCGGCCTCGCTCATGACGGCGGCCTGCGCCCTGGCCTGGGGCGGGTGCGGGACCGGCAGGGGCGGGGCGATGTTGCCGCCGTCGCTCAGGTCGCTGCGCGAGCCCTCGATGTGGGCGTTGCCGCCCCACAGCTTGGCGGCGATCGTCGCCTTCGGACCCAGCAGGACGTTGCCGATCAGGTTGGCGCTCGCCCCTTCTCTGATCTGGATCCCCCCCTGCACCGGCGAGCGCACGACGTTGTAGCGCACGTCCGCGACGGCATCGTTCCCGCTGATCGCCGGAGTGCGCCGGAGGTTCTTGTCCCAGAAGTTATAGTAGTAGCTCACCCGGGTGGTCCCGTACTTCGCCAGGCTCCCTCCGCCACACATGCCCTTCGCGCAGGGCCCGCCGTTGCCGGCCAGGTAGTTCGCGATGACCGTGACGTCCGTCACCGGCCAGCCGTTGCGCCCGGTGATGTCGATGCCGCCGTCGTCGCTGCTCGTGATCGAGCAGTGGTCGAGTACGATGTTGGCCACGGCGCGGCCCCGCTTCGGCGCGATGTGCACACCGTCGTTCATGCCGTTGCGGATACGGATTCCGCGCACGATGACGTTGCTCTCGTAGAGGTTGAGAACGCCGGTCCCGGCGGCGCCGGCGCGCTCGCCGCGGAGCGTGATGCCAGGCGCCGGAGCGGACGGCCCGTCGATGGTGGTATTGTTGGGAACGTCCAGGCCGGAACGGAGCACGATCTCGCCACCGACGGCAAAGCGGATGGTCCCCCCCTCGCGGCCCGCCTTCGAGAGTGCATCCCGCAGCGATCCGGCGCCGGAATCGGCAAGCGTCGTCACGGTGAAGGCTGGCCGTCCCGCTCCTCCGGTCGTCTTGAAGCCGAAACCCGGATAGCCGGCTCCCGATTGCGCCGGCGGGGTGCTCGCTCTGGGTCTCGCCGGCCTCCTGCCCTTGGACACCGAGCAGGCCGGCGTCACCGCGATCAGCAGGAGCATCAGCGACGGCATGATGGTTCGCATGGGCCGGGGGTTCCGTGTGTGCCTGCGGGAGACGAAGCCGTCAACGCTCCCGCTCGGGCAGCTCGACGGGTGGACCGGGAGTCCCGCGATGCGCTACGGTCACCAGGACCGCCGCCCCATGAAGATCGACCGACGCGCGGGAACCACGCGATGCCCGTCGAGGTGATCGGCATCGACCACGTCTATGTCGCCGTGCGCCACCTCGCGCGTGCGGAAGCGTTCTACGACCGCGTCATGGCGGTCCTCGGCTATCGCAAGGCGACGTCCGTGATCGCCGGCGATCCGCACGTCCACTTCTACAACCGGCAGTTCGGGTTCTCGCTGCGTCCCGCTCGGGACGGCACGCCCGACCATGATCCGTACGCGCCCGGGCTCCATCACCTGTGCTTCCGCGTCAACGACGAGGGGGGCGTGGACCGCGCGGCCGAGGAGCTGACCGCCGCGGGGATCGACGCCACGCCGCCACGGCACTATCCCGAGTACGCGCCCGACTATTACGCGACCTTCTTCACCGACCTCGACGGCGTGCGACTCGAGATCACGAACTTCCGCGAGAACCGACGCCGCCGCATGTTCGATTGGGACGCCCCGTAGCGCGCCTACGCCTCCGTCGTGTACTGGAACATGCGCGCCATGCCCGCCTCGAGGTGGTAGGCGTTGTGACAGTGGAAGAACCACCGACCCGGATTGTCGGCGGTGAACTCGATGCGGAGCGTCTCTCGCGGTGGCACGTTGGCGGTGTGCTTGAGCGGGCAGCGGTCGCCGGCGCCCTGCAGAACCCGGAAGAAGTGGCCGTGCAGGTGCATCGGGTGCCACATGGCGGTCTCGTTCACCAGCTCGAGCTCGACGCGGTCGCCGCGGCGGATCAGCAGCGGGTCGGCCTTCGGCCACGCCTGCCCGTCGATCATCCAGACGTAGCGTGCCATGTCGCCCTGCAAGGGCAGGCGGAACGTCCGCGACGGCCCCTCCGGCAACGTCGTCGGCAGCGGGGCGCGAAGGTCGGCGTAGGACAGCGCGCGCCCGTCGAAGGTGGGCATCGCTCGGTTCGGCGGCGCCGCGACGCCCGGCGTGTGCAGGACGCCGAGCGCCTGCCCCGAGCCGTCCATCGCGACGGCATGCAGCGTGTAGCTGCCCGGGCCGGCGATCTCGATCACCGCGTCGTAGGTCTCACCCATGCCGATGAGCAGATGATCGACCGTCACGGGCTCGACGGCCAGCCCGTCTGCGTGGGTGACCTGTAGCCGGTGGCCATCGACGCGCACGCGGAAGTAGGTCGACGAGCCACCGTCGATGAGACGCAGGCGCAGGCGGTCTCCGGGGCGCACGCTCAGGGTCCAGGGGTCACCGGGACCGCGGCCGTTCAGCAGGAAGGCGTCGTATTTCACGTCGGCCAGGTCGGCCCCGCCGGCGCCCATCTTCATGCCGGTCTCCGCTGCGCCTGGCTTCGTCCCACCGTCCTGCGGTCCGCCGGCCTGCATGGCTCCGGCATCGCCTCCGCCAGGCTTCATGCCGCCCATCGGCTGCTTGCCGGAGCGGAGCTCGGCGAAAACCTGCTCGGGGCTGCGATGCAACCAGTCGCCGAGCAAAACGACCGCGTCGCGGTCCGTGCGCAATGGCTCGTGCGCGGGCTCGATGATGAACGCGCCGTAGCAGCCCTGCTGCTCCTGGAAGCCGACGTGCGAGTGGTACCAGTAGGTTCCGGTCTGCCGGATCGGGTACTCGTAGACGTACATCTGGCCAGGAGGGATCGGCGCGTTCGAGACGTCCGGGACCCCGTCCATCGCGGCCGGGTCGAGCAGGCCGTGCCAGTGAATCGAAGTCGGAGTGTCCGCCAGGCGATTCTCGACCAGAGCGCGAAAGAGGTCGCCGTCGCGCATGCGGATCTCCGGTCCCGGCAAGCCGCCGTTTGCGAGAACTGCGGGCGTCGGCTGGGCGCCGTCGGGGTTGATCGCTGCGGCGCCGACCGCGATGACGTACCGTGTGGCATTGGGGCGCGGGACGTACGCCCCGTCGCTGGGCGCCGCGGGACGCGTCGCCGCACGCGCCACCGGGGCGCCGGCGAGCGCCGCTCCTCCCGCCGCGGCGCTGCGCAGGACGGCGCGACGTGTGAGGCCGTCCGGCGTCGAGGAGCTCCCGGGGTCCCGCCGTCTCTCAGTCATCGCCGTCATCCTCCTCGTCGGCTCCGGCGCAACCGCTCTCCATCCGGCCCCGGCCTGGAGCCGGCATCTCGCGCGGACCGACCCGACCGAGCCGATTTTCACACAGCGATCGTTCGTGGAAAAGGACGTCGAGCTCGACTCGAGCTGGGTGCGAGCGCCCGGGAGCAACACCGTCGAGCTCGCGCCGGGCGTGAGCTGGGTGTTCGCGAAGCGGCTCGAGCTCGACGTCGAGATCCCGAGCGACGTCCGGATCCGCGACCACGCGCCGACCGTCGGTGGCCTCGGCGACATCGGCCTCGGAGCCCAGCTCCTGCTCTGCTGCTCGCCCGACGGCCCGCTCGACTACTTTTCCGTCCGGGCGGACGTCGGACCGCCGACCGGCAATTCGAGGCAGGACATCGACGGCACCGGATCCTGGTCGGCATCGCTGCTCCCCGCCCGTCGCTTCACCATCCTCCCGCAGCTGCCCGACCTGCTGGTGCAGATGCAGCTGGCCTACGCTCAGGACATCCGCGCCACCGCGGCACGCGCGGACGACGCCGGCGTCCGCCAGAAGGCGTTCCTCTGGAATACGGCGTTCGTGCAGCAGTACCTCGATGGTCGCATCCGCCCGGTGTTCGAGCTGCTCGGCACCACGGTGGTGGACGCGGCCGAGCAGGCCGACGAGCGCACGGTGGTGGAGCTCGCGGCGGGGGCGTGGGTGGCGCCGTTCCCCGACGACCACCCGCTCAGCCCGATCAGCATCGGGCTCGGCTGGAAATGGCCGGTGCGCGGTCGCCTGGACGGCACCCTGACCGGTCTCCTGGTCGTCGAGTGGTCGTTCGGCACCTGACGGGGATTCGCCTACCACCCCCGCAGGTCGACCGGCCACGTCTCGACCACTCGTTCACCCGACACGACGTGGATGCGCTCGTGGTAAGCGATCGTCGGGTCGATGTGTGCCGGCACGACCCCGACGCGATCGCCGACCCGGACGGCCGTCTCGGGGCGGAACGTGGTGTGCTCGTCGGAGCAGAACCAGACCTCGCCGTGCTCGATGCTCGGCTTGCCGTGGTCCATGCCGAGCGCCTTGAGCCCGCAGTCTGCCACGGCGTACGCGGGTGACCGCGAGATCACCGTCGACCACACTCGCGCCGCCTGGACGAAGGGAAGGCCGAGCTTGGCGTAGGCGGTGTCCATGAGCGCGTACGAGCCGGCCTGGATCTCGCTCGCCCAGACGTTGACGTCGTAGGTGCCGGTCCCGCCGGCGGAGACGACGTCGCCACCGACGTCGCGATGCGCGGCGAGCAGCAGCTCCATCGCCTGAGCGCAGAGTTCTTCGCGTGCCTCGCGCTCCGGGAGACCCACCGCGTGTCCCTCGTAGCCCATCACGCCGCGCACGCCGAGGCCGCTACGACGGGCACGCTCGGCCAGGCGGCCGGCGTGCGACGGATCGCAGCCGCAGCGGGGCAGGCCGACGTTGACGTCGATCAGCACCTCGCGCACGGCGCCGCCGGCCGCCGCCGCGGCGTCGATGGTCTCCTCGGAATCGACGGCCACGGTGACGCGTGCGGCGAGCGGTGCCAGGCGTGACGCATCGAGGGTCTCGTTGGCGAGCAGGAGGTCGTCACCCAGGCCGGCCTGCGCCATGCCGACGATCTCCCGGACGGTCGCGCAGCAGAACGCGCGATGTCCGTGCGCCGCCTGGCGATGCGCCAGCGCGGTGCACTTGTGCGCCTTCACATGCGGCCGCAGGCGCGGGCCGGGGAGCGCGGCCGCCATCATCGCCAGGTTGCGCTCCAGCGCGCCGGCATCCACGATCAGAGCCGGCGTGACGAGATCATGGATCGAGGCCATCGTCGGGCAAGCCTAGCACGGGGCACTGCACGAATTCGCGCAAGGCGCGCGTCCCATTTTCCCCCTTGTCGACCGGCGAGGGCCGACGTACTCCTGAGGCGTCGAATCGAAACGACCAGGCAGTGGAGGTTCCATGGCGACGGCGAAGCCCATTCCAGACGGATACCCGCAGGTCATCCCCTACCTCTACGTCGACGGCGCCAGCGCCGCGATCACGTTCTACGGCACCGTCTTCGGCGCGACGGAGCGCATGCGGCTCGCCGGTCCGGACGGCCGGATCGGTCACGCGGATATCCAGATAGGCGATTCGGTCATCATGCTCGCGGACGAGCATCCCGACATGGGCGTGCGCGGGCCGAAGTCGATCGGCGGCTCTCCGGTGCTGGTCAGCGTCTACGTGAAGGACGTCGACCAGGCCTTCGACCGCGCGATGAAGGCGGGCGCGAAGTCGCTCCGAGCGGTGCAGGACCAGTTCTACGGCGACCGTTCGGGGCAGTTCGAGGACCCCTTCGGTCATCGCTGGAGCGTGTCCACTCACATCGAGGACGTCTCACCCGACGAGATGAAGAAGCGCGCCGCGAAGATGATGGGCGGCTGACGGCGCGCCGCCGGCCACGCTCAGCCACGGTCGCGGCGACGGGCCGGCGGCTCCTCCGCAGCGCCGGGGACGACTTCCACGCCCGCAACCGCCGTCTCGGCCTGCGCGGTTGCGCGTGCCAGCTCATCGAATGGCTGTGCATCGGCCGTGTCGAGCTCGGAATCGGCGGCGGTGATCGCGTCGACGCGCGCCACGGCACCCTCGAGCCGCTGGACCGCTCTCTGCAGCGTGCTCAGCATCTCGCTCCGCTCGGTGGCATCGGTCGCGCGGCCAGCGCGCTGGGCCACGCGGATCGCGGCTGCGATGCGATCGAGCACTTCCTCGAGGTGCTGGTCCATCGCGTCGACGACGTGCTCGGGCGTCTCCGGGTCGATCCCCATGCGCACCGTCCGCTCCCGCAGCCGCAGCCGCACCCGCTGGCGGAGAGCGCGGGCGCGCCGCCGCAGACCCGTGAGGGCGGGTGCGTCGACCTCCAGCGGGTCGGGCTCGGCGTTGAGCACGAAGCGATCCAGGATCACCTGGAGGGCAGCGGCGAGCGGGACGGCGAGGAAGACGCCGAGGATGCCGTAGACGCTTCCGAAGGCGAGGATGGCCACGATGCTCACGAGCGCGCTCACCCCGACGGCGCGGCTCATGATCCGCGGCACCAGCACGTTGCTCTCGAACAGCTGCACCAGGAGGGCCCAGCCCATGGTGAGGAGCACGGTGCTCGCGCCGAGTGGCAACGCTGCGAGCAGCGCCGGAACCGCGGCCAGGAACGGACCGAGCAGCGGCACGCCCTCGAAGAGCCCCGCGAGAACGGCCAGCGCCAGCGGGTTCGGTAGTCCGATGAGGAGGTAGCCGAAGCCTGACGCGACGCCGACCGCGAGCATGGCCAGTCCCTGCGCACTCAGGTAGGAGCCGAGCTTCGACTCGACCGCCCGCCACGCTCCGAGTGCCTGCGGGCGGCGCGCGGCGGGCAGCATCGAGACGACGAGGCGCTCGAGCCGCGGCACCTCCAGCGTCCAGTAGAACGCGATCGCGAGCACCGCCACCGCCCAGGTGAGAACGGCGAAGACCCCGCTCGTGACACCGAAGATGCCGCGGACCGATTCGGCCGAGAGCGAGCTCATCGTCGCCGGCAGCGCCTCGAACGGCGGCAGGCGCTGGCCGACGAGGCGCAGGAGTCCGGCGTCGCTGCCGCGGAGGGACGACAGCAACGCCGCGTACTTCTCGGGTACGGTGGCGACCAGCTGGCCGATCTCGTCGATCAGGACAGGGACCACCAGCAGCCCGAGGCCTCCGAGCGCCAGCGCGAAGAGCAGGTAGATGAGCAGCACCGCCGGGCCGCGCGGTACCCCGACCTGGCAGAGCTTCGCATGCCAGGGCTGGAGCGCCGCTGCGAGCGTGACGCCGAGGAAGACGAGCAACACGACGTCGAGGAGCTGGTAGAGAAGCCACGCCCCCGCCACCATCGCGATCGCGAGCGCGAACACACGCGCCCACTCGCCCAGGCGCAGCGGGCGCTGCTCGGGAGTGGCAACGCTCACGAAGCCCACTTCGGCGGACGCAGGGCAACCATCGGCTCATCGTAGTGTGTCGCCCCGGGGCCGGAAAGAGCCCAATATCGGTCGGTCCCCGGAGCCCTCGCCGGCGCTTCGGACGCGGACACGGTGTCGGCCCTCCCTTGCCGACGCCATTTCCACTTGCTAGTCGCGCTGAGGTGCCTACCACACGATCCTCGCGCCTCCCGATCGGATGCTGGGGTCTTCTCGCGCTGTCGCTGCTCGCGGCGTCGAGCGCGCGCACCGAGAACCTGACGGTCTTCGCTGCCGCCTCGCTCACCGAGGCGTTCCGCACGATCGGAAGCGACTTCGAGGCGGCGCACCCGGGAACGAAGGTCGACTTCAACTTCGCGGGCTCCTCGACCCTCGCGCGGCAGATCGTCGAGGGCGCCCCCGGGGACGTGTTCGCCTCCGCCGACGAGGAGAACATGAAGAAGGCGGTCGACGCGGGCGACGTCACAGGCACGCCGCAGACGTTTGCCCGCAACCGCCTCACGATCGTCGTGCCGCGGGGGAACCCGAAGCACGTCACCAGCCTCGCCGATCTCGGCCGCGCCGGGATGACGGTCGCGCTCGCCGCACCGGAAGTCCCGGTGGGTCGCTATGCGACGCAGGCCTTCGCCAAGGCGGGGGTGCCCCGGCCCGAAGCGAGCAGCGAGGTGGACGTCAAGGCGGTGCTGATGCGGGTCGCGATGGGTGAGGCGGACGCCGGCATCGTCTACACCACCGACGTGATCGCGGGCGGAGACCGGGTCGAGGCGGTGGCCATTCCGGAGGCGCACAACGTGATCGCGAGCTACCCGATCGCAACGCTCAAAGCGGCGCCGAACGCGGCAGGCGCGCGGGCCTTCGTCGCCTACGTCCTGGCGGTGGCCGGGCAGCGCGTCCTGAAGCGCTCCGGGTTCGTCGCGCCGTGAAGCCGCGGCGCGAGGGCGTGCCGCCGGTCGCCGCCGTCGTTGCGTCGCTCGGCGCCGCCCTGTTCGTCCTCCCCCTCGTGGGCCTCCTGTGGCGGGCTCCCTGGCTGGATCTCGCGCGCGTGCTTCTCGCCCCGGAGGCGCTGACGGCGATGCGGCTCTCCCTGGTGTGCTCGCTGGCCGCTACCATCCTGTCCATGACGCTCGGCCTGCCGCTCGCCTGGGTCCAGGCGCGGGGCACGTTTCCGGGCCGTGCGCTGCTGCGTGCGCTCACCCTCCTGCCGGTGGTGTTGCCGCCCGTGGTGGGCGGCGTCGCGTTGCTCGCCGTCTTCGGGCGGCGTGGCCTGATCGGTCAGTGGCTGCAACCCCTGGGCATCCAGCTTCCGTTCACCACGGCCGGGGCCGTGCTGGCGGAGACGTTCGTCGCCATGCCGTTCTTCGTGCTCGCCATGGAGGGCGTGCTGCGCGGGCTCGATCGGCGCCTGGAGGACGCGGCGCGCACGCTCGGCGCGACCCGCTGGACGGTCTTCCGCCGGGTGACCCTCCCGCTGGTGCGTCCCTCGATCGCCGCCGGCGCCGCGCTCTGCTGGGCGCGCGCGCTCGGCGAGTTCGGCGCCACGATCACCTTCGCCGGCAACTTCGCCGGCCGCACCCAGACGATCCCGCTGGCGGTCTACGTCGAGCTCGAGAGCCGCCCCGAAGTGGGCATGGCGCTCAGCCTGGTCCTGCTCGCCGTCTCGCTCACCATCCTCGTCGTGCTGCGGGGACGCTGGCTCGAGCAGCCATGAGCCTCACGGCGCACGGGCACGTCGGCCGGGACGCGTTCCGACTCGACGTCGAGCTCGACGTCGATGCCGGCGAGACGGTGGGCGTGCTCGGCCCCAACGCCTCCGGGAAGACGACCCTCCTGCACGTGCTGGCGGGACTGGTCGCGCTCGACGACGGGCGGATCGTCCTGGATGGCGCGGTCCTCGAGGACGTCGCCGCCGGCGTGGCGGTCCCGACCGAGGAGCGGCCCGTTGCCGTCGTCTTCCAGGACCTGCTGCTGTTCCCCCACCTCTCGGCTCTCGAGAACGTGGCCTTCGGTCTGCGGTGCCGGGGTCGAGGTCGAGCGGAGGCGCACCGCATCGCGGCCGGCTGGCTCGAGCGCATGGATCTCGGCGATCGCATCCACGCGAAACCCGCGGCACTGTCGGGCGGCCAGGCCCAGCGGGTGGCGCTCGCCCGCGCGCTGGCCGTCGAGCCGCGGCTCCTGCTCCTCGACGAGCCCCTCGCGGCAGTGGACGTCCAGGCGCGAGCACAGCTGCAACGGGATCTACGCCGCCACCTGACGTCGTTCGAGGGCGTCATCCTGCTGGTCACGCACGACCCGGTGGAAGCGTTCGCGCTGGCGGATCGGGTGATCGTACTCGAGCACGGGCGGATCGTTCAGACCGGAACCCCGGCGGCAGTGACCGCCCGTCCGCGCTCGCGGTGGGTGGCGGATCTCGCCGGCATCAACCTGTTCCGCGGCCGCGCCGACGGCGGCCGGGTCACGCTCGACGGCGGCGGCACGCTCGTCGTCGCCGACCAGGTAGTGGGCGACGTGTTCGCGGCCGTGCATCCGCGCGCCGTGACGCTGCTCCGTACGCGGCCCGAGGGCTCTCCACGCAACGTGTGGCGCGGTTCGATCGAGGAGATCGACGTCGAAGGAGTGGTGGCACGGGTGCGCGTGGCCACCACTCCTCCGGTCGTCGCCGAGGTCACGATGGCCGCCGTGGAGGCGCTCGCCCTGGCCCCCGGAGAGGAGGTCTGGGCCACCGTGAAGGCGACGGAGATCGTCCTCTATCCGGGCTGATGGAACCGGCGGGGCGGCGGTGGATGACCACCGCCGCCTCCGGTTCGGCGATCGGTCGACGTCAGAAGCGAATGCGCGCGCCGCTCATTCCGGAGATGCCGCCGAGCTGCGCGCCGGACACGAGGTTGGTCGCGAAGTCTCCCGAGAGACGGCCCTCGGCGAACAGCGCGAAGCGATCCCCCAGGGGAAGGTCGAGCCCGGCGAGTCCGAGCACCCCGAGGCTCACGGCCGTGCCGCTGAGGCTGAAGTAGCCGTCATGGTCGCGAATGCTCCCGGACACGTCGTGCACACCGAGCCCGGCTCCGGCGCCGAGGTAGGGCCGTACGACCCCCGGCTGCCAGGTGTAGCGCACGAGGGCGCGGGCATGCAGGCTGTCCACGCTGGCGGTGGTGCCGGCGACTCCGTCGGCGTCGAAGTGGCGGTACTCGAGCTCACCCCCGACGCTCACGTGATCGCTCACGCGCCCTTCGGCGCCGAGCATGGCCGACGGCCCCGCGTTGCCGTCGTATGGAACGAAAACACCGCCCGCCGCCGTGACCGCACCGTGCTCCTCGTTGCCGCCTGCGACGGCACCCGATGCAAGCAACAGCAGCCCCAGGGTAACGGCCCCGCTTTCATGCCTCATCACTCCCTCCAGTGTTCCGGAGTCTTCCGGAACGGTTGTCGCCTCGAGCGCCGACATCGTGTCGTCGCGAGGCCGCGTTCTCGACGTGGCCGTTCAACCCTGGCGTACGTGTGTTCCGCGGAGCACCACCACCTGTGCCGCGCGGCACCGTCGCAGGGTGAATCACCCGAACGGGTGGCGCGCTGTCTTGCAATCCCGGCACTCAGCGAATCCGGAGATGTGCTTGACAGCCTGTCCGCGCGGGGGTATCGGCGCGGCGTCTGGAGAGTGCGGGACGCCCGCAGCGCGGCGGTAGGGGGGAGTGATGAGGGCAAAACGCGGTGCAGGTTCGAGGGTGAGGGTCGCAGCCGGCGCAGTTGCCGCCTTGATCCTCGGGGTAGTCACGCCGGTCAGGGCGCAGCTCACCACCGGTGCGGGCAGCCAGCCGGCGGGAACCACGCGATCGGACATGAGCTTCCTCGGCGTCGTCTGGGACTCGCTTTCCGGCGACGTCTACGCGCCGGGACGCTGGAAGCCGCTTCCGTTGGGCACGTTCTTCACGGAAGGCTGGGACGAGCCCTGGGCCGGCGGCCCGAACGGCCAGGACGGGGACGGTGCGCCGCGTCAGGGCTGGCTCAACGCACAGGACGGCGTCTTCTACCGGCTCGGGATCCTGACGTTCAACTACGCCCACGACACCGGCAACGGTGACAACTGGACGAGCGCGCTCTCGATCTATACGCCGTTCAACCGCCGCTTCGAGGTCCGGTGGGACATCCCGCTCATCCTGTCGAACCGCGGCAGCATCCCGGGTAACGACTACCACGTCTCGAGCCCGGATTTGCAGGTCGTGCCGCGCTTCGCACTCTCCGAGACGGAGGACTCGGCACAATCGCTCGATGTCACCTTCCGCATGCCCACGAGCGATGTCATCAACAACCAGGGCCAGGCTGCGGTGACCCCGTACTACAACTTCTGGGTCAATCCCTGGGCCGGGTTCGTCGCGCGCGGCGGCGCCGGCTTCGGCATTCCCTTCGGCAACCAGTCGGTCAACGTGCTCAACGCGCGCAGCACGTTCCTCGGCAACCTGGCGCTGGGCTACTACTTCACGCCGCACGACATGATCCCGATCGGCGACACGGTGTGGTACGTATCGACCAACCTGACCCAGGCCATCGACCACCGCGGTCCGAGCACCACCACCCTGACGTTCACCCCGGGATTCCGGATTCATCTGGGCTGGAACTGGTACGGTCTGGGCGGTGTGGAGGTGCCGGTGACGGATCCCGAGCCGTTCGACTACCAGGTCCTCGGCGGCTTGATGAAGGTGTGGTGACCCGCCGGGAGGCGCGAGTCTTGCCCTTCCGCTCGCGGCGTGCAGGATGCGCCGATGGCCTCGATCCATCTCGTCAAGGCGTCGCGGCCTGCCGAGACCGCGACGCCGCACGTCCCGCCGGAGCCGCGCCCCTCCCTCTTCGGACAGGTGCTGGGGATCGCCGGGCGCAGCCGGCTCGTGCAGTTCCTGGCGGTCGGCGGGCTGATCTTCGCTCTCGCACCCAGACCCGCGTCGCGACGGGACATCGCGATCGACGGCGCCAGCCTCGCTGCCCTCGAGCAGGCGCAGGCGCAGCGCCTCGGGAAGCCGGCCCTCGATGCGGACGAGGTTCACGACGTGCGCGTGCGCGCCGTCGAGGACGAGATCCTCTACCGCGAGGCGCTGCGCCTCGGGCTCGATCGCGACGACAACGTCGTCCGGCAGCGCCTGATCCAGAAGGTGCTGTTCTTCGCCGAGGACCTTGCCGGAGCATCGCGCGCGCCATCGGAGGACGAGCTGCGCGTCTTCTTCCAGTCGGCGCGCACCCCGTGGACGCGTCCAGCCGAGGTTCACCTGATCCACGTCTATGCCGGACCAGCGGGTCGTGATCGCCTGCAGGCGTTGCGCGACGAGGTGGTCGCCGCGGAGGCCAGGTCACCAAACGCACCACCCGCGCTGGGCGAAGCCTTTCCGCTGCCGCGCGATCTGACGACCACGCGCGATGATCTCGGGGCCGCGTACGGCACCGGCTTCGCCGACGACGTCTTCGGGCTCGATCCCGGCGTCTGGAGCGAGCCGATCCGGTCGCGCCACGGCTGGCATCTAGTCAAGGTGCTCGGGCGCACCGAAGAGGCGCCCGCACGCTTCGACGACGTCAAGGGACGGCTGCCGCTCGCCTATCTGGTCGCCCGCAAGAAGCAGGCCGCGGCGATCTTCCTTCGCCAGGCGGCCGCGCGCTATCGCATCACGGTCGACGGCCGGCCGCTGACCGTGTCACCCGCGAACGGCCCGGTCGCGCTTCCGCGCAGCGAGGAGCTCGACTGATGCGGCGCGCGCTGGCCGCCGGACTCGTGCTGGCCGCCCTCGGTCCTGCCTCGGGGCTGCTCGCGCACGGCATGCGGACCGCCTACCTCGAGCTGAGCGAAGGAGAAGGCGGCACCGTCCTCGCCACCTGGAAGACGACGGTGCCCGCGCCCGCGGTCGGTCCCCGGCTGCCGGACGGGTGCACGAAGGTCGAGGCCTCCCCAGAGTCGAGCGAAGCGAACGTCAGCACCTTCCGCCTGCGCTGCGACGGCGGTCTCGGCGGGCGTCACGTGGCGATCGACGGACTCGGGCCCGTCCTCACCGAAGCGGTCGTGCGCGTGCTGCGCGCCGACGGCACCGTGCTGTCGCGCGTGCTGACTCCGGCGGCCGCGGGCTGGGTGATCCCGACGGCGCAATCGTGGACCCAGGTCGGCATGGAATACGTCCGCCTCGGCCTCGTGCACATCGCGACGGGGATCGACCACCTGCTCTTCCTGCTGGCACTCGTCCTCTACGTGCGCCGTCCGCGTGACGTCTTCCTCACCGAGACGGCCTTCACCTGCTCGCACACCTTGAGCTTCTCCGCCGTCGCCCTCGGCTGGGTTCACGCCTATCCGCCAGCGGCGGAAGCGTGCATCGCGCTCAGCCTGATCCTGGTCGCGCTCGACATCGGGAGTCCCGCCGCCGAGCGGTGCGCCGCGTGGCAGGGGCCGGCCATCGCCCTGGTCTTCGGCCTCGTGCACGGGCTCGGCTTCGCCGGTGCGCTGTCCGAGGTGGGCCTTCCCGATCACGCCGTGGCCAGCGCGCTGGTCGGCTTCGGTCTCGGGGTGGAGATCGGCCAGGTGGCCTTCATCGTCGTCGTGATGGCCGGGCTCGCAGCACTCGCCCGCACGGCACTCGTTCCGCGGGTCGCGCTCGCGGGAAGCTACCTCGTCGGCATCACGGGATCGTACTGGCTCTGGCAGCGCCTGTGGGTGTGCTTCGCGTGAATCACTCGCCGAAGCGCGCCTGAAGCCGCCGCATCCCTCGCAGCCAGCGCTCCACGTCCTCCGCCTTGCGCCGCACGTACTCGGCCACCGTCGGGTGCGGGAGAATGAGAAAGTGCTCCGCCGCCAGGCCTTCGATCACGGCGTCGGCGACCAGCTCCGGCTCGAGCATCCCGTCCACGCCGGCGACGCCGCCGTTCGGGATGCCGTCGGTCATGGCGGTGCGAACCGCCTGCGGGCACAGCACCGACACCTTGAGGCCCCCGTCGCCGTAGGTGATGGCGAGCCACTCCGCGAAGGCAACGGCGGCGTGCTTGGTCACGGCGTACGGCGCGGAGCCGATCTGCGAGAGCAGCCCGGCCGCCGACGCCGTCTGCAGCAGGTAGCCGCCGCCCCGCGCCAGCATGCGCGGCACGAGATGTCGCGCGGCCAGCACGTGCGCCATCACGTTGATCTCCCAGATGCGCTGCCACTCCGCGCTCGGCACCTCGGGACCGCCGGCGACGAGGATGCCGGCGTTGGAGCAGAAGAGGTCGATCGGCCCGCAGCTCGTTTCGACCTCGTCGATCACGCGGTGGATGTCCTCCTCGCGGGCGACGTCGGCCCGCATCCCGACTCCACCGACCGACTCGGCGACCGCCTGCACCCCGCCCGCGTCGCGATCGACGACGACCACCGCACGCGCGCCCTCGGACGCGAAGCGGCGAGCGAGCGCGCGTCCGATTCCGCTGGCGCCGCCGGTCACGACGCACACTCGATCACGCACGTGCATCTGGCCTCCCCACGGTCGGACCGGTCACGGCTTGACGGAAACCCAGCCGGGATCGTCGCTCACCTGCTGGCCGATCCAGTCCAGCAGCGTCACTCCGTCCTGGCTGAACGCCGCAGGGGCCCCCACCATCGTGTGGCTCGCCCCCGCCACGAAGAAGTATCGAAACGTCGTCGTCGGGTCGAGCCGATCCGCGGCCATCTGCAGGAGATCCGCCTGGAAGCCCGCCGCCGAGAGCTGGAAGTACGCCCGCACGACGTCGTCCTGCACGGACGACAGCAGCGCCATCCGGTCCGCGCGATACCCGGAGACGAGCGCGGGCATGAGGCGCGAGAGATCGGTCCGGCACGCGACCCCGCAGAGCGGGTCGGTGACGTCGCCGAGGTGCCAGTTGGCGAACCAAGCCGTGACCAGGGCGGGAGGGATTCCACCCGTCTCCAGGAACGGACCCGAGTCGTCGAGCAGGTACATCTTCCCGGCAGGCCAGCGGTCGCGGAACACGGCGAAGTTCAGCACCGCACCGAAGCCGCCGGCTGACGCGCCGGAGACCACCATCCTGTCGATCGTGGGGAACGTCGGTCCGAGGCGACGGAGAAAGGCGAGCACGTTCGAGTGACCCACGTGGTGGTACATCCTGACCGTCGGGCCGCTCTGGTAGGTCGCGACGTTGTCGCCGCCGTGCAGGTCGCCGGTGCAGTAGGGAAGGAACACGAAGTTCCAGTCGGCGAACGGGTTGCCGGCGAGGTGGCGGTCGAAGATGGTGCCGTTGCCGAATCCGCCCGCGAACGCGTCGAACTGCGGCTTGCCGAAGGGCCCGTGCACCGCGAGGTTCTGGATGTAGCAGCTCGTGTAGTCCCAGCAGGCACCGCCCCCGTTCAGGTACACGAGCACGTTTCGCGAGCCCGTGAGGTTCACACCGATGCCGGTGGCCGTGCCGTCGTCGCAGGCGGAGTCGGCGAAATCGACCCAGGTCCAGACGCTGCTGGGTGCGACGATCGGAGGACCGTCGGTCGAAGGCGGATCGATGATGGCGGGAACACAGAGCTCGGCGACCTTCCTGACCCCCAGAACGTGTGGGCCGAAGTTGGCGCCGTCGGTCGAGACGGTCCGGGCGCTCGACGGCGGCGACCCGGGAAACTGGGTGACCTGGTAGCAGACGAGCGACGACTCGCGCGCCTCGGCCCCAGGCGTCTCGCCGTTCACGTCGGCGGGGCTGCAGACCTTGGTCACCTTCCTCGCCAGGAGCCGCTGGCCGCCGGTGAAGAAGTCGTCGACGACGGCCGGCAGGGAAGGCGGGATGAACCTGGACGAGCCCCTGGCGAGCTTCGCCTTGTAGCATGTGAACCGGTTCACGCCGGGATCGCTCGTCGGATCGCTGCCGAACGCCGCCGGCGGCGTGGCGCCGGGGGCGCTCGGCGTCACGTCGAGGAGCGACGTGGGCTTGGTGAGCGTGAGCGTTCGGCGAGCGAACCGATCGACGGTCACGTGGTCGGACTTGACGAACCGGGGCGCCCCGCCGTGCGTCCTGATCGCAAAGCCCTCTTCGTGAACCGCGCCGTGCGCGATTCCACCGCCGTTCACCCCGGCGGGATTGCAGAGCGTCGAACTCTTGGTGACGTCGAACGCCCGCGGACCCCCCAGCGCATCCGTCACCATCGCCGTCGATCCGGAAGGAAGCTTCGGCTGTCCCGCGGCGATCGCGGCTTCGTAGCAGAGATAGGAGTCCGGCGCGGGGTTCCCCTGGGCTTCCGTCACACCGGCGGTGCGAACCAGGACCAGTGACCCGATGGCGAGGCGGACGAGGTGTCTTCTCATGACGGCCGAGCCCGGAGGCGTGCCTAGCGCGGCTCGGCCGCCGGGGTCAACGTGCGCGATGGTCGTTCCGACTCACGCGATCCCGAGCGCGGCGGCACCTTCGGGAGAGAGCTCGAGCGCGACCCTGGTGAAGCTCGGATGGCCGAGGGCCACCCCCGCGATGCTCGCGCTCATCGATCGGTGCGGCGTGTGGGGATTTCATCCGTGCGCCGGGAGCGGTCACCGGGAAGAGGACCGGCGTCAGGCCTGCACGGGCAAGCCGATGACCCGACGGCAGAACGTCACGATGGCCCGCACGATCGTCTCCTCGGAGGCGCCCCCGGTGGTGACCGGCGAGAGCGGACCGACGAGCGTCTCCGCAATCACGCCCACGACGGCGGCCGCGGCCAGATCCGCGTCCTGTGAGGGAATGGTGCCGGCCTCGATGCCTTCACGGATCAGCGCCGCCATTCCCTCGCAGTAGGTGCGCCGGTAGGCGAGGCGCTCGACATCGACCGACGCGTCCAGCGGCTCGTACACGAGCGCCCAGGCAAGACGCGGGTTGCGCAGGGCGCGGCTCGCGTACGTCCCGACGACCGCGTCGAAGCGCTCGCCGATCCCCTTCAGGGCAGCCTGCGACGCCCGCATCGCTCCGAGCTCGCGCTCCGAGACTGCCCGGAACACCTCGAGAAACAGATCGGCCTTCGACGGGAAGTGGCGGTAGAGCGTTCCCGCCGCCACACCCGCTCGCCTGGCGATCGCGCCCACCGACGCCGAGCCCCATCCGCCTTCCCGGATCACCTCCGCGGCCGCGTGGAGCAGCCGCGCACGCGTACCAGCTCCCTGCACGTCGGCACCCGCCGTGGCGGCGAGCCCGACCTTCTCGGCCCGAGCGCTCATCCGTCGAGCGCGGCGTCGAGGGCGCGGTGGAAGTGGCCGATCGCGGCCTCGAAGCGGCCGAACTCGAAGAACTCGTTGGCGCCGCTGGCGATGCTCCGCTGGATGGAGCAGGCGACCTCCCTGTCCTCGGCCGCGCCAGTATCGACCAGGTCGAGACCGCGGGTGGTCGTCGCCGGCTCCGGTGCGCCGTGCAGGCCGTCGCCGGATTTGGCCAGCACGTAGGTGATGAGCAGGGTCCGGTCGATGGCGAGGGGCTCGAGAACGGCGACGAAGCGGCTCGCCGGGAAGGTCGCCACCATGATGTTCGGAAAGAGGTGGTAGACGTAGGTCAGCTTGCCGTCGATCGACCACTCCGCGGGAGGCACGGTGCGCAGCTTGTTGATCGCACGGTACGGATAGGCGACGCGGCTGTTCCTGCCGAACGTCTCCACGACGTTCAGGTTGTCGAACTGGACGGGGTAGAACGTCTCCGTGTGCGTCGAGCGGATGTGGTAGCCCTCGAGGAAACCCTCGGCGAGGACCTTCCAGTTGGCAGGCACCTCGCGTTCGCTCGAGCCGAACGAAGACCAGCTCGATGCGAGCAGCGGTGGCAGGCCGTCGATCGCTTCCTCGGTGGCCCGTGTCGCGTCCTGCGCGACGAACACCAGCCCCTGCCGCTCGACGCATTCTACCGCCACCAGGCCGCGCTCGCTCTTGTCGAGCCCGAGGAAGCCGTGCTCGTGCGGGACGTGGCGGAGCGCACCGTCGAGGCCGTAGGTCCAGCCGTGGTACCGGCACACGAACGCCTTCTCGCACCCCGCACCCGCCGCGACCTGCGTGCCGCGGTGACGGCAGGCGTTGCGGAAGGCACGCACCCGGCCGTCGGCGCCGCGCACGGCGAGAATGGGCGTGAGCGCCGCGTTCCTCGCCAGATACGATCCATTCTGCGGCAGGGCCGCGGAGGGACAGAACGGGACCGGAAAGCGGCGCAGGACCTGGAGCTCGGCCGCGAACCGTGACTCCGACAGATAGTTCGCGACGGGCTCGCGCCAGCTCGCCTCGCCGATATCGGTGGTCCTGTTGTCGATGTGATCGAGTATCCGCTGGATCACGGTCTGGTCGTCGGCCAGTGTCGCCATCGCCGTCATCTCCTACCGCCGGCGCGTGACCGGCGTTCGCGTTCGGGTCAGGTGAGCTGCCCCTGTCGCCAGCTGCCGGTCGCGTAGCGCTCGAGGCCGCCCTGGAACTCGCCGGTCTCGAGCGCGGCGATTCCATGATGGAACTCGCCGAGCAGCGCCTCCCCGAGCGCCAGGGACCACTGCTCGTACGACGACAGCCGGTCATGCCGCAGCGCGCCCTGCGGCCGCGACGCGATCTCGCGGGCGAGTGCGATCGCTTCGGGCAGCGCCCGGCCAGGTGGCACGAGCCGGTTGGCGAGGCCCATCCGGAGCGCTTCCTCTCCCGACACGCCACGGCCGGTGAGGATCAGGTCGAGGGCGTGGCTGTGGCCGATGAGCCGCGCGAGGCGGATCGTTCCTCCATCCATGAGCGGGATGCCCCAGCGCCGGCAGAAGACCCCGAAGACCGCGTTCTCGGCCGCGACCCGCAGATCACACCACGCGGCGAGCTCGAGACCCCCGGCCACCGCGTGGCCCTCGACCGCAGCGATCACCGGCTTGCCGAGCAGCATGCGCGTCGGCCCGACGGGACCTTCGCCGTCGGGAGCGACCCGAGTGACCCGCGAAGCGTCCTCGCGCATCGCCTTCAGATCGGCTCCGGCGCAGAACCGCCCGTTCGCTCCCGCCAGGACCGCGACCGAGAGCGCCTCGTCGCCGTCGAAGCGGCGGAACGCATCGGCAAGCGCCTCGGCCGTCGGCCGGTCGATGGCGTTGGCAACCTCCGGCCTATCGATCGTGACGACCACGATGGGCCCGTCGACAGCGTAGCGAATGCTCATCGCGACCCTCCGCTGCCCCGGATCACGGGGCAAACAACCACCATGTGAATCACGATTCACGTCGTAGTGAATCCCGATTCACATGTCAATCCAGAAGATCCGGGGCGGCGCTTCTCCCCGCTGGTCACCATCCAATCACAGCTGAAGTCCGTAAACTGCGGTTAGCAATGACTGCCCACCCCCGTTGACACCCCCGAGCTCCGAAAAGGGGTCCCGAGCACGCACGAGCCCCGTTTCCGCTCACCGCAAGCCTGGCACCTGGCTTGCTTTCTGACGCACCGAGGAGGGACGATGCTCACGACGGTCGACACGATCAGCCTGCCGCTCGCCGCTCTCGCGGCGGGGTCGCTCATCGGTCTGATCCGCAACCGGCGCCGGCCCGCGCCGCCTCCTCCCTCCCCCGCCGAGGAAGCGCTCGAGCTGAACCTCGACGCCTTCATGGCCGCGCTCGGGCCCGATCTCGATCGGCTGCGCGGGTTCGCTCCGCGCTTCGTCGAGCTCTTCACCGAGATCGGCCTCACGGTCCTGGCGCTCGAGTATGCGCTGCGCGACAAGCAGATCGTCGGCGGTGACGAGATCCGGGCCGCGCTCGCCAAGACGCTGGAGCTGGCGCGGCGCCGCGGCACGCTCGCCGATGTTTCGCCGGCAGGAAGCGCCTGAGCATGAGCACTCCCGCCGTCGCGAGCGACGCCCGACGGCTCCTGCAGGTCTTTCTCTTCACCGACCTCGCGGGCTCCACCGAGCTGAAACGGCGTCTCGGCGACCTGGACGGCGCGCGGGCGATCGCGCGCCACAACCAGCTCTTCCGTCGCCTGCTGCACGAGCACGAAGGCGTCGAGCGCGACTTCACCGGCGACGGCTTCTTCGCCAGCTTCGACGTGCCCTCGCACGCGGTCTTCTTCGCGCTCGCCTTCCAGCAGGAGCTGGCGCGACTCGACGCCGCCATCCCGCTGCGCGCACGGATCGGCATCCATATCGGCGAGACGCTGCTCATGGACGAGGGGCGCGGGCCGGGCCACGAGATCCTGCTCGGGCTCGCCGTCGACACCACCGCACGAGTGATGGGACTGGCGCTGCCCGGGCAGATACTCCTCACTCCCCACGCCTTCGATTCCGTGCGGCAGTACGTCGTGCCCGATCACGATGTGGGGCGCGTGGAGTGGCTCGCGCACGGACCGTATCGCTTCAAGGGCGTCGAAGAGCCGCTCGAGGTGTTCGAGGTCGGTCTGCGTGGCTTCTCCCCGCTCGAGCCGCCGCCGTCCTCCGCGAAGGCGACCCGCGACGTGCACCCGGCCGACGAGGAGATCCTCGGCTGGCGGCCGGCCGCCGGACTGGAGGTGCCCGGCCGGCACGGCTGGAAGCTCGAGCGGCGCCTCGGCGAGGGTGGCTTCGGCGAGGTGTGGCTGGCCCGGCACGAGGCCATCTGCGAGACGCGCGTCTTCAAGTTCTGCTTCCAGTCCGACCGGGTCCGGGGACTCAAGCGCGAGGTCGCGCTGTTCCGGCTCCTGAAGGAAACCCTCGGTGACCGGATCGACATCGCGCGCATCCTCGACTGGCACATCGACGAGCCGCCGTACTTCCTCGACTCGGAATACACCGAGGGCGGCAGCCTGGTGGACTGGGCCGAGCGTCAGGGCGGCCTCGAGCAGGTGCCGCTCGCCACGCGGCTGGAGCTGGTTGCCCAGGTCGCCGACGCCCTCGCCGCCGCACACCGCGTCGGCGTGCTGCACAAGGACCTGAAGCCCTCCAACGTCCTGATCGCCAGCGACGGCGCCGGGGCGCCGCGGGCACGGCTCGCCGACTTCGGCATCGGGCTGGTCACCGATCCGGAGCTGCTGGCCGCGCGCGGCATCCCCTGGACGGGCCTCACGATCCCGCGGGCGAGTGACGGGGGCTCGAGCAGCGGCACGCCGCTCTACATGGCGCCCGAGCTGCTCGAGGGGAGCCCCGCGACGACGCAGTCGGACGTCTACGCGCTGGGAGTGATGCTGTACCAGCTCGCGGCCGGCTGCCTGCGCGGCGCGCTGGGCGTTGGCTGGGAGCGTCGCGTCGACGACGAGCTGCTGCGCGCCGACATCACCGCCTGCGTCGACGCCACGCCCGAGCGCCGGCTCGAATCTGCCGCCGAGCTTGCCCGGCGCCTGCGTGCGCTCGGGGCACGCCGCGCCGCCGTCGAGGCCGAGCGGGCGGCTGCCGCCGGCGCAGCGACGGCACGCCAGGCAGCGGCCGATGCCCGGCGCGGTCGCGAGCGGCGGCGCTATGCGGTGACCGTCGCATTGATCCTCCTCGCGGTCGCCGGTGTCGCGGCATCGGCGTGGCAGCTCGGGCGCTCGCGGCGCGCGATCACCGGGGCGCAGGACGCCATCCTGCGCCAGACCATGCAGACCAACCTGGCGGCGGCGCACTGGGTGTCCGAGGCATTGAAGCGCCAGCTCGCCACCGCGCGAGACGTCGTCGAGCGCACGGCCCGACGCGACGAGATGCGCGAGGCGTTCGCGCAGGGCAACTGGCAGGCGATCGGCGAGCGGCTGGAGCGGATGCGCACGCGCCTCACCCGCACCGGCATCTCGAGCTGGGCGCTCGCCGATGCCGACGGGCGCATCCAGGCGCGCGCTCCATTCGATCCCAGCGTCGTCGGCAGCGCGTTCCGTGACCGTGACTGGTTCCACGGCGGCACGCCGGAGGCTGGCCCCATCCGCGCGACCCACATCTCCGAGCCCTACGTCTCCAGGTCCCAGGAAGCCCCCGAGATGATTGCGGTATCCACGCCAATCTGGCGGGCGGGCTCCGAGGGCGGCACGCCGTCGGGCGTCCTGGTCGCCAGCGTCACCCTCGCCGACCTCCGGCGCTGGGTGCAGGACGTGCCGCAGCTCGCCGGACCCGACTCGCCGGAGGTCGACGGGCTCGGGCTCCGGGTGGTGGTGATCAACGACCGCGATCAGATCGTGCTGCACCCCGAGAACCCGCTCGCGCCCGGGCAGCCGCCGATGAAATGGCCGGGACTCGGCTTCCGCCCCCGGCCGTTCGGCGCCGAGCGCCTCGAAGATCCGCTCGATCACCGCCTCTACCTGGCCGGCTGGACCACCGACGACAGCGACCAGTGGATCGTCGTGGTCGAGGAGGCCGAGGAACGGGCGCGACGCCCGCTCGAACCTCTGGCCGAACACACCCGCCAGCTGGGTTGGATGACGCTGGGCGTTGGTCTCTTCGGCGCCGCCGTGTTGCTCGGGTGGCTGTGGGTGATCATCGGCCACGCGCGCGAAGTCTCCCGATCCGAGAGCACGCGCCGCGCAACAGCTTGACCGGGATCCCCGCCGGCACTATCGCTCGTGCTCCATCCGAGGAGGATCGAGCGATGCCCGACGCGATCCACGCCGAGCCCGTCACGTACAGCGCCGCCGACACGTCGCTGCGCGGGTATCTCGCCACCGACACGACCAAGCAGGGAAAGCGTCCCGGCGTGCTGGTCGTGCACGAGTGGTGGGGGCTGAACGACTACATCCGGCGCCGCGCGCGCATGCTGGCCGAGCTGGGCTACGGCGCGCTCGCGGTCGACATGTACGGGGACGGCTCGGTCGCCGACAACCCGGGCGACGCCGGTGCCCTGATGAACGGCGTCCTCGGCAACATGAAAGCCGGCGAGGAGCGATTCCGGGCGGGCTACGATCTGCTCGCGTCACGGGCGGAGGTGGATCGGGATCGGATCGCCGCGATCGGCTACTGCTTCGGCGGCGCCGTCGTGCTGCACGCGGCCAGGATCGGGATGCCGCTGCGCGGCGTGGTGAGCTTCCACGGCGCGCTGGGCTCGTTTCACAAGCCGGCCCCCGGAAGCGTCAAGGCCAAGCTGCTGGTGTGCCATGGGGCGGCCGACAGCCTCGTTTCCGAGGGCGAGGTGAGCGCGTTCAAGCAGGAGATGGATCACGCGAAAGCCGACTACCGTTTCGTCGCCTACCCGAACGCGCTGCACGGCTTCACCAACCCGGAGGCCAGCGAGAACGGCAAGCGCTACGGCATTCCGCTCGGCTACGACGCCGAGGCCGATCGCCGGTCGTGGCAGGACATGACGGAGTTCCTGGCCCGCGTGCTGGCCTAGGGCTGGCGGCCGCGGCGAAGCAGGTCGTACCAGTCCTCGAGGCCGTCCCCGCGGGTGGCGGAGACCTCGACGATCTCGAGGCGCGGGTTCACCCGGCGGGCGTGGGCGAGACACTCCGCGACGTCGAACTCGAGGTGCGGGAGCAGATCGACCTTGCTCAGCACCATCACCTCGCTGGCGCGGAACATGTGCGGGTACTTGAGCGGTTTGTCCTCGCCTTCGGTCACCGACATGATGACGGCTCTCGTGTGCTCGCCGAGATCGAAGAGCGCCGGGCACACCAGGTTGCCCACGTTCTCGATCATCAGGATCGAATGCATCGGGGGATCGAGCTGCCGGAGGCCCTCGGCGAGCATCGCGGCGTCGAGATGGCAGCCACTGCCGGTGTTGATCTGCACCACCGGGCAGCCCGTCGCCCGGATGCGCTCGGCGTCGCGCAGCGTCGCCTGATCGCCCTCGATCACGGACATCGGAAGCGCGGCCCCCAGGTCCCGGATCGTGCGCTCGAGGAGCGTCGTCTTGCCCGCGCCGGGCGAGCTCATGAGGTTCCACGCCCGGATTCCCCGCCCGTCGAGCCAGCCGCGGTTGTGCTCGGCGAGACGATCGTTCTTCGCCAGGACGTCCTGCTCGATCCGCACGATGCGAGGAGCCGGGCGCGCGTGGACGTGCGGCACGTCCTCGGCGTCGTGATGGTGGTCGTGCCCGTGCTCGTGGGAGTGCGGATGGGGATGGTCAGGTTCGTGCTGCGGCTCGAGCGAGGTGACGCTCGGGTCGGCGTGGTCCGAGCAGCCGCAGGTGGCGCACATGTCAGAGGACCTCCACTTCTCGAATCCGCAGCTCTTGCCCCTCTCGCACGTCCAGGTCGGCGCTGCCACACCCGCACAGCGCGAGCGGATCCTCGAATTCGCATTCCCTTCCGCAGGTGCGACAGCGCGCGCGGCCCGAGCGCTGGACAATGTCGAGCCGGGCACCGGCCAGCCCGGTGCCCTCGGCACAGAGGTCGAAGCAGAAGCGGACCGCATCCGGCACGACGCCCGAGAGCTTGCCGATCTCGAGCACCACCCGCGTCACCCGCCTGCCGGCGACGCGCTCTGCCACGCTGGACACGATGCTCTCCGTGATGGCCAGCTCATGCATGACCGGATCGGGATCGCGGGCTCGTTGCCCGGGCCACCGCATCACCGATCAAGGCAGATCCGGTGGAGACGAGACCGTGCAGCTCCTTCGAGTCGGATATCCGATTCCACGCCGCGCGCAGCTCACCGCCTTCGACGAGGCCGCGCAGCCTCTCGCCCGCGCCCAGCTCGCGCAGCTGCCCGGCGAGCCGGCCGCCGCCCTGGCTGAGGGCGTTCTCCACGAACGCCCTCGCGCTCGCGGCTGCGCCTTGAAACTCCTCCGACTCCGCGATGGTCTTCCAGGATCGCCGCAGCTCGTCGATTCGTTCGGAGCTCATGCTGGCCCCGAGCGCATAGCCCAGGGCGAAGCCGATCAGTGCACGCATGTTCGAGGACCTCCTCAAATGGATCCGGGACGACGGTCGCGTGCCGCGGCGACCGCCGCCTGCCCGAAGCTGATCCCGCCATCGTTGCAGGGAACGCGCACGTGGGTGAGCACGCGGAAACCGGTCTCCTCGAGTCCGCGCACGGTGCGCTCGACGAGGAGCACGTTCTGGAACACGCCGCCGCTGAGCGCCACCGTCCCGAGCCGGTGCCGGGCACGGATGGCGTCGCAGACCTGGACGATCGTACGCGCCAGCCCGTTGTGGAAGCGCGCGGCCACGACAGGCGCCGGGGTACCCGCACCGAGGTCCTCGGCCACCGCCCGCACGAGATCGGCCCCCCGGATGCGGAGGGGTACCGAGCCGGAGCATCCGGCCGCGTAGGCGCGCGTTTCCGACTCGTCCGCCCGCTGCTCGAGCTCGACCGCGGCCTGGCCCTCGTAGTGGACCTCGTCGCGCACGCCGAGGATCGCCGCGACCGCGTCGAAGAGGCGGCCGGCGCTCGACGTCCGCGGGGCGAGCGCGTCGATCCGGGCGACGCGGAGCACACGCGTCCATTGCTCGCCATGGCGCCGGACGACCTCCAGCGCGGGCGGGATGGACTCACCGAACGCGGCCGCGAGGTACGCCGCCGCCATGCGCCAGGGCTGTCGGATCGCCGCAACCCCGCCCGGCAGGGGGACGGCTTCGAGGTGCGCCGCGCGTTCGAAGCTCGCCAGGTCGGCGACCAGGAACTCGCCTCCCCAGAGCGTCCCGTCCGCTCCGAACCCGAGGCCGTCGAGCGCGACCCCGATCGCCGGCGCCTCCTCGCCGTTGTCGGCGAGGCACGCCGCGACGTGGGCGTGATGGTGCTGCACCCCGACGAGCGCGACGTCGTCCAGCCCGAGCGCGTACCTGGTCGAGAGGTACTCGGGGTGGAGGTCGTGGGCCACGACCTCGGGCGCGACGTCGAAGAGGCGGCGGTAGTGCGCGATGCCCTCGGTGAAGGCGCGCAGCGTCTCGTAGTTCTCGAGGTCGCCGATGTGATGGGAGACGTAGGCCGAGCCATCCTTCGCGAGGCAGAAGGTGCTCTTCAGCTCCGCGCCACAGGCCAGGATCGGACGGCGCACCCGCCCTGGCAGCACGAGCGGCGCAGGAGCATGGCCGCGCGAGCGGCGGATCGGCACCGCCCGTCCGCGCAGCACGCGAACGACCGAGTCGTCGGTACGGACCTGGATCGGTCGATCGTGAGTGAGGAAGGCGTCCGCGATGCCGGCGAGGCGCTCGAACGCGTCCTCGTCGCGGTAGGCGATCGGCTCGTCGGAGACGTTGCCGCTGGTCAGCACGAACGGCGCGCCCACCGACCGGCACAGGAGATGATGCAGCGGGGTGTAGGGCAGCATCAGCCCCACCGAGCGGTTCCCCGGCGCGACGGCGCGGGCGAGGGCAGCATCCGGACGGCGGCGCACCAGGACGATCGGCCGCCGGGCGCCGGCGAGCGCCGCCTCCTCGGCCGGCAACAGGTCGGCGAGGCTGCGGGCAGCGGCGACGTCGGGCACCATGACGGCGAACGGCTTGTCCTCGCGGTGCTTGCGCGAACGCAGCGCTGCCACCGCCGCCTCGTGGTCCGCCGCGGCCGCGAGGTGATAGCCGCCGAGTCCCTTCACCGCGACCACGGCGCCGGCGCGGAGCAGCGCGGCGGTCTCCGCGATGGGATCGCCGATCCGCTCCACGCGGAGGCGATCGACGAGCCGCAGCCGCGGACCGCACGCCGGGCACGAGATCGGCTCGGCATGGAAGCGACGGTCGGCCGGCTCGGCGTACTCGCGCGCGCAAGCGCCGCACATCGCGAATCCCGCCATGGTGGTGAGCGGGCGATCGTACGGAACGCCACGGACGATGGTGAAGCGCGGGCCGCAGTTCGTGCAGTTGATGAACGGATAGCGGTAGCGGCGGTCACCGGGATCGAACAGCTCGCGCAGGCAGTCGTCGCAGGTCCCGACGTCGGGGGACACGGGCACGCCGCGCGCACCCCCGGATCGGCTCGCGACGATCGCGAAGCCGGAGCGCCCGCGGGCCGTGATCGAGCCGACGCGGATGCGGGTGAGCGCGGCGAGCGGCGGCGCGTCGCTCTCCAGGCGCGCGAGGAAGCAGGTCACGTCGGGCTCGGCGCCCTCGACCTCGATGACGACGCCGCGCGTGTCGTTGGTGACGAGACCGGCGAGACCGAGCCGCGTTGCCAGCGCGTGCACGAACGGCCGGAAGCCGACGCCCTGGACGATCCCCTCCAGTCGCACCCGTCGAGCGATGCGATGGCCGCCGCGCGCGGCCTCGCGATCGACCAAGGGTTCGAGCATCCGCCCTACCCCGCCGGCCGGCCGCCGGGCGGCACCATGTCGGCAAGCGGCGTGACCTCGTAGTGCGAGAAGTTGAAGACCGGCGAGCGCGCGAGGAGCATGTCGAGCTCCTCGTGCGAGGTGACGTCGTAGATCCAGGCGCCGCCGTGCGAGCCCGGGATGTGATAGCGCGCCAGCACCTTGCCCTGGCGCTCGAGCGGCTCGGCATAGTCCGGCATCGTCATCACCGACTTGAGGACGTCACGCGAGAGGAGCGCGATGTCGATCCGCCAGATGACGAGGAACTTCATCCGAACTCCTCGTCACCGTCCTCGGGCTCTCCCACGTACGCTCGCAGCGCGGCCAGATGGCGCTCCGCCGTCTCCTGGTCGATCCGCTCCATGGCAAAACCGGCGTGGATGAGTATCCAGTCGCCGGGTTGCAGACCGATCCCGTCCAGCAGGCCGACGTTGATCGGGCGCACGACGCCCGCGACGTCCACCTCGGCGAGGTCGGGATGCGCGGTCGAGAGCGCCGTCACGCGGCCGACGATGCCGAGGCACACGGTCCGGCCCCTCCTCAGCAGATTCTCGGCAACGCTTCGCCGAAGGGAAGGTCCAGCACCCGGTCGCCCCCGATCGGCGTGCGCAGCAGGACCAGGCCGGGGTGGTCGTCGACCACGCGACCGATGCGGACGGCGCCCCGTCCGAGCGGGTGCGCGCGCATCGCCGCGAGGATGCGCTCGCTGTCCTCCTCGGCGGCGAAGGCCACGAGCTTGCCCTCGTTGGCGACCAGCAGCGGGTCGAGGCCGAGCATCTCGCAGGCGCCACGCACGACGTCGCGCACCGGGACCGCGCGCTCGTCCACCTCCATGCCGAGACCCCGCCGACCGGCGATCTCGATGAGCGTCGCGGCCAGGCCGCCGCGCGTCGGATCGCGCATGGCGTGGATGCCAGGGCAGGCGCGCAGCATGGTGGCGACCAGCTCGTGGAGCGCCGCCGTGTCGCTGGCGATCTCGCCCTCGAAGCCGAGCCCCTCGCGGGTCGAGAGGATGGCGATCCCGTGGTCGCCGATCGCGCCCGAGAGCAGGATCGCGTCCCCGGGGCGCACGTGGCGCGAGGAGAGATCGACCCCCGGCCGCACGACGCCGATGCCCGAGGTGTTGACGAAGATCTTGTCGCCGCTGCCGCGCCCGACGACCTTGGTGTCGCCGGTCACGATCTGGACGCCGGCCCCCTCGGCCGCGCGCCGGGCCGACTCGACCACCCGCTGCAGGTCCCCCAGCGGGAGCCCCTCCTCCAGGATGAAGGCCAGCGAGAGGCAGAGCGGGACGGCGCCTCCCACGGCCAGGTCGTTGACCGTCCCGTTGACCGCGAGCTCGCCGATGTCGCCGCCGGGAAAGAAGATCGGCGTGACGACGTAGGAGTCGGTGGTGAAGGCGAGCCGCGAGCCGTTGACGGCGACGATGGCCTGATCGTCGAGCGCCTCCAGCAGGGGATTGCGAAACGCGGGCAGGAAGAGCCGCTCGATCAGCTGCGCGGTCAGCTTGCCGCCGCTCCCGTGCGCGAGCAGGATCTCCTCGCCGCGCGTGACGGGAAGCGGGCAGTCGGCGAAGGGCATCCCGTCAGAGGACATCGTCCTCCCCGAGCGCGACGTGCACGAGGTCCCACAGCACGTGGAGGAGCGCCGTGTGGGCCTCCTGGATGCGGTGGATCGACCACGACCGGACCGTGAAGCACCAGTCGCACACCTCGGGCAGGCGCCCACCGTCGCGGCCGGCGAAGCCGATCGTGAGCAGCCCGAGCTCCCGCGCGCGCTTGAGCGCCCGGCTCACGTTGGCCGAGGCGCCCGAGGTCGAGATGCCGAGCGCCGCGTCACCCCGGCCCGCCACCAGCTCGAGCTGCACGGCGAAGACGCGGGAGAAGTCGCTGTCGTTGCCGATCGCCGTGAGCGTCGCGGTGTCCACCGTGAGCGCGTGGGCGGCGAACGCCCTGCGCTTCTCGATGATCGGGTGCATGAACTCGACCGCGAGGTGCTGCGCGTCGCAGGCGGAGCCCCCGTTGCCCATGACCCAGAGGCGCCCGCCGCCTCCAGACGGGCCGCGAGCGCCCGCGCGCAGCCCTCGAGCGCCTCGGCGTTCTCCTCGAAGAACCGGACCGTGGTGCCGGCGCTCTCGTGCGCCTTGCGGAGGATCGCCTCCTGCATCCCGGGCGGTGATGGAGACGGGGCTGCGCTGCGTGTCGTCGCGCTCACGGTCGCGTTGCCTCCGCGCGCGCCGACTCGAGGTAGCGACCGTACTGGTAGTACGCCGCGCAGGCGCCCTCGGCGGACACCATGGTGGCGCCGAGGGGATGCTGCGGGTTGCAGTCCCGGCCGAAGGCGGGGCAGTCCGACGGCTTGCGCAGGCCGCGCAGGATGAGACCGCTGATGCAGCGCGAGGACTCCTCGGTCTCGATGGCGTCCACGTCGAAGCGTTTCTCGGCGTCGTGCTCCCGGTACTCGTAGCGGATGCGGTAGCCGGACTTCGGGATCGCCCCCACCCCGCGCCACTTGCGGTCGGCGATCTCGAAGACCTCGAAGATGACGTCCCGCGCGGCGCGGTTTCCTTCGCGGGACACCGCACGCACGTACTGGTTCTCCACCTCCGCCCGCTCCTCCTCGAGCTGGCGCACGGTCATGAGAACGCCCTCGAGCAGGTCCACCGGCTCGAATCCCGTGACCACGATCGGTACGCGATAGCTGGCGGCCAGGGCCTCGTACTCCCGGTAGCCCATCACGGCGCAGACGTGGCCCGGCCCGAGAAAGCCCTGCACCCGGTTGCCGGACGTCTGGAGGATGGCGGCGATCGCCGGCGGTACCAGCACGTGCGACACGAGCATCGAGAAGTTGCGCACGCCCAGGCGCTTCGCCTGATGGACCGCCATCGCGTTGGCGGGCGCCGTGGTCTCGAAGCCGATGCCGAAGAAGACGACCTCGCGCTGCGGGTTCTCCCGTGCGATGCGCAACGCGTCGAGGGGAGAGTACACGACTCGCACGTCGGCGCCGCGGCTTCTCAGCGTGAGGAGGTCGCCGCGTGACCCCGGCACGCGCAGCATGTCCCCGAACGACGTGAAGACGACCTCCGGGCGGCTCGCGATCGCGTGGGCGCGGTCGATCATCTCCAGCGAGGTGACGCAGACCGGGCAGCCCGGTCCGTGCACGAGCTCGACGGTGGGCGGCAGCATCCGGTCGATGCCGTAGCGGACGATCGAGTGCGTCTGTCCCCCGCACACCTCCATCAGCACCCACGGGCGCGTCGCGGTGGCGGCGATCTCACGTGACAGGGCGGCGGCGAGGTCGCCGTCGCGGTACTCGTCGAGGTACCTCACGGCGGCTCGTCCAGCGGCCCTCGGTCCGCCGTCAGCTCCGCGGTCTGCCCGATCTCCTCGAGCACGCGGTAGGCGCGCGCCGCCTCCTCGCGATCGATCCGCGAGATGGCGAAGCCGACGTGCACGAGCACGTACTCCCCGACCGTGGCATCCGGCACGTAGTCGAGGCAGACGTCCCGGGTGATGCCCGCGAAGCGAACGCGCCCGACCCTGAGGCCGTCGTCCTGGCGGACGTCGACGATCTCGCCGGGAATGCCGAGGCACATCGCCGTCACCCCTCGCGCTGGGCCACCACGCGACCCGCGCACCCGGACCTCCGGCTCCACCTTCAGCATCAGAAGTCGCGGCGGCTCGAGCCCGAAGTTCCGCATGTCGATGACCTGCTGGCCCTCGATCTCGACGGTCCGCTCGTCCAGGCTCCGCAGCCCCACTTCACCCTCCACGGGATGCGTCACCCCGTGAAAGGTGAGATCGCCGCGCACGACATAGCGGCGCCCGGAATCGACCTCGCGCATCCCTCTGACCTCGCCACGGATACGCGGGTATTTCCGCGTCTCGAGCCGGCGCTCGAGCTCGCGATCGTAGAGTCCGTTGCCCGTCTTCAACCGCTCGGCGTCGATCTCCACGCGCCCGCTCGGCACCACCGATGGATCGAAGCGATCGCCGGCCACCTCGGCCTCGAAGTAGCCCTCGAGGCCGGCGGTCTCGACGCGGATCGGGTGGAGGCTCGAGCGCGCCTCCGCCTCGATCCGCGACCGTTCCGGCACGATGCGGTATCGGGCCATTCACATGTCGCGGATCTTCAAGTACCGCGCGACGTCCGGAAGCGACGTCACCACCACGTACGCCACGCCGAGGAAGATTGCCGTGCCCAGTATGCGACCGATCATTTTTCCACCTCCGTTTCGCTCGTCGTCTCACGCCCGGCGGGCTCGTGCCCGCACTCCTGCTCGACCAGCTCGCGCACCACCCGTACCGCGTCGTCGACCGCGCGCGCAACGGGCGCGGACAACCCCATGTGCTCCCTCACCTCCGCCGGCTCGCAACCGACTATCACTACCCGCGGCCGCTTGCCGCCCAGGTCGGCGAGGATGCCGAGGACCATCTCCGGATCCATGCCGTGGGCATCGAGCACGAAGCCGCTCGCGCCACGCTCCAGGCTGTCGGCATGCTCGAAGTCGGGCTCGAGGACGAAGACCGTCCCCGCCGTCTCGCCGCGCGGAGCGGCATCGACGAGGATCAGCGTGTCGTAGCCCTGGAGCAGCTCGTAGGCGAGGTGGACGCCGCGAATCCCGAAGTCCGCCACCTGGACTCCCGGCGGGAAGGCGTCCCCGGCCAGCCGCCTGGCGACCTCGACGCCGAAGCCGTCGTCCCCGAGGAAGACGTTCCCGACCCCGGCCACCAGGACGCGGCGGCTCATGGCCGCGACTCCAGGGGCTCGACCTCGTCGGGGGCGAAGTACAGATATCGCCCGTGCCACTGGTGCAGCTCGGCCGCCGGGATCCTCCTCGAGCGTCACCGCGAGATAGCGCTTGTCCTCGACGTCGAGGAAGACGCCCTCGACCCGGGCCACCCGGCCGGCGAGGAACATGTCCTGCGCGTCCGAGCGCCGCGCGCCGGGACAGAGCCGCACGCGGCTTCCGCGTGCCACGGCGACGCCCGCCACCTCGATCCGGTCCGTCTCCGGCGAGACCGACGCGTCGACCCCGGGGTCCCACCACGGGGCGGTCTCCGCCGCCGGCGCGGTCACCGGGCGCACCGAGCGGACGGCGCCGTGGAGGCGCTCGAGCAGCTCCGCGGGCATGGTCTCGACGCGATCGATGATCTCGGCCGCCCGCGGGTCGGTGGCGCGGGCTTCGCGCTTCTCCTCCTCCGTGAGCGTCATCGTCCTCAAGGTCAGTATCTCGTCGATCTCCGTGGCGTCGAAGAGATCTCCCGCGCTCTCGGGCGCGATCTCGGGATGGTCCTGCAGGATGATCGGCGAGGAGAGCATCACGTCGCGCGATCCCTCCGGCCCGACGAGGACGGGCCACGTCCGCACGTTCTCGCACGCCGCGGCCGCGGCATCCGCCCACGGCGCATGATCGAGCAACGACACGAACTCGCCGCCCTGGACCGCGAGCAGCGTGTGGGTCCCGACGAGAAACGCTCCGAGCGCCTGCTCCCGCGGCGCTCCCGGCGTGTCGATCGGGGTGAGGTTCTCGACCCGGACGCGCACCGCGAGGAGCGGGCGTGATCCCGCCACGCGGTCGACCGACACGCGGATCGCGCCCGCGATCGGACGCTGCGTCCGCACGAGGCGGCCGGCGAGCCGGTCCTGCTCGTCGCGGATGGACTCCACCCGGCGATCGTCGGGGAAGGAGAAGCGGACGAGCCGCTCGGCGCCGCTGCCCTCGAGCGGCAAGGCCTCGTCGAAGTCGACCTCGCGCTCGACGCCCTCCTCCCATGAAGTCCAGAGACGTCCGCCGACGTCGAGCGAGTCGACGGGCCGGAAGGTCTCGCTGCCGGGATCCGAGAGCTCTTCCACGGTGCGCGCGAGGACGTGGAGGAAGCGGATCCTGCCGGTGAGGCGCGCTTCCGCGCGGGGCTCGACCAGGCAGGCGGTCTGCATCCACCAGGCCTCGCCCCCGCCTGCCTCGGACCAGCTACGTGGCGCGAGCACGCCGAACTGCCAGCGCAACCGGTTCTTTCGCGCCGAGGCGCGATACGGGTAGAGGACGTAGCCTTCGTACAGCACCGCGTCGGCGATCTTCCGGGCGTGCTCGAACGTCACGCCGCGTGCTCCCCAGCCTCGGCGAGGAGCGCATCGATGACCTCGTCGAAGGTGGCCAGCGCGCGCCGCGCCTTCAGGCTCAGCAGCGCGTCGAGGGTGTCCCGGCGTAGCCGGAGCCATCCGGCGTTCGGATAGTAGCGGTCCATGAGCTCGCGCCAGGTCGCGACGGGCAGACGGTAACGCGCCTCACGATCCCACGGCACCTGCGTCACCCGCAAGCCCTCCTCGCCCTTCGCGAAGACGGTGCCGCTGAAGAGGAAGACCAGCGGGATCTCGCCGTCCTCGAGGGAGTGCAGGTACTTCGCGGCGGCGACCTCGAAGTCGTAGGTACAGGGCACCGCGAGGTCGACCTCTCCCTTCCCGGTGAAGCCGGGCGCCATGGTGGAGACATGGGTCCAGAGGAACGGCTTCAGCGTGTCGCCCCAGCGCGCGGCGGTGCCGAACAGCTCCTCGAGCGACGCCTCCTCGTCCGCGGCGTAGCGGCGGCGCTGCGGCTCGATCCGGATCTGGCAGCGCAGCGCGAGCGTGTGGATGGTCTCGCCGCCGCTCGCATCCACGCGCAGGCGGAACACCATCGTGGGAACCGCCGCGTACGGCTCGGGGCGGGCGCCGAGGATCGCGAAGGCGAGCTCGCTCATCGCGACCGCTCGTCCGGAACCTCACGGCTCCTCGCCCGGAGCCGGTCGAAGAAGCCCTCGATCTCCCGCCACCCCTCCTCTCCGCCGTCGAATCCCTTCCAGCGCAGGCGGACGACGCCGGTGAGCTCGTAGCAGGCGTCGATCGGGACGATGAAGCAATCGAAGCCTTCCCGGTCCCGCCGTCCGTAGACGAGCAGCGCCTCCACGTCGGGCGCGAGGGTCCCGAGCAGCGGGTTCGACTGCCCGAGCTCCTGCCACGCCTCGAGCGGCAGCAGCGACTCGGTGGCGCCGGCAGGGCTCGGATAGAACGCGACGACCCGGCCGAGGGACGAATTGAAGAAGAAGAACGCGATGCGAACGGGGATCTGGAGCGCGTCCCACTGTGCCTCGCCGAACGCGAACGACGGGGCGTAGAGAAAACGGTCCGGTACGGCGCGGAACTTGCCCTGGGCGGCGCCCGCGCCGGTGAAGAGGAGGTAGCAGGCCCGGCAGGCGCAGAGGAGGTTGCGGCTCTCGACATTCACGACGTGCGCATGCTCGTCCGGAATCGGCGTCGCGCACATCTCGCACCGTTCTCCGGGAACGGCCTTGCGCTGCTTGTCGAGCAAACCGCGCAGGACGCCGACCGGCGCCGCTGCCGCCCCGTGCTCTTCCGGGCCGCTGTCGTCCTCGCTCACGCCGCCGTCCCCCCGAGCGCGACCTCGACGCCCGTCTCGCGCTCGAGCAGCGGTACCGGCGCGAGGTGCAGGTCCTCGCTCGCCAGCGATCGCCCGGCGTGGCGCACGTCGTAGGGGCGCTCGCAGGTGGCACAGGTGAGCACCGCGCCGACGAGCCGCCCTTTCCCGAGCGCGGAGCCACATCCGGGACAGGCGTCGCGATAGGCATAGAGCCCTTGCTCGACGCGGCAGAGAACGAGCCGGGTGCCGGCGACGTCACGGACCGCGAGCCGCTCGGGCTCCGACGGAACGCCGGCTTCCAGCCTCACCCAGCGGGAATCGAGCGGCCCGTGCCCGTTGCCGGCGGGCGCCGGATCCTGGGCACCGTCGGTGACTCCCTCCACCTCGATCCTCGAGACCTCGGGGGCGAGCTCCCTGATCGCCCCCTCGACCGCGAGCTTCACGGTGATGGCCGACGACGGACATCCGTCGCAGCTCCCCCTCATCCGCAGCCGCACGACGCCGCTGTGCGTGTCGGCCTCGACGATCTCGACGTCGCCGCCGTGCGAGCCGAGATAGGGACGGACGCGGAGGAGCGCCTTCTGGACGCGGCTCGCCAGATCGTCGGGGTGAAGCCCGTGCAGGACGAGCAGGCTCGCCACCAGCCGATCATCGGCGAGTCGCCTGAGCAGCGGCGCGGCGGTCGAGCCTTCCTCGTCCCTCTCCTCTCCCACGATGGCGAGGATGCGCTCGAAGCCGCCGGTGTAGAGATCGAGGACGACTCGCAGGAGCTCCTCGACCCGTCCCCAGGCGGGAGGGCTCGCCATCGAGCGCACTTCCTCGAGAAGGCGCTCGATACGACCACCGGTCTCGCGAAGATTTCGCCGCGGGGCTACGGGTGCCACTCCCACCACGGGCTGTACGCGCTTCGAACCCATCTGATCGGCGCTACGCATTGTTCAACGCCGATGGTGAGTGGATTCGCTCGAGGACCCGTCCGTGGCCGAGGAACATGTGCACGCCGCACGGCAGGCAGGGATCGAAGCTGCGCACGGAGCGCATGATGTCGATGCCCTTGAACTTGTCGGGAGCGTTCTCCTCGAAGATCGGCGTGTTCTGGACCGCGTCCTCGTACGGGCCGGGCGTGCCGTAGATGTCGCGCGGATTCCCGTTCCACGGCGTGGGCGGGTACGGGTGATAGTTGGCGATCTTGCCGCCCCGGATCACCATGTGGTGCGAGAGGACGCCGCGCACCGCCTCGGTGAACCCGCAGCCGATGGCATCGCTCGGCACCTTGAAGGGCTCCCAGGTCTTGGTGTGCCCGGCACGCACCTCCTTGAGCGCCTGCTCGATGAAGTAGAGCGCGCAGGCACAGGAATAGGCCTGGAAGTAGGTGCGGGCGCGGTCGCGCTCGATCGTGTTCGACCACTTCGGGACCTTCCACTCGAACGTGACCGGCCCCCGGGTCGCGCTCTTCGGCAGGTTGATCACGACGCTCTTGCCGGTCGCCTGGACGTAGCCGTTGGTCGGCCGGTCCTTGCTGCCGACGAGCTCCGAGAGTGCCGTCGACCACAGGCGGGCGATGGGGCCGCCGCCCGTGTCGAGAGCGAGGTGATCCTTGCCGTCGAACCACCGCGGTGCCATCACCCAGCTGTACTTACCGTCGAAGTCGCGTTTCTGCGGGCGCGGGATCGTGTGCTGGTTCCACGGATGGCGGCGGTCGACCGGGTTCCCGAGGGGATCCTTGGTGACGAACATCTCCTGGTCCTCCCAGTCCTCGTAGTAGGAGTGACCGAGGAGGATGCGGATTCCGAGGTTGATCTTGACGAGATCGTTGGTGACCAGCTTGCCGTCGACCACTATGCCGGGCGTGACGAACATCTTCCGGCCCCAGTCGGTCATGTCGCCGTACTTGAAGTTGCACGCCTCGGGATCCTGGAACGAACCCCAGCAGCCGAGCAGGATCCGGCGCCGGCCGACTTCCTCGTATCCCGGCAGCGCCTCGTAGAAGAAGTCGAACAGGTCGTCGTGCATCGGCACGCAGCGCTTCAGGAACTCGACGTAGCGCATCAGGCGCGTCAGGTAGTCCGTGAAGAGCTGCACCGTCGCGACCGTGCCGACCCCGCCGGGATAGAGCGTCGACGGATGGACGTGCCGGCCCTCCATCAGGCAGAACATCTCCCGGGTCCAGCGACTCACCTGCAGCGCCTCGCGGTAGAACTCGCCCTCGAGCGGATTCGCCGCGCGCATGATGTCGCCGATCGTCTTGTAGCCGTGCTTGTCCGCGTTGGGCGCGGCGCTCTTGTTCGCCTTCTCGAGCACGCCCGGATTGGTCTCCTTCACCATGCGCTCGCAGAAGTCGACCGCGACCAGGTTCTCCTGGAAGATGTTGTGATCGAACATGTACTCGGCTGCTTCGCCGAGATTGACGATCCATTCGCCGAGATGCGGCGGCTTCACGCCGTAGGCCATGTTCTGGCAGTAGCAGGAGCAGGTGGCGTGGTTGTCACCGCAGATCCCGCAGATGCGACTCGTGATGAAATGGGAATCGCGCGGGTCCTTCCCCTTCATGAAGATACTGTACCCGCGGAAGATCGACGACGTGCTGTGGCACTCCGCGACGATCTTCTTCGAGAAGTCGATCTTGGTGTAGATGCCGAGGCTGCCCACGATCCGGGTGACCGGATCCCAGTTCATCTCGACCAGGCCGTCGGACTTCTTCACTGCCGTCGTCATGTTCCGGGTCCTCCCCCTTACCAGGTTGGCCGGTAGCCGGTGGTGAGCTGCGAGCCACGGCGGCGCCACTTGGGCTCCTCGTCCATCGTGTGCTCGGTGAAGCCGCGGAGGGTCCGGATCGCGCTGCCGAGCATCCCCGACATCCGCGTCGACACCTTGGCGCCGGGCGGCTCGTCCATGAACGGCATGAACTTGTCGGGGAAGCCCGGCATGGTGCACCCGATGCAGATGCCACCGACGTTCGGGCAACCGCCGACGCCGCCGACCCAGCCCCGCTTCGGCACGTTGCACTTGACGACGGGCCCGTAGCAGCCGAGCTTCACGATGCACGTGGGCGTGCCGTACTCGGTGGCGAACTCGCCCTGCTCGTAGTAGCCGGCGCGGTCGCAGCCCTCGTGCACGGTGGCGCCGAAGAGCCACGTCGGCCGGAGCTGTTCGTCGAGCGGGATCATGGGTGCCGCGCCGGTCGCCTGGTAGAGGAGATAGAGGATCGTCTCGGCGAGATTGTCGGGATGGATCGGGCAGCCGGGCACGCAGACGATCGGGATGCCGGCCTTCGACTTCCAGCCCCAGCCCAGGTGGTCCGGCACGCCCATGGCGCCGGTCGGGTTCCCGGACATCGCATGGATTCCGCCGTAGGTGGCGCAGGTCCCGACGGCGAGAACGGCGAGCGCCTTCGGAGCGAGCCGATCCAGCCACTCGCTGGTGGTCATGGGCTGGGTGTCGCGCCCACCGCCTTCGACGCGGTTGCCCATCGCGGCCCAGTACCCCTCGGACTTGATCGCCTCGTTCGGGATCGAGCCTTCGACGACGAGCACGAAGGGATCGATCTCCCCCCGGTCCGCCTTCCAGAACCAGCGCATGAACTCGTCACCGACCTCGTAGTCGATGAGCAGCCAGTGCACCGCGACGCGCGGCAGGCCCGGGAGGGCACCCAGCACGATGTCCTCGATGCTGGGCTGCATCGCGGCGGTGAGCGCGACCGAATCCCCGTCGCAACCGAGTCCCGAGTTCAGCCACAGGATGTGGACGAGCGGTCCTTCTTCCGACGGCATGTTCGTCGCCTCCTTCGCGGCGCAGGGCGCTCGACGGCCATCCCGACCGCTTCCGTCATCCGCCGCGTCGCGCTCGATCGCGCTGCACTATCCGTACCGCAGGGAGCACGAGCGGACTATGCGGAATCTGCAGTATTTCGTGGAGCCGTGGAAGGAATCGTCGCGTCGCCCTGCGACGGTGCAGAGCTACGCCTCACCCCGATACTTGACGTTTTCATTGGAAAAGATCGTGTCGCGCGCCGTCGCACGACAGCACGACACCAGCGGCGCCATCCGGGCCACGACCGCCTGCAGGGGCTATCGATCCGACCGGGGACCCGCGATCACGCCGTCGTCGTGCAGGCGGCCGATCTCGGCCTCCGGCAACCCGAGGACCGTCGCCAGGACCTCGTCGGTGTGCTCGCCGAGGACCGGGGCCCGGCGCGGCGGGAGGCGAGGCACCGCGTGGAAATCCAGCGGCGATGCCGGCATGCGGTAGGTCCCGATCCCGGGCTGCTCCACCTCCGCGAACATCGGATTCGCGGGCGAGCAGCGAGGATCGGCCGTCACCAGCTCGGTGAAGGTCTGGTAGGGCCCCCAGCACACGCCCTGGGCGTCGAAGCGCGCGCGCACCTCGTCCAGCGGCCGGGTGATGATCCAGGGCTTCAGGATCGCCGCGATCACCTCCCGCGCGAGGAACCGATCGCCCTCCTGGTCGAAGTCGAGGCCCATCCGGCGCTCGACCACCGCCAGGGCGTCGTGCAGCTCGGTCGCCGCGCACAGGCTGTCCCACTGGCTCTTGGTGAGCGCGACGACCATGATGCGCCTCCCGTCGCGGGTGGCGAAGTCGCGACCGAACGCCCCGTAGAGGTAGTTGCCGTACTTCGGGCGCTCCTCCCGGTTGACCTGCACCTCGGCGATCTTGCCCAGGTTCCCGACCATGGCGAAGGCCACGTCCGAGAGCGCGAGGCGCACGACCTGTCCCTTCCCGCAGCGCCGTCGATGGCGCTCGGCGGCCAGGAGGCCGGTGACCGCCAGCGTCCCGGTGATCGCGTCCCAGGCCGGGAGGAGGTGATTGAAGGGGACGTTCAGATTCATCGGTCCGGTCGCCCACGGGAAGCCCGTCGCCGGGTTCACCGTGTAGTCGACCGCCGAGGAACCGTCGTGGTTGCCCACGATCGAGGCCACGATCAGATCCGGGCGGCGGGCCGCCAGCGACTCGTAGGAGAGCCAGCCGCGGAGCGGGAAATTGGTGAGCATCAGGCCGGCATCGGGCCCGGGAGCACAGATGAGCGCCGTCACGATGTCCCGGCCGCGCGGGGAATGGAGGTCCACGGCGATCGAGCGCTTGCCCTTGTTGAGGCCTGCCCAGAAGAGGCTCTGGCCGCCACGGGCCACCGGCCAGCGCTTGAAGTCGAGCCCGCCGCCGATCTGGTCGAAGCGGATCACCTCGGCCCCCAGCTGAGCCAGGGTCATTCCGCCGAGGGGTGCGGCGACGTACGCCGACCCCTCGACCACCCGCATGCCGTCGAGAATTCCGTTCTCGGTCATGCCATCACCTCGAGTTGCCGTCCGCGCATCGGCGCTTCGACTCCGCCCAGTCTGTACGCTCCGCCGGGCCGGCGCTATAGTCGCCGGCACGCGCGGAGAATCGGTTCCCCGTCATGAGGTCGCGACGCTCCTGCCTCTCGGTCCCGGGCTCGTCGGCGAAGATGCTCGCCAAGGCGGCGACCCTGCCCGCGGACGAGGTCATCATCGACCTCGAGGACGCGGTCGCGCCCGCCGCGAAGGAAGAGGCACGCGGCCAGGTGATCCGCGCGCTTCTCGATGGCGACTGGTCGAAGAAGACGGTGGCGGTCCGTGTGAACGCCATCGAGACCCCGTGGTACCGTGACGACATGGTCGAGGTGACCGGCGGAGCCGGTCGGTGTCTGGACTGCATAGTGATTCCCAAGGTCGAGTCCGCCGCCGACGTCCTCTTCGCGGATCGGCTCCTGACCGAGGTCGAGGAGGCGGAGCGACTCGAGGGCAAGGTCGGGCTCGAGCTGCTCATCGAGACCGCGCAGGGACTCGAGAGCGTGCGCGAGATCGTACGCGCCTCGTCGAGGACCGAGACCCTCATCCTCGGTCCTGCCGACCTGAGCGCGTCGCTCGGGCTTCCTCGCATCGTGAGCGGTTCCGGCACTTCGGAGTATCCCGGCGACCTCTGGCACTGGGTCCGTGGCACGATCCTCGTCGCCGCACGCGCCGCAGGCGTGCAGGCAATCGACGGCCCCCACCTCGACGTCAAGGACGAGGAGGGCTTGCGCCGCGCGGCAGGCTGGGCGAGGGCGCTCGGCTACGACGGCAAGTGGGCGCTCCACCCCGGGCAGATCGAACCCCTCAACCAGACCTTCACGCCGAGCCAGGAGGAGTTCGACAGGGCGACCGCGATGCTCGAGGCCTACGCCCACGCGACCGGTGTCGAGGGTCGAGGCGCCGTCCGCTTCGGCACGGAGATGATCGACGAGGCGTGCCGCAAGCTCGCCGTCCAGCGTGTCGCGCGCGGCCGGGCGGCCGGCCTGCGGCCGGTGAAGACATGGGCGACCTTCCGGCGCGAGTGGTAGCGAGGGTGGCGATGGCGTCGCGCAGCGTCTCGCGACATTGCCTCTGCGACGGGCGAGCGCCGCGATGGTCTCTTTGACCACGGGGGAGTCGCCGCGCTACAGAGTCGCTCGCGATCCGGTCGAGGTCCGACGCCGTGACCAACGAGTCAGCGCCCGACGGCTGCGAGCAAGTGGAGCCGGCCCCGCTGGAGACGATCCACGTGCTGTGGATCACGGCCGGCCTCGGGTGTGACGGCGACACGATCGCCATCACGGCCGCCACCAACCCGAGCCTCGAGGACCTCGTCCTGGGAGCGATCCCCCGCATCCCGAAGGTGGAGCTCCACAACCCCGTGCTGGCCTACGAAGTCGGGGACCGGTTTCTCGAGCCCTTCGAGCGCGCCGCCACGGGCAGGCTCGGACCCTTCATCCTCGTCGTCGAGGGCTCGATCCCGGACGAGACGAGGAAGGACGAGGGCTACTGGGCAGGATTCGGCACCGATCCGTCGAGCGGCCAGCCCATCCTGACCTGCACCTGGATCGACCGCCTGGCGCCGCGCGCCTGGGCCGTCGTCGCCGCCGGTACCTGCGCGACGTACGGCGGCATTCACGCCATGGCGGGCAACCCGACCGGCTGCATGGGGCTGCCGGACTATCTCGGGTGGGACTTCCGCTCGCGCGGCGACATCCCCATCGTGTGCGTCCCCGGCTGCCCGGTCCAGCCCGACAACTTCATGGACACCCTCCTCCACCTCTTGCGGCAGTCGGTCGGTCGCGCCCCCATGATCCCGCTCGACGACTGCCTGCGCCCACGGTGGCTCTTCGATCAGACCGTGCACGAAGCCTGCGACCGCGGCGGCTACTACGAGCAGGCCGACTTCGGCCTCGACTACGGCACGCCCAAGTGCATCGTGAAGCTCGGCTGCTGGGGCCCGGTGGTGCGATGCAACGTGCCGAAGCGGGGCTGGATGGGTGGCGTGGGTGGCTGCCCGAACGTCGGCGGCGTCTGCATCGGCTGCACCATGCCGGGCTTCCCCGACAAGTTCATGCCGTTCATGGACGAGCCGCCCGGCGCCAAGATGTCGTCCTCGGCCGTGCTCATGTACGGCCGCGCCGTACGTGCACTGCGCAACTTCACCATCGCGTCGCTGGAGCGCGAGCCGGAGTGGCGGCGGCCGGGTCGGCGGCGGGAAGACCCCGAATGAGCTCGACACCCGAGCTCATCGAGATGTCGTGGGATCCGATCACGCGCGTCGTCGGCAGCCTCGGCCTGCACACGCGGATCGACCTCGGCAATCGCCGGGTGGCCGAGTGTCACTGCACGTCGTCGATCTTCCGCGGCTACAGCATCTTCATGCAGGGGAAGGATCCGCGCGACGCGCACTTCATCACCAGCCGCATCTGCGGCATCTGCGGCGACAACCACGCCACCTGCGCGCTCTACGCCCAGAACATGACCTTCGGGGTGAAGCCGCCGCCGCTCGCCGACTGGCTGATCAACCTCGCCGAGGCCGCCGAGTACATGTTCGACCACAACCTCTTCCAGGACAACCTCGTCGGGGTGGACTTCTGCGAGCGCATGGTCGGGGAAACGAACCCGGGCGTCCTCGAGAAGGCCAACCAGACCGCCGCCCCCAACGCGGACAAGCACGGCTACCGGACGATCGGCGACATCATGCGCGCGCTCAATCCCTTCAGCGGCGCGTTCTACCGGGAAGCGTTGCGCACGAGCCGTCTGGCGCGGGAGATGTACTGCCTGATCGGCGGCCGTCACGTGCATCCGTCCACGCTCTACCCGGGAGGGATCGGCACGACGGCGAGCGTGCAGCTCCTGACCGAGTACCTGAGCCGCCTGATGCAGTACGTCGAGTTCATGAAGCAGGTCGTGCCGCTGCACGACGACCTGTTCGACTTCTTCTACGCGGCGCTCCCCGGCTACGAAGCCGTCGGCCAGCGTCGCACGTTGCTCGGCTGCTGGGGCTCGTTCCAGAATCCGGAGGCCTGCGACTATGACTACCGCACCATGAGCCGGTGGGGGCGGGAGATGTACGTCACGCCGGGCGTCGTCATCGACGGCGAGCTCGTCACCACCGATCTGGTCGAGGTCAACCTCGGCATCCGCGTCCTCCTCGGCAGCTCGTACTATGACGACTGGGAGACGGCCGAGCCGCTGGTGAAGGAAGACCCGCTCGGCAACCCGGTCGACCGGCGGCATCCGTGGAACCAGCGCACCATCCCGCGACCCCAGAAGCGCGATTTCGCGGGACGCTACACGTGGGTCACCTCGCCCCGCTGGCTGCAGCCCGCCAGCCAGCAGCTCCTCGCGCTCGACAGCGGGGGCGGCCCGCTCGCGCGCCTGTGGGTGACCGCGCTCGCCGGGCGCGTCGACATCGGCTACGTTCGGGCGACGGGTCGGAGCATAGCGATCACCCTTCCCAAGTCGGCGACACTCCCCGAGGTCGCGTTCGAGTGGAAGATCCCGGCCTGGAGCAACACCCTCGAGCGCAACCGCGCACGGACGTACTTCCAGGCGTATGCGGCTGCGGCGGCTCTCTACTTCGCCGAGCGCGCCCTCGAGGAGGTGCACGCCGGGCGGACCCGGACGTCCACCCCGTTCGAGGTCCCTGACGACGCCATCGGCTGCGGATTCCACGAGGCCGTGCGCGGCCTTCTCTCCCATCATCTCGTGATCCGGGACGGCAAGATCGCCAACTACCACCCCTTCCCTCCGACGACGTGGAACGCGAGCCCGCGCGACGTGCACGGCACGCCAGGACCCTTCGAGGACGCGGTGCAGAACACGCCGCTGTTCGAGGAGAACGGCGCGAGCGCCTTCAAGGGCATCGACATCCTGCGGACGGTGCGGAGCTTCGATCCCTGCCTCCCCTGTGGCGTCCACATGTACCTGGGCGGCGGCCGCACCGTCCGCGCCGTGCATTCGCCACTGCTCGGAGCCCAGGCGGGGTGAGCGTCATGGCGCGCAACGGCTCGCGTCGCTCGACACGTCACGACCCGGCCGGCGGGGCGGATTCCTCGGTCCTCGATCCCCTACCCTCGACGCCCGAGGAGGCGGAGGCAGTGCTGCAGGAGATGGTGCGGGCGTTTTCCGTCGATGCGTCGATCATCGGGGCCGGAATCCGGACGAGGATACCCGCCGGCCGCGACCGGCCTCGGGCGGGCGCCGAAGCCGGGGCAGCCGCGATCATCACGGTGACCGGCGCCGGCTTCGTCCACTCGTGGGACGCGGCTGCGGAGGCGATCTTCGGCTACTCCGCCGCAGACGCGATCGGGAAGCCGATCGCGACCATCCTGCTTCCGCCCGACGACCGCGACGCCGTCTCCACGAGCGCCCCGCGGACGGCCGCGCGCCACGTGGTCGGGCAGCATGCCGGCGGCACCACCTTCCCCCTCGAAACCACCTCCGCCAGCGTCGCGCTCGGCGGCGAGCAGCTGCAGATCCTCGCGGTGCGCGGCCTCATCGGCGCGCAGCGGACGGAGGAGCAGCGGCGCAAGGTCGAGGCTCGCTACCGCACGCTGGTCGAGCAGATCCCCGCCGTCACCTTCATGGCCGCGCTCAACGAGGATGTGACCGAGCTGTACGTCAGCCCCCAGATCGAGGCGCTGCTCGGCTTCACCCAGGAGGAGTGGCTGGGCAATCCCTTCCTCTGGTTCAACCAGCTCCACCCGGAGGATCGCGAGCGTTGCAACCGCGAGTTCGCGCGCGGCTGCCGGACCGGCGGTCCGTTCCGCGCCGAATTCCGTGCCCTCACGCGCGACGGCAACGTCGTCTGGGTGCGCGGCGAGGCGCGGGTCGTGCGGGACGACGAGGGGCATCCACTCTTTCTCCAGGGGATCGCGTACGACATCACCGAGTCGAAGCGCGCCGAGGAGGCGGTGCGCGCCAGCGCGGAGCGGATCCAGACGTCGCTGCGCGAGAAGGAGGTGCTCCTCGAGGAGATCCATCACCGCGTGAAGAACAACCTCCAGGTCATCTCGAGCCTGCTGCGGTTGCAGTCGACCCACGTCCACGACCCCGGGGCGCTCGAGATGTTCGCCGAGAGCTGCAACCGCATCCATTCGATGGCCCTGGTCCACGAGCGCCTCTACCAGTCGGCCGATCTGTCGCGCGTCGACCTCGGTGAATACGTCCGCAGCCTGACCGATCTCCTGTGCCGGTCCTACCACACGCGGGCGGAGGGGGTCGGCATCAGGGCCGCCGTCGAGGACGTCTCCCTCGGGATCGACGCGGCGGTGCCGCTCGGGCTTGCACTCAACGAGCTGGTGTCGAACTGCCTCAAGCATGCGTTCCCCGACGGGCGCCGCGGCGAGATCGAGATCGAGGTCCGACCCGACGAGGCACGGGGCTATCTCCTGCGCGTGGCCGACGACGGAGTCGGGTTTCCCCGCGACGTCGACTTCCGCGCCACCGAGACGCTCGGGATGCAGCTCGTCTGCGCGTTGACGGAGCAGCTCGGCGGGACCATCGAGCTTCGCTCGGAGGGCGGAACCGAGTTCCGCATCCTCTTCGCCGGATCATGAGGAAGGGCCCGGCGAGCATCCTCGTCGTCGAGGACGAGGCCGCGGTCGCGCTCGACATCCGGTCGACGCTCCAGCGGCTGGGCTACGCGGTGTCCGCCGCGGTCGGGCGCGGCCGCGACGCCATCGAACGTGCGGACGCCCTCCGCCCCGACCTCGTCCTGATGGACATCCACCTGCGGGACGACATGGACGGCGTCGAGACGGCGCAGCACGTCCGGCAGGCCTTCGACATCCCGGTCATCTATCTCACCGCGTACGCCGATCCGGCGACGCTGGAGCGGGCGCGCATCACCGAACCGTACGGCTACCTGCTCAAGCCCTTCCAGGAGCGCGAGCTGCACATCGTCATCGAGATGGCCCTCTACCGCCACGAGATGGAGCGCCGCCTGCGGGAGAGCGAGCGCTGGCTCACCGCCACCCTGCGCAGCATCGGCGAGTCGGTGATCGCCACGGATGGCGACTGGCGCATCCGCTTCATGAGCCGGGCCGCCGAGACGCTGACGGGCTGGAAGGCCGCCGAGGCGGAGGGCCGCGACCTGGCCGACGTGCTCCGAGTGACGATTCCCGGCAGACCGCGGGCGTTGCGCGGCGGGGAGATGATCGCCAGCGGGGGAACGGCCGAGGGGCTGCTGCTGACCCGCGAGGGCCGGCAAATGGCGGTCGAGGAGGTGAGCACGCTGATCCGTGACGACGGCGGCACCGTCATCGGCATCGTGATCGCACTCCGGGTCTTCGCCGAGGTGGGAACCGGAACCGGCGACGCGACGCCGCCTGCCAGCCGCCCCGCGCGGAACCGGAGGGATCGGCCGTCGGAGCCCGAATGATCCCGCTCAGAGGCGGGAGAGCTTGCGATAGATCGTGGAGCGATGGACGCCGAGGCGTCGGGCGGCCTCGGACACGTTGTGGTCGCTCGCCCTGAGCACCGCCTGGAGCGCGCGGACGTCCTCGGTCTCGGGCACCGGGCGCCCGTCACCGTTGGCAGCTCTGCCGACCGCAGGGCGGGCTGCCGGCTGGTCCCACAGGAAGGCCGGCAGGTCGTCGGCGGTCAGCCGCTCACTCGACGACGCGAGAATGGCCTTCAGCAGGACGTTGCGCAGGCCCCTCGCGTTTCCCGGCCAGGCGTAGGGACAGCGCGCGAGCGCCGCCCACAGCCCCTCGTCGACCTCGCCGAGGAAGTGAAGCTCCTCCAGGAGACACTTCTCGGCGATCGGCCGGATGTCCTCGCGGCGCTCGCGCAGCGGCGGAATGTCGATGGTGAGGCAGTTGAGTCGATAGAGCAGGTCGGAACGCACGAGCCCGCGGCGCTCGACCTCGTCGACCCCGAGGTTCAGGGCGGCGAGGATGCGGGTCCTCGCCTGGACCGGCCGGGTGCCGCCGACGCGGACGAAGTCTCCCGTCTCGAGGAAGCGCAGGAGCACGCTCTGCGGTCGCGGCGCCATGTCCTGGAGCTCGTCGAGGAAGAGCGTCCCGTGCCGGGCGGCGTCGAGGAACCCGGTGTGGGTGCGACGATCCGCGCCCGTGAAGGAGCCCGGCTCGTACCCGCACAGCTCGGCGACGGCCAGCTCGCCCGACAGGGCTCCACAGTTGATGGCGACGAACGGACCTTCGCGGCTCACGCTGGCGTGGTGGATCGCGTGCGCGAGCAGCTCCTTCCCGGTCCCCGACTCGCCGACGAGCAGGGTCGGATAGCCGCCCTCGGCCGCGCGGCGGGCGAGGACGATCACGTGGCGCAGGGCGGCGCTGTCACCCAGGAGGTCGTCGAAGGTGAAGCGGCTCTGCCACGAACCACTCATTGCGATCTCGACGCGAGACGTGCGCGGAGCGGTCCTGGATACCGGCCCCGTGAGCTGCCGCGCGGACGCACGTCGATCAGCCCTGCTCGCACGCTGGAAAACGGTACACTGCCCGCGGTTCGAGCGTCAATCCGTCTCAGCCCTCGGCGAGCAGGCGACGCGCGTCCTCCAGATCGGCGAATGGACTCCCGTCCTGGAAGCGAGCGCAGATCGCGGCCAGCGCCGGGGCGGCGTCCCGACGCCTCAACCGGTAGAGGCTGGTCCGAGGTGAATCAGCGCGTCCAGCGGTTCGGGGCCATTGCCCGCGGCGGCTGCTGCTCGGTCCAGTCGACGAGAAACGCTTCCTCCTCCGGAGTCGAGACCCGTCCGAGGATCTCGTTGCGGTGGGGGAAGCGGCCGAAGCGCGTCACGATCCCGAGGTACTTCTCGGACTGCTCGACGGCCATGGCGACGATGGGCTCGAAGGCGGGCCACTCCCGGGCCATGCGCCTGGCCTCCTCCAGCCCGCGGCGCTGCAGGGCGACGTCCTCGGCGTGCCGGAGCGGCATGCCGAGGAACAGGCGCTCCCAGAAGGAGAGCGGGCGATCGAGCCCGCGCTCGAGGGCGTCGACGGTGAGGCGCTGCGCGCGGGCGTCACCCGCGTACGTGCGGGGATCGTTGCGATAGACGCTGCGCGTGAACTGATCGAGCACGATGACGAGCGCCAGGCGATGCCTCGGGTCCGCTTCCCAGGTGGCGAGACCACCGGCGACCGCTGCCTCGACCGCCGGGGCGAAGCGGGCGATGATCTCCTGGTCGACCTCCGGACCGCTCTGGAACCAGCGTCGCATCTCGGGCATCGCCGCGGCGGCGTCGGGGGGTTGCTCGCGGAACCAGTAGCCGAGGACGTCGGCGGGGACGACCTCGGGAGGATCCGGGGCGGGCGTCATCGCACCGTTACCGAAACCCCGCGAACAGCGCCGGGACGTTCGGCGAGCCCCAGCCCGTCGCGAGGTCGTATCCGGGCTTGGCCGGGAATCCCCTCGCCTGCGTCGTCGTGTTGGAGCCCTCCACGATGTCGAAGAAGACCGCCGCACCGCCCTGTGCCTGGGCGTTTCCCAGCTCGTACAGCTCGGGGTTGAGGAGACCGACCCGCGAGCCCTTCTGCTGATCGAGCATCGCGACCAGGCCGGCCCACGCCGGCGCCGAGGCGCTGGTACCCGAGATGCAGCACGTGATCGCCCCGTCGTGGGCGATGGGGTAGACGGCGGACGCCGCGAGCGCGACGTCCGGCACCGTGCGCCGGGTGCTCTTGAGGCCCCTCTGCCAGCTCGGACGCGGCAGCGTGCTCCTGCCGCCGCCGCTCGCCATGGTGCCGGCCTGCCAGACGACCTCGCTGCCGTAGGCGAAGACATCCAGCGGCGTCGAGGTGGAGGGCGCGGTGCCGCCGACGGCGGTCACGAAGGGCGACTGGGCGAACTGGTCGACCCCGCGCCTGGGCTTCGGCCTGGTGACCACCAGCGGACCGAAGTCGCCCGAGGCGACGAGCACCGTCTTCCCCTGGGCGGCGGCCTGCTTGAACAGCTTCAGCGACTGCCGGATGAGCGGCCGGTTCCTGCTCGTGGGCAGGAGCACCTCCGAGAGGCTGAGCACGGACACGTCGTCACGATTCACGAGGTATGAGATCGCGTCGACCAGGGTGCCCTGGCTGATCGCGACCACCACCGCAGCACCGGGCGCCACCGCCCCGGACCAGGTGACGTCCAGCGTCACCTCGATGAGATCGTCGTCACCGACGTCGTTGCCGGGCGTGCCGACCTGCTCGAGCTCGAGCGGCGGCAGGTCGTAGAAGGTCCGGAACGCAGCGATGTCGGCGGGATCGACCGACACCGTGGCCACGATGCCGATGCGCTGCCCCGTACCGTCGATCCCGGACGCGTGCAGGCCGGCGAAGCCGTAGAATCCTGCGTAGTCCTGCGGCGTCAAGTAGGGCTCTCCATCCGGCAGGACGCCCTCCGGCTGCAGCCTCGAGGCATCGAGGTGGTGCCGGATCTGCGCCGGCGCCTGGAGGTCGATCACGTCTTCGACCAGGGACGCGACCGCCGGCGGCGGCGCGCCGGGGCGGACCCCCACGCACTCGACCTGCTGTCGTCCGGCCGTCCGCTTGATGCGGCAGCCCTCTCCGCGGAGCCATCGCTCCACACGCCTCAGATCGCTCGGGGCCGCGCCGAAGCGACGTCCGAACTCCTGCGCGCCGAGCCAGCGGCGGTAGTCCGGGCTGGTCGGATCCTGCTGCGACGCGAGCAGCGCGCGCAGCGAAGTCTCATCCCTACCGCGCAGCCCGACGTATGTCCGGATGCCCGACCCGGTCGCGGCCTGCGCAACGTTCACGATCAGCGCGATGACGAGAGCACTCATCGCGCACCCCGCGCGCGTCGGGACGCTCCGCGTGCGCTCACCCGCGGGAGCCATGCAGCCCGGGCAGTCCGTCGATGCTGGCGCCGTTGCGCTCGTCCTGGTACGTGCGCACGCCATCGAGCCCCTTGCGCTCCGCCCACTGCACCAGCTGCTGGCGCTCTCGCACGAAGGCGTACTCCGGGACGGCGTAGCCGCACGAGTCGGCGACGCGCTCGACGGTCACGCGGATCACCGACCGCGCACCGATGTACGCGGGGAAGCGCGCTGCGAGCGCCGCGAACTCGGCATCGCCCGCGGCGATGACGGTACCACGGCCGTAGAGGCGGACGATCTTGGGCGGCCCCTCGAAGGCGGCGAAGCAGATGGTGATGCGGCCGTTCTCGCGCAGGTGCGCGATGGTCTCGACGCCGCTGCCGGTGAGATCGAGGTAGGCCACCGTGTGGGGATCGAGCACGGCGAAGGTGTCGAGGCCCTTGGGCGACAGGTTCACGTGACCGTCCGCGGCCAGTGGCGCGGTGGCGACGAAATACACGCGCTGCGCGGCGATGAAGGCCGCCGTCCGATCGTCGATGGCGTCGTAGACCTGTCCCATGCGTGACGGTCGTAGCCCAGTCGCGCACGCGACGCCACAATGCGGCGGCGTCGTCGCGTCACACGATCAGGATCGCCGCCCGGGCCGCGAGCCCGCAGCCCGGCTGCGCGCGTCCTCGAACGCCGCCAGTGCACGCGCGCGCCCCGCGTCGAGATCGACCAGCGGCGGCGGATAGTCGGGACACAGCATGCGGCGCTCCATCGGCGCCAGCGCCCACGGCTGCTGGATCAGCTTGGGAGGAACCTTCGACAGCTCCGGGAGCCACCGCTTCACGTAGGTTCCCTCGGGGTCGAAGCGCTCGCCCTGACGGAGCGGCGAGAAGATGCGATGGAACGGCTGCGCATCGGCGCCCGTCCCGGCGACCCACTGCCAGTTGCCGTTGTTCTGCGACAGCTGGCCGTCGATCAGCTCGGCCATGAAGTGCGCCTCCCCGAGGCGCCAGTCGAGGAGGAGGTGCTTGGTGAGGTAGGAGCCGACGATCATGCGGGGACGGTTGTGCATGAAGCCCGTCGCACGCAGCTCGCGCATGCCGGCGTCGACCAGTGGAACACCGGTGAGCCCCTCCTGCCAGCGCCGGAAGGCCCGCTCGTCGCGGCGCCAGCGGACACGCATCGGCCGCAGCGGCTCGCGCGCCATCGACGGGTGCGCGGCCAGGAGCTGGGCATAGAAGTCGCGCCAGGCGAGCTGGCGCGTCCACACGCGGACTCCCTCGCGCAGCGCCGGATCGCGCAGAGCGGCGGCGCGCGCCCGGCGAACCGCCTCGGCGCCCGAGATGGTACCCCAGCGCAGGTGGGGCGAGAGGCGCGAGGTGGCGTCGAGCCCCGGGAGATCGCGCGTCTCGGGATAGCGCCGGACCCGGTCGCGCAGGAAGGCGTCGAGGCGCTTGCGGGCGGCGTCCTCCCCCGACGGCGGCAGCTCGAAGCCGGCCGGCACCTCGGGCACGCCGGCGCCGACGCCGCGCAGGGCCGACGCCGCCGCCCACTGGCGCGGCACGGGCACCGCTGCCGGCGCGTCGACTCCTTCCCAGACGCGGGCGTACGCGCTGAACACCTGATAGGCGCCTCCGCCGCCGGTGGTGAGGGTCCCGGGCGGCTGCACGAGAGCCGCCTCGGCTGCGCGCACGTCCACCCCGTCACGCTCGAGCGCCCGCGCGACGCGCGCCTCGCGCGCTCGCGCCGCCGGCTCGTGATTGTGCGCGTGGCTGACCATGCCGGCCCCGAGGGTCGCGGCCAGCCGTGGCAGCTCGAAGACCGGATCGCCCTCGACGACGACCAGCCGCGAGCCCAGCGCGCGCAGGCCGGCGTCGAGCGCGTGCAGACAGGCGTACATGAACGCGATCCGCCGGGGCGCTCGCGCGTGACGCTCGAGCAGCGCGGGGTTGAGCACGAAGACGCCGGCGACGGTCCCCGCACGGCCGGCCTCGGCGAGCGCGGCGTTGTCGTGCACCCTGAGATCGCTGGTGAACCAGTGCAGCGCCGCGGCGGTCACGCGCCGAGCAGACCCCAGCCGGCGAGCCCGTTCAAGGCACGTGGGGGTGCCAGCGGGAGTGCCGGGAGCGTGGCGCGCGGGCGGCCGGGCGTCAGCGATTGTGGCAGGCGGCACAGGCCTCGGAGCCGGTGCCGATGACGGTCGGATCGTTGCCGGGATCGGCGTCGCGGAAGAGCGCGATGCGCTCCGCCACAGTCGTGGTCCGCAGCTCGAGCGCCGGAAGGAAGGGATAGGGCGGGCTGCCGCCCCGCGCGAGCGCGAGCGCGAGACCGTACCACATCTCCGCGCCGTCGACGTCGCCGCCCTTGGCGTCGACGTCGCCGAAGAGCGCCAGCGACCCCGGCGTGTTGCGCGGCGCATAGCCGACGTCGTTGCAGATCTCCGGCTGGGTGACGACGCACTGGAGCGTACCCGGATCGCTCAGGTAGCCGCTCACCTTGTCGAAGACTCCCTGGAAGCGTGGATCCAATGCCGGCAGCGCCTGTGCCACCGGGATGTAGTCGAACACGTTGAAGAACGGGTTCAGCCGGAAGGCGGCGTCGAGCTCGGCCAGCCCCTGCGCCTGGAGCGCCGGGTCGCCGCGCACGACGCCCAGGACGAAGGTGGCGCCGGCGGCGAAGCCGGGCACGCGAGAATCCCCCACGGTGCCGTTCCACACCAGCGGCAGGGCATCCTGGAACGACGCGTGCGCGGCCTCGATCTCGCCGCGCGCGAAGTCGCTGGTCCGATCGTAGCGTTCGGTCGCCTGCGCGAAGCGATACAGATGGGTCATGGCGAGGAGGAAGCGTGACCAGCCGTCCCGCTTGTCGCGCTTCGCCGCGCGCGTGAGGAGCTCGAGCGCGCTGGCCTCCAGATCGGCCTTCTGCGCCGACGTGGACCAGTCGCGGTGCAGGACCGCCCAGAAGGCCCTCTCGCCCGTCGCCGCTGCCCGGGACGGCTTGCGGGTGACGAGCGCTCCGGCCTCGTTACGCGCGAAGTTGTGGAAGCGGGCGTTGAAGCGGGTGGACCCGACGGTCAGCCAGGCCTGCAGGTAGCCCACCGGTCCCGTCGGCTGGCTCCCCTCGAAGCGGATCACCAGGCCCTTGCGGCCGTACCGGATCGCGCGCACGCCACCGTTCGCCGCCGGATCGTCGTAGACGAAGCCGGCCGCCTTCTTCTTCCACTTGGCGCAGTCGAGCTCCACCTTCGTCGTCACGAGGACGCGCTGGGTGGCCTCGGGATAGGACGACAGCTCGATCCGGGACGTGGTCGGGCAGGTCGGCGGGGCCGGGCTGGCGAGCCGAGGGTCGCGCCCGACCCGGACCGTTCCCCGTCCGTCCTTGAAGACCGCGACCTTGTCGACCGTGAGGACGGTCAGCCCCTCCGCGGCAGCCAGATGAGGGAGGAGCAGCAGGACGGCGATGGCGAGTCGGACGTGCATGGGATGGGTCTCCGGAAGCGCGGTCGGAGGATGGCGCGTCGAGCCTTACCCGTCACCGCCTTCACGTGTCAACGCCAGTCCTCCATCTGCCAGCCGTTTGTTGCCGCTCCCTGCCACTCGCCGAGGCCTCCCGAGCCATGGAAGCAAGCAACTAGGCAATCATGAGAAAGTCCTGGCAGATCTAGCCAGACCGTGGTACGGGGGCGTGACACTGCGGCCGGAACCGGGCTCGCAGGGACCGTCCGGCTCCGATGCGCCGCCATGGAAGGTCGGTATCCGACCTGAGAGAGGAGAGCATCATGCAGCCGAGGCGTCTGATCGCGATCGTGGTCGGTCTCGTCGCAGCCGTCGCCGGTGCGCGCGTGACGTGCGCCGCCGGGAAGGCGGATCATCTCATCTGCTACAAGATGGTCGACGGCGCGCAGATCGCCGCCGCCGTCGACATGATCGCCGACCTGCAGCCGGAGTTCTCGCAGCGCGACTGCAGGCTGGTGAAGCCGATCGAGTTCTGTGTCCCGGCCACGAAGCAGAACGTCCAGCCCCAGCCCGGTGCGCCCAATCTCGTGGGACAGCCGCTCCGTCAGGACTACATCTGCTACCTGGCCAAGTGTCCGGCAGGCGTGGTGCCGCCCGCCAAGAAGGTGGCGGATCAGTTCGGCGTCCGCATCGAGCAGAAGTACAAGCCGACGAAGGTCTGCGTCCCGGCCGTGAAGCTGCCGGTTCGCTGTGGCGAGACCGGGGCGCCGCGCTGCGGTGGCGTGTGCCCGGCGGGTGCAACCTGCAAGCAGGCAGCAGCGACCGGCCAGTGCACCTGCCAGCCCCTGCCCTGCGGCGGCCAGCCCGACAAGGGCGGAGCGTGCGGCGGCGCCTGTCCCGACCCCGCTCAGGTGTGCCAGCTGTCCACCTCGACCACCGGCAAGCCCACCTGCGGTTGCGGGCAAGTGCCGCCTCCGCCCTGCGGTAACAATCCTCTGAACGGCAGCTGCGGCGGAACCTGCAGCGACCCGACCCAGACCTGCCAGACCGACACGACAGGCAACTGCCGGTGCGGACCCATCCCGACGAACCTGTGCGGCCAGAATGCGGCGGGAGTCTGCGGAGGAACCTGCCCGAATCCGGCGGACAGCTGCGTTCAGAGCACGGTCGCGGGACAGCCGTGCACCTGCGTGCCTGCGCCGTGTCACCAGGATCCGGTCACCGGCGCGTGCAGCGGCTCCTGCGCGGCGACCGGCGCGGCGCCCGGCACCTGCCATCTCAGCACCAACGGCTGCGTCTGCGGACCGCCGCCGTGCTCCATCGACCCGGCCTCCGGCCAGTGCGGCGGCCCCTGTCCAGGTGGCGGCACCTGCGCGCCGGACTCCGCCAACAACTGCGGATGTCTCAACCCGTGCGGCTTCGACGCGAGCCACGCCTGCGGCGGCGCCTGCCCTCCGGGCACGATCTGTCAGGTGACCGGGGCGGAGTGCCGCTGCACTACCCCGCCAGCGTGTGGCTTCGGCACCGCGGGATTCTGCAGCGGCGGCTGTCCTCCCGGACAGTCATGCAAGACGTTCCAGACCGGCAAATCGGTGATCTGCGGCTGTCTCGACAACTGAGGTGAAGAGCCCGCATGGGCCGGCGGCGCGTCCGACGCGTCGCCGGCTCACCGCGATCGACGGCCGACGAGGACGCCCACCAGAGCTACATCGGCACTCCGGCTGCCCTGGGGTCTCGCACGTCGTCGTGCGCGGTGGACAGGGCCAGCGCTCGCCAGCGCTCGAGCTCGCGCGCGACGGTGGCGAGCTTGCCCTCGACCCGGGCCACGCAGTCGGCGCCGAGCTGCACCCGCACGGGCGGATCGGCGATGGTCGCGATCGCGATCATCGCCGCGGCCGCCTTGACCGGATCGCCGAGCTGCGCGTGGTTGGTGTCGTCGGCCCAGGCGCGCGTCTTGCCCGCCGTGGCTCCGTAGTCCTCGATCGGGCGCGCAACCCGCGCGAGCGAGCTGGCGTCGAGGAAGTCGGTGCGGAACGTTCCGGGCTCCACGACGGTGACCGCGATCCCGAGAGGGGCGAGCTCGGCTTGCATGGCCTCGCTCAGCCCCTCCACCGCGAATTTGGTCGCGCAATAGACGCCCCAGCCGGCACTGGAGGAGAACCCGCCCACCGAGCTGATGTTCAGCACCCGACCGGACTTCTGCCGGCGCATCACCGGCAGCACGGCGCGCGTGACGGTCAGCAGCCCGAACACGTTGGTGTCGAACACGGCGCGGACCTCTCCGGCCGAAGCCTCTTCCACCGCCCCGAGGAGCCCGCGTCCGGCGTTGTTGACGAGGACGTCGATGCGACCGAAGCGGTCGACGGCCTGCGACGCGGCCGCACGCGCCTGCGTCTCGTCGGTGACGTCGAGCGCGATGGCGAGGAGCGACGCCGCGTTTCCCGCCAGGTTCTTCTCGATCCGCTCCGGATCGCGTGCCGTGGCGACGACCGCGTCGCCGCGCTCCAGCGCCTGACGGGCGATCTCCAGCCCGAACCCGCGCGACGCCCCGGTGACGAACCATACGAGTCGACCGCCCGGGCGATCGCTCGATTCCTCCTTGCCAGTCCGTGTCATGACCCCCGCTCCTTTCGGGTGTGCGCAGCGGGCTTCCCTCGCGTCCCGCAGCTCGTGCAATCCTCGCGCCACGCCGCCCCGGCAGCGAGCCTCCGCTGCTGCCTCCGCCGAATCAAGGTGCCGGGGATGCTGCTTCGACGGTGACGCGCGTGATGACGCCTGACGCCGGCACTGGCGCCGAGATGTCGGCGTCCCGGGCCGGGTCTCGTCGCTAGGGCCGCGTCCCGCCGGCGTCTTCGCCGGCGATCGGAAGCTCGGCCCGGCAGCGTTCCAGCATCTCGAGGTCGGCCTTGCTGTGCAGGACGGCCGCCTCGAGCACCAGCCGCTGCGCCACACCCTCGTTGTCCGTCCGGTGCGCGGCCTGGCACCGGTGGAGCAGCATCGCCAGATGTTCCCGGCACTGACGCACCTGCTGTCCCAGCACCTCCTCCCGCGTCTCGCTGTCGAGTGCGGAGAGAAAGGGCAGGCGGAGGTAGAACTCCGTCCCGAAGAACAGCGTGCGTGACGGCGCTTCCGTCAGCCAGCGCTGCACGTCCTGCCGGCCCGCGTCGCTGAGGGCGTATACCCTCCGGGTCGGCCGACGTGCGACCTGCACGGCATGCCCGACCACGAGCCCCCTGCGCTCGAGGGCGGCGAGCATCCGGTAGACCTGGCCGTAGCTGATGCCGCACACGCCGCCGATGCGCTTCTCCAGCTTCGCCAGGATGGCATACCCGTGGCTCGGCTCCTCCGCGAGGATCGCCAGCGTCGCGCGTTCGAGCGCCACTGCCGGATGCTCGCGCCGCCTCGGGCTGGCGCCGGGTGCTGCCTCCGCCGATCGCAAGAGCAACGTCATGGCCGATCCCCCTCGTTGGCTCGTGTCAGGTCGCCTGCCAGGCGCGCGCGTGTCGCCTCGCACCAGCGATACGCTGCTCGGCAGCAATTTGTCAATGCTATGCATGCTACCTAGATCACGGTACAGCAGGCCACTGCATGGTGGGCATCGATTTCCCGCTCGACGTTCACCACGATTGCTCCGCGGCCGCCGCCGCGATTCGTGCCGCTCCTTCGCCCGGCGCGTCGAACCACGGGTACGTGCGCTGCACAGAACGATCGTCGACACGATTCGGCTTGACAGCGCCGGAGCGCGCACACTAAGCGACGTGCGAATCGAAACTGCTCGCAGCGCCATCGCGAGCCGGGACCTCGAGGAGACGACGTTCCTGCACCTGCTGCCCGGACTGCTGCGCCGATGAGCGACGTCGCCATCCGGCTGTCGGCCGTCACGAAGACCTACGGCTCGGGACGGCATGCCACCCGGGCGCTCGCGCGCCTCGATCTCGAGGTCGGGAAGGGCGACTTCGTCTCCGTGATGGGACCGAGCGGATCCGGCAAGACGACGCTCCTGAACCTCATGGCCGGTCTCGACACGCCGGAGACGGGTGAGGTCGTCGTCGAGGGCACGAGCCTCGCCGCCCTCGCCGACCATCAGCTCGCGGACCTGCGCCTGCGGAAGGTCGGCTTCGTCTTCCAGGCCTTCAACCTGATCCCGGCCCTGACCGTCGCGGAGAACGTGGCGTGGCCGCTCGAGTTCTCCGGCTGCGCCACGGCCGACGTTCGCCATCGCACCGCGGACGCGCTGCGCCGGGTCGGTGCGGCCGGCCGCGAGCGGCGCTATCCGGGCGAGCTGTCCGGCGGAGAGCAGCAGCGGGTGGCCATCGCGCGCGCCATCGTCACCCGTCCGTCGATCCTCCTCGCCGACGAGCCGACGGGCAACCTGGACACGCACACGGGTCAGACGATCCTCGATCTCATCGGCGCACTCAGCCGGGTCGAGCGGGTCACCGTCGTGATGGTGACGCACAACGTGGCGGCGGCCATGTACGGCGATCGCACCGTGGAGATGCGGGACGGCCGCATCGTCCGCGAGGTGCGCATCCCGGGGCGGCTGGACGAGGGAGCCGTCGCGAGCGGCGGTCCGGAAGAGCCTCCCGGTTGACCCTCGCAGTGCGCCGTCACTAGAACGACGTCCGGACAGGAGGACAGCGCGATGGCTCGCCCCCGGCTGGAGATCGACCAGGCCTTTCTCGACGACCCCTTCGGCGCGCTCCGCCGGGCGCGCGAGGTCGGTCCCGTGCTCGACAGCCAGGGGGGAGCCGGCGTCTTGCGCTACGAGGACATGCGGACGCTCCTCGGCGACGGGCGGCTGCGCGCCAACTTCCCCGACTTCCTGCGCGCGTTCGGCATCACCGGCGGACCCTTCTTCGAGTGGATGGCGGTTTCACCCCTGAACCGCGACGGCGCGGAGCACCTCCGATGGCGCGCGCTCATGGCACGCACCTTCACCCCCCGGAGCGTGGAGCGGCTGCGGCCCTTCCTGCACGACGCGGCGCACGAGCTGATCGACGGCTTCGCGGCGCGCGGGTCCTGCGAGTTCATGAGCGAGTTCGCCGATGCGTATCCCTCGCTCGGGCTCTGCGAGCTGATCGGCGTCCCGCAGGACGACCGCGATCGCTTCCGGCACTGGGCCGACACGGTGGGGCTCGGCTTCAGCCCGTTCGTCGCCCAGCACATCGACGAGGTGAACGCGGCGCTCAGCCAGCTCCTGGCCTACACCGGCGCGCTCGCCAGCGCCCGCCGCGTCGAGCCGCGCGACGACCTGGTCAGCCGCATCGCGGTCGCGGCCCGCGAGGACAGCTGGACCGACTTCGAGGTCCAGGGCTTCATCGCCGGCCTGGTGTTCGCCGGGCACGAGACGACCAAGAACCAGCTCGGCTGGATGGTCGCCGCGCTTGCCGGACGCAGCGCGCTGTGGGAGGCGCTCGCGGACGGGTCCGCCACCGTCGCCGAGACGGTGGAGGAGGTGCTGCGCTACCGCCCGGCCGTGACGGGCGTCGGCCGGACGGCCGCGGAAGCCGTCACGGTGGGTGGCGACCGCCTCGAGGCCGGCGAGCGCGTCTTCCTCTCGGCCTCGAGCGCCAACCACGACGAGCGCGTGTATCCGCATCCCGAGGAGCTCGACCCGGCGCAGAGCGCCGAGACACCGCACCTCACCTTCGGTCACGGCGCGCACTACTGCCTCGGCGCCGCCCTCGCGCGCGCGGAGCTCCAGGAGGCGCTGGGCGCGCTCACCGCGCGCATCGGCTGCCCGGCCGTCGTCGAGGGCGCGACCTGGAGGCCGCCGCTCGGCATCCAGGGCCCGCAGCGGCTCCCGATCGGGTTTGCGGTGCGCGCCGCGGCGGGCTGAGGGACGCGCCGTTTCACCCGAGCGCGTCGACGCACCCGTCCGAGCCGTAGATTCACCCGAACGGGTGACCAATACCCCCGCTGCGGGTGATTCCATGCGAACGGCGATTCCGCGTAACGAACGCCGCTACCCACGCTCAGCCTGCATGCTGTGGGGACGAGGGGGATTGCGCATCGTGTCAGACCGTCATCGTCCGGAGTGGCCATGGCGGGCGTGCATCCTCACCGCCGTCGCCCTGGTGATCCCCGCGATCCGCGCGCACGCCTTCTACCTCGACGACAACCACGACTTCGAGCTGCGCGGGCGCTTCTACAGCCAGTGGGCGTTCTCGGCCGAGTACTCCGAGCCGCAGACCGTGCCGGCGCGAGCGCCGATGCAGCTCATCGAGAGCCGCAACTTCATGAATCCGGAGTTCGACGCCAAGCTCACGCGCTACCAGCCGTTCTCGCTCGACGACTTCTCCTTCCGGCTCGCGCTCTGGGGCTTCTACGACGGCATCTACAACTACGGCACGTCGCAGTACGACCGCGCCATCAACAACATCCAGGGGCGCATCTCCCAGGGCCACACGAGAACGGCTGCAATCAGCCACACGGACACGCTGATCGACCCGCGCGCGACCTACGAGTACCAGCCGGATCCCGTGCTCGGGAGCTACAAGGAGGTGCCGTTCCGCTTCAACGAGATGTACCTCAACTTCACCAAGGGACCGCTGTTCGTGCGCATCGGGCGCCAGGCGATCTCGTGGGGCGAGTCCGACACGGTGGCGCTGCTCGACGCGAACAACCCCTTCAACCAGACCCTTGCCATCCCCGGCGTCTTCCAGGACGTGGACGAGGCGCGCATCCCGCTCTTCACGCTCCGCACCACCTACAACCTCTTCGACCACTGGGGCCCGATCTCGAGCGCCTACGGCGAAGGCTACTGGGTTCCCGGCAGCATCGACACTACCGTCAGCCAGACGCCGATCCCGACCGCCAGCCCGTACTCCCCGCCACAACCCGACCCACAGGCTCTGGTCGCGGGCCTGATCCCGCCGGACATCGCAGGCCCCGTCGTCCACACGGCGCTGGGAGGGATCCGCATCGGGCTGTACGATCACCTCCCGTCGCGGACGATGGCGAACAGCCGCTTCGGCTTCCGCTTCGGCGGCATCGTCGCTCGCGACTACACCGCCAGCATCTGGTACTACCGCACCTTCGCGACGGCAGGGGTCCCCGTGTTCCTGCCCCTGGATCTCTCCCGGGCCCCCATCGTCCACCCCGGCGCCAAGGGCCCGACCCAGCTCATCACCGCGATCGAGCACGGGCTGGAGAACGTCGCCGGGGGCGCCGTGTCGTGGTTCAGTGAACCGCTCGACGGCATCGTGCGCACGGAGGCGGAGTTCTTCCTCGACGAGCCGGCCTTCATCCCGAACCAGAACATCCCGTTCGAGGCCGCGCTGCGCGCGCCCGGGCTGAAGCCGCTGCTCGCCTCCCTCGGCCAGAAGGCCACGCCCGGACCCGACCACGGCACCGTCCCGACGGCCAACTTCCTGCGCTTCGAGCTCGGCTACGACCGGAACTTCTTCTTCCGCACCCTCAACCCCTACAACAGCTTCACCTGGGTCACCGCGTATGTCGGGCAGTGGAACATGACCGAGACCTTCACCGGCCAGGACTTCCGATTCGGGGGACAGCAGAAGGTGACCAGGACAGGCGTCAAATCGGGCGCGAACACGAACGGTCTCACCATCAACACGTTCTCGAAGCTGCACACGGTGGCCAACGATTTCGTCGACCTCTACCCCTACGTCTCCTTCGTCCAGACCCACCTGCAGACCGACTACATGCACGGCCGCATCACCCCGGCCATCACGGCCATCATCGGGACCGACGGGACATATGCCTTCCCGATGAACGTCACCTACCGCTTCTCGGATTCGTTCCTCCTCGACCTGCAGTACGTGCTCATGGGAGGCGCCTTCACGTTCCCGACCGGGTACTTCCGCGACCGCTCGCAGGTGTCGTTCCGCGTGACGTACCAGATGAACTGAGCCGCAGTGGCCTTATATGCGTTCCGCTTCCGGTGAGGGCCCCAGTTCGGCTATAGCTGTTGAGCTCGACGAACACCTGGGGGAGACCTCCTGATGAGAAAGACGACGCTGCTCCTGCTCCTGACCGCCGTGCTGATGCTCGGCGGCCGCGCGCGAGCGGAGCTCGCAGTCGGCACGACGCTCGACAAATCGAATGCCGACCAGGCGAAGGATCTCCTGCCGCCGGAGATCCTGAGCCACTACCAGAAGGGTGAGTACACCAACAAGATCGTCGACTTCCCGAACTCGGCCTTCAACTGGGACGACGGCTACGCGGAGGCGAGCGCGCAGAACGCGAAGAACCTGACCCTGGACGCCAGCAAGCAGCCCGTCGACAGGTCGACGAACAAGCGACCGGGCTACATCATGGGGCATCCCTTCCCCGACATCCGCGAGGACGATCCGGACGCCGCCGTGAAGGTGCTGTGGAACACGATCTACACGGTCTACACGGGAGGAAACAGCCGCAACGTGACGTCCCTCTCATGGGTCAGCCCCACGCGGGTCGAGCGCGAGGCGGGCCAGGACGTGACCTTCCTCTACTACGACGGGCAGCCGAAGCATTACAGCCCGACGAGCAACCCCGAGGACCTGCTCTTCCAGTTCATCGCGCTCACCCTCACCCCCGCCGACCTGCAGGGCACGGCCGCGCTCTCCTGGCGCTACAAGGACCCGACGAAGCGCGACGCCAACTGGGCCTACGTGCCGTCGCTCCGCCGGGTGCGGGCGGTGTCGCCCGCCAACCGCTCGGACGGCTTCCTCGGCTCCGACCTGAGCCAGGACGACGGCAACTTCTTCGACGGCAAGCCGGAGGACTTCACGTGGAAGCTCGTCGGTCACCACGATGCGCTGCGCATGACCGACCCCGACGCGCTGGCCGGCAAGGTGGTCCGCCGCCCGCTCCCGGGCGGCGGCTGGCGGACGCCGTTCTCCAACAACGAGCGCACGTTCGGCGCCCAGGTGAAGGACTGGAAGGGCATCGCGTGGGCGCCCGTCGCCGGCGCGCTCACCAAGCGCAAGGTCTGGGTGCTGGAAGGCGTCCCGAAGGACCGCTACTACCTCTACGGCAAGATCGAGCTGTGGGTCGACGACTACACGTACACGGGAGCGTGGAACCGGAAGTTCTCCTGGCAGGGTGACCTGCTCAACACCTACCAGGTGACGGGGCCGCCATCCGCTCCGTACAACGCCACGGAGCGCTGGCTCGGATCCACGTTCGGATACCAGACCGCGGAGAACGTGAAGGCCTCCCGGGCCACGATCGCGGGCCCGTCGCTGCCCGGCGACGTCCCCCAGGACCGGCGCATCCCGCTCGCCCCGTCCTTCTTCGACTACCAGACGCTGAACCGCTTCGGGAAGTAGATCGACGACCCGAGACCTCGTCTCGGGTCGAGAGCGGAGGCGAGCGTGTGGCGCCCGGTGAATCGAGCGGGCGCCGAGCCGCGGCCGGCAAAGCCGGCGCGGCAGAACGTGGGCATCCCGAGGTCGGCGTCCCTGGCGTCGCGGCTACACGGTCGAGCCTCGTATGCCGCGCCGGCTTCGCCGGCCGCGGCTCGACACTCGCAGTGGCGGTCGGGCATCAACCTCGCTCTCCGGGCCGCCCGAGACGAGGTCTCGGGTCGGGATTGTGAGGACGAAGACGGCGCCCGGCTCGGCCGGGAGCCACGTCACCTCGCCGCCGTGGGCCTCCACCAGCTCGCGGGCGAGCGCGAGGCCGAGCCCGATGCCGCGCGACTTCGTGGTGCAGAAGGGCGTGAACAGCCGCGCGCGCACGCTCTCCGGGACGCCGGCTCCGTAGTCGCGCACCGCGATGCGTGCGAGTCGGCCCTCGAGTGACGGCCGCACCTCGATCCTGCCTCCCGCGGCCGAGGCCTCGATCGCGTTGTCGAGCACGTTGCCGAGCGCCTGCTTGATCTTGTGCTTGTCGACCACGACGTCCTGGTCGGGACCCTGGAACACCTCGAGGCACACCCCGCGCTCGTCGGCGCGTGGCCGGCAATCGGCGATGCAGGTCTCGATGAGGGCGTGGAGCGACTGCGTGTAGAGATTGAGTGCCCGGTCCTGCCCGAAGCGCAGGAGCTCGTCGATGACCCGGTTCGCCTCCTCGACGCTGGTGAGAATGCCGGCCGCATGCTCGCGCACGCTCTCGCGCGCCCCGCCACCCTCGACGCTCGCGTCGCGCACCAGGAGATGCGCCAGCATCCCGATTGCGCCGTGCTGGCGGGCGATCTGGTGGAACACCGCCGACGCGGTGCCGCCGATGACGGCGAGTCGGTGGCCGCGATCGAGCTCCTCCTGCATCCGCAGCACCTGGCGTCGCTGGCGCTCGCTCTCCACGCGGGCGTCGTTCAGACGCTTCAGGATGCCGTGCAGGAAGAGGGTGCAGATGCTGCCACCGACGAACGCGGGCATGCCGCCGCGCTCGTAGGTCACGAGCAGGAAGTAGACCATGACGAGCTGGAGCGCCGCGGTGGCGACCAGCATGTCCTGACCGAGCGCGGCGGCGAGCGCGTTCCAGCGCCGGCGCGGCGCCATGCGTCCGGGGATCGGGACCAGCGCCAGCCAGGTCGCGACCGCGCCCTCCGTGACCAGCACGAGCACGAACAGCGGAGCGCCGGGAGCGGCCGCGCGCAGCACCGCCACCGCGGCGATGCGGATCGCGTGCGTGCTGACGTTCACGAATCCGCGCAGGTGCCCGTCGACACCGACCGCGGGCGGCGCGGGCTGGCCGCGGATCGCGCGCACGGTGTCGGCCGCGATCCCGTCCGCGCGCACGAGCCCGGCGCTGTCGAGGACGAAGATCAGGAAGAACCCGAGCGTCGCCGAGAGCCAGAAGATGGGGAGGAACGCCGCCCCGAGGATGTAGGCCGCGGCGGCGCTCGTCCACTCCGCGGAGGGATAGATCTCCATGTCCTCGACGAGCTGGATGTGGAACGGCCACTCGAGCGTGAGGACGAGCAGCACCGACACGTAGAGCGGCCACGCCGATGGTTCGACGGCGAGAAGGCCCACCGCCGCCAGCGGCTGATGCAGGAACCGCAGCCAGGCGAACCGCTCGCGCGGTCCCGCCGGCGCTGGCGGGAAGAGCTTACGGATCAACGAGGCCCGCCTTGACCGCGAGGAGCGCTGCTCGTGTCCGGTCGGAGACCTCGAGCTTCCGGAAGATGGACGCGACATGCGACTTGACCGTTTCCTCGCTGACGAAGAGCCGGCGGGCGATCTCACGGTTGGTCTCGCCGGTGGCCAGCAGCTTGAGCACCTCTTCCTCGCGCGCCGAGAGCTGATCGAGCGGCAGCGGGCGGGGGCGCATCTGACGGGTACGGAACTCCTCCAGGAAGCGCGACGCGAGATCGGGTCCGAGCACGTGCTCGCCGTCGGCGATGCGGCGGAGGGTCGCCACCAGCTCGGGCGCGGGCGTGTGCTTCAGCATGTAGCCGACCGCCCCGCTCTGCATCGCGGCGAAGAGCAGGTTGGCGTCGGCAAATGCGGTCAGGATCACCACGCGCAGGTCGGGGCGCGCCTGACGGATCCGCCTGGTCACCTCGATGCCGCTCGCCCCGGGCAGCTCGATGTCCATCAGGACGATGTCCGGGTCGAGGGCGGACAGGGCATCGACCTCGATCGAGCCGTCGGCCCACTGTCCCACCACCTCGAAGTCGGGCTCCGCGTCGAGGCATTGCGCCAGGCCGGTGCGGAAGATCGGGTGATCCTCGACGACGACGACGCGGTGCGCGGTCTGCCCCACCTGCGGATTGTCCCGCACCGGCGCCGCAACCGTCAAACGATTCGCTATGCGGTCCGGGAACGCCGCTGCTATAGGTGGGGAGTGCGCCAGGAGGGTGACGGCCAGCCGGTGCGCTGCTGCGTCGTCGGCGGAGGTCCGGCCGGCATGATGCTCGGCTTCCTGCTCGCGCGCGCCGGGGTCGGCGTGACCGTCCTCGAGAAGCACGCCGACTTCCTGCGCGACTTTCGCGGCGACACCATCCACCCATCCACGCTGACCATCCTGCACGAGCTCGGGCTCCTGGAGCAGTTCCTCGCGCTGCCGCATCAGGAGGTGAGCGAGCTTCGCGTCCAGATCGGCGAGACGATCCGGCCGATCGCAGATTTCAGCCACCTCTCCGCCCCCTGCCGCTTCATCGCCCTCATGCCACAGTGGGACTTCCTGAACTTCATCGCGCAGCAGGCCGCGCGGCGTCCCGCCTTCCGGCTGCTGATGCGAGCCGAGGCGACCGACCTCCTGCGCGAGGCCGACCGGGTGACCGGCATCCGCGCCACCACCCCGGAGGGGCCGCTCGAGATTCACGCCGACCTCGTGGTCGCTGCCGACGGCCGAAGCTCCCTGCTCCGCCAGCGGGCCGGCCTCGAGGTGGAAGCGTTCGGCGCCCCGATGGACGTTCTCTGGTTCCGCGTCTCGCGCGGATCCGCCGACCCCGCCGGCGTCATGGGACGGTTCGACGCCGGGCGAATCTTCGTCGCGCTCGATCGCGGGCAGTACTGGCAGTGCGGCTACGTCATTCCCAAGGGCTCCGCGGACGAGATCCGCCGGCGCGGGCTCGAGGCGTTCCGTGACGAGGTGTCCCTGATCGCGCCCTTCCCGAGGCAGCGCGCGGACGAGCTACGCGACTGGGATCAGGTGAAGCTCCTCACCGTGCAGGTCGACCGCCTGCGGCGCTGGTACCTCCCGGGTCTGCTGTGCATCGGGGATGCCGCGCACGCGATGTCGCCGATCGGTGGCGTCGGGATCAACCTCGCCATCCAGGACGCCGTCGCCGCCGCCAACGCGCTCGCGGCCCCGCTTCGCGCGCGTCGCCTCGGCCTGGACGATCTCCGCCGCGTCCAGCGACGGCGCGAGTTCGCCGCGCGCGCCACCCAGTGGGTGCAGCTCCAGCTCCAGAATCGCGTCGTCTCCCCGGTGCTGGGAAGCACCGGACTCCCGGAGCCGCCGTTCTTCCTGAAGCTGCTGGCGCGCTTCCCGCTCCTGCGCCGACTTCCGGCACACGTGGTCGGCATCGGCATCCGGCCCGAGCACGTGACCACGGCGGACGTCGAGTCGCGTTGACCGGTTCGTCAGTGCGACGACAGGCAGGTGCTCATGAACTTCCGGCGATCGGTGCCCTTGAGCGACTTCGCGCTCGCGTCCGCATTGCAGGTCTTCATCTTCTCCTGCTGCGTCTGCTCCTTTTCCGCCAGACAGGTCTTCATGAACGCCTGCCGCTCGGGACCCTTCTTTCCGTCGGCATCCGCGTTGCAGTCCTTCATCCGCTGCTGCGACGAGGTGAGGGCACCGGCCTGGGGCGCGAGCAACAGGAGCGCGGCCACGGTCAGAGTGGGTATCGTGAACGTCTTCTTCATAACGTTCTCCTTTGCCGCACGATCCCTTCCTTCATAGCAGACCGTCTCCGGCCGCCAAGCACCCCGGCGTTACGCAGCCATGGTGGGAAGCCATCGCGGTCTCCGCTACAAGACGCCGTGCCCGCGCCGAGCCGTACCGGATCGCGATCGCCCAGCCGCAAGCGGCGCCCCGCCGGGGCCGTCGCAGCGGCGTGTCTCGGACTCGTGCTGCTCCACCCGCCCGGCGTGCGCGGGGCAGCCGTCCGCCGCGCCTTCGAGCCGACCGACATGGAGCTCGAGGAGCCGGGCATGATGGAGCTCGACATGCAGTACGGCCTCGTGCGCGGACGCGACGCCTATCGTGTATCCACGCCCGACTTCGAGCTCGACCTCGGCATAACCTCCAGCATCGAGCTCGACATCGACGGCGAGCTCGCGGTCGGCGGTCCGGACACCGGCGCCTTCGTCATCGACCGCTGGGCGCCCGACAACCTCTGGACCTCGATCAAGGCCGGCCTGCTGGATTTCTCCGACCCCGTCGCCGACATCGCCTGGACGAGCGGCATCCAGCTCGGCCCGAAGCTCCCCCTGGCGCGGGGCAACCAGGGCGTCGGCGTGGAAGGGCTGCTGCTGCTCGGCTGTCGCGTTCGCAAGACCCAGGCGGTGGTGAACCTCGGCGGTCTCATCGACCCCGCGGGTGACCCGCACACCCCACGTCCCAAGGCCGTCGAGGGAGGTCTCGGTCTCGACCGGCCGCTCGTCGAGTCCGGCCGCTGGTCGATCACCGCAGAACTGGGCGGCGTGCGCTACTTCTCGCCGGACACCGATCAGCTGACCACGACCATAGGCATCACCTTCTCGCCGACGGAGACGCTCGATCTCTCGCTGGTCGGGTTGCGCGGGTGGCTTGCCGGCGGCGATCGCTGGGGCGTCCTCTTCGGGATCTCGCCGAAGGTCCAGCTCTGGTGAGCGGCGCTCCGGCTCGTGGACGTCAGACGAGCGCGCGGCGGAGGCTGGCGATGAGCGCGCGCCGCTCCGCCTCGGGAAGCGACACGCGACGCTCGTCCAGCGGACGGACCCAGATCGGGTGCTGCGGCTCGGGGTCGTCCGCGTGGCGTGGGATGACGTGCCAGTGCACGTGGGTCAGGAAGTTGCCGAGGCAGGCGTAGTTGATCCGCACCGGCGCGACCTGGGCGCGGAGCGTCGCCGCGACGCGCGACACGTCCTCCCACAGGCGGAGCTGGCGCTCGAGCGCCAGGTCGCCGAGGTGCTCGACGTGATCCTTCAACAGCACCAGACAGTAGCCGCGGTACACCTGCTCGTCTGCCAGGAACACGACCGACTCGGAGAGCGTGGCGACGAAGTCGGCGTCGCGCCCCGCCCGGCCACGCTCGATACGTTCGCAGGCGGCACAGGCCATGACGACCGTCTAGCGCACGACGTCGGGCACAGACAACCGGAGCGGGCGGTCTTCAACCCGAGGCGACTCTCGTGGTAGTCGCCGCGGGTGACCCGCGCCTCGCGCAAGCTCGTCGCCGACGTCCGCAGCGCGCTCGCCGCGATCGCCGACCCGGCGAAGGCACCCGCGATGCAGCGCTACATGAAGTCGTCGATGCCGTACCTCGGCATCCCGACACCAGCGCTGCGCCGCACCTGCCGCGCCAGCTTCGCCCGACATCCGCTCGAGGAGGCGGAGGTCTGGCGCGAGGCCATCCTGACGCTCTGGCGCCGCGCCTCGCATCGCGAGCACCGCTACGCGGCGATCGAGCTGGCGAGCGATCGTCGCTACGCCGCGCTCCAGACCGGACGCGCCATCCCGATGTACGAGGAGATGATCGTGACCGGCGCGTGGTGGGACTACGTCGACGCGATCGCACACCGGCTCGGCGACGTGCTGCGCCGCGAGCCGGCACGCACGGCCGCGCGCATGCGCGTCTGGGCCCGTTCGAGAAATCTCTGGAAGCGCCGCACCGCGATCATCTGCCAGCTCGGATTCAAGCGCGACACGGACATCGCGTTGCTCCGCGACTGCATCGAGCCGTCCATCGGCTCGCGCGAGTTCTTCCTCCAGAAGGCGATCGGCTGGGCGTTGCGTGATCTCGCCTGGACCGATCCCGGACTGGTCGCGAATTGGGTCCAGGAGCGCCACCACGCGCTGCGTGCGCTGTCCCGGCGCGAAGCGCTGAAGAACGTCGCGCACGGACGTCGCCCGACAGGGAAGGCCGCGCGCTTGCCGGACGGCCCCGGCGGGCGTTAAGTCCCGGCCATGCACGTCACCATGGTGAAGAAGAAGCTCCGGGACGGCACCGACTGCCGCAAGTGCGCCGAGGCCACGGAGCATCTCAGGTCGCGCGGCCTCTGGGACCGGATCGACGAGGTCGTGTGGGCGCACGAGGACGATCCCGAGAGCCCCGGCATGGTGCTCGGTGCCCGCCTGGGCGTCGAGCGTGCGCCCTTCTTCGTCGTGCGCGACGAGCAGGGCGAGAAGGTCTACACCAGCGTGCTGCAGCTCGTGCGCGAGCGCTTCGGTCAGACCGTCACGACGACCGAGCAGGCGCGCGACGTCGACCCGGACGACGTCGGAGGCCTCTAGTAGCCCTCATCTAGCCCCGGTGCGGGTCACTTCACGTTGCCGGCGTGGAGACCGCATTCCTTCATGGTCTCCTCTTCCCACCACCACCGGCCGGCGCGCTCGTGCTCGCCCGGGTTCGTCGGCCGGGTGCAGGGCTCGCAGCCGATCGATACGAAGCCGCGGTCGTGCAGCGCGTTGTACGGCACGTCGTGCTGGCGGATGTAGGCCCACACCTGCTTCGACGTCCAGTTGGCCAGCGGATTGAACTTCACGAGCGGACGCTCGGGCGAGCCGAAGGTCGGATCGAGCTGAACGACCGGCACCTCGGCGCGCGTTCCCGGGCTCTGGTCCTTGCGCTGCCCGGTGATCCAGGCGCCGAACGGCTTGAGGGCGCGAACCAGCGGCTCGACCTTGCGCACGCCGCAGCACTCCTTGTGGCCGTCGCGATAGAACGAGTACAGGCCCTTCTCGTGCACCAGCTTCTGCACCGCCTCCGGCTGCGGGAAGAAGGTGTCGACGGGAACCTCGTAGTGCGTCCGCACCTTCTCGAGGAACTGATAGGTCTCGGGGTGCAGGCGTCCGGTGTCCAGGGAGAAGACGGAGAACTTGCCGCCGATCTTCTTGGCCATGTCGACGAGGACGATGTCTTCCGCGCCGCTGAACGAGATGGAGACGTCGCCGCCGTACTCGCGCAGGGCGAGCGCGATCACGTCCTGCGGGTCCTTGCCGCCGTACTCCGCCGCGACCGCGGCCAGGCTCTTGGTGTCGAGTGCCATGCCTTCAGGATCTCCTTCGCTCGTTGACCGGGCGAGAGCAGCCGCCCCTCGAGGCCGCCGCGTACCCCCCGCTCTGAACTACGCTGCCGAGCGCCACGAGGTCAAGGAAGGAGGCCGGGTGGCCCCGGGGACGGGGGCGGGGTCGCCGCCGGGCCGCCGCCCGCGGAGAATGCCAGCGCCGCCGAGGCAGTCAGGAGCTCCGCTTTGCTCGCGATGATCGTGAAGCGCGCCCGCGCCAGCTCGCGCTCGGCCGCGAGCAGCTCGAGGAAGTTTCCCAGGCCATTGCGATAGGTTTCCAGCGTCGCCTCGTAGCTCTCGATCGCGGATGCCAGCAGCGCTTTCGCGAACTCGTACTTGCCCGCCGCCGTCTTCACGTCGGCGTACGATCGCCACACGTCGCGCAGGACCCCCAGGCGCAGGGAGGCCAGCTCCGCCTCGGCCGCGTTGCGCTGCGACTCCGCCTCGCGCAGCGTGTTCTCCCGCTCGAGGGCGTCGAACAGCGTCCACTCGAAGTTGAGGAAGGTCCCGTAGAATGGCTCGGCGAACTCGTGGGAATGGAACGGCGGCCCCCCGCGGAAGTCACGCCAGAGGCCGCCGACGTCGCCGGAGAAGCCGAGCGTGGGCCAGAACGCCGAGCGCGCGCGACGGACCTCGGCGTCCCTGGCCCGCAGTGCAGCGAGCTGCGCGGCGAGGTCGGGGCGGCCGACGAGCGCGTCGTCCATCACCTGCTCCACGGTCGCCGAGAGCGCCGGAGGCAACGCCTCCTGCGACAGGTCGATCACCTGAAGCGGCTCGGCAGGTGAGATGCCGACGTTCGCAGCGAGGTCGGCGTGCGTCCGCTGGACGGCTCCCTTGGCGTCGGTCAGCTCGTACTCCGACCGGTAGCGCTCCTGCGACGCGAGCAGCACCTCGGGCTTCGTCGCCAGCCCCAGGCCCATGCGATCGGACGCTGCAGCCTCCACGGTGCGCGCCGCCTCGAGCGTCGCCTCGGCGGCACCGACGCTCGCCCGTGCCGCGTCGAGGGTGAAGAAGCTCCGCTGCACGTTGAACACCACGGTCTGCAGGCGTCGATCGAACGCGTAGTTCGTCGCGAGCAGCTCCTGAAGCGCCCGATCCCGGTCCGCGCTGCGCCGTCCGAAGTCGACGAGGACCCAGGTGAGGGCGAGGTCGGGCTGAATCCCCGGTCCGATGATGACCTCCTTGCCCGTCGGGATCGCCCTGGCGATCCGCGAGGTGCCCCCGATCGCCGTCATCTTGACCTTCGGCAGATAGGCGCCCTCGGCTCGTCCCAGGCGGGCGGCCGCCGCCCGCGCCTCCTCCCACGCGCGCCGCGTGTCGGGATTGTTGCGCAGGGCGAGCTCGATCAGGTCGGGAAGATCCTGCTGGTGGTCCGGCTCGGGCAACACGACCCCGGGCGGCGAAGGCGGTGGCTCCGAGGGCGTGGGGGGCGTCCACGGCGCAGCGTGCGACGGAGGCGCGCTGTCGTAAGGGTGCAGGGCCGCCGAGTGCCGGAGGCGGCCACATCCCGAGAGCGCGGCCGCGGCGAGCACGAGGGCGCGGAGGCGGGGGGATCGCGTGCACATGCTCTTTTTCGGGAGGGCGCGAGATTGTAAGGGATTACCGGATGCGGGTCACGAATCGACCGATCCTTGCGACCGCCCTCGCCACGCTCGCCTCCGGCTGCGACCCCCTCCTGGACATCGACGGGTCGTTCTTTCCGGCCTGGATGCTCTGCCTCATCGTGGGCGTCACCCTCACCGTGATCGCACGCGAGGTCTTCGCTCGCTCCGGCCTCGAGCCGCACCTGGGGCCGCTACTCGTGGTCTACCCCTGCCTCGGCCTGCTCGTGACCCTCGTCACCTGGCTTCTCCTCTACCGGACCTGACGGCCATGGGTCTGCGGTGGCTCGGTCGGGTGATCGGGGCAGCGATCGTCGTCGCCACCGTGCTGGTGACCGTCTGGGTCCTGGCGCTCAACCGGCGCCATCCGCGAACCGACGACGCGTACGTCCGTGCCAATCTGGTGGGCATCGCCCCCCACGTGAGCGGTCCGATCGTGGAGCTGCCGGTGGTCGACAACCAGCCGGTCAAGACCGGCGACCTGCTCTTCGTCGTCGATCCGCGCCCCTACCAGGTGACCCTGGATCGTACCCGCGCCGAGCTGGCGGTGGTGGAGAGCCAGATCAGCGCGCAGCAGAGCGCGATCGCGGCGGCGGAAGCCGAGGTGAAGCGGCGCGAAGCGGAATCCTGGTATGCCGCCAACTACCTGCGCCGGGTCGAGCCGCTGCTGGCGAAGCAGTACGTGACCACGGACAAGGTGGAGGACGCGCGCTCGAAGCAGCGGGCGGCGGCGGCGGCGCACGACCAGGCCCGTCACGAGCTCGAGCGCGCCCAGCAGCTGCTGGCGCAGTTCGGCGAGTTGAACGCCCGCCGCCAGGCAGCCCAGGCCGCCGTCGGCGACGCCGAGCTGAACGTCGGCTACTGCTGGGTACGGACGCCGTTCGACGGCTATGTGACCAACCTCAACATCTCCATCGGCCAGTATGCCCGGCAGGGCGATCAGGTCCTCGCGCTGGTGGATGGCCGCTCCTGGTACGTGCTGGCGAACTTCCGCGAGACCTTCCTCGACGCCATCAGGCCGGGGATGGAGGCGGACGTGTACCTGATGAGCTACCCCGGCCGGCGCTTCCGCGGCGTGGTGCAGGGCACCGGCTGGGCGATCCATCCGCCCGACGGCGCGACGGTCGGCGTGCTTCCCGAGGTGCAGCCGACGCTCAACTGGGTCCGCCTCGCGCAGCGCTTCCAGGTGCGCATCAAGCTCGAGGATCCCGATCCCGAGCAGCCCTTCCGCATGGGCGCCACCGCCGTCGTCACCGTCCGCGGGACCCCGGCTGTGGGCGACGGCTCCACGGCCCCGCGCTAGATGAGCCTGTGGGACATCCTCGGCGCGGAGCTCGCGCCCACGCCGGGGCGCTGGGCCGCCACCATGCGGATCGTGTTCGCCTGCGTGGTCGCCACGACCCTGATCATGACGCTCCAGGTGCCGTACGGCTACTACGTCATCGTCACGATCTTCATCGTGAGTCAGGCGGACAGCGGCGCATCGATCCGGAAGGCCGGGCTCCGCATCCTCGGCACCTTCATCGGCGGCGGGATCGGGCTGTTCGTCCTGATCGCGACGATCGATCGACCGTGGGTACGCATCCCGCTCCTCGGTCCGTTGTGCGCGTTCTTCATCTTCATCTCGACGACCACCACGGCGCCGTACCTGGGCACCCTCGGCGGCATCACCGTCGCGCTGGTGCTGACTGCCCCGAGTGGCACGGACCTGGCGGGGGCCACGGAGAAGGCGCTCTGGCGCATCGCGCTCCTGGCGCTGGGCTCGCTCATCGCCACGCTCGCCCAGACCCTGCTCTGGCCGAGCGACCCCGAGGAGCTGCTGATGGGGACGCTCGTCGAGCGGCTGCGTGCGGTCGAGGACTTCGTCAGACGGCATCTCGAGGACAGCGCGACGCCGGCTGATCTCGCACGGCTCGAGTCCCTCGCCCTCACGGGCCTCACGCGCCAGGTCGACCTCCTCTCGAACGCCGAGGCGCGCCACCCGTCGTTGCAGCACCGCCACACGGAGCAGATCGCGCTCATCGCGGGGGCCGAGCTGCTGCTCAGCGCCGGCATCGGGTTCGCGCACGCGGCGCGTGGCCCGCTCACCGGGCCGGTGCGCCAACGCCTGGCGGCGATCGGCGAACGCTGCGCGGTCATCGCCGCCGCGCTCGAGTCGCGCCGACCCGCCCAGGCGATGCCGAGCGGTACGGCGGTCCCGGACGAGGCGATCGCGGCCGCCGGCGAGGCGGCGCTCCTGCCCTCCCTGGTCGATATGGAACGGGCGCTCGGCGGGCTGGTCGATGCGACGGCATCCCTGGGAGCCGAGACTCCCGTAGGCGCGGCATCCCCGCTCGACGTCCTCGGGCTCGGCGAGTTCTTCACTCCGGCGTTCTCGCTCGACAACGGCGCCGCGATCGCCTTCGCACTCAAGACCGGGCTCGCCACGACCATCGCCTACGTAATGTACGAGGGGCTCGATTGGCCGGGGATCTCTACCTGCGTGCTCACCACGCTCGTGGTCGCGCAGTCGAGCTTCGGTGCGACCATGCAGAAGCTCATGCTGCGCATCATCGGCGCGAGCATCGGCGGCCTGCTCGGGCTGCTGCTGATCGTCAGCACGTCGCCCAACATCGATACACTGCCGCCGTTTCTGGTCGCGGTGGGGATCTGCTGCGCCGTGGCCGCGTGGGTCTCGGTCGGAAGCGCGCGCATCTCCTACGCCGGGCTCCAGATCGGTCTCGCCCTGGGGCTCTGCGTGATCGGCGATCTCGGCCCGACGACCGATCTGGTACCCGCCCGCGACCGCGTGATCGGGGTGCTGCTCGGCGGCATCATTTCCGGCGTGGTCTACTACGCCTTCAGCCCGGTCTTTGCGGCCTCCGAGATGCACCACGCCCTAGCGTCCACCCTGCGCTCGCTGGCGACCCTCTCCCGGGTCGGGCTGAGCGAGAAGCCGAACCTCGGCATCGCTCGCGGACATCGCTGGCAGGTGTACCAGGACCTGGCAACGACGCTGCGGCTCCACGACGAGTCCAAGTTCGAGCCCGGCGCCGGCACGGCCGAGGCGCGCGCGGCCAGGGAATCGGTTGCACGACTCGCCGAGCATGCCCAGGCCGTCTTCCTGGCGCTCCTGAGCGTCGTTCGCCACCGCATCGACGTCAGCCTGGGGGCGCTGCCGGACACGGTACGCCAGCCGCTGCGGACGCTCGGGGACGCCATCGGCGACGTCCTCGAGGACGTCGCCGACCGCGTCGAGGGAAAGGGCGACGTCGCGGTGCCGCCGGTCGCCGCCCTCCTCTCCCGCGCCGAGGCTGCCGCTGTGGATGCCGAAGGCATCGCCGATCCCCGGCTCGCCGCCCATCTTCAGGGCCGGCTGGCCGCCTATCACCAGCTGGTGGCGCGGCTCGAGCTTCTCGAGCGTGATGCCGAACGCGGAGGTCCCATCCCCGACGCGCTCCCTGCCCCCGCGTCCGTCTAGCAACTGGACACCATGCAAGCCCTCTTCGATCGCATACTCACCATCAACCTCGTGGCCAGCACGGTGGTGTTCTACGCGGCCGCTCGACTGTACGTCCTGCCGAAGCTCGGGACCTGGAGCTTCCGCACCATCATGGCGCCCATCCTTCTGCTGCACTCGTTCCGCCACCTGGGGCTCATGTTCCTCGCACCCAGCGCCACATACCCCGGCATGCCCGCGCAGTTCGCCTATCCCGCGGCATTCGGCGATCTGCTCGCGGCGCTGCTGGCCTTCGGTGCGCTCGTCGCCGTCGTCCGCGATCACCCATGGGCACGAGGTCTGGTATGGGCGTTCAACGTGGAAGGAACGCTCGATCTGATGCTGGCGATCGTGCTGTCGACGCTGTACGGCGCGCCGGCGTACATGGGCCCGGCGTACTGGATCCCGGCGTTCTGGGTGCCGGCGCTCCTGGTCACGCACTACATCACGTTCCGGGTCCTTCTCAGGGATCGAATGGCCAACGCCTGACGGCCGGGCGAGACGTCAGCGGCCTTGCAAGTGAAACGCGAGCTGGAAGGAGAGGACGATGCCCCAGACGGCGATCTTCGGTCCCTTTTTCTCCACGATGATCCTGACGTTCGTCGTCTGGGCGTTCATGTACGTCCGACGCATCGGATTCATCAGAGGGAGCAAGCTCAGTCCGACGGACCTGGCCGTCCCCGGTGCGCTCGCTCGACTTTCGCCCGCGGCGGTCGCCAATCCGTCGGACAACCTGAAGAACCTCTTCGAGATCCCCGTACTCTTCTACGCGCTGGCGCTCTACCTGTTCGTGACCAATCAGGTCGATCCCGCACACCTGACGGCTGCCTGGGTGTTCGTCGTGTTTCGCGCCCTGCACAGCGCCGTCCACTGCACGATCAACATCGTGATCGTGCGGTTCTACCTCTACCTGGTCTCCACCGTGGCGGTCTGGTTCATGGCGGCTCGCGCAGCGTTCCGCTACTTCGGTTCCTAGCGGAGGCGGACGGCCTCACCCGATCGTTCATGGTGAGGTAGTGGTCGGGAAAGGCCGCGTCGATGGGGACACGCTGGTCCCGCCGGCGAACTCGTCCAGCTTGCCAATAACCCGCTGGCAGCAGCTGCGTGCCGCCGTGCCGATGCGCGATTCAGAGGTCTTTCACGGTGAACTCGGCCGTGTCGCAGCTGGGCTGCGGGCGGCGCGGGCACTTCTCCAGGTGCAGGCTGCGAGCCATTGGCGCCATGCGCTGGACGGCACGCTGAGATGGTCATCTCGGTCATCACAAAGAAGTGCTGCCTGACGCAGCCGACCGTCTAGGGGACCCGTTTCCCGTTCCCCGGTACGCCGCTGTAGCCTACCGAGCAAGAAGAGTCCTCGGCCGGCCCACCGCTGCCCGGGCCGTCACGGGCCTCAGCTCGCCTTCAGGAACCGTCCGATGTCCGCGTCACCGAGCCCCAGCAAACGCCCGACGCGGACGGCGACGGACAGGGCGCGTAGGCCGCTCCCTCCGACCGTGTCGCGGCCGACAGGCCACGCGACCCCGTCGACGCGCAGAACGACGTCCTCGCCGCGTCGCTCGACGTCGTCGCGGCCGAAGCGTACCGCGCCCGGTGTGCGGCGAGCCAGCTCGGCGAGGAACGGATCGTCGTCGCACAGTAGGAGCGATCCCGGTGCGATCTCCGCGCACAACGCCTCGATCTCCACCCTGAGTGTGTCGCGGGCGTCCACCTCCTGGCGGAAGCTCGGGCCGAGGGGGGCCACCACGACGATGTCGGGGTGCACGAGGTCGAGGTGCGATCGCACGTCGCCCGGACTCCGGACGCCGAGCTCGAGCACCATGACGTCCACCGCTTCCCGGCCCGCGTAGGCCGTCCGCAGCGCGGCCGCGACTCCGCGCATCAGGCGCGCAGGCGGCCGCGTCTCGATCGTCCGGCCGAGGACGGCGAGGGGAACCCCGATCGCCGTGTTGTAGGAGAGCGGGTTGGCCCGTACCCGGAGCCGGCCGGCGAGTAGCTCGCTCAGGGCGCGCTTCATGACGGTCTTGCCCTGCGTTCCCGTGATGGCCACGACGCGGGGGCGCGTGCGGGCGAGGTGGGCGCGTGCCCCGTGGCGAAGCAGGGCCATGCCCGTGCGGTGCATCAACCCGGGCGCCCTCGTGACCCCCCGCGTGCCGCCGCGCCCATCGGTCGCCCGCGGCCGGGCCCCGGCGAAGTAGTCGCCCAGCCTGTCGAAAGCGCGGTGGATGTCGTCGGAGCTGCGAGCGTAGCAGGCGCGCAGGTGGCCCTCTCCCGTCGGCCCGAAGGCGACGCCCGGCACCAGAGCGACCCGGGCGCGAGCAAGGATGTCGGCAGCGAGCCGGCGGGAGTCTCGTGCCAGCGGAACCGTGTCCTTCACGCGCGGGAAGACGAAGTAGGACGCGTTCGGCTTCTGGTAGTCGAAGACCTCGGGGAGCGCATCGAGGCGCGCGATGACCTGGTCCCGGCGACGGCGGAACTCGGCACGGAAGTTCCCGATCGCCTCGTCGCCGAGCTCGAGGGCGGCCAGCGCGGCGTACTGGGAGATGACCGGCGCACAGGTGACCATGGTGTCGTGTACCTTGAGCACGTCGGTGACCATGCGGGCGGGGCCGTGCAGGAACCCAACCCGCCAGCCGGTCATGGCATAGGCCTTAGAGAATGAGCAGACGCGGATCACGCGGTCGCGCGCTGACGGCTCCATCGCCGCGCTGTGGATACGCGCGTCGCCGTAGAGGAAATCCTTGTAGACCTCGTCGGCGATGACGGCGATGTCCTCGCGCTCGGCGACCTGCAGCATGCGGCGGGTCTGCTCCGCCGAGAACACGGTCCCCGTCGGGTTGTTCGGATTGCACAGGACCAGGGCACGGGTGCGCCGCCCCGCAGCGGCGGAGATGGCGTCGGGGTCGAGGTCGAAGTTCGCGTCCTCCGCCAGTGGCACGAAGCGAGGCACCCCGCCCGCGAGGCGAATCGCGGGAAGATAAGAGGCGTAAGTGGGTGAGACCACGAGCACTTCGTCGCCCGGCTGGATGAGGGCGAGGAGACTCGCGGCGATCGCCTCGATCGATCCCGCCGTGACCAGGATCTCACCGTCGGGATCGTAGGCCATCGCGTCGCGCGCCAGGGCCTCGGCGATGGCCTCGCGAAGGCGCGGCAGGCCCGGGGTCACCGAGTAGCGGCCGCACAGACCTTCGGCGAGGCGCTCCTCCACGAAGCGTTTGATGGGGTCCGGAGTGTCGAAGCTCGGGATGCCCTGGGCGAGCGAAACGACGTCCGGCATGCGGCTCGCCTCAAGCTCGACCGCTTTGATCGCCGACAGCTCGAGGCCGGCGAGCCGCCCAGCCGACCTCCCCGTCGTCACCTGCGCCGACCGCCTCTCGCCCCATACCCGTTGACTCATGTCCCTCCCCGCTACAAGGTCTCATGCTACCAGAGGGGATTCTAACCAGCCAGACGCCATAGATGTCTCCATGTCGGTACGGTCAGGAGAAATGGCGGTCGCCTGTGGGTCGATGGCTGAATCTCCGTTCGGTCGTTTGGCTTGGAACTGACGTACCCTCCCATGTAACGCCGTCGGGCCGAGCGACGTCTGGATGCGATCAGCCCGCGGCATGAGTGCTCCCGGTCGGCAGCGCCCGACCAGAGCGCTTCGGAATCCAAACGCCGCCGCCGCGCGTATCGTACGCGAGCCGAGCCCGGTTGACCTCGCCGGAGGCTCCGCCTCGGTCAGCGACGGCACGAGCGCGCATTTTTTCCTGGGCTCTACGCGTCTCATCGAGTACACTGCGTAGGTCCGGGAACCCACTCACGCGAGCGGTCCACCAAGTCGAGCGGCACGGCAGTTCAACGTTCAACCTCTGGAGGATACCGCGATGAGTACAAAGATCCTGATCGGAACCCTGAGGAGAGGTCTGCTCGCTGTGGGCGTGGCGGCGCTGCTGACAGCGGCCCCCGCACAGGCGGCCCAGGAGTGCAACGGCTTCATCAATATCTCCTACCCGAACTCCCAGATCGTCAACAACATCGGCGACACGCTCGATGTGCGGATCGACCTGGGCGCGGGCACCATCACGGGTGGCCCGCTGAACGTGCTGCAGGTGAGCAGCTTTGGCTTCGACCTCTCCTGCGCCGATCCGCCGGGGCCGACCCCCAACTGCCCGAGCGAAGGGCCGGTGATGTCCTACGATGGCGACGCCTCCATCGTGACGAACTGCCCTGGCACGATCGCCTCGAACAATCCCGGTGGCGGTCCCGTCCCGTCGCATCTCGTGTTCACGTTCACGCCGTTCCTCTCGATCCCCACCGGCAGCCCGATCCCGCCCGGCTTCTGCCAGTTCTCGTTCAGCGAGACGATCCTCGCGGCGAGTTCGAACGCGAACGGCGTGATCGAGCAGGTGATCGGCTACGATCTCGCGAGGTGCGACAACGGCGTGCTGCTGTCCGGTGGCTTCCAGACGGGCTCGGTCCCGGTGACCCCGCCCGACAAGTACGCTTGCTATCAGGTGACGAAAGGCATGCTGAAGCCGAAGATCCCTAACGTCAGCGTCCAGGACGTATTCAGTACCAATTCGCTCACCCTCACGGAGATGCATCGCCTCTGTGCCCCCTTCGTCATCCCGCCCGATCCGGCGCTCCCGGGCATCGTCAACGGCATCCACCTCGCCGCCTACGAATTCTCCTCGGTGGGCAATTCTGTGGTGGACACCGGGGTGACGGCCGCCACGCTGTTCGGCACCTTCACCTTCGACGTGAAGGGACCGCACCGGCTGCTCGTGCCGACCAATAAGAGTCTCACGCCTCCGGGGCCGGCAAGCCCTCCGCCGCTGAACGCCGTGCGCCACTTCCTGTGCCGCGACATCGACAACATCACGGGACCGAATCTCAACAACACGCCGCTCACCTACGCGGACCAGTTCAGCCCGCTGCTCAAGCCGCCCGGCCCGATCACCGTCCCCGGCTTCACCAAGCCCGGCAAGTGGACCATCTGCGCACCGGCGAGCAAGAACAACGAGGACCCCTCGGCCGTAGGCAACCCGTCGGGTCTGATGTGCTTCTTCGCGCGGCCCACGCCGCCCTTCCCCACGTTCAAGCTCTTCCTGAACAACCAGTTCGGGACCAACACCCAGTTCGGGAGCACGACGCCGCAGGCCACGCAGCTCGACGAGATCTGCGTGCCGGCGACCATCACCCCGTGACCACGCGTTCCGGGCGGAGGGATCACCCTCCGCCCGGAACATGCGACTTCATCCGACGAGCGGCGGCCATCCGGCCGCCGCTTTTTTTTGGCGATCGCTCTACGCGCCGACGGCTTCCAGTGCGCGCGGATCGTCCGGATCGAGCACCGGCAGCTCCGGCATCGGCATCAGCTCGACGTACTTCCACGCCGCCCCGGTGTTGAAGAGCACGATGCGCTCGTCGCGCCGGAGCACGCCCCGGGCGAGCAGCACGCGCAGGGCTGCCAGCGTGGCCGCACCTTCCGGCGCCGCCGAGATGCCCTCCTCGACGGCGAGGGCGCGCATGTCCGCGATCATGGCGGCATCGGAAACCGCCACGGCGGTGCCACCGCTGTCGCGGATGGCGTCGAGCATCAGATAGTCGCCGAGCGCCGCCGGCACCCGCAGGCCGCTGGCAGCCGTGTGCGCGTCCAGCCACGGCTCCGCGTGCCGTTCCCCGCGCTCGAAGGCGCGCACGATCGGGGCACAGCCCTCGGCCTGGACGGAGATCATCTTCGGGCGCCGGCCGTCGATCCAGCCGAGTTGCTGCATCTCCTCGAACGCCTTCCACATGCCCACGATGCCGGTGCCTCCACCGGTCGGGTAGATGACGGCATCGGGCAGCGTCCAGCCGAGCTGCTCGGCGAGCTCGCAGCCCATGGTCTTCTTGCCCTCCTGGCGGTAGGGCTCGCGCAGCGTCGAGAGATCGAACCAGCCGTGCGCCGCGACGCCGTGACGCACCAGACGCCCGCAATCGCCGATCAGCCCAGCGACCAGGTGCAGACGGGAACCGTAGAGAACGCATTCGGCGGCGTTGGCCGGCGGCACGTCACGCGGCATGAAGACCTGCGCCGGCAGGCCGGCGCGGGCAGCGTAGGCCGCCATGGCGCCCCCGGCGTTGCCCGCCGACGGGATCGCCAGCGTTCGCACGCCCAGCTCCAGCGCGCGCGACACCGCGACCGCCTGCCCGCGCGCCTTGAACGAGCCGGTGGGATTCACACCCTCGTCCTTGACCATCAGCGCCGGGCAGCCGAGCGCCGCGCCGAGACGCGGTGCCGGCAGCAGCGGCGTCATCCCCTCGCCGAGGGTGACGACGTTGCGTGCCTCGCGAACCGGCAGCAGCTCGCGGTATCGCCACAGCGACGGCTCGCGATCGCGCAGCGCGTCCCGCGGCAGCGCGCGGCGCACGGCGTCCAGGTCGTAGCGGGCGTAGAGCACCTTGCCGCACGCAGGACAGGTCGTCTGGAGCTGCTCGGCGCTCTCGCGCCGCCCGCAGGCGGTGCACTCGAGATGCGTCAGACAGCTCGACGGAGCAGCCACGAGAGGGAGAGTAGCAGATCAGGGACCGCCGACCATCGGCACGAAGCGCACGGGCACGACGTGACGAGTCTCGATGCCGGACGGCCGGCGTACCAGCACCTGCAGCTCCTGCTCGTCGTCGCCCACGGGGACGACCAGGCGTCCGCCCGGGGCAAGCTGCGCGACGAGCGCAGGCGGCACCCTGGGCGGCGCCGCGGTGACGACGATGGCGTCGAAAGGCGCCGCATCGGGCCACCCGCGGTAGCCGTCGCCGTGCCGGAGATGCACACCGTAGCCGAGCCGCCGGAGGGTCTCCGCCGCCCGTCTCGCGAGCGGCTCGACGATCTCGACGCTGTAGACGTTCGCCCCGAGCGCGACCAGGACCGCCGCCTGGTAGCCCGAGCCGGTACCGACCTCGAGCACCCGATCGCCAGGCCGGACCTCCGCCAGCTCCGTCATCAGGGCCACGATGTACGGCTGGCTGATGGTCTGATCCTCCCCGATGGGAAGCGGCCGGTCGGCGTAGGCCTGGTCGCGCGACGCGGCCGGGACGAACTCGTGCCGGGGCACGGTGCGCATGGCCTCGAGCACGCGGGGGTCGGAGATGCCGCGAGCGGCGATCTGCTCCCGCACCATGCGCGTCCGCGCGACCTCGGAGCTGCCGGTGCCGGCCGCCGCAGTCGCCCGCTCCCGCGCCGGGCCGCCGCATGCAACCGCGGCTGCGAGGAGGATGCCGGCCCCGGCGAAGCCCACGCCGCTTCCTCCCGTCTCCTAGGATCGCGGCGGGCCGTCGCGGGTCTCGAAGCTCCAACCCTTCTTCACCTCGACCCGCGGCGCGAGGAACTCGTCCACGAAGCGGCGGTGCTCGGCGTGCGCGGAGGAGGGCTCGACGTCGGCGAGGGTGGCGAAGCGCAGCGAGATGAGGACGTCCCACGACTTCCCGGCGTCCGCGTCGGCGGGCACCCCCGCCGTCACGCCGAGCACGCCCGGTACGCGGGGGAGGACCGACAGCGCACGCTCGACCACGCCGGCGCGGCCCTCCGGTGTGGCGTGCTCCGGCCGGAGCTTCAGCAGCTGCACGCGGTCGATCATGGCTCCCTGCCTTCCTGCACGGCGGCCTCAACCGGCGGCGGTATCCCGAGATCCGTTCCGGTGATGGCGTGGAAGCGCCGGATCACACCGCGCACCGTCCGGTCGTCCCCGAAAGCGGTCCGCTTGAAGACCGGCGGAATGACGCCGGCGGCCGCCTGGCGCGAGGCGCCCGCCTCGACGAGGAAGACGAGGCAGCGCAGTGCCTCGTAATAGCGGACCCGCTCGCGGTCGAGCGGCCGGTCACGAGCGTAGGCTCGGAGGTACGCGGCGACGAAGCAACGTCGGCCGAGCGTGACCGGCCCGACCAGTAGATCGGGAACGTCGACGGGCCCGTGCGACAGGATCGCCACCGTCGCGCCGACATCGTAGGCCGGGTCGCCGAGACGGAGCCGCCGCTCCGACCAGTCGATGACACCACTGATGCGCCCGCCATCGACGAGCACGTTCAGCGGGTGCAAGTCCCCGTGACAGACGACGGTGTCGCCGGCGGAGCGTGGCCGGTTGCCGGCGAGCCAGCGGGTGCCTGGTCGCAGGCCGTCGAGCCTGGCGCGCTCGACCTCGCGTTCGACATCCGCCAGCTCCCTCTCGACGGCCAGCGCATCCTCCGGCCAGCCGGCGCTGGTGAGCGCACGACGTACCGGCCCCGGGTCGAGGGCATGCAGGGCGATCTGGGCCCGGGCGAGGGTCGTGCTCATGCGGAGCGCGGTCGGTCCCCAGAGAGTATCGAGCATGAGCCGGCCCGGTACCCTCGGCATCACGACGAACGGGAGCCCGAGCCCATCCCCTGCGCGTCCGACGAGGAGGACGGGCGGGGAGGGATAGCCGGCTGCCGCGAGCACGTTCTGGATCGTGCTCTCGAAGCACGCCTGCCGCGGATTGGTGTCTGGCCGGTAGAGGCGCAGGATGAGGCGGCCGGAGAACCGCGGCGGGGCTCCGCGCAGGCTGAAGCCGTAGATGAACGTGTCGAATCCGCCGTGGATGCGCTCGGGCGCCTCGGAGTAGTCGACGGCATCGCTCCCGAGGCGGCCGCGGAGGTTGTGGAGGAGCTCCTCCGCCACGTCTGCGGTGTCGGGTTCGTATCCCATGAGCAGTGTTGGTTATAACCCGATTTCGCAATGCGCGAGCACGAGTTCACCATCGACCTCCCGGCCTCGGCTCCTCGCCTGTGGGCGCTCTTCCAGCGCTACGATCTGTGGAAGGAATACGCCCCCGCGGTGCTCGACGTCGAGATCGTGTGGCCGGGCGACGCCAACGGCAACGGGCTACTGCGCAAGGTGGTCTACCCTCTCCCGTTCGGGCGCCGCGGCGAGTCGTTCGAGCTGGTGAAGAACGTGCGACCGGGCGAGGGCTACGACTACGTCATGCTGCGGTCGGGGCTCTCGGGCTCCGTCGCACTCGAGCCACAGGGGCAGAGCCGCACCCGCCTGCGCTTCCGCGAGCGCTTCCACATGACGACCCCACTGCTGCGCTGGTTCGAGGGGCCGATCTATCGTTTCATCAACAAGAAGAACGAGGAGTCCATGCGTGGCGCCGCCTCCTGGCTCGCGCGCCACCCGGAGTTCCGTCCCGACCTCGTCGGGTGACCCGATCGAGCGATTTGCCCTCTTGATCGCGCCGGGTCCCTCGCATAAGCGGCGGCCATGCGAGCCTCGTCGGCGCTGGTCGTCCCGGCCCTGCTCCTTGCGGTCGCCGCCCAGGCCGGAGACCTGACCATCCGCCAGCGCACGACCACCGGTGGGGGGCGGAACGCCGATACGCGCGAGGAGACGCAGTACGCGCACGGCGATACGCTGGTCATCGACGGCAAGGACCAGCGCACCATCGTCGACGTCACCGCCAGGACGATGACCCTCGCCGACAAGACCAGGAAGACCTACTTCGTCCTCACCTTCGACGACATGCGGAAGCAATCGGACGCGATGCAGAAGAAGCTCCAGGAGATGCCACGCCAGGAGCGCGGGATGATGGACGAGATGCTCGGCAACGGCGCGCCCGTCACGCTCCAGCCGACGGGCAAGCGCGAGACCATCGCCGGGTACGAGGCGAGCGAGTACGCGCTCGCCGGCGGCCCGTTTCGCGGCTCGGTGTGGACGACGGACGCGCTCGCGCTGCCCGAGGGCGTCCGCAAGTGGCGCGAGCTGTCGGCATCGGCGACGGCGGAGAAGGGACCGGGCCGCCAGCTCGCCGAGGCGCTGGCACATGCGAAGGGCGTTCCGCTTCGCACCACCATGACCGCGACCATCGGGCCGGGCACGTTCAGCACCTCGACCGAGGCGGTCGAGGTGACCACCGCTCCGCCCCCCCAGGACGTGCTCGTCGTGCCGCCGGGGTTCACCAAGGTGGCACCGCCGGCCCTGCAGTAGGGCGGTCCCCCGTCACTCCCGCACGAGGATGTGAGCGGCGCACACGCTGCCGCCACCCATCATGTGGCAGAGGCCGGCGCGGGCGTTCGGCACCTGTCGCTTGCCGGCCTCGCCGCGCAGCTGGAGCGTCGTCTCCCAGACCTGGGCGAGGCCGGTCGGGCCGCCGGGGTGCCCCCGGGCGGTCAGCCCACCGTCGGTCGAGAACGGCACTGCGCCGCCGGGACCGAAGCGCCCCTCCTCGATGCACTTCTCGGCCTCGCCCTCGCGGCAGAAGCCGAGGAGCTCGTAGTACTCCAGCTCCTCGATGACGAAGGCGTCGTGCACCTGCACGAGCTGGATGCTCTCCGGGCCGAAGCCGGCCTGCTCGTAGAGGTGCCTGGCGGCGACGCGGCTCATCTGGGCGGGGCCGACCACGGGGCCCATGAAGAGATGCCCGCGCTCGTAGACCTCGCTCCCGAGGTGCGACGCGACGATGCGCACGACCGGGCGATCGGGCTGGAACTTCTTCGCCAGGTCGGCGCGACAGAGCACCGCGGCCGCGGCGCCGTCGCCGATGGGGCACGCCATCATGGCGGTCAGCGGCCACGACACCATGCGCGCCTCCAGCACCTTCTCGACCGTGATGGGCTCCCGGGCCTGCCGCTGGCTCATCGGGTTCTGCGCGCCGTAGTTCCAGTTCTTGGCCGCGATCGCCGCCAGGTGCTCGGGCTTGGTGCCGCGCTCGTACATGCGGCGCGTCGCCCACATGGCGAAGAACGCCGCGGGCAGGATGGCCTCGTCCATGTCGGTCGGGTTCGGCGCCGAGCCGATCACGGTGGTCATCTTGTCGAAGCCGAGCACGAGCGCCGTGTCGTAGTGTCCGCCCGCGATCGCGAGGTAGGCCTCGCGCATGGCGGCGGTGCCGGTGGCCGACGCGTTCTCGACGCGCTGGACGGGCACGCCGGTCATGCCGATCTCCTTGACCGCCCGCACGCCGGCCATCGCCGGCATGAAGAGGTGCCCGACGTAGACGGCGTCGATGTCCTTCATCCCGACGCCCGCGTCGTCGAGCGCCGCGAGGCCGGCGTCGCGCGCCATGATCGTGTGGTGAGTGTCGGGATAGAGCCCGAACCGGATCATCCCGACTCCGAGGATTGCGACCTTCTCCATCTGGGCTAGCTCTCCGCCGGCCGGAACCGGATGATGACGACGTCCTTGCCGTGCTCCTCGCGGAGCGCGTCGAGCTCTCCGACGAGCCGCATGCCGACGCGGAAGTCCTCCTTCTTGCCGGCGAGGGGCACCTGGAGCCGGGGACCTTCCGGCAGATCGACCTGACCCACGCCGTAGCCCTCCATGTGCTCGACGCGCATCGAGCCGAAGAGCGGCATGTGGACGAAGGTGTAGCTGTAGAGCGTGCCGCGCGCCGGCACTCTCGCCTCCGCGGTACGCCGCGACAGGCACTTGGCGCACACCAGCCGCTGCGGAAAGAAGTACTCGCCGCAGTCCTGGCAGCGCGTGCACAGCACCTCCGGAGGCGCGCCGGGATCGTCGGGAATCGTGAAGTACCCGGCTTTGATCGGGATGCGGGGGCGAACGTCGGCCATGGCGGGCGGGGAGAGTGGCACGAGGCCGGCGGAGAAGTCCAGAGACGGCGGGTTGCCGGCGCCCGCCCGCCTCGCTACCCAGCGTCCGCATGGCCTACGAGCCCGAGTACGACGCCGTCCACGCGCGCTACTACGACGGGACCTACGCCGCGCTGCGTGGGCCTGATGCAGACTTCTACCTTCACCTCGCCCAGGAGACCGGCGGACCGGTGCTCGAGCTCGGCTGCGGCACCGGCCGCGTGCTGCTGCCGATTGCGCGTGCCGGCCTCGAGTGCGTCGGCCTCGACTGCTCCCCGGCGATGCTGGACGTGCTGCGCGCGAAGAACCCCCCGCCGAGCCTTCGTTTGGTGACGGCGACGATGCAGAACTTCGACCTCCAGCCGCAACGTTTTGCGCTGGTCTTCTCGGCGTTCCGCCCCCTCCAGCACCTGTACTCCGTCGACGACCAGCTCGCCTGCCTCGCCTGTGTGCGACGCGTCCTCGCGGCGAAGGGGCGCTTCGCATTCGACGTCTTCGTCCCAGATCTGGCACGCATCGCGGTCGAGGAGGAACCCGAGTACGAGGAGAACCGCTTCCGGGAAGGCGACGACGAGATCGTGCGCTTCGCCTCCATCCGGCGTGATCACGCCAACCAGATGATGGACGTCACCATGCGGCTGGAACGCCGGCGCGACGGCGCCGTCGTGGGCGAGGAGGTCGAGCGCTTTCGCATGCGCTGGTACCACCGCTTCGAACTCGAGCACCTGCTGGCGCGAGCCGGCTTCGAGATCGCCGCCCTCTACGGCGGCTTCGACCGCAGGCCCTACGATCACACGTCCGGCGAGGCGGTGATCGTCGCGCGAGTCGCCTGACGGCGCTCAGCTGGCCAGCGCCGCCAGGAAGCGCAGGTTCGCTTCCTGCAGGCGGGCGCTCAGGATGCGCGACAGGTTCAGCAGCACCTTGGAGGCGATGCGGGGGTAGCGGCGCTGGATGCGGTGCATGAAGCGCTCGTCGACCGCCAGCACCTCGAGGTCGGTCGCCGCCACGACGTCGGCGGTACGCTCGTTCCCGCTGACGAAGCCCATCTCGCCGAAGACGTCGCCGCGCTTCAGGTTGGCGATCCGCTGCCGGTCGCCGTTGGCGGCGAGCCACACGTCGGCCGCGCCCTGGATGATGACGTACATCTCCTCGCCACGCTCGCCCTGGCGTACCACCGCCTGCCCCGGCGCGAAGCGCTTCAGGTCGCCCATGAGGACCACCACGCGCGCCTGCGAGGGCCGCAGCCCCTCGAACAGCCGGATGGTGCGGGCGGGATCCTGGCCGAGCTTGACGCCGAGCAGGTCCCAGATCGTGATGATCTTGAAGGTCGCGAGGAGCGCCGGCAGCAGCACGAGGTTGGCGCCGAGCGCCGTCGCCATGGTGATGCTCGAGAGCTTGCCGAAGTCCTGGATGGGTACGAAGCTCGAGAAGGCGAAGGTGAGAAAGCCCAGGAACAGGGCCACCGTGGTGTAGATGATGGGCGCGCCCACGCGCCGCAGCGCCCGCGTGATGGCCCGCTGCTGGTCGGTCTCTCCGCGCAGCTCGAGATTCAGCCGCGCCATGTAGTGGATGGTCGAGTCGATGGCGATGCCGAGGGCAATCGCCGCTATGAGGCTCGTGCCGAGGTTCAGACGGATGCCGAGCCAGCCCATGACCCCGAAGAAGATCAGGATGGGAAGCACGTTCGGCACGATCGCCAGGAAGCCGATGCGGACCGAGAGGAACATGAGCGTCAGCACCACGAAGATCACTCCGAGGGCGAGGGCGAGACTCTCGATCTGCCCGCGAACGATGTCCGTCGCGGTGCCGGTGATCAGCACGAGATTCCCGGTGAGCCGCACCCGCAGCTCGGCGGGGAAGCGCGCCGCGACGTACTCCCGGATGCGCGCGAGGGTCTGCTCGATCGCCCGCGAGCCGGAGAGGTTGGTGCGCACGAGGATGCTGGCCTTGTCCCAGTCACGCGTGACGACACTGGCGAAGTTCTCGGGCTTCTTCGCGACGAGATCGAAGACCTGCCCGAGCATCGCTGGGTCCTCCCAGAAGGTCTTCGGCTTCTGCGCCGGCACGGGCTCGCCATGCTCGTCCACGACGAAGTCGTTGTTTCCCGGTGTGTTGAGACCCGACTCGAGGAGCTCCAGGTAGTCCACGATCGAGATCGAGGAGGTGACGCCCGGCAGCGTGCGCAGGAATTGCTGCAAGTCCTTCAGCAGCTTCAGGTTGACCCAGCTCTTGAGCGCTCCGGGCGCGGGCCCCTCGACCACCACGTAGAACGGGTTCGAGCCGACGATCTCGCGGTTGATGATCTCGTTCGCCTGACGGACCGCCGAGCGCGGGCTGAAGTAGGTGAGGAAATCGGAGTCCACCTCGATGCGACGCATGCCGAGCAGGGCCAGCGCGGCGAGGATCAACGCGACCCACCAGATCGACTCCCGGGCACGGACGATGGCCCGCGCGATGCGCACGAGCAGCCCGTCCATCGCCGGCGAACCGTCGCGGGCGCGAGCGGCGACGCGCTCGACCGGAAGCAGCGCCAGCGCCGCGGGCAGGAAGGTCAGGCACACGACGGTGAGAAAGACGACTCCGACCACGGCGAAGGCGCCGAGCTCCCAGATGGCCGGGATGCGGTTCACCATCAACGAGCCGAAGCCGATCACCGTGACCAGGGCGGAGATGGTGAGTGGGAGCCAGACCCTGGCATACGCACGCTCCACGGCCGGGATCCGCTCCCGCACCTCCTCGGCCTGCTCGTAGTAGCGCGCCATCACATGGATGGCGTACGACGTGCCGACGACGAGCAGCAGGGGCGGCAGCACGAACGTCCCGATGCCGATCGCCCGCCCCGTGAGCACGAGCACGCCGACTGTGCAGACGACCGCCATCATGACGGCTGTCAGCGGAAGCATGACGCCACGCTTGGTGCGGAAGGAGACCCAGAGGCTGAAGACGATGACGGCGAGGGCGATGGGGGTGAAGCGTTCGAGGTCGCGTCGGATCAGCGCGACCGCGGCCTCCTTCACGTGCGCCGCACCGGTGTAGTAGAAGCGCTCCGGACCATTCTCGGCTGCGAGGATGGCATCGATGCGCCTGTCGAGGTCGCTGTACTCGGCCTCCGACAGCGGCTTGAAGATGACGGTGATAGCGGCGCCCCGACCGTCCTCCGAGACCAGGTTCTCGCGATAGAGCGGTACGGCACGCAGCCTTGCGCGCAGCGACTCGACGTCCTCGGGCGTCGGCGGCAGCTTGGGGAGCAGCGGCGGGGGATCGAGGACGTCGGCCGCGACGTCCGTGGCGTTCGTGATGCTCACCGCCTGGTGCACCCCCGGGAGCTTGCCGACGGCGGTCGTGACGCGGGCGATCTTCTCGAGCGTCGACGGAGAGAACAGCTCGTCGGACAGCACCCCGATGACGCCCACGTCGTCGCTGCCGAAGAGCTTGCGGACCTGGTCGTAGAAGGCGACGGCGGGGTCGCCCGCCGGCAGGACGCTCTCGAACGAGCTCTGGAAGCGCACCCGCACGGCGAATGATCCGAGGACCGCCGTCACGAGCAGCGTTGCCGCGATGACCCTGCGCGGGTGTCGGACCAGCCAGGCCGCGAGGCGATCCATGAGCGCCGCACTATACCGAAGCCGCGGGCCCTACGGCGAACGCTAGTTCACTAGGGGAGCAAACGCGCTATACCGCCTCGTGCCCCGTGTCTCCGTGCTGCTTCCCGCCCGGGACGCGGCCGTCACCCTTCCCGCCGCGCTCGCCAGCCTCCTCCGCCAGACCTGGAGCGACTGGGAATGCATCGTGGTGGACGACGGCTCGCGCGACGGGACGCCCGAGGTGACGATGGCCGTCGCGGCGGAGGACCCTCGGGTGACAGTCGAGTCTACCCCTCCCCGGGGCCTCGTCGCCGCACTCGGCGCGGGGCTCGCGCGCTGCCGCGGAGAGTACGTCGCGCGCCTGGATGCCGACGACCTGATGCGCCGCGACCGGCTGGCGGCGCAGGTTGCGGCCCTCGACGGCGCTCCGCAGCTCGCCGCGGTGGGAAGCCACGTGCGCTTCTTCCCGCGCGCCGGGATGTCGGACAGCTTGCGCGCCTACGAGCGCTGGCTCAACTCCGTCGACTCTCCGGCGCGCGTCCGCGCCGAGGCGTTCGTCGAGTGTCCGGTCGCCCACCCCTCGCTGCTCGCGCGGCGCGCCGTGCTGACGGCGGTCGGCTACCGCGACGAGGGCTGGCCCGAGGATTACGACCTGGTCCTTCGCCTGCTCGCCTCCGGGCACGAGATCGGCGTGGTGCCGCGCCGCCTGCTCGGCTGGCGCGATGGTCCGGGCCGGCTCACGCGCACGCACCCCGCCTACGGGCTCGACCGCATCACCGCCTGCAAGGCGAGCTTCCTGGCCGAGGGCTTCCTCGCGGGATCCGAGCGCTACCTGCTGTGGGGCCATGGCGGCACCGGTCGCGCCCTGGCGCGCGCGCTGCGCCGTCACGGCAAGCACCCGTCGCACGTCGTCGAGGTGCACGCCGGCCGCCTGGGGAACGTCATCCACGGCGCGCCCGTCGTTCCCCCGGCGGCGCTCGCGGGCCTCCCCCGCGGCCGCCTGGTGGCATCGGTGGCGGGCGAGGCGGCGCGCAGCGAGATCCGCGCCTTCCTCGCCGGGCTCGCCTGGGTCGAGACGCGCGACTTCGTGTGCGCGGCGTGATGGGCTCTTCCCACGCCCGGTCGTGCGGCGCTATGACAGGGCGCATGGAAGGGACTTCCCGGGACGAGATCCTCGAAGGGTTGAACGTCTTTCGCGCGCTCGAGAGCTGGGGGGCCGAGCTGTATGCCGCCTGGGCCGAGGGCGAGCAGGATGCCTACCTGCGCGCGGGACATCTGATCATCGCCGAGCGCGAGGCGAATCACGCGCGACTCCTGGCCGCGCGCATCAGGGCGCTGGGCGGCCAGCCGGGTCCCGCCTGTGTCGATCAGGTGCTCGCCGGCCAGCTGGCCGAGCTGCGCGAGGTCCACGGGTTCGTGGCCCAGCTCGATGCGCTGAAGGCCGCGAACGAGCGCGACCGGGAACGCATGGCGGGCTGCCAGGCGGCGCTCGACCGCGGCTTCGCCGCGGCCAAGGCGACCGACGCCGACACGCATCGCTTCTGGGCGCAGCTCTACAGCGAGGAGCGGGTGAGCGGTGGATGGTATCGGAGCACGTACGGCGAGCTGAGCGGCAAGCGTCCCCGCACCGAGGTGCTCCCCGTGCTCGCGCCGGAGCAGGTCGTCCGGCGAGCCCGCTCGACGGCTCCCGCCGGCGAGCCGGTCGCCTGCGCCGCCACTGCCTGATCCGCGTCCGCCGATCCCTTCTCATGCGCGCCGTCGTCGTCGATCGCTGGATGGAGCCGCACGAGCTGGCGGTGCGGGAAATCCCCGACCCTGAGCCGGGTCCGGGGACGTTGCGCGTCGCGGTGCGCGCCGCGGGATGCAACTTCTTCGACATCCTGATGGTGCGCGGGCAGTACCAGGTTCGGCCGCCGTTCCCCTTCGTGCCCGGTGCCGAGCTGGCCGGGATCGTGGAAGCCGTCGGACCGGACGTCCGCGAGTTCGCGCCGGGCGATCGCGTCCTCGCCTCGGCCGGTCTCGGGAGCTTCGCCGAGCTCGCCGTCGTGCCGGCCCGCGCCGCCTACCGCCTTCCCGACGGCATGTCGTTCGAGGCCGGCGCCGCGTTTCCCATCGTCTATCCGACGTCGTACGCGGCGCTGGTGTTCCGTGCCCCGCTGCGTGCCGGGGAGACGCTGCTCGTGCACGCGGCGGCCGGCGGCGTCGGCATCGCGGCGGTGCAGATCGGCAAGGCGCTCGGCGCACGCGTGATCGGCACGGCAGGCGGAGCCGACAAGCTCGACGTCGTGCGCCGCGCGGGCGCGGACGTGGCGATCGACTACCGCGCCGAGGACTGGGTCGAGCGGGTGAAGGAGGCGACGGGCGGCCGCGGTGCCGACGTCATCTACGATTCGGTCGGCGGCGAGGTGACGGACGGATCGCTCAGGTGCATCGCCTGGAACGGCCGCTTGCTGGTCATCGGGTTCGCCAGCGGGCGGATCCCGGAAGTGAAGCTCAACCGGGTGCTGCTGAAGAACATCTCGCTGGTCGGTCTGCACTGGGGCGCGCACGCCATGCACGAGCCCGCGCGCATCGACGAGACCTTCGCCGCTCTCTTCGACCTCTACCGCGCGGGCAAGGTCGAGCCGGTGATCTACCGCGCGTATCCCCTGAGCGAGCTGCCCGCAGCGCTCGAGGCACTCGGGTCGCGCCAGAGCTACGGCAAGGTGGTGGTCACGCCGTGACCTTCCCGCAGGGATTCGTCTGGGGCACCGCGACCGCGGCGCACCAGGTCGAGGGCGGCAACTGGAACAACGACTGGTGGGCCTGGGAGCACGCGGCAGGCTCGCCCTGCACGGAGCCGAGCGCCGACGCCTGCGACCACTACCACCGCTACCGCGAGGACGTGGCCCTGCTCGCCAGCCTCGGCTTCAACGCCTACCGGTTCTCGCTCGAATGGAGCCGCATCGAGCCCGAGCGGGGGCACTTCTCGCGCGCCGCGCTCGATCACTACCGGCGCATGTGCGCGGCCTGCCTCGAGCACGGCATCGCGCCCATCGTCACCTTCCACCACTTCACCACGCCACGCTGGGTGGCCGCACGCGGGGGGTGGACGGAGGAGGACACGGCCGAGCTCTTCGCCCGCTTCTGCGAGCGTGCCTCGGCACACCTGGGCGATCTCATCGCACGGGCCTGCACGCTGAACGAGCCCAACATCGTGGCGGCCTTCGGTCATCGCTGGGGTCTCTTCCCGCCCGGGCTGCGCGAGCCCGACATGCATCTCCGCGCCAACGACGTCATGGTCGCCGCGCACCGCCTCGCGGTCGAGACGATCAAGTCCGGGCCCGGCTGCGCTCCCGTGGGGCTCACGCTCGCGATGCAGGACTACCAGGCGGTGGACGGCGGCGAGGCACAGCGCGACGCGGAGAGAAGCGCGATGGAGGACGTGTTCCTCGATGCCGCGCGCAGCGACGACTTCCTCGGCGTGCAGACGTACACCAGGCTCCGCATCGGCCCCGACGGCATGCGCGGGCCCGAGCCCGGCGTGCCGCATACGCAGATGGGCTACGAGTTCTGGCCGCAGGCGCTCGAGGCGACCATCCGGCGCGCGTGGGACGTCGCACGGCACGTTCCCCTGCTCGTCACCGAGAACGGCATCGCGACGCTCGACGACACCGAGCGTGTCGAGTACGTCGAGCGGGCACTGCACGGCGTGCTCGCCTGCCTGCGCGACGGGCTGGACGTGCGGGGCTACTTCTACTGGAGCCTGCTCGACAACTTCGAGTGGGTCTTCGGCTATCGCCCGACGTTCGGGCTGGTCGCCGTCGACCGCACGACGCAGCGGCGCACCGTGAAGCCGAGCGCCCACTGGCTGGGTGCGATTGCGCGGGCGAACCGGCTGGTCGCCGCGACGGCGTGACCCTGCCCGGAGCGAGTCCCCCTATTCGGACGCGACCGGCGAGCCGAGCAGCGTGAGGGCGTTGAAGAGGAGCACCCAGTCCCCGCGCTGCACGTACTGCTGCAGATCATCTGCGGTGCAACGGAAGGGCAGGGTCGGATCTTCCCAGTACTCGATCGGCTCTCCGTCGAGATAGAAGCGCTTGCGAGCGAGTACCGAGACTTTCCATCGAACCTCCTGAAGCCTGTGGACCGAGCAACTGTGATGCCAGCTCCATCCAGTTGGCGGGCCGGCCGGAGAGCGTGAAGCGGGGCAAGAAACGCTCGGGATAGGTGAGGCCGCCCCCGGCCGGTCCGCCAACTGGATCGTGCTGTCACCGATTGAGACGATCCGAAGGTTCCCCTCGTGTCGGGAGCCGTGTAAGTCCTTCCCCGGGCGCAGTCCGGGCGGCGAGGGCCATAGCGTGTGGCGCACGTCGAGAGCTCCTGCCAGTCAGAAGGAGATATCGGACCGGCGTTCGCGGCGAGCGCTGCACCCCGCCCGCCAGGAGCTTTCCCGTGCCGGCAAGCGCTCGACACACTCGACTACGACCAGTTCCCGCACCAGGAGGGCTCGTCGCTCAATGCGAGCGGGATCAACTACGGGATGCTGCGGCAGCAGGACGCTCTCAAGCGGCTCAAGGAGATGGAGACCATGAGCCGCCCCGGAAACTAGCGGACGACGAACGCATGACGCAGCGGGATGGCAGCAGCTGTCGAACGATGGCCCCACACATGGTCCGCTCGCAGGCATGCCCACGGTGGTGAGTCCGGCGCCAGCGTGGTAGACGCGGTTCGTGGCGGTGACGAAGCGCTACGCGACCTACGAGGATCTCGAGCAGGTGTCGGACACCAAGGTCGCCGAGCTGATCGGTGGCGACCTGATCGTCAGCCCGCGGCCCGCATCGCCGCACGCCCGCAGCGCCACTGCGCTCGGATCCGATCTCTTCGGGGCTTCGACGGTCCCCCGGGGAGTCCGGAGAGACCCGGCGGCTGGTGGTTGCTCTTCGAGCCGGAGCTGCACTTCGGCCGGGACGTCTTGGTGCCGGACATCGCCGCGTGGCGGCGCGATCGCATGCCCGCGTTGCCGGACGTCGCCGCGTTCACGCAGGCGCCCGACTGGGTGTGTGAGGTCGTATCGCCTGCCACCGGCGCGATCGATCGCGGGCGGAAGATGCAGATCTACGCGCGCGAGGGTGTGCGCCACCTCTGGATCGTCGACCCGCTGCACCGCACGCTCGAAGTCTATCGGCTCGAGGATGGCCGCTGGGTCGTCGCCAGCGCGCACGGCGGCACCGACCCGGTCGTGGCGGAGCCGTTCGACGCCGTCACGCTCGACCCTGCACGCTGGTGGCTCGAGTCGGCATCCCAGGGTTGACCCACCCGGGCCAGCGGGAGCAGCAGGCGCGCAGGCGTGCCGGAGTGGGCCATCTAGACACGTCGGCACGACCGCGCCTATGGACGGGCGCGACGGATTTCGTGAGCGAGGTCCACGCCATCACGGTCGCGGACGCGGTCGAGACCTACATCGCCGATCTCGTCTTCGCGACCCGCTACGCCGAGCGCTACGGCGACGACCTGAAGCGCCTGATCCAGGTGGGTGCCAGCCCGCGCGGATCGCTCGCGCTCGACCGATGTGCGCGCGCCCATGCCTGGCTCGCCGGCCGCGACCACGTGACGCCCGACGACGTGCGGGCGATCGTCGCCGACTGCCTGCGGCACCGCCTCATCCTGAGCTACGAAGCCAACGCGGACGGCCTCAGCGCCGACGACGTCGTGAAGAAGGTCGTCGACAAGGTCGCCGTCGCGTGAGCGCGCCGGCGGCGCCGGCGTCTACGCCGAGCTGGACGATCTCGTCCGGCTCAGGCTCCGTGCCCGGGGCTACACGTTCCTGCCGCGCCAGCCCGTGCACTCCGTGCTCGCCGGCCGCCACGCCTCGCGGCTGCGCGGCCGCGGACTCAACTTCGAGGAGATCCGCCACTACCTGCCGGGTGACGACATCCGCACCATGGACTGGCGCGTCACCGCACGCACGCGCGAGCCCTACGTCCGCGTCTACACCGAGGAGCGCGACCGGCCCGTGCTCCTGGTCGTCGACCAGCGCCAGAGCATGTTCTTCGGCAGCAGGCGCGCGACGAAGTCGGTGGTTGCGGCCAAGGCCGCGGCGCTCTCGGCGTGGCGGGTGCTCGCGATCGGCGATCGCGTCGGGGCGCTCGTCTTCGACGACCGGGAGGTGGTCGAGATCAAACCGCACCGCAGCGAGCAGCAGGTGATGCGGATCCTGGACGTCGTCGTCGAGAAGAACCATGCGCTCCGCACCGACACCGGCTGCCGTTCCAATCCGCAGATGCTTAACCGCGCCCTGGAGCACGGGGCCCGCGTCGCAACCCACGACCACCTCGTGTGCGTGATCACCGACGCCGCCGGCACGGACCAGGAGACCGAGCGGCTGGTCACGCGGCTCGCGGCGCACAACGACGTGCTCGTGGTCTTCGTCTTCGATCCGCTGGAGGCGGCGCTGCCCGATGCCGGGCGGCTGGTGATGTGCGAGGGCGATCGCCAGCTCGACGTCGACACGTCGCCGCGTGGCCTCCGCGAGCGCTATCAGTCCGACTTCGCACAGCGCCGTGCGGCGGCGCGGGACCTGGCACGGCAGCGCCAGATTCCCGTGCTGCCGCTCGACACTGCGACGGAGGTCAGCGCGCAGCTCCGCGAGCTGCTCGGCAGGCGCCGCGGATCCTCACCTCACTGACCCATGCCGCTCGCGCGCTGCCCGGTCGTCATGCCGCGCTGCTCGCCGCCGACCTTCGTCTTGCGCCCGAAGACGTTGGACTGCGTGGGCGACACGACCGATACGGTGGCTCGGGGCTCCGGCGGCCGCTGCTGTGGCGGGCCCATCGAGGGCCGCGGCCGTCCCAGCACCGGCGGCCCGCCATTCTGGGGCTGTACGGGCTGCTGCGCGGCGGCAGCGGTCACCGTGGCCACCAGCGCCACGACGGCGGGGAGAGGACCCCGACTCCTCCACGGGATCATGGCTGCAGCCTCTGCCAACCCGCGGCCGTTCGTCAAGCCTCGTACGCGGCGCACCCCGACGTTGACCCACGGTCTGGCTGTGCGTGGTGGTCGCGCTGGCGCGCCCGCAGTGGCTCGAGCAGCCGGTCACGAAGACGGTACCGACGCGCGACCTCCTGCTCGCCGTCGATCTCTCCGGATCGATGTCTGGGTCGGCCAACGCGCCCGGATCGAAATCGACCTGCTGACGCCGACGACGTTCGCCAGCGCGCCGGTCTTCGAGCTGCCCGAGATTCCCGGCGCGCTGATCGTGCGTATGGAGGAGCACCCGACGTTCGGCACGGAGCTGATCGACGGCGCGACGTACGTCATCGCGCAGCACGACCTCGCGCTCTTCGCCATGCGTCCGGGCACGTACGACGTCCCGCCGTTCACCGTCCGATTCGCCTCGGCCGACGCGCCGGGCGAGCCGCCCGTCGAGCATCGCCTCACCACTCCGCCGCTCCGGATCGAGGCTCGCCTGCCGCCGGGCGCGGCACACGTACCCAGCCTGATCAGCACGTCCACGCTGACGGTCTCGGAGCAGTGGAAGCCGGAGCCGAAGGAGGCGCGAGTGGGCGACGCCTTCACGCGCACCGTCACGCGCAGCGCGCCGGACGTGCCTGCGATGGCGTTTCCCCCGTTGCCGGTGACGGACCTCGACGGCCTGGCGGCCTATCCGAGGCCGCCGGTCGTGCAGGACCACAGCGGGCGCGGCACGTTCACCGGGACGCGCATCGACTCGGTAACCTACGTCTGCGAGCGGCCGGGAACCGTGACGGTACCGGCGCTCGAGTTCCCGTGGTGGAACGTGCGCACGCAGACCCTGCAGACGCTCACGCTGCCGGCAGTGACCCTGGACGTCGGTCACGCACCGCTGTCGCAGAGCACGCGTAACCGGCTGGGCGCGGCGGTCGGTGCGGTCGTGCTGCTCGCCGCGCTCGCCCTCTGGTGGTGGCGGGACGCGCTGCGCGCCGCGCGACGGCGGAGGCGCGAGCAGTACGAGGCCAGCGAAGCCGGAAGCTTCGCGCACCTCGAGCGTGCCTGTCTCGATGGCGATGCTCCTGCGGCCTACAGGGCGCTCTTCGCCTGGCTGGAGCGCGTACATCCGCGGGACCGCCCGGCGACGATCGAGCAGGACCTACTCGCTGGAAGGACCGATGCCGAGCTGCGGGCGTGCGTCGAGGAACTGGAAGCGGCCGTCGTCGCCGGCCAGCAGCGCTGGGACGGCGCGGCCCTCGCCGCTGCGCTGCGCCGCACGCGGTCGCGCCGAGCCGACGAGCCGCTCGCCGCCGCCCTTCCCGCGCTGAATCCCGGTTGAGCCCCGCTAGCTCGGGCCGGCGCGCGGAGTCGGCGCGGGCGGAGTGTCCCGTGCCGGCATCCACGTGTCGTCGGGGTTGTACTCCGTCATCGCCTTCCCGAGCTCGGCGGTCTTCTCGCCGAGGTCCTTCTGGAAGACGATGCCCTGCGGTCCGACGATGAACGTCATGATGCCGCTCGAGTGGTACTCCGCGGGATACGCGACCAGCGCGAAGCCGCCGGTCATCTCCCCGTCCTTGGTGTAGCTCTTCGCGCCACCCGGTGCCGCCGCGCCCTGGGCCGTCAGGATGCGGTAGAAGTAGCCGTGGTAGGGTCGCGGGCCCTCCCCGCCCTGGCTCGGCGAGTAGCCCTCCGTCGACGCGTCCGCCACCAGCGGACCGAACGGGCTGCGATCGGCGGGGCTGGTCTCCTCCCAGTAGAGGCCGTCGTGCTTGCCGGGCTCGCTCGCGACCTTCTGCGCGTAGACCCCGGTGCCGCTTCCGGTGCGATCCTTGGCGGCGTACTCGCGCTGGGCATCGACGTACGCGTGTGCGACGGAGATGGCCGTCAGCTCGTTGCGTCCGATGCGGCGATTGAGGAGCTCGTCCGCGCCCGCGGCCGTGTCGAAGCGCCACTTGTCGCCGCTCTTCACCAGCGGGATCGGCAGCGGCCACGCCTCGGCGCCGACCTGGGCGATCATCGTGTTGTCGTTCACCTTCTCGAACGACGTCCGCCTGCTGGCCGCGCTCACGAACCATTTCCGATCCGCCGCGTCCGCGATGGGATCACCCGAGGACAGCACCTGCTCCGAATTCGGGCCGAGGATGGCAAACATCGCGGCGGAGTCGTCCTTCTTCGCCGCGGCGACGAGCGCCCGCACCGCCTCGTCGGGCTTGGCGAACGTCTTCTGTCCCGACGCCTCCTCGGCGCGCGCGGCCCCTGCCGAGAGCACGAGCAGCACTCCCACAGACAGCACGAGCCGACAGCAACGACCGATCGACGATTCGTGTGTACGCATCATGATCGTCCTCCTCGCCACTAGCGCCGGCGTCCGCCGCCGCCACGTCCGCCGCCGCCACGCCCGCCGCCACCGCCACGCCCGCCGCCACCGAACCCATGGCCGCCACCACCCCCGCCGCCGTAGGCACGACCGCCGCCTCCCCCGTACCCACCACCGCCATGGCCGCGGCCGCCGCCTCCGCCGAACCCGGCATGCTGGCCCTGCCCCGCGAACGACTGGCCTCCACGGCTCGCCGCGCCACGCTGGCTCGCCTGCCGTGTGGCGCCCGGATTGTGCTGCTGACCGGCGAAGGCTCCCTGGCGCGCGCCCTGTTGTTGCCGCTGGCGTTGCGCCGCGGCGGCGTTCTGATGCGCGGCCGCGGGCCGCTGCGCGGGCTGCCGGTTGCCGCCGCCGGGGCGATTGCCTGCGCCGGGTCCATTGCCGCCCCCGGGACGGTTGCCCGCACCTGGACGATTGGCCGGGCCGCCTGCCTGCGCCAGCCCGCCGCCGCCAGGACCGCCCCGACCTCCCGGACCGCCCGGACCTCCCGGACCTCCCGGACCGCCCGCGCCTCCCGGGCGACCGCGGTTGCCACCCTGCTTGTCGAAGCCGCGCGCTACGTCCTGCGGCGCGCGCTGTCGAGCGGCCTGGCGGTTCTGTCCCTCGTATTTCCGCCCGACGTTCGGGTCACGATACCCGACGCCGCGGCGGTGTTCTGCGTTGTGCTGCCAGGTGCGGTTGTTCGTGCGGTTCACGTCACGGTTCACGTTCTTGTTGACGTTGACGTTCGCATTGCCGTGATAATTCCCGCCGCCTCCATTGCCGTGGTAATTGTTGTTCACGTAGACGTCGTTGTGACCCCAGCCGAAGCCGCCGCCGATGAGCGCCCCGGTCGCGACGCCGGCGCCGAACGTGAGCAGGCCGCCCGCCACCAATGCGCCGGTCGAGACCGGCGGATACACCGCCGGATAGGCGTACGCCGGCGGCGCCCACGTCGGCCCGTAGACCGCGCTGGGCGGATAGCTCGGCACGTAGACGGTCTCCGGATTCGTCGGCTGGATGGTGATGATCTGCGGCGGGGGCGCGCCAGCGGGAGGCGGTCCCCCCTCGGGCACATACCCTGGCGGCGCGGGCTGGGTAACCACTGTCTGCTGCGCGTTCGACTTGAGGTTCCCCGCGCCCGCGGCCTTCGCACGCATGGTCTGCACGGCCTTCATGGTCGCTGCCTGCTGATCCAGGAAGGCGTCGCCCATGTCCTTCGTCCAATCGAGGTTCTGGGACATGCGTGAGAGGACTTCGGGGAAGTGCGTCAGTCCCTTGACGCTGTCGTCCCAGTCCTGGCTGGCGACCGCCTTGTCGAGCTCGTCGCCCTTGAGATCGGGATGGGCCTTCAGCCAGCGATCCGCCTCGACCACCTCCAGCGGGTACGTCGAAGCCATGAACACCTGCGACAGGACGTCGTCCGGGTAGAGCGCGACCGGAGCCACGATCTGCTCGAGCTGCTCGTTCGTGAAGTTGGCTTTGCCTCCGGACGAAGTCGCTGCGGCGGCGTCCCGGCTTCCGGCCAGCAGCAATCCGGCCAGGAGTACGGCGGTCGTGATCGATCGTGTCATCGGCCACCTCCGAAGGGGCTGTGACCTATCCCCCAAGCTTGATGCATACGCGCTCCGCGCGCAGATGAGAAGTAGCGCTTCCACTCAGCGCGCCGCGGCGTGTCGCTCATCCGGCGTCAGCGCGAGGCGGAAGCCGACGTGGGACGAGCCGGTGTCGGGCGGCGTCCCGCGACGTGCGCTGGGACGGTAGCTCTCGCAGTACGACGCGTTGCAGAGGAAGGAGCCGCCCTTGATCACGCGTCGCTGCTCGTAGGGATCGGTCGGGTCGAAGCCATTCGCGGGCCCCGTCGGATTGTCGCACACGCCGTGGCTCGCGCGCTCGGTGAAGGCGTCGGCGCGATACCAGTCCGCCGTCCACTGCCAGACGTTGCCCGCCATGTCGTAGAGGCCGTAGCCGTTGGGAGGGAATGACGCGACCGGCGACGTCCCCTCGAACCCGTCCTCTTTGGTCTGATGGTAGGGGAAGTCGCCGGTGAACGTGTTGGCCATGTAGCGGCCTCCGGGACGGAACTCGTCACCCCAGGGGTAGCGCTTGCCCTCGAGGCCTCCGCGAGCCGCGAACTCCCACTCCGCTTCCGTCGGCAGCCGCTTGCCCGCCCAGGTCGCGTACGCCACGGCGTCGTCCCATGCCACCTGCACCACCGGGTGGCTCTCGCGTCCGACGATGGTGCTGCCCGGACCCTCGGGATGCTGCCAGCTGGCGCCTGGAGTCCAGGTCCACCACTGCGAAAGGTCGTTCAACGGCACCGCGTGCGACGTCGGCGTGAAGACGAGCGACCCGGGGACGAGCTGGCTGTCGTCGGGCTTTGGCGTACCCGGCGGCACCTGCTTGCGGATCTCCTCCCAGTCGGGCTTGCGCTCGGCGATCGTGACGTAGCCCGTCGCCTCCACGAAGCGGCGGAACTCGGCGTTGGTGACCGGATGCTCGTCGATCCAGAAGCCGGCGACCCGCACGTGATGCGCCGGCCGCTCGTTCGGCATGCTGCGCGTGTCGTCCGTTCCCATCGTGAACTCGCCGCCGGGAATCCAGCGCATGCCGGCCGGCGTCGGTCCGGCTGCGGCGACGGACCCCGCGCGGTCGTGAAACACCCGGAATGCGACCGTCGCCATCAGGCCGGCGACCGTCACGGCAGCGACGCCGAGCAACAGCGCTCTGCTCGACGTCCGCTCGCGTGCCACGGCCGGCTCTCGTCCGTCTCGCTGCCGGTCGGGAGCGCCTTCGGCTTTCGAACGTTTCTTCACGGATCGAGCACTCCGTGACGGCTTAGGCATCCCCGTTCCGGAGCGTCAAGTGGCTGGGGCACCTGTCGGGTGAAACCGAATTCCCCCGCTTGAGAGCACGGACGTTTTTTTGTAGCAGACGCCGTGTGCGAGCGCGGGACGTGTGGGGATCGCACGCGGCGGGCATCGCGCTCGCGCTCTCGCTGCTCGCCCTGCCACGCCCCGCGTCGGCGGTCGTCGGACACTACGCCGGCGGCTTCGCGAACGCCCGCGACTTCTTCCTGCCTCCGGTACCCGGGCTGTACTTCGCCCAGTACAGCTACTTCTACGTCGATGGCCGGTTCCGCAACCGAAACGGCGACCCGGTCAACACGATCATCCTGCCGCGACGGCAGATCCCGATCGACGTATCAGTGAACGTCTACTCGCTGTCCCCGATGATCCTCTGGTCGCCGGACTGGACGATCCTCGGCGCTCACTACGGCGCCTTCATCGCGCCGTCGTTCGGCAACCCGAGCCTCAACGCGGCGATCGGGGACGTCGAGAACGGCCGCGGCCGCGACCTCTCGGCGGGCGGCTCCTGGGGCCTGGGCGATCTCTACGTGCAGCCCATCTGGCTCCAGTGGGGCATCCCGCATGCCGACCTGGAGGCCAGCTGGGGGTTCTACGCACCCACGGGACGCTTCGAGGTGAACGCCCCGGACAACGTCGGACTCGGCTTCTGGACGAACCAGTTTCAGATCGGCACCGCCGTCCACGCCGACGAGGCGAAGACGCTGTCCTTCATCCTGGTGCAGAGCTGGGAGATCAACTCCTCCATACAGGGTCAGGATCTGCGCCCCGGCCCCCGTCTCAATCTCAACTGGGCGATCAGCAAGATCTGGTTCGGCGAGTACCTCGAGACGGCGGTGCTGGGCTACGACCAGTGGCAGATAGGCTTCGACTCCGGGTCCGACGTCCCCAAGCGGCTTGGGAACGTCGAGGACGTCGTCCACGCCGCCGGAGCGCAGATCGGCGTGCCGAAGCTCGGGGTGGCCGTGAAGTACTTTCACGAGTTCGAGGCGCGCCAGCGCTTCCAGGGGAACGTCGTGACACTCTCCTTCGGGCTGCCGCTCGACCCGCTCGTCGACAAGGTCGCCGCGCTCTTCGAGTGACCGCCGGTTGCGTCGCCCCGGCCGCATCGGGGAGAAGAGAGCGAATGGCCACCCCGACCGGCTCCGCGCTCATGGAACGCCTGGTGTCGCTGTGCAAGCGGCGCGGCTTCATCTTCCAGTCCTCCGAGATCTACGGCGGCATCAACGGCTTCTGGGACTACGGTCCGCTCGGGGTGGAGCTCAAGAACAACCTGCGCGACGTCTGGTGGGATGGCATGGTCCACCATCCACCCGCCGGGCCCGACGGCCGGCCGGTGGAGATCGTCGGCCTCGACTGCTCGATCATCAGCCATCCGCGCGTCTGGGAGGCCAGCGGCCACCTGGCCGGCTTCGCCGATCCGATGCAGACCTGCCGCCACTGCAAGCGGCTGTTCCGCGCCGACCACGTGGCGGAGCTGCTCGCCGAGAGCGAATGGGTGGCGGCGGTGCTGGCGGCGTGCGAGCCCGGCGCGGTCGCCGGCACGTACATCCCGCGCCGGACGGAGCTGAAGCGCTGGGCGGAGACGAAGGGCAAGAAGCTTGCGCCGGGACTGGCGATCGTGCGCGATCCGGGACAGCTGGCCGCTCTGGCCGAGGACGAGCACGACGTGCCGATGCTGCTCACCATCCTGTCGAGCTCGGGCCAGCCGATCACCGACGTTCGCCTTCCCTGCCCGAATTGCGGCGGCGACCTCACCGAGCCGCGGCAGTTCAACCTCATGTTCGAGACCTTCGTCGGCGCCGTGCGCGACGAGGAGTCGAAGGCCTATCTCCGGCCCGAGACGGCGCAGGGGATGTTCTACAACTTCAAGAACGTGATCGACTCGACGCGCGTGAAGGTGCCGTTCGGCATCTGTCAGGTCGGCCGCAGCTTCCGGAACGAGGTCACGCCGCGCAACTACATCTTCCGCTCGCGTGAGTTCGAGCAGATGGAGCTGGAGTTCTTCGTGCACCCCAGCGAGGCGGACACGTGGTACCGCTACTGGCGGCAGACGCGCTTCGACTGGTGGTGCGGCCTCGGGCTCGCCGGCAAGAACCTCCGTCTGCGCGATCACACCGAGGACGAGCTCGCGCACTACGCCAAGGATTCGGGCGGCTGCTGCGACGTCGAGTATGCCTTCCCGTTCTCGGGCGAGAAGGGCTTCACGGAGCTCGAAGGCATCGCCTACCGCAGCGACTTCGACCTCCGCCAGCACCAGCGGGTGAGCGGCGTGAAGCTCGAGTACTTCGACGCCGAGCGCAACGAGCGCTACCTGCCGCACGTCATAGAGCCGGCCGCGGGGCTGACGCGCGGCGTGCTCGCCGTCCTGTGCGAGGCCTATACGGTGGACGAGAGCCGGCCCTCCCCGGAGCTGATGCGCTTTCATCCCCATCTCGCGCCGATCAAGGCCGGCGTGTTCCCGCTGGTGAACAAGGAGGGCATGCCCGAGATCGCGGAGCGCATCTACCAGGAGCTGCGCCGCCGCGTGGGCTCGTGCCAGTACGACGCCAAGCAGAGCATCGGGAAGCGCTATGCCCGCATGGACGAGGCCGGCACGCCGTTCTGCATCACGGTCGACGGGCAGAGCGTGACCGATCAGACCGTCACGGTGCGCGACCGCGACACGGGCGCCCAGGTGCGGGTCGCGGCCGATCAGGTCGTCGGCTACATCGCCGAGCGTGTCGGATAGGCGGGAGGCCTTGGCACCTGCGCGGAAGGCTTCGCCGCGCACGACCCATGGCTCCAAATCCTTGCGTCATACCGGTTGGATGTCTTTGTATACCCTCGCTCGCTGGACTCGCTGACGTATCCGTAGATGACGCGCTCCCTGCCGGCCGCCCTGATGGCCGTTGCCCTGCTTGCGGCCGCGTCGTCGTCGCGCGCCATCACCCTGCCGGACGGCTTCCAGGAGGACGTCGTCTTCAGCGGTTTCTACCTGCCGACGGCGGTACGCTTCGCGCCCGACGGCCGCATCTTCGTCGCCGAGAAGAGCGGGCTCGTGAAGGTGTTCGACTCGCTCGACGATCCCGTCCCCTCCATCTTCGCCGATCTGCGCACCACCGTGCATTCGTTCTGGGACCGCGGGCTGCTCGGCCTGGCGCTCGATCCGGCGTTTCCGGCCTCGCCCTACGTCTACGTGCTCTACACGCACAATGCGCTGCCCGGCGGCACCGCGCCGTACTGGCCGTCCCAGGGCTCCAGTCCGGACGACGACTCCTGTCCCGCGAATCCCGGCGCCACCGCCGACGGGTGCGTCGTCACGGGTCGGCTGTCGCGGCTCGAGATCGACGCCGCGAACCACCAGGTCGGCGACGAGCGGGTACTCATCGAGAACAACTGGTGCCAGCAGTTCCCGAGCCACTCGGTCGGCGATCTCGCCTTCGGTCCCGACGGCGCCCTCTACGTGAGCGCCGGCGACGGCGCCAGCTTCGGCTGGGTCGACTGGGGGCAGTACGGCGGGACGCTCCCCGACGCCACCAACCCGGTCACGCCGCGCAATCCGTGCGGCGATCCGCCGGGCGGCGTCGGAGCCGCGATGAGCCCGCCCAGCGCGCAGGGCGGCGCGCTGCGCGCGCAGGACCTGCGCACGCCGGGCGATCCGGTCGCGTACAACGGCGCCATCCTGCGCGTCGATCGCGCCACCGGAGACGCTCTTCCCGACAATCCGCTGTGGGGTGGTGCCGCGCTCGACGACGATCGCGTCGTCGCCTACGGGCTGCGCAACCCCTTCCGCATCACGATACGCCCGAACACGGGCGAGCTGTGGATCGCCGACGTCGGCTGGAACCAGTGGGAAGAGATCGACCGGCTCGCCGATCCGACCGGGCTGCAGCTCTCGAACTTCGGGTGGCCGTGCTACGAGGGCAACGGTCCCCAGGACGCGTATGCGAGCGTCGGGCTCGGCGTGTGCCAGGACCTCTACGCCGAGGGCGTCGACGTGAAACCGTACTTCACCTGGGCGCACGGCAACCAGCCCGGCGACCCGGCGTGCCGCCTGCCCACGTCGTCGATCACCGGCATCTCCTTCTACGCCGGCGGGACGTATCCCGCCGACTACGGCGACGCCCTCTTCTTCGCCGACTACGCCGTCAACTGCATCTGGACGCTGCGCGCGGGCGCCGACGGCCTGCCGGATCCCGCCACCGTCCAGACCTTCGCCTCGCACGCCGCCTACCCGGTCGACCTCGAACGCGGACCCGGCGGCGACATCTTCTACGTCGACCTCGTCGGCGGAACCCTGCGCCGCATCCGCTACCTCGGCAGCCCCGACCGGCCGCCGGTCGCGGTCGCGCACGCCGACGTCACCACCGGACCGTCCCCGTTGCTGGTGCACTTCGACGCCTCGGCCTCGAGCGATCCGGACGCCGGTGACGTGATCAGCTTCGCGTGGGATCTCGACGGCGACGGCGACCTCGACGACTCGGCCGACGTCGCCCCGGCGTTCACCTATGCCGCTCCGGGCACCTACGTGGTGCGGCTGCAGGTGAGCGACGGCCACGGGGGGAGCGCCGTCGATTCCCTCACGGTGAGCGTCGACAACACGCCGCCCGCGGCGGTCATCACGACGCCCTCGCCGACGCTCGTCTGGCGCGTCGGCGACGCCATCGCGTTCACCGGCAGCGCCAGCGATCCGGAGCAGGGAACGCTGCCGCCGTCCGCGCTCCACTGGCAGATCGTCATCCAGCACTGTCCCGGCTTCGCCTGCCACGAGCACGTCGTGGAGGAGCTCTCGGGAGTGTCCGACGGCACCCTCGTCGCTCCCGACCACGAGTACCCGTCCGTGATCGAGCTGCGCCTGACGGCGACCGACGCCGGCGGCCTCACCAGCACGACCAGCGTCCAGCTCCAGCCGGCCGTCACCACCCTCGCGTTCGACACCGCGCCCCCGGGACTCGACCTGGCCGTCGGCCCGAGCGCGCAGGCGACGCCGTTCACGCGCGACGTCATCGTCGGCTCGCACAACTCCGTCAGCGCTCCGGGGTCGCAGACCCTCGCCGGCGACCCGTACGTCTTCGTATCGTGGTCCGACGGCGGCGCCGCATCGCACGACGTCGCCGCGCCGGCCGCGGGCGCCACCTTCGTCGCCTCCTACACGGGCGGCCGCTGCGGCAACGGCATCATCGACGCCGGCGAGGCATGCGATGGGAGCGCCTGCTGCTCGGTGACGTGTCAGACCGCGTCCGACGACGACGGCGACGGGCTCTGCAACCCGATCGACCCGTGCACCGGAGGGGCCCCGCTCCTGCGCACCCGGCTCGTGCTGAGTCGCCTGGGCGCCCCGCCCGGCGACGACCGCCTGCGGCTGTCGGGTCGAGTGACGCTGCCCATCAGCCCGAGTCCGGTCATCGACCCGACCGGCCGCGGCGTGCGCCTCGTGCTCGCGGATGCTGGCGGGCTGCCCTTCCTCGATACCACGCTGGCCGCGGGCTTCGACCCGGCGGCGGGTGTCGGCTGGACGACCCGCGGCGAGAGCGCCTGGCGCTACGACGATCGCAGCGGTCTGTCGAGCAGCATCACGCGGATGTCTCTCAAGCTCTCGCCGGCGAGCGGGCTCGTCAAGTTCAAGGCGAGCGGCAAGAACGGCACCTATGCCGTGAACCCCGGCGCGCTGCCGCTCACCGCCACGCTGGTGTTCGACCCACCCGCCGCCACGACCGGTCGCTGTGGCGAGTCCGCCTACGGGCCGGCGTCCTGCGCCCCCACGTCCGGCGACCGGGTCGTGCGCTGCCGCTGAACGCGCTCAGCCTTCCATCCCGTCGGCGATCGTGACCGCGCCGAATCCGAACGGCCCGGGATAGCCGCTGAGCAGCCTCGTCGCCGGCGAGCCGTAGAAGGTCGAGAGGACGAGTGCGCGCACCCCCGCGAAGAGCGCCCGCTTGGTCTCCAGCCGCGAGCGCTCCAGGTCGGCGAGCACGGCCTCCCGGGACCGCTCGGACAGGCTCGTGAAGGGCCGCGCCTTCGCCACCAGGGGCCAGACGCCGTACTCCAGCACCGCGAGGCCCTGCGACAGCGGCCGTGCGAGGGCGGGGCTGCGAGAGAGCAGCTGGTCCGCCAGCGCCGCCACATCCACCGTCCGGCGCTCGATCAGCGCCGCGCCCCGAGGACCGACGATGCACGAGCCGGCCGCGTTGAGGGTGGCGTAGGCGCGCGGCGAGAGCACCGCGAGGTCGAGCGTCGCGGGCGGCGCGAGCGTATCGGGCACGCCCCCGCAGCCGGTGGGCAGGAGCCCGGCAGCCGCCGCGGCGCCGGCGAGTCGCAGGAAGGCGCGGCGATCGAGCGCGGCCGCGGCGTGCGGAAGATCGTACGCGCAGCTCATGTCGGCTGTCCGCGGGCGACGATGCCGCTCGCGATGCGGAGCGCGTTGGCCATGATGGTGATCTGCGGGTTGACGCCCGTGTTGGTCGGAAGAGACGACGCGTCGGTGACGTACAGCCCGCGGACTCCGCCGCAGCGGCCGTACTGGTCGCACGCTCCGCGACGGCCCATCGCCGCTCCGCCGAAGAGGTGCACGGCATAGAGCAGGGTGAAGGCGCTGGCGTCGAGGGGGAAGCCTCCGAGGGGGACGAGGTCCGTGAGCCGGCGGACCGGTGGGAAGCCGTTCAACGGCAGCCAGACCTCCTCGGCACCGGCGGCGAGATAGGCGCGCGCCGCCTCGTGCATGCCGATGCGGAGGCGCGCGATGTCGTCGGGGTGGTGATCGAAGCGGATCGACCCGTCGGCCGCGGCACGACCGCGACCGAAATCGCGCACCAGGACCAGCGCCTTGGCGAGGAAGGGCAGCGCGGCCATGCGTGCCGCGTGCTCCGCGCCGAATCCCGGGATGGCCGCGGCGGTCGACAGCGGGTGCGTCGCGGTGTTCTCGATCATGACGCCCGGCCCGGCCGGTCCGAGCAGGGTGCTGAACTCCGTCACCGCGAAGCCCATCGTGGGGCCGTAGAAGCCGTTCACCGGCTCCGGAAAGCGCGCCGTCACGTGCGTGCTGCTGTGGAACGCGATGCCGTCGCCGGTGACGCCGGGGATCGCGCTGCGCAGCAGCAGCGCCGGCGTCGCCAGCACGCCCGCCGCCACGCAGACGAGCGGCGCGTCGATCGTGACGGCCTCCCCGGGCTCGCCGGTGGCAGGATCGAGCTGCACGGCGTCCACGCCGCGCACCGCGCCCGCCTCGACGCGGATGCGCTCGGCGCGCGTGCGCGCGAGCACGATCGCACCCGCCTTCTCGGCCCGGGGCACGTAGGTCACCAGCGTCGACTGCTTGGCGCCGGTCGGGCAGCCGAAGTTGCACAGGCCCAGGTTCGCGCAGTTCCGGACGCTGCGTGCGGTGGCCGAGGCCATCCATCCGAGACGCCGGGCGCCGAGCGCGAGCCGGGCGGCGTTGCGGCTGGTGTGCTCGGGCCCGGTGGGCTCGACGTGGATGTCCTGCCAGACGCGGTTGACGTACGGCTCCATCGCCTCCGCGCCGAGCCCCGGCAGGTCATAGTAGTCCTGCCACACCTCGAGCAGTCGCGGAGGCGGCCGGAAGCAGAGGGCGTCGTTGATCACCGTCGAGCCGCCGACGCAGGCGCCCGCGTACAGGGTCAACCCGCGCCCGGCCATGGCGAGCCGCCACAGGCGCGCCGTCATCTCGGCCTCGTCGCCCGTGAAGTCGTTCGTCTCCAGACGCGGGCCGGCTTCGAGCACGACGACGCCCCGGCCCGATTCGGCCAGCGTCGCCGCCACCGGCGCGCCGCCCGCTCCGCTACCGATCACGACGACATCGGCCGAGAGCTGCACGGAGGTTCTCTAGCACGCGGGGTCGAGACGGTGCAGCAGCAGCCCGTCACACGGGCAGCGCGAGCCGCGCTCCGGGGACGAGGCGGATCACGTCAACGTCGGCCGGCGGCGCTCCCGGACGCGCGACCCGCGCGATCTCGACCGGCTCGCCGAACGTGCGCACCACCTCCAGGGTCGTCGCGCCCGTCGGGTCGTGGTCCAGCATCGCCCAGAAGCCCGGGAAGAAGACGGGGCAGCGGAGCCGCGGGCCGAGCTCGCCACCGGTGCGCGGCGCGACGTGCAGCGTGCGTCCCGGGACGTCGAGGGCGGCCCCGGTGAGCGCGTTCAGCACCGCCCAGGCCACCGGGTGCGTCATGTAGATCGATTCCGCGCTGCCGCGGAGCCCTCCGCTCCACGCGAGGCCGTCGCGCCACAGCCGATCGTAGAACAGCCGGAGCGTCTCGAGCCCGTCCTCCACCAGCCCGAGGTAGAGCTGCTCGCAGGCCTGGTACGACACCACCTGCCAGACGTAGGTGAACTCCTCGCCCGCCGGCAGCCCGCCGCGCATCGGGTGCTCGACGGGTGTGCCCTCGACCGTGGCCTCCGACCACGGCCAGGCCGGCGTCACGGCCGACGCGGCCTGCGCGGCACCTACCAGCACGCGGTGCTGATGGCGCAGATGGCTGGCGGCCCGCTCGGGGTCGACGACGGGGTGGAGTCCGCTCCAGCGTGCCGCCCAGTCGCCGGCCAGCGCGGCGGTGAAGATCGTGGGCTTGGTCTCGGAGCTCCGGAAGAACCCGCGCGGATCCCACAGGTCCTCGTCGAGGCGGCGCGCGCATGCGGCGTAGCGCGCCTCGTAGCTGGCGCCGCGCGCCGGCTCGATCGCCGCCGCGAGCGCGCGCATCGTCCGCAGCGTCGCCAGGTACAGCGTGACGCTGTAGACGAAGGCGCCCGGGAAATCCCACACGTCGTACGTCGTGCCGCCCTCGGGGACGCCGCGCGGCGCGAGCCCGTGCAGGTACTCCATGCCGGCGGCGAGCGCCGGCCAGAAGCGCTCGAGGACGTCGCGCCGCCCGGTCGTACGCCAGAGCCGCCCGACCTGGAGGACGAGCGACATGGTCAGGTCCGTCCACTCCTTCGCCGGCAGGAAGCTCTCGATCACCATGGGCCAGCCGTAGGGCACCTCGGTGGTGCCGAGGCCGAGGTCGCAGTTGCCGTTGCCGTGCGGCACGGCGCCACGCGCGTCGGCCAGGCGGCGGAACTCGTCGAGCTCGCGCAGGTCGAGCTCGGTGAAGAAGGTCTGGGTGTAGGGATGCGCCGACAGGCGCTGGTCGCTGGTGCCGGTGAGGCCGCCCATGGGCCAGTGCCAGTCGACGCCCTCGAGCGTGTAGAGCGCGCCGCTCGCCGGGACCACGCTGTTGCACAACGTCGAGTCGATGGAGTTGCGGATCGCCCGCACCAGCCAGCCGGGCAGCGTGGACCGGGCGAGCAGCGTGCCCACCTCCGCGGAGGCCGCTTCGAGGCGCTCGCGTTCTGCGACGGCGTGCGTCGCGACCGCGTCGATCGAGGGGAAGTGGCGCTCGTAGACGTGCCCGACGCGGGTGCCGTCGTGCGGGCCCGCGCCGCGGTGACCCCAGAGCGAGGGCTCGGTCACGTGGGCCGGCAGCCACCACGCGAGGACGAAGACCAGCTCCGCGTCGCTTCCCGGCGCGAGCGTCGTTGTCGCCGCCACGGCGGCGGCGGGGCGCCAGCCGCCGTCCTCGCCACGCCGGCCCGGCGCATGCGAGGACACGCGCCCGTCGCGCGCGAACTCCTCGAGGACGCTCGCCGCACGCGCGCCCGCATCCCAGCCGTCGCACACGGTCACCTCGACCCCAGGCAGCGGGTCGGCGAGCAGCAGGTACTCGCCGGTCACGCCGGCGCGGTGCGAGCGCGCGTCGAAGCGCTGGTCGGTCAGGAAGCGCACGCCGGGACGGCCGTCGATCGTCACCGGCTCCTGCCAGTTGCCCGCGACGCTGTCGTAGACGACGCGCTGGTGAACGCCCCGTAGCTCGTTGCCGGGTCCCAGGTCGACGCCGAGATGACCCGTCCCGCCGCGACCGAGCACGTTCTCGAAGGAGAACAGGATCGAAGCCTCGACCGCCACCGGGCCGGGGTTCTCGAGCGCGAAGCGGAAGACGGCGGCGGGCAGGGTCGATTCGCGGACGTCGTGTGGCAGGTGCGGCGTGAAGGCGTGCAGGCTCACGCGGACCGGCAGCTCGTCGTCGAAGCGGAGCGTGCACGAGGGCAGCGTCCCGACGAAGGTCGTGCCACGCACCGGTCTGGCGCCGGCGTACTCGTCGCCGCCGTCGCACGTCCGTCGCAGGACGACCGTGTCGGTGCGCTCGCCGGCGCGTACGTGGAGCGCATGGAACGCCCCCCGCAGCCCGCGCACCGGGCACATCCAGTTGTTGTTGGCGCGCAGCTCCCCGAACCCGCCGTCGGTCTGGAGGGTCAGACCGCCCGCGCCGATACCGCCGAGCGGAAAGCCGCGGGCCACCCGGCAGTCGACATATGCGCCCGTCTGGTGGTCGAAGCCGGGAATGCGAGCCATCGCGGCTCGCGCGCGTATCACACCGCCGCGCTCTCCGAAAAGGCATCCGGCGACCCGGCGGTGCGGAAGGGTCGGGGAGCCGGCCGTCGTCTCGCGACCGGCTCCCGCACCCGGATGCGCGCTCGGCTAGCTCGAGATCACTTGGCCGCGGCCAGCTCGTCGTCGATCACGGCCTTGAACTGCTCGTAGGGCTGGGCGCCCACGAGCAGCCGGCCATTGATCACGAACGAGGGCGTCCCCGTCACGCCGACCGACTGCCCCTCGGCGACGTCGGCCTTCACCGCCGCCTGCGTCTTCTTGTTGTCGAAGCAGTCGTCGAACTTCGCCTTGTCCAGGCCCTGATCCGCAACGAACTCCCACGCCTTGTCCTTCACGTTGGTGGGGTTCACGTCCTTCTGGTTGTCGAAGAAGCCGTGGTACATCTTCCAGAAGGCGTCGACCTTCTGCTGCTTGGCGCACTCGGAGGCGATCGCGGCGGGCTCCGCCCAGGGGTGGAACGGCAGCGGGTAGTCCTTGAATACGAATTTCACCTTGTCCCCGTAGTCCTTCATCACCTGCTGCTCGAAGGTGGTGTAGCCCTTGGCGCAGAACGGGCACTGGAAGTCGGAGTACTCGACGATGGTCACCTTCGCGTCCTTGTTGCCGCGGAAGGGCTCGTCCTTGATGTTGATCTTGCCCATCACGGCCTTCGACGGATCGACGGTGATGTCGTCGGCGGCGGCGAAGATCACGTAGCGCCCGTCGGGTGACATGGTGAACGGCACCGAGCGCACCTGCGGCGCGGTCCCGACCTGGAGCACGCCCTGCTTGGCGCCCTTGATCGGCGAGTCCTTCAGGTCGGTGACGGCCACGGCCTGGGCGGGTGGGACGTTGTTCTTCTTGCGATAGTACTTGATGAGCTTGTCGTTGTCGGGCGTCTGCGCCAGCGCGTAGCTGGCCAGGACCCCGAGCACGACGGTGACGACCGCGAATCGCGTGCGCATCGGATGAGTACCCCCTTGGCTTGTGAGAGCCGCCAAGGCTGCACGCGTTTGCCCCGGCGGTCAAGCAGGATGGCCTTGAACCCAGGGGCCTCGGTCGCTAGGTTCCAAGCGTGCGCCGACCCGCCGTGGCCTGCTGTGCCGTCCTCCTGGCGCTCTGCACCGCGTGGGCCGGCTTGACCCCGGAGGTCGAGCAGGCCCTGGGCGAGGCGCACTACGTCTACATCCAGTCGGAGCGCAAGGGCGGGCAGCTCGGGTCCGCGTCCGAGATCTGGTTCTTCTCCGACGGCGGCAAGGTCTACGTCGGCACGCGACCGTCGTCCTGGCGCGTCCGGCGCATCAAGGCGGGACGCACCCGGGCGCGCATCGCCGTGGGCGCGCGGGAGGGACCGAGCTTCGAGGCCACCGGCGCGCTGGTGAAGGATGCCAAGCTCGAAGAGCGCCTGATGGAGGCCTACGCCAAGAAGTATCCCGAGGGCTGGGCGAGCCACGCCGACAGCTTCCGCGACGGCTTCCGCACCGGCGAGCGCGTGCTCGTCGCGTACACACCGCGCTGAGCGCGGTCCGATGGGGCCGGACAGCGCATCGCTCGCCGGCCGCGCGGCGCTGGTCACCGGCGCCGGCGCGGGCATCGGGAAGGGCATCGCGCTGGGGCTGGCCGCGTTCGGCGCCCGGGTCGCGGTGCTCGACCTGAACCCGGAGACCGCCGAGCAAACCGCGGCGGAGATCGCCGCGGGCGGCGGCGCGGCGCTCACGCTGGCGGCGGATGCCCGCGATCCGGAGGCGGTGGGTCAGGCGCTCGAGACCGCCTGCGCCCGGTTCGGCGGTGTCGTCGACGTCCTGGTGAACAACGCGGGCGGCACCTTCGCGGCCGCGTTCATCGACAGCCAGGAGAAGGGCTGGGATGCGCTCTGGCGCGCGAACGCCAAGTCGGTGATGCACTGCACGCAGCTCGTCGCGCGCCGCATGATCGCGGCCGGCCGGGGCGGCAGCATCGTGAACGTGGTCTCCATCGAAGCGGGACGCGCCGCCCCGCTCTACGCCGCCTACGCCGCCGCCAAGGCGGGCGTGGTGAGCCTCACGCGCACGCTCGCTCTCGAGCTGGCGCCGCACGGCATCCGCGTGAACGCGATCGCGCCCGACATCTGCCTGACCGAAGGGCTCGCCGCCATGGTGCCGCCGGCCGAGCGCACGCGCTGGGCGGACATCGTTCCACTGGGCCGGCCGGGCGAGCCCGCCGACGTCGCCGGCGCCGCCGTGTTCCTGGCCTCCGACCTCTCCCGCTACGTGACCGGCGTGACGCTGCCGGTCGACGGGGGAACCCACGCCGCGGGCGGCTGGTACCGCGACCCCGGCGGCGGGGGATGGGTGCTCGGACCACCGCGCTCCAAGGTTTGACTGCGGGGGCCGCAGCGTGGACAACGAACCGAGACTTCGTCTCGGTTCGAGACGGAGTCTCGGACCGCACTGATGTTCGATGCGAAGGAGCTCCGGCGCGTGATGGGCCTGTTCGCCACCGGCGTCACCGTCCTCACCACGCGGGATTCCAAGGGCCAGCCCTACGGGCTCACGGCGAACGCCGTCACCTCGCTCTCGCTCGAGCCGCCGCTCCTCATCATCTGCATCGACAAGAAGGCGGAGACCCATCCCCACTTCTTCGACTCGCGCCTGTTCGTGGTCAACATCCTGGCCGAGGACCAGCGCGAGCTGTCGACGCGCTTCGCGAAGTCGGGCGGCGACAAGTTCGGCGACCTTCCCTACAGCACGAACGAGGACGGCGTGCCGGTGCTCGAGGGCACGCTGGCGCGGGTCGAGTGCCGCATCGTGGAGACGCACGAGGGCGGCGATCACGTGATCCACGTCGGCGAGGTGCGGCACGCCGAGGCACGGGGCGGGCGGCCGCTGCTGTTCTTTCAGGGCGCGTATCGCCACCTCGGCGGCGAATGAGGGCGCCGGTCCCCCCTTGCACTCTGCGACGGCCTCCAGGTAATTCGGCGGGACTTTACGGAGGGGAGGGTCTCTCATGCGCCGCACCATCGGCCTCTGCCTGCTCGCCCTGTCGTTCGTCGCGGGCGCTGCCCACGCTCAGACTGCGATCGAGCTCAAGAAGGAGCTCCTGCCGAGGATCAAGAAAGCCCAGGCCGAGGGGAAGGATCTCGGCGAGGCCGGCAAGCTCTACAACGACGGCGACAAGGCGCTGAAGGACGGCATGCAGGACGAGGCGGCCGAGGCCTTCAAGAAGGCCAAGGCGGCGATGCCCAAGGAGTGAAGCGCGCGCCGCACCCGTCGCACGGCCGCCTTGCGTCGGGGTTCCGACTCTGGTAGCGCCAGCTTTCTATCCGGCCTGATCGGCGTTGACAGGGGACTTCCGCCGCCGGTAGTGTCGAGCCCTCAGGACGCCCGGAAGGGGGGGCGCGGGCGCCCTGGCACAAGCCAAGGCGAACACCCAAATGCGCATGATCCTTCCTGGCGTGCGGGAACGCCGCGCCATCGACCGGCAGCTCACCGACTTCTTCCGGGAGCATCGCGAGGCCGAGTTCCGGCTCGCGATCCGGTCACTCAGCCGGTTCTACCACCTGAGGGCCCCCCGGGTGGACTGGTACGAGTACCTCGACTGGGGCCGGACGGCCGGGCGCTGCTACGAGGACGGCAAGATCCACCTCGTGCACCCGGAGAACTGGAAGAAGGGCCGGAAGTACAACTCCGAGCGCAAGTGGATCCAGACCGTCTACCACGAGCTGGGGCACTACGTGCTGTGGGCGGACGCCGAGCGCAAGGCGGACACCTTCGCGTATCGCTTCGTGCGCGGTGTCAACGGGCACCGGCGCCCGGGGCTGGTGGAGCGGGCGCGCCTCACGCAGTCACGTCCTCACCGCCGTCGACGCCGATCACGTTCCCGCTGATCCAGGCCGCTCCCGGCAGCGACAGCGCGACGATCGCGCCCGCCACGTCCTCGGGAACGGTCAGGCGGCAGCCGGGATTGCGCCGTGCCGCCTCCTGGAACAGCAGCTCGGCGGCCGGGATCTTGCGCGACGCGGGAGTGTCGGTCACCCCGGCACGGATGGCGTTGACGGTGATGCGCGCGGCGCCCAGCTCGAGCGCCAGCTGGCGCACGTGCGACTCGAGCGCCGCCTTGGCCGCCGACACCGCGCCGTAGGCCGGCATGACCCGGGTGCCACCCGAGCTGGTCATCGCGAACACGCGGCTGCCCTCGCCGAGCAGCCCGCGTCCGTGCAGCTCCTGGACCCAGTAGACGAGGCTGTGCGCCATCACGTCGAGGGTCATCTCGAGCTGCAGCCTGGTCGTCTGCTTGGCCCGGTCGTCGCTCACGAACGGCCTGAGCGTGCCGAACGCGAGCGAGTGCAGCAGGAGGCGGACCGGCTTCCCGCCCGTCAGCTCCCGGGCTCGATCGCACACCTGGGCGCGCTTGTCGGGGTCGGCGGCGTTGACGTTGAAGAAATGGGCCTCGGCACCGGCCGCGCGCACGTCGGCCTCGACGGCCGTGGCGAGCGGAAGCGTCGCCTTGCGGTCGAGATGGACGCCGACGATGCTCATCCCGTGCCGTCCCAGCGCGCGCGCCGTGGCGGCACCGAAGCCGCTCGAGGCGCCCAGCACCACACCCCATTCCCCCTCGAACGGCCGCCAGGTCTGCATCCGCGCCGATGGTGTAGCCAAAGGTTGTCGCGCCGGCAACGCTCGGCTAGCCTGGCCGGCGTGGGTGGCAAGGGAGACCGGCCCGGGCTCGAGAACCGCTGGTGGGTGGACCAGCAGAAGGACGCCCATGGCATGGTCATCGACCAGCCGCGCGTGGCGTTGCGCTTCTTCCGCTCCGGCATCGGCTTCGAGCAGGACCGGGCGCAGCGACGCCTGACCGATCTGAACCTCAAGTGGTTCAACGAGGTCGAGGTTCCCGTCGGCGGCTGGGCGATCATCCACACCCTCGAGAAGGAACGGGTTCCCGAGCCGCGCGTCCAGAAGGTGCGGGCGGCGCTTCCGGTACCCCCCGGCGGCCGCGGCGTGCTGGTGGACTCGGGCGAGGCGCTGCGGGCGATCATCACGGCCCATCCGATCGGCGAGCGCCTGGTCGAGGTCCGGATCGGCGCCGAGTCCTCCCTCGACGCCTGGGTGTACGGCGAGTGGGTATACGAGGCCTCGTTTCGCAACGCGGACGAGGCGCTGCGCCGCTGCCCGCGGCTGGTGCGTGAATATCTGACCACCCGGCGCGGCGCGCCCATCGCCTGATCCTGGACGGTCGCGAGTTCCGGCGGGCACGCGCGGTCCGCGGCGCGGGCACTTTACCGCCCCGGCAAAGGGCGCTATGAGCAGCGCCGCAAACCTGGAGGGGGTGCCCGTTGGCAAGCCAAGAGGACGAGGAAGCAAAAAAGCGCGTCCAGGAAGCTGTGTGGAACTGGACACAGCGGCTGCTCGTGCTGGCGGTGACCTTCGGCTTCGGGTTCTTCGCCAGCTGGGTGCTCTACGGCTACGGGCCGCAGGGAGCGCCCTCCCTGCGCGATCAGGTGATCAAGCAGGACGAGGCGATGGTGGACTGCAAGAACAAGCGGGTCGACGTCGAGGGCAAGCTCACCGTCACCGAGGGCCGGCTGACGCAGTGCCAGACCGACCTGCAGAAGGCCCGCACCGCGGCCGCCGCGGCGCCCGCCAACCCATAGCGACCGTCGCGATCAGATGACCTGGCGGGTCTTCAGCCCGGCCAGCTCCTCGTCGGAGAGTCCGAGCAGCCCGCGGTAGAGCTCCGCCGTGTGCTCACCGATCTCGGGTCCGAGCCGGCTCACCGCCCCCGGGGTCTCGGACAGCTTCACCACCACGCCGGGCACGACCACCTCGCCCAGCGTCGGATGAGGAAGGCGCCGGATCATCTCGCGCGCCAGCAGCTGCGGGTGACCGAGCAGCTGATCGACGGTGTACACCGGTGAGCACGGGACGCCGGCGCCGCCGGGGCCGAGCGCAGCCACCACCTCCTCGACCGTGTGTTGGCCGACCCACGCCCCGACGATCCCGTTGATCTCGTCGCTGCGCTCGACGCGGCCCGTGACGCTGCGGAAGCGCGGATCCTCGCCCAGCTCGGGCCGGCCGATGGCACTGGCGAGCGTGCGGAAGAGCTTGTTGCTCGCCACCGCGATCACCACCCAGCCGTCGCTGGCGCGATAGCAGTCGTACGGAGCGGTGCCGAGATGGCGGTTCCCCACGCGCGCCGGCAGGCGGCCGGACGCGGCGAAGATCGCGGGCCAGCTGTCGAGGAGCGAGAACATGGCGTCCTGGCTCGACACGTCCACCGCCTGACCGCGGCCGGTGCTGGCACGGGCGCAGAGCGCGGCGAGCACCCCGATCGCGCCGAAGAGACCCTGGACGTAGTCGCCGAGCGAGCCGCCACCGCGCGTCGGCGGGTTCTCCGGGAATCCGGTGAGCGACATGAAGCCGCTCGCGGCCTGCGTGATGATGTCGTACGAGGGCCGTTCGTGCCACGGACCGGTCTGGCCGAAGCCGGAGAGGCTGGCGACGATCAGACGCGGGTGCTCCCGGCAGAGGTCGGCGGGAAGAAGGCCCCAGCGCGCGAGCGTGCCGCCGGCGAAGTTCTCCACCAGCACGTCGAAGTGCGGCAGCAGGCGGCGGAGCAGCGCGCGGCCCTCGTCCTGGCGCAGGTCGAGCGTGATGCCCTTCTTGCCGCGATTGAGCGCGAGGAAGAAGACCGGGACGCCGTCGACCGGTGGATACCCGTAGCGTCCCTCGTCGCCGCCCTTCGGGGCCTCGATCTTCACCACCTCCGCTCCGAGGTCGGCGAGGATCGCGGTGCAGAACGGCCCCGCGAGGAAGCGGGTCAGGTCGAGGACGCGGATGCCGGCGAGCGCGCTCATGCCGGGCCGGGCAAGAAGTGGCGCATGGCACCGAGCAGCGCCTCGAGATCGGGGTAGTCGGCCAGCGTGTCGAACAGCAGGGCGTGCGTCGTCTCGATGCGCTCGAGGTCGTGCTCGCCGTCGGGAGCGTCGAGGAGCTGCTCGAGCTGCTTGAGCAGCGGCTGGGTCTCGAGCTTGGTCTCGACGGGGATGTCCTCGGAGAGCGCGATCAGCAGCCGGCTGCGCTCGATCAGCCCGGCCAGGATCTCGCCGTCACTGCGCTCCTTCATGGGCGCCGCCTTCACTCCCCTTCCTTCAGCTGGCGCTTCCAGTCGAGCACGCGCGCCTTGGCGCCCTCGGCCTCGGCTTCCGGAACCATGCCGGCCGCCTGGTAGAGCCGCGACAAGGTCGTGTGGGCGAGGACGTCGTCGGGCTGGAGCTCGCAGAGACGCTTTCCCGCCTCGATCGCCTCCGCGTGCCGCCCGAGGTCGTTCAGCGCCAGCGCGAGCCCCTGCCAGCCGTCGGCGAAGTCGGCGTCGACGACGATTGCCTCGCGATATCGTCCGACCGCATCGTCCAGCTTGCCGTCCGCGACCAGATCCACCGCCTGGTCATAGAGCTCGTACTTGTCGGGAATCGGCGCAGGCATTGGCGATGGGTAGCCCTTTGGCTCCGCGGCGGCAAGCTGCGGCGCAGCCCGTGATGCGGTTTTGCCCGGCGGCCGCACGAGACGCGTTGACACCCTCGGGCGTGCTTCCTAGGCTGCCACGTGTCTCTCGAGGCCGAGCTGGCCGCGGTCATCCGGGCCACCCGCGACGACGCCTTCCCGTTCGAGGCCTGGGCGGCGCGCGTCTTCGCGCACCAGTTCGCGCGCAACGCACCCTATCGCGCCTTCTGCGAGCGCCGCGGCGTCACCCCGGCCACGGTCGGGTCGTGGCAGGACGTGCCGCCGGTGCCGACGGCGGCCTTCCGGCACGCCGACCTCGCCTGCGGCACCGCCGGAAGCCGTCTTCCGCACCAGCGGGACCAGCGGCGGGCCCGAGGCGCGCGGACGCCACCTCGTGCCCCACCTCGACCTCTACCGAGCGTCGGCCCTGACCACCTTCGCGCGCTTCCTCCTGCCCGACGGCGCGAGGCTGCCGGCGCTGTTCCTCCTTCCGCCGCCGCCGCAACGGCCCGAGTCCTCCCTCGTGCGCATGTGCGAGTGGATCGCTGCCGAGAGCGGGACCGACGCCGAGTGGTTCGGCGGCGCGGACGGGCTCGATCTCCGCCGGCTGGCCGACCGCCTGCGCGAGCTCGAAGCCTGCGGCGAGGCCGTGCTGGTCGCGGGACCGACCGCCGGCTTCGTGCGCCTCTTCGCCGCGACGCCCGCGGTTCGCCTCGGCCCGGCGAGCCGGGTGATGGACACCGGCGGCGCCAAGGGCATGCCGCGGGCCCTCTCGCGGGCCGGCTTTCTCCGGGCGTGCTGGACGCAGCTCGGCGTGGCCGGCTACTTCTGCGTGAACGAGTACGGTATGACCGAGCTCTGCTCGCAGCGCTACGAGAGCGTGCTCCGCGATCGGTTCGCCGGCCGGAGCCTGGCGCCGCGCCGGCTGGTGGCGCCCCCCTGGCTGCGCACTCGCGTGCTCGACCCCGACACGCTGGCGCCGGTGCCCGCGGGCACCGTCGGGCTCCTCTGCCATCACGATCTCGCCAACGCCGGCTCCGTCTCCGTCGTGCTGACGGAAGACCTCGGTCGCACCGCGGGCGACGACGGCATCGCGGTGGTCGGGCGCGTGCCGGACGCGGCGCCGAGAGGGTGCGGGCTGCTGCTCGCGGACCTGGTGCCGTGATCCCTGCCGCCGAGCTGGCGCGCGAGGTGGCAGCCGCGCGCGAGGCGAGCGTTTGCCTTGCGCGCCGGCCGCGACGGCAGGTGGCGGCCGCACTCGCGGCCGCCGCGGCCCGCTGGCGGGACGACGCCTCGCTGCACGACGAGCTGCCGCCGGTCGCGCGCCTGTCGCCGCCCGTCGTCGACGCCGGGGTCGCCATCGCGGCGGCCGCGCTCGACGTCGACGTCATGCTCGCGCTGGTCGAGCGCGAGCTGACGGGCGGACCCCTGCTACGGCCGTGGCTCGTCGCGCACGTGCTCGCCTCGAACGTACCGGCCCTCGCCCTGCCGGCCATCGCGCTCGGCTGCCTCGCCGGCGCCGCGGTGCTGATAAAGTCCGGCCGCGCCGATCCGTGCTCGGCGACCGCCTTCCGGCGCGCGCTCGCGGCCGAGGACGCGGAGCTCGCGGAGACCGTCGTGACGACCTACTGGCCGGGCGGCGACGAGAAGCGCGAGCGCGCGGCGCTCGGGCAGGCAGACGTCGTCGTCGCCACCGGCCACGACGTGACGCTCGCGGCGCTCGCCCGGCGTCTCGGCGATCGTGTCATCGCACACGGCGAGCGGTCGAGCATCGTCGTCATCGGCCGCGAGGCGTCCGCCGGCGCCGATGTGCTCGCCGGGCAGATCGCGATGGACGTGGCCCTGCACGATCAGCGCGGCTGCCTGTCGCCGCACGCGGTGTACGTCGAAGGAGACACGCATGCCTTCGCCGAGCGCCTGGCCGCAGCGCTGGACGCTCTCGGCGGAACGCTGCCGCCCGGACCGCTGGAGATCGAGGAGCGCGGCGCCCATCGTGCGGCCGTCGCCCAGGCCGAGTGGGCCGGCGCCACCGTGCTCGCCGGTGTCGGAGGAACCGTCCTGGTGGGCAACGACCGGACGTCCCTCACGGCGCCGGGACGGCGGACGGTGTGGATCCGCCCGCTCGGGTCGCTGCGCGACATGATCCCGCCGCACGCCGTCGAGTGCGTCGGCCTCTCCGGCATCCAGCCGGACGTCGAGACGCTCCGCCGGCTCGGCGTGGCGCGGGTCTGCGCGCCGGGCCGCATGCAGCGGCCTCGCCTGTCGTGGCCCCGCGGCCAGCGCGCGCCGCTGCGGACCCTGCTCGGCCTGCCGGCGCCCCCGGAGCTGGAGATCGAGCCCGCATGAGCGACGACCTGCGCGCCCTCTTCCTGCGTCACGTCTGCCAGACGTCGTCCGCACCGATGGGCCTCGTCGTCGCCGACGCCCGGGGTGCGGTGGTCCGCGACGTCGAGGGACGCGAGTACCTGGACCTGCTCGCCGGCATGGGCGTCGCCAACGTCGGGCACGCGCACCCCGAGGTGGTGGCCGCGGTGACGGCGCAGGCGGCTCGCCACCTGCACGTCATGGTCTACGGCGAGTTCGTGCAGGAAGCCCAGGTGCGCCTGGCGGCGCAGCTCGCCGGCCTGCTGCCGCCGCCGCTTTCCACCGTCTACTTCACGTCGAGTGGCGCGGAGGCCGTCGACGGCGCGCTCAAGACGGCGCGCAAGGCGACGGGAAGGCCCCGCTTCGTGGCCTTCGATGGAGGCTTCCACGGAGATACCTGGGGCGCGCTCTCGGTCGGCGGCAACGCGCTCTACCGGCGGCCGTTCGAACCGCTGCTGCCAGGGGTCGACCTGCTGCCCTTCGATGACGTCGGCGCCCTCGCGGGCATCGACGAGCGCACCGCCGCGGTCATCGTCGAGCCGGTGCAGGCGGAAGCCGGCGTACGCGTCCCGGGAAGCGACTTCCTCGCCGCGCTCCGGCGGCGCTGCGACGCGGTCGGCGCGCTCCTCGTGTTCGACGAGGTGGTCACCGGGTTCGGACGGACCGGGCGCCTCTTCGGCCACCAGCACTGGGGCGTGGTTCCCGACCTCCTCGTGCTGGCGAAGGCTCTGGGGGGCGGGCTTCCGCTGGGAGCGTTCGTCGGCGCTCCGGCGCTCATGCGCACCCTCGGCGAGAACCCGCCGCTCGCCCACGTCACGACGTTCGGCGGCCATCCCGTCTCCTGCGCGGCGGGATTGGCGGCGCTCGACATCCTGCTGCGCGATCGTCTCGTCGAGCGCGCCGCCGCGCTCGGAGAGGAGATGCTGCGCCGCCTGCGCGCGCTGGTGGGGCGCGGCGGCCTGGCGGGGGTGCGCGGCATCGGCCTGCTCCTCGGGCTCGCGTTCGCCGACGCCGGCGCGTGCGATCGCTTCGTCCGCCAGGCGTGGCAGCGGGGGCTGATCCTCAACTGGACGCTGCACAGCGACACGGTCGTCCGCCTGGCTCCCCCGCTGGTGCTGCGCGATGCGGAGGCCGACCGCGCGCTGGCCGCGATTGCCTCGGCGCTCGGCTAGAGTGAGGCTCCGGCTCGGCCAGGCCCTTTGCTGCTTGCGGGGTCTGCGCCACGGATCGATCTTGACGTCGGCGAAACGACTCTGTTAGCGGTCCGATGGAAGTCGCTTGCCACGCTGAGCGGTGCGCGCCGGGTCGGGGTGAGGTGCACCGCGCCGCTGGCGGCGGGAACGCGAGGATACGATGGCACCGCACGAGGGCGCTCCGCAGTCTCAAGGTCTACCGCCGCAGCTGGCTCTCTACCAGATGTCGATCGGCCACTACGTTTCGCGCGCCCTCCACGTGGCGGCGAAGCTGGGGCTGGCCGACCTGCTCGCCGACGGCCCCCGTCACTATGCGTGAATTGGCCCGGACGACCGCGACCCACGCGGCGTCGCTCAACCGCGTCATGCGGCTCCTGGCCAGCGTCGGCATCTTCGACGAGCAGGAGAACGGAAGGTTCGCGCTGACGCCGCTCGGAGAGCCTCTACGCGCCGGCGTCCCTGGTTCGATGCGCGCGTCGGTGATGCTCTTCGCCGGGACCCGGGTTCAGGACTCCTGGAAGGATCTCGAATACTGCGTGCAGACCGGCGAGCCCGCGTATCGGCGCCGGGGCATCACCGATCCGTTCGACGACCTGCTACGGGATCCCGAGGAGACCGCGAACTTCGACGCGGCCATGGCCGATTTCACCCGCCTCGCAGCCGTCGCCGTGGCGGCTGCCTACGACTTCGCGCCGCTGCGCACCCTGGTGGACGTCGGCGGCGGCAACGGAGCGCTCCTGATCGGCATCCTGCGAGCGCATCCAGCGCTGCAGGGGACGGTCTTCGACCGGCCCGCGGCCGTGGAACGCGCGACGCAGCAGATCTCTGACGCGGGTCTCGCGGAGCGCTGCGCGGCCGTCGCCGGCGATTTCTTCATGCAGGTACCGGGCGGGGCCGACGCCTACATGCTGAAGCACGTCATCCACGACTGGGACGATGCCCGGGCCGTCACGATCCTCGCGAACTGCCACCGCGCGATGAGCCCGACGGGCAAGCTGCTGATCGTCGAGGGCGTCTATCCGCCGCGGATCGAGCAGTCGCTGGAGAGCCGGGGGGCAGCGGCGAACGACGTCAACATGCTGGTGTGCACCGGCGGCCGCCAGCGCTCGGAGTCGGAGTTCCGCGCGCTGTTCGACGCGGCCGGCTTCCGGCTGACGAAGATCGTCCCCACGCCTGCCCGCGTCAGCGTGATCGAGGGCGTGCCCGCCTAGCGGGTCGCCCGGCCGACGCCGCGCGCGAAAACGCCGTCCTCGACGGGCCGGACGGCGATGGGATAGTGACGCCGGCATGGGCGACGGCGACCGTGCCGTGCACGCCGCGCTCGAGGCGGAGCGGCTCCGCAACGCACGGCGGATCAACGCCTTCCGCTTCGTCGGGCTGCTGCTGGCGGGCGCGGTCGAGACGCTGTTCGCGCTCACGATGCCGGGTTGGATCGGCGCGCCCGTCGGCCTCCTCATCGGCTGGACCGCCGCGGCGGGGGCGCTCCTCGTGGGCGGCATCCGCTCGGAACGGATCGCCCGGGCCGGCAGCCTGGCGATCGCCCTCGTCGACATGCCGATGCTCCTGCTCCTGATCTCACGGATCATCGACGCGCTGCGCGCAGCCGGCCTGGATCCGGACGCGTCCAGGCTCTCGGCCCACGCGGCGTTGTACTACGTTGGCCTACTGGTGCTCGCATCGCTCGCCCTCGACCGCCGGCGCCTCACGGTCGCGGCGGCAGTCGCCGCCGCTTGCGAAGTGGTCCTCATGCTGCGCAGCGGAAGCTGGGACAGGGGGGTCATGGTCATGACGGTCATGGGGATCGCGCTGATCGGCGTCGTGCTCGCCTATGCGAGCGGCCGGTCCTCTGTGCTGGTCAAGCAGGTCGCCGACGAGCAGCGGCGCCGCGAGCGACTCCAGCGCTACTTCTCGCCGCAGGTCGCCGCGCAACTCGCGGAGTCGTCCGTGCTTGCAGTGAGCGGCCAGACGCACGAGGTGACGATCCTCTTCTGCGACCTGCGGGACTTCACCCCGCTCGCCGAAGCGATGCCCGCGCCCGACGTCGTCGCGCTCCTGAACGTGTTCTTCGAACGTACGGTGGACGTGGTCTTCGCGCACGGCGGGACGCTCGACAAGTATCTGGGCGACGGGTTGATGGCGTACTTCGGTGCGCCGGTCCCGCAGCCGGACCATGCCTCCCGCGCCGTGCGGTGCGCGGTGGCGATGCGCGCGGCCCTCGCGGCGCTCGGCGCGGAACGGGGAGGACACGGCGAGCCGCCGCTGCGGATCGGTATCGGCGTCCACACCGGCACGGTCGTCCTGGGCGACATCGGGACGCCGCAGCGCCGCGACTACACCATCGTCGGCGACGCGGTGAACGTCGCGGCGCGGCTGCAGGAGCTGACCAAGGTGGAGGGTGTGGACGTCCTCGTTTCCGATGCGACCCGGCAACAGCTCGGCGACGGCATCGCCATGTCGGCGCCCCGCGCGGTCCACGTGCGCGGTCGGAAGGCGCCGCTGGAAGTGTCCGTGCCGGTCGCCTGAGTGTTGTCGGCGCGGGGATCCCGTCTCAATGTTCGCCGAGGGCCACGACCAGGCATCCGAGACCGAGAAGCAGACAGAGCGGGACGAAGAGCCACGTGTCCCACCGGGCGAAGGCCGTTCCTCTCATCCGCTTGAAGAGGCCAAACCACCTGAAGTCGCCTACGGCACGGCCGACGAAGACGGCCGCGAGAGCCCAGGTCCCGACGACGAAGGGCCAACGAGGGAAGGCGATGCCCCAGAGCCCGGCCCGGCCCGACACGACGAGGCCCGCCGAGAGCAGGAGGATCGCAACGAGCAGGGTTCCAGCCGGGCGCGGCCGGAACAGCGGCTGGCCGCCCTGCTTCGGAATCGTCACGTCGGTCCCCCACCCTCCTCCTCCGGCCCAGTAGACATGCAGAAGACCGAGGGCGAACAGGACACCGGCGGTCGCTGTGCCGACGAAACGGATCACGTCCTCTCCGGTCTACACTCCTGCCATCTCGACCACATCGCTGGCTCATCCTCCGCGCCGGAGCCGAGCCGAGCAGGCACGATGGCGAGGAAATGGCCCGCGTCTGGTCTAGCTTGGAGTCACCGGGGAGCCTCACCACATCGCCGATTCCAGGCGCCAACCCTTGTTGGTCTTGACGAACATGGCTTGGCCCTTGCCCTCGGTGTTGCGCAGGAGGGTCAAGTGCTTGCTCAATTCCTCCGCTAGCCCCAAGTCCTTGATCAGATCGTTGAACTCGACCTCGTACTTGAAGTTGACCTGCGAGCCCTGGACCGGGCCACCACCTTGGGACTCGGTATAGTCGATGATCTCGGTCGCGTGCCTTTCGCCGATGCACACGGGCCCGTTCCTCGGAAAAATGGGTCGCCCCTTCTCCGTGATCTCATACCCAGGAAGCGGCGCGTAGTTTACCTGCATCATGTACGGCTCTTTCTGGGCGTAGCCGCGTGCGCGGAGCGCGTCGAGAGCCTTGACTGGCGGTGGTCCGCCGAAGGGCGGATCTTCCGCCGCCAGGTAAGCCTTCCCGTCCCGGCTCGAGTACACCGTGACCCCGAGTTCACTTGGCTGGACGCACACCTTCTTCTCGCTTGATGCGTTGAGCGCGTCGAGGAACTGCTTCTCGACGCTGCCACACCCGGCGACGGTGGCCGCAGCCACGATGCCGACCCAGAATCCAAGAGAAGCAGCCGATCGTCCCATGGGGGTTCCCCTCCTCTTGTCGTTCCGACTCCAATGTCGCTCTCCCGGCATTCCCGTGGACGACTGGGGGATCTCGCTCATGTGCAAGAGGGAATGGCTGGTGTTATCGAAGGCGAGAGTGACCAGCACCCGATCGGCTCGGGCAGCTGGGCTTTGGGTGCCTTCTCGTCGACGGTGCGGCGGACGGGTACGTCAGCAGCCCGAGCAAGGGGAAGCAGGCCAGGAGAGTCACCGGGAGCCCACACGCGCGTCTGGTACACCGCGCGATCTGATGGCGCTCGTCAGAGAGACCGCGCTACCCTCGCCCCTCCCTAGCCTGTTGCACTTCATCGACGGCTAGTTTCCTCACATACGACCGAGCCTCCAGTCAAGGGAAAATGACGGTGGAAACAAGGACAAGCCGTCGAGCAGGGTCGCCTATGGCGAGTGCGCTGGTAGAAGACCCCGCGCCGTCCCCGCCGGCCCCACGCAGAAAGGTTCGTGCATCCCGGTACGGCGCCAGGGCTGCGGCCCACCCGTTCCGACCACCCCCAGGGCGAAGGCTGCCATGGTGGCACGGCACGCCTGCTCCCGTGTTCTGATGTTGACATAGTCAACTTCAGCCCGTAGACGGTGACGTCCAATCCTCATGCAAATCTGCCGGCGACGGCCGTAACCGTGAGGAGTCTCGCAGTGGAACAGCACCCGGTTCTCTGGCACTTCATCTTTTCCCATTTCAACGAGAAGGCGCGCTGGGCGCTCGACTACAAGGGCGTCCATCACGTCCGCCGTCCTCTGGTCCCGGGTTTCCACGCCTCGACGGTCAAGAAGATGACCGGGCAAACGGCGGTGCCGGTCCTCCAGTTGAACGGGAGGACGATTCACGACTCCACGCGGATCATCGCCGCGCTCGAAGAGACTTTCCCAGAGCCGCCGCTCTATCCTCGTGATCCGGTCCAGCGCGCCCGCGCCCTGGAGCTCGAGGAGTTCTTCGACGAGGAGCTCGGGCCGCACATCCGGCGGGTCGGATTTCACCTGATGCTGTCCGACCCCGGCTTCGTCGTTTCCGCCTTCTCCTCCGAGAGCGGCCTGGCCACTCGAGTCGCGATGCGCATGGCCTTTCCGATGATGAGCCTCGTGCTGCGGAAGCGCTTGCAGATCGACGACGCCAGCGTCGAGGTCAGCCGAAAGAAGACGTTCGCTGCGCTCGACCGACTGGAGAGCGAGCTGCAACCTTCCGGATATCTCGTGGGAGACCGCTTCAGCGTCGCCGACCTGACCGCGGCGGCGCTGTTTTCTCCGCTGGTTGTACCTCCGGAATTTCCCTATCCACCGCAGCGCAGAATGCCGGAACCGATGACACGCGTCCGTGAATCCGTCGCAGCGCGTCCCGGCGTCGGCTGGGTCCTGGAAATGTACCGGCGTCACCGCGGTCGGTCGGCCGCGATCGCCGCCTGAGCCCGTCTTCGCCGCGCGGGGGGTTTCGTGAAAGCTGTCATCGGCCCTCCTCCCTTTCGCGCGTCAGCGCCTGGGTTGTCCGTAGGCCCAGAGGTAGCCGTCCGGGTCGTCGAAGTAGAAGTTGCGCTCGCCCCATGGCTGGTCGCGCAGCTCACCGACCGCGACGCCGCACTTCGCGAGGCGCGCGTGCTCGGCCTCGACGTCGTCGACCTTCACGGCGACGTGCATGCCGCCCGGGTAGTGGCGTGCGTCAGGCGGCCGATCGTCGGTATGGATGACGAGGTAACCGCCACCAAACTCGAAGCCAGCGACGTCGGCTTCGTCGGTGCCGAGCTTCCAGCCGAGGGTCTCGCCGTAGAACCGCTTGCTCCGCTTCAGGTCCGATACGAGCGCGAACACGTAGAAAACGCCGTTGGCCGTCATGTCGTCCTCCCGGGACGACCCGTAGCGCTTCACGCGACGGCCGTCTTGCGCCATAGTGCCAGGTTGTGTCGCGGAAGCGACAAGCTGCACTGGTATGGTCCCCCGAGCCGCGGCCGGGCTGCGTGCGAAGCCTGTCGCACGACTACCCGAGCGGCCACCGGGTGCCCGAGCACATCCACGACTGGCACCAGCTGGTCTATGCCGTCCGAGGCGTGATGACGTTGTCGACCGCGGCGGGCTCGTGGATCGTCCCCCCGCACCGCGGGGTATGGATGCCGGCCGGTCTCGAGCACGCGATCCGCATGTCGGGACCCGTGTCGATGCGCACCCTCTACATCGAGCCGCGCGTCGCGCGCGACCTGCCCTGCGACCTCCGCATCGTCGACGTGCCGCCGCTCCTGCGCGAGGTGATCCTGCGCTCGCTCGAGTTCGGGAGCCTCGACCGGCGGGTGCCCGAGCACCGGCACCTGCTCGCGGTGCTGCTCGATCAGATCCGCGCGCTGCGCTCGAGCGGCGTCCACCTGCCGTGGCCGCGCGACTCGCGCGCTCGGCGCATCGCCGAGCGACTCGAGGGCACGCCGGGCGATCGCCGCACCCTGAGCGCGCTCGCCCGCCAGAGCGGCGCCAGCGCGCGCACGCTGCAACGGATCTTTCGCGCGGAGACCGGCATGACCCTGGGCACCTGGCGGCAACAGCTGCGGCTGAGGCACGCGCTGCAGGCCCTCGGCGCCGGCGGCTCGGTCACGGCAGTCGCGCTCGACGCCGGCTATGCGTCGGTGAGCGCCTTCATCTCGGCCTTCCGGCACACGTTCGGTCAGTCGCCCGCTCGCTACCTGCGGCGGCCGACACCGACGGGCGCTCCCGCGGCCGGCTGAGACCCGCGCGTCCCGGGCGCCGATTCCGCGAGCAACGTGCGCAGCTTTGACGGGCGCCCGCCGTGTCGCTATCGCATCACGGCATGGCCGGCCTCGTCGACGCCGACGGTCACGTGCTCGAGCCGCCGGAGCTGTGGGAGCGCTACCTCGATCCGGCTTGGCGCGCGCGCGCGATCCGCGTCCGCCGCGGGCGCGACGGTCGCGATGTGCTCGAGATCGACGGGCGACCCGCCCGGCTCACCACGTCCGAGATGCTGGGTGGGCTCGGGGGCATGGGACGGAGTCTGGACGAGCTGGCGGCGGCAGCCCTCTCGGGGCACTACGCGGAGAACGCGCCGCCGGCTGCCACCGAGCCCGCGGCTCGCCTCGCACTCCTCGACCGCGAGGGGCTCTCGCACGCCGTGCTCTACCCGACGCTCGGCCTACAATGGGAAGCGGAGACCCCGGAACCCGCCTATGCCTTGGCGCACGCGCGCGCCTACAACCGCTGGATCGAGGAGTTCTGCTCGGGAAGCCGCGGCCGCCTGGTTCCGGTGGCCCACCTCTCCCTGGGCGATCCCGCGGCGGCGGCGGCGGAGCTGCACCGAGCGGTACGGGCCGGCGCACGCGGCGCATTCGTGCTGCCGTTCACCTGGAGCGGTCTGCCGCATGGACACCCGCACCACGACCCGGTGTGGGCTGCAGCCGAGGAGCTGGACGTCCCCGTCGCCCTCCATACGGGCATCGACCCACCCTCGCGCGACCTCCACCGCCGCTTCGACGGCCTCACCTGGCCGGAGGCCGTGCCGCAGCAGATCTGGTACCTGCAGCTCCTCTTCCCGCAGGCGGTGCAGCAGGCCTTCTCGACCTTCTTCCAGTTCGCCACCTTCGATCGCTTCCCCCGCCTGAAGCTGGTCGTGCTCGAGTCCGGGGCGGGATGGCTGGGCTTCTGGCTCGACCGCATGGACGCGCTCGCCACCGGCGCGCTCCGCGTCACGCTCGGGCTACGCGAGCGCCCGAGCGACTACGTGCGCCGCCAGTGCTGGGTCGCCGCCGATCCCGACGAGCGTGCGCTTCCACCGATCATCCGTCACGTGGGCGCGGACCGCTTTCTCTGGGCGAGCGATTTCCCGCACAGCGACCACGGCGGGGACTACCTCCAGGAGCTGCACGCGCTCACCGCCGACCTGCCCGCCGACGCACGTCGCGCCGTCACGGGCGAGAACGCGGCGCGGCTCTACCAGCTCGATCGCGAGCCGCCGCCGGACGCGGCCTAGGAACGGAGGCGCTTGCGGTGGCAGTGCGGCGCGGCGCCTCGCGATACACCGTGCCGAGCAGCCAGTCCGCCAGCGGCACCGTCACGTTGAAGTTCCAGCGCTGCATCAGCTCGGGCGTGTGGTGCGTGGCGTGATGGCGGCGGAGCGCGCGGATCGGGGCGCTGCGGCCGATCGGGCTCGACGCCGGCAGATGGTAGGAGAGGTGCAGCCACTCGTACGCCACGACGTAGCCCATCGTGCACGCGACCCAGAGCAGCGCGACGTTGTGCGACACGAGGAACCAGAGGGCGGCCGTGATGGGCAGGGAGGTCAGGAAGATGGCGAGGATGCCGTAGAAGGGAATCAGCACGAGGCGGAACTCGCGGGTCGAGCGCATCGCCATGTCGTCGCGTACGAAGATCACGTGATGCTCGGGCGTGTGACGCCAGAAGAGGATCTCCAGCGGCCAGGACCGGCGATGCAGGATGTTGCGATGGACGTGCCACTCGTTGAGGTTCACCAGGACGAGGACCAGCGGGACCACCATGAGCTCCCAGGCGCTCGGCCGGTCGAGCCATGCGATCGCGACGGCGATCAGGCCGATCCCGACGAACGACGGAAAGGCGAGATGGCCCCACGGGCTGTACCATCGCGGGATCGCCTCCACGGCCGTGGCACGCACGAGGTCCCGCCGCACGAGAGGCTGGGTCGTCTCGTAGGGGCCGGTGTCGACGCGCTGCGGAAGCACGCGGACATTCTAGGTCACGTGCCTCGCGGACCTCAAGCTCACTCGAGGAACGCCCCCGACGGGCTTCCCCCGAGCGTCGGCAGCGCGACCTCCGCCTCCTCGACGGTCACCGAGAACGTGCCGTTGCTCGGCCGGAAGGTCGGCGGGCTGCTGCCCACCAGCTCGAGGCGGACGGTATGGCCGGCCGCGAACTCGTAGGCGTTGCCCTCGAGCTGGAACAGGATACGGCCCTTCTGGTGCGGGCGCAGGCGATAGACACCGCGCGCGATCAGGGTCTGCTGTCCATCGGGTCGGACGTCCCACAGGCGTCCGACGATCTGCCCGAAAGGCCCTTTCGTGCGCACGTGCGCCGTCAGGGTGGGCTGGCCGATCAGCGTGAAGCCGGGGCTGGCTGCGGTGTAGACCGCCGTGCCGGGCGCATCGCGCGCCGGCACCATGGCGCAGGCGCCGAAGCCGAGGATCGGGTCGGTGGCCATCGCGACCGCCGGGTCGCCACCATCCGACGTCACCGTCTGCGGCGCCGCATCGCCGAGGCGGAACGTCCCCGTGGCGAGATCCTCCCACGCGGCCGCCGTGAACGGCCCGCCTGCGGGCGCGGTCGCGGGGCAGGTCTGCGTGAACACCGTCACCGAGCCCGGTGCGGGCGGCGTGCCGATCTTGCGCAGATACGAGTCGAAGAACCGCGCGCCCTGCTCGTTGTACAGGGCGTACTCGTCGAGCTTGTTCTGCGCTCTGGGGTGGCCGAGGTCGCCGAGCTGGAGCACCGCCTGCCGCTCGTGGCGCAGCGCGAGGTGAACGCGCAGCGCCTGCGAGGCGGGAAAGAGGTCGTCCGTGAAACCGGACATCAGGAGCAGGGGCGCCGGGCGGCGCCGGCGCACCAGGCCGACGGCGCCGTGAAAGGCGTGCAGCTCGTCCTCGACGGCCCGCACCTTGACCGCATAGGGCTCGCCCACCTCGAGCGCGGCGGCCCAGGTGCTGAGGTCGCACGTCGGATCCTCGTTCGGCATCGTGAGAAACGCCGAGTTCTGGGCGATCGCCAGCAGGATCTCGGCATAGCTCAGCTTGTCGACCCCGATCGGCTTGCCGGTCGACAGGACGCTGCGCGCCCGGTCGTCGCGGAAGCGTCCGTTCGGCAACAGCGCGGCGGCGAGATCGACCCATGGCCAGCGCGGCCAGGCGGCGGCGATGCGCAGCCGGCGACCGCCCGGGCTGCGCCAGGGCGCGAGCTTCCCGTCGCCGCCGCGGATCCGGTCCCGCAGCCCGGCGAGCTCGAGGCTCTGCCCGCCGCCGTAGGATACGCCGGTGGCGCCCAGGCCGTCGGGATCGGCGAGGCCGGCGTCGACCATGAGCCCGAGAAGCTCCTGCGCGTCGCGCGCTTCCCAGCGCTGGTCGGCGAGATGGATCCAGCCGTGCACGCACGCGGGCGTGCGCGATGCCGGCACCCCGCACGAGTTGCCCCATCCCCGGGCGCTGTAGTTCACCACCGCGTAGCCGCGCTGCGCGAAGAAGACGTTGTTGTAGTGGAAGGTGGCGTTGCTGGTGCCGGCGGGCGTGAGGGACTCGAAGTCCGTCTTGGTCCCTCCCAGGCCATGCAGCATCACGATGGCGGGGAATGGACCGTCGCCCGTGGCCGGCAGCGTGACGTCGACGTCGAGCGGCACGCCGTCCCGCATCGGGACGCGCTGGGCGAGCGACGTCGTCGGGCAGAAGCGAACGCCGCTCTGCGCCACGCAGGCGTGCCCGAGGGGCATGACCTCTTCGCGGTCGGACCGCCCGGCGTGGTCGCGTTCGGCAGCGCGCTGCGCAGCAGTGCATAGGCGTGCTCGATGTTGAGGCTCACGCCGAGGGAGAGCCAGTCGGTCGCCCGCACGGCCGCCGTGGGCGCGAAGTTGAAGGTCACGAGCCGGCTCTTCGTCGAGTCGTAGCGCCCGAACCAGGTCGAGTTGTAGACCACGAGGAGGCCGTACGGCGCCGTCGCGCCCAGCCCGAGCCAGAGCCGTCCGGGGACGACCGGCATCGAGGCGTAGAAGTTGCCCAGCGCTGTGGGCCCGTAGGGATTGCCTCCGTCGTTCCCCCCGACCCGGCGAAACGCGCCGAAGGTCGCCGGCGTTCGCGCCGTCGTCCCCCTGTCGTCGAAGCTGGCGTCGGGCAGGATGGCGTAGCCTGCCCCCATCACCTGGGGGCGCTCGAGGTAGGTCAGCCCGGCGGGGTTGAAGAAGATCGTCGCCGGCGTGTCCGCGACGGCGCTCTCGCCCGCATAGGCGCGCCCCGTGCCGGCCACGCTCTGCTCCTGGATGTAGAAGGCCGCCGCGCCTGCCTGGCGCGCGACCAGCACCACGACGGCGATCGTGAGCCCGCCGACGAGCCGTCCCCGCATCGTCCTGCCTCCGTTCCGTCAACCCCGCCCGGGGATCCCGGGCGGAGGCGGCTAGCTACGATGCGACCTTGCTGTCCTCCCGCGTGCGCGGAGCATGCCACCTCCGCCCTCGTCTGGGGAAGGGGGCCGCGAGACCGCAGAGCCTCCGTCGCTCAGCGCTCGAAGCCACCCATCGAGCCGCGATACGCGTTGGTTGCCGTGCGGCGGATGAAGTCGACCTCCGCGTCGAGCGCGACCGCCACCGCCGCCGCCTCGGCGACGGTGAAGTCACGTGGGACGTTGCTCTCGTACACCCGGCGTCCGGACGGCTCCCAGACGCCGACCTGGTACCAGCCGTCGGGCAGGGAGCTCTCGTCCCGCACCTCCCCGCGATACGTTCCACGCATGTCGAGCGTGATCTGCGTGTTGCGGGTGAGCACGGCGAGCCCCGAGGTCGTCTCCGTGCGGCGGAACGACCGGGTGTGCAGCGTCTCCTCCTTCGGAGCACGCATGGTCAGCCGGATCGCCCCGTCCTCCCAGGCGGGAACGATCTCTCCCATGAGCGGACCACCCGGGTTGGCCGGATCGCGGATCTCCACGTGTCCCGGCGACTCGAGACGGAGGTCGGCGATCGTCGATCCTGCCAGCACGACGTGGAACGTCGGCGCCCAGCCCGACCATCCTGCCGGATCGATGCTGCCGGACTTTCCTCCCTCGGCGCGGGCGATCGTGAAGCCGTCGTGCGTGCGATAGGCGGAGAAGGTGGCCGACGGATCGAGCCGCGGCGGCTCCAGCCCGAGGGTGCGCATGCAGCCCGGGAGCCCGAGCAAGAACACCCACGGAATGAGGCCAGCGGCCGGCCTACGCATGGTGCGACGCCACGAACTCCCGGCCCTTGCCGACGTCGGTGTTGATCGGCACGTGGTCCCGGCAGAGCGGACACGCGGACGCCTCCCACGAGTCGAGCGACAGCGTGACCAGCGAGGCGAGCGCCGGCACGCCGAGCTCGGCGGCGGTGACGCCGCCGCGATTGCACAGGGCGGCAGCCATCACCACCTCGCCGCCGGCGGCCCGCACCGCCGCGACCGCCTGCCGCACCGACCCGCCCGTGGTGAGGATGTCCTCGACCACCAGAACCCGCCGCCTCGCGACGAGGCGATCGTAGCCCCGGCGCAGCGCGAGGCCGCCCTCCGGCACCTTCTCCGCGTACACCGCGAGGGCACCGAGGTGATGGGCCGTCCACTGCGACAGGATGATGCCGCCGAGCGCCGGCCCGCAGACGACCTCCGGGCGACAGGGCGCGGCGGCATCGGCGAACAGCCGGCAGAGCTCCGAGACGTGCACCGGATGCGGGTAGACCGCGTCCTTGTTCACGTAGGCGCTGCCGTGGCGGCCGGAGGTGTAGACGACGTGGCTGCCGGTGATCACCGCGCCGGTGGCGGCGAGGATCTCCGCCGCCCGCGTGCTGCCGCTCACGACGGGGCCGCCGCGCCGCCCGCCGCGAGCTGGGCTCGCAGCCAGGCGTCGATGAAGGGGTCGAGGCCGCCGTCGAGCACCCCGTCGGCATTGCCGACCTCGGTGCCGGTGCGGAGATCCTTCACCATGCGATAGGGATGCAGGACGTAGGAGCGGATCTGGTGTCCGAAGCCGATGTCGGTCTTGCCCTTCGTGATGGCGGCCATCTTCTCCTCCTGCTTGCGCTGCTCCAGCTCGTAGAGCCTCGCCCTCAGGACCTTCATCGCCCTCGCCTTGTTCTTGTGCTGCGAGCGCTCGTTCTGGCAGGCGACCACGATGCCGCTGGGAAGGTGCGTGAGACGGACCGCCGAGTCGGTCTTGTTCACGTGCTGGCCGCCGGCGCCGCTCGACCGGTAGGTGTCGACGCGCAGGTCCTCGTCGCGGATCTCGATCGTGATGTCCTCCTCGATGTCCGGCAGCACGAGCACCGACGCGAACGACGTCTGCCGGCGGGCGTTGGCATCGAAGGGGGAGATGCGGACGAGACGATGCACTCCCGACTCCGCCTTGGCGTAGCCGAAGGCGTACGGTCCCTCGAGGCTGAAGGTCGCGCTCTTGATGCCCGCGCCCTCCCCCGGCTGCAGCTCGAGCAGCTCGGTCTTGAAGCCGCGCCGCTCGGCCCAGCGCAGGTACATGCGCAGCAGCATCTCGGCCCAGTCCTGCGCCTCGAGGCCTCCGGCGCCGGGATGGATCTCGATGATGGCGTTGCCGGCATCGTGCTCTCCGCCGAGAAGCTGCTGGAGCTCCAGCGAGTCGAGGCTCTGCGTGACGCTCTCGACCTTGCTCCGGAGCTCGTCGAGCGCCTCGGCGTCGCCCTCCTGGGCCAGCTCGAGGTAGACCTGCGCTTCGTCGACGCCCTCGCGCTGCCGGCGCCAGCCCGCGACGGTGGCCTGCACGCGGGCGTTCTCCCGGGTGACGGCCTGCGCGCGCTCGGAGTCGCTCCAGAGATCCGGAGCCGCCGCCCGCTCGCTCAGCTCGGCGGCGCGCTTCTCGAGGCCGGCGAGGTCAAAGATGCCTCCCGAGCGTCTCGACGCGCTCGTCGAGCGCGCGGACCCGCTCGCGCAGGTCCGCGAGCAGCGTGGCGACGTCCGGCATCTTGCCCCGCTCCATGACGGCCGAACATACCGGATGGCGTCGTGCGGCGCGAGCTATCCCGCAGCCGCAGGTTGCGCCGGCGCCGCGCGAACGCATAGAGGGCTTCCCGGATGACCAGGGGTCGGGAGTTCGGCTGGGCTGGTCTCGCCGTCGGGATCTTCGCGCTGGGTCTCGCGCTGCTTCCCGGGTGGGTGTCGCCCGAGACGGAGCCGGTCTCCGGCTGGGAGAGCGGCTGGATCGCGTGGGTGGGGCGCCGGGCGCTCGGGCTGCCGCCGGCCTCACAGGCCACCGACCCCGCGAGCGCGCCGAGCGTGTGGCGTCAACGGATCGCGACGACCTCTGCCGTCCTGGGGTTCGCCGCGCTCGTGCTCGGCATCATCTCGTTCGTGCGCCGCGAGGACGGGCGCCTGACGGGGTCCTGCGTGGGGGTCGCCGCCGGGGCGATCGCCACCCAGCACCCCTTCGCCGCGCTCATGATCATGCTCTTCGCCGTCCTGACGAGTGCCGTGCTCGCGCGCCACGGCTGAGGCGCGGCGGCCGGGCCACCGTCCCTCGCCTAGCGGTGGTGGTGATGGTGGTGGTGATGGTGGCTCTGATAGTGCACGCGCTTCTTGTTGTACTTCTTGCGGTGGATGTCCTTGTTGAGTCGGTTCAGATCGTGCTGCATGTCGGCGCGCTCGCGGCCGGTGATCTTGCCGTCCTGCTTGGCCTGGGCCCGCTGCAGGTTGATGACCGATTCCTGGTTGCGCAGGCGCGTCGTCTCCTTTGGCGTGAGCTTCCCGTTCTTGATGCCGCGTTGGATGCGACGCTCCTGCTTGTTCTCGCGCTGAAGAACGGTGGCGGCGAACACGGGCAACACGCTGGTCGCCAGGAATGCCGTGATGACGAGCGGGATGAGTCGGCGCATGTCGGTCCCTCCTTCGTAGGTGTCACCCTAGCGGCGCCTCGCGATCGGTCCAGACCAAAACTTCGGCGGCCGACCCGGTCCGCCGCCGCGATACCGGGTTGGCACCTGCTCACGCGCATGCGAGAGTGCCGCCATGTCGGCGATCGACGTCATCCGGCGGCGGCTCAAGGAGGAGCGCGTCCCGGACGTGCCCGACGAATCCGGGGAGAAGAAGAAACGCCCGCGCGAGGTGGCGTTCATGGACGTCAACCTCTGCTTCCCGTGCGGCAAGTGCCCGGAGTTCTGTCCGGTGCAGTGCATCGAATACCTCGCGCCGGGCAGCGTCGCCGGCCGCGGGGTGCAGCCGGTGCAGGACCGCTTCCAGGAATGCATCGGCTGCTACATCTGCGTCGAGGTGTGCGCCCTGCTGACCGACTACGACGCGATCCGCATGTACGACGTCGACCTGGTCGAGAAGCTGCTCGGCGTCGAGATCGGCGATCACAAGCCGGCCGAGTACGTCCCGGCGCAGCCCTACGAGGAGCTCTTCTCGGAGGGCGGACCGCCTTCCGTGCGTCATCTCGGCAACGGCTCGCGCATCCGGAACAAGATGAACGCCGAGGAACGCGCGATCATGGCGCGCGAGCGCTGAACCGGTTCCACGTCTCCGCCCGGCGGCGCTCGACGTTCAGCGTGCAGACCGCAGCGACCGGGACGGTCCCCCCAGGAGAACGATGTCGCCGGTCGGATCCGGCTCTCCGGGAGAAGGCTCCGCGGTGATGGCAAAGAACGGACCGTCGCGCCTGTCGGGTGACGAGCGCGCGCGCACGACCGTTGCGCCCCGGTCGGAGGGCAGTATCCCGCCGGGTCGCACGTCGTCCGCGATGAGCCACAGCTGGTAGACCTTGCCCGCGGGCGGCGGCGGCAGATCGAAGCTCACGACGACGACCCGCCCCGAGCGCCGGTCATAGGAGACGAGCGCGCGGGCATCGGGGATCGGGTCGGCGGGCGTGAGGGCGAAGGTGACGACCTCCGGCGAGCTCATGAAGGCGAGCAGCTCCTGCCCGTGAGCCAGCATCGCCGTGGCGCGCTCGAGGCGACGCCGCAGGCTCATGTGGGAGACGACGAGCATCGCGAGCACGGCAGCGACGGCGAGGCCCGTCACGATCCGCAGCGGCCGCATGCCACGGCACCGTCCACCGCGGATAGTCGCCGGACGCCGGCCGCCACGGGCACGTCGCTCGGCCGGAGCGCCCGAGGGCACGTCGAGGATCCGCCTGGTGGCGTCCTCGGACGGCGTCAGAGGCGGTGCGGCTCGGGCCAGCTCCGCCACCACCTCCTCGAGATCGACCAGCTCGGCGTGACACGCCTCGCACCCGTCGAGATGCGCCTCGACGCCTTGCGCGTCTCGCCGCCGCAGCGCGCGGAGCGCATGCAGCGCGAGCATCTCGTGCGCGTCCACGTGCTTCATCGCACGTCCTCGTTCCGGAGCCGGAGCCGTCTCCGCAGCTTCTCCAGCCCCAGCCGCGCGAGCGACTTGACGGTGCCGAGGGGCTTGTCGAGGCGCACGGCCACCTCGGTCTGGCTGAGCCCACCGAAGTACGCGAGGAGGATCACCTCGCGCTGCGCATCGGGGATGTCGGCCAGCGCCTCGACGAGCCGGGAGCGATCCTCGGCCCAGATCGCGTGCTCGGCGGCGTCCGGCGCGCTCTCCGAGATCGCGTCCGACGACCGGTTGAGCGTCCGCCGTCGTGCCGCGATCGTCTCCAGGCGATCGAGCGCGCGGCTGCGGGCCAGCATCACGAGCCACACGGCGGGCTTTCCGCGTTCCGCGTCGAAGTCGCCCGCCTGTCTCCACACCTGGAGAAAGACCTCCTGCAGCACGTCCTCCGCCTCGGCTCGACTGCGAAGGATCTGGAAGAGCAAGCCGAGCAGCGCCGCGCTGTGACGATGGTAGAGCATCGCATAGGCGTCCCGATCGCCACCGGCCACGGCCAGCAGCAGGGCGACGTCGTCCGCATCGGCTCGGTCTCGTGACGGCCTGGCCACCTTCGCGATCCGCAGCGACTCGCGGATCGGGCGCTTGTCGACCATGCGCTCGCAGCGGGCCGGTAGCATTCGGAAACGGGACGACATCGTCACGCGCTCGAGGTCGTTGCGGCTCCCCCTTCCACGTACGGGACGACCGCGCGATCGGATCACCGGCCCGGTCTCGGCAGGAATGCTTCGCCGAAGGTGATCCGTCGGGCGGAGGGCACCGTACGACGGTACACGCACATCGCCCGGTCGGGACGATCACGAGGTGCCGGCCGGCACATCAGACGATTGTCTTCGAGAGACGCGCCGTGGACGATCCACGGCAGCAGTCGAGCTGGAGGGATGCATGCACCGTACGCTCTGGACGATTGCAGCAGTCATGATCCTTGCTGCGCATACGCGAGCCGAGGTCGTACCCGGAGACACGATCAACGCAGGCAACGTCGAGAAGGCCAGGGGACTCCTCTCGCCCGGGATGGAGTGGTGCGTCAGGCGCGGGTTCCCGATCACGGTCACGGAGCCGAAGCGCGTCGAGTGGCCGAAGGCCTACAAGGACGCCACCGAGAGGTACGCGCCGCAGGTGAAGCTGTCGGCGGATGGGTTGACCGTCCAGAACTACGTGGCCGGGCAGCCGTTCCCGAACCTCGATCCGAAGGACCCGCAGCTCGCGCTCAAGATCATGTGGAACTACGAGTACGGGTTCGTCAACGGGATCGACGACACCGACCTGCGAAACTTCGACGCCGACACGGGCTCGATCCCGCCGAACGGCCCGATGGCGGTCGAGCGCCACTTTCTCCTCGATCACTTCCGCCGCCTCTTCTGGACGGGTCGCCTCTACGTCGACCCGAAGCCCGAGAAGCCGAACCCCAACGGCTATCGAGCGCAGCAGGGTCTCTATCCCATCCTCGAGCCCTTCGACCTGAAGGGCGTCGGCGCGCTCGGCAACCGCTACATCGAGTCCTCCAAGCAGGACGACTCCTGGCTCTATCTCCCATCGCTCCGGCGTGTCCGGCGGCTGTCCAGCGCGCAGCGCTCGGACGCGCTCTTCGGTCAGGACACCGACGTCGACAGCTACTACGGCTACGCCGGGCAGGTCGCCTGGATGGACTGGAAGTACCTCGGCGAGAAGGAGATCCTCGCCGTCGCCCACGCCGAGCACTTCCCCGTCAAGTGGCACGACAAGGTCGACTGGGCGTTCGACGACGTGTGGGAGAAGCGCAAGGTGTACGTGCTCGAGGGAACGTCGAAGCTGCCGCAGTACGCCTACTCGAAGCGCGTGCTCTTCGTCGACAAGGAGAGCTGGGGCATCCCGTACTCCGACATCTACGATCGCTCCGGCGAGCTGTGGAAGATCTGGATCAACGACGTGAGCTTCCGGCAGTCGGTCCCGGGCAGCAACGCGATCGCCTACGAAGACGAGATGCCCTTCGCGCCGGCGGTCGTCATGGTCGACATGCAGCTCGAGCACGCGACGAGGGTGTCGCTTCCCAGTCCGCGCTTCCCGGGCGAGCAGGGCTGGTACTTCCACCAGGGCGAGAAAGCGGGTGTGACCGACGACTGGTTCACCGTCGCGGCGCTGGTTGCCGCCGGACGCTGATCGTCGGGGGGTGAACCGCCGTGGTCGCTCCTGCCAGGTTTCCGGACCCGCACCCGATGTGGAGGGCAGGTCGGGTTCGGGGTCGGTTCAAGAAGGGAGGAAGGCGATGATCCACCGATCGACGGCTGTCTTCGTCACGACCCTGACCACGGCATGCCTCCTGAGCGGAGGCTCGTGGGCGATGCAGCGCAAGTGTATCGCCGCCAAGAACAAGTGCATGGCGACGAAGGCCGCCTCGCTGCTGACGTGTGAGGAGAAGGCCGAGACCCCGGGCCGACCACCCGACCCGGACTTCGGCGGCTGCATCGACCGGGCGAGGACCAAGTTCGACGGCGGCACCGATCCCGCCAGGGGCTGCTTCCAGAGGCTCGAGAGCAAGCCTGGCAACGACTGCGCCACGTTCGACGACACCGCCGCGGCGGAAGTGCGCGTCGACTCCTGCGTGGACGCCTTGATGGCCGGTATCGACCCGCCGCCCCTCGATCAGTCGTCCTGCGGCGTGGGCAAGCAGCGCTGCATCGCGAGGATGCTGAAGAGCATCCTGGTGTGCTTCCAGAAAGCAGCGACGCCCGGAAAGCCGGAGGACCCGAATTTCGGCGGCTGCATCGACAAGGCCAAGGCGCGATACGATGGCGGCGCCGACCCGTCGAAGGGTTGCTTCGTCAAGCTGGAGAGCAAGCCCGGCAACGACTGCACGCAACCGATCGGCAACCAGATGGACCTCGAGGCGATCGGAGACTCGTGCATCGCGGACTTCACGATGCTCCTGCAGCCTCCCGGCAGCCTGGACTTCACCACCACCGCCGCCGCTGGCACATGCGGCGATGCGAGGGATGGATCGAACGTCGTGCTCAAGACCCTCCCCTGCGGCGGACTCGACGTCGGAGGCGCCGATTCGGTCGCCCAGGAGAGCCTGGCTCGGGACGGCGCTACCAACCGGTTCGGGCTCAGCTGCAGCGGCCCGAGCTGCACGATCGGCGCGACGTCCACCACACCCGGCGTCAACAGCACCGAGCCCGACTGCACCGCCGCGGGCTGCAACTTCGGCGCCCCGCTGGAGGCCCCCAATACGGCCATCCCCTCGTACAGCTTCTGTGTGCTGAACGCCTACGAGGCGCCGGCCAGCGGGACGCTCGACCTATCCACCGGCACGTCGGCAATCAACGCCTCCCTGGTCTCGGACATCTACATGACGGGCAACGTGGGCCAGGCGTGCCCGCGCTGCCGGGCCGGCGGCTCGCCGGTAGCCGCCAGCCCCAGCAGCCCCGCGACGGGCACATGCGATCGCGGTCCCCGTACGGGTCTGCCCTGCACATCGACGAGCTCGGTTGGCCTGACGCGCGACTGCCCGACGGGTGGCGCCGACGCCGCACATCCCTGCATGCTTGGCCTGCCGTCGATCCAGTGCATCGACGGTCAACACCTCGCGCTGACGAGCATCAATCTTTCACCGCTCACCACGGCCGCTTCCTACTCCCGCCCCTCCGATGGCAACTTCTGCCCGGGGCAGGGTTTCGGACCACCCGGAACGTCCGGCTGCTTCGGGCAGTCCTCGTGTCGAGCGATCACGGAGGCGGGCTCGGCTGCCGGACCGCTCAGCATCGGGACCGCGGCCCCCGTGACGCTCGCAAGCGTGTTCTGCGTCGCGGCAAGTACGAACGGGACTCTGAACTTCTACGAGGGTCTGCCCGGCCCGGGCGCCGTGTCTCTGCCCGGGCAGTTCGTGGTGCGCTACTGACTGCCGAGGCTTCCGGCGACGGCTCGGTGCTCCCGACCGGAGCCGTCGCCGCGCCATCCTCTCGGGCGTGCGCCGCCGCGCCGGCGAACGCCGAGCACGATCGCGGCCACGGTCACCGCGACGCAGAGCCAGACGAACGCGTCGCCGTAGCGGGTGTAGAACGTGCGCACGCCCGTCCACTGGATCTCGTCGACGTGCCACAGCATCTCGAAGAGCGGGCCCTCCCAGCGAATCTGGCCGTCGGCGTCGATGACGGCGCTGATGCCGGTATTCGCCGCCCGCACCATCGGCACGCGGTTCTCGACCGTGCGGAACGCCGCCTGGGCCAGGTGCTGGTAGGGAGCCGAGGTATTGCCGTACCAGGCGTCGTTGGTCACGTTGACCAGGAACTGCGCTCCGCCGTCCACGAACCGCCGCGTGAGCGCCGGAAAGATGCCCTCGTAGCAGATGAGCGCGCCGAAGCGGCCCTCCGGGATCTGGAATACGGTCGGCACGATCCCGGCCCCCAGCTGCCCCACCGCCGTCACCACCTGGCTGACGAAGAAGAGCACGCCCGCATAGGGAACGTACTCGCCGAAGGGCACGAGCTGCATCTTGTCGTAGGTGTCGAGCTCGCGACCGCTGGCGTCGACGAGATAGACGCGGTTCAGCTGCTGGAGGCGCCCCGACGCGGTCTGCCGGAAGGCGGGGCTGCCGAAGACGATGGGCACGCCGGCCTCGCGGGACAGCGCCAGCACGTCGTCGCGGTGCGGTCCGGCCTCCTGGAAGAAGAACGGCGCGGCCGTCTCCGGCCAGACGATCAGCGCGGGATGCTCGTGGGACGCGGCGAGCGTGAGCTCGCGGTAGCGGCGCATGGTCTCGTCCTGGAATGCGGGATCCCATTTCCTGTCCTGCTCGACGTTGCCCTGGGCCAGACCGACGCGAATGTGGCCGGCGGCGGGCAGCACATCCAGCTCGGCGACACGCCAGCGCCCGAGCCCGAGGAGCACGACGAGGAGCAGCGTGAGCGTGGCGAGCGCCGGAAGGTTGCGCCGCGCCCCGCGGCCGCGCGCGAGCAGCACGGCGGCGACCACCATGTTGAACAGGACGAGCACGGCGGACACGCCGTACACGCCGGTCACCTCGGCCATCTGCACGAGGTCGTGGAAGCGATACTGCGAGTAGCCGAGCGCGGCCCACGGAAAGCCGATGAAGAACCATCCCCGCAGCCACTCGAGCATCACCCAGAGCGCCGGCGCCAGCCAGATCGAGGGCAGACGGCGGCGCTCGAACCAGGCGACGCCGAGGGCGAAGGCACCGTGATAGCACCCGAGCGCGCCCGCCATCAGGAACAGCACGCCCGCCGCCACCGGTCGCGGCAACGCGGTGTAGTGTCCGATGGTGTAGACGATCCAGTAGCAGGTGGCGAGATAGAAGACGGTCCCGGTGATCCAGCCGAGCCCGAACGCCCGCAGGGGCGATCGGCCGCGGATCGCGAGCAGCAGCGGCACGAGGCCGATCCAGGCGAGCGGCGCGATCTCCAGCGAGGGAAACGCGGCCGCCAGGCAGAGCCCGCTGAGGGCGGCGAGCGGCACGCCGAAGCGCCACCGCGGCGTCTCGGCAACCGCCACCGTGGCGCCGCCGGCGCCGTTCGTCCCCACCATCGCCAGGTCGCCCATCGTCCGCCCTCGTCCGCCTCACTTGTCGAGGCGCCGGGCGAGCTGGCGCTCCCGGCGTTGCATGCGCCGCGCCTCGGCGGGCGAGCGCTCGTGGTCGTATCCGAGGAGGTGCAGCACCCCGTGAATCAGCAGACGGTCGAGCTCGCGCGTCAGCGGCGCCGCGCGCTCGGCCGCCTGCCGGCGCGCGGTGTCGACGGAGATGACCACGTCGCCCAGGAGCCCCTGCGGCGCGCCGCCCGCGCCCTCGGCCTGCGCGAACGAGAGCACGTCGGTGGGCCGGTCCGCGCCGCGCCAGTCACGGTTCAGCCGCCGCATCACCGTGTCGGACACCAGCACGAGCGAGAGCTCCGCACCGGGGAGCCGGAGCGCCGCCAGCAGGCGTCGCCCGCGGCGCGCGACCCGATCTGCCAGGCTCGGCAGGCGCCGCCCGCGCGTCGTGACCGTCACGATCGCCCGGTGGGCCGCGACCGATTCACTCGCGCTCGTAGGCAGCGATGATCTCCTGCACCAGGGGGTGCCGGACCACGTCCCGCTCGGTGAAGCTGATGAAGCGGATGCCCGTGATGTGACGCAGGAGGTTCTGTGCCTCCTTGAGACCCGACGCCTTGCCGGCGGGAAGATCGACCTGCGTCACGTCCCCGGTGATGACCGCCTTCGAGCCGTAGCCCAGACGGGTGAGGAACATCTTCATCTGCTCGGGGGTCGTGTTCTGGGCCTCGTCGAGGATGACGAAGGAATCGTTCAGCGTCCGCCCGCGCATGAAGGCGAGCGGGGCCACCTCGATGGTGCCGCGCTCGACCAGCTTGCGGGCGCGGTCGAAGTCCACCATGTCGTGGAGCGCGTCGTAGAGCGGGCGCAGGTAGGGGTTGACCTTCTCCGCCAGGTCGCCCGGGAGAAATCCGAGCTTCTCTCCCGCCTCCACCGCCGGCCGGGTGAGCACGATCCGGCTGAAGCTGTTCTTCATCATCTCCGCGACGGCCATCGCCATGGCGAGATAGGTCTTGCCGGTGCCGGCGGGACCGATCCCGAAGACGATGTCGAAGTTGCGGATGGCGTCGATGTACGCCTTCTGGTTGATGCTCTTCGGGGTGATGACGCGCTTGTGTGCCGAGATGAAGACCGTGTCGAGAAAGATGTCGCGCAGCCGCGCGGCGCGGTCTCCCGACAGGATGCGCAGCGCGTACTCCACGTCGGCGGCGAAGATGGGATAGCCCTGCTCGAGGAGCCCGTAGAGCTGCGTGAGCGTGCGGCCGGCGAGCTCGGTCTCGACCGCGTCGCCATGCAGCGTGAGCAGGCCGTCGCCGACCTCGATGCGAACCCCGAGCTCGCGCTCGAGCAGCTTCACGTGCTCGTCGTGCTGGCCGAGCAGCTCCCGGAAGAGGGCCTGGTTCCCGAACCGCAGCGGGACGGCGGCGACTGCAGGCTCGGTCAAGACGGCCGGTCGCCTCCCGCGCCGAGCAGCTCGTAGGCGGCGGCGAGCGCCGCATCGAGGCGATCGGGCTCCTTGCCGCCCGCCTGCGCGAAGTCGGGCCGGCCGCCCCCGCCCCCGCCCACCAGCGGTGCGAGCTGCTTGATGATGTTGCCGGCGTGATAGCGCCCGGTGAGATCCTTGGTGACCGCAGCCAGGAGCACGGCGCGCTCGCCCAGCGCGGCGCCGAGCACGACCACGCCCGACTTGATGCGATCCCGCAGGCGGTCGGCCATCTCGCGCAGCCCCTTGTCGTCGAGGCCGTCGATGCGGGTCGCGAGCACGGTGATCCCGTCGACGCTCCGGGCGTCCGCCAGCACGTCGCGCGTGGCGCCGCCGGCGAGCTTGCCCTGCAGCTCCGCGATGCGCCTGTCCTTCTCGCGCAGGTCGACGCGCAGGCGCTCGATCCTGGACGTGACGTCCTCCGAGCCGAGCAGGTCGCGCACCTCGTCGAGGCTCTTGATCTCCCGCCGCACGCTGGCGATGGCCCCCTGCCCGGTCGTGGCCTCGATGCGCCGCACCCCGGCCGCGACGCCGCTCTCGCCGTCGAGCCGGAAGAAGCCGATGTCGCCCGTGCGCGCGACGTGCGTGCCGCCGCAGAGCTCGATCGAGAAGTCGCCCATGCGCACGACGGTGACACGATCGCCGTACTTGTCGCCGAAGAAGGCCAGCGCGCCGGCGCGGATGGCGTCGTCGTAGCTCATCTCCTCGGTGGTCACCGGGGCGTTGGCCCGCACGAAGGCGTTCACCTCGTCCTCGACGGCGAGCAGCGCGTCGTCACCGACCGCTGCATGATGGTTGAAGTCGAAGCGCAGGTGCTCGGGATCGACCAGCGAGCCCGCCTGCTTGACGTGCGCCCCCAGCCGGTGGCGGAGCGCGGCGTGCACCAGATGCGTGGCCGAGTGGTTCAGGCGGGCCGCCTCCCGGCGCGCGGAGTCGATGGTGAGGTGCACCCGGTCGCCCACCGTCAGCGTTCCCTGGCGGACGACGCCGCGATGCGCGATCACGGCGGGCGCGATGCGATGCGTGTCGAGGATCTCCACGCGAGCGCCCGCATCGGTGACGAGCCAGCCGCGGTCGCCCACCTGGCCGCCCGATTCCGCGTAGAAAGGGGTCTCCGCGGTGATGACGTCGATCTCGTCGCCCTCGCGCGCGCTGCGGCGCGACTCGCGGCCCGCGACCAGAGCCAGGACCTCCGAGTCCAGCTCGGGGACGTGGTCGCCGACGAAGCGCGTGACGAGCGCGCCCTGCTCGAGCAGCTCCGGTGCGGCCGTGGCGTCGGCGAACTGGCGCGCGGCACGGCCCCGCTCGCGCTGCGCGCTCATGGCCTGGTCGAAGCCCTCGCGGTCGACCGACATGCCCTCGCCGGCGAGGATGTCCTCGGTGAGGTCGAGCGGGAAGCCGTAGGTGTCGTAGAGCCGGAAGGCGACCCCGCCGGGCAGCGTCGCGCCGCCGCTCGCGCGCGCGCGCTCGACCTCGTCGGCGAGGAGCGCGAGGCCCCGGTCGAGGGTGGCGGCGAAGCGCTCCTCCTCGGCGCGGACCACCTGCCGGATGGTCTCCTCGGCCCGCACCACCTCGGGATAGGCGCGCCCCATCGTCTCCACCACGGCGCCGACGACCTCGTGCAGGAACGGCCGGTCGAGCCCGAGGAGCTTTCCGTGCCGCGCGGCCCGGCGCAGCAGGCGGCGCAGCACGTAGCCGCGTCCCTCGTTCGACGGCACGATCCCCTCCTGCACCAGGAAGGTGACCGCCCGCGCGTGGTCGGCGATCACGCGCAGCGACACGTCGTCGCGCGCATCGGCACCGTAGCGCTTGCCCGCCAGCCGCTCGGCGGACGCGATGACGCGACGGAGGACGTCGATGTCGTAGTTGCTGGGGACGCCCTGGAGCACCGCCGTGACGCGCTCGAAGCCCATGCCGGTGTCGACGTGCTTCGCAGGCAGCTCCGTGAGCGTGCCGGCGGCGTCGCGGTTGTACTGGATGAAGACCAGGTTCCAGAGCTCGATGAAGCGCGCGCAGCCGCCGTTCACGGCGCAGGGATGCGGCTCGCCCTGCCGGTCGCACGCCGCGGGCCCGCGATCGATGTGGATCTCGGAGCAGGGACCGCACGGGCCGGTCTCGCCCATCTCCCAGAAGTTCTCCTGCTCGAAGCGGCTGACCCGGTCGCGGCCGATGTCGGTCACCTCGAGCCACAGCGTCGCGGCCTCGTCGTCGGTCGTATAGACGGTGGCATAGAGCTGGTCCTTCGGCAGCTTCCAGACGGTGGTGAGGAGCTCCCACGCCCACACGATGGCGTCGCGCTTCCAGTAGTCGCCGAACGACCAGTTGCCGAGCATCTCGAAGAAGGTGTGGTGATAGGTGTCGCGCCCGACCTGCTCCAGATCGTTGTGCTTGCCGCTGATGCGCAGCACCTTCTGGCTGTCGGCGGCGCGGGTGTAGGGACGGGTCTCGGAGCCGAGGAAGACCTGCTTGAACTGCACCATCCCGGCGTTGGTGAACAGCAGGCTCGGATCGTCGGCCGGCACCAGCGGCGCGCTCGGCACGATGGTGTGACCGCGCTCGCGGAAGAAGTCGAGAAAGCTCTGCCGAACCTCGTCGCCGGTCACTACGGGCGTTCTAACGGCTCCGTCCGGGAGCGGCAACCCGACGGCATGTCCGCGAACACGGTCCCCGCGACGTCCTCAGCGCGCCGGCGCCATCGTGCGCAGCAGCATCTCCGCCAGCTCGAACGGCGCGCCGGTGGGAAGGTTCATCAGAGCGAGCCCGACACCGTGCCGGCGCCACTCGGCGAGCTGCTCGCGACAGTGGGCCGGCGGCCCGCAGATCGCGATGGCGTCGATGAGCTCGTCGCTGACCGCCGCCGCGGCCTGCTTGCGCTCGCCGGCGTCGTACAGCGCGCGCACCTGATTGGCGTTGTCCTCGAAGCCGTAGCGGCAGAAGAGCGCGTGATAGTACGCACCCATGCCGCCGATGTAGAACGAGACCAGCGGCTTGATCATGGCGCGCGCCGCGTCCGTGTCGTCGAGCGGCACGATCGCCATGAAGGGCGCGATCTCGATGGCGGCGGGATCGCGACCTGCCGCGCGCGCGCCTTCGTCGAGCAGGGCGCGCCCGTCGGACAGATGCCGATAGGGCCAGAAGGTCGGCACCCAGCCGTCCGCGATGCGTCCGACCTCGCGGATGGCGTTCTCCTGCAGCGAGGCGATGTAGATCGGCACGTTCGAGCGCACCGGCGTCATCTCGAGCTTGAAGTGCCGGGCATCGAAGAGCGTGCTCAGCTCGGGCTGCAGGCGATCGCCGCGCCAGAGCGCGCGGCAGATGCCCACCGTCTCCTTCAGCCGCGTGAGCGGCTTGCGGTAGGGCACGCCGTGGAAGTTCTCGATCACGAGCTTGCCGCTGGTGCCGAGGCCCAGGAGGGCGCGGCCCTCGGAGATCTCGTCGAGCGTCGCGACGCTCATCGCGAGCAGGCCGGCGGAACGGCTGAAGACGTTGGCGATGCCGGTCGCGAGCTTCAGCCGCTTGGTGTTGAGGGCGATCTCGGTGAGGAGCTGGAACTGCTCGTAGGCCCACGCCTCCGGGATCCAGATCGAGTCGTAGCCCAGATCGTCGGCCAGCTGCGCGGTGCGCAGCACGGCCTTGCGATCGTAGCTCTTCCAGAACGGGACGACGCCGATGCGCTCCATCGCGCGACCATCCGGCGAAGCGGCCGCGCAGTCAAGCCGCGCGGAGAACTCCTCAGGCCGGCGGGCTGAGCTGCACCATGAAGGGATATCGGGTCACCTCCACGTAGCCCATGCGCCGGTAGATCGGCTCCCCCATCACCGAGGCCTGCAGGGCCGCGATGTGAGCGCCCTGGTCGAACCCCGCGTTGCCCGCGGCGCGCGTGCACAGCTCGGCCAGCCCGCGGCCGCGCGCTTCGGGCAGCGTGCCCACCCAGTACACGCCGCCCACGCCGTGCGTGACGATCACCATGGCACCGGCGACCGGCTCTCCGTCGAGCAGGGCGAGAAACGCGGCGATGTGCGGGGCGATCAAGACGTCGCGATGGGGGAACGACGCGGGCCCGACCTCGGACGGCATGCCGTAGGTGGCGTAGGCCTGGCCCATGATGCGACCGAACGCCTTCACGTCGCCGTCGCCGCTCACACGCCGGAGCTCGACGCCGGGCGGCGGCGCGGCGTCGGGGAGGCGCCGGTGGAGCACCATGCCCGGCGCATCGCCGATCAGCGTCAGGCCCGCGCGCTCGCTCGCCGCCCGCAGATCGGCGTCGGCGTGCGTCCGCACGTGCACGGTATAGCCCCGGCCGCGCGGCGCGAAGAAGGCCCGCGCGCGCTCGAGCACGACCGGCGCGGAAGGACCGGGTCCCGTGCGCATGACGCCGTTCATCAGGACGGGGAACGGATCGGGGCCCGCGTAGCAGAGGAGCCCGTCCTCGTCGTGCACGACCCCGCCCGCGCGGCGGGTGAGCTCGCGCAGGGCCTCGGCGTAGTTCAGATCCGACAGGAGGATGTGCTGGTCGATGGTCACGCACCGATGGTGCCCCCGGCCCGGCCGGAGCGTCAAGGCGAAGCGGCCGCGCGCAGCCGTGCCATGGCGCTCCACAGGCGACGTCCGAGCCACGACGTTCCGGGGATGTAGAGGAGCGGCGCGAGCGGCCACGCGGCCGGGAGCGCCCAGGCGAGGCGGCGCAGGCCGTCGACGTCGCCGCGAGTGCCCACGACGACGTGGCCGCCCGACAGGTGGCCTCCGCGCGCCGGCGGCGCCACGGCAACGAAGGCGAGCGTGCTCGCGAGATCGAGGTCGCGCAGCACCGACACCGTCCGCCGGCAGGAGGAACAGCCACCATCGTAGGCGACGCGTAGCGAGCCGCGCGCGAACCCGGTGCTGCGCGCGGCTGCCGTCCCGAGCCGCGTCCACGGCACGAAGAGCGCGTACAGGGCCACGATGGGCCAGAACCAGATGTCCATGAAGACCCAGGTGGAGAGGTGAAACAGCAGGCCGCCGCCGAGGACGAGTGGACGCCAGCGGCGCACGATGCCGAGCGGAGCGCCGAGCTCGAACGCGAAAACGAGCACCGACAGCGCCGTGCAGAGCCAGAGATGGGACGCGAGCCACACGCCGCCGTCGGTACGCATGAGCAGCAGGTAGTACTGCAGCGCATACCCGTCGGCCCATGCGAGGCCGCCGTCGCGCAGCTTGGAGAGCCCCGAGAGACAGTAGTACGCGGCGAGCTCGACGAACAGCAGGTCGAGCGGCCAGCCCGCGAAGGACGACTGGCGGCTCGGCGGAGCGACGGCCGCGGTGCCGGCGGCCCGCGCGCGCCGCCACATCGCGCCGAGCGCGAAGCCCCGGTCGCACGGCGCCAGCAGGAGGAACAGGAGCGCGTAGAGGTCGGGGATCGTGCCGTGGGAGGCCTTGCCGAAGCAGTTGAGAAGCGACTCGAGGTAGAGCTGGAGGGGAAACAGCAGCGCCAGCGCCGGGCGCGTGAAGACGCCGAGGGCAACGGCGCAGAGCAGCACCACGTTCGCCGACGACAGCCACTCGAGCAGGGGCAATCCGGGCTGGCTGATTCCCAGCCCGCGCAGGAGCCCGATCGGCGTCCAGAAAGCGGACGGCGTCGTGGCGACGCCGAGAAAGCGGGTCGTGCCGTCGAGCCAGAGCAGGATGGCGGCGAGCAGGACGCGTGCGATGCCGAGGTTGGTGAGGGATGCCGGGGAGAACCAGTAGCGGCGCCACGCGTCGAGCAGCCGGCGTCCCATCGTCAGCGCGCCGCGGACGGCGGTGCGAGCGGACACTCGACGGTTTGATCGAAGGGCTCGCTCGGAACTCCGGGCCTCGGGACGCGCCGCACACGGGCACGCAGGCCCGCCAGCGCTCCCGCGCCGGGGTGTTGCGTGTTGTAGAGGCGCCCGAGCTCCCCGCACGCAGCGGGCAGCACCTTCAGGTCGGGCGGCAAGCGGCGGCGCAGCCCGTCGGGACCGAGCCCGAGATCGAACGCCGTGAGCGGGAACCAGGGACCGCCGCGGGTCGCGAGCAGCGTGACGTCGAACGGCGTCACCCACGGCGGCACGCGCGCCGAGAACATGCGGACGTCGGTGAGGGGCCAGCTCTCGAGACGAAGAGCCGCCTCCGCGACCTTGAGGGCGATCACGGCGACGAAGAACGCGGACAGCATCCACTGCCGACGCGTCACGGCTCCGAGTTACTCCCCCTGCCCGCGCGCCGTCCACCCGCCGGTTCCCGCTACGGCAGCGTGCTACGGAAGACGAGGACCCTGTCGCGGTCGTCGTCGAGCAGCGCACCGAGGGCGCCTGCGCACGCGGGTCCGATCCGAGACTGTACTCCCGCGTGGGTCGCGATCGACGCACCCTTCGCGAAGCGATGGGCCGCCCGGCCGGCCAGCTTTCGCGCGCGCTCCATGGGGCTTCCCGGGGCGGTGGCGCGCCGGGTGAGCGCGCACGAGCGGACGATGGCGGCCTCCAGCGGCTGCGGGACGACGACGCCGCTGCACGATGCGGGCATCGCCCGGTCGCACACGCAGCGTGCCGACGCGGGGCCGGTCACCGCATCCGCGATGCACCCGACGTTCGCCACGCAGCGATCCGTCGTGCACGGGTCGCCGTCGTCGCAATTCGCCGGTGCCCCGCCGATGCAGGAGTGGCTCACGCATGTCCGGCCGGCGATGCACGGGTCGCTCCGGCAATCGGCGTCGCCGTTGCAGCATCCCACCACGCCTGCGTGGGTGCACCCGATCGACGGATCACACGCGTCGCGCGTGCACGGGTCGCCGTCGTTGCAGGCGATCGGCGCGTGGACACATCCCAGGCCGCCGTCGCAGGCGTCGGTCGTGCAGGCGTTCCGGTCGTCGCAGTCGGCCGGTACGCCGCCCCGGCAGATCCCTCCGCTGCACGTGGCGCCCTGCACGCAGGGGTCGCCGCGGCAGGCCGCGTCGGTCGTACAGCAGCCCGCGATCGCCGTGTGGGTGCAGCCGGTCGCGTGGTCGCATGCGTCGCTGGTGCAGGGATCGTGGTCGTCGCAATCGAGCGCATCGTGCGCGCAGCCGTCGGGACGGCACTGGTCGGCCGTACAGGCGTCGCCGTCGTCGCAGTCGAGCGGGACACCCTCGAGGCACAGGTGCTCGGTGCCGAACGGGAGGCAGGACTCCTCGCCGTTGCACGGGTTCCCGTCGTTGCACGCGTCGGCGTGCTGGCAGCCGAACGCCTCGCTGCACGTGTCGATCGTGCAGGCGAGGTGGTCGTCACAGTCGACCGGGACGTCGGTGCAGCAGTGATCCGGGGTACACGTCGTGGTGACGCACCGGCTGAAGGACGGCACGCAGTCGGTCGGGATCGTGCACTCGCCGCAGTCGCCCGCGGCGACGGCCGCGACGAGGAGGACGGTGAGGGCGAGGAACGCGGCGCGCGGCCGCGGCACCCGCTCAGCGCAGGCAGAACGACTCATCGTGGCAGGCGAACGGCGTCCCGCAGCAGAGCTGCGAGCCGCTGGCGCAGCACTGCGGCGGCGGACCGGCGCAGCACGTGACCCCGGGCGCGCAGCAGACCGCGGGCCCGCCGCCCAGCGGCGCGCACGGCGCGGTCCCGGGGTCGCATGCCGAGCACGTGTGCGTCGCCGGATCGGTGCAGAGCTCGCCGGCCGGACAGCACGTGCCGCCGCACCCCTGCGCGATCGGGCAGCAGCTGTCGCCGAGGCACGTCTCGTCCGGCCCGCAGCAGTTGCTGCCGCAGACCTTGCTGGCAATGCCGCCGCAGCAGAGGCTCCGGGCCGGGTCGAGGCAGGTCTCCTCCCCCTCGCAGCAGTTGCTGCCGCACACGCGGTCGGGAGTGCAGCACGAGCCGCCGGCCTGGCAGACGTTCGGCGGCACGCAGCAGCCCTGGCCGCACACGTTCTCCGGCGCGCAGCAGACGCCGAGCGGGTGCACGCACATCGGCGCCGACGCCGGGCAACAGTCGTCGCCGCAGACGTCGCCGCTGTCCGGCGCGCAGCACGTGACGTGCGCGGGATCGCGGCAGACCGGCTTGTCGGTCGGGCAGCACTGCTGGCTGCCGCACACGTCACCCATGTGGTCGTTGAAGCAGCACAGCCCGGTGCTCGGCTGCGCGCAGTGCATGTCGTTGTTCACGGAGTCGCAGCACACGGTGCCGCAGCACTGCTCGCCCGAGGAGCAGCAGGACTGGCCGCCGCAGCACACCGCGTCCTCCGAGCAGCTGCGACCGCAGGCGTCGCCGTGTCCGCCGGCGCAGGGGACGGCGCAGCAGTCGCTGCTGGCCAGGCAGGCGTCGTCGCAGTCGATGGTGCCGTCCGAGCAGTCGTACCCCGACGCGCCAAAGAGGGCGGCACACGCGACCGGGCCCAGCGCGCATCCGGCGCCCGACGCCACCGCCTCGGCGCCGCAGCGGAAGAAGAACTTGCCGATGCATCCGGTCTGGCAGAGGTCGCAGCTGTCCAGGAGCCCGCGCGTCTCGGCGACCGACCCGCCGGAGGGGTCGTCCAGGCACGAGCTCTCGAGCGCCTGCCTGGCGAGACGACGGAGTCCCTTGCGGACGAACGGCTTCTCCTTCACGCGCGGCCCGGGCTTGCCGTCGGCGAAGGCCAGCGTGCGAAGGCCCGAATCGACCCGGAACGGCACGAGAGCCCGGCCGTCCACGGTGCCCTCGAACATCCGGCCGTCGCCGCTGGTGAGGTCGAACTCGTGGAATCCGCGGAAGCCCACACCGACCGTGAGATGGACCCGGAGCGCGGCGGTGCCCGCGAGGTTCGATTCGAGCTTCAGGACCAGACGCCCGCCGCGTGCGATGGCGAGGGAGCTGGTGCGGCGCTCCGGAGGACCGCCCGAGGTGACGAGGTCGAACGTCATCTGGTGGCCCCTGCGAGCGTCCTGCGACGAGAACTCGGCGATCACCTGCGCCCCGTCGTGCCGCACCGAGCAGTGCGGCTGACCATGCGCCCCAGCAGCGACCGACGCCCACGAGAGCAGGAGCCAGACGGTGATCAGGGCCGTCGGCGTTCGTCGCACGCGCGACGGGCCGATTCGACCGTGAAGGTCGCGCGCCGGCGCCGTCACGGCGATACCTCCGGGGTTCCCCGTGCGCCGGAATCGGACGGGCATTGCAGCCGGCTCTTGAGGAGTCCCAGGTCGCGCCCGATCGGGTCGCCCGCGGCGAGGAGTGCGTTCCGGATGGTGGCGGGCAGCTGCTTGCGGGCCGCGACGGTCTTCAGGTGACGCGCGTACCGGATCATGTCGTGGATCGCCATCTTCAGCCGCCGCCGCGCGCTTCGCACCTGCGCGGAAGCGCACATCCCTCTCGCCGCCTCCGCGTCGTTCCTGGCTCTCGAGAGCGCCTGCTCGAGCTTGGGCCCGAAGGGGCCGAGGTCGGACTCGCCGTCGATCCGATCGAGCAAGGCGCCGAGCCGGCAGTCGAGGGAGTCGAACATGGGCGCGGGTTCGCAGGCGCCGGGAAGAGTCGTCGTCGTCGTCGATGGGGCGGCCGTCGTGCTCGTGCTCGACGAGAGCGACGTGGTCGTGGTGGTCGCGGGTCCCGGAACGGTCGTGGACGTGGTGGTCCCCGCGGAGCACGGCGACAGATCGACCTGGCAGCCGGCGCAGCGGGCACAGTCCGGCGTGAGGGACGGTATCGCCGTTCCCACGTCACATACGGCGACGGCCAGGTCGCCCGCCATCGGACACTCGCAGGTCTCGGCACAGTCGGCCTGGACGACGCCGTCACCGCAGTACCCCGCGCAGCTCGGCAGGGTCGCGGGCGGCACGAAGGTCGAGGTCGTCGTCGTGGTCGTGGTCGTCGTGATCGTCGACCCGCCGCTGAACGTGGCGTAGTCGTGCCCGGTGGCACCCGTGGCCCCGGCGCCGTCCGCGTTGGTGAGGGCGATCTCCGCCGTGTTGAGCGCGTCGTAGAACGCATGGTCCGAGCCGATGTCCCCCCCGTGCTGGTAGACCGTGCCGTAGAATTGGTTTGGCAGGCCGTGCCCGGCGGTCACGGCGAGCCCACCGCCGAAGCAGAAGCGCAGCGCGATGGGCGTCAGCACGGGGACGTTGCCGAGCGTCCGGGTTCCGCTGATGACGCCGCCGAGATCGGTGCCATCGGCGAGCGAGAGGAACGCCGAGGGTCGCGGGGCGTTCCGCAGGTCGATGTCGAAGTCCGCGCCGGCCTTTTCGTTGCCGCTGTAGCCTACCTGCAGCGTGACGGTCGTCGGGTCGCCTGGGTTCGGGGCGCTCCGGGTGGCGGGCACCGTGACGACATCGTCGCAGCACCCAGCGATGCTCACCTCTGCCTGCGCGTAGAAGGGGTTCTCCCCGAGCGCGCCGGGAAAGGGCGCCGCGTATCGAAAGGGCAATGTCTCCGCCGCGGCGCTCGCCGCCAGGTGGATCGAGCCGATCTCGGCGTGCACGAAGGCGTCGATGCTCGCGGCGCCTGCGAAGAGCTGGCCCAGCCCTGCTCCGAAGTGAACCACGTCGAGATTGCCGCCGTGGACCGCGACCTCCCTGGAGCCGCCAGGGCCGTCCGTGGTCACGACGCTGATCGCGCCCACGTCGACCGGCGGGACGCCGGGCGGCGGACCGCCGGGAGTCACCGTGCCGGGATTCACCGTCCCGACATACGTGAACCCCCCGCCCTGCGAGTCCTTGCATCCCGGCGTCGGCAGCGCTGCATGGGCAGCGCCGGAGAGGATCCAGCTCCCGACGAGCAGTGCCGCAAGGGTCAACCGCATCGGCCGTCCGCGTCGCTTCGCGGATGCGCCGGGGACCGGCGCCCGGTGAACCCCCTACCCGGCGATCGGACGCGCATTCGCTAGCCACTCTCCCTTCAACCGAGAGGGCGTTCCGTGCCGCGGAACAGTGTTCCCCGGCGCGGTCCGGCCGCCGCCCGTGAACACCGACCCGATCAGCGCCGGGGACGGACGGTCCAGCGCACCGGGAAGCGCGGGTCGGGGAGGAAGACGCAGGCCGTGCCGGTGCGCACGGTGGTCTCGAGGTACTGCGCCGCGGCCGGGTGGACCGCCGCGATCTTCTGGAGCGCCGCCGCTATCCGTCGCGTCACGTTCACCCGTGCCCGCTCCGTCACCGAGCCGACGCGGCGCGACCGGCCGGCCAGCCCTCGGCTGCGCGCCAGCTCGTCCGCGAGCGCGTCGAGCTCGGCACGGATGACCTCCAGGCGCCCGAGGTCGTTCGCTCGTTCGGCCTCGGCGAGCTCGCCCTCGAGATCCTTCGCCCGCTGCCGCACCGCCGCGCGCGCCCGCGCGTCCAGCCGTTCGCCGGCATCGCCGCCGGACGGGACGCCGGCGAGGTCGACGGCGCTCACGTGCTCGGCCGGCGCGGCGAGCAGGTGCGCCAGGTACGCCACGCCTTTGGAATCCGGCACCCGGGCCTCGACGCCGTCGAACACGAGCATCCAGCCGTATCGGTCCGCGCACAGCTCCGCGGTTGCCGACCGCGGGGCGGGCGCGGGCCGCGCCGGCACGGTGGCCTCCTCACGCATCTCCCGGAGCAACGCGGCCATGCCGAGGGCTTCGGCGGTCGCGTGGGCGTCCGCGAGCAGCGCGGCGGCGCGCTCCGCATCTCCCGGCTGGGCGCGTCGCCGGAGCAGGCGTGCATACGCGAACGCGGTGCGCGCCCGGTACACCGGCGCGTCGAGCCGGACATGCGCCGCGAGCGCGGCCTCGAAGTGCGCCGCCGCCGCATCCGGGCGACCGAGCGTGACGGCCAGCATGCCGAGGTAGCGCTCGACCGAGCCCAGGCACACGGCGGCGGCGACCACGGCCGCCGAAGCCGCGTGCGGACGCAGCAGCTCGTACAGATGCCGCGCGCACTCGGCGTCGCCGACCCCGTGCGCCACCTCCGCGAGATTCACCATCGCCGGGAGCCAGTTCCCGTCACGCGGCAGCTCGGTGAAGCGCTCGGTCGCGAGCGCCGCCAGCTCCCGCGCGGCGGTCGCGTGCTCCCCGATGACGAAGTGAAGGAACGCCATCCCGTACCGCCACGACCGGAGGAAGGCGTGCCCTTCTCCGATGAGCGCGATCTGCGGCGCCAGCTCGACGGCGCGATCCTGCTCTCGACGCACGTGGAAGAGCTGGATGGCGAAGAACACCGGCGCGATCAGGTTGTCGAGAGCCGGCGCGAGCGAGAACGCTTCGCCGGCGAGCCGCTCGGCGTCGTCGAAGCGTCCGGCGAGCAACGCGCGCAAGGCTTGCACGCAGCGAGTCAGCCACCGCCCGTACGGGAGGCGCATCGCCTCGGCACGGGGAACGATGAGCGCGATCTCGGAGTCGACGCGGGCGACGTCGCCAAGCATCAGGAGGAGCGGGATCCGCAGCAGCCGTCCGTCGAGCGCCGTCGGCGTGCTGCCGCTCGCCTCCGCCACCCGCACGACCTCGTCCGCCAGCGCGAGCGGCTCCTCGATGCGATCCGGACCGAGGAGGGCGAAGTAGCGCGCGAGGAGAGCCCGCGTCAGCGCGCGCGCGTCGCCCGATGCGCGCGCGAGATCGAGCGCCTCCGCGCTGAGCTGCTCGCGCCGCCCCGCCGCGGCAGGGTTGAGGGAGAGCGCGAAGGACAGGCGAGCGAGGAGCTGCGCTCGGAGAGCCACCGCACCCGTGGGCGCCCCCGTCAGCGCCTCCTCGAGCAGCACCAGCAGCGTGGGATCGGGCAGCCCGATCTCCGCGGTGAAGGTCGCGGCGTAGCCCATCACCGCCTCGGCGAAGAGCGTGCCGTCGACCCCGCGCGCGATCTCGGCCGCCTCGAGGCTCGTCGCCCGCGCCGCGGCGGTATCGTTCGCACGCCAGAGCGCGTCGGCGTGCTGCAGGATCAGCCGAATGCGTGTTCCGGCATCCGCGTCGCCGAAGCTGATCGATCGGATCGCCTGCGCGAAGTAGGCCGCCGCCTCCTCGTAGGCGAGCCGGGCGAGCGCCTGCTCACCCGCGGCGCGCGCGTACGTGGTGGCCTTGCCGCCGCGGTCGAGGCTCGCGCTCGAGGCGAAATGGTGCGCGAGTTCGGGGAGCCGCCGGGTTACCTCCGCCGGGCCGCGCGACTCGAGCTGCTCGCCGATGCCTCGATGGAGTCGCACGCGTTGCGGCGCCGGAAGGTCGCCGTAGACCGTCTCGCGGACGAGGGCGTGGGTGAAGCGCCAGGTGTCGTGTGCAGTCTCCGCCGCGGTCACCAGCCCCAGCCGGGCGGCTTCGTCGAGCGCCTCCAGGGCGTCGTGCGGCGCAAGCCCGGCGACCGCTGCCAGGGGTGACACCGCGAACTCCCGCCCCAGCACCGAGGCGACGCCGAGCACGAGTCGGCTGCGCTCGGAGAGAGGCCGCAGACGGTACCGGACGACGTCGCGCGTATGGTCGGGGATGTGCAGGGGGCTCGGCGGAGCCTCGTGCGCCCCTTCCAGCGTGCGCGCGAGCTCCTCGACGAAGAAGGGATTGCCCTCCGAGATCTGATGGACGGTCGTCACGACGCCGTCCGGAAGGACGCGGCCCGCGCGCGCCGCCAGCAAGCGCGCCACCTCGGCTTCCGCGAGCCCGGTGAGGAAGATTCGCTCACCGACATGCGCGAGCTCCGGCAGCATCCCGGCGCCTGCTCCCTGGCGCATCTCGACGTCGCGGTACGTGCCGAGGACGAGCACGCGGGCGTCGGCGAGCTCCGTGGCGATGAACCGCAGCAGGAGCAACGACGCCGCATCCGCCCAGTGGAGATCGTCGAGGACCACGAGCAACGGGGTCTCGAGACAGATCCGCCGCAGCGCGCCGGCGATCGTCTCGAAGAGCTGGAACCGCGCGTGGGTCGACTCCGCTGCGGACGCGGCGGTGGGTCCTGGCACGTGATCGGCGAGCAACGCGGCGAGCGCGTCATCCACCTGGGGCTCGATCCGCTCGTTGCCCCGCAGGACCTGCACCCACGGCCAGTACGGAGGCGCGCCCTCGGTCTCCTGGCAGCGTCCCCAGCGCGCCGCGACGCCGAGGGCGCCTGCGCGGACCACGAGCTCACGAGCGATGCGGGTCTTTCCGATGCCGGGTTCGCCCACGAGGAACACGAGTCGTCCCTCGTCGCCGATCGCCCGATCGAGTGCGCGGCCGAGGCGACCGAGCTCGGCCTCGCGGCCGACGAACAGATCGCGCACCCCGGGTGACACCGGCAGGCGCGACACGATCCGAGTATGTTCGGCGCGCTTGGGGCTGACTTCGCTCATCCGATCACCCCCACCCCCGCGCAGGTTCGCTTATCCCACGATCCGAGCACCGTCCGCCACCGAGCGCCATCCGCCTCTGGTGAGGCGCGCAGGGCGCATTGGTCGGTCGCCTGTCGCCATGGAACGACCCGCCTGCTAGGGATACGGGGTGCTCGCCCTTCGGGTCCTCGTCCTTCTCGCGTGATGCAGCGCCTGATCAACCTCGAGGGCTGCCTCAACTTCCGTGACCTGGGCGGCTACCCGACCGCCGACGGTCGCATGGTCCGCTGGCGGCAGGTCTTCCGCAGCGACGCCCTGCACCTCGTGACGCCCGCCGACGTGGCGCATCTGCGCGACGAGATCCGACTCCGCGACGTGATCGACCTGCGCTCGAGCGCCGAGGTTCGCTCCGAGGGCCAGGGACCGCTGGCGCAAGGCGATGTACGCTTCCATCACGTCCCGCTCTACGATGGCGAGATGCGCGAGGAGGATCGCGAGCGCGTCGCCCAGATCACCCTCGCGGACCGGTACGTGTTCATGGCCGAGCTGGCGGGAGATCGTATCGCGCGCGTCGTCGGCCTGCTCGCCGATGCCGAGACGCCGGCGGTCTTCCACTGCGCCGCCGGAAAGGACCGCACCGGCGTGATCTCGGCGATCGTGCTCGGGCTCCTCGGCGTCGCCGACGAGGTAATCGTGGCCGACTACGTGGCCACGCGGGAAAACCTGGATGCCATCGTCGATCGGCTGAACTCGCTGGAAGGCTACCGCGCGATGCTCGCGGCGCTGCCGCCCGACACCATGCACGCGAACCCGGAGACGATCGTCGAGTTCCTGGAGCGCCTGCGCGCTCGCTTCGGGTCGGTGGAGGACTACGTGCTGGCCGCCGGCGTCACCGATCCGGCGATCGCACGCCTGCGGGCACGGCTGATCGAGGGCTGAGCGCCCCGCGGCCGACCTTCAGCCGAGCACCAGCGCGCGCAGCGAGGGCAGGACCGTCGCGAGCGGCGCCGGGACTTTCCACTCCGCGACGTGGTCGAAGGGGGTCTCGGATGCGGTGAGAATGCCGACGCGCGCGCCGGCCCGGCGCGCGCGCGGCACCATCTCGTTGATCGGACCGACCACGAGCGACGTACCCGCCGCCACCAGGAGGTCGCAGCTCCCCGCCGCCTCGAGCGCCCGGATCAGGTCGGCTTGCACGAGAGCCTGTCCGAAGGAGATCGTCGCCGGCTTCCAGGGACCGCCGCAGGAGCAGCGTGGCACGGCGGCGCCGGCCTCCCAGGCCTGCTGCGCCACCGCGCGTGCGGCGCGCCGGCCGCAGCGCACGCATTCGACCGCCGCATCGGTGCCGTGGATGGTCACCAGCCGCTCGGGCGGGAAGCCGCTCCGCTCGTGCAACCCGTCGACGTTCTGCGTGACCAGCAGCTCCACATGGCCGGCGTCGGCCAGCTCGGCGAGCGCCAGGTGCGCCGGGTTGGGCTGGGCCGCGCTGATCACCTGCCAGGTCTCACCCTTGTAACGCCAGTAGCGAGCCCGGTCGTCTTCGCTGGCGAGGAACTCCTGGATCGTCACCGGGCGGTACTGCGACCAGCGCCCGCCGGGCGAGCGGAAGTCGGGGATCCCCGACGCCGTCGACATGCCGGCTCCGGTGAGGACGACGACCGTGTGTGCGGCGCGCCATGCCGCGCCGAGGTCGTCGAGCGCGGTCATGGCACCAGCTCGTAGGCGGGGACGGTCAGGAAGTCGGCGAACTCGTCGGCCAGCACGAGCCGGTCGATCAGGGCGCGGGCGTCGTCGAAGCGATCGCCCTCGAAGCGGCGCAGCTTGCCGAGCTCGTCGTCGCGCAGCTGCTCGTAGAGCGCCGCCGTCACCTGGCGTCCGTCGGCGAGGGTCGCCCCGTGCCGCCGCCATTGCCAGAGCTGCCCGCGCGCGATCTCCGCGGTGGCGGCGTCCTCCATCAGATCGAAGAGCGCGACGGCCCCCGTCCCGCGCAGCCAGGATTCGACGTACTGGATCGCGACGCTGGCGTCGTTGCGCACGCCCGCCTCGGTGATCCGGCCACCCGGTACCCGGAAGTCGAGCAGGCGGGCCGCGTCGGCCGCGACGTCGTCGCGCAGGCGCCGCGTCTGGTTCGGGCGGCTTCCCAGCACCGCGTCGAACGATTCCTGGGCCACGGGGACCAGGTCGGGATGCGCCACCCACGTGCCGTCGAAGCCGTCGCCAGCCTCGCGGCGCTTGTCCTCGCGCACCGCGGCGAGGGCGCGCGCGTTCACCCCGGGATCGCGCCGGCTGGGGATGAACGCCGCCATGCCGCCGATGGCGTGCGCGCCGCGCCGATGACAGGTCTTCACCAGCAGCTCGGTGTAGGCCCGCATGAAGGGCGCCGTCATGGTCACCTGCGCGCGATCGGGCAGCACCGCTGCCGGATCGTGGCCGAGCTTCTTGATGGCGCTGAAGATGTAGTCCCAGCGACCGGCGTTGAGCCCGGCGGCGTGCTCGCGCAGCTCGTAGAGGATCTCCTCCATCTCGAAGGCGGCCAGGACGGTCTCGATCAGCACGGTGGCGCGGATGGTTCCGCGCGGAAGGCCGAGCGCGTCCTGCGCCGCGCAGAAGACGTCGTTCCACAGCCGCGCCTCGCGGTGGCTCTCCAGCTTGGGAAGATAGCAGTACGGTCCGCTCCCGCGCGCCAGCAGCTCGCGGGCGTTGTGGAAGAAGAAGAGCCCGAAGTCGACCAGGCTGGCGGAGACCGGCTCGCCGTCGAGCCGGAGGTGCTTCTCGACGAGATGCCATCCCCGCGGGCGCACGAGCAGCGTGGCGACACGCTCCCGGAGCCGGTAGGTGCGACCGCCGGGGACGTCGTGCGTGATGGTGCGGCGGACGGCGTCCTGCACGTTCGCCTGCCCCTCGACGACGTTCTCCCACAGCGGCGCGTTGGCGTCCTCGAAGTCCGCCATGAACACCCGGGCGCCGGAGTTGAGCGCGTTGATGATCATCTTGCGATCGACCGGACCGGTGATCTCGACACGCCGGTCCTGCAGGTCGTCTGGTGTCGGAGCAATCGTCCAGTCGCCCTGGCGCACCGACCGGGTCTCGGCGAGGAAGTCCGGGCGTGCGCCCGCGCGCAGCGCCTCCTGCCGCTCGCGCCGCGCCCGCAGCACCTCCTGGCGCCGCGGCTCGAAGCGACGGGCGAGGCTGGCGACGAAGGCGAGCGCGTCCGGCGTCAGCACGCGCGCCGACCCGGCGACGGCGGGGCCATGCACCGCCAGCACGTCGCTCATCGGACGCCGCCCGGACTCAGGGACGCGAGGCCCGCTCGGGTCACTCGTCGACCACGTTCTCCCGGTCGACCCCCGCAGCCGGTCGGGCGAGCTCGTCCGCGGAGCGCGCCGCGCGAAGTCGCTTGTTACTAGCCTGCTTCATCGTCGCCTCCGTCGGTATCGTTGACTGCTCACTCTCTGCCGTCCGCCCGCGCACGGGTCGGGTTCATCGCTCGCCCCGGGAGAATCCAGCGCACGTCCACGGGCGCGGCGCGATCAGGTCTTGTCGCGTGCCAAGGTATCCTCGATCACCTGTACCATGCCCCGTGGGGACAACTGTGATTTGGTCATGTATCCGATGACACCCAGCGCCAGGGCCTCTTTGACCGTTTGCGGTTCATCGCTGATGCTGAAGGTGATGACCTTGACTTTGGGATGCGTCTTTATGACGTCATACGCGCGCAGGAACTCTATGCCGTCCATCTTCGGCATCAGCATGTCGAGAACGATCAGATCCGGTTCGTGCGCATTCGCCTTGCTGAGCGCCTCTTGCCCATCGGATGCCGCATCCACCTGATACCCTATTCTGCTCAGGAGGTGCGTGAAGATTGACCGGAGAATACTGTCGTCGTCGACGATGAGGATTCTCCCCATGGACGCTCCCCCGGGCACACGATCCGTACCGAGCGGGAGTAGGCTGCAAGCGATCTCGGCCACGTTCTCAGGTCTCACGGTTTCCGGCAACGCCTGCGTGGCACCGGCTTCCAGGGCGTGCTCCAGCCACGAAGGCTGGTCTGCGTCCGACAGCACGACCACGGGCAGCTTCCGAGACCGATCCGACTCGCGAAGCCGCGCCAACACCTCGACACCGCTCATCCTCGGCAGCGCGAGGTCGAGCAGCACGAGATCGGGCTCGAGCCGTTCGATGGTGGACAGCCCGCCTTCCCCGTCGGCGTCGACGTGAACCTCGAATCCTTCGGCCTCGAGCGTGCCGCGATAGAGGGTCGCCTTTCCGGCGCAGTCACCGATGATGACGATCTTCTTCATTGCCGGTCCTCTTGCATTCCGGGAACGCCATCCCGATCTCCTTGCTCTTCAGAGCCGGGGCACGATCGCCGTCTCCGCGCGCGCACTCTAGCCAAAGGGCTGTCCGGAGCAAACGTCAACCGGGAGAGAATCACGGGCTCCGCACTTCATCGGCGTCGAGCGCGTCCGTAGAAGCGGCGCGACGGGCACGCGGCGACGGAGGGGACCGGGCCGTGAACGCCGTTCACGACGTTTGAACGCCTGCTCCTCGGATACGGGGCAACGTCTCGATCACCGGACCTGGGCCGCGTCCTTCTGCGGTCGGGCGGGCGAGAGGCCCTGAACATCAGGATTCGGCGATGGTGGAGCGTCGGCAGCTCGTCCGGTTGGTCACGTTCGGCTCCCTCGAGCCGCCGCGTACGCCAGGACTCTCACCCGCGGTCCGCATGGCAGCGCCCACACCCAGGGGCGCGACCCGGGCGCCGCACAGTCCGCGACCGTCCCGGGCGCGGCTGCAACCCAGGCAGTGAGGTGCTCGCGATGAACAGGTCCCCGTTTCTTCTCGCGCTCCTAGGCGTCCTCGCAGTGGCGACGTGGCCGAGGCCGGTCGTCGCCGCTCCGAGATACGACGAGGTCATGATGGCCTCCACCCACAACTCGATGCAGAAGTGGCAGGATCCCCAGGACATCTGGCTCTACTACAACGTCAGATCGCTGGAGTGGGACATCCACGCCGCGGGCGACGAGGGCATCTGGTCCGATTGGAGGGTCTACCACACGGGCATCGAGAACGAGACGCACTGCTACACCCTCGGCGAGTGCCTCGGCCTGCTGAAGGGCTTCCACGACCTCGTACCCGAGCACGAGGTCATGACGATATTCCTCGACAGCCACGGCAGCTTCTTTCCCAACTACCGGGGCGGGAGCATCGGCGACATGGACGATCTGCTCACGAGCACGCTCGGATCATCCGCCATCTTCAAGCCGTCCGACCTCATGGCACTCTGCCCCTGGGCGACGAGTCTCCAGCAGGCCGTCATGGGGTCCGGTGACGTCGTGTGCGACTGGCCCACGCTCGATCAGCTCCGCGGCAAGTGCATCTTCGTCCTGGGCTGCGTCGCAAACGGGGCGTTCGGCGAGGACTGTCCCGGCTCCGAGTTTCCGCAGTCCGAGTACCTGTCGCACTCGTTCTTCAAGATGATCGATTCGCCGCCCGCGCCCGACGATGACCTCCGCATCTGGACCCAGTACGACAACCAATACAACGTGCTCTTCTGGAACTGGAAATTCGACGGGAAGCCGCTCGGCGGCCCGGGGTCGGTCCTCGAGGAAGCCCAGAAGCGGCACTTCATCACCCGGGTCTACGACCTCAACGACGCGGGATCTCTGGAGGTGGCCAAGCTGTGGGGCGTCAATCTCCTCGCCGGGGACACGCTCGACACGATGGACCACCCCACGGATCCGGCTGCCCTGGGGTTGAACCCCACCGTCAGCAGCAGCAACTGGCCCTTCACGTGCCGCCCAGGCGTCGCCGGTTGCAGCGATGCCCAGTCCGAGCCGAGCAACCGGACGTTCACGCTCGGCAATGCGACCGGATCATCGATGTACTACACGACCAGCTCGACACGACAGGCAACGATCGGAGGGGCGATCGGCCTGGCGTATCCACAGGGGGGCATGTTCTCGGACGGAACGTGGGTCGATCAGAGTGGCTACGGCTGCCTGAACGTTCGCTCGAGCGCCGGGGCAGCACGCTTCTTCTCGGTGTGCCGGAAGCACGACACGCAGGCAGCCTACGTCGCCTTCAACAACGGCGTCCAATCGAAGGACATCCCGGGGACCGCACCGGCATTCGCAAACTTCTACCACGATGCGGACCACGGGTATGACTACGCGTATGCGAAGATCGTCCTGAAACCCAGTGGCTCCGGCGTGACGGCCTCGGGATACACGTGCGCCGGACCGAGCTCGTGCACCTTCATCGGCAGCGCGAGCTTCCCCAACGACACGCTCCCGGTGCGCGGGGCGTTCGTGCACAACACGTCGGCGACCTTCACCAACGTCATGATAGGCGGCATCCGCCTGACCGATGCGGCGCCCTCGACCGTCACGTATTCCGGTGCGACCGCCACGCGCATGACCGGCTGGACCGTTCCCCGCCGGCCCCAGACCGCCTATGAGGTGGTGCCGGCGAGTACCTGGTTCTTCTCATCCCCCTCGCCGGTTCCCCCAGGCGGCATGTTCTTCGCCGACCTGCACGGAACGATTCCGGACGCCGATCTCTTCACCGACCGCGCGACCCATCCCACGGTCGGTACGAACCGGTGCAAGTCGGTCAGCATCACGTCGTTCGAGGAGTGCCAGACGGTGGAGACGTCGCCGGTCAATTTCACGAATTGGTACGCTGGCGTTCGAGGGTGGGGCAACGCGCCCCTCGTCGAGCTCGACACGTCCGTGATGGCCTACAACATCCTCGACCAGGAGATACAGATCGGGCCGCACGGTGCGGTCAAGGTACAGTTTCCGGCTCAGCTGGGGCAGATGGTGCGGGTCGCCACCTACAGTAGCGGTGACACAGGGCTGTACCTGGCCGCCGATCGCGTGCCGACGACTTCGGACGCCGATGCGACGTCCGATTGGACGGGTACCGGCTACGAGGCGGTGCGGTACGTGGAGGAGGAGGGACACAAGACGATCTGGCTCCTGGTCACGAACAACACCGCCAGCACGGTGGAGTCGGAGGTCCAGGTCTGGGGCGACTGAGCTACGAGGGCGAGCGGGCGCGACACGGGAACCGGCCGTGAATCTCAACCGCAGTTCGATATCGTCCTGCGCCGGGGACGCCCCGCGCTCGCCCTGGCCTGGATGACACAGCAGTGGAGACCATGCCATGCAAGCGTTGACATGCTATCTCTCTGAGCACGCGAAACGCGGGGCGTTCCAACCTTGGTCATTTCCCTGCTCTGGAATGCGACCACCTTCCTGGCCTCATTCCTGCTCTTTCAGATCCAGCCGATCTGCGCGCGCCAGCTGCTTCCTCTGCATGGCGGATCTGCCGCGGTCTGGTCTGCCTGCATTCTATTTTTCCAGGCCCTTCTTCTGGCAGGCTACGCGTACAGTCACCAGCTCCAGCGACTCCCCTTCCGGCAGCGCGCCGTCGTGCACTGCGTGCTGCTCTTCGTGGCTGCCGTCACCTTGCCCGCACACCCTGCCGATCCCTCCCCGTCTGGCGTAGACGCGGTCCCTGCGCTGGAGATCATCCGCGCGCTCTTCGTCACGATCGGCCTCTCCTTCTTTACGCTCTCATCCACCAGTCCCCTGATCCAGAGCTGGTCCTCCCTGGGGGGCGACCAGACACCCTACCGTCTCTACGTGACCTCGAACATCGCGGCGCTCGGTGCGCTGCTCACGTATCCATTTCTCGTCGAACCCCGCTTGGCTCTCCATGCTCAATTCGAGGTCTGGAAGCGCGGCTTTCTGCTCTTCACGCTGCTCTGCACCGCCTGCGCTCTGGTCTCGCTCTTCAAGCACGACGGCCGGAAGCCGATTGCCTCCGAAGGGGTCGTCGTTCACCCCTCCGTGGCGTCCGGCGTGCGGTCCGAGGTCATTCCCTGGATAGCCTGGCCCTTCCTTGGTTCCGTTCTGTTGCTCGGATTCACCAGCTACATCTGCCGCGACGTCGCGGTCATTCCCTTCCTCTGGATCCTGCCTCTCAGCCTGTACCTCGGGTCCTTCGTTCTCTGCTTTGCCAACCGGCCCCTGTATCACCGGAATGGCTACGCGGCGCTGTTTCTCGTTGGCGCGCTCCTGTACAGCGTGCCCTGGACCGGCGGCGTGCGAGCGCCGGCCTGGCTGGCGATCCCCGTCTGCAGCTTCGCCCTGTTTACCGGTCTCATGATCGCCCACGGCGAACTCGCGCTCCGCAAACCGCATCGCTCGCGCTTGACCGAATTCTACCTGTCCATGTCGCTCGGAGGCGCCCTGGGCGGCCTCGCTGTCACGTTTGCCGCTCCCTTCCTCTTCAAGAGCTACTTCGAGCTGCCTCTGGCCGTTGCGGTTCTCGCCACCGTGGCCTTGCTCCGGCTCATGAAGTCCCGTCCCGCCCGTTCGCTCCGGCGCGCCCTGATGATAACGCAGGCAACCACGATCGCGTTCGCGTTCGTGCCCCCCTTTGTCCACACCGGGACGATCGTGCAGCAGTCGAGAAACTTCTACGGGACGATCATGGTTCGGCGGACCAGCGAAATCGTGTCGCTGACCGACGGACGCATCGAACACGGAATCATGTATCTCGATGAAGCCCGACGTCTCACGCCCGCCGGCTACTATGCTCCCGATTCCGGTATCGGCTTGGCCTTCGCCCGGATTGCAAGTCGCAGCATCAGGAACATCGCCGTCATCGGTGTCGGCGCAGGAACCGTTGCGGCCTATTCGAAACCGGGGGACTCCTGGTTCCTGTTCGAGCTGAACCCCGACGTCAAGACCGCCGCGGAAACGCACTTCGACTTCTTGCCGAGCATCCGTGGCCGCTATGAGATGATCCTGGGTGACGGCCGCATCAATCTCGCCCGGACCGAGACACCACCACTGGACCTGATCATGCTGGACGCCTTCAGCAGCGATTCCATTCCCGTGCATCTGCTGACCCGGGAAGCCGTCCGCCTGTACCTGGACCGATTGCGCTCCGACGGGCTTCTGGTGGTCCATATCAGCAACGGCCACATCCGTTTCGAACCCTTGATGGCGGTCCTGGCCGCGGACTTCGGGCTGAACGTGCGGATCGTCGATTCGATGGGCGACGGAGCATTCGTCTATCCCGCGACCTATGCGGTGTTTTCCTACATGGATATGGAGATGCCCCAGACGGCGGGCTCCCGCAGCCATGTCCCGTCGATCGATCCGCGTGTGCGGGTCTGGACCGACGACTACAGTAACCTGTTCCAGCTGCTGAACCTGCCTTGATACCGAGCATTCCCGGCGGGTGAGGCGGGTCGGGGTGTTCCCCGTCGCGGCACGGCGTCGGTGGCCGCTGACGGGTGTCCGCCGTGCCCCGACGGTACGTCCGTAACAGGGGTTCTCACGCGAGCCGGGAGAGGCCCATGGATGCACCATGCAGGTCTGACACCAGCCTAGCTAAGTGACCCACGCGGGTCGGAAGGAGTCTCGCCATGCCCCCGAGTGCCGACGTGCTGATCAAGGACGCGCCCAGCGACACGGGCGCCGAACCATTCACCGGCCAGCCGTTCTGGGAGAGCCCGGACATCGCCGTCCGGCAGACGGACGACGACGTGTTCGTCGACGAGCCGGCCGTCCAGGGACAGAAGAATTTCGTCTACGTCCGGGTGCGCAATCGCGGACACGCGACCGCGAACGACGTGACCGTGTCGCTGCGGGCGGTCGCCTTTCCCGGCAGCGAGTTCCTCTATCCGCAGGACTGGACCGCCGTCGACGGCACGCACATCAAGCCGACCGGCGTGACGGCGCATTTCAACCACCTCGCGCCGGGCGCGACCGAGATCGCGAAGTTCCGCATCGACAAGGACGACGTGGACATCCTGTACGGATGGGAGCAGGTGAACTGGCACGCGTGCCTGCTCGCCGAGGTGACGAGCGACGAGGATCCCACGGCCGGGGGCTTCGCGGTGCACGTATGGGACCGGAACAACCTCGCCCAGCGCAACATCACCGTCATCCCGAAGTTGCAGCCGTTCATCAAGCGGATTCCGCGGGCCGCTCTGTACGCGTTCATCGCGGGCCATCGCGCCAACGTCGAGCCGTACATGGAGATCGTGATCGACCGGTCGGCAGTTCCGCGATCGGTCGAGTTGTTCCTCGATCCGGCGGCGCGGGAATCGGTCTTCCCGGCCCTGTCCGACGAGGCCCTCGGCCGGGGCGGCCGCGCGACGGCGAAGGTGCTCGAGAGCACGCGGCTGGGGCTGTCCTTCTGTGGCTCCTCGGGGATCGTGACCCTGGCGCCGGGCTCCTCGTTCGAGTGGAGCGACGGTGGGTGCGCCGAGGCTGTCCCGCTCGTCGGGGCAGAGCTGGTGAATCGCGACGGGCGCCGTCTGGTCGCCCTCCGTGACGACAAGGCGGTCATCGGCGTCCCGAAGGCACCGGGCGAATTGCGCCAGATGTCCCTCGCGATGTCGATGCCCGACGGCCTGCACGTCGCGAAGCCACTGGTGGTGCGAATTGCTCAGCGCAACATCCGGGGCAGGATCGTGGGCGGTGTGACGCTCGTCCTCGAGGGAGCCTGAGAAGTGTCGCGCGGGGCCGCGGATCGCCGCCCTCGGGAGCGATCCGCGGCCCGGCCACTGCGTCATTCCTTCTCGTACTGATGCTCCCCCAGGCCAGCGTCTACCTCGCCCTGAACTGGTGCTCGACCGCGGCGCTCGCGCCGTCTGCGTTGGTCGCCGTCACGCGGAGGGTCACCTGGCCCTTCACATGCTTCAGCGAGAGCTGCGCCGCGAAGGAGCCGGCGCTGGGCTGGGTGACGGTCACCTGGCGCAGGGACCTGCCCTTCTTGCTCAGGAGCTCGAGCGTGACCGTCACGGGCTCGGACACGGTGAGGTGCACCGTCAGCAGGCGGCCCGGCCCGAGGTCCTTCCCCCGCACGGTGTCGGGGAGGTCGTCGATCGAGACGGCTGGCGGCGTGTTCTCGACCAGGAAGCTCTGGTCGGGGCCGTCGAGGGTGACGAAGTCGGTCCGCGCGACGGCCCTGAAGTGGACCGTCGCGCCCTGGGCGAGCCCGCTCACGGTCTCGGCGAAGGCGGTGGCGACGCTCGCGACGTCGAGGCGGGCGTCCGGCGTGCTGGTGCCGTAGGCCGTCGTTGCGCCGAAGTCGAAGTGCGTCAAGGTGGCGGCGCCACCCGGATTCGCCGATCCGTTCAGCGTCGCATCGGTCGCGGAGACGTCGGTGGCGGCGCGCGTCGCCACGTCGGTCGGCGCGAATGCCTGGGCGAAGAGGTGCTGGGCGCCCGGGTCGCCAGCAGTGTAGAGGAAGAACGGCGTCCCGACCGCACCGCCCTGGCAGCTCGCGCCATCGGCGTTGAACGGGTTGGCCGTGCAGCCGGACGAGACCGGGGCGCGGAGTGCCTTCTCGTCGTCGCCGAAGGCGGAGTTCGGGATGCCGGTCGGCGTGTCGAGCTTGAAGACCGGCGCGCCGGCTCCGCCTTCGAAGTGTCCCATGAAGGTCATCTGCGCCCCGGACACCGACTCCTGCCACGAGATGTACGGCACGTTGCCCGAGAACGTGATGTCGGGTCGGGTCGCGTCGTTCACCGTGTTCGACACCGGCTGGCCGGAGTTGAAGAGCTCGAAATGGTTACCGCCCACCAGGCGCGAGACGAAGACGGCGTGCTTGCCGTCTCCGGCTCCGAGGTCCTCCTGCCAGACCACCCACGGCACGGTCGGACCGCCCGGCGTGAGCGTGCCGGCGGCGACGCGCGGGTTCTCCGCATCGCGGCTGGCGATCGCGTTGAGCGAGCACGCGTCCTCGGCGTCCTGGCTCTCGGCGCAGTTTCCGAAGCCATGTGCTCCCGAGGTGTCGAGCACGTTGGTCTGACCCGCCGTTCCGTTGCCGACGGCGAGCCAGTGGAAGCCGCCGTCGGCCGCGGCGTCCGCGACGATCCTGGCCGCGAAGACCATCTCGTTGCTGCGGAGCCCGTCGATCTGGGTGGCGTCTTCCTCGTACCACACGACCCACGCGACGGTGTCGTTCGGACCGGTGAAGGCGATGTCCGGCTCGACGCCCGAGCGGGTCGGGTCGATGTTGAGCGTGGGATCGCCGCTGACGGACGGGAGCGGGCCACTCGGGTTCAGCCGATCGATTCCGACTTGCTGCCAGCAGAATCCGTTCACGTCGATCCCCCCCGTGGGCCTCGTCCCGACCGGGCACGCGGTGCCCGGAACGGTCTGCTTCAGCGCCTTCGCCACGAAGATCTGGCGCAGCGTCACGCCGTCATCCGGGACGCCGTCGTTCTCCTCCCAGGTGATCCATGGAACCGGATCGTTGCCCGCGACGGCGGCGCCGCCCGCGACCGACGGATTCTCGGCCGTGCGAACGGTGTGGATGTTGAGCGACGGGAGGTGGAGCGGGCCGCGGCCCTGGCCGGAGGGCAGCCAGGCGTTGGCCGCCGCGTTGAAGCGGCTGGCGAAGATGTTCGTCGGCCAGTTGGAGGCCGGATTCGGCTCGTACCAGGTGACCCACGGGACCGTGCGTCCCGTACCGGCGAAGTCGATCGACGGTGCTTCGGCCTCCTGGGTCGGGTCGACGTTGAGCGACGCCGGGGATCCCTGCGTCACCCAGGCGCTGCTCTTGAACGCGCGCACGAAGATCTGCTGCGCGCCGCCGGCGACCTGCTGCTCGAAGGTCGCCCACGGCACCTGCACCTTGCCTGCCACGACTGCGCCGCCGGCGACGTCGGAGACCCCCGCGTCCCGGTTCGGATCGATCGCGTTGGCTGGATCGTCGTTCACCTGCGAGCCGTTGGCGGGAAGCGGCAGAAACGCCGCCCGTGCCGCCGGAGCTGCAAGTAGCGCCCCGGCGGCCGCCAGAGCGGCGATCGTCCGCCGAAGACGGCTTGCGGGCGCGGTCATCTTGAAACGTCGCGAATGCATGAGACACTTCCTCCTATTTTCTGTCTGCGGGACGTTGGGGCAGGGTTGGATGCCGTCCCGATCTGGGCCGCCCGTCCGTGCCGGCAAGAGCGCCGGCGGCCGGCAGGCGGCCGTCTCGACCTCGCTGGTCATCGCGCGCTCCTCCCGCCGGAGACGTCGATGTGCCATCTCACTTCAATCCTCCGGCGCCCCATCGCGCAGGACGTCAGTGAGGAAGGCCACCAGCTCTCGGAGAGACGTGACGTGAGCGACTCGCCCGGACGCGACGTGCTCGACCCGCCCACGCATGCGTCGCGGCGGGAGCGCGTGCGCGTCGAGGTGAAGTACGAACGCCCGGTCGGGTGGTAGCTGGAGCGGGGCGCTGCGAGAGTCCGCGTCCCGGCGCGATCCCGACGTCTTCCGCCTCTGTGCCATGGGCGGGACGATAGGGCCCGCCGCCGGCGCAGACTATGGAACGGCCGTCAGATTGCGGTTAGAGGGCGGTGAGGAAGCGGTTCGGCCGCGCGGTGGTGGACACAGGCGATCGTGGAACCGTGGCGCAGCCGGCACGATCAGGCCGAGATCGACTCATCTCGGAACCCGAAGATGGCGCCCGCCCTTGTTCCCGTCTCCGACACGCCGAATCCGCCGAACCGGTGCCGCGGCGAGGAATGCGTCGCGCATCGCGTCGTCGGGCCCGAACGAGTTCGCGAGCGCGAGGATGATCGCTTCGGCACGCGCGCGGTGGGCTTCCGCCGCGATGGCATTCTTTGCGTGCCGGTACAGGTCAGACCGGGTGGCGTGAACGCGCCACGCCGTCGTGGGGATCTCGAACGCCTGCAGAACCGCGAGGCCCTTCTCGATCGACTCCTCCGCCGCCTTGCCGTCCTTCTCGGCCATCGCAACTCGTGCCCCCAGCTCCCACGCCAGGGCCTGCAGGTTGGGCTCGGCAGTCGACAGAGCGGACCGGAGAAAGCGGTCGGCTTCGAGCCGCGCCCGGCCGAGGTTTCCGGAAGCAAGCCACACGTTGCTCAGCCCGAGCTGGGCGTTCATGCGCCAGTACCAATGGAAGAAGAACTTCGGGATTTTCTTCGGGTCGAGCACCTTGGCGAAGCTCCGCGACGCCTCGTCGTATTTCCCCTGCTCCAGCGCGGCGTACCCGCCGGCGATCCCGCCGATGCTCCGTGATGGTCCGCGCCAGAATGCGGCGGTGGTCCGCGCCGCCATCTCCTCGCACAGCTCGCGGGCGCCGGAGAAATCCAGAACCGCCGTACGCAGCCACGCTTCGCGGGAAACGAAGAGCCACGGTTCATTGCCGTTCGCCTCGGCGATGTCCTTTCCGGCGCGCACCAGTTGCGCCAGCTCGCCGAGCCGGCCCGAAAACAGGAGCGCCAGCATTTTCCCGCTGAGCGCAAACATCGGCACCATGATGCTGGTGGACTCATTCGCCTCCGGGGTGCCGGCTTCCAGGTTCTCGAGGGCTTGCGCGTAGTCCCCCCGCAGAATCTGCACATGCGCGTAGACCACCCTGTCGAATGCGGGCGGCCCGGCACCGCCCAGGCGGTGGATCGTCTCGCTGGCAGACGCGCAGGTGTCCCAGTCCTCCGTTCGCCAGGCGTCGTACGCAAGCCTGATACCGGCGGCCAGCAGTTCGGTGCGCGCGTGCAGCAGCGGATCGTCCAGGGTGGCGCTGAGACGCACGGCCTGCTCGATCGCCGCGATGCCGCGGTCCGGGTCGAGAACGGCAAACGGACGGATCAAGCCCCTCAGTGCGTGAACCTGGGTAGATGTGGACCCGGCGGCGGCCGCCCGCGCCGCCGCGGTTTCGTAGGCTTCGGCGCACTCGATCCACGCGCCGCGTCCGTAGTGCGCATCGCCGATACGTTGCAGCAGCTCGACCTCCAGCGCGCTACGGACGTCCACAGCCAGGTGGTCAATCAGCGATCGCGCCTGCTCGAGCACCCGGATCGCGTCACCGTAGGCGAAGCGCCCGGCGGCGTTCTCCGCCGCCAGGATGAGGTAGCGGATGGCCCGGCGGTAGTCGCGCGCCTCTTCGAAGTGCCAGGCCAGCTGGCCCGCAATCGCCGTGGCCTTCGCGCCATAGGTGCGCTCTAGCCACTCGCCGACCCGCAGATGCAATCGCAGGCGGCGGCCGGCCGGCACCCGCTCGGCGATGGCGTGGGGATAGAGGCTGTGGGTGAAGCGGTAGCGCGCGACCTGCGTTCCGTCGGGTCGCTCGAACAGCGCCGCTGCCGACAGGAGCTGCCCCTGTCGTGCGAGCTCATCGCAGCGGTCCTCGATTGCCAGCGGATCCAGGTCGAGGCCCGCCGCAAGCGATCCGATGGTGAATTCGGTCCCGAGCACGCTGGCCGCTTCGAGCAAGCGCTGCGCCTCGGGCTGCAGGCGGTCGATCTGCTTCTCGACCAGCGCGCGCAGGCTGTCCGGGACGGCGCGGGCGATCTCTCCGACGGGTCTTCGCAGCCGCCAGCGGTCGTCCTCCGGCTCGAGCACACGAAGGGCGACGAGCTCGTCGATCACCCGGACCATGAAGAGCGGGTTGCCGTCCGTCCGCTGGTGCACGGCGCGCGCCAGATCGGAGGGAAACGCGTGCCCGCCGAAACGTCGCGCAAGATACTCGGCGACGTGCGGCTCGCGTAGGAACGCGAGGGCGACCTCCTCGCACTGGCGCCGCATTCGCAGCTCCTGGATGAGCGCCCGCAGCGGGTGTCCCGCCACGATGGCGTCCACGGGGCGATAGCTGCCGACCACGAGAAGGCGCGCCGGCTCCTGCCGCCGGCCGAGCATCGCCAGGAGATCGAGCGTCGAGTGATCGCTCCAGTGGATATCCTCGAGCACCAGGAGAACGGGAGTCACGGCGGACAGCGCCTCCAGGGCTTCGGCCATCTCGCGCAGCATCCGCTCGTTGGAGACCCCGGGTGAGCGGCCAGGCAACGACTCGCCATCGTCGGGGTGCTCGAGCCACGGCAGCTGCGCCAGCCACGTGGGAGCGTGAGTCCGTAGAACACGGATCACCCGTGCGGCCGCGGGCTCGCGTAGCAGTCTCCCGAACGCCTCGAGGACCGGCAGATACGCCTCCGCGGCCCCGTAGTGCTCGAGACATGCGCCGCGCGCGATCAACGACTCCGGCTCGAACGCGCCTCTGGCCAGAAACGCGTCGAGCACCGTGGTCTTGCCGATGCCGGCCTCGCCGGAGAGGAACACGAGCTGGCGATGGCCGGCCGCGGCGCTCGCGAGCCGGTCCGCGAGCTGCGCGAGCACTCTGTCGCGGCCGACCAGCGCGCCGCGCGGATCAACCGCCGCCCCGACCCTTTCCTGACTCGGACGCGGGCCGATGAACCGGTAGCCCCGGCGCGGCACGGTCTCGATGAAGGACGGCGCCGCCGGATCGTCGCCGAGCGCGCGGCGAATCTCGAGGATGATGACCTTGAGAACACCGTCGCTGACGTGGGTCTTTGCCCACCCGGCTCGCAGCAGCTCCTCCTTGGAGACCAGCTGTCCGCGGTCTTCGACCAGCCGGCGCAGGACCGCAAAAGCCTTCGGCGTGAGCGCGGCGACCTCGTCCCGGTACCGGAGCCGCCCGCTGGCGAGATCGAGGCAAAACTCACCGAAACTGAGGCGCCGACCCGCTTCCATCGTCGCACCCCGTGAGACCCACTTTGCGACCACCTCCCAGCTGCAGCAGCCTCACGTCCGTTCCATCGTCACTGCCTGCCGCCCGCTCTACCTTCGCGTGCATGGAACGGAACCGCAAGCGCCGGCCGACCATGGGCCAGGCCCCCGTCGAAGCCAGAACCGAGGGTGTGGACCTGATTCCGGAGACGCCGGACGACGAGCGGGCGACAGGCTGCGCCGGCCGGCCGCGTCGGGGACGGCGGAAAGGGTTTTCAGACCTGCCCGATCCTGTGGTAGCCCCACCCCAGCCACAACCACCGAGGGGGGAACCACATGGTTCGACGGTCGTTGCGCGTTGCCGGTGCCACCGGCGCGTGTGTCATAGCCTGCGCGATCCTGATCTGCCTGCCGGGCACCGCCCGCGCATTCACCACCTTCGAGACGGGCCAGGTGCGGCCGCTCGCGCTGTCGCCCGACGGCACGCGGCTGTTCGCCGTCAACACGCCCGACGACCGCCTGGAGATATTCGCCGTGTCCGGCGCCGGCCTCACCCACACCGGCTCGGTCCCGGTCGGCCTCGAGCCGGTCGCCGTCGCCGCCCGCTCCAACTCCGAGGTGTGGGTGGTCAACCATCTCTCGGACTCCGTCTCGATCGTCGACGTCGGCGCGACGCCCCCGCGCGTCACCCGCACGCTGCTGGTCTGCGACGAGCCGCGCGACATCGTCTTCGCCGGGCCCGGCGGCAACCGCGCCTTCATCACCACCGCCCGGCGCGGCCAGAACTGCTCCGTCCCCGCCAACCCCACCAGCGAGGGAATCGGGCGCGCGCTCGTCCAGGTGTTCAACGCCGCCAATCTCGGCGCCACGCTCGCCGGCACCCCCATCGCCACGGTCGAGCTGTTCGGCGACACGCCGCGGGCCCTCGCCGTCGCCCCGGGTGGCGGCACCGTCTACGCGGCCGTGTTCGAGTCCGGCAACCAGACCACCGCGCTGTCGGAAGGCCTGGTGTGCGACGGCGGTGCGGGCGCCGGGCCGTGCACGGTCGGCGGCTCGAGCATGCCGGGAGGGCTGCCCGCGCCGAACACGAACTTCCAGGGGACCCCGCAGGCGGAGGTCGGGCTGATCGTCAAGTTCAACGCCGCGGCCCCTCCATCCGGGCAGTGGCAGGACGAGCTCGGCCGCAACTGGAACAACGCCGTCCGCTTCTCGCTGCCCGACCTCGACGTCTTCGCCATCAACGCCAACGCCGGCACGCCCGCCCAGACCGCCAGCTTCGCGCACGTCGGCACGGTGCTGTTCAACATGGTGACCAACCCCCTCAGCGGGAAGGTGTACGTCTCCAACACCGACGCCCACAACGAGGTCCGCTTCGAGGGCCCCGGCACCTTCTTCGACAGCACCACCGTGCGCGGCCATCTGCACGAGGCCCGCATCACCGTCCTCGACGGCAGCAGCGTGCTGCCCCGGCACCTGAACAAGCACCTCGACTACGGCGTCGTCGCCACCCCCGCGAGCGAGAAGGCGAAGAGCTTCGCGATCCCGACCGGCATGGTGGTGACGGGCAACGGCCAGACGCTCTACGTCGCCGCCTTCGGCTCGGGCGCGCTCGGCGTGTTCGACACCGCCCAGCTCGAGGCCGACACCTTCACGCCGACCGCGGCCAACCACATCGCGCTGAGCGGTGGCGGCCCGAGCGGGCTCGTGCTCGACGAGGCACGCGGCCGGCTCTACGCCTTCACCCGCTTCGACAACGGCGTCAGCGTGGTGAACACGTCGACGGCGGCCGAGATCGCGCACCTGCCGGTGTACAGCCCCGAGCCCGCGATCGTGAAGAACGGCCGGCCGGTGCTCTACGACGCGGTGCTGACGTCGAGCAACGGGGAGGCGTCGTGCGCGTCGTGCCACATCTTCGGCGACTTCGACAGCCTCGCCTGGGACCTCGGCAATCCCGACGAGGTCGTCCTCAACAACCCGAACCCCATCCGCCTCCTCGGCCCCAATCCGGACTTCCATCCGCTGAAGGGTCCGATGACGACGCAGAGCCTGCGCGGCATGGCGAACCACGGGCCGATGCACTGGCGCGGCGACCGCACCGGCGGCAACGATCCCGGCGGGGATCCGCTGGCGGAGGACCAGGCCTTCAAGAAGTTCATCGTCGCCTTCGAGGGCCTGCTCGGCCGCAGCGGGCCGATCAGCGACCCCGACATGCAGCGCTTCACCGACTTCATCCTCCAGGTGACCTACCCGCCCAACCCGAACCGCCCGCTCGACAACCAGCTCGTGGGCGCGGCGCTCGCGGGGCGCAACTTCTTCTTCGGTCCGACGAGCGACGCATTCACCGACTGTGACGGCTGCCACGTGCTCGATCCGGCGAACGGCTTCTTCGGGTCCGACGGCCAGACCACCTTCGAGGCGGAGACGCAGATGTTCAAGGTCCCCCACCTGCGCAACCTCTACCAGAAGGTCGGCATGTTCGGCATGCCGCAGATCCAGTTCCTGCGGGCCGGCGACAACGGCGACAAGGGGCCCCAGGTACGTGGCTTCGGCTTCCTGCACGACGGCAGCATCGATACGACCTTCCGGTTCCACCAGGCCCAGGTGTTCAGCACCACGGTCGCCGACGCGCAGAACCTCGAGCAGTTCATGCTCCAGTTCGACACCAACCTGGCCCCGATCGTGGGGCAGCAGACGACGCTCACCAGCACCAACGCCGCCACGGTCGATCCTCGCATCGATCTCCTCATCCAGCGCGCCGCCGCCGGCGAGTGCGACGTGGTGGTGAAGGGGACGATCGCCGGTGAGCAGCGCGGCGCCGTCCGCCTCGCGTCCGGCCAGTTCCGCAGCGACCGCGCCAGCGAGGCGCTGCTGACGGATGCCCAGGTGCGGGCGTTCGCGGCCATCGCAGGCCAGGAGCTGACCTACACCTGCGCACCGCCAGGCAGCGGGACACGGATCGGCGTCGATCGCGACGAGGACGGCTTCCTCGACCGCACCGAGCTCGACGCCGGGAGCGATCCGGCAGATCCGGCGAGCATCCCGGGCGGCGCGACCACGACCACCACGACCCCGGGCGGCACCACCACCACGACGACGCTCCCCGCCGCCTCGGTGACGGTCCAGACCAGGACGCTCTCGCTCAAGAGCCCGTCCGGCAGTCCGCAAGGCGAACCGAAGATATCGTTCAAGTCGACGACCAAGCTCGACCCGCCCACCAACCGCATCGTCCCGCCGGGTCGAGGGAGCGCGGGCGATCCCGTCCTGAACGGTGCAGTGCTGCGGGTCTACAACTCGGCCGGGCTGTCGACCGACCTCTTCACCTTCTCGCTGTTCCCGGAGAACTGGAAGTACCTCGGCTCCCTGACGAACCCGAAGGGCTACAAGTACTCCGATTCGTTCACCAAGCTGATCAAGAGCGTCACGATCAAGGCGGACACCGTCAAGATCAGGGGAGCGGCGATCTACACGCTCGACGAGCCGGCACAGGGTCGCGTCGCCGTCCGGCTGGATCTCGGTACGGGGACGCGGTACTGCGCCGACGCGCCGGCCAAGGTCAGCGACGATCCGACCCGGAACGACCGCCCCGGCAGGTTCATCGCGCAGGCGAAGACACCGGCACCGCTCACCTGCCCAGACCTGCCGTGAGCCGGCTACGGCCCTTCTCGTGCCGGTCGCCTGCCGCCGGCGCGTCCTACGGCACGTCGTCGCGGACCGGCGCGCGGCAACGCTGCAGTGCGGCCACGAGATCCTCACGCCGGACCGGCTTGGCCATGTAGTCGTCCATGCCCGCATCGAGGCACAGCGCCCGGTCGCCCTGCATCGCATTGGCCGTCATGGCGATGATCCGTGGACGCCGGCCCGGCCACCGCCGGCAGATCTCGCGCGTCGCCTCGAGCCCGTCGAGCTGAGGCATCTGCACATCCATGAGGATCACGTCGTAGCTCCGGACCGCGAGGGCGGCGAGCACCTCGAGTCCATCGGCGGCCAGATCCGCGGCGTAGCCGAGCCTGCGGAGCATGGCCTGCGCGACCTTCTGGTTCACGGCGTTGTCCTCGGCGATGAGGATCCTCAAGGGCAGTCCGGCGGCGAGCACCGGATCTGCATCTGCCGGAACGGGGCCGGGCACACCCGCGGTGCGAACATGCGGGGCGAAGAGCGCGTGAAGCCGGTCGAAGAGGCTCGACTGCTTCACCGGTTTCAAGAGGACGCAGGACAGGTCGGCCTTCGCGATGTCCTCGCTCCCGATGAGCGCCACGGACGTGAGGAGGATGAGCGGAAGCCGGGGGGCTCCAGCCATCGTGCGGATCTCGCGCGCCAGCGCGACGCCGTCCATCTCCGGCATCTGATGATCGAGGACGGCGACGTCGAAGACTCGACCGTCGCGGAGCCAGGCGAGCGCCTGAAGGGGCGAGGCCGAAGTCGTCGCGACCATGCCCCACATGGTCGTCATGCGTTCCAGTATCTGCCGATTCACCGCGTGGTCGTCCACCCCGAGCAGGCGCTTTCCGCTCAACACCGCGCCGCTGCGGAGGACCTGCACCGACACCGGGGCGGGCGCGGCTCGCGCCACGATCGTGAAGTGGAATGTCGACCCCTCGCCCTCGACGCTCTCGACCCAGCGTGATCGGCCCGAACACGGCGCCCACGCGGGCGGTCCCGCGCCGCTGGACGAGAAACAGGCCGGAGAGAATGACGACGGTCAGCGGCACCACCCACGGACCGAGCGACGGCGCACCGAACTCCAGGCCCTCCACCGCGCTGAGCACGGAGATCGCCGGCGTGATCACGCCGTCGCCGTAGAGGAGAGCGGCGCCGAAGACGCCGAGGGTGACCAGCACCGAAGCGCGGCCGGTCGGACGCAGCAAGGCGAGAAGCGCGAGGATGCCGCCCTCGCCCCGGTTGTCGGCCCGCATGATGAACGTGAGGTACTTGACCACGATGACGAGCAGCAGCGCCCAGAAGACGAGCGAGAGGATACCGAGGACGTTCTGTTGCGTGGGCACCAGGCCGTAGCCGCTCCTGAAGCACTCCTTCACCGCATACAAGGGCGACGTCCCGATGTCGCCGTAGGACGACCCCGAGCGCTCCCAGCACCAGCGCTGCCAGGCGCGGCCGGGCGTGCGTCTCGACCGGCCGCGAAGCGGCTGTGATGGCGGGCGCGCCGGAGCTCGCTTCGGACTCGAGCTTCACCCCGGCTGCACCACCAGAGGCAGCGCGCGGACGCCCCGGAAGACGAAGCTCGGGTGCAGCGGCAGCGGCGCGTCGTCCGCACGCCGGAAGCTCCGGGTGCGCTCCAGCAGCGCGCCGACGGCGACCTGGGCCTCGAGGCTCGCCAGGCTCGCCCCCAGACAGTAGTGCGGCCCGAAGCCGAAGGCGAGATGGCGGTTGTTCTTGCGGCGGATGTCGAAGACGTCCGGGCGCTCGAACACCTCCTCGTCACGGTTCGCGGAGCCGATCCAGGAGATGACGAACTGATCCTCGGCCACCGGCACGCCCTGGATCTCCGTCGCGCGCACCGCTCGGCGGGGATCCATCTGGACCGGCGACGAGAACCGCAGCACCTCCTCGATGGCGTCGGGAAGCAACGACGGATCGGCGCGCAGGTCGTCCAGGGCCGCCGGATGCGCCAGCAGCTCGAGCACGGCGTTGCCGATCAGGTTGGTCGTGGTCTCGTTCCCCGCCACGAGCAGCAGGATGAGCGTCTGGATCATCTCGTCGAACGACAACCTCGAGCCCTCCGACTCGGCCGCGACGAGGCCACTCAGCAGATCTTCGCGGGGCTCCCGCCGGCGCTCCTCCACGAGCGTCAGGAAGTAGGCACGCATCTCCCGGATGACCGTGCGCTGCTCGTCCAGGCGCTCGATCGTCGGCGCCGTGAGGAGGCCTACCCCGAGGTTCTTCACCAGCGCGTCGGACCAGACCTTGAACTGCGCGCGCTCCCGGGCGGGAATGCCGAGCATCTCGGCGATGACGATCACCGGCAGCGGGTGGGTGAGCGCGGCGACGAGATCGACGGTGCGCTCGGCGAGCGCCGTGTCGAGCAGCTCGTGGGCGATGGCATGAAGCCGCGGCTCGAGGCGGCGGATCATGCGCGGGGTGAACGCCTGGCTCACCAGACCGCGGAGCCGCGTGTGCTCGGGCGGATCGACCCCGAGCATGCTGGGCGGCATGTCCTCGGGGCGCTCCATGCCGGGCGGCAGCGGGAAGAAGCTCGACCACTGCGACGGGTCGCGCAGCAGCGCCTGCGTTTCCTGGTAGCGGAAGAGCGACACCACGGGGAAGGTCGGATGCGCGAAGACCGGATGCTCGCGCCGCCCGCGCGCGTACACCGCGTACGGGTCCCGGCGCACGGCTTCGTCGAAGGGATCGAAGTCGAAGGACGCCACGACCTCACCCCCCACCGACGTCCTGGTCCCAGATCATCCCGTCACCGTTCGCGCCCTCGTCGAGCAGGAACGTCGGACTGCGCTTGTCGATGTGGCCGACCAGGCCATTGTAGACGCCGTAGCCCACCAGCCCGCGCAGCCGCGGCGAGAAGCCGCGCGCGATCTCGCGCGCGATGCCGAGCTGCTGGTTCTCCTGCTGCCGGATCCAGCCCGCGCAGTAGTTCATCGCGATGCCCACCCGGCGCTGACCCGTCCGGTTCGCGCCCCCGCCGTGCCACAGGCTGCCGTGCCACACGAGCACGCTGCCGCGCGACATCTCGGCGGGGACGCTGTCGTAGTGCGTCCCGAACACCGGGGAGTGGTCACGGAGGTGCGACCCCGGGATGACACGCGTGGCGCCGTTCGCCTCGGTGAAGTCGGTGAGGGCCCACATCGTGTTGCACACGGTCGCGACGTGCGGCTTCGGCAGCGGCAGGAGCTGATCGTCGGCGTGGATCGGCTGCGCGCGCTCCTCGGGGTCGATGCTGATCGACGACAGGGAAGACACCAGGCAGCCGGGATCGAGCACGCCCTCGACGACCGGCAGCACGGCCGGGTGCACGGGGATCTGCTCGTAGAGCTTGCCGTGCACGAGCAGGTTGTAGACGCGGACCGTCCGCGTGCCCTCGAAGCGGTTGGCCGCCGGCCGCGCCTCGAGCTCCTCCTCGAGGCGGAGGAGATCCTGCGACAGCGCCGCGATCAGCTCGGGCTCGATCACGCGCTCGAGGATCGTGTAGCCATCGCTGGCAATGCGGTCGAGGTGAGCCTGGAGCGAATTCATGCCGTCTCTCTACCCCCAACCGGGGCCGACGGTCGACCGCCGCAGGCTCAGCGATCGGGAAGCCCGAGCATCTGCGCCGCGGCGTCGCAGGTCGCCACCGGGCGCCCGACCGCCGCCGCCAGCTCGGCCGCTTCGCGGACCAGCTCCTCGTTGCCGGGACGGCGCGCACCGGCGTGGTCCTCGAGACCGACGCGCAGGTGCCCGCCGCGCTCGAGCGCGAGACGTGCCAGACCGCACGCGACGACGTCGCCGCCGAGAACCGCGACCGCCCACGGCAGGTCGCATCCCTCGAGCATCGCGAGGTACGCTTCCAGGCTCGGCCGCGTGGGCGGCAGGCCGAAGGTCACGCCGCCTTTTCCGCCGAGGTAGCTCGACTCGCCGCCGAAGTAGAGCTTGACGAGGGCGCCGGGAGGCAGCCGGCCGGCGCGATGGTAGACCAGCGTCGTACGCAGGAATCCCGGCTCGAAGATCGAGATGCTGGGACCGAGCCGACGGCGCGCGCAGACCTCGACGGCGTGCCGGACGTCGGCATAGGTGTTGACGTAGGTGAACTCGACCGGGCCGGGGAGTCCGTCGTCGCCGGCGGCGCCGAGGTTGACCGATCCGGGATCGAGGAGACCGATGCGCAGCAGCCTACGATCGGCGAGCAGCTCGTGGTGGGCGTACCGCTCGGCGAAGGTGTCGCCGAAGCCGATCGTCGGGTAGAGGAGCGCGTTTCGATGCGTCTCGAGGATCGGCCGCCATCCCGCCTCGTAGCGATCCGCGGCGCGCGCCGGATCGCTGGCGAACTCGTCGATGTGGGTGTGCACGATGGCCGCGCCGGCAGCGAGGCAGCGCCGGCCGTCCTCCGCGATCTCGGCCGGCGAGCGCGGGACGCGCGGGTTCTGCTGCTTGGAGGTGGCTCCGTTGAGCGCAACCTCGATGATCACGGGCTGGGCCATACGGCGTCCGGACTCTACAGGAGACCCCGCGACCCGTGCTAGGCTGCCGCGCCGGCGCCGAGGCGACTTCGGGACACACCCAGAGGAGCTGCGTGGATGGTGAAGCTCGATCATCTGACGATCCGCGTCCGCGACCTCGACGCGGCGCGCCGGTGGTACATCGGTCGTCTCGGGATGACGCTGGAGTTCGAGGTGCCCGGGCGGCGGACGGCTGCCCTGCAGGACGACGCGGGCTTCACCATCTTCCTCGATGAGATCGCTGGCGACGTCGCCGCCGACGGGGTCGTCCTCACCTTCCAGGTGGCGGACGTCGAGGACCTGCACCGCAGGCTGGCGGCAGCGGGCGTCGCGTTCGTGTCTCCGCCGGCAAAGCGCTTCTGGGGCTACGGCGCCGAGCTGCACGACCCGGACGGGCATCTCGTGCTCCTGTGGGACGAGGTGTCCATGCGAGAGAAGGGCGGCTGACGGCCTAAGCGCGGCATCGGGCGTGATCGAACAATGTTCCAGGTCGTTGGAACGCCCCTGATGCAGGGATGGGCTTCGGTTTGACGGCGGAGCCGGCATCGGTCAGGTGACAGGGACTCACGCATGAAGGGCGTCATCCTCGCCGCTTTCGTCGAGTTCGCTCAGCGCGAGCTCGGCAGCGCTGCCGACGGGCTGGAGACCCGCTCTTACAGCCCCGTCCTGGGCTATCCCGATGACGAGCTCTTCGCGCTCGTCGCGCGCACGAGCGATGCGGCGAGCGTTGCGATGCCGGACCTCCTGCGCCGCTTCGGGGCCCATCTGTTCCGGACCTTCGCGACCCTCTACCCGGTGTTCCTGGACGGCGTCGAGTCCGCGCTCGACCTGCTCCGGGGCATCGAGACCTACGTGCACGGCGAGGTGCAGAAGCTCTACCCCGACGCGGAGTTCCCGCGCTTCGAGGTCAGCGCGCCGGCGGCGGACCGCCTCGAGCTGGTGTACCACTCGCGACGTCCGCTGGCCGACCTCGCCGAGGGCATGATCCAGGGCTGCGTCGCCCATTTCGGGGAGCGCATCGCGATTCGCCGGCAGGATCTCGGCGACGCCGCCGATGGCTGCTCCGCACGCTTCACGCTCAAGTCCTCGCGTCGCCGCACCGCGCGCCGCCGCCTGCCGGCCTGACCGCTCGGACCGGGACCGGAGCCGGCCGGTCCCGGTTGCGGTCGTTCCCGGCTTTGGCGTACGGACACCGGGGGCATGATCGAACCGCGCCACGCCAGCGAGCCCGGGTTCGTCGGCCGCGAGCGCGAGCTGGAGCTCCTGGAGGCGCGGCTTCGAGACGCGAGCTCGGGACGGCCCCGCTTCCTCGTGCTGCTGGGCGAAGCGGGAATCGGAAAGACCAGGACCGCCGAGGAGTTCATCGGTCGCGCAGGTCTGCCGGACGGCCGGGTCGTCTGGGGACGTGCGCCCGAGCAGATCGGCGCGCCCAGCTACTGGCCCTGGGCTCGCGCCATCGACGAGTACGCCGCCGCCGCCGAGGTCGAGGCGCTGCGCGAGCAGCTGGCCGACGACGGGCCCGTGCTCGCGCACCTCGTACCCGGCGTGCGGACGCGGCTGCCCGAGATCGCTCCCGCCGCGCTCGACGGCAGCGACGTGCAGGCGCGCTTCCGCGTACTCGACGCGGTGGCCGGGTTCCTGCGGCGAGCCACGCGACGGGCGCCGCTCCTCGTCGTGCTCGAGGATCTGCACTGGGCGGACGAGGCGTCGCTCACGCTGCTCGCCTTCGTGGTCCGCGAGCTCCGGGGCGCGCGGCTCCTGCTCGTCGCCACGTGTCGTGAGGACGAGCCGCGCCGAGCCCCGCGCGCCCTGACGGACGCCGTGCAAGCCGGCGAGCGCATCAAGCTGCGCGGTCTCGATCGCGCGGCGGTGGAGGTCCTCGTCACGCGCGTCACCGCGGCGCCCCCGCCGCCCTCCCTGGTCTCGAGGCTCCACGAGCTGACCGACGGCAACCCGTTCTTCCTCGACGAGGTGCTGCGCGTCGCCCGCGGCGAGGGTCATCTCGACGACGAAGCGATGCTGCCCGAGTCCCTGCCGCTTCCGGAGAGCGTCCGTGCCACGCTGCGCCGGCGGCTCGAGCCGCTGGCGCCGGAGGATCGGGAGCTGCTCGAGCTCGCAGCGGTCGTCGGTCGCGAGTTCGACACGCTCCTGCTCCGAGAAGCCACGGGCCTTGCACCCGAGGAGGTGCTCGGCCGCCTCGCCGCCGCCACCTCCGCGGGCCTCGCCGAGGAGGGCCCGTCGGCGGGACGCTTCCGCTTCGCGCACGCGCTGGTGCGTGAAACGCTGTACGGCGAGCTGCTTCCCGCCGCGCGCGCGCGGCTGCACCAGCGCGTCGCCGTGGCGCTCGAGGCGCTCCGCGGTGCCGACTCCGACCCACCGCTCACCGAGCTGGCGCGTCACCACTGCCGTGCTGCGCCGCTCGGCATGGCGGCGAAGGCCGTGGAGTACGCCGTGCGCGCGGCGGAGCAGGCGGCGACGGTGGGCGCCTACGACGATGCGATGGCGCACTACGAGCGGGCGCTGGCGGCACTCGCCCTGCAAGCGCCCGACGAGCGCCGGCGCCTCCAGGTGTGGCTCGGCCTCGGCGACGTCGCCTGGCGCGCCGGCCGCAACCTGCGCGCCCGCCAGGCCTTCGAGGAGGCCGCCCGCCGCGCCCGCGCGCTCGGGGATCAGATGACCTTCGCCGTCGCGGTGATGCGCTTCGCGCAGGCGAGCCCGCTCTCGGGCGCCCCCGACCCGGTGTCGGTCTCGCTGCTGGAGACCGCGCTGACCGCGCTGGGCGACGTCCGGGGATCCCCGCGCGCATTGCTCCTCGCACTCCTGGCGCAGGCGCTCTACTTCTCGCCCGAGCGCGAGCGCTGCCTCGCGACCGCCGTCGAGGCGCTCGATCTCGCGCGCCGGGGACAGGATCCCGTCGCGCTCGCCACGGCCCTCTTGAGCCGCCAGCTCCTCCTCGTCGGTCCCGGGACCCCGTCGGAGCGGCTGGCCCTCGCCGACGAATCCCGCACCGCCGCCGAGACCGTGGGCTTCGAGGAGGCGATCCATCTGAGCCGGCTGTCGCGCACCCTCGCCCTCCTGGAGCTGGGCCGCATGACGGAGGCCGGCGAGGAGATCGAGCGCATGCGACACGACGCCGAGCGCACCCATCTGTCCGAGTGGGTGTGGCACGCGACGGTCCATCGCGCCTCTCTGGCGATCCTCGCCGGCCGTTTCGACGACGGTGCCCGCCTCGCCGCCGAAGCCCTCGCCATCCGGCGCGACGCGAGCGATCCCGGCGCCCTCCACGTGTTCACCGTCCAGGCGTTCCTGTGCCGCATCGAGACCGGGGATGCCGCCAGCCTGGAAGCGTCCATCCGCCACCTGATTGCCGACTTCCCCGCGGTTCCCGCGTGGCGCTGCGTGCTCGCCGTGGTGCTCGCCGATGCCGGGCGGCTCGGGGAGACGCGCGCCCTGGTCGATGCGCTGGCGCCCGACGATTTCGCCGCCGTCCGGCGTGACTTCCTCTATCCGGTCTCGCTCGCGTGGCTCGCGCAGGCCGCCGCCGCGCTCGCTGATGCCCCCTCCGCGCGCACGGTGTACCGTCTGCTCGAGCCCTTCGCCGAGCGCAACCTCGTCGTCTCGGTGTACTCGCCCGGATGCCTCGGGTCGGCACATCGCTACCTCGCGCTCCTCGCGGAGACGCTGGGAGACATGCGGCGCGCGGTCGGGCATCACGAGGCCGCCCTGGTGACCAACGCGCGCATCGGGGCACAGGCCGCGCTCGCCAGGTCCCAGCACGAGTATGCGCGGCTCCTGCTCGCGCGCGACGAGCCGGGAGATCGCGAGAGAGCGAGAATGCTCCTCGGCGCGGCGCGGGAGACGGCCGAGGCGTGCGGCATGACCCGCTTGCGCTCCAAGCTGGCAGAGCCGCCCGCGGGCATGGGCAAGGAGCCTGCCCGCCCGGCTCCGCCGGCCGGGAGATCCGTGGAGGCAGTGCTCGCCCGCGACAGCGACTGCTGGCAGGTCGGCTACGGCGCCGAGCGCTTCCAGCTGAACGACACCAAGGGGCTCGCGTTCCTGCACACCCTGCTGCGCCACCCGGGCCAGGAATTCCACGTCCTCGATCTCACGAGCGGCCAGGAGGCGGGAGGACCGGGCGCCCGGGCGCCGGCCGGCGACGCCGGCGAGATCCTCGATCCGGCCGCGCGCGTGGCCTACAAGCGCCGCCTGGCAGACCTGCGCGAGACGCTGGAAGAGGCGCAGCGCTTCAACGACATCGAGCGCGCCGCCCGTGCCGAGCACGAGATCGACTTCCTCACCGAGGAGCTGGCGCGCGCCGTGGGCCTCGGTGGGCGAAGCCGCAAAGCAGCCTCGGCCGCCGAGCGGGCGCGCGTCAATGTGAGCCGGACCATCGGCGCGGTCGTGAAGAAGATCTCCGCCGGAAGTCCCGCGCTCGGACAGCACCTCAGCGCGTCGGTGCGAACCGGCTATTTCTGCTCGTACACGCCGGACCCGAGGGTCGCGGTCAGCTGGCAGTTCTGAACGGCACGGGTGGTGCGACGGCGTCAGCCCGGGTCGCCGAGGAGCTCCGCGATGAGCTCCTCGCCGAAGCCACGCGACGCGAGCAGTCGCCAGGCCCGTGCACCCCGCGGCTCGCCCGCGCGTTCCAGCACGCGCCGCGCCCACGACACCTCGGACTCCCCCTCCAGCGACGCCTCGACGGCAGCGACGATCAGCGCCTCCGCGAGCCCGCGCCCGCGGAGATCGTCGGCGATCTTGAGGCTTCCCGCTCCGCGCACGCGGAGCACGCGAGCCCGGTCGAACGCCAGGCGCTCGTCGCTGACGTACCCGAGCTTCCGACAGCGCGCGACCGCACGTGCCGCCGTCTCGGGCTGGTAGCCCCTGCGCTCGAGGCGGTCGCGCAGCGCCGCCTCCGTGAGGCTGGTTCGCGCGAGAAGGCGCGACGCGACGTCGAGCGGCGTCGGATCGGGCCGCGGCCGAACCCCGGACTTCTTCGTGCGGCGCCGCGGACTCAGTCCCGGGCGCCTCGCACCTTGCGGCCGGCCTCCACCCCGTTGGCCCCGTTCCCCTCGGACGCCGGCGCGGCGGGCGCGGGCGTCTCGGACCGGAGGCCGAACTTCTCCCGCACCCGCGCCTCGATGGCGACGGCCACCGGCGCGTGCTCGCGCAGGAAGTCCCGCGCGTTCTCGCGTCCCTGACCGATGCGCTCCCCGTCGTAGGCGTACCACGCACCCGTCTTCTCGACGATGCCGTGCTCCGAGGCGATGTCGAGCAGCTCGCCTTCCTTCGAGATGCCGATGCCGTAGAGGATGTCGAACTCGACCTCACGGAACGGCGGCGCGACCTTGTTCTTCACCACCTTCACCTTGGTACGGCTGCCGATCACCTCGTCGCCGTGCTTGATGGCCCCGACGCGACGGATGTCGAGGCGCACCGAGGCGTAGAACTTGAGCGCGTTGCCGCCCGTGGTGGTCTCGGGATTGCCGAACATCACGCCGATCTTCATGCGGATCTGGTTGATGAAGACGACGATCGTCTTCGACTTGGAGATGGTGCCGGTGAGCTTGCGCAGGGCCTGCGACATGAGACGCGCCTGCAGCCCCATCTGCGGGTCGCCCATGTCGCCCTCGATCTCGGCGCGCGGGACCAGGGCCGCCACCGAGTCGATCACGAGCACGTCGATGGCGCCTGACCGAACCAGCGTATCGGCGATCTCCAGCGCCTGCTCGCCGTGGTCGGGCTGGGAGATGAGGAGGTCCTCGGCCTTGACGCCGAGCTTGCGGGCATAGCTGACGTCGAGCGCGTGCTCGGCGTCGATGAACGCGCAGATGCCGCCGCGCTTCTGCGCCTCGGCGATGAGGTGCAGCGCGAGCGTGGTCTTGCCCGACGACTCCGGGCCGTAGATCTCGATCACGCGGCCGCGCGGGACCCCGCCGACCCCGAGCGCCAGGTCGAGACCGAGCGAGCCGGTAGGCAGCGCGTGGATGTCCTGGTTGGCGAGCGCGTCGTCGCCGAGCTTCATGATCGCGCCCTTGCCGAACTGCTTCTCGATCTGGCTGACGGCGAGATCGATGGCCCGCTCGCGATTCACGTCGATTCCCATGTCACGTCCTCCCCCGCACCCGGGTGCCGTCCACGATGTGCGTACTCTACTCCCCTCTCCGACGCGTCTCCAGCCGCACCGCTGCCTTTCCTCGGAGCACGTTCAGGCCACGATCGGGGCGAGCGGCACCCGCTCGAGCGCCTCGTAGACGGATCCGGTCGGCCGCAGATGGCTGCGATAGAGGACGACCTCGGTGGCCGTCCAGGCGCCGAAGTCCAGATCGGTGGCTGCCTCGACGGCACGGGCGATCGGACCGAACCCTCGCGGCGAGCGCACTCGGGCGAGCGTCACGTGGCCGCGGAACGGACGCTCCTCGGGCGCGAATCCGAGGGGCTCGAAGACGCGCTCACACGCGATGGCGAGCCGGCCGAGCTCGCTCACGCCGCCCGTCAGCCCGGCCCAGAGGACGCGCGGGCGGGCGAGACCGGGGAACGCCCCGAGGCCCCGGCACGCGAGCGGGATCGCCGTGGCGAGCGTGACGGCGTCGGCGAGCGCGCTGTGGATCCCGGCGAGCCCTGCCTCGGGGACCTGGCCGAGGAACTTGAGGGTGAGATGCATTCCCGCGGAGGCTACCCAGCGCACATCCGCCCGCGGCGCGCTGGACCGCAAGCGGCGCTGCACGGCGTCGAGCGCCGTTCTCACCTCGTCGGACAGGTCGACGGCAACGAAGCAGCGCACGCTCTGCGCGGCGCGGGCCACGCCCGGCGACTCAGCGGCGGGGCTTCGTGCCCGCCTCGTGCTCGGGCGGCTTGCCGCCCCGCTGTCCCAGCCGGTGGCGGACGGCGTCGCGCACCTGTCCCTGCAGCTCGCGCCGCAGCAGCACCAGCTTCGCCTGCTGCTCCACGCTGAGGCCCTGCTGCGCCTCCCGGAAGCTGTCCTCCGCCACCGAAGCGAGGTCACGATCGACGGAGGTGGCCTCCGCGACGAGCTTCGTCAGCTCGGCCTGATCCTTGTCGGGACGGGACAGGGCCGCGCGCAGCTGCTTGTCGATCGACTGCCGCTTCGCGATCAGCTCCACGCGGCGCTCGTCGGCCTTGCGGAAGATGGCGCGCAGGGCGAGTGCCTTGTCGTCGGGCAGGTCGAGGGCATCGACCAGCCGCATCATGAGATAGGTCCGGGCACGATCCTGGGCCGGCGCGGGGGACGCGGCCCGCACCGTCGCCGCGGCCAGCAGCGCCAGCGCCAACCCGAGCCTCGCCGCCACGACCCGCAGGGACTACCTCCCGTGCCCGCCGACCAGCTGGGACAGGGCATCGAGCTCCTCGTCCGACAGCTCGGGCAGCGGCTGATCATTCGACACCACGTCGACGCCCAGGCCGGGATCGGTGACGGAGTCTCCCGCCAGGTCGGACAGGGAGAGGAGCGCGGGATCGTCCAGGCGGTCGACCTGCTGCGGAGTTGCGGGAACGCGCCATGGCATCTCGGTTCGCAGCGTCACCACCGCGAGAACGGCCGTCGCCGCCACGAGTGCGGGCGCCCAGGTGACCCACGGCCGCCGCCCCACCCTCGGGATCCGATCCAGCGGGAGCCACCACCGCCTGGCGCGGGCCGGTGGCGGGAGATCGCGGACGGTCCGCATGATCGCCCGACGCTGGTCCTGCCAGAACTCCTCGCCGAGCGCCGGCGGGTCTTCCGACCCGAGCGCGGCCGGCACCTCGAGCAGCGCCGCGAGCGCGTCACGGCACCGGGCGCAGCCGGCCACGTGCAGCTCGACAGGCGTTCGCTCGGCGGCAGGCAGAGCGCCCGAGGCGAGATCGACCAGGCGGCCTCGCAGCCGCCAGCATGTCAACCACCGCCACATCAACCCCGCCCCATCCATTGTCGGAGTCGGGTCACGGCGTGATGATAGCTCACTTTCGCGGAATTTTCGCTGATACCCTCGAGCCGGGCGATCTCCCGGAAGGGAAGGTCGGCCGCGACGCGAAGGGTGACCACGGCGCGCTGCCGCGGCGGCAGGCGTTGAACGAGGAGAACGAGCCGATCGCGGGCTTCATTTCCCGCAGACGGCTCGCCGACCTGTGGGAGGGCGTCCTCGGGGACCTCATCGAGCGGTACCGAGCGCTCGCGGCGCCGGGCGCGCTGGAGGCTACGGGCCTGGTTGAGCGCGATCCCACAGAGCCAGCTCCTGAATGATGCCTCACCGCGGAAGTCGACGAGGTGCGTGTAGGCCTGCACGAAGGTGGCCTGCACGACCTCGTCGGCTGCCGCGTGATCGCCCAACCACCGGTGCGCCAGCCCATGGATGCTGCGCTGATGCCGCTCGACGAGCACCTCGAAACATTCCTGGCGCCCGGCGAGCGTGCCGGCGACGAGCGATGCGTCGTCCACGCCGCCCGCACTAGCACGCGAGGCGGCGCGGCGCCGCTCAGGCGGCCTTCTTGGCCGCGTGCTTGTGCGCGTGCTTCTTGTGGCTGTGGTGCTTCTTGTGGGACTTGTGGGACGCCTTCTTGCCGTGATGATGATAGTGATGATGCGTGTGATGATGGTGCACTGTCTCCGCCGCCAACACGGGCGAAGCAGCGAGGGAGGTTGAGAGGGCGAGGGCGCCCAGCGCGGCCTTCAGCTTGGAACCGTTCATCAGGAGGTTCTCCTTTCTTATCTTACCCGGGAGACGCCCCGGATCCGCGGAAGGTTAAAACGGGCGCGCGGACTATCGCCGCGGCCCGGAACCGCGCGAACTCACGGGTCGGTCGCCCCCGGAGATGCCGAGCCGCCGGCGCCAGCACGCGAGGCGGCGCCTCACCCCTCAGGCGGCCTTCTTGGCCTTATGGTGATGCGTGTGGTGCTTGTGGTGGTGATGCTTGCACGGGCAGGGGCACTTGCACTTGTGGTGCTTATGGTGCGCCGCGTGATGCTTGTGATGCGTGGCGGCCATCACGGGCACAGGCTGGACCAGGGTGGCCGACAGCGTCAGAGCGGCCAGGGCAGCGAGCAGGTTGCGAGTCCACATGGTCAGGGTCTCCTTTCTTCTACAGAAGACGCCCGGACCTGCGGAAGGTTAAAACGAGCTCGCGGGCTATCGCCTCGGCCGGAACAGGGCCAGCTCGCGGACCGGCAGCCCCAGGAGGTGCCGGCGGATCCACTCCAGCGCCACCTGGGAGGCGAGGAGCTTCACCCAGTCCCTCGTGCCCCACAGCTGGTAGCGCGCCGCAACCGTGCCGTCCGCCGAGGCCAACCCCAGGCAGACGGTCCCGACCGGCTTCTCGGACGTGCCGCCGTCGGGTCCGGCGACCCCGGTCGTCGAGACGGCAAGGTCGCACCCGAGGGCGCGCCGGGCGCCGGCGGCCATCTCGGCCGCGGTCTCCTCGCTCACCGCGCCGTGCGCCTCCAGCGTCGCCTGCGACACGCCGAGCAGGGAGCGCTTGGCGTCGTTGGCATACGCCACCACGGCACCGCGCACGTACGCCGAGCTGCCCGGAACGTTGGTCAGGCGATGCGCGACCAGACCACCCGTGCACGACTCCGCGGTGGCGACGGTGAGACCGCGCTCGCGCAGCAGTGCCCCCACCGTCTCCTCCATGGTGACCGCACCCTCGCCGTAGCAGTACGGGCCGATCGCCGCCCGCAGCCTGTCGCCCACCGCCGCCAGGCGCGACGCAGCCACCTCGGGCTCGCCGTGCGCCACGACGCGAACCGACACCTCGGGAAAGCTGGCGCGAAACGACACCCGGCCCTCGGCGGGATCGACGACGCCCGCCACCAGCTCGTCCAGCCCGGACTCGGTGACCCCGAAGGTCTGGAAGGTGCGTGCCAGGTAGACGTCGCCGCCGCGCTGCGCCCGCAGCCACGGCAGCACGGTCTCCCCCATCATCGGCTTCATCTCGCGCGGCACGCCGGGCAGGACGAAGACCGTGCGCCCGGCGTGCGCGACGCGGTAGCCGGGTGCGGTCCCGAGAGCGTTCGGCACCACGACGGCGCCCGCCGGGAGAAGGGCCTGCTTCAAATTGTTCTCGGGCATCGGCCGTCCGCTGGCCGCGAAGAAGCGTCTGATGCGATCGGCGGACGCGGAGTCCTCGACCAGCGGGACGCCCAGCACGCCGGCCACCGTCTCGCTGGTGAGGTCGTCGGCCGTGGGCCCGATGCCCCCCGTCGAGATCACCACGTCCGCCTGCGCGAGGGCCTGGCGCCACGCCCATGCGAGCCGCTCCGGCCAGTCGCCCACCGTGAGCACGCAGACGACGTCGACGCCGATCTCGAAGAGCTTGTCGGCGATCCAGCTCGCGTTCGAGTCGAGGATGCGCCCGGTGGTGAGCTCGTCGCCGGTCGAGAGGATGGCCGCGCGCTCGATCATGCGACCGCCAGGACGAGGCGCGCCGCGACGCCGGCGTAGGCGCCGGCGACGAGATCGTCGCCCACGACGCCCAGCCCCGAGTGGACGCGGCGGTCGATCAGGTTCGCCGGCCACGGCTTCAGCACGTCGAGGACGCGGAAGAGGATGAGGACGAGCACGGCGGCGCCCCACGTGCCGGGTACGAAAAGCCCGCCGACGACCATGCCGGCGACCTCGTCGATCACGATGCAGCCCTGATCGTGTCCCGGAAGGAGGCGGTCGGCACGGTCCGCGGCCCACACCGAGACGGCGAGGAGCAGCGCGACCGCGATCCAGCCGCCGAGCGGCGCGCGCGCACGGAGCTCCGCCAGGACCGGCAGCAGGGGCAGCGCGACCAGCGAGCCGATGGTGCCCGGCACCATCGGGACGTAGCCGACGCCACCGACGGTCGCGAGCAGCAGGACGAGGATGCGCACCGCCGCATGCGTAGTGGCTCGGTGCGCGTGCGTCAAGGACGAGGCCATGGCGCGCCGGCTTTGAAAATCCGGACCGACTTGCTACGGAATCGGCGATGGCTGGCATGAAGGAGCCGAAAGAGTGAGCGGGCTCGGGCGCGAGCGCGACGTGGCGCTGGAGGCGGCCCGCGCCGCCGGCGCCATCATCCGCCGGCACTACAAGACCGACCTGGCGGTCGAGATGAAGGGCCACGACGATCCGCTCACGGCCGCCGACCGCGAGTCGAACTCCTGCATCCACGAGATGATCTCGCGCGCGTTTCCCGGGGACGGCTGGCTGTCGGAGGAGACCGCCGACTCGACGGCGCGGCTCGAGCGGCGCAGGGTCTGGATCGTCGACCCCCTCGACGGCACGAAGGAGTTCACCCAGCAGATTCCGGAGTTCTGCGTCTGCATCGCGCTGGTCGAGGACGGCCGGCCGATCGTCGCGGTCGAGCTCAACCCCGCGGCCGAGCGCGTCTACTGCGCGGTGCGCGGCCAGGGCACGACGGTGAACGGCGACCCGGCACACGTCAGCACGCAGCGTGACGTCGCCGCTGCCGAGGTGCTCGCGAGCCGCTCCGAGGACAAGCGGGGCGAGTGGGACGCGTTCAAGCCGCACTGCAAGGTGGTGCTCACGGGCAGCGTCGCCTTCAAGCTCGCCGAGCTCTCGACGGGACACGGCGACGCGACCTTCACGCTGACGCCGAAGAACGAGTGGGACATCTGTGCCGGATCGTTGCTGGTCGAGGAAGCCGGCGGACGCGTCACCGGGCTCGATGGCCGCCCGCTCGTCTTCAACCAGCCGTCGCCGCTGCGACCGGGCATGATCGCGTCGAACGGGGTGCTGCACGACGGTCTCCTGCGTCTCATCGCGCAGACGCGGCGCTGAGCAGCCGGGCGCTCTGCCGTGCGCGCGGCCTAGCGCAGACCGCGGCGGCGGAACACCGCCATGCCGAGCGCGGGCAGGTTCGTCATGATGCCGTCGACGCCGAGGTCGAGCAGCGCGTCCATCTCGGCGGCGGCGTCGATCGTCCAGACGTGCACCTCGAGCCCGAGACGGTGGGCCGCGGCCACGGAGTCGGCCGTGACGATGTCGATGCCCTGGTAGCTCGGGGGTACCTGGAGCGCGAGGCCGGGCGGCGTCCAGCCCTCGAGGTTGCCGTCACGCACGCGGAAGACGAAGTCGGCCACCTCGGCCGCCGAGCAGCTGGTCAGGATGTCGGGGGCCTGGGCGCGGATGCTCGTCATGATCGGCGCGTGCTCGGCGGCGAGCAGCGTGCGCTCGCGCGCCGCGTGACGGTCGAGCGCGGCCAGGACGTCACCCACGATGGCCGGCTCCTCCTGCTTCAACTCGATGTTGAGCGGTACGCCCGGATGCGCCGCCAGGAGCTCGTCGAGGGTGGGCACCTGCACCCCGCGACCTCGCCAGGGGTGGCCGCCGTCCGCGCCGGCGAACTGGTACCCGGCATCGAGTGCCTTCACCTCGGCGAGGGTGCGCTCGCGAACCGCACCCCGGCCGTCGGTCGTGCGATCGAGCGTGGGGTCGTGCAGCACGACGACGTGGCCGTCGGCCGTCGCATGGACGTCGAGCTCGAGCCGCTCGGCGCCGGCCGCGAGGGCCGCCGCGAAGCTCTCGAGGGTGTTCTCGGGATGGGTGCCGGAGGCCCCGCGGTGCGCGAAGAGCCGCGGGCGAGGTCCCTCCCGATAGCGCGTCGCCTACTCCGAGGGCACTTCGGCCGCCGAGAGCGACACCGCCGTCGGCCGATCGTTCACCGTCAGGCTCGCGAGCGAGCGCGTCACCTTCGCGCGCACCCTGTCGAACGCCCGGCGCTGCTGGTCGGCCACCGGCGAATCGGGCTCGGCCTGGAACTCCATGGGATCGAGCACGGTCCCGCCTTCCTCGACCTCGTAGTGCAGGTGGTTGCCGGTGGCGAGGCCCGTGGAGCCCACGTAGCCGATCACCTGACCCTGCTCGACCGTGACCCCCTCCTTGATGCCGGGGGCGACCTCGACGAGGTGGCCATAGGTGGTGACGCGGTCACCCATGTGCTCGAGACGCACCGCGCGTCCGAGTCCTCCCATCCAGCCGGCGTCCTTCACCCAGCCGTCGGCCACCGCCCGCACCGGAGTTCCGCGAGGTGCCGCCAGATCGACCCCCATGTGCGGCCGCCAGCGGTGCAGGATGGGATGATAGCGGTTCATGGAGAACTCGGAGCTGATCTCGCGGTATTCGAGGGGATAGCGCAGGAAGTCGCGCGACAGCGCCCCTCCGTCGGGTCGATAGTAGCCGCCGGAGCCGTCCTCGCTCTCGAAGAGCACCGCGGTGAGCGGCTGGCCGCGCGTGATGATCTCGGCGCCGAGGATCTTGCCCGGGGTCGCCTCCGACTTTCCGGTCTCCCACAGGTTTTCGTAGATGACACGGAACTCGTCCCCGGGCGCGAGACGGGCTCCGACGTCGAGGTCCCAGCCGAAGATGTCGACCATCTCCGAGGCGATGCCCGGCGGCACCCCCGCCTCCATCGTGTCCTCGCGCAGGCCGCGCTCGATCCGCCCGGCCGCGCCCTTCACCTCCACGAAGTAGGGCAGCGCCTCGCGATGCCCGGTGACGGTGTAGCCGTCGGCGCCGCGCTGGAGCACGAGCAGCGAGCGACCGTCGATCTCGTACCGCACCGACTCGAGCTGGCGCGTGGCGCGGTCGAACTTGAGGGAGAATCCCCGCTTCGGCTGCACCAGCCGCAGATCGTATACCCCCTGCGCGGCGCGCAGCCACGGCGCCGACTCCGCGGCGCCCAGCCCCTTCAGCAGAAGGATGTGCTCGAGCGTGTCACCCCGGCGTATGTGGACGTGCTCGTCGACCTCACCCGAGACGCCGAACGTGGCTTCGGAGCGGCTCTCGTGTGTCGCGGGCGGCTCTGCCGGCACGTCGGACGGACCGGGCTCCGCCGATCCCGGAGTCCCGTCGTCGAAGGTCGCGGCCGGCGTCGTGGTGTCGCGGCGCGACTCCTCCTCGCCGAGGCTGTCCGGCCCCGCACCCGCGCTGCGCCTGCTGCGAGCGCCAGCGAGGGAGGGCATCAGCAAGGTCGTCACGCACAGGAAAACGACGGAACGCACTCCGTGCTGTGACACCCCTACGTGGCTTCGGCGTCTCGACATCATCTGTCGGTCCTCCGATCGCCGCGCTGGGGAACGCGACGCTGGAATCGCTAGGTTTCGCGCACCCTGCCAAAGGGATGGGACCTTGTCAACGTTCGCGGCCCGACGCTGCGTCCGGACGCCGCGGTTTGCCCCTTCGGCGAGGGGGGTGCTACCACGAAGACCATGCGCCTTGCAGCGCTCGACGTGGGCGACGCGCGCATCGGGCTCGCCGTCTGCGATGAGCTGGAACTCACGGTGCGCGGAGTCGGTCTGGTACGCCGGATGGGAGGTCGGCGAGACCTCGAAGCGATCGCGCACGCCCTGGGTCCGTACGAGCCGGCCAGGCTGGTCGTCGGGCTGCCCCTCAACATGGACGGGACCGAAGGCCCGCAGGCACGGCGCGTGCGGGCATTCGCCGAGCGCATCGGCTCGCATCTCGGGCTTCCCGTCGAGCTGTGGGACGAGCGGCTCACCACCTTCGAGGCCGAGAGCTCCCTGCGCGCTGCCGGGCTCTCCTCGGCGAGAAGGCGAGCGGTGGTGGATCAGGAAGCCGCGGCAATCATTCTCGAATCATACCTCGCAAGGCCAGTGTGACTCGACGCCGGCTCGCAGCAATCGCGTCCGCCGTCGCGGCGACGCTCGTCGTGGTGACGGGGAGCACCGCGCTGCTCCTCTACCAGAGCGGTCCCGCGATGCCCGAGCCGGTCACCGTGACCGTTCACGAGCACCAGCGCCTCGGCGACGTGGCAGGCGACCTGGCCGCCCAGGGAGTCCTGCGCCACCCCCGGCTGTTCGTCCTGTGGGCGCACCTCACGGGACAGGACCGTAACGTGCACTGGGGGGAGTTTCGCTTGACGCAGCCTCTCTCGCCGCGAGAGCTGCTCGCCCGGCTCACCGGGCCCGCCGATGCGCTGCACGCCGTGACCCTCCCGGAGGGCACGACGGTCCAGCAGGTGATCGCCGCGCTCGCTGCCGCCGGTCTCGGCTCCGAGGAAGCCTTCCGCGGGCTCCTGGCGGACCCCCACTTCCTGGCAGCGGAGGGTCTGCCACCCACGGGTGCGGAAGGGTACCTCTTCCCGGACACCTACTCGTTCCCCCTGGGCACCCAGCCCGAACGCGTCCTGCACACCATGATCCGCCGCTTCCACGAGGTCTTCACTCCCGACCTGGCCGAGCGAGCCGCGCGGGTCGGCCTGGATCCGCAGCAGGCGGTCGTCCTCGCGTCGCTCGTCGAGGAGGAGACGGCGCGGCCCGACGAACGACCACTGGTCGCCGCCGTCTTCCTGAACCGGCTGAAGCGCGGCATGCCGCTGCAGGCCGATCCAACGGTGCTCTACGACCGCACCGACGGCAACCGGCGCATCACGCGCGCCGACCTCGCTCGCCCGACGTCACACAACACCTACATCATGCAGGGCCTGCCGCCGACGCCGATCGCCAACCCCGGACGTGCCTCGCTCGAAGCCGCGGTGGATCCGGCCCCCGTGCCCTACCTCTACTTCGTCGCTCGCGGTGACGGCTCGCACGAGTTCAACGTCGACCTCGCGCGCCACAACGCCGCCGTGGCCCGCTACCGGCGCTACGAGCGGACGCGCCGGCAAGCGCCCGGAGCCGCCTCCGCCACGGCGCCGAGGTCGTGAGGACTCAGGGTGTGGGCGGGGCCGCGCTGCCAGGCCCCGAGGCGTTCATGCTGCGAAGCACTCTGAGCAGGCGGGTACGGATCTCGCTGGTGTGAGACAGCGTCGCGAGCTGCGACACCATCTCCCGGGCGCGATCGCCCGCCATTCCTTGCACCAGGTTCTCGAGGGTGGCGTCGTCCACCTCGCCGAGTGACTTGACGGTGGCGGCCCGCAGGTCCTGCTGCGAGTCGATGGCACCCACTCCGGCGCGCATCGCCTCCATGCGAAGACCGACGTCGTCCTGGCTGCGCGCGACGTCGGCGAGCTGCTGAAGCGTCGCGGTATCGTGCCCGAGGAAGCGCGCCAGCTTGCTGCCGGCCGGAACCGGGATGGCTCGCTGCATCAGCTCTGCCACCGTGGGGGGCTGCGTCGCCGGACCGCCCGAGCCGGCCTTGACCACCCGGGTCGGCGGCGGTGCCGTCTCCGGCCCGCCGAGGAGCGTCATGGTGCGCAGCGTACCGTCCTCGCGATAGGTGAGGAGGAAGTTCTGATCGCCGAGAATCCGATGCAGGCCGTCCTGCACCGGGACATTCTCGAAGTCCGTGGTGACGTCGCGCTGGGCGAGCACCGATCCCCTGATCTCGGCGTTGCTCTGCTCGGCGATGGTCGCGAGCACCTCGTCGAGGGACACGGCGGTGACCCGGACGGTCAGGCGATCACCCTTGAGGCTGATGTCGCGCTGCGGCGCACCGGGCCCCGTCCCCTCGGATGGCGCAGCCGCGGCCGCGGGCGCGGGCGTGCGAGGACCGGTCGGTGCCGGGAGGGTGGCCGTGGCCGGTGATGGCGGAGGCACGACCGGCGCGTGGCGCCCGGTCGGTGCAGGCGCGCCCACCCCGCCTGGCAGTAGCAGAGGGAGCCCGCCTGGTCCGGTGTGGGCCCCTGGCGGAGACGAGGGGACCGCCTTGGGCACCGACGTTCGCATCGCTGCCGCCGGCGGAACGCCGGGCCCGGGTGCGGGAGCCGTGCCGGGTCCGGTAGGACCGGTGGCTGCGGGAACGCCCGCAGCCACCGGAGCCGACGCGGGGACCGCGGGCGCCGGTGGGATGGTCGGCGAGGGAATCGTACCCAGCATCGGAGCGGCCGCTGGCGCGGGGACGTTCGTGAGGCCGGGCGGAGGCGCCGGGTTCGGCGCGGGCACTGGGGCGCCGGCCGCGGGTGCCGGCGGAGTCGCAGCGGGCGCAGCGGCCGGGCTCGTGCCGGTCGCAGGGACGGCGACGGCAGGTGGCGGCGCGGCGGGCGCCGGCGTGGGGGGGGCAGAAGCGTCGGGTACCGGGGCCTCGGCTGGCGCCGGCGCGGTGGGCATCGCGGGGGGCGCGGGCGGGGGCGCCGGCTCCGACATCTCGGGTTCGTCGGGAGTCGTTGCGGCGGCCGGCCCTTCGTCGGGCGGGGGCGGCGGAGCCGAGATGCCGGCGTCGGGCGGCGGCGACCCGTCGCCATAGGGCTGAACGTCGCCCGGCGCCTGCGCAGCGACACGCGCGCCGACTCCCAGGAGGAGAGCGAGAATCAGTGCACCGCGCGCGGCTGCGGCCGGCCGCCGACGAGGCGGCAGACCAGGCGGGCCCGCGCCTTCGGGCGCACGCGCGCGCGCACGTTGAGTACGATGCAGGCCGGTCGCGGCGGCGCACCGTCGATGATCGAGGCGGCGAAGCAGCAGGTGACACTGCCATAGGCGGCGTCCGCTATGCGAGGCCTCGCCATCGCAGCCACACCGACGAGCATGACGAAGAACGCCGTACGCCACATTGATGACCCTCCGCATCGCAGTGATGGCCGAGTCTGCGGCTCTCGGGACCCGCCGGCAAGATCCGGCAGCGGAACGGTTGAGCTTCGTCTTTTCTTTGCCTATGAAGGGGGAGGTGGTGACGCGGCGGCAGAAGCAGGTCCTCGACTACCTCCGCGGCTACATGCGGGAGCACGGCTACGGTCCGTCGCTCGAGGAGATCGGCCGTCATCTCGGCGTGACCTCGCTGGCCACCGTGCACAAGCATCTCACGCGCCTCGAGGGCCGTGGCGCCATCCGGCGCCGCGCACGCCAGAGCCGCTCCGCGGAGGTGATCGACCGGACCGCAGACGGGCGTGCGATCAACGTCCCGCTGCTGGGGCGGGTCGCCGCCGGCAATCCGATCGAGCCCGTCGAGGTGAGCGAGACGATCCTGCTGCCCGAGGACCTCCTCGGCCGCGGCGAGACCTTCGCCCTGCGCGTGATCGGCGACTCCATGATCGGCGACGGCATCCTCGAGGGCGACGTGATCGTCGTCGAGTCGCGCGCCGACGCCCCGAACGGCGCCACCGTCGTCGCGCTCGTGCGCGGGGAAGCCACCGTGAAGCGACTCTCGCGGCGGCGCGGGCGGGTACATCTCGTCCCGGCCAACGAGCGAGTGGAGCCCATCGTCGCGCGCGAGGACGAGGTGGAGATTCGCGGGGTGGTCGTCGGGCTCGTGCGCCGCTATCGGTGAGCCGCGATGCCGGCACCGTACGCCGTCTACGTGCACGTGCCCTGGTGCCGGCACGTCTGTCCGTACTGCGACTTCAACGTCCACGCCGCCTCCACGCCCCCGGAGGCGGACGACCTCGCGGCGTACCTCGCCGAGCTGGCGGCATGGGCCGCGCGCGCGGAATGGCGCGGCCGATCCATGCGCAGCCTGTATCTCGGCGGCGGAACGCCGTCGCTCCTGTCGCCCGCAACCGTCGCCTCCCTGCTCGCGGGCGCGCGGCGGCACGGACTCGAGGCCAGCGCCGAGGTCACCTTGGAGGCCAACCCCGGCACCCTCACCGGCGACCGCCTCGCCGCCTACCATGAGGCCGGGGTGACGCGGCTGTCGCTCGGCGCCCAGTCGTTTCATCCCGCGGTGCTGCGCACGCTGGGACGCGACCATTCACCCGACGAGACCCGGAGCGCGGTGGCGGCGGCTCGCGCGGCGAGATTCGCCAACCTGAGCCTGGACCTCATCTTCGCCGTCCCCGGCCAGACCCTCGCGATGTGGCAGGACGACCTTGCACAGGCCGTCGCGCTCGCCCCCGAACACGTGTCGGCGTACGCGCTCACGTGGGAGGAGGGGACGCCGTTTCATGCCTGGCGATCGCAGGGCCGGCTCGCCGCCGCCGACGACGACCTGGAGAGCGCGATGGCCGAGGTCGCCGCAGATCGCCTCACGGTCGCCGGGTTCGCGCGCTACGAGATATCCAGCTGGGCGCGGGCCGGCTTCGAGTCGCGCCACAACACGACCTACTGGGACGGATCGGACTACCTGGGTCTGGGGCCGGGCGCGCACTCGTTCTGCGCCACCGGGACGACCGGCCGGCGCTGGTGGAACCTGCGGCTACCGCAGCACTGGCGCGCCGCCGTCGCGCAGCACGGCACCGCCGTCGCGGGCGAGGAGCACCTCGTCGAGGCGCAGGCGCGCGGCGACTTCGTCATCACCGGACTGCGCCGCCTCGCCGGCGTCGACGTCGCGGAGTTCGAGCGCCGCTTCGGGATCGCGCTCGCCGCCGCGTTTCCCCAGCTCGCGGGGCTCACGCGCGACGGTCTCGTCGGGAGCAGCGACGGCCGCCTGCGCCTCACCCCGCGCGGGCTGCGCTTTGCCGACACCGTGGGCGCGCTCCTCGTGTGAGCGCGTCGTGAGCGCGCCGCGATCGCTCAGTAGCGGTAGTGCTCCGGCTTGTACGGCCCCTCGACCGCGACTCCGATGTACTCCGCCTGCTCGGGGCTGAGCTGCGTGAGCTTCACCCCCAGCTTGTCCAGGTGGAGGCGCGCCACCTCCTCGTCGAGCTGCTTCGGGAGCATGTAGACGCGCTTCTCGTAGCGACCGGGGTGCTGCCACAGCTCGAGCTGGGCCAGGACCTGGTTGGTGAACGACGCGCTCATCACGAACGACGGGTGACCGGTGGCACAGCCCAGGTTCAGCAGGCGTCCCTCGGCGAGGATCAGCACCGAGTGGCCGTCGGGGAACACCCACTCGTCGTACTGCGGCTTGACGTTCACCCTCGCGATGCCCGGCGTCTTCGCCAGCCCGGCCATGTCGATCTCGTTGTCGAAGTGGCCGATGTTGCCGACGATGGCCTTGTCCTTCATGCGCGCCATGTGGCCAGCGGTGATGATGCGGAAGTTTCCCGTGGCGGTGACGAAGACGTCGGCCTTCTCGACGTAGTCCTCGAGCATCGCCACCTCGTAGCCCTGCATGGCGGCCTGCAGCGCGCAGATGGGATCGATCTCCGTGACCACGACGCGGCAGCCCTGCCCGCGCAGCGACTCGGCGCAGCCCTTGCCCACCTCGCCGAACCCGCACACGACGGCGATCTTGCCACCCAGCATGACGTCGGTGGCGCGGTTCAGGCCGTCGAGCAGCGAGTGGCGGCAGCCGTAGATGTTGTCGAACTTCGACTTGGTGACCGAGTCGTTCACGTTGATGGCGGGGAAGAGAAGCGTGCCCTTCTTCGCCATCTCGTAGAGGCGATGGACGCCGGTGGTGGTCTCCTCGCTGACCCCGCGGACCTTCGTCGAGATGCGCTCCCACTGATCGGGCGCTTCCCGCTGCAGGCGGCGGATCAGGTCGAGGATGATGCCCCATTCCTCGGGCTCCCCCGCCGGGTCGAAGGCGGGCACGCCGCCGGCGCGCTCGAACTCGAGGCCCTTGTGCACCAGCAGGGTGGCATCACCGCCGTCGTCGACGATCAGATCGGGGCCGCCGCCATCGGGCCACACCAGCGCCTCGTTGGTGCACCACCAGTATTCCTCGAGGGTCTCACCCTTCCACGCGAAGACGGCGACACCCTGCGGACGCTCGACGGTGCCCTCGCGGCCGACGGCCACCGCCGCGGCGGCGGGGTCCTGGGTGCTGAAGATGTTGCACGACACCCAGCGGACGTCGGCGCCGAGGTCCACCAGGGTCTCGATCAGCACGGCCGTCTGCACCGTCATGTGGAGCGATCCCATGATGCGCGCGCCGGCGAGAGGCCTCTTTCCGGCGTGCCGCGCCCGGAGCGCCATCAGACCCGGCATCTCCTGCTCGGCGAGGCGGATCTCCTTGCGGCCGAGCTCGGCGAGTCCGAGGTCCTTCACCTTGAAGGGCAGGCGGGCGGGGGCGGCGGGCACCGCCTTGGCGGGCTGGCTCATGAGCGTCCTCCTCTCGGGTCGGCCACGGATCGCCGCGGCTCAAATCCGTCTATCCGGATGCTAGAATATTTCGGTTGCATCTGCCGAGTCAAGCCCGAACGGTCGGTTGACACTGTCTACAGACCGAAGTAGACACCGTCTACATGGAGGCGGTCGCGCTTCCCACCCGCGAGCACCTGCTCACCACCGCCCGCCGCCTGCTCGACGCCGACGGCCTCGAGCCTCTCACGCTGCGCGAGATCGCCCGCCGCGGCGGGCTGTCGCACGGCGCGCCGCTACGGCACTTCCCCTCCCTGGCCACCCTGCTGTCCGCGGTCGCGGCCCTCGGGTTCCGCGAGCTGTTCGACTCGGTGGCCGCGGCCGTCGCCGGAGCGCCCCGCCGCGCCACCGCCCTCGAGCGCCTGGCCGCGGCCGGCCGCGGCTACGTCGGCTTCGCGCTCGGCAGCCCCGGCGTCTTCGCGCTCATGTTCCATCCCGAGCGCGTGGACGCCACGTCCGCCGACTACCGCGAGGCCGGCGCCAGGGCCTTCGGCCAGCTCTGCGAGCTGGTCGCGGCGGCGCAGGCATCGGGCTTCCACCCCGACGTCCCCACCGTGCACCTTGCCGCCGTCGTCTGGGCCTCGGTCCACGGTCTCGCCCAGCTCTGGCTCCAGGGCGCCCTGCAAGGCGCCGGCGACCGCGAACTCGATCCCACGCTCCGCGTCATGCACGACGTGCTCCTCGGGGTACGCCCCGCGCCCCCGGCGTCACCCCGGAGCACGCCGAGAACCGCGCAACGCCCGCTCAGGAGGAAGCCCCGATGACCGACACGTCGAATAGCTATCTCGCCGGAAACTTCGCGCCGGTGCCCGACGAGGTCACCGCGCACGAGCTGCGCGTGACCGGGACGATCCCGCCGGAGCTGGCCGGCCGCTTCCTGCGCATCGGGCCCAACCCGCTGCCCAACGAGGACGCCGCGACCTATCACTGGTTCACCGGTCCCGGCATGGTGCACGGCGTGCGGCTGCGCGACGGCCGCGCCGAGTGGTATCGCCGGCGCTGGGTACGCTCCGACCGGGTGACCGAGTTCTTCGGGTGGCCCGCGGTCGAGGGCCCGCGGCACGGCATGGGCGACGGCACCGCCAACACCAACGTGCTCGACGTCGGAGGACGCACCTTCGCCATCGTCGAGGCGGGCGGCCTGCCGGTCGAGCTGACGAGCGACCTCGAGACGGTGCGCCGGTCGGACTTCGACGGCACGCTCGACGGCTCGTTCACGGCGCACCCGAAGCGCGACCCGGTGACCGGCGAGCTGCACGCGCTGACCTATTACTGGGAATGGGACCACGTGCGCTACGTCGTCGTCGGAACGGACGGCCGCGTGCGCCGGACGGTCCACGTTCCGGTGGCCGACGGCCCCATGATCCACGACTGCGCCCTCACCGAGCGCTACGTGCTGGTGCTCGACCTGCCGGTCACCTTCAATCTCGAGATGGCGATGTCGGAAGTGACCCTCCCCTACAAGTGGAACCCGGGACATCCGTCACGCATCGGCCTGCTGCCCCGTGAGGGCTCGGCGGACCAGATCCGCTGGATCGAGATCGAGCCCTGCTACGTCTTCCATCCGCTGAATGCCTACGATCTGCCGAACGGTCGGGTCGTCCTCGACGCCGTCCGCCACCCGCGGATGTTCGAGACGGACGAGCGGGGACCCAGCGAGGGGCCCCCGGTGCTCACCCGCTGGACGCTCGACCCCGACGGCGGTCAGGCTCGCGAGCAGCGCATGGACGACCGCGCCATCGAGTTCCCCCGCCACGACGAGCGGCTCGTCGGCCGACGCCATCGCTTCGGCTATGCCGCTACCTTCGACGCCCTCCGCCATGGCCCCGCGCTCAAGTACGACCTCGAGCGCGGCACCACCGAGGTGCACCACTACGGGTCGGATCGGGTGACTCTGGAGCCGGTCTTCGTGCCCCGCACGCCCGATTCGGCGGAGGACGATGGCTGGGTGCTGTCGTACGTCTACGACGGCGGCAGCGGCCGCAGCGACGTGGTCATCCTGCACGCGCAGGACTTCACCGGCACGCCGCTGGCGACCATCCACCTGCCCGACCGGGTGCCGTTCGGGTTCCACGGCAACTGGGTGCCCGATCGGGCGTGAACGTCATTCCGACAGTACCTTGTGGCAGAGCTGGACGCAGATCGATCCCTCGCCCACCGCCGAGGCCACGCGCTTGACGCTGCCCGCGCGGGCGTCGCCCACGGCGAAGACGCCGGGGCGGCTGGTCTCCAGCAGATAGGGCGCGCGCCGCAGCGGCCAGCGCGCCGCCGCCAGCTCCTCGGCCGTGAGGTCGCTGCCGGTCTTGACGAAGCCCTTGTCGTCCAGCGTCACGCATCCCTTGACCCACCCGGTGTTGGGAACCGCACCCGTCATCAGGAACACGTGCCGGATCGAGTGGGACTCGATCTCGCCGCCGGCATTCCGCCAGCGGACGGTCTCGAGCGACCTGTCTCCGTCGAGCGACTCGATCTCCGTGCGTGTGTGGACCGTGACGTGGGGGCTGTCCTCGATGCGCCGGACGAGATAGCGCGACATGGTCTCGCCGAGCCCGTCCGAGCGTACCAGCACGTGCACCCGACTGGCGGTCTCGGAGAGAAAGATCGCCGCTTGGCCGGCCGAGTTGCCCCCGCCGACGACGATCACCTCCTCGCCGACGCAGAGCTGGGCCTCCATCTGGGACGCGGCGTAGTACACCCCGGCTCCCTCGAACATCGACAGCTTGGTCAGCGGTAGCTTACGGTACCGGGCGCCCGAGGCGATGACGACCGCCCGGGCGTGCATCACCTCGCCCGTGGAGAGCTGCACGGCGTAGGGATTCCGCTCGCAGAGCAGCTTCCCCGCCGCGCGCGCGATCGCCACGCCGGCGCCGAACTTCTCCGCCTGGGTGAACGCCCTTCCGGCCAGCGCCTGGCCGGAGATGCCGGTGGGGAAGCCGAGATAGTTCTCGATCCTGGAGCTCGAGCCGGCCTGGCCGCCCGGCGCGTGGCTCTCGAGCACCTGGACGCTCAGCCCCTCGGATGCGCCGTACACCGCCGCCGCGAGCCCGGCCGGCCCGGCACCCACGACCAGGAGATCACGCACGACCTCGACGTGCAGGTCCGGGTTGAAGCCGAGGCAGTCCGCGAGCTTCTCCGGCGTCGGGTTCCGGAGCACCTTCACGCCCCGGCAGATGATCACCGGGATCTCCTCGACCGTGACGTGGAAGCGATCGAGCGTCGCCTGGACGTCGTCGTGCTGATCCACGTCGAGATAGGTGTACGGATGGCCGTTGCGCACCAGGAACTCCTTGATCCGCAGCGTGTCGGAGGAGTGGTGCGATCCCACCAGGACCACGTCGCCCATCCCGCGCGCGATGAGGCTGACACGCCGGAGGATGAACGCACGCATGAGCAGCTCGCTCAGCTCCGAGTCGACCTGCACCAGCGCGCGCACCGCCTCGGGACGCACCTCGATCACCTCGCCGTCCTCGCGGGCGCGGACGCGCACGAGGCTGCGCCGGCCGGTCAGCATGTTCATCTCACCCGTGAACTGGCCCGGGCCGAGGATGGAGATCGGGTCCTCGATGGCGTCGTGGGGACGCACGGTCTCGAGGGTCCCCTGCGTGACGACGTAGAAGGGGATTTCCCGATCCCCCTGATCGTAGAGGACCTCCCCTCGACGCAATTGCCGGCGTGCGCCCACGGAGGCGATACGCGCCAGCTGCTCGGGCGCGAGGGTGCTGAACATCTGCGCGCGGCGCTGCTCCAGCGGATCGGGCCCACTCCCCATGGTCGGGAGATACTGGCCCGGTCACGGAGGCGACGCCAGTCCGCGGACGGCTCGCGCAGGCCGCCCGCACGCCGCGGTGCTAGGACCGCTTGCCGAGACCCGCCGCGCCGCGGAGATCGTCCACCCGGTCGGTGCGCTCCCAGGTGAAGTGCGGTCCGTCGGGGACGCGCCCGAAGTGCCCGTAGGCCGCCGTCCGGCGGTAGATGGGGCGCTTCAGGCCCAGGGTGCGGATCAGCGAGGCGGGCTTGAAGTCGAACAGCTCCCGCACCAGGGCGCCGATCTTCTCGTCCGGCACGACGCCGGTGCCGAAGGTATCGACCAGCACCGAGACCGGATCTGCGACTCCGATGGCGTAGGCCACCTGCAGCTCGCAGCGCGCCGCAAGCTCGGCCGCCACCACGTTCTTCGCGACGTAGCGGGCGAAGTAGGCGGCGCTCCGGTCGACCTTGCTCGGATCCTTCCCGCTGAACGCGCCGCCCCCGTGCCGCCCGTAGCCGCCGTAGGTGTCGACGATGATCTTGCGGCCGGTGAGGCCGCAGTCGCCCTGCGGACCGCCGACGCAGAACTTGCCGGTCGGGTTGATGTAGTACACGGTCTCGCGGTCGAGGAACTCCGGCGGCACGACCTTCTTCACCACCTCCTCGATGATCGCCTCCTTGAGAGTCAAGTGGGAGACGTCCGAGCGGTGCTGCGAGGACACGACGACCGTCTTCGCGCGCACGGCCTTGTTGTCCCGGTACTCGACGGATACCTGGCACTTGCCGTCGGGGAGCAGGAAGGGCAGCTGGCCCGATTTGCGCGACTCGGCAAGCTGCTGTCCGATGCGGTGCGCGGCGTAGATCGCGAACGGCATGTACTCCTTGGTCTCGTCGCAGGCGTAGCCGAACATCATTCCCTGGTCGCCCGCTCCCTGCTCCTTGAACAGGCCCTGGCCCTCGGTGACGCCCTGGGAGATGTCGGGCGATTGCTTCTCGACCGCGACGACCACCGCGCAGCTGTCACAGTTGAAGCCGCTCTCGGGGGTCGTGTAGCCGATGTCGCGGATGACGCCCTTGGCGACCTCGCCGAACTCCGCCTTGCCCTGGCTGGTGATCTCGCCCGCCACCACCACGAGGCCGGTCTTGATGAGCGCCTCGCAGGCGATGCGGCTGTCGGGGTCCTGGGCGATCAGGGTGTCGACGATGGCGTCGGAGATCTGGTCGCACACCTTGTCGGGGTGGCCCTCGTTCACCGACTCGGAGGTGAAGACATAGTCCTTGAGCATGGCGGCGGACCTTACCGAACGCCTCCCGGCCCGGCAAGCCGCGCGTCTGCCCTGGCCTTCGCGTCAGCTCGGCTCGTGGAAGCGCGCATCGACCAGCTCGCGGATGGCCTCGAGCGCCTCCGCCGCCTGCGGCCCCGAGGTGTCGACGTCGATCGTGCTGCCCTGCTCCGCCGCCAGCATCATGATCCCCATGATGCTGCGGCCGTTCACGCTCTGGCCGTCCTTGGTGATCGCGACCTCGGCCTCGAAGCGGTTCGCGGTCTGCACCAGCAGGACCGCCGCGCGGGCGTGCAGACCGAGCCGGTTCTTGATCTCCAGCGTGGCGTGGTGATCCGGCGTGCCGCCGCTCATGGCGTCGTGACGCAGAAGATGTGCTCCTGCCCGTACCGCTTGATGAACTGCGCGAGCGCGGCGGCGTCCATGTCGCGCCGCACGCTACTCAGCTTGACCAGCATGGGCATGTTGACCCCGGCCACGACCTGCGCACCGGTCTCGCGCGCCACCAGCACGCTCATGTTGGTCTGCGTGTCGCCCAGCATGTCCGTGACGATGAGCACGCCCTGCCCGCGGTCGACGCGCCGGACGGCGGCGCGGATGTCATCCAGGATGTCCTGCCAGCCGGCGGCGGGCGTACTGGTCACCGCCTCGACGCCCTCGAGCGGCCCGACGATGTTCTGCAGGGCCTCGACCATGGCCTCGCCGAGCCGACCGTGTCCCACTACGACGAGACCGACCATCCGGGCGATCCTAACCTTCGGCGCCGCACCCGGGCAAGCAGAGAGCCGACCCGAGACTGCGTCTCGGGTCGGGACGGAGAGCGAGAGTGGAGCTCGATGAACCGTGCGGGCGTTCCCTTCCGACCCGAGACGAAGTCTCGGGTCGGAGTCACCTTTCGAGGTCGCGGTGGCGCACGAGCACGCGGTGGCCGAGCGCCGTGAGCCGGGCGCGGAGCGCCTCGACCAGCACCACCGAGCGGTGGCGTCCGCCCGTGCAGCCGACGGCGATGGTGAGGTAGCTCTTCCCCTCGTGCTGGTAGCGGGGCAGGGTGAAGCGGAGCAGCGCGAGGACGTGCTCCAGGAACTCGACCGCGTCGGGACGGCCGAGGACGTACTCGGCGACCGCCGGGTCCAGCCCGGTCCTCGCACGCAGATCCTCGACGAAGAACGGGTTCGGGAGGAAGCGGCAGTCGAGGGCCAGGTCGGCGTCGGTCGGCAGGCCGTACTTGTAGCCGAACGACACCAGCGAGATCGTCATCGCACCCGACTCCGGGCTCTCGAGGCGCGCGCGCAGCGCCGAGCGCAGCTCGTGCACCGTGAACGCGCTGGTGTCGATGATGCGGTCGGCCATCCCGCGCAGGGTCCCGAGGGCCTCGCGCTCGCGCCGGATGCCGTCGGCCAGCGTGCCGCCCTCGGCGGCCGGATGCGGCCGGCGCGTCTCGCTGAAGCGACGCACGAGCACGTCGTCGCTCGCCTCGAGATAGATGACCTCGAGCTGCACGCCGCCCGCGCGCAGCTCCTCGAAGACTCGCGGAACCTCGTGGAGGAAGCGGCGCTCGCGGACGTCGATTCCGAGCGCGACGCGCCCGACGTCCTCCCGCGAGCTCTCCCACAGCTCGAGGAAGCGGGGCAGGAGCGCCACGGGCAGGTTGTCGATGCAGTAGAAGCCGAGGTCCTCGAGGACGCGGAGCGCGGTGCTCTTGCCGGATCCGGAGAGCCCGCTGACGACCACGGCGCGCAGACCCGGGGTCATCGTCGGCGCGCGGTCATCCGCGGGAGCGCCGCACGGCGGCGGCGCGATCGACCCGCTCGGTGAACTCGGCCGCGCTGTGGCGGCCGCGCCAGCGGAGCAGCTGGTTGCGGGCCGCGGTCTCGATCAGGAGCCCGAGCGTGCGACCGGCCTGGACGGGGATGCGCACCAGCGGGAGCGCCACTTCCAGCAGCGTGTAGGTCGACTCCTCGATCCCGAGCCGGTCCGCGTCGTCGCTCCACTCGGTGAGCTCGACCACGAGGTCGATCTGCCGGTCGTCGAGCGTCGCCAGGGTACCGAACAGGGCTTCGATGTCGATCACGCCGAGGCCGCGGATCTCCATGTGATGGGCGAGCAGCTCCGCCGTCCGGCCGCGCAGCACGCTCGGCGAGATGCGGCGCACGAGCACCGCGTCGTCCGCCACCAGACGGTGGCCGCGCGACACCAGGTCGAGCGCCGCTTCGCTCTTGCCGATGCCGCTGTCGCCCAGGATCAGCGTGCCGAGCCCGTGCACCTCCACCAGCCCCGCGTGCAGCGTGGTCTCGGGCGCGAGCCGCTCCTCGAGCCAAGCCGTGGCGGCACGGATGAACTCCCCGGTCCGGGTCGCCGTGAGCAGCACCGAAACGCCCGCTGCCTCCGCCGATCGCGTCAGGGCCGCGGGTGCCGGCGTCCCGTTCGTCACCACGAAGCACGCCACCCCGGCATCTGCCACCGCAGCCACGCGCTCCGCGGCCGGCGCCCCGAGGGTGGCGAGGTAGCTGATCTCGCTGTTGCCGAGCACCTGGATGCGATCGGGGTGCAGCTGGGGCAGGAAGCCGGCGAGCGCGAGCCCCGGCTGCTGGAGCCGCGGCATCGCGATCGGGCGGTCGAGTCCGCGCGCGCCCGCCGCCAGCGCGAGGCCGAGGCCGGGTGCGCGAGCCTCCAGCAGGTCCCGGACCGTCACCATACGCTCAGTACCGCGCGTCCTCCTCGCGGATGGTCTCCCACAGCGCCCGCGCGTCGGGCGCCTGCATGAGCCGGGCGCGGAACTCCTCGTTCTTCAAGAGCCGCGAGATACGGGCCAGCGCCTTCAGGTGGGCCCCGGCCGAGTCCTCGGGGGCCACCAGCAGGAAGAAGAGATGCGTCGGCCGGCCGTCGAGGGACTGGAAGTCGACGCCCTGCGGGCTGCGCGCGAAGGCGGCGAAGACGCGCTTGATGCCCGGGAGCTTGCCGTGCGGGATGGCCACACCGTCGCCCAGCGCGGTGCTGTTCAGCCGCTCGCGATCCTCGAGGGCCTGCACGAGGCGCTCGCGCTCGAGCTCGGAATGCCGGCGCGCCACCGCGCTGGCCAGCTCGACCAGAGCGTCGGTCTTGTTGCGCGCATCGAGGTTGGGGATGACCAGGTCCTCGCTGAGGATCTCCTCGATCTTCATGTGCCTCTTCCCCGCCGCGCCGCGGCCACGATGAGACCGTAGCGCCCGTCCCGGCGACGGTACAGGACCGCCAGCCGCCGGTCGGCTTCGTTGGTGAACACGAGAAACTCGTCGGCGGAGCGCTCCAGCCGTCCGATCGCGTCGTCCACCGACATCGGCGTCGCCGGCACCCGCCGCGTCTCGATCACCCCCCGCGTCTCGGCCACCCGCCGCGGGGCGACCGGGCGCTCGAGGCCGTCGGACACCGCGCCGCCGCGCGGCGTGTCCGCGCCCTTGCGATCGCTCCGCCGCGCCTTCAGCTTCTGCACCTGGTGCTCGAGCTTCTCCACCGCGAGGTCGATGGCGGAGTAGAGGTCGTGGGTGGTCTCCTTGGCGAACATCGACACGTGCTGCGCCTGGAGCGTGATCTCGGCGACGTGGCGCTCCTTCGACACGCCCAGGATGACGTGGGCGTCGCCGGGACGGCGAAGGTACTTCCGGGCGACCTTCGTCACCTTCTCCTCGGCGTACGTACGAAGCGCCGGTGTGGGATCGACGTGCCGGAACGTGACCGTGATCTGCATCAGCCCCTCCGCGGGCGGGCATCCGACGGCGGCCTAGTACACCTGCTTGCGCTTGGACGATGGAAGAATGCCCAGCTGCTCCCGGTACTTCGCCACGGTGCGCCGCGCGATGTCCACCTGCTCCTTGCCGAGTAGCTCCGCGATGTACTGGTCGCTCAGCGGCTTGCGGCCGTCCTCCTTGGCAATGATGTCCTGGATCCTGGCCTTCACGCTCTCGGCCGAGACCTCCTCGCCGTGCGCGCTGCGCAGGCTCGAGGTGAAGAAGTACTTCAGCTCGAACGTGCCCTGCGGCGTGTGCACGTACTTCCCGGCGGTCGCGCGGCTGACCGTCGACTCGTGCATGCCGATGTCGTTCGCGACGTCCTTCAGCACGAGGGGACGGAGCTGCGACACGCCGCGCTCGAGAAACTCGCGCTGGAACTTCGCGATGCTCGAGGTGACCATGTAGAGCGTGCGCTGGCGCTGGTGGATCGATTTGATCAGCCAGGCTGCCGCCCGCATCTTCTCCTGGATGTAGCCCTTCGCCTCGGGCGAGCCGTTGTGGCCGAGCATCTGGCGGTAGAAGGGCGACACCCGAAGCCGCGGCATGCCGTCCTCGTTCAGCGTGACGACGAACTCGTCGCCGACCTTCTGGATGAAGACGTCGGGGGTGACGTAGCGCGTATCGCCGTCGCCGTAGTCGCGCCCCGGCTTGGGCTCGAGCACCGAGATGACCTTCGTGGCCTCGGCGATCTGCTCGAACGGGACGCCCAGCTCCTTCGCGAGCCGGTCGAAGCGCCGGCTCTCGAGCATCGGGAGATGATCGCGCACGATCCGGGCCGGCAGCGACTCGTCGGGCAACCCGAGCTGGCGGAGCTGGATGGAAAGGCACTCGGGCAGGTCGCGGGCGGCGACGCCGGGCGGATCGAAGTCCTGCACGCGGCGGAGTGCCGACTCGACTCCCTCGAGGTGCGGCCACACGTTGGCGAGGAAGGCGATCTCCTCGATCGAGATGGTGAGGTAGCCGTCGGCATCGAGGCTCCCGATGAGGAGCGCGGCGAGCTCCTTCTCGGCGTCCTGGAGATCGGAGAGCCGGAGCTGCCACATCAGGTGATCGGACAGCAGCGTTCGCTTGACGAGGGTGTTCTCGAGAGCCGGCCGTCGCTCGTCGTCGTCGTCGCTGGCCGAGCCGCCGACCGAGCCGTGAATGTCGTTGCTGTAGTTCTCGGCGAACTCCTTCCAGTCGATCTGGTCGATGCTCGACGCCTCCGGCACCTCCGGCTGCGCGCTGTCGGGCTGCCATTCCTCTCCGGCACTCTGCCCGTCGACCGTCGGCACCTCGGGCTCGGCCTTCTCGTCCGTCGTCTGCTGCTCCTCGAGCACCGGGTTCTCGGTGAGCTCCTGGTCGATGAGCGACTCCAGCTCCGCGCGCGACACCTGGAGTATCTTGATGGCCTGCCGCAGCTGCGGGGTCATCACGAGCTGCTGGGTCATCCGCAGCTGCTGAACGAGCCGGGTGTCGGCCATCATCGAGTCGGATCGGAACGGCTACAGGCGGAACTTCTCGCCGAGGTAGATTTCGCGCGCCCGCCGGCTGGCGGCGATGTGCGCGGGATCGCCCTCCTCAAGCACCTCACCTTCGCTGACGATGTACGCGCGGTCACAGATGCCAAGGGTTTCGCGCACGTTGTGATCTGTGATGAGGACGCCGATGCCTCGCGTCTTTAACTGAGTGACTATGCTCTGAATGTCAACCACCGCTATCGGGTCGATGCCAGCGAATGGCTCGTCGAGGAGCATGAACGACGGCGAGATGACGAGAGCGCGGGTGATCTCGAGCCGCCGTCGCTCTCCGCCCGACAGTGAGTACGCCTTGTTCTTCGCCAGGCGCGCGATGCCGAGCTCTTCGAGGAGCGAGCCGAGGCGTTCGCGGCGCTGCTCGGCACCGAGGTTGAGGGTCTCGAGGATCGCGAGGATGTTCTCCTCGACCGTGAGCTTGCGGAAGACCGACGCTTCCTGCGGCAGGTAGCCGATGCCCCGGCGGGCGCGCTCGTACATCGGCAGCTGGGTCAGGTTCTCGCCGTTCAGGAAGACCTCGCCGCTGTCGGGATGCTGCAGCCCGACGATCATGTGAAAGCTGGTCGTCTTGCCGGCGCCGTTGGGTCCGAGCAGTCCCACCACCTCGCCGGCGCGCACGGCGATGGTGACGCCCTTGACGACGCAACGACCGCTGAACGACTTCGTGAGCCGCTCGGCCTGGAGAACCGCCGCGCCGGTGCCGTTCACCGGGCCTTCCGCGCGGTGGCCGCGGGCGCCGACTTGGCCTTGGGCTTGGCCGGCGTGCCGGCCTGGCCGCCGCTGGTGTCGTTGCTGTTCGGGTAGAGCACCGCCTTCACGCGCTTGCGGCCGCCCTCGACGATGCTGCGATTCTCGTCCAGGAACACGACCACCCGATCACCCGCGACGACGTTGGGCCCGTCGTGCAGGACCGGGTTCTCGGTCAGCACCAGCGTGCGCTGTCCCTGATCGAACACCGCCTGACCGCCCACTGCCCAGCGCGTCCCCTGGTCGATGCGCACGTTGCCGGCCGCGACGATGTTCTGCACCCGCCCGGTGTCACTGCTCGGCGCCGCCGCTCCGCCGCCGGGATCGGCGGCCGGGGAATCTCCGGCCTTGTCGCTCGTCTTGTCGGCGTTCGTCTTGTCGGCGGCGGCCTTCTTGTCGCCGTCCTTCTTGTCGTTCACCATGGTGACCGTGAGGGTGTCGCTGGTCAGCTTCACCGCTCCCTGTATCACCTCCACGGCGCCGCGATAGACGACCACGTTCGCCTTGTAGTCGTACTCGAGGTTGTCCGACGTCACGTTGATCGGTTCCTTGCTCTTGCCGAGGCCGTCGAAGCCGAACGGGCTCGACTGCGGCTCCTGCCCCGGCGGAGGACCGGCAGGCTGGGCGGCCGTGGCGAGTGCGAGCACGACCGCCGCGCTCACGCTACGACGCCTGGGCATTCGGCTTCAGCAGGGTGTGCACGTTGTCGTGCAGGCGGATGCGCTGCGGAGTGACGTCGACCTCCATGCCGTTGGCCTGCACGTTCATCGAACGGCCGACGATGGTGACGGGTCCGGGAGCGGTGATGAGGTCGCGCGACTTGTCGTAGGTGGCGCTGTCGGTGTGCAGCTCGAGGTCGTCGAGCCACAGGACCACGGAGCCGCGGAGCTCCACCGATCCGAGCTCCCGTCCCCCCGCGTCCAGTCCGAGATGCCCCTCCGTGCTCGTCAGCCAGGCGCGTTGCTGCCCTTGCTCGGTGTAGATCGTCACCTCGGGCGACCGCACGACGATCTCGTTCTGCTTCTCGAAGTAGCGCGCATCGTCGGCCTTGATCTCCCACTCCGTCCGCCCGTTCTTCACCTTGAAGCGGTGGAAGTTCTGCATGTGCTGCGCGACCTCGGGGAGCAGCTCGACGCCGAGCTCCTCGAGAGATCGCGGGGTACGCTCGGCCACGTTGCGCCACACCCGGTAGCCGAGCCCCGCGAGGGCGATGGCTACCACGACGAGCAGACCGGCGCGTAGCCGTGACCTTCGCATTGGAGCTCCCTGCGACGCGAGAGCTACCATGGGGGGTGGAGGGAGTAAAGATTGAGCCCCGGGCGGTCGGGCCCGGGGCGCCTCGCCTCGCTTCGATGTGAGGGAGGTGCCGCTGCGCCCTCCCGCCGCTTCCGCGGTCGCTCTCCGGCGTCTCCCGGTGGAGACTCAGGCGTCCGGCTGGCGGCGCCAGCGCTCATGCCACCACACCCATTCCGCCGGCGACAAGCGAATGGCCGCCTCGATCGCGGCGGTGAAACGCGCGGTCAGGGCCGTCAGCTGGCCGCGGCCCGTCCCCTGCTCGATCGGCACCCGCTCGAAGGTGATCAAGTGGCCGCCCTCGCGGCGCCTCCGGATGAAGACGGTGACGACGGGCGCCCGCGTCCGGAGCGCAAGCACGGCCGCGCCCGGCGGGGTGTGCGCCGGACGCCCGAAGAAGGGAACGAACACGCCGCCGCCGCGGCTGTCCTGGTCCATCAGGATGGCGACGATGTGGCCTCGCGCCAGCGCCGCCCGGACCTGGGCGAGGAAATCGGGGGCATCCCGAACCAGGATCTCCATGCCCCGGTCGCCGCGGAAGCGCGTGATCAGGGCGTCGAAGCGGGCGTCGTTCACGCGGCGCGCCACCACCGACAGGCCATAGCCGCGCTCGGCCACGGTGGCGGCGAGCAGCTCCCAGTTGCCGACGTGGCCGGTGATGGCGATCGTGCCGCGCCCTTCCGCGAGTGCCTCGTCGAGCACCTCGAAGTTGCCGAGCACGTAGCCGGAATCGTGCGCGATGCGGCGCCACAAGCCAAGCTCGACGAACGACTCGCCGGCGTGCTCGAACGTCGCACGCACGATCCGTGCGCGTGCCTCCCCGTCGAGCTCCGGGAAGGCCTGGCCGACGTGCCGGCGGGCCAGCTGGCGCGGCGTGCCGAGGAGCACGTGCGCGCCGCGGCCGAGCGCGCGGCCGACCGCCAGGGCAGCCGGCGGCGGCAGCGCACCGACGGCACGTCCCACTCCCCAGATGGCGCGCGCCAGCACGGCGTTGCGCGGCCCGCGGGTGGCGCGGCGGAAGCGCTTCCAGAGCGAGCGCCGGCGCTTCGGCTGGGCCGGCTCCTCCACCGTCGGCTCGCGCGTTGCCGTCGTGCCGGGATGGGTGGCCATCAGACGACGCCGGCGCGCAGGACGTCGTGCAGGTGGATCACGCCGACGGGCCGGCGCGTGCCGTCCTCGAGCACGAACAGCGAGGTGATGCGGTAGCGCTCCATCACCGCCACGGCCTGCGCCGCGAGCGCGGAGCGGGCGATGGTCTTCGGGCTGGCCGTCATCAGGTCGCGCGCGCCGAGCGTGCGGACGTCCGCGGCCGCTCCCCAGGGCGCGGCGCAGGTCGCCGTCGGTGATGACGCCGACGAGGTCACCGGCGGCGTCGACCACCGCGGTGACCCCGAGGCGCTTGTCGCTGATCTCCGCCACGCTCTCGCCGAGCGTGCACCGTCGCGCACGAGCGGCAGCGCGTCGTCGCCATGCATCAGGTCCTCGACCCTCAGCAGCCGGCGGCCGAGCGCGCCGCCGGGATGGAGGAGCGCGAAGTCGTCGGTCGGTGAAGCCACGCTCCTCGAAGCAGCGCCACCGCCAGCGCGTCGCCGAGCGCCAGGCCGCGGTCGTGCTGGCGGTCGGCGCGAGGCCGAGCGGGCAGGCCTCCTCGGGCACGCTCACGTCGAGCACGACGTCGGCGGCGCGCGCCAGCGTCGAGGCGGACGCGCCGGTGAGGGCGATCAGCGGGAGGTCGAGGCGCTGCGCGAGCGGCAGCAGGCGCAGGATCTCCCCGGCCTCGCCGCTGTACGAGGCGGCGAGGAGCACGTCGCCCGCCGCGAGCACCCCGAGATCGCCGTGGCTGCCTTCGCCGGCGTGCAGGAAGAGCGCCGGCGTGCCGGTGCTGGCGAGGGTCGCGGCGATCTTGCGGCAGACGATGCCGGACTTGCCGATGCCGGTGACGACCACCTTGCCGCGGCACGCGAGCAGGACGTCGACGGCGCGGTCGAACGACGGCCCCAGGCGCTCGCTCACCGCCGCGATCCCGGCGCGCTCGACGTCGAGCACGCGACGGGCCCGGCGCTGGCGTTCGGAGCTCGCGGCGCAGTCGCGCGGGCGCACCGCGCGCGCGATGGCGGCGAGCTGCCGCAGCAGCGCCGGCAGCTCGTCCAGGCGCACGCTCGTCGCGCCGTCGGAGAGGGCGCGGTCCGGGTCCTCGTGCATCTCCAGGAACACCGCGTCGACGCCCGACCGCCACCGCGGCGCGCGCCAGCGGTCGGATGAACTGCCGCTGTCGCCGCCCGACGCCGTGCCCTGGCCGCCCGGCAGCTGCACGCTGTGGCCGGCGTCGTAGACCACCGGGCAGCCGATCTCCGCCAGCACCGCGAGCGCGCGCATGTCGGCCACCAGGTTGTTGTAGCCGAACGCTGAACGCCGCGCTCGGTGACCAGCAGGTCGTGGTTGCCGGTGGAGCGCGACCTTCTCGAGCACGCGGCCCCATGTCCCACGGCGCCAGGAACTGCCCCTTCTTCACGTTCACCGGCTTCCCGGCGCGCGCCACGTCGAGCAGGAAGTCGGTCTGCCGGCAGAGGAAGGCCGGCGTCTGCAGCACGTCGACGACCTCGGCCGCCGCGCGACCTGCTCGCGCTCGTGCACGTCGGTGAGCACCGGCACGCCGATCTCGCGCCGCACGTCGGCGAGGACGCGCAGCCCTCCTCGAGCCCGGCGCCGCGGAACGACGCGAGCGAGGTGCGGTTCGCCTTGTCGAAGGACGACTTGTAGATGAACGGCACCCCGGCCGCCGCGGTGATGGCGCGCAGCCGCTCGGCGTGGCGCAGCGCGCTGTCGCGGCTCTCGATCACGCAGGGCCCGCCGATGAACGCGAGCGGCGCGCCGCCGCCGATGCGTGACCGACCCGACCCGCGCGGTGCCGGTGGCCACGGCCGGCACCTAGCGCTTGACCACCTTGAGACCGCCGAGCAGCGGTGCTTCGCGACGCGGCCGCCCGCTGCGCCTGCGCGGCGCGGATGAAGCCCTTGAACAGCGGATGGCAGTCGAACGGCCGCGACTTGAACTCGGGGTGGAACTGGCTGCCGAGAACCACGGATGGTCGGCGAGCTCGATCATCTCGACCAGACTCGCCGTCGGGCGAGACGCCGCTGAGGATCAGCCCGGCTGCGTCGAGCTGCTCGCGGTAGGCGTTGTTGAACTCGTAGCGATGGCGATGGCGCTCGCTGATCTTGTGCTTGCCGTAGAGCGCGGGCGCCAGCGAGTCCTCGCGCGAGCACGCAGCGGTAGGCGCCGAGGCGCATCGTGCCGCCCTTGCGTGGTCACGCGCGCGCTGCTCCGGCATCAGGTCGATCACCGGGTGCGGCGTGCGCGCGTCGACCTCGCTGGAGTTGGCGCCGCTCGAGCCCGCACACGTTGCGGCGCGTACTCGATGACCGCCATCTGCATGCCGAAGCAGATGCCGAAGAACGGCACCTTCTCCTCGCGCGCGTAGCGCACCGCGGCGATCTTGCCCTCCGTGCCGCGCGGCCCGAAGCCCATCGGCACGAGGATGCCGTCGGCGCGCGTGCACCGCTGTCGGGCAGCCCGTCGGTGCTCGATCTTCTCCGAGTCGACGTAGTCGATCTCGACCTGGCACTCGTTGGCGATGCCGCCGTGCACCAGCGCCTCGTTGAGGCTCTTGTAGGAGTCGGCGAGGTCGACGTACTTGCCGACCATGGCGATGCGCACGGTGCTCGCGCGGGTGCTTCACCGTCTGCACGACCTTCGCGCCACTTGCTGCAGGTTGGGCGCGCCGGTCCAGATGTTGAGCTTCTCGACGATGCGCTCGTCGAGGCCCTCGTCGTGGAACACCAGCGGCACCTCGTAGATGCAGTCGACGTCGCGTGGCGGTGATCACCGGCGCTCTCGTCGACGTTGCAGAAGTGGGCGATCTTGGCCTTGATCTTGCGCTCGAGGGATGCGATCGGTGCGGCACAGCAGGATGTCGGGCTGGATGCCGAGGCCGGTGAGCTCCTTCACGCTGTGCTGCGTCGGCTTGGTCTTCACCTCGCCGGCGGCGGAGATGAACGGCACCAGCGTCAGGTGGATGTAGAGGACGTTCTCGCGGCCGCGGTCCCAGCGGAACTGGCGGATGGCTTCGAGGAACGGCAGGCTCTCGATGTCGCCGACCGTGCCGCCGACCTCGCCGATGCAGACGTCGTAGCCCTCCGCGGCTTCGAGGATGCGGCGCTTGATCTCGTCGGTGATGTGCGGGATCACCTGCACCGTGCCGCCGAGGTAGTCGCCGCGGCGCTCGCTGGTCGATCACCGCGTCGTAGACCTGGCCGGTGGTGAAGTTGTTCTTCTGGCTCATGCGCGTCGACAGGAAGCGCTCGTAGTGCCCGAGGTCGAGGTCGGTCTCGGCGCCGTCGTCGGTGACGAACACCTCGCCGTGCTGGAACGGGCTCATCGTCCCCGGGTCGACGTTGATGTACGGGTCCATCTTCAGGATGCGTGACCTTCAGCCCGCGGCTCTCGAGCAGCGCGCCGATCGAGGCCGAGGCCAGCCCCTTGCCGAGCGACGACACCACGCCGCCGGTCACGAAGATGTACTTCGTCCTCGTCGCGCTCTTCGTCATCCACTCTCCCCCGCGGCCTCCTCCCGGCCGAGCGGGGCCATTCCCGCGGCCAGATCGGGGGGCGCGCGCGGGGAGAGAATGGCGACCGTCACCGGGAGCATGAACGAAAAACCGTAGCGCAGTCTCGGAGCCGTGGGCGGCCATCCGCCACGGTCACGGCGCCGGGCGCGCCGTATCTCCGGAACTGGCTACGGGCCTCGACTATAGGAGGCGCTCCTCGGGTGTGTCAACGCGAGGTCGGCGCGCTCCTGGTCGGGCGAGGTCGCCGCTCCATGCGGCACCGCGGCCGGCCCCGGAGCCCGATTCGGGCTCCGGGGCCATGCCACGGCGGAGAGAAGAGGTCAGTTCGCCGTGAACGTACCGGGCAGAGACACCGCGCCCGGGCCGGGCAGGTCGGCTGCGAAGTTCACCAGTCCGTTCGGAGTGGCGGTGATGCAGAAGACGTATGCGAGAGTCACGTTCGCCGGCACTCCGGTCGTCATCGGGCCGGCCGGCGAGCCGTTCTCGGTGATGGTGCGGCACGTTCCCGAGCCGAAGCACCCGGGCGCCCCGGGGTTTCCGCCCTGGAGGGGGCAGAAGTTACCCATCGCATTGGTCACCGTGGTGGTGGTGGTGGTGAGCGGCGACAGGTTCACGGTGATCGGACCGACGTGCGTGCCGTCGATGCAGCTATCATTGCCAGGCGAGCCGGCCATGCAGGGGTGCGCGCCATTGGCGCCGCCCGTCAGGCAGTCACGCGAAAGGCCCTGCGTGTTCGTGGTGGTGCAGGCCATGGTCGCACGCGGGCCGCGGTCGCAGAAGCCCGTCGCCGGGCTGGCCGGGGTGCCGCTCAGGACTGCGCCGGTACCGCCGACGCCGGCACGGCACACGGGGCACGGCTGTCCAACGTTGCCCGTGAGGTAGATGTCGGACGTCAGCACGGCGGTCGTCACCGCCGCACCGGTCGACAGATCGAGCGTCCCGCCCGCCGCCGACTGGTAGGTGTTCAGCACGCAGGTAGTTAGGTTGGTGAGGGAGAGGTTGGGGATCGGCAGCGGCGCGCCGAAGTTGCATCCCGTGGTGGTGCAGTCGGGCTGCGTGCTGTTGACGGCGGGCATCGTCGAGGTCGAGCTGACGGTGCAGCTCGACCCGGTGCAGCTCAGCCCGAACCGGTTGGTCGAGCCATTCGGTACCGGGCCTTCCGCCACCGTCGAGGCGCCACCACCGATGTTGAGGCCACCACAGGTGAGGTTCTTGATGAGGACGTTGGACCCATCGCGGGTCTCGCCGCAGACGCCGGCCGCGGGACCCGTGGTGAAGTCGAGGATGGCCGGGCCGGCCGACCCGCCCATCGTCGTGGTGGTCGTCCCGCCCGTGGTCGTCGTGGTCGTGGTCGTTGCGATCGTCGTGGTCGTGGTGGTGCTGGTCGTGGTGGTCGTGCTCGTGGTCGCGACGGTCGTGGTCGTCGTGGTCGTGGTGGGGGTCTCGATGATCGCGACGAAGGCGCCGGCGCACGAGTCGACGATGTCCTCGAGCGCGCCCTGGTTGCCGATCGGCGCCACGCAGTCGTTGCCGTTCTTCTGCTCCAGCTTGACGAAGCAGCCCTTCGACGGATCGCCGCCGCCGTCGTACTTCGCCATCGCCTTGTCGATGCATCCGCCCGTGTTCGGGTCCATCGGCTTCCCGGGCGTCTCCGCCTTCTGGTAGCACTTGAGGATGCTCTTCAGCTTCTTGGCGACGCACTTCTTCTTGCCGACGCCGCACTTGGTCTGAGTCACCGCGCCCGGATCTATCGCGGCCACGATCTTGTCGACGCAGACGTCGACGCTCGTCTCGCCCGCCATCGTGTCGTTGAAGGTGATGCAGTCGTTGTTCGACTTGTTCTCGAGCTTCTCGAAGCAGCCCTTGGTCGGGTCAGCGCCACCGTCGAACTTCCCTTTGGCCTTGTCGACGCAGCCGCCGAAATTGGGATCGGTCGACTTGCCCGGCGTCTCCGCCTTCTGGTGGCATTTCAGCAGCGAGCCGGCCTTCTTCGACATGCACTTGTTCTTGCTGACGATGCACTTGCTCTGCGCCGCCCACGCCCCGCCGCTCAGCAGACACAGCGCGGCCACGGTGGACAGGAACGTCGCGGTTCGCTTCTGGACCATGGTAGCCCCCCCCTAGATGTTGGTCCGATCGGTCCGGTCCGTGAATCTGACAAAGTCGCTTCGACTGTCTCGGCTCTGGGCTACCACAGGTCTCGCAATCGACGGAAGAACAAATCGACGGAATCCCGCCTGGTGTCAGCCGGGGAGCGCACGTGCTCCAGCGCGGACTCTCGGAGGGCGACCCGCAGGGCTGACAGCGCGGTACTGCGCCGACTGGAAAAGGAAAGGGCCCGGGGGCCGCTTGCCGAATGACAGATGTCGACGTCGGGGCCGCCGGTTCCCGACAAAAGAAAAGGCCGGAAGCCCGAAGGCTTCCGGCCCTTTCGTGCCGGCTTCCTACAGCCCGATCAGGGCTCGCTGGTCATGAACGTGCCCGGCAGGCTGGTGGCTCCGGGACCCGGCAGATCGGCTGCGAAGTTCACCAGGCCGTTGGGCGTTGCCGCGATGCAGAACACCGAGGCGAGCGTGGCGCTCGCCGGCGTGCCGATCGTGATCGGGCCGACGGCGGGCTTGCCGGTCTCGGTGATCGTGCGACACGTCGGCTGAGCGAAGCAGCCCGGCGACCCGGGCGTTCCGCCCTGACCGGGGCAGAAGTTGCCGGCCGGGTCGGTCTTGCTTGCAGTGCCCGTGGAGAGCGGGGTGAGGTCGACGCTGATCGGCCCCACGTGCGTACCGTCGATGCACTTGTCGGAAGGCCCGCACGGAAGGCCAGGCCCCGCACCCCCGGTCGGGCAGTCGCGCGTCAGGCCGATCGAGTTCGTCGAGGTACACGCCTGACCCGTACGCGGACCACGGTCGCAGAATCCGGTTGCAGGCGCGGCCTGGCTACCGCTGACGATCGTGCCGGTGCCACCGGCGTCGGCGCGGCATCGCGGACAGGGCTGGGCCAGGTTGCCCGTGATGTAGTTGTCGGACGTGAGGGATACGTTCGTGCTCGACGTGCCGTCGACCAGGCTCAGGGTGCCGCTCGCCGGCGCCGCGAACGAGTTCAGCACACACACCGTGAGATTGGCCAGATTCGGATTCGGGATCTCCAGCGGCGTGCCGAAGTTGCAGCCCGTGGTGCTGCAGTCCGGCGCAGCGCTGTTGACGGGAGGCGGGGTCGTGTACGGCGCGAGCGAGCAGACCGAGTTGACGTCGGCGCAGCTCACCATGAAGCGGTTCGTCGCGCCGTCGGGCGTGGGGCCTTCCTGGATGGTCGTTGCGCCACCGCCGATGTTGAGGCCGCCGCAGGTGAGAGTCTTGACGACGGCGTTGGAGGCGTCCGTCGCCGTGCCACACTGGCCGCCGGCGGCACCGTTGGTGAAGTCGAGGTTGAGCTGCACGCAGACGCCGCCGGGGCACGTCGTCGTGGTGGTGGACGACGTCGTCGTGGTGGTCGCCGGCGCATTGAGCGTGGTGGTCGTCGTGCTGGTGGTCGTCGTGGTGGCGCACAGGCCGTTCGACGTGCAGCCCTCGCCGACGCTGGTCGGCGCCTGTTCGCTGCAGGTCGTCCCCTTGCACTTGCCGATCTTCACGACCTTGCTGACGTCCTTGCCTTTCTTGTTGACCTGGCAGCAGACCTCGAACCCACCCCGGCCACACGTGGAATTCGCGATGAAGCGCTTCACGAAGGCCTTCTTGCAGGCCCCCGAGAGTGCGCCACCGAGCGCCTTCTTCGCCGACTTCACGTACTTCGCATGCTTGGCCGCGCCGTCGCAGGGCACGGCCGCCTCGACGGCTTCCATCGCGGCCGCGAAGCCCGACGTGTCGGAGCAGACGGCGGCGCGGCTCGTCGAGGGCGCAGCGGCGAGAAGCGCCAGCAGCGCGAGGAAGCTACAGCTACACGGGAGGAATCGCATGGAATCTCCTTACTCAGAGAGAGGTGGTGGATCGCGATCGGGCGGTTCAGCGAGGCGCAGGTCCGTACAGTTTGACATGGCCTGAGGCGCCCTGGTTGTCAAGACTTTCGAGGGTATAGCCCCTGCCATACTCGCGGCGACGCGCTGGAAGGGCGGGATGTCTCAGGCGAATGCAAATTCTCGAAAAAGCTGCTTGACGCCGAACGCCGGTCAGGTTTACACCTCGCGCTGTCAGACGTCGATTCACCAAACCAACACAAGAAAAACGAGGGGGGTCAAGGTATGAAGAGATTCTCGATGTACGGGGCGGCCACGCTGTCGGCGGCGGCGCTCCTGCTCGGCGCGATCGGCGCGCAGGCGGCCGGGCCGCCGACCACGTTCAAGTGTAGCGCGGCGCAGATCAAGTGCGTCAACGGCAAGGCCACCGCCTTCCTCGGCTGTCACAACAAGGCCGAGGGCAAGAACGTGCCGGTCGATCCGGCATGCATCACGAAGGCCGAGCAGAAGTTCACGCTCCCGGCCAAGGGCTGCATGGACAAGGCCGAGAAGGACCTGGTGAAGTCGCCCTGCCCGACCAGTGGTAGCGGATTCATCGCGCTCCTCGAGAACAAGTCGGACGCCTTCGTGCTCGACGTGGTGCAAGAGCTCGATCCCGGCTACCCGGCGCCCGTGCTGAGCAAGTGCTCGGCGGGCAAGAAGAAGTGCGTCGCCAACAAGGTGAAGGCGGTGCTCGGCTGCTACAACAAGGCGGCCGGCAAGAACCTCCCGGTCGACCCCGCCTGCCTCCAGAAGGCAACGGACAAGTTCGACGGCGGCGCCGACCCGACGAAGGGCTGCTTCGCGAAGCTCTATGCGAAGGTCCCGAACGACTGCCTGACCCCCATCGACGTCGCTGCCATGGAGGCCAAGGTCGACGCCTTCGCGCTCGACATCTTCAACCTGACGACCCCGCCGCCGCCCCCGACCATCCTCGACTTCGCCAACGGCCTCCCGGGTGGCACCTGCGGTTCGGCGCGGGACGGGTCCAACACTGTGATCAAGACCCTCCATTGCGGTGGTCTCAACATCGGGGGCGGCGCCTCGACCGTGGGAGAGGGCCCGACGCCCGACGGCTCGCAGAGCCGCTTCGCTCTGGCCTGCGTGGGAACGAGCTGCACGATCTCCTCGACGAACACCACGCCTCCCGTGAACAGCTCGGCCCCCGACTGCACGGCCACGGGCTGCAACTTCGGCACGCCGCTGCCGATCCCCAACACGTCCCTGCCCAACCTGACCACCTGCGTGCTGAACACCTTCACCTCCAATGCGAGCGGTACGCTCGACCTCTCCACCGGCACCTCGAGCACGAACGTCTCGCTCACCTCCACCACGTACCTCACGGGCAACGTGGCGCAGCCGTGCCCGGCGTGCCGCGCCGGCGCCGGCGGTACCGGCGCGATCCTCAGCGGCAGCCCGGCTAGCCCGGCGCATGGCTTCTGCGACCGCGGCCCGCGTGCGACCCAGGCCTGCACGACCACGGACTCGCTCGGCTACACGCGTGACTGCCTGACCGGCGGCGTCGGCGCCCCTCCGAAGGACTGCCAGGCCGGCGTCCCCGGGCACGACGGCTGCGTGGACGGCACGATCGTCGGCCCGATCGCGGTCGATCTCTCGCCACTCACCACGGGCATTGCCAACGCGAACAATGCCACCGGCACGTTCTGCCCCGGCCAGGGGGGAAGCCCCGGCACCAATGGGTGCTTCGGCCAGCCGACCTGTCAAACCATCATCGAGAACGGCGTCGCGGCCGGCCCGATCACCACCGGCGCAGACGCCACGGCGACGCTGGCATCCGTCTTCTGCATCGCGTCGACCGCCAACGGGCTGGTCAACTTCGCTGCCGACCTGCCTGGCCCTGGCGCCGTATCCCTCCCGGGTACGTTCAACGCGCATAACTAGCGTCTAGCTAGGTCCAGATTCGATCAGGAGCCCCCGGGTCTCGAATGGGACCCGGGGGCTTCGCTTTTCGGCACGGCGCGGCAGCATCGTTCCTTGACAGCGCGCCGCGGCGGGACGTAGCCGGGGACGCCGTGACGGACCGGCCACCCTGGACGCTCTGGCTCGCGCCCGCCATCTCCGCCGTCCTGCGCGCGCTGCCGTGGGCGGCGTCGCTCGGCGGAGCGCCGACGGCCGGCGGCGTCCTGCCGCCCATCGGCTACAACCCGAAGGACTGGCTCGCCTACACGGCGTTCGTGCGGGAGGCGGCGGGGGGACACTGGCTCCTGGCGAATCCGTTCACCACGGCGCCGCAGGACGGTCGCTACTTGCCAGCGTTCTTCGATGTGCTCGGCGCCGTCTCGCGGTGGACCGGCGCGAGCCCCTTCACGGTGCTGGAGCTGTCCCGCGTGCCGCTGCTCTTCCTCCTGCTCGGTGCCGTATGGCACATCACCGGCGTCGTCCTCGATCAGCGCCGCGAGCGCGTGGTTGCCTGCTGGCTCGTGATGCTTGCCGGGGGACTCGAGGCCGTGGCCGACCGGCTCGTGCCGCATCTTCCCGGGCAGATCCAGTGGCAGGTCAACCAGGATCTCTGGCACCTCCAGGGCTGGAACACGTTCGCCGCGTCCTACAATCCCCTGTGGGTGGCCGCCCTCGCGCTGACGCTGGTCGCCTTGGTGCCGCTGGTGCGCCGCGCGGGTCCTGCGGGAGCGGGCGACGCCGTTCGTCTCGGCGCCGGCTTCGTCGCGCTCGTCCTCGTGCATCCCTACTCGGCCGTCGTCGTCCTCGCCGTCGCGATCGCCCGACCCGCCGTCGCGTGGCTCCTCGAGATCCCGGGTGGGCTCGCGGGCGCGGGATGGATCGCGGCCGGACTCGTGCCGGGGGCGCTCGTCGCCGCGTCGCTTTCCGCGTGGCAGAGCGGCGACGCGGTCTACCGTGCGTCGTCCGACAGCATGCTCGGGCCGCAGGCGCTGTCGATCTTCTGGTATCCCGTGACGCTCGGGGTCGTGGGCCTCTTCGCCGTGCGAGGCTGGCGGAGATGGATCGCGGACGGCGAGACGGGACGCCTCGGCGTTGGCGCCTGGACGCTCGCCGTCCTCGTCCTGCACACCTCGACCGTGCTGAACGGCTACCACTTCGTGTTTCACCTCTGGCCGCCGCTCTGCCTGGCGGCGGCGCCGGCGCTCACGCGCACGCTCGATCGCCTGCGCGCCCGCCCGTCCGGGCTGGCATGGGCGGCCGGGCTGCTGATCCTGCTCTTCCAGGCGCCGCTCGCGCTGACGGCCAAGTGCATCGACGAGGTCGAGACGCACCGCATCCGGCAGTCGGGCCTGCAGGCGCTGGACGTGCTCGCGACTCTGCCCGCCGGCAACGTGCTCGCGCCTCCCGATCTCGGCAACTACATCCCCGCCTACACCGACCACCGCGTCTACGCCGGCCACTGGTTCCTCACGCCACAGTTCGCGCAGCGCGCCCAGGAAGCGCAGAACGCCGTCGGCGGGCGCACGACGGCCGAGCAGCTCGCCGAGCTGGTCGACGGCCAGCACATCCGCTACCTCGTCACGGCGGCGCAGGTGGCACCCGCCCTCGGCGCGGCGCTCGGCGCCCGCACGGGGCGCAGCCTGCCGGCGGGCGAGTTCGCCGTGCTGGTGCTCGACGGCCCCGGCGCCGCGCCCCCGGACCGCTGACCCGGGTCAGGAGTCTTCGGGCTTGACGCACGCCGCGCGCGGGCCCGCGGCCTCGTGCGCATCGGCCTGCATGGCCGCGCGCGCGCGCTCGAGATCCTCCCGCGTGTCGACCTCGATGAGCGGTGCCGTGCCCGTCCACGTGACCACGCCGATGGCGATGCCGTGCTCGAGCGCCCGCAGCTGCTCGAGCTGCTCCCGGCGCTCGAGCGGAGACGGCGGCAGCGCCGCCAGCCGGAGCAGCACGTCGCGGCGGTAGGCGTACATCCCCACGTGACGCCAGCCGAAGGGCTCGCCCGCCGCCCGCACGCCGTCCCGGTCGTACGGGATCGGGCTGCGCGAGAAGTAGAGAGCCCGAGCGCCGGCGTCGACCACCACCTTCACGACGTGCGGCGAGCGCCATTCCTTCTCGTCGTGCAGCGCCGTCGCCACCGTGGCCATGGCCAGGCCGGCATCGTCCGTCATGCGGGCGGCGAGCGCCTCGACCATTGCCGGGTCGAGGAGCGGCAGGTCGCCCTGGACGTTCAGCACGACGTCGGCGTCGAGTCCGCGCGCCACCTCGGCGAGCCGATCGGTCCCGGTCGGGTGCTGGGGGCTGGTGAGCGCCACGTCGACCCCCATCCCCGCCACGGCGTCGCCGATGAGGGGGTCGTCGGTCGCCACGATGACGCGCGCGATGCCGCGCGCCCGCAGCGCCCGCTGCGCGACGTGCCACACCATGGGACGGCCCGCGATGTCGGCGAGCGCCTTTCCCGGGAGCCGGGTGGAGCGATGCCGCGCCGGGATGATGGCGACCGTGACGGGCATGGCGGGCAAGCCGTAGCGCAGTCGGAGGACGGGCGCCACCCGAGCGTCGAGCGCCGATCGCCCGCGGGCGGCGGTCGGCAGTCGGACGTGGTGCCAGCCGTGATCCACCATGGTTGATAACAGCTGGCCTGGTGGAATAGTGCGTCCCGTGCCGCTCAACATCAAAAATGCCGACGTCGAGCGCCTCGTGGACGAAGTCGCACGGCTCGCGGGAGAAACCAAGACGGAGGCCGTCCGCCGCGCCCTCGCGGAGCGCCGCGAACGTCTCGCCCTCCGGGTCGTGCGCCAGGACCGCGCCGCGCATCTGCGGGAGTTCCTCGAGCACGAGGTGTGGCCCCGGGTACCCCGCGGGCAGCTTGGTCGCCGCCTGTCCCGTCGTACGGAGAACGGAATCCTGGGCTACGGGCCGAGGGGCGTGTGATCCTCGACACGTCCGCCATCGTCGCGGTGTTCCTGAAGGAACCCGGAGCCGACACGATCGTCGGGAAGCTGGGCGCGGCAACGGCGGTCGCCGTCGGCACCCCGACGTTGGTCGAGACCGGCATCGTGCTCACGGCGCGCATCGGAGCGCACGCGCGGGCCCTGCTGGCCCAGTTCGTGACCGAGCTGGGGATCGTGGTGGTGCCGTTCGGAGAGGGGCACTGGCGCGCGGCCGTCGATGCCTACCGGCGCTTCGGCAAGGGTCGCCACGGAGCAGCATTGAACTTCGGCGATTGCCTGACCTACGCGACCGCGAAGCTGGCGCAGGAGCCCCTCCTCTGCACCGGGAGAGGTTTCGCCCGGACAGACCTCGAGCTCGCGTAGCAGCGCACCGTCGCCCGGCCACATGACGACCGTCCGACGCGCCGGGCCCTCCCGGCACTTGACTGAATCAAATGACCATTTCAAAGTCTCATTTCACGATGGGACAAGCCGCGCGTTCCGCCGACACCAGGGCCCGCCTGCTCGAGGCGGCCGTCGAGGTCTTCGCCGAGGAGGGCTTCCGCAAGGCGACCATCCAGCGCATCTGCAAGCTGCGCAGGGGCCAACATCGCGGCCGCGCACTATCATTTCGGCGACAAGGAGGGGCTGTATGCCGCCGTCTTCGAGTACGCCGAGCGCAACGCCCCCGAGCGCACCGCCCCCGGACGTCGCAGGACGACGCCGGCCCCGAGGAGCGCCTGCGCGCCCACGTCGCATCGTTCCTCTCGCGACTGCTCGACTCCCGCAGGCCGACCTGGATGGCGCGCCTCCTGGCCCGCGAGCTGATCGACCCCACACCCGCGCTCGACCGCTTCGTGCGGCGGCGCATGCGCGCCAACCACGACCAGCTCGCGGACATCATCCGCGCGCTGCTCGGGCCGGAGGCCTCTGCCGAGGCGGTCCGGCTCTGCACGCTGAGCGTCATCTCGCAATGCGTCTTCTACCGTAACAGCGCGGCCGTGGTGAGCCGCCTCTATCCCGAGCTGGTGCCGGCCCGCGAGGTCCAGCAGCTCGCGGATCACGTCACTCGCTTCTCGCTCGCGGCCATGCACGGGCTCGCTGCGCAATGGCAAGGACGGTTCCTGATGACGGACGAGAAACCCCGGAGCGGCAGGCGCTCCGGAGCCCGCATGATGCTGCTGCTGGTCGGCAGCCGTGGTGGTGGCAGGCGTGGCGTATCGCCTGTGGCCACGGCAGGGCGCCACCAGCGACGCGGCGCTGCCGCCGGCCGCCAAGGCGCGTCCGGTTCCCGTGGTCACGGAGCCGGCGCGCACCGGCGACATCCCGGTCTACATCGACGGCCTGGGCGCGGTGACCCCGCTCGCCACCGTCACCGTGCGCAGCCGGGTGGACGGCCAGCTCATGGCGGTGCACTTCCAGGAAGGCCAGATGGTCCACGCGGGCGATCTCCTGGCCGAGATCGATCCGCGCCCGTTCCAGGTGCAGCTGCAGCAGGCCCAGGGGCAGCTCGCCAAGGACCAGGCCCTGCTCGCCAACGGCCTGGTGGACCTGGAGCGCTACCGCAAGCTGTGGGCGCAGGACTCCATCCCGAAGCAGCAGCTCGACACCCAGGAAGCGCTGGTCCGGCAATACAAGGCGTCCATCGAGACCGACAAGGGCCAGGTCGACGCGGCGAAGCTCCAGCTCACCTACTCCCGCATCACCGCGCCCGTCAGCGGCCGGCTCGGGCTGCGCCTGGTCGATGCCGGCAACATGGTGCACGCGACCGACCCCGGCGGCCTGGTGACGATCACGCAGATCCGGCCGATCGCCGTGGTCTTCGCGGTGCCCGAGGACGACCTGCCGATGCCTTGATGCCGCGGATGCGGAACGGCGATCCGCCCGAGGTGGAGGCCTACGACCGCGCGGGATCGCGCCGCATCGCGACCGGAGCGGTGCTCACCGTCGACAACTCCATCGATCCCACCACCGGCACGGTCAAGGTGAAGGCGCAGTTCCCGAACGACGACTTCGCCCTCTTTCCGAACCAGTTCGTCAATGCGCGCTTGCTCCTCGACGTCCGCCGCGGCGTCACGCTGGTGCCGGGCGTCGCGGTGCGGCGCGGGACGCAGGGCGCGTTCGTCTACGTGGTGACCCCCGAGCAGACCGTGCAGGCGCGCCCGGTACGTATCGGCGTCACCGAGGGCAACGACACCTCCATCGACGAGGGACTCGCGCCCGGCGACATCGTGGTGACCGACGGAGCGGACGCGCTGCGCGACGGCATGACGGTGACGCCGCGGGCACAGGGTCGGGCGGCAGCGGAGCAGGGCCATTCGTGAGCCTGTCCCGGCCGTTCATCCTCCGGCCGGTCGCCACCAGCCTGCTCATGGTGGCCATCCTGCTGGTCGGCGCGCTCGGATACCGGAAGCTGCCGGTGTCGGCGCTGCCGCAGGTGGACTACCCCACCATCCAGGTCGCCACCTTCTTTCCCGGGCGCCAATCCGGACGTGATGGCGTCCACCGTGACGGCGCCGCTGGAGCGCCAGCTCGGGCAGATGCCCGGGCTCGCCCAGATGACCTCCACCAGCTCCGCCGGCAGCTCGCTGATCACGCTCCGCTTCGCGCTCGACCTGAGCCTCGACGTCGCCGAGCAGGAGGTCCAGGCGGCGATCAACGCCGCCACCAGCTTCCTGCCGAAGGACCTCCCGATCCCGCCCGTCTACAGCAAGGTCAACCCGGCGGACGCGCCCATCCTGACGCTGGCGCTGACCTCCGATTCGCTGCCCCTGCCGCAGGTCGAGGACCTGGCCGAGACGCGGCTGGTGCAGAAGATCGCGGAGCTGTCCGGCGTCGGGCTGGTGAGCATCGGCGGCGGGCAGCGGCCCGCGGTCCGGGTCCGCGCCAACCCGACGGCACTGGCGGCGTACGGCATCACGCTGGAGGACCTGCGGGCGGTGATCGCGGCGGCCAACGTGAACCAGGCCAAGGGCGCCTTCGACGGCCCCGATCAGTCCTACACCATCGCGGCCAACGACCAGCTCCTGACGAGCGCCGAGTACAAGCCGCTGATCGTGGCGCACCGCAACGGCGCTCCCGTGCGCCTGTCCGACGTGGCCGAGGTCGTGGACGACGCGGAGAACGTCGAGCAGGCCGCATGGATGAACCAAACGCCCGCGGTGATCGTCAACATCCAGCGTCAGCCGGGCGCCAACGTCATCGCCGTCGTCGACCGCGTGCGCCAGCTCCTGCCCCAGCTCGAAGCCACGCTTCCGCCGTCGGTGCACATGACCATCCTGACCGACCGCACCGCCACCATCCGCGCCTCGGTGGAGGACGTGCAGTGGGAGATGATGCTGGCGGTCGTGCTGGTCGTGCTGGTGATCTTCCTCTTCCTGCGCAGCCTCGCCGGCACGGTCATCCCGGCGGTGGCGGTGCCGCTCTCGCTCATCGGCACCTTCGCCGTCATGTACCTGCTGGGCTTCAGCCTGAACAACCTCTCGCTGATGGCGCTCACCATCTCCACCGGCTTCGTGGTGGACGACGCCATCGTGATGATCGAGAACATCGCCCGCTACGTCGAGAAGGGCGATCCTCCGCTCGAGGCGGCGCTGAAGGGCGCCGAGGAGATCGGCTTCACCATCCTCTCGCTCACCGTCTCGCTGGTCGCCGTGCTGATCCCGCTGCTCTTCATGGGCGACGTCGTGGGCCGGCTGTTCCGCGAGTTCGCGATCACGCTCGGCGTCACCATCCTGATCTCGGCGGTCGTGTCGCTCACGCTGACTCCCATGATGTGCGCCCGCCTGCTGCGCCACAAGCCGGCCGAGCAGCAGGGACGCTTCTACAGGGCCTCCGAGCGCTTCTTCGAGCGCCTCATCGAGGGGTACGGCACGCACGCTGCGCTGGGTGCTCGAGCGCCAGCGCGCCACGCTGCTGGTCGCGGTCGGCGGTGCTGGCCCTCACCATCGTGCTCTACCTCGTCGTGCCCAAGGGCTTCTTCCCGATCCAGGACACCGGCGTCATCCTCGGCATCTCGGAGGCGCCCCAGTCGGTGTCCTTCTCGGCCATGGCCGAGCGGCAGCAGGCGCTGGCGGAGGTGATCCTGCGCGATCCCGCCGTCGACAACGTCTCGTCGTTCATCGGCATCGACGGCACGAACACGACGCTCAACAGCGGCCGCATCCAGGTGACGCTGAAGCCGCTCGCCAAGCGCGGGATCTCCGCGAGCGACGTGATCCGGCGCCTGCAGCCGGAGCTGGCGAAGGTGGACGGCATCACGCTCTTCATGCAGCCGGTCCAGGACCTGACGGTCGAGGACCGCGTCAGCCGCACGCAGTACCAGTACAGCCTGGAGGACGCCGATCCCGCCGAGCTGCGCCGCTGGGCGCCGCGCGTCGTGCGAGGCGCTGCGGGAGCGGCCCGAGCTGCGCGACGTCGGGACCGACCAGCAGGACGCCGGCCTCCAGGCCATGGTCACGATCGACCGGGCCACGGCCTCGCGCCTCGGCATCACGCCCCAGATGGTGGTCGACACGCTCTACGACGCCTTCGGCCAGCGCCAGATCTCCACCATGTTCACGCAGCTGAACCAGTACCGCGTCGTGCTCGAGGTGACGCCGGAGCTGCGGCAGGGGCCGGCGGGCCTCGACGACATCTACCTCGAGGGACCGGACGGCGGATCGGTGCCGCTGCGCACGGTGACGAAGGTGACGGATACGACCGCGCCGCTCTCGATCGGCCATCAGGGACAATTCCCGGTGGTGACGCTGTCGTTCAACCTCGCGCCCGGCGTGTCGCTGGGCGCAGCGGTCGACGCGGTGCAGGAGGCGACCGCGGCGCTCGGCATGCCGCCGTCGATCCACGGCAGCTTCCAGGGCACGGCGCAGGCGTTCCAGGCGTCGCTCGCCAACGAGCCGCTGCTCATCCTGGCCGCGCTGGTCACCGTGTATCTCGTCCTGGGCGTGCTCTACGAGAGCTACATCCATCCCGTCACCATCCTGTCCACGCTGCCGTCCGCCGGCGTCGGCGCGCTGCTCGCGCTGCTGCTGTTCGGCTCGGAGCTGAACGTCATGGCGCTGATCGGCATCATCCTGCTGATCGGCATCGTCAAGAAGAACGCCATCATGATGATCGACTTCGCCCTCGAGGCGGAGCGCGGCAAGGGCGCCGCGCCGCCCGACGCGATCTACGAGGCCAGCCTGCTGCGCTTCCGGCCCATCATGATGACGACCATGGCGGCGCTGCTCGGTGCGCTGCCCCTGGCGCTCAGCCACGGCGTGGGCGCCGAGCTGCGCCGGCCGCTCGGCATCGCGATCGTGGGCGGCCTGATCGTCAGCCAGGCCCTCACCCTCTACACCACGCCGGTCATCTACCTGGCCTTCGATCGCCTGGCGAAGCGGATGCGCGGAGTCGCCGACAAGGTGATCCCCGAGCCCGGCGCCTCGCCGTCATGAACATCTCGGCACCGTTCATCACCCGGCCCGTCGCGACGACGTTGCTCACCATCGGGCTCGCCGTCGCGGGTGCGCTCGGGTTCCAGTTCCTGCCGGTCGCGCCGCTGCCCCAGGTGGACTTCCCCACCATCCAGGTCTCCGCCTCGCTGCCCGGGGCGAGCCCCGAGACCATGGCCAGCTCGGTGGCGGCTCCGCTCGAGCGCCAGTTCGGCCGCATCGCTGGCATTACCGACATGACGTCCACGAGCAGTCTCGGAACGACGGGGATCGTGCTTCAGTTCGACCTCGACCGGAACATCGACGGCGCGGCGCGAGACGTGCAGGCCGCTATCAGCGCCGCCCGGACCTACCTGCCGCCATCGCTGCCGATCAACCCGACGTATCGGAAGGTGAATCCCGCCGACGCGCCCATCTTCATCCTCGCCCTCACCTCCGACACGATGCGCACCGGGCAGATGTACGATGCCGCTTCGAGCATCATGCAGCAGCGCCTGTCCCGCGTGGAGGGAGTCGGCCAGGTGTTCGTGGGCGGCAGCTCGCTCCCGGCCGTCCGGGTGGAGCTCAACCCGCAGGCCCTCAGCCGTCACAACGTCGGGCTGGAAGACGTGCGCCAGACCCTCGCGGCTACCAATGTGCGGCGTCCGACCGGCCGGCTCGTCGACGGCGACGTGACCCGCCAGATCGACACCAACGGGCAGCTGCGCACCGCCGATGCAGTACCGGCCCATCGTCGTCGCCTGGGAGAACGGCGCGCCGCTCCAGCTCTCCGAGGTGGCCGACGTGGTGGACTCCGTCGAGGACGTGCGGGCGGGCGGCATCTCGAACGGCCAGCCGGCGATCCTCGTGGTGATCTTCCGCAGTCCGGGTGCGAACGTCATCGCCACCGTGGATCGCGTGCGCGCGGCGCTTCCGCAGCTCGAGGCGTCGCTGCCGGCCGCGATCAAGACGTCGGTGGCTCTCGACCGGACCCCCACCATCCGCGCCTCGCTGCACGACGTGGAGAGGTCGCTGATCATCTCCGTGATCCTGGTCACGCTGGTCGTCTTCGCCTTCCTGCGTAGCCCGCGCGCCGCGCTCATCCCCACGGTGGCCGTGCCGGTGTCGCTCATCGGCACCTTCGGCGTCATGTGGCTGTTCGGCTACAGCCTCGACAACCTGTCGCTCACCGCCCTCACGATCTCCACCGGCTTCGTGGTGGACGACGCCATCGTCGTGCTCGAGAACATCATGCGGCACGTGGAGGCGGGCATGAAGCCGCGCGAGGCTGCGCTGCAGGGCGCCCGCGAGATCGGCTTCACCGTGCTGTCGATCAGCGTCTCGCTGGTCGCGGTCTTCCTGCCCATCCTGCTGATGGGCGGCATCATCGGCCGCCTGTTCCGCGAGTTCGCCGCCGTCCTCACCGCCGCCGTCGTCATCTCGCTCGTGGTGTCGCTCACCACGACGCCGATGATGTGCGGGTCGCTGCTGCGACACGAGCCGCGGAGGAACGGGCTCCGGCACCGTCCCCGGACGCAGTCTCCGCGAGCGCCGCTCGACGGCATGGCGAATGGCTACCGCCACGGCTCTGGGCTGGGTGCTGCGCCATCCGCTGCTGATGCTGATCGTCATGCTCCTCACCGTGGCGCTCAGCGTGAAGCTGTTCATGGTGGTGCCGAAGGGGTTCTTCCCGCAGCAGGACACCGGCCGGCTCGCGGGCGGCATCCAGGCCGCGCAGGACATCTCGTTCACCGCCATGTCGGAGAAGCTGCGCGAGGTGGTGAGCACGATCGCCAAGCGATCCGGACGTGGAGAGCGTGCTCGGCTTCACCGGCGGCGGTGGCGGAGGCGGGAGCGCCATCAACACGGGCCGCATCTACGCCACCCTCAGCTCGCCGAGCACGCGGACCCTCACGGCCGACGAGGTGCTCGCCCGGCTGCGCGGTCCGCTGGCCAGCATCCCCGGCGCGCCCACCTTCCTTCAGGCGGTGCAGGACCTGCGCATCGGCGGACGCCCGGGCAACGCGCAGTACCAGTACACGCTGCAGGCCGGAAGCGTGGAGGAGCTGGCGGCGGCGGGCAACAAGGTCCTCGCCAAGTTCCGCAGCATGCCGGAGCTGGTCGACGTGAGCACCGATCAGCAGGACCGCGGGCTCGAGGCGTCGCTGGTGGTCGACCGGGACACGGCGTCGCGCCTCGGCATCTCGGCGAAGCTGCTCGACGACACGCTGTACGACGCCTTCGGCCAGCGTCAGGTGTCGATCACGTACACGTCGCTCAACCAGTACCACGTCGTGATGGAGGTGGCGCCGCGCTACTGGCAGAACCCGGATATCCTGCGCGACCTGTACGTACGCTCGGCCGACGGCACGCAGGTCCCGCTCAGCGCCTTCACCCACTTCGAGCCCCGCCCGACGAACCTGGCGGTGAACCATCAGGGCCAGTTCCCGGCGGTGACCCTGTCGTTCAACCTCGCGCCAGGCGTGGCGCTGGGCGACGCGGTGACCGCGATCGACGCCGCCATGCGCGACCTGGGCTTGCCACAGAGCGTCCACGGCAGCTTCCAGGGCGCCGCACAGGCCTTCCAGGCGTCGCTCAGCAGCGAGCCCGTCCTCATCCTGGCCGCGCTCCTCACCGTCTACCTCGTGCTCGGCGTCCTCTACGAGAGCTACATCCACCCCATCACCATCCTCTCCACCCTGCCGTCGGCCGGCGTCGGCGCGCTGCTGGCGCTCCTCCTGACCGGCATCGAGCTGAACGTGATGGGCCTGATCGGCATCATCCTGCTGATCGGCATCGTCAAGAAGAACGCGATCATGATGATCGACTTCGCCCTCGAGGCGGAGCGCAGCCGGAACATCGGCCCGAAGGAAGCGATCTACGAGGCCTGCCTGCTCCGCTTCCGGCCGATCATGATGACCACGCTGGCGGCGATGTTCGGCGCGCTGCCCCTGGCGCTCAGCCGGGGCGTGGGCGCGGAGCTGCGCCGGCCGCTCGGCATCGCGATCGTGGGCGGGCTCATCGTCAGCCAGGCCCTCACGCTCTTCACCACGCCCGTCGTCTATCTCTACCTCGACCGCCTGCGGGCCTGGACGGTGCAAGCGCGCGGCAACGTGCGGCGCCGGCTGACGGGTACTCCCAGGCCCGGGGCCCCTGCTCCCACGGAGGCGCGAATCCCGTGAACCGATCTCTCGTCCTCTCTCTGCTGACGGCCGTGACGCTCCTCGCTGGCGGGTGCAGCGTCGGCCCGAACTACGTGCGGCCCGAAGCGCCGACGTCCGAGGGCTTCAAGGAGGTCGAGGGGTGGCGGACCGCGGTGCCGCGCGACGACGTGCTCCGCAGCGCGTGGTGGGAGCTGTACGACGATCCGGTCCTGAGCGGCCTGGTCGAGCAGGTCCCGGGGGCCAACCAGAACCTCGCCGCGGCCGAAGCGCGCTTCCGGCAGGCCCGGACCCTGGTCTGGCAGGCGCGCAGCAACTGGTACCCGACGGCCGTCGTGGGCGTGTCGTTCGCCCGCTCCCGCGTGTCGAGCACGCTGCGCGGCGGACAGGGCTTCGGCGTGGGAAGCGTCTCCTCGGACTACACGCTCCCGGGCAGCATCTCGTGGGAGCTCGATCTGTGGGGCAAGATCCGCCGCCAGGTGGAGTCGAACGAGGCGGGCGCGCAGGCGAGCGCGGCCGACCTGGCGAACACGCAGCTGAGCCTCCAGACCGAGCTGGCGGTGGACTACTTCCAGCTGCGCGCGCTCGACGCCGAGAAGCAGCTCCTCGAGGACACGGCGAAGACCTTCGAGCGCTCGGTCCAGCTGACGCAGAACCGCCACGAGAACGGCATCGCGTCCGGGGCCGACGTCGCACAGGCGCTCACCCAGCTCGAGGGCACGCGGGCCCAGGCAGTGGACGTCGGGGTGCAGCGCGCGGCGCTCGAGCACGCCATCGCCGTGCTCATCGGGAAGCCGCCCGCCGACTTCTCGCTGCCGCCGGCCGACCTGGCGGCCAGCCCGCCGCCGGTCCCCGCCGGCGTGCCGTCCGATCTCCTCGAGCGCAGACCCGACGTCGCCACCGCCGAGCGCAACATGGCCTCGGCCAACGCCCAGATCGGCGTCGCCAAGTCCGCCTGGTACCCCACGGTCACGATCAGCGGCTCGGGCGGCTTCGAATCCGGAGACGTCGCCAAGTGGCTGATGTGGCCGAGCCGCTTCTGGTCGGTCGGGCCTTCGGTCTCCGAGACCATCTACGACGCGGGCCGGCGCTCCGCGCAGACCGAGCAGGCGCGCGCGTTCTACGACGAGACCGTGGACACCTACCGCCAGACCGTGCTCACCGCCTTCCAGCAGGTGGAGGATCAGCTGGCCGCGCTCCGCATCCTCGAGGAGGAAGCGGAAGTGCAGGACCGCGCGGTCAAGGCGGCCCGGGATTCGGTCCGGCTCACGACCAACCAGTACGAGGGCGGCATCGTGAGCTACCTGAACGTCGTCGTGGTGAACGCCGCGGCGCTCACCGACGAGCAGCAGGCCGTGAACATCCAGGGCCGCCGGATGGCGGCCAGCGTACAGCTGGTGGCCGCGCTCGGAGGCGGATGGAGTGCCGGCGAGCTGCCGTCGTCGAGCGATCTCGCCAAGGGGCGGCCCTGGTTCTGACCGCGGCCGGGCGGCCGCTCGCGTCTCAGGGCGTCAGGACGATCTCAGGGCAGCCCGGCCGTGTTCCGCAGCACGTCGCGGTCGAAGGTCTCGAGAGGGACCTTCACGGCGCGGTACGCCCAGTTGCCATACGTCACGAACGAGAGATCGAGGAGGTTGCGGCCGGACGCATCGACCTCGGTGAACGCGAGGCTCTCCGCGCCGTTCGAGGCACCCCACCCGATCACGCTGCCGCCGTCCGCGTAGCGGCGGAAGCTTCCCATCGCGAAGCTGCTGGCGTCGCCCTGATACTGCCACGCCACCCGGGCCGTGCCCGCGTCGAGATCGAGCTCGTACTCGACGCCCCGGGCCGGGCCGGAGCCCGCGCCGTGATCGTCGAACAGCGAGATGTTCCCGTTCGGCTGGAACCGCGCGTCGTGCTGCCGGAAGAACGCGGTCTCCGGATCGTCCGCGATCGTGATGAGCTGGGCGCCGTCGGCGTTGAAGGGCGTGCCTCCGAGCTTCCACACGATCTTGCCGGTCGCCCGCGAGATCAGGAACGCGGCGTCCGTCTCACGCGCGGACACCAGCACGTCGCCCGCCTCGTTCACGTCGATCGAGTTGCAGTGGTACACGTCGATGACCGTCAGTGCGCCCAAGGGGGTCGGGGCGGGAGCTACCGACTCCTTCACCGGATCGGTGTGATCGGTCATCCTCCACTCCCACACCAGATCGCCCGCGGGCGTGAGCTCCTGGACGGCGCAGTCGGCGATGGTCTCGTTCGGTCCGAGGCCCGGCAGCCCGGTGAGATCCACGCCGGCTTTCAGCGGATACGACAGGACCATCCGGTTGCCGTTGGGCAGCGAGCGGATCTCGTGGAGATCGGTGGGTATCCCGACCGCGAGCACGGGCTCCGTCGTCCAGGGGTCGAGGTGGTAGAGCGTGATCCCGCGATTCGGGTCGGCGCCGAAGCCCGGCCCCAGCAGCGGGGAGACCGCGATCGTCGAGTCGGGGAAGGGCTCGACCGCGACGGCGCCTCCCGGCGAGCGGTGGTACCACACCGGCGTGCCCTGCGCGTCGACGACCATGGCGAAGCTCCCGGATCCGATGGCGACGAAGGCGTTGCCCATCAGGTACCAGCCGGGGGTCGGGGTCCCCGCCTCGGGGTGCGGCGTGGCAGCGAGGACGGGGAAGTCGTGAGGCAGGCAGCGAACCCAGTAGCGCTCGACGGCTCCGCTCGCATCCGTCGCCTCCACCACCGCGGCCTGGTCCTCCTGGAGCGAGACCATCACCGTCGTCGACCCGCCCGCCATGGTGGCGAGGGGGGCGGCCAGGGAGACGGACGCTCCCGGCGCCGCGGTGAGCCCGAGCGCGAGGCTGTTGGTGCCGGCGTCGCACAGGACGGCGTAGTCGTGAATCGACGGCGAGAACGCCGGACGCAACGCGAGGGGCGAGACCGTGAGGGAGCTCAGCGGCGGCGGCAACGTCTCACATGCTCCGGCAACGCAGAAATCGCGTGCCGTCGACGGGGTGCCGTCGCCGCACGGCGTCCCGTCGGTCGTGGCGCGGTTCAAGCACCCGCCCGTCGTCGGGTCGCACGCGGCAACGTGGCAGCCGTCGAGAGGGGCACAGGTCACCACCGTGGCCGGTGTGCAGACGCCGGCCTGGCAGGTCTTCTGATCGCCGCAGCGGTCATCGGTTGAGCACCGGTGGCCCTCGGATCGCGGCTCGCCTCCCACGCAGGCGCCTGCGCCGTCGCAGCGATCATGGGCCGTGCAGGCGTTCCCATCGTTGCAGCGCGAGCCCGCCGCCTTCGCTTCACCGACGCACTGGCCCGCCTCGTCGCAGCGGTCATTGCCGGTGCAACCGTTCCGATCGCTGCACCTCGCACCCGCCGGCTTCGGATCACCCACGCACTGCCCAGCCCCGTCGCAGCGGGCATTGACCGTGCAGGTCTTCCGCTCGCTGCACCTGATTCCCGCCGGCTTCGGAGCGCCGGGGATGCAGGTGCCGGTCGCGGGATCGCAGGTGCCGGGGAGGCTGCAGTCGCCGGACGAGACGCAGACCACACCCGCGCACAGGTCGGCTCCATGCACCGGCCGGGCGCCCACCAGCACGACCGCGAGCAGAGGGACGAAAAGGCAGGGAAGGCGACGCAGCGCGCCGCCCGGGAGGCCGGCGCGGGCAGTGCCACCGTCGAACGTCGCGCCATTTCTCATGCGAAAGCTGGTTTCGATGCTCATTTTCTGTGTCCGGGTCGCTCGACTAGCACCGGTGGTCCAGGCCGGCAAGCTACTTTTTCCAGGCAGATGCGTTACTCCCCGGCCTTCCACGCGGGGAGGCCGGGCTTGTCTTCGCGCCCGACCGTGCGCAGGGTTGTCTCCATGAGCGATAACGCGTGGACCATCGACGTCGGGGATGCCGACTTCGAGACCGCGGTCCTCGAACGGTCCGAGGTCACGCCCGTGGTCGTCGACTTCTGGGCGCCCTGGTGCGGGCCCTGCCGGGCCCTCGGGCCCTTGCTGGAGCGGCTGGCGGAGGAGCACCAGGGGGCGTTCGTCCTCGCCAAGGTGAACGTCGACGAGGCGCCGGCGGTGGCGCAGGCGTTCGGCATCCAGAGCATCCCGGCGGTGAAGGGATTCCGCGACGGGACGCTGGTGGCGGAGTTCGTCGGAGCGCAGCCCGAGCCGGCCGTGCGGAAGCTGCTCGAGATGGTGCTGCCGTCGGCCACCGACCGGCTGGTCGCGGAGGCGGCGGCGCTCGCCCCCGACGCGGCCGAGGCGGCCCTGCGCGAGGCGCTCGCAACCGAGCCGCGGCACGCGCGAGCGCTGCTCGCGCTGGCCAGGATGCTCGCGGCGCGCGGCGAGACGGCCGAGGCGCTCCAGCTCCTCGAGCGCGTTTCGCCACCGTCACCGCTGGTCGGCGAGGCCGAGCGGCTCGCGGCCGAGCTGCGCACGCGGGCCGACGGCGCCGGCGACCAGGCAGCGCTGCGCGCCCGGATCGCCGCCGATCCCGGCGACCTCGAGGCCCGCCTCGGCCTCGGCCGCACGCTCGCCGCGCTCGGCCGGCACGAGGACGCGCTGGCGGAGCTGCTCGACGTCGTGCGGCGCGACCGCCACTTCGCCGACGACGGCGCCCGCAAGGCGATGGTCGACCTGTTCGCGGTGCTCGGCTCGGACCACCCGCTGACGGACCGCTATCGCGGTGAGCTGGCGAAGGCGTTGTTTCGGTAGGAGCGGGTCGAGCTGCGCCCGGTGTGACACCGGCAGGCGAGAAGGCGCCGACCCTCCGGCCACTCACGCACTCACGAGCCTCAGGGCGAACGGCACGTGGGTCCGGAGCGTCTCGAAGTGCGCATCCCGGGTGAGGAAGAGGGTTCCCGTATGCCGGGCGGTCAGCGCGAGAAACGCATCATTCTGCAGCCGCGCGAGGCCGACGTCCTCGTGGTGCGGGTACACCTTGGGGAGGAGTCGGCCTACCTCGACCCAGCACCGTCGCCACGACGGGGGCTCGATCGGAACCAACCGCTTCACGAGCTCCTCGACGCGTGCGACGGCCGACCCGGTAGCGCCTCGCAGGAGTTCGCTGGCCACCACCGGCGACAGGCGCACGGGGCCGCCACCCGCCGCCTGGATGGCATCCTCGAGAGAGAGACGGCGCGAGAGCACGTCGACGTGGATGCTCGTGTCAAAGAAGGCGATCATCGAAGTCGGATCGCCGGGCGGTTCCGGCGGTCTGGCGCAGGACGGCCAGTGATTCCAGACGCTCCTCCTCCTCCTCGAGCAGCCGGGTGATCAGGTCGGATTGCCGCTTGATCCCGCGTGCGCGCATGATCCTGCGCAGCCGACGTCCTGCGACTCGCACGGTGAGCACCTTGTCGGTCTTCATGAGACCTCCGTATGACACTTCTCACTGAATGTCTTACACGCCATTGGCGCGAGCGCAAGAGCGTTCGGCCGAGAAGGCCAAGCGGATCCTCAGGACGTCCGCAGCACGAACCGCCAGCCGAGCTCGATCTCGGCGGAGAACCCGTCCGCGAGCGCGTCCTCCTCCGCGTCGATCAGCACGCGACGGCCGGCGTAGAGCTCGCGCATGCGTGCGCCCGCGAGCACGGGAACCTCCTCGGCGCGGCCCACCGCGCGCTCGTCGGGCCCGACGACGTGATCGGCGAACAGGTGCGGCGCCGTTCCCTCGCAGCAACCCTCGCCGAAGACGAACACGAGCGGCGCCCCGGGTCGGGCGGCCTGTACCGCGCGCACGACCCGGAGCGCCGTCCCGCTGAAGTCGACCGTCACGCGCCGAAGAGCGCCCCGTACCAGAACTTGCCGGCGCGGTTCCGTACCTCGTCCCGGTGGATGTGCTTGATCTGCATGTACTCGAGGATGCCTTCCATGCCGAACTCGCGGCCGATGCCGCTCTGCTTGTAGCCTCCGAAAGGCGCCGCCGCCGACAGCATGTGGTACTCGTTGATCCACATCGTGCCGGTGCGGACGCGCTTCGCGACCTCCATCGCCTTGTCGTCGTCGCGCGACCAGACGGCGCCGCCGAGCCCGTAGATGGAGTCGTTCGCGATCTTGATGGCGTCGTCGATGTCCTTGTACCGGATGACCGCGAGCACCGGTCCGAAGATCTCCTCCTGGGCCACCGTCATCGAGTTCTTGACGTCGGTCAGGATGGTCGGCTCGACGTAGTACCCCTTCGAGAGGCCGGCAGGACGGCCGCCGCCGACGGCCACCTTGGCGCCTTCCTCGACGCCCTTCTTGATGTAGCCCTCCACCGTTCCGCGCTGGCGCGCCGAGATGAGCGGTCCCTGGGCGCTCATCATGTCGAGCGGGTCGCCGCAGTTGATCAGCTTCGTCCGCTCGACCAGCCGTGCCACGACCTCGTCGTGCTTGGCCTCCGACACCAGCAGCCGCGTCCCCGACTCGCACGCCTGGCCCTGGTGGAAGAAGCAGCCGAAGAGCGATCCGTCGATGGCCATGTCGAGGTCGGCGTCGTCGAGGATGATGTTGGCCGACTTGCCGCCCAGCTCGAGAGTCACCTTCTTCACCGTCCCGGCGGCGAGCTGCATGATGCGGCTGCCGACGGCGGTCGAGCCGGTGAAGGCGATCTTGTCGACCAGCGAGCTGGTGCACAGCTCCTCGCCGCACTCCGCCCCCGAGCCGTGGATCACGTTGACCACGCCCTTCGGCAGATCCGTCTTGTCGATGATCGCGGCCAGCTCGAACGCCGAGCATGGCGTGTCGGTGGCCGGCTTCAGCACCACCGTGTTGCCGGTGGCGAGCGCGGGTCCGATCTTCCACACCGCCATCATGAGGGGGAAGTTCCAGGGGATGATCTGCCCGCAGACGCCGAACGGCTCGCGCTGGACCCAGTTCGTCGACTGGGCGGGGAACTGCGGCACCTGGATCTGCGACAGCAGGGGTACCTGCTCCGCCGCCTCTGCGAAGTAGCGCAGCTGGGCGTTCGCGAGCATGAGATCGCCGCCGGTCTTGCGGATGGTGCCGCCCGAGTCCTGCGTCTCGATGACCGCGATCTCCTGGGCGCGCTCCTGCAGTCCGTCGGCGATCTGATTCAGTATCTTGCCGCGGTCCGCCTGGCTCATGCGCGGCCAGGGCCCGGCGTCGAAGGCCTGGCGCGCAGCCCGGACGGCGCGCTGCGTGTCCTCGCGACCGGCGCGCGCGACGCGTGCCCAGGGCTCCTCGGTCGCCGGGTTGGTGGAGTCGGCCGTCTTGCCCGATGCAGCGGCACAAAACTCGCCGTCGATGTAGAGGCGATACTCCTGCATGGTGCCCCCCTTCGTGTGGTGCTGGATCTGGTTCGGCCTACCCCAGCCCGCTCGGCGCCGTCAACGCGGCGACTGCCGGTCGGGACGACGTTGACGGCGGCGTTCGCGCGGATGTACGAGCCGGCGACTGGAGGCGAGATGAAGCTCCGCACGGCCGTGGCCCTCCTGCGCTCCGGCCAGGCGGGCGTGCTCCTCTCCCTGCAACGGCTGCTGAAGCCCTACTACCGGGTCTGCTTCCTCGGCGCCGCGGCGGGATCGGGCTTGCTTCGGCGTCTCGCCGGCGGTCCGGTGGCGCTCGAGCGGCTCGCGGCGGAGCTCGCGGTCGCTCCCGACGAGCGCGACGGCCTCGAGGCCTGGCTCGATCTCGGCGTGTCCCTGGGGGAGCTGCGCCGCTCGCCCGCGGGCTATGCGCTGCGCGGTCGGCTCGCGCGCGCCCTCGCCCAGCCCGACCACGACCCGGCGGCTGCGCTCGTCGAGGAGGCAGCGACCCTTCACCAGCGCTGGGTCACGGAGGCGCCGCAGCGCCTCCGCGAGTCGCACCGGCTCTCGCTCGACGACCTCCGCGGCGACCTGATCGCGCGCTCTTCCCGTACCCTCGAGGCGTTCGTCGGCGATGCGGTCGAGGACGTCGTGCCTACGCGCGGCGCGGTCCGTCTCTTCGAGATCGGGTGCGGCAGCGCGATCCACATCCGATCGGCCGCCGAGCGCAACCCGGAGCTCACTGCCGTCGGCATCGACCTCGCGGCGGACGTGGTGGCGCTGGCGCGGGAGAACGTCCATGCCTGGGGTCTGGCGGACCGGGTGCGGATCGAGCAGGGCGACGTCCTGCAACGACCGGCCGGCGGCGACTTCGACCTCGCCACGCTCCACAACAACGTCTACTACTTCCCGGTCGACCGGCGCGCGCCGCTGCTCGCGCACGTACGCAGCTTTCTCCGGCCGCGTGGATGTCTGCTGCTGACCACCGCCTGCCAGGGTGGCAGCCCGACCACGCAGCTCCTGAACCTCTGGGGGGCCCTCACGGCGGGCTGCGGCCGGCTTCCGGGACGCGACGAGCTGACCGCCCAGCTGCGCGGCGCGGGCTTCACCGCGGTCCACTCCCGCCGTCTGATCCCCATGGAGAGCTTCTACGCGTTCCAGGCGACCGCGTGAGGATCGGCGGCGCGGCGGTGGCGGCGGCACCGCGGCCCGTGCTACCCATCGCCGCGATGGATCTGTCCTACTCACCCGACGAGCTCGCCTTCCAGCGCGAGGTCCGCGCCTGGCTCAAGCGGAACGTTCCGAAGCACGATCGGCGCGACAATCCGCTGGAGGGTGCTCCCGACAAGGAGCGCATCACGCGCGCCAAGGCATGGCAGCGCAAGGTGCATGCGGCGGGCTACCTCGCCCTGGGGTGGCCCACCGAGTACGGCGGCCAGGGTGCCGACGTCATGCGGCAGACCATCGTGAACGAGGAGATGGTGCGGGCCCGGGCGCCGGGTCTCATCGGCATGATGGGGATCCAGATGGTCGGACCGACGCTCATCGCGCACGGAACGGAGGAGCAGCGGCGCCAGTATCTGCCCCGCATACTCGAAGCCGAGGAGATCTGGTGTCAGGGCTACTCGGAGCCGGGCTCGGGCTCCGACCTGGCGTCGCTGCGCACGCGCGCCGAGATCGTCGGCGACGAGTTCGTCGTCAACGGCCAGAAGATCTGGACCTCGGGCGCGCAGTACGCCGACCGGATGTTCTGCCTGGTGCGCACCGACCCCGAGGCGCCCAAGCATCGCGGCATCTCCTACATCCTGATCGACATGAAGTCGCCCGGCATCACGGTGCGCCCGCTCGTGCAGATGACCGGCGATCCCGGCTTCAACGAGGTCTTCTTCGAGGACGTGCGCGTGCCGCGCGCGAACCTGGTCGGCCAGCTGCACGACGGCTGGACGGTGGCGAACGCGACGCTCTTCCACGAGCGCAACATGCTGGCGTCCACCACCCGCAGCCAGCAGCTGTTCCAGAACCTCCTGCGGCTGGCACGTTCGCGCAAGCGCAACGGCCGTGCCGCCACCGACGACCCGCTCGTACGGCAGCGGCTCGCCGATCTCGCCATCCGCGTCGAGACCATGAAGCTGGAGGCGTTCCGCCAGCTCACGGACACGTTGCGCAAGCGTCCCCCGGGCATCAACGCCTCGGTGAACAAGCTCGTCACCTGCGAGCTGAACCACCAGCTCGCGCGCTCCGCGCTCGAGATCCTCGGCGACTACGGCTGGCTCGGAAAGAAGGACGCCCGGGTCGCCGACGACGGCACGTGGCCGAACGACTACATGTTCGCGCTCGGGCTCATCATCGGGGGCGGCACCGCGCAGGTGCAGAAGAACATCATCGCCGAGCGCGGCCTCGGCATGCCGCGCGAGCCGCGCCCGAGCTGACCCGGTCCTGGCCGAGAATCCCTTGCCTGCATCGCGACCGCCGGCGGTAGTCCTCCCGGCATGCCGAAGCGAGCGCTGACGGTCGCCGTCATCATCCTGGCGAGGGTCTCTGCCGGACGGGCGACGGTCCAGCCCCGCGTCGACGTCATGTTCGACGGCTCCGAGTGTGCGCTCGCGGTCGACACGCTCCAGCCGTCCGATACCACACGGGCAACGCTCGCGAGTCTGGTCGACCGCGGAAACGGCATCAAGGCCGACGACTACGGGTGCCTCCTCGACGACGGCTTCCTCTGGGGGCCGGGCGGCTCGCAGAACTTCGGCGGGTTCGCCGGCGTCCACGGGTTCGGCGAGGTCGGACCGGGCTACGTCCGGGCCTACGCATCGGCGGGCACGCTCATCAGCCCGTTCTTCTACGGAGCGGGATTCGTGGCCGGCAACAACCGGACGACGAATTCGCCCAGCACGAGGGCGCCGTGAGCTTCGTCGACGTCATTACGCCGCCGCCGACCTCCACGGCGAAGAACTCCGGCGATCCGACGACCGTTGAGGTCACGCTCACGATGCACTGCGCCGAGGCGACTGCCGTCGGCAGCCATCTCATCGACACCACCATCTCGGCCCAGTTCTTCACCCAGGACGGCTTCACGCAGAATCCGCGACTGGGGTACTTCGACTCCCTGTTCGCGCACACCGACGTCGTCCACGGTACCATCCACACCGGCTGCGGCTTCGCACTGTCGAAGGACGTCGCGGGGCACGTCGGCGAGCCGATCGTCATGCGCGCCCGGATCGGCATCCTCGCCTTCGGGGGTACGGCCTACTATCCGTTTGCCAACCGCCCGAGCTCGGAACCGTCGGGCGAGCTGTGCCAGCAGGCCACGGGCGTCCGAGTTCCCGGGCGAGGCGGAGGCGGAAGCGTGCTTCCGTGAGGCCACCGCGAATGACGAGATCGGCGAAGCGCCGGCGCACGAGCGGGTCGTCGGTGGCCGCGCGGCCGTTGCGCTTGCGCGAGCTCTGCCGGGAGCGCGTGCGTTCCTGCAGAGACGTCGACGGGACACTTGTCCCGGAGGCCGGAACCTCAGGCGGGCGCAAGGTGCTCTACGGCCACCTGGGGGATTCGATGGAAGTGCCGGTCGGTCGTCAGCACACCGAGGCCATGCTGCATCGCGCTGGCGGCGATCCAGACGTCGTTCGTCGGGATGGGCGTGCCTGCGGCGCGCAACGAGTCGACGATCACGGCGTAGCGTTCCGCCGTCTCCACATCGATTGCGACCACGAACACGCGCGCCGAGGCGAGGAACCGGCGTAGCTCGCCCTCGTTCTTCCGCCGGTGAACGCCTCGGAGGAAACCGGCGCGCAGCTCCCCCAGGATGATGGGATTCACAGCGATGGATACAGCCTCACGGAGAGCCGCCATGACACCGTCGTGTCCCCGCATGAGAGCTGAATACGCGGAAGTGTCGACAATCAGTCGCGTCACTTCCAGAGCTCGGGGTCTATCGTACGCTGCTCGGCGAGTACCCGGTCGAACGCATCCGCTTCCTCCCGACTCCAGGACCCCGCCAGATCATCGAGGTCATCGTGCAGGGTCCGCTCCGGTTTTCGGTGGCCGACGCCGGTCGCCTCCTCGAGAAGCACGACGACCGTCTTGCTCAAGCTCGTCCGTCCAGCCCGCGCCCGGCGGTCGATCTCCTTCGCCAGCTCGCGCGGCATGTTGCGCACGGTGATGGTCTTCATGTTCCGTCCTCTCGTTGATGCAGCATATGCATCACTATGACGCACGAGATGCAGCGTGGCAAGGTCGTCCAGTAAGCGCGCTGACTCCCAGGTGTACGTCCGCATCGAGCACGGTTGAGCCGACGTCGTGTGACGCGTCCGCCCGGCGGTGATGCCCGGGCGCTGGCCGTGGTACACCCGATCTAGTAGGCCAGTGGGAGCCGATGCGCACCGACGACGACCTGCGTGTCCTCCTCACCGGCGCCCGTCGCATCGCCGTGCTGGGTGCCCATCCCGACCCGGCGAAGCCAGCCCACTACGTTCCCGGCTACCTCCACCGGCGAGGCTATCGCATCCTCCCCGCCAACCCGGTGTACGCGGGCCAGGTGCTGTGGGGCGAGCCGGTACGCGCGTCGCTGCTCGAGATCGGGGAGCCGGTGGACGTCGTGGACGTCTTCCGGCGCAGCGAGCAGGTGGCCGAGCACGTGGACGACATCCTGGCGCTGCGGCCAGCACTCGTCTGGCTCCAGTCGGGCATCCGCAACGACGCGGCCGCTCGCACCTTCGAGGACGCCGGCATCGCGGTGGTGCAGGATCGCTGTCTGATGGTCGAGCACCGCCGGCTCCTCGGCTGAGAGACGGATCATGGCGAAGCACACCATCGTGCTCATCCCCGGCGACGGCATCGGGCCGGAGGTGACCGGCGCCACGCGCCGCGTCCTCGAAGCGGCGGGGCTCGACGTGCAGTGGGTCGAGTTTCCGGCGGGCGCGACGGCCGTCGAACAGGGTTACAGCGACGTCCTTCCCCCGGAGACGCTCGCCGCGATCCGCGGCCACAAGGTGGCGCTGAAGGGGCCCGTCACGACGCCCGTCGGCAAGGGGTTCCGCAGCGTCAACGTGCAGCTGCGGCAGGCGCTCGACCTCTACGCGGCGGTACGTCCGGTGCGCAACCTCCCCGGCGTGCCGACGCGCTTCGACGGCGTCGACTTGGTGATCGTCCGGGAGAACACGGAGGGTCTCTACAGCGGCATCGAGAACGCCGTGGCGCCCGGCGTGGTCACGTCGCTGAAGGTCGCCACCGAGAAGGGCTGCACGCGGATCGCGCGCTGGGCGTTCCGCTACGCCACACGCCGGCACCGGCAGAAGATCACCGTGTTCCACAAGGCCAACATCATGAAGCTCACCGACGGCCTCTTCCTGACCTGCGCCCGCAAGATCCAGGAGGAGGAGTACCCCAACATCGAGTACGAGGAGATGATCATCGACGCGGGCTGCATGCGGCTGGTGCAGAAGCCCGCCGGCTTCGACGTCCTCCTGATGGAGAACCTCTACGGCGACCTGGTGAGCGATCTGTGCGCAGGGCTGGTGGGCGGGCTCGGCGTGGTGCCGGGCGCGAACATCGGGGACGACGCCTCGGTGTTCGAGGCCGTGCACGGGTCGGCGCCCGACATCGCCGGCAGGGGCGTCGCGAATCCGCTCGCCTGCCTCATGAGCGGCGTGATGATGCTCAACCACCTGCACGAGGAAGCGCTCGGGGAACGCATCAAGAAGGCCTACAACGCCGTCCTCGAGGAAGGCGCCGTGCGCACGCGCGACCTCGGAGGGACGGCCGGCACCGACGAGTTCGCCGACGCGGTGATCGCCCACCTGTGAGCCCCGTGCCCGCGACCGCGCGCGCGGTCATCTTCGACTGCGACGGCGTGCTGTTCGATTCCTGGCACGCAAACGTCGCCTACTACAACGCGATCCGGGCGAGGCTCGGGCTCCCACCGATGGACGCGGAGTGGGAGCGCCGGGCGCACTTCCTGGCCGCGTCCAGCGTCCTGGAGGAGATGTTCGGGCCAGATCCGGCGACACTCGAGGAGGCGCTACGCGTCGCCCGCCTCATCGACTACGAGCCATTCTACGAGCTGATGGTGCCGGCCTCCGGACTCTTCGACGTGCTGGCGACCCTGCGGCCTTCGTGGCGCCTCGGCATGGCCACCAATCGCGGCAGCACGGTGCCCGAGGTCGTGCGCCGCTTCGGGCTCGACGTCTGGCTCGACGCAGCCGTCGGCGTTCTCGACGTGCCACGCCCCAAGCCGCACCCGGACGTCATCCTGGAGTGCCTCGCGAGGCTCGCCGTGCCGCCCGCCGCCGCCGTCTACGTCGGCGACGCCGAGAGCGACGCGGCCGCCGCCCGGTCGGCAGGCGTGCACTTCATCGCCGTGGGCGAGCATACCTCGAGCGCTCGCGTCGTCCGCGACCTGCGCGAGGTGCCCGCGATGCTCGACGGTCTCGCGCCGGAGTGGCGTTCGTCGTCGTGAGGCGCCGCGTGATGGTCAGAGTGGTGGACGCCGTCCGCGATCCGGCGCCTCCACCTCGAGGCGCGCGGCAATCGAGAGGAGCGCTTCGTCGGTCCCGACCCGGGTCACGAGCTGCACGGCGAGCGGCAGTCCATCGCGATCGAAGCCCCACGGCAGCGAGATGGCGGGCGTCGCGGCCAGGTCCCAGAAAGAGGTCAAGCGCGTCAGGCGGATGATGTTGCGATGGTCGTCCGCGAAGATCGCGACGATCGTCCCCTCGTCGACCCGCGGCGGTGCGGTGATGGAGGACACGGGACAGAGCAGCACGTCGGTCGCGTCGAACAGCTGATCGATCCGCTGCCGAAACGCGCGTGCTTCGATCGCGCCCCCGACGTGTACGAGCGGGTCGCGAGTCGAGAAGTGGGCGAGCGCGTGGCGCACGAGCGGGCCGTAGTCCGGAGCGCGCTCCGGGTAGAGCCCCGCGTGCGCGGCCCGCATCTCGACGTCGAACACGCTGGTGAAGGTCGTCACCGTGGTCTCCAGGTCCGGCAACTCGACCGGGACGATCGTCGCCCCGAGCGCCTCCATGCGACCTCGTGCCGCCCGCACGGCCGCGACGACATCGGGGAAAACGCCCATCGTCGCATAGTCTTCATCCCACCCGATGCGCACACCCTTGAAGTCGTCTCGTGCCGCCGGCTCGGCAGGCGGCGCTTCCTGTCGTCGCGTGGACGGGTCGCGGGGATCGGGACCGGCGATACAGTGCAGCAGGAGCGCCGCGTCCGCGACGTTCCGCGCCATCGGACCCACCTGGTCGAATGACGCCGCCAGCGGGAAGACGCCGTCGCGCGACACCCGCCCCCATGTGGGCTTGAGCCCGACGGCGCCGCACCACGCGGCCGGAAGCCGGATCGACGCCGCCGTGTCGGTCCCGAGCGTCGCGCTCGCCAGCCCACACGCCGCCGCGACTGCCGAGCCGCTGGACGAGCCGCCAGGCGAGCGGTCCAGCGCCCACGGATTCCGCGCGGCCTGCGTGTCGGGATGGTGGGCAATGAAGGCGAACTCGGTCATGTGGAGCTTGCCGAGGAGCACCGCTCCCGCCTGCTCGAGCCGTTCGACGGCGGTCGCAGTGCGCGTCGGCACGTTGCCGCCGAGGATGCGCGGCGATCCGCAGGTCGTCGGCATGCCCGCGGTGTCGAACAGGTCTTTCACCGCCAGGGGAACGCCGTGCAGCGCGCCGAGCTCACCGCCCGCCGCGAGCGCCCGCTCCGCCCGCCGTGCCGCCTCGCGGGCGTGGTCGGCGGCCACGTGGAGGTAGCTGTGGACCCGTGGATCGACACGCTCGATGCGCTCGAGATAGGCGTCGACCGCTTGAAGCGGCGACACCTCCCCGGTGCGGATCCGGCGCGCCAGGGAGGCCGTGGCCTCGTAGCACAGGTCGTCTCGATTCACGGGAGTCCCCTCGTTCTGCAGTTGAGTAGAGCGGCCCGACGAGGTGGCGCAGCGTTTGTGCATGCAAACGACGTGACGCCTCGTTGGGTCCGCTCCAACGAATGGCTAGGCGCGCCGCCGAGATACTTTCGAGAGAAGGTCACTTGCACACTCCGTCTTCGACCTACCCGCAGTGTCGACAATCACTCGGTCGACCGTCCAGCCATGGTACTCACGATTCTCGATCTCGCTCCACGTCGGGAGCTTCAACCCAGACACTTCTGCAACCCGTACCTCCGCTCTTCGGCGATGCTCACGAGCGTCGGAGCAGATGACCTCGATGTTGATGTAGTCAGCATGCGCATCGCGTGCCACCTGTTCCCACTCGCGCCGAGTGAGTTCGATCGGGTTACACGAATCCGCGACGACGCTCAGTCCTAGGCGAAGATCGTCAGACGCAATTCTGTAGGCGAGACCGTAGCCCTCTCCCTGCACGTCGAACGAGCAAAGCTCCCGTAGTCCTTGCTCGATCGTATCGATTCGCAAATAGACCGCCGAGAGTTGCCGCGCGAGCAATTGCGAGAGCGTGGACTTACCGCTCCCGGGAAGTCCGGAAAAAATGTACAGAGTCGGCACTCGAGACCCTGATTCAGGCACGGCCATCTCCCGCGCGCCTACCGACCCAAGCTCAGCGACCCGGCGCACGGGATGCGGGGATTCCAACCACGACGCTCACGCCGGCTTCGCTGCAGCGGGTTAGCCGATGTGTTCATACTGGAACCCGGCATGACGGGAGAGTTCACTTCACCGGCTGCGGCTCGGGAAATTTCCAAGTGCCGTCGAGGATTTCCTTCCTCGGGCGATAGAGGCGCACGGTGTAGTTCCAACCGGGGGTGATCGGCAGGTAATTCGGCGCGCCATCAGCGGCGCCACCGAACTGGATGGCGACCGAACCATCCGCGCTCTTTTTCGCGGTGAGGTTGTTCACCGAGTAGGCGCTTTCCTTGTTCGGCTCGAAGTAACCTTTGGCGTTGTAGACGCTGATCGACCAGAACGCTCCACGGGCACGTCTTTGACCACGAGCCGGTAGACGGTTGTGCCGTCGTTCTTGGCCGGGGTGAAGTTGAGATACGTCGCATCCTTGTCGGGATTGCCGCCCCACGCGGCGGCGCTGCCGACGAGATGACGAACGGGATCGACCTGCTCTCTCGTGCCGAAGCATTGCCTGAAGTCGGGCATCGTCGTGGCGAGCACGAGCAGCGCGTCGCGCACCTTCTTCTGGCTGGCGGCGTCCCACTCCGGTATCTCGAATTTGCCGGGGCCGCCCGGCTGCTCGACCTTGATCGCGTCCTGCAGCGCGTGGACCTGCGTGACGTCTTCGGGGTTCGCGGGATCGACCAAGGTGCGGACCGCCACCGCCACATAGCGCGTGCCGACCAGGGCTTTGTCGAGCGTATGGGCACCGGCCTGGTAGATCACCGCCGGCACGTAGTGATCCTGATTGATGACCTGCATGGAGCGGAAGCGCGGGCCCGCATCGGGCAGCGTGATGGTCACCGGTCCGGCATCGAGGTCGAACACGACCGACGAATAGAGCGTGTCGCGGTTCAAGCGGATGACCGTCTGGTTGCCGATGTCCGCAGGTTCGCGGCGATGGTTGAACTCGCCGAGGGCTCCGCCGCTGTCCTTGAGAATGCCGCCGAGATACAAGTCGGACTCGGCGCGGATGAAGTTGTCCACGGTAACGGGCACGGTCTGAGCCTGACAGTCGATGGTCGGGATCAGGGCCAGCGTTGCTGCCAGCGCGAGGTGTGTCAGCTTGGTTTTCATGGGGCGAGCGGCGGACTCGCCTAACGCCGCAGTTCAGGTGCGCTGCGCCACAGGCGTAGCGTCACCTGCAACTGCTTGTTAGGCGCGTTGTGCATTGAGGATTTCGTATACATTGGTTGGCTTCGCTTCGAAGGTGATTTGTTCGCGAAACCGTTCGCCCAGACGAAGCGCGACCGCTTCAGAGCGTTGGTTTGTGGGGTGAATCAGGCTGATGAGGCGACGCATGCCCGCCTCACGGAATGCCCAATTGATAGCGGCCTTTGACGCCTCGGTAGCGTATCCGTTACCCCAGAAGCTTGGGGACAATGCCCAGCAGACCTCCACATCGGGCCAGCCAGGAAGATTCAATAGACCAGCTCTTCCAACAAGCTCACCGGTTCCTAGGCGTTCAATTGCCCAGATGCCGTATCCAAGCAGAGACCAGTGCCCCAGTATGATGGCCATATTCTCCCAAGCTTGCTCTTTGGTCAGCGTCTTCCCACCGAGATAACGAACGAACAGGTCGTCCGCGTACATCTCGGCATAAGGCTGTAGATCGCCGCCGTCAAATGCCCGCAGCCTCAACCGCTCCGTCTCAATCGTTGCGATGTTCACGAGCACGAAAGCACCACCAAGCGCCTAACAGCCTGCATAAGGGGTTGAGCTCAAGCGTTGTGACGCGGCCGCCGGTCGAGCGTGCGGCATCGGCCAGCCAGATTGTGGAGAATGCGTTGGAGGTACCGATCTCCAGTATCCGGGTGGCGCCCATGGCCCTGATAAGGATCCAGAGGAGGCGACCCGTGTCGCGCGTGATGTTGAGCATGCGTTTGGGACGCGCGGTCTCGCGAGCGTCGTTATCCTCTCCAATCCTCGCCAGCTTCTCCAGGAACACCAGAAGGGTGTCGTCCACGGAACACCTCCTTTGCAACACAAGGACTGTTGAACCACGAACCTTTCGTCGCCGCCTTGTATCTCGGATTTCAGCTGCGGACTCTCACGGTGTAGGCGAGGAGGGCGCTCCGGGAAGGCCGGACTGCCTAGAAGCCGTGAGCTTGTTCGTTAGATCGGCCCCCCGCCCTCTTCGCCTATGCCGTGGAGTATCCGAGGCCGGCAGCCTGCATCCACAAGAGCGGTAGGCGCAAGGTGCAGGGTCGGGGGGCCCGGAGCGCGAGACTAGGACTGGAGGTGGAGGATGCGCAAGGTGACGGAGGCGGGAATCGATGTCAGCAAAGCCGTGCTCGACGTCGCGGTGCGACGGGATGAACGCCGGCTCGAGATGGCGCGCTTCGACAATGACGCCGCCGGCCACCAGCGCTTGGTCCGGCGGCTGACGAAGGGCGGGCGCACGGTGCGGGTGGTCCTGGAGTCGACGGGGACGTACAGTCTCGACGTCGCGCTGGCGTTGCAGCGCACACGGGGGGTGGCGGTGATGGTGGCCAACCCCCGGGCCATCAAGCAGTTCACGGGGGCGCTCATGCAGCGCTCCAAGACGGACCTGACGGCCGCCGTCGCGCTGCGGGACTTCGTCATCCGGATGCCGTTCGTGGCCTGGGAGCCGCCGGCGGCGCACGTGCTGGAGCTGCGCGCCATCGCGCGCCGGATCGCCGCGCTGGTCGTCGAGCGGACGCGCGAACGCAATCGCCTGCACGCTCTGCAGGCCACGGCAGCCGCGTCCCCCGTGGTGTGCCGCGATATCGACGTGAACGTCCGCCACCTCGAGCGCCGCATGGAGCTCCTCTCGGCCCAAGCCGTCACGCTCATCGGCAAGCACGCAGCGCTGCAGACGGCCTTCGACCTCCTGGTGTCCGTGCCCGGGATCGCGACCCACAGCGCCGTCCAGCTGCTCCCCGAGCTGCTCGTGCTGCCCGAGTCCATGACGGTGCGGCAGTGGGTGGCCCATGCCGGTCTCGATCCCCGCGCCCATCAATCGGGCACGTCCGTCGACAAGCCCGCGCGCATCTCGAAGGTGGGCAACGCCCACATCCGGCGGGCGCTGTACATGCCGGCGCTCGTCGCCGTCCAACACAATCGCCACGTGCGCGCATTCCACGAGAAGCTCGTCGCGCGCGGCAAGACCCCGCTGCAAGCTTACGTCGCCGTCATGCGCAAGCTCCTGCACGCGATCTACGGGATGCTCACGACCCGGACGGCATTCGTAGCGGAGAAGTTCCACACGGCTGCTTGACGAAGGAGAGAGTATCTAACGGATGGCCGCTAAGCTGCGGCCGCGGGTGAAAGGTGCCACGACTCGTGTCATCCGAAGCCATCCGCGTGGCAGAAGCCCGCGGCCGTCAGCTTCAGCGGCTTGTTGGGCCGCCGCTGATGGAGGTTCACCCGAAGGAACGATACGTCACCCATCGCCGCCATCCTTCATGCCCAAGGTGAAACCGAACCTCTGCATCGAAGCGAACCGGTCACTCGGCTCCGCCTCGAGGAGCGCCCCGCGTAAGTCCGCTTCGAAGGTACTCGCCTGGTCCCCCAGAACCCGGCGTGAAGCGATGGATGTAGAGAACATGAAGCCGATGATCGAATCGCACGTCCATATCCGCTCAACGATCGACTCGCGCTCTTCCACCTCCAGACCTGCCGTGCGGAGTTCGTCGATGGGACCGCCCCACGCATGCTCGTTGGGGTCACCCAACGACTGTCCCGTCCACTTGTTCACGACCTCCACGAGTACTCGCTTCCACTCCTCCGGGCCGCGCCACACAGGCTCGGCGCCGAGCGTGGCCAGCGACCCTCGACGTTGAAGCCATCCCACGGCACGCTTCAAGATGCGCTCCTGATCGAACCGGTGGAACGCTTCGCCGATGGTGATGAGTTCGAGCGAGGCGGCCGGGAGTTGCAGATCCTCTGCTCGCCCCACAGCCCACGCGATCTTCGTAACGCCGCATCTGCTGGCTTCCTGCTGGCCGCCTGCAATCATCTCGGCTTCGACATCAACAGCCAATACGCGCTTGAAGTACGGCGCCATCGGGATCGCCACGCGGCCCGGTCCGCAAGCGAGATCGAGCAGCGAACCATACCCAGTGGTCCTGGCGCGAGATCGCAGTTCGGACAAGAACTCATCCGGATACGGCGGACGGTGTCGAGCGTAGTAAGTCGCGGTACCGGCAAAGGGAGTCGGTGGGCTCGGGTTCGGCGCGCTCATTGGGTAGGCCAACGGATTGACGTTCAGCGGCCGGGCGGGCACCGACCGACTATCCAATCACGAGGACCGCAACGCCCGCCCGGTCCGCTGCAACAGCTGGTTATGCGACACCGGACTTCCACAAGACCGCAACCATTATCGCAACAGATGCCAGCACTAGAATCACGATTCGGATGGAGTGGTATTGGTCCCATCTTCTGCGGTCATTTTTCCAGTCGCCAGGAAGCGCGTTCAAATCCCAAGCGACCACGCGGTTGTTAATCGGGACCAGGCAGATCAGCGAGAATGGTACAGTAACGGCAAGTAAAGCGGCGGACGATAGACACGCCCACCAAGACCAAGTGCCGACCGCGCGAGTGAGCAACGCAACGACGACCAAGAGCAATGCGGCCGCGTACCAAAACGGCATGACCTTCCCCAACAGTCGAGCCAGCGGCTTGGCCGCCTCAGCGTGAGCGGCCTCCTGGAGTTTTGAGAGTACGGGATGGACGAAAACGCCGATCGCCAATTCGCTGCCGGTGAGGAGCGCCGTCACCAATGCCGCGATGAGGTCAAACGTTTGATGCACGGCTCACCTCTGTCGCATAACGTCCTGGCGATCAGCGGCGGCGCGAAGTGCCGTCCGCTGCATCGGCTTGTTGGGCCGCATCACGCCATGTCATAAAAACTCACCGGGAATGCGGGGTCGACCGCCTGGGCTGCGACCAGCAGTTCATGCCGGCGTCGATCCATTTCGCGGTATGCTCGGTCGCTGAGCATGTGGACGGGGCAGTCCGGATCCTGGCAGCCACACGGACGGATCTCGGACATCGGCCTTTGATGGGAGTTGGGTCCCGCTCGGCGTCCTTCCAGTGTTGATCGCCGATATCGTCTCAGCGATTGCTCTCCGGAACCGTGGTAACGAGCTCTCCTCGCGAAACGGGGTGCGGAACGCAGGCCGGTCGAGTCCAGCAAGGAGCGCGCGGGCGACGTCCATGTCCGAGAGGGGTAGGGATTGAGCGACGAAGCGTTCCAACTGGGCTCGATATCCCCTGACCTCCTCGACGGTGAGACCCTTGGACTGGCTCGTGCGGGAATCGTACCGGTCGTGGTGGTCTAAGCACAGGAAGACAAGATTGTCGCGGGCGCTGTTTGAGGAATCGCGGTCGATGTGTGCGACTTGGCCCTTCTTCTCTTCCGTGTCGCTTGAAAGGCTGAAGCAGACGCAGCATCGCCGCCTCGACATCGCGAGGACGTCAGCGATCACCTCCGGCGAGATTGTCGCTCGCGGTGCCATTCCGTTACCTCTTGTCGGCCTAACGAGACTTGGACGGTTCCGTGTAACGCCCAAAGGCTGGCCGGCCTTGCGGGCCATCACTCACCCACGGGCCTTCCGCTGCTCGACATTCCACCGTCATTTCCGCTCCTTCCGCCCCCCGAACGGGACCCATCCCACGCGCGTTACACTGCGTGGCCCCGCGGTGTAACGCGCGGCCTCCTCCGGCAGACGGGGAACGCGCGCCATCGCCCCCGCCTCCACCAAACCCTCGACCGGCGGCCGCACCGCCACCGGCCCCCGGTTGAGCACGTGCGTGTAGATCATGGTCGTCCGCACGTCCCGGTGCCCCAGCAGCTCCTGGACCGTTCTGATGTCGTAGCCGTCCCCCAGCAGGTGCGTCGCGAACGAGTGCCGGAACGTGTGGCACGAGGCTGCCTTGGTCAACCCTGCCTCGCGCACCGCCCGGTGCGCTGCGCGTTGCACCACGGTCTCGTGCCGGTGATGGCGCCGGCGTTGGCCGGTCGTAGGCTCGACGTAGGTCCGCGTCGCCGGGAACACCCACTGCCATGGCCACTCGCGGCCGGCGTTGGGGTACTTCCGCGACAGGGCGTGCGGCAGCTCCACCCAGCCGGCTCCTGCTGCCAGGTCGCGGGCGTGCTGCGCTCGCACCTGCTCGAGGTGGCGCTCCAGCGCGGACCGGGCCACGCCGGGAAGGAGCGTGACGCGATCGCGGTCCCCCTTCCCGCTCCGGACCACGATCTGGTTGGCCGAGAAGTCCACGTCCTTGATGCGGAGCCGCGCGCACTCGAGCAGGCGAAGTCCGGCGCCGTAGAGCAGCACGCCCATCAGGCGCGGGATCCCGTGCATCGCGAGCAGGACGGCGCGCACCTCGTCGCGCGACAGGACAACCGGCAGCCGCGGCGAGCACGCGGCCCGGGCCAGCTCGTCCAGCCACGGCAGCTCCACGCCGAGCACCGGCCCGTAGAGAAACAGCAGCGCCGCCAGCGCCTGATTCTGTGTCGACGCGCTAACCCTTCCCTCGACGGCTAGCCACGACAGGAACCGCGACACCTCTTGGGCCCCCATCTCGGCCGGGTGGCGCTTGCCGTGAAACAGGACGTAGCGGCGGATCCATCCGACGTAGGCCCGCTCGGTCCGGCGGCTGTAGTGCCGTACGCGGAGGCCCGCTGGCTCGAGCAAGACAATACGCAGGGGCAAGAAAGGCAGAAGCCTTCGCGGTCACTCTCGTGCGGCTCGTCGGACGTCGGCGCCGCCCGTCCTCGTTGACGGTTGTGAGGTCAGCACGTCCCGAGAACGACATCCCCGCGGCAAGAAGACGCGCCGATCTCGGATGCCCGTTTGACCCCGCCGCGCGTCGCTCCCTATCGTCGGCTCGCACATGCGGCTCGCCGCGCACGGCCACGTCTTCGGTTCCCTCGCCGAGGTCATGGCGAAGGCGAACGAGGAGAAGTCGGGCGACCGGCTGGCGGGGGTGGCGGCCGCCGACGCGCGGGAGCGCGTCGCGGCGAAAGCCGTCCTCGCGGACCTGCCGCTCCGCACGTTCGTCGAGGAGCCGCTCCTGCCGCCGGAGCGCGACGAGCTGACGCGCGCGTTTCTCGACGCGCTCGACGGTGAGGTCTACGGCCGCATCGCCGGCTGGACCGTCGGAGAGTTGCGCGAGCACCTGCTCGCCGACGCTCCTTCGTCGCTGGCCGCCCTGCGTCCCGGCCTGCTGCCCGAGATGGCGGCGGGCGCCGCGAAGCTGATGTCGAACCTCGACCTCATGCTCGGCGCGCGCAAGCTCGCGGTCGTGGTCGCCGGCCGCACCACGCTCGGCGAGCGCGGCCGCCTCGCCACCCGCATCCAGCCGAACCATCCGCGCGACGGCCTGGACGGCGTGCTCGCGTCCACCCTCGAGGGCCTCAGCTACGGCTGCGGCGACGCGGTCCTCGGCGTGAATCCCGCCGACGATCGGGTCGAGGTCGTCGAGCGGCTGGCCGGCGGGCTCCAGGCGCTGCGCGAGCGCCTGGGCACGCCCACCCAGGTGTCGGTCCTCGCCCACGTGACGACGCAGGTGCGCGCGCTCGAGGCCGGCGCGCCGCTCGACCTGATCTTCCAGTCGGTCGGCGGGACGGCCGCGGCGAATCGCGCCTTCGGCATCGATCTCGCGCTCCTCGACGAGGCCGACGCCGCCATCCGGGCGCGCGGCCGTCTCGACGGCCCGCATCGCTGGTACTTCGAGACCGGCCAGGGCTCCGAGCTGTCCAGCGGGACGCATGCGGGACTCGACCAGGTGACGCTGGAGGCGCGCTGCTACGGGGTCGCGCGGCGGTACCGCCCGCTGCTGGTGAACACGGTCGTCGGCTTCATCGGTCCCGAGTACCTCTACGACGCCCGCCAGGTCCTGCGCGCGGGCCTCGAGGATCACCTGATGGGCAAGCTGCTCGGCGTCCCGATGGGGGTGGACGTCTGCTACACGAACCACATGGCGGCGGATCAGAACGATCTCGAGAGCCTCGCCGTGCTGCTCGCCGCCGCCGGCTGCAACTACTTCATGGCGGTGCCCATGGGTGACGACTGCATGCTGGGCTATCAGACGACGTCCTTCCACGACGCGCCCGCGCTGCGCGAGCTGCTCGACCTGCGCCCGGCGTCCGAGTTCGAAGCCTGGCTCGAGGCCCGCGGGCTGATGGAGGACGGACGCCTGACGCCGCTTGCCGGCGACCCCGCGCGCGCTCGCATGACCTTCGACCTCGAGCGCGCCCGCCGCACCACGCCGGCGCGGCTCGGCGTCGGCCGCGTGGGCGCACGGCCGCCGACGGCCGCGTGGCTCGCGTTCCAGGCCGATCACGCCGCCGCGCGCGACGCGGTGTGGAGCGAGTGGAGTCCCGCCTTCCTCGATCGCCTGCGCGCGCGCGGCTTCCTGCTGGCCGCCTCGGCAGCGCCCGACCGGCTGGCCTACATCCGCGAGCCGCCGCTCGGACGACGTCTCGCCGCGGACGACCTCGACCGCATCCGCGCCGCGAGTCCGCGCGACCCCGCCATCCAGCTCGTGGTCTCCGACGGGCTCTCGGCGCGAGCGGCCCAAACGCACCTCGAGCGGCTCTGGCCCGCGCTGTGCGACCGGCTGGCACCGCTCGGAGCGCTCGGCACGCCGGTCGCCGTCCGCAACGGGCGCGTCGCCGTGGCCGACGCCATCGCGGCCGCCGTGGGCGCGCGTCTCGTGGTACACCTGATCGGCGAGCGACCGGGACTCGCGTCACCGGACAGCCTGGGCTGCTACGTCACGCTCCACGCCGGCCCGCAGAGCACCGACGCCGATCGCAAGTGCATCTCGAACATCCGGCCGGCCGGGCTCGATCCCGCGGAAGCCGGCGCGACCATCGCGGGCCTCTGCCGGCGCATCCTGGAGCACGGATCCTCGGGGACGGACCTCGTGCTCTGACGGCCGCCCGAACGTGACGAGCCGGAGGGTGTGACCTGAACGCGCTACGGGCCGAGCTCGCCGCGAACGGCGCTCGCGGCGCCGCCGATGGCGGTCGCGCATTCCGCCGAGAGGCGGGGCTTCTTCCCCTTGGCCGCATGGGCCGCCGCCCGTCCGATCGCACCCAGAGTCTGCCGCGTCCGGACGAGCAGGCGTCGCTGCTTCTTGCCCGTGCTCGTGCCGGCGCGCTCGGAGAGCGCCACGGCCCCGTCGATCTTCGCGACGATCCCCCTCGGCACGTTCGCGCCCGCGCACGCGGGCCCGTGGAGCGCGGCGTCGAACACGCAGCGCGGCGTGGTGCAGGGCAGCGTCGTGGTGGTCGTCGGGGGCGGTGTCGTCGTGGTCGTCGCGAGCAGGGTGGTCGTGGTCGTCGTCGGCTTCGCCACCGCGGCGTGCTCGAACGCGCCCATGTCGCGCGCCGCGATCCCGTCGCCGTTGCCGTCCTGGATGCGCGGTGCGCCCTGGAGATCGGTCGGCGACTCGCCCGGCGCGAGCGGCGGGGAGTACGCCGCGTCGATCGCGGGCGAGCCGTCGCGGAGCGCGTAGTTCCCGGCGAGCGCGTCGACGAACAATGGATCGGCGTCGATGTTCGGCTCCGGCTCGGTGAGGGTCGTCGTCCCGGCGCCCTCCACCAGATGCGCGCCGAACGGATAGTCGGACGCGCTGATCGACACCGTCGCCGCGAGGTTCATCGCCGCCCGCCGGAACGTCGAGTTCTGGAAGCCGCGGATGACGGAGTGGCGCACGTCGGCCGACACGTCCGCACCGGATGCGTCGACGTCGATGCCGGCGAAGGCGGGCGTCGCGCCGACCGACACGGCGGTCACCTGGCGGACGAGGAGGCTGCCAGACCTGGGTCCCGCTTCCCCACTTGCCTCGAGGGCGCTCGCGGTCTCCGCGAGGACGAGGGAGTCCTCGACGGTGACGGCCGTGCCCCGCGCGTTGATCGCGGAATTTCCCTTGGCCGACACGCGACAGCGCGTGATCCGCAGCGGTGCGAATGCCTCGATGGTCACCAGGCCGTCGAGCACGCTGGAGTCCTCGATGAAGGCGGGCGACGGGTCGGGGCTGAAGGTCGTACCGGGGTCCGTCTCCACGCCGATGGCGTTGGGCACGTTGTTCATCTCGATCTGGCAGCGACGGATCCCCGAGCCGGTGCCGCGAAGAAACACACCGAACCCGCCCCCGGTCGCGGGCGTCGACGTGATGCGCGCGTCCTCGACCAGCCCGTCCGTTGCGATGCCGCTTACCGCGCTTGGCGGAATGACGATCGCGAGCTGCGACACGTTGGCCGGATGTCCGACGGTGTCGCGGGCCAGCGCGAGAACGGATCCGAATGAACCGGGCACCTGGACGCTGAGCGTCGTCTGATCGCTCCCCGAGCCGATGATCGCCAGCGTGCCGGCATCGGCCGACGGTGCGTAGGTGAACGGTCCGAGATAGGTGCCCGCCGCGATCTTGACGGTGTCGTCGTCCGCCGTGAGCGCCGCTGCGTCCAGTGCCGACGTGAGGCCGGCCGATCCGGTGTAGTTCACGTCACAGCTGCTGTCGCTCAGGTCGACGCAGTAGGTCGCCGGCCGGGCGCGAGAGGCGAGGGCGACGAGGAGCACCGCGGACGACGCGCGCAACGCACGCGATGACATGCCAGGGCGATACTCCCGGGGTTCGTCCGGCGTCAAGCAAGTGCGTGACGAGCGGGGTCGGCGCGTGCTACGTCCGCGACCCATGATCGATTTCGGCCTCTCCGAGGAGCAGGAGGCGCTGCAGCGCTCGGCGCGTGAATTTCTGGCCCGGGAATGTCCGCCCGTGCTGGTGCGCGAGACCGCCAAGACCGACGACGGCGTGCCCCGCGATCTCTACCGGAAGATGGCCGACCTCGGCTGGATGGGGCTCATCGTGCCCGAGAAGGACGGCGGCCTCGGGCTGGGCGCGCTCGATCTCGCGCTGGTGATCGAGGAGCTGGGACGCGTCGCCGCGCCGGGCCCGTTCCTCGCCACCCAGCTCGTGATCGCGGGGTTGCTGCGCGCCGGCACCGCGGCGCAGCGCGCGGCCTGGCTGCCCCGTCTGCTCGACGGCGCGGCCTTCGCCACCCTGGCTCATCTCGAGGAGAGCGACCGGCACGATCCGGAGGGCATCCAGACGCGCGCGCGCAGGACGCGCGACGGGTTCGTGCTGTCGGGAACGAAGCTCTTCGTGCCCGAGGCGGCGGCCGCCGACGTGTTCCTCGTCGCCGCGCGCACGAAGGCGGGACGCGGTGCCGCCGGCGTCTCGCTCTTCCTGGTGGAGCGCGGCGCGAAGGGTGTCCGCTCGAAGCCCCAGCGGCACATCGACCTCACCCGGCGCTTCGGCGAGCTCGTGCTGAAGGAGGTCGCGGTGGCGAAGACGGCGCTGGTGGGCGTCGAGGGCCAGGGCTGGCCGGTTCTGGCGCGAATGCTCGATCTCGGCGCCATCGGCATCGCCGCGGACAGCCTCGGCGGCGCTCAGCGCACCCTCGAGATGGCAGTGGAGTACTCGAAGGTGCGCCAGCAGTTCGGCCGTACGATCGGCTCGTTCCAGGCCCTCAAGCACATCGCGGCCGAGATGGTCGCCGACGTCGAGCCGACACGCTCGCTGGTGTGGTACGCCGCCCACGCCTTCGACCATCGTCCGCGCGAGGCGGCACGCGCCGCCGCCATGGCGAAGGCGAGCCTCGGCGACGTCTACAGCCGCACGGCGCGGCGGTCCGTGGAGATGCACGGCGGCATCGGCTTCACCTGGGAGTTCGACCTGCAGCTCTGGTTCAAGCGGGCACACGCCAACGAGGTCGCCTTCGGCGATCCGGCGTTCCACCGCGAGCGGGTTGCGCAGCTCGACGGTTTCTGACGCGAGCGACCGCGCGGCGGCTCTCGCGCGCCTCCATCCTCGGGCGAGTTGTGAATTGCTGCGCCGCCCCGGCTGACACGTCGGGCGCGGAGGAGCAGAATCCGTCGAGGAGTCGAGGATATGAGGAGGGTGGCAGGGACGGTCGTGACCGCGGTGTCTCTGCTGGTGGCGGGCGCGGTGCTGCTCGCCGGCGGCCTCGCCTGGCGGCTGTCCAGGGGACCGATCGAGCTCGACTTCCTGACGCCGCGTCTCCAGGCGGCGCTCGCCGCTCCGGACGGCTCGAGCACCGTCCAGATCGCCTCGACCGCGCTCGAGTGGGACCCCTCCCATCGCGACCTCGACGTCCGCGCGCGCGACGTCGAGATGCGCGGCGCCGGAGGCGACGTGCTCGCCAGGCTGCCGGTGCTGGCGGTCGGCGTCGCGCCCGGAGCGCTGCTGCGCGGCGCGGTCATGCCGCGGTCGGTGCGGGCGATCGCGCCGCGCATCGAGCTGGTGCGTGAACGCGACGGGCGCATCGACGTCGGAATCGGCGCCGCGCCCGGCCCGGCCACGACGGATCTCCTTGCCGGCGGACTGTTCGGCGCGGCGCGCTCCGGCGCCGGTCCGAAGCGGATCCGCGTGCGGGAAGCCGACGTCTCCCTGGAAGATCGCGCGACCGGCGCGACCTGGCATGCGACGGCCGTCTCCCTCTCGCTGCGGCGCGAGCCGGGCGCGGTCGCCGTCGACGACCTGTCCTTCGATCTCGCGCCGTTGCGGGTCGTCGCCAGCGGCCGGCTCGCGGAGCGCGGCCAGGTCGACCTGCGCGCCACCGTGCGCGGCCTTCCCACCGCATCGCTGGCGAGCTACTGGCCCGCGACCATGGCGCCTGCTTTCCGCCGCTGGACGCTGGCCAGCGTCACCGGCGGCAGCATCCGCACGCTCCAGATGACGCTCGCGGGCACACTGACCGGCACGACCTCGCCCGGCTTCACCCTCGGACCGGTCGAGGGCAAGATGCAGTTCGACGGCCAGACCGTACGCTGGCTCGAGGGGATGCCGCCGGTGACCGGAGTCGGCGGCACCGCGATCCTCTCCCGGGATCGTCGCTGGCAGGTGCGGGTGGCACGCGGCGAGGTCGAGGGCGTCGACATCGTGCGGACGGCAATCACGCCCGAGAGACTCGGCGACGCCGGCTCCGGGCTCCGCGTCGACGCGGTCGTGCACGGTCCCCTGTCACGTGGCATCGCGCTGCTCGCGCGCTTGCCGGCGCACGCGGGAGCGGCGATTCCCTTCCATGCCGGTGAGATCTCGGGCGGGCTGACGGCACGAGTGCAGACCGACGTTCCTCTCGATGCGGCTCCGGACCGGGCCGGGCTCGTCGTGCGCGCGAACGGCGACCTGCGCAGCGTCGCCATGCGCCGCGCCTTCCGCGGGCGTACCGTCACGGCACCGCGCATGCGCTTCGATCTCGATGGCGGGCAGCTCGTGTTGCGTGGCCCGGTTCACGTCGGCCGCGCGGCGGCCGAGCTGCGCTGGCGACAGACGGTGGCCGGCGCGGCGCGCGGACGGCGCGCGATCGATCTGAAAGGCCGGCTCGACGTCGAGGCGCGGCACGCGCTGGGCTTCGATCTTGCTCCGTGGCTCGACGGACCCGTCGGCTTCCAGGCACGTCTGGCTCCCCAGGGGCAGGCCACGTCCGATTTCGACCTTCGCCTCGATCTCGCTCCTGCCTCCCTCGATCTTCCGCTCCTCAACATGGTGAAGGAGGCCGGCGTCGCCGCGTCGTCGCAGGCACGGCTCGCTCTCGCCGACGGCCAGGTGCGCAGCGTCGACGACTTCCGCCTGCAGGCCAGCGGCTCCCTGCTCGCCGGGCAGGCGACCTTCGGCCCGGACGAGAGCTGGCGCACCGTCGAGGCCCATGCCGAGATCGCTCCGCGCGCCGAGGGCGGTCACCCGGGCCATGTCACCTTCGCCGCCCGCCCCGCTGGAACGCAAAGCCAGGTGACGGTGACCTCCGACGACGCGGGAGATCTGCTGCGCGCCATCGACGCGTACGCGGACGCCAGCGGAGGGCGGTTGCGTTTCACCGGCGAGGGCCGCCTGGGCGTTCCCGGCCTTCCGCTGGCAGGCACCGTGCGCGTGGACCGCTTCACCCTCACGCGCTCGCCGATGGTCGCCAAGATCGCGGCGCTGGGATCGATCTCCGGAGTCGTGGACGCGCTCCGGGGCGACGGGATTCCGTTCTCCCAGCTCACCGCCACCCTCACGCACCGTGCCGGTGTCATCGTCATCAGCGACGGCACGCTGACCGGTCCCGCCGTGGCGATGGCGGTGCGCGGGACGGTCGATCGGATGAAGGACGATCTCTCGCTCAACGGCACGCTCGTCCCGAGCTACCAGGCGCTGGACCGCCTGACCAAGAACGTGCCGGCGCTCGGCAGCCCCACGGTCACGGACGTCAAGAGCAGCGGTGTCCGGGCCGTCGACTTCGAGGTGAGCGGCTCGCTTTCCGATCCCTACGTCACGGTGAAGCCCGGGTCGGCAGTGCCCTCTGGTGGCCGGCGGGACGTCGCCCGCACTTCCGCCCGCACTTCCTCCCGCACCTCCACCCGCACCTCCCGCCCCAGGCTGCGCGCGGAGGACAGCCCGATACCCGGAGTGAAGCCAAGACGGCGTTCGCGCGGGGCGACCTCCGCCCCTCAGCAGCTCGACGACCGGTGACGACGGCCTTCTCCGAGCGCGACTGCCCGATCGAGAGGCAGCCCTGCACGCGCGACAGGCGACCGCGGGCATCGAGCGCAGCCGACCGGCCACATTTCCAGCGCCGTGCTCACCTGGCAGGCCTCTTGCACCGCGGTGCAGCATGCCGCGCAGGCGAACACGAAAGACCGAAGAACGGAGCTGGTACGAGTTCGAGACCGTCCTCCCGTCCCAGTTCTTCAGCGTGCAGACACGGGGATCGTTGCAACCCGAGAAACGGCTCATGCTCGCCGTGCTCGAGGACGCGGTCGGGCTCTACGTCCGCGTCCCGCAGCTCGTTCCCGAGGCCGAGGCCTGGATCCAGGAGGACGACCGCAGCTGGCCGTACTCCTTCGTCAATCTGTGTGATGCCCTCGGGCTCGACCGCACCGCGGTACGAGCCGCGCTGCGGCGCCAGCGAGAGCGGCGCCGGCTCGCCGCCTGAGACGCCCGCAGCACGGGATTGACGCCGCTCGCTCCGAGCGGATGCTCGGGGCATGGAGCGCGAGCCGCCCGCACGTCCTCCGGACCCACCCGCCGGGGACGAGGTCGAGGAAGCATCGGAGGAGTCGTTCCCCGCGAGCGACCCCCCGGCGTGGACACCCGTCAATCGTGTCGGTCGGCGCGACCGCCGCGATTCGTGAGAGCAGCCGCCGTCCGTCCTCCACGCTTGCCGCGCCGGACGGTCCGCCAGGCCTTCAGCATCGCGTGCCTCAGCGTACCGGCGGGATGGCTCCGGCGTCGCACGAACGGCTGAGCGAACCACTCCGGCAGGGCGGGGGAGCGCGCCGTCTTCTCGAACACCGCCGCCCGCATCGCGAACTCGTCGCGCAACATCCAGCCTGGCTCCTCGACGAGGAAGTCGCGCAGCACGCGCCCCGTCCACAGCTGGATGTCGTCGACGAGCGAGCAGGCCCCCGACGCGCAGCCGCCCGGCGCCGTGAAACCAGTCGAGGAACGGCGTCGGGAAGCCGTGGCCACCGTCGATGAGCATCAGGTCGAGCTCGGGAAGCGCCAGGCGGGGCAGCACCAGCTCGGAGCGCTCGACGTGAAACGTCACCCGGTCCAGAGCGATGCCCCGCGATCCGCAGTAGTCGCGGATCTTCTCGACCTCGGACGCTGCCGGCGTGATGCAGACGTGCTGGGCCTCGCGCAGCGCGAAGACGACCGTGCTCAACCCTGCGCCGGTCTCCAGCGTCCGCCAGCCCGGCTGCACCGCCGCGGCAATGGTCTCCAGCACCTCGTCGGATGCCTGCAGCGAACGGGGGCGCAGCCCCTCGTCCAGGTGGAAGGGCGGAGCGTCGCGCAGGAGAGCGCGCAGGTCCACGCGCTCAGTTCTTCTGCGCCGTCGGACGCACGAGCACGTCGTGCACCTCGACGTGCGCCGGACGCTCGACCAGCCACAGGATCGTCGCGGCGACGTCATCCGGCTCCAGCACCTTCAGCCGGCGGGTGAGCTCGGCGGGCGCGTCCGCCGAGCCCGAGAAGACCGCCGCGAACTCGGTGTCGACGTAGCCGGGCGACACGCAGCTCACGCGGATCGGGCTCTGCCGCTCGCGCAGCTCGCGGCGGAGTCCTTCGGTGAGCGCACGCACCGCGAACTTCGTGGCCGCGTACATGGCAGATCCGGCGCCCGGGATGCGGTGCCCGGCCATCGAGGACAGGTGCACGACGTGCCCGGCGGCGCCGCGGCGCTCCATGTCGCGCACGGCTTCGCGCGTCGCGATGGAGAGCCCCAGCACGTTCACCTCGAGCATCTCGCGCCACTGCGCGGTCGATCCCGAGGACAGCGGCGCTCCGCGGCCCAGCCCGGCGTTGTTGACCAGGACGTCGACGCCGCCGAAGCGCTCGCGGGCATGCGCGAACAGCGCGAGGACCTGCTCCTCGACGCGCATGTCGGTGGCCACCACCGCCGCCTCGACTCCGGAGGCGCCGAGCTCTTCCGCCAGCGCGCGCAGCCGGTCGGCGCGTCGTGCGGCGAGCACGACGCGCGCACCCGCCGCACCGAACGCTCGCGCCGTCGCAACGCCGATTCCGCTCGAGGCGCCGGTCACGACGACGCTCTTCCCGCGCAGCTCGATCGACACGTCGGTCCCCATAGGTCCCCTTGACCTGAGCCGTCAAATGGGGTGACCTTCGCGCCCTTCGAGGAGGACCGCGATGCCCATCGATCTCAGCGCCGTCGGCAAGAAGCTCGGCTCCGTCACGCACAGCTACACCCAGCGCGATGTCATGCTCTACGCCCTCGGCGTGGGCTGCGGCACCGACGAGCTCCGGTTCACCTACGAGCGTGACCTGAAGGTCCTGCCCACGTTCGCCGTCATTCCGTCGTTCCCCGCGATGCTCAACCTGGGAGGCGCCATGCAGGTGAATCCCGCGATGGTGCTGCACGGCGAGCAGGCCATCGAGGTGCCCGGCCCGATTCCCACCGAGGGCACCGTGGTCACCACGCCGAGCATCAAGGCGGTCTACGACAAGGTCAAGGGCGCCGTCGTGGTCGTCGGGACCGAGTCGGTGGACGAGAAGGGCAGGCTGCTCTTCCGCGCCACCTCGTCGATCTTCGTGCGCGGCGAGGGCGGGTTCGGCGGCGATCGCGGGCCGAGCGGAGCGAAGAACGTCCCGCCCGATCGCAAGCCGGACAAGTCGATCGCCTACAAGACGCTGCCCCAGCAGGCCCTGTTGTACCGCCTGTCGGGCGACATGAACCCGCTGCATGCCGATCCCCAGTTCGCCGCCATGGGTGGCTTCGACCGGCCCATCCTGCACGGGCTGTGCACGTACGGGTACGCCGGCCGCGCGGTCCTCTCGGCATGGTGCGACGACGATCCGGAGCGCCTCAGGTCCTTCGAGGTACGCTTCTCGGGCGTGGTCTTCCCCGGCGAGACCATCACCACCGACATGTGGCAGGTGGAGCCCGGCAAGATCGTCCTCACCGCCAAGACCGAGCGCGGCGAGGCCGTGCTGACGGGCGCGGCGGCGGAGGTCGCATCCTGAAGCCGGCGCGGGAGTAGATCGTGGAGCCCCCGGCAGGCCGCATCGCGGTGGGCGACGTCGTGACCGTACCGGACGGGCGTCACGGACGCGTCGTCACCGAACGGCTCGTCGCCTCGAACGGTGCCTGCAAGTACGGCGTGATGCTCGACGACGGCGGCACGCTCGAGCTGTTCGACTTCGAGCTGAAGAAGCTCGCCGGACGTTAGGCGAGCGCCCGAGACGGATTCTCGGGCCGATTCCTAGCGGCCGCCACGCTTCGGGGCACCCACGAGCACCGCCTGGACCGTCGCCTCGCGAGTGCCACCGCCGCGATCGATCACCGTCGTGTCCACCAGCACCGGGAGCCGACCGACAGGCGACGCGGCGAGCGCCGAGCGGCCCGCGCGGGTGAGCTTGAGCTTCAGGACGGTCGCGCCGCGGCGGCCGATGCGCGCCTGCCGCGCCTTGGAGAGCGGGCCGCCGGCGACCGGCTTGCTGCCGCTCACGCCGGCCAGCGCGTCGGTCGCGAGCAGTATCCCCCGGCACTTCGCCTGCTGCGGGCCGAGGCACGAGACCTTGACGACGCCCTTGCGGGTCACCGTGAGCACGCCCCCGCCCGCTCCCGTCACTCCGGGCACGTCGGCGCCGCAGACGCGTGTTCCGGCACACGCGCCCTGCCGACACGCGTCGGCGTCCGTGCACTGATCGCCGTCGTCGCATGCGGCTCCATCGGCGAACGCCGACGTGCACCCCGCGACCCGATCGCACGCATCCGTGGTGCAGGGATTGCCGTCGTCGCAGGTGACCGCCGTGCCCAGACAGCTCCCCGCGCTGCACGCGTCCTGGCTCGTGCACGCGTTGCCGTCGTCGCATGATCGGCCGTTCAGCAGCGACCCGTCGTTCACGCATTGCGCCGTCGATTCGTCGCACCGGTCGGCCGTGCACGCGTTCCCATCGCTGCAGTCGCGCGGCACGCCGCCGGCGCAGGTACCCTGGTCGCACACGCTGCCGACGGAGCAGAAGCGGCCATCGTCGCACGCCTGCCCGGTGGGCTCGAACTGGCAGGACGGCGAGCAGCAATCGCCCGCATCGCGGTTGCCGTCGTCGCACTGTTCTCCCGGATCGACGTTGCCGTTGCCGCACAGGCGCAGCGCGCGGGCCCTGATGTCGGTCGCCGGTCCGGGCTTCGGCCCGTCGAAGACGGTATGCGTGTCGCGCCAGACCACGACCGCGTCACCCTCCGGTGTGGCCGCGACGGCCGGGGCTGCGTGCTCGGCGGTGGCATCGCCGGAGCTGCTGATGGCAAAGGACGGCTGCAGGGCGCGGCCGTCGGCGGTGACGCGTTGCGCGAGTATCCGGCCGTCCTGCTCCCAGACGACGAGCAGCGTGCCCGAGCCGGCGTCGGCGATGTCGGGATCCGTGACGGTGCTGGCGAGCGGCGTCTCGAGCGCGAAGTCGTCGGGCAGCGTGGGGACGCCGGAGATGATGCGCTGCAGGAACACCCGGGGTTTCCCGGTACCGGTCCCGCGCCGGCCCTGACCCGACCAGGTCGCGACGAAGCTGCTGCCGCTCGCCGCCAGCCGCGGCCCGCGCGGGAGCCCGTTGCCGAGGTCGAGCGGGGACACGAGAACGGGCGGGCCGATCACGTTGCCGCCTGCGTCGTAGCGCCGCGCCTGGATCGACAGCTCGTTGCCGTCGTCACCGCGCCAGACGACCAGGAAGTCTCTCGCCGGGCCGAAGGCGACGTCGGGCTCGTCGTTGCCGAAGTCGTCCACCTGGCTGGGCGTGAGCGGCGGTCCCAGCACCTGGCCCGCGGCGTCGTAGCGCTGGAGAACCACGGGATAACGCCGCGGCACCTCCACGCGCGCGCCCCAGGCGACGGCGATCGACGAATCCGGAGCCACGGCGAGCGCGGGGAACGTGGCCGCGAACGTGCTCTCGCCAGCCAACAGCTCGGGGCCGAGGGCCGTGCCACCGGGAGCGAAGAGCTGCAGCCGGACGCTCGAGAGGTTCTTGCCGGCATCGGTGCTGCCCCACGCCACGACGAAGCCGCCGGCGGGGTTCGTGGCCACACGGGGCCCGGTCTGATCGCGGTCGGTTCTGGTGTTGACCTGGAAGATGGTGCCGAGCGGGGCAGCCTGAGGGTCGAACCAGCGGGCCGCGACGCCGACGTCGTCGCCGTCGATGGGGCCGTCCCAGACCACGACCGAGTTACCCGCCGTGTCGAACGCGACGTCGGGTGCGCTACCGTCGACGCCCGGGCTGACCGTGAAGGCCGGGCCGTCGAGGTCGCAGACATCGCCCGTTCCGTCACCGTCGTCGTCGCTCTGGTCGGGGTTGGGCTCGAGGCGGCAGTTGTCGATGCAGTCGACGACGCCGTCCTGATCGGTGTCGGTGAGCACCGCGGCGTACCTGACGGCCGCAGGTCCCGACGCGAAGCTCGCGGGCGGCCAGGCAAGGCCGAAGCTCCCACTCGTGTCTTCCAGCCCCTCGGCGGCGGTCGGGTCCGCTATCCCCTGCGGATACTGGACCAGGATGTCGTTACTGGTCTCGGACAGGATGATCTCGAACGTGCTGAGCACGGCGGGGTTGAGGAAATCCGGGACGACGCTGAACTCGACGATGAAACGCCGATTCGGCGCGGTGCCGACCGTCTGGTAGAGGACCGAGCCGCTGAGGCCCGGGTTCAGGTCCTTCCACAGGCCGGCGACCAGGCCGTTCGGCACGCGCGCATCGGGGAGGCTCCGGGGCTGGCAGAGGCAGCCGCTGCTGGGTGGCGGCACATCGGCGAAGGTGAGGAAGCCGTTGGCCGACACCGACACCTGGGACTGCCCCCGCCCGAAGAACTCGAACGGGAAGCCGATCGGGATGGGCGCGCTCACCTGGTCGTCGCTCAGCGTGAGCCGTGTCCCCGTGGTCGAGATGTCCACGAAGTCGATGACCGGCGCGTCGTTCGCGAACGGCGCAAACGTATCCGAGAAGCTATAGCATCCGCGCAGGTCGCGGCCGGTCGCGGCCACGGCCGCCCCGGCGAGCGATCCTACGAGGAGCAGCGTGATGACAGCGCGCATCATTCGTTCAGCGTGGAACTCACGTCGTGCAGGGTATCTTACCTGCCACCGGTGGAGGACGGCGAGCCACGATGAAGCGTCAGCGGCACCGTCGAGACCCGGGCCCGCTCACCGGGCTGGATCACCGTCGCCTGGGCCAGCACCCCGAGGCGGCGCCCGGGGGCGGCACGGAGCCCCGTCCGGCCGTCGCGGGTGAGCTTCAGCCATAGCATCGCGAAACCGGCGCGCTTGATCTTGCGGGCGGGCCGGGGGTGGCTGATCTCGCCGGAGCCCCAGAGGAGATTGACGGCGCACGTGGCTCCCTTGGCGCCCAGACACTTGACCCGGACCCGACCCTGGCGATTGACCCGGGCCTCCGAGGCGGGATCGACACCGCACACCCGCTTGCCGCTGCATGCTCCGGCGCCGCAGGCATCGCTCTCCGTGCAGGCATCCCCGTCGTCGCACGCCACCCCGTCGGCACCCGCGGCAGCAAAGACACAGCCAGCGGCTGGATCACAGGCATCGGCCGTGCACGGATCCCCGTCGTCGCAGGTCACGGCCGCTCCGCCACCACAGACGCCGCCAGAGCAGGTCTGCGACGTCGTGCAGGCGTTCCCACCGCTGCACGGCTGACCGTCGGGCTCGAGGCGGCAACCCGCCGAGCAGCAGTCCCCACCGTTGCCGTTGCCATCGTCGCACTCCTCGCCCGGATCGAGGTTGCCGTTGCCACACCACCGGACCTGCCGCGCGAGCACCGCGCTGCCGCCGGCCGCCCGGGACTGCCGCCACGCGACCACCACGTCGCCGGTCCCGGCGACGCTCACCGCCGGCGCAGCATCCTCGACGCCCGCCGCCGCGGTGTCGCTCACCGGAAACGAGGGACCCTGAAGGCGCCCATCGCTCCAGAACCGCTGACCACGGATGTGACCGTCCTGCTCCCAGACCAGCACGAAGTTGCCATCCGTGTCGGCGGCCACCGCCGGATCGAGCACCTGGCTGGCCAGCGGGGTGTCGAGCTGGAACCCCCGGCTGGTCACCCCCTGGTACAGGGCGCCGAAGATGCGCGACACCGACTGGTCGTCGACCTCGTCGTACCCGGCCCAGGTCACGACGAATCCGCTGCCGCCGGTCGCGGCCACCCGCGGGCCGCGCTGCACGTCGAACACGACGGGGTCCACGTCCAGCTCCGAGTCGATCGAGTCGATCGGGACGCCGGCGACCCAGCGCGCGAGGACGTAGCTGGTCGGAAGCGTCCCCCCTCGCACACCTCGCCAGGCCACGAAGCCCTCGCCGTCGGGCCCCAGAGCCACGTCGGGCAGCTCGTTCTTGGTCGCCTGGCTGGCGAAGAAGAGGTCGCTCAGCGGGTTTCCCGCGCTGGCGAAGCGGCGACCGGAGATCACGTCTTCCGCGTCCCACACGACCACCACGGAGCCGTCGGGAGCTGGCGCGAGTGCCGGAGCCTCGGCCGGGGGCGAGGAGATCACGACGTCGTTACCCTCCGCCGCGGTGACGTCGAAGCCGCGCAGGCGAACCGTGGGACCTGGCTCGAGGCTGCTCCAGGCCACGGTGAACCCTCCGGCCGGCCTGGAGGCGACCCGAGGCGCGCGCTGCGTGCCGGGCACGGTCGTGTTCACCTGGAACGGTGGACCGACGGCGGCCGCCTGGCGATCGTAGCGCCGAGCCACGATCCCGTGATCGTCGAGGGCCGAAGCGCCGTCCCACACCACCACCGCACCGCCGACCGCATCGCTTCCGGCCGACGGCGCCGCGGTCGCATCCACCGGGTCGACGCTGACCGGGAACGGCGGACCGTCCACGTCGCACGCGTCGCCGGTGCCGTCGCCGTCGCCGTCACGCTGGTCGGCATTGGGCACGCGCCGGCAGTTGTCGACGCAGTCGAGGACGCCGTCTCCGTCCGTGTCCAGCGCCAGCGGCATGTAGCGTACCGCCGCGTTGGCGACCGAGAAGGTACCGAATCGCCACGTCAGGCCACCCATGCCGACTTCGTCCTCGAGACCGGCGGTCGCTGGCTTGTTGGGGCTCCTCCCGTCCGCGTACTGGACCACGATCTCGTTGCTGGTCTCGAACAGGATGATCTCGAACGTGTTCGAGACCGAGGGATCGAGGTGCTCGGGAACATCCTTGAAGTCGACCACGAACTGCCGGTTCGGTGCCGTTCCGCGCGTCTGGTAGTAGACCCCGCCCGGGGGCGCCGACAGGCTCGGGTCGAGGTCCTTCCAGAGCCCGGCGACGAGGCCGTTCGGCGCCGTGCCGTCGGGCAGGCGCTGCCCGCAGCAGCCGCTGTCGGCATCGGAGAGGAAGGTCACGAAGCCGTTCGGGGACACGGACGCGGCGGTGTAGGGCCGTCCGTAGAACTGGAACGTGAACCCGAGCGGGAGCGCCTGAAGGTGCTCCTCCTCGTCGTCGAGCGCGAGAGCCGTCCCGCCGCTCTGCGCCAGGTCGATGAAGGCGAATGCCGGGGCATCAGGAGCGAGTGGAGGGACCGAATCCGAGAATCGGTAGCAGCTTCGAGCGTCATGCCCGGTCCCAGCACGGGCGAGCGCGCCCCACCCCAGCACGCCGAGCGCGATGAGCACGGCCGCAGTCCGTCTCGCTCTCATGAAGCCAGACACGGTCCCGGCTGGACCCCCGGCACCGAAGCGCGCGCGATGCGGCGTCCGGCCGGAGAGACGGCAAACCACGGGACGATCTGTAGCGCCTCAAGCGTGACGAGCCACCTTCCTCGCGCGGCGCCAGACCCCGGGGCGCCGCCATCGGCGAGTGTAGCCGAAGCCGGGGGGAGGGGGGAACCGCAGGTGCCTCGGAAACCGTTTGGCACCTGTCAGGCGTATGCGACACGAGGCCAACGAACCGCGCGTCTGGATGGGCAGAGCCGAGTGGCATGGTGGCTGCTATCGAGAGCGGGGTTTCGACCCTGAGATCGGAGGGCACGACAACATGGCAGTGGATCACGTCCTGCTCCACATCATCATCGCACTCGGCGTCATCGCCTTTGCGGCGCATGCGACTGGCAGCAGATAAGTGCCCGACATCTACCGCGCTTCGTCCGGATGGTCGTCGTACGGACGGTCAGGACGGTTTGCAGGAATGTCTTTCTCATCGCTCGGAGCCGTTCGGCGGCCGAGCGGTTCGCCCCCCCACCCCATCCCGCCTCCACCGCTCCTAGCAGCGGTGGACTCTGCCCCTCCGAGGCGCCCCGTCGAGTAATCGACGGGGCGCCCCCCACCCTCACTTCGACCGATCGTGGCCAGGTGCGGGTTCCGCCGATCGCGGTGCGGGTTCGGCAGAATTTCCTCATTGACACGAGGGCGAAGAAAAGACGAAACATGTCCCGTGCCCGAAGCTGCTGCCGCCCTGCTGGATCGACTGGGGCGACCCGGCTCCGTCCGCCTCGGAACGTCCGCTCCCGCTCCGCCACGGCTCCCCACCGGGCTTGCCGCGCTCGACGGGGCGCTCGCTGGTGGCCTCCCGCGCGGACGCGTGACGGAGCTCGCCGGCGCCCGCAGTGCCGGCCGTACGGCACTCGCCTGCCGGATCGCCGCCAGCGCCACGAAGGCGGCGGAGACCATCGCCTGGGTCGATCCCCAGGACGTCCTCGACCCCTCCGCTGCGGACGCCGCGGGGGTGGCGCTCGCGCGAACGCTGTGGGTGCGGCCACGCAACCCCGGCGACACGCTGCGCGCCACCGAGATCCTTCTCGGCGCGGGCGGCTTCGGACTGGTCGTGCTCGATCAGGACGCCCCCGTCGCGCCGCCCGGACGCGCCGTCTCGTGGATACGACTCGCGCGCGCCGCGGAACGCACGGGATCGACGCTGCTCGTCCTCACCTCGACTCCCCAGGCAGGGCCTTCCGTGGCGCTCGGGCTCGAGATCCTCGGGCGACGGGTTCACTGGAGCCGCGGGCCCGGACGACTCGTCCTGCTGGACGGCATCACCTCCCGCCTCGCGGTCACACGCAGCCGCAGCGGCGGCGTGGGTCGTGCCCTGGCGGTGAGTGCGACCCGGGACTTCGTCTCGGGTCGGGACGGAGAGCGAGAATGAGACTCGATGAACAGTGCGAACCCATGCCGCGCCGGCTTTGCCGGCCGCGGCACGGCGTTCATCTGATCACCGAACGTCACATGCTCGCCTTCGTCTTCGACCCGAGACGAAGTCTCGGGTCGCTCTCCTGATGCCGCGCATCGCCTGCCTGCTCGTTCCCGATCTGCCCGTCGCCGCGTCGTGCCGCGCCGACCCGGCGCTGGTGGGTCGGCCCCTCGTCCTCACCGAGGGTGACGGCGCGCACGCGCGCGTCGCCGCGGCGTCGGCCGCCGCGCGTGCTCGCGGCGTGCGACCCGGAGTGCACAGCGCCGCCCAGGCGCGGGCCATCGACGCCGACCTCGTGATGCGCCGGCGCGACCTGGCCGCGGAGGCATCCGCGAGTCGTGCGCTCGCCGACGTCGCCGCGGCGCTCGCCAGCCGGCTCGAGTGCTCCGACGACGGGAGTGTCTATCTCGATGCCACGGGTGCCGTACACCTCACCGTCAGCGAGCGCGGGCTCGCGAGCGCGCTGGTGGCGCGTGCCGCACGCGTCGGGCTCGAGGCGCGGGTGGGCGTCGGCCCGAGCATGACCGTCGCCCGGCTCGCCGCCCTGCACGGAGACGGCTGCGAGGTGGTGGCGGCCGGCACCGAGCTGGGATTCCTCGCTCCGCTGCCGATCGCCTGCCTGGCACCTCCGCCGGACATCGCCGGCACGCTCGCACGCTGGGGCGTGCATCGGCTCGGCGATCTCGCACGCCTGCCCGTCGCCGATGTCGCGGTCCGCCTCGGACCCGACGGCGTCGCGCTCGCCCGCGCGGCACGCGGCGAGGACGCGCGCCCCCTCGCCTCGACCCCACCGCCCGCCGAGGTGGAAGAGGCGGCGACCCTCGAGTACGCCCTCGACACGCTGGAGCCGTTGCTGTTCGTGCTGCGCGGGCTCGTCGAGCGTGCCATCGCGCGGCTCGGACTCGACGGCATCGGCTGCGCCCGTATCGGTCTGGTCCTCGGGCTCGACGACCGCGGCCGCGACGTGCGCGCGCTCGACCTCGCCGCTCCGACGCGCGACCCGAAGACGCTCCTCGGCTGCCTGCGCGTCGCGCTGGAGAGCCGGACGCCGCGTGCCGCCGTCGTGACCGTGGCGGTCACCGCCGTGCCCGAGCGCGTCCGCGCCGCGCAGCTCGGGCTCTTCGTGCCGCCTGGCCCCGCACCCGAACGGCTCGCCGCCACCCTCGCCCGCCTGGGTGCGCTCTGCGGACCGGGCCGCATCGGCGCGCCCGTGGTCGTCGACACCCACCGTCCGGGCGCTGCCGACGTCGGCGCCTTCCTGCCCCCGGCCACGGCGCTTCTCGAGCCCGCATCACCGCCCCCACCCTGCCGCCTGGTCGTGCGCGTGCTCCGCCCACCACGCCCGCTCGAGGTCTTCTCGGAGCGCGACGTCCCCTGCTTCGTGCGCGGGAACGGGCTCGGCGGACGCGTGGTCGCCGTCGCCGGCCCGTGGCGGATCGCGGCGGAATGGTGGAGCGAGCGGCCGTGCGGGCGCGACTACTACGATCTGGAGCTCACCGATGGCGGGCTCTACCGCTGCTATCGCGAGTTCGCGACCGGCTCGTGGTTCGTCGACGGGATGTACGATTGACGGCGGAGCCCGGCGCCGATCAGACGGCCGAGCTCGCTCAGGCAGATCAGCGTGATCACCCAGATCACCGGTTCCACCTCGAGACGGTAGCGCATGTTCTCCGCCGTCTCGACGAAGTTCGCGACCCCGGCGAGGTACGCGTAGACGGTCGCCGCGGTCACCAGGACCGCCATGCGCAGCGGATCGAACACCGCCCGCCCGAGCATCCAGAGCACCACCCACGCCACGAGCACCAGCGGCAGGAGGAGATGGACGCCGACCACGTTCAGCATCAGCACCACGGGCTCGAGAAAGCCCAGGGTGTAGAGCCTGGTCGGCGTCGTGTTCGGGGGCGCCTTCTGCTCCTTCATCAGGAAGTTCGAGCCACTCACCACGAAGTAGCGCTCGGGCAGCGTCCCGGCGCGCAGCTGGCGGACGATGCCGGGTAGATCGAGTCCGTCCTGGATGCGGTTCTCGCCCGAGAAGAGCGCCACCAGCAGGTGCCCGTAGTTCGCGATCGGCTGCCAGAAGTAGTGGTAGGCGGTCCACCACTTGGCGAGCATGGTGCGGGGATTGTGCCAGGCGAACTTGAACCACACGCGCTCCCCCTCGGCGCAGAACTTCCGGAAGTAGAGCGTGTTGAGCATCGGGTTCGTCAGGCCGATCGTGCGTTCCACCCACCGGTCGCGCTCGCTGGTCTCCTCCTTCAGGCGTTCGAGTCCCCGGGGATCGCCGTGCGCGAGCTGGATCGCCCACTCCGGGGCGCCGTTCTCGGCCGTCGCCTGGTCCTCGAAGAAGCGCAGGTAGTCGCCCCGGAAGCCGGCGAAGTTCAGCCCGGTGACGGCGTGAAAGCCGCCCCACGCCGAGGTCGAGGGTGAGAGCACGCCGTAGAGCGCCCAGTTCTTGAGCGCCCAGCCTCCCTGCAGGACGACGATCGGGATGAGACAGGCGACGACCACGCGCAGCCGCCGCGGACCGGCGAGGGCCGCGACGAGCGCGAGGCAGGGCAGCGCGAAGTAGCCCCAGGTGGCACGCGACAGCGCGAGCAGACCGGTGGCGATGCCGGCGGCGGCAGCCTCGCGCGGCCGTCCGCTGCGCCACAAGGCCGCCAGGCGGTCGACCACCACGAGCGCGAAGAGCATGGCGAGCGGCCCGTAGATGAGCTGGCCCATGCTGGTGTACTCGAGCACGACCAGGTCGTTGTTCAGCGCGAACATCACGCCGATCGCGATCCACAGGACGACGCGCCCCTGGTACAGCGTGGCGAGCAGGTGGACGAGCACGAGCGCCGTCAGGATGGAGACGGTCGTCTGCATCCAGATGAGCGCGTAGGCGACGCCGACCGGCCACGAGAACCCCTTGAGCGCGAGACCGACCAAGAGGTTCGACGCGGGCGGCGTCTGCTGGAGGAGGAGCAGCGACCGGAAGAGGTGGTCGCGCAGCAGCTCCTGCGGCAGGTGCTGGAACGTGTACCAGCTCTCGTTCGCGTCGATGTAGGCGTCGAGATCGGCTCGATGCAGGAGGAAGAGCGCCACCCGGTGCGCGAGCGCCACGACGAAGACGATGCCATAGGCCGCCGCGCGCCTCCGGCGCTCCGCGCGCTCGAGCATCCTGCGGCGATAGCGAACCCGCGTTCCGACCGTCAAGGCCGCGCTCTCTGCGTGCTCTCTGCGATCGATCGGCGGTTGTGCTACGACTCCGTCACGAATGGCGGTGGAGACCGCGATCGAGACCGCCGAAGGGGCCCATCACGACCTCATCCAGGGCACCCTGGATCGCGTCCGCAGGTTCTACGACGACCTGGGGCCCGGCCGCGAGCAGTGGATCGCGCGTAGCAGCTACTACTACGCCGCCCTCACGGACCTGCTGCGCTTCATCGTTCCCCCCGGACGGCGCGTCCTCGACGTCGGCTGCGGCAACGCGGACCAGCTCGCGGCTCTGTCGCCGTCGCCCGGGGTCGGCGTCGACCTGAGCCAGGGCATGATCGACCTGGCGCGCGGCAAGCACCCGGGCCTCGCCCTCCACCGCCAGGCGGCGGAGGAGCTGCACCTGCCGGAGCACGAGGTGCGCGGCGAGGCCGGCGGCTTCGACTTCGTCCTCATGGTGAACGTCGTCGGCGAGCTCGCCGACGTGCTCGTCGCCTTGAAGCGCCTGCGTCCGCTGGTACACGCCGACTCGCGGCTGGTGATCGTCTACTACAACCATCTCTGGGAGCCGCTGGTCGGGCCCGCCGCCCGGCTCGGCCTCAAGCTGGACAACCCGACGCAGAACTGGCTCTCACCGGGCGACCTGCGCGGCCTGCTGCACCTCGGAGGCTTCGAGGTGGTGAAGAGCGGCATGCGGATGCCGTGTCCGAAGTACGTGCCGGGCGTGGCCGAGCTGATGAACGACGTCCTCGGCCGCCTGCCGCTGATCCAGCAGCTCGGCTTCGTGCGCTTCGTCGTGGCGCGTCCGAGCAGGCCGCTCTCGCGTCCGCCGGCGGACTACTCGGCGACGGTGGTCGTGCCGTGCAAGAACGAGGAAGCCAACGTCCCCGCCATCCCGGGCCGCGTCCCGGAGATGGGTGCCTTCACGGAGATCGTCTTCGTGGACGACCGCAGCGACGACGACACCGCCGCGCGCGTGCGGGAGGCGATCGCCGCTCACCCGGATCGCCGCATCAAGCTCGTCGAGGGGCCGGGTCGTGGCAAGGGCGCGGCGGTGCGTGCCGGGCTGGCGGCGGCGAGCGGCGACGTCCTGATGATCCTCGACGCGGACATGACCGTGATGCCGGAGGATCTGCCCGCCTTCTTCGAGGCCATCACGGCGAACAAGGGCGAGCTGGTGATGGGCACGCGGCTGGTCTATCCGCTGGGCGCCGAGGCGATGCGGACCGCGAACATCCTCGGCAACAAGCTCTTCGCCTGGGCGTTCACGTTCCTGCTCGAGCAGCGCATCACCGACACGCTGTGCGGCACGAAGGTGGTGCTGCGCAGGAACTACGCCCGTCTCCTCGAGGCGCGGACCCTGTTCGGCGACGTCGACCGCTGGGGGGACTACGACTGGATCTTCGGCGCCGCGAAGTGCAACCTCAAGATCGTCGAGATCCCCGTGCACTACGTGGAGCGGGTGGCCGGCGAGAGCAAGATGGGGAAGCGCCTGCGCAACGGCCTGGTCATGCTCCGCATGTGCTGGCTGGCGCTGCGCCGGCTGAAGCTGGCGTGAGCGCGGTGCGTCCGACGGCGCCGTCCGACGACTGGATCGCCGCCCATCGCGCGGCCTGGGCGCGCAAGCCGGCCCTGCGCGGCGTGTACGATCGCTGGTTCGGAGCGCTCCACGCAGCCTGCGCGAGCTCGCCTCCGATCGTGGAGCTGGGCTGCGGCCCGGGGTTCTTCAAGGAGCGCCACCCCGACGTGATCGCGACCGATGCGATCGCCAACCCGCACGCGGACGCGGTCGTCGAAGCCGCCGCGCTGCCGTTCGGCGCGGCACGCGTGGGCAGCATCGTGCTCCTCGACGTCTTCCACCATCTGCCCCGACCGGAGGCGTTCCTGGCAGAGGCGGCACGCGTGCTGCGTCCGGGCGGGCGCGTGGTGATGATCGAGCCGTGGGTCGGACTCGCGGGCCGGCTCTTCTACCGCTGGATCCACCACGAGGACTGCGACCTGGGCGTCGATCCGCGCATGCCGTGGGGCGAGGATCGCAAGGGGGCCATGGAGGGCAACGCCGCGCTTCCCTTTCTCTACTTCGGAGCGCGCGGGGTGCTCGATCGCCTCGGCCTTCCGCTGCGCGTGGTGCGGCGCGAGCCGTTCGCCGCGCTGCCCTGGCTGCTCAGCGGTGGGTTTCAGCCTGCCGGGCTGCTGCCGGGATCGTTGCTTCCCGCCGCGGAACGCCTCGACCGCCTGCTCTCGGCGGCGCCGCGTCTGACCGCGCTGCGCTGCGTGCTCGTCATCGAGCGGACACGCTGACGGCCGCGGTCCGCGGGCGGACCAGGGACGCCAGCTCGGTCACGCAGATCAGCGTGATGAGCCAGACCAGGGGCTCGACCTCGAGACGGTACCGCATGTTCTCCAGCGTCTCGACGAAGTTCACCAGCGCGGCGAGGTAGGCATAGCAGGTCGCCGCGACCAGGAGCGCGCTCATGCGGAGAGGATCGAAGGCGGAACGCGCGCGCCGCGCCAGCCAGAGCAGCGCGACGAGCGGCAGGAGCAGGTGAATCGCGACCAGGTTGAGCACGAGCACGAACGGCTCGAGCCAGCGGAAGGTGTAGAGCGTGGTCGGCGTCAGGGTGAATTTCCCCTTGCGCTCGACCGCCACGCCGCGCGATCCGCTCGCGACGTACTGCGTGTCGGGCAGGGTCCCGGCGCGGAGCTGCGCCACGACGCCGCGCAGGTCGAAGCTGTCGCGCAGATGGTTGCCGACCGCGAACAGGTCGACGAACGCCTGTCCGTAGTTCGCCATCGGCTGCCAGAAGACGACGTAGGCGCGCAGCCACTTGCGGGCCATGGTGCCGGGATTCGCCCGCACGAAGTCGAGGAAGGCACGCTGATCCTCGGCGCAAGTGGTCCGGAAGGCGAGGCTGTTGGTGAGCGGATTGTCCATCCCCATCGCCTGCGTGATGGCCGCGTCGCGTTCCGAGATCTCGCGCGGGAAGGCGAACATCGCGAGCGGATCGCCGAGCGCAGCGGCGACCTTCCAGGCGGGGTAGCCCCGCTCCAGCGTGACGTGCTCGCGCTGGTAGCTCTCGAACTCGTTCCAGACGCCGCCGTTCTTCAGCCCGACCATGGCGTGCATGCCGCCCCAGGTGGTGGGGGTGAGCGAGAAGGCGCCCCACACCTGCCAGTTCTTGACCGCCCAGCCGCCCTGAAGAAGGGCGATCGGCAGCAGACAGGCGAACGCGGCGCGGCCGCGCAGTCTGGGCGCGAACGCGGCCACCAGGAGCAGACACACGACGGAGAAGAACGCCCAGGTCGCGCGCGTCAGCACGAGCAATCCCATCGCCAGACCGGCGGCCGCCGCGTCGCGCAGCCGACCCGCGAGTCGCAGGACCAGGAGGCGGTCGAGGATGACGAGCAGCAGCAGCATCGCGAGCGGCCCGTACAGGGTCTGCCCCATGCTGTTGTACTCGAGCACCACCAGGTCGGTGTTGAGCAGGAAGAGGAGGCCGACGGCCGTCCACAGGATCGCGCGCCCCGGATAGAGCAAGGCCAGCACGTGCATCAGGACCACCGCCCCCAGGATGCACACCGCGGTCTGCAGGCAGATGAGGGCGTGGGCGACGCCCACGGGCCACGAGAACCACTTGAGCGCGAGCCCCATGGAGAGGTTCGAGGCGGGGGGGGTCTGCTGCAGGTAGAGCAACGAGCGCAGGAGGTGGTCGCGCAGCATCTCCCGCGGCAGGTTCTGGTAGCTGTACCAGCTCGCGTTGGCGTCGACGAACGCGGCGAGGTCGGCGCGGTGGAGCAGGAAGAGCGCGGCGCGGTGCGCCAGCGCCACGAGCACCACGACGGCCCACGCGACGTGCAGCCGGCGGCGCTCGGCGCCGGCGCTCATCACGTCGCCAGACGACGTCGGGCCACTCCGCGCACGAACCCGCCCAGCGTGGTGAGCGAGATCAGTGTGATCAGCCACACGACGGGCTCGACCTCCTGGCGGTAGCGCATGTTCTCGAGGGTCTCGACGAGGTTCACGAGAACGGCAAGATACCCATAGACGGTCGCGGCGACCAGCAGCGCCGCCATGCGGAGCGGATCGAACCCGGGAGTGGCGGGCTCCCCCCGGCGCGCGAGCGCGACCGCTGCCACCAGGGGCAGCAGCACGTGCACGCCGAGCACGTTGAGCATCAGCACGAACGGATCGAGCCAGCGCAGCGTGAACATCGTGGTCGGGGTGAAGCGGCGAGGCGCCTTCCGTTCCGTCATGAAGCGATGCGTCCCGCTCATGACGTACTGCGTCTCGGGCAGCGTCCCGGCGCCGATCTGGCGAACGATGCCGGCGAAATCGAAGCCGCTGCCGACGTGGTTGCCGACCGCGAAGAGCGTGACGAACAGGCGCCCGTAGTTCTCCATGGGCTGCCAGAAGATGTCGTAGGCGCGCATCCACTTCGCCAGCATGTCGCGCGGATGCTGCCACGCGAAGACCAGGAAGAGGCGCTCACCCTCCGCCCACAGGGTCCGGAACCCCAGCGTGTTCCACGTCGGGTTCGTCAGCCCGATCGTACGCTCGACCGCCAGGTCGCGCTGGTGAATCTCCGGCGGCAGGCGATCCAGGACGGCGGGATCGCCCGCCAGGAAGGCGAGCACCCATTCCGGATGCCCGTCGTGCGCCGCCACCCGCTGCTGGAGAAACCGGTCGTACTCCTCACCGAGGCCCGCGCTGCCGAGACCGACGGCCGCGTGCATGCCCCCCCACGTGCCCGTCATCGGCGAGAAGGTGCCATACACCTCGTAGTTCTTGAGCGCCCAGCCACCCTGCAGGATCACGATCGGGAGCAGACACGCGAGCGTGGCCCGGAGCTTCCGCGTCCGGGCCAGCACCGACACCAGCACCAGGCACGGCAGCGGGAAGAGCGACCACGGGGCGCGCGAGAGTGACAGCAGCCCGGTGGCGATGCCGGCTGCGACGGCATCCCGCACCCGGTCCGAGCGCCGCAGGACGACGAGCCGGTCCACGGTGGCGAGCACGAGCAGCATCGCGAGCGGCCCGTAGATGGTCTGCCCCATGCTGGTGTACTCGAGGACGACGAGGCCGGTGTCGAGCACGAAGAGGAGACCGATCGCGGTCCAGAGCACGACCCGTCCGGGGTAGAGCACCGACACGACGTGCACGAGGACCACCGCCGTGAGGATGGTCAGGATCGTCTGCAGCCAGATCATCGCGTAGGCGACGCCGACCGGCCAGGAGCACCACTTGAGGGCGATGCCCAGGAGCAGGTTCGAAGCTGGCGGCGTCTGCTGGAGGATCAGGAGCGAGCGGAAGAGATGATCGCGCAGCATCTCCCTGGGCAGGTGCTGGAACGTGTACCACGCCGCATTGGCGTCGATGAGGGCATCGAGGTCGGCGCGGTGCAGCAGGAAGAGGGTCGCCCGGTGGCCGATGCCCGCGAGCACGACGATGCCCCACGCGGCGAGCAGCCGCCTGCGCTCCGCTCGATCGTTCATCCCGGCGCGCCAGCCATTAGTGACCCGCCCCTCCCACCGTCAAGGAGCGGCGGCTTGACTCCGGCGGCGCGACGGTCGAACTTCGCCCGCATGCGCCTCCGTCAGGTGGTGATCGCCGCGCGCGACCTCGAGGAGACGGTCGCGCATGTCACGGCCGTGTTCGGGCTCGAGGTCTCGTTCCGCGATCCCGCGGTGGCGGAGTTCGGGCTGGTGAACGCCGTCATGCCCGTCGGCGACACCTTCCTGGAGGTGGTCTCGCCCGTCGCCGCCACGGCGCCCGCGCGCCGCTTCCTCGATCGCAACGGCGACGGCGGCTACATGGTCATCCTCCAGTCCGAGCGGCTCGACGAGGACCGCCGGCGCCTGGAGGCGCTCGGGGTCCGTGTCGTCTGGAAGGCGGACCTGGACGACATCCGCGGCACGCACCTGCATCCGGCCGACGTCGGCGGGGCCATCCTGTCCATCGACGACGCCCGACCCGCAGCGTCGTGGCGCTGGGCAGGCCCGGGGTGGGAGCGGCACGTCCGCGAAGAGGTCGCACGGACGGTCGCCGGCGTCGAGCTGGCCGCTCCCGATCCGGAGGCGCTGGCAGCGCGATGGTCGCGCGTCCTCGACCTTCCCGTGACGCGGCGGTCGCCGGAGCGCCTCGAGATCGCGCTCGCACCAGGCGTGCTCCGCTTCGTGCGCGGTGCGGACGAGCGCGCGGCGCACGTCCGCGGCTACGACCTGCGCGTCGCGGACCGGGCGCGCGTGCTCGCCTCCGCGCGCTCCCGCGGCCTCCCCGTCGCGGAGGACGCGGTGGTGATCGCGGGCACGCGGCTCGCGCTGATCTGAGCGACGGTCGTCGTCGTGTCGGCCATCGAGAGCAACCTCGCGCTCGTCCGCCGCTTCTGGGACGATCTCTACGCCCACGAGTTCGCCAGGCTCGGGGCCTACTTCACCGAGAACGCGGTGTACGACGACGTGCCCATTCCCGCGGCCCGGGTCGCCGGCCCGGCAGCCATCGTGCGCAAGCTCGAGATCGGCCTCGGGCGCGTGCCGCGGCACGTGCACCATCTCCACCGCATGGTCGCCGACGAGACGACGGTGGTCACCGAGCACACCGAGGACTGGTGCTTCGCGGACGACCACGTCGTCGCGCTGCCGTTCGTCTCGGTGCAGGAGATCGCCGGCGGGAAGATCGCGCGCTGGAGCGACTACAGCAACATCGACACGCTGCTGTCGGCCGCGCCGGCGTGGTGGATCGAGCACGTCACGACGGCCTGGTCCCAGGGCTGAGGCGGGGACGGGACGGGGTCTTGACGTGAGTGTCGCCATGAGGCGAAACAAAGGCGAAGATGTCCTCCGCCGGCTACGTCGAGCTGCGCTGCCGGAGCGCCTTCAGCTTCCTGCGCGGCGCCTCCCTGCCGGAGGATCTGATCGAGCGGGCGGCGGCACTCGGCCACGACGCCCTCGCCCTGAGCGATCGTCACGGCGTCTACGGAGCGCCGCGCTTCTTCACCGCCGCGCGCCGTGCCGGCGTGCGCGCCCTGGTGGGAGCGGAGGTCATCGTCGCGGATGCGGGCATCCTGGCCCTCTTGGTCGAGGACCGCACCGGCTACGCGAATCTCTGCCGCCTGCTCACCGCCGCGGCGGCGGGCCGTCCCAAGGGCGATGCCCTGGCGACCTGGGAGCAGCTCGAGGAGCATGCCGCCGGGCTGCACTGCCTCGCCGGCGGCGCGGAGGGGCCGCTGGTGGGAGCGCAGGCGGCCCTCCACCTCGATCGGCTGCAGGGCATCTTCCGCGATCGTCTCGCCGTCGACGTGCACCGCCATCTCGAGCGCGCCGGGGAGCGGCTCGCCCGCCGCCTCGCCGATCTCGCCGCCGCGCGCGGCGTGCCCGTCGTCGCCACCAACGACGTGCGCCACGCCACGCCCGCCGGCCGGCCGCTGCTCGACGTGCTCACCTGCATCCGCCACGGCACCACGCTCGACGCGGCCGGGCGGCGCCTGCTCGCCAACGCCGAGCGCCATCTCAAGTCGCCCGCCGAGATGGCGGCGCTGTTCCGCGACTGCCCGGCCGCCGTGCACCGAGCCGCCGCATCGCCGAGCGCTGCGCCTTCACGCTCGCCGACCTCGGCTACCGCTTCCCCGACTACCCGCTGCCGCCGGGCGAGACGCCGAACGGCTTCCTGCGCGCCCTCACCGACGCCGGCGCGCGCGGGCGCTACGGCACGATCACGCCGCGCATCCGCGCCCAGCTCGAGCACGAGCTCGCGCTCATCGGCAAGCTCGACCTCGCCGGCTACTTCCTCATCGTCTGGGACATCGTGCGCTTCTGCGCGCGAGCGCGGCATCCTCTGCCAGGGCCGCGGCTCGGCCGCCAACTCGCCGGTCTGCTACGCGCTCGGCATCACCGCCGTCGACGCCGTCGGCATGGAGCTGCTCTTCGAGCGCTTCCTCTCCGAGGAGCGCGGCGAGTGGCCCGACATCGACATCGACCTGCCGAGCGGCGACCAGCGCGAGGAGGTCATCCAGTACGTCTACCAGCGCTACGGCGAGCGCGGCGCGGCGATGACCGCCAACGTCATCACCTACCGCACGCGCAGCGCCGTGCGCGAGGTCGGCAAGGTGCTCGGCTTCTCGCTTGCGCAGGTCGACCGGCTCGCCAAGCTGCTGCGCGCGCATCGGCTGGTCGCGACGACCACGACGAGCTCGCGGCGCAGCTGCGCAACGGCGGCGTCGACCCCGGGTCGCCGCGCGTCGCGCTGCTGGTCGATCTGGTCGCAGCAGATCCAGAACCTGCCGCGCCACCTCGGCCAGCACTCCGGCGGCATGGTGATCGCCGCCGGCCGGCTCGACGAGGTGGTGCCGCTCGAGCCCGCCGCGATGCCCGGGCGCGTCGTCGTGCAGTGGGACAAGGACGACTGCGCCGATCTCGGCATCATCAAGGTCGACCTGCTCGGCCTCGGCATGATGGCGGTGCTCGAGGAGGCCATCCCGCTGATACGCGAGCACGAGGGCGTCGCGCTCGACCTCGCGCACCTGCCGCCCGACGATCCCACGACCTACGGCATGCTGCGCGCCGCCGACACCATCGGCGTCTTCCAGGTCGAGAGCCGCGCGCAGATGGCGACCCTGCCGCGCATGCGGCCGGAGCGCTTCTACGATCTCGTCGTCGAGGTGGCGATCATCCGCCCCGGACCGATCGTCGGGCAGATGGTGCATCCCTACCTCCGGCGGCGCACGAGGCCGCGAGCCGGTCAGCTACGCGCACCCCTAGCTCGAGCCGATCCTGCAGCGCACGCTCGGCGTGCCGCTCTTCCAGGAGCAGCTGCTGCGCATGGCGATGGCGGTCGCCGGCTTCACCGGCGGCGAGGCCGAGGAGCTGCGCCGCGCCATGGGCTTCAAGCGCTCGGTGGCGCGCATGCGCGAGATCGAGGAGCGCCTGCGCGACGGCATGGCGGCCCGCGGCATCACCGGCGCGGCGCAGGACGAGATCGTGCAGTCGATCACCTCCTTCGCGCTCTACGGCTTCCCGGAGTGCATCGGGGGCGAGACACGCGTGATCGACGCTGATACCGGCCGCTCCGTCGCGATCGAGGACATCGCGACGGGTCGCGTGCCGGTCGCCACCACGCTCGCCTGCGACGCGGACCTCCGCCTGCAACGACGCCGCGTGGTCAGGGCGATCGCCAGCGGATGCAAGATGGTCTACCGGCTGCGCACCTGCCTCGGCCGTCGGATCACGGCCACCGCCGAACACCCGTTTCTCACCGTCACGGGATGGCGCAAGCTCGGCGAGCTCGGCGCGGGCGATCATGTGGCCGCGGCACGGTCGCTGCCACCGTTGGGACGTACGCGATGGCATCGGCATGAGCTGATCGTGCTCGCCGGACTCGTCGCGGAAGGGAACCTGTGCCACCCCAGCACGTTTTACTTCTACACGACCGATGTGCAGCACCGCGACGAGTTCGTCGGGGCCGTCCAGCGATTCGACAACACCCGAGCGACCATCCGCCGCCATCGAAGCTGCTACAGCGTACACGTCCGTCGCCGGGATCCCTCGCGACCGATTGGAGCGGTGGAATGGGTGAGACGACTCGGCCTGTGGGGCCTCGATTCACACGCGAAGCATCTCCCCGACGCGGTGTTCGAGCTCGACGTGGCCTGTCTCGGTCTGCTGCTCGCAAGGCTGTGGGATGGCGATGGTCATATCTCGAACACCGCCCATGCATCGTACGACACCGCATCACGCCGGCTGGCCGAAGACGTGCAGCACGCGCTGCTGCGACTCGGCATCGTGTCGCGTGTGTACGAACGCACGCGTCCGTATCGCGAGCGAACGGTGACCGCCTTCACCGTGACGATCACCGGCAGAGAAAACCTCCGCCGGTTCCATCACCATGTCGGATGCCATTTCCTCAGCCCGCAGAAGCGCAGGATGATCGAAACGTTGGCGGCATCGATGGGGTCGGTTCGTGCTTCACGAGACGTCATCCCCGTCGAGGTGAACGCGCTGGTGGATCGCGAGCGCCGGAGCCGGTGCTTGACGTGGACGCAGGTCGGTCACGGTGCAGGGCTCGCCTCGCGAACCGCTGCCTCCCCCGACGTCTCGAAGCGGGGATATCGCCGATGGGTCATCGAGCGCCTGGCCGAATACTTCGACTCTCCGGACCTGGCCCGTCTCTCACGGTCGGATGTTTACTGGGACCGGGTGGTGGCCATCGAGCCCGTCGGCATTCGCGAGACCTACGACCTCCAGATCGAAGGCGACCACAACTTCCTTGCCAACGACTTCGTAGTCCACAACTCCCACGCCGCGAGCTTCGCGCTCATCGCCTACGCCTCGGCGTACCTGAAGGCGCATCATCCCGCCGCCTTCTGCTGCGGGCTGCTCAACGCCTACCCGATGGGGTTCTACCATCCCGCCACGCTGGTGAAGGACGGCCAGCGTCACGGTGTGCGATTCCTGCCGGTGGACGTCACGCGCTCGGCGTGGAAGTGCACCATCGAGGACGGCGCGGTGCGCATCGGCTTGCGCTACGTCATGGGACTGCGACAGGAGAGCGGCGAGCGCCTCGTGGCCGCGCGGCCACTCGCGTCCGTGGCCGAGGTCGCGCAGCGCGGCATGCTGCGCAAGAACGAGCTCGAAGCGCTCGCCCATTGCGGCGCTCTGTCCGCTTTCGGCCTCGCGCGCCGCGACGCTCTCTGGCAGGCGGCGGCCGTCGAGCGCGACGCCACCAGCCTCCTCGCCCGCGTGCTGCCGCCCGTGGTGAAGAGCCCGCTGCCGTCCATGACGCCGTACGACGAGACCGCGGCGGACTACACCACCACGAGCCTCACCGTCGGTCCGCACGTCATGTCCTACCTTCGCTCCGGGCTGACCGCGCGCGGCGTTCACGCCGCGGCCGACCTGGCGCGCGTCCGCGACGGCTCGGCGGTGCGCGTGGCCGGCCACGTCATCGTCCGCCAGCGACCGGGCACCGCGAAGGGCATGTGCTTCCTGACGCTGGAGGACGAGACGGGCACCGCCAACGCCTGCCTCACCCCGCCGCTCTACGAGCGCTGGCGCGTGCTGCTGAACACCTCCGCGCTGCTCGAGGTGCAGGGCCTGCTCGAGCACCGCGACGGCGTCACGCACGTCCGCGCGCTCCGGCTGCGCAGGCTCGAAGCGCCGGAGCGGATGCCGGTGGGGCACAACTACGCGTGAGGCGAGGCGAGCTAGAAGACCCGTACGAAGTCGATGAAGCCGCGCTCCGGATTCGTGTGCACGAGCCGGACGCGCACGCGGTCGCCCACGTCGAGCCCCTCCTCGCCGCGCTCGACGCGACCCTCCACCGGCGGGTCGAAGACGCGAACCCATGTGCCCTTCGGCGAAGCGCCGGTCACGACGCCGTCGAACTGCTGGCCGATCCGGCTGGTCAGCAGACACGCGGCCGCGGCCTTCCTGACCATGCGCTCCACCTTCTGCGCGCCATCCTCCTTGGTCGTGCACTCCGCGGCGAGGGCGCCGAGCTCGTCCCGACCGTACGGGACCTGCTGCCGGGCGAGCACCGCCCGGACCAGACGCTGGGTCACGAGATCCGGATAGCGCCGGTTGGGGGCGGTCGAGTGCGTGTACTCGCTGACGGCGAGGCCGAAGTGTCCGGCGACGGCCTGGCCCGGGAAGCTCGCCATGTACTCGCCGCGTCCGAGGAGCTTGATGATCGTCAGCGAGAGATCGGGAAAGCGGAGCGGATCGGCCGCCCGTCGCTTCAGGAGGAACGCGTCGAGCGCGGGCGCGTCGGGCTCCCCCGGCAGCCGCTCGCCGAGCTCGCCCGCGAGGGCGACGATGCGCTGCCAGCGCTGGGGCGAGCGCACGACCCGGCGCAGGACGGGGAACCGCTGCGCCTCGAGGAAGCGGGCGATGCTCCCGTTGGCCGCGATCATGAAGTCCTCGATCAGATTCCTGGCGCGGTTGGGCTTCTCGGCCGCGAGCCCGCTCACGGTGTCGCCCTCGAACTCCGCCCGCACCTCCGTGGTCTCCAGCTCGAGCGCTCCGTGATCGTGCCGGTGTGCCTTCAGGCGTTGCGCCACCCCGTCCTGGAGCTTCAGGTTCTCCGCGAGACCGGGAACGGCCGCGACCGCCGGCGGCAGGACGCCACCGCCCTCCAGCCACGCCCCGACGGCATGGTAGGCGAGCTTCGCGTGGTTGTGCACGAGGGCGCGGTAGACCTGCGCATCACCGCAGACGCCGTCGTCGCCGACCGCGATCTCCACCACCACCGCGAGACGGTCCACGGCTGGATTGAGCGACGTCAGGTCGGTGCTCAACCGGTCGGGTAGCATCGGGAAGTTGCGGGGCGGTGTGTAGACCGACGTGGTGTTGGTGCGGGCGTGCCGGTCGAGCGCCGACCCCGGCGCCACGGTTGCGCTCACGTCGGCAACCGCCACGCGGATCGTGGTGCAGCCGCGGGACGGGGTGTCCGCCACGGTGAGCTGGTCCAGATCGCGGGAGTCGTCGTTGTCGATCGAGCACCAGGGAAGGCTGCGCAGGTCGCGAGCGGCGCCGTCGCGGGTGCCCGCGCCGTCGGACAGCGCCCCGGCCTCGGCCAGCGCGGCAGGCGGGAAGTCGGGCTCCAGCCCGTGCTCGATCATCGACCGTCGCGCAACGCGCAGGAGCAGCGCGCGCTCGGATTCCCGGGACGCCGCCTTCACCCCGCGCTCTCGCAGGTCCGGGAGCGGGCGAAGGACGGCGCCCCGGTCGCGCCCTCGCTTCCCAGCGCGGCACGAAGCCGGCCGACCGCCTCCGCCGGCGTGTCGACGAAGTCGAGCAAGCCGAGGTCCTCCTCCGAGATCATCCCGTGGCGGACGAGCGCCGGGAAATTCACGATCTCGCGCCAGTACTCCGGCCCGTACAGCAGGGTCACGATCGGCCGCTCCAGCTTGCGGGTCTGGCAGAGGGTCAGGATCTCGAACAGCTCGTCGAGCGTCCCGAAACCGCCGGGGAAGACGACGATGGCGCGCGCGAGGTGCGCGAACCAGAGCTTGCGCATGAAGAAGTAGTGAAACTCGAATCCGAGGCCGGGCGTGATGTACGGGTTCGGACGCTGCTCGTTCGGGAGGCCGATGTTGAGCCCGATCGTGCGTCCGCCCGACTCGACCGCGCCGCGATTCGCGGCCTCCATGATGCTCCCTCCGCCGCCGGTGCAGACGAGGAAGCGGCGCGCCGGCGACGGGATGCCGAGCGACCACTCGGTCACCAGGCGAGCCAGCTCGCGCGCCTCCGTGTAGTAGCGCCCGAGGGGTCCGTCGGCGCGCAACCGGGCGGACCCGAAGAACACGATGGTGTCGTGAACGCACTGCTGCTCGAACGCGTGCAGGGGCTGGAGATACTCGGCGAGGATGCGAAGCGGACGCGCTGCGGCACCGTCGAGGAACGCTTCGTCCTTGTATGCGAGCTGCGGATCGGTGGCCGTCATGCCGGGGCATGGTGGCAGAGGAACGTCCCGGTCGCCAAACGGGCCGCCGGTGCGCGCGCGCCGTTCACGGCACGGTGGTGGACGTCGTCGAGCTGGTCGAAGTGGAGGTGGGACATGTCGTCGTCGAGCTGTGGCATCGGCAGGGTTCGGGTTCTCCGAAGCAGCCGGTGCCGATGGCGAAGCAACGCAGCGGGAAGGGACAGCTGCCCCCGCATACGCCGCCCGGCCCCACACCGCACGGACTGACGGCCGCCAGCACGTTGCCGACGCAGGCGTCGACGCTGGCTTCGACCGCACCCTCGTCCTGCGTGTGCACGCACCCTCCCTTCGCCTCGGCCTTCATCCAGGCGGCGTGAAATTTCTCCTCGGCTTTCATGAGGCACGCCTGGTCGACGGACATGTGGCGCTGCGCGGCGGTCGCTTGGCACTTGAGTTTGCTTTCGGTCTTCTTCCCTGCGGCCTTGATCTTCGCCGCGGTACAGCGGTCGGCCGGGTCGGTCGCGGCGTGGGCGGCGACGGCGAACAGCAAGGTTGCCGTCAGGAGCGTCACCTTCGCTCTCATGTGGGTCCCCTTTCCAGGGCCGATGACTCGGCCTGATATCCATCACCGATCGGGCAGGTTTGGGAAGGCTCTTCGCGCACCCAGGCTCGACCGGGCCAGGGGGCCGCGGCGCCTCCACGTGCACCCTCGCCCGATCTTCGACTTGCGCACGACGGCCCGGCCGATCCACCCTCGGGCATGAGCGAGCCGACCGCGCCGGCCGGCGCCCGAGGCGCCGTCGCGAGCCTGTACCACGCCTGGTTCACCGGCCTGATCCTGATGGTCGCGAGCCGCAAGGGCGAGACCGTCGTCGGGGAATGGGTGCGGCGGACCTTCCGCCGCCAGCACGAGGACAAGTTCCTCGCGAGCTTCGCGAAGCTCGGTCTCGCCGACCTGCCGCACGCGGTCGCCTGCGCCCGCTATCACTACCTCTCGAACCGGATCGGCGGCGTCGAGGTCGAGTACATGCCGGAGAGTGATCGCAAGGCCTGGGTGCGCTTCCCGCATCCGCGCTGGATCTACCAGGGCACTGCGTTGTGCGGCGTGCCGGAGAGCGTCAGCCACGGCTACCTGCGCGGCTGGTATGCGCAGAACGGCCCGAGCCTCGGCAATCCGCGTCTCGGGTTCGTGTGCACGAGCCAGGACATGACCGCGCAGTACGGCTTCAGCGGCTACTTCATCGAGGAGCATCGCGACCTCGGCGACGACGAGCGCCTGCGCTTCCGTCCCGACGAACGCCCCGCTCGCTTCGATCCCGAGCGGGCCCCCCGCCTCGACCCGAGCGTCTGGACTCCCGAGCGGCTGGCGCGCGCGCATCGCAACTACGCCATGGACTACCTCGCCAACGGCCTGACGGAGCTGCTCCGCTATCTCGGCGACGAGGGGGCGGCGCTGGCGCGGCTCGCCGCGCGTCTCATCGGCCGCCAGCTCTACCGCCAGGTCCAGCGCGATCTCGCCACGCCAGCGGAAGGCGCAACCGGTTTCGCGCGCTTCCTCGAGGCGATGGCGGCGGGCGAGGACGTTCCGGCGACCACGGCGCAGGAAGGCAACTCGATCGTCGTGGTCTGGAGCGACCCGCGGCTTCTCCGGAACGTGCCTGCTGCGACCGGGGCGACGTTCGCGGCGTGGAGCGGTCTCTGGGAGGGCTGTCTCGGCACGCACGACCGCTTTCTCGTGCTGGATGCCGCGCGCACGGCGGACGGTGCGGTCCTCCGCATCGCAACGGCGTAGGACCGCTGCACGCTACACGAACCCGCCGGCGCCGATCGGGATGACCGGCGCCGGCAGGTCCGCACTACGGGACTAGGCTAGGGAACGACGACGTACTGCGCGTTTCCGGGCAGGCTGATGGTCCCCGGACCGGGCAGATCCGCGATCCCGTCGACCGACGGGTTGTTGGTCTTCGGGATGCAGAAGATGCTCACGAGGGTGGACGGATGCGGCAGTCCATCCGTGAGATCGCCACCGGGCGCGCCCGTCTGGGAGATCGCCTGCGTGGCGGCCTGGCCGAAGGCACCAGGACTCGTCTGGCCCTGGGCGGGACAGAAGATCCCGTCCGCGGCCGTCTGGGTGTTGGTGCCGTTGATGAGCGGGGTCAGGTTGACGGGCAAGGTCGCCACGAAGGTTCCGGCACCCGGCATGCAGTCGAGGCTCGTCTGGTTCACGTTGCTCGTGGTGCAGGGCTGACCGATGTTGTCGCCGTAGTTGCAGAAGCCGCCCTGGCACTGCGGGCACACCGACGGCTGCCCGAGAGTCAGGAAGACCCGCGACCCGAGGTTGATGCTGATGGAGGAGTCGCCGGTGGCGAGATCGACCGTGCCGGACGCGTCCTGCGCGAACGTGTTGACGACGCAGGTGGTCGGGAAGCCGCTGACCGGAACGGGCGGTCCGAAGAAGCAGGTGGGATCCTGGGCGCAGCCGCCCGGGGCTCCGGCGCAGTCGGCGTCGGACGTGCACTCGATCGACGGGTCGTTGACGCAGTGCTGGGTCGGCTGCGGGCCGGTGGTGCAATCCGCCCGGCTGGTGCCGAGGCTGGCGACGAGGTTGACGCCGTCCGACGTGTTGAGGATCGAGGTGGCGTTCTCGGGGATCAGGGACGGCGGCTCCGTCGACGCGCCGGCGCCGACATAGAGGCAGCCGAGACCGAGGGACAGGATCGGCATCGTGCCGGCCGTGTCGGAGGACAGCTGGCCGGAGAACGGCCCCGCCCCGCCCTGGGTGCAGTCGGAGCCCACCGTCGTGGTGAACGACAGGTGGGTCGGGAGCGGCGGCGGCTCCGTCGTGGTGGTGGTGCTCGTGGTCGTCGTGGTCGTGGTGGTCGTCGGCACCGTCACGCTCCGGGAGAAGGCGGTCCCGAACTGGTCGATCAGGAACTCGAGCGGGGCGAGCTGGGTCGGAGTGCCGCACGTCTTGAGCGACCCGTTGAACGAGCTGGCCGCCTTCTGGGCGCACGCCTCGTCGGAGCCCGCGCCGCTCTGCGCCGCCTTCGACCAGCACTTCGCGATGGCCTGGGCCTTCTTGCCGATCGAGCTCATCTTCTTACCGAAGCAGATGCTGGGTCCCGGCTGCCCGCCGGTCACGATCTGGAGGCTGCTCGCGATCAGGCTGTCGACGGCGGCCTCGAGCGCGCCGACGTCCTGGTTGTCACCGTGCCGGCCCCCGACCAGGCAGTCGCCCTTGTCCTGCGACTTGGTGATGCCGCTGTTGAAGGCGTTGACGGCCTTCTGGATGCAGTTCTGATCGACCTCGAGGCCCTTCTGGAGTGCCTTGGAGTAGCAGCTCGCGATGGCCTTGGCCTTCTTGCCGGCGGCGTCGATCTCGCCCTGCGCGCACTTGCTCGGCGCGCCGGTGCCCACGGGCACGAAGGCGATGTTGTCCATCGTGAAGAGCTCGAGCCCGGCGAAGGGGCTGGGGGGGAAGCCGCACGCATGGCTGCTCGTGATGACGACCGTCGTGGCTCCGGGCGCCGGGAAGGTCTGGGCCACCGTGGTGCCCGTCTCCGGGATCGTCTGCGTGACCGTGCCGAGCAGGTTGCCGTCGGCATCGAACCCCTGGGAGGTCACGATCGAGGTCCCCTGGCAATCGACGCCGGCCGTGAAGGAGTCGAACTGGAAGGACGTGATCGCAGGGTAGAAGGACAGGGTCTCCGGACTCTGCACCAGCCCCCCTGCGGTGTTGACGGTTATGCTGACGAACGTCAGCGCGTTGGGCGGCGAGAGGAACGCCGTCGCATCGCCGGTGCTGGTGGCCAGGTTGAACACCGCCCCTCCGTTCGTCCCGAAGCCGGCGATGATGACCCCCTGGGAGGCGTACATGCCAGGCGGAAGCACCGGAGCGACCGCGAACGCGTTGTCCGGCGCCCCGACGATATCGTCGAAGTTGACGATCGTCGCGGTCAGCGGTGGCGGGATGGGTTGGGCAGCCGCGGTGCGGACCAGGGCTGCCAGAAGCAAGACGACGGCGAAGCGGAGAATTTTCATGCGATCCCCCCTGTCTTCGGGCGCGTGACGCGTCCTTCGATTAACTGCGTGCCGGCGTCACGATGGCGCCGGCGGTGCGCTGGCATCGAGGATCAGATACCTCTCATGCTCTCTCCTTCCGAAGGCGAGACAAGGGTGACCAGCGGCGATGCAGCGTTCCGCCACCCCTTGCGGCAAGGGCCTTCAAACCCGCTGTCAGCGTCAGGGAGGGACACGTCGGCACGATCGTGCTCGGGGACAGCCCGCGAGCCCTGAAGATCGTGCGGGTCGCAGCGGCAGGCTCGCGGAACACGCCGCGGGCCTGGGGCGCCGAAACGGGTCGGAACGCGAAGGGCTCAACGAGGAACCGGACGCGACGCGAGGCCGAGCCGCTGGCCACGAGACCTCCCTCCTGAAGGAACGCCCGAGAGTAGGTCCCGCATCGGGGCGGCGTCAATGAAATTCGACCGAAGGCCTCACCTCGGCGCCCTGCCTCCGCCTTCCCGGGGGGCCATCGCCCTGCACCACCGACGTGCCGGGGGCCATCCCGCAGCGGGGCGGACCCTCGCGATCTGCTCCCACCGCCGCACGCTCAGGGCTTCTCGAGATAGAACGTGCCGACCGTGCCGGGACGCTGCGGGAGCTGTCCGGGGGCGCAGTCGACGTCGCCCTGGAAGAAACGCAGGTAGAGCGACCCGCGGAAGTCGCACGTACGCCCCCGCGGGATGTCCCGCAGCGTGCCGACCACGGAGGAGGCGGCAGCGTCGTAGCTGGCCGTGATCCGGCCCCGGCGCACGAGGCACGTTCCTCCCCGGCAGCGCAGCCCGGCGGTGAGCTGCGTGCCGTTCACCCGAACGCGCGCCGTCAGTCGTCCCTCGCGCTGGAAGAACGGATCGGCGAGCGGGCCGCGGTAAACCGTCGGCGCACCCGCGGCACGGGTGGCGGCCAGGATCAGAACGGCGAATGCAACGGTGATGGTTCGCATCACTGCCAGATAGGCGCGGGATGCGTGCCCGTCGATCGCAAGAACAGGGGAGGCGCGCACGCCCGGAAATCGGGCAGTCGGTGCCCGTTTTCGTCGCGCCCGGAGACCCTTCCGCGGGCCGGGACCCGCCCGGAACCCGGCGCCGGCGGCACGACCGTTGCTCTGACCTCCGGGGATCGCGATGGGAAACTACGAGCGGCTCTCCGGACTGGACGAATGCTTTCTCGGCTTCGAGACGCCCAACGCCCACATGCACGTGGCGGCCACCGGCATCTTCGAGCGCGGCCCGTCCTCCCGCCGCGGCGGGGGCGTCGACATCGCCTCCATCCGGGAGCACGTGGCCGCGCGCCTGCCCGGCGTGCCGCGCTTCCGGCAGCGGCTCCAGTACCTGCCGGTCACGCGGGACGCGCTCTGGATCGACGACGAGCGTTTCGACGTCGCACACCACGTCCGCCACGCCAGCCTGCCGAAGCCCGGCTCGACGAGGCAGCTGCAGCAACGCTGCGCGGAGATTCTCGAGCGGCCGCTCGACCGCAGGAGACCTCTCTGGGAGGCGTGGGTCATCGAGGGCCTGGCGGATGGTGCCTTCGCGTTCCTGGTGAAGGTGCATCACTGCATCGTGGACGGGATCGCGGGCATCGGCATGCTCGCGGCGCTCCTCGACGTCGATGCGACGCCGTCACGCGACGAGCCGGTCGGGTGGCAGCCCCGGCCGGCGCCCACCTCCGGCGAGCTGTTGCTCGACGAGGCGGCGCGACGAATGCGCGCAACCGTCGAGATCGGCCGCGCAGTGCGCCGCGTGCTCGCGGATCCTCTCGGTGGGACCAGCCGCGTCGGCGCGGCCGGCCGAAGTCTCTGGCGGCTCCTCCGCACCGGCATGTCCGCGGCTCCGGAGGTGTATTTCAATCGTCCGATCGGGCCGCACCGCGAGGTCACGTGGCGCCATTTCGACCTCGCGATCGTGAAGGCGACCGCCCGTCGTCTCGGCGGCACCGTGAACGACGTCGTGCTCACCGTGGTGAGCGGCGCACTCGGGACGGCGCTCCGGGCCGCGGGCGAAGCCGTCCCGGCGGGGCCGCTGCGCGCGCTGGTCCCGGTGAGCGTCCGCACCGCCGAGGAGTTCGGCACGCCGGGCAATCGTGTGTCGCTCTGGCTCGTCCCCCTTCCGGTGAACGATCCCGACCCTCGCGCGCGGTTCGAGACCATTCACGCCACGACGGAGGAGCTCAAGAGCGGCGGGCAGGCGGCCGGTGGCTCGGTGATCGCCGAGGCCGCGAACTGGGCCGGCGGGGCCGTGGTCGAATCCGCCGCGCGGCTCATCGCATCGGCCCGCATCTACAACCTCATCGTCACCAACGTCCCCGGACCGAGCGTGCCGCTGTTTCTCGCGGGATCGCGGATGCTCGAGGTGCACCCGCACCTGCCGCTCTTCGAGCAGCAAGGGATCGGCATAGCCCTGCTGAGCTACGTCGGTCGGCTGTCCGTCTGCATCGCCGCCGACTGGGATCTCGGCGGCCTGCTGCACGACATCGCGGGCCGGCTGGACACCGGGCTCGCCGAGCTTGCCGCCGTCGCCGGACTCACGCCTGCCAGGGAGGGGGAAGGCACCGGCGCTGCGAGCCGCCACCGTGCAACCAGGGCAACGGTGACTCCTCCGGCCGCCCCCAGCGGCCGCCCGCTGCGCAGCGCCGGCGCTGTCGGATGACCTAGTTGCGTGCCAGGTGCCGGATCTGGCCCCGGATGGCCCCGCCCGGGAAGTCCGGCATGCTGTGCACGTTGAAGTAGAACTTCTGCGGGCTTCGCTTGATGTCGCTCAACAGGCGGCGATCGTTCACGGTGACGCAGCCGATCCCGGACGGCAGCAGCGGGACGAAATCGACGACGATGTTGCCGTTCTGGCCGGCGGGCGCCTGGTGGATGTGGAACAGGAAGACCGTTCCGGTGATCCCGCCCGTCTGGAACTCGGTGACGCACACCTGCCGCTTGGCACCATCGACCGTCGCGACCACATACCCTGCGGCGCCGAGGTCGCCGTTGTCCGGATTGCCCGCGCTGTCCACCTCTTCGTGACCGTTCAGCAGCCCCACCAGCTTGAGCCCAGCGGGCGCGGCCGCGGCAACACCACCCAGGGCGGTGATGCCCAGTACTCCTGCCACGGCGCCCGTGAGAAGACGGCTTCGCATGACGCCTCCCTTCCGGGGTACGCGAGCGCTTCGCGCTCCCAACCCCGATGCAGGAATGTCATCACGGCTGGCACGGATGGACAACCCCCCAAAAGGCCCCAAAAGGCCGCCTGACGCCGAGCGTCGCGCCGACCTGGAGCGCACGCGGGCATGTACGATATGGGGCTCCGATGTCCCGCCTCCTGGCCGCCTGCGCGGGCTTCCTGCTGGCCGTCCTCTGGATGGACCTCATGTTCGACTTCCAGGCGCTGGGCGGAGCGACGACGCTGCCCGAGCCGGTTCTGGCCTCGATCGCCGCATACTACGCCCGGGTGACGACCGGAGCCTGGCCCCTCGGCGCGGCGATCGGGACCGTGATGGCGATCGCGGTGGGCGGCGCCCTCGTTCAGGTGCTGCGCCGTCGCGAGTCGCGCGGGCGAGACGTCCTGGCCTTCGTGCTGGTGGCAGCCCCGGTAGCTCTCGCCTTCGTGCGGGTGTTCCCGGACGCGGTCCGTCTCGGCACGAGCTCCGATCCGCCAGCGGTGCGGACCGGCCTGGCACGTGCGATCTTCCATGGCCACCTCTTCTGTCTCGCATCCATTGCCGGCTTCCTGGCCTTGCAGCTGAGCGACCGCCGGCGCTGACCGCTGGGCGCTCTTTCCGGATGGGTGGAGCAAAAAACGGTTGACGCCGAGGGAGCCGGCCCCCTACGTTCGATGAGCATCTTCAGCGGAACAACCATCGACCAGGGGGGACGATCGACATGACGAAGACCTTTGCGCTGCTCGGGCTCGCGCTGGCGCCCGTTGTGGCCGCGCCGGCCGGCGCCCGGCCCTATCCGGTGAACACTTGCGTGAGCACCAAGCAGGCTGCCGCCGGCGCCTACTGCAAGCAGGCGCTCAAGGCGTGGAGCCGCTGGGAGCGCGACCAGGACGCCGCCCGCCGCGACGCCAAGCTGGCGACGGCGGCGAGCGGGCTGACGCGTACCTGGGGAAAGGCCGAGGCGAAGGCCAACGGCTCCAGCGTGGACTGTGCCGACACGACGCTGTCGGCAACCGCCGCGACCGATCTCGCCGATTCCGCGATCGGCGCCATCGTGGGTGCCGTGAACGACGGGCTCGACCTCGGCAGCGCGAGTGACGCGCGCTGCGGCGGGCTCCTGCTCGACGCGGGCGGGAAGAAGTGCGCCAAGCTCCTCGGGCTCGAGGGCAAGTACATCCGCGCGCTCGAGAAGGACCCCTCGGGCACCAAGCGCGACGCCGCGCAGGCGAAGGCGAGCACGCACTTCAGCACCGCCTTCGACCGCATCCGGCAGAAGGGCTGCCCCACCGCGGCGACGGCCGGCGGGCTCGAGGGACTGGTCGACGGCCTCACCGACGCCGTGGTCACCGCGACGACCGTGTCTCCCAACGTCGACGACGCGCAGTTCACCACGATCTCGCCGACCGGCACGACCCCGTACCTCGGCCAAGCTCTCACGCCCGAGTGCATTCACGGCACGCCGTATCAGTTCTTCGTGAAGCGGGGGTCGGTGAACAAGCTCCTCATGTACTACCAGGGTGGTGGCGCCTGCTGGGATGCCCTCACCTGCGGGGTCCCCGTATGCGACCCCAGCGTCGACCCGACCGGCGGCGACAATCCGAACAACACGCCGGTCGGCTTCTTCGATCTCAGCAACCCGCAGAACCCGTTCCGCGACTGGAACATCGTCTTCGTGCCCTACTGCAGCTGTGACGTGCACTTCGGCGACGCTGCACAGGACTACTCGCCGACGTTGCACATCGAGCACCGCGGCTACCAGAACTCCCGCACCGCCGAGAAGTGGGCGCGCGAGCACTTCGTGAACCCCGACCAGGTCTTCGTCACGGGCTCGAGCGCCGGCGCCTACGGTGCGTGGTTCAACGCCCCCCTGCACGAGCTGGTGTGGCCGGCCTCGCAGTTCCAGGTCCTGGCCGACGCGGGCAACGGCGTGATCACGCAGGACTTCCTGCAGAACGACTTCGCCCACTGGGATTTCGTCAAGAACATCCCGCCCACCATCCCCGGCGTCATCGAGTCGATCACCACCGGCACCGGGATCGTCGGATACACCAAAGCGGTCACCAGCTTCTTCCCGCAGACGCGCTGGGCACAGTACGCCACCGCGTTCGACGGCGGCTCGGGCGGGCAGACGGGCTTCTACAACGTCATGCTGAACGACAATAACCCGCTCGCGGCGCTGACCTGGTGGGACGGCAGCTGCGCCTTCAACGAGAAGATGCGCGAGCAGGACCTCGACCTGGCCGCATCCGTTCCCTCGAACTACCGCTACTACATCGGCACCGGCTCGCGGCACACCATGTGGTACTTCCCGAAGGTCTACACCGATACGACCGGTGGCGTGCCGCTGCTGGTCGACTGGATCAACGGCATGCTCACCGGCGGACCGGCCTGGACCAACGTCGAGGCAGCAGACGAAGGATTGCTGCTGGCCGGCGACCCGCGGCCTGGAACGCTGCCGACCCCGCCGTTCTTCCAGGTCGGACCCGACGTGAAGGTCATCTGTGGCGGCTCGCCGAGCGGAGCCTTCGTCGACGGTCCCGCGACCGACTGAGCGTCACGAACACCCGATCGGGGGCGCCTCCACGAAGCCACGTGGAGGCGCCCCGGTCAGTCGAACGGGTTGCCCAGATTGAACTGCCGCCCGCGCGCCGCGTAGTCGACGCCGGGCTCGCGCTCGTACTCCGGCGGGAAGCATTCGCGCTTGCGATGGTAGTAGGCGGCGCGATGGTCGCCTGCCGAGGCGGGGTTGAAGGTGAGGTAGTAGGCGCGGCGCGGGCCGCCCGAGCGGTTCGGACCCGAGCGGTGCGGCACCCAGGAGTCGAACACGATGACGTCACCGGGCCGCGCGAGCAGCGGCTCGACGTCCCACTGCTCCATGACGCCCTCGCGCAGCGTGCCGTCGGGATTCTGCGCCAGCGTGACGTGCCGGGCAGGCCAGCGGGATACCTCGAGGCAGCCGTTCTCGCCCGTGAACGCGTCCACCGGCGCCATCAGCGTCAGGTGATGCTCGATCCCGAAGTCGACGTACGCCGGCGCATCCTGGTGCGGCGCGAAGCCGGCCCCGCCGGAGAGCTTGAAGTTGATCTTGTCCTTGAAGAGGACCACCGGCTCGCCGCAGCACTCCGCGAGCAGATCGCACACCTTCCCGCGCGTGAGGAGCGCCGCCAGGCCGGCATGATAGGGGACGAAGTTCTCGACGCGGGCGAGCAGCTTCGCGCCCGCTTCGGCACCGGCGCGCTCGTAGTAGCGCATCCAGCGGCCCGGCGTCTCGGGCCACGCGGCGACCTCCTCGGTCCAGGCCCGGAGATTCCGGGTCTCTGCTTCGGTGAAGAAGCGCGGAAGCCACAGGTAGCCGTGGGAGCGAAAGCGATCGCGATCGTCGGCGGTCAGCATCCCCGGCCTCGGGCTGAGCGCTAGCATGCGAGGCCAGCCCCCACAACGAGGCGGGCGAGTCGCGCGCGGGGAGCCGGGGCGCCGCGCAGGCGCCCCGGCTTCCTGCTCAGAGCTGCGCCCGCACGGTGCCAGGAAGGCTGATCGCCGCCGGGCCGGGCAGGCCGGCCGGGAAGTCGAGCAGCCCGTTTCCCGTCGCGGGAACGCAGAACGTCGAGACCAGCGTCGCCGGCTGCGGCGACAGCGCCGAGGAGATCGCGGCGCCCGGCGAGGCCCCGGTCTCCGTGATCGAACGGCACGTCCCATTCCCGAAGCAGCCGGGAACGGGCTGGGAGGGACAGAAGAGGCCCTGCGGGTTCGACTTGCTCGCGGTCCCGGTCGTGACCGGGCTCAGGTCCGCGCCGATCACCCCGACGTCGGTGCTGCCGTCACTTCCTCCGGGCTGGCAGTCCTTCGAGAGGCCCTGCGAGTTGGTCGTCATGCAGGCGAGACCCGCCCGCGCGCCACGATCGCACGTCCCGCTCCCGACGGCACCGGGCGCGCCGGTCGCCGAGCAGCGCGGGCACGGCTGCGCCGCGTTCCCCGTCACGTAGACGTGCAGGTTGAGCGATACGTTGGCGGTGGTCGAGCCATCGAGGAGGTTCACCGATCCGCTCGCAGGCGCGCCGAAGGTGTTCACGCTGCACGCCGACAGGCCGCCGTTCGGGATCGGGACCGGTGGGCCGAAGTTGCACCCCGTCGTGGTGCAGTCGAACCCGGCGCCCGCGGTCGTCTCGGCCTGGAGGGCGCAGGTGAGGAGGGGCAGCACCGAGCAGCCGCCGAGCCGGAAGTGCACCACGGCACCGTCGGGAAGCGCCGACGGGGGAAGAGAACCATTACCGTTGCCGATGGCGAGGTCGCCGCAGGCGAGGGAATCGACGACGTTGCCGTCGCCGTCGCGCGTCACGCCGCAGGAGCCCCCGCCCGCGACGCTCGCGAACTCGACCGTGAGCGGCAGGAGCGGCGGCAGGATCGTGCTCGTCGTGGTGCTGGTCGTGGTCGGGGTCGTCGTCGTGGTCGCGCCGCTCGTGGTCGTCGTCGTGCTGGCGCTGGTCGTCGAGGTCGTGGTGGTGGTCGGCCCGCTCAGCTGCGTGAGCCGCACGACCGCCGGCAGGCTCGCGGCGCCGGGCCCGGGCAGGCTCGCCGCACCGTCCACCACGCCGTTCATCGTGGACGGGATGCAGAAGACCGAGGCCAGCGTCACCGGCTGCGGCGTGTCGGGGCTGATGGGTCCAGCGGGCAGGCCGTCGACGCTGACCGCACGACACGCGGACAGCCCGAAGCAGCCCGCCTGCGACTGCGCCGGACACAGGAGCCCGTCCACGTCCGACCTGGACACCGTCGTCGAGACCAGCGGCGTGAGGTCGACGCCGATGGTGCCCAGATCGGCGCTGCCGTCACTGCCGCCGGGCAGGCAGTCGCTCGACAGCCCGTGGGAGTTGGTGGTCATGCAGGTCAGACCCATTCCCGCCCCGCGATCGCAGCTGCCGATGCCCGGGCTGGCCGGCGACCCCGTCGCCGTGCAGCGCGGACAGGGCTGACCGGGTTGGCCGGTGATGAACACGTGGGAAGCGAGCGGCACACTGAGCGAGAGCGCGCCCGTGCTCTTGTCGAGGCTGCCACTACCGGAGCCCGCGAAGGTGTTGACGACGCAGGTCGAGAGGCCGCCGTTCGGGATCGGCAGCGGCGGCCCGAACCTGCACCCCACGTCGGTGCAGTCGATGCCGCCTCCGCTGCCGCTCGTCGGCGCGAGGTCGCAGACGCTTCCGGTGCACGGCCCCACCACCACGCGGTTCGTGGCACCGTCCGGAATCAATCCTTCGGGCACGGTCGATCCGCCGCCGCCCAGGTCGAGGCCGCCGCACGCGATGCTGCGCAGGACGACGTCCGCACCGTCACGGATCGTTCCGCAGCTTCCGCTGCCGGCGACCGTCGTCACGTCGAGCAGCTCGGTTCCGGGCGGCAGCGTCGTGGTCGTGGTGGGAGTCGTGGTGGTCGTGGTCGTGGAGCCGCTGCCGATCGTGGTGGTCGTGGTGCCGGCGGTGGTCGTGGTCGTCGTCGAGGAAGGAGCGCCCAGGCTCGCGTCAGAGCAGTCTGGGATCGACGGCGCGAGCGCCTTGACCGCCAGGAACGAGCCCGCCTCGTCCCGGCGGATCGTGCCCGGACCGAAGACCGCGCAGCTCCGGAGCGACCCCGTGGTCACGCGAATCGCCACCGATCCCTGCGGGCCTGCGAGCGCCAGGCCGGTCGCCGGTGCGCTCACCTTGAGCTGCTTGTCCATCTTGAGCACGACGACCTTCAGCGGCGATGGGGCGGCCGGCGCCGCCGAGTTGGAGTACTTGAAGGAGTCGACGCTACGGTCGGTCACCTTCCAGCCCGGCTTCCCGACGCCCGCTGGCGCGGACAGCACCGGCCGGGCGGGGTCGTTCTGGGAGAACAGCTCGACCTGGAGCCCGCCGGGCGTTCCGGTGGCCGGGTCGTCGGCACTCCCCACGGCGGGAAAAGCGAAGGCGGGGTCCTTCGACTGGAACACCAGCTTCTGCTTGCCCGACGCCGAGCGGCGAAGCTGGAGCTTCTTCCCGGTGATCGGGCGGTCGAGCGCCGCTGCGCGAAGGGCAGGGATCAGGACGGCACAGGCGACGAGCAATCCAATGGCACGTATCTGGCGCTGCAATGTGTGCGTCACGGAACGATCCCCCTCTCGTCCCCGGCACGGGGTGACCGGATGTTACGCCGTATGGAGGAGGGCCAGGTGGAATGCAATTCGAGCATGTACGTCGAGGATCCATTGCCAAGAACGTCCCCCGCCTCCAAAGGGCGCCAGCCTGCCTTAGCACCGTGCACGTCACGAAGATCAGCGGCAGACGCCGGCCGCCGCCATCTCCGCCACCTCCCGCGCATCCATGGCGAGCCAGCGCCCCAGCACCTCCGCGGTGTGCTCGCCCAGGAGCGGCGCGGGGCGCGGCGTCGCGAGCGGCGTGCGACTCATCCGCAGCGGATCGCCGCTGTGGCGCGCCTCGCCCATCTCGGCGTGCTGCAGCGTCACGAGGCCGCCGCGAGCCGCGAGATGCTCGTCGGCGCGCAGGTCGGCACCGCTCAGCACCGCCATCGCCGACACGCCGGCCTCCTGCAGGCGGCCGGCTACCTCTCCGGCGTCGCGCGCCAGCGTCCACCCTGCGACCCTTTCCTCGATCGCCGCACGGGCCGCGAGGCGGCCCGAGAGCGTCGCCCACGCCGGCTCGTCGGGGAGACTCATCACGCCCGCGCAGCGCTTCCAGGCGTCATCACCGACGACCGCGATTGCGACCCAGCGGTCTTCACCCGCAGCCGGGAAGACGCCGTGGGGACAGGCCCAATCGACGGCATTCCCGCGCTGCGCCGCGTGGCGCCCGGTGCACGCCTCTTCGAGATACGCCTCGCCGATGAAGTATGCCGCCGCCTCGGCTTGCGACAGATCGACGAGCTGGCCTTCACCCGTCCGCCGCCGGTGCTCGAGCGCGGCGAGGACGACCGCGGTGGCCAGCTTGGCGGCGATGTGGTCGGGGTGGTTGACCGACGAGCCCGCGGGATAGGGCGGATCCGGGTGGTTCCAGAGCCACGTCACGCCCGCGAACGCGGAGTTGAGCGGACCGTACGCCGACGCCTCCCCGAGCGGACCGCCGCGGCCGAAGGCCTGCGAGGCGTAGTAGATCACGTCCGGACGCACCGCGCGCACGTGCTCGTAGTCGAGTCCCCACCGTCCGACGACGCCGCCGCGGTTGTTCTCGAGCACGACGTCGGCGGCCGCGCACAGCCGGAGCGCCAGCTCCCGGCCCCGTGCCGTGCGCAGGTCGAGCGTCACGCTCAGGTGGCCGCGCGACGAGTCGTTGAACTGCATCGAGCGATCGGGCTGGTCGGGCTCGACCGTCACCCGGCGCAGGAAGTCGAGGTTGGCGCGCGATTCGATCTTGATGACCTCCGCGCCCAGCTCGGCCAGCAACCAGCCCGCCTCGGGCACGGCCACACCGACGCCCAGGTCGACCACCCGCACACCCGCGAGGACCGGACGGTCGCCCTTGCCGATCGCGGGATCGGCCGCTCGCGGCGCGAAGCCGCTGCGGTCGTCCTCGCCGGGGGCGGGCGCCGGACGGCGCAGCCGCGTGGGAGTGGCGGAGTAGTTGAACGGACCCGGTGCGACGGGCGCGCCGCCCAGATGCGGGAAGGCGGTGCGCTCGAAGTAGTCACGCCGGGACGTCTGCTCTTCGGTGACGAATTGCTCGGGGGTGTTGAGGGGCACGAGCGGCACGTCGAGCCGGCGTGCCTGGGCGATCACGTCGGCCCTGGTGCGCTCGCGCAGCGCCTCGCCCGCGATGATGCGGCAGACGTCGGCGTTGGCCAGGCGGAACAGCGGGATGAGCCACTCGGGACCGCTCAGCGCCTCCGGGTTGCCGATCAGCTCGAGAAACGCGCGCCACTGGCGCGGGCTGCCCGGTAGAACGCGCACGAAGCCGTCGGCGACCTCGAGCACCTGGTACGCGCCGTCCGCATTGCGAGGCGGCGCGACCGGCAGGATGGGGTAGCGCCGCGCGTAGTCCGCGAGGGGGATCGCCCAGGGGTGAATGCCGTTGATCGCCGCTTCCTGCACGGACACCTCGACGGTCTGCCCCATTCCCGTGCGCGCGCGATCGAGAAGCGCGGCAATCGCGCCGGCGACGGCGAACGTGCTGGCGCAGTCGTGCGCCAGGTATCCCGGCAGCCAGCACGGCGGGCGATCCGGGAAGCCGCACGCGAAGAGCGCGCCCGAGGCGGCGAACGCCGGCAGGGGCTCGAGGCGCCAGTCCGCGTGCGGCCCGTCGAGGCCGAAGTCGGCGATCGCGACGTGCACCAGACGCGGATGCCGCTCGCGCACCTCTGCGGGCGCGAGCCCGTGGCGGCGCGCGCCCGCAGGGCCCAGATTCTCCACCAGGACGTCGGCCGCATCGCACAGCTCGAGGAAGCGATGCCAGCCGTCGGCTGCGTGCAGGTCGAGCGTCGCACCCCGCTTGTTCGCGTTGCGGTACAGAAAGGGCAGCGAGCGGTCCGGCGCAGGCCGATCGCCCGCGAATGGCGGGCGCAACCGGTCCGGGTCGCCACCGGGCGGCTCGACCTTGATCACGTCGGCGCCGAGGTCGGCGAGGATACGGCCGGCGAAGGCACCACGAAGATCGGTGAGCTCGACCACGCGGACGTGGCCGAGCGGCCCGGCGCCGTCCATCAGATCGCTACTTCCACCCCACCAGCTGGTAGCCGCGGTCCGTGAGGCACTGGTTCACGTAGTTCTTGTACGGCTCGCTCGGTTGCTCCGGGGTCGCCCAGCTCCCGAAGAGCGTCCACAGCAGGCTGCCGACCACGCCGCTCACCGCGCCCGCCGCCGCGCCGGTTCCCGGGTTGCCCCAGATCGCTCCGCCGACGGCGCCGGCCGCGGCTCCCGCACCCGCGCCCACGGCGACGCCCTTGGCGGTCTGCCCCGCCCGGCCCTGGTCCGGCGTCGCCCCGGCACCCTTGGCCAGGCTCTCGCACTCCGCGATGTCGCGGTTCGTCCCCTCGCGGCCGACCTCCACGTACTTCGGGTTTGCGTAGACGATGGGCCTCGCGGTCGCGCATCCGACCAGACCGGCGGTGAGGATCGCCAGAACCTGACGCTTCATGCGCTGCAACTCACGCGATCGCCCCCGCAAAAGCAAGTACCGTCGGCCCGGGGCCCGCTGCCGCGCGCACCGGAGGCTCCCGAGGCCACCGTCAAAGCACGCTCGGAGCGATCGCGACTCGAGCAGCCCCATGGCACCCATGGAAGATTGCGGGGAGATCGAAGTTGACAGGCCGTGGGGTTCCTCGCTACGGCCGGGGCCAGGGATGGACGCCCGCACCCTGCGCGACACCATGGACGACGTCCGGCGCCTGCTGCACGAGACGAGCGGAGACGACCTCGTGGCGCGCGCGGCCGAGGTGCGCGAGCGGCTGCGAGCAGCCCTGGAATCGGTGCAGTCGGGAGGCAACGATCTCGGGGCAACCGCCGGTGGGTTCCAGCGCTCGCTGCACGAGGAGGTGGCGGACGCGGAGCGAAAGATCCGCGAGAACCCGATCGGCGCGGTGGCCGTGGCCGCCGGGCTGGGTCTGCTGCTGGGGCTGCTGCTACGCCGCCGGTGAGAGGTCGACGTGCCCGCGCCACCGGATGCCGATCTCGCCCCGACCGCGTCTCGCCTGTGGGCCAGCCTCCTCGAAGGCCTCCATCTGCGCGTCGAGCTGTTCGCGCTCGAGCTGGGCGAGGAGCGAAAGCGTCTCACCGACCTCGCGCTGTCGGCGCTGGTCGCGGTGTTCGCGGTCTTCATGCTGGTGCTCTCGCTCGACCTGCTCGTGCTGGCGCTCTTCTGGGACACACACCGCCTCGCCGTGGCCATCGGCTCGTGCGCGCTGTACGCCGTGCTGGCGGCAGCGGCCTGGACCTACCACTTCCGGCGCAGCCGTCGTCAGGGCACGCCCTTCGCCGCCATCTCCACCGTCCTCGCGGATGACGAGCGCGCGCTCCGGGAGCTCACATGACCGACATCGAGTACCGGCGGGCGCTGCTCCAGGCCAGGATCGACGCGCACCGCGACCTGCTCCAGCTCGAGGTCCGGCTGGCGCGCAAGGAATTCGATCCGTGGCGCGTGTTGTTCTCGCTGATCGGCGTCGACGGAGCGGTTGCGGGGACGGTCGGCGCCTCGTTACGCGGGCTGCTCGACTCGCACGAGCGATTGCTGCTCGGCGGTGCGATCGTTCCCGTGCTGGTAGCGGCGCTCCTACCGCTCGTCGACCGGCTGCGCGGGGACGACAGCGGGCTGCACGGGGACGACAGCGGCGGGAACGCGCCGTCCGCCTGATCGTCGTCCCGGCGGCTTCTTGGATGCAGGCGGCGTCTCGACGCTCGGCGCGGGCGCCGGGCCGCAGGCGACCTTCTCCCTCGCGCACACCTGGTTGGCGTGCTCGACGAGGATGCGGCGGACCTCCTCGATGGCGATCGGGTTGCCCTGCACCGAGTGGCCCGAGTGCGGCACGACCAGCTCGGACTCGACGCCGTCGATGTGCGCGCTCTGATACTTCACCACACCGTCGCCCTGGTCGTCCGGTGGCAGGTCACCCTGCACCGGGATGATGGAGTGCGCCGTGACGCCGGGAGCGAGCGGAATCGGCGCGAGCGCCTTCACGAGCGGACTGCCGGGCGTCATGCCGTAGACGGCGCCGATGTGCGGCCGGCTGGGGTCGAGCCGGATGTCGGCAGCGTTGCTGCCCTTGAAGAGGTCGCCCGTGACGCCGAGGACGGTCTGCGGGAGGCGCGCGAAGCGGGCCACCCAGTGGGCGATGGACAATCCCGCGGCATACGCCCCGTGGTGCGGAGTCGAGATGAAGATCACCCGGCTCACGAAGGGCAACGGCTTGACGAACATCGCGCGCTGCAGCAGGTCGCGCGTCTCCGAGCCGACGTTCATCTGGTCGAGCGGCTTGCGCGCGAAGGAGTCCCACAGCTTCGTCCCAGAGTCGATCGCCGTCATCTTCGTCAGCAAGCCGCCCTGGCTGTGCCCGATCACCACCATCTGGCGCAGCGCCGGGTCCTTCCCCTCCGGGTCGAGCGTGTGCACCGCCCCCACGAGGGACTCGCGGAGGCGCATGGCCGAGTAGGGAATCGGGTTCTCCGTCTCGTAGAAGAAGAACCAGTACTGGTAGCGGTCGGCCAGGTTCGGAGCGTTGCTCAGCACGTTCTGCATGTCGGCCCAGCGTCCCGGGCTCGACGCCGTGCCGTGGACGAAGACGACGGGGATGCGGCCTGGACGGTAGGGCTGAGAGAAGGCGAGCGAGGTGCGCTCCTGACCCATCAGGTCACCGAGGAGAAAGCCCCAGAGCTCCCAGCCCCAGACCTTCGAACCGCTCAGCCCGTACGCCAGCGCCGCGGTCGGCTCCACCTCGAGCGGCACCTGGCGATGGTCGATGTCGACCGTGGGTCTGCTGAAGCCGTCGTAGACATCGAGCTTCGCTTGCATGTCCGCTCGCGCGAGCTGGTGCCGCGGATCGTCGATGAGCAGGACCGCGGTCACCGGCACCTTGACGTTCAGCGCGGCAAACTCCTTGCCCTGGTGCGCCGGGTCGTCGACCGACGCGCTCGCCGCCAGCGGGGCACCGATGCCCGGTCGGCGATAGCGGGCGCCGAGCCCGCTCACCTTGAGCTCCGCCACGGGGACGAAGTCGTAGAGCGTCTGGGTCCCCCAGCGCAGGCTTGCCGGGTCGAGTGCGACCGCGAGCTGGCCGAAGGGGAGCGGGTAGACGCCGGACTGGAGGTCGACACGAGAGCCGTCCTTCGAGGCAAAGGCCTGGGTGAGTCCGCGGTTGTAGAGATCGGCGGCGATGCGAACCCGCGGGTCCAGATTCCCGGGCGGCTCGCCCGCGGCCCCGGGGAAGAGAAAGGCGTACGCGTAGACGGCGGAAGCCAGGTAGTACTCCCGCTTGTGGCTGACGTCCGCGTACTCGAACGACAGCTCGGCGAGCGCGAAGATACTGCCCTCCGCGGCCTTTCCAGTGACGACCAGGTTGTGCAGCGCGGCGATGGCGCCTTCCGGATCGTGCTTGAAGCGGTCGGTGAGGTTCCAGCGATACAGCGTGTTCTGGGTCGGGAGGCTCGGCACGCCACCGTTGAGGGCGCTCCGGGTGAGACCGGCCGTGACCGTCCGGGGCGGGGCGCGGCGGACCGAGATCGGCGGTCCGCATGCGACGGCAACCAGCATCAACCCGACCACGACGACTCGCATCCGGGCGACTGTATAGAGAACGCCCCGCGGGGATGCCAGACGTTCGGGCGGAAGCTAGCGCGCGCTGCGGGCTGCGCTGGCGGCCTCGGTCGCGAGATGCAGGAGCTCGTCGCGCTCGGACTGCTGCACGAGTCCCTCGCCAAATCCCCTGTCGACCTGGAGGATCAGGCGCTGGAGAACGTTCTCGAGGATGTCGAACCGCTTGTCGATGCGCCGCTTGACCCCACGCCGTTTCGCGGTGACGAGCGCGTCGATCGCCCGGTCGCAGCGTCCGAGAAGTCGCGACAGCTTGCCGTGCTTGCCGAGGAGCTTCGGATCGAGCTGGCTCGACGAGGCGCGACCCACCGCGTCCCTGAAGCCGGCGAGGCGACAGCGCACCGCGTCGAGCGACACCGCGTCGGTGTGCTGGCATCCGGCGCCGGCGACGCAGACATCGGTGGTGCAGGCGTTGCCGTCGTCGCAGCTGAGCTTCTGGCAGGGACAGCCCGTGGGATCGTTCGGCTCGCCGGCGTCGGCCGGACAGATGTCGCACGCATCGCCGACCCGGTCGCCGTCGACGTTGGCCTGGTCGGGATTCGGCGCCGTCGGGCAGTTGTCGCAGGCATCGCCGAGGCCATCGGCGTCGAAGTCGCGCTGGTTGGCGTTGGGAACCGTCGGGCAGTCGTCGCAGGCGTTGCCGCGGGTGTCGTCGTCGTCGTCGAGCTGGTCGGGGTTCGCAACGCCGGGACAGTTGTCGACGAGCCCGACCTGGCTCTGGTTGGTCGTGGCGTCGTAGAGCAGGCTCACGGCGTGCGCGCCCTCCGTACAGCGGTTGGCAACGCTGACCTGGAAGCCGATCCGCTCGCCGGGAGCCAGCGTGCGGACGGCGGGCGTGCCTTGCACCGTCAACCCGACCTGGATCGGAGCCATGGTGCTACGCTTCCCGACCAGGGAAACCCTCCCGATCGTGGTGGCCGCCAGCACCACGCGCGCCCCGCCCGGCTGCTGGCGGAAGAGCGCGACCGCCACCTCCGCGCAACCGTTCATCCCGCTCGTCCCCGAGGCGAGATACATCGTGGCCAGACCGGGTCCGACGGGAATCTTCCGGGGCTGGGTCGCGACCGGGCCGAGAAACACGCCGAGCGACAGGACGTCGCCGCTCTTCACCGTGTTGTCGCGTGCCGGCAGCTCCCGGGCATCTGCCTGGTTGGACGGGACGCTCGACAGCGTCAAGCTGCCGGGGTCTCCCTGGAGGAAGAAGGTGAGGCCGTCGTCGGCGCGCGCCGGCAGCGCTCCCACGGCCAGCAGGATCGCGGGCGCCAGGGCAAGGCCCAGCGCTCTGAAGCTCCCCATCACGGCGCTGGTCGAGCAACGGACGTGCCGCGGCAAGCTCGGCCAGCGTCAGGGAATTCAGCTATCTACGTGCCCTTCGTTCGAGGGCATCGTGCAGCGGCGCAGCGTTGCCGCCGCCACGTTGCGGGCCTGCCATGTGGTTGAAGGTTGCGGCGCCGACCGTTCCGGTCAGCGCGCGCTCGCGCGCAAGCCGTCGACCTCGGCCATGGCCTCGCTGGCGAGGCTCTGGAGGCGGGACCACTCGTCCGGCGGCATGCCCTTGCGCTGTGCGCGGTCGAGCGCGCGCACGAACGCCCTCAGCTGCTTCCTCGCGCGGCGCAGGCTGGCGGTCACCTTCTTGCCCTGCTGGGCGTCCTGCATGGCGCGCGTCGATCTGTCGAGGCTGGCGGTGAGCTGCCGCCCGATCTTCTTGCCCCCGAGCGCTTCGACCGGGAGGGCGTCGAGATCGAGCCGGATCGTCCCGAGCCGGCAGGCGAGGGCGTCGAATCCGACCAGTGCCTGCTCGGTGCAGTCGCTCGGGCCCTGGGTCGTCGGGGGAGTGCCCGGGCCGCTGGTGGTCGTGGTCGCGCCGGGCGCCGTCGTCGTCGCGCCACCCGGCGCGGTGGTCGTGGTCGTCGTCGCGCCACCCGGCGCGGTGGTCGGCGGCGTCCTGAGCGTGGTCGTCGTCGCGGTGCTGGTGGTGGTGGTCGTGCTGCAACCCTCGCAGCAGGGAAGGTCCGGGTTCTCGACCAGGAACGGTGGCGGCAGCGGATCGATGGAGGCGAGGAAGACGATGCCGGCGTTGCTCGGCGCCTCCAGGACGTTGTGCGGCTCGTCGCCGTCCGTGCCGGCGTGCAGGTCGCATCCGAGCGTCATGTGCCCCGAGGCCACCAGGTGGTTGGTCGCATTGTCGGGCGCGGGGCCCGGTCCCACGCTCGAGATGATGGCGCCGGCCGGCGCGGAGATGGTGCACGCCTGGATGAGGATCGTGCCGCCCGTCCCCCCGTTCTCCGCGGTCGGGGCGCGCGAGTCGGCACGGAGGGCCCCGGAGATCGTGACCGCGCCGGCCGCGTCGATCTCGATCGTGCCGCCGAACTCGTCACCGCGCGCATCGACGGGACCGGTCATCGTGGCATTTCCGCCGGACCTGGCGAGCACGTTGCCACCTCCTCCCAGTCCGGAGGTCGGCACGAGCAGCGAGCCGCTGGCGGCCAGCGTGATGTCGCCACCGGCCTCGACGTCGACGTCACCGCCGTCGCCGTCGAGACTGTGGCCGGAGAGAGCCACTTGCGCCGCGAGCATGACGCTCGATCCGGCCGAGATGGAGAGCCCACCGCCGATGCCACCTTCGCCGTCATCGCCGTTGGTGCCGGTGGCGGTGCCGAGAATCGGCCCGGAGAGCCGTACCGCGCCTGCCGCCATGATCTGGACGTCGCCACCCGATGCGATGCTCCCGCTACCGCTGACGTCTATGCTGCCGTTGGCCGTCACCGTCACGTCGCCCGTCTCCGCGGTCACGTCGGTCCCGCAGGCATCGCCACAGTCGCCGTCGGAATCGTCGATCGGCGCGTCGATGGTCACGTTGCCGTGCGCTTCGAGATCGATGGTGCCGCCCGAGGCGCCGTTCTCCGCATCGTTGCCGCCGTCCGCACGGATGCCAGCGCCCGAGACCGTGATGTTGCCCTGGAGCGAGGTGACCATGATGTCGCCGCCGTTTCCATCGGAGTCGGTGGCCTGCGCCTCGAGCGATCCGCCCAGGCCGATGTCGTTGCCAGCCTGGAGAACGAGCTGGCCGCTGGTGCCGGCGACCGAGACCCGGGCCCGCTTCGTGCCGAGGTTCTGGAGCGTGATGGTATCGTCGGCGACGAGCCCGACGAGTCCACCGAGGGTACCGAAGCCCGCCACGGGCAATCCGTTGGCCACGATCTGCGCGTTCGCCTCGAGCAGGATGGTGCGAGCGCGGATGGTGAGCCCACCGAGGCCGCTGCCGACCGTCAGCGTCTTGTCCGCCTTGATGACCAGTCCCCGGCCACCCAGATCGAGCGTACAACCTGGCCGATCACCGGGCACCGTGTGGTTCGCCGAGATGACGCAGGGGTCGCCGGCGGCCGGAGCGGCGCAGAGCTGGCTCAAGTCGCACTGCGCCCGAGCGCCGGTGGCGCCGAGGGCGAGGCAGACGGCGACGACTCCCCCGATGGTCGCCAGGTGCCGCGCGAGCATCATCGCGCCGAGGCAGCAACGCGCATGCCCGCGCATGTGTCCACGGAGACGGGCGTCCCCACACCTCTTCTCTCGCGGGAGTGCAGAGATCGCGCACGGTTGCGTGCCGCCCCGACGTTGGGGCAGCACCGACCGCGACCTTCGGGCAGCACGCCGCGAACGCTTGCTACTGGCCGCTCGCCACGGCCACATCTATCTCCGAGTCGGCCCCGGTCACCGCACCGAGGATGAGCTGACCGATCTGCGGATCGAGCGGACCGCGCTTGCGCTTCATCGCCTGCTGCACGACGTGTTCGAAGGCCTTCAGCTTGCGGTGCGCCCGCCGGAGATTGGCCTTCACCTTCACGCCGCGATCGGCGGAGTCGAGGTACTGGGTCGCGTTCCGGACGAGCGCGCCCAGCCGCTTGCTGGTGCGCGCCCCGCCGAGCTCGTCCGGCGAGGTCGTCTGCAGGGTCGTGCTCAGCTGCTGCACCCAGCACGACGCGCCGGCGACGCCGTTCGCCTCGCCGGAGCAGGCAGGCGCGGGCTGCGTGGTCGTCGTGGGAGACGCCGTCGTGACGGTCGTGGTGGTGGAGGCGGGCGCGGTGGAGGTCGTGGTGCTCGCGACCGTGCTCGAGGTGGTCGAGGTCTCGGGAGCGGTGGACGTCGTCGGAGCCGCCGTGGTGGACGACGTCGTGGTCGAGGTGGTCGTCGATGACGTCGTCGTGGTGGTCGTCGTCACCACGATCGTGGTGGTGCTGGTGGTCGTCGGAACCGTCGTGGTGGTCGTCGTGACCACGACGATCGTCGTGCTCGTCGTCGCCGGGGTCGTCGCGGTGGTCGTGGTCGTTGCCGGAGCGGTCGAGGTCGTGCTCGTCGTCGAGGTGCTCGTCGTGGTGGTCGTGGCGCACGCCGCGCCGCAGCAGGGCAGCGCCGGGATCTGCACCCGCACCTCCTTCGGCGTGATCACAGCGCCAGGCAGCACGTGGATGATCCCTGGATCGTCGCGATAGTCGAGCTCGTTCAGCGCGCCCGCCTTGAGCGTCCCCCCGATGATCATCGAGCTGCTGGCCTGGATCAGGTTGCTCGCCGCCGGCGCGATCGTCCCGGGTCCGAGCGCGGAGATGGTGGTGCCGGGGTCGAGCTGCACGCTGCATCCCTGGACCGACACCTCGCCGGAGAAGCCGTTGGGAAGGGTGCCACCGTCCACCTTCAGCATGCCGCTGCCCGTGAGCTTCGCCAGGGTGCCGGCGGAGATGTCTGCCGTGCCACCGAAGAACGGTCCGCTGGAGTCGACCGGGCTGGACACAGTGGCCGCACCTCCGGCCGCCACCGTCACGTCGCCGCCGCTCGCATCCCCCGGCGTCGAGACGGAGATCTTGCCCGAGATCGTCACGTCGCCGTCGGTCGCTGCGGTGAACGTGCCGCCGTCGCCGTCCGGCTCCGCGCCACTCATGTCCACGATCGCGGTGACGGCGATGTTCCCCGACCCCGCTTCGAGGTCGACGTCGCCGCCGAGGCCCGTCCCGTTGTCCTCGTCGCCCTGGGGCGTGCCGACGACGTTCCCGCCCAGCGTGATGGAGCCGTTCGCGCTGACGTCGAGGCTGCCGCCGCTGCCGCCCGGTCCCTCGGCCTCGATCTGGATCGAGGCCGCCGCGGTGGTGATCACGTCGGTGCCGGCGTCGAACTCGACGTCGCCGCCGTCGAACCCGCCGCCGTGCGCATCGATGGGAGCGGCGATGGTGACCTTTCCGTTGTCGGACACCACGGTCACGATGCCTCCGCCACCATCGCGGTCTCCGCCCGTGACGTCGATCGCTGCCTGGCTCGCGCCCGCGATGCTGACGTCGCCCGACGCCTCGATCGTGACCGTGCCGCCGTCGGAATCGCGTCCCGTGCCGTGGTTCCCCCTGATCACACCGGTGACGTTCGCCGCACCGGCGTTGGCATAGAGCTCGACGTTGCCTCCGCCGGCGGCCGAGCTGACGTCGATCAGCGAGCCGTCTGCGAGCGTGAGATCGGTGGACGAGGTCAGCACGACGACCTGCGTCCCGGTTCCGTCGCCGCCGGCCACGATCTTCGCCCCGGGCTGGAGCACGACGCCGTTCGCGGTGACGAAGAGAACGCCCTGGTCCAGGATCGTGAGCGTCTTGCTCGCCGCCACGACGAGCTTGCGGCTGCCGAGGTCGAGAATCAGCCCCGACTGGACGCTGCAGTCCACGGAGATGGTGCAGTCGCCCGCGCCGTCCGCGCAGAGCTTGGTTCCGGTGCCTGCGCAGGGAGCGCCGAACGCCGCGGAGACCGACCCTCCGAGCAACAGGGCGGCGAGCACGAAACGGCCACGATCGAGCTGAAGCATCGTGGAGAGGAGCAAGGCGCATGCCCGCGGCGCAAGGGAAAATGACATCGTGACGGCTCGCGGTACTGCGCTGTTCGAGCAGGTCTGCAACGCGGTTCGGTCGGGAGTCGCGGATCGCATCGCCTCTTGTCGCACACACCGGAACGGCGGTAGAAGCGCAAAATGCCTGAGCACATGCCCACTGCGCGCGAGTTCCTGGACGAGTGCATCGCCTTCAAGCAGGCTCAGCCGGGCGCGGGACGCTTCTTCGCCGCGCTCGTTCGCGGCGAGCTGCCGCGCGACCTGCTCCTCCTGTGGGCCAAGGACATGTACCACTTCATCCAGCCCGGCATCCCCGCCCTCACGGCCTGGCTGTCGCACGCGCCCACCGTGGTCGAGCGCGAGAGCGCTCGCCTGGTGGCGCGGAATCTCGCCGGCGAGCTCGGGTTCCTGCGCGAGGCTGACCACCGTGATCTCTATCTACAATTGCTGAACGGCCTGGGGATCACCGAGGTCGACGCGAAGGAGCATCTTCCCCTGGCGTCCACCATCGGCGCCGCCAGCGTCCTCGGCGCCTTCTGCCGCTCGTCGTTCGAGGAAGGGCTCGGCAGCTTCGGCCTCGGCCTCGAGCTCCAGGTCCCGGGACGCCCGAACGGCGCCGCGCTGATCTACCAGGGTCTCAAGCGTCAGGGCATCCCCGAGCCGACGCTCGAGTTCTATCGCATCCACGTGGAGGCGGAGGAGGAGCACGGCGACAACGCGGAGCGCGCGCTGGCGCCGTTCGTGCAGACTCCGCAGCAGCAGACGCTCGTGCGGCACGCGTTCCGCTGGACGGTGATCGCGCTGTCCGGCATGCAGCGTGGCTTCGACGCGTACCTGAGCTAGGAGAACGACCCGAGACCTTCGTCTCGGGTCGAGACGGAAGGCGAGACTCACACTCGATGAACAGTGCGTTCGTCGTGCCGCGAGCGGCGAAGCCGCCGCGGCAAACGGTCCGGAGTGCGACTCCGGAGTTGAGAACGGCATGCCTGTGGGCCGGTCAGGACGGATTGGAACGGAGCCTGGGGCATGCCACGTTTTGCCGCGCCGGCTTCGCCGGCCACGGCACGGCGTTCGCCCGATCCACCCGAGGTGACACGCTCGCCTCCGCTTTCGACCCGAGACGAAGTCTCGGGTCGCTCTCCTAGTGCCGGAGACCAGCGCGGACGCCGTCATCGTCGGCTCGGCCCTGGCCGGCCTGGTGGCGGCGGCGCTCCTCGCCCGGCGCGGCAAGCGCGTGGTCGTGCTGGAGCACGCGGACACCGTCGGCGGCCGCGGCGGCTCGGTGCGGACGGCGGACGGCTACTGGATCGACTTCGGCCACCGCGACGGACACGACGTCGGCGATTGCCAGTTCCCGTGGCAGCATGGTGTCGAGGTGGCGCGCGAGGCCGGGGTGAGGGTGACGCTCCGTCGCGTCGCGCACGCGCTGCGCGTGCACCGCATTCCGGACGACACCGTCATCGACGCGGGCGACTGGAGCGGGGAGAGATTTCTCGCGATCGCCCGCGATCTCTTCGAGTGTCCCCCCGACGGTGTCGCCGAGCTTGGAGCGACGCTCGAGCGGCTCGGCGGCGCGTCGCCGGCGGAGGTGGAGGCCGCGATCCCGCGGACCCTCGGCGACTGGAGCGCCGCCCATGTCGCGCATCCCGGCGTGCGCCGTGCGCTCCTCCTGCTCGCCACCGTGATCTTCCACCCGCGCCCCGAGGAGGCGTCGGTCGGCCGGCTGATGGAGTTCCTGCAGCGGGCGCGGACCGGTCCGTTCCTTGCCGACGACGACGAGGTCGGCGGCATGCAGGGCGTCGTCGAGCCGTTCGCCCGCGCCGTGCGCGCGAACGGCGGCGAGATCGCGCTGGGCTGGAAGCCGGTGGATATCCTCGTCGAGGACGGCGCCGTGCGCGGCGCGGTTGCGGTGGATCGCGCCAACCTGGTGCGCGAGGTTCGCGCGCCCGTGGTGGTGAGCACGTACCCGCTGTGGGAGAACCTCGACCTGGTCGTCGGGGGGGTGCTGCCCGCGGAGCTGGTCGCGTCGGCGCGCGCGCTCGTCGCGCACCGCGCCGACCTGGTCGGCTGGGTGGCGGGGCTCACGCGCCTCCCGCTGGTGTGCGCCACCAGCCGGCCGGAGGATCACGCGGGCTGGAACCGCATCCTGCGCGGCCCGGAGCGGCGCTACCACGGCGGCTGGCACATCCCATCGCTCTCCAGCCGACGCTCGGCGCCGGAAGGCCACCACCTCCTGCACCTGGTGATCGCGCGGTTTCTCGGTGACGGGACGGCTGCCGTCGAGTCGTGGCCCGCGGCGCGCGCCCGCGTCGACGAAGCCGTGGCGTATCTCCGCCGCTACTACGCCGACCTCGACGAATGCCTGGCGTGGAGCGCGCACCAGCACGTCGCCGCACCGCAGTCGATGAGCTGGGCCTGGGCGCCGGTGCGGCGTCACGGGCTCGAGGTTCCCGGCATTCGCGGGCTTCTCCTCGCCGGCTCGACGATCGAGTCGCCGGCGGCCGTCGTCGACATCGGTGCGTGGGCCGGACGGGCCGCGGCGCATGCGGCGCTCGCGCTGCTCGACGGCGGGTAGCACCGACCAAGGCCCCGAGAATCCCGGTGTTCGGCCTGACTCAGCCACACGCGTCGCGCTGCCTTCAGGGACAGCACCCTGCCTCCGAGGGCGGCAGCCTGCAGGAAGAACCCGCCGAAGCTCGCGGTCACCACGCGGCATGCACCTTGCTCGACACGTGTGCGGCCACCCTGCCGTCGTCGCATGGAACGCCACCGCCTCACCCGCTGGACCCTGGTTGCGAGCGCGCTCGCCGTCGCGGCAGGACTCCCCTCCGCGCGGCCCGCGCAGGCGCTGGTGCACGCGTCGATCACCCGCGACATCGGGATGCGTGCGGCCCGACCCGCCTCGACTACCCGGAGCCGGGACGGCGCGCGGCAGTCCTCGATCCCCGCGCCGGGCCACGGCACCCCGGACAGCGCGACGAACGCCCGCGGTCCGACGGGCGGCGACGCGATTCTCGCCCAGCATCAAGACGGGCGAGAGCGGAGGCGCGCGCCCGACTCGCGGGTCGTCCTGGATTCATTCCGAGCCCGCTCCAGCCGGCCCCGCTCCATCTCGGTGGCGGAAGGCCAGCGGATCGTCTCGGGATCCGGCGCCCTCTTTCACGACGCACACGCACCGCCGGCGTCCATGATCGACGCCGCCGGCCGCCGCTCCTAGTCGCCTCGAGTGGTCTCGCCGGCCCTCCCGTGCCGAACGCCCCCGCGCGCTCGGCCGATCGGCCACCATCCTTCTCGACAGAGGAGATCCCTCGATGACGTCCACCTTCCGCTCGCTCACCTTCCGCGTCCGGCCCGCAGCCGTCGCCGGCTTGACGCTGCTCTCGACCGCCGTCGCCCATGCAGAGGAGGCGGCGCCGCCCGCCATCGACTCGGGCGATACCGCCTGGGTCCTCACCGCATCCGCCCTCGTCCTCATGATGACGCTGCCCGGGCTCGCGCTCTTCTACGGCGGCCTGGTGCGCGCCAAGAACGTCCTCAACGTGCTCATGCAGTGCATGCTGTCCGCCGGCATCGTCGGTGTGCTGTGGATCCTCGTCGGCTACAGCCTCGCCTTCGGCACCGGCAACTCGTTCATCGGCGACTTCTCGAAGATCGGCCTGTCGGGCGTCACGCTCGACTCCGTGACCGCCAACTTCGCCACGCCGCCACGCAACATCCCCGAGTACGCCTTCATCATGTTCCAGGCGATGTTCGCGATCATCACGCCCGCGCTCATCCTGGGCGCGATCGCCGAGCGCATGCGGTTCGGCGTCTGGTGCGCGTTCATCGCCATCTGGTTCCTGGTGGTGTACTGCCCGATCGCCCACATGGTCTGGTCGTCCGAGGGCTGGATCCTCAAGGCGAGCGCGATCGATTTCGCCGGCGGGCTCGTGGTGCACATGTCGAGCGGCTTCTCCGCGCTCGTCGCCGCCCTCATTCTCGGCAAGCGCCAGGGCCTCGGGCGAGAGCCGATGGCGCCGCACAGCCTGCCGCTCTGCCTGATCGGAGCCGGACTGCTCTGGACGGGCTGGTTCGGCTTCAACGCCGGCAGCGCGCTGAGCGCGAGCCCCCTCGCCGCCCTGGCCTTCCTCAACACGAGCACCGCGGCGTCGATGGCCGTGGTCACCTGGGCCTTCATCGAGCTGGTGCACCGCGGCAAGCCGACCGCCCTGGGCGGAGCCACGGCCGCGGTCGCGGGGCTCATGGCGATCACGCCGGCGTGCGGCAACGTCGCCCCGGCCGGCGCCCTCGCCATCGGCGTCGGGGTGTCGATCATCTCGTACGCCGCCTGCACCTTCCTGAAGCCTGCCCTGGGATACGACGACTCCCTCGACGTGTTCGGCGTGCACGCGCTCGGCGGCGCCTGGGGCGCGCTCGCCTCGGGCCTCTTCGCCGTGACGCTCGGCTCGGGAATCGAGAGCAACACGCAGCAGACGATGGTCCAGCTCACGGGCATCGCCTTCGTCGCCCTCTTCGCCCCGATCGCGACCGCGGTGATCCTGGGTCTTCTCGGTGTCGTGTTCGGCTCCCTTCGCGTCTCCGAGGAGTCCGAGCAGGAAGGCCTGGACCTCGCCGAGCACAGTGAGAGCGCGTACGGCATCTCGTCCGGCAGCGTCGTCGGGCTCGAGTCCCTGGCCGAGGCGCGCGGCATGGCCATGGTGGGCCACCAAAAAGGGGGCGCGTAGCCGGCGTGTCCCGGCGTCGGGTCCGGCGGTATGCGCCGCCGGGCCCGACGGTGCCCCGAATTGCAGGTGATGCGATATCGTGCTATCGCGTCATCGATAGTGGCCCGTCTCAAGGCAACCCTTTTGCGCCTCCCCGAGGAGATCCACGGAGAGCTACGCCACCAGGCCCGGCGCCGCGGGACGTCGTTGGCGTGTCTGGTCCGTGAAGCCGTCGATCAGTATCTCGGGAGGGGCGGTGGAGGAACGGCGCCGACGTTCGGTGACGATCCGGCGGACGCGATCATCGGCAGCCTTTCGGGATCCCTGGGCGACGAATCCGTCAACCACGATCACTACCTCTATGGATGGCCGAAGGAGGACGGTGGTGAAGCTCCTGGTGGACACGAGCGCCATCCTCGCACTGACCCTGCGCGACGATCGCAACCACGCCCGCGCCGCGAAATTCCTCCGAAGCCATCCCGAGGTACGCTTCGTGTGGACCGAGCTCATCCTGGCGGAGGTGGCGACGCGTCTCCGCGCGCTCGCGGGCGCGGAGCGCGCGGTCGCCGTGGCGCGTGAGCTGCTGCGTAGCCGCCGCTACGAGCTCCTGCTCGCGGACGCCGACATCCTCGATGCCGCGCTCGAGCAGCTGATGCGGTTCCACGACCATCGTCTCAGCCTGACGGACTGCGCGAGCTTCGAGGTCATGCGGCGCCTCAAGCTGGACGGCGCCTTCGCCTTCGATCTCGATTTCGTCGCCTGCGGCTTCCGGATGCTGCCGTGACTACGGTGCCACCGAACCGCTCGCGCTAGAACAACGACAGCTGCTTGCGCTCGCCCGACAGGTCGTCGAAATCCGGGCCTGGCACGAAGCGAAGGATCGCGTCGGCGAGCGGCTTCAGCTGCTGGATGACGTAGTGGTCCCGGTCCGGAGCGGCCGTCGTGTGACCCACCGGCTCCGGTCCGGCGCGCGTCACCACGTAGCTCACCACGCGACCGGCCCCCGACCCCTGCTTGCGGGCCGCCTTCACGTGCGCGGGCGTCGTGCGGGTATAGGACTCGATCGGCTTGCGCACGGTCTTGCGATAGACGAGCTGGCCGTCGAACCGCCCGGCGCGCAGCTCGACGACGAATTCGCGGACGAAGTCCGTCACCGGCCGATCGCGCAGGACGAGGTCGAGCAGCTCGCGCTGGAAGCGGCGCGCGACCTGGCTCCAGTCGCGGCGGACGGCTTCGAGCCCGACGATCTCGAGCTTGCCGTCGACGAGGCCGGCGTAGCGCTTCTTGCTGCCCGCGGCGCCGCCGCGGACCTCGGGAAGGAGGAAGCGCGTGTAGACCTTCTCGAATTCGAGCTCGAGATGGCTCTCGCAGCCGAACTCGCTCGCGAGCTCTGTGGCCACCTCGGCGCCGACCGCGTCACGCAGCTCCCCGGCGCGCGCGGTCGCACGGATCGCGTCCGGCTCGTCGAGATCGATGAAGACCGAGTCCGTGTCGCCGTAGATCACGCGCAGGCCGCGGCGCTCGACGGACCGTGCCGCGCGCCGGATCACGTGCTGGCCCGCGAGGGTGATCGCGTTCGCAACGGCCGGCGAGAAGAGCCGCGAGGCCGGCGAGCCGAGGACGCCGAAGAGGGAGTTCATGAGTATCTTGATCGCTTGGGCGGCGGTTGCGTCGCCGGCGGCACGCGCCCGGCCGCGCTCGTCCCAGAGCCGCGCCACCAGCGCCGGCAGCACGCCGGGCTCGTCGCGGCGGAAGGCGGCGCCGCCCGGGGTACGGATGACCGCCGCATCCACCGCGGGCGCCGGCACGTGGGTGAGCGGATCGATGTTGAACGTCCGGATCAGGCTCGGGTACAGGCTCTTGAAGTCGAAGACGGCGATGTTGCGGTACAGTCCCGGACGCGACTCGAGGACCAGCCCGCCGGTGATGCTCCCCCCCTCGCCGTCGCGCGCCGACTCCACCGACGGGGCGACGCGCCCGCGCGCGCGCAGGGCGCGCAGGTAGAGCGAGTCCACGGCCGCGATCTGGGCGCTCACGCGATCGAGCTGCATCCCGGTGACGAGGCTCCGGCCCACCGTCAGCTCGATCAGGCCGGTGCGGGCGAGCAGCTCGAGGACCAGCCGGGCGTCCTCCAGATTGTACGCCGCGAGGCGCGCGGGGTCGTGGTGATAGGCGGCCTCGATCTCCGCCCCGCGGTGCTCGCCGGCGATGAGCTTGCCCTTGCCGAGCAGCGTCCGCGCCGCCGTCTCCAGGCGGTAGTCGTCGAGCCGGATCCACGCGCTCCGCATGAGCGCCAGGCCATCGAGCACGACCCGGCCCGTCAGCACGGCGCGCGATTCGCGCGTGAAGTTCTGGTCGCGCTGGAGCTCGAGCTCGTCGTCCGTTCGCCCGAGCGTGCAGCGCAGGCGCGCCCGCCGGCTGGCGGCGAGGAGCACCGCGAGATCGAAGTCGCACACGTTCCAGCCGGTCAGCACGTCCGGGTCGGCCGTCCGTACGTGCGCCAGGAAGCGCTCGAGGAGCTGGCGCTCGTCGGCGACGACCTCGGCGCCCTCGACCGCGTGCCGGTGCACCATCCAGACGCGCTCGCCCCCGGCGCCGGCCACGGCGATGGACAGGAGCCGGGCGGCGTCCGGGCTGGTCTCGATGTCGAGCGAGAGCACGCGAAGCGCCGGCGTCCATGCGGCGGGCGCGATCGCGGGATCGTGGTAGACGCGGCCGACCCCGGGACGGCGCTCGAACGGACCATCGACGACGAAGGAGCCGCGCAGGTCGTGGTCGATCAGCCAGCGATAGGCGAAGCGGAGGTCGGCCTCGAAGCAGGTCACGCCGGCGTCGGCGAGGCGACGGCGCAGCGGCGGAACGTCGCCCGGGAGCGCGACCTCGACCCGTGAGACGGGCTCGCCGGCGAAGGTGCGCAACGCGGTGGCCGTGACGGTCCCACCGCGTACCATCGGGGCGTCTCGCGTGGAGACGAAGAAGTAGGGAGCGAGCCGATCGTCGATCACCAGAGCGGGCTCGCCGCTCTCGAGCACCGCGTGCAGGTGCACCGCCGGCCGGCCGCCCTGGATGCGGTAGGTCGGTGTCAGGATGAAGCCGCGCTCGCCCACGGCCTCATTATCGGCCGCGGCGCGACCGGGGTCTACGCGTCGGACGAGCCGGCCGCGGCGGCGCCGCCGACCGCGCGACGCAGGCGCTCGAGCCGCGGCAGGTAGTGCCGGATCCCGAGCTCGGCACACAGCGCGGCGGCGCGTTCGATCCCCACGGCCTCGAGCCCCTGCGACCCGGCGAGCTCGGCGTGCCCCAGCCATGCGACCGCGAGCGTCGAGCGCGAACCGATCACCTCCGCGATCGCGATCGCCTCGACGTAGCACCGGCGGGCCTCCTCGAATCTGCCGAGACGCGCGAGGACGTCGGCCCGTGACACCAGCACGAGGGCCTGCCGGAAGCGGCCACCGGTGCGGGCTACCAGGACGCCGGTGAGGCGGTCGGCGCGTGCGACGTCACCTGCTGCGAGCAGAGCCTCGCCGACGAATCGCGTGCTGAGCTGCATCAGGCCGCCCGCGCCCAGGCCGATCTCGATGCGCTCGGCGTAGAGCACGGGATCGACGGGCTCCCTCAGATGGATGCGCGAGGCCAGCGCCAGCGCGGCCCCCGCAGCGTACACGTTGGTGTTCGCGATGCGCTCCCCGATCTCGAGGGCGAGGTCGGCCCAGCGCTTCGTCTCGCGGTACTCCCCGCGCATGTAGTGAATGGGAGCCAGGAGTGTGGCGAGGGCGCTCCGCATGGTGAAGTTGCCGGCCTTCTCGGCGAGGGCGAAGGACTCGGTGGCGCTCTCCAGAACCTGCTCGTACTCGTCCTGGGAGTACAGCACGAGATCCCGTGCCCAGCGTGTGCCCAGGTAGACGTCGCTGGCGCGTTCGCCGGGACCCGCGCGCTCGATGTCGGCGAGCACGCCCTCGATGCACGCCCGGGCCTGCGCGAAGCGGCCGTCGCCGGCATAGCTGGTGGCGAGTGCGCGCGTGAGTCCGCGCGCCAGCGCGTCGAGCCCGGACGCCTTCGCCAGCGCCACGCCCTCCTCCGCGAGTGCGAGGCCGGCAGCGAAGTCGGCCTCGCCGCGCATCATGATGAGGACACCCTGATAGTACCGGAGCGTGGCGAGGGCTTCACGATCGCCCAGCAGCTCGGCCAGCTCGCGGCCGCGCGCGGCGGCGCGCTCCGCCTCGTCGACGTCCTGGGCGCCGAAGTAGACCGCGAGGCGACTCACGCCGAGCGTCGCTTCGAGAGCGGCACGATGACGGCTGCCACCCTCTCCCTCGCCGAGCAGCGACTCGGCCAGCCGCCAGGCCTGGCGATACTGCTCCCCCGCGACCCGGTAGGATGGCACCTGCGCGGCCTCGCGCGCCGCCTGCAGCAGGGCGTCGAGCGCCTTCGCCTGGTTGTCGCTGTGGACGTAGTGGTGAGCGAGCAGCGCGGCGTGTCCCGGTCCGCGTTCGGAACCGTCGGCCTCGATCAACGCTCCGATGCGCTCGTGCAGCTGCCGCCGTTGCTTCAGCAGCAGCCCCTCGTAGGCCACCTCCTGCGTGAGGCTCTCGCCGAAGCGGAACTCGTCGCTCGAGAGCGCCGTCTTGCGATGCACGAGCCCGCGGCGTTCGAGCTCCGCCAGCACGGGCTCGGCCTCGATGCCCTCGTCCGCCAGCACCGCCTCGAGCTGCCGGCGGCGGAACTGACGGCCGAGCACCGCCGCCACCTGCAGGACGCGCTTCGCCTGCGGGCCGAGGGCGTCGAGCCGGGCAGCGATCACCTCCTGCACCGTCCCGGGAATCGGGAGGTCGGCGAGCAGACGGCTGAGCGCGAGCGCGCCCGAGGCATCGCGCACGAGGTGGCCTTCCTCGAGCAGACCCCGGACCAGCTCCTCGGCGAAGAACGGGCTGCCGCCGGCTTTCGCCACCACGACCCGCTCCAGGTCGCGCGGCAGGGGACTGCCGGCGACCGAGCGCACGACGGCGGCCGACTCCGACTCCGCGAGCGGGCGCAGCGCGATCTGGGTGAGGGCCGTCGGCACCCGCCACGGGATGGCCGCGTCGGGGCGGTGGGTGACCACGATGAGCACGGGGGCACCCTCGATCCGGCGCACCAGGTCGTCGAGCAGGTCGCGGGACGGATCGTCGATCCAGTGCAGGTCCTCGAGGATCATCACCACGGGCCGCAGCTCGCTCTCGGCGATCAGCAGCCGCGCCAGGGCGTCGAAGGTCTCGCGCCTGAGCTCCTCGGCGGGCTGGTCGGCGAGCGACTCGATCGGCAGCGAGAGGAACCGGCAGAGGACGGGATACGTGCGCTCGACGTCCTCGTACGTCCCGCCGAACTTCGCGACCACCTTGGCGCAGGCCTCCTCGATCGGCTCGTCCCAGTCGAGGTCGAAGTAGCGGCCGAACATGGTCATGAACGGGTGATAGGGCAGCGCCTGCATCATCGAGGCGCAACGCCCCTCGAAGAAGGCCACGTCCACGCTCGCGAGGCGGTGACGGAACTCATAGAGCAGGCGCGACTTGCCGATGCCCGCGTCACCGACCACGGCCACCGCCTGCGTCTGTCCGTCGGCGAGGCGCGCGAACGCCTCGACCAGCCGCGACAGCTCGCCCTCCCGGCCGACGAACGGCGTGAGCCCGCGCTCCTCGTTGATGAGCATCCTGGTCTTGCCGCCGTGCCAGTCGTGCACGGCGTAGGCCGTGACCGGCTCGCTCTTGCCGCGGATGCCGAGAGGACCCACCGACTCGACCGCGAAGAAGCCCCGCACCAGGCGCTGGGTGGACTCGCTGATCAGGATCGCGCCGGGCTGCGCCAGGGTCTGCAACCGGGAGGCGAGGTTGGTGGTGTCGCCGATCGCCGCGTAGTCCATCTTGCGGTCGTTGCCGACGGGGCCGACGACCACGGGGCCGGTGTTGATGCCGATGCGGATCTGCAGCGGGACGCCGTGCCGGGTCTGCAGGCGTGCGCTCACTGGCTCGAGAGCATCCCGGATGGCGAGCGCCGCGCGCACGGCCCGCTGGGGGGCATCCTCGTGCGCCACCGGCGCGCCGAACAGCGCCATCAAGCCGTCGCCCGCGAGCTGGTTCACCACGCCTTCGAGCCGGTAGATCTCCGGGAAGGCGACGTCGAGATATTCCTCGAGCAGGTCGTGGTACTCCTCGGGATCGAGACGCTCGGCGATGGCGACCGAGCCGACGACATCGCAGAACAGGACGGTGACCACCTTGCGCTCGCCCGCAACCGGCGCGAGGCTCGCCACGGCCTGCGGAACGCCGCCGGCGCCGCGGCGCGCGAGGAGGCGCGCGAGCGGATCGACCGTCGGGGGCGGAAGGGTGTCGTCCTCGCCTTCGAGCTTCAGGCCACAATCGGGGCAGAAGTGAAAGCTCGGATCGAGCGTCGCCCCACAACCGCGGCAGCGCGCGCCCACCCGGCTGCCGCACGCGTGACAGAATTGCTTCCCGGCGATGAGATCGACGCCGCAGGTGACGCAGCGCATGCATCGGCGCTACGCTGGCGGTCGGCGCAAGTCAACGGTGGGCCGCGTCAGGCGCTGCCGCAAGCTGACCAAGTTTTGCCTGCCGACCTGTATGCGGGCCTGAAGCCCCCCCCTACTGCGGGTCAAGGGCACGGCGGTATTCATGACCCCAGGACCTCGAGGCCAAGGCCGCTGGCGATGCTGCATCACCTGAAGCACAGAAACGCAATCAGGATGCTCCGAATGACCACCATGAGCGGCCATGAGGCTACACAGCACCACGACGGCGTTCGGAACGCTCCGTTCCGGTTGTGCCGGGCACACGGGTTTCCTTGCGGCAGAGACGCTTCGCTATCCTCCCGATGCAGCCGGACGCCAGACTCGGACATCACCGCCCCAATCCACGGCCCCAATCGCTCCGCCATCGGAGCGAATTGCGAGGGCCCGACCCCATCCTTCCAAGGGCAGCGTCGCGACAGTCTTCCCGGACTCAGCGCTCCAGATCCGCACCTTACCGTCCATTCCGGTGCTGACCGCATCATGGCCGTCCGGTGTGAAGTAAGCCGCTTCGACCTGGTTGCCGTGGTCGGAGAAGCGGACCATCTCTTCGCCCGTGACGGCGTTCCACACTCGTGCACTGTGATCGCTGCTCGCCGTCATGATACGTCCTCCGAGCGGGTCGAACGCGACGGTATTGATGGGGGAATCGTGTCGTCCGGTGCGCGCCACTCGATCGCCGGTGCTGAAGCTCCAGATGCCAACCGCTTGATCGTTGTCGCGACACGCCGCGAAGCGGCCGTCAGGCGACACGGCGCTCTCCGCATACACGCAGATCGGGAGGCTGTCGAGGAGCCTCCCGGCCTGAAGATCGAAGAGTCGTCCCTCACCGCCGGCCGTGAAGAGGAACTTCCCATCGCGGGCGACGGCGATTGTCCGGACGAAGCGTCCTGCGTCGATGGCGCGCAAGCGATGACCGTTCGACGCGTCCCACATGACGACAAGCTCTCCACCATCTCCGCTCCCCACCGTAACGACTTGTTGTCCGTCGGAAGCAAAGAGGACCTGAGTGAGTTCCTTGGCGCCCTCGAGACGCACGGTCGATTGTCCACCACTTGCGTCGTAGATCGCTCCTCCGCGCTCGCCCACGATCGCTACCCGCGCTCCCTCCGGGCTGAACGCGAGCCCCGCGGCGCCATCTTCGTGTAGGTCCAACGCCGGTGTCGTCGGGGCACCCGACCAGTCGATGACCTTCGCGGTCGAGACCTGGTTCGACGGCGGCGTCCCGGGTGGCGGTGCCGGTGCCGGCGCGGTCGTGGGCGCCGTCGAGACGAGATCCATGTCACGTAGCTCGAGCGGAACGCGCGCCGCCACGATGCCGGCAACGACCGGCGCGCTCCGTGTCTCGAGTCCCAGGTCGCGCAGGGTAGCCGGCACGTACCCACCCGTGATCAGCAACCGTCTTCCCTCGGGGTCGAAGGCCAGGTGCTGGATCGGGTTCTGCTCGCGGAACGGCCTGAACTCATCGAGCATCGTGCCGCTCCGCGCGTCCCAGATCCTCACCTTGCGATCTGCGCTCGCGGTTGCGATGCGCTCGCCGTCCGGACTGAAGATTGCTGAGTACAAGGCGACACCGCCCTCGGCGGCTTGAACGGCAGGACGTTCGAGAACGACGGTGCGGGCCCCCGTGCGCGCATCCCAGACACTTCCGGTCTCGTCGTCGCTGGCGGTGACGATCCACCGCCCATCTCCGGACACCCACACGCTGTTGATGCGCTTGTCATGGCCCTTGAGCTCCGCGACGCGCGTGCGGGATGCGACGTCCCAGAGCTCACCGGACCCGTCGTCACGCACGACGACGATGCGGTCGTCGTCGACAAAGCTGCCCCGTCCACGCGTGCCCGGGACGCCCCGAGCTCGGCAACTCGGGGACCATCGACCTCCCACACCGAGACCACCGGCTTGTCTGGGCCGAAGCCGAGCAGCCTCTTCCCGCTCTTGCTGAATGCCACGTAAGACACGACGCCTGCGTGCTGGAGCGTTCGCTCGCGAAGGTGTGTGCTGACGTTCCAGAGCTCGACGGCATGTGTACGAAGCGCCGCGGCTACCAAGTGCCCGGCGGGACTCCAGGCCACCGTCGGTGCGTGCTGCGGATGCTGATAGGTGTCGGAGTATGCCTCCGTCGACCACTGGTCCGGGGTTTCGGCCGGATCGAGCCCGAAGAGAGGAGTGCCGGTGGCGACCTCGAAGACCGCCGCGCGGGGGCCGTTCGTCGCGAGCGCGAACGAGCGACAGTCCGGGCTGAATGCTCCGGAGAAGACGGTGACGGTATTGCCGAGTTCGAACGAGGACAGCAACCGTGCGCTCTCCGTGTCGCGGATCTCCACGACACCGCCGCTCGACCGTGCGAGCGGGGTTCCGCTTGCACAGAAGGTGCCGACGAACCCGTCGTCGTCCGGGACCGCTCGGGCATGGACGGTGTCGTCCTTCCCGGAGTAGTCACGCGTGCCCTGGTTCGTTGCCTTCCAGTCCCAGAGGCGAACGATGCCTTCGTCATCGCCCGTGGCGACCCAGCGATCGCCATCACCACCGACTGCGACGGTCTTCAGGCGCACGCGCGACCCCGAGAAGAGAGCCAGCCGCGCGCCCGTGGCGGCGTCCCAGACGGCCACCTGTCCGTGGCTCGACGCGGTCGCAACGATGTCGCCGCTCAGGCCGAACGTCGCCGTATTGACATCGCCCGAGTGCTGATCGCCGAGCGATGGCGCGGGTTGCCTAGTCGTCAGCTCGACGAGATCGGGAACGGTGCCAACGATGAGCAGCCGAGCGGCCGTGGGCGAGAGCGCCACCCCGTCGACGGAGAGACTTCGCGCCTGCGCGGATCCGAGTTCTCGCCATGCTCCCGTCTCCCAGAGCTTGACGGTGCGGGACTGACTCAGGGCTGCCGCGCGCGTTCCGTCGGCACTCCAGGCCACGCCCACGATCTCGCCGGCGTCGGTCCACAATCGTCGGACCTCTCGGTCGTCATGGCCGGCATCCCAGAGCCGTACGGTCCCGTCTCCACCGCCCGCGAGCACGAGATTCCCATCGGGGCTGAACGTGGCGTGCGCGGCGACCACCGGAGCACGATGGCCGCTGATGTCGGCGATCCGGAATCCCGTCGTTGCATCGAAGATCGTAATGCTTCCTCCGAGAGCTGCAGCGAGGACTCGCGAATCGTCCCGGCTGAATTCCACCTCGTGCACATAGTCGCCGAGCGGGCCGCTGGCGACGGACTCTCCCCGCGCGACGCTCCAGACGGTGGTTCGCCCGCTTCCGCCAGTCACCAGCAGCGAGCCATCGTGCGAGAACGCCGCCGCACCGATGCTCGCCGCCGATCCGCCATCGCGGCGCGAAGACTGCAAAACGCGCGCGAGGCTGGCGGTGGTGTCGTTGACGTCCCAGACCTTCGCGAGGCCGTCCTCACCTGCGGAGACGAGGTGCTTTCCGTCCGGGGAGAACGCGACGACAGACACCTTCGCGGTATGCGCTTCGAGCTGGATCGCTTGGCCCTCGAGCGAGGCCATCGAGCGACCAAGCAGGTAGCGGAGGGAAGGCCGATCGTCGCCTCGACCGTATGCATGGGTCAGGTAGACGGCGGCGCGTCCGGGAAGACCCGCGAGGTACTCGCTGCGCCCCGCCTCTTGGAGCTGTTCGATTCGGGATTCATTTGCGAGCCGTTCCTTTGCACGTTCCTGGTAGAGGTAGACGCCCGCAATGGCCCCCAGCACGACGATCGCGGTCGCGGCAACCCCGAGTCGTCGGCGGTTCCGCCGTTGTCGCTCGCGTGCCCGGAGTTCATCGAACTCCACCCCGATCATGCCGGCGATCAATTTGAGTCGTGCGTCACTCTTCCCGTCCTTGCTGGGACGAACGTCGGCCGCGATCGGCTCGATCTGCTCACCGGTTACGGAACCGTCGGTAGCGACGCGATGACGGAGCGCTTCCGGAAAGCACTCGCCCTCCGCCGCCCCGTTCGCACCGCCGGGTTCGCCGCGGACGATGAGACAGCGAACGCGATCCTCGCGGCCCAGGGCCTTGAATTGCCGAATCTCCTCGTTGACCCATTTCGATCGTACGGCGTCGGGCGAGCAGACGACGATCAGATACCGCGAGTCCGCGAGGGCATCCTTGATACTGGCGCCGAGGTCGGAAGATGTAGATAGCTCCTCACGGTCACGGAAGATCGGGAACAGCTTACGTGGTACCGTCCCGATGACGGATACACGTCCCCTCAGTCGCCGCGGAATATGGTAGATCTCAAGCGCCTTATGGAGCCAGGCTGCCCACGCACGATCTTGATGGCTATAGGAGATGAACGCCCAGTATCGCGCACATTCAATCCGCGCGGGGTCCGTCGGTCCCTTTGCAGATCGGATGCTCTGGACGTCGGGGGCGTCGAGCTCGGCCAACGGACGTCCTCCTTACCTCGGGACTCGACGACCCACAATCCGGTCAAAGCCGTGCTGGCAGCGTTCGGCATGCGCCCTAGACTCTCGCGGGTATTGCGCGACATCCGGCGGGAATTTCCAGGATACCCAGAAGCAGGAGGCCGAGTGGGATACCGCACGTACCTCCTCAGGAGGCCACGGCGAGCCATCCGCTGCCATTGGCCTCGCCGGCTTGAGGGCGCATCTCCGCCTACTCATGCACCCGGTGGGCTCGGACGGGCCAGCGTTCGTCGGGTACTATGGCATGGAGCAGTGACAGCGCCGCGGGCGTCCTAGGCCCCGTGCCCCCTCGCTTCCATGCCGCGCGCCTTCGCCCAGCGGTAGTCCGGCTTGCCGCTCGGGCTGCGCACCATCTCGTCGACGAGCACGATCGTGCGCGGCAGCTTGTAGCGTGCGAGGTGGCGGCCCGCGAAATCGGCCAGCTCGGCGTGATCGATCACCTCTCCCGCACGCGGCTGGATCACCGCCGTCACCTGCTCGCCGAAGCGCTCGTCGGGCGTGCCGACGACGACGGCATCGTACACCGCCGGGTGCTTGCGCAGCACCTGCTCCACCTCCTCCGGGTAGATCTTCTCCCCGCCGGAGTTGATGCACACCGAGCCGCGTCCGAGCACGTTGATCGAGCCGTCGGGGTTGAAGCGCGCGTGATCGCCCGGCACCGCGTAGCGCACGCCGTCGACGGTGGGAAAGGTCTTCGCCGTCTTCGCCGGGTCCTTGTAGTAGCCCAGCGGAACGTGTCCGCTGCGCGCCACCCAGCCGGTCTCGTCGACGCCCTCGTCGAGCGGGCCGGACAGGTCGGACTTCAGGATGAGCGTGTTGGTCATCGCGAACTTGCCGGTCTGGGCCGTGTCACCCGCCCGGGTGGCGTGCGAGCCGTGCGCGCCGGTCTCGGACGCGCCGAAGCCGTCGACCACCATGGCATGCGGCACGAACTCGAGCAGCGCCTCCTTCATGTGGGGCGACAGGATGGCGCCGCCCGAGCCGATGACGAAGAGCCGGGAGAGATCGTAGGTGCCGCGCTTCAGCTCCTCGACGAGCGGGCGGGCGAAGGCGTCGCCCACCATGGTGAGCGTGTTGCAGCGCTCGCGCTCGACCAGCCCCAGGACCTCCTCGGGGTCGAGCTTCTCGGGCTTGCCCTGGAGGACCACCGTGCCGCCCTGGTGGAGCGCGCCGAAGCCGAGCCACTGCGCCGCGCCGTGCATGAGCGGCGGCGTGGTCATCACGCGCATGAAACCGCCGTTCGTGGTGGCGTTCTCCGCCAGCTCCTCGACGGTCGCAGGTCCCGGCATGCCGGGGGCGCCACCGGTCATCGCGCCGTGGAAGATGTCCTCCTGCCGCCAGAGCACGCCCTTCGGCGCGCCCGTCGTTCCGCCCGTGTAGAGGATGTACAGGTCGTCGGGCGACGGCTCGACGGGCGGCATGGTGTCGGGCGCGCCGGCGAGCGCAGCCTCGTAGTCGATCGCGCCCGGCAGCAGGGCGTTGCCGCTCTCGTCCGCCAGCTGGATCAGGAGGCGCAGCTTCGGAAGCCGATCCCGGATGCGCGCCAGGGTGGGGGCGTAGCGCGCCTGGTAGACCACCGCGACCGCGTCCGAGTCGGCGAGCAGGTAGAGCAGCTCGTCGTCGACGTAGCGGTAGTTGATGTTGAAGGGCGCGACGCGGGCGAGGTACGCGCCGAGCATGCTCTCGAAGTACTCGGGGCAGTTGAGCATGTAGATGCCGAGGTGGTCCTGTCCCGATTCGTGGCTCTGGAGCTCCGCGCGCTCGCGGTGGCAGCCCAGCCCGCTGGCATGGAGCACGTTGGCGAGCCGGCGGGCGCGCTCGGCGACCTGGGCATAGGTGAGACGGCGCGTCGGGGTGACGATGCACTCCCGGTCGGGATTGCGGGCGGCGATGGCCTGCTGGGCGAGTCCGAGATTCATGGCTGGGGTGTCTGCCCCGAATCGCCCGGCGCGTGCAAGGGTCGGCGGGGCCCTGTCCACGCGCGGCGTTGACAGTCCCCCCGACGGGGCGAGTATCCTCGCCCCGTGGACTACGGTGACGAAAGACATATCGCGCCCCGGGCGACGTTCCTTCTTGCCCTCTTCCTCTCGACGACGTCTCTCTGGGTTCGCCCCGCGCAGGCGGTGTGGCGGAACCTGGCCGGCCCGGTAGACCGGGTCGCCGACTTCGCCATCAGCTCCGACTCGCAGTTCGTCGTATACACGGCGGAGGAGACGGCGACAGCACCCGTGGAGCTCTTCAGCGTCCCCCTCGCGGGCGGCATGCCGAAGAAGCTCAATCCGCCGCTGGTCGCCCAGGGTGGCGTCGACCAGTTCAGGATCACACCCGACGGTGCGAGCGTCGTCTACACGGCGATCCAGGATACCGCCAATCGCCGCGAGCTCTACGTCGTGCCGATCGCCGGCGGGCAGGCGACGAAGCTCAACGGCCCGCTCGTGGCGGGCGGCGACGTCAACGTCTTCGTGCTGGATCCCGCCACCAAGCGGGCCCTGTACCTCGCCGATCAGGACACCAACGAGACCGTGGAGCTCTACAGCGTACCCTTCGCGGGCGGCTCCGCCGTCAAGCTCAACCCGCCGCTGGTGGCGGGCGGCAACGTCTTCTCGAACAGCCTGCGCGTCGACCCGAGCACCAAGCGCGCCGTCTACCTCGCCGATCAGGAGGTCAACGGCCGCACCGAGCTGTTCAGCGTCCCCGCGACCGGCGGGACGTCGACGAAGCTCAACGCCGATGGAACAGTGGTGACGAGCGGAAGCTTCGAGATCGACCCCGGGGTCCCCGTGCTCGTCTTCCAGGCGAGGAACGTCGGCTCGGACCAGTCCGGCCTCTTCTCGAATGCCGTCGTCGGCGGGCTCTTCAACACGCTCAGCTTCCCGCTCGCCGCGAACCAGAGCGTGTTCGGGTTCCGCATCAGCCCCGACGGGGCGCACGTCGTGTACAACGTGGTCACGGACTCCGCGATGATCCCGGGCTTTCCGCAGCTGGGCGTGCTCTACAGCGTGTTGATCGGAGGCGTAACGTCCACGCTGATCACGGATTCGGCTGATCCGGAATTCGGTACGTTCGGCGCACAGTTCCAGTTCACGCCGGACAGCAGCCGCGTGGTGTACGTCTTCCAGAGAAACGACAGCTCCTTGCGGAGACTCGACTCCTCCGGGCTCGACGGAAGCCACACGACGCTCTTCTTCCCGACGTCCGGGAACGCTGCCGCGGGGTTCGTCCTCAGCCCGGACAGCAACTGGGTGGTCTTCGCGGACGACACGCAGTCGCTCTCCTCGATCCCGCCGACCGGTGGGAGTTCCACGCGCCTCGGAACCGGGAGGGACAGCGCGATCTCACCCGACAGCAGCCGCGTCCTCTTCGAGACCCTGGGCGGCAACAATTCGGACCTGATCAGCGAGCAGATCTTCGGTGGTGATTTGCGGAACCTGACCAAGGCGCGCGACAGCGAGTTCGCCACCGACTTCGAGTTCACTCCCGACCGCGCATCGATCGTGTTCGAGTTCCAGCTCTCGGACGGCAGCATCCAGCTGCGCGTGAGCGACGGCACCGAGGCGCAGGAGCCCACCACCACGACGACCACGCTGCCGACGGGCGGCAGCACGACGACGCTCCCGGGCGGGACGCCCACCACGACCACGCTTCCGCCGTCGCGGCAAGAAGTCTGTGACAACTGCATCGACGACGACGGCAACGGGCTCACCGATCTCGAGGACGCCGCGTGCTGCGGCACGAACGGCCTCCTGAAGATCAACGTTGCCACCATCCGCGGCACCAAGCGGAGCGGCACCAGGGTTGCCCTCAAGGCGACGCTCGCCGACGCGAGCCTCCTGCCGAGCGCCGGAACCCTGACCGACGCGCACGTCCAGATCGGGCCGCCGGGCGGACGGCCGCTCCTCTGCGCGGAGCTGCCGGCTGCGTCGCTCGCGCTCAAGAAGGCGAGGCTGCGCTTCCGGGACAAGACGAACGCGGTCGCGAGCGCGCGCGGGCTCGATCAGCTGACCCTCGCCCGGAAGAAGAAGGGTGGCGCGAGCCTCGTCCTCGGTGGCAACGGCGTAGCCTTCGCGGTGCCGCCTCCAGGGACCCTGAGGATCGCGATCGAGACCCAGGCCGGCCGGTGTGCGGCCGCAGAAGCGACCTTCGCGCCGAGCCGGAAGGGGCTGCACGTCCGATGACGACCTTCCGTCACCCGGAGCACTAGCTAATTCCCGCGAGTCGCGAGCCCTCATCCCCGCACGGGACCATGCAGCCGCAGATGGTGAGGAGCATGGTGAGGGCTCCGACAACGGGCCGCATAGTGTTGTGACTATCAACCTTCGTCTCGCCGTTTCAAGGTCCTCGCGAGGCTGAGTGGGGAGGGGCCGGGTGAGGCGCACGGCCTTCGCGATATGACGGCAAGGGCTAGCTCTCGTAGTATAGAGAGCCGAAGGCGCCGACGTGATCCCGGATTGAGCGGCGGGGTTCCTGGACGTGAATCGCGTCGTGCGAAAGATGCTCTGCGGTGTCAATCGCGTGGCCGGACGCTGGCTGTCCTCCCGGTCTTCTCACGGGGAGATCGACGGGATTCCGGGCAATTGACGCCGTGGCGGTCTATCTTACACGGAGCGATTTACTTCCTTGTTTCAGCGGCCCATGTGAGAATCGCGACTCCGACAATAAGGATGATCCACCACCAGAGGCCGCCGCCGTGTTCTTGGAACCTTTCCTCGGTCAGACCAATCGTTGAGGCGATTTCCATGGCGGCTGCCGTCTCCCCCGCCGCCACATGATTGGCTATCGCAGTGAGCTCTTTCGGGTGCTTCCGAAACAAAGATGCGATCATTTCGGCATCGACCTGAGCTTTTTTCATTTCGCGCGGCCCGACTCGTCCCACCAGGAGTTCAACCGAGTGTCGGTAACTCGCTGGCAGACCATCGACATCGAATGGGTGGCGCTCCAGACTTACCGTGAGCTTAGCCTTGGGACCGGCCTTTCCGATAGTTTTTGTCATTCTTCCTCCTTTGCGTGTCTATTGACGAATTGATGGGAAATGCAACGGCGCTCAGGGCGTCGAAGTCGCCGCCGACTTGCCGCTCGAGGCCGTCGCGCGTCTCGACAGGATCGCCGCGGTGGCCGGGCTCACGAGTTCGCAAGTTTTCGCCTGCGCGGTGGCGATGGGAGTCATCGACAAGGTCCTCGAACCGCGGCGTTGAGGCGCACTAGCTAGTGCACCGCCGTCGTCATCGAATCAATATGACGCACGTGCGTCCAATGTGGCATGAGACGACGGCGGATGGTGGTGGGGCTTACGGCGAAGCAGCGGCGCGAGTTGGAGACCCTCGTGGCGCGGGCGACTGACTCGGCGCAGGTGATCCGGCGCGCGCATGTGGTGCTGTGGAGTGCCGACGGCGTGGCGGGCGCCGACATCGCCCGCCGCCTGCAGCTGTCGGCCGAGGCTGTGTCGCGGATTCGACGCCGGTTTCTCGACGGCGGGGTCGCCGGCCTCGCCACGCGACCGAAGGGCGGGCGCACGGATCACGCCGTCCCCGCCGCGACGGTGGAGCGCGTGGTCGAGCTGGCTATGTCGCCCCCGCCGGCGGGCCGCAGCCGCTGGACGACGCGCCTGCTCGCGAAGGAAGTCGGCCTGACGAGTGGCTGCGTGTCCGATCTCCTGCGGCGCCACGGGCTCAAGCCCCATCACGTGCGCACGTACAAGGTGAGCCGCGACCCGGACTTTGTCGCGAAGGTGCACGACATCGTGGGGCTCTACCTCCATCCCCCCGAGCACGCCGTGGTCCTCAGCGTGGACGAGAAGACGTCGATCCAAGCGTTGGAGCGGACGCAACGGCCGCTCCCGCTGCGCTCCGGCCGCGCCGTGCGGCACACCCACGACTACAAGCGCCATGGGGTCGTCGATCTGTACGCCGCCCTCGAAGTCGCGACCGGCGACGTTACGCATCGGCTCAGCGCTCGGCACACCGCCGCGGACTTCCTCGCGTTCATGGAGAAAGTCGTGCGGGCGTATCCGGGCCGCGAACTGCACGTCATTCTCGACAATTCGTCGTCCCACCGCACCCCCGCCGTGCGCGCCTGGCTCGATACGCCCCCCCTTGGTTCGCTTCCACTACACCCCGACGAGCGCGTCGTGGCTCAATCAAGTGGAAGGGTTCTTCGGCATTCTCGGCAAACAATCCCTGAGCCTGACGGACTTCCACTCGGCGAAGGCCCTGCGCGATCATCTCAACGCCTACATGCGCGCCTGGAAGAAGAACCCGACGCCGTTCGCCTGGACGAAACCTGCCGCGGCGATCATCCGGTCGCATCGTCGAATGCTTGAGCGCATCTCGACGGCGGAGCACTAGGGGAGCTTGAAGACGTACTCCGCCACCCGGTACGCTCCCGCGTGGCCGATGAAGAGCGCGATGTCGTCGCGCACCGCACGCTCGCCCTCGGGCGAGTCGAACAGGCCGCCCGCGATGGACGCCGCCGAGGCGAAGTGCAGCTCGGTGAAGCCGTCCCAGTCCTCGTCCCCGGAGCCGAGATGCTGCTCGACCACGTTGGTGAAGTAACGCGTCAGCCCGGGATGGTGCACGCGCGCGATCGGAGCATGCGTCCCGAGCCAGTGCTCGAGGAAGGCTTCCCGGCTCAGGTCGGGCCGGCGGCGAACCGGGCAGACGATCTTCACGCCGGGTGACCGGGTCCCGCTGGCATGGCGTTCGCCGGCGTCCAGCTGCACCCGCTCCACGGTCAGGTAGGCATCCGCGGCGCCGAGGAACCCGGCGACGTCGCGCTCGATCGCGGCCCGTCCGTCGGGGGAGTCGTAGAGCCGGTCCTCGAAGTCGGCGAGCGTCTCGAAGGACAGCTCGGCGATGCTGTCGAGCGGCTCCAGGCCGGGCCCGGACGTCTCCACGACGTTCACCACGTAGCCGCGCATGGCGGGATGGTGGCGCAGCGCCAGCGGCACGTGGTCGCCGAGCAGACGCTCGACGTACTGCTCGTGCGTCAGCTCCGGACGGCGCCGGCAGAGAAAGATCAGCTTGACCATGCCTGGAGGGTGTCCTCGTAAAGCTTGCGCACCTCGGCGATGCGCTCGTCGATGGTCTCGACCTGCCAGTCGTCGGTCGCGATCGGCGGATGCACCACGACGTCGATGGTCGCCGGCCGCACGACCCAGGCGTGCTTCGGCAGCGCGTCGAGGGCGTTGTGGATGACGATCGGAACGATCGGCCTGCGCGCCTCCAGGGCCAGGTGGAACGCCCCCTTCTTGAACCGACCGAGCCTCCCGGTGGTGCTGCGCGTGCCCTCGGGCGCGATCGCGATCGACAGCCCTTCGCGCAGAGCCTGGACCGCGGGCTCGAGCGCGTTGACGGCGCGCACGTGGTCCGAGCGATCGATGAACACCGTGCCGGCGAGGGCGAAGAACGGGCCGAAGACCAGGTTGCGGCGGATCTCCTGCTTGGCGATGCCGACGAAGTCGCGGTGCAGCAGCTTGCACAGGATCAGCATGTCGATCCCGCTCTGGTGGTTGAAGATGAAGACCGCGGGGCGATGCGACCACAGGTGCTCCTCGCCCGTCACCCGCAGGCGGATGCCGGCGAGCGCGCTGCCGAGCTCGCCGAAGGTGGTGGCGGCGAGGTTGACGACCTGCCGCCAGCTGCCCTCGAGCGCGCCCGCCGGCAGCCCGAGGAGGAACGCCGGCACCAGGCTGCCCACCGCGAGCGACGTGCGCAGGACGTCGAGCGCGCCGGGCATGCCGCGGGTGGTGAACGTGCGGCTGGGCCAGCCGCGCCGCGCGGCGAGGGCGGCGAGGCGCCGGTTCGGGTTCGTCGGCCTCGGGCGGCCGACGTGCTCGAGCAGCGGCAGGTCCTCGTCGCTGTCGGTGTAGAAGTAGCTCTCCGCCAGCTCGAGGCCGCGGCTGGCGGCGAGGCCGCGCGCAGCCTCCAGCTTGCCCTCGCCGTAGCACAGCGGCGGCTCGACGCCGCCGGTGAAGCGGCCGTCGCGCACCTCCAGGCGGCTGCACACCACGTGCTCGATGCCGAGATCCCGTGCCAGCGGCTCGACCTGGTAGCGCGTGGCCGACGAGATGACCGCCACGGTGTGCTCGCGGCGCAGATGGGCGCGCACGATGGCCCGGGCCTCGGGATAGACCTCCGACGCGAGGGCGTCGGAGTAGAGACGCTCTCCGACCTCCCGCATCGTCGCCTCGGACTCGCCCTTCAGCAATCCGGCCGCCTCGGCGAGGAGCTCCGAGAAGCCCAGCTGGCCGAGCTGGAAGCGAAGCCCGGCCACCGTGGTGAGCGCGAGCCCGGCGGGCCCGATGCGTCCGCTGACCAGCCCGTCGAAGAGCATGGGCATCACCGAGAACCCGGCGATGAGGGTGCGGTCGAGATCGAAGAAGGCTCCGATGGAGGGACCGGCCGGTCCCTCGTCGATCTCCCGCGTGATGTCCTCGTACCCCGACACCGAACGCGGAGCATAGCGTCGCCGCCGAGGCTCGGCCACCGACGCCCTATCACCCCGGTGGGCAGTCGTCGTAGTATCGGCGCGGATGGCGCAAGCGACCCGACAGCAGCCCCGGGAAGAGGTCGGCAGCCGGCGCGTCGTGTTTCTCCTCGACGCCTGCAGCGGCATCGAGCGGCGCATCCTGCGCCAGTGGGTCTTCGAGCATCACGTCCCGACGGGCATCCCGTACGAGATCATCGCGATCCCTCCGACGCGACGCCGCCCGCGCCGTCCGCGCCTCGACGGGCGCCTGGAGGCGTGCCTGGCGGCGGACGACGACCCGCTCCTCACGCCGCTCCGGGTGGCCTGGCTCCAGGGTCCGGCCCGGGGCGGCCCCCGCCGCCGGCTGCTCCGGCTGCTGTTGCTGGGGGATCCGCGGGATCCCGGCCGGATGCGCCAGGCGCTCGGCGCGCGGCGCTCGGCCCGCTACCAGGTGGTGGCGGGCGAGGCGGCGCTGGCCTCGGAGCTGCGAGAGCGCTGGCGCCGCGCGGGCGGCGCCGACCTCGGCGAGACCACGGGACTGGCCGACTTCGTCACGCGCCAGGCGGGTCTGGCGCTCGAGCGCGCCGAGCGCCGCGTCCGCGGGATGCGCTACAAGGTGCCTCGCTTCGTGCGCGAGGACATCGTCTCCCGGCCCGCGTTCCGCGGCGGGATCGCACGGCTGGCGCAGCAGGTCGGACGTCCCGTGCCGGCGGCCCAGCGCGATGCGGAGCGCTATCTGAAGGAGATCGCCGCGACCCACAGCCCCTACGTCATCGACCTCAGCGCGCAGCTCATCCATCTCCTCTACACGCGGGCGTACACCGAGGCGCTGCACTACGACCGCGGCGACCTGGAGCGCACCTACGCCCTCGCCCAGCGCTCCCCGGTGGTCTTCCTCCCCTCCCACAAGTCGAACCTCGACCACCTGGTCCTGCAGTACGCGCTGCACGAGAACGGCCATCCACCGAACCACACCGCCGGCGGCATCAACATGAACTTCTTTCCGGTCGGTCCGCTGGTGCGCCGCAGCGGCGTGTTCTTCATTCGCCGGACGTTCAAGGACAACCCGATCTACAAGTTCGTGCTGCGGAGCTACATCGACTACCTGATCGAGAAGCGCTTCTCCCTGGAGTGGTACATCGAGGGCGGCCGCTCGCGCTCGGGCAAGCTGCTGCCGCCGCGCTTCGGGCTCCTCGCCAACGTCGTCGACGCCTACCGGCGCGGCAAGAGCGAGGACGTCATCCTGCTGCCGGTCGCGATCGCCTACGACCAGATCCAGGACGTCGGCTCATACACCGCCGAGCAGCACGGCGGCAAGAAGGAGCGCGAGAGCTTCGGCTGGTTCGTCGGGGTGGTGCGCGGCCTGCGCTCGCGTTTCGGCGACATCTACATCCGCTTCGGCAAGCCGATCTCGCTGGCCCAGACCCTCGGGCCACCGGACCCGCTCGCCGCCGAGCACCTCTCCGGAGACGACACGGAGGAGCAGCACCTCACGGTCCAGAAGCTGGCCTTCGAGGTGGCCGTCCGCATCAACCGCGTCACGCCGATCACGCCGACGTCGCTGGTGGCGCTGGCGCTGCTCGGCCGCGGCGACCGCGCCCTCAGCGTCCCGGATATCCTCGTCGCGCTGCAGAATCTCGTGCAGTACATCCGCCGGCGCGCACTGCCGACCACCGTCGACCTCGGGCTCGACTCGCCCGAGAGCGTGCAGCGCACGCTCGACGCGCTGGTCGAGAACGGCGTCGTCACCTGTTACGCCGAGGGGCCGGAGGCCGTGTACGCGGTCGGGCCCGACCAGCATCTGACCGCGGCCTACTACCGCAACACCATCGTGCACTTCTTCGTCACCTCCGCCATCGCCGAGATCGCGTTGCTGCGCGCGGGCGAGGATCACGTCGAGCACCGCCGTCAGACCTTCTGGGACGAGGCGATGGGGCTCCGCGATCTCCTGAAGTTCGAGTTCTTCTTCGCCGACAAGGAGCGCTTCCGCGAGGAGATCGCGGACGAGGTCGCGCTGCACGACGACAAGTGGGAGTCCGCGCTGGCCCGCGGCCCCGCCGCCATCCAGGGGGTGGTGCGCTCGTTCCGGCCGTTCAACGCGCACCGCGTGCTGCGCCCGTTTCTGCACGCGTACCGGGTGGTCGCCGACGCCCTGGTGCGCGAGAGCCCGGACGCGCCGTTCGACCAGAACGCGTTTCTGGGACGCTGCCTCGCGCTCGGCAAGCAGTATCTCCTGCAGCGCCGCATCCAGAGCGGCGAGTCGGTCTCCAAGGTGCTCTTCGAGACCGCGCTGCGGCTGGCGGGCAACCGCGGGCTGCTCGAGCGCGGCACGCCGGAGCTGGCCGAGCGCCGGCGCGCGTTCGCGGACGAGATCCGGGCCACCATCCGCCGCGCCGACGCCATCGAGCTCCTGGCGCGGAGCCGGGTCGCCGGCCTGATTCCCTAGTCGTCTCGCGCCGACACGACGCGCCCGCTTGCGTCCGCGCGGCCACTTGGGGCAGTGGACGAGCGCCGGGGGGATCGATGGTACCGAAGCGCATCGTGTGTCGGCTCGACGAAATCATGCGCGCGCGCCGGCTGACGCAGAAGGAGCTCTCCGAACTCAGCACGGTCGACACCGAGCGGATCAGCGCGTTGTGCGATGGCACCTGGGGCGCCGTGAAACCGGAAACGCTCGGAAAGCTCTGCGCCGCACTCAGGATCGAGCTGCACGAGCTCCTGCAGGCGGTCCCTGCCGACATCTGGTACCCGATCCGCCGCAGCGGGAAGCTGACCGTGCACGTGGGGTCGACGTCGCTCGAGTCCGTGAAGGGGAAGCCGGTCGGGATCCCCCTCGATCGCCAGGGCATCGGCACCTGGGACGTGCGAGCGCTGTTCCACGTCTACGAGTACCTGAATCGTCCCCCCGGCCGGGGCGTGGTGTTCACCTTCCAGGAGCACATGGACGCCCTGCACGACCCCGCACGGGTCGAGAAGCTCTACGCCGACGGCTGCCATCTCATCCTCGGATCGCCCATCGTGAATCCCATCGCCGAGGACGCGGTCTGCCGGGGATTCGGCGTGCCGCCGCGGAGTCGCAGCCGGCGCGACGGATTTCCGTATCGTTTCCGCTCGGATCGAAAGCACGCGTCGTCGTTCAGCGACGAGGCAGCCGCAACGGCCGAGCTCGGTATACTGCGGGAGGGATCGGCGAGGCTCGTCGCGCGCCGCACCGTGGTCGGCCGCGGCGACGTGGGCGAGGACTGCGGGCTCATCTTCGCCTACCGCTTCAATCCGGACAGCCGTCCATCCGAGGGCGACGACCGCATCATCATCGCGATCATGGGCCACAGCGGTTGCGGGACGCTCGCGGGCACGATGCTCGCGTGCGATGACTCGTCCGCGAGCGCGCTCTACCCAGAGAAGCGCAAGCGCGGCATGATGCGAGCATTCACGGCAATCTACTCGCGTCCGTTGACGGAGTCTGGCTCCGATGATCCCGGCTTCGACGATCGTGTGCCGGTGAGCTGGGCGCTCGTCGGCGAGTAGCGCTCGGGTGCACGCCAGTTCGAATCGGCGTCCACGCCGATCGTTCTGGCGTGCACGCCGATTCGATGTGGCGTCGACTCGTGACGCGTCGTGTCTGGTGATCGTGCACGTGGAAAAACCTCGACGTGCGAAAGAATATGTGCTGTCCTCCGCGCTCAGGGGGGAACCGCGGCGCCGCAGGGCGCCCGGTCATCGCAGCCATCGCACGTAGATCTCGTCACGTCTCGTCGTCCGGTGAGTCAGCCGCCGTGGCGTCGCGCGCGTGCGACGCTGCGCCCGAGTCGATCCGGCGAGGAGCCGCGCACATGTCAACGGATTGTAGCCGTCCCGGCCGCTGGGAGCACTGCGGCGCAAGGTTTTGCGAGGGGTTCGTTCCGGCACGCGTCACGATCCTCGCCGCACCTCTCGCCGGCCCGTTCCGGGGCAAGCGACTGCTGCTGCCGGTCACGGGCGACGTGACGATCCTGGGCTCCGGCAAATGGCTGCACCGATACGTCCAGGCCGCGTGGATCGCTCTGGTCCCGCCGCGCGACGACCGCTACTACGCATGGTCACGCATCTTCGGGCTCCTCGAGGTGAAGGGGCTCACGCTCCGCGCCAACAGCCCGTCGCTGAAGGCGCTCTCGGACCACCTCGGGAGCGGGTTCGCGCTGGCTCAGCGCGGCATCCTGGTGTCGCTCACCAACGTGCTCGTGCCGAACGTGGACGAGCGGATGTGCGGGATGCGCACGGGCGAGCTCACGGGGCCCGCGCCGACGATCGACTGGGTGCTGTGCTCCCGGCGCGGAGCCCGCAGGCTCGTCGAGCTCCTCACCTAGCCGTTCTTCCGCATCCCGCTGGCCCCAGGTCCGGCCGCTTTCGCCTCCCTCGCGACCGCTTCCCGCGAAATGTGCGCGGACGGTGATCGTCGCGCGCTAGGAGGTCGGGCATGCCGCACGTCATCGTCACGCCGGCTGCGTCCCTCGTCCTGCGAGACATCGTCGAGGTCGGTCGCAGCGGCCAGGTCCCGGTTCTGCGCTTCGTCCGCATGACAGGCGGCGATGCCGTCGTGCTGGCGCCGCCGTCCGGCGCACGGATCGATGGTCGGCCGATGCTGGGAGGGCTCGGGGTGGTCGACCGTGGTGCCGGGGCGCTGGTGCGCGCCGGCGAGTGGCGCGTGGAGGTGCGGTGGCAGTCCGCACGCGAGTGGCGGACGGCGCCGGCCGGGCTCGAGTGCGCGGTGTGCTTCGGCGCGATCGCGGCCGGGGAGCCGATCGTGGCGTGCCGGTGCGAGGCGCCGGCCCACACGGACTGCGCCACGCTCGCCATCACCTGCTCCGGATGCGCTGCGCCCGTCCAGGACGAGACCCCGGAGGCGTCACCGTGAGCGGCGCGGAGGTGGGCCTCTTCGGCGCCGGCGCCATCGGCTCGCGCGTCGCCGGGCTGCTGCCGGCGTCCATCGCCGTCACCGTCGCCGATGCTCAGCAGGTCCTGCCCGAGAACCTGTCCACGTCGCTCTTCGACGCCGCCGACTGCTTCCGGCCGAAGGCCGTCGTCACCGCGGATCGGCGGCGTGCGCGGGGGGCGATCGCTCGTGCTCTCCACGGCGACGTACGCTTCACGGTGCGGCCCGGGCTGGTGCGCGCGCTCGACGCCGTCGTCCTGGCGCTCGACAATCCCACCGCGATCCGCGACGTCGTCGAGGCAATCTGGGGCGGCGCCGTGACCGGGCCGCTGCTCCTGGTTCTCACCTGCGGGAACCAGTCGACTCGCGGCGGATACCAGGTGCGGTGTTTCGCGACGGGCCGGAACGCCTCGTGCCCCGTGTGCCTGTGGGGGGAGACGGAGCGGCACGCGGATCGCCTGGCGTCGGCGACGAGCTGCGACGAGACGACGGCGCCGCGTGCATCGGCCGAAGCCGCCGCGGCAGCAGCCGACGCCGGCGTGCGGCTGCTCCTGCGCTGGCTCGAGGGCGACCGATCCGTGGCCGGCGGCCGTCACCAGCGTGATTCCGCTGGACCGGAGTACGTGATCCGCATGCCACCGCACCCGGTACCCGGCTGTCCCGTCGCACATCACCCCGACGAGTCGCGCGTGATCGAACTCGACGGCGGGATCGACGACCTGACCGTCGGCGCGATCGTCGAGCGGCTCATCGCCGAGGCCGGCGACGATGCGACCGTGCTGCTCGGACGGCGGAGCATCCCCATGCTCGGCATGGAATGCCTGCGCTGCCGCCTCGTGTCGCCCGCGCCCCTCCGGCTGCTGCCGGCCGCAGCCATCGAGCGTGGCTGCTCCTGTTCGGAGCCCCGCCGACCGCTGGCGACGCGCTCCCAGGTCGGGGCTCGTGAGCTTCTCGCTCCGGAGGTCGCAGCGATCACGCTGCGACAGTTCGGGAGCGGGCCCGGCGAGGAGATCCTCGCCGTCGGCCGAAAGGGCGTCGTGCGGCTGCGCGCGCGCTTCAGATGGTCGGAGGTCCCATGACGTTCGGGCCGGAGACCGAGAGGCTCGAGGCAGGGCGCCTCGCGATCCGCCGCCGCGCGCTCACCAACATGCTCCTCGTCCTGTACGACGACGCGCGGCGAACCCAGGGGCGTCTCGAGGTCCAGGGCATGGCCGACGGCGTCCTGCTGCACTACCGTGACGTGCGGACCCTGGTCGCAACCGATGGCGGCCCGACCATCGCCACGCGCGACTTCCAGGTCGTGGTGGTATGTCCGCCGCTCTGGCCGTTCGACCGCGAGGCGGCGCTCGTGCCGATCGTGCTGACCCCGTTCGACTTCGTCGCGCCGAACTACGGCGAGAAGCGCCTGTGCCTCGACGTTCGGGGCGTTCGTCCGCACCGGCTCGCCGAGCTGCTCTACGACAACCTCCGGATCCGCAACCGGCGCCTCGATCACTGCGTCGACCCGGTCGCCGCCGACTACGTCCGCAGCCACCTGCCGGACGGACCCGCCGATCACCGCCCCCTCTACCCCGCGGACCCACGATGACCGCTTCGATCCCGCTTCCCATCGTCGACGTCACGGCCGGCGTGCTGGCGACGACGCTTCCGTCCATCACGGCGCCCCTCTTCCTGAGGCTCGGACGACCGGGCGGCCTCGTCGTCGATCGCGCGAGGAGGGCATTCCTTTGCGCCGCCTCGGCGGATCTCCGGCGCTGCGCCGGTGGCTGGCACGACGGCCCGGGCGCGCTCGTCGAGCGGTGCGCCCCCGACGGGCGCGACGCACTGGCCGCCGAGGTGCACGAGCTCGCCCGCGGATTGCGCGCGCTCGGCGACGAGGACGTCGCACGCAGCTATCTCGAGCTGATGGATCTTCGCGTCGCCGGCGGCGACGCAGTGACCGACACCGAACAGGGAGGGTGAAACCATGCAGGCAATCGCAATTCATCTCACACGTCACGACGAGGCCGTGTCGTTCGACGACACGGTGCCGGAGGACTGGTCAGTCGAGCGCCTGACCGACGCCGCGGTCCCGAAGCTCCGGCTCCCCACCCGCGACGTGGCGTCGAACAAGCCGCTGCGCTACGCGGCGCTCCACGAGGGCCACGAGCTGCCCAGGATGGCGAAGGTCGGCACCGCCGTCCGTCCCGGCGGACGGGTCGTCATCGGCCCGGAGTATGCCAACGCGCTCCTTTGAGATGAGCGCGCATCCGATGCCGCTCGCCGGCGCCGCGCCGGACGGCATTGCCATGTCGCTCCCGCTCGTGGTGGGCAGCTCGGCCGACGTGGTCGTGCTCGAGCTTCCCCACTGCGAGTGGCTCGTGCGCACGGCCGCGCTCGTGGGCGTGCGCGACGGTCTGCTCGGGATCCCGGAATCGGCTCATGCGTGGTTCCGCCCCGGCCGGCTCCGTGATCGACACGGGAGCACCCTCTGCCTCGACTCCTGCATCGTCGAGCTGCGCGACGATCGCGGGCGGGTGGTGTCCCGCGGCGAGTTTCCACGCGACGTCTTCGCACCCTTCGTGAGCGCGCGCGCGTTGCACGTCACGGGTGCGTCACGCGGCACCGGCGCAGCGACCGCCCGGATCGCCTATTCACTGCATGCTGCCGAGTGCGCCGATCCACCGCTGCGGGTCTCCATCCCCGCGCTCCCGGCGATGTCGGTCGACGCGCTCGCGGCCGGTGCCACGGCCGAGGGCAATCCATCCCGGGAGTGGATGGCGACCTTCCTGTCCGCCGACGTCGTGGAGGCCTTCGGCGAGCTCGAGCGTGCCAGCCGGGCGCGCGGGGTCGAGACCTCCGGCAGGATGCACGCGCGCGTGGGCTTCGATCGCATGCGGCGGACGTTCGTGCGCATTCTCCACCGGCTCGTCCCGATACGGGCCGGCGAGGCGACCGACTCGACCGTGGTCTCTCCCGCGGGATCATGGGCCGAATTCCTGGCCGCGCCTCCCCCCGACGTGCCGAGCGTCACGTGCTCGGTGCACACGCACCTCCACCAGGCCGGCGAGACGCCGATCATCTCGATCGCCGACGTCGTGACGCATCTCACGACCTTCACGGACCCGTTCGCCGCGAGCGTGATCGTGTCCCTCTACCCCGACGGTCGCGTCGTCAGGCTCTACGGATACACGCCCGACGGCACCGTCGAGGAGGAACCGGGTTACTGGGTGCTCGACCGAGAGCCGAGGAGCAACACATGAGGTCACGCGCCAAGACGGAGTCGCCGTCCGACATCGACGGATTGCTCGACGTCCTGTGTGATCCCGACGTTCCGCCGGAGCGCCAGGCCGAGGCGCGCCGCATCGCCTTCGACGCGTTCGGCCCCGCTGCGGACGGCCTCCTGCGTGCCGCGACGCGCACGGCGGCGGCTCGACGAGAGCTCAGCGGCACGCGCGAGCAGCTCGAGCGCATGCTCGGGGGAGGCGCGCAGCTGCGTGGCATCGTGACGGCGGTGCAGAACGGCCGGGTGTGCCTGCAGATCGGCCCCACCGAGCGCGTCCTGGTGCGGCCCGCCGACATGACGCTCGGGATCGGCCAGATCGTCTACACCGATGCCGGGGCCCAGACGGTCGTCGGGGCGGGGGAGTACCTGATCGGGGGCTCCGCCTATGCCGTGTGCGAGCGTCTCGACGGCCGCCACGTGCTGGTGCGTCCGCTCCGCGAAGCCGGCCAGGAGGAGGCGCGCCTGCTCGGCGTCGTCGCCGACAGCGTCGATCTGGACACGCTCGCCTTCGAGGACCGCGTCCTCGGCTACGGCGGGCTTGCGCTTGGCAACGTGGTGCTGGTCACGCGGCGGCTCGGACCGGCGCAGCGGCCCGCGGCACCGGAGATGGGCGTGCCTCGTCCGGTCCGGCGCGAGGACATCGTCGGCCTCGACGACGTCATCGAGCGCCTCGAGCGACTGTTCCTGACCCCGCCATCGCCGGCGTACGCGGCGCTGCTGGGCGAGGCCGAGCGCGCTGCTGCCGGCGCCGTCCTGTGCGGGCCGCCGGGCTGTGGCAAGAGCCTGCTCGCCGACTACTTCGTCGATCGCATCCGGGCTCGCGGTGGTACGGCGCTGGTGCGGACCGCTTCGTCGTTTCTCTCCAAGTGGGTGGGCGAGGGCGCGGCCCGGCTCCGCGCCGACTTCATGACCCTCGACCGCGCCTGGGAGGAGTCCGGGGTGAGGCCCCTCCTCGTCATCGACGAGCTCGAGGCCATCGCCCTCGATCGCAGCCAGGGCTTCATGCTGCACGGCGGCTACCTCGACGTCCTCGACACGCTGCTCGCGCTGCTCACGCGTTCACAGGGCCGCCTGATCGGCATCTCCAACCTCGCCGACCGCTACCTCGACACGGCGCTCACGCGCGACGGCCGCCTGCCGATCGTGCAGCTGCCGCACACCCTGGACGCGGCGCAGGTGGCGACGCTGGTGGCGAAGTGCCTCACCCGGATCCCGCTCGCGTCCCCGGAGGACGCCCGGAAGCCGGCTCACGATCGCCTGTCACGCGAGTTCGGGGCAGCCGTGAGCGACCTCGTGTTCGCGCCCAACGGCACGCTCGCCGAGCTGCTTCGCGTGCAGCTCGCCGACGGCCGCATGCTGTCGTTCGGAGCGCGCGACCTCGCAACGGCGGCCGCGATCGCGGACGGCGTCGTGCGGCCGCTTCTCGCTCGGCTCGCGCAGCGCGATCTCCGCGCCGGCCGCGAGGAGCCCGGTCCGCTCACCCTCGACGACCTCACCGCCGCCACGACGGCGTACTTCGTCGAGCGCTGTCGCTCCATCACCCGCGACAACGTCCGCAGCGCTCTCGCCGGTCGCCTGCCCGAGGACCAGGCCCTGACCAAGGTCGAACACACGGCACGAGGAGGAACTCCGAGATGACACAGCAGCAACAGCAGCGTCCTTCGCTCCCGCTCGAGGCGCCACCCTCCGACCCGGTCGCCACCGATCCCGCGGTCGCCGGAACCGCCGCCGCCGCACGCGTCCGCGTGATCGCGGGCGCCGACGTGCAGGACCTGGATCTCGCCGGCCGCTGCGTCGGAGCGGCCCGGGCGATCGCGGCAGCACTCTTCGGCATCCATCCCGCCGCCGTGGCACTCGTAGGCGGCCGTCAGGTGCCGGACGACCACGTGCTCGCCGTGGGCGAGCATCTCGAGTTCGTCAAGTACGCCGGCGAGAAGGGCGCCGGCGCGCAGGCTTCCGTGCGGGCCGCCCGGTCGGCGATCGAGATCGCCGACACGAGCGCCGTGTGGCGCCGCGATGGTCGCATGATGGGCTCCACGCCGGTCCGCCATCTGCTCGACCGGGTCGTCGCGACGGGCAGCGGGCCGGCGACGTGGCGCGTCCACCCGCCGAACGTCCGGCTCATGGCCGAGCGCGCCGGGGGGACGGTGCTCGGGGCAGTCATCGAGATGCCTCCGGGCCCTCGCGTGGTCCGGTGGATCGCCGACGATTCGCCGGACGCGTTCGGGGCCGAAGCGCGCTACCGCCAGCGCCGGCTGTCGTTCCCCTGGGTGGTGCTGTTCCTGGTCCTTCGCGACGGGATGCTCACCGGCATGCAGCAGGCCTTCTTCCGGAGCACCCCCATCGAGTCGCTCGACGACCACCTCTCCTTCACCTGTCTGCTCAACTGCGCGCAGGCGCCGGCCTACGAGGACCAGGAGAGCTGGGTGTGTCTGGTGGCGCTGAGCAACCGGAGCCTGCGTCGGCTGTCGTCGTCTGCTCGCCTGAAGGCCGTGACCGATCACTTCTGGCACGCGGCCTTCAACCGCTCGGCCGAGATGCACGAGGGCAACTCGTACTGGGAGTCGGCCGCATCGATCGACGCGCGACTTGCGAGCGCGGACGCGTGGGAAGAGGCGACCTGCGCCGATCCCTACTTCGCGCTCCAGGTGCACTGGCGCCGGGCGTCCCGCACCGTCGGTGGCACGCTCGAGTACATGCTGGACCGCGTGGCCCCCTGGCATCCCGTCGAGCGTGTCGAGCAGCTGGTGACGCTCATGCAGCTGGAGCCGTGACGATGCTCGCAGCGCCGATGTTTCCCGTGCTGCTGAAGGACGACGCGTTCACACCGTCCGACGCCGACACCTCCTACGTGATCGCGGGCAATGGTCTCTTTCTCGACCGGCGCACGGAGCTGTATGCTGCGACGGTCCGGGTGGACGGCGGCGTTCCCGGCCTGCTTCCCCACGAGGCACGCCTCGACCTCCGGCTCCCTCGCCGGTTGCCCCGCAGTCTCGTCGAGACGGCGCTGGGCTTCTTCCGCTCCGTCTACGATCGCTGGGAGGGCGAGGCCGTGCTGTTCATGTTCTACGCACCCGCCGCCGACGGCCGCCGGGCTCGCTATCGCGTCGAAGCGCCGCCCCAGACCATTCGCGGTCGGGTGGAGCACGGGCGGTTTCGCGCCGATCTGCGCCTGAGCTACGGGCCGTGCGCACGCCCGGGGCCCGAATGGCGGAAGCTGGGCACGATGCACAGCCACGCCGAGCTCAGCCCGCGCCACAGCCTGGTGGACGAGCACGACGAGCTCTTCGAGACCGGGCTGCACGTGACGGTGGGCTACGTCGATTCGACGTTGCCCGAGTTCGACGCCGCGTTCGTCGTCGCGGGGACGCGCTTCCCCGTCCCCCCGGAGCAGGTGCTCGAGCCGGCGCACGCGAGCCGCGCATGGCCACCCGAATGGCTCGAGCGGATCCAGGTCGTCGAGGAGCGCCGGACCGATGGCAAGCACGGATATGCGTGGTCCTACTGAGATCACCGTCGTCGGTTGCGGCGGAATCGGCGGCCATGTCGCGCGCCACCTCTGCCACTACCTGCACGCGGAGCGACGGCTCTCCCACCTGACGCTCGTCGACGGCGACGCGTTCGAGGAGAGCAACCGGAGCCGAATGCGGTTCGTGAGCCTCGAGAACAAGGCCGTCGCCATGGCGCGCGAGCTGGCTCAGGCATTCGGCGAGGTCGTCACGATCGAGCCCGTGCCGGAGTACGTGACGCCGGAGAACGTGGGGACGATCATCCGGGAGGGACAGATCGTGTTCCTGGCCGTCGACAATCACGCCAGCCGCCGGGTGGTCTCCGAGGCGGTGGAGCGCCTGCGCGACGTCGTGCTGCTGTCGGGCGGAAACGACGGCGTCGAGCCCGAGGCCGGGCGGAGCGGGACCTACGGCAACGTGCAGGTCGTCAGGCGCGCGGACGGCGTCTGGCTGTCCAGCTCGCTCACCCGCCACCATCCGGAGATCGCCGACGCTCCGGCAGTCGTCCCGAGCACCCCCGGCTGCGGCCGGCTGGCGACGGCGGGCGCGCCGCAGCTCCTCTTCACCAACCTCGCCGTCGCCTCCGCGATGCTGAACGCGTTCCACGGTCTGATAGCGGATCGGGTGGACTACGAGGAGGTCTACCTCGACATCGCGAGGAACCGGGTCACCCCCGTCCGGCGAGACGCCCCGGAGGCCTGAGAAACTGCCGCGGGAGCGCGCCGCGCCCGGGCGGCGCGCGCTCGACGCGCACGGGACCAGCGCTTGGCAGGCACGCGCCGCCGCGTGCTATGTCCTCGAACGACGATCCGCCGTGGTCATCGAAGACGGCGATGACGGAGTCCATGAGCGCCCCGCCCGGACCAGCGACGCTCGCATCCCCCGAGGCGCGGCCGCAGGGCGGCGGCACGGGCCGCCTCGTCCTGCTCGCTCTCGTCCTGGTCGCGGTGCTCGGCGCCCTGAAGCTCCTCCCCGTCAACGACTGGCTGCTGGGCTTCGTCGCCTGGATCCGGGGCGCCGGGCTCGCCGGCATGGCGGTCTTCGTTGCCGCCTACGTCATCGCGTGCATCCTCCTCCTGCCGGGACTCATCCTCACGCTCGGCGCCGGCTTCGCCTACGGCGTCGCCGTGGGCGTCCCGCTGGTCTGGGTGTCCGCCAATCTCGGCGCCGCGGTCGCGTTCCTCCTCGGGCGCACGCTGGCTCGCGACCGGATCGCGGCGCGCGTGGCCGGCAACGCCCGTTTCGCCGCCATCGATCGCGCGGTGGGCCGCGAAGGGCTGAAGATCGTGCTGCTCACGCGACTCTCGCCTGCCTTCCCCTTCAATCTCCTCAACTACGCGTACGGCCTCACCCGGGTGACCTTCCGCGACTACGTGATCGGCTCGCTCGTCGGCATGGTGCCGGGCACGGTCATGTACGTCTACCTGGGATCGCTGATCACGAGCGTGAGCCAGCTCGCCTCGGGTGCGCCCTCGGGCGGAACGGCGAAGCAGGCGCTCACCTTCCTCGGCTTCGCCGCCACGGTGGCGGTCACGGTCGTCGTCACGCGCATCGCCCGGCGTGCCCTGGACGAGGCCACGGTCGAACGCAGCGCCGAGGAAGCGCACCCGGCGCCGGTCGCCGGCCACGCGCCCGGGCCGCTCGTCCTTCCCGACGACGAGTTCAACCGGACGCTGCTGTCGCACGTGCACCCCGGCGGCCGGCAGAATCCGCGTCCGAGCGGGCGCTACAACCTGGTGGCGGTCGGCGGAGGAACCGCGGGGCTGGTCTCCGCCGCCGGGGCGGCGGGACTCGGCGCGAAGGTCGCGCTCGTCGAGCGTCACCTCCTCGGTGGGGACTGTCTGAACGTCGGCTGCGTGCCGTCGAAGGCGCTCATCGCCGCCGCCCGCGCGGCCGCGAGCGCGCGCCAGGCGGGCGAGCTCGGCGTCCGGGTCGGCTCCGTCGAGGTCGACTTCCCCGCCGTGATGGCCCGCATGCGCCGCCTGCGCGCCGAGCTCGCGCCCAACGACGGCGTGCAACGCTTCACCAAGCTGGGGGTCGACGTCTACATCGGGGGCGGGCGTTTCACGAGCCCGACCACGCTCGAGGTCGACGGAAGAACGCTCGAGTTCGCGCGCGCCGTGATCACGACGGGCGCGCGAGCCGCCGCTCCGCCCATCCCCGGCCTGGAGGAGACCGGCTACCTCACCAACGAGACCGTCTTCTGGCTGACGGAGCTCCCGCGGCGTCTGGTCGTCATCGGCGCCGGTCCGATCGGCTGCGAGATGGCCCAGGTCTTCCGGAGCTTCGGGGCCGAGGTGACGGTCGTGCACGACGCCCCGCACGCGCTGCCGCGCGAGGACGCGGATGCGGCGGCGGTGGTCGAGCGGCGCATGGAGCGCGACGGCGTGCGGCTGGTGAACGGAGCCCGCGTGCTGGGCGCCGAGCGTCGCGGCACGGAGGTCGTCGTCCGCTACGGCGTGGGCGGCGCCACGTCGGAGGCGGTCGGAGATCGCATCCTCGTCGGCGTCGGCCGCGCGCCCAACCTGGAAGGGCTCGGGCTCGAGGCCGCGGGGGTACGCCACGAGGCCGCGGGAGTGGTCGTGGACGATCACCTGCGGACCACGAACCCGCGCATCTACGCCGCCGGCGACGTGGCATCGCGCTTCCAGTTCACCCACACCGCGGACGCTCTCGCGCGCATCGTCGTGCAGAACGCGCTCTTCGGCGCCTTCGGGCGGAAGAAGGCGAGCGCCCTCCACGTGCCCTGGTGCACCTACACCACGCCGGAGGTCGCGCACGTCGGGCTGTCCGAGCACGATGCCGCCGGGCGCGGCATCGCCGTCACCACCCTCACGGTCCCGCTCCGCGAGGTCGACCGCGCGGTCCTCGACGGCGAGGACGACGGCTTCCTGCGCGTTCACCTGCGCGCGGGCAGCGACAGGATCGTCGGGGCCACGCTGGTCGCCACCCACGCGGGCGACCTGATATCGGAGCTCACCCTGGCGATGACGGCCGGGATCGGCCTCGGGGCGATCGGGAGCACGATCCATCCCTACCCGACGCAGGCCGAGGTGATGAAGAAGGCCGCCGACGCTTACAACCGGACGCGGCTCACGCCGAGGGTGAAGGCGCTCTTCACGTGGTGGCTGGGACGCAGTCGATGAGGGCCCTCGCCGTCTTTCCTCGCGAGCGCGCGGTGCGCCTCGTGGAGCACGACCCGCCCCGTCTCTCCTCGCCCGCCGACGTCCGGCTCCGCGTCCTCGAGGTCGGCGTCTGCGGGACCGACCGGGAGATCTGCCGCTTCGAGTTCGGTACCCCTCCCGCGGGCTCCGATCATCTGGTCCTCGGGCACGAGTGTCTCGCCGAGGTGGTCGAGGTCGGACCCGCCGTGACGCAGCTCGCGCGCGGCGACCTCGTCGTTCCCGCGGTGCGGCGCCCCTGCCCGCACGACGCCTGCGTCCCGTGCCGCAGCGCGCGGCAGGACCTCTGCACCACCGGCGACTTCGTCGAGCATGGCATCAAGGAGCGCCACGGCTTCCTGGCCGAGGAGGTGGTCGAGGACGCACGCTATCTCCATCGCGTGGCGCCGGCGCTGCGCGACGTCGCCGTGCTGGTCGAACCGCTCACGATCGCAGAAAAGGCGCTCGGTCAGATCCGTGGGGTCCGGGAACGGACCGGACGCGGCGGCGGTACGGCGGTGGTGGCAGGCGCGGGAGCAGTCGGGATCCTCGGCGCGCTCGTCCTCGCCGCGGCCGGCTTCGAGACCCACGTGTGGTCGCTGGAGCCCGAATCGAGCCCGCAGGCCGCCCTGCTCGCGTCCGCCGGGGTGCGCTACGTGAGCTCGGAGCGCGCGCCGCTCGCGCAGCTCGGGACGCGCCTCGGCGGCATCGACGTGCTCTACGAGGCGACCGGCGCGCCCCCGGTCGTGTTCCAGGCGCTCGAGGCCCTCGGCCACAACGGCATGCTCGTGCTCACCGGGCTTCCCGGCGGTCGCAGGCCGCTCGAGATCGACGCCGCGGCGATGATGCGCAACCTCGTGCTACGCAATCAGGTCGTCCTCGGCACCATCAACGCCGGCCGCGAGGCCTTCGAGGCGGCGATCGGCGATCTGGCGGTGTTCGAGTCACGCTGGCCGGGCGTCGCGCGGAACCTCATCACGGGACGTTTCCCGCTCGACGCCCAAGGCGAGCTCCTGCAGGGCCCGCCGCGGGGCGTCAAGAACGTCGTCGCGATGGTGTGAGGGCGCCGGCGAACCGCTCAGGGCGGAGTCAGGGGGGCGAGCATCGTCACGAGCGCGTCGACCAGCCCGTCGATGATGGCCTCGACGCCCGGCGCATCGCCGGTGGTGACACAGCCCCCCTTGCCGTCGAGCTTCTGGTAGGCGATCGCGAACCTCTCCTCCGCCTTGGTGAGACACTCGACGTCGACCGGCAGGGCCTTCTTCACCGCCTTCGATTGACAGGCGAGCTTCGCGGTCGCCTTCTTGGCCGCGAGGCCGATCTTCGCGACCGCGCACTTCTGGCTCTCCTCCGGCAGCATGGCAGGAGCGAGCGCCGCGACGAACGCGCCCACGGCGGCATCGACGTTGCCTTCGACGGCGCCCGCGTCGCCAACGGTCACGCAGTCGCGCTTCTCCTCGGCCTTGTCGAACGCCGTCACGAACTTGATCTCCGCCTTAAAGAAGCAGTCCGGATCGACACCGTCCTTGACCGCCTTGGCGAAGCACTTGGCGATGTCGCTGATCTTCTTGCTCGCCGCCTTGATCTTGTCGGGGGCACAATCCTTCTGGCACTCGAGCCGCCGCTCCAGGATCTCCTCCGGGCTCAGCCCGAGCACATCGAAGCTGATCGCCGACGGCGCCCCGACGGCGTCGTAGACCAGCGAGACGGCGCGATTCGCCTTGCAGAGGTTGGACACGAGCAGGCGCAGGCCCACCGATCCGCCCTCCTCGACGGGGATGCCGTCGAGGAACGCGCAGCGGGCGGGGCCGCCGAACGTCAGGGGCGCGAAGCCCGTCGTGCCGTCGCCCGAGCCCTGGGGGATCGTCGCGCCGGCGAGGAGCAGACTGCCGGCGACCTTCACGGCGCCCGTCGGATCGACGGCGAGAATCTGCGCGGTGACGCTGGCGCACTGCGACATCTGGAGGTTTGCCGACAGATGCACGAGCGCTCCGAGCTGAGCCCCGAGGACGGTGCCGCCGCCGAACGGCCCGGCGATGAAGTCGGGGAAGGCGATTCGCGTCTTCTTGCTCACCTGGATCTTCTCGGCGACCGCGGTACTGCCCGCAGGCGGCGTCCCGTCGAGGAAGAAGACGGAGCTGCCCCCGGGTATGGGCACGGGTGACGCGCCCCTGTGGAGGTAGTGGGTGACGGCCGCCTCGCTCGCCGCGGCCAGCCCCAGCCCGAGTGTCAGCGCAGCAAAGACTCTCATGAGGTCCCCCTTCCTTGCTATCTGACCAGACCGATCCCGCACTACGCCTCTATGGAGTCGCCCGTCAAGTACTCTGCCCCGGGACGGCGGGGGAGGGGAAGACGCCGGGCCTGCGCTGCCGTGACGCGACGCCGGGCCGGGCCCGTCTCCGAGATCGTCGACGGCGACCCGAGCACGCCCGTCGGCGGCCCGTTCCCAGCCTGGGCGGGATCGTGCACCCCCGCTGCCCGAGGCGCACGCCGCCGTGGTATGCTGACGACGTGGCGAATTGCTATCGGCCCATCGGCGACTACGGCGTCATCGGTGATCTCCACACCGTCGCGCTCGTCGGCCTGGACGGCTCCGTCGACTACCTCTGTTTGCCGGCCTTCGACTCACCGTCGGTGTTCGCGGCGCTCGTCGACGCCGAGCACGGCGGTCGGTTCCAGGTCGTGCCGGTGCTCGACGGGGCGGCCAGGAAGCAACTCTACCTGCCCGACACCAACGTGCTCCTCACCCGCTTCCTGTCGAACGACGGCGTGGCCGAGCTGTGCGACTTCATGCCCGTCGAGGACGCCGGACAGGCGCACAACATGGTGCGGCGGGCGAAGACCGTGCGCGGCGAGCTGCGCTTCCGCATGTGCTGCGACCCGCGCTTCGACTACGGACGCGCCCCGCACACGGTGGAGGCGCGCGGCGAGCGCGACGTCCTGTTCGTCGGAAGCGCGGGGGGCAACGAGCTGGCCCTGCGCCTGAAGGCGTCGGTACCGATGCGGGTCGTGGAAGGCGCGGCCGTCGCCGACTTCACGCTCGCGGAGAATCGCTCGGCGTGGTTCGTGCTCGAGGTGGTGATGCCGGGCGAGCCGTCGCCCAGCGAGCAGCCCCACTATGTCCGCGAGGCATTCAAGCAGACGGTCAACTTCTGGCGTCGCTGGATCGACCGCAGCACGTATCAGGGGCGCTGGCGCGAGACGGTGAACCGCTCCGCCCTCACCCTGAAGCTCCTGACGTCTCGCCGGTACGGCTCCATCGTCGCCGCACCGACCTTCGGCCTGCCGGAGACCATCGGCGGCGTGCGCAACTGGGACTACCGATACACCTGGATCCGGGACTCGTCCTTCACGCTCTACGGCCTCATGCGGCTCGGCTTCACGGCCGAGGCGGGGGCCTTCATGGGCTGGGTCATGGATCGCTGCAAGGAGCTCGGTCCCGACGGGTCGTTGCAGATCATGTACGGCCTCGACGGGCGTCACGAGCTGCTCGAGGAGACGCTGGATCACCTCGAGGGCTACATGGGCTCGCGTCCGGTGCGGATCGGCAACGCCGCCTACAAGCACCTGCAGCTCGACATCTACGGCGAGCTGATGGACTCGGTGTACCTGTTCGACAAGTACGGCTCCCCGATCGGCTACGATGGCTGGACGAACATCGTCCGGCTGATCGACTGGGTATGCGAGCACTGGCGCGAGAAGGACGAGGGCATCTGGGAGGTGCGCGGGGGGCGGCAGGAGTTTCTCTACTCGCGCGTCCAGTGCTGGGTCGCCATGGACCGGGCCATCCGGCTGGCACAGAAGCGCTCGTTCCCCTCGCCCCAGGCACGCTGGTACGACGTGCGCGACACGATCTACCGCGACGTCTACGAGCGCTTCTGGGACGCGAAGCGCAGCGCCTTCGTCCAGCATCCCGGCGCGACCACGCTCGACGCGTCGGCGCTGCTGATGCCGCTGGTGCGCTTCATCTCTCCAACCGATCCGCGCTGGGTGTCCACGCTGCGCGCGATCGAGCGCGAGCTGGTGAGCGACTCGCTCGTCTACCGCTACCGGCTGGGCGACTCCTTCACCGACGGGCTCAGCGGCCAGGAGGGAACCTTCTCCATGTGCTCCTTCTGGTACGTCGAGTGCCTGTCGCGCATGGGCGACCTGCACAAGGCGCGCTTCTTCTTCGAGAAGATGCTCGGCTACGCCAATCACCTCGGGCTCTACGGCGAGGAGCTGGGCCCGCAGGCCCAGCACCTGGGAAACTTCCCGCAGGCCTTCACCCATCTCGCGCTCATCAGCGCCGCCTTCGACCTCGATCGGCGGCTCTCCGCCGCCGGTCATGCCGGTTGACGGCGGCGGTCCCGGTCGCGCAAACCTCCAGACCCAGGATGAGCAACGGCGAGCACCCCGACGGCGACGCCGGCGCCGAGCGACGGCGTCTCGACGAGGACGCTCGCCGCGTCCTCGACTGGAAGCGCTGGGGTCCCTACCTGTCCGAACGGCAGTGGGGCACCGTGCGCGAGGACTACTCCGCCGACGGGACCTGCTGGGACTACCTCACCCACGATCATGCCCGCAGCCGGGCCTATCGCTGGGGCGAGGACGGCCTGCTCGGGATCACCGATCGCCAGGGCCGGCTGTGCTTCGCGCTCGCACTGTGGAACGGACGCGACCCGATCCTGAAGGAACGCCTGTTCGGGCTCACCGGCCCCGAGGGCAACCACGGCGAGGACGTGAAGGAGCTCTACTACTACCTCGACGCGACGCCCACGAGCTCGTATCTGAAGGCGCTCTACAAGTACCCGCAGGCGGCGTTTCCGTACTGCCAGCTGGTGGAGGAGACCCGTCGCCGCTCGCGCCGCGACCCCGAGTTCGAGCTGCTCGACACCGGCGTCTTCGACGGCAACCGGTACTTCGACGTGGTCGCCGAGTACGCCAAGGCGTCGCCCGACGACGTGCTCATCCAGCTGACGGTGACGAACCGCGGACCCGACCCGGCCACGCTGCACCTGCTTCCCACGCTCTGGTTCCGCAACACCTGGTCCTGGGGTCGCACGGGCGAAGGCTACTGGCCGCGTGGCCGCATCACGCGACGCGACGACGCCTCGCTCAGCGCCGCGCACGCTTCGCTCGGCACCTTCCGGCTGGCGATCGAGCCGCCTGCGGGCCATCCCGCGCCGGCGCTGCTGTTCACGGAGAACGAGAGCAACTTCTCGCGACTCTGGGGAACGCCGGATCCGTCTCCGTACGTGAAGGACGCCTTCCACCGCCACCTGGTGGCGGGCGAGGCCGGTGCCGTGAATCCGGCCGGCACCGGCAGCAAGGCCGCCGCGAATTTCCAGCTCGCGCTCGCGGCCGGCGGCGAAGCCGTCGTCCGGCTGCGGCTCTCCGCCGACGCGGAAGCGCCGCGCACCCCGTTCGACGGCAACTTCGCCGAGACCTTCGCGATGCGGCGGGCCGAGGCCGACGCGTTCCACGCCACGCTCGTCGCGTCCGGGGCCACGGATGCCGAGCTGCGGGTCGCGCGGCAGGCCAGCGCCGGGCTGTTCTGGACCAAGCAGTTCTATGGCTACTCGGTCGCGGCATGGCTCGACGGCGATCCGGGACAGCCACCGCCGCCGGCCGCGCGCAAGACCGGACGCAACGCCGACTGGCGGCACCTCTACAACCGCGACATCATCTCGGTGCCGGACGCGTGGGAGTATCCGTGGTACGCCGCGTGGGACCTCGCCTTTCACACGGTCGTCTTCGCGCGCGCCGATCCGCACTTCGCCAAGGAGCAGCTCGTGCTCTTCCTGCGCGAATGGTTCATGCACCCGAACGGGCAGCTTCCGGCCTACGAGTTCGCGTTCGGCGACGTCAACCCGCCGGTGCACGCGTGGGCGGCCTGGCGCGTCTACAAGATGACCGCCGCGCGCGGCGAGCGTGACACCATGTTTCTCGCCCGGGTCTTCCAGAAGTGCATCCTCAACTTCACCTGGTGGGTGAACCGCAAGGACGTCGAGGGCAACAACCTCTTCGGCGGCGGCTTCCTCGGTCTCGACAACATCGGCGTCTTCGACCGCTCGCGGCCGCTGCGCAACGGCGCGAATCTCGAGCAAGCCGACGGCACCGCCTGGATGGCATTCTACTGCGGCACGCTGCTGTCGATGGCGCTCGAGCTGTCGCACGAGTATCCCGCCTGCGAGGACATGGCGTCCAAGTTCTTCGAGCACTTCGTCGCCATCGCCGATGCCATGAACGAGCTCGGTGGGACGGGCCTGTGGAACGACGAGGACGGCTTCTACTACGACCAGCTCCATGCCGACGGGCGAAACCTGCCGCTGCGCATCCGCTCGCTGGTGGGGTTGATCCCGCTCATTGCCGTCGAGGTGCTCGAGCAGGACACGCTCGACCGCCTGCCGGCGTTCTCGAAGCGCATGCGATGGTTCCTCGAGAACCGCAGCGACCTGGCCTACCAGATCGCGTGCATGCAGCAGAGCGACGGCCGCCGCCTCCTCGCCATTCCCGCCCGCGCACGGCTCGAGCGTCTGCTGCGCTACCTGCTCGACGAGAACGAGTTCCTCTCCCCATGGGGGATCCGCTCGCTCTCCCGCATCCACGCCAGCCAGCCATTCGAGTGCGTTTTCGAGGAGCAGAACCTCGGCGTGAGCTACATGCCGGGAGAGTCCACCATCGGGATCTTCGGAGGGAACTCGAACTGGCGGGGTCCCGTCTGGTTCCCGCTCAACTACCTCCTCGTCGAGGCGCTGGAGCGATATCACCACTTCTACGGCGACGACCTGCTGGTGGAGCTGCCGACGGGGTCGGGCCGGCGCGTGACCCTCCTCGAGGCCGCGCGCGAGATCCGGCGCCGCCTGGCGAGTCTCTTCCTCCCCGACGCCGCGGGACGGCGGCCCTGTCACGGCGACGAGCGCCGCTACGCCGATGATCCGCACTTTCGCGAGCTGGTGCTCCTCTACGAGTACTTCCACGGCGATACCGGTCGCGGCTGCGGCGCGAGCCACCAGACCGGATGGACGTCGCTCGTGGTGCAATGCATCGACGACATCGCCCGCGCGAGGAACGGACGATGAGTCGTGAGCCCGAAGCGGGAGGCGAGGAGGGCCCCATGCAGGCGACCGGTCCGAACGCGGAGCAGATCACCTACTGGAACGAGACCGCCGGCCCGAAATGGGTCGGACTGAGGGACGTTCTCGACCAGCAGATCCGACCGCTCGGACAGGCGGCGATGGACCGAACCGGCATCGCGCCGGGCGAGCGCGTGCTCGACGTCGGCTGTGGCACCGGCGATTCGACGGTCGAGCTCGGCCGCCGCGTCGGACCGACCGGCGCGGTCACCGGCGTCGACCTCTCCGCCGTGATGCTCGCCAGCGCGCGCGAGCGCGCCAGCGCCGCGGGTCTCCGCAACGTGACCTTCGAGGCCGCCGACGCCCAGACGACACGGTTCGAGCCGGCGCGCTTCGACGTGTGCTTCTCGCGCTTCGGCGTGATGTTCTTCGTCGAGCCGGCGGCCGCGTTCACCAACCTGCACGCGGCGCTGCGTCCGGGTGGCCGGCTCGGCTTCGTCTGCTGGCAAGCCCTGGCGGACAATCCGTGGATGCGGGTTCCGCTCGCCGCCGCCGCGCGCCACATCACCCTGCCGCCGCCTCCCGAGCCCGGCGCGCCGGGGCCGCTCTCGTTCGCCGACGCGGCGCGAGTTCGCGGCATCCTGGAGCGCGCCGGCTTCACCGACCTGGCGTTCGCCGATCATCGCGCGATGCTCACCATCGGCGGGGGGAAGGGCCTCGACGACGTGACCGAGATCCTGCTGACCGGCGTGGGGCCGACCAGCGCCGCGATGCGCCAGGCCGACCCCGCGGCTCGGGCGGCGGTGGCGGCGGCGGTGCGCGAGGCGCTCGCGCCGTACCAGACGAGCGCCGGCGTGCGCATGGAAGGCGCGGCCTGGCTGGTGACCGGCCGCGCGTGAGCACGAAGCGATTTACACGTAGCCGTCTCGGCGCTACGCTATCGCCATGGGTTCCCGACCGGGGCGTACACAGGCCTCAGAGCCGGCGAAGCCGGTGGTCGGGGTCGGAGGACGGCAACGGCGGTCGTACTCCGGCGGCGGGGCTTGGGCCCGCCTGTGCTCTCGCCGGAAGAAAGGAGGTGATCCAGTGACGTTATCCCCTACGGTGATCTGTGAGGTGGTGGCCTCCTAGGGTCGACCCGCTTCAACGTCGCTGGGTCACCCTTAGGGGACCCAGGCACCACCGAACCCCGGCGGCCCCCGCAATCACCGGCGGGGCGGCTCTCGGAGCCGCAAAAGGCCGTCGGGGTTCTTCTTGCGCCCTGCCCGTGGAATGACGTGACGCGATGACGCTCGAGCGTCTCACCCTCATCAGCACCGGATGCATCGTGGGAAGTGGCGTGTTCCTCCTCGCGGGATGGTTCCTCATCCGCGTGCCGCGGCGCGTCGCCTGGCATCGCAACGTGATGCTCCTCGCGACCAGCCTCGCCGGTCTGTTCCTGGTCGCATACGTGACGCGCTGGGCCGTCTTCGGGACGAAACGCTTCGAGGGCACCGGCGAGTGGCGCACCCTGTACTTCGCCAACCTGATCCCGCACGTGATCCTCGCCATCGTGGTCGGCCCGCTCGCCGTCCGGCTGATCTACCTGGCGCTCGCGAAGCGCGACTTCCGCGCGCACCGCCGCCTGGCCCGCGTGACGCTGCCGATCTGGCTGTACGTGGCCGCGAGCGGCTGGATCGTCTACTACATGCTCTACCGCATGCAGTTCTGAGCGAGGAGGATGAGCATGGCCCAAGGAGTCAGCGGCGAGCCTGCCCTGCACCCGGCGACGCTTCGGGTGCACGATCCGGCGCGCGGGGGCCTCGTCCAGGAGCTGGCGATCGACGACGCCGAGGCGGTCGCAGTCGCCGTCGAGCGCGCCCGCGCTGCGCAGGTCGCCTGGGGCGCGCTGCCCGTCCGCGAACACGGCCGGATGCTCCGCCGTGCCCGGCGCGAGCTGGTGCGGGCGCGCCGCGAGATCTTCGACCGCCTCGAGCGCGAGACCGGCAAGGCCCGCTTCGACGTCGTGGGCGAGCTGATGGGCGTGTGCCTCGACCTCGGGGGACTCGTTCGGCGCGCGCCACGCTGGCTGGCGACCGAGCGCGTCAGCTCGCGGCCGCTCCTCGGCAAACGCGCGCTCGTCGCCTACCGCCCGCGCGGCGTCGTCGGCATCATCAGCCCCTGGAACGCCCCCCTCAACCTCGCTCTGGGTGACGCCGTGCCGGCCCTGCTCGCGGGCAACGCGGTGGTCATCAAGCCTTCGGAGCTGGCACCACTCGCCGTGCAGCGCGCGGTCGAGGCGATGCAGCGCGCCCTTCCGCCCGATCTCCTGCAGGTGGTCATCGGCGCCGGCGACACCGGGGCGGCGCTGGTCGACCACGTCGACATGATCTGCGTCACCGGCTCGCCGGAGACCGGACGCCGCGTGATGGAGCGAGCCAGCCGCCGCCTCACCCCGGTCCTGCTCGAGCTGGGCGGCAAGGATCCGATGATCGTGCTGCGCGACGCCGACCTCGACCGTGCGGCCCGCGCCGCAGCCTGGGGCGGCTGCATGATGGCCGGCCAGGTCTGCATGTCGGTCGAGCGGGTCTACGTGGAGGAGCCCGTCGCACGGTCCTTCACCGAGAAGCTCGTCGAGCAGATGCGGGTGCTGCGCGTCGGGCCGAACGGTCCGGACGCCGACATCGACTACGGCGCGTTCACCAGCCCGAGGCAGATCGAGATCGTCGAGCGCCACGTCGACGATGCGCGGACGAGGGGGGCACAGGTGCTGCTGGGCGGCCGGCGGACCGGGAGCGGTCCCGGACACTTCTACGAGCCCACGGTCCTCGGCGGCGTCGATCACTCGATGCTCGTCATGCGCGAGGAGACCTTCGGGCCCGTGGTCCCGGTCATGACCGTGCGCGACGCCGACGAGGCGCTGCGGCTCGCGAACGACAGCCGCTACGGGCTCAACGCCAGCGTGTGGACGCGTGACGTCGAGCGCGGCATCGCCCTCGCGCAGCGCATCGAGAGCGGCAACGCGTGCGTCAACGAGTGTCTCGTCTCCGCCGGGATCCCCGGCCTGCCGTTCGGCGGGGTCAAGCAGAGCGGCGTCGGGACTCGTCACGGCGGCGCCGAGGGCCTGCGGCAGTTCTGCGTCCGGCAGGCGATCCTGGTCGAGTCGCGGCGGCGGAAGCGGGAGCAACCCTGGTTCCCGTACTCGCCGGGGCGGGCACGGATGATGGAGCGCGTGATGGGAGCGCTGTACGGCTGGCGCTAGCCGCGGCGGCGGGCGCCTCCGGTCGTCCGGGCGATCGGACACGGCGGCGGACCGCAACGGAGCGCTCGCCGGTCTGCTCCACGAACCGACCCGCCTCCACCACGGCGCGCTCACGGTGCTGCACGAGCCCGCTCCGGGTCCGCTGACCGCCATCGCCGTTGCGATCCGTGCCGGATCGCGCTTCGACGGCGAGCACGCCGGCATCGCCCACATGGCGGAGCACATGCTCTTCCAGGGCACGCGCGCGCACGACCAGGGGGCGCTCAACCGGCGCGCGGGCGACCTCGGCGGCGAGCACGATGCCGACACCGGTTACGAGGACATGACGCTGCACTTCGAGGTCTTCGATCACGACGTCGAGGACGCGCTCGGGCTGATCGCCGAGCAGCTCTTCCACTCGACCGTGCCCGAGGATCGCTTCCGGAAGGAGCGGCGCGTGGTGATCGACGAGATTCGCGGCCGTCAGGAGGATCCGGCGAGCGTGGTCCACGAGCGCGCCTGGAGCCGTTTCTTCGGCGGACCGCTGGGCCATCCGATCTGCGGGACGATGCGGAGCCTGCGCAGCCTGACGTCGCGAGCGGTGCGGCGGTTCATCGCGCGCCAGTTCGTGCCAGCGAACATGACGCTGGCGCTGGTGGGCGGCGTCTCCCGGGCTCGCGTGCGGCGCGCGATCGCCCGCACGTTCCCGATCTCGGGCACCAGGCCGACGGCGCGCCCGCGCCTGCCGCTTCGCGGTGCCTGCGGCACGGTACGCCTGCGACGCCGCGATCTCGCGCAGAGCTATCTCGTCCGCATCGCGGCCGCGCCGCCGGATGCGCGCAGCGTGCTCGCCCTCTCGCTCGCCATCGAGATCGTCGGCGCCGACCCCGACGCGCGCCTCTTCCAGGAGATTCGCGAGCGGCTCGGGCTGGGGTACGACGTCGGAGCGAGCGTCGAGCATGGCGCCGACTGGGCCGTCGCGGTGATCTCGGCGAGCGCCGCCCGCGAGCACGAGGGCCGACTGCTCGACACGGTCGAGCGGACGTGTCGCGATGCGGCCGCCGGGTTCTCCCGCGAGGAGCTGGCGCGGGCGCGCAAGAAGCTCCGCTACCGCTTCGCCCGCCTCGCCGACTCGCGGCTCGATCGAGCGCTGGCGCACGCCGTGCGAGCCGTGGGGCGGCAGCCGTCGCTGGCCGAGGCTGCCATGGTCCTCGACGCGCTCGAGCTCCCGGACGTCGACCGCGCGTGGCGCCGGGCGCTGGCGGCACCGACCCTGACGGCCACGCTCGCCGGCTGATGCGCGCGCGCGTGCTGCTGGCGTGCCTGCTCGCGGTCGCGAGCGCACGGCACGGTGCCGGGGAGCTCGTGCCGCTCGGGTCCTGCGGTCCCATCGGCCGGCCGCACGAGGCGATCGAGCTGTCCGCCATCCGGCTGCGCCGCCTCGGCGGCACCCCCCTCGCGCACCTGGGGCTGGTTGCGTACCGCGGCGGCGTCGCGGTGCCGATCCCCTTCCAGATCGACGAGCGCATCGGCTCGAACATCGCGATGGCGGGAGGGCCGGAGCCCTCATCCGACGATCGTCCGGGTGTACTCGATCCGGACGACCAGCTCGTCTTCATGGCATGCGATGCCGGCGAGCGCGCTCCGAGCGGCACGCCTCGAGCCGCCGTGGGACGCGAGATCCGGATCGACGACCCGCTCGATCACCACGTCGGCTGGGCCTATCTGATGGTGGCCGACCCGCCGCCGCACACGGATCGCCGCTACGTGGAGTACGACGCCGCACACGACGGGGTCGCCGCCGCTCGCTACCGCATCGGGATGGTGGGAGCGCTGCCCGCCGAGTTCCGGGTCGGGCTCGCGGGTCCGATCGGGGCAAACCTGATCGACGGCCTGCGGCTGCGAGCCGAGGCGACCTTGCACGCCGGGCTGGCGCATTGGAGCATCTCCGAGCGCGACGGCCGCCACGCGCTGGTCGCGTGGACGGCGGGTCCGGTGCGGGTGGTACGCCGCTCGCGCCACGCGGTCGACATCGGCCTCGGCATCCGTCTCACCGCGGGTCTGGCGCACACCTTCTTCTACGCCGAGCACGTCTACGCGCCCGGCGCGCTCAAGCTGCCGTTCTCGCCCTCGGTCTTCTTCCGCGACATCACCGCCCTCGGCGGCGTCGACCTGCAAGGTCTCGAGGGCTGGCACTACCTGGCGCCCGGGGTGACGCCGCCGGGCTTCCCGATCGACGGCCACATGGACGCGCGGGAGCGCGCCTTCGACGGTCACGGGTCCTGGTTTGCGCTCGTCGGCGGCGACCAGGCCATCCTGGTGGCGATGACCATGAGCGAGAACCTCCGCAAGGCCATCCCGCTGTCGCTGGTGTACCTCGACGATGCCCAGCACAGGGCCCCGCCGGAGTTCGTCCCCGGCAGCGTGCCGCTGGTGGGCATCGAGGGACGCGACGGCCAGCGTCTCGAAGCGGGACGCTACACCTTCCAGCTCCGCATCCTCGGGCTACCGGGCTACCACACCGGTGACGAGCAGCGCGAGCTGCGCCGGCTCGACCTACCGCTCACGGCCGACGTCACCTTGCCAGCAGATCTCGGAGCCTCGCCAGCAGCGGCTCGGTGAGGTTGCGCACCGGCTGACGGTCGCCGCTGGAGAGGTTGGCGATCGTGCCGCCCTCGAGATTGATCCGCAGGCGCTGCCCGGTGTGGAAGACGGCCGGCGCGTCCACCTCGAGCGCCGGCACACCGCTCTCGAGGAGCGCCTCCGCGAAGCCGTCGGCGTAGCTCGCGGCGATCACGGCCACGATGCCGGCGGCGCGCAGCGCGCGCGCGGCGGCCGCACCGCCGGGACCGCCGCCGAGCTGCTGGCCCGCCACCAGCACGTCGCCCGGGACGAGTCGCGCCGCGAGCGTGGGGTCGAGCGCGGCGAACAGGCTGCGCGCCGCCGCGGCCGCCGGTTCGTCCGCCGCCTCGCTCGGCAGCACGTCGCTCGCCCGCAGCCCGTCGGAGAAGCTCCAGGCGCGTCCGGTGATGACCGGGAGGCGAGGGGAGCCCGCCCCTAACGGCCCAGCGTCGTCGTGAACTCCCATCGCGGACTGGGACGGACCGTCACCACGCGTTCCGGATGGCGGAGGATGATGCGCGCCTCCTCGGGGCTGATGGGACGTCCGAAGATGCGATAGCACCCGCGCTCGTCGTACTGGTTGTTGGCCCACTCGGCGAGCTCTTCGGGCCGCGGCGCATGCCCGAGTCGGCGCGCACACTGGCGCACCACGAACCCGAGCATGATACGCAGCGGCTCGCACGCTTCGGCCATTTTGGGCGGTCTTGTCCCACGCCTCGCGCGCCGTCGTCAAGATGGACGGCGACGAAACGGCGCCGGGAGCGCGCTTGACTGTCAGGGTGGCGGCGGTCATTGAGGCCGCGTGAGTACCGACAAGCCCCAACCCGAGGGGCGCCTCTTCACGAGCTTCGCGCTGCCCGCGCCCGTCATGGCCGGCGTGCAGGCGGCGGGGTTCACGCACTGCACTCCGATCCAGGAAAAGGTGCTGCCGCTGTCGCTGGCCGGCCGCGACGTCGCCGGACAGGCGCAGACCGGCACCGGCAAGACCGCGGCATTCCTGATCACGATCTTCACCCGCCTGCTGCAGCGCGAGCGTGCCGCGCGCGGCGCCGGACCGCGTGCGCTCGTCATCGCGCCGACCCGCGAGCTGGTCGTGCAGATCACCGACGACGCCCGCCTGCTCGGGCAGGCGACACCGTTCACCATCAACGCGGTCTACGGCGGCGTCGACTACAAGAAGCAGCGCGATCAGGTAGAGGCCGGCACGGATCTCCTGGTCGGCACCCCCGGCCGGCTGATCGACTATCACCGCCAGCACGTCCTCGACCTGCGCGTCGTGGAGATGCTCGTCATCGACGAGGCCGACCGCATGTTCGACATGGGCTTCATCAAGGACCTGCGCTACCTGCTGCGCCGGCTGCCGCCCTACGACCGCCGACAGTCCATGCTCTTCTCGGCCACGCTGGGCTTCGACGTGATGGAGCTCGCGTACGTGTTCATGAACGACGCCGAGAAGGTCTCGGTGACGCCCGAACAGATCACCGCGGAGAACATCGAGCATCTGGTCTACCACGTCGGCACGCACGAGAAGCTGCCGCTGCTCGTCGGTTTTCTGCGAGCGACGCCGGGCGCGCACGTGCTCATCTTCACGAACATGAAGCGCACCGCCGAACGCCTCGAGCGCAACCTGCTCGCCAACGGCATCTCCGCGGCCGCCATCACCGGCGACGTCGACCAGCGCCGGCGGCTGCGCATCCTCGGCGAGTTCAAGGACGGCACCCTCCCCATCCTGGTCGCGACCGACGTGGCGTCACGCGGCCTTCACATCGAGGGCGTGAGCCACGTCATCAACTACGACCTGCCTTTCGATCCGCAGGACTACGTGCACCGCGCCGGCCGGACGGCGCGCGCGGGCGCGTCGGGACACGCCATCACGCTCGCGTGCGAGGAGTACGTCGACGGGCTCGAGGCCATCGAGGGCTACATCGGCTTCAAGCTGCCGCACGACTTCCCGGACGACCGCATGCTGGCGCACGACCTGCGCCACGCGCCGCGGCCGCCGCGCGACGATCGCGACCGTCGCACGCACGGACGGCAGGCACCGCGCCCACGGCGCACCGAGCACGGACCGGCCCACGGACCCGCGGCGCACGCCCCCGAACCGCGCCCGCGAGTCGCCGCGCCAGCCGGAGCCGCCGGCGAACCGAAGAAGCGCCGGCGCCGCAAACGGCGGGGTGGCCGCGGCGATCGCCCCGCGACGCCGGGGCGCGCGGCACCGACCTCGTGAGAGCGCCGGGCGCGACTAGGCGCGCGACCCGACGCTCCGTCTCGGGTCGAAAGCGGGCGTGTGGCGTTCGGTGGATCGGGCGGATGCAGTGGCACGGCCGAAGCGCGGGCCTCGTGCGGCCTACGGCGCGTGCCAGCATGCCGTCTCAGCGACGGCCTCGCGCTCCGGAACGTGTGCCGCGCCGGCTCGGCCGGCCGCGGCACGACGGCCGCCCTGTTCACCACGTCTCATTCTCGCCCTTCACCCCGACCCGAGACGAAGTCTCGGGTCGCTCTCCTAGGCCTTCTTGGTGTTCACCACCTGCAGCTCGGTGAACGCCTCGTAGCCCCAGCGCCCGTTCTCGTAGCCGATCCCGCTCCACTTGGCGCCGCCGAAGGGCGCGAAGGGCGTGATGTCCATGTGCTGGTTCACCCAGCCGGTGCCCGAGTCGAGCTCCTGGACGATCGTCCGGCCACGCTCGACGTCGCCGCTCCACACCGAGGCGCCGAGGCCGTAGTGGGTGCGATTGGCCTGCTCGAGCGCGTCGTCGAGCTTCGAGTACTTGAGCACCGGAAGCGCGGTGCCGAACTGCTCCTCGTCGACCAGCCGGACGCCGGCGCCGACGTTGGTGACGATCGTCGGGGGATAGAAGTAGCCCGAGCCCTCGAGCCGCGTGCCGCCGGCCTCGATCCGGCCGCCGCTCTTCCTGGCGTCGTCGACCAGCCCCATCACGCGCTCGAGCTGCATCTTGTTGTTGATCGGGCCGAGCTGCGTCTCGGGGTCCATGCCGTCGCCGACGCGCACCTTCTTGGCGCGCTCGACGAGCCCCTGCACGATGGGCTGGTAGACCTTCTCGTGCACGTAGAGTCGCTTGATCGCCGTGCACACCTGGCCGGAGTTCTGGAAGGCCCCCCAGAAGAGCCCCTCCGCGATGGCATCGGGGTCGACGTCGTCGAGCACGATGGCCGGGTCGTTGCCGCCCAGCTCGAGCGTGACGCGTTTCAGGTCCTCCGCCGCGTAGCCCATGATCTTCTTGCCCGTCGCGACGCTGCCGGTGAAGGAGATCTTGCGCACGCTGGGATGGCCGGCGAGGTACGCGCCGAGCTCGTTGCCGCCCGAGAGAACGTTCAGCACGCCCGGCGGCACCACGTCCTTCAGGATGTCGGCGACCATGAGCGAGGTGAGCGGGGTGTAGGGCGACGGCTTCGCGACCACCGTGTTGCCGGCGAGCCACGCCGGCGCCAGCTTCCATGCGAGCAGGATCACCGGGAAGTTCCACGGCGTGATCGCGGCCACCACGCCGAGCGGCTTGCGCACCACCTCGATGCGCTTCTCGCCGTCGTCCTGCAGGACCTCGGGCTCGACCTGGAGGTTGGCGTAGTAGCTGAACCACATCGAAGCGCCGAAGGTCTCCGCCATCGCCGCGGTGACCGGCTTCCCCTGCTCCTGCGACAGCACGGTGGCGATGTCCTGGGCGCGCGCCTGGATGGCCGCCGCGCACTCGTTGAGCTTCGCGCGCCGGAACGCCTCGTCCTTCTTCCAGGTCTTGTAGGCCTCGGCGGCGCCGTTCACCGCGTCGTCGACGTGGGCCGTGCTGCCCCGCGGACAGGTTGCGAAGGGCTCCCCGCGCGCGGGGTTGATGACGTCGTCCTGCTCGGGCGTGGTGACCGAGCGGCCGTTGATCAGCATCGAATACGAGCTCATGGGAGTCTCCTCGCTACGGGTTGGAACGTGGGATTGCGACGGGAGTAGCCCACCCCGCTGGCCGTGGCAACCTTCGGGCGCGATCTCGCGCGCGCGACGCGCCGCGGCGAGCAGCATGCAAACGTCAGCGCAGCCGCGCGAGCGTGCAGCGCTTCACCGGGAATCGTGCCAGCGCCCGAGTGAAGCCGCGCACGACGGCGGCGGCGACGTCGATGCGCAGGCCCCACTCGGCGGCCGTCTCCTGCCGTCGGCGCCATTCCGCGAGACCGAGCCGCCGCACCGCGCGGCGGTGGCGGTCGGGCGTTTCCCAGTCGAGCCCGCGGCATTCGACGTAGTCGAGCGTCTCCGCGACGCCGGGGAGGAGCGCTGCCCATTCCCCGTAGATGGCGACGTCGCGCGCCCGGGAACGAGCGAGAAGCAGCGTCGCCGTGTCACGTCGAACGACGAAGGAGGGAACCAGGAAGTCGACACGACCCGCGAATCCGAGCCGCGATGCGAGGAGCCGGTTCACGATGCCCTCGGTGGCATGCAGCGGGCGGTGGTGAGACTGGTGGGCGCGGCGGGTCCGCCCGACCAGGAGTGGCGTCCCGCGGCGGCCGGCGCGCAACGCATGGCGGAGCTCGCGCGGCGCCTTGTCGATCCAGTGCAGCGCCCGGTCGAAGTCGAGGTAGTGCACGCGCTCCGCACCGCTCGCCAGCGCCCGGCGCACGCTCAGGCGGTAGAGCGGGCCGCGCGTGTTGGCCGGCGGCGAGCCCGCGTGCACGCCGGCCTCGCGCAGCACCGCCACGACGCGTGCCGCGGTCGGCGGGCTGGTGGTCACGGCGACGGCGGCGTAGACGCCCTGGAGCCGCGGCAGCAGGCGGCGGATGTCGTTCGCGAGCACGCCGGTGGCGTCGTGCAGGGTCGCCGCGAGCGCGACGCTGGGACGCTCAGCGCGCACGGCCGACCACGCCGGCGTCCATCAGCGCGGCGAGACGATCCGGGGACACCCCGCGCTCCCCGAGGATCGCCTCCGCATCCCCGCCGTGGCGGGGCGCCGACGCGTGCGGTCGGATCGGCGTGTGCTCGAAATCGACCAGCGGACCGCCCACGGTCACCCGACCGATCGTGTCGTCCTCGACGGTGGTGAAGCAGCCGTTCGCCACGAGGTGCGGATCGGAGAAGAGGTCGTCGAAACCGAGACACGGCGCAGCCGGAATGCCGGCGGCGTCGAGCGCCGCGAGGGCGTCCGTCCTGGACTGGCCGGCCAGCGTGCGTTCGACGGCCGCCGACACGGCGTCCTCGCTCGCCATCCCGGCGTGCGCCATCGCCGCGAGCGCACCGCGCTGCGCCGGCGTCCGCGCCGACAGGCAGAGCCAGCCGTCGGCGCAGGCGTACAGCCTCTCGGCCGCCGACGGCCCGAGGAAGTCGCGGCCGCCGCTCGCCTCCTCCGCCATGCCGCCCGCATGCAGGAGGAGGTGCGCGGCCTGGTCGACGAAGGCGGTGCGGAAGAGGCTCAGGTCGACACGGGCGCCGCATCCGCTGCGCTCGCGGTCGAGCAGGGCGGCGACGGTGGCGAGCGCGCCGAGCGCGCCGGCGCAGTAGTCGTTGTACGCGATGGTGTGAAAGACCGGCTCGTCGCCGCCGCCCTGGGCGGCCATCAACCCCGAACGGGCCTGGAAGATCGGATCGAAGCCCGGGAGCGCGCCGAGCGGGCCCTCGGTGCCGAAGCCCGTGATGGAGGTGTGTACCAGGTGCGGATTCGCCGCGCGCAGTGCGTCCGCGCCGAGTCCCAGCCGGTCGAGCACGCCGGGCCGCAGGTTGTCGACCAGCACGTCGGCGGTGTGCGCGAGGTCGAGCAGCAGGTCACGCCCCTGCGGTCGCTTCAGATCGAGCACCAGGGAGCGCTTGCCGCGATTCCACCCGATGAAGCCGAAGGCGGCGAGGCGGAAGGGATCGCCGTCGGCGCTCTCGACCTTGATCACGTCGGCGCCCAGATCGGCGAGGAGGAGAGGGCAGAAGGGCCCGGCGATGAAGCTGGTCAGGTCGAGGACACGCATGCCCTCCAGGCACGCCGCGCGCGGACGGATCGGGGCGCGCGGCGCGCCATCGGCGGGGACGCGCACGAACCGCGCCGGCGCGGGCGGCTGCCAGGTCGCTCCCAGCTCCGGGTCGCGCACCGGGAGCGCGAGGCCGAGTGCGCGTGCCTCGGGATCGCGCAGGAAGTCTTCCCGCGACTGCACCGGCCCGCACGGCACGTCGGCAGCCCGGAGCAGCTCGACCCAGGCCGCCGTCGAGCGGGCGGCGAAGAGCGGCTCGAGCGCCGCGCGCACGAACGCGCGGATCTTCCTTCCCGAGAACGTCAGCGGATCCGACTGGAGGTCGGGGTGGGCCAGCAGGTCGGTGCGCTCGAGCGCGCTCATGAGCTTCACCCAGAACGCCTGGGTGAGCGCACCCACGAAGAGCCAGCCGTCGGCGGTGCGATAGAGCCCGTAGGTCGGATAGGCCCCGCGCGGGTCGCCCTGATGGAGAAGCGAGCCGCGGTGACCGGGACCGGTGACGTACGAGCCCGCATTGAGCGCGAGGGCTCCCTGGAGTCCGCTCACGCGCAGCTCCTGCGGTGGAAGCCCGCGGCGAAGTCCCAGGAGGGCCGCCGTGGTGCCGAGGGCGGCGAGGATGCCGGTCATGTAGCCGATCATCGGCGTCACCAGCCACACCGGCCGCCCGGACCACGACCATTGCAACGACTGCACGCCGGTCGCGGCCGCGATCAGTGCCTCGTCCGGTGGCAGGTGACGCCGTGGCCCGCGCGCGCCCCAGGCACTCACCCGACAGCGAACCGGTGCGGCGCTGTCGACCGGAGGCCGCTCCTCATCGCACAGCACCGCATCCGCGCTCGTCCGCGCCGCCGCACGCTGCTTGCGGCGGTCGAGCACGGGGCCACCCGCCGCGTGCAGCGTGTGCACGGTGGCGCCGAGCTCGGCGAGCAGGAAGCCGGCGTAGGTCCCGGCCAGCCCGCCAGCCGACTCGGTGACGTGCGTCCCGAGCAGAGGATCGTGACCTTCCCTGGCGCTGCGACCCGCCGTCATGCGATGCGCGACGCGACCTCCGCGCCGAACCACGCGACGCGGCGGAGGTAATCGGCAAAGGTGTCCGCGCCGACACCGACGTGGAACGCCGTGGCACCCGCCTCCCGCCAGCGGGCGGCTTCGGCGACGACCGCCTCGGCCGTCGCCTGCGACTGCACGGAGAGCGGCGCGACGAGCTCGAACGGACCCGAGCGGCCGCTCTCCTCGCGCAGGCGGCGCGCGCGCTCGGCGAGGCCGGCGAACTCCTCGGGTCCCAGCTGCCACGGGACCCAGCCCTCGCCCAGTCGGGCGGCGCGCCGCAGTGCCGCCGGCGAGTTGCCGCCGACCCAGAACGGCGGGCGCGGCCGCTGGGCGACGCGCGGCGACACCATGACGTCGCGGAAGGAGACGGTGTCCCCGTCGAAGCGGGCGACGTCCTGCTCCCAGGCGGCGGCGATGGCGCGCAGGTACTCGTCGCTGATGCGGCCGCGGCGCTCGAAGTCGGCGCCCAGCGTCTTGAACTCGGGCTTCAGATGCCCGCTGCCGACGCCGAGGATCACGCGGCCGCCGGAGAGGTGGTCGAGCGTGCCGTATTGCTTGGCCACCAGCAGGGGATGGCGGTACGGCAGCACGAGGACGTGCGACAGCAGCCGGATGCGCGAGGTTGCACCGGCGACGAAGGCGAGCGTGCTCCCCGCGTCGTACCAGGTCGGACCCATCGCCTCGGCGCGCGACACCGGCACCATCGGATGATCGCTGCACGACACCCACTCGAAGCCCGCGGCCTCGGCCGCGCGGGCCGCGGCCAGGATCTCGTCGCCGCCGACCTCGCGTTCCCAGGGCCGGACGCGCGACGGGATCTGCTGGATGCCGGGAAGGCTCGTGCCGAAGCGGGGAGCGATCGCCATCGGGAGGAGCTAGCGAGCCGGCATCGCCGCAGTCAAGGCGCGCGTCGCGACCTGCGGGCGCCGGCTCCGGCGCCAGCAGCGCAGGGAACCCCGGCCGCGGGCGAGGGGTCCACGCGGCCGGGGCGTTCAGGTGAAGTCGGAGGACGCTAGCTGGACGAGGTGCCGGTGGCGGCGCGCTCGATCTGGTCCAGTGCCGGTCCCATCCGGCGGCGCTGCGGAAGCTGCGTCATGTCGACGCCGAGCCGCGACATCAGCACGGGATACGATTCGATGGGCTCGTCCTTCGCCGGAGAGAGCACGGGGATGCGCGCCATCGCCTTCTCGACGTAGGGCGCCAGCTCCTCGGCCTTGCGGCGGGCGCGGGCGTCGTGTCGCTCCTTGAACTCGGGCATGACCCGGTCCGCGAACAGCTCGAGCGAGGAGCAGATGTCCGCGTGGCGGTTGTTGCCGCCCTGCTGGATGAAGACCACCTGGTCCACGCCGACGTCCTCGAACGTCCGCATCGTGGCGCGCACCTCGTCGGGATTGCCGATGCCGCCGTACGGCAGCGGCGGGAACGGCGGCGCCTGCTTGAAGTCTTCCCAGATGTTCGTGCGCGCCGGCACGTGCGTCCCGGTGATGTAGTAGTGCGCCAGCGCGAATCCGAAGAACTTGAAGCCCTCGAGCCCCTGGGCCACGGCGCGCTCGCTGTCCTCGTGGCACATGAAGCCCGTCACCATGGCGATGGTCGGGTTCACGGCGCGGCCGATGGGGGTGCACTCGTTCTTGAACGTGTCGTAGTACTCGTCCACCCAGAACTTCGCCTCGGCCGGATCGACGAAGGCGAAGGTGAGCGCGCCCATGCCGAGGCGCGCGGCGAGCTTGATGGTGTCGCGATTCGAGCACGCCACCCAGAGCGGCGGATGCGGTGACTGCACGGGCTTGGGCACCACGTTCCGCACCGGCATGGAGAAGTACTTGCCGTCGTGACCCGGATACGGCTCCATGCACATCATCTTCGCGCACTCGCGGACCGCCTCTTCCCAGGCCTCGCGCTTCTCCATGTAGTCGACGCCGTAGCCTTCCATCTCCATGCGCGAGCTGGACTCGCCCGTGCCCCAGTCGACGCGGCCGTCGCTCACCAGGTCGAGGGTGGCGATGCGCTCCGCGACCCGCGCGGGATGATTGTAGCCGGGCGGCATGAGGGTGATGCCGTGGCCGAGGCGGATCCGTTTGGTGCGCTGGCTGCAGGCGGCGAGGAAGACCTCGGGCGCCGAGGAGTGCGAGTACTCCTCCAGGAAGTGGTGCTCGACCTCCCAGGCGTAGTCGATGCCGAGCCGGTCGGCGAGCTCGACCTGGTCGAGGGCCTCCTTGAACAGGCGGTGCTCGCCCTCGCGTCCCCAGGGTCGCGGGATCTGGTGCTCGTAGAAGATGCCGAACTTCATGTCGTGGTCCTCCGACGCGGATCGCGGCTCACGCCCCGCCGCCCAGGATCTTCTCCAGCGCCGCGCCGCCCTCGCGCCGCTTCATCTCCTGGAACTCGGCAAAGCGGGTGCGCGCCTGCTCGAGCGCGATGGTGACGAACGCGCCGTGCTCGCCCTTCTGCACTCGCTCCAGCTCGCCCTCGACGTAGCTCAGATGGAACTTCTCCTCCGCCATCACGCTCTCCAGCGTGTCGACGTCCTCGGGACGATCGAGACAGAGCAGGTGGGCTTCGAACTGGTTGTAGGCAAGCCGCTCGACGGCGTTGATGGCGGCGAACGTGACGATGCGCCGGATGTCCGGGGGGAGCTGCGTGAGCATCTCGCGGTTGCGCTGAAACTCCTCGGGGCTGCTCGCAAAGTAGGCCTCGACCTCCACCGGCATGGGCTCCGGTTGCACGCCGAGTCGGTAGATCCAGTCGGTGAACACCCGTGAGTGCCGCTCCTCGTCGCGATGGTGGATCTCCATCGCGCGATGCAGCTTGCCCTCGGGCTGCATCTCGCCCAGCAGGCGCTTCAGGCCGACCACGCCGGCATACTCGCCGACACGATATTGCTGCAGGACCAGGGCGTGCGCCCGGGGATGGCGAACCACCTCGCGGAAGCCGGCCAGGTCGATGTCGATGGCGTTCTCGGGCTCGGTCATCGTTCCGTGCTCCCCTTGTTGCGGCGGACCATGTGCCGCGCGCCCTCGCGCAGGGCACGCAGCTCGTCGTGCATGGCCTCCAGGTCGATCGCCTCGGGCTCCAGCAACCATTGCAGGAAGAGACCGTCGAGGGACGCGACCGAGATGACCGCCAGCCTGCGGCGCTGGTGCTCGTCGGGCACCACGCCGCGCAGACCCGTCTCGTACATGTCGCGGATTCCGCGATAGAGCTGCTGGAGGCGCGCGCGCAGCTCGGGCCGTCCTTCGACGCTCTCGAAGATCAGGTAGAGCATGACGCGACGGAGCTCCGGGTTCTGGCGCAGCGTCTCGGAGAAGAAGCGCCAGCTCGCCTCGGCGCGCTCCTCGAAGGTCGGGATGGCGAGGATCTTCTGCGCGGGCCCGCGCGCGACCTCGTCGTAGACGCGCTCCGCGACCCGCAGCAGCAGCTCTTCCTTCGACCCGAAGTGCCAGAGGATGGAGCTCTTCGCGACGCCCACCTCCTCGGCCAGCAGATCGAGGGACGTGCCGTGAATGCCGCGCGTGGCGAGCAGCCGCATGGTCGCCTTGAGGATGGCCTCCTCGGTGCGGACGCCACGCTCCTGGCGCGATCGAGCCGCCCCGCGCCGCGGGCGCGAACGCTGCGCAGGACGGGCGGCCGGGCGGCTCGTCATAATTGACCTGACCATTCAGTACAATTCAATCGAGCGACATGTCAAGCAGGAACGGCTGATCGGGCGAGGCCGAGGCGCGTGAGGAGCGCACCGGGGCGCCCCTCACGCGATCGCGCCGGGTCTCAGTTGTTCGTGTACGGCAGGCAGGTGGACGTGCCGCAGTCGGTGTCGGTGGTGCAGCTGGTGCAGCGATTGCGACCGGTGGCACACCACCCTCCGGTGGTCGAGCCGTTGCTGCAGTTCGCGGGCTGCGTGGTGACGCACGTCGTCGTCGGGCAGTTGGCGTCGCTGTCGTGGCAGGCCTGTCCCTTGTTCACACCGCCGGCGCAGACGCCGGTGCAGGTCTCGCCCGGCACGCTCGGATCGCAGTAGTAGCTGCCGAGCATGATGAACATCTCGTCCTCGGTGGTGACGCCGCCCTTCAGCGCGCACGCGTCGCACACGCCGTCGTTCGCGCCCGGCGCGCTGTCACACAGCCGGTCGTTGCCGAAGCACTCCTGACCGCGCTTGGCGGCGTTCATGCAGTAGATGTGCTGGCCCTGAGCGCCGGTCGTCCAGCACTTGCCGCCGATGCCGATGCCCTGCAGCGTCGAGTTCGGCGACGTCGAGTTGCGCTTCACGGCCTCCGGATCGGTGTAGCCGTTGTCGTAGATGGCGCAGAACTTGAACCGCCGCGACGCCGGATCGTCTTGGTCGAGCTGCCCATCCGGCAGCGTGTAGATGATCTGCGACGGGTCGTTGTACGTCGTCGTGGTCATGATCGGAGGCGTCGGCTCGGGCAGGCACGCCGCCGGGGTGGCCGTGGTGCTGTCGCAGGCCTGGGCGACACCGGGGTCGCCCTGCTTGTCCGGACCCCAGATGCGGAAGAGCCGCCCCCGCTTGTGGGTGTGCGAGCTCAGATCCGCCATGCGCGTGCCCTTCCCGAACAGCGTCGTCCGGCAGTACTCGACCTCCTGGAACGGGGGCACGTTCTGGATGAAGATGTCGTCGGCGTCGAACACGCCGCGCAGCGGGTAGCGCAGGTCGTTGGTGAACCACAGGTTGAGCCACTGCTGGTTCTGGATCGGCACGTCGAAGACGTTGAAGGCGTGGGAGTTCCACACGATGGTGCCTTCGACCGGCAGCTCCGAGTAGACGCCCGACGGATTGATGCGCTCGAAGCGCGGCTGCTGAGAGCCGCTGAACGCGGGCGCCGTCTGACCGCCGTTGCCGGTGGCACCGCCCTGGTAGTCGGGCGGCCCGTAGCCGATGAGCGAGAAGCAGGCGGGACCGGAGATCGGCTTGCCTCGGCAGTAGCCGCCGCCGCAGTCCGCGCCCGCCGGAGCCGCCACGCCAGGGACCGTCGGGTCACAGAACGTCCCGTCCGCCACCGTTCCCCCGTTGCACTCGTAGCGCCAGCTCGGATGGTTCGACGGATAGGCGCCGGTGTAGACGTGGATGATGCTGTGGTGCGAGTTGGGCGACTGGCGCAGCAGCTGATGATTCCAGGCGAAGCACAGTCCGGTCGGGTTGGTCGGGCCGGTGAACAGGGGGGTGTTGCACGGCACGGTCGGGACCTTGCCGATCAGGTTGTAGTAGGTGGAGTAGCAGACCTCGTCCTCGCCGTTGGTCGTGCCGCTGTGCGGCTTGATCGTCCACGGCGGCGCGTAGAGCTGCACGCCCTGATCGGGCGGCGGCGCCGCGAGCGGCTCGTCGACCGGCGGCTCCGGCTTGGGGAGGCACGAGTCGAGGCGCCCCTGGGTATCGGGCACCACGCCGGTGTCGGGCGCGCCCTGCTGGATCCACAGCCGGACCGCGGTCAGCTCGTCCTCGGAGATGGCCGGCAGTCCCGACGGCATCGGCGATCCCTTGCCGTTGAGCTGGAACCCTTCCGTGGACGCCGCGAGCTTCTGCCAGAGGAGGCTGTCGTTCGGGGCGAAGGGAAGGACTCGCGTCGTTCCGTACGATGACGCGGCGTTGACGAGGTCCGCATAGGCTTTCTCGGGCGTGAGATCGAGGCCGCCCGAGGACTTTGCACCGCTGCTGTCATGGCAGTTTTGATTGGTGCAGCCGTGTCGAGCGATGAGCGCTCCCTGGATGGCTTCCCACGTGCTGGCGTAGGTGTCGCACGGGCAGCTCGCGAGCGCCGCCTGGGCAACTCCATGCACCTTCGTCTTGGTGGTCTTGGGGCTACTCAGCTGTGCGCACCAGCGCGTCGTGTCGCTGATCATGGTGATCGTGATCACGCTCTGCGGCTTGGTGACCTGATATCGCAGGTTTCCGGTGCCGCCGGCGATCTTCACGCGGCCGCCGTCCTTGGTCGTCCGGATGAGGATGCTCTTGATGCCGCCGGCCGTGCCCTTGGGGTCGCTGTAGCGGTACCCCTTCCCCTTGGGCAGCGACCTCCAGTTGAGCTGGTTCAAGTGGATGACGCCGCTGTCTCCCTCGCCCGGTCCCCCGATGATCCGCAGGGTCGTCCCGGGAAAGGCCGGGTTGGGCATCGGGCTCATCGAGCCCGACCAGCGCGCCGTGAAGTTGAGGCGCCGGGCCCCCGGCTTGGTTCCGCCGGCCAGCGTCAGCTTGCTGGACGCGAGCGGCACCTGATGCTCGGGTGTATCGGCGGCCCTGGCAGCTCCAGTCGAGACGAAGAGGCTCAGGATGGTGGAGAGCGTTGCAGCGGTCACATGGCGCATGCGCGTGGTTCCCCCAGTGTGGAGTTGGCTACCGGAAAATCGGGAATCTGGCCAATCCCTGCGGGCTGTGCCGCCTCCCAGAGGGTCTATATGGCCGTTTGACCGTCCCAGCGGACGGCCTGGTTTCCCCGTCTCAACGAGATCCGGCCAGTCGGACCAGGACGGACCGCGTGCGCTCGAGTGCGCCCGGATCTCCGTGGACACCGAAGGGAACCGCCAGGAAGTCGGTCGCTCCGACCTCCGCCAGGCGCTCCAGCGCCTCCCCGACGGCGCTCTCGTCCCCGACGATGGCCACGTCGGCCGGTCCCTCGGCCCCCTCCCGATCCAGCATCGCGCGATAGGAAGGCAGCATGCCATAGACCTGGAAGCCGCGGGCGGCGGACTCGCGGGCAGCCGCCACCTCGGCGGTGACCGCGACCGGCAGGCCGACGACGACGCGCGGCGCCGGCCGGCCGGCCTTGGCCGCCGCTTCGCCGATGCGCGGCACCGTGTGGTCGCGGACCGTGCGCGGTCCCGTCATCCAGGTGATGGTGCCCTCGGTCTCGCGGCCGGCGAGAGCCAGCATGCGCGGCGCCAGCGCGGCGACCAGGATGGGACAGGGCGTCCCTCCGGGGACGGAGACGTTCGCTGCGACGCGGAACTCGTCGCCCGAGAACTGGACGCTGCCGCCGCGGATGAGCGGTCCGAGCACCGCCAGGTACTCCTTCATGTGGCTGTAGGGCTTGGCGAACGACAGCCCGAGCATCGGCTCGATGACGAGCTGGTGCGACAGCCCGACCCCGAGGGTGAAGCGCCCGCGCGCGACCGCCTGCGCGGAGAGCGCGGCCTGCGCCATGGCGACCGGGTGGCGCGGGTAGGTCGGCACGACGGCGGTCCCGAGCTCGATGCGCGCCGTCTCCCGGCCGCACACCGCCGCCGCCATGATGGCGTCCATGCCGAAGATGTTGGCGAACCAGCCGCTCGCGAAGCCGTCGGCCTCGGCGCGCTGCGCCTGCGCCACCAGGCCGTCGACGTCCGCGGGAGCGCCCGCGATGTCCCCGATGCCTATGCCGATGCGCATGCGCTGCTCATAGCGCGTCGGCGGCACCACATGGAAGCACGACCCCTACATCGAGGCGGTACAGGTGACGCCGGTCACGTTGGCACCCGTCGGGCTGCTCGCGCTCACCACCTTGCACGGGAACTCGTCGATGTTCGGGTTCTGCGCGCCGTCGCAGTTCTTGAAGTCCACGCGGAAGAGGTCGCCCGCCGCGATCGACTGGAAGGGCGTGCTCTTGGTCACGACCACCCGGACCTTGTGATCGAGATCGTTGACGGCGCTGCTGACGCCGGCAGGCACGGTCGTGACGCTCGGAGCGGCGGCGGCGCCGCTGCCGAGGATGTTCACCTTGCCCTCGGGGTAGTCGAGCAGCACGACCAGCGCGGCGACCGAGCTCCCGGCGGGCGCCGTGAAGCTCACGGTCACCTGACGGGACGATGCCGTATCGGGCGAGCAGGAGTCGATGACGCAGTCCCCAGGACAGGCGTTGTCGTCGTCGAGGTCACCGTCGTCGCACGTCTCGCCACAGTCGATGATGCCGTTGCCACACGCCTCGATGCGGCAGGCGCCGTCACACCCGTCGCCGCAGGTGAGATTTCCGTCGTCACACGCCTCGGGCGGCGTGATCGTGTGGTTGTCGCACTTGGTGCAGGAGTTGGTGCAGCCGTCATCGGAGACGTCGTTGCCGTCGTCGCACTCCTCGACCCCATCGACGGTTCCGTTGCGCACCCCGTTGGTGCAGAGCGACGGCACCGTGGTCGACGTCGTCGAGGTGGTGGTCGCGGTCGTGGTCGTGGTCTCGCCGGAGCCGGTGGTCGTGGTGACGGTGGGGGCGGTCGTCGTCGTGGTCGGAACGGGCTGGCAATGACACGAGGAGCATTCCTCACCCGGGCCGCAGCCCGTCGTCCCCTCGCAGGTCTCGCCGGCGCCCGCGTCGACCAGGCCGTCTCCGCAGCCCGTCGCCAGGCTGCCGCCCACGGACGTCTTCGGCGTCTTCTTCGCCTTGACGGTGGCGTGCAGGCTCTTGCAATCGGAGCCGATCGAGCCCGCCACGAGCACCTTCTTCTTCTCCCCGCAGCTCGGCCAGAAGAGCTGCAGCTTGGTTCCCGCCTTGGTCCCCTTGTAGACCCTGGTCTTGCCTCCGCCGCAGGTTCCGAGGCTCACGCCGGGCTTTTTCGGATTGGCGGACGAGGAGAAGACCAGCGGCACGAACTCGGAGCCGCTCGACGCGAAGGGCAGCGCGGCCGAGTCGAGTAGAAAGCGGCCCGGCGCGCACGCCGGCGGCGGCTTGGCCACCGCCGGGGTCACCGTGGCAACGAGAGCGCTCGTCGCGAGCGCCAGGGAGATCAACGTCGATCGTCGCATCCACTTCCTCCGCAGTTCGAGTCGGATTCCACGCACATCCGTATCGCGACGAGATGCGCTGATCCGGCAGCGGCACGGGCAAGCGCCGCTCGTGCCAGGATTCCCGCACGCGAGGAAATCGTCAATTCGCGGCGGGAGTTCTTCACGTCGCCGAAACATCGCCGTAACAGCACGCCGACTTCCAACGGTTCGCGCGGCGCTCACTTCGCCGGACAGCAGCCGGGCTGGGTGCCGCAGCTACCGTTGTCGGACACCACCCAGTGCTTCGTGTCGCACAGCGTACGGCACTTGTCGTCGAGCGGCGCGAAGCCGGTGGGGCCCTGACAGCACACCGGCTGGGTGCAGGCGTGGCAGCTGCAGCTCACGTCACCCGGCTTGCTCGCCGCCTGCACGGCATCGGCACCGCGCGCGAGCGCCGGCATCCAGGCGACCGCGCCGAGCAGTACGAGGCTCGCCGTGACGAGCCGGAATCGATGGATCATCTCGCTACTCCTTCCGCTTGCGATGCCTCACAGCCCCGTGAGGCTGCTCACGGCGCAGGGGATCGCTCCCGGGTTCTGGACGTCGTTGCCGACCTGATCGGACGCGCTGACGACGCTGCACTCGAAGTCGGCCGGCAACACGGTTCCTCCGGCGCAATCGAACTGCACCTCGACGAAATCACCCGAGGGGAACGTGGCACCGGTCACCCCGTAGACCACGTCGAGGGTCTGGTTGACGTTCTGACCGACCAGGAAGCCGTTGGCCCCGGTCAGATCTTGAATCCGGGACGAGTCCACGAAGTCGGTGCCGGGAATGTTCGGCAGGCTGAGCGACGACGGATAGCCCAGCCGGAGCCGGAGCCCCGACAGCGCCGGGGCGCCGACGTCGGCATAGTTCACCACCAGCCGCGCCGTGATTCCGCCGCCGCTGCATTCGCCGCCACCCAGCGTCGTGGTGGTGGTCGACGCGCTGGTCGTCGTGGTCGTGCTGGTGGGCGGGGCGGTCGTGGTGGTGGTGCTCGTGGTGTTCGTGGTCGAGGCGGCGGTGCTCGTCGTGGTGGAGCTGGGAAGCGTCGTCGTGCTGGCCGTCGTGGTGCTGGTGGTCGGGGCGGCGGTGCTGGTCGTGGTGACGGTCGTGGTCGTGGTGGAGCTGGGTGCCGACGTGGTGCTGGTCGTCGTGCTGGTGGTGGTCGTGGAGGTGCTCGGGGCCGTCGTCGTCGACGTGGTCGCCGAGATCGTCGTCGTGCTGGAGGTGCTCGGGGCCGTCGTCGTGGACGTGGAGGCGGTGGTCGTGGTCGTGGACGTCGTCGTCGAGGAGGAGGCGGCCGTCGACGTGGTCGTCGAGCTCGTCGAGCTGGTCGTGGAGGACGTCGGGGTGGTGCTGGACGTCGTGCTCGACGGCGGCGTGCTCACCGCTCGCACGGTGACACGATCGCTCAGGATGCTCCGGGCCACGAAACGGCCGGTCAGGTCGGCGCCGGCGGTGAGGCGCAATTCCGCGTCGGGTGCGCAGAGCAAGGCTCCCACCGTGGCCTTGCGCGAGAAGCGCACGGCATCGCCGGCCACGTGAACCACGATCTCGCCGGGCGTCGGCCCACCCTCTTCGGCTCCGAAGCCAGAGCCGTTGTCGAGGACGAGCGAGCCGGCGACGTCGATCTCGGCCGGTCCGGAGACGACGACCTGCGCGTGCCGCGACGCCTTCAGGCTGCAGAAGACGTAGTGTCCTGCGGTGAGGCGCAGCATTCCCGGCCCGCGGCCGCCCCCGCTCACCACGACGGCGCCGTACACCCCGGGCGCCAGATCGAGGGTGGCGCCGTGGTCCACCTGGATCGAGCTGGCGGCGTCGCAGGTCGGAAATGGACGAGGAAAGCCGCAGGCCGCTTCCACGTCGGCGATGATCGGGCTGGCGAACGACGTCGGCGGCCCACACCCCGGGCCGCGCAGCGCGGCCTGGTTCGCGAACAGCGCTGCACACTGCGAGGGTCGCGCGAGCGTCACCTGGTCACCGACGAGGCGCGAGGTCGGCGCATCGAGCTTGCCGGACGAGACCAGGGAGCCGGCGTTGACTCCCACGTCGCCGCTGACGACGTGCGAGCCCTTGCCGCGATAGCCTTCCAGCACGAAGAGCGCGTAGTTCTCGAGCGCGGCGCTCGGCTGCGCGGCTGCGGGGCGTGAGCCAGTCCCCAACCAGAGCGCAGCCAGCGCGCAGATCAGCGTGGCACGGCGAATCATCTGTGGTCCTCCATCGTCTTCGCGCTCATGGCAGCGACACCTGGGCCACCGAGCACGGAATGTCGGTGGCGTGCATGACGTCGTTACCCACCTGATCGGAGGCGCTCAGCACGCGGCACTGGTAGTCCGCAAAGCTCGTCGACGTGCCCGTGGAGCAGTCGAGGAGGGCCGTGAAGACATCCCCGGAGTCGAACGTGCCGCCGGCGAGGCCGATCACGATTCCGAGCGTTCCGCTGGTCGCCACCTGCCCCACCAGGAAGACGCCCTTGCCGGTCAGGTCGACCAGGCGTGAAGAGTCGACGAAGCCGCCCTCCATCACCGGGATGCTCACCTGCGAGGGATAGCCGATCTCGAGGCGTACCCCGGCCAGCTGTGGCGCGAGGACCTTGTCGTAGTCGACGCGCACACGCAGGACGATTCCCCGGCCGTCGCAGGTCACCGCCGGGAACTTGCAGCCGATGCATCCCGGATCGACCGCGTCGTCACACTGCTCGTCGCAGCCGAGCGCGCGCTGGCCGTCGCCGCAGACGGGAGGCATGCACATGTTGTTGCAGCAGTCGTCGTCCGTGGTGTTGCCGTCGTCACACGCCTCGCCGCCGACGACGTTGTCGTCGATGAAACAGCCCTCCTGCGTGCAGGTGCTCGAGCACCCGTCGTTCGACACGGTGTTGCCGTCGTCGCACTGCTCGTCGCCGCCCTTGCGCCCGTCACCACAGACGTTCTCGACGACCTGCTGCTGGACATCGAGCGAGTAGCTGACGCGGGCGAGGTTCTCCCCGGTGACGACCGCCGTATCGACCACACAGCCGGGGAGAGGTCCGCACACTCCCGCCGTGCTCGAGCGACACCCCTGGCGCAGCGCCTTGCGCGCCGCCCGCGCAGCGCCTCCCGCACCGCGCAGGCAGGCATCGCTCAGGGGGCCGAGTGGCTGCGACTTCCGGTCGAGCCGGGTCTGGCAGGCCACCGCCCGGTCGAATGCCGAGCGGACGACCATGTTTCGCGCGTGCGTCGCCACGCGCACGCACCGGTCGTTCGCCCCGCGGCGTGAGCCCGACTTGGCGGCGGTCTGCACGGCCGCCGGCGGACCGGCGGGAGCACCACGTTCGAGCAATGATTTCACCGTCGGGATCACCAGGTCCGATGGCGTCCCGCCAACGTAGTTCTCGAGCACGGGGTTTCCCGGTGCACAGAGGATGTCGATCGCCTTCTGCGCCCGGTTCTCGCCGAGCCCGTACGGTGTGGTCGGAGCGCCGGCGGGTCCGGTCACGATGGTGTTGCAGGTATCCGGCGCCGCTTCGGCGCCATGCACGCAGCGGCCGAGGCTCTCGAGACCACGGTCGACCAGGAAGCGTCGCACGGAGTTCGGGATCCCCGCGCGGCACTGGAGGGCCTGCTTCCGTTCGGACATTGCCGCGAGCGCCGTGGTGGTCATCCCGAGCAACAGGACCCCGCCCAGAACCAACCGCCCGGTCCCCACCGACCACTGCTTGCACTTCCGCAAATCGATCTCTCCAGAACCGATGATGCGGGCAGCCCCCCTTCGGGGGCTGCCCGCATCATCATGGCTCACTCCCGAGCGGAATCCGGAATCACGGAACGCTGACCGAACACGTGACGTTGGCGGTGATGTCTGCACCGTTCACGTCCGAGGCCGAGAGCACGGTGCAGGTGAACTGGCCCGCCGTCGGCGCGGGTGCGCCCTGGCAGGTCTCGAAGTTGATCCGGAACAGCTGTCCTACCGGCATCGTGGTGAACGGCGCATTCTCCGTGACGACCGCGCGCAGTGCGTGGTCGAGGTCGTTGGGGACTGCCGTCGTGCCGCCCGGGTTCCCGCTGATGTGGCTCGGGACCGGGGGCGTGCCGCCGCTGCCCGGGATGGATACGAGGCCCTCGGGGTAGTCGACGAAGACCACGATACCCGCGACCTGCTTGCCACCCGTGGTGGCGAAGCTCACGGTGGCGAACTGGCTGCTGCCACTGTTGGGCGTGCAGGCGGCGATCATGCAGTTGGACGGACAGTTGTCGAAGTTATTGGTGTTGCCGTCGTCACAGGTCTCGCCGCAGTCGACGGTGCTGTTGCCGCACGCCTCGGTCTTGCAGGTCGCGCTGCAGCCGTCGCCGCAGGTCTGGTTGCCGTCGTCGCAGCTCTCGCCCGCGTCGATGCGATGGTTGCCGCACTCGAGCGTGGCGACGAGATTGTTGACGTAGTTCTGCGTGGCGGTCAGCAGAGCACCTGACTGCCCGGTGGTCACGCAGTCGTTGGGCATCTTGGCCTCGAGCTTCTGGAAGCAGCCTTTCGTGGGTTCGGCGCCACCGGTGAACTTGTCCAGCGCCTTCTGCACGCAGGCAGGCGTCTTCACCGGGTCGGGCTTGGTGGCGTTCTTCGAGTAGCACCCGAGCAGTCCCTTCACGAGGTTCGTGACGCACTTCTTCTGGCCCGAGGTACACTTGCTCAAGGTGGACGGCGGGAATGCGGGGTCCAGGTTGAGGGTCGTTTGCACCACGGGGCCCTGGGAACTCGTGATGAGGGAGTCCACCAGGCCGGAATCACCGTTCGTCAGGCACGGAGGCTTGGCCTCGAGCTTGGCGAAGCATCCCTTCTCCGGCGCCAGTCCCCCGTCGTACTTCGTCTGGCCCTTCGTGTTGCACGCTGCCAGCGCCGTCGCATCGGGCTTCCCCGAATCCTTCGACTGACAGCCAAGCAGCCCGGTCCAGAACGTGGTCGCACACTTGAGCTTGCCTCCCTCGCACTTGGCCGTGGGAGGGATGACCTGCGCGCCGGCCGAGCCGGTGATCGCCAGCAACGCCGCGCCCCCCAGCGCGGCCGAGACGGCGCGGATTCCGGTTCTGCTCATCCTTCGATCCTCCTTCTCATCGTCGGCTTCCGGGCTCAGTTGGCCAGGAACGAGATGAACTTGTAACGTCCATTCACTTCGGCGATGGAGCCTGTCGCGAGCTCCACGTCCTGTCCTGCGGGGTCCTTCACCTTCACGCGGAGCTGCCGGTACGCGACGTGATTGGCGAACTGCGTCGTCCCCTTGGCGAACTCGAACGATTCGACCTTCATGTCGTGGCCGCCGAAGAGCTCGAGCAGGTGCTGCTCGGCGTAACGGCTCTTGGTGTCGAGATCCCGGAAGAAGTACCCGCTCACGTCCGGCGGCCAGTTGCGCAGCGGCTGGCCCGGAGGAACCGAGCCGCGGAGGATGATGTCGATGTACTCCTCCTGGTTCACGCGCAGCGCCCGCAGCTTGTCGCGATCCTGATGCGCGAGCGCGTCCACCAGGCGGCTCACCAGCTCCTCCTTCGTCTTCGTGCCGCCCGTGAGACTCGGAGTCGGTGCGTTCGCCTTCGCCAGCGCCGGCGAGACCAGAAGCAGGGTCAGCAGCCCGATGGTGATTCGGATTCGTGGCATGTCTCGAACTCCCGTGTCGGGGGCGGGGCCGTGGCCCCGCCCCCCAGGGGTCACTTGCTCAGTTGGTGTCGAAGTTGATCCAGGCGGTTCCGGCGCCGGCGTCGCGCAGCCAGTTGCCGGCCGAGCCCGTCCCCGGTGCGAAAGCGCCGACGTAGGGCGCCGCGGTGAAGAAGGACGGATCGAGTCCCGTGCAGTCCTGCGACGGCACGAGCCCCGCGGCGGTCGGCACGTAGCCGTCCGCCGCGGAGGCGCCGAGCGGGGTGGTGACGGGGTACCCGACCGAGAGCTCGTTGAGGTTGGGATCGGCCGTGCTGACGTTGGCCCCGGCCTGGAGGAGGCCGACCCACTGAGCGCCCGTGCACGGAGCCGTCGCGCTGCCGCTGGCCAGCGCCGTGTTGCCGAACAGGATGCTGTCCTGGACGCGCAGGAACGGCTCCGTCGTCTTGAGCGTGGTGGCGTTCACGCACGCCTGCTCGGCGGTGGCGTTGTCGTCGAGCTGGATGGCCGACTGCGTGTAGCCGTCGATGATGGTGTTGTAGATCTTGCCCGCAGTTCCACGGCGCAGGAGCGCTCCACGGCGCCCGGTGCCGGTCTGGCCCTGCGGCACCGTGCCGATGGTGGTAATGTTGCAGAATTTCGGATTCGAGCGCGGCAGGAAGTTGAACCCGGTCTCGTTGTTGTCGGCCTCGAAGCCGTGACGCCCGTTGTTGTCGGAGTTGGAGGCGTCCTTGATGCTGAGCCCGAACTGGACGGAGCCGACGTAGCCGAGCTGCCAGTCGAAGTCGTCGTCACCGCACGAGGAGGCGACCAGGAACTTCTCGTTGACCGTTCCGCCGAACCACTCGAAGCAGTCGTCGAAGCCGTGGTTGCACTGGACGTGGTCGACCAGCGTGCCGCGTCCGATGCCGTTCTGGGTGAAGATGTTGAGCTCGTTGTCGGCGGACAGCTCGATGCCCGAGAACTCGATGCGGGTGTACTGCACGACGCCGCTCGAGTCGTTCGGGTCGGTCCCGCCGAACTCGATGCCGGTCAGGCCCTCCGCCAGGCACTTGCCGGTCGGGCAGTTCACGGGCGCCTTGCCGTTCAGCACGAGGCCGCCCCAGTCACCGATCCCGCGGCTGCCGTCGGGCTGGTTGCTGGTCATCACGATCGGTTGAGCCGGCGTGCCGGCCGCATTGATCTTGGAGCCGGGCAGGAAGACCAGCACGGACGGCGTCGCGGCGCCCTTCACGCCCTCGACCCGCGCGCCGGGCTGGACGGTGACGATGACGCCGGGCTGGACGAAGGTGGTGCCGTTGATGGTCGTCGTGCAGCCGGACTGCCAGGTCTCGTTCGCGTTGATGCTGCTGCTGCGCGTGACGTTGCACACCGGAGTGCCCTGCGCGGCGCAGTTGAACACCACCGGGTTGCCGGCGACCGCGTTCAAGAGCACCACCAGGTCGGCGACGGTTACCGTCCCGGTGCCGTTCATATCGCCGCACTGGAGCGTTCCCAGACCGCCGCAGTCAGCGGCGCTGACGCCACCGAAGACGCGCTGCGTGAGGATCACGGTGTCGCCCGCGTCCAGCACGCCGTTGCCGTTCAGGTCGCCACACACCGCGGCGTGGGCCGCCGCCGGCGCGAAGGCCGCGAGGCCGAGCGCCGCCAGGCCCACGAAGAAGCCCTTCAGTTTTCCCATGTTCCTCTCCTTGTCCTCAGTCTCGGATCGTTGAGTTGAGTTCCGGAGCCATCGCTCACAGCACGGTGACGCTGCAGCTCACGCCGGCGATGGGATTCCCGAGCGCGTCCACGGGATCCGTCACGAAGCACTGGGTGATGCCGTCGGGGCCGACCTGGGGAACGCACGCGCTCTCACCGGGGCACGCGCCGGCAGGCTGGTTGAGAGTGCAGGTGCCCGGCGAGACGCAGTCGGCATCCACCACGCAGGCCCGCTGGTTGTTGTTGGAGCAGACCTTGCCCTGGCACGGTCCGGCGACGGTGGTGGAGAAGTTGAAGACGTTGCGGTCGTTGTTGATGCCGCAGATCGGCGGGTTGCCGGGGCACTTGAAGGTGCACGAGCCGGCGAACGCCGGGCAGCTGCCCGTATTCAAGCCCGTGCAGCAGGGGAAGGGTGTTCCGGGGCCCGTGCAGCCGGTCGTCTGGGCCTCGCAGTTCCCGGTCCCGACGCCGGTGCAGCAGGCGAAGGGCGCGCCGGGCCCGGTGCAGCCGGTGCTGTCACACGTACCGATGCCCGCGCCGGTGCAGCACGCGTAGGGCGCGCCGGTGCCGGTGCAGATGGCGTTGGTGCGATTCGGACAGTCCTCGTCACCTTCGCAGGTGAGCGTCGGCGTGTACCCGGCGCACGAGTTGCCGAACTGGTTCGGATCGGCGGGATTGTTGCAGCAGCCGGTGACGAACTGGATGCGGTTGCAGACGCCCTGGTCCGACGAGATGCAATCGTCGAAGTTGGCCGCGAACAGCACGCCGGTGTGGATGAACTCGCTGCCGGGCGCGCCGGCGCCGGCGATCACGGTCGTCAGATCGCTATCGCTGTCGTTCGCCAGCGTGATGCCGCTGCTCGGCTTCTGGAAGAAGAAGACGTTGTCCTGGACGACGCTCGAGGTGCCGCTCCCCGGGAGGCTCGACTGGAGCTGGGGGTACTCGAGGCGGATCTGCACGCCCGCGAGCGCGGACGGCGTGGTCAGGCTGACCACGACCAGCCGGTTGCCGATCGGCGGACTGGTGCAGGTGCTGCCTTCGGTCTCGCACGAGGCGTTGCAGCCGTCGCCCGGGGTGGTGTTGCTGTCGTCGCACTGCTCGCCCTCGTTGGCGCAGACGGTGCCGTCGCCGCAGGTGTCGAACTTGCACCCGGTGCAGCCGTCGCACGCATCCGTGTTGCCGTCGTCACACTGCTCGCTCGGGCTGTTCACCGACCCGTCGCCACAGGTACCCGCCACCGTGGTCGTGGTCGTCGAGCTGGTGCTCGTCGTGCTCGTCGTCGGCGGAGCGGGACAGGTCCCCCCCGCGAGCTGCGCGCCCCACTTGGCCGACGCGGTGGTGTTCGGGTTCGCCGGGGTGACGAAGTCGAGGCAGTAGCGGTCGCTGCCGATCGTGAGGACGACGTTCGCGCCGAGGTGTGGCGCGTTGGCCAGCGTCAGCGTCGACGGGAACCCGGACACCTTGAGCTGCTTTCCGCCGGTGAAGGTCACCGTCTTGATCGTCCCGGGTGCGCCAGAGGAGTCCTTGAACTTGTAGGCCTTCACCGGAGAACCGCTCGCCTTCCAGTTGGCGGCGGGCAGCATGAAGGTCTCGGCGACCGAACCGGTCCCGTACGTCAGCGTGACCTCGAGCGCGGCACCGGTCGTGGCAGGCGAAGCGCTGGGCAGCGGCAACCCGGTGGGATCCTTGGACTGGATCTTGATCGTCTTCTTCGAGGCCGACTGCTTGATCAGAAGCTGCTTCCCTATGGGCGTGTTGTCCGCGGCCAATGCCACGGACGACGTCAGCATCGCCGCGCCGGCGAGGATCGCGGCGAGGTGTCGCCCGTCGATGCCGAACCGCCAACAGCGTTCCCTGCCCCTCGGGGCCAGGTCCTTCGTCATACCCTCTCCTTCTTCCGTGTGGCGTCCATGCCGCCCGGCATGCTGGACGCGGGTTTTGTGTTGCCTATCGTTCCCTACCATTTGTGAGTGACAGAATGATGGAGGAGGCAAGACAAAATGGCTCGCCGGATCGCCCCCGATCCATGGCGCCGGATTCGCCCTGCACGGTAGCGGCGTTCTGTTACGGGCAGATGGCGGCTTCGCGAACGCACGACGACAGAAACCGGAGTTCGTCGTTTCGTAACGCAATCGAAACGTTCGGCTGCCAAATGGAATGGCCGCGGAGGGTGTGGATTCGATGGTGCGTCGCTGTCTGCAGGCACTCCTGTGCCTGGCCCTGCTCCACACCGGGTTTCCGGGGCGTCGCGCCGACGCTCAGAACGCGGCGCCCGCCGAGGCGACCGGCATGATCAGGGGGACGGTCATCGACCGCGACACCGGCAACCCGATTCCCGATGCCGGCGTCGAGGTGGTCGGTGGCGGACCACCCGTCCGGACGGACGTCGACGGGAAATACGTCATCCACGTGAAGCCGGGAACGTACGACGTCCGCTTCTTCGGTCCCCAGTATCAGACGATGCGCGTGGAGCGCGTGACCGTGGCGCCCAGCAAAGCGCTGCAGGCCGACGTCAGCCTGGCCGCGCTCGGCAACGCCCCCCAGGAGGTGGTGGAGGTCGTCGCGCTCAAGAAGGCCACGGAGCAGGCGCAGCTGGCCAAGCGCAAGAAGGCTGCGACCGTCGGCGAGACCATAAGCGCCGAAGCGATGAAGAAGGCTGCCGGCTCGGACGCTGCGCACGTCGTCGCGTCATCCCCCTCGGTAGTGGTCAAGGACGACAAGTACATCAACATCCGCGGCCTGCAGGAGCGCTACACCAGCGCGATGCTGAACGGCAGCCGGCTCCCCAGCACCGACCCGCAGCGGCGCGTCGTCCCGCTCGACCTCTTCCCGGCAGGCTTCCTCGACTCGCTGTCGATCGTGAAATCCTACACGCCCGACCTGCCGGGAGACTTCTCCGGCGGTCTCGCCGCGCTCGAGCTGCGCGACTTCCCCGATACCCTCACGTACAGCTTCGGTGCCACCACCGGCGCCAACACACAGTCGACGTTCCGTCCCTTCAACACCTACCGCGGGAGCCACTACGACTATCTCGGCTTCGGCACCCGCTTCCGGGAGATGGCGGCCGGCACTCCGGGAAGCGCGACGGATTTTCGCGAGCTCAGCACCCTTCAGCGCGACGCCATCGGACGCCAGTTCCGCGACATCTGGGACATCAATACGTGGGACGCGCCACCCAACTTCGGCGGCGCCTTCGCCGTCGGCGACCGGTTTGGACCGCTCGGCTTCCAGCTCGCCGCCATCTACGGCAACGAGTACAAGCACCGCCGGAACGAGATCGCCAACAACTTCATCACGCTGGCTCCGTCGATCGACGCGCCCCCCGAGCTCGCACTGAGCGACACGGTGCTCTACGACAACAGCATCTTCCAGACCAAGCTCGGTGGCCTGCTGACCGCTGGCTACGACATCGCACCGAACCAACGGATCACGTTCCGCGGTCTCTACAACCGCAACTCCACGGATCAGGTCTACCTCGGTCAAGGTTTCCGGACCAACGATCTCACCGTCATGGCCCGGCAGCAGACCTTCCGGTACGTGATGGAGGAGCTGCAGTGGGGCCAGCTGGCCGGTGAGCACCACTGGTCGTGGGTGAACGTCGACTGGCGATCGGCCTACGCCCGCAGCACCCAGAAGGAGCCCGACACGCGCTTCTTCACCCAGACCGGAGGCAACGGTCAGCCGTTCCAGTACGCCCCGCTGTCGAACAGCGGAACGCGCCTCTTCAACGACCTCCGCGAGTACCTGACGGACTCGGCGCTCGACTTCACCATCCCCTTCAACACGGCCCTGCCGTTCACCAGCTTGTGGTCCGGCCTCCCGGCCAGCTTCAAGTTCGGGCAGGCCTACTCCTATCGGTCCCGCGTGTTCACGCAGAGGCGTTTCGAGCTGATGCCTTCGTGCGGCGGCAACAACGCGACCTGCCTCGACACGACACTGCCACCCGGAGACCTGTTTGCGCCCTCGAACATCGGCCTCGGCGGTTGGGAGTTCGTCGACAACAGTCGTGACCGGGACAACTACACCGTGTCCCAGGAGATCGCGGGCGCCTACGGCATGTTCGATCTGCCCATCATCAGGGATCGCCTGCGCGTGGTTGGCGGCCTTCGCTACGAGTACTCCTACATCCAGCTGAACGGCTTCTCCCAGACCCCGGGCCCCAACGGGGAAGCGCTGCCGACCAAGACGATCAAGAACAACGAGGATCCGCTTCCCGGGGTGAACGTGATCTTCAATCCGCGCGAGGACATGAACGCGCGCTTCGCATGGAGCCGCTCGGTATCGCGCCCCGATTTCCGCGAGCTCTCACCGTCGCAGTATCTCGCTCCCCTGGGCGAGCTGCAGACGCAGGGCAACCCGAACCTCGTCGAGGCGACCATCGCGAGCTTCGACGCGCGATGGGAGTGGTTCTTCGGTCCGCTCGAGCTGGTCTCGCTCGGGTTCTTCCACAAGAAGCTCGAGCAGCCGATCGAGGAGACGGTGCTCCCGCAGTCGTCGAACTCCATCAAGACGTGGGCAAACGCGGTGGACGGCCACATCACCGGGTTCGAGTTCGAGGGCCGCAAGAACCTCGGGTTCATGTCTCCGGGGGAAACCGTCCTGTCGCCCTATCTCCGCCATCTCAGCTTCCTGGCGAACGTGACGTACACCCAGTCCGAGGTTTTCGCGCCGCGCCTCAGGATCCAGGGGTTCGGCAACACGATTCAGACCAACACCCGGCGCGCGCTTCAGGGTCAGGCTCCGTACATCGCAAACGCGGCGATCGACTACACGCATCCGATCTGGGGATCGATCCGGCTGAACTACAACACGATCGGACCATACATCGCGCTCGTCGGCACGTCGGGCCTTCCCGACATCGTCCAGGATCGCCACAGCCAGCTCGACGTGCTCGTTTCGACGCCTCTGCAGCGCCTCCTCGGGCTTCCCCTCACGCTCAATCTCAGCGTCGAAAACATTCTCAATGACCGCATCAACTGGACCCTCGGCCAGGGATTGTCGCCGAGCGCTGCATCGCAGGCGGGGCCGGCGTTCGACAGGCCAGGGGTCAAGAACGGCGTATACAAGCGATTCACCACCGGTGTCGGATTCAAGCTGGGGCTCGGATACAGCTTCTGAGCGAGCCCGGGTGGCCGCTCCCGGCTCCCGTCATAGGCCGGTGTCACGTGATTTTTACAGGCTCGTAACCGTACGGGACTGTACTGCCTGCGATACTGACGCTACGCGTCCACGGTGGGTGGGGAGGCGATGAGCGAGAAGGGCTATCAGGCGTTCAGCCACTTCGGCCACACCGACGCCGAAACCTCCCGCAGCTGGCTGTCGTCGCTGGCGGCCTCGTCGGTGATTTACATCGCCATCGGGTTGCTCGTGCTGAGCATCCCGGTGACGCGTCACATCGTCGAACGCAGACAGGTGCAGGTCAAATTCGTCGAGAAGGTCATCAAGGCGCCGCCGCCGATTCCGATTCCGGCGCCGCCTCCGGTCACGCCGCCGAAGATCGAGGTGAAGCAGGCAGCGCCCGCCGCCGCGCCCAGGGCGCCGGCCGCGGCGGCGCCGATCATCCGTCCCGGCCAGAAGATCCGGAAGCTCGACAAGCCGCCGCCTCCGAAGGATCTCGCCGCACCCAAGGAGATGCCGGCGGATGCTCCGAAGGAAGTCGATGCGGCCCTGGACAAGGGCATCGCGGTCTACGGGGAGGGCAAGGGAGACGTGGCAGGGCTCGAGGGCGGCAGGGCGGGCGGCGTCGCCGGGGGGAGGATCGGGGCCGACCTGGCCATCCCCGAGGACGCCGACCCGCCCGTTCCCTCGTCCTTCAACGCGAAGCCCGACTACCCGAAGGACGCGATCGCGGCCAACCAGACCGGGGTCGTGACCCTCAAGGTCGTCATCCAGGCCGACGGCACCGTGTCGGACGTCGAGGTGATGCGTGGCGAGGAGCCCTTCGTGAGCGCTGCGCTCGAGGCAGTGAAGAAGTGGAAATACACGCCGGCCAAGTACAAGGGGCAAGCCATCACCGTGTACCGGGTCATCCAGATTCCATTCAAGCTAACGGCGTAGCGACATCCAGAAAGGAACCGGCATGGGATTCAGCTTCGGGGAGATGTGGTCGCACATGGGCTGGCCGGCAGTCACGGTGGCGATCGTGCTGCTGGCCATGGGTCTCTCCTCGCTCACGGTGTTCATCGAGCGCATCCTGACGCTGCGGCGCTCGCGGCAAGCGTCGCGCGCCTTCGCCGCCGAGACCGGGGGGCACCTGCGTGCCGACATGGTGGAGACGGTCATCGAGGAGGCCGGCAAGTACCCCCGCGGCCATCTGCCCCATCTCGTCAAAGCCGCGCTGGCGCACTACCGGCACGCCCGCGACACCGCCGACGTCTCGGTGGTACCCCCCGCCGAGCGCACGCGCCGCTACATGGAGCGCTACCTCGAGGACATGGGAGGCGACCTCCGGCGCGGGCTGTCGGTGCTGGCTTCCGTGGGATCGGTGGCGCCGTTCGTCGGGCTCCTCGGGACGGTGCTGGGCATCATCACGGCGTTCCAGGGCATCGCATCGAGCGGCTCGGGCGGCCTGTCGTCGGTCTCCGCCGGCATCTCGGAGGCGCTCATCGAGACCGCTCTCGGGCTGGCGGTCGCGATCCCCGCCGTGCTTGCCTACAACTACCTCTCCACGCAGATCGCGCGCGACGAGGGCGCCCTGAACGCCGCCGCGGGCGAGCTGCTCGACTCGATCGAGGGCTGGGCCGAGGACGAGATCCACCAGCAGGAGGTCAAGCAGGAGCGACACGGGGCGAGGCTTGGCCTGGCATAGGCGAGTCTCCCGGCGCGGTCCCGCGCCCGAAATGAACGTGACGCCGCTCGTCGACGTCGTGCTCGTGCTGCTGATCATCTTCATGGTGATCGCACCTCAGCTCCAGCAGGACGTGCCGGTGAACCTGCCGGGCATCTTCAACCCCGACCCCGACGTCGAGGGCAACATGGATCCCATCAAGGTCAGCCTCGACGCGGCGGGCACCTATCACGTCGAGGACCAGCACTTCGATCTGAACGGCGTCACGCAGTATCTCGTCGACAAGCACCTGGCGGATCCCGACCGGCGGCTCGTCCTGCGCGCCGACCAGGGCCTCAAGTACGCTCAGGTGCGCGACTTCATGGCCCGCGCGCAGCAGGTGGGCTTCCCGGGTCTCAACTTCATGGTGGGCGAGAAGCACCGGGCCGGAGCGGGCATCGTCGAGTACGAGGTGGTGAAGGACGACGGCTCCGGGTCCGGCGCCCCCTCACCTGACGGTCCGCCCCCCGCAGAAGCGCCCGCGTCCGGCGACCAAGGCGGAGCCCCGACCGAGCCGGCGCCGGCCGACGCGACCACGGGCGGGAGCTAGGCCATGGCGATCAGCGTCGGGGGACCGTCGGGCAAGACCGTCGCGCCGCAGATGAACGTGACGCCGCTGGTCGACGTCGTCCTGGTTCTTCTCATCATCTTCCTGGTCGTGACGCCGCTGCTCAGCAAGAACTTCTGGGTTCACCTGCCGGAGCAGAAGAAGGAGGAGGTGCCGCCCGACCAGCCTCCGGATCCCGAGCCGCCCCTGGTGCTGCGGGTGGGCGCGGACCGGACGCTCCAGGTGAACGGCACCGCGGTGACGCTCGAGGAGCTTCCCGAACGCCTGAAGCGCATGTTCGCCGCGCGCGACGATCACATCCTCTTCTTCGATGCCGCCGACGACGCCGACTACGGGTTCGCGGTGACTGCGCTCGACCAGGCGCGCGACGGCGGAGCCGTGACCATCGCTCCGCTGACCAAAACGATTGGCTCAGCGGCCGCACCGGAAACGGGCGCACCGGCCGGCGGCGCGGCCGCACCACCACCCGACGCTGCCCCGGCGGCGGACACGCCCCCGCCCGGCTGAGCCACCGTCGCTCGCGACGGCCGCCGTCGCTTGACACTCGCTCGGGGCCGCGGCTAGGAGCCTGGCGCTCCACCGATGCACGGCACCCTGCACGGCCTTCGTGTGCTCGACCTCACCGGCGAGATCGGCTTCCTCGCCGGCATGCTGCTCGGCGAGCTCGGCGCGGACGTCGTCAAGGTGGAGCCGCCGGCCGGCGATCCGGCGCGACGGCGACCCCCGTTCTGGGGCCAGGTCGACGACGGCGAGCGCTCGCTGCTGTGGCTCGCGCTCAACGGATCGAAGCGCGGCCTGACGCTCGACCTGGAGCGTGCCGCGGGCCGCGAGCTGTTCCTCCGCCTCGCCGCGCGGGCCGACGTCGTTCTCGAGACCGAGGCTCCGGGCGCGATGGCGGCGCGAGGCCTCGGCTGGGAGACGCTGAGCGCGCGCAATCCCCGCCTCATCGTGTGCTCGCTGACCCCGTTCGGACAGACCGGTCCGTACGCCGGCCGGCGTGGCTCGGACCTCACGGTGCTCGCCATGAGCGGCAACCTGCACTGCACCGGCGATCCCGACCGCGCACCGGTCCGCTGCACCCTCCCCGTGTCCTACTACCACGGCAGCCTCGAGGCCGCGGCCGGGGTCGCGTTCGCGCTCCTCGCGCGCGAGCGCACCGGCGCCGGCCAGCATGTCGACGTCGCGCTCCAGGAGGCGATGCTGATGCCGAACATGGCGACGGCGTCGATGTCCGCCATGACGGGAAACCGCGGGCAGCGCGCCGGCGCCTTCTTCCGCCAGGGCCGCAGCGTGCAGCGGGAGATCTGGCCGTGCAAGGACGGCTGGGTGTCCTTCGCGATCCGGGGAGGGCCGGCACGCGTCCCGGGACTGGTGGCCATGGTCGCCTACATGAGCGAGCACGGCATGGCGTCGGAGAAGCTGCGCGCCATGGACTGGAAGGCGTACAACCACAACCTGCTCTCGCAGGACGAGGTGGACGCGCTGTCGAAGGAGTTCGGCGACTTCTTCCGCACCAGGACCATGACCGAGCTGTTCCAGGCCGCGTGCGCGCGCAACCTGATGCTGGCCCCTGCCAACACGGCGCGTGAGATCCTTGCCTCCGAGCAGCTGGCGGCGCGCCAATTCTTCATCGACGTCGAGCACCCCGGACGCGGCTCGCTGCGCTTGCCGGGCGCCTTCGCGCGTACGACGTCGCCCGATCCCGAGGGCACGGCGATCACCGTGCGCGGTCCGGCGCCGCGACTAGGCGAGCACACGACGGCGATCCTGACCGAGCTGGGCGTGACGGCGGCCGAGCTGGAGCGGCTGCGCGCGGAGGGCGTGGTGTGACCGATCTGCTCGCCGGCACGACCATCCTCGAGTTCGGCGGCGGGGCGGCCGGTCCCGTGGCGACGCGCTACTTCGCCGATCACGGCGCCGACGTCATCCGGGTCGAGTCGCGGCAACGGCCGGACTTCCTGCGCGTGCTGAAGCTCACGCCGAACACCCCCGGAGGGCTGGACGGCGGCGAGCACTTCGCCGTGCTGAACGCCAACAAGCGGTCCGTCGCGCTGAACCTCTCGACTCCCGACGGCGTGGCCGTGGCGCGCCGGCTCGCCCTGCGGGTCGACGCCGTGGCGGAGAACTTCGCCCCCGGCGCCATGGCGAAGTGGGGGCTCGACTACACCTCCCTGGCCCGCGATCGGCCCGACCTCGTGATGATCAGCACGTGTCTCAACGGCCAGACCGGCCCGCAGCGCTTCTATCCGGGCTTCGGCGGCCAGGGCTCGGCGCTGTCCGGGTTCAATCACCTGACCGGCTGGCCAGACCGGGCGCCCGTCGGTCCGTACGGGACCATCACCGACTCGCTCTCGCCCCGTTTCGCCGCGCTCCTGCTCGCCAGCGCGCTGCTCCACCGCCAGCGCACGGGCCACGGCCAGCACATCGACCTGGCGCAGGTCGAGGGCGGCATCGTCTGCCTGAGCGAGTGCATCGCCACCTTCACCGCCAACGGGGAGATCCTGGGACGCCTCGGCAACCGTTCGCGTCACGAGGCGCCGCACGGCGTGTTCCGCTGCGCGGACGAAGCAGGACGCGAGCGCTGGATCGCCATCGCGCTGCACGACGACACCGACTGGCAGCGCCTCGTCCAGGCGCTCGGACGGCCCGGCTGGGCGCTCGAGCCGGGGCTCGCCACGATGGCCGGGCGTCTCGCCGCCGTCGACGTCCTCGAGGCCCGGCTCGAGGAATGGACGCGGCCGCAGCCCGCCACCGCGCTCGCCGCGAGCCTGCAGGCCGCCGGCGTGGACGCAGCACCGGTCGCGGACCTCGCGGACCTGCACGCCGACCCCCAGCTCGCGCACCGCGGTCACTTCCGGCGCGTGGACCATCCCGTCCTGGGCCAGCACCTCGCGGAAACGCACGCCATCCGCTTCTCCGCCATGGAGCCACGCCTGCGCGCCCCGGCACCCCGGCTCGGGGAGCACACCGACGCAGTGCTGCACGACCTGCTCGGCATGTCCGCCGAGGAGATCGTGCGCTTGCGCGGGTCGAACGTGCTCGAGTGATCGTCGCCGGCGCTCGCCATCCTCGACTCGCGGTTGCGGATTCGTCGGGTTCCGCCTAACCTCCGCTCCATTCTATGGCTGACGAACGACATCTCGCAGAGGCCAGGCAGGAAGCCCGCCGCATCATCCACGACCTCGCGCGGACCATCGACCGCAAGCTCGAGGTCGAGGTGCGCGACGTCCCGGGGCAGGAGCGGATGCAGGTGTCGCTCACCCAGGCGGGACGTCACGGGCACATCGAGCTCGCCATCGGCGCGGTGATCGCATCGACGGCCGACGCCGTGGCGCGGAACGAGCTGCGGTTGCGCATCAAGCGCGCGGCAGACACGCTCCGCTTCCGGCCCATGCCCGACCATCGCTTGTCGGTGAAGCCGCTGCCTCCTCCCGGGGGCCAGGGCGCGCCGCGCGGGGGCATGCGCGGCTCCGGGCGCGGCCGGCGGTAGCCTCCGGGATGCGGCTCCGCCGGCATCATCTCTGGCTCGTCGTCGGCCTCGTGCTCACCGTCGCCGCATGGCTGGCGTGGAGCGCGCTCACGGTCCAGAGCGATCTCGCGCGCTGAATCCACGGCCGCACCGTCCGCTTCGTTACCGGCGCATGAATTTGCCGGCGTGATCGCCTGAAGAGCGCGATTCTGCCCTCTTTTCGTATTGCCTGGCCCCGGACGGCTGGGAATACAGGCACGCCAGAGGAGGGCGGACATGATGAGGATCCGATCGGCGTGGTACGTGTCGGTGGGGGCCGCTGCGCTGCTCGCGGCAATTCCCGAGCTCGCGGCTGCGCAGTCGTTCACGTTGAACAAGTGCTCGGCGGGCAAGAAGAAGTGCGTGGCCACCAAGCTCGCGGGCGTGCTCAAGTGCCACGTCACGTCGGAGACCAAGGGCGTGGCGGTGGCCGACAAGGACTGTCTCACGAAGGCGATCGCCAAGTTCGACGGCGGCGACGATCCGACCAAGGGATGCTTCGCCAAGCTCGAGGACAAGTACCCGGCAGGCGACGAGACGCCGTGCCTGACCTTCGGGGATCGCGATGCCCTCGAGGGCGTGGTGGACGCCTTCGTCGACGCCATCGTGCGGGTGGTGGATCCGGCGTACCCCGCCATCGTGGTGAACAAGTGCTCCGCCGGCAAGAAGAAGTGCATCTCGACGAAGGCGGTGGGACTGCTCAAGTGCCACGAGAAGGCCGAGACCAAGGGCATCTCGCCGAACGACAAGGACTGCATCACCAAGGCACAGGCCAAGTTCGACGGCGGAGCCGACCCGACGAAGGGCTGCTTCGCGAAGCTCGAGAAGAAGGGCGGCTGCCCCACGACGGGTGACACGGGCGCGGTGGAAACCCGGGTGGACGCGTTCGTCACCGACGTCGTCGCTCGCCTCGACCCGGGCGCGACGACCACGACGACGTCGCCGGGCACCACCACGACCTCGCAGACCGGGACCACCAGCACCACGAACGCGACGACGTCGACCACGACGTCGACCTCGGCGACCACGACCACCACGCTCGGCGGGGGGGTCACGTGCACGGCGGCGGGTGTCAACGTGCGGGTCGTCGTTCCGTACGACACCGTGGGCGCGCCTTTGCTGTCGGGCATCCGCCTGCAGGTGCACTACCCTGGCACCGTGAGTCTGCCGAACATATCCGGGCCTTTCGTCGATGGGTCGCGCTTCACCGATCTCACCGGGTCGAGCAGCCCGTTCATCGTCGGGCAGGACGTCGACACCAACGCCGACACCGTCGAGGACACCCTGGATCTGCTCTACGGCGTGACCGGCACGACGTTCCCTGCCGGCGATCTGGTGCGGGTACTCTTCGACTGCTCCGCCGGAAGCGCCATCAGCCCGGCCAACTTCCAGTGCATGGTGCTCAGCGCCTCGGACCAGGTCGGCAACGACGTGCCGAATCCGACGTCGATCCCGTGCTCGGTGGCCCAGGTGTCGAACCCCTGAGGGCGCAGGTGGGCGGCGCGGGGCTCTTCCTGTCCCCGCGCCGCCTGCTTCACGCTATCGGAGAAACGCCGGGCTCGGAAAGCCGCAGTACGTGTCCTGGTAGCGGGCGTCCGCGGTGGCGGTCACGATCCCGGCGAACAGCAGTCCCGGGAAGCTCGGGTAGCAGGCCGGCTGCTCGACCGAGCAGGCCTTGTCGATCGCGGCGACCGACTTGTCCTGGGCCTTCTTGCGGCAGGCCGTGGCCGCGACATCGGTGGCCTGCGGGCCGCAGCTCCCGATGGCGACCTTCCCGGCCGCCTCGCCGCTCTTGCACTTGGCGACGCACTTCGCGAGGCTTCCGGCGAGCTTGGTGACGTTCTTGGCCGCGGTGTCCTCGCACTTGGCCTCGCCCGACGTCAAGCCGGATTGCATCCCGCAGTAGACGAACGGCACGAGCTGGACGTCGGCGGTGCTCGCGACCTGGCTCACCGCCGCCGTCGCCGTCGCGGCACAGTCGCCGCCCGCATAGCACTCGGGGCAGTCCTTGCCGCAGACCTTGGCGATGCCGGCGCGTGCCTTCGCCTCGGCACCCTTCGCCGCGTCCGCGATACACAGGGCGGTGGCGCCCCCGAACGCGGGCGCCTGGCAGTCGGTGGCCGGCGTGGTGCCCTTCCTGACCCTTGCAGACACTTGGTCAAACACTTCGTCCGTGCCGCGAGCATCTTCGCGAGCGTCGTGGCCGTGCCGTTCTGACACGCTAGCTCGCCGGCGGTGAAATCATCGCCCAGCACCTGTCCTCGTGCGGCTGGTACCGCCAGCAAGAGCCCGAGGACCGCGCTTCCGAGCGGGCGCCATCGTGGATGCATGCCACTTCTCATCGGGTGAACCTCCTTGGGTGCCCCGTGTAGCTGCCCCGCGCGGCCGGCGGATTACGGGAAGCTGAATTCTCCGCGGCGCGCCCGGAGTAACGGGATTCCCTTGCGCGCTCCGACCGGATAAGGAGCGGGTCGGTGATCGCCTCGCCCTGCGACGACGTCGGCGCCCAGCCCGCTCCGCCTTGCCAGCTGGTGATCTTCGGCGGCAGCGGCGATCTCACCCAGCGCAAGCTGCTTCCGTCGCTCTACAACCTGGCGCGGAACGGATTCCTCGACGAGCACTTCGCCATCGTCGCGCTCGGCTCCAAGCCGCTGTCGGACGACGTCATGCGCGAGCGCCTGGCGAAGGCGGTGCACGAGTTCTGCGCGCCGCCGATCGACGCGACGATCCTCGAGCGCTTGCAGCACGCGACGTATTATCGCCGGGGCAAGTTCAACGAGGGACGCGATCTCGACGAGCTGCGCGCGCCGCTCGGCGAGATCGCGGCGAAGCACGCCACCGAGGGCAACGTCATCTTCTATCTCGCGACGCCGCCCCAGGCGTTCGGTCCCATCGGAACCGGCCTCGGCGCCGCCGGTCTGGTGAAGCCCTCCGGCGAGGGTCCCTGGACCCGGATCATCGTCGAGAAACCCTTCGGGCGCGATCTCGCGTCGGCCCAGGCGCTCGATCGCGAGCTGCTGGCGGTCTTCGACGAGCGCCAGATCCACCGCATCGACCACTACCTCGGCAAGGAGACGGTCCAGAACATCCTGCTCCTGCGCTTCACCAACGGGCTGTTCGAGCCCATCTGGAACCGACGCTACGTCGATCACGTGCAGATCCTGGTCGCCGAGACGCTCGGCGCGGAGGGACGAGGCGCTTACTACGACTCGTCCGGCGCGCTGCGCGACATGCTCCAGAACCACATGATGCAGCTCCTCTGCCTGGTCGCCATGGAGCCTCCGATCTCGTTCTCGGCAGAGAACGTGCGCGACGAGAAGGTGAAGGTGCTGCACGCCATCAAGCCGATGACGGCCGAGGAGATCCGCCGCTTCGCCGTCCGCGGTCAGTACGGACCGGGAACGATCGACGGCAAGCCGGTGCCGGGCTACCGCCAGGAGCCGGACGTCCCTCCCGACTCGACGACCGACACCTTCGCAGCGGCGCGATTCGAGGTGGAGAACTGGCGCTGGGCCGGGGTACCCTTCTACCTGCGCACCGGCAAGCGCCTGCCGATGCACGACACCGAGATCACCATCCAGTTCCGCCGCGCACCGTTGCTCCTGTTGCCCGCCGCCCAGCAGCAGGCGCCGAACCGCCTCACCATCCACGTGCAGCCCGACGAGCGCCTCTCGCTCCACTTCCACGCCAAGTGCCCGGGTCCGATGGTGCGCGTCGCGCCGGTGGAGATGTCCTTCGCCTACAGCGACCTCGCCGGTGAGAGCCGCAGCACGGGCTACGAGACCCTCCTCTACGACTGCATGGTCGGCGATGCGATGCTGTTCCACCGCGCCGACATGATCGATGCGGCCTGGCGCGTCGCGACGCCCATCCTCGACGTCTGGGCGGCCGATTCGGCGGTGGAGTTTCCGAGCTACGCCGCCGGGACATGGGGCCCGGAATGTGCCGAGGAGCTTGTGGCGCGTGACGGCCGTGCCTGGGTCCAGCCCCAGGCACCATGATCCTCGGCGGCGACATCGGCGGCACACACACGCGGCTGGCCGTGTTCGACGACGACGGGCGGCGGCCTGGCGATGCTCCCGATCACACCTATCCGAGCCGCGAGCACGACGGGCTCGTCGTCATCGTGCGCCGCTTCCTCGAGGAGACGGGCGTGCGGGTCGGCGCGGCCTGCTTCGGCGTTGCCGGTCCCGTGAAGAACGGGCGCAGCGTGGCGACGAACCTGCCGTGGGTCATCGACGCCGCCGAGCTCGCCCGCGAGCTCGGCGCTCGCACCTGGGTGATCAACGACCTGGAGGCGACGGCGTGGGGTCTCGCGGCGCTGGAGGGGCACGAGCTCGCGGAGCTGTCGCCGGGTGCCCCGGACGCGGCGGGCAACGTCGCGGTGGTCGCCGCCGGGACCGGCCTCGGAGAGGCGGGACTGTACTGGGACGGCCAGCGCCATCATCCCTTCGCCACCGAGGGCGGCCACGCCAACTTCGCTCCCGACGACGACGTCGAGGCCGAGCTGCTCGCCTGGCTCCGGCGCCGCCTCGGGGGACACGTGAGCTGGGAGCGCGTCGTGTCGGGGCCGGGCCTGGTGTCGATCTACGAGTTCCTGCGCGACACCGGCCGGGGCGAGGAGCCGGCGTGGCTCGCGGACGCGCTCCGCCAGGACGACCCCGGCTCGACCATCTCCAGCATGGCGCTCGAGGAGAAGAGCCCGCTCTGCGTCGAGGCGCTGCACCGCTTCGTCGGCCTGTACGGCTCCGAGGCTGGCAACGCCGCCCTCAAGGTGATGGCCACCGGCGGGGTGTACCTGGGCGGCGGCATCGCGCCGCGCATCGTCTCCAAGCTGAAAGACGGCACCTTCCGCGCGCGCTTCCTGGCCAAGGGACGCATGCGCCCGCTGCTCGAATCGATGCCCGTGCGCGTCGTGCTGAACGACCAGGCCGGGCTGCTCGGCGCGGGCCGCTGCGCCGCGGTCCGCGCGCACGGCTAGCTGCGCGCGCCCCGAGACTCCGCCGGGTCGGGCCTCGGGCGTGCCACGTTCTGCCGCGCCGGCTTTGCCGGCCGCGGCACGACGTCCGCCGATCCACCCAACGCCACACGCTCGCTCCCCCCTCGACCCGAGACGAAGTCTCGGGTCGCGCATCCTAGCGCGCCCGCGCCGGCGCCTTCGACGGACGCGCCGCTGCCGCCACCGCGGCCTCCTCGGCCGCGGCCTTCTGGCGCAGGTAGTCCTCGTAGTTGCCGAGGTAGCGCGTCGCGCGGCCGTGGCCGACCTCGATCATCTGCGACGGCAGCCGGTCGAGGATGTAGCGGTCGTGCGCCACGATGACGATGCTGCCGCGGTAGGCGAGGAGGGCGTCGAGCAGGATCTCCTTGGCGGTGAGATCGAGATGGTTCGTGGGCTCGTCGAGGAGCAGGCAGTTCATCGGCTCGAGCAGGAGCTTGGCCAGCGCGAGGCGGCTGCGCTCGCCGCCGGAGAGCACGCCGACCCGCTTCTCCACCGCGTCGCCCGAGAAGAGGAAGGCGCCGAGCAGCCCGCGTACGTGCGGCGCAGTCTCCATCGTGGCCACGCTCATCACCTCAGCGAGAGCGCTCCGGCTCATGTCGAGCGCCTCGGCGTGATCCTGCGCGAAGTAGCCGATCCGGACGTTGTGCCCGACGGTCCGCGTCCCGCCGTCGAGGGGAAGCACGCCGGCGAGCATCTTGAGGAGGGTCGTCTTGCCCGCCCCGTTCGGTCCCACGAGCGCCACGCGGGTGCCGCGCTCGATGGTGACGTCGATGCCGCCGTACACCTCGCGCTCGCCGTAGCGCTGGCGGGCGCCCTCGAGCGCGAGCGTGACCCGTCCGCCCCGCGGCGCCTCCGGCAGGCGGATCTTGAGGGTGCGGTCGTGGCCGTCGGGTGGCGGCAATCGCTCCAGGCGTTCGAGCTGCTTCACGCGGCTCTGCACCAGCGCCGCCTTCGAGGCCTGGTAGCGGAAGCGGGAGATGAACGCCTCGATGCGCTCGATCTCCTCCCTCTGCGTCTCGTAGGCGAGGCGGGCCTGCTCGAGGCGCGTCTCGCGCTCGTCGAGGTAGCGGCTGTAGTTCATCGGGTAGTCGGTGACCTTGCCGTGCAGGACCTCGGCGATGTGATCGACCGCGACGTCGAGGAAGTAGCGATCGTGCGCCACCATGATGAGGGTGCCGGGGTAGGCGACCAGGAACTCCTCCAGCCAGGTGCGCGCCTCGAGGTCGAGATAGTTCGTCGGCTCGTCGAGCAGCAGGACGTCGGGGCGACGCAGCAGGAGCTGCGCCAGCGCCGCCCGCATCTGCCAGCCGCCGGACAGCTCGGCGAGGTCCCGGTCGAGATCCGCGTCGGTGAAGCCGAGCCCGTGCAGCACGGCTTCGGTCTCCGATTCGACGTCGTAGCGGCCGCGGTGATCCCACTCCCCACACACCGCGACGTAGCGATCCATGATGGCCGCGTATTCCTCGCGCTGTGGATCGACGGTGGCGAGCTGATGCTCCAGGTCGGCGCGACGCTGCTCGAGCGCGTGCAGATCGGCGAAGGCGGCGAGGGCGTGGCCGAGGACGCTCTCGCCTCCGAGCCCCAGGATGTGCTGCGGCAGATGGCCGACGCGTGCGCCGCGCGGGAAGGCGATGGTCCCGCCGTCGGCCTCCAGCTCGCCCGCCAGGATGCGCAGCAGGGTCGACTTGCCGGCACCGTTCGGGCCGGTGAGGCCCACCCGGGCACCATCGGGAACGCCCCAGCTCACCTCGTCGAGCACTACCTGCGACCCGTAGCGCTTGCTCACTCCGGCCAGCGACAGCATCGAGCCGGATAGGATGCCCGCCCGTCCGCCGAGCGGCAAGTACGGCGGACGAAGGGCCGCGTGGGGGATGGCGCGCGTCGACCCAGGTACGCGGGCCGCTCAGGCGGGAGCGATTCGATCCTCGCGCCGGCTGGCGACGCTGGTGATCACGAGAAAGAACATCGCGCCTAGCACGCCGCCGATCACCTGGCCGAGGAGCAGCCGCCTCGTGGTGTAGCGGATCAGGGTCGGGACGTTGCAGATCATCTCCGTCTGATGTCCCGGCGTGACCGCGCCCGGCTCGTTGTACCAGATCAGCAGCGGCGGAACGACGACCGACGCCACCAGCACGCCGACGATCGCGCCCACGAGCATGAACCTGAGGGTGCGCTTCATCCTCCCGCCGCCCGCCTAGCACTCGCCCGCCGGTGGCCACAAGCGGCCGCCATTCGCTTGACACCCGCGGGTCGCCGACGGCAGAGGCTGGCGCACGATGCGCGGCGATCTCGTTCCCCCGGAGCGCCGGATACTCGGCTGGATCGAGGACGTCTTCAGCCGGGGCATCCGCCGGCCCGGGTATCCGGCCGACCGCTGGGCCGAGGGATGGACCGAACGGACGCTGCGCGAGCTCGGCCTGGAGGACGTGCGGCGCGAACCGGTCACGCTGCCCTACTGGGAACCGAAGCGGTGCGCGCTGACCGTCGGCGGCGAGGGAGAATCCCGGGCGATCGACTGCTTCCCGCTTCCCCACGCGAGCGCCACGCGGGGAACCGAGGCCGCGCTGGTGCCGTTCGACCCGGCAGCGCCCGAACGCGTGCGCGGCGCCATCGCACTGCACGAGGTCTCCCTCATGCGCATGCCGCACGCCGCGCTCGCCGGCCGCGCCACCTGGTCGTACGACCCGGAGGAGTCGTTCGCCGGCGCCGCGCAGATCCTGCCGTTCGGCCACGAGTTCATGGCGGTGATGGAGCCCGCCATCGCGGCGGGCGCCGCCGGCTTCGTCGGCGTCCTGCGCGACTACCCGGGCGACTCGAAGGACTACTACGTCCCCTACGACGGGGTCGCGCGGCCGATTCCCGGCGTCTGGATCCGGGGAAGCGACGGCACGCGCCTGCGAGCGCTCGCGGAGCGCGGACCGGTGCGGGCGCGGCTCGAGATCGACGCCGCCCGCGAGACCATCACCAGCGACAACGTGGTCGGCGAGCTTCCCGGAGCCGATGACGAGGCGGTCATCATCGGGTCGCACCACGACGGGCCCTGGGCCTCGGCGGTCGAGGACGGCTCGGGCGTCGCGCTGGTCCTCGCGCAGGCCGCGTACTGGTCGCGCCTGCCGCAGGCCGCGCGCCCGCACCGCCTCGTCTTCCTGCTGAACGCCGGTCACATGGCCGGCGGCGCCGGCGTGCATGCCTTCATCGCGAGACATCGCGACGCGCTCGCCCGCGTGGTGCTCGAGGTCCATCTCGAGCACGCCGCCAGCGAGCTCGCCGAGCGCGACGGGGTGCTCGCGGCGACCGGGCACCCCGAGGCGCGCTGGTGGTTCACCAGCCGCATCCCGCGGCTGGAGGGCGCCGTCCGCCACGCCATCGAGGCGGAGGGTCTGACGCGCTCGCTCGTGCTCCCGCCCGACATCTTCGGCCCGCACCCGACGACCGACGGCGGACCGTTCCATCTCGCGGACGTCCCCCTGGTGAACTTCCTGACCGCGCCGTTCTACCTCTTCGACGCGATGGACACGCTGGACAAGATCCACCGCCCGAGCCTGGAGCCGGTCACGCGGGCGGCGATCCGGATCGTCGAGTCGACCGCGGGCGTGTCGGCGGACGCCATGCGAGCCGGTCGTGGCGAGCGGACGGCGGCGGCAGGGTCGCGAGGAGCGCCGTCACCCCGCGCGTCGCGTGCCTGACGGCTTCCTCGCGCGAGATCTCGCCGCTGCACCACAGATCGAGCGTCGCTCGCGCCGCCGCCACCAGCATGCGCGCGACGATCGCCGCTTCGCGCTCCCCGCTTCCCGTCACCCGCGAGATGCGAGTGTGCCAGGGGAGGATGAGGCGCTGCATGATCTCCTGGCCGAGGCGCCCGATCTCCCGATCCGGACCTTTCGAGTCGAGCAGGTGCCAGGCACCGACTCCCTGGGCCCCGATGGTGTCGCACACCGCCTCCACGTACACCTGCGTCGCCTCCTCGATGTCCGCCGGCAGGCGATCCAGGGCATGGCGGCCGAACTCGCGGGTCAGCGCGGCGGCGAAATCCTCCAGCACGCCCCGCAGGAGCGCGGGCCGGCTGGGGAAGAAGCGGTAGACCAGCTGGCGGCTCACCCCGCCGGTCGTCGCCACCTCCGCCATCTGCACCCCGTCGACTCCGTGCCGCGTCAGCAGGTCGGCGGCGACGCGCAGGAGGTCTCTCCGCCGCTCGCCCGACGCCAGCCTGGCCGGCGCACCCCGGCCGCGGGGTCGGGGCCGGCCGGGCTTCCCGTTCCTGGTTGACGACATGTCACGTCGAGGTTTACAGGATGACACCCCCGAATGGCCAGGGGGATCGGAGAGGAGTCCATCGTGCGCACCGAGCTCTGCAATCGCCTGGGCATCGAGTTTCCCATCTTCGCGTTCAGCCACTGCCGCGACGTCGTCGCGGCCGTCAGCCGCGCCGGCGGTCTGGGCGTCCTCGGCGCGGTCGGGTTTCCCCCCGACCAGCTCGAGGTCGAGTGCCGCTGGATCGACGAGCACGTCGGCGACCGGCCCTACGGCGTCGACGTCGTCATCCCGGGCAAGTACGAGGGCATGGGCGAGGTCGATCCCAAGAAGCTCGAGGAGATGCTGCGGGCGGCAGTCCCCGAGGAGCATCGTCGCTTCGCGGACAAGCTTCTCTCCGACCACGGCGTCCCGAGGCTGCCCGAGGGCGAGCGGCCCGTCGGCGAGCTGCTGGGCTGGACGGCCGCGACGGCCAATCCCCAGATCGACGTCGCGCTCCGTCATCCCAAGGTCCGCCTCATCGCCAATGCCCTCGGCACGCCGCCGGCCGACGTCATCGATCGCATCCACGACTCCGGGCGCCTGGTGACGGCGCTCTGCGGCTCATCGAAGCAGGCGCGCGCGCACCAGGCCGCCGGCGTCGACATCATCGTCGCCCAGGGCTCCGAGGGCGGCGGGCATACCGGCGAGATCGGCAGCGTCGTGCTGTGGCCCGAGGTGATCGACGCGGTCGCGCCCACCCCCGTGCTGGCCGCAGGCGGCATCGGCACCGGCCGCCAGATCGCGGCGGCGCTCGCCGTCGGCGCGCAGGGCGTGTGGACGGGCTCGATCTGGCTGACCGTCCAGGAGGCCGAGTCGCCGCCCGCACAGCGTGACGCCCTTCTCGCCGCCAGCAGCAGGGACACGGTCCGCTCGCGCTCCTTCACCGGCAAGCCGTGCCGCATGCTGCGCAACGACTGGACCGAGGCCTGGGAGGCTCCCGGTTCCCCGAAGCCGCTCGGCATGCCGCTCCAGTTCATGGTCACCGCGGACGCCGTGGCACGCGTCCATCGCTATGCCGACAAGGCGAGAGACGTGATGTTCAACCCGGTCGGCCAGATCGTCGGACAGATGAACCGCGTGCGCCCCGTGCGCGAGGTGATCTACGATCTCGTGCAGGAGTATCTCGAGGCCGTCGACCGGCTCCAGAAGCTCTCGTCGGCCGCCGACGCGTGAGGTCGGCCGGACGTCACCTGCGCCGCTGCTCGGCCTCGACCGTGACGCCCCGCACGGGGCGCGCGAGCCGCCGGATTGCCACCGCTCGTCCCGCCACGTAGCGCCGCAGGAACGGCACGGCGTAGTGCAGGACGAGACGGTGGGCATCGTCCTGCGAGATGTCCCCGGGAACGCAGAGGTTGGAGCACGAATCCACGACGCTGAGGTGGTTGCCCCCGAGCAGCTCGACGAGGAAGCGCGGGCCCGCCAGCCGCTGGTAGGCCGTCTCCGACTCCGCGAAGCCGACCACCTGATCGCGTTCCGAGCCGATCACCATCGTCGGGACGGCGATGTCGCCGGGCGGGAGCAGCGCGGTTCCTCCCGGCACGAGCGCGAGCGCGGCCCGCACGCCGGGCTCTTCCTGCGCCCCGAGCAGGGTGGCCCAGCCACCGAACGACAGGCCGGCCATTGCGATGGCGTCGGGCCGAAGACGTTTCCCGAAGCGTGACGAAGGGTCGCCGGCCTCGGCCAGCATCGCGTCGATCACGACACGCACGTCGGGCAGGGCGTTCGCCCCCGCCTCGATCGTCGCTCCGAGCGAGAGACAGCCCGGAAGGTCGTCGAGCGTGAGCCCGGGATGCGCCGGCGCCGCGACCACGAATCCCTGGCTCGCCAGCCCCTTCGTCAGGTACGTGGCCTCGTCCGGCAGGCCGCAGGTCCCGTGCATGAAGACGACGAGCGGGAAGCGGCCGCGGCGCACCGTCGCGTCGCGCAGCCCGAGCGCGTCGGGCGTGCCGGTGCGCCGGACCGCCGGATACCACAGGATGGTGCTCAGGGTTCGTGGCGTGCCGCCGACCGAGGTGGTGGTGAAGGTGCGGGTCGTCGTGCCCACCGGGAACGCGGCCGCTGCCGTGCGGCCCACGGCGAGCAGGGCCAGCGCCGCCACGAGGGCGAGCGGCGATCGCCGTCCACTCATGGCTGGGCGTCCCGGGCGACCGTGAAGGTCGCTTCGAGAGGCAGGTCCCTCGACGATCCGCCGACGCGAACGCCGTAGGTCGTCGGCTCGACCGTCCACCCACCGGCGGCGACGTCCCAGTACGCGAGATCCGCGGCGCGAACCCCGAAGACGACCGTCCGCGTCTCGCCCGGCTCCAGGTGCACGCGGGCGAAGGCCTTCAGGTCCTGGACCGCGCGCTCCACCCGGGAGCCGGGATAGCTCACGTAGAGCTGCGCGATCTCGTCACCCGCGACGCTCCCCGTGTTCGTCACCTCCACCGTGGCGCGCAGCCGTCCCGCCGGCGAGAAGCTGGAGCGCTCCAGGGTCAGGTTCGCGTAGCGGAACGTGGTGTAGGAGAGCCCGAAGCCGAACGGGAAGAGGGGCGCGATGCCCAGGCGATCGACCCAGCGGTAGCCGTGGAAGTAGCCGTAGGTCACCTGCGTGCTGTGGTCGTCGAAGGGCGGCAGGTCGGCTTCGCGGACCGGGAAGGTGACGGGCAGCTTTCCCGACGGATTGACGTCGCCGAACAGCACGTCCGCGATCGCCCGTCCTCCTTCCTGCCCGGGGTACCACGCCATCAGGATCGCGCCGACGTCGTTCACCCACGGCATCGTGACTGCGCCACTGCCCTCCAGCACCACGATCGTGCGCGGGTTGAGGGCGGCCACCGTCGCGACCAGCTCGTTCTGCGCCGGCGACAGGTCGAGCGACTTCCGATCGCCGACGGTGAAGACGCGCTCGCTCTCGTCGTCGGCGGTCAGCCCCACGACGACGACGGCCGCGTCTGCCGATGCCACGGTCGCGCGATCGGCATCCGACATCGTCGACGCCGAGAGGTCGGTCACGCTGACGCCGGGGGCCTGGCTCCGGATGCCGTCGAGAGGCGTGACGGCGAAGGACGGGGACACGTCGCTGCTGCCGTGGTCGCCGAGGTTGACGGTGGCGGCGAGGCCGCCGAGGACGGCCACGGATCGCATCCGGGCGCGATCGAGCGGGAGTGACGCACCGGCGTTCTTCAGCAGCACGATGCCCTCGCGCTCCGCCTCGAGCGCGAGGTCGAGATGCGCCGGGCTCTCGATCGTGGCGGGGTCGGCGACGGGCGGATCGGTGTCGAGGCGGAAGCAGAGCTTGGCGCGCAGGACGCGGCGCACGGCATCGTCGATCACGGCCTGCGAGACCGTCCCGGCCGTGACCGCGCTCGCCAGTGGCGGCCCGTAGAAGTTGGGCACCGGCATCTCGATGTCGAGCCCGGCGTTCGCCGAGGTCGCCGTCCCGTGCATGCCGAAGATCCAGTCCGACTCGACGAAGCCCTGGAAATCCCAGTCGCCCTTCAGGACGTCGTGCAGCAGGTGGACGTTCTCCGCGCAGTACTGGCCGTTCACCGAGTTGTACGCCGCCATCACCGAGCCCACGTGCGCCTGCTGAACCAGGATGCGGAAGTGGGGAAGGTAGACCTCACGCAGCGAGCGCTCGTCCACGGTGACGTTCAGATCGAGCCGCGTGTCCTCGATGCTGTTCAGCGCCAGGTGCTTCGCGCTCGCGATCACGTGCTGCTGGGCGCCGCGGACGAAGCCGGCGCCCATCTGGCCGAGGTGCAGCGTGTCCTCGCCGTAGGTCTCCTGCGCCCGCCCCCAGCGCGGGTGCCGCAGGATGTTCACCGTCGGCGCGAGCAGCACGCTCGCCTGCTTGGCGCGCGCCTCGGCGCCGATCGCCTCGCCCACGCGCTCCTCGAGCGCCGGATCCCAGGACGCCCCCCGTGCGACTGCCACCGGGAACGCCGTCGCGTGCCCGCCGATGAGCGCGCTCACGCCGCGCGGACCGTCGAGCATGCCGAAGCCGGGGAGCCCCAGCGACGGTTCGTCCGGGGTGCGCCAGCCGCCGGTGCCGAGCGTCTTTCCGCGCATCTGATCGAGCTTCTGCGCGAGCGTCATGTCTGCCAGGAGCGCATCGACCCGTTGCTCGACCGCGTCCGCCGAGTCCCCGCACGCGCCGGGGTCACGGAACTCCGTCGCGATCGCCTCCCCCGCGGCGGCGTCTGCCTGCTCGAGCAGGCACTCGGCCAGGCCCGCGCCGCTCGCCGCCGCGTCGCACGGCGCGCCGAAGGGGGTCGCGGACAGGGCGGGCGGGCTGCAGGCGGCGGCGATCCGGTCCGCTGCACGGGAGCGCCGGCGCGCGATCCGCCGTTGCGTATCCGGCTCGCTGCTGCACGTTTCGCCGGGCGGAAGGCGCAGGTGCGCAGGGCCCTGCTTGCACCGCTGGATCAGCCCCACGCGCTCGAGCGCGAAGCGCCGGACATGGAGGGATGCCCGCGCGGCGCACCTGCGCGCGGCGCGCGGTAGGGAGCCATGCGCGGCATCGGCGACCGCGAGCAGCGCCTCGGCGTCGGCCGCATTGCTCCCGGCGAGACACGTCGTCAGGCCGGCGACGGTCCCGGTGCCCGCACACGCGCCGGCCGGAGCCAGCGAGACGACCTCGGCATCGCTGCAGGCTCGCCGCAGATGGCGCGCGGCATCTGCCTTGGCACTGGCCTGCTTCCGCGTCGTCCCTCGCACCGCAGCGCAGTCGGTTCCCGCCGGCAGCGCACCGCGCGCGATCGCGCGCCGGCACGAGGCGAGGGTGATGAGGGAGGCGTCGAAGAGCCGCCGCCCCGCCTCCGAGATCGCCGCCTGGCAGCGGCGCTCGGGAACGCGCGCCGGCGCGGATGCCAGCGCGGCTACGAGCACGATGACCGCGGCCACTGCGAATCGTCCGAGGACCATGGCCGGACTCGATACCGCGTTCGCGAAGCGTCTGACCAGCTTTGCGAACAACGCCCCGCGGTCAGATCTCGACAGCGAAGACCTCCACGGGCGCCTCGATGCCGCGCAGCGGGAGCGCGCCGCAGGGACGGAGCCACACTCCGTCGGAGTCACCCAGCACGTCACGCGTGCTGGCGGTCACGAGGATCGGCCTGCCGAGATCGCGCGTCTTCACCTGCAGCCGCGCCGCCTGGTTCACCGCGTCGCCGACGATGGTGTAGACGACGCGCTCGTTCGCACGGATGTTGCCGGCCACCATGTCGCCGGTGCAGATGCCGATGCCGGCCTGCAGCCGTCCCAGACCGGGCAGGGCGGGATGGTTGATGAGCGCCCACTGGAGTGAGATGGCGGCGCGCACGGCCCGTCGCGCGTGATCGTCCGCCGGTCGCAGCGGCCCGCCGAAGACCACCACCACGCCGTCGCCCAGGAACTGCGTCACGACGCCGCTCTCGCGATCACACACCCGCTCCACCGTGGCGTAGAACGTGTTCAGGACCCGGACCACGTCCTGGACCGCGGCGCGCTGCGCGAGGGCGGTGAAGCCGCGCAGATCGACGAACATCGCGGTGGCGCGCACCACGGTGCTGTCGAGGCCGTCGCCGCGCTCCAGCGCCTGGCGCGCCACGGCGGGGCTGACGTAGCGCCCGAAGAGCTCGCGCGCCTGGGCGGCCAGGCGGAGCTGCTCCACCATCGCGTTGAAGTGCCAGTTGAGCTCGCCGAGCTCGTCGGTGCTGCGCACCGGCACCCGCGTCGTCAGATTGCCTGCGGCCACCTCCGCCATGCCGTGGCGCAGCGCCTGGATCGGCCGATGGACGAAGCGGGCCACGAGGAAGGCCATGGTCGTCGAGGCGACCGCCGTGATCCCGACCAGGAAGAGCTGCGCGCGCACCAGCTCCCGCCAGACCACGGCGAGCGTCTCGGGGACGCGCCGCTGCAGGCTGAGATCGAGCGTGAGCATGAGCAGGAGCGGAAGGATCGAGGTGAGGAGGAAGGTGACGAGGAGGCGGATGCGGATCGGCAGCCGCAGCACGCCGGCGCGCTCCAGGTCGCCGTCGGGGAAGAAGAGGGGATCTCGCGCCGCCAGTGGTACTCGCTCACCAGGAAGGCCAGCGCAGAGGCGACCGGACCGCCGACGAGCACGATGCTGAGGAAGATCCGGAGCGTCTCGAACGCGCCGATCCGGTAGCCCACCCCGAGAATCACCAGATAGAAGAGCCCGGCAGCGAACCAGGCCGCCAGGCTGAGGAGCCCGATCATCAGGGCCGCGTTGAGGACGCGCCGGCGCACCTCGACGGGTACGGTCGCGGGGGGAGCCCCGGCCCGCAGCCGGCGCGACCAGCGGTGCACGGGACGGGTCCAGCGGTCGCCGAGGCGGGTCGTGACCACGAGCAGGACGCCGGTGATGGCCGCGAAGAGGAGGAACGCCGTCGCCGCATCGGGCTGGGGGCGGCCTCCCCAGGGGTCGAGGTAGCTGAAGTAGAGATAGACCGCCGCGGCCCCGGCGGCGTTCGCCGGAATCAGCGCCAAGGCCGTGATTTGCCTCAGCAAACCTGGCTCGGCCAGCTCGTCTGCCGGTAGACGCATCGCGCCAAGGGTACGTGAGGCCGGCATCTCTCTCCAGTGCGCTCGGAGCGCGTCAGGCGCGCAGGCGCAGTCCCGCGGGGAGCGATTCGTCGAGCAGTCGCGCCTCTTCCCGGGCCTCGAGCGCGACGGGCTCCCGCACCACCCGGGCGAGGTGGACGCCGTCCGCAAGCGGCTCGAGCCGTCCGGCGACGCGCTCGCGCAGCGCCGGGTCCAGGTCGCGCTCGCGGTCGCCCGAGGCGCGCGCGACCTGGGCGAGCGCGAACCCGTAGGCCTCCTCCCGGGGCCAGGCGCAGGCGAGCAGGCGCTCCGCGATGGCGGTCGCGCGCTCCCGCGGCACGACGCAGTTGAGCGGACCGTAGACGGGGACACGCGCGCCGAGCCGGGCCAGGGCCCACAGCTCCTGCTCGGTCGTGCGACCGCGGGCCGCCTCGGCCGCCAGCTGCTCGGCGAGCTCGGCGCGCGCGCTGGACGACAGGCGCTCGCAGCTTCCCACCGCCTGCCACATCTCGCGCATCTCCTGAGGCCCCGGCCGCGGACCCCTCGGCTTTCCCCTGCGCAGCAGGGCCGGTGATACCAGCTGGAGGAGATGCTGCTGCTGGCGGGCATTCAACCCGCCCGCGACCCGCTTCCACAGGTTCCACCACTCCGCCCGACACTGCGTCGCGCGGCCGTGGCGGAGATCCTCTCCGAGGACGCGCCACAGCCGGTTGACGCGGATCTCGTCTCCGGCATCCCCGAAGCCCGGGCGCAGGAGGAAGCCGGCCAGGTTGAGCCAGCGCGCCTCGTGGTCCGGACCCCGGCCGCGAGCCTTCTCGTACGTCCAGAGGACGTCCCAGAGCGCACGGATCGCCGGCAGGGGCCACGCGTCGCGCGCGGCGTCGAGCGCGTCCTCGAGCCGGCGCGAGAGCGTGACCGGATCGTCGGTGCCCTCGAAGGCTGCGCGCAGCAGGGCCGCGGCGGCCGCGACGCGACCGGCGTCGACTACCAGCGCGCCCGCCGCCTGCGGCGACGGAGCCTCGGCCCCGACGGTGTCGCGCAGGCGGAACTCGAGCCGCCAGCGATGGTCGGTGGTGCGCGACCGGCACCACAGGGCGAGGGTGCCGATCTCGGTGAGCTGCGCCTCGAGCTGCACCGGCAGCGCGCGCTCCTCGAGCTTGCGCCCGAAGCGCAGCACGGTGCGGATGGGCGGAAGCTGCCCGAGCGCCGCACCCCCGACCGCCACGAGATCGCCGGCCTGCTCCCCGCTGCGATCGGTGGCGGTGAAGAGCGGAAACGCGACCGGGCGGTTGGTGAGCAGCTCGAGGTCGTGTCCCTCGATGGCGGCCGTTTCCCCTTCCTCCATGCCGCGCGGAACGAGGCACAGCGCGCTCTCGTCGCCGAGACCCAGGTAGTAGCTGCGCGCCGCCCCGCTGCCGATGCGGACCCCGAGGCCGCGCCGCACGAGACCGAAGTAGGCGGCGCCGCGCGCCACGGCGAGCTGCAGCGATTCGCCCTCGAGAATCACGGGCTTCCAGCCGCCGTCGGGTGCATGCCACGAGCCGATCACCTCGGCGATCCGGGCCCGGACGGCCGGCGGCTCGCACGCGCCGCCGTTGAACAGCAGCGCGTCGGGCCGGACGAGCGCACGCTCCGGCTGTCCCGCGGCCTCGCGCTGGCGCGAGAGAAAGTCCGCCACCTGGCGGGTGATCTCGGCGTCGGCCGCGAACGGCAGCCCCCACTCGCGCAATCCGGCACCCGAGGCGCGCCGCGGCCGCGCATCGGCCGGCACGGCAGGGAAGAAGCCGTCGAGCACCGTCTGCTCGACCTCGGCGCGCGTCAAATCGGCGCTGCGCGCACCGCCGATCACGCCGCCGCCGCGGCCGGCGACGGTGATGCGGGCCGTCTCGCCCGCGCCGGCTCCCAGCAGCGCTTCCTTGGCGGAGCGGCACTGGCTCACCAGTCCGTGGAAGCGCATCGGGTCGAGCTGGCCGTCGGGAACGAGGCGCGCCTCGAGCCCGCGCGCCAGCGCGATGTCCATGTTGTCGCCGCCCAGCAGGAGGTGCTCGCCGACGGCGACGCGCTCCAGCGCCAGCTCACCCCGTCCCTGGCGCGAGGTGATGAGCGAGAGGTCGGTGGTGCCGCCGCCCACGTCGACCACCAGGACCAGCGGAAGCGCCGCGACGCGCTCGCGCCAGTCGCGTTCGTGACCCACCAGCCAGGCGTAGAACGCCGCCTGCGGCTCCTCGAGCAGCACCGCCTCGGCAAGGCCCGCCGCGCGCGCTGCTTCGACGGTCAGCTCGCGCGCCACCTCGTCGAAGGACGCGGGCACCGTGAGCACGATCTCCTGCGCCGCCAGCGGCTCCGGAAAGCTCGCGTCCCACGCGTCGCGCAGGTGAGCCAGGACGCGGGCCGCCGCGTCGACCGGGGAGATCTTGGGCACGTCCGTACCGCCACCCCAGGGCAGGATGGCCGCCGTGCGATCGACGCCGCCGTGGCAGAGCCACGACTTCGACGACGCGACCAGCCGGCCGGGAACGCGCGCGCCCTGCTCGCGCGCCAGCCATCCGACGCAGAATTCGCGTCCGGCAGCCCACGGCAGGTCCAGGCTGCCCGCGGGCACGTCGTGCGTCCCGGCGAGGTAGACGAACGACGGGAGGGTGGCACGGGGCGCGACCTGACCCGGCGCGACGAGCTGCGGCACGTCGAAGACATGGATCTGCCGCCCGGCGCGGGTATCGACCCACGCGCATGCCGTGTTGGTGGTACCGAGGTCGATGCCGACGAGATAGCGGGAGGGCATGCGCGATCAGCGAGCGCGGACGTTGAACTCGAGCTTCCAGCGCCGCCGGTCGCGCGCCACGCACCAGAGCGCGAGCGTCCCCACCTCCGTCACCTGCGCCTCGAGGCGGACCGGCACCACTGGCACCGTGCCACCCTCCTCGGCACCGTCGCCGAGGGTCGTCTCGAGCGGCGGCAGCTCCTCCAGCTCGCCCTCGCTCCAGCCTTCGACCACGGTTCCCGCAACGTCCGCGGGGCGCACCGACGATCCGAAGAAGCGGAACGACGCCGGCTCGCCGACCACGAGCCCGAACTCGACGTCGGGCAGGGTCGCCTCGCTTCCTTCCTCCATCCCGAACGGGGCCACGCACAGCGCCTTCACCGGCGGGGCCACGCCGGGCACCGCCGGGGCGGCGGTCTCGACACCGACGTAGTAGGCTCGCGCGGTGCCGCCGCGGATGCGCACGCCGCGCCCACGCCGGGCGAGCCCGTAGGTGGCCGCGCCACGCGCGACGGCGAGATCGGGATCGGCGCCGGCGAGAACGCGCACGCTGCCGCCGTCGCCGCGCCAGCTCGCGAGCACCTCCGCCATGCGACTCCGGAAGCGATCGGCGCGCATGACGCCGCCGTTGAACAGCACGGCGCTGGGCCCCTCCGCCGCCACGTCGCGATGACGGCCGACGAAGGCCGCGACGTGGCGGGTGATCGCCGGATCGCTCGCGTAGGGCAGCCCGATCTCCTGGAGGCCGACCCGGCGGGCCGCTTGCGGCCGCTCGTCGCGGGCCGCCGATGGAAAGAATCCGTCCACCAGGGCCGCCTCCACCTCCTGCCGCGTCAGCTGCGTACGCACCGCGCCGCCGACGACCTTGCGCGAGCGGCCGAGCACCACGAGCGGAGCCTCGGCGGGCGCCTTCGCAGTCAGCAGGCGCTCCTTCGCCTCGCGACAGGCGTGCACCATGCCGCGCAGCTGCCAGTCGTCGAGCGCCGTCCCCGCGGCGGCCAGGCGCGCGCGCACCGCGTGGGCCAGCGTCAGGTCCATGTTGTCGCCGCCGAGCAGGATGTGATCCCCGACCGCCTTGCGCTCGAGCACCAGGCTGCCGTCTTCCTCGCCGACCGCGACCAGGGTCAGATCGGTGGTCCCGCCGCCGACGTCGCACACCAGGACGACGTCGCCGACGGTCACCGCCTGTCGCCAGGCACCCTCGCTGTCCGCGAGCCAGGCGTAGAACGCGGCCTGCGGCTCCTCGATGAGCCGCGCGCCCGACAACCCCGCCTGCTCGGCCGCACGTGCCGTCAGCTCGCGTGCCGCAGCGTCGAAGGACGCCGGCACGGCGAGGTACACCTCCTGCTCGGCGAGCGGCGCCGGCATGCCGGCGTCCCACGCGGCGCGCAGGTGCCGGAGGTACGCCGCCTCGGCGTCGACCGGCGACAGGCGCGCGACCTCCGCGGGGGCGTTCCACGGCAGGATCGGCTCGCGCGGATCCGCTTCCACCGAGCACAGCCACGATTTCGCCGACGCGACGACGCGCGACGGCACCTCGGCGCCGCGCATACGCGCCAGCTCCCCGACCACGTGCTCCGGCTGTCCCCACGGCAGGGCGACGCTCTCGGGCTTGAGCTCGTTCGCCGCCGGTACGTAGACGAACGAGGGCAGCTGCGTGCGCGCCTCGACCACGCCGGGCTTGATGAGCTGAGGTACCGCGAGCACCTCGAGTGGCGGGCTCTCGGCACCCGCCGCCGCCCGGTGGGTATCGACGTAGGCGAGGACGCAGTTCGTCGTCCCGAGGTCGATGCCGACCACGTAGCGGGCGCCGGCCATGAAGCGTCAGGCGATCTCGACTTCGGCGGGCGCGATGATCCTCGGGTCGAGTCCGGCGCGCACGGGGATCGTGATGCCGGCCGCGCGCCAGCCCGCGTGGCGCAACGTGCCGGTGAACGGCGGCGCGCCCTGGACGTTGCCGGTCAGTCGAATGCTCGCAGGGTCGAAGCCCGCCGGAACGGTGACCGTGTCGTCCTCGCGTCCCGGGAGGACGGCCTCGAGCTTCACGCAGGCATGCAGGGCCTTGGCGCAGGTCGCGTGAATGCCGCGCGTGGCCGCGCCGATCTGCTCGTCGGAGTAGGCCGTGATCTCCTCGGTGAGGAAGTCGACCAGCCTGCCGTCCTCCTGGAGCGACGCCAGCAGCCTGAGCGCCGTATTCTCCGGCGGCTCGCTCGGCCTGGGCGGGGCGGCGGCGGCAGCGGGCTTCGCCTGCGCCGGCGCGGCCGGGGCCGCGAGCAGCGGCAGCACGCTCGCGAGCGCGATCGCGAGCACGAAGGGCCCGCCCAGGAGCACCAGGGCGCACGCGATGCACAGCGGCGCGCCGCCGAGCTGCCAGAGCGCCCAGTAGTTCGCCAGGGCCAGGGCGAGCGCGAGAACGAGCGAGGTGAGCACCGGCTTCATCGGGGCCCTTGCCTATCACAGGCTCCCGGGGCGGCAAGGTCGAGCGCCCGCCGCGAAGCGGGCCGACGTACGCTGCCGCGCGGGTTGCCGGGGATGTCGCGCGGCGCTAGACGAGCGGCGTGGCCGCGTGGCCGAGCGCAGCGGTAATCCGAGCGGGCGCCTGCGCCCTGTCTCTCGGAGCGGCCGTGATCGCCGGGTTGGTCTTCATCGACGCGCTCGACTTCGTCGGGCGGCGCTGGGCCGGGTTCGGCATGCACCCGGACGGCTCGGTCGCTCCGCTCGCCCTCTCCCCGCTCCGGCTCGCCGACGCCACGCGCCAGCTTCGCTTCGAGGATCGAATCGTCGCGGTCGACGGCGTGCCGGTCGCCGGAGCCGAGGGCGTGCGCGCCGCCGTCGAGCACGCGGCGACCGGAACGCCGATGCGCTACACGGTGCAGCGGGCGGGACACGGTGCGCTCGACTTCGTCGTGCCCACCACCGTGTTCACCGCCGGCGACTACGTCGAGCTCTTCCTTCCGCTCCTGCTCGGCGGCCTCGGCGGGATCGCCATCGGCCTCCTCCCGGTGCTCGCACGCCCCGATCTCACCACCACCCGGCTCTTCTTCCTCGGCCAGCTCGGGCTGGCGGTGAACTTCGGCTTCCTCGCCTCCGACGCCTACCTCGTGCATCACCTGCCGCGCTGGGGCTTCCTCGCCGCCGGGCTCTCCATCGGCACCTTGTTGCACCTCGCGATGATCATGCCCGAGGTGCGCGAGCCGCTACGCTCGCATCCCCGCCCGACGCTGGCGGTGATCTACGGAGCGGCCGCGGTCGAGATGGTCCTGCTCGGCATCCGGTCGCCGATCGCCATGCCGTTGCTCGCCTGCCTCGGCAACGCCGGGCTCACGTTCCTCACGACGAACTACGCGATCGCGGCCTGGCGCAGCGCCGACCCCTTGCGACGGCGCGAGGCGCGGGTCGTCTTCGCCAGCCTGCTCGCGCTGACCGCGGCGGCCGGGTTGTTCGCCGCGGGCAACCTGGGCTGGGTCTCGTTCCAGCTCCCGGTGGCGGCGTTCCTGGTCCCGCTCTGGGTGTCCGGCGCCCTCGTCGTCTACGCCATGCTCGAGCTGAACCTCTTCGACCTCGGCGGCGTGGTGCGGCGCGGCCTCACCGCCGGCATCCTGGCCATCGGCGCCGTCGGGGTCTACCTCGCTCTCTTCCTCGCGCTGGAGCGGATGGTCGACGACACCACCGCCTGGGCCGTCGCCGGGCTGCTCGCGGCCGTCGCGGTGACGGTGGTCCTCACGGTGGCGCCCGTCCGGCGCGCCGTCGAGGGCGGGATCGAGCGCACACTCTTCCCCGGACAGCGCGCGGCGCGCGAGCTCATCTACGCCGCGAGCCGCGAGCTCGCCCGGCTGCGCGAGGTGGCGGACCTCGGGCGCTTCCTGCGCGAGTCGGCCGCCCCGGCCGTCGCCGCGTCGAACATGCGGCTGGTGTGGGGAAGCCGCGACGGCCCCGTCAGCGAGGTGGCGCCACGCGAGGCGGACGCCGCGCTCGTCCTCGCCCAGGGCGATCCCCTGGCCGCGCTTCTCGGACGCGGGACGCCGGCCCGATTCGAGTCCCGCACCGCCGACGGGAACGGCGCCGCCATGCGACCGGCAGCGGAGCGCGCCCGCCAGCTCGGCGTGCATCTCGTCGCGCCGCTGCCTCCCACCGCGTCGCACGTCGGCGGGTTCCTGCTCGGAGCGCGGACGGACGGCCGCCTCTACACGCGCGACGACGAGCGGCTCCTCGAGACGCTGGCGGCGCAGACCTCGGTGGCGCTCGAGAACGCGCGCGCCTGGGAGGAGGTGCGACGCCTCGAGCAGCGCCTCGCGGCGGAGAATCTCTATCTCAGGGAGGAGGTGCAGCAGGCGCACGACGTGACGGGCATCGTCGGCGCCAGCCCCGGGCTGCGCGCCGTGCTCGCCCAGACCGAGCGCGTCGCGCCGACCGACGCCACCATCCTGATCCAGGGCGAGACGGGCACGGGCAAGGAGCTGGTGGTGCACGCCCTCCACGCCGCCAGCCAGCGCAGCGAGCGCACGCTGGTGAAGATCGGGTGCGCGGCGCTTCCCGAGCCGCTGCTCGAGAGCGAGCTCTTCGGCCACGAGCGCGGTGCCTTCACCGGAGCCGTCGCGCGCAAGGCCGGTCGCTTCGAGGTCGCCGACGGGGGCACCATCTTCTTCGACGACGTCGACACGCTTCCGCTGGGGGTGCAGGCCAAGTTGCTGCGCGTGCTGCAGGAGGGCGAGGTGCAGCGCCTCGGCAGCAACGAGGTCCATCGCGTCGACGTGCGGGTCGTCAGCGCGACGAATCGCGATCTCCTGTCCGAGGTCCGGGCCGGCCGCTTCCGCGAGGATCTGTACTACCGCCTGAACGTCGTGCCGCTCCGCATCCCGCCGCTGCGCGAGCGCATCGAGGACATCCCGCTGCTCGTCGAGCACTTCATCCGCCAGGACGGACCCCGCCTCGGACCGTGCGTGCGGGCCGTGTCGGCCGAAGCCCTCGAAGCCCTGCGCGCGTACTCCTGGCCCGGGAACGTGCGCGAGCTGCGCAACGTCATCCAGCGCGCGCTCGTGCTCAGCCACGACGAGGTGCTGCGTCTGCCCGGCCCGCTCGAGGGACAGGCGACGCCGCCCTCGAACGGCGCGCCATCGAGCGCACCGCTCGCGGACCAGGTGCGGGAGCTGAAGATCCGCCTCATCCGGCGCGCGCTCGCCGAGTCGGGCGGCAACCAGCGCGTGGCGGCGGAGGCGCTCGGGCTGCACCGCCAGAGCCTGACCCGCATGCTGCGCGACCTCGGCCTGCAGGACCGAGCGGCCCGCCCGCCGCGGGCGTCGTGATCCGCACCAGGGCGGCGCCTCTCGCACCCGACGTGTTGACTGAACGTTCAGAATTTACTAAACGTTCAGTACATCATGGCTCGCCGCGGTGCTCGTCAGATGCCCGACCGGCGCCGCCGCTGAAGGCAGGAGGTCGTCATGGACGCCGTGCTCGGTACCACCACACTCTGGCTCGTCCTGATCGGGACACACCTCGGGCTCGCCTCCCGTCGCTCGCGCGACGCCCTGGTCGGGCGCCTGGGCGAGCAGGGCTACCTGACGGCGTTCTCGCTCGTGGCGGCCCTGTCCTTCACGGCGCTGGTGCGCTTCTACGCCGCGCACCGGATGGAGGGGCCCGCCGGGCTCGCGCTCGCCGGCGTGCCGCTGCTGCACGGGCTCCTGGTGACGCTGATCGTCGTCGGGTTCGCCCTCGGCTCCGCCTCGCTGGTCGTCTATCCGCGCTCGCCCATGGCCGTCTTCGCCGAGGGCGCGGGGGCGCCCCGCGGGCTCGAGCGCATCACGCGGCACTCCTTCTTCGCCGCCGTGGCGCTGATCGGCACGGCGCATGCCTTGCTGGCGCCGCATCTCGCCGGAGCCGTCTTCGCGGCCGGCTTCGCCGTGCTCGGGCTGGTCGGCGGATGGCATCAGGACCGCAAGCTGCTGCGGCTGCGCGGCGAGCCCTACGCGGCCTACCTCGCCGTCACCTCGATGATCCCCTTCGCCGCCATCCTGTCGGGACGCCAGCACCTGGTCTGGCGCGAGCTGCCGTTCGGATCGCTCGCCGCGGGCATCGCCGTCGCCCTCCTGCTGCGCACGCGACACGACGCGGTGTTCGCGCACGGCGGCCTGTGGGTCATCGCCGCCGTCCTCGGCGGCGCGGCGGTCGCCGCGGTGCAGGGCTACCGGCGCGGCCGGCGGGTTCGCCGCGTGCGCCAGGGGCTCGCCCACGGCACTCCCTGATGGCGCATCGTCCAGGTAACACCGCGAGATTCCGACGCGACGGCGCGCATCCGGCTGGATCGCGCGCGGCTTGCATCGTACGCGCGAAGCGGGACAGATGGCGGGCCGATGCGCCTCCTCGACCGCTACGCCCGCTGGCTCGTCCGCCGCGCCTGGCTCGTCCTCGCCCTCGTCGTCGCTGCCACGGTCGTGGTCGCCTCCGGCATGCGCCATCTGCGCACCGAGTTCAGCGTCGAGGCGAGCCTGCCCACCGGTCATCCCTTCGTCCAGATCGATCAGGCGATCCGCAAGGAGTTCGGCGGACGCCGCACCCTGCTGGTCGGGATCGTGCCCCGGACCGGCGACGTCTGGCAGCCCGAGGTCCTCGCGGTGGTTCACGACTTCACCCTGGACGCGCTCCGGCTTCCCGACGTCATGGCGCAGAACGTGGTCAGCCTCGCGGCTCCCAGCGTCCGCCACGTCGAGGACACCGGCGGCTCGACGCGTGTCGACTACCTGATGCGCGAGCCGCCGAAGACGCCCGAGGAGATCGCGCGGCTGCGCGGCCTGGTGGACGACGAACCGCAGCTGCGCGGCATGCTCGTCACGCCGGACCAGCGGGCGGCGCTGGTGGTGCTCGACTTCTGGGAGGGCCCGCAGTCGCACGTCGTCGCACAACGCGTCCTCGACCTGACCGACACCTTCGCGAATCGCGGCGTCGACTTCTCCGTCGCGGGTGAGCCCATGATGGCGTTGATCGATCTCGGGCAGTCCGCCCTCATCGGACGCCGCATCCCGCTCGTCTTCCTGGTGATCTCCCTCATGCTCCTGGCGTCGTTTCGCAACGTGCAGGGCATGCTCATCCCGATGCTCACCGCGGTGCTGAGCACCGTGTGGTCGCTGGGCCTCATGGGGCACACGGGCATCGTGATCGACTCCTGGAACGTGGCGGCGCCCATCCTGCTGATCGCGGTCGCCGCCGCCCACTCGGCGCAGATGCTCAAGCGCTACGTCGAGGAGGTCGTGCGCACCGGCGACAACCAGGCCGCGGTGATCGAGTCGACCGTCAAGATGGGTCCGGTCATGGTCGCGGCCGGGCTCACGGCCGCGCTCGGCTTCGCCTCGCTGGCGCTCTTCGGCGTCCGCTCGATCGCCAATCTGGGCCTCTCGTGCGCCTACGGCATCGGCAGCGCCGTCCTGCTCGAGATGACCTTCATCCCCGCGCTGCGCGCCGTGCTGCCGGCGCCGCGGCACGCGCCGACGGAGGGCGGCTGGACGGCGCGCGTGCTCGCGTCGCTTCAGCGTGCCGTGCTGCGACGGCACGGCCGGGCGGTCCTGATCGGCACGGCGATCGTGCTCGCGCTCTCCGCCGTCGGGGTCCTGCGCATCCGCACCTTCGGACCGACGCGCGAGTACATGCCGCCCGACAGCCTGTCGCGCCGGCACCTGGAAGCGCTCGAGCAGCACTTTCCCGGCACCGTGACCATGACCGTGCTGTACGACGGCCCCCCGGAGAGCACGAAGTCGCTTCCGGTGCTGCGCCACATCGCGGCGCTCCAGGAGGAGATGGAGCGCGACCCGCTGGTGGTGCGCACGGCGTCGGAGGTCGACCTGGTGAAGTCGCTCCACAAGACCTTCGTCAGCGACGACCCACATCCCTATCGCCTGCCCGACGACCAGGAGATGGTGTCGCAACTCCTGTTCCTGGGCGATTCGCCTGCCTTCGAGCGTTTCGTCGAACGCTCCCAGTCGCGCTCCGTGGTCACCGCGTACCTCCGCACCGACGACTCCGCCCTGGTCGGTCCGCTGGTGCGCCACCTGCAGCAGTGGGTCGACGCCCATCCCGCGCCCGCCGGTGAGCACGTGCTCATCGCCGGCGGCGCCGCTCCGACGGTGCTGGCGGTGAACGAGCACACGACCTACGGCAAGCTGCTCAACATGCTGGTGGTGCTGGCGGTGATCTACCTGGTGTCGTCGCTGATCATGCGCTCGGCCGCGGCCGGCCTGTACGTGGTGACCCCGATCGTCGTCACCATGATCGTGCTCTTCGGCGCGCTCGGCTGGACCGGCGTGCGCCTCGACATGGGGTCGGCGTCGGTCATCGCCATGGCGGCGGGCGTCGGCGCCGACTATGCGATCTACTTCCTCTTTCGCCTGCGCGAGGAGCACCACCGTCTGGGCGACGACGCCCAGGCCGTGGGCGTCGCGCTCCAGACCTCGGGACGCGCCGTCCTCTTCGTGGCCTCGAGCATCGCCGCGGGGTTCGCCTGCATGGCCTGGTCCCCGTACCTCGGCATGCGGCTGTTCGGCACGCTCATGCCGGCCGCCATGGTGGTGTCCTGCCTGGCGGCGCTCAGCGTCATGCCGGTGCTCGTCCTGCGCTTCCGGCCGCGGTTCATCTTCGCCGAGGAGACGGCACCCGACGCCGCGCTCGGCGTCGCGGCGCGCTGACCGACGGATTGCCTTCGCCCGCGGTCCCTGCGTAGGGTCGGCGGCGGAGGTGACGTCTATGGCACGACGATGGGTCGCGCTCCTCGTGGTGATGGCCGTGGTTGTCGGCCCGCGCATCGCGCCGGCCGACGAGACCTGCATGTCCCCCTATCTGCCGAAGATCACCGGACAGGAGGACTACGTCTACGTCTGGACGCTCGGCGTCGACGGCGTGGGCGACGGCGCCGACAAGCTGGTGACGATCGGCGCCAGGCCCGGCTCGCCGACGTACGGCAAGGTGGTGTCCTCGACCCCGGTGGGCGGCCGCCACGAGGCACACCATGCCGGCTTCACCGACGACCGCCGCTATCTCTGGGTGGGCGGCCTCGACGACAGCGTGATCTACGTCTTCGACGTCGCCAGCAATCCCGCCGGCCCGAAGCTCGTCAGGACGATCGATACGTTCGTCGCCGACAGCGGGGGCGTGGTCGGTCCGCACACCTTCTTCGCCCTGCCGGGCCGGATGCTCATCGCCGCCCTCTCCAACTCGAAGGACGACGGCGGCCGCACCGCGCTCGTCGAGTACAACAACGACGGCAAGTTCATCCAGACCGTGTGGATGCCCGAGAACGCCGAGTACGGCTACGACGTCCGCGTGCAGCCGCGGCTGAACCGCATGCTGACCTCGTCCTTCACCGGCAAGACCAACTACATGGCGGACCTCGGGAAGCTGATCGGCGACGCCGAGGCGATGAAGCACTTCGGCAACACCATGGTCGTCTGGGACTTCCACGCGCGCAAGCCGATCCAGACCCTGCAGGTTCCTGGCGCCCCGCTCGAGATCCGCTGGGCTCTCCAGCCCCGGCACAACTACGCCTTCACCGCCACCGCGCTGACGTCGAAGATCTGGCTCATCGCCCAGCAGCCCGACGGGACGTTCGCCGCCACGGCGGTGGGAGACATCGGCGACCCGAAGAAGACGCCGCTCGCGGTCGACATCAGCCTGTCGGCCGACGACCGCTGGCTCTTCGTCACGACCTTCATGGACGGCACGCTCCACGTCTTCGACGTCTCCGACCCCGAAGCATCCGAAGGAGGCGATGAAGGAGAAGATCGGGAAACAGGCCAACATGGTGTCCGAGACCTGGGACGGGGAGCGCCTGTACGTCACCTCGTCCCTGCTGGCGAACTGGGACAAGAAGGGAGCGGACGGGGAGCAGTACCTGAAGGCGTATCGCTGGGACGGCAAACGTCTCGCCCCGCTCTTCAGCGTCGACTTCCTCGAGGCCAAGCTCGGTCGCCCGCACATCATGCACTTCGGGCAGGACGCCTTCTATCGCAACCAGATCTACTCGGCCGCCGGCTCTCGCCTGGCACGCGCCGGCACGACGGCGCCGTGACGCGGGCGACGGCGGCCGCGGCGTTCCTGCTGGCGCTCGCCGGAGCGTCACCGGGCGGGGGCGCGCCGGGCCAGCAGCACGGCGTCGCTCCGAGCGATCTGGCGTACGTCTACGGCGTCGGTCGCTTCGTGCCCGAATACGCACCGCCGCCGCCGGGCTCGTACCAGCTGCCGCCGATCGACGACATCGCCGACCATCCCCTGCTACGGAGCGACGGCCGACGGACCACCCTGTACGCCCTCGCCGGGAAGCGCGTCGCGGTCGTCGCCTTCATCTACACCAGCTGCGCCGAGGCGACGGGATGTCCCGTCAGCCTCGGCGTCCTGCACCAGCTCGATCGCGAGCTGGCCGCCGACGCGGCGCTCGCACGACGGGTCCGGCTGATCACCGTCAGCTTCGACCCGGCGCGCGACACGCCGCAACGCCTCGCGACGGCGCGCGCCCTGCACGAGCCGCGCACCGACTGGGCCTTCGCGACCACCCGAGACGAGGCGGAGCTGACGCCCCTGCTGGCGGACTTCGGCCAGCCGGTGGCACGATTGCGCTTCGCGGACGGCTCGTGGACCGGTCTCTACCGCCACGTGCTCAAGGTGTTCCTCGTCGATGCACGACACCGGGTACGCAACGTCTACAGCACTGGCTTCCTCCATCCGGCGCTCATCCTGAACGACGCACGTACCGTCCTGCTCGATCAGAGCCACTGAACGGCGTTGCCATAAAGGAGGCGTCGCGGTAGTCCTCGGCTGCCGACGTCGCCCATGCCCACGGTCGAAACCGCAGGTCATCAGCCGTCCGAGTCGGTCGCGCTTCTCGCCCAGCGCGCGCGCGTCGGCCTCTGGCTCAGCCTCACGTCGATCACGCTGTTCGCGCTCGTCGACCCGTTCCTCCACGCCGATCTCCTGGGCCCGCTGTACGTCTTCAAGGCGTTCATGATCGCGGTGACCATCGGCCTGTTCCGGGTGCTGCGACGTCCCGCGACGCGCACCCAGGTGGTGAGCGCGGTGTTGCTCGCCGTCGCCGTCTTCTCGGTGATGACCGCCGCCTCCGGCGTCGTGACCGACGATCCGGCGACCACGCCGGTGCTCCTGATGGTGCTCAGCATGGGGACCGCGACCCTGCTCCCGTGGGGGGTCCTGCCGCAGCTCGCGGTGCAGGCGATCGTGGTGAGCTGCGTCATCTGGAACCGGTATGCGATCGCAGGCGGGTCGCGGCTCTCGTCGCTGCCGCTGGCGCTGCTCGTGGGCTCGTTCGCCTCCGTGTACGCGGCCCACGCCGCGGAGCGCTACCAGCGCCAGCGCCAGCGCGTCGAGGCCGCGGAGCGCGAGCTCCGTGCGCGCCAGCACCAGGCAGGTCTCGCCCACGCGGCGCGGCTGAGCACGCTCGGCGGCATGGCAGCGGGGCTGGCGCACGAGATCGACCAGCCCCTGACGGCGATCGTCAGCCACGCCAGCGGCAGCGCGCGCGGCATCCGGTCCGGGGAGATGAGCGCCGCCGCCCTCCTGGACGCGGTCGACCTGATCGCCGACGAGGCGTTGCGGGCGGGCGAGATCCTCCGCCGCATCCGGGAGTTCATCCGTCACGGCGACGTGGCGCCTTCGCGCGCCGATCTGAACGCCCTCGTCCGCGAAGCGCTCCACTTCGCCGAGGGCGAGGCCGACGAGCTCGGCATCACGCTGCGGCTCGACCTCGCCCCCGGACCGCTGGAGGTCGAGGTCGACCGCATGCAGCTCGAGCAGGTCATCCTCAATCTCGTCCGCAACGGCTTCGAGGCCATGGCGGACAACAACGGCAGGCCGCGCGAGCTCTCGATCGAGACCGGCGAGGGGGACGAGGGAACCGTCCAGCTGGTCGTGCGCGACACGGGAGTCGGCGTTTCTCACGACGTGTCGGCGAGGCTGTTCGAGCCCTTCTTCACCACCAAGCGCGACGGGCTCGGGCTGGGACTCCCGGTCAGCCGCTCCATCGTCGAGGCGCACGGGGGACGGCTGTGGGCTTCGCAGGACCCGCCACTGGGTGCCGCGTTCCACGTCGCTCTCCCCGCAGCACGAGGAAGGCGCGATGCCGCCTGAGCCCGTCGTTTTCGTCGTCGACGACGATCGAGCCATGCGGGATTCGCTGCGCTGGCTGCTCGACTCGGTCGGCCTCCCCGTGCGCACCTACGCCACGGCCGCGGACTTCCTGGCGGATCACGATCCGGCCCAGCCGGGCTGCCTGATCCTGGACGTTCGCATGCCGGGGATGAGCGGCCTCGATCTCCAGGCCGAGCTCACCCGTCGCGGCGTCGAGCTCCCCACCATCATCATCACCGGGCACGCCGAGGTGCCGATGGCGGTGCGCGCGGTGAAGGCGGGCGCGATCGACTTCATCGAGAAACCCTTCAGCGACCAGCTCCTGCTCGATCGCGTGCGCCAGGCGCTCGCCCTCGACCGCGGCGCGCGCGAGGTGCGCAGTCGGCGCGAGGACGCGTGCCAGCGCCTGGCGGCGCTCACCGCCAGGGAGCGCGAGGTGCTCCATCTCGTGGTCGCCGGCAAGGCGAACAAGGAGATCGCCTTCGAGCTCGGGGTGAGCCCGAAAACCATCGAGGTTCACCGGGCCCACGTCATGTCGAAGATGCAAGTCGATTCGCTGGCGGAGCTGATCCGAATCGCGCTCCTCGCAGGTGCCATCAGGGAAAACCCGTAGTTCCGTCCGGAATGTTCACAATTGCGGTGAGTTTGCTCGACGTGCGAGTTGGTGCCTGGCAATCACGTGATGTCGGACGACCACGGAAACGCCCTCGCTCACGAGCTTCCCGCAGAGCGCGAGCTCATGCTGGACGTCGAGAGGATCGGCGAGAGGGTCCGAGCCGACCGCGCCTCGGCCAGCCGAGGCGCGAGATCGCGAACACTGGGAGGCGCTCGACCCGGTCCGGCTCTACATGCGCCAGGCCGCTCGATCGCGACTGCTCGAGCGCGACGAGGAGCTCGCCATCGCGCGTCGGATCGACGATGCTCGCTGCGAGCGCATCGTGGCGGTGCTCGGCTCACCGCCCGGACTTCGCTGGGTGCTCGGCCTTCCCGCCGCCGAGCGCGACGGCAGTCTCGATCTCCTCGACGTCCTGGCGGAGGGACCCGAAGGGGAAGAAGAGGAGGACGCGGCGCAGGTACGCCGCCGTCTCCTGCGTCGCATCGCTCGCGTCCGTGGCCTCGTGCGTCACGGCGCCGCGCGCCGTCGCCGGGCAAACGCTCGCGACCCGCTCGCGCACGCGCTGCTGGCGCTCCGCATCGCGGAGTCTCACGTCGACCGGCTCGCCGCGGAGCTCGAGGGGCTCGCGGAGACGATGGCGCGCCAGCGCGGGCTGCCCGGCGGCGCCGGTGCGGTGCGCACGCTCGAGCGCCAGTGCGGCCTCACACAGCCGGCGGTCGCCAGGCTGCTGTCCAACGTCCGCGATGCCGACCGGCGGGCACGGGCCGCCAAGCAGGAGCTCGTCGAGGCCAACCTGCGCCTCGTCGTCTGGGTGGCCCGGCGCTACGCCCACCTGGGCCTCCAGCTCCTCGACCTGGTCCAGGAAGGCAACATCGGCCTCATGCGCGCGGTCAGCAAGTTCGACTGGCGGCGCGGCCATCGCTTCTCCACCTACGCCACCTGGTGGGTCCGCCAGGCGATCACCCGGGCACTGGCCGATCAGGCGCGCACCATCCGCGTTCCCGTCTACGTGACGGAGATCCTCGGCAACGTGACCCAGCTGGCGCGCCACCTCGGCCAGCAGCTGGGGCGCGATCCCTCGCCCGAAGAGGTCGCCGCGCGGGCCGGGCTGCCGGCGTCCGAGATACAGTGGCTGCTGGGCATCGGCCACGAGCCGGTGTCGCTCGACGAGCCCATGGGCGATGACGACTCGCGGACCGTCGCCGACGCGCTCGAGGACGAGCGTTCCGACGGTCCCGCCGAGATCGCCGCGAAGGACAGCGTGCGCCGCGCCCTGCTGCGCGCGCTCGGCTCCCTCACGCCGCGCGAGGCCACGGTGCTCCGCCTCCGCTTCGGGATCGGGGAGCGCAGGGACCACACGCTCGAGGAGGTCGGGGCGCACTTCGCCATCACCCGCGAGCGCATCCGGCAGATCGAGGGCGAGGCGCTGCGCAAGCTGCGCCACCGCAGCCGCGCGCACCTGCTGCGCGGCCTCGAGGACTAGCGCCGCTCATCCTCGCCCGGCGGGCCGTCGATCTCGGGTCGCGTATCCGCGAGTCCGATCGCCCGGTGCCTCTTCGATCCGATCCCCGACGCTCGCGTACCCTCTCATCAGGCGCTAGAGGAGTCGGAGTGTTCGGACGAGAGCCGTTCTTGAGGATCTTCTTCGTGCTGCTGGGGCTCGGTCATCTCGTCGTGGGTATCGCTGGAGTGGCACTCCCGCGCTGGTTCTTCAGCGCCGCTCCGCCATGGCCTCCGCTCCACGTCGGACAGATCCAGATTGCCGGCGTCTTCGACCTCTCGATGGCGACGGCGTTCCTTGCGGCAGCCACAGATGTCCAGCGCTATGCAGCGATCATCATTCCCGTGGGCGTCGTTGCCGAAGGTGGTCATGCTCTCGTGCGCATCGGGCATGTGGTCGCAGGTGACAACCCCCCTGCGGACCTCGTCCTGCCCGGCGTCATGCTTGCCGTGGCCGTGTTGCTTCTCGTCGCTGACCACCAGCGCCGGGGAGAACAGCGGTAACCGTAGCGTCGCGGACGCCCGCCGCTGGAGGCGGTGGTCCCGGAGATCAGCTCGAGCGGGTCGTCCGCGCCGGTTCACGCCCGACGGCCTCGAGATACCTCGGATTCGCGACCGCGAGCTTCTCCGCCACGGTGGCGCGGACGTGCGCACGGACGCGCCTGGCGAAGTCGTCGGCGTCCGCCTCGCCCGCACGAATCCGCCCGGCGAGGCGGGTCTCCAGGTCCCGGACCGCGGCCCGCAGCGTGCTCGCCGCCGCCGGGCGCGCTGCGTGATCGAGCGCGAAGAGCTCCGCGAGCCGGTCCCACTGCCGTGCGAGCTGCTCCTCCTCGCCCCGCAGCTCCCGCTCGACGATGCCGAGCACGTTGCCCGCCACCAGCGCATGAAAGCGGCGGCGCCCCTCCAGCGCGGGCACGAGATCGTCCTCGAGGAATTCGCGCACCGCACGGAGGAGCTCGAGCGCCGAAGGCCGATCCTGCATCGCTAGGCTCCTCCCTCCATCAGCTCGAGCAGCTCCAGCTCCATCTCGCACGTCCGCCGTCCCAGGCTCGCCAGCTCGACGTTGCGCACGCCCCCGAGGAACGTCTGCGCCTGCATGACGGTCATGATGCCCCATCGCAGGTTGCCGAACACCTCCCACCAGCGCACGACCTCGGGATCGACCGGCGCGCCGCCGGCGCGCTCGTAGGCGGCGAAGAAGCGCGCGCGCTCGCACAGTCCGCCCACCGGCAAGGGGGCGCCGAAGCGCCACGAGCGCACGCAGAGCCAGCCGACGTCTTCCATCGGGTCGCCCACGTGCGTCAGCTCCCAGTCGATCACGGCGCGCAGCCCCTCGGTCCCGACGATGACGTTGCCCACACGGTAGTCTCCGTGGACCACGGTCAGGCGCTCGAGCGGCGGGATGCGCGCCGCGAGCCATCGCAAGGCCAGCTCGAACGCCGGGTGCGGATCGGGAGCGATGGCGCGCTGGATGTCGTCGAAGCGCGCCAGCTCGGCGGCCGCGGGCGCTGTCCCGGTCTCGGGGCGAGTCAGGTGGCGGAGCGTGGAGGCGTCGCGATCCATGGCGTGGATGCACGCCAGCGCCCCTGCCAGCTGCTCCGGGAGTGCATCCCGCGCCGGCGCGTACTCGGCGTCACGCAGCAGCTTGCGGGCGATGGTCTCGCCGGCGACGAAGTCCATCACGAACGCCGATCCCAGGCCCTCCGTCTCCTCGGCACACCAGCGCACCCGCGGCACCGGGACGCCCGCGGCCGCCGCCACCTCGAGAAGCGCGAACTCCCCGGCACGGCTGGACTCGATCACGTGTCCCGGCGGATCACGCCGCAGGACCAGCGGCTCGCGACGGCCGTCGGGATGCAACGCCGTGAAGAGCCAGATCTCCCGGGAGGCGCCTCCCGCGAGCCGCTTGAGACCCTCGACCGTGACGTCGGCGCCGAGCCGGACGCGAACGCTCGCGGCGAGCCGCTCGGCGAGATCAGTCGACGTGATCGAGGAACTCCGACCAGCCGTAGCCCACCCGGCCGGCCCAGTGCCATTCGGTGAGCCCCTCGGCGATTCGCGTGGTGACTCCGTTGCGACGGTTGCGCAGCGGGACCATGGACAGCACTCGCCCGGTCACATCCTCGGGCGCTCCGCCGTCGGCCGGGTGCAGCCGCGCCCGCAGCCCCCAGTGCAGCTGCTCCGGTCCCGCGTGGTCGCTGGAGACCTCGACCCGGCCGATGGGGCGGTTCGCCTGCCCGTCGGCGTAGAGATAGCCGCCCTGGATCTGCGAGCCGTCGCGCTGCACGGTGAGCGCCGCGGCGATGCCGGCGCCGGCGCCGAAGTTCATGGTGAGCCAGCGATAGTACCGCGGCGCCTGCCAGTAGCGCGGCCCCCACGACCGGTCGCGCAGCCCGAGGCCGTCGATCGTCCAGGTCCGCTCGCCGACCGCGACGCTGCCGGTCGCGCGCCCGTGCTGCTCGAGATGGCCGCGTGCGAACTCCAGCCCGGCGCGCTCCGCTCGCACGCTGACCCAGCGTCCGTCACGCTGCTCGCGCAGCTCGCCGCCGTGGGCAGGGGAGAGCGCGTGATAGTCCAGTGCGACCCGTGCCGGCACGTGCGGGTTCTGCGTGAAGGCCGCCCGGGGATCGAGGAGGTCGAGCGGCCGCTCGAGCAGGCACGCCGTCCCCTCGTAGCGGATCGCGTGCTCGCGCATCGGCGCGCGCACCTCGAAGCGCATGCCGCCGGCGTCGAAGCGGGCGTTGTCCGGGATCCTGGGGCGACCGAACATGAACCCGGCGCTGCCGTCGGGCAGGTAGAGGCAGAGCGTCATCTCGGCGTAGCCCTCGTTGGGCCGGTTGCCGATGCGCACGAAGCCGCCCAGACGCTGCGCTGGGTCGTAGAAGTTGTAGTACGCGCTCTCGTTGTAGTTCTCCTCGCCGGTGTTCTCGTGCATCAGGTCGTCGGCATCGAGGCAGACCCAGCGGACGGCGCCCATGCGAACTCGTGTATCACCGCTGTGTGCCGGGCGCACCAGAGGCGGCAGATACTGCAGGACCTGGACCCGGTGACCGGGTGAGGACCGGGGAAGGTTGACGCACGCGGACCTTTCCTGCAATCGTCCGCGTCCCAGACGGCCGGACCGGCCGCCGTAGCAGAGGAGAGACCCACCGTGGCCGACCTGGACGATGTGAAGGACACCAAGAACTTCCACCTCGACGTGCCGGTCAGGCAGGAGGGCTTCTTCCTGAAGGGCTCGAACGCGCTCGACTGGGGCATGCAGAGCCGCCTCGCTCGCATCTTCAGCCCCGCCTCCGGGCGCACGCTCATGCTCGCGATCGACCACGGGTATTTCCAGGGCCCGACCGCGGGTCTCGAGCGCGTCGACGTGAACATCCTGCCGCTGCTGCCCTACGGCAATGCGCTCATGTGCACCCGCGGGATCCTCCGCACCACCATCCCGCCGACGCTCGCGAGCGGCGTCGTGCTCCGCGCGAGCGGTGGCCCGAGCATCCTGAAGGAGCTCTCGAACGAGCAGCTCGCCGTCGACGTCGAGGATGCGGCGCGGCTGGGCGTGGCGGCGATGGCGGTCCAGGTCTTCGTCGGCGGCGAGTTCGAGACGCAGTCGATCCACAACATGACCCGGCTCGTCGATCTGGGTCTGCGCTACGGCATTCCGACCCTCGGCGTCACCGCGGTCGGCAAGGAGATGACGCGCGACGCGCGCTACTTCCGGCTGGCAACCCGCATCTGCGCCGAGCTCGGCGCACACTTCGTGAAGACGTACTACGTGGAGGACGGGTTCGAGACGGTGACCGCCTCCTGTCCGGTCCCGATCGTCATGGCCGGCGGGAAGAAGCTGCCCGAGCTCGAGGCGCTCACCATGGCGTACCGGGCCATCTCCGAGGGCGCCGCCGGGGTCGACATGGGCCGGAACATCTTCCAGTCCGAGGCACCTGTGGCGATGATCCAAGCCGTCGCGTCGGTCGTCCACCAGAAGGCAAAGCCGGAGCAGGCCTACGACCTGTACCAGACGTTGCGGCACGAGCAGCAGCGTGGGCGACGCGCCGCCGGCTAGCACCCTCGAGCGCCTCGCAAGCCTCGCACCGACGATCAGCGTCGGCATCCTGACGGCGGACCTGATGGCGCTCGGGGCCGATCTCGCGCGTCTCGACGGCACGGGTGTGCCCCTCCTGCACGTCGACGTCATGGACGGCTGCTTCACGCCCATGATGACGGTGGGGCCTCCGCTCGTGAAGGCGCTCCGGACGCCGCTGCTGAAGGACGTGCACCTGATGATCAGCGACCCGCTCGAGAAGCTCGCCGACTACGTGTCGGCCGGCGCTGACGTGGTCACGGTGCACGTCGAGTCGTGCACGCACGTCCACCGCGTGCTCCAGCAGCTCGGCACGATGAAGAACGCGAACGACGCCGCGCGCGGCATCGTGCGCGGCATCGCGCTCAATCCCGGCACGCCGCTCGAGGCGATCGAGCCCCTGCTGGACGACGTCGACCTCGTGCTGCTGCTCGCCGTCAACCCGGGCTGGGGCGGACAGCGGTTCATCCCGGCGACGATCGGCCGGATCGCCCGGGCCCGGCGAATGCTCGAGACGGCGGGACGGCGGATCCTCCTCGGCGTGGACGGCGCCATCACGAAGGAGAACATCCGGAGCGTCGCGGGCACCGGCGTCGATCTGGTGGTGACGGGCAGCGCGGTCTTCGACGGCAAGACGCCGACCGAGAACGCCCGGTACATGCTGGCAGCGCTGCGGGGCGGGTAGAAGACGGATGCGCTCACGCTGGTCGGACGACGAGGCCGCGAGCTTCGTCGCGCGCTACGGCGCGCGCTGGGGCGAGGACCTCGCGCTCCGCACCTACACGAGCCGCCTGCTCGGCGCCGACGACCGCCTCGTGCTCCACGGCGGCGGCAACACGTCGGTCAAGGGGACGTTCGTGAACCGTCTCGGCGAGCAGGTCCCCGCGCTCTACGTGAAGGCCTCGGGCCACGATCTCGCCACCATCGAGCCGGAGGGGCTTCCCGGCCTCGACCTCGGCTACCTGCGGAGGCTGCGGGCGCTGCCGCGGCTCGATGACGAAGCGATGGCGAACGAGCTGCGTACGCACCTCTTCGACGCGCGGAGCGCCACGCCCTCGGTCGAGACGCTCGTGCACGCGTTCCTCCCCGCCAGGTACGTCGACCACACGCACGCCGACGCCGTCCTGGCGCTGACGAACCAGACGGACGGGGAGCGGGTGGTACGCGAGGCGCTCGGTGGTCAGGTGGCGGTGCTGGGCTACGTGCGGCCGGGCTTCCAGCTCGCGCGCGCCGTCGCGGATGCGTACGAGGCGCACCCGGACGCTCGAGCCATGGTGTGGATGCGGCACGGGCTCGTGACCTGGGGGCCGAGCGCACGGGCCTCCTACGAGGCCATGATCGACCTCGTGACGCGCGCGGAGGAGTACCTGGCGCGGAAGGGCACCGGACGTTCGATCGTCGCGATCCCGGGCGGGTTGGAGACGGCGCTGGCGCGCGTGCGCGCGGTGGCCCCGGTGCTGCGCGGGGCCCTGGCCGAGCCCACGGGCGATCCCGACCGGCCGCATCGTCGCGTGATCGTCCTCCCGCTCGTCACACCCGAGGTCCTCGAGTTCGTCGACGGCGACGGCGGTCGTGCCGCCGCCCTGACGCCGCCGCTCACCTCGGATCACCTGATCCGCACCAAGGCGTTCCCCCTCTGGATCGAGTCACCGGCGTACCAGGACCACGCCGCGCTGGCCGAGCAGATCCGCGCAGCCGTGCGGCGCTATGCCGCCGACTACCAGGCGTACCTCGAGCGGCACACGAACCGGCTCGGCCACGGCGTCGGCCGGATCGACGCGTTGCCGCGCGTGGTCCTCCTGCCGGGCCTCGGCGCGCTCTGCGCCGCGCCCGATCTGCGCGCGGCGACCATCGCACGCGACGTCACCGCCCACACGCTCGCCGTGAAGAGCCAGGTGGCCGCGATCGGCACCTACGAAGGCCTGCCGGAAGCGGAGCTCTTCGACATGGAGTACCACACGTTCCAGCACGCCAAGCTGGGCACGGCGCGAGGGCCCGCGCTCGAGGGCGAGGTGGCGATCGTCACCGGCGCCGCGGGCGCGATCGGCTCCGGCCTCTGCCGGGCGCTGCTCGAGCAGGGCTGCGTGGTGGCGGCCACCGACCTCCCCGGGAACGCGCTGGACGAGCTGGTCGCGGAGCTCGCGGCGACCTTCGGGCCGCGCGTCAGGGCGGTGCCACTCGACGTCACCGACCCGACCTCGGTCGCCGAGGCGTTCGGGACCATCGCAACGACCTGGGGCGGGGTCGACCTGGTGGTCGTCAACGCGGGTGTGGCGCACGTCGCGGGGCTCGCGGACCTGGAGCTCGAGGCGTTCCGGCGCGTCGAGCGGGTGAACGTCGAGGGAACGCTCACCGTGCTCGGCGAGGCGGCGCGCCACCTGAAGCGCCAGGGAACGGGGGGCGACATCGTGCTCGTGTCGACCAAGAACGTGTTCGCGCCGGGCGCCAAGTTCGGCGCGTACAGCGCGACCAAGGCCGCGGCCCACCAGCTCGCCCGCATCGCGAGCCTCGAGCTGGCGGAGATCGACGTGCGCGTGAACATGGTGGCGCCCGACGCCGTCTTCTCGCACGGGGCGCGCAGGTCGGGCCTCTGGGCCGAGGTGGGTCCGGACCGGATGCGGGCCCGCGGGCTGGATGAGGCGGGCCTCGAGGAATACTACCGCAGCCGCAACCTCCTGAAGGCGCGGATCACCGCCGACCACGTGGCCCGCGCCGTCCTGTTCTTCGCCACCCGGCAGACGCCCACGACGGGGGCGACGATCCCGGTCGACGGCGGCCTGCCGGACGCGACGCCGCGGTAGGTGCCGGCACCCGCGTCTTCCAGGCGGGGCGCGAGCCCGACGCCGTGGGGGTCACCTCCCGCGGCCCGTGCCAGGCACACCTCGAGGGCTTCGACCTCCACATGAACGTCACGGTCGCGGCCGACGACCGCGCGGGCGTCGAGCGCCTCTGTCGCTACGTGCTCCGCCCGCGGGTTGCACGGGACCGTCTCTCGCCTCACACCCGACGGCCTCGTCCTCGCCACCCTGAAGGGTGAGTGGCACGACGGAACGACCTACCTCGTCTTCACGCCGGCCTAGCTCTGGCCTAGCTCAGGTCTAGCTCTGGTCTAGCTCCTCGAGACGCTTGCGGCGTTGACTCCTCGCCCGCGCATCAACTCGGTCGTCTACCATGGCCTGCTGGCACCCCGCCCTCGCTGCCCGATTTCTTCGGCGCCCCTCTTCAGGCCCATGCGGCCGCCAGCTTGTGCAGGTTGTGCGCCGTGGTGACCAGGCTCCACTCGCCGGCGACCTTCGCCGCGCCGCGCAGGAGGAATTGGCGGAAGCCGCGCACGTGTTTCACGATCCCCAACACCGGCTCTACGGTCCCCTTCCGCAAGCGATAGCGACTCCGCCACCCGCCGCGCCGCAGCCGCTGCCGCATCACCGCGACCCGCCCGCCGTCTACCAAGTAACTCGCTCGGTACGCGGCGTCAGGCGGCGGGGCGGAGCGTGACCTCGTAACCGAGGTGGTGGAGGCGGCGGGTGAGTCCGGCGACGAGGTGGTTGTGGTCGCCGCGCTGGAAGTGGGCGGCCCCGAGGTCGTGATAGTCTTGGTCGTCGCGCAGCATGTAATAGGCGGCGGTGAGCATGGAGGCGGCCACCGCGACGATGGCCTTCATCGGACCGCGGCGATGCTTGAGGCGCAGGAACTGGGTGCGGAGGTAGCCCTCGCGGCCTCGCACCGCTGCCCACGCGCCCTGAATGAGCACGGGCTTGAGCCACGGCGCCCCCTTGCGGAGGCGCGTGGAGCGGTGCTTGCCCGCACTCGCGTCCTGGCGCGGACACAGCCCCGCCCAGGAGACGAGATGCCCCGCGCTGGGGAAGCGGCTCATGTCCGTGCCGATCTCCGCGACCAGGATCTGCGCCGCCGTCGTGCTCACGCCGGGCATCGTCACGAGGTGGTCGACGGCGGCGCGATACGGGGCGACGGCGGCCCCGATCGCGGCATCCAGCTCCGCGATCGTCGCCCGCAGCGTCTCGACCACCCGCAGGTGCTGACCCAGCAAGACGCGATGATGCGGCCGGACGTGCCCGGGCAGCGCGGCCCGCAGCGCGGCCCGCTTCGGCCGCAGCCGCGGGTGGGCTAACGCCACGAGGCGCTCGGGATCGGTTTCGCCCGCCGCCAGGGCCGCGATGATCGCCCGCCCGCTGACGCCGAGCAGCGGGCGGAGCACCGCGGCGAGCTTCACGTCCGCGCTCTCCAGCACCTTCTCGATCCGCTGACTGTGGGCGGTGACCTCCCGCCCGAGCTGCTTGCGCGTCCGCGTCAGCTCGCGCAACGCCTGAATCGGCGCGGGCGGCACGAAGCTGCCGCGCACCAGCCCATGGGCGAGCAGATCCGCGAGCCACTGCGCGTCGCTCACGTCGCTCTTGCGCCCGGGCAGATTGCGCACCGCCGTCGCGTTGGCCAGCACGAGGGTCAGGTGGTCCTCGAGCACGTGCCACACGGGTTTCCAGTAGACGCCCGTCGACTCCAGCACGGCATGGGTGCAGCCGGCGGCCACCAGCCACTCCTGCAAGGCCAGCAGCTCGGCGGCGGTCGTCGCAAACGTCCGCACCTCGCGCCGCACGCCCCCCGCGCCCGTGATCCGCACGCAGGCCACCACGGTCTGCTTGTGTACGTCGAGCCCCGCGCACTGGGCATGGATGACCTCCATCGTCACGTCCTCCCGTTCTGCCGGCGTGACGTCCCTGGGGGCAGCAGTCTACCAAGCGTGCTCGCGGACCGCGCGGTCCGTGGCGACAATCACGGGTGCGCACGGGACGTCGGGTCCAACTTGTTAGCGGGCTTCGCGCACCAGACATTGCTCGACCTCGGTGCCGGCAGCGGCGCCGTACCAGTTTCCTCCATCGCGGGTCGACCCCCGGGGTCGGTGGGAACTTGTTACGGAGCGGGCGAAAATGCGGCGAAGGTCCGGGATGGGGCGTTCTGTAAGCCTCCGCGGCAAAAGGCCCTTCGTCGTGCCTATCAGCCGCGGCAAGGAGGGACGCGATGGACATCTTGCATCCGCGGTGCGCAGGACTCGACGTGCACAAGGACACCGTCGTCACAGCGGTGCGCTGCATGTCCGAGCCGCGTCATCACGAGGTCCGGAGTTTCGCGACGGCTACCACCCGCCTGCTCGCCCTGGCCGACTGGCTCACGGCGCACGGCTGCACGCATGTCGCGATGCCCTCGTCACCGCCGCCTGGGCCGCCGTCCGCACGAAGGACTGCTATCTCCAGGCGCAATTCCTGCGCCTCAAAGCCCGCCGCGGCGCCAGGAGAGCCATCCTCGCCGTTGCGGCCTCCATGCTCGGCGCGTGCTACTACATGCTCCGCGACGCCGTACCGTACCGCGACCTCGGCGCGGCTCGCTGCGCGCGCCGCGACACAGCCAAGACCATCGGCCGCCTCGTGCGGCGGCTGCGCGATCTCGGCTGTGAGGTCGACATCAAGCATGCGGCGTAGAGCTTCCTAGTAGTGGCACACCGAGCAGTCCTTCGTGACCCCGCGCTCGGTGTGGCAGGTGATGCAGAACCCCATGTTGATGTCGTGGACCGGCACCACGCGGTCCATCGTCTCGACGGGCCCGTGGCAGGTCTGGCACTCCACGCCGGCAAGCACGTGGGGACGGTGCGCGAAGCGCACGAAGTCGGGGAGGGTGTACACGCGGTTCCAGACGATCTCGGACGCTGGCTGTCGCGTGTCGCTCCACGGCTGGGTCACGGCCTCGAGCGAACCGCCCCGCCCCTCGTGCGCGTGGCAGCCGACGCAGCGCTGAATCGGAGGCACGCCGGCGGTCTGCGAACGGCGCGCGTACTCGTGACAGTACTGGCAGGGGATCTGGTTCTCGCCCGCATGCACGCGGTGGCTGAACGGCACGGGCTGCACGACGTCGCGCCGGGGCGACCACGGGTGCTGGGACAGTGCTGCGGTGCCCGCGCCCACCGCCAGCAGGACGACGAGGAGCGGCAGCACGATCCGTGTCATCGCTCCGCCCGGACGCGGTGTGCACCGAGCGGCAGGTTCGGCTCAACGCTGGACCGCCGTGCGCACATCGGCCTCCCCTGACGCGCGAAACCGGCGCTCGACCACACCCCAGTCGACGTTGGCGAAGAAGGCGTCGACATACTTGGCGCGCTCGGTCGGGCCGTAGTCGACCATGAACGCGTGCTCCCATACGTCCATCACGAGCAGCGGCCGGAATCCCGCCGGGTGGCCGTGCTCGTGTAGGGTGATCCAGTGGTTGCTGAGCCGCCGGGTCTCGGGATCCTCGTACAGGATCGCCCAGCCGACACCGCGCATCCGGCCCACCGTCACGAAGTCCCGCCGCCACCTCTCGAAGCGTCCGAAGGCGCTGGACAGCCGCTCATGGAGAACCGAGCCCCTGCCCAGCTCGGTGGCGCGCGGCGCGAGGTTCTCGAAGTAGAGCTCGTGTAGCCGCATCCCGTTGTACTCGAAGCCCAGGCGGCGCGTGAGCTCGGCATATGCCGGGGTACTCGCCCTCCTCCTCCGGACGAGCTCGTCGAGCTCCTCGTTCAAGCGGTTCGTGCTGTTCACGTAGTCGGCGTAGAGCTCGAGGTGGGTCTCGATCTGCAGATCGGAGATGCCGTCGAGGCCCTTCAGCTCGAAGAGCCTCACTTTGTACTCTCGCGCCGCCGGCTGCTTCAACACGTTTCCCTGAAACCGAACGGATCCATTGCCATGAGGGCTTCTTCGGGTTCTCGCGGTCGACGCCGTGCCACGTGGCGTCGCACGTCGGCGCGTAGTTACATTGTCCCCAATACATTGAGACCCATGTAACGGTCAATAGGGGAAACTCGCGGATGTCCAGGGAGCTCCGGTCGCGGCGCGTTCGCGGCGATTCAGACGGCGCCGCACGATCCGCCGGAGCGCATCCATCACCGCACGCACGTCCGTGCCGTTTTGCATCCGGGCGGGATGCCCGTTGGCTCTTGGTCACTGTACTCCCCCGCGTCCTGTGTTATATTGGAGTCAATACATCGCAGGGCGACGGGCCGGCGATCGGCTGACCGCCAGTGGCGCCGCCGGGCGGGCGGCCGAGTCGCGCGCGAACGGACAGAGGAGTCATGCACAACGAAACCGGTTCATTGGACGAGAAGCTCCGCAAGAAGGAACGGGCGGAGGAGGCGGTGTTCTTCGGAAAGCGCGACCATGCGCTCGTGGAGCACCTGCGCGGGGCGCGAGAGGAAGCACAGCACCGGGAGATCCGCGAGTTGGTGCACATGCGCTGTCCCGATTGCGGGAAGGCGCTGGATCGGGTGGCACTTCACGGCGTCACTGTCGAGCACTACCCGACGGGCACGGCCTGTGGATGACCGAGTCGGAGCTCCACGCGCTGGCAAAGCGCGAGCGCAACTCCTGGATCGGCCGGTACTTCTTCCGGCCGCGCCTGAAGGAGAAGTGAGCGCGGGCGGGATTCGCCCGACGCACAGCGCTCAGGACGTGTTGCCCGGCTCATGAACGTTCTGATCTCGGGGGCGGGAATCGCCGGTCTGAGCCTGGCTTTCGCACTGCAGCGCGATGGCCATGCCGTGACACTCATCGAGCAGGCACCGTCCTGGCGCGACGCGGGCTACATGGTCGATTTCTTCGGGCCCGGCTATGCCGTGTGCGAAGCCTGGGGGCTATTACCGGCTCTGCAGGACATCCACTACTCTATCGCGCGGCTCGCCTTCCTCGACGGTCGCGGCCGCGAGAAGTACTCGGTGGCATATCCGCGTCTCAGGCGGTTGTTCGGCGGCCGCCATTTCAATTTCATGCGGGGAGACCTCGAACGGCTCCTTCGCGACAGGGTCGGCGCGCGCATCGAGACTCGGTTCGCGACCAAGATCGAATCCCTCACGGACGACGGTGGTAGCGTGGAGGTGAGCCTGTCAGACGGAGAACGCCGGCGCGTCGACCTCGCGGTGGGAGCCGACGGCGTCCATTCGAACGTCCGCGAACTCGCCTTCGGCACCGAGGAGAGCTTCGCACGATTCCTGGATCACTATACTGCGGCGTTCATCGTTGATGATCCCTCGGGACTCCCGGTCGCCTCCGATGTGTTCTCCTTGATGACGGTGCCCGGATGCCAGGTCGGCGTGTATCCCATCCGAGGCGGTCGTCTCGCGACGTTCTTCCTGCACAAGGATCACCGCCGCCTCGGCGCGCTGACGACCGTTGCCGCGGTGGACGAGCTGCGACGAGCCTACCGGACCCTCGACTGGATCGTTCCCGAACTTCTCGTGCGGTGCAATCCGGAGTGTCTGTACTTCGACGCGGTGTCGCAGATCGTCATGCCCCGGTGGAGTTCAGGTCGCGTGACGCTCGTGGGCGACGCATGTCAGTGCGTTTCGCTGCTGGCAGGTCAAGGTGCCTCGTTGGCGGTTGCCGGTGCGGACGCCCTGGCCACCGAGCTCCGCGGCGCTGGCCATGACATCGAGAGTGCCCTCGAGCGTTACGAACGCCGAATGAGGCCCGCTGTCGAGCGAACGCAGGAGGCGGGCCGGACCATGGCACGCTGGTTCGTGCCCGACGGCCGCATCCGGCTTGCCGTACGCGACCTCGTGATGCGCATGGCGGGTTCGGCTCTCGTCGCGCCGCTTCTGAGACGCCTACTTGCCGTCGAACCTGAATGAGCCTGGCAGCATTGATGATCGGATCCGCCGCGCGGCCGAAAACCGCTTGCGCCCCGCAGCCGGACGGGGCATCGTCGTGTCATGCCGGTCCCGATCCGGCGCGCGCCGTGGCTCGCTGCCGTAGCGGTCTTCCTCCTCGCCGCTGACGTCTTCGCGGCCGAGCCGGCGCAGGCCGACGACGTGTCAGCACCCGTCATCCGCTACCACGACGGCCGCCTGAGCGCCCGCATCCACGGCCTGCCGCTCGATGACGTCCTGCACGCGGTGTCGGCGGAGACCGGCCTGCGCTTCGACGGGACGCCTCTCGACGAGCGCGACGTATTCAAGCGCTTTGACGACGTCCCACTCGCCGAAGCGCTCCGCCGCTTGATTGGTCGTCAGAACTTCACCCTCGTGTACGGCGCGAGCGGTCAGCCGGAGCGTGTGAAGCTCCTCGGGATTCCGGCGCTTCCCGTTACACGCGGGTCGCAAATGCCGCCCGGTGCCTCGTTCGAGGTCGTCGTGGCGCGGCAACCGCCGGTCACCATCTCCGATCGGCTCGCCGTTGCCCTCGGCGCCGTCCACGGACCGCTTCCCCTGGCCCGGGTCCTGCGCGGGCTCCGGCTCGATGACGCAGCCCTCCGGGGCGAGGTGGTCGGCACTTTCCTGCGTACTCTCCAGACCGTACCCGCGCTCCGCACCTCATTCCTTGCGCTCGACGACCGAAAGGTTGTCACGCTGGCGCGCTCGTGGGGTGGGGCGCATGCCACGGACGCGCTCTCGCTCCTGGCGGCACGCGCATCGGACCCGGGTGTGCGGGGGCTCGCGACGAAGGGCCTGGCGCGCTTGCGATCCGATCTGCCACCGCGCGGCTGACACGGTCCCCTACGCCCGGATCAGACCTCCCGATTCGCCGCTCTCTCGGTCAACACGCGCCGATAGAGGTCGACATATGCGCTCACCATGCGGTGGTGAGAGAAGCGCTGCTCGACGGTTGCACGAACGCGTGCCCGATCGAGCGCCGCAACGCGGTCAACCAGGAACGGCAGCTCTCCGGCATCACCGGCGTAGGCGCCGTTCTCTCCCGGCGTGATGATCTCCGGCACCGCCCCCCGCGCCAGCGCGACGACCGGAGTGCCGCACGCCATGGCCTCGATCATGACGAGGCCGAACGCCTCCTCCCACTGCACCGGGAAGAGCAGCGCACGGGCGCGCTTGAGAAGGCGCATCTTCTCCGTACCGCCCACGGGACCTATCCAGCGGACCTGGTCGTTCAGGCGGGGGTGGATATGCTCCTCGAAGAAGGCCCGGTCGGCGACTCGACCTGCGATGACCAGCCGGCGCCGTGTGGCACGTGCGACGTCGATCGCCACGTCGACACCCTTGCGCGCTTCGATCCGTCCGAGCACGAGCAGGTAGTCGTCCGCCACGGCTGAGAACGACATTGCCTCCATGTCGATCCCGTTGGTGATCACCTCTGGACTGCCGACGCTGCCGAGCGCTGCTGCTTGCGCCCGGCTCACGACGGTGAGCTGGGCACCGGGGAACTCACCGAGCAGCCAGCGCATGTCGCTACTGATCGAGGTATGGATAGTATGGACGATCGGTGCCTGCGCGAAGGCCGCGATCGGTACCAGCCGCGCGCCGAGGTGACTGTGCAGCACGTCGACCTCCCGCGCGACTCGCAGCGCGCGTCCGACGGCGGCGGCCTCGTACAGCGGATACTCGCACGCAGTGCCCCGGTCCATCGCGGTGGCAATCCCCTCCGGGCACACGCGAACGAGCCGCCCGATGGGAACAGAGCCGCCCGCGGCGATCAGGGTAACGCGGTGCCCTCGGGTGCGCAGTTCGCGCGCAAGTAGCGAGACGACCTGCTCGATGCCGCCACGATCCGGCTCGATCGGGTACCAGAGCGGGGCCACCAGACCGACGTGCAGGGGATGCTCGGCCATCGCTCACACCCTGATGAATACGCCACGGCGGTAGAGCACGGCCATGGGCAGCAGCCATACCGCGACGAAGACCAGCGCGAAGAGGAACGAACCGAGCGTGGGGCCCGCCCAGCTCGCGAAGCCCTCGTGGTACATCACCTCACGAAGCGATGACCTGGTCGCATCACCCTCTGCGACGCTGACGGCGTCGAGGAGCTTCGCGACGAGGGTCGCGAGAACGTAGAGGACAATCGCGTTCCGGCCGAAAATCAGGAAGGGAATGGCGGCGCGGCGATGTCGTTTCACGTCGACCAGCCAACAGGCCACGCCGAACAGCAGGGCCGACATTCCGCCCGTGAGGACCGCAAACGAACTCGTCCACAGGTTCTTGTTGATCGGGAACCAGCGACCGAGCCATTCGCCGAGGACCACTCCCGCCAGACCAGCGACGACGAGGCCGGCGCTCTTCGCGCTCATGCTGCGCGCGCCGCGCATCCACTGGCCTGCAAGCACGCCCATGAGCGTGCTCGCGAGCGCGGGGAGGGTCGAAAGGAAGCCTTCGGGGTCCCACGACCCGTGCCCGAGATGTCCGTCCAGCATCAGGCGATCGAGCCAGGCTGCCAGGTCGGCTCCCGGCTCGAGCACGCCGGGTCCAGTCCCGGGCACGGGGACGCGCGTCATCAGGAGCCAGTAGGTTACCAGCAACGCAACGAGCAGCACCGCCTGCCCGGTAACGTCCAGAGCGAGGAATGCGAGCGACGCCAGCAGATAGCAGAGCGCGATGCGCTGGAGCACCCCCGGGATCCGCAGAGTGGCGAAATCGAAGGACGGGAAGGCGTTCAGGAGGAGCCCGAGAGCGACCAGGCTCAGGGTACGCAGGATGATGCGGCGCACGAGCGGCCCCCGGATGCCCTTGGAACCTTCCCACGGGCCGAGCGACAGCGCGATCGCCACCCCGACGATGAAGAGGAAGCCGGGGAACACCAGATCGGCGGCGGTCCAGCCGTCCCATGCCGCATGAGCCAGCGGCGGCCACACTCGCTCCGGGTCGCCGGGATGGTTGACCAGGATCATGCCCGCCACCGCCACGCCCCGGAAGACGTCGAGCGAGACCAGACGCATTCGCTCGCCCCTGCCCGGCTGGCTCGTCATGATCCCCTCCCCTCCGGGCTCGTCGGGGGCTCGCAGCAGCGCCGCTCGGCGTCGGTGGGAAGTCGCTCGGGGTCGAGGACGAAGAGCTCGTTGGAGCGCGCGAAACCCAGGAGATAGCCCGCCATGACGTCCATCTGGGTCCGATACTGTGCCACCGCGTCCCGCTTGAGCGTCGCCTCGCGAGGCGTGAGCGGGAACTTCACCCACTTGGCCGAAGCCGGGAAGTCGTGTGGAGGCGCCAGCGCGGAGGTGGCGCCTTCGGGCCAGCCACCGAAGTGGATCAGGTACGCGACCAGATCGGCATGAAAACCCGGGAGCTCTCCCTCGACGTTGCGGAGCGCGTCCCGTACGAAGAAAAACGTGGTGCAGTGATCGGGATGCGTGTCCGCCCAATGGGGGACGAGGACGAGCGTGGGCCGGAAGTGCAGGATCAGGCGTCGCAGCTCATGCTCGAGATCGGCGACATCGTACTCGGTATCGCGGATGAGGGCCTCCGCGGGCGGCGGACGGTCGGCCGCCGTGAACGGCGAGCGATAGTAGGGTGCGCGATCGATCTGATAGAGACGGCGGATCGGACACAAGCCTCGGTCGGGGAACCCGAGGAAGACCATCTGATCGCGCCCGACGCCGAGGGTCGCCAAGCCACGAACCGCCTCCGCCTCGCGCTGCTGCGCATACCGGCGATAGTCATCTGCGCTCGGATGCGGGCTGTGCGTCTCGCGCGTGACGCCGGCAGCGAACCCGTCTCCGCTGGTCATGAAGACGACGCGCACGCTGCCGCCCCCCTCGACGACGCGCCGGATCAGGCCGGCGGCGCCGAGCACCTCGTCGTCGGGGTGCGGTGCGAAGATCAGCACCCGCGCGCTGCTTCTCCGCAGCCCCTTCAGGGCGGAGGCCTTGGGCGCTGCGCCAGGGATCGGCGTGCTCGCCAGGACGATCGAGGCGACAACAACCGACATGCTCCGGAGGGCAGCGCTTCGCATGTCTCTCCCGACCACGTTGTCCCGATGATCGAGACAAGGAATTTGCCGTCCGGCGCCAGAGCTCTCCATCGGCCGTCGAGAACCCCGGGGCACGAGCGCTATTTCCCTGATGATCTGACGAGCCGAAACCCGGGATCATTCACGGGATCATTCATCCGATAGGTCTCCGAAGGAGCACGAGAGGCGAACGACACATCTCAGGAAGCCGGTCCTCACCGCCGATGAAGCCTCCAAGGACCGCGACGTCTCACTAGCCAGGAGCTCATCACCGACCGGTTGTGTGAAGTGCAACACAACGTGTCGCTCGAGGATCAAAGGAGAATTGGCAATGCTTTCACCCTCCGAAAGACGGGGGCAGGCGATGAAGGAACTCGCCGCCGAGGCGTACCAGATCAAGGTGTTCAAGCTCAAAGACCTCGAGGGGATCTCAGATCTGCAGATCGAAACTCACTTGGAGCTGTACGCCGGATATGTCCGGAACACGAACCAGCTCAACGAACAGCTCGCTGCACTGGTCCAGGAGGGCAAGGCCGGCACTCCTGCATACAGCGAACTCACTCGCCGTCTCGGATTCGAGTACAACGGGATGCGCTTGCACGAGTTGTATTTTGAGAACCTGGCCTCCCCAGCGCAGGGCGAGAATCGTGATGCGGCATTGTATGGCGAGCTGTCGAGGCACTTCCGGAGCTTCGAGGCATGGCGCCGAGATTTCATCAACGTGGCGAAGATGCGGGGAGTAGGTTGGGCGATTCTCTATGAGGATCCCGAGACTGGACGATTGAGCAACCACTGGATCACATTACACGAACACGGACACCCGGCCGGCTTTCATCCGCTCCTAGTCCTCGACGTCTGGGAACACGCGTTCCTCGTCGACTATAGGGCGACCGAGCGAGGTCGTTACATCGACGCATTCTTCGCCAACGTGAACTGGCCGATCGTGGAGCAGCGGTTCATCGGCCGGGGAGATACGCCCCACCCTACTCTGCGGCGTTGAAGGCGCTCGGTCACAGCTATCCTGGATCAGAGCGGCTTCGCTCGGCGAGGTAGGTCTGCGTCGCGACGCGAAGCTTCGAGACGGCTCGTGTCAACGCGGATGTAGCGCCTGCCGCCGCACCGCCCTGCCGCTCGCGACGGCGGACTCCTCCTCCAAGAACATCCCTGCCTCGCCCCGATCTATCTCGAGCTCTCGAACGAGGGCGGTCAGCTGCTGCGCGAGGCTGTGTAGCTGATCAGGGCCGAGTCGTGCGAGCGCTCCGATCAGCCGTTCCTGCATGACCTCTGGTGCTTTCCGCAATAGCGCGTGCCCGTTGGCCGTGAGGGCGATCTCGGTGCGCCGGGCGTCGTCGGCAGCCACCCGCCTGGTCACGAGCCGGCGCTCAGCAAGGCGTCCGACCACGACCGACACGGAACTCTGGTGGGTCATCGTTCGTGCAGCCAGCTCGTCGATCGACGTCGCGTCATCCTCCTTGAGCTGGTGCAGCACAAAGAGCTGTGCGGCGCTGATCCCGAGCCGGTTCTCCAGCGCCCGCGCGGAGATGCGGAAAGCACGGACGATACGCCGGAGGGAATCGACCACCGCTCGGACGTGCACCCTGTTGGCCTGCCTGGCGCGCACCCTCCCCCCAGTCCGCCGTGGAACGGCCTCCATCTCATGAGTACCAATACAATCCGCACCCGTGCGAATCAAGGCTCCCTGTGGGTGGCCAAACCCGACGATCGAAGATATATTGGCCCCAATAGGATATGGCCGACCGAGTCACTTCGTTGCGCGCGAAGCTTGCCGAGATGGAACGCGCCGACGAGGCGGTCTTCTTCGCCCGGCGCGACGCGGGACTCAGTGCCAGCTCGATCCGGGCGATCCCGAGTGCCACGGGAGCTCATTCGCGCTCTGCGCCGTGCGGCACGCGGTTCGTCGGCCTCAAGTCACGGCCTCTGGTTCACCGCCGCCCACCTCCGCACCTCGCCCGTCGAGAGCCGCGAGTCCTGGAGCGTCTCGCTACTCGTACTGCCTGCGACTGGTGACGTCAGAAGAGATGCCGAGAGCTACCGCAGCGGAGGCTTCCAACGTACGCTGACATGGTCACCTTCGTCCGAGGTCTTCTCGCCGACCGCCGGCGAGTAACTGCGGCCGCCCGCAGTCACAGCGTTCCAGCACGAACCGTCACTTTCGACCGTGAGGGTCGCGCGATGGTGCGCCGGGTGCTCCTGCTCACCCCCTACGGGCTCGAGACAATCATCGAAGATGGGAAGCGTGCAGGGCGAGCGGCTCGTTTGCAGATCGCGGTCCCCGTCGGGACGCCCGCCTCGGATCTTCGGTCTGTCGACGCAGTCTTCGAACGGCTCCGGGTTGCGGGTGTCGGAGTCTCGGTCCTGCGTGAGAGTCGGGACCAGGGTCGCGACGAGGAACCCGTCCCGCCAGCGAGCGCGGCCCCGTCCGGGAGCAACGCGTCGTGCCCGTCCACCCGACTCATCGTCGCGGTGAGGAGCTTTCTGCACGAGCTGCAGAGGGAGCGGGTTCTCGTGTCACTTCTGGCGGCATCTGGCGGTGGTGAGTGGACGGCAGAGCGGTTCCGAACCCAGGCGAAGGAGACCGATCGCGCCGTGGCGCGATTCGCGACATTTGTTGCCGTTCAGAGGGAGGACCTCCCCGAACAGGTCCTGCATCACGCCGACCAGTCGGCGCACCTGCTCGCCGCGATCGACTCCGTTCGCGCAGACGCGGCTGGCCTGAAGCGATCCGCGGAAGACATCATAGCCCACTATTCACGGATCGACGCGGAGCTGCTGGCTGTCGTCGCCGCGGTGGTTCGGACCGCCCAAGACTCCGAGTTCGTACGGCTGACGGTGCCCCATTTTGCGTTCCTCCAGGCGAAGGAGGAGGCGGGGCTCGAGGGCGCGCAGCTGGTATGCGCGTTCGGCACGGGGTCCCGCGCGCCGCGCCAAGACGTGGCCCTCGCCGCTCGCGCGGCCGCACAGGAGTCCTACCTGGCTCTGTTCACCGTAGCGGCTCCGCGAACCGTCGTGTCCGCATACCGGGAGCGGACGAACGACCCGGTCTTCGAGGAGGTCGCCCGGCTCAAGCGAATCGCCACGAGGGAGTCGGGACGTATGCACCTCGGAGCAAATGCGTCCGCCTTCGTGCGGAGCATCACTGCGAAGCTGGATCGGTTGCGGGAAGTCGCCGACGTGCATTCTCGCGAGATCCTCGCCCGAGCCACGGCACTGGCGGGAGCTGTAGGGGGCGGCCGCCGGAACGCGAGAGGATGATGGGTCAATCATCGCGGCGTGCCGATCACGAGTACGTGCCGGCCCAGCATGCAGCTCAACGAGGGATCGGCGTGCGCGCCAATCGTACCCCTTCCGCGGACGGTCACGCGGGGTCATGGTCGTCACTCTGGCGGTCACGGATCTCTCATCGAGCGAAAGCGGTCGGGGTCCGGCATGCGGCATGGAACGGGATAGTGCGGATGCGGCACCGGGCGAACGTGGTCGTCAGCCTGCTGCTGCTCGCGGCGACATCGGTGCTCCTTTCACACCAACTTCGCGAATATCACTGGCCGCAGGTGATGTCGGGGCTGCGTGTGGTGCCGGCGTCTTCCGTCGGCTTCGCGATCGTGCTGACCGCTCTCAACTATCTGATCCTGACGATCCACGACGTGCTCGGGCTTCGCTTCGTCGGCAAGCCGCTGCCGTATCGCAGGACTGCCTTCGCGTCGTTCGTGAGCTACGCCTTCGCGCACAGCGTCGGCGCTTCGTTTCTCAGCGGCACGGCGATGCGCCTCCCCATCCATACAGGATGGGGTCTGTCACCACGCGCCGTGGCGGGCGTGGCGGGACTGAACTCCGTCACGTTCTGGCTCGGGATCCTCGTGCTACTGGGACTCTCGTTCCTCGTTGCCTCTTCGATCCCGGCCACCGGGCTGCCTGCCCAGCTGTCGCTGCCCTCAATCGGCGCTGCCTGCCTGATCGCCGTTGGCGCGTACCTGCTAGTATGCGCGCTCGCGCCTCCCCGGCTCGGCCGGCGGCGCTGGCGGGTCCGGCTGCCTTCAGTGCAGCTCGCGCTGACACACGTCTGCTTGTCAACCGTCGACTGGGTGCTCGCCGCAGGGGTACTCTTCGTGCTTCTCCCGGCGCACCGGCCGGTGTTCAGCGATTTCGTCATCGTTTTTGTCGTGGCGCAGGTGGCGGGTGTCGCGAGTCACCTGCCGGGAGGCCTCGGGGTCTTCGAGCTGATCATGCTCGAGCTCTTCTGTTACGGAGCGTGCGAAAATGCGGCGAAGGTCCGGGATGGGGCGTTCTGTAAGCCTCCGCGGCAAAAGGCCCTTCGTCGTGCCTATCAGCTCGTCGACCGGCGTCGACGACAACGCACGCGGCACAGTGAGGCTGAAGGTTCGCGATGCTTCCAACGGCCGCCTCGTCGTCAAGGCGCAGAAACTCGTCTCGAGTGCGCCGTACGAAGTGCTGGTCGACGGCGTTCTGGTCGGCCGGTTCACGACGACCGCCAAGGGCATCGGCCGCATCCGGTTCCGCAGCCGCCCGCGCTCCGCGAAGGACGTGCTGCTCGGCTTCGACCCGCGCGGAGCGCTGCTCGTCGTTCGCGATGACTCCGGACGCGACGTCCTCGCCGTGGCGCTCGCCGACAACGGGTCCGATATGATCTGCTGCATCCCGCACGACAGCGGCCCGGAGTGCGAGGACCGGGCGCCGGCCGAGTGCACGGCGCAAGGGGGGACGGTATCGACCGCGACGTCGTGTCTACCGAACCCGTGTGCGGGCGGATCGCCGCCGGCGGGTGGCGACGTGATCTGCTGCATCCCGCACGACAGCGGCCCGGAGTGCGAAGATCGCACCACGGACGACTGTGCGGTGCAGGGCGGCGTCGTGGTCCGGGCGGTGTCGTGCGTCCCGAACCCCTGTGGGTCGTCCGTAGCGCCCGCGAACGACGACATTCAGTGCTGCCTCGCGGACGACAGCGGCCCGAGTTGCGACGACCGAACCTCCGCGGCGTGCGCCGTCGAGGGTGGTATCAACGCGGGGACGGGCACCTGCACCCCGAATCCTTGCACGTCGTTCCCACCGCCGTCAGCGAGCGCCACCGTGATCGTCAAGTGCGAGCAGCGGGCGAATCGTTCGAAGATCTCGGTCGACGGCAACAACCTCGCCGTCGGCAGCTATCAGGCGCGCGCGATCTCGGGCGGCAACATCGCCACCGCGCCGGCGCGCCCGACCATCGGCAACGAGGCACAGTTCGACTTCGACAGCGACGGCGGAGACATCGCCGCCGGCGCCACGGCGATCGCCGCGGCATTCATCCAGGGGACTCCGCCGCAGGTGACGGGCGCGATCCTGACCGTTGGCGGCGGCCTCGTTGTCGAGTCAACGGTCAACTGCGTCATGAAGTGATCCTCCGCTCCTAGGAATCGAGCGACCTGCCCGGTCGGCTGCTTACCGCCGGCCGTGCCGGGCGAACGCGCGCGCCGTCGGCTTCACCACCCTCATCGTCGCGAACCTCGGCCTGATCTTCGTGAACCGGTCCTCGACCCGCCCCGCGTTCGAAGCCATGCGGGTGCCGAACCGCGCCCTCTCGTGGATCGTCGGCGGACATTCCTCCTGGTCGGTCTGGTCCTCTACGTTCCCGTCCTGCGGACGCTGTTCCGCATCTCCCCGCTGCATCCTCCCGACATCGCTCTGCTTCGCCGCTGGGATCGCGAGCGTCGGGTGGCTCGAGGTCGTCAAGGTGCTCGACCGATGGCGATTCCGGCGAACCCGAGCAGGCTGCTCGCTAACCGCGTCACGTCCCCCCTTGCCTGGCGCGCGCCTGGAGCGCCTGGACGTACTCCGCCACCGCCTGCACGTCCCGCAGGGCCTGGCGATGCTCGCGTCCCGGATCCGCCGCCGTCTGCTCGAACACCTCACCCCACACCGGCATCGCCGCCGTGCCGTGGGCACGTACGGTGCGGCGGCCGTCGATCACCTTCATCAACTCGGCGAGACTCAGGTCGGACTTCGTGAGGTCCGTCGGCGGAGGCGACAGCGCGGCGGCGGGCCCATCGCCTTTCCCCGTGACCCCGTGACAGGACGCGCAGTACCGGACGTACATCGCTTCCCCGTGCCGCGGATAGTTCGGTTCGTGCGCGCAACCGGCGAGGAGCAGTCCGAGAGCAGCGAGGAGTCGGACCATGGGATCGGCATATATCAGCTAGTGCCAGCTTGGTGTCGACGGCGCAGCCCGGGGAGTTACTCAACCAGGACACCTCCGTGTCGATGACGCTGGATCCCGGGCCGTGCCCTGATGCACGTCGAACCGATCGCGCGAAGCGTCGCATCGCCGAGAATCGACCGACCGGGTTTGACCGGCGGGGCGGTGCTCTGGCCTGATCGCCGGGCGATGGACGAAGGCGGTCGCGCCGAAGAGACCGCGGCGCCGGTGCTGGTCGCGCGCGGCCTCACGAAAGTGTACCGGCTCGGTGAGGTGGAGGTGCACGCGCTGCGCGGGGTCGATCTCGACGTCTACCCCTCGGAGTTCATCGTGCTCCTGGGGCCCTCGGGCAGCGGTAAGTCGACCCTGCTGAACATCCTGGGCGGACTCGACGTCCCGACGGGCGGCGAGGCCCACTTCCTCGACCACGACCTCCGCCGCGCGGACGAGGCGGAGCTGACGCGCTTCCGGCGCGAGCACATCGGCTTCGTGTTCCAGTTCTACAATCTGATCCCGAGCCTCACCACGCGCGAGAACGTCGCGCTGGTGACCGACATCGCGCGAGAGCCGATGGATCCGGCCGACGCGCTCGCGCTGGTCGGGCTCGCGCACCGGCTCGACCACTTCCCGTCCCAGCTGTCGGGCGGCGAGCAGCAGCGCGTCGCGATGGCGCGCGCGATCGCCAAGCGCCCCGATGTCCTGCTCTGCGACGAGCCGACCGGGGCCCTCGACTACGAGACGGGGAAGGTCGTCCTGGACGTGATCGCGCGCATCAACGCAGAGCTCGGCACGACCACCGTGGTCATCACGCATAACGCGGCCATCGCGGGGATGGCCGACCGGGTGCTGCGGCTGGCCGATGGACGGATCGTCGCCGTCGAGCGCAACGCACGGAGGCTTTCACCGGAGGAGGTGCGCTGGTGAGGGCCCTGGATCGGAAGCTGCTGCGCGACCTCGCCCTCGCGAAGGAGCAGGCGGCGACGATCGCGGTCGTCGTCGCGTGCGGCATCGCGACCTTCATCGCCGCGCGCAGCACCCAGGACTCGCTCGTCGCCACCCGCGCACGCTACTACGCGCAGTCGCGCTTCGCCGACGTGTTCGCGAGCCTCGAGCGGGCACCGGCGCCACTAGCCGACCGCATCGCGCACCTACCCGGGATCGCCGAGGTGGAGAGCCGACTGGTGTTCGACGTCACCCTCGACGTCGCCGGGTACGATGCGCCGGCCATCGGGCGGATGATCTCGCTGCCCACGGGCGGGCCTCGTCTCAATCGACTCCACCTCCGCCGCGGCCGGACGATCGACCCGGGACGCCGCGACGAGGTAATCCTGAGCGAAGGCTTCGCCGACGCCCACGGTCTCGATCCCGGTGATCGCCTGGTGGCGATCCTGAACGGCCGGCGGCAGGAGCTCCGCATCGTCGGCGTGGCGCTCTCCCCCGAGTACGTCTTCCCGATCCGGGCCGGCGATGCGCTACCCGACGACCGCAGCTTCGCCGTCGTGTGGATCGGCGAGCCCGCCCTGGCGGCAGCCTTCGACATGGAAGGCGCCTTCAACGACGTGGTCCTGACCCTCGCCCCACGCGCCTCGCAGGCGGCCGTGGTCGACGCTCTCGATCGGCTGCTGGAGCCCTGGGGCGGGCTCGGCGCTTACGGACGCAGCGAGCAGACCTCGAACCGTTTCCTCGACGACGAGATCGAGCAGCAGCGCGTCATGGCGACGACGGTTCCGGCCATCTTTCTCGGCGTCGCGGCATTCCTCCTGAACGTCGTCCTCGGGCGCCTGGTGGCCGCGCAGCGCGAGCAGATCGCTACGCTGAAGGCGCTGGGCTACGCCGACTGGCCGCTCGTCCTGCACTACCTCGCGATGGTCGGCGTGATCGTGCTGATGGGTGCGCTGGGGGGGGTGGCGCTCGGCAGCTGGCTCGGCGCGCGCATGACGGCGCAGTATACGATGTTCTTCCGCTTCCCGATCCTCGCCTTCCGCATCGATCCTGCGGCGCCGGTGATTGCGACGGCCGTCAGCTTGCTTGCGGGCGCGGCGGGGGCCGTCGGGGCGCTGCGCCGGGTGCTGCGGCTGGCGCCCGCCTCGGCGATGCGGCCGCCGGCACCACCGACCTATCGCCATACCTTGCTCGAGCGCCTCGGCCTCGCCAGCGGCCTCTCGCCCCGCGGGCGCATGGTGCTGCGCAGCATCTCCAGCCGCCCCATCCGGTTCGTGCTGGCCACTCTCGGCGCCGCCTGCGCCCTCGCCATCGTCATCCTCGGGCTGTGCTGGCGCGACGCGCTCGACTACATGACGTCCGTGCAGTTCGCCCTCGCCGAGCGCGGCGACGCCACCATCGCCTTCGCCAATCCCGTGACGACGCGGACGGTGCGCGAGGTTGCGCATCTGCCGGGCATCCTCGAAGTGGAGGGATACCGCGCCGTCGCGGTGTTGCTCCGCGCCGGGCACCATCGGTACCGCACCGCGATCCTGGGCGTGCCGCAGGACGCTCGTCTCCGTCGCCTGCTCGACGCCCAGGCGCGCCCGGTCGCCGTCCCGCCGGACGGGTTGCTCCTGACGCGTCAGCTGGCGGAACGTCTGGGCGTCGAACCGGGCGACACGGTGGTGGTCGACGTCCGGGAAGGCGAGCGACCCCGGCGCGAGGTCGTGGTCGCTGGCCTGGTGGACGACCTGGTGGGCCTGTCGGCCTACATGGACCGGCAGGCCCTCAATCGCCTCATGCAGGAAGGCGACGTGGTCAATGCGGCCACCGTCCGGGTCGCGGGTCCGCTCGCCCCGCAGGTGTATGCCCGCTTCAAGGAGCTGGGCGGGATCGCCACCGTGGCGCAGAAGCGGTCGTGGCTCGCCGTCTTCGAGCGCACCACGGCCACCTTCGTGCTCTTCTTCAGCGTCATCTTGACGGCGTTCGCCGTCGCGATCGCCGTTGGCGTGGTCTACAACACCGCGCGCGTCGCCCTCCAGGAGCAAGCCTGGGAACTGGCGAGCCTGCGCGTGCTCGGCTTCACGCGCGCCGAGGTGTCGGCGCTCCTGCTCGGCGAGTCGTCCCTCGCGCTCGCGCTCGCCCTTCCGGTGGGGGCCGCGCTCGGGTGGCTGTCCGCCTGGGGGGTACTCACGGCCCACCAGACCGAAACCTTCCGCATGCCGGTGGTCGTGTCGCCGCGCACCTATGCCTGGGCCGCGCTCGTCGTGCTCGTCGCCGGTGCCGGGACGGCGCTGCTCGTGCGGCGCCGCATCGATCGGCTCGACCTCGTCTCCGTCTTGAAGACGCGCGAGTGAGGAGCGATGCGACACTTCGGCAGATTCCTGCTCGTCGTGGCGGGTCTCCTCGGGATGGCGATCGCGGCCGCCCTGCTGTGGCCTCGCAGCGTCCCGGTGGACGTTGCCACGGTGAAGCGCGGCCGCTTCGAGCTCACGGTCGAGGAGGACGGCACGACGCGGGTGCGTGAGCGCTACGTCGTCTCGGCGCCGGTGATGGGGACGGTCCTCCGCGTCGACCGGCATGCAGGAGAGGAGGTGTCGCGCGGGGAGCTTCTACTGTCCATCGTTCCCACGGCGCCCACGCTGCTCGACGCCCGGTCGCGTCAGGAGCTCGGCGAGCGCGTCGGGGCGGCGGAAGCCACGGCCAGGCGAGCCGCGGCGGTGCTCGAGCGGACGCGCATCAACCTCGCCCAGGAGCAAGTGGAACTGGCTCGTGTCCAGAGGCTCTCGACGGCGGCCGGCCTCTCACAGACCGACATCGAGCGCGCGCAGCTCGCAGTGGACATGCGCATCAAGGAGATGGCCGCCGCGGAGTTCGGACACCACCTGGCCGAGCACGAGCTCGAGATGGCGCGCACCGCGCTGCTCCGGTTGCGCGACCCGCGGCGGGAATCGGGGGCAAGCGGCGAGCCGTGGGAGATCCGCTCGCCGGTGCAGGGCCGCGTGCTGCGCGTCCTCCAGGAGAGCGAGGCGGTCGTCAGCGCGGGCACCCCGCTGCTCGAGCTTGCCGACCCCAACGACATCGAAGTCGTCGTGGACCTGCTGACGGTGGACGCCGTCCGGGTCGCGCCCGGGGCACGCGTGTCGATCGAGCGCTGGGGCGGAGACATGCCGCTCGAGGGGCGGGTGCGGCTCGTGGAGCCGTCCGGCTTCACGAAGCTGTCGGCGCTCGGGGTGGAGGAGCAACGCGTCAACGTGGTGGTCGACATCGTCTCGCCCGCGGAGCGCTGGCGGTCTCTGGGCGACGGGTTCCGGGTCGATGCACGGATCACCGTCGAGGAGCGGGACGATGCCCTGGTCGCGCCGTCCGGAGCGCTGTTCCGCGACGGCGACGGGTGGGCCGCCTACGTCGTCGAGGGCGGCCGGGCGCGGCGGCGCGCCGTGGCGGTCGGCGCGCGCGGCGAGCGCGAGTCCGTGATCGACACGGGGCTCGCTGAAGGCAGCCAGGTGGTGGTCTACCCGAGCGACGCCATCGCCGACGGGGTGCGCGTGCGACCGCGCCCTGGCCCATGACGTACGACCGACACGCGCTCGAGTCCGGCGCGGACGGCCGTAGAGCGGGCGCTTCGCCGTCCCGCGGATCCAGACGCTAGCGCGATTGCGGTTCCAGCAGATCCTCCAGGAAGAACGCCGCGAGGTCGTGGCGTCCCTCGAGTCCCGCCTTGCGGTAGAGCGCCATCGCCTGCTGGCGGACCGTGGCCTCACCCACGCCGCGTATTCCGGCGATCTCCTTGTGGCTCAGACCCTTCAGGAGCAGGAGTGCCACCTCCTTCTCGGCCGCCGAGAGCCCCCAGCGCTCGAGCTGGCGGTCGATGGCCTGGCTCAGTCCCGCAATGAGATCCCCCGCCTCGCGGCGCCATTTCTCGGCCTCGCGGCGTGAAGCTTCGAGGGACTGCTCCAGATGTTGCGCATGCTCGGCGAGGCGGCGCGCCCGCGACGAGATCGCGCGGAACCGCAGAGCCATCCACACGAACCCCGTGAGCCCGACGAGCGTGACGGACCCTTCGATCAGGACGTGGCGCAGCCACGTGCCTTCCCTCACGTCCGTGGCCAGGTCCACGGCGGTCAGCACCGCTACCAGCGCGAAGACCGCGGTCAGGCCGGCCGTCAGGCTCCGTTCGCTTCTGTCATCCGTACGATCCACGCGCGGCAACCCTTGGAAGTCGTTCGTCTCTGACATCCGTGGAATGGACGGAGCCAGGGCCTCGAAGGATGTATCGCAATGAAGAACTCGCGACCAATGGAGGATCGTCATGGAACGAGAAGGACCCCTGAACCCACGCCTTGGGCTGGCGATCGCCGTCGCCTCGGCATCCGTCACCTTGGCCATCGGCGTCACGCTGGGCGCGCTGCTTGGCTACGTTCACCCGCCGCGGCAGCTCGAGCCCCTCGAGACGGGCGCGGTGAACGCGCCGATAGCGGACTCCAGTCCACCGGACCAGGTGTCTCCGGTGGTCCTGGTGCCGGTCCAACCGGCACCGCCCGCAGCGCGAGGTGTCCAGTCACCGGCTCCCACGCACACGCGGCTCGCATCAGCCGGCACCCGTCCGCGCGCGGTCCATCACGAGGACGACGATGAAGACTGACCGACCCGAACCGCGCCTCGACCTGTCTCCCCTCGAATGGCGTCTCCTGCTGACCGCGGGACTGGCGAGCACGTATCTGCTGGCGTGGTTCGCCGTGCAGCCAACCTTGCAGGACGCGGCACCACCGCCGTCGAGCCGGCAATCCGCGGCCGCTCGGGACGACGTCCAGTTCGTCTGGCTCGCCGATATTCCCCCGTCGCGACGCCCGACCGTGCAACTGCCGGCCGGCTGGACGGTTGCGGGACCGGTCGCGCGCGAGCCGACACCGACCCTGGTGCGTGCCACCCGGTCGCGCCCGGTGCGGATCCGGACGCGGAGCTCGTGATGCCGACATTCCGGGCCATGAATACCGACGTCACCGTCGCGGCGCCCCGACTCTCCCCGGCCGACGAACAGGCCGTCGCCCGCCGCGTCGCCGCGGTCTTCACCGCCAGCGAGCGCAGGTTTAGCCGGTTCCGCCCCGACAGCGAGCTGTCACGTGTCAACCGCGCGACGGGTCCGGTGACGGTGTCGGCGGAGATGTTCGGCGTCCTGCGCCGCACGCACCATTACACCATGCTCACCGGGGGCGTGTTCGATCCCGCCGTCGGTGCGGCGCTCCTTGCACTGGGCTACGACCGGTCGTTCTCACCGGGCGCGCTGGACCGGGAGGGGACCGGGCACCGTCCGCGGCCTCTGAGCATCCTCGATGTCGTGCTCGATGAGACGACCGGCACCGTGTGTCGCCCGCCGGACCTCCAGATCGATCTCGGCGGGTTCGTGAAGGGCCGCACCGTCGACCTCGCGGGATCGCTCGTTCCCGTGCCGGGCTTCATCGACGCCGGCGGCGATGCGCTCGCCCGCGGCGACGGACCCGATGGCGCCGGCTGGGTCGTCGAGGTCGAGGATCCCTTCGACCCCGGCCGCGTCGTCCTGGCGCTGCGCGTGCGCGATCGCGCCGTTGCCACCAGCGCACCGAATCGGCGCCGGTGGAGAGTCGGGACCAGGCAAGCGCACCACCTGATCGATCCGCGCGCACGGCGATCCGCCGACTCCGACCTGGCACAGGTAACCGTCGTCGCCAGAAGCACGGAGCTCGCCGACGTGCTCGCCAAGACGGCCTTCATTCTCGGCAGCCGAGCGGCGCGGTGTTTTCTCGCGCGCATGCGCGAGGTCGGCGCAGTGCTCGTGAAGCAGACCGGCGGCGTCGAACTGCTGGGCGACGTCGTGGTGTGCGATGCGTAGCGCCACCGTCACGGGGGTCGTGGTGGGCCTCGCGCTGCTCGCCGTGGCGGACGCGCTGGCCGCACGGGCGGGCCTCGTCGCAGGCGTCATGCCGCGAAGCACGGGCCCGTTTCTCTGGGCAGCCTCCCGCGCAGCTGGGGTGACGGCGTTCGTCGCGCTCGCACTCGACGTGACCTTCGGTCTCTTCCTTTCCACCGGCGCCGCGGATGGCTGGATCTCCCGCGCCCGGAGCGTCGACGTGCATCGCTGGCTCTCCAGCGTCACGCTCATGTTGGTGGCGACCCACGCGCTGCTGCTCACGGGAGACGGCTTCGTGCGCTTCGATGTCCTGGATGCGCTCGTGCCCTTCATCGCGCCGTACCGTCCCACTGCTGTCGCCCTCGGTGTCTTCGCCACCTTTCTGGCCGTCGTCGTGCAGGTGAGCTTCCAGCTGCGCCACCGCATTGGCGCGCGAACCTGGAGGCGGTTGCACCACCTCACCTTCGTCGTCTTCGTCCTGGCGACCGCTCATGGCGTCCTCGCGGGAAGCGACACCCACCTGGGGTGGATGCGGGGTGTCTACCTTGCCGCGGTCGTCGTCGCCTCGGGGCTTCTGCTGCTTCGCGGACGTGCGGCGTGGATCAATCGTGCCCAGCGCGCGCGTGAGCACCTGCGCGGCCCAGACGCGCGACCAATGGCGCTCCCGGCAACTCGAACGGGCGCTCGCTAGCCGCGTCGCGTACCTCTTCCGTGGCGCGCGCCGCAAGCGCGACGCCGCCGTCGACGTCCGCGGTGAGGCCACGCAGGGCGACTTGCCCCGCCGGGCGTTGCGAAGAAGATGTCCTGGCGCTTGTGAGACGCCCCGCGCTCAACTTCGTCGTCGACGCGATCGCCTTCTGCGGCTTCGTTTTCATGACCGCGAGCGGCGTCCTGCTCCGCTTCGTTCTGCCGCCAGGGAGTGGCCACCGCATGACGATCTGGGGGCTCGACCGCCACGACTGGGGCGGCGTCCACTTCTGGATGGCCGCGGCGCTCCTGGGCGCTGTCGGTGCACGTACTCCTGCATTGGAAGTGGATCGTGTGTATCGTGCGCGGCCAGCCACGTGAGGGCTCCGGTGTGCGCCTCGCTCTCGGTATCGTCGGCTTGGTGGCCGTGCTTGCCCTCGCGGCCGCTCCGCTGGTGAGTCGCGTCGAGCGAGCCGGATCCGGACGTAGCCGGAGCGCACACGAGCGCGACTCCCGGATGAGCTCCTTTGCGGCCGCCTCGGCGCCCCGTGCAGGTTCCGGGACATCCCCCGCACCCATCGACGGTCGGACAACAGGAGGCAGGGCTTGATAGGCTGCTGGGCGCGCCTTGGGCTGGGAGCCCTCTAGAGCCGCCAAAGGGGTAAGAGGCCGAGAAAAAAAAGCGTCCCGGCGGGTCCTTCCAGGAGGCCCGAAGCGATGCGGGGCGTGGGCGCGCGGCGTTCGACCCTATTTCACCCCCAAAATCGGGGTGTCACGACCGACCGCTCGGCGGATGTAAAGGATTGACCGTGCTCGCGTTGCGGGACGATTGATGGCAGCGCATGTTCCACGAAAAGGTGTCACCCCGATGAGCAGAGCGCTCGTGGAGACCGACGCCGCACTGGCGCGCGTGCTCGGCGTGGCCCGGACCGCCATCGTCAAGGCCGAGCAGTGCGGCAAGATCACGCGCCAGGAGGACGGGAGATGGGACTGCGTGAGCGCCCTCGAGGAGTGGCGCGCCTCCACGCACTCGCTGTTGCAACGTCCTGAACGGGCGCGCGAATTCAGGCCATGGTTGGATCCAGAAACGGAGTTGTCGGACTACATCTGGCGCGAGTTCTGCCGCCGGGCTGACGCGCAAGGGGCGAAATGGGACGACGATTCGCCCTGATGGTGGAGGCTGTGCTAGCCGCCGACCCAGAGCAGAGCACGCCGTGACGCGCCCGGGGGATCCTGTTCCGCGACCTCGCGGATGGGTAGCCTTTTTGGTGCCATCGACGCGATGGTCAAGCGCGAACGGGAGCGCCACCCTGCCCGCCGCGTGACGAGGTCGGGGCTGCTGCGCGAGCTGCTCACAGACGCGCTCGCCGCAGACCCCACCGGCCGACGCCGGTGGTTCGACAACTGGCAACGCTCTTTGCAATACCAGCCGATCGAGGTGACCTCACGATGCTCAGGACGCTCTCAATGACTGTGATGCTGGCCCTGTGCTCCGTCGTAACGGTGTACGCGGCCGACCAGACGGGCCGGACGCTCTATCTGCGCTATTGCGCCGCCTGCCACGGCCGAAGTGGGCAAGGGGACGGGTTCGTGGCGCCCGCACTGGGGCAGCAGCCCACGAATCTGACGCAGATCGCCGCTGCAAATGGGGGCCAGTTTCCTCTGCCAGCCGTCGTCGAAGCGATTGATGGAACTCGCACGGTGCGCGCGCACGGTCTGTCCGAAATGCCGGTGTGGGGCGAGGTGTTTCGGACGGATCACTCCTCGCCCGAGCAGCAGCTCGCGATGCACGCGAAGGTCGTCTCCATCGCGAGCTACGTGCGCTCCTTGCAGACTGCCCCGCCTTCCTCGCACTGACCATCTGCGCTCGATTGCAAGATGCATCTAGGCGGCGGCGAGCCCGACGGGGGAAACGTGCTCGGCGACCCGGCACTCCGCTACACCCGACGCCGGAGAAGGAGCTTGTGATGGTCCGCCCGGACCAGATCATCCCAATTCAGATCCCCTCCCCGGCATCGGCTCGCCCGCGCACCGCCAGTTGCGCTGATCTTGAACCCGGCGGTCGAGATGGTGATCTTTGGTGAGCGACTCCATGGCGAAGTCGCCTATCTGGAGGATGACGTCTTGTTGCGCGGGGATCGCGGTATAGCGCTCCCGTAGAAGAGCTACCGCGAAGCGCTTGTGGGTGCGTCCGGTACGGCCGGGTTCATCGCAGCGCGTGTAGCAGAACTTGATCGGATAGTAGGTTTGAGTGTCGTTCTCGCACGCGACCAGGCACGCCACTGCGAGCGCCACGAGACCTGCTCGTGAGAGATAGACGGTGCCTCGAAGACCACTCATGGCAACGTCCTCGAGAAATGGGTCAAGAGTTGTGGATCGCGCGCGGGTTCCGAATCGTTCGAGCTTCTACGCCGATCCGCTGTTCACGTGGGAGGCGGCGAGGCGTCGCCGACACTGCGGCGCAACTCGACGACCGGTATCGTGCGCTTTGCGCGCCGCCGGTAGCGTGCGAACGTCGGGTAGACCGCGAGCAGCTTCGGCCAGGCGGCCTCGGCGTCCGCGTCGCTAAGCGTACGAGCCCGATACCATTCCGTGCGACCCCTGGTCGTCGCCTGCACATCGGGGTGGGCGACCAGATTCAGATACCATCCGGGCGGAACACCGCTGCCTGCGAAGGAGGCGGCAATGAGCAGACGGTCCGCATCCCTGGCGTAGAAGAGCGGCGTCGAGGTTTCCTTCCCTGTCTTCCGCCCGCGGCTGGTGAGGATAAGCGCATCACCGCCGATTAGTTTCGCCCCCCGGAATCGTCGTAAAAGAGCGGTATGAAGCCGGCTTCCAGCGCGAATCACGCTGGGGTTCCAGCCCCGCCACGTGATCACGCTGGCGATGAGTTTGGGAGGCGGCCACATGCCTCATCGCACAAGCAACAGCCGTGCCCGTGGTCTCGTGGCGAGACTGCCCGCAGCAGTGAACGAGTACGCCGGGTGACGTGGTGTTCCTCGCATCCCTGAGAACGCCATCGACGAAAATCGCGAACAGCAAACAGTTGTGGATCGGGGCCCGGGACGGTTCGCGTGAAGCGCCGGCCCCCGGCCTGATTGCTGGATCTGCCGGACAAGCGCGCCCTCGAGCGACGTGGGCAGCCCGGCGGTGTTCGAGGTGATCAACGCGATCCGGGCGCGGGCCCGCCGACTGCCGCCCCGCCTGGACTGATTCGGACCCGCACGCCGTCGTCGAGGTCGCTGGAGGGATGGCGCACCACCAACTCCCCTCGCGTACGCCGCACGACATCTGGCAAAGGTGGCGCATGGTGGACTCGCGCGAGTGGCACTCGCTGCCTTGCGATGAGGTGGCGGCGCTGCTCGGCGTCGGCTTCGCCACGGGGCTCGATCCGATCGAAGTGGCACCTCGCAGAGAGGCGTACGGCGCCAACCGCCTGCCGGAGCAGCCATCCAGGTCGGTGTGGCTGCTCTTCTTCGGGCAGTTCCGGAACGTGCTCATTCTCGTGCTCCTCTTCGCCGCCGCCCTCGCGGCGGCGATCGGGAACGTCAAGGACGCGGCTGTGATCGTGCTGGTCGTGTTCCTGAACGCCCTCGTGAGTTTCTATCAGGAGCATCGGGCCGAGCAGAGTCTCGCCGCCCTCAAGAAGATGCTACCCGCGCGAGCTCGTGTGCGTCGCGGCGGCACCAAGCTCGATGTCCCCGCCGAGGATCTCGTGCTCGGCGACGTCGCTCTAATCGAAGCAGGGGACCGCGTACCCGCCGATGGCAGGCTGACGCTGTCCGTCGGACTGACGATCGACGAGTCCGCTCTCACCGGCGAGTCGGCCCCGGCCGCAAAGGACGCGGCCGCCGTAGTCGCCGCAGAGACGCCGTTGGCGGATCGGCTTAACCTCGCCCACCTGAACACCGTCGTCGCGCACGGCCGCGGCGAGATGATCGTCACCGAAACCGGCATGCACACCGCGATGGGACGGATCTCTCAGCAGCTCGCCGCCACAGCCGAGACCGCGAGCCCGCTGCAGGCGCAGCTCGACCAGCTCGGGAAGCGGCTGGGAGCGGTCGCGGTCAGCCTGGTGGGATTGCTCTTTGTCCTCGAGTTGCTGCGCGGCTCCAACCTCGTCCAGGAGATCCTCGACGCAATCGCGCTCGCGGTGGCCGCCGTACCTGAAGGGCTGCCCGTCGTGGTCACGGTGACGCTCGCGCTCGGGATGCGCCAGATGGCGCGCCAGCGCGCGATCGTGAAACGTTTGCCGAGCGTCGAAACGCTCGGCTGCACGACCGTCATCTGCTCCGACAAGACGGGAACCTTGACGCTCAACCAGATGACGGCGCTGGCCTTCTACTACCGCGGGGAGGAGTTCTGTGTATCGGGTGAGGGCTACCGACCAGAAGGCACGATCCGCGTCGAGCGCGGGTCAGCTACATCACCCGACCTCTCGGCCCTGCTGGAGCCGCTCGTCTCCTGCAATGACAGCCGAGTGCAGGACGAGCAGGTCATCGGCGATCCGACCGAGGCGGCCCTTCTCATCCTGGCTGCTAAGGGGGGCGCGGACGCAGCCGCGGTGGTCGCGAGGCTCCCCCGCGTGGCGGAGATCCCGTTCGACTCCGCCCACAAGTTCATGGCGACCTTCCATCGGCGCGCTGACGGCGTTCAGGTATTCGTCAAGGGCGCGCCCGATGTACTTCTGCAGCGATGCAGCCGCACCCTCTCCGCCGGCGGCGAGGCCCCAATTGACGTCGTAGCAGTTCACCAGATCCAGGAGGCCTATCGGTCGATGGCGGAGCGAGGTCTGCGCGGCTTGCTGATCGCCTCCCGCACGCTGGCGGCGAACGGATTTGACCCGACCGGAGACCTGGGTGCCCACCTCTCGCACCTGACCTTCGTGGCGCTGGCGGGGCTCGCAGATCCCCCACGCCCCGAGGCACGCGACGCCATCGCGCTGTGCCGTCGCGCAGGCATCGCCGTCAAGATGATCACGGGCGACCACAAGGACACTGCCACGGCCATTGCCCGCGAGCTCGGCATCGACGGCAGAGCGATCACCGGCGTCGAGCTCGACGCGTTTGACGAGGTTGGCCTTGCCGATGTCCTCGGGGAAGTCGCGGTGTTCGCCCGCGTCGCACCCGAGCACAAGGTCAGGATTGTGCGCGCGCTTCAGGCCAAGGGGCATGTCGTCGCCATGACCGGAGACGGCGTGAACGATGCGCCGGCGCTCAAGTGTGCAGACATCGGGGTGGCGATGGGCGCTAGTGGCACGGAGGTCGCCCGCGAAGCCGCAAGCATGGTGCTCACGGACGACAACTTCGCCAGCATCGTAGGCGCAGTCCGGCAGGGGCGTACGCTCTACGACAACATCCTTAAGTTCGTCCGCTTCCAGCTGTCCACGACAATGGGGGCGATCTTCACGCTCTTCTTCTCGCCGTTGATCGGCCTGCCTGACGTCTTCAATCCGATTCAGATTCTGTGGGTTGCGATGATCATGGACGGGCCGCCGGCCGTGTCACTAGCCCTGGACGCCGCCCGCCCGGGGATCATGGACGAGCCGCCGCGCCAAAGAAGTGAGTCGGTTCTTCCCTTGTCGCGGCTGGTCCACGTCGTCACGTTCGGCCTCCTCATGATGATCGGCACACTCGCCGTCCAACGCTTCGGATTGCAGACGGGCACCCGGGCACGAGCCCTGACGCTCGCCTTCACAACCTTCGTGCTCTTCCAGTTCTTCAACGTGTTCAACGCGCGTGTCGAGCGGGCCTCGTTCCTCAACCGCCATCTCTTCACCAACCCGATGCTCTGGTGGTCGCTGGCCGGCGTCGTCGTGTTGCAGGGAGTCGCTGTCCACTGGCCCCCGGCCCAGGCGATCTTCCGCACGACAGCGTTGAACGCATACGACTGGGCGATGTGCGCCGGCGTTGCCTCGAGCGTGCTGGTTCTGGAGGAGGGCCGCAAACTGGTGGCCCGGCTATTGGGCTACGGGCCGCTTCGCGCTTCGGCGCGGCGTAAGCGGTAGACGTAGTCCGCCCAGCGCCTGCACGTGCAGCAGCGCCGTGCGGCGGTGGTGTGGCTCGTCGATCAATGACTGCTCGAACACCTCACCCCAAACCGGCATGGCCGCCGAGCCGTGGGCGCGGACGGTGCGCGATCCGTCGATCTGCCGCATGAGGTCCTGGACACTGGACGTGAGACGCGTGAGATCGGGGGGATCGGCAAGGGTGCTACGGTTCGGGTCACCATCCCGCTCGCGCAGCCCATTGAGGGCATCGAGCCACGCGCATGGGAAGGATCGACTCGCCGCGTGAGCCCAGATGCAACCGGATGGTCCAGGAGTTGACGCGCCAATGAAATCTCGCTCGGCTCGCTGCCATTGCGGGCAGCCCGAACTCATCTGTTCTGGTGATCCGAGGCGGATCTCCATGTGTCACTGTCTCGAATGCCAGCGTCGGACGGGCAGCGCCTTCAGCGTCGCGGTCTTCTACGAGCGCAGCAGCGTGCGCGTCGAACGTGGCACATCTCGAGTCTTCGAGCGCGGGTCCGCGAGTGGCTTTCCCGTGAGGTTCCATTTCTGCGGCCGATGTGGAGCGAATGTGTATTGGGAGCCGGCGCGGATGCCCGACCTCCTGGGCGTCGCTCTCGGCGCATTCGCGGACGCGAGCTTTCCCCAACCTGAGCAGTCGGTCTGGACGAAGGACAAGCACGCCTGGATCAGCCTTCCAGAGGACATGGCGACGTTCGAGTCGAACCCGCCACCCCGCGGCGTGCGGTAACCTGCGATCACTCGCACAGAGCCTTCGCGCTCCGTGTCCTCACAGACAGCCTCTTCCTCCATCGGGAACCAGTCCGGCCGCGCGGAGCGCCTCGTAGGTCGTCCACCCGCCCGACAGGTTCGCAGGACGAGCCGCTTCGGCTCGGGCGCACGCCGATACAGCTCGGTTACCTGAGCGGCCATCGGCTCCTGCTCGCTCGCGATGAAGAGCACCGGGCCCCGGAGATGCTCCGGGTCGGCAACCGGCACGGGGGAGAGCAGGATCACCCGGTCGATTTCTCCGGGAGCCGCCCGCACGGCGGCCTCCGCGGCAGCCCCGCCTCCCATGCTCGCGCCGAGGACCGCGACCCGCGTCGCGCCGTGGGTGTGCAGATAGCGCACCGCCGCGAGCACGTCCTCGAACAGCGCCCGGGAGTCCCTTCCCGCCGTGGAGTGTCCGTAGCCGCGGAAGTCGATCGCCACCACCTGGTGCCCGCGGCCGGCGAGCCAGGTGGCGACGGGTGCCCAGCTCGCCTTGTCGAACGCCGCTCCGTGCGCCAGCACGACGGCGCCGGAGCCGTTCGCAGCATAGAAGTCGGCCACCACGGTGCCTCCGTCCGCCGTCGGGAACGACACCTCCCGCGAGGGCGACGCGCCGACGCACGCCACGGCAATGGCGAGGATGGCGCCCAGCAACGCGATCGTATCGCAGATTGTCACCCGGGCGCAGTTCATCGCACTCCTGGGTGAGGCGGCCGGAGCCGTACGATCAACCGGCAGCATTCGGCGCGGCGCCCCTCCTTTCCGGCGTGACCACCAGCGCGAGCGCGATGCTCCCGATCGAGGCGGAGGCGGCTCCGAGCAGGAACGTGGCCGTGGGGCCGACGCGGGTCGAGAGCTCGCCACCGACGATGCTGGCGACGAGGCCGGTCAGCCCGATCGTCGCCGCGTAACAACCCACGGCGCTCGCGCGCAGCTCGGCGGAGACGAAGTCGGCCGCCAGCGCCTTTCCGACGGAGCGGAACGCGCCCTGATGGAGGCCGTAGAGCACGAAGAGGACGCCGATGACGTGCGCGTTCGCCGTGAGCCCGAAGCCCGCGTACACCACCAGGAACACGAGCAGAGCGAGGAGCAGGACGCCCTTCCTGCCAAGCGTGTCCGACAGGTAACCGGCGGGATACGAGGCGAGCGCCGCGACGAGGTTGAAGAGCGCGTAGATGAAGATGGTCAGCGTCAGCGAAGCGCCGAGCCCCTCGGTCCGCAGGATGAGGAACGAGTTGCTCGAATTGCCGAGTCCGAAGAGCGCCGTCGCGGTGACGTACCTCCAGTAGCTCCTCGGCAATCGTGGCAAGCTCATGTCGAGCGTGCCCTTCGACGCCGAGACGGCGGGCTCCTCCCGGACGAACGCTACCATCGCGACTGCCAGCGCCCCCGGCACGACGGCCAAGAGGAAGATCGACCGCAGGCTGACGTGGCCGACGCTGAGTAGAGCGATCGCGAGCAGCGGTCCCAGGAACGCGCCCATGTTGTCGCCGAAGCCTTCGAGACCGAACGCCTTGCCCCTGTGGGCATCGTCCGCGGAAGCCGCGACGAGCGCGTCGCGCGGCGCGGAGCGCGTGCCAGCCCCGAGCCGGTCGAGCGACCGGGCGGCCAGGACGCCACTCCAGGCGGTGGAAAGGCCGATCAGCGGCTTCGCCACGGCCGCGAGCGTGTACCCGAGCACAGCGATGGGCTTCCGCCGTCGCAAGCGATCGGAGACCGGACCCGAGACGCCCTGGGCGATGTTCTGGATGGCCGGGGCCACGCCTTCCACGAGCCCGACCACGGCCGCGTTCGCGCCCAGCGTCTGCGTCAAGAAGATCGGCAGGACCGGATAGAGCATCTCCGTCGACGTGTCCGCAAACAGGCTCGCCAGGGCGAGGAGGAACGTGTTCGCCGAAAGCCCGGCGAAATAGCCCTTGCCGGCGGCCAGGGGCCGCGATGACCCTGCCGGTCGAACGCTCATGCGGCCGGCGTGAACTGGTGAAGGTCGTAGATTCCGAGCGTCTGCTCCAGCGTCCCCACCTGCGCCACGATGCCTTCGAAGCCCGCCTTTCCGAAGAGCTCGTGCTCCTTGTCCTCGAACTGCTCGCCGAGCGCCAGAAACTCCTTTGACGTGACGACGGTACGGAATGCTGGAAAGAGCACGGTGTCCTCGCGCGCCTCGTGCGGCCGGTACATCCGGATGAACAGCCGCATGGCCTCGACGAGCTTCTGTCGACCGCCATTCGCCCGGATGCTCGTCGCATTTCCGAGCGCAAGGATGATCTCCGTCAACCCGCGCCCGGCCTGGTGCTGCCGCGGCCGCGCGCGAGAAAGCCGCCGCGACGCGGTAGTGATGATCGTCCCCGCCGGAGGGCCCCAAGTAGCTGCGGCTGGATCGAGGGTGCCATGGTGGGGTCGGCCCGGCTCCTCCACGAGCTGGAGGGGGCCGTGCGCGCCGCGAGCGCGACGGAGCCGCTCCAGTAGCACCGCCGCCGGGTCCATCGTCTCGCCGCGCGTGCTGCTCGTGGCCGTGGCCGTCGACGACGTGGTCGCCGCCGTCGTCGACGGTTGCCATCGTGGTGGTGGTCGTCATCTCCGCGACGACCGCCGCCGAGACCCTGGCGCGTGCCCATGACGTTGGTGGCAGTCGCGGTGATGAATGCGCCCCGGCGACGGGCGGCATGACCGCGTAGAATCTACTTCCCAGCGTGCGCGGTGCGCCGCGCCCGGGCAGCCTCGGTGGCTCGTTCCCGAGCGCCGCGTGTGCTACGCGCCGGCCGTGGCCGACCCCCCGTCCGCGCGGCGCGTCACCCGGGACGTCGAGCCAGCCGCGCTGCGCGGTCTCCTCGACCATCCGCCGCGCGCCACCGTGGCGTTCGTTGACGGCGACCGCGCGGCCGTGCTCCCCGCGCGCGCCCGCCTCGACGGGGACCGTCACCTCTTCGCAGTCGCGGCCGACGCGGCGCCTGCCCTGGATCGCTGCGAGGTCGTGCTCATGATCGACGACGGGTGGTATTGGTTCCAACTCCGCGGCGTCTCCGTTCGCGGCATCGCCCACCGCGTCGACCCGCCCGCCGACGCGGAGGCGGCGCCACTCGCCTGGTACGGCGTAGACACGCGGCGGGTGCTCGCATGGGACTACGGCGCCGTGCGCGTGAGGCCGTCCCCCTCCCAGACTGGACAGGGCATAGTGCCCGGGTCCAGAGGGAGAGACGATGGAGAAAGACTTTCAGCGGTGGACGGCGCGTCGCAAGGGCGAGCTGCTGCTGCAGCTGATCAAGGGCGAGGCGAAGCTCGTGGACAATGTGCCGCGAGCACGACCTGAAGCAGTCCGAGGTCGAGAGCTGGATGGAGATCTTCCTGAAGGCGGGCGAACGCGGGCTGAAGGCGCGGACGGAGGACGAGCAGGCGACGCATGACCGCGAGGTGCGGGAGCTGCGCGCCAAGGTGGGCGAACTCGTCCTGGAGCTCGACGCGCGAAAAAAGCTCGAAGCCCTCACCGGGAAACCCGACAAAGCCTTCTGACGGTGCAGGGCCTCATGCGAGAAGAAGGACAGACGGTGTCGATCGCGCAGCTGTGCCGGTGGTTCGGCGTGCCGCGCTCGACCGTCTACTACCGCCCGCCCGTGCGGCCGGCGCCGCGGCCCCCGGTCGTGGATCCGACCGTGGAGGCGCAGATCCGGACAATCATCGAGGCGGAACCGCCGCCGGGGTGCGGATGATCACGGCGCGGGTGCGGCGCGCGAGTGTCGCGCCGGTGAACCACAAGAAGATCCATCGCATTGTGCAGCTGAATAACTGGCAGGTCCGGCAACAACCGCAGGGACATCGTCCGCGCGTGCAGGGCTGGGCGTCGCGGGCGACGCGGCCCGACGAGCGCTGGGCCATCGACACGACCCATCTCTTCTGCGGGCGCGACGGGTGGTGCCACCTCACCGCGATCATCGACTGCTATGACCGCACCATCGTCGGCTGGCGGCTGGCGCGCTCGGGCATCGCCGGCGTGGCGGCCGCGGCGCGCGAGGAGGCGTTACGCAGCCGCCGGATCGACCTCACGTCCCGGCCGCTCGTCCTGCGGTCGGACAACGGCCTCGTCTTCGGCGCCAAGGTGTTCGTCGCCGTCGCGCGGCGCCATCGGCTGACCCAGGAGTACATTACCCCCTATACGCCGCAGCAGAACGGCATGATCGAGCGCTTCTTCCTGACCTTGAAGCAGGAGTGCGTCTGGCTTCACCGCTTCGAGAGCCGCGATCACGCCTTCCGCGTCGTGGCGGATTGGTTGGATCGCTACGATGGGGACCGACCCCACTCGGCGTTGGGCTACCTCACGCCGAAGGAGTATCGGGAGAAACTAGTGCACCGCCGTCGTCATCGAATCAATATGACGCACGTGCGTCCAATGTGGCATGAGACGACGGCGGATGGTGGTGGGGCTTACGGCGAAGCAGCGGCGCGAGTTGGAGACCCTCGTGGCGCGGGCGACTGACTCGGCGCAGGTGATCCGGCGCGCGCATGTGGTGCTGTGGAGTGCCGACGGCGTGGCGGGCGCCGACATCGCCCGCCGCCTGCAGCTGTCGGCCGAGGCTGTGTCGCGGATTCGACGCCGGTTTCTCGACGGCGGGGTCGCCGGCCTCGCCACGCGACCGAAGGGCGGGCGCACGGATCACGCCGTCCCCGCCGCGACGGTGGAGCGCGTGGTCGAGCTGGCTATGTCGCCCCCGCCGGCGGGCCGCAGCCGCTGGACGACGCGCCTGCTCGCGAAGGAAGTCGGCCTGACGAGTGGCTGCGTGTCCGATCTCCTGCGGCGCCACGGGCTCAAGCCCCATCACGTGCGCACGTACAAGGTGAGCCGCGACCCGGACTTTGTCGCGAAGGTGCACGACATCGTGGGGCTCTACCTCCATCCCCCCGAGCACGCCGTGGTCCTCAGCGTGGACGAGAAGACGTCGATCCAAGCGTTGGAGCGGACGCAACGGCCGCTCCCGCTGCGCTCCGGCCGCGCCGTGCGGCACACCCACGACTACAAGCGCCACGGGGTCGTCGATCTGTACGCCGCCCTCGAAGTCGCGACCGGCGACGTTACGCATCGGCTCAGCGCTCGGCACACCGCCGCGGACTTCCTCGCGTTCATGGAGAAAGTCGTGCGGGCGTATCCGGGCCGCGAACTGCACGTCATTCTCGACAATTCGTCGTCCCACCGCACCCCCGCCGTGCGCGCCTGGCTCGATACGCCCCCCCTTGGTTCGCTTCCACTACACCCCGACGAGCGCGTCGTGGCTCAATCAAGTGGAAGGGTTCTTCGGCATTCTCGGCAAACAATCCCTGAGCCTGACGGACTTCCACTCGGCGAAGGCCCTGCGCGATCATCTCAACGCCTACATGCGCGCCTGGAAGAAGAACCCGACGCCGTTCGCCTGGACGAAACCTGCCGCGGCGATCATCCGGTCGCATCGTCGAATGCTTGAGCGCATCTCGACGGCGGTGCACTAGCGGCCTGAGCTGTACGGAAACGAGGGGGACAGCACACGCGAGGCGTGAGACGATGCTGCCACCGAGCGCGTCCGTCGTCGTCGACTTCCTGCGCGGCTCGATGGTCGCGCTGGTCGCCACGTTGTCGGCCACGGGCCGCCCGTTCGTCACCCCCCTCTGGTTCGTGGTGGATGGTGGCATGCTCTACCTCACTACCGGCACCGCGACGTGGGCGGCGCGGAACGTCGCGCGGCAGCCGGAGGTGGCGCTGCTCCTGACCGGCGAGCGGCTGACACGCCCTGGCGAGGTATTGCGCCTGAACGGCACAGCGACGATTCAGCCGGGACTGCCGCCGTGGCGCGTCCTGCTCCGCATCGCCGCGAAATACTACGCGGCGCCCGGCGGGCTCGCGGTTGAGCTGTCGAACGCGACCAAGTGGGGGCTCCGGGCGCGCTACTACGCCCAGGTGAAGGGCGGTGCCGGATACCTCCGTGTCGTGGCGACGGGCGGCGAGGTGCTGCGGGCGGCTGTGGTGAAGTGGCGGTCGAAGTTCGTTGTTACGAGGCGGACTCGGTCGGCACTGGGAAACAATGCCAGCAGGTCGAGATGGAGCGACGTAGTGCGCGAAACCGAGGCGCCGATCACTGCGCGCGTACGCTCTTGAACTCTGACCCCGATGCCCTCCGCGCGTCCCAAGAACCGATCGAGGGGTTCGTTTGGTCTTCGCTCGATCGCGTCCTGTGCGACTTCCCGGGCGAGTTGCTCGAAGCTTGGGAGGTTTGACGGGGGGCCCATTGAGACGCCCGCGCCCGCGAAGACAACAAGTCCGCCGTCGCGCTGCGCCCGAATCAAGTTGTCGGGCAGTTCAACGTCTTGATCTATCCGCACGGTACGACACCCGATGTATTCGAGGTTGCGGAAGGCCGGAGTAGGCAGCCCGGACGGTCGCCTCATCGCCTGTGACCGGGGGCGGCGTGTGTGCTGTTGAGGGGCTCACGGGCCAACCACCGCTTGTTTCCCTCCCGTCTTTTCCGTTTCTCGGCCTCTCGGATTTTGGAGTCGCAACGAGCATGGCGGAGCCGCTTCGGGTAACGACGAACGCCGCGACGAGCACCCGGGCAGCATGAAGCTGTGCTCGCCGAGGAGCTCGGGTGCCCGCAGACGGCGGATCGGGGCGACCATGGGGCGGAGGAGTAGCGGGGCATGCGTCCGCCTGGCAAACGCACGTCAGGCAAGCGCCGTCGTCCGGGGCAGGTCAGGGTGCGAGCCGGATTCCGAGGGAGGAGGCTATGACAGTCGCAATTGGTGGCTTCCTCTCATGCACTGGTCTACCATCCCGCGGCGTGAGCACGGCGCTCCGCACTATATCTACTCCACCAACGAGGCAGACGTCGTTCGGTGGATGCGGGAGTTCCTGGGAATCCCTCTACGATAGTGAGCCGCATGATACACCGCTGAAGGCTCAGCTCGGTGTTCCCGGGAGCTGCCAAGGCGGGTTTCCGCGGCGGGGGTGGCCGGATCGCGGCCGGTTGGATCGCGAGGAGTAGACGCTCGCAGCAGTTCGGAGCAATCGGGGGAGGTACGCAGATGTACCACGGCCGCAGAGCAACGTGCCACGCACTCCTGGCGACGCTGATGGTGGGAGCGATCGTCATCGCGGCAACCGGCGACGTCCACGCCACGGTGATGTGTCCTCCCGAAGGCGAGGGCAAAGCCGCGCTACCACATGGCGGCAATGGCGACGACCTGGAGGTGCTGGGCACCTGCACGGTGGGCGCGGGCCACTACAACTACGGCAACGTCAACATCTACGGCACCGCAGAGGCGCCCGCCACGCTCAGATTCAGGGACGCCACGATCGACTTCAAGGCGCATTCGATCCTGGTCGAGAACTACGGCTATCTGCTCGCCGGCTGGTCGTCGTCGAGGCACGAGCCTCATCCCATCGGGACGCGCCCGCACTCGAAGCTCACGATCGAGATATACGGCAAGGACGGCGACGAGCCGATCAAGTGCAAATCGGGACCGACGTGCGGCGTCGATCCGGCGATCTGGAACTCGAACGCCGATCCCACGAAACCGCCGGTGCAGTCGATGCTGCCAGGCGGGATGGACTACTTCTACAACTACGACGTCATGCCGCTCACCACGGGGACGGCGAACGACGCGCCCAGCTACTTCGGCTCCAAGGTCCTCGCAGTCTCCTACGGCGGGACGCTTCGCATCTTCGGCAAGCGCGGTGCCCTGTACGGCGCGGGGGACAAGAACCCGGCCAACTCCGGACGCAGCTGGGGGCGGCTCGATGGATCGCTCAAGCCCGGCGACACGACGCTCTTCGTCGACGGCGTGGTCGACTGGCGCGAGGGCGATCACATCGTCGTCACCACGACGGACTACCTCCCGTCGCACTCCGAGGAGCTCGTCATCACCGGGACGATCGTGAATCTGGCGAAGAAACGCACGAAGCTCGAGTTCACGCGGGCCACCTGCCTCGACGGCTCGGCGGAGTGCGGGGTCATGTTTCACCACTGGGGAGAGGAGTACTCTCTCAGCAACAAGGCGCATCCGGGAATCAAGCGCCTGAAGCTCAACATCGATACCGTCGATACCCGCGCCGCGGTGGCGCTCCTCTCGCGCAGCGTGCGCATCATCTCGGGCGGCGACACGAAGGACGACGACTTCCTGCCGGAGAGCACCGGCTACTCGTTCGGCGTCCATACGCTGGTGCGCCAGGGGTACAAGGCCTACCAGATGCAGGGCGTCGAGCTCTTCCAGGCCGGACAGGGCGGACGGATCGGCCACTATCCGGTGCACTTCCACATGGTCCGGAACGCCTCGAACGACACGTTCGTGAAGGACTGCTCGGTGCACGACTCGATGACGCGCTGGTACACGCTGCATGCGACCCAGGGCGTCCTCCTCGCGCGTAACGTCGGGTACCTCTCCATCGGCCACGGCTACTACATCGAGGACGGCACGGAGACCGACAACAAGCTGTACTCGAACATCGGCATCTTCGCCCGCGCCGCAGTCGAGGGGCCGCCGAATCCCCGCAAGGTGCCGGGCATCCTCTCGGCGGCGTTTCCGGACCACCAGCACCTCACGCCGTATCACTCCGATGCCGAGACGCCGAGCGTGTTCTGGATCATGAACGGATGGAACGACTTCCAGTACAACTTCGCCGCCGGCGCGGGCAGCTGCGGCGTCTGTTACTGGCTCGTCCCGGGATACAACAGCGGAACCGAGAATTCGTTCACCTGCTACAACCCGACGACGAAACAGCGCGGCGCGGCGTGCCTCAATCAGCCACCGCCGCCACCGCCTGGCAAACCCGAGTGCGAGCTATCGAACGGCGCGGGCTTCATCTGCGCGCCGTACTCGAAGATGGCCTGGACGGGATACGCCTCCATGCAGAGCAGCGTCGGCAACGCCGGAACGACGCCGCTCAAGAGCTTCATCGGCAACACGTGCGTCTCGGCGATGAACTCGTTCCAGACGGTCGGGCAGTTCGCCCAGTGCTTCGGCGTCGCCCCCCGCTCCGATCCGAAGGACAAGGACAAGGAGCATCTCGAGCCCATCCCGAATGGGCCCGCGCCGCAGGGCAACCCCGCGCTCGACGTGTACTATCCGCGCGTGGACCTGGGTGCGTCGCGGCCGGCGACCCGCTGCGGTGACGACCCCACCAAGGTGACCGACTTCGATTGCGGGAACGTCGCCCTGTTCCCCAAATGCGCCTCCAACGGCTTCCCGCCCCCGCTTCCGAAGGACAGCCAGCTCCGGAACTGCATGGTCACGGTGCTCGACCACTACACGACGTCGTTCAACTGGGCAGATACGAACTTCGCCGCGGTCTGGCTGCGACAGTTCTGGTTCGTGCTGTCGAACAGCGCGATCACCGACGTGCAGAACGGCGGCCTCACCTTCGTCACCGGCGGCGACTACACCCGGTCCTCGGTCATCGACGGCGTGTGGTCCGTGGCGGCGAAGAGCGCCTTCGTGGGCCGCACGCAGCCGGACCCGAGCGAGGACCCGAACGCGAACCCGTTCGCGGCGGACGTCGGGCCGTTCAATCCCAAGTCGGGGCTGCAATGCCCGATCAACGACGCCACGTTGAACGCCGTCCCGAATCATTGCATCGAGCCGGAGAGCGGCGTCAACTTCAACGTCTCGAACTTCGCCACCAACGAGCGGCTGTTCAGCGTCTACGACGGACCGTCGTACCAGGACTCGAACGCCTACCTCGACATCGTGCCGACGAAGCTCCCGGACCTGACGCCGGCCACGTGTCAGAAGACCCAGGGCAATTCGTGCCCCGGCGCGATGAAGCTGTACGGCCGCCTCGGCGGGATGCCGAAGGACGCGACCGGCACCTGCTACCTGCCGAACGCATCGATCGGGTGGAAGCAGCCCAACGGCTTTTTCTATCCCCCGGCGTTCCACTCCCAGAAACTGTTCTTCGACAACGCCGATATCCGCCATTTCGTCATCCTGCCGGAGTTCACTCCCGGCACCCAGGACACCGACCCCACGCGCGTGAAGGAGCGCTACTGCACCTATCCCACGCCGACCGACCCGGCCGAGGGGTTGTTCAAGGGGTTTACCGACGTGGATCGACAGACGGTGCTCAACGACGACGACGGCTCGTTGACCGGCCTGCTCGCGAATCCGAACGGCGCGAAAGGGGCAACGCGCGAGACGATCTCGGTGAACTTCGACACCTACTTCGACGTGCCGAACGAGGCGCTCGAGTGTGCCTCCGACATCGCGAACCCCCCCACGGGCTTTCCGCCGGGCACGGCGAAGACGAGCCCGTACGAGTACCTGACGACCGCGGTGTATCCGGCATGCGCGCGCTTGAACGGGCCGCCGCCGGGGGAGCCGCCGTGCGGGAAGAACGCTCCCCCGGACCCGCCCCCGTACCAGAATCCGAACTGGTACAGCGACTGCGCCAACCCCATGTGTTACGGGGTGCCGCTCTATCGTCAGGGGCTGACCAGCGCCGAGCAGCAGCCCGGCCGCGAGCAGTCGATCCGGATGATGGGCGGCGACCTCTGGCAGCGCAGCACGCTGACCGCGAACAACGGCGTCTACTACATCGACACGGCGGCCGGTCCGACCACGCAGGCCGGCAGCCCGCACAAGAATATCTTCGAGGCCGACCGCACGTACTACGTCCTCTTCGTCTACGCGACGCCGACCACCCACCAGACCTACCAGCTCTGGCTCGGGACCCGCCTGGCGGCGAACTGGGCCGATCAGAACGTCTTCCTGGCGCGCGTGTTCCCGAGCACCATCAACTTCCAGGTCGCCGAGGATCACATGACGTGGCCGCCGGGCTGGGTGCGCACGTACGACCCCGGCAGCGGCATCCTGACCGTCACGATCGACATGGGATTCGACCAGTTCAAGACGGAGTTCGCGAAGGCGCAGCAGGACTTCTGCCAGCCGGCGAGCTTCTGCATGCTCGGCAAGAAGGGCTGCGAGTGCAACCCGAGCAGCGACTTCGTGGACATCTGCAAGGACAACGACCTGTGCGCCAAATGGGCCGGGAAGGACGTCGACTGGCCGTCGGGAACAAATCCGTACGGCGGCGCGTACGCGTTCGGCCTGAAGTTCCCGCCCGCCTGTGAAAGCCCAGGGCAACGCGGCTGCTTCGTGGCCGACGATCAGGACCATCGACCCGTGCCGCAGTGCCTCCGCCAGAGCGACCCGGGCTGGAACGCGCCCCTGATCAGGGCCCCGGACGAGCTGCTCGGCGCATGCGCGACCACGCCCATCCCGCCGGCGCAGTTCTGCGCCGGATAGCGAGCAAAGTGATGCATCGAAGCTCGTTCAGGTGTGGTCGTCCGCTGACGGCGGCGATGGTGATCGTCGCCATGACGCTCCCAGGAGCACGCGACGGCATCGGTGCCGAGCCGACGGCGCAGCAGGCCGACCGCCTCGCCCGGCTCGAGACCTTCGCGCGGGCGGCGCAGCAGCAGTGGGACGTCCCGGGCATGGCGATCGCGATCGTAAGGACGACGAGGTGATCTACGCGAAGGGATTCGGCGTGAAGCGCCTCGGGGGAGCAGACGAGGTCGATGCCGACACGGTCTTCGCTCGAGCGTGTGAGCCGGGGCGAGGAGGCTCTGGACCGTCTGCGAACCCGACCGCCAGCCGTTCGACCCCGACTTCGGTCAGTCTCTGCCGTGAGGGCTCGGTCGGCCGGAGCGACGCGGAGCCCCACTCACGGTCGTCGAGCGGCTCGTGTCCGGAGCGACGATCGATCGACGCGGCGCTTCGGAAGCAACGGACACTGTACTGGTTGCGGTGCTGAGCTTCCTCGTTGCGGACGATGGCCGGGGAGGGCACCCGGTCCCAAAACAGATCGGGACTCGTCCCGAAATCCTGGGGTTCTCGCGGGGTCCTGGCGGGCCGTTTTGGGCTCGGGGTCGCCGTGGAGGCGAGTGATCAAGCGCTGGAATCCGCTTGTGTTTCGATCACTTCAGGCTTCGAGCGGCGCATCCGCGGTTGGGGTTCGATTCCCCCGCCCCCACTCAATCCGATTCCGGCTGAACGAACCCCTCCGCTTCCAAGTCGCGCAGCACTCTGATCACCGTGTCGACGGGAAGTCCCGTGAGATGCGCAAGGTGCTCCTCGGCGGTCACCTCACAGCGATACAGCGCGTGTAGAACTGCTTCGTGGATCGGCGACATTGCGCAAAGTCTATCCGATGATCGCGGGGAAGCGGTTAAGAGGAAATGGCGGCCTCACAGACTCCAGCGCGGGCCCAGACTGTCTGGACGAGGGAGCTGAGTCCGGCTGCCTTTCGACGAAGGTGTATCGCGGTGGTAGTTCCGTCCGCCGCCAGCCGAAGAGGAAGGTCGCCCTCCGCGGCGTCATGCGATGCCTACGTAGGGCACCTGCACCCGGTCGGCTGCCTGACGCACGGCGCGCTCGCCGCGGCGATCATAGCGCGCCGTCGTCGCCGGGCTCGCATGCCCGAGCAGCGCCTGCACCGTCGCCAGGTCCACGCCCGCGTCGAGCAGATCGCCTGCGAGCGAGCGCCGGCAGTCATGGGGCGAGAAGGCCGCGACGCCTGCGCGCCCGGCGAGGTAGTGAAGGCGATCGTAGACCGTTTGCTCGGTGAGCCGGCGGGACAGCACACGCCCGTGGCGATCGACGGGCAACAGTAGCGGACCGGGCTCCCGGCCGCGCACCCGCAGCCACGCGTGCAGCGTATCCCGCGCCCCGTTGGCGACGAACACGGCGCGTTCCTTGTTGCCTTTCCCGATGACGCGCAGGCGCCCCGAGTCACGGTCGTAGTCTGCGAGGTCGAGCGCCACGAGCTCGGCACGGCGGAAGCCGCCTGCATACGCGAGCGCGACCAGCGCCGTGTCCCGCTCGCGCATCGGCGACCGCTCGTGCCCGATCTCGCGGAAGAGGCGTCGCCATTCTTCCGGCCCGAGGGCGCGCCCCCGCGGCAGCCGCGAGCCCCGAGCGCCGCGGACGTCGCGTGCCGCGTGGTAGCTGGCACCATCCATCATGCCGGCCCGCCATGCGGCTCGGAGGGTACCCCGAAGGGCCGACAGAACGCGGTTAACTGTCGCCGGAGCTCCGTGGTCGACGAGCTTCGCCCGGATGGCGTCGATCAGGTCGGGGGTGAGCTTCCACCACGCGACCGCCCGCGGGTCGTCGCTGCCGAGCAGGCGGGCGAGCCGAACGAGCGCTGCCGCCTGTGCCCGGCGGCTACCCGGCGCGAGCCCGGCGACGTAGCGCTCGGCGGGCGACCGGGTGCCGCGGGGCAGCTTCGCGACCAGGTGGTCGACGCGGGCGCCTGGCACGAGCTCGTGGGGAGGGTCGGTCGGTCGATGGGTGGGTCGGGGCATGGTCATTGAGAATCGTCATTCTCATAGACTTGACTTCGAGGGAACAGAAGGGGCTCCCGATTCCCGGAACCGACGACGATGCCCCTCACCCTCGGCCGCACAAACCCCACGTCTCAGAGCCTGACGAGCCCCGGCACCAAGGTCGCTTGCCATGAGTACAGCTCGCCGAGGGCTTCGAGTTCGCGCTCCCGCGGGACGTACCTGGCGAGGACATCCAGCATGCCCGCGACAAGACCCCCCACCAGATCGATCGAGATGGCATCGACCTCCGCGGCCTGGCGGCGGATGCGTAGCGCGCGCTCCTGGGCAACAAGGAAGCTGACAACGACCTCGCTCGGGTCAGCGCGGTACGCCCCCCCGGCCGTGGCAAACAGCCGTGGGTCTTCGGGGTTGCCGTCGCGCGACCAGTAGCCGGAGCCCGCCGTGCCGTGGATGGCGCAGGTTTTCCCGCCTTGGCGGGCAGCCTTGCCGCACCGTTTCCCGGTCGTCTTGGAGACGCCGGCGCAGCGCGGCGCTTGACCGAAGGGCGTCTCGACCATCTCGGTCGCGCCCGCTACGTCGTCCGACACGGTGTCGCCTCGCTCCATTCCCGCAACTGATCGATCAAGCTCGGTCGAGTACATCACAGGAGGCGGTCGGTGCATCACGCGGCACCCCCGTTTCTCCAGCGTGGTCGCCAGCGTAGCGCCGGACAGGTGACACGTCCATCCTCGTGCGCAGATCTCGGTTCTGCGAAAGGAACTTACGCGGACGACGAAGCCGGTCAACCACCGCGGTACACACCTGCTCGAACAGGGATGCGGCGAACAGTCTCGCACCGTAGACCGCGGGCTGGCGCAGCCGACCTCAACATCATAGGGCAGCCAACCGAGCAGGCCCAAGGCCGCGTCATGGAAAGGGCGGCCGGACCGGCCGGTGCCGCCGCAGATATTCCGCTCGGAGTTCCTGGAAAAGCACTATCTCAACAAGGAATGATCCAAACGGATCGTCAGGAGCCCGTCGCCGCGATGCGGCGGATCTCCGCCGAGTCGACGATGCGAAGCCGGCGGGTGAGGCCGCCAGAGTCTTCACGGCCCGGGCGACGTCCCGGGCCCTGACCGAACGATACTTGGCGAAAGGGCCGAGGAGCATGGTGTCGAGGAGCGGCGCCGCGAGGATTCCCAGGCGCTCCATCGGCCGCGAATCGGCGCGCTCGCCGATGAGCAGCGACGGCCGCAGGATGGTGACGTTTTGCGGACCGGCGTCGCGCACCGCTTGCTCGGTGTACCCGAGGCCGCGGCGGCGCGCCTGCTCGACGAGCTGAAGCAGCGGGCTCCGTCGTGAGCGCGATCGGGTCGGTGCAGTAGGGAGTCCCGCTATGACGTGTGATATCTGCGGACCCGGAGACAAGAAGCAGACAAGCGGCACGAAAGTGATCGGCAAGGATGCCACCGGACGGCCCGGTGAGTTTCGCGGCTACGCATACCAGCCGATCGGATCCGTGGCAGATCCGTTCGGCGACCTACCGGTCGTAGCCGGCGCTCCAACCTCCCGCCGTCTTCGCGGCGGAGCATCGCCCTGGGGAGAGGCGGCCTTCGGCTTGGGCCCCGTACGTCACCCGCTGGCGACGGTCCCCCCGGAGCCCCTGCCGGCGCGGCGTGTCCACACTATCTTCCGACCGATGCCTCGATCACCCTCTCTGGTGCCTCCGTTCATTGCACCCCGGTCGCGAAGCCGAACTTGTTGCTCTTGATCTTGAAGTGGGCCGGATCCGGGTCGAAGGTCGTTATCGCCGCATCGGGAGGACCATAGCCGAGCACGGTGTTGCCTGAAATCGTGTTGTTGCGGATGGTTTCCGCAGGGTCGAAGCTGAACATGCTGATGCCATGCGACGGCTGCTGATCGTACTTGATCACCTTGTTGTTGTTGATCTGGTTGTCCGCGACCTGGATCGCACCGCCGGTGAACAGCTCGATCCCCTGTTGCGCTCCCAGGATCGTGTTGCCGGTGACGGTGTTGTCGATCACGTCACGCGATCCGATCGTACCGACCAGGATGCCCTCGAAGACGTAGCTGATGTCGTTGTTGGTGACCTTCACGTGCTGGGTCTGCTCCAGCTCGACGCCGATGCCGCACAGGAGGCAGTTGGGCAGATCCACGTAGTTGAACGTGGCGGCGATCGAGTTCCCCGAGACCGTTCCCGTGCTGACGTCGCTCAGGTGCACCCCGGACATCATGGTGCCGTCGAAGACGCTCCAGATGAAGTTCCCCGTGATGATGGGGTGGAACCGGGCCGCGAAGCCCTTCACGACCACACCCGCGCCGTTGAAGTCATAGATCGTGTTGTCGGTGATGTTGATCGCCTGAACGGCCGACGCGGTGCCCTCGACCAGGATCCCCGTGCCACCTTGCGTTTTCGGCGTCTGCGGGCGGATGCGCGAGATCGCGTTGTCGGTGATCGTGACCGAGGAGTTGACGACGTGGATGCCGTTCACGTCGGTCAGGGCCGGGTTCCAGTTGGCCGTGGTCGATCCCTTGGGCGCGCCGTCCAGGCCGAGGTTGCGGATCGTCACGTTGGTCGAGTTCTTGACGCTCACAATGTCCGGGAGGACGCTGCCGAGGCTCCCCGCCAACCGCGCCGGAATGATCCGCGGCGGGCCCAGCATCGGGTCGACCATGCCCGTGATGGTGACGTTGTGCGCGCCGTCGATGCCGAGCGTCCCGTTGTACTCGCCGGAGCAGAACGTGATCGTCTGGCCGTCCTGGACCGGAAAGGGGTTCATCGTGAACAGGTCGACGACGTCTAGCGCCCCGGGGCACTGCACACCGTCCCGCGAGTCGTCGATAAAGATCGTCGGCGGGGTGGAGGCCAGCGCGGCCATGCCGCTTTGCAGAACGAGCAGTGCCGCGACCCCGAGCGGGCCGAGCATCGATGTGTCGAGACGTCTCATGGTGCCTCCAGATCGGCCGGGGTCCGGGGAGCGACCGCCCCGCCTCACGGTCGATCTCTCTGTTTCCGCTACTTTTCGGGTAGCGGACCGCTACTTCGCCGGCGGCCTCGCAGCGGCGGCCCGATCGGCCTACCGAGCGCGCCGGCGGTCGCACTCCCCGGTCCGTGAGCCCGTGATCTCCACCCGCTGTCAGTGACGCCACCAACACGGTTGCCCACACCCGACCGTGAGCGCCAGACGGCCTGCGGCCACCTGCGGCGCATAGCGACGCCCTCCGGCTGCGCTCGCAGCGACGAGCTTGCTAACCGTATTTAGTGGTGAAGGCGACCCGGATCGGAAGCAACGGCCTCGGCGACGGGATATCGCGCCCGCCGGGAGCGAGAAGATCGATGTTTCCGCGGCGTGCACGTTCGGGCCGGCGTCCGAGCGCCATCGTCGCGTCGAGCCGCATCCGGACGGTCGCGTCGCGCGTAGGAGTGCTGACGCGTTGCGACGCCGGACACCGCCGGCACTCCACCGCGCAACGCAGGAGGAGACGAATATGCAGACTTCAATCATGCGATCGGTCAGCGCCGTCGCGCTCACCATGGTCGTCGCCGCGGGTGCGAGCGCGGCGTCGCTCGACCCCGCCGTCGCGTGCGGGTTCGCCAAGATGCATGCGGCGCTCAAGGCATCGTCGGCGCTGAACACATGCTTTCGCCACGCGATCCAGACGGGGAGCGACCCGGACCCCGCCTGCGTCGACGCCGCGCATGCGACGCTCGGCACGACGTTCGCCAAGATCGACGCGAAGGGCGGATGCAGCGCCACGGGTGACGCGCCGTCCGTCGCACTGCTCGTCGATCGATTCTCGGAGGAGCTCGCGCAAGAGCTCAACGGGACCTGCCTGCCGGCAGGCTCGCCATGCGGCAATATCACGCTTTGCTGTGCGGGTCTCGCCTGCACCGTGACCACCCTCGGGCAGATGCCGGTCTGCGGCTGAACGCGCGGACGCTCATGTCGACTCGGCGCGCGGACCCTACGATGCGACGATGCAACTCTACGTCGACGGCGAGCTGTTGCCCCGCGAGGCGGCGAAGATCTCCACCTTCAATCATCGGCTCCGCTATGGCGACGGCTACGTGCAGTACCATATCCTCTTCTCAATCTCGGCCCTGATCGCCGCCGCCAATAGGCAGCCAGCGATGGTGGTTGAACCGCGATATACGTTGTCCGCAGCCGAAAGCGCGGCCGACTTCCTCCCGATGGCGGCGACGTGCCTGGAGAACGCGCTCCAGACAGCTCTCAACCAGGCTCAGGCCAGCGGCAAGGTGTTCAGTCCTCAGAACTGGCTAAAGACGAACGCGAGCATGCAGGCGGAGACGCTCGTCGGCCGGGACCGTGGCAGGTATGCTACCCAACTTCCTGAACGGAGCGGTCATCCTGGAGAAGACGGAGGCGCTCTCGGCACGCGGGTCCGCGGAGTAGGTGGCCCGACGACACGCCAACCCGGCCAAGGCGATCGTCGCGGCGCTCCGGTGCGCGATGGCGACGGCAACGGGGCTGGCCACACGGCCGGTCGTCAGAGCTCCTTCGGACGAACGATGCCGGCGACGCTCCACGAGCCGCGCCGCAGCGCCTCGCCCCAGGTCGCCCCCTCTCCCTTCAGCAGGACGACATTCGCCGTCGTGATCCGCACCTCGCGGCCGCTGAGCGCCTTGACCGCGTTCTCCCAGCCTGGGTTGTGACCGAGGACCAGAACGGTGCGCACCTCGGCCGAGAGGCGCGCGACCTCCGTCCGCAGCTCCGTCAACCCAACCCCCCACATAGAGCGCCCGCGTGAAGCTGACGCGCGTCTCCGGGAAGCGCTTCTGCATCCGCTCCCACGTCTCCTGGGTACGGCGGCTGTCCGAGCTCACCACGAGCTCCGGCACCCAGCCAAGCTTGGCAAGTCGCTTGCCCACGCGCGGCGCATCGCGACGTCCGCGCCTGTTGAGCGGTCGCTCGTGGTCGGTCGGCGCGTGTGACTGCCACGCGCTCTTCGCCTGCCGCATGAGCATCAGCCGGCGCTGCATCTCCGCTCCGTTCAAAGCCACTATCACCCGGCTGGCTCTCGACGAAGGCGCCCTCATCCTCGGCGCGACCGCATACGGACCGCGCCGCGATTGCACGACAGTCGCCTGTACGAGCCCGTGATCACAGGAGCTCGGCGATCAGCGCTGCGGCGCGGTCGGCGCCGTCGGTTTCGACGGGCCTGTAGCTCGTGGGCCGGCGGATCTCCTCGGCGATCGCCCCCGCGATCACGTCCGGGGTTGCCGCGTCGAAGTCCATGCATCGACCCGCTGCGTAGTTCTGGAGGCGGTGGCGCACGTGGACGTTCTGCTCGAAGTGGTGCCGGAGGGGAAAGTAGAGGAAGGGACGCCCGTTGGCAGCGAGCTCCATCGACGTGGTGAGCCCACCCTGGACCACGGCCAGGTCGCACGCCGCGAGGTGGCGATAGAGGTTGTGCACGTACGCCACGACCTCGAGGCCCGGGTGCCGGGGCAGCGAGGTGGGATCGATACGCGGCCCGGCCACGACGATCATCCGAAGCGCCGGCTCGCGCCGGCGGGCCTCGGCATGAGATTCGATCACGCGGCGGAGGAGGTGCTCACCCACACCGGAGCCGCCGACACTGACGATGCAGACCTTCTCGTCGCGACGGTAGCCGAGCTCCTCCCGCAACCCTTCCCGGTCGAGGTCGGACGGATCGAAGCCCGTGACGTACCCGGAAAACGAGTAGTTCTTCTCCGTCCAGTCGCGGATCCAGGGAAGCTCCGGTCCGAAGGTTCGTGGAACGATGTCTTCCGGGTTCCCGACGAAGATCGCACGGTCGCGCACCTCCGGATGCTGTGCGATGTGTCCGATCATCTCCTCGTTGTAGTCGGCGGTGAGGAAGACCTCGTGCTCGCCGCCGTCGAGCATCGGAATCCAGCCGACGAAGTCGGTCAGCCAGACGTAGGGGGTCCGCTTCTGCCGCGGATTCTCGTGGAGGTAGTAGTCGACCTCCCACGCTTCGTCCCCGACGACCAGGTCGTAGTTCCCCTCGCGCATGACGTCGTCGAACACCATGAAGTTGTTGATCAGGATCTCGTCCATGCGCCGGATCGCCTGGAAGCAGTGTAGGTCGTGCTCGGCGGACTCGCACTCGATGTGCTTCGACTCGCTCGCCAGGTGACGGCTCGCCGGGTGAATCGACTCGCCTTCGGCTTCGAGAACACGCGTCACGGGATGCTGCGCCAGCCAATCGATCTCGACGCCGTCCACCCGTTGCCGCAGCGCTCGCGCGATCGCGACGTCGCGCTGTGCATGGCCGAGGCCGATGGGCGACGAGATGTAGAGGACGCGCTTGGGGCCGCTCCGTCGGCGAGGCCGCGGAGCGGGCTCGCGCTCGAAGCCGGGCTCGAGGAACTCGCGCAACGCGTGATTCACCTGCACCGGTTTTCGTGCCATGGGCCCGTGGCCCGAGCCGTCGACCGCCTCGAGGCGCGTTCCCAGCGCAGCCGCCAGGGCTTCGCCCTCCGCGAACGGCGTGATGCTGTCGCCGGTTCCGTGGATCACGAACGTGGGACACCGGATGCGGGCGCAGAGCCCGCGCGTCCGCTCGGCATCGATCTGCGGGCCCAGATGGGTTGCGGCCAGCGTGTTCCCGTCAGTCTCGAGGCCCCAGCCAATGGCGTCCTCGATCTGCTTCGTCGAATGCTCCTCGAAGAAGGTCTCGAAGAACCAGATCAGGAAGGACCGATACATCTCCGGGTCACGCTGCCAGGCCTCGCGATTGAAGTAGTTCATGGCAGGCAGCGCATCGATGGGTACGTCGCGGGCAGGGAGGATCTGCTGCGTGAGGTCGTCGACCTCTCGTCGCTCGGGTGAGAGCAGGGTCCCGCACGACATGAAGACCACTCCCTCCACACGATGGGGCTTCTCCGCTGCGAACAGGAGGCTCCGCTGGCAGCCGCGCGACATCGTGACCAGCGTGGCCCGGTCGGTGCCGGTTGCATCGAGCACGGCGCCGATGTCGGCGGCGTTCTCCTCCTCGGAGTAGAGCGAGACGTCGGCCGGCCGGTCGGAGCGGCCGTTGCCGCGCGGATCGAAGGCGATCACGCGCGAACGCCTCGCGAAGTAGGGGATCTGCGCCTTCCACAGCCGCGAGTGCACGATGGCCCAGGGGGGCACGAAGACGATCGTGCGATCCCCTTCGCCGTACACCTCGTAGAAGATGCGCGTGCCGTCCTCGCGCGAGGCGTAGCCCTCGGCGTCGGGGTAGCGGGCGCGGCTCTGCTCGCCGGTCGGTGTCCAGGTGGTCCTCATGACGTGTGCTCCTTCTTCGATCGGGAGCCCCTTGCTCCCCTCGCGCGTGACTTCATCCAGGAGTCGATCTCCGAGAGCAGGGCCGCGTGGCCCTCGTCGATGCCGGACAGCTTCTCGAGCGCGTATCCCTGTGCCATGGTCATCACGAGGCTCACGGTGGCCTCGAGCGAGAGCGCGCCGAAGCCGTACTCGCGGGCGGCCGGCGCGAAGGCCTCGGTCAGCACCCGTCGCCACTCCTCGTTCACCTGCTGGACGCGCGCGCGCAGCTCCGGCCGGTTCCACGCCATGGCCTGCAGCTCCAGCCAGATCTTCGAGTAGCCGCTCGACAGGTCCTCTTGCTGAAAGGCCCATGCCGCGCGCCACTTCTCGAGGAACGAGCGCTCGCTCGAGTACATGGCGCGCTGGCGCTCGATCAGCCTGGCCGTGAAGCGCCCGAGCACCTGCACCATCACCTCTTCCATCGAGCCGAAGTAGTAGTGCACCAGGCCATGGTTGACGCCGGCCCGCTCGGCGAGGTTCCGGGTCGTGACCGCTCCGTAGCCTTGTTCGACGAGCAGGCGCTCCGCCGCGTCGAGCAGCGCGCCGACGGCCTCCCGGCGGCCGTGAGAAGCCCCGGCGGGTTGCATCCGAGCGGTCTGGAAGCGACTGCGGCCGCCGCGATGGGCTGCCGCTTCACTGGGTCGTTTCATCCCGGGAAGCTCCTTCACTCATTCCGCACTGGCCCGCCAGCGGAATCTCGGCAGGAGTGCAGGGACACGACGACGATAGCTTTCGTACACCTCGCCATGCATCTCGACGAGCGTCGACTCCTCGACGCGGATGGCCAGAAGAACCCACGCCGTGATCACTCCCGCGAAGAGGAGACGTCCTGGGGACATCACCGGCGCAGCCCAGAACGCGACGAGGAAGCCGAGCATCAGTGGGTGCCGCACGACGCGGTAGAGGGAGCGCTCGGTGAACCGCGCCTGCTCAGCGGGTCGGCCGAAGGCATGGTCGATCGCCTGACGCACGCCGAACAGCTCGAAGTGATCGATCAGGAAGGTCGCGTAGAGGACGATTCCCCACCCGAGGAAGTAGAGGCCGTGCAGCACCGCGACGCCCATCGGGCTCTCCACCTCCCACACGACGCCGGGCAGGGGCCGCCACTGCCAGACGATCAGGGCCAGAAGTGCGCTGGCACACAGCACGAACGTGCTCCGTTCGGCCGCGGCCGGGATGATCTGCGTCCACCAGCGCTTGAAGGCGGGTCGCGCCATCACGCTGTGCTGGATCGCGAACAGGGCGAGGAGGGCGACGTCGACGAGGATCGCGCTCGGGGTATCCCCCGGCGCGCCGTTCTCGATGTGCTTGGGGACGACGAACCCTCCGACGAAGCCGATCGTGTACACGAAGACCGCCAGGAAAAAGAGGTAGGTCGCGATTCCGTAGAGCAGGATCACGGCACGGCTCGCGGCCGAGGCGCCCGACTCCAGTTCGCTTTCGGGGTACGAGGTGGCAGACATCGTTCGTTCTCCTTGTCTTCTGGCTCGCCCATCGCTGGATTGGGCGGCTGTATTGGGCAGTCGAATTGGGCAGATGTCTAAGCCCGCTGGCCTGGCCTTGTCAAGGGGGGCGGCGCTGACCCAGCGGGGCTGCCATTCCGTGAAACTGCGGCACGAGGAAGTCGTGGGTCGCCTCGAAGAGAGGCGACCCACGCGCTCGGTTCGCTCCGGTCCCGGTGGTACGCGGTCCCGTGGGGGAGTCCGTCCGATCGGCCCTGCCGCCTGTGGGTCCTCAAAACCGCGTGCTGGGTGAGATCCTTGATGTTTCCGCGCTTGGGGCAGGCTCCGCGAACCATGAAGAAGCTCGTGTGGGCCCTGCTCTCAGCGGCGCGGTCGAGCCTCAAGTCTCGCCGCGAGCTGGCGCTAGAGAACCTGGCTCTGCGACAGCAGCGGGCCGTCCTGCGACGCCCAGCGCAACGGCCCAAGCTCAGCCGGGCGGAGCGCGCGTTCTGCGTCATACTGGCGCGGGTGTCGCCCGAGTAGCGGACGGCCTTGGTGATCCCACCCTCCATGGTGAAGATGGACTCCCTGTTGGCCGGGATCGACACGACGGAGATCTCGTAGAGTTCGCCCGACGTGATGTGGTAGATGTCGTTCTCGTCGTACCCGCCGTCCAATTCTCGGAACCCGATGGAGAAGCTCCGGAGCACGCCGTGCTTGATCAGCACCTGCGCCTCGTCGGCCGCCGGGGTGCCGGACACCACGACGCCGTTGACCCGCAAGCCCTGCTGGGTGGCCAGCACTTCCGTGAACGTCCCGATCGGCTGGCGCGGGTCGTGCTGCAACAACATGATCGGGTTCTTCATGTAGATCGGGAGCGTGGCGCTGAACGCGTTCCACTCGACGATCTCCTTCATCCGGTCGATGTTCGGGGTGTTCGCGAGACCGGTGATGATGAGAGAACCGTCCGTCGCCGCCTTCGTCTTGAAGTCGGTGAGTTCGAGCGTGCGGACCTTGCCACGTACCCGCTGCATCAGCTGACCGTCACCTGGCCGATGCCGACCCGGTCGTCGTCGGGTGCCGTCAAGGCGATGTCGCACAAGATCTCCTTGACGCCGTGGGCACGCGGCAGCTTGAACTGGAGCCGCACCAGGCCTGCGGCTCCTGCCGGCACGAGGATGATGGAGTCGTCAGTCACCAGGAGCGACCCGACCAGCTCGCGGCCGACCACGGTCGCGACGGAGAGCCCCGGAACGGATGCGGGCTCGCCGGTCCGGCCGGCGAGTTCGATCGTCACGCTGGCCGCGTCGGCCTTGCAGACCACATGGGCCGCTGCGAAGTCGTGCGCCGCGCCCATTACGCAGCCTCCGGGTGCTGCGCGACTTCACGCGTGAGCGCTCGCCGCGCGATCGAGGACAGGCTCCTATCTTCGGCGTTCGCGATCTCGTGGAGCCGGTCGAGGGTCGAGGATTCGACCGTGACGACCAGCCGCGTCAACGGTTCGGGATGTCTCGGGCGTCCGACGGCGCGGGGCGCAGTGAGGTGCTGCGTGTTTTTCGTCATGCGATCTATTCTCCGTCCCGGATCGTCCTGGGCCGGTATTTTTTTTGAGCAGGGAGTGCCGCCGCGCCGGGGCGCTCCCGTAGATCAAGCCGCACGCCACGGGCCGGACGACCAACGCCCGAATGTTCCGCGCGAGAACATCCACGTGATCGTGTGCCAGAACGGCCACCGGCCTGCGCTCGTGCATCCGGCCTCACGCGCGTGCGGCTGCGGCCAGGGGGCCCGTCAGGGCCGTCGGCCATCAGCCGTGAGTCGCGTTGTGTCCTTTCATCCGTACCCTCCAGAACGTGCTGTGCACGGGAACCCGCACCCGGCACGCGCGCGCACGCCACCGGACTCTATGCCGCGCACGAGGACGGCCGCGCGGCGCTGGTAGGGGGCCCTGAGAATCGCTCACACCAGGGTATACGCCCTCGACCTTTGAAATGGGCGGGTGGACAGAAAAATCCTGCGAAGGCGGCACACGGGCGGCGGGGAATTACACGCCTACGGCTTGAGGGCGGCCTCGTCCTCCTGAGACTACTCGCCCGCGTATTCCTCGTCCGAGCCGCCCGTGATGCTCGCGACGCCTCGACTGCTCCAGCCTCGCGCACGAAGGCAACGCGCCATCGCGTCGCGCTGATGGGCCTCCATGTCCCTGCATGCGTTCCCCGTGCAGAACGACCAGCGCGGATCGACCTCGTGGTGGCAGGCCTGGGAGTCCCGGTAGAAATTCGACGCGGTCGCACCTGGACGGTCCCATCGATGGTGGTAGACGCATCCAGCTCCCGAGGATCGCGACCAGGGTAAGAGTGGCAGACCAGAGTCGGCGAGGAAGTCGGCGCATCGCAGAACCTCCGTCCGGAGCATCGGCGTGTGCACGGAAACGTCAGAAGCGTCAACCGGCCGCCCCCGGCCGTGGCTCGGCTGGTGCCGTCAGGGAAACGCGCTCGCTCACCGCGCGCTCGCCCTGCCGGGTTCGCCCCAGTTCCGCGTGAGGCGACGGCTGTCAAGCACACCCCGGCAGGTTGCCGTGCCTCGCGACGCCTCGCCCTGAACCACGCCGGGATGACCGTGGTTGCGCCGCAGCGCCCCGTACGCGGGCGTGCCGCCAGCCGGTGGATCCCTTGTGACCCTTCGATGGCTCCTGACGGGGGCGTACTGGGATCCTACTCGTTATCCGCGTGGACCCGACGGAAATGGAGCCAGGCGCGCTTCCTTGCCCCATGGACAGACGTACACCGAGCGGAGCGCAGGCCCATGCTTCGCCACGAACGGGCCGACTTCAGCGAGGTACTCAGGGTCGAGATGCCAGGGGTACCGGAAGTCGACCGCCAGGATCGTACCGGTTGCGTACGGCATCTCACACTTCGGCCGCACCGCCTCGATGAGCCATAGGCTCGGGGAGAGCCGCTCCATCTCCAGCCCTAGCGCGGCAGCTGCGCCGGGCACCGCAGGCACCGCGAACGGTTGCTTCGCATCTCGGATCCCGGAGATGACGCCGGGCGCGCCAGCCTCCCGCAACGCCTCAACCTGACGCTTCCTTTGGGCATCGGCCCGTGCAGCGGGAGCGCCGCGTTGCGGCTCGGGCTGCTGCCCTTCGGGCCATGGATATGCGCGCACGACCTCCACGGGTATGGGATCGGGCTCACCTGGCACGTCGATCCAGGCGTCGGGCGGGTCCGGTTTGGCGAGCCGGGCCTCGCCGCCCAGCTTCGCTGCCACCATCTGGGCGATGATGAGTTCTTCCGCCCTTCTTCGGTCGGTCTGCATCTTGCCTGTGACCAGTCGTGGGCTCGCGCTTGCTACTGCACCGGCCCCGTCGCGCTCGTGATGTCGCCCGCTGCCCCCCCCTCTAGCTCGGCGAGCAGCTGCGACGCTTCGGCCTCCGGGATGCCAAGCAGGTTGGCAACAAGTGCGGCGTCAGCATCGACATCCGAGGGCAACCAGCCGAGTACCGCGAGGACGTCTCCCGCGCTCATCATGTCAGTCACCCAACCGCAGATGGCGTCACCCTCAGCCCGTTCGCGTGGGCTATCCAGGCAGCTACGGCAGGAGATCGTCGCACGCTTTGTCCACCTCCTCTACGATGGCTGACAGCAACTCCAGGCACGCCCTCGCTTGCTTCCTGCGAATAGAGGGCCTCTTTCCCTGGTGCACGATCTGGTGGCGCAGATCGGTCCAACGGTCCAGATCGAACTGCGCGTTTGAGAGCCCACGCGCTCCCAAGGCGCTCCACATGTCTGCGGGCTTGCCGCCGAGACGAATCAACGTCGTCGAGAGCGCTCTGGTACCATGCTGACTCACACGGTTGTGGAAGTGGTCGGTGACCGCCTCCCTGATGCGAACAATCCGATCGCTATGGTGGGAGAGCAACGCAACCTCCAACGGGAGCGTGGGGAGTTCACTTTGTACTCGTTTCAGGAGGTCCCGCATCTCCTGCGAAGGAAGGTTCGCCTGAAGCTGTGCGACAAGTACCTCGGCCGATACCTCGGACAAGTAAGCGTCAAGGGCACCCACTGCAAAGACGACCGCGCCGCGAGGTAGCTCCCTCAGCGGCTTGGCTGGTGCTCCCCTCTCACCGCCCTGACCCCATGCGTGAATGTCGAGGAAGTACGATGCCCGCTCGAGGTTGATCTCAAACGTGGACTTCGACTCGGTAGCCATACAATCGCCCTCGATGCCTTGCCTGTCCGGGCTAGAGCTCGGCCGCCATCCAGCGAGCAGCCGTCAAGGCTGCGACGGTCGCCGCGCACGCCACCGTCATGCAGATGTCGCACGACATGGGAACCTTCCTACTGTGTCTGGCCCCGTCGCGTTCACGCAGCCTCATGGTCGTCGAGCGCTGCACCGCCTCCGCGTCGGGGATGGTCGGTGCTTCGAGCCCAACTCCCTGCAGGTTCCCCAACCGAGCCGCCAGGCTCAAGTGGCTTCCACCACCTCATCGAGCCACCTGGAAGCCTCATCAACGAGACGGTTGCAAACTCCCTTGTCGATCTCCACGTAGTCGTCAGAGGAGAGGTTGAACCCGTCGAGGCCTGCCACCGCGACACGTACGGCCTCCGGGCTGCCCATCAAGTTCACATTGCCTGCCGCGTGCGCGATGCAATGTCGCACGGTAACCAGATGCTTCAGCGTCGATCGGAACGTCGATGCCGGCAACTGAATACCCGCAACCTTCTGGAGATACTTGAGGGCTCTCTCGTGGGTCCGGCCGTGGAGGTCACTGACTGCGAGCGGCAATTTCCGCGAGGTACGTAGTTCCTGACACACCTGCAGAAGTATTGTCTCAATGGTCGTCACCAGTAGCGTGACTCCGGAGTAGCGGAAGTTCCGAGGTATCGCGTCCTCGAACAACCAGTGGCGGTGCCACCGCTCGGAGGCTTCTGGTTCATCGTCTGGTGGCACCTCTGCTAGCCGGTGACGCTCCGTTTCGGCCATGCGGTCGATCTGCTCTTCGAGGCGGCCGGTGTATTCTTTGAGGCCCTCGAACAGGTCTAGGCCTCCGAATACCCAACAGTTGAGCGTTCCCTTCGTGAGGTCGAGCATCAGGCTGACGTTGCAGGTTCGGGTCCACCAACTGCAGCCTCATCGCGACCCGTACACAGCGGCGCGGCAGCCGTGCGGTCCTCGGTCTGCCTCCGGTTATGCGGCACGCCGACTGCGGAGCACTTCGGGGGCGGATGAGCAGGCTGGTCGCACACCTGAGACTGTTCCATGGCGCGGCCATATCAAACCGCGCCGCGCTTGCCAGCCCCGCCGACTCCTACAATGCATCGGCAGCCGCACCAGTCTAGCGGCACGTTCGCGGGCGCGATCGTCTCTGCGATCGTACCGACTGGCGGTTATCGGCGACCGGTGCCCGACGAGCCGCTGGACGGTCGCGAGGTCGATGGCCGCGTCGAGCGCCCGGCCGACGTAGGTACGTCGGCGCGCTGGGTCCCTACGCGAGCCGCCGTCGGAGCGACCGCACGGACACGCCCAGCCGCTTCGCCGCCTGGCGGATCGACCCGGCATGCTCGACGGCCCGTCGGGCCCGCTCCGGATCGATGTGCACGCGTGGCCTGCCAATCGCCCGGCCGCTCTTCGTCCCACGTCGTCGCGCGCGATCGAGTCCGGCGCGGACGCGCTCCCGAATGCGCTCCCGCTCTTGCTGGGCAACCCACGAGAAGACAGCCGTCAGCAGCTCGCCGACGCCCGGCGCGGCGGTGTCGAGCCAGGGTTCCTTGTAGCTTTTCAACGCGACACCTGACCGTCGGAGTCGGTCGAGGATCCCAGCCGTGGGCCCGATGCCGCCCCTGCTAAGCCTGTCGAGCGCCCAGACGAGCAGAACGTCGAACCGCCGCTCATGCGCGGCCTGGAGCGCGTCCGCAAGCGCGGGACGCTCATCAGCGCCCTTCGCTCCGGACACTCGATCGACGTACCCCGCGACGACGTCGTGCCCAAGCCGCTGCGCCCAGGTACGCAGCTCGTCCAGCTGCGTCTCCGGGTTCTGCTCGCCGTTCGAGGTACTGACCCGAGCGTAGATCGCTGCCTTCATCGTCGCCTCCCTGTGGCAGAACCTGTTGGTTTCGCCTCACCAAGGGCGGCGTCGCCAACCATTTGATCTTCCAAGGCGCGCGACGGGCGTTTTCGACGAGGGTTTCGCCACGCCGTCGGACGTACCACGAGGTGCGCCTTGAGATCCAGTGGTTTCATCTCGCGACCATCGCGAGCGAGACGAGGTACTCGTCCGGAGCGTCAGAGACTCCCCACGGGGCGGGGTACAGTCAGCTCGAATGGTCGGCCGATGGCCCGTGGGCCACGCAGTACACTCACGCGATACGCGGGCTACTCGACGCCCACCCAGCGCGACGTCGGCTGCGTCCAGATCGAACCACTCGCTGTTCTTCGCTTCGCCTCGAAGCGCCTGTGCCAGTACCCTTCGATCCCGTTCGGCTCGTCCGTCCCGATCACGTGCACCATCTTGAGCCGCTCGGGAACCTGGATCGCCAGCTCATACTCGCGGCGTCCTACGGCACCAGACCTGCCGATCTTGTAGAACCGCCCGACTTCGCGAGGTAGATGGTGCCGAGCTCACTCTCGTCGACGGCCGCGCCCCCGTCTGATCGCTGTTGGGCGCGGGCGAAGGCAACCGTCTACGCCAGCGCGTCGACCCTAGCTCTCACCGGCATCCCTTCGTCATTCCCTCGCGGTTCTTGACCCTGGCCGCAGCGACGCTTCCCTTCCGCACGCGAAGAGCATCGGCGAGGAAGCGCGCCATGGCGGTCGCTCGTGCGCGGAAGGGATAGTCGTCGATTCCGAGCCAGTTGAGCATCAGCGTGTTAACGGTGCCGACGACGACCTCGCTGAGAACCGCGACCGGGTATGCGCCGGTGACGTCGCCCGCGCGCACCCCGTCGCGTAGCATCGCACCGAACGCGGCGTAGAGCCGTCTGCTCTGCTCGAGGTCGGTCCGGTCGCCGTGCACGAGGCGGATCACCTCCATCACGAAATCTCGGCGCATCGGGCCGGCGCGCTCGACCCCCGTCGCGACCAGCGTGAAGAAGCGCTCAAGGCGTTGCGCCGTCGTGCCGGGGGCACGGCGAGCTTCGTCCAGGATCGCGAGGAGGTCGTGTAAGAAGCCCGCGGCAATCTCGCGGACGATGTGCTGCTTCGTCGGAAAGTGGTTGAAGAACGTCTTCTGCGCGACGTCCGCGAGGGCGCAGATCTCATCGACCTTGGTCGAGTCGATGCCGTGCTCAGCGAAGCGCTGCATGGCGGCCCGCAGGATTCGATCATGCACCTCATGCACGCGCCGCTCGCGTCGCGAGGCCGGCGATGGGGTCGGATGTCGAGCTGGCGTAGCCACGCAGGGCATACAGCGTACTTGACCCTTACAGTCAACTGTACTACCGACGACGGGTCGACGCGTCGGTCGGCGATTGCCTCTGGGACGTGTGAAGCAGGAGCTTGCGATGGCAGAGATCGAGGTGAGAAGGCTGAACTTCCGGTTCGAGCCCGACCTTTCCTTCCAGTGGAACCGAGGCAATCCCTACTGCGGGAATCTGTTCAACACCATCACGTTCATCGGTCCGGCCTTCGAACGCTACTTCGTACGCGCGGTGGGCGAAGCGATGCCTCGCATCCGGGACGAGAGGATCCGGCGCGAGGCGAGGCTGTTCAGCCAGCAGGAGAGCCAGCACGCCCGACAACACCAAGCGCATCTGAAACTGCTGAACGAGCGCTATCCGGGTCTCGACGGGGTGCAGCAGGAGATCATGAGATCTTACGACGCGCTCCTCGAGAACGAGAGCCTCGAGTTCAACCTCTCGTACATGGCGTCGCTGGAGAACCTGTTCACGCCGTTCGCGATCTTCGCCGTCCGCAACGTCGCCCACCTGTTCGGGGACAGCGATCCGCGGATAGCGAGCTTCATGCTCTGGCACCTAGTGGAAGAGTTCGAGCATCGACGCTGCGCCTCGGACGTCTACGACGACGTCGTCGGCGACTACTGGTTCCGCATCAAGAGCTTCCCTGCGATGGCGAGGCACCTCGGCGAGGTGGGACGCATCGCCGTCGACGGCATGAACCGCCTCGTGCCGGCCGCGGCGAACAGCGTCCCGCACGATCATCTGCTCGGGATGTTCAGAGGCACGACGGGCCGCGTGGCCCTGGCCCTCGGGCTTCTCGGCACTGCGCTGCCCGGCCACAAGGCGGACGGCGCGCCCGAGCCGACGTGGATCCGACGATGGCTCGAGGACGCCGCGGCGGGCGAGATCGACATGGCGCTCTACTACCCGAGGGCCTCATAGCGCTGGCATGACCAGCCACTTGAAACGGGAGGTTCGATGTCCTTCAGTCGCTGGTTCGTTCTGACGACGGGTATCATCTGGGCGGGCTACGGGGTCGCATGTGCGATCTTCCCGCAGATCATCGCAACGCTGACGGGCATCGGGATCGACAACTGGCCGGCCGAGGTCGAGGTCCGGGCGTGGTACCTCGTGACGGAGCTGGGACTGGGAATCCTCGCCTTCTACGGCTGGAGGGATCCGGAGCGGTACCTTGAGATCAACCTGCTCATCTGGTCGGTCATCTTCACCATCCTCGTCGGCTTTCGATTCATCGGCACGTGGGTCAACGACGGATCATTTTCGCTCCAGCCCGGAGCCAAGTACCTGCCGTTCAGCTACCACATCGGGACGGCGTATCTGTACGAGCTGCCCTCGATGTTGATCTTCGTTTTCCTGTGGCTACGTCGCGACTCGATCCTGGGTGCGAGCATAGCCGCTGCGAAGGTGTGATCGCCCTACGATCTCGGGGAGCTCGAAGTTGTTTCTTGTCGAATTGAGGCAGCGCTCCTGTGGGAGCCCGTTCCAAGACCCGAGCCGCTTGCCATGCTAGCTCAGCCAGAACGGGCTCAAGGAAGAGCGCGTCGACCGCGTCCTCCAGCGGGAGCTGCTCCAACCGGGTGGCGAGCGCGTGTAGCTGCGCCACGTTGGCGGCGCGACCTTCGGCCACGCGGGCGAGAGTCTTGGCAAAGGCTTCGGCCATCGGGGCTCGCCAGTTCCGGCTTGGGACAGCCGGGAGCGAGACGGCAGGTACTACGTCCGGAGCGTCAGAGACTCCCCACGGGGCGGGGTACGGTCAGCTCGAATGGTCGGCCGACGGCCCGTGGGCTACGCAGTACACTCACGCGATACGCGGGGTACTCGACGCTGGCCCGAGGTCGAACACCCTCCCGCGACTGCTCCGCCCCACGCCACGGCAAGATGGCCCATGCATGGCGGCGTGCGATACACTAGGGACTGCGAGTCTGAACGTGACGCCACGGGAGGAAGCGGCTGCCCTCTTCGCACAGACAACGGCTCGGTGGACGAGAGGGTGGAATCTCGTCGCCTGCTTTCGTCGGGTGGGCAAGATCGGCCTGGCGCAGGGGCCCGACCTCCTGCTCAAGGAGCACGCGGACCTCTTCGACAAGCTTCAGAACGACCCTGGGTACGAGGGGATCCTGAAGGACCCCTCCGCTATCAGTAAGACCGACGTCGACATGTTCGCGCACACCATGGTGAACCACACGGTCCAGAGCGCGTCTGCCGTGATCGACGCGGCGACAGTCGTGTTCGCCCACGCGGTGATCGATGATGCCGCCCTCGACTGCTGCCGCATCACCACGCTGGTCGCGCCGGACGCATGGGCAGAGCGTCTCAAGGACCGCAGAATCCGCCTCGCCGAACAACGAGGGTCCAACGCCGACGATGTCCTCAGACGTCTGATGGATGCGGAACTCAAGCAGCTGAGCCACGAATCGCTCATGACCAAGTTCGCCCTCGTCTTCGCGATCTGCCGACCCCCGTCGGGCTGGACAGCGTTCACCGACGGCACGGTCTACGACCCAGATCGGCTGCGCCGCTTCGATCGCTTCCGCCATGACCTTGTTCACGGTTCGGCGCTCCAGGTTCCGCTCATCGCGAGCATCGAGCTGGAGCTGTGGTACGTGTTCCGCATGCCGCTCGCCCTGCTCGTTCTCCTGGCCGAAACCTTCGGGCTCGGGGCGACCGCCGACGATCTCATGAAGGCGATGCGTGCAGTCTCGGCGAACGACGTTTCACCACGCGCACAAGAGCCGCGCTAGCATGCCAGGAACAATGTGCCTCAGAGGCACGTTTCCTGCCTCCAGATGGCGGTTCCTGGCGGGTAAGCCCTTAATACGTCTGCGGAGTTACGGGATCCATCAGGGGTTCAAGTCCCCCCTTTCGCACTCAGCTACTCCCAGACCGCTTCGATCCTCTCCTCCGGAGTCGTCCCCGATCAATCGTGTCCCGGGTGAGGCGACTCCCGGCCGCGAAAGATACGGCTCGTCGGCACCCGGGCCCCTCGCTGCTCTTCCATGAGGGAGTTTACCACGGCAGCGACGGAACTCGCTGGGCTCGGGGTCGCTGACGTGCCACCCTACTGCCCAGGGTCGGGCTCCAGGGTCAGCTGCCAGTGCCACGTGTGCGTGACCACGATCGGGTCGCCATCGCCCCCGAAACCGGTCGAATGCTGCTGGTCGACGTGCTCCCCGTTCGAAGTCCACGGTATCGTGGGATCCGTGCGGTCGAGCGGAATCCCCTGACCCGTGCCGATGAACGGCCAGTAATTCCAGTCCTCCCTGTTACGGAGCGGGCGAAAATGCGGCGAAGGTCCGGGATGGGGCGTTCTGTAAGCCTCCGCGGCAAAAGGCCCTTCGTCGTGCCTATCAGCTACCAAGTAACTCGCTCGTACGCGGCGTCAGCGGCGGGGCGGAGCGTGACCTCGTAACCGAGGTGGTGGAGGCGGCGGGTGAGTCCGGCGACGAGGTGGTTGTGGTCGCCGCGCTGGAAGTGGGCGGCCCCGAGGTCGTGATAGTCTTGGTCGTCGCGCAGCATGTAATAGGCGGCGGTGAGCATGGAGGCGGCCACCGCGACGATGGCCTTCATCGGACCGCGGCGATGCTTGAGGCGCAGGAACTGGGTGCGCAGGTAGCCCTCGCGGCCTCGCACCGCTGCCCACGCGCCCTGAATGAGCACGGGCTTGAGCCACGGCGCCCCCTTGCGGAGGCGCGTGGAGCGGTGCTTGCCCGCACTCGCGTCCTGGCGCGGACACAGCCCCGCCCAGGAGACGAGATGCCCCGCGCTGGGGAAGCGGCTCATGTCCGTGCCGATCTCCGCGACCAGGATCTGCGCCGCCGTCGTGCTCACGCCGGGCATCGTCACGAGGTGGTCGACGGCGGCGCGATACGGGGCGACGGCGGCCCCGATCGCGGCATCCAGCTCCGCGATCGTCGCCCGCAGCGTCTCGACCACCCGCAGGTGCTGACCCAGCAAGACGCGATGATGCGGCCGGACGTGCCCGGGCAGCGCGGCCCGCAGCGCGGCCCGCTTCGGCCGCAGCCGCGGGTGGGCTAACGCCACGAGGCGCTCGGGATCGGTTTCGCCCGCCGCCAGGGCCGCGATGATGCCCGCCCGCTGACGCCGAGCAGCGGGCGGAGCACCGCGGCGAGCTTCACGTCCGCGCTCTCCAGCACCTTCTCGATCCGCTGACTGTGGGCGGTGACCTCCCGCCCGAGCTGCTTGCGCGTCCGCGTCAGCTCGCGCAACGCCTGAATCGGCGCGGGCGGCACGAAGCTGCCGCGCACCAGCCCATGGGCGAGCGTCCGCGAGCCACTGCGCGTCGCTCACGTCGCTCTTGCGCCCGGGCAGATTGCGCACCGCCGTCGCGTTGGCCAGCACGAGGGTCAGGTGGTCCTCGAGCACGTGCCACACGGGTTTCCAGTAGACGCCCGTCGACTCCAGCACGGCATGGGTGCAGCCGGCGGCCACCAGCCACTCCTGCAAGGCCAGCAGCTCGGCGGCGGTCGTCGCAAACGTCCGCACCTCGCGCCGCACGCCCCCCGCGCCCGTGATCCGCACGCAGGCCACCACGGTCTGCTTGTGTACGTCGAGCCCCGCGCACTGGGCATGGATGACCTCCATCGTCACGTCCTCCCTTCTGCCGGCGTGACGTCCCTGGGGCAGCAGTCTACCAAGCGTGCTCGCGGACCGCGCGGTCCGTGGCGACAATCACGGGTGCGCACGGGACGTCGGGTCCAACTTGTTAGCGGGCTTCGCGCACCAGACATTGCTCGACCTCGTGCCGGCAGCGGCGCCGTACCAGTTTCCTCCATCGCGGGTCGACCCCCGGGGTCGGTGGGAACTTGTTACGGAGCGGGCGAAAATGCGGCGAAGGTCCGGGATGGGGCGTTCTGTAAGCCTCCGCGGCAAAAGGCCCTTCGTCGTGCCTATCAGCTACGAGTCCCAGCAACGTGCGCCGCGCGCCGCCCTACGCGAGGAGTCGGCGCGTACCCTCCTCGGCCCGTGCGACCGGCGCGACTGGCACGTCGCACGCGGGTAGAAGCGACAGTCCGATCCGCTGCCACTTCACGCCAGACCCGCCGCGATCGACGTGATGCCGACCGCGCTCCCGAGCCCAAACAGGAACGACACAAGTGGCAGGTCGCAGTAAGCGACGCTGGGTCTGCGTCAGGCAACTGTCTTATGGACACGCGAACTTCTGGATGCGGCTGTTTAGGGAGTCGGCGACGTAGACGTTACCGCTCCCATCCACGGCAAGCCCGCGGGGGTCGCTGAACAACCCATCCGCGCTGCCGGCGACATTGCAACCCCATTGCCCGAGAAACGTGCCGGTGTTCGTGAACTTCTGGATGCGGGTGTTGTGGGAGCCCTCGGTGACGAACACGTTCCCGCTCCCGTCCACGGCGATCCCTTGGGGCTGATCGAACTGCCCGTCTCCGCTGCCCGGGCTGCCCCACTTGGTCAAGAAGGACCCGGCGTTCGTGAACTTCTGAATGCGGTTGTTGCCGGGGAAGAAGAAGCTGCCGTCGGCGACGAAGACGTTCCCGCTCCCATCAACAGCGACGCCGACGGGGTTAGCGAACTCCCCATCCCCCGAGCCTTCGGTCCCGAAGGTGAGCAGGAAGGTCCCGGTGTTCGTGAACTTGTCGATACGCGAGCCGTTGGATTCGGCGACGAAGACGTTCCCGCTCGCATCCACGGCGACGCCCCCGGGCTCGGGGCCGCTGCCCCACTTCGTCAGGAAGGTCCCGGTGTTCGTGAATTTCTGGATACGCTCGTTGTTCGTGTCGGCGACGTAGACGTTGCCGCTCCCATCCACGGCGACGCCAACAGGGAAGCTGAACTGCCCGTCCCCGCTGCCGTTGCTGCCCCACTGGGTGACGAAGGTCCCATCGCTCCGGAACTTCTGGATGCGGTCGTTATGTGCGTCGGCGACGAAGACGTGCCCGCTCGCATCCACGGCGACGCCCAAGGGGACGTTGAACTGCCCGTGCCCGCTACCCGTACTGCCCCACTTGGTGACGAAGGGGCAAAGCGGCGGCGAGCCGCACACGCACTCGCAGGAGTTTCCACCCGAACTCGGACGGCAGGCCCCATCGCTGGGGCACGTCCCGCCGCACGTGGGTCCCTGGGAAATGCCGCAGGTGTTGTCGGGCGTGACGCACGTGCAGGCGGTGGTGCCCGTTCCCTGCCCGCACACCTGCCCCGGGGGGCACGTTCCGCCACACGTCGGCGCCTCGGAAGAATCGCAGGTGTATCCGCACTCACAGGCGTTCACGCCGTTCAGTGGGCTACAGACCTGGCCGCTGGGGCACGACCCGCCACAGGTTGGTGCCGAACCCGCACATTCGTCGGACGGGACGCAGAAACAACCGCACCCTCTGAACCCACAGAACACCCCGCAGGCTTGACCGGTGGGACAGCTGTCAGCGCACGTCGGATATTGACCACATTGAGACCCCAACGTCGTCGTGCTCGTGAACGTCGTGGTCGTCGTGGTCGTCGTGCTCGGCAACGTCGTGCTGGTCGTCGTGGTCGTCGGGCACCCCGCCTCGATTGCCGGGGCAGTCGCACGCACCCCGAGGAAGAACTGCGTCGCGTCGTTCTTCTTCACGACCCCGCCCGCCGCGCCACCGAGGCGCAGGCAATACCGCGTCCCGTTGCCGTCATCGAGAATGATGCCGGCCTCCGTGCCTAGGTTCGGCGGCACAAGGGTCAGCGGGTCGGTGCCCACATTCCCCTTGAGCAGCACCTTCAGCTGCGCCGTCCCGTTCGCCGTCCGATTGAGGAGGAGCAACTTCACCGGCGCGGTGCCGCCCGCCACGTACTTCCAGCCACTGGACCCCGCCGCCACCCAGGTGCCGGTCAGCACGAACGCCTGCGCGCTGGGCGTCGTCCCCTGCGTAACCACCGTCAACGTGGCCCCCGCACCCGGCTGCGCGAGGGGCGTCGGCAAGGCGGTCTGGGATTCCTTCCCGACCACCTTCACCTGCCGCCGGTCCTCGACCCCCGTCGGGTCTTTGATCCGGACCTGCGTGCCGAGGATCACTTCGTCCGCCGCTCGGAGCGTGCTCGCCCCGAGCACGACCCACACCAGGACGACCAAGGCTCGCGTGTACTGCGTCATCGTGGCGTCCTTCTCGGCGCTTTCGCCTTCTCGGCGTGGCCACCCAGGCCAGCGGTGCACGGCTGCGTGCCGTCATTGAGCGTGATCGAGAGGCTGGCGCCGGCGGCGGTAGGGTCACCCACGATGGTGTCGGGGCTCCCGATCTCCCTCGCCTTGACCACAAACTGCCGCTTGCCGGTGCTGTCCGCCTCCCCGAGGGGGTTCTTCACCACGAGCCGGCGGCCGAGGATGGTCTGGTCGGCGGCGCCGGCGGGCCGTGCCCCCGTCACCGCCAGGGCGAGCACCAAGGCGATGCGGGTCGTCAGACTATACAACATGAACGGGTCCTCCCTTCGGTCTCGAGCGGCCTTGGTGCGGTGCGGTACGTCGCAACACTTGTGGTGGGGTTCACTGTGTTAGCTTGTAATGAGAAGGGGCAGACTCGGAGCGCCTGGGGCTGTGGGTTCTTCCTTGGCTACATGCACGCACAAGCCCGCTGGAATAGCGCGGCGGAGGCTCCAGATGTGGTCGTCTCACCGATGTCGCGGAATCCTACCCCGCAGCCTCTAGGGCAGATCCAAGAACAGCCGAAACCGCCGCCAACGCTCAGCGATCCGTCAGCGACCGATCCCGGGTGACCCAAAGCAGTGAGAACAGCCTCGCAGTTCGCGTTGGTTCCCGAACTGCCCGCATACGTAGCTGTCGCGGCGTCGTACACCCGTCCCTCCGCCGCACAGGTAGCGTCACAGTCCGCATCAAACGCACCCAGGTACCAGCAGAAGCCGCCCACGACGGAGGTGCACGGCTGCGGGGGCAGCGTGGTCGTGGTCGTGGTAGTCGGACATACATCGGTCACGACGCCGCCACCGTCGGTTGTGACGGCTGGGGTGACGCAGTGGCTCTCGACGAAACTCTGGGGCGAGCCGCCGTCCGGGCACGTCCCCGCCTTGGTTAGCGCCACCGAGAACTTCATCGTGGACTTCGGGATGCAGACCACGCTATCCACCGGCAGTCCCTTCGTTGCGGCCTTCGCGTAGCACCCGAGTTCGCCCTTCGCGAGCTTTCCCGCCGCCTTCCGCTTCCGGACCTCGCAGTCGCTCGGGAAGGTGTCGATGAAAGCCCCGGCAACCGACGACTCGCAGCCGTCTGCGATGCTCTCACACGCCGTCTGGTCGCCCATGCAGGTGCCGGCATTCCCGAACGCGTGGCTAAACTTGGCCATCACCTTCGATTCGCAAGCCGAGAGGCCGGAGGAGTCGCCGCTCGCTGCGACCTTCGCCTGGCAGGCGAGGAGACCCGATTCCTTCTTGCCGATGGCCTTCAGTTTCGCGCGGGTGCAGTCGGCCCCGGCTGGTGCCGCTCCTACGGCAACAAGCGCGACGACAGCGAGAACGAGGCGGCTGATGCAGGGGACGCGGGTCATCAGACTATACAACATGCGCGGGTTCTCCCTTCGGTTCGTCGTTGGTGGTGTTCGGATGCCCGGGTGGGCCGCCGAGCCCCCGAGATTGACACTGACAGGGAACATGCATCTGATGTTCCCCCCTCACAGACTAGGGAAGTTGAGTCTGGTCGACCTGGACCCGCTTCCCGGTGATGGTGATATTCTCAGAACTCAGCACGGCCGCGTGAGGGTCCAGGGGATCCATGCCCGCGATCGTCTTATAGATCCCCAGGCCCTGAAGGGTGTTCCCATCCTTCGAAACCGTCACTCGTTCCAGTACCAGGGCGCTGTTGCTGGAATCGGGTTGACCCTCTTGATCCTCAGGCGCGCTCAGAAAGTTGAAAGCCGGGTGAGTCAGGCCGTAGGTTCGCTTCCCAAGCGGAATCCACGCACCCTGGCAGACGTTTCCGATCAGTATCGGAGTGGTGTCGTTCTGGGTCTCTGTCCGGTCCGCATGCCAGACGTCCCAGACATTGAGAACCACCGCTTGGGTGACGGCGTCCTTCCAGGTTACCTGCCAAAGGCCAACGATTGGTTCATCCGCTGCGGCGCCGGTTGGCCGCAGGCCGAGGAACATCATGGCAGCCGCCATGAGCATAAGGCTTGAAATTCGTTTCATAGTTGGTCTCCTTTCGCTCGTCTGTAACGATTCTGCGCCATCGAGAAGATACGAATGCCCCCGAGGGAACGGACAGGCATTTTCGAATCCCTCTCGCTCATTCCTGCCTCCTTCGTACGTTTGAGCTGCGCCGAAGCTTCAGCTCGTTCATCCGAACGCCTTATGTGGCGCTACAACTGGCGTAGCGACGCTACACGACAGGTTCATTCCGCCCATCCGGTCGGCCGCTCCGGCGTGTAGACGCAGCGCGTCCCGGTGTGGACCGCGTTGCGCAGGTGGAGCCCCAGGGCGTGGTGGACGTTGGCGATCCGCGCCAGCGTCCCCCGGATGCGGTTGGTGACGGCTTTGCGGGCACGCTCGACGGCCTCGGCGGTTCCGTCGTCCGCCGCCGGCCGGCGCCCGTCCGGGCAGTCCGCCACGCGGATCAGCTCGGCGACGTGAAAGGAGCGGCCGGGATGCCGCAGCAGCGGCTCGATATAGCGCAGCCCCTTGGCGTCCCGAAGCCGCACCACCGCTGCGTCGTACTCGATCGTCCAGTAATCCCCTTCGCGGCGAAAGATCGGTGTGCGGTGCACCCGGTCGTGAATTGAGTCCCGTGACGGCATGGCGCCATGAATCCAGGCGCTACAGGCCGTGTAGCGACGCTACATCCAGATGGGCGTCGCATCGTTTCAGAGGCGCCACGCCACCGGGTGCTCGGGGCGGTAGGCGCACACAAAGCCGGTCCGGAGCGCGTTGGTGAGATGGCGGCCGAGCTCTGGGTGCGCGGCGGAGATCCGGTCGAGGGCGTGGCGAATCCGATTGGTCACCGCTTTGCGCATGCGTTCGGCCGGATCGCCAGCCGTGCGCAGCCGGCCGCCGAGCCCGTAGGCGGCGGCGAGTTGCTCGGTAATGGTCTCTATTTCATGCCGCGCGCGCGCCGCCTGCCCGAGATCGCCCGCCGCGGTGGCCTCGTCGAGTTCCTGGCGCGCTTCAGCCAGCCGCTGTTTGTATTGCGCCGTGGCCCGCGCATCGAGAATCGTTCCCAGGTCGCCTTCCACGCCCATGGGCTCGGAACCGTTGCCCGTATCACTCTGCTGGTTCATCGTGGCAAGGTCGCGCACGTGCAATTCGCGGCCGGGCTGCGCGAGCAGCCGGGCGATGTAGTACAAGCCTTTCGTGTCCCGCAGGCGGGCCGTCTTGCCCCGGTATGCCACCGCCCAGTATTCACCCTCCCGCCGGAAGACGCCCGCGTCGTCTGCCGCCGCAGCTGTCAGCGGTGGGCTCGCTGCAGCATCCGGCGACGCCGGAGCGTGCCGGGGGCTGTCCTCGAGTCGATCCTCTGATCGCGTCTCGCCAAGCGCGAGCAAGCGATCCGAGATCGCCCCGGCAACGGCGCCGAGCACGGCAAGATCGGTCGGCGTGTAGATGTCGCCGGAGCGCTTCGCTCCGAGGCACCAGAACGCCGCGAGGTCGGCCCCGCGTCGAATCGGTACGAGCACCGCGACGTCGAGGGTCTCGATCGCCGCTCGTTCAAAGGGCGTCAGGGATGCCGTCCGGCGCACCGTCCAGCGCCTTGCGGCGAGTGGCGTGGTGCGCTCTTGGAGCGCCGCGATAAGGGGGCTCCCCGCAGCGAAGGCGGGCGGCGCGCTGCGACCGCGCGCTGCCAGTGGCGTGAAGCCATCGCCGGCACGGGCATAGAGGACGACGACGGCCGGACGCAGCAACGTGTCGAGTCGCTCGCTCGTCAGCTGGGTCAGCTGCTGCATGTCCGCCGCAGTCGAGATCTCCCCGAGCAACTGCTCGAACCCCTGCTCAAGCGTGGCACGCTGCGGGAATAGCCGTCGGTCGATCCACGGCCGCACGATCCGGTGCGCGGGGACGAGGACAGCCGCAAGGCCAAGGGAGACGAGGAGCTGGCCGGCTACCGGGTCGAGTCCGAGGACGTCGCTCGCCGTGCGCGAAGCCGCCGGCATCACACCGAGCACCACGGCGAGGGCGAGGACTGTCAGTATGCTGTAGGAAAGGGTGGCGCTGAATAGGCGGTCGATATCTAAGAATTGATAGAAGGCGATGGCCACCAGGAGACCGAGCGGTACCGCCACCGCTGCAATCGTCGCAACAGCGAAGAGCGCGCTGATCCACTCGGGGGCGACGCCGAGCGAGAGGACGCCGCAGAAGAGGCCGAGGGGCAACAGACCCACGTAGAAGCCGTAGACCACCCACTTGATCTGCCGGCGCCCGAGAGGGTCCGCGCGCTGGTACACGCGCGTGAGCGCCACGAGTGATGCGATGCTGAAGCCAGTCAGTGCGAGCGGAGCCGCCCCCGAGAAAATCGCCGCCAACCCCACATCGGGCAACCAGAAATCAGCCGCGAACGATACCGACAGCAGGAGCGCCAGTGCCGAGGTCAGCGCTCGCTGTCCGGGACCCCACAGCCGCAGGCGTGGGAGGAACTCGTTGAGGTTCCAGAGGAAAAGCCCGCAGGCCAGCGGGAGAACCAGCACATCGGTGATGAGTTCGGCCCGGGGCGCGGTCGGGACCGCAAAGTAAGGCCCGATCGATAACACCAAGAGCACGCTCGCCACGTAGTAGCGCCGCGCGAGGTGCCAGTGGGCGCCACGCACGAGCAGGAGCAGCGCAGTGACAACGCTGCCGGCGATAAACGGAAGCGGCGCCCACCAAGTAATCCCAACCGGGCCATACCCGGGAACGAGGAGCACGCGGACGTCGGAGCGCACGCTGCCGCGGTCGATCGTCAAGAGCAGTGAGCGGGCACCGGCCTGCGCCGCTTGCGACCAGCGCAGCATGAATCCCGCGTTGGACACACCACGAAGGTCGCTTTCCTCCAGCCGCACTAGGCGGTCTCCCACCGCGACCGGGCTCGCCTCCCCGCTCGGGCGTGACCAGATTCGTCCCACCACCGGATACGACTGCTCGTCCGCCGCCGACGTTGCCCAGAACGTCGGGACCACGAAGTCGCCACGGACGCCGTGTACCACGGACATCACCAGACTGAACAGCAAGATTGGCAGCGAGATGCCAAGCAGGAGCCAATCAATGGCGGCGAGTCGTCTCATCGGAGCTGGGTCGGGACGGCGATCGCTTCGGCGAAGGGCCCGAACGGTGGCGCCCACTCGGCGTCGTAGCAGGGGCCCCACAGCACAACCCCGGCGGCTCGGGGCGCTATTTTAGCGAACTCCGCGGCCGCGCGAGTCTTGCCGATCGTCGGTTCAGCGGTGAGGAACACGACACGCCCCGCGGCCGGCCATCGCGTCGGCGAAGGCCGTGCGCAGCAGCCCTGCACCCCCAACGGATGCCTCACGCCGGTGAACGTCTCGCAAGCGATCACGCGAGCCCCCCTCCGCGGTCGACTCGTCCTCTCGCTCGAGCAAGCTTGCCTCAGTTCCCGCGGCGGATGAGGAGCTTCTGCTTCAGCGAGCTCCGCCCCTGCGGGTCGGTGGTGCACTCGCTCACCACTTAGGCGAGCGTCCGGATGCGCGCGCCCGGGGCGGTGCACGTGCTCCGCTCGCTGCAGGCCGCCCGGCAGTCGCGGCGCCCGTGTCCACCCGCGGGGCACATCCGCTTGCACTCGGCCAGTCTGCTGCGTGGAGGTGTTCGGGCACGCCGCCGCGGCACGTCCTCGCGTGGCGGCGAGCGACAGGCCGACGATCCCAACGATGAACAGTGCTAGACGATGAGACAGAAATCACAGCCTACTGCCATCCTCTGCGCGGCGTCAACGCGCCAGCGGGCGCGCGAGACGAAGTACGGCTGAGTGCGGGCGCACCACTGCCGCCTCGACCTTCGGGACTTTGAAACGTGCTATGGGCAACGCTCTCGACGGGGTGGTGGTCGAACGAGAGCGTCGTCGGGCTCCAAGCGAGGGTGGCAGGCCGACATCCACTGAAATATGCACGGTAAGTGGCGGGGCTGCATTCGAGTACCGCGATCGATCGCGATGCTGTGGTGGTGACGACCCGCGTGCGTTGCGAGCGCCACAGTGACCGCCGCCGTCGACGACCGTGCGATGACGCGGGTCCTTCCCACGGTGGGCCGGCCCGCGAGGCGGCGCCCCCGCGGTTTTCTTCGCGACAGGGCGCCGAAAGAGGTTGTCGGGTTGCCGGTTGCCCCCAGCGCGGGTGCCGGGCCGTGCTAGCTAGTGCGTGTCCAACTTGATAGCCCCAGGCCGCTCCGCTTGAGTGGCCTGCATGATGAGCGCGCGAGACGTCATCGCGGTGCTGGAGCAACTGGAGGCGGTGGGGGTCCAAACGTGCATCGACGGTGGTTGGGGCGTGGACGCGCTTCTCCGTAGGCAGACACGGCAACACGACGACCTCGACCTGGTCGTCAGGCGGGCCGACGAATCCCGCGCGCTTGCGGCGCTCGCGGCGCTAGGGTTCAGCGACGCTCCGGGCTTGCCCGCCCGCCTCGTGCTCCGCGACGCGGGAGACCGGCGCGTTGATCTCCACCTCGTGCCGATAGGAGCGATGAACGGGGTTTTGCGAAGGTTTACGGAACGCCCCATCCCGGACCTTCGCCGCATTGTCGCCCGCTCCGTAACAAGAATCATGCGGGCAAATCATGCGTGAGAACGTCGCGGCAGAGACTCGCGTGAATCATGCGGGCAAATCATCCGTGAGAACGTCGCGGCAGAGACTCGCGTGAATCATGCGGGCAAATCATCCGTGAGAACGTCGTGGGAGAAACTCGCGTGAATCATGCGGGCAAATCATCCGTGAGAAAGTCGCGCAAGAAACCCGCGTGAAACTATTAGTACTAAACTAGGCACATGCGCTCTTGCGCGAGCCCCCTCTCATATGGTCTGGCTCAGCCATCAACCAACGCGGCACGCAGAAGGAGACGAGAGAGATGGCAGTCGGAACGATCACGATCACGGGAGAGTTGGACTGGAAAGAGGTCCCCGTCCACGTCGGGGTGAGGAAGCCCGGCGCAACATGCCCCATTCACGGGACGGCGGACGAGTATTGCGAGCACGTCCCGATGGACATGCCGCAGAGCTTGGCCAGCGCGGTCCACCGGCTCGGCGACCGCGAGGTGTTCAACCTCTTCATGAATGGCTTCACGATTCATCTCCAGGCCAAGGCACGCCCGGGGGTACGGCGGCGGAGTGGCGGGGGCGGCGAGGGCAACGGCAACGGCGCGACGATGCGGCCGCAGCGCAGGCGCGGCCAGCACAAGGATCACCTCGGCCTCTAAGCTGTTGGCGATCAGCGAGAAGTGCGGGAATCTCGATCTGCGGTCGTGGTAAGGAGGTCGCGCAAACGGCCACCATCGGAGCCTCCGCTCACCGGCGTTCAACAGCGACTGGGATATCGCCCGGGCTGAGCCTCTGAGCCTCTGAACCGCCGAGATGACCGCTGCCTTCCTCTGCGCCGAGGCAGGAATCTCTGCGGCGACCGCGGAGCTGGCGGCCTCGTATATCGAGAGCTGGCTTCGGGTCTTGAGAAGCACTCCGCAGGCGGTGATCTTTGCAGGAAGTCGTGCCCAGAAGGCGGCCGACCACATCCTCGGACGTGAGGTCACCAAGCACAAGCACGAACTCATCTAGCAGGATGCTGAAGAATCGGTGATGGCGACTCGTTCCATGTGGCTGGCTCTCCTTCTCGGATCGGTCAGCGGCGGCCGAGATCGGGAGACGGGTTCCCTCGCCGTCCTGTTGGGCGGCGGCGGGCGCGGTGAGGGACGCGTTGTCGACGCCGCATCGTCATGTGACCGCGGTCTCCGGGAGCAGCTTCGCCATGCGGAGCAGGTTGTACGCGCTCCCTACGAGGTACGCCCACAGCCCCGTGCGCTCGCGGCCGCGGTAGCGGGTCTTCCGCAGGCCGCCGATGGTCTTGCCCCAGCCGAAGATTTCCTCGACCCGCTTCCGACACCACTGACTCACCGTGTAACCGGCATGTCGGGTCGTGCGCGCATCGATCCGCGAGCCGCGATACTTGGTGATGTTCTGCGCCACGTGCGGCGCGATGCCGAGCGCGCGCACGTCCTCGACGAAGTGCTCCGTGTCGTAGGCCTTGTCCCCGCCGACCGTGGTGGGGCGGAAGCCCCGGCGGCGCAACGTCTTGAGCAGCCGCACGGCTTCGGTGCGCTCCGTGGTGGACGAACCGATCTCGGGATCGCCTGAGCCGGTCTTGGCGTGGACCACGCTGCCTATCGGTGCCTGTCGGCGGCCCTTGTTGACTGCGTACCGGCACGGACAGTACTACCCGCGGCGATGGGCCGCAGAGGTTCGCGAGCAGCGCTGCGGCGACTTGTTACGCACCCCAACCGCGTCGGTCGCCACGGAGGCGCGGACGCGTGAAATCCCTCTTCGACCTCTGCACCCCTCGCAACGACGTGCTGCGCGGCAGCACGCGCGACCAAGACCTCGCGGCCGCCTTGGCAAGCGTGCTCCGCGGCACCGCCCCGACGACTACAGCAAGCCAGCCGTCCTCTTCGCCAACACGCACCTCACCGATAGGTTGAAGCGACTGCTGGCGAATGTGCACGCGAACGTGAAGGTCTTGAGCGTCGCGCAGTCCCGCGAGATGAGTGCGCCGCGCCGCGGGTACTGAGGGAGGGCGAACGCCAGAATGGACCAAGCGACCCACAACAAAATCGTCTCGTTCATCTGGGGCATCGCCGACGACGTCCTGCGCGACCTTTTCAGACGCGGCAAGTACCCCGATGTGATCCTGCCGATGTGCGTCATCCGGCGTATGGACGCGGTCCTCGAACCGACCCCAAGCCACAGGTGCTCGCCACCAAGAAGATGCTCGACGAGGCGCGCATCACCGAGCAGCGCGCCGCGCTCTGCGACGCTGCCGGCCAAGCCTTTTACAACACCTCGAAGTTCACGCTGCGTGACCTCAAGTCCCGTGGCAGCCAGCAGCAGCTGCTCGCCGACTTCGAGGACTACCTCAACGGGTTCTCGCCAAACGTTCAGGACATCCTCGACAACTTCAAGTTCCGCAATCAGCTCCAGACGCTCTCCAAAGCCGACGCCATCGGCACGCTGATCAACAAGTTCCTCGACCCGACGATCGACCTCTCGCCGGCGGGCATCGACAACCACGCGATGGGCACGGTCTTCGAGGAGCTGGTCCGCCGGTTCAACGAGGAGAACAACGAGGAGGCGGGCGAGCACTGGACGCCGCGCGACGCTGTGCGCCTCATGGCGAACCTCGTGTTCCTGCCCATCGAGGCGGAGATCAAGTCCGGCACATACTTGCTCTACGACTGTGCCTGCGGCACCGGCGGCATGCTCACCGTGGGCGAGGAGACGCTCACGGCAATCGCCGCGAAGCACGACCAAGTGGTCAAGTGCCTGCTCTACGGTCAGGAGATCAACCCCGAGACGTACGCCGTCTGCAAGGCGGACATGCTGCTCAAAGGCGAAGGCGAGAGCGCCGATCACATCGTCGGCGGCGCGGAGTGGTCCACGCTGTCGCATGACGCCTTCCCCGCCCAAGAGTTCGACTTCATGCTCGCCAACCCGCCCTACGGGAAGAGCTGGAGGAAGGACCTCGAAGCGATGGGCGGCAAGGACGGGATGCGCGACCCGCGCTTCTACCAAGTAACTCGCTCGGTACGCGGCGTCAGGCGGCGGGGCGGAGCGTGACCTCGTAACCGAGGTGGTGGAGGCGGCGGGTGAGTCCGGCGACGAGGTGGTTGTGGTCGCCGCGCTGGAAGTGGGCGGCCCCGAGGTCGTGATAGTCTTGGTCGTCGCGCAGCATGTAATAGGCGGCGGTGAGCATGGAGGCGGCCACCGCGACGATGGCCTTCATCGGACCGCGGCGATGCTTGAGGCGCAGGAACTGGGTGCGGAGGTAGCCCTCGCGGCCTCGCACCGCTGCCCACGCGCCCTGAATGAGCACGGGCTTGAGCCACGGCGCCCCCTTGCGGAGGCGCGTGGAGCGGTGCTTGCCCGCACTCGCGTCCTGGCGCGGACACAGCCCCGCCCAGGAGACGAGATGCCCCGCGCTGGGGAAGCGGCTCATGTCCGTGCCGATCTCCGCGACCAGGATCTGCGCCGCCGTCGTGCTCACGCCGGGCATCGTCACGAGGTGGTCGACGGCGGCGCGATACGGGGCGACGGCGGCCCCGATCGCGGCATCCAGCTCCGCGATCGTCGCCCGCAGCGTCTCGACCACCCGCAGGTGCTGACCCAGCAAGACGCGATGATGCGGCCGGACGTGCCCGGGCAGCGCGGCCCGCAGCGCGGCCCGCTTCGGCCGCAGCCGCGGGTGGGCTAACGCCACGAGGCGCTCGGGATCGGTTTCGCCCGCCGCCAGGGCCGCGATGATCGCCCGCCCGCTGACGCCGAGCAGCGGGCGGAGCACCGCGGCGAGCTTCACGTCCGCGCTCTCCAGCACCTTCTCGATCCGCTGACTGTGGGCGGTGACCTCCCGCCCGAGCTGCTTGCGCGTCCGCGTCAGCTCGCGCAACGCCTGAATCGGCGCGGGCGGCACGAAGCTGCCGCGCACCAGCCCATGGGCGAGCAGATCCGCGAGCCACTGCGCGTCGCTCACGTCGCTCTTGCGCCCGGGCAGATTGCGCACCGCCGTCGCGTTGGCCAGCACGAGGGTCAGGTGGTCCTCGAGCACGTGCCACACGGGTTTCCAGTAGACGCCCGTCGACTCCAGCACGGCATGGGTGCAGCCGGCGGCCACCAGCCACTCCTGCAAGGCCAGCAGCTCGGCGGCGGTCGTCGCAAACGTCCGCACCTCGCGCCGCACGCCCCCCGCGCCCGTGATCCGCACGCAGGCCACCACGGTCTGCTTGTGTACGTCGAGCCCCGCGCACTGGGCATGGATGACCTCCATCGTCACGTCCTCCCGTTCTGCCGGCGTGACGTCCCTGGGGGCAGCAGTCTACCAAGCGTGCTCGCGGACCGCGCGGTCCGTGGCGACAATCACGGGTGCGCACGGGACGTCGGGTCCAACTTGTTAGCGGGCTTCGCGCACCAGACATTGCTCGACCTCGGTGCCGGCAGCGGCGCCGTACCAGTTTCCTCCATCGCGGGTCGACCCCCGGGGTCGGTGGGAACTTGTTACGGAGCGGGCGAAAATGCGGCGAAGGTCCGGGATGGGGCGTTCTGTAAGCCTCCGCGGCAAAAGGCCCTTCGTCGTGCCTATCAGCTAGTGCGCATCGACACGGGCAAGACGATCGGATCGGGATTCTTCGTCACGGACGCCCTAGTCGCCACCAACGCTCACGTCCTTGCTGGTGCTTCCAGCGCCCGTCTGTCATCTGGGCAGGGAGCCGGCGTGATCGCGACGGTCATCTATGTGGATCGAGACTTGGACTTCGCCGTTCTTCAGTCACCGGTGAAAGCGAAACCATTGCCAGTTCGTGAAGGGCCTATCACGGAGGGTGAAGGGGTGACAGCAATTGGCTTCCCCCAGGGCCGCGACGTTGTCGCGGCGTCTACGGGCACGGTCCACGCTGTGAACGAGGTGGTGATTGTCCACGATGCTTTGATCGCTGCGGGAAGCAGCGGCGGGCCGCTGGTAGGCAGCGATGGCCGCGTCCTCGGCGTCAACACGATCCTCACGAAGGCGCGCGGAGATCGAGCGAACGCCACAGATCGGGCGATCGCGGTCAAAATCACGACCATCTTGAAGAAGCTGGAGTCGCGCTAAACCGGCGCCCGGGGTTTTGGGGATCCTGGACATCGACGGGTGTTTGAGCGCGACCCGGCAAGGTCACGTGCGCTTGCCTGCACTCTCGCGCCAGCGCTCCATAAGGTGGTTGCTGGGCAGCGATGCGTCCAGCACCTTCCGGGCCGTCTCCGCTCCCGCCACGGGCAATCCGCGAGGGTCGAGCACGCCAGCGCCACCGCCCATGCTCGCACCGAGCACCGCGACGCGCGTCGCGCGGCGGCCGTGGAGGTAGCGCACCGCCGCGAGCACGTCCTCGAACAGCGCGTGGGAGTCCGTGCCCGCCGTGGAGCGTCCGTAGCCGCCGGAAATCGATGGCCAGCACCTGATGCCCGCGGCCCACGAGCCAGGTGCATCCAGCTCGCCTTGTCGAAGGCAGCGCCGTGGGCGAGCACGACGCCGTCGGAGCCGCTGGCGGCGTAGAAGTCGGCCACCACCGTGCCACCGTCCGCCGTTGGGAACGACACCTCCGGCGACGGGGACGGGCTGCCGCATGCCACACCGGTGGCGACTGCGGCCAGCAGCGGGATTGCGGTCGTCAGAGGGCGCCCGTGCAGGCACGGGCGGTCCTCCTGTGACAACACAGGTTCGGGAACGCGGAGAGCCCGCCGCGGGGAGCTAAGCGACGATCGGTCCCGACCTGAGGATGCGTTACTGATCGACGTAAGCCGGGAGATGAGGACCGACCTAGTCGGGGGCCGGAACAACCTCGGGAGCACCCCGCCCCTTTCCTCGGGGCGGCCCGCCCGAGGCCGCGCGACCGGCCCGGAGGGGATGGTCGTATCGTAGATTGTCACCCGGCCGCAGTTCATAGCACTCGGGGGTTGTCACAAGATTGTCCGAGCGCTCCAGCAACTCGCTCACGGTCACAAAGGTGTAGCCCTTGTCACGCAGTACGGGAACGATTTCCCGTAGCGCCTCGGCCGTTCCATGCCCCCGTCCGTTGGCATGGAATATGACGATCGAGCCCGGTGTCGCCTCGCCGAGTACCGTGCGCACGATCGCCGATGCGGTTTGCTCAGGAGCCGGGTCGCCCGTCACGATGCTCCACTGGATCGCGCGGAGGCCCGCGTCCGCAACGGCTGCCAGCGCCGCGTCGTTGCAAGCGCCGAATGGGAAGCGAAACAACCGGGGCACCGACGGAATCTTGCCCATTTCGGCCGCTGGCAGCCCAGCCTGGGTCGCGCGATGCGCGAGTTCCTCCCAGAGGAGCCCGTACTCCCATTGAGGCCACAGTATCTCGTGCTCCACGACCTCATCGGTCGCCTGCCGGAGGTTGCGATGGCTCCAGCTATGGTTGCCCACCTCGAAGAGTGGATCAGCCATGAGCTGCATTGTCTTCTCCGGATGGGACCGCATCCATTTCCCGCCGGCAAAGAAGGTCGCGCGCACATGAGCGTCACGCAGGTAGTTCACGACAGCCGCCTGGTAGCCCGTGACCTCATCCTCGGTTTCGCACAAGTCGAACGTGAGCGCGAGAAGCTTCTCGTCGCCGCGTAGGTGCGCACGGCGAATGGTGGTGCGTGCTCCCGCGCCAAGGAGCGACGGGAATATCTGCACACCCGGCGCATGTGGCGGGGTGGTGTCAGGACTCGCGAGGCGTCGGATGCGCGCGTCGGCCTCGGTGCCCCGCAGGGCCTCCGGGCTCCAGAGGCGGTCGAGCACGAGCTGCGAGCCGGAGTGCATCGGGCTCGGATCACGAGAGACGCCGCGCACTGACGATGCGCCGGGGCCGTGAGGGTCTTCCGCTCCAATGATCGCCGGGCAGAGGCAGGAACTGGCGCACAGGCATGCAGCAAAGAGCGCCCGAAGAGGCGCGCTGCGGATGATGCTCAGCGATCGTGGCACCGGGTGCCGTTCAGGCCGCTGATCGACCAAGGTGCGCCGCGCATAAGGCGAACGGTGAGCTGCCAGCAGGCGACCATGCCCCCGCGGTCTTTGTCGACCTCCATCGCTCGGACTGCCACGCTGACCGCACTGCCATCCACCCGTGCAACGGAGACATCTGCGAGCTGAAACGCCGACGACGCCCGTCGGCACAGCTCCCGCGTCTGGCGAGGGGGACTGCTCCACTTCGCCATGGCCGCATCGCAATCCCCGCGGGAAAGGTCCTCGAAGTAGGTGCGCACGAATCCCACCGCACAGCTCGGTGGTGCCGAGCGCCAGTCGGCGCATTCCGCGGCCGGTGCGGGAGCCACCGGCGCCGCGGCCGCCACCGAGGCGACTTTAGTTCCTTTGAGGTCGACGATCGACCACGGGTTGCCGGGTACGAGCCGAAGCCCCAGGGACCAGGACGTCAGGAGTCCACCGCCGGATTTGGCTACCTCGTAGGCGTGGACTGCCACGTCAACTCCGCTCGGGTCTGCCCGCGTCAGGGCGATGCTCTGCACGTGGAAGGCGGAGGACGCCTTCGCGCACTGCACTCGCCGCTGCTCGCCGCGAACGCCCCACTGCATCCCGGCGGCCTCGCAGTTCCCGCCCGAGAGATTCTCGTAGTACTGACGCACAAACCCCACGGCGCATGTGGGGGGTGCCGAGCGCCAGTCTTCGCAGCCCTGAGTCGCCGGCGTTGGTGAGACCGGCACGGGACTAGTCGACTCGGCGGCACTTCCTGGTTCACCGAGGACCATCACACCACGGCCCGAATCGAAGCTCCATCGACCCAAGCGCTCCAGCACGCTCTGCCCCAGCAAGAGCGAACCTGTGACGTCCCCGATGGTGGCCGCGACGTTCTGAATGACACGGTCGCCGATACGTACCTTGCGGATCGTAAATCGCGCACTCTGCACGCGCGTCCCGTCGGCAAGGACCAACGTCGCCCCCGGCAAGAAGTCCGACGGTGCGATGGTGTTCGCCCGGATAAGGGTCATCACCACATCCCCTGGAATGTTCACCTCCGCAGCCCCCGAGTCGACGATGAAGTTGAGCGTGATCGCCCCGTTGATCTGCACGGGCACGGCGTACACGCCGCCCCCGGTTTTGACGAGCGGCACCTCGGTCGCGGAGGCGAGTGGCTCAATCGCCACGGCGAGCAGCAAGGTCAAGATCCGCCGCGCGAGCGCCAGCCGGTTGAGCCCCCATGGATGTGCGGTCTGGTTGAGCGGGCGCATGTCCCCTCAGGCGGGAAACTACAGGGACAGCTTGATCGCGACAACTCTAGCCCCAAGCCGCAAGCACTTCCTGCGCCGCAGGTTCGTCAGCGACCGAGAAGGTGCCTCCAATCGCTGGTCGAAGATGTACGAGTCGGCGCCGAAGTCGCTTGCGACTTGTCACACAGCTCCGCAACTGGTCACTCACTAACCCAGCGCATGGCCTGGTCTAGCTCGCTGTTATGGAACACGCGCACATGGCCCGGCATGAGGATGCCGAAGACCTTCACGGCGGCGCGGATCCACTCGATGTCCGTGACGACCGCCACCCGCTCCCAGCTCGCGAGGTGTCGCAGCCCGACCTTGGCGTCGTCCCACATGGCGCCGGCCTCGAAGCCCGAGCAGCCCTTGCCAATGTGGTAGAGGAAGCGGACCTTCTCCCGGTGCGCGAGCACCGACTCGACCGCGGGAATGAGGACCGACTCGTAGTCGTCTGCAGTGACCCTGCCGCTGGCCGCGAAGCCAAGGACGTTCTCGGGGAGACCCGGGATGCGCTCGATCATGCTGCGAACTCCTTCGCGGCGGCCGGGACGCGTGGGCCGCCGGGATGATGGGCGGGACGGGCGTCCGGATCTGTCGTAGCGCGGTGTCGGGTATGCGCAACTCAGATAACGGCGTCTCGGCCGCCTACTGCTTCTGGGCGCCATTCGGCCGCAAGAGCCCAGTCCGACTGGGACGTCTTCAGTGACGCGACTACGGATGGAACTCGACTGCCTGCCACTGTGAGGCGGCGATCACGTCGCGCAATCAACGCGATCTGATCTTCGTGCCTACAGGCAGCCTTGAGCATCCCTGTCGGGCCGCGAGCTTGGCGGACGGCTCTTCCGGTGATTCATCCCCCGTCCGTGAGGAAGCGCGGACCGCCGACTGCTAGTCGTCCTTCGACACCATGTGGTGGCACCAGCCGCAGAGCGGCGACGACTCCAGTTCTTCGGGCGGGATGCGGCTCCCGCAGGAAGCACACGAATGCTCTGCCTCATGCCCGCACAGGGCGCACCGTTCCTCCTCGATGATGTACGCCTCATTGAAGCACTCCGGGCATTCGACGTAGGGGGTATCCCCTCCGTCCGTCATCGCGATGTAACGCGCGCCCTCAAGCGCCTCGGATACGGCCTTCGACACGTAGTCCTCCGGAGCCTCGCGCGCGCCGCACGCGCTACAGACGAGGTCCACATCCACCCCGTAGTTCACATCGGAGGCGCCCTCCGGTCGGAGAAGGTCGGAGCCGCACTTGGTGCACGAGAGATGATGCACGCCGGCATCGAGAGCATCGGACTGCCACCCGACCTCGTCCAGTGCCTTCTCGCAGGCTTCACGTTCCGCCTCATGGACCGCCGCCACGTCGAGCATCGTCTCCCAGGTCGCGTCGCCCAGCAGCAGGCGAGGATCGCTGTTGAGATGTCGGACAACGAAGTCGCGCGTGATGAGGCACGCGTCCGAGATGACGCCCTCAAGTGCAGCTTGCGTCGCTGTCGCGAAGTAGTGCTCGATATCGTTGCGGACGTCCTTGATCTGCTCCAGACGTGTCCAGTCCGTCGTCAGACCGAGCCACCCGAAGCGTTCCTTGATCTGCTGCGAGGTCGCCGTCTTCCTGCCCTTCCCCACAAGGGACGCAACGCTGCCGTCAGAAGCGATGAGGGGGTGGATTCGAGCCTTGACGAAGACGTCGTTGGTGCCCGGAGGGGAGTGGCGCCGCAGCACCTCCTTGTAGAGGAGAAGGATGCCGGCGTGGATGTTCCGGACGGCGGAGAGCAGACGCGGGTGCTTTCCCATCTGGTAGTCCTCGACACCGACCTTGATCGACTCTACGGCGTTTTCCAGCAGGTCCACGTTTGTACCTCGGCGCTGTCGCTCTCGCTGAGCGTACCCGTGAGGTCCACGGTCGGCAAGGTGCGCGCGCGCTCGCACGAGGGACGAGCACGCTCGGGCTGCTGCCTGAATCCCATCGCAGCGGATGCGACATCAAGGGCAACATCAATTCGAAGGGCGAGCGCAGCTACCACGTGCCCGGCGGCCGGTCCTACGCGAACACGGTGATCGATCCCGCGCGCGGCGAGCGGTGGTTCTGTTCCGAGGCGGAGGCGCAAGCTGCCGGATGGCGACCAGCGAAGCAGTAGTCCGTCGAGCCGTGCGCAACTGAGGGAACGGCGCACGAAGGGGCAATTCGCCCCTCGGGCTACCAGCCGTCTGCCCGGCGCGTCTACCAGCCCGCTGCTGTTCCGTAAGGAGGGAACAAGTGCAGTGCAACACAGCAGTTGACGACATCGAACGTCGCGGCGGCAAAAGACAGGTCGAGGCCGAGCCGCGGACGAGGTGGAGGTTCGTGAGCCCCTCGGCTTGGCGGCGTCGCTCGGCGTAGGCGAGCATCGGCCTCCGAGACGTCGAGACCGACGACGCGGCCGCTCGGAAGACGCCGGGCGAACGGTCGCGCAGAGATACCCGGTCCGCAGGCGAGATCCCGAACGCGACGCCTCGTCGACGCGTGCGGCCCTCCCGATGCGCGCGAGCTCGTCGTCGAACGCAATGCCCAGCGCCGCCTCGACGAGCGGGTTGCGGCGCCAGAGACGGCTTTCGTACAGGGCGACCACCGGCGCCGATTCCATCAGCCGTTGGCCGACGCCGCGCGGATCGCCGCCGCCGTTCATTTCGACACGGCGTCGGGAATCCGATCGGCCTCGTCCGTGATCTCGCGCAGCGCGACCTCGCGGTGCTCGCGTGCGCTCCGTGCGACGGCGAGCGCCATCGCGAGCGTGCAGCGGGCGTCGGCGACCTCCTGCGCCGGCGCGCGTCGCTCTCGGAGCGCATCGACGAAGTCGTGGGCGCCGTCCCGGAACGAGGCCGCCCAGTCGGTCTCGAGATCGTGGAACGCGCGGGTCTCTCCGTCGCGGTAGAGGACGACCGACGGCTCGTCGAGGAGCCGTCCCGTGCAGCGGTTCACCCAAACGACGCCCTCGCTTCCGTGGATCTCGATGCGGTCGTCGCTCACGTAGTACTTCGAGCGCACGCGCATGCCGAGCGACGCGATCACCTCCCACGAGCCGAAGCGCGGGAGATCGCCGTCGTACTGCCACGAGACGAGCGCCGGTCCGTCGTACCACGCATTCGGCCCGACCTCAGTCCAGTGCACGAACGCGTGCACGCGGGCGACGTCGACCGGCATGAAGAACCGCGCCATCGAGTAGCAGTGATAGCCGTGGTCGAACGTCGTCGGGCCGCCGCCGCACAGCGCCGGATCGACGCGCCAGCGCTGTGAGCGCTCCTCGACGGGCCAGCCGTCGCCCGGCCGCCCCGCGGCGGTCTTGAGGCGCACCGACAGCGGCTCCCCGACGGCGCCTGCGACGACCAGCTCCTTCGCCTTGCGGTGCGGCGGGTAGTGCGCGAAGTTATCGAACACCCGAAGCGTGCGCCCCGACCGCGCGGCGGCGACCGCGACGGCGTCGAGCTCGCGAAGCGTTCGCGTCGGCGGCTTCTGGAGCGAGACGTGCTTGCCGGCATCGAGGGCCGCGATCGCGTGCTCGGCGTGCAGATGGTGCGGCGTCAGGACGTCAACGGCGTCGACGTCCGGATCGGCGAGCAGGCGCTCGAGCCGCGTGTACGGGCGCGCACCCCATTCATCGGCGCGGCGTACGGCGAGCGCCTCGTCGGTGTCACAGACCGCGACGAGGCGCGCGTGCGGGTGGTCGAGGTATCCGAGGACCTGCAAGTCGGCGATGCGCCCGCAGCCGACGATCGCGACGCGAACGACGTCGAGCGGCGTGGTGTCATCGCGAACCGGCATGGATCGAGCCCAGAGGGCGCGGTAGCGCGAGCGGGCCGTGCGCGTCAACGCCCTGGGCGACGGCCGCCGCCGGCGCGATGTGCTGGAGGTAGACGCTGGTCGTGTGCAGCGAGCGGTGCCCGAGGAGCTGCTGGATCGCGTTCAGCGACGTGCCGCTCTGCACCTAGCGGAGTGCCCGCCCCAGCGGAGCCGACGCAGGACCTTGGCCGATGGAATCTCCTTCCGGTGTTCTCCGGAGTCGGCTACGCCACGCGCAACGCGACGGCGCGGACGGACGCCGGATACCAGCACCGGCCGCCGAACGCCGAACGCTGTCCTGACGGTTTAGCAGAGCCGCGATTTTCGGGTAGCTCATCCCCCTCGCGCGCAGCCGGAGGATTCGCCTGCGCACCCGCTCGCTCGTGCGACCAGCCCGCAGTCGGGGGCTGCCAAGTCGAACGCCCCGCTGCTTCAACACAGCGAGCGCGTCCCGCGTTCGCTGTGCGATTACACGCCGCTCGAACTGATTGACGGTCGCCATCACATTCGCGAGCAACTCACCCGCTGGTGTTGTGGTGTCCACGTTGAGATCGAGCGCCACGAGTGCCCAACCCTCGCGGTGCGCGCGGTCCATCAGGTGCGCGAAGTCGCTCAGCGACCGCGTCAGGCGGTCGAGCTTGCCCCGGCGAAGCGTTGCGCGAGAAGGTCGTCGCCTCTTCTCTATATCCCTTGGGTCGAGAGCTGTTGGTTGTTGATGTGGGCACCGCCCGTGGTGATCCCGGTTCCGCTCGTCGCCCGATCGGTGCCCAGGGTGTTCGTCCTACCGAATCGCGTCAGTGTACATGCCGGAGATCGCGGTCGGTCATCCATACCGTTCGGTGTGCGAAAGCTGCGGATGGACCGACAAGCCACGACTTGTTCAGCGGCGCGGCAGCAGTCGCGTCCGACGGACTATGACGCCCGACCAACCAGCCGCGAAACCACGTGCGCGTGCTACCCGCGGCTGAGCGAGGCTCGGAGGCTGCACCGGGCCGCCTCATGGAGATCGTAGTGCTCGGGGCTGTTGTGTTTGGCGCCTTCCTCGCGAGGCACCCCTTGGAGTTCATTCCGCGCTTCACGACCGCGCCCGGTCCGGGCTCGTGGCGAATCCGTACGAGGCCACCGATCCGGTGACGGGCGAACGCTGCGGCCTGAAGCTGCACCGTCCGCATAGCTCCGTTGGCTTGGTACAGTGCCGCGTGGGCGGGGGCTGCGGGCTTGACGCATCGTTGTTGTCGGCGCATTCCCCACGCGGGTGCGGCTGCGGGGCCGCCGCTACATCTGGCGGAGAGAGGAGACCGCATGGCCCTCGATCCTGTCCGGCGCGCACAGTCCGTGACGGTCATTGCGGCGCTCATCGGTATGCTCGCCGTCGTGGTCGAGACGGCGCTCGCGATCGACTGTACGAAGGCCCGCAAGCCCGCCGAGCTAACCATCTGCACTAGCCCTGAAGTGCGCAACTGCGATGAAGCCATGTCCAAGGTCTACGAGGACCTTCGGCGGATCCTCGCCTTCGAGGACTTCAAGACCGTTCGAGCGAGTCAGCGCGCATGGATATCGCAACGCAACGCTGCGTGCGGTGCGGATGGTCACTGCCTCCTACGGCAGTGCCAGGAACGCATCGCCGCTCTCACCGGCTCGTCGCGGAGCACGCGGAGCGAAGCGCAGACTGCGCCGCCTACCAAGTAACTCGCTCGGTACGCGGCGTCAGGCGGCGGGGCGGAGCGTGACCTCGTAACCGAGGTGGTGGAGGCGGCGGGTGAGTCCGGCGACGAGGTGGTTGTGGTCGCCGCGCTGGAAGTGGGCGGCCCCGAGGTCGTGATAGTCTTGGTCGTCGCGCAGCATGTAATAGGCGGCGGTGAGCATGGAGGCGGCCACCGCGACGATGGCCTTCATCGGACCGCGGCGATGCTTGAGGCGCAGGAACTGGGTGCGGAGGTAGCCCTCGCGGCCTCGCACCGCTGCCCACGCGCCCTGAATGAGCACGGGCTTGAGCCACGGCGCCCCCTTGCGGAGGCGCGTGGAGCGGTGCTTGCCCGCACTCGCGTCCTGGCGCGGACACAGCCCCGCCCAGGAGACGAGATGCCCCGCGCTGGGGAAGCGGCTCATGTCCGTGCCGATCTCCGCGACCAGGATCTGCGCCGCCGTCGTGCTCACGCCGGGCATCGTCACGAGGTGGTCGACGGCGGCGCGATACGGGGCGACGGCGGCCCCGATCGCGGCATCCAGCTCCGCGATCGTCGCCCGCAGCGTCTCGACCACCCGCAGGTGCTGACCCAGCAAGACGCGATGATGCGGCCGGACGTGCCCGGGCAGCGCGGCCCGCAGCGCGGCCCGCTTCGGCCGCAGCCGCGGGTGGGCTAACGCCACGAGGCGCTCGGGATCGGTTTCGCCCGCCGCCAGGGCCGCGATGATCGCCCGCCCGCTGACGCCGAGCAGCGGGCGGAGCACCGCGGCGAGCTTCACGTCCGCGCTCTCCAGCACCTTCTCGATCCGCTGACTGTGGGCGGTGACCTCCCGCCCGAGCTGCTTGCGCGTCCGCGTCAGCTCGCGCAACGCCTGAATCGGCGCGGGCGGCACGAAGCTGCCGCGCACCAGCCCATGGGCGAGCAGATCCGCGAGCCACTGCGCGTCGCTCACGTCGCTCTTGCGCCCGGGCAGATTGCGCACCGCCGTCGCGTTGGCCAGCACGAGGGTCAGGTGGTCCTCGAGCACGTGCCACACGGGTTTCCAGTAGACGCCCGTCGACTCCAGCACGGCATGGGTGCAGCCGGCGGCCACCAGCCACTCCTGCAAGGCCAGCAGCTCGGCGGCGGTCGTCGCAAACGTCCGCACCTCGCGCCGCACGCCCCCCGCGCCCGTGATCCGCACGCAGGCCACCACGGTCTGCTTGTGTACGTCGAGCCCCGCGCACTGGGCATGGATGACCTCCATCGTCACGTCCTCCCGTTCTGCCGGCGTGACGTCCCTGGGGGCAGCAGTCTACCAAGCGTGCTCGCGGACCGCGCGGTCCGTGGCGACAATCACGGGTGCGCACGGGACGTCGGGTCCAACTTGTTAGCGGGCTTCGCGCACCAGACATTGCTCGACCTCGGTGCCGGCAGCGGCGCCGTACCAGTTTCCTCCATCGCGGGTCGACCCCCGGGGTCGGTGGGAACTTGTTACGGAGCGGGCGAAAATGCGGCGAAGGTCCGGGATGGGGCGTTCTGTAAGCCTCCGCGGCAAAAGGCCCTTCGTCGTGCCTATCAGCCCACAGTGGGCACACGCCAACACGTCGATCCCGTAGTCGCAAACCGGCAAAACGACCGGATAGTGGGATGACATGTTCGATCGCCACGTGGTCGCCGGTGATGACGACGCGTTCCACGAGAAGCCTTACGAGCCGCTGGCGACCGGCGAAGTCGAGGTGGGCGAGGCCCGAGCGCAGGGTGGCGGCGAAGGCGGCGAGATCCTCGCCCAGTCGATCGCGCCGCGCGCGATCCATCTCCTGCGCCGCCAGTTCCTCTGCGCGGGCCCGCGCCGCCGCACTCGTGGCGTCGAGCCGCTCGCGGCGCGCCTGGAGCTCCTCGACGCTGAGTGCGCCGCGCTGATACGCGTCGATCAAGCGCTCGATCTGCAGCCCGGTCTGGCGCTGGACCCGCTCGAGGCGGGCAAGATCCCGCACCACCTCACCGGCGCCGTCCCGACTCGTGCGCCAGGCGGCGATCTCCTCGACCAGGAGCCGCGGACTCTGGATCCAGGAGCCCAACGCGTCCCAGACGACGGCATCCAGGTCGTCGCGGCGCACCCGCCGCCCGGTGCACCGCTGCACCCGCCCGCTCTCGACCGGATCGTGATGGCGGCAGGCGTAGTAGAAGTACTCGTACGGCTGGGCCGGCCGCGCCTGGTGCGCACAGTCCATCCGCAACCCGCACGCACCGCAGACCACCAGCCCGCGCAGGAGGTACTCGTGCTGCACGTTTCGCGGTGACCAGACCTTGTGCTTGGCCAACGCCTGCCGCACCGCCCCCTGCACCTCCTCGTCAATGATGGCTGGAATCGGCACCCACAGCCACTCCGCCTGCGGGCGCCAGCGCAACGAGCTCTTGAGCTGCTTGCGATACCTCCCCGGATGGCGAGGCCGCGCGGGTTCAATCGCGACGCGGCGGTTGTAGGTCGCGCGGCCGATGTACGCCGGGTTCGTCAGGATGCGGAAGATCGTCCCTTGCGTCCACAGCGCCGCCCGCCGCGGCGGGACCCTCTCGGCATTGAGCCGCTTGGCGACGGCGCGGGCGCTGAGCCCGTCGTCGAGCACCCAGCGGTACATCGCGCGCACCTGCGCCGCCTCGACCTCATCGACCACCAGCCGCCGCCGTCCGTCCCCGACCCGCACGATCGCGTACCCATAGGGTGCCGCGCTGCTATACGGGAGCAGGTGCCCGGCGCGGAGCTTGTGCAACTTGCCCCGCCGGGTGCGCTCGACGATCTTGGCCCGCTCATACTCCGCGATCACCCCCTGCATCTGAACGAGGAGGCGGTCCTCGGCGCGGTCACCGACCGGGCGCTCGACGAAGTGGACGTGCACCCCGTGCTTGGTCAATTCCTCGATCAGCACGTGCTGGTGCACGTAGCTGCGTGCCAGGCGATCCGGGCAGTAGATGAGCACGACATCGAGCAGCCCATCCGCGGCGGCGTCGCGCAACGCATCGAGCCCAGGCCGGTCGAGCCGCGAGCCGCTGACGCCATCATCGATGTAGCGGTGCTCGGCCGCCACCGTGACGCCCAGGGCATCCGCCGCCTGCTCGAGCGCGGCCACCTGGGAGGCCACGGTCTGCTCCTGTTCCTGCCGCGCCGTGGATACCCGGGCGTAGAGTGCTCCCCGTTGCGTCATCTTCGCTCCCCCTCCGCCCGATCAGGCGCAGCCTGCTCCATTCCCCCGCTTCCGATCTGTTCCGGCGGCTGGCCCTGTGCCCGATCGATGAGCAGCCGCATGGCTTGGCCCAGCCGCTCGAACCCATCCGCTTGTGGTCGCCCCCGCCATTCAATCCTCCACGTCCGTTCCCGCCGCATCACCACCACCCCTCCCCACGGAGGGGGCGTCACCAGCTTCAGCAGGGGATGCCAAGCGCGGCGCCCCGCGCCGGCGATTCGGTCGCCGCGCGACCTGGAAGACGCGGCGTTGCAGGACGAAGCGCAGAGGCGTTTGCCGGGTTGCGTCTACAGTGCGTCCACCCCGAACGTGTGCCGCATCAGCTCCTGCCAGGACCACTTGCGCGCCGCCGGAGGTGGGGGCGCCTCCACGCTGGCGGTGGTGGCCGGGTCCCGACTCGTCACCGGCGGAGACGACAGCGGTTCGCTCTGGTGTCCGCCGAGCGTCCCGACGGGATCGAGGTGGGACTCGCCGCCCGCCTCCAGCCCGCCGCTGGACGGCGGCGCGCTCGACGGAACGGGCGAAGCGGGCGACCCCCACACGAACCGCAGCGTCGCACCGATGGGGCGAGGGTGCCGCCCGTAGGCGACCCCCCGGGCGCGCCAGCGACTGTGCGATGCCAGCACACCATGGTGCAGGACGAGCACGCGTTGGATTCCCGCCGGCAGTACGGTCCCGCCCGTGTCCGAGCCGCTCAAGTCGAGCACCGCATGGGCGACCCGCAGTCGCATGACGGGACGCCGGTTGCGAGGAACCGATGACGTGCGTCATACTGACGCACATGCGAACAGCAACGGTTCGTGAGGCCCAGCACAACCTGCCAAGAATCCTGCGCGCGGTCGCCCGCGGCGAGGTCGTCGAGATCACCCGCCGCAACCGGACCGTGGCGCGGCTCGTTCCGGCAACGCGCCGCCCGGAGGGCGGGCTGCCCGATTTCGTCGCGCGCGCCCGTGCCATCTGGGGGAGGGGCCCCGAAGGACAGGCGACGAGCGAGATCGTGATCGAGAATCGGGCCGAGCGGCTGTGAGCCTCTGGCTGGACACGAGCGTCCTCGTCTCGCTCTACGTACCCGAGCCACGATCCGAACGCGTCGCCCGTCTGGTTCGACGATGGGGGGAGCCCGTCCTCTTCTCCCAGCTCCACGAGCTGGAGGTCGTCAATGCGCTTCGCCTCCGCCTCTTCCGGCGTGAGGGAGTGCGCAAGCTGGTCGACGCCACCGTTGCGCGGCTCCAGGAGGACCTCCACGAGGGCACGCTCCACCGCGCAGCGATCGATTGGCCGCTCACGATGGCCAAGGCCATCGAACTGGCGAACCAGCACACGGCGCGTCTGGGGTGCCGGTCCCTGGACCTTCTTCACGTGGCGGCTGCCGTGCTCTCTGGCAGCCAGCGCTTCGTCACGGCAGATCGCCGTCAGAGCCAGGCCGCCCGACGCGCCGGACTGCCGACGACTCGGCTGTCTTGAGAGCGGGCATCGGCGGACGTCCATGCGTCGCGAGGCGGCGATCTCGCCGAGCCCTCCGAGGAGGCTCGTCGGCTCCTCGTTGCTGCGCCGAGGGAGGGTACGCACGGAGCGTGTGCCAAGCATTCGTCGGTCGAGCACACGCATCGGTCACGCCCCCGCCGCAACCTCCACGGTCGCGGCTGAGCTGGGAGCACGCTCAGCGTGCGGAATCTGGAGTGGAGCGGAGGGGAGCCGAACCTCCGACCTCTAGGCCGCCGGTCCGCACCGGCCGCTCACCCCGCGGTGGCGGGCGATTAATCGGGCCCGGTCGCGGACCCGGGCCCGCGGCGAGCATCCGTTCCACGTGGTGAAGCGCCTGTGGGGATTTGCCAAGGTCCGGTATCGCGGCCTCGCCAAGAACCTCGCGCGGGCCTTCAGCCTCTTCGCGCTGGCGAACCTCTACCTGGTGCGCCGCCAGCTGCTCCCGCCGCAGGTGAGGTGCGTCCTGTGAGTGCCGCCGCCCGATCTGCCACGGTGCCGCGCCGCTCGCGGGCCGCGACGGCGAGACCGATCCTCCTCCCGGCACGCTCAGATTCATGACTCAGCCAATCATCAGCCTCTGCACGGCCACCTGTGCAGAGTGAACCGGCCCGAGTTTCCCGGAGGCTCCCAACCTTGAGAGGATGGAGCCATGGGACGAGCGAGCAGGTTCTCAGCGGAGGTGCGAGAGCGTGCGGTGGGGCTGGTGCTGGCGAACGAGGAAGCGCACGACTCGCAGTGGGCGACGATCCAGTCGATCGCCGGGAAGATCGGGTGCTCGGCCGAGGCGCTGCGGAAGTGGGTGCGCCAAGCGGAGCGTGATCGCGGCCGGCGCCCGGGGCTGACGACCGGTTGAACCCAAGCAATATCTCGCGCTGCGGTACACCGAACGCCTGGCGACGGCGGGCATCGCGCCGTCCGTCGGCACGGTCGGTGACTCCTATGACAACGCCCTCGCCGAATCTGTGATCGGCCTCTATAAGACGGAGGTGATCCGACGCCAAGGTCCGTGGCGCCACGTCGAGGCCGTCGAATTCGCGACGCTCTCGTGGGTCGACTGGTTCAACACCCGGCGGCTCCTCGCGCCCCTTGGCCACGTGCCGCCGATCGAGTACGAGCGCGCCTACTACGAACGTCACGCAACTCCCGCCACGGAGGCCGCACTCAACTAATCGAGCCTCCGGCGAAGCCGGGCCGGTTCATAGAGCGGCCCTGTGATGTAGCAGTGAACGCGCCCGCAGCGTGCAGCGTTCATGACGCAGCCGACCCCACCGATGAGGAACGCAGGGGTCCACAACAACATTCGCGGCACGGGCGCCACCAGGCTCCCAAGAATCACGACTGCCGCCGGGACTCCCCACAGGAGCCAGGAGATGCTGCGTCGCGTGAAGTCCTTCTCCGTGCAGCCGTGGGGCATGAGCACCGTCCACCGTCAGGGCGAAGCTGGCCCGCCGCCATCCGAGGCAACACCGAGGTTCGAGATGGTCCGCTCCTTCGCGTGCGAGAGCGCGCCTGCGAGCAGCCCGACCGGCGGTACACCGCTTCGGCCATCTTCTGTCTCGTACAGCCGGCAGCACGCGAGCCCCTCGACCGGCTGGGCTCCGGCCACGTCGTGTCCCTCGACCAGCACCGTTGGTGAGCCGAACCCTCGGAGGCGTGCCGGCGTGGCTGAGGACGAGTGCTCCCACTCCGTCCAGTTGGCAGGCAGCCCCGCCTCCTCAAAAGCCCGGAGCAGGTTCGCCCGCGTCGCGGCGACGTGCGGGCAGTCCTTGTCGTAGACGAGTTCGACCGTGAAGGTCATGACTTTCCCTCGGTATCGAGGCTCTCCAAGATCGGGCACTGGCTAACGCGCCCGCGCCCCGCGCAGGCGGCTGTCAGCCGCACGAGCGCATTCTTCATTCCCCGTAGCACGCGAACCTTGGCCTCGATCTCCTCGATCTTCGCCTCGGCCCGCGTCCGCACGTCGCCGCAGGAGCGGCGTGGATCGATGCGCAAGGTGAGCAGCGCCTTGATCTCCTTGAGCGAGAAGCCAAGCCCCTGCGCCCGCTTGATGAAGCGGACCCGACGCACGGCGTCCGAGGAAAAGGCGCGATACCCGGAGGGCGTGCGAGGTGGTTTCAGGAGCAGACCGCGCCGCTCGTAGTAGCGGATCGTTTCGGAGTTCACGCGGCCCTGCTGCGCCACCTCGCCTCGGGTGAGTGCCTCCATCGGAGTGGCCATCTTCTACACCCTGTACCTAGGTCCAGGGTCAAGCGCCCCGTTTGGTCGGAATCCGTTCAGGAGTAGCTTGTGCCAGACGGTTCGCTCACGAGCGCGGTGTCATCGGGGCGACAGGATGGCGAGGTACTCTCAGGAACCACATGACCAGAGCGCGTTCACCAAGTCGTTTGATCAAGCCTACACGCGGCTCGCACGTGTCTACGACGCCGCCGTCAAGGCGCTTCCCGTCTGGAAGGCGTGGCTCCGTCCCGCGCTCCAGCACCTGAAGGGGCCGCGAGTCCTCGAAGTCTCCTTCGGCACCGGCTATCTCATGACCGAGTGCTCCCGCCGCTTCGAGGTCCACGGGCTCGACCTCAACGCGAGGATGATCGCCATCGCTCGCGCGAACCTCCAGCGGGCGGGTGTGGGGGCGGCGCTCTGTCGCGGAACGGTGGAAGCATTGCCCTACCGGAGCGACTCGTTCGATTGCGTGCTCAACACGATGGCGTTCTCGGGATACCCCGATGGCCGGAAGGCGCTGGGCGAACTACTCCGCGTCCTCAAGCCCGCCGGGCGCCTCGTGCTCATCGACATCAACTACCCAGCCGATGGGAACCGGCTCGGGACGTGGCTGACCGAGGTGTGGAAGTACGCGGGTGATCTCATTCGCGATATGCGCAGCCTCTTCCGCGAGTTCCCCCTGGAGCACGTCGATCAGGAGATTGGCGGCTGGGGAAGTGTGCATCTCTACGTCGCGACGAAGCGCCCGTCTGTTGAGCCGTCACGAAGCGAGCCGTGAGGCGACGAGCACTTCGGACGAAATGCCCCACGCGGAGACGACTTCGTGATGCCGAAGCCGCCAGCGGTCTCCGGCGAGGTAGTCGCGTAGTTCAATCGGGCGGCAGCCACCCACCACCGTGGGGTTGAGACGATGGAGCATGGTCCAGGCGGATGAGATGAGCTTCGTTATGACGCCGTGGCCGTGGGTGAGGCTCACGAGACAGAGCAGTCCCTCCCGGCCAAGGAGCCGATAGGCGTCGGCAAGCACGGCCTGGATGGCCTCCTCGCTCATCAGGTCGAGAACGTAGGTCGAGACGAAGCGGTCATAGGCACCGGCCCCGCACTGCCGAGAGATCGCGCCTTCGGAGCGAACCACCTCTGCTCGGTTCGCCCACGGTCGTAACCGCTCGCGTGCCAGGGCGACCATCGTCTCGGAGATGTCCACCCCGAAGTAGCGACAGTCCTCGGGCAGAGTGGTCCCGAGCAGCCGTGCCGCGAGCCGTCCCGTGCCACACCCGAACTCGAAGACCGCGTGCGCGTGCTGGAAGTCGGCGTGGGTGATCAGCGGGTCGACGGCGCGATCTTCGTAGAACGCCTGCGCGTCCTGCTTGGCGCCGAAGCGGTCGTAGAATGCCTTCGCCTCGACGGTCGTGAGCGTGCGGCTGTATGGGCGGCGCGATCCGTGCGGATCACTCATCGTCATGGGTCATGGTGTGCTGGGGCACCACCCTCGTATGGCGAGGAGCTGCTCGACCCGTACAGCATCTCCATGTCTGGTTCTTCGGTGCAGAGGTAGTGGACCCATATGTAGCCGTGCTGAAAGAGCGCCGCGACCAGGGCGGCATGCGACCTGGCAACGAGCGCGATGGACCACAGCCCGAGGAACGCGAGCGTGTACATAGCATTCGGCGTCCAGGCGAACGCCCCCTGATGGACGAGCGGCATCTCCCGAAAGCGCCGCCGAAAGTGATCGCCGCCCGCCGCTCGCGCGAATCCGAAATACCGGCCCACCGACCAGCCCGTATACAAGGCAGGCACCGAGAGGAATGCCCCGAGACTGAGGGTGAGCCCTGTCGGCAGCCGCAAGCTCCCGGCGTCGGCCACCGAGGTCGCGGCAACGAGCAGCGGGCGAAGGATCAGCAAGGGGAAGAAGATCGCGTTGTACACGGCGAAGTCACCCCCGCCGAACACACGGGTGAACACCTTCCAGCCGAGTTGGGAGCGCCACGCGATCCAGATGTAGACCTGATGGACGACGGCGATCCCGAGGCACAGGGCGAACCACGAGGTGTCGGTCAGGCCGAGCCACGCGCCATCCCCGAGCGCGGGTGCCGCCAATCCGCGCGTGACCGGCAGCAGTGCCGCCAGGTAGAGCAGGTGGACGCCTTGGCGGCGAACAAAGAAGGATACGGTAGCCGCCTGCGGAAACTCGACCTCAGCCGTCGTTCGCGGCACGGTCCTCCCTGTCCTCGGGCGTGCAGCTATTGATGCCCGGTCATGCTGGGGGCCGTTCCCCGACTGCGAGGTACACGAATCCGAAGTAGATCTCCTCGACACGGACGTTCCCCGCGTGTTTCCGGATCGATTCCCACAGGCGGCGTTCGCCCACGATGCCCGAGTAGTCGAAGGGGCGCGACATGCGGTCGACCAATGGAACGAGCAGCGATGCGCGCCCCGATGGCAGCTTCTGGTCCAGGACCACCCAGCGTCTTCCCTCGCGTAGCGCCGTGAAGCCCCTCTCGATCACCCGATCGTATTCGGGGACCAGTACCAGCGCGTACGTGGACAGGATCCCATCGACCGGCGGCCGAAAGTCGTAAGAAGCAGCATCGCTCTGCACCAACTCCACGTTCGACCACCCGTGTCGACCGACCCTTCGGCGGGCACGGCTCAGCATCGCGTCGGAGAAGTCCACCCCTGTGACCCTACCGCCCGGCCCCACCGCACGTTCGAGCATCTCGAAGTTCCGCCCGGTGCCGCATCCGAGATCCACCACCGCGTCGCCCTGGATGAGTGCGAGAGCATCGACCGCCCTCTGTCGGTAGGCCCAGTCACGGAAGCCGATGGCGTAGGCGAGACCGGTGGTGAAGTCGTAGCGCCCGGCTCTCTTGCGGAAGAACTCCAGGATGTCACGAGCAGAATCAGCCATGCTGGGACATGAGCTTGTAGAGCTCCACCGCCGTCAAGCCACACGGTGAAGTTGTAGCGCCCGATATTGGCGTGGACTGAGATAGCCGAGTGCCTGATGCGGTCGCTGATCGTTGTACCAGTCGATCCATCGCCGCACCGCGCGTCGAGCTTCCACGCGCCCGAGGACAAGCGCGCCGACGCGTTGGCGCTGGCGTCGGAGACTGGGGGCGCAGCGCTCAGCCCACGTCGCGGCGGAGCCGAGACAATGCCGGTGGGAGTGATCCCCGGTCACCTCGCGGCAGTTCCGGTCGAACATCACCAGCTTCCGGGTGCGCTCCCACAGTGCGGACAGGGCGCGCCCAGCTTCGACAACCCCGGCAGCGTCGCCTCGGCGACCGGGGGCCGGTCGGCGGCCGTGAATGGCGAGCGGTAGTAGGGAGGGCGGTCGAACCGGTACTGCTCCAGCATCGGGCAGAGGCCCCGGTCCGGGAAGCCGAGGAAGTCAATGTCGTTTCGGGTGACGCCAAGGACGCCCAGACTGCGAATGGTCTCCCGGTCCCGGAGGCGCGCATAGGCGCGATAGTCGTCTGGTCGTGGATGGGCGTTGTGCATCTCTAGGACGACGCCGGGCGGAAAACCGTCCCCGCTCGTGATGACGATGACCCGGACGGCGCCGCGGTGGCGGAGGACGCGCTGGATCAACCCCCCGGTCCCGAGCGCCTCGTCGTCCGGATGGGGAGCGACCACGAATAGGCGCGTGTCGGGCGTGACGACTCCCTCGAGGGCTGGCACATCCGGCTCCGCGGCGCCCACACCTGCGAGGAGCAGCACGGTCGCTGCGAGGAGGAGAGAGCGATTCACACCCACCTCTAATCTCGTTCGTGCCCGTCCCAAGATCAAGAACGGGCCAGCCCGCGAGTGGAAGCATTGCCGCGTCGACCTGTGAGCGGTACGCTCTCGACGTGCGGCTTGGCGCCCTGGTGATGCTCGCGGTGCTGGCGACCTGTGCCCTCGCGACCGATCCCGCCGGCGTGATGCGCTACGAGGACGGCCTGCTGACTGTGCGGCTCGAGCATGTGCCGCTCGACCTCGTCGTCGAGCGGCTCGAGCAGGAGACCGGGGTTCGGTTCCACGGCGAGCTGCTCGACTGGCGCGAGGTGACCAAGCGCTTCGATGCGGTGCCGCTCGCCGAGGCGCTCGACCGGATCCTGGGGCGTCAGAACTTCATTCTGCGCTACGATGCCGACGGGCAGCCGGCGTCCGTCGAGCTCTGCGGGCTCCCGCAACCGCGGCAGACCCCGAAGACACGCCCGACCGCATCCCCCGCCAACGTGCTCCAGCTCCTCGGCACGGCACCGGCGGTCACCCTGACGCCCGCACTACGCGACGCGCTCCACACGAACACGGCGAGCCTCACACGGCTGTTCCTGGCCGCGCTGCAGCAGGCCGATGCGGGCGTGCGTGCGGAGGCGCGTCGCACCTTCCTGAACGCCGTGGAAAGCGGACGCGCTGCTCCTTGACTTCAGCCGGGGCAGCGCCGATCCCGTGCTGCAAGGCTTCTTCCTCCGCACGCGGGCGCAGCTGCAGCAGGACCGCGCCGTCCGATCGGAGCAGTCGCGCGGCTGATCGTCGACGTGCCGGCGTGCTGGCGGCATCGAGGACCAGACGGTGGCGGGGTGCGCGGCGCGTAGCCGGACCTCGACGCACTTGAACGAAACTCCGAAGCCGGGCCGCGTCGGGTGGTGAGCAGCGGCACCATGGTGACGGGATGTCGACCTACCGGGCGCCGTGCTCCGCGATCGTAGCCATCTGGAAGTCGGGGTATGCGTAGTTCCCATGCTCTCCGATGTCGAGGCCTTCCAGCTCCTCGTCCGCGCTCACCCGAAGCCCCACGACGACTTTGATGATCGCCCAGCCGATGAGCCCCACGAGGAACACGAAGGCACCCACCGCGACCACACCCATGGCCTGCGGGAGCAGCTGAGCGAGCCCGCCTCCCAAGAGGAGGCCCGGCTTGGCGACGGAGGCGGCCGGGCAGACGGTCGGATCCGCGAACAAGCCGAGCGCCAGGGTACCGAAGACGCCGTTCACCATGTGAACCGAGAGCGCACCCACCGGATCGTCGACGCCCACCCGGTCGAAGAACAGCACCGATCCTACCACGAGCGCTCCGGCCATGATGCCGATCGCGAAGGAGCTCGCCACGCTGACGAAGGCGCACGGGGCAGTGATCGCGACGAGCCCTGCGAGACCCCCGTTCAGGGTCATGCCAAGGTCCGGCTTCCCGAGCAGCCACCAGGCGGTCAGCAGCGCGCTGATCGACGCCGTCGCAGCTGCGGTGTTCGTGGTGGTGGCGATGTGCGCGATCGAAGCCCAGTCGGCGGCCATGGTCGAACCCGGATTGAACCCGAACCAGCCGAACCACAGGACGAACACCCCGATGGTCGCCGATGTCATACTGTGACCTGGGATGGCGACCGGCTTTCCCTCTTTGGTGTACTTGCCAATGCGCGGTCCGAGCATGACGATGCCCGCGAACGCCGCCCAGCCGCCGATCGAATGCACGACGGTCGAGCCGGCGAAGTCGAGCATGCCGAGCTTGGCGAGCCAACCGCCCCCCCAGATCCAATGGCCGGCGACGGGATACACGAAGCCCACCATGATGAACGAGAACAGGAAGAAGGAAGCGAACTTGATCCGCTCGGCGACCGCTCCGGAAACGATGGTCGCCGCGGTCCCGGCGAAGACGAGCTGAAAGAAGAACTTCGCCAACAAGGGGGTCCCAGTCCAGTTGAGCGCGCTATAGACGCCTTGGTACGTGTCTCCCGTGGCCGGGCTGTTGTCGGCCCCTGTCAGGAACCAGATGCCGCTCGTTCCGAAGAGACCGTTGCCATCGCTGAACATCAAGCCAAATCCAGTCAGGAGAAACGCCACCGAGGAGACGGCGAACACGATGTAGTTCTTCGCGAGGATGTTCGTCGTGTTCTTGGCCCGGCAGAAGCCGGACTCCACCAATGCAAAGCCGAGGTTCATGAAGAACACGAGGAACGCCGTGATGAGTGTCCAGACCGTATCGAGGGCGACCTTGGAGTTCACGATCGCATCAGCCATCTCCTTGGTGAAGAGCGGAGCGGCTTCGGGCGGCTCCGCGCCGGCGGGAGATGTGAGAACGCTCACGCAGGCGAGCGCTAGAAGTCCAGTAACCAACCAAAGCCAAGCACGCCGTCCGATCTTCCGCATGTCAGGTCCCCCCAGTCGGCTCCCCATGTGCGACCTTGGTGGGGAGCCGGATTCCTTCAGATCGCGCTGCTACCGTGTTCGCCGGTCCGGATCCGCACGACATCGTCCACCGGCAGGATGCTGATCTTCCCGTCTCCGATCTTGCCGGTGCGAGCGGCCGCAGCGATCGTCTCGACCGCCTCTTGAATCTGGCGATCCTCGACCAGGATCTCGATCTTCACCTTGGGAAGAAAGTCGATGACGTACTCGGCGCCACGGTAAAGCTCGGTATGACCTTTCTGCCGACCGAATCCCTTCACCTCGGACACTGTCATTCCTTGGATGCCCACCTTCGTCAGCGCGTCCTTCACCTCGTCGAGCTTGAAGGGCTTGATGATGGCCTCGATCTTCTTCATGGCCTCCTCCGCGCGCGCGAATATCTTGCCCGTCCCGGCGGCATAACATCGGCGGTCTGGCCAGCCCCCGCGTGCCTCACGGACGCGGCCAACGCGTCGCCGGTCGACCCATGGGGGCCATACCGAAGCCAGCGGACCAGGCGGCGCACGAGCGACTCACCCGGACGCCTGGCACCAGGAAACACCAAGACGGCCATCTCCAGACGCGCTCCCCCTATCCTTCCCCTTGCGTAGAGACCGAGACGGTCCTGGTTCCGTGCATGCAACGTTCGGGCCGCCGCGGAGGTCCGCTTTCCGTCGCCGACATCCGGAGCGGTGCACAGAGCCGAGGCAGCACCTGCCTCGCTGCTCACGAAACGGGCGCCGGCCATCCGGATTCTTGAGGAGCTCGTCGCGACATGAGCTTGTAGCGACCCGCGAGCACCGGTCGTACGCGCTGGAAGAGTCTCCGTGTCCGACTTCTCTGCAAGGAGCCGAGATCTGGTCAGCCGGCCTCCGTCAGAAACGCGGCAGGGGAACGGTCCTCGCTGAGGTGGACGACGGCGCCCGTCACGGCGTGGCCGAGGTGCGTGCCCCGCCAGCGTCGTGCGTGCGGGACCTTGCCTACGAGACTGCGCAGGTGCAGGCGTTTCAGGAGGCGAGAGACCTGACCATCCGCGCGACGTGCTCGATATCGTGCGCGACGAGTACGAGACGCGCATCCGCGATGCGGAAGCAACGCTGCAGGAGACCCAACTCGCGAGGCACACCCGGCTCGTCGATCTCGAGTCCGGCCGGGACGAGGACCGCGAGTCGCCCCCCGCGCCCGAGCCGACCGCCCGTCCTGACGGCACCGACCGGTGGATCCATCGTGCGGCCACACGATCTCTCCCCGTCTCGGCCGCGCCTACGCGATGGGCCGCTACCGACCATCGATGCGCGCCCGCGCACGCTAAGCATCTCGCACAGAGGGGCGGCACGGCGCCATCCCACGCCGCGTCTTCGCAGCCGGCGCCTCGCCGACGTCGGCGATTTCGCTTCGTGTACTCGTCGCGCCAACCGATAGTGGGGTGCTCTGCCTGCAAGCCGGGCGCACGATGCCCGAATTGATAGGCTGGATCGATGGGGTCTGCGATGATCTCATTCCCGACATGCCGCTCGTTCCTGTCGAAGACTCCCGCTTCCCGGGCCAACAGGGGACACCGCCGCGCCCGATCGAGAACACGGGTCGTCTGCGCTCGATGTTCTCCGGAGGCGCTGGATTCGAGAGCACCCGGAGCCTCACCAAGTGGCTTCTCGTGAGCTCGGCGATCGGCGTGGTCGCGGGGGTTGCCGCCATCGTCTTCGACGCCGCCATTCGCTTCGTGACCGAGTTCTTTCTCGGTGCCGTTGTCGGCTACATGCCGCCCGCACCGGCCGGCGAGGGGCTCACCGTGGTCATGGCCATGGAGCATCCCTGGCGGCTGCCCTTTGTGACGACCCTCGGCGGACTCCTCTCCGGCCTCATCGTGTTCAAGCTCGCTCCCGAGGCCGAGGGTCACGGGACCGATGCCGCGATCGCGGCCATCCATCACCACGAGGGGCGCGTCCGCGCGCGCATCCCGCCGATCAAGCTGGTCGCGTCGGCGATTACGATCGGCTCGGGCGGCTCGGCCGGCCGGGAAGGGCCCACGGCGCAGATATCGGCCGGGTTCGGTTCCCTGCTCGCGGGCTGGCTCGGTCTCGATCTCGCCGACCGGCGGATCGCGGTCGCCGCGGGGATCGGGTCTGGCATTGGCGCGATCTTCCGCGCCCCCCTCGGGGGCGCGTTGCTGGCGAGCGAGATCCTCTACATCCACGACTTCGAGGTCGAGGCCATCATCCCGGCGCTCATCGCATCGATCGTCGGATACACGGTGTTTGGCTCGTACTGCGGCTTCGCGCCGATGTTCGGCAATCACCCGGAGCTGGCGCTTGGCTCGCCCGTCGAGCTCGTCTACTACGCGGTGCTCGGGGTGGCGAGCGGGCTCGGTGGTCTGCTGTATGCGCGCGCCTTCTACGGCATCACCAGCATCTTTCACCACCTGCGACTGCCCGCGTGGGTGAAGCCGGCGCTGGGCGGCCTGATCGTCGGACTGATCGGCATCGTGATGCCCCAGATCCTGCACATGGGATACGGCTGGGTGCAGCTCGGGATGCGGAGCGACACGCTGCTCGCGCTTCCGTTGTGGATCGTCCTCGTCCTGCCGTTCGCGAAGATCGTCGCCACGTCGCTGTCGATCGGCTCCGGCGGATCGGGCGGCATCTTCGCGCCCGGCATGGTGGTCGGCGGGATGCTCGGCGCGTCACTGTGGCGGCTCGGCTACGGGGTGCTGCCACACATGCCGACGCAGCCGACCGCGTTCGTGATCATCGGCATGATGGCGCTCTTCGGCGGTATCGCGCATGCGCCCCTCGCGGTCATGCTGATGGTTGCGGAGATGACCGGCAACCTCTCGCTGCTGGCGCCGGCGATGATCGCGGTCGCGGTGTCGACCGCCCTCGTCGGCGACAAGACCATCTATCGCTCCCAGCTTCGAGATCGGTCGAGCTCGCCCTTCCATCGTGTCCGCCTGAGCTTTCCGATGCTGTCGGCGTTGCTGGTTCGCGACGCGATGGCGGCTCCCGGTCCCGTTCTCGTCGCCACGACGCCCGTGAGCACCGCGCCGGAGGGGGCGCGCGAGACGGGTGTCGTCGTCGTGAACGGCAATGCCGAGGTCGTCGGCGTCATCACGCAGGCGCGCATCGACGAGGTGATGCGATCGGACGATCCCTCCGTCCTGGCGGAAGCGGCGATGTCGCAACTTCCGGACAAGCTGGGGCCGAACGACACGCTGGAGGCGGCGCTCGGCCGGCTGGTGGACTCCGGGATGAGCTGGCTTCCCGTCCTGGACAGCGGTCACGTCGTCGGCCGGGTGACGGTGCGCGACATCCTCCAGACCTACAAGGCTACGCTGAGACGCAGCGTGCGCCGGGCCGCCACGCTTCCACAGGATACGTCGCTGTTCGAGGCGCACATCGCCGCGTCGTCACCGCTCACGGGAAGGACGCTCGCGGAGGCGCGACTTACTCGCGATGCGCTGGTGGTCTCGATCACGCGCGACGGCGAGACCCTCTTCCCCCGGGCAAACACCCGGATCGATGCCGGTGACGTCCTCATGATCACGACCCACCGGTCAAACGAGGCAGCGGTGCGAGCGTTCCTGGAGGGTGCACACTCGACGCCGTCATGAAGGTCGGACCCCCCGCCATCGTGCACCGTGGCCACTCTCGCACCAGGTATCCCGCATGTGGTTCCACGCCAGGGACTGGGTGCACATCCACAGCGCGTACCTCTCTCTAGTGTCCTGAGCCCGAAGTTCACGGAATAAGTCGCCCAGTCGTCTCTGCTATGAGGAGGAGGCGGATGGCGTTGGGGGCGACCGAAGGCTGAGTTGGTGGTGACAGCGACGGAGCACGAGGTGCCCGAACAGTGGGCGCGGCGGCCGAAGACGGCGCAGGCACGTCGCCTACCGTCGGGTCGTCGGCACCGAGGCGGTCGAACTACTACCGGAAGAACCAAACGAAGCCGAAGACGACCAAAGCGATCAGGGCCATGACGATCGCGATGCGCTTGCCTCTCTCCTCACGGCGCCTCGTCTCATCGATGTCGCTCACAATCTACTCCGCTGAGTATCCCTCCAGTTGAGCAAGGCGTGCGGAGAGGGACGACGTCCGCACACCCGATGGGAACCGCTACGGCATCGGGTCGGCCAACGACGATTGCCGCTGATTCTCGACATCTCAGCTTCATCGCCGCTCGACACTTCCACTTCACCCGGCGTCATGCCAGGAATTGGACCGACTCCACGATTGTCCACAGCAGCGCCGATAGAGCGATCAGGTCGATGGCGTGCCGTGTCGACGTGCCGCGTCGCGTCCACGTAGCGCAGCACGACTTTTCCGAGACGATCGTCCAGAACACTGCGTCTTGCGCCGTCAGGCCTCCGTTCGTCCCGCGACCGACCGCCTCCGCTCTTCAGCCGGGAAGGCGATCGAAGTCCGCGACGATCCACCTCTCTCCGATCCGATCGACGGTGACGAGCCATCGCTGCTCGCTCGTCCCGGCGTCCGGCACGGTGGCGCGAACCTCGTAGACGAGATGAACCATGGTACCCTCCCCCGGCTCCTCGCGCAGAAGGCGATAGCGGATGATCGGCACCCGTGTCTCCGCGTCGACCCGCTGCCCGGCCGTGAGCCGTCGCTCCGCCTCGACCCGCTCGCGTGCACGGTGAACGCTCGCCGCCAGCGCCGCGTCGAGGTCGAGGCCGAAGTAGGCATCGAGGAAGCGGGCGGCGGCGCCGCCCGGCGTCGAGGGGTCGGGTCGGGATCCACAGGAGCCGAGCGCGACGAGCGTCAACGCAAGGAATGCGGCGGTCGCTTTCACTCGCCGACCGTCATTGATAGCCACTGACCATCCCGCCATGCTCACGACGGTCGATCGGGACATCTGGATCGCCGATGGTCCGACCGTCTCCTTCCTCGGGTTCCCATATCCGACGCGGATGGTACTCGTTCGGCTCCGCAACGGCACGCTGTGGGCCTGGTCGCCGATCGCACTCGATGACGCGCTCGCGCAGGAGATCGACCGGCTCGGACCCGTCGGCGACGTTGTCTCGCCCAACAAGCTTCACCACCTCTTCCTCGGCGCCTGGAAGGCGCGCTGGCCCGCGGCACGACTGCACGCCTCGCCCGGCCTCGCGCGCCGGCGGCGGGAGCTGCGCTTCGACGACGAGCTCGGGGATGCGCCCGACCCTGCCTGGGCACGCGACATCGATCAGGTGATCTTCCACGGCAGCTTCGCGCTGGAGGAGGTCGTGTTCTTTCATCGCGCCTCGCGGACGGCCATCTTCGCGGATCTGGTCCAGCGGTTCGACCCGTCCGTGGCCCGCGGGTGGCGGGGCTGGATCATGCGGCTCGACGGCCTTGTCGGTCCGGGCGGCAGCACGCCGCGCGAACTGCGCCTGACGTTCGTCGACCGTCGGGCGGCGCGTCGAGCGAAGGCCGAGGTGCTCGGCTGGAACCCCGAGCGGGTGATGATCGCTCACGGCGCGTGCGTACCTGCCGACGGCTTCCGGGTGCTGGAACAGGCGCTCGCGTGGATCGGCTGAGCCGAGGGGGGCCTCTCTCTTCCGCAGATCGCACGCAGTCGTGAGCGCACCTTGCGGGTGCCGGCGGCGGCGCGCGGCGGCTCGTGCCGGTGGCGGTGCCGGTTCGATTTGCGGGACTGACCAGATAGGCTGCGATCGATGGGCGATCTCGACGTAAAGATGGCGGAGCTGCCAGTCGGGTTCGAGGCCTTCCACCGCATTCCTTTTCTCAACTACCAGCTCAACCGTGCGCACGCCCTCGGTTTCGCCGATGGCCAGGAGCTGAGAACTGCTGCGCGAGCGATCAGCTCGCTCGACGACTGCGCCGAGGTGTTCACCGCTTTGGCCGAGCGCGTCGAGGCCGAGGGCCGGCTCCGCAACGCGACGAGCTATCTGCGCGTCGCCGAGTTCTTCACTCCGAAGAGGTTCGGCGCCGGAGTCCCGATCTACCGGCGCTACCGCGACCTGTTCGACCGCGCGTTCCGCGACGGGGGCGCGGTCCGCCACGAGATCCCCTACGGCGGCGCGACGCTTCCCGCCTATCGACTTCGCGTCGTCGGGTCGGCGTCGTGCGGCACCGTGTTGCTTCACGGCGGCTTCGACTCGTTGATCGAGGAATTCTACGCGATCTGGGAGCGCATCGCCGCGAGCGGCTTCGACGTGATCGCCTACGAAGGCCCCGGGCAGGGCGGCGCGCGCGCCCTCGGTCGGCTGACCTTCGATCACGACTGGGAGAAGCCCGTGGCCGCGGTCCTTGACCACTTCTCAGTCGACCGCGCTGCGATCGTCGGAATCTCGATGGGCGGATACTGGGCACTGCGCGCCGCGGGTCGCGAACCGCGCATCGACCGGGTCGTGAGCTGGCCCCCGGTGTACGACTGGTTGTACCAGCTGCCGGGGCCGGTGCGCGCCGTCGCCCGGCGGATGCTCCGGCTCCGGGGAGTCATGAACTGGAGCATCCGGGTGCGGGCGCGCCTCTTCCCGGTGCTCCGGTACGTCGTGAACCAGACGCTCTACCTCGTCGACGGCCACGAGCCGATGGATGTGGCCGACTGGTTCCTGGGAATGAACGCCGAGCACATCGGCAGCGCCCGCGTCACGCAGGACGTGCTGCTGTGTTGCGGTGAGCACGACGCGTTCCAGCCGCCGGTCCTGACTCGGCGCCAGGCCGCAGCCCTCACCTCGGCACGCTCGGTGCAGGTGCGGATGTTCACCGCTGCCGAGCACGCCGACAGTCATTGCCAGATGGGCAACCTCGACCTCGCGTGCCGGGTGGTGACCACTTGGCTCCGGGACGGGCGCGTTCCGCCCGCTCGACCGTGAGCGGGGAGATACCATTCACGCGCGCGTTCTGCGGTTCCTGCAGGCAGCCAAGGAATCACATACCTGCCCGTCACACGAGCCCCGCGTACGAGCCCCCGTCGAGGCCGAGGTTCTGATCCTCGACTTGTGTCCTTGAGGACGAGACCCTGTACCTCCGTTACGGAAGGGCGGCGGGCTGGTAGACGCGCCGGGGAGATGGCTGGTAGGGACGAAGGGCGAATACCCCCTTCATGCGCCCTTCCCAGACTGATCGCTGCGATCGTCCCTGCGATCCAGCCACGCGCCGCCGCGTATCGTCGATCGTCACCGGTAGCGAAGCAGCCCGAGGACGAGGAGGCCGGACGCGACGACCGCCAACGGACCGAGGGACGCGACGCCTGCAGGCGCCCGAACGCCTGGAAGGTCAGGGACAGTACCGTCACGGGTGGCGAGCGCCCGACATACTTCAGGGCGGCCAGCGCGGCAGGCGCACAGGATGCGGCATCCTATGAGTGCGTGAGCCGCCACGTCTGCACGGAGTCCAGCCAGCCCGAAAGATCCGTCGAGGCCAGGTTCTCCGCGCGGGTCATCAAGCGGGTATCGACGTCGCCTCGCTCGTGGCGGAGCCCCTGACGCCGCGGATGCCTGCGTACATGGTGCGTACATGGAACCCCAGCCGACGAGGGCCTACCGCAGCCGGTCGGCCGCGCGTAAGCCCTCGCCAGAGCTGGGTCTAGCAAGCTACAGGTGGGGTCTGTGTTGACGGAGCGTGCGAAAATGCGGCGAAGGTCCGGGATGGGGCGTTCTGTAAGCCTCCGCGGCAAAAGGCCCTTCGTCGTGCCTATCAGCCACCTCGATCGGGAACACGTTCAGCCGATAGAAGAGGTCGCTCCGGAACTCGCCCCCGGCCATGGCTGCTTCGAGGTCCCGATTCGTGGCGGCAATCACGCGCACGTCCGCCCTGATCGATCGCGTCCCCCCCACACGCTCGAACTGGCGTTCCTGGAGAACCCGCAAGAGGGCGAGCTGGGTGTCGGCGGGGAGATCGCCGATCTCGTCGAGGAAGATCGTCCCGCCGTCCGCGAGCTCGAAGCGGCCGAGGCGGCGTTGCAGCGCCCCGGTGAACGCCCCCTTCTCGTGACCGAACAGCTCCGAGGCGATCAACGAGGGGGGGATCGCGGCACAGTTGACGCTCACGAACGCTCGCGCCGATCGCCGCGATCGCTTGTGGATGGCTCGGGCGACGAGCTCCTTGCCCGTTCCGGTCTCACCGGTGATGAGCACGGTCGAATCCGTCGGCGCCACCCTCGACACGCTGGAGAGGACGGCTCGAAGGCGCGGGGAGGTCCCGACGATCTCCTCGAACATCGAGGCGTTGTCGATTTCCTCGCGGAGCGCGAGGTTCTCCTCGTGCACGCGCTCCTCGGCGCGCTTCCGATCCTCGATGTCGGTGCCCGTCACGTACCATCGAAGCACGCGTCCGTGCTCGTCGCGCAGGGGGACGAAACGGAACAGGTGCCATCGAAACTGGCCGTCGCGCCGGCGCGCGCGCGCCTCGAAGTCCTTCGGGATGCCCTGCGAGATCGACTCGATCGCCGTCCGCAGGCTGTCGAGATCGTCGGGGTGATAGTAGGCGAAGCTCTCGTTTCGAGAGAGCTCCTCGAACGTGAGGCCCAAGTAGTCCAGACCCGACCGGTTTGCGCGGAGAAGCCGCCACTCCGCGTCCGCCACCAGGATATGGTGCGGGACGAGATCGACGAGCAGCCGCAGCTCGCCTTCCTGCTCCCGGATCGTCTCCTCCGCTTGCTTCCGGTCCTGGACGTCGACGCCGGTGCCGTACCAGCGGACGATGGTTCCCGCCTCGTCGCGCAGCGGCAGGGCACGGATCATGGTCCAGCGATACTCCCCGTCGTGCCGGCGAGCTCGGAGCTCGGCCTGGTAGGGCTCACCGGAGCGAACGCACGCCCACCACCGTTGCAGGGCCGTCGCGTAGTCCTCGGGATGCACCACGGCGTCCCAGCGCAATTCGCCCGCTTCCTCCGGCGAAGAGAATCCGACGAAATCGAGGAAGCGCCGATTGAGCGAGTCGACGACACCGTCGGGCCGCGCGGTCCAGACGATCTCGGGAATCGCGTCGATCGTCAGGCGCAGATCCTGCTCGTGCCGGCGAACCGTCCGTTCCGCGTGGCGAAGCTCTGCATAGAGGTGGGGTTCTCCAGCGAGATCGCCGCCTGCGCGGCGACCCGCTTGAGCAGCTCGGTCCGCGCCGCCGTGAACACGTGGGGCGCAAGGTTGTTCTCGAGATAGAGGACGGCGGCCAGCTCCGCGTGCTTCAGCAGGGGCAGGCAAAGGACCGAACGAGCCTGGCTGCGACGGATGTACGGATCGGACGCGAAAAGCTCCTCGGTCGTGGCGTCGTCCAGGATCACGCACTCCTTCGTCCGGATGACGTAGCGCAGGACCGACTCGGGGAGGTCGGCCGGGGTCACCCGGGCCTCGCGCAGCCGGACGGCGACCGTGCCCCCGGACGTCGTGGCTTCGGCCTCGATCCACTCCTCGTCGTTCCGCGGGAGGATCAGGAGGCCGCGCTCTGCTCCCGCGTGCTCGAGCGCGACCATCATGAGCGTGTCGACGAGCTTCTCGAGGATGATCTCGCCGGACACCGCCTGGGATGCCCGGACCACCTTCCAACGCGGCGACCACGCCCGCCTCGTCGCCGGGCTCACGCGCCGCCTGCACCATCTGGGCTACGAGGTCACCCTCCGCCCCGCCGCCTGAGGTCATCGGCGGTGCGAGTTACTTGGTAGAGAGAGCTCGTGCCGTACCACCCCGGTCTCCCCGTTCAATGCTATGAACGGGGGCGTGGAGGTGCCGGCACGGCACGCGCCATGAGTGCCCCTCCCCTATCTACAGCTGGCATTGGTCAGCTCATCTTTGGGCACAGCGGTGAAGCAAGGAGGTTCCAGATGAACAATGGGATCGATACCCTCTGCTGAGCTTCTCGCGGCTCGGTCGTATCGTCCGCCGTGGATTCAGTCGGAAGATGTTCACCACGGTGGGCACTCTCTGGCCGGGGTCGCTCAGGCCGCGAACCTGGTCCCCAACGGCGATTTCTCGCTGGGCAGCGTGACCCATGTCAGGGCACCATCGTGTCCTGAAGCAGCGCCATGAACGTGCTCGCGCACGAGTCGACAATGGTCTCGACAGCCATCGTGTTCCCGAGAGGAGGCCGACAGTCCTTCCGGCGCTTGGCTTCGAGCTTGGCAAAGCAGCCCCGCGCAGGATCGGGGCCACCATCGAACTTGGCCATCGCCTTCGCGAGGCATTGGCTCAGCTCCGGCTCAACCACCTTCCCCGGTGTCTGTGCCTTCTGGTAGCAGCTGAGAAGGCTCTTCAGCTTCACAGCGACGCACTGCTTCTTGCCGACGCCACACTTCGTCTGTTCGAGCGGAGGCGGATCGATGGCGGCGACCAGCGCACCAATACAATCATCAACGAGCAGCTCGGCGGGCGCGGTGTCACCGAACGTGATGCAGTCGTTGTTCTTCTTGGCTTCGAGCTTCCTGAAACAACCCTTCGACGGATCGCCGTCGCCCGCGAACTTTGCCTTCGCCCCGTCGACGCACCCATCACTGTTCGGATCCGCTGGCCTTCCAGGTGACTCGGCCTTCTGCTCGCACTTGAGGAGGGCGTTAGCCTTCGTCGCCATGCACTTGTTCTTGCCAACCAGACACTTGGCCTGGGGGGCTCTCTCAGGGACCGTCGTCGTCGTGGTCGACGTTGTACTGGAGGTAGAAGACGTCGTCGAGGTCGATGTGCTGGTTGTCGTCGTGGTCGTTGTTGTCGTCAATGCGTGCGCAACATAGACACCTTCAGTGTAACCCCCGGAGCCATCATCGAAGTACGCAACGAACGCGATGTCGTTGCCTCGCACCCCCTGTCGCCCGATCCCGAAAGTTACTGGATGAAGCTCGCTAGTGGACAGCAGTGTCTTGCCGTCGAGCGTGTCGCCATCCAAGAGCAGGGGACGATAGCTGCCATCGATGTTCGAGAAGAGGCCCGTGTGAAACTGTCCAGTGTTCGTATCGTAGAACACCCCTACGAAGGCAACGTGCCCACCCGAGAATGCGGCACCACTGAAGGCGAACCATTGCGAACTCGGGACACCGGAGACTGGCTCGGCCACCGACTGCTCGGTCACCAGGCCGCTGCCGCGATCAATGTAGATGCCGCTGAGACTGGTGTTGATCAGCACGGCTGTGCCGTCGAACGCGATGTTCTCCACAAAGTTCAAGGTGTAGCCGTCGGGTAGTAGGGCGGGGGGGCGATTGTCCACGATCGTGCGAAACACGCCGCCTTGGAACAGGAAGACGCCCATGTAGTCCAAGGACGTCGCGGAGGTGAAGCAAACGTCATCCCCGACCAGCATTGGCCAGCTATCGACCCCGTCGAAGTAACCCCTGAACTTGCCGATGACCCCGGGGAGATCCGTGTCCTGATCGGCGACCTTGACAACCCCGCCCGGCCCGGCGACGAGCAGCCGGGTACTGGGGCCCGGCACGCCGGCTGGTTGGGAGTAGAACGCGACCTTGTGGCCGCTCAGACTCGGCGGGTAGATGAAGAACCCAACAGCGGGCGTCTCCGACGAGACGATCACTTCGCAAGTGCCATTCTCACACCGCAGCACGCCACCACCATTGGCGGACCTCTCATAGGAGACCGCCACGGCATCCCCAGAGATCGAGGGACGCAAGAATGCCAATATCTCGCCCGCTCCAGGGAGACCGGAATCTCCCCCCTTGGCGACAGCACGCAGGTCAGCTCCATCGTGCAAGAAGATGCCGTACCACCCTCCTCTATTCGGAATCGCCCCGAAAACCACGTTGTCGCCGTCCAGAGCGGGTTCCGAGAATCCGTAGAGGTTTAGAGGCGGGTCGAACCCCGGGGCACGAGTCGAGGTGTCCGCGATCTTGGTGAAGGTGAAGGTAGCTGCACCGACAGCTGAACCCCCCAAGCATGCCAGGCCCCAACCGATAGCAGAAAGGGCGATGAACACCGTTCGCTGCGAGCCCACGATCGACTTTCCGCATGAGGTCATAGTTTTCCCCCTGGCTCGACACCTACCTAGGATATCTTGGAGTACAACTAGAGCACGGCCCAGGTCGCGATGTCAACGTGAACAGAGATGGCGGTGAGAAGCCGCGCCCCTGCCCGCGATGATGGCGGGTGAGCTCAAGGCCCCACGACCCCGACTTGCATTTGCAAGCGGCCGACGGAGCGGGGCCTCCGCCACCGAGCTGTCTGACGAGCAACTGTCGAGCATGCGGCGGGTCGGGAGGCCTTGTTACGGAGCGGGCGAAAATGCGGCGAAGGTCCGGGATGGGGCGTTCGGTCAACCTTCACGATACCCCGTTCGAAGTTCCTATGCTCCGTGCTCGTCGAGATGGCGCAGCCAAGGCTTCTTCGGCTGAACAGCATTGAAGAGGCGACGATCGGCCGTCCAGCACTCGATCTCGAGGAGCTCGGCCACTGCGAGGTAGAAGCAATCGTACGCGGTCGGGCGGGCAAGGTCCTTCGCGAGGTCCCAGGCGCGCTCGACCAGTCCTTCCGGCGCTCGAAGTGCCACGGGCATGCCGAGGAGCAGGTCGAGCGCAGTTCGGGCCTGGCCCTCTCGGAGATCGTGTCGAACGAGCATCCGACGGAGGGCCGCCGCGCACTCGAAGACGAACAGGCCCGGCGCGACCACCTCGATGCCTTCGCCGATCCACGAGCGCCAGAGCGATCTCGCTCGTGCGCTATCGCCCTCGACGACGAGCAGCTTGAGCGCGAGGCTCGCGTCGACGCACACCATTCCTCCCCGCATGCTTCGCCTCCCGCACCTCCCGCAGCGCCTGGGTCGAAGACCTCGCCGCCGGTGGCCAACGGCGCTGTGCGTCCTCGACCCGCTCGATCCAGCGCAGCATCTCGCGCTCGATGGTGGTCGTCCCGGTCTCGGCCCGCTCGAGCCGTGCCAGGTCCTCCATGCCGATCAATGCCGCCTTGGGACGACCCCGGGAGGCCAGCACGATCCGCTGGCCACCGTGGGCTGCGTCGTTGACGAGCACGGACAACCGATCGCGGGCCTGGGCCAGACTCACCTGCTTCATTTTTCGGTGATACGCCATTGACGCCATAAACGCCAGAACCCTGAGCTGGACGCTTCAGCCGAGCTCCGCCGGTCTTTGCGCGCGGGGCGAAGTCCTCTCCGCACGCTGCGCGATGCTTGCGCCGCCGTTTCGCGCTGCGGTAGGGAAACGCCCCATGAGCCTCTCCGCCGACGATCGCCTCGCCATCCACGAGCTGCTCGCCCGCTACTGCCGGGTGATCGATTACGGCCTGTGGGACGAGTTTCCCTCGCTCTTCACGCCGGATTGCATCGTCGACTTCGGCGAGCTGATGGGCACGCACGAGGGCCACGACGGCGTCCGGCGCCTCGGCGGCATGATCGGCGGCACCGGTCTGTTCATGCGGCACCTGGTGACCAACGTCATCGTCGAGCGTGCCGAGGCCGAGCGCGCCGACGTGTTCTGCTACGTGCTGGCGCTCACCGGGTCCGGCCCAGCGGGGCTGATGCAGATCACGGGACGCTACGAGGACGAGGTCGTGAAGCGCGACGGGCGCTGGCTGCTGCGCCGGCGCCGCGCGGTGATCGAGACGGGACGCTAGATCCGCCCGGACACCAGGAGCAGGGCGGCCCCGCTCCCCGCCATGACGCCGCCCAGGTAGAGCCCGGCGCACAGGCCGGCACGCGGGCCGGAGCCGGCGCCGAAAGCGACCGGCAGCGCGCAGTCGAGATGGAGTCCGAGGGCGGCGCCGAGGACGAGCATCAGCACGGCGACGCTGGCGCCGCCCGACACGACGCGCGCCCACAGGGCGCAGGCGGCCGCGAGCACGAAGCTCGCGAGCAGCGCGCGCGTGCGGCCCACGGTGACCGCCGCCCGGCCGAGCGGTAGGGCGAGGACGCCGCTGGCGGCGAAGGCGATGCCGGAGAACAACGACGGATCGACCCGTTCCAGACGCGCCGCGAGCGTGACGGGCACGAGCCGCACGGCGAGCAGGGCCACGAAGGCCGAGCTGACGCCGAGCGCGAACGCGCGAGCATAGGTGACGCCCGGCGAGCCGCTGCCGGCCGTCGCAGCCGCGGGCGTCGCCGGGCGCGGTACCCATCGCCGCACGAGCAGCGTCGCCGCCACGACCGTCACGCCACCCAGCACGAACGCCAGTTGTCCGCCCGCGCGGTCGAGCACGCGCCGCACCCAGGGCCAGAGAGCGAGCGGAAGGGTGGTCGCGACGACCATCGGGGCGACCGTGACGGGCAGCAGCTCGGATTCTGCGACGTCGTCGACCAGCGCCAGCGAGGGCGCCTGCAGCACCGTCATGGCGGCGACCCACAACGCGATCAGGAGCGGGATCGCCGAGCGCAGCGGGCCGGGGGCCTCCGGCCCGATCGCGAGCGCGACGGCGACGAACAGAACGCCTGCCAGGAGACCGCCCGCGACGATCACCGGAAAACGACTGCCTACCCGCCGCAGGGTGAGATCGGCGAGCCCACCGGCGAGCGGTCCCAGCATCCCTCCAGCGGCCGCGATGTAGGCGGCGAGGAGCGTGTCGAACCGCGCCAGCCCGTTGTCATCGAGGATGCGGCGCTGGAAGTACGCATACGCCATCCAGCCGAGGGTGACGGCGAGCTGGACGGCGCCGAGGCCGAGCGCCACACGCATGCGGGGACCGGCGCGGCGGCCGCGGGCCGCGCCGGGAATCGGAGCGGTCAGGTCGCGGACTGCGCGCCGACCCTGCGCTTCCGGCCAGGCGGCCGCCCACGGCGCTTCGCTCCAGCCGGTGCAGCCTTGCGCTTGCGACGGCGACGGCGGCGCTGCGGCTTCGCGCCGGAAGTGACGCCGAGGCCCCCGAAGAGACCGGAGAGCGCCTTGCGGATCTCCGTTCGCACCAGGTCGCGGATGATCGTGATGATGCTCTTCTGACGCGGCATGCGGGACCTCCGTTGTGCGGGGCTGCTCGTGCCCTACTCCAGAGGGGCACAAGAGGCAAGGTTGGACGGCGCCGACTCACCTTCCGGAGCTGATGGGCGTTTCGACGAGATGCAGCGGCTCCACGGTGACGAAGTCCGTCTCCGTCAGCCGGCGGTGCAGCGCGAGCACGCCATCGAGCGCGCCGCTGGCCCGACCCTCGGCGCGGAACTGGTAGTCGTGCGCGGGAGCGTACAGCTCGACGCCGCGGGCGCCGGGATCGATCTCCTCACGCTCCTGGTCGATCAGGGTGACGCCTGCGGGAAGATTCGCGAGCTCCGCGTCGATGCGCGCAGCAGCTTCGCGTGACGGGGTCTCGGCGCTGAACTCGAACGACACCGCGGCGACGGCAACGTGCTCGGTCACCCGGATGCCGAGCTCGTCCGCGTGTCGCGCGAGCGCCGAGGTGAGGGCCTCGCCGAGGCGCGCGTCGACCAGGAGAATCTCGTGCCGGCCGCCGCGCAGGAGCGCGCTGAGGCGGTCGCCGAACGAGCCTGGCTCCAGGGGCAGGTCCGGACCGTGGAGCACTGCCTCGCGCGGCTCGCCGCGCCCGGCGAGAAAGCCCGCCGCGAAGGCGCGCAAGGCGGTATCCGGACCGTCGACGACGATGGCATGCCGGTCGGCCATGTTCCTGCTCCTCGGATTCCTCAGGTGAGGAACAGCCAGCCGGCAAGGGCGAAGGTCGGGATCAGGACCGGCAGGCTGTAGCGGAGAATGTAGCCGAAGAACGACGGCATCGGCACCCCGCTCTCCTCGGCGATCGACTTCACCATGAAGTTGGGGGCGTTGCCGATGTAGGTGTTCGCTCCCATGAAGACCGATCCGGTGGAGACGCCGCTCAGGTACGCCGGATGCTCCGCGATGAGCCGGGCCACCGCCACGTGCTCGGGCACGCCGGGGAAGAGGCGCCCGAGCGCCGTCGAGAGAAAGGCGAGATACGTCGGGGCGTTGTCCAGGAAGGACGACAGCGCCCCGCTCGCCCAGAAGAAGTGCACCGGCTTCTGGACCGCCCCGACGACTCCGGCCATGGCACCCTGCTCCCCGACCCGCAGCATCGCCAGCGCGGGGATGATGGTGACGAAGATGCCCGCGAACAGGATGGCGACCTCGCGGATTGGACTCCACGAGTACTCGTTCGCCTCGCGCACGCCGGCGGACGTCGTGCGCCACGACAGGGCGAGCATCGCGAGCAGCATGGCGTCGCGGACGAGATTGCCGACGCGCTGGTGGATGCCCAGCAGGTCGATCTCGGGCCCCGGCCAGATGCCCGAGGCGATGACACCGGCGAGTACGCCCGCGAGCAGCAGGAGGTTGTGCGCACCCTCGACACGCAAGGGATCGCGCGGGCTCGTGAGCGGCGCGCGCACGCCGGGGTCCTCGCGGCGCCAGCACGTCACGTCGACGAGCAGGTAGATCGCGAGCACGATGCCGGCGACGAAGACCATCTCCTCCCAGAGCGAGAACGTCCAGAAGAACGGCACGCCGTGGAGGAATCCCAGGAAGAGCGGGGGATCGCCCAGCGGCGTCAGGGCGCCGCCGATGTTGGCCACCAGGAAGATGAAGAACACGACGGTATGTGCGCGATAGCGCCGGGCGCGGTTGGCCCGCAGCAGTGGCCGGATCGTCACCATGGCTGCGCCGGTGGTGCCGACCCACGACGCGAGGAAGACGCCCGCGAGCATGATCAGGGCGTTGACCCCCGGCGAGCCGCGCAGTGATCCGCCCACGTGGATACCGCCCCCGATCGTGAACAGGCTGGCGATGAGGATCACGAAGGGAATGTAGTCGATGACGGCGACGTGCAGCAGCTCGTGCCATGCGGCGCCGCCGAAGCGGAGCACGAACGGCAGCGCGAAGGCGAGCGCCCACGCTGCCGACACCTTGGGGTAATGGTGATGCCAGAACTCGGGTGCGAGCAGCGGGAGGGTCGCGATCGAGAGCAGCATCCCGGCGAACGGGAGCGCGCTCCACATCGGGAGGAGCATACCGAGATCGACGGCTGGGTTGTCAGGCATCGGGGCCCTCGCTCGGTCAGCGGCCGGATCCGGGCTGCTCGCCGGCCTTCTTCCGGGCGGCTTCCCCCACCGTCACCTTCTTCTTGATGCGCTCGAGCTCGCGGTGGCTCAGGATCTTCCGATCGACCAGGTCGTCGATGTCGCCGTACGGCCGCCCGTCGAGGATGCGCTTCGCCATGGACGGCGTGACGCCCGGAAGCGTCTCGATCTCCTGTAGCGATGCGGTGTTCAGGTTGATCGGCCCCCCGACCAACGGGCTCTGACCGTGACGAAAGAGGCCGCAGCTCGTCAGCAGCAGCACGAGGGCGAGCGTTCCGAGCCGGCCGACCTGCACGCGTCACGACCCGCCGAGCTCGACCGAGCAACCCTGTGCCGCGTGCACGCTGATGGGTGCCCTGGCCAGTCGCGGGGGTTTCCGGAACCGGAGATGCGCGAGGTCGAAGCAGTGGAGGCGCATGCCGCACCTGGCTTATGCGGCGGTCCGCTCCCGCGTCAAGCGCGTGACTTGTGATCGGCGCTGCGGCCCTGCTAATCATTTCGATTCGATCGCGAACCCGCCAAGGAGCGACCCGTGAATCTCAGCTACAGCGCCGAATACGAGCGGTTCCGCGAGGAGGTCCGCGCCTTCCTCGCCGCCCACTGGACGGCGGACGACGCCGCATCCAGCACGGACCTCGACAGCGTCGCCGCCATGACCGGCGCGCAGGTCCGCACCGACGAGCGCGCGACGGCATTCCGCCGAGCGGCCATCGAGCGAGGCTACCTCTACCGTCACGTGCCGCGACAGTACGGCGGCGCGGAGCAGCCGGCCGACCCGCTGAAGGCCACCATCGTCGGCGAGGAGTTCAGGAGAGCGCGGGCACCCTTCGAGATCATGGGACAGGGTCCCAGCATGCTCGTGCCCACCCTGATCGAGCACGGCACCGAGGCGCAGAAGCAATTCTTCATCGAGGCCACGCTGCTCGGCAAGATCAAGTGGTGCCAGGGCTACAGCGAGCCGGGGGCCGGCAGCGACCTCGCGTCGCTGCGCACGAAAGCGGTTCTCGACGGCGACACCTGGGTGGTGAACGGGCAGAAGATCTGGACGTCGAACGCGCGCGAGGCCGACTGGATGTTCGCGCTCGTGCGAACCGAGCCCGACGCTCCGAAGCACGACGGGATCAGCTACCTCCTGATCGACATGCGGACTCCCGGCATCGACGTGCGGCCGCTGCGTCAGATGACGGGCGACGCGGACTTCAGCGAGGTGTTCTTCGATGCCGTGCGCGTGCCCGCGCAGAACATCGTGGGCCGGCGCGGACAGGGCTGGGTGGTGAGCCGCTCCACGCTGAAGCACGAGCGCGCGCTGATCGGCAACGCGTCGCTGCAGCGCCGGACGTTCGACGGCCTCGCCATGCTGGCGCAGGCGGTGGACCGGCGCGGCCAGCCGGCCGCGAAGGACCCGGTCATCCGCGACCGCCTCGTGCAGGTCGAGGCCCGGCTGGTCGCCCTCGAGCTCAACGGCTACCGGCTTCTCACCGCCAGCGCGCGCGGCGAGGACGCGGGCCTCGCGGGCATGGTGACCAAGCTCTACAGCACGCAGCTCGGGTACGACATCGCGAAGCTCGCCATGGACGTCGTGGGCGACCGCGCACTGCTCGCCCCCGGCGAGCCGAACGCTCCCGCGATGGGTATGTTCGGCATGGCGTACATGTGGTCCCTGGGCGTGCTGATCGCCGGCGGCGCCGCCAACATCCAGCGCAACATCATCGCCGAGCGCGGCCTCGGGCTGCCGCGCGAAGCGCGCAAGTAGGTCGTCATGGATTTCGGATTGTCGCAGGATCAGGTCCTGCTGAAGGACACGATCCGCCGCTGGCTCGAGGCCGAATGCCCGACGAGCCGGGTCCGGCTCGTGATGGAGAGCGACACCGGTCACGATGCGACGCTCTGGCGCGGGCTCGCGGATCTCGGCGTGGCCGGACTGCAGGTTCCGCCGGCGCACGGAGGCTCCGGTCTCGAGCTGCTCGACGTGGCGCTGGCGGCGGAGGAGCTGGGCTGGGGCTGCACCCCCGGGCCATTTCTCGGCAACGCGATGGCGACGGTCGCGCTACTCGCGTCGGACGATTCGGAGGTGCATCGGCGCTGGCTGCCGGGCATCGCCTCCGGTGAGGTCATCGCCACGGTGGCGATCGGCGAGGAGCAGGACGAGTGGGACGCCGAGAAGCTGGCGACACGGGCCGACGGCCGCACGCTGCACGGCCAGAAGTCGCTCGCCCCGGCAGCGAACGTCGCCGACGTCCTCGTCGTGGCAGCACGGGACGCGGGCGGACCCGGCCTGTGGCTGGTGGAGCGCGGCGCCCCGGGCCTCGAGGTCAGCGCCCTCCAGGGCACGGACGAGACTCGCCGCGTGGCGGCGGTCAAGCTGGACGGCACGCCGGGGGTGAAGATCGCCGCCGGCCGCGCGGTCGTCGACCGCACCCGCGATGCCGGCCTGGTGCTGCTCGCGGCCGACGCCTACGGCGGCGCCCGCCGCTGCATCGACATGACTGCGCGCTACGTGCTGACCCGCGAGCAGTTCGGGCAGCCCATTGGCGCCTTCCAGGCCGTGAAGCACCAGCTGGCCGACGTCGTCACCGACGTCGAGCCTGCGCTCTCGCTCTGGTGGTACGCGGCGCATGCCTGGGATCACATCCCCGACCGCGCCGAGCGGCACGCGGCGCTCGCCAAGGCGCACCTGACGGATCTCTTCGACCGCGCCGCTCGCATCTGCACCGAGCTGCACGGGGGGATCGGCTTCACGTGGGAGTACGATCTCCATCTGTGGTTCCGGCGCGCGGTGTTCGACCGCGCGTATCTCGGGACGGCAGAGTACCACCGGGCGCGCGCGGCCGTTCTGGCCGGCTGGTGAGCGGCGCCCAGGCCCCGCGTTTCACGACGGGCTGGTCGTGTCGCTCACGATCCCGCCGTCCTGCATGGTGACCGTCCGCCTGCCGTAGCTCGCGGCCCGCGCGTCGTGGGTCACGAGCACGACGGTCGCGCCGCCGCGGTTGGCCTCGCGGACCAGGGCGAGTACCTGCTCGCCGGTGCGGGAGTCGAGGTTTCCGGTGGGCTCGTCGGCGAGGATCAGCACCGGGTCGATGACCAGCGCCCGCGCGATCGCCACCCGTTGCATCTCGCCGCCCGAGAGCTCGTCGGGCCGATGCTGCCGCCGGCCCGCCAGCCCGACCCGGTCGAGCACCGCGTCGACCTTCGAGCGCACCTCGCGCCAGCTGCGGCCGTCGAGCATGAGGGGCAGGGCGACGTTCTCCGCGGCCGTCAGCGTGGGGAGCAGATTGAAGAACTGGAACACGAAGCCGATCTTCCGGCGCCGGAAGATGGTGATCTCGTCGTCGCTCATCCTGGAGATCGGGGTGCCACCGATGACGATCTCTCCCTCGGTGGCCTGGTCGAGGCCGCCCAGCAGATGCAGGAGCGTGCTCTTGCCCGAGCCGCTGGGACCGACCACGGCCACGAGCTGTCCGGCCGGGATGTCGAGCGTCACGCCGCCGAGCGCACAGACCGCGGTCTCACCATGCCCGAAGACCTTCCGTACGCCGCGCAGGGAGATCATGTCGGGAATGGTCGCACGTGGACTCGAACCACGGGCCTCCTGCGTGTGAAGCAGGCGCTCTAACCAACTGAGCTATGCGACCGCCGCGGGACCCCGGGAAAGGGAAGCCAAGTACTCGAATACACGAGAGCCGTCAACGGAGCGCGGCCGCTGGCCGACCCACCCCTTGACATTGACGCAGCGCGTAGTAGCTTCCGGGTCGCCCCCTCAGCGGGGCCAATCGTCTGTCAGGAGGATGTGTCTCAATGGCTGAATCTCTCACCGCTCGTCTCTCGCTCGACGACGTCCGGGCTTCGATGAAGCGCGCCCAGACCGAGGGCCGGAAGTTCGTCACCCGGCTTCGGAAGGACGCGGTCGCGATGGTGAACCGCGGGCCGCTCGACGTCCTGAGCGATGCTCGCAAGCGCGCCAACAAGGCTGTCGGGCAGTTCGACGCCCAGCGGCAACGGCTGCGGACCCTCGTCTTCGACCGCCTCACGGGCCTGGCCGGTGAGGCCGCGTCTCGCGTCGGGCTCGCCAGCGCGCAGGACGTCGCCGATCTGAAGCGCCGGCTCGGCGATCTCGAGCGCCGGCTCGAGCGCGTCACGAAGCACCAGGCCGCCTGATCCGACGTGTGGGACGCCGGGCGGGGCCGAACCCGCCCCCGCCCGGTGTCTCGATACGCAAGCGGTCTCCGCTTTCCACGCGCAGCGTCGCCTTGCCGGGCAGCCGCACGCGGCGGCCGCGATGAAATAGCCAGTCGCGTCCCGCCATGCCCGGCGCACCACCCGCAAGACCGTATGGCCGCACGCGGCGCCGCTCTCCGAGCAGCGTCACCTCGGCCGCGGTGAGAAACGCCAGCTCGCGGACCACGCCCGCACCACCCGGATGGCGCCCGCGGCCTCCCGAGTGCGGTCGCAGGGAATAGCGCCGGACCTGGAGCGGGTAGTACGCCTCCAGCGCCTCGATCGGCGTGTTCATGGTGTTCGTCATGTGGGTGTGGACGGCGGACGCCCCCGGCCGCGAGGGACCGCCGCCTGCGCCGCCGGCGATCGTCTCGTAGTAGGCGAAGGACCGCGCGCCGGCAGTGCTGCCGAGCGCGACGTTGTTCATCGAGCCACAGCTCGCCGCCGGCACGCGGTCCGGCGCGGCACGGGCGAGCGCCCGCAGCAGCACGTCGACGATGCGTTGCGACGTCTCGACGTTTCCTCCGGCCACCGCCGCCGGCGCCCGGGCGTTCACCAGCGAGCCCTCGGGGGCCACGACGGTGAGCGGCCGCGACAGCCCCTCGTTCGGCGGGATGGCCTCCCGCGCCAGCGCCGTGAAGACGTACAGCACCGCCGAGCGCGTGACCGCGAGGTTGGCGTTCAGCGGCCCCCGCGTCTGCGGCGCGGTGCCGGTGAAGTCGACGCGCGCACGACCGCCGGCGAGGGTCACGGCCACCGCGAGCGCGAGCCGGTCGGTCCCGAAGCCGTCGTCGTCGAGCACGTCGTGCCCGCGGTAGGTGCCGCGGGGAAGGGCGCGCAGGGTCGCACGCATGAGCGCGGCCGAGTAGTCCTGGAGCGCGGCCATCTCGCGCGCCAGCACCGCGACCCCACCCCGACGCGCGGCCAGGCTCCGCAGCCGCCCGGCGCCCACCCGCAGGGCCGCCCACTGCGCCTCGAGGTCGCCGGCGCGCTCCTCGGGCACGCGGGTGTTGGCGAGGAAGATGGCGATCACGTCGGCGGCCAGCCGGCCGTTCGCGACCAGCTTCACCGGCGGCAGGCGCAGCCCCTCCTGGAAGATGTCGCTGGCGAGCGGCATCGAGCCCGGCGACATGCCGCCGATGTCGGCGTGGTGGGCGCGATTCGCGACGTAGGCGAACGGGCGACGGGCGCCGCGGGCGAAGACCGGGGCCACGACCGTCACGTCGGGCAGGTGGGTACCGCCCGCGAAGGGATCGTTCAGGACCGCGACGTCCTCCGGCCCCATCGGAACGCGGGTGATGGCCGCGCGCACCGAGAGCGGCATGGCGCCGAGATGCACCGGGATGTGCGCCGCCTGCGCGACCAGCGAGCCGCGGGCGTCGAACACGGCGCAGGAGTAGTCACGGCGCTCCTTCACGTTGGGCGAGAGCGCCGTGCGCCCGAGCACGACACCCATCTCCTCGGCGATCGCGCCCAGGCGGTGGTTCGCGATCTCGAGCTCGACCGCATCCAGCTCACGCATCGCGGTCCTCCAGAACCAGGCCGCCGAGCGGCTCGACCAGCAGCCGCCAGCCGGGCGGCACCAGTGTCGTGGCGCTGTACTCGCAGATCACGGCCGGACCGCGCAGCCGCCGGCCTGCGCTCAGGTGGTCGCGGCGGTAGACCCTCGCCGACGTCGCACGGCCGTCGAAGTACACCCTCCTCGTGGTGGGGGGCGCCGCGGTGCCGCGCGGCGCGCGCTCCCGGGGCAGCCGAAGCCGCTCGCCGCGGGCGCGCAGGCGGAGCGTCACCACCTCGAGTGGCCGATCGGGTGCCGCATGGCCGAAGAGCCGCCGGTGGCGCGCGTGGAAGTCCGCCGGCCACCCCGCCGCACAGGGAACCGTCACCTCGTAGGACTGTCCGGCGTAGCGCACGTCGAGGAGGCGATCGAGGTGCGGCCGCTCGACGCCGTCGCGCGCGAGCGCCCGCCGCAGCGGCGCCTCGAGGTCGCGAAAGCCACGATCGAGCACGGCCTGCGGCGGTGACACGCGGCGCAGCGTGCGACTCGCGTCGCGCATGACCTCGGCGGACAGTACGCCCCAGGCCGAGAGCAATCCGGGATGGCGCGGTACGTACACGCGCCGCATGCCGAGCGAGCGCGCGAGGTCTGCGGCGTGCAGGCCGCCGGCACCGCCGAAGGCGACGAGCACGAAGTCCCGCGGGTCGTGTCCGCGCTCGACCGTGATCACGCGCAGTGCCCGCTCCATGGCGGCCGTCACCACTGCCAGCACGCCGGCCGCGGCGGCCTCGACCGGGCGGCCGAGCCGACGGGCGATCGCGGTGAGCGCCTGCCGGGCGCGCTCGGCGTCGAGGCGCATGCCGCCGCCGAGGAACTCCGTCTCGACCAGCCTGCCGAGGACGAGATTCGCGTCGGTCACGGTCGGCCGCGTTCCACTGCCGTAGCAGGCCGGCCCCGGATCGGCTCCCGCGCTCTCGGGCCCGACGCGCAGGGCGCCGCCCGCGTCGATGCGTGCAAGGGAGCCGCCGCCCGCGCCCACGGTATGGATGTCGATCGCCGGCACCCGCACCGGCATGCCGGCGACGGTCGTCTCGCTGCGGTACGCGGCGGTGCCGTCGACCAGGCTGACGTCGGTCGACGTGCCACCCATGTCGAGCGTGACGACGCGATCGAATCCCGCCCGGCGGGCACGATCGGAAGCACCCGCCACGCCACCCGCCGGACCGGAGAGCACCGTCCGCACCGGCTCGGCGACCGCCGTCGCCCCGCCGACCAGCCCGCCGTTCGATTGCATGACGCGCAGCCCGCCGCGCGCGCCGATCCCGAGGCGACGGAGATGCGCCGCCATCAGAGGACCGACGTACGCATTCACCACCGTGGTCGCCAGGCGCTCGTACTCGCGGTACTCGCGCAGCAACCGGTGCGATGCCGTCACGTGCAACCCGGAGCCGCGCAGGGCACCAACCAGACGGGCCTCGTGCGCCGGGTTCTGGTAGCTGTGGAGGAGACAGATCGCCACCGCTTCGGCGTGGTGGCGGCGGACGTCGGCGACGGCCCGCGCGACCGCGCGCCGGTCGAGGGACTGTTCGATGCGGCCGTCGACCAGCACGCGCTCGGGCAGCCCGATGCGACGGGATGCCGGCACGGGCGGCTCGGGTCGTCGAGGCTCGAGATCGTACAGCTCGGGACGCGTCTGGCGGCCGATCTCGAGGAGATCCTCGAAACCCCGGGTGGTGAGCAGGACGACCCGCGCGCCGCGCCGTTCGAGCAGCGCGTTCGTCGCCACGGTCGAGCCGTAGTGCAAGCGTGGCGCGGTCCCGGGGACGAGCTGGCGGAGTCCCTCGCTGACGGCGCGCGCCGGGTCGGCGGGCGTCGAGCGCACCTTCAACACGAGCAGGCGCCGCCCGACCAGCGCGACAAAATCCGTGAAGGTGCCGCCGGTATCCGTCCCGACGACGACGGTCGGCGGGGTCAGGCGTCGGCCGATGCGGCCTTGGCCTCTGCCTTCTTCTTGCCCGTGCTCTTGCGGTCGCTGGTGCTGGACGAGTCCACGCTCGACCCGCCGGTGTCCTTGCTGGACTCGCTCCCGCTGGACGAGCTTTCGCCGGACTTTTCGCCTGTCTTCTGGCCCTGTTGACCGGCCCGCCCGTAGTCGGTCACGTACCACCCGCCACCCTTCAGCTGGAAGCTGGTGTTCGAGATGAGGCGCCGTACCTTGCGCCGACAGGTCGGGCACCGCTCGAGGGCGGGGTCGGTGATACGCTGCGTCTCCTCGAAAACCCCGCATTTCTCGCACCGGTACTCGTAGATCGGCATGAGGCGGGCTTAATCACGGGTCTCCGCCCTGTCAAACTGGAGGAGCGGGGCGAGTCTCTCCCGCACCCGGGGCGGATCGAGGCCGCGCACCCGGATCCGCTTCTCCCGGCCGCGGTGTCCCCCGGCGATCTCCAGGCTCGAGATGGCGACGCCGAGGGCGCCGGCCAGGACCTGGAGTACCTCGCGGTTGGCCGCTCCGCCGACCGGACGCGCGCCGACGCGGAGCGCAAGGGCACCGCCGTGGAGGCCGTCCAGACCAGGTCTCGACGCCCCCGGGCGCACGTGGAGCCGCAGCACGCTGCCCCCGGCGATCGGGAGCACCCAGCCGGGTTCAACCAAGGCGGCGACCGTCGAGCGCGGACGCGGCGATCTGCACCGCCAGCTCGTAGAGACTCTGCACGACGACCATCTTCACGAACTGGATGGCCAGCATCACCACGAGGGGCGAGAAGTCGATGCCCGCCGCGTAGACGAAGGGCAACGCCCGGCGGACCCGGTAGAGCACCGGGTCGGTGACCGCGCGCAGGAAGCGCACGATCGGGTTGTTCGGATCCGGGCTCACCCACGAGATCACCGCCGCCGCGAGAAGTATCCAGAAGTAGAGCGTGAGGAGGCTGTTGAGAATCGTCGCGATCGCGAGGATCACCTGCCGGAGCACGATTCCCACGTCCGAGGACCTCAGGCGGCGGCGAGCTCTCGGGCCCGCCGCGTCGCGGTCTCCACCGCGGTGATCACCGCCTCGCGGAAGTGATGCTGCTCCAGCGCACCCAGGCCCGCGAGCGTGGTCCCTCCCGGGGAGATGACCATGTCGCGCAGCTCGCGAGCGGAGAGCCCGCTCTCGCCCAGCATCGAGGCGGCGCCGCCGATGGTGGCGTAGGCGAGCTGGGTCGCCAGGTTCTGCGGTAGGCCGCCCCGGACACCGCCCTCGATGAGGCTCTCCGCGAACAGGTAAACGAAGGCGGGCCCGCTGCCCGAGAGGGCCGTGACGGCATCCAGCAGGTCCTCACCCGTGATCGACACCGCCTCTCCGACCGCCTTGAACAGCTTGAGCGTCTGCTTGAGATCAGCCGGCGTGGCCTTGCTCCCCGCGACGGCCACGGAAACGCCCCGACCGACGAGGACGGGTGTGTTCGGCATGACCCGAACCACGCGCGCCTGGCCGCCGAGCCCGGTCTCGAGACGGCGCAGGGGGAAACCTGCCGCGATCGAGACGAACAGCTTCTTCGGGGTGGCCTCCACGCGGATCTCCTCCAGCACCGCGGCCATGATCTGTGGCTTCACGGCGAGGATGACGCTCTGGGACTGCTTGACGAGAAGCCGATTGTCGCGCGTCCCATCCACCTTGTGCGCGCGCTTGAGCCGCCGGACCTGGGAATCGACTGGGTCCGACACCCAGATGTCATCCGGCTTGAAACGCTGAGAGGCGAGGAGACCCCGGATGAGCGCTCCTGCCATGTTGCCCGCTCCGATGAAGCCAATCTTCTTCATGCACCCTCCCGCCAGGAGCGAGATCGACGAGGCCCGAAGAGCGCACGCCCCAGCCGCACGAACGTCGCGCCCTCTTCGACGGCGAGCGAGAAATCATCGCTCATTCCCATAGAGAGGTGGGGCAATTCAACCCCGAGACGCCGGCCGACCTCGTCGCGCAGCTCCCGCGCGCTCCGGAAGTGGCTCCGGAGAGTCTCCGGGGCCGCATCGGCGGGCGCGATCGTCATCAAGCCCTGCAGAACGAGCGACGGCTGGCCGAGGACGGATCGAGCGAGCGCCTCGACCCGTTCCGGCTCCGCGCCCCGCTGCCCCACCGCACCACTCAGATTCACCTGGATCAGACTCGCGAGACGCCGGCCGAGCGACTGCGCCTCGGCCTGGAGTGCGACCGCCAGCTCGGTCGAGTCGACGGTGTGCACCCAGTCGAAGACCCGAAGGGCGGCGCGCACCTTGTTCCGTTGCAGTCCGCCGATCAGATGCCACGTGGCGGGCCCGCTGACGGCAGCGCGCTTGCGGGTCGCCTCCTGTACGTAATTTTCCCCGATATCGGCGATGCCGCCGGCGAGCGCCGCGACGGCGGCGGCCGGCGGCAGCGTCTTGGTGACGGCGATGATCCGTACCGCCGCCGGGTCGCGACCCGCACGGCGTGCGGCGGCGGCAATCTCCGCCCGTGCGGCGGCAATGTACGTCGTCGTGTCGTCGGCGGCGGCCAGCACGCCGGGCATGGTCCGGGCGACCGGCGCACGAGTCAAGTTGCCGGCGTTCCGAGCGCATGGTAGCCGGGAGATGCCGTCATGCGGCACCGATCGGCGCGCTGGGTTGCCGGGCTGGTGATGGCCGCGGGCTGCCTCAGGCCAGAGTCGACCATCGACTCCGCACGCGACACCCACCAGCCGGTCGCCACGGGCGATCAGCCCGGGACCCCGGAAACGGGCGGGAAGCACGTCGGCCCGGCCTTCCCGGCGAAGCTGGCCGAGGCCGCCACCCACGCCGAGCTCGGGGATCTCATCCTGTATCTGCAGCTCCGCACGGCGGTCGCAGCCGGCGACGCCCGAGAGGCCACGGCGATCGCCCGGACCCTCGTCGACGGCTTTCCCGGCTCGATCTGGGCCGGGCACGCGCAGCTCGATGTGGGGCGCGTTCGGCGTCGAACCGGGGATTTGAACGGGGCGCGTGACGCGTTCGAGGCCGCTGCGGCGAAGCTGCCAGCGGGCGAGCCCGAGGCCGCGATCGCGAGCCTGAGCCGGGCCGAGGTGGCCCACGAGCTGGGTGACGACGGCGAGGCGCAGGCCGTGGTCGACGATCTGCGCGATTCCAAGCCGCGTGGGCTGGCGATGCGCCGCGTCCAGCGTCTCGCCGAACGCATCCGGCAGAGCGCCGGAGAGGAGGAGAGCCCGGAGGAGCGTCTCGACGAGGGCGACCTTCGCCTGGCGGAGGGTGATGCCCGGGGAGCGCAGCGCGAGGCGCTCGTCGTCCTGGCTTCCGGACCCGGCCGCGAGGCACGAGACCGCGCGCTCTGGATCCAGGCCCGGGCCGAGCGGGCACTCGGCCACCCGGAAGCGGCCGAGGCGCTCTGCCTGGCGCTTGCCACCAGCGACCTCGGCGCCTACAGCGCGCGGGCGCTCGGTCAGGCCGCGCACTGGCGCTGGAACGCAGACGACGACGCCACCGCGCTCAAGCTCTTCCGGGATCTGGCCCGGCGCTTCCCCAGCAGCAGCGAGGCACCGGAAGCGCTCTACGCCATGGGACGCATCCAGCAGGAAGTCGGCGACTTCGACGCCGCCTACGCCTCCTACACCTCGCTCGCGGAACGCTATCCCTCCGCCCGCTCCGCTCAGGAAGCGCGCTGGCGGGCAGGCTGGGTTCGCTACATGGGGGGCGACTTCCCCGACGCGGCCAGGATATTCGCGCGGCTCGCCGGCGAGAGCGAGCACGATACCCGCGTGGCCGCCGAATACTGGGAGGCGCGGGCGCTCGAGTATGCCGGCGCGCCGGAGGCGAAGGCGAAGCTCACACACGTCGCGCAGCAGCATGGCGAGACGTTCTACGGCGTGCTCGCGACTGCCCGGCTGGGCATCGCGACCGCTTCCGGGCCGACGCGGGACCTGGAGGCCCGGCTGCCGCCGTTTCCCGAGTCGCTCGCCGGTCCGCACGCCGACCGGGCGCGGCGCTACGCCGAGCTCGGCCTGCATCGCCTGGCTCAGCGCGAGCTGGAAGCCCTCGCGCCCTCGGCCTCGACGGCTTCGCTGCTCCAGGCCTACGCCGCCGTCGACGCGCCGGGGCCGGCACTCCGTCTCGCACGCTCCTCCGTCACGAACACGGAGCGACGCTACCTCTACCCCCTCGGCTACTGGGAAGTGGTCCGGCCCATGGCCGAGGCCCGTGGCCTCGATCCCCTGCTGGTGGCGGCCCTCATCAGGCAGGAAAGCCTCTTCTTCCCGGACGCGGTCTCGCCGGCCGACGCGCACGGGCTCATGCAGCTGCTTCCGAGCACCGCGCGTGACCTGGCGGCGGCCTCGGGGCTGCCGCCCCCCGATCGAGAGGCGTTGCACCGGGTGGCGACCAACGTCGACCTCGGCACGTCGCTGCTCCGGCGGCTTCTCGATCGCTATGGCGGATCCCGCGTGAAGGCGCTCGCCGCGTACAACGCCGGCGAGGACGCCGTCGGCCGATGGGAGCGGCGGTACGGCGGACGTCCGGAGGACGAGTTCGTCGAGCTGATCAGCTACCGGGAGACGCGCGACTACGTGAAAGCGGTCATCCAGCACTACGAGATCTACCGCCAGCTCTATGCACCGAGCGCGTCGGAGACGAGCCTCGGCAGTCCTCCGAAGGAGCCGTTCGACATGATGACGATGACGTCACCGGATCGGACGGAGGAGACCAGGTAGTCGCGGATCGGCCCCACGCCGTCGATGGTCCGCGCCGGGATGCCGCGCCGGGCGACCTGCTCGACGATCGTATCGGGCGAGAGCCGCTCGGCCTCTGGAATCGGGTCGTTCGCCTTCACGAACACTGCAGCGAGCACGACCTCGTCGGCACGGGCCAGCGCGTCCCCGAACTCGTGCTCGAAGACCCGGCGCCGGCTCGTGTTGGAGCGCGGTTCGAACACGGCGCGCAGCCGGCGGCCCGGATAGCGCAGGCGCAGCGCCGCCAGCGTGCCCGCGACCGCCGTCGGATGGTGGGCGAAGTCGTCGATCACGGTGACGCCACGGGACTCGCCGACGATCTCCTGACGGCGACTCACGCCCCGGAACTGGCGCAGGGCTGCCGCCCCGGCGTTCCAGGACACGCCGAGCTCGCGCGCCACGAGGAGCACGCCGAGCGCGTTGCGCGCGTTGATCGGCCCCGGCGCCTGCAGGGTCACCTCGCAGACCGCCTCGTCACCGTCCCGGATGCGGAAGTGGGTCAGACCGTCGTCGACCAGATCGGTCACTCGCCACCTGTTCGCCTCGCCGAGCCCGAAGCGCCCGACGTCCGCCGAGGTCCCCGCGAGCACGTCCAGCAGGTGCGGGAAGTCGCCGCACGCCACCAGCGGCGCGCCGGGGCGCAGCAGGCCGAGGAGCTTCCGGAAGGCCGCCTTCACCGCGTCCAGGTCGCGGTAGATGTCGGCGTGGTCGAACTCGACCGCCGTGAGCAGCAACGCGTGGGGCCGGTAGTGGAGGAACTTCGGCTCCTTGTCGAAGTACGCGCTGTCGTACTCGTCGCCCTCGACGACGAACCAGGGGCTGCCGCCGAGTGCGGCGCTGGACGGAAGATCGCGAGGCGCGCCGCCGATCAGCCAGCCGGGATCGCGGCCGCAGCGCTGGAGCACGAACGCCAGCATGGAAGCCGAGGTGGTCTTGCCGTGCGTTCCGGCCACCACCAGCGGCCGGCGCTCGACCAGGAAGAGCTCCTCGAGGGCCTGCGGGAACGACATGGTGCGCATGCCCTGCTCGCGGGCCGCCGCCGCCTCCGGGTTGTGGCGCGTCACCGCGTTTCCGCAGATGACGAGGTCGACGCCGGCCAGCCGCCGCGGCTCCCAGCCCGCGGACAGGGTGACGCCGATCGCGCGCAGCACGGTGCTCGCGGGGGGATAGGCCTGCTCGTCCGAGCCGCTCACCGTGTGCCCCGCCTCACGCAGCAACACCGCGAGCGCGCTCATGCCGACGCCGCAGGCGGCGATCAGATGAACCTTCATCCGTCGAGCGCTTCCCACACCGCGTCGTGCACGCGCGGACGCACCTCGCGGATGCGCTCGTCCTGGCGACTGGGGTGCACGCGGTTGGTCAAGAAGATCACGTGCGCGTCGCGCTCGAGATCGATCCAGATCGAGGTCCCGGTGAAGCCGAGGTGGCCCACGGCGTGCCGGCTCACCTTCGCTCCCGCGCTCGAGCCCGTGGCCGAGGGCGTGTCCCAGCCGAGCGCCCACGTCGAATCGTGCACCAGGGCGTCGCGGGTCCAGAAGCGCCGCACCACATCGGCGGGCAGGAACGGATCCTCGCCGAGGGCGCAGGCGCGCAGCCGGCACACGAGCGCATGCACGTCGGCCGCACTCGCGAACAGGCCGGCGTGGCCGGCGACGCCGCCCGCCGCCCAGGCGTTGTCGTCGTGCACCTCGCCGCACAGCACCTTCCCTCGCCTCGGGCAGCGCTCGGTGGGCGCGATCGTGGACGCCACCGGCGCGAGGCGCTCCAGGCGCAGGCGCTCGAGGTCGACGAAGCCGGTCGATCGCAGCCCGAGTGGCCGGAAGATGCGCTCGTGGCAGACGCGATCGAGCGTCGCGCCGGCAACCAGCTCCACCAGCTCTCCCAGCACCAGGAAGCCGAGATCGCTGTAGAGGCTGCGCGAGGCTGGCGGGTACTCGAGGCGCGCCCGGTGGATCTGCTCGTAGATGAACTCGCGCGCGCTGCGGGTCGCGAGACTGGGAGACCGCCGGCTGCGGGTCGCGAGACTGGGAGACCGCCGGCTGCGTGCCGCCTCCGCGACCTCGGTGTGAAATGGGCGCCATGCCGCCAGCCCCGAGCAGTGGGCGAGCAGATGGTGCACGCTGATGCCGGCCTTGCCGTACACGCCGAAGTTCGGGATGAAACGGGTGACCCGGTCCTCGACGCGCAGCTTGCCTTCGCGCACCAGCAGCATCACGGCGGTGGTGGTCGCGAGCGGCTTGGTGAGCGACGACAGATCGAACACCGTGTGCCGCTCCATGGGGGTGCGCTGGGGATCGACGCTGCGCGACCCGAAGGCGGCGTGATGGAGCACCTCGCCGCGCTGGGCGACCAGCAGGACGGCGCCGGGGAACGCGCCGGCCGCGACGGCCTCGTTGATGATGGCCGTGACCTGCTCGAAGCCACCTCGCGCCGGGCTGGGGAGCGTCATGGACGGCTCAGACGACGGCCGGCTCCAGCGCCAGCAGTCGTCCGCGGTCGACGTCGAGCTCGACCTCGACCCCGAAGGGCAGCGCGACGTTCTCCACGCCGGTGGCTGCCGGATCGTGGCCGGCGGGGAGGCCGAAGCCGACGGGATAAGGCGCTCCATCGAACGCGTCGCGTATCACCTCGATGGCGCTCATCCCGTCGAGGATGCGACACGCCGCCATGGTGCCGAACACGACACCGGCGACCCGCTCGAGCTTGCCCGACTGCCGGAGCTGCGTGAGCAGCCGATCGAGCCGGTAGGGCCACTCGTGGACGTCCTCGAGGAAGAGGACGGCATCGTCGAGGTCGGGCGCGTAGGGCGTGCCGAACGTGGTGGCGAGGACCGAGAGCGTTCCACCGAGCAGCCTCCCCCTGGCACGTCCCGGACGGACGGAGACGGGCACCTCCACCTCCCACAGATACGCCGGATCGGCGAGCACGTGCTCGAGGTGCGACAGCGAGCGCGCCGACAGACCGCGGGCGAGGTCGACGGCCACCATCGGACCGTGGATTCCGACGACGCCGGCGCGCACCAGCGCGGCCAGCAGCGCCGTGGCGTCGCTGTAGCCGATGACGGGCTTGGGCTGACGGCGGACCGTGTCGAGATCGAGCGCCGGGATGATTCGCTGCGCGCCGAACCCGCCGCGAGCGCAGAACACGGCGCGGATCGCAGGGTCGTCCAGCATGCGTTGCAGGTCCGCGCCACGCTCCGCATCGGAGCCGGCGAGGTACGCCCGGCGTGCGAGCACCGACTCGCCGGCGACCACCCGCAGCCCCAGGCTCTCGAGCACGCGAACGCCAGCTCCGAGCCGCTCCTCCGCCACCACACCGGACGGAGCCACCACTCCGACGACGTCCCCGCTCCGGATGCGCGCCGGCTTTCCGATCGGCGAGGGCCTCAATCTCGCGCCCACTTATCGCCACCCCCCGCGCGTGTCAACGAAGTCTTGCAAGAACGCCAGCGTCCGTCTAGTTCGGAAATGATGCGGCCGTCCGCCGCGCAGGTCACCCGCGTCGCCGAGGCTCTGGTCCGCCGGCTGGTAGAGGCCGACGTCGTCGAGCTCGACGTTCCGGAGGAGCGCGTGAAGGCGCGTTTCGTGGCGCTCCTGACGAAGAACTTCGACGACGAGGAGGCCATCGAGCGCGACGCGATGGCCGAGGCCGAGAAGCTCGTCCGTCAGGGCGCGCCGGGCGTGCGCCGCGAGGACCTCGACCTGCGCCGGGTGGAGCAGCTCGTGAAGCAGCGCCTCGCCAAGGCGCGTGGGTTCGTGCTGTGAACCTTTCGGAAGGCAGGCTCTCCTTCCTGGCGCACGCCCTGCAGCGCTGCATCCTCGACGAGAAGCTCGGCCGGGTCCGCAATGATCGCCTGTTCCTGAACGAGGCCAAGCGCGGTCTGACGGACGCCTTCTCGGTCGACGGCCGCCTCGACCAGCTCACGCGTGCCCGCATGCCCAAGCGGGTGGTGCCGGGCAGCCGGGAGTGGGACGTCCTCTACCGAAAGTACTACGAAGAGGAACGGCGGAAGCTGGGCGGCCGGACGTCCTGAGCGCGGCCGTCCTCCTGCGTCACGGCGTCGCATGTCCGTCAAATTGCCGCGCCGGGGGCTTCTTCAAACTTGACCCTTCCGGGGACCCCTGTTAGAGCCCCTCGCGCCATGCGACCCCGGTGCGCTCCCCTCCCAGCGCTGATGACGGTGCTCGCGCTCGTCGCGGGTGCGGTCTCCCAGGCCGCCGACGAGGCGCCGCAGGCGCCCACCGCGCCCGCCGCACAGCCAGCGCCGACCGCGCCCGCCGCCCAGCCGGCACCGTCCGGAGCCGCCGCTCCCGGGCAGCTCGTCCAGGAGACGATCGTCCAGGGCACCGTGCCCGATCTCACCGGTCGCTGGCTCGCCCTCGGGTGGCTCGAGCTGCCCGGCGGCCGCCAGACCACCATCCCGATGTTCTGGGAGGTGACGACCAAGGACGGCAAGCCGGTGCTGACGCAGCGGTTCGTCAGCCTGCCCTCGCCGATGAGGGAAGGTTTCGACAAGAGCAACGCGGACGCAACGCTGTGGCGGCCGTCCGCCGACGACCTCGCCAAGCTTGCCAGCGGCTGGGCGAACTTACCGTCGACGGACAGCCACGTCGCGCATGTGAAGACCGACATCTCCGGGCTCGACGCCTTCGACGACACGATCAAGAACGAGCCCCGCTCCAAGGACTCCAAGTGGGTCGTCCGGCAGCGCTGGGACTTCGACGCCAAGGCAGGTCCGCTCAACCGCCAGGTGATGGTCTACTCGGTGATGGACCAGACCGGCCAGGACTACACGGGCAACTTCGACAGCGCGATGGTCGCCTCGGCGCCCTTCCCGATCCCGATCTCGTTCAAAGGGACTTTCCGTCTCTATCGCCTGACCGACGAATCCGCTCATCGCGGGTTCTTCGCCCGCCTCTCCGACTTGTTCGCCGGCTGCGGCAGGCGCTAGCCGACAACCGATCGGTCCCGCCGTCCCTCCCACCGACACGCTTCGGCGCTTGACTTGAGAGGATGCTCGGTTAGTTTGCGGCGCCGGAAAAAATTGCCTGCAGGCCGGCTCGCCGGGCATGCCCCGCTGGAGATGGCCTCGACTTTTCAACGACTTAGCCAGGAAAGGAGCATCAATGAAGATCAGGCCACTCCAAGACCGCGTCCTCGTGAAGCGGCTCGAGGAGGAGGTGGAGAAGACCAAGGGGGGCATCATCATCCCCGACACCGCCAAGGAGAAGCCGCAGCACGGCAAGGTCATCGCCGTGGGCAAGGGCAAGGTGAACGACGACGGCAAGGTCACGCCGCTCGACGTCAAGGTCGGTGACACCATCCTGTTCGGGAAGTACTCGGGCTCCGAGATCAAGCTCGACGGAGAAGAGCACCTCATCATGCGCGAGGAGGACATCCTCGGCGTGGTGGTGGAAGGCTGAGGAGAGGAAGCATGGCAGCCAAGCTGGTCAAGTTCGGGCAAGATGCGCGTGACCGTATCCTTCGCGGCGTCAACGTCCTCGCTGACGCGGTGACGGTCACCCTCGGTCCCCGCGGGCGGAACGTCGTCCTCGAGAAGTCCTTCGGTGCGCCCAACGTCACCAAGGACGGCGTGACGGTCGCGAAGGAGATCGAGCTCGAGGACAAGTTCGAGAACATGGGCGCCCAGATGGTCAAGGAAGTCGCCTCCAAGACGTCCGACGTCGCGGGCGACGGCACCACGACCGCCACGGTGCTCGCGCGCGCGATCTTCACCGAGGGCCTCAAGATGGTGGTCGCGGGCCACGACCCGATGACCCTCAAGCGGGGCATCGACAAGGCGGTCGCCACCATCGTGGGCGAGCTGAAGGCGCTCTCCAAGCCCACCAAGGAGCAGAAGGAGATCGCCCAGGTCGGCACCATCTCCGCCAACAACGACTCGACCATCGGCGAGATCATCGCCGAGGCCATGAGCAAGGTGGGCAAGGAGGGGGTGATCACGGTCGAGGAGGCCAAGGGCCTCGAGACCCAGCTCGACGTCGTCGAGGGAATGCAGTTCGACCGTGGCTACTCCTCGCCGTACTTCGTCACCGACCCCGATCGGATGGAGGTCAGCTACGAGGACGTCCTGCTGCTCATCCACGAGAAGAAGATCTCGTCGATGAAGGACCTGCTCCCGCTCCTCGAGCAGGTCGCGCGCGGCGGCAAGCCGCTCCTCATCATCGCCGAGGAAGTCGAGGGCGAGGCCCTGGCCACGCTCGTCGTCAACAAGATCCGCGGCACGCTGCAGACGGTGGCCGTGAAGGCTCCCGGCTTCGGTGATCGCCGCAAGGCGATGCTCGAGGACATCGCCACCCTCACCGGCGGGCGTGTCATCGCCGAGGAGCTCGGCATGAAGCTCGAAAACGTCACGCCGCAGGATCTCGGCCGCGCCAAGCGCGTGGTGGTCGACAAGGACAACACCACGATCATCGACGGCGGCGGCAAGAAGTCCGACATCGAGGGCCGCATCAAGCAGATCCGGGCGCAGATCGAGGAGACCACCTCGGACTACGATCGCGAGAAGCTGCAGGAGCGGCTCGCGAAGCTGGTCGGTGGCGTCGCCGTGGTGAAGGTCGGCGCGGCCACCGAGATCGAGATGAAGGAGAAGAAGGCGCGGGTGGAAGATGCACTCCACGCTACCCGGGCGGCGGTCGAGGAGGGCATCGTCCCGGGCGGCGGCGTGGCGCTGATCCGCGCGGCCGCGGCGCTCGAAAAGCTCAGCGTCCCCGACGACGAGCGCTTCGGCGTCAACATCGTGCGCCGGGCCATCGAGGAGCCGCTGCGCTGGATCGCCAAGAACGCCGGCGCCGAGGGCTCGATCGTGCTCGACAAGGTTCGCAACGGCAAGGGAGCGTTCGGCTTCAACGCCGCCGGCGAGGAGTACGAGGATCTGCTGAAGGCGGGCATCCTCGATCCGACGAAGGTCGTCCGCACGGCACTGCAGAACGCAGCCTCCGTGGCGAGCCTGCTGCTCACCACCGAGGCCATGGTGGCCGAGAAGCCCGAGGAGAAGTCGGCCGCGCCGGGAATGCCTCCGGGAGGCATGGGCGGAATGGGGGGCATGGGCGGCATGATGTGACGCCCGCCTCGTTCCCGACGGTCGCATGTGCAGGCACCCGGGCCGATTGCCCGGGTGCCTGTTTTTTCGGCAGTTTCTTGACAGCCTGACCGGCCTCCAGTAGCGTGCCCTCTTTTCCGGCGCAGATCTGACTACTCATGTTCGAATCACTCGGTGAGAAGTTCGAGAGCCTGTGGCGAAAGCTGCAGGGCCAGGGACGGATCACCGAGCGCAACATCGAGGACGCGCTCCGCGACGTCCGCCTGGCGCTCCTCGAGGCCGACGTCAACGTCGGCGTCGTGCGCGACTTCGTCGAGGCGGTCAAGAAGGACGCGCTCGGTTCCGACGTACTGCGCAGCCTCACGCCCGAGCAGCACTTCATCAAGCTCGTCCACCGCGAGCTCCAGCGGCTGCTCGGTGACAAGCCCGCCACCCTCGATCTCGGCGGCCCGTCACCGGTCGTCGTCATGCTGGTCGGGCTGAACGGCGCCGGAAAGACCACCACCGCCGCCAAGCTGGCACGTCACCTGCGCGACGAGCGTGGCCGGCGACCGTATCTCGTTCCCGCCGACGTCTACCGGCCCGCCGCGATCCAGCAGCTCGAGACCCTCGGGAGGCAGATCGAGATCCCGGTTCACGCCGCCTCGGCCGGTGCCGATCCCGTGAGCCTGGCCCGCAGCGGCGTCGCCGCCGCACGATCGCAGGGCGCCGACACGGTGCTCATCGACACGGCGGGCCGGCAGACCGTCGACGACGAGCTCATGTCCGAGCTCGAGCGCATGCGCACGGCCGTCGATGCTCGCCAGATACTGCTCGTTGCCGACGCCATGACGGGTCAGGATGCGGTGGCGACGGCGCAGGGATTCCTCCGTCGCCTGCCGCTCTCGGGCATCGTGCTGACGAAGATCGAAGGCGACGCGCGCGGCGGCGCCGCGCTCTCGCTGCGCTCCGTCACCGGCAAGCCGATCGTGTTCGCGGGGACCGGTGAGAAGCTCGACGCCCTCGAGGCGTTCCATCCCGATCGCATCGCTTCGCGCATCCTCGGGATGGGCGACGTGCTCTCGCTCGTCGAGCGAGCCGAGCGAGCGTACGATCGCTCGCAGGCCGAAGCGCTCCAGAAGAAGCTGCGCAAGAATGCGTTCGACCTCGAGGACTTCCGGGACCAGCTCCGCACCGTGCGGAAGATGGGCTCGATCACCGAGCTGCTCGGCATGATCCCGGGGGTGAAGAAGCTGCTGCGTGGTGCCGACATGGGTGACGCCGACCACGAGCTGAAGCGCGTCGAGGCGATCATCGACTCGATGACGAAAGAGGAACGGCGCAACATCCACATCCTGAACGCCAACCGCAGAAAGCGCATCGCGCTCGGCAGCGGCACGTCGGTGGCCGACGTGAATCGACTGCTCAAGCAGTTCGCCCAGACCAAGAAAGTTCTGAAAAAGCTCGGCTCGGGTCCGATGATGCAAGGCCTCCCTCCCGGCCTCGCGCGCTGAGCAGGGGAAGTCTCCGATGGTGAAGATCCGCCTCGCCCGTCATGGCAGCAAGAAGCGTCCGTTCTACCGCATCGTCGTCGCGGACTCGCATTCGCCGCGCGACGGTCGGTTCATCGAGCAGGTCGGGCTCTACGATCCCACCCGCACGCCCGAGCTGCTCCAGGTCGACACCGAGAAGGTGGCCGCCTGGCGAGCCAAGGGCGCGCAGCCGAGCCTGACCGTGCTGCAGCTGATCGACAAGGCGACCCGCCGAGCCTCCGGTGAGGCGGTCGCCGAGGCGCCCCACACGACGACCAACGAAGCGTCCGAGGAAGCGGCCGACGTCAACCCGCCCGTGCCGGCAGCGTAACCTCAGCCGCGCCGGCTCGTGGGGCTCGAAGAGGAGCTGCGCCCCATGAAGGAACTGGTCCTGTTTCTGGCCAAGCAGCTGGTGAACCATCCCGACGCGGTCGAGGTGAAGGAAACCCAGGCGGACACCACGTCCGTGCTGGAGTTGCGGGTCGCCAAGGAAGACATCGGTCGCGTGATCGGCAAGCAGGGCCGCACTGCAAAGTCGATCCGAACCATCCTGAACGCCGTGGCGTCCCGCACCAACCGCAAGGTCGTCCTCGAGATCATCGAGGAGAAGTGAGGCATGCTCGACGGTCCCGTGCTTCCGGGGTCGGCCGCGACCCCCGATCCGAGCGCGGTGCCCGTTGGCGAGATCGTCGGTGCCCATGCGCTGCGAGGGCTGGCGCGGCTCCGACCCTATCAGCCTCCCGCCCCGAGCCTCGCGCCGGGCCGTCACGTGCTCCTCGAGCGAGGCGGCTCCTGGCGTGAGGCCGTGGTCACGCACGCGCAGGCCCACGGGCGCGGCGGCATCCTCATCGGCCTGGCCGGCGTGAGCGACCGCACGGCGGCGGAAGCCCTGCGGGGGGCTCGCGTGCTGGTGCGCGAGGCCGATCTGCCCGCACTCGCCGACGGCGAGTTCTATCACCACGAGATGCTCGGCTTCACCGTCGAGACCCTCGACGGCACCACGGTCGGCACCATCACGGGGACGCTGGCGAATGGCCTGCACGACGTCTGGGAGGTGCGCGACGGCGGGCGGGAGCACCTGATCCCGGTCGTGGCCGACGTGGTGCGCACCATCGATCGGGCCGGACGGCGCGTGCGCATCGAGCCGCTGCCCGGCCTGCTGGACTGACGCTGCACGCCCACATCCTGACCATCTTTCCCGAGGTGTTCGGCGGCGTGCTCTCGGTCGGTCCGCTCAAGCGCGCTCGGGAGCTCGGCGTGCTCGAGGTCTCGCTGCACCAGCTGCGCGACTATGCCACCAACCGCCACCTCCAGGTGGACGACGTCCCCTACGGCGGCGGACCGGGGATGGTGATGAAGCCCGACCCGCTGGTCGGCGCGATCGAGCACGTGGCCGCGGCCGAGCATCCGCGGCGCATCCTGCTCGCGGCCCGTGGTACGCGCTTCGATCAGCGACGGGCCGAAGCGCTGGCGCGCGAGTCGAGCTTGCTGCTGGTGTGCGGCCGGTACGAGGGCGTCGACGAGCGCGTCGCGGCGTACGTCGACGAGGAGCTCTCGATCGGGGATTTCGTGCTGAGCGGCGGGGAGCTCGCTGCGGCCGTCGTCCTCGACGCCATCGTACGCCACCTGCCACGGGTCCTCGGCAACACGGCCTCGGCACCGGACGACTCCTTCGCCACGGGACTGCTCGAGCATCCGCAGTACACCCGGCCGTGGGCGTTCCGCGGAATCGAGGTTCCGGAGATCCTCGGCTCCGGCGATCACGAGGCGATCCGGCGCTGGCGTCGACGGGAAGCGCTCCGCACGACGTTCACGCGGCGTCCCGACCTGCTGCGCGGCGCGCAGCTGGACGACGCCGATCGCGCGTTCCTGCGCTCGCTGGGCTGGCAGGACCACGATGGCTGATCTCTACCTCGCCCTGCTCCACTACCCCGTCTACGACAAGACCGGAAAGGTCGTGACCACCGCGGTCACGAACCTCGACGTGCACGACATCGCGCGCCTCGCGCGCACCTTCGGAGCGCGCGGCTTCTACGTGTGCACGCCGGTCGACACGCTCCGGCGTCTCGTGGCGCGCATCATCCGGCACTGGGAGGTGGGTCCGGGCGCGACCTACAACGCCACCCGGAAGGAGGCTCTCGCGCTGGTGCGCCAGGCGCCGGAGCTCGACGACGCGATCGCCGACATCGAGCGCGAGACCGGCCATCTGCCCCGCGTGGTGGCTACCACGGCCCGCCCCGGCGAGAATCGCCTCGACCACCGGGCGCTGCGCGCACGCCTCGCCGCGGACGGCCCCCCCGAGCTGCTGGTCTTCGGCACCGGCTGGGGTCTCACCGCCGACATGCTGGCGCGCGCGCACGACGTCCTCGAGCCCATCGAGGGCACCGGCGCCTACAACCACCTCTCCGTCCGGGCCGCCGCAGCCATCATGCTTGACCGGCTGCGCAGCGAACGCTAAGGGTATGCGTTTCCATGACCCCGATCGACCGCATCGAGGCCGAGCAGCTGCGCAAGGACGTCCCTGCATTCCGGCCCGGTGACACGGTCCGGGTGCACGTCCGCGTCGTCGAGGGTGACAAGGAGCGCATCCAGGTGTTCGAGGGGACGGTGATCGGCCGCTCGGGCGGTGCGAATCGCGAGATGTTCACCGTCCGAAAGACGTCCTACGGGGTCGGGGTCGAGCGCATCTTCCCGGTGCACTCCCCACGCATCGAGCGCGTCGAGATCGTGATGCGCGGCGCGGTTCGACGGGCGAAGCTGTACTACCTCCGTGAGCGCTCGGGCCGTGCGGCGCGCGTCGCCGAGGACGTGCGCCAGAAGCCCACCGAAGAAGCGAACAAGGGCTGAGAGACCGCGGCGCGAAGTCCCGCGGTCTCCGTTCCGTCTCCTGGCGCGCCTGACTTTTCTCCAAGACCCTCGTCCGCCCCGCTGCTATCGTCGCGCGCGAAGAGGAGGACCGCGATGACCCAGCAGATACCGGCGGACCTGCCCGCACCCTTTCGGCTCGCGCGCATGATCACGGGCCTGTGGGTTCCGCAGACGATCTACACCGCGGCCGCGCTCGGTCTCGCGATGGCTGACGGCCCGACCTGGCAACGGCCGTGGGGGCGCACCCCGGTGCGCTGCACCGGCTGATGCGCGCGCTCGTCGCCATCGAGCTCCGCACGGTGGACGGCGACGGCAGGTTCGACCTCACGCGCACCGGATCGGAATACCGCGCGCTCCTCGAGGCGGCGGGCCCCAGAGTCGCGCGGATCGTTCCGACGCCGGCTGCGATGCGCGTGATCGAGGCGCCGGCAGCATGAGGGACGCTCCGACCCGACGCCATCGTTGACGGCTCGCGGCACCCCGCCATGAACGGCGCGACCACCGGGGTCGTGGTACCCGTCCGCAAGGCCGCGCTGGCCTTCATCTTCGTCACGGTCGCGCTCGACATGCTCGCCCTGGGCATCACCGCCCCGGTGCTGCCCAAGCTGGTGCTGGAGTTCGAGGGCGGCAACACGGCTTCCGCGGCGGCAATCGTCGGCCTCTTCGGCACCATGTACTCCGGCATGCAGTTCGTGTGCGCTCCGCTGCTCGGCGGGCTCTCCGATCGCTTCGGGCGCCGGCCGGTGATCCTGCTCTCGAACCTCGGCCTCGGCCTGGACTACATCATCATCGCGCTCGCCCCGTCGGTGAGCTGGCTGCTGGTCGGCCGCGTCCTCTCGGGCATCTGCGGAGCGAGCTACACCACGGCGGGGGCCTACATCGCCGACGTGACCCCGGCCGAGCGACGCGCGGCGGGCTTCGGCCTCATCAGCGCAGCCTTCGGTCTGGGCTTCGTGGTGGGGCCGGCCCTGGGCGGGCTCGCCGGCAGCGTCGATCCGCGCCTGCCGTTCTGGATTGCCGCGGGGCTGTGCCTGGCGAACGCACTCTACGGCCTCGCCATCCTTCCCGAGTCACTGCCGGCGGAGCGACGCGCGGCCTTCGAGTGGCGACGCGCGAACCCCGTGGGCGCGCTGCTCCTGCTTCGCGGCCACGCGCACGTCCTCGGCCTCGCCGCCGTCGTCTTCGTCTCCGCCGTGGCCCACGAGGTTCAGCCCAGCATCTTCGTGCTGTACACGGACTATCGATACCGCTGGGACACCCGCACCGTGGGCCTCGTTCTCGCCGCCGTCGGTGTCTCGAGCGCCATCGTCGGGGCGGGGCTCGTGCGCGTCGTGGTCGATCGCCTGGGCGAACGTCGAAGCCTGCTGCTCGGCCTGGCGTTCGGGGCAAGCGGCTTCGCCGTGTACGGACTCGCGTCGACCGGCGCCGTGTTCTCCGCCGGGATTCCTCTCCTGGCGTTGTGGGGTCTGGCTGGCCCGGCTGCTCAGGCGCTCATGACCCGGCAGGTGGGCTCGACGGAGCAGGGTCGGTTGCAGGGGGCGATCACGGGCCTGCAGGGCGTGGCTTTCATGATCGGGCCGGCGCTCTTCACCGGCACCTTCGCCGCGTTCATCGGCGAGCGCACGGACTGGCAGCTGCCGGGCGCGCCGTTCCTGCTGGCGGCGCTGCTGCTGGCGACGAGCTTCGCCATCGCGTGGCGCGTCGCGCCGCGCTAGAATCAGGACGTGCCGGCTGCAGCAGTGGCTTGGCCGGCCATCCGCGAGCGTCCCTCGAAGGTGGCCCCCTCGTGGACGACGAGGCTCTGAGTCTCGACGTCGCCGAAGAGCCGTCCGCCGGCGCAGATCTCCACGCGGCTCGCGCCCAGGACCTCGCCACGGACCTCGCCGAGCACCACCAGCTTGTCGGCCCGCACCGTCGCCTGCACCATGCCCTGCGGCCCGACGACGAGCAGATCGGACGACCGGACCTCGCCCTTCAGCTTACCCTCGATGCGAGTCGGGCTGACGAATGAGAGCCGACCGCTCGCCTCGGCATCGGAACCCAGCGAAATGCGCACGTCTTCCCACATCGTTCTGATCCTCCCGACCACACCACCCCACCTCGCGAGGGGCGGGAGTATAGGGTCCTGCGGTGGACCTGTAAATCCGCCCGAAGGGCCATCTCTGCGCGGAGGAAGCCGCCGGTCTTCCACGCGCGCGCCGCGTCATGCGGGACCCGACGACTCGAAGATACCGCGCCGCTCGGCGCGCGGAGCGTTCGCGAGCAGCGCGCGCTATTCGGTGCCGTGCACGCACTCCGGGCGACTAACTAAAGGTAATCCTTGACACCCCGGCCCACGTGACACTATCTGCAGGCAGGTCGGTGATGCCGCGATCTCGAGGTCAGCCGCAGGGGAACCACAGGCTCTGAAGGGGGACGCCGATGTTCGTGCACATGCTCCTCGGACTGCTTCGGGACGGGCAGCCACACCACGGCTACCAGCTCATGAGCGAGTACAAAGCGCGATCAGGCAACCAGGCGAGCGCGGGCAGCTTCTACCGTGTGCTGGCCCGGCTCGCGACCCAGGGATTGATCAGCACCGGCACGAACCCCCCCGAAGCCGATCCGCGGCGGATTCCATACCAGATCACCACCCCTGGCACGCAGGTGTTCGACCGGTGGCTGGTGTCGTCAGGCGGTAGCGAGGAGATCTGCGAGCGACTCCTCTTCGTCGACCGCGTTCCGCGAGAGGCCCTGACGCGCCTCCTGGATCGCTGGCAAGAAGAGCTCTGGATGCAGGGCAAGGCGCTCGCGCGGCGACACGACGATGCGCTCCAGGACGCCGCCGCGAATGCGCCCGGCAAGTACAATCCACTGCCGGTGCTGCTGGCGCGGCGCCTCAAGCAGGTCGAAGCGGATCTCGAGTTCTTGAAGGAGCTCCGCATGCAGATCGACACCACGCTCTGTCCCCCTCGCACCGAGGAGGTGGAGGCATCCGAGCCGATCGCCCAGAGGCGGCCCGCCCGTCGCCGCCCCGGAGTTTCTTCGTAGTGAGCGAAGTCGCCATCCGGCTGTCCGGGGTCACGAAGAGCTACGGCACGGGCGCGCAAGCCAGCCGGGCTCTCGCGAACCTCGACCTCGAGGTTCGCAAAGGCGCCTTCGTGTCGCTGATGGGACCGAGCGGCTCGGGCAAGACGACGCTTCTCAACCTGATCGCCGGTCTCGATGTGCCCGACAGCGGCCAGGTCGTCCTCGACGGCGTCAACCTCGGCACACTCGCCGATCACGAGCTGGCCGATCTTCGCCTTCACAGGATCGGTTTCATCTTCCAGGCGTTCAACCTGATACCCGCGCTGACCGTCGAGGAGAACGTCGGCCTCTTCCTCGAGTTCGCCGGTCGGTCCAAGGCCGACGTGCGCCGCATGACGGCGGCAGCCTTGCAGCAGGTCGGCGTGACCGATCGCGAGCGGCGCTACCCCGGCGAGCTGTCGGGTGGCGAGCAGCAGCGCGTCGCGATCGCGCGCGCCATCGTCGGCCATCCGTCGATCCTGCTCGCGGACGAGCCCACCGGAAACCTCGATTCGCACACGGGCCAGCTGATCCTCGACATGCTGGCAGCCCTGAACAGGTCGGCCGGCGTCACGGTGGTCATGGTCACCCACAATCTCTTCGCGGCCATGTACGGCGAGCGTACCCTGGAGATGCAGGACGGCCGCGTCATTCGCGACGTGCGCGTTCCCGAGCGGACGAGCGAGTTGACCCTGGTGGCAAGTGATCGATGAGGGCCGCGCTGTCGCTCACGCTGGCGTACCGCCACGTGCGCTCGGCCGTCGGGCGCATGGCGCTGAGCATCGTGGCGGTGGCCCTCGGTGTGGCGCTGGTCGTCGCCATCCGGCTGATGAACACGGCCGTGCTGCAGTCCTTCCTCGACGCGGTTGACGCGGTCGGGGGACGCGCCGCCCTGACGATCACGGCGCGCGACAACGCCACCTTCCCGGAAGAGGTCGCCAAGACGGCCGCCGGCGTGCGCGGCGTCAAGCTCGCGGTCCCGCTCGTCACCGGGGTCGCGTTTCCGGACGACTCCAGCGGTGAGCTCCTCACCGTGCACGGTGTCGATTTCGGGCACGAAGCGGACGTTCGCCTCTACGACCAGGGGGAGGGCGTCGACGAGATCCTCGACGATCCGCTCGTCTTCCTGAACGACCCGCGCTCGGTCATCCTCACACGCGAGTTCGCCGCGCGACGCGGTCTCGCCGTCGGGCAGCAGGTCCCACTGGTGACGCCGACGGGGGTGAAGGACTTCATCATCCGGGGACTGCTCGAGCCCCAGGGCGTGGCGCGTGCTCTGGGCGGCAGGCTCGTGGTGATGGATCTCTACGCCGCGCAGCGGGCGTTCGCCGCGGACGGCCAGATCAACCAGATCGATATCGTCATCGACCCGGAGACCGACGTGGCCGCCACGCGGACCGCCCTGGCGGCGGCGATGCCGCCGGGCCTCGAGGTCCAGGAGCCGGCGCTGCGCAAGGAGGTCGTGCGCGACGGCGTGGCGGCGTTCCAGTCCATGCTGACCGCCTTCGGACTGCTCGCCGTCGTGGCCGGCTTCGTCATCTGCTACAGCCGCCTCGGAGCGATCTTCGAGGCGCGCACGTGGGAGGTGGGGCTGCTGCGCGCGGGGGGGTTGCGGCGCTCGGCGGTGTTCCGGGAGCTTCTGAAGGAGAGCGTGCTTCTGGGAGCGGCCGGAGCAGCGCTCGGCATTCCTCTGGGCGTGCTGGTGGCGCGCGTCGGACTGCCGTTCCTGGCGACGACGACCGCTCTGGCCTCCAACCTACCGGTCCCGGAAGCGAAGCTCGGTCTCACGTTGCCCGACATCCTCCTCGGACTCGCACTGGGAATCGGAGCGGCCGTGGCCGCTGCCGTGGTGCCGGCGTTGCGGATGTCCCGGACGCATCCCGTCGCGGCATTGACGATGCGCGGGAGGGAGATGCCGTCGCCGGTGCCACCCCCGAAATGGCGGTGGCCCGCCCTGGTGGGCGTTCTGGTCGGCGCGCTTCTCATCGCCCAGCACGTGTCCGGGATTAGGGCCCTCGGCCTCGTCACGACGGCCTTGATTGTGATCGGGGGAGGCCTCCTAGCGACACCGTTCGTGGGCTACGGGAGCCGCTTCCTGAAGCTTCTATGGAGCGCGTGGTTCGGGCCCGGAGGCCGGGTCGCGGCCGGGCATCTCGTGCGAAACCCGCGGCGCACGGCGCTGACGGTTGCGACATTGGGAATTGGCCTGGGCAGCGTGTTGATGCTGGGCATCCTGGGTTGGAGCTTTGAGAGTAGCCTCGTATCTGCCCTGACTCGGCGGTATCACGCGCGCAACTCGATAGTGACATCTCCGTTCACGGCTGGGGGCTCATCGCAGCGCGCCGATGAGCGAGAGCCTCGTCGAGGACGATTCGAAAAGGTCCCAGGCGTTGCCGTCGCAGTCGGAGAGCAGGAGCGAGACATCAGGTATGCTAATCGAGTCCACCCTCCTCGCATCCGCTATGATCCGTCCTGCTTCACTCGACCGTCGGGTATGCGACTGGGCGTTGGAGGCTAACGCGCTCCGACGCACTTAGGTCCGTCGCGAAGGCGAAGCCGTGCTCGTTTCGCAGTCGTTCGCCAATCTGCATGGGACTCGGCCGGGAGACGACGATCGACTCACAACCATGCAGGGACCCCGCACGTTCAAGGTGGCCGCGCTCACTAGCGGTCGGCCCCAGAGCGCAGTTCTTATGAGCCGAGCGCTCTATAGCCGGATCTGTGGAACGATGACTTGGTCACGTGGATACGCGTAGCAGTGGCAGAAGGTCATACACCCGAAGAAGTTGCGGCGGCTATCGCTAGCGAGCTTGGCGAGACGCACCGCCTCCGTATCTTGACCAGTGCAGCGATGGTCGAGCACTTCGCCGGCCAGGCCCGGCAAGCGTTCAGCGTGCTCTACCTAACGGAGGGTATCGCGCTCCTGCTCGTGCTGGTCGGCATTGGCGATACTCTGGCGGCGGGAGTCAATGCCCGCACCAGAGAGATCGGAATGATGCGCGCGATTGGTCTGCTACCGCTCTCGGGTCCTCGAGATGGTGCTCCTGGAGGGTGCGGGAATCGCGGTGATGGGCTTGTTGCTAGCCGGAATGCTCGGGATAGCGTTGGGCGTTTTCTGGGTCGACGTGCAATTCCCGGCTATCCTCGGCTGGAACCTCGAGTTGCATCCGCCGGTCGTCTCCATGATCGTCATGGCCGTGGTCACTCTATTGCTGTGCCTTGCAGGCTCGCTCCTACCCGCCCTCCGAGCTGCACGTCTTGCCGTACCGGCTGCGTTGCGCAACGAGTGAGGTCCTATGAGCGGTCAGGCCGTGAACCTTTCCCAACCGATATCCACGCCAAGGGACGTCGAGCCTCACGATCTCGTCAAGAGCTCTCCTCGGCTCCTGGATGCCGTCACGAACCTCGTGACGCTCGGGGCGTCACCCTTCGCCGGAATCTACGACCGGCAGAATCTCGGAGCGATCGGCGAGAGAACCGTGCTCGGGCCTCCCGGACGAGTGGAGTTCAACGAGGTCGCCGATCCCAGCCTGTCCGTCATCAATCTGGCCGCCTATGGCTACCTCGGCCTGGGGAATGACCCGCGGGTAAAGGCGGCGAGCATTGCCGCCATCGAGCGCCACGGTACGCACGCCGGCGGAACGCGCGTGCTGTGCGGGACGACGCGTGTCCACTGGGACTTCGAGCAGCGCCTGGCGGCATTCGTGCGTGCTCCGCGTGCCGTCACCTATTCGAGCGGCTACGCGACGAACGTGTCGGTGATCTCTGCCTTGTTCGGTCCAGGTGACCTGATCATCCTCGATCGCCTCGCCCATCGCTCTTTGTATGACGGAGCGCTCCTGTCGCGGGCTTCGCTCAAGCGCTTCGCGCACAACGATCTTCGCCATCTCGAGAAGATACTGGACCGCTCGTCATCGATCCGCCGCCGCCTCGTGGTCGTCGAAACGGCCTACTCGATGGAAGGACACCTCGCCCCTCTTCCCGCGCTCGTGGAGATCGCCCGTCGACATGGCGCCTACCTGCTCGCTGACGAGGCTCACGCTTTTGGAGTTCTCGGCTCGACCGGTCGGGGTGCGACCGAGCACTTCGGAATCGACCCTGCGGCGATCGACATCCGGATCGGAACCCTGAGCAAGGCCCTGTCAGCGGTCGGCGGCTTCGCCGCCGTCGATGCCTCGATCGCCATGGTCCTGCGGTACGCGTCGCACGCGAGCATCCACTCGGCGGCGATGACACCGGCGGACGTCGGCGCCGCGTTGGCGGCGGTCGAGATCCTCGAGCAGGAGCCGGAACGCGTTGCCCGGTTGCAACACAACGCAGCGTTCTTCCGGTCGGCGCTCGCCAGCCGTGGCCTGGACACCTTCGGGAGCGAGAGCGCGGTCATACCGGTCCGCGTCGGCGAACGCGTTCGGACACTCGCTGCGGCCTCCGCCCTCCTCGAGCGCGGAGTCTTCGTGAATGCGGTCATACCGCCCGGGGTTCAGCCGGGCACGGAGCGCCTGCGCTGCTTCGTGACCGTTGGCCACACCGAGAGCGATCTCGCATACGCGGCGGCTGCAATTGGCGACGTGCTCGGCGCCGGGCCCTCCGCGACCTGACCACCGTCGACGATCGGACACCGGCACACGCCCTCAGCGCGGACCTCACTCGGTTCGCAGCGCTACCGTGACAGGGAGCCACGCGGCCCGGAGCGACGGGAGCAGAGATCCGGCCAGACACAAGGTCAGCGTGATGACCGCGGTGGCGAGGATAAAGGCCATGGGAAGGTGCAAGGTAAGACCCCAGCCGAGGAAGGCTGGAAACTGCACCTCCACCCAGAACACACCGAGCGCGAGCCCGACCGCACCCGCCAGGACAAGTCCGAGCACTGCGATGGCCATCCCCTCGAGGATCACGATGCGCACGACGCCGGATCGAGACAGGCCCACGGCTCGCATCATGCCGATCTCCCGGGTGCGGGCGGTGACGCTCGCGGCGAGCGTATCGCCGACTCCGACGAGAACGAGCAGAAGGGCAATCGCCGCCATGACGTATTGCACACTGAACGCCTGACGCGCCTGGCTGGCGAAGTGGTCGAGGAGCGCGGCGTTCTCCCAGACGCGGAGGCGATGGCTGCGACCGAGGTTCGAAGCGATTGCCGCGGCCACCGTCTTGGGGTCGCTTCCTTCCTCGACCACGACATCGATCCAGGAGACGACGCTGTCATTCCACAGCGGCCGGTAGAGCTCGCGACTCATGACCACCGCACTCTCGAGAACGCCACTCGTGATCGCCACCACCTCGAAGGTGTGTGGCCCCTGCAACGTCCTCAGCTCGATGCTGTCGCCGGGCCTGGTTCCGTGGAGGTTCGCGAACCCCCTCGTCACGGCGACGCCCTCGCCGCTCGCCAGGGCGCGAAGCGCACTATCTGAGTCCCCCTCGTCGATCGGCCAGTCCGCAACCCGATGATCGGTGAAACCATCGGGGTCGAACGCGACCAGGTGAACGGAGCCGCCTCCGTAGTTGATGTCGCGGTTCTGCTCGCCAACCACCTTCGCCACACCGGCAACGCGCACCAGCTCGCCCACCACCTCCTGGCTCATCGGTGCGTATAGATAGCCCCCGGCAGGGAACGCCGACGTGACCAGCAGCGGCGCCTTCATCCGGCGGCTGAGAGTGGACACGAGACTCTGCTCGAAGCTCCACCCGAGGATGGCGAGCATGAGCACGCTGCCCAGCCCCACGCCGAGCGTGGCCGTCACCAGGGCCGTGCGACGCGGGTGGCGGGCGAGATGGCTCGCCGCGACGCGGCCGGCCATACCGAACCCGCGGCTCCAGAGTATCTTCAGCAACCGGGCGCCGTAGCCGACGAGCGGAGTCGCCAGCAGACACCCCATGAGCACGATGCTGGAGGTGGTGACGAGGCCGATGGCTCGCACGCCCGACAGGCGCTGCGCCACGAGGAGGCCAGCGATCAGCAGGGCGAGGATCGCCGGACCCCGCCACGTCGGTTGCACGGTGGCCGGTGATGTCTCGCGGCCGCGCATGGTGAGCGCCGCCACCGGGCTCGTGCGTGCCGTCCGGATCGCTGGAACGATCGCCGCCGCAACCGCAGCGCAGAGACCCAGGGTTACGCCGAAGATGACGTCGCCGGGCTCGAGAGCGGGATTGGCCACCGCGACCGGCAGGCCCGAGGCGAGAGACGTGGTGGTGGCGAGGACCGGCAGGCCGAACTTTGCGATGACGAACCCCAGGGGAATCCCGACCGCCGCGCCCGCAGCGCCGAGCAGGAGACTCTCCTTCAGACGCTCCCAGAAGACGACGGAGCGGCGCAGCCCGCCGGCGCGGAACAGGCCAACCTCCCAGGTCCGCGCCTCGAAGATCGCCCCGAGTCGCGTGTAGCAGATCACGAAGCCCGCGAAGACGGCGAGGAGGCCGAACGCGGTGAGCATCGACTGGAACGCCGCGATGCTCTGACTCACCACCTCCTTGCGTGCCGCCGGCTCGCGCACCTCGAGCCCCGTGGGAAGGAGCGTCGTCAGCTGTGTCCTGACGGCGTCCGCATCCATCCCCTGGTCGAGAACGAGGTCGATCTGGTTGATGCGGCCGTCGGAGGCGAAGGCGCGCTGAGCGGCGTAGAGATCCATCACGACGAGACGGCCCCCGAGGGCGCGCGCGAGACCCTGCGGTTCGAGCAACCCGCGAATCGTGAACGGTTGCACGCCGGTGGGGGTGGCCAGTCGGATCGCCTGCCCGAGCTCCAGCCCGCGTTCCTCGGCGAACTGTCTCGTGAGCACCACCGAGCGGGGATCGTTCAGGAACACGATGGGATCGTCCAGAATCTCGTCCGCATCACCTTCGTGGTACAGCCGCACGTCCGCGTCGTGCGTGAAGTCGACGCCGTGGACCGTGAGGAGCTCGCCGGTCTCGTCGTCGGGAAACGCGATGCTGCTGACCAGTGGTACGGCGAGCTTCACGCCCGGCACCTTCGCCACCGCGTCGACCAGCGCATCCGGGAAGCTGGCTCCATCGGCGCCCGTGATGGTGAGCGCCGCACGGCCGCCCATCGCCTCCACGGCATCGAGAAAGGATGCGAGGACCGCCCCGTTCATCAGCCGGATGCCAACGACCAGACTGACGGCCAGCCCGACCGCCAGCACGCTGAGCGCCATGCGCACCCACGCCGACCTCACGTGGCGGTACGCCATCCTGAGCGAGAGCGCCGCCCTCATCGCTCGCACTCACCACGGTCATCTCACTCGTGTCAAGAACTACCTTGTTTCAAGACAACTCACCTCCGTGCACAGACCCAGGCACCGACTCGCGGAGAACACCCGCGGAGAGGCAGGCGGGGGAAGCCTGCTAGCTCGGCTCGGCCGGGAACACGTGGCACGCCACGGCGCGCGGCGTACGTCCCGCCTCGAGCGGCGGGGTCACGCGCCGGCAGACGTCCTGGGCGTACGGACAGCGCGGATGGAAGGCACAGCCGGAGGGTGGTGACAACGCGCTCGGAACGTCCCCGCCGAGCGGCGGTGGTGCCACCCGCCGGCGCGGGTCCGGGACCGGCACGGCCGAGAGCAGCGCGCGCGTGTAGGGATGGTGCGGATCGCCGTAGACCAGATCGCGAGGGCCGATCTCGACGATCCGCCCCAGGTACATGATCGCGACCCGGTCGCTGAGATGCTCGACCACCCGCAGGTCGTGCGAGATGAAGAGCAGCGTGAGGCCGAGCCGCTGCTTCAGCTCCTGGAGCAGGTTCAGGATCTGAGCCTGGATCGACACGTCCAGCGCCGACACGGCCTCGTCGGCGACGATGAAGCGCGGCTCGACGGCGAGCGCACGGGCGATGCCGATGCGCTGTCGCTGGCCTCCGCTGAACTCGTGCGGGTAGCGCACGGCGGCGTCGACGGGCAGTCCCACCAGGTCGAGGAGCGCGCGCACGCGGTCGCCGCGCTCCTGCCGGGTCCCGATGTGGTGGATCGCGAGCCCCTCGCCGACGATGCGCGCCACCCGCATGCGGGGATTCAGCGAGCCGTACGGATCCTGGAAGACGATCTGCATCGCGCGCCGCATGGCGCGCAGCTCGCGCGGGCCGAGCTCGAGGAGTGAACGGCCGTCGAAGCGCACGTCACCGGCGGTCGGCTCGATCAGTCGCAGGATCAAGCGCCCGAGGGTGGACTTGCCGCAGCCCGACTCGCCCACCAGCCCGAGCGTCTCCCCCGCGGCGATGTCGAGCGAGACGTCCTCGACGGCGCGCACGACCGCGTGCGGACGGCCGAGGAGTCCGCGCCCGACCGGGAAGTGCTTGCGCAGCGCGCGCGCCTCGACGAGCGGGGTGCCGTTCATGCCCGGATGCAGGCCGCCAGATGCGACGGGGCCTTCTCCTCCAGCGGCGGCACCGCCGCGGCACAGGCGTCGATGTGGATCGGGCAGCGGTCGCGGAACGCGCAGCCGCTGGGCAGCCGCGTCAGGCTCGGCACCTGCCCCGGGATCGCCTCCAGGCGCTCGACACGCGTGCCGAGCGCGGGCATCGAGCGCAGCAACGCCTGGGTGTAGGGATGGCGCGGCCGCGTGAAGAGGTCGTCCACCCCGGCGTGCTCGACGATCCGGCCCGCGTACATGATCGCCACCTGGTCGGCCTGCTCCGCCACCACGCCGAGGTCGTGGGTGATCAGGAGGACGGCCATCCCGTGGCGCTCCCGGAGCGTGCGGAGAAGCGCCAGAATCTCCGCCTGGATCGTCACGTCGAGCGCCGTGGTGGGCTCGTCCGCCAGCAGCAGCAGGGGCTCGCAGGCGATGGCCATGGCGATCATCACCCGCTGCCGCATCCCACCGGAGAGCTGATGAGGATAGTCGGCCGCCCGGCGCGCCGCATCGGATATCCCCACCTCGCCGAGCAGGCCAACGGCGCGCTGCCGGGCCTCGCGCCGCGAGACACGCCGGTGCAGGAAAACGGCCTCGGCGACCTGGTTCCCCACGCTCAGCACGGGATTGAGGGCGCTCATCGGCTCCTGGAAGATCATCGCCATCCGCGACCCGCGCAGCGCGCGCATCTCCGGCTCCGGCAGGGTCATCAGATCGCGGTCCTGGAACAGCACCTGGCCGCCCGTGATCCGTCCCGGCGGCGGCACGAGCCGCATGAGACAGAGCGCCGTCATGCTCTTGCCGCAGCCCGACTCGCCGACCAGCCCGAGCACCTGACCGCGCTCGAGCGCGAAGCTGACCCCGTCGACGGCATGCGCCTCGCCGGCGGGGGTCGGGAAGGCCATCCGGAGATCGCGGACCTCGAGCAGCGCCATCAGCGGCGGGACGCCGCCTCCAGCGGCAGCACGTGCGTCGCCGGCGGAGGAGAGAAGAGCGTGGCGTCGAGCGGCACGTTCGGCTCCACCGCATCGTACGCGAGGCGGGCCGACGAGCCGACCACCGGCGCGGAAACGTCGAGGGCGTGCGGGAAGCCGTTCTGGTAGTCACCGAACTCGACCGCGAGAGCGACCACGTCGCCGCGCCGTTCCTCGGCGCGGCGCAGCTCGAGCGTCGAGGCGTCGAACGAGAGCTGCTGCGTGCCGCCGTCGAAGGGCAGGCCGAGCACCCATCCGCCGTCTGCCGTGCGTCCCAGCGCCGGCGGACCGGTGGCGTCCCGTCGTGGTGGCAGCCCGAGGAGCACGTCCACCAGATCCGCGACCGTCACGGGTGCGCCCAGGAAGCGCGCCAGGTTGAGCGGGCTGGCCTCGCCCTCGTAGCGCACCTCGTTGGAAGGCTGGTAGGCCCACAGCACGTCGTGCTGCGTGCCGACCGCCAGCGCCAGCCCGAACGGCGACATCACGTCCATGCGCACGTCGCCGGGACGTTGCACGAGCACGATCTGGCGGGTCCAGATGCCGGCGAGCCCTGCTTTCAAGCGGGCGCGCGCACGCAACGAGGTGACCGACTGCCGGCGAGCATCGAGGGCCGACAGGAGCCGCTCCGCGGTGACGCCCTCGGCGACCGGTCGGAGCGCGGGACGGCCAAGCGTGCAGCCCGCGAGGGCCAGCACGGCAAGCACGCAGCTGCGGCGCAGCGCCCGCCCCACCGGGTTCAGAGTCGGGCGTCGCTCGTGCGCGCGCTGCTGCCGCCGAGCCCCTGGATCTTTCCCTTGAGCCGCTCGATCTGCGCACTCTCCTTGGCGCGGCCGAGGGCGTCGCGATAGATGCGCAGCGCATCGCCGCTGCGCCCGAGGCGGGTGTAGGCATCGCCGAGGTGCTCGACGATGGTCGGATCCTCGCCCGCCAGCTCGACCGCACGCTCCAGCTGCTCGACGGCGCGCTTGTACTCGCCGCGCTGGTAGTACACCCAGCCCAGGCTGTCGATGTAGATGCCGTCGTTCGGCTGCAGCTCGAGCGCGCGCCGGATCAGGTTCTCCGCCTCGTCGAGATGCACTCCCATGTCCGCATAGGTGTAGCCGAGGTAGTTCAGCGCGGCCGCGTTGCGCGGATTGAGCTGGATCGCACGCTGCATCTCCTCGATGGCCTGCGGCTTGCGGTTGGCCTCGTCGTAGGCGGCACCGAGCGTGAAGCGGTAGCGGTCGTTGTCGGGGGAGCGAGCGACGATCTGCTCGAGGAGCGTCACCGCGCGATCGTAGTTCTTCTGCTGCCGGTACAGGGTTGCGAGGTAGGCCATGAGCTCCGGGCTGTCGGGACGCGCGACGAGCGCCTGCTCGAGGCCGCGGATTGCCTCATCCGGTTTGTCGTTCTGTAGCAGGTAGGCGCGCCGTATCTGGGCGTCGATGAAGTACTCGGAGTCGGGCGTGACCCTGGAGAAGCCGTCGAGGGCGCGCTGCGTCTCGCCCAACTCGGCGTGAACCGCGGCCAGGTAGTAGCGCACGCGCACGTCGTCGGGCGCCGAGGCGAGGACGAGGTTGAACTCCGTCTCGGCGCGCTCCAGCTGGCCCTTCTCGAAATAGATCAGGCCCATCTTCGTCCGCGCCTCGCGCGGATCGGTATCGACCTTCTCCAGCTCGCGAAACTGCGTCAGGGCCTCGTCGAGCCGCTTCTGACCCGCGTAGAGGCCGCCCAGCCGGCGGCGCACCACCGCGCTCTGCGGATCCTGGGACAGGATGCGCTCGTAGAGCTCCTCCGCCTTGGCGCTCCGGCCCTGGAGCTCGTAGGCCGCGGCCAGGTCGGTGAGGACCAGCTCCGACTGGGGACTCAGCTTCAGCGCCTCCAGGTAGTACCGCTCCGCCTCATCGAGCTGACCGCTCGCGGCGTACACGCGCGCCAGGTAGTAGTAGCCGAGGAGCGAGCTCGGGTTGCGCTCGACCAGCCGGTGGAGCGTCGCGATCGCTTTCGGCGTGTCACCGCGCTTGCCGTAGAGCGCACCCAGGTACAGGTACGCTTCCTGGAAGTCGGGATCGTGCGCGATGAGGCGCTCGTAGGCCGCGATCGCGTCGTCGTCCTTGCCGAGCGCGGTGACGATGCCGGCGTACAGCGCCATGGCGTCCAGGTTGTTCGGCTCCGCCGCGATCACCTGCTCGGTTTGCGCGCGCGCCTTGTCGAGCTTGGCGGTCCGGACGTAGAGCGTCGCGAGCCTCAGGCGGAGCATCGGCGTATTCGGGTCGGCGGCGACCGCCTTCTCGAACGCGTCCACGGCGGTGTCGATGTCGTTGCGCTGCAGCGCCCATTCGCCGCGCACGAACTGCCCCATCGGGACCGCGTCGTGCGGCACCGACACGGGGGGCCCGAGCGCGGAGCCACCGAGAAACCGCGGACGCAATCCCGCGCACCCCGTCACCGTGGCCAGTGCCAGCGTCAGGACGGCCGCGTTGCGGGAGTGCATGGAAGCCTTCTCGCGTACCATGGCGAACGGTCCGGGGAAACGCAAACCTCAGCGACCCCCTTGCGCGCGCCGGCGACGCGAGGGCTCGGGGCTTCCCTGCTGGGGCCCGATCCAGACGGTACCACCGCGAAAATGCTCCTTCTTCCAGATCGGCACGATCTCCTTCAGTCGATCGATCAGCCAGTGACACGCGGTGAACGCCTCGGCGCGGTGCCCGGCGCTGACGGCGATCGCGACGCTCGCCTCGCGCACCGGCACGACGCCGATGCGATGCACCATCGCGACACGGCGGATGGGCCAGCGCCGGCGTGCCTCGCGAGCGAGCTCGCGCATCTCGCGCCGCGCCATCCGCCCGTAGGCCTCGTACTCGAGCCGGGTCACCCGGCGCCCGGCATTCTGATTGCGGGTGGTACCGAGGAAGAGCACGGTGGCACCGGTCGCCGGATCGGCGACCGCGGCGAGCAGGCGCGCGACGTCGATCACCCCCGCGCCGATCTCGAAGATCTCAGCCACCGCCGCTCACGGGCGGGAAGAAGGCCACCTCGTCACCCTCGGCCAGCTCGTGGGTGGGCTCCACGTAGCGCTCGTTGACGGCGAAGCGGACGTGCAGCCGCTCGATCGCCGGCTGCTCGCGGACGATCGACTCCCACAGGGCGCCGACCGTCGTCCCCGTGCGCAGCGCGCGCTCCTCGCCCGTTCCGAGACGCTCGCGCAGCGCGGCGAAGAACCTGAGCTGGACTCGCATGCTCAGCCCCGAACCAGGTGCACCATGTGCCCGAGCTCGGGCACCAGCAGCTTGCTCATGGCGAGCTCGACGGCCGCGCTCGAGCCCGGAAGCGACGCGATCACGGTGCGGCTGGCAATGCCTGCGATCGCCCGCGACAGCATCGCCGCGGGGCCGATCTCGGCGTACGACAGCGCGCGGAAGAGCTCGCCGAACCCGTCGAGATGCTTGTCGAGGAGTCCGACGACGGCCTCGTAGGTGGTGTCGCGCGGCGCGAGGCCCGTCCCGCCGTTGACGATCACCGCCTCGACACCCCCCGCGATCAGCTCGACGAGACGCGCCCGCACCAGGTCGGGCTCGTCGGGGAGAATCGAGTAGGCGGTCACCTCGTGGCCCGCGGCCTCGAGCAGGGCGCGGATGCGGCCGCCGCTGGTGTCGGTGTCGGGCGTGCGGGTGTCGCTCACCGTCAGGATCGCGCACGACACCGCGCGGCGGTCCCGGGCGTGATGCGCCTCGGAGGCCACCGTCACCGGCCCCGCCGTGGCGCCGGCTCGACCTTCGAGGCGCACGGCGTGCCGCACTGCTGGCAGACGTACTCGTGCTTCTCGCCGTCGAGGAGCACCAGCAGGAGCCGCTTGCGGACCGGCATCGCCTGGCGGCAGTGCGGACAGAAGAGAAGGCTCGCCTCGAGCGACGCAAAGGCCTCCTGGGGCTCCATCCGGCGCGGGGGACCGCCCATGCGCGGGGATCTACCCGGGGCGAGGAGGCGCGGCAATCCGTGAGCACCTGGCAGCGCCGGTCGCCGCCGTGCTAGGACGCTACACAGCGAGTGGGTCGGACCGGCAGGGTGCTCTCGAGCCTGGTGGTGGGCGGGGTCTTCCTCTTCCTCGCCTTCCGGCACGTTCCACTGGACGAGCTGCGCGACGCCTTCCGGCAGCTCGATGCCCGCTGGTTCGTACCGGCGGTCGCCCTGAGCCTGCTCCTGCAGGTGTTCCGCGCCTGGCGCTGGCAGCTCCTGCTGCGCCCGCTGGCGCACGTCCCGTTCGGGCGCCTCTGGGTGGTGACCAGCGTGGCGTACATGGCGATCAATCTGCTTCCCGTGCGGCTGGGCGAGGTCGTGCGCCCGTGGCTGCTGTCGCGCCGCTCGACCCTCGGCTTCTCGACCGTGGTCGGCAACCTCATCGTCGAGAAGACCTTCGACTCGGCGGTGATCGTGTTCTACATCCTCCTCGGGCTGCTCACGACGCCGGACCTGCCGACCTGGGTGCGGCGCGGCGCGGTCGTCCCGGCCGTCTTCTTCGTCGCGCTCGCGGTCCTCGTCGTACTGCTGTGGTGGCGCGGGGAGCGCTTCGTCGATCGCTGGGCGGTACGCTGGCTGCCGAAGCGGTTCGGCGCGCCGGTGCTACGCGTCGCGCGCGCCCTGGTCGACGGCATGCGCGTGCTCGGCGACGCGCGACTCGTGCTGGCGATCTTCGTCGTGTCCGTGGTGCTCTGGTTCCTGCCGATTCTCTCCAGCTGGATCATGACCCGCGCGTTTCACCTCGAGGTGCCCTTCAACGCCGCGCTCGTCGTCTTCATCTTCATCGGCTTCGGAACCGCGCTCCCGCAGGCACCCGGCATGATCGGCACCTATCAGTATGCCTGCATCCTGGCGCTGGCCCTCTTCGGCGTCTCCCAGCCGAAGGCCCTGGCCTACGGACTCGTGCTCAACGCGCTCCAGCTCTCCACCATCGTGGCGCAAGGTCTCGCGGCGCTGCCGCTGGCGGGCGTGTCGGTGCGCGACCTGCTGCGAGCCCGCGGCGACGAGACCGCCGGGCACACCCGCCCCTGACGGCGAACGGAGCGCGGTTGCAGGTGTCCGGGTCGCGGTCTAAGAAAACGGCGCTCGTGCCGACCGTTTACATCGAAACCTACGGCTGCCAGATGAACGTGGCCGATACCGAGCTGATCCTCGGCCACCTCGGCCAGCACGGCTGGGCCCGCGTCGAGCGTCCGGAGGCCGCGGACGCGATCCTGCTCAACACGTGTGCGATCCGCGAGCACGCCGAGGCCCGCGTCCTCGGCCGACTGGGCGATCTCGCCCGCCACAAGGCGGCACGCCCGGAGGTCCGGCTCGGCGTGACGGGATGCATGGCACAGCACCTGCGCCAGACGCTGCGCGCCCGTGTCCCGCACGTCGACCTGCTGGTCGGACCCGACGGCTATCGCCACCTGCCCGCGCTGCTCGCTGCCGGCGACGTCGAGCCGCTCGATCCGCAGGTCGGGCTGCGGCTCGGCGGCGACGAGACCTACGCCGACCTTCCCGTGGCACGCGCGCCCGGCGTTCGCGCCTGGGTCACGGTGATGCGCGGGTGCGATCGCTTCTGCACGTTCTGCATCGTGCCCTTCGTGCGCGGCCGGGAGCGCAGCCTGCCGGGTCCGATGTTGATCGAGCAGGTGCGCAACCTGGCGCGGGCAGGCGTGCGCGAGGTCGTATTCCTCGGCCAGACCGTGAACGCGTACCGTCACGACGGCTGGGACTTCGCCCGGCTCCTGCGCGAGGCCTCGGCGGTCGAGGGCATCCTGCGCATCCGCTTCACGTCGCCGCACCCCGCGGAGATGAGCGCGGCCGTGATCGACGCGATGGCCGAGTGCCCCACGGTCGCGCCGCAGCTCCACCTGCCCGTGCAGTGCGGCTCCGATCGCGTCCTCGCCCGCATGGCGCGTGACTACACCGTCGCCGACTACGAGGCGCTCGTGGGGCGGCTGCGTGAGCGCGTGCCCGGCATCGCACTCTCCACCGACGTCATCGTCGGGTTTCCCGGAGAGGACGAGGACGATTTCGCGGCCACGGAGGCCTTGCTGCGCCGGATCGGCTACGACTCCGCCTTCCTCTTCCGCTACTCCGCGCGTGAGGGAACGCGCGCGGCGCGGTGGGAGGACGACGTGCCGGAGAGCGAGAAGCAGCGCCGCCTCGAGCGCCTGATCACCCTGCAGGAGGCGATCGCTGCGGAACGCAATCGCGGGTGGGTGGGCGCCGAGGTGGAGGTCCTGGTCGAAGGGGCCGCCCGGCGCCCGGACGGGTGGATGAGCGGAAAGACGCCGCAGCTGACGACCGTCGTGTTCCCGGGGCCAGCGGCTCCCGGGGAGCTGGTGACGGTGCGTGTGGAGGCGGCAACGTCTCACACGCTCAGCGGGAGAGCCGCGGCGCGGGAGGTTGCATGAATGCGCGGGTCGTCGTCGCCACCATCGGATTGCTCACCCTGATCTTCGGCGTGGCCGGGCTCGCCATGCCGTTGACGGTCATGCAGTGGGTGGGCTTCGCGGAGTACGCCCCCACGACCCATCAGGGCGCCATCGAGGCACGAGCCGTCTACGGAGGCGCCTTCACCGTGCTGGGGGCCTTCACCCTCTGGTTCGCGACTGCGCCCCGCGCCCACCGCAGCGAGCTCGTCCTCATCGCCTTCCTCTGGCTGGGACTCTTCGGCGGCCGGATGGTGGGCGTGTCCATCGACGGAAGCCCGGGCATCTTCAACTGGCTCGGAGCCCTCCTCGAGCTCACGGTCGGGAGCCTCCTGCTCGCGGGAGCATACCTGGACGGCGGCGAGCCCCAGGAGGCGACGGTAGCTCCGCCGATGTGACGGCGGGAGGCCGGCCGAGGTCGGGGCGCCGCGCGGACGCCGCCGCCCTGGCCGACGGTTGCCCCGCCCGGGTGCCAGCAGGTACATTTCCGCCCCCCATGAGCACGTCACCACCCACCGCCCATGCCGCCCTGAATGCCTGGGTCGAGGAGTCCGCCCGTCTCTGCCAGCCCGCCCGGATCCACTGGGTCGACGGATCGGACGCGGAGCACGCCCGCCTGCTCGAGGAGATGCTCACGGAGGGCACGCTCCTCCGGTTGAACGGGCACCGTTACCCCGACTGCTTCCTGCACCGCTCCGACCCTTCCGACGTCGCCCGCACCGAGCATCTCACGTTCATCTGCACGTCGGCGAAGGACGACGCGGGACCGACCAACAACTGGATGGACCCGGCCGAGGCGAAGCGGAAGGTGGGAGCGCTCTTCGAGGGAGCGATGCGCGGCCGCACCATGTACGTCATCCCGTACGTCATGGGGCCGCTCGGCTCACCGCTCTCCAAGGTCGGCGTCGAGCTGACCGACAGCCCTTACGTGGTCGCCAACATGCGGATCATGACCCGGATGGGCGCCGCGGCGCTGGAGCAGCTCGGCCCGACGGGTACGTTCGTCAAGGGACTGCACTCGCTCGGCGACCTCTCCCCGGAGCGCCGCTTCATCATGCACTTCCCCGAGGAGAAGCTGATCTGGAGCGTGGGATCGGGCTACGGCGGCAACGCGCTCCTCGGCAAGAAGTGCTTCGCGCTGCGCATCGCCTCGGCGCAGGCGCGCGAGGAAGGCTGGCTCGCCGAGCACATGCTGATCCTCGGGCTGGAGAGCCCGCAGGGCGAGACCACCTACGTGGCGGCGGCGTTTCCCTCGGCGTGCGGCAAGACCAACCTCGCCATGCTGGTTCCGCCGCCGTCGCAGCCGGGCTGGAAGGTGTGGACGGTCGGCGACGACATCGCCTGGATGCACCCCGGGCCGGACGGCCGGCTGTGGGCGATCAATCCCGAGGCGGGCTTCTTCGGCGTCGCCCCCGGGACGTCGTCGAGGACCAACCCGAACGCGATGGCCACGCTGCGGGCGCACTCCATCTTCACGAACGTCGCGGTGACACCGGATGGCTGTCCGTGGTGGGAGGGAATCGACGGCGAGGTCCCGGCGACGCTGACCGACTGGCGCGGCAAGGAATGGACGCGGGGCAGCACCGAGAAAGCGGCGCACCCCAACTCGCGCTTCACCGCGCCCGCGCGCCAGTGCCCGTCGATCTCGCCGCACTGGCAGGACGCGCAGGGCGTGCCGATCAGCGCGTTCCTGTTCGGCGGACGCCGGGCGCGCGTGGCGCCGCTGGTGTTCGAGGCCAGCGACTGGGCGCACGGCGTCTTCGTGGCGACGTCGGTGGCCTCCGAGACGACCGCGGCGCAGAGCGGTGCCGTCGGTGTGGTGCGCCGCGATCCGATGGCGATGCTGCCCTTCTGCGGCTACAACATGGCCGACTACTGGTCGCACTGGCTGCGGGTCGGGACGAAGCTGCGTCAGCCGCCGCGCATCTTCCACGTCAACTGGTTCCGCCAGGGTCCCGACGGCAAGTTCCTGTGGCCGGGCTTCGGCGAGAACCTGCGGGTGCTCAGGTGGGTCGTGGAGCGCTGCCAGGGACGAGGCGAGGCGGTCGAGTCACCCATCGGACACCTGCCGGCGCCGGGAGCCCTCGACACCGCAGGGCTGTCCGTGTCGGCCGAGACCATGCGGGAGCTGCTCTCGGTGGATCCGGCGGACTGGCGGCAGGAGGTCGTCGCCCTTGGCGAGTTCTTCGCCAAGTTCGGCGATCGCGTCCCGCCCGAGCTGGAACGGCAGCGCCAGGCGCTGCTCGCGCGGCTGGGATAGGTCCGGGACCATGCGTGACGCGGCGACCTCCGTCTCGGGATTGCCAGGGCGCCGCAGCGAGCGACGAACCCGACCCCCCGGCGTCAAGCCGTACGCGCTCGATTCGGAGAACCTGGTCGGCGAGCGCTTCGCGTTGCGCTCGTAGCCGCGATACGCCGCCGCGCCGAGATGCGACGGAAGGCGATGCCGCTCGTCGCCGCCGCGTCCCCCACCGCGTCGAACGCCTGATCGTCGCTGACGATCTCCAGCACGTCGTCGGCACGGGCCTGTCCCAGCCAGCGCCCCGCCTCGACCGCGATGCGCAGGTCGCTCCAGTCCTTCACCCCTCCCTTCGGGGCGGTGTGGATGAGCGTGGCGCCCGCGTGCGTGAGCAGGCGCGCGGTCTCGAGACCGATCACTCGCCAGTTTCCCATGGCGAAGACCTGCGTGTTCCCGCCGTCGGGGAGGGCGAGGGCACGAAGGAGGGACGAGATCTGCTCGCACCGGCTCCCGTTCTCGACGTCGAAGAAGACTGCACGACGGGGAGCCGTCCTCACGAGCCCTCGCCGCCGTGCGTGTACTTGACGATCTCCGCCGCCTCGAGCGTCGCGAGGCCGCCGGTGTGGACGCGGCTCCGGGCGCCGCGACCGATGATTTTCATGTGATCCTCCATGGTGCTTGTTCTCGTCCGGCGCGGATGCCGATCTCAGGATCTCCGGGAGGAGACCGTGCCGCGACTTCAGCGAGGACCGCGAGACTGCCAGAGGCGTCTCGAGTCACTCCGGGGTCGAGCCGACGAACGATCGCTACCATGGGGTACGCTCATGGTAGGAGTCATCAGCCCTTCTGGGCGGTCATACGGCGAACCCCATCGCCGGACTACGACGCTACGCTATCGCCAACGCGCGGGGAGTGTCAACGCGCATAGGCCTTGGCGCTTCCCTTCGCCTTCTCGAGCAGCCGCCGCGCCGCCCGCAGCTCGGCACGCTGCTTCGTGGTCACCTTCGGGAAGTGCAGGGCGAGCTCCTCGAGCGCCTCGACCACCGCGGCTGCAACCACGATGCGCGTGAACCATTTCCGATCCGCCGGCACGACGAACCAGGGGGCGTCCTTCGTCGCCGTCTCCCGGATGGCGTCCTCGTAGGCGCGCATGTAGTCCTTCCAGTGCTGGCGCTCGTGTACGTCGCCCAGAGAGAACTTCCAGTTCTTGCTCGACTCGTCGATGCGCTCGAGGAACCGCTTGCGCTGCTCCTTCTTCGAGACGTGCAGGAAGAACTTGCGGATGACGGTGCCGTTGCGAGCGAGGTAGCGCTCGGTGGCACGGATGTCCTGGAATCGCTGGGCCCAGATGTCCTTCGTCATCAGCTCCGGCGGGAGCTTCTGGGCGGCCAGGATGTCGGGGTGGACGCGTACCACGAGGACCTCCTCGTAGTACGAGCGATTGAAGATGCCGATGTGGCCGCGCTCGGGCAGGCGGCGGAGACAGCGCCACAGAAAGTCGTGGTCGAGCTCTTCCGCGGACGGCTGCTTGAAGGACCACACATCGACGCCCTGCGGATTGACCCCGGACATCACGTGCTTGATCGTGCTGTCCTTGCCGGCCGCGTCCATGGCCTGGAAGATCAGCAGGACCGCCCAGCGGTCCTGGGCGTAGAGCCGCTCCTGCAGCTCGCTCAATCGCTCGATGCCTCGCGCCAGCAGCGCGGGCGCCTCGTCCTTGAATTCCGACCGGAGCCCGCAGGTGTCTCCCGGGTCGACGCGCTCGAGACGGAACTTCGATCCGTCGCTGATCCGGAACGGCATCAGCAGGTCGGAGTTGCTCAGCATGCGCTCTCACCCTCCGGGGCGCTCGCGGCGCGCGATCCGCATCTCGCGCTCGAGGCGCCCGAAGATACCGACCCCGCCGGGACCCAGCACGGGCCCCACCTGCACCGCCTTCGCGCCCTTCGCGAGGGCGCGCGAGACATCGTAGCCGGAATTGATGTTGCCGAGCGCGATCACGTCGAGCGGCACGCCGGCCTCGAGCAGCAGCTTCTCGAATCCGGTGAACTCGTTGCGCACGACGACCGCGCGCACGCCACCGGCGACGAGCGCCGCCACCGTGTCACGATACGGCAGCGCGCAGCGCTCCGGAAGGCGGATCCAGACCGGCGCCACGCTCGCCTCCCGCGTCCGTGTCGCGAGCTCCTCGAGCGCGCCGCCGCGCTCGCACGGCGCGAGCGTAGCCTCGACCCACGGCTCGCCCAGGTTCAGCTCCACGGCCGCCACACCGGCGCCGGCGAAGGCGCGCGCGAGGAAGACGAACTCCTCGATCGAGCTCCCGGCGATGCTCGCCACCACCGGCGGGGAACCGCTCGCCGCCAGCTCGCGCGCGAGCGGGGCGAGCTTGTCGAAGCCGGGGTTCTGCAACGAGCGGAACTCGCGATGGACGAAGGGGTGCACCGTGGCCGTGTGCAGCACGACGGCGCCGGAACGGGACTGCGCCAGCGCGCGCACGTCGTTCATCGCGGTGACCGACCCGGCCGCATTCATGGCACTGAACGGCAGCGTGACGCCGCCCACCACGGTGCCCAGGTCGCGCTCGCGCGGCCGCGCCTCACCCTCCGCGGTCACGTCTCGCGCACCTCGATCGCCACCTCGGCGAAGTCGTGCGCCTCGTCGCTCCAGCGGAACGCCCGGGCCTCGCCCCGCGCCCGAGCGTCGCTCACGACCACGTACGTCACGTCGGGGTATGCCGGCTCGTCCCCGAAGAGCGCACGGGCCCGATCCTCGCCCGAGAAATACGAGCCGTTCACCGCGTGCGAGTGATAGAATACCGACAGGCGGGCTCCCGGCTCCTCGCCGGCGCGAATCGCCGCCAGCAGCTCGCGCGGCTCGGGAGTGTACGCGGTGGCAGCGCTGCGCGGGTAGTCGGCGGGGTTCTCGGCATGGAGACGGTTCTGGATGTTGGTGAAGCGGAGCACCCGGTCGCTGCCGGCACGCGTCACCAGCGCGCCGCAGCACTCGTCGGGGTGAGTCTCGCGCGCGTGGGCCAGCATCTCGTCGAGCGCGGAGCGATCGAGCTTCAGTGGGTCCATGGCTCCTCGCTGCGACGCGGGTGGCGGACGCGCGCCCGGATCATGCGGGTGAGGGTGGCGTTGACCGGCGTGGGGATTGCGAGCGCGGCGCCGCGCGCCGCCACGTAGCCGTTGATGGCATCGATCTCGGTGGGCCGGCCGCGCTCGAGGTCTTGCAGCATCGACGAGCGGTGACGAGCGGTCAAGGGCACCAGCGTGCGGTAGAACAGCGCGCGGTAGGATCCTGCGTCGGGCCACGCCAGCTCGACGCCTTCGGCGCGCGCGACGGCGAAGGCCTCCGCGATGGCGTCGTCCATGATCGCGCGCGCGTCCGGATCTTCCGGCAGTCGGCCGTACGGCACGCCGAGCAGCGTCCCGAGCGGGTTGAGGGCGGCGTTGTAGAAGACCTTGGCCCACAGCTCCGCCAGCAAGGACGTGGTCGGCTCCGCGGGGATGCCGGCGGCGCGCAGCGCCGCCGCCCAGCGCACGGCCGCCGCGACCCGCCGGCCATCGGCCGGGTCGGGGCTGCCGACCAGCACCGGGGCCGCCTCGACGGTGACGCGCACGCGACCGGGCTCGACCACCTCGGCCCCGAAGATGACCCGGGCGCCGAGCACCCGCCCGTCGCCGACGGCCGCAGCGATGCGCTCGAGGTTGCCCAGCCCGTTCTGCAGCGACACGAGATGCCCGTCGGACGCGAGGTGCGGCGCGACCGCGCTGGCCATCGCAGCGGTGTCCCAGGACTTGACGCTGAGGAAGACGGTCCCGAAGCGACCTCGCAGCGCTGCCGCATCGGTGACGCAGCCGATCTCCCGCACGAGGTGGTCACCGAAGAGCCCCTCGATGCGCAGCCCGGCGCGCCGCACCGGTTCGAGATGGTCGGCGCGGCCGAGGAGCGTCACCGCAACGCCCCGTGCCGCCAGCAGACCGCCCACGACCGACCCGAGCGCTCCCGCACCGGCGATCAGCACCGGCTCGACCGCTACGCCCCCGGGCATCGCGGCACGATACGTGTCCGTCCCGGTGCCGACAAGCGCGACGCCCTCGTTGACCGTGCCATGCTCGTCTGCCAATCGTGCCGGCGTGATCCAGGGCGACCGGCTCAAGTCCCTCTTCCTCGAGCTGGTGCAGATCGACAGCCTGTCGCGCCGCGAAGGCCGCATCGCCGAGCGCCTCGCCCGGGAGATGCGAGAGCTCGGCGCGAGCGTGGCGTTCGACCGGGCGGACGCAGCCGTCGGCGGGGAGGTCGGGAACCTGATCGCCCGCCTGCCGGGAACGGTCGAGGCGCGCCCGTTCCTGCTGTGCGCGCACATGGACACGGTCGAGCCCGGGATCGGCGTCCATCCGGTGGTCGAGGATGACGTCATCCGCAGCGACGGCACGACGGTGCTGGGCGGCGACGACAAGTCGGGGATCGCGATCGTCTGCGAGGCCGTGCGCGCGGTACGCGAGCGCGGGCTCCCGCACCCGCCGATCGACGTCGTGTTCACCATCTGCGAGGAGCTCGGCCTGCTCGGCGCCCGTCACCTCGACATCGCGCAGCTCGCGGCCCGGCGCGGCCTGGTGTTCGACAGCGACGTCCCGGGCTGCGTGTTCACGCGAGCGCCCGGGTCGCAGCGCATCGAGGCCGTCGTGCGCGGGCGTGCGGCGCATGCCGGCATGGCTCCCGAGCGCGGCGTCAGCGCCATCCGCGTTGCCTCGGAGGCGATCGTGGCCATGCGTCTCGGCCGGATCGATCCGGAGACCACCGCGAATCTGGGCGTCATTCACGGTGGTCGCGCCACCAACATCGTCCCCGACGAGGTGCGAATCCGCGGCGAGGCGCGCAGCCACGACCTCGCGCGGCTCGCCAGCCAGAGCGCCCACATGCGCTCCTGCTTCGAGGAGGCGGCGGCCCGCCATCCCGGGGCGCAGGTCGAGGTGAGCGTCGAGCCGATGTACGACCCGATGAACGTCGGGGACGATGCGCCGGTGCTCCGGCTGCTCCGTATCGCCGCGGAGCGCGTCGGGCATCCAGTGCGTTCGGCTCGCATGGGCGGCGGCTGTGACGCCAACATCTTGAACCGGCGGGGTTTCGAGGTGGTGAACCTCGGCACCGGGATGCGCGACATCCACACCACCACGGAGTGGCTCCGGGTGAGCGACATGGTGGCCGCGGCCGAGGTGACCCTGTCGGCGCTGACCCTGGCGGGCGAAGGCAACTGATCAGGCGGCGCCGCGCAGGCGCTCCGACGAGCGTGCCCGCAAGCGGGGGAGCTCGGCGCCCGAAGCGAGGAAGACGAGCAGTCCCGCGAGTCCGCTGAGCGCCGTCATCAGCCACCAGAGCAGGCCCATCGTCACCGCGATCGAATCGTCGATGTCGAGTCGCGTGAGGAAGTAGAGATAGCCGCCCTCGCGCACACCGAAGCCGCCCACGCTGAGGGGCAGCGACATCATCAGGCTCAGGATCGGATGCATGACCAGGCAGTAGGAGAAGGACAGGGCCGTCCCGGCGGCCCGCGCCAGGAGGTACTGCACGCCGACCTGCGACAGGTGGAAGATCGCCGACAGCGCGCTCACCCGGAGGAGCAGGCCGCGGTCGCGCCAGAACGGCTCCAGCTCGTTCTCCACCTGGCGGCGGAAACGATTGCGCGGGGGAAGGAAGCGCACCAGCCGGGGACACGTCCACCAGCCCACCACCAGGAGGATTCCCCCGACGATGCACGCGGCGCTCAGCGGCCAGGGGAGGTGATACTCCGGGAATGCCAGCAGCGCGGCCGCGCCCATCGCCATCAGGACGGCGAGGCCGCTCACGCGATCGAAGAGCACGGAATTGAGGGCCAGTCCCGGCCGGTCGCCGTCACCGAGGTAGAGGCCGCGCACCACGTCGCCGCCGATCGTGCTGAGCCCGAACACGTTCAGGAACATGCCGATGAAGTAGAAGCGCACGTAGTCCGAGAGCGGACGCACCAGCCCGACCGACGAGCCGAGCATCCACCACTTGACCGCGCTGAGGCACTGTCCGGCGAGAAACAGGGTCAGGGGCAGCACGAGACTGGACATCCTGACGGCGGACAGGGCGGCCCACAGGTCGTGGCGGTCGACATCCACCAGGATGTAGCTCACCACGGCGGCGCTGATGGCCACTCGCAGCGCAGCGTGGGTGACCACCCGGAGCCGGGGCATGGCGCGATTCTCTCTCGTGTCACGTGTTTTTCAAACTCCCGTTCCGCTTGCCTTCCGATTACCCTTCCTTGACTTCGCGCGCCCCCCCCGGCTAAGGCGCTCGCCGATGCCATCGGCGGACCGGCGTGAAGGCGCAGACATGATCGTGGTCGGGGCCAGCGTGGGGGGCCTCGCCGCCGCGATCATCGCCGCGGACCGCGGCTGCCAGGTCGTCGTCGTCGAGCGCGGCAAGGACCTCGGCGGGGGCGCCGCCTTGACGCCCGAGTCGGTGGCCGCCGCAAGTACCCGCTGGCAGCACGCCGCCGGCGTGACCGACGATCCCGGCCGCTTCGCCACCGACCTGCTCGCCGGCGAGGCCGGGCCGGAGTCCGAAGAGGTCGTCCGGGCGCTGGCGAAGCAGAGCGGACCGCTGGTGGAGTGGCTCGCCGACCGCTGCGGAGCGCCCTTCCAGCTCGTCAGGGCAGGTTCTGGCGAGGTCACCGTGCCGCGGCTACACGCCTGTGCCGAGCAGGGCGGCGCGAGCCTGGTCGCGGCGCTGGGGCGCGTGGTGAGCCGCCACCATCGCGTCCGCCTGCGCACGGGGACCGAGGTCACCGAGCTGCTGCGCGAGAACGACGCCGTTACGGGCGTCGCCGTGAAGCCGGATCGGCGCGGGGCTCCCACCATCGCCGGTCGTGTTCTCCTCGCCTGCGGCGGATTCGTCGCCGACGACGCCCTCGTGACGGAGCATTGCGGCGGAGCATCGGCGCTGCCGCTTCTCGGCCCCGCCTCGGCCACCGGTGACGGTCTCCGGTTGGCATCGCAGGTCGGAGCCCGGACCCGCGACCTGGAGCGTTGCCAGGTGACCGCACTGTTCGCGCTGCCGGCCCAGCTCGAGGTTCCTCCGGTGCTGGTGGACCTGGGAGCCATCCTGGTGAACCAGGCCGGGCGGCGTTTCTCCGAGGAGAGCGCCAGCCCGCTCGCCCTGGCGCAGGAGGTCCGGGCGCAGCCGGGTCACGTTGCCTATCTCGTGTTCGACGACCGCATCGCGGCCGAGGCCGGTACCGATCCCTTCATCGAGCACGTCGTCCTGCCGCGCGCCGGGCGCCGCGGAAGCACCGCGGTCGATCTGGCCAAGCAGCTCGAGCTGGATGCCGCCGGCCTGGAGCGTGCGGTGGCGGAGAGCGCCGCGGGACGGCCACGTGGACTCGAGGCGCCGCTGCGTGCCATCCGGGTCACGGGCGCGAGGCTGCGGACCCTCGGAGGGCTCGTGGTCGATGCGCACGCGCGCGTCCTCGATCCCGCCGGCCAGGCGATCCCGCGTCTCTACGCTACGGGCGGAGTGACGGCAGGGCTCGCGGCCCAGGCATCCGCCCCGCGGCGGAGCGGACTCGACGCGCTGACGGCCCTCGGCCTCGGACGCCTCGCCGCACTCGACGTGATCGCGGCCGCCGCGCAACGCGACAACGAGAGCGACGGCTGAGCGCAGCCGCCCATCAACCCCGCTCCAGCGACCCGCGCTAGTGCGAGCGCTGTCTTCCCCGACGAGCGGCGCCGCCGCTGACGCACAGGTTGACCAGTGCGAAGAAGAGCTCGTCGAGTGATTGGTACACGTACGGGGACCAGGCGCCCATGCCCTGGAAGTCGTCGGCGCGCGGGCTCCAGCCACGCAGCTCGTCGCCGTAGACCGGGTAGACGCCGGCGCCCACGCGCAGGTAGGTGGGCGGGGCGCCGCTGGGATTGGGTGTCATCCGAAGAACACCGATCGCCGCCGGCTCTTCAGCCGGGTCACCATCGCCTGCAACCGCCGCCTCACGCGCACCGCCTCGTTGCGCGCACGAAGGTAGGCGCTGTCCTCGCTACCCGCGGCGAGCCGGACGGGCTTGCCGAAGCGCACGAACCACTTCGTCGGCAGGGGAAGCGCGCCGAGAAGGCCCAGGAGCGGGAAGAACGGAGTGATGGGCAGGTACGGCATACCGAGCGCCTTGCCGACGCCCTCGGCCCGTCCGACCAGCGGGTAGATCTCCTCCGCCCCGACGACCGCCACCGGCACCACCGGCACGTCGAGTGCCATCGAGAGGCGCGCGAACCCGGGGCTGAAGGGCCGCAGGCGATAGCGCTCGCTGAAGGGCTTTGCGACGCCGGAGATGCCCTCGGGGAAGAGGAGCACGGGCTCCCCCAGACGCAGAAGCTCCTGCGCGTTCTCGCGCGAGGCGACGACTCCGCCCATCTTGCGGTAGAAGGAGTCGAGCGGCGGCAGCGTCTCGACGAAGCGGTCGTAGAGGAAGCGCACGGCACGGCCGCGCTGCAGCTCGAGCGCGGTCACGATCATCGCACCGTCGAAGGGCAGGGCGCCGGAGTGATTGGCGACCAGCAACACCGGGCCCTCGGCCGGCACGTGGTCCGCGCCGGTGACGTCGACACGCCAGTAGCGATCGTGCAGGAAGCGGAACGCTGGCAACACGAGCTCGCGCAGCTCGCGATCCAGACCGAAGGGATCGGCGCCAGGGATGGCCTCCGCTGTCGCGATGGGGGTCGGCGATGCTGTTTGACTCACGCCCATACCTCGCCGCGCCCGATCGAACCTCTGATCGGCTATAGCCCAGCGATCGAAGGGAACACAAGGTGGTCTCGGACCTTCATGGCAGCTCCACCGACGCGGTGCCGACCACCAGCCGCTCACCCTCGTCGCTCTCGAGCCAGACGTCGAGCTCCACCGTTCTGGTGGCCTCATCCTTCTGCGTCACGGCGCCGCACAGGCGGATCGTGCGCCCGGGAAGGACCAGCCCTCGAAACGTCGTGCCGAGCCGCTTGAGGCCTCCGGGACCGGCCCAGCCGTCGATCAGGGTGCCGAGCAGCCCCATGCTCATGTTGCCTGGCGTGATCATCCCCGGCAGGCCCTCCTGCCGCGCGCCCTCGTCGTCGGTGAAGCGAGGGAAGTATATCTCGCTGGCCCGCGCGTAGGCGCGCACCTCGTCCTTCGACAGGAAGCGGGTCACCGGCCCGAGCTCGTCGCCCTCGAGAACGTCGTCGAAGCGGCGGTTCGGAGGCACGCTAGGCCTCCCCCCGGTACATCATTCGGTTGTCGATCGTCGCCACCATCTCGCCCCGCTCGTTGGAGAGGGTGAAGCGGATCACGACGAACACCATGCTGCCGCTGCGACCGGTCTTCTCGTAGATTTCATGGAGCGTGGAGACCACGGTGATCCGATCGCCGGGCCGGAGAGGCACCCCGAGCTCGATGTCCTTCCCCGCGTCGAAGCTCATGCGAAGCCGCAGCCCCGCCGGCAGGTCCTCGGGAAAGAACTTCCGGCCCCTGAAGCGCACGCAGTGGGTCGGGTGGCCGATCAGGTCGGGACCCGGCTCGACGTAGCACGGCGCGGTCTCGCCGAGGGCTCGGGAGAAGGCGATAAGCTCGTCGGCGCTCACCGGCTCGTGCTGCGTACGATCGAACTCCTGGCCGAGGATCGCGGGGTCGAACTCGAGGGGCATCGCCCGAATGAAGCTAGGGGATCGGTTCTGACGTGGCAAGCCGCGGCGATTCAGGCCTCGAGCGTGAAGTAGAGCACGCAGGCCGTGGCGGATCCGGCGCGATAGTGCATGCGGCCGAGGAGCAGGCCGGGACCGAGAGCGCGCAGCTCGCCCAGGATGGCACGCACCGGCAGCGGGTTCTCCTCCACGTCGTAGTCGAGCCGCACGCACGACCCGCTCCCGTCGATGGCCGGCCCGGCGTCGACGCGGAACGCCGCGAAGAGGCGCTCGAAACGACCCGCTCCCCACACGTTCGTCCCGCGCGATCCGGCGAACCGCTTGCCACGCCAGACGCCGATGGGCCCGCGCAGTGCAGCGAGGAGGGCCGAGCGCAGCCCGGGCGGCAGCCGGCCGAGGCCGACCAGATCGACGACCGTCCCGCGCAGCGTGCCCGCGAGCTGGGTGAGGGACGGAGCTGTCAGGCTCGCGAACAGCCGATCGAGGTCGGCACGCGAGCGCCGGGCGAGGGAGCGGGAGTCCACGGCGATGTCGGCGGCGGCGATTGCCTGGGTCATGGCTCACTCCATGAGCGCGGCCTGGCGCTCGGCCAGCGCCGCGATGGTCAGCGACGGAGGAACGCCGGGCGATCGCGGGTAGAGGGACCCGTCGGCGACGTAGAGTCCCGGATGCCCGAAGACCTGTCCGCGGTGGTCGACGACGCCGTCCTCCGGCGTGCGTCCCACGGCACAGCCGCCGAGGGGATGAACCGTGGCGAGCCGCGCCGCGCCACGGCCGGACGGGGCGTTGAGCCATGTCCGGCGAGGCCGGTAGGCGGCTGCGACCTGATCCATCGTGCGCTCGATGTCGGCGAACAGCGCCGGGTCGATGGCGCGCCCGGTCCCGGTGCGGAGCCCGCGGCCGTCGTACGCGATGGTCCCGCTGGAGGCGTCGCGTCCCATGGCGATCAGGCCCGCGGTCCGTGCGAGCCGGCGGCGGACGACCGCCGGGAGCCGGAACGCACCCAGCGGCAGGCCGACCTCGCCGACGATGAATCGCAGGCGGCCCTCGTGCTCGACGCGAACGAACGCGTTGAGCGCCGGTCCCTGATCGCCACGCTCCAGTGCGGGCGTGTCGAGGACGAGGCCGAGCAGGTCCGCGTTGGGCGAGAAGTGCCTGCCGAGCGCCGGCGGCAGGTCCGGCAGCGTGCGGTGCCGGTCGCGGGCCTGGAAGAGGAGGCGCATGGTGTTGAGGCAGCCGGCTGCGAGGATCACCCGCGCCGCGTCCTCCTGGCGCAACGCCCCGCCGCGGTGGTCCCGATAGCGCACGCGATAGCCGCCATCGTGAGGACCGATCGCCACCACCTCGCACAGCGGGCGGAGCTCGGCGCCGTGCCGCAGTGCCACCGGCACGTAGGTCAGATCCATCGTGGTCTTGGCACGCTCCGGACAGCCGACGACGCAGCAGCCGCAGTGCGTGCACGTGTTCTGCAGGACGCCCGCCGCGTTCGGAGCGGGCCGCCGCTCCATCGGGTCGTCGCCGAAGCGGATCGCGAGCTCGGGGTAGCGCGGGTCCCCGAGGCCAGCCCCGTGCACCGCACGCTCGAAGACGCGGTTCTTCTCCGGCCGCGGCTCGGGCAGCGGGACGGGACGCAGGAGCGCACGCACCCGCTCGACGTACGGCCGCATCTCGGCGGCCGAGAGCTCGGGAGGAAACGCGGCCGCGAAGAACTCGTCGTCGGGCGCCTCGAGGACGTTGGTGTAGATCAGCGAGCCGCCACCGACGCCGCTGCCGGTGACGACGTCGAGGTGCTCGAACGCGTGCAGCTCGAACAGGCCGTCGACGTTGAGCAGGACGTCGCGGCCCCGCCGGCCACGCGCCCATCGAACGCCCCGAAGCAGCTTGCGGAGGCCGAGCACGCCGCGCGGAAATTCGCGTCGCTCGGCGGGCGGCTGCCCATCTCCGGCGGGACCCCACCACGGGCCGCGCTCGAGCACGAGCACGCGGAGTCCGCGCTCCGCGAGCCGGGCGGCGCTGACCGCACCGCCGAAGCCCGAGCCGATGACGATGACGTCGGGAGCCGGCACGTGGTGCGCGTCTAGGCAGCGGCGCCGTCGGAGGGCGCCGGAAAGCGAACGAACTCGTCGATCAGCAGCAGCGCCAGCTCGGTTCCACCCGGCACGCCGTCCCCCAGCCGTCCCCGCCGCCGCAGGTCGTCGAGGAGCGCGTCCATGACCTGGTCCCGCGTCAGGTCGTCGGTGTGCTCCGCGACCATCCGCCGCTCGGCCTCGTCGGCCAGGCAGTACGCCTTCCACGACACCGAGAAGCGCAACTCGTCCCAGCGGTAGCGCACGACGGCCTCGTCGCCGGAGCCAACCCGCCAGGTGTCGTTGCCCTCGAAGGTGAGGCGCATGCCGATGGCGAGCGGCGGCAGCGGCGTCGCGCTCTCGGCCACGCGGTCGACGCCGTGGAACACCGAGTCCGTGTCGAGCAGCACGGCGGTATCGTGCGCGGCGGGAATGGTGGCCGCCGGTCCGGCGGGTCCGTCGGGATAGAAGGCGAAGTCACCGCCGCGGCAGCCGCCGAACCACGAGACGCCGGTGGCGATTGGCATACGCCAGCGTTCGAAGAGCCCCGAGTGGTGCATCACGACGAGCAGCCACTCCGGATCCTTGGTGCGGTTGGCGCCACGGAACTCGGGCACGTCGGTGTGCACGGCGAGCTCCTGCCCGGGAACCAGCAGGTTCGCGTACACGATCGCGGGCTGAACGATCGGCCGGCCGAAGACGGTGCGCGCGGCCCCCAGGAAGCCTTCGTGCCACAGGAAGCCCTCGATGCCGTCCACCACGGGCTCGGCGTAGGCGTAGGTCTCGCGGAAGTAGTTGGTGCGCACGCCGAGCGACGCCGTCGACTCCATCCGTGCAAAGCGGCCGCCCGTGCGGATGTAGTTCATGGCCGCGTCGTGGCGCTGGTAGAGCCCACGGCCGAGCTCTTCCTCGACGGGCTTCTGCCCGTACATCCCGTAGCTGCCGAAGCGCTCGCAGAGCCGGAGCATGGCCTCGGCGTCACCGTCGGAGAGCAGTGCCGGAAAGTGCACGTAGGGAGCCGCCATGCAGGGCACTCTGCCATGACCTGCCTTGCCAGGTGAAGCGCGCCCACGCCGGTCGCCCCCACACCCCGCGAGCTGGTAAACTACCGTCCGTGGCTCCCAGGCACTCCCGACGTCAGCGCCCGAACGGTTCGACCCGGGACGCCGGAAGCGCGAACCCTCGCCGCAGACGACGACGCCTGGTGGGATCGCATCCCGCTCGACGAGCGCCTCGTCTTCGCCTTTCACCTGAGCGTGGACCAGTGGAGGTTGAGTGGCCGGAAGCCGGATCGATCTGGCACGAGACTTTCGCGATCTGGTGCGCGCGTTCGACGACCTCGGGGTGCGCTACCTGGGTGGTAGGCGGAAGAGGAAGAAACCGCCGCCGGCCTCGCGGCGTCGCCGCTAGCCACGCTCACCACGTGTCGACGCACGGGCGCTTCTTGGTTTCACGGCGGACCGGCGGCGGAAGCGCGCCCAGGACGCCCGCGATCCGCCCACGCGACTCCGCCGGGTCGATGACGTCGTCGATCTCGAAGACCGAGGCGACGTTGAGCGCCTTCCCGTGCTCGTACGCGCGGGCGACCATCTGCTCGAAGGCGCTCCGTCGCTCCGCGGCATCGGTGATGGCGGCGAGCTCGTTGCGGTAGCCGAGCTTCACCGATCCCTCGAGGCCCATCCCGCCGAACTCGCCGGTCGGCCAGGAGACGGCGAGCGCCGGGACCTTGAAGCTGCCCCCCGCCATGGCCTGGGCACCCAGGCCGTACGCCTTGCGCAACACGATGGTGACGATGGGGACGCTCAGGCTGGCGCCGGTCACGAAGAGCCGACAGCAGTGACGGACGAGGGCGGTCTTCTCGACCTCCGGACCGACCATCATCCCCGGCGTGTCGCACAGCATGACGACGGGCAGATCGAAGGCGTCGCAGAGCTGCATGAAGCGCGCCGCCTTGTCGGAGCCATCGCTGTCGATGGCGCCTCCGAGGTGGGTGGGGTCGTTGGCGACGACGCCCATGGGGCGGCCCTCGATGCGAACGAGCGCCGTCACCATGCCGCGCCCGAAGCGGCGGCGCAGCTCGAGTACCGACCCGGTGTCCGCCAGCGTGTCGATCACGGCGCGGACGTCGTAGGCACGCAGGCGGTTCTCCGGAACCAGCCGGCGGAGCAGCCGCTGGTCGGCACACTCCCAGCCGCCGACCGGCCCCTGGAAGAACGAGAGATATCGCTTCGCGACGCGCACCGCCTCCTCCTCATCCGCCACCAGGACGTCGATCACGCCGTTCGGAGCCTGGACCTGCACGGGTCCGACCTCCTCCGGCCGGAAGACCCCGAGGCCTCCGCCCTCGATCATCGCCGGGCCGCCCATGCCGATGTTCGCGTCTCCGGTCGCGATCACCACGTCGCAGCAGCCGAGCAGGGCGGCGTTGCCGGCGAAGCAGCGCCCCGACACGACGCCGACGAGCGGCACCAGGCCGCTCAGGCGGCCGAAGTAGTGGAAGGCCATGGTGTCGAGCGACGCGACCGCCGAGGCGTCGGTGTCGCCCGGACGGCCGCCACCGCCCTCCGCGAACAGCACCACCGGGAGGCGCCACGCCTCGGCCAGCTCGAACATGCGGTCCTTCTTGCGGTGGTTCTGCAGCCCCTGCGTGCCGGCGAGCACCGTGTAGTCGTACGACATGACGACGCAGCGCCCGCGCTCCTCTCCCACGAGGTCGCCGTTCACGCGGCCGATGCCGGCGACGAGCCCGTCCGCGGGCGTGCGTGCGATCAGCTCGTCGACGGGTCGGCGTCGGCGCTGCGCGGCGATGGCGAGCGAGCCGTACTCGATGAACGAGCCCGGGTCGCAGAGGTCGGCCACGTTCTCGCGAGCGGTCCGCTGCCCGGTCGCTCGCCGCCGCGCGACGGCGTCGGGACGCGCCGCGTCCTGGGTGAGCTGCTGGCGCCGCTGCGCGTCGGCCAGGTCGGCGCGCACCTCGTCCAGGTCGATCTCCTCGGGCGCCGCCGTGCCCGCGAGCTCGTCGCTACTCTCCTCCACGAGCAGCAGGGGGCTGCCCTCGAGCACCGCGTCGCCGACGTGCACCAGCACGTGTCGCACGATGCCGCCCGCCCGTGCCCGCACGACGTGCTCCATCTTCATCGCTTCCATCACCAGGAGCTGCGTATCCGCGTACACCGGATCGCCTTCGCGCACGTCGATGCTCACGATGGTGCCCTGCATGGGCGCGACGATCTCGGCGCCGCCGCCGGACTCTGGGCCCAGGGCGGCCGTGGACCGTGCCGCGACCGACTTGCCGTGGACGAGCACGGCGAGGGGATCGATCGAGTCGACCTTCGCGCCGGCAAACGCGGCCGATGACGTGCTACCGCCGGGGCCGCCGCCGGGAGCCGCGAGCTCGGCGACGTGCTCGGTCACGAACCCGGTATCGATGCGGTTCGCGAGCACCTCGGGGTGTGCCAGCAGGCGGCGCAGGAAGCCGACGTTCGTGGCGACGCCCTCGATGCGAAACTCGTCCAGCGCGCGCGCCGTGCGCCCCACCGCCTCTGCGAAGCTTGCCGCCGTCGTGTGGCCCACCACCTTGGCGAGCAGCGAGTCGAAGCGCGGGTTGGTCCGGTATCCGACGTGGCCGGCGGTATCGACCCGGATGCCCGGTCCGGAGGGAAGCTCGAACACCCCGAGGGTCCCGCCCGCGGGCCGCACGCTGCCGTCCGGGGCGATCGTCTCCGTGTTGACGCGCGCCTGGACCGCAAACCCGCGTGGCCCGGACGGCTCGGCCTCGAGGCCGAGGTCGGCCAGCGAGCATCCCGCCGCGAGGCGGAGCTGGAGCTTCACCAGATCGGCGCCGGTGACCTCCTCGGTGACGGTGTGCTCGACCTGCAGGCGGGGATTGGCCTCGATGAAGGCGAAGGCGGCCCCGTCGCCAGCGGTCGCCGCGTCGACGAGGAACTCGAAGGTGCCGAGGTTGTCGAAGCGCACCTCCCGCGCGACTCGCAGGGCGGCCTCGAGCAGCCGCGCCCGCAGGCCGGACGCCAGGCCGGGGGCGGGCGCGACCTCGACCAGCTTCTGATGGCGCCGCTGGAGCGTGCACTCGCGCTCCCAGAGATGGCTCACGGCGCCGTTGCCGTCGCCCAGCACCTGGACCTCGACATGGCGCGCGTGCGGCATCAGCCGCTCGACGTAGAGGTCGCCCGTGCCGAACGCCTGCAGCGCCTCGGAACGGCAGCGCTCCCATGCCTCGGCGACATCCTGCGTGCGGGCGACGACTCGCATGCCTCGGCCGCCGCCGCCTGCGACCGCCTTGATCAGCGCCGCATCGCCCTCGCCGAGCGCCGCGACGAACGCCCGTGCCTCGTCGACCGTCGTCGGCCCCGAGGTTCCGGCGAGCACGGGCACCGCGCAACGCGCCGCGAGCGCGCGGGCCTGCGCCTTGTCGCCGAAGAGGTCCAGCAGGTCGCTCCGCGGCCCGACGAAGATCATGCCTGCCTCGCGGCACCGGCGCGCGAAGGCGGCGTTCTCGCTCAGGAAGCCGTAGCCCGGATGGATGGCGTCGCATCCCTCGTCCGCGGCAGCGGCGACGATGCCGGCGCCGTCGAGGTAGGCGGCTGGACCCACGCCGTCGAGAGCGCGTGAACGATCTCCCCGGCGCACGTGCAGCGCCGCCGCGTCGTCCGCCGAGAAGACGGTGACGGTCGCGATGCCGAGCTCGCCTGCGGCACGGGCGATCCGGATCGCGATCTCGCCCCGGTTGGCGATCAGCAGACGCTTCGGAAGCACGATGCGTGCGGCACTATCAGCCCCGGTTCCTTCCGGGTAGACCCGCCGGCAATCCCAGGTATGGCACGTTTTGCCGCGCCGGCTCCGCCGGCCGCGGCACGGCGCCTGCCCGACCCACCGGACGCCACACGCTCGCCTCCGCTCGACCCGAGACGAAGTCTCGGGTCGATCCATCTCCTATGTAGGATTCGAGGGCACGAGCCGAGCAACGACGTCGTCGACGAGACCGTCGACGATGGCCTCGATGGCGGCGACGTCACCGGTGACGGAGCATCCGCCCTTGGCGTCGGCCTTCTGGAAGGCCTTCAGGAACTTGATGTCCGCCCTGTTGAGGCAGGTCGGATCGATCGCCTGTCCCTTGCCGAACGACGTTGCGTGACACTTGATCCTGTCCTCCGCCTTGGTACCGGCGGCCTTGATCTTCGTGCTCGCGCACTTGACGGCAGCCTTGTCCTGCGTCGCCGGCGACAGCGCGCCGACGAACGCGCCGATGGCGGAGTCGATCGCCCCCTCGACGGCGGGCGCGTCGCCGGTGAACACGCAGCCGCCCTGCGTCTCGATGCTCAGGAATGTCACCAGCAGCCTGTCGTCCGCCCTGTCGAGACATCGCTGATCGGCCGGCAGCGACTTCGCGACCGCCTTCTCGAAGCACTTCGTGCGGGCATTCGCCTTGGCGCCCGCCGCCTTCAGCTTGGCCGTCCCGCACTTCTGCTGGCAGGCCAGCCGCAGCGCCATATCCTCCGCGTCCGTGGGCACGACGAAATCGACCTCGGACGCCGCCGCTGCCGCGTCGTAGGCCAGCGACACGGTGCGGTTCGCGTCGCAGGAGTTCGTCATGATCAGCCGCAGCCCGATCGAACCGCCCTCCAGCACGGGAATGCCGTCGAGCAGGGTGCAGCTGATGCCCGGCGCGGTGAGCCGGTAGGTCGCGAATCCCACCGTGCCGTTCACCGAGCCCTGGGGCACGGTGGCCGCGATCAGCCCCACGTTGGCGGCGACGGTCTCGTTGCCGAGCGGGTCGATCTGCAGGACGTTGGCATCCATCTGCGCGCATCCGCCCATCCCGAGGTTGGCCGACAGGCTCACGGTCGCCCCGATCTTGATGGGCAGGAGGGTGTCCTTGGTGAAGGGCGGTGCGATGAACGCCGGGAAGGCAGCGGACTGCTGCTTGATGACCGAAACCTGCTCGGTGATCGGCGGCGCCCCGACGGGCGCCGTATCCGTCAGCACGAACACCGACGTGCCGCCCGGCACCGGGGCCGGGGTGGGCGACTTGTGAAGGTATCCGGTGAAGGGCGTCGGCTGGACTGCTCCCGCCGTTCCCGCCGCCAGGAAGAGTCCCAGCGCGACCGCCGTGCGCGTCCTCATCATGACCTCCTGCTTCTCGTGTGCTGCGAGACGGACCGGAGGCAACTACCCCGCTCCGGAGTTGCCGGTCAAGCGGGAGGCGCCGGCGCGCGCGGGCGGAAATCGACGGGGCGGCAGCGCGCCGCCCGCAGCTCGCGCACCAGATCGTCCATGCTCCGGATGTCGGCCTCGAACTCGGTCGCGACGATGCCGATGAAGCTGACCAGGTGGGAGTCGCTGCCGCCGAAGCCGGCGTATCCATATCGCTGCATGAGCTCGTGGACGCGGGCGTCCTCGCCCTTCTTGCTGCCGCCGTTCAACGCCTCGACGGCGACGACCCCTTCCAGCGGGCCCTTGGCGTCGTAGTGCGCGCACAGGCCCACGTTCGGACGTCCCGGATGGCAGGGCAGCGCGACCCCTCCGAGCCGATGGACCTCGTTGATGACCTCCTGCGCCGGCAGGCGGACGTCGGAGAAGTCGAAGCGGGCGAGGATGTCGGGGTTCACGCCGTAGACCAGCACGTGGCCGTAGTCGGTCTCGACCTCGGCGGCGTTCAGGATGAGCAGGCCGTAGCGATCCTCGAGCTCGCGGAAGTCGCGCTCCAGGTCGAACTGGCGGTGCTCGGTGAGGACGATGCCGTCGAGCGGTCGCTCGGTCCGCTTGCGCTGCAGCAGCTTCAGGTACGCCTCGACCGGCGCCCGGCTGTCGTCCGAGCGCTCCGAGTGCAGGTGCAGATCGAGAATCATGCCACCGGCCGGAACTTCGCCAGCGTGACCTCGGGCGTGACGTCGTCGAACACCACCTCGACGGGCATGCCGATGCGCACGGCATCCGGCCCGCAGCCGACGACGTTCGTCATGATGCGCGGGCCTTCGGCGAGCTCGACGATCGCGAGCACGTAGGGCAGCTCCTCGCGGAAGCCCGGCACCTGGTTCTGGTGGGTCACGGTGAAGCTGTAGATCGTGCCTCGCCCGCTCGCCCGTACCCACTCGACGTCGGGGGACAGGCAGGCGGGGCAGACGGCGCGGGGCGGGAGGCGTGTCGTACCGCATGCACGGCAGCGCTGCACGTAGAGCTCGTGACGCTGGAGCGCCTCCCACCAGCCGCGCGACTCCTCGTCGACGCGCGGAACGGGCTTGCGATACGCGCGCTCGCTCATGCCCGCCCCAGGACCATCGTCACCCCGCTGTGACGCTGGCCGAGCATGCCGCCCGTGCCGTGCACCAGCGCGAGCTCGGCATCGGGCACCTGCGCTGCGCCGCGCGAGCGGCGGAGCTGCTTGGCGGCCTCGATGACGAGGAAGATGCCGCGCATGCCCGGGTGGTTCGACGACAGACCGCCGCCGTCGGTGTTGATCGGCAGCGCGCCGCCGAGCCCGATGCGCCCGTCGGCGCAGAAGGCCCCGCCTTCGCCCGGCCCGCAGAACCCGAGCGCCTCGAGCGTGGCGAGCACCGTGATGGTGTACGAGTCGTAGATCATGGCGCAATCCACGTCGGCATGCCGGATGCCGGCGCGCTCGAGGGCCAGGGCTCCCGACTGCCGGGCGGCGATGTCGAGCAGGTCCCGGCGCCCGATGCCGTGGTGCTGCACGGCCTCGGCGCCGCCGAGAATGACGACGGGCGGCTGCGCCAGGTCCCGCGCCCGCTCGACCGACGTGAGCACCAGCGCGCCGGCACCGTCCGAGATGATGCAGCAGTCGAGCAGGTGGAGCGGGGACGAGATGATGCGGGAGGCGAGGACGTCCTCGACCGTGATCGGATCGCGATACTTGGCGTCCGGGTTTCCGGCCGCGTGCCGGCGCATCGTGACCGCGATCTCGGCCAGCTGCTCGCTCGTGGTGCCGTACTCGTGCATGTGACGCTGCGCGACCAGCGCATAGGAGCCGACGATGGTGGGACCGAACGGCGCTTCGAAGTAGTCGGGCGGATCCATCGCGAAGCCGCCCCCGGTGCCGATCGCGAAGCGCTCCGACGCCGCGGTCGAGCCGTAGGTGACGAGCGCCACCTCGCACAGTCCCCCCGCGATGGCCGCGGCGGCGTGCAGGCAATGGGATACGAACGACGACCCGCCGATGGCCTGCGAATCGAGCCATCGGGGCCGCAGATCGAGGTGCTGGGCCAGCGAGAGAATCCCGATCGGACCCACCCCGCTCGTGCAGAACCCATCCACGTCGCGGATGGTCAGCCCCGCGTCGGAGAGCGCGCCGCGCGCGCTCTCCGCGTGCAGCTGGTAGGACGTCTTGTCGGGCGCGAAGCGCGTGGGATGCTCGTACACCCCCGCCACCGCTACCCGCCCCCACATGCTCATGCGAGACGCCCCGCGAACCCTGCCACCAGCTCGTTGAAGCGCTCGCTCTGCTCGAGCGGCGCCTGGTGACCTGCCTGCGCGATGACCTCGAGGCGCGCTCCGGCGATGCCCCCCGCCAGCTCCTCGGCCTGCGCCACCGGCGTGATGCCGTCGTCGGCACCGGCGACGACCAGCGTGGGTACCCGGATCGTCGGCAGCAGCGGCCGGCCGTCGAAGGCCCGGCAGGCGAGGAGATCGGTGAGCCGCACGCGCGGGTCGGTCTTCACCTGCTCCATCCATGCCTCGCGCATCAGCTCGATCCCGGTGGCCGGCGAGAAGGTGTCGGTGGTGAACTGCTGCGGCAGGCGGCCGCGGGCGACGTCGCGCGCGGAGCTCAGCATCTCGTCGGTCAGCGTGAAGCGCGCGGCGCTGCAGGCGAGCACGAGACCGCGGACCCGCTCGGGCGCGCGCGACGCCAGGACGAGAGCGATGGCGCTGCCCATGCTGCGGCCGACCAGCACGCAGGGACGAAGCCGGAGCGCGTCGAGCACGCGCAGGACGACTGCCGCGCTCTCCTCGACCGACGCGGGGCCGTCGATGCCGCTCGAGCGCCCGTGCCCCGGCAGGTCGAGCGCGACCACACTGTGCTGCGACTCGAGCCCGAGGAGCTGACGCCGCCACATGCCGGCCGTGCTGCCGGCGGCGTGCAGCAGGACGAGCAGCACGCCCCGATCGAGGGCGGGAGGGACCTCGGGCAGGGTGGTGGGGCCGGTGTGCAGGTAGTGGACGGCGGTGCCGTCGATGTCGACGTACTTCGGGTGCAAGACGATCCTGGTTACGACGCGGTCGCGCGGGGTGTCAAATTCCGCTCGCTCACCCGCCGGCCGGAGAGTCACTGACCCGATGGAAGAAATCGCGCACCCGCGGTGCGAGCCCCGGCAGCGAGAGCCGTTCGGGCAGTACGTCGTCCAGACCGCATCGGTGTTCCCCCGCCGAGGTCAGCACCAGTACCTCGGTCGATTCGGCCAGTACCAGCCAGACGACCTCGCTCCCTTTCGCCAGGTACCATCGCGCCTTCTCGCGCAAGGCGGTCTCGTCCTCTCGCTCGCCGCTCACCTCGACGGCCAGCACCGGCGCCACCCGGGCGTAGCCGGGCGACGACTCGTCGATGTCACGTGTGCAGAAGACGGCCAGGTCGGGAGCGCGCACGTCGCCGTCGAGCAGCAGCCCGGCCTCGTTCGTTCCGCCGACGAACTCCGGATGACTCCGCAACCACGGATCGACGGCCGCCACGACGTCCCACACCCGCCTCGACTGCCTCACCCCGCACGGCGGCATCCAGAGCAGCCTCCCGGCCACCCACTCGAGTCGACCTTCCACGCGTGGCCAGGTCTCGGGTCGCGTCGGGTCGAAGTTCTCCGGGGGGGCCAGCTCGATCGGAAGGCGGACGCTGGACGGTACCTGCATCACGTCGTTCCACTCGAGATGAGGGGCGGGCATGGCCACGGCGGGAAGCTAGCGCCGGCAACGGGCCGGGACAACCGATTCGTCCGCACTACGAGACGCCATCACGGCGGCGCCACCTTCCCCCTGGTTGCCGTTCCCCCGACCCGCGGCAGGCGGTAGGATCGCCGACGGTGCGACCTCGCGATCTCGAGACCCTCGAGCTGCCGCGCGTGCTGGCGGCCATCGCCGCGCTGGCACGCTCCGAGGCGGGGCGGGAGGCCGCATGCGCGTTCCGACCGGTCCCCGATCGCGGGGTGGCGGAGCAGCGCCTCGACACGCTCGCCGAGCTGGTCGCGCTCACCGCGGAGGCCGGCGCGGTGCCGACCGCCGACGTGCCGCGCCTCGGACCCGCGCTGGCGCAGGCGGCGCCCGCGGGCGGGGCGCTCGAAACGCGGCGACTCCTCGAGGTGCGCGATCTCCTCCTGGTCGCACGCCACGTGCGCGTGCACCTGCGTCGCGATCCCGACCGCTTCCCTCACCTCGCCGCGACGGCCGACGGTATGCCCGAGGCACCCGAGGCCGAGGCGGCGCTCACCGCGCTGCTCGACGAGGGCGGTCAGGTTCGCGAGGACGCCAGCCCCGCGCTCGCCGCCGCGCGCCGGGCGACACGCGAGCTGCGCATGCGTCTCGAGGATCAGCTCGTCAAGGTGGTGCGCGACCCGGCCAACAGCGGCATCGTCGGCGAGCAGTACGTCACGGTCCGCAACGGGCGCTACGTGGTGCCCGTCCGCACCGCCGCCGCGTGGACGTTCGAAGGCGTGGTGCAGGATCGCTCGCAGTCGGACGAGACCGTGTTCGTCGAGCCGCTCTTCGCCGTCGAGCTGAACAACCGTCTTCTCCTCGCCTCGAAGACGGAGGAGGCGGAGGAGCGGCGCGTGCGCGCCGAGCTGACGGCGCACATCCGCGAGCACACGCCGGCGCTGGCCGCCCTGGAGGAGGCGCTGGCGGGCGTCGACGCCCTCGGAGCCGCTGCCGCCTTCGCCCGGACGCATGCGTGCGTGCGACCTGGCCTCGGCGGCGACCAGGTGCTCCTGCGCGCCGCGCGGCATCCGCTGCTCCTGCTGAGCGACCGGCCGGTCGTACCGGTCGATCTCCACCTGCGCTCCGGACAGCGCGGGCTGGCCATCACGGGGCCGAACGCCGGCGGCAAGACCGTGGCACTCAAGACGGTCGGGCTGTGCGCGCTCATGGCGCAGGCGGGGCTGTTCCTGCCCGCCGCCGAGGGCAGTCGGCTGCCGTGCTTCCAGGCGGTGCTGGCGGACATCGGCGACGAGCAGTCGATAGAGCGCGACATCTCGACCTTCACGGGCCACGCCGAGAACCTCGCCGCCATCGCGGCCGCCGCCGGCCCGGAGTGTCTCGTGCTGCTCGACGAGCCGGGCGCGGGCACCGATCCGGTCGAGGGTGCCGCGCTCGCGGTGGGCGTGCTCACCGACCTCCTCGCGCGCGGGCCGCTGCTGGTTTTCACGACCCACTTCCCGCAGGTGAAGACCTTCGCGCTCGCGGAGCCGGCGCTCGAGGCGGCCGCGTTCGACGTCGATCCCGCCAGCGGCGCGCCGCGCTACCACCTCGACTACCACACCATCGGCCACAGCCTGGCGCTGCCGATCGCCCGCCGCCACGGCATACCGGCACGCGCCCTCGAGACCGCGGAGCGCCTGCTCGCAGGCGAGAGCCGCGACGTGGCACGCGCCGTGGAGCGGCTGGAGGAGAGCCGGCGCGATCTCGAGGCCGCGCGCGAGGCGAGCGAGGCCGAGACGCGGCGGCTGGCCGCCGTCCGGGCCGCAGCCGAGACGCTGGAGGCGGACCTGCGTGCGCGCCAGCGAGCGCGCTGGAGCGAGGACCTCGAGGCTTCGCGGCGCTTCCTGCGCGAGCTGCAGGCGGAGGGACGGACGATCCTCGACGAGCTGCGCCGCAGGCCGGAGCCGGCACCGCTGCGCAACTTCGTGGCGGAGGCATCGGAGCGGATTGCCAGCCACGAGCCGGCGGCAGCGCCGCCGTCCCCCGGACGGCCGCCGCGGCCCGGAGACACGGTCGAGGTCGTGGGCCGGGGCATCCGGGGGGAGCTGCTCGAGCTGGGCGCCGAGCGGGCGCGCATCGCGCGCGGCGGCCTCAAGTTCGAGGTCCCCGCGGCGCAGCTGCGCGTGGTCGACGCGCCGGCCGCGCGCGAGCGGGTGGCAGTCCAGGTCGAGCGTCCCGACGACGATTCGCTGCCGGGAGAGATCAACCTCGTCGGGCAGCGAGCCCGTGACGCGCTGGCCGCGCTCGGCGTCTTTCTCGACCGCGCCGTGCGCGCCGGCCATTCCGAGATCCGCGTCGTGCACGGCGTCGGCACCGGTGCGCTGCGCAGGGCGGTGCAGGAGTTCCTGGCCACGAGCCCCTACTGCGTGAAGTATCGCGAAGCGGACCCGCAGGCAGGCGGGAGCGGGGTGACGATCGCCGAGCTCGGCTGACGGCTCACGCCGTCCCGGTGTCACCTTCGAGCAGCTCTCGCAGCTCGCCCTCCTCCAGGACGTAGCGCTCGGTACAGAACTCGCATGTGACCTCGGCGCGCCGCTCTCCGGCGAGCACCGACTCGATCTCGCCGCGTCCCATCGCCAGGATGGCGACCGCGACCCGCTCCCGGCTGCACCGGCAGCGAAAGCGCACGTCGCGCTCCTCGAGCAGCGAGAGATCGTCACCCACGACCCGGCGCAGGATGTCGGACGCCCCGAGTCCTTCCCGCACCATCTCGCTGGGCGAGGCGACCCGCTCGACCTGCTCCGCGACCGACTCGAGCACCCGCTCGCTCGCGCCCGGCAGCGCCTGCACGAGATAGCCGCCCGCGGCCACGACGCGACCGTCGACGTCGACGAAGACCCCGACGCCCACCGCGGCCGGTGCCTGCTCGGAGTTGAGCAGGTATCCCGCCAGGTCGGCGCCGATCTCACCGGACTCGAGCGGCACGATGCTGCGGTAGAGCGTGCCCGCCGCGATCGGCACGCGCATGACGCAGAGCACGCCGCGCCCCAGCGCACCGCCGACGTCGAGCTTGCCGCCGCGAGGCGGCACGTGGGTGGCGGGGCGGAGCACGAAGCCGCGGGCGTCCCCGTCGGGTGTCGCGTCGACCAGCACGCCGCGCAGCGGGCCGTCGCCGCTGAACTCGAGGGACAGGCGCTCGTCGCGCTTGATGGTGCCGGCCAGGAGGAGCGCTCCGGTGAGCGCACGCCCGAGCGCCGCCGTCGCCGTCGGTGCGGTGTCGTGCCGGCGGCGCGCCTCCTCGACCAGCCCCGTCGTCACCGCGGCGAGCGCGCGCACCGCGCCGCCGTGTCCCAGGGCGCGCGCGAGCCGGTCAGCCACGCGCTGCTCCGACAGCCTCCCGCAATCCATCGAGCATCTGGTCGACGGGCACGAAGCCGATGAAGCGCCGCCGCTCACGACCGTCCGGGCCGAGCAGGACGTACGTCGGCACGCCGGGCACGTCCCAGTGACCCATGAGCGCCTCGGCGCGCTCGTCCTGCGCGGTCACGTCGGCCTTCAGGTTGGTGAAGTCACGCAGCGCGCGCACCACCGCGGGATCGCGGAAGGTGGTTCGCTCCATCTCGCGGCATGGCAGACACCAGGCGGCCTGGAAGTCGATCAGCACCGGCCGCCCGCTCTCCGTGGCGTGCGCCAGGGACTGATCCGAGAACGGCACCCAGGTGATGGGACTCTCCGCCTCGGCGACGAGGAGACCGCTCAGCCCCACCACCACGGCCGCCACGCCCGCGAGCCGGCGTCCCCAGCGGTACCCCACCGGCTCGCCGCTCACCGACCCGAGGAAGCCCAGCACGACGCCGGCGCCCACCAGGAGCATCGTCCATAGGACCCGCACGAGCCAGGGCGCGAGCAGCGGCGTGACGAAGTGCAGCGCCAGACCGAGGAGCACGAAGCCGAACAGGCGCTCCATCCAGCCGAGCCAGGCGCCGCTGCGCGGCAGCCGTCGCAGCCGGCCGGCGGCGGCCGCCAGACCGACGTAGGGCAGCCCCATCCCGAGACCGAGCGTGAAGAACAGGGCGAAGCCGAGCCACGCGGATTGCGTGGCTCCGACGTAGAGCAGCAGGGCGGCGACGATGGGACCGATGCACGGCGCGCCCACGACGCCCATGGTGAGCCCCATCATGAAGGCACCGAGCGCCCCCTCGCCGGCACGCCCCGCGGCCTGGACGAGCACGGACGGCAGGCGCACCTGGTAGAGCCCGAAGTTGCCGAGCGCGAGCGCCACCATCAGGACTGCGATCCCCGCCAGCACGGCGGGCTGCTGCATGGCCGCACCGAAGAGCGATCCGGTGAGCGCCGCGGCCGCACCCAGCGCCGAGAACGTGAGGCAGATGCCGAGCACGTAGAGGAGCGCGTGGCCCACCCGGGTGGACTCGGCGGCGGTGCGCCCGCCGAAGAACGCCACGGTGATCGAGATCATCGGGTAGACGCACGGGGTGAGATTCAGCGCCAGGCCGAGCAGCCCGACCCACAGGAAGGTGACGCCCCAGCCCCAGCGTGCGACCGCGTCCGCGACCGCGTTCCCGTTCCCGGCCGCAGCACCGCGCGGTTTCTCTTCGGCGGTCAGCTCGAGCGTCCGCGGCGGCAGGCAGGTGGTGTCGTTGCAGGCCTGGAAGCGGAGCCGGGCGCGCAGCGGCGGACCGGCGGCGGCGGCCGTCCCGCTGAGCGGCGCGCTGAGCCGCACCTTTCCCTCGTAGAGCAGGAGCGGCATGCCCGGCGAGATGGCCAGCACGCGCTCCACCGGCCTGGGCCATGTGACCTCCGCGACCTGCTGGCCGGGGGGCGGGCTGAACTCCAGCGTCGTCGGGATCAGGAACTCGTCGCGCGGCGTGTGCGCGTTCACGTGCCACCCGGGAGTGATCGTGAGCTCGACCACGGCCTCGGCGTCCTCCGCGCGCAGGCGCGCGCTCACCGGCTCGGGCGCGGCAGCCCGGGCGAGCGCCGGCACGACGGAGAGCAGAAGGGCCGCGAGCAGCCCGGATGTGAGACGTCGCCGCACCACGGGCGTCAGCGCAGCGGGACGACCTTCGACGGCGCCGGCTCGACCGGGCGGCTGCCAGCCTCGGCGGACAGTGGCACCCACTCGACGATCTCGAGGCCGTAGCCGGGAAGGCTGACCAGCCGCAGCGGGTTGTTCGTGAGCCAGCGGATCTTGCGCACGCCGATGTCGCGCAGGATCTGGGCCCCGATCCCGAAGTCGCGGAAGATGCTGGAGCGGGGCGATGCGAAGCCGGTGCTCGGCGCCCCCGGACTGCCGCCCTCGGGCACGTCGAACACGTCGAGCCCGCGGCCCGAGCGTCGCAGATAGAGGATGACCCCTCGACCCTCGTCGGCGATGCGCTCCATGGCGCGATGCAGGAGCGCGCGCGTGTCGCGGGGCGCGTAGCCGAAGATGTCGCCGGGCAGGTACTCCAGGTGCGGGCGCACGAGCACCGGCTCGGGGCCGCTGACGTCGCCCTTCACGAGCGCGAGATGCTCGTTGTCGTCGATGTCGGTGGTGTAGACGAGCGCCCGGAACTGTCCGCCCCGGGAGGTCGAGAGCGGCGCCTCGGCCACACAGTGGACGAGCGTGTCGTGTGCGCTGCGATAGGCGATGAGCTCGGCGATGGTGGCGATCTTGAGGCCGTGTCGGCGCGCGAAGCCCTCCAGGTCGGGCAGGCGCGCCATGCTGCCGTCGTCGCGCATGATCTCGCAGATGACGCCCGCCGGAGCGAGGTCGGCGAGCCGCGCCAGGTCGACCGCTCCTTCGGTCTGGCCGGCACGCACCAGGACGCCCCCGCGCCGCGAGCGCAGCGGGAAGACGTGGCCGGGCGTGACGACGTCGCCCGGGGTCGCGTCCGGCGAGATGGCGGTCCGGATGGTCGCCGCGCGATCGACGGCCGAGATGCCCCGCCCGATGCCGTGGCGGGCGTCGATCGAGACCGTGAACGCGGTGCCGAGGGGCGCCCGGTTCTCGCGCACCATCATCGGCAGCCCGAGCTGGTCGCACTGCTGCTCGGTGAGCGAGAGGCAGATGAGCCCCCGGCCGTGCGTGGCCATGAAGTTGATGTGCTCGGGCGTGACGCGCTCGGCGGCCACGCACAGGTCGCCCTCGTTCTCGCGGTCCTCGTCGTCCATCAAGATGATCATGCGGCCGGCGCGGATTTCCTCCAGCGCCTCCTCGATGGGGACGATCGCGGATCCGTGACGCCTCTGCGGCACCGGGACGATGATAACCGCCGGCCCAGGCGGAGGCCAGCCCGCACCCCCGACAGGTTGTCCCCCGCGCGGCCCGCGTGATAGCGGCCGCGGACATGCGGCTGGCGCGCCTGCTCGCCCTCGTGCTGCTCGCCGGCGCCCTGCCCCGGTCCGCGTCCGCACAGGCGAGCGATGTCGACCATGCCGCCGAGAAGGCGAGGCAGGGTGTCCGGTCCATCGTGAAGCGCCTCTCCGGCCAGATGTTCCGGGGCCGCGACAACGATACCCCCGAATCGGACCACGCCCAGCGCCTGCTGATCCGCAAGCTGCGCCGGCTGGGCACGGGGCTGAATGCGGCCGCCACGGGCGACGATGCCTTCCGGCAGCCGTTCGAGCAGTCGGGCCAGGCCGGCACCAACCTCCTGGCGGTGATCCGGGGCCGGGAGCTGCCCGACGAGTACGTCATCGTCGGCGGCCATTACGACCACCTCGACTCGCGCAGCCTCGCGTCCGGACGCTGCTCGAGCGGCATTCCGCCGGGTGGTGCGATCTGTCCCGGAGCCACCGACAACGCCGCTGGCGTCGGGGCGGTCCTCGGCGTCGGGCGGGCGCTGACCAGGCTCGCCCGGCCTCCGCGGCGCTCCGTGGTGCTGGCCCTCTGGGACGCCGAGGAGGACGGCCTCCTCGGCTCGCTGTACTACGTGCTGCACCCGCTGGTGCCGCTCGCGCAGACGACCGCCTACGTGAACTTCGACATCCAGGGGGCCAACCTGCTCCCGACGCTCCGCCGCGTCAGCTTCTCCGTGGGCGCCGAGACCGGTGGCAGCGCGCTCGGCGCGTTCGTCACCCAGGCGGTCGCCGCGGAGAAGCTCGAGACCCTGCCGGTGAGCTTCATCTTCGGCCAGCTCCGCAGCGACTACGCGAACTTCGTCCTCCGCGGCCGGGTGCCGACCGTATTCTTCTCGGACTCGACCGGCGGCTGCTACCACACCACGGGCGACACCTTCGACGTCGTCGACACCAGAAAGCTGGCGATCCAGAGCAGGATCGCCTTCCGCCTCACCGCCGCCCTCGCGGAGACGGTTGCTCCGCCGCCGTTCCGCGATCCGAACCCGGCGCTGGCGACGTACGCCGACGCGGTGAACGTCAACCGCGTGTTCAGCCTGTCGCTCCCCGATCAAGGGCTGTTCACGCCGGCGGACCGGGCGGCGCTCCTCCAGATCCAGCACGACCTGGCGGCGGTCGTGCAAGGCGGCCCGCAGGCCTTCGGCCCTCAGCAGGTGGGTACCCTGCTGAACGCGGCGGTGGTGGGAATCGACGCGCTGACGCGGGTCCCCTGCCAGCGGTTCTGAGGGGCGGTTGACGGCTCCTTCACTGGTGGACTAACCTACCTTAGTCATGAGGAAGTCCGCCGCCGTGCCGGTTACCGTGCACCAGGCCAAGACTCACCTGTCCCGGCTCCTCGAGCGGGTGGAGCGTGGAGAGGAGGTCGTCATCGCGCGGGGGCGGATCCCGGTCGCACGCCTCGTCCCGATTGCCCGGGGGCCGCGCGGCGGGCGGCGCTTCGGCGCCCTTCGCGGCAAGGTGTTCGTCGGGAAGAAGTTCTTCCAGCCGCTTCCCCCGGACGAGCTCGAGCGCTGGGGCGTGTGACGGCGAACCGTGCGGCTGCTTCTCGACACGCACGCCCTGCTCTGGTGGGCGGGCGGCGCGGGCCAGCTCTCCCGACCGGCTCGCACGGCGATCGCAGAGGAGGCGAACGACGTGTTCGTGAGTGCGGCCAGCGCGTGGGAGATCGCGACCAAGCACCGGTTGGGGAAGCTGGATCGTGTCGGTCCGCTGCTCGACGACCTGCTGGGATACCTGGACGACCAGAGCTTCCGCGATCTCGCCATCAGCGTCCGGCACGCGCAGCGTGCCGGTGCCCTTCCCGGACCGCACCGTGACCCGTTCGACCGCATGCTCGTTGCGCAGGCTCAGATCGAGGGCCTGACGCTCGTGAGCAACGAGGCCCTGTTCGACCGCTACGGCGTCCGGCGACTCTGGTGAGCGAGCCGCCGCCCTACTCGACGGTGACGCTCTTCGCCAGGTTGCGCGGCTGATCGACGTCGGTGCCACGGTAGACCGCGACGTGGTACGCGAGCAGCTGGAGCGGCAGCGTCAGCATGATCGGGGTCAGCAGCTGGTTGGTCGCCGGCACCTCGAGCACCTCCCAGGCGACGTCCTCGAGGTCGTCCGTCTTGCCGTCCGTGACCACGATGATGCGCCCGCCGCGCGACTCGACCTCCTTCAGGTTGGAGAGCGTCTTCTGGAAGACCGCGTCGTGCGGGATCAGCACCACGACCGGCAGCTCCTCGTTGATGAGCGCGATCGGGCCGTGCTTCATCTCGCCCGCGGGATAGCCCTCGGCGTGGATGTAGGAGATCTCCTTCAGCTTGAGCGCGCCTTCCAGGGCCACCGGGTAGTTGATGCCGCGACCGAGGTAGAGGAAGTCCTGCGCCTGGCCGTACTTCTTGGCCACGCGCTCGATGTGCTTCTCGCGCGACAGCGCTTCCTTCACCAGCGCGGGAAGGGCGACGAGATCGCTCAGGAGCTGGCGGCCGCGGTCGGCATCGATCCGGCCGCGCTGCCGCCCCAGGTAGAGCGCCAGGAGGTAGAGCGCGGTGAGCTGCGTGGTGAACGCCTTCGTGCTGGCGACGCTGATCTCCGGACCGGCGTGGGTGTAGAGCACGCCGTTGGATCGCCGGGCGATCGACGAATCCACCACGTTGCACACCGCGAGCACCGGCGTACCGCGCTCGCGGCCCGCTTCCACGGCCGCCAGCGTGTCGGCCGTCTCGCCCGACTGCGACACCACCAGCAGCAGCGTCTTCGGATCGAGGATGGGATCGCGGTAGCGGAACTCGCTGCCGTAGTCGACCTCGCACGGGATGCCGGCCAGGCTCTCGATCAGGAACTTGCCGACCAGGCACGCGTGCCATGCGGTGCCGCACGCCACCAGCACGCAGCGCTCGACGTCGGTGGGGAGGTTGTCCGTCACCTCGACGTCGAGCTGCACGTCGCCCTCCGCCTGGAGGATGCGACCGCGCATGGTGTCGATGATCGCCTGCGGCTGCTCGTAGATCTCCTTCAGGAGAAAGTGCTTGAAGCCGCCCTTCTGGGCCGTCACCGCGTCCCAGGCCACCACCTTGGGGGCGCGCTCGACCGGCTGGCCGGTGAAGGTGGTGATGACCGCGCGATCGGCGGTGAGCTCCACGACCTCGCCGTCCTCGAGGAAGACCACGCGGCGGGTGTGCTCGAGCATGGCGGGGATGTCGGAGGCGACGAAGTTCTCGCCGTCCCCGAGGCCGAGCACGATGGGCGTGGCGTTCTTGGCGGCCACCAGCCGGTCGGGCTCGCTCTCGGAGAGGACCACGATGGCGAACGACCCTTCCAGCTCCGCGATGGCGCGGCGCGTGGCCTCGGCCAGGCCGTGGCCCTGGGCCACGAACTCGTCGATCAGGTGCGAGATCACCTCGGTGTCGGTCTCCGAGGCCATGGTCCGACCGCGCGCCGCCAGGGCGCGCCGGAGGTCCAAGAAGTTCTCGATGATGCCGTTGTGGATCACCACCACCTTGCCCGCGCGGTGCGGGTGGGCGTTCTGTTCGGACGGCCGGCCGTGCGTCGCCCAGCGCGTGTGCCCGACGCCGGGCGTGCCTCCCAGCGGTTGCGCGCGCAGCATGGCGTCGAGGTTGTCGAGCTTGCCGACGGAGCGGCGCACCTCGATGTGATGGTCGCTGATGGTCGCCAGGCCGGCCGAATCGTAGCCGCGGTACTCGAGCTTGCGCAGCCCGGACACCAGGATGGGAGAAGCCTCCCGGGGACCGACGTATCCGACGATTCCACACATGGCTTCAGCGTCCCCTGCGTCTGGCAGCCTTCGGCTTCGCGACCGAGCGATGCCGGCGGGCGACCTTGCGCGGCTTTGCGGCCGGCGCCTCGGGCCTCCGGCGCCGGCGCGGCTCCGGCGTCGCCGCTCCGGACGCGGGAGCGCCGTTGCGCGCACGGAAGCGCTTCACCCAGCCCTCGACGAGCTTGACCGGCGTCCGGCTCACGGCGAGAGCGCCTGCCGGCACGTCCCGGGTCACCGTCGTCCCCGCGCCGACGTAGGCGTCGTCCGCGACGGTCACCGGAGCGACCAGCTGGGTGTCGCTGCCGATCTGGACGCGCGCGCCGATGCGGGTCTGGTGCTTCCGGAAGCCGTCGTAGTTGCACGTGATGGTGCCGGCCCCGACGTTGCTGTCCGGCCCGACCTCGCAGTCACCGAGATAGGTCAGGTGGTTCGCCTTGGTCCCGGCACCGATCACCGCCTTCTTCGTCTCGACGAAGTTGCCGATGTGCACGCGCTCGGCGAGCCGCGTGCCCTCCCGCAAGCGCGCGAACGGTCCGACGAGCGCGTCCGGGCCGATCTCGGCCTTCTCGACCCAGCAGCCGAAGAGGAGACGCACCCCGTCGGCGAGCGTCGCATCGACGAGCCACGAGGTGCCGTCGAGCCGGCAGCCCCTGCCGATGCGCGTGCGGCCGCGCAGCGTGACGTTGGGCCCGATCACCGTGTCGGCGCCGATCTCGACCTCGGGACCGACGTACGCGGTCTCGGGATCCTCGAAGGTGACGCCCTCCGCCATCAAGCGTTCGACCGTCTGCGCTCTGAGCTTCGCTTCCATGCGTGCCAGCTCCACTCGTGAATTGATCCCGGCGACCTCGTCGGCCCGCTCCGCCTCCACGGTGAGAACGGTGTGCCCGCCCGCCGCCGCAAGTCCCACGATGTCGGTCAGGTAGTACTCTCGCTGCGCGTTGTCGTCCCGCAGCGCGGCGAGGAGAGGCCGCAGCAGCTCGGCGCGCACGCAGTAGAATCCCGGGTTGATCTCGGTGATCGCGCGCTCGGCCGCGGTGGCGTCGCGTTCCTCGACGATGCCGCGCACGCGTCCATCGGCCTCGCGCACGATCCTGCCATAGCCGGTGGGGTCTGCACATCGCACCGTGAGCAGCGTCAGATCCGCTCCTCCCGCGCGGTGCGTCTCGACCAGGCGGCGGAGCGTCGTCGGACGCACGAGCGGGGCGTCGCCGTAGAGAATCAGGACGTCGCCGGTGAAGCCGACGAGTGCCGGCAGCGCACAGCGCGCGGCGTGCCCCGTGCCGCGTTGCTCGGCCTGGAGCACCGGGCGGATGCCGCGCACGCCCGACGCCTCTGCGGCCGCCCGAGCCTCCTCGGCCTGGTGCCCGACCACCACCACGACCCGCTCGGCGCCCAGGGCGCCCACGGCCGCGAGGGGGTAGTGGAGGAGCGGCATGCCGCCCAGCTCGTGCAGGACCTTGGCCCGTGCGGAGCGCATCCGAGTCCCCAGACCCGCCGCCAGCACGATCGCTCCGAGGGACCTCTGCTCGCTCACGGCTGGCGCGGTATCACATTCCCCGGATGCCTGCATGGCTTGCCCAAGGCCCCGGTTCTACGTAACAATGCGACGCACCATGCGGGCGCTGCGTGTCGCGGCAGGGGTGGTGGTGATGGTGGCCGTGGTGACGGCGTGCGCCTCCCCCAAGAAGAAGATCGGGCCCTCGCCCTTCCTCGCCGACGAGGATCGGCTGGAGTGGGCCACCCAGGAGCCCTCGTTCGTCGTCATCCGCAAGACCTGCCGCACCCTCGACGTCTACCGCTACGGCCAGCGCATCCGGAGCTATCCGGCGGTGTTCGGGGACGGCGGCATCACCGAGCGCAAGCTGTACGAGGGCGATCACCGGACGCCGACCGGCCTCTACATGATCATCGGCGAGCGAGCCCACGAGCGCTGGGGCCACTTCTTCCTGCTCGACTACCCGAACATCCAGGATTCGAACCGCTACCGGACAGCGCTGGCCGACGGCATGGTGCCCGCGTACGGCAGCGGGCACGCCGGCGTGGGAGGCGCGGTCGGCATCCACGGCACGGACAAGCCGTGGTTGAACCGCGAGCGCATCGACTGGACGTGGGGGTGCATCTCGCTCGACAACGCCGCGATCGAGGAGTTCGCCAGCCTGGTCTGGGTGGGCACGCCCGTCCTGATCCAGGACTGATCGCTGGCCGATCGCTCGATCAGCCCTCGGCGCGGCCGAGCACCGGCGACAGGCGCGGCCCGCGCATCTCGCGGATCCAGACCCGCAGGGCGTCGACCACGATCAACCCCACCAGCACCATGAAGACGCCCGTCACCACCGCATCGAGCCGCAGGTTGAAGACCTGGGCGCGGATCTGCTCGACCTTGTCCGCCGCCACCGCGCCGGCTGCCACCTGCGCCGCCAGATGGTCGGCGCCGGCGAGGAAGCCGAGCTTCGGATCGGCAGACCAGATCTTCTGCCAGCCGGCCGTCATGGTGACGGCGAGCAGCCAGCCGAGCGGCACCAGCGTGGTCCAGGCGTAGCGCGCGCGGCCCGCTCGCACGATGACGGTGGTGGCGACGACGAGCGCGATCGCGGCCAGGAGCTGATTGGCAATGCCGAAGAGCGGCCACAGGATGTTGATGCCGCCGAGCGGGTCGATGACGCCCTGGTAGAGGAAGTAGCCCCACGCCCCGACCACCAGCACGCTCGAGAGCAGCACGCTCGGATACCAGCTCGTGCGTCCCAGCGGCGCCCACACGTGTCCCAGGAGATCCTGCAGCATGAAGCGACCGACACGCGTCCCGGCGTCGAGTGTCGTGAGGATGAAGAGCGCCTCGAACATGATCGCGAAGTGGTACCAGAGCGCAAGGGCGGTGCCGCCCAGCACGCGCGAGAAGATGTGCGCCATGCCGACCGCGAGGCTCGGCGCCCCACCGGTGCGCGCGAAGAGCGTGCGCTCCTCGATCTCGTGCGCCAGCGAGGCCATCTGCTCCGGGGTGACGGCGAAGCCCCAGCTCGAGATCGTGGCCGTGGCGGCAGCGGGCTCGGTCCCCACGACGCCGGCGGGGCTGTTGATGGCGAAGTAGACGCCGGGCTCGAGGGCGGCCGCGGCGACCATGGCCATCACGGCGACGAACGACTCGAGCAGCATCGCGCCGTACCCGATCATGGGCGCGTCGGTCTCCCGCCGGAGCAGCTTCGGTGTCGTGCCGGACGAGATCAGGGAGTGAAATCCCGAGATGGCGCCACAGGCGATGGTGATGAAGACGAACGGGAACACCTTGCCCGCGAAGATCGGTCCGGAGCCGTCGACGAAGCGCGTGACCGCCGGGAGGTGCACGTCCGGCCGCAGCACGACGATGCCGACGGCGAGGGCGGCGATCGTGCCGAGCTTGACGAAGGTCGAGAGGTAGTCGCGCGGCGCGAGGAGGAGCCAGACGGGCAGCACCGACGCCGCGAAGGCGTACGCGATGATCCACCACGCGAGCGCCGGCGCGCTCAGCGTGAGCATCGGCCCGAGGACCGGATGCTGGTCCACCCAGCGCCCGCCGACGAGCGCGACGGCGAGCAGCACGAGCCCGACGATGGTGGCGCCGGCGACGTCATGCGGGCGGACCACCCGCATGTACCAGCCCATCAGCATGGCGATGGGGATGGTGAGTGCGACGGTGAACGTCCCCCACGGGCTGTGGTTGAGGGCGTTCACGACGACGAGCGCCAGCACGGCGATCAGGATCACCATGATGGCGAACACGCCGACCAGGGCCGTGAACCCCGCGAGCGGGCCGATCTCGTCCTTGGCCATCTGCCCGAGCGAGCTCCCCTCGCGACGCAGGCTGCCGCAGAGGATGCAGAGATCCTGCACCGCGCCGCCCAGCACCACCCCGAAGAGAATCCACAGCGTGCCCGGCAGGTAGCCGAACTGTGCTGCCAGCGTCGGGCCGATGAGCGGTCCCGGTCCCGCGATGGCCGCGAAGTGATGCCCGAAGACGACCCAGCGATTGGTGGGAACGAAATCGCGGCCGTCGTTGATCCGCTCGGCGGGCGTCGCGCGCGCATCGTCGAGCGCGAACACGCGTGCTGCGAAGAACGCGCTGTAGAAGCGGTAGGCGAGCGTGTAGCAGGCGGCCGCGGCGATCACGAACCAGACGGCGTTCACGTGCTCGCCGCGCGCCAGCGCCAGGACCGCGATCGCCGTCGCGCCGGCGAGCGCGACCAGGATCCAGAGGAGCGCACTCGCGGCCCTGCGCATGCGGCGCGACACTGTCCTCCCGCAGCCGGCACTGTCAAGACAACGTCGGCGCGCGAGCCGGGCGCCGCCGCCCCGCGCGACAGCCGGCTAGCGCTCGCCGATCAGATAGGTTGCGCCGCGCGGACCGGCCCTCGCCGTGTGCACGGTGCCGCGCGGCAGCATGAGGCGATCGCCGGGGCCGAGACGGAGCTCGGCGCCGCCGGCGCCGAAGGTGATCTCTCCGTCGACCACCCAGAGGCTCTCGTCGTGGTCGTGCGCGTGCGCCGTGTAGGCGGCGCCGGCCTCGTCGCGCCAGCAGAAGACCCCGAAGCCCTCGGCCTCGAGTCGGCTGCGCAAGGTCGCCTCCGAGGGAGCGCCCGGGCCGTCCCACGGGATGCGCTCGAGCCGCATGAGCAGCCCGAGCCGATCAGGCGTCGCGAACGGGCAGCGACCCGATGAAATCCATCTTGCCGAGATCGACCCCGTTGTGGCGCAGGATGGCGTACGCCATCGTCACGTGGAAGTAGAAGTTGGGGACGGCGACCTGGGCGAGATAGTCGGCGCCGCGGAACCACTTCCCCTGAATCCAGGGAGGAGCCACGCGCCGGTCTGCGGCACCGGCATACTCCGACGGCTTCACGCTGCGGAGATACTGGACGCAGGTCCGGACGCGCGCGCGCAGCTCCTCGACGGTCTTCTCCGTGTCGGGATGCGACGGCGCCGCCTGCCCCGACAGATAGCCGGCGGCGTACTTCGCGGCATCGCAGGCCGACTGCACCTGCCGGATCAGCTCGTACTGATCGGGGGCCAGGCGCGACTGCGCGAGCACGTCCGGGGCGAACTTCTTCTTCTCCGCGAACGCGGTGCCCGCCTCCAGCCAGCGGTCGAGGTTCTCCAGCATCTTGGCGAATTGCGCGATGATCTCCGGGGTGTCCATGGAACGGACGTGCCGCATCCGGGCGGCCGATGGAAGCCCTCGCGGCTCGATCTCGAACTACCGGCCAGAGCGCGTGACGCAGCCTGACCGGCCCGTTGCGGCGGATGCGAGCGTCGCCTACGGTCGTCGGGCTCGTGCAGTATCGAATTGCCAGCGAAAAGGATGCCGAGGCCATCGCACAGCTCCACGCCGACAGCTGGCGGCGGACCTACCGGGGAAATTTTCGCGACGAGTTTCTCGACGGGGATGTTCTTGCCGACCGGCAGGAGGCATGGCGAGAGCGGCTCGACCGCCCGCCGCCAAATCAGCTCGTGTCCCTGGCCACGGATCGCGCCCGGGTCGTCTGCTTCGTCTGTGCCTACGGCGGTCAGGATCCCCGGTGGGGTTCCTTCATCGACAACCTGCACGTGGCACACGACCATCGACGAGCGGGGGTCGGCTCCGGTCTCATGAGGCACGCCGGCGCGTGGCTCGCGGCGTCCCACGGAGACCGTGGTGTCTACCTGTGGGTGTGGGAGGCCAACCAGGCGGCGAGACGATTCTACGAAGGGCTCGGGGCGGCCAACGCGGGGACTGCGGACGTCGCCAACCCTGGTGGAGGAACCGGCCGCAGCTGCCGCTACACATGGCCGAGCCCCGAAGCGCTCACGAGGGACGCCCCGAGGGATACTCGATGAACGCCCCGATCCGAAGGGCCCGACGAGCCGATGCCGCCGCCCTGACCCGGGTCGCCCACGCGGCGAAGCGCTACTGGGGATATCCGGAGAGGCTCCTCCGACTCTGGCAACGCGACCTCACGGTCACCCCGGGCTTCATCGATCGCCACCCGGTGTACTGCGCCGCCCACGGCGGCGAGGTCGTCGGCTTCTACGCGATCTCGGGCACGGGTCCGGTGAGGGAGCTCGAGCACTTGTGGGTGCACCCGAGGCGCATCCGCGCCGGCGTCGGGCGGGCGCTCTTCGCGCACCTCGTCCGCCGCCTTCACGTCATGCGGGTCACGCGGCTCGACGTGGCCTCGGACCCGAACGCGGAGGGGTTCTATCGCCGCATGGGAGCGCGGCGGGTCGGAGAGGTTCCGTCGACACCGAAGGGCCGTGCCCTTCCGCTGCTGCGGGTCGATCTCCCGTCCCGCGGACGGGTCATCGGCGAACGCCGCGGAGACGGCGGCCGCCGACCGCGGAAGCCCGAATCCGTGTGAGCACCCCGCAACATCTGGTGCGAATCGGCGCCGTGGCGGCCGTGGGTGGCGCCGTGACGCTGTTCGTCGCGACGCTGCTCCACCCGATGAGCGCCGATCCGAACGACGCGCCGGCGGCGTTCGCCGAGTACGCCGCCGACCGTCTCTGGGTTGCCAGCCACCTCGGCCAGTTCACCGGCATTGCCATCCTCGCCGTCGCCCTGGTGGCGCTGGCGGCAGCGATGGAAGCGGGGCCCGCAGCAGCCTGGGGCCGGATCGGGGTCGCCGGAACGGCAGCGAGCGTCGCGGCAGCAGCCGGCCTCCAGGCGGTCGACGGCGTGGCGCTCAGAGTGATGGTCACGCGCTGGATGCAGGCAGCCGGCGACTCCCGTGCGCGCGCCTTCGAGGGAGCCTTCGCCGTGCGCCAGATCGAGGTCGGCATGGCGAGCCTGCTCGGCGTGCTGTTCGGACTCACCCTCTCGGCGTTCGGCATCGCGATGCTGTGCAGCCGCCGGTTCCCGCGCTGGCTCGGCCGCCTCGGTCTCATCGCAGCGCTCGCCACCGTCGCCGCGGGCGTCGCGCAGGCGTACACCGGGTTCTCCGCGCTCGCCATGAACCTCAGCATGCCCGCGAGCTGCGCGCTGCTCGTGTGGGCGCTCGTCGTCGGGACGTTCCTGTGGCGGCTGGCGCCGGAGCTGGCGTGAGAGAAGCGCCGCGCCCATGAAACCGCGTCTCCAACCGATCAGCACCGTGGCGCGAGGCTCGCCCCATGTATGACGTTCTCCTCCCGCTGCACATCGCGAGCGGGACCACCGCCCTGCTGAGCGCTGCCATCGCGCTTGCCACCTCGAAGGGCGGCCGTTGGCACGCCTACTCCGGAAGAGCCTTCGTGATCGCGATGCTGGGGGTCTTCCTCACGGCAGTTCCGATGACGCTGATCAGGCCGAACCTGTTCCTCCTGCTCATCGCCATCTTCAGCTTCTACCTTGCCGGCACCGGCTGGCTCCGAGCGCGGAATCGCACCGGGGTTGCCACCGGGCTGGACTGGGCGGCAGCGATCGTGATGGTCGTCGCGGCGGTCGCGATGGGTGCCAGGGGACTCGCCCTGATCCGATCGGGAGACCACATGGGGATCGTGCTGCTCGTATTCGGGACCATCGGCGGTGCCCTTTCATTCACCGACCTGTGGCTCCTGCGAGGCGCTCGATATCGGGGAGTTCTTCGCATCACGGTTCACCTCGGCAGGATGCTGGGTGCAACCATCGCGGCGCTCACCGCGTTCGCCGTGGTCAACATCCGGTTCGAACCGGCGTTCGTGGTCTGGCTGGCTCCAACCGTCGTCCTCACGCCGCTCATCTTCTACTGGGTCGCGCGGGTACAGCGGACGCCGATCGCCTCGCTGGAGCCTGACTTGTCGCGGGCCAGTGCCTCCCGGTAGGCGAGCGCGACCCAACCGGAGTAGCGACCGGGCTCGCTCGAGCGTCGATCCCGCTCTAGGTCGCCGACAGCTCCGCCGAGCCGCGGGCGTAGGCCGCGGCGCGCGCGAGGAGCAGGTCGCGCTCGCGGGCGTTGCGCGTGAGGGAGGCAGCGCGTTCGCACTCCGCCCGCGCCTCGTCGAAGCGGCCGAGCTTCGCGAGGAGCTCGCCGCGCACGCTCGGCAGGAGATGGTAGCTTCGCAGCGACGGCTCCGAGGTCAGCGCATCGACCAGCTCGAGACCCGCGGCCGGCCCCGATGCCATCGCGACCGCGACCGCGCGATTGAGCTCCACGACGGGGGAAGGCGTGAGCCGGACGAGCGCCTCGTAGAGCGCCGCGATGCGCGCCCAGTCGGTGGCCGCCGCCGTCCGGGCCCGGGCGTGACAGGCGGCGATCGCGGCCTGCAACGCGTAGGGACCCTGGGCGCCGCCGAGCGCCCCGGCCCGCTCGAGCGCCGCGAGACCGCGACGCACCAGGACGCGGTCCCACAACGCACGGTTCTGATCGAGCAGCAGCACGGGCTCTCCCGAGGGACCACTGCGTGCCCGGGCGCGCGACGCCTGGATCTCCATCAAGGCCACGAGGCCGTGGACCTCCGCCTCCTCCGGCATCAGACCGGCCAGGATACGGCCGAGGCGGAGCGCGTCGTCGCACAGCGCCGGTCGCATCCAGTCGTCACCGGCGGTCGCCGAGTAGCCTTCGTTGAAGACGAGGTAGACGGCCTCGAGAACGGACGAGAGCCGGGCCGCGAGCTCGGCGCCGCGGGGCACCTCGAAGGGCACGTGCTGCTCGGCCAGGGTCCGCTTGGCCCGGACGATGCGCTGGGCGACCGTCGACTCCGGTACGAGGAATGCGCGCGCGATCTCCTCGGTGGTCAGGCCGCCGAGGAGGCGGAGGGTGAGCGCCACCCGCGCCTCGGTCGAGAGCACGGGATGGCAGGCGATGAAGACCAGCCGCAGGACATCGTCGCCGATGTGATCGTCGATCGCGGCATCGAGATCCGGCGCGGCCAGCTCGCGCTCCACCTCGAGCTCGCGGCCGAGCTCCTCGTGCTTGCGCTCGAGCAGCGTGCGGCGGCGCAGCAGGTCGATGGCGCGATGCTTGGCCGTGGCCATGAGCCAGGCGCCCGGCTTGTCCGGGATGCCCGACTCCGGCCACCGCTCGAGCGCGGCGACCAGGGCCTCCTGGGCGAGGTCCTCGGCCACGCCGACGTCGCGTACGATGCGCGCGAGTCCGGCGATGAGCCGCGCGGACTCTATCCGCCAGACCGCGTCGATCGCGCGCTGGATATCGGAAGCCGGCACGGCCTCCGATCACAGCATCTTCCTCCGCTAGTGCAAGCGTTCGGCGGCGGGCGTCACTCGTTGCCCTCCCAGCACGGCCCCAGCTCGCGCACCTCGACGGTCGCCCACTCCGTGGCGGGGCACTCGCTGGCGATCGCGACCGCCTCCTCCCTGGTCCGACAGTCGAGAAGGAAGAAGCCTCCGACGATCTCCTTCGATTCCGCAAACGGACCGTCGACGACGCTCCGCTTACCGCCTCGAACCTGGATGCGGGCGCCCTGGGCATCGGACGTGAGCGATTCGCAGGCCCGGAGCACGCCGCGCGCCCGTAAGCCATCGGCGAACTGCGACATGCGATCGCGGGCCCGCCGCCCCTCCTCGGGTCGCCGGCTCCGCCTCATGTCCGGGTCTTCCATGATCAGCATCAGATACGGCATTGCACCATCCTTCGGGTTTCAGGCCTTGGGCGCGCTCAGTAGCCACCGGTGACCGAAGGGGTCGGTCAGCTCGGCGAAGCGGTCGCCCCAGAACATGTCCTGCGGCCCGAAGTTGATGGTAGCCCCCGCTTCGGCCACCCGGGTCGCCAGGGCATCCACGGCCTGCGCGTTCTCGAGGCCGAGGGCGACCGCGACGCTCGCCGGCTGCTGGCTCGGTCCCATGTCGCTCAGGAAGACGGTGCCCCCGGCGACGCTCAGCACCGCATGCATGATCTTCTTCCCGTCGTCCGCCGGCAGGCGGAACTGCTCCACCGCGCCGAAGGCCTTGACGTAGAAGTCGATGGCGGCCTTCGCGTCCGTCAACGTCAAATAGGGTGTCACGCTCATCGGGTCTCTCCTCTGCTCGAAAGTGCTTTGGGCGCCGGGGGGCTAGATCGCGCTACTTCGGGAACTGAGCGAGGTAAGGCGCCGCTTCCCGCATCGCGCGGGCGAATGACGGGCGCTCCTGCAGGCGGGCCAGGTACGCCACCGCGTGCGGGTGCTCGTCGCCGAAGGGCAGCACCATGTCGGCATAGGCCAGCGCCGGCGCGGCGGCGCAGTCGGCCATGGTGAAGTCATCGCCCATGGCCCAGGTCTTCGCGTCCATTCCCTGCTCGATCATGCCGTACGCGGTCCGCAGCGCCGCCTTTGCCTGCTCGACGCCGTACGGATCGTGCTGTCCCTCCGGCCGGAGCCGGTCGGTGACGACCTTCTGCATCGGGACGTTCACCTGCAGGTCGTAGAAGCGATCGACCAGGCGCGTCTGCCGGGCGAGATCCGGATCCGCGGGGACGAGCTTCGTCCCGCCCGGGTAGTGCTGCGCCAGGTACTCGATGATGGTGCTGGACTCGGGGACCGTGCGATCCCTGGCCTCATCGCGCAGCACGGGAATCTTCCCGACCGGCCACAGCTTCCTGAGCTTCGCGCTGGACGCTTCGTTGCCGAAGTCGACGACGTGCGGCACGAAGCGCGTCTCGTTCTCGTACAGCGCGATGAGCACCTTCTGGCAGAACGACGACAGCGGGTGGAAGTAGAGCTCGAGAGACATCGGGCTACTTGCTCCTCGCGAGCTGCTTCTCGAGCTCGCGCGCGCGGTCGATCGCCTCGCTGGGAGCGAAGTCCTCCAGCTCGAACAGCTGCCGGAGCTCGATCTCGCCCTCCGCTCCCTCGCCGTGAGGCGCCGGAGCGCGCCTGGCCCACTCGATCGCCTCTTCCCTGGACTTCACCTGGATCAGCCAGTAGCCGGCGATCAGCTCCTTGGTCTCCGTGAAGGGGCCGTCGATCACGGTGCGCTTGCCTCCGGAGAACCTGATCCGCACGCCCCTGGAGCTGGGCTGGAGCCCGGAGAGATCGAGGAGGACGCCCGCCTTCGCCAGCTCCTCGTTGTACCGCCCCATCTCGGCGATGAGCGCGTCGTCCGGCATGACGCCGGCTTCGGAGTCCTCGTTCGCCTTCACCATCATCAAGAATCGCATCGTCGTCTCTCCTCGTGTTTCCGGGTTCGGAGCTGGCCTTCCGGGAGATCTCGATCGGCCGTCAAGCCGCGCTCGACAGGACGACGAACCGGCATCCGCGAAATCGACACGCCACGGCTCAGTCGGCGATCGCCTGGTACGCCGACGTCCAGACGTCGAGGTAGACGCCCGACATCTGAGGAAAACCCGCGCGCTGGGTCATCAGGATCGCGGCCATGTCCTCGGCCGGGTCAGCCGCAGCCTGCATTCCTCCACCTGGATCATCGCCGCCGCCGCGGTGACCGGCTTGGTCATGGAGGTGACCCGGAAGATCGTGTCGCACCGCGTCGGGTCCCCGCCGCCGAGCGCTTTCGTCCCGATCACGTCGACATGGACGTCGCCGTGCCGGCTGACCAGCGTCACGAGACCGGGCACGTTACCGCGCTCGACGTGGCCGGCCATCACCTCGTGCATGCGGCCGAGCCGCTCCCCGGAGAATCCTCCGCCGCTCATCGCGTTCCTTCGCTCGTCGCATCTGGATGCGGCCTCCGACTGCTAGCCGCCGGCCATCGCGCCGACGACCAGAAACGGCTCGGCCCCGGTCGCGACCGCCTCGGGCAGCAGCATGTCCGGCGCCTCGTTCGAGAGGTCCTCCTGGCAGGCGAAGAAGCGCACGAACGGCCGCCGCCGCTTCGTCTCGTGGTCGCGAATCGTCCCGCGCAGCATCGGATAGCGCGCCTCGAGCGCGTCGAGGACGGCCCGCTGCGTGATCGCGCCCTCGACGTCGAGGGCCACCTCGCGCTCGACGTGCGCCAGCTTCTGCAGGTGGGCCGGGAGGACGACCCGGATCATGGCAGCGTCTGCACCTCGACGGACAGCACGGCGGGAAGATCGCGGACGATGGGCGACCACGTGTCCCCGGCGTCCGCCGAGGCGTATACCTGCCCGCCGGTGGTGCCGAAGTACACGCCGCACGAATCCAGCGAGTCGACGGCCATCGCGTCGCGCAGCACGTTCACGTAGCAGTCGCTCTGCGGAAGCCCCCTGGTGAGCGCCTCCCACTCGTTTCCGCCGGTGCGGCTCCGGTAGACGCGCAGCTTGCCCTCCGGGGGGTAGTGCTCCGAGTCGCTCTTGATCGGCACGACGTAGATGGTCTCCGGCTCGTGCGCGTGCACGTCGATGGGAAAGCCGAAGTCGCTGGGCAGGTTCCCGCTCACCTCGTGCCAGCTCTCGCCGCCGTCGTCGCTCCGCATGACGTCCCAGTGCTTCTGCATGAACAGCACGCCGGGACGCGAGCGGTGCACCGCGATGCGATGCACGCAGTGCCCGACCTCGGCGGCGGGGTCGGGAATGCCCTCCGACTTGAGACCCCGGTTGATCGGCCGCCACGTCTTGCCGGCATCGTCGGTCCGGAAAGCTCCGGCCGACGAGATCGCGACGAAGATCCGCTCGGGATGGGTCGGGTCGAGGAGAATCGTGTGCAGGCACATGCCTCCGGCACCCGGCTGCCAGGAGGATGCCGATCCGTGGGTGCGCAGCCCGGCCAGCTCGTGCCACGACCGGCCGCCGTCGATCGTGCGGAACAGCGCCGCGTCCTCGACTCCGGCGTAGACGGTGTCCGGGTCGGTCGACGATGGCTCGAGGTGCCAGACGCGTGCGAACTCCCACGGGTGGGGCGTGCCGTCATACCAGAGGTGCGTGCCGGTGACGCCGTCATACGCGAACTGGTTGCCCACCGGCTCCCAGGTCCTGCCGCCGTCGTCCGAGCGCTGGATCAACTGGCCGAACCAGCCGGTGCCCTGCGACACGTACAGGCGATCCGGGTCCGCCGGCGATCCCTTGAGATGGTAGATCTCCCAGCCGCCGAAATGAGGGCCACTGACGCTCCACCGCGCGCGCGCTCCGTCCGCCTCGAGGACGAACGCCCCCTTCCGCGTGCCCACCAGTACCCGAACACTGCTCATCAATCAGTCCTCCCTAGAGCGTCGCGCCGGCATTCGCGGGTCGCTCGTGCCCGACCGCTCGATCGCCGCTCGCGGCCCACGGCTCGCGGCTGTGGGCTCTCTACCGGTGTCGTCGAACGAGACGCCTCCAGATCGACATCCGCGGAGAGGAAGACCGCGGCGAACCCGACCGGTCTGGGGGGACCTTCACGGAGTTCCCGTCGCGACGCCGAGCATCCCGGCGAAGCCGACGGCGGCCGAGGCGACACCCGCCAGGGTGTAGATGGAGGCGATCGCCATCCTCACCGGCGCTTCAATCTCCGCTCGCGGTCGTCTTCTTGGTGCACTCCACCTGCGGCTTGCCGTCACGGATGAGCAGGGCCGTGTCCCCCTTGTCCAGAACGTCAGCTTCCTGCCGCCGTACTTCGCGCCGCTCCCGGTCGGCTGGGAGACGGCGAGGTCCCCGATCGATGCGCCCACGTTGACCACCGCCGCCGGCAGCTGCGTGTCGTTGTAGAAATACGCAGTGACCGTGCCCGCCGTGCCGCAGTCGTACAGCGTCGGCGGCGGCGCCGTGACCAGGCACCCTTGACCTGCAGGGCGGTGATCCGCGATTCGTAGAGGCTCTCCAGGCACCGCCTTGTCCTTCTTGCCGGCACACGCGTCGCGCTCGCCCATCCACCGGCGCTGGGAGCCTTGCTCCGTGTTGCGATCGGCCTCGGTCATGGAACGCAGCGCCGGCTCGTAGGTCTCCGCCATCTTCCGGTCCAGCTGCGCCAGGGCGTCGTCCGTGCACAGCAACGCAGGCACCTTCCCCGTCGCCTTGCCGCAGTCGAGGGAAGGGCTCGCCGCGAGCAGCAGTGTCGGCACCAGGGCAGACACGAACATCGGGAGCAGCCTCATGTCCTCCTCCTCTCCCGGGGCGTCCTCGGGGGGACACGTGCCGGCGTACGATAGGGATCGACCGTCGTTGCGCCAAGCTGTCGGGGACATCGAACTGCCTCTCACCCGGCGTACTCGCGCTCCGGAAGGAGCGCGACGAGCCCGACGAGCCCCATGTTGCTGAAGAGCAACGGCGCCATGAGCGGCGCGCCCCGGAGCAAGCGTTCCAGCACCAGCTGTCGGCTCGGACCGAGATCGAACAGCAGGTGAAGTACCGCGCCGACGGCGCCGATCGCGAGCAGGAGGACCATGGCGCCCACGTAGGTCCACAGATCCGCCCTCGTCGGGCGCTCGATCATGCCGAGCACCGTCGCCACCACCATCGCGAACGTGCCGCCGGCCGTCGGAAGCCACAGCCACGCGTCCTCGAAGCCGGTGGCGGCGTGGTCGAGCACCGACGACACCAGCGTGATCAGGATGCCCGTCGCGGTGATGTAGAAGTAGGCGTTGATCTTCGGATACGGCAGGCGGAGGCGGACGTCGCCGGGCAGGAGGAGCTGACCGCTGCCGGGGGGCGTCTCGACCCAGGCGGCGCTGGTGCCGAAGATGCCGATGAAGGCGAAGGCCAGCGGGCCGAGCACGGGGGGAGCCCAGAAGAAGAGATCGAGCAGGACGCGCTGGCCCGGTGCCGCCGCCGCCAGGATCGCCCGCTGCAGGTGGAACCAGGCCCCGGCGACGCCGACCACGACGCTGGCGGCGAAGACGGCGGTGGCGAGCAGCGAGGCGAGCGTACGCCGGCGGAGCGCGATCAGGCCGGCGATCAGCAGCGCCGCCCCGGCGAGCGGGCCGAAGACGACCGGGATCCACTCGGCGCCGCGCACCGTACCGCGGGCGCCGTGCACCAGCCAGGCATCCAGACCCGACAGCGCCACCGAGACCGCCGCGAGCAGCAGCATCACCTGGTCGCGCCCGAAGGGCAACCGCCGCAGCCACGAGGCGCGCGGCCACAGCACCTCGAGCGGCTCACTCACCGCGATGCGCCCGCTTCTCCGCCGCCATGGCACGCAGCTCCGCCAGGCCCTTCACGACCTCGTACGCGCCGTGCCATTGCGTGTAGTCCGGCCCCTGCATCCACGCGCCGAACTTCGCGGTGCGCCCGTAGTGGTGCCAGGTGTCGAAGGCGACGAAGTCGATGGGCTCGTCGAACGGCGTCGGCGTCACCAGCCCGTCGGCCTTGAGCCCGTCGATGATCGCGTTGCTCTGCCGGACGAGATCGTTCACCGCCTCGGTGGCCTCGTCGGCGTGCTGGTAGAAGTCCCGGACGAAGTTCTGGTTGTGGCAGGCGCGGCAGACGCTCTGCATGCGGGTGCGGTTGTCTTCCCAGGCGGGCCGCCGCTCGCTGATCGGCGCGAAGAGGTACCAGGTCAGCCGGTCGCCGACGTCGTGCGTCGTCCCCTGGCTGCCGAAGCCGCTCAGGTGACAGGTCGCGCAGGTCGGCGCCGGGAAGTCGCGCACCGTCAGCGTCCCCGGCTTTGCGTTCCAGTGCCAGCGATCGCCCCCGGTGTGGTAGGCGATCCCGTGGGGACTCTCGACGTAGATCTCCCACTGCGGGTGGTCGGGGCCGATGTGGCAGGCGTTGCAGGTCTCGGGCTTCCGCGCCTGCTCCAGGCTGAACTCGTGCCGCAGGTGACACCGCCAGCACTGGCCCGACGAGCCGTCCGCCGCCGGCGCGCCGATGGCGTGGCAGGTGGCGCACGCGAAATGCGTGATGCGCTCGCCCTCGATGACGGCGATCGCGTTGCGCGACTGGTCGGGGGCGAAGTGTCCTTCCGGGATGGCGCGATACTCCGCGAGCTGGGCCGCGGTCAGATCCTTCGAGCCGGCGTAGGCTACGTATGCCGGCAACCCGTGCCGACTCTGGGCGAACTGCGCCACCTGGTTCTGGTGGCACCGCGTGCACATCGCCGTCGTCGGCTGCGCGAGGACGTGGGTGCCCTCGTGGGCGACGGCGCCGGGATAGTCGCTCTTCACCTCGTGGCAGTCCTGACAGCGCACGCCCGCGGCGGCCATGGTGCTGTGCCCGTACTGCTCCACGATGCCGGGGGTCGACTTCCGGTGGCACGTGACGCAGGTGTCGCTGCTGGACGCCAGCGCGTCGATCGTCCCCGGACGCGTCGGCTCGGGACCGCGTCCGATCGAGCGCACGACGACTGCCAGCGCCAGCACCACCAGCGTGACGACCAGGCCCGCCACCAGCGCGCGTGCCCCACCCATGCGCCTGCCCGTGACACATCGGCGAGCGTTTTCCAAGGAGAGGGAATGCGCGGGAAGAACTCAGGACCACTCGTTTAGCCGAGCGGCTAATCTTGACACCATTAGCCAATCCGCTAAATGTCAGCCCATGAAGGACCAACCGCAGACCGTGATGTGCCGGTACCATCTCAAGCCGGCCGTGGAGCCCGAGATGCTCCGTCTGATCGCCCGACACTGGCCGACGCTGCACCGGGCAGGCCTGGTGACGGACGAGCCGCCACGCGTCTTTCGCGGCCTGCCGGGAAAGCCCGGGGCCGGACGGGCGGCGCCCGCCGGGGTCTTGGTCGAGATCTTCGACTGGAAGAGCGCCGCGAGCGCGGAGGTCGCGCACCGCAGCCCCGAGGTGATGGCGATCTGGGAGCCGATGGGCGCGCTGTGCGAAACGATGGAGTTTCCCCATTTCGAGCGCATCGCGGTCGAATTCCGGCGCTGAGCGCGAGCTCGCGGACGTCGACGACGTGTTCGCCGCGCTGGCGCACGCGTCGCGACGCCATGTCCTGCTGGTGCTCCGATTCCGCGGCGGCGAGATGACCGCCGGGGAGATCGCCGACCGCTTCAGCTGCAGCTGGCCGACGACGACGCGGCATCTCCGGGTGCTGGAGGACGCCGGTCTGGTGCGCGTCGCGCAGCGGGGCCGGGAGCGAGTCTACCGCCTGGACACCGCGCGCCTCCTTGGCGTGACCACGCGCTGGCTGCGCTGGTTCCGGGCGGCGCGAGCGGCGCCGCCCGCGGCGGCGCGACGGCGCCACGTGGTCCGGACACGCACCCGACGTCCGCGGACGCGCGTCCCGCGCTAGCCGTCGCGCGGTGGCCCCGAGCCGATGCCGTCGAAGCGCGCCCGGGCCTCGACGATCTCGTCGGCGCCGTACTGGTCGAAGCGACGGATGCGATGCAGCGCATCGAATTCCGCCACGACCATGCTGGGGTCCTCGAACGCTCCCCCCTCGCGAGTACCGACCCACGCGGGAGCATAGATGACCGCGCGATCGGACATGCCGACGACGTGGTCGAGCCGAAGGCGAACGTCGGGCGCCAGCTCCACGAGCGACCGCAATGCCTCGACGTATTCCCCTGCGCCATGCAGCGTCTCCCAGCCCAGGAGCCGGTGGTCCTCGACGACCAGGTCGGGCGCGAGCAGCGTCGCCAGGGTGTCCCATTCGCGTGCGGCGAGGGCGCTGCGGAACGCACGGGTCATCGCCGCGTGCCCGTAGGCAGCGGCCTCGCCTTCCTCGTAGCGCTCATCGAGCTCGGCGCTGGCCGCGTCGAGGTCCTCCTCGTCGAACAGGGTCAGCCTCGCCGGCCTGCCGGCAGCGTCCACCTCGACGATCTCGAGCCAGCCGGTCGCGTCGGGCCGAGCGGCGCCTTCACCGATGTCCGGATGCTCACGCGCCAGCGCGAGGCGGTCCCCGCGCGTCGCGAGCGTGTCGCGCCGGCCGGGCGGCGAGCCGGCGCAGACGGCGGGGATCGATTCCTCGCGACCGAGCTCCCGGCCGCCTGCCTTGCGCCGATCGCTGATCCGGAAGCCAGGGGTCACGAGCGCCCCGAGCCGGTGGGCATCGCGAGTCGTCCGGACCTCGTGCAGCCGGTCCGCCGCACGCGTGGCCGCGTTCTCGAAGCGCCGGGCAGCAGGACGCTCGTCGGCCAGCTCGTCGTACCGCGCCCGCGCCGCATCGAGCTGCTCGAGGTCGAAGAGCTCCCAGCCGTGGAGCACGTGGCCGTCCTGCCTGCCCACGAAGACGGTCGCATTCTCGAAGTCGCCGCCACGCGCCGTGCCGCTGAAGGTCGATACACCGATGATCGCCGTGGCGCACAGCCGCAGGATGTGGTCCAAACGGATGTCCGCGCTGACGGCGAGCTCGTCCATCACGGCGAGGCTCGCAACGTACTCCTCGCGCGTCATGCGCGCGCCGGTGTTGGCGAGGCGGCGATGGCTCAGGAGCGTGAAGTCCGCGGGCAGCAGGCGCAGCAAGGCGTCCCGATCGCGCGCCGCGGCGGCTCGCCGGAAGGCCCCGTGGTGCGCGAGGAATTCGGCATGAGGCGCGCCTTCGCCGGCGGCGAAGCGCCGGTCGAGCTCCTCGTGGGCGGCGCCGAGTTCGCCCGGGTCGAAGGTGACGAACGAGACGCGACGGCCGGACTCGTCGTGCTCGACGACCGCGAGATGCTCCTCGGCCATCGTCCCGCCGGGCCCGATCTCGCCGGTGAACCGCACCCGGAAGAGCGCCAGCCGCTCGCCGCGGGTCGCGAGCGGCTCGGTGTGCCATGCGCCCGACGGCGTCGCGAAGAGCAGGCGCAGGTTAGCGAAGAAATCGTCCCCGCCGAGGTCGATGCGGACGAGCCAGCGACGGTTCTCGAGGTGGGGCGCGGGCCCGAACGTCGCGACTATCCCGTCCCAGTCGCGCTCCCGCCAGCGCCGCTCGAGCTCGGCCTGCAGGCGACAGACGGCGTTGACGAATCGCGGGGCCGGCGGGGCGGCCGGAGCGTCGGCGACCGGCGCGGCACGCGAGACCCCCGCACGGCCGCGACGGCGGGCACGCTCCGCGAGCAGCGTGGCTCCCTTCGCCTCCCACAGCTCGATCGCTCGCCCCTCCTCGACGTCCGCCTCCTCGTCGCGGGCGGCCGCCCGCAAGGCGACCGCGAGCGCATGCCGGGCGTCGGCGTGATCGAGCAGCGCGTCGGTGGCGGCGGCGATCTCGACGGCGGCGCGGGCCAGGTCGATCGCCGCCGCATGCTCGCCGCGCCGGGCGAGCGCCTCGGCCCGCACGCCTCGCCACGCGATGGCGGCCTTCAGGTCGTCGCCCGCGAGCAGCTCGCTCTCGTGGCTCAGGGCCTCCGCCTCGGCGGCGCGGCCGAGGGCCAGGAGCGCCCGGCCGAGCAGGGCCGCGGCCTGCGCCGCATCGATGGCCAGACCGTGGGCGCGCAGGCCGTCGTAGGCGGCACGCAGCGACCGCTCCGCGGCCGGAGCATCCTCCTCGAGCAGCTCGATCAACCCGGCGGACACCTCGGCTTCGAGCAGCCGATGCGTGATGCCGAGCTCCTCCACCAGGTGGCGTGACGACGCGATCATCCTCCGGCCCGCATCGGCACGCGCGCGCAGCGTCTCGAGCACGGCCTGGCAACGCAGCGCCGCGGCCTCGACCGCCGGCGCGCCCCGCGTGATGCGCAGCACCCGCACGACGTCGAGGCAGCGCCCGCTCGCACGCGTGACCGGGCTCGGTCCCCACAGCGCGGCCTGCGGCGCGCCGGCCAGGATCGCGTTCGCGCGCCGGCGATCGTGCGCGCTGCGCGCGGCGGCGAGCGCCCGGTCGAGCGCGGCCTCGCACGCGCCGAACTCGCCGAGGCGCGCGAGCGCCGTCGCGTGCACGGCGTGCGCCCTGGCCTCGCCGGCGGCGTCCCCCGCCGCGCCGAGCACGTCGGCCGCGCTGGCTACCGCTCCCGCCGTGGCCCGCAGCGTCTGCGGATCCGTCAGGATGGCGAGCTGTCCGGCGAAGCACGTGTGCCACGCCGCCAGGCGATCCGAGCTCCCGGTGAATCGCGCGAGCTCGCCGATCGCGCTCGCCGCCGGAGCGACGTCGCCGGCGGCCAGCAGCGCCTCGCACCAGTCGAGGGCGAGGTCGGCCCGGGCAGGGTCTCCGGCGTCGAGCCGCTCGATGGCGCGGCCGAGCAGGCTCGCGGCCAGCGACAGGTCGTCACGGGCAAGCGCCCGACGGCCCGCCGCACCGAGGTACCGCGCGGCGCGCTCGCCCAGCGCGCGGCCGTGTTCGTCGAGCGGCCCGAGCTCGCGCAGGTGCTGGTGGGCCTGCTCGAGATGCCACCCGATGGTCTCGTCGTGCTCGGCGGCGTGACCGGCGCGCAGCTCGAGCCAGTCGGCGACCCGGCCGTGCAGCTCCGCTCGCGTGCCCTTGAGCAGGCGACGGTAGGCGGCGTCCCGGATCAGGTTGTGGTGGAAGCGCAGCGCTGGCTCGCCGAAGAGCCAGGCCGCGTCGGGCTCGATCAGTTCGCTGCGCTGCAGCGACTCCAGCCGGGCGTCGAGGTCCGCGATCTCGCGCGGCACCAGGTGCGCGATCGCGGCGCGTGAGAACTGCCGTCCGACGACGGCGGCACGTTCGAGCACGCTGCGGTCGTCGTGATGGAGGCGTTCGATGCGCGCCGCCAGGAGGGCGTGGATGGTTGGGGGCATCTCGAGGTCGGCCAGCTCGACCCCCATGGTCCAGCGGGTGCCTTCCCGGCGGAGCGCGCCGTCGTGCACGAGCATGCGCACGAGCTCGCCGACGAAGAGCGGATTGCCTTCGCTGGCCGCCAGGACCCGACCCGCGATCGCGGCGGGCAGCTCGTCGGCGCCGATCACGTTCGCGGCGAGACGCGTCGCGGCGCCGGCGTCGAGCCCGGCGAGCGTCACCACGTCGGCCACGAGACCGCCGGGCACGGTGAGCGACGGGCGAACGTCGCGCAGCTCCGGGCGCGCGGCAGCCAGGACGAGCAGCGGGACGCTGGTGCTCCACTGCACGAGGTGCTCGGTCAGATCGAGGAGCAGCGGCTCCGCCCATTGCAGGTCGTCGATCGCGAGCACCACCGGCTGCGCCGCCGCGACGGCCGCGAGGAGGCGGCGGATGACGAAGAATGTCTCCTCGGGCGATCCCGGGCGCCCGGCGAGAAGCGCCACTATGCCGTCGGCGATGCGGGGCGATTCGTCGCCCGGCAGGACCGCCGTGACGGCGGCCCGGATGGCGTCATCGGCCGGGCCGTCGCCGACGCCGAGCACCGTCCGCAGGACATCGGCGAGCGGCGCGAACGTCGGGCCACCGGCGGCCTCACAGCGGGCGGTGAGGACGACCGCTCGCGACTCGAGCCGGCGCGCCTGCTCCGCGAGCAGGCGCGACTTGCCCAGACCCGGCGCTCCCAGGATCACGACGAGCCGTGCGCCGGGCGCGGCGACGGCGGCCTCGTAGACGTCCGCGATGCGGCGGAGCTCGTCCTCGCGGCCGACGAAGGCGGCGGTCGCTGCGCCCGCAGGGCGATCCAGCGAGACCACGCGATACGCCGTCACCGTCTCGGCGCGCCCCTTGAGCGCGAAGGTGCCCACGCGGGCCAGCGTGACCTGGTCGCGGACCAGGCGCTCCGTCGCCTCGCCGATGAGGACGTCGCCGTCGCGAGCTTCCTGCTGCAGGCGCGCCGCGACGTTCAGGGGATCGCCGATCCCGGCGGTGTACTCGTCCGTGACCACCACCTCGCCGGTGTTGACCGCGACGCGGAGCCCGACGCCGCCGAGCACCGCGCGCTCCTCCTCGACGAGCTCGCGGAAGGCGCGATGCATCGCGACCGCGGCATGCACCGCCCGGATGGCGTCGTCCTCGGCGACCCGCGGCACGCCGAAGGCGCACATGACGCCGTCGCCGAGCCGCTGCACCACGGTGCCGCCGTGGGCCTCGACCGGAGCGCGGACGGCGCGATGGTAGCGCGCCATGATCCGGTTGACCGACTCCGGGTCGAGGCGCTCGTGGAGCGAGGTCGATCCGATCAGATCGGCGAAGACGATGGTGACGACCTTGCGGGCGACGGTGTCGCGGGCGGCCACCGTCGAGAGGGCGCTGCCGCAGGCGTCGCAGAACCGTGCGTCGGCCTCGTTCTCGGCGTCGCAGGCCGGGCAGCGCGGGGCGAGCGAGGTCCCGCAGCCGCTGCAGAACCGGGCTCCGGGTCGGCTCGTGCGTCCGCAGCCTGGGCAGGTCACGATCGTGCCGTGCTCGGATCGTCCACTGTTCGCGGCCTTACGTCCCGGGACCACGTGCGTCAACCCGCGCGAGCGGCGCCCCGTCGAAATGTCGGCGGCTCGAACGACCATCTGGTATCTACACCCCGCTCGCACCATAGATGGAGGAGGCGCGATGAAGTATCTGTGTACGGTCTGGGTCGACGAGGCGACGCTCGAATCCATGACCAGGAGCCAGCACGAAGCGCTGAGCGCCGAGGCGCTCGCGTACGACGAGGAGCTCCGGCGCGGCGGCCATTTCATCGCCGCCAACGCCCTGCAGCCGGCACACACGGCCACGAGCCTGCGCGTCCGGGACGGGAAGGTCTCCACCACCGATGGTCCCTTCGTCGAGACGAAGGAGCGGCTCGGCGGCTTCGTCCTCATCGAGGCGCGCGACCTGAACGAAGCGATCCAGATCGCCTCGAAGATCCCGCCGGCCCGTCTGGGAGGTATCGAGGTTCGTCCGGTGAAGGAGCTCAAATAGCCGCCGTGAACGGGGATACGGTCGAGCTGGCGCGCCGGCAGGTCGACGCCGTCTATCGTTCGGATTCCCGTCGCGTCCTCGCCACGCTCATCCGGCTGCTCGGTGACTTCGATCTCGCCGAGGAGGCGCTGCACGATGCGTTCAGGGCGGCCGTCGAGCAGTGGCCGCGTGATGGCGTCCCCGCCAACCCGCGCGCGTGGCTGGTCTCGACCGGTCGCTTCAAGGCGATCGACGCCCTCCGGCGCCGCGCTCGCTTCGACGCCACGCTCGGCGACGTCGCGGAGCGCCTCAATGCCGCGGGCGCCGATCCCGCGACGCGAGAGGTCGACGACGTGGAAGACGACCGCCTCCGGCTGATCTTCACCTGCTGCCATCCCGCCCTGCCGCCGGACGCGCAGGTGGCGCTGACGCTGAGGGAGATCTGCGGCCTCACCACCGAGGAGATCGCGCGCGCCTTTCTCACCGGAGCGCCCACGGTGGCGCAGCGGATCGTGCGCGCCAAGTCCAAGATCCGCGATGCGCGCATCCCCTACCAGGTACCGGCGCGCAGCGAGCTCGCGGACCGCCTGCACACCGTCCTGCACGTGATCTACCTCGTCTTCAACGAGGGGTACTCCGCGTCGCTCGGAGGATCGCTGACGCGCGCCGATCTCTCCGGCGAGGCCATCCGCCTGGGGAAGCTGCTGCTCGATCTCCTGCCCGAGCCCGAGACGATGGGACTCCTGGCGCTGATGCTGCTGCACGAATCCCGGCGCGGCGCGCGCACGTCGCCCACCGGCGAGCTGATCCTGCTCGACGATCAGGATCGTGCGCTGTGGGATCGGGGAATGATCGCCGAGGGGGTGGCGCTGGTGGAGCGGGCCCTGGCATCGCGACGGTTCGGACGGTACACGGTGCAGGCGGCCATCGCCGCGCTCCACGCGGCGGCACCCGCCGCCGCCGCGACGGACTGGGCGCAGATCGTCGGCCTGTACGACGTGCTCCTGCGGACGGGTCCGTCGCCGGTGGTCGAGCTCAACCGCGCGGTGGCCGTGGCCATGCGTGACGGTCCTCTCGCCGGTCTCGTCCTCATCGATGCCCTGCTCGCCCGCGGCGAGCTGGCGGAGTACCGCTTCGCCCATTCGGCGCGTGCCGACCTGTGCCGGCGCCTGGGAAGGACGGAGGAGGCGCGAGCGTCCTACGAGCGTGCTCTCGTCCTCACCCGCCAGGAGGCGGAGCGCCGGTTCCTTGAGCGACGGCTCGCCGAGGTGACGGGCTGACGACGGCCCGTCCGCGCGCGCCCTTGGGAGAGCTGGTCCTCGTACCGCCTACGACCCGGGGCCGCTGACGATCAGCACGCGCCGATCCGGCGCCCGGCTCACGCGTGCGCGACCATGTGGCGGAACGTCAGGTTCACGCGCGGCCCGACGGCCGTGCGCGTCTTCGGCACGCGGTGCCACCAGCGCGCGACGGCCGTGCCGGTCATGAGGAGCACGCTCCCGGATTCGATCTCGAGCGCACAGCGCTCCCGTCCGTCGGCATCGCGGAGCTCGAAGGTGCGTGTCGCCCCGAAGCTCACCGACGCGATGTCCGGCTGGCCGCCGTGGAGGTAGTCGCTGTCGCGGTGCCATCCCACGGAGTCGCGGCCGTCGCGGTAGAGGTTGGCGAGCACGGAGTTGAAGGCTCGGCCCGTGACTGCGGTGACGGAGCGACCGATCGACTCGAGGCGCGGCGTCAGCGCGCGCGGAGGGTGCACGACCCCCGAGTAGCGGTAGCCGGCCGGTCCATACATGGCGATGAGGCGCGGCATCGGCATGGTGCGGCCGTAGATCGTGAACTGCTGGGATTCCCAGGCGAGCTCGTCCAGGAGGGCGACGAGGTGCGCCGAGCCGACCGCCGGGTCGAACACGCCCGGTACCAAGGTGAAGCCCTCGGGGAGCATTGCCGGTCGCGCTGGCCTCTCAGAGGGCGGCGCGCACCGCCGCGGCCACGTCGTCCTCGCGTCCGGCCAGGAAATGATCGCCGCCGGCGATGGTCGTGAGCCTGGCACGACCGCCACAGCTCGCCATCAGGTCGGCCAGCCGGGTTCGCGGACAGTACTGGTCGCGGTCCCCGACGACCACGACCAGCGGCGCTCGCAGGGTCTCGGCGAAGCGCCAGTCGAAGAACGCGAGCGGCGGCGCCACCGCGACAACTCGATGCAGGCCGTCGAAGTCGCGAGCCGCCATGGCGCCGGCCCAGGCTCCGAAGGAGTAGCCCGCGACGAGTCGCGGCGTACCGGGCGGGACGACGTCGGCCACGGCGTGCAGCGCGGTGGCCACGTCGCGGACCTCTTCCGGGCCGCCGCTGTACGAGCCGCCGCTGCGCCCCACGCCGCCGAAGTTGAAGCGCAGCGTCGTCCAGCCAGCGCCCACCAGCGCCCGCGCGGTCGCCTCGACCACCGGGGTGTGCATCTCGCCGCCGTACTCGGGATGCGGATGGCAGACCACCGCGGCGCCGAGTGGCGCGGTCGACGGAGCGGCGAGCAGCGCCTCGAGCGCGCGAGGCGCCGCGCCGATGGTGAGCAGGCGTTCGTGCAGGATCAGGCCGTGAGCGCGGCCACCTGCATCATGAAGGCCATGTCGCCCTCGATGCGCAGCCGGCCGGTCATGAACGCCTCCTGCCCGTTCAGCCGTCCCTCCTGCATCGCCACGAAGTCGGCCAGCTTCATCTTGAGCACCGTGCGCGGCGTGGCGGCGCCGTTGAAGGTCATCTCGAGCTTGAACGGGTCGGCGCCCTCGCGCGCCAGCTCCTGTGCGATGGTCCCCTTCAGCGTCTTGGCACGCCCGCTGTTGTCGGGGCGGCCCGGGCGGTTCGCCGGCAGCAGCACCGCCGGCGCCGCGCCGTTGCGGGAGAGGACGGCGTCGAGGAAGTCGTCGATCGAGAGCTTGAAGGTGAGGACGGCGTCGGCGCTGCCCTTCTTCGTGGTCATCTTCCCGTCCTTGATCTCGACGTGCCAGTCGCCGCCGCCGGAGCCGGTGACGTTGTACTGCATGCTGAAGTCCTGCGGCACGGTGGCGCCGCCCTCCTTCTGGGCCGCGAAACCCGCGGGCAGGAGCTGCTCGAAGAACTGCTCGGGGGTCACGTTCTCGGGTGGTGCCTGCTGCTCGGCCATGCTGTCGTCCTCCTCCGTGCCCGGCGATGCGGGGGGTCTAGGTGACCGGCATTACTGCCATCGCCGGCACGCCGGGGGCAACAGGAAAGCAGCCGATCCGACCGGAGGGCTCGATGAACGGACCGACGGGCTTCGGACCGGCAGCGTTTCAGCGCCAGTCGTCCAGCACCAAGTCATCCGCGTCGTGGTAGGGGGCGGAGCTCGGCCGGTGCATGGTGACTCCCTGGAGGATGGTGCGAAAGCCGCTCGTCCGGAGAGCGCGGTAGGCGGACGCACGCCCCATGCTGACGCCGGCAACCAGTGACGGGCTGCCTCGGAACTTCGCAAAACCCTCACACGCGGCGAGGAGCCTCTCCAGAAGCATCGGCGCGCGCGCGCAGGGGGCGACGGCGGCGAACTTCACGTAACAGCTTCCGCTGCCGGCCTCCGTCCCGGGGCCCACGTGACAGACCGCGAATCCCGCGAGCTCCTGGCCCTCTCGCACGATCACGGTGTCTCCGAAGCCCTCACGATGGACCGCGGCGATCTCGCTGGCGAGGTCGAGCCCCTCGCACACGGCATCGGTCACGCGGCGGCACGCGGCGAGGACCTCGGCACGCTCCACGAGAGGCACCGTCGAGTAGCGCTCGAGCGCGCCGCCGGCCGCCGCTCCCGGACCCTTCTCCATGACGGCCATCAGCGGCCCGGGCCAGAAGCCGTACTTGGCGTACAGGTTCACATGCTTCGGGCTCTGGGCAAAGGTATAGAGCCCGGCATGCCGGATGCCCCAGGCCTCGAAGCGGTCCATCACCGGCGCGAGCAGCCGCTGCGCGACGCCCTGGTCCCAGCAGTCGGGCCGGACGCTGAGCGGGCCGAACGTGGCCACGCTTCCCCAGCGCGTCGCGAAGTTCGAGCCCACGATCTCGCCATCGCGCTCGGCGACGAAGGCGGCCTCCGGAGTCGCCAGCCAGCGGGTGCGCGTCCAGTCGGAATCACCCGCGAACGTGAGCGGATCCGGGAGGCCGACGTGGGTGCCGAACGCGAGCCGGAAGACGCGCTCGACGGCGGCGAGGTCGTCTTCGCGGATCGGGCGAACGGTGACCGACATGGCGGCAGCGCACGCGTGTAGCACGCGCCGCGGCGTGCTCGCCACGTCGTCCGTCGTCCTGCTCGTCGCCCTCCGCGCCTTCGCAGCGGCGCCGGCGCACGCGGCCGTGAACGAGCCCGTCGTCATCCGGGCTTCCGGCGCGCCGTGGTCCCTGCCGGCGACCCTCGTGATCCCCGAAACGACCGCGCCCGTTCCCTGCATCGTGTTCTTCGCGGGCAGCGGTCCGACGGACCGGGACTGGCTCTCGCCCATGTTGCCGGGGCGGAACGGCAGTGCGAGGCAGCTCGCCGACAGCCTCGCCGCCCGGAACATCGGCTCGCTCCGCTTCGACAAGGTGGGCTCGGGGACGAACGAGGGCAACCTCGATGTCCTCTCCCTCGCCCACTACGTCGAGGAGGCCTCGGCCGCCTTCGACTTCCTCGCCGCGCGCCCCGAGTGCGGCACGGTGTCCCTCCTGGGCCACAGCGAGGGCTCCCTGCACATGACCTCGGCGGCCGTCGCCAGGCAGGACTCGGCGCGATTCGGCGGGTTGATCAGCATGGCCGGACCGTCGCGGAGCCTCCTCGAGACTGCGATCGGCCAGATCCGGGACCTGCATCGGAAGGCAGGCGGCGACATGGCGGTGGTGGAGGACGAGCTCGCCGCCTTCCGGGAGGCGGTGCGGAAGCTGCCCGATGCACGGCCTCCCGACATGGCACGCGTGCCCGAAGCTCGCCTGCTATGGATGCAGGCGACGGGTCCGCAGCAGGCGAAGGTGGTGCGCGAGCTGCTGCTCGCCGACCCGCTCGAGCCGGCGCGCGCGTACCACGGACGGGCGCTCGTGCTCTCCGCCGCACACGATGCCCAGGTCTCGCGCGCGGACGGCGATCGCCTCTTCGACGCGCTCGGGTCGAAGCCGGGGGCGAAGACCAGGCAGGTGATCGCGGGCGCCAATCACGTCTTCAAACGGGAGACACGCGATCCCGCCTCCCTCGCTCCGGGCCAGGTCGCGTCCACCTATGCCGACGAGGGGTACCCGCTCGCCGACGGGGTCGTCGACGCCATCGCCGCCTTCGTGCAGCCGGGTCCCGATTGAAAGACTCGGCGCAGCCGGCCCCAGTGCCAGGATCGGGTCGTGACCCCCCGGCGCAGGAGACGGATCGGGACGGAACCCTGGGCATGCCACGGTTGCCGCGCCGGCTTTGCCGGCCGCGGCACGGCGTCCGCTCGATTCGCCGAACGCCACACGCTCGCCTCCGCTTGCGACCCGAGACGAAGTCTCGGGGCGCTCTCCTAGGCGAGCGCCCGCAAGCGCTCCTCGAGGTCGGGCAGCCAGGCGTCGAGGGGCGTGTCGGCGTCGACGGTGATCTCGAGCTTGCCGTTCGGGAGCCGCCGGATGCCGCCCGGGCTCGCCGGCTTGAGCGGGATCACGACGGCCTCGCGCGAGATGCCCAGGCGATCGAGCACCTCGAAGATGCGCTCGATGACGGGAAGCGTGACGGCCGCGAGCGCCATCAGTGCACCTCGCCCCCCCCGGCGATCGTGAGGGTGATGCCGGTCACGTTCTCGGCGCGGCAGAGGTAGACCGCGGCGTCCGCGATCTCCTCCGGGGTCTGCTCGCGCTTGAGATACGTGGTGCGCTGGACGAAGTCCTGGAACACACGATCGGACGGCACGCCCAGCATGCCGGCCAGCACCGGGTTGAGCACCTCGGTCCACATCGCCGTCTGGATGTACCCGGGACAGAGCGCGTTCACCGCCACCCCGACCGGCCCGAGCTCCTCGGCGAGCGCCTGGGTCAGCGAGATCACCGCCGCCTTCGAGGCACAGTAGGCGGAGAGCCCGGCACGGCCCGTCTTGCCCGCCACCGACGCCACGTTGACGATCCGACCGGCGCCGCGCTGCGCCAGGTGGGGAATGGCGGCCCGCGCGCACAGGAAGACACCCTTCACGTTGACGGCGAAGATGCGGTCCCAGGCCGCTTCGTCCATCGCCGCTACCGGGGCGGCGGCGATGATGCCCGCGTTGGCGACGAGCACGTCGAGACCACCCAGCCGCTCCACGACGGTGGCCACGAGGCGGCCGACGTCGTCGGCGACGCTGACGTCGGCGTGGAGCGCGACGCTCCGTCGCCCGACGCGCTCGACCTCCGCCGCCGTCGCCTCCAGATCGTCGTTCGAGGCGAGGCGATAGGGCGTCACGCCATCGCCGGCGCGCGCGAGGTCCGAGACCGCGACGTCGCAGCCCGCGCGCGCGAGCGCGACGGCGGTGGCGCGCCCGAGCCCGCGTGCCGCGCCGGTGACCAGGGCAACCTTGCCGGTGAGTTCCACGTGCGCGCCGGTCCGTCGCCCTACCGGATGGCGTCGAGGCCGGTCAGGTCGCGCCCGATGATCAGCGTGTGCATGTCGTAGGTCCCCTCGTAGGTGTTCACGGTCTCGAGGTTCAGCATGTGACGGATCACCGGGTACTCGTTGACTATGCCGCTGGCGCCCAGCACGTCGCGGGCCAGGCGGGCGATGTCGAGCGCCTGCCCGACGTTGTTGCGCTTGGCGAGCGACACCTGCTCGGGTCGCACCTGGCCGGCGTCCTTCAGGCATCCGAGCCGCCAGGCGACGAGCTGTGCCTTGGTGATCTCGCTGACCATGTGAACGAGCTTGGCCTGCACGAGCTGGAAGCTCGCCAGGGGCCTCCCGAACTGCGTGCGCGCCTGGGCGTAGCGCAGCGCCGTCAGGTAGCACGTGCGCGCGGCGCCGATGGCGCCCCAGACGATGCCGTAGCGCGCCTGGTTGAGGCACGAGAAGGGCCCGGCGAGGCCCTCGGCGTCCGGAAGCATGCTCGATGCGGGCACCCGCACGTCCTCCAGCACCAGCTCCGAGGTGATCGAGGCCCGCAGCGAGAACTTCCCCTTGATGTCGTGCGCCGAGAACCCGGGCGTTCCGCGCTCGACGAGGAAGCCACGGATGGTATCGCCGTCCTTCGCCCACACGGTCGAGACGTCGGCGATCGAGCCGTTGGTGATCCAGCGCTTCGTGCCGTTGAGGATCCAGTGCGAGCCGTCCCGGCGAGCGCGGGTCTCCATTCCGCCCGGATCGGAGCCGTGGTCCGGCTCGGTCAGCCCGAAGCAGCCGATCAAGCCGGCCGGTGGCCATCTCGGGAAGCCAGCGCCGTTTCTGCTCCTCGCTCCCCCAGCGCCAGATGGAGTACATGGCAAGCGAGCCCTGCACCGACGCCATCGAGCGCAGCCCCGAGTCGCCCGCTTCGAGCTCCTGGCAGATGAGCCCGTACGCGACCGCGGAGAGGCCTGCGCAGCCGTATCCCTTCAGGTGAGCACCGAAGAATCCCAGCTCTCCCATGCGTGGGATGAGCTGACGCGGGAACTCCTCCCGCGAGTGAGCCCCCTCGATCAGCGGGAGCGCCTCCCGCTCGACGAAGTTGCGCACGCTGGCGGCCGTCATGCGCTCCTCTTCCGCGAACAGCTCGCCGATCCGGTAGTAGTCTACGTCGTCGCTCATCGCGCCTCCGGAGACCGCGGTTGCAAGTCCCGCGAGCCGCCCATATGAGAGGGCCTCACGCTCCGCTGCTGACTCATTAGGGGATGCATCTGGAGACCCTCAAGGTGTTCTGTGACGTCGTGGAGAGCAAGAGCTTCTCCGCTGCCGCTTCGCAGAATTTTGTCACGCAGTCGGCCGTGAGCCAACAGGTCCGGATGCTCGAGGACCGTTACGGCCGCCGTCTCCTCGAGCGCACGCGCGGCAACGTGCAGCTCACGCCCGCGGGCGAGGTCCTCTACCAGGCGAGCAAGGACATCGTACAGCGCTTTCAGGAGATGGAGAGCGAGCTCCAGGCGGCCGCGAGGGTGGTCGGGGGCACGGTGCGCGTGGCGACGGTGCACTCCATCGGCCTCTACGAGCTGTCGGGCCCCCTCAAGCGCTACCTGAAGGCCTTCCCGCAAGTCCACCTCCGCCTCGAGTATTCCCGGTCCAGCAAGATCTACGACGACGCCGCGCGCGGCAACATCGACCTCGGCATCGTGGCCTACCCCACGCGCAGATCGGGGATCACCGTCCTGCCCTTCCGCGAGGACCGGCTGGTGCTGGTCTGCCCGCCCGGCCATCCGCTGGCCCGCCACCGCCAGGTCGCCGTCCGCAAGCTCTCGGGCGAGCAGTTCGTCGGGTTCGAGCGCGACATTCCCACCCGCAAGGAGACCGATCGCCTGCTGCGCCGCCATGGTGCCGAGGTACGGTACGTCATGGAGCTGGACAACGTCGAGACCATGAAGCGGCTGGTCGAGATCGGCCAGGGCCTCGCCTTCCTGCCGGAGCCGGCGGTGCGGCCGGAGGTGCGCCAGAAGACGCTCGCCGTGGTGCAGCTCGCCGACGAGGTCCTCCTGCGTCCGATCGGCATCATCCACCGCCAGGGCAAGCACTTCTCTCCCGCGGCCGAGAAGTTCATCGAGTTCCTGCGCGCGCAATGAGCTGGTACCGGTCGACGGCGCTGCTCGCGCTGGTCCTGGCGGCGGCGGCCTGCGGCGGACGCACCCGCGTGGTGCGCGACACCTCGGGTGCGGCCTGCATGCGGCTGTCCTCGGAGCGCCAGGTCCGGGGAGAAACCCTGTGCGAGGACGTCTTCACGTGCATCCGGCCTCCCGGCGGGCTGGTCGATCGCATCGGGCTCAGGCGGCTCGCCCTCTGCAACGGAGCCGGCGGCCCGGTCGTCCTCTTCCTCCCGGGCATGCACATGAACGGCGAGGTGGCCAGCACCGACGCGCGCTACGACCTGCGCCTCTACCTCGCGCAGGCGGGGATTCGTGCCTGGAGCCTCGACTATCGCACCCACAACGTCCCGGCCAACGCGTCGCAGGATCAGCTCGCGGCGCTCGCCACCTGGTCGCGCGACGTCTTCCTGAAGGACGCCGACTGGGCCGCGGCGTTCGTGCGCGGCGCCGATCCCGCACCGCTCTATCTCGCCGGGTTCAGCTACGGGGCCGGGCTCGCCTACGGACTCGCCTCCTCGGGCGATCAGCCGATCGCGGGGTTGATCATCATCGACGGCGTGCCCTCCGGCGGTCGGCCGCCCGAGGGCGGCGGCGCCGCCATCGACGTCGCCGGCAGCCGGCTGCCGTACGCCGACCGCGAGCGCCTGCTGAAGGCCGTGATCGCGAGCCCGAACAACCCGTCGCCGATCGGGGGCTATGCGACGGCCGGCGCGGCACTCGCCGACATCGTGTACACCTCGCCGGCGTTCGGAGGGCAGGGCGGTCTCAGCGCCGCGCGCAACGGCGTCAGCGACGTGCGCGTGCTGGCGCAGCTGCTCAACACCGAGGACCGCTGGTGGCCAGGCGCCGCATCCGCCGGCTCGACCGGGGGCGCGCCCCGCCACAAGCTCCCGGTGCTCGCCTTCGCGTCGGGCAACATGGGGCCCGCCTGGATCGCGCAGGTGCGTGACGGCGCGAAGCAGTTCGGCGGCGACAAGACCACGGTCCGCGACGTGCCGCTGCACGGCCACCTCGACCTCCTGGTGGGACGCCTGGCCGCGTCGGAGGTGTACGAGCCCACCCGGCGCTGGCTCCTCTCGAGCAAGTAGCGCCCCGCGACCGGCGCCACCGTCACAATTGACTGGTCCGACCGGGCCAGGATACTCCCCGCCAATGCGCAAGCGGACGCGCCGCCGTCGTCGGAGCCACGGGCATCGCGGGGCAGCAGGCCCTGGTCGCCCTCGCGGACCATCCGTGGTTCGAGGTGACGGCACTGGCGGCTTCGGCGCGCAGCGCGGGACGTCCCTACCGGGACGCCATCCGCGACAAGAACGGGGCGCGCCTGTGGTGGTGCCGCGAGGAGCCGGCCGCCGCGATGCTCGACCTCGAGGTGCAGGAGGCGGCAGCGCTCGATCCGGGTCTGGTCGACGTCGTGTTCTCGCTCGTCGAGTCCGATGCCGCGCGCGATCTCGAGCCGCGGTTCGCGCGCGCGGTGCCCACGTTGAGCAGCGCCTCGGCGTATCGTTACGAGCCCGACGTGCCGATCCTCGTACCCGGCGTGAACATGGCAGCGCACCTGCCGCTCATCGAGCACCAGCGGCGGCAGCGCGGCTGGAGCGGATACCTCCTGCCGCAGTCGAACTGCACGGTCGTCGGCCTGGTCGTCTCGCTCAAGCCCCTCGTCGATGCCTTCGGCGTGCGGCGCGTCCTCCTCACCACCATGCAGGGCATCTCGGGAGCCGGCCGTGCGGGCGGCGTGCTCGCGCTCGACATGGTCGACAACCTCGTGCCGTACATCCCGAAGGAGGAGGAGAAGGTCGCGACGGAGGCCGGGAAGATTCTCGGCCGCCTGGTCGAGGGCGGCATCGAGCCGCACCCCGCGCCGGTCGGCGCCACCTGCACGCGCGCGGCGGTGCTCGACGGGCACACCGCCGCCGTCGCGGTCGAGACCGAGCGACCCTGCGATCCGGCCGCGGCCGCGGACGCCATGCGCAGCTTCGCGGGCGACTACGGCGGCCTCGACCTGCCGAGCGCGCCGCGCCGGCCCATCATCGTGCACGACGACCCGTTCCGCCCGCAGCCCAGGCTCGACCGCGACGCCGAGGGCGGCATGGCCGCCAGCGTCGGACGGCTACGGCCCGAACCCGCGCTGCCGAACGGCCTCAAGTACGTGGCGCTGGCGCACAACACGCGCCTGGGGGCGGCGAAGGGTCTCGTGCTGGTCGCCGAGTACCTGGTGCACGCCGGCCTGCTGTAGGAATCCCCGCCGGGTCTGTGGCATCCCAGGCGGCATGAGCCCCACGGAAGTCCGGCTCGCGCGGCCCGCCGACCGCGAGGCCGTGCTCGCGCTGCTCGTGGCGCAGCTCCGCGAGCACCGCATCGACACGCCGGAGACGGCCATCGCCTTCGCGCTCGACGGGCTCATGGCGCACGCCGAGCGCGGGGCCGTCCTGGTCGCGCTGGTGGACGGCGGGGTCGTCGGCATCGCCGCGCTCTCGGCCATGTGGACGCTCGAGCACGGGGGCCCCGCGATGTGGCTCGAGGAGCTGTACATCGCGCCGTCGCATCGCGGCCGTGGCATCGGACGGCTGCTGCTCGCCGCCGCCGTCGACGCGGCGCGGGCACGGGGGGCGCGCACGCTCGACCTCGAGGTCGACGCCACCCACGCGCGCGCGGCACACCTCTATGCGCGCGAGGGCTTCCACCGCCTCGAGCGCACTCGCTGGCTGCGCCGGCTCGACCCCGGAGACCTCACCGCGGCCGCGAGCGGCAGACCGTCGCCACCGGACACGCCGGGCAGCGCGGGCGCCGGGCCACGCAGATCGTCGCGCCGAGGTCCATGAGCGCCTGGTTCCAGTCGCCGGCGCGCTTCGCGGGAACGATGCGACCCGCGAGGCGCCAGAGCGCGGTCGCGCGTGCCGCGGAGCCGCGCCGGCCGCGCACGCGAAAGACGCGCCCCAGCACCCGGGCGACGTTGGTGTCGACGGCGGGCTCGTCGGCTCCGAAGGCGATGCTCGCCAGCGCGCCGGCGGTGTAGCGGCCAATCCCCGGCAGGCGCGCCAGCACCGCCGGGTCGTCGGGAAACACCCCGCCGAGGTGGCCGACGACGTGACGCGCAGCGGCATGGAGGTTGCGTGCCCGGGCGTAGTAGCCGAGCCCGGCCCAGCTCTCGTGCACCGCCTCGGCGGGCGCCGCGGCGAGGTCCTCGACCGTGGGATAGCGGCGCAGAAAGCGGGGATAGTGCCCCATGACGCGCGACACCTGCGTCTGCTGAAGCATGACCTCCGAGACGAGGACGGCGTAGGGATCCCGTGTTCCGCGCCAGGGCAACGTTCGCCGGTGCCGGCCGTACCAGGCAAGCAGCCGCCGGCGAAACGCCGGGGCGCCTTGCGGGAGCGCAAGCGATTTTCGCTCCCCTGAGCTCCGCCGACGATCTACAATGGTACTCATCGATGGGCTGGCTGCGCCGCAAGCTGATGGGAGTCGCGACCCGCGCGTTGACGCGGCAACGCCGGACGTACCATCGCCTGCTGCCGAACAACCTGGCCGCCCTGCGGGCAACGCTGCAGCCCTGCGACGTCCTCCTGGTCGACGGCGAGCAGCGCGTGAGCGAGGTCATCAAGTACCTGACGCAGAGCACATGGTCGCACGTGGCGCTCTACATCGGTGACGAACTCTGGCGGCGGTATCCCGAGAGACGCGCCGAGCTCGCGCTCCGCTTCGGCGACGACGCGCGTCACCTGATGGTCGAGGCGCTGATGGAGGAGGGCGTGGTCGCGTCGCCGATTGCCAAGTACGAGGAGCTCAACCTCCGCGTCTGCCGGCCGCGCGGGCTGCGGCCCGAGGACGCCCGGCGCATCCTCGACGAGGTGCTGGGCCAGATCGGCTCGTGCTACGACGTGCGCAACGCACTCGACCTGGCGCGATACTTCTTCCCGGTCTCGCTGATCCCGCGCCGCTGGCGCCGCCGCGCGCTCGAGTTCGGCGACGGCCTCACCACCGAGGTCATCTGCTCGACGCTGATCGCGCGCGCGTTCCAGAACGTCGGCTTCCCCATCCTGCCCGCCGTCACTCCCGGCGACGATCTGGCGGAGCGCCCCCGCTGGCGCGACTGGCTCCAGCCCAGGCCGTATCCGCATCTCTTCCATCGTCAGCCGTCCGCCTTGATCACCCCGCGCGACTTCGACCTGTCACCGTACTTCGAGATCGTGAAGCTCACCGGGCTCGAGCAGCGGCAGTTCGACTACCGGCGCATCCGCTGGGCGTGACCGCATCGACCGGACGCTTCTAGCGCCGGCGCGCCCGCATTGGGAGCGCACCGGCCGGCGTCATCCTTGACCTCCCGGGCCGCGCCCTCCATACCTCGGCCGCGGTTCGACCCCCCACCATGCAACCGGACCTGCTGCAGCGGATCGCTGCGCCGCTCCGCGCGCTGCTCGAGCAGCGCCTGCTCTCGGTGGCGCCGGCCGGCAGCGCGGACGCGCTCGCCTCGCTGCTCGATCTGGGCGGCCTCGCCGTCCTCGGGATCGTTCTCGCCGCAGCCTGCCGCGTGCTCGCGGGCATGACGGCGGCACCGTCGCGCCCGGCACGCGCGCTCGACGGCGGCATCGCGGCGGCCGCCGGCGTGGCCGCGCTCGGCCTCCTGCTGTGGATCCTGCGACACCCGAGCACCCAGCTCGAGCTCATCTTCACGCGCTGGGACCACCTGGCGCTGTGCGCGCTCGGCGGGCTGGCGGCCGCGGCGGCGCCGCCGGCGTGGCGCAAGGTCGGCCTCGCCGGTCTGAGCATCGCGTTCCTCCTCCAGTACTACGGCGTGCAGGCCGTCGCCCTCGTCGCCGCGATCGGCCTCCTCGGCTTCGCCGTGCTGCGCACGTCGCTGGTCGCGCGCCCGTGGGCGCTGGCGCTGGCCCAGGGTGGACTCGTCGCCGGGGCGTACTGCTACGCGCTGTGGGTGCGACGCGGCAGCGTCGGGGCTGCGTGGCCGCTCCAGGGGCTGCTCGCGTTCGCCGCCCTTCGCCACATCAGCTTCGTGATCGAGGCTGCGAAGTCGCCGCGCCGGATGCGCGACTATGCCGCGTTCATGACCTTCTATCCCGGCGTCGCCGGCATCTTCGGCGCACCCGAGGTGTACGCGGAGTTCTCCCGCCGCAACCTGGTGCGCCCCGTCACCCTCGACCATGCCCGCGCCGCCCGCCGCATCGCCATGGGTGCGGTGCAGGCGTGGGTGGGACTCCGCATCCCCGTCTCCGTCGACACGGTGCTGGCGAGTCCGCGACCGGTCCTCGCCTGGGCCATCGCGGCCGTCTTCTTCATCCGCACGGCGCTCGGGGTGATGGGGGGCTGGGCGATGATCGACGGCGCGGCGCTGTTCCTCGGCGTCCAGCTGCGGGCCAATTTCCGGGGGCTGCTCACCTGCGAGAATCCCTCCGAGCTGTGGTGGGCCTGGCGGGGCACCCTCACGAACTGGCTCGTGCAGCACGTCTACGGGCCGCTCGGCGGGCGCCGCCACCTGGCGCGGAACATCCTCGCGGCGTTCGGCGTGAGCTTCCTCTGGCACGCCCTCGGCGTCCCCTTCCTCACGGCCGACTTCCGCCTCGAGCAGGTCGCGCCGGTCGCCTTGTGGGCGGCGATCAACGCCGGCGCCGTGCTGCTGCACGGCACGCTCGCCCGCACCGGGCCGGGGACGACCCCGCCGGGATGGAGCGGTCGCGCGATCCGCACCGTGCTCATGTGGGGGCTCGGCGGGCTGACGCCGCTCCTCCTGTCCTTCCAGGGCGACGCGGTGGCGCGCTTCCCGGCGCTCCTGCACGCGCTGCTCGGCTGACTCGGCGTCGACCCGCCGGCGCGCGCGTGCTAGGTGCGGCGCGACGCATGGACGACCCGCGCGCGCCGCTGCTCCTCGATTTCGTCAGGCACTACTTCGCCGCGGGGCGCGAGGCCCCCGTGACCCTCGACACGCCGCTGCTCAGCGAGGGCCTGCTCGACTCCATGGGTCTCACGCTGTTCGCGGCGTTCGTCGAGGAACAGTTCGGGGTGCCGTTCGACGGCACGGAGCTGCGCGCCGGCCGCCACGAGACCATCCGTGACCTGCTCGCGCTCATCGGGCCGGCCTGACGTCAGGTTCCCGCGAGCCGTCTCTCCGCGCTCGCGATCGCGATGAGCCGGCCGTCGCTCATCCGACGCACGCGATGGTTCACCAGGAGCCGGGCGTCGTCGAGCCGGAACCCGTCGACCTCGACGAGCAGCGCATCGGATGCGCGGGCGTTGCCGTAGAACCCGATGCGTCGCCGCACCGTGACGCGGCCATCGAGGGCTCTCGCCGGGAACGTTCCCGAGCGCTCGAGCGCGGCACGCTCGGCGGCGTCGAGGAACGCGACGTAGTTGGCGAAGTAGAGCAGCCCGACGCCGTTCAGGTCGCGGTCCGGGTTGATGGGGATGGTCGTGGCGTGGCTCGGCGACCAGAGCGGCCGGACGCCTGCCGGCGGCTCGAAGAACGCGCCGCGCACCTCGGCTTCGCGGACCAGGCGGTACGACTCGGGCTGCGTCGGCAGCGCGGGGATGGCGTCGAGCCGGGCGTTCACCGGCGTCGAGATGCGCAGGTCGTCGGGACCCGCGCCCAGCGCCACCAGCACGTTGGACAGCCGCACGCGGAGGCCGGGGAGCGGCGCCGCCGGCAGCGGAGTGGGCACCAGATCGGCGGGAACGAGGACGTGCTCGGCCTCGAGCATGGTCTGCCCGAAGCGCCCGAGCGTGCTCAGCACCTCGAGGTCGTCGTCGGGCCGGAACGCACGCAGCCCGGCCTCCGGCAGGCCGTCCAGGTCGACGAAGTAGATGCTGGCGTAGACCTCGCGACCATCGGCGTCCACCTGGCGCGACGCGGGACAGCCCGCGAGCCGGCCGAGCTCCGTCCACTGCAGGTCCTGGAGATGGGCGAGCAGCGCGATCTCGCTCAGCGCACCCGAGATGGTGTGCGGCATCCCGAGATGCAGCCGGCTGCGCGAGCGATGCATCGTTCAAGCGGAAGCGAGCGTGTGGCGTTCCGTGGATCGGGCGAACGCCGTGCCGCGGCCGGCGAAGCCGGCGCGGCAAAACGTGGCACCCCAGCGTCTCCGGCCCAAACCCTTCTGTCGGTCCGCAACCATCCCGTTCAGCTACCGTCTCGCACTCTGGAATGTCTGCCGCGCCGGCTCCGCCGGCCGCGGCATGCCGCCCGCACGGTCCACTCAAGCCCCATGCTCCCTCTCCGTCTCGCCCCGAGACGAAGTCTCGGGGCGTTCTCCGTAGGGCGACTCGTATCTCGCCCGCGATCCCAGCTCCTCGGCGATCACCAGCAGGCGGTTGTACTTGGCGGTCCGCTCGGAGCGCGCCGGCGCCCCGGTCTTGATCTGCCCGGCGCCGGTCGCGACCGCGAGGTCGGCGATGAAGGCGTCCTCGGTCTCGCCCGAGCGGTGCGACACGACGTTGCGGTAGCCGGCGCGCGCGGCACGCGCCATCGTCGCGCGCGTCTCGGTCAGCGTCCCGATCTGGTTCACCTTGATCAGGATCGCGTTGGCGAGGCCGTCGGCGATGCCCTGCGCGAGGAGCTTCTCGTTGGTGCAGAAGAGATCGTCGCCGACGAGCTGCACGCGGCTGCCGAGCGCCGCGGTGAGCGCCTTCCATCCCGCGCGGTCGTTCTCGCCGAGGCCGTCCTCGATCGACACGATCGGGTGGCTCGCGCACCAGCGCTGGTAGAGCGCCACGAGGTCCGCGGCCGAGCGGCGGGGGCCGCCGGCCTTGGCGAAGACGTATCCGTCACCGTCGGCGAGCTCGCTCGCGGCGCAGTCGAGCGCGAGCGAGACGTCACGCCCGGGCTCGAGGCCGGCGGCGCGAATGGCTTCCTCGAGAAGGTCGAGCGCCTGCTCGTGGCTCTCGAGCGCGGGCGCGAAGCCGCCCTCGTCGCCGACCGCCGTGGTGAGGGAGCGCGCGCCGAGCAGGCCGCGCAGCGCGTGGTAGACCTCGACACCCTGGCGGATCGCCTCCGGGAAGGACGGCGCTCCGTGGGGAACGATCATGAACTCCTGGAAGTCGAGGTTGTTGTCGGCGTGCCTCCCGCCGTTGATGACGTTCATCTGGGGAGTCGGCAGCAGCGTGGCCGACTCGCCTCCGAGCGCACGGTAGAGCGGTACGCCACCGGCGGCCGCCGCGGCCCGCGCGGTGGCCAGCGACACCGCGAGCAGCGCGTTGGCGCCGAGCTTGCCCTTGCTGTCGGTGCCGTCGAGCGCGAGCAGCTTGGCGTCGACGAGATTCTGATCCGCCTCCAGCCCCGCCAGCGCCGGCGCGATCACGCGGTTCACGTTGTCCACGGCCTTGCGCACGCCCTTGCCGGCGTAGCGTCTCGCGTCGCCGTCACGCAGCTCGACTGCCTCGCGCTCTCCCGTGGACGCCCCCGAGGGAACCGCTGCCGATGCCGTCGCGCCGCCCGCCAGCGTCACCACCCCCTGCACGGTCGGGAAGCCCCGCGAATCGAGGATCTCACGGGCATGCACGCGCTCGATCTTCGCCATTGCCCTCTCCTCCCCCCGGGTCTAGGTAGGCCTCGGCAGAGTGCTCAGGACCACGACCCATACCTCGGACAGTACCGGGAGCACCGGGATGACACGCTCGATGCGCATCCCGGCGCGGGCGGCCTCGTCTTCGAGCTCGCGTCGCGTCAGCCGCGGGCTGCGCTTCGCACTGCCGCCGAGCGCGCGCCGCAGGGCACGCTGGAAGCTCTTGTACGTGTAGGGATGGCAGACCGTCGCCACCACCGGTCCGCGCGCCAGCTCGCCCAGCACGCGCAGCACGCGGACGCGAGTGTCGGACGGCAGATGCATCATGAAGCGGCTGGTGAGCACGGCGTCGACGCTGCGGGGCCGGCACGGCGCCTGCTCGAGGTCGGCGCGTACGTGCCCCAGCGCGTCGGCGCGCCGATGGGCGACCGCGAGCATCGCCGGCGAGATGTCGGCGCCGATGACCCGGTAGCCCCGCCGGCGCAGGAAGGTGGAGAGGATGCCCGTGCCGCAGGGCGCATCGAGCACGAGGCCACCGGCCGGAACCCGGGCCAGCGCCCGGGCGAGCGCGCGCTCGAGCAGGCGGAGGTTCAGGCGCCGCCCGAGCGAGCCGTAGCGACGGCGCTCGTAGCGTTCGGCGTCGAGCTTGCGATAGCCCCAGCGCGCGTCGTAGTGCTCGGCGACCGGCTCGGCCATGTGCGCGGGACGCTAACAGCCGCGCCCCCGAGTGACAAGGATCGCCCGCGGACCGCGCGGGCGCCGGCGCCGTGAGAGCGCCCGTGAGAGCGCCACTGATCGTCGCCGGCGTCTGCCTGGTGCTCTTCTTCACGGGCCTCGGCGCCGTGCCATTCTACACGCGCGGCGAGCCGCGCGAGGCCCTGGTCGCCCGCGAGATGGTGCACACCGGCGAGTGGCTCGTGCCGAGCCGGCCGGAAGGTGAGCTCGCGCGCAAGCCCCCGCTCTACTACTGGATCGCTGCCAGCGCCCTGGCGCTGTTCCCCGATCGACCGGAATTGGCGGCGCGGCTGCCGTCCGCCATCCTCGGCACGGTCGGGGTGCTGGCCACCTGGGCGGCCGTGCGGGCGAGCTTCGGCGGCGAGGTTGCGCTGCTCGCGGCACTGATCCTCGCCACGACCTTCGAGTGGACGCGAGCGGCGACCGTCGCGCGCGTCGACATGGCCCTCGCGGCGGGGCTCACCGTCGTCCTGGGCGCGTGGCTGGTGGCGCTCGCGGACGAGCGGCGCTCGCGTGCCGCGCTCCTGGTGATCGCGACCGCGGGGGTGGCCGTCGCCACGCTCTCGAAGGGCCCCGTCGCGGTCATCCTGCCCGCGCTCGCCGTGGGGACGCTGATCGCCGTTCGGCGCGACCTGTCCTTCCTGCGCCGGCTCGGGACGCTGCCGGTGCTCGTCGCCGGCGGTGCCGCGGCGGCGCTGTGGTATGGCGTCGCGTTCGCGCGCGAAGGCGGCGCCTTCCTGCACGTCGTCGTGCAGGAGAACCTGCTACGCTTCGTCGATACCGCCGACGCGGGCACCGGCCACGCCCACGGCATCGGCTACCTGCCGCTGGTCGGGATGATCGGACTGCTGCCGTGGACGTTGCTGCTGCCCCTCGCCGGCGCGCCGCTGGCGGACGCGCGGCGACGGAACCCCGCCGTGGTGCTGCTCGCGGCCTGGGTGGCGGTGGTGCTGGTGTTCTTCTCGATCGCCGCCGCCAAGCGCAGCGTCTATCTGCTTCCTCTCTTCCCGGCGCTCGCCGTCCTGCTCGCGCTGGGCGTGCAGCAGCCACCGGCAGGACGCCTCGCGCACCTCCTGCGCGTGACCTCGGCCATCTATGCCCCGGCGCTGGTGGTACTCGGGCTCGCCGCCGGCGCGCTCGCCTCGGGCGTCGACGTGGTCGCCGTGCTGCGCCATCTCCTCAAGCCGCGCGACGCCCAGAACACCGTCGCCGTCGTCGCCGCCGCGCGGGCCGCGGCACCCGAGCTACTCGGGCTGGGAGTCGTCGCGCTCGTCGCCGCCGTGCTGGTCGCCCGCGCCCGCCGGCGCGCGGACTGGCGGCGCGTGACTCTGGTGCTGGCCGCCGTGACCTGCGCCTGGCAGGTGGTCTTCGGCGGCTTCCTGCACGCCACCCTGGGCCGTGCCGCGAGCCTCGCCCCGTTCATGGATCGCGTCGACCAGATCGTGCCGCCGGACGCCTCGCTGCACGTCGCCTTGCCGACCGATCCCGGCCTTCGCTTCTACGCCCCCCGTCCACTGCTGCCCTGGAAGGCCGGCGTGCAGGGGCCCGCCTACCTCCTCTTCTGGGAGGACGAGCGGCGGCGGTGGCACGACGGGAACGGGCACCCGCTCGAGCCGATCGCCGTGAGCGAGGCGCAGGAGCCCCGCCGCGGTACGCTCGACCTTCTGCTCGTGCCCGAGGGCGTGCGCCTCCAGGACTCGCCGGTCAAAACGGGTAGTCGATCCCGGTGAACACCTTGAAGCCCTCGGAGCCCTGGCCCACGTCGACGAAGGCCAGGATCTGGGGGCGCACGATGCCGCGGAAGCCGAGTCCGTAGTCCCAGTGCAGGTCGCCGACCGGGTTGGTGCGCACGCCCTTGAACACCTGGCCGGCGTCGACGAAGGGCGCGAGCTCGAGCTCCGTCTTCACGCCGAAGAGCCGGCGCTGGTACACGTTGGTGCGCAGCTCCACCGACCCGATGCTGCGGTTGAAGCCGATGAAGCGATCCCCGTTGTAGCCCCGCAGGGTGCGCCGCCCGCCGACCGAGCTGCGCTCCCAGAACGGCGTGTCGCTCGGTCCGGTCACGTAGTCGGCCCCCGCACGCAGCGCCAGGATCGGATTCTTCTTCTCGCCGCGCAGCGGCACGTAGCCGCGCGCGTCGAAACCGAACTTGGTGTACGACGTCGAGCTTCCCAGCGCCCGGTCCGCCATGTCGACGTAGATGCGCGACAGGGCACCCTGCGTCGGCAGGTCGATCGAGTCGCGCGTGTCATAGCCGAACTCGAGCCGGTTCGAGAAGTAGTGCCCCGGCTGCAGACCACGGTCGACCGTGTTGGTCTGGGGATTGCGCAGCAGGCGCGGCGCGGTGAGGAAGGGCAGACCGTTCACCTGGCCGCGCGAGACGCTGAAGCGGTTGATGCGCATCCGGTAGGAGACGTAGATCTTCGGAACGAGCCAGTAGCCCGGCTCGACCCAGGCGTCGATCGTCCTGCCGGTGTAGTTCGCCTCGTCCGACTCCCGCGAGGTGTTGCCGAAGCCGAAGAAGCGATCGGTCGAATCGTTCTCGTACAGGGCCTTGGCACGCAGGAAGGCGTGCCCGTCCATCAGGCCGCGATCGTAGTACTCGGCCTCGTAGTCGTTGTCCTTCGTCGTCGACTGGCCGATGACGAGCTGGTAGCGCCGCGTGGAGGTCGGGTAGCCGAAGAGACGGAACACCGGGAACACGCCCTTGGTCGCGTTGTAGCGGACGTCGGGCGCGAGCATGTACTGGATCTCGCTGTTCTCGTCGAGAAACATGAAGACGCCCATCAGGCCGTACGTGTTGCCCTCGTTGGGATCGAGGATGATCTCCGGCACCGGGACGAAGCTCATATCGCCTCGCGCAGCCGAGGCGCCGCCGAGCACGACTGCGAGCGCGAGCGCGATCAGCTCGCCGACTGCTCGCCGCCCACGGGATGGTTGGTCAGCAGCCATCGGTCACCGACACGATCGACGATGTGGAACGGCCCGGGGACGAGACCGGCGGGAGTCGGCCGCCGGCGTTGCGGATCCGAGATGAAGGCAAGCGGCTGCGCCGCCGTCCAGCGGCGCGCGAACTCCGGCCGGGAGACGAAGAGCCCGTCCCGCAGCCGCTCGAGATACGTCGGCGGCGTGAAGTCCACCGGCTCGAGCAGCGTGATCCGGCGCTTGGTATAGAAGGCGAGCCCCCCCACCAGCTGATATTCCACCGGCGCTTCGAGGACGACGTCGACCGAATCGGGCAGCCGGGCGAGGACGGACTTCGCCAGCGGCTTCCAGGAGAAGAAGGGCTCCACCTCCGCCTGCGCGAGCTGCACGATGGCCAGCATCGGTATCGTCATGCCGGCGATCGCGGCAACCAGCGCGCGCGGCTTCCTTGCATGGACACTGAGCGCGAGCGCGAGACCACCCACGCCCAGCACGAACGCGGCCGGCAGCACGAGCGACATCAAGCCATGGGCCTGGTCGATCCAGTAGACGCCCGCGAGTATGTCGCGGCCCCACCCCGCCCCGAACGCGCTCGTCACGAGCACCCCGGCCGCGACCGTTCCGAGCCAGAGCCACGCCGCGCGGCCGAGCTCTCCCGCGCGCAGCCGCTGCCAGCCGCGCGCCGCGAGCAACCCGACCGCGGGGAGCGCCGGCAGCGAGTAGTGCTCGAGACGCGACGGCGCGAGCGAGAACGGCACCATCACCGCCGCCACCCACGTCCAGCAGAGGGCGCTCGAGCGCGCCACCGGGTCCGCGCCACGGCGCAGCCCGCGGAATGCCTCGCGCACGGTGAAGGGCAGCAGCACGATCCAGGGAAGCGAGCGGCCGATGAACATCCCCCAGAAGACCGTCAGCGAATCACCCACGGAGTCGCGTGGAAGCTTCTTGTCCAGGAAGAACAGCAGGTGCTGGTTGACGAGGTAGTCCCAGGCGAAGCCGGGGTGCTCGAGGGCGATGGCCACGTGCCACGGCCCGGCGACCAGCAGGAGTATCCCGAGCCCGAGGAGCGGGCGAAGCCGGCGGAGCCCGCTCCATCCGTGGTCGCGCAGCGTGCAGACGACGACCGGGACGCCCGCCAGCGCCATGGGAACGAGGCCCTTCGCGAGCACCCCGAGCGCGAGGGCGAGGTAGCCGAGCGCGAGCCACCAGGTGCGGCGTCGCTCGGGAGCGTCCTCGGCGGCCTGCCAGCCGCCCAGCGCGCCCACCACCGAGGCAATGAGCACGCCGTCGGGCCGCAGCGTGCGCGCTTCGAGCGCGAAGCCCAGCGTGGTGGCGAGAAACCCGGCGGCGAGCAGGCCGGTGCGTTCGCCGAACAGGCGCGCACCGAGCCGACACGTGAGAACGATCGACAGCGCCGCGGCGAGCACGGCCACCAGACGCGCCCACTCGTCGACCGCGCCGAGCGAGAAGGCGCCGGCGGCGAGCCAGTAGAGCAGCGGCGGCTTGTTCAGGAAGAGCGAGAAGTTCAGCGTGGGCGTGACGAGATCGCGACGCAGGAGCATCTCCCGCGCCACCTCGGCATATCGGCCCTCGTTGTCGAAGAAGCCGGGACGCTCGAGGTGAATCGACACGAGCACCCCGAAGAGAAGCGCCACGAGCAACGCCGGTCCCCAGCGAGCCGCCGCTCGCGGCACGGCCTGCCCCCGCTCCAGCACAGGGCGAGCCTTTGGTGATCGCCGTGGAAAAGTCAACGCGCGGCCTTGCGCGTCTTGGTGACGCCCGCTAAAGTTCGCGGACGGCTCTCGCGATGCATCGGATGGTGGGGGTGGCGCCGCGACGAGCGCCGGCGACGCGGGTTCGGTTGCTCGACCTCGGCCGCGAGTACCACACGATCCGCAGCGAGCTCCTGGCGGCATGCGAGCGCGTCCTCGACCGCATGCAGCTGCTCGGTGGCGAGGAGGTCCGCGCGTTCGAAGCCGAGATGGCCGCGTTCCTCGGCGCCGCCCATGCCACGGGCGTGGCCTCAGGTACCGACGCGCTCCGTCTCGGGATGCGCGCTGCCGGCGTCGGCGCCGGCGACGAGGTGCTGATCCAGGCCAACGCGTTCATGGCCGCGGTGGAAGCGCTGGTCGACCTGGGCGCCCGACCGGTCCCGGTGGATATCCAGCACCAGGATCTCGGCCCCGATCTCGACGATCTCGAATCGCGCATCGGTCCGCGGACGCGCGCCATCCTCGTCGTGCATCTCCACGGCTTCCCGGTCGACATGCAGCCGCTGCTGTCGCTCGCGAACGAGCGCGGGCTGATCGTCGCCGAGGACTGCTCGCACGCGCACGGCGCGACGCTCGACGGACAGCGCGTCGGTACCTTCGGGGCCGCCGGCGCATTCAGCCTCGGCGTGGTGAAGAACCTCGCCGCCTACGGCGACGCGGGCATCGTGAGCACCAACCGGCAGGAGATCGCCGCTCGCGTGAAGCACCTCGGCGCCCACGGTCAGGTCAAGAAGAACGAGCACGCCTTCTACGGCGGCAACAGCCGGCTCGACGAGCTGCACGCGGCCATGCTGCGTGTGAAGCTGCGCACGCTCGACGTGCGCAACGCGCGTCGCGCCGCGATCGCGGCCTACTACACGGAGCGATTCGGAGAGCTGGTGGAGCCTCCGCCCGCTGATCCGCGCCGGACGCACGTCTTCCACCAGTACGTGATCCGCACGGCGGAACGGGATGCGTTGCGCGAGCGCCTCGGCGCGCTGGAGATCGAGACCGGCATCCACTACCCGGCCCCCATTCACCGGCAACCGGCCTGGCGCGACGCGTTCGGCGAAGGACCCAATCTGCCACGTGCCGAGCTGGCTGCGCGCGAGATGCTCTCGCTGCCCGTCCACCCCGACCTCACCGACGGCGAGGTGGAGTACGTCGCGGAGAGCGTCGTGCGCTTCTTCGCCTGATGCGGGCGGCCGTCCGCCGGCCGGCACTCTCGATCGTCGTGCCGGTGTACGACGAGGAGGGCAACGTCGGACAGCTCCACCAGGAGCTGACACGCGTGGCGGCGGGAATCGATCTGCCCTACGAGCTCGTCTTCATCAACGACGGCAGCCGGGACGGAACGCTGGCGCGACTCGAGACGATCCTGGCTCGCGATCCCGACCTGCGGGTGGTCGATCTGGACGGCAACTTCGGGGAGGCGTCCGCGCTGTCGGCCGGCTTCGAGGCGGCGCGTGGCGACGTCGTGGTCACGCTCGACGGCGACGGTCAGAACGATCCCGCCGACATCCCGAAGCTGCTCGCGAAGCTCTCCGAGGGGTACGACGTGGTCAGCGGTCGCCGGCGGGCGCGCGAGGAGGCCTTCTTGAGCCGCGTGCTGCCCTCCTGGGTCGCCAATCGCCTGATCGTGCTCGCCACCGGCGTGCCGGTCTACGATTGCGGCTGCGGGCTGAAGGCCTATCGCCGTGCCGTGGTCGCCGGGGTCCAGCTGCCGCGCGGCATGAACCGGTTCCTGCCGGCCATCCTCGGCGTGCGAGGCACGCGCGTCGCGGAGATCGAGACGCGCGACCGGCCGCGGGTCTCGGGACGCTCGCACTACGGGCTCTCCCGCGTCGCCGTCGTGTTCCGTGACCTCGTCGCGCTCCCCGTGCTCGTGCGCCGGCCGCCGCCCGGTCGCGACGTGGCCCGCGTCTGCGCGGCCGCCGCCGCCGTGCTCGGGGTGCTCGCCCTCGTGGCGCTGGCGCGCGCGTCACTGGTCGCGGGGCTCGTCCTGGCGCTCGCCGGTGCGATCGCGCTCGCGATCCGCCACGACGTCGTTCGCTTCCTGGAGGCCCGCGAGCACGGCGTGTTCCGCGTGAGGAGGATGCTTCATGGAGGCACGAGCTCCGAACATCGCCATCGCCGGAGCGGGATACTGGGGGAAGAACCTCCTGCGGACGTTCAGCCGTCTCCCCAGCGCGCGGCTTTCGAGCCTGTGCGATCTCGATCCTGAACGTCTCGCCGCGGCACGCGCCGATCATCCGCACCTCGAGTGCAGCGACGACTTCGCGTCGCTGGTCCGGCGTCCCGAGATCGACGCGATCGTGATCGCCACGCCACCGTCACGGCATCACGCCATGGCGCTGGCGGCGCTCCGCGCCGGCAAGCACGTCTGGGTGGAGAAGCCGCTCGCCCTGTCGGCCGCCCACGGGCGCGAGCTCGTCGACGCCGCGCGCAAGACCGATCGCGTGCTGTTCGTGGACGAGACCTTTCTCTACGACCCGCTGGTGCGCGAGATGAAGCGTCTGGTGGAGGCCGACGCCCTCGGGTCCGTCCTCCACCTCACGTTCGAGCGGCTCGGCATGGGTCGCATCCGCCGCGACTCGGACGTGTGGTGGAACTCCGCGCCGCACGACCTCTCGATCCTCTTCTACCTCGTGCCGCGCCCCGTGACGGCGATCCGCCTGCACCGTCATGCGCACCTTCAGCCGGGGATCGCCGACGTGGCGCTGTGCGACGTCGAGCTCGCCGGGGGTGTTTCGGCCCACATCCATCTCAGCTGGCTCCATCCCGAGAAGACGGCCAAGGTGATCGTCGTCGGGCGCGAGCGCATGCTGGCGTACGAGGGCCGGTTCGAGAAACGGGGGCTCACGCTCTACGACTTCGCGCTCGATCTGAGCCCCACATCCGAACGCGCGCTGGCCCCGATCGTGCCCATCTCCGGATTCGCCGGCCGCGCGCTCGAGCTACCCGCGGCGAGCGAACCCCTGGCGCTGGCGGCGGAGCACTTCGTCGAGTGCGTCAGGGCCGGAGCCGAGCCTCTCACCAGCGGCGCGCGCTCGCTGCGCGTCGTGGAGGCACTCGAGGCCGCCGACCGTAGCGCAACTGGCGGCGGCAGTGCGTGACATCGCCCGAAACCATCCTGGCGGCCGACGTGGGCGCTGAGCGGTCGCGCAAGCGCGCCCTGCCGGCCCCGGCTCGCGCCGGCGCGCAGGACGCCGTCACCGCCAGCCCGATTCGTCGCCGCGTGACCACCGTGCTCGCCGCCGCCGCCGGGCTCGCCGTCCTTGGCTGGCTCCTGCACCACGCCGGGCTCGAGCCCGTCTGGCACCGGGTACGCGCGCTCGGCTGGGCCGCACCGCTCATCCTCGTTCCCTACGCCCTGGTGACCCTGGCCGATGCGTTCGGCTGGCGCTACACGCTGTCCGTGGCGGCGCGGGGGAGGGTGCCGTTCTCCTCGCTCACGCTGAGCCGCATGGCCGGCGAGGCGGTGAACAGCCTCACGCCCGCGGCCGCCGTCGGCGGCGAGCCGATCAAGGCGTACCTCCTGCGCCGCTGGCAGGTGAGCGGCGCCGAAGCCTTCGCCTCCGTGGTGATCTCGAAGACCGCGCTGGTCGCGTCGCAGAGTCTGTTCACGGCGCTCGGCATCGCCGCGCTCCTCCTGCGTCTCGGGCGCCCGCAGATGGCCATGGGCTGGCTCGTCGCGCTGATCGTGATCTGCCTTGCCTTCACCGGAGGCCTGGTCTGGGTGCAGCGACGCAGCCCGGCGACCGCCCTCTGGCGAACGCTCCGCCGGTTCGCGCCCCGCGCGGGGTTCGTCGCCCGCCTGGAGTCCGGGGCCGCCGCCTTCGACGTCCGGCTGCGCGAGTTCTATCGCTGGGAGCCGCGCGCCTTCCTGCTCGCCGCCACGTGCCACTTCGTCGGCTGGCTGATCGGCGTCGCCGAGGTGGTGGTCATCGTCGTGCTGACGGGCGGAAGCGTGTCCTGGCTCGACGCCTTCGTCATCGAGACGCTCTCCCAGCCGATCCGCGCGACCGCGCTCGTCATCCCGGGCAGCATCGGCACCCAGGAGCTGGGCGGCGTCTGGCTGTGCACGTTCCTCGGCATGCCCGAGGCAGAAGCCCTGACGCTGTGGCTCCTCAAGCGGGCGCGCGAGGTCTTCTTCGACGGCATCGGCTTGCTCTACCTGGCGCGACGGACGGCGGACCTCCAGGGATTGAAGAGCGCCTGAGCCGCGACCTATCGTCGGGCGATGGAGCGCCGCGTGCTCGGCCGCAGCGGGCTGGAGGTCTCGCGGCTCGGCCTCGGGCTCGCCGCCGTCGGCCGGCCCGGCTACATCACGCTGGGACGTGCGCGCGACCTGGGCGCGGCGCGCGGTCCGGATGTCCTCTTCGCGCGCACCGCCGAGCTGCTCGACGCCGCCCGCGCGGCGGGCGTACGCTACGTCGACGCCGCGCGCAGCTACGGAAGCGCCGAGGAGTTCCTGTCGCGCTGGCTCCTCGCCCGGGCGGTGACGCGACCGGAGCTGACCGTGGGCAGCAAGTGGGGGTATCGCTACACGGCGGGCTGGTCGGTCGATGCGCCCGTGCACGAGGAGAAGGAGCTGTCGTCACCCCGCTTCCGGAGCCAGCTCGCGGAGAGCCGCGCCCTTCTCGGCGACTGGCTCGATCTCTACCAGATCCACAGCGCCACCGTGGAGTCGGGCTGCCTCACCGACGAGATCCTGCTGCGCGCGCTGGTCGAGGCGAGGCGCAGCGGCGGGTTTCGCGCCATCGGCCTCACCCTCAGCGGCCCGACGTCTGCGCGCGCGCTCGATCTTGCCCTCGAGGCTCGCGTCGACGGGGAGCGCGTCTTCGACACGGTGCAGGCGACCTTCAACGTCCTCGAGCCGTCGCTCGCACCCGGGCTGACCGCGGCGCATGACGCCGGGCTGGGCGTCACCGTCAAGGAGGTCCACGCGAATGGCCGGCTGACCGACCTGAACGATCGTCCCGAGGATGTGGAGCTGCTGGCACGCCTGCGCGCGGCAGCCGGCGGGCTGCCCGTCGACCGGCTGGCCATCGCCTTCGCGCTCGCGCACCCGTTCGTCGACATGGTGCTCTCGGGAGCGGCGACGACCGGACAGCTCGTGTCGCACGTCGCGGCGGTCTCCGCACCGCCCCTCGGCGACGCGCGCCATGCGCTCGCCGCGCTCGCCGAGCCGCCGGAGCGCTACTGGCGGACGCGAGCCGCGCTTCCGTGGAGCTGAGCGGCTCGGAGCACGCGCAGCAGGAGCACCAGCGTCACCAGCCAGAAGACGTGGGCGCCCACCGCAGCCGCCGGGACCAGCCAGCCGAGCCGGCCCGCCAGCGCGAAGGCGACGGGAAACACGTACCAGTCGCGCGTCGTCAGCGGACCGAGGACGCCGTCGAGGACGCCGTTCTCCCAGCACGCGACCTGGCGCCGGCGCGCTGCCCTTGCCTCGCTCCACGTGATGACGGCGAAGGCGCCGGCGACGCCGAGGAGGAGCGCGACGAGCGCCGGCCAGCCGGGGAAGCTGCCGGCACGCGCCAGATGCAGCGCGATGCCCGCGAGCAACGCGACGGCCACCAGCGTGTCCCCGAGGACGTCGAGTGCGTGCCCCATACGGGAGCTGGTCCCGCGGAGCCGCGCCAGCTCGCCGTCGCAGCAGTCGAGGACCCCCGAGACGAGGAGGCACAGGATCCCCGCGACGATGCCGGCGCTCCCCTCGCTGCCCACCAGCAGACCGCCCACGACCCCGATGGCAGTGCTCGCGATGGTGACCGCGTTCGGGGTGAGGGCGGTCGGGAGCAGCAGGCGCGTCACGGCGGGCGACAGCCGGCGGGACACCAGCCGGTCGAAGTAGCCGTCGCGCGGATTGCCGACGGGGACGGCAGCGCCCCCGCCTTCCGTCACCGCGCGTGTCCCTCGATCCGGGGGAGGACCTCCCGCTCCGCTCTCGCCACGTCCTCCGGGAAGTCGATCTCGATCCACGGCATGCCGTCCACCCGCTCGAATCCGACGTCGACGCGTTCCAGGAGCGCCGGATACACCTCCTCGTGCTCGATGCTCGTGTCCCCGGTCTCCACCCGAGCGGCCAGCAGCTCGCGCAGACATCGGGCGGCGTCCGCGCCGAGCTTCAGGAAGCCGATCGATTCGCCCATCAGGTCGTACCCCGGGGCGCCGCCGCGTACGATGTTGCGGACGCGGCCGTCCTGCACCAGCAGCATCTGCTCCTCGCCGGTGTTCTCCTGGCTCGCATCGAGCAGGAAGCAGTTCGCGTGCTGCGACGTCACGAGCCGCGCCAGCATCGCGCTCGGGCAGAGCACGTCGGCGTCCATGATCAGCACGCCGCCGTCGAGGGCGTCGCGCGCCGTCCACAGGGAGAGGATCGCGCCTTCCCGGAAACGCGGGTTGGTGAGGCAGCGGACGGCGATGCCGTCGACCGGAGGGGCGAGCGCGGCGCGCACCTCCGCGTCCCCGAAGCCCGCCACCACCACCGCCTCGCGCACCCCGGCGGCCGCGAGGCTCTCCAGCAGCCGGCGCAGCAGGCTCTTGCCGCCGATCTCGATGAGGCACTTGGGGCGGCCACCGGAGGCGTTCAGCAGGCGCTTTCCGACCCCGGCGGCGAGGACGATCGCGGTCATCGGGCGGCTCCGAGCGCGTCGCCGAGCGCGACCAGGAAGCCCTCGAGGTCCGCGCGCCCGAGCACCCCCATGTTCGCCACCCGGAACGCCTCCTTCGCGAACCATCCCTGTCCCTCGTAGATCACGTACCCGCGCGCCTTGAGCGCGTCGTGCAGCTCGGGGTAGCTCCGACCCGGCGGAAAGCGGAGCGACGTGATGGTGTTGGAGCGCAGATCGGGCGGGAGGACGAGCTCGAGCCCGAGGCGCCCGAACCCGTCGCGCAGGAGCGCCGCCGCGCCGGCGTAGCGCGCGATGCGGCCCGCGACGGTCTCCTCGAGCAGCTCGGCGAGCGCCTCGTCGAGCGCGTACGCGACCTGCACCGCCGGAGTGAACGGCATGGCGCTCGCGGTGTAGGTGGCCAGCGACAGGTAGACCGAACGGCGTGGGTAGGCGGCGAGCCGGTCCAGCACGTCCCGCCGCACCAGCACGAATCCCATGCCGGGAAACGCCTGGATGCACTTGCCGCCGGTGCCCACGACCAGGTCGATCCCGGCGACGTCGAGCGGCTCGCCGCCGAGTCCGCTGACCGCGTCGACCAGCACGAGCTTGCCGAGCGCACGCGCCCGCCGCGCGATCTCCGCGACCGGGTTGATCAGACCGGTCGTGGTCTCGTGGTGCACGACCGCGACCGCCTCGACGTCCGGCGCGCGGAGCGCCGCCTCGACCGCGGCCAGATCCGGCGGAGCGGTCCAGGCACCCTCCAATCGCGTCACCGGAATGCGCGCCGCCGCCGCCATGGCCACGATGCGCTCGCCGTAGATGCCGTTGCACACGACCGCCAGGCGGCCCCGCTCCGAGCACACGCTGGTCACCGCGGCCTCGACGGCGGCAGTTCCCGAGCCGGTGATCAGCACGGCCGTGAAGCCGGCGCGCGGCGCAAACGCTTCGAGGAGCCGGCCGCGGATGCGCTCCAGGAGCGCGGCGCACTCCGGCTCGCGGTGGCACAGATCGCCGCGACCGAGCGCGGCGGTGACGCGCGGCGAGACGTTCACGGGACCCGGATTGAGCAGGATCATGCGATCAAGCATCGCGGGGGTAGCACCCGCCGCGACGGCACGCCACCGCTCATCACCGGTGGCGCCCGTGAGGAACGGGCAGGGTGGCCAGCCGATCCCCGCGTCCGGGAACTGCCGGAGCCACCAGGCTCGGCGCGGCAACGGGCACGGCGTATCGGCTTGCCCTGCTCACGGAACGCGCCGGCTGCGCCTCGGGGCGACCGACTCGAGCGCGCGCGCGAGGCGCTCCACCGCCGAAGTGACCTCGCGCTCGCGCACGCTCGCATAGCCCAGATGCAGCCCGCGGAGCCGACGTGGGCCGAGGTGATACATCGAGAGCGGGGGCGCGACGATGCCGGCCGCATCCGCCGCCCGCGAGGCGGCCACGTCGTCCACGCCGGGCGCCAGGGTCGCCGCCAGCTGCATGCCGCCCTCCGAGGGGACGACCTCGAGGAGCGCCGGCAACCTCCGCTGCAACGCTGCCACCAGGTGCTCGCGCCGTGCAGCGTACAGAGCGCGCATGCGCCGCACGTGGGACGCGAAATGCCCCTCGGTGATGAAGTCGGCGAGCGCCGCCTGCTCCGCTGCCGGCACCTGGTGGCCGGTCACGCGCACCGCCGCGCCGAAGGCGTCGACCAGCGCAGGCGGAACGATCAGGTAGCCCGCACGCAGCGCCGGGAACATGGTCTTGCTGAACGTGCCCGCGTACACGACGCGTCCGGCGGGATCGAGTCCCTGCATGGCGGCGATCGGCCGGCCGGCGTAGCGATACTCGCTGTCGTAGTCGTCCTCGAGAACCCACGCGCCCGCCTCCGCCGCCCAGGCCAGCAGTGCGAGCCGGCGGGCGAGGGTCATGGTCACGCCGAGCGGGAACTGATGGGACGGTGTCACGTAGACGAGACGTGCCGGGCGGCCCGCGCGCCGTCCCGCCTCCACGTCGATGCCCTCGGCGTCGACCGCGACGGGGACCGGTTGCGCTCCCGCTCCCAGGAGCGCCCCGCGCGCGCCGAGGTAGCCGGGCTCCTCCATCCACGCGGCGTCGCCGGCGTCGAGGAGGAGGCGGCACGCGAGATCGAGCCCCGCCTGGGCGCCCGCGACGACGATCACCTGCTCCGCATCGCAGATCACGCCGCGTGCGCCGCCGGCGTAGGCGGCGATCGCCTGCCGCAGCAGGGGCAGGCCTGCGGGATGACCGTAGCCCAGGCTGCCCCGGACCGGTGCCCGGGAGCGACGGGCGACCAGGCGCGCCCACGTTTCGCTCGGGAACTCCTCGAGCGCGGGAAGTCCCGGCTGGAATGCGCGCCGGCTCGCGTCCGGCAGCGGGCGGCGCGCAGCGACGATCGCCCGCCCGCGCCGCGACAGGTCCGGGGCGCTCGGGCGGGCGGCCTGCGGGACGTGCGCCCGGCCGGCGTGCAGGAGGGTCTCCGGCAACACCGCCGCCACCCGGGTACCGTCGCCGACCCGCGCCTCGACGTAGCCCTCGGCCGCGAGTTGCTCGAAGGCTCCGACGACGGTGTTGCGGGCAGCGCCCAGATCGCCGGCGAGGGTGCGGCTCGAGGGCAGGCGGGTGCCCGGCGGGAGGCGGCCCGTGAGGATCGCCTCGCGCAGCGCACCGTAGAGCTGGCGCTGGAGCGCGACGGCGCCGGTGCGCTCGAGGGAGAGCGTGCCGAGAACTGCGCTCGGGCGAGGCATGCCCGCTGCTTAGGGCGCAAGGCCCGCGCGATGCAATGTCGCGAGGAGCTGTGCCCCTCTCGCTGCGCATCCGGGGGTGTCCCGGCGCGTTCCGGCTCAGAAATTGGCTCCATGAATTGTTCAATAATGGCCCTGTTCATGGGTCCAATGATGTGTGACTCTCGCATGCATGAGCGCCTTCGCCCAGACCGACCGCACGCGAGTTCGCCGCCTGCCGGCGCGCGCCTCGTACGATGCCGAGACCGTCCACGCCATCCTCGACGCCGGGCTCGTCTGCCACGTGGGCTTCGTCGAGAGCGGCCGGCCCATCGTCATTCCCACCGCCTATGCGCGTGTGGGCGATGCCGTCGTGTTCCACGGCTCGAGCAAGAGCCGCACCCTCCTGGCAGCGACGGGCGGCGCCGAACTCTGCATCAGCGTCGCGCTGATCGACGGCCTGGTGCTGGCGCGGTCAGCGTTCCACCATTCGATCAACTACCGCTCGGTGGTGCTGTTTGGCCGCGCGACCGAGATCACGGAGCGGGACCGCAAGCTCACGGCACTCGAGGCCTTCACCGAGCGCCTGTATCCGGGGCGATGGGCCAGCGTGCGGTCGCCGAACGAGCAGGAGCTCAAGGCGACGCTGGTGCTGGAGCTGCCGCTCCGTGAGGCGGTCGCGAAGGTACGGACCGGCGGGCCGATCGACGACGAGGAGGACATGACGTGGCCGGTCTGGGCGGGAGTGATGCCGCTGCGGCTCGCACCCGGCGCGCCCGAACCCGCGCCGGAGCTTGCACCCGGGCTGGCGCCCCCAGCGACTGCCTGGCCGTACCCTGTCCACCCGACTGGCGAAGCCGGCTGAGGGCGTGGGTGCCGGTGGGACCGCCGTCACCCTCTCGCGCTAGGCTTGCTCGCCGGCCTCCGACCACAGCGGGCGAAACGTCGCACGAAGCTCCTCGACGAAGAGCCCGGGTTCCTCCAGGGCCGCGAAATGTCCGCCACACCGTGCCGCCCCAGTCGCCACCCTGGACGGCAAAGCGCTGATAGCCCAGGTCGACCATGAGTCCGTGGAGGAGATCACCGAAGCTGAAGGTCAGACCGGCCTCGTGCGGTCGATCCGAAAAGCCGAAGCCCGGTAGGCTCGGCACGACGACGTCGAATGACGGCTGCAAGTCCGCATTGCGCCACCGGGTCCGTCAGCATGGGGATGACCTTCAGAAAACGCGCGAAGGAGTCGGGCCAACCATGCACCAGCAAGAGGGGATGGGATGCTCACCCTTGCCTTTCTCGTGGATGAAATGAAGTCCAACACCATCGACGTCAGCGCGGAAGTGGCGGAAGCTGTTCAGGAAGCGTTCCTGTTTCCTCCAGTCGAAGTCCCGTTGCCAATAGTCGCACAGCTCCCGGAGGTATGACGGGCTCGTTCCGTAGTCCCAGCCGCCGCCGTCAATCCCCTTTGCGAGGCGAACTCTCGCGAGCCTGCCCTGCAAGTCATCGAGAACGGATTCCGGTATGTCGATCCTGTACGGCTGAACGCTCATGGTGGCCTGGACCGTTCTCCCGTTCGTCTTGTAGCACGGCGGTCCGTTCGCGAAATCACCGCGAGTGAGCCGCATGCTGTCGTGGTGATGATCCGGATGGACCCTCAGACCATCCCGGGCGGCGGGGTCAGAGCCTGCTCTTCCGCAGCAGAAAGGGCCGCTCGATGACCCAATAGGTCAGGGTCGAGACGGCGACGCACGCGGTGGCGATCGCGATGAACACCACGAACGGCTGGAGGCGAACATCCGGAACGTTCCTGATGATGCTCGCGAAGGGGCGATAGCCGATCAGGAAGATCATGAGTGGGAGGTGTATCAGGTAGACGGAATACGAGATGATACCGAGTCCCCCGAAGATCGGGTTGACGAACAGCGCCTTCGACCGCAGCGGCGCGAGCACGAGAAGCAAGAGCAGCGCGACGACCAGGGCCGCGGTCACGAGGTCGCGGTACTGGTAGCGGGGCGACAGAAGAAGTGCGGGGCCGAGCGTCTCCTGCCAGCGGGAGAAGGCTGCGATTCCCAGGATCACCAGCACGAGAAGGAGGTCGCTCCCGCCCTTGCGCATGAAACGAGCGCGCTCGAGCCGCTCGCGGATGCTCGCGCCGTGCGCCCGGTACACTGCTGCGGCGGCGATGCCGGCAAGGAAGAGCGGCGCGCGGCCGAAGAGGGATGCTTCGAAGGTCAAGAGGCCTGCGGCGCTGCGAGGGACGAGCACACCGCTCAGGAAGGCGAGATAGCTGGCCATCCAGACGAGCAGGGCCGCGACCCCGAGCCGGCGCCCGGCGGTCGAGCGGCCGAGCACAGCAAGGAGCGGGAGCACGGCGTAGAACTGGACCTCGGTCGCGAGACTCCACCACACGTCGCTGTACGGCCGGAGCGGGGTGGCGAACGGGTTCAAAAAGACCAGGTAGGGAAGCCCTCGGAGCAGATCGCGGGGCTGCTTCGCCAACAGGACGGTGCCGATGACCGTCGCGACATAGTAGGCGGGTAGTATCCGCAACGCGCGGCGTCCGAAGTACCCTCGCACGCGGACGCGAGGGCCGCCGGCGGCGTCTTCCAGGAAGGGCAGGGAGAGGAGGAACGCACTCAGCACGAAGAAGAGGTCGACCCCGAGCCGATCGCTCTTCACGAGTGCCGGGAACAGCGCGCTCGTGCCGGCCAGACCCCCGAATACCCATCCGACCGCGTGCATGGCGAAGACCTGCGACACGGCCATCCCGCGCAGCGACTCGAGCTCCGGGAAGTATCTGCGTCCGGGCCGCTGACCCGCGGGGAGAGCACCTCGACCGGACTGATCGGCGGCCGGCCCGACGCGGGCGGGACGCATCTCGACTGCAGTTTTCATCCCGGATGAACCGCGGAGCCCCGTCATGCCCTCGAACCGTGTACCTCGTCGCCGGGTTTGCGCCCATCCTTCGACCCTCCGTGTCAACCCCTTCGTCCAGGATGAACGCGTTCGCAGCCTAGTTCGCCCCCGCGAGCACCGCGGGTCCGGGTCGTCCGGCACCCCGTGCGGCGCGGCCCGATGCGCGTCGGAGGCTGTGACGCCGCCCTGTCGGAAGGCGAAGAGAGGTGGAGGTCCGGGTCTGGGGGCTACGTCGGCCGGTCCGGCGCAGCGTGGTGCACGACGCCCCGGGGCGTCTAGCGCTTCGGCGCGCCGAACGTGCGCGCGAAGAGGCCGTCGATCGCGCCACGCCCGTTGTCGCGCAGGAACCGCGTCCCCGTGCCGGTGAAGAACGGGTGCGTGATCACGGGCTCTGCGGCGGATTCCCAGACGTCGCCGCTCCAGCGTGACCAGGCGTCGCGATCCTGGTCGAAGACGTGGAGGCGCTTGTTGAAGAACTTGGCGTACTCCGCGCTCACGCCGGTGCCACCCACGACCGTACCGTCGGGCTGGATCTTCCCGACCAGGAAGATGTCCTGACCGTTGTTCACCTGGTGCCAGATGCTCTGCAGCACTTTCCGGAAGAGCGGCGTGTCGGGATAGCGCCGGTTCATCAGGCGGCTCACGTAGGCGAGGCTGACGTCGCCGTGCTTGAGCTCCGCGCTGGTGAGCACGCGGATGCCACGCGTGCGAGCGTCGCTGTGCGCCTCGAAGGTGAAGTTCACCTCCTCGATTCCATAGCGCTCTGCGCACTCGCCGAAGGCGGCCTCGGCGCCTTGGGCGGCGCCGCTGAAGAGGATGCACTCGTCGGGCTTCACGGCGGGTCCTCCGGCGCAGCCTTGTCTCCGATCCGGCTGGTGCCGTCAAATGGCCGCGCTCGCGCGCCCGGCGTCCCGCTCGCGCAGCGCTTCGTAGATCGGGCGGTCGCGCAGGCCGGCCGCGAGGAGATAGGCGACGATCGCCGTGATCGCCTGCGGCAGCAGCAGCTGGCCCCGGTGCGTCAGCTCGACCACGAGCACGAGCCCGGTGAGGGGCGCGCGCACCGAGGCGCTGAAGACGCCGACCATTCCGGCCGTCGCGAGCACGGGACCGAGCGCGCCGCCGCCCAGGCCGGGGGCCAGCGCATGCACGATGGCGCCGAGCGTCGCTCCGAGAACGAGCTGCGGGGCGAAGATGCCGCCCGGCACGCCGCAGCCGTAGCTCGCCAGGGTGAGGACGAGCTTGACCGCGAGCAGGAGCACGAGGCTCGCCAGCGGCGAAGGAGGACCCTGGATCAAGATCTGGGCGGTCGGCTCACCGCTGCCGATCGCGGCCGGCACCCAGCAGGCGACGAGCGCCGCCAAGACGCCGACGGCGGCGGCACGGAGCGGCCGTGGCACGCGGCGCATCGACCCGAACGCCGCCAGGGCGCCGAGCAGGCCGCGATTGAAGACCACGCCCAGGATGCCGGCGCCGATCCCGAGCGCAGCGAACAGCGGCAGCACCCAGGGGGACGGGGCCCCTACCGGCGGGAGGGCGAACATCGGCTGCGACCCGAGCATCGCCGTGGTCACGAGGTACGACGCGAGCACCGCCGGCAGACCGGTCGAAATCATGAGCAGGTTCGGGGCGACGCGAAGCTCCTCGAGCACGAAGACCGCACCGGCGATCGGCGCGCTGAAGGCAGCCGTCAAACCCGCGGCAGCCCCCGCGGCCAGCAGCGCGCGACGGGCAGTCGTTCCGAGCCGGCCCTCCAGCGCCGAGGCCAGTGCCGCGCCGAGGTGGACGGTGGGGCCTTCGCGTCCGAGCGACAGTCCGGCTCCGAGCGCCAGGGCGCCGGCGACGAACTTGATCGGGAGCAGCCGCTTCCAGCGCAGCCGTCCACCCCGCACCAGCGTCTCCTCGACGTGTGGGATGCCGCTGCCTGCGGCCTCGGGCACGAAGCGCACCGTGAGCCAGGCGGCCAGTCCCGCGCCGAGCGCGAAGACGGCGGCCAGCGCCAGCCATCCGAAGACCGTGCCGCCGAGTCGAGCGATCAGGTCCTGTCGCCACGGATCGACGCCGTCGAGAATGGAACGATAGCTCCCGCCCACCAGACCGGCGAGGGCACCCGCGGCGGTCGCTCGCAGGCACGCCTCGAGGTCGAGTGGTCGCGTCCGTTCGTTCGACCGCAGCGCCTCGACCACGCTTCCGGCTCACGCGGACCCGAGCGCGCGACGCAGCCGGGCCGTCATCTCCACTGGCGTCCAGGGAATGCGCGGACCCGGCGCTCCCGGCGGACCGAGGACGATGCGTACCAGGAGGAAAGCCGGTCCGGATCGGCCAAGGAACTCGGGCAGCACCGCCTCGAGCGCTTCGGGCGACTCCACGCGGCCCGTCCAGCGATAGCCGGCGGCGCGCGCCAGCGCGTCCAGCGCGACCCGATTCGAGATGGTCGGCTGGCCTCCGGTCGAGGCGTGCGCGGAGTTGTCGAAGCAGAGATGGAGGAGGTTCCGTGGCGCCGCGACGGCAATCGTCGCCAGGGTGCCGAGGTTCATGAGGACGTTCCCGTCGCCGTCGAAGACGATCACGCGGCGGTCCGGCCGGCAGAGCGCGATGCCGAGCCCGATCGACGAGGCGAGCCCCATCGACCCGATCATGTAGAAGCTGGTGTCGGCGTCGCGCACGCCGAACGCCGCGCGTGAGAGATGTCCGTTCGCGTGCACGCAGACCTCACCGCGCAGGCGGGGGGCGATGCGGTCGAGAGCGTCGCGCAGCGTCATGTCAGTGGTGCTCGGCGAAGAGCCCCGGCTTCACGATGAGCGCCGCGGGCTTGCGGGTCGCCCGGAGCGTGGCCGCCGCCCAGTCGACGTCGGCGAGCAGCGTGGACGCATCCGGAGCGCGATGGGGGATCTCGAAGAGATCGAGCACGCCGGTCAGCACCCCGCCCATGACCAGGTGCTCGGGAGCGTCCCGGCCCTCGAAGCCCCGCCAGGTGACGAGCAGCAGCACCGGGAGCTCGTAGAGCAGATGCAGCGACCCGAGTGCGTTGAGCGACACCCCGAGACCCGAGTTCTGCATGATCACCACGGGAAGCCGGCCGGCGAGGTACGCGCCGGCGGCGACGCCGAGCGCCGCGTCCTCGCGCGTGTCGCCCAGGTAGCTCCCGCGCCGTTCGAGCTCGGCGATCACGGGCGCGACGAGGGAGCAGGGCACACCGGTGAAGAAGTCGAAGCCGGCGGCAAAGAGACGATCGACGAAGGGGACCGCGGGCAGCGGCGCGCTCAGCGCGTCACCTCGGCCCATGCCCGCCGGTAGTCCTCGAAGCTGTCGATCTCCATCCATCCCTTGTGAATGTCGACCGCCACGACCGGGTGGCCGCGATCGATGAGCGCCTGCAGGATGTGGGTGATGCTGCTCCGATCCAGACCTTCGGCGCGGCTCGACGCGAGCTCGGCGTGGACCTCGCGCAGCAGCCGCACGCCCGCGGCCGACAGCATGGCGAGCCCGATGAACTCGCCGTGCGCCTCCTCGGGGGTGACCTCGGGTCCGATGCGCAGCACGCGGCTGCCGCCCTCGGGCGCCACGAAGCGGCGGCCGTTGGGCGGCGTCTCGGTGACCACCAGGTCGAGCGGCCCCGGCGGAAGCGGGAGGCCCGCATGCAGGGTGTCGACGAACGCCCGGTCGACCACGACGGCAAGGTCGGCCCGCGTGCGTACCAGCTTCTCCAGCACCGGAGGCTCGAAGATGATGTCGCCGTAGAGGACGACGCAGGGGCCTTCCAGGTCGCTCCCCGCGCTCAGCAGGGAGTGCAGCTCTCCGGTCTCGGCGTAGCGATCGTTGTCGACGAAGCGTACCCCGGGCGCCGCGACCTGCTCCTTCTTGTAGCCGCGCACCACCACCACGTCGCGGATGCCGACCCGCCCGAGCGCCTCGACCTGCCGCTCCAGGATCGTCTTCCCCTTCACGTCGAGCATCGTCTTCGGGCGGTCCTGGGTGAGCGGGAGAAGCTGGGGCTCGAACCCGGCGGCGAGGATGATGGCGCGCGGGGCCTCTGCGCCGGCAAACAGGAACCGCTGCTCGTTCGCCTTGAGCTCCGGCACGCCCACCAGGCGGTAGACCTCGTCCAGCGGCACGATGCGGTCGTCGATGCTGGCCGCCCGACCCGTCGCGCGCAGCGTGCGCAACACGTCGCGCATGGCGACGATCGCGGCCCGCAGCGCCTGGTTGGCGAAGATGGCCATGCGAAAGCCCGCCGCCGCGAGCTCGTCGGTTCCGACGCCCGGATAGGTGGTCGGCACGGCCACGAGCGGGACGCCGAGCGTCCACAGCTCGCCGAAGCGGCGGAGCTCGCCGAAGTCGGCCTCCTTCGAGTGCACGAGGACGGCGTCGGCGCCGGCCTCCGCATAGGCGCGCGCGCGGCGCAGCGCCTCCTCGAGACCGAGGCCGGCGATCAGGGCTTCGGTGCGGGCGATGACGGCGAAGTCCGGCCGGTGTCGGGCCGAGCAGGCGGCCTCGACCTTGCGCGCGTGCTCCTCGGCCGGCACGAGGTCGCGGCGCACGCCGGCGTAGAAGCTGCAGCGCTTGGGGAACTCGTTGTCCTCGATGCAGATGCCGGCCGCGCCGGCGCGCTCGAACTCGCTCGCCGTGCGCATCACGTTGATGGCGTTGCCGTACCCGTTGTCGCAGTCCGCGATGACCGGCACCGACACCGCGTCGCAGATGCGCCGGACCGCCTCCAGCGTCTCCGTGAGGGTCAAGATGTTGGCATCGGGGAGCGCCTGGACGGCGGAGATGCCGAATCCGCTCGCCCAGACAGCGTCGAAGCCGGCTTCCTCGGCGAGCTTGGCCGACAGCGCGTCGTGGGCTCCCGCCGCGAGCACGACCTCCGGCCGCCCGAAAAGCCCCAACAGACCCGCTCGCATGCGACGAGCCGGTTATGCGACGGCCGAGGCGCCGGTGCAAGCCAACGTTTGAGTCAGCGAGACAACGTCACCGTGACGTCTCCCTTGCGCCTCCGTGTCGGGTTCGCTAAGCACGTCGCTTACCGTTCGGTCAGGATGATCGATAGCCCGGGCAAGGTGCCCGGAAGTGCCCGCACCGCGTGCCTCAATCGGGTCAGTGAGGAGAGGAAAAAAGGGGATGCGCACGCTGCTGCTGAATCCGCCTTCGTATGACGACTTCGACGGAGGAGCCGGCTCGCGCTACCAGGCGAAGCGCGAGGTCTGGTCCTTCTGGTACCCGACCTGGCTGGCCTACCCCGCGGGCATGCTGCCCGGCGCCCGGCTGCTCGACGCTCCGCCCGAGCACCTGACGGTCGAGGACGTGGTGCAGGTGGCACGTGACTACGATCACGTCGTCATCCACACCAGCACGCCGTCGTTCCGTGCCGACGTGCGCACCGCCGAGGTGCTCAAGTCCGCCAAGCCGGACACCATGATCGGCTTCGTCGGCGGACACGTGACGGCGCGACCCGAGGAGTCCCTGCGTCACGCCGGCGTCATCGACTACGTCGCGCGCAAGGAGTTCGACCTGGCCGTGGTGGCGGTCGCCGAGGGGCGCCCGCTCGCGGACGTCCACGGCGTGAGCTTCCTCCGCGACGGCATCTACGTGCACAACGACGAGGCGCCGCCGCTCGCGACCGAGCACCTCGACTCGCTGCCGTTCGCCACCGACGTCTACGCCCGCGATCTCGACTACAAGAAGTACAACAGCCCCTACTGCCAGTATCCCTACGTCTCGCTCTACACGGGCCGCGGCTGCCCCGCGCGCTGCACCTTCTGTCTCTGGCCGCAGGTGACCACCGGTCACAGCTATCGCACGCGCAACGTCGACAACGTCCTCGAGGAGTGCTCCCGGGTGAAGCGGCTCTTCCCCGAGATGAAGGAGCTCTTCTTCGACGACGACACCTTCACGGCCGATCCCAAGCGCGCCGTGGAGATCGCGCGCGGGCTCGGCAAGCTGGGGCTCACGTGGTCCACCAACTCGCGTGCGAACGTCGATCGCGACACGTTGGGCGTCCTGAAGGACAACGGGCTGCGGCTGTTCGTGGTCGGCTACGAGTCGGGCAACGAGCAGATCCTGCGCAACATCAAGAAGGGCGTGAGCGTCGACCGGGCTCGCCGCTTCACGCGCGACTGCCACGACGTCGGCGTGCTGATCCACGGCACGTTCATCCTCGGCCTGCCCGGGGAGACGCACGAGAGCATCGAGGAGACGATTCGCTTCGCGCAGGAGATGCGGCCCGAGACCCTCCAGGTGTCTCTCGCGTCGCCCTATCCCGGCACGGCGATGTACGACTGGGTGCGCGACAACGGCTACCTCACGGTCGACAGCCTGGTCGACGACATGGGCTACCAGAAGTGCACCGTGAGCTACCCCGAGGTCTCGGCGGACGAGATCTTCCGCGCGGTGGAGACGTTCTACCGGCGCTACTACTTCAGCCGGCGCTACATCTGGAAGTCGCTCAAGAAGATGGCGCGCGACCGCGAGGAGCGGAAGCGGCTCCTGTCCGAGGGACGGCAGTTCCTCGGTGCGATGTGGAAGCGCCGCCAGATGGCACGGAGCGGGGAGGCGGCTCGGGCGTGAGCATGCATCCCCTGATCCTCGTCGTCCTCGCCTGCTCGGGCGTGGCGAGCGTCTATCAGCTGGTCCAGCTGGTGGCCGCGTGGCGCTTCCTCCGGCGGTCGCGGCCTGGCGCGCGAAGCTCGGCCGCCCCGTGTCCGCCGGTGACGGTGCTGAAGCCGCTCAAGGGTCCCGGAATCGAGCTCGACGCCAACCTCGAGAGCTTCTGCCGCCAGGGCTACCCCGCGTACCAGATCGTCTTCGGGGTCGAGGACGCGCGTGACCCGGCCGTCGAGGTGGTGCGCGGACTCGTGCGGCGCTTCCCGCACATCGACATCGCGCTCGCGATCGGCCACGAGGAGGGCGCCAACCGCAAGGTCGCCAACCTGGTCCACATGATGCGCCACGCCAAGCACGACGTGCTCGTGCTGAGCGACGCCGACATCCGGGTGCGAGCCGACTACCTGCACCGGCTGGTCGCCCCCCTCGCCGACCCGGCGGTCGGCCTCACCACCTGCCTCTACCGGGGCCGCGCCGCGGGCGGCATTCCCGCCATCGTCGAATCGCTCCTCATCAACACCGACTTCCTCCCCATGGTGCTGATGGCGCAGTGGGTGCAGCGCTTCAGGTATGCCTACGGCGCGTCCATCGCGTTCAGGCGCGAGGCGCTCGACGCCATCGGCGGCTTCGAGGAGATGCGCGCCCACCTCGCCGACGACTACGTGCTCGGGCGCCGCGTCGCGGAGGCCGGCTGGGGGCTGCGCCTGCTGCCCTACGTGGTGGAAACGGTGCCCGACTCGCAGACCATGCGGGACGTCTGGCGCCACCACCTGCGCTGGGCGCGCACCTACCGTGTCTGTCAGCCCGTCGGCTGGTTCGCCACCATCATCATCCAGACGACGCTGTGGGGAGTGCTCGCGGTGCTCGCGACCGGAGGCGCTGCGATCGGCTGGCTCGCGCTCGCGACGGCGCTTCTCTGCCGGCTGCTCGGTCTGCGGGCGATCGCCGGCATGCTCCGCGACACGGACACGGTCCGCCATCTCTGGCTGGTGCCGCTGAAGGATCTCGCCTACTCGGGCGTCTGGTGCGCCTCCTGGCTCGGACGCGACGTCGACTGGAGCGGGCAGCGCCTGCGGGTGCTGGCGGACGGCCGCATGGTTCCGGTCGAGGGACCCGAGCCGGTGCTGGCAGCGAACGCCGCCGAGTCGCCGCACTAGCGGCGGCACTGCTCGGTGTCGACCACGGCCCGCCGCGCCGACGGTCAGGCGAGCCCCTCGATCTGCGGGAGCGGGCCTCGCTGGCACAGGTCGGTCAGGGTCACCGTCAGGTCGTCCAGGCGCTCGGCGAGCGTCTCGGGACCGTCGAGCAGGAGGATGAGTCCCTCGTGCCCCCGATCGCGAAGCCACGCCGCGAGGATGGTGCTGGCGGCGACGTCGCCTCGCTCCAGCGGTGCGTCCTGGTAGCGCGCGAAGCGTTCGCGCATCAGCTCGACCGCCGCCACCAGGTCCGCGCTCGCCCGTACCGGCATCTCCAGCGCCAGCCGGCCGCCCAGTGCGGCATAGAGCTGGGCGCCGTCACCCGTCGCGGTCGGCAGCAGAACGACGAAGTTCTGCCGCGCCACGATCCATCGCAACCCCTGGCGACGCCGGCGGAGATCGTCGAGCAGGAGGAGATCGCGCTGGCAGCGCGCCGCCGCTTCGAAGCGCAGCGCCGCGGCCGCCTCGTCGCGACGGAGCGTCAGGCGCTCGACCGGGCAGTCGTCGCGCCCGTCGACGAACGCGAGGCAGGCATCGACCTGCTGCCGGTAGTCGGCCTCGGCGATGCGTGCGGCGCAGGGCGACGGGCAGGTGCCCACCTGGCCGAGCAGACAGGGCGTCGCCTCCGGCGACGGGTGGAGGCGTCCGGAGCAGGTCCGCAGCCCGAAGACGCGCGCCAGCACCGCCTCGGCACGCTCGGCTGCTCCGGCGCTGACGAAGGGACCGAGGTAGATCGCGCGGTCGGTGCCCAGGCGGCGAGTGACCGCGAGACGCGGGTAGGGCTCGCGGGTGGTGAGACGCAGGAAGGCGACGCGCGGCAGCTGCCGCCCCTGGCGATTGTACGGCGGCCGCAGCTCGCGGATCTGTCGCATCTCGAGCAGCGACGCGGCGAGCTCCGAGCCCGTCTCGACGACGCGGACGTCGTAGACCTGGCGGATCATCTCCAGCGCGCGCGGACCGTGGCCGCGCGCGTTGGTGAACCAGTTGCCGAGCCGCTCGCGGAGCCGCCGCGCCTTGCCGACGTAGAGCAGGCGGCCGTCCTCGCCGAGCAGGTGGTAGACGCCCGGCGTCGACGGCACCGCGGCGAGACGCTCCCGCGGCACGTGCACGACGAACGGCCGGCCGTCGCTGGCGCGCGTGCTGGAGCGCGAGCAGCTCGCCCAGCCTGACCACCCCGCGCTCCGCCGCGCGCTCGAGGAAGACGCACAGGATCTCGGCGGCGATGCGGGCGTCGCCCAGGCCGCGATGGCGATCGTAGCAGGCGATGCCGAGCGCGGCCGGCCACGGAGTCGAGCGAGCGCCGTCGGAGCTCCGGCAGCAGCCGGCGCGCGAGGCGTAGCGTGCACAGCGTCGGGTGCCCGAGCCCGTCGCCCCGTGAGCGCCCGGTGCGCGGCGTCGAGATGGCCGACGTCGAAGCCGGCGTTGTGCGCGACCAGCACGGCGTCGCCGGCGAAGTCGAGGAAGCGCGGCAGCACCTCGGCGATGCGCGGCGCGTCCGCGACCATGGCGTCGGTGATGCCGGTGAGGGCCGATGACGAAGGGCTGGATCGGGCGGCCCGGGATTGACCAGCGTGGTGAACGTCTCGTCGAGCCTGCCGCCGACGACGCGCACCGCGCCGATCTCGGTGATGGCACCGCCCGCCGGGCCCGCCGCCGGTGGTCTCGAGGTCGACGACGACGAACGCCTGCCCGGCGATCAGGCGGGCGAAGGAGTCGTTGGCGCGGGCATGCCAGCGGCGGGCCGCGGGGTCGAAGGAGAAGCGCTGGTCCGCCCCGAGCAGCACGTCGAGGAACCGCGTGCCGAACTCGGGGTCCCGGCCCTGCCCGGAGAACACCAGCGCGAGCAGCTCGCCCGGCGTCGCCCCGTCCGGTCGCTCGAGCAGATACTCGTGAAGCCGCTGCCGCACCGCCGCCGGCGCTCGTGCGACCCGTCAGAACGAGAAGAAGGCGCGGCGCTTGGTGGGTGCCCCGGCGGCCTTCTCGCGGGTCGCGACGGTCGTGCAGCTGCTGCTCGAAGCGCGCCAGCTCCTGGCGCTGCCGCTCCTCGAACTGCGCCAGCTCGCGCTGCCTCTTGTCGTGAAAACGCTGGAAGGCCTCGCTCCAGCCCTGGTGGAAGCGTTCCAGCGTATCCGCCACGGCGCTCACCATGCTCAGCGTGGGGACGAAGGACCCGAGGCAGTGCGGGCAGCGGAACACCGTCCCCGCACGATAGCTGACGAAGGGAACCGCGTACTCGCCCTGGCAGCGGAAGCAGTGGATCGGCACCTCCCACTCCTCGGGCGGCGGAATGGCCAGACCCGAGCGGAGCTCCTCGGTGGCGGGCGCCCCCGCAGCAGGAGCGACGGGCGCGGGCGCCGGCTTTGGCTGAGGCGCGGCAGCGGGAGCGGCCGGAGGGCCCGCGGCGGCAGAGCGGCTTCCGCGCCGCTCTTCGTGAAGCGCGACGGGGCATCGTCGGGAATCGTCTCCTCCGGGTGGAGCTCGCGGGCGCGCGCCAGCAGCACCTCGTGGGTCTCGGGGATGTCCGGGTTGGGGACGCAGCAATCCACCGGGCAGACCGCCGCGCACGCCTCGTGATCGTGGAATCCGACGCACTCGGTGCACTTCTCCGGCACGATGTAGAAGATCTCGCTCGACAGCGCCGGGTGCATCGCGCCGTCCGGTGCCTGCCATTCCACGGCGCCCTGGTAGATCGCGGTGTTCGGGCACTCGGGCTCGCAGGCGCCGCAGTTGATGCACTCGGAGGTGATCATCGTGGCCATATGCCGCAAGCAATAGCGCCGGCCGCCGGGGCGTTCAAACGGGGACGCATGGCTGGACGCGACTGGGGACTTGCGCTAGGAACTTTGAGAGATATGGGAAGCGACGGCCAAAGCCGTCCTCACATCGCGTAGATCGCCCCTGGCACGGACGCGGCTCCGTCCGCCCCGGCCCCGGGGGCAGGAGGAGGTTCAGCGCGTCATGTCGGCTCCCGCCGAGGAGCGAGCGGGCGAGGCCGGGCTCACCGGAATCGAGCTGCGCGAGGCCTGGCCGGTGCTGTCGACGGACGAGCGGCTGGAAGGCCTCGCCCTCCTCACGCACGCCGAGACCGAGACGCTCTTTCTCGGCATGCACGCGCACGACCAGGCCGAGATGCTGCTGGCCGCGCCTCCCGCCACCCGCCGCTCGTTGATGCGCTTCCTGCCGCCGGACGACGCGGCCGACGTGGTCCAGGAGGCGGCCGCCGAGGAGCGCGACGGCGCTGCTGGCGCTGCTCGACGAGCCGACCCGCAAGGAGGTGGTGGCGCTCCTCGCCTACGCCGAGGACGAGGCCGGCGGCCTGATGAACCCGCGCTACGCGCGGCTGCGCCCCGACATGAGCGTCGACGAGGCGATCAGCTACCTGCGCCGGCAGACGCGCGAGCGGCCTGCGAGACCGTCTACTACGTCTACGTCCTCGACGCCGAGCAGCACCTCCTCGGCGTGGTGTCGTTCCGCGATCTCTTCTCCGCGCCGCCCGAGAAGCGCGTGCGCGACGTGATGAGCACGAAGGTGGTCACGGTTCCCGAAGACATGGACCAGGAAGCGGTGAGCAAGCTGTTCGCCGAGCACAACTTCCTGGCCATGCCCGTGGTCGACGCGGAGGGCCGGGTGAAGGGCATCGTCACCGTCGACGACATCGTCGACGTCGTGCAGGAGGAGGCGACCGAGGACATCCAGAAGCTCGGCGGCATGGAGGCCCTCGACGCGCCCTATCTGAGCATCGGGTTCGGGGCGCATGATGCAGAAGCGGGCCGGCTGGCTGTCCGTCCTCTTCCTGGGCGAGATGCTCACCGCCAGCGCCATGGCGGTCTTCGAGAAGGAGATCGCCCGCGCCGTGGTCCTGGCCCTCTTCGTGCCCGCTCATCATCAGCAGCGGCGGCAACTCGGGCTCCCAGGCGTCCACGCTGGTGATGCGCGCGATCGCCCTCGGGCGAGCTCAAGCTGCGCGACTGGTGGCGCGTCATCCGGCGCGAGTTCATGGCCGGCCTCGCGCTCGGGCTCATCCTCGCCACGCTCGGGTTCGTCCGCATCCTGAGCTGGCAGTGCCTCTTCAACCTCTACGGCGAGCACTACTTCCTGATCGCCTGCACGGTGGCGGGCAGCCTGATCGGCGTCGTCATGTTCGGCACCATGGCGGGCTCGATGCTTCCGTTGCTGCTGCGCCGACTCGGCTTCGACCCGGCCAGCGCCTCGGCGCCGTTCGTCGCCACGCTGGTCGACGTCACCGGCATCGTGATCTACTTCACGGTGGCGAGCGTGATCCTGCGCGGCTCGCTGCTCTGAGGGTCCACCCACCATCGTCGCGACGTCGCCTCGAAAGGAGGGTATCCCGTGACCGCCGTCGACCCGCCGGATCTTGCCGCTCTCCTGGGCGGCGTTCTCCAGCGAGTTCCACGAGCGCACCGTCCCCTGTTCATCGCCATCGCCGAGCGCATGGCAGCCGAGCGCTACCGTATCTGGGCGAAGGAGACGCGCGACGATGCGCGCGCGCCTCACCTCCTGGCCTGCGCGGAACGTGAGGAAGAGATCGCCCGGCGGGTGGAGTCACTGTACGACGAGGCAGACTCGGTGCGACGCGAGCTCCTCGAGCAGAATCCCGATCTGGAGGAGATCAACAGGTCGATCTTCGCGGACCGTCCCCTCGAAGAGCAGTTCACCATCCAGGCGCGGGGTGAGCGGGCGGGCGCAGCCACCTGGAGATACTTCGCCCAGCATGCGGAGAGTGAGACGACGCGAGAGGAGTTCCTGCGCTGTGCGGAGCTCGAGGAAGAGAGCGCCGCATGTCTCGAGTCCCTCCTCGACGGGCGGCGTTAGCGGCGCTACGGACCCGGAACCGCCGCGCCGTCACGGACGAACACCGCGATCATGTCGAGCGGAACGCTCACCGTCACGGTGCGACGCCCCTTCAGCGCCCTCGAGCGGTCCCAGTAGTTCCGCCACTTCCCGCGCGGCAGGTAGACGGTGCGCTGGCGCTCGCCCGTCTTCCACACCGGCGCGACCAGCAGGTCGGGTCCGAAGAGATATTGGTCCCACAGATCGCCGAGCTTCCGGTCGCGCCGGTCGGCGAGCGGCATGGGCCGCACGACGGGCATGCCGGTGGCAGCTTCACGCGCCGCCGCCACGATGTAGGGCTGGAGCGTGGCGCGCAGCGTGGTGTAGCGGCGATAGATGTCGATCAGCTCGGTGTCGTAGCCGGGCTCGGTCGGCATGTCCCAGGGCGCGTGCGTTCCTGTGCCGCCGATCTCCATGATGCCGGAGAAGGCGCTGAACTCGATCCAGCGGGCGAAGACCTCGCGATCCTTGAACTGGTAGTAGCCGCCCGTGTCCGAGCCCCAGATCGGGACGCCCAGGAAGGCCGAGCGCTGCTGGCTGATGATGGCGCTGCGCAGGCCGAGGTCGGTCCCCGATCCGAAGCCGAACGCCTCGCTGCCCGGGATGTCTCCGCCCCAGAAGATCGACCAGTGCTGCGTCCCGGTGTACGCGGGCCGCGAGATGAGCACGAAGTCGTCGCCGAAAACGCTGGCGAGGGCGTCGTGGTGGATGCGCGCCTGGAGCGTCGGATAGTCGTTCCGCACCTCGCGCCCGGTCCGGCCGTCGGCCCAGATGTCGCTCGCCTCGGACGGGATGTGCTCCTCGCCACGATCGAGCTTGATGCCCTGGATGCCGTAGCGGCGCACGAACTCCGCCACCTTGTCGCGCCACCAGGCCTGCGCGGCGGGATTGGTCACATCCATGATGAAGCTCGTGCCACCGGCGTCGGCACAGTTGGGTGGCCCGACGGGGCCGGGAGCCAGGTAGCCGAGTGCCTGCGCCTCCAGGCCGTCGTCGCCGGGCGTGCTGCCACACATCCACGCTCCGCTCCAGATCGTCGTGTGGTAGCCACGCCGCGCGAGCGACGCCAGCATCGCGTCGGGGTTGGGCAGGCGGGCGGTGTCCCACTCCCAGCGCGCGAAGCCGAAGTTGCCGACCAGGACGGGACGATCGAAGTGATAGACGCCCGCCGGGATGCCGAGCTGCTCGTACATCAGCACGTCGTCGGCCAGGTCGGCGTTCACCGGCACGCCGTCGAGCAGCGCGGGCGCGCCGGTGCGCAGCTCGCCGCGCCAGCGCCAGTGCAGGAACGCCCAGTCCGGTGGCACGATGGGCCGGCCGACCAGGTTGGTGTACTCGTCGAGGATGGTGGCGTACTCGGGACCGGCGAAGAGCCGGAACACGAGCCGCCTGGACTCCGGCGCGCTGGCCGTCTCGAAGCGAAAGCGCACCGTCTGCGGATCGCGCTTCGCCAGATCGAACAGCCCGAAGGTGGTCCCCCCGACGGCCAGCCCGTAGCCGAGCGACGACTGGTAGAACGGCGCGTAGATCGAGAACGTGGGGATGATGCGCATCTCCACGGTCTCGCCGCGGCGATCGAGGGAGCCGACCTCGGGCGGAGCGATGTCGTCGCGGGAGAAATCGAGCACGCCCGCCTGGATCACCGGCGAGTCGCGCAGCCGCTCGGTCAGGCCGTATATGCGCTCGTTGGCGGGTGATCGCAGGCGCTCGCCGACGGCGTTCACGCTCGCCGGGTCGGGCGGCACCAGCTCGACCTCGAGAGTCCGCCGGGTGAGGAAGCGCACGGTGACCGTCGCGCTGCCGCCCTCGTCGGTCTCGACGTCGAGCTGCACGCCGTCGCCGACCCGGCGCGCGTCGCGTACGGCGCCGAGGCCGTGCGCCGTGCCGTTGCGCTCGTAGAAGAGTCCCCCGTCGCTCGGCTCGCGCACGAGCGTCTTCCCACCCGCCAGCAGCCGCAGCCGGAGCGGCGAGCGGCGTACCTCGGCCACGACCGGCCCCGCGACCAGCCGCACGATGCGGGGCGAGACCTGAACGCGCGTCTTCGCCGGCTGCACCCCAGCGGCGGGATGCGGCGCCAGCAGGATGCCGGCGAGCGCCGCCACCGCGATCCGGAGCACCGGCTCAGCTCTGTCCGAGGAAGCGCCCGATCGCACCTCGAGGCGTGTACGAGCGCCCGCGCGCTGCTGTCAAGACGACGGCGGTAGGAGGCGCTCCGCACCCGCTCCTTGCGTCCAGCGCACGTCGTGGTTTAATCGCGCTGGTGGATCGCATGCGCGGTGATCGCTCGATGACCGAACGCATCTTGAACGTGCTGCGTCCCTACGCCTCCAACTGGACCGGTACGCTCGGCCGGGGGGACCTGGTGATCCCCCAGCGCGAGATTCCGCGAGTCATCCACGAGATCCTCGACGCGTTGCGCGACGAGACGGCGGACAAGGAAGCGGGCGATCGAGAGCTCTTCGAGGTCCTGATGACCGCGCGGCGCAGCCCGTCGGTCCAGGACCAGGCGATGCTGCTGCGGCGCCACTTCCGCGTCCTGCTGCGCTGACCGGTCTAGGCGGCAGGGCTGGACGACCGTCGGTGACTAGGTGAGCACGCATCCGCTGCGGGGAGCGGCCGCGATCGCCGGCCTCGGGATCACGCCGCAAGGCAGGGTCTACGGCACCAACGCGATCGGGTTCGCCGTCGACGCCGTGCGTCTCGCCCTCGACGACGCCGGCCTCGCGCGCAGCGATCTGGACGGCCTCCTGCTCAACCCCGGCCTCACCTGGAACGACCAGGGCATGGGCTCGTTCCAGCTGAACCAGGCGCTCGGCCTGCGCGATCTTCGTCTCACCGCCACCATGAACCTGGGCGGCGCCACCGCATGCGCCATGATCCAGCATGCGGCGCAGGCCATCGCCGCCGGCCTGTGCAGCACCGTCGCGTGCGTGTTCTCGGACGCGCCGCTCAAGCCGCCCTCGCCGCAGGGCGCGCGCACCTCGAGCGGCGCAGCCTACGGCTTCGCGCGCGGCTGGGAGGCTGCCTACGGCTTCTTCGGCGTGAACGCCATGTATGCGCTGGTCGCACGCCGCCACATGCACGTCTACGGCACGACCCAGGATCAGCTCGGTGCCGTCGCCGTCGCGCAGCGCCGCTGGGCCAACCTGAACCCCGACGCCCAGATGCACGACCGGCCGCTCACCCTGGACGACTACCGCGCCTCGCGCTGGATCGTGGAGCCCTTCCACATCATGGACTGCTGCCTGGTCTCGAACGGCGGCCTCGCGGTGATCGTCACCAGCGCGGAGCGCGCCCGCTCGTTGCGCAAGCCGCCGGTCTACGTCTGGGGCATGGGCCAGGGTCACCTGGGGGGCGACCCGGCCGACACCCTCACCTCGGGCGCGGTGCTGGCCAAGGAGCCGGCCTTCGCGATGGCCGGCATCGGGCTGCGTGACGTCGACGTGGTCGAGCTCTACGACTGCTACACCTTCACCGTGCTGGTGACCCTCGAGGACTACGGCTTCTGCAAGAAGGGCGAGGGCGGCGCGTTCGCCGCCGAGCATCATACCGGCCCGGGAGGCACGCTCGCGCTGAACACCGGCGGCGGGCAGCTCTCCAGCTTCTACATGTGGGGCATGACCCCGATCTCGGAGGCGGTGGTGCAGCTGCGCGGCGAGGGTGGCGCACGGCAGGCGGTGCGGCACGACGTCGCGCTGGTATCGGGCAACGGCGGGGTCCTCTCGACGCACGCGACGCTGGTCCTGTCGAGGCTGGCGTCGTGAGCGAGCCGGCCGTCACTCGGCCGATCCCGGCGATCACGCCGGAGATGGCGCCCTTCTGGGAAGCGGCGCACCGCCACGAGCTGGTCGCCCAGCGCTGTGTCGATTGCGGCGCGTTTCGCTTTCCCGCGCGCGAGGTGTGCAGCCGCTGCCTGTCGCGCCGGGTCGAGTGGCAGCGCGTGAGCGGCCGCGGCCGGGTCTTCAGCATCGCGGTCATGCACCAGGCGAACCATCCCTGGTTCGCGGCCCGTGCGCCCTACGCCGTCGTCGTGGTCGAGCTGGAGGAAGGCACGCGCATGCTCTCGAGCCTCGTCGATCGCGAGCCGGGCGCGATCGAGATCGGCATGCCGGTCGAGGTGGCCTTCGAGGACGTGTCGCCCGAGGTCAGCCTGCCGGTCTTTCGCCCGGCCGCGGCGTAGAGCCCCGGCGCGTCGCGGCGGCCGAGCAACCTCGACGCGATCACGGCGGAGTGGTAGAGGGCGCGCGGTGTTCCTGCGGCGCGTGCTCTCGGCCCTCTTCTGGGCCTTCATCGTCGTCAGCTCGCTGCTGCTGTTCCCGATCGCCCTGCTCCTCTGGGTCGTGACCGTCCTCTTCGACCGGCGTCTGGTCGCGCAGCATCGCTTCACCTGCTTCTGGGCCTCGCTCTACACCTGGCTCAACCCGGCCTGGCGGGTGTCGATCGCCGGCCGCGAGCACGTGCGCCGCGGGGTCACCTACGTGATGGTGTCGAACCACCAGTCGCTGCTCGACATCCTCGTCCTCTTCCGTCTCTTCGTGCACTTCAAGTGGGTGTCGAAAGCGGAGCTCTTTCGTATCCCGTGCATCGGCTGGAACATGACGCTGAATCGCTACATCCGGCTCCGGCGCGGCAATCCCGACAGCATCGCCCGGATGATGCGGGACGCCGAGCGTGCGCTCGAAGAAGGCAGCTCGGTCATGATCTTCCCGGAGGGCACTCGTTCGGCCGATGGGCGGCTCAAGCCCTTCAAGCACGGCGCCTTCACGCTCGCGCTGGGCGCCCGCGTGCCGCTCCTCCCCATCCTCGTGGAAGGGACGTCGCATGCGCTTCCCAAGCGCGGATTCGTGCTGCAAGGACGACATGCGATCCGCGTCCGGGTGCTGCAGGAGATCCCCTACGAGCGCTTCGCGGGAACGTCCGTCGAGAACCTCACCGAACAGACCCACGAGCTCTTCCAGCGCGAGCTCGGGGAGCCGGCGGAGCCTCCGGGGCGCGTCGCCGCCACCTGAGCGGCGACCCGGGCGCGGCGCTCCGGACGGCTGCGCGGTCCCCTCGGCGCCCCTATCCGACCGTTCGCCCCGGCGCGCTCGCCCCGGGCTTCGACGCGGGGCAGTGTAGGCGGGGGCGGGGGCCTGGGCTATGCTTCGCGCCGATGCCTCCGCGGCCAGACCTACTCATGCCGCAGTCGACCCGTCGCAACCGGATGGTGCTGCTCGTCCTCGGGACGGGCGCCGCGACCGGCCTGCACCTCGGGCTGGTGCACCTGGTTCTCTGGCAATCGTGGACGGCACCCATCGTCTTCACTCTGGCCAGCACGGTGTTCGGAGGCGTCACCTATGCGCTCTGGCGCTGGGTGTTCCCGGCTCTCGGGGGCCGCTCCTTCGCCAGTCAGCTGGTGCGGCAGGCGGTGGTGGCGGCGCTCGTCTTCGCCGTCGTGTCCGCGGTCGTCGTGTGGGCGACCACCTGGCACGGTCGGAGCGGCATCGGATTGTTCGGCACGCCGACCGGCGACGACGTCCACCTCACGATCACCCCCGCCATGCGCCAGGGCATCGTGCGTCTGTACGCGCTCCTTCCCATCGTGCCGGTGGGGCTGATGGCGCTGATCGGCTACCACCTGGTCTGGCGCCACGTGCAGGCGTTGCAGACGCGCGAGCGGGAGCTCAGCGAGCTCGCCGCCACCGCGCAGCTGGCCGCCCTGCGGGCGCAGATCAATCCGCACTTCCTCTTCAACAGCCTCAACTCGATCGCCCAGCTCATCCACGCCGACCCCGAGAAGGCCGAGGCCTGTGTCGAGCGCCTCGCCGAGATCTTCCGCTACATCCTCCACCGCTCCGAGCAGGAGTTCGTGCCGCTCGCCGAGGAGCTCCAGATGACGCGCGCCTATCTCGACATCGAGCGCGCCCGCTTCGACGAGCGCCTGCGCGTGGAGACCCGCGTCGATCCGCGCAGCCTGCGCCAGCTCATCCCGAACCTCATCCTGCAGCCGCTGGTGGAGAACGCCGTCAAGCACGGGCTGTCGCGCAAGCTCGGCGTCGGCACGGTGTCGATCGACGCGCGAGTGGACGGCGATATCCTCACGCTGACGGTCGGCGACGACGGCCTCGGCATGGCGGAGCCGGTGCTCGCGGAGGTCTATGCGCGCGGCGTCGGCCTGCGCAACTTGCGGGCGCGGCTCGAGCGCCTCTATGGCACCGATCACCTGCCCGAGATCCGGAGCAGCCCTGGACGCGGCACCGTCGTACGCTTGCGGCTCCCGGTGCAGGAGGCCGCTTGACGAGCAGCGGCATCCGGACGCTCGTCGTCGACGACGAGAAGCTCGCACGCGATCGGTTGAGAACGTTCCTCGCGCGGCTCGGTGGCGTGGAGCTGGTGGGAGAGGCCCAGGACGGCGTCGAAGCGGTCCGGATGATCGAGGAGCAGCGGCCCGACCTCGTCTTCCTCGACGTGCAGATGCCCGGCATGGACGGGTTCGAGGTGCTGCGGGCGCTGCGCGGTCCCGCTCCGCAGATCGTCTTCGCGACCGCCTTCGACGAGTACGCCATCCGCGCCTTCGAGGTGCATGCCCTCGACTACCTGCTGAAGCCCTTCGCCCGCGCCCGGGTCGAGGAGGCGGTCGGTCGCGTACGCGCGCGCCTGTCGACGGGCGGTCCGGGGTTGGACGTCGAGGCGGTTCTGCAGCGGCTCGAGCAGAGCCGGAAGACGTACGCCACGCGCATCTCCGCCTACAGCGGGAAGCGCATCCTCTTGCTCCCCGTCGAGGACGTGCGCTGGTTCGGGGTCGAGCACCGGCTGGTCTACGCCCACACCGGCGAGCGCGCCCACATGACGAACTACACGCTGCGCGATCTCGAGGAGCGCCTCGACCCGGAGTCGTTCTTCCGGGTCCACAAGGCGAGCCTCGTGAACCTGCGCCACGTGCGGGAGATCGTCCCCTGGTTTGGCGGTCGCTACAAGCTCGTCATGCGCGATCACGCCAGCAGCGAGGTGGCCGTGAGCCGGACGCAGGCGCGCGCCCTGCGCACCCGGCTGCGCTGGTAGTCACATGCGACACCCGGTTGCCTTGACAGGTTGATACCCCACCCGTAAGTCCTTAGATCGCCTTCCGTTTCATGTCCTCTCCGGATCTTCTCCTCGATGGCACCGCACGCTCCCGCCCAGGTCGTCTCGGCCTCGCGATGGGTGCGTCCGTGCTCCTCCACGTCCTCCTGCTGCTCCTGATCATCTTCGACGTGGCGGGCATCGGCGGCGGCTTCGGTCTCGGCGTCGGGCCCGGCTTCGGCATGGGCTCGGGCGGTGGCGCGGGGCTCGGCCAGCAGAAGCGCCGCCAGATCTTCTCGTTGACGGACCTGCCGCAGCCGGTGCGCCCGCAGGATCCGAAACGCGATGACGAGGTGAAGGATCTCCTCGTCGCGCGTACGCCGGAAGCGGTCGTGATGCCTCAGGCTGCGAAGCCGAAGGCGGTTGCCACCAGCCCCGTCGTGCAGTTCGCCCGCCCCGTGCGGCCGATCGGAGCCGGTACCGACCTCGGTGCGCGCTTCGCGTCCGCGGGCGCCGGCGCCGGGGGCCTCGGGACCGGCGGCGGCGGCGGCAACGGCATCGGGCTGGCCAGCCTCGGCATCTCGCTCGACAGCGCCTTCGGCAAGTACGTCGGCAGCCTGCGCAAGGTCGGCCTCGACGTGGCGATCGTGGTCGACGCCACCGGCAGCATGCAGAACGTCATCGACGACCTGAAGCGCCGGCTGGACGACCTCGTCTTCACCATGCAGCGCCTGGTGCCGGGGGCGCGCATCGGTGCCGTCGCCTACCGTGATCGCGACGACGACAACGTCGCCACGGCGCCGCGCCAGAGCGAGCCCTACGTCGTCAAGTGGACCGATCTCACCTTCACCAGCGGCAAGGTGAAGAACTTCCTCGACGGCATCGTCGCCGAGGGCGGCGGTGACTGGGAGGAAGCGGTCAAGGACGGTCTCGACGCCGCGATACATCAGCTGAAATGGCGCGATGACGCGAAGAAGGTGATCATCCTCGTCGGGAGCTCCCCACCGCACGAGAAGGACATCCCGGCGATCCGCAACCTGGTGAGCGAGTGGCACGCGCGGGGCGGGGTGGTGAGCACGATCGACGTGAGCCTCCGCCTCCACGAGGAGCACGAGCGCAAGCTGCACCGCTGGCTCTACGGCGACGAGCTGAAAGAGGTCTCCCCGCTGCCGGACTTCTACAAGCAGCTCCAGGACAGCTTCGCCGACATCTCGCGGATGGGCGGCGGTCAGGCGATCGCCCTCGGGCAGGATCAGGCCATGGTGCGGTACCTCCTGGTGCAGGCCTTCGGCCCGCAGTGGGAGAAGGACGTTTCGCGCGTCGCCCGCAACCGATAAGGACTCGCAAGGAGCAACCATGGACAACACCAACACCCTCGACCTCGTGGCCCTCATCCGGCAGGGAGCGATCTCCACCTATCCCCTGCTGGCATGCTCGGTCATCCTGCTCGGCATCGTCCTCGAGCGCGCCTGGAGCCTGCGCGGCATCGTGCGGTCGACCGCCCGGCTCACCCGCGACGTCGTCCCGGTGCTCGCGCACGGCGACTGGCAGGGCGCCCTCGAGGTCGTGCGCAAGCATCGCGCCTGTCCCGCACGACGGGTCTTCGCGGACTTGATCGAGAAGGAGCGCGGCCTGCCCATGCCCGAGCTCGAGCGGGTCGCCACCGAGCGCAACTTCGAGGAGGTGCAGGGCGCCGGATCGAACCTGTGGGTGCTCGGCACCATCGGCTCCTCGGCGCCGTTCATCGGGCTGTTCGGCACCGTGCTCGGCATCATCCGCGCCTTCCACGCCATCGCGCTGGCGGGCACGGGCGGCTTCGCGGTCGTCGCCAGCGGCATATCGGAGGCGCTCATCGCCACCGCGCTCGGCCTCGCGGTCGGCATCGTCGCGGTCGTGTTCTACAACTACTTCCAGTCGCGCGTGGAGCGCATCGACGCCGCGCTCCGCATCGGCAGCAGCCGGGTGCTCGAAGCGCTGACCGCCGGCCGGAGGGTGCATGGCGCTTAGCACCGCGACGTCGCGCAAGCGCGGCATCATGGCGGAGATCAACGTCACTCCGCTGACCGACGTCTTCCTCGTCCTCCTCATCATCTTCATGATCACCACCTCGGCCATGATGAAGCCCGAGAACGTCGACCTGCCGAAGTCGAGCGCCGAGGAGCAGGAGCAGAAGGGCATCATGGTGACCATGACGCCGTCGCACGAGGTCTACGTGAACGACCGGCCGGTCGCCGGCGACGACGGCGCGCTCGCCAGCGTGCTGAAGGACGCGCTCGCGAAGACCAACGACAAGGTCGTGATCCTGGCCGGCGACCGCCAGGTGGTCCTCGGCGAGGTGGTACGCGTGCTCGGCCTCGCCAAGGAGGCGGGTGCGAGCGGCTTCGCCCTGGCCTCGGAGTGATCTTCCGGCGGGCCGGCGCGCTCCTGCTGATTGCGACGCTCGCGCTGCCGGCAAGGGCGGCGGACGCGCCGTCGCTCGAGCAGCGCAGCCGGAGCTTCTACGATCTCCTGGAGCGCGGCGATCGCGAGCGCGCGACCGCGGTGTGGCCCGATCTGGAGCGCGATCTCGCGGCCGAGAAGGAGCAGCTGCGCGCCCGGCTCGATCGCCTGCGTGACGAGGTCATCACCGCGGACGGCGATCTCCAGGAGCTCTACCGCAGCCCGCGCTGGCGCGAGCCCGAGGTCCAGTCCTACATCGTCGCCTACCATCTCGCCTGGGTGCGCTACCAGGCGGCGCAGCTGGTGAGCGACGCGGCACAGAAGAAGTCGCTCCTCTCGAAGGCCGTCGACGGCTTCTCGCAGTTCGCCGAGATGGAGGAGGCGCCCGACGTCTATGCCGAGAGCCTCTACGGGCGCGGGCTCGCCTACATGGACCTCGGCAACTGGGCGAAAGCCCGTGACGACCTGAAGGCTGCCGCGTCGAAATCGCGCACCGCGGCCAAGGCGAAGGTGGCGCTCGCCGAGCTCGAGCGCAGGGAGAGCGGCAAGCCCGAGCCCCCGCCGCAGGACACCGACGCCATGCTGCTCGGAAAGCTGTCCGACGGGCTGCCGAACGCCGCCGAGAAGCCGGGCGCCGACAAGGAGATCACCGAGCTGGCCCGCGGGCTCGCTGCGCGGGGCGGCGACTGGCCGGCGCGCGTGCAGGGCGTGATCACGCAGAAGCTGGGTGACGGCACGCCGGCGGGCGTGCGCTCGAGCTACGGCCTCTTCCTCCTCGGCCAGCTCGCCGTCGACCGCGGTCGCTGCGCGGACGTGCCGGCGCTGGCGACCGCCGGTGCCACGGTGAAGGACCCGGGCCGTGCGCGCTGGCGGCCCGAGCTGCTCTTCCTCGCGGGCGGGTGTCTGCTGAACGCCAAGAAGCAGGCGGAGGCGGCGCCTGTGCTGGGCGAGCTCGTACGAGACTTCCCCGACTCGCCGCGCGCGCCGGAAAGCGCCTATCTGCGCTTCCGCGCGCTCGACGTGGCGCGCGCGGCGGAGCCGTCGCATGGCGGCGCCGCCGACGGTGCATTCGAAGAGGCGCTCACCACCTACCTGACGCGCTATCCCAAGGCGGACGGCGTGGCCGAGGCACGGTACCTCCTGGGCGACCTCTACCGGAGCCGCGGCGACTGCACGAAGGCGTCGACGGAGCTCGCCAAGGTGCCCCCGGGCGCCTACGCGTCACGAGCCCGCTTCGGCGTGCTCGAGTGCCGCGCCGGCACCCTTTCCGACAAGACCTCCGCCGACGACCGCACCGCCCTGGCGAAGGATCTGCGCGCCTTCGTCGCCGCAACGCCGGCGAAGGGCGACGATGCGCCGATGGCGGCCCGGGCGGCCCTCATGGGAGCGCTCGTCGCGGCGAGCACCACGCCGCCGGACCGGGAGACGACCGTGGCGCTGCTCTCCGGCTTCGAGCAGAAGTATCCGGCGGCGCGCGATCTCTTCCCGCGTGTGGTCGAGCTCAGGCTCCAGGCCCGGGTCGCGCTCGGGCAGTTCGACGACGCGGGGCACGATCTCGACACCTACCTCGCCACGCCGGCCGATCCGGACCGTCGGAAGACGCTCGCGCGCCTCGGCCGCGAGCTCGCCGATCGCGCGCGGCAGGGCGACCCCGCCGCTCGCCAGCAGGCGGTCACCCTGGCACAAAAGACCTACGCCGTCCTGGTACGCGACGGAGGCGACGAGCGCGACAGCATCCAGCTCGCCGATCTGATGCTGGCCGCGGGCAATCCCGCGGGCGCTCGCAAGCAATACGACCAGGTGCTGGCAAGGAACGACGCCTCCGCCGAGGCGCTGCGCGGCGCCGCCCGGGCCGCCTCTGCGGCGGGCGACACGGCGGGAGCACTCGGCTACTGGCGGCGCGTCGTCGAGGGCAGCGCACCCGGTGGCACCGCCTGGTACGAAGCCCGGATCGAGCAGGTCACGCTGCTCGCCAGCGACGGCCGCCGCGACGACGCGTGCCAGCTTCTGCGCTCCTCGCGCGGGCGCTCGAACACGGCCGGAGGCGACGCGCTGGCGGCGCGCCTGCGGTCGATGGAATCGAACGTCTGCCGGTGAGGAAGGTTTGGCAGATCAAGAGGCGCGGCGCCGGGCCCCGAACAGTCGCAACCCTCCGGCCCGCGTGAAGTGCCAGAAGTCGTCGTCTCGTGTCACGAGAGCCACGTCGTGATCGAGGCAGCTCTGCGCGATCAGGGTGTCGGCCAGCCGTGCTCGACGCCTCGAGCCGAGGACCTTGGCTCGCAGGGAGCCCGCTCGCTCCCAGTACCCCTCGAGCACCTCGAGCCGCGGCAGCTGTGCCAGCATGTCCGCCACGCGCTCCGGGAGCCTCGGGTCGCTCAGGAGCTCCGTCAGCACGACGGGAGGGAGACACACCTGGCGGTCCGCCAGCGCCTGGGCCACGAGGTCGGCATCGTCGCCGGTCGCACCTCCGAGGAAGGCGATCCAGGAGCTCGTGTCGACGGCGATCATCGCCGATCTTCGCGAAGCTTGCGCCAGTCGATCGAGAACGAGACCCTGCCCCGCATGCCCCGCAGCTGGTCGTAGGCGCCCCCGGCCGCCACCAGCTCGAGCCCACGGCGAATCGTGGCCGTCAGGTTCTGGCCGCTCGACCGCTGCGCTTTCGCGAGCAGGTCGGCCGGAAGCTGGACCGTGATCTTCCGCGCCGCGCCCATCCATCCAATCTACCAGCCGTAATGCCATACTACAATATGGCATCGGCGACTCTGGCCGGCCCGTCAGCCCGCCGGCGGCTCGCTGGCCGCGGCGCGCGCGACGATCCGCAGCCCTTGCGCCCGGGGCCGCGGGCGTATGCGTCCGCTGCGCGTACCGCTGGACTCGTCACGCCGCGTCAGTGCCGAGCGGGGATCCGGCTGGTGAACGGGCCGTGTCATGGGGCGCGTTCCCAGACGTCCGGCCGCCGCCATCGCGAGCCGCTCGCGGGCGATCGCGACGTACTGCGGGACGATCTCCGCGCCGGCGGCGCGGCGGCCGTTCAGCACCGCGGCACAGGCGGTCGTCCCGACGCCCATGTAGGGATCGACCACGAGATCGCCCGGAACGGTGGTCGCGAGCACGAAGCGCTCCACCAGCTCGATGGGGAATTGGCAGGGGTGGATGGTCTTCTCGACGTGGTTCGCCTTGACGTTGGGGAAGATCCACACGTCGCCGGGATTCTTCCCGCGCGGGTTGCCGGTGTACTCGCCGGCGCGTCGGACCCTTCCACGCGCGCTTGCCGGGATACTTCTGGGGCACCCGAATCGGGTCGACGTCGAAGCGGTACTCCGGGCCTCTGGTGAACCAGAGGATCACCTCGTACCGGCCGGAGAGGCGCCTGGTGCAGTGCAGGCCGTGCTCGAAGTGCCAGATCACGCGGTTGCGCAGCAGGAGATCGGGGTGCCGCTTGAAGAGCGGGTAGAGCATCACGTCGAGCGGAACGATCTCGTCCGCGGTCACGTGGTTGCCGACCTGCCAGCAGATGCTGCCACCGCGACGCAGGATGCGAACGCACTGCTCGATGACCTGCGCCTGTGCGGCCAGGTACTCGTCGAGCGCCAGGCGCCGGCCGCGCTCGTACGCCTTGGCGAGGTTGTAGGGAGGCGACGTGATCACGAGCTGGGCCGACTCGTCCGGCAGCTCGCGCAGCAGATCGAGCGTGTCTCCCTGGTACAGGGAGACGTCCGCGTCCTGCCGCCAGCCCGCCGCCACCCGCATCGCGGTGGTGCCTAGCACACCAGCGCACGAAGGTCATCCGACGCAGCGCATCGCGCGCCCCACGGCCAGGGAATTCGGCTCGCCGCTTGCCGAGCTTCTGTGGGTATGGCCATACTCTGGGAGTATGGCCACCCCGAGCATCAAGGCCACCTATGCCCTTGACGTCGACACGGTGCGCACGCTGGAGCGAATGGCGCGCCGGTGGAGGGTGTCGAAGTCGGAGGCGCTTCGCCGCGCGATCCGTGTAGCGGCGGAGGGTGCCGCGTCTGAGCGACCCGACGCCCTCTCGGCGCTGGAGGCACTTCAGCGAGCGCTCGACCTGACCTCTGCACGCGCACGTGCCTGGGCCGGCGATGTTCGCCGAGAGCGGCGGACGGCCTCCGCGCGTCGCGAGCAGCGCGCGCGGTGATCCATCTCGACACCAGCTTCCTCATTCGCGCGCTACACGATGAGCAGGCGGTCGGCGTCAGTGCGGTGGGCTGGGCCGAGTTCCTTTGCGGTCCAGTCGACGGCGCCTTGCTCCAGCTCGCCGCTCGGGTCGTGCAGGACCCGGACCCGTTTCTTGCAGAGGATGCCGCGACAACCGCCCGACTTTGCAACCTGACCGGTCGACGTCGCGGCACCCTGACCGACTGCATGATCGCCGCCGTGGCCATCCGAGCGGGAGCCGCGCTCGCGACTTCCAACAGGGCCGACTTCAGGCGATTCGAAGCGGCTGGTCTCCGCCTGACGCCCGAGTGAATCACTCCACGGCCGTCACGAAGCCGTCGCTCTCACCGGTCTCGACGTCCTCGACCGCGATGCGCGCCTCGCGGTAGACGCCGGAAGGATACACCAGGAAGCGGAACGACGTGGTGCGCGCCGCCACCTCGAGCTTCCCGAGCAGCTCGTGGCGCACCCGATCGGCGGCCGGGCCGGCGGCGAACGCCGCGTCCAGCGCCGGGCCGCCGAGGGCCTGGGCCGACGTTCCGTCGGCCGTGACCAGGGTCAGCCGTTCCTTGGCGACGGCCACGGCGCGATCGGTGCCGTTGCGCACGGTGAGGCGGATGAGGACGTTGCCGCCGCGGACGGCCTCGCCCCCGAGATCGAGCCGGGACTGGTAGACGTCCACCACCTGCACCAGCACCTGGACGCCGGATTCGACCCGCGGCGTCTCGACGTCGGGACGCTGCACGAGGGACGTGAAGCCGTAGTCGAAGCGTCGGCTGAACTCGAAGCCCGACAGGAGCGAACCCTCGATCGGTCGGACCTCCGCCCCGGTCGCCGAGCACCTGATGCTCGCGGATCCCTTCGCGGTCTGTCCGTCCGGCGTCCGCTTCGTGCCGGTGACGAAGCCGGACGTCCCGCCCTTCGGCTGGACCATGTCGGTGATCGTGTAGCCCATGTCGACGAGGGTCCGGCGCGCGACGCGCACGGCACGCTCGCAATCCAGCCCCGGGCGCTCGACGACGTAGCGCGCGGGGGTGCAGGCGGGCACGATCGCCATCAGGAGGACGAGCCCGGTGCCCCGGGCGAGCCAGCGCATGCCCGGGTTCTGCTACACTCGGCCCGTGACCGTCTACACCCTCGGGCACTCGACACGCACCGCCGAGGAGGTGCTGGCACTGCTTCGGACGCACGGGATCGCGGGCATCGCCGACGTCCGCCGCTTTCCCGCCTCGCGCCGCCACCCGCAGTTCGGGCGCGAGGCGCTGGCGGAGACGCTCGCCGCCGCGGGGGTCGGCTACGAGTGGCTGCCGGCGCTCGGCGGCCGGCGTGTTCCCCGGCCCGATTCGCCTCACGTGGCGTGGCGCGAGCCCGCCTTCCGTGCCTACGCCGATCACATGGGTACGGAGGAGTTCCGTTCCGGCCTGGACACGCTGCTCCGGCTCGCGTCGGCGCGGACCCACCGCGATTCTCTGCGCCGAGGCGGTGCCGTGGCGCTGCCACCGCCAGCTCATCGCCGATGCGCTCGTGGTGCGCGGGGTCACCGTGCTGCACATCCTCGGGCCTGGCGCGCCGAGACCGCACGCGCTCGGCCGCCTCGCGCGCGTCGACGGCGGTCGCATGATCTACGACGTCGGCGAGCTTCCCCTCGGACGCGCGCAGCGGTAGCCGCCCCGGGAGCGATCTGCCATGATCCCGCTCGCCATGCGAACGCAGGTGCACATCGTCAGCCACGGCCCCACCTGCCTCGACGGAGTGACGGCGGCGGTCGCCGTGGCGCGCTTCTACGGCGACCGGGCCGACGTCGACGCACGCTTCGCGAGCAACAGCGAGATCGACGCCGTGCTGCAGGGGCTGCGCTTCGATCCGGGCGGGGACCACGAGCTCTGGATCACCGACATCTCCTGGCGCGAGCCGGCCACCGAGCAGCACCTGCGGGAGCTCGCGCGCCAGGGCGGCGTTCGCATCTACTGGATCGATCATCATCGCACGGCGCTCGAGCGCGTGCGCGCCGGCCGCGTCGACGTCCCCTTCACCGACACCGTGCTGAGCGAGGAGTACGCGGCCTCCCGTCTCACCTACGAGTACCTGGCCGGCGCGGCTCGCTCGCGACGGCCGTCGCGGTGCCCGCGTTCGCTGCCTTCGCGCCCGTCGTGGCCATGGCGGACGACAACGACCGCTGGCTGCACCGGGTGCCGGGTTCCCGCGAGCTGGCCTGGGTGGTGCGGGCGCTCGGCCCCGACGCGTACGAGGATTTCCTCGCCCTCGACGAGCACGTCACCTACACGCCGCGCATGGCGGTTGCCCGCGGCGCGCGTCGGCGAGGAGATCGCCCGCAGCTTCGCGGTCGCCGAGGCGAGCCGCGTCGAGCACACGGCAGCGGGTGTGCAGGTGGTGGCCGCCGTCTGCGCCGGACACCCGAGCGAGATCGCCGATGCCTGGGGCAAGCAGACCCCCGGCGCGGTCTTCGCCCTCTACGACGTCACCGGTCTGGCGGTCAGCCTGCGACGATCGCCCGACTGCGACGTCGACCTCTCCAAGGTCGCCGAGGCGCTCGGCGGCGGTGGCCACGCCGCGGCCGCGGGCTGCGAGCTGCCCGAGCTGCGGCGCATCCTCGCCGAGGTGATCGCAACCCGCGTGGCGGAGCATCTGCCGTGAAACCGGTCCTGACGCATCTCGCGCTCGGGGTGCGCGACCTCGAGAAGAACGATCGATTTCTACCGCCGCCACGTCGGGCTGCACGTCGTGCACGACCGCCACGACGGCGACGTGCGCGTCGTCTGGCTGAGCGAGCGCGCCGAGGCTCCGGACTTCGTGCTCGTGCTGTTCGAGATCCACGGCGATCCGCCGCCCGCGCCCTCGACCCTGCAGCATCTCGGCTTCGCGGTCACCTCGCGCGAGGAGGTCGACGCCGCCGCCGAAGCGGGACGGACCGCCGGCATCCTCGTCGTTCCTCCGGTGTATGCCGGTCCGGTCGTGGGCTACTTCTGCATCGTCAGCGATCCGGACGGGAACCAGGTCGAGTTCTCGTACGGGCAGCCGATCGACCCGCGGCACATCTCCGCGTGAGCCCCGCCACCTTGTCAACGCCGGGGCGCGGTGCCAGAAGCGACCCATGACGCGGCGGGTGCGGGTCGGCGTGGTGTACGGCGGCAGGTCGGGCGAGCACGAGGTGTCGCTGCGCTCCGCCGCGACGGTGATCGGCGCGTTCGATCCCGCCCGCTACGAGGTGGTGCCCATCGCCATCACCAAGGACGGACGCTGGCTCACCGGACCCGACAGCCTGCGCCTGCTCGAGGAAGCGCAGCGCACGCTCGCACCCGTCCCCGAGCACGGCGTCGAGGTCATGCTGCCGCCGGTCCCGTCGGGCGGCGCGCTCGTCCCGGCTGCCGGCGGCGTGGCGGCGCGCGGCGCTCGACGTCGTCTTCCCGGTGCTCCACGGCACCTACGGCGAGGACGGCACGATGCAGGGATCTGCTCGACCTGGCCGGCGTGCCCTACGTCGGCGCGGGCGTCCTCGCGTCCGCGGTGGGCATGGACAAGGCGGTCATGAAGGCGGTGTTCCGCGACGCCGGCATCCCGGTGGCCCGGTGGATCGTCGTCCGGCCAGGCGCTGGCGCCGCGGACGAGGTCCGGGCACGGGTGGACGACGCGCTCGGCTTCCCGTGCTTCGTGAAGCCATGCAACCTCGGCTCGTCGGTCGGCATCACGAAGGTGAAGCGGGCGGCCGAGCTCGCCGCCGCGCTCGCCGAGGCGGCGGCCTACGATCCACGGGTGATCGTCGAGGAGGCCATCGACGCGCGGGAGTTCGAATGCGGCGTCCTCGGCAACGAGCACGCCGAAGCCTCCGTGGTGGGCGAGCTGATGCCGTCGCACGAGTTCTACGACTACGCCGACAAGTACGTCGAGGACGGCGCGCGCATCGTGATCCCGGCCGAGCTGGACGCCGACACCGCCGACGCCATGCGCGAGCTCGCCCTGCGTGCGTTCCACGCCGTCGACTGCTCGGGACTCGCGCGTGTCGATTTCTTCCTCGAGCGCGGCACGGGCCGGGTGCTGGTCAACGAGATCAACACCATGCCCGGCTTCACCCGCGTGAGCCAGTATCCGCGTCTGTGGGAGGCGAGCGGCGTGCCGCTATCCGCGCTCGTCGAGCGCCTCGTAGCGCTCGCGCTCGAGCGCCACGACACCCGCAGCCGGCGCCGCCTGTCCTTCCAGCCGCCCCAGCCGGTCAGCGCACGGTCGCGCTCGTCGCAGGGTGGCCGGTGACGCGCAGCCGGCTCGCGAGCCGCTCCGCCAGACCCTTCTGGGTGAAGTTGCCCAGCTGGAGGCTCTGGCCCACGACGCGGGCCTCGTAGCCTCGACGAGAAAGATCGGCGCGCGCCACCTCGACCGACTTGCGGTCTCGATAGGGGCCGACCTGCACCGTGAAGCGGCCGGGCGGCGGCAGCCTGGGATCGCCGACGGTCTCGGCCGCGCCGCGGCCGGAGCGCCTGCCCGCCTTCTCGCTCGCGCGACCCGACGTTGCCGAGCCACGCGGCTCGACGGCGGCGACGCGCGTCACGACGGCGGGCTCGCGCCGGTCGTCACGGCCGCCGCGCGACGCCTTGCCGTCACGGTCCTTTGCACCGGCGACGCGCGTCGCGCCCGGCGCCTTCCGCCCGTCATCGTCGGCATTCTTCCGGCCCCGCCGGGGAGACTCGTCGGCATCATCGTCGTCGTCCGCGACGCGGGCGCCCCGCCGGGCATCGGCACGGGCGACAGCCGCTCCCCGGCGTCCCTTCTCCTTGGCCATGCCGCGCGCCGGCCTGTCGTCATCCTCGTCCTCGTCGCGGGCGACCTGCCGCGCCGCCCGGCCCTTCGCGGCGACCGCCGCGCGCGACGGCTGCTGCTCGCGGACGGTCTGCTTGCGCGGCGAATCCTCGTCGTCGCCGGCGTCCCGGCGCGGGGCACGCCCCGGAGCGACGGCCGCGGCGCGGACCGGCGCCGCATCGGCTGCGGGAGCGGTTTCGGCACGCGCGGGCACCGCCGCGGCGGGTGCGGGCGCCGCCGCAGCCGCGGCGGCCGCAGCCCCGGCACCAGCACCCGCTACGCCGTCGGCCGCCGGAGCGTCGGGTGGATCGGCCCACATGGATCGCGCGCGCCGGCGCGCGTACTCGATCGCAGCCTCGTTGCGCGCCGGTGCTCCGTCGCCGATCTCCTGATCGTAGATCTCCTGCCCGCGAGCGCCGGAGTCGGCCGCACGTCCCGACTGGACCGAACGCGTGCTCGGCCTGTCGCCCTCACCGTCTTCGCGGACGTCGCGCGGCGTTTCTGCTGCGACCCGGCGCGGCTCCTCCGCCGGCGCCGAAGAGGGGGCCGTCTCGGGCTCGGCGCGCGCCACGACGGTCGGTGCGGGCGGCGGTGAAGGCGGCGGAACGTACGCCGCGGCCTGCGCAGCCGCCGGCGGAGGCGGCGGGGTGCGCTTCTCGTCGGGAGGAGGCGGTGGCGGAACGTAGGCCACCGCCTGCGCGGGCGGCGGCGGCGGGACGCGCTCCGCGGCCTCGGCCGGAGGAGGCGCCAGGCGCGGCTCGAGCACGACGGCTCTGGGCAGCCCGGAGGCCGAGGCCAGCAGCACGGGCCTCTCCGGCTCGGTGAGTCCGTAGTCGAGCATGCGGCGCGCATCGCCCCAGAGATCGGTCGACCCCAGGATGGCGATCACGACCTCGCGTGAGCCCAGGCCCGCCGCCCCCACGAAGCAACGCCGGGCGGCTCTCGTGTAGCCCGTCTTGCCGATGACCTGGTACTCGGGCGCGTTCAGCAACCGGTTGTGCGAGCGCACCATGGCGACCCGTCCCTCCGGGCCGTCGATGGCGACCTCCGCCGTGGGCGTGCTGAGGATGTCGCGGAACAACGGCACCCGCAGGCCGTAGCGGAAGATGGTGGCCAGGTCGCGCGCGGTGGTGTAGTGGCCCGGCTCGGTGAGCCCATGCGGGTTCACGAAGTTCGACCGGGTCGCACCGATCGCTCGCGCCTTCTCGTTCATGCGGACGGCGAAGGATTCGACGGAGCCTCCCACTCCTTCGGCGACGACCACGGCGGCATCGTTCGCCGACCGGAGCAGCACCGCGTAGAGCAGGTCGTGCAGCTCCACCTCCTGACCGGGTCGCAGCCCGATCTTCGTGGGCTCCACCCCGGAGGCGTTGCCGGTCACCAGGAAGCGCTGGTCGAGGCGGCCGCTCTGCAACGCGACGATGGCCGTCAGGACCTTCGTGGTGCTCGCCGGGGCGAGCGGCAGGTCGGCACCCTGCTCCCAGATCACCGAACCGCTGGGAGCGTCGACGATGATGGCACCGCTTGCGGTCACCAGGGGTTGCGCCCGGGTGGCTGACGGCAGCAGGACCACGACCAGCGCGAGGATCGCCCGCCCTCTACTCCACATCCTTCTCCTCCACCGCCCCGACTGCAGGCGCGCGCATAATGCCACGCTTGCTCGACATGGCCAAGCACCCCGACCGTCGGAGGCGGATCCGGATGCGCCCGCCGGCCCTGTGGTCCCACCGTGGTCCCCCGCCATCGGCATCACCCGAAGCCGGGTACCCGTGACTCGACGCCACCGGGCGCATCCGGGCCCAATGGCCCACCGCAAGGAAGCCGTCAAGCCCGCGCGGTCGAGCGGCTCGCGAGCGCTCCCGACCGGGCGTTTTGGCCCCGGGAGACGTCCAGGCGCGGCAGGCGGTCAGATCGCAGGGACGGGCCGCGGCGGCCGTCCCGCCGCCATGTCATCCCTCCCGGTTCAGGCGGTCGATGAGCCGCCGGCGGAGCCCGAAGGAGCTGGAGCGGCGGGCCACGAAGGCGAGGCGCGGGAGGTGATCCAGCTCGGGCTCCGTCTCGCGCTCCTCGCGGAACGCGCCGCACTGCTCGATGCCCCCGGTCTCGATGAGGGGAGCGAAATCGCGCGCCAGGGCGTTGCACAGCTCGGGGGCGACGGGGCGCTCGAGCCGGATCACCCAGTGCCGGCTGACGTAGCGCGACGAGTGATACACGCGATAGAAGCCGAGGATCTCCTGGACCGCCTCCTCGACGCTGGTGCTCGTCCGGAAGAGGCACAGGTCCTCTTCGGAGATGAGCTTCGGACGGAGGAGATGATCCCTCACGTACTGCATCCAGCTCTTCCAGTAGGTGCCTCGCGGCGTGTCGAGGAAGATGATCGGGACCGGCTTCATCTTCCCGGTCTGGGCCAGCGTGAGCGCCTCGTAGCCCTCGTCGTGGGTCCCGAATCCACCGGGGAAGAGGACGATCGCGTCGGCCTCCTTCACGAACATGAGCTTGCGCGTGAAGAAGTAGCGGAAGGTGACGAGCTTGGGATCGTCCAGGATGAACTCGTTGGCCTCCTGCTCGAACGGGAGCTTGATGTTCACGCCGAAGCTGCGATCCCGTCCGGCGCCCTCCTGGCACGCGCGCATGATGCCGTGTCCGCCACCCGTGATGATGAGATAGCCGTGCTCGGCGATCTTGCTCGCGAACTCCGCCGCGGTGCGATACGCCGGCGCGCCCGGAGGCGTGCGGGCCGAGCCGAACACGGTGACCTTGCGGATGCCGCGATAGGACGCGAAGACCTTGAAGGCATACCGCAGCTCGCGGAGGGCCGCGTTCAGGAGCTTCAGATCCCCGATGCCGCTGGAGTCGCGCAGGAGCTTCAGGCTGGTCTCCAGCATCTCGCGCACCAGGCGCTCCTCGCGTCCGAGCGTGCGCTCGTCTCCCTGCACGCGCGGCAGCAGGTCGAGCAGCACGCTGCGCCGCTTGCGGTCGCGGAGCAGCCGGCGGGTCAGCGAGGACGAGGGCATGGCGGCCGCATCTTGCCCCGAACCCGCGCCGGTTGCGAGCCGCGACCGGCGCGGCGGGCTCGGGGTGTGTGGGCGTGGTGGCGGATGCCCGCGACCGTCCGGGGCGTGTCCCCGTCGCGCGCGTCCGGCTCAGGGGCCCTACAGCGCCCGCTCCGGGTCGCCCGAGCGAAGTGCCGTCACGACACCGGCACGCCGATCGCCCGGAGGATCGCCTTCTCGACCTCGACCATGCGCATGAGCGACACGGCTCCCCCGAGCGCCGTGGGCACGAGGCGATCGCGACGGATGGTGGTGACCTGCTCACATTTGGCAACCGAGGGCCGCGGAAGTCCACCCTCTCGCGCTCGCATGCGGACGTGGGTGGGCGCTTCGCGGAGCACGGTCGAGACCGGCACCACGATGACGTCGTTGGCGAGACGGTTGCGAACGTCCGGTGACACCACGAGCGCCGGCCGTCGCTTACCGCCGGGCTCGTCGGGTATCCGGACCCAGTACAGGAAGCCGCGGCGGGGAGAAGCGATGAGATCGCTCACCTGTCCCAGCTCCGGGAGACCGTGTCGTCCCCCAGCGCGGCCCAGTCGTCGTCCTCGCGCCGCTCGGCTGCCGTCAAGGAGGTGTAGTAACGTGCGATGGCCTGATCGAGTTCCGCGCGACCTTGGCGACGCACCCACGCGGCAAGCGCGTGCTCGAAGAGCTGGCTTCGGGTCATGCCTTCACCGAGCCGGGCGGCCTCCCGGAGCAGCTCCCGGTCGACCGTCACGGACACCTTGCTCTTGGCGCTCATGGTGGGACGATCTATCCGACCGTCCGTCGCCTCACAACCGCCCGCCGCTACTCCACTTGGCGGCGAGCCACCCGACGCTCCGCCGGCACCCGGCGGGTTTTCACTGCCGGCCACGACGCAGCTCCAGCGCGAGAGCGGCGGATGCTGGGAGGCGAGGTTCGCGAGCTCCAGCTCCGGGCGTCGCGGCCAGCATGCAGCTCATGAGCGACTGAAGGGACGGTCGCGCGACCGCCGAGCCTCTATGCCGGCGGTGGCGCGACGATGGACTTCTGCCACGCCGGCAGCGCTTCCAGGCGGCGGTACCAGCGCCCGATCTCACCGTATCCGCCCAGCGGGTAGCGTCCGATCTCCGCGCAGGTCAGCCAGGCGCCGACGGAGAAGTCGGCGAGCGTCATGCCGTTCCCGACCAGCCAATCGCGGCCGCGCAGGTGCTGGTCCAGCACCTGCGCCACCACGTGGAAGTCGTCCTCGCCACGCGCCACCTCCTGCGGATCCGGGCCGCCTCGGCCGAAGCGTCCCCTCACGAAGTTCTCGTAGACCAGCGTGCCGCAGGCCCGCTCCCAGTGGGCGAGCTCCCAGCACTGCCACCGGCTGACGTCGGCCTGCCGCCTGGGATCGGTCGGCCACAGGTCCGACTCCGGCTTCTTCGACGCGAGGTACTGCATGATCGCGTTCGACTCCCAGAGCACGAAGCCGTCGTCCTCGAGGACGGGCATCTTGCGGTTGGGGTTGAGCGCGGCGAACTCCGGCTTCAGGTGATCGCCGTTCAGCAGATTCACGAACACCAGCTCGGCCTCGATTCCGACCTGGTGCATGACCGCCACGGCCTTGAAGGCGCGCGGCGACGGCGGGGTGACGTGGAGCTTCATCTCGATCCTCCTCTCGGGTTCGAAGCGGCGGCTCAGGCGGCCGCGTAGCGTGCGAGTACGGTATCCCAGCCCTGGCCGTAGCCGGTGCTCTGCTTCTCCGCGGCGGCGCCGGCGCGCTCCCAGCCGCGGTGCTCGAGGTCGACGCGAGTGCCGTCGCCCTCGGCGCTGAATCGCACCTCGACCTCCGTCGGGCCGTCCCAGTCCGGTGCCTTCCACGTGATCACGACCCGCGACGGCGGCGAGCAGGCGGTGACCGTGCCGACGTCGTACTCCTCGCCGTCGGTGTAGCGCTCGAAGAACCGGCCGCCCTGCCGGGCTTCGAGATGGATCTGGTCGGCGCGTTCGCCTCCGAAGGAGAAACCCTCCTTCAGCGGCCACCATTTCCCGATGTCCTGCGTGAAGAGCCGGAACGAGTCCTCGACCGAACGCTTCACATGGATCGACTTCCTGACCGTCATTCCCGTTCCTCCTGCTCCGCGAACGCTTTGAAGGCCGCCAGCGCGTCGTCCCAGAGCCGGCTCACGCGGTCCACGTACGCGCGCGCCGCCACCATGCCGGGCGACGCCGGCGACAGCCGGTAGACCATCTCACGACCGCGCGCGTCCGAGGCGACGAGGCCGGCGTCGCGCAGGACGCGCAGGTGCTTCGACACGGCCGGTCGCGAGATCGACAGCCCCCGGCACAGGTCGCCGGCCCGGTGCGGCTTGCGGCCGATGCGCTCGATCAGCATGCGCCGAGTCGGATCCGCGAGAGCCGCGAAGGTGCGGTCGAGCGCGACGTTCGCCCTGGCTGCCATGTCGCGTCACGTAACCGACTGGTTACGTGAATGCAACAGGGTGACCGAGCGGGTCGCGCGGGTTGCGGCCCGGAGCGACGGGCCCTATCCTCGCCAGGTGTCGGCACCGCGGGACCTGCTGCGCACCATCCGGGACGAGCTGCGCCAGCTCTTCCTCGAGCGCGCCGAGCTGATCGACGGCGCCCTGATCGGCCTCCTCGCGGGACAGCACGTGCTCGTCATCGGGCCGCCGGGCACCGCCAAGTCGATGCTCGCGGACGAGGTGTGCCGGCGCATCACCGGTGCGCGCTACTTCCAGTGGCTGCTGACCCGCTTCACCACGCCCGAGGAGCTGTTCGGCGCCATCAGCCTGAAGGCGCTCGAGGCCGACGACTACCGGCGCCTCACCACCCACAAGCTGCCCGAGGCGCACATCGCGTTCCTCGACGAGGTGTTCAAGGCCAGCTCGTCGATCCTGAACACCGTCCTCACGCTGATGCACGAGCGCCGCTTCCACAACGGGCGCGAAGTCACGCCCGTTCCCCTCCTCACGCTCTTCGGGGCGTCCAACGAGCTGCCCGAGGACGACGAGCTGCTCGCCCTGAACGACCGTTTCCTGCTGCGCTTCGTGGTCGACTACCTGGGCGAGGACTTCCGCTTCCTGAAGCTCCTCCAGGCCCAGCCGCCGGCGGCCCGCACGACGCTGTCGCTCGCGGACCTCGAGGACGCGCGCGCCGGGGTGGCGGCGGTGACGGTGCCGGGCGAGGTGCTGCGCGCGGTCGCCGATCTGCGACGCGAGCTCGGCCGGCGCGCGGTCGTGGCCTCCGACCGGCGCTGGGCGCAGTCGATCGGCGTGCTGCGGGCGCATGCGTGGCTGGACGGTCGCGACGGCGTCGGCGACCGCGACGTCGCCTTCCTGGAGCACGTCCTGTGGCGCGACCCGGCCGAGCGCCAGACCGTGCGCGAGGTGATCCGCGAGCTCCTTCACGGCTACGAGGACGAGGTGCGGGTGCTCCTCTACCAGTCGCGCGAGCTACGGGACTACGCGCTCCGGGAGTGGGACGAGCCGCGCCTGCGCAACCGGGCCGCGCTCGAGGCGCACACCAAGCTGCGCACCGTCCTCGACAAGGTCGACGACATCCTCGCCGCGGCGCGCCGGGGTGGACGTCCCACCCAGACGGTCGAGTCGCTGCGCCGCGAGATCGCCGGCATCGAGCAGGAGATGCTCGCCCGCCTGTAGCCGCATGGCTCGGACCATCCTCATCCCGCCCCGCCAGCACTGCTGGATCGAGAGCGACGCCTTCGACCGCAGCACCTTCGAGTCGCTGGTCGCGGAGACGCCGTCGCTGGCGGCGCTCCTCGAGCGCGGCGCGGCTCTCGTGCCGCACGCTCGCGAGCTGCTGGAGGACCTCTTCTGCCTGCTCTACAAGCTCGAGCCCCGCTGGCGCCACACCGAGGAGGTGGCCGGGGCTGCGGCGCTCAACGGCGAGCTGCTCGCCGGGCTCCGGGACCACCCGCTGCTCGAGTCGGTCCGTGCCGAGAGCCAGCTCGACGAGGTCAAGGCGGGGCTGGGTGCCCTGCTGCTCGGCGAGCACATCATCGGGCTCCTGCGCGAGGAACGCCTGCTCACGCGCGGCGACCTGCTCGACCTCTGGGACCTCGAACGTCACGAGGACGAGCTGCGACGCCGCGGCGAAGAGCTCGCGGATCTGGAACGGCTCGGACGTCTCACCGGAGACGCGCGCCGAGGCCGAGCGGGCTGCGCAGGTCGCACAGGGCGAGCTGCGTCAGAAGGCCGCGCGCGTCGCCGAGCGGCTGGCGGAGATCCCCTCGCGGGCCCGGGCCGCGGTGCCGGCGGGCGTGGCCGGCCTGCGGCGCGAGCTGTCCGAGACCACCGCCGAGGCCCGGAGCTGGGGCGCCGGCCTGGGCGCGGGTGGCAGGCACTCCCCCGGACGGCAGGTCGAGCTCGGCCGGCGGCTCGCCACCAATCCCAAGCTGCGCCGCCTGGCGGCGCTGGTGGGTCGCATGCGGGCCCAGGCGCTCGCGCTCCGCCGCCGCAGCCTCGAGCGCACCAGCGAGGAGGTGTACGCCGTCGAGATGGGCGGCTCGCTCGACCGCCTCCTGCCCCCCGAGCTGCTGGCGCTGCGCCATCCGTCGCTGCGCAAGGATCTCATGCGCCGGCTCGCCGAGGGACAGCTCCTCACCTATCGGCTCCGCGGTGCCGACGACCGGGGTCGCGGTCCGATGATCGTGTGCCTGGACGGGTCGTCGTCCATGGCGGGCGAGAAGGAGATCTGGTCGAAGGCCGTCGCGCTGACGCTCCTCGAGATCGCGCGCCGGCAACGCCGGCTCTTCCGCTTCGTCTGCTTCTCCTCCGCCGACACGCCGCTCTTCACGCTCGATTTGAACCCGCGGGAGCACCACATGGTCCGGGAGGACCGTGCCCTGGACGTCGCGGAGTACTTCCCGGGCGGTGGCACCGACTTCGAGACGCCGCTCGACGCGGCGCTCGACACCCTGGCCGCGGCTCGCTATCGCCGGGGCGACGTGGTGCTGATCACCGACGGCGAGTGTCAGGTGCAGCCCGCCTGGCTCGAGCACTTCGAGCGCGAGAAGCGCCGCCTCGATTTCTCGCTGTTCTCGATCCTGATCGACGTCGGCTCGAGCAGCTCCGCGACGCTCGCCCAGCTGAGCGACCGGGTGACGAGCGTCTCCCAGCTCACCGACGACGCGGTCCGCGAGCTCTTCATCACGCTGTGACGCCGGGGGTCCTGACTGGGCTGCGTGTGCTCGACCTGGCCGATCAGTCGGGGGCGCTCGCGGGCAGGCTGCTGGCGGGGCTCGGTGCCGACGTCGTGCTGCTCGAGCGGCCGGGCGGCAGCGCGCTGCGCACCATCCCCCCGTTCATGGAGAATGTCTCCGCCCCGGACCGGAGTCTGTTCTTCTGGTTCTACGCTGCGGGCAAGCGCAGCGTGCTCTGCGACCCCACGACGCCGGACGGCGCCGCGCTCCTGGACGACCTCGCCGGCCGCGCGGACGTGCTCATCGACACCGGCCCGCCGGGTGGCACCGCCGCGTTGTGCGAGCGGCATCCGCGGCTGATCGTCGCCTCGATCACGCCGTTCGGCCAGAGCGGACCGTACCGCGACTGGCACGCTTCCGACCTGGTGGCGCAGGCGGTCGGCGGCATGCTCGCCGTCAACGGCCATGCCGACGGGCCGCCGCTGCAATCGCTCGGGTTGCAGGCGTACCACCAGGCGGGCGTCTTCGCCGCCACCGGCATCGTCGCAGCGCTTCTCTCGCGGGAGCAGACGGGGCGCGGCCAGCACGTCGACGTCAGCCTGCAGGCGGCGGTCGCGGGCTCGCTCGAGCACGTGCCCGGCCTCTTCCACCAGTCCGGCCTGGTCGCCAGGCGCCAGGGCACGCTGCACTGGACCCGCTTCTTCCGCCTCGGACGCTGCAAGGACGGCTGGGTCATGCACTGCACGCTCGGCGACTGGACCTCGCTCATCGAGTGGGTGAAGGCGGACGGCTTCGGCGCGGAGATCGACGATCCGGCGCTGGAGGAGCCCATGGCGCGCCAGAAGCAGGCGGAGCGCATCTTTTCCGTCCTCGACGCCTGGGGCGCCCGCTACACGGTCGCCGAGCTCTACGAGGGCGCGCAGCTGCGCCGCATCCCGTACGCGGCCGTTCGTGCCCCCGAGGCGCTGCTGTCCGATCCGCACCTCGCCGAGCGCGGATTCTTCGTCCCGATCGAGCATCCCGGCCTCGGACGCACGGTACGCTTTCCGGGCGTGCCCTTCCGGATCGACGATCTGCCCTGGCACGTCACGGCGCCGCCGCGCCTCGACGCGGATCGCGAAGCGGTCCTGGGTACGTGGCCCGCCGGCGAGCCTGCGCGCGCGAGCCAGTCTGCCAGCCCCGGCACTCCCCCGCTCGCGGGAATCCGCGTCCTCGACTTCACGTGGGTGGTGGCCGGGCCGGTCGCGACGCGCATCCTCGCCGACCTCGGCGCCGACGTCATCAAGGTGGAGCGGCGCAACGCCGTCGACTTCGGCAACCGCCGGGGCGGTCTCTCGGGCACCCTCATGCGCGGCAAGCGAAGCGTCGTGCTGAACCTCGGCGACGCGCGCGGCGTCGCGCTCGCTCGCCGGCTCGCGCTGGCCTCCGACGTCGTCATCGACAACTTCAGCGCGCGCGTCATGTCCAACCTGGGTCTGGATCACGCGACGCTTCGAACCGAGCGGCCCGACCTGATCTGCGCGCGCATGACGGGATACGGCCTCACCGGGCCCGATCGTGACAAGGTGAGCTACGGCCCGACGCTGCAGGCGCTCACCGGCTACACGCTCCTCATGGGAGAGCCGGGACGGCCGCCCGCCGGCTTCGGCTATTCCTACTCCGACCTGGCGGCCGGCAATCTCGGGGCGCTCGCCGTCCTTCTGGCGCTCTGGCACCGGCGGCGCACCGGAACCGGCGCCTTGATCGACCTGGCGCAGCAGGAGGCGGTCGCGAGCCTGCTCGGCCCGCTGCTCCTCGAACGCGCCGTCGCCGGCGGCGTCTCCAGCGCCGTCGGCAATGCGTCGCAGGAAGCACCCGGCGCGCCGCACGGAGTCTACCCGTCCGCGGGTGACGATCGCTGGATCGCGATCGCCGTCTTCGACGACGCCGGCTGGGCGCGCTTCGTCCGCGTGGCGGGCGATCCTGCGTGGGCGGACGATCCTCGCTTCGCCACGCACGCTGGACGCGGCACGCACGCGACGGAGCTCGACCGCCACGTCGCCTCCTGGACCCGGACGCTGCCGGCGGACGTGGCCATGGAGCGCCTGCAGGCGGCCGGCGTGGCGGCGGGTCGGGTGGCGAACGCCGCCGAGCTCTGCGCCGGCGATCCCCAGCTCCGCGCGCGCGGGCACTTCGTGGACGTGCCGACGCCCAGAGGCACGACGGTCCGCCTCGATGGCCCGGCGTTCCTGCTCTCCGGGACGCCGGCGGCGGTGCGGGGTCCGGGCCCGCTCCTCGGCGAGCACGGCGACGCCGTGCTCGCGGAGGTGCTTGGCCTCGAGCCTCACGAGATCGCCGCGCTGCACGCCGGGGGTGTGATCGCGGGGCCCACCCAGCTTGCCCCCGCGCCACGCGCGCCGCTAAGCTCGCGGCCATGACGGGTCGGAACCGCGCCGTCGTGTCCGTCATCGGCCGCGACCAGAAGGGCGTGGTCGCCCGCGTCTCCACCTATCTCGCCGGCTGCGACATCAACATCGAGGACATCGAGCAGAAGGTCATGGAAGGGCTCTTCATCATGACCATGCTGGTCGACCTCACCGAGCTGAGCTGCACGCTCGACGAGCTGGTCGACGGGCTCAGGCTCATCGGCGCCGAGATCAACATGGAGGTGAAGCTGCGGCTCGCCGGAGGCACCGCCGAGCCGAAGCGGGTCGCCGTGCTGGTCACCAGAGAGGCCCACTGCCTCGAGCAGCTCGTGCGCGACCGTGACGCGGGCCTGCTGAACGGCGAGCTCGCCCTGGTGCTGTCCAACCACGACGTGCTGGAGAGCGTCGCGCGCGAAGCGGGCATCCCGTTCGCATGGAGCTCCTCCGCCGACAAGACCGCCCACTTCGACTTCCTGCTCGAGCGCCTCGGCGCGGCCAAGCCCGACCTCGTCGTCCTCGCGCGTTACATGCAGGTGCTGACGCCGAAGGTCATCGAGCGCTATCCCTTCCGCATCATCAACATCCACCCCTCGCTGCTGCCGTACCACCCGGGATCGAACGCCTACAAGCAGGCGTGGGAGGAGGGCGTGCGCGTCTCGGGTTGCACCGCACACTTCGTCACCGAGCAGCTCGACGCCGGACCCGTGATCCTGCAGGACGTCTTCCACATCCGCGTCGGCGAGGACACGCTCGACGAGGTGAAGGCGCGCGGCCAGGCGCTCGAGGGCAAGGTGCTGTCCCAGGCCGTCCAGCTCTTCCTGAACGACCAGCTGGTGGTGAAGGAGAAGAAGGTCATCTTCCGGCCCGGCCGCTTCCCCGGCGCGGCGGAGGGCGCATGAGCGATGGCTTCACGGTGCTCGTGACGGGGCCCGAGGCGTCCGTCGTCGAGCGCGTCGCGCTCGAGATCGACGGCCGGTTGCGCGGCCGGGGAACGCCCACCGAGCTGATCGACTCCCGGACGCCCGGCGCCGAGGCGCTGCGCACGGAGGGAACGGCGACGTTCGTCGCCGGCGTGCTGGCGCGTCACGGCGTGGTCACCGTCGTGGCGCTGCCGACCCCGTCGCGAGCGGCGCGCGATCGCGCGCGCACGGCGCTCGGGCGGTTGATCGAGGTGTACGTGCCGTCGTCGGGTTGCGCGGGCGCCGCCTACGAGCCGCCGCTGCGTGCCGAGGTCGAGGTGGCGGTACCCGAGCTCGGTACCGGCAACGCAGCAGACCGCGTGCTCCGCACCATGGAGCTGCTCGGCTTCCTCGAGGCGCAGGTCGGCACCGCCGCCTACTCCGCGCTCGAGGAGCGCGAGGTCATCAAGCGGCTGAAGGCGTTCGGCTATCTCTGACCTCCGGATGCGAAGCCATGCACGTCCGGGAGTATCCAGACGCCGCGAGCTTCGCCGCCTGCGCCGAGCCGTGGCTCCTGCGCCGGGAAGCCGAGCACAACCTCCTCCTCGGCCTCCTGCCGAAGCTGATCTCGGGCGACCACGCGTTCCAGCAGCCGATCTACCTGGTGTCGATCGACATCGATGGCGAGGTCGCCGGCTGCGCGTTCCGGACGCCGCCCTTCAAGCTCGGACTCACCCGCATGCCGCGGGCGGGGGTGGAGCTGGTCGCGGAGCACGTCGCCGGCGTGTACGCCTCGCTTCCGGCCGTCCTCGGACCGGAAGAGGAGGCGGCGCGTTTCGCCGAGCTGTGGGGTCGACGAACCGGGTGCCCGGTGAGGTTCGGCACACGTCAACGGATCCACGCGCTCACCCGCGTGACGGTTCCGAGCCGGGTGCCGAGCGGCACACTGCGCCCGGCGACCGAAGCCGATATTCCCCTGCTCGTCGACTGGCTGGGCGCGTTCGCCGCCGAGACCGCCAGCGATGCGGGCGATCTGCGCCGCAGGGCCGAAGAGCTGCTTCACGATCGGGCGGTGCACCTCTGGACGGACGGCGAGCCCCGCTCGATGGCCGCAGCGTCGGCCCGAACGCCGAACGGCGTCCGGGTGGGCTATGTCTACACGCCCCCGTCACAGCGCAGCAGGGGGTACGCGACCGCGGCCGTGGCCGCGTTGAGCGACCACCTCCTGCGTGCCGGGCGGCGGTCCTGCTTCCTCTACACCGACCTCGCGAATCCCACGTCGAACGCGATCTACGCCCGGATCGGATACGAGCCGCTGTGCGACGTCGTGGACATCCTGTTCTCGAACGCGGGCGAATGAGCAAGGGCCATAGCGCAAGGGACTTGCAACAATTTGTCGCGCACATATACCGAACCCCAATCCGCGCACGATTGTCGACGCTCGTTCCCCCCCCCGGCTCCGCAGGATCCGACTGGCCGCCGCAGTTCCCGGAGTACTCACGACGGTGCTGTGCCTCCTTGCGCTCGCCGCCTGCAACCGGGCCACGGAGACGACGCCCCCGCCTGCGAAGGTGACCGTGGCACACCCGGTCGAGCGCCAGCTCACCGACTGGGACGAATACACCGCGCGCCTCGAGGCGATCGATTCGGTCGAGGTCCGGGCGCGGGTGAGCGGCTACCTCGAGTCGGTGCACTTCCGCGAGGGCTCGGTGGTGAAGAAGGGCGAGCTGCTCTTCCTCATCGATCCGCGCCCCTACGAGGCCCAGCTCCGCCGGGCGGAGGGTGATCTCGCGCTCGCGAAGTCCCGCCTGGACCTCGCGCAGAAGAACCTCGCCAGGGCCCAGTACCTGGTGAAGAGCAACGCGATGTCCAAGGAAGAGGCCGAGACCCGCGCGGCCTTCGTCCGCCAGGCAGAGGCGGGGGTGGCGACGTCGCAGGCCGCCGTCGATGCCGCCAGGCTCGACGTCGAGTTCACCCGGGTCACGGCGCCGGTGAGCGGCCGCGTCAGCCGCAAGCTCGTGACCGAGGGCAACCTGATCAACGGCGGCGTGGGCACCCAGGGCACGCTCCTCACCACCATCGTCTCGCTCGATCCCCTGTACGTCTACTTCGAGGCCAACGAGCGCGACTACCTGAAGTACGTCCGTCTCGCCAAGTCGGGCGAGCGACCCAGCTCGCGCGACTACAAGAACCCGGTGCAGGTGGGGCTGGCCGACGAGAAGGGCTTCCCGCACCAGGGGTACATGGACTTCGTCGACAACCAGATCGACCGCGGCACCGGGACGATCCAGGGACGCGCCATCATCCCCAACTCCGACGGGCTGCTCGCGCCCGGCCTCTTCGTCCGGCTCCGGCTGATCGGCAGCGGGCACTACAAGGCGCTCCTCGTCCCCGACGACGCGGTGCAGAGCGACCAGGCCGAGAAATTCGTCTGGGTGGTCGACGGCGACGACAGGGTCCACTACCGGAAGATCACGGTCGGCTCGCTGCACGACGGGCTGCGCGTCGTCCGCGAGGGTCTCACGCCTACCGACCGGGTGATCGTGAAGGGCATACAGCGGGCGCGGCCGGACGCCGTCGTCGAGGCCCAGGAGGAGCAGCTCCCGCCTCCGTCCGACGCCGATCAGGCGGCAGGCGCACCGCCGGCGCCGCTCGACGCGCAGTGACGCGATGAACATCTCGCGCTTCTTCATCGACCGTCCGATCTTCGCCGCGGTCATCTCGATCGTGACCATCATCGTGGGCGTCATCGCCTACCTGTCGATGGCCTCTGCCCAGTACCCCGACGTCGTGCCACCCACGATCGTCGTCACCGCCAGCTACCCCGGCGCACCTCCCGAGGTCATCGCCGAGACCGTCGCCACGCCCATCGAGCAGGAGGTCAACGGCGTCGAGGACATGCTCTACATGTCGTCGCAGTCGACGACCGACGGGCAGATGCAGCTCACCATCACGTTCAAGCTCGGCACCGACCTCGACAAGGCGCAGGTCCTGGTGCAGAACCGCGTCGCCATCGCCCAGCCCCGCCTGCCGGAAGACGTCCGCCGGCTCGGCGTCACCACCATCAAGTCGTCCCCCGATCTCCTGATGGTGGTCCACCTGATCTCGCCCGACAACCGCTACGACCAGCTCTACATCGGCAACTACGCCCTCATCCAGGTGCGGGATCAGCTCGCCCGGGTGGACGGGGTTGGCAGCGTGACGCTGTTCGGGCTGCGCGAGTACAGCATGCGGGTCTGGCTCGATCCCGAGCGCCTGGCCTACCTGAACCTCACGCCGGGCGACGTGGTGAACGCGCTGCGCGAGCAGAACCTGCAGGTGGCCTCCGGCGTCATCGGCCAGCCGCCGGTGCCGCAGGGGAACGCGTATCAGCTCTCCGTGAACACCCTGGGCCGGCTGCTCGAGGCGGACCAGTTCGCCGACGTCATCGTGAAGACCGGCACCGATGGACGCGTCACCCGCGTGCGCGACGTCGCGCGCATCGAGCTGGGCGCGCGCGACTACACGGTCAACAGCTACCTCGACAACCAGCCCGCGGTGGCGATGGCCGTCCTCCAGCGCCCGGGATCGAACGCCCTCGCCACCGCCGACGCCATCGAGGCCACGATGGCCCAGCTCTCGAAGACGTTCCCGCAGGGTCTCGAGTACCGCATCGTCTACAATCCCACCGTCTTCGTCCGCGAGTCGATCAACGCGGTCATCCACACGCTCTTCGAGGCCGTGGCACTCGTCATCCTCGTGGTGCTGGTCTTCCTGCAGAACTGGCGCGCCACGGTGATCCCGCTGCTCGCCATCCCGGTGTCGCTGATCGGCACCTTCGCCGTCATGGCGGCCATGGGCTTCTCGCTCAACATGCTGTCCCTCTTCGGCCTCGTCCTCGCCATCGGCATCGTCGTCGACGACGCCATCGTGGTGGTCGAGAACGTCGAGCGCCACATCGCCGACGGCATGTCTTCACGCGACGCCACCCGCAAGGCGATGGACGAGGTCACCCCCGCGGTGATCGCCATCGCCTTCGGCCTGTCCGCGGTGTTCGTCCCGACGGCCTTCATCTCCGGCATCTCGGGACAGTTCTTCCGCCAGTTCGCGCTCACCATCGCGGTGTCGACCATCCTGTCGGCGTTCAACTCGCTCACCCTGAGCCCCGCGATGTGCGCCATCCTGCTCAAGCCGCACGACGCCCCGAAGGACTGGTTCGAACGCCTGTGGGACCAGCTCCTCGGGCGCTTCTTCGCCGCCTTCAACCGCGCCTTCGTCAGCCTGAGCGGGCGCTACGCCGGCGCCGTCGCATGGCTGGTGCGCCGGGTGGCGATCGGGCTCGCCCTCTATGCCGTCCTGATCGCGCTGACGGGGCTCGGCTTCCGCGAGGTCCCGCGGGGATTCATCCCGGCGCAGGACATGGGATACCTGATCACCGCGATCCAGCTCCCCGACGGCGCGTCGCTCGAGCGCACCGACGCGGTGGTGCGCCGGGCCAGCGAGATCATCCTCGGCACCCCGGGGATCAGGTTCGCGGTGGCGTTCGCCGGGTTCTCGGGGGCCACGCGCGCCAATGCGTCGAACGCGGGAGCGATCTTCGTGGGGCCGGCGCCGTTCGACGAGCGGGCGCGACACGGCCCGACCTCCACCGAGCTGGTCTCCACGCTCCAGCATCGACTCTCGGAGATCCAGGACGCGCAGATCTTCGTCATCCCCCCGCCACCCGTGCGCGGCCTCGGCACCGCCGGCGGCTTCAAGCTGCTCGTCCAGGACCGCGCGGGACGCGGCTTCAAGGCCCTGCAGCAAGCCACCGACGAGCTGGTCGCCGCCGCCCACAAGGAACCCTCGCTGCGCGGGGTCTTCACCACCTTCCGTGCCAGCACGCCGCAGCTCTACGCCGACATCGACCGCGTGAAGGCGCAAAAGCTGAACGTGCCGCTGAGCAACGTCTTCGACGCCCTCCAGGTCTACCTCGGCTCGGCGTACGTGAACGACTTCAATCGTTTCGGGCGCACGTTCCAGGTCCGGACCCAGGCCGAGGGCGGCTTCCGGGCCGACCCGGCCGACATCCAGCGTCTGAAGACCCGCAACGCCGAGGGCGGCATGGTCCCGCTCGGCTCGGTCCTCGACGTGCAGTGGAGGAGCGGCTCCGATCGGATCGTGCGCTACAACATGTTCCCTGCCGCGGAGGTGCAGGGCGACTCCGCGCCCGGCTACAGCTCGGGCGACGCCATCGCCACCATGGAGCGCCTGGCCGCCACCATCCTGCCGCCCGGCTTCGCCATCGCGTGGACCGACATCGCGTACCAGGAGCAGCTCGCCGGCAACAGCGCGCTCTTCATCTTCCCGCTGTGCGTGCTGTTCGTGTTCCTGGTGCACTCGGCCGAGTACGAGAGCTGGTCGCTCGCACTCGCGATCATCCTCATCGCGCCGGTGTGCCTGCCGTTCGCGCTCGGCGGCGCCTGGGCGCGCGGCATCGACAACAACCTGATCACCCAGATCGGCTTCGTCACCCTGATCGGCCTCGCGGCGAAGAACGCCGTGCTGATCGTCGAGTTCGCGAAGCAGCAGGAGGAGGAGGGCAAGGATCGCTTCGCCGCCGCCGTCGAGGCCTGTCGCCTGCGGCTGCGGCCCATCCTCATGACCGCCTTCGCCTTCATCCTCGGCGTCGTGCCGATGGTGACCGCCGCCGGCCCCGGCGCCGAGATGCGGCAGGTGCTCGGCACCACCGTCTTCAGCGGGATGCTCGGCGTCACGTTCTTCGGCCTCTTCCTGACGCCGGTGTTCTACGTCATCCTGCGGCGCTCCGCGGAGCGCAAACGGCTCGCCGCCGCGGCGCGCGCCGAGCGTCCGGTCGAGCGCGCCGTCGCCAGCCGCTGACCGGTCACGCCCCGCCGCCCAGCAGCCGCCGGCTGGCCAGGTCGGCTCCCTCGCGCATGGCACGCAGCTTCGCCCACACCACGTCCTCGGCCACGTCTCCGAGCCCGGCCGCGGTGTCGAAGCCGCAGTCGGTGCCGGCGAGGACGCGGCGGGGGTTGCCCACCGCCGCGGCGATGCGCTCCAGGCGATCGGCCACCACCTCGGGGTGCTCGACGTAGTTCGTCGTGGTGTCGATGACGCCCGCGACCAGCAGCCAGTCCGCCGGCAGCGGGTGACGGGCGAAGCAGCGGTGCTCGTGCGCGTGCCGCGGGTTCGCCATGGAGAGCACGAGGGCGCCGACGCGGGCGCGATAGAGGTGAGGCAGAAGCGGCTCGAGGGGCACGTCGAGGTCGTGCGGCCCCTCGTAGTTGCCCCAGCAGACGTGGAGCCGGACGCGGTCGGGCGGGCAGCGCGCGAGAGCGCCGTTCAGCGCGTCGATGACCAGGTCGACGAAGGCGAGGTACTCGTCGAGCGATCGGTCGGCGAAGAGCGTGTGCCGCTCCATGGCGAGGTCGGGCGCATCGACCTGCAGGACGAGCCCGTGATCGACGATGGCCTCGTACTCGACGCGCAGCGCATCGCCGAGCGCGCCGACGTAGCTGGCGAGGTCCGGGTAGTAGGCGTTCTGCATCGCCGCGGCCACGATCCCCGGCGACGGCGCGGTCATGAACGACTCGACCGGCGCGTCGGGCAGCGCGGCGACGACGTCGAGGTATCGCTGCACGTCGCGGACCGGCGCCTCCGGGTCGAGGTAGCGTACGGGGCCGATGGCGCTCGGAGCGCGCATCAGGTTGACCATCGGGCGCGAGAATTCGGGGAGCTTCTGCTCGACGAAGCTCGGGTAGCGCAGCAGGTCGCGCATCACCGGGCGATCGCTCTCGCCGCCGAACCCGCTCAGGCGATGGCGCACGTAGGTGAAGAAGCTCTCGCGCGACTGCTCGCCGTCGTTGGTGACGTCGATGCCCGCCGCCCGCTGGTGCTCCACCGCCTGGCGCGTCGACGCCTCGACCAGCCGCGCGAGCTCGCCGGCGTCCACCGGCTCGCCGCGGCTCTGCTTGACGAAGGCCTCGGTCAACGGCGCCGGACGCGGCAGGCTGCCGGCGTGGGTGGTGAGGATACGTCCGTCGCTCCGTCGCATGGAGCCTTCTAGCACGGGCGCGTGAGGTCGCGACCAGCCTCACCCGGACTTGCCGAAGTCGCGCGAGTACCACCGCTCGGGGTGAATGCGAACCACGATCTCGTTGGTGCCGTTCGGCCGCGTGCCGTCGACGTAGGCGTCGCCGACCGGGGCGCCGAGGTATCGGCGGACGATCGGCTTCAGGTCGCGTTCGACGTCCGCAGGCTCCGCCGAGACCACGCGTCCCTGGATCGTCACGTACTTCGGCGGCATGTCCTCGGACTGCACGCAGAAGGAGGCTCGTGCCCCCGTTCCCAGCAGCCGCGCCTTGCGCGCCTCGGGCCGCGTGACGATCACGATCTCGCCCCCGGCTTCGTAGAGATACCAGACCGGGACCGACAGCGGGCCTCGTCCGGGTTCGTCGACGGTCAGAACGCCGACGTGAATCGCCGCCAGGAACCCCTCGCGTTCGTCGCGTGTCATCGGTGCAGGCACGGTCTGATCCCCTCGTGAAGACCCGGCGGCGCGACGACCCGGCCCAGCGTCGCGCCGCGGCGGGAGGTCGGCTCAGAGAATGATCTGACAGGGCGGATATCCGAGCGTCTGAACGGCGGAGAGGAACGCATTCCTCTCGGTGCCGTCGCCCGTGCCGAGAGCGGAATCGATGGTTTCCGCCAGGTGCTGCGCGAGAGCCGCACAGGCCTGCGACCCCAGGAGCACCTGACACGTCTGGGCAGGCGGATTGCCCGCAAACGAGACGTCCAGTGCCTGCGCATGCAACGCGTCGAGCGCACCGGCCCCGAGCGCGAGGTAGGCGACCGGGTAGGCGAGGCCACCGATCCCGGCATTCGCGCCGCCGAGCTCCGTCTTCAGCGAGATGGTCCGCTTCGAAATCGTCGAAGCGAACGTCTCCGTGAGCTTCACGTCCACGAGGATCTGGCCGCCGACCAGCTTTCCCTTGCGTTCGAACTGCAGCTTGATCCTGCCCACGGTCAGCTTCAGGCGGAGCGGCGGGAACATCAGGGCCGTGGTCGGCGGGACGTCGATGATGGGACACGGCGGCTCGACGCAGCAGTCGAGGCAGGCGTTCTGCATGCACTGACAGTCGTCCTCCGTACAGCACTGCAGGCAGATGTCCTTGTTGTCGGGGTCGCCGCAGTTGAGGACCTCGGAGTTCCCATTGTTCGGCTTCGCGTGGGCGACCCCGAGCGGAAGGAGCACGAGAAGAGCCACGACGAGGGCTCGAGGGAGAGAGGCACCGAAGAGCGAGGGCAACATGGGGATCTCCTTTGCGATCCGCCGTCTCGGGCGCCGCGGGGCGCGAGAGTGCCTCTACGGCCCGGCGAACTCGAGGCGGGCAAAGAATGCGTTCTGTCCCGAGTGATCGAAGCTGAGCGCACCGGTCCCGAAGAGCTTCATCACCAGTGTCCGCGCCGCCTGCGCGGTCCGGAAGATGAATCCCTTGGGCATGCTGACGCGGATGTCCTGCACCTCGCCCGACACCGGGTTGGTGAACGGCGTGAGCGCCACCTCGACGTGGCCGGGAACGCGGAAGGCGCTGCGGCGCCCGTCGATGGTCACCTCGATGGGCGCGAAGAGGGGATCCTCGACGGTGGCCATCGTGCCGCCGAAGAGCGCGAAGGGGCCGTTGCCTCTGGCCTTTCCCGAGAAGATCCGGATGAGCGCTGCACGCTGGTCGGCGGACGCACCCTCGGAGATGTAGAGACGCAACGTGCCTCCACCCTGGTGAATCGCCTGCGGCCACGCGGCGGCGTAGATCACGTCGAGTCCGTCGAGCCGCGTCTTCCCGAAGCGGCCCTTCTTGACGTGGTAGGCGACGAGGGCCTCGCAGTAGCCGTCGGTCGGGTACCCGCTGAAGTTGCAGGGGCAGCCGAAGTTGCAGTTGCAGGTCTCCACGTAGTCGACCTGCAGATCCCAGCGCGGGATCTTCTCGGCGGGCGCTTCCAGCGTCTCCGTGGTCCTTGCTTTCGGCATCGGAGCCTCCACCCGCCGGCTCTGAACACTGCGGCCCCCGGTGGGAATGCGAGCAGGGCGCGTCTAACACGCACCGCCGGCGCCAGTCCACCTTGACGGGACCCCGCGAGCGGCATTGACTCGGTACGGGCATCGCCGCGAGTCTTGGACTGCGTGGGCGTTCGGCTCACGCCGGCAAGGAGTCTCCATGTCGCTGGTCGGCTATTTCCGCACCATGGCGCGCAACAACGCCTGGTCGAATCACCGCCTGCTCGCCGCGTGCGCAGGCCTGTCGCCGGAGGAGCTCGACGCGAAGCGCACCAGCTTCTTCCCCTCCCTGCGCCTCACCCTGAACCATATCCTCCTCGTCGACGGTTACTACCTCGACGCGCTGGAAGGGATGCCCAGCACGCCCGATCTGGACGAATCCGCGACGCCCTGGGGAACGTTCGAGGAGCTCCGCGCGGCCCAGCGCGAGAGCGACCGCCGCCTGATCCGCTTCTGCGACGAGCTCCAGCCGGCGGCGCTCACCGGCGAGATCGTGCTCGATCGCGGCGGCGGCGTCCGCCCTCGCGAGCGCGTCGACCGGACGCTCGCGCACCTCTTCGTCCACCAGATCCATCACCGCGGCCAGGCTCACGCCATGCTGGCGGGAACCAGCGCGGCTCCGCCGCAGCTCGACGAGTTCCTGCTGGCGAGCGACGCGCCGCTGCGGGCGCGCGACCTGGCAGCGCTCGGCTTGTCAGACTCCGAGACCTGGCTGGAGTAGCCGGTCAAACGCCGTGCGCGCGGGCGAGCAGATCGATGGGGTGCTCGATCTCGACCGCCATCCCGCGCGACGCGGCGCCGGCGCGCATCTGCAGGAGACAGCCCGGGTTGGCCGCCGCCACGACGTCGGCTCCGCTGGCCGCGACCGAGGCGAGCTTGCGCTCCAGCAGGCGGCGCGCCATCGCCGGCTCGGTGAGATTGTAGGTCCCCGCGCTGCCGCAGCACGTGTCCGAGTCCTCGAGCTCGACCAGACGCACTCCCGGGATCGAGGCGAGGAGGCTCCGTACCTGCACGCGGACGCCCTGGCCGTGCGCCAGATGACAGGGATCGTGCACGGCGACGGTACGAGGCAACGCCGCGGAAGCGGAGGGTAGCCCGACCTCGGCGAGCAGCTCGAGCGCGTCGCGCGCCCGCCGGGCGACGGCCGCCGCCGCCTCGTTGCCGGGCAGGAGATGGTCGTACTCGCGCAGCAGGGCGCCGCAGCCCGCGGCATTCGACACCACCCAGTCGGCCGGGCTGTCGGTCAGGACGCTCGCCAGCTCCGCCGCCAGCGCCGCAGCACGGTCGCGGGCGCCCAGGTGCAGCGGCAGCGCGCCGCAGCAGCCCTGCCGGCGCGGAACGATCACGCGCACGCCGGCGCGGCGCAGGAGAGCCGCGGTGGCGTGGTTGGTATCACCGAAGAGCTCGTCGGCGACGCAGCCCGTGACGAGCATGGCGGTCCCGCGCGCGGTTCCGTCGGGCTCGATCAGCCGAGGAAGTCGGCCCCGCCGCGTCGGGCGCGGAACCGCGGCGGCCAACGCCAGCCAGCGGTGCGTCCAGCCTCGGCCCGCGACGAGCCGCGCCGGAGCGAACAGCACCCGCCGCATCCCGGGCGCCGTCAGGGCCCGGGCGAGAAGGCGGCGCGCCACGCGCACCGGCAGCGGACGATGGCGTTCCACGAACGGCCGCGCCGCCTCGATGAGTCGCCCGTAGCGCACGCCCGAGGGACACGCGGTCTCGCAGGCGCGACACCCGAGGCAGAGGTCCAGGTGTCGCACGATCTCCGGCGACGGCTCGAGGCGCCCCTCCTCGAGCGCGCGCATGAGGTGGATACGGCCGCGTGGCGAGTCGGCCTCCGTGCCCAGCTCGACGTACGTCGGGCACGCGGACTGGCAGAGCCCGCAGTGCACGCAGGTGAGCAGCTCGTCGACGTCGACGAAGCGTTTCGCAGCCGCGGCTCCGGATGTCGGCCGCATCACGCGGACATTCGCACCTCGCAGGAGAGCTGGCAAACGGTCCGACGCTACCGCGCCGTGGACGCGTCGGCGCACGTCGCGTAGAAGGTGCGGCGCAGCGCCCCCGGCGCCCCGGAGCTCGACGATGGACATCGGCAAGCCGCTCGCGGTGCTCGTCACCATTGGATTCAGCCTGCTGGGCGTCCTCGGCGACTACTTCCTGAAGCTCGCCAGCGACGAGGAGCACTCGCTCCGGACGACGCACTTCTACATCGGCTTCGTGGTCTACGCCTCGACGGCGTTCGGCTGGGTCTTCGTGATGAAGCACCTCAAGCTGGCGACCATCGGCGTGCTGTACTCGGTGTCGATGATCCTGCTGCTGACCGCCATCGGGACCGTGTTCTTCCACGAGTCCCTCGGCCGCTACGAGATCGTGGGGCTGGTGATGGCCATCGCCGCGCTGATCCTTCTGGTCCGGTTCGCGTAGAGCCGGCTCACGTCACACGGGCTCGCCGGCGGCACGGGCCCGCTCGAGCCGCGACGTCTCGTCGTGCGCGATGTGGCGCGCCGCGACCAGCAGCAACGCGCTGCCGGTCGCGCCGGCGACCAGAACACAGAGCAGCGCGGTCCGCAGGTCGCCCAGACCCACACTGAGCCGCCCGACCGTGTAGGGCCCGAGTGCCAGGCCGATGAACGTGATCACGAGCAGATAGGCGGCCGACGCCGAGCCCCGCATCCGGGGCAGCACCAGATCCTGGATCGTCGACGCTCCGGGCCCGATCCACAGGCTCGAGCACACCGTGAGCGGAAACACGAGCGCGAAGGCGAGCACCTGGCTGTCGCTCCCGAGCATCCAGACGGCGAGCGGAATCGTCAGTAGCGGACAGGCGGCTCCCACCTGAAGGCGGCCCGCCGGCTTCCGCAGCCGGCGGCTGTCGGCCCACAGACCGCCCAGCGTGGTGCCGAGCCAGCCGCCCGTCGCGGAGGTGAGGCCGAGGATCAACCCGGTTTGTCCGGGCGGCGTGCCGAACCGGCGCATGAAGTACGGCGGCAGCCAGAAGCCGACCCCGTAGCCGACGAAGGCGAGGAGGGCGAAACCGATCGTGGCCCAGCGAAGCGTCGGCGTCCGGGTGAGCAGGCGATGCGTCGGCCGGTCGCGCAACGCCAGCGCCTGGAGCCACGACAGCGCCGCATAGAGCCCGACGCCGAGCGCGATCCACTGCGCGGGGGTGCCGAGGAGATGGATGAGAAGCGCAGCGCCGAGCGCGATGCCGGCCGCGGTGACGAGGTTGCGCACGACGCCTCGCGCGCCTGCCCCCGCGAGTGCCAGGTGGACGAGCGTGAGCGGCGGAATCACCGCCCTCAGCTCGTGAAAGAACGCGGGCCATGGCGGCGGCGCGGCAGCGACCACGATGCCGTCCGCCCCGCCGCGCACGGGCTCGCGCAGCGTCCGGACCCAGAGGGCGAGCAGCACGCCGGGCAGCCCGACGACGAAGAACGCGACCTGCCAGCCGCGCAGGCCGAAGGGTGCGGCGGCCGGGAACGCGGCGTCCCAGCGGCCCACCACCAGGCCGCCGACGGCGAGCCCGAGCCCCGCCCCGAGGTAGATGCCGCTCGAGTAGATCGCGAGCACGGTCGCCCTGCGCGCGGGCGAGAAGTAGTCGGAGAGGAGCGAGAAGGCGGCCGGCGCGGCACTGGCCTCGCCGATGCCCACGCCGATCCGCGCCAGGGCGAGCTCGGGGAAGCTGCGTGCCAGCCCCGACAGCACCGTCATCGCGCTCCACATGGCGAGCCCGATGGCGATCAGGCGCCGGCGGTCCCAGACGTCGGCGAGGCGGCCCAGCGGGATGCCGAAGAGGGCGTAGAAGATCGCGAACGCGGTGCCGTAGAGGAAGCCCAGCTCGGCGTCCGTGACGCCGAGGTCGCCGCGGATGCGCTCGGCGAGGATGGAGAGGATCTGCCGGTCGAGGAAGTTGAAGACGTAGACCAGAACCAGGACGCCGAGGACGTAGCGCGCATAGCGAGTGGACGACGGTGCGAGGTCGGACGGGCTCATGGTCGTCGCGGGTAGTCGCCCTTTAGTCGCTGGCGCGCCTTGCTGCCAGGGGGGCGCGGCATCTCTTCCGTGGACGCCGCCGCACCGATCGTGCTTTGTGCCGTCGCGTGGCCCGCCCGCCGACCGCGCTCCCCTACCGGCTCCGCGACGGACTCCCGGTGCGCGCCGAGCGGGCGAAGCGGTAGCGATGTCGCGCTCCCGGCTGGCGGGGTTCGCGCTCGGCACGGTCGCCGCAGCGTGCTGGGGCTTCGGTCCGGTGGCGACGAAGGCCGCTCTGGACGGGTATTCTCCCGAGGTCATCGGCGTCGTCCGGCTGAGCGCGGCCGCGCTCTGCTTCCGGATCCTCGCCGGAGGAGGGATGCGATGGCTCCCCGACGAGCCGTGGCTCGTCCTCGCCGGCGTCGCCCTCGGGATCGACTTCCTGCTCTTCAACAAGGGGGTGCAGCTCACCACGGCGGGGCGTACCGGGCTCCTGGTCAACTTCGGGCAGGTGGCCAACATCGTCCTCGCCCGCGCCGTGCTCGGCGAGGCGCTGACCGCCCACCGCCTGGTCGGTGCGGCCCTCACGCTGGCCGGAGTCGCCGCGGTGGCCACGATCGGCCGCGACTCCGGCGGCGACGGCAGCATCGTCGGCAACGTGCTCATCATCCTGGCAGGGGTCGCATGGGCGACCTACGCCGTTGCGCAGCGACGCGCAGCGCGGCGCGCCAACGTCTCGCAGCTCCTGTCGCCGATCTTCGTCCTCGCCACGCTGGTGAGCGCGCTGGCGCTCGCCTCGCCCGGGGCGTGGCGAAACCAGGGCGGCGCGGGCCCTACCGTGATGCTCGTCGCCGCCGTCGCCGTCTGCACGGTCGCGCCGTACCTGCTGTACAGCCGTGGCCAGGAGCTGCTCGACATCGTGGTTCTCACCATCGTGCTCGCGAGCACGCCGGTCTTCGCGGTCGTGCTGTCGTGGCTGCTGCTCGGCGAGCCCATCACGGGACGGGTGATCGCGGGAGGCGGCGTCATCCTCGCGGGCATCCTGGTGGTGGCGATCGAGCGCCGGTGACTGTCGCTTTGGCTAGCGGATGACGATCGCGTCGGGCAGGCCGTCGAAGTCGACGTCGCCCGTGAGCACGGTCGCGCCGTGGCGGCGTGCGGTCGCGTACACGATCGCGTCCGCCATCGCGAGCCCGCGCGACAGCGCCACGTCGGCAGCCTCCAGTGCGAGCGCTTCATCGACGGGGACGATCGTGGCCCGCCGTAGCGCCGAGACCGCCTCGAGGGCACGCTCCTCGGACAAGTCGCGACGGATGACCTTGTACACCTCGTAGACCGCGATCGCGGACACGAGGAGCGGCTCTCGACCTTCGATATACGATGCGAAGCGGCTGGCGCGCGGACGATCGGCCAGGTATTCGATCCAGCCGCTGGAGTCGACCAGGATCAGAGCCGGTCTCGCTTTTCGCGCACGTCTCGGACGGTCGTTCCCCTGGCGACGCCGCGATACGCGCGCATCGGGCGGTCCGGAACCAGATAGATGACGCCGCCCTTGTCCAGGACGGTGAAGCGCATGCCCGGGCGAAGCCGCAGCCGCTCGCGTGGGCCACGCGGAATCACCAGCTGGTACTTGGTCGAGAGGGTCGCGATCTCCATCGTCTTACGAAGTCTGTATCGATCGCCGATCGGTAGGTCAAGATGTAGTCCGCGGGAAGGTGAATCGTTCCCCTGCGCTTCTACAGCAGCGTGCCGCGCAGCACGAGCAGCGCGACGCTGAAGTAGATCACCAGCCCCGTGACGTCGACCAGCGTGGCGACGAACGGCGCCGAAGCGCTCGCCGGATCGAAGCCGAGCCGGCGCAGCAGGAAGGGCAGCAAGGATCCCGCCATCGAGCCGAACGTCACCACCCCCACCAGGGCGAGCCCGACCGTCAGCGCGACCAACGAAGCGTGCGCGCCGTAGTCGTACCATCCCATCGTCTGCCAGAGCAGGATGCGGACCACCCCGATCGCTCCCAGGATGCTGCCCAGCATGAGGCCCGAGGGCAGCTCGCGCAGAGCGACCCGCCACCAGTCGCGCAGAGCGAGCTCGCGGAGCGCCAGGGCGCGGATGATGAGCGAGGTGGCCTGCGAGCCGGAGTTGCCTCCGGAGCTGATGATGAGCGGGATGAAGAGCGAGAGCACCACGGCGCGCGCGATCTCGTCCTCGAAGTGGCCCATGGCGGTCGCCGTCAGCATCTCCCCGAGGAAGAGCGCGCACAGCCAGCCGGCGCGCTTGCGGATCATCGCTCCGAACCCCATCTCGGTGTACGGCAGATCGAGGGCTTCCAGACCGCCCATGCGCTGCACCTGGCGCGTCTGCTCGGCGACCAGGGCATCGATCACGTCGTCGACGGTGACGATGCCGAGGAGCCGCCTGGTCTCGTCCACCACCGGCAGCGCGAGCAGGTTGTACTTGCCGATGACCCGGGCGGCATCCAGCCGGCTCGCGCCGGGCGGGATCGTGATCAGACGGCGTTTGGGTGCCACCCTGCGCACGGGCGCCTCCTCGTCGGCCAGCAGGAGCTCGCGCAGCGACACCACGTGCTGCAGGCGGCCGGTGCCCTCCTCGACGACGTAGACCGCGTAGATCGTCTCCTTGGTCTCGGCGACCTGGCGGAGATGCGCCAGCACGCGACCGGCGGTCCACTCCGCCGGCACGGCCGTGAACTCCGTCGTCATGATGCCGCCGGCGGTGTCCGAAGGCCAGGCGAGCAGCGCCGTGAGGCTCTGGCGCGTTGCCGGATCGAGCACCTCCAGGAGCCGCTTGCGGTCGGCGGGCTCGAGCTCGCGCAGCAGGTCCACCTGCCGATCGGCCGACATCGCCGCGATCAGCCGAGTCGCCTCGTCGGGCGGCAGCCGCTGGGCGATCGCGCTGCGGTGTCCCTCCAGCTCGGGCTCGTCGAAGAGGTTCACCGCCAGCTCGAACGGCAGCGCGCACACGATCTCCGTCGCCTGCTCCGGCGGCAGCGTGCGCAGGGCCTCCGCGAGATCCGGAACCGCCATCCCTCCCACCGATTCGACGAAGCGGCCGGGGTCCGCCCTCAGCAGCTCGCGGAGCGAGCTCGCGATCTCGGCAGCGGTCGGCATCATGGTCATGGTCAGCCCCTTCCCTCCACGAATCGCCCCGGCGCGAAGATACCATCAGGGTCGAACGCCTCCTTGATCCGGCGCATGAGGTGTCGTCCCGGCCCGAGGTCCCCCCACACGTCGACGGCCGCCTTCACCTCGGGACCCGCGCGGTGGAGCACCAGCGAGCCCCCGTCGGCCTCGAGCCCTGGCCGGAGCTCCTGCGTCAGAAAAGGCACGTCCTCGGCGCGTGCCACGGCGATGCGGACGACGCCGTTCGCCGCATGCGCCAGAGTACGGATCGATGCGCCCCGCCGACCGGCTGCCGCCTCCAGCGCGCCGAGCAGCGCGCCCACCTTCCCGGGAAGCGTCGCGGCGCGCAGCAACGCGGCCGCCGGTTCGACGTCGAACTCTCCCAGCCGCGCGCGCAACGCGCGTCCATCCTCGACTCGCAACGTGCGCCAGCCGCGGGACGCGGCGCGCTCCCGCACCCGCAGGCACCCGTGCTCGACCTCCGCCCCGAGGCCACCGAGCCCGACGGCGACCGCGGCTCCATCGCCGGGTCCGTCGGGCAGGCCGCCCGCGCCCGCCACCTCGATCCACAGCGGGTCGAGCGCGTCGCGCACCGCGAGCGCCGCATCGGCGGCCTCGGGTCCCGTGCGGCAGCCGATGACCACCGCCGCCTCGCGCTCCGGGCGCGGCCGGACCTTGAAGGTCGCCTGGACGAGGACTCCGACGCTGCCCAGCGCGCCGACGTGGAGCTTCGGCAGATCGTAGCCGGCGACGTTCTTCACCACCCGACCTCCTCCCCGTACCAGCGTCCCTCCGGCGCCGACGACGTGCAGCCCGAGCAGGAGATCGCGCACGCCGCCCTGCGAGGCGCGCAACGGGCCATCCAGGTTGGCGGCAATCAGGCCGCCCACGGTCGTGCGCTGTGGACGCGGCGGATCGAGCGGCAGCCACTGGCCGGCCGACGCGAGCGCGTCCTGGAGAGTGGCGAGCGGGCAGCCCGCCTCGACGGTGACCGTCATGTCCGCGGCCTGGTGGTCGAGGATGCGGTCGAGGCGGGCGAGTCGCACGAGCACGTCGAGCCGGCGCGGCGGCGCGCCGACGTCGAGATGTGCGCCGAGCCCGGACGCGACCAGGGCCACGCCCGTGCCCACCGCCGCCTGGACCTCGGCGACGCTACCTGGACGGACGACCCAGTCGGGCGCGACGCCGTCCACCCGGTCGTGGAGCGTCCCCGGTGCGACGAAGTCGCGCCCGACGATCTCGGCCCAGTCGATCACCGTTTTCGGACGATCTGGTTCCACGCCGCCGCGGCCGACGGGGCCATGGAGGCGAGATGGTCCTCGACGGGAGGGCGCCACGGCGCGCCGAGCCGCGCCTCCTGGGCGCGGCTCAAAGCCTCGATGTCTGTGCGCGCGCCGATCCCCGCGCGCTGGAGCGCCACCAGCAGGAGCCCGAGGGGCGTCGCCACGCGACAGCCGAGATGGTCGTTCGGATGCGCCGTGTCGACGGCGAAGACCATGGCGTGCCCTCTCCCGACCAGCAGCTCATGCGGGGGCGAGCTAGCCCAGCGCAGCCGCCCGACGGTGTCGTCCCCGGCCTCGCGCAGTTCGACCTCGGGTTGTCGCCCGTCGGCCCAGAACAGCGGCCGCAGCACGTCGGGATCCACCGTGAGCAGGTCGACCCGGGCATCGCCCTCCCGGAGCGCGACACCGTGCTCGGCCAGCGCCAGACGTCCGATCAGGCAGTAGCTCACCCGCGCGGCGCCGAGGCGCTCCACCAGCTGGCGGTCGAGCATGCGCGCCACCCCCCCGTTCACCGCGTCACAGCGCCGCCCGCCGCCGCGGCATCCTGGTCTCGACACACACCTTGGCGTCCGGAAAGATCTTGTGCGGGTTCGCGCGCTGCTCGGGATCGAAGACGGCGCGCAGGCGCACCATGGCGAGGAGGTCGTCGGGTGCGAAGAGAAGCGGCATCTGGGCGATCTTCTCCACGCCGATGCCGTGCTCGCCGGTGACGCTGCCGCCGAACGCGATGCACGCCTCGAGGATCTCGCGGCCCGCCGCCAGCACCCGCTTCACCTCGTCGGGGTCACGCTCGTCGAACAGCAGGATGGGATGGATGTTGCCGTCGCCGGCATGGAAGACGTTGCCGATGCGGAGCCGGTGCCGCTCGCCGGCGGCGGCGATCACTCGCAGGATGTCGGGGACGCGGGTGCGCGGCACCACCCCGTCCTGCGTGCAGTAGCTGGGCGCGAGCCGGCCGACGGCCCCGAAGGCGCGCTTGCGACACTTCCAGAGGGCGGCGCGCTCCGCCTCGTCGCGCGCGAGCCGCAGCTCGCGCACGCCGTGCGCCCGGCAGACGGCGTCGATGCGCTCCATCTGCGGATCGAGGCCGACCGCCGGGCCGTCGAGCTCGACGAGCAGCACGGCTCCGGCGTCGGTGGGCAAGCCGATGTGATAGGCATCCTCCACGGCGCCGAGGATCAGGCCGTCCATCATCTCGAGCGCCGCCGGGACGATGCCGCTGGCGATGATGCCGGAGACCGCCTCGCTGGCCGCGTCGACCGATTCGAAGACGGCGAGGAGCGTCCGGTGGGCCTCCGGGATGCGTGTCAGCCGCAACGTCGCCCGGGTGACGATGCCGAACGTCCCTTCGCACCCGACGACCAGGCCGACCAGGTCGTAGCCGGGCCGGTCCTCCACCGGACCCCCGAGTGCGACGACCTCGCCGTCGGGAAGCACGAGCTCGACGCCGAGGACGTGGTTGGTGGTGACGCCGTACTTGAGCGTGTGCGGCCCGCCGGAGTTCTCGGCCACGTTGCCCCCGATGGTACACGCGGGCTGACTGGACGGGTCCGGGGCATAGAGCAGCCCGTCGGCGCGCACGGCGTTCGAGACCCACTGGTTCACCACGCCGGCCTGGGCGACGATGCGACGGTTGGTGCGGTCGATGGCCTCGATGCGATTCAGCCGGCTGGTGCAGATCATGACCGGAGCCGCCACCGGCAGCGTGCCTCCCGAGAGCCCGGTACCGGCGCCACGCGGAACGAAGGGCACCTGCTCGATCCAGAGGAGCCGGACGACCGCCGCTACCTGCTCGGGTGTTCGCGGCAGGACGACGATGTCGGGGGTCGCTCGCTCGAGCGTGTATCCGTCGCACTCGTACACCGCGAGCGAGTCGGGGTGGTCGATCACGGCCTCGTCGCCGACAAGGCGACGGAGCCGCGCCGCGAGGCCGTCGCGCACGCGCAGCTTCTGACATGGAACGACCGGGCAAGTCGACCAGCGCTACACCGCCTGGGCGCCTTCCACGCCGCGCTGCCTCCACCGCTCGGGGCGCGCTGGTACATCAACATCCACAGCACGGGGCCTCCGCCGGCAAGCGCCAGCGGCGAGATCCGTGGCCAGGTGCTGCCTCTGAAGATCAAGTACCGCGATCGGGACCACGACGACCAGTACGCCGACGACCTCCAGCACCACGACGACAATGGGCGGGTCGCCGAACGGAGCGTTCCTCGACTGACCAGGCTCCACGCCAGTTCGCCTCGCCCTACGAGGGGAGGATCCGAGGTGGCCCGGAGGCTAGTGCAACCCCCCGCGCAGGGCGTCCATGTCCGTCAGGATATCGTGCTGCTGTGCCAGCAGGTCGACGGCCACCGCGGGCACGATCATGTGGCGACCGGCGAGTGAGCTGACACGGTAGCCGAAGTTGATCAGCCGGCGGCCGGCGCTCCGCAAGCTCGCCCGCACCTTGTTCATCTTCCCTGCCGCCGCGGCCGCTTCCGCCTTCTCCTTCGACTTGATCGCCTTGTCGAGCTGGCTGAGGAGGGTCTGCTGGATGCGCCCGCTCGTGTCGGACAGCACGGTCACGCGGAGCGCCGCCAGACGACAGTCGATCGACAGGAACGCGGCCGCCCGCGGTACGGATGGATGGGTGCACATTCCGTTGCCGCAGACGTCGTCAGTGCATTGGTCCTGGTCCGTCGCGCAGGCCGATCCGTCCGGGGCGAACGTGCACGACGCCGAGCAGCAGGAGGTGGCCGTGCCGTTGGCCGCGCCCTCGTCGCATCGCTCGCTGCCGACCGCCAGCCCGTCGCCGCAGATCGGCGTGCATGCCGACGGATCGCCGGTGCAGGCGTAGCCCTGTTCGATGGTGCAGACGGCCGAGCAGCCGTCGCCGTCGGCGGTGTTGCCGTCGTCGCAATCTTCACCGGCCTCGAGCACGCCGCTGCCGCACACCGGGCCGGTGCTGGTGCAGAGCCACGGTGCGGCGTCCGGATCGGGGACCGGCTGACCCCCGGCGATGGCCAGGCCGCGCTCCCAGACGCGGATGTACTTCTCCGCCGAGCAGAACAGCGCATCGACGTCAGTACGGCGTCGAGGCCGATCTTGCCCAGGTCGGCCACCAGGTCGGGCAGCAGGCCGATGTGCGCCAGGCCGTCGACGTTGTAGTCGAACCTCCTTGAAGCCGGTCGTCTGCTTCGGTCGAAGCGAGCCGAAGCCCGGGAATCGTGAAGGGGTAGCGCGAGCCGCGATTGCCGCGCCAGCTCCTGGAGCGGGCGCTCCGAGCCGTTGGACGCCCCGGTCGCCGCCGCAGGCGTCGCTACCGAAGCGCGGCCCGACGTGCGCCGCGATGCCGTTGAAGTCGCTGCCCATGGCCACCGGCGCCGCCCATCACGTCGACGCGCGTACTGCGTAGCGCCTGCGCCCACGTCTTGGAGGAGTGTCCGGCAGTCGTCGGCGCACCGTCGGCGACGTGGGCGTTAGCCGAGCGTTGACCTTCTTGCCGATGCTGGCCGGTGTCCTGGACGTCGTCCTTCAGCATGGCGGCGATCATCCCGCCGCCCGCCTTGATGCCGCTCGAGCTGCGCGCGGCGTCCGCATACGCTCGTGGCGGCCATCGTGCCGCCGAACTCGCGCTCGTGCAGCGCGAAGAACTGCACGTGGCGTGGCCACCACCGGGTAGGGCGCGGCGGTTGCGCGCCTCCGCGATCGCGAGCGTGTCGTCGAGCGCGCTTCGCGCGACATGTGGTCGATGTCGATGATCATGCCGCGCGTTCATCAGCTCGGCGGATCGCAGCGAGGTCGCCGTTGCCGAGCGGCGTCTGAGGCCGCGCGTGTTGCAGCTCGCATCGCCGGGGTTGCATTGCCGTCGGGTACGCAGAGCAGCGGCAGGCGAAGACGTCAGCCGCCGAAACCGAGGAGCGTCGGTGGGGGCGAAGCCGGATCCGAGCTAGAAGCCGTAGCCGGCGCCGTGCCGCGCAGTTTCTCGGTCGTCCCACCAGCGGCGCTCGGCGCACGCGGTTGCCGACGCCGATCGAGTCCTGCCACGTGGCGGCGCGCGCCGAAGGCGTTGTCGAAGTTGTGGACCGGGAAGACGTGGCGCACGCCCTTTCGCGTAGTATCTCGTCGACGACGGCGCGCCCCGACCGGTCGTGCACTGTGCCCGGCGCGGGATCAGCCGGCTCGTCGAACTTGCAGTTGAAGAGGTTGTCGATCTCGATGCCGAGGACGACTGCGAGCTTGCCGTTCCGCGATCACGGTGCGCGCCTGCTGCCGGCGTGCGTGACGATGCGGAACCAGCCGTTGCCCGGGGCCGCCCGCTCAGCTCGTCGATGAAGCGCTCGAAGCGAGCACGCCTCTCGAGCTGCTGCGTCGATCGACCCCATCCCGTTCTGCGCAGTCGCTGCCGCGCAGCGTTGCTGGTGCGGCAGAGCGCCTCGTTGGTCACCGCGAGCATGGTCATGAGCCGCAGGCCGCCGCGCCACGCGCGCTCGAGCCACTTGTAGTAGACCTGCTGGTGCGTGGTGCTGTTCCAGATCGGCCAGCCGTTGAAGTAGGGCGCGCCGAAGTTCGAGGCGGCACCGTCGTTCGTCCCGAATCCGACCGTGTCCTCACCGGGGAGGTGGAGCGGTCCGCCGTGGATGAGGAGGTCCAGGGCCGGCGAGAGCGCGGTGTTGATGTTGTGCCCGGCGTCCAGGACGAACTTCCCGTCGTCGCCGATCGGCGCCGGGTGGCCGGCGAACACGCTGCCGCCGTGGGCGAGGTGGGAGAGCAGGTGCACGTGCAGGTCGGCGTAGCCGCGCAGCGGTCCGCCGCGCGGGGCTGCCGGCGGTGTCCAGCCCGGATCCGGCTCGGCGATCGGCCCCGCCGCCGACGAGACGCAGGTCCCGAGCGCCGTCGCGGTCGTGATGCCGTCGCTGCAGGTGACGTCCCCGGTGGTCCCCGGGATCTGGGTCAACGGGTCGTCACAGGGAGCGGCGCGCTCGATGACGCAGCAGGCGCGCTGCCCGTCGCCGCCGCAGGCGGTCTGGTACGCCACGCACGTGTGCACGGCGACCTGACCCGTCCCGATCCCGCCGCAGTAGCAGTTCCCCACGCAGCCAACGACCGGCGCGGCGCCGGTGTTGCACGCGCCGCCGCGATTGCTGAACTCGCTCAGGCCGTTGCAGCAGGCGCGCTGGCCGGGGCCGCCGCAGGCGGTGATCGCGACGCATTGACCGGCCGAGCCCGAGAACGAGCCGGGGCACGTCCCGCCGGTGCTGGCGATCTCGATGTTGCCGGTGTCGCACGACGGGCTGCCTTCGGTCGTGCAGCAGGCCCGCTGCCCGTCGCCGCCGCAGTGGACGTGCTCGTTCGGATCCGACGTGTCCTTGATGCAGAAGCCCGCGTTGAGGACGCCGCCGGGACACTTGTCGCCGACGGTCAGCACCTCGCGGTTGCCGCTGTCGCACCCCGCCGGGTCGGTCTCCAGCACGCAGCACGCGCGCTGCGCGACGCCGCCGCAGTCGCCGTCCCCGTCGGGCGTGGTTCCATACGCCGAGGACGCCAGCAGGGTCGCGAGAAGGATCGACGACGCCGAGAACCGCATGTGTTCCACTCCTTCCAGAGTGCGCAGGAGCGCCTGACCTCGGGATTCTGGTTTTGAAGATAACTGACGATTGATAGCCGTCACAAGGGAAAGTGAGACCTTGCAAGCAGCTTGTCCCGATGTCCGCATTCTTGAATAGACGTAGCAATGCTTCAGCCGGGAGCGAATGGTCCTCCCCCGCTGGCTCGCGAGGGGCCACTGAGGCCGAAGGTCGGCGCGGGGACGCGCCGTGAGGCCGTCACGCCTGCGGAGCTTGTGAAATCGAACGACCGGTCGAGTCCCACCGCTCGGGGGTGACACTCGTCGCCTTCCGGCGAGCGGGCGTCAGCGAGCGAGCTGCGCCCTGAGCGCCCGGCTCGCGCCGTTCAGCCAGCCTTTCTCGTTGATATTGGTGCTCGCCGCCAGCAGCGCCTCGACCGCCGTCAGCCGCGTCTCGAGCGCGCTCCGGTTCCCCGGATCGCTCGCGAGCACGACGTCGGTAAGACGCAGGGCCTCGGCGTGGCTGCCGGTGGTGACCAGTGCGGCGGCTCGCTCGAGGATCGGCTCCGGGGCGCCGAGCAGGGTCACCAGCTCGCGATAGGTCGTCTGTGGCGCGACCGGGTACATCGTGGCCGTATCCTCGTCGAACCAGCCGAGATACCCCTCGTAGATGCCACGCACGGTCCAGGCCACGGCCCCGTAGCCCTCGCCCAGGTCGAGCTCCGGGGGCAGCTTGATGGTGTTCATCAGGGTGTACACGTCAGTGCCCGCATTCATGCCGCGGACGGTCTCGTCGTGCACGTAGAGGATGGCATCGCGATAGCGATGGATCCGCTCGCGGATGGTTCCGGCGCCGTAGATCGGATTCTCGTGGCTGGGAGCGAGGATCTCGGGGTTCCACGACTGGACGCGGTCGAGCGACTCGACGTAGTCGAGCGCCCAGCGCGGCTTGGTGCCGCGAAGGGTGTACATGTTCGGGAACGATCCGTAGATGTTGTCGCCGGAGAAGGCGATGCGGTACTCCGGGATCCAGACCGACAGGTGGTCGGACGTCTCGCCCGGCGTGTGCACGAGCTGGAACGTGAGGCCGCCGAGACGGAACTCGCAGAAGGTCTCGAAGGTCGTGGTGGCGAAGACCTCGCCTCCGTAGTCGTCGACCGGAGCGTCCGGGAGCGAGAACGGGATCGCGGGGAGTCCCAGCAGCAGCGAGAACTGCTCGAAGCTGCGGTGTCTGAGGACGCCGCGGAGCCGGTTCTGGTAGTGCAGCAGCTCCGCTTGCTCGCGCTGCGCGATCACCTGCGTGCCGTCCTCCCGCCACATCGCCACGCCGCCCGTGTGATCCTCGTGACCGTGCGTGAGGATGATGTAGCGAATCGGGCCGGCGTCGATGGCCCGCAGGGATGTGACGTGCATCGGCGCGAACAGCGAGAGCGACGTGTCGATGATGACGTTGCCTTCCGGCGTCACGACCATGAACGTGTTGCCGAAGCCGGGGGCCATGTAGATCCCCTCGGCGAGCTGGATCACACCGTCCGATCCGACCGGCTTCGAGGCGGCGGGCACCGGACGGGACGGCGGCGCCCCCAGCTCCAGCCGCCCGAGGTCGTCGGAGCAATGGAGCCCGCCCTGCGCGGTGACTGCGAGACCGTCGACGAAGCGCTGCGCGGCCGCCCGCACGACCCCGACGTCGCCGAGCATCGGACACGCTGCGCCCAGCGCGCGCTCGACCCGTGCGTACTTGGCCGCGAGTCGCGCATCACATCGCGTGAAGACCGGGTCGCGGTGCTTCCGCAGCGCGCGGACCTGCTCGGCGAGCCGGCACCGGGTGTCGGCGCTCGCCACGGCGAGCTTTCGCACGCTGCATTCGCCGATGCGATCCCGCGCCGCCGCCGCAGGAGCGGCCAGCACCAGCAGGAGGAGGTACGACAGACGGGCCGAACGCCACATGACGGTCGCAGTAGAGCACGGTCGATGCGGCAGAGGTCAACCCGACGCCGTCGCTGCCGCGGAGCGCGCCGGTGGCGGATCGCGCGTCGCGGGTTCCCCCGGGTACGGCCGACACTCTAGACTCCGGACATGGCACTCTTCGAATGGACGCTGGCACTCCTCCTCGGAGCGGTGATCCTTACCGGTGTCGCGCGGCGTGTCGGCGTGCCCTATCCCTCGCTCCTCGCGATCGCCGGCGCCGCGCTTGCCTTCGTTCCCGCGGGCCCCGAGCTCGCGATCGAGCCCGACCTGGCGCTCGCGCTCTTCGTCGCGCCCGTCCTGCTGGACGCGGCATTCGACACGTCGCCCCGCGACCTCCGGCGGAACGCCATCCCGCTCGCGTCCCTCGTGGTCGTTGCCGTCGGGCTCACCACCGCGGCCGTTGCGTGGGTGGGCTGGAGGCTGGGAGGCCTTCCGATCGCCGCCGCAGTCGCGCTCGGCGCCATCGTCGCCCCGCCGGATGCCGGGGCGGCCGCGGCGGTTCTCGGAAGGCTGCGCCTGCCGCGGCGGATCCTGCACGTGCTCCGAGGAGAGAGCCTCCTGAACGACGCGACGGCCCTCGTGGTCTATCGCATCGCGGTCGGCGCCGCCGTCGGCACGGTCACGCTCGGAGACGCCGGGCCGCTGGTTGCGCTGATGGCGGTGGGAAGCCCGATCGCGGGATGGCTCCTCGCCCGGCTGTACCTGCTCGGCACGGCACGCGTGCGCGACGCCGCGAGCTTCACGGTGCTCTCGTTCGTCGGGACGTTCGGCGTCTGGCTGCTCGCCGCGCGCGCGAACCTGTCGCCGATCATCACCATGGTGGCCTACGGCATGACGCTCTCACAGGAAGCCTCGCGCCGGGGGTCCGCGCGCAACCGCTGTCAGCACGTACTCGGTCTGGGAGACGGCCGTGTTCGTGCTGAACGTGCTCGCGTTCGTGATCATGGGCCTGCAGGCGCGATCCATCCTGAGCCGCCTCTCGCGCGAGAGCCTGTCGCACGCCCTCGTCGTGAGCGGCGCCGTTCTCGCGACCGTGATCGTCGTCCGCATCGCGTACCTGATGGCCTACGTCGCGGTGGGGCGTCTGACGAACCGCTGGTTCGGGGTGACGATGACGTCGGGAGCGACGCCGCCGACGGTGGCGGGCGGCGTGCTCGTCTCCTGGTGCGGGATGCGCGGCCTCGTCACGCTCGCGACCGCGTTCGCGTTGCCCGCGGGGTTTCCTGGCCGCGACCTCATCGTCCTCTCCGCGTTCTGCGTGGTGCTGGGGACGCTGGTCATCCAGGGCTTCACGCTCCAGCCGCTGCTCGACCGCCTCGGCTTCGAGGCGGACGGTGGAGTGGGGCAGGAGATCTCGCGCGGGCGTCTCGGCATCATCCAGGCAGCGGTCGAGGCGCTCGCCGAAGAGCGCTCGACCGCCGCGGCGGCCGTCCGCGAGGGATACCTTGCCGCGCGCGACGTGGCGGCGAACCCGGACGAGCCGCAGGGTGCGACCGAGCACGACCGGCTCCGCCTGCGCGCGATCACGGCCCAGCGGCTGACGCTGCTACGGCTCCGCGAGGAGGGCGCGATCGGCGACGAGGCGTTTCACCGCCTGGAAGAGGAGCTCGACTGGGCGGAGCTCTACGCTGCTCCGGCCGGGTCGTTCCAGCCGCTCATGACGGACGCCGAGCCGCCAGGCGCGCAGCCGTGATGAGTCCCGCGTCAGCGGGGCCGGCAGCGGAACGTGAGCTCGCTGGCGCAGGACGGGATCGTCTGCGGCAACGCGGGCGGGGCGGGTCGTGTCCCAGAGCCGAGAGGCACGCCCGCGAAGCGTGTCATCGCCTGCACCCGGATCGACGGGTGGCCGGCGCGGCGGAGGTGCGAGCTCTGTGTGCCACGGAGCGTATCTCCGCCGAGCCGCAGCGTCGTCTGCTGGCCGCCGAGCATCGCGCCCGTGCACGCGCGCGTGGCGCTCCGGATCTCCGCCAGGTTGGCGGGGCTCAGTCGCGCCCGGACACCGCGGCCCCGGCGCCGGCCGACCTCGTCGGGGAGCGTGCGGGTCTCTCCGCTCGTACACGCGACGCTTCCTTGCGGCCAGCGGTACGTGCCGTCGTCGAGCAGGATCAGCGTCGCCTCGCTCGCGCCGCGGCAGCGCGCCGCGCACGCGTAGGTCTGCCCGGCTTGCGTGACGGTGGCGGAGAGCCGGGCGAGGATCGACCCGGCGAGCCGCCAGCAGGTGCCCGGCACCGGCTCGAGCCGACAGGCGGCGGCGCAGCAGTCGCCGTCGCGGCGGTTGCCGTCGTCGCACTCTTCTCCCGGTTCGGGGATGGCGTTCCCGCACAAGGTCAGCACCCGCGCGCGCACCGGCCCGCTGGGCCATGCGATCAGAAACCGTCCGGGAGATCCTGCAGCGATGGCGGGCGCGAACTGCGCGGACGGATCGACGTCGACGGCGGTGCTGACGGCTCCCGTGCTCGTGTCGATGCTTGCAGCACGCAGGATCTCGTCGCCGCCGTCGAGATCCTGCCACACCGCCACTCCCATGCCGGCAGCATCCGCGGCGACGTCGAGGTTCTCGGAGAACCCGTTCTCGAGCGCAGCGATCCGGACGACCGGACCGAGTGCGCCGTCGGGTGACACCGTCCGGGCTACGAGCCTGCGGTCCGAGATGAAGGGTCCGTCGCGGTCCTCCTCGGACCAGACGGCAAGGAAGCCCGTCGGCATGCCGGCGACGGCAACAGCCGCGCCGGGCATCGCCTCGGCACCGGCGGAGACCAGCTCCACGTCGACACCGCCCGGCGGTCCGTCCGGTCGCACGAGACGGGCGAGCAGCTGGCTGCTCGGCACGGCGAGACGCTCCCAGGCGACCAGCGCCACGCCGCCCGCGCTCGCGACGTCGGGACGGATGTGCGGGACGAACCGCTCTTCCGGGCTCAACCTGAACTGCGGTGCGAAAGGACGGCCGCCGCCGTCCACCCAACGCCCGAAGACGGCGGGCCCGCTGCCCTGGTCCAGCAGGTCCTGGCGCTGCCAGACGACCAGGAAGCGGTCGCGGCCCACCGCTGCGGCGGCAGGATGCGAAGATTCCGATGTGTCGTCACTCAGCGCGATCGCCGTCGCGGTTTCTCCGAGCCGGCGCGCCAGGATCCGGGGGTTGAACTCGTCCGACGCCCACACCACCAGGGCAGCGCCGCCCGCCGGATCGCTCGCCAGGGCCGATTCGTCGACTCGGCTAGAAAACGGGGAAGGATCCGCCACGATCGACATGGGCCCCAGCACGCCGCCTGCCGCGTCCAGCTTGCGGGCGGCGAGACCGCCGAGCAGTACGCCGTATCGCGACCATGCGACGACGAAGCTCCCGTCGGGCGAGGCGGCGACCGCGGGCTGGTTCCCTTGCTCCGCGGCGCTCACCAGCGTCGAGCCCGGGGTGAGCGGCACCGGCTGCGCCGCGGCAGTCATGGCGACGAGAAGCACGCCCGCGCCGACGAGGCGGGCCCCAGCGTCGCCCGTTGCGCGCATTCTTCCCAGGCTGGTCCCCCGCGCCTGCATACGACCGCCCGGTGTGGAGCGTCAATCAGAATCCATCGTCGCCAGGTGCTAGGCTACCGGCATTGACTTCATAGTGCCTACCAGCATCAGCCGACCGAGAGCTGAGCGGTTTGAAAGGCTCCCTTCGAGGCGCCAGTGCCCTGCCGACAGGAGGTGCGGACGCGCGAGTGCCAGCCGTGCGGCGCCGGCCGCTCAGGTACCGAGCGTGCTTCGCACCCAGACGCCGATCCGCGCGATCGCCTCGTCGGCCTCCGGCAGGAGCGGCGCGAAGGCATGCCACACGTGGATCATGTCGTCCCACACCTCGAGGTCGACCGGCACGGCGGCCGCGCGCGCCCGCTCGGCGAGCCGGGTCGCGTCGTCGAGCAGCGTCTCCGCGGTCCCGACGTGCACGAGCAGCGGCGGCAGGCCACGGAGATCGGCGTGGATGGGCGACGCCAGCGGGCTCTTCGCATCCTGGCCGGCGAGGTAGGCCGCGGCCATCTCGAGAAGCCCCTCGCGCTGGACCATCGGATCGCGCGCAGCACAGGTCGTCATCGATGCGCCGGTACATGCGAGATCGGCCCATGGCGAGATCGAGACGCCCGCCGCGGGCAGGGTCTCCCCCGCGTCGCGCAGCGCCACCAGCAACGCGACCGTGAGACCGCCGCCGGCCGAGTCGCCGGCGACGACGATCCTGCCCGGATCGGCGCCACCCCGTACGAGCCAGCGGTAGGCCGCCAGCGCATCGTCCACCGCCGCGGGAAAGGGGTGCTCGGGACCGAGGCGGTAGTCCACCGTGAGGGCGCGCGCGCCGGTCGCGGCCGCGAGACGCGCCACCAGGGCACGATGTGTGCGCACCGATCCGATCGTGTAGCCGCCGCCGTGGAAATAGAGGAGCGTCACGCGATCGGTCGAGCCCGGAGCCTCGACCCACTCGCTCGGCACGCCTCCTGCCTCGACCGTCGTGGCACGCGTGCCGTCCGGCAGCGGCGCCGACCTGGTGAGCTCCTCCATGCGCTGGCGGCGCTCGAGGATGTCCATGTCCTGCGGCACGGGCGGGGCGTTGCGCAGCATGTCGACGAGCATCGCGAGCTGGGGGCTGGCCATGAGGGTCGGGTGTACCCGGCGGTCCGCGGTGTCGCAATCTCCGACGCGCGACGAAGTGCGGCGCCAGGCGCGGCAACTCGGTGACCGACGCGGGCTTGCGCGGGTACCGAATCCTCAGTGCGCTAGCGGGACGACCTTCGAGCGCCGAATCTTCCCGTCGCGCGTCACGAGCGGCACGCGCTCCACCACGCTGGTCGCGGCGATGATCTCGTCGGCCGGGTCGCCGTCGAAGTCGAGCATGTCGATCGCCCGGCACACGTCGAGCGTGAGAGGCCACAGCTGCACGCGGGAGATGACGCGGGTGAGCTCGGGGCTGTGCAGATCCACCTCGATGCGACCGAGCTCGGCCAGCTTCGCGATCTCCCACAGGACGATGGCCGAGATGCTCCAGGGCTGCGCCTGCAGCAGCTGGCGCTCGCGGGACTTCAAGCTGCCGGCGACGGCGTGGAGCAGGATGTGCGTGTCAAGATTCAGCATCCCAGCGGATACCGGTCGAGAGGATGTCGCCCTTGATCTTGAGCTTGCCTTTGAGGCTGCCGATCAGGCTCGCCGAGTCGCCGCCGAGCGGGATCAATTTGGCTACCGGACGCCCGTGCTTCGTGATGACGATGCCCTCCGGGCCGACGCGGTCGAGCAACGCGAGGCACTGCTCCTTGAACTTGGCCGCCGGGATGGTCTTCGTCATGGCTCCAGATTCTTACCACTGGACAGAAAAACTGTCCAGTCTCGATAGACCCACGACGCACCGGACTCGGCGCGCCACCTCCCGCAGACCTCGAGCGTCACGACCGCGGGGGCGGACCTCCTCCTCGCCTTCACCTCCACGGCATCGTCTCGAAGCCCGAGGTCCACCTACCGAGAGGGAGACCGAGAATGCTTGATGGCGCCGGCAATGGTGTGGTCTACCTCAGGCGGCGACCGCCACCAGATGCAGGACGCGCGCATCGTGACGCTGCTCTTCACCGACGTGGAGGGGTCCACGCGGCTGCTCGGGGCGCTCGGCGATGCCTTCGTGGGTGTGATCGAGCGCCAGCGCGCGATCCTCACGGGCGCCGCCGGTGCCCGCAGAGGCAGCGGCTATCCCACCGGCGGCGACGGCTGCGCGTTCATCTTCGGTTCGGCGGGCGACGCGGTGGCAGCGGCCGTGGAGGCCCAGCGCGCCCTGGCAGCAGAGCCCTGGCCGGGCGGTTCCTCCGTCCGGGTCCGGATGGCGATTCACGCCGGCGAGGTCGCCGAGGTGGGTGACGAGCTGTTTGGTATGGCTCTTCATCAGGCTTCTCGGATTCTCGCCGCCACGCACGGAGGGCAGATCGTCGTCTCGGAAGTGGCGGTCGGGCTCATCGCGCAGCCTGCGCCGGACATCTCGCTGCTCGAGCTGGGAGCGCATCGGTTGCGCGACATCGTCCGGCCGGTTCGTCTCCACCAGGCCGTCGCCGCGGGCATCCCGACGTCCTTCCCGCCCCTGGACACCGCGACGAGCAGCGCGAGCCATCTGCCGGCGCCGACGACCTCGTTCGTGGGGCGAGAGCAGGAGCTGCGCGAGCTGGTCGACCTCCTCGCGTCCCGGCGGCTCGTCACGCTCACGGGCGCCGGGGGTTCCGGCAAGACGCGCCTGGGGCTGGAGGCCGTGAGGCGCGTCGAGGATCAGCATCGCGACGGCGTGTGCCTAGTCGAGCTGGCGGGCCTCGGCACGGGCGCGCTGGTGCCCGAAGCGGTGCTCGGGGCGCTCGGCATGCGCGAGCCGACGGCCGGCAGGTCGGCGAGCGAGTTCCTGTGCGCCGCGCTGGCCGACCGCGACCTCCTCCTCGTGCTGGACAATTGCGAGCACGTCGTCGCCGCGGTGGCCGCACTCGTGAGCGAGCTGCTCCCGGCGTGCGCCCAACTGCAGGTGCTGGCGACCAGCCGGGAGCCGCTGCGCCTGCCGGGGGAGGTCGAGCGAGAGGTCCCGCCCCTCGACCGGCCCGATCCGGAGGCGCTGGAGTCGCTCGAGCGGCTCGCCGACTACGACGCCGTCCGGCTCCTGGTGGAGCGCGGCGCCGACGTGCGGCCTGGCTTCCGGCTCACCGACGGCAATGCCGCAGCGCTGGCCAGGATCTGCTCGGAGCTCGCGGGGCTTCCGCTCGCCATCGAGCTGGCCGCGGCACGGCTGCGCACGCTCAGCCCGGAGCAGGTGGCTGCCCGCCTCGAGGAGCAGCTCGATCTCCTCACCCACGGGGGGCGCAGCCGCCCCGATCGCCAGCAGACGATACGGGCCACCCTCGACTGGAGCCATCAGCTGCTCGCCCCCGACGAGCAGATCGTCTTCCGGCGGCTCTCCGTCTTCGCGGGTGGCTTCACGCTCGACGCTGCCGAGCAGGTCGCCGACGGGGACGGCGTCGATCGCGACCGGGTGGCCGACGCGGTCGAGCGCCTGGCCAGCAAGTCACTCGTCGCGGTCGACCACGACCGCGCCGAGCCGCCGGCGCGTGTCAATGAGATGAGAGAGGGGCATGGTGAAATTACTGTCCCGCCGCGACGTCGAGCTCCGCGAGCAGGAGGTCGTCCGCAGCCACGAGCATCGAGACTTGGGGGGTACCTGGACCTTGGACCGGCTCCGTTGCGGGCGTCTGCGGGGCTCTGAGCGCGACGTTTCTTCGCGATCGCGGGCTCGGAACGCCATTGCGGTCGAGGGCCGGCGGATTGATCCACACTTCCGTCGGGGGCTGTTGCACCCGCGGTGTCTTCCCCTTGAAGCGTTCGGGATGAGCCGCGAATGCCGCCGCGAGCGTTTCCCCCCGTCGTGCCACGATCGCCAGGGCCGTCCCGCTGTGCACGCTCACCGGCGTCAGGAACCCGATCCCGCTGTGCCGATGCTCTTCGTTGTACCAGGGGAAGAATCGCCGCAGGAATCCCAGGGCGTCCTGCTGCGACCCGAATCGCTCGGGAAACTCCGGACGCGACTTCAACGTGCGAAACTGCGACTCCGAAAACGGATTGTCGTTGCTGGTGTACGGTCGCGTCAGGCTCCGCGTGATCGACAGGTCGGCCAACAGCTGGCCCACCGTCTTCGACGTCATCGCCGGCCCGCGGTCGGAGTGCAGCGTCAGGACCGCCTCCGCGATCCCCTCCTTCTCGCAGCTCTCCTTGATCAAGCGGCGCGCCAACGTCGCCGACTCTCGATCCGCCAAGAGCCACCCCACCACGTAGCGGCTGAAGATGTCGAGCAGCACGTAGAGGTAGAAGTACGTCCACTTCGCCGGCCCCTTGAGCTTCGTGATGTCCCACGACCACACCTGGTTCGGTCCCGTCGCCAGGAGCTCGGGCCGCGTCGCCACCGGGTGGCGCAGCTGGTTGCGCCGCTCGCGGACTTCCCCGTGCCGATCGAGAATCCGGTACATCGTCCGCAGCGAGCAGTGGTAGGTTCCCTCCTCGAGCAACGTCGCGTACACCTCCGCCGGAGCCTGGTCGATGAACCGTTCCGAATGCAGCACGTCGAGAACGGCAGCCTCCTCGATTTCGGACAATGCCAGCGGCGGCCGCGATCGAACCGCCGTCTCCGAACATGGTCGCCGCCACCGGTAAAAACTTGCCGGGGCCAGACCCAACGCCCCACAGGCGGCCTGGACCCCCACGGCGTCGGCCAACGTCTGCGCCGTCGCCATCAGCTCCCGACCTCCTCGTCGCTCGGCGGCAGCCCCAGCAACTGTGAGACTTTTTTTTGAACGTCGATGATCACGTGCGCCTTGCGCAGCTCCTCCCGCAGCCGCGCGTTCTCCCGCTCCATCCCGGCGAGTCGCTTCGCCAACGGATGCGCCACCGCCTTGCGCCCGCGCGCGTGCCCCGCCAGCCCGACCAACGCCCCCGCCTCGCGCTGCTGACGCCACACGCTCAGATGCGACGTGTAGAGCCCCTCGCGTCGCAGCAGCGCCCCGATCTCCCCCGGCTCGCGACACCCGTCGGCCTCGGCCAGGAGCTGTCGCTTGTACTCGGCCGTGAACCGGCGCCGCTGCGCCTTCGCCGGAACCTCCGGATCCTTGCGGCCCGTCGGCGCCGGCGCGCCCGCAACTTCAGTCGCCCTACGGGCTCCTTCCGTTCCGGGCGCGCTTCCTGATCCCCCGCCATCCCTCACCTTCACTCCCACCTCGCTCGCCTTCCTCCGTCCCCTCGTACACTAAATTCGGATCGCCTCCTCTCTCACGTTCATTGGCACAGGGGGGCGGCTGCGCATGCTCGAGCCGGTCCGCCAGTACGCGGCCGAACGGCTGCGCGAGGCCGGCGAGCGCGACCGGGTCGTGCGGCGACATCTGGAGTGGGTGGTCTCGTTCGCGGTGAAGGCCGGGAGTGGGTTCATGCGCGAGCAGCGCCGTTGGAGCGCGCGGCTCCGCGACGAGCAGGAAAACGTCCGCCAGGCGATCGAGAGCGCGCTCGCCGGGGTCGATCCCGAGGCCGCGCTGCGCATCGCCGCCGCGCTCGGGCACCCGTGGTTCTCGATGGGGCAGCCGGACGCGCGCGCGTGGGTCGTGCGCGCCCTCGACGCGGCCACCGGTGCACCCGACTGGCTGCGAGCACGGGCGGTGTACGGGGCGGGGCTCCTGGCGGAGAACGCACTCGACTATAATTGCGCGCTGGTGCACCTCCGGGAGGCGCTCGAGCTCTTCCGGCGGGTCGGCGGCCGCCGCGGAGAGGCGTGGGTGCTGATGGCCATGGGACGTGCCGCCGGGGCCATCGATGTCGATGCGCGGCCGGCCGCTGCCTGGTTCGAGGACGCCTTGCGCATCTTCCGCGAGATCAATGAGCCCGCCGGCATCGGCTCGATACTCGGCTGTCTGGCGGAGGAGCAATGGAAGGACGGAGATCTGGAGGGGGCGGCGAGTCGCGCCACCGAGGCGTTCGATCTCGGCACCAGGTCGGGGCTCCTCCAGGTCGTGGCCGAGTCGCGGCGGATGCTTGCGGCGGTGGCGGAAGAACGGGGGCAGCACGCCGACGCGGAACGACTGCTCGCGGAAGCCGCCGCCGCACACGAGGAGGCGGGCAACCGCTGGCAGCTTGCGCTGATCCTCACCATGACGGCTCACGTCGCGTTCAATTGCGGGGACGACGCCCGGGCGCTCGGGCCGCTGCGTCAGGCGCTCCGCCTTGCCCGCGACAGCGGGTCGGGCGAGCGAATGGTTTACGCCGTCGAGCTGACCGCGCATGTCTTCGACCACCGCGGGCGTGCACGTGAAGTGGCGACGTTGGTGGGGGCCGTGGAGGCGGTCAACCTGCGGCTCCCTCGCAGGATAGAATGGATGCGGTCGCTCCCGTGGCGGGCAGGCGTCACCCAGTCGGTATCTGGCACTGGCTTCGAAGCGCTCGCGTCGGTGGTGTCCGCGGGGTTCGACGAGCACCGCGTCGCCGGGCGGAGCCTCTCGCTCGAGCGGGCCGCTGACCTGGCGCTGCGCGTCCTCGACGAGGAACTGGCGCTGGCGACCAAGCCGGCGGGCGGCAGCGAAGCAGCAGGAGAGGCGCCGGCGGCGCCGGCGGAAACGCCTTCCGGCGACGCGGGTATCTTTTGCCGCGAGGGCGAGTACTGGACGCTGGCGTACGCGGGCAAGACCTTCCGCCTGCGGGACACGAAGGGGCTGCACTACATCGCGCGCCTACTCGCCGACCCTGGCGCGGAGGTCCACGTCGGTGACCTCGTGGCGCTCGGTGCGGGCGCCGCCGACGGCGCGGAGGACACGCCACGGTCTGTCGCGCAGGGTGACCTCGGGACCGTGCTCGATCCGCGTGCGCGCGCCGAGTACAAGCGGCGGCTGGACGACCTGCAGAACGAGCTCGTAGAGGCGACCGCCGGCGGGGACCTCGTTCGGGCGGCCGGGGCACGCGACGAGATCGAGGTGATCACCAGGGAGCTATCGGCGGCCTACGGCCTCGGCGGCCGGCCACGGACGGTGGGCGACCCGGCCGAGCGGTGGCGCAAGGCGGTCACGAACCAGATCCGGCGCAGCCTCGAGCGCATCCGGGCGGAGCACCCCGCGCTCGGCCTGCACCTCGAGAAGGGGCTCCGCACCGGCGTCTTCTGCTCGTATACCCCGGAGCGGCCAGTCACCTGGCGGCTCTGAGTTCACACCGCGATTCTGAGAACAATCTCGGTGGCATCGCTTCGCAGGGGACTCGAGACGCCGCGTCTCGTCGCACCGGTCCTGATGAGCCCTAGGCCGCGCAACGCTTCCACGTCCCGGTAGACGGACTTGAAGTCGCGCCTCGCCAGGCGCGCCAGCTCGGCGACCGACGCGGGTTTGCGCTCGCGCACCAAACGCACGAGAGCCAGCCGCTTCTCCGTCAGCGCGGCGCGTATTGCCTCGAGGCTCTCGAAGTACTCGCCGCGCCGCTTCGCGACCCGCTTCTTCGACTGGATCGCGCGAATCGCTCCGATCGCATCATCGAGCGCCTGCTCGACGGACTTGATCCGCACTCGAATGGTCTTCAGCGCCATGGTCACTCTCCGTTTGTACGTGTCATGCGGGCTCTCTCGAGATCCCTGGTGAAGTCCGCTCGCAGCTTCTCGAGTCCCTCGAACTCGTACCGCTCTTGCTTGCCCCTGACCGTGCCGGTGGTGCCCCTTCGGGCTGTGATTGTCGTAGCCGACGAGAACGACGCTGTCGCGGATCGCGAAGAAGGAGTAACGGAACCCTTCCGGGTAGTGCACCGACCTGGTCACTCGCCAGACCTTGAACTCCACGACCACGCCATCAGCCGTCCGGATCTTCTCGTGGAAGACCTGCGTGGCCTTCGGCATATGGCTCCTCGTGCCATACGTCTTGCTGGGCCAGCAAGCAAGACCAGGCACGCGTGCGTCCCACCGAAGCGAATCCTTCCACTGACACCGCGGCGCCGACCCGCGCTTCGCTCTCGCCGAGTCGACGGCGACGCTTGATGGCGCCGGAGAAGATGTGGTCTACCTCCTGCGGCGCCCGCGCGCACCAGATGCAGGACACGCGCATCGTGACGCTGCTCTTCACCGACGTGGAGGCCTCCACGCGGCTCCTCGGGTCGCTCGGCGATGCCTTCGTGGGTGTGATCGAGCGCCAGCGCGCGATCCTCACGGGCGCCGCCGGGGCCCGCAGGGGCAGCGGATATCCCACCGGCGGCGACGGCTGCGCGTTCGTCTTCGGTTCGGCCGGTGACGCGCTGACAGCAGCCGTCGAGGCCCAGCGCAGGCTGGCGGCAGAGCCCTGGCCGGGCGGGACGTCCGTCCGGATCCGGATGGCGGTCCACGCTGGCGAGGTCGCCGAGGTGGGCGACGAGCTGTTCGGGATGGCCCTGCATCAGGCGTCTCGGATCCTCGCTGTCACGCACGGGGGGCAGATCGTCGTCTCGGAAGCGGCGGTCGGTCTCATCGCGCAGCTTGCGCCGGACATCTCGCTGCTCGACCTGGGAACGCATCGGTTGCGCGACATCGTCCGGCCGGTTCGTCTCCACCAGGCCGTCGCCGAGGGTATCCTGAGGTCGTTCCCGGCCCTGAACACCGCGACGAACGGCGTGAGCCACCTGCCGGCGCCGACGACCTCGTTCGTGGGGCGCGAGCAGGAGCTGCGTGAGCTGGTTGATCTCCTCGCGTCCCGACGGCTCGTCACGCTCACGGGCGCCGGGGGCTCGGGCAAGACGCGTCTCGCGCTGGAGGCCGTGAGGCGCGTCGAGGATCAGCATCACGACGGCGTGTGCCTGGTCGAGCTGGCGGGCCTCCGCACCGACGCGCTGGTGCCCGAGGCCGTGCTCGGGGCGCTCGGCATGCGCGAGCCCACCGCCGGCAGGTCGGCGAGCGAGTTCCTGTGCGCCTCGCTGGCCGAACGCGACCTCCTCCTCGTACTCGACAACTGCGAGCACGTCGTCGCCGCGGTGGCCGCTCTCGTGAGCGAGCTGCTGCTGGCGTGCGCCCAACTGCACGTGCTGGCGACCAGCCGGGAGCCGCTGCGCCTGCCCGGGGAGGTCGAGCGACCCGTCCCGCCGCTCGACCGGCCCGATCCGGATGCGCTGGAGTCGCTCGACCGGCTGGCCGAATACGGTGCCGTCCGGCTCCTGATCGAGCGTGGCGGTGACGTGCGGCCGGGCTTCCGGCTCACCGACGGCAACGCCGCAGCGCTGGCCAGGATCTGCGCGGAGCTCGCGGGGCTTCCGCTCGCCATCGAGCTGGCCGCCGCACGGCTGCGCACGCTCAGCCCGGAGCAGGTGGCCGCCCGCCTCGGGGAGCAGCTGGAGCTGCTCACCCACGGCGGGCGCAGCCGTCCCGATCGCCAGCAGACGATGCGGGCCACCCTCGACTGGAGCCATCAGCTGCTCGCCCCCGACGAGCAGATCGTCTTCCGGCGGCTCTCGGTCTTCGCGGGTGGCTTCACGCTCGACGCTGCCGAGCAGGTCGCCTATGGGGACGGCGTGGAGCGCGCCGCGGTGGCCGACGCGGTCGAGCGCCTGGCGAGCAGGTCGCTGGTCGCGATCGACCACGACCGCGCCGAGCCGCGTCTGCGGATGCTCGAGCCGGTCCGCCAGTACGCGGCCGAACGGCTGCGCGAGGCCGGCGAGCGCGACCGGGTCGTGCGGCGGCACCTCGAGTGGGTCGTTGCGCTGGCGGTGGAGGCCGGGAGCGGTTTCATGCGCGAGCAGCGCCGTTGGAGCGCGCGGCTCCGCGACGAGCAGGACAACGTCCGCCAGGCGATGGAGAGCGCGCTGGCCGGCGTCGATGCCGAGGCCGCGCTCCGCATCGCCGCCGCGCTCGGCTACTCGTGGTTCACGACGGGCCAGCCGGACGCCTACTCGTGGGCCGTGCGTGCGCTCGAGGCTGCCCCCGGAGCACCCGAGCTGATCCGGGCAGGGGCGCTGTTGGAGGCGGGGATGCTGGCAGAGAGTGCGCTCGACTATGACCAGGCGCTCGTGCACCTGCGGGAGGCGCTCGCCATCTCCAGGGCGGTCGGTGCACGCGAGTTGGAGGGCTGGGCCTTGCACGTCATGGGACGTGCCGCCTGGGTCATCGATGTCGATGCGCGGCCGCCTGCCGCCTGGTTCGAGGACGCCTTGCGTATCTTCCGCGAGATCGACGAGCCCGCCGGCATCGGCTGGGTGCTCAGCTTTCTCGCGGAGGAGAAATTCAAGGCCGGCGATCTGGATGGGGCGGCGAGTCGAGCCACCGAGGCGCTCCAGGTCGGCACCAGATCGGGGGTGCTCCAAGTCGTCGCCGAGTCGCGGCGGCTGCTGGCGCTGCTGGCGGCAAGGCGGGGGAAGCCCACAGACGCGGAGCGCCTGTTCGGGGAAGCCGCCGCCGCCTACGAGCAAACGGGCGACCGCTTGCAGCGTGCTCTGATCCTCACGATGAGGGCTCACCTCGCGCTCGAGAGCAGAGACGACGCTCGGGCGCTCGGGCCGCTGCGCGAGGCACTCCTTCTGGCGCGCGACAGCGGATCGGGCGAGCGGATGACTCTCGCCGTCGAGCTGGCCGCGCATGTCCTCGACCACCGAGGGCGTGCTCGCGAGGTAGCGACGTTGTTGGGAGCCCTGGAGGCCGTGTACCTGCGGCTCCCTCGCACGCACGAACACGTGCTGCCGTGGCGCCCGCTCATTGGCCAGGTGGTGTCAGGCTGCGGCCTCACACCGCTCGCCTCTGTGGTGGACGCTGGGTTCGACGAACACCTCATCGCCGGGCAGAGCCTGTCGCTCGAGCGGGCTGCCGACCTGGCCCTGCGGGTCCTCGATGAGGAGCTGGCGCTGGCTGTTACGTCAGCGGGCGGCGGCAGCGAAGCCGCAGGAGAAGCGCCGCCTGCGCCGGCGCCAACGCCTTCCGACGACGCGGGGATATTTTTCCCCGAGGGCGAGTTCTGGACGCTGGCGTACGCCGGCCGGACCCTCCGCCTGCGGGACACCAAGGGCCTCCACTACATCGCGCGCCTGCTCGCGGCCCCCGGCGCGGAGGTCCACGTTGGCGACCTGGTGGCGCTGGGCGCAGCCGACGACGCGGAGGCCGCGCCGCGTTCGGGGGCGGAGGGTGACCTCGGGACCGTGCTCGATCCCCGCGCACGCGCCGAGTACAAGCGGCGCCTCGACGACCTGCGCGAGGAGCTCGCAGAGGCGACCGCCGGCGGGGACCTCGGCCGGGCGGCCCGGGCACGCGAGGAGATCGACCTGATCACCCGGGAGCTGTCGGCCGCCTACGGGCTCGGCGGCCGGCCGCGGACGGCGGGCGACCCGGCCGAGCGGTGGCGCAAGGCGGTCACGAACCAGATCCGGCGCAGCCTCGAGCGCATCAGGGCCGAGCACCCCGCGCTCGGCCTGCACCTGGAGAAGGGGCTCCGCACCGGCGTCTTCTGCTCGTATACCCCGGAGCGACCGGTCACCTGGCAGCTTTGAGCGTCCCGGTCGTCTCGGGGTCGGCTCGAATCGGAGCTCGAGGGGTCGCCGAACCTGCGGTTGACCTCACGGCGTACGGTTTTCGCCGGGGTCCGAAAGAGTGGTAGCCTTCGGATCAGGTAGGCTGCGAATGGCGAAGTCGCGAGCACGGGGCGAGGCGCAGAGGGGGGTTCGGATCGTCCGCGATCCGGGCAACCGCGGTGGTGCGCCGATCATCGAAGGCAGTGGCGTGCGGGTCATGGACGTGGCCGTGCGATACGAGCTGCTTGGCATGAGCCCCGAGGAGATCGCGAGCGCCCTCCCACATCTCACGCTCGCACAAATTCACGCGGCGCTGTCGCACTACTACGACAACAAGGCGGTTCTCGATCGGGAGTGGAGAAGGGCAGTACGGCAGGCCAGTCGGCAGCGGAGGCGGTCGTCGTCGGTGCTGGAGGGGAAGCTTGGCCGGCTTGCGGATCTACCTGGATGAGAACGTCGATGTTCGTGTGGCGGAGGGCCTCAGGCGGCGCGGCATAGACGCTCGGACCGCGGCCGAAGAGGGGAAGCTCGGCGCGACCGACGCCGAGCATCTAGCGCATGCCGAGACGCTCGGGGCCGTCCTCTTCACGCACGATCATCACTTGATCGAATTGGCTGCAGAGCACAGCCGCCGTGGCTTGAACCACTCCGGCGTGCTCTTCGTCGATCTGCACCGCTTCCGTCTCGGCGAGTGTATCCGAAGGCTCGCGCTGTACGCGGAGCTGGCAACCCCAGACGAGATGGCGAATCGCGTGGAATTCGTTTAGGCAGCTCGCCTGGCGATGGGAACCTGGCGCAGCGGGTCGGCGCCACACGCCCTTCATCGGACGGACGGCGGAGCTGCGGCAGATCACCCGCCGAGGAGACGCGACACCGAGATGCTTGATGGCGCCGGCAATGGTGTGGTCTACCTCTTGCGGCGCCCGCGCGCACCAGATGCAGGACACGCGCATCGTGACGCTGCTCTTCACCGACGTGGAGGGGTCCACGCGCCTGCTCGGATCGCTCGGCGACGCGTTCGTGGCGGTCATCGAGCGCCAGCGCGCGATCCTCACGGGCGCCGCCGGGGCCCGCAGAGGCAGCGGATATCCCACCGGCGGCGACGGCTGCGCGTTCGTCTTCGGTTCGGCCGGCGACGCGCTGACCGCAGCCGTCGAGGCCCAGCGCACCCTGGCGGCAGAGTCCTGGCCGGGCGGGACGTCCGTCCGGATCCGGATGGCGGTCCACGCTGGCGAGGTCGCCGAGGTGGGCGACGAGCTGTTCGGGATGGCCCTGCATCAGGCGTCTCGGATCCTCGCTGTCACGCACGGGGGGCAGATCGTCGTCTCGGAAGCGGCGGTCGGTCTCATCGCGCAGCTTGCGCCGGACATCTCGCTGCTCGACCTGGGAACGCATCGGTTGCGCGACATCGTCCGGCCGGTTCGTCTCCACCAGGCCGTCGCCGAGGGTATCCTGAGGTCGTTCCCGGCCCTGAACACCGCGACGAACGGCGTGAGCCACCTGCCGGCGCCGACGACCTCGTTCGTGGGGCGCGAGCAGGAGCTGCGTGAGCTGGTTGATCTCCTCGCGTCCCGACGGCTCGTCACGCTCACGGGCGCCGGGGGCTCGGGCAAGACGCGTCTCGCGCTGGAGGCCGTGAGGCGCGTCGAGGATCAGCATCACGACGGCGTGTGCCTGGTCGAGCTGGCGGGCCTCCGCACCGACGCGCTGGTGCCCGAGGCCGTGCTCGGGGCGCTCGGCATGCGCGAGCCCACCGCCGGCAGGTCGGCGAGCGAGTTCCTGTGCGCCTCGCTGGCCGAACGCGACCTCCTCCTCGTACTCGACAACTGCGAGCACGTCGTCGCCGCGGTGGCCGCTCTCGTGAGCGAGCTGCTGCTGGCGTGCGCCCAACTGCACGTGCTGGCGACCAGCCGGGAGCCGCTGCGCCTGCCCGGGGAGGTCGAGCGACCCGTCCCGCCGCTCGACCGGCCCGATCCGGATGCGCTGGAGTCGCTCGACCGGCTGGCCGAATACGGTGCCGTCCGGCTCCTGATCGAGCGTGGCGGTGACGTGCGGCCGGGCTTCCGGCTCACCGACGGCAACGCCGCAGCGCTGGCCAGGATCTGCGCGGAGCTCGCGGGGCTTCCGCTCGCCATCGAGCTGGCCGCCGCACGGCTGCGCACGCTCAGCCCGGAGCAGGTGGCCGCCCGCCTCGGGGAGCAGCTGGAGCTGCTCACCCACGGCGGGCGCAGCCGTCCCGATCGCCAGCAGACGATGCGGGCCACCCTCGACTGGAGCCATCAGCTGCTCGCCGCCGACGAGCAGATCGTCTTCCGGCGGCTCTCCGTCTTCGCGGGTGGCTTCACGCTCGACGCCGCCGAGCAGGTCGCCGACGGGGACGGCGTCGAGCGCGCCGGCGTGGCCGACGCGGTCGAGCGCCTGGCCAGCAGGTCGATGGTCACGGTCGACCACGACCGCGCCGAGCCGCGTCTCCGGATGCTCGAGCCGGTCCGTCAGTATGCGGCCGAACGGCTGCGCGAGGCCGGCGAGCGCGACCGGGTTGTGTGGCGGCATCTCGAATGGGTGGTTGCGCTGGCGGAGAAGGCCGGGATCGGGTTCATGCGCGAGCCGGGCCGCTGGAGCGCGCGGCTCCGCGACGAGCAGGACAACGTCCGCCAGGCGATGGAGAGCGCGCTGGCGGGGGTCGATCCCGAGGCCGCGCTGCGCATCGCCGCCGCGCTGGGCTACCCTTGGTTCACGACGGGGCAGCCGGAAGCGCGCGCGTGGGTCGTGCGCGCGCTCGAAGCGGCCCCCGGAGCACCAGAGTTGATTCGCGCCATGGCGCTGGTCGGGGCGGGGCTGCTGGCAGAGAATGTGCTCGACTACGATCAGGCGCTCGTGCACCTGCGCAGAGCGCTGGCTATCTCCCGGGCGGTCGGCGCCCGCGCTCTGGAGGGCTGGGTGTTGATGCAGATGGGACGTGCGGCCTGGGCCATCGATGTCGATGCGCGGCCGCCCGCGGCCTGGTTCGAGGACGCCTTGCGGATCTTCCGCGAGGTCGATGAGCCCGCGGGCATGGGGTGGATGCTCAGCTTTCTGGCGCAGGAGCTATTGAAGGCCGGAGACATCGAGGGGGCGCTGAGTCGAGCCGCCGAGGCGTTCGATGTCGGCACCAGGTCGGGGCTGGTCCAGTTCGTCGGCCAGTCGCGCCAGCTGCTCGCGATGGTGGCGGCAAAACGGGGACAGGAGGCCGACGCGGAGCACCTGCTCGAGGAAGCCGCCGCGGTATACGAGCGGGCGGGGGACCGCTGGCACCTTGCACTGATCCTCACGATGACGGCTCACCTCGCGTTCAATCGCGGAGACGACGCCCGGACGCTCGGTCCGCTGCGCCAGGCGCTCCGTCTCGCGCGCGACAGCGGGTCGGGCGAGCGGATGACCTACGCCGTCGAGCTGGCCGCGCATGTCCTCCACCACCGCGGGCGTGCATCGGAAGTAGCGACGCTGGTGGGAGCCGTGGAGGCGGTGTACCTGCGGCTCCCTCGCAAGGAAACAAATGTGCGGCCGCGCCAGCTCGCGTGGACGGGTGCCGACATTCGCGCGCCGTCGGCAGGCGGCATCCGTTTGGCGTGGAGCACCGGCTTCGAAGCGCTTGCTTCGGCGGTGTCCGAGGGGTTCGACGAACACCGCGTCGCCGGGCGGAGCCTCTCGCTGGAGCGGGCTGCCGACCGGGCCCTGCGGGTCCTCGACGAGGAGCTGGCGCTGGCTGCCGGGCAAGCTTGCGGCGGCAGCGAAGCCGAGGAACAAGCGCCGCCTGCGCCGGCGCCAACGCCTTCCGACGACGCGGGGATCTTCCGCCGCGAGGGCGAGTACTGGACGCTCGCGTACGCCGGCAAGACCTTCCGCGTGCGGGACACCAAGGGGCTGCACTACATTGTGCGCCTGCTCGGCGACCCCGGCGCGGAGGTCCACGTCGGCGACCTCGTGGCGCTCGGTGCGGGCGCGGCCGACGGCGCGGAGGACGCGCCGCGGTCGGTCGCACAGGGGGACCTCGGGGCCATGCTCGATCCGCGCGCGCGCGCCGAGTACAAGCGGCGGCTGGACGACCTGCACGACGAGCTCGCAGAGGCCACCGCCGGCGGGGACCTCGGTCGCGCCGCTCGCGCGCGCGACGAGATCGAGCTGATCACCCGGGAGCTGTCGACCGCCTACGGGCTCGGCGGCCGGCCGCGGACGGCGGGCGACCCGGCCGAGCGGTGGCGCAAGGCGGTCACGAACCAGATCCGGCGCAGCCTCGAGCGCATCCGGGCCGAGCACCCCGCGCTCGGCCTGCATCTGGAGAAGGGTCTGCGCACCGGCGTCTTCTGCTCGTATACCCCGGAACGGCCGGTCGCCTGGCGGCTCTGAGCGCTGCGAGGCCGTCACGCGGTAGTGTCGCGACAGCCGATGTAGCGCCACGGAGGGTGAGCGTCGCCATCCAGAGAATCTCGCGCGCAAGGGATGCGCGGCCGGAGCCACGCGGTCGGCCTGGGGTGGAAGGTGACCTGAGATGATCGGCAGCCGCTCCACCATTGAGGGCTTCTTCGTGTTCCGTTCCCGAGTGTTGCGGAGGGCGAGCCCGAGGTGTAGCCGTCGCGAGTGGCTCGGGTCGAGACGCGCGTGCCGCGGCGCCCTTCGGGGTACACCGCCGACGAATACCTCGGACTGGTCGACGAAGGCGTCCTCGGAGCCGACGACCGCGTCGAACTGCTCGAGGGCGTCATCGTCGCCCGCGAGTCGCAGAACCCTCCGCATGCATCCGGTGTCTGGCGAGCCCACCGTGTGCTGGAGCGCGCCGTTGGCGATCGCGCCATCGTGCGAGGGCAGCTCGACTACGTCGCCGGCCCGCGCTCCGTTCCCGAGCCCGACGTGGCCGTCGTCCCACCGGTGCCCGACGGGTACGCCACCGCGCACCCCACGCAGGCCCACCTGGTGCTCGAGGTCGCCCACGCGTCCCTGGCGCAGGATCGGCTCACCAAGTGCTTCATCTACGCGAAGGCCGGTATCTCCCAGTACGTGATCGTCAACCTCCGCGACGATTACGTCGAGAACTACACCGCGCCGAGCGCGCCCCGCTACCGCGAGCGCACGGTCCTGGTCCGCGGGGAGCGGCTCCAGGTGGTCGCGTTCCCGGACGTGACCATCGCCGTGGACGACCTGTTGCCGCCGCGAGTCCGCGACTGATCTCGCCAGCAGATGGATGGCTGCCCCGGAAGGTGAAGGGCGGTTGGGTAGGTCGAATCCACCGCTGTGCCGTGATCCATGCCGATGCCTTTGGGTTTCGTTGAGCGAATGACGGAACGGCCAGGTTTTCTCGATCATGCCTGGGCCGATCACCTCGTCATTGACGGTAGGTGTCACCTTGCCGCCGAGGCCCATCTTCTTCTCCGGCGGGATATTCGAACCTGGCGCCGAGCGTGACCGCGCCCTTGGGCATCACGGGGTCATCTTCACCAGCCGGTTGAGGCGCAATCCGGCGGGGTCCGCCGCCCAGATCTCGCCGGTCGCCTGGTTGATCGCCATCCCGCCGCCAACGCCCTCGTGGAGATCCCCCGGGCTGAAGCTCGACGGGTAGAGCGCGAGGAGCGGCGGCAATAGGGCGAAGTGCTTCCCGCCCTTCACGAAGACGCCTCCCCCGAACCAGAGATTCTTGCTCCGGTCGGAGGCGAGCCCCAGCAGCGAGGTGACGGGTCTGTGCGTGAACGGCGGCGCGGTCGCATCGGGCACCCACGTATCCGGCACCAAGCTTTCGGTGATGCACGGGTTCACGCAGCTCGGGTCGGCCAGCTGAAGGGTCTGCGGGAAGGTCGCTTGCGCGGAACTGGCGCAGGAAACGCTCGAGCCGCGCGGCGGCGCGAGCCGTTCACAGCCGGGGTCGCCCACCCGCGAGCCGCGAAGGCGCGCGATCCGGTTCGAGGAGAACTCCGTCGCCACGATGTCGCCGTTGGACGCGACATCGATGTCCCACGGTGCGTCCACGAGCCGGAGGAGCGTGGCGAACGTCTCTTCCAGGCTGTCGACGGCCACCTGGGCGGGCGAGAACGGCACCGGTGCAAGCGGGAAGCTTGTCACCTGGCCCGTCGCCGGGTCGAGCCGGCCGAGGCTCGATCCGAGGAAGTAGTTTGCCCACCACACGCTGCCGTCCCGCGGGTGCACCACCAGGTGCGCCGGCTGGAGGTTACCCGGGGGAAGGGGATAGTCATGGTAGCACCCGCTGTCGTCTACCACCCCGGGCGGACAGATCTTGTCGGCATAGACGCAGTCCTCGACCGTCTGGCACTGGTGGTAGGGCGCATTGCTGCACGTTCCGTCGTCGCATGTCGCCGAGGTCGTGAAGTCGAACGTCCCGATCATGCAGTCGCCGAACCGCGAGCAACTCCGGCCCGCGTCGTCACTGCACACCCCCCCGGTGCACTCGGCTACCGTGGCGAAGTCCCAGGCGTACTCTTCACGCGGGATGGCGGGGTTGTCGGGATCGAAGCTCGTCAGCGTTCCGGGGTGCACGCCCGGGAGGGCCATCTGCGTGAACCAGAGCCGGTTGCGGGCCTGGTCCCAGGCGACGCCGTTGATGCCGTTCTGGTCGCCGGGCAGATTGAAGACGATGACCTTCCCGTCTGTCGGATCGTAGCCGACGATCCGACTGTGGTTGCGGGGACCGAGGCCACTGCTACCGCCCTCGGGGATCCAGACACGGCCCTTCGAATCCGAGGCGGCATCTTCGCCACAATCCGACGCTGTCGTGTTGCCGCCGCCAATGAGCGACCGAAAGACCGGGACCGGGACACGGGGCCAGAATGCCGGCTTCACGGCATTGGCGACCGGATCGAAATAGGCGATGCCAGAGTGGAATTCCCCATTGATCCAGACCCGACCCTGGGCATCGAGCGCGAGGTGGTTCGGCCCGGTGTGGATGCCCAGCGCCGCCGAGGTGTCGAACGCCTCGAAGTCGTAGTGGTCAGCCCGAACCTGCGAGCTCGTCCCACTCGGCGTCTCGACTCCGATCCGGGCCGCGCTCAGATCCTGCCGAACGTTGACGACCACGTGCTCGTCGCTCCAGATGACGACGTTCGGGTCCGTCGATGGCAGGGGCAGCGACACGATGGTGCCGCCCGCAACGCCGACGACCCGGACGAACGAGCCGCCCCCCGGCCGGCCGAACCCCGTGCCGGTCAGCGAGAGCGTCAGGAACGTGCTGCCAGCGTGCGAGACCGCGAACGCCGGCGTGAACACACTGGGCCGCGCCGTGGCGCTCGACGGAGCAGCCACGAGTCCCACGAGGGTGACGACGGCGAGCATGCATCGCGCCTGGCGAAGGCTATTGTTTCCGACTGGCATGAGATCATCTCCTTCGTACGTCGATTGGGGTGTTCGGATGCTCGGGCAGGCCTGCTTGCTCCCAAGAGGAAGAGCTGACACTGCAACTCCTGGATGTCCTACAAAGCTCCTCTACAAGGGACGCACATACCGACCGGAAAACCTCGACATGCGGCCTCCCGCCTCGTTGCGCCCACCCGATACCGAGGCGCTACAATCGTTGTAGCGACGCTACAGGCCCCTACCCCGACCAGCGCGTGGGCCGATCCGGTGTGTAGACGCACCGCGTGCCCGTGTGGACGGCATTCCCGAGGTGAAGGCCGAGCGCCGCGTGCACTGCTCTGATCCGTGCCACGGTCTGGCGAATGCGGTTGGTGACCGACTTCCGCACCCGCTCGGCCTCCGGGCTCGCGCCGGGCACGACGCCCGGCGCACCCTCCGGCTGGGATTCCCGCCGCTCAGCGCGCCCCACGGCGATGAGCAGCTCCCCGGCGAGGAACACGCGTCCCGGATGCCGCAGCAGGTGGTCGAGGTAGCGCAAGCCCTTGGCGTCCCTCAGGCGCACGACGGTTCCGTCGTAGGCGATGGTCCAGTAGTCGCCCTCGCGACGGATCAGCCCGTGCGATCCGTCATGGTTCCCTCGGGAAGCGCGCAACGGCATGACCGTCGTCCCTGAGGCGCTACACCAGGTGTAGCGACGCTACAGCGTGGGCACCTCCTCGGCGGTAGCACCCCGCCCGAGCGGGCGATGGGAGGCCGTCGGGGCAGCCAGACCCCCGGCGGAGGACACGTCGCCGATTCACCCAGCAGGGGGCAGCGACCCGCGACAGTTCAGCTGCGCACCCGCCATGGCAGGAAGCGGCGCGGGCCACGAGCCTGCGTTTACGTTGACAGCATGGCGACCCCCCTCGTACATCCTCTGCGATGCGGACCCCATGGCCTTGCCTTGTCCTCTCGAGCCTCGTCTTCCTCCTCGCGACCGCCCCCGCCCGGGCGGACGTGGCGGTCCAGGGAGGCATCGGATTCGTCGCCGTGACCGGTGCCGCGCCCGGCACCGAGCTCACGCTCGAGACCCGGCGCGGCAAGCAGGTCGGGATCGGCACGACCGACAGCTTCGGGAGCCTGATCTTTCGCGAGCTCACGCCCGGCGGCGGCTACGTCGTGCGCGATGCCACTGGCGGCGTCTCCGCGCAGGTGACGGTCCTGTCGTTCGACGACACCCCGGACCCGAGCCTCTACCAGCGCCAGAGTCTGACCGGGGGCCTCCAGTACATCGAGACGCGTGACGGCACCCTGCTGGCGGCGACGGTCCGGCCGCCGCTCGGGAAGACGATGGCCGATGGGCCGTTCCCGACCGTTGTCGAGTACTCGGGCTACGCCACCGCCGACCCCAACAATCCCCAGCCGGTGTCGCTGCTCGCGAGCGCCCTCGGGTACGCGACCGTCGGCGTGAACATGCGCGGCTCCGGCTGCTCGGGCGGCGTGTTCGATCTGTTCGACCTGCCCAGCACCGCCGATGGCTACGACGTGATCGAGGCGGTCGCGGCGCAGCCGTGGGTCCAGAACGGGAAGGTCGGCCTGATCGGCATCTCGTTCTCCGGCATCACCCAGCTCTTCGTCGGCGGCGCGCGGCCGCCACACCTGCTGGCGATGGCTCCGCTCTCGGTCATCGCCGACATCTACCGCTCGCCCGGCTTCCCCGGCGGCATCTTCAACAACGGCTTCGCGGGGACGTGGCTCCAGGATCGCGCCAACGACGCGCGCCCTGCGCCTCAGGGCGGCCAGCCGTACGCCATCGACCGCGTGAACGCCGGCGATCAGACCTGTCTCGCAAACCAGCGCCTCCGCCTGCAGACGCAGGACCCCGTGCAGCAGACGGAGACCTATCCGTTCTACACGCCCTCGGTGATGGACAACCGGTCCCCCATCAACTGGGTGCACAGGATCGAGGTGCCGACGTTCCTGGCGGATTCGTGGCAGGACGAGCAGACGGGCGGCGACTTCGCGTCGATGCTGTTCCGCTTCCCACGGCGGCCCGACGTGAAGTTCAACCTCCAGAACGGCGTGCACGCGAGCCCGCTCGAGCCGGACGTGCTCTACAACTGGATCGCGTTCCTCGATCTCTACGTCGCTGGCAAGGTCCCCGATCCGGGCCGCGTCGTGCCCATCGCACCGTTCATCTATCCCCAGATCCTCGGGCCGGGCGCCCCGCTTCCTCCGCTGCCCGCCGATCGCTTCGACGGTATCACCGACTACTCGCAGGCACGCGCACTGTTCGAGTCCGATCCGGCGGTGCGCATCTTCATGGAGAACGGCGCCGGCTCATCGACCCCGGGGCTTCCGGCGCCGACCTTCGAGCTCGGGTTTCGCCGCTGGCCGGTGCCCGACGTGCGCCCGTCCGTGTGGTACATGGGCCCCGGCGGCACCCTCGACCGCACCCGGCCGAGCGACGGCGGCATCGACGGCTTCCATCCCGACCCCGATGCCCGGCCCGCGCAGACGCTGCCCGGCACGGACCAGGACTCCTCGTGGGTCATCATGCCGCCGTACGACTGGCGGCCGTACCCACCCGGCACGGCAGTGGCCTACTCGACGCCGCCGCTGGACGAGGACACGACGATCGTCGGTCCCGGCAGCGTCGACCTCTGGCTGCGCTCGAGCGCCGCGGACACCGATCTCCAGGTGACGCTCACCGAGATCCGGCCCGACGGCCTGGAGGCCTACGTCCAGAGCGGCTGGCTGCGCGCCAGCATGCGGCACCTCGACAGCAAGCGGTCGTCGAAGCTCGATCCGCGCCCGACGTACCTCGAGCGCGACGCCGCCCCGCTGCCCCCGGGGAAGTTCTCCAAGGTTCGCATCGCCCTGTTCGCGGTCGCCCACGTCTTCCGCGCGGGCTCGCGCATCCGCATCAGCGTCGAGGCTCCCGGCGACGACCGCACGCGCTGGACGTTCGTCACCGCCGAGACGGACGGGTCCGTCCTGGACGAGATATCGAGCACGCGGGGCCGGCCGTCGCGGCTCGTGCTGGGGGTCGTCCCCGACGTCGTCCCGCCTCCGACGCTGCCGCCGTGTCCGGGGCTGCGCGCGCAGCCCTGCCGGACCTACGTGCCGACGTCGAACGGCGGATAGGGAGCCCTCTCGACGGCGCGTGGTCGTGACGCATGGATAGCTGGCGGATCGGCGACGTGCGCATCACCCGGATCGTCGAGATCGAGTCGACGGGCGGGTCGCGATTCATCCTGCCAGATGCGACGCCCGAGGCTGTCCAGCCCCATCGCTGGCTCCATCCCCATTTCATCGACGACCGGGGACGGCTGCGCATGAGCGTGCACGCGCTCGTCATCGAAACCCCGACCAGGCGGATCATGGTCGACACGTGTATCGGCAACGACAAGGAGCGAAGCATCCCGGCCTGGAGCCGATTGCACGGCCCGTTTCTCGACGACCTCGCGGCCGCCGGATGTCCAGCCGACTCGGTCGACGTCGTGCTCTGCACCCATCTGCACGTCGACCACGTGGGCTGGAACACGACGTTCGTCGGGGGTCGATGGACGCCGACCTTCCCCCGGGCCCGCTACCTGATCGGACGCACGGAGTTCGAATACTGGCGGAGCCGGCAAGAGGACGACGACCACGGGCGGGCGTTCGCGGACTCGGTCGAGCCCGTGTTCGACGCGGGGCTCGTCGATCTGGTTGGCGTCGATCACCGGATCTGCGAGGAGGTCGACCTGATGCCGACGCTCGGCCACACGCCCGGCCACTCGAGCGTCCGCATCGCCTCGCAGGGCGAGGAGGCGCTCATCACGGGCGACTTCCTCCACCATCCCTGTCAGATGGCGCGGCTCGACTGGTGCTCGACTGCCGATCACGACCGGGAGCGCACGATCCGCACCCGCCGCGACGTCCTGGCGCGGCTCGCGGGGACGCGCACGCTGCTCATCGGAACGCACTTCGCGACGCCGTCGGCCGGACGGGTCGTGCGCGAGGGCGACGCGTTCCGCCTCGACGTGTGAGCGATGCCGGACCGTCGCTCCGAGCCCGAGCACCTGCTGGCGATGGCGCCGCTCGCCGCCGTCGTCCGCCTCGCCGGACCGACGACGCTCGTGATGGCCGTCTCCGCGGTCTCGAACATCCTCTACACGCACTTCGTCAGCCGGCTCGGCGTGGACGCGATCGGCGCCGTGTCCCTGGTCTTTCCCGTGTCGCTCCTCGCGATCACGGCGATGGCCGGGGGCATCGGCGCGGGCGCGTCGTCGGCGGTGGCGCGAGCGCTCGGCGCCGGACGCCGGGAGTCTGCGGCCGCGCTCGCCGGCCAGGCGCTCGCGGTGAGCGTCGTGATCGGCATCGGCTTCGGCCTCGCCGCACAGGTCGGCATACCCGTCCTCTTCCGGCTGATGGGCGCGAGCGGGCCGGTGCTCGACAGCGCGACGATCTTCGGGCGCGTCCTCTTCGGCGGCGCCGCGATCACCTTCCTCGGCGGCATGTTCGACAGCGTGCTCCGCGGCGAGGGCAACGTGCGCGTGCCGGCGATCTGGTCGACCACGTCGCTCGTCCTGCAGATCGCCTGCACGCCGCTCTTCATGTTCGTGTTCGGCTGGGGTCTCGTGGGCGCGCCGCTGGCGATGCTCGCCTGCCAGCTCGTCGCCACGGTGGCGCGCGCGTTCTGGGTCCTCGGAGGCCGCGGGGTGGTGCGTCCCGTGCTCCGATCGGCCCGCTTCACGCTCGCACCCCTGCGCGAGATCTTCCGGGTCGGCGTGCCGGCCGCGCTGTCGACGTCGGTCAGCAACGTCGGCCTGATGGCGCTCACCGGCGTGGTGACCCGCCTCGGCAAGGCCGACCTCGCGGCGTACGGTCTCGGAACGCGGCTCGACTTCCTGCTGATGTCGTTCGGCTTCGGCTTCGGCGCCGCCGTGCTGACGCTCGTCGGGCTGGCGACGGGCGCCGGCCGGTTCGATCGCGTGCACGCCTTCGTGACCCGCGCCGCAGTGATCGCGGTCGTGTTTCTCGGTGTCCCCGGGCTGATCGTGTGGTGGCGCCCCACGCTCTGGCTGGGCCTGTTCACGGACGACCCTGGAATTCATGCCGTCGGGATGCAGTATTTCCGCATCATCGGGCCGACGTATCCGTTCATCGGCGTCACCATGGTGGTCGCGTTCGCGTTCCAGGGCCTCGGTCGGGCCACGCTCCCGCTCGTCCTGACGATCGCGCGCGTCGCCGGCGTGCTCGCGGTGGCCGTCCTCTGCACCAACGGCCTGGGGCTGGGCGAGCGCGCGGTCTTCACGACCATCGCCGCCGGCAACGTGGCGTCGGCGGTCGCCATGACGGCGCTCTTCGCCGTCCTCGCGCGCCGCCTGCGCGCGGCGGCGCCGGTCCCGCCGATGTCGGCCGAGCTGGCCGCGACCTGATCCGCCAGCTCTAGCTTTAGGGAAGCTGGTCCTGCCCGGCCGCGTTCGCGTCGACGAGCGCGTAGCTGTGCGTGTCCCGAGCCAGTCGTCCCACTCAGTCCCACACGACCTCGGGACCATGCCCGCTGAGGGCGTCGTCGTCGCCGGAGACCAGTCGGCTCCCTGTGACGCGCGCGGCGGAGACGATCAAGCGGTCCATCGGATCGCGGATCGTCGGCAGCGCCCCGAACTCGATCGCTTGCTCGACGTCCAGGGGCAGGATCGCGTAGGCCGGGTGCCCTGCGATCGCGTCCAGTATCTGGGCCGGCCCGACGCGCAGGCGGCCGCGCTCGTGAAGCAGCCAGGCTTCCACCAGCGATCGCCGGAACGTGACACGTCCACCGCCCGGCGTCGCTCGCAGCGATGGCGCGGCGCGCACCCTTGCCGAGCCGACGGGGATCGACGAGGTGCCAGACGAGCGCGTGCGTGTCAGCGACGAGGCTCGGCATCGGACCGCGTCCGGCGGAGCATCGATGCCGACAACAGCTTCCGCACCTCGCGGAAATCGGCCAGCGACGGGACGGCTCCTCCCGCAAGCGCACCCGCGAGGGTTCGGAGGCCCCGCTGCCGGGCAGGCCCGCGACCCCCGTGCGCCATCCCCTGCTCGATGAAGCGCTCCACCTGTGCGGAGAGCGACCGGCCCTCCTTGCGGGCGTGCGCCTCGAGTCGCCTGCGGGTCACGATCGCCAAGCGCACCGTCAGCACCGCGTCCTTCATGTATGTATGCGAATGTATGCGGACCGCCTCGGTGCGTCACCAACGCGTAGATGCCGGAACGCCCGCTACGCCCGGCCGCGCATCGTCCCCGCCACCATCCGGGCCACCAGGCTGCGCGGGGCGAGTCGCATGAACACCGTCGTCAGGCTGTTCATGGTGCCGTTGACCAGCACCCCCGACCGGTTTGCGGCGCGCACGGCCTGGTCGGCCACGGTCTCGGCCGACATCCACGCGAAGGCGGGCAGGGCGCTCGCGTCGATCTTCGCCTTCTCCTGGAACTCGGTGCGCGTGAAGCCGGGGCACACGCAGACGATGTGCACGCCGGTTCCCGCGACCTCGACCGAGAGCGCCTCGGAGAAGCTCAGCAGGAACGCCTTGGTCGCTCCGTAGGTCGCGGAGAACGGCATCGGCCCGAACCCGGCCATCGAGGAGAGATTCATCACCACGCCCCGTCCGCGCGCCATCATGCTCGGGAGGAGCCGGCCGGTCAGCTCCACGGGCGCGCTGACGTTGAGTCGGATCTCCTGCACCTCCCCTTCCACCGGGAGCTGGTCGAAGCGTCCCCCCGTGCCGAAGCCGGCGTTGTTGACCAGCCAGTGCACGGCGAGCCCGCGCGCCTCGATCTGCTGCACCAGCTCGGTCGGCGCACCGGGACGGCTCAGGTCGGCGGGGACGACGTGCGTCTTGATGCCGTGCGCGGCCTCGAGCTCGTGTGCCAGGGCCTCGAGTCGATCGGCCCGCCGCGCCGTCAGGACCAGGTCGTGTCGGTCCCGGGCGAGGCGGCGGGCGAGCGCCTCGCCGATGCCGCTGGACGCTCCGGTGACCAGGGTGACGGGATCGGCCATGACGCTTCACGCCTCCCGCGACCGGATCAGCCCGCTCGCGATCCGCGTCACGAGCACGTGCGGCACGAACTTGAGCAGCCCGAGCGTCGCCCGGTTGAGACGCCCGTTCACCACGACGGCGCCGTGCCCCACCGCGCGCACCGCCTCGTCGGCGACCTCCTCGGCGCTCTGCTGGAGGAAGTCGGGCACGTGCGCGGTCTCCACGTTCGCCCGATCCTGGAACTCGGTGCGCGTGACGCCGGGACAGACGCACAGCACGCGCACTCCGCTGTCGCGCAGCTCCTCCGCGATGGCCTCGGTGAAGCTCAGGACGAAGGCCTTGGTCGCCGTGTAGGTCGACATGCGCGGGCTCGGCAGGTAGGCCCCGATCGAGGCGACGTTCATCACCACGCCACGCCGGCGCTGCACCATCGGTGGGAGGAGCCGTCCGGTGAGCTCGACGAGCGCCTCGACGTTGAGCGCGATCTGCTCGAGCTCGCGCTCCACCGGCATGGTATGGAAGAGCCCGACCGTCCCGAAGCCGGCGTTGTTGACCAGCCAGTCGACGTCCAGGCCCTGGCGCGCAAGCTCCTCGACCAGCCCGGCCACCGCGCCGGACCTGGTCAGATCGGTGGGCAGCGTGTGGACCTCGATGCGGTGCGCGGCGCGCAGCTCGGCGGCGAGCGCTTCCAGCCGCTCCGCGCGGCGCGCGACGAGCCCGAGATGCAGGCCGTCGCGGGCCAGCCGGCGGGCCAGCGCCTCGCCGATGCCGCTCGACGCTCCGGTGACGAGCGCGATCTCTCGGGCCATCCCCGATCCTCCGCGCGGCGGGTTATCACGTCCCGACCGCCGTTGACAGCCCGCTCCCGCGCAGGTCATCAGAAGCAGTCGATGGCAAATCTCACCGAGCCCGAGTTCACTCATGCCGTCCAGGCGATGGTCGACCACTTCGGACTGGAGCGCCTGCGCGACCGGTTCGCGAGCCTCGGCGCCTTCAAGTCGCGGCGCGGGCTCAATACGCCCGCCGCTCTGGCCGACCGCCTCTATGCCCTCTCGGGTGGCCTCCGCCGGCAGGCCGTGCCCTCCTTCGTCTTCACCTCGCTGTGGAGCGAGATGCTGAGTGCCAAGCTCGGAGAGGAAGGCGAGAAACGGCTCGAGGAGCTGGCCGAGAAGGTGAACGCGTGCCTCGGCAAGGACGAGGCGATCGTCGAGGGCAAGGAGGAGGAGCTGGACCGGGCGCTGGGAGAGTACCGCGACGCGCTGAGCGCGGCTGCCGGCGCGGAGCTGGCGCGGTGGGACATGCTGCTCAAGGCGGTGCCGGCGGTCGCGGAACGGCTGCGCGCCGTCGAGACGGGGAGCTGAGACGGTGACGGCCGGCGACGTGCTCGTACCGGAAGAGCGCGTGCCGGTCGCAGGCGACTTCGACCTGGTCGTCGTCGGCGGCGGCTCGGCGGGCACCGCGGCGGCCGTGACCGCCGCGCGCCTCGGGCTGCGCACCGCGCTGGTCGAGGAGATGCCGTTCCTGGGCGGCATGTCGACGGGCGGCTGCGTCGGCACGTTCTGCGGCTTCTACTACCGCGAGCCGTCCGGCGACCTCGTCCGCCTGGTCGGCGGGTTCGCGGCCGAGGTGATGGACCGCCTGGCGGCCGCCGGCCAGTGCTACGGTCCGGTGCCGTTCAAGACCACCGCCGCGGTGCCGTACGTGCCGTGGGGGGTGAAGCGGCTCTACGACGCCATGGTGGGCGACGAAGCACGACCCCACCTCCTGCTGTACGCTCGCCTCGTCCGGGTGCTGGTGAGCGAGGGCTCGGTCGCGGCGGCGATCGTGGCGACGCGCTCCGGTCTGATGGCCTTGCGGGCCCCGTTCTTCATCGACGCCACCGGCGACGCGGCCCTGGCCGCCGCCGCCGGCGCGCCGGTCGAGCGCGGCGAGACGCTGCAGTACCCGTCGATGATGTTCTACATGCAGCACGTCGATCTCGGCCGCGCGCTGCCAGCCCTCGCCGATCTGAACGACCTCCTCGAACGGCACTTCGCCAGCGACCATCTCCCGCGCCGCTCCGGCAATCTCATCCCGACGGGACGGCCGGGCGAGGTGCTGGTGGCGATGAGCCGCGTCTCCGTCGCCGGACGCCCCGTGGACGGTGCGGACGCCGCCGATCTGACGCTGGGGGAGATGCTGGGACGGGAGCAGGCCGAACGCTGTGCCGCCTTCCTAGAGGCGCACGTTCCCGGCTTCGAGGAGGCCTTCCTCTCCGACACCGCGCCCCGTCTCGGCCTGCGCGAGACACGGCGCATCCGCGGCCACTACCAGCTCACCGGCGACGACGTGCTCGGCGGCCGGAAGTTCGACGACGGCATCTGCCGAAACGCGTGGCCGATCGAGCTGCACGCCGCGGAGGGCCGTACGGAGTGGCAGTTCCTCGAGGACGGCCTCTGGTACACGGTCCCGTACCGCTGCCTCATCCCGCAGGGTCTCGACAACGTCGCCGTGGCGGGCCGCTGTCTGTCGGCGACGCGCGAGGGCTTCGCGTCGGTGCGCGTGATCGGGCCGTGCATGGGTGAGGGGCAGGCGGCCGCCGCCGCCGTTTCGCTGGCGCTTCCCGCAGCGACCGCTCTCGCCTGCGTCGACGTCGACGAGCTCCGGGCGCGGCTGGGCGGATTGGGCGCGTTGCTCTAGCGCTTCACGACCGCTGCGTACGATCTTGTGCAACGACCATGCTTGTCTCACGGCCGGACGGCCGGTAAGCGGAACCATGCGGTGGCGGCGGCTGGGTCTGGTCCTTCTCGCGCTCGCGGTGGTCGTCACGACTGCGCGAGCCGACTACCCCGAAGAGACGTTCCTCGCGCGGAGAGACGTCACGTTCACCATCCCGACGCCCGCGCCCGGCAGCCTGCCGCCGGTCCTCGGCTCGCTCCGGCTCTACCGCGTGCGCAAGGGCGACACCCTGATGGACATCGCCCGGCTCTACGGGCTGGGCTACAACGAGATCGTCGACGCCAATCCCGGCCTCGATCCATGGGTGCCGCCAGCCGGGGCCACCGTCCTGCTTCCGACGGAGTGGATCCTGCCGTGCTGCACCTACCAGGGCATCGTCGTGAACGTCCCGGAGATGCGGCTCTTCTACTACACGCCGGCCGGGCCCGGGCAGACGCTCGTCCACACCTATCCGGTCGGGCTCGGGCGAGACGACTGGCAGACGCCGAGCGGCAGCTTCCGGGTCATCGGCAAGACCGTCAATCCGCAGTGGAACATCCCCGACGACATTCGTGAGGAGCACATCCGCGAGCGCGACGACCCTCGCACCTTCATCCCCGGGGGCGATCCCGACAACCCGCTCGGCAAGTATCGCCTCGAGCTCAGCATGCCGATGTACCGCATCCACGGCACCAACATCCCGTGGGGGGTCGGCATGCAGGTGAGCCATGGCTGCGTGCGACTCTATCCGGAGGACATCGAGCGCCTCTTCCCCCAGGTCCCGATCGGTACCCAGGGGGTGTTCGCCTACGAGACCGTGAAGGTGGGACGGCGCGGAAGCGCCGTCTACGTGGAGTCGCACGAGGACATCTACGGCAAGACGCCGGCCACCTTCCGCGAGGCGATCGATCAGCTCGCGCGGCACGGGCTTGCGGACGGCGTCGATCGGAGCAAGCTCGAGGTCGGCCTGAGGGACTCGGGCGGGGTGCCGTTCGTGGTCTCGGGCAGCGACGGGTCCCCGACGACGACATCGAGCGCGTGCCATGCGGGAGCTGCGAATACGGACGACTGCCAAGCGCGAGATGGTTGACCTGACCGCCCGCGTGGCCGAGATCGTCGCCCGCAGCGGGGTCGCCGAGGGCCTGTGCAGCGTCTACGTCCCGCACGCCACGGCCGCCGTGGTGGTCAACGAGAACGACGACCCCAACATCTGCACCGACGTGCTCGATGCGCTCGACCGCCTCGTGCCGGCCGGAATCTGGCGCCACGATCGGGTCGACGGCAATGCGGCGTCGCACATCCAGGCCGTCATGCTCGGTCCGGGCGAGACGATTCCCGTGCAGGACGGACGTCTGCTGCTCGGCACCTGGCAGGCGGTGATGCTGGTCGAGCTGGACGGACCGCGCGAGCGGCGCGTGCTCGTGACCGTCCGCTAGCCGACCCAAGACTGCGTCTTGGGTCGGACCGGACGCGAGAGTGGAGCTCGGTGGCACGCACGACCTGCATGTCGCGGCCGGCAGAGCCGGCGCGACATCTCGGTACGCCCGGCACACCTAAGGCTCGGCGGCCTGCAGAGCGCAGAACGGCTGCGGTCTCGTTTGCCGCGCCAGCTGAGCTGGCCGCGGCACGGCGCTCGCACGTGTCACCGGACGACTCATGCTCGCCGTTCCTCTCCGACCCTCTCCGACCCAAGACGCAGTCTTGGGTCGGCCTACTAGGCTGTGGCCTTGCGGAGGGCGTCCGCGACGTCGGCCGGAAGGTCCACGACCTTCGCCCGCTGAACGCCGAGACCTCGCTCACGCCACTCGCGGAGACCGCGCCGTACGTAGTCGGCGTTGATCTCCAGGGTCTCGCAGATGTTCTCGAACGAGAAGAGCCACACGCGATCGATCGACAGGACCCACTCGCGCGACTCCTCGAACATCTGCCGTCCCCGCGGATCCCGGGCGTGGGCGTACTTCTGGTAGCAGTCGATGGCATCCTCGAGCACCGCGAGCATCAGGAGACGCTCGCGCTCGAGGCCACCAGACCTCCGAAATGCCGCGAAGTACTGCGCCGGTAGAAGAACGTCGGGTTCGAACAATCCAGCCAACCTATCGTGCCCGCCTGAGAACCCCCGTTTGCCCCTTGCAACCATCGACCCCTCCTCCACTCGGGCAGGAGCCCACCACCTGGTGGGACGGCGGAACTGTCCTAATTCGCTATCATCCCCAACGTTCCGAAAGAACAGCCCCTAGGATGAAAACGCCTGGGATGCCGGATTAGTGGGCCTTATCCCCTACCAAGGCCGAAGTTTCAAGGCGGGTTTGCGCCCGGGGTCGGAAATGCGGTGGCCTCGACCAGGCGGCCGGCCTCCCCATGCCAGGCCCCCGTCCACCGGTCGGCCAGCCCCTGGGCGGGCGATTTGCCGGCCGAGAGCGCCTCTCGCAGCCCCTCCAGGTAGATCCGCTCGTCCCGCCCCTCCGAGTCGAGGGCGGCCTGCCGGCGGAGCCCCTCCTCGGCGATGGCGCCGAGCTCCCGGGCGAGCTCGAGCACCTGGATGCCCTTCATCCGCGCCCGCATGGACTCCCGGGTCACCTCGCCGTAGAGGCTGACGCAGTCCTCGAACGACCAGCGCTTCACCAGGTCGAAGGCAGCGTCCAGGCAGTCCTGCTCGTAGAAGACCCCCTTCACGAGCGCGGGCACGGCGAGCACGCGATCGGGGGTCTGACTGTCGGCCGATCGCAGCTCGATGTAGCCCTTCAGGCGGACCTCGGGGAAGAGCGTCGTCAGGTGAAGGCGCCAGTCGTCGAGCGTGGCGCGCTCGCCGCCGATGCCGTGCTCGAGGAAGCGCCGGAAGGGGGTCCCCGTCGCCCCGGTGAGATACTTCCCCCGCCGCAGCACGAAGTAGAGCGGCACGTCGAGCGCCCACCCGACGTATTCGGCGAACGACGCGCCGTCGCGGAAGGCGAAGGGAAGCAGGCCGCAGCGGGCGCGGTCGGTGTCGGTCCAGACGTAGCCGCGGTAGCTCATCTGGCCGTTCAGCCTGCCCTCCGAGATGCACGAGTTGGCGAACATCGCGTTCACCAGGGGCGCGGTCGCCATTCCCACCCGCAGCTTTCGCATGCCGTCGCGCTCGTCGGCGTAGTCGATGTTGGCCTGTACGGTGGCCGTCTGCTTCATCATGCGGTGCCCCAGCGTCCCGACGCGGGGCATGTAGTCGCGCATGATGGCGTAGCGCTGCTTCGGCACCCACTCGATCTCGTCGAGCGTGCTGACGGGCTGCATCCCGAGTCCCAGGAACGCGATGCCGAGCTCGGCGCCGATCTCCGACAGCTCGCGCACGTGCGTCGCCAGCTCATCGCGCGTGCAGTGGAGGGTGGCGCAGGGCTCGCCGGAGAGCTCGACCTGTCCGCCGGGCTCCAGCGTGATCGAAGCCTTGTCGCGCAGGAGCGCGATCGTCCGCCCGGCTTCCTCGGTCGGCTCCCACCCGAAGCGCTCGGCGAGCTCGCGCAGCAGCGTCTCGATGCCGCGCGGGCCCGAGAAGGGCGCCGCCCGGCCGCTGCGCGGGTCGACCGCCAGCTTCTCGTACTCGGTCCCGATGAGCCAGCGCTCGCGCGGCTTCGCCGCCGCGTGGAACTCGTCGACGAGCTGATCGATGCTCTCGATCGGCACCGCTTCGCCGCTGGCGCGGAAGTCGGTCATGGCCGGGCGGACGGTAGCCGGGCCCCGGTGCCGTCGCAAGGCGCCGGACACCGGAACGGCGCGTCACTGATTGCAGGTAAGGTCGGCCGGACAGCCACCCGAGCAGATGGTCCCGATGCTGGCCGGCTCGGACCACCAGTCGTCGACACAGCAGTTCACCCGCTGCATCTTGGCGCCGTACGGCCCGCTCAGGTTCGACATCTCGTTGACCAGCTTGGTCGAGCCGATGGTGGCATTGTGCAGGCCGGGCTCGTCGGGGTCGAGGAAGAGATCGCTCAGCTCGGCGGCCTTCGCGCCCCCCACGGGGGCGAAGTAGAACTTGAGCCGGCGCGGCTCGCAGAGCCGCCGGCAGGCACCACCGTCCGGGCACGGCGGACAGTCGTTCCGCGTCGTGCATCGCACGCTGGGGTCGTTGCGGCACCAGCGGGTGTCCTTCTCGACGCAGGCGGAGCTGGCACCCGGGAACAGGGCCGAGCAGTCGGCGTCGTCGGTGCATGACGGTGCCGCGCGGCACTTGCCGCCGAAGCAGACCGCGCCGGTCGGGCAGGCGGCGTTGCTGGCGCAGGCCGGCTCGCTGGCGGTCATGCAGTGGCCGCCGAGACACACCCGGCCGCCGGGGCACTGGGCGTCGCTCGCGCACGCCGGTGCGGAGAGCAGCGTGCAGCGTCCGACCGATCCCTCGCGGGTGAGCAGGTAGCGCAGGTTGTCGGGTCCGGTGCTGCGCTGCGTGTCGTGTCCGCAGAGCGCGCGCCGCAGCGATTCGGGCGCGGCGGGACCGCCGGGTGTCGTCGCGAGGTGCCCGCGCAGGTCCTTCCCGTCGCAACGCGTGCCGTCGGCGGCCTTGGGACAGAGCTGGGACCCCGGCGGCGTGTTGAGGGCGTAGCCCACGGCGGTGGCGTAGATGTCGGTGGAATGCACCAGCGCGTGATTCTCCTGCGCCGGCGGAATCGCCTCCTGGGTGACGTCCCAGCCCGGAACCGACGGCAGCGCGGTCGGGTCGAACACGATCAGCCGCGTGCGATAGCCGTTCTCGGTGAACTCGTGCTTCGAGTTCGGCAGGTGCCAGCCGTTGTCGGAGAGCTGCATGATCACCGTGTGCTCGGGCAGGCTCGGGGTGATGCTGGCGGCCCAGGTACCGGGGCACGCCGCGGAACTGACGTCGAACATGCTCCTGCCGGTGGGGGAGATGCAGTGCGGCTCGCTGGCGCGAGCGAGGTACTTGCGGATCTCGCGCACGCCGTCGTCCATCCACCAGACGTTGCCGAACATGGCGAAGACGTCGCCGAAGTTGGTCTCGTGCATCGCCGTCACGGTCGGCGGGCAGGACGAGCCGGTGCACAGGCTGCCGAGGTCGAAGAGGCCGCCCAGCGGGTACGAGGGCGCCTTGCCGAAGAGGTAGTCGAGGATCGGCTGCGGCGAGCGCAGCGGCTGATGGGGGATGCGCGGCGCGTACCAGACGAAGAAGGGCTGCACGCGGAACTCGGCCGGCGCCGAGTTCGGAACGCGATAGAACAGGGAGTCGAGGAAGCCGAACATGTCGCCCAGGTGGAAGATGCTCTGGGGATCGTACGGCGTCTTCAGATCGCTGCCGCAGCGTGGGGGCGCGCCCGGAGCGGCGGCGGTGCAATCGGTTCGCCCGAAGACGCGCTCTCCGGTGCGGGCGCGGGCGTCGAAGCCGTTGTCGCCGATCGACCCGGTGAGCTTGCCGCCGAGGAACGTGCAGTAGCCGCCCACCTTGTTGCCGGCGTTGTACGGGTCGTCGGGCAGGAAGGGGTTGTCGTCGAGCGAGCGCAGCGACGTCGCGACGGTGCCGAAGACGGTCGCGGGCCTGCGCTGGCGTTCCATGCTCTTCTGGTAGCGACCGGTGAGGATGCTGGCGAGGGACGGAAAGCACCACGGCGCGGTGTTGTGGGCGACGGGGAAGACGGTGCCGTACCCGGAGAGCAGGTCGAGGTTGGGAGTCGCGGGCGCGCGCACGGGCGTACCGGTCTGTACGCTGCGACACTCCCCGGCGCTGCCGTAGTGACACTCGCCCTGGTCGTCCGAGATCATCAGCACCACGTTGGTCAGCGTCAGCGGTGGGATCGGGAAGCACGACGCGCCATCGGCGCACGTTCCGCTCGGCGGACACGCCGCGCCGCCGGGGCACATGCCGACGGCCGACGCGCAGCACGGCCGGGCTCCGGAACGGTGCTGAGCGGAGTAGAAGACGCCCGTCGCCTCGCAGCTCTTCGGCACGCGGCGCGCCCACTTGAAGGGAAGCTTGACGGCGGCGGCGGATCCGGCGAGCGACGCGACCAGACAAACAGTCAAGACAGCACGCACCGAGCGCCGGGATCGCATCGTCCACATAGAGTTACGGTGCGGCCGCGACCGGTGTCAACTGTTTTTCCGTCGCGGCGAGATGCTGGTATGCTGAATGTCGTGCCCGCATCACGCGCGCTGCTTCTCGCGCTGGCGCTCGGCGGTCTGGCAACGGCGCTGGGATGCCGCACGACAGAGCCGAGCCGCTCCACGCCGTACGTGGGCTCTACGCGCTGCCGCGACTGCCACGAGAGCGAGTACCGGTCGTGGGAGAAATCCGACCATCATCTCGCGATGCTGACGGCATCGCCGGGCGAGGCGCTCCGTGCGCACCCGCACGACGATGGCCCGATGGTCGTACGCGACGGGCAGCTCGCCATGCTCGGCAAGAGCCTCGACCACGACACGGACGTTGCTCTTGCCTATGCGCTCGGCCACCGCAACGTCGAGCAGTACGTCGGGCCGCTCGCGCCCGGACGGTTCCAGGCGCTTCCGCTGGCGTTCGACGTGCAGCGCGGAGACTGGTTCGATCTCTTCGCCGGGGACGCGCGCACACCCGCCGACTGGGGCCACTGGACCAACCGCGGCATGACGGCCAACGCGCAATGCATCTTCTGCCACACCACCGGCTTCGACAAGGGCTACCAGCCGGCGAGCGACACGTACGACACGCGCTGGGCCGAGATGGGCGTCGGGTGCGAGGCCTGCCACGGCCCCGGCGAGCCCCACGTGCGCGCGCGTACATCGGGCGGCGCCGATCCCTGGACCGGACGCGATCCCGAGCTGCTCCTCGCCGCCTGCGGGAGCTGTCACAGCCGTCGCGTCGAGCGGGCCCACTTCACCCCCGGACAGCAGTCCTTCCTCGACGCCTACGAGCCCGAGCTGCTCGACACCGACGCCTACTATCCTGACGGCCAGGTGCGCGACGAGCTGTACGAGCTGATCTCGTTCCAGGGCAGCCGCATGTACGCCGAGGGGGTGCGCTGCTGGAACTGCCACGACCCGCACGGCAACGGTACGCTCAAGCCCGGCAACGAGATGTGTCGCACGTGTCATGCCAAGACGTACGAGGAGGAAGGGCACACCCATCACCCCTCCGGCACCCCCGGCGCGCAGTGCACCGGCTGTCACATGCCCATCACCGTGTACATGCAGCGCGATCCGCGCCACGACCATTCCTTCTCGCGTCCGGATCCGGAAGCCACGCTGGCGCTCGGCGTTCCCAACGCGTGCAACCGCTGTCACACCGATCACGACGCGGCGTGGGCCGCCGAGCACGTGCGCGCCTGGTATCCGGACGGCACGGTGCGCGCGCAACGCCGGGATGCGACCGCGACCATCGCGAGCGCGCGCGGCGGCGATCCGGAGAGCGTCCCCGGACTGATCGCGCTGGTCGGAAAGCCGGGCGACACGGTTCGACGCGCCAGCGCCGCGCGCCTGCTCGCCCGCTTTCCGACCAGCAGCGGCGTCACGGACGCACTGCTCGCGGCGCTTCGCGATCCCGATCCGCTCGTGCGCGGCGGAGCGGCCTGGGCGCTCGCGCAGCGTCCGGCGCTGGCGCCCGACGCGCACGACGCCCTGGTCGGCGCACTCGACGACCCGGCGCGCACGGTGCGGCTGCACGCGGCGCTCGGGCTGAGCAGCGCCGCGCCGGACACGCTCTCGCCCGAGGCGGAGCGCAGCTTCGCCGCCGCGACCGCCGACTGGCGCGCCAGCCAGGAGCTCGGCGCGGACACGCCCGAGGCCAACTACAACCTCGCCATCTTCGCGGGCGCACGGGGAGAGCCGCAGGAGGCGGAGCGCGCGTATCGCGCGGCGCTGCGGCTGTGGCCACGCTCGATCCAGGCCCGCCACAACCTCGCCCTGCTGCTGGCCCAGCAGGGACGAGCGGAAGAGGCCGCCGCCGAGCTGGAGACCCTGCTGTCCACCGATCCGGTACCCGAGAGCGCCTTCGCGCTCGGCCTGCTCTACGGCCAGCTCGGGCGCTGGAACGACGCTGCCCGCGCCCTCGAGCGCTGCCTCGCCGAGGACCCGAGCTATCCCCGGGCGCGCTACAACCGCGCCCTGGCGCTGGCCAAGGCCGGGGAGACACGGGCCGCCCTCGACGAGCTGGAGCGCGCGGCCGACGATCCCGCGGCACGCCCGGAAGCCGTGCGCACGCTCGTCGATCTGTCGCGCCAGGTGAACGATCGCGCGCGCCTCGAGCGCTGGGTCGTCGAGGCGGCCCGACTCGACCGTGACGCCGCCGCGAGCCCGGGCGCCCGCGAGCTGCTGGATCGCTGAGCGTCGGTGGCGCCGCCGCGTCACGTGGGCGCGCGGCGGCGGTGCGGCATCCAGCGCGGCACGCTTCGCAGGTAGGCCTCGTAGGCGACGCCGAAGCGCCGCCGCAGGTCCGGCTCCTCGACGCGCGTGACCCACCAGTGCGCCGCCCAGGCGGCGGCGCCGGCGAGCACGAGCAACGTTCCCGACTCGCGCCACAGGGCGACGCCCGCGAGCGCCACGATCAGACCGGCGAGCAGCGGATTGCGCAGCCGCAGGTACGGTCCCGCGATCACGAACGCCGGGGTCGGGCCGCGCCGTGGCCGCCCGCGGCCGGCGAGGAGCGCCGCACTGCGGACGGCGAGCGCCACGCCGGCGAGTGCGAGCAGCAGTCCGACCGTGCGCACGAGCGCGGAGATCAGACGGTGTAGTGGCTCCGGCGCTTCACGGCGATCTCGCGCTCGAGGTAGAAGATCTCGATCCGCTCGACCCGGTCGTCCTTCTTGGCGAACTTGTGGCCGCGCAACGTCGCGCTCAGCACACCGAGGTCGGCACGCCCCGGAAAATCCGCGATGCCGCGAATCTCCGTGCTCGCGAAGACCGTGTCGCCTGCGAAGATCGGCGCCGTGTGTCTGCCGGTGGCGTAGCGGATGTCGCCCAGCGAGTTGTCGCCCAGGTCGGCGGACGAGATGCCGAGGCAGAGGTTGAACGGGATGCCGCCGAAAACGATCAGCTGTCCGCCGACGAATCGATCCGGATCCTGCGACACCATCCACTGGTTGCAGTGCACCTGCGAGGTGTTGTCGAGGATGCCGGTGAGCATGACGTGGTCGGTCGTGACCACACGCCCGCGCGAGTGCTCGACGACGTCGCCGGGGGTGAAGTCCTCGAGATACGAGTCGTCGTTGGTGAGGTGGGCGAGATCGCCGTAGCGGCGCGCGGGGTCGTACGCCGGCAGCGTGAGCGAGGCCTCGATGCGCGCGGGCGCGACCTCGCGCTCGTGCAGCGAAGCGTCACGATCGCGCTTCCACACCTGGACCTTGCGCTGGAAGGTCAGCACCACGTCGCCGTCCTGGTTGCGGCCCGTGGTCTGGACGTGCACCACGCCGAGCATCGGATTGCTCGACGAGCCCTTCACGCCGAGAACGAGGGTCTCGGCTTCGAGGGTGTCACCGAGGTAGACCGGCACCCCGAAGCGCATGTCGATGTACTCGAGGTTGGCCCGAGCGTTCTCCGAGACGTCCTCCACGCTCTGGCTGAACACCGCCAGCATGACGAGCCCCGGCGGGACGACCAGACCGTCGAACCCGTAGGCACGCGCGTAGCGGGCGTTCTTCGACAGCGGGTTGGTCGTCATCGAGAAGTCGGTGAAGATGGCGAACAACCCCTCGGTGATCGTCTTGCCGCCCTTGTGGCGATAGACGTCGCCCGGGCGAAAATCCTCGAGAAAATGCCCGCGCTGCTTGCGAACCACGGCCATGGCGCGCCTCCCTTACGAGAGGTGCGCGCGAGGGTCAACCGGCGCCGCGATCAGAGCGGGGAGTCCGCGACGTTCGATTGCAGGTGCTCCCGGACGACCGCCGCCTCCGGCGCCCCGAGCGCCGCCGCGGTGGCGCGAACGACGGTCAGGAGGCGCTGGCGCTGTCGTTCGGGCAGGTCGCGGTAGAGCCGGATCAGTTCCTCCAGCTCGGGCTCCTTCGTCATCGGAGGAGCCGCATCGGGATTCTCCTGCAAGCCGTAGGCCTCGAACGAGAACAGGCGCCGCGCATCGTCGGAGAGCACGTCGTGATCCATCGCCGCCACGCCGCTACGCAACGCGGCATTCACCTTCATCACGACGAGAAGGGGGGTTGCGAGCCCCCGGCCTCCCTCGAAGCGGCTCACCGCTCCCTGGCTCACGCCGGCGAGTCTGGCCACCTGCTCCTGGGACAACCCGAGGAACTCGCGGACGCGACGCGCCTGCTTGCCCAATCCCTTGATCCAGATCGACCAGTCGAGCCGTACACCCGGTACGTTGTTCTCCCACCCCATGGCTGTCCTCTAGCCGTGCCAGGCCAGAGATGTCAATTCAGAAAGTCGAATCACCCTTTCAGGAGGTTCCGGGCAATCACCACCCGCTGGATCTGGCTGGTTCCTTCGTGGATCTGAAGCAGCTTGCCGTCCCGCATGAGCTTCTCGACCGGATACTCCTTCATGTAGCCGTAGCCGCCGAAGATCTGGACGGCATCGGTGGTGATCTTCATGGCGTGATCGGCTCCGAAGGCCTTGGCATAGGACGAGAGGATCGGCGCCGTTATTCCCTGGTCGATCGGCCACGCGGCCTTGTAGGTGAGACGCCGCACCGGGCCGTGAGCTCGAACTGCATCATGCGAGCTCTGCTAGCTCGACGCGTGCGGCCATTGCCACCAGCCGCGACGGGTGTAGCCTCGCGGAGCCGTGCGAGCGCTGCGATGGGACGGTGATCGGCTCCGGCTCCCGTCGGACCTGCCCGACCCGGTGGCCGGTCCGGGGGAGGCCCTGGTACGCGTGCGGCTGGCCGGCATCTGTCGCACCGACCTCGAGATCTGTCGCGGCTACCTCGGCTTCCGGGGAACGCCGGGGCACGAGTGGGTCGGGGAAGTGGTGGCAGCGCCCGATCCCGCGCTCTCCGGAGCTCGCGTCGTCGGCGAGATCAACTTCGGCTGCGAACGGTGCGCAGCGTGCCTCCGCGGGCTGGCGCGCCACTGCCCGACGCGCCGGGTGCAGGGCATCGTGCGCGCCGACGGCGCCTTCGCCGAGCTGCTGGCGGTTCCGTCGCGCGTCCTGCACCGGGTGCCCGACGAGCTCCCGGACGCGACCGCCGTCTTCGCCGAGCCCGTTGCCGCCGCCTTCGAGATCCTCGAGCAGCTCGGCGACGTCGGCGGCCGGCGTGTCGTCGTGCTGGGGGACGGCAAGCTCGGGCTCCTCGTCGCGCAGGTGCTCGCTGGCGCCGGCGCACGCGTCACGCTCGCGGGGCGTCACGGCGAGAAGCTCGCGCTCGCGAGGCGGCTCGGGCTCGACACCGGCCCTCCCGCGCCCGACGCCGACCTGGTCGTCGACAGCACGGGGTCTTCCAGCGGGCTGGCGGCGGCCCTTGCCCTGGTCCGGCCGCGCGGGACCGTGGTGCTCAAGACGACGATCGCTGCCGAGCACCGCGTCGACCTCACGCGGGCGGTGGTGAACGAGGTCACCGTCCTCGGCTCGCGCTGCGGGCCGTTCGCGCCCGCGCTCGCCGCGCTCGTGGCAGGCACGGTCCAGGTTGCGCCTCTGGTCGAGGCCGTCTACCCGCTCGCGGAGGGCATCGAGGCCTTCGCCCACGCCGGCAGACCTGGCGCGCTGAAGGTGCTGGTCGCGCCGGCCGGGTAGCCCACGTCAAACCGGCCGCTCGAGCCAGGCGACGTCCCAGTAGCGCCCGAGCTTGCGTCCGTTCTCTTTGAACACGCCCACCTCGCGAAACCCGAAGCGGCGGTGCAGCGCCAGAGACGCCGGATTGGGCAGCGTGATCCCGGCTACGGCTCGATGGACGTCCTCGCCCGCCAGCGAATCGAACAGCGCGGCGTAGAGCAGGGTGCCGAGGCCGCGCCCGGTCGCCGCCGGGTCGAGATAGACGGTCGTCTCGACCGTCGTGTCGTACGCGCGCTTGGCGCGGAACGTGCCGCTCCCGGCGTACCCGAGGAGACTCGTTCCCTCCTCGACGACGAGGAGGCGATGCCCGGGTCCGGAGGTGTGGTCGAGGTACCAGCCGCGGCGCTCCTCGGCCTCGCGCCTGTCGATGTCGAAGGTGATCGCGGTCTCCGCGACGTAGTGGTTGTAGATCGCCGTCAAGCGCGCGAGGTCGGTCGGCTCGGCGGGGCGGACCCGAAGGTCGGACATGACGCTTCTCCCGGTGGGCCTTCTCTTGGCGGGCCTTCTCTTGGCGAGGCTAGCGCGCCCGATGCCGGCTCACGCGGTACACGGGGACGGTGTCGAACTTCTTGGCGAGCGGGATCATCCCGGCATACTCGCAGGCGAACGCGCGTACGTCCTCCACGGCCGCCAGGGCCGCGAAGGGAAGGCTGGCGTAGACCTGTCCCGGCACGGTGATGGGCTCGATGCGGGCCGCCCAGTTGACGTGGGTTCCGCTGTAGGTCCTGCGCCCGAGCACCGGGTCGGGCAGCACGTACACCGGGCCGGCGTGCAGGCCGATACGCAGGTTGAGGGCGTGCGGGAACCCGTGACGCGTCCAGTCCGTGGCGACGACCATGTCGCGGAGGTCGAGCGCGAAGCGCCCGGCCTCGGCGACGGAGCGGAACACGTAGTACAGACCGTCTCCCCAGGTGTTGCGCGAGAGCACGGCGCCGGGGCGGCGGCGCCCGAGGCGGGCGACGGCACCCATGAGCTTCGCGACGAAGCGGGGAATGTGCTCGTCGTCCAGCGTCGAGAAGCCGACGACGTCCGCGAACAGCATGGCGAGGATTCGCTGCCGCCGGCGGGAGGGTGTGCTCCCACGCCGCCGGGCGGGCGTGCGACCGCCGCCGGACCTCGCCGCCGCGCCGAGCCCGGCCAGCATCGACCGCAGATCGATCACCTCGGGCTCGGGGCCGTGCGCCCGCCACTGCGCGACCACGCTCGCCGTCCCGCCCGGTCCGTCGCCGGGTCTCCCATCCCACACCGCGAGCGGGAGCAGGTCGGTGTGGAGCTGCTCGGCGCGCAGCTTGGCGAGACCCGCGGTGATCAGGTTGGCATACTCGAAGCTGCTGGCATCACCGGCGGGGCCGCGACGATCCACCAGCTCGACATGGGCGGCGCGCTCGAGGATGCAATCGAAACGCGCGCGCCAGGAGCCCGCTGCCGGGACGCTCTCCTCGCGGTACCTCTCGATCGGACCGGGGATGACCACGTTCACCTGGCCTCCCCGGGCGAGGGCGGCCTCGAGGAAGAGAATGTCGGCCCCGCCGGCGGCCCCCCCGTACGCGATGATCTCCGGGTGCGGTTCGAGTGCCGCCTCGATGGCGCTCGCGACCCGGGGCTCGAGCGCAGCGGGAAAGCGCGGCCGCCAGCGGTTCGGCGCGTCGACCATGTGGCCCGAGAACGCGATCACCACCGGTATGCCGAAGCAGACATCCAGGCCGTGCTCATCGTCGCCGCGGTGGCGCAGGAGCTCGCGTGCCTGCTGGCGCGTGGCCGTGAGGTTGGCGTAGTGGCCGCGACCGGTCGCGGCAGCGCGCGCATACCAGCTCCGGGCGGTTTCCAGGTCGCCGAGGACGAGCGCCGCCTCGGCGAAGGATGCCTCGGCCCAGTAGTCTGCGCCGTCTGCGAGGCGCGCCTCGCAGTGCCGCTGAACCTCGCCCGCGGTCGCCTGCGCCGCGCGCTCGCGGCCGAGCAGGAAGGCGACCGAGGCGGCGTTGATGCCCGCATAGATCGCGTCGTCCAGGGCACCATTCGCGACCGCCACCCGATAGCCCCGCTCGTAGGCGAGCTGCGCCGTTTCGAGCTCCTGATCGCGCTCGCGTCGCGTTCGCGCCTGTCGCGCCAGAACCCGGTGCGTGCTCGCCAGGATGCCGAGCGTCTCGCCGTCGGCGTGGTCCTCGGCAACCAGCGCGCTGGCGATCGCATTCGCCGCTGCGGCTGCTCCGCTGCGTTTGAGGGCGACGGCACGGAGCTGGCGCAATCGCACGTGATCGCGGAAGCGCTCGAGACCGTGGTGGACCACGTCGTAGGCGACCAGTGGCTCGTCCAGCGCGAGCAGCCGGTTGGCGAGAAGGACGAAGACCTCGGGTGAGCTCGGCGAGGCGGCGTCCGTCACCGAGCGCCAGAGCCCGATCAGGTCGGAGACTACCAGGCGCTCGCCACCGCGCAGGCGCCGGAGCGCGAGCTCGATCGTGGCCTCCTCGGCATCCCGGCGCTCCGGCGGATCGATCCGATATCCCAGCGCGAGCACCGTCTTCACGGAGTGGAGCGCGACGGCACGGTCGTACTCCTTCTCCGACTCGGGTAGCTCGCCGTAGGGAACGAGATCGGGGTGCCGCTTCAGCTCATCGTCTCGGGCGGACCCGTACTGCCAGCCCTCCCGCATCCGCCGCTCGGCCCACGTCTCGTGCGCCTGCTCGGCAAGCTGCTCGGTCAGCTGCTTGAGCCCCTCCGGCAGGGTCACCGCCGAGGTATCGCGAGGCTTCGGGCGGTACTCCATCCGCGAGGCGCGGACGATAACCGAGCCCCGATAGGCCGTCCAGCGGCGCCGACCCGTGCGCCGTCACCGGCGAGCCTCCGCGCCGGCCCGTACGTCGAGCTCGAGATGCTCCATCCCAATGGGTGCTGACCGGCCCACACGCATGCCGTTCTCAGCTCCAGAGTCGCACTCCGGAACGTTTGCCGCGCCGGCTACGCCGGCCGCGGCACGACGTTCGCATTGTTCATGCAGTCCATTCCCGCCCTCCGTCTCGACCCGAGACGAAGTCTCGGGTCGCTCTCCTAGCCGCGCCCGCCCCGCCTGATCCTGGTCAGGAACGGCACCAGGCCGTCGACGAAGTCGTTCTGCGGGCTGGCGGAATTTGGATCGTTGTGGGCGTAGGTCTCGTGGCGATCGATCAGCGTCAGGTGACGCTCGGGAATGCCCGACTGGCCGGCGAGGATGGTCGCCGCGTCGAGGACCCTCTGACCGCCGAGCGCCGCCCCGAACGCATAGATGCGAAGCTTCTTCGGCAGGTCGTGCCCGTGGGTCGCATGGACGTCGAGGATGCTCTGCGCCGGGTTCGGGTTGCCGGCCGCGATTGCACCGGAGTCGATCGTCAGACGCATCGGGTGATACCACGCGGTGCCGTCCAGGCTCGGCAAGCCGATTCCCGAGAACATCTCGGCAAAGCGCTGGATGGGTGTGATCTCGCCCGCCTGATCCCAGCCGCGCGGGTTGCCGCTCGCGGCGAGGTGGCCGAGGTGCCCCTGGGCCGCGATCAGGGAGGGGGGCGAGGTCTCGGTGTCCAGCGCGTATCCGTATTGCGCCAGGTTGGTGACCCGGACGGGGGGCTTCAGATTGGCCGGCAGCAGCGGCCATGCCTGACCGAGCGAGGGAGAGTCCGGGTCGAGCAGGGCGCCGAGCGAGCCGCTGGCGCTGAAGAGACCCGCCAAGGGTGCGGGGATGCCACCGAAGCTCAGCCACGGCGATCCGTTCTCCAGCGCCTGGAGCGATTCGGTCGCTCTCTCCGGCGTCACCGGGCTCGGGCTGCTGCCACCGTCGATGAACACCAGACCGGAGAGCCCCTTGGCGCCGGGCTTCCCGTCGAAGTCCCACGTGGCGTAGGCCGCGGTGATCGAGCCACCCAGCGAGTGGCCTCCCAGGACGACCTTCCGGCCGCCCTTCCGCGCCAGCTTGACCACGCGGCGAAGGTCCTCGATCTCGACGTTCATGCCCCACTGCCGCGCGTACGCGACGTCGGCGTCCGGGATGAACTGGATGTGGTTCGTGATGCTCGGGTCGCTGAGCCAGCCGAGGTAGTAGTCGAAGAGTTCCTGCCCGGTGGCCATTCCTTGCTTGGCCCGGTCGAGCACGGTGTGATCCTCGAGCAGGTTCTCCCGGCGCTCGACGGCCCACACCTGCCAGCCCTTCGCCCTGGCCACGATGGTCTTGGCGAGCGGCGCGAAGTAGGCGGCGCTGGCCGACGTCCCGGGATTGAGCACGAGCACGTTGCGCGCGCGTGGCGGACCCACCTTCAGAACCCCGACCTTGTTGAGCTCGGCCGGAGTGCCCGGCGACACGAAGCCGTCGAGCCGCTGGAACTCGACCGCGACCTCGGCCGACATCGCCGGCGGCGCCAGCGTCGCCAGGATCAGCCCCAAGGTGAGGCCCGTGGTCACGATCATCATCCCCCGGGGGCGCTTCGTGCTACTGGAACGCATGCTTTCTCCTCTCCTGGCGTGCGCCGCGCAAAGCGATCGCAGGATGGACCATACGGGCCGGCCGGCCCGGCCGTCCAATACGTCGGGCCGACGGCACTGAAACCTCCGCCATATGAAGCCGCGCGGGTTCCCTGCGCGTCGACTCAGTCCTCGCCCGTCGTCAGGGCGAGCAGCCCGGCGCCCGCCTGGACCGTGACCAGGGGACGCAGCGGCAACGTCCGCAGCGCGCTCTCGCGCTCGACCTCGGCCGTCAGCACGGCGAGCCGAGCGCGCACCGCGTCGGCGACGTCGGCCGCGGCGACCATGCGTGCCAGCCGGTACACCTCGCCCAGGTAGAGCGTGTGGTAGAAGACGCTGCACACGGTCGCGTCCATCGCCTCGGCACGCGTGGCAGTTCGTGCGTACGCCGGTGCCTGGGCGTTGGCGCGTTCCGCCGCCAGGCGCTTCGGCGCCTTGGCCAGGTAGTCGCGCACCGAGCGGGTCAGGCGATGGTCCGGCACGCGGCCGACGATGCGCTCGAAGAAGGCGGCGCTCTCGCCGTGCAGCGCGAGCCCGCGGGCGGTACCGGCGAGCACGGCCTCGCGCCGGGTCATCTCCGCGGGCGACGTGTCCTCGAGGGCCGGCGCGGTGTAGTAGGGCAGCTCGCACACGATCGAGAACGCGTCGCACACGCGCTTCAGCCAGTCGTCCGCGCAGGTGCCGGCCTCGATGATCGCCGCCGGGTCCTCGTCGAGCGTGCGAGCGAGGTACTCGTAGGTGTCCTCGATCGAGAACAGCTCGTAGACCGCCGGCGCCAGCGTCTTCAGATACGGGACCTCGGGCTCGCCACGATGGAGCGGCAGCCCCTGGCCGGCGACGAGCCCGTGCAGGGCGGTGAAGAGCGCGGGGCGCTCGTGCGAGACGTAGAAGTAGACTCCGCAGAACCCCGCGTTGTGCAGCGAGTAGAACACCTGCGGCCGCACCCGCTCCATGACGCGCATCACGGCCGCCGTCTCGGGCGTCGGCGTGGTGAAGCGCAGCGTCTTGTAGTCGACCGGGAAGCTCCACTCCACCTGCTCGCGATGCGGCGGCCGGTAGAACTCGAGCGCGTAGCGCAGGGGAGAGAACGTCCCCTTCATCCAGCCCTCGTTGAGCACGAGCCCGTCGGGGTCCGAGACCGGCACGGCGTACAGCGTGACGTCCAGTCGAGCCCGGAGCTCCTCGTCCTCGCACAGCAGGCGGGTGAGGAAGTCGACGGTCAGGGTGCCGATCGGCTCGTTCGGATGCGGCACGCCGACCAGCAGCACGGGACGGCGCCCGTGCCCGACGGTGAGCAGCTCGATCGGCCGGCCCTCCGACGAGGCACCGACGGTCTCGAGCCGCGCCACGCCGGGAAACTGCGCCACCAGCGCGCGGGCGCGCGCGCGCAGCTCGTCGAGGGTGAAGAACTCCGGGTAGTCCGGAACGCGAGACAGCGCGCGGGACAGGTCGTCGAGCACGCGATGGCCGCCCCGATCTCCCGGCTAGCGGAGCGCCTCCGACGAGTACCCGAGGATCCGCCGCGCGATGATGAGCTGGTTGATCTGCTGCGTGCCCTCGTAGATGTCGCTGATCTTCGCGTCGCGCATCCACTTCTCGACCAGGAGCGAGCGCGAGTAGCCCAGTGGACCGAGCAGCTCGACGGCCTTCTGCGTGACCCAGGTCACCACGAGGCCGGCCTTCGCCTTGCACATCGAGGCCTCGAGGTTGTTCTTGATGCCGTTGTCGATCATCCAGGCCGCGCGCCAGGTGAGCAGGCGGGCCGCCTGCACCTGCGCTTCCATCTCCATGAAGTCGCGCTCGAGCGCGGTCAGCGTCTGCGGCGGCGCGCCGTAGCGGACCTCGATGCCGCGCTCCTTCAGCGTGTCGCGCACGAAGTCGAGCGCCGCGCGCGCGACGCCGAGCGCGCTGGCCGCCACGATCGGGCGGGTGGCGTCGAACGTGGCCATGACGCCCTTGAAGCCCTGGCTGGCCTTGGGGACCTCGGCCGAGCCCAGGAGGTTGTCGAGCGGGATGCGGCAATCCTCCAGCACGATCGTCGCCGTGTCGGAGGCGCGGATGCCGAGCTTGTCCTCGACCTTGGTCACGTACATGCCGGGCGTTCCCGCGTCGACGACGAACGCGCGGATGCCGGCGCGGCCGGCCGAGCGGTCGAGCGACGCCCACACCACCACGAAGCCCTCCGACTTCTCCGCCGCCATCAGGCCGCTGGTGCAGAAGATCTTCGTGCCATTCAGCACCCAGTGGTCGCCGTCGCGCTTCGCGGTGGCCTGGATGGCGGCCGAATCGGAGCCGGCGCTCGGCTCGGTGATGGCCATCGCGCCCCAGGTGGGCTTCTCGCCCTTGAAGCGCGAGAGGAAGCGCTCCTTCTGCTCGGCGGTGCCCGCCGCCGCGACCGCGGCGCCGCCCAGACCCGGATTCGGGATCGAGAGGTACAGTCCCACGTCGCCCCAGCACAGCTCCTCGACGGCGATCACCATGGCCAGCGTGCGGCCCTCGGAGGATGCTCTCTTCGCCTCCTTGTCCTTGCCGTCGGTGCTGCTGCCGGTCATCGACGTGGACTTGGAGACGCTCCACATCGTGTTGATGAAATCCCACGGCTTCTCGTGCTCGTTCTCGTCGCAGTGCCGCGAGATGGGCCGCATCATCTGCTCGGCGACCATGTGGGTCATCTTGCGGGCGTTGCGGGTGGAGTCGGACAGCTCGAAGTCGATCATGATCGTGTCTCCTCGTCTCAGACGATGGCCAGGCCGTCGATGACGGCGAAGCCGCGCGCGTCGCGCAGGAAGAGCTCCACGAGATGGTCACGGATGTAGCCGTGGCCACCCAGCACCTGGAGCGCGTTGTCGGCGATCTTGAGCACCTGGTCCGCCGCGTACTGCCGGGCGAGGACGGCCTCGCGCGTGGCCGGCAGCCCCTTGTCGAGCCGCCAGGCCGCCTCCCAGGTGAGCAGCCGCATGGAGTCGATCTCGATCGCCATGTTCGACAGCATGAACGCGATCGCCTGCTTCTGCGCGATCGCCACGCCGAACGCCTTGCGCTCCTTGGCGTACTCGCGAGCGTAGTCGAACGCCGCCCGGGCCACGCCCACCGCGGCCGCGGCGGTCGCGACGCGGCTCGCGTCGAGCAACGGCCTCAGGTCGGCGCCATCGCCACCGAGCCGGGCGGCGGCGGGAACGCGGACGCCGTCCAGCGTGACGGGAAACGTCTCGAGCGCCTTCACACCCATGTTCTTCTCGCGCTCGCCCACGCCGAGCCCCTTGGCTCCGCGCTCGACCAGGAACGCTGCCAGCCCGTCGCCGGTGGCGGCGTACACCAGCACCACCTCGGCGCGATCCGCCAGCGGCACGAAGCACTTCTCGCCCGTCAGCACCCAGTCGCCGCCGTTGCGCTCGGCGCGGGTCGCCGGATTCGAGGTATCGAAGTCCCAGCGCGGCTCGACGATGGCCGCGGTGCCGGCGGTGAACTCCGCACCGGAGAACTTCGGGAGCCACTGCGCGCGCTGCGCCTCGGTGCCCGCCACCAGCAGCGGCACGGTCACCAGGCGCGGCGACACCAGGTGGAGCGCCAGGGCAAGGCCCCCGTATGCGAGCTCCTCGAGCACCAGCGTCCCGCTCACCGCGGAGCGCGTGCCGCCGAAGCCGCCCTGTGCCTCGGGGATGCTCTCCTGCACCAGACCCAGCTCCCACGCCTTGGCGGCAAGCTCGGGCGGCGTCACGCTCTTCTCGTCGGATTCGCGCAGGTGCGGCCGTACTGCCTCGCGCGCGAAATCCGCCAGGGTCTGGCGGAGGAGCTCCTGGTCCTCGCTGGGGCTGAAGTTCACCATCGTGCGTTGCCTCCTCAGGCTGCCGGCTTCGCCCCGCGACGGGAGGGCGCCAGCCAGCCGGCCAGCTGCTCCACGAGCGTGTCGAGAACCGCGCGCAGGTCGATCTCGTCGGGGTCCTGGTAGTGCTGGATCTCCGCGCCCATGATGCCACCCGCGATCATCGCGGCGGCCGCCTCGGCGTCGACGTCGGCGCGCAGCGATCCCTCGTGCTGGCCGCGGCGAACGACCTCGGCCAGGAAGGAACGCATCCCGCGCAGGATGCGGCGAAACTCCTCCGACAGCCGCGGGTTGGTGTCGAGCGCTTCCACCATGAGCGTGATGATGAAGCGGCGGTGGTTGGAGACCGTGGCGTGGAAGAAGCACGCGTCCACCACCCGGCGCAGCGTGGTCAGCGCATCGCGAGACGGACCGACGTCGCGCAGGACCTTGCGCTCGAACTCGCCGACCCGCTCCGTGACCGCCGCGAAGAGCAGGTCTTCCTTGTCCCGGAAGTGATAGTAGAGCGCGCCCTTGGTGACGCCTGCCTCGCGCGCGATGCGTGCGATCGAGGTGCCCTGATAGCCGTGGCGGGCGAAGCAATCGATGGCGGCCGCCAGCATCTGACGGCGCGGTGCCGCGGCCGTCGGGACCCCCTCGCGGGACGACATACCGACCGTTCAGTACAATTCTGGCCCCTGCCTGTCAAGGGCGTGAATTGACTGTTAGTGAAGGGGCATCAGCGACCCGGACGCGTCCATGGCACGCCGCTTCGCATGGCCGGCCCGTCTCCGCTCCCGGCGTCTGTGGCTCGCCGTGCTGGGAGCGGTCCTCGTGCTGCGCGTGGTCCTGCCATATGCCCTGCGTCCGATCCTCGCCTCGCAGGCCTCGAAAGCGGTCAATGCCCGGGTGGACATCGGCGACGTCGACCTCGCGCTCTACCGCGCCGGCATCGCGCTGGACGACGTCACCGTGCATCCCACCGGCTGGTCCCCCGAGCACGACACGGGCGACCCGCCGCTCGTCGCGTGGAAGCGTTTCGAAACGGCCGTCCGCTGGCTGCCACTCCTGCGCAAGACGATCCAGCTCCGGGAAGTCGTCCTCGAATCGCCGCGGGTGGCGGTCGACCGCCTGCAGGACGGCGAGATCAACCTGATGGGCCTGGTGCCCGCCAGCTCGACCGAGCCCGTCCCCGAGCAACCGGCCGGCACCAAGGAAAAAGCGCCGGCGAAGCCGGGTTGGGGATTCGGCGTCGACCGCATCGTGCTGAGCGACGGCGGCGTGCGCTTCCGCGACCTGACGATCGCCGACGTGGAGCCGATCGAGCTGTCGCTCGGCAGCTTCGAGGTGAAGGACATCGCCTTCCGGCCCGACGTGTACGGCGGCCCGGCGCACGTGTTGCTGCGTGCGGGAGTCGACGAGGGGCGATTCGTGCTCGACGCCACCCTGCTGCCGCGCGACGACGGCGGCTTCGCGCTGACCTCGCACCTGAAAGCTCGCCGGCTGCCGCTCCGCCGCACCCGCGTGTACGTGCCCGATGTGGGGTGGAGCGAGCTCCGGGGGGAGTTCGGCGGCGCGCTCGACTACACGCTGGAAACGGGCGGACGCAACGAGGTGCGCGGCCAGGTCACCGTCGACGGCCTCACCCTCGACGTCCCGGTTCTGAACGGCCCCGCGCTCGCCTGGAAGCGGCTCGCGGTGCGGGTCGATCCCATCGATCTGGCCGGGCACCGCGCCGTCGTGCGCGTCGTCGACCTCGAGGGTTCGTACCTGGTGACGCGGGCACGCGGGGGAGTGGTGTTCCCGTTCATCGAGAGGGTGGTAACGGGCAAGTCGCCGAACGCCCGGAGCGGTCAGCAGGTCCCGGATGCCGCGACGCCGCCTCCGCCTGCGCCGCCCCCGGCGCAGGCCACCGCGGAAACCACGCCATGGCAATGGTCCGTGGGTCTGATCCGGGTCTGGGACTCCCTTCTGCACGTCATCAGCCCGGACGCGACGTTCGACGCCGGCTGCACGCTCACGGCCAGGAACGTGCGCAGCGAGGGCGAGGATCCCGCCGCGATCTTGCTCGTGCTCACGCTCGGCGACGGCGGCACCATCACGCTCGACGGCAAGGCCCATATCCAGCCGGTCGGCTTCGACGGCTCGGTGCGCGCGGAGCACGTCGCCCTGCCCGACATCGTGGCAACCGCTGGGGCTTTCCCGCCCGGTGTCGTGCAGAGCGCGCTCCTCGGCACCGACCTGGGGATCGCCGCGGGGGTGCTGGCCCCGACGCGAGGCGACGTGGTCGTGAAGGGCACCATCGCCTTCGACGACGCCCAGCTCGCGGGCGCCGGCGGACCGACCACCGAGTTCGGCGCCAAACGCCTGGAGTTCGGCATCGGCCAGCTGGTGCTGCCGGGAGCGCTCCCGGCCTCGGGCCCCCCGGCGACCGCCGATGCGCGCCTCACCGGCGGCACGGTCACGCTGCAGGACATGCGCGTCGCCCGGACGCAGCCGACCAAGATCGATCTCCGCGCAGGCTCGCTCGACGCAGGCATCGACGAGATGACGCTGCCAGGAGTCGGAACGCCACCGCCGGACGGTGGCTCCTTGCGCCTGCGTGGAAAGCTGGCGGTGGGCGATCTCCTGGTGGGCGACGCCGGTGGAAGCGCGCTCGACGTCGGCATCCGCAAGCTCGACTTCGCGGCGGGCGATTTCGTGCTGCCCGGACTCCTCGCGACCGACCACACGAAGGTCACCGCCCCGATGCGCCTTGCGAAGGCGAAGCTCTCCGTCGCGGAGCCACGGGTGACCGGCGCCCAGCCGAGCACCCTGGACGTGCAGGCCCGCGGCTTCGACCTCGGGATCGGCGAGCTGCTCGTCCCCGGGGCGATGGGAGGAGCTCCCGGCGACGTTCGCCTGCGCGACGCCCGGCTCACGATCGCCGAGCCACGGGTCGACGAGGAGCGCGCCGGCAAGCTCGACGTGCGTGCGCGCGGCGTGGACGTGACCCTGGACGACCTGGTCGCGCCGGGTCCCGGCGCCCCGGGCTTCGGAAGCGGCGCCCTCCGTCTGAAGGGCAGGCTGGCTTTCGCCGAGCCGGCCGTCGCCGGAGCGGACCCCAAGGAGTTCGCGGTCGGCGCGCGCGCCATCACGGTGGGGATCGACGACCTCGCCGCACAGGGGCCCGCTGGGGGCCCGACGCGCGTCAGCCTGGGCGAGGTCACGCTCGCTTCGCCGAGGGTGCAGGTCACCAGGGTCGCAGAGGGCCTGCTGCTGCCGTCCTTCGGCTCGCCGAGCCCTCCGCCTCCCGTCGCGGTCACCGCCGCCAACGAGACCGCGCCGGCCCACGCCCCGCCACCGGCACCGGCCGCCTCCCCGCCTCCACCGCCTGCGCCTGCTCCCGCTGCGGGCGGATCCGCCCCGCCCGGGCTCGAGCTCGACGTCGACCGCTTCCGCCTCACGGACGGCAAGATCGGCGTGACCGACCGCACCGTGAGGCCCTTCTACAACGGCGGCCTGACGGCGCTCGACATCGACATCACGAAGCTCCGCTGGCCGGCGATGACGGCGAGCCAGCTGCGGGTGGCGGCGACCAGCGCCCGGAAGGGCAAGATCGTCATCACCGGGGCGCTGACGCCGAGCGGCGGCACCGTCCAGATCGACGGCCGCGAGATCCCGCTCCAGCAGTTCAACCCCTACGCGACCACGTTCTCGTCGTACAGCATCAGACGCGGCCGCCTCGACCTCACGACGAAGGCCTCCTTCGGCAAGGGAAAGTACGACACGGCGAGCACCGTGACGCTGCACGACTTCGACCTGGGCAGCCGTGCGGGTGACTCGCTGTTCAAGGAGCAGTTCGGCATCCCGATCACCATGGCGCTGGCGCTGCTGCGCGACCTGCAGGGTGACATCAAGCTCGACATCCCGGTCGAGGGGGACGAGCAGGGTATGCACATCGGCTACTTCACCATCATCGCCGGTGCGCTGCGCCGGGCGCTGATGGGGGCGCTCACGTCGCCATTGAAGCTCGTGGGCGCGATCTTCTCCGGCGACAAGGTGCCGTCTGCGCCGGCGCCGATCACCTTCCGGCTCGGACGTGACGAGCTCACCGAGGAAGGCGCCAAGCAGATCGGGCAGCTCGCGAAGTTCCTGGGTGATCGTCCCGGCCTGGGCGTCGCGCTGGAGACGACGCCCACCGCCGCGGACGTCCGCTGGATGCGCGAGCACGCCCTTCTCCAGGAGCTGGGCGCGCCCCAGGGCGTCATCGGCTTCATGAAGAACCTGCCGAAGCGCGGCATGCGCGACCGCATCCGTGATGCCCTCGCCGCGCACGAGGAGGGCAAGAAGGACGAGCTCGACGCCGACGATGCCAAGACCCTGGAGGAGTGGCTCGGACAGCGGCCGGCACCGACGGCGCAGCGCATCCAGCAGCTCGCCGCCGCACGGCTCGGCCGCGTCGAGGGGCTGCTCCGCGAGCAGCACGGGATCGCCGCACAGCGCATCGTGCGGCGCCCGGCGGCGCCCGCGTCTGCACCGGCCGAGTCGCAGGGGGACTCGGCGCCCACGGTGGAGATCGAGCTCGGGTCGGTGACCGACCTCGCACATCCCGAGCCTGCGTCGTGATGGGAGGCCCGTTCCTTCTTTGACGCCGCCTGACGTTGGACTTCAGCTTCCGGCCACCCGGAACGACAGGTCAGGCGCGCAACCGAGATAGCTTGGACAACAGGTCCGCTGCGCACTCCAGAAGACGTAGGCCTGGCTTGGATGACCTGTCCGGATGGCCGCCCGCACGCGGTCGAGCAGCTTCGGCCCCTCGGGTCGGCAAGGCGGCGCCTTCTCCGCGAGGGTGGCAACCTGCGCCGGGCAGCGATACGCGACCGCGGGCATGCGAGCCGGCAACCTCGACCTGCACGCCGAACGAATCCATAGCTCACCACCCGAGAAGGCTGCTGGCCACGGCGTCGCGGTCGGAACCCCTGGACAGACAACCCGGGCGCGGACGAGAATCCACGGTCATGAGCGTGACCTCCTGGCGCCTATACTCCTGCGACGACCATCTCGATCTCTGGAACCTGCCCAAGGACGTATGGACGGACCGGCTGCCCGCGCGGCTGCGCGAGCGCGGCCCGTACGTCGTCGAGCAGGGAGACGGCACCGGGTGGTGGAACTGCGACGGCTCCGTCATCGGTGCATACGGCCTCGCCTCCCCGATGATGAAGGACTACAGCGCGACCAGCCGCGTGCCGGGCATCGAGGACAACGGCTTGCGCCCGGCCGATCCGAAGCTGCGCCTCCAGGACATGGAGCTCGACGGCGTGTACGCCTCGGTGATCTACGGCCCGAACCTGTTCGGCCTGCCGATTGCCGATCCCGAGCTGAAGGCGGCGTGTCTCGCCGCGTACAACGACTGGGCGGCCGAGTTCAATCGACACGAGCCGGCGCGGCTCTCGGTGCTGCCCGTGCTGCCGACGCACTCCTCGGACGCGGCGACCGCGGAGCTCGAGCGCGTGAAGACGCAGGGACACCGCGGCGTCATCATCAGCCCATTCGAGTTCCGCTGCAGCGACCCGGAGTGGTCGCGCTTCTGGGACGCCGCGGAGGCGGTGGGGTTGCCGGTGAGCTTCCACATTGGACAGGGGACGTCGCAGGTGCGGGTGGCCCCGGGAAGCTGGGAGCTGGCGGCGTTCTCGGCGGTCGGACCGATGCAGCTCGACGAGCCGCTCGCCATGATGATCTATTCGGGCGTCCTCGAGCGCCGGCCCAAGCTTCGCCTGGTCCTCGCCGAGTCGGGCATCGGCTGGCTCCCGTACTTCGTCAACCGCATGGATGCCGCGGCGGAGAAGCACGTGGCCAAGGCGCAGGACTACAAGCTGCGCTCGAAACCGAGCGAGCTGTTCCGTCGGCAGGTCTACGCCACCTTCGAGGAGGAGCCGCTCGGTCCTGAGCTGCTGCCGCTCCTCGGACCCGACAACTTCATGTGGGCGTCGGACTACCCGCATCCCGACAGCACCTTCCCGAAGTCGCGGGAGGCGATCGCGCACGCGTTCCAGGGTCTCGATCCGGCCTTCGTCGAGCGGGTCACGGCGACGAACTGCAAGCGCCTCTACGCCTTCGACTGATCGTCATGCCGCGTTCCAGGCTGCGCGCCGCGATCCTCGAGGCGGCGGGGGAGCCGCTCGTCGTACGCGACGACGTCGCGATCGACGATCCGACGTCCGGACAGGTGCGGGTACGCGTGCGACACTGCGGCATCTGCCATTCCGACCTGAGCCTCGCCGACGGCGTCTTCCCGGCGCCGACGCCGATCGTGCTCGGACACGAGGCCGCCGGCATCGTCGACGCCGTGGGGAGCGACGTCGAGGGGCTGGCGCCCGGGGACCACGTCATCCTCACTCCGATCGCGCCCTGCGGCACGTGCTACTGGTGCGTGCGCGGCGAGCCGGGGGTGTGCCTGAACGCCGCCATGATCGCGACCAACACGTTCCGCGACGGCACCACCGGTCTCTCGCGCGGCGGCGAAGTCGTGTTCCGCGGCGTCGGGCTCGGCGCGTTCGCCGAGTACGTCCTCGTGCCTGCCTCGGGTGCGATCAGGATCGCGCCCGACGTCCCGCTCGACGTCGCGTGCGTCATCGGCTGCGCCGTGCAGACGGGCGTGGGCGCAGTGTTGAACACGGCGCGCGTCGAGCCCGGCGCCACGGTGCTCGTCCTGGGCCTCGGCGGCATCGGGCTCGCGATCGTGCAGGGCGCCCGGCTCGCGGGCGCCGCGCGTATCATTGCGTCCGATCCCGTGCCGGCGCGGCGCGAGGCGGCGCGGTGCTTCGGCGCTACCGAACTCCTCGACCCCGCGGCGGAAGACGTCGCCGGGCGGGCGCTGGAGCTGACCGGCGTCGGCGTGGACTACGCGTTCGACGCCGTCGGCCGCGCGAGCCTCGTGCAGGCGGGGCTCGCGGCGTGCCGCAACGGCGGGACCACCGTCGCGGTCGGCGCGGCGCCGATCGACGAGGCGATCACGATCGCGCCCGCCGCGCTCTTCACGCTCAGCGAGAAGAAGCTCCTCGGCTGCGCGCTCGGCAGCTGCCACTCCGTGCGCGACATCCCGCGCCTGGTCGCCCTCTGGCAGACGGGCCGCCTGGATCTGCAGGGGCTCGTCACCGCGCGGCGCCCGCTCGCCGAGATCAACGAGGCGATGGCCGACCTGCGCGCGGGCCGCGGTATCCGCACGGTCCTGACCCTCGGCTGAGCGCCGGCGCGCTTGTCTGCGGGCCGCCCTTCGGTGTACGCAGCGGGCGGCCGAAAGGCGGCCATGAGCGAGCACCAGGAGGAGGTCACGTCGTCGATGATGGGCAACGGCACCGCAGCGCTGGAACGGCGCGGCTTCGGCCGCACGGCACGGCGCGACGCCTGGTGGGCCACGCCGCTGGCGACGTTTCTCGTCCTGTCGGCCTTCGTCGTGTACGCCACGTGGGCCGCGTTCCAGAATGCGCACTACGTCTACGGGCCGTATCTGTCGCCGTTCTACTCGCCGGAGCTGTTCGGCGACTCGCCGCACGCCTGGTTCGGACCCAAGCCGGGATGGTGGCCGTCCTTCCTGCCATTCTCCCCTGCTTTGATCATCCTGCCGTTCCCGGCGTTCTTCCGCTTCACCTGCTACTACTACCGAGGCGCCTACTACAAGGCGTTCTGGGCCGATCCGCCGTCGTGCGCCGTGGGCGAGCCCCGCGCGAGCTACTGGGGGGAGCGTTCGTTTCCGCTCATCATGCAGAACGTGCACCGCTACTTCCTGTACCCCGCGCTCGGATTGATCGTCGTGCTCTCCTGGGACGTGTGGAAGGCGCTCTGGTTCCCGAATCCCGCGACCGGCGGGACGTCGTTCGGCATCGGCGTCGGCACGCTGGTGCTGGCGCTCAACGTGGCGCTGCTCGCCGGCTACACCCTCGGCTGCCATTCCCTGCGTCACCTGATCGGCGGCCGGCTCGACGAGGTGTCGAAGCGCCCGGCGCAGGAGCGCGCCTACGCCTGCGTGAGCTGCCTCAACCGCCGCCACATGCCGATCGCCTGGTGCAGCCTGATCGGGGTCGCGTTCGCCGATCTCTACGTGCGCCTCTGCTCGATGGGCCTCTGGACCGACTGGCGCATCCTGTAGGAGCAGCCGGAGCGGAGGAAGGGTGACTGAACGGCGGTTCGACTACGACGTCCTCGTGATCGGCGCCGGCGGCGCGGGCCTGCGCGCGGCCATCGCCGCTGCCGAGTCGGGCGTGTCGGTGGCGCTCATCTGCAAGTCGCTGCTCGGCAAGGCGCATACCGTCATGGCCGAAGGCGGCATCGCGGCCGCGCTCGCCAACGTCGACGAGCGCGACGACTGGGCGGTGCACTTCTCCGACACGATGCGCGGCGGGCAGTACGTCAACAACTGGCGCATGGCGGAGCTGCACGCCCGCGAGGCTCCCGAACGCGTACGCGAGCTGGAGGCGTGGGGCGCGGTGTTCGACCGCACCCCCGACGGGCGCATCCTGCAGCGCAACTTCGGCGGTCACCGCTATCCCCGGCTCGCCCACGTCGGCGATCGCACCGGCCTCGAGATGATCCGCACGCTGCAGGATCGCGTGGTGGCGCTCGGCGTGACCGTGCACATGGAGTGCACCGTCACGTCGCTGCTGAAGGACGGCGAGCGGGTCGCCGGCGCCTTCGGCTACGAGCGCGAGCACGGGCGATTCATGGTGCTGGGCGCGCCGGCCGTCATCGTCGCGACGGGTGGCATCGGCCGCGCCTTCAAGATCACCAGCAACAGCTGGGAGGGCACCGGCGACGGCCACGCCCTCGCCTACCGGGCGGGGGCCACCCTCGTCGACATGGAGTTCGTGCAGTTCCATCCCACCGGCATGATCTGGCCGCCCAGCGTCCAGGGCATCCTGGTCACCGAAGGCGTCCGGGGCGAAGGCGGAATCCTGCTGAACAGCAAGCGCGAGCGCTTCATGTTCGGGGACATCCCCGAGAACTACCGCAGCCAGACCGCCGACAACGAGGAGGAGGGCTGGCGCTATACCCAGGGAGACAAGAGCGCGCGCCGTCCTCCCGAGCTGCTGACCCGCGACCACGTCGCGCGTTGCATCCGTCGCGAGGTGCGCGAGGGCCGGGGCAGCCCCCACGGCGGCGTCTTCCTCGACATCTCCTGGATCGGCAAGAAGCTCAAGAACGCCGAGGAGCACATCAAGCGCAAGCTTCCGAGCATGTACCACCAGTTCAAGGAGCTCGCCGACATCGACATCACCAAGGAGGCGATGGAGGTGGGACCGACCACGCACTACGTCATGGGCGGGGTGCTGGTCGACGCCGATACGCAGATGTCGTCGGTGCCGGGGCTGTTCGCCGCGGGCGAGTGCGCCGCCGGGATCAACGGCGCGAACCGGCTGGGCGGCAACTCGCTCTCCGATCTGCTCGTCTTCGGCAAGCGCGCGGGCGACCACGCGGCGGAGTTCGCCCGCGGGCTCGGCGGCAAGCGGCCGGCGATCGATCCGGCACAGATGCAGGCGGCCGAGCGCGCCGCGGTCGAGCCCTTCGAGCACCAGGACGGGGAGCCCCCGTACGCCGTCCAGCGCGACCTCCAGGAGCTCATGCAGGAGAACGTCGGCATCGTGCGGACGGCGGACGAGATGTCCCATGCGCTGGAGATGATTCGCGAGCTGCGCCGGCGCGCCGCGCGTACCGGCGTCACCGGCAACCGCGACTACAATCCCGGCTGGCACACGGCGCTCGACGTGCACAACCTGCTCGACGTCGCCGAGGCCGTCACGCGCTCGGCGCTCGAACGCAAGGAGAGCCGCGGCGGCCACTATCGCGAGGACTTCCCCAACAAGGACGCCGAGTGGGGCCAGCAGAACGTCTGCGTGCAGCGCAGGCCGGACGGCGAGATGGAGCTGTCGCGCCGGCCGCTGCCCGAGATGCCGCCCGAGCTCCGGCGCATCGTCCAAGAAAACCAGTAGACAGGAACCAACAGGCATGGCGACGGCGACCTTCAGGATATGGCGGGGCGGCGCGAGCGGCGGCGGCTTCAAGGATTATCGCACCGAGGTCTCCGAGGGCATGGTGGTGCTCGACGCGGTCCACCGCGTGCAGGCCGAGCAGGCTCCCGACCTCGCGTGCCGCTGGAATTGCAAGGCGGGCAAGTGCGGCTCGTGCTCGGCGGAGATCAACGGCCGGCCGCGTCTCATGTGCATGACCCGGCTGAACTCGCTTCCCCTCGAGCAGCCGGTGACGATCGAGCCCCTGCGCGCGTTTCCTCGCATGCGCGACCTCGTGACGGACGTCTCGTGGAACTTCCGGGTGAAGCAGAAGATCGCCCCCTTCAAGCCGAGGCCGCCGGACGCGCCGGACGGCACGTGGCGGATGGCCCAGCGGGACATCGACCGGGTGCAGGAGTTCCGCAAGTGCATCGAGTGCTTCCTCTGCCAGGACGTCTGTCACGTGCTGCGCGACCATCAGATGCACGATCAGTTCATCGGGCCGCGCTTCCTGGTACACGTGGCAGCGCTCGAGATGCACCCGCTCGACGTCGAGGACCGCGTGGGAGAGCTCCGGCAGGCCTTCGGCATCGGGCTCTGCAACATCACCAAATGCTGCACGAAGGTGTGCCCCGAGCACATCACGATCACCGACAACGCCATAATCCCGCTGAAGGAGCGCGTGGTCGACCGCTTCTTCGATCCGCTGGGTCGTGTGCTGCGAGCGCTCGGATTCTGAGCGGAGGACGTCGCATGTACGAGCTCAAGCCGCTGTCGAGGGAAGCAATACCCGCGGCGCTGGCCAAGGCCGAGCGCTACCGCCTGCTGAACGAGAGCGCGATGGCCGAGAGCATCTGCGAAGACATCCTGGGCGCGGAGGCCGACAACCAGCAGGCGCTCGTCACCCTGATCCTGGCGCTCAGCGATCAGTTCCGCGACCCGGGCGTCAGCGCCCACATGGCGCGCGCCCGCGTCCTGCTCCCCAGGCTCTCGGACGAGTACGACCGGCTGTACTATGCCGGGATCATCTCCGAGCGGCGCGCCCGGGCGCAGCTCGCCCATGGCGGCCCGGGTATGGGACCCGTCGCGCACCACTGGTTCTCCGATGCGATGAGCCTCTTCGAGCGTGCCATCGCCGTCCGACCACCGGGCAACGACGACGCCGTGCTGCGCTGGAATGCGTGCGCGCGCACGCTGGACCGTCACCCCGAGCTGCGTCCCCGGAGCGACGAGCCGGCGGCCGTCGTCGAGTCGGAGTGGTGATTCCCCGGTAGGCGTGTCCACTGTCCCTCGGCGCGCTCGATGAGCTTCGGCCACACCGTCTCGGGCGCGTCGGAGAAGACGATCGCCGCGTCGCCCGGCATCAGGGTCCAGTCGCCGCGCGCGATCTCCGCCTCGAGCTGACCCGGTCCCCATCCCGCGTGTCCCGCGTAGGCGCGCATTCGCGCGCGCGGCGTCTGTCCGGCCAGCGATCGCCGGACGGCGTCACGGCTGGTCAGCATCTGCACGTCCTCGAAGACCGTCTCGGCGCCGGCGGGCGGGCTCTTCGCCCGCACCAGCACGAGGAGCGACGTCGGCAGCACGGGTCCGCCGCGCCAGACCCGGTCGCCTCGATCGGCGAGCGACTTGCTCTCGGGGAGGATGGCGCCGAGCTTGATCGGCGTCGGATGGTTGACGATCACGCCCATCGCACCGCCGTCCTCGGCCACCGCCAGGAGCAGCACCACGCTCTCCGCGAAGTTCGGATCGCCCAGACCGTGTCCCGAGACCAGGAGCTTCCCCTTGGCCGGGCGCGCCGTCGGTCCGGACGGCGGTCCGACGCCCGCGCGCGCCCAGGGGCGCCTTGCACCTTCCACCGCGAGAAGGAGCACGAGAGAGGCGAGGGCGCACGCTGCACGAGCCGCGGGCCGCGACCCGGCAACCGCCGTCGTGGGACGACCCGCCCGCATGGTCGCCCGGACCGTAGCACCGCGTACCGGCCTCGCAAACCCGATCCGGGGAGGGTCCTTGTCGCGGCGCCGCGCCGGCCGTAGGAGTGGGGCATGCGACCGGAGATCGTGGTCGATGCCCGAGACGCGCTGGTGAAGCTCGCCGCCGAGCGCTTCGCCGCCGCCGCCCGCGACGCGGTCGCGAAACGCGGCCTCTTCGCGTGCGCGCTGCCGGGCGGCTCGGTGGCCGAGGCGATGTTCCCGGCGTTCGCGCGCCTCGCGCTGCCCTGGGACCTTGTGCACGTCTTCTTCGGCGACGAGCGAGCCGTGCCGGAGACCGACCCCGAGTCGAACTGCGGTCTGGCCCGCAGGCTGTGGCTCGATCACGTGCCAGCACGGGTACACCCGGTGCACGCCGATCGGGGCGACCTCGATGCGGCCGCGACGGCCTATGCCGAGACGCTGCGCGCGACCCTGGGCGACCCGCCGCGGCTCGACGTCGCGCTCCTCGGCATGGGACCGGACGGGCACGTCTGCTCGCTCTTTCCGGGCCATCCGTTGCTCCGCGAGCGCACCCTGTGGGTCGCCAGCGTGACCGACTCGCCCAAGCCTCCGCCTCGCCGGGTGACCCTCACGATGACGGTGCTGGCCGCCGCGCGCAGCATCTGGGTCGGCGCGTTCGGCGCCGGCAAGGCCTCGATCCTGCGCGAGGCCATCCGGGACGCGTCCTCGCAGCTCCCGGTGGCCATCGCCGCGCGCTCCGGGCCGCCGGTGCTCTTCCTCCTCGACCCCGACGCCGCCAGCGAGCTCGACGCCGGGTGACGGCTAGGACCGCCGCCGCCTGCCAGACGAGCCGAGCAGCGCGCCCATGAGGCCGCGCGCGAGCGCGCCGGCGACCGTGACGGCCACCGTGCGCGTGACGCTGCGCGCCACGGGAGAGCGCAGGACCTGCTCGAGGGCGCTCGGTGCGGTTGCACCGGCCTCGGCCGGTGCCCCGGCCGCCTCCACCGCACGCAGCTTCTCCTCCGCGCTCGGCGGATTGACGGGGTCGCGGTACTTGCGCACCTGGGCCGACGACCCGATGCGTTGCTGGAGCTCGGCCTCGGTGAGCGGCGCCATGCGCGAGGCCGGCGGGATCAGCCGGGTCGCGAAGGGCTGCGATGGGACGCCCTTGGCGGAGAGCACCGTGACCATCGCCTCACCGATGCCGAGCGTGGTGAGGGTCTCCTCGAGGTCGTAGAAGTCACTGTTCGGGAACGTCTTCGCGGTGGCGCTGAGCGCCTTCTGGTCGTTCGGAGTGAAGGCGCGCAGCGCGTGCTGTACCCGATGCCCGAGCTGGGCCAGGACGTCGGCTGGCACGTCCTTCGGAGTCTGGGTCACGAAGAAGATCCCGACGCCCTTCGACCGGATCAGCCGCACCACCTGCTCGACCTGATTCAGGAAGGCCTTGCTGGCGCCGTCGAAGAGCAGGTGGGCCTCGTCGAAGAAGAAGACCAGCTTGGGCTTGTCGACGTCGCCCACCTCGGGGAGGTCGTGGTAGAGGCGCGCGAGCATCCACATCATGAAGGTGGAGAACAGCGCCGGCTTGTCCTGTGCGTCGGACAGCTCGAGGATGCTCACCAGCCCGCGTCCGTCGCGCTCGGTCTGTATCAGGTCGTCGAGATCGAACTCGGGCTCGCCGAAGAAGGCGAGAGCCCCCTGCTGCTCGAGCTCGACCATCTTGCGCTGCAGGACTCCCACCGTGGCCTTGGAGATGCCGCCGTAGCCCTTCAGGTCGGCCGCCCCCGCGCCGGTGAGGTAGTCGAGCACCGCCCGCAGATCGGCGAAGTCGAAGAGCTCGAGCTGCCGGTCGTCGCAGTACTTGAAGACCAGCGCCAGCACGCCGGCCTGCGTATCGTTCAGGCCGAGTACCTTCGAGAGCAGCAGGGGCCCGAAGGAGGACACGGTCGCCCGGAGCTGCGCCCCCCGGGCTCCGGTGAGGCTCAGGAACTCGACCGGAAAGGCCGCGGGCGTCCACTTCCAGCCGGTGGCCCTGGCACGCTGCTCGACCTTGTCCTCGGCGCCGCCCGCCGTACCAAGCCCGGAAAGATCACCCTTCAAGTCCGCGAGGAATACCGGCACGCCGGCCGCGGAGAGCTGCTCGGCCATCAGCTGGAGGGTCTTGGTCTTCCCGGTGCCCGTGGCACCGGCGATGAGCCCGTGTCGGTTCATCATGGCGAGCGGCACGCCGACCAGGGGCTGCGGGGCGCATTCGCCGGCAAACACCGGCGCGCCGAGGGTCAGCGAGGGCCCGGTGGCGTCAAACGCCGCCTTGCATGCGGCCAGCACCTTCGCGTCCATTCTCCGGAACCTCCTCCTGCGGGGCGTCCTGCCGGCGCACCCTAACGTGCGAATTCGTACGGTGAAAGAGGCTCCCCACGGCTCCCGAACCCCCGGTGCACGTCGAGGCCGGGTCTGCTATGCAGCATGCTGGTACTCACCTGAACTCGCTCGAGGCGTCGCAAGAGCCGGACGCCAACGGAGGTGGGGGCATGTGGAACGAGTTCAAGAAGTTCGCGATCCAGGGCAACGCGCTCGACCTGGCGGTCGGCGTGATCATCGGTGCGGCGTTCGGGAAGATCGTCTCGTCGCTCGTGGACGACGTGATCATGCCGCCTCTCGGTCTGCTCATCGGGAAGGTCGATTTTTCGAACCTGTTCGTGAGTCTCACCGGGCAGCATTACGACTCGCTCACCGCTGCCAAGGCGGCCGGCGCACCGACCGTGAACTACGGCATGTTCCTCAACAACATCGTCAACTTCGTCATCGTGGCCTTCGCCATCTTCATCGTGGTGCGGCAGATCAACCTTCTGCGCACCCCGGAGGTCGCAGCCGAGCCGGCAGCGGCCGCCGAGCCCTCGGACGAGGTGAAGCTCCTCAGTCAGATTCGCGATCTGCTGAAGTCGCGCGCCTGAAGCTCGCGACGGCCCACACGGCCGCCGATCACCGCCGGCCCGACGCCAGGGGGCGACGACCGGCGCCCGCTGCCGGCAGCTCCGCCGCGACGGCGGACCCGGATCTGGAGAGCCAGATCAGGAACAGCACGCCGAAGAACAGATCGGCGCTTCCCAGCAGCGGCGCACGCGGCGAGAGCTGGCCGACCGCCCAGAAGCCCGAGAGGAGGATGAAGAACGATATCTTGCCGATCGCGGAGATGGCGATGAAGAGGCGGTCCGCGTATCCGGTCACGCCGGACCAGAGATAGCCGAGCCCGAAGAGCAGGACGAACATGGCGATCGTTGCGAGGTAGAGGGGATGAGCACCGTCCGGAAGCCCCGCGAGCGCCCGGACGGCGCCCGCCGAGGGTAGGAATGAGCCCGCGCCGAGGACGTTCATGACGGCCGTCGCCAGCAACGCGCGTCGCATCCAGGTCGGTAGCTGGATCATGTCACCTCCTCCTCGCGTCTCGCGCAGACCCTGACCTCGCCAGGCTGCGTCATTACGAGCCCCATGAAGCGCAGGATCAGGTCCATTACCATCCGCCCGCGGTTCACCCGCTTCCGAAACGATGCGGGCGCCGCTCCGCACGCATTATCTTCAGGGAAATCATCGTCCTCGACGGCGACTGGTCGCGTCCCTGCCCGTCGTCCACCGCCAGCTTGTCCGATCCCTCCTCCTGGCGGCTCCGTACTAGCTACAACGCGCTTCAATCAACTGCCGAAGGGGTCGCACGTCGATGTCATCAGCTCCCGCGGGTGTGCGTGCCGTGTTCGCGGAGGTCGCCTCGGCCGGGCGGCCCCGGACAGCTGACGGCACGCCGGACGTTCATCCCGGAAGGTCGCGCCATGGATTGCGACGTCCTCCTGCCGCGGGAACCGCACGTGAAGCGCCCTCCACAGGTCACCGGACGCCAGGAAACGAGGCGGGCGGGATCCCGATGATTGCCCGCGAGAGCGAGCTGACGACGCTCCTCTCGCTTCTCGATACCGCGAGCAAGGGCCGGGGCGGGCTGTGCATGGTCGTGGGCGAGGCCGGGATCGGAAAGACGCGGCTGGCCCACGAGCTCAGCCGGCGGGCCACCGAACGGGGAGCGTTGGTCTTGTGGGGCCAGGGAGCGGAGGGAGACGAGGCGCCGGCGTATTGGTCGTGGGTTCAGGCGATCCGATCCTTCCTTCGTCGTCACGACCGTTCCACGCTGGAGACCTTGCTCGGCTCCGCAGCTCCGTACCTCGCCCAGATCGTGCCAGAGCTCCGGGACATGCTGGGAACGCTTCCCGCGCCGGCTCCTGCCGATGCGGACTTCGCGCGCTTTCGGCTGTTCGACGGTGTCTCGATGTTCCTGCGACGTGCCGCCGAGGTCCAGCCGCTCGTGCTGGTCTTCGAGGACCTGCACGAGGCCGACCGGGCCACGCTGCATTTGCTGCAATTTCTGACCGGCCAGGTCGGCGACGTTCGAGTGTTCGTCGTCGGCACCTATCGAGAGAACGAGGCGCGCAGCCGGCCGATAGCGAGGGGGCTTCTCGGCGAGATCGCGGGCGCCAGCAAGCGCATCCCGCTGCGGGGCCTGGAGACGGCCGATGTCGAGCGCTTCATCCGTGTGAGCACTGGCTACGTGCCTGCCCCGGTGCTGGTACGTGCCGTCTGCGACGCCACGGACGGCAACCCATTCTTCGTCGACGCCTTCGTCCGCCTTCTGATGGCCGAGGGGCGGATCCAGCGCACCGACCCGTCGCCGCTGGACGGATTTCCGATCCCGGGCGAGGTACGCGAAGCGATTCGCCGCCGGACGGCATCACTCGACGCCGGAACGCGGCACCTTCTCTCGCTGGCCGCGGTGCTCGGGCGTGAGTTCGATCTCACGATCCTCGCGCAGGCGTCCGGAATGGAGATGGGACGGCTGCTCCAGACTGCTCGGTGAGGCACAGGACGCAGGGATCATCCGAAGCGAAGCGGACGCCATCGGCCGCTACACGTTCTCCCACGCGCTCGTGCGAGAGACGCTCTACGAGGATCAAGGTGCAACCGCGCGGCTCGTTGGACATCGACGGGTCGCGAGCGTCCTGGAGGCCCGATACGCGGCAGGCCCCGAGTCGCACCTCGAAGAGCTGGCACACCACTTCTTCCACGCGGCGATCGGGGGAGACGTGCAACGCGCCGTCGTGTACGAGGCCAAGGCGGGAGAGCGCGCCCTCGTATCCGCCGCATACGAGAAAGCCGTCGCACACTACGAACGGGCGCTCCAGGCGCTGGCCCTCGGGCCACCCGACGAGGCGCGGCAAGGCGACCTCTTGCTGGCACTCGCCGACTCCCGGCAACGCTCGGGGGAGCGTGACGACGCCCGCGAAACCTTCGAGCGTGTTGCGGCTCTCGCGCGGCGGCGCCGCGACGGCGCGATGCTCGGCCGCGCCGCTCTCGGCATGACGCAGGGGTTCGCCGGGCTCGGCATCACGAGCGGCGCGGTGGATTGGCCTGCCGTCCGGCTTCTCGAGGAAGCACTCGCCGCCAACGGCGAGGACGATGGGCCAATGACGGCGCGCTTGCTCGGCCGCCTCGCCATGGAGCTCTACTGGTCGGGCTCGGCGTCGAGGCGTGCGTCGTCGAGCGAGCGAGCCGTCGAGATCGCCCGGCGACTGCGCGATCCGGCGCTCCTTGCACACGCGTTGAGTGCCCGACACGTCGCCCTCTGGACGCCTGACAACGCCGCCGGGCGATTGGACACCGCATCCGAGATCGTGTGCCGCGCGGCCGATGCTGGCGAGCACGAGCTCGCGCTCCGTGCACGGATCTGGCGCCTCACGGCTCTTCTCGAAACGGCCGACGTGGGCCGCGCCGACCGCGAGTTCGAGGAGCTCCAGCGCGAAGCCGGTGAGCCCGCGTCTCCGCTGCTCCGATGGTTCTCGGCCGTCTGGAGGGCCATGCGTGCGGGCCTCGAGGGACGATTCGACGACGCCGAGCGGCGCGCCGAGGAGGCGCTGGAGATCGGCCGCCGGGCGCAGGACCCCGATGCCATGCAGGCGTTCGCTGCTCAGCTGATCGCCCTCGGTGGCGGCCGCGGTCTGGAGCAGTTCCAGGAGCAGGCCGCCCGACTCGTGGAGCAGTATCCGGAGAGCTCCGTGTGGCGCAGCGTCATGGCGCTCATCCATTGCGACTCCGGCCGGGAAGCCGAAGCGCGGCGCGAGTTCGAGTACCTCGCCACCGGCGACTTCGCCGACATCCCGCGCGACGCCCACTGGCTCGTGACGCTGGTCAATCTCGCGCAGACCTGCTGCTTCCTGTTCGACAAGCCCCGGGCCGCCGTGCTCTACGACCTGCTCCTGCCGTTCGCCGATCGTTGCGTCGTCGTCAGCACCGGTCTCGCGTGTCTCGGCTCCGTTGCGCGGCCCCTGGGGATGCTCGCGACCGCGATGGCACGATGGGAGGAGGCCGAGTCACACTTTCAGAGCGCGCTGCGGGCCAACGCGGATCTGCGGGCCCGATCGCTCGTTGCCCTGACGAAGCTGGGGTACGCGATGATGTTGATCGCGAGGCACCAGCCCGGGGACCGCGATCGTCTCGCGACGCTCCTCCTCGAGGTGCTCGATCTGGCGGAGCAGCTCGACATGCGCGTCCTCGCGGGATGGGCGCGGCGGCTCCAGCTGCTGACGGGTACGAGCGCCGTAGAGGAACCCGCCGCTCCGGACGCTCCCTCCAGCGATGTGGCGGTCTTCCGGGAAGAGGGCGAGCTCTGGACGATCGCGCGAGGACGGGACGTCGTACGGGTCAAGGCCACACTGGGCCTCAGGTACCTCGCCCGTCTCCTCCGCCATCCCGGAGCCGAATTTCACGCGGCCGAGCTGCTCGCATGCGACGCGGCCGCGAGTGCGGGACCTCCTGACCCGGGAGCTCAGCCCGAGGCGCAGCGGGGAGGCCTCCAGCCGCCGGTCTCGACGGACGCCGGCGAGCACCTCGATCGCCGCGCCGCCAGCGAGTACCGTCGTCAGCTGCGAGAGCTCGAGGGGGAGCTGCAGGAGGTGCAGGATCTCAACGATCTTGGACGTGTCGCGAAGATACGGTCGGAGATGGAGTTCCTGACCGCCGAGCTCGGCCGGGCCCTCGGCCTGGGAGGCCGTTCGCGCCGCGCCGGCTCTTCTGCGGAGCGGGCCCGGGTGAGCGTGACGCGGGCCATTCAGCGAGCGATCGAGGCCGTCACGAAGCGCAGCGACTCGCTCGGCCCGCTCCTCCAGACGACCATCCACACCGGCAACTTCTGCTCCTACCGACCGGACCCTCGATTTCCGATCACGTGGGAATTCTGACCGGCGCGGCCTCGCCGCCTCTACATGCAGGCGCCGCCGTCGACGCGCAGTATCTTTCCGGTCACCCAGGCCGCATCGTCCGAGGCGAGGTACACCGCGGCCTTGCCGATGTCGCTCGGCTCACCGACGCGCCCGAGCGGGATGGTCTGCGTGATGCCCTCGCCCACGAACTTGATCAGTCGGTCGCCCATGTCGGAGCGCACCAGACCGGGCGCGATGCAGTTGACCCGCACGCCGGCGCCCGCCACCTCCTTCGCGATGACCCGCATCAGCGTGTTCACCCCCGCCTTCGCGACGTGGTACGGCGCCCCACCCGCCGCCGCCATGTCCGCGCCCACCGAGGAGATGAACAGCAGCACGCCGCGCGACTCGAGGAGCGCCGGGAGCACGGCGCGGGCCGTGTAGAACGCGCCGTCGAGATCGGTCCCCAGCACGCGCCGCCACTCGCCCGGGTCCATGGCGTGCACGGCCGACACGCGGCTCGCCACGCCGGAGTTCGCCACGGCGACGTCGATGCGGCCGAAGACGGTCTTCGCCTCCGCCACCATGCGCTCGACGGCTTCCGGGTCGCCGACGTCGGCCTGGACGACGACGGCGCGCCGTCCCATCCCCTCGATCTCGCGCGCCGTCGTCTCGGCGGCCTCGCGAGCGCGGCGGTAGTTGACAGCGACGTCCGCTCCCTCGCGCGCGAACTCCAGGGCGATGCCGCGCCCGATCCCGCGGCCGCCACCGGTTACCAGCGCGATCTTGCTCTCGAGTCGACCCACGGCAGGGATCAGGCCGCGACCGGCTCGCCCGAATCAGCCAGGACCGTGACCACGTTGTCGCGCACCTCGGCGAAGCCGCCCGCGATCTGGAAGCGGCCGACCCGTCCGTCCTGCTTGTAGGACAGGACGCCCGGCTCGAGCGTGGTCACGAGCGCCGCGTGATCGGGCAGGATGCCGATCTCGCCGTAGGCGCCGGGAGCGGTCACCTCGCGCACCTCGCCGTCGAAGAGCTCCTGCTCCGGCGTGTAGACGCGCAGCCGCAGCGAATCCGCCACTACGCCGCCAGCTTCCGCGCCTTCTCGATGGCGTCCTCGATGGTGCCCACCATGTAGAAGGCCTGCTCGGGCAGCTCGTCGTGCTTGCCCTCGACGATCTCGCGGAACCCGCGGATGGTCTCGGGCAGTGGAACGTACGCGCCCTTGAATCCGGTGAACTGCTCGGCGACGTGGAACGGCTGCGACAGGAAGCGCTCGATCTTGCGTGCCCGCGACACCGTCTGCTTGTCGTCCTCCGAGAGCTCGTCCATGCCGAGGATGGCGATGATGTCCTGGAGGTCCTTGTAGCGCTGGAGCACCGCCTGCACCTGCCGGGCCACGTTGTAGTGCTCCTCGCCGACGATGTTCGGGTCGAGGATGCGCGAGGTCGAGTCGAGCGGATCCACGGCGGGGTAGATGCCCTTCTCGGAGATGGAGCGGTCCAGCACCGTGGTGGCGTCGAGATGGGCGAAGGTGGTGGCCGGCGCCGGATCGGTCAGGTCGTCGGCGGGAACGTAGATCGCCTGCACCGACGTGATGGAGCCGCGCTTGGTCGTGGTGATGCGCTCCTGGAGCTCGCCGATGTCGGTGCCCAGCGTGGGCTGGTAGCCCACGGCCGACGGCATGCGGCCGAGCAGCGCGGAGACCTCCGAGTTGGCCTGCACGAAGCGGAAGATGTTGTCGATGAAGAGGATGACGTCCTTGCCCTCCTCGTCGCGGAAGTGCTCGGCCACGGTCAGCGCCGACAGGCCCACGCGGGCACGCGCGCCTGGCGGCTCGTTCATCTGGCCGTACACCAGAGCGGTGCGCGAGATGACGGGGTTGCCGTCGGAGAGCTTCGACTCCTGCATCTCCAGGTAGAGGTCGTTGCCCTCGCGCGTGCGCTCGCCCACCCCGCCGAACACCGAGACGCCGCCGTGCTGCTTGGCGACGTTGTTGATCAGCTCGAGGATGACCACCGTCTTACCGACGCCGGCACCGCCGAAGAGGCCGATCTTGCCGCCGCGCTGATATGGCGCGAGCAGGTCGACCACCTTGATGCCGGTCTCGAATGCCTGGACCTGCGTCTCCTGGTCGGTGAACTTCGGTGCCTCGCGATGGATGCGCGAACGCTTCGAGGACGGGATCGGACCCTTCTGGTCCACCGGCTCGCCGACCACGTTCATGATCCGGCCCAGCGTCCCCTCGCCCACCGGGACGGTGATGCCTTCGCCGGTGTCACGCACTTCCGCGCCCCGGACGAGCCCGTCGGTCGAGTCCATCGCGATCGTCCGCACCGTGTTCTCGCCCAGGTGCTGTGCGACCTCCAGCACGAGGTTCCACGGCTGGTCGTTGATCGCCCTGTTGGTGACGGTGACGGCGTTGAAGATCGGCGGCAGCTTGCCGGCGGGAAACTCGACGTCGACGACGGCGCCGATGATCTGCGTGATGCGTCCGTTGCTCGGCATAGAGGAATCTATCCCTTCAGGGCTTCGGCGCCCGAGACGATCTCCATCAGCTCGGTGGTGATGGCAGCCTGGCGGGCACGGTTCATCGACAGGGTGAGGCGGTCGATCATCTCGCTGGCGTTGCGCGTGGCGTTGTCCATGGCCGTCATGCGGGCCCCCAACTCGCTGGCGATCGACTCGAGCAGCGCCTGGAGCATGCGGGTCTCGACATAGCGCGGCAGGAGCCGCGCCAGCAGCTCGGGGCGTGGCGGCTCGAAGATGTACTCGACCGGCGACGCATCCTCGGGGGGCGTATCCACCGGGAGGAGGCGCACCACCGTGGGAATCTGTGCGATGGCGGACTGGAAGCGGCTGTAGAGCAGGTAGACGGCGTCCGTCTGGTCCCCGGCGAAGCGCGCGGTAACGCGCTCCGCGAGCTCTCGCGAGATCTCGCCTACGCCCGTCGGTACTACGCCCGTGCGCTCGACGAGCGACGTGATGCGCCGGCGCCGGTAGTAGTCGAGGCCCTTGCGGCCGACCAGCATGAGCTGGACCTCGCGGTCCTGGTGCTCGCGCAGGAAGGTCTCGGCCTGGCGCACGAGGTTGGCATTGAAGCCGCCGCAGAGGCCGCGATCGCTGGTGAGCAGCACGAGGTCGATGCGCCGCTCCTCGCGCCGGGCCAGGAGGGGATGCGCCTCCTCGGAGAGCCCGGCAACGACGGCGGTGAACATCTCCGTCAGCTTCGCCGCGTAAGGCCGGGCGTGCTCGGCCGCCTCCTGCGCGCGGCGCAGGCGAGCCGCGGCGATCATCTTCATGGCCTTGGTGATCTGCTGCGTCGAGCGGACCGAGCCGATCCGCTTGCGGAGGTCCTTCAGGTTGGGCATCAGGCCGCGAAGAGGTCCGCGAACTCCTTGAGAGCGCCGTCGATCTTCGAGACGACGTCGTCGCTGAGCTCCTTCTTCTCGCGGATGGCCGAGAGCACCTCCGGATGCTTGGCGTCGAGGAAGGAATAGAGCTCGCGCTCGTAGCGCCCCAGGGCGCTCACCGGCAGCGCGTCGAGATGGCCGTTCACGGCGGCGTAGATGATCGCCGTCTGCTTCTCGACCGGCAGCGGCACGTACTGGCCCTGCTTCATGATCTCGACCAGACGCTCGCCGCGTTCGAGCTGCTTCTTGGTCGCCGCGTCCAGGTCGGAGGCGAACTGGGCGAACGCCGCCATGGCACGATACTGCGCCAGCTCGAGGCGCAGCGGCCCGGCCACCTTGCGCATCGCCTTCACCTGGGCGTTGCCGCCGACGCGCGACACGGAGATGCCGACGTTCACCGCGGGCCTGACGCCCGAGTAGAAGAGGTCGGCCTCGAGGAAGATCTGGCCGTCGGTGATGGAGATCACGTTCGTAGGAATGTACGCCGACACATCGCCCGCCTGGGTCTCGATGATCGGAAGCGCCGTCAGCGAGCCGCCGCCGTGATCGGGGCTCATCTTGGCGGCGCGCTCGAGCAGCCGCGAGTGCAGGTAGAAGACGTCGCCGGGATACGCCTCGCGTCCCGGCGGACGGCGCAGCAGCAGCGAGAGCTGGCGATAGGCGGCCGCGTGCTTGGAGAGATCGTCGTAGATCACCAGCGCATGGCGCCCGTTGTCGCGGAAGTACTCGCCCATGCTGCAGCCGCAGTACGGCGCGATGAACTGCATGGGCGCCGGTTCGGAGGCACCCGCGATCACCACCGTGGTGAAGTCCATGGCGCCGAACTTGGTGAGCTTGTCGACCACCCGCGCCACGGTGGACTCCTTCTGGCCGATGGCGATGTAGATGCACTGCACGTCACCGCCGCGCTGGTTGATGATCGTATCGACGGCCACCGCGGTCTTGCCGGTCTGGCGGTCGCCGATGATGAGCTCGCGCTGGCCACGGCCGATGGGGATCATCGAGTCGATCGCCTTGATGCCGGTCTGCAGCGGCTGCTTCACCGGCTCGCGCTCGATGATGCCGGGGGCCTTCAGCTCGATGCGGCGCGAGGTGCTGGTCTGGATCGGTCCCTTGCCGTCCACCGGCTGCCCGAGGGCGTTCACCACGCGGCCGAGGAGGGCGTCGCCGATGGGCACCTCGGCGATGCGCCCGGTGCGGCGGACCTCGTCACCTTCCTTGATGAGCTGCGCCTCGCCCATGATGGCGGCGCCGACGTTGTCCTCCTCCAGGTTGAGCGCCAGGCCGAAGAGGCCGTGCGGGAACTCGATGAGCTCGCCGGCTTCCACCTTGTCCAGGCCGTAGATGCGAGCGATGCCGTCGCCCGTGGACAGGACGACGCCCGTCTCCCGGACCTCGAGGTTCTTCTCGTACTCCCGGATCTGCTCGCGGATGATGTCGCTGATCTCCGCCGCACGGATCTGCATGACCGTTCTTCCCCCTGACCCGGCGCTAGCCGTTCGCTAGCCGCTCTCGGCCATCTGACTGCTCATTCGGAGCAGCTGTGTGCGGAGACTCCCGTCCCAGACCGTCCCGCCGATGTCCAGCACGACGCCCCCGAGCAGCTCCGGGTCGACCTCGGTGTCCACGATCACCTCGCTGGTGTGGACCAGTCGCTTCGCCAGCCCGCTCAGCTCGGCCTTCTCCGCGGCACCGAGAGGCGCTGCGGAGCGGATCCGCGCCCGCGTCCGTCCGAGCTCGTGGTCGACGAGCCCCTCGTAAGCCTGGGCCACCTCGCCCAGCAGCCGGAGGCGCCCCCGATCGGCCAGGAGCTTCACCAGGTTGCCGACGTCCGTGGAAACGCCGAGCGCCGCCACCACCTCGCCGACGATCTTGCGGCGCGCGCCGCCGGCGATGGCGGGGTTCAACACCACCGCTCGCAGCCGCGGCTCGTCGAACGTCGCGGCCGTGTCGGCGAGCTCTCGGCCGCTGGCGTCGAGCGTTCCGGCCTCGCGAGCCAGCTCCAGCAGCGCCCGCGCATATCGTCTGGCCAGGTTGCCACTCACGGCGCGGGCCTCACCGATTCGACGAACTCGCGCACGAAGCGCGCCTGGTCGTCCGGAGTCAGCGCTGCGCGCACCAGTGGAATCGCCTGGCGGATCGCCTCCTCCACCACCTCCGCGCGTACCGCGCGGCGCGCTGCCTGCACCTCCTGCTCGCCGACCAGGCGAGCGTCGGCCCGGATGCGCTCCGCCGCCTCCCGTCCCTGCGCCAGCAGGCCCGCACGTGCCCCCTCCGCCGTCGCGAGAAGGTCGGCCTTCAGGCGGGCCTGCTGCGCCGGCAGCTCGGCGATCTCGCGGTCGATCTCGGCGCGCAGCCGCGCGGCTTCCTGCCGCGCGCGCGCACCGGCCTGGAGCTCGGCGCGCAGCCGCTCGGTGCGATCCCGGAAGTATTCGCGGATCGGACCCGCGAGAAAGCGCACCGCCACGTAGGCGAAGATGGCGAAGTTGATTGCCGGGAAAAGGAGGTCGCCGACCCCCGCCTGGTGCGCGCCGTGCTCCACCCTCAGACCGCCCGTCCCACCACGACGCGTGCGACCTCGCGGGCGATGGTACCGACCTCTCCGCTGAGGCTCTTGCGGGCGGAGGCCACCTCCTCGGCGACCCGGCCGCGCACCTCGGCGAGCGTGCGCTGGGCGTCCTCGCTGGCCTGCGCGATGAGCTGCTTCTGCTCCGCCTCCGCCCGCCGCAGCATCTCGGCGACCTCGCGCTGCGTCTCGGCTTTGGCCTGCTGCAAGACGAGGTTGCGCTCCTGCCGCAGCCGCTCGACCTCAGCCTCGAGCTCCCGCGCCGCGGCGATCTGCCCCTGCGAGCGCACGGCGCGTTCTTTCAGCAATCGGAGCGCCGGGTCGAACCAGAGCCGCTTGAGGGCGATCCAGAGCCCCACGAAGAGCAGGGCTTGGACGGCGAGGCTGTAGTTCAGCTCGAGCATGCGGAGCGCGATGGGCTGCGTGAAGCGAGGGCCGGGCGAGCGCCGTGCCTACTTGGTTCCCTCGGAATGCACCTTGAGCGGTGCTCCCTCCGTGGGGAAGGGCGTCACCTTGCGATCCTTCTCCGCGCGCTGGGCGTCGGCCGCTCCCATGTTGCACTGGCCCTCGAAGATCACGCCCTCCTGGATGACCAGGCTGGGGGACGAGATGTTGCCGTAGAGCTTGCCGGGTGCCCGGATCTCGAGGCGCTTGCGCGCCGTCACGTCGCCCGTCACGCGGCCCTGGATCACGACCGAGTTGCCGACGAGCTGGGCGTTCACCACGGCGCTCTCGCCGATCGTCAACGCGTCCTGAGCCGAGATCTCACCCTCGACATGACCCTCGATGCGCACCGGTCCTTCGAAGGTGAGCTTGCCGACGATGCGGCTCCCTTTTCCAAGGAAGGCGTTGGTCGTGGTCCCTTCGTCGGGCATGCCTCGACTCCTCTCGCGCTCGGCCGGTATCGGACGGTCCGATCCCGGAGCCCCGACCGTCGGCGGCAGCAGCGTTCCCCGATCGTTTCGCTCTCGATCCTTCCCGAATATTGCCATGGAGTACTCCGAAAAGTTCGAGCCGGGGCACGCGCCGGGCGCGACCCGACCACCCGGGCCGCGTGGCTTCTAGCACCGGGCAACGGAGAGTGTCAAAACGCGCGCTCCGCAGTCAACCCGGCACGCAGGTGAGTCAGCAGGCGGTCGAGCTCCGCGTCCGAGTAAAACTCGATTTCGATCGTCCCGCCCTTGCTGCGGCGGGTGATCCGCACGCGTGTTTGCAGCCCCCGCGTCAACTCGTCGGCCAGCGCACGCCAGTGCGGGTCCCGCTTCAGCGACCCCGGACGCTGCTCGGTCGCAGTCCGGCGCGCGCGCGCCAGCCGCTCCGCCTCGCTCTTGGGCAGCTTCTGGGTGGTGATCTCGCGGGCGAAGGCGACCCGCGACTCCTCGCCTTCGACCGCGAGCACGGCGCGGGCATGCCCGGCCGTGAGCTCGCCGGCTTCCAGCTGCGCCTTCACGGAGTCCGGTAGCGACAGCAGGCGCAGGGCATTGGCGACTGCCGGCCGGCTCTTTCCCACGCGCTGGGCGACGTCCTCCTGGGTGAGACCGTACACCTCGATCAGCTGGCGGTAGGCCTCGGCTTCCTCGAGCGCGGTCAGATCCTCGCGCTGCAGGTTCTCGATCAGCGCCAGCTCGAGACGCTCCGGCGGCGGCGCCTGGCGCACCACCACCGGCACCTCCTCGAGGCCCGCGTGCCGTGCGGCGCGCAGCCGGCGCTCGCCGGCGATCAGCTCGTAGCCGTTCTCCGCACGGCGAACGATCAGAGGCTGGAGGAGACCATGGCGCCGGATGGACTCGGCGAGCGCCCCGAGTGCGCCGGGATCAAAGCGCCGGCGGGGCTGCTCGGGATTGGCGTCGATCTCGGCCGTCGGGACCGTCGTCACGCCCGTCGTGGCGGGCGCCGGCGCGCCCGGCAGGAGCGTCTCCAGTCCGCGACCCAGAGCCCTACGCATATTCCTTCCTTTCTTATCGACTAACTGGCCTGTATGGCGTCATCCGCCGCGGCGGCGTCCTCGCCGTGGGCGCCGACCACCTCCTGGGCGAGGGCCCGGTACGCCTGCGCGCCGCGCGACGCGGGATCGTAGAGCAGCACCGGCAGGCCGTGGCTCGGACTCTCCGACAGCCGGACGTTGCGCGGGATCACGGTCCGGAAGACCTTCGCGCCGAAGTGCGCGCGCACCTCGTCCTGCACCTGGCGCGCGAGGCTGTTGCGCCCGTCGAACATGGTGAGCACGAGACCATCGACGGCGAGAGCGGGATTCAGCACCTCACGGACACGGGAGACGGTGTCGAGCAGCGCCGTCAGTCCCTCGAGCGCGTAGTACTCGGCCTGCAGCGGGATCAGCACGCCGTCCGCGGCGCGCAGCGCGTTCACGGTGAGCAGGTTCAGCGAGGGCGGGCAGTCGATCAGGACGAAGGCGTAGTCGTCCCGTACGCGGGCGAGGCTGGCCGAGAGGCGATGCTCGCGATCAGGTATGGAGACCAGCTCGACCTCGGCCCCTACCAGGTCCCGGGTCGACGGAACGAGATCGAGTCCGTCAACCCGCGTCCTGCTCACGACCTCGTGCGCCGCTCGGTCGCCGAGCAGCAGCTCGTAGATCGTGCTCTCCGCGCCGAACCTGCGCTGGCCGAGCCCGGTCGTGGCGCTTGCCTGGGGATCGGCGTCGATGAGCAACGCCCGGTGACCCGCGAGGGCGAGCGCCGCTCCGAGGTTGACCGCCGTGGTCGTCTTCCCCACCCCACCCTTCTGGTTTGCCACCGCGATCACGCGTCCCACCCGACACCTCCAACCGCAGTGATGTTCCTACCACAGAGGCGTTTCCCGGGAAACCCTCGCGGCTTCAGCGGAGCGAGAATATCAGCAGACGACGAGCTTCTCCGTCCGGGAGGCGGTAGTCCTTGAGACCGGAGACCTCTAGCCCGTGTGGATCGCCCGCCCGGGCGGCGGCGGCCGGCCCGGTCGCCGGCGTTTGCATGGCAATGACCAGCCCGCCGGACGCGATCAGAGAAGCCGCCAGTGGCAGGAAGACGTCCAGGCGGATGGCCCTCGAGAGGACCACGTCGGCGCCACCGGCGAGCGCCACATCGCGGACCGCTTCCTCGGCACGGAGCTGCAGCACGCGCGCCTTCGGCAGCGGGATGCCCCGGATCGCATCGGAAAGGAAGCTAGCCGGCTTTCGACGGGATTCGATCAGCACCAGCGGCAAATCCGGTCGGGTGCAGCCGACGACGACACCGGGAAAACCCGCCCCGCTGCCGACGTCGACCACGGTGCCGGATCTCGGCAGCTCTGACAGCACGGCCAGGGAATCGACCGCGTGCTTGCGAACGAGGACGGCCCGATCGCGATCCCCGGTGAGATGCGAGTGGCGGTTCCAGAGCTCGAGCCGATCGATGAAGCGGCCGATGCGGTCGATCGAGGCGGCGTCGAGGCACACGCCCAGCACCGAAGCGCCTCGTACGAGGGCGACCTCCTCGCCGGAGGTCATGCAATCCGCGACGGCGACGCTGCCAAGCAGCGCACGGTCTCTACTGCCGGGCCCTGGAAGTCTCGCGACCGCGCCGCTCGACGGGAACGATGACGAGCTTACGGTAGTGCCCCTCGCCTTCGCTTCTGGTGCTGACGGATGGGTCCGATTGGAGGGCGAGATGCACGATGCGCCGGTCCCGAGGGCTCATCGGGTTCAGGGTGACGAACCGCCCCGTTTCCCTGGCCTTGGCGGCGAGGCGTTCGGCCAACTCCTCGAGCGACTTCTGCCGCCGCTCCCTGTACCCTTCCACGTCCAGGCTCACACGCAGCCCTGGCTCTGTATCATCGCGGAAAACAATACGATTTACGATGTGCTCGAGCGCATCCAGGGTCTGCCCGCGACGCCCGATGATCATCCCGCTATCGCTGCCGCTCAACGACAGGCGAATCGAGCCCCGCTCGTCCGTTGCTTCCTCGGCGCGCTCGACCCTGGGGGAATCGACGAGATGGGAGAGGATCGTCTCGATGACGGCGATCGCGCGCCCGACGGCTCCATCTCCCGAGACGGCTTCCGCGAGTGATCGGCGGCGGAGGTTTCCCGGGAAACCTCGGCGGCGTGCGCCCCGCTCGCGTCATCGAGCGTCGCTGCCAGTGACGCGCGGACGGTCGCCCGGATCCTTGCCCGGCGCGAGCCGAGACCAAAGAGCCCTCGCGCGGAATTTTCGAGAATCTCGACCTCGACCTGATGGCGCTCCACTCGCAGGGCCTCGAGCGCCCTGTCGATGGCCTCGTCGATACTCCCACCCTCCGTCTCGACGGATCTCATTTCCCGGCGCCTCCATCTGCCGACCTCAGCATGGTCCATTGCTGTCCCATGGTCAGGACGTTGTTGACGAGCCAGTAGAGCACGAGCCCGGACGGGAAGTTGATCGAGATGAAGGTGAACACCACCGGCATGATCATCATCATGCGCTGCTGCGTGGGATCACCCTGCTGGGGAGTCATCCATTGCTGGAGCAGCATGCTGGCGCCCATCAGGATGACCAGCACGGGGATGCCATTACCTATCCCCGGAATGTCGAACCCGATCGGCAAGCGATCCGGGGCCGCCAGGTCGTTGATCCAGAGCATGAAAGGCGCGTGCCGCAGATCGATGGCGTGCATCAGCGCGTTGTAGAGCCCCACGAAGATGGGGAGCTGGAGGAGCATGGGCAGGCAACCGGACAGCGGATTCACATGGTGCCGCTTGTACAGCTCCATGACCTCCTTCTGGAGGGTGCTCTGGTCGTCCTTGTAGCGCTCGCGCAGGCGCTGCATCTCGGGCTGGAGCTTCTGCATCGCCTTCATGTTCCGGAAGGAGGTGGTCGTGAGCGGCGCCGTGGCGAGCTTCACGAGCGCGGTGAGGAGGATGATGTTGACGCCGTAGTTGGGGATGAAGCGATGCAGGAAGCGTAGCCCCCAGAGCAGCGGCAGCGCGATGAACCAGAACCAACCGAAATCGAGGATTCGGTCGAGCTGGTGGCCTGCCGAATTAAGGATGTCACGCTCCTTGGGCCCGAAGAACGCCTTGAAGTGACCCCGGCCCTGGGATGCCGGGACGTCGAGGCGGGCGACTGGCAAGCCGTCCGAGGCCGCGAGCCACGCCGTGGAGGTCCCTTCCTCGGGTACTGCAACGGCCGCGAAGTACTGCGCGCTGAAGCCCGCCCATACCGGGTTCGGCACCTCGGTCGGTTGGGCCAGCTTGTCGATCGCCTTCTCGATCACCTTCCCCTCGGAAAGCGCGACCGCCAGCTCGTGACCCGAGCTCCGACCACCGCTGGCCCCCTGATCGGAGATCGGCGTCAGGATCAAACCCACCCGGCTTCCCCCCGCCGGGGCCGTGATCTCGACTTCGAAAAGATAGGAGTTTCCCGGGAAACGATAGCGTTTCTCGATGACGATGCCGTCGGGCTGCTTGGCGGTGAACGTTACCTCGCCCTGCTCCGAGCCGTGCACCTCGAGCGACGACGTGCTCGGCGAGTACACGATGGCCGCATCGCTGCTGCCGTTCCCCAGCTCGGCGGTCAGGGGCAGCACCTGCGACGGGGTCACCAGGTCGAGCAGCGGGCTGTCGCTGGCGACGGTCTGCCGGAAATTCTTGAGCTCGAGCGACTTCAACCGGGCGCCCATGGTCGTGATGGTCGCCCGCAGCAGATCGGTCTCGACGGTGACCGTCGCCGTGTCGCCCGTCGGTGGGCGCCGCGAGCCCCACCGCGCCCGCGCCCTCCGGAGGCTGCGGCTGCCCCGGGGGACGCGCTGCCTCGGGCGCCGGGGCCTGCCCGGTCTCGGGAACCGGCGCCGGCGGCCGGCGGTACGGGCGCACGAAGAGCTGCTCGTAGACGAACAGCAGGATGAACATTAGCACTAGAGCAAGCAAGAAACGTCGCTGATCCATCCCTCAACCCTTTCGCACCGGGACCGGATCGAAGCCGCCCGGATGCCAGGGATGGCAGCGCGCGATGCGCCGCAATGCGAGGAGCCCACCGGCGACGGCGCCGTGCCGCGCCACGGCCTCCGTCGCGTAATCCGAGCAGCTCGGGGCGAACCGGCAGCTGGGCGCGACGAGCGGACGCAGCAACCACTGATAGCCACGGACGAGGGCGATCAGGATGGCGGCCGCGAGCCGCGCCTCAGGTCCTGGCCGCAACCCCGAGCGCGCGTTCGAGTTCGGTGGCCGCTTGGGCATGGGTGATTTGAGCTGCCTGGGGTTTGGCGATGACGACGACGTCGAGCGTCGCCGGCATGTCCAGCCGGCGCGCTCGGAAGATCTCACGCACGAGGCGCTTCACACGGTTGCGAACGATGGCATCCCCGACCCGAGAGCTCACGGTGACCCCGAGGCGCGAAAGGGGCCCCACCGCGGGAGCCTGGAGGACGACGAAGCTCGACGTATGGCGACGACGGCCGTGGCGTTGGAGGGCCAGAAACTCCCGCCGCCGCCGCAGCCGGACAGCCTTCGGGTAGGCGCGGGAGTCCGGCATGGCTCACCCCGGCTGTTTCGGGGGGATGGAGATGGTCAGCCGCTTGCGACCCTTGGCGCGGCGCCGCTTCAGCACGTTTCGCCCGGTCGGTGTGGCCATGCGTGCCCGGAATCCGTGCGTGCGCTTCCGCTTCCGGTTGCTCGGCTGGTACGTCCTCTTCATCGAGAAGCCGTCTCTCAACCACGCACCCAGGACAAAGTCAATTTTGAGCCGGCCTGGGCTGATGGGTCGTGGAGGCGGCCGGCGGGGGTCCGATCGGTGGCTATTCCAGTTCGGGCTTGAGGCGCCGCGCCATCAGATCGACCACCGCCTTCGCAGGCTCTTGGTCCTCGTAGAGGACGCCGTACATCTGCTCGGTTATCGGCATCTCGACACCCAGCGCTCCGGGCGAGGCTGCGCACAGAAACGGTGTTGCGGACACCTTCCGCGACCTCGCTCATGCTCGCGATGACGTCTGCCAGCTTCTCGCCGCGGCCGAGGCGAAGCCCGACGCTGCGGTTCCGTGACAGGTCGCCGGTGCAGGTCAAGACCAGGTCTCCCAGGCAGGAGAGGCCGTAGAGCCGTGCGGGGATCCGCACCGAGCTCGATGGCAAGCCGGCTGATCTCCGCCAGTCCGCGGGTGATCAGCGCGGCCCGCGTGTTGTACCCGAAGCCGAGACCGTCGCTCACGCCGGCCGCCAGCGCGATGACGTTCTTGACCGCGCCCCCGATCTCGACGCCCACGACGTCGGTCGAGGTGTACACCCGGAGGGTCGGCCCGGTGAACAGATGCTGGAGCTCCTCGGCGACGCCGAGGTCGCTCGCTGCCGCGGTCACGGCGGTCGGCATGCCGCGCGCTACCTCGCGCGCGAAGCTCGGGCCGGACAGCACCGAGACCCGCGTCCGGTGCTCGGGCAGCGCGGCCTCGAGAATCGCCGACATCGTGCGGTGGGTGTCCTGCTCGATTCCCTTGGCGGTGGACACGAGCAGGGCGTCGTCATCCAGGAGGGGACGGACCTGCTCGGCCAGTCCATGCATGGCGTGCGACGGGCACGACATGACGACGGCCTTGGCGCCTCCCACTGCATCGCTGAGGTCCGCCGTCGGACTGAGACCCTCGGGGAAGGCCACCCCGGGATGGCAATCGGCGTGCTCGCCGGCATCCCGGAGCCGGCCGGCCAGAGCGGCACTCCGTCCCCAGAGCGACACGGGGTGGCCGAGCCGGGCCAGGTGGATGGCCAGTGCGGTGCCCCAGCTGCCCGCGCCAAGGACGGTCACGCTCGACGCCATGGGCCTGACCGTGCCGCAGGCACGGACGCGACGTCAATACGGGCGACGGGTGCGCGCCGCCGCGCGTTCGGCGCCGAACCGCGGACGCGCCCTACGCGCCGTCGGGCTCGGGCTCCGGCTCTTCCTCTGCCGGCAGCGCGACCGCTGCCGGCTCGCCGCTCTCACCCTCCTCCTCGCGCTCGGCCAGGCGCGCGACGGAGGCGAGGCGCTCGCCCTCCTCGAGGTCGATGAGCCGGACTCCCTGGGTGTTGCGCCCGATGACCCGTATCTCGTGCGCGCGCAGCCGAATGACCTTGCCGCCGCTGGTGACCAGCATGAGCTGGTCCTCGTCGGTCACCATGCGTACCCCGATGACCCTGCCGGTCTTCTCGGTGATCTTCATGGTGATGATTCCCTTTCCGCCGCGGTGCGTGCGCCGGTACTCGTCCATGCCGGTGCGCTTGCCGTAGCCGTTCTCCGCCACGGCGAGAAGCGTGGCCCCCGCCTCGACCAGATCGACCGCCACCACCTGATCTCCCTCGTCCAGCTTCATGGCGATGACGCCGTAGGTCGACCGCCCCATGGGACGGACCTCGGTCTCCTCGAAGCGGATCGCCTGTCCCTCCGCGGTGGACAGGATGATCTCTCCCGACCCATCGGTGAGCCGCACGCCGATCACCTCGTCGCCCTCCTCGAGCGCGATCGCGATCAGCCCCGACGGACGCGGCGACGCGTACTGCATGAGGTCCGTCTTCTTGATCAGCCCCCGCCGGGTTGCGAAGACGAGATAGCGGCTCTCCTGGAACTCGCGTACGGGCAAGAAGGCCGAGAGCTTGTCCTCGGGCTTCAGGCTGACCAGGTTGGTGACGCTCCGGCCGCGGGCTGCCCGGCCTGCCTGGGGGATCTCGTGAACCTTGAGCCAGAAGACCTTCCCGGTCGTGGTGAAGAACAGCAGATACGAGTGGGTCGAGGCCACGAAGAGGTGCTCGACGAAGTCCTCGTCGCGCGTCGTCGCACCGATCTTGCCCCGGCCGCCGCGCCGCTGCGCGCGATAGAGGCTCACGGGGTTCCGCTTCACGTATCCCTCGTGGGAGATCGTGACCACCATGTCCTCTTCGACGATGAGGTCCTCGAGCGAGATGGCCGCGGCCTCGTCGACGATGCGCGTGCGCCGCTCGTCGCCGTACTTGTCGCGGATGGCGCGGATCTCGTCGACGATGATCTTCGAGACCTCGCGGTCGTCCCCGAGGATCTGCCGGAAGCGCGCGATCTGCTGCTCCACCTCTGCATGCTCGGCGACGATCTTGTCGCGCTCGAGCCCAGTGAGCCGCTGGAGCCGGAGATCGAGAACGGCCTGGGCCTGGATCTGCGACAGGCCGAGCGCGCTCATCAACCCCTCGCGCGCCGTCGCCGGATCGGCAGCGCCCCGGATGATCGCGATCGCCTGGTCGAGGTGCTCCACCGCGATCTTGAGGCCGGCCAGGATGTGGAGGCGCTCCTCGGCCTTGCGCAGCTCGTAGATCGTGCGCCGGGTCACGACCTCGCGGCGGTGCTTCAGGAAGACCGTCAGCGCGTCCTTCAGGTTCAGCAGCTGCGGCCGGCCGTCCACGATGGCCAGCATGTTCACCCCGAAGGACTCCTGGAGCGGCGTGTGCTTGTATAGCTGGTTCAACAACACTTCCGCCACGGCGTCGCGCTTGAGCTCGATGACGATCCGCATGCCCTCGCGGTCGGACTCGTCGCGCAAGTCGGAGATGCCGTCCAACTTGCGCTCGTTGACGAGCTCGGCGATGCGCTCGATGAGACGCGACTTGTTCACCTGGAAGGGGATCTCGGTCACGATGATCGACGACCGACCGCTCTTCTCGTCGGTCTCGATCTCCGCCTTGGCGCGCAGCGTGAGAATCCCGCGGCCCTCGCGATAGGCGTCGCGGATGGGTGCCTGACCGCAGATGTAACCCGACGTGGGAAAGTCTGGTCCCGGGACGAAGCGCATCAGCTCGTCGACCGTCAGCTCAGGTGTCTCGATGAGCGCCATCAGCGCGTCGCACACCTCGCGGAGGTTGTGCGGCGGGATGTTCGTCGCCATGCCGACCGCGATGCCGGAGGCGCCGTTCACCAGCATGTTCGGCACACGGCTGGGCAGGACGAGCGGCTCCTTGGTGGAATCGTCGAAGGTCGGAATGAAGTCGACGGTGTCCTTGTCGATGTCGGCGAGCAGCTCTTCCGCCAGCTCGGTGAGGCGGCACTCGGTGTAGCGGTAGGCCGCCGGCGGGTCGCCGTCGACGGAGCCGAAGTTGCCCTGACCGTCGATCAGCGGATAGCGCAGGTTCCAGTCCTGGGCCAGACGAACCAGCGCGTCGTAGACGGCCGAGTCGCCGTGCGGATGGTAGCGCTTCAGGACCTCGCCGACCACGCCGGCACACTTGGAGTAGCGCCGGTTGTGCAGCAGGCCCTCGCTGAACATGGCGTAGAGAATGCGGCGGTGGACGGGCTTGAGCCCGTCGCGCGCGTCGGGCAGCGCCCGTGCCACGATGACCGACATCGCGTAGTCCATGAAGGACTCGCGCATCTGGTCCTCGATGTTGACGGGAATGCGCTGGGGGCTCTGCTCCATGTCGTGCTAGACCCGCACGCGGCGCTCAGATGTCTAGGTTCCGGACGTTGAGCGCGTTCTCCTCGATGAACTTGCGCCGCGGCTCGACCTCGTCGCCCATGAGCGTGGAGAAGATCTCGTCCGCCTCGTAGGCATCCTCGATCTTCACCTGGAGCAGCGTGCGCGACTCCGGGTCCATGGTGGTTTCCCAGAGCTGCGCGGGGTTCATCTCACCGAGACCCTTGTAGCGCTGGAGCTCGAGTCCTCGACGCGCCTCGGTCATGATCCGGGCGAGGGCCTGCTGCAGGTTCGGCAGCACCTCGGCCTTCTCGCCCTCACCGAGCGTGAACGGCGGCTCCCCCGCCGCGGCGAGGTCGCGCGCGAGGCGGCGCGCCTCCTCGAACTCGGCCGACAGCAGCAGCTCGCGGTCGAAGACGTTGCGGTGAGCGGCGCCGTTCGCGCGCGTCGAGGCGACGATCCGGAGACAGGCGTGCTCCCGGTCCTCCTCGAAGGCGAAGCCGACGGGGACGATCTCCGGCGCGGCCGCCGCGAGGTAGCGCTCGGCGCCCTCGATCACCTCGCGCAGGACGACCTCGTCGGCCAGCGCGCCGGCGTCGAAACGCAGCTGGCGGGCGAGCCCCACCACCACGTGGCGGTTCCGCCCCTTGCGCTCCAGAACGTCGAGCACCTTCTCCAGGCGCATGATCTTCTTGACCACCTGCTTCAGCGGCGTGCCCGTGACCGCCAGACCGTCCCGGCCGCGCATGAGGACATCACCCGCTCCCAGCTCGATCAGGTAGTCCTCGAGCGCCGGCTCGTCCTTCAGGTACTGCTGCGCCCTGCCGCGCTTCACGCGGTAGAGCGGCGGCTGTGCGATGAAGAGGTGGCCGCTCTCGATCAGGTCCTGGAAGTGGCGATAGAAGAAGGTGAGGAGCAGCGTGCGGATGTGCGCGCCGTCGACGTCCGCGTCGCACATCAGGATGACGGTGTGGTAGCGCAGCTTGGCGAGGTCTTTGTCCTCGCGGCCGATTCCGGCGCCCAGCGCGGTGATCAGCAGCCTGATCTCCTGCGACGAGAGCATCTTGTCGAAACGCGCCTTCTCGACGTTCAGAATCTTACCGCGGAGAGGAAGGATGGCCTGGTTCTTGCGGTCGCGTCCCTGCTTGGCCGAGCCTCCTGCCGAGTCGCCCTCGACGATGAACAGCTCCGAGAGCGCCGGGTCGCGCTCCTGGCAGTCGGCGAGCTTGCCGGGGAGCGAGCCGCCGTCCAGCGCACCCTTGCGGCGCGCGAGATCCTTCGCCTTGCGGGTGGCCTCGCGAACCCTCGCCGCCTCGATGCCCTTGAGCACGATCCGGCGTGCCTCCGGGGGATGCTCCTCGAGGTAGATCGAGAGGCGGTCGTTCACCAGCGCCTCGACGATGCCCTTGACCTCGCTGTTGCCGAGCTTGGTCTTGGTCTGCCCCTCGAACTGGGGCTCGGGAACCTTGACGCTGATGATCGCGGTCAGTCCCTCGCGCACGTCGTCGCCCTGGAGGCTGTCGTCGTCCTTCTTCACCAGGCCGTTGGCCACCGCGTACGCGTTGATCGTGCGCGTCAGCGCGGAGCGCAGGCCAATGAGATGCGTACCGCCTTCGATGGTGTTGATGTTGTTGGCGAAGGCGAAGACGCTCTCGGCGTAGCCGTCGTTCCACTGCATGGCGATCTCGACGTCGACGCCGTCCCGCTGCCCCTGGAGGTAGATCACGTCGGGATGGATCGGCGACTTCGCCCGGTTGAGGTGCGCCACGAAAGAGACGATGCCGCCCTCGTAGAGGAACTCGTGCGCCTTGCGGTCGCGCTCGTCGCTGATGGTGATGCGCACTCCCCGGTTCAGGAATGCCAGCTCGCGCAGGCGCTGGGAGAGTATGTCGAAGCTGAAGTCGACGGTCTCGAAAATGAGCGCGTCGGGCTTGAACGTGATGCGGGTGCCACGCTGGTCGGTGACACCGGTCTCGTGCACGGGACTCTCGGGCTCGCCGCGCCGGTAGCGCTGCTCGTACACCTTGCCGTCCCGCCGGACCTCCATCTCGAGTGTTTCGGAGAGGGCATTCACCACCGACACACCCACACCATGAAGGCCACCGGACACCTTGTAGGCGCCCTTGTCGAACTTGCCGCCGGCGTGGAGCTTGGTGAGCACCACCTGCGCGGCCGACACCCCCTCGCTCTGATGAATTCCGACCGGGATGCCGCGACCGTCGTCCTCGACCGTGACGCTCGAATCGATGTGGATGCTCACCGCGACGCGCGTGCAGTATCCCGCCAGCGCCTCGTCGATGGAGTTGTCGACGACCTCGAACACCAGGTGGTGCAGACCGCGCTCGCTCGTATCCCCGATGTACATGCCGGGACGTTTGCGAACGGCCTCGAGGCCCTCGAGAACCTTGATGTTCTCCGCCCCATACTCCGACTGGGGCGGAGTCTCGGACGGACTCATCGCCATGTGGAAAAATCGTAAATTTATACTCCGCCGGGCCCGCGCATGCCACTGCGGTCGCGGGAGCTCCGAGCGCCGTCAGAGGTCCGCGCGCCCCCTTCAGAGGCGCATCGGCATGAGGACGTAGGTGTAGCCCGGATCCTGAGAGCCGCGGAGCAGGCCGGGGCCGACCTCGTCCGTCAGACCCATCTCGATGGTGTCTCCGGCGGCGTGCGCGTTCAGAACCTCGATCAGGTAGTGCCCGTTGAACCCGATGGTGATCGGGTCGCCCGCATAGGCGACCTCGAGGTCTTCGCTCGCCTCGCCCAGATCGGGGTTGCTCGCCGACAGCTCGAGCAGGCCGCTCTCGAGCCGCAGCTTCACGCCGTGGGAGCGTTCGCTGGCAAGGAGCGACGTCCGCCGCAAGGCAGCCAGGAAGCCGTCCCTGCCGAACTGTGCCCGCAGGCGCGGTGCCGCCGGCACCACCTGGCGGTAGTCGGGAAACTCACCTTCGATCAGCCGCATGAAGAACGACACCGTCGGCGTGTGCACGCGGACGTCCTTCTCGGCCACGACCAGCGTGAGCTCCGCCTCTCCGGTCTCATCGAGCAGCTTGCGAACCTCGCCAAGTCCCTTGCGCGACATGATGACACCGCGCGGCAGCTTCGCGTCGGCCAGCGCACGTTCGATCATGGCCAGGCGGTGGCCATCGGTGGCCACCATGCGAAGCAGCCCGCCATCGGCCGTTTCCACGTAGACCCCGGAGAGGTTGAAGCGCGTCTCGTCCGTCGACACGGCGAACAGCGTCTTGTCGATCATCTCGCGCAGCGTGCCGGACGCCACCCGGACCTGCGTGCCACCTCCAGCGGTGCCGAGCGGGAGCTCGGGGAAGTCCTTGGGATCGAAGCTCGACACCTTGAAGCGCGACCGGCCAGCCATGACGTCGACCCAGCCCTCGCTCGCGGAGCGGAACGTCATCTCGTCGGCGGCGACCTCACGCGCGATCTCGTAGAGCTTGCGCGCCGGCAGGGTCACCGCTCCCTTCTTCTTCGTGCGCGCGGGCAGCTGGCAGCGGACGCCCACTTCCATGTCGGTCGCGGTGAGGAACAGGCCGTCTTCGGCCGGTTCGATCAGGACGTGCGCCAGGATCGGCTGGGTGTTGCGTCGTTCGACGACTCCCTGCAGCAGGTAGAGAGTCCGGACCATGTCCTCCCGCTTGACGCTGACCTCCATCTCACACCTCGACGAGCTCGACCTTTCCCCTCCGTCCCCAGGATCGGGTACGTCGTTGTTCTACTTAGCTCATAGACCAGTCGTCACAGTAGGGGCTGTGGACACGGTGGATACGCTTGCTCCGGTTGCGAAATCCCTAGTGGATCACCGACGAGTTGTCCACACCGAAGCTGTGCACGAGCTAGGGAGCGTGTTGGCGGCGAATCGAGTCCTCGAGTTGCTCGAGGGTGAGCTGGAAAGCGGGATCGCGCTTCAGTCGGTGCTCCACCGCCGTGACGCCGTGGATCACCGTCGAGTGATCGCGCTGGAAGAGCTCGCCGAGATGCGGGAAGGAAGCATTCAGCAGCCGGCGACACAGGTACATGGCGATCTGACGTGGCAGGGCGACGTGCCGGCTGCGTCGCCGTGACGCCAGATCGCTTGGCCGGAGCGCAAAGCGCTCGCACACCGCGCTCAGGATGCTGTCGTGGGTCACGCGCGCAGCACCGCGATCCTGGAGGACACCGGCGAGGACCTCGCGGGCATAGTCGACGGTGATCTCCTTGCGATGCAGGGACGCGTGCGCGCCGAGCCGGGTGAGCGCGCCTTCCAGCTCGCGCACGTTCGACGCCACCTGGTCCGCCAGGAAGAGGGCCACCTCGTGGCCGAGCGGGATGCCTTCGATCTCGGCCTTGCGCTCGACGATCGCCACCCTGGTCTCGACGTCCGGAGGCTGGAGATCGGCGATGAGCCCCCACTCGAAGCGGCTGCGAAGGCGCTCTTCGAGGCCGGGAATGTCCTTCGGAACCTTGTCGGACGTGAGCACGATCTGGGCCCGCTGAGCGTGCAGGGTGTTGAAGGTGTGGAAGAATTCCTCCTGCGTTCGCTCCCGCCCTGCGAGTGCCTGGACGTCGTCGACGATCAACACGTCGACCCCGCGCAGGCGCTGCTTGAACTCCTCCATGCGGTCGCGCCGCAGGCTGGAGATGAGGTCGTTCACGAAGGTATCGGTGGCGAGATAGGCCACCCGCGTCTCGGGGCGCCGCTCGAGGACGGCGTGACCGATGGCGCTCACCAGGTGCGTCTTTCCGAGGCCGACGCCGCCGTAGATGAAGAGCGGGTTGTAGTGATTCCCGGGCTGGCTGGCGACCGCGCGGCAGGCCGCGTGCGCGAACTGGTTTGAGGCGCCGACGACGAAGCTCGAGAAGGTGTAGCGGGGATTGAGCATGGCGCGCAGCGCGAGCGCGCGCCGATCGACCCGGCGCCGTACCGCCTCGGGGAAGAGCTCGCCCTGCTCCCGGGGAATGATGTCGAGCTGCACCTGACGCGGCCCGATCACCTCCGAGACGGCCTGGCGCAGCACGGGCAGGAGGAATTCGTTCACGCACAGCATGACGAGCCGTGTCGGCGCCTGCAGGCGAAGCTCGGCTGGCGTCAGAGCGACCGGACGCAGCGGGCGCAGCAACTCGTCGAGGTCGCGCGGACCGACGCGCTCGCCGATGCGCTCGAGAATGGCACGCCAGGCCCGCTCCAGACCGGGTCCGGCCGAGTTGCGCACAGCCTTTTCCACTGCCGTTTCAACGGCGCCGCGGCGCCAGGATCCAGTCCGGCCGCTCGTGATGTAGGGCAAGCCCGCGGCAGTCGCAATAGCATTCGGTCAGAGAATTGCGGCTCCAGGTAACGCATGTTACCCGTGCCGCGACACCAATGGGCAGCGTGTCGCAAGAGCTCTTCGCGCGAGCATGTGAGGTCATCCCCGGCGGGGTGAACAGCCCGGTGCGCTCGTGGCGCGCCGTGGGCGGAAGTCCCGTCTTCATCGAACGTGGTGTCGGCACCCGCATCACCGATGTCGACGGCAGGAGCTATCTCGACTTCGTCGGCTCGTGGGGTCCGCTGATCCTGGGTCATGCGCACCCGGCAGTGGTCGAGGCGGTGGTCGAGCGCGCCAGGCAAGGGACGAGCTTCGGCGCGCCGACCTCGGGAGAGGTCGAGCTGGCACGCCAGCTCACGCAGGCCATGCCCTGCGTCGAGCAGGTGAGGCTGGTGAGCTCGGGCACCGAGGCCACCATGGCCGCGCTACGTCTCGCGCGGGCCGCCACCGGCCGCCAGGCCATCGTCAAGTTCACCGGGTGCTACCACGGCCACCTGGACGCCCTCCTGGTACGGGCGGGGTCAGGTGCCATGACCTTCGGCGTGCCGGACAGTCCTGGCATCCCGTCTTCGCTGGCCGAGCTCACCCTGCTCGCCGAGTTCAACGACCCCCAAGGAGTGCGCGCGCTGCTGCGGCGCCGCGGCTCGGAGATCGCCGCCGTCATCGTCGAGCCGGTTGCCGGCAACATGGGCGTCGTCGCGCCCGAGCCGGGGTTCCTGGAGACGCTGCGCGAGGAGACCGCCCGCGCCGGTGCACTCCTGATCTTCGACGAGGTCATCACCGGCTTCCGGCTTGCCTGGGGAGGGGCGCAGGGCCGCTACGGGATCGCGCCGGACCTGACCTGCCTCGGCAAGATCGTCGGGGGGGGCATGCCCCTCGCCGCCTACGGCGGGCGCCGGGACCTGATGCAGATGATCGCCCCGGTCGGGCCCGTCTACCAGGCCGGAACCCTGTCGGGGAACCCGGTCAGCGTGGCAGCGGGCCGCGCCACGCTGGAGACCTTGCGTCGAGACGCGGGTGCGTACGAACGGCTCGAGGCCCTGGGCGCGCGCGCGGAGGCGGGACTTCGCCAGGCCCTCACGGCCACCGGGCGGCCTGGCTGCGTGAACCGCGTCGGCTCGATGCTGACGCTCTTCCTCGGCGTCGAGCAGGTGCGCGATTTCCCGACCGCGAGCCGCGCCGACGTCGATGCATTCGCGCACTTCTTCCGCGGCATGCTGGCCGAGGGCATGTATCTCCCCCCGTCGCAGTTCGAGGCCATCCTGCTCTCGCTGGCGCACACGGAGGCCGACGTCGACCGCCTCGTCGAGGCCGCGCACAAGGTCCTGGCAGGTCGCTGAGTTGGCGCAGTCGTCCAGCGCGACGCGCTATGCCCGCGGCATGGCCATCGCCTTCGAGTTCACGGGCACGATCGGGGGGGGAGCCGTCCTGGGCTGGTATCTCGACGAGCACTTCGGGACCGGGCCCTGGGGGTCGATCGTGCTCACGGTCGCTGCGACGGTGGGCGCGTTCGTGCGTCTGATCCAGATGCTGCGCCGCTTCCAGCAGCTCGACGATGGCGCCTAGCCTCGCGCGGGTACAGCTACGGCACTGGGCGCTGGTCGGCGTGCTGGCGGGTCTGGCGGCGGTCTGGGCCAGGCAGCATCTTTGGGGCCTCGTCGTGGGAGGTGGGGCGATCGGTCTCTCGCTGTTCCTCTACGCCGCTGGCTTCACGCTCGTCCTGCGCCGGCAGAGCACGCGTTTGGCGATCGGGATTCTGTTTGTTAAGCTCGCGGCCTTCCTGGGGCTCGGCTGGCTGGTCTTCTCAGCATCCGAAGAGCTGCGGCCGGACCCGCTGGGATTCGCGGTGGGGGTGAGCTGCATGCCCGTGGCGGCGGTGTGGGAAGCAATCCGGGCACGAAAGGGCTGATGGAACACGGGTTCACCTGGCTTCACGGGCTGCCGATTCCCGAGCACGTCGCCACCGCTCTGCTGGTCGGGCTCCTCCTGCTCGTCTTCGCGCTGTGGGTACGACCCAAGCTGGTCGATACCGAGGCGGCGCTCGAGCCCGAGAACGGCGTGACGGCTCGAAACGTGGCCGAGGTGGTCGTCGAGGCCATCAGCGGCCTCGCCGAGGGCGTCATCGGGCATCACTACGAGCGCTGCGTTCCCCTCCTCGCCGCGTTCTTCGTCTTCATCCTGCTCGCCAACCTCCTCGGCCTCGTGCCCGGGTTCGTGCCGCCGACCTCCAACTTCAACACCACGCTGGCCCTCGGGCTGATCTCGTTCCTGGCCTACAACGCGTACGGGATGCAGGAGCACGGCGTCGGGGGGCACCTCAGGCATCTTCTGGGCCCGGTGATCTGGCTCGCTCCGCTGATGCTGCTGGTCGAGCTCTTCAGCCATGCCTTCAGGCCGATCTCGCTGGGCATCCGGCTCTTCGCAAACATGTTCGCCGATCACGAGGTCGTGAGCATCTTCACGAGCCTCACGAAGCTGGTGATCCCGGTGATGTTCTACGTGCTCGGCGCATTCGTCTGCGTCGTGCAGGCGTTCGTGTTCACGATGCTGAGCGCGATCTACATCTCGCTAGCCGCGGCGCATGAGCACTAGGTTCTGATCTTCGGCCGTCGCCCGGTGGGAGAGGAGGATAGAGGCGGCGTGGAAGGGAAGCGGACGGCCGCTGAAGGGGGAAGTACATGAAGCTGGCAAGGATCTTCGGAATCGTCATGGCAGCGCTCCTGCTGACCACTCCGGCCTTCGCGGAGACGGCCGGGGGAGGGGGCGGGATGGATAGGGGGCTCATCGCCCTCGCTGCCGGGCTGGGGCTCGGACTCGCCGCGTTTGGCGCCGCCCTGGGTCAGGGACGGGCGACGGCGGCAGCCATGGAATCGATCGGCCGCAATCCGAATTCGGCTGACCGTGTCTTCACGCCGCTCATAGTCGGCTTGGCGCTGATGGAAGCGCTGGCTCTCTACGCTCTGGTGATCGCCTTCAATCTCTCGAGTAGGCTCTGATCGGCGCCGCACCGGCCGGGGTCGAGCCGCCCCCCGGCCGGTGCGGCGGCGGCACTCGAGGAGGCGGTTCGCTCCGCGATCGGGCACGGGAGCGGAGCTGGTCGGGGCGGAGGTGGCGTATGTGGTCGGAGGTGCCCGAGACCGAGGGGGCGCGGCGCTCCCTGGCGGTCGCCGCAACCGTGGGGCGGCGCCAGCGCACGGTGCTCACGGTGGTGACGCTGGCATCGGTGGAGCCCAACCCGGAGCAGCCACGGCGGCATTTCGCCGAGGACAAGCTGGCCGAGCTGGCGGCGTCCATCCTCGAGCGCGGTCTGCTGCAACCCATCGTGGTACGCCGGCGCGCCGAGGGGGGATACCAGCTCCTGGCGGGCGAGCGTCGCTTCCGGGCGGCGCGGCTGGCCGGGCTGGATCGCTTGCCTGCAGTCGTCCGCGAGGGCGGCGACGCGCTCGAGATCGCGCTCATCGAGAACCTGCAGCGGGAAGACCTGGAGCCGCTCGAGGAGGCGGAGGCACTGGCGACGCTGGTCGAGCGTCACGGGTACAGCCACCGGGAGGTCGCCGACCTGCTCGGCAAGAGCCGACCATACGTGTCGAACACCCTCGCGCTCACCCGGCTGCCGAGCGCGGTCAAGTCCGACCTGCACCAGGAGGGCAGGACATTCTCTCGCGAGGTGCTGATGGGCATCGCCAGGCACCCGGACGCGGAGTCGGCCATCACGCTGTGGAACCGCCTCAAGCTGGAAGCCATGTCGGTCCGGCAGTTCCGGGCGGAGCGCATCTCGGCTGCGGGCAAGCGCTCCCCGATCCGGGAGGCAGTCCTGGCGGCCCGGCGTCTCAACCGGAGCCTGCGAAGGTTGGAGCGTTCCCAGGTGGAGACGGGAGACGCAGGCGCTCTGGGACGGGTACTCCGTCGTACCCGGCGGCTGGTCGAGGGCGTAACGGCGTCGCTCGAGGGTCGTTCGGGACGTGCTGGAGAGCCGGCCGGCTGACGGTACAATTGGCTGGTGGTGTGATGCTATGCCACTCGCCGGTCACGTTTTGTTACGACCGTTTCACACCACGCCGTCGCAAGTCTCAATAACGACGCGGGACTGAAGCCGATGGAACGCTGGCACGCGGTTGGCATCCTCACGGAGCATGACGCCAACAGCGGAGTCGGAACGAAGCGTTGGACTAAGGGGTGGCGGAGCGGTCGAGCTCGAGCCCGAAGCCGTACTGCCGTCGCAATACTTCAGCATGCCGGCGGTCGATGCCTCGCTTCAGGCCGAGAAGCGCCTGATGCTGGCGGTGCTCGAGGACGCGGTCGGGACCTTCCAGAAGTACGTCAACGCCCGGGAGAGGGCAGGACAGCGGCTCTTCGCCGAGGTCGAGGATTGGTTCGCCGCTGACGAGGGCGACTGGCCGTACTCCTTCGTCAACATCAGCCAGGCGCTGGGCCTCGACCCGGAATATCTCCGCACGGGCCTGGGTCGATGGAAGGACGTGCAGCGTCGCGCGCCGGCCGCGACCGGCAACGTTGTGCGATTTCCTTTCCGCCGCGTGAACGGATCGCGTCACATGATCACCGGCCGCGCTGCCGGGCTCAGGCACAGCGCTTAGCCTTTACGGTCTTCGTTCTTCCTGCGATACTTCGCGCGCCCTCACCGAGGGCGTGATGGCGAAAATCGATCGCAGTACCCCACCTCTCCGGCGCATCGGCCCCCAGACGACGCGCCGGGGAGGGTGAGGTCGATGCGACCGCTCACCGAGCACGACGTTGGCGTGCGGTCCGTTGGCTCGGGACTCGGCTCGCTGCTGCGCTGGATCAGACCCACGTTTGAGCATGCGGGAGCGTCCCGGCCCGCGCTCGACATCGGGTACTTTGCCAACGTCGTGCCCGTCGCCGACAACCTTGGCATCGCCATCTCCACCGACGGCGTCGGGACCAAGCTCCTGGTGGCGCAGGCCGTCGGGCGCTACGACACGGTCGGCATCGACTGCGTCGCGATGAACGTCAACGACGTGCTGTGCGTCGGTGCCCGGCCGATCGCGCTGGTCGACTACATCGCCGTCGAGGAGGCCGACCCCGAGGTGCTCGGACCGCTCGGAGAAGGCATTGCTCGGGGCTGCGAGCTGGCTGGTGTGAGCTGCCCGGGAGGAGAGCTGGCGCAGGTCCGCGAGATGATCCGCGGCATCGTCCCGGGTCGCGGGTTCGATCTGGTGGGTACCGCGATTGGCACCGTCGCTCTCGATCGGATGCTCACGGGTGCCTCGATTCGCGCGGGAGACATCCTCCTCGGACTCGAGAGCAGTGGGCTGCACTCGAATGGCTTCACGCTGGCGCGGCAGGCGCTGCTTCAACGAGGCAAGCTCGAGCTGGACGCGCACGTGCCGGAGCTTGGATGCAGCCTCGGCGAGGAGCTACTGCGCCCCACCCGGATCTACGTGCGGCCGGTGCTCGCGGTCCTCGAATCAGGCGTCGCAGTACGGGCGCTCGCGCACATCACTGGCGACGGGCTGTTCAACCTTGTACGCACGACCCGTCCGGTGGGGTTCGACGTCGAACGCTGGCCCGAGCCGCCGCCCATCTTCTCGCTCATCCAACGGCTCGGCGCCGTCCCGGAGGAGGAGATGTATCGCGCCTTCAACATGGGGATCGGTTTCGCGCTGGTCGTGGCGCCGGAGGGCGCCGGACGTGCCCGGACAATCCTCGAGGCAGCGGGCGTCACGGTGCACGACCTGGGACACGCCACGGACGATCCCGAACGAACGATCCGTATCCATCCCCGCGGCCTGACCGGCCGCGATGGGAAGTTCACGCGGACCTAGGCTCTCGAGACCAGCAGCGCTCGCTCGAGAGCCGGGCCTCGGAAACCGGAGAGCGCCCCGAGATCCGCTGCGCCACCGCACCGCCGCACTTCTCGGGACGCTCTCCCAGGCACGTGGCGACGCCACGTGTCTCCGAGTCGCGAGCAAACCCGAGCACACCGACTTCCCCAGACGCCGGCATGCTCGGGCTTGCCCGACGTCACAAGAGTTGAAACAGGACCGAGGTGACTCCTCGCTGCACCATGCCGAGCTCACGTGCCGCGCCGAGCGAGAGATCGAGACTGCGGCCGCGTACGTAGGGTCCGCGGTCCGTGATGGTCACGAGGACGGAACGCCCGTTGTCCAGGTTCGTCACCCGCACCCTGGTGCCGAGCGGTAGCGAGCGATGGGCTGCCGTCAGCTCCTCGGGGCGGAACGTGGTGCCGCTGGCAGTCTTTCGGCCAGCGAACCCGTAGCCGTAGAAGGACGCCCTGCCGAGACTGGGTTGCGGATAGTCGTCCGGTCCCAGGTCTGCGCGTACCGCAGTGGCGCCGAGAAGGCACACACTGAGCGCGAGCACAAAAAGAACGGGCCGAGGGATCGCTCCCCCGGCCCGTGAGGGCACGGTCTGCATGATCCCGCTCCTTGTACGCCTACGAAGTTAGCTGACGGGTTCGGGACAAAGAGCTTGCCCGTCTCGGACGCTACGCGAGCCGCCCGAGATTCACCCCACACACTGGGTCCTCCGCTCCCCTTTCTCGGGGATTCGGCGTCGAGAGATTTTTATTCGCGGCGCGATTTATTGAACCGAGACGTTCCTGTCAAGTCCGCGACGCGGGAAAGTCAGTAAAGCACAGAAAATCAATGCTCTCCGGCGTCGTCGAAGTTTCCCTTGACGGGTGGGAGCAGCGGAGACTTGTGATGACGGATGCGGCTGGCGGCGGGCTTTCGGTAGACGAACTCGGTATCGCAGCCGCGGCAAGTCGCCCGGTACGCGCCGCTCTGACGCTTGAGCCGCACGGTCACGATGTCTCCGTTGGGGTGCCGATGCTGCACGGCCGGATACTCCGCCACGAAGACGGTACGCATGGGCTGGCTTGCTAGCTCGCCCCTGTCCGGGTGTCAACGTAGGTTGCCGCTGAGTGGCGGGGATGCCAGCATGGCTGCATGAGCGGCACCAACCGGCTCATCCACGAGACCAGTCCGTACCTCCTCCAGCACGCCCACAACCCGGTCGACTGGTTCCCCTGGGGCAACGCGGCGTTCGCCCGGGCACGGGCGGAGGGCAAGCCGGTCCTGCTCTCGATCGGCTACTCCGCCTGCCACTGGTGCCACGTGATGGAGCGCGAATCCTTCGAGAATCCGGCCATCGCGGGTCTGATGAACTCCCTCTTCGTCAACATCAAGGTCGACCGCGAGGAGCGGCCGGACGTCGACGACGTCTACATGCGGGCTGTGCAGCTCATGATCGGCCGGGGGGGATGGCCGCTCACGGTCTTCCTCACGCCCGACGGCCGGCCGTTTCACGGCGGGACGTACTTTCCGCCCGTCGATCGCCATGGCATGCCGGGGTTTCCCCGGGTGCTCGAGGCGGTGTCGCGCGCTTTCCGTGACAAGCCCGACGACGTCGCCCGCGCCGTCGCACAGCTGGTCGCCGGCGTGCAACGCTCGGAGGAGCCGGCCGAGGCTGCCTCGACGCTCGACCCGAGCCTGCCGCGACGGGCGGCCGAGGCACTGGTGGCGCACGTCGACTCGGTACACGGCGGTCTCGGGGGCGCGCCCAAGTTCCCGCACACGCGGGCCCTCCAGCTGCTGCTCCGTCAGCATCGCGCGACCGGACGCCAGGAGCTGCTCGACGCCGTGTCGCTCACCGGCCGCCGGATGGCGGAGGGAGGCATCCACGACCAGATCGGGGGCGGCTTCCATCGTTACTCCGTGGACGCGCGCTGGCTCGTACCCCACTTCGAGAAGATGCTGTACGACAACGCGGAGCTGCCCCGGCTATACCTGGAGCTGTTCCAGGTGACGGGCGACACGGCGCACCGCGCGGTCGTGGAGGGAACCCTCGACTACCTCCTCCGCGAGATGCGGCATCCCGACGGCGGCTTCTATGCGGCCACCGACGCCGACAGCGAGGGCGAGGAAGGTCAGTTCTTCGTGTGGACGCCGGCCGAGGTGAAGGCGGTGGTCGACCCCGCGGACGTGGACCTCGTCTGCCGCTACTGGGACATCACCGACGAGGGCAACTTCGAGGGCAAGAGCATCGCGCACGTGACGGTGACGATCGAGCAGGTGGCGGGTCTCTTCGGGCGTTCTCCGGCGGCCGCCGCGGCCGCGATCGCCGAGGCGCGCCGTCGTCTCTTCGAGGCCCGCAGCCACCGCGTACCGCCGGCGCGTGACGAGAAGATACTCACCAGCTGGAACGCGCTGCTCATCGGCACGCTGGCGGAGGCAGGACGCGTGCTCGACGAGCCTCGCTATCTCGACGCGGCGGCGGCGGCGGCGGAATTCCTGTGGAATCAGGTCCGGCGAGACGGCCGGCTGCTGCACGGGTGGGCCAAGGGGATCGCCAAGCAGGACGCCTTCCTCGACGATCACGCCTTCCTCGGCGCGGCGCTACTCGACCTCTACGAGGCCAGCGGCGAGGCGCGCTGGGTGGCGCGCGTGCGCGAGCTTGCCGAGGCGCTCGAGACGCGTTTCCACGACACGGAGCGCGGTGGCTACTTCTTCACGCCGCACGACGGCGAGCCGCTCATCGTGCGCAGCAAGTCGGGCGCGGATGGCGCCATTCCCTCGGGCAGCGCGGTCGCGGCGGGGTTCCTGCTGCGACTCCATTCCCTCACCGGCGAGGATGTCCCCCGCGCGCACGCCGAGGAGGTCCTGCGTCTGTATCACGCTGCGGCGGCCGAAAACCCGTTCAGCTACCCGACGTACCTCGAGGCGCTCGAGCACTGGTCGGAAGGACCGATCGAGATCGTCATCGTCGGGGACCGCGAGGCGGACGACAGCCAGGCACTGTGGCGCGCGCTCGCGCCGTGCTACCTGCCGCACCGCACCCTGGTCCGGGTCGAGCCAGGCTCGGCCGACATTCCCGCGGTGGCGCGGGAGCGACCAGCAGTCGGCGGACGGGCGACGGCCTACGTGTGTCGCGGCTTCACCTGCTCTGCCCCCGTTCATACGCCCGAGAATCTGCAGGCGTTGCTGGAGTAGCGGGATCGAGCAGCCGGCTCGAGAGACGCTACTCGCCCCGGAAGCGCGGCGGCCGCCGCTCGCGCTGCGCCGCGAGACCCTCCTGGAGATCGGCGCTCGTGCGCACGCGGCGGTGCATGTCCTCGAGATCCTCGCGCGGCAGCGTGCGGTGCAGGCTGGTGGCACGGCGCACGAACGCCTTCATGGCGCGCACCGAGAGGGGGGCGTTGTGCGTGATCTGGCGCGCCAGGGACTCGAGGGCGCTGTCGAGCTCGTCCGCCGGCACGACACGGTTGACCAGGCCGAGGGTGCAAGCGGTCTCCGCCGCCACGGCCTCGCCGGTGAAGAGCAGCTCGTTCGTCTTCGCGGCCCCGATGCTGTCCACCAGCTTCCAGGTGAGCGTGACCGGCACGGCGAGACCGATGCGGGCCAGCGGCATGGAGAAGCGCGCCGTGTCCGCGGCCACCCGGAGATCGCAGTGCAGCGCGAGCTCGCAGCCGCCGGCGACGGCGTCGCCCTGGACCGCGGCGATGGTCGGCTGGGGGCACGCCTCGAGGTCCTCCAGCACCTTCTCGAGCCCCCCGAGATCGGCCTCACCGGCCTCGCGCTGGGCTGCCATCTCGCGCAGGTCGAGACCGGCGCAGAAGGCCGGGCCGTTGGCCCGCACGACCACCACGCGCACGTCCTGGTCGGTGGCGACGCGCTCGAATGCGGCGCGCAGCTGCGCGATCATCGCTGCGTTCAGCGCATTGCGCTTGCCGGGGCGGTTGAGGGTGATGAAGCAGGTGTGGTCGCGCGACTCGGTCAGGACTTCGTCGGCCATGTGGAGGCTCTATCGGCTCAGAAGCGGTCCTTCAACGCGCGCACGGCTGCGAAGAGGGCCACGGGATCGTCCGGCGGAAGGCCGGGGACGCGTGCCCGGACGGTGGCGGCCAGCGCGGTGCTCGAGGTGCGCAGAAAGGGATTGGTCGCCTTCTCGTCGGCGATCGTGCTCGGGACGGTGGGCTTGCCCGCGCGGCGCATGGCCTGGACCGCCGCCATCTTGGCTGCCAGCGGGGCGTTCCCCGGCTCGAGGGTGAGCGCGAACTGCAGGTTCTTCTCGGTGTACTCGTGTCCGCAGAACACCCGTGTCTGATCGGGAAGCGCGGCGAGCTTGCCGAGGGACCGCATCATCTGGGCGGCGTCGCCCTCGAACAGCCGGCCGCAGCCGCCGGCGAACAGCGTGTCGCCGGTGAACACCGCGTCCTCGTCGGGAAAGTGATATGCGACGTGACCGCTGGTGTGCGCGGGGATGAAGATCACCCGACCGTGCAGCCCGCTCACCTCGACCGCGTCGCCGTCCTGGACGCGGTCGGTGATGCCGGGAATCTTCGGCGCGTCGGCGGCCGATCCGTACACGCGCAGATCGGGAATGCTCGCGAGCAGATCCCGGTTTCCGCCCACGTGGTCGAAGTGGTGATGCGTGGCAAGCACGGCACGCAGCGCGACGCCGCGTCGCTTCACTTCCGCCAGCACGGCGTCGGCCTCGGCGCAGTCGACCACCGCCGCCTCGCGCGATGCCGGGTCGATCAGCAGGTACGCGTAATTGTCGCTGAGCTGGGGAACGGCGACGACGTCCATCGACACGAGATGGTCAGAGCAAGGGGCCGGTGAAAAATCAACCGCGAGACTACGCAACCGCGGATCCTCACGCTCTCCGGATCCTCGAGCGCCGCAAGCGCCTGCACGATGAGCCTCGCGCGGATCGCGGGTGGTTAAACGCTTCTGTAACAACGACTCGCGCGATACTCCGCGCGCAAATGCTTCGCCCGCAAGGACTTGGCCGCCCACTACTTATCAACAGCGCGCAGGAGGCCCGTTTCCGTGCCGGTATGCGGTGCCGCACACATGCGCGACGGGGTCCTACCAGGGGGCGCGATAGCGCCGCATCGCCGAGAAGTTAGGCGCCTGACCTCCGGGGCGGGGGACGGCGCTGGCGAGGGCCTCGGGGCGCCGCGGAGGATGTTCACAAGTCCACACGTTATCCACAGGCTGCGGAGTATCCGAAACAGGCGGCGTAGAGCTCGGAGGAGCCCCGGCGCGACGCCTCCGGTCGCGTGGTCCGCACGTCCGCGAACGACGCCCTCAGGCGGGCGACGTGCGCCCCGTAGTCCTCGTTCATGAAGAGCTTCACGAGGAGACGCCCTCCCGGGCGCAGCAAGCGGGCGCTGGCATCGAGCGCCGCGGCGACCAGCTCGGACGCCCGCGCGTCGTCGCTCGCCCGGACGCCGGAGAGCTTCGGCGCCACATCACACAGCACCACCGACGCGGGCGCACCGAGCTGCGCGCGCAGCGCCTCGACCGCCGCCGCGTCGCGCACGTCGCCGACCAGGGACGTCACGTGGGGAGGCGCGAGCGGTGCGACCGCCACGATATCGAGCCCGACCACGCGGCCCGGTCCGACGCGCTCCGCGGCGACCTGCATCCAGGCACCGGGCCACGCTCCCAGGTCGGCCACGACGTCACCGCGGCGGATCAAGTGGAACCGGTCGTCGAGCTCGATCAGCTTGTAGGCGCTGCGCGCCCGGTATCCCGCCGCCTTCGCCCGTCGGTAGCGAGCGTCCTTGCGATCGTACGACACGCGCTCGCGGGCACGCTGCGCCGGACGCGTGTCCGGCGATCAGCGAAGTGGCTCGTCGGTCCGTGGAGTGAAGATCGTGGGCGGCGGCGGTGGATTGTACGGTATGTTGGCCGTGCTCGCATCGGACGCTGAGCGCGACGGGTACGGCTCGGGGGTGTCGAAGGCGTTGTACGTCGGCTCGTAGTTGAAGACCGGCTGGAGCGTGGGCTGGGAGACCAGGAAGTGGATCGGTCGGGTGAACACCCACTCGAGGGCGAAGCCGACGGCGGCGACCGGGTAGCTCATCAACTTGAGAGGATTGGAATCAGCGTCGTTGTAGGCGTCGTGCGCCAGCGCCCTCCCGGCCGGAAGCGCCAGCATGGCCACGATGGCGACGGCGACGAGCAGCTGTTTCACGATACACCTCCTCGACGCCGGCTCTCCGGCGCCACGGCCGCGGACGGTATCAGCCCCGGCCGGCATCCTCAAGTCGCGTCCGGTTGCCCGGCCCAAGTTTGACAGCCGGAAATCCCGCCGCTACACGCGCCGCATGGCCGGGGTGTTCCGACCGCTGGAGCCCTTCAAGGGCTGGCGCAAGCTCGCCGTTCACACCTGGAGTCCGCCACGCGACCCGAGCACGTATGCTCTGGTCGACGTCCCGATGGGCGCGGCGCTCGCCTACTGCGATCGGCTGCGCGCCGAGAGCGGCGTGCACGTCACCGTCACCCATCTCACCGTGCGTGGGGTCGCGCTGGCGCTGGCGCAGTTTCCCCAGATGAACGGCATCGTCTCGCGCGGCCGCATCATGCTGCGCGACTCGGTCGACATCTTCATGCAGGTGGCGACGAGCGGCGGCGCCGAGCTCTCGGGCGTGAAGATCGCCAACGCCGACCGCAAGCCCGCGCTCGAGATCGCCCGCGAGGCCGAGGAACGCGTGGCCCGCATCCGCGCTCGCCGGGACCAGCAGGTCGAGCGCACGAAGTCGGTGCTCGACCGGGTGCCGTCCCGCATCCTCGGGCGCCTCATGCGCACCATCGCCTACCTGATCTACGACCTCGACCTCGATCTCTCGCGCTTCGGCGTGGTCAAGGACGAGTTCGGCACCGGCATGGTGAGCAACGTCGGTGTCTTCGGCATCCGTGCCGCCTTCGGACCCCTGGTGCCGTTCAGCCGCACCCCGATGGTGGTGCTCATGGGCGCGGTGGAAGATCGCGTGGTGGCCGAGAACGGCCGGCCGGTCGTGAAGCCGATGATGACCCTGTGCGTGACGCTCGACCATCGCTTCATGGACGGCTTCCACGGTGGCGCGATGGCCCGCATCACCCGCGAGTATCTGGAGAACCCGGAGCAGGACGCGGTGGCGGTCCCGCAGACCTTCGCCGCGGTCGCGGCTACGTCCGGGCGATGAAGCTGAGCTGCCGCCCGGCGCCTGGTCCGTCGCGCCGGTAGGACGCATAGCTCGGCGTGCAGGCGGTGCAGGGCCCGAGCAGCGAGACGCAGCCCACTCCGGCGGCCTCGAGGAGCAGGCGGGCCGCCACGCGCAGATCGAGCATGAGCGCGTCCCCCGCCTCGCGCCACGCCGGCCACGTCCGCTTCCCGGTGCGCGCCGCGAAGGCGGCGTGCACCTCGCTCCCGACGCGATAGCAGCACGGCCCCACCGCCGGCCCGAGGCAGGCCTCGAGGTCTCGCGGCTGGACCCCGAACGCCGAACCGAGGTGGGCGACCGCTGCCTCGAGGACGCCCGCGGCGGCTCCTCGCCACCCGGCGTGCACCGCGGCAGCAACGCCAGGGCCGCGCGCAAGCATCAGACAGGGCACGCAATCGGCGGTCACCACGCCGACGGCCAGGCCTGCGGCGCTCGTCGCCACCCCGTCCGCCTCCAGCGGCTCACGGTCGCGGTCCGCAGTGACCACGTGGATGCCGTGGACCTGCTTGACGGTGCACACCGGCAGCGGGACTCCCGCGGCCGCCACCACCGGCTCCCAGCCGCCGCTGTCCGCGCGCATCGCGCACTCGGCGCGGTCGAGGAAGCCGTGACGGAATCCGGTCAGCCCCGACCACGCCGGATGCGTCAGCACTCCGCCACCGGCTCCATGGTGACGTCGCTGTAACGCAGCAGCTCGTCGAGGGTGTGCAGCTTGTAGGGCTTCTCGAAGAAGATGCGCTTGATCCCGGTATTGATGAGGACCTTGAAGCACTGGATGCACGGCGTGTGGGTCACGTAGACGGCGGCGTCCCGGATGCCGGCGCCGTTCTTCGCAGCCTGGGCGATGGCGTTCATCTCCGCGTGGATGCAGCGGAAGCAGTTCTCCTCGATCTCGCCGCTCGGGGTCGTCGAGCGGTAGATCAGGCAGCCCACGTCCGTGCAGTGCGGTAGCCCGGCGGGCGCGCCGTTGTAGCCGGTGGCGAGGATGTTCTTGTCACGCACGATCACCGCCCCGACCTTCGCACGCAGGCAGGTCGAGCGTTCCGCGACCTGGCGCGTGATGGTCATGAAGTACTGATCCCAGCTCGGCCGCGTGCTCATGACACGAACCGGATGGGCTCGGGGACGAACGTCACCACGAGGAGGAGCAGGCTGGCGACGGCGCCGAGCTGCCGGCCGGTGCCGAGGGGGCGCCCGTCGTTCATCGTGCGCGGGTGACCGAGGAAGAGCATGAGGGCCGCCACCGCGCTCCATACGATCCAGAAGGGCGAACCGTGCACGCCGAGCCAGACGAGCACGGCGACCAGGGCTGCCGGCAGCAGGACCGGTCGGCGCCCGCGCGCGGCATAGAGCACGTGTCCGCCGTCGAGCTGCCCCGCGGGCAGCAGGTTGAGGGAGGTGACGAGCAGACCGGCCCAGGCCGCGAAGGCTACCGGATGCAGCATCACGGCGTCCGGGTCGGCGTGCAGGACGGCGCGGGCCAGGAAGCTCGTGAGCAGCGAATCTCCGAGCAGCACGGTCGGTCCGGAGGGAGGGGTGGCGGCGACGGTGGAGAGCCGCAGGCCCACCACCATGGCGACCAGCGCCACGACGAAGCCCGCCCACGGACCGGCTGCGGCCATGTCGAACAGCGCGCGCCGGTCGGGGAAGCGGGAACGGACCCGGATCACGGCGCCGAACGTTCCGAGCAGCGCAAACGGCGGGGCCGGCAACACGTAGGGAAGCGAGGCGGCGATCCGGTGCCGGCGGCACATGAGATAGTGCCCCGACTCGTGCGTCAGCAGGATGGCGAGCAGGGTCAGCGAGAACGGCAAGCCCTGGACGAGAGCGGCCAGCGAGTCCGGCGCGACGCCTACCATGCGGGCGCCGGCCATCGTCGTCGTGAGCAGCGTCAGGGCGAGGAGGAGCAGGTGGACGACGGGCCGTTGCTCGGTCTGCACCCGCCGCTGTGCCGCGGGCAGCGGCTCCGCGGTCCAGGGAAATGCGTTTGTCTCGTTCATCTCTTTCACTGTTTCTCTGACTCGGCCTCGACGACCACGGCCTCGCCGACGCCGACGCCCAACCGTTCGCGAGCCGAGCCGTCACGGACGGCGATCTCGAGCAGATCCCAGCTGTTCACCACGGCCACCGGTGTGTCTCGCGCGACGGCGCCGTAGCTCGAGGACGGGCCGCGGAGGCGCACCCGGCCGATGCTAATCGAAACCGCGTCCGGAGGGAACGCGTGCCCCGGGAGGTTGGTCACGAGGTTGCCGAAGCGATCCACGTAGATCACCTGACCGTGGAGCGCACTCCCCCGTCGCACGGGCTCGGGCAGGGTCAGGCGCTCGAGGGTCGGCCGCCGGGGTCCGAGGGCGTCGGGGTCGGTGCCGGTGGCGAGCGCCGCCGCCACCGGTGCGAACACGTCACGACCGTGGAAGGTGGCGCTGCGCGGCGCGCGGAAGAAGCCTTCCTCCGTCAGCTCGACGATGCGCCGGACGGATGCGGGCGGAGCGGCGAGCGAGAGGAGCCCGTTGTCGGGACCGACAAGCGTCGCCGTCTCGGTCTCGACGCACAGGGCGCGGCGCGAGGTGCCGACGCCCGGGTCGACCACCGCCACGTGAACGGTGCCCGCCGGGAAATACGGTATCGCGTTCCGCAGGACGAGAGCGCCGGCGAGAACGTCCTGGGGCGGGATGCCGTGCGTGACGTCGATCACGCGCACCTCCGGAGCGCATGTGGCGATCACGCCCTTCATGATGCCGACGAAGGGATCGACCAGCCCGAAGTCGGTGGTCAGCGTGATCAGCGCAGGGCCTCCTCGACCGCCGCCCAGAGCAGCGGAAACATGATCTCGTGGTGGCCGGTGAGCTGGATGCCGCGCCCTCCCAGCGCCGTCGGCCGCGCGATCACGTTGACCGCCGGCCGGTAGTGGCGCTGGAAGTCCATGTCGATGGTGGTGAGGCGGCGCACGCGGTGGCCCAGGTTGCGAGCAAGATTGAGCGCCTTCACGAACACCTCGGGAAGGATGACTGCCGACCCCAGGTTCACGTACACCCCGCCCTCGAGGCGACTCACGACGGCGGCAAGGAGGCGGAAGTCACGCAGGCTGCCCTCGCCGATGGCGGCTCCGTCGGCGTCGGGGTGCATGTGCACGATGTCGGTCCCGACGGCGACGTGCACGGTGACCGGCACGCCGGCCCGCGCCGCCGCGGCGAGGATGCTCGTCCGGCGGTACGGCAGGCGCGCGGCCTCGATGGCGTCGCCGATGGCGCGCCCGAGTCCGAGCCCGGCCGCCACTCCCTCGCACGTGGCGCGATTCAGGAACTCGCCCGTCTCGCGCGCCATTCCGAAGAGTCCGCGATCGAGCCCGGGACCGACGTCCTCGGAGGTCCGGCCGCCCCACGCCATCTCGAAGTCGTGCACCAGGCCGGCGCCGTTCATCGCCACCGCCGCGAGCCGGCCGCGCTCGATCAGGTCGACGATCGACGGACCCAGCCCGACCTTGATCGCGTGCGCCCCCATGCCGAGCACGACCGGCCGGCCCCGGCGGATCGCCGCGGCGATGCGCGCGGCCGCGTCGCGCAGGTCGTGCGCGGCCAGGATGTCCGGCAGGCCGTCGAGAAAGCGCCGCACGCTGAGGCCGGCCCGCACGGGAGTGCCCAGCGACGCGGCGGCGACCTTGCTCGGGCGCCGGCCGAGCGGCACGGTGCGGACGCGGGTCGGGTCGATGGGCGGCGGCGGACCGGAGGCCGGCCGGCGCCGGGTCACACCGACTCCCCGCAGACTCGACCCTCGACCAGCTCGCACAGCACGTGGCCGGCGAGGATGTGCGTCTCCTGGATGCGCGGGGACAGCGTGCTGGCGGAGACGCGCAGGCTCACGTCGACCATGCCCGCCAGCGCACCGCCGTCGCCGCCCGTGAGCCCGATCGTGCCGACTCCGAGCGCCCGGCAGGCCGACACCGCGCGCAGCACGCTCGGAGACTGGCCGCTGGTGGAGAGCGCCACGGCGACGTCTCCGGCGCGCGCCAGCGCCAGCACCTGGCGCGCGAAGATCTCGTCGTAGCCGTAGTCGTTCGCGATGGCCGTCAGCGCCGAGGTGTCGGTGGTGAGCGCCACCGCGGCGAGCGGGCGCCGGTCGCGCAGCATGCGACCGACGAATTCGGCCGCGATGTGCTGGGCGTCGGCCGCGCTGCCGCCGTTGCCGAAGAGAAGGAGCTTGTGGCCCGAGGTGACGGCGGCGGCGATCAGGTCGACGGCGCGCTCGAGGTCGGCCGCGTGCTCGGCGAGGAACACCCGCTGGGCGTGCAGGCTGTCGTCGAAGAGCGCGTGGATCAGCTCCTGCGTGCGGGACACGGTGCCGCGAATCGTAGGCGTGGGCTCCCGGGCCAGTCAACCGGCAGCGCGGAGCCCGAAGCGTCGCGTGGCGATCTCGGCGATCGTGCGTCCGATGCTGAGCGAGGAGGTGGCGCCGGGGGACGGCGCGTTCAGCACGTGGACCATCCCCTCCGCTTCGACGATGCGGAAGTCGTCGACCAGCAGCCCGCTCGGCTCGACTGCCTGGGCGCGCACGCCGGCCCCTCCGCGCTCGAGGTCGTCGGCGCGCAGCTCGGGGACGAGGCGCTGCAATGCGCTCACGAAGGCACCCTTGCTGAGCGAGCGGTACATCTCACCCATGCCGGTGCGCCAGAAGCGGCCCACCATGCGCCAGAATCCGCCGTAGCCGGCCATCTGCGCCAGGTCGCGCGGCGAGACGTCGCGATGGCGATATCCTTCCCGCTTCCACGCCAGCACCGCGTTCGGCCCGGCCTCCACGCCGCCGTGGATCGTGCGCGTGAAGTGGACGCCGAGGAAGGGAAACGCCGGATCGGGCACGGGATAGATCAGGTTCCGCACCAGTCCGCGTCGCTCCGCGCGCAGCTCGTAGTACTCGCCGCGAAACGGCACGATCTGCAGGCCAGGCCGGACGCCGCACAGGGTGGCGACGCGATCCGACTGCAGACCGGCACAGTTGACGAGGGCACGGCATGCGATGGGGCCGGCCTGCGTCTCGAGGACGATCTCGCCGGCGCTCCGGCGTACGCCTTCGACCCGCGCGCCGAGCACGATCTCGCCGCCGGCGGCGCGCACCAGCCCGGCGATGGCCTCGATCACGCGCAGGTAGTCGACGATGCCGGTCTGCGGAACGTGCAGGCCGGCGACGCCCGCAACCGCCGGCTCGAACTCACCGATCTCCTCTGCCCGGAGCCGGCGCATGCCGTCGAGCCCGTTGGCGCGCCCGCGCTGCTCCAGCTCGTCGAGCACCGGCAGCTCGCGGGCCTCGGTGGCCACCACCACCTTGCCGCAGCGCTCGTACGGCACGCCGTGCTCCTCCACCAGCCGGTACATGAGGTCGCGGCCCTCCACGCAGTTCCGCGCCTTCATCGACCCGGGCTTGTAGTACAGGCCCGAGTGGATCACGCCGCTGTTGTGGCCGCTCTGGTGCGCCGCGAGGTGATCCTCCGCCTCCAGCACCGCGAGCGACCCGCGCAGCCGCTCGCAGAGGGCGTGCGCCGTGGCGACGCCGACGATCCCGCCGCCGATCACGACGACGTCGTAGCGCCGAGACTCACTCATTCGGCTGGCTGCGCGCCGACCCCCCGCGAGGGGGTCGGGAGCCCCGCCGAGCGAGCCCGCAGGTGCCGGCGCGTGCGGCCGACGGGGGAACGCCGCGCACCCGAGGCGCGCGTGCACCGAGGACCGCGAGCGAGCGGGGTTTCCGACCCCCGGCGCCCTTGCGAGCGAGGCAGCGGCCCGACCTTCACCCCACGTCCGGCGGAATGGGACTCTCGTGCTCCACGAACCAGCGCAGCACGTCGAGCGGCGTGATGATGCCGACCAGCTTGCCGGCACGCGCGACCGGCAGGTGGTGAATGCGCCGGGAGCGCAGCGTCGCGATCACCTCGTCCGCAGTGGCGAACTCGTCGATCGCGATGGTCGGCTGCGACATGATCTCGCGCGCCTCGGTGAGGGTCGGGTCGCGGTGGAGGAGTGCGCTCACCACGTCCGTCTCGCTGACGAAGCCGATGACCGAGCCGTCGGGCTCCAGGACCGGCACGCCGCCGATGCCTCCGGCCACCAGCGTGGCGGCGACGGCGGTGAGCGGGGTGTTGGGGGCGACGGACGGAACCCGCTCGGTCATCATGTTGCGGGCATGGCCCTTCACGAGGCAGCCTCTAGCCTCAGGTGAGGGACGGGGTCAATCGGCGGCGCGTTGCCAGGCGGGTGTGCCTGGGCTATGCCTGGAGTCTCCGCGGGCGTAATTCAGTGGTAGAATGCCAGCTTCCCAAGCTGGACGTCGCCGGTTCGACCCCGGTCGCCCGCTCT
>CAWFFN010000008.1:0-846176 GCA_963815115.1 uncultured delta proteobacterium | reverse complement strand
GGCGAAGGGCCGGCCGGAAGTGGCATTTCCAGCCGCTGTGCCCGAGAGCCCGGTGCCCCCGATCCCCCTGATGACGGTTCGCCGCGATCTCATCTTCTGGGGCATCGTGCTGGCGAGCTTCCTAACGCTCGTCTGGCTGCTCTCCGACGTGCTCCTGCCCTTCGTTCTCGGTATGGCCATCGCCTACGTGGTCGATCCGGTCGTCATGTGGCTCGAGCGGCGCGGGTTCTCGCGCGGTGCGGCGGCTGGGCTCCTCGTCGGCAGTTTCTTCGCCGCGGGCGTGCTGACGCTGCTCGTCGTGGGACCCGTGCTCGTCGAGCAGGCCGGGGCGTTGCTCAGGCGCCTTCCCGACATGCTGGCCGCGGCGTACGCGGGCGCGGAGCCCCTCCTGCGGCGCGCCCTGCGCGTGCTCGGCGTCGGCCCGCAAGACGAGGTGCCCGCGGTGCTGGTGGAGGCCGGGCACCGGGTGGAGAGCATGCTCGCGGAGTGGGCCGCCCTGCTCCTCGGCCGAGGGCTGGCGCTGCTGAACCTGCTCGGTCTCCTCTCGGTCACGCCGCTCGTCGCGTTCTACCTGCTTCGGGACTGGCCGAAGATCGTCACGCACATCGACAGCTGGCTCCCGCGGGACTATGCCGAGACGGTTCGCAGCCAGGCGCGTGAGGCCGATCGCGCGCTCGCCGGCTTTGCCCGCGGCGCGGCGCTCGTCTGCACGCTCCTCGCGCTCTTCTACGGCGTCGCCCTGTCGCTCGCCGGCCTGGACTTCGGGCTGCTGATCGGGCTGATGGCGGGCGCGCTCTCGTTCGTGCCGTACCTCGGCGCGCTGGTGGGCTTCGGCGCCTCGGTCGGCATGGCATTGATCCAGTTCTGGCCCGACTGGATCCGCGTGGCCACCGTGGGCGGCATCTTCGTCGCCGGGAACATCGTCTCCGACTACCTGATCGCCCCGCGCGTCGTCGGCGACCGCATCAACGTGCATCCGCTCTGGGTGCTCTTCGGCTTCTTCGCGGGCGGGACGCTGTTCGGCTTCGTCGGCATGCTCATCTCGGTACCCATGTGCGCGCTGATCGGCGTCGTCGCGCGCTTCGCCATCGCGCAATACCGGGCGTCGGCATACTACCGGGGCAGCGCCGCCTGAGCCCGGGCGGTCGGTGTGAGGGCCGCGCCGCGGCCGGCATCATCCCTCGTCCAGCGCCTTGTAGTAGGGCAGCACGACGCGCTCGCCCCCTGTTCCCTGTCCCCCCGCCGGCGCGGCCGCCCCCACCATGGCGATCGTCATGGGTGACACCACCGCCGGGTCCGTCATGACGTTGACGCACGCCGGACGGCCCGCCGCGAGGGCGCGTCGGAGCGCCGGAGCCAGGTCCTCCGGGCGCTCGACGTGCTCGGCGTGGCAGCCGAAGCCGGCGGCGGCGAGGTCGTAGCGCGTCGGACCGAGGTCGGTGACGACGCGCCGGCCCGCACCGTAGATCAGCTCCTGACCGTGAGCCGACATCCCCCACTGCCGGTCGTTGTTGACGACCGTCACGATGGCGAGCCCGTGCCGCGCCATGGTGTCGAACTCGGCGAAGTTGAGCCCCACCGATCCGTCACCGGTGACGCAGACGACGGGTCGGTCCGGGTGCGCGACCTTGGCAGCGATGGCGAAGGGCATGCCGGTGCCGAGACAGCCGAGGTAGCCATGTGACAACCAGTGGCCGCCGCGCGGCACGCGCGCCGCCATGTCCACCCAGGCCGCCGTCTCGCCGCCGTCGGCGACGACGACGGCATCGGCCCCGGCCGCCTCGATGACCTCGTGCGCCAGCCGAAACGGATGGATGGGAGGGACGTCCGCGGTCAGCGCGGACGCGAAGAGCTGCGCCGGCAGCCCGCGGGCCGCGTGCACCGCCGCCTGCCACCCGGCGCGCGCGGGCCACTGCTGCCGGGCCGCGAGCGCGGCGACGGCGCGGAGCGCCTCCCGGCAATCGGCCACGATCCCCAGATGCACGTCGCGGTTGCGTCCGATCTCCTCGCCCGCGATGTCGACCTGGACGATCCGTACGCCGCGCGGCAGCATCGTGGTGTCGCGACCGCCGGTGAAGAGCCCCAGGCGCGCGCCGAGGAGGACGACGAGGTCGGGCGGCGTGCCGGCCTGCTGGAGGACGGCCAGGGTCGAGACGGAGCCACCACAGAGCGGGTGATCGGGTGGCACCAATCCGTGCGCCTTGCCGTTGGTCACGACCGGACTCCCCGTGCGCTCGGCGACCGCCAGCAGCTCGGCTGCACCACCCGAGAACCACGCTCCGCCGCCCGCGAGCAGGATCGGGCGTTCGGCCGTGGTGAGCAGCTCCAGCAGCTGCGCGACCGCCTCGGACGTCGGCGCCGGGGCCGACTGGGGACGCAGGAACGCCGGGAAGGTCACCCGCTCCTCGTCGACCCGCGCGAACAGCACGTCGATGGGAAGCTCGAGAAACACCGGGCCCGGGCGGCCGGTGGTCGCCGTGCGCAGCCCCTGCGCCACGAGGTCGGGGATGCGCTCCGTATGAGTGATGCGATGTGCCCACTTGGTGATGGGGCGCATGAGGTCCACCTGGTCGAAGCCGCCCTGGAGCGGCAGGGTCTCGGCGTCGCGCATCGGCGCGGCGCCCGCGAGGAAGAGTGTCGGGATGCAGTCGAGGTAGGCGTTGGCGACGGCGGTGACGACGTCCGTCACGCCGGGCCCTGCGGTCACCATCGCCACGCCCACGCGTCCGGTGGTACGCGCCCAGCCGTCCGCCGCGTGGCCCGCGGCCTGCTCGTGGCGCGTGTCGATCCAGCGCAGCTCGCGGCCGCTCGGCGCCTGGTAGGCCGCGTCCAGGTGGCCGCCATGCAGCGTGAACACCTCGCGCACGCCATGGCGCACGAGCGTGCGGGTCAGGAGCTCTCCACCGTCGATGCGTGTCATGTCGATGCCTCCTGGCCACCCGCTGATGATCGTGGGTCCGTCCGAAGTAGTCGCACGGGCACGTTGTTGCGAGCCCGCTCGCTCAGGCGCGCCGGCCCAGCGTCACCGTCACGCGGTGTGCACGGCCGTCGGCGGCGAGTGCCACCCGCGCCGCGGCGTCCTCCACCGTGCCCGCGGCGTCGTCGACCCGCACCGCGCGCACGGCCTCCGAGCACCCGTCCGGGTTCCGTACCTCGATCGTCCAGGTGCTGCCGTCCGGCCGCCGCAGCCGCACCGTGTAGCCGGGCCAGTCGTCGGGCACGCAGGGACGCACGCGCAGCGTCGTGCCGCCCTCGAGCGTCACGCCCAGCACCGACTCCAGCGCCACGCCGGTACAGCCAGGCCGCCGAGCCCGTGTACCAGGTCCAGCCGCCGCGGCCGACGTGCGGCGGCACGCCGTAGATGTCGGCGGCGACGACGTAGGGCTCGACCGCGTAGACCCCGGCGCGCGCGCCGTGCCACACCGGCGTGAGCCGCTCGAGGAGCCGCGCCGCACGGTCGCGCCAGCCGAGCTCGGCCATCGCGCGCACCGCCCAGCACGCCGCGTGCGTGTACTGTCCGCCGTTCTCGCGGATGCCGGGCACGTACCCCTTGATGTAGCCGGGGTCGTGCGGGGTGCGGTCGAACGGCGGCGCGAGCAGCCGCACGAGGCCGGCGTCCTCGTCGACCAGCTCGCGCACGACCGCCTCCATCGCCTCGGCCGCGCGCGCGCGCGACACCGCGCCCGAGAGCACGGCCCAGGCCTGCGCCAGGACGTCGATGCGGCACTCGTCGTGCGGCGGCCGAGCCGAGCGGCGTGCCGTCGTCGTAGTAGGCACGACGGTACCAGGCGCCGTCCCAGGCGTCCTCGAGCGCCGGGCCGAGCGCTGCCCGGTACCCGCGCCATCGCTCGACCCGCTCGCGCTCGCCGCGTGCCACGGCGAGCGGGACGAAGGCGCCCAGGACCTGGTGCAGGAAGAATCCCAGCCACACGCTCTCGCCCCGTCCCTCGCTCCCGACGCGATTCATGCCGTCGTTCCAGTCGCCGGTGCCGATCAGCGGCAGGCCGTGCGCGCCGCGCGTCAGCGAGCGGTCGATGGCGCGGGCGCAGTGCTCGTACAGGGTCGCGGTCTCCGGCGCGCGATCGGGGAGCAGATACGCTTCGTCCTCGCCCGGCGCGAGCGGGGCCGCCGCCACGAAGCCGACCGGCTCGTCGAGCACGCTCCGATCGCCGGTGGCGTCGACGTAGAACGCCGCCACCCACGGCAGCCAGAGCAGGTCGTCGGAGAATCGCGTGCGCATCCCGCGGCTTCGCGGCGGGTGCCACCAGTGCAGCACGTCGCCCTCGGGGAACTGGTGCGCGGCGTGCAGCAGGATCTGCGCGCGCGTCAGCTCGGGCCGCGCGTAGACGAGCGCGGTGGCGTCCTGGAGCTGGTCGCGGAAGCCGAACGCGCCGCCCGACTGGTAGAAGCCGGTGCGTCCGCGCATCCGCGCCGCCAGCGCCTGGTAGAGGAGCCAGCCGTTCACCATCAGGTCGATCGCGCGCACCGGCGTCTCCACCTGGATCGGCCTCGAGTGTCCGCCGCCAGGCCGCCTCCACCTCGGCCAGGGCGAGCGCGACCGCGCCCGGGGCGCGCCAGCGCGCGAGCAGCGGCCCCGGCGCCGCGGCATCGGTCACCTCGCCGAGCAGGAAGGCGCACTCGACCGCCTCCCCCGGCGCGAGCGCGAGGTCGAGCTGCAGGGCCGCGCAGGGCTCGAGGCCCGTGCCGGTGCGGCCGTCGAGGCCGCCGCCCGCGCAGAGCGCCGCCGGCCGCGCCGGCGACCCGCCGCGGCCGAGGAACGCGGCGCGGTCGGCGGTGAAGCTGGACGTCGGCACGCCGGCGCGATCGACGGCAGCGAAGACGAGACCGTCGGCGAAGTCGCCGGCGAGCGGGTTGCGAGCGAGCAATGCCTCGTGCTGCGCGTCCCACGCCGTCGTCACCGCGCGTGCCGCGTCGGCCGGGTCGGCGCCCAGGACGAGCCGCGCGTACGACACCAGCGCGAGCCGGCGGGGCCGTGGCTCCAGGTTCTCGAGCCGGACCGCCACGACGCGCACCGGATCGTCGGTCGGGACGAACACGCGCACCGTCTGCTCGAGCCCGTGGCTCCGATGCCGCCAGCGCGTGTAGCCGAACCCGTGCGCCACCTCGTGGGCGCCCGCCGGGACGGGACCCGGCAGCGGCGACCAGAAGACGCCGGCGTCCTCGTCGCGCACCCAGAGCGCCTCGTCGTGCGGGTCGCACACGGGATCGTTCGACCACGGCGTCAGACGGTGCTCGCGGCTGTTGCGGCTCCAGGTGCAGGCGGCGCCGCTCTCGCTGACGAGGCAGCCGACCGTGTCGTTCGCGAGCACGTTCACCCACGGCATTGGAGGCCGCGCGCCCGGCGCGTCGAGGCGCAGCCGGTACTCACGCCCGTCGGCCGTGAAGCCGCCGGGGCCCGCCGGCGGGGGCCCCGCCTGCCCCGTCGCGAGCTCCACGGGACGGGCGACCGGTGCCGGGGACGCGGGGCCCTCCTCGCCCGCGAGCGCGGCGAGCGGCCCCGCGATGCCGCCGGCTGCCAGCGCGCAGAGCCGCGCGAGCGCGTCGGGCGCGACCGCGTCGCGCCGCAGGACGTGGACGCCGTCGCCCTCGAGCGCGGCCGGATCGTGCCCCGGATCGTGTCCAACGACGAGCAGCGACGGCGCAAGCCCCAGGTCGCACCAGTACGGCATGCCCGCCACCAGCGCGGGCAGCAGCGCGCAGGCCTCCGCATCGTCGGCGTCGACGACGAGCGCGGGCCGGCCCGCGACCAGCGCGACCTCCGCCTCCGCCGCCGGCCCCGGGGCCACGCCGCCGGCGATCCGCAACGCCGCCGCCCGCAGCGCCGGGTGACGATAGAGCAGCGCGCCGGCGAGCGCTTGCAACCCCTCGGCGGTCGCGTCGTCGAGGCCGAACCGCGTGCGGCGTGCGCGCTCGTGCGCTCCCGCCAGAGCGAGCGCCGCCGCCGCCGCGTCCGCGTCGGCCCAGCGCGCCGCGAGCGCGAGCGCGGCATCGACCTCGGCCGCCGCGCCGAGCGCCGCGACGAACGTGGCTCCGGCGCCCGGAGCCAGCTCCACCGTGCGCCGCAACGCGAGCACCGGATCGAGCACGTTTCCCACGGTTCCGGAGAGGCGTGTCCTGGACGCGAGCGCGCGCGGCCGTGCCAGGCTCCGGCCGCGGCCGACGAAGCGCGCGCGGTCGGTCTCGTGCTCCGGCGGGCCGGGACCCGCGAGCGCGTGGACCATCCATCCCGTGCGGTCGCCGGAGCTGCGCGGCCGGCGGTGGGCCAGCAGCGCTCCGACCGCCTCGTCCCACGCCGTCTCGACGAAGAGCTTCGAGAAGGCCGGGTGGGAGGCGTGCGCGGCCGCCTCGTGCAGGACCACCTCCAGGCAGGTGGTGAGCTCGAGCCGGCGCGCGACGTTCGTGCGATTCCACACCCGCACGACGCGCAGCTCGACGTCGGCCTCGGGCACCACCGCCACCTCGAGCGACGCTTCGATACCGTGGTCCTGGCGGGAGATCGCCAGCACGCCCGGGCGGTGCTCCACCGCGTAGCGCGCGGGACGGCCGGGCACGGGCTGCCAGCCGAGCGACCAGACCGTGCCGCGGTCCGGATCGCGCAGGTAGAGGCTGAAGCCGTCCGCGTCGGTGACGCGATCGCCCGCCCATGCGGTGAGCGCCACGTCGCCCCACCACGAGCAGCCGGTTCCGGCGCCCGTCACCAGGACGGTGAAGTTGCCGTTCGAGAGCAGGCGCGCGTGCGGCGCCGGATCGTCCGGCCGGCCGAGCCGCTCGCGCGTGGCCTCGCCAAGGCGGCGGAGCGTCACGATGATCCCTCTGGGGGTCGCGGGCGCGTACCGCAGCTCGACGTCGGCCGGGCTGCGGTCCACGCGCACGTGCCCGGCGTCGACAGGCGCCACCGGCGCGCCGTTCACGGTCGCTGCGGCGATCGGGCGATCGAAGGGAGACGCGAGCACGATCCCGCCGGGCGGGATGACGAGATCGCCGGAGATCCGCGCCCGGACGACATCGGGTCCGTCGCTGCGCACGGAGAAGTTGAGGATACCCCAGTGCGTCGGCAGCCGGCGCACCGCCACGCCGCTGGGGCTCGTCACCCACGCCGGATCGAGGCCCGCGCCCACCACCAGTGCCTGGTCGGCCTCGCGCTCGTAGGCCAGCATGTTGCGGACGGCCTGCACGAACCCGGCGCCCACCCAGGTGTGGGGCATGTCGCCGATGAAGCGCGGCAGGTCGCGGTCGAGCCACACCACCTCGGCCCACTCGTTCCAGGCGGCCGGCCGGCGGCCGGTCATCAGGTAGTCGAGCAGCCCGAGCGCGCGCTGCGCGCTCGCCGAGGCGCACGAACGCCGCCACGTTGCGCAGCTCGTACGGCGAGTACGCCTCGCCGCGCCACAGCCCTTGCCGGCGCAGCTCGATCTCCTCCCAGTAGCGGTCGTAGGTGCGCCGGACCGCCGCCGCGGGCAGGCTCTCGAGCTCGCCGCCGGGCACGATGGCGATGCTGGTCGAGGTGGGGTCGAAGTCGCCCAGCTCGACCGAGCCGGGCAGGTAGTCGATGTCGTGCTGCGCCATGGTGCGCGCGAGCGAGGCGAGGAGCGTGTCGCGGAACTGGTCCCGCAGCGCGGCATACATGGCGGCGTGCTCGTCGTCCCCGACCACGACGGCGAGGCTGGCCGCATCCTTGAGCCCGCGCAGCGCGAAGAAGTCGTCCCAGTACGAGTGCACCGGGATGACCCGAGTACCCCTCGTGGCTGATCGACTCGGGCAGGAGGCCGAAGTACGCCTCCTGCCCGGGCTCGCCGTACCTCGGGGTCATGCGCTCGGCGCGCAGGGCGATCAGCCGGTCGACGGCGCGCACCACGTTCGGCCACAGCTCGTGCACGAAGCCGGCGTCGCGGGTGTAGCGATAGTACTCGGCCAGCGCATAGACGAAGGCGCCGATGCTGTCGTGCTCGGGCGTCCAGTCGGCGCCGCGGCCGTCGACGCAGCACGGGATGCTTCCGTCGAAGGCCTGATAGCCCGCGTACCAGCGCAGGAAGTCGCGCACCTCCTGCGAGTGGCCCATCTGCAGCAGCGCCTCGGCTTCCATGGCGCCGTCGCGGATCCAGGAGCGCGCGTAGGTACGCGGGCCGGGCTCCAGCGCGGGGCCGTCGCGGTTCGTCAGGATGTAGCCGATCGTCGAGCGGAGCGTCTGCTCGATCGCCGCGGCCTCCGGGGGCAACTGCAGGTCGACCCGGTCGAGGGCCCGCGTCCACTGCCGGCGCACCGTGTCGTACTGCGCGGCGACGCGCGCCGGGTCGGCCTCCGGCAGGGTCTCGGCGGCGCTCCCGTGGAACGGCACCGCGACCGTGACCTCGCGGGTCTGTCCGGGAACGACCCGGAGGTCGAAGTCGAGCGCGCCCGATGCGAACCCGAACGGGTCGATCACCTCGCGCTCGTCGGGCAGCACGCCGTTCTCGAGGAACTCGGTGATCGCGCCGTCCTCGAACGTGGCGGCGCCGAAGGCCGCCGGCGGGGTCAGGGGCACGACCGCACGCGTGCGGTCGACCCACACGGCGCGCCCGTCGAAGCGCAGCTCGCGGATCTGCGCCACGCCGCCCTGCACCCTGAGCGACTGCCAGGGCGGCAGGACCTGGAAGGGCCGGATCGCCAGGAAGAGTCGAACCCGCTCGGGACGGCCCCCACCGGGCTCGTGATCGAGCCGGTAGCGCAGGAAGAGCGTGCCGCTCCGCGGGCGGACCCGCGGCGAATGCCGTCACCCGGAGTCGGAGCCGGTCGCTCCGCCAGACCACGGTCGGCATCGGCAGCGCGCCGTCCTCCAGCTCCTGCGACACCTCGACGTCGCGCCAGGTGAGGAGCCTGCCGCGCCGGTAGAGGAAGGGCTCGATCGAGAAGGCGGCGGCGATGTCGACCATGCCTTCCTCGTTGACGAGGGCCTCCTCCCTGCCGCCGTCGACGCCCGACACGGTCCAGTACGTCTGGGTGCCGAGCAGGTACTTGGGATAGAGTCCGGGCCGCGCGTCGTGGGCGATCCAGGTGAAGAAGGCGTTCGGCGACTCCGAGAACGGCACCGGCTTGACGGCGATGTCGGCGATGCCGAAGCCTTGCGCCCGACTGCTCCTCTCCAGCACGAGCCGCACGAAGCGTGACTCGGCGTCGGGCATGTAGACGTAGGCGCGGCCGCCCTTGCCCGTCTCGGTGTGGAACAGCCGCTGCCAGGTCGCGCCGTCGGACGACACCTCGACCCCGTAGGCCACCGCGAAGTCCTCCGGGTCCCACTCGATGATGAGCCCGCCGTACTCGCGGTTCTGGCCGAAATCGAGGGTCAGCCACTGCGGATCGGGTACCGGCTCGCTCTTCCAGCGCGTCGCCGGCGAGGCATCCGCGGCGCGGTCCGGTTCGAACCCGGGCTGGGAGCTCGACGCCTCGACGTGCAGGACGATGCCGTCCGCGCTGACCGGCTCGCGCGGCGCGAGCGCCAGATCGTCGATCCAGAGCGTGCCCGGACCGGACCCGCCGCCGCTCACCGCGATCTCGATGGCGACCGCTTCCCGCGACCCGAGGTCGCCGCCGGGCCCCCACGCGTGCGCCAGTCGCGAGCGCCGCACGTCCAGTTGCTGCCAGACCAGCGGGAAGGCGAATCTCGGCCAGCGGCGCCACCAGACGTTGCCGCCCGCGTCGACGACCTTGAACTCGAGGGTGCCGCTGCGCCGCCTCGCCGCGCAGCCGGAAGGTGAAGGCGAAGTTCTCGGGCAACGGGAGCCGCACCTCCTTGCGCAGGATGACGAAGCCCGAGCCACTGGCCAGGTCGTAGTCGAGGCGCAACGCCGACCCGGCGTCGTCCCGCTCCCAGACGAGCTGCGCCGTCGTGCCGGGCGAGCTCGTGACGGTCCAGTCCTTGGCGGTCTCGAAGTCGTCGATCGGCACGGACCCTCCCGGAGCGGTCTCGGGGGCTCCTACGCCCGCCCCCGGGAAGACGGCTCCCGCAAGCAACGCCGCCAGCACGGCGAGGAAGGCCGGGGCGGCGCGGCCCACCTCCTCACTCCTTGACGCCGCCGCTGGCGATGCCAGCCACGTACCAGCGCTGGAGCACCAGGAACAGCAGCACCACGGGGAGCACCGTGAGCACGGCGCCGGCCATCACCAGCTCCGTGTCCTGCACGTGCTCGCCCACGAGATTCGAGAGCGCCACGGGCAGCGTGTAGCGGCGGTCGTCCGCGAGCACGATCAGCGGCCACAGGAAGTCGTTCCACGACCCCATGAACGTCACGAGCGCGAGGGTCACGAGGATGGGTGTCATGAGCGGCAGGGCGACCGAGCGGAAGACGCGCAGCTCGCCCGCGCCGTCCACCCGCGCCGCGTCCAGGATGCCGTCGGGGATGCCGCGAGCGTACTGGCGGACGAGGAAGATGCCGAACACGCTCGCCATCCCCGGCACGATCACCGCGAGCCAGGTGTCGATCCAGCCGAGCGCGCGCATGAGGAGGAAGAGCGGCAGCATCGCCACCTGCCCGGGGACGACGAGCGCGCCGAGCAGCAGCCGGAACGTCCGCTCGCGCCCGGGGAAGGGCAGCTTCGCGAAGGCGTAGCCGGCGAGCGTGTTGCAGGCGAGCGCGATGACGGTCGTCGCCGCCGCCACGCCCGCGCTGATCGCCACATGGCGTCCGATGTCGAGGCGTGCGAAGAGCGCGCGGTAGTGCTCGAGGGTCGGCGCGCTCGGCCACAGGCGCAGCGGCAGGGCGCTCGCCTCGCCCGACGGCATGAGCGACGCCGACACCATCCAGAGGAGCGGCAGCAGCGTCAGCGCCGCCGCAGCGGCGAGCACGGCGTGGAGCACCAGTGGCCTCGAGGTGGCGCCTCATCGCTCGCTCCCGCCGGCGAGCGCGCGGCGCTGGAGCCAGAGCTGAAGGAGCGACACGGCGAGAATCAGCGCGAAGAGCACGAACGCCACCGCCGCCCCGTACCCCAGGTTCCACCAGCGGAAGCCCTCCTCGTACATGAGCAGCACGACGCTGAGCGTGCTGTTGGCCGGGCCGCCCTGGGTCATCACGTATGGCTCGGCGAACAGCTGGAGGTAGCCGATCGTGGTGATCACGCCCACGAAGACGAACGTGGGCGCCAGCATGGGGACGGTCACGTGCCATAGCTCCTGCCAGCGGCCTGCCCCGTCGAGCCGCGCCGCCTCGGAGAGGCGTTCGGGAATGGCCTGCAGCCCCGCCAGGAAGATCAGCATGTTGAAGCCGAAGTTCTTCCAGACGGCGAGCAGCGCGAGCGCGGGCAGCGCCCAGGCCGGATCGCCGAGCCAATCGACGGGTGGGATGCCGACCGCGCCCAGGAGCTGGTTCAGGAGCCCGTAGCGCGGGTGGTAGAGGTAGCGCCACACGACCGCCACCGCGACCAGCGTCGTCACGACGGGCAGGAAGAGGATCGTCCGGAAGATCGCGCGGCCGCGCACGACCTTCGCGTCGACGAGGAGAGCCGCGGCGAGGGAGACCCCGATCGACGCCGGGCCGGCCACGAGCACGAACCAGACGGTGTTCCGCAGCGCGGTCCAGAAGCGCGCGTCGTGGAGCAGGCGGACGTAGTTGGCGATCCCGACCAGCCGGAGCCGACCGCAGGTCGGCGACCGCGTACACGTCGAAGTCGGTGAAGGAGAGGACGAGGGCCGCCAGCGTCGGCAGCAGGAAGAAGACGGCGAGGAGCCCCAGCGCGGGGGCGACGAAGGCGTAGGCGGGGTACCAGCGGGGCCGCACGTTCACTGCCGTGGGGACGCGCCCGAGAACGCGCTGGTCTTCGCGTCGTGAATCAGAGCTCCTTGAACGGGTTGAAGACCCTGAGTCCAGGCCTGCGGAAATGCCGGTCGTTGCCCGTCGCGATGGTCAGTCCGTGCCGCCGGGCCGTGGCCGCGATGTAGCTGTCCTCGATGGGCATCCGCTGACCGGCCTCATCCAGGCCCCGTTGCTGCTCCGCCCAGACGTGCGCCACCGAGACGTTGAATCCGTGAATCCGTCCCTGCATCGCGTCCGTCAAACGGGTCAACCAGGTCTGGAGCGCCTCCCGCTGCTTGCCTTGCTTGGTAAGGACCCAGTACGCGAGCTGAGCGATGACGACCGCGCTGGTGTAGCAGCGATCACGCTCGGCCCGCAGCCAGGCGATGGTCTTCTCATCGCCTTGCTTCTTCGCCGGCTGGCTGAGGACGTCCGCGTCGAGCAGCCAGCTCATAGCTTGGGACGGAAGTACTCCCGGCGCCGAGACGGAAGATCGTCCATCGGGACGGGGCAGTCTTCGAGCACGGCGAGCCAATCCTCGTCTCGGGTGATGCGACGAAACACGAGGGCGTCTTCCTCGGCGTCGAAATCCGCCTCGAAGACGTCACCTGGCTTCGCGGGAGCGAGAGCGATCGGGACAGTGAGCCGTCGCTTGGCGTCCAGTGTGACGATCATGGTGGGATGATCCCACCAGACCGGCCGCGCGTCAACCGACGGCGCCGCGTCCCCCGGTCCGCAGCGGCCGAGGGAGCGCCGCTTCTCGAGGATCGCGTCCACCTCGCCATCGAGGGCGGCGAGCGCGTCGTCGATCTCGAGCTGGCCACGGATCGCCGCCTCGGCGTACTGCGCGATCTTGGCCGCGATCCGCTCCCATTCCGGGATCTTCGGCGTCGCTCGTACATTCTCGAGCTGCGTGCGGAACGCTGCCACGCGCGGCTCGCCTGCGATGGTCGGATCGCGCCAGGCGGCGCGCCGCGCCGGAAGGTCGCCGGTGAGGGCGTGCAGGCGAACCTGCTGCGCCGGCTCGGACAGGAATTCGATCAGCTGCCATGCCGCGTCCGCGTGCGGCGTCCCGTGCACCAGCACCAGGCTGCCGCCGCCCGCCAGCGACGGGCCGGGCGGCGGCCCGTCGGCCGCCGGCATCGGCGCCGTCGTCCAGCGGTCCGCGAGCGCCGCGGGCAGTCGGCGCGCGAACTCGCCCAGGTTCCACGGCCCGGTGATCACGAACGCGACGTCGCCACGCGCGAAGTCCTGGTAGACGTTGGCGGCCGTGGCCGCGCCGCCGAGCGGCGCGAGCCCGCGCCGGAACATGCCGACGTAGCGCACCAGCGCGGCGCGGAAGGCGGGGCTCCGGAAGGCGCCCCGGCAGTCGCCGTCGGCGAGCAGCGTCGCGCCCTCCGCGAAGGCGAGGAGCACGAGCGGCTGCCACTCGGTGAGCGGCAGCAGGATCGCGTGCGCCCCGGGCCTGCCGCGGTCGATCACGGCGGCCATCGCGGCCTCCGCAGCGTCCCAGGTACGCGGCGGCCCGGGATGGCCGGCGGCGGCGAGCAGGTCCTGACGATAGAAGAGGACGCGGGTGTCGACGTACCACGGCACGCCCCACGTGCGGCCGTCCACGACGTTCGGGGTCGAGGATGCCGGGAAAGTAGTCGGCACGATCGATCGTCCCGGACGCGGCCAGCCGGTCGTCGAGCGGCTCCAGCGCCCCCAGCACGACCAGCTCGGGGATCCAGGTGTTGCCCACCTGCACGACGTCCGGCATCGCGCCGCCCACCCAGGCGGTGAGGAGCTTCTCGTGCGCCGCGCTCCACGGCACGCGCTGCACCTCGACGTGATGGCCGGGGTGGCGTCGCTCGAATTCCGGGACGAGCTGCTCGACCACCTCGCCCTCGCTGCCCATCGCCCACACCGCGAGCGTGCCGGGCTCGCGCTCGACGCGGCCGCAACCCGCCGCCAGCAGGATGACGAGCGCGCCGACGCTCCTCACCCCACCGCCGCCGGCGCCCGTTCTCCCGGCCGCCCCCAGCGAGCGGCGCGGGCCCGGTCCTCGAGCGCCCACACGCGCTCGTGGAGCGCGTCCACGGCATCGGGATCGAGCAGGAGGACGCGCCGCTCCGCCGCGCCCAGCGCCTCCGGACCCTCGAGCACTCCCCGGTCGACCAGCGCCCGCCGCGCCGCGCGCAGGTCGTCGCCGAGCTGGCGCGGCGCGCGCAGGAACGCCCGATGGATGGCGTTGACGTACGGATCGACGATTCCGCGCACGAAGCCCGCGCGCTCGAGCGGCGGCAGCGCCGCGCGCCGGGCGTCCGCCTCGGCGCCGAGCGTGGTCAGGTCGCGCAGCTCGGGGGGAGGAACGGTTTCCTCCGGGATGCGGAAGAAGCCCCAGCGGCGGGTGACGTCGCCCAGACGGACGCGGCTGAGCACGACCGAGAGCGGGACGGAGAGGAGGAGCGCCCCGATGATCGGCGTGACCCACCAGAAGTAGCCCGGGTTGAGCCAGTACAGCCCGGCGCCCCAGACGCTGGCGACGAGCGAGTCGAAGCCGTGATGTCGAAGCGCCTGACTCCAGCCCGTCTCCGCCTCCTCCCGTCCCGACGAGCCCCAGCCGACGGTGCGCCCGAGGAGGTTCGTCAGCACGAAGCGCGTGTGGAATGCCATCCGGATGGGCGCGAGCAGGCTCGAGACGAGGATCTCGAGCAGCACGGAGAGCGAAAGCCGGGCGAGGCCGCCGTAGGCCCGGGCCTCCCGCCGCCCGAGCCAGATGAGCAGGATCGCGAGCAACTTCGGCAGGAAGAGCAGGACGCCGATCACCGCCATCAGCCACATCGCCCAGTCGGGACGCCAGATGGGCCACTCCGGAAAGAGGCTCGGCCCGTGCGGGAAATAGTCGGGCGCGCGCAGCGCGTTGTCGATGGCCTCCACGGTCGAGAGGCTCAGGAAGGCGAACCACAGCGCCGCCGAGACGTACGAGAAGACGCCGTTCAGGAAGAGCGCGCGATGCGCGCCGAAGAGGCCCTCCGTGAACAGCAGCCGCAGATGCTGGAGGTTCCCCTGACACCAGCGCCGGTCGCGTTTCATCTCCTCGAGCAAGGTCGACGGCACCTCCTCCCAGCTGCCGCCGAGGTCGTACGCCAGCCAGATGCCCCAGCCGGCGCGTCCCATGAGCGCCGCTTCGACGAAGTCGTGGCTCAGTATCTCCCCGCCGAGCGGCTCCCGTCCCCGGAGCCGCGGCAGCCCGCAGTGCGCCATGAAGGGCGCGACGCGGATGATCGTGTTGTGTCCCCAGTACTGTCCGTCGCCGAGCTGCCACCAGTGCAGCCCGGCGGCGAACATCGGCCCGTAGACATGGCTCGCGAACTGCTGCAGGCGCGCGAACAGCGAGCGGCGGTTCACCGCCGTGGCGGCGGTCTGGATCATGCCGACATGCGGGTGCATGTCCATCAGCTCGACGAGGCGCACGATGGTGGGGCCGGCCATCAGGCTGTCGGCGTCGAGCGTGACCATGTACCGGTAGTGCGCGCCCCAGCGCCGGCAGAAGTCGGCGACGTTGCCGCTCTTGCGCTCGATGCGGGCCCGCCGCCGGCGGTAGAAGATGCGCCCGAACCCGTCGACCGCGCGGCACCACGCGGCCCATGCCGCCTCCTCCGCCACCATCACGTCGGGATCGTTCGAGTCGCTCAGGACGAAGAAGTGGAAGCGCTCGACGGCGCCCGCGCGCTCGAGCGAGCGGTAGATGGCCTGGAGGCCCGCGAACACGCGTTCCACCGGCTCGTTGGCGATCGGCATGATGATCGCCGTCGGCATCTCGTTCGGGTCGGCCGACGGCGGGCCCGCCGCCCCCGCCGGATCCCCCGCGGCAAGCCCGGTGATCGCGAAGCGGTCGCGGCCGCGCGCGAGCGTCACGAAGCCGAACAGCGCGGTCCAGAAGCCGACGGACACCCAGCCGAAGAGCACGCCGAAGAAGGCGACGATCGCCACCTCGAGCCAGGTTCCCCCCTGGTGCGGCAGCACGTTCACCATGAACGCGCTGGCGACCGTGGTCGGCACGAGGACCAGCAGCACGAGCAGCAGCCTCCTGCGGTGCGCCGCGCGCGTCCACGCGAGAGAGCGGCGCAGCCGCCGCAACGGGCGGCCGTAGAGGACGGACTCGGCGGCGGACCCGGTCCCGCCGCGCCGGCGGCTGCGCCCGTCGCCCGAGCGGCGGCGGATGAGCTCGTAGCCCATCGGCGTGCGGCGCAGCGGCGGAGTGGCCGCGAGCCCGGCCTCGGCGCCGGTGCCGAACTCGCGCACGAGCCGCCAGCGCACGAAGGCCTGCCGGCCGTCGTCGTCACCGGCGAGCCGCCGCCGCACCTCCTCGAGGGTCGCGGCCACGGCGTTGCTCCGCGGCGTCCAGGGCCGCGCCGACGCCTCCTGCACGGCGACCAGGGCGATCTCGCTCCGCTCCTCGTCCGGCAGGCCGAGCGCGTCCAGGTACGCCAGCGCGCGCTCGTGCGCGTCCCCCCAGTTCTGGACCAGGCGGCCGCCGGCGGCGGTCTCGCCGGTGGCGAGTTCGGTGCTCTCCAGCCGCGCTGGCTCGGTACTCCCCCATGGGGTCAGGGAAGAATAGCAGAAGACCAGATTTCCGTGAGCACCTCTCCGCCGCGCTCGAGGTGCGCCCGCAGCTCGACCGGCTCGCGCTTCTTCGGCACCACCTGGAAGCTGAGCCGCCACCCCCCGACGTGCGGGTTCGCCACCACCTGCTGGTCCCGGATCTCGGCCTGCGCGTCGCCACCCGTCACGTCCACCACGCCGCGCAGGACTTCGTCGGGCGGCAGGGTGCCGAGCTTCCCGCCCGCGAAGTCGATCACGAACCGCGTTGCGCCCTCGATGGTCCCGGCGTCGCGCCGCGTACCCAGCACGCGCCCGTCAGGCGGGCGGGTCGGGTCCTCGCCGTACCACCACTGCGTGTAGCCGAAGCGTGCCTCCTCGCCCGGCTTCGGCACATGCGTCGGGCACGAAATACGTCACGACGTTGTCGTTGGTATCGCGGCTGGTCGGGATCTCGACCAGCTCGACGCGGCCCGGCTCCCAGCCCCACGGCACCTGCCAGACGCTCGGCCGCCGCTCCGAGGTGGTCTCGAGATCCTGGTAGTGATCGAAGTTGCGGTCGCGCTGGAGGAGGCCGAAGCCTGCCAGCGCCTCGGCGCGTGGAGCGCTCACGCTCAAGCGCGCCGGGTTGTCGAGCGGCCGCCACAGCCATTCACCGCTCCCGAGCAGCAGCAGGAGCCCGTCCGAGTCGTGCGCCTCCGGCCGGAAGTCGACGAACGGCCGCACCGTGTTCTCCCCGTGGAAGAACATGCTGGTGAGGGGCGCGAGGCCGAGCTTCTTCACCTCCGCGCGCAGGAAGAGCTGGCACTCGACGTCGACCCGCGTCTGCTCACCGGGCTCGACCACGAAGCGGTAGGCGCCGGCCACGCGTGGGCTGTCGAGCAGCGCATAGAGCGTGATCGTCTTCGCCTTCGCCTCGGGACGCACGATCCAGAACTCGCGGAACCAGGGGAACTCCTCCCCCCACGACTCCGCCGTGTCGATGGCGAGTCCCCGCGCCGACAGCCCGAACACCTCGTCCTTCCCGAGCGCCCGGAAGTAGCTCGCGCCGAGGAACACGATGACCTCGTCGTGGTAGTCGGGCTTCTTCAAGGGATAGTGGAGGCGGAAGCCCGCGAAGCCGAGGTCCTGCGGCACGCGGCTGGCGAAGTCGTTGTGGCCGTAGTCGAAGAGCGACGGTGAGAACGCGACCGGCCTCGAGCCCTGGTCGTCGACCACGTTGATCGCCACGTGACGGTCATAGAAGAGCCCCGGGTGAAAGAACTGCACCTGGAACGGCGACGACCCGTCTGCCCAGAGCGCGTGGTCGGGCCGGAAGCGGATGTCACGCCACTGGTCGTAGCTGATGCCGAGTAGCCAGTCGGGTATCTCGCCCTTCGGGTCCCGGTAGGGCTCCGCCGCCAGCTTGCGGGCCAGCTTGGCGACCCGCTCGAAATCGAAGGCGGGTACGGCGACCGGGGCGGCCTTCGGCTGGTCCTTCGCGCCGGTCTGCTTCGACCTGGCGGTCTCGGTCGCGGAGCCGGGGGCCGCAAGCGCGAGGAGCGCGACCACACCCGCGAGGGCCGCGAGCCGGTCCAGGCGTTTTCGAATCGCCACGAGCGACGCGGGGTTGCACAAGGCGCGGCGGGCGTCAAGCAACGACCCACTCCCGTCCCTCGAGGCGCAGATTCACGACCTCAACCAATCATCGGCCCCTGCACGACCACCTGTGCACATCTTCCCTGGTGCTCGCGGTGGCGCCGTACGTCCGCGAGCCGGGTGTGACCGCGCGCTACGTGTGAAGGGCGGGTCGATCTCGACGAACCAACACTATTCGACCATCAAGACCATGCTGATGATACAGGCCGCGCGCGCCTAGCCGGTCCACGAGGCCAAGGCGAAGCTGAGCGAGATTCTTCGCAAGGTGAAGCGGGGGCGCGGCGCGGTGATATCCGACTGCGGACGGGAGGTTAACCGGGTCGTCCCGATCGAGACGCCGAAGCCGCTCGGCGCCCACTGACCGTCTTGCGCACGTGCACGCCCGGGCCTACCGTGGCGCCGTCACCTCGAGAGGTGCCGGCGGACGGAGCCCGATGATGATGAAGAACTACTATCTGATTCTCGGCGTTCCCCGGGACGAGCAGGACCCGCGCGGCATCCGCGACGCATATCGCCAGCTGGCGAAGCAGTACCATCCCGACCGGGCTGGTCCCGAGGGAGCCACGGCGTTCCGGGATGTCGTCGAGGCCTACGAGGTCCTCTCCCACGACGAACAGCGCGCTCTCCACGACCAGGGTCTGCGCCGCGCGGAGGGCCGGCTCGACGTCGCGCCGGACTCGATCGTGCTCGCGGACGACGTGCCCCCGGAACCGCTCGCACCGCTGCCTGTGTCGATCCCGCGCGGGTTCCGGCACGTGGATCCCTCGCCGGAGGAGCTCCTCGATCGCGTCTTGCACAACCTGCTCACCGCGCGGGCCAGCAAGGCCGAGCGGCTCCAGCCATTGGACGTCGAGCTGGTCCTGTCGGGAGCGGAGGTCGAGCGGGGCGGCGTCGTGCGGCTAGGCGTGCCCGTCTTCCGGACCTGCCCGCGTTGCGGTGGGACCGGTGGTGATTGGTTGCACTCCTGCCCTACCTGCGACGACCGCGGCGTCGTCGAGACCGAGGCGCCGGTCCGGGTGCACATCCCGCCGCGAGTGTGGGACGGCACCATTCTCGAGCTGCCGCTCCGCGACGTGGGCATTCACAACCTGCACGTGCGGCTCCACCTGCGCATCGCCCCCCTGCTCTAGGGCGGGAGGCGTCGCTCAGCGATCCTGCGCCGGGCGGGGGGGGATTCAACCGCCAAACGCGCGCTCGTTGTGTGCTGCCCAGCCTGGGGGACGTGTTCGATAGCGCCAGCGCGCGATCGACCTCGTTCGCAAGCAGGCCACGAGACGCTGGGAGCGCGGTGGGGCAACCGGCGTTTATCCGGGGGGTGCCCGCGCGCGTCTGCGACAATTGCGGCGGGAGTATCTCGACGAGACGACGACGGCGGAACTGCTCAACACGGCCGACGCCGCGGCGCAGGCGGGCGTACAGGTGTCCAGCAAGCTCGCGAAGAAGGGCAACGCGCTGGGCCTGTAATATCCTGTGGCACAGTTTGCCGATCGTGGTAGACCCGACCCATGCGTGCTGCCCTGAACATCTCCGTGCTCCCAGACATGCGCACCTGGGTCGAGGAACAAGTGAAGCGTCGTGGCTACGGGACGGCGAGTGAGTTCGTCCGTCACGTTCTTCGACGGGAACAGCAGCGCGAGCTTCGCGCAGAGGTCGACCAGAATCTCCTGGAGGCTCTCGACAGCGGTGAACCCACGCCGATGACGAAGAAGGATTGGGACGACATCCGCCGTGAAGGCCGCCGGCGGCTCGCCAAGCGAACGAAGAAGGTGAGGTGAGCGCTCGGGTCCTCGAGCGACCCCGCGCCAAGGTCGACCTCCTCGACCACTTCGTTTACATCGGTGAACGTGGCTCGGTTGAGAAGGCGGAGGAGTTTCTGAAGCTGTCGAGCGAGCCTTCGAGCTCCTGGCTGGGATGCCCGAGATGGGGCCATTACGCGAAGGGGAAAGCGGCTCGGGCAGCACCCCCAGCGAATTCGTGCGCGAGCTCGTCCGTGAGTTCCAGCACCGCCACGCCGAGACGGCAGGGCCGGCTCATGAAGGCGCTGCTCACGAGGAAGCCCATCCGGGATGCTCCCGTGCTCGACGCTCTTGAGCGGAAGCTCCGCAAGCGAATCGACCGGAAACTCGTCGCCGCCCTCGATCGGGGCGCAGCGCCTCCCGGCGAGCAAGTCATGGCGGAGCTTCGGAAGAGATACCGGGCACGAGCCCGGGGGGCCACGTGAGCACGCGACGGAATCGGCACCCGCCCTCGATCGACACGGGCGAGTGGGTGGGCGGGCAGCTCGCCGCCCCGGCGTATGTGATGGCGGGCGAGCCATACCGGGTCGAGGTGGTCCTCTGGCTCGAGCTGCCCGACGCCGTCGTAGTCGGCACGGAAGTCGTCGATCCCCGGGCCCCCGTCTCGGTCACCCAGATCCTCGTGCGCACCATGGCGCAGCCGCTCGTCGGACGGCCGCGCCGGCCGGCGCGGATCCGCGTGGCCGATCGGGCGCTCGCCGTCGAGGTGCGGGCCGCGGTGCCCGACATCGACGTGGTCGTGGCCCCGACGCCGGAGCTGCACGCCGTGCTCGCCCAGATGGCCGCGGCCATGCCGGCGAGCGACGAGCGGGAGAGCTATCTCGAGGCGGGGCGCGTGCCGGCCGACGTCGTCGCGATCCTCTTCCGGGCGGCGGAGATGCTCTATCGCCTCGCCCCGTGGAAGACCGCGAGCGACGACCAGGTCCTCCGCGTCGACATCCCGGCGCTCGGGGTCCATGGCGCGTGCCTGTCCATCATCGGGGGCCTCGGGGAAAGCCTGGGCTTCGTACTCTTCCCGTCGCTGGCGGGCTATGAGGCGTTCATCGATACGGCAGACGCATCCCGCCGTGAGGAACTCGACTTCGGCACGACGGCCCTCTCCCTGACCTTCGAACGCGGGGCCGACGTGGCCCCCTCGCGGCGGCGCGAGCTCGCCGCGCACGGCTGGCCGGTGGCCGGACCGCAGGCCTATCCGCGAGTCGAGCACCGCGACCGCGACGGGCTGCCGCGTCCCCTCACCGAGCAGGATGTGCGCGTCGTGGCCGCGTGTGCCCAGGCGCTCGTCGCATTCAGCGTGCGGCATCCGCGGGTCTTCGCGCAGGAGCCCGCTGAGCCCGTCTGCGAGACGTACACCGACGAAGCCGATCTGGCCGTCCGGGTGACGGTCCCGTACGAGGCGCACGGTGCGTTCGCACTCGATGAGCCGCCGCTCGAGCCGAGCCGCCGGGCTGCGCCGAAGGTCGCGCGCAACGCCCCGTGCCCGTGTGGCAGCGGGAAGAAGTACAAGAAGTGCTGCCTCCGTGCCGGCGACGAGAGGGCGCCCGCAGCCCAACCAGCGCCCGTCCATGCCATCGATGAACGGCTCGTCCTCGACATGATGCACTACGCGCGTCGCCGCTTCGGCGACGTGATCTCGCGTGCGGCCCGGGATTTCCACGACCCCGAGACCACCCTGCAGCTCTTCTGTCCCTGGGCGGTCTATGGTTTTCACGTGGAGGGGCGCCCGATTGTCGCCTGGTACCTGGCGGAGCGCGGCCGGCATCTGCCGACCGCGGCGCGCGACTGGCTCGCAGCGCAGCAGCAGGCGTGGCTCTCCGTCTGGGAAGTGCTCACGGTCGAGCCCGGGGCGGGGATCACCCTGCGGGACCTCCTCAGTGGAGAAGAGCGGCAGGTCCACGAGGTCAGCGGTTCGCGGACGCTTGTCCGGAGGGATGCCGTGCTCGCGCGGGTGGTCGAGCACGCCGGAGAAGCCGTCTTCTGCGGCAGCCATCCCCGGCCACTCCCACCGGCCGCGGCGGCCACGGTCGTGCGGCGGATCCGCACCACGCTCCGCACCAAAGGGCCCGTTCCCGTGGAGCGCCTGCGCGACGGCACGATCGGCCGCCGCCTGATCGCGCGCTGGGAGGACGCCGTCGCCGACCTCGACCGGGCACAGGCGGTTCCACCCCAGCTCCACAACACCGACGGCGACCCGCTCCTGCTCACGATCGACCACTTCGTTTTCGCGCCCACCGATCGCGCCGACGTCGAGGCGTGCCTCGGGGGGATGGAGCACGTGCAGTTGCCGGAAGCGGACGAGCCAGAGCCCGGCTTCACCTTCGTGCGTCCCGGGAACGCCATGCACAAGAGCTGGGAAAACACCGTCGTCGGCCGGGCGGTCGTGGCCGACGGTACGCTGAAGCTCGAGACGAACTCGGTGCGCCGGGCGGACACACTCCGCCAGCGGATCGAGACGGCGTGCGGCGGCCGCCTCCGACACCGGGCGCGCGAACACGTCGATCCAACGTCCCCGCGTGTGCAGGCAGCCCACCGCGGGGTACCCGTGCCGGTCGAATCGCCGGAGGCGACCGAGCTCCTGCGCGCCTACAAGGAGCGCCACTATGCGGACTGGATTGACCAGCCGCTCCCGGTGCTCCGCGGCCAGACGCCTCGTGAGGCGGTGCGCACCAAGGCCGGCCGGGAGCGCGTGGACGTGCTCTTGAAGGAGCTGGAGAACCACGAGAGTCGGCTCGCGGAGGGAGCGCGGTTTGATTTCGCGCGCCTGCGCGCCGCGCTCAGGCTCGAAGGGTAGGGCGCCCCACCAGTCGTTCGCGGCCGACGGTCAGGAGCAGTGCTCCCCGAACTGCCGGGGACGCAGAATTGGAATTCCCGAAACGCCTTCAGCGGCAGCAGGCTCACCTTGTTGGTTCCCGATGGCGCATCGGTCGGTGTCGATTGGGGCGATTCGAGCTGATACGTTGCGCACGTGAAGGTGCGGGAGGTCGGTACGACGGCAGGCCAGTTGAGGGAGCTCCGATGAAGAGGGTCCAGTATCTGGTTCGAATCAACAAAGATCCGGGGAGCGACTGGGGGGCATCGGTCCCGGATCTTCCCGGCTGCGTCGCGACGGGGAAGACGATCGACTCGGCGCTGCGGCGGATCGAGGGAGCGATCGAGATACACCTTCGCGGGATGCGCGAGGATGGTCTCAAGATTCCCGCCCCGCGGCATCGTGCCATCAGGCCGCGCCGTACCCCTTGTCAGGTCGACTTCTACGCGACCGTCGAAGTCGCGGCGTAAAATGACGATGCAGCCGTCGGCCGCCGCCGGTGATCGCCATACCCTTGGGCATATGCGGTACGGACAAGGAAGCGCCTCGAGGCCGCCGGGTGGCGAGTGGGTAGCGCAGGGGAATTTCTGGGATCGCCGATTCTAAACAGCCCCGGCTTTCCCGGAGTTCCATTTTTGTCATGTCGATGTGCCGGTCATGAGATCGTGACAGTAGTGCACCCAGGTTTCGACGAACCGCTCGTCGCTCGTAGACCGCTACGGTGATCCGGTGGAGGGTGCGCCGGAGATGCTCGCGGCGGCGCGGGCGGCGGGGTGGCAAGCGACCCTGATAACGCTCAAGCGCTGATTCACGCTTCTCGATGGCTCCCGCCTCCACGGGTGCTTGTCCGTGAGAGGTGCCGGCTGTCCATGGCCTCCCGTCCCTTCTGCCCACGTGGCCCATGGCCTGTCGATAATTTCGTTGAGAGCCGATCCCTGTTGACTTGATTGCTCGTGTGCTTTTCGCGGCCCCGCGAAGGAGATGGGTAATCGTTCCCGCCGATGAGAAAGTCGAGCCGGGAGAGGGGCCGGGCTCCTCACGTCGGTGGGCGGCATGGCGGTTGCTCCGTTAGCGCGCGGGAGGACATGTCATGACCACCGAAGGGCACAGTGAAAAAGGGAAGGCACTGGCCAGCTTCATTCAGGACGCCATCGACAAGGGAGCGACGACGGTCGAGGAGATACACAAGTCGATCGCCGACCTGCCGCTCAAGATGCTCGAAGAGAGCGAGCTGCTGAGAGGGTCGGCCAAGGAAGTGCGGCGCGTGCGGGATCACACGATCGGGGCGATCTACGATGTGATCCGCGGGATCAACCGGGAGGTCGGAACCCTGGCATCGGAGCTGCTGGCCGAAGCGGCCAAGCGGAGAGGCGCGCGGGCCGAAGCGAGCGCCCAGCATCACACGGCCAAGCGCTAAAGCCTTGGGGTAGGCGGAATGGATCAGGGCAAGGGCCTCATCCGGAGCCTCAACCGCCGCGGCACTCGAAGCGAGAAGGTGCGCCCGGTCGAGGCAAGGGCCGGTCGTCCGGGAGAGGCCGCGATGTGCGAGCGCTGCGGAGCGTCGTTCTCGCGCCGAACGTGGCGACGGAACCACGCGGTCAGCGATGCTTTGTTGGCCCGGGCCAGGTGGGTGGTATGTCCCGCCTGCCGGCAGACGGGGTGCGAGGAGTACTTCGGGAGAGTCCTCATCCGCGACGCTGCCGCAGCGGACGAAGACGCCATCCGCCGCCGCATCCAGAACGTTGCTGCGCGCGCGGCCTTCACGCAGCCCGAGCGGCGGGTCGTGTCGGTCGAGCGCCGCGGAAAGGTCCTCGAGGTGCTCACCACCTCACAGAAGCTCGCACATCGGATCGCCCACGAGCTGAAGAAGGCCTTCGGGGGCCGCACGTCCTACGTGTGGTCGGACGATCGGACCCTGCTTGCGAGCTGGCAGCCCCGCAAGGTGCCCGCCGCAAAAGCAAGACGACGCCCATAGGACGCACCGGGCCTGCCCGGCGTGCGCGCCAGTCCTGGCCGTGCGATCCGTTCAGAGCAACGCGTGTCTCCGATAGAACCAGGTCTTCACTACCTGAACCAGCACGAGGTACGTGAGGGTCAGAAGCGCGATCGTTCCCAAGAGCAGAAGCGGCAAGGGGGTGAACCCCAGCGGATCCCGCAGCGGGGTATACGGCAGCCCGGTCGCGACGGCTACGACGGTCAGTACCGCGATCAGCAGCGGCCAGCTCGGGCGGCTCTTGAAGGGGTTGCCGGCGGTCCGGATCACGAACACGACGAGCGTCTGCGTCGCCAGCGATTCCACGAACCATCCCGTGTGGAAGAGCGACGGGTTTGCGGATGCCTGGAACACCCAGAACAGGAGGCCGAACGTGAGGAAGTCGTAGATCGAACTGATCGGGCCGATGATCATCATGAACTGGCGGATGAACCCGATCTGCCATCGCTTGGGCTGGCGGAGGAGCGCGGCATCGACGGTGTCGATGGGGATGGTGATCTGCGAGACGTCGTACAGCAAGTTGTTCAGCAGGATTTGAGTCGGCAGCATAGGCAGGAATGGCAGGAAGAGCGATGCCGCGGCCATGCTGAACATGTTGCCGAAGTTCGAGCTCGTCCCCATGATGATGTACTTCATGATGTTGGCGAAGCTGCGCCGCCCCTCGATGACCCCGTCGTTCAAGACCGCCAGATCCTTCTCGAGCAGAATGATCTTCGCGGCGTCCTTCGCTACCTCCACGCCGTTGACGACGGAAATTCCCACATCTGCGGTGTGCAGTGACGGGGCGTCGTTGATGCCGTCACCGATGTACCCGACGACGTGCCCACGTGCCTTCAGGGAAAGGATGACCCGGTTTTTCTGTTCCGGAGACACGCGGGCAAAGATGGCGCCGTTCTCCGCCTGGTAGGCCAGGGCGGCATCATCCATCGTGTCGATCTGGTTCCCGGTGACGATGCGGTCTGCTTCCAGACCCACGTCGTGCGCCACCTTCTTGGTGACATACTGGTTGTCGCCGGTCATGATGACCACGGCGACGCCATTTTGTTTCAGCGCCTCGAGGACGGAGAGAATCCCCTCCTTGGGCGGGTCGAGGAAGGCCGCGAACCCGGCCAGCGTCATGCCCTGCTCGGCCGCCGAGGTGTAGACATCCTGCTTCGCCACCCGTCGCACTGCGACTCCCAGCGTGCGATACCCGTCGGCACTCAGCTTTTGGAAGGTCTCGGCGGCCCGAGCGCGGCGACTGTCGTCGAACGGCTGGGGAGTCCCATCGATGGTCACCGTCTCGCAGATGGCAAGGACGCTCTCGGCCTCGCCTTTGGTGACCAGGAGATGTTCGCTACCTCGTCGCACCACCACCGAGAGGCGTTTGCGGTTGAAGTCGAACGGGATCTCGTCCACCTTCTCGTACTCGACGATGGCCGGGTGCTCGTGCTTCAAGATCGCGTCGTCCAAGGGACTCTTGAGGCCCGCTTGGAAGTAGCTGTTCAGGTAGATGAAGCGCAGGATATTGTCGTCATCAGTGCCTTGGACATCCACGTGCCGATCGAGCACGATTTCGCCGTCGGTCAGTGTGCCCGTCTTGTCGCTGCACAGGATTCCCACGCTCCCGAAGTCCTCAATGGCCGCCAGTTGCTTGACGAGGACCTTCTTCCTCGCCATCCGCCGCGCGCCTTGCGCCAGGGTGACGGTGATGATCATCGGCATCATCTCAGGTGTCATCCCGACTGCGAGTGCGACAGAGAAGAGAAACGACTCCAGCAGCGGGCGCTTGAAAACGATGTTGACCAGCAGAACGAACAGCACCAGCAGCATGATCACCCGTGTGATCATCAGCCCGAAGTGGCGTATGCCACGGCCGAACTCGGTCTCCGGCGGCCGCATCGCCAAGCGCTGGGCAATCGCGCCGAAAGCGGTGTCTGTCCCTGTGCAAACGATGACCGCGGTGGCCATCCCTGTCTGGACGGCAGTGCCCAGGAAGACGCTGTTGCTGGCGTCGGCAACGCCGTGCTTTCCCTCGGGAAGATCCTTGGCTGCCTTCTCGACGGGCAAAGACTCTCCAGTGAGGGACGACTCACGCACGTGCAGGTCCTTTGTTTCCAACAAACGGGCGTCCGCGGGCACGAGGTCTCCGGCAGCGAGCCTGACGATGTCCCCTCGGACCAGTTCCGCTATCGGCAGTTCCTGTTCTCGCCCGTCACGCACAACGGCCGCCGTTGTGGCGACCTGCTTCTGAATTTCCTCCACCGCATGTCGGGCCTGGAACTCCATGAAGAAGTTCAGTAGCACGCTGAACAGGACGAGCGAGATGATGATCAGTCCGCCGACCCTGTCACCGAGCGCGAGAGTAATGACGCTGGCTACGAGAAGGATGATGACGAGGGGATTGGCCAGGAAGCGGAGGAAACCGATCGGCCCTGCAAAGCGCGACTCGCGCACAAGGCTGTTGGGGCCATAGAGACGCAGGCGCCGCGTCGCCTCATCGGAACTCAGGCCGGCCGGCGTTGCCTGCAGCAGTCCAAGCAGATCGCGCAGCGGCCTGTCCCAAAAGCCGTGGAGAGATGTGTCGGGTCCTGTCACGGCGTCTCCGCCCAGGTTGTTGGCCCAGCGGTGGTCGTCCCGCGCATCATCTCGCGCCGCGCAATTGCAAGGCCCGGCGCCATGGGAAGCCAGAAGGTGAAGCCGCGCGCGAGGAGCGTGGCGGCCAGCGCCGCCTCGATCGCTACGCCGTGTACGTGCAGCATGGCCACGCAGGTCCCCTCGAAGGTCCCGAGCCCGCCAGGCACCCAGGAGAGCGTAGCCACCATCGACGCGACGACGAAGCTCGCAAAGACCACCGCCGCGTCGGTCGGTGTTGCGATCGCGAGCAGCATGATCCCGAGCGTGGTCGCGTCGAGTGCGAAGATCGCGAGCTGGAGCGTCACGGTCTCCGGGGCCAGCGTCCCGCCGAAGATTGCACCGGGATGGGCGTCGGCGATCGCTGCGAACACCTCGTGAGCCCACGGAAGGCGCTGGAGCCAGCGCGGCAGACTTCGTTCGCGGTCGCGTAGCCCGAGGATGGCGAGCGGGACGCCGACCGCCACGAGCAGGAGCACACCCGTTGCCCAGGCGACGCCGGTACGCCCTCGCTTCAGAATCGCTCCGAAAAACTTATCCGACACGTGCTCAAGAGTGGATCCGTTTTGCGACCTGTGGTAACCCGCACACGCACTGCCTGGAGCAGGGGTCTTGGGCTGAGATAGGAGCGGCAGCACACACAGACGATCTGGCGGGTCGCGGATCATTTTTTGGCTCATCGTGCAACACGTGCTGCCTCGCGAGGAGTTACGGCGCTCGCGCGGCACCCCTGGATTCCGGCACGCCAGGTCCCTCGACGGCGTGCTCTACGTGTTGCGAACGGGCTATCAGTAGTTGAGCATGGCGGTGCCGACTCCCCGCGGAGTGGAGCGAGCGGACCGATCGCGGTGGGACGCTATAGCGCTATCTCTTGCCCGCGTGGAGGCGTGAGGACGTGTCCTCCTGCCCGGGCGGCTCGGTCAGGCCGGTGACTTCCCGGATCTCCTTCTCGTTGAGGGATTCCGCTTTCAGGAGAGCCTGAGCGAGAGCCTCCAGCTTGTCGCGGTGCACAGCCAGCAGCCGGTCGGCTTCACGGTGACTCTCCTCGACGATACGGCGGACCTCGGCGTCGATGAGCTCCGAGGTGGCCTCGCTGTAGGGCTGGTGCTGGAAGGCCGGCGGCAAGCCCTCGTCCTGGGGCGCGACAAAGCTGATCGGGCCGAGCTTCTCACTCATTCCCCAACGCAGCACCATGTGACGCGCAATCTCGGTGACCTGCTGGAGGTCGTTCTCGGCACCCGTCGTCATCACTCCATAGACGAGCTTCTCGGCCGCCCGGCCGCCGAGTGCGCTGGTGATGCGCGCCCGCAGGTAGTCTTCGGCGTAGCTGGTACGATCGTCGACGGGGAGTTGATACGTCACTCCCAGCGCCATGCCGCGCGGCACGATCGAGACGCGGTGAACCGGGTCGCTGCGGGGCAGCAAAAGTGCGAGCAGCGCGTGGCCCGCCTCGTGATAAGCGGTACGCTCCCGATCGACCGGGTTGAGCAAAATGTTGCGGGCCGGTCCGAGGGTGATCTTCTCCATCGCTTCCGCAAAGTCCTCGGCGCGGACGGCGCTCGCGTCCTTGCGCGCTGCCAGCAGAGCCGCCTCGTTGACCAAGTTGCGCAGCTCGGCGCCCACCAGACCGGGCGTCTCGGCGGCAATGCGCTCGAGAGAGACATCCGGCGCCAATGGGACGTTCTTCGTGTGCACCTTGAGAATCGCGGCGCGGCCGGCACGGTCGGGACGCTGCACCACGACGCGGCGGTCGAAGCGGCCCGGTCGCAGCAGCGCGAGGTCCAGCACGTCGGCGCGGTTGGTGGCGGCCAGGACAATGACACCTTCCCGAGAGTCGAAGCCGTCCATCTCGGTCAGGATCTGGTTCAATGTCTGTTCGCGCTCGTCGTGGCCGCCGAGCTGCGCGCCGCTGCCGCGCGTGCGACCGATGGCGTCCAGCTCGTCGATGAAGATGATCGACGGTGCGGCCTCTCGAGCCTGCCTGAACAGGTCGCGTACGCGCGACGCGCCGACGCCAACGATCATCTCGACGAACTCGGAGGCGCTGAGACTGAAGAAGGGGACGCCCGCCTGTCCGGCAATCGCCCGCGCCAGCAGCGTCTTGCCGGTTCCGGGCGCACCGACCAGCAGCACGCCCTTCGGCACCGTGCCGCCGAGCCGCTGGTACTTGGCCGGGTTCTTCAGGAAGTCGACGATCTCGACGAGCTCGTTCTCGGCCTCGTCGATGCCGGCGACATCGTCGAAGGTGACCTTCGGCTGCTCCTCACTGTAGCGCTTGGCGCGGCTGCGACCGAGGCTGAACAGCCCGCCACCCGCCGCCGCGGCGCGGCGACTGATCCACACGAACGCAGCGATCAGTAGCAGGGTGGGACCGAAGCCGACCAACAGCGTGAACCAGGATGAACGACTCTCATCCACGGCCTCGACCACCACGCCCTTCTCTTCGAGCAACCGTTCGAGACCCGGGTCGGCGAAGACCGGCCGCTGCGTCTTGAACCGCATCGACGTGCGCGGCTTGGGTTGATCCGAGGAAGGCGACGCTGGCGCTTTGGCGCTCGGCGCCTGAGACTCCTGGGGTGGATAGGTGACTTCCGTCTTGAAGGTACCGCGGATCGAGTCGCCCACACTGGTGACACTCTCGACATTGCCCGCCTCGACCTGCCTCTTGAAGAACGTATAGGAGACCGCAACCGAGGATGGCTCCGGGGAGAGCACTCGCATCACCATGTAGTTGGCCGTCATGACGACCAGGAAGATCAGCCACCAGGGCGGCGGCAGCATACGCCGCTGGCCGGAAGCAGTGTCTTTCGAGCTCTTGGACCCGTCGCCAGCGGGACCTGCCGGCGCCTTCTCAGTTGGTGGGTTCGCCATTGTCTACTGCTCGCTTCGCGGCCGTCGCGCGTGCGTCAGACGGATCCGTCCATCCATACCCATAGAGCAGTGTCGAGTTGGAAGGATCGAGCCTGGGAAGGTTACGCAAACCGACGCCGGAAGGCTACCCGCGGCCATCAGGCGTAGCGCCGCCGCGAGACCCTCGGCGCAGGTCGTCCCCGCAGGCCAGTGTGACTTTTCCGGCCTCGAGCGGGCGAAGGTAACAGGAGGTAACAGATGCCGCGCGGGAAACTCACCGATCGCACCGTGCAGGCGCTGCGTCCCGATCCGATCCCGTCAGGTCGACTACTTCGACCTGCGCTGGCCGGGCTCCGGCGTGCGCGTGTCACCGGCGGGGCGGAAGTCGTGGGTCGTCATGTACCGGTTCCGCGGTCGGGTGCGCCGGGTCACCATCGGGCCGTATCCCTATGTGCCGCTCGCGGACGCGCGAGCGCGGGCGAAGACCGTGATGAGCCAGGTCTTCCAGGGGACGGACCCGGCGGAGGTGAAAGCGGCCACGGGCTGCCGCAGCCAGCGCCTGAGCACCGCCGCGACCGGGTGCTCGCCGAGTCCGAGATCGGCGTGCTCTGGAAGGAGTTCGAGGCGGAGCGTCCCCTCGTGATGGCGAGCTACAAGCCGCGGCTGCTCACTGCCCGGCGCGGCGGTGAGATTCTGGGGATGCGTTGGGAACCAGATCCACTTCGGGTCGGGCTGGTGGACGATCCCGCCCGAGACGGAGAAAACGGGACGGCGCACCGGATGCCGCTGAGGCAGGGCCCGGGCAATCCTCGCCGAGATCAAGCTGCTCGCCGGCCCGGTAGAGGGCGCTCAGACACGCCGATGTCCCATGGAAGTGCCCGCGCAGGTTTGGGTCGGGGCTGGCATCGGCGGGCGCGGCGGCGATCACCCGCACCAGCTTGGCGATCGCCTGGTTGACCGCGGTGCCGATCGCCTCCGAGGAGCTGTCCACCTGCTCGAGCGCGGGCGACACGCGCTCGAGGAACACGACCGCGCCGTCGGCAGCCAGCACGGCGTCCCGTCTCGCGACGGCCTTGATCTCCGCCACCGCCTGCCGAACCCGCTCGATCGCGGGCGCCGACCTCCAGCCGAAGGCGTGGCGGCGAAACCGCGCGGCGAACTCCCACCTGTGGGCTCGTGGTGGGCGGCGTGCCTGTGTCATGTGCGAGGGATGGGCGGGCGGTGATGAGCTATTGATTCCACGCGCCGGTGAGGCCTGCGGCGCGGGATCGCTGGCGACCGCGCTCGTATGGGAAGCCCTACGAAGATGTCGCGAGCTAGCTACTTGGGGTGTGGTGTGATCGCTCGCAGTACGTAGGCGTCCCCTTCGATGGTGAAATACATGCGCCAGTCGTCGTTGATCCGAGCTTGCCAGACGTCCGTACGTTCCTCGTACTTCTTGGCTCGCAAGGAGGGGTGGCGCAGGTCACGGAGGAGATTTCGTGTGCTGGAGCTCTGGGGCGGGGTGGTGCTCGCGGAGTCGGTCCTCGAGCTCTTCGCCCGGGCGCGGCCCGAGCTGCGCCGGGCGGTGGCGACGCTGCACTATTGCGTGGACCTGTTCGTCGAGCTGCCCCTCTTGGCGGCGGTGGTGGGCAGCGGCGCGGCGCTGCTCCGGGGGCGGGTGCTCGACGGCGCGCTGGCGGTGAAGGTCGCGTTCGGCCTCGCCGCCGTGGCGGCGAACGCGGTGTGCGTGGGGCTCGTCATCGCCCGCCACCGCGGCACCGAAGAGGGGCTGGCCCGCCGCTCGCGCGTCATCGTGCTCACCGCGGTGGCGGGGCTGCCCTGCGCCGCGGTCGCGTTCTTCCTCGGCAAGTCGAGGGCTGGTTTGATTGCGCCGTGACGGAACGCACCATCGGCGTGAGCCGCACCGCACGGTACGTGGCGCTCTACCGGGCGCTGGAGACGGGCGCTCCGAGGCCGCGGTTCCGCGACCCGTTCGCGACCGCCTTCCTCACCGCCGACCTGGCGATGCTGGTGCGCGCCGCGCGGCTCAAGCCATTTCGGAGGCTACTGACGCGCTACGCCGACCGCCGTGCTCCGGGGGCGCGCACCTCTGCCATCGCGCGCACCTGCTTCATCGACGAGGTGGTGCGGCGGCGAGCCGCCGCGGGCGTGCGGCAGGTGGTGCTGCTCGGCGCGGGCTTCGACTGCCGCGCGCACCGGCTGCCCGAGCTGCGGGAGGCGGCGGTATACGAGGTCGATCGCGCCGAGACGCAGGCCTACAAGCGCGACCGGCTGAGGCAGGTGACGCTGCCGGTGCGCGGCGACGTGCACTACGTGGCGGTGGACTTCCTGCGCGACGATCCGGCGCAGCGCCTCGCCGCCGAGGGCTGGGACGCGGGCGCTCCGACGCTCTTCATCTGGGAGGGCGTGACGAACTACCTCACCGAGGCTGCCGTCGTGTCCGTGCTGTCGTGGATCGGTCGGGGCCCCGCGGGCAGCGCGGTGGTGTTCACCTACGTGCACGGCGGGCTCCTCGATGGCAGCGCGCGCTTCGACGGCGGTGAGCACATGATGCGCAACGTGCGCGAGCTCGGAGAGCCGTGGACCTTCGGCCTCCACCCGCCGCAGGTCGCGCCCTTCGTCGAGCGGTGTGGGCTCTGCCTGGTCGAGGACCTGAACGCCGACGAGTACCGCGCGCGCTACCTCAAGGGCGCCGAGCCGCAGCGTGGCTACGCCTTCTACCGAATCGCGGTCGCCGAGATCCGCGCGCGCTCGTGAGGCGCCCAGACCGGGGTCAGCCTCCGTCGCGGTGGGTGGCGATGCCTCACCGCTCGTCCCAGCAGAGCGGAGCTGCATCGAGCCACTCGCGCGGATAGCCGGCGTCGAGCGAGAGCTCGCAGGTCGCTCCGCCGTCCGCTTCCGTCCGCAGGCGGTGCCAGGTCGACTCGCAATGGAGCGAGGCCGAGCGCCAGAGCCAGGTCCGGGTGCCCCCGTCTCCGAACGTGAGGCAGGTGTCCGACGCCGCGCCGCAGATCGCGACGACGCCGAAAACGTTCTGGGTCACGAGGGCGACTTGAAGATGGGGCACTCAATGAGAATGCCACTTTCACGCTGGCCGACCGGCATTGGCATTGTCCGCCCTATCTGTCCGGTCGCGCGGGTGACGCAGTCGACGAGCCCGTCGGCGTTCAGATCGCCGGTCGCGATGGGGAGCTGGGTCGCGAAGGTCTCGTGGATGCGATCGAAGGCGAAGGGTCGCGTCCCGATGCGATCGTACCGGATCGCGGCGAAGCGGCCGGCGCCGTCGTTCGCGTAGACGTAGAGGTAGCTCGCCCGGTCGCCCACGAGCAGATCGGGGTCGCCGTCGCCGTCGACGTCACCGAACGCGAGCCCTGCAGGAAGCTCGTCGGGGGGAAGTAGGGCGGCTGCTCCGGCTCGGGGGGGGCGAGAGAGTGGCCGCCGAGATCACCGTCGAGGCGGTCCAGAGCGGATAGCCGAGCGCGTCGTTGTCGCCGTTGCGGAAGACCGCGACGTCGGCGCGGCGGTGACGTCGCCCGGCGACTGGGTTCACGTCGCCGTCGGCGTCCACGTCGGCCGCGGCGAGCGTCACGACGTCCGTCCCAGCGTCGCCGACGAGAAGGCCGAGCTGGGGAAAGCCCGTCGACTGGAACGTGCCGTTGCCGAGGTAGAGGAGGAGGTTGCCGTCGGTGGTCGACGTCGCGCTGCCGCCCGTGCGGCTCAGCACGAAGTCGGCGTGCCCGTTGAAGTCCCCCGGCGGCGAGACCGTACGCGTCGTTGAACGACATGTTGGATCCGGACGCCGCGATCGACGAACGTCCCGTCGCCGTTGCCGGTGTAGAGGTGGACGTCTCCCGCCGTATTGCCGGAGACGATGTCGATGCCGTCGTCGTCGAAGTCCGCGACGGCGATGCCCCAGGCCCGGGTCTGACCGGCGACGTCGTCGATGAACACCTGGTCGAAGCCCGGCTGGAGGAGGACTGCTCGGGCGTCGCCGCCGAGAAGCAGCCTGGCGGCGAGGACGATGGAACCCGCGAGGGTCGATCCGCGGGGCGCGGGATGGCACCGATCCTCGGATCGAAATCCGTGAGTTCCGTCTTCGATTCGCATGCGGCTCTCTCCACTCCGGGGGGCTTCGTGATCGGCGAAATGCCGAGGACGATCGCGGCAGACGTGCGGCCCTAGCAGCGCCGGGAACGCGGCCGTCCTGCCCGCCATCCTGCGCGCCGCGGACCCCGTGCGCTGCAGCGAGAAGCTCCGGGCGTGGGTGCTCTTCCGCCACGACGGCGTCGCGGCGGCGCTCCGCGACGACGACCGATTCTCGGCCGATCGCCGCCGGGCGTCGCGCGCCCCGCAGCCGGCGCCGCCGGCGAGCCTCCGCACGATCTCGTCCGACCCGCCCAACTGCCTCGCCGTGCGAGCGCTCCTCAACGCGGCGCTCGTTCCTCGTGTCCGCGCGATCGCGCCGCGCATCGACGCGATCGTCGAGGAACTCGTGGCCGGCCTCACCGGCGCGACCGAGGTCGACCTAGTCGCCGACTTCGCGTACGCGCTCCCGATCCGCGTCATCGCCGAGCTGTTCGACGTCCCCGAGGCCGATCGGGGCGGTTCCAGGCGCTCTCGCGTGCGATCGCCGGCGGCATGGATCGCTTCTACGGGAGCGACGACGCGGCGAGCGGCCTCCGTCAGCTCGGCACGTACTTTCTCGAGCTCGTCACGGAGCGTGCGGATACCCCGGGCGACGACCTCGTCCGGCGGCTGCTCCGCGCGGAGCACGACGGCGATCGGCTCGCGCCGCTCGAGGTCGTCGCCATGTGCGCGGTGCTCGTCTTCGGGGGACACGAGACGACCGTCAGCCTGATCGCGAACGGCGTGCTCGCGCTCCGGCGACATCCGGCGGAGCTCGCGCGGCTGCGCGCGGACCCCGCGCTCGCCGTGCCCGCCGTCGAGGAGCTCGTGCGCTGGGACGGCCCGCCGCAGTTCGTGTCCCGCGTCGTCGCACAGCCGTGCGAGCTCCGGGGCAAGCCGCTTCGACCGGGCGAGTCCGTGCCTGCTCGGCATCGGGCCGGCCAATCGCGACCCGGCCGCCTTTACCTCGCCCGGCCGGCTCGATCTGACGCGCACGCCGAACCCCCACTTGGGCTTCGGGCTCGGAACCCATTTCTGCCCGGGCGCGCAGCTCTCCCGCATGGAGGCGCGCGCCGCCATTCCCGCGTTGCTCGCGCGCTTCCCTCGTCTCGGGCTCGCGGGCGAGCCGGTGTGGCGCCAAACCCTCATCCTGCGCGGGCTCGAGCGGCTGCCGGTCCGTGCCGGCCGGGCCGGCGGCATTTGAAGCCGGCGGTCGTCGTGCTAGGCACGGAGACAATGCCGCACACGACGATCGACGGGGTGAAGATCCACTACGACGAAGCGGGCGAGGGCGAGCCGCTCCTGCTCATCATGGGCTATGGCATGCCAGGAGACGCGTGGCTCGGCTCCCTGCCCTTCCTGAACGGCTTCCGCTGCATCTACTACGACAACCGCGGCACCGGGCGGAGCGACAGGCCGGCCGGACCTTACACCATCGTGCAGATGGCCAACGACGCTGCCGGGCTGCTCGATCATCTCGGCATCGCGCGCGCTCATGTCTACGGCGTATCGATGGGCGGCATGATCGCGCAGGAGCTGGTGCTGCGTCATTCGACCAGGGTTCGCTCCCTCGTCCTCGGCTGCACGCTCTGTGGCGGCGAGCACTCGACGATGGCCGACCCCGAGATCATCGAGACGCTCATCGACGTCGTCGGGAGCATGGGCAACGGGGATGTCGAAGCGTGGGTCGATCGCCAGCTGCCGCTCCTCTTCACGCCGGAGTGGATCGCCGCCAACCCGGCGATCCGCGACCTGCTCCTGATGATGGCGCCGATGCTCCCGCCGACGCCGCCGGAGACGGCGCACCACGCGATGGCCGGCCTGTTCGGCTGGACCACGCACGAGCGTCTTCCGGAGATCACGGCGCCGACGCTGATCGTGCACGGCGACCGCGACGTGCTGATCCCCGTCGAGAACGCGCACGTGCTGGCGCGGCGCATTCCCGGCGCTCGGCTGCACATCGTCGCCGGCGCCGGCCACGGTTATCCGGCGCAGGACCCGGTCGGGGTCCATCAGCTCGTGACGGATTTCCTCCGCGCGAACACTTGAGTCCGCGGCGGCGCGCCGAAACACCGGCCGCGCCCCGAGACGCGCGAGATAGGCGATGAGGTTCGGGTAGCGCCCGTCGAGCACGCCGAGCACGCGGGCCGCGATCAGCCTTCAGCCGATCATGATGTCTGCGAACCGTGAACCCCGGGTCGGCGAGGTACTCGCGCCCCTCGAGCGCCTGCTCGACGATCGCGAGCGTCGTGTGCGCGTGCTCGCTCGCGTCGGCCACTGCGGTCAGCAGCCGGCGTCGCCCTTTTTAGACGGCGTGCCAGAGGATGGTCGACAGCGGGACCGAGAGCGTGTCTTCGGCGAAGTGGAGCCAGTGCGCGGTAGCGACCGTGCCCGGTTGAGCCGACGGGCGGCGCCAGGCGCCCGCCGCCGTGGCGCTCGATCACGTGCTCGAGGATGGCGCCCGACTCGCCGATCGTGACCTCGCCGTCCCAAGACCATCGAAATCATTTGCCAATCGGAGAGCCACCCGCCGGAGTCGAACCGGCGACCTCTGATTGCGAACTCCGATCGGCGCGAAACTCCGCCGCACGAGGAAGAGCTATCCCAGCAGAAAACCGAGGATCCCGACTGACCACACTTTCGCCTCGTGCGTCCTGGTTTGGGGCAGAGTGGTAGCAGCGTGGTAGCAGAGACCGACCTCCAGTGCCTCTACCGCTGTCGGTACCCCCGATGCCGAGACCGGATGTGGCCAGTGTACGTTCCGACGCATTGCCCGCCGGGCTCACCTCCGCTTCGTGATTCGTCGTCGGCGAGCGTGACGGAGGTACCTCGACGTGGGCGGCCTGGTCCGCGTCGAGGCCCTGGTAGTAGAGGTGTCACGACGCGTCCGCGGCCGCTCTCTCGGAACTCTCCCGACGCTGCGCCAGTAGCGAGCGCGTCTTGAAGGCCTCCGGCGTGAGGCCGATGTCCATGGCCCCTGCCTCGAGCCACACCTGCTCGCCCTGCATCACGCTCGCCGCGACGCGGTTCGTGCCGGCGTCCTCATTGCTCCAGAGATCGCGGAACAGCCTGCGGACCTTGCGGCTGTTCCTCTCAGGCTCCCGTCGTTACGGAAGGGCGGTGGGCTACCAAGCAACTCGCTCCGTACGCGGCGTCATGCGGTGGGGCGGGGGGGATGACCTCGTAGCCGAGGTGGTGGAGGCGGCGGGTGAGCACGGCGACGAGGCGGTCGTGGTCACCGCGCTGGAAGCGGGCGGCCCCGAGGTCGTGATACTCTTGGTCGTCGCGCAGCATGTAGTAGCCGGCCGTGAGCATGGAGGTGGCCACCGCGACGATGGCCTTCATCGGACCGCGGCGATGCTTGAGGCGTGAGCGCAACGCCATCAACAAGCATGCTCACGCTCACTTGCACGCCGGCGAGTTCGGCCGGCGCGTCGACACCGGCCAAGCTACGCGCCGGGGCTCACGACCTCGTCAATGGGATATCGGCCGCTGGCCCTTCGGATACCGACCGGATTGCGAAGCGCAGAAGTGATGCCATAGGAGGCGCTTTCATGCCTCGACTTCCTGCCGCTCTCCTCGTGCGGCGAGCCTCTTCCTCGTTCGCGCAGAGGCTCGCCCTACCGCGAAGAACGACGTGATACGCGTCAGTCGAGCATCGAGGTGAAGGGCTCGCACTACTTCCGGCCTCTCCCGAGCCGCGCAGCGAGTGACCCTGAAGCCCCCGAGCCCATCGGCGGCCAGCCGCGGCTCGTGAAGCCGCGGCTTCGAGGCGTATCGCACCGATGGGCCTTCTTCGCCTCCCTGTTTACGGGCGTCGCTCTGATCCTCGTAGCCCCCACCAAGAGGGCCGTCGCCGCAGCGATGGTCTATGCCCTCAGCCTCTCGGCACTATTCGGCGTAAGCGCGCTCTACAATGAAGTGACGTGGTCGGTTCCCGTACGTCGGTGGATGCGGCGGCTCGACCACTCGATGATCTTCCTGCTGATCGCCGGCACGTACACACCGTTCGGCGTACTGGTACTCCCGGGGACGCTCGCGCTCGTCGTACTCGCCGTGGTGTGGGGCGGGGCGCTCCTGGGAATGGCGCTGAACATGGTCTGGATCGACGCCCCGAAATGGTTCAGCGCCATCGTGTACATCTCGCTCGGCTGGGTAGCCGTCGTGGCCTTCCCCGAGCTCGTCTCGCAGCTCGGCGCGACGGCCACCGGCCTGATCGTGCTGGGCGGCGTGTTCTACTCGGCGGGTGCCGCAGTCTACGCCCTCAGACGTCCGGACCCCGCGCCCGAAGTGTTCGGCTATCACGAGGTGTTCCATGCGCTCGTGATCGCAGCAGCGGTCGCACACTATGTCGTCGTCGCGTTCTACGTTGTCCCGCGTGGCTGACCGCCCGCTGCAAAACGCCAGTTAGCTGGTCACCGGGACCGCGCCGACTCTCATCCTGAAAAGTTCAAGCCTGCCTTCTCTTGTAGATCTGCCCTTCGCGCATGACAACGTGCACCCGGTCGGCATCCTGGAGCAGGGCGACGTCATCGAGCGGCTGGCCGTTCACGAGGATCAGATCGGCGAGTTTCCCCTCTTCGACGGTTCCGATGCGATCGGCGAGCCCGAACAGGCGAGCGTTGGTTCGCGTCGCCGAGAGGATCGCCTCGTGTGTCCCGAGGGCCGTGGCCTTGAGGGACAGCTCCATCGCTTTGAACGGTTGCATCGAAGCGAGGACATCGGAGCCCGAGCAGATCTGCAACCCCGCTGCCCGCGCGACTTCGAGCGAGCGCAACCCGCCGGCCTTGGCCTTGTTGATCTTGGCGAGCATGTTGGCTGGCACACCCTGCGACTCACCAAAGGCGCTGATCAGCTCGTAGGTCGTGAGCGTGGGCACGAAGAAGGCGTCGGCGTTCTTCATCGCCGCAGCCGATTCCTCGTCAAGGAAGTTCGCGTGCTCGATGCTGCGGACGCCGGCCTTCACCGCGTTCATGATGCTCCGTGGTGTGTAGACGTGGGCGAGGGTGATCTTCTGCCGCGCCGTCGCTTCGTAGGCGGCGGCCGCCATCTCCTCGATGGTGAACTGCGTCTGCTCCAGCTCGTCGGTGGGCGACATGCACCCGCCGCCGCCCATGATCTTGATCCCGTGTGCGCCAGTGCGCAGGATCTCGCGCGCGGCGCGGCGCATCTCGTCGGGCGAGTCGCAGATGCGAGGCGCCGCGAAGAGACCATCTGTCCCCTCCACGGGGACCTGGTTCTGGTGCGGCTCGCGCCAGTCGCCGTGCCCACCGGTCTGTGACAGACACGGACCGACGAAGAGCACACGCGGACCGCGAAGAAGCCCGCGCTCTATCGCCTGGGCAAAGCCCCAGTCGATGCCGAAGGCGTCACGGACGGTGGTGAAGCCGGCGTCGAGCGTCTGCTCGAGCACGTCCTTGATGCGCAGCGCCGCCGTCGCTGGAGAGTCGCGACGCGCCTTGCCAGGATCCGTCTCGATGATGGCGCAGTGGACGTGGGAGTCGGTGAGACCCGGCATGAGCGTCCGCCCGCCGCATTCGATGCGCTCCGCGTCGCGCGTCAGCTCGGGTTCGCCACCGCGCACGACGCGGGCGATCCTATCTCCTTCGACGACCACCGTCGAACGCCCGGCCGGTTCGGCGCCGGTGCAGTCGAGCAGAGTGCAGTCGCGAAATGCGACGACGCTCATCGGCGACCACGAGTACGCCAACCCGCGCGCGCAGTGCAACTCCACGTTCGTCCTCGGCAGCGGTCGGCTTGAAACAGGCATGCTCGGCTGCGGCGTCGTCCGCCCGTGCAGGCCGCCGTCCAGCACCACGCAGGCTGTTCCGCCGGGCGCCCACGGTGTCGCCGCAAACGTGCAGATCAGGGGGCGTGAGCCGCAGCGCTCGCCCGCCTCGCCGGTGCTCGATCTCGGGCGTTCTCCCCTCGGCCGTCTCCGGGCTCGTGCTTGTGCCTCTGATGGGAGCCTGACCGCGTTGGCCTCGCGGCTCGACCCGATCCCGACACTGCGCTACGAGTGATCCGCCGCTCTCCGGAGCGAGCCCATGAGCGGGGGTCAAGGATGGAGTTCGGCGTCTTCGTCGCCACCAGGATCGACGACTGGCAGCTGATCCAATACGCCGAGAATCTCGGCTACGACCGCGCCTGGATCCCCGACTCGCAGATGATCTGGTCGGATTGCTACGCCACCCTCGCGCTCGCAGCGCACAATACCCAGCGCATCAAACTCGGCACCGGCGTGGCCATCCCCGGCACGCGCATCGCGCCGGTAACCGCTCACTCGATTGCGTCGATCAACCGGATCGCCCCGGGCCGCGTCTTTCTCGGCATCGGCACTGGCCACACCGCCATGCGCGTGATGGGCATGGACCCGATGAAGATCCGCGATTTCCGCGAATACCTCCGCGTCGTGCGCGCGCTGCTTACCGGCGAGGAGGTCGAGTACACGCTGAACGGGGTGACACGCACGATCCGTTTCCTCCACCAGGACCTCGGTTTTCTCGATCTCATCCATCCGATCCCGCTCTACCTGGCGGCCAACGGTCCGTTGGCGCTGCGCGCGGTCGGCGAGTTCGGGGACGGCCTCGTCTCGGTCGGGAACGAGATCCCACAGGTACTGGCCTCGCACCTGACCGGCATCGCCGAAGGAGCGAAGCGCGTCGGCCGCGTGCTGCCGAAGGACTTTCACACGGCCACGCTGACCTCGGCGGTCGTGCTGCGCCCCGGGGAAAAGGCCGACTCGGACCGCGTGGTCGAGCAATGCGGCTCACAAGTCGCTGCCGGGCTGCATTTCGCGTACGAGATCGTCAAGCTCACCAAGAACGAGGCGGCAATCCCGCACGGCTTCGAGGGCGTCTGGCGAGAGTACTGCGACTACGTCGAGAAGATGGAGACCCCGAGGGAGAAGCGCTACCTGCAGCTGCACAACGGCCACTGTACGTTCCTCATACCCGAGGAGCGCCGCTTCGTGAACGAGACGACGATTCGCGCCTCCACGCTCGTCGGTGAGCCGGACGAGCTCGTCGCCCGCATCCGCGAGGCCGAGAGGGGCGGCCTGAAGGAGGTCGGCCTGATGGCGCCGATGGCCGTGGCGCGCACGGTGTTCAAGGAATTCGCCGAGCAGGTGATGCGGAGGTATTGACTCTCGATGAGCGCCGGATCTCATCGGGTCTTGCGACGGCGACACCCCCCGTGTATCTGCCGGTCAGCCCACGTCAGATGACACAGGACTCGTCGAGCCGTGCGCCGTGCGCGATCGCCGACCCGCGCGTCCGGAGGGTGCTCGATCGCCTGCACGAGGACGCGGGCAAGCAAACCCTGAGCTTGGTCCGTCTGCTGGGATCGTTCGTCGGCGACAAGCTCCGTGGCCACCAACCGTCCGTGGCGGAGGAGGTGGAGCGTCTCAAGGATCTCTACGTGCCCGTGTCGCCAAAGCAGGGCCGGCTCCTGTATCTCGTCGCGCGTTCCTTGCGCGCTCAACGCATTGTCGAGTTCGGCACCTCCTTTGGCATCTCGACGACCTACCTGGCCGCGGCGGTGCGCGATAACGGCGGCGGTGTCGTCGTGGGCTCCGAACTCGAACCCGGAAAGGTCGCGACCGCGCGCCGCAACCTCGAGGAGGCCGGCCTGAGCACCTTCGTCGATATCCGCGAAGGGGACGCGCAGCATACCCTGAAGGATCCTGGTGGGACGGTCGACATGGTGCTCCTCGACGGCTTCAAGCAGCTCTACCTCTCGATCCTCAAGATACTCACGCCTGGTCTGCGGCAGGGTGCCGTGGTGCTGGCCGACAATATCTTCACGTTTCGGTGGGCCCTCGCACCCTACGTCGCGTACGTGCAGGATCCCATCAACGGCTTCCTCTCGGTGACGTTGTTCCTCGGAGACGGCATGGAGTACACGGTACGGCTGTAGTCCTCTCTGCCGTCTCGGTCGTCTCCGATCCTGGAGAGGGAGGCGCTCCAGCGACCAGGCGGCCGCTGTCCAGTGCTCCGCTTTCGCGTCAGCCGCCGCGGTGATTGCGCGCGAGCATGGCCGTTTCCCACTCGCCCTCGCCGTTTTGTTGCGTGCGCAAACTCCGCATACTCGCGCGTCGCCGGCCGCGTCGGATGCGTCCCGCGGCCGCGCGACACCCACTCGGCCACCACGTTCTCTGGGACGGCAAATGCGCGCGCTGCCGGGCCAAGCCGGCCGGTGCATCGCACCGTCGATGCCGTTCCTCCCCATCGCGTCACTCCTCTCCGGCAACCGCGAACGTAGCGCCGCCCGGCCGGCTGTCGAGCGTGAATCCACGCCCGTGATCGAGCAGCGACCGATAGTCGGCACGATCGCCGGTCGGGCTGGATCCTGCCGGCCAGCGACCAACGTCCTCTATCGCGCCCTCTACCGCCTGGCCTGCCTGCCGCACGACCGCGTGCCGGCGTTCGAGAACCCGCAGGCGGACGTGCTGCGAGCCGTCTTCGGCACCCTGCGCCGATCCTACGGAAACGGGATTGGGTCGGCTCAGGCGGCACGGGGAGTGAGTGTGACGGCGTAGCCGAGGGCAGCGAGCCGGCGGGTGTGGTAGCGGGTGAGGGGGTCGGTGCTCAAGCGGTCGAAGTGGTGTCAGGTGAATCAGGGCCGCAGCACGATCTTGCCCCGGGTGTGGCGCTGCTCCAACTCGCGGTAGGCGTCCTGGACCTGCTCCAGCGGGTAGACCTTGGCGACCACGACGTCGAGCTTGCCGGCGCTGACCAACCCGGTCAGCTCCGCCAGCACCTCGGCGCTCGCGGCGTCCATGTTGCCCTCGATCTTGACGCCGTACTTCTCCGCCGCCGCGAAGTTGATGATGGTGTCGATCCGCTCGGGCTTGACCCCCAGTTCCAGAGCGATCTCGACATAGTCGGCACCGAAGGTGTCGATGAACGCGTCGACCTGACCGCCGGCGGCCTCCCGGATCCGGTCGAGCACACCCTCGCCGTAGAGCACGGGGATCACGCCGTGCTCGGCGAGCCACGCCTGGTTGGCCTCGCCGGCAAGGCCGATCACCTTCGCGCCCGCGTTGACGGCCAGCTGCACGACGAGCGAACCCACGCCACCAGCGGCACCCGATACGGCGACAGTGTCCCCTTCGGACAAAGACACGGCGCGAACCGCCGCATAGGCCGTGGTGCCGGCCACGAAGAGAGAACCTGCCTGCTCCCAGGAGACGTTCCCGGGCTTGCGCACGAGGTCGGTCGCTTCGGCGACGACGAACTCGGCCTGGCTCGCACGCTTGTGGGTGAACCCCAGGACCTCGTCGCCCACCGCGAAACCCGTGACGCCGGTGCCGAGTTCGGCCACGACACCGGCGAAGTCGCTGCCCTGCCCGGATGGGAACGTCGCCGGCCACCACTGCGCGAACACGCCCTGCCGGATGTATGCCTCGCCGGGATTGATGCCAGCCGCCTTGACCTGGACGAGGACCTGCCCCGCCTGCGGCGCCGGACGGTCCACTTCGACGACCTTGAGCACGTCGATCCCGCCGTACTCGTCGAACCTCACAGCCTTGGACATCGGGGCCTCCCTCATCGGTGTGTGACCACAGGCAACGACCGGCGGCCGCGGTTTATGCCACGTGGACTGTGACGGTCGCTAGCCCGTAGCTTGTAGTACGGCCCCGCTGCTTGCGCCGGGTGGCGGCGCGGCATCCGGGGCACCCTCGACGGCGACGACGGCGTCCACGCATCCATAGCAGGATCGGGTTGTGATCGCCGCTGTCACCAGCGCGAGAACCCAACGCCGGTGGGAGTACTCGGCCGGGGGCTGACACCGGATCAGCGGGACGCGCGCTGGATGGCGGCACGGCTCGGGTCTATCGTTTCTCGCCGCTCGTCCTGCTCGTCGCCGTAGCCGTCGAGAGCGCATTCCGCACGGCGACGTAGACCGGTTTCGGCGCGAGCGCCGCGTCGAACAGGGTCGGCGCGAGGTCGTCCCGCTGGAACAAGGTGTTCAACCAGGACTCCGCGTCCTGCGGTCCCAAAAGATCAGGTCCGTGCAGCGTCGCACCCCGAGGCACGCCTCCACGAGCGCGCGGACCCGCCGGGCCTGCTCGGCGAGGCGGTCCGGGGTGTCGGGGAAGGTCGGTGCATCGACCTCCGTGTGGGGGCCACCTGGAGGCCGAGGGCGGCGATGGCGCGCATCGCGTCCGCGACGCTCGTCGCGTCGCCGGCCACGCGTTCGGCGTGCGTGGCGCAAGTACACCTCGGTCGAGTCGAGATCACGATCCCGATGGGGCGAGCCGGTGAGCACGCGGGCGGGTTTGGTCCGTTCGAGCGCGATAATGTTGATGCGATCTGGACGGTACACTAATCGCCCCTTGGCTCGCCCGCGCCTCCGGTGCCGTCACTCATCGCACGTCGCTTGCGCCCGCCGATGGCGACGGACGATCCGGAGTCGTGGCGTCAGGCGTTGGACGCTACGGGCGGCGACGGCGGTTCGTCGAGGTGGTCGACCACCGGGCCCGCCGCCAACCACCTCGTCGCTGCGCGAAGGCCCGACTCGTACATCGAGTCGAGCACCCCGGCCTCGAAGTAGAGGTATGAGCCGGTGTTGAAGCAAGCGTCGCGCTCAGGCCGCACCGCTTCGTAAAGCGTGACGGCGCGGTAGGGCGCGCTCGCTGGTTGCGCCTGCGCGAGGCGGTTACGCTCGAGCAGGAGCTTTCGGTCCACGTTGTAGGCGTTGTCGAGGAAGCTGTCGACGGTGCGCTCGACGGCTCGCCCGAAGTGCGCAAGCTGCCCACTGGTGGGATCGGGCGACTCGGTGACCAGGACGGTGATGATCTCGTCGGCCCCGAGCGCCACGACGGGCGCCAGGGGGGTGTTCACGAGCAACCCGCCATCCCAGCAGAGATGCGGTCCGATCTCGACCGGTGGGAAAAGGAGCGGGATGCTGGCCGTTGCGAGGACCATGTCGACGGTGATGGCCTCCACCACCACGTACTCGGGCGACCGCGTGGCCGGCGACGGCGCGGACACGAACCGCACTACCTGCCCGGTGTGCGCGTCCACCGTGCTGATCGCCAGGCGCGTGCCGCGGGTCGAGACGCGCTCACCGCCCAGCGCGTCGACCAGCCGCTCCCGCAGCGGGGTCGTGTCGGCGAGGTATGGCTCGCGGATTGTCTCGAGCAACCGGCTCACCAGCTCGAACCGCTGCGTCAACAGGTATTCGACCCAGAGGGCCAGGACGCTCGAGGGTGCCGGCGAGAGATGATTCTTCAGTCGCTGGAGGAACGCCAGGAACAGGGTAGGGCCGGAAAGGCAGCGACGGATCTCGCCGAGCGTCAGGCGCAGCACTCCGCGCAGCACGCCGTCGAAGAAGAGCTGGCTGGCGACGACAGGCGGGTTCGTCCCGATGGCGCGCCAGAACGCCATCATCTCGGCCGGCGTCTTGCCCGCTGCCAGCAGGGCCGCGTTGATCCCGCCCGCGGACGTCCCGGAGAGCACCGTCGGACCGGCGGCGAAGTGGACATCCTCGAGGAGCCGCTCGATCACGCCGACCTGAAAGGCCGCGCGCGCCCCGCCGCCCGAGAGGACGAGCCCGAGGGTCGGCGTGCGACGTGTCCTGGTCACCGGCATGCATGGGGTGTTTCTGATATGCAGATTTGGTTCGCAAGTCACCTGGGATCAGGCCGTGAGGGGCTCGAGGATGAGCTCGTGGCCCAGCTCTTCGAGGCGGTTAGCAAGATGGCAGGTCAGGCGTTGGGGTCGAGACGGTCGACGTGGTCAGCTCGCGCAACGCCTCTTCGACCTCGCGATCGCGGAGCGGCCCCGGGTCAGGCGGGCGGCAGCTAAGAGGACGGCGTCCTCGACCCGCTTTCGCCGTTCGGCGTTGTCCAGGTATGTGCTCGAGATCAACACCCTGATCGCCGCCATGGGTCCACCTCCCTAGAATGCTCCGTCCATCGGAGTCAACAGCGCCCGAGGCGCTTGCGGAGCCGTGTGTCCCGCACCACGCGCTGCAAGGTGCTGCACCAACCATAGGCTGCTGTCCCGGACTTCCCACTTGGAGAAGTGGCGGCTCGAGCCATCCGGTGTTCGCTTCGTCGGTCATGGGGCCGCGAGATGCTACAGAAAGGGCCCTTCCTGCGGAGGAAAGGAGCTACTCTTGTTACGCAGCCTTCGTCGTCTCGGCGGAGATGACCAGCCAGACTCCTGCCGCGTGGAGGCAGCGGACATGTGAGAAACCGGCGCCTTCGAGGCGCTCTCTGAGCCCGGTCGGGCTGAAGGCGTCGACGCCGTAGAGCCGCCGACGGAGGTCTGCTCGGGCCCTGGCGAACGTGCTGTCGCCCCGGCGGAATGCCGCGATGGTCAGGCGGCCTCCCTCGCGGAGTACACGGCGGATCTCGCTCAAGACCCCATCGACGTCAGGAAATAGGTGCAACGCGCCGCAACAGTTGACGCCATCGAAAAGATTCGCCCTGAAAGGGAACGCCAACGCGTCGCCACGGACAAGTGCCACGTTGGCCAGCCGCGCCTCCCGCGCCCGGCGCACAGCGTAGCCGAGCATCGGTGCGGACAGGTCCATGCCGACAACTGCAGCTTCGGGACGGTGCTGAGCGAATCTGCGAGTGTAGATGCCAGGACCGCAGGCGAGGTCGAGGATGCGATGCGCGGTATCGATCTGAAGAGCCGCCGCAATCAGCGAGTATTCGCGATCGAAGGATATCCCGGTCAGGAGCGTGAGGAGCGGGCTCCGTCTCCACAGGCGACTCTCATAGATTCGGACAAGCGGATCCCACTCCATGAACGCTTGGGCGATGGTCCAATGAGGACTTGTGGCCCGTGCGGCGCTGCGATGCGGCGAAGTCATGTCTTCTGATGAAGGCCAACGACGAGCGTGTCAGCCGCGGCGACCGCCAGGTCGAAGTCGGCGTCGGCGATCACGATCGGGCGGCGAGCGCGCGGGGAGTACGCCCGGCAGCCCCGGCGACGAGTAGATCGTGCACCCTCCTCACGGCGTCTCCACGCATGCCGTGGGCCCTACCCCCGAGCGCGCCGCGACGTCAAGGTCCCGGCGGAGACGGCCGGCTTTCCGTGGCCGTGTCACTCCGCCCTCCTGGCGCGTCTGCTGGCGACCGGTGAGGGTGGTGGGGTAGAAGCGCATCCGATTCCTCTCGAATCCGCCAACGACAACGTTCCGCGAGCCTTCGCGCTCCACGCCGGAACCGCCTGGGGATCGTTAGCGGGACCCAGTGCTGCCCTGCCGTGTTCGCAGGGCCGCGGTGTCTCGCCATAGCAAGCGACCTCCTACCAGCCAGCCCCCCCGAGCGGCCGCGGGCGCAGAAGAAACGAGGCCCTGGAACGTCTCGCCTTCCAAGGGCCTCATCGGCCGCACGACGCCGGCTTACCCGCCCGGGCTCGTCCCCGCCCCGCGCCCTCCCGCGATCCTCCAGTGCATCGGCGCATGCTTGATTCCCCCGACGAAGCTCGATCGCACACGTTCGACGGGACCCGCGAGTTCGCAGTGCTCGAGTCGGTCGCGAAGCTGCATGAAGGCGTGGCGCAGTTCGAGCCGGGCGAGATGCGCGCCCAGGCAGACATGTCGCCGATGCCGAAGCCGATGTGCTCGTTCGGCACGCGATCGATGCGAAAGGCGAAGGGATCGGCGAACACGTCCTCGTCGCGGTTCGCCGAGGGGTAGAAGGGGCACACCGCCTGGCCTTTCCGGATGGTCGTCTCACGCAGCGTGTAGTCACGGGTCGCCGTGCGATCAAACTGGATGACCGGCGTCGTCCAGCCTACGATCTCCTCGACGGCGGTGTCGAGGAGCGCGGGGTCCGCGCGGAGGCGCCGCCATTCGCCGGGATGCTCAAGGAAGGCGAGCACGCCGCCCGTCATCGCGTTTCGCGTGGTCTCGTTCCCGGCGATCCCCGCGCGCCCAGCGCGTCAGCAGGGTGGTGGCTTCGCTGCGGGCCGGAGCCGCGGAATCCACCGCGGTACGGCGCGGCAGTACGTCTCGTACTCCGCGCCGAACTGCCGTCGCAATGTCGGCTCCTCGTAGAGCACGACGAAGAGGTGAAAGGCGAGTGCGACGACGGCCGCATACCCGAAGAGGCCGGGGCTCGCGAAGAGCAATGCCTGTCCTACCAGGAGGGCGATTACCGAGACGTAGCCCGGGTTGCGCACCCAGCGGAATGGTCCTCCCACGACGAGAAGTTCGGTCGGGGCGATCGGCGCAGGCGTCCCGTGGCCCCTCGATCACGAAGCGCAGGTTGAATGCGGCAAAGAGCGGCAATGCGAGCACAAGGAGCACGGCCCCGAGCCAGCGCGTCATGCTCCACCCGAGCAACGGCGGCGCGAAGCGCCAGCCGGTGAGGAGCCACGGCCCGAGGACGACCACGGTACCTGGCGCGAGCAGAACGAAGAGGATCGTGCCGAACGCTGCCCGGCGCAGCACGTCTCGCGGGTCCCGTGCCATCGCGCGGCCCCAGCATGCCATCAACCGGAGGTGGTGGGGAAGGTCAGGACGCGTCGCGAACGTGCATGCCGGGCGCGGTGTCGCGGTGCGAGAGTTCCTCTCGCGACCTGCATCGCGGCCCGCGACGATGTGCTGAGCCCGGGAAACGTCTTCCCTGTGCCGCCGGCTACGGCTCAACCGTCAGGTGCGCCGTCTTGGCCGTCGCCTCGGCAACGGCCGCCGCGGGGGCGATGTTGCGGAGGTAGACGCTCGTCGTGGCGAGCGAGCTATGCCCGAGGAGCTGCTGAATCGCGTTCAGCGACGTGCCGCCCTGCACCTGGCCGAGCGCGCAGCCGTGCCCGCATCCCTGAAGCCCTTCTGGTTCATGCGGGAGGATGCATTCTTGCTTCCACCAGTGATCCGCGAGCCGACCACGTCGCCATCTCGGTCGACGTCGATGAGCGTTGTGAACAGCCGGTGCAACGCTGCTTGCGCCTTCGCCGTCTGGCGCTTCTGAGCGAACCGAGAGAAGTCGGTCAACGCCTCATGGAATGTCTCACGAAGGTCATTGGGCTGCGGCTGGGTCGACTGTTCTGCCATCGGTTGGCCCTCGAACCAGGCTGCGACGACAACTCTGAAGCGCGCGCTGTGGAGAGAGGCACACCATAGGCACACACCGGTGCGATGAAACCTCCACTATCCCGGTGCGGGTCGTGCAAGCCCCACAAAAGACGGAGAATTCTAGAGCCACCCGCCGGAGTCGAACCGGCGAGCTACTAATTACGAAAGGACGCAGGAGGTTGCCGGGAGGTTCCGGCGGGTGGCCGTGTCTCGGAAGATTCGGAGGTTACGCGTCGCGCTCATCCATCGGCAGGCACCGGGAGGCATGGGCATGGTGACTGGATGGAGACTGACCGATGCTCAGTCGAGGACACTGACCTACTGATTCCGCCGCTCGAGAGTGTGGCCGTCGCACCCTGCACGAGCGAGCTACTTCGGGTGAGGCGTGATCGCTCGCAGCACGTAGACGTCGCCCTCGATGGTGAAGTACATCCGCCAGTCGTCGTTGATCCGGGCTTGCCAGAGGCCCGTGCGTTCCTCGTACTTCTTCGCTCGCAGGGAAGGGTGGCGCAGGTCGCGGAGGAGATTCGTGAGCTGCTTGCCGAAAGCCTTCTGGACCTCCGGCGGGCTCGCGATCAGGTTAGCGGCGAACGGTTCGGTCAGCACGGCGCGCATGGGCTTTCACGGCCCTCATTGCGGTACCGGCCGACTTGAACGGTCCGAGGACCCGCCCCGCCTTCACCGCCGCTTCCGATTCCTCGAGCTGCCTTGCCAGGCTCACTGGCTTGTCGATGAGAACCTTCTGGCGGAGGACGATGCCCTCGCGCCCCACGGAGGCCTCGACCAGGTCGCCCACCTTCAGCCCGACGGCATCCCGGACGTTCTTCGGGATGGTGACCTGGAACTTCGGTCCGACCTTGGTTGCAGCGGTTGCCATGGGTAGGAAAGTCCTACTTTCGTAGTGTAGGAAGGCTGGGTCGTTCTGTCAACGCTCCTCTCCTCCGGTGTGCCCAAGGCGCCCGCGGGTTCGCAGAACGCGGTCCGCTTCCATTTCTCTTCATCCCTTCCTCCAACGCCTTCTCATCGAGGATTGAACCGCCCCGAGTTTCGCGAGGCTGCAGACGTCGAGTTGGATGGAATCATGGGACGACGAACGAGGTTCGCCTCGGAGGGCGACCGACTGATTACGAACTCGGATAGAGGCGAAACTTCGCAGCACCAGGGAGACCTATCCCCACGGAAAACCGACGATCACGAGTGACCACACTTTCGCCTCGTGCGTCCTGGGTTGGGTGGGAGTGGTAGCAGCGCGGTAGCAGAAACCGTCGTCCGCGGCGCTACCGTTGAATCAGTCGGTACTCCGATGCCGAGGGACCGGATGTAGCCAGTGTACGTCGCGACGCGCTGCCTGTGCATCGAGCGCGACCGACGCGATGAAGGACCCGTTGCCAAGCAGCTGAAGCTGGGTGGCCCCCCCGAAGTCATGGCTTGATGATCGGTTCGTCCGCATCGAACTCCTCGGGGACGAATCTCGTGAATGAGCGCCAGCGACTCCTCGAGTGCGTCGCGGCGGTCACTCTTCTGGAGCGGGCGGTGGGCCTTGCGGCGGACCTCGTGTGCATCGATCACGACCGGCGTGAGGTCGAGGCGGGCGAGCTCGCCACGAAGAAGGCGGACGTGCCGGTCTCGAGGGCGATGGGCGTCCCTGGGGGCAAGCCGTGCTCGTCGCGGAGGCGCGCGAGACCCAGCGCGGTCGTGGGGAGCGCGCCGCGGTCGACGAGCTCCCCGTCATGCCTCTTGATGACGAACACACTCTCGCGGCTATGCACGTCGAGACCCACGTAGTAGCGTTCCATCGAGCTGTCCTCCCGTCGTCGATTGGGGCTCCTCGCGGATGACCCCGTGGTGTGCTGCGGACCGTACCGCAGTGGCGCGGAGGACAGCCCGTGCGCCTTCATCGATACGAACGCGTGGACATCCCGGATGTGGGCGTGAGCCCACGTGGAGGGAGTCCGAATGGGGAAGAAGGCGGAAGGGAACGGGGCACGCCGGCGGCAGCGGCGGTCGTTCACGCCGGAGTTCAAGGCCGAGGTCATCGCCGTGGTGCGCCGGGGCGAGCGATCGCTGCCAGCGATCTGTCGTGAGCTGGACCTGAGTGAGACGGCGGTGCGGCGCTGGGTCGGGCAGGCGGCCGTGGACGCGGGCGAGCGCGACGGGTTGACGATCGAAGAGCGCGAGGAGCTGCGGCGGTTGCGGCGGGAGGTGCAGGTGCTGCACGAGGAGCGAGACATCCTGAAGCGGGCGGCTTTCTTCGCGATGGAAACCCGATGAGCCGCTACCGGTTCGTCGAGGCGGAGAAAGGTCGGTATCCGGTGACGCGGTTGTGTCGGATGGCGCAGGTCTCCCGTGGCGAGCTCCCTGATCGGGCTGCGGAGGAATGCATTTGGGCGCTGGCTCGTCGAGAGGGTGCACTGGATCGCCGGGTCGACGGGGAGCCCGTTGAGAGTCCCGAGCATGCTTGGGTGCAGCACGTGCGGCGCCGTCGTGGCGCCCGCATTGGGCACGACCAGGCCGCGTGACGGGTCGAGAGGGTACATCTGCGTCTGCTCGATCCAGTTCTCCGAGCTCAAGCGCTGAGCGTTTTCTGCAGCCTGCAGGGTCGTTCCGCTGACTTCGATCGGCTGCGCCTCGCTGCGCGAGGCGTGCGCGGTTGACACCCGATTCGCCCGACGCGTAGGGTGAATTCCGCGGAGCTCTCTGTGGATAGCCCGCGCCGCCGGTTGGAGGAACTGCTCATGGCGAACCGCCGTTGCGCTCGTGTCTCTCGCCGCTGCCTCGCCCTCGCTCTGCTTGGCGCCGCCTCGCTCGTCGTCGCGGTCGGGGCCTTTGCCAGTGAGGAAAAGGACACCTGGAAGATCGAGATCCTGTCGAGCGCGCCGTACCAGGTGACCGGCGGCGACGCGCTGGTGCGCGTCGGCTTCCCGGGCAAGAAGGTCAAGAAGAACGCGCTGCTGCTGCTGAACGGCGTGGACGTCACCGATCAGCTCCAGCAGAGCAAGGGAGACCTGATCGGCGTCGTCACCGGCTTCGAGCTCGGCGACAACCTGCTGGTGCTGAAGTCGGGGCCGAACTCGCAGCCCCACGCCCAGCTCGTCGTCACCAACTACCCCGCCAGCGGCCCGATCTTCTCGGGTCCGCAGCAGCAGCCCTTCGTGTGCACGACGGCGCGCGCCGGCATCGGCCAGCCGATCGTCGACAACCAGGACCACTTCGGCATTCCCGTCGCGCAGGAGGACGCGAGCGGCAACTACCCGCGCGACGGGCGCGGCTATCCCACCGCCGGCGCCGTGATCGTCGGCTGGAGCAAGAACTGCGCGGCGAACCGCCGCTTCGACTACGTCTACCGCAACACGGCCGGCGCCTTCGCGGCGCTGCCGAACCCGGCCGGGCCGCTGCCGGGCGACATCGCGATGACGACGACACTCGACGGCGACACGGTGCCCTACATCGTGCGCCGCGAGCGCGGCACCATCAATCGCTTCATCTACGCGATCGCCATGCTGGCGCCGGCCGGCGAGACGGATCCGTCCGATCCCGACGACTCGCTGTGGAACGGCCGTCTGGTCTTCAGCATGGAGGGCGGCGTCGCCATCGGGCGCACCCAGGGGACGATCGGCGGCGGCGCCATGCTGCGCGACGACGTGCTGAAGCTCGGCTACGCGGTGGTGAGCTCGAGCGGACTGCGCACCAACACCCACTACAACCTCCAGCTCGGCGGCGAGACGGCGCTGATGCTGAAGGAGCGCTTTGTCGAGGCCCACGGCGTGCCGCTCTACACCGTCGGCGTCGGCGGCTCGGGCGGCGCGATCCAGCAGTACGTCTACGCCCAGAACCACCCGGGCCTGCTCGACGCGCTGATCCCGCAGTACTCCTACTCGGACATGATCACACAGACGATCCACGTCGGAGACTGCGAGCTGCTCGAGCACTACTTCGACAAGACCGATCTCACCAACAACAAGTGGGACGACGTGCTGAACCGGCGCGCCGTCGAGGGCCTCAACGCGAGCCGCATGCCCTTCATGGACGCTTCCGAGGCGACGCAGTGGTTCCAGCTCTACGGCCTCTACGCGCTGCTCGGCCTGAACGCGCCAGTGCCCGAGCCGGGTTCGCCGGTGCCCGCCATCACCGAGTGTCGGCGCGCCTGGTTCGGGCTGACGCCGCTGGTGCTGAACCCGAACTTCACCGACGTGCAGGATCTCGACAAGCTGGCGCAGGGCGCCGCGGACGTTGACTGGACCCACGCCGGCGACCTCGTGAACATCTATGGCACCGACGCGCAGGGCTTCGGGCGCACGCCCTGGGACAACGTCGGCGTGCAGTACGGACTGCAGGCGCTGGTGGACGGCGTGATCACGCCGGCGGAGTTCCTGGACCTGAACGCGAAGATCGGCAGCTGGAAGGAGCCCGGCGACATGGTCCAGGAGGGCTTCCCCTTCATCGGCGCGCCGAGCCCGGCGACCTTCGATCCGTGGAGCGAGCGCAACATGAACCTCTCGCCCGACGGCGGCGTCACGCCGGCGCCGCGCCGGCACGGCAGCCTCGAGGCGATGAATGCCGCCTACCAGAGCGGCATGCGCTTCGACGGCTCGATCGACGTCCCGGTGATCGACTGGCGGCACTACCTCGAGGAAGAGCTCGACATGCACCACAGCCACCAGTCGTTCGCGACGCGCCGGCGCATCCAGATCGCGAACGGCAATGCGGACAACCAGGTGATCTGGTTCACCGACGCGCGACCCGCCGTCGCCTTCGACCAGACGCCGGAGGCCTTCGCGGTGATGGACGAGTGGATGAAGAACATCCGGCAGCGGCCGCAGCGCGGCGTGGCGGGCAACAAGCCGGCGCTCGCGGTGGACCGCTGCTTCACCACGGCGGGCGTCGAGATCGCCCACGGCCCGCACGTGTGGGACGGCGTGCTCGACGACCTGCCGCCCGGCCCGTGCACGCAGATGTTCCCGACCCACAGCAGCTCGCGCCGCGTGGCGGGCGGCCCGTTCGAGGGCGGCATCTTCAAGTGCGGGCTCCAGAGCGTGGACGCGGCGATCGCATCCGGCACCTACGGCAGCTGGGTGCCGAGCCCCGCCGAGCGCGACCGCCTGAACCAGATCTTCCCGGAAGGCGTCTGCGACTGGAGCCAGGACGATCTCGGCCGGCCGAGATGAGGCGGCGCGCTCACGGCGTCACGATCGCGAAGTTCGGATCCACCGAAGTTCCTCGGTTGATCACCGTGCTTTCCGGAATCCACCGCGCTGCCCGAAAGGACAAGGTGAGTACCGGCAACGCGTCGGCATCCCGCATCCCTCCCGGACGCTTCAAGGAGCTCGGCCTCATTAACTGGGGGCTGTGGAGGATTTTGTCCCTCGGCGCCGGAGTACGCGATGTCCATCTGTTCAGTACGCTCGGTCGCACCAAGGGGCTGTTCCGAGGTTGGCTCCACTTCTCCGGCAAGCTCATGCCCGGCGGCAAGCTGTCGCGTCATGAGACGGAGCTGGTGATACTCCGCGTCGCACACCTGCGCGGTTGCCAGTACGAGATGGACCATCACGTTCGCCTGGGACGCCGCGCCGGGGTCACCGCCGAGATCCTGGAGCGCATCCTGACGGGACCCGGTGCCGAAGGATGGAGCCCGCGACACCGCGCGTTATTGACGGCTGTCGGTTCCCTCATCGAGACCAAGGACCTCGACGACACCACCTGGGCTGCGCTGGCGGCACATCTCGACGACCGCCGGATGATCGAATTCTGCTTGCTCGTGGCGCAATACGATAGCCTCGCAACCACTATCGTCGCGTTGCGGATCGAACGCGACTTCTGAGGCAGATGGACTCTTCCTGTCCGAGTTCTCTGCAACGTGCGGACATCTTGCCGCGTCACGCGGCGGTCTTGAGGAAGGCGGTGGGGAACGCCTCCTCGCGGAGCTGGATGGCCGCGCTCAGGAGGGCATGTCCGAGTTGGGTGATCCGCCAGCGGCACGAGCGAGGAATCTTCGCGACCAGGCCGCGCAGGTGAAGCCGTTTGACAAGGCGTGAGACCTGTCCGCTGCGCCGGCGATCGGCAGCAGCAGTGGGACCGAACAGCCGCGTGCCGCAGCTCGCGGTTGCGGAAGCCCTGGAGCGTGTGCTCCCCACGGAGCACAGCGGCGAACAGGGTGACGACGGGGGTGGTCGTGGGCTTGAAGGCACTCGACGACCGGCCGTGGCGATCCCGCACTGGCTGCACGAGGCGGTCGAGGGCACGATGAGCGGGGGCGGGGTCGTCGACGACGGCCAGGGCATCGAGGTAGCGATGGTTGGCCGCGGCCGACACAGTGGCGTAGCGCGGCAGGAAGGCCACGCCCTTCGGCAAGGGGTGCCACCCTAGAGTCCGCCGCCCGCGACGCGCGGCGCGATGCGGCGTCGAATCGCCCACTCCCGGTCGATCGAGGGCGATCAAGCGGACCCCGAGCCGTTGCGCCCCCAGACGCGCCTCAGGCGGGATCTGGCGCCGCGCGCCCGGCGTGCGGTGGAACCAGGACACCGGCTTCCCGGTCGGCGCGCCGAACTCCGCGAAGCCGAGCCGACGATCGTCCGGCAGAACGATCCGTCCGTCGATCATTGGTGGCCGCGGTGTCATTTCATCCCTCGGGTTAGAGCGCCACGACGCGCTTCAACGCGACCCGATGAGAAGAAGCGGCCTCGAGAAGATTCAACCGCGGACACAAATCTCAAGCACACTATCTCCGCGTCTCCGCGCCGCTGCGGTGAGTCTTTCTGGCGCATCAACGTTGCGAGCGGCGGTGCTCACTCGCCCTGCACGCGCAGCATGACGAGCAGCACCTTCGTGCGCGACGTCGCTTCGAGGGCGTGCGGCACGTGGGCGGGCATGCGGACGACCGTGCCGGGCAGGGCGGCGACGGGGCGCCCGCCGACGGTGAGCGTCAGCCCTCCGTCCAGCACGAACACGAGCGCGTCGAACGGCGCCGTGTGCTCACTGAGCCCCTGCCCGGTATCGAACGCGAACAGCGTCACGTTTCCACCGCCGGTCTTGGCGAGCACGCGGCTGGCGATTCCCTGCTCCGCGTACGCGAGCAGGGAACCGATCTCGAGGGCCTCGGCGGATGGGATCGTCGCATCAACCATCCGCGAGGCCATACCTCCCGGCGTGCCGTCCCTGCAATCACCAACTGGCGACGCGGGGCCGCCGGGGAACCTGATGCCGTTGCTCACCGGCGGAACCGCCGGACTGCCGACGACTTTCATCCCTGGGAATCGTCTGCTCGTGCCTCGATCCGGAACGGCACGCAGAGTGGCGTCGCGGCACCGGCACGGAACCTGCACCACGAGATGGGAGAGGGTAAGGCGAGGGTGAAGCGCCGGCCCAGCTGGACGACCTCGCCGGCGCGCGCCTTGACGAGATTACGGGCCCAGTCGACATCGCGCCCGTAGGTCATCGGGATCACGGTCGCCGGAAGTTTGCGGTGTAGCTCCAGGGCGGGCAGGTGTCGCGCCACCTCGACGCTGAACACGCCCGAACCGCAGCCGACCTCGAGCACCTTCGAGCTCGGCGCCAGATGCAGTCGGTCCGCCAGCTGTGACGGTGTGATCAAGAGCCGCCGCGCCGGAAGCTCCAGGATGAACGACATCTGATGCGGGAAGAAGGGCTGTCGTCCCACGAGATGCTTGAGCCAGCCTGTCAGTCCGTCGCAGCTCATCGCCAGGCGCGCGCGCTCGCACCTCCTAAAATCGGCCTGCGTCCGGTGCAACGGGGCTGTCGCCCGGACGGCCGCGAAGATGCGCCCGTCGCGGATGCTGGCGCGACCGTCGCAGCCTCTGTCGCGGCGGTGGCGGCGGAGGCCGATGTCGTGTCCGCCAATCTCATGGACGATCAATCGGTGCTCGGTGCGGTCGAAGGGGCCGCACGGCCGCCTTCGTGCCCGTGAATCGTCGCGCGTCGTCCTGCATCTCTCCCCCGACAGCGGCTCCCCTGCCCAGATCACACGGGCGAGCTGGTAGCACCCGATCATTGCGTCGAGCGGGACGCCCTGGGCCAGGCGCAGACGTCGATCGGCGGCGGGGCATGGGTGGCTTGACGGTTTGGTCGTTACGGGTGATAGGCGAGGTGTGTGAGCAGCTCGGAGGGCGGCCCGCCCGGTCCGGTCGATCAATCCGTCCCCGAGATGGGGGCCAAGTGACCCCGAAAGGAGCCCGCCATGCGTTGCTCTTCCGTGCTCGTCACGCTCACCGTCTCGGCGCTCGTGCTCGTCTCCAACGGAGAGATCGTTCATGCGAAAAATGCCAAGGTCCACTACCAGGCAAAGGTGCGGCGCACGTCCTTCGGCATCCCGCACGTGCGCGCCTCGGACTGGGGGAGCCTCGGCTACGGCTACGGGTACGCGTTCGCGCAGGACAACATCTGTGTACTGGCCGGTGACGTCCTCGTCGCGACCGGAACCAAGTCGCGCTTCTTCGGCCCGCAGGGCGGCAATCTCGCCTCGGATTTCGTGTACGGGCTGGTCAACACCGACGCGCTGACGCGCGCAGACTGGGAGAGCCTCGACACCGACACGCAGGACCTCCTGCGCGGTTACGCGGACGGCTACAACCGCTATCTCCGCGACACGGGTGTGGACGCGCTCGCCGCCGACTGCCGCGGCGCCGCCTGGGTGCGGCCGATCGATGAGTTCGACATGCTCAAGGTGCTGAAGAAGCTCACGCTACGCGCGGGGACCGCCAACTTCATCTCCTCCCTCGTTGGCGCCGTGCCGCCCGCGGTGCCGGTCGCCAAGGCGACCGGCGGGGCCGCGATGTCGGCATCCCTAGCGCGGGTGACGAACGGCCAGCGGGCGAAGCGCCTGCTCGCCGCGGTCGAGCTGCCCGACACCAACACCGAGCACTTCGGTAGCAACGCCGTCGCGCTCGGCGGCGACCTCACGGGTGGCGCTGGTGCGCTGCTCGGCAACCCACACTTCCCCTGGTTCGGGATCGAGCGCTTCCACGCCGTCCACCTGACCATTCCCGGCCGCTACGACGTGATGGGCTCCGCGATCTATGGCTTCCCTCTCGTGAGCATCGGCTTCAACCGCGACATCGCCTGGAGCCACACGGTCTCGACGGCGCGGCACTTCGTGGTGCGAGAGCTCACTCTGGCGGCGGGCGCTCCGACGTCCTACGTTTTCGATGGCCAGGTGGTGCCGATGAAACCGGAGGTGGTGAGCGTCGACGTGCTCCAGGCGGACGGGTCGGTCGCGAGCGTCGACCACACCTTCTACATGACGCAATTCGGCCCCGTGATGGTGCTGCCGCCGCTGGCCGTGTGGTCCACGCAGCGAGCGTACGCCCTCACGGATGTGAACCTCGGGAACGTGCGTGGGCTCAAGCAGTTCCGCGAGATGGGGACCGCACGGAATCTCGACGAGTTTGCTCAGGCCCTGCGGACAAATCTCGCGCTCCCCTGGGTCAATACGATCGCAGCCGACCGCCAGGGGGACGCTTTCTACGGCGACATCAGCACGGTGCCGCACGTCACGAAGGCCAAGCTCGCCGCGTGCGCGGACACGCCCGTCGCCCTGGCGCTCTCCTCGGCGCGCGTGTACACGCTCGACGGCTCGACCTCGCAGTGCGACCTCGGCTCCGACGCCGACGCGCCGCAAACCGGCATCTTCGGCCCCGGCAACCTGCCCAGCCTGGAGCGCCGTGACTTCGTCCAGAACTCGAACGACAGCTACTGGCTCGCGAATCCCGACGCGAGGCTGGAGGGCTTCCCGCAGATCATCGGGACCGACGAGGGGCGCCCGCAGAGCTTCCGCACCCGCCTGGGCATCACCCAGATCCGTGACCGCCAGGCGGGCACCGACGGCCTGCCCGGGACCGGCTTCGGCCGGCAGTGGCTCCAGGACGTGCTCTTCGCCGACCGCCACTACAGCGCCGAGATCATGCTCGACGGTGTCCTCACTCTCTGCGCGGAGGAGAGCCACCTCGTGAATGTCGGCGGCCAGATCGTGGATGTGACCGAGGCGTGCGACGTCCTCGCGGCCTGGGATCGTGCGAACAAGCTCACCAGCGTCGGGCCGCACCTCTGGACCGAGTTCTGGAACCGGGCGAGCAACGCCCCGAACCTCTTTGCGGTGCCCTTCGATCCCGCTGACCCGGTGAATACGCCGCGCGGCGTCAACCTCGCGAGCGTGAGCGTGCGCGCCAGGATCATGAGCGACCTCGCGGCGGCCGTGAAGCGCTTTGCGGATGCCAACATTCCGCTCAACGTCGCGTGGGGGGAAATCCAGTTCGACACGCGCGGCGGAGAGACCATTCCGATCCACGGCGGCTCGGGCACCTCGGGCGTCTACAACGCCATCAGCCCGGCTGCGTTGATCCCCGGCGTAGGCTTCACGCCGATCGTCAGCGGATCGAGCTACATCCAGGCGGTCACCTTCACCCGCAGCGGTCCCGACGCACGCGCCGTGGTGACGTACTCGCAATCGACCGACCCTGAGAACCCGCACTTCGCCGATATGACGCGGCTCTTCTCCGCGTCGGGCTGGGTGGATATGCCTTTCACGGAGGGCGCAATCCAGAGCGATCCCAATCTGAGCGTGATCCACCTGACCGAGAAGCATTAGCGGGGCTTGGTCGATACTACGAAAAAGGAGGGCGGTGTCAGGCCGCGTGCTTCCTGAGGGTCACCGTGTAGCCGAGCGCGGCGAGGCGTGTCGTGTGATACCGGGTGAGGCGCTGGGCATTCAGGTGGTCGAAGTAGGCGCCGCCAAGTTCGCGATGGGACTGCCCGTTCCGCAGGACGTGTAGGCGATGATCAGGATGCTGTGGGCGACCGCGATGACGGCCTTCTTGTCGCCGCGCCGCTTGACGAGCCGGCGGTACTGAGCCGCAAGATAGGAGTCGCGTTTGCGGATGGCGCGCACCTCCGTGATCGCGAGCCCGTGCTGCGACGCTCGCACCCTCAACCGGCGGTAGACACCGGGGGAGGCGAGTCGCCGAAGCTGTATCCCGTGCGCTCGTCGCTCGCGCTTACGGCCCGTCGTGGCGGAGCTGGCGGAGGAACTTGCCGACCGCCTTGCCGATCTGCTTCTGGCAGCACCGCTGGCTCCGGAGCGCGCGGCGGTCGACGTGTGCGCGGGGAGCAGGTTATCGCCGAAGGTGAGCGCCACCGCGTCGTCGACGATGGTCCCGGCGCACGCGGACGGGGCGGGGGGCCTCAGGCACGAGCCCGAAGGGGCGGAGCGGAACGCACACTGGTTGCAGGCGATGCGGCGGCGAAGGACCTTGCAGACGCTCCGGGCCTCGTTGCGGGTGGTGCACTGGGCGGCGTCGCTCGTCGAGGCCGGGGCGAACAGCGGGACCAGGATCGGCAGCACGATGAGTCGTCGCATCCTGCGGTCCTCCTTCGACGGTAGGCGCCGAGTGCACTCACCATTGGGGATCCCGAGCGCTCAGCGCGGCTCGAGCACCACGACCGGGATCACGCGGCTCGTGCGGCACTGGTACGTGGCGTACTGGCCCTGGTTGATCTCGTCCGCGCGCGCCCAGAGTCGGGAGCGCTCCTCGCCCTCGGCGACCCGGGCGCGCACCGGGATCCGCGCGCGGCCCACCTGGATCTCCACGTCGGGCTGAGCGGTGAGGTTGTGGAACCACCCCGGGTGGTGCGGCGCGCCACCCTTCGACGCGATCACCGCGTACGCGTTCCCATCGCGCACGTAGAGCAGCGCGGCGGTGCGGGGCTCACGGCTACGACGCCCGACGGTGCGCAGAAGCAGCATCGGCCGGCCCCCGAGGCTCGCGCCGATCCGTCCATCGGTGTTCTCGTAGAGCCACTGGTGCACGGTGAGCAGCGGACCCATGACGCTTTCGAGGAGTGGGTTCATGCCGACGAACCTAGCAGCAAACTGGGTTCCGCCACGACCGCCGGTCGCCACGGACGCGCCCACACGGTGGCGCTCCCTGGGGCGTCGTCGGGCGTTCCTTCGGGAAGCGCGATGCCGCGCGACGCGAGAAACGCCCCCCCGTCGAGACCCGGGGCGGCCGTCGACGAACGACCGGTAGTCTTCGTCGCTGAAGGGAACGACGGGGCGCTCCCCGGCGTGGCCGGCGAGGAACTCGTCGAAGGTGCGCTTCCAGGCAGCGGCGTCTGTCTGTGCGGTGTGCGTCACGACGCCGTCGAGGTCGAAGATGACGGCGTCGAAGCGGGCGGGGGTGATGGTGGTGGTGGCGGGTCCGACGGGCAGGCAGCCGCCATCGAAGCTGTTCCGGCGGCCGCCGCAATACCCGCGTGCCGCGCGGCCCCGGGCTCAGCCGACGAGGCGGCATAGCCGCCATTCGCCCGGTACCCCCTGTTCTGGCGCAGTTCCGACGGCACCGAGATGGCGATGCGCGGCGTGTATCGAGAGGTCACGCCGCCCGAGCGGCTGGTCACCACGGAGTCGTGGGGCGGCGACTGGCCCGAGACGTTGAATATGCTGACCCTCTCGGGGCGGATGGCAAGACAGCGCCGAGAGCGTCAGCGGCAAGAGCTCCGTGATCCCACCGGGATGAATGCCGGTGCCGTGCAGTGACACGCCGCCCGTCCGGCAGGCGGCCTCCAGCTCCGCAACGCCCGCCGAGCGCCCTGGATAGAACCAGCCTACGGGCGTCACAACGTTCTTTCCCGACTCGAGCAGGCGGACCACCTCGTCGAACTGCGGCAGAAGGGGCGCGTAGACGACGCAGTCCGCCCGCAGCGTCAAAATCTCGTCGACGTCGGCCGTGGCCCGGACGCCGAGCGGACCGACGCCACACAGCTCGCCGACGTCGCGTCCCGCCTTGTCCGCGCTGCACCCAGGCGCCGACGAGCTCCAGCTCCGGATGGGAAACGATGCCCTGAACGGCCGCGCGGCCGACGTTGCCGGTCGCCCACTGGATCACCCGCCAGGTCACAGCGGGGGCCTGCAGCGGGTCGGCGCCGCCGGCATGCTATGCGGGCCGGCGATGGACGAACGATGGCGCGCGTGACGGTCGGCTACCAAGACGCCTGCGTGTACCCACTCTGGGTCTCGCGGATCAATATGCGCCTGGCACGGCTGATGGGCGCGTCCGCGATCTGGGTACCCGACCACTTCATGAGCTTCACGCCCCCGGAGGTCTGGCGGCCGGGCATCACGGCCGCGGCGCGGATCGTGCCGTCGATCGACGCTCTCTTCGATCCGCTCCAGGTGCTGGCGCTCACCGCGAAGCGGATTCGGCGCGTCGACGTCGGCACGTCGGTCACGGAGAGCATCCGCCGGCACCCGATGTCGCTTGCACAGTCGTTCGTGACGCTCGACCACATCTCCCGGGGGCGCGCGATCCTCGGCATCGGCAACGGCATCCGGGAGAACACCGAGCCGTACGGGCTGCCGTACGGGCAGAACGTCGAGCGGCTCGAGGAGGCGCTGACGATCATTCGGCTGCTGTGGGCGAGCGGCGGGCGGCCAGTCAGTTACTCGGGGCGGTTCTGGACGCTGCGCGACGCCGTGTTCGGCCTGCCGTTGTATGGCCGGAAGCCGCCGCGGCTCTTCGTCGCCGCGCACTATCCGCGCATGCTGCGTCTCGCGGGCCGCTTCGGCGATGGCTGGCTGCCGGGGCAGCGCGTATCGGGTGAGGAGTACGCAAAGCGGCTCGGAGTGATCCGCCGCGCCGCCGAGGAGGCGGGACGGAGCCTCGAGCGCTTCACGGCGACGCACACGATGCTGGTCGCGCTCGGGGAGAGCCGGGAGCAGGTGCTCGAACGGGCGCTCCGGAGCCTCGTGTGCGCGGCGATGGCGCTGGGGGCGCCGGCGAGCGTGTGGCGAGCGCATGGGCGGAGCCATCCGCTGGGGGCATCGCACGGTGGGTTCCCGGATCTGGTACCGACGTGGGTGGGCCGGGAGCACGTGGACCAGGCAGCCGCGACGATGACGGCGGCCATCATCGAGACGGTCATCTATGCCGGCAGTCCGCGGGAGATCTGCGAACAGGTGGCGCCGATCGCGCGGGCGGGATGCATGCACTTCATCGTCGCGAATGCAGGCGCGAGCTTCATGAACGACGGCGCGAAAGGCCTGTGGCGACTCGGGAACCTGATACGACAGCCCCCCTGTGCCAATGAACGTGAGAGAGGAGGCGATCCGAATTTAGTGTACGAGGGGACGGAGGAAGGCGAGCGAGGTGGGAGTGAAGGTGAGGGATGGCGGGGGATCAGGAAGCGCGCCCGGAACGGAAGGAGCCCGTAGGGCGACTGAAGTTGCGGGCGCGCCGGCGCCGACGGGCCGCAAGAATCCGGAGGTTCCGGCGAAGGCGCAGCGGCGCCGGTTCACGGCCGAGTACAAGCGACAGCTCCTGGCCGAGGCCGACGGGTGTCGCGAGCCGGGGGAGATCGGGGCGCTGCTGCGACGCGAGGGGCTCTACACGTCGCATCTGAGCGTGTGGCGTCAGCAGCGCGAGGCGGGGGCGTTGGTCGGGCTGGCGGGGCACGCGCGCGGGCGCAAGGCGGTGGCGCATCCGTTGGCGAAGCGACTCGCCGGGATGGAGCGGGAGAACGCGCGGCTGCGGGAGGAGCTGCGCAAGGCGCACGTGATCATCGACGTTCAAAAAAAAGTCTCACAGTTGCTGGGGCTGCCGCCGAGCGACGAGGAGGTCGGGAGCTGATGGCGACGGCGCAGACGTTGGCCGACGCCGTGGGGGTCCAGGCCGCCTGTGGGGCGTTGGGCGTGGCCCCGGCAAGTTTTTACCGGTGGCGGCGACCATGTTCGGAGACGGCGGTTCGATCGCGGCCGCCGCTGGCATTGTCCGAGGTCGAGGAGGCTGCCGTTCTCGACGTGCTGCATTCGGAACGGTTCATCGACCAGGCTCCGGCGGAGGTGTACGCGACGTTGCTCGAGGAGGGAACCTACCACTGCTCGCTGCGGACGATGTACCGGATTCTCGATCGGCACGGGGAAGTCCGCGAGCGGCGCAACCAGCTGCGCCACCCGGTGGCGACGCGGCCCGAGCTCCTGGCGACGGGACCGAACCAGGTGTGGTCGTGGGACATCACGAAGCTCAAGGGGCCGGCGAAGTGGACGTACTTCTACCTCTACGTGCTGCTCGACATCTTCAGCCGCTACGTGGTGGGGTGGCTCTTGGCGGATCGAGAGTCGGCGACGTTGGCGCGCCGCTTGATCAAGGAGAGCTGCGAGAAGGAGGGGATCGCGGAGGCGGTCCTGACGCTGCACTCCGACCGCGGGCCGGCGATGACGTCGAAGACGGTGGGCCAGCTGTTGGCCGACCTGTCGATCACGCGGAGCCTGACGCGACCGTACACCAGCAACGACAATCCGTTTTCGGAGTCGCAGTTTCGCACGTTGAAGTCGCGTCCGGAGTTTCCCGAGCGATTCGGGTCGCAGCAGGACGCCCTGGGATTCCTGCGGCGATTCTTCCCCTGGTACAACGAAGAGCATCGGCACAGCGGGATCGGGTTCCTGACGCCGGTGAGCGTGCACAGCGGGACGGCCCTGGCGATCGTGGCACGACGGGGGGAAACGCTCGCGGCGGCATTCGCGGCTCATCCCGAACGCTTCAAGGGGAAGACACCGCGGGTGCAACAGCCCCCGACGGAAGTGTGGATCAATCCGCCGGCCCTCGACCGCAATGGCGTTCCGAGCCCGCGATCGCGAAGAAACGTCGCGCTCAGAGCCCCGCAGACGCCCGCAACGGAGCCGGTCCAAGGTCCAGGTACCCCCCCAGTCTCGATGCTCGTGGCTGCGGACGACCTCCTGCTCGCGGAGCTCGACGTCGCGGCGGGACAGTAATTTCACCATGCCCCTCTCTCATCTCATTGACACGCGCCGGTCCCCTGGGAAGGTCCGGCCTCCCACTCGCGCGCGACCACCCGCAGACTGGACCTCACGTCTCATTTATGAGACCCTAGCATGTGATCATCATCGTCCCGGCTTGTCGCCGAGAGCTTGATGCATTCCCGATGGATGTGCGTAGCGATCTCGCAGATGCGCTCGCCCGCCTCGACGCTGGCCTCATGCTCGCCATGCCGCTGTCACGTGCCATGCCCAGCATTGGCCGGGCCGTCCATGAGCTACGGCTTCGCGATCGTTCCGGTCACTACCGGGTGATCTACGCGCTCATTCGTCGTGGAGCGGTACATGTCCTACACACCTTCAAGAAGACCACGCAGACAACCCCTGGACGCCACATCGATCTGGCGCGAAAGCGTCTGAAGGAGCTGACGCAATGAGCAAGAAGACGTCCGCCGACCGCCTGGCAAAGCTCCTCGGCATCCCGAAGAGCCGCGGTCTCGAGGCAGTGCTCAAGGCACAGCTCATCGCGGCTGTCCTGCGAGAGGTCGATCGACGAGGCCTCACGCATGCTGAGCTGGCCGCGCACTCCGGCCTTTCCCGAAGCGCCGTCACGGGCATTCTCTCAGGGAGCCTGCAGAAGGTCACGATCGATCGCGTGCTGCGGCTCGTAGAAGCCGCAGGGCTGGAAGCCTACATCCGGGTCCGGCGCGCGGCCTGAGGCCGATCCTGGCCGCATGTTCTTCACTATTGGGGCGACGCCAAAGGGGGCTGTGAGTGGTCACCCCGGCAACCCAAGCAGCGCGCCATCCTCTTCGCCTCGCGCGCTCACCGCGGGTGGAGAATCAATAGGTCACTGTCCTCACCAAGGCATCGGTCAGTCTCCATCCAGTCACCATGCCCATGCCTGCCGGTGCCTCCTGGTGGGTCAGCGCCAACGCGTAACCCCTGAATCTTCCGAGAGACGAGCACCCGCCGGAACCTGCCGGCAACCTCCTGCGTCCTTTCGTAATTAGTAGGTCGCCGGTTCGACTCCGGCGGGTGGCTTTTGAAATCCCGTGGCGCGTTGAGCTGTTACGGCTCCGTCCGGTGTCGCCGGTGCGGGCGCCGCGGGACACCTCGCGACTCCTCCTAGTCGATGACAACGCACGACGCTGCGAACAGCAGAATCGTCATAGCGTTGCCGCGAAGCGGGCGGGGGGGCTGGCGAGCCGAGACGCGAATTCGGAGCCGCAGCGCCGTGGGCCGTCTTTCGCTGTGACCCGCCTGCTCAACCAACCCGGCGCGATAGGTTTCTCCAGTCATGGCGAGTCACGGCCACCCCAAGGTAGAACCGTCGCATCAGGCTCGACTGCGGACCGCCTCCGTCCCGCGCGCGTTCGCGTAGCCTTCGCCCCAGGGTGACGGTATTGCGGCAGAGCGTGTTTCCCGGCCGGGAACGGGCGCCCGGTCGGCTGAAGTTTCTTCAATTGGCTCCGCGCAACCTGTACGCCGGCCGCCACGATTCACACCGTACGGGCCTGGGCGTCCCTAGGGTACCCGATCCGTTAGCTGATTTTGGGGCAGGCAGGAGGGACCACGCCGGCACCCGAGCCGCTCATCTCCTCGGCGGGCGTCGAATCCACGTGCGCCCTACGCTCACGATCTCGTCGCTCCCAGCTACGTTTGGCCCGCAGGCAAGCCAGGCCCTGATCACCTAACGGTGGGCATTCAGTTGCGATAGCTCGTTGGCACGCCGTTCGCTCTTCCTCAGCACGCACCGTCGATGCGGCGAACGGCCGCAGGCCGCTGGAGCGTAGATCGTCGCGCCTTGGGTAGGCGGAACGAGTTGCAAAATCGCATGGATAAGAACGCCGCAATCAGACCGCGCCACGACACCAACCTTCGTATCGTCTGTGTAATCGAGGGTGTCGAGCAGCGAGGGGAGTCACTGAGGACAGCGGAAGGACGGCCCGGCGACGACTTCGACGGCGCCGAGACCGATTTCGGAGACGTGCCATGACGACGACGATGCGGCCATGCCCCATGTGCGGCGCGCGCCTCACGGCCAACCCGTACGAGCCGCCGACGTGCGGTGGATGCCGCAGTGAGCTCGGCTACACCGTCATGAGCCCGGCGATCCAACTCCGCGAGAAGGCCTTGGCCACGGCCTCCCTCAACATCGCCGCGTGACGCCGCACAGCTCGGAGAGGAACTCGATCCGGAGGTAGGGATCCCAGCGAACGTCCGCCTCCGAGGCGTTCGTCAACCCTCGCGGGGCAGGTCCACCCACGCGCTCCACGTTCGCGTCTCTTCTTGCCGCAGTTCGCGTGACCGTGGTGCTACAGCACCGACGCGCGGAGGCCGAGGGTCGGCAACGCCGCGGCCTCATGGTCGAGATCGCTCGCTGCAGAAACTTCGTCGTCTCCTTGCCGATCGCGCCCTGGCACTTGTTCAGAGTCGATTTCATGCCGAACTGATCCTGGTTCGACCATCGCGTAGGAGAGCGTGATCGCCTGGTCCACCGCGGACTCGCCGACGCAGCGAGGCAGGTTGCGATGTCGGCGCACGACGCGATCGCGTTGGTGCACGATCCGTTCTCGAAGTTGGGGTCACGCGTTATCTGGAGAGTACGGGGCAAGGCGGGCGGGATGTCTCGTCCTCCTTTAAGTCGTCGCTGCCAGCACGCGAATAACGTGCGCCGGCTCGCGGCCGGGTCGATCGGGAGGCACGACCTCGGACGGATAGTAGAGACGTGCGTCGCGGAAACCCGCGGCGCGGAGCTCCGCCATCGTCTCGTCGGCCGAGGCGAAGTGATAGCGTACCGGCCCGCGGGCGAAGAGCTCGAGCCCCACGCGAAACAGCTCGGGGATCCACATCCCGTCGACGTCGGAGGCAAGATGGAGGTCGGAGAGGTAGAAGCCGTGCGCGAAGCCGCGGATCGTCGCGGCGACGCGTCGCCAGAGCGTCAGGACGGCGTCGCGGGCGAGGTAGCTGAGAAGACCTTCGGTGATGATCGCGAGCCCGCGCGACGCCACGAGCTCGGCCGCGACGGCTCCGAGGCTCGCCGGCCCGTCGCCCGCGAGCGCGTCGAGCGGCCGCACCTCGTGATTCGGTCCGCGCAACCCGGCCTCGTCGAGCGCGCGGCGCTTGTACGCCGCCATGCCGGCCAGGTCGGTCTCGATGTAGCGCAAGGCGGGGAAGCGTCTCGCGAAACGGTAGCCACGACCCGCGAGCCCGGCCGCGATCTCGATCACCTGCCCGACGCGTCCCGCCGCGATCTCGCGCTCGAGGAGACGGTCGAGCGCGCGATGACGCGCCACGAGCATCGCGTCGAGGTTCGGCCGCCCCGAGAGGCGGCCGTAGGTCTGGTTCAGCGGTGCCAGCGCGGCATGGAGCACCGCGCCGAGCCGGGTGGAGAGAGCAGGATCCGAGAGACCCGAGCGCACCCAGACGTCCGCGGTGTAGTGCGCGGTCGGGCTGATGCGCGAGCCGTCCTCGACGAGGGCGCTCATACCAGCGTGCCCCCCTGAAATCCGTTTCCGACGGCATTCATCGCAGCAATGGCGGACATCGGACGCGTCGCACCCTTTGGCGGCTAGCCGGTGCAAATCGCGAGCCGGCTCCGTTCGTCCATTGACACCCCGGAAAACGGCCCGGAGGCAGCAGCCCTTTCTCGGGAATCGGAACACCATCTGACCCCCCGCCTTCACCAGGCTAGGTCCCGCCCTCGTGGACTACTCGGCTGGGCTGCGGTTCCGGAGCATGAGGTGCTTGGCAGTCATCCAGCGTTTTGGTCCCACCCCGGCATGGTGGACGGTGGAGCGCCGGCGGAGCAGCATTCGAAGCGTGCCCGCGTCGTCGAGTGTCTTGGGAGCTTGAGCCGGGTTCACAGCCTGCGAAGCTCGGCTCCCTCATCCCGTCTAGCCGTGGCCCTTGCTCTGGGTGCCGGACCCTGCTCGAGGGGGCCGTTACGAAGGAGGAGCGATGACGTCATCCCCTTCAGCCCCGGCTTCCTCGTCGGGATCCTGGGGGGCCGTCGACAAGGACGAAGCCAATGACGTGCGTCATCTGCCGACAGGGCGACACCCGACCCGGGAAGGCGCCGCGACTCTTGGGCGAGGTGGGAAACCTACCTCTTCCTCGAGTTGCGGGGCGCCTCCCGAGAGGTGGAGGAGCGGAGGGTGACCTTCTCTCCGAACGCGTAGGGCGCTAGTGTGCACTCCGCCACCAGGGGCCGGGTGTAGCGGGCTGTGCGAGGAGGCAGTGGGCGATCGCGAGACCATTCTCGGCGAGATTGCGCGACAGCAGGCGGTGCTCGACCGGCTCGAGCAGGAGCGCGCTCAGACGCGTGAACGCCTTCGGGCGCTCGAAGCTTCCCTGGGCAACGGCACTGCGTCGATCGCCGCGGCGGCGTCGCCCGCCACGTCCGCCGAGAAGGTTGCCCTGTTCCGAAGGTTGTTCCGCGGCCGCGATGACGTCTACCCGCGGTACTGGGATAACCTCCGCACCGGCCGTCATGGCTACGCCCCCGCCTGCGCGAATGAATGGGTGCGCGGCGTGTGCGAGAAGCCTCGCGTCAAGTGCGGGGACTGTCCGAACCAGGCCTTCATCCCGGTGAGTGACCAGGCGGTGTTGGATCATCTCCAGGGACGCCACGTGGTCGGCGTCTATCCGATGCTCGAAGACGGCCGTTGTTGGCTGCTCGTTGCCGATTTCGACAAGCAGTCCTGGGCAGACGACGTCGCCGCGTTCGTCGACACGTGCCGTGCCATGAGCTTGCCGGTTGCCGTCGAGCGTTCGCGCTCTGGCGAGGGGGCACACGTCTGGTTCTTCTTCGCGGCGCCGGTTCTCGCGAGCACCGCCCGCAAGATGGGCTGCTACCTGATTACGGAAACGATGGCTCGTCGCCATGAGCTGTCTCTCGAGTCGTACGATCGGCTCTTCCCGAACCAGGACACGCTTCCACGCGGAGGGTTCGGGAATCTGATCGCGCTGCCTCTTCAGCACGGGGCGAGGCAGCGCGGGAACACGGTGTTCGTCGACGACGCGCTCGTGCCGTTCCCCGACCAATGGGCGTTCCTTGCGAGTGTCCGCCCGATCAACCCTGGCGCAGTCGAGGCGGTTGCAGAGCAGGGTACGCGGCGTGGCGAGATCATCGGGCTCCAGATCAGTCAGACCGATGACGGGGACGCCGAGCAGCCCTGGGTGATCCCGTCCCCGCGACGATCGAGGGGTGTACACCTCACAGAGCCGGTCCCGGCCGAGGTTCGAGTCGTCCTCGCGCAGCGTCTCTTCGTCGAGAAGGCTCGCCTGCCGTCGGCCCTCCTGAATCAGATCAAGCGCCTCGCGGCCTTCCAGAACCCGGAGTTTTACCGGCGGCAGAAGGCACGCCTGTCGACGGCGCTCACGCCGCGGGTGATCGCTTGCGCTGAGGATCTGCCACAGCATCTCGCCCTGCCGCGTGGCTGTGGCGAAGACCTGGCCGAGCTCCTCGGGAGCCATGGTGCGACGCTTCGCGTGGACGACCGGCGGGTCGAGGGTCGAGCGATCGAGACCAGCTTTCACGGTGAGCTAACGCTGGTCCAGCAGGACGCCGTCAAGCAACTCCTGACACACGATACCGGCGTGCTCGTCGCGCCGCCGGGGACAGGCAAGACGGTCGTGGGTACCTATCTCACCGCGGCTCGCGGGCGCAGCACGCTGGTGCTGGTCCACCGCAAGCCCTTGCTCGATCAGTGGCGGACGCAGCTCGCGCTGTTCTTCGGCGTGGACGCGAAGGCGATCGGCCAGATCGGGGGCGGGAAACGCTGCGTGACGGGATGGGTCGACGTGGCCATGATCCAAAGCCTGGTCCGCGACGGCGATGTCGATGAAGTGACCGCCGGCTACGGCCACGTGATCGTCGACGAATGCCACCATCTCCCGGCCGTGTCGTTCGAGCGGGTGCTCGCCGAGGTGAGGGCACGCTTCGTGGTCGGGCTGACCGCGACGCCCTACCGACGGGACGGCCAGCAGCCGATCGTCCACATGCAGTGTGGCCCGGTACGATACATGGTCGATCCACGCAGCGACGCAGTCCGCCGGCCGTTCGCGCACCACCTGATCTGCCGGCAGACAGACTTCGAGGCAGAGGCCATCGACGCCGACGCGGGCATCCAGGGTCTGTATGCTGCGCTCGCAGGTGACAAAGCGCGGAACGAGCTGATCCTCAACGATATCATCGCCGCGGTCGACGAGGGCCGTTCCCCCATCGTGTTGACGGAGCGCAGGGACCATCTGGAATATCTGGCGAACCACGTTCGAGGCTTCGCACGTCACGTCGTCGTGCTGCAGGGTGGAATCCGAGCGGGGGAGCGTCGTGCAGCTCTCGACCGTCTTGCGCTGATCCCAGACCACGAGGAGCGGCTCGTGCTCGCGACCGGTCGTTACGTCGGCGAAGGCCTGGACGACGCGCGCCTGGACACTCTCTTCCTGGCTTTGCCCATCGCGTGGAGGGGGACGGTCGTCCAGTACGCAGGCCGGCTCAGCCGGCTCCACCCGCAGAAGACCGAGGTGAGGATCTACGACTATGTCGATCATCGGGTACCGATGCTCGCCCGCATGTTCGAGAAGCGACTACGCGGCTACCGGGTGCTCGGGTACGGGGTACCGAGGGATGAAGGCCGAAGCTGAGCCTGGCGGCTCGGTGTACTGCACGAGAGCGAACCTGCCGGCGACATCGTAGCCACGGGCTATCTCCGGAGACCCTCGAGCAGCTCGCCGGCGGACCGCAACAGGCGATGGACCTTCTCCGCGTCCCCGAGCCGGATCGTCACCTCGGCCTCACCCGTCTCCGCGTCCCGCCTCACCTCGATGCCTGGCCGCGTAGCACCTGGCGACCCGCCATCGCGCCCGCTTCGGGGCGCCGTATTCATCTGCTCGAGGAGCGCGAGACTGCTCCGAAGCAGTCCCCCGAGGGCATCGACGAGCGACGCCGCCGGGAGCGGATCGCCGGCACGGCGCCCGTCAGCTGCGTCAACCGCCCCGGCCTCCTCGGCGCCAGGCTGCGCTGTCGCTTGCTCGACGCTCTCCATGAAGCGGGTCAGCCGGCTGCCGCCGAGGAAGACCTCGCGCTCGCCGCCATCGAGGACGCCGGCGAACAGCGACCGCTTGAAGCCGAGCCGCGCGAGCATTCCCTCCTCGATCGTCCCCTGCGCGATGAAGTGTACGACGCGCACCGGCCGTGTCTGCCCGAGCCGATGTACCCGCCCGATCCGCTGTTCGAGGACCGCGGGATTCCATGGCAGGTCCATGTTGAGGACTACCGACGCGTGCTGCAGGTTGAGCCCCACGCCGCCCGCGTCGGTGGAGAGGAAGGCCCGGCAGCGCGGGTCGTCGCGGAATCGGTCGACCAGCGCTGCGCGCCGCGGGCCGTCGACGCCGCCGTGGAACAGAACGTGGTCCCACTGCCGCCGCTCGAACCGGCGCACCAGCAGCTCGTGCATGCGGAGCCACTGGCTGAAGACGACGACCTTGGTCTCGGGCTCCTCGAAGATCTCCTCGAGCAGCGTCGCGGCCTCGTCGGGCTTCGGGCCGAAGTCGGTGGTCCCGTCGAGCAGGTACGTGCTGTCGCACGCCATCCGCATGCGCTGCAGCGCGACCATCAGTCGCCGCTGGTCCACCTCGGACAGGAATCGGTAGCGCCGCCACTTGTGAACGATGCGGGCCACGATCTCGCGGTTCTCCTCGTGGTGCGCGAGCTGCTGGGTCGTCATCGGCAGGACGAGCCGCTTCTCGAGGCGCCCTGGGAGCTGCGACAGGACATCCGCCTTGCGCCGCCGGATGAGGATCGGCGCCAGCGTGCGGCCGATCCGGTCGAGATCGCGGTAGCCGACCACCCGGCCACTCTCGTCGACGAGCTGGTGGTCGTGGAGGAAGCGGTACGTCGGCCCGAGTCGGTGCCGGTCGATGAACTCGACGATCGAGACCAGCTCCTGGAGTCGGTTCTCCAGCGGGGTACCCGTGAGGATGATCGCATACGGCGACATGATCTGCTTGACGCTCCTGGCGGCGCGCGTCGTCCAGTTCTTGATGCGCTGGGCCTCGTCGAGGATCGCCACGTCGGGCGCCCAGCGCCGGATCGCCTCGAGGTCGCGATGGACGGCGTCGTAGTTGGTGATCTTGTAGAAGCCGTCGGCGAGGAACTGTGCATGCCGCTCGCCGAGGGCACCTCCCACGACCAAGGCCACCCGCTGGGTGAACCGCGCGATCTCCCGCTCCCACTGGTGCTTGAGCGACGTGGGGCAGACGACGAGCACGCGCTCGACGCCGAAGAGGCGCGCCAGGATCTCGACAGCGGCGATCGCCTGCACGGTCTTGCCGAGCCCCATCTCGTCCCCGATGAGGCAACGCCCGGCGCGGGCCGCGAAGAGAGCCCCCTCGCGCTGGTACGGATAGAGGGGGACGCCCACGAGGTCGTCGAAGGCCGGGCTGTCCGCCCCGCTCGGGAACGCGCGAGCGAGTCGATCGCGCCGCTGCCGGGCGTCGCGGACCTCGGCCACGAACGCGAGTGCATCTTCGTAGCACCGGAGGCCGCGATCGAGGCGGGATGCTTTCGCGACGAACTCCCCGAGCGTTGCGAAAGCGCCCGGCCGCAGCACGCCGTCCTGGTCGAAGTGGCGTGCCGCGAGCCGAACCAGGGCGGTGGGCGCGTCGGCTCCCGGACGGAACCGGACCGTGCGGCGGACTCCGTAGGAGAGGAACACCTCGCTGTAGGGCGGCCGAACCCGCTCGCGAAGCGCCCGCCTACCACCGGGCTGGCGCTCGAGCCGTGCGAGCGTGAACTCGACGTGCTTGCAGGTGCCGAGCTGGTTGGTCGCAAAGTCCGGGCAGGAGCAGAAGTTGTCGCCCGGTTGCACGCCACGGATCGCCACGCGGTAGGTTTGGCGACTCGCGGGGTTCGTGACCCGAAACTCGGAGACGACGGGGTGCGGCCCGACGTTCTCCAGGCCAAAGGGCTGCGCCCGGCCGAACTGCCGCCGGAGGGCTACCTGCCACTGTTCGAGTGTCGCGTCGGCCGGCGGGTGGGTTCGCGTCAGCTTCGCCGCGGCCGCGCGCTTTCGGCGCCTCCTGGCTCCCGTCGCGCTGCCCACTTGCCCGCCGCCGATTCCATCCGCCGCCTCCATGCGTCCGCTCTCCCTCGCCCCGGTGAGTCGTCAGTGCGCTGCCAGAGCAGTAGCGGGTAGCCCATGACGCCGGCGGCGCGCAAGCGGTGAGCCCGCCGATTGTGAGCCCGCCGATGTGAGCCCGCCGATTGTGGTACGCCGATGAGTGTGCGTGGAGAGACTCGTCACACCAGCCGAGGGCAAGGCGGGCGCTTCGGCGGGGTCACCGACACGTCAAGGCTGCCGCGATGCGGCTGCGGGGCGTGATCAGATCCGGCGACACGCCCGCGCGCTCGATGATCGGGGCACGACCGCCTCCCCCCAGCGGGCGAGGAACGTCGAGACGAACCCGTGCTCGATCCGGCCTGGTGATGGCGCGCCTGGGAGGGCGTCGGTCTCGGGCTCAGGTGCACCGGGTACCGTCTGTGTATCGGGCTTCGCCCTGCTCCCTCGTCTCTCCTCGCGCAGCAGGCGGTAGGGCGCAAGGGGCAGGGTTCAGCCGATCGACGTGAGCGGTGGCCCTTGTCGTGACGACTGGCGACCAAGTCGCTCCCCCGTTGGGGGACGACGACGGAGTGGCGGGTAGAGAACTACCTGGCGCCAGCGGTGACGGATCGTCCAGGGAACGAACGTCGTCGTCGTCGATCCTGACGTCCTTGATGTTTCCCCGATGGCGCATCGGTCAACGAGGCTCTCCGGGCGCTCGCCCCGGTGATCCGGCAGCAGCGAGGCCGGCGCCAGCACAAGCCGGTGCAGCGGACGGCCGGCCACGCTGGGCCGCCGCTGATCGCCTGGTCGTCGGGCGTAGTCGCGGTCTGGGCAATGGCGATGACCCTGACCGCGCTGCTGGAGGATCACGGTCGGCCCCGCCAGGAGGACGAGACGCCGATCAGACATCAGGGTCGTACGGGCGCAGCCGCGACGAGTACCTCGACATCCTCCGCGAGGCCGTCGAGGCACGGAACGGCTGGAAGGACCTCTCCGCCCAGGAGGTCGAGCGCTTGTCGGTCAGTCACCGCGGGGCGCGATGTCAACGGAAATTGCGCCTGACCGATTCTCGCACGGCCAGCGCTTGGTGCCACAGCCCGCCACCTTCTTAGCAGCATCAGGCAGTAAGTCTGCAGAATCCCAACAGCCACCCGCCGGAGTCGAACCGGCGACCTACTGATTACGAAAGGACGCAGGAGGTTGCCGGGAGGTTCCGGCGGGTGGCCGTATCTCGGAAGATTCGGAGGTTACGCGTCGCGCTCATCCATCGGCAGGCACCGGGAGGCATGGGCATGGTGACTGGATGGAGACTGACCGATGCTCAGTCGAGGACATTGACCTACTGATTCCGCCGCTCAAGAGTGTGGCCGACGCATCCTGCACGAGCGAGCTACTTCGGGTGAGGCGTGATCGCTCGCAGCACGTAGACGTCGCCCTCGATGGTGAAGTACATTCGCCAGTCGTCGTTGATCCGGGCTTGCCAGAGGCCCGTGCGTTCCTCGTACTTCTTCGCTCGCAGGGAAGGGTGGCGCAGGTCGCGGAGGAGATTCGTGAGCTGCTTGCCGAAGGCCTTCTGGACCTCGGGCGGGCTCGCGATCAGGTTAGCGGCGAACGGTTCGGTCAGCACGGCGCGCATGGGCTTTCACGGCCTTCATTGCGGCGCCGGCCGATTTGAATGGTCCGAGGACCCGTCCGGCCTTCACCGCCGCGTCCGATTCCTCGAGTTGCCTTGCCAGACTCACTGGCTTGTCGATGAGAACCTTCTGGCGGAGGACGATGCCCTCGCGCCCGACGGAGGCCTCGACCAAATCGCCCACCTTGAGGCCGACCGCGTCCCGGACGTTCTTCGGGATGGTGACCTGGAACTTCGGGCCGACCTTGGTTGCAGCGCTCGCCACGGGTACGAAAGTCCTACTTGCCTAGTGTAGGGCGACGGCGGGCGCTCTGTCAATGTTCTCCCCTCGCCTCCGATGCTGATGCCGAGCGAGACGAAGGCTGGGCGCAGTCGCAACTTCAGTAGCAGCTTTTGCAGGATGCCGGCTCATGAAGTCGAGCACTTTCCGAGCCCTACGACGCGCTCCCCGCACTCCCCGGATGATCACGTCGGAGAGTGACTCCGACGCGCGTTTCGTCTATGAGCGGCAAGGGGTTGGTGAGATCAGGAGGGGTAGCAGCATGTTCGCCATGAGCGCATGCCATGGGACGCGCCGCCAGGTAGTTGACCAAGGCCTCCGCAGTCCCCGGAAGACCGGCGCCTCATGGGAGCAAGCAGGTAGCCGCGCGTTTCTTCGGCCGGGGTGGATCTCGCGTCACCGAATCGGACCGTCGGTGCGAGCGTTTGGCTGTCAGCAGGCGGTCACGGGTTTCGTGAGCCATCACGAAAGGGAGGGAATCCTGACGATGTCTCCTCAACGACTGCTGCAAATCGCCCTGGCCCTCTTCGGCGCCGTCTTCCTCCTCGTCTACCCGCTGGCGATCGTGTGGCCGTCCGGCTGGGCGTGGCACGCGGGCGCCCCCCACGACTCGCAGTACTTCATGATGATCGTCGGAGTCTACGCGACGCTCGGCGTCTTCCTGCTCATCGCGTCGAGAGATCCACAAGCCCATCGCAGCTTGATCTGGTTCACCGTGTGGTCGAGCATCGTGCACGGCGGCATCATGGCGGTGCAGTCGATGCCGGCCGCGCATCACGGGCACCTGCTCGGGGACGTGCCCGCGCTATTCCTCGTGGCGATCGTGCTTGGCGGGTTGCTGGTGTCGTCGGACGCGGGGCAAGGCAAAGCGGCGTAGCCGATGCAATGAAGCGGCCGCTTCACCGAGGACGACGGCCTCTGACCTTCTTCGATCCCGTTTGAAGACGGCAAAACGTCGGGCCGACCATCCCTCCGAGGTGGCCCGCCCTGGGAGCGATGTCCGTTGGTGCGGGGGATTTGGCAGGCTTTTGCTAGCTCGTGAGCCCGCGAGTCGTGATAGCGTCCATGTCGGCGAGGAGGAATCGACCATGAGCAAGCCCAAGACCCGCACGCTTGGAGCGGTCCTCTACGAGGACTTCGAGCTGCTCGACCTGTACGGGCCGCTCGAGATGTTCGGCAGCATCGGCGCCGAGCTGCGGATTGTGACCGTCGCCGAGAAAACCGGACCCGTCGCGTCGTTTCAACGGCCGAAGACGGTCGCCGAGTTCGACTTCGCGAGCGCGCCGATGCTGGATCTCATCCTTCTGCCGGGTGGCTTCGGCACGATCCCGCAGCTCGAGAATCCCGCGATGCTCGATTTCTTACGGCGACGAGCGGCGACGGCCGAGGTGACGATGTCGGTATGCTCCGGATCGGCGATTCTGGCGAAGGCAGGTCTACTCGACGGACGCCGGGCGACTTCGAACAAGCAGTTCTTCGATCTCGCACGAGCGCAGGGCGCGGCCGTGAAGTGGGTCGAGCAAGCGCGCTGGGTGGAGGATGGGCCGGTCGCGACTTCTTCGGGCGTCTCGGCCGGCACGGACATGGCGCTCGCCGTGATCGCCAAACTCTACGGCAAGGAGATCGCGCAGCAGATCGCCGAGTCGACGGAGTACGAGTGGCAGCAGGACTCGACGCGGGATCCGTTCGTGGGCTTGCTGAACAAGGGGGATGTGGGCGAGGTGTTGAGGAGGATGGGAAGAGGGTAGGTTTTCAGCCCGACTGAGCAGGTTCGGGTCGGGGTGATGACGAATTCGTCGTCCGGCGCGGGTCTTCCCGGTGTCAGGAAGGTGAGAAAAATCACGGCTGCTACCGAGGCGTTCGCGAAGGCCGAAGAGAACGCCGTGACGAATCACGGCGCTTACGAAGAGCGGGCGACCGCGGTCGAACCGGCGACGTCCAGCTTGGGAATCCGATCGAGCGGAGGATTGATCCCCCGCTGGCACGCGGCAACCTGCGCCCTGTCATGGCGAGCTCCCAACTGTAGGCCGCGGCGTCGCGATCGGGGCGCCGTCGAGAGCCGCCCGCCCGAGCGCCCGGAGCATCCCCGCGAACACGAGCCGGTGGAGCGGGAGGACGAGGTACCAGTAGGCGAGTCCCGCCAGTCCGACCGGATCGAAGATTGCCGTCTGCCGGACGAGCGATCCGTCACCGTCCTCGGTGACCTCGAACTCGAGCCACGCCCGGCCGGGGAGGCGCATCTCGGCCGCGAGGCGGAGCCGCCGGTCCGGCTCCAGCGCCTCAACGCGCCAGCAGTCCACGGTGTCGCCGACGTGCAGGCGATCGGGATCCGGCCGTCCGCGCCGCATGCCGACGCCGCCCGCGAGCAGATCGAGGAGTCCGCGCAGGGTCCAGAGCCAGTCGGAGAAGTACCAGCCGCAGGCGCCGCCGATGCGGCGGATCGGTGCAAAGGCCGCCGGCGGCGGGACCGGCAGGCGCACCGTGCGGGAGTCCACGAGGCGCCGTCCGAACCGCATGTCGCTCCTGTCCGTGCCCGTGCCCGACGCCGACAGCGCGTCGGACCAGCGGGTGGCCGCGTACGCGGCGTCCTCGCGCCGGAGCGCGCTCGCGATCGCCTCGCGCAGCCCCCGGGGACGGACGGCGAAGACGTGCGCGGCCGCCGTGTCGCGCACAACGGTCGGATGACGGATGCTGTCGATCAGCTTCCGGCCGACGCGCGCGTAGAGCGGCGTGACGAGCCCGAGCCAGAGGCTTGACAGCCGCGGGGTCAGCACGGGAACCCGGACCATGATGCGGCGGAGACCGCGCTGGCGTGCATACTCGCGCATGATGTCGGCGTACGACACCTGGTCGGCGCAGCCGATCTCGAAGATCGGGCTCCCGGCGACGGCGACGTCGAGAGCTGCAACGAGGTAGCCGAGCAGGTCGTCGATGGCAATCGGCTGGGCCGGAACGTCGACCCAGCGCGGTGTCACCATGATCGGGATCCGCTCGACCAGGGCGCGCACCATCTCGAAGGAGAGGCTCCCGGAGCCGATGACGATCGAGGCGCGGAACTCGATCACCTGGACGCGACTCGCGCGCAGGACGCGTCCGACCTCGTGCCGGCTGCGGAGATGCGGTGAGAGTGGAGCCCCCTCGTCGCCGAGCCCGCCGAGGTAGACGATCCGCCGGACCCCGGCCGCGGACGCGGCGCGGCCGAAGTTCACGGCCGCCATCCGATCAGTTTCCTCGAACGGCCCGCGGGCGCCCATCGAATGGACGAGATAGTAGGCGACTTCCACCCCGCGCATCGCATCGGCGAGCGAGGCGGGGTCGAGGACGTCGCCGCGCACCACCTCGGTCCGCGGCCCGACGCGGTGGCGCAGGTGCTCGGGTCTGCGCGCGAGGCAGCGGAGGCGGTGGCCGAGGCGCTCGAGCGCGGGGACCAGCCGCCCGCCAACGTAGCCGGTCGCGCCGGCCACGAGGACGACGCCGGTGCGCGGAGACGTCGCGGCGGAAGTACTAGACATGGCTCCGGAGCACGAGCTCCCGTTGGTCGAGGGCAGTCGAGACACGCCCACTCCGAATCGGTGCGCTCAAGGCCGCGACGCGACGCTCGGCGATCCGCACGAGCGTGGCCGTCGCCGCGTCCGCGGGCAGGGCCGGCCCGAAGCGCAGCGCCGCCCCCCAGCGCGTCCCGGGCTCGTAGGCGAGCCCCGCGGGAACGATCGGCACCTTCATGCCCGTCCGCCGGCGCGTGAGCTCGCGGATCACGGCGAAACCGGGACGAAACGGCAGCATCTCGCCGGGCCGCGTCTTGGGCGTGAACCGCGGGTCGACGTCCGGATACGCCTCCGGGAAAACCAGCACCGCGGCGCCGGCGGCGAGGAGCCTGACGGCCAGACGGACGGCCGCCAGACGATAGCGCGCCACCTCGTCGCGACGGAACGCACTCCGCTGCCGACCGGCCGCGAGCGCGTCGTCGCGCAGCAGCGCGGGCCAGCGCGCGGCGCCGACGGCCCATTCCATCACCGCCCGCTCCCGGCGCGTCCGCGCCCAGTCGAGCGCCACCACGATGTGCAGCCGTCTCGGCACGGCGGCGAGAAGCATCACGCCGTCGTAGAGATGATGGTAGTGGCGCGCGACGATCAGAAGCGGGCCGCTCGCCGGCACGTGCTCGAGCCCGTCCACGACCACGTCGAGACGGCGCGCGGCGATGCGGGCCGCCGCCGCGGCGATCGTCCGTCCCGCCATCCCTTCCACGACCCGCATGGGCGGCTCAGACGTTCCAGGCGATGCGCCGGACGGACTGCCGGGCGCGGAAGGCGAGCGCCGGCACCGACACCCCGACGATCGCGAACACGATCGGGCCCCAGAAACCCGCGCCAGCATCGAGCAGCGCGGCGAAGACGAGGTTCGCCCCGTAGACGGCGGCGGCCCATTGGAGGGTCCGCTGCGTGACGGGCAGCTCCCCCAACGCCCAGCGCGCCAGGCCCATGAAGGTGGCAGCGGTCATGCCCCAGCCGACGAAGTTCCAGAGTGGCATCCCGAAGTACGCACCGTCCTGGTGCCACATCCAGAACTTGATCGGCATGGCCGGGTGCGCCATCGCGGGGTCGAGCACGAGGTCCCACACGGTGACCAGCCAGGCGCCGATCAGCACCGTCGCCGCCGCCCGACGCCCGAAACCGGCACGCGCCGTCAGGTGCGACGCGAGGAGGTAGGACGCGAACCCGATGTAGAACCACGACAGCGGGATCGCGTACGGCACGCGATCGAGAATCTTCGGCCCGAGCGCGTCGCCGTAGGCGTAGGCGCCGAACGGCCAGCCGGTCGTCGTACCGACGAGCTCCGCGGCGAGTGACACCGCCACCGCGAGCGCGAAGAAGGTCGCCACGCGCCGCCACCCGAGCGTGGCGGCGCCAAGGACCAGCACGGCGCCCGCGCCGAGGGCGATCTGTCCGGGAGCGCCCCAGCGCATGCCGATGGAGAACACCCAGGTGGCGGTCGCTGAATCGGCCCACAGCTCGGGGTACCGGAGCGCGATCACGATCCCGGAGACGGAGAACACGATCGACACGACGTGCGCCGCGAGGAGCACGTATCCGACGAGCATCACGATCCCTCCTCGACACGCACCCAGCCGCGGGGGCGCCGCACATATGACCATCCTCGCCACCGGTGCCGGCGCCGCAGCGCGCTCGTCATCAGGCGAACCGCCACCGGCACGTCGGTCAGCGGCGACAGCCAATAGGCGAGCGGGCGGTCGACGTAGGCCCGCGCCATGCCGGCGAGCACGCCGAGGCGGCAGGCGACGAGCATGACCTCGAGCCCGATCGCCGCACGTGACCCGCCGAGGGCCGCCGTGAGGACGAGCAGGGGCCCCGGCAGCGCCTGCACGAACACGACCTCGAGGAGCCCGAGCGCCTCGCGCCATCCGAAGAACCCGTCGCGCATGGGAAGGGAACGCGGCCAGTTCCGCCACGCCTCTCGCCCGCTCCGGTACATGCCGACGGTGGCGAGGCCGTCCGCCTCGTAGAAGCCCACGCGATGGCCGCCCGCCGCGAGCGCACGCGCGATGGTCACGTCCTCACAGAGCGACGTGCGTGCCGCCTCGACGGCGCCGGTCGCGAGCAGCAGGTCGCGGCGCGCGAGGAAGCACTGGCCGTTCGCCTGCACCGCGGACGGATCGGCGGTGGCGTGGCCGGGGCTGCCGAAGCGATAGACGAGTGTCGCGAGGAGGCTCGGGTGGATCAGCGCCTCGCCCGCGCCGGACAGCCGCTGCCGCGTCGCCACCGAGAAGGCGGGAACGCCGGTACGCTCCGCGTGCGCGATGAGCGCGCGGGTGAGCCCCGGGGCGGCACGCACGTCGGCGTCGACGCAGAGGATCCACTCCGTCCCGGGCGACGTCCGGCGGAGGCCGACGCTCAGGCCCCACGCCTTGCCGGTCGCGTCCGGCGGCACCGGACTGGCGTCGACGAGCCGGATGCGAGGATCGGCGGCGGCGTGTGCCGCGGTGACCGCCTGGGTGCCGTCCTGCGACCCGCCGTCCACCACGAGGATCTCCCGCACCTCGTCGGATTGCGCCGCGAGCGCCGCGAGACAGGCGCCGATCCGCTCGCGCTCGTCGAGCACGGGGACAACGATCGCGACCCGCGCGTCGCGCAGCCGATCGTCCGCGTGGATGCGGTCGCCGCCCGCCGTCCGCACGAGGCGGGCGAGGACACGCACGGCGAGGACGGCCTGCAGCAAGAGGACGATGCCGGCAATGATCGTCACCGGCCGCTCCGTGCTTCCACGAGGTCGGGACACGCTGTTCCCGTCGCAACGCGTTCGAGTACGAACCGGCTGCGTTCGGGGTCCTGCGTCGCCCGGGGCGAGCGGCGCAGGAATCCGGGGCGTGCTCCGATGACGGCCTGCTCGAAGAGCGGGAGGTCGATCCGTCCCTCGACGCGGTCTAGCGCGACCATGCGGCCGTCGAGCACGGAGTGGGCGCGCTGCACGACGTAGAGCTCACCCGCGGGGAGGATCGGCAAGATCAGGCGGAGCGTCGCGGCCGGCCGGCCGTCGCCGTCCCAGTCGTAGACACCGGGATCGTCCGGGCTCCCGGGGAGCGGGGCGTCGTCGTCGGGGTGCCAGCCGACGTACTCCATCCCGAGATCGGCATGGTAGCGCCATCCGGCGCCGTCCCACGACACCGCGATCGGGTAGGAGTGCGTGCCGAGCGCCGCGATGAAACGCGACGGCATCTCGACCCGCACGCCGGGCGCGGCGCCCTCGAGGTGCGCGTCGCACACCCGGTGCGTCTGCTCGAGCGCGCCGTCTCGCGCGCGGATGTCGACGAGGGACGTCGAGACGGTGGTCGACCGCACCGCGCCGACGAAGGGCAGGTCGGCGTGGCTCCCGAAGCGCATCTCCAGCCGGTAGGTCCCGGCAGCGAGCGGCAACACGGCCTCGACGCGCCCGGCGACGACGGCGAGTGTCATCGCGATTGGAAGCGCGAGGGTGCCGTGTCGGGGCATGATGGCCTCTACATACTCTTGACAAGCCTTGGACACAAGACTAGACAACGCCTTCATGAACGCAGCCCAGCAGGCAAGGTCGGATTGGTTCGATCACACGTCGTGGCTCGCGGACTTCCAGGCCGACCTCGAGCGCAGACTCGGGCGGGTCCTCGAGCTGCCGGCGGAGCGCGCACTCGAGGCACGCTGGGGGCGTGCGCTGAAGGAGACGCGGTACTACGCGCTCCGGCCCGCGAAGCGACTGCGGCCCGCCTTGCTGGCGATCGGCCACGGGCTCGCGCGCCGCAAGGGATCCGTGCCGGAAGGGCTCTGGTCCTTCGCGATCGGCGTGGAGCTCCTGCACACCTTCCTGCTCGTCCACGACGACGTCGCGGACGGCGCCGACACGCGCCGCGGCGGGCCCGCGCTGCACCGCTGCCTCGGCGGGGGGAGAAGGGGCGAGGACCTCGCGATCGTGGTCGGCGACCACCTGTTCGCGCTCGCCGTCGATCTCATGCTGGGGTGCAATCTCCCGGCGACGCCCGCGGTCGTGCGGTACTATCTGGGCGTCTGTCGCGAGACGGCGGCGGGTCAATATCTCGATCTCGAGCTCTCCGGCGCCGAACTCGCTGCTGCCCGGCCGTTGCAGGCCATCCGGATTGCCGCCCTCAAGACGTCGCGCTACAGCTTCGTCGCACCGCTCGTCGCCGGGGCCCGGCTCGGGGGCGGCGCGACCCGCCTCGTCGACGCCCTCGAGCGCGTCGGCCACGCGGCGGGGCTCGCCTACCAGCTGCGCGACGACCTGACCGGCCTGTTCGGGAACTCCGCCGCCGCGGCGAAGCCGGTCCGCGACCTCGAGGCGCGCAAGCTGACGCTGCCGGTGCTCGCCGCATACGCGCAGGCGCCCGCGTCGGTCCGGCACCGGCTGGAGGCGCTGTGGGAGGCGGCCGCCGCCGAGCCCGCGGCCACCGCCGAGATGCGGGGCCTGGTCGAGAACCACGGCGGCCGGCGCGTCGCCGAGCAGGCGATCGCGGGGGCGACGCGCACGGCGCGTCACTGGACGCGGATGCTGCCCGACACTGGCGGGATGCGGGCGGCGCTCGAGGAAATCCTGGAGACCGTCGTCCGATGAAGGGAGATGTGGCATGACGCGCACGACGAGAGGCCGGGTCGCGGTCATCGGAGCGGGGGTGGGTGGCCTGGCCGCCGCGGTCCGGCTCGCGCACGCGGGCTTCGCGGTGGAGATGTTCGAGCGCGGCGACGCTCCCGGCGGACGGTGTGGGCGTCTCGAGCTCGGCGGCTTCACCTTCGACACGGGACCGACGCTCCTCCTCATGCCGGAAGTGCTCGAGGAGACGTTCGCCGCCGGCGGCCGCCGTCTCGATGACTACCTGACGCTCGAGCGGTGCGACCCCAACTATCGCATCCACTTCCGGGACGGCTCGGCGCTCACGTTCACGTCCGACCTGGAGCGCATGGCACGCGAGCTCGAGCGCGTCGAGCCGGGGAGCTTCCCGCGCTACCTCGCGCTCCTCGCCCGCGGGCACGTGCAGTACCGGACGTCGCTCGACCGCTTCGTCGGCCGCAACTTCGACCATCTGGGGCAGTTCCTCACCCCCGCGAACCTGCGTGGCATCCTCGCGGTCCGGGCGCATCGCCGGATGTATCCCGAGGTGGCGCGCTACTTTCGCGACGATCGCCTGCGTGCCGCGCTGACCTTCCAGACGATGTACCTCGGCATCTCCCCGTTCCGGAGTCCCGCCGTCTACGGACTCTTGCCCTACACCGAGCTCGCCGGAGGCATCTGGTATCCGCGCGGCGGGCTGCATGCCCTTCCGCTGGCGCTCGCCCGGCTCGCCGTCGAGCTCGGCGTCCGGGTCCACTACGGCGCGCCGGTCGCGAGGATCGCGATCGAGAATCGGCGGGCGCGCGGGCTCCAGCTCGCCGACGGCACCTTCGTGCCGGCGGAGGTGGTCCTGTGCAACGCCGACCTCCCGTGGGCGTACCGGAATCTCATCGACCCGCGGGAGACGACCCTCCGGCACGCCGATCGGCTGCGCTACACGTCGAGCGCGTTCATGCTGTACCTCGGCACGAGCAAGAGCTACCCGGCGCTGCTCCACCACAACGTGCTCTTCGGGAGCGACTACCGCGGGGCGTTCGATGACATCTTCGAGCGCTTCCGGGTGCCGGCGGACCCGAGCTTCTACGTGAACGTCTCGGCGCGCACCGATCCCGGCTGCGCGCCGCCCGGCGGTGACAACATCTACGTTCTCGTCCCGGTCCCCCATCGCCGCCCCGGGCTCGACTGGGCGGTCGAGGGTCCGCGACTGCGCGCACAAGTGCTCGCGCGGCTCGCGGACATCGGCTGCCCGGACGTCGCCGAGCACGTCGTGGTCGAGCGGCAGTTCACCCCCGACGACTGGGAGTCGGAGCTGAACCTCGAGCGCGGCGCCGCCTTCGGTCTCTCGCACGACTTCTTCCAGGTCGGCCCGTTCCGGCCGCGCAACCAGGACGCGAACGTCCCGAACCTGTTCTTCGTCGGCGCCTCGACGCAGCCGGGGACGGGCCTCCCGATGGTCATGCTCTCGGCGCGGCTCGTGACCGAACGGATCGTACGCCACCTGGATGCCGTGACGAGCGGCGAGGCGGCATGACGGCGGCGCTGCGTGATGGCCATCGCCGCTGCCGGGGCGTCACGCGCGCGCACGCGCGGAGCTTCTTCGCCGCGGCCTTCTGCCTCGATGCGGAGCGCCGGCGATCGGCGATGGCGCTCTACGCCTTCTGCCGCCGTCTCGACGACCTCGTGGACGAGCCGGAGGGGAGCGACCGTTCGACCGTCGGGCTGCGGCTCGACAGGATGCGCCGCGTGGTGCGCGCGCTCGGCGGAGGGCGGACGTCGCCGGTCGCATCCGCGCCCTGGCACCCGCACGAGCTCGCGGCGCTCAGGGACACGATCGCCCGCCACCGCATCCCGGTCGAGCCGCTCCTGACGCTGGTCGACGGCGTCGAGATGGACCTCGTCAAGACCCGGTACGCGTCCTTCGCCGAGCTCGACCTCTACTGCCACCGGGTCGCGGGCACGGTGGGGCTGATGCTCGCACCCGTGCTCGGCTACGGCGATCCCGCCGCCCTCCGCTACGCGGACGAGCTCGGCCGGGCCATGCAGCTCACCAACATCCTGCGCGACATCGGCGAGGATCTTGCGCGCGGCCGCCTCTACCTGCCGCTCGACGAGCTCCGCGCCGCCGGGCTCGAGGAGGGCGACCTGCATGCGGGACGCGTCGACGACCGCTTCCGCGCCTTCATGCGGGCCCAGATCGCCCGTGCCCGCGCCGGCTACGCGCGCGCCCTCCCTGGCATCCCCCACCTCGCCGGCGCCCGCGCGCGGCTCGCCGTCGGGCTGATGGCCGTCTTCTACCGGGACATCCTCCGCGTCATCACGGAGCGGGACTACGACGTCTTTCGCCGACGCGCCGTCGTCCCCGGGCGCCGGAAGCTCGCCCTCGCGGCCGCCACGGTGTGGCGGTGGAAGCGCGCCGCATGATGCCGCATGCGCTCGACGGCTTCCGGCGGCAGACGCCGGCGGAGCGGCGCGCCGCTCTGGGCGCACGGGGCTGGCTCTCGGCCGCGGAGGTGGTCGCGCTCGGGACCGAGGCCGGGCTCGACGACGACGCGGCCGATGTCATGATCGAGAACGTCGTCGGGATCTTCGGACTGCCGCTCGCGATCGCGCTCAACTTCCGCCTGAACGGGGAGGAGCGCCTCGTGCCGATGGCGGTCGAGGAGCCGTCCATCGTCGCCGCCGCCTCCTACGGGGCGCGGATGGTCGCGGCCGGCGGCGGCTTCCGCGCGGTGGCCGATCCGCCGTTGGTGGCGGCGCAGGTCCAGCTGCTCGACGTCGCCCACCCCGGCCGCGCACGCGCCCGGATCGACGCGGAGCGCGGCGCGCTGCTCGCCGCCGCCGATGCGGTCGTCCCCGCGCTCGCTGCCCGCGGGGGTGGCGCGCGCGACGTGGAGGTGCGAGTCCTCGCTCCCGGCATGATCTGCGTGCACGTATACGTCGACTGCCGTGACGCCATGGGTGCGAATCTCGTCAACACCGTCGCGGAGGCGATCGCGCCGAGGCTCGCGGCGCTCGCCAGGGGCCGCATCGGTCTGCGGGTGCTCAGCAACCTCGCGGACCGTCGCAAGGTATCGGTCCGTGCGAGCGTGCCCGTCCATGCACTCGTCTCCGCGACCTGCCCCGACGGCGCGGCGGTGCGCGACGCAGTCGTCGAGGCGCAGCGCTTCGCCGATCTCGATCCGTACCGTGCGACGACGCACAACAAGGGCATCATGAACGGCGTCGACGCTCTCCTCGTCGCGTGCGGCAACGACTGGCGGGCGGTGGAGGCAGGCGCGCACGCCTATGCCAGCCACACCGGCCGCTACCGACCGCTCGGCCACTGGTGGGCAGGAGCCGGCGGTACGCTCGAGGGCGAGCTCGTCATGCCGCTCGCCGCGTCGACGGTCGGCGGCGCGGCGCGCACGCACCCGGGCGTCCGTGTGGCACTCCGGCTGGCGCGCGCCGCCTCCGGGACGGACCTCGCGATGCTCGCCGGCGCGGCGGGCCTCGCCTGCAACCTGGCCGCGCTTCGCGCCCTCTCCACCGAAGGGATCCAGCGCGGCCACATGCGGCAGCAGGCACGCCGGGTGGCGGCCGAGGCAGGTGCCGCCGGGGAGAGGATCGAGATCGTCGCGCGGCGGCTCGCTGAGGAGCGCGTCTACCGGCCCGAGCGGGCGCGCGAGATCCTGAGCGAGCTCGGGGCCGAGCCATGATGCGCTCCCGGGCACAGGCCGGGGCATGAGGCGGTATCGCATCGGCGAGGCCGCCTCGCGCACCGGGCTGTCGGAGCACGTGATCCGCGCCTGGGAGCGCCGCTACGGGGTGCCAGTGCCGCCGCGGACCGCGGGCGGCTACCGCGCGTACACCGAGGACGACATCCGGCTCCTGCTCCGGCTCCGCGAGCTCACGGAAGACGGCGTTCCGATCAGCGAGGCGGTGCAGCTCGCCGCGGATGGTGGCGAGGAGACGGCCGGACGGGGCACGTCGGCGGCGCTCGCCAGCGCGGACGGCGACCAGGTCCGCCTGTACGAGCGTGACATCATCGCGGCGGCCAGACGCCTCGACCAGCGGACGGTAGAGGCGGTGCTCGACCACGCGCTCGCCGCTCTGCCTCCGCTCGTCGTGTACGAGCGGCTGATGGTGAGCGTCGAACGCCAGATCGGAGAGCGCTGGCACGCGGGAAGCCTCGGCGTCGCGGAAGAGCATCTCGTGAGCCACGCCGTCCGCTCGCGGCTCGTCCAGCTCCTTCACGCGGCGCCGGCCGGCGGGCGGCGACATGTCGTCTGCGCGTGCTTCCCGGAGGAGCCGCACGAGATTGGGCTCCTGGGTGCGGCGCTCCGCTTCCGCCAGGCCGGGTTCCGGGTGACGTACGTCGGCGCACGCACGCCGCAGCTGGACCTGGCGCGCGTCGTGCGGGAGCTTCGGCCCGACATCGTCGCGCTCTCGTGCGTGCAGGATCCTGGAGCTCGCGTCTTCCGGAGCGTCCTGCGCGAGGTGGCGCGGCAGCTGCCGCGCGGGACGCGGCTCGTCATGGGCGGCCGGGGCGCCGAGAAGCACGCCCGTGAAGCGAACGGCGTCGGCCTCCTCGTCATCGGCGAGGAGACGTGGGCGCGGGCGCTCGCGTAGGCGCGAGACGCGGCGATGGCCTGACATCGGCATCGAAGACAGTTCGGCGCCCCCAGCTCGACGTCTTCTCGGCACTTCGAGCGAGCCCCGGCCGTGGCGGCCCATCCTGCCACGGCCTCTTGCAGGCGCCGTAACGAGCGACGACCCGGGGCCGTCAAGGGTGAAGGAACCCTTTGTCTTCTATGGGACCGAGGAGAGCGAGCGACCGGACGTTCGGTGAATTCGCTAGATGCTTGGCCCACCGGGGTTCTACCAAGTAACTCGCTCGGTACGCGGCGTCAGGCGGCGGGGCGGAGCGTGACCTCGTAACCGAGGTGGTGCGACCCCATGACGTTGTCGAGCAGCGCGGCAACGAATCCACCGTGCACCAGGCCCCGAGTGTTCGTGTGCGCCGCGCGGATTTCGACGCCCAGAACGACCCAGTCGCCATTCGCGTTGCAGTAGATCGGCTCCCACGGCGCCGTCAGTGGGCTCTTGCGGTCGTGAGGCTCAAAGCCGGCCGGCGGTACGTCGTGGCTCATGGTGTCGCCGTAGTGAAGAGGAACTTGACCACGCGTCGGTCGTCACGAGGCATGCGCGTCTCGCTAAGCCGTACGGTCGATCTTTTCGAGATACGGCTCGACGTCGGGGGCGAACGCGGGATGCTTCCGCAAGCGATCGAAATGCGCGAAGGCCCGGGTGTACCCCGCGTCGCTCCTCATCCCGTCGAGGACTGGCGAGAGGCCTCGTCGTTCGAGCACGTCTCTCCGTGCTCGCTCGTTCGAGAAGAGCGCGAGCTCGGCGACGAAGCAGATGTCGGCGAGAGTGATCTTCTCGCCGACCAAGAAGTGGCGCTCCGGAAGGAGCGCCAGGCTGATCCCGCCGAGATAGGTGGCGAGAGCATCCTGGGCTCGCGATTGAATCTCGGCAGAGACGGATCCATCGAGCAGCGACAGCAAGTACGTCTGCGCATCGCGAGCGAAGACGAGACTCGCGTCGAGGAAGCTGTCTACACGCGACGCCTCGTAGGGATCCTGCCCGTAGAGCGGGAAGCGTCCCTCGCCGAGCCGGGCGACCGCTCGCATGATGCTGTTCGACTCGAAGATGCCGATGGTGCCGTCCGGGCTGAACGCGGCCGGGACGGTGCCGAACGGATGCGCTTCGAGAAAGGCGCGGGTCTTCCGCAGCTTCACTCCCTTGAAGCCGGTTCGACCGATCTGCTCGCCCGCGGGCTCGGAGTCGTCGGCCGGCAAGAGCGGCCGCGCGTCGAAGTCCCAGAGCCAGGACTGGAGCTCGGTGGGCGGCGCTCCGCGGACTTCGATCTCCACGCCGCATAGGCGAGCGGCGATCGTCGCCTTCCAGATCCGTGGGTTCGGCAGGTACGAGAATATCCGAAGCTGGCTCATGACGTCCTCACCACGGCTCCGCGAACGGCCGGATCTCGACGTTGAACGACCACGCGGACCGCTCCTGCTGGGCCACGTGCCACACCTCTTCGGCGATCGCGGAGGGCTGGATGAAGAAAGGGTCTCCTGCCAGCTTCGAAACCATCGCTCGCGTCCATTCGAGGTCGATGACGGCGTCGATCACGACATACGCGACGTGCACGCCTTTCGGCCCGACCTCGCGAGCGATCGCCTCGGCGAGGATCCGTTGCGCCGCCTTGGTCGGCGCAAAGCCGGCGAACTTCGCCTTCCCTCGCAGCGCCGACGTGTTCCCGGTGACGATGATGGCTCCTTCCTCCGCGTCGATCATCGCGGGCGCCAGTCGCCGGGCCAGATGGAGAAGCGCCATCGTGTTGACCTGGAAATTCCGATTCAGCACCTCGGGCTCGATCTCGAGGAACGTGCCGAAGGCGCCGCCCACGGCGTTGTGGATCAGGACCCTCGGCGGGCCAAGCTCCGCGCGCACTCGCTCGATCGTGGCGTCGAGCTGCGCTTCGTCGGTCACGTCGCAGGCATAGCCGCGCGAGTGCTCGATCTCGCGCTCGAGCGCGTCCAGCCTCTCTCGGCTCCGGGCGAGCATCGCAACCGAGTAGCCGCCGCGGGCGAATCGGCGGGCCATCGCGGCTCCGGTGCCTGGGCCTGCGCCGGTGATCAACGCGACGGGACGGTTCTCTTTCACCGGTTGCTCCTTTCCGTGCGCCGCCAGCGTCAGCTCCGGAGTCGCTCTTCGAGAAACTCGAGCCGGTCGTTGCCGAAGAACACGTCTTCACCGACGATGAAGGTCGGGGACCCGAAAACGCCGCGATCGCCGGCGAGCCTCATGTTCTTCTCGAGCCGCTCGGCGTGCTCCGCGGCATCGGCCGTTTCGAGCAGCGCCTTGCGTCGAGCCCCGCCGCGTCGAGTCGCCTCGCCAACACCGCTCGGTCATTCACGTCGAGCCCCTCGCTCCAGAAGGCGTCGAAGAGGGGGCGGGGTTGTAGCAGCAGCGGCCAATCTCGCTTTTGACGACGCTCGTCATCGATTGTCAGCAAGCATGACGGACAGCGATCAGGCGAAACGGGTGAGGCCGAGCAGATCCGCCACCAGGGCCGGCTTGTCGCCGCCCTCGATCTCTACGGTCACCTGTGTCTTGGCCATGATCTCCTTTGGCCCGCGGTCCACCACTTCCTTGAGCACGAAGCGTCCGCGGATGCGACTCCCCGCGCGGACCGGAGCGATGAGGCGCAGACGGTCGAAGCCGTAGTTCACGACCATCACCGTTCCGGCAAGGGTCGGCTGGGCGTCGAAGGCCATCGGCGCAAGCAGAGATATGGTCAGGAAGCCGTGCGCGACCGTGCCACCGAACGGCGTCGCCTTGGCACGCTCCGGATCCACGTGGATGAACTGGTGGTCCTCGGTCACATCCGCAAAGGTGTCGATGCGGTCCTGCGCCACCTGGATCCAGCGAGAGACGCCCACCTCTTGACCAACCATTGCCTTGTAGACGTCGAGGGTGATCTCAGGCATGAACGCATTCTCCTCGGCGGTAAGCAGGACGACCGCTATCCAACGAATCAAGACGGCGATGAGCGATCTCGGTCCCGACTACGCCACGGTCGACGACGAGACGTTCGTCGCGCGCTACCGCGCACGCTGCCATTGCGGCGCGGTCTGCTACGAGGTCGGCGCCGATCCGGTGGATGCCAAGATCTGCCACTGCCGGAACTGCCAGACATTGCACGGTGCCCCCATGCAGTGGGCCGCGATCTTCACGAAGCGCCATGTCCGAATGGTTCGCGGGATCGAGCATCTCCGCTTCTATTCCGGCGGGCTCGACCGGCCCGGGCGCGTGCCTCCTTGCAAAGTGAGCTGCGCGCTTTGCGGCACGCCGATCGCCGACGAAGGGCGGCGCATGTGGCTCGCGTTCCCGACGCTCTTCGATTTCGGCGCGAAGGGCGAGGTTCCCAAAGCTTTTCGGCCGACCTGCCACATCTTCTACGGACAGCGCGTCGTCGACGTCGATGACGGCCTGCCGAAATGGTCGGGGCACAAGAACGCCTCGGACAAGATCGACGGTTGATCCATCACCATTTCTCGACCCACGGTCGCAGCACAACCTCGAACGCCCACGTCGACCGGTGCTGCCGATGCAGCTGCAGGTAGGCCTCCGCGATGTAGTCCGGGTCGGCCATGTTGTCGTCGACGCTCGTCCCTGCCAGTCGGTGCGCGCGCGTGCCGTCTTCCTGCGTCCATCCGATCGCGGCATCGATCGGCACATTCGCGACGTGGATGCCCTCCGGCATCAGTTCCCTTGCCATGCTCTGTGCAAGTCCTGCCTTGGCCTGACACGCCATCGCGAAGGCACCGCTCAACGGGAAGCCTTTCAGCGCCGCGCTGGCGTTGGTGAAGATGATCGTTCCTTTTGCGCCGTTGGCATCGGGTTCGTTCTCGCGCATCAGCCGAGCCGCCTGCTGACCTACCAGGAACGCGCTGAACGCCGAGTTTCTCAGAGTCTCGAGCGCCATGCTCGGGTCGGCTTCGGTGATCCCCTTCCGAAAGATACCGAGCATCCGACCGTCGATGTTGTGGACGACGAGGGTGGGAGCCCCGAGGTCTCGAACGACACTCTGGAAGAGCAGCTCCACGGCCGCAGGCTCGCTTGCATCGCACGCGTAGCGGCGCACGCCGTGCGTCTTCTCGAGATTCTGCAGGACCGGTTTGTCAGGGTCCCTGGCTGCGATGCCGACTCGCATGCCGCTGTCCGTGAATAGCCTGGCGCAGCTCGCGCTGATGCCGGGGCCACCCCCGACGATGATGGCAACGTCTCGTGAAGGCTGCGTGTCGCGCTTGTCGGATCGAGTCATGCTCCGTCTACCTCCGGTTGCGTTCCATGCGTTGCTGGCTTCCCTCAGTGATTCCACCATGGGCGGTCGGAGAACGCCCGCAGGTCGATCTCGTGCGTCCACGTGGATCGGTGTTGCTTCGCGAGGTGGACATAGGTTTCCGCGATGTGCGTGGGAAGCATGAGGCCGTCATGTTCCTTGCCTCGGGTCTCTCGCAGCGCTTGGAACCTCTCTGGTCCCAGCATCTTCCCCAGGGTGTCGGGCGCATCCACGGCGCCGTCGATCACGATATGGACGACGTGGATTCCCTTCGACGCAAACTCCGCATTGAGTGACTGGCAGAGCATTCGCCGTCCCCCCATGGCAGCCGCATGCGAATGTTGACCCCCGTTGCCACGCATCGCCGCTGTCGATGAGGTCACGAGGATCGTCCCCTTGCCTCGCCCTTCCATCAGAGGGCACACGGCCGACGCAAGGCGAAAGAGAGCAAACGTCCCCAGCCGCCAGCCTGTTTCGAAAGCCTTGGGCGACGTGTCCTTCAACGCCCTGTCGCCAATCTGGGCACCCAGGTTGTAGACCGCCACTTCGATTGGACCGATGCCGGCCTCGATGGCGGCAACTCGCTCTTCGATGGAGTTCGGCTCGACGGCGTTGAGGAGAAAGCCCGTTGCCGAACCTCCGTCGCTCTTGATCGCGTCCACCAGTCCATTCAATCCGTCCGCGTCACTGCGACGGCACAGACATGCGTGATAGCCCTCCTGGGCGAAGCGTCGGGCGACAGTTCCGCCGATGCCCGCACCGGCACCGATCACCAGGCAAACGGGTTTCACGTTCGATCTCCCCTCGAGCTCATGGCACCTCCGCGCACTTGGCTACCGGGTCGACGTGGCCACGACCGGAATGCGGCGCGGCGATGCCGCCAACGTGTCGAGCAGCAGGTCTCTTCGAATTCCGGCGTCCACCAGGCGAGCGGGTGCAAATCTGCGCAGCAACCCCACGCGACCCGCGAGGCTACCCGCTGTGTATCGGAGCTTCGGGCGCGCCGCGCAAGCGACCTTCAGCACCACGGCGGCGACGACGCCGGGCTCATCGGCCTCCGCGAGCAGGTCCTTCATTCTCTTACTCAAGGCCACACGAACCGCCTCGTACTCGTCGAGCTTCGAGTCGGGTTCCAGCAAGCTCGCCTCGAACTGTGTCCTCGTGTACGCAGGCTCGACGACTGAGACCCGGATGCCTCTCGTGCGGAGCTCGTGGTCGAGGGATTCCGAATATCCTTCGATCGCGTGCTTGCTCGCGGAGTAGAGCGCCATGTACGGCGCCGGTAGGAAGCCCAACACGGAGCCGATGTTGATGATACGACCGCCCCCCTGGCGTCGCATGTGGGGCACCACAGCTCGTGTCATCCGGACGATCCCGAAGAAGTTCGTATCGAAGATCGCCCGGGCCTGTTCGATCGAGCTCTCCTCCGCTCCGGCGGGAGCGACACCGAAGCCGGCGTTGTTCACGAGCAGGTCGATGCGTCCGTCCAGCCGTATCACTTCCCTGACGGCGGCGTCGACGGAGTCGTCGCTGGTCACGTCGAGCGGCAGCATCGGGAATGGTCGCTGGCCCGCCTGGGCTCCACGCCTGCTGGTGCCGTAGACCCTGTAGCCGGCCTTCGTGAGGCGCGCTGCCGTTGCTTCGCCGATACCTGACGAGGCTCCCGTGACGAGCGCTGTCTCGGCCTTCATCGAGTCACCGCCCCTGGAAGCGCGCTTCGCGCCGTTCGATGAAGGATTGAACGCCTTCCTTGAAGTCCTCGGTGGCGAAGACGGCCTTTTCGATGGACGGAATGGCCTCGATCGCCGCCCGCTCTCCCTGCTCGAGGTACGTCAGCGCCGCCTTCTTCGTCGCCCGCAGCCCGAGGGGCGCGCACTGGCAAATCCGTCGCGCGATCTCCATCGCGCGCTCACGGTGCTTGCCGTACGGATGGACCTCCTGCACGAACCCGATCCGCAAAGCCTCCTGGGCATCGAACTCGTCGCAGAGGAACAGGTGGTACATCGCGTTGCCCCAGCCCGTACGGGTCAGATAGCGGAAGTGCGCACCGCCGAGCGGCGCGATCCCGCGCTTCGACTCGAGCTGACAGAACCGCGCCGTGTCGGCCGCGATGACGATGTCGCCCGCCAGCATCATCTCGATCCCGATCGTGTAGGTGATGCCGTGCACCACGGAGATCACCGGCTTGGCCGTGCGTCTGTGGAGGGCGAACGGGTCGACCTGATCCTTCGGGATGGGCTTCGCCGTGGCGGTGGGGCCGAAGAACTTGGGCATGTCCAGGCCGGCGGTCGTGTGCTCGCCCGCCGGATCCATGATCGCGACCCACAGGCTGTCGTCGTTCTCGAAGGTCGTCAGATGCTTCGACAGCTGGTCCATCAGCTCCGGGGTGATGGCGTTCTTCTTCGCGATGTTGTCCAGCGAGATCACGCAGACGTGACCGTCGACGGTCATTCGCACTTCGGGCGTTCGCTGTTCGGTCGTCATCGGATCTCTCCGCGACTCATGCCGCGTTCACGTGTGCCGCCGCGACCGCCCGCACGCGTGCGGATGCCGCCTCCGCCGCTTCGGCCTCCGCACCGATGACCGGCGCCAGGTGGACAGCGACGTTCTTGTGATACGGGGTCGCCGCGATCGGGTCGCAGTCGTCGTGGGCGGTGATGAAGTTCAGGCGCGGGCCGTCGACGATGCGGCCGCCCTGTCCGTCGGGATACGATTGGCCGTAGCCGTGCGGCAGCGCGACCAGGCCGCGCCGCATGGACGGGTCGCTCTCGACCCGGCACACGAGGCGCCCGGTCCGCGTCGACACCGCCATCCAACCGCCGTCGGTTCCGCCGACCGCGGCGATGTCGTCGGGATGGATGCGGAGCGCTCCGTCCGGATCGCTCTTCCGCCAGGCCGGGGTGCGGAAGATCTGGTTCGCGTTGTGCATCCGTCGCTGCCCGGCGACCAGCGTGAACGGATACGCGGGATCGATCTGGTCGGCCGCCGGGTCGAGCCGTGCGAGCCAGTCGAGGAGCTCGGGCACGGCAAGATGAATCTTGCCGTCGAGGTGCTTCACGAGCTGGAAGATCTCGTCGTACTCGTGCGCCGTGAAGACGAAGCCCGAGCGACTGGCGAGCATCTTCTCGAAGAGCGCGTCGCCGAGGAGCGGCGGAGGCACGGTCGTCTCGAGGGCGCGCTGGACCGCGACGGTATGCTCCATTGCCGTCTGCTGGCAGCCTGCATAGAGCGGCGCCGCCGCCGCCGCGCCGTCCGGCAGCGTCGGGCCGAGCGTCCGGTAGAGGAGCATCGGCGCGACCGGCACCAGCTTCGGGTTCTCGACGAACATCTGGAACGCGCGCTGCATCATCTTGCCGCGGTCCTCCGCGGCCAGCGCACGCAGCTCGGCGAGCGCGTCGCCATCGGGCAGGTCGCCCATGGCCCGCAGCAGTCGGGCGTAGATCTCGGGCTCCGGGAGCGTCCCCGAAAGCGGCTCGAAGAGCGGGGCGCGGAGGTGGAAGAAGTTCCGCGGCCACTCGAAGTTGAAGAGCGTCGTCTCCCACTTCTCGTACTGCGCCGCCGCCGGCAGCACGTAGTGTGCGAGCTCGGCCGTCTCCGTGTAGGCGACGTCGACGACGACAGAGAGGTCGAGCGCGCGAACCGCGGCCTCGAAGCGGGTGGTATCCGAGGTCGTGTTCGCCGGGTTTGTGGATTCGACCCAGAGTGCGCGCACGCGCCGCGGGTCGTCGGTCAGGACCTCGTCGGCGAACCGGTTCGTCGGCAGGAGGCCGCCGATGACCTCCTGGCCCGTCACGCTCGAGCGCTCGCCCTGCGAGTCGCGAAAGAGCGGGAGGAGCCAGGTATGGATGCCGTTCGTCCCCGGCCGGCCGAAGTTCCCGGTCACGAGGTAGAGGAGCTTTTCGAGGTAGGAGTTCAGCGTCGAATGCCGGCTCTGCTGGATCCCGAGCTCCACCCTGACGACCATCGAGCGCGCCGCGAGGATCATGTCGACCACGCGCTCGACGTCGGCGAGCGGGACTCCGGCGTGCGCCACCCACGCCTCGATCGGCGTGCGGGCGAGCACCGCCCGAACGTCCTCCCAGCCGACGGTGTGCCGGGAAAGGAACGCGGCGTTTTCGCCACCCCGTTTGAGAATGATCGCCAGGATCGCCGCGAGCAGGAAGGCGTCCGTGCCGGGTCGGAGCGGCAAGTGGATGTCGGCGACGTCTGCGACCTCCGTACGGCGGGGGTCGATGACGATCATGCGACGGCCGGGCGCCTTCTTGATCTCGTTCACTTCGTTCCGCGCCCCCTGGAAGCCGTTCGACATCCAGGGATTGCATCCGAGCACCACGAGCAGGTCCGTGTGCTCGACGTCCTCCGCCGTGTGGCAGAGCTGATTGCCGTAGAGCCGCCCGTTCACCCAGAAATCACCGGTCTTCTCCTGCGAGAGCGCGTTGAAGTACTTGGTCGCGCCGAGCGCGCCCTGAAGCGCCAGGAAGCCCGTGCCGCCGAGGTGGTTGCCTTGCCCACCGCCGCCGTAAAACGCGAACGCCTCACCGCCGTGCTCGGCGCGGATCGCGTTCAGGCGGGCGGCGATCTCGGTGAACGCCGTCTCCCACGAGATCGCCTCGTGCGTGCCGTCGGGGCGGCGGCGAAGCGGCATCGTCAGGCGGTCGGCGTGGTCGCCGTACCACTGCAGGCGCTGCGGCTTCTGGCAGAGGTATCCTTGCGAGCGCGCGTTCGCGCGATCGCCCCGCACCCGGGTGATCTTGCCCCCCTCCGTCGCGACCTCGAGGCCGCAGTTCACGTAGCAGAGGATGCAGAACGTTTGCTTCCAGTCCGCCATGGATCCTCCCGGCGCTCGCGAGGCGCTTGCGATCCTCGCGGCCGATGGCTAAGTATGGGTTTCATTACGCCCGTCACCAATCAGCGACCGAATCATGACGAGCGCCATCAAACGAGTCAAGGGCGACGGAGGACCATCTCGTGCGTGTATCCAGGCAGGCGGCGGCCGAAAATCGCCAACGGATCCTCACCGCGGCAGCGCGGCTTTTCCGGGAACACGGGATTGACGGCGCCGGCGTCGATGCCATCACGGAGGCCGCCGGCCTCACGCACGGTGCCTTCTACAGCCAGTTCGGATCGAAGGAGGCCGTCGTCGTGGAGGCCTTGCGCCTGGTCCTGGACGAGTCGAACGCGTTGTGGGTGCAGGGCGCCAGCGGAGCCGACAAGCGTCGCGCCCTCGAGAGCATCATCGACGGCTACCTGTCGCCGCGCCATCGAAATGCGCTCGGCAAGGGGTGCGCCGTCGCAGCCCTCGGCTCCGATCTCCCTCGGCAGTCGAGGAAGGCCCGGGAAGTCTTCACGAAGAGACTCGAGGAGGGTCTCGAGGTCCTCGCCGGCCTGGTCCCGGCGAAGGCGGCATCACGACGCCACGACGTGGCGATTCAGCTCTTCTCGGCAATGGTGGGCGCGCTGATCCTCGCACGCGCGGTCGGCGAGGAATCGCTTTCACGACGGGTACTCGAGACGGTGGCGAAAGGGCTCAAGAGTGTCGCCCGCGACTCATGACCGCTCCGGGAGCCGGGCCACACGGCGATCGACCCCCCCGGGCGGATCCAAGCTTGCGAGAGAGCGGCGGCCAGGGTCGAACCGGCGACGTCCAGCTTGGGAAGATCAGCGTCGGCATCGAGGCCGCGCACGTGAAGTGGTTCTCGCACGGCGGCCCAGACGTGGTCGCGAACGGTCTCTCCCTCTGTTCGTTGCACCACAAGGCGTTCGACCTCAGAGCGATCGCGATCTCGACGGTCAGAAAGTGCTCGTGTCCCGCGGCTTCCGGGGCGGCGGGGAATGGGAGGCCCGCTTCCTTCGGGTCAGCGGTGCGCCCCTTGTGGGGCCGCAAGCGGGCGTGCCACCGGTCCGCGCGGAGTTTGCGACGTGGCACCGCAAGGAGGTGTTTCGCGGGCCGCATCGTCTGTTCGGGTGAGGAGTGGGGAAGGTGAAGGCGCTGGTACCGGCCACCGCCGGAAGGCTTCGCTCCGTGACGGGAGGTGCCACGCCGCAAAGGATATCGGACGAATCACCGTCACCTCATTTGTGGCGCTCACGGCGGGACACACGGGTCGCGATCCAATCTTCAACCTCGGCCTCCAGCCACCCCACCGTGTTCGTGGTGAGTTGGCGGCTGGAAGGAAATTGCCCCCGACACTCCAGACGCCAGAGTGTTGTCCGAGACAGTCCCGTGCGTGCGCAGACCTCTCGGCATCGGAGAAGGCGCGCGGGTGAACGGCCAGCGTGCGCTGGATGGTCCGATGCATCCGTGCCATCATGGCTGTCGCGCGCTCTCCTCACTTCAGCTGATGCTACGCGATGGAAACTCAAGGCCGCAACTTGTGTACATTGCGGTGAGCGGATTCGCTCGCGTTACGAAGACCGCGCCGACTCACTGATTTTCCATCAGTGGGTCGGAACGAATTACGAAAGGACGCAGGAGGTTGCCGGGAGGTTCCGGCGGGTGCTCGTTTCTTGGAAGATTCGACGGTTAGGCGTCAGCGCTGAGCCACCGGCAGGCACGGGCAGGCATGGGCATGGTGACTGGATGGGAGACTGACCGATGCGTACGCAGGGCAGTGACCCACTGATTCCAAGGGGGAGAGCGCGACCGCGACGCTTTGACGAGCGTCGCGGAGCGCGCGAGGGAGCGAGCAAGTTGGGGTGCGGGGTGATCGCTCGCAGCACATAGGCGTCCCTCTCGATGGTGAAGTACATGCGCCAGTCGTCGTTGATCCGGGCTTACCAGCGGCCCGTGCGCTCCTCGCACTTCTTCGCTCGCAGGAAAGGGGTGGCGCAGGTCGCGGAGGAGGTTGGCGAGCTGCTTGCCGAAGACCTTCTGGACCTCCGGTGGACTCGCGATCAGATCAGCGGCGAACGGTTTCGGTCAGGACGGCGCGCATGGGCCCTCACGGCCTTCATTGCGGCGCCGGCCGACCTGAACGGTCCGAGGACCCTCCCCGCCTTCACTGCCGCTTCTGACTCCTCGAGTTGCCGCGTCAGGCTGACTGGCTTGTCGATGAGAACTTTCTGGCGAAGGACGATACCGTCACGTCCCACGGAGGCTCGACCAGGTCGCCCACCTTGAGGCCGACCGCATCTCGAACGTTCTTCGGGATAGTGACCTGGAACTTCGGCCCAACCTTGGTTGCAGCGCTTGCCATGGGTACGAAAGTCCTACTTGCATAGCGTAGGGGCAGGGGCGGCTCTGTCAACGCTGTCCTCGCCTCCGATGGTGCCGAAGACGCTAGCTCGGGCTGGAGCCGTCCTTCAGGCGATCCACCACTCTTGACGATATCGCTCCTTCCGACCGAATCGCGCACTCCGAGCGAGTTCCGGTCAGAGCTCGCTCCGCGCGCGCCGGCGCAGGAACCCCAACACCGGACGCAGGCCGACGCCCAGGAACGGCTCGGGCGGGATCCAGGACGGTCGCGGCAGGGCCAGGATGTCGCGCAGCAGGTCCGAGTCGGCGGCAACCGCCAGGTCGGCGAGCAGCGCGCCGCTTGCCGTGCCGAGCGCGACCCCGACCCCGTTGCAGCCTGCGGCGGCGTAGAGATTCCGACCCAGCCGGCCGAAGTAGTGGGCGCCGTTCAGCGTGATTCCCATGGCGCCGCCCCAGGTGTACTCGAGCTCGACTTTCTGGAGCATCGGGAAGCGCTCGAGGAACGTGCGCCGGTGAGCCGTGCGAACCGCGCCCAGCACCCGGGCGCTCACCCGCAAGCTGGGCGCGTAGTGCACCGTGTTGCGCACGAGGATGCGCTGGTCGCGGGTGCGGCGGACGGTCGTGCCCATGGGCTCCTCGGGGACGAGGCCCCACTCGACAGCCCCCCCGAGGGTCGACTGCTCGTCGCGCGTGAGCACGCGCGTCAGGCTGGCGAAGGTGAAGAGCGGAAACATGCGCCGGCGCAGGAAGCCCAGCGCCGGGGTGTACGCATTCGCGGCGAGGAAGAGGCGGTCACCGGCGATCTCCCCGCCGCCGGCGACGGTGAGGTGGAACGGCCGCCCGCCTCCGACGCGCGCGACGGCCGAGTCCTCGAAGATCTCCACATTCTCCGGCAGGGTGCTCGCGATCCCGCGCACCAAGGCGGCCGGCTGCATGGTCACCGTGCCGCGCGTGTGCGCGCCGGCGCGGTAGTGGCCCGTCCCCGTGCGCGTCGCCATCGCGGCCGCATCGAGCGCGTCGTACGGCTCGCCCATGGCGTCCAGGCCCCGCAGGAAGCGCTCGAGCGCTCGCAACCCCACGTCGCTGGCTGCTCCGTGCAGGCGGCCGCCCTCGGTCCACGTGCACTCGATGTCATGCGCCCGCACGAGTGCGCGGAGCCGGTCGAGCCCGGCACGAGCGATGCGGGCCATTCGCCGGTTGCCGTCGACACCGACCGCAGGGACGAAGTGGCCCAGATCGACGATGAACCCCGAATTCCGCGCGGACGCTCCCGATCCGACCCGCCGGGCCTCGAGCACGACGATGCGCCAGTCCGGCCTGTGCAGGGCGAGCTGGCGGGCGGCCGCGAGCCCGGTGAACCCGGCGCCGATCACGATGCAGTCCGCGCGCTCGCGGCCAGCGAGCGGCCGTGGAGGTGGCGGCGCCGGAAGCTGCGCGATCCAGCCGCACGTGTGGTCGTCGAGACTCAACGCGACTCGCGTGCGTCCGCGGGTGTCGTCGTGCCTGCCTCTCGCACATCCGACCCGGGCGCCCTGTCCCACAGGCCGAGGATCGCGTCCAATACCTCGTGCGCCGCGTCGAGGTTCCCGATGTGTCCCTCGCCGGCGCGCACCCGCAAAGCGGCATCCGGGACCAGCGCCGCCATGTGCTCGGCGTGTACGAGGGGCACGATGGGATCGGCGTCACCATGCCAGAAGCGGATCGGCACGTGCACGTCGCGCAGCGAGAACCCCCAGGGCCGGGTGAACTGGAGGATGTCGTAGATCGGGGCGTGCAGCTGCCGGCGCGACGCGCGGTCCAGGTCGTCGAGGAACATCGCCTTCATCTCGGGCCGCCGGTACACCACCTGATCCCCTTCCGGCAGGAACCGGATGAAGGCGTCGAAGGCTTCCGAGGAGATCGGCCCGAGGGTTCGGAAGAGACGCCACACGAGGTGGCCGAGCGGCTCCCGCGCGGCCTCGAGGACGGGGGAGAGGGCGACCGCCACGGCCATCAATCCGCCCGGGATCGCGTCGTCGCCGCGCGCCGGCGCGACGCCGCCCAGCACCGCGCCCGCCACCACGCGTTCGGGGAGTCGATATGCGCACGCGAGCACGTAGGGGCCGCCCCCAGAGAGGCCGATCAGGGCGAAGCGCGGCAGGCCGAGATGATTCGTCACCTCCTCCACGTCGTCTGCCCATCCGAGGACCGAAGAGTAGACGTGCCGTGTCGAGGTGCCCACGCCGGGTCGTTCGAGAGCGATCAGCCGCACGCCACGCTGCCCGGCGGCGAGCCGCACCGCGGGCGGAATCTGGTGACGCCCGCCCGGGGTGCCGTGGAACCACAGCACGGGCGTGCCGAGCGGAACGCCGTACTCGGCGAAGCCGATCGAGCGTCCGTGGCGGAGCCAGATGCTGCCCTCGAGGCGCGGCGCGAGAGCCACGACCCTCCGTAGCATGCGTTCCCTGCCGATGGGGAGCGGGAGCTCCGGCGGGTTGATTTGCGGACGACGGCTCGGGTAGGTCGCGGTGACTCGCGGAGTTCGGGCATGGACAGCGTGATGGGCGAGTTCTATCTCGAGCGGGCGCTGACCGGCCGGCCGACCCGCCAGCGTGGCAACGCCGTCGACTACGCCTGTCCGCACGGGGTCTACCCGTGCAAGGGCGAGGATATGTGGTGCGCTATCGCCGTAGTCGGCGATGACGCCTGGGAGCGCTTCCGGCAGGTGGTGGGGTGGCCGCCGGAGACGCGGCTCGCGACCCTCGAGGGTCGCCTTGCCGACAGCGCCGTGCTCGACGAGCGGGTCGCCACCTGGACGCGGGCGCGGGGGCCCGAAGAAGCCGCCGCCATCCTCCAGGCCGCCGGTGTCTCGGCGATGCCGGTGCAGGGTCCGGAGGAGCATCGCGCCGACCCTCACCTGGCGGCGCGGGGCGCATTCGTCACCGTCGTGCACCCCGAGGCCGGCGCGGCGCGCCACACCGCGAATCCGATTCGGATGAGCCGCATGCGCATGGCGCCGGCCGCGCCCGCGCCCGGCCTCGGCGCGCAAACCGTGGAGGTGTTGACGCGCGTGCTGGGGCTCGCCGAGTCCGAGGTCGAGGCGCTCGTCGCGCAGGGTGTTTGCCGCTGACCGTCGCCGGTCAGGTCGTTCCGCTCCGGCCCTGGTCCGGCGAATCCCCGGCCGGGAAGATCCGGTACAGGACGTTGAGCATCCGGTCGGAGGCATCCGGCGCGAGGACGTGCAGCACCTCGGCCAACGTCCCGAACGGGGTCGACACCGTGGCGGGCCGCGTACGCAGCGCATCGACCACCAGGCGGGCGGCTCGCGCGGGGCTCAGCGCCGGTACGTGGCGATAGACGCGGGTCGGTTCGATCATCGGCGTGCGGACGAGGCCCATGTAGACCGTCGTCACGTGGATGCCGTCGCCCATCACCTCGGTGGCGAGTGTGCGCGAGAAGGCGTCGAGGGCTGCCTTGCTGGCGACGTAGGCCGCGAAGCGCGGGGCGCCGAACTGCACCCCGGCCGTCGAGATGTTGACGATGTGCCCCTGGCGTCGCACGCGCATGCCGGGCAGGACCCCCAGGATGAGACGCACCGGCGCGAAGTAGTTGAGCTGCATCGTGCGCTGGAAGTCGTGGAAACGGTGCAGCGACAGCTCGACCGCGCGGCGAATCGAGTGCCCGGCGTTGTTGACCAGGACGTCGATCCGGCCATGCTCGGCGAGGATGCGCTCGACGACACGGTCGCAGGCGTCAAGGTCGGTCAGGTCGATGGGGTAATCGCCGCACTGGCCACCCGCGTCGCGGATCTCGGCCGCCAGTTCGGCGAGCTCCTTCTGGCGCCGTGCCAGCAGGAGCGGCCGGCCGCCGAGCGCCGCCACCTGGCGCGCCACCTCGCGCCCGATACCACCCGAGGCGCCTGTGACGACGACCACCTGGCCGTCGAGCTGACGCCGGCGGCCGCGGCGCGCTGCCGGACGGTGCGCCTGCGGGTCGAGGTGATCCTCCCAGTACTGCCAGAGGCGTGCCGCGTAGCTCTCGAACGGCGGACACGTGACTCCGGATCCCGCCAGCGCCGCGCGGGCTTCGGCCGCATCGAAGACCGTCCTGCCGTAGATCGACGCGAGCGCTTCGGGGGGGATGCCCAGCTCGGTCAGGATCCCCTCGGGCAGGAGGCGGATTGCGTGCGGCAGCCGCTCCCGCACCGGGCCCGGGAGGAACGACGTCAGGTCGGGCACGCCGAGCCGTAGGACGAACCCGGGAGCGTGCGCCGCCGCGCAGAGGACGTTGAAGGCCTTTCCCGCTGTGGGTGCCCCCGGGTCCACCAGTTGGAAGGTCTTGCCGTCGAGGCCCGGCGCGTGTGCCAGGTGGTCGATCGCCGCGGCCACGAAGTCGACCGGCACGACGGGAAGGACTCCACCCTCGAGACCGACGAGTGGTACCCACTGCGGCAGCAGACCACGCAGCTCATGGATGAAGGGGAAGAGACGGTAGAGCCCGTCGGCCTCGTCCACGGCGCCGGTGCGCGAGTCGCCCACGACGATGCCAGGCCGGTAGATGCGGAAGGGCAGGTCGCGAACCGCGCGCACCAGTGCCTCGGCGCGACATTTCGATTCGCCGACGGCGTGGTCGAAGGCCTGCCCCTCGTCGAGCATGTGCTCGGTGAAGCGGCCCGCGTACCGGCCGGCGACGGCAATGGAGCTGAGGAAATGGAAGCCGCCCTCGACCTGGAGCTGCCGCGCCAGCTCGATCGCATGCCGTGTGCCCTCGACGTTCACCGCCAGGGCCGTGGCCTCGGCTGTGCGCCAGTCGCAGGCCGCGGCGAGGTGGAGGAAGTGATCGACACCGCCCCGCAGGGCGGCAACCTGGTCGCGCGACAGCCCGACGTCGGGCCGCGTGACGTCGCCCACTAGGGCATGGATTCGTTCGCGTGCCGCGTCGCACTCGTCCAGCAGGCGATCCAGGCGATGCCACGACTCCTCGCGCACCACCAAGTGGCAAACACCACCGCGCGCGAGGAGTGCCCGCACCGTGTGGCGACCGATGAACCCGGTCGCACCCGTCACCACGTAGCTGCTCATCCGTCGGGGGTCCTGCCGTTCGCCGGCCACGCATGTGCTGGCCCTCGGTGTGAACAACGAAAGCGTCGGGTAAGCACAGTTCGGATCGAGTCGCCGTATTGCTTTAACCAGATCGGTGCCGAGGTGGCCTGGGAGAACGTGACCGGTCCGACAAAGTCGCGTCCTACCACGCCAAGCCGACGCGAAGAGACGCGTCTACACCGCGCCACCGCCGGTTGCGAGGGAGTCGGCCGTCATCCCCCGGTACGGCCTGTTGCCGTACTGGTCGAAATGCACCGCGTCGCCCACGGGAACCCGGGTGGTCGGGCCATAGCGTCCGACGGGCCAACCAATCGGGATGACCGCCACCGGAGACACCCACAACGGCAGGTCGAGAACGCGACGTGCGAGCGAGACGCTCCACAGAGGCATGACCGTCAGCGAAGCACCGAGGCCCGCCGCTCGGGCTCCAAGCAGCAGATTTTGCACTGCTGGAAAGATGGAGCCGTAGTAGATGCCCGCGAGAAACGGGGGAAAGGGTGGACGCCATCCGCTCACGATGGGGCCGTACGCCGTCCATCGGAGGCACGCCACGATGAGGACGGGGATCTCTGCGTAGTGATCGGCTTCCCAGTCTACCGCCTTCATGGCGCGGAGGGTCTTCGCGTCGTTCCTGGCGAAGAACTTCCAGATTCGACCGTACATACCCCACGCGACGCGGTTCAGCCGCCCAAGTCCTCTCTTGACCGCTGGGTCTCGTACGACGACGAATTCCGCGTTCTGGCGGTTGCCGCCCGAGGGTGCCTTGAGCGCGAGTTCGAGCAATTTCATGATCAAGGCATCATCGACCGGATCGGGCTTGAGGCGGCGGATGGAGCGCTGGGTTCGCATCGCTTCCGCAAGCGGCATGTACAGATCCATGCGTCCTCCTCAGGTCCGAGCGGAAGCCTCGGTTGACGAAACGCGCTCCGACCTTGGAAAGCCCAGGTTGACTGGAGAAGGGACTCGAGGCAAGGCGAAGGCCCGAGCTACTCCACGGCATCCGCTGCGCGTGCTAGACGGTGCTCGACGTGCGGTCGTCGAAGGAGGGCTCCATGCCGCTGTCGGACTCTCCACCGTCCTTGTGGCTGGCCGAGTACGGTCCCCACCTTCCCAGCCCGGCACTCGCGGGTGATCTCGGGGTCGACGTCGCCATCGCCGGCGGGGGCTTCCAAGGGCTCGCCACCGCGATCGTCCTCCGCAAGGCGGCGCCGAGCGTGTGAGAGCCATAGATGCAACTTCCGAAGCTTCCGAAGCCGGTCGTACGTCTCGCGAACGCGGTCACCAACCTAGCCCTTCTCGCTGGCATCCCGCGGCCTCCGTACACGCGGGGAAACGCGCTGATCGTCGAAACAGTCGGTCGTCGATCGGGTGAGCGGCGCCGCGTCCCGGTGGGATATCTCGACGACGGCGGCCGAATCATCGTCGTCGTTGAGGATGGCGCGCGCGCCCACTGGGTCCGCAACGCGCTTGCGAATGACGGTCGCCTCAGGATTCACTTCCGGGGTGCGTGGTGCTCGGCCCGGTTGCGGATGCTCGATGTAGATCCAGAGACTTACCTTCGCCGGATGAATCGAGTGCATGCTGCGTTCGTGCGGAGCGAATCGAGCACCCCAGGGGTCGTGGAGATCTTGCCCGGCCGCAGCTGAGCGGCCAGTCGTTGAGCTACCTGCTCCGAGGCTTCCTTGGCACTCGTGTGGTTGATGCGAGATAGGCGCGCGGTGTGAGGACGCGCAAGCTCCCGAGGCCCGCAGCGCCGAGAAGGTCCCGATCGAGGTCGAGGAGGTCGCGATCACCGGTCAAGAGGAGGTCTGCTCGCGCGGCGACGCAGCACTCGAGCACCATGTCGTCACCGGGATCACGGCAAGCCCGAACCCGAACGGCGGGCGTAACTGTCCGAGCGCTCGCGACGAAGGCCCCCGTCCCGGCGACGAGGACGCGCCACTGTTCCTGGGTGATCTTGCGGGCCGCGAGCAGTTCCCCCGGAACCGCACGGTACTCGTCGAGGAGCGCCGGGGACACGAACAGGACGGATCGGCGAATCAACTCGCGCAAGGCAGCACGTGGAGTTCCGCCAAACGCGAGAGCGGAGACGATGATCCCGGTGTCAACGACGGCCCGCTCGGACACGTCGTCCGGCGGACACTCGCCGCCGCCTCACCTTCCGCACCGCCGCCTCGATGTCATCGAGGGTGAGTGTCGAGCCCCTGAAGGCCTCGCGCGCGACGGCGAATGCCGCTTCCAGCCGATCCTCGGGCGAGAGCACCGACAGAATGAACTCCTCAGGGGAGACAGGGGCCGCACCACGCGACATGCTCGAGTATGGTGCCGTGCCGCCGTCGTGGTCAAGCCGACAGACGAAGCTGAGAGAGCCCTGCTGGGGTTGGACTTGCCCCCGACCGGCGAACACCCCAGATGTGGGCGTGAGCCCACGAGGAGGGTGTTCGGATGCGGAAGAAGGTGGAGGGCAAGGGAGCGAGTCGCCGCCCACGGCGATCGTTCACGAGTTCGTTCAAGGCCGAGGTCGTCGCCTTGGTGCGACAGGGTGACCGGACGATCCCGACGATTTGTCGGGAGATGGACCTGAGCGAGACGGCGGTGCGCCGCTGGGTCGAGCAGGTGGCGGTCGACGCGGGCGAACGGGAGGGGCTGACGACCGAGGAGCGCGAGGAGCTGCGGCGGTTGCGGCGCGAGGTGCGGGTGCTCCGCGACGAGCGGGACATCTTGAAGCGGGCGGCGGCTTTCTTCGCGATGGAGACCCGATGAGCCGGTACCGGTTCGTCGAGGCGGAGAGTCGTCGGTATTCGGTGACGCAGCTTTGCCGGATCGCCCAGGTCTCCCGCACCGCCTACTACGAGTGGCAGGACGGGCCGCCGTCGCAGCGTGAACGAGACGATGCGGCACTGCTGGCGAAGATCAAGGCGATCCATGCGGCGTCGGACGGCCAATACGGCGTGCCCCGCGTGCTGGCTGAGTTGCAGGCCCAGGGCCACGAGGTCGGCCGCAAGCGCGTAGCGCGGTTGATGAAGGCAGCGGGCCTGCGAGGTCGTCGCCCACCGCGCTGGGTCCGTACGACGACACCGGAACCGACACCGCCGGCGATCCCCGATCTCGTGCATGGGAAGTTCGAAGCGCCGTCCCCCGACATGCTGTGGGTCGGCGACATCACCTACATCCGCACGTGGGAGGGCTGGCTGTACCTGGCGACGGTCATCGACGTCTTCTCGCGTCGCGTGATCGGATTCTCCCTCGCCGGTCACTTGCGCGCATCGCTCGTGTGCGATGCGTTGATGATGGCCGTCGCTACGCGCAGCGGAAACGTTGAGGGTGTCATCTTCCACTCGGACAGGGGAAGCCAATACACCTCGGCCGAGTTCCGGGCACTGTGCGATGCGCACGGCGTGAAACAGTCAATGGGAAAGACCGGCGTCTGCTGGGACAACGCCCTCGCCGAGTCCTTCTTCGCGACCTACAAGCTCGAGCTCATCGAGCCCCGGTCATGGCCGACCCGGGCTCGCACACGGACGGCGACCGTTCACTGGATCGAAGCCGTCTACAACCGCCAGCGTCGGCACTCAGCCATCGACATGATGAGCCCCGTCGACTACGAGGACCGATACTGGAATCGCCGCGCAGCGGCTTAACTCAGGTGTTCGCCCGGACGGGGCAAGACCACGCTGCTCTAATAAGACGGGGCTCGGCGAGGCCGATCGCGACACGATACGTGCGGAGTATGACTTCGCGAAGGGCGAGCGGGGTGTCACCGCCGCTCGGTACGCTCAGGGAGCGAACGTGATCGTTGTCGATCCGGACGTCCTCGACGTGTTCCCCGATGGCGCATCGGTCAACGAGGTTCTGAGGGCGCTCGCCCCAGTGATTCCGGCAGCGGCGAGGGCCGCACACCAAGCGGATGCAGCGGGCTCCCGGCGGCGCTGGCGGCCGCTGATCGCTCGTGCGTTGACGGCGCGATACGAGCACTGACGATCGTCTGACCGCGCTGTTGGATGGCATCAGGGGATCGACCCGGGGGCGGGGAAGGATCAGACGTCACCACACGGGCGCGCGGGAGATGCGGGCCGAGCGAGCGCTCACGACCAAGAGGAACTTGCACCTCCGATCCGACCCAGGATACGCGGTGCATCGCCGTCCATGGGGCCAGTCTCGGCAGACGCCGCCGACCAGCGCGTCAGAACGCGGGCCTTCGCCTTTCTTGTTCGGCTGAGCCAGATCCACCCGAACGGAATCCCATGGCGCGTGTTGCTCGCGGGCTTCGACTTCGAGGGTCGACGCGTGCCTCTCGTGAGCCAGCAGGGCATCTTCAAGCCCGCCGTGTGCCGATTACCACTCTCGATGCGCACCGCGCCGATCGTCGAGGGGCGGGCGCGGCCGTACGAAGATGAGCAGGACTCAGAAGGATTGATCCTCTACAAGTACCGCGGAACGGATCGCGCACATCCCGAAAACGAGGGGCTGCGCGAGGCGATGCGAACGCGGACGCCGCTCGTCTACCTCTACGGCCTGGCGCCGGGGTGGTATTCGTCCGAGTGGCCGGCGTACGTCGTGCACGACGATCCGGCGGCTCTGACGTTCACGGTCGAGATCGGCCTGCCAGCCGCGCTGAGCGGCCCGCTCTCGGGCGCGACGATCGCTGCAGAGGCCGAGCTGGAGGACACGCGCCGCTGGGTCACCCGACAGTCGCTGGTGCGCCTCCACCAGAAGTCGTTTCGCCTCCGGGTGCTGCATGCCTATCACACGCGTTGCGCCATCTGCCGCCTGGGCCACGAAGAGCTGCTCCAGGCTGCGCACATCCTGCCCGATGGGCATCCGCGCGGGATGCCGATCGTGCCCAACGGGCTGACGCTGTGCGGGCTTCATCACGCGGCCTTCGACGCGCACGTGCTGGGCGTGAGCCCGGATCTCGAGGTCGAGGTGCGCCAGGACGTGCTCGAGGAGGAAGACGGCCCAATGCTCGTGCACGGACTGCAGGGCTTCCATCGCCGGCAAGTGGCTCACCTTCCCCACTCCCCGAAGCTCCGGCCCAGTCGCGATTTTCTCGCGGAACGCTACGAGATGTTCAGGAAGGGCTCGTGATAGTTGCGGCGAGCCAAAGCGGCCAACGCCGCGGTCTCTTCACCCATCCACCACTCGGCGCAGCACTGCCCGGATGCCCGCGTGCCGCAAACACGCGCCCGCGAGCTGGCCCGTAGACCGCTTCGGTCGTGTTCGCATCGTTGCTCAGGCTGACAGCGAGCGGCGTGCCGTCGCGGACGACCCACCGCGATCAAAGGCCCACAGCGCGCCTCGAGGGAGCGCACCGCGTGGTCGGTACATCGGATGTCCGGAGGAACGCGACGCCGGAACCAGCCTGTTGCGACCTCGGCGATCGCCGGCGCCAGGGGCTCGCCCCCCCCTCATAGCCCGCTGCCTGCTGGAAGACTCCGCCCGGCAACTGCTCTCTGGATACGCCGCCGAAGGCCCCAGGGGCTGAGTGGGACCGGCGTGGCGTCGACGCGTTGCCTGACGTCCGGCCCCGCGCCGGACTACACGGTCGGCCCACGTTCTGCTACCGCAGCGACATGGCGAAGCGCTGGCCGCAAAAAAGAGCGCCGCATTCCCGACCGAGCGAGGAGTTCGACACCGTGCTGCGCTTCACCGTCACGCTGGAGGAGACCGAGCCGCCGATCTGGCGTCGCATCGAGATCCCTGCCACGTACGACTTCTGGGGGCTGCATGTGGCCATCCAGGATGCGATGGGGTGGCTCGACAGCCACTTGCACGAGTTCGAAGTGACCGATCCGTCGACAGGCGACGTGGTGCGCGTCGGCATCCCGGACGATGAGTTCCCGGACGAGCGCCCGATGGCGCCGGGCTGGCTGCTACCGGTGGCGCCGTACTTCCGCGAACCGGGCGTGACCGTACGCTACGTGTACGACTTCGGTGACGACTGGGTCCATCGAGTGACGTTCGAGGGCCGGTCGCGCCGAGAGGCGGAGGCGAAATACCCGCGCTGCGTCGGCGGCGCGCGGCGATGTCCGCCCGAGGACTGCGGCGGGATCGGAGGCTTCGAGGAGTTCCTGGCGGCGATCGCCGATCCGCAGCACGACGAGCACGATGCGATGCTCACGTGGGCGGGCGGGACGTACGACGCTGACGACTTCGACCCCGCAGCGGTGCACTTCGACGATCCGGCGAAGCGGCTCCGGACGATGATGGAGTGAGCGAGCGGGACCATGCCCGGGGCGGATGCGCCGCAGCAATACCGACCCCAAGATGACCGAGCTGCGACGGGACGGGGTCCGTGGCGGATTCCCCGAATCGGTGGATCGGACCTTGCGGGCCGACCCGGAATTCGTGACACGTGTCGCCAGGACGGTTCTCGAGGAGCACTTCCGACTTCACTGCATCCTGATATCCTGACGAAGGTCGGTCTGGACGTCGGCGTCGCCGAGCGACCGGCCGAGTCGTACCCAGCGCGCGCGCGGCGCGATCCTGGCTTCGCTCCAGCGGTGCTGCGCGCTTACGAATACCGGTGCGCCGTGTGCGCGTACGACCGACAGGTCGGGAAGATCAGAACGGGATCGAGGCCGCGCACGTGAAGTGGTTCTCGCACGGCGGCCCGGACGTGGTCGAGAACGGTCTCTCCCTCTGCTCGTTGCACCACAGGGCGTTCGACCTCGGAGCGATCGCGAGCTCCGACGATCACAAGGTCCCGGTGTCCCGCGACTTCCGGGGCGGCGGCGAATGGGAGGCCCGCTTCCTGCGGGTCAGCGGTGCGCCCCTCGTGGGGCCGCAAGCGGGCGAGCCTCCGGTGCGTGGGGGGGTTGCGGCGTGGCATCGCAAGAAGGTGTTCCGGGGCCGCATCGTGTGTTCGAGTCGGCGGCTGGGGGCGGGGAGGAAGAGCCACCCGCCGGAGTCGAACCGGCGACCTACTGATTACGAAAGGACGCAGGCGGTTGCCGGGAGGTTCCGGCGGGTGGCCGTGTCTTGGAAGATTCGGGGGTTACGCGTCGGCGCTGACCCAGCGGGAGGCACCGGCAGGCATCGGCATGGTGACTGGATGGAGACTGACCGATGCGCAGGTGAGGCAGTGACCTATTGATTCCACGCGCGGCGAGAGTGTGCCGCGACGCTGCTGGCGGGCGCGGCCTTCAGCCGCCCATGGGAGGTCGGCACGGCGCGTATGGGCCTTGCCTGCCTTCATTGCGGGCCCGGCGGCCTTGAACGGCCCGAGGACTTCACCCACTTTTACCGCCGCTTCCGACTCCTCGATTGGCATGCTCACCGCACTCCCGGCAGAGCGGCCCCGCGTCTCCTGTGCTACAAGGGGTTTCCGACGAGTGACTCGCTCGGTGACAATAGCTCCGGGCGTGATCGCCCAGGCGGCCTCAGCGAAGGAGATCAGGATGACGACCGTAACGATCGCCCTCCCAGATGACCTCTTGGCAGCACTACATCGCTCGCCCGTCGAGATGCAGGCCGAGGTGCGACTGGCGGCTGCCGTCGATTGGTATCGACGCGGCCTGCTGTCGCAGGGGCGTGCGGCCGAGATCGCGGGGGTGCCCCGCGCGGACTTCATCGACGCGCTTGCCGCTCGCCGGATCGAGGTAGTGCAGGTCGACCCGGACGAACTTCCGCGCGAACTGGGCGATGGTTGAGCAGGCCATCGTCAACGCCTCCCCGATTATCCTGCTGTCGCGAATCGGACGCTTGGAACTCCTGCGATCAGTGGCGCGTATCGTGTGTGTTCCCGTCTCCGTAGTGGATGAAGTGGAAATTAAGGGTGGTGAGGATATGGCGGCGCAAGCACTGTTGCGCGCGACGTGGGCCACGAGAGTCGACCCGGGTAGCGTGCCGGCGGCGATCGCTGCGTGGAATCTGGGCGCCGGAGAGTCGGCGGTGCTCGCGGTAGCACGGGCGCTGCCCGGCGCCCACGCGATCCTGGACGACCGCGAGGCTCGACGCTGTGCTGCCGCGCTTGGGGTACCGGCGTTCGGGACGATCGGAGTCGTGCTCCGAGCCAAGCGGCTGGGGGCCGTTCCGGCAGCGCGGCCGGTCTTGGAGCGTCTGGCTGCCGTCGGCATGTACGTGACGCCCGGCCTACTCGATGCCGCCTCTGCGCTTGTCGGAGAGTGAGTGCTTACAGTGACCAGACACTCGCCGACACCGGGCTGATCGACGTGGTCCGGGATTGACACCTCGGCACTCGATGCCCGGCTCTTGGATCACCGACCTCCGTCACTTCCTTGACGACGCCGGCCTGCCGGTCGGCGGCCCGCCCGGGCGGCGCGCAGCGTACTGGTGCCACCTCGTCGAGGCGGCGACGGTGCGCCCAGACGGCGCCTGGGACGGGTCTGCGGTCCACTGCCGGCGGTCGCACCGCCGGGAGCGGTGTACGGGGCACGTCAGCGTGCGGCGCTCGGACGCGACCGAGACGGTCGAGTGGAGGTGCGCGACGTGTGGAGACCGCGGTGTCATCTCGGGCTGGGCGGAGACGGCTTGGGACCTGCGCGGGGCTGCCGCCGACCGGCCGGGGCCTCTGATCGAAGTACGGCTCTCCCACGACGAGTACACCCATCTGCGCGGTTGCGAGGCGATCGGCGTCGAGACGCCCGCGCTGCTCGCCGCGGCGACGGTGGACGACGCCGCGGTCGTGCTCGCCGGAACGGAGGCCGAGTTCGACGACGTCCTGGGACATGTGGCCGCGGAGGCGAACCACACGCGCGACCGCCGCCGTCGGGTCGCACTCGACGCCGCCTACGCGCGCCTCGAAGAGGCCCTGGCCGCCCGCGGCGCGCCACTGGCGGTGGTTCCGGATACGGCGCCACGGGACGCCATCGTGAACGGCATCGTCGACGTGCTCGGCCTGACGCCCGCCATGCGGGAACGCTATGCTGACGTGCTCGGCCGCGCGGCTGACGACACGATACTCGAGCTGGGCTTCCGGAGACGCATCGACGCGTTGCTCGACGGGGCGCCCGTACCGACAAGGCGGCAGCTCCGGCTCGCGCTCGACCTCGGCGAGCTGGTCGATCGCATCCGCGCCACCGGGGCGGCGCGACCCGACGTGGCCTGCGCCGCAGCCGCCAACTTGCTGGGCCGCCTCCGCGCCGCGGCCGACACGCCCGCTCTGCACGCGGCCTGCACGCAGCTCGGCGAGACGGCCGTCGCACTGGCCCGCCGCGCGCGACCCGACCGGAGCCGGCTCGTGCTCGCGCCCCTCCTCGACGCGTACCTCGACGACCACCTCGGCCATCTGGACAGCGTGCCCGCCGCGCTGCGGCGCGCGCGCTTCGGCAACCGCCTCCGCCGTTGGCTCGCCGCCGAGACGGCCGCGCGATCGGACACGGCTGACCCGGCACGCGCGGCGCGATGTGCGGCGATCGCGGCGGCGGTGGTGGTGGACGGCCGGTGACGCTGCTCAGCGGATGCGGGCGAGCGCGCGGTTCGTTGCGGCGAGGTCGAACGTCTCGGGGTCGAATCGGTCGCCGAGCCACTCGAGCCGCTCGGCGTGGTCCTTGCTGGTGGGCTCAGCGAGCGCGTCGAGCAGCTCAGCGTAACCGAAGGGCCCGCCGCAGTCGTCCGGCGGCGCGGCCCGCTGGCCGCCGAGGCAGTGCGGGGAGTGGATGGTCGGGTCGGCTGGCAGGATGTCCTCGACGACGATGTCGTGCTGCCAGTCGTCGCCGAGGTCGTAGCGGTACAGGAGCTTCGCTCCCTTGCGCGGCGCGACGCGGCCCAGCGTCACCCGGCGTTCGTCCTCGACGCCCTCCTCCTCGCCCCACCCGACATCGAGCTGCGGCGGTCCGAACCGGCGGCGGCCGGCCTCGAACTCGTGAAGGTGGCTGTCGGTCCAGTCGAAGGTTCGCTGGAGCACCGCGTGTAGGGTCGCGAGGGAGGCGGCGCTCGACACCTGGACGCGCCGCCAGATCGGCGGGCAGATGTGACGGAGGGTGATCTTCAGCTGGTGGATCGTGACTGGCTGGGCAGCCTTCGGAACTTGCTGAGTGCTCGGCGCCTTCGGCGATGCGAGGCGCGGGCGAGCGGGGCCCCGGGACGGGCGTGGGGACGGCATGAGGGAAAGGCGTAACGGATCGGACGGCCCGTGTCACGGGAAGTGGATGGCAGGCAACCAGCGAACCGACCCCTCCCTGGTCACTGGCGGCCGTCGAATCCTCGGCTATGACAACCTCGGCGGTTGGCCCGCGCGCTCCTGGTACCTTTCGCTCGGGCCGCATCTTTCAAGAGCGAGTTTCCGTAGGTCCTGCTCAACGCCGCGGGCGGCCGAAACGCCCCGTTGCGCGTCGTTGCATCAACCACGTCACACTCCCCGCACTCAGGGGCACGGGGGAGACCCTCACACCGGTCGCTCCGGCATGCTCGTTGCTCGGTGCATATTTCCGTGCGCCTCCTCTTCGATCGCGGCACGATACTCCTCCGCGATTCCCCTCCTGGCTTCGACCTCCTGGAGATCGCGGGCGTCCTCTGGGACCCGCGCGTCGGAGCCCACCGTGCACCTGCCTCTCGATGTCACACACTCCGCAGGGAGCTCGCGCGACGTGGCGTACCGTTCTCGGATGAGGTGCGGTCCCCGGCTCCTCCGCCTGGCGCCTGGTCTGGCGTCGAGCTGCGCCCCTACCAGGAAGCGGCGCTCTGGGCGTGGGAGCTCGCGCAGCGGCGCGCGCTCGTCGTCCTTCCGACGGGGAGTGGGAAGACCAGGCTGGCGATCGCTGCCATGGCTCGCATGCAGTCGAGTGCTCTCTGCCTCGTTCCCACGAGGGCCCTGCTCGCGCAGTGGCAACAGCAGATCGCCGGAGCGTATGCGGGTCCGATCGGCTGCTACGGGGACGGCGCGCACGAGTTGGCGGCGGTGACCGTCGCGACGTTCGAGAGCGCCTACCGGCACATGGACCGGCTGGGGAACCGCTTCGATCTGATCGTGGTGGATGAGGCGCACCACTTCGGCTGCGGCCTGCGCGACGAGGCGCTGGAGATGTCGATCGCGGATGCCCGGCTGGGCCTGACCGCGACCCCTCCCCACGACGAGGCGGTCGCTCGGCGGCTTGCAGAGCTCGTCGGCCGGACGGCATACGAGCTCACGATCGGCGACCTCGCTGGCAGCTTTCTCTCGCACTTCGACAGCGTGACCCTACACCTCGGGCTGACAACCGGCGAGCGCCAAGCGTACGAGGGCTGGATGACGATCTTTCGCGCCGTGCATGGGCAGTTTCGGCGCGTGGCGCCCCGCGCGACCTGGGAGGACTTCGCGCGCACCGCGGCACGAACGACCGAAGGCCGTCGCGCGCTCGACGCCTTCCGCCGCGCGTGCCGTTTGGTTGCCTTCACGGGGGCCAAGCGCGAGATGCTCCGCGTGCTGCTCCAGCGACATCGAGACGCGCGGGCGTTGATCTTCACGGCAGACAACGACAGCGCCTACGCCGTCGCCCGCGAGCGTTTGATCATGCCGATGACCTGCGACATCGGGCGGAAGGAGCGCGAGGAGGCTCTTACATGGTTCCGCGAAGGGGCGCTCCGAGCACTCGTGTCGGCGCGTGTGCTCAACGAGGGCATCGACGTACCTGATGCCGACGTCGCGATTGTCATGGGCGGTGCACTGGGCCAGCGCGAGCACGTGCAACGCGTAGGGCGCCTGCTCCGGCCACGCGAGGGCAAGCGCGCGGTCGTCTACGAGCTGGTGACGCGCGACACCATCGAGGTTCGGCTGGCCCGTCGGAGGCGGGCGGGGCTTGCTGCCCGACGCACTGCTCCCCTGATATGGAACGACGCCTCAAGTATGTGACGCACTCCGTTCATCGAGACGGGTTGCGGGACGGTCGGTCGGTAGTCGAGATAGCGCGCGCGACGGTGAATCAGCACTTCCACGTCACGTTTTCTCGGCGGCGCACCGTATCCGGCGCATGTTCGGCGGCAGCACCGGTGCCACGCAGCGCGCAATGCGTTAGGGTGGACAGCACATCATCGCGGCCCTTGAACCGCTGCGCAGACAGACGTAGTCGTGCTCGAGAAGACGCCGATGGCTCTTGAAGGGTTCGCCAGTTGGTGCCGACACATCGCCAGGCGGCAGCCGTATTTCCCGCACCAGATGTCCTTCATCCTCGAGCTTCCTCTGCGGCGGCTGCTGATCTCCCCGTCGCAGCTGGCCGATCGTCTGAAGCTGAAGGAAGACTCCATGGTTCTCGAAGTGGGCTGCGGCTCGGGCGTCTTCAGCGTTGAGGTCGCGCGCCGCGTGCCGGACGGGCACCTGGAGCTCTTCGACCTGCAGGCGGAGATGCTGGAGAGGGCGCGGGGCAAGATCCGCGCGGCGGGACTGGGGAAGGTCGTCGGCTACACGCAGGGCGACGCGCGGCGGCTTCCCTTTCCGCGCGCCTCGTTCGACGTCGCGTTTTTGGTCGCGGTTCTCGGCGAGGTTCCCGAGCCGCGCAAGTGCCTGCGCGCGCTTCACCGGATCCTCCGTCCAGGTGGCCTCTTGTCGATCACCGAGCATCTGCCGGATCCGGACTTCAGCAGCCTGTCCACGCTGCGCGCGCTCGTCGAGGGCGAGGGCTTCACGCTCGAAGAGCACTTCGGACCGCCCTGGAGCTACACCGCGAACTTCCGTCGCCCTCGGGGAGGCAGCAGTTGAACGGGACTGAACCTGAGCCTCGCCCGTGGGCACGACGTACAGCCTCGCGCGCTACACCGGGCAGACGGTGAAGGTCCTGCGGGCGACGTCGTCGAGTTACAACGCCACGATCGCCAACTTCGACCCCGTCGTCATCCCCAGGCCCTGAGGTCCCTGGCGCGAGGCTCGCGCGCGTCACGTCCCGAGCGGCACCCCGGGGACCCACGTCCCGGCCGAGCTTTCGTTGCGGACGCGTCCGTTCGCACCGCCTCCGCACCGTGATAGGAAAAGCCGAATGGCCAAGACGCGCAAGAAGGCAAAGGCACCGGCGCAGCCGAAGACGCCAGAGTCCGCGAAGGCACCCGCGCGGCCCGCGCAAGCCGGAAGGGCGCTCGTCCCGCAGCCCGTGGCACCGGCGGCGCTCGCGAGCCCGTTCGGCATGATGCGCCGCTTCGCGGAGGAGATGGACCGGCTCTTTGACGACTTCCGCACCCAGCTCTTCCCCCGGCTCGACTTTCCGCGGATCGACGCCGCCTGGGCGCCGCCGGTCGAGGTGACCGAGCGGGGCGGGCAGCTCGTCGTCCGCGCCGAGCTGCCCGGGCTCGCGAAGGAGGATGTGCGGGTGGAGGTTCGCGAGGACGCGCTCACGATCCAGGGTGAGCGGCGGCACGAGCGCGAGGAGAAGCGGAAGGGGTTCTTCCGCAGCGAGCGGAGCTACGGCAGTTTCTTCCGCCAGGTTCCGTTGCCCGAGGGAATGGATCCCGCGAGCGCGAAGGCCACGTTCAAGGACGGCGTTCTCGAGGTGACGATGCCGGCGCCGCCGAAGCCGGTCAAGGGCCGGAGCGTCCCGATCGAGGAGAGCTGAGCGGGTCTGCCGGCTTCGCGTCGCCGGATCCGACGATGCACGACTCGGACGACCCCGTTCCCCGCCTGGAGGCGACGGCGCGCCGAGGGCTGCCGCGGTTCGGCATCGCGGCCGACGCGCCGGTGACGCTCGTCCAGCATCGCGAGAACGCCGTCTTCCGGGTGGCCGATCCCGCCGACGGGCGTTCGTTCGCGCTGCGCGTCCATCGCGCCGGGTACCGCGCGACGCCCGAGATCCGGTCCGAACTCGCGTGGATGGACGCGCTCCGCGAGGCGGGCGTACCGACACCACGCGCGCGCCCGGGCGTGGACGGCGACCCGGTGCAGGCGGTGGCGGTGGACGGCGGCGACACGCTGCAGGTCGACGTGCTCGGCTGGATCGACGGGCGCTCGCTCGACCTCGAGGGCGACACCGCGGAGGTGTACCGCCTGGTCGGCCGGACCTCCGCGCTCATCCAGCAGCATGGCCGGAGCTGGACCCCGCCCGCCGCCTTCACCCGCCCGACCTGGAACGTGGACGCGCTCGTCGGACCGCGCGCCTTGTGGGGCGACTATGCCGATCTGACGACGCTCTCGGACGTGCAGCGGGACCTCATGCACCGGGCCGCCGACGTGGTCCGCCGGCGGCTCGCCGCCTTCGGGCGCGCGTCGGACCGGTTCGGGCTCACCCACGGCGACCTCATGCCCGACAACATTCTCGTGGCGGACGGCGTGCCCTTCGTCATCGACTTCGACGACGGAGGATACGGGTGGTACCTCTACGACCTCGCGACGCTCCTGGCGCTCAAGGTCGCCGATCCCGGCTTCGCGCTCGTGCGGGACGCATGGGTCGACGGGTATCGCGCGGTCGCCCTGCTGCCCGACGATCACGTCCGCGAGATCGAGACGCTCGTCATGGCGCGCCTGCTGCTCGGCCTCGGCTGGATGCACACCCGCCGCGAGACCGCCATGGCGCGCGACTTCACGGCCGTGGTGGTCGAGCTCGCCGCCGTCCAGGCCGCGAAGGTGCTCGGGGAGGAGCGATGAACGACGAGAAGCGGCGCGTGCTCGAGCTCGCGGCTCGCCACGTCTGTCCGGATCGCGTGCGGACGTTCGGCGCGCTCGGCGTGGATCTCGTGATCGGACGTCGCGAGGGGTATCGGCTCTGGGACCTCGAGGGCCGCGAGCTCCTCGACCTGCACTTGAACGGCGGCGTCTTCAACCTGGGGCACCGGCATCCGGAGGTGGTGGCCGCTCTCCGCGAGGCCCTCGAGACGCTCGACGTCGGCAACCATCACTTCCCGAGCGTCGCGCGGGCCGAGCTCGCCGAGGCGCTCGTGCGGACGATGCCGGGCGACCTCCGGTACGTCGTGTACGCGCCGAGCGGCGGCGAGGCGATCGACGTCGCCATCAAGTCGGCGCGCCACGCGACCGGGCGGCGGACGATCGTCTCCATCGCGAAGGGCTACCACGGGCACACGGGGCTGGCGCTCGCGGCGGGCGACGAGCGGTTCTCGCGGCTGTTCCGCTCCGAAGGTGCTCCCGGAGAGTTCGTCCAGGTGCCGTTCGACGACCTAGACGCGATGGGGGCCGCGCTCGAGCGCCACGAGGCCGCGGCGGTGCTGCTGGAAACCGTGCCCGCCACCTCCGGGTTCCCGATGCCCCGTCCCGGCTACCTGCGCGGCGTGAAGGCGCTCTGCGAGCGGCACGGCGCGCTATACGTCGCCGACGAGGTGCAGACGGGCCTCGGACGGACCGGGCGCATGTGGGGCGTCCAGTGCTTCGACGTCGTCCCCGACGTGCTCGTGACCGGCAAGGGCCTCTCGGGCGGCCTCTATCCGATGTCGGCGGCCGTGCTCTCGCCGCGCGCGGCGCGCTGGCTCGAGGAGGACGGCTGGGGGCACGTCTCGACCTTCGGCGGCGCCGAGCTCGGCTGCCGCGTCGCGCAGAAGGTGCTCGAGATCACCACGCGGCCGGAGGTGCTCGCGAACGTCGCCGTGGCGTCGGCGCGCCTGGCCGCGGGGCTCGAGACGCTCCGCTCGCGCTACGCGAGCTGGCTCGTCGAGATCCGCCGCCTCGGGGTCGTGATGGGTCTCCGCTTCGCGCATCCGCGCGGCGGGCAGATGATGACGCGCGCATGCTATGACGCCGGGCTCTGGGCCATGTTCGCCGGGTTCGACACGTCAGTGCTGCAGTTCAAGGCCGGGCTCCTCGTCGACGCCGCGTATTGCGACGAGGCGCTCGGCCGGCTCGAGGACGGCATCCGGCGCTGCGTTGCGAGCGTGGGGTGAGCGGCAGGTCGCCGATCACGTGCCGCCGAACCCACGGCGCCTGGTGGGGCGGCTGATGCCCTTGACCGCCTTTCGCTGGGTCGACTTCGCGGCCCGCACGCAGCCGGGCTTCCGCAACCACGTCGTCCCCGTCGACGAGGTGCCGGCGCTGGTCGCGCGCTTCGGCGCCGAGGAGTGCTACGCCAGCATCTTCCGCTTCTCGGCGGACGTGCTCCGCTACATGGCCGAGCATCGGGTCGGCGGTCTGCCCTCGATCGCCGGGTACGACGGCCGTCTGTGGGCGCCCTTCCTGCCGCTCGACGTCGACGCGCACCCGCCCGCCGCCACGCTCGACGACGCGCTCGGCGTCGCGCGCCGGGTGTACGACCTGCTCACCCGTCGGTGGGAGGCGTCGCCCGAGGCGCTCCACGTCTACTTCAGCGGCGCCAAGGGGTTCCACGTCCTCGTCGACACGCGCGCGTTCGGCCGCGTCGCTCCGGCGGCCGATCTGCACCGCCTCTTCACCCGCCTGCGTCTCGCCGTCCTGCGCGAGCTGCCCGACCACGCGCGCCTGCTGTTCGATCTCGCCATCGGCGACGCGGTCCGCCTCCTCCGGCTGCCGAACACGCGCCACGCCGGCAGCGGGCTATGGAAGGTTCCCCTCGCGCCGGACGAGCTCATGCACCGGGCGGCCGCGGAAATCGCGGCGCTGGCGCGTGCGCCGCGGCCGCTGACGCGCGTCGCGGCGGCGGGGCTCGAGCCCTTGGAGGACGTGCGGCCCGTGCCGGGGCTGGCCCTGCAGTTCCAGCGCGCGCGCCGCGCGCTGCGTCGCGAGCGCGGTCCGCATCCCTATCGCACTGGCCCGCCGCCGGAGCGCGCCGAGGAGGCCCTCTGCGCGGCGCGGCTCGCGATGTGGCGCGCTGACCTGGCGCCCGGCGCCCGCAACAACGCCGCCATCCGCCTGGCGTCGGCCTTCCGCGTCGCCGGCTTCGGGCACGCGGACACCCTGGTGCTGCTGCGCGCCTGGGCGGCCAGCCAGTCGCAGCCGCTGGCCGCCGCCGAGATCGAGAGCGTCGTCGCATCGGCCTACGCGCGCCCGTACCCCTACACCTACGGCTGCCACGACGAGGTCGTCCGCAGCTTCTGCCCCTACGCCGGACGCCTCTCGGACTGCGCCGACTACCGCGAGCAGCATCCGCGCTCCGGACGCACCGGCACGACCTGACGGCGCGGTCACGGCGTACGGGGAGCCGCTCGAGGCCGTGCAGGACGATCGTCCGCCGCCACACGGCTCGCCGCCGAGCGCGAGGCGGGGAAACCGCGCGAGCAAGGCGGGAATGGCGGAGCGCGCCTCCATGCGCGCGCGCTGCGCGCCGGGGCACGCGCTCACAACTCCGGGGGTACCGCGCCCCGCCTCCGGGCGGGCCAACAGAGACCGAAGCCGCTCGAGCCCGAAGACGCGTCCGTGCGAGTCCATCGCTCGGTGACGCCGTCGGTGACGGCGAGCACAACCGCACCGGGCTCCGGCCGGGTCGTCGCTGCCCGGGGCGGGACGCTGCCCGGCAACACGTTCAGGGGCAACCCCGCTGGCTCTTCGCCGATCTCCTCGACATGACCGACTCGATGCCGCACGAGAGGCGGCAGGTGCCCCGCGTTGACGACCGTCAACAACTGATCGTGGGATCGAGGACCATGCAGAGGAGCGTGACGAAGCGATCGTCGCCCGCCACTCCGGCGAGCGAGCGCTCCACGCGTACGACTGCGTCGACCGGATCCGCAGCCGAGTGTCGCATCGAAGCCCCGCGCCTGTGAGATATCCTGCCGATCTAGACGCCCCATAGCCCACCCATAGCCCCCAGTGTTCACCCCTTGCGGCGTTGAGGAAGTCGGCGACTTCTCGCGCCACCGCGCGGCCGTCACGGCATCCAGGGGCGCAGCACCGTAGCGCGCCCGAGACCGCACTTCCCCACGAAACCGTGAGGTTGAGTCAGTCCCGGTATGGGACTTCTTCCGTCAGTAACGCTTCAGCTTCAACGGAGATCCGCACGGCGATGCGCGTGAATCCTCAGGGTCGTCCTCCTTTCTTGCGGCGGACGTGTAGCCTACAAGGGGAACATCGCGCTGCAGGTCACCGCGAACGTGTCCACCCGGTCGCCGATCACCTGGGTGAGCGGCCGCGACGAGTAGGCTGGGTTGCAGCCGAGAAACCGCAGCGCTCCCGCGCCATAGAGCCCGGCGCCGATGCCCCAGCCGCCGCGCGTGTCGACGCCACCGAGCATCCAGAGCCGCATCCACCGCGCGAGCGGGTTCCAGGCGTCGGGCACGAGCGGTCCGTCCACGCCAAAATAAGCCGTTGCGCCGTCGGTGCTGCCCTCGCCCGGCACGGCGATGTTCCGGTACTCGACGTCGATCCCGAGCCGCAGCTCCGACAGCCACTGCGCTCGCAGCCCGGCGCCGTCGGCCAATCGGAGCGGCACGAACGGCAGCAGGCTCGTCCCGACGCGGGCGAACAACGTGTTCGTCGTCCCCTCGCTCCGGAAGGGGTGCCCGGTAGCCGGATCGAAACCCTGCGTCGACACGTCGTTGCGCAGGACGTCGGCGAGGCCGCCCAGCATGAGCCAGTCGCGCTCGCCTCCGTGCCAGTTGAATCCAGGGACGAGCTCGAGGGCGCGCGTCTCCTCGGAGTGGGCGAACCGCTGGCCGCCGGCGCTGAGGCCGACGTCGCTGGTGGTGCCGGGGACGACGCCCGCAAGTCCCAGACACAGCCCGCGCAACCCGAGCACGCGCTCCGCGTCGATACCCGCCGCGAGCCGAACGGCGGTGGTCCGGAAAGTCATCCTGACGCCGGGCAGTCCCTCGACCGGCCCCTCGGCCTCAGCGTACGCGGTGGCCACCTGGACGACCACCGGCTCCCAGGCGCCGGTGACCACTCCCGAGCCGATGTCGCCCGCGACCCCGCCCACGTCCAGATGAAAGTAGCTGCCGCTCAGCACCACGCCGCGTGAGATGAGGTGGTTGTGCACCGCGAGTGGAAGGGTACCGGGATTAGAGAACCCCCAGGGATCGGCGGCGTAGGTGCCGCGCGCCTCGCAGTCGCCGTAGAGGCAGAAGTTCAGCGAGGAGAGGTCGGTTCCCACGCCGCCGGCGCCGGCGGATCCGCCGATCGCGAGCATGACGGCGACCAGCGGCGCGCGCAGACGCGCGCGACGGCGGAACACCGGGTGCGGGACCGGAATGGCACGCTCCAACGGCAAGCGAGGAAGTGGAGCGAGCTCGCGAACATCGTGCCGCCGCCCCTCGTAAGGACGTTTCACCGTGGCGTACCGGAGGAACCGCGAGCGACACACGCGGATATCGGCCCCTACGCCCCGCGCGATTCCTCGACGTGGGACGCCGAGACCTCCCGATTTCCCGCGCGCGAGCATCGTTCGAATCGGCCCCGGATCCACGGACGTGCACGATGCCGGCGAGCGGCTGGAGCCGCAAGGGCGCTCTCGATCGTTCGAGCTCAGGTCACCTGGACGGGGCTCCTTCCTCATCCAGGAAGACGCGCAGGATTCAGGATCACCCGCACACACCATCTGGAGCCGCGCCGGCCTGTAGAACCGGGCCTTTCTGCGGCTGGGAGCCTCTCAACAGCCTCTGCGAAATTAGGTGGAGGCAGGGGGGGAATCGAACCGCGCGGGCGGGGAGACCGGTATGGATCGGCATCGACGTGGCCAAGCAGGCAATCGACGTGGCGCGCAGCCCGGCGGGGCCGCTCGAGCGTGTCGAGCGCGCGCTCGGGCCCTTGCGGCAGTGGGCACGCACCATCCCCAGGGCCGCGTGCTTCTGGCGGGCGGTCCCCTGCGCGAGGGCGGCGAGGCGCTCGGGATCGGTCTCGCCGGCGATGAGCGCGGCCAGCATGGCGCGCCCGCTCTTGCCGAGGATGTTGGAGAGGACGCTGGCGACCTTGAGGTTGGCGTCTTCCAGGACCTTCTGGATGCGCAGCGAGTGCTGCGCGACTTCGCGCACGAGCTGCTTGCGGGTGCGCGTGAGGTCGCGCAGCGCCTGGATGCGCACGGGCGGTACAGGTCCAACTACTGAACGGGCTCTGCGCACCATGGACGTCGCCGACCTCTGTGCCGTCGCCACGGCCAATCCTAGCGCGCTCGCTCCCCACGCTTCATCCCGCGGGGTCGGCCCGGCCGATGAAAAACTACTGATTACGAAGCGCTCCGGCGGGTGTCAGCATATCGCTACCATTTGCACCTCGTGGGACGCCAATACCGCGACTCCGCTACGATTCTCGTCAGACGACCTGGCGATTCCTGGTGTGCCCGCGACGCATTTGTCACTCAATGTACGCTACGGTTTGCAAGCAGTTTGCAAGCGATCGGGAGTGGCGTCGATGGCCGGTCGCGCGACGGACTGCCGCCTCCGGCCGGCCGCGAGTGGCTCCGGCACAGAATCCGACGTGCAGCGTCGGCGTGCCGTCGTGTGATGTGCGACATGAGCGGGTAAGCAACCGGTCCACGGGGCTCGCAGAGTTCGCCCGCGTGCATACCGAATCGGTGTTATTCGACGGTCACCAACCTTGTTCCGACGGGACCACAGCACGCGAACCCAAGCGGATGGGTGTCGTCGCGCTATCGGTCAGGACGTCTCGAATAGCGCGATCAGGACGTCGCAAACGGCGGTATCGTGATGTCGTTTATGCACGAGCGGTCGACGGGATGGGTCGGATCGTTGAAGAACGCGTTCATCATAGAGCGCGCGCACGGCGACTGTGTGATCACACTGTGTCCGGCCCCTGGGATCGGAATCACCTCGGAGTTCTTCAGGCCCTTCGCCACGACCTCGGTCCACTTAGCGGGTGTGACCGCGTCGAAGGTTCCGCCCATGAGCAGGGACGGCACATCGCTTTCAACGGGAGCGCGCTCAGCGGCTGTCGCGTTGCCGACGTTCCAGGCGGCGCATTCGCTGAACACCCGTCCGGACACCATGACCGTTCGGAGCACCTCATCGGGGAAGCCCGGTAGAACCGCCTTGCCCGCCGCTAGGACCTCGTCCTCACTGGTCCACGACGCAATCTCCCGGCAGTAGGCCCCGAACGCCAAGCCGTAGCCGAGCAGCCCCGGCGGGACAATGCGTGCGACCCGGGCAGCCGCGGCCTTGCTGCCATCACCGTTGGCCGCCGCGTGGATCATGCTGGGGATCGTGGCGAACCCGCTCGGTCCCGAATAACTTTGGCCGCTCACCAGCCAGGCAAGGGTGTAGCCGTCGATATTGACCTGTACCGGCTGACCCTGAGCGTTGTTCGCGGTCGCGACGAGCGGGGTCTGGTTGAGGCGGCTGACGGTAGCCGTGAATTCCTCTTTCAGGTTTGGGTAGGCCGCCGCACACACCGGCTGGCTGGCGCAGGCGTCGAAGATGGCCTGGTACATGCCCGCGGAAGCCGGCCATCCCTCTTTGAAAAGGTTCTGATTCAGTGGCGAGACCGAGTCGAGCACCATGCTGCGGATACCTTCCGGGTGATCGCGCAGGAGCACCTGGGCCACGTTCGTCCCATAAGACACGCCGTAGACGTTCCACTCCTTGATCCCCAAGGCCTTACGCAGGTCAGCGATGTCGGCGGCGTTTTCCACGGTGTTGTAGGCGGCCAGGTCGGCGCCGGTGGCCGCCAGGTGGTCACGGCAGGCCTTGACGGCTTCTAGATCTTGAGCGCCGTTGGATGGGGCCACGAATTTTAGGCTGATGGCCGTCTGGTCGGTGAACGTGTCGTAGTCGGGACAGGTGAGCTGGGGCTCGGAGTGGTAGTTGCCGCGTTGGGCGGCGAAGTAGACGTCCCGGTCGGCGTTCATGCCGGCGGCCACCTGGCTGACGGCGTCGAGGAACGCGATTCCGCCCGGCCCGTGGGTCAGGAAGATGATCGGGTCCGGCTTCGGTGTGGCCGAGGCCGCCTTGGCGTGGGCGACCGCGACACGAGTCTTGCGCCCATCCGGCTTGTCACGATTCTCCGGAACGGTCAGGTACCCGCACGTGAATTCCGGCCCAAGATTGGCGGCGGGGCCGATCTCGGGGATGTTCGGATTCGGACACGGCGCCGTCTCGTACGAATAGGACGGCTTCTCAGCCTGTCGGGAACAGGCAGTGACAGCGGCCGTGGCCACCAGGCCCAATGCGGCCATAGTGGAGAGTAGTTTCAGGTGATGTCTTCCGCGCATAACGCAGGCTCCTCAGTCCCCCCCGCCCGCCGAAGCAGACATATTTCAGATCTCGGCAAGGTGTCCCGTTGTTGAGTCGCAGGGTTGTCCTTACTATCGGCCGCCCGCGAATTCGAAGAGCAATAGTCAAGACCTGTGGATCGGTTTGCCGTTGGCTGGCGTGTCCCTTCTTGTGCTCGGCGGGACGAGTCGGCTAGCGGGCCACGCGGTAGCGGAGGTAGACCACTCTCGAATTGAGGGTACGGGACTCGATGAGTTCGAGGTTCACCCGGTCCTCGCGTTGGGGAAAGAAGGGACGGCCACCGCCCACCAGCACCGGCAAGACCCTGATCCGATACTCGTCGATGAGACCCAACGCGGCCGCCTCGGTGGCGAGCGTCGCGCCGCCGATCGCGATGTCGCCCTCCGCCGCTTCGGCTCGCAAACGCTCGATCTCCTCCTCTAGACCGCCGGACGCCAGGCGGGCGTTTCCCTGTACCGCCGACAGCGTGGTGGAGAACACAACCTTCGGGAGCGCCCTCCAGATCGCGGCGAATTCGAGCGTCGAGTAGTCGAGCGACGGGTTCTGGTCGGCGGTCTCCCAGTACAGCATGGTTTCGTACAGCCGTCGTCCAAGCAGATGGACTCCGACCTTGCGTACCTCGTCGGTGGCTAGGTTAAAGACCTCCTCGTCCGGTGCCATCCAGTCGAAGGACCCGTCCGGCCCGACGACGTAGCCGTCCAGCGACACGGCCATCGAGTAGGTCACGCTGCGAATCTGGAGTTCTCCTCAGTACAGATTCGACTCATCGTGAGTCGACCATCTCACAACCGGTCGTGTCACGCGACTTGCCGATCACATCTTGATTCGTGGCACGATCAACTTCGTTCGCAAGCAAGCCTCGGGACGCTGGTCGGTTGCGACTCCACCACAGCAGCGCGGCTTCGATCTGTGCATTGGCGATCGGCGCAACGGTGGCGGCGTAGGGAGGTACCGCCTGAGTCTTCCCCTACGGCGGTCAGGGGCGGCGGCGAAGCTTCCGACGAACGGTGCGCGCCGGGATGCCTCGGCCCGACGCAATCTCGGATATCCCCTTGAGCACCCCGGCTTCCTCGTCGGGGTCGAGGCCGACCGGTGGTCCGTCGTCGTGAGGAACGAGCGTCAGGCGTGTCCCGTCGGGGAACCTCGCGCGTGTGACGATCGAACCCCTGACCACCCGGGCACTGGCAAGCCGCATGGGGCATACGGTAGCAGGGCACTGTTCGGACCGCCACGGTCGTCGGGGAGCCCTCGCCGGCCGTGACGGCGGGCTGGGAGACGGGTTCACGAGGAGGAAGAAGCCATCATGTGTGTCATCTGCCGACAGGGCGAGATCCAACCCGGGAAGGCAAGCGTGACGCTAGAGCGCGGTGGAGCCATCGTCGTTGTCCGGGGGGTGCCCGCGCGCGTCTGCGACAACTGTGGCGAGGAGTATCTCGATGGGACGACGACGGCCGAGCTGCTCAAGACGGCCGACGCCGCAGCGCAGGCGGGCGTGCAGGTACATGTTCGCCATTACGTCGTGGCGTAGGCGGCGGCCGCTCGCCGTTCGAGCCATCGCCTCGAACCCGCCCGATCATTGCCCCTGGCGCTGCACCACTCCCGGCGCAACTGCTCCGCGGTACTACTCCCTCGGTCACGAGTATCGGGCGAGCAGGCTTATTGAGGACTGGAGAGTCACATGAAGGTCGAATACGACGGCGAGACGGACACGCTGACGGTCACGCTTCGCGAAGGCGTGGTGGCCGAGAGTGACGAGGACAAGCCGGGCGTGATCCTCGACTACGACGAGGCGGGCAACCTGCTGTCCATCGAGGTGCTCGACGCGTCTCAGCGTGTGGAGGAGCCGCGGAGTGTGACGTTCTCGATGAACGGCTAGGTGACGCCCCCTGAAGGACCCGACTCGAAACTCCGTGCCAACCGAACCTGATCACCGCCAAGGAGGCGTAGAGCGGGCAGCTGCTGGCGTGCAGAACCGGCCGGGCAACTAGTCACCATGCGGAAGGGCTCTCGAACGCGGTTCGCGGTGTGTATTGACAACTCGGGCTTTGCGGCTTCCTTGGAGCGGCATGAGATCTACCGCGTCATTCCCAACGACCAGGTCTGGGAGGACGGCGACCTCCGCGTCCAGACGGTCACGGGTTTCGTGAGCCATCACGACTTAAAGGAGGAAGGCCATGGAACGAGAGATCATCCGCGTCGAACCGTTCGACACCAATTTTGAGAAATGGGGCGCTCCCGTCTCGGTCTGCACCCGAGCTGGGGACATGGTGTTCATGTCCGGCATGCCGCCCTTCGACCCGGACACCGGCGAGGTCCTGCAGCATGCGCCGTTCGAGCGCCAGGCCGAGCGCATCCTCGAACAAATGAAGACAGCGCTGGAGGCGGCGGGGTCGGACCTCGATCACGTGCTGAAGTGCAACGTGCTCTGCATATCCGCCGAGCGCTTCAAGACCTTCAACGAGATCTACAAACGCTACTTCCCCAAGAACCCGCCTGCCCGAATCTTCTTCTGCGTCCCGGAGTGGACCGGTCCGTTCGATATCGAGATCGACTGCGTGGCCGTCACGAAGAGCTGAGATCACCGGTAAGGACAGCGGCGTCGGCGGGCAGCAGGTCCGCCAGGGCGGCGCGCAGGCGTGGCACCAGTAGTCCATCTGGGCGAGCGGGATGACCTCGGCGATGGGGATGGACAGCGCGGACTGAGCAGCGGCGGCAGTGAGGTCGCGCCCGGCGACGTTCTTCGCGTCCTGGGAAAAGTCGTTTGAACCAAATCATAAAGAGGGGATTCCTCATGTCGCATCATTTCGATACGCCTACCGCAAAAGAAGACCCCCGCATCAACGTCTGCGACTTCTATCTCTTTCGGGGCCGCCCCGGCACAACGGTAATGGCCCTGACCGTGAACCCGAACGCCGGCGTCGGCGCGCCGGACACTTTCCGTGACGAGGGCCTCTACGCCTTTCGCTTCGATACGAATCGCGATCTTCGCGAAGACGTCGCGTTCAAGGTCCAGTTCGGCGCGCCCGCCCACGCCGATGGCGATGCGCACCGGCACGTTCAGACCTTCGAGGTCCGGCGCGCCACCGGAGCGGACGCGCTGAAAGGCGCCGCGGGCGAACTCATCATTTCCGGGAATACGGGACGCGTGGTGAAAGCGGATCAAGGCTGCCTGGCGTACGCAGGCCTCGCGCCCGACCTGTTCGCCACCGATGGCGCCGGTTTTGGTGCCTTCAGAAAAGCTCTGTGGTCCGAAAATCGGTTTGCCCCGGAGGCGTTCCAGAATCGCCAGAACTTCTTCGGCGGCAAGAATGTCACCGCCATCGTCCTCGAGGTCCCCAGCAGCCTGATCGGCCGTGGTGTGGTGCACGCCTGGGCCACCGCATCGCTCTACGGGCACGCGCCGGAGGTGCAGGTATCGCGTTGGGGCCTGCCGATGATCACCCACATCCTGCTCTCCGATCCTTCGCTGCACGACGCATCGGAAAACTACAACCGCGCGGTCCCGGCGGACGAAGTGGCGCTGTTCTCCAAACCGATCCGCGACTTCGTGGAAAAAGTCACCGCGCTCGCCCACTCAGCGGCCGACCCATCCGCCTACGCCACACAGCTTCTCGCGCGCCTCTGCCCAGCAGTCCTTCCATACGAATTGGATACGCCCGCCGCATTCACCTTTGCCGCATTCAACGGCCGCGGCCTCTGCGACGACGTGATGGACGTGATCCTCACCCTGGCCACCAACACGGCCCTCGGCGATGGCGTGGCGCCCGAACGGCGGTTAATGCGCGCGGAATTCCCCTATTTCGGCGAGCCGCACGTTACGGCGGCGAGTTCCGCGAAGCAGTGACCGCAGCCTGTGGATGTTGGGGAGTCGCCTAGAAGCTGGTGGTGAGCCGCACGAACCCGCTCCGCGCCGGCCCAATCGCGTTGCCGGAAAAAAGCCCGCCGAAATCAATCACGTTGAGCCGATTGTTCAGGTTGCGCACGAAGGGGCGCCTGCCGAACGCTCACGCGGCTTGAACGGCTGTCCGAATCCACCCGCGAAAATCTACCCCTGTCCGAATTGGTCGAGGATTCCGACATAATCACGGCGCTTACGAAGAGCGGGCGACCGCGGTCGAACCGGCGACGTCCAGCTTGGGAAGCTTCTTTGGCCCTTGCGGGCAACGGTTTTTCGGCGGCGGTAGCAGAAACGGGATAACGCAACACGGCCCCGCGCGCTGCGGATTGCCGATTTTCCCAGGGACGATGGAGGTTTGTTCGGCGCTCCGACCTGTGGCCATCGCCGCACGCTCGAGAATCCCCCCACGGGTCTTTCCAGCCGTTTCGGGCTGGGCCCGGTCGGCCCCGCTGGCCCAACGGGTCCGGGAAGGCCAGGAATCTCGTGCCCATTCGCAATTGCAGCCTCCCTGATCTTGCCCCCGGCCGGGTAGACACCTGAGTTAACCGGTAATGTGCGGACCAGTTGTCGCGTCTTCTCAGGCCACGCGCACGGCCAGGCCCGCCAGACCGGGAGCCGCAGCCGGGAACCGTTTCAGCACCGCCGGATCATGCCCCGGGATGATGAGCTCTTCCGCGTCGGCCAGCTCGCGGATGCGGTCGAACGCCCGGTACATGGAGGGGAGGTGGTCGACGATCGAGTAGGGTCGGTCGCTGCCGATGTTCTCGTAGAAATGACTCGCGTCCGAGGCCAGGACCACCTGACCGGCCGCCGTCGTGACACGTACGACCTGTAGGCCCTGGGTATGGCCACCGAGAGGGTGCAGCGTGACACCGGGCACGACGGTGAAGTCGCCATCGATGAGTCGGAGCCGGCCGGAGGCCGCCTGCTCCCGGAGATAAACCATGTCTTCCCGTTCGTGCAGGTGGCCGTACTCGCCTCGCATCGCAAACGGCCCCGTCCAGAACCCGTACTCGGACCGCTGCACCAGGACCTGGGCAGCGGGAAAATCCCTCACGTGCCCGACGTGGTCGTAGTGCAGATGCGTGATGACGAGGTGTTCGACGGCTCCCGCCTCCACACCGAGCTGCCGCAGAGTGTCCATGGGGGACTGGAGATAGTCGCGGTTGCCACGACGCTTCGCAGTCTCGGGCGTGAAACCCGCATCGACGATGACCGTTGCCTCCGGAGAGACGGCCGCCCAGACGAAGTAGTCGATCGGGTAGGGGTCGGCTGCGCGGGCGTCGCCACGGTAGAAGTGCTCCCCCCGCAACGAAGCCTCCCGGTGGGCGTAGCGGATCGCGTACACGGCGAACGGTGTCATGCGTGCTGCTCCTCGACGGCACGCAGACTCACCTGGCGCGTGGCGTGGTGACCTGCGATCCGCCCGAAGACGGCACCGGAGGTGAGCCCCGTGCCGCCGGGATAGTTGCCGTAGAAGAGCCCACCGACCATCTCGCCGGCGGCGTAGAGGCCGCCGATGGATGCCTCGGACGAGTCGAGCACCCGGGCGTGCCGGTCAATGTGGATTCCGCCGAAGGTGAACGTGATCCCGCAGGAGACCGCGTAACCGTAGAACGGCGGGGAATCGAGCGCCTGCGCCCAGTTCGACTTCGGCGGGTCGACGAGGGACGCCCGACCATCCTTGACCGCGGGGTCGAAGGGCACGTCCACGATGGCGGAGTTGAAGTCGTTGATCGTGCGCCGGAGCCCGTCGACGTCGATCCCGAGCCGATCGGCGAGTGCGTCGAGGGTGTCAGCCGACGCGCCGGTGATGGGTTGCGAATCGTACTCCTCGGGCCGCAGCAACGGACGGGTCTTGGCGTCGAAGAGCTGGAAGGCGATGCCGCCGGGCTGCGCGAGGATCTCGCGACCGTACTTCGCGTAGGTATAGTTGCGGAAGTCGGCCCCCTCGTCCACGAACCGCCGTCCCTGCGCGTTGACGACGATCCCGAGCGGGTAGCTCTGCCGGGTCAGCTGGTTCGTCAGGTCACGGTTGCCGCCGCCGGGTGGCCCGCCCGCGTCCCATGCGACGCTGTGGCACGCGCCCCAGTCGCCGAAGCGTGCCGCGCCGGCCTCGACCGCCAGGTCCAGGACTTCGCCCGTGTTGGACGGGGTTCCTCGCACGAGGGCGCGCGACCAGCCCGGCCCGAGGTAGCGTTCGCGCCGTTCCGGGTCGGACTCGAACCCGCCCGCGGCGAGGACGACCGCCCCCGCGTCCACGTCGTGCGGGCGTCCGTCGAGGTCGCTGTAGGTGACGCCGACGACCGTCCCGCGCGCATCGCGCCGCAGGCCGGACAGCGCCGCGCCGTACTGGATCACGACGCCCGCCTCGATCGCGGCCACGGTGTGTTGCGCTACCAGGCCCTTGCCGCCGCCGACGGAGCCAAGGGGCAGGCCGCCGAAGAAGACCCACGCGTCGCCGGACGAATACGCCTGGCGCTCGTACATGAGCCTGAACTTGAGGCCCTTGTCGCGCAGCCAGGCCAGCGTCTCAGCCGATTGGGAGATGAGGATGTCGGTGAGAAGTGGCTCACAGCGGCCCTCGGTCATGCGTTCCATGTCGCGCCGGAACTCGGTCTCCGGATACGGGGGCACGACTGTCGTGGCGAGCCGTGCGTCCGTCGGGTCGGCAAGTAACGGGAGGAGGTCATCGAGGCCGTTGAATGCGACGCGGAAGGCTCCCGCGGTGTAGTAGCTGTTGCCGCCCGCCTGCGCCTGCACCGTCTTCTCGAGCAGGAGCACCGAGGCACCCATCTCGCGTGCGGCGTGGGCGGCGCTGAATCCGGCGTTACCTCCCCCGACGACCACGACCTCGAAGGAGACGTCACTCATTCTGCTGTCTTGCAGAGGCTGCGATTCGTCCAGCCCTCCCAGAGTTGCGCGATCGACGCATAGTCGAGGCGTCCCAACCCGTCGGCGAGGGCCAACTCGTAGACCGTGTGGGCGCCCTGGATGGCGAACAGCGGGACACCGCTGGTTTGTGCCAGGGCCAGGGCGAGCGTGGAGTCTTTGCGAGCTGCTTCCGTCGGCATGCCGCCTTCGTAGTCGGCGCGCAGGACACGCTCGACGAAGCGGTGCGTAAGCGGGCGCAGCAGTCCCGCGTCGGGATCGGCCAGCAGGTTCGCCAAGTCGTGCAACGCCACGCCGGTCGCCGCCGCCATCGCCCCCGCCTCGACGAGGATCACCATGACAGCATGCGCCACTGCGTTGTTGATGACCTTCGCGGCCATGCCGGTGCCGACGTCACCGAAGCGGAGCACCCGCGGGGCGAGCGCTGCGAACACTCCTGCTGCCGCATCGAGGTCTTCGGCCTTCCCGCCGACGAGGAGGGTGGATCGACCGGCCGCCATCTGGGCGACACCCGACAGGATGGCGCCGTCGACCACGCGAACTCCCGCGGGCGAGCAGACATCGCGCAGGCGCCACATGTCCGTGGGGTTGACTGTGCTGGTCTCCACGATGAGCGTGCCCGGGGGCAGATCCGCGAGCAAGGTCCGCACCACGGTCGCGGAGATCTCGGGGGTCGGCAGCGACAGGACCAGGATAGACGCTTGCGCGAGCAGGGCTACATCCTCGACGACGGCTATCTTGTAGCGGTCGGCGGCGTCGGCCCGGCGCCTCGGATCGACATCGAAGCCGAGCACCCTGAACCGCTGGGCCAGCCGGCCTGCGACGGCCGAGCCCATGTTCCCGAGCCCCGCCAGCGCCACCGGCCCGTCCTGTCGTGTCATGGTGTCCTCGCTACCTTTCACTATTCGAACGGTACGAACGGGTCGGCCGTGCTGCCCGACAGGTCGATCATCACGTTCTTCGTCCGGAGGTATTCTTCCAGCGCCTCGCTGCCGCGCTCCCGCCCATACCCAGACCGGCGTACGCCGCCGAAGGGTGCCTGCGCCGCGCTCGCACGGTAGGTGTTGACCCACACGGTGCCTGCCACGAGCCGTCGCGCCACAGTGTGGGCTCGGCTCAGATCGTTCGTCCAAATCGCCGACGCCAGCCCGAACTCGCTGTCGTTGGCCAGGGTGATGGCCTCCGCGTCGTCGTCGAACCTGATGATGCTGAGGACCGGTCCGAAGATCTCTTCGCGTGCCAACCTGGCCGTGTTGCGGACGCCGGCGAAGACCGTCGGGCGCACGAACAGGCCTCGGCCCAGGTCGGCGCCGTCCAGCCCTTCGTCCCCGGCTACCATCGTTGCGCCGGACTCCTTGCCGGCCGCCACCATCTGGCGGATGCGCTCGTACTGCGGCTCGTTGGCCACCGGTCCCATGTGGGTCGTCGGCGCCAACGGGTCGCCGAGCCGGATCGCCTTGGTCCGCCGGGCGATCGCCTCGACCACCTCGTCGTAGACCGCGCTGTGGACGAGCAGGCGGCTGCCGGCAATACATGTCTGACCACCCGCGGAGAAGATGCCGATGAGCGCCCCCGTGACTGCGCGTTTCAGATCAGCATCCGGGAATACGATGTTCGGCGACTTGCCGCCCAGCTCCAGCGTCACCGGGACGAGCGTCTGCGCCGCCGCCGCCGCGATCGCCTGGCCCGTGGCCACGCTACCCGTGAAGCTGATGCGGCCGAGCCCGGGGTGGGCGGCCAGTGCCGTGCCCGCCTCGACCCCGCCACTCACCACGTTGATGACTCCCGGCGGGAAGCCCGCCGCGGCGACCAGGAGCGACAGGTCCAGGGTCGTCGCCGAGGCGTGCTCCGATGGCTTGATCACGACGGTGTTGCCGGCGGCCAGCGCGGGAGCGAGCTTGTTGGCCAGCAGCTGCATCGGCGAGTTCCACGCGGTGACGAGGGCCGCGACGCCCACCGGCTCGCGCAGCGTGTAGTCCAGACTGGACGCCGTATCGAGAGGGATCGTGCGGCCGTAGAGCTTGTCCGCGTAGCCGGCAAAGAAGCGATAGTTGCGCGCGGCGAATCTGGCCTGGCCGCTGGTCTCCCGCAGGATCTTTCCGTTGTCCGTCGACTCCAGCCGGCCGAGCTCGTCGGTGCGCTCGTCGATCAGATCGGCCAGGCGGTGCATGAGACGGGCCCGCTCCGCGCCGGACACCGTGGACCACGTCCGGTCGAACGCACGGTGCGCGGCATCGACGGCTGCGTGAACGTCGGCGCTCGACGCGTCGGGGATCGTCGCGAATACATCCCGCGTGTACGGATTGACGGCGTCGAGGCGGCGGTCGCCCTCGGCATCGACCAGCTCCCCGCCGATGAGCATCTGGTATCGCGTCATGCCGTGCTTCCCATCTTCGCGGTGCAGTACTGCTGTCGGGACGGTGCGGTCAACGGGGAGCTTTTGGTGATCGGTGGTCGGCGCGCGTGACGAGGTGCACGACGTGGACGGCGTGCTGCGCGTCGAGGACCTGATGGTAGAGGTCATCGGGAATGTTCCCGTTGATTGATAAGGAGCCACCGTCTGGGGGCTTGAGTCTATGTCGGATCTGACATAGTCTTGGGCGCCTTGGCGCGACGGCTGGACAAACCGCTCGTCTGGCTCGGGGGCGAGATCAAGACCCCCCCGCTGTCGGCGGCTGCCCGCATCGAGGCAGGAGTTTTGCTCCGCCGGCTGCAGAGGGGTGAGCTGCTCGCAATGCCCCATTCGCGGCCGATGCCGGCGATCGGCCCACGCTGTCACGAGCTCCGTATCAACGACCGCGATAGAACCTGGCGCGTGATGTACCGCATCGATCGCGACGCGATAGTGATCCTCGAGGTGTTCAGCAAGACGACAGGGGCTACGCCCGTTGCCGTCGTCACAACCTGTCAGGCTCGCGCTGCTAGGTATGACCGAGCCAGCAAGGAGAAAGTGCGATGAAGGCAAGGAAAAGGAAGCGACTCGAGGCAGCCGGGTGGCGAGTGGGTAGCGCGGCCGAGTTCCTGCGCTTGAAGCCCGAGGAGGCAGCGCTGGTCGAGATGAAGCTGAACCTGGCGCGTCGCCTGCGCGACGTGCGAACGAACCGCGGGTTGTCACAGGAGGCGATGGCCAAGCTACTCGGTTCGAGCCAGTCGCGGGTGGCCAAGATGGAGGCGGGAGACCGCTCGGTGAGCGTGGATCTCCTGGTGCGGTCGCTCCTGCTCGTCGGGGCATCGAGAGCCGAGATCGCTCGGGAGATCAGCCGGCGAGCGGCGTGAGTTGCTTGGTCGCCTCCTCGCCGTCGAGTGCATCGTCCCGCTCCGGCCGCCGCTGATCAGCCGGTTGTTGGCAGGCAGTCAGGGCAATGGCATGACCTAACCGCGCGGATGCCGCTCAGAGTGATGGGCGAAGCCGAGAGTGGCCCGCTCTCGCAGGCGACGCTGGCGGACCGAGTGGTGCCGTCGGGTGATCTGATCATTTCGGTGCAAGGAGACCAAGCGGATGCCAAAGTACCAGATTAAGTACCGGCGACCCGACGGCTCCTCGCCGCGCATCCTCTGCGAGCCGCCGATGCCCTCCAGCTCGCCGCCGCGCTAGTAGCGTGCGACGAGTGCTCCGACGTGCTTCGCTTCGTCACCCTCGACGATCACCTCGCTGAGGCCGCGCGGCGCGAGGGATTCGTCGTCGTGCCTTGACGACGGGGGTACGAGGCCGTCCGCGGTCACGTCCCGACGAGCTCGCGAAGAACGGGTCTTGCCCAATCGTCGTCTCGTCCGCGACGATCCGCACGAGGTCCAGCGCGCGCGTGAGCGCGATGTACAGGCGCACCTCGCGCTTGGTGTTCGCGATGCCCGAGTCGGTCACGACCACGGCCGGCAGCTCGAGTCCCTTGAAGCGCAGGAAGGTGGCGCAGACGACCGCGTCGGCGATCCCCGCGTCGTCCGCCGGCAGGAGGTCATGGGTCCCCACCCGCCGGAGTCGAACCGGCGACCTACTGATTACGAAAGGACGCAGGAGGTTGCCGGCAGGTTCCGGCGGGTGGCCGTGTCTCGGAAGATTCGAGGGTTACCCGTCGAGGCTCACCCATCGGCAGGCACCGGCAGGCATCGGCATGGTGACTGGATGGAGACTGACCGATGGACGGGTGGAGGCGTTGACCTACTGATTCTCGAAGCCCGGCGGACCGGCGGTAGGCCGGAGAAACCCGCCTGCAAACCGCAGGTGAGCACTGACGTGGCCAATGTACGTTCCGACGCGTTGACCCCCGGACTCATCTCCGCCAGGTGATCGGTCGTCGGCGAGCGTGGCGGAAGTACACGACGTGGACGGCGTGCTGCGCGTCGAGTAGCTGGTAGTAGAGGTGATACCCCACTCCTCCGGAGGAGCAGACGGCAGACATCACGGAAGAGCTTGCTCGTCGTGCGACGCCCGGCCTGGGGTACGTGCTCGATTAGCTCCAGCGCCCGATCAAGCTCGTTGGCAAGCAGGTCCCGAGACGCCCGCCGGTTGCGGCTCCACCACGCGGACCAGCTCGTGGATCTCCGCTGCCGTTCTCATCGCTTCTTCCCTTCCGCGGGTTCGTGTCGGCTCCAGCCTCGAATATACTAGCATGGACGTGCACAAGCAGGAAAGCCAGGTCTGCATCGAGGACGCCGCGGGCGATCGTGCTCGAGCACCGCATCCGGACGACGCGAGAGAGGTTCACCGTCCTGCGTGGCGGCCGGGCACGGGCGCGGATACTGCTCGAAGCCGCGACCGAGAGCGAGTGGTCGCGCGGCGCCCTCCCTCTGGAGCCAACGCCATTCAATTCCAAAAGCAGCTTCACCGCTTTCCAATGAGAGGTACGGTTTCGCTTCACAGAAGAGTGCCCAACCGTGCCGACCGTCCCGCTCCCCAGTGCCGCCTCCGCCTCCTCCTCCACAGTCTGCTCGATCGCCCGTAGGCGCTCGCGCATCGCGCGCTCGACCGCGTCGGGCCCGAACTCACGCCCTTCTCCCGCGTGTCCCTTCCTGCTATCGGTTCCATGATGGTACTTTCGCCCCACCGCGGTTCGAAATCCGGCGACTCCTCTACCATGCGCCCAAGGGCAGCGAAGCGCCGAGTCGGCCGCCCGCCCCGCATCCCGGATGAGGTGCGCGAAGCAGTGGTCCTCTCGACTGCGACCCAGTTGTTCGCCAACCGCGGCCTCCACGGTACCACGATGGAGGCGATCGCGACCGAGTCCGGGGTCCGCAAGCCCAACCTCTACCGACAGTTCCCGTCGAAGAAAGAGGCCTTCATTGCCGTGGTCGAGCGGGAGTGCGATCGGCTCGAGGAGTTTCTCTTCCGTGCCTACGCCGCCTCGGTGGGTCTTCCCAGCGAGGATATGGCTCGAATGTGCGTGCGGGCGATCTTTGACTTTGCCCAACAGCATCCGGACGCATTTCGGCTGATCTTCATCGCCGACCGGCCGGCAGCGCCCGAGGCGTCGGACCGCATCGCGTTGGCGCTGCGACGTATAGCCGAGAAGGTTGCGCAGATCCTCCGGCGAGAATTCGCGCAGCACGGGGTCAGCGCCGACCACGGGGCCACTCTCCTCGCCGAGGCGACCGTAGGCATGTGTGTGTTCGCCGCCCGACGCACGGAGCGCGAGCAGTGGGATCGTGAGACGGCGGCCCGAATCGTCGGATCGTTCCTGAACTCGGGTCTCACCAACATGAGCCGGCGGGTCCTTGCCGCGCTCGACTCCCCGACCGCCCGGACGGCGTCGACTCGCTAGGCGCACGCACGCCGCGCGTCGGTTGTCGTATCGGCTGTTGGATCGGGCTTGACAGAAGCGCGGAGCGGTGCTCGAATGCGACTTACCGAACTGGTGGGTACGAAATGTATCCCACTGGTTGACCTCAGGAAGAGGGAGAGCCCATGGGTGTCAGGGGGGGGGACTGACTCTCGTAGTCATGGCGGCCATTGCCGCTGCCCTGTCGAGTCCCGTGCGGGCCGCCGTCGGCGACTGCGTTGGTCAGCCCGACGACGGGTACGGCACCACAGGTCCTTATTCGACGCAGATCACGACCCTCGTGCATCCGACGATCCCACCAACGCCCCGCGGCCAAAGCCGGTCGTCACGGTGATCTCCCCGACCGGCGCCCCGGGTCTCCATCCCGTGATCTTCTGGTCTCACGCTTACGGGGCGACCGAGGCGGTTCAATGTATGGGGCTGATGGAGGTGCTGGCATCGCACGGCTACGTAGTGATCCACTCCACCTACCAGACTCCGCCGATCTCGCCGTTCGATTCGCTGCTGCGGTATGACCAGCTGTCGGCCGGCTTCGACCAGGCCGTCGAGCACCTGGCAGACGTGCTCGATATGGACCTCGTTCGCTTCGCCCAGAACGGCGCCTGCACTCTGCCGGCCAATCACGCCGTGCCGCTCGAGATCGCGCTCGCAGGGGGGAACGCGGTGCTGGACGACTATGACGTCTGGGACGTACGGCGGAAGATGCATGGCATCGCCGCCTGCGCCTTCCAGCACGACCGGCGGGGCTGCCAGGTCTCGATCGGCGAGGCCGACCGGGTGCAAGCGGACATGGGTCACTGGCTCGTCGACGGCACGCCGGTCGCCTCACTCGAGAGCCTCCGGCGACCCTATCCCATCAACTGCGGGCCGGGCGAGCCGTGCCAGTTCCCCGACCCGAGCAACCCGTATCACTGATCCCGAGGAGGAGACGATGAGAGCAAGGCGGCTTAGCGCGTGCGCCGCGACGCTGGCGGCGGTATCGACGATGGCGGCGCTGGCCGCCACGCCTGCCTGGGGCATCCCCCTCGACCCATGCGACCGCTTCTGGGCGGGCTCCACGAACCCGGAGACCCTCGCGACCAGCAACATCAACTACCCGGACGAGTTCGCCGCCTACTGGGGGTCGAGCTGGACCCTGGGGCTTCCGGAAGGTGCGGAGCTGGTTCTGCACGCCCAGTTCCCGCACGCGCGGTACATGTCGTTCAACACCTACAACTTCAACCAGCCGCCGACGAGCCTGGGCCCGAACGACTCGCTCTACGACGTTCAGATCGAGCCTGATCCCGGCTCCACCAATCCATACGTTCCCGGGCAGCCCCGCGACGGCGCCAACCGCGACTACACGGTCACGGTGGTCAGCGGCGCCGCACCGGCGAACCCCGCCGACCGGGCGCCGAACACCGTCTACACCGGTCGCGAATCGGGGCTTGGCGTGACGCTCGTCTACCGGATCTACCTGGCCGACGGGGGGACTTCCGTAGACGGCGACGCCGGCCTTCCCCAGGCCGAACTCCACCTGGCCGACGGCAGCGTGATCAGCGGTGGGTCCGACATCTGTGAGGCGTTGAGCGTGGAGAGGCTAGGAGGCGCGCAGGGTCTGATCGACGTTCCCACCTACGCACGGCTGCGCACCAAGACGCTGGTGAACGGCGTCGAGTCTGACGTTCCGCCGCCCGTTACCCATCCGGGCGTGAATCCTCCGCGCTGGGAGCGCTACTTCAACTACCGCTACTCGCTGGTCGGGCAGTTCTATCAGACCTATCCGGGGTTCTCGACGCCGTTGGTGGACCGATCGACGATCTCGGCCGCGGCAACCGGTGGCCCGCTGAGCAACAAGGACGGCTACACGATGGTCACCTTCGGCGACCGAGGGTTCGGCCAGCTGCTGGTGATCCACGGGCGGGCGCCGACGGTGCCGGCCACCTACAACGGCGAGACGACGATGGGCTCCGGCCAGGTCCGCTACTGGTCCTTCTGCCAGAACGAGTTCCAGAGCAGCCGCTACGTCGACTGCCTGTTCGATCAGGACATCCCGATCGCCCGCGACGACACCTACACGATCGTCACGGGTGACCCCATGGACAGGCCCTTCAACGCGAAGCGCGCCTGCGGCGTGGCCTGGCTCGACTGGCCGACTCGCGGGGATGGGGCGCCGGACTACGTGCCCGGCGGGGACCCGAGGGGGATTCCCGGAACGCTGCTGCCGCCGGAGAAGGGAGGCCGTCGCGAGATGGGCATGATCGCCTATCGACAGCTCCTTCCCGACCCGGCGTTCAGCCACGGCATCAACGGCGTTGCCCTTCCGGGAACCGAGGCGGCCGTGCTCGGCGATTACATGCCGACCGGGGAATACGTATCGAAGAAGGAATTCGAGTCCCTGGCGTGCGGCCGTGCTACAACCCGCGGCTGGGGCCACCGGGGGCGCAGACGCACGTCCAGGTTCTGACGGGCATGTCAGCGTTCACTCACCGTGCATTGATCAGCCGGTCCGCACAGCGGGCCGCCGGCCTGGCAGAAGGAGGATCCATGAACCAGCCACGTCGTAGGCCCGTCGCGGTCATCGCCGCCGCCTGCATGGTGGCCGTCCTCGCGCCTGGGGGGGCGGGCGCGGCCACGCAACCGCAAGCGCCGCCGAGCGGCTGCTTCTGGAGCCCGCCGATCACGATCGACCTGCTCAATATCGGCTTCCCCGACACACACGCGATCTATTGGTACAACAGGTTCCAGCTCCCGGCGGGCGCGAGGGTGCGGTTGCAGGCGGACTACCCGCACGCACGATACATGTCGCTGAACTCGTATTTCACGACGCCGGACAACAAGGGCGTCCCGAGCGACGCTATCCACGACACGCAGATCGTGCCCGACCCGGGATCGAGGAACCCCTTCCTCCCCGGTGCGAAACGGACGGCGCATCCCGGCTCGTGGACCGTCACCGTGACCGGCGATCCCCCGCCGTCCGCCGGCCAGCCGCGCGAGCAGAACACGCTCTACGCCGGCACGGGAAACCCCGGCGAGGCTCAGCCGGTCGAGCTCATCTATCGCGTCTACGTCCCGGACAAGAACCGTGACCTGGCCGGGGACGGTGGGCTGCCCGAGCCGGCGGTCCTGCTCGCGGACGGGACGCAGCTATCCGGCCAGGAGGCGTGCGACGTGCTGCAGGTCAGCACGAGCTTCCCGTCCCCCGACACCATGGCGCCGGCGGTCTACAACACGCTGATCACCCTGCCCGGCGCACAGCCCACGTCCCCGGCGTTGAATCCGCCGAGGTGGTACGCGGCGTTCAACAGGTGCACCTTGCAGTTTCCGTTCTTCGCGGCCGCCGGGCTGCCCCTCCCCCCTTGTCCGACGACCAAGGCGGTGACCCAGTGGGCGAACATCGACAACGCCTACGCCTCCACGGCGATCGACCGTCGCTTCGGGCCGTCGCCCGACGCCCACAACGTCGTCGTCCTGTACGGCAAGATGCCGACGACCCCACAGACGTACCGGCGGAACCCGTTCATGCAGGGCGGGACGCAGCTGCGCTACTGGTCGATGTGCCAGAACGAATCGCTCGTGACGACGCAGGCCGTCGGCTGCCTCTACGACGAGCAGGTCCCGCTCGACGAGGACGGCTTCTATACGATCGTCGTCAGCACGCCCGAAGATCGGCCGGCGAACGCCACCACGCACTGCGGGGTGGCGTGGCTGGACTGGGGCGCGGACGGCGACGGAGCCGGACGGCCGACGCAAGGGCTGCTGCTCATGCGCAACATGCTGCCCGACCTCTCCTTTGCCGAGGCGATCCAGAACGTGGTCGTTCCGGGTACCGAGGTGCAGGTGATCGGCGACTACCTGCCGGTCGCGACGTACATGAGCCCGGCAGAGTTCGAGAGCCTCGGCTGTGGCTTCCGGAGGCGGCGGAGCCAGCCGATCACGGCTCGCTAGAGGACCGGGAGGTGACGGAGCGCTCGACGGACTCCCTCGCGTGTCGAGGGGCTGTGTAAGGAGGATCTCATGGACGGACATCGCATCCGCGGGAGCTGGCTCGGCTCGATCGCGTTCGCGGGCATGTGTGCGTGCCTGGTGGCGCCGGTCGTCGGCGCAGTGGAGACCCCCGGTCCGCGATTCTTCGAGTTCCTGAACCTGCCCGGGGAGAGCACGCTCGGCGACCCGTTCAACACGACGATCTGGCGCTCGTACGGGAACGCTCCCGAAGGCAGCGAGACCGTGCTGCGTGGGAACGCCCCGCGGGCTCGCTACTGGAGCTTCGCGGTGGTGAGCACCCGCCGCACGGAGCTCTCGAGCCTCAACGACACGCAGATCCAGACAAATCCCGACGGCACGTACGAGGTCGTGGTTCGGCAGAGCTGCACGGGCGTCCAGAACTGCCTGACGGTGCCCCCATCCGTCGCACCGTTCACGGTGCTGATCTTCTACCGCATCTATGAGCCGGAGGGCGACGTCTGCGGCGGGGTCGAGCTCCCGAAGGTCTCGTACCGCGCGATCGGGGACCAGTCCGGCCCGCCGACCCCGGGGAGTCCGCTGGATCCCGTCGGCGCGGACGGATGCCCGCCGCGCTGGCACGCCACCGACGCGGTGCTGCGAAAGATCTCCGGCGAGTCCGATCGGGTCGGCCCGGACGGCATCGGCAGCCCCCCGGCCCTTACCCGAGCGGGGGGCGGCGCCGGTACTGCGGCTACGCAGGATAACGCCTATCTGTTCTTCTTCTACGACATGACGAAGGGCAATGTGGTCATGAGCGGCAGGGCCCCGACGTACCGCCGACAGCGGGAAGACGCCGTCAACGACCTCGGCCGCAGCGACGGCTCCGAGCAGACACGCTACTGGTCGCTCTGCAGCACCGCCTTCACCCGACCGATGGCCTGCCTGCGCGATGAGGAGGTGCAGGTGGACGCTGGGGGGTACTTCGACGTCGTCATCGCGCCGCAGTGCCCGATACCCGGGTACCGCAACTGCCTGATCTCCGGTCCGTCCGTCTTCGAGGGTGACGTCGCCGAGTTCCTCGGCAACAACCTGCAGTTCGCGCCGGCAGCCGGCATCGCCGTCTATCGCAACCTGATCGCTGCGCCCGATTTCGCGAGCGCCACCAGTCCCGTCAACTGTCCGCCGGACCGGGTCGCCCAGTTCTGCGACGAGTATGCGTTGCAGGTGCGCTATGTCCCACGCGCAGGCCGGCACGGGCACGGAACGCCGGAGCCGATCATCGAGCGGTGGAAGAGCATCCTGTGGGCCCCCTCCACCCTGTTCGGACACTGAGGACGCTGGCGCGGAGCGCGCGCGATCCCACAGACAGCACGGGCGCGCCTTTTTGGGCCTGTGGAGTTTTCCTGTCCGAGTTCTCTGCAGCGTGCGGAGATCTTTGCCGCGTCACGCGGCGGTCTTGAGAAAGACGGTGGGGAACGCCTCCTCGCTGAGCTGGATGGCCGCGCTCAGGACGGCGTGTCCCAATTGGGTAATCCGCCAGCGGCGCGAGCGGGGAATCTTCGCGACCAGGCCGCGCAGGTGAAGCGCCGAGCAGGTGATGCGGCGCTATTGACTCTCGATGAGCGCCGAATCTCATCGGGTCTTGCGATGGCGACAGCGCCCGTGTACCTGCGGATCGGCCCCCGTCAGATGACACAGGACGTTAGTGTCCGCCGACGTGGTGTACGAGGCCCGGTAGCGGCGGCTGGATAGACGAAGGCCATCGCGGCACCCTCCTTCGAACTCGTTGCCCAACGAGAGGACGGAGGAGAGGACGCGATGGCCGAGGAGAGGATGGCGGGAGTTGAGGTGCTGCACAAGATGCTGGAGAGCGCGGCACCGGATGTGTTGCGCGAGATCCTGACGGAAGCGGTGTCGAAGCTGATGGCGGTGGAGGTGGATGCCCTGTGCGGCGCGGGGTACGGCGAGCGGACGGCGGAGCGCGTGAACGCCCGCAACGGGTACCGGACCCGACCGTGGGACACGCGGCTCGGGACGATCGACCTGGCGCTGCCGAAGCTGCGCCAGGGCACGTACTTCCCGGCTGGTTGCTGGAGCCGCGGCGCCGGGCGGAACGGGCGCTCGTCGCGGTCGTGGCCGAGAGCTATGTGCTCGGGGTCTCGACCCGGAAGGTCGAGGACCTGGTGCAGACGCTGGGCATTGCGCGGCTCTCGAAGTCCCAGGTGTCGGAGCTGGCGAAGAGCCTGGACGGCATGGTGGCGAGTTTCCGGGAACGGCCGCTGGACGGTGGGTCGTATCCCTACGTGTGGCTGGACGCCGTCGCGCTGCGGTGCCGAGAGGGCGGGCGCACGGTGCACGTCGCGGCGTTGGTCGCGGTCGGCGTGAACGCGGAGGGCAAGCGGGAAGTGCTCGGGCTCGAGATCGTCACCGGCTTGCGGACCGCGCTCGCCGCGACGCTCCCCGGCGCGGCGTGGCAGCGGTGCCGTACCCACTTCATGCGCAACCTCCTGACCAAGGTGCCGAAGAGCGCGCAGAGCCTGGTCGCGACGCTCGTCCGGGCGATCTTCGCGCAGCCCGACGCCGAGCTCACGCGGGCTCAGCACGCGCGCGTCGTCGAACAGCTCGAGCCGCGGTGGCCGGACGCAGCGCGGCTGTTGGCCGATGCCGTCGAAGACCTACTCGCCTTCACCGGCTTCCCCAAGGAGCACTGGCGGCAGATCTGGTCGAACAATCCGCAGGAGCGGCTCAACCGCGAGCTGAAGCGGCGGACGGACGTCGTCGGCATCTTCCCGAATCGCGACGCCGTGGTGCGGCTGGTCGGCGCGGTCCTCGCCGAGCAGAACGACGAGTGGGCGGTCGTGCGCCGCTACCTGACCGTGGACGGGCTGCTCAAGCCGGCGCCGGTCTCGCTGCCGGCGCCCGATCCGAAGGAGACGAAGTCGAAGCGCGCCGCCTAGCGATCACGTGAGGGTGCCGCGAGGCGCCCGTACACCACTTGCGCGGACGCGGCCCACAGGACTCGTCGAGCCGTGCGCCGTGCGCGATCGCCGACCCGCGCGTCCGGAGGGTGCTCGATCGCCTGCACGCGGACGCGGGCAAGCAAACCCTGAGCTTGGTCCGTCTGCTGGGGTCATTCGTCGGCGACAAGCTCCGTGGCCACGAACCGTCCGTGGCGGAGGAGGTGGAGCGTCTCAAGGATCTCTACGTGCCCGTGTCGCCAAAGCAGGGCCAGCTCCTGTATCTCGTCGCGCGCTCCCTGCGCGCTCAACGCATCGTCGAGTTCGGCACCTCCTTTGGCATCTCGACGACGTACCTGGCCGCGGCGGTGCGCGACAACGGCGGCGGTGTCGTCGTGGGCTCCGAACTCGAACCGGGAAAGGTCGCGACCGCGCGCCGCAACCTCGAGGAGGCCGGCCTGAGTACCTTCGTCGAGATCCGCGAAGGGGACGCGCAGGAGACCCTAAAGGATCCCGGCGGGACGGTCGACATGGTGCTCCTCGATGGCTTCAAGCAGCTCTACCTCTCGATGCTCAAGATGCTCACGCCTGGTCTGCGGCGGGGCGCCGTGGTGCTGGCCGACAATATCTTCACGTTTCGGTGGGCGCTCGCACCCTACGTCGCGTACGTGCAGGATCCCCTCAACGGTTTTCTCTCGGTGACGTTGTTCCTCGGAGACGGCATGGAGTACACGGTACGGCTGTAATCCTCTCTGCCGTCTCGGTCGTCTCTGATCCTGGAGAGGGCGGCGTTCCAGCGACCAGGCGGCCGCTGTCCAGTGCTCCGCTTTCGCTTCAGCCGCCGCGATGATTCCGCGCGAGCATGGCCGTTTTCCATTCGCCCTGCGCTGTTTTGTAGCGTGCGCAAGGTGGCTGCCGGCGCTGCGCGCTCAGGTGACGACGTAGAGCTCGGTGGACATGTGAGCGGTGAGGTTCTCGATGCCCGTGTCGGTGACCAGGACGAGCTCCTCGGGCATCGCGCCAACGTACGTGGTGCTCTCGTGGAAGGCGCCGACCTCGATCGCCAGCACCATGCCCGGCGCGATGACCGCGGGGTTGCCGGCAACCAGCCAGGGTGGCTCGTGGTTCGCGAGCCCCTCGCCGTGACCGATGAAGCAGATCGGGTGCTCGGGCGCGCCACGCCTCGTCACCGCCCGCAGTGACGTCTCGAAGAGGTCTCCCGCCCGCACGCCGGGCCTGACCGCGTCGATGGTCTCGTACAGTGCGTCGCGGCCGATGGCATACCAGTCGAGCACTTCCTGCGGCGGCGGGCCGACGTAGAAGGCTCGCTGGAAGTCGAACTGATACATCTTGTAGGAGGGCCCGCTGTCACTGTTGCCGTAGTCGCCGACACGGATGATGCGATCGACGGGTCCCGTGATCCAGCGCTGCCCGAAGACCGTCTCGCCGGCGTTGGTGGAGAAGCAGAGCCAGTTGCCCTGATACGGCGACTCGACGAGGTCGAGGTCGACGGCGGCGCGCCAGAACGCGCGGTGGACCTCGCGTTCGCTGATGCCGGGCCGGATGGCATCGAACGCCGCCCGCACGGCCAGGCAGGAGCGCCGCGCGCCTTCGCGGATGATCGCCTGCTCGTGGGATGTCTTGATGGCGCGCTGGGCGAAGATCGTGTCGTCCGCCGAGACGATCGTCGCGTCAGGCAGCGCGTCGCAGATCTTCCGGTACTCGTCCACCGAGAGGTAGGTGGCGATGTCCGCGCCGGTCTCGAGCCCGATGGTCCCGCGCGCCAGCCCCTGGTTCCGCACCGTGTCGAAGAGCAGACGATAGAAGTCGTCGTCGGCGCGCATCGCTCTGACCTGCGGGTGCGGCGCGGCGCTATGGTAGCGGACGTCCTCCACCCACGAGGTGTGCATGAAGGTCCACACGAACGAGGTGTCAGTCACCACCACCGGGTCACGCTCCTGCGAGACGATCATCGCGGTGCGCCAGATGGCGTTGTGCATCTGCGCGGCATCGGTGAAGTTGCCGTAGTACCACCAGTTGGTGGGCGAGAAGAGGATCATCGCGTCGAGGCGGTGATGCGCCAGACACTCGCGCGCTCGCGCGATGCGGCCGGCGTACTCCTCGAACGGCACGCTGGGCCACCTGACGCCGGGCTTGGGGGTCACGGACTGTCCTCCCCTGGTCGCGCCGGGGGCGACGTCGACGTCCTCCCGGCCGCTCTTGACGTCGTTCAGATGCCTTCGGTGGCTCGACATTGTCAAGAGAAGGCTACGGACGAACGCGGCGATGGCGCGAGCTGGCACCATGGCGAGCTGCGCCGGAGCGCTGCTCAACGCCACGCTCGCGCTCATCGACGAGCAGGGCATCGAGGGTTTCACTCTCCGCGGCATGCTGCTGGCGGGACGTGGTGCAGCGGCGACGGTCCCCTTCGCGCCCGGAAACCGGGATCCGGGGAGCCGCCCGCTCAAAGCCGTGGCGGCGCCTTTCATGCCGGGTAGAGGGTGTGTGCGATCGCGTTGTGGTAGCGGGCGATCTTTTCGAACGGCAGCCGTACACCGGCGGCACCGGACAGAGGGAGTCGGCGAAGGTCCGGAGCGACTCGACCCGCGAGCGCACCTCGTCGGCCGACCCCCACCGCCACGAACGCGCGAACCATCTCGTCCGGGACCAGAGGGGCCACGCTCAGGTAGTCGCCCCGTTGTACGCCCGCCTGCAGACGCCGCGCGACGTCTCCGAAACCGTGGGCCTCGAAGAAGGGTTCGTACTGTTTGATGCCCCCGTAGAAGGCCATCGTCGGGCGCGCGTCGTGGATCGCCTCGTGCACGTTCCCGCTCGGCGCGACTCAGGGCCAGAGATTCACCTCCACTGCCGTTCGGGCGCGTCCAGCGGCGGCCAGCCCTGCCTCGAACTCAAGCTTCATCTTCTCGATGCTCCACACCCTGCTCCGCCGCACCGACGTGAGCGCATCCCTCCTGGAGGGCGCCATCACCATCTTTCGACCGGCAGGCTGACGCCCGAGAGAGCCACCCGCCGGAGTCGAACCGGCGACCTACTGATTACGAATCAGTTGCTCTACCAACTGAGCTAGGGTGGCATTCGCCGGAGCCTCGACCTCCCGCGCCGGCGAGGTGCAACAAGTACCGAACCCTGGACGAGCCCGCAAGGCTTCGCGACAGCAGCTCTCGGCTGACCTGACGCGATGGGACTGCCACCACGGCACGTAGGTGGCGTTTCACGGGGTGGGGAACCCCAGTCTCCTCGCGACAGTCCGCTGCACGCTGTCACGCGAGAGGAACCTGAGTTCGCCGCGCGCGGACCCGGCCACGAACAACGCGCAGGCGACGTGCCAGAGATCCGCGCCGCGCAGCCGGCCGAACTCGAGCGCCTGCCGCATCTCCTCTTCGAGGGATCGTGAGGGCAGCACGAGCGTGACGGCACTCAGCGCCGGACGCAGGAGCTCGATTTCAACTCCTTCGCGCACTGCTGCAGCAAGGGCCTCGGCGACCAGGAGATCGCCCGTCAGGACGCGATCCTGCGCGGCGAGGGTCCGCTGCAGGCGGGCGGCCCCGGGCTCCCCGAGGACGATCGCGATGAAAAACGAGGTGTCCAGGTAGGCAATACTCACGCCCGCGACTCGAGAAAGCGGCGCAAGGCTCCCCGGCGACGTGCAACGGGCCTGATCAGCATGGCGCTTCCGTCTCGCGGCAGAATGGACCCCTCTTCCTCTAACCTGACGATACGCTCGCCGAGCGCCTTCGGCGTCTCGATCGGGACAACGCGGGCAACCTCTCGTCCGCGGTCCGAGATCACCACGCCACGTCCCCGCTTCACCTTGCGAAGAATCTCGCTTAGCTTCGCCTTGGCCTCATGGACGGGATAGGAGCGCGCCATGGCGGCAGTATCGCGAGCATGGTCATGATGGTCAAGTCTGGAGGACTAGCGCGCCTCACGCTGATCCCGCATGAGAGACTACGGTCGTCTCCTTCGCGCCACACCCGGTAGCACTTCGGTAGCGGACACGTAGCCCAGGGACCGCGCCCGTTTGACCCGCGTTTGCTACCGCTCTGCTACCAATCACCGAGTCGAGCGCCTCGAGGGCACCTTTGTGCCCATCGCGGCCTACGGCTTCTCCCCCGGCACGCCGCACTGCCCGCACCTGAACTCCGTCCCCACCGCCGACCTCCGCACCCACGCCTCGCTGCCCGTCTTCGCCGTCTTCCCGCACCCACCACACGTGGCATCGCGATTGAGGACGACCAGCGCCCACTCCCCCTCGGCTTCCTTGAACAGCCCGGAGATCAGCTCGTCGACGCCGTCGACGACACCGCGCACCATTGCGCCCACGTCGTCGAACATGCGGCGCATCTCTTCGCCAGGACCCGCGGCCCCGGCCCCGCCAGCCCCCCGCCACTCCTTCCGCAGATCCCGGGCGAAGGAGACCACATGCTCCTCCACCCGCTCCGCGAAGTGCTTGGCGTCATCCGCAACCCGGCGGGCGAAGCGCTCGGCGGCGCGGCCGACCTGCTCCCAGTCGGCGTTCGGGCCGTGGCAGCCGTGGTGATCGGTGGTCGTCATGGTGAATCCTCCTCGTTGTGGGTGGTCCGGCGGAGCCGGCCGACGCAGGGCGGGCACAGGAAGACGGGCGGGGCCTGGCGCTCACGCAGGCCGCGCCAGGCGCCGTCGCCGGCCGCCAGTTGCACCTCGCAGCGGGCGCAGGCGGTCCCGCGGTTCAGTACCAGCTCTTGCCAGCCGTAGACGTCGTCCAGGCCCGAGGCCCGGCTGGTCGGGCGCCGGCGCCGGCCAAGCCGTGACGCGGCGAGGCTCGTCTCGACGATGTCCTCGACCAGGTCGAGCGCGCCCTCGAGGACGTTCCGCACCAGCAGCGACACCGGCTGGCGGCGGCGCTGCGCCTCGCGCTTGAGGGCCTCCTCGAGGGCCTCCGAGATCCGCGCATGCAGCCAGCGCTCCTTGGGCTCGTGCCCCGGCACGGCCTCGATGTATCACGTCGTGATACGCCGTCAATCGGTGCAGGGCATCCTTCGAGGCGCGTCGGCGGGGCTGTCCGGAGGGAACCGCGGTACCCATCGCCTGCGAGGGTGAGAACTCGCGTTCCCATCTTCGTCAATATTTTGCCAGTCAGGCCCGCGCACGGATGGGGGCACGCGGCTTGCAGTCGGAGGCGATGGTGTCGCTTCTCGGAAAAGACCTAACCGTCCCCACCCAGCCGAAGCCCGACTGGCCGAAGTTCATACGGGATGCCGGCCAGCGCATCCGCAAGGCGCGCGAGTTCCTGGGGCTCTCCCAGGACCAGCTCGCCCGCCTCGCGGACGTGAGCCAGGGCGCGGTGAGCCGGGTCGAGGCCGGACGGGGAATGGCAACGCCGCTCCTCACCTTCGTCAAGCTGAACCGGGTGATGGCGCAGGCGCTCCGGCGGCTCCCGGCGGAGCTGCTCACCGATTCCGCCCGGACCATGCTGGAGACGGCGGAGCACATGGTACCGCCGATGCAGGAGGACGAGCAGCCGGCCACGCCGATCCTGAGCGATCCGGCGCTCGACCGCCTCATCAGCATGTACCGCACGCTCCCGGAGCGCGAGCGGCGCGGATTCCTCTCCGTGCTCGACGCGACGGCCGCCTCGCTCTCGCGCGAGGGCGACGTCTCCTCGATGCCCGCCCGCGCCGCCGCCGAAGCGCAGCGCGGACACTGACGGCCGGGCTCAGGCGACGGCGACCAGCGCCTGCTGCGGCGTCGGGTGGAGTGCGTGCAGCGCCACCTCCGAGAAGCCGGCGGCGGTGAACATCTTGCGGTACTCCGCGAGCGTGTAGGCGTCACCCGCCGGCGTCGACGCGAGCATCGTCAGGCTGAAGACTGCGGCCTCGGGCGGTGACACGCGCGACTCGTCGGGCACGAACTCGACGGTGACGGCGCGTCCCCCCGGAGCGAGGGCGGCGCGCACGCGGCGGAGCAGGCGCTCGCAGGTGGCCGGGTCGAAGTGGTGCAGGAAGTTGGTGAGGAGGATGACCTGGTGCCCTTTCCCGAGGTCGACGTCGAAGGCGCTGCCCGGCAGGGTGGTGAAGCGATCCGCCACGCCGGCCGTGCGGGCGTTCTCCCTGGCCACCTCGAGGACGGCGGGCCAGTCGAGCGCGGTCAGGCGGACGTCGGGGTTGTGCCGGGCGAGGGTGATGCCGTAGAGCCCGTGGCCGGCGGCGATGTCGAGCACGGATCCGTGAACCGGTCCGAGCTGCGCAGCCAGCACCTCGGCGACCAGGCCCGAGAGCGGCGCCATGTTCCGGGCGAACTCCACCCACAGGGGATGCTCCGGGGCGATCGAGCCGTCGTGATCGAGCGCCGTGCCGCCGCGCCGGACGGCGTCGGTGAGCGTGTCGAATGCGCCCCGGATGGTGGGCTGGCTGAAGAAGTGCACGGCCGACGCGATGCACGCCGGCGAGCTGCCGTCGAGGAACATGGCGGCGTCCGGGGAGAGGCCGTAGCGCTCGCCGTCCTTGGTGAGGAAGCCGTCCACCACCAGCCGGTTCGCCAGTGCGCGCACGCCGCGCTCGGCGGCGCCGCAGCGCGCCGCCAGCTCCGGCAACGTCGTCACCCCGGCGCCGATGGCAGTGAACAGGCCGATGTCGACCGCCGCCTTGAGCGCCGCGGTCCGTTGATAGCCGGTGAGGGCGTCGAAGACGCGAAGGGGCGAGATGATGTCGACCATGGGGTCGGAGCTATACCGCGCTCGCAGTCCACGCCAGGCTGCCTACCGTCCTCGCGTCGGGGCGCCGAGGCGCCGGAGCTTCCCGTAGAGCGCCTCGCGCGTGATGCCGAGGCTGCGAGCGGCGGCGGCCTTGGAGGGCAGGGCATCCAGCCGCTGGAGGATCACCGCCAGCTCGATGCGGGCGAGCAGCGGGGCGAGCGGCACCAGCGACGTCGTGCACGAGCGGATCACGGGCGCGAGATGGTGCGGCCGGATGCGCTCCTCGTTGGCGACCGTGAGCACCAGGCGATGAACCTCGTGCTCCAGCTCGCGGACGTTGCCGGGCCAGGAGTAGCGCGACAGCGCATCGAGCGCCTCCGGCGCGAAACCCGCCGTCTGGCGCCGCTCCTCGCGCTCGAAGCGGTCGAGGAAGTTCGTCGCCAGCAGGGGATCTCGGCAGTCCGATGGCGCAGCGGCGGCACGTGGATCGGAAACACGGCCAGCCGGTAGTAGAGATCGCGCCGGAAGCGGCCGGCCTCGACCTCCGCCGCCAGCGACCGGTTGGTGGCGGCGAGGATGCGGGCGCGCGCGAGATGCGGCCGGTCTGCCCCCACCGACTTGACCTCACCCTGCTGCAGCACGCGCAGCAGCTTCACCTGCACCGCCGGCGTCGCCTCGCCGATCTCGTCGAGCAGGACCGTGCCGTCGGCAGCATCCGCGAACAATCCCTGGCGGTTCCGCTCGGCACCCGTGAACGCTCCCCGCACGTGCCCGAAGAGCTCGCTCTCCAGCAGCCCCTCCGCGAGCGCGGCGCAGTTCTGCACCGCGAACCTCGACTCCCGCCGCGGGCCGTTCAGGTGGATCGCGCGCGCCAGCAGCTCCTTGCCGGTGCCGGTCTCGCCCTCGATCAGGACCGGCACGCGGCTCCGGGCCGCGCGCTGCGCCAGGAGCAGCGCGTGCCGCATCCCCGCCGCCGGCCCGATCCACTCCGGGCCCGAGAACGGCGGATCGTTGCCGGCCGGCGCCGCGCCGGGCGTGCCGTCGATCGCGGCCATGATCACCCGACCGGCGGCCGCCCGTACCGCCACCGCGAGCTGCACCGCACTGGCTGGATGCTTGGGGACGTAGTCGTCGGCGCCCAGCTTCATCGACGCGACCGCCGCATCTTCCGACCCCGAGCCCGTGCAGACGATCACGGGCAGCCGGGGCCGGGCGGCGCGCAGCTCGCGCACGACGTCGACGCCGCGCCGATCGGGCAGCACCAGCTCGGTGACGGCGCAGGCGACGTCGCGCTGGCGGATCGCCGCCAGCGCCGAGGCCAGGCGCGCCACCGGCGTGACCCGGACGTCGGTGTCGATGCCGGCCAGGGCCTGGCGCAGGGTCGTCGCGGCGCCCGGGTCGGGATCGACCAGCAGGACGCGGAACGTCGTGAGCGAGGCGAGGCCGTCCACCACCAGATTCCCCTCCGACCGGCCGACGTGGGACGGTGGTCTACCGCGACGTGGCCGCAATGTCAATGGTAGAGATGCAATCTGCCAGATACACAGCGGGGTAGTATATCGCGAAGTAGTCGTCGGCGCGGGTCGCGGCTATTGCCGTGCGAAGTATCCCGCCGCCGGTCGTCGGGACTTTCCTCAGTCGGCCGGCACCGAGAAGTTGACGATCTGGCGGTCGAGCGGGAGCTGATCGCGATGCCGGCCGGCGAGGGCCGCCGCGTCGAGCGGCGCGGCCTTGCCCTCGAAGAGCGGCGCGTCGTCCGTCGCCACGCCCTGGCCCTCGAAGGCCGAGACCTCGTAGGGCAGGCCGTTCGACGCCAGGGGCGCCGGGCCGTCCATGACGTGGAAGTGCAGGTGCGGCGCATCGGTGTTGCCGCTGTTGCCGACGAGCCCGAGCATCTGCCCGCGCTCCACGTGCTCCCCGAGCCGGGCGCGCAGGCTCCCCGGCTGCATGTGGGCGTAGAAGGCATAGTTGCCGCGCCCGATGTCGACCACCAGGTAGTTGCCGCCCGCCGTCGCCGCGTCGACCCCGACCGCGGGCTTGCCCGGCACCTGCTCGGGCTGGTCGTCCTGGCGGTTCACCACCACCCCGGACGCCACCGACAGGACCGGGGCGCCGAAGTAGGGATAGCTCGTGAGGTCGTGCTGCGGACCGACGTAGAGGCGGCCGTCCGGCTGGAGCTGGACGAAGTCGATCGCGAAGCGCTCCGGGACGTGGAGACCACCGTTGATCGGCGTGAGGGCGCCGCGGTGCGAGTTGAGCGCGTCGCAGCAGCCGTTGGCCACCAGCCAGCGGTCGCCCTGCAGCGGCGGACCGATGACGACGGCGCGGCGGCGCGACACCGGGGTCGGCGCCGCCTCGAAGACGGTAACGGTCGGCGCGCCGGTGCGCGCCAAGACGGAGAGGCGGTGCGAGAGCCTGCTGGGCAGCGTCTCCTGCGGTCCGAAGGTGACGTCCAGGAAGACCACTCCCGACTGGCCCGGGCCCAGCGTGGTCCCGGTCGCCATCTTCGCGCTGCCGAAGGGCCGCATCATGCGCGCCAGCGCCGGACCCTCGATCCGGCTGATCACGGCGCCGCCCCGCGAGTCGTTCAGCACCTCCACGGCGTCCAGGGTCGCCGGCGCCGCGAACATGTTCGTCAGCACCAGCTCGTAGACCAGATGGACGCGGTCGTCGGCGCCGAGCACCGGGCGCGGCTCGGCGGTCACGGACCCCACGAGCGGAGTCAGCTGGTCGGGCGGGGTCGGCGTCAGCGGCCTGGGCGGTCCGCAGCCCCAGGCGATGAGCGCGATCGCCAGGGTCAGGCGCCAGCCAGGCGGCGCACGATGGGCGGGCCCGATCCCGTCGTGTGCCGACGCCCTGAGGGGAGAGGTCACGCGCTCGGCCTCACGTGCTCGCTTGCGGCCGTAGTCACCGGTGGCTACAGTGGGGCCATGATCGCCACGGTGCGCACCGCCAAGGCCCGCCTGTCCGAGTTGCTCGACCGCGCCGCCGCCGGAGAAGAGATCGTGATCACGTGTGATGGCCGTCCGAAGGCCAAGCTCATCGGTGTTGATGCTGCCGCCGCCACGTTTCGCGTCAACCGGCGGCTGCTCCGACTGGGTGTTCGACCCGGGAAGCATGCGCGACGTGCCGAGACGATCGTGCGCGAGGATCGGGACGCCCGCGATTGACCGCCCGTGTACGTGGACACGGCGATCCTCGTGAAGCTGCTGGTGCGCGAGCCCGACAGCGGCTTCTATGTCGGCCTCGTCGAGGGACAGGTCGTCTGGTCGTCCCAGCTGATCATGACCGAGTGCTTCTCCGCCCTCCTTCGCAAGGAGCGCGAAGGAGCGCTCGGCGCCTCGCATCGGAGGAAGGCGTGGAAGCAGGTCGAGGACGACATCGCGGCGCGTCGTCTGAACCTCGTGCCCCTCGGCGTCGAGATCCTCCGCAGGGCCAACGGCATCCTGCAGGCCTGTCACCCGGCGGTCGCCCTGCGATCGCTCGACGCCATCCATCTGGCCTCCGCGGAACGATGCCAATCGTGGCCTCTCTGTTCCAACGACTTCCGCGTGCGAGACGCGGCCGCACGCCTCGGACTCCCCCTGAGCACGCTGCCCGGCAAGTAGGCGGGAGCTCTCGAGCAGGGCCATCGAGCCCGCCGGATGCGCCATCGATCGTCCGCGCGGCATCACACCTTGGTCGATCCCAGGAGATTGCCGCCGAGGCGCGCGTGGCCGACGCGCGGATCGCCGATCACGTTGACCACCGACGCCTTTCCCGCCGCCAGCGCCCGCTCCAGCGCGGGACGGATCTGGTCCGCGGCCGCCACCTGCTCGCCGTGACAGCCGATCGCCTCGAACATGCGATCGTAGCGGAGGTCAGGCAGCATATCGAAGGGATCCACGCGTCCGCGCAGCATCGGCATCTGATCGAAGCTCGGTCCCCACGAGCTGTTGTTCCACACCAGCGTGCAGACCGGCAGCCGGTGTTTGAGGGCGGTCTCGATCTCCATGCCGCCGATGCCGAGGCCGCCGTCGCCGATGACGACGATCACCTGCTTGCCGGGCCGCGCGAGCTGCGCGCCGATGGCCATGCCGATGCCGTGCCCGACGGGTGCCAGCGGGCCGGCGTCGACCACCTGGCCCGGGAAGCGCACCGTGAGCCACTGCGACAGCCAGCCCGAGAGCGTGAAGCTGTCGACCACGATCGTGGCGTCGCGGTCCATCACCTCCAGCAGCTCGCGCACCAGCCGGGCAGGGTGGATCGGGTGCGCGGCGTGCACCTCGTCGGCCTGGGCCACGAGCGCGCGGTCGAACTCGGCCCGCACGCGGGCCACCTCCGCGAGCCACGTGCCGCCGCGCCGCCGCTCCCCGTCCAGGCCGAGCGCCTCGGCCCGGGCGGTGAGCTGTCCGAGCACCAGCTTCGGGTCGCCCACCACGGGGATGTCGGCGGGGACGTGCCAGCCGACCCGTGACGGGGTGGCGTCGATCTGCACGTAGGTGGCGTCGGCGTTCCAGGTCGGCGGCTCGCCGAAGTGCTCGCCGCTCCAGAAGCGGAAGCCGACGGCCAGGATCAGGTCGGCGCGGCCGGTGAACGGCTTCTTCCACGCCCCGCGCACCGCGAGCGCGTCGTCCTCCGGCACGGCGCCCTGCGCCGCACGCCGCGTGTACACGGGGATCTGCATGCGGGTCGCGAAGGCGCGCAGCTCGGCCGCCGCGTCGGACCAGAAGACGCCGTCGCCGGCGACGATGAGCGGCTGCTCGGCGCGCGCCACCGCCTCCAGCACCCGCTCGACCACCGCGGCATCGGCGGCGCCGCGCAGCGCCTCGGGCGGGTAGATGCGCGCGCCGCGCCGCTGCCGGGCGACGTCGTCCTGCTGGTAGAGGATGTTGGTCGGAATCTCCAGCAGCGCGGGGCCGGGCGGCGGTCCCATCGCCTCGCGGAACGCCATGCGGAGGTCGACCTCGATCGTCGACCAGTCGAGCACGCGCTTGGTGAACTTCGAGAAGCTGCGGCAGATGTCGGAGCCGTAGGCCTCCTGGAACGAGCCCAGGTAGTCCTCGGTGGTGGGATGCTGTCCGGCGAGGCAGACGACCGGGCTGCCGACCAGCCCGGCGACGCACAGCCCGGTGACCGCGTTGGTCAGGCCGCAGCCGGCCGTCACCGCGAGCACGCCGATCTCGCCGGTGGTGCGTGCCCAGGCGTCGGCGGCGTAGGCGCACGACTGCTCGTGGCGCATGTGGATCATCTCCACGCCGTTCTCGCGGAGATGGCTCAGGATCGGCCAGATGTGGCCGCCGTTGATGGTGAAGCAGTAGCGAATGCCCTGCTCGCCGAGGATGCGGCCGACCAGCGCGCCGCCGTCGACGCGGGTCGCGTCGCGTGCGGGCAACGGCCGTCCGATGGAATCGCCCATGCTGCGGGTCCCGTCTGCCATGCGCGCTGGTAGCAAGGTGACCGCGCGCGGCGCAAGCGCGCGTTCGGCGGCGGGGTTGGCATGCGCCCCGATCGTGTATACGTGAAGGCCCATGTCGGCACGCGACGCCATCCTCGCCGCCTTCGACGAGCTCTACGACTCGGCCGCCGTCAAGCTGAAGATCCCGTCGACGCCCGAGGAGCGCGCGGAGGCGCGAGCGCGCTTCGCGGAGCGCTTCGACAAGGCGCTCGAGCTGGCGGGATCGGTGGAGATACGCGAGCTCCCCCGACCCGTGCTCGATCAGATGAAGGAATCGATCGACAAGCTCTCGACGGCCGAGCTGGCCGGCGTCGTGGCGTCGATACCGCTCGCCCAGCAGACGCAGGAGATGCTGCGCGTGATCGCCATGCGCCAGGCGGAGCAGAAGCTGCTCGAGCACCTCGTGCTCCAGGCCGACACGCGCTACGGCGGAAACTGAAACGCGCGCGGCGCGTCTCGTTGACGTCCAGGTGGGCCGCTGCTAGCTTCCGCTGCAAGTTGCAGCCGGCGCGGAGCAAGGTCATCGAGGTCGACTTCACCGCGCGTCGCCGTGGCCGGGTTGGACAGCTTCCCGCGCCCCTCCGCTTCGTCACCGCCCGACAGGCGCTGGCCGGTGCGCGCGAGTACCTGCTCTTCTGGCGTCCGCCGGGACGCCGCGGCGCGGCAGAATACCTGGGCGGTCGCTGGGACTGGGGCTGGACGCTCTTCGTGTGGACCAGCGAGGCGGCGGTGGGGACCGCGTGGCAGACGCTCGTCGGGGGCCGCGACTACGTGCCGCAGCGCCTCACGCGCGACAAGCTCGCCGCCTTTCTCCGCAGCACGGGCGAGATCGGCGGCCTGCTGCTCGACGGCGAGCTCGAGGAGCCGGGCAAGGTGATCCGCGCCGAGGTCGATCAGCTCATCCGGCGCGAGGATGCGCTCTCGGCGCTGGCGCCGCAGCGCTAGCGGACAGAGCGCCGCCGTGAACCGACGCGGCGCCGGTGGAATCTGCGGGGAGGCTCGAGGGAGGATGCGGAGGACGATCGGCGCGGCACTCGCGCTCCTGGCCGTCGGCACGACGGTCACGGCCGCCCCGAGGACGCTGCCACCGAGGAAGATGCCCGCCCCGCCCGCGGAGCCGGTCGCCTCGGTGGTGGAGGTCGCCGACACCGGGATGGAGCTGGCGGGAACGCAGATCGACAAGCCCTGGCCGCCGGCGTCGATGACCAAGATGATGACGGTGCTGCTGGCCCTCGAGGACGTCCGCGACGCGCGGCACACCCTCGCCGAGCCCGTGCAGGCGTCGGCACGGGCGGCGAAGACCGGCGGCTCGCAGATCTTCCTCGCCCAGGGCGAGACGATGACGCTCGGCGAGCTGCTCTCCGCGGCGATGATCCCGTCCGCCAACGACGCCGCGGTCGCCATCGCCGAGCACCTCGCGGGCTCGGTCGAGGCGTTCGTCGAGCGCATGAACGCCCGGGCCCGCGCGCTCGGGCTCACCGGCACGGACTTCCACAGCCCGAACGGCCTGCCGCCGCCGCCGGGACAGCCGCCCGACATGACGACCGCGCACGATCTCGCCCGCCTCGCGCGCGAGCTGATGCGGTTCCCGGACGCGATGCGCTGGGCCGGCACGACGCAGGCGTGGTTCCGCAACGGGACCTTCGTGGTGAAGAACACGAACCAGCTGCTCCACACCTTGCCGGGAGCGACCGGCCTCAAGACCGGCCACACCTGGTCGGCCGGGTTCTCGCTCACCGCGAGCGCGACGCGCGGCGATCTCTCGCTGGTGGCCGTCGTGCTCGGCCTGCCGTCGCGGCAGGCGTCGTTCGAGGCCGCGGCGCGCCTGCTCGACGACGCCTATGCCGGCAACCGGGTCCTGCGGGCGGCGACGGCCGGGACGCCGGTGGCCGCCGTCACCGTCGACGGTGGCACGGCGGCGAGCGTCACCGCCGTCGCCCGCGACGATCTGCGGCTGGTCGTCCCGGTGAGCGACGTGGTGGTCGAGACCAGGCTGCCGCGCCGGATCCCCGCGCCGGTCACCCGGCGGCAGCGGGTCGGCAAGGTGATCGTCCGGCGCGGCGCCGAGCGTTTCGGCAGCGTGACGCTGGTGGCGGACGGCGAGGTGGCCTCGGCGGGCTGGCTCGCGTGGCTGGCGAGCCGGGTACGATCCGCGCGCGCGGTGGCCGGCCAGCGCTGACGCGGCCGGGCTGCGACCTCCCCGCCGTCCGGTTCCGGACGCGGCCGTCAGGCCAGCGTCTCGGCGTCGACGAGAGCGGGCAGGTCGGCGAGCGATGCGAGCATGACGACGCGGGGTGGAAGCGGCCGGGTCGGGTGTCCCCCGCCGACGAGGGCCGCACGGAGGCCCGCGCCGTGGGCGCCGAGCGCGTCCTCGACCGGCTCGTCGCCGGCGTGGAGCGTCTCGGCGGCCCGGACGTCGAGCGCCGCCAGGGCGGCGTGGAATATCGCAGGATCCGGCTTGGCGCTGCCGACACGCGACGAGACGATCACCGCATCCACCAGCGGGCGCAGGCCGAGGGAGTCGAGCACTCCGCCCAGGCGGCCGTCGAAGTTCGACAGCACGGCCAGGCGAAGGCCGCGGGCGCGGAGGCCGGCGAGCACGCCGGGCACCTCGGGAAGGACGCGCCAGGCGGCCGCGGTGGCGTAGTGCGCGTAGAGCTCCTCGAAGCAGGCGTCGAGGCTCGCACCGCGCGCCGTCGCGCCGAGCGCCTGCCGCACGATGGTGTACCACCAGGCGCGCTCGTGCGCGTCCAGGCGCGTCGGGCTGGCCCCGGGGAAGGCCAGCGGCGGCGCGACGGCGAACGCCCGCCGGAAACCCTCCTCGGCTTCCGCGGGGTCGACGCGCAGCCCGTGCCGCCTGGCCGTCCGGGCGTAGGTCTCGCCCACGGGCTCGGCGACGGCGATGAGCGTCCCGGCGGCATCGAGCGTGACGGCCCGCAGCGCCATGGGAGCGCGGGTCAGCTCGCCAGGTCGCGGACGTGGCGCAGCTCGGCCGAGAGCGCGCGGCCGTCGTCCTCCACGACCACGTAGCCGCCGTCGCGCAGGGCGCCGGCGTTCAGCACCAGCGTGTCGCCCACCGTGTCCACGCCGCGGCCCTCGTGGATGTGTCCCACGACGCAGACCTGCGGGCGGCGCGTCTCGATGAAGCGGCGCACGGCGGGGCTTCCGACGGGCGTGCCGTTCATCAGGCGATCGAGCCGGGTGTCGTAAGGCGGCGTGTGGCAGATCATCAGCCGCCGGGGGGCATCGGCGACGGCGGCGTGGCCGCGCTCCAGGACGGCGAGCAGCTCGTCCTCCTCGAACTCGGTCGGCGTGTCCATCGGGGTGATGTTCGAGCCGCCACAGCCGAAGACGCCGAGGTCGCCCAGCCGACGCCCCTCGCCGTGCAGCGAGACGCCCTGCGTCCGGAGCGCGTCGATCACCCACAGCATGTCGAGGTTGCCGGTGACCGCCCACACCTCGGGACAGTGCGCCCGCACGGCGTCGACCACGCGCCACGCGTCGTCGGGCTCGCCGAAGTTGGTGAGGTCGCCGGTGAGCACCGCGATGTCGGCGGTGCGGAGAGCGGGGCCGACCCGCTCGATGGCGCGGAACGCCATGTGGATGTCGCCGAAGCAGACCAGGCGCACGTTCGACCTCCTGGCGACCTCCTAGCCGCCGGCCCGGCTGGTGGCAAACCCGAGCGCGGACTTCGCTGCATGCTGACTCCCGTTCCGCCGCGTGCTACGGTGCCCCGACGCCGTGGGAGAGGTCGTCAGGTTCGCCGAAGTGATCCGGTTGCGCCGGCAGCGCGAGAGCCGACGCTGCCACGCCCGTTGTCTTCACATCATCGCGGCATCGGTGGCCGCGGCACGGGTCGAGGTGGCGACGGCGCCGATGGCCGAGCGCGAGGTGTGGCTGGTCCGACTCCGGAAGCTGGAAGAGCTGGAAGCCTACGCAAGCGAGGGAATGGCATGATCACGGTCCCGGCGATGCGGCTGAAGCAGTTCGGGGTCACGCTCTACCAGGCGATCCTGGGGGCTCGTGACGTCGACCGGCTGGTGCGCTTCGAGGTGCTGTCCTACGACGGCGGCGGGCCGCCGGCCCCGCCGCGCGGCAAGGGGCGCAAGGCGAAGCCGTCGCGGGTCAACTGGGAGCTGCTCGAGCGCCGCATCGCCGAGAGCTCGGAGGCGTACCAGCGGCCGGTGATCCGCAAGAAGATCGCCGAGCTGGTCGACTACTACATCCAGTGCTCCGAGACCGGGAACCTGCCGGCGGTGCCGGGCGCGGTGCTCCTGGTCTCCGACCGCCGGCTCGAATTCACGCCGACGAGCAGCCACCGGGTCCTCGGCGTCCTCCAGATCCCGACCGAGGGAGGGATGCTGCGCGCCCTCGACGGGCAGCATCGCCTGCTCGCGATGCACCAGATGGTGGCCGACGATCGCGCCACCGACGTGCAGGTCCCGGCGGTGATCTTCGACTCGCTCGCCCCCGACCAGGTGGTCGAGCTGTTCGTCACCATCAACGCCAAGCACACCAAGCTGAACCCTTCCCACCTGATCAGCCTGGCCGGTCGCCGGCTCTATCCGGACAAGGCGCTCGCGGCCAGCCATGACATCATCCGCACGCTGAACGAGAACGCCGAGTCGCCCTTGCACGGGGAGATCAGGCTCTTCGGGGTCGGCCACGGCCGTGTCGCGCAGGCCCCGCTGGCCGACGAGCTGAAGGGCATCTTCACCGGCCTCGAAGCCCTCGGCGGCGCCCAGTCGGAACGCTTCCGCGAGGCCGCGCCGCGCTTCTTCCTGAACTACTTCAAGCAGATCGCACGGGTCTTCCCGCGTGCCTGGGCGGGCCGGAAGTACAGCATCAAGACCGCCACGGCGCTGCGCGCGTTCCTCGCCGTGGTGCCCGCCGTGCTGCGCGCCATCCGCGAGGCGGGCGACGACGTCCTCGACGCCCACGCCATCGCGCGTGCCATCGCCCCGTGGGGCGAGCTGATCGGCGACCAGCGCTTCGAGACCGAGGGCGAGTGGCGCCAGAAGCTCGCCGGCGGCACCCGCGGCACGGTCGAGGTGCTGGCTCGCGAGCTGCGCGGCGCGCTCCGATCCTGAACGTCGGCCCGGCCCTCCATGCCCGCCGAGACCCTCCTCCACGACCTGACCGACTCGCCCTCCTGCACCAAGGCGCGCATCTGCCTCACGCTGAAGGGCGTCGCGTTCCGGCGCATGACCGTCACGGTGCGCGGGCTGGGCCGGCTCCGGGCGCTGAACCCCCTGGGTCACGTCCCGGTGCTCGAGCACGACGGCCGCGTGCTCGCGGACTCGACGGTGATCCTGCGCTACCTCGAGGAGCGCTTCCCCGATCCGCCGCTCCTCCCCGAGGAGCCGGCGGCGCGGGCGTACTGCGACCTGGTCGAGGACTGGGCCGACGGGTCGCTCGCCTTCGTGATGGGAGCGTTCCGCTGGCTCAACCCCGACAATCGCGAGGTCGCCCTTGGCGCGACGGCGCGCGAGCTCGGCGGCGGTCCGATCGTGCGCTGGGCGCTCGGCGCGCGCTTCCGACTGCGCTACCGGGCGGCGGGCTACTCGGCCGCCAGTCTCGGTCACTTCGAGGAACGCCTCGTGGGGCAGCTCTGCACCCTGGCCGCGCTGCTCCAGGAGCGCGCCTTCCTGCTCGGACGCACCCTCACCGTGGCGGACGTCGCCGTGTTCGCCCAGCTCGCGCCGTTGCGCCGCTTCGTCGAGGCGCCCCTGCTCGACGCGCAGCCGGGGGTGGCGCGCTGGCTCGAGCGCGTGGCGGCGCTGCCCGCCGTCGCCGTCGCGCTCGCGGCTTGACGGTCCGCGGGGCGCGTGCCAGAAGCCCGCCATGCCGACGTTCTCGAAGGCCACCGCGGCCTCGGATGTTGCGCCCGGGACGGGCCAGCTCGTGACCGTGGGAGGCAAGGAGATCGCGCTCTTCAACGTCGACGGGACGTTCTACGCGCTCGACAACGAGTGCCCGCATCGCGGCGGCCCGCTCGGCGAGGGCGACCTCGAGGGCTGCATCGTCACCTGCCCGTGGCACGCCTGGCAGTACGACGTGCGCACGGGCGAGAGCATCACCGACGACCTGAAGGTCGCGCGCTACGACGTGAAGGTCGAGGGCGGCGACGTCCTCGTCGCGATCGACTAGCGACGTTCCGACTTTCGGCGCGCGCGACCTGATCGAAGCCGCGGCGCGACCCGAAGCGGCCCGATGGCCGCGTCGGGACGGGGTGTCGTCCATGCGGCTCCCGCGCTAGGAACCGTGGCTGAAGCCATGGTCGGTATGCCGACGCGGCCCGGAAGGGTGGGCGCGACAGCGTCCAGCTGCCGGCCGAGGCCGGCCTGGCCCCACGCGCGCCAGCGCGCGCCACCAGGTGCCCGCGGAGGGTCGTCGAAGACCGGTAGCCAGGAGTCCGCAGCCAAAGAAGGAGGCCGTTCCATGCGACGATTCTTGACGATGGTGCGTGTGGGCGTGGTGGCAACCCTGTGCTGCGCCACGAACGCGGGAGCCGGGACGCTCAGCTGCCCCGGGGACTCCGTGAAGGTCGGGAACGCCTGCATCGACCTCTACGAGGCGAGCGTCTGGCAGCTTCCGCCAACCGCCAAGGCGCTCGTGAAGAAGATCCAGGATGGCAAGGCGACCCTCGCCGGCCTGACCGGCGGGGGGGCGACGCAGCTGAGCCCGTCATCGTCGTGCACGCCGGGCTACCCAGACAACTTCCCGGACACCGGCAACTGGACACCTGTCGCGGGATCGAGCCCCCCGTCGCCGGGCGTCTACGCCGTCTCCATCCCCGGGGTGCTCCCGAGCGCGTGCATCACCTGGTTCCAGGCGAACCAGGCGTGTCGGCTCTCCGGCAAGCGGCTCGCGCGAAACGACGAGTGGCAGGCGGCCGCACAGGGTAGACCGGACCCGGGGGAAGCGGACAACGGGACGACGGATTGCAACGTCTTCTCCGTCGGCGACGCGGTGAACACGGGTTCGCGGTCGAGCTGCAAGTCGAGCTGGGGCGCGTTCGACATGGTGGGGAACGTGTCGGAGTGGGTCGCGGAGTGGGGGGACTTTGCAGACGGCTGCACCACCTGGCCGTCGAGCTTTGGCGACGACGCCAGCTGTTTCGGGGGCCCAGGGTCTCTCAACAGCAACCTTCCGGGCGGGGTGCATCGCGGCGGCGACTTCAACCTCGGCGCGGGTGCCGGAGTCTTCGCGGTCGATGACTTCTTCTTCCCGTCGGACTTCGACTTCTTCATCGGCTTCCGCTGTGCTCGCTAGGCGTGCCGGACCTCGCCGTTTGATCTCGTCTGACCCTCGGCTCTCCTCGGGCGGGGACCGGCGGCCCCCCCCGCCCGAGGACGTCGCGCAGCCGGGCGCCGATCCGGCGGCGCAGCCTGGTCACCGCATGCCAGCGCGGCGCCGCGGCGCGCTGCACGTAGATGCCGGTCAGGAAGTCGAACGGCTCCAGGAAGACGTAGCCGGCGGCTCGCACGCGGCGCTCGAAGTCGGCGCGTTCCTGCTCGCTCATGTCGCCCGTCTCGATGCAGAGGATCGCGGGACGCCAGCGGTCGAGGTCGATCGAGCAGAAGATCTCGTAGTCGGCGCTCTCGGCGTCGATGCTCAGGAAGTCGACCCGCTCGACACGGTGCTTCGTCATGAGCGCCTCGAAGGTGAGGCACGGCACCTCGATGGATGCGACCGACCGTTCGAGGTCCGGCGGCACCGGGCCGTCGAACTCGTGGGTCCGCATGAGGTCGATGGTCTTCGCGAGCGCCCCCGGGTTGAGCGTGCCGACCTGCCTCGTCCAGGTGCGCTCGTATCCCGAAGACGCCGGGAGATGGTGGAACGGCCGCGGGGTCGCGGCGATGGCGGCGTGCTCGAAGACGATCCCCGGGAAGTCGCGGTAGTTGCGCCGCAGCTCGTCGAGCATCGGCGCGAGCGGCTCGACCACGATGCCGTGCCAGGCGTGCTCGCGGAGAAAGGGATAGATCGGATCGTTGCTGACGCCGTCGTTGGCGCCGATGTTGACGAAGAAGAAGCGCGGGTGGAGGAGAGGCGTCACCACGGCGCGCAGCGTGGAGGAGATCGTCGCGGGCGGATTGCTCATCGATCGCGGCTCGCGCGAAGGCTACGCGCTCCCGGGCGGGTGCGGCAAACGTGGCCCCGTTGATCGGAGGGCCTCGGTCGCATAGGGACCGGGGAGTGCGGCATCCCTCGACGCGCTGGTGGCAGGGAGCACTGCTCCTCCTCGGCGCCGCTCTCTTCGCGTACCTGATCGCCGACATCGGTCTCGCGGGCATCCAGTCGTCGTTCCGCACCCTCTCCTGGCGGCTGCTCATCGTCCTGGTGTTCCCGTGCCTGGTCTTCAAGCTGTTCGACACGCTCGGGTGGCGCCTGGCCTTCCCGGGCGATGCGCCCTCGCTGCTCACCCTGATGAAGGTCAGGATCGCCGGTCAGGCGGTCACCGCGACCACGCCGACCGGCACGCTGGGCGGCGACGCCGTGAAGGCGTGGTTGCTGCGCGATCGAGTGAGGGCTCGCGAGACCCTGGTCTCGCTGATCGTCGTCAAGACCACGATGGTGGCGTCGCAGGGGCTGTTCCTCGCCCTCGGCGTCGTGGTCGCGCGCCGATCGCTGGCGCTCGACACGCCGCTCGTCCGCGCCATGGAGTGGCTGCTGGTGCTGGAGGCACTGGCGGTGATCGGGTTCCTTGCCGTGCAGATGGTGGGAGTCGTCGGCGGCGGCGAGCGCATCCTCCGGCGCTTCGGCTTCCGCACCGGGGAGCGCGCCGGAGCGGCGGCGGAGGAGGTCGATCGCGGCCTGGCGGTGTTCTACCGCAGGCGGCCGGGACGCTTCGCGCTCTCGATCGCGTGCAACGTTCTCGGCTGGCTCGCCAGCGCGGCCGAGACCTGGCTCATCCTGCGCTTCCTGGGAGCGCCGGTCTCGGTTCCGACGGCGCTCGTGATCGAGGCCTTCGGCACGGGCGTGCGATTCGCCGCCTTCTTCGTGCCGGCGCAGATCGGCGTGGCAGAGGGAGGGACGGTTGCCGCCTGCGTTGCGCTCGGACTGAGCGCCACCGCCGGACTGTCGCTCAGCCTCGTGCGGCGGGTGCGCGAGGCCACCTGGACCGGGGTCGGGCTGCTCCTGCTGGCCGGGTCGCCACGTCCGTCGCAGGCGATGGTCCCGGTCTCGGAGACCTGAGCGCATGTGCGGCATCGCGGGCTTCGTGACGCCTCCCGGCGAGCGTGCCGATCCGGAGATCCTCTCCCGCATGGTGGCCGCACTGAGCCATCGCGGCCCCGACGCCATGGGCTACCACGTCGAAGGCCGGGTGGCCCTCGGTGTTGCACGGCTGCGCGTCATCGACCTCGAGACCGGCGATCAGCCGATCGCCTGCGAGGACGGGGCCGTCACCGTCGTGCTGAACGGCGAGATCTACGACTTCGCCGCCCGTCGCGCGGAGCTCGAGGCCCGCGGCCATCGCTTCCGATCGCGCTCGGACACGGAGGTCGTGGCGCACGCGTGGGAAGAGGAGGGCGCCGCCTCGGTCGAGCGGCTGAACGGCATGTTCGCGCTCGCGCTGTGGGACGCGCGGCGCGAGCAGCTCTTCCTCGCCCGCGACCGCATGGGGGAGAAGCCGCTGTGCTACACGATGGCGGGCAACACGCTCGTGTTCGCCTCCGAGCTCCGGGCGCTGCTCGCGCATCCTGCCGTGTCCGCGCGCCTCGACCTCGAGGGGCTGGCTCGCTACCTGGCCTTCGACTACGTGCCCGATCCGCACTCGATCCTGCTCGGCGTGCACAAGCTGCCGCCCGGCCACACGCTCTCCGCCGACGCCCGGGGGATCGCCGTGCGGCGCTACTGGGACATCCCGTTTCGGCCCGAGCCGATGGTCGACGAGCGCGACTGGCTCGAGGAGATTGCGCATCGCTTCGATCGGTCGGTGGCGCTCCGGCTGGTGAGCGACGTGCCGGTCGGCTGCTTCGTGAGCGGCGGCATCGACTCGACGGTGGTGGCGGGTACAGCGGCGCGCCAGCGCAGCGGCATCCGCACCTTCTCGGTGGGCTACGACGGCTCGCGCCATGACGAACGTCCGTGGGCGCGGATCGTGGCCCGGCACTTCGGGACGCGGCACGAGGAGCTGGTGGTCACGGCCGGCGACGCGGCCGGCGTGCTCGCGCGGCTCGGCCGCCTGCTCGACGAGCCCCTCGCCGACATGAGCTTCGTGCCCCTGCACCTCCTCTCGTGTGCGGCGCGCCGGACGGTCACCGTCTCGCTCACCGGCGACGGCGGCGACGAGCTCTTCGCCGGCTATCCCACGATGGCGGCCGACTGGTGGCAGCGCGCGGCAGGCGGGCTGCCCCGCGGCCTCCTCGGGATGCTGCGTCGTGGTGCACGGGTCCTGCCGCACGCCGCGGCACCCCTGGGCGAGTTCATCGCCGCGACCGCGTACCATCCCGACGCCTGCAACCAGGCCCTGATCGGCGGCATCCCGCCCGCCCGCGGCGCCGCGCTGCTGTCGCGCGACGTGCGAGCGCGCCTCGGGCTCTTCGACTGGTACGGCGACGTCGCCGCCGTGCTGGCGTCGTGCGCCGCCGAGGGCGCCACCGACCGCCTCATCTATCGGTACTGCAAGCTCTACCTGGCCGGACAGAACCTGGTGAACAGCGATCGCGCCAGCATGGCGACCGGCCTCGAGCTGCGGGCTCCGTTTCTCGACCACACCTTCGTCGAGTTCATGGGCCGCATCCCGTCCTCGCTCAAGCTCGGCGGCTTCAAGAGCCTGAAGCAGCTCCTCAAGCGGGCTCTGGCCGATCGCTTGCCGCCGGAGATCGTCCGGCGCGGCAAGCAGGGTTTCGGGGTGCCGTTGGGCGAGTGGTTCCGCGGTCCGCTCGCCGGCTTCGTGCGCGAGGTCCTGGAGCCGGAGCGCCTGCGACGCGGCGGCCTGTTCGATCCGGCCGCGGTCGGCCGGCTCGTCGACGCCCACCTCAGCGGCGCCCGCGACCATCGCAAGTCGCTCTGGTCGCTGCTTGCCTTCGAGCTCTGGCGGCTCGAGTACCTCGGCGACGGCGCCGCCGCCTGAGGCGGCTACGTGCTCCCGTCGGGCCAAGTCGAGGCGGGAGTCCCGACGAGCGAGCCCGCAGGCGCCGCGCGCGCCCGCGGTCATCGGGGGGACGCCTCGCGTCCGAGGCGCGCGTGCGCCGAGGACCGCGAGCGAGCGGGATTCCCGCCTCGACGCCGCTCTCACTCCAGACGGTAGCGCTTGAGCTTGTCGTAGAGCGTCCGCAGCCCGATGCCGAGGCGCTCCGCGGCGTCCTTGCGGTTGCCGCCGACGGCGGCGAGGGCGCGCTCGATGGCCTCGCGCTCGAGCGCGGCCAGGGACCGGACCCCGTCCGGCGCCGCGCTTGCCGGCGCGTCGGCCGGCTCGAGCACGAGATGTTCCGGCCCGATCTCGTCGCCCTCGGCGAGGATTACGGCGCGCTCGAGCGCGTTGGCGAGCTCGCGGACGTTTCCCGGCCAGGGCGCGGCGAGGAGGCGCTCGCGCGCCGCCGCGCCGAGGCGCGGCGGGCGGCGGCCGAGCTCGTGGCCGACCCGCGCCAGCAGCTCCTCCGCGAGGGGCAGGATGTCTGACCGGCGCTCGCGCAACGGGGGCAGGCGAACCGGGAACACCGCCAGCCGGTGGTAGAGGTCGTCGCGGAATCGGCCGGCCTGCATCTGGGCGCGCAGGTCGCGGTTGGTGGCGGCGATCCAGCGTACGTTGGCGGCGATGCTCTGCGTGCCGCCGACACGCTCGAAATGCCGCTCCTGGAGGACGCGCAGGAGCTTGGCCTGCAGCTCCGGGCGCAGCTCGGCGACCTCGTCGAGGAAGAACGTGCCGCCCTCGGCCAGCTCGATGCGCCCGCGGCGGCGCGCCGAGGCGCCCGTGAAGGCCCCCTTCTCGTGGCCGAAGAGCTCGCTCTCGAGGAGAGTTTCCGCCAGCGCGGCGCAGTTCACGGCCACGAACGGCCCCGCGGCGCGCTCGCTCCAGGCATGGATCGCCCGCGCCGCGACCTCCTTGCCGACGCCGCTCTCGCCCAGCAGCAGCACCGTCGCGTCCGTGCGCGCCACCTTGTGCAGCGAGTCCTCGACCGACCGCATCGCGGGGTCGCCCCAGCTGAGCCGTCCCGGCGCCCCCGCCTCCCGCTCGCTCTCCTCGCGGCGGTCGCGCAGCATGCGCCGCTCGACGGCGCGCGCCACCACCAGGCGGAGCGCCGCGGGTCCCTCGAGCGGCTTCTGCAGATAGTCGAAGGCCCCGAGCTTCATGGCCTCGATGGCGGTGTCGACGGTGCCGTGCGCCGTGAGGACGACGATCTCCAGCTCGGGCTGCTCGGCACGTGCGCGGCGCACCAGCGCCATGCCGTCCATCCCGGGCATGCGGAGGTCGGTGACGAGGACGTGAAAGCCCTCGGCGTCGAGCCGCCGGACCGCCGCGGCGCCGTCGGCGGCCTGCCGCACGTCGTGGCCGTCCGCCTCCAGCGCCTCGGCCAGGAAGGTGCGCACGCCCTCGTCGTCGTCGACCACCAGGATGCGAGCCATTGCTCCGCAGCTCAGGGAATCACGACCCGAAACTCTGCGCCACCCTCCGGATGCGTGTGCGCGGTGACCGCACCACCGTGCAGCTCGACGATGCGCCGGGCGACTGCCAGGCCGAGCCCGGTGCCCTGCGCGCGCGTGGTGTAGAAGGGCTCGAAGATGCGCTCGTCGTCTCCCGGCGGCAGGCCCGCGCCCCGATCGCGCACGCGAAAGCCGAGGGCGTCGCCCTCGCGGGCCACGCTGGCCACGGCGCGCGTGCCGGCCGGCGACGCTTCCACCGCGTTGCGCAGCAGGTTGACCAGCGCCTGATGCATGCGCGCCGGGTCGAGCCGCCAGCTCGACGGCGCTGCGCCGGTATCGACGTCGATGTGCGCGGCGTCGACGTCGCGCACGGCATCGCGCAGCACCGCGGCCGGGTCGACCGGCACGGGCGTCACCTGGCTCGAGCGCACGAAGCTCAGAAGATCCTCGGTGAGCCGCTCGAGGCGCTGCGCCTCGGCGACGACGCGCGCGGCCTTCTCGCGCGGCGCGCCCGCATCGTCCAGGCGCTCGAGGAGGAGCTGGGCGTGGCCCTTCAGCGCGGCGAGCGGGTTGCGGATCTCGTGCGCGAGCACGGCGGACATCTCGCCGAGCGTGACCAGGCGGCGATCGCGCTCGGCCGCCTCCTGCAGCTGCTCGGCGCGGCGCGAGAGCCGCCACAGCACGATGGCGGCCGCGATCAGCGCGGCCAGCGCGGCCAGAGCCACGATGAGGCTGCGCGTGACCGAGCGCTGGAGCGCATGGGCTTCGAGCGGCTCGAAGACGATCAGGACGGGCCGCCGGCCGCCCCAGCGAGCCGCCGCCGGCGGCGCGCCGCCGAACCCGTGTCGCCAGCGCGGACGGCCGGCGACCATGCCCACGTTGCGGTCGATCCGCATGACGCCCAGGGGCGGAGGATCGTCCAGCGCGTGGGTGATCTCTTCAGTCGAGAGCTTGCAGTCGCCGGCGACGAGGGGTGGACCGCCGGCGTCGTCCGGCATGCCGATGCAGCGCAGGCCGAGGTCCTCGTGCATGCCGAGCACGCGCTCGAGCTGCTCCCGGCCCACCGGAAGCGGTGGCCCGAGACTCCGGCGCACGACGCGAAGCAGCCGGCGCCCCTGCGCGATCGCGACGGTGTTGGCCGCGCGCTGCACGCTGACGTAGCTCTGGACGGCGGTCCCGACGAGCGCCAGCCCGATCGCGAGGTACACCAGGATCTGGGCCCAGCGGACCCGGCGCAGCGAGCGAGTGGTCTCCGAGTGATCCGGCGAGGCCATGCAATTCCGGCGAGAGCCTTGGCAGAACCGCCAGCGCCGGTCCATCGCCCGGACCTGACGGCGATGTTCCTCACGCAAGACACGTGCCGGCGTACGGCGCAGCCGGCCTCGCGGGTTCTCGGTCATCGCCCTGCGGATCCCGCACGCCACCGGTGCAAGCCCCGCACGCCCGGTACGTCCCGCGAACCTGCCCGCGCGCTCCGGGCGGTGATGGCACGGTGCTCGCTAGCGGATCACGTCGAACGCATTCACGCGTTCACATGGATACGGAGGAGTCAACCATGAAGCCGCGTTTCATCGTTCCGATGCTCGGCGTCGCCGCCCTCGTTGGTGCGACGACCGCATTCGCCCACGGCTACCATCACCGCCCGACGTTCCAGGAGATGGACAAGGACGGCAACGGCGTCATCACGCTCGACGAGGTGACGGGCGCTTGCCAGGCCCGCGCCGCCGAGCGGTTCAACAAGCTCGACGCCAACAAGGACGGTCAGGTGACGCAGCAGGAGATCGACCAGGCTCGCCAGGCGCACCGCGAGCGTCGCAAGCAGGAAGTCCCCTTCTGACGAAGGTCTGAGCGCTGTCCCGTAGCGGGGCAGCACAGATCTCGCGCGACGCCGGCATATCCGGGGATGCCGGCGTCGCGTGCCCCGATGACGGTGCCTCGATCGTCGTCGCACTGTTTCCGTCCGGGACGGCGTGCTATCGAGCCGTCCCATCGACGCGCATCCGACCGGCCCGCGCCCCGTGCCTCGTGACGTCCTGCGCGACGTCTTCGGGTTTGCCGACTTCCGCCCGGGGCAGGAGAAGATCATCACCACCGTGCTCGGTGGCCGCGACTGCATCGGCGTCATGCCGACCGGCGCTGGCAAGTCGCTGACCTACCAGATTCCCGCGCGCATCCTCGACGGCACCGTCGTGGTGGTGAGCCCCCTCATCTCATTGATGAAGGACCAGGTCGACGCGCTCGAACGCACCGGCTTCCGGGCGACGGTGCTGAACTCGACGCTCGACGGTCCCACCAGGTACGAGCGCATCCGGCGCCTGCGGCGCGGAGAGTACGAGCTCGTCTACGTTGCCCCCGAGGGACTCGAGGGCAGCCTGCGCGGCGTGCTCGGCGGGGTGCGCGTGGCGCTCGTCGCGGTCGACGAGGCGCACTGCATCTCGGAGTGGGGACACGACTTCCGGCCGGCGTACCGCCGGTTGCGCGGGCTCAAGTCGGAGCTGGGCGGCGTGCCCATCCTGGCGCTGACCGCCACCGCCACGCGGCCGGTCGTGGGCGACATCATCCGCCAGCTCGGCATGGTGAAGCCGGACGGCTTCAAGGGAACGTTCCACCGGCCCAACCTGGTGCTCACCGCGCACAAGAAAGGCGACGGCGGCGGCTCGCGCAAGGACCTGCTGAGCTACATCCGCCGCCGCCGGGGCGAGAGCGGCATCGTCTACACGCTCAGCCGTCGCAACGTCGAGTCGCTGGCCGAGTTCCTCCGCGGCGCGGGCGTGCGTGCCGTGCCGTATCACGCCGGCCTGGACGATGCCGTGCGCGCCCGCCACCAGGACGCCTTCGCGCGCGACGAGGTGGACGTCGTCGTCGCGACCATCGCGTTCGGGATGGGGATCGACAAGTCGAACGTGCGCTACGTGATCCATCGCGAGCTGCCGCGATCGATCGAGAGCTGGTACCAGGAGATCGGGCGGGCAGGGCGCGACGGGCTGCCGAGCGACTGCGTGCTGCTCTACTCGTGGGCCGACGTCATCGGCCACCAGCGCATGCAGGAATCGCTGGACGATCCGGTGGCACGCCGGACGGCGCGCGCCAAGAGCGTCGCCATGTTCGAGCTTGCCGAGGCGCCGGGATGCCGCTGGCAGCGGCTCGTGCGTTACTTCGACGAGGACATCGCCGCCTGCGGCTCGGCGTGCGATTGCTGCCGCGGGACGTCGCTCGCCGATCTGGTGCGGCCGGCCGCGTCCGTGGCCGGCGCTCTTCCGGGCGCCCCGGACGGCGAGCTCTTCGAACGCCTGCGCGTGCTGCGCCGCAGCCTCGCCGAGGCCGAGGGCGTGCCCGCCTACATCGTCTTCAGCGACGCGGTCCTCGCCCGCATGGCCGCGGCGCGGCCGACCGACGAGGCCGGGCTGCTCGCCGTCTCCGGCGTGGGGCCGGCGAAGCTCGCCCGCTACGGCAGGGCGTTCCTGCGCGCGCTGCGTGCTGGCGGGTAGCCGCCTCCTAGGACCAGACGGTCTCGACCAGGCCGCTCTCGGCGATGTCGCCGTCGCGAGTGACCAGTGCAGCGCCCATCGCCCGTGCCGCCGAGACGATGAGCCGGTCGAAGGGGTCGCGGAGCGCGACGAGGGCGGCGAAGTGATCGAGCTGCGGGAGATCGAGGGGCAGGAAGCGGAGGCCCGGCGCCGACTCCGTGGCCTTGCGGAGCTCCGGCAGGCCGACGCGTACGCGGCCGAGGTCGCGGAGGATGAGGATCTCTGTCACGACGGCAGCCGGGACGAACGCCTGGTCGCGCCCCGCCTCGACCCGTCCGAGCGCTGCACGCGCGTCTGTCCCCAGCTTCCGCGGCGCCGTCAGCATGAAGACGAGGGCGTGCGTATCGACGACGTATCTACGCCCCACGGCGGCTCCGTCGCTTGCCGAGCGAGCCCCAGAGCAGCCGGCGGACGCGCGTGAAGTCCGCGTCGGACGGGACGGGCCCCCCCTCGAAGAGACCGAGGAGCCGTCCCGGGGCATCTGCCACGGCGGGCTCGTCCGCCACGCCGCGCTCGAGATATGCCGCGATCTGCGCCGACAGGGACCGGCGCTCGCGCCGCGCGCGCACTTCGAGCGCCCGCTTGAGCGACTGGGGCAGGCGAACGGTGACGGCAGCGTCCTTGGCCATGGCTGCATTCTGCATCGCCCTGCATACAGGAGCAAGACACCCGGTGGCCACGGGATGTGGCACCGCGGGCCCCTCTAGTACCCGCGACGCCGGTCGACCTGGTTGAGCAGCGGCTCGCCCGCCAGGAAGCGGTGCACGTTGACGGCGAACTGCTCGATGGCGCGCGCGAGATACTCGGGCACGTTGGTCGCGATGTGCGGCGTGACCAGCACGTTGGGAAGCTCCCAGAGCGGGCTTCCGGGCGGCAGCGGCTCGCTGGCGAAGACGTCGAGCGCCGCGCCGGCGATGCGGCCGGCGCGAAGCCCGTCCACCAGCGCCGCCTCGTCGACCAGGCTGCCGCGCGCGACGTTCACCAGCACGGCGCCCGGCCTCATCACCGCGAGCTCCGCCGTGCCGATCATGCCGCGCGTCTCCGGGGTGTCGGCGGCGGCGACGACCACCCAGTCCGATTCGGCGAGCAGAGTCGCCAGCTCGTCGCGCCCGAGGAGCCGGTCCACTCCGGCGACGCTGCGGCCGCGCGGATCGCAGCGGCCGACGCCGAGCGTGCGCATCCCGAATGCCTTCGCGCGCACCGCGACGGCGCTGCCGATGGCGCCCACGCCGACCAGGCCCACGGTGCGGCCCTCGAGCGCCGCCACGCGCGACATCTGCCAGGTGCGGGTTCGCTGCTGCGCCGCGAAGTGCGGCAGGCGCTTCGCGACGGCCAGCATGACGGCGAACACGTGCTCCGCGATGAGGGGACCGAAGAGGCCGCCCACGGTCGTGACCGGAACCGTGCCCTCCAGCACGCCGGTGCCGCGCAGGTGGTCGATGCCGGTGGCGGGGGTGGCAATCCAGCGCACGCGCGGCGCCAGGGCGAGGATGCCACGCGGGATCACGAAGCCGAAGACGACGTCGGCGCGCGCCAGCGTCGGGCGCAGGTCGTCCGCGATCGGCTCGGGCTCGGGCTGTGCTCGTCCCGCCCGGCGGGCGGAGATCTCCTCCCACGACACGCGATGATCGGCGTGCACGAGCTCGACGCCCTCGATGGCGCGGACCGGGGCGAAGAGCTCGTCGCGCTGCGCGGTGTTCAGGGAGACGATGGTGAGCGCGCTCACGGCTCCTTCAGCTCGACGATCAGGTTGCGATAGCGTGTCGTGCCGACGTTGCGCGCATCGTGGGTGTGGGCGGGACCGCCGTCGACGCGGGTCCAGTGCACGTCGCCCGGCTTGGGAGAGTACGCTTGCCTGCGGCCGTCGCCGTACTCCACCTCGAGGTCGCTGCCCTCGAGCACGACGATCACGTGGTCGCGGCGGTGCGTGTGCAGCGGGACCGCCTCGCCGGGCTCGAGCACGAAGTCCCACACCTTCACGCGCTCGTTCTCGAACAGCTCGGCGGTTCCGATGACGGATGAGCCTTCTCGTGCGGCCATGGCGATACTCCGTGTCAGTCGCGGCGCCCGAGCCCGGCGCGGGCGGCAAACTCGTCCATCAGCTCGATTGCCTGGGGGACGCCGGCCGCCCAGAAGATCGCCGGGACGGTGACGATGGTGGCCCCGGCGCGCTCGAGGGCCGGGATCCGGTCGAGCAGCTCGGAGACCGAGCGCGCCCCGCCGCTGGCGGCGACGCCGATGCGCCCGGGGTCGCGGCCCGCCGCCTCCGCCTCGCGACGGATCGCACTCACGTCGGCGGCGAGCTCGTCCGGGGTGCGTGGCACCGCGAGCCAACCGTCGCCGAAGCGCGCCACGCGGCGGAAGGCAGCCGGGCTCCGCCCGCCGATCCAGATGGGTGGGTACGGCTTCTGGATCGGCTTCGGAAAGAAGGCCGCCTCTTCCAGCTCGACCCAGCGGCCGTGGAACGTCACCCGCTCCTCCGTCCACAGGGCGATCAGGGCGGCGAGGTACTCGTCGGTCCGCGCCCCGCGCTCGCGGAACGGCACGCCGAGGAGCTCGAACTCCTCCCGCAGCCAGCCGCTGGCGACGCCCACCATGAGGCGGCCGCCCGACAGCACGTCGATGGTCGCGAGCGCCTTGGCGAGGGCGATCGGCTCGCGATACGGCAGCACCATCACCGAGGCGCCGAGGCGGACGTGCCGCGTCAGCGCGGCGACCCACGCCAGCGTCGCCGGGGGATCGAGGACGGGATCGTCGACCGGGTAGGGGAACCGGCCGCCGTACGGGTAGGGCGTACGGATCTCCGGCGGAAAGATCAGGTGCTCGGCCGTGAAGACCACGTGGTAGCCCAGCTCGTCGGCCGCCTCGGCGATCTCCCGCAGCCGCGAGGCCAGGGCCACGCCGCGCGCCGGCGGTCCGAAGGTCGGCAGGACGACGCCGAACTCCATCAGGACCGGCGGGCCTGCATCTCGAAGGTGTTGCGCAGCCGGCCGAGCAGCCCGACGCGAATGAACGCCTGGTGCAGATAGTCCGTCTGCGAGCGGCCGTCGCCGGGTCGCAGCACGTCGACGATGCGCACGGCGAACTCGGGTCGCTCGTGCTCGAGTCGCCCGATCGCCGCCACGCGCTCCTCCCACTCCGCCACGCTCTCGACCATGAACCCGGTGTGGTCGGCCCAGTCGGCCTCGATGTGCTCGAGCCGCGCGAGCGCGCCGTCGAGCGCCGCGTCCTGGGTTCGCAGCCGCTGCAGCGCGTCTTCGATCACGCCGGCTTCCGGGACGGGGCGGAAGTAGAGCGCGCCCTCGTTCAGATCGTCCGTGAAGCGGTAGCCCAGGAGATAGGGCTTGGCGACGAACTTCTCCCAGGGGAAGACCGCGTCGATGCACTGCTCGACGAGCGGCATGCGCTCCGGCGGGATGGCGTAGTTGACGTGGTTCCAGCGATGCATGGCGGCCACGCGGGCAGCAGGCACTATAGTCGGCGGCGTGCCGCCGCAACAAGGCGCACCGCGACCCGGCACATCGTCACGGCCGGGAACTCACCACGAGGCGGTAGCCGAGGTCGATCTCCTCGAGCACGCGCAGGTGCCCGTAGCGCCGCTCCCACGCGCCCGAGGCGAGGTCGCCCGCGAGCCGCTCGATCGCCGGGCGGACGCTGGCCTCGCCGAGACGGGCGAGGGCCGAGATCGAGGCCCGCACGCCCGCGTCGAGATAGGCCTCCGGCCGCCGCCAGAACGCGCCGAAGAAGCCGTCGGTGCAGTCGTGCGGCACCGGGACGGGCTGGATGCTGCACGTCCCCAGGGCCGCGACGATCTCGTGCAACGTGGCGAGACCCTGCTCGGCCTCGCGCACCTCGGGGAGGTAGTCGCGCGCGAGCCAGAAGCCGTCACCGAATCCATCGCGATCCCAGGTCAACACGACCACGCGGCGGCGCGCCACGCGGCGCATCTCTGCGAGGCCACGCCGGAAGTCCGCCCAGTGGTGCACCGTCAGCAAGGCGGTGGCGGCGTCGAAGGCGCCGTTCCCGAACGGGAGCGCCTCGGCGCTGCCGCGCACCACCGGCGCCGCATCGGATGGCCGCTGCGCGATCATGACCCCCGACGGCTCGACGGCGGCGACGAGGCGGTCCCGGGGCTCGTACGACCCCGTGCCCGCACCGACGTTGACGACGGACCCGGCGTCACCGAGGGCCGCGAGGATGCACGCCGCGATGCGGCGGTCGGGGCGGCGATGCTGGTCGTAGCCGCGGCCGATCAGGTCGTAGGAGGACGTCGTCATCTGGTCATGGACCCGATGTCACCGGCTGCACTATAGTCGCCGCCACCATCTTCGAGCGAGGAGGACGCACGATGGGGCCGAGTCCGGAGCGCGCGTTGACGCCGCAGCAGTTCGTCGAGGAGTGCTTCGCCTTCAAGCGCGACCACGCGCCGAAGGCGGTGTTCATGCAGCGGCTGCTCGCGGGCAGGTGCTCGACGGCGGAGCTCCATCGCTGGGCCAAGGATGCCTACTACTACACGGCGGCGGCGACCCCGAACATCGCGGCATGGCTGGCGCTGGCTCCGATCGTTCCCGACCGGACGATCTTCCGCGCCATCGCGCGCAACCTGGCCGGTGAGCTGGGCTACATCAAGGAGAGGGCGCACGTCGATCTCTACGAGCAGCTCCTGGACGGGCTCGGCATCTCGCTCGACGAGGCACGCGCGCATCTGCCGCTTCCCTCGACGCTCGGCGCGGCCGCCGCGGTCGGATTCTTCTGCCGCTCGTCGTTCGAGGAAGGGCTCGGCGCCTTCGGCCTCGCCGTCGAGATGCAGGTGCCCGGCCGTCCCGTGGGCGCGGACGTGATCTACAACGCGCTCCGGAAGAACTACTCCCTCGACGATCGGACGCTCGAGTTCTACGCCGTTCACGTCGAGGCCGAGGAAGAGCACGGCGAGAACGCGATGACGGCGGTCGAGTGGTTCGCCCGCACCGCCGAGCAGCAGGCACGCGTGCGGCGGGCGTTCCGCTGGAGCGTCCTCGCGCATACCGGAATGGCCGAAGGATACGACGCGCTGCTCGATCGGTGATGTCGGCGACCGGCGCGCGCTCGGCCGCCTGCTGCTCGAAAGCCGGCTCGCCCTTCCTGCCGACCGTTGCAGGGCGGATCGCTCTGGACAAGGCTCCGGCGACCCGGACCGCAGGGGGTTCCCGCCTGACGCCGGGGCCGTCTCGGAGCTGACGCATGCTGCTCACCGAGATCGCCACTCTCGAGCGGCTGTTGCAGGACCACGCCGAGGAGATCGGTCACGATCTTCCTGGCTACAGGAATCACGCCTACCGGGTGGCGAATCTGTGCGTCGCCCTGTGTTCCCCGAACGAGGAGCAGCTCGAGAAGATCGCAATCGCTGCGGCGTTTCACGACGTGGGGATCTGGACCGACCGGACCTTCGACTACCTGGATCCGTCCGTCCGATTGGCGAGCGCCCACCTTCTTCGCCGCGGCAGCTCGGAGTGGACGTCCGACATCTCGGCGATGATCCTCGAGCACCACGGGATCTCGCCACGCCGGCGCGATCGGCACTCGCTCATCGAGTCGTTTCGCCGTGCGGATTGGGTGGACGTCTCGAGGGGGCTGATCACGTTCGGGCTCGAGCGGCGGGTGCTGCGCGAGATCTTTTCGGAGTGGCCGAACGCCGGCTTTCACCAGCGCCTTGTTCAGCTGTCACTCCAGCGGTGGCGGTCGCATCCCTTCAGTCCCTTGCCGATGATGAGACTCTGAGGGGCGCCGGCGCTCCGTCGTCATGGAGGTCGCGGCCATCGTCCGCCTCGATCCGCTGCAGTGGCAATGCCGCGCGAAGCAGGTCGAGGACGAAGGACGGCCGCAAGCCTCCCGGCCGGCTGGAGATCTCCCTCGAGGCGATCGCCATGCCTGGAACGAGCCCGGCACGCGACCCCAGTCCTGCCCGATCTATGACACCGCCGAGGCTGCTTCCCCGAACTTCTCGGTCTCACGGGAGGGGCACTCGGCGATCTTCCTGCTGCAGTGGTCGTAGACGAACTTGAAGTGGTCCTCGAAGATTCTGTACGGATCCTGGACGTGCGATGCGCCAAAGGCCTCGTACTCGACTACGGGGACGTCGCCGCCGAGAACACCGAGGACGTCCCCATCTTCCCGTCCAATCTTGCCGTAGTGGTACTGCTCGACGATCGCGGCCGTGTCGGTCAGGAAGACGAAAGCTTCCGGCGCCGACGAAAACGCCTGCGCTCTGAAGCTTGCGGGGATGCTTAGTTTTGCTAGCTCCCCGCACAAGAACTGGATCTGCTCGATGGTTTCCTGAGTCTCCTTGTACAGTCGCTGGTGCTCCCGGTCGTGTGGCGTGAAGCCTTCCAGTCTCGCTCCCCGTGGCGCGTGGATCAGGTGCTCACGAAACGAGCGTAGCTTGGCCTGCTCCGAATCGGGATCGATGACCAGTATCCGGACGTCGGTCTTTCGCCGGCGGCAGGCCTCGATGATCGCAGCGCACAGCTCGCTGTCCGGGCGGAAAAATGACCGCAGCGAGATTCCCTTGATCCAGATCCGCCTGTTCGAGGGGTCCCTGATCAGATGAAGAATGCGTTTCCGGCTGGTGCCGGCATCGTAGTAGATGTTGCGAATCCGAGCGCGATGGGCCGTGTGATCGTGTCCGTGACATTCGCCGTCCAGGTAGTCGTCGAGCCCGATCGACGCGTGCTTCCATATCCAATCGAAGTGGAAGCCGAGCTCGTCGTGTAGCGAGGATCCGTTGCCGTGATGGGCCGCCCGCGCTCCGGCGCGGAAGACTGGAATCGGAATCGATTGCAGATGGGTTGGCCGGAAGTAGTATTGCTGCAGGAACGAGACTGCTGACGTCCGTACGAGATAGAGGATCGGCGCAGTCCGGTAGAGCCTGACCTCGAGCGATGCGATGCTGGAAGGACTTTCTGCGAGACGGCGCCGCAGTTTGTTCAGGAGATCGACCGCGACGGTGACGTCCTCGTAGAGCCGAGTGGAATCCTTGTCGCGCTCCTGCTCGGCTTCGGCGCGCAGGAACGCTCCTCGAGACCGGGGGTCGATCAGCAGGATCTGCACCTTCGGGGTCACGCCGCCGTTGTCGGCGGCATCGAGGAGTCGGGTCTTGATCGCCTGCCAGAGAGAGCGAAGCTGCGGGCGCTCGTCTCGCAGGAAATCATTCAGCGAGATGCCGATGATCTTGATCGACGTGGCGTTGCGGTCGTCCAGCGCCGCCCGGAGATCGGCGGCGGCATCGTCCCGGGTAGAATAGACCTTCTGCACGCCGGCCTCGCGGAGTGCCTCGAGGGACGAGACCGATTCGACGAGCTGGGTCGTCTGCGACATGACCCGCTCTTGCAGGGCATCGATGCCGACCGTGAGCTGATTGAAGTGGGCGTTGGTCTCGTGCTCCTGCCGCGCGAGCTCTTCCTGCTTCAGGGCGGCGGATTGACGGGCGATCAGAGCATTGACTCCAAAGGAGACCAGGGCGGTCAGGAACAGGGCCTTGCCGAGCTCGTGGAGCAGGTAGGTGCCCACCGATGCCTGCCTCTGCTCCGAGAAAGTGACGAAGGTGACGACAAGTCCGAGCACTCCGATCAAACATATTAGGGAGATGACTCTCAAACCAACATACTTCCGAAGAACGCGGAGGAGGCGGTCCTGCAGAGAGTCAGCAGAAGGTTGCATAGGGCGATACTAGAACGCATGAGGTGTCGAAATCCAGACGAAATCGAGGCCCGAGGTCCTGGGCGCCCGGGCTCGGCGGTCTCTGCCCATCGTCCGTCGAAGCTGGTGCCGCCGCCGTTCGCCAGGCGGCGGCGCCAGGCGTTCATCTGCTCGAGAATGGCGCCGGGCTCGAAGGGAAATCGCGGACCTCGATCGATCGCCCGTGGCGGCACGGGTCCGTGTCTCAGATCACCTGGCCGGGACGGCTCCCCGTCAGCTCCCCGCTCTCGATGAACGGCACGCCGCCGACGAGGACGTGGGCGATCCCGTCGGCGCGCACGATCCAGCGCCGCGCACCGGCCGGGAAGTCGGTCACGCGCTCCGGCGCCCGCGAGCCGATCCGTGCCGGGTCGAAGCACGTGACGTCCGCGGCGGCGCCGGGCACGAGACGGCCGCGATCGGGGATGCCGTAGACGTCCGCGGGCATCGCGGTGAGCCTGTGGATCGCCTGCTCAAGCGGGAGGAGGCCGCGCTCGCGCACCCAGTACCCGAGCAGGTGCGTCGCGTAGCCGGCGTCGCACAGAACGGAGACGTGCGCGCCAGCGTCGGAGAGCGCGATCAGGCCTTCCGGCTGCCGCAGCAGATCGGCGACCCGCTCGTCGTCGTAGTTGAGCAGCAGCATCGAGAAACGCGTCGCGAGGTCGTCCGCGAGTGCGAGATCGAAGAGCGCGTCGATGACGTCTCCGCCGCGTGCCGCGGCGACGTCCGCGAGCGTCCTGCCGGCGAACCGGACATGAGCCGGGTCTCGCACCTCCTCCACCACGACGGTCGCCCAGCGCTTGCTCGACGGCGTATCGGGCCGGCCGAGCGTCTGGTCCTTGACCGTGGCCCGGAACCCGGGATCGGCGAGCACCGCGGCGTGATCGCGCACTTCGCGGAAGCGCTTCCAGGCGGGCAGGGCGTCGAGCGAGGCGCAGCCCGTCACGAGATCGAACTCGAAACGCATCGGCCGGCACGACACCTGCGGAACGACGCGAGCGCCGCACGCGTGGCCCGCGCGAACGCGCGCCCAGACCGGCTCCCAGACGCCGTCGCGTTCGGGCAGGTCCAGGATGGCGCTGAAGGACACCGCGCGTCCGCTCTCGACGGCGAGGTCCTGCAGGAACGAGAGCTCGTGCTCGGCGATCGGGAAGGTCTCGGGCGTGATCTCCAGCACCCCGCGGCCGCCGCTCGCCATCGCGCCGGCGAGCGCGCGCAGCTCGTCGTGCGTCGCGAGCCGGCTGGGCACGGGACGCCCGCCTTCCCCGACGTGACCCGCGGAACGCGAGGTCGCGAAGCCGAGCGCACCCGCCGCCATGGCCTCGCGCACGATCGCCTGCATGCGGGCGATCTCCTCGTCGGTGGCGGCCCGGTCGTAGGCCGCTTCGCCCATGACGAACACGCGCAGCGCCGAGTGGCCGGCCAGCACGCCAACGTTCGGCCCGAGTCGCGCCGCGCGCAACATGGCCAGGTAGTCGGGCACCGTCTCCCAGCTCCAGCGCACGCCCGCCCGCAGGCTCTCCAGCGGCATGCCCTCGACGTACTCGAGCATGCGGAGCAGGCGATCCCGATCGCCCGCCCGGCACGGCGCGAGCGCGAAGCCGCAGTTGCCGAGCACGACCGTGGTGACCCCATGCCAGCACGACGGTGTGCACAGCCCGTCCCACGTGACCTGGGCGTCGTAGTGCGTGTGGACGTCGACGAAGCCCGGCGCGACCACCAGGCCGGCGACGTCGACGACGCGCCGTGCCGCCTCGGCGACGCGCCCGACCGCCACGACGCGCCCGCCCTCGATCGCGACGTCGGCAGTCTGCGCGGGTGCGCCGCTCCCGTCGCACACCGTTCCGCCACGCAGTACCAGGTCGAGCATCGCGGCCCCGTCCGTCCCTTTGCGCCCCCCGGGATGAGCCCGGCGCCTCGTTGCTGTATGTCAGTGCGCTCGCCGAGATCAACGGTTGCGCCTCGCTCGCCCCGTTGCCGGTGGTGTAGTAGCTGACCAGGGTCGTGGCGCCCCGGGAGCGGACCGTGCGTCTCATCGCCCCGCGCCATCACGCGTCGCTCGAGGAACGCCGCGCCCGCGGGCGCGCGCTGCGCAAGCGGGTGCCGCGTCAGACCCAGGGCGCCTGGCAGCCCGACCCGGGGCGCGCCGATCCGGTCGAGACCATCGAGCGCGCCGAGCAGGGCCGTCTCACGGCGCTGCTGCCGATCAAGCACGGGCGGATGGCGGCGTCGCCGTTCGGATTCTTCCGCGGCGCGGCGCCGATCATGGCGGCCGACCTGGCGACGCTGCCGGTGACCGGCCTCGCGGTGCAGATCTGCGGCGACGCGCACGTCCGCAACCTGGGCGCCTTCGCAGCGCCCGACGGCCACCTCGTCTTCGACATCGACGACTTCGACGAGACCACGCGGGGGCCGTGGGAGTGGGACCTGAAGCGGGATCAGCTGCTGCGGACGACGAGCGCTTCCTGCGCGCCCGGCGCGGTAGCTGAGCGCGCCTACGCCCTGCCGCTCGCGATCAGCATCTCCACGCCCATCACCAGCCGTCCCTCCGACTCGAACCGTGCCAGGCCCGCGCGCACCTCTTCACGTACCGCTCGTCGGCTCGGTTCGGGGAGCGTCAGATAGATCTGCGGCATCTGCCCGGTCCCTTCCTCGATGGGGGCCCAGTAGTCGTCGAACGAGTCGACGACACCGTCACGCGTCTCTCGTCTCACCTGCGCCTCGCGAAAGCCTGCCGCTCGAAACATCGCTTCGAGCCTGTCGGCGTTTGCCAGGACGAACGAGAGGTGCAGCGCCTCGCGATGCTCGGGAAGGTAGTGGCCGAGGGTCTCTGCGAGGACGCCCCACATCGGCGCCCGGTCCGGCGTGGAGATGACGCACACCGCGGCACACCGGCCCGGACGGAGCACGCGCCGGACCTCTGCGAGGCCTCGCCCGGGGTCGGTGAAGAACATCAGCCCGAGCTGGCAGACGACGGCGTCGAAGCTGGCATCGCGGAGCGCCAGGGCCTGGCCGTCCGTGACCACGGGTCGAAACGCGCCCGACAGTCGAGCGCGGGCTGCCGCGAGCATGGACGGCGAGATGTCGGCCCCGACGACGGCTCCCGAGCGTCCGACGGTGGACAGCGCCTCGAGGGCCGCCTCGCCCGGTCCCGTGGCGAGGTCGAGCACCCGGTATCCGTGCGCTACCTCGGCAGCCGCGAGGAGCGAGGGTACGAAGAGACGAGACCACCGACCGATGTACCGCTCATAAGCGGAGCAGTTGATGGGTCGGCCGGCGGCCGTGTGGAGCCCGCGCTCCCGGCTCGCACTCATCGTCGTCGGTTCACGCCACGGCGGCGAGACGCGTCCAGCTCAGAACTGCTGCCGCAGGGTCTTCAGGTCCTCCAGGATCGGGTTCGCGTCGTCGAGGAGCGCCGTTCGCGTCGTACCCGGGATGTTCTTGCGGGACGTGAGCGAGCGCAGGCGGTGCGCGAAGTTGATCATCTTCCGGATGGACTTCCCGAGGGCCTTGTTCGCGGGCTTGCCGCGGCCCGCCGCGACGTCGGCCTCGGCGTCCTGCTTCTTGGCTCGCGCCGCGGTCACGCCGGCGAGCAGGAATTTCTTTCCCCTGCCGAGGTCCTGCGCGGCGCCGACCTTCACCACGAGCAGGTCGAGCCGGCAATCGATCGACTCGAAGGTGGCCGCACGGACGCCGCACTCCGACGGCAGCGTGGTGGTGGTCGTCGTCGTGGTCACGGTGGCGGTGGTCGTCGTCGTGCTCTCGGGCGGCGGGAAGCCGGCGCCGCCGATCTGGACGATCGTGTTGGCCGGGTCCCCACGGAAGGTGGCGACGAAGAAGTCGTTGGTCAGGGGATCGAACTCGAGTCCCCATGGTCCCACGCCGAGGCCGGAGGCGAAGCGGGCGTCCACGGGATCGGTCGTTCCGAGCGTCGGCTGCCCGGTGCCCTTGTCGACCGCAAGACCCGTCGCCGGGTCGATGGTGAGGAGCCGCACCTCGCCGAAGTTCCAGTTGACGTACATGAGGTTGCCGGCCAGCGGGCCCGACGGGACGTACTGGATGGCACCCGTGCCTTGCTGTGGCAACGTGACGAAGAGCGTGACGGCCCCGGGCGTGAAGATGCCGCCGGCGCCGGACGTGAGCGGCACCTCGTAGAGATTCGCCCCCTGCCACGAGCTGATCTGCATGCGGCCGAATCCGGTGCCCGGATCGGTCCGATGAGGCGAGAAGGTGAGCCCGGCGATGGAGGAGGGAACGCCGATGGGGGCCATGTTGAACTGCGTCTCCGCACCGGCGACGCCGCCGGGACGCTCGCCGAGGAAGTTCGAGCTCCAGTAGGTGTAGAAGAGCGTGCCGCCCGGCCCGAGCTCGAGTCCCGTGTCGAGGCCGGGCGTCGCCGCATTGCCGTCGAAGGCCTTGGTGATGGCGGCCGCGGGGCCGAGGTCGGTGACCTGGTGCGTCGCCGGATCGCGGGTGACGGGGATGCGGTACAGCGCGCTGGTGGTGAGCTCGGAGGCGCCGACGAGGTAGAGCACGGTGCCGTCGGGCGAGAACATCAGTCCGCCGAGCGGCCCGGGCACGCCGAGCGTCGTGGCGCTGAAGGTGTTCTTCACCTGGAAATTGACCGGATCCTCGAGCGTGATGACGGCCTGTGCAGCGCTGCCAGCCGCCAGCGCCATGCCGGTCGTGAGCCAGGTCGCGAGAGGGAGCCGGCGGTTCGACATCGTCTTTCGTTCTCCTCGTGAGGGATCGGGCTAGGGCAAGCGCCGGAAGCGGGGCGGCCGCCGCTCGAGGAAGGCGCGCCGGCCCTCCTCGGCCTCGTCGGTGCGATAGTACAGCTCGAGCGCGGCGAAGCCCAGCTCGGTGATGCCCGCGATGTGCTCCGTGTCGGCGTTGAAGGACTGCTTGGCGAGCTTGAGGGCGGTCGGGCTCTTCTCGAGGAGCTCGTGGCACCAGCGCTCGGTCTCGGCACGCAGCTCGGCCGCGGGCACCACCGCGTTGACCAGGCCCATCGCCAGCGCCTGCTCGGCCGTGTACTGCCGGCAGAGGTACCACATCTCGCGCGCTTTCTTCTCGCCCACCACGCGCGCCAGATACGCGGTGCCGAAGCCGGGATCGACCGATCCGACCCGGGGCCCGACCTGTCCGAAGCGTGCGGTGTCGGCTGCGATGGTGAGATCGCACAGCACGTGGAGCACGTGACCGCCGCCGATCGCCCAGCCGTTCACCATGGCGATCACCGGCTTCGGGATCGCCCGGAGGATGCCGTGCAGCCCGTGCACGTCGAGCCCCGGACCGCCGCCGCCGCCGCCGTAGCCCTGGTCGCTGCGCTCGGTCTGGTCGCCGCCGCTGGAGAAGGCGCGCTCGCCGGCGCCCGTGAGCACGGCGACGCCGACGCCGGCGTCGTGCCAGGCGGTGCGGAAGGCGGCGATGAGCTCGTCGACCGTCCGGGCGCGGAAGGCGTTCAGCACCTCGGGCCGGTTGATGGTGATCCAGGCGATGCCGTCCCGTGACTCGTAGAGGATGTCCTCGTAGATCGCCGGCGCACCGCCCACGTTTGCGCTTTCCGTGTCTTCGCCTCCCTTGTCAAGCCGGAAGGAGCCGGGCACGGTGGTCTCCGATGATCGAGACCGCCCTGCACGCCCATCTCGTGGCGGCCGGCGCGTCGCACGACGACGACCGCGGCGTCGCGCTGCCGCGCCATTTCGGCGACCCGGAGGCGGAGTATGGCGCGCTCACCCGGGGAGCGGCGCTGATCGACCTGGGCTTCCGCACGCTGATGCGCGCCACCGGCCCCGACCGCGCGTCCTTCCTCCAGGGCATGCTGAGCAACGACGTCGCCCGCCTCGGCCCCGGCGAGGGCTGCCCGGCGCTGCTACTGACGGTGCAGGGGCGCGTCACCGCCGATCTCCGCCTGGCCGCGCTCGCGGACGAGATCCTGCTCGACTGTGACGTCCGCGCCCGCGACGGGATGGTCGCCGCGCTGGAAGCGCTCCTCATCGCGGACGACGTCGAGCTGCTCGCGCCGGCCGATCCGCCGGCGCTGGTCGGCGTCGAGGGACCCGGGGCCGCGCGGCTCCTCGCCGGGGTCGCGGCGGCGCTGGCGCCGTTCGCACACGCGCAGGCCCGGATCGCCGGGGTGGACGTCCGCATCCAGCGCACCAGCGAGGTGCGCGGTGACGGCTTCGCGCTGCACGTGCCGCGCGCGCACGCTGCCGCGGTGTGGGACGCCCTCGGCGCTGCAGGCGCGAGGCCGTGCGGCATGGAGGCGCTCGAGGGCCGGCGCGTCGAGGTCGGGGTGCCGCGTGTCGGCCTCGACATGGGCGAGAAGACCCTGGCGCTGGAGGTGCCGGTCGAGGATGCGATCAGCATCACGAAGGGGTGCTACCTCGGGCAGGAGGTGGTCGCGCGCGGGACGGCCCGGGGGCACGTCAACCGCCGCCTGGTCCCGCTCCTGCTCGCCGGACCGGCACCGGCGAGCGGCGCGGCGCTGGTGCGCGACGGCAAGGACGTCGGGCACCTCACCACCATCGCGCGTGCCTTCGGCGCCGGCACGCTCGCCGGGCTGGGCTTCGTGCGCCGCGAGCACTGGGAGCCGGGCACGGAGCTCGCCGTGCGCGGCGGTCACGCGGTCACGGTGGCGCGGGTCGCGACCTGGCCCCTCGCGTAGCCGCACGAGACGGTCGGAGCCGCCTCCTTGAGCCGCGGCGTGCCTGTCTGCTACCAGACGGGCCATGTCCACCCAGCTCGGCAAGCGGTACCTGTGTGACGCCTGCGGCGCAGAGGTGCTGTGCAACAAGCCCGGCGGCGGCGAGCTCACCTGCTGCGACCACGAGATGAAGCTCAAGGAAGCGAAGCCGCTCCCGTCGTCGGACTGACGCACGACTCCTGCAGCCTGGAGAACCCGTCCGGCCGATCGAGTCGTCGTGGAGGCCGATCCGCGTCGCCGGACGAGGGTCGCGCCCGCGCGCGTCCGCCTGACGAGGATCGGCGGGGAGATCGTGTGACGCGCGTGAGGCCGTACGTGACGCTGCGTTACGAGACCCGGGGCGCGGTCGCGACGGTGAGCCTCGACCGGCCCGAGGTGCTCAACGCCTACAGCATGGCGATGCGCGACGACCTGCACGCCGTGCTCGCCGCTGCCGACGCGGACCCGGACGTCCGCGTCCTCGTCCTGCGCGGCCGTGGGCCGGCGTTCTCCACCGGCGGCGACCTGCGCGAGTTCGGCAGCGCACCGTCGCCGTTCATCGCCCGCCAGGTACGCTGGCAGCGCGACGTGTGGGGCCAGCTCCTGCGGCTGCGCGCGGTCACCCTGGCCGCGGTCCATGGGCTCGCGGTGGGGGGCGGTATGGAGATGGCACTCCTCTGCGACCTCTGCATCGCCGCGGCCGACGCGAGCTTTGCGCTTCCCGAGACCGGGCGCGGCATGATCCCGGGGGTGGCGGGGACGCAGACCCTGCCGCGGCGGGTCGGCGTCGGCCGGGCGCTCGACCTGGTGCTGACGGGCCGGCGGATCGACGCCGGCGAGGCGGAGCGCCTCGGGCTGGTCGTGCGGGTCGTGCCGCGGCCGCGCCTCGACGCCGCGACGCGCGCCCTGGCGAACCGGCTGGCGCGCGTACCGCCGCGCGTTGCCCGCGCCGCCCGGCGCTGCGTGCGCGCGGCCCACGACCTGTCGCTCGAGGACGGCATCGCCCTTGAGCGCCGGCTCGCGCTCGGGCTAGAAGGCGCGACGCCATGAATACCGTCGCCTTCCTCACCATCCCTGCGGGCATCGTTCCCGAGCAGGAGGCGGTGGTCTTCGACGGACAGCGCTTCACCTACGCGGAGGTCGAGGCCCGGGTCCGGCGCCTCGCTGGCGCGCTCGCGCGGCTGGGCGTTGGTCGCGGCACGCGTGTCGCGGCGCTGGACACCAACTCGCACCGCTACGTCGAGGCCTACTATGCCACCGCCCTCCTCGGCGGCGTGTTCATCCCGGTCAACTATCGCGCCAAGCAGCCGGAGCTGGAGCACATGCTGCGAGCCGGGGAGGCCAGCGTGCTGCTGGTCGGCGGGCGCTACGTGCCCGCGGTGACGGCCTTGCGTCCCGGGCTGCCCGCGCTGCGGACGGTGATCGGCTTCGACGCCCCGCACGGTGATCTGCCGGCGTACGAGAGTCTGCTCGCCGCCGCGGAGCCGTTCGATGCGGAAGCCGACGTCGAGGACGAGGAGACCACGATCCTCATGTTCACGAGCGGCACGACGTCGCTGCCGAAGGGCGTGCTGCTCACGTACGGCGACTTCAGCGCCTACGTCACGGCCAACGTCGAGCTGGCCGACGGCACGCCGCGCGGCGCGGCGCTGCTGTGCGCGCCGCTCTACCACATCGCCGGCGCGACCAACATGATGACGACGCTGTGGACCGGGCGCCGCCTCGTGATCATGGCGCAGTTCGAGGCAGGCGCCTGGCTCGATCTCGTCGAGCGCGAGCGCATCACGCACGCCTTCGTCGTGCCGACGATGATGAAGCACCTGCTCGATCAACCCGACCTCGAGCGGCGCGACCTCGCCGGCCTGGAGGTGCTCGCCTACGGCGGCGCGCCCATGCCGTTCCCGGTCATTCGCCGCGCCATCGAGCGCCTCCCGAAGGCGGTCGGCTTCGTGAACGCCTTCGGGCAGACCGAGACCACCTCCACCCTGACCGTGCTGGGGCCGGAGGATCACCGCCTCGACGGCGGCCCGGACGACGTCGAGCGCACGCTCCGGCGCCTGCGCTCCATCGGTCGCCCGCTGCCCGACGTCGAGGTGCGCATCGTGGGCGAGGAGGGCGAGGAGCTGGGAGCCGATCAGGTGGGGGAGATCCACGTCCGCACGCCGCGTGCGATGAAGGGCTACGCCGGCGGAGGGGACTCCCCGTTCACCGCCGACGGCTGGCTCCCGACGCGGGACCTGGGCTGGGTGGATGCGGACGGCTACCTCTACGTCGCGGGCCGCAAGGACGACATGATCATCCGGGGCGGGGAGAACATCGCACCCGCCGAGGTCGAGACGGTGCTCGGAGCGCACCCGGCCGTCGAGGAGGTGGCGGTGGTCGGGCTGCCGGACGTCGAGTGGGGACAGCGGATCGGCGCGTTCGTCGTCCTGCGCCCGGATGCCCAGGCGACCGCCGAGGAGCTGGGCGAATTCTGCCGGCAGCGCCTCGCGAGCTTCAAGAAGCCCGAGGTGATCCGCTTCCTCCCCGAGCTGCCGAAGAACCCGATGGGCAAGGTGCTCCGCCGCGAGCTGCGCGCGCAGGTCGAGGGCGCGTGAGCCGCCATGCGGCACGCCGTCCCGCGGTCGAGACGGCGGTCGAGGATGGCGTCGCCTGGCTGACGCTGGCACGTCCGGCGCGGCGCAACCTGCTCGACGACGAGATGATGGGCGCGCTCGCCGACGCCTGCGAGGCGGTCGAGCACGACCGGCGGGTGCGGGCGATGGTCATGTCGGGGGCCGGCGAGCACTTCTGCGCCGGCCTGCCGGCCGGGATCGCGTGGCCGCCCGCCGGCTGGCCGGACGGGGTGGCGGCGGTCGCCGGCGTGACCAAGCCGGTGATCGGCTGCCTGGCCGGGACGGTTCGAGGCTGGGGGCTCGCGCTGGCTCTGGCATGCGACCTCCGCGTCGCGGCGACGACCGCGGTACTGGAGCTGCCCGAGGTGTCCCGCGGCCGGCTGCCGGGCGGCGGGGTGACCCAGCGGCTTCCCCGCCTGGTCGGTACCGCGCGGGCGCTCTCGATGCTGCTGCTCGGCGAGCCGGTGGCGGCGCACACCGCCGCGGCGTGGGGCCTCGTGTCGCGCGTGGTGGCTCCCCGGCGCCTGCGTTCGGCCGCCGGCGCGCTGGCGCGCGGCCTCGTCGAGCGCGGTCCGCTCGCGCTGCGCCTGGCCAAGGAAGCGGTGGGGCGCGCGCTCGACCTCCCGCTGGACGACGGCGTGCGGCTCGAGCACGATCTCTACGTACTGCTCCAGACCACCAGCGACCGGCGGGAAGGGGTGCGGTCGTTCCTCGAGCGCCGCCCGCCGCGCTACGAGGGACGGTAGCAACCCATCCGTCGAGGAGGACGACAGCGTCATGCCCAGCCAGATCGGCAAGATCTACGTCTGCAGCGCCTGCGGCTCGCAGGTGATCGTCACCAAGGCCGGCAGCGGTACGCTGCGTTGCTGCGGCGCCGACATGCAACAGAAGAAGTGACGTCGGTTGCCCGGATCATCGCGCACCCGCTATAAGCTCCACGGCCGACGATCATGGCGCTCAGGATCATCGCGGGAGGCGCGCACGGTCGGCGGCTCCGGGTTCCGGCGGGTGGCCGTACGCGTCCGACCTCGAGCCTGGTGCGAGGAGCGCTCTTCAACATGCTCGAACACCGAGGCTGGCTGACCGACGCGCGCGTGATCGACCTCTACGCGGGCAGCGGTGCGCTCGGCATCGAGGCGCTGTCGCGGGGCGCACGCGCCGTGGTCTTCGTCGAGGCCTCGGCGGTCGTCGTCCGGACGCTGCGCGGCAACCTGCGGGTGAGCGGCTTCACCCGACGCGCGGAGGTGATGCCCATGGCGGCGGATCGCGCGCTGCGCACGCTCGGACGGCGCGGGGTGCGGGTCGACGGCATCCTCGCCGATCCGCCCTACCGCGCGGGCTGCGTCCAGCGCCTCGTCGATCAGGTGGCCGCGGGCGAGGTCCTCGGTCAGGAGGGCTGGCTGGCCGTCGAGCACGCCCTCGACGAGACGCCGGCGGAGCGCCCGGGGCTCGTCCCGGTGGCCTGCCGCCGCCATGGCGACACGGCTCTCACCCTGCTGCAGCGCCCGGAGGTGACGGCATGAACCGGATCGCCGTGTACCCCGGCTCCTTCGACCCCATCACCAACGGCCACGTCGACATCATTCGCCGCAGCCTCCAGGTCTTCGATCAGGTGATCGTCGCCGTCGCCTTCAACCCGGACAAGGACTCGGCCTGGTTCACTCCCGAGGAGCGGGTGGGGATGATCCGCGAGACCTTCGCCGCAGACGGCGAGCGCGTGCGCGCCGATGCCTTCTCGGGACTCCTGGTCGACTACGCGGCCGCCAGGGGCGCGACCGCCATCGTGCGCGGTCTGCGCGCGGTGGCAGATTTCGAATACGAGTTCCAGATGACCTCGATGAATCGTCACCTGAAGCCCCAGGTCGAGACCATCTTCATGGTCGCCGGGGAATCCCACTTCTACGTCAGCTCGCGCCTCGTGAAGGAGGTCGCGAGCCTGGGCGGCAACGTCGCCGGCCTGTTGCCGGACCAGGTCCTGTCGCGCCTGCTGGCCCGCGTCCGGGAGCGCCGATCATGACTCTCGAGCTCGCCGCGCGCGTGCGCGGCATCAAGCCGTCACCCACCCTCGGCATGGCCGCCGAGGCGGCAGCCCTGCGCGCCGAGGGCCGCGACATCGTCGACCTCTCTGCCGGCGAGCCCGACTTCGAGACCCCGGAGCACATCAAGGCCGCGGCCCGCGAGGCCCTGGCCCGAGGGCTCACGAAGTACACGGCCGTCGGCGGCACCCCCGAGCTGAAGGACGCCATCCGCGAGAAGCTCCGGCGCGAGAACGGCCTCGCCTACGAGCGCGCCGAGGTGATGGCGAGCTGCGGCGGCAAGCACGTCCTCTACAACGCCTTCCAGGCCCTCTTCGACGAGGGTGACGAGGTGATCGTCCCGGCGCCGTACTGGGTGAGCTACCCCGACATGCTCACGCTCGCCGGCGCGACCACCCGCGTCGTCGAGACCACCCCGGAGCAGGGCTTCCGCATGAGCGCCGCCCAGCTCGAGGCGGCCTGTGGCGCGCGCACCAAGGGCCTCGTCCTGAACAGCCCGAGCAACCCGACGGGAGCCGTCTACTCGTCGGACGAGGTTCGCGCCATCGGCGAGGTGGCGCTGCGCCGCGGACTGATCGTGTTCACCGACGACATCTACGAGCACATCGCCGAGCACCCGATCGAGAACATCGGTGCGCTGGTGCCGGAGCTGCGCCCGCGGCTCCTGGTCGTCAACTCGGTCTCGAAGACGTACTCGATGACGGGCTGGCGCATCGGCTACGTGGCAGCGCCGGCCGAGGCCATCGCGGCCATGACCGCGCTGCAGAGTCAGAGCACGTCGAATCCGACGTCGATCGCGCAGGCGGCGGCGGTCGCCGCCCTCACCGGGCCGCAGGAGTGCGTCGGAGCCATGGCGCGCGAGTTCCTGGCGCGGCGCGACCTCGTCATCGCGTGCCTCGGCGCCATCCCGGGCGTGCGCACCACCGTGCCGGGAGGCGCTTTCTACGTCTTCCCCGACGTGAGCTCGGTCTTCGGCCGCCGCGGACCCGACGGGATCGTCGCGTCCGCTCACGAACTCTCCACCCACCTGCTGCGCCACGCGAACGTCGCGACCGTTCCGGGCGAAGGGTTCGGCGCGCCGCGCCACATCCGCCTCTCCTATGCGGCGCCGCGCCAGGTGCTCGAGGAGGGCATCAGGCGGATCGGCGACGCCCTGGCGCAATTGCGCTGACGCCACCAGGAGGCTCGCGCACCAAACAAAAAAGGCGACGGCTCATCGCCCTCGCCTTCTTTGAACGATCAAGGGATCGATGGCACTCTACTTGTGCATCGAGCCCTTGCCGGCCATCGCCGCGCAGCGATCGCACGCTGCCTCGGCCCGGGAGGCGCCGGCTTCTGCCCGGCGTCCCGCATCCTCAGCGCGTGTCGCGGCCGCTTCGGCTCGCTGGAGCGGCTCCTTCACCTTGCTCATGGGTTCACATCCCGCTCCGAACGCGCCGACGAACAGCAGCAACCCCATGCCTGCCAATGCCTTCTTCATGCGCATCACCTCCTTGTAAACGTGTGGGAAGTAACGCGCACTACTTGCGCAGGGTCTTGCCGGAGCTCATGGCCGCTTCGCAGCGCGCGGCTGCGGAATCGACCCTGCTCGCTGCGGCCTCTGCCCGACGGCTCGCATCCTCAGCTCGAGCGGCAGCCGCGTTCGCCTGCTCGACCTCTTTCTTGCCGGCGCATCCAACCATCATCGTGCTCACGAGCGCCAGCGTGGCGATGCTCGCACCCAACTTGCGTGCCTTCATCCCTCGCACCTCCCTTTGGCCCGGGCGGGGAGGCCCGGGGTGGTCTAGGTAAAGCAACGCCGCTTGTGTCACAAAAGAACTGCGCTCGCAACCAAGCCTCTGACGGATGCGGGAAAGCTAGCCAAAGGCTTCCTTAGCTGCCGTTCGCTAGCGGGCGCCGGGCTCTATCGAGCTTTGCATGGCACGGGATGTGTGTGCCTGCCGGCACGCGGTCGCGTGCCGCTCTCCGCCCGTGCCGCGGCCCGTCCGACGGCCCCGCACGCATGGAAGTTTCGCAAGGAAGTCAGGAGGTTGCCTGATGGCGTCCGCGCGGTCATGGGGCGACATTCCGGGTGCCGCCCGGGCGCGTGCAAGCGGCCGTTCGTTGACCGGAAAGGGGGTCGTCAGCTAGTATGCGGGGGCTCATCCGCACGCTTCCGGAGGCCAACTCGAATGACCGGTATGTTCAAGATAGGGGAAAAGGTCGTGTACCCGGCGCATGGCGTCGGTGTCATCGAGGGCATCCAGACGCGGGTGGTTTCGGGCTCCGAGCGGAAGTTCTACATGCTCCGCATCCTCGACAGCGACATGACGATCATGATCCCGACCGAGAACGTCAACGCGGTCGGACTCCGCCGCATCATCGGCAAGGACATGGTCGCCAAGGTCTACCGCATCCTGCGTGACAAGAAGGTCGAGATCGACCAGCAGACGTGGAACCGGCGCTACCGGGAGTACACCGAGAAGATCAAGACCGGCAGCGTTCTCGAGATCGCCAAGGTGCTCCGCGACCTGTTCGTGTTGAAGGGTGACAAGGAGCTCTCGTTCGGCGAGCGCAAGATGCTCGACACCGCGCGCAACCTCCTGGTGAAGGAGCTGGCCATCGCCAAGTCCTTCAGCGAAGAGAAGATCATGGAGGAGCTGCGCACGATCTTCGCCAACTAAGATCACCGCACCGCTGCGGCCCTCCCGCGTGCCTAGCGGGGGCGAGGGGCCGGGGGTTCGTCCCCCGGCCCCTCGTGTTTTCCGGGAGGAAGCGCTTCGTTCAGGCTACCGCTGCGGAAGCCCTGGAGGTCGAGCGCGACCCAGGTGAAGCCGAATCGGCGGAAAGCCTCGACCAGCTCCGCACGCAGCGCGAGCACGCGCGGCATGTCGGCGGGAGCGACCTCGACCCGGGCGAGGGCGTCGTGGAAGCGGACCCGCAACTCGCCGATGCCGCGCGCGCGCAGCCAGTCCTCGGCGGCGGCGACGCGGGCCAGGCCGTCCGCCGTGATCTTGGTGCCGTAGGGAAAGCGCGAGGACAGGCACGGGCTCGCGGGGCGATCCCAGGTGCGCAACCCCAACGCCCGGCTCGCCTCGCGGATCTCGGCCTTGGAGAAGCCGGCCTCGACGAGGGGATGGCGAACGCCGTGCTCGCTCGCCGCGACGAGCCCCGGCCGATGATCGCCGAGGTCGTCCAGGTTGGCGCCGTCGAGCACCGTCCCCAGCCCACGGCGCGCCGCCTCGGCGGACGAGATGACGAACAGGTTGTCCTTGCAGAAATAGCAACGGTTGGTCGGATTCTCGGCGTAGCCCGCGATGGTCAGCTCGTCGGTGCCCACGATCACGTGCTCGGCGCCCAGTGCGGTGGCGAGCGCACGTGCTTCGGCGAGGTCGTCGGCGGGCGTCGTGGGAGAGACGGTGGTGAGGGCGACACAGCGCGCCCCGAGGACCTCGTGCGCCACGCGCAGGAGGAAGGTGGAATCGACGCCTCCCGAGAACGCGACCAGCGCCGAGTCGAGCTCCGCCAGCAGGCCGCGCAGGCGCGCCAGCTTGTCGTCGAGCGTCATGCGCGTCAGATGCCCTCGGCCCGGAAGAGCCGCGTCGTCAGATAGCGCTCGCCGGTATCGCAGAAGACGGTGAGCACGATCGCACGACCGTCGAGGCGGCGCGCGACGCGGACGGCGGCGGCGCAGTTGGCGCCCGAGGAGATGCCCACGAGCAATCCCTCGTAGCGCGCGATCGCTCGCGTGTACTCGGTCGCTTCCTCGTCCGAGACCGCCAGCACCTCGTCGTAGATCTCCGGGTTCAGGTTGTCGGGCACGAAGCCGGCGCCGATGCCCTGGATGGCGTGATAGCCGGGCTCTCCGCCCGCGAGCACCGGCGAGGCCTCGGGTTCGACGGCGGCGATCCAGATGCGGGAGTGCCGCTCGCGCAGCACCTCGCCCACGCCGGTGATCGTCCCCCCGGTCCCGACCCCGGACACGAAGGCGTCGACGTCGGGCAGCTGCTCCAGTATCTCGGGACCCGTCGTGCGCCGGTGGATCTCGGGATTGGCCGGGTTCACGAACTGCTGCGGCATGTACCAGTCCGGGTTCTCGGCGAGCAGCTCCTCGGCGCGACGGATGGCGCCGTGCATCCCTTTCGTGTCCGGCGTCAGCTCGAGCTTCGCGCCGTAGGCCGCGAGGAGCGAGCGGCGCTCTTCGCTCATGGTGTCGGGCATGGTGAGCACGAGCCGGTAGCCGTACACGGCCGCCACCAGCGCGAGGCCGATGCCGGTGTTGCCACTCGTCGGCTCGATGATCGTCCCACCGCGGCGCAGCAGCCCGTCGCGCTCCGCCTGCTCGACCATCGCGCGACAGATGCGGTCCTTCACGCTGCCGCCGGGGTTGAGGCACTCGAGCTTCGCCCAGATCTCTGCCCGCAGGCCCGCCAGCTGCGGGAGGCGAGAGAGCCGGACCACCGGCGTCGACCCGATCAAGTCGAGCGCGGTGCCGGCAACCTGGCACGGGAGCGGCATGAATGCGTTGTCCGCGATCGGCGCGCATGAGCATATACGCGGCGTGCGCGCGGGGTCAATTCAGGAGCTGGTGCTGATCTTCCCGGGCGCGCTCGGCGATCTCCTGCTGGTGCTCCCGACCCTGCGCCGGCTACGGCGCCGCCATCGTCCGGCCCGGACGACGCTCGTCGTCCCCGAGCCGCAACGCGGCCTCGCGCGCCTCGCCGGCGTCGCCGAGACCGTCGCGAGCCTCGACGAGGCGGGCGCGGCGTGGCTGTTCGGGGGCGACACGACGCCGCGCTGGCTCGCGCCCGGTGCGACCGTCTTCAGCTGGCTCGGCACGCGCGATGCGACGCTGCGCGCCCGCCTGGCGGGCGCCGCGGCCGCGGCCCTCCTGCTCTCCGTCGAGCGCGGTCCCGGTCGCGTGCACGCCGCGGTGGCGTACGCGCGTGCGGCCGGAGTTCCGGCGGATCGGCGGCGGCTCGCCGTGGATGGCGGTGTCGCGCCCCCCGCATCGGCGCGTGCCCAGACCCTCGTCGCCGGTTTGAGACGGCCGCTGCTCGCCATGCATCGCGGGGCGGGCTCGCACACCAAGCGATGGGCGCCCGCGGGCTTCGCCGCCGTTGCCGCGTGGTGGCGGCGATCGCACGGCGACGTCGTCGAGCTTCTCGGCCCCGCGGAGACCGGTGAGACGCCGCTCGAGGGTACCGCCGTCGCCGGCGGATGGGGCCTTCCCGACGTTGCGGCTCTGCTCGCCCTGAGCGACGCCTACATCGGCAACGACAGCGGCGTGAGCCATCTGGCCGGCGCGGTCGGCGCGTGCGGTGCGGTGCTCTTCGGGCCGACGGATCCGGCACGCTGGCGCCCGCTCGGCGCGCGCCTCGTCGCGCTGCGCGCTCGGGCCGGCGACCACGGGCGGCCGTTCCTCGACCGCGTCTGTCGGACGCTGGCGCGCCTCAGCGCAGGTTCAGCCGCTTGCGCACGATCAGGTTCAGCATCGTGAGGCCGGTGCGCATGCTGTGCCGGCGGCTCGCCGAGTGCTTCGATTCGCCGGCCCGGCGGCGGTAGTAGTTCACCGGCACCTCGATGAGCCGGCCCTCCATGCGCAGCACCTCGATCATCATCTCCGGCGAGAAGGCGGGTCCGTCCTCGGCCAGGTACGGTCGAATCTTGCGGTAGCAGTCGCGCCACAGCGCCCGGTAGGTGCAGCCGACGTCGGTCAGGCGCGGCTCGAGCTTCCACCACAGCGCCTCGACGATCTTGCCGACCGCCACGTTTCCCCAGCGCAGCAGCCCGTCCATGTTCGCGCCCTGCTGGATCATCTGGCGCGTCGTGCGCGTGCCGATGACCATGTCGGCGTCCTTCAGGTACTCGAGGAGCTTGCCCAGGTCGTGCGCCCGGAACGTGCCGTCTGCTTCGACCAGCACGAGGATGTCGCCGGTCGCGGCGTCCAGGCCCTGCCGGCAGGCGTCGCCGTAGCCGGCGAACGGACGCGAGTGGACGACGGCGCCGAGCTCGCGCGCGATGTCGCCGGTCCCGTCCGGCGAGCGGTTGTCCATGACGATGATCTCGTCCGCGTGCTCGCGGAAGTCGCGGATGACGCCGCCGATCGAGGCGGCCTCCTGAGAAGCGGGGATGACGACGCTGACGCGCCGGTGCTCGAACTCCAGCGAGCGGGCGAGGAAGTTGGCGGCATTCAGATCGTCCACCGAGTTGACGTTGAGATAGTGCCCCGTGAGCTCGTAGGCGCGCACCAGACCGCCCTCGCGCGCGGCACGGTCGATCACGTCGATGAGCTCGAGCTTACCGGTCCGGGACGAGGGCGGGGTGCCACGCGCGGTCGTGAAGATCTCGGGATCGAGCAGGAAGGTGCCGCAGCCGACCAGGCCGCCGTGGGGCGAGGGCGGCTTCTCGATCAGGGCCGTGATGCGGCCGTCGACGACCTCGACGGCGTAGTTCTTCCGGACGACCTCGGGGTCGTCCGTGCGGTGCACGGCGCACACGGCGACCCACGGCGCCGTGACACCGGCGAGCCCGGCATGGTTCGATTCGAGATAGAGCTCGTCGCCCAGCAGGAGCACGAACGGCTGCTGCACGTGCGGCTCGAGCGCGGGCAGGATCGTGCCGAGCCCGTCGTCGGCGCGCGGGTTCTCGACGTAGCGCAGCTCGACGCCGAGCGAGCTGCCGTCACCGAGCCGCTCGCGGACCACGGCGCCGAGATGGCCGATCACCACGATCACCTCGCGGACCCCGAGGGCATCGCGGAGCAGCTCGACGTTGCGCACCAGGAGCGGCTTTCCCGCCACGTCGAGCATCACCTTGGGCACGCTCGCGCTGCGCGGATGGATGCGGCGTCCCTGGCCGGCGGCGGCGATCACGCCGATGCGGGGGGCGGCCACGGGGCGTCCTGATACGCGAGAGGACTTCCGGCTGCAAAGCCGGCGGCGTCGCGAGGACGGCCGCGGACGACCCTCACAGGTCGAGCCGCTTGAACCAGCGCTCGGGAACCAGACGAATGGCGAGCATCACTGGACGCCAGAAGGCCGGGACGTAGCACACGTCGGTGCCGCGGTCGGCGTGGCGGAGCACGGCCGCCGCGGCGGCGTCGGGTGACGCGACCAGGAAGGTGCCGCGACGTCCGAAGGTCATCGGGGTGTCGACGAAGCCCAGCTTCACCGTGGTGACCGGCACGCCGCGCCGATGCAGGCGTCCGCGCAAGCCCTGGAGGTAGGCGTGCAGCCCCGCCTTGGCCGCGCCGTACACGTAGTTGCGCGGCCGCCCGCGGTCGCCCGCGACGGAGCCCAGGACGACGACGCGCCCGCCGCGCTCGAGCTGGGGCACGAGGTGGTGCAGCACGGAGGCCGCGCCGGTGAACGTGGTGTCGATGGTGCGGCGGACCAGCGACGGGTCGCCGTCGATGTCCGGCTGCTCGGGCATGACGGCGAACGCGACCAGCACCGCGAGCGCGCCCCCGCCGGCCAGCTCGGCGCACCGGGCGGCGAATCCGGCGTGACTCTCCAGGTCGGCGGCGTCGAACGCCAGGACCTCGACGCGCGCGGCGCCGCGCACCGCGAGGTCCTCGGCGATCCGGGACAGATCCTCGCGATCGCGGCCGGCCAGGAGCAAACGCTGGCCGCGCTCGGCGACGCGACGAGCGATCGCCCGGGCGATCGGGGAGGACGCCCCCAGGACGAGCCAGGTGTCCTCCGTCATTCGGCGGCTTCACGAATGCGCAGGCGGCGCGCGAGATCGGAGCGGAACACCCCCTGGGGATCGACCGTCGCGAGCACGCGCCGGAAATCGCCCAGCCTCGGATACATGCGCGCGAACGACTCGGCCGCGAGCGTGCCGTCCTTGGCGAGATAGATGCGTCCGCCGTGCTCGAGCACGATCGCCTCGAGGCGGCCCAGCAACGCCTCCGCGCGGCGATCCGCCGGCATGTCGATCACCAGCGAGTGCCCCGGCATGGCGAAGGAGAGGTGCCCGATGCCGGGGCGGCCGAAGCGCTTGAGGGCGACGAGCAGCGGCGGCACCGAGGACTCCGCCAGCGCCGCGAGGACGCGGCGCAGGCCGGCGCCCGCGTCGATCTCGGGGAACACGGCGTGCAGCTCGCGAAGACGCAGTCGGCCATAGAGCGAGTTCGCATCGAGCGGAAACAGGACGCGCGCCACGTCGAGCGTCCGCGTCATGCCCTGGGCAGGGACGCGCAGGAGCCGCAGCGCGTTCCACGCCGCGACGGCCTGACGCGCGAATGGCGGGCCGGGAGCGGCGAGTCCGCGTCCCGTCGCCCGGTGCGGCGGCAGCCTGACGCTCCCCGCGGCGGAAGTGAACTCGGCGGTCTCCAGGATGCCGCGGCCGAGCGCCGCGCCGCGCGCCGTGCCGTCCACCCACCCCACGACGTACGCCGCTTCGCAGGCAGCGCGGTCGAGCGCGTCGAGGAAGGCGTCGAAGCCGGGGATCCGCCGCGCGCGCCAGCGGAGTGCGACGGACGGGACGCGCTCGAGCCCGAAGCACGCGCGCAGCACGATGCCGGTGAGGCCGACACCGCCGATCGTCGCCTCGAAGAGCTCCCGGCGCTCGCTCGGTGACACGCGGACCACCTCGCCCGAGGCGAGCACCAGATCGATCCAGCGCACGTGGTGTCCGAAACAGCCTTCGGCCAGCTGGTTCTTGCCGTGCACGTCGTTCGCGATCGCACCGCCGACGGTCACCTGCGCGCTACCGGGGCAGGCGGGAACCAGGAAGCCTCGCGGCAGAAACAGGCGCACCAGCTCGCCGAGCTCCACGCCGGCCTCGCACACGATCTCGGCACGCTCCGGATCGAACGCGGTCAGCCGGTCGAGGCGCTGCATCAGGACCACCGTGGCCTCGGTGGCGATCGCGCAGTCGCCGTAGCTCCTGCCCGATCCGCGGGCGAGAAAGCCGCCGGGACTTCCGGCCCGCACCGCGGCGAGCAGCTCGCGCTCGCGCTCCGGACGGAGCGCGCGCACCGTGGCCCGGCAGGTACGGCCGAAGCTCTGCAGGGTGATCTGGGCGGCCCCCTCCATTGGCGCCAGCGAACTATCGCCGCCGCCTGGCGGCGTCAACGAAACACGGCCGGCGGCCGCGGCGTTGCCGCGGCCATTGAGCCTCGTGTGACGAGCATGCTAGCAAGCCGCAGCCGGCGCGTCCGCGCGCTCGCCTCGCATGCCAGCGCACCACTCCGCTCGCTCCGCGATCGTCACGGCGCTCCTGGCGGTCTTGCCGCTCGTGGCCGCGGCGGCCGTCTGGGCGCCGATCCGCAACAACTACTTCTGGAACGACGACTTCGTGCACCTCTACGACATCGCCACCCGGACGCTCTGGAGCTTCTCGAGCGAGCTCTTCATCGGGCAGTTCTACCTGGTCCGCAATCTCGTCTTCGCGGGCCTGTTCCACGTCTTCGGACCGGATCCGCGGCCCTACTTCTGGAGCATGCTGCTCACCCACCTGGTGAACGTGCTCCTGCTCGCGCGCGCGATCCGGGGCTTCACGGGCGATCTCGTGCTGGCGTGCGTCGGTGCCGCGCTCTGGGGCACGTCTCCGGTGCTCGAGGGTGCGCTCGGGTGGTACTCCGCCTACGGCCAGGTGCTTCTCACGACCCTCGTGCTCGCGGTGCTCGCGGCCCTCGGCACCACGGTCGCGCGCGACGAGATCCTGCAGCCCCGCCGCGCCCTGTGGTGGGGTGCGCTCCTCGCCGTCGGCGCGACGTGCTACACGGCCGGCCTCGCCATCTGCGCCGCGTTCCCGCTGACCGTCCTGCTCGCGCTGCCGGCGAAGCGGCGCGGCCCGCGGAGCATCGGCATCCTGATCCTGGCCGCGCTCGCGATCTTCGCCGTGTACGGCGTCCTGCGCGCGCAGTCGTCCGACGCCGACGTGCCGTTTCGCGAGGCGCTCACCGGGCGGGCGACCGTGGCCGCGCTCCCCGGGGCGGTCGTGCTCGGGATGCATCTGCTCGCCTTCGGCGCCTGCACCCTGGTGCTCGGCTTCCTCGGTCTCGGCCGGGGCTACCCGAGCCCGCTCGGCGTCGCCGCGGCCGCCGTCGTCGCCGGTGTGCTCGTCCTCGGGTGGCGCCGATCCGGGCCCGTGGTGCGCCGCCAGCTCCTCGGTCTCGGATTGCTGCTGGCCGCCGTCGACGGGATGACCGCCGTCGGACGTGCGAGCCTGTTCGCATTCTACCGGGAGCCGGTGCTCACCGCCGCCCTGGCGCCGCGCTATCAGTACCTGCCGCTGGCGCTCCTCACGCTGCTGCTCTCGATCGCGATCGCCGCGCTGGCGATCCGGAGCCGGCCCGCGCGCCGGGCGGTGTACGCCACCGCCGCGCTCTGGGCGCTCGCCCGTGCGATCGTCCTCTTCGTCCGGCCCCTCCCCATCGACCACCACGACTGGGAGCGTGCCGAGACCGCGCGGGTGGTCGGGACCGTCCGCGAGGCAGTCGCCGCCTCGCCGCCGGGCGCCGCCGTGCGGATCGAGAACCAGACCTTCCTGCCCGCGCAGTTCATCCTGCATTTCCTGCCGGGTCGCCTGCCCGGATGGGCCGGAATTTTCGTGACCGTCTTCCCCGACAACACGGTGGACGGGCGCCCCGTCCGCTTCGTCGTCTCCGCCGATGACTGGCGGCGAGCCCGGGAGCGCGGCGGTCGCATCGCGGCGCTCGTCGAGCCCGGCTCTGCCGGGTCCAATCCTTGACAAGCACCGACCCCGGGTCTAGCGTCCGCGCCATAAAGAGGCTCCCCCCAGGCTGCACCCACGATCTCACGCAACCCCGGAAGACGTGTCCGTGCCGCGCGCCGAAGCTCGTCACCGTGAAGGCGCCAGGCGCGCAGGTCGCGGTCCTTGTCGGGGCGGCTGCCGTGTGGGCTGCGGTCGGCGGACGTCATCCTCGTTGAACCGGGCGCGGCAGGCAGGTGACGTCGGCCGGGGCCGCCGACGAGCGTGCGTCCCGTCGAGGAGCTGAGGGACGAGGGATCGACGATGGAAGAGGACAAGGACTCGTCACGCGGCTTCCGCGTCACCGATCGTCGGCGCTTTGCAGACGAGGGCGAGGCGCATCCGGCCGAGGAGCAGACCGAAGCGTCGTCCGGAGCCGGGATCGAGCCGGCGCCCGAGGCCGAATCGGCCCCCGAGCCCGGGCCGACCGGCGATCGCGCGCCGGAGGAGCCGGTCAGCTTCTCCACCTTCATCCTCGGACTGAGCACGCAGGCGCTGCTCCACCTGGGCGACATCGAGAGCCCGGTGAGCGGCCAGGTGGAGCGCGATCTGGGCGCGGCCCGGCACGTCATCGACATCCTCGGCATCCTCGAGGCCAAGACCAGGAACAATCTCGAGCAGGCGGAGGCCCAGTTGCTCGAGGCCGTCCTCTACGACCTTCGCATGCGGTACGTGGAGCTCGTGCGAGGGACACCGAAGGAGGAGGCATGAGCAGAGGCACCAACCGCCGGGCGCTCGTCGCGACGGCGCTGATCGGGTTCGTGGTCGGCAGCGCCGTCAGCGTGCGGTACGATCTGGTTTCACGCAGCGAGGCGCTCAATCTCTTCGGCGGCGGAGAGCAGAAGCCGTCGGGTGGGCCGCCCCCCGCCGTCGTGCTGCCGGACTTCGCCGACCTGTCCGAGCACATGTCACCCTCGGTCGTGAACATCTCGAGCACCCAGGAGGTGAAGTCGCGCGGCCCGCAGGGTCCCGGGGGCGGACAGGGACCGGGCCAGGGCCAGGGCGAGGACGATCCCTTCGGCGAATTCTACGGACCGTTCGAGCGCTTCTTCGGGCAGCCACGCAAGCCGTTCAAGGCCAAGAGCCTCGGCTCCGGCTTCGTCATCGACTCGAGCGGCTACATCCTCACCAACAATCACGTCGTCGAGAACGCCGACGAGATCGTCGTCAAGCTCTCGAACGGCAAGGAGTTCAAGGCCAAGGTCGCGGGGCGCGACGCGAAGACCGACATCGCGCTCATCGAGATCAAGGGCGACGCCAAGGACCTGCCCGCGGTGAAGCTGGGAGACTCGAACAGCTTGCGCGTCGGCGAATGGGTGGTCGCCATCGGCAATCCCTTCGGCCTCGAGAACACGGTCACCGTCGGCATCGTCAGCGCCGTCGGGCGGCACATCAACCAGGGGCCGTACGACAACTTCATCCAGACCGACGCGGCGATCAATCCCGGCAACTCCGGCGGTCCGCTCCTCAACACCAAGGGCGAGGTCGTGGGCATCAACACGGCGATCTTCAGCCGCAGCGGCGGCAACATCGGCATCGGCTTCGCGATCCCGATCGACCTGGCCAAGGAGATCGTCCCGCAGCTGAAGGACAAGGGAAAGGTCACCCGCGGCTGGCTCGGCGTGATGATCCAGAAGGTGACGCCCGACATCGCCGAGTCGCTCGGACTCGACGAGTCCAAGGGCGCACTGGTCGCGGACGTCGTGAAGGACGGCCCGGCGGAGGCCGCCGGCCTGAAGCAGGGCGACGTCATCGTCGAGTTCGACGGCAAGCCCGTGAACGACTCGGCGGAGCTTCCGCTGCTCGTGGCGCGCACGACGGTCGGCAAGACGGCGAAGCTCACCGTGATCCGCGACAAGAAGCGGGAGACCTTCACGGTCACCATCGCCGAGCTGAAGGACGAGGAGGAGCTCGCACAGGCGGGAGGCGGCGGTGGCGAGGACCTCGGCATCACGGTGCAGAGCCTCACCCCCGAGCTGGCGGAGAATCTCGGCCTCGAGCGCGGGCTGAAGGGGGTCGTGGTGACGCAGGTCGATCCATCGGGCCCGGCGGGTGATGCGGGCATGCGGCGCGGCGACGTCATCGTCGAGGTGAACCGCACGCCGGTGAAGGACGTCGGCGCCTACAACAAGATCATGCGCGGGGCGGGCAAGGGCAAGAGCGTGCTGTTCCTCGTGCGGCGGGGCGACAACACGATCTTCCTCGCGGTCAAGCCGTCGAGCTGAGGCGAGGCGAGCGGAGTGCTCGTCCTCGGGCTCGAGAGCTCCTGCGACGACTCGGCGGCGGCCGTCCTGCGGGACGGCCGCCTCGTGTCGTCGATCGTGTCGTCGCAGGACGCGGTGCACGGGCCCTACGGCGGCGTCGTCCCGGAGCTGGCCTCTCGCCACCACGTGCGCAACATGCTCGCGGTGGTGGACGCGGCGCTGCGGCGGGCGGACGTCGGGCTGGAGCAGGTCGGCGGGATCGCGGTGACGCGGGGGCCTGGCCTGATCGGGTCGCTCCTGGTCGGCCTCTCCGTCGCGAAGGGCATCGCGCTCCGGCGCGACATCCCGTTGGTGGGCGTGAACCACCTGGAGGGTCATCTGCTCGCCGCCAACCTGGACCGCGGAGCCGACGATCCGGTGCGCTTCCCGTTCCTCGGTCTCGTCGTCTCGGGTGGGCACTCGGGTCTCTACCTGGCGCGCGGCCCGGGCGACTACGCGTGCCTCGGCAAGACCCGTGACGACGCCGTCGGGGAGGCATTCGACAAGGTCGCCAAGGCGCTCGGGCTCGGGTATCCGGGCGGCCCGGCGATCGATCGCCTGGCGCGCGAGGGCAACCCGACGGCGTTCCGCTTCCCGCGGGCGCGCCTCAAGCGGGGCCGCTTCGACCTGAGCTTCAGCGGCTTCAAGACGGCCGTGTGGCAGCACGTGCGCGACCACCCGCCGACCCGCGACGAGCTGCCGGACATCGCCGCCAGCGTCCAGGAGGCGCTGGTCGACATGCTGGTCGCCACCACCACGGAGGGCCTCGATGCCACCGGCGCCGAGCGGCTGGTCGTCGCCGGTGGCGTGTCGGCGAACCGGCGGCTGCGCGAGCGCATGGCGGCGCTGGGCGAGGAACGCGGGGTCGAGGTCGTCGTCCCGCGGCCCGCGCTGTGCACGGACAACGCCGCCATGGTGGCGCTGGCGGGATGGGCTCGCCTCGCCGCGGGTGACCGCGACGACCTCGCCGTCGAGGCGGACGCGGCGCTGCCGTTCGGCGTGCCCTGGTCCGGCTGATGGGGGCACGGCGGGAGGCGCGGGCCGCGCTCGCCGCCGCCGGGCTCCGGCCGCAGAAACGCTGGGGCCAGCACTTCCTGTGCGACCCCGCCGTGGCTCGCCGCATCGTCGGCGCGGCGGACCTGCAGCCCGGCGCCGCGGTGCTCGAGATCGGTCCCGGGCTGGGTGCCCTCACCGACGAGCTCGCGGCGCGCGCGGCGCGGCTCTACCTGGTCGAGATCGACCGCGGTCTGGCGGCGCGGCTGACCGAGCGCCACGCCGGGAGAGCGCACGTGCGCGTCCTCGTCGGCGACGTGCTCAGGCTGCCGCTCGAGACCTTGCTCGAGGACGACCAGATCACCGTGGTGGCGAACCTGCCGTACAACATCTCGACCCCGGTGCTCTTCCGCCTGCTCGCGCTGCGCGCCCGCATCCCGCGCGCCGTCGTGATGCTGCAGCGCGAGGTGGCCGCCCGGCTCGCGGCGCCGCCCGGGGCCGACGCGCGCGGCGCGCTGTCGGTGATGGTGCAGACCCACGCCGAGGTGCGGGTGGCGTTCGGCGTCTCGCGGCGGAGCTTCCTGCCGCCGCCCCGCGTCGATTCCGCGGTCGCCGTCCTGCGTTTCACGCCCGCCCCGCGCGTCCCGCTCGACGATCCCGCGACGTACGAGGCGGTCGTGCGTGCAGCCTTCGGCCAGCGCCGCAAGATGCTGCGCAACGCGCTCGCGGCGCTGGCGGCGGCGCGCGGGCTGTCGGCCGCGGCGCAGACGGCGTGGTTCGCGCGCGCCGACGTCGACCCGCGGGCGCGCGCGGAGACGCTCGCTCTGGCGGACTTCGCGCGCCTCGCCGGCGCGCTCGAGGGGTGACGCGTGCCGGAGCTGCCCGAGGTCGAGACCATCGTGCGCGGTCTGGAGCCCGTGCTGTGCGCGCGCCGCATCGCCGCCGTCGAGGTCCGCGAGCCTCGCCTGCGGACGCCCATCGCGCCCGACTTCGGGGTCCGGCTGACGGGCCGCCGCATCGCCGGCATGAGCCGCCACGGCAAGTTCATGCTGCTCGCTCTCGACGACGGCAGGCTCTGGCTGGTGCATCTCGGCATGACCGGACGCCTGACGCTCGGAGCGCGGGACCGGCCCGAGCGCCCGCACGACCACGTCGTGGTGCGCCTCGACGACGGCCGGTTGCTCACCTACAACGACCCGCGCCGCTTCGGCCGGCTGGCGGTGATCGCGGCCGACGCGATGGAAGCGGAGACCGCCGCCGGGGTCGACGCGCTGTCGCCCGCTCTCACCGCCGAGTTCCTGCACGAGCGCTCGCGCCGCCATGGCCGCACCACGGTGAAGTCCCTGCTCATGGACCAGCGCGAGATCGCGGGCCTGGGCAACATCTACGTGAACGAGATACTCTTCCGGGCCGGGGTCCGGCCGCGCCGGCGCGCCGGTCGGCTCACGCGAGCGGAATGCGCGCGCCTGGCGGCCGCCACACGATCGATCCTGGCGGCGGCCATCCGACGCGGCGGATCGTCGATCTCGGACTACCGCGACGGCTTCGAGCGGTCCGGCTCCTACCAGCGGCGGCACCAGGTCTACGACCGGGCCGGCGAGCCCTGCCGGCGCTGTGGCGGGCTGGTCCGGGCCTGCGTCGTCACCGGACGCTCGACCTTCTACTGCGCGCGCTGCCAGCGCTGACCTCGGGCCCGCGATCCTTCCGGAAGCCATCGCCAAGCCCCGGAGATTACTGGACAACTGATTGACTATCCGGGGAGCCGTTTGGTACCTTACGGCGCCAACGGCGACCGGCTGCGCGGCGGTGGGAGCTCTCTATGCGTTCAGCAATCCTCCTGGCACTCACGATCCTCCTGAGCTTCCCCCAGCGTCCGGGGGCAGCCTCGTGGCCGCGTCCCGCGGAGATGGAGCACCAGATCCGCTTCTGGCGGAGCATCTTCACGGTCTACTCGCAGGACCAGATCGTGGTGCATGACACGGCCGATCTCGACCGGATCTACAGCGTCCTCGACTTCCGCTCCTACACCCAGGCGGGGATGACCCAGCCCGAGATCGAGCCGTACAAGAAGGACGCTGCCGAGGCGGAAGAGGCGCGCCTGAAGGCGCTCTTCCAACGCCTGCAGGACGGAGCACCGCGCTCGTCCCTTCAGCCCGACGAGCAGCGCATCTACGATCTCTTCAAGAACGATCCCGATCCCTACAAGTTCACGCGGGCGGCCGACGATAGGCGGCTGCGCTGGCAGCACGGCATCCGCGAGCGCTTCAGCGCGGGCTACCGCACCGCACGACGATACTTCCCGGAGATGGAGCGCATCTTCACCGAGGAAGGCCTGCCGCCCGAGCTGACGCGCCTGCCGCTCATCGAATCCTGCTTCAACCTCGACGCCTACTCGAAGGTCGGGGCGACCGGTGTGTGGCAGTTCATGCCGGGAACGGGCCGCCTCTACATGACGGTCAACGGCACCGTCGACGAGCGGCGCGACCCGATCGCGTCGACGCGTGCGGCGGCGCGCTTCCTGACCGGCAGCTACGATCGGCTGGGCAACTGGCCGCTGGCCATCACGGCGTACAATCACGGCCCCGCCGGTGTCGCGCGGGGCGTCGAGGCGACCGGCAGCACCGACATCGCGGCGCTCATCCGCTACTACGACGGCCCGGGATGGGGCTTCTCGTCGCGGAACTTCTACGCAGAGTTCCTGGCCGCGCTCGACGTCGACAAGAATGCCGACTCGTATTTCGGCCGCCTTCCCCGCGAGCCCCTGCCACCGACCCGCACCATCATGCTCGACCGGCCGGTCGACATCATGACCGCCGCGCAGGTCGCCCGCATCGATCGTGTCGGTCTCGCCGACCTGAACCCCGCCCTCATGGACCCGGTCGTCTCGGGACGCACTCCCATCCCCGCCGGCTACGGGCTCCGCGTTCCCGCCGAAGGGGCCGACGCCTTCTCGTCGCGGCTCGCGCAGGCCGCCCCCGAGGAGCGCGTCGCGCGCGCGACGCCCGATCCACGCGACGATCAGGACCACCGCGCCGAGAGCCCCATGGCCACGCACCGCGTGAAGCCGGGTCAGACGCTGGCCGGGATCGCGGACCACTACGGCGTCAGCCTCGAGGCGCTCTGCACGGCCAACCGGCTCGGCGCTCGCAGCCAGGTGCGGCCCGGACAGGTGCTCAGGATCCCCGGCGACACGTGATGTCCGGCCCCGGCCCTGCGAGTTCCGGGGCCGGGAGCGTTCTGGTAGCATCCCGAGGCGCATGCGCACCCATCCGGTGTTCCTGTGCCTCGAAGGCCGCCGCTGCGTCGCGGTCGGCGGGGACCCGGTGATCGAGGACAAGGTGCGGTCCTGCCACCGGGCGGGAGCCGAGCTGACCGTGATCGCAGCCGAGCTCACGCCCGCGTTGCGCGAGCTGGCCAGCTCGCGCACGATCGCGTGGCTGGAGCGGGACTACCGGCCGGGCGACCTGCACGGCGCGCTGCTCGCCTATGCCTCGACGCGCGACCCCGAGCGCATCCGGGCTCTCCGGGCGGAGGCAGGGCGCGAGGGCGTCCTGCTCAACGTGATCGACGTGCCGGAGGCGTGCGACTTCCTCTCTCCCGCGGTGCTGGCGCGGGGCGACCTGCTGGTCGCGATCGGGACCGGGGGAGCCAGCCCCGGGCTGGCCGTGCGCCTGCGTGACGAGCTCGCCCAGACCGTCGGACCCGAGTACGGGGCGTTCGTCGCCATCCTGGGGGCCGTGCGGCGGGCGTGCCGCGGCGGCGACCGGGCGGCGGTGCTGGCGGCGCTGCTCGACTCTCCGCTGCTCGATCTACTGCGGCGGGGGGATCGGGGATCCGTCGATCGCCTGCTGGCCGGGATCGTCGGCGACGGCTGTACGCTCGAGCAGCTCGGCGTGGAAGGATCGGCCTGATGGAGATCGTGCTGCTACGCGGAGCCGCCGGGCTCTATCTCGCCGCCACCGTGGCGGCGCTCACCGGCATCGCGGTCCGCCGCGATTTCCCGAGCCGTCTCTTTCTCTGGCTGGTGGGAGCGGGCCTGGTCCTGCACGTGATCTCCATCGTCATCCGCACCGTCCTCGTCGGCGACCTTCCGGTCGCCAACTTCGGCGAGGGCCTGTCGCTGCTCGCGGTGCTGCTGGTCGTCCTGTTCCTCGCCGTCCAGCTTCGCGGGCCTCTCCTGGCGCTCGGCGCGGTCGTGATGCCGATCGTGTTCGGGCTCACCTCGTTCGCGAGCGTGCTCAAGGGGGGCGCCCAGCCCCTGCCCGCCATCCTGCACAGCGTCTGGCTGCCGGTGCACGTGCTGCTGGCCTTCCTGGGCGACGCGGTGTTCGCCATCGCCTGCAGCGCGAGCGTGCTCTACCTGATCCAGGAGCGGCGCCTGAAGACCCACCGCGGGCGCGGCGTGCTGCGCCATCTGCCGTCCCTCGAGCGCCTCGACCAGGTGAGCCACACCTGCCTCAAGTGGGGGCTGATCCTGCTGACGCTCGGCATCGTCACCGGCATCGTGTGGGCCCACGAGGCCTGGGGACGCGGCTTCTGGTTGAGCGATCCCAAGCTGCTCACCACGCTGCTCGTATGGGCGCTCTACATGGTGCTGCTCCAGGGCCGCATGACGGCCGGCTGGCGCGGCCGCTGGGCCGCTCAGCTCACCATCGCCGGCTTCGCGGTGATCGTCGTCTCGCTCGTCGGCGTCAACCTTCTCGGACTCGGGATTCACGGCCGGGCATTCTAGCGTGAGCCAGCGCATCGTCCTCGTCGGGTTGAGCCACCACACCGCCCCGGTGGAGGTGCGCGAGCGCGTGGCGTTCACCAATGGGCGCCTCGACCTCGCACTGCGCGGCCTCGTCGCGCTACCCAACGTGAACGAGGCCGTGATCGTCTCCACCTGCAACCGCGTCGAGGTGGTGGCGTGCGGGCGTGATCCGGACGCGGTCGCGGCCGAGCTACCGGCCTTCCTCGCCGACGCGCACCGGCTCGGCGCCGACGAGCTGGCCGGGAGCCTCTACACCCACCGCGATCGCGAGGCGATCCGGCATCTCTTCCGGGTCGCGGCGAGTCTCGACTCGATGGTGGTGGGCGAGCCGCAGATCCCTCGGCCAGCTGAAGGAGCAGTACGCCGCGGCGGCGGCGGCCGGAGCCTCTGGCCGGGTGCTGCATCGCTGCTTCCACAAGTCGTTCTCGGTGGCCAAGCGCATCCGCAGCGAGACCGGGATTGCCGAGAGGGCCGTGTCGGTGGGCTCCGCGGCGGTCGAGCTCGCCGGCGAAATCTTCGATCACTTCGCCGACAAGACGGTGCTCCTGCTCGGTGCGGGGACGATGGGCGAGCTCACGGCGCGCGCGCTCCTGGCACGGGGCGTCGGAACGCTCATGGTGGCGAACCGTACCTTCGAGCGTGCCGCCGACGTCGCGCGCGAGCTGGGCGGCCTCGCCGTCCCGCTCGAGCGCGCGGCCCGGATGCTGCCGCACGCCGACCTCGTGATCAGCGCCGCGGGTGGCGATCTCCTGGTCCGCCCCGGACCGATGGAGGAGGCCATGCGCGAGCGCCGGGGCCGCCCGATGCTCCTCATCGACCTCGCGGTGCCGCGCTCGATCGACCCCGCCGTCAACGCGCTGGACGGCGTGTATCTGTTCGACGTCGACGACCTCGACGGGATCGTCGCCGAGAACCGGGGAGCGCGTGCCGGCGAGGCGGTCCGGGCCGAGGCCATCGTGGAGGCCGAGGTCGAGTCCTTCTGGACCTGGCTCCAGGGGCTCGACGTCGTGCCCACGATCGTCGCCCTGCGCGACAAGGTGGAAGCCATCCGGCAAGCCGAGGTGGAGCGCCATCTCGCGTCCCTGGGCTCGGCCGATCTCCGCCATCGCGAGGCGGTCGAGCGCCTGACCCGCGCCATCGTGAACAAGATCCTGCATCATCCGGTGACGGCGCTCCGCCGCCACCAGGCGGTGCGCGGCGAGTCGTTCTACATCGAGGCGGCGCGGTCCCTCTTCCGTCTCGGCAGGGACGAGCCGCCGGACGACGAGGAGAGCTGACGCCGTGCCCGCTCGCACCCTTCGCGTGGGCACGCGCGCGAGCGCGCTTGCGCGCGCCCAGAGCGGGCAGGTCGGTGTCGCCCTCGAGCGGCTCCACCCCGGGCTCGAGGTCGAGATGGTGCTGATCCGGACCAGCGGTGACCGCCTGTCGCAGGGGTCCCTGGCGCCGGTCGGCGGCAAGGGCCTGTTCGTGAAGGAGCTGGAGGAGGCGCTGGCCGACCGGCGGATCGACTGCGCCGTGCATTCCATGAAGGACGTTCCGGCGGCGCTCGCGCCGGGACTCGCGATCGGCGCGATCCCCGCCCGCGCCGACGCGCGCGACGTCCTCGTGGGGGGCGGAGGCGGCGGGCTCGCGGGGCTTCCGCCCGGCGCGCGCATCGGGACGGCCAGCGTGCGCCGGCGCGCCCAGCTCCTCGCCCGTCGCCGCGATCTCGGCGTGGTGTTCCTGCGCGGCAACGTCGACACACGCCTCGCGAAGTGGCGGGCCGGGGAGGTGGACGCGCTCGTCCTCGCCTCGGCGGGCCTGGTGCGACTCGGCGTCAGCGAGCCCGCGGCCACGCCGCTGGAGACCGACGAGCTGCTTCCCGCGGTGGGGCAGGGGGCGCTCGCCATCGAGTGCCGCGTCGACGACACGGCAACGCGCGCGCTGCTCGCTGCCTTCGCCGATCCGGACTCCACGGTCGCGGTGGCCGCCGAGCGCGCGTTCCTGATCGCCATCGGTGGGGACTGCAATACCCCGATGGCCGCCCACGCGCGGATCGACGACGGCCGGGTCGCACTGCGCGCGCAGGTCAGCGATCTCGAGGGACGGGAGTGGTTCGACGGCGAGGGAGAGGCGCCGCGCGCCGACGCCGAGGCGCTCGGGTGCGACCTCGCGCAGCGCCTGCTCGGCCGCGGTGCGGGCCGGGTGCTCGGGCGATGAGCGGGCGCGTCGTGCTCGTCGGCGCCGGCCCCGGCGATCCCGGGCTGCTCACGGTGCGCGGGCAGCGCTGGCTCGCGGCCGCCGACGTCGTGGTGCACGACGACCTCGTGCACCGCCGGCTCCTCGAGTCGGTGCGTCCCGATGCCGAGGTGGTGGCCGTGGGCCGTCCCCACGGGGAGGGCGATCGCCTCTCGCAGGCCGAGATCGAGAAGCTGCTGATCGACCGCGCGCGTGTCGGGCGGCTCGTCGTCCGGCTCAAGAACGGCGATCCGTTCGTCTTCGGGCGCGGCGCCGAGGAGGCGCAGGCGCTGCGCGCTGCCGGCATCGCCTTCGAGGTGGTTCCCGGCGTCACCTCCGCCATCGCCGCGCTCGCCTACGCCGGCATCCCGGTCACCCATCGCGACCACGCCTCGCTCGTCACCATCGCCACCGGCCACCAGGCCTGCCCGCCAGGAGCGGCCGAGCCGGGTCCTCCCGACCTGCCCTGGGCGGCCCTGGCCCGCCAGGGCGGCACGCTGGTGTTCCTGATGGCGGTGCGGCAGCTGGCGAAGGTGCTGGCCGCACTGATCGGTGCGGGCCTCGACCCGGCGACACCGGCCGCGCTCGTGCACCGCGGGACGCTGGGAAGCCAGCGCACGGTCGAAGGCACCGCCGCGACGCTCGCCGAGCGCGTGCAAGCTGCCGGCGTTCCGGCCCCCGCCGTGCTCGTCATCGGCGGCGTCGTTTCCCTGCGCGAGCACGTGCGCTGGTTCGAGGATCGCCCGCTGCTCGGCCGCCGCGTCGTGGTGACGCGTCCGCGCGAGCAGGCCGGGGAGCTGGCGCGCGTCCTGGAAGACGCGGGGGCCGAGGTGATCCTCTTCCCGACCATCGCCATCGCTCCGCCGCCGGACCCCGCCGCGCTCGAGCACGCGGCGGCGACCGCCGCCGGCTACGACTGGCTGCTCTTCACCAGCGCCAACGGCGTCCGCGCCTTCTTCGCGCGCTTCGCCGCGCGGGGTGGAGACGTCCGGGAGCTGGCCGGGGTGCGAATCGGCGTCATCGGCCCGGAGACGGCGGCGGAGCTGGAGCGCCGCCTGCTGCGGCCCGCGGTCGTGCCGCGGGAGTACCGGGCCGAGGGGTTGCTCGAGGCCCTCGATCGCGAGGACGTGCGCGGGAGGCGCATCCTGCTGCCGCGGGCCGCCGGCGCACGTCGCGTGCTCCCCGAGACCCTCGCCGCGCGCGGCGCGCACGTCGACGAGGTCATCGCGTACCAGGCGGTGCGGCCGCCCGACGCCGACGTCGAGGGCCTCCGCGCGGCACTCGCCGCGGGTGCGATCGACGCCCTCACCTTCACCAGCAGCTCGACGGTGCGGAACTTCGCCGAGCTGCTCGGGCGGGAGGAGACTGCCCGGCTCGGACGCTCCCCGGGCCCGGTCGTTGCCTGCATCGGCCCCGTCACGGCGGAGACGGCGCGAGAAGCCGGCCTCACCGTGCACGTGTGCCCCGAGGACTACACGGCGCAGGGTCTGGCGGCTGCCCTCATCGATCATTTTTGCAATCGAGCGGGGGATCGACTAAGCGGAGGCGTGCGATGAGCCGCTACCCCGCCTACCGTCCGCGGCGGCTGCGGCGCAGCGACGCCCTCCGCCGCCTGGTGCGCGAGACGCGGGTGACCCTGGAGCAGCTCGTGCAGCCGCTCTTCGTCGTCCCGGGGAGAAGCGTCGAGCAGCCCATCGACGCCATGCCAGGCATCTCGCAGCTCTCTGCCGACCGCGCCGCCGAGGAGGGCCGCCGGCTCGCCGACCTCGGCGTTCCCGCCGTCCTGCTCTTCGGGATTCCCGAGCGCAAGGACGCGCGCGGCAGCGGCGCAGTCGATCCCTCGGGCATCATCCCCCGCGCGCTCGAGGCCATCCGGGCCGCCGCGCCCGGGCTGCTGCTGATCACCGACGTGTGCCTGTGCGAGTACACCGACCACGGGCACTGCGGCATCATCCGCGATGGCGAGGTCGACAACGACGCGACTCTTCCGGTGCTGGCCGCGGAGGCGCTCGCTCATGCCAGGGCGGGCGCGGACGTGATCGCGCCCTCGGACATGATGGATGGCCGGGTCGGTGCCGTCCGGCGGGTGCTCGACGAGGCGAGCTTCACGCAGGTGCCGATCATGTCGTACGCCGCCAAGTTCGCGTCGGCCCTCTACGGGCCGTTCCGCGAGGCGGCGGAGTCGACGCCGCAGTTCGGCGATCGCCGCGGCTACCAGATGGACCCGGCCAACGCGGAGGAGGCGCTGCGCGAGGTGGCCCTCGACATCGAGGAGGGGGCCGACATCGTGATGGTCAAGCCCGCGCTTCCCTACCTCGACCTGGTGTGGCGGGTGAAGGAGCGCTTCGGCCATCCCGTCGCCGCCTACCACGTCAGCGGAGAGTACTCGATGATCAAGGCGGCCGCCGCGCGCGGTTGGATCGACGAGGAGCGCGTGGTCGACGAGAGCCTGCTCGCGATCCGGCGCGCCGGCGCGGACATCGTGATCACGTACTTCGCGCGTGACGTCGCGCGGCGGCGCCCATGAGACGCCGCCGCCCGCTCCTGGCGTCGTTCCTCGCGGTCCTGCTCGCCGCGGAGGGGGTGCTCGCCACCGGCGAGGGCGGCGAGCGCGAGATGGGTGCGCACTTCCTCCTCGAGGCGCGCTCGCAGCTGCCGCTGGCCGAAGATCCCGCCGTCAACGAGTACGTGCAGTCGCTGGGGAACCGGCTGGTCGGCGCGCTCGGCCCGCAGCCGTTCGACTATCACTTCTACGTCGTCGAGAGCCCCATCCTGAACGCCTTCGCGGTGCCGGGAGGGTACGTCTTCGTGTTCACCGGCCTGCTCGCGCGGGCCGGCACCGACGACGAGCTCGCCGGCGTCCTCGGCCACGAGATCGGCCACGCGCACGCGCACCACGTCGTCCGCATGCAGACGCAGGGGATGGCGTGGAACGTCGCGTCGCTGCTCGGCGTGTTCCTCGCCGCCATCAATCCGGTGCTCGCCGCCGGCGCGCTCGCCGCGGCCCAGACCGCGCAGCTCAAGTACTCGCGCGACTTCGAGCAGGAAGCGGACTACCTCGGCCTCACGACGACCTCGCAGGCGGGATACGATCCCAACGCGCTCCCCGCGTTCTTCAAGCAGCTCCTGGTCGAGCAGCGGGTGAATCCCGCCGGCGTGCCCGCCTACATGCTGTCGCACCCGGTCACCGAGGAGCGGGTGGCGCACACCGAGAGCATCATCAAGGCGCGCGGGCTGAAGACGCCGGCCGGCCATCCCAGGGCGACTCCCGCGTTCCAGGAAGCGAGAGCGGTGGCGAACGCGCTCGACGGGCCGCCCGAGGTGGTGGTCGCAGAGTACCGCAAGCTCGCCGAGGAGAAGCCCGACGACGCCGAGCGCCAGTTCCTGCTCGGCCGGGTATACCAGACCATCGGCAAGCCCGACGCCGCGAAGACCGCGCTCGAGCGGGCCCGCGACCTCGGATTCGGTAACCAGGTCGACCGCCCGCTGGGCGCCGTCTACGTGGCGCTCAAGCAGCCCGAGCAGGGCGCGGCGATCCTGCAGCGCTACCTGGCGGCGCATCCGAGCGACGCCTGGGCGCACCTGCAGCTGGGCAAGGCGTTCGCGGACGAGGGCAAGGCCGACCAGGCGCTGGGCGAGTACCAGCGCGCCGCGCGCCTCGACGGCAATCTCGACGAGGCCCACCGCCTGCTCGGGATGGCGCTCGGGCGGCAGGGCGATCAGGGGCAGGGGTTCTACCAGCTCGCGGTGGCCGCGAGGCTGCGCGGCGACCTGGAGCAGGCCTACAGCCTCTTCGATCGCGCCAAGCCGCTGCTCGCCGAGGGCAGCCCGCAACGCGAGGAGGTCGACGCCGCGCTCGAGGAGCTGCAGCCCCTCGTGCGCGCGCGCGAGCGTGAGCGCGCGCAGCCGCGGCGCCGCGGCCTCGCTCCGGGTCCCTGAGGCCGTGGCGAGCAAGGGCCGCGGCTACCGGCGGCTCGAGGTCGAGGGGTTCGAGGTGCTCGTCGGCAAGGGCGACGCCGAGAACGACCGGCTGACGTTCGGCGTGGCCGATCCTCGAGACTGGTGGCTGCACGTCGCCGGACACTCCGGGAGCCACGTGATCGTGCGCAACCCCGACGGGCTGGCGTCGCTGCCGCGCCCGGTCCTCCAGCGCGCCGCCGAGCTCGCGGCGTGGCACTCGAAGGGCCGCGGCGCCGGCAAGGTCGAGGTGCACGTCTGCCGCGTGGCGGACGTGCGCAAGCCACGCGGCTACGCCCCCGGCAAGGTGCAGCTCAGGCGATGGACCAGCCTGCGCGTCTTGCCGCGTCTCCCGTCGGAGACACCGGAGGACGACGCCTGAAGGGCTCGGGCTTTGGCCCGCGGAGCGGGCGGGCCGAGCTCGAGACCCTCTAGCCTTCGGGGAGGACGTCGAAGCCTTCGCGGAGCGCGGCGTCGCGCAGCCGCCGATCCGCGCACACGAACGCATGCCCGCGGGGGCGATCACCGACGGCGACCAGAGCAGCGCCGAGCTGCATCGCATCCGCCGCCCGCAGGGCGTGCGTGGCGACGAGGCGCATCGCGCGATCGCGTACCGGGCCGAGCGCAGAGATCTCGGTCCAGGCCGCGGCGAGGTCACTCAGCGCGGCGTGTGCCGCGGTGTGCTCGGCGTGCGTCAGCTTCCCTTCACGCGTCCGGCGTTCGATCGCCGAGGCGATTTCCACGGCCGACACGCTCCAGGTGACGAGGCCAGCGCCAGCGAGCTTTCGCAACCTGCCGACGTCACCCTCGTCGACGCACAACGAGACGAGGGCGGATGCGTCCCAGTACTGCACGGCTCAGAAGCGATCTTCGCGGTCCTCGATCAGGGCACGCCGTACGGAGACCTTCGGCCGTGGCAGCCGACGGACCAGGAAATCCTTCGGCAACGCCGCGACGGGGGGCCGTGCCAGCCCCGATGCCACCAGTGCATCCAGCTCGGCGTCAGCCGCTTCGACACGGCTCAAGCGGGCGACCGGACGCCCCCGGTCGAGGATGGTCACGCTCTCTCCCCGAGCGACCAGTCGCAGGTAGTGACTGAGCCGGTTCTTCAGGTCGGTCACCGGAGCCGTCTTCATCTGGCTAGACTAGCCTTGTCAACATGGCCCGTCAAGCCGATTGCGGACGATGGCGACGTCCCAGAGCGGCGCGCCGCTGGCATGGTGGTCTGGAGCAGAATGTGGACGGGCCTCCTCATGGTGACCTCTGAGCCCAGAGGTGAATGCGCTTGAAGGTGAACAGGTAGGGCCGGGCATCCTCGAGCTTGGGGAGCAGACGCGCACGGTAGCGGGCGAGGAAGTCGGCGTAGGCGTCCTCCGACAGGCGGCGCGCATAGTCGGTGAGGAGCGTGCCCTTCACCCATTCCACGACCGCCTCGCGGGAGTCGAGGCGGTGGAGGTAGACCTGCAGGCGAACGTGCTGCTCCGCGTAGCCGGCACGGCCCAGGATGGAGGCGTACGACTCGGGCAGCAGCACCTGCGGGATGTGCGGCGAGAGGCCCATCTCCGTCGCGACCTCCGCCGCCGTGACGTGCGAGGCGTGGTCGTGGTTCGCGGGCACCTGCACCGCGAGCTGGCCGCCCGGCCGGAGCGCGCGCGAGAGGCGACCGATGAGCGCTTCGTGATCGGGGAGCCAGTGCAGCGCCGCGTTCGAGAAGATCAGGTCGAAGGCGTCGTCGGCGCAGAAGTCGGCGATGTCGCCGCGCTCGAATCGCAGGCCGCCGCCGTCGTGCGCGGCGGCGCGTTCCAGCATGGCCGCCGAGCTGTCCACGCCGATGGTCTCACGGGCGCCGAGCCGGTGATGGAGCTCGCGAGTCAGCTCCCCGGTGCCGCAGCCCAGGTCGACCACGCGCGGCTCCTTCGCGGGACGCAGCAGTGCGAGCAGATCGAAGAACGGTTGCTGCCGCTCGCGCCGGAAGCGATCGTACTGATCCGGATTCCAGACCTCGCTGGGCATCGTGGATCCGTCTAGCAGGAGCCCCGGCCCGATGCACCCTCGGATCGACCGGTTGCGGTGTGGCCACCTTCGCGTTACTCGCATGCGGCGTGTCGGATGCACCGGGGCGGTACGCGCTCGCCGAGCTGTTCGGCTCGGCCCGGCGCGAGCTGATCGATCACATCCCGCACTGCCGTCGGCTCGGGATGGAGGTGGTGGAGGTCGGTCCGCAGACCGCGACGGTGCGACTGCCCTACCGTGACGAGCTGGTGGGCGACCCGGTCCGGCGGGTCGTCTTCGGTGGAGTGATCACGACACTCATCGACCACGCCTCCGGTCTCGCCGTGTTCTGCAGCCTCACGGAGCTGAAGGCGATCGCCACGCTCGATCTCCGCATCGACTACCTGCGCGCGGCGGAGCCCGGGCGCGACCTGGTCGGACAGGCGCACTGCTACAAGCTCACCACCCACGTCGCCTTCGTGCGCGCGACCGCCTGGGAGCACGGGCCAGACGATCCCTTCGCGAGCGCCCTCGGTACGTTCATGATCGGGGCCAACCAGAGCGTGAGCCCCGTGGCGCGCGCCGTACGGAAGCGGCTGGAGGAGGCCAAGTGAGGGGGCGGCAGGCGCTGGCGGTGATTCCCTACGCCGGGTTTCTCGGTGTCCGCATCGAGGACGACGCCCAGGGCATCGTCTGCGTGCTCCCCTTCCGTGACGATCTGGTCGGGAACGTCGCGCTGCCGGCGCTGCACGGCGGCGTCGTCGGCGCATTCCTCGAGCTGACGGCGCTCGTGCAGGCGATCGAGCTCGCGGATAGCGAGCGCGTGCCGAAGCCGATCAACTTCAGCGTCGACTACCTGCGCTCGGCCGGCCCGCGCGACACGCGCGGCCGCGCCGAGATCGTGAAGCACGGGAGACGCATCGCCAACGTTCGCGTGCTCGCCTGGCAGGACGACCCGGCACGCCCGGTCGCTGCCGGAACCGGCAACTTCCTGCTCTGAACGTCAGGGGGACGTGACCGGGCCCTCGGTCACGCGAAAGAGCATCAGCTCGTCGTCCGCTGCCACCAGCTCGAGATCGGGGCGGTCGTGCCGCGCGGCGATGTCCCGCCACAGCTGACGGAGCGGCTCGAGTCGCTCCTCGTTCCACAGGCGCGCGGTCAGCCGGACGAGCACGAAGCGCAATGCGGTGCGGCGGCGGAGGTCCTGCACCGCCTGCGGATCAGGCAGCCGTGCCGCGAGCGTCATGAGCTCGGGAAACTCCCGAGGCCAGTACGAGGAGTAGCCGTTCAGGAGCGGCTGCCAGTGAAAGATCGATCGGTACATGGGCACGGCGTGATAGGGCGGGATCGTCGGCTGCGGGGGCCAGAGCGGCAGCTCGATCGTCGGTCCTGCCGCCTCTCGCAATGCGCGCAGCACCGCCGAGTCTCCGCGGATCGCCTCCTGCAGCGGATAGGCGGCCGGCAGGGGCTGTCCGTACCCCTCCGGCTCCCAGATGGCGCGCGCGTACTGCAGGTACATCAGCGCCGCCAGTCCGACCGCGACGGCGCCGTGCGCGAAGCGGATTCGAGGGCGCCTCGTACCGGACGGAAGCAGCTCGGCGAGCGCCAGACCGGCGAGGAAGGCCAGTCCGACGAGAGCGACCACCGCGAGGCGCCGGGGCTCGCGGATGACGGAGACGGCGGGAAACCACGACCGCGCCAGGGCGAGGTGGGGCAGCGTGACCACCATGCCTCGCCAGGCGACGCGCTCGCGCAGCGACATGGCCGTCCCGACGACCACCCAGAGCGCGGCGTGCTTCCACAGACGATCCGTGGCGTCCGGTCCGCGGCGCAGGCGCCGCACGATCACCTTCATGCCGCCTGCGGCGATGAGAAGCAGGGCGACGCCGGGGACGGCGATGGGCGAGTAGGTACCCAGCAGATCCCACGGCAGCTCCAGCGGGCGCGGCTCGAAGGTGGGCCAGAACGACTGGCTCGAGAGATCGGGGGTCCGGCGCACGAGGGCGAAGTACGGCCAGTGCAGTCCGATCAGGAGGAGCGATGCGCTCCCGACCACGGCGAGCAAGGCGAGGCCATCGCGGCGTGTGCGAGGGCGGGCCAGCCGCGCGACGGCGATCACGCCCAGCGGCAGCATGACGGCCGGGGCCAGGTAGACGATCTCGCTGAGCCCCTGGAGGAAGACGAGCAGGAAGAGCAGGAGCGCCGCGCGCCACGTGAGGCGCGGCGCGCTCGCGATCTGCACGATGAGCGGGATGTAGAACACCACCGCGAACTGCGGCGCCGTGGGAACGAAGTCCCAGAAGAGCCAGCGGCTGGCGAGAAAGGCGCTGCCCGCGACGAAGCCCGCGGCGGCCGTGCCGGTCCAGCTCCGTACCACCGCGTGCACCAGCGCGGCCGCGACCGCGACCGCGCCGAGGAAGAGCACGTTGAGCGCGAGGGTCGGGTTGCCGGTCGGGACGAACACGGCGCCGAAGTACGGCACGGCCCCGAAGGCGGGCGGCCCGTAGAGAAGCGCGTTTGGAGCCGGGTGGTAGATGTTGGCGCCCAGCAACGCCGTGCCGGCGGCGCCGATCGCATGGGTCTGCCAGGCGAGCGCCCACCCCGTGTAGAGGGTGTCGAAGTTGCAGGCGATGGCGGTCGCCGGCAGGTGCGTTCCGAGCCGCGCCGCCAGCGGCCAGGTGAGCCAGCACACCACCGCGCCGTAGAGCAGCAACGGCCCGACGAGCCGTGTCGCGGCGCGCAGCACCGAGAGCCAATGCGTCAGGCGCCGCCGCGCTGTCAATGCACGCGATGGCCCGTGCCTTGCAAACCACCGGAGGCGCCACTACCGTCGCCGCCGTGACGTTGCGTCCTGCCGAATGGCTCCGTCCCGCCGTGCGCGGTGTGGCCGCCTACGTTCCCGGCGAGCAGCCTGCTGCTGGCCGCCGCGTCATCAAGCTCAACACCAACGAAAACCCGTACCCGCCGTCGCCGGCCGTGCTCGACGTCCTGCGCAGCGCGGCCGACGGAACGATCCGCCTCTACCCCGATCCCGAGGCGCAGTCGCTGCGCGCGCGCGCGTCGGCGGTCTACGGCGTGCCGGCAGATCACATCCTCGCCGGCAATGGATCCGACGAGCTGCTCGCGCTGCTGCTCCGGGCCACCGTCGATCCCGGCGACCGCGTGGCCTTCGCCGTGCCGACCTACAGCCTCTACCAGACCCTGGTGGCGGTGCAGGGTGGCGAGGTGGTCTGCGTCGACTATGCGGAGGACTGGGGCGTTCCGCCGGCGCTCGCGTCGGCAGCGGCGCGCCTGACGTTCCTCTGCAATCCGAACTCGCCGTCCGGGACGGCGGTGCCCCGGCGCGACGTGGAGGCGCTGGCCCGAGCGGTGGCGGGGGTGCTCGTGGTGGACGAGGCCTACGTCGACTTCGCCGACGACGACGCCATGGCGCTGGTGGGGCGTCTGCCGAACGTCGTCGTGCTGCGCACCCTGTCCAAGGCGTTCTCCCTCGCCGGCCTGCGCGCGGGCCTCGCCTTCGGGCACCCCGAGCTGCTCGCCGGCGTGCGCACGGTGAGGGACTCGTACAACGTCAACCGCCTGACCCAGCTCGCCGCCGAGGCGGCGCTCGCCGATCTGCCGCACATGCGCGCCAACGTCGCCCGCATCCGGGCGACCCGCGCCCGCCTCACCGCCGAGCTCGAGCACCTCGGCTACGAGGTCCCGGAATCATCGGCCAACTTCCTCCTCGCTCGCCGCCCCGGCATCGACCAGGCCCCGCTCGCCGCCACCCTCGCCGACCGCGGAGTGCTAGTCCGCCACTTCCCCACCCCGAGGCTACGGGACGCGCTTCGCATCACCGTCGGCAGCGACGAGGAGATCGACGTTCTGCTCGCCCACCTTCGCGATCTCGCACGAGGCTGAGCAGCCGCGTCGGCGGGGCGGGTGCGCTGCCGAGCGAGCCCGCAGGTGCCGCGCGCGCCTGCGGCCAACGGGGGGACGCCCCGACCTACGCCGCGCGCGTGCACCGAGGACCGCGAGCGAGCAGAGTACCCGCCCCGGCAACCGCGCCCCTCACTCCGGCTCGTCCTCGTCAGGCTCTGGCTGCCCGCCCGGCACCGGCGCCGTCGCCGGCGGCTCTTCCGGTCCGACGAAGTCCCGCTGCTGCTTGTCGAGGCGGGTGTACATGTAGTCGCGGATCTCGAACACCGTCGGACCGCCCTCGCGCATGCCGTAGTACTTGCCGCCGTGCTTGGCGAGCAGAACCACGCCGAGCGGCTTGCCGTCGCGATCGCTCAGCGTCACCCGGAGATCGGGGGCCTCGAGGCCGAAGGTCTTCAGGTCCTTCGGCGGCTCGGCCGCGATGCCCGAACCGCGCAGGTCGCGGAGGTCGTCGACGAAGCGCTGGAGGGCGCCGGCCTTCGATTGCTCCTGGCCGTCGACCTTCCACCCTCCCGGCTCGCCGTGCACGAGCGTGGCGCCGGTGCCCTCCTTGCGCTCGACCACGATGCGACCGACGCGGTCGGCGCTGAAGCCGAGCACCGTCTTGTCACGGAACTGCCAGGCGTCCTTGCCGAGGGTGCGGAACGACCAGTCGCCGAGCGTGACGATCGTGGGCTGATCGCCGCGCTTCGCGAAGACCTGCTTCTGGGTGCCCTGCGTGGTGTCGTTGCCGACGAGCAGCGTCTGGGGCGTCGCGCCCTTGTCGAAGGCCACCGTCACCGTGAGCCGCGGCTTGTCGAGACCGGCGGCGGCGAGATCGGTCTCAGGAAAGTCCACCGCGCGCGTCGAGCGCAGCGCCGAGAGGTACGAGCGCACCTCCGTCAAATCGGCCACCTGGTCGCCGGGCTCGATGGTCCAGGCGTCCTTGTCCTTCTTGACGATGCTCACCGGCTTGCCGTCCGCCGGCTTGACGTCGACCCGGGTGACGTCATCGTCCTTGAAGGTGAGCAGCTGCTTGTCGCGCAGGTCCTTCGGCTGCTTGTTGAGCGCGACCCTGAGCGTCGCGGGGGTCAGGACGATCTTGCCCTCGCCGACCCGCACGTACGCCTTGCCGCCGATGGCGGCGTTCTTGCCGACGGCGATCGGCGGCAGGTCGCCGGAGGCCGTCGCCAGTCGCACCGTGGGATCGGGGGCGTCGAGCCCGAAGCTGGCGAGATCGCTCGGGGCCTCGTCCAGCGTCTTCTGCACCTCGGCGCCGGTGATCGCCCCGATCAGCGCCTTCACCGCTCCCTCGTCGGCGGGTGCTTCCAGCGGCTTGGTGAGACGCCAGGCGCCGTCGTGCTTGGCGAGCGCGATCTCGCGGTCCGGGAACACCAGGTCGACGCTCGTGATGGCGTCGGCGGTCGTGTCGACCAGTTTGGCCTTGGTGGACTCCTCGCGGGACTTCGGAACCTCCACCCAGTAGAGGTAGGCGCCGAGAGCCGCCACCAGCAGGAAGAGAATTGCTATCCGGCCGAGCTTCACGCCGCTCTCCGCCGCCACCACACCCAGATGCCGAGGGCGATCAGCAGCTCGGGGATGATGAACACGGAGAGGTAGAAGACCTGGGGGGCCTGGGCCGGCGTCAGGTCGGCGCGCGAGGCGCGCACGCTCTGGCTGCGGATGGAGATCAGGTCCTCCTGTCCGACCAGCCAGCCGACCGCGTTCAGGAACAGGTCGCCGTTCAGCCGGGACTGCTCGATCTGCTGGTTGTCGGCGAAGAGGGCACTGCCGAACACGACGAGCCGCGCGTCCGTGACGCCCTGGGGCGGATTCGCCCCGAGCTCCTTCAGGTTCGCGGTGACCGCGACCGCGATCGACACCGGACCCTTGCGGTCGGTCTGGTCCAGGGTCGCAACGCCCTTGGCGAAGACGCCGTCGACGTCGGTCTCGGCCCAGCTCGACTCGCTCGTCTTGACCAGCCACGTGGCCTGGAGGCCCTTCTTGCCCTCGGCCGCGGGCTCGACGCTGCGGGTCTGTGGGAAGACCGTGTAGTCCTTGAAGCCCTGCGTGACGGGATGGGTGCCGTAGGTGCGGGAGAGCGGCACGACCCCCAGGCGAGGGCCTTCGAAGAGCCGCATCTCGCGATCGATCACGATGTCGTTGCCCACCTTGACGCCCCAGCCGCCGAGGAAGGCCGTGAGCTTCTCGCTGCCCTTGTCGCCGCTCGGACCCGCGCCGACGAGCGCGAGCAGGTGGCCGCCGCGCTTGAGATAGCCGTCGAGCGCCGCGATCGCTGCCTCGGTGAGGGGCCGGGTGGGCCCGGCCAGCACCACCGCGCTGGCGTCGTCGGGAACCTGCTCGACCGACGGCAGCAGGAGGGACTTGACCTCGTAGTTCTCCTGCTCGAGGGCGAGCTTCACCTCCGAGAATCCCTTCGGGTCGTCCGCGTTCTTCACGTCCGGCTCGCCGAACCCTTCCGTGAAGTACACGACCTTCTTCCCGCTCCGCGTGACGCGGATGATCCCGTTGGTGACCGTCTCCTCCGTCGGCTGCGTCACCACGAAGCTCTCCTTGCCGTACTGCAGGTGCACGCTCGGGACGGTGGTGATCTTCATCTGCTCGGCGAGCGTGGGCTCCTTGTCGGGGTCGACCACGCGGGTCTCGACCTGATCGGGGGAGAGGTACCGATAGCCGTCGAGCAGGGTCTCGAGCTGCGGACTGACGCCGCCGTCGGCGAAGGCCGTGACGACCAGCTTGTCCTTGAGCGCCTCGACCACCTTCTTCGACTGCGGCGAGAGGGTGTAGGCGCCGCTCTCGGTGAGGTCCCAGCGATGGTGGTGGCGAATGCCGAGATAGCTCAGCCCGACGAGCAGCGCGACGAAGAGCGCCGAGTAGATGGCGGCGCTCGCGCCGTAGCGCGTCGAGCGTTGCCCGACCAGCCCGCGCAGGTTGTCGAACCCGAAGACGAGGGTGAGGAGCAGCAGCCCGGCGCCCAGGATCACGTTCGCCAGGACGAACGGATCGCGGGCAGGGAACTCGACGATCGCCGCGGCGACGAAGCCGAACGCGAGCAGGACGAGGCCGAGGAGGCCGAGGAGCGAGGCGGACCGACCCACGACTCACCTCCAGCGGACCGACTCGACCGATCGGTGGGTGAGGAACAGGGTCACCACGAGGACGGTCGCGAAGTAGACCAGGTCCCTCGTGTCGATGATGCCCTTGGTGAACTCCTGGAAGTGGTCGGTGATGGAGACGTACCGGATCACGCCCGACCAGAAGCCCTGGACGGTCTCGCCCAGCCAGCCGATGGTGTAGAGCACCAGGAGCGTGAAGAGCGTGCCCACGTATGCGATGACGACGTTGTCGGTGAACGACGAGATCAGCGTGCCGATGGCGAGGAAGCTCGTCGCCATCAGCAGCAGCCCGAGGTAGCCCGCGAGCATCATCCTGATCTCCGGGTTGCCGTACAGGGAGAGCAGCAGGCCGAAGATGCTGGAGAGCGCGATCATCACCAGCAGCAGGGCGAGGCCGCCGAGAAACTTTCCGGCGACGATCTCCCCCACCCGCACCGGCGACGTGAGCAGCAGCTCGTAGGTGCCGGCGCGCTTCTCCTCGGGGAACATGCGCATCGTGATCGCCGGGACGATGAAGATGAGGAGCACCGCCATGTTCTGGAGCAGGGGCCGGATCACCATCTCGTTCAGGTTGAAGCGCTGCAGCATCTCGGGATTGCGCATCATGCTGTAGATGGCGAGCATCTGATTGAACGAGGTGAGGAGGGCCCAGAAGAAGTAGCCCGCGAGGGCGAGAAAGACGGCCAGCAGGACGTAGGCCACGGGCGACGAGAAGTACGAGCGGATCTCGCGACCGGCGATGGTGAGGACGTTGCGCATCAGGCCGAGGCTCCGCCTTCGGGGAGGAGACTCGCCGCCCCGCCCGAGATCGCCTGCGTGTAGACGTCTTCCAGCGAGCGGTCGCGCGTCAGGTCGCCGAGCGGCGCCTCGAGGGCGATCCGGCCGTCGTTGATGATGACGACCTTCTGACACGCGCTCAGCACCTGCGACAGGATGTGCGTGGACAGGACGATCGTCCGCTTCGCGCCCATCGACCGGATGAACGCGAGCATGTCGCGGATCTGGCCGGGATCGAGCCCGTTGGTGGGCTCGTCGAGAATCAGCACCTCGGGGTCGTGAATGAGGGCCTGCGCGAGACCGACCCGCTGGCGGAACCCCTTCGAGAGGTGCCCGAGCAGGCGCTGGGTGACGTCGGCGAGCCCGCAGGTGTCGATGACCCGCTCGACGGCGTCCGCCACCGCGCCCCGCTCGACGCCGTGGATGCGGGCCGCGAAGCGGAGGTACGGGACCACGGTCATGTCGTTGTAGAGCGGCGGGTTCTCCGGCAGATAGCCGATCCGGCGCCGGACCTCGGCAGACTGCTCGAAGACGTCGAAGCCGCACACCCGCACGGTGCCCGAGGTGGCGGGAAGAAACCCGGTGATGACGCGGAGGGTGGTGGTCTTGCCCGCGCCGTTCGGCCCGAGGAAGCCGAGGATCTCTCCCGGATGGGCGGCGAAGGAGAGATCCTGGACCGCCGCGAGGTCGCCGTACCGTTTGCTCAGGTTCGCGACTTCGATCATGTAAACGCGTTAGACGCTCGTGCCCGAAACAAAATTCGGGGGCGCTATTACCATCCCCCCTCCCGAAGTCAAGGATCGCGCCGGCGCCTGCACCCGATGCCCATGGCGAACGTCCACGCGCCGCGCCTCCACCTGATCGACGGCAGCGGGTACGTCTATCGCGCATTCCATGCCCTGCCCGCCCTCAACACCTCGCGAGGCCTACCCACCAATGCCGTTCTGGGCTTCGCCAACATGCTGTCCAAGCTGCTGCGGGAGGAGCGGCCCGACCACGTCGCGGTGGTCTTCGACGCCCCCGGCGAGACCTTCCGCGACGCGCTCTATGCCGCCTACAAGGAGACCCGGGCTCCGATGCCCGAGGAGCTCCGCCCGCAGATACCGTACATCCGCCGGCTGGTGACCGCGCTCCGCCTCCCCGTGATCGAGCAGGCGGGCGTCGAGGCCGACGACGTCATCGGCACATTGGCGACCCAGGCGAGCCTCGCGGGGCTCGAGACCGTGATCGTCACGGGCGACAAGGACATGATGCAGCTGGTCGACGCCCGTACCACGCTCTACGACACCATGCGGGACCGGCGCGCGGGAGTCGCCGAGGTCCAGGCGCGCTTCGGCGTCGAGCCCACCCTGGTCCCGGACGTCCTCGGGCTCATGGGGGACGCGATCGACGACATTCCCGGCGTGCCGGGGATCGGGGAGAAGACGGCCATGGCCCTGGTGCAGCGCATCGGCGCGCTGGAGACCGTCCTCGAACGACTCGATCTCGTCGAGCAGAGCGGTCTGCGGGGCGCCAAGAAGGTCCGCGACACGCTCGCCCGCGAGGCGGAGGTGGCCCGGCTGTCGAAGACCCTCGCGACCATCCGGCGCGACGTGGCGGTGCCGCTCGACATGGAGGCGCTGCGCTGGGCTGGCCCGGACCGCGAGGAGCTCCGCGCCCTGCTCGGCGAGCTCGAGATGCGCTCGCTGTTGCGCGACCTCGGCGGCGTCGGCGAGCCGCCGGCCGTCGCTCTCGAGGAGGTCGGCGCCGCGGGTCCGGTCGCGACCGCGGTCGCCTCGCTCAAGTCGGCGGGGAGCGTTGCGGTGGTGGCCGACGTCGACTCGCCGCGCGCCACGGTGGCGCGTCTCACCCGCCTCGCCCTGGCGGCGGAGCACGATCCGGTGATCGTGGTCACGGAGCCCGAGGCGGCCGACGTGCAGGCGGCGTTGGTGCCGCTGCTCGCCGACCTCGCGGTGGAGAAGGTGGGCGCCGACCTGAAGGCGCTGCGCGTGGCCCTCGCGCGCCGTGGCCTCCGCCTCGCGGGTCCGGCCTTCGATCTCTCGCTGGCGTCGTACTGCCTGAACCCCTCGCGTGCCGATCACGGCATCGGGGCCCTCGCCGAGGAGCTGCTCGGGCAGCCGCGTGAGGCCGACACCGGCCCCGCGCCGGCCGCACGTTCGGCGCGTGCGGCGTTCACGCTCCGCCGCGAGCTCGAGGCACGCTTGCGCGCGCACGACATGGACCGTCTCTACCGCGACCTCGAGATGCCCCTCGCCGAGGTGCTCGCCGACATGGAGCTCGCGGGGATCTCGCTCGACGTCGCCGCGCTGGCGGGGCTTTCGGCGGAGTTCGGCGGCACCATGGACTGCCTGATGGCGGAGATCCACGAGGCCGCCGGTGGCCCGTTCAACATCAACTCGCCGCCGCAGCTGCGCGAGGTCCTCTTCGACCGACTCGGGATCTCGACCCGCGGCGTGCGGCGCGGGAAGACCGGGCTGTCGACCGACGTGGACGTGCTGACGCGCCTCGCGCGCGAGCATCCGCTGCCGGCGAAGATCCTCGAGTTCCGCGCGCTCTCCAAGCTCAAGTCGACCTACATCGACTCCCTTCCGGCGCTGGTCGACCCGCGCACCGGCCGCGTGCATACCTCCTTCAACCAGACCGTCGCTGCGACCGGCCGGCTGTCCAGCTCGGACCCGAATCTGCAGAACATCCCGGTGCGCAGCGAGGAGGGACGCCGCATCCGCGCCACCTTCGTGGCGGCGCCGGGCTGCCGCCTGATCTCCGCCGACTATTCGCAGATCGAGCTGCGCCTCCTGGCGCATCTGGCGGACGATCCGGCGCTCATCGACGCCTTCACTCGCGACGACGACATCCACGCGCGCACCGCGGCGGAGGTGTTCGCCAGCCTGTCACCGAGCAGCGGGCGGCGGCTCGCGAAGGTGATCAACTACGGTATCGTCTACGGCATGGGTCCGAGCCGCGCCGCCCGCGAACTCGGCGTGTCGATCGCCGAGGCCGAGGCGTACATCGCCGGCTACTTCGCGCGTTATCCCGGCGTGCGGCGCTTCATCGACGGCACGATCGCCCAGGCCCGCGAGCGCGGCTGGGTGGCGACCGTGCTCGGACGGCGCCGCTACCTGCCGGAGCTGGGCGCGCGGGACCCTGCCGTGCGCCAGTTCGCCGAGCGGGCGGCGACCAACACCCCGATCCAGGGCTCGGCCGCCGACCTGATCAAGCTCGCGATGCTCGAGGTCTCCCGGCGCCTCCGGGGCGCGGGGCTGCGCTCGCGGATGCTGCTCCAGGTGCACGACGAGCTCGTGCTGGAAGCGCCCGAGGCCGAGGTCGAGCGGACCGTGTCGGAGGTGCGCGAGGCCATGGAGGGTGTGTGGCCGCTCCGGGTGCCCCTCCGGGTCGAGGCACACTCGGGGTCGAATTGGGCCGAGGTGCATGGCTGATGGCCGGTGGCCGGCAGCTGAATACCCTTTTGCCATTCCCGTCTGATAGGCGAGCGGGCCGTGGGGCCTAGCGACGGTGAGCTCGTCGAGCGAGCCCGGAAGGGCGACCGGGATGCCTTCCGGCAGCTGGTCGAACGCTATCAGCGCAAGATCGCCACGCTCGCGCTCGGGATGTTACGAAACCGGGAGGACGCGCTCGACGTGGTCCAGGAGACTTTCACGAAAGCTTTTCAGAGCTTGGACCGTTTCAAGGGCGACGCCGGCTTCTACACGTGGACCTACCGCATCGCGGTGAACCTCTGCATCGATCACCAGCGCCGCGAGGCGAAGATGCCCCTCGCCACCCTCGAGCCGCGCGAGGGGGAGACCGGGGGGCGGATCCGGTCACCTTCCTGGCGGACGGGGCGGAGGAGGGCGATCCCTTCCAGCGCACTCGTGATGCCGAGATCGCGCGGGGGCTCTCGGCTGCCATCGCCGAGTTGACCCCCGAGCATCGAGCGGTAATACTCCTTCGTGAAGTGGACGGGCTCTCCTACGAGGAGATCAGTCGCGTACTCGATTGTCCCAAAGGCACCGTGATGAGCCGCCTCCACTACGCGCGCCGCCAGCTTCAGCAGCGGCTCCGCGGGCTTCGCTGAGTCACATGAATTGTCAGGATGTCGAGCAGCTTCTCGATGGCTTCGTGGACACGGAGCTGTCACCTCCCGAGCTGCTCGACGTTGCCCGTCACGCGGCCACCTGCACGGCGTGCGACGGGACGATCCGCGAGCTGACGGGCCTCCGCGGTGCCGTGACGCGTCTCATCGAAGGCGAAGCGCGGCAGCTCGACCTCTCCGGGGTGTGGCCCGCGGTGGCCGCGACGCTCCCCGCGAGCCGCCGGCCACGCAGCGCCGGCATCGCCGTCCTGCCGCGGCAGCTCCCCGTGTGGGGGGCCGTGATGGCGCTCGCGGCGAGCGTGCTGCTCTGGCTCGGCACCTCGGCGCAGCCGCCGTCGACCCCGAAGCCGACCCCGGCTGCGGCAGGCGACCGTTACGCGAGCCGGAGCCGGGCGTGGCAGTCGGCCAACCACGCCGAGATCGATCGGCTCAGCGGCAAGGGCATCGCGGTTCGCCGCGAGCCCAAGAGCGGCACCACCGTCATCTGGGTGAACCACACGATAGAGGACGGCAACCCGTGACACGCGAGGGGTTCGGCGCCGCGCTCGCCGGGCTGGCGGGTGCGATGCTGATCATCGGTCCGTGTGTCGTCCCCCCTGATGCCGTCGCCCAGCCGCTCGATATCCAGGTCACCACCGTCCGCGCCGTCGAGAGTGGCCCGTGCGATCCCCAGCTCGAATCGCTGCGACCCCGGTTGCGGCACATCGCCGGCTACCACGCCTACCAGCTCGTGGCCGAGCAGCAACGTCGCGTGGCGTGGCGCAACACGGAGGCTTTCGACGTCGGCGACGGCCGCTCCCTGATCCTGCTTCCGAAGGGCATGGTCGACCAACGGGTGATGATGCAGGTTCGCCTCCTCGAGGGGCGCAAGCGCCTGGTCGACACGAACGTGCGCTTGCTGAACGGTGGCACCATGGTCTTCGGCGTCGGCCGGGACGCCCGCAGCGGTGACGGAGCGATCCTCATCCTCCTGCGGGCCGAGAACGCTCCCCAGAACGTTCCGCACTCCTCGCCGTGACGACGGGCTGGCTCGACGGCGTCGGCCGCCAGCTGCGCGGCGTTGCCGATGCGCTCTGGGACGAGGTGCGGGCCCAGGGCGTGTTCCCCCTGCTGCAGCCGGTCGCCCCCTTCAACCGCCCAGGGTTCGCCGCTCCGGCGATCGCCATCGGCGGGCTCCTGGCGGTCATCCTGCTGTCGGGCCTGGCGCTGACGGCGCTCGGCGGCCTGCTCCTCGCGCTGCTCGCGCTCTACCTCCTGCTCGTGCAGGTGTTCGGCCTGTCGATCGAGGTCCACCCCTTCGGGGCCGGCTGAGGAATGCGACCCGAGACGGAGTCTCGGGTCGCATTCCTATTCCCCGAGCGTCTCCCAGCGCACCTCCCAGAAGCCGGGCACGGGCGGCCGCAGCTCGGTATGGCCGCCGAAGCAGGTGAAGCTCGGCCGGTGGGCGAGGCGCTCGCGGACCAGGTGGAGATAGTCCTCGACGGACTCGCCCGGAGCCGGGCTGCCGAGGTCGAGCCGGGTCGTGGCGCCGCACTGGCGACACGACACGTCGACCTTCATCGGACCCGGCGCTGCAGGCGCGGCCTCACGCCTCCCGCATCGCGGCCGCCAGGATGTGCGAGGTGGACGGGCGCATGATGCGCGGGTCGACCTCGCGGCCCTCGAGCAGCGCCTTGCGGACGTCCTTGCCGGAGATCGACACCGGCTTCTCGTCGGGATGATTGTCGGTCAGGTCGACGCGGCCGATGGACTCGTAGTAGGCGGCGAAGCCGACCTTCAGCGGGCGGATCTCGAGGTCGCCTCGCAGCGTCGAGAACCGCTCCTGGGCGTCGAAGTCGCCCCAGATGGCGCTGCCGTCGTGAAAGGGGGCGTCGGCGTGCTTGCGCCCCACGATCAGGTCCGTGAAGCCGAAGTTCTGCCGGTAGATGGCGTGCATCACCGCCTCGTTCGGACCGCCGTAGAACATCTTGATGTCGAGCCCGAGCAGGATCACGCGATCGGGCACGGACTCCCCGCGCGGACCCCACAGCGCCTGGTCGCTGTCGCCGTCGCCCAGGGCACGCGTGCGGATCAGCGCCTCGTAGGTGGCCATGCGGACCTCGGCGTGGACGTCGTCGCCCTTGGTCTCGCCGATCAGCGGATTCAGGCAGGCGCCCGCGTCGTGTCCCTGGCGCAGCAGCGTCTCGAGGCCGTAGACGAGGGCGTACTCGTGGGCGCGGTGCAACGGGTTGCGGGTCTGGAACGCGACCACGCGCTGCCAGCCCTTGTCGCGCAGCAGGGCCCGCACCTCGCGCGGCGAGCGGACGTAGGCGCCGAACTTCGGGTGCTTCGGCTGCGGGCGCACCCGCAGCGTGCCGCCGAGCAGGTGCGTCTTGTCGGCGTCGCCCTTGAGCACCATGTCGCCGCCGGGGTGGTCGGTGCGCTCCGTCTGGTAGACGCTCCGGATGTAGCGCTGCTTGTCCCACGCGAAGACGTCGCCGACCGCGAGCGTGGCGACGACGGTGTCGCCGTTCACCAGCGCCACCGAATCGCCGCGGCGGATGCGGCCCGCGAGCTCGCGCGTGACGGGAAACGCGATCGGAATGGTCCAGGCGTACTTCCGACCCTGGTGCTCGATGACCGCCTCGTCGAGGACGCGGTGGTATGCGGCCTCGTCCATCGGGCCGGTGAGGGGCGAGAGGCCGCCATCGCCGAAGCGATAGACGCTGGAGAGATCGGCGTCGGAGACGGGCACCTGCACCAGCTTCGCCGCCTCGGCGACGAGCGCTGCCTCGTCGGCTGCGGATACCATGCAGTTCACGGGCTCGGTGAGGCCGCCGTGCGGAGGAATCAGATCGGGCATGTCGGATGGTCCTTTCGCGTCGAGGAAGTGAGAACGGAGAAACCTAGGGGAAAGCGGCCCTGGGCTCAACCTGCTGCAGCCACCGGGGCGAGCGAGAGCCCGATCAGGGGCCAGTAGTAGCGCACCACCAGGTTGAACACGGCCCAGGCAATGACGACCATCAGGGAGCCCGGCAGCAGCATGTCGCGCAGCCGGAGGTAGCCCGAGGAGTAGGCGATGGCGTTCCCCGGCGTGCCGACGGGGAGCGTGAAGGCGAGCCCGGAGGGGAGGGCGATCACGGGCGCCATCAGCCGCGGGTCCATGCCGTACTGCTGCGCGATGCCGAGCGCGACGGGCATCAGGAGAGCGACCACGGCCGAGTGGCTCATGGCCTCCGTGAGCACGATGCCGATGCCCGAGAGGATGGCCACGACCTGCGCGGGCGTCCGCGCCCAGTGGCTCACGGTGAGGGAGGCGATCCACACCGAGGCACCCGACTTGTGCAGCGCCGAGCCCAGCGCGATGGCGCCGCCGTACATGAGGAGCACGCCCCAGTTCACGTACTGCTCGAGGTCGCGCCACTCGAGCAGCCCGGCGACGAAGATGACCACGACCGCGCCCAGCGCGATGGTCGCCAGCCCGAACTCCTCGCCACCCACGATCCAGGCAGTGAGCGTGACGAGCATGATCAGCCCGATGGAGCGCTCGCGCACCGACGGGCGGCCCATCTTGAGCGCCTTCTCCTCGATCACCGCGTCCGCCCGTCTCACCGACTCGATGTCGATGGGAAAGAACCACGTGATGATGAACCAGCCGGCGACCAGCAGCACCGCGACGATCGGCCACGCCGCCAGCGTCCACTGGAGAAAGGTGTAGCCCTGCCCCGTGGACTCGCGCAGCATGCCGATGGCGAGCGGCGCCCGTCCGCCGCCCAGCAGCGTGGCGATGCCGCCGATCTGCGTTCCCCACGCCATCGAGATGAAGAGGGCACGGCCGTAGCTGCTGCGCTGGCGCTGCAAGCCGAGGACGGACGCGATCTCGAGCGTGATCGGGAAGGTCATGGCCGCGACCGCGTGCTCGGACATGAAGAAGGCGAGGAAGGCGTTCATGAGGAAGAAGGACAGGAGGAGCGTCCGCGGGGTGTGGCCGAAGCGACGCAGGATGGCGACCGCGATGCGGGTGGAGAGCCCGCAGCGCATGAGGGAGGCGGCGAGCAGGAACGCGCCCAGGATGAAGAATACCGCCTCGTTGCCGAACAGCGCGTAGGTGTCCTTCGTCTGGAGCACGCCGGTGAGCGGCAGCAGCACCATGGCGAGGAGGCTCGTCACCATGAGCGGCAGAACGTTCGTCACCCAGTAGACGAGGCAGATGACGAAGACGGCGAGCGCGCGTTGCCCGCCCGGCTCGAGTCCCGGCAAAGGCGGCAGGGCGCGGATCAGCAGGAACAGCGCCGCGCCGGTGAGCAGCACCAGCGGGCGGAAGGTGCGTCCGGCGAGAATGCGCCACAACGGGCGCGTGTCGACGAGGACGTCCCCGGGGACGCGGCGGGTAGCTGGCTCCCCCACGGGCTCAGAGGTGTGCGGCGTCGAACGAGTCGCCGATGCTCTTCACGCGGAGCCGGCGGCGGAAGCGGGCGAGCCCGCGGGCGGCGAGCGCCCCCAGCCGCGAGCGCGTGATGTTCTCCATGGCGGTGGCGAGTCCGGCGCCCTTGCCGCCGTGCGCGCGCGCCTCGAGCGGCGCGACGCCGCCGACCAGGTCGCGGATCCAGCCCATGTTGATGCCGCGGTCGTGCACCGCACCGTAGAGATGGGCGAGCACGTGCCCCACGACGGGCCCTTCCAGACGCTCCCCGGGCGTCGACAGGGCCCGGCGTGCCGTCACCACGGGCACGACGCCGAGCGCGGCGAGTGCGTCGATGCCTTCCATGGTCGACCCGGGGGGTTCGAGGCCGAGCACCAGATCGCTCCACACCGTGCCGCTGGGGAAGATGCGCGCCGCGTGAGCCAGGGCATCGAGGTAGCGCTGGCGGCCGATGTAGCGCATGCGCCCGATGCAGCAGCGGTCGAGCAGCTCGGGGTCGTAGATCTCGAGGTTGAAGCTGAGGGCGTCGACGCCGAGCGCGTAGGCCCAGTCGATCCAGCGGTCGGAGCGCGGGGGATGTACCTGCACGGCCACCAGCGTGTCGAAATGCCTCCGGATGCCCTCGACGTACGGCGCCACGAAGGCGAGGCCGCCGTCTTCGGCCTCGAAGGCGTCGCTGTTCAGATACACGGACTCGGCGACGCCTTCCTCGAAGGCGACGCGGGTGACCTCGACCACGTCCGCGACCGTCGCCACCGCGCCACGCTCGGCCCGTGCGCCTTCGAGACAGAAGCGGCACGGCGAGCCCTGCACGCTGAAGCCGCACGCCCCGGAGGGATGGACGAGCAGGTGGCTCCCGACGACGCTCGCGACCCGCCGCATCGGCATGCCCGAGGCGGTGCGGCGGCCGTAGAAGCGCGGCAACGTCGGCACACCCACCTCGAGCCGCGCACCGCCGTTCGCCTCCCGATCGACCAGGTAGTAGCGGCCCGCGTCTCCGATCAGCAGCAGGGCGGCGGGCGCCGTGCCGGCCGCGTCGACCGGCGCGCTGACGTGCGCCTCGTCGTCGATGACGAGCTCGAGGGCCTGCGGCAGCGGCTCCGATTCCGGGGCGAGCCCACGCGCGCTTTCGTCGATGCGCACACCACGGGCCGCGATGTCGAGCTTCGCCTCGAGCCGCTCGCCGCCGGTCACGCCCGCGCTCCGCAGCTGGCACAGCCGGCCGAGTCGAGCGCCTCGCACGAGAAGCGGCCGCCGTCGAGATCGACCAGCTGTCGCCGGCCGACAGGCGCTCCGATCAGGAGCACGCGCAGGACCTCGGTCGCGACGAGCGCGGCCACCGCCTGTGCCGCCGGCGCCGCCAGGGCCTCGCCGGTCGGGCCGGACGGGAGCGCCGCCCCGGACAGGCAGAGGCCGCAGGGCCGGCCGACCAGCGTGTCCACCGTACCGCCGGCGCTCCAGCATCGGCCGCGAACCAGCGGCACGCCGCGCTCGAGCGCGCGCCGGGCGAGGGCGGTGCCGGCGCTCTTCCCCGGGCCGAGATCGACCACGAGCTCGGCGTCGTCGAGCTGCCCGGAGGAGCGCTCGGCGGTGACCCCCGCGCGCGCGAGCAGATCGGTCGCGCAGGCGGCGACCGGCCCGTCGCCCACGACCGACACGCGTGCCGTCATCAGCCTGCGCTGCCCTCGGCCGCCGACCTCCGGGAGGATGATCTGGCGGCTCCAGCGCTCGATGTCCGCGTCGCTCAGCATCACTCGATGACGTTCTTCTCGATCGGCTCGACGGTGACGCCGCGCTCGCGGAGCCATGCGATGCCGCGCTCGATCGCCTCGTCGGCGCCGTCGAGCTCGATGGCGATGATGCCGATGTCCTCGTTCACGCTCGCCTGCCGGATGTTGAAGATCAGGTCGAAGTTGCGGCTCAGGTGGTAGATGAGGGGCTCGCGCACCAGACGGCTCGGGTAGGTGAGGTAGAGCTTCACCCGCGCCTTGGTGCCCGCCTTGCGGCGCGACGATGTGCTGCCGCCGCGGCTCATCCCTGGCGCTGCCAGCCGAGCCAGAGGTTGGTCGAGAGGTAGCGGTCCCCGAAGTCGGCGAAGAGCACGACGATCGTGCCCTCGTCGAGCGTGCGCGCCACCCGCAACGCGGCGACGTGGGCGGCGCCGCACGACTGGCCGACGAGCAGCGCCTCCTCGCGCCCGAGGCGGTACACCATGTCGTATGCCTCGTCGGTGCCGACGCCGAGCTTCAGGTCGAGCTCGGCTTCGTGGTAGATGCCCGGCACGATCGAGGTCTCCATGTGCTTGAGCCCCTCGAGGCCGTGAAACGCGTCCTCCGGCTCCGCCGCGATCACCTGGACGGCCGGATTCTGCTCCTTCAGGAAGCGACCCGTGCCCATGATCGTGCCGCCCGTGCCGATGCCGGCCACGAAGTGCGTCACCCGGCCGTCGGTCTGGCGCCAGATCTCCGGTCCCGTGGTCTCGTAGTGGGCGAGCGGGTTGGCTTCGTTGTTGTACTGGTCGGGCTTGAAGTAGCGCTCGGGATCGGCCGCGAGCACCTCGCGGCAGAGGCGGATGGCGCCGTCGCTGCCCTCGAGCGGATCGCTGAACACGACCCGGGCGCCGAACGCCGCCACCATCTGCTTGCGCTCGCGGCTCACGTTGGCCGGCATCACCAGCTCGACCGGGTAGCCGAGCGCGGCGCCGATCATGGCGAGCGCGATGCCGGTGTTGCCCGACGTCGAGTCGAGGATGGTCTTGCCCGGCACGAGCCTGCCCTGGCGGATGCCTTCCTGGATCATCCTGAGCGCGGGCCGGTCCTTCACCGAGCCGCCAGGGTTGAAGCCCTCGATCTTGCCGAACAGGCGGACGCCGGGCGGGACTCCTTCGCGCACCCGCTGGATCTCCACCAGCGGCGTGTTGCCGATCAGCTCGAGCACCGAGGGCGAGACGAGCGGTCCCTCCCCCGGCGCCGTCGGACCGGCGGAGCAACCCGCCTGGGCGACGCGCGACGCCATGCACGCTCCGCTCTAGCGGCCTCCCGCGATGGCCGGGACGATCGACAGCTCGTCGCCTGCCTTCACCGGGGTCTCGAGGTGCTGGAGGAAGCGGATGTCCTCACCGTTGACGAAGATGTTGACGAAGCGGCGCACCTGGCCGGATTCGTCGCAGATGCGTTCCCGGATGCCGGGATAGCGCCGATCGAGATCGGCAAGGACCGAGGTCACGTTCGTGCCGTCTGCCTCGACGGCCTCGGAGCCGCCCGTGAACTTGCGCAGGGGCGTGGGCACTCTCACCTGGGTCATGCGTTCGTTCCTCCTGTCGACTGCTGGTTGTACCGGCGCGGGGGGCGTCGGCGCTAGCCCGCGGACGCCTCGAGCCCGCCGCGGAGCTGGGCGTAGAGGGCGTCGAAATCGGCGAGCCGCGCCGGGATGCGCGAGGGCTGCTCGACGCTGTCGATCACGGCCTCGAGCGTCTTGTAGCCGTTGCCGGTCACGCAGATCACGATCGACTCGTCGCGCGGGATGCGGCCCTGCGCGATGAGCTTGCGGGTGACGGCCACGGTGGTGCCGCCCGCCGGCTCCGTGAAGATGCCCTCGGTCCGCGCCAGGAGCTGGATGGCCTCGACGATCTCCGCGTCGGTGACCGACTCGCCCCAGCCTCCCGATTCGCGCACCGCCTTCAGCACGTAGTAGCCGTCGGCCGGGTTGCCGATGGCGATCGACTTGGCGATGGTCGCCGGCTTGACGGGACTGATCAGGTCGGTGTGCTTGTGGAGCGCCTGGACGACCGGAGCGCACCCCGCCGCCTGCGCGCCGTAGATCTTGAAATCGCCGTCGACCAGGCCCAGGTCGCGGAGCTCGCGGAACGCCTTCGCCACCTTGGGCAGGATCGTTCCCCCGGCGACCGGCACGACGATGTGCTGCGGCAGGCGCCAGCCGAGCTGCTCGGCGACCTCGAAGCCGTAGGTCTTCGCGCCCTCCGTGTAGTACGGGCGCACGTTGATGTTGACGAAGGCCCAGCCGTACTTGTCGGCGATCTCGCTGCACAGCCGATTGACGTCGTCGTAGTTGCCCCGGATCGCGATGGCGCGGGGGCCGTAGATGGTCGAGCCGATCACCTTGCCCTGCTCGAGGTCGTCCGGGATGAAGATGAAGCAGTTGAGTCCCGCACGCGCGGCGTGCGCGGAGACGGAGTTGGCGAGATTGCCGGTGGAGGCGCAGGACACCGTGTCGAAGCCGAACTCGATGGCCTTCGAGATGGCGACCGAGACCACCCGGTCCTTGTACGAGAAGGTGGGGTGGTTGACCGAGTCGTCCTTGACCCAGAGCTCCTTCACGCCCAGCACGGCGGCGAGGCGCTCGGCCCGGACGAGCGGGGTGAAGCCCGAGTGCAGCCCGATCTGCGGCTCGCCCTCGATCGGGAGCAGCTCGCGATAGCGCCACAGGTTGCGCGGCCGGCGCTCGATGGCTTCGCGCGTGAGCACGCGCCGGATCGCGTCGTAGTCGTACTGCACCTCGAGCGGGCCGAAGCAGGTCTCGCAGACGTGCAGGGGGGCGATGGGGGTTTCGGCGCCGCACTCGCGGCATCTGAGCCCTTTTGCGTGGCTCATCTCGCTACACTCCTTTGCGCGCTCCTGGGCGCGATGGTCTCCTGATGCACGGTCCCACAGGCGGGGCAGTCGAGACGGCGGGTCACCGCGATGCGCCGCCAGCTTCCGGTGCGGGTATCGATGGCGAGCAGCCGGTCCGCGAACGCCGGCGCCGCCCCCGTGAGCAGGCGGATCGCCTCCGCGGCCTGCACGCTGCCGGCGAACACCACGGCGGGACCGAGGACGCCGGCCTCCTGACACGACGGCACCTCGTCCGCTGGCGGGGGCTCCTCGAAGAGACAGCGATAGCAGGCGCTGCGGCCCGGCAGGACGGTGAGCAGCTGCGCCTGCCAGCCGATGGCGCCGGCGTGGACGAGCGGAACGCGCGCGGCAATCGCCGCGTCGTTGACGTCGAACTTGGCGCCGATGGAATCGGTGCCGTCGAGGACGACGTCGAAGCCAGCGAGCAGGGAGCTCGAGCCGGCACCGAAGCGCACGGCCGCGGTCTCGACCCGGAGGCGCGGATGACCGGCGCGGAGCCGGGCGGCGGCCGCGTCCACCTTGGGCAGCCCGACGTCGGCATCGGTGTAGAGCGGCTGGCGGTGGAGATTCGACGGCTCCACCCGATCCGGGTCGACCAGGCCGACGGTACCCACGCCCGCCTCGGCGAGCGCCATCGCGGCCGGCGATCCCAGTCCTCCGACGCCGACGACCAGAACGCGAGCATCCTCGAGGTCAGGGCGTGTCGATCGGCTGGGGCGCATGCTCGGTGATCTCTTCCCCCACCGACGGTAGGGGGAGGGCTCTCACCAGCGTGCGATCCTCATCTTTCGCGGGCGGCTCTCACCAGCCAAACCTCGCGTCGGAATTAGCACCGCGCCCCGCACGGGCCGGTTGCTGTGGCTTCGCTGGGCCGGACCCTCCGCCACTCTGGATGGGGTTTGTCGTCTCTTCTCTACGCAGGGTGGTATCTCGGATCGCGAAGGCGTGTCAAACCGCGACACGCCGGCCACGCGGCGCTGGCCCGCTCAGTAGCGGGCGCCGCCCGGCATGCCAGGGCGATCGGAGTACGCCGACACGGTCTTCGGGACCCTCTCGCGGTCCGCCTGCGTACGCATCTCGTCGATCCGCGCGACGAGCACGGGCAGGGGGTCCTGGCCCTGCGCCGGGTCGAGCGCGCCGAGCTGCTGGCGGGCGTCGACGCCGAGCGGGCTCTCGGGGTGATAGCGCGCGAGCGTGGCGAGGGCGAGGTTGGCCTCCTCCGGCTCGTCGCGCGAGGCGTACAGCTTGGCGAACGTGTCGAGGGCGCGGGCCGTGGCCTCGGTATCCGGGTAGTCCGTCAGCATCCCGCGCAGGCGAGACTCGGCGGCGCGCAGGCTGCCGCGGTGCAGGTAGAACGCCGCGATGTCGGCGTCGTGCTCGGCCAGATCCTCGCGACACTCGCGGACCCGCAGCCCGGCGCGCGCCGCCCACGGTGTGCCGGGGTAGCGCTCGACGATGTTGCGGAACGACTCGAGCGCGTTCTTGATCGCCTGCTGGTCGCGATCGCTCGAGCGGTGCTGGGCGAGGTACGCCATGCCGCGGCGGTACTCGATCTGGGGCAGGTTGTCGCTCGTCGGGTGCATGCGCTCGAAGTCGCCGAACGAGGCGATGGCCTCCGGGTAGCGCTGGGCGTTGAAGTACGCCTCCGCGATCTTGAGCTCCGCTTCCTCGGTGTTGGGATCGAAGGGATAGCTGTCGAGGAGCCGCTTGTAGTTCTGGACGGCGACGTCGTACGCCTCGTCCTGCATGGCCTCGTTGCCCTGTGCCCACAGCTGATCGGCGGGCACGAGGGGCTTCTTCCCGGAGCAGGCCGCGCAGATCGCGGCCACGCAGAGCGCGAGGCATGCGCGACGCATGCCTCCCGTTAGAGGAAGGTCGGGCGCCAGTCAACGCGGCGGGGTTGAAGCGCCCGCTCCGGCCTGGCAAGTGCGGCGCGGGGTGGCGGGCGAGCTCTTCGGTATGTGGCGCAACACGCGCATGGTCGTGCTGACGGCCATCTGCGCCGCGCTCTACGGCGGCATCCTGATCCCGTTCAAGGTGGCGCCGATCATCCCCGGCGTGACCGAGCTGCGGCCGGCCAACGCGCTGCCCATCGTGTGCTCGTTCCTGTTCGGACCGGCCGGAGCCTGGGGCGCGGCCTTCGGCAACCTGATCGGCGATTTCTTCGGTGGCCTCGGTCCCGGCGACCTCTTCGGCTTCGTCGGCAACCTCGCCTTCGGGCTCGTGCCCTACGCCGTCTGGGAGTCGGTGACCGGCAGCCGGCCGGTGCCGGCGCCGCGCCTCGGCTGGTGGATGCTCTTCGTTGCAGTGGTCGGGCTCGCCGGCATGCTGTGCGCGACGGTCGTCGGGTTCGGCCTCGGCGTGCTCGGCTTCCACCCCTTCACCGTCATCGGCTCGTCGGTGCTGGCGAACAACCTCATCGCCGGGATCGGACTCGCACCCCTGCTGCTCCGGCTGCTCTACCCGCGCATCGACAGCGCGCATCTCCTCTACCGGAACCTGCTCGGGCCCCGGCCGCGCCGGTCCGTGGGCCGCCGTGCCGTCGCGCTCGCGCTCCTCGTGGCCGGAACGGTGGGCGGGTTCACCGCCGGCCAGCTCATCGCCGCGCACCGCTGGGTGCCGGCCTGGGCCGGGCTGGCGACGGCGACGGGGCAGCGGGAGCTCGGGCTCGGCGTGCTCCCCTTCCTCGGGCTCGCCGTCCTCGGTCTCGTCCTGCTGTGATGTCCGGGATCGCGGTCCAGGGTCTCGGCTGCACCTACGCCGACGCCGGGCGGCCGGCGCTCTCCGGCGTCGACTGCTCGGTGCCTGCCGGGACCCTCACCGTCGTCATGGGCGCCACCGGGGCGGGGAAGACCACGCTGGCGCGCTGCCTCACCAACATCGTCCCGTGCTTCCTGGCCGGCGAGGTGCACGGAGACGTCCGCCTCGAGGGTGAGTCGATCGCGGGCCGCCGCGTCGCGGAGCTGGCCGGGCTGATCGGGATGGTGTTCCAGGACTTCGAGGCGCAGCTCTTCTCCACCGACGTCACGCAGGAAGTCGTCTTCGCCCTCGAGCAGACGGGCGTCCCGCCGCGCGAGATGGCGCCCCGGGTGCGTGACGCGCTCGCCGCCGTCGGGCTCACCGGCTTCGAGGGGCGTGATCCCGGGACGCTGTCGGGAGGCGAGAAGCAGCGGCTCGCGATCGCCGGCCTCCTGGCGCTGCGCCCGCCCATCCTGGTGCTCGACGAGCCGACCACCGACCTCGACCCGGTGGGGCGCGCCGAGGTGTTCGCGGTGCTGGCCGGTCTCCGCCGCGAGGGGGTCGCGGTGCTCTTGATCGAGCACGACGTCGGCGCCGCGGCGGCTGCCGACCACCTCGTGCTGCTCGCCGCCGGCCGCGTGGTGGCCAGCGGCCCGCCGGCGTCGGTGCTGGCCGACGTCCAGTCCTGCGCCGCGGCGGGCGTGCGGCCGCACGACGTGTGCCGCGTCTTCGACGCCGTCCACGAGTCGGCGCCGCCGCTCGACGTCGCCGAGGCGGCGGAGCGGCTGCGGGCGGCAGGGCGGATCGCCCGCGCTCCGACCCTCCCTCCGGCGCCGCGGCGCGGCGCCTCCGTGCTCGTCGTCGAGCGCCTCGGGTACCGCTTCGCCGACGGGCGCGAGGCATTGACCGACGTGAGCTTCACGATCGGCCGCGGCGAGCTGGTCGCGCTCATCGGCCGCAACGGCTCCGGCAAGACGACGCTCGCCAAGCACCTGAACGGGCTCCTGCGTGCCACCACCGGCGCGGTGCGGCTCGAGGGACGCGACGTCGCCGCCTGTCCGCTGGAGGAGATCGCCCAGCGCGTGGGATTCGTGTTCCAGGATCCCGACCACCAGCTCTTCGCAGCCACCGTCGAGGACGAGGTGGCCTTCGGCCCGCGGAACCTGGGACTTCCCGCCGTCGAGGTGGCGCTCCGGGTGGAGGAAGCGCTCGCGGCCGTCGGCCTCGCGGGACGCGATGCGGATCCGTTCCTGCTCGACAAGGGTGCGCGCCAGCGCCTGGCGGTGGCGTCCGTGCTCGCGCTGCGACCCGAGGTCCTCGTGCTCGACGAGCCGACGACCGGCCTCGACTGGCAGGAGCAGCGCCGCATGCTCGAGCTGCTGCGCACGCTCCGGCAGGCCGGCCGCACGGTGCTGGTGATCACGCACACGCCCTGGGTGATCGCGGAGTATGCCGAGCGCGTGCTGCTGCTGGCGCAGGGCCGGCTGCGCTTCGACGGCAGCGTGCGCGACTTCTTCGCCGACCCGGCGCGGGTCGCCGAGGCCGCGTTCCGCGCTCCCGAGGTGACCCTGCTCGGGCAGGCGCTCGGCTGCACGCCGCTGTCCGTCGACGAGCTGGTCTCGTGGCTGCAGGAGGACGGGACGCGATGACCCTCACCCTCTACGTGCCGGCGGCGACGTTCGTCCATCGCCTCCATCCCGTGACCAAGCTCCTGGCGCTGTTCGGTCTGGTCGTGGCCGCCTTCGTGGTCGACCGCCCCGTGCTGCTGGCCGCCCTCGGGCTGCCGGTGACGGTGTTCCTCCTGCTTGCCGGCGGGCTGCCGAACCTCAGGCGCTTCACACCGGCGCTGGTCATCGTGTTCGTGGTCACGGTGATCATCTGGACGTTCTTCTACGGAGCCGCCACGCGCGAGCAGGGCCTGGAGTACGGCATCTCGATGGGGATCCGCCTGTGCACGTTCCTGGTCACGGGGCTGCTCTTCCTCACCACCACGCGCGTGGAAGAGGTGGCCTACGGGCTGCGCCGCCTCGGCGTGCCCTATCTCGTGGGGTTCACGCTCACGCTCGCCTTTCGGCTGGTGCCGGTGTTCTTCGAGTCGGCCGTCACCATCGTGCAGGCCCAGCGCTGTCGCGGGCTCGATCTGCGGCGCGGCGGACCGCTCACGCGCCTCAAGCACTTCGGGCCGGTGATCGTGCCGGTGTTCATCGGGGCGCTCCGCCGGGCCGACTGGATGGCGATGTCGCTGGAGCTGCGGGGCTTCAACTCGGGCCGGCCGCGCACCCGCTTTCCACGGCCGGCGCCCGGGATCGGCGACCTGGTCGCAGCCGCACTGGTGGTGAGCACCGTGGTGCTCTATCTTGCGCTCTGGCGACGAGGGCTCGGCCGTCTCGGAACGTTTCCTTGACTCCCCCGCGGCGCGCTCCTAGCATGGCGATTCTGCACGCGAACGGCACGCGACGGCGGGTGGTGGTGACGGGGGTCGGTCTCGTCACGCCGCTCGGGACGGGCACGGAACGCAACTGGGAGGCGCTGGTGGCCGGGCGCTCGGGGGTGCGTGAGATCAGGCGCTTCGACGCCTCCAACCTGGCGGTTCGCATCGCGGGCGAGGTGCCCGACTTCGAGTCCGAGCGCTTCATCGAGCGCAAGGACCTGAAGAAGATGGACGTCTTCATCCAGTATGCCGTCGCCGCCGCCCAGATGGCGATGGAGGAGTCCGGTCTGCCGGCGCCGTTCGACCGCCCGGAGCGGGCCGGGGTGATCGTGGGCGTTGGCATGGGCGGTCTCGAGAGTCTCGAGGCGGCCTACCACCACTTCGCCACCCAGGACGTGCGCCGGGTGTCGCCCTTCTTCATTCCCAAGCTGATCCCCAACATGGCCTCCGGACACATCGCGATGCGCTACGGCGCGCGCGGTCCGAGCTATGCGACGACGAGCGCCTGCGCGTCGGGCGCGCACGCCATCAGCGACGCCGTGCTGCACATCCGCGACGGCCGCCAGGACATCATCCTCGCCGGCGGCGCCGAGGCGCCCGTCTGTCTGCTCGGCGTCGGCGGGTTCATTGCCATGCGCGCCCTCGCCACCGGCTACAACGACGATCCCGTCCGGGCCAGCCGGCCCTTCGATCGTGGCCGCGAGGGCTTCGTGGTCGCGGAGGGTGCCGGCATGCTGGTGCTGGAGGAGCTCGATCATGCCCGGAAGCGCGGCGCGCACATCCTGGCGGAAGTCGCGGGCTTCGGCGCCAACTGCGACGCCTATCACATGACGCAGCCCTCGCCCGGTGGCGAAGGAGCGGCCGAGTGCATGGCGCAGGCCCTGGTCGACGCCGGCGTGACGCCGGACGCGGTGGGCTACATCAACGCGCACGGCACGGGTACGCCGCACAACGACGAGGCAGAGACCCGGGCGATCAAGCGCCTGTTCGGCGAGTATGCGCCCCGCCTCGCGGTGAGCTCCACCAAGTCGATGACCGGCCATACGCTCGGCGCCGCCGGCGCCGTCGAGGCCATCTACACGGTCCTGGCCGTCGCACGTGGCATCCTCCCGCCCACGATCAACCTGGACGACCCCGATCCGGCGTGCGACCTCGACTATGTGGCGCATACCGCGCGCAAGGCCACGGTCGAGGTCGCGCTCTCGAACTCCTTCGGGTTCGGGGGCACGAACGTCTCCCTGGCCATACGCCGGGTCGACTGATGCCCGGCTCGCTGCTCGAGCGGCGGTTGCACTTCGTCGTCGGCAAGGGCGGCGTCGGCAAGACCACGGTAGCGGCCGCGCTGGCGCTGCTCCTGGCGCGCAGCGGCCGGCGCACGCTCGCGGTGGAGATGGACTCGACGGGTGGCCTTCCGGCGCTGCTCGGCTCCGACGGAGCAGCGCCCGTCGCGCGCCCCGTCGCTCCCGGCCTGCACGTGCTCTCGGTGGATGGGCGGGCCGCACTCGAGGAGTACCTCGGGCTGGTCATCCCCGTGAAGCGCTTGCTGCAGACCGTCTTCTCGAGTCGCATCTACCAGTACTTCGTGGCGGCGGCGCCGGGCCTGAAGGAGCTGATGACGGTCGGCAAGATCTGGTACGAGGCGACCCGGCAGGGCAGTGCCGGACCGGCCTGGGACACGATCGTGGTCGACGCGCCCGCGACCGGACACAGCCTGCAGTACCTCCGCATGCCGCAGGCGGCGCGCGACACCTTCGGCGCGGGCCTGGTGCAGCGTGAAGCGGCGAAGATCGTGGGGTTGCTGCAGGACGGCGAGACCACTGCCGTTCACCTCGTGACGCTGGCCGAGGAGATGCCGGTGGCGGAGACGCTCGAGACCACCACCCAGCTCCGCGAGACGCTGCAGATGCCGCTCGGCTGGGTGGTGGTCAACCGGCTTCACCGCCGGCGCTTCGCGCCCGAGGTGATCGCCGCCCTCGAGGCCGCCGCGCGCAACGCGACCGGCGCGCGCGGGCTGCTCGGCTGCGTCGCCGAGCGCGCGGCGGAGGAGAGCGGGTGGGCGGCCATCAACCAGGCGAACCTCGAGCGCCTGCGTGCGGGGACCGCCCCGGCCCCGATGATCGAGCTGCCGTTCCTCTTCGTCGAGGAGTTCGGCACCGAGGCGCTCGAGCGGCTCTCCGTCGCGCTCGAGGAGGCGCTCGCCAGCGGCACGGCCGTGCGGGCCGTGCGGCGGCGGTCGTGAATCTCGCGGACGTCGTCGCCGGGCACCGCATCGTGATCTCGGCGGGAAGCGGTGGAGTGGGCAAGACGACCGTCGCCGCCTCGCTGTCGCTGTGGGGCGCGCTCCAGGGCCGCCGGACCGTCGTCCTCACCATCGATCCTGCCAGGCGGCTCGCCACCTCCCTCGGCCTGGAGACGCTGGGCAGCGCACCGCACGAGATCCCCGCCCAGCTCTTCCGCGAGCAGGGACTCGCTCCCACGGGCAGCCTGTGGGCCATGATGCTCGACCAGAAGGGCGCCTGGGACGCACTGGTCGAGCGCCACGCGCCACCCGAGGCGCGGGCACGCATCCTGCAGAACCCCTTCTACCAGCACCTCTCGCAGACCTTCGCCGGCTCGCAGGAGTACATGGCCATCGAGCAGCTCTGCGTGCTCGCCGAGAGCGGCGACTTCGATCTGATCGTCGTCGACACCCCGCCGACGCGCCACGCGCTCGACTTCCTCGAGGCGCCGCAGCGGCTGGGCGACTTCCTCGACAAGAGCGTCGTCAAGTGGTTCGTGCGGCCGTACTTCAACGCCGGCTGGTCGGCGCTCCGCGCCGTCAACCGGAGCGTGGGGTTCCTGCTGCGTCGCATCGAGCAGGCCACCGGGATCTCGGCACTCGCCGAGATCTCCGATTTCTTCACCAGCATGAGCGGCCTGTTCGACAACTTCCAGGCGCGGATCGACAAGTCGTACGAGGTGCTGCGCGGCCCCGGGACCGCCTTCGTGCTGGTGTCGAGCCCGGAGGAACAGGTGCTGGGCGACGCCGAGTACCTCTCGACCAAGATGGCCGAGCTGCGCATGCCGCTGAAGGGCGTGGTGCTGAATCGCGTGCACCACGAGTTCCGGCCGGCCCACCGCGGGCGGCGGGCAGCGGAGGTCGGTCCCGAGGATGCCGAGGAGGTCGCCGGGGCGGTGGCGCAGGCGCTCGGTGGTCGCGCGGCCGAGGCCCGCGAGCTGGCGGCGAACTTCGCCGACTACCAGGCGCTGGCCCGCGGCGAATCGCTGCGCATCGAGCAGTTTCGCGCCGCGCTGTCGCGTCGCGCCCCCCTCGTGACGGTCCCGAACTTCGCGCGCGACGTGCACGATCTCGCGTCGCTGGCGGCGATGCACCCGCATCTCTTCGGCGCGGGCCGCGCGGCGGCCTGACCGGCGGCCGGGCGTGGGCCCGGCGCCGCGCCGTGCCTTGACGGAGGGGACGCGCGGCGCGAAGAGGCGGTATGACTCGACACGCCGTCGTCGCCGGATGTCTGCTGGTCGTGCTCACGGGTCACGCGCTGGCGATCTGCACCGCCAACGTCGGCGGAACGCCGCACGCGTGTCCGGCGCGGGCGCCCGCGCGCCCGCGCTACCGGATCACGCGCGACGGGTACGGCGTGCCCCACATCAAGGCACGCAGCCTCTACGAGGTGGGCTACGCCACCGGCATCGCCCAGGCCGAGGACCGCCTCTTCCAGATGGAGTTCGTGCGCAAGTCGGCCACCGGAAACCTGGCGGAGATCGGCGGGCAGAGCTTCCTCGGCGACGACGAGGACACGCGCCTGCAGTTCTACTCCGAGGAGGAGCGGCAGTACCTGGTGTCGACGCTCCCCTGCGACACGCAGTCGCTCGTGCAGGGCTTCGTCGACGGCGTGAACGCGCACGTCGCCTCCATCTACGCGGACACGACGCTGGCCGAAGTGCCGCACGAGTTCTTCCTCCTCCCGACGATCGTGCGCGGCGCCGGCAACGGTCAGATCCCGAGCGGGGTGCGCTACACGATCGAGTTCATCGGGGGCCGCGAGGTCTTCAAGCCCGACCCGTGGCGGGTCACCGACGTCGCCGCCATCGGCGGCCTGCTCGCCGGCCGCTTCGGCAGTGGCGGCGGGCGCCAGCTCCGCCAGGCGGCGCTTCTCGACTACCTCACCGAGTACTTCGCCCGCACCGGCGCGCCGGCCGGGAAGACGGCGGCGGCTGCGGCCCGCGACGTCTTCGAGGACGTGCGCTGGATTCGCGATCCCAGCAGCCCGACGACCATCCCGGCGCACGGGGCGATCACGCCCGTGAAGGGCGGGCGGACGCCCATCCCGCTCGCCGACGCGACGCCCATCCGTTTGCCGTTCCGGCTGGCCGATGGCCTGCGGCTCCTGCTCGGGCCCTCGCCGGTCCTCGCCGCGTCGGGCGATGACCCGCTCGGCGCCCAGCACGCGTTCTTGAGCGAGCTCGCACCGGGTACGATCCTGCGCGGGTTGAGCGCGGCCGACCGGCTCGAGCGGCACGCGCGCGAGCTCAACCGCCGCTTCGGCGTCTTCATCACCTCGGGCAGCAATGCCTGGGTGGTCTCACCCGAGCGCAGCGCCTCCGGCAACGCGCTCCTCTGGGGCGGACCGCAGGAGGGCTTCGACAACCCGAACATCGACTGGGAGGGATACATCCTTTCACCGCGCATGAAGGCCGGCGGCATGTTCATCGCCGGAGTCCCGGGCGTGCTGATCGGTCAGACCACCCGGTTCGCCTTCACCACGACCTCGGGCGAGATCGACAACTCGACGCTCTACGTGGAGACCCTGCAGGCGCCGGCATTCCCCCAGCCCCAGAGCGACAGCGCCTCGTACGCCTTCCTGCTCGACGGCGCGTATCACCCGATGGACCGGCGCACCGAGCTGTTCCATTTCGCCGGCGAGGACTCGTCCAGGCCCGCTGCCTACGCGCCAGGCGGTCCGTCGATCGGTGACGGCCCGCTGCTCTTCAACATCTTCCGCGTCAACGATTGCGACCCGGCGCACTTCCACGGTTACGTGCTCGAGTTCGATCTCGGCGCCTCCCCGCCGCGCGCCTTCACCTACAAGACGGCATACTGGAAGAACGAGCAATCCACCGTCCAGGGCTTCCTCGGCCAGGGCCTGGCCCGCAACTTCGACGAGTTCGCGGCCTCGGTCGACCAGGTGGTTTCACTGCACAACTTCTTCTACGCCGACCGGCGCGGCAACATCGCCTACTGGAGCGCCGGGGCACGGCCCGCGTTCCCCGCCGGGTTCGACGACCGGTTGCCCGCCGACGGCTCGGGCAGCCAGGAGTGGGGACTGCACCCCGGCGGGCAGCGCTACCTGCCGTTCAGCCGCTCCCTGGTCTCGACGAATCCGACCCAGGGCTACCTCGCCAACTGGAACACCAAGCCGGCCGACCGGCCCTACATCCAGGAGGGCAACAGCCACGACGAGCACTGGGGGCCGATCTACCGCTCCGACCGCATCGCCTTCCTGCTCGCCCACAACCCGCAGATGACGCTGAAGGACGCGCAGGAGATCGAGCGCGACGTCGGCTCGATGGACGGCAGCACCGATACGGTGCGGGCGGCGGCGCCGGCGCTCGTGCCCGCCATCCGCGAAGCGTACGACGCCCTCGTCGCCGCGGGAAGCCCGCTGGTCGACCCGACGGCGCATCCGACGCTCGCCACGGCGGTCACGGTCCTGGACGAGTGGCTGGCCTACCTGAACGATCCCTCGCTCATCTACCCGGATGGGCACTACGGCCCGACCTACAGCCCGTCGCGCGGCCAGCCCGGGATGTCGATCTTCTTCCAGTGGTGGTACGCGCTGAAGCAGAACCTGTGGGGCGGAAGCACCGGCGGCAGTCCCGCGGGCGCGTTCGTCGGGACCGTCGACTTCAGCGATCGCACCATCGACGGCAACGACTATCTCGACGAGACCACCTACAACATGTTCCTCCACGTGCTCGAGCCGAGCACCTCGGGCGTGCCGCAGCACTTCACCGGCGACTACTTCGGCGGCCACCGTGACGAGATCATCGTCCAGAGCTTGAACGACGCGATCGCCCTGCTCGCCGGCACCGGCCCGCTGCCGCAGATGGGCTACGGCCTGTGCACGGGGGGAAGTGTCCAGACACCGGGCTTCGGGAACCCGGATCCGCGCTCCTGGGGCTGGCAGCCGCCACCCAGTCTCGACTTCGACTGCCTCGACAACTTCGCCAACAACTTCCTCTCGTTCGGCACGCAGCCGACGAGCTTCGGCCGCGCGCCCGAGGAGAACCGCAGCACGTACATGCAGGCGCTCGAGGTCGGGCGCCGGCGGATCGTGGGGGAGAACGTGATCCCGTCCGGCCAGTCGGGCTTCATCCACCACCTGCCCGACGGCAGCGGGCTGGCCGACGCGCACATGGGCGATCAGGCCGTGCTCTTCCGCATGTACGAGTACAAGCCGATGCAATTGCGATGAAGCGGCCCGAAAGTCCGGGCTGACGGTCGGGCGCGGCTGTGGCAGGATGGCATGGTGATGATCCGTGCCGTTCTCCTCGCCGCGCTGCTGATCGGTCTCCGCGGCGCAGCCATTGCCCAGTCGCAGCCCGTCCTGCGCGCCTACGCCGTCCTCGGCGTGAACGAGGTTCGCGTCGGTCCCGGGGCCCGCGTGCAGCCCGGCGCCGTCGGCGCGACGGCGGGCAGCGTTCGCCTTGCGACCGCGGCACAGGTCCCCGGAACGGTGGTGGGCGGGTCGGTGCGCGTCGCGCGTCGCGCGCGCGTGGGAAGGCTCTTCTGTCAGATCGTCTCGGGTGCCGGCTTCGGTCCGGGGGTGGTCGGCGGTCCGACGGTGGGCGGCTCCCCGATCCCGGGATGCCTCCAGCTGACCACGCCGGTGGTCGATCCCACGCTGCTCGCGCCCGTCGCGGTCACGCCCGGCGCCAGCGACGTGGTGATCGGCCCGCGCTCGTCGGCGGCCCCGCTCGCCCAGGGCGCCTACGGCGCGATCAGGGTCGGACGGGGTTCCCTGCTGCAGCTCGACGGCGGCACGTACCAGGTGCGCTCGATCCGTCTCGCCCCGGCGGCGCGTGTGGTCTGCGTGGCCGACTGCCGCATCGGCGTGGCGGAGAACGTCCGCCTCGGTCCCAGGGCGCAGCTCGGTGCGGTGAAGGGGCTCATGGCCGAGCGCGTGCGGATCGACATCGCGGCCGGCATCACCGGCGCGGCGTTCCGTACCGGACCGCACGCCGTCGTGGCCGGCACCGTGTTCGCCCCCACGGGGACGGTTCTGCTCGGCCCGAACGGCGACTACCAGGGCGCCTACGTCGGCAGCACGGTGGTGGTGCGCCCGCACAGCCAGGTGCACGAGCACAGCGCCTTCCCGCCCCCGCCGCGCAGCTAGAGCAGCTCGACCCGAGACTCCGTCTCGGGTCGAATGCGGAAGCGAGCGTGTGGCGTTCGGTGGATCAGGCGAACGCCGTGCCGCGGCTGGCAACGCCAGCGCGGCACACGTGTTCTTGCCGACGCCTCCTGCGGCCCTCACACAGGTGGCGGGGGTTCGGCGTGCCGGACGACTGCCGCGCCGGCTCCGCCGGCCGCGGCACGACGTCCGCACTGCCATCGGGCCTCATGCTCGCCGTCCGCCCCGACCCGAGACGCAGTCTCGGGTCGCTTCAGGGGATCGAGGCGAAGCGCGCCAGGTCGCGCGCGATGTTCTTCTGGTGCGCCTCGACGGTGCCGCCGCCGATCTCGAGCAGCTTGGCGTCGCGCCACAGGCGCTCGACGCGGAACTCGCCGACGTAGCCGTACCCGCCCAGCACCTGGATGGCGCTGTCGGCGACTTCCTTCGCCATGGTGGCGCAGTAGAGCTTCACGCCGTCGGAGTCGAGGCGGTTTCCCGCGCGCGCCAGATCGTGGCTGGCGGCGACCTGGTAGACGTAGCTGCGCCCGGCCATGAAGCGCGCGTAGGCCTCGGCGATGTGCCGCTGGATCTGACCGAACTCGTTGATCGGCTGTCCGAACGCCTTGCGCTCGGCGGCGTAGCGGTTCATCACCTCGAGGCAGCGACGCGCGATGCCGAGGCCCATGGCGGCCAGGGTGAGGCGCTCGATCTCGAGGTTGCGCATCATGTGGACCACGGCATCGCCCTCGCGCCCCACCAGGTTGCGCGCCGGCACGATGCAGTCCTCGAACAGCAGCTCCGCCGTCGTCGAGGCGCGCATGCCGAGCTTGTCCTTGATCTTCTGACCGAGGCGAAAGCCCGGCAGGCCCTTCTCCACGACGAACAGCGACAGGGCGTGCGCGCCCCGCTTGCCGGTCCGGGCGTAGACCAGGAAGACGTCGCCCAGCTCGTTGTCGCTGATCGCGCCGTTGGTGATCCACATCTTGGCGCCGTTCAGCACGTAGTGATCGCCGTCGCGTACGGCGCCGGTCTGCAGGCCGAGGACGTCGGTGCCGACGGACGGCTCGCTCATGCACATGCCGCCGATGGTGCGCCCCGCGCAGGCGTCGGGAAGCCACCGCTCGCGCTGCTCGTCGCTGGCGTTCTGCTGCAGGTTGTTGGCGAAGAGCATCGAGTGCGCGAGGTAGGCGAGGCAGAAGCCCGGGTCTGCCGCCGACAGCTCCTCGTGCGCGATCACGGCGGCGACCGCGTCCATGCCCGAGCCGCCGAAGCGCTCGGGGACCGTGATCCCGAGCAGTCCCAGATCGGCGAGGCGGCGGAAGAGGGACAGGTTGAATTCCTCCGAGCGATCGGCGGCGGCGGCCTGCGGCTCCACCTCGCGTTCGGTGAACTCGCGAACGAGCTGCCTGAGCGCGGCATGCTCCGGCGTCGGATTGAAAGCGTCGGTCATGGCGCGGACTTGTAGCATGAGCCCGCAGACCGCAACGACGCCCGGTGCTCGCCGCCGCGGCGCCGCATCGCACGACCCGCGAATTCCTGGCCCGCCCCGGCGACGGCATGGTAGAGCGCGCGCATGTCCCTGCGTCGTCTCGCCTGCCTCGCAGTCCTCGCATGGGCCACGGAAAGCTTCGCCTGTCCGCAGCTCCCGGTGGCCCACGATGCACCCAACCCGTTCGAGCTCCAGCTCGGCGCCACCAACGTGAACGCCGCGCTGGGCAGCGGCCGGCTGACGGCGGCCTTCTCGGGCTGCGGCGAGCTGACGGTGCTCAAGTGGCCTGGTCCGAGCTTCTACGGTCAGCTCGACTATCTGTCGTCCAACGCGCCGGAGGCGCGCACGCTGCCGCACTTCGGCGCCCTCGACAGCCAGGGCGCGTTTCCGGGGATCGCCTACCGGACCGCGAAGGGCCGCGGCTTCACGTGGCTGCGCGACGACGACTGGACCCACGATCAGCGCTATTCCGCCGACACCTCGGACGTGCTCGTCGACGAGGCGTCGAACCGTGCGCTCGGGCTGCACGTGACCGCCCGCCACTTCGTCCTGCCCGACCGCGACGTGCTCGTGAGCCACTACGAGGTGCGGCGGGAGCGCGGCTCGCCGGTTCGCGGCGGCACGATGGTGTTCTACACCAACTTCGCGCCGACCCTGGCCCGCCTGCCGTTCTTTCCCATCGCCGACTGGGGGCTCGACTTCCAGAACGACTACGCCGCCGCGTACGACACGCGCCAGCGCGCGGTGCTCCAGTTCCTGCCCGCGAGCGCGCAGAGCTATCCGCACGACTACGGACCGGTGAATCCCGTGCTGCGCGACCCGCCCCGGGGAGCGCACAAGCTCCGGAGGACGGTGCGCCAGGTTCTCGACGGCCTCTCGGAGGCCGGCGTGTACATCGCCTTCGGGGCGCGCCGGCGCGATGACGGCTACCAGGTGGGCTTCGACGACGCGCCGATGTGTGCGCACCAGAGCGAGCTGGCGGAGCGCGCCATCACGAGCTTCAACCTGCCGCCCGACTTCCTGCCCTTCGCGCGCGGGCTGTTCGTGTGCTCCGCGACCGTCCTCGATCCGGGCGGGCCGGTGGGCGCCTGCCGCACCCGGGAGGGCTGGCGCTACGAGGCCCGCAGCGCGTACGACGACGCCCGGGACGGTGCGCTCGGCCGGTCGCCGATCGCGGCCTGCCAGGCGAACGCGGCCCTCGCGCGCCGGCTGCGCTTCCGGAAAGGCGTCGCCACCGTGACCTTCGACATCGCCATCGCCGGAACGCGCGACCAGGCGTACGAGCTGCTGCGCAGCGCCCGTGCCGAGTCGCCGGTGGCGCAGCGCGAGGCGACCGAGCGCTGGTGGGCGGATTTCCTCGCACCGGCGCACCTGCCCGACACCGACGACCCGCTCATCACCGCCTTCGCGCGGCGGAGCCTGGTGGTCGCGCGCACCGCGACGGACGACGCGAGCGGTGCCATCGTCGCGAGCGTCGACACGCAGAATCCCTACGGCTCCGACTGGCCGCGCGACGGATCCTTCATCAACTACGCCCTCGACCTGGCCGGCTACACCGACCTGGTGAGCCGGCACAACCGGTTCTACGCCCGGGTGCAGCGCAAGGAGCCCGGGCCGTGGTCGCTCCTCTACGACTTCGGAACGTGCGCTCCGGCTCACCCGAGCTATCCGGCGTGCGTCCCCGCGGGCACGTACGAGACCAACTACTACGCCGATCCCGACGAGGCCGTGGCGGGCAACCCGATCTCCTTCGAGATCGACGAGGCGGGGCTCGGCGTGTGGACCATGTGGGAGCACGCGCGGCACCTGACCGACCCGGCCCAGCGGACGGCCTATCTCGCCGACGTCTGCCCCGCCATCCGGCTCGGCGCCGCCAACCTGGCAGCCTGCCGCGATCCGCAGACCGGGCTCCAGTGCTTGGCGAACGAGGACGACAACATCCCGCTCACCCAGGGGCTGCAGGGTGCCGAGACCGTCCTCCTCGCGCTGAAGAACGCGACCGCCGCTGCGGGCGACTGCGGCTTCGACCCGGCCGAGGCGGCCGCCTGGCAGAGCCGCGCCGGCGAGCTCGAGGCCGCCCTGCGCGCCCGTTTCCTGGATCCCGGGCCGCCGGCGCACCTCGGCGCGGGCGGCGATCGCCCGGGCTGGCTGCTCTGGCCGGTCGAGCTCTTCGCCCCGGGCGAGCCGCTGGCCCTGTCGCACGCCCAGTGGCTGCGCGAGCGTTCGATCGACCCGATCCTCACCCGTACGGCGCCGAGCGGCGCCTATGACGCCGAGAACCTGGTGGCGCGCGGCATGCGCTTCCGCGCCACCGGCGACGCCGCGGGGCTGGCGGAGCTGCGCGACCAGGTACGCTTCTTCGTGCGCGAGCTCACCACGCCGGGCACGCTGCACATGGGCGAGCAGTACGGCCGCTACCAGCTCGACGTGAACGGCGACGGCATCGCGCCCGACTACGTCGCCGAGAACGACGTGCCCCACGTCTGGGAGCACGCCTATCTCTTCATCGCGGCGATGACGGCGTTCGGCAGCCGCTAGCGGCGGGCGTGGCGGTCACGGCCAGCCGGGGAAGGCGTTGAGCGGGACGGGCTGGTCCTCGACGCTCCAGCCGCCACCGAGCGCGGCGTAGAGGCGCACGACCGCTAGGAGCTCGTCGCGCTCGGTTTGCGCGAGCTGATCCTCGGCGGGGAAGAGCTGCTGCTGCGCCTCGAGCACCTCGAAGTACGTCGCGAGGCCGCCCGTGTAGCGGATGGTGGCCAGCTCGGAGGCCTCCTTGAGTGCCGCGACCGCCTTGGCGAGCTCGTCGCGCACCAGCTTCAGCTTCTGCGCGTCGACCAGCGCGTCCGACACGTCGCGGAGGGCGCCCAGGACGGTGCCCTCGTACTGGGACTTCGCGGCCTCCCAGTTGGCGACCGCCGACTTGTAGCCGCCGTAGAGCTTCCCGGCCTGGAAGATCGGCCCGGTCACCGACGCCGCGATCGACCAGACGTTGCCGGCCCCCTTCACCACGGCCTCCAGCTCCGCGCTCGTCCCGCCGTAGAGCGCGGTCAGGCCGATGCGGGGGAAGAAGTCGGCGATCGCGACGCCGACCTGGGCATTGGCCGAGCGCAGCACCTGCTCCGCCTGCAGCACGTCGGGACGGCGCTCGAGGATCTCCGCCGGCAGGCCGGCGGGGGGCTCGGGCGGCAGCTCCTGCGAGGTCAGCGCCGTGCCGCGCGGGATCGGTGTCGGCGGCCAGCCGAGCAGGATGCAGATCGCGTTCTCGGTCGAGACGATGGCACGCTCGGTGTTGGGGATGGTGGCCGCGGCCTGCGCGAGCGCGGCCTCGCCGCGCGCCACGGCCAGCTTGGTACCGATGCCGCCCTCGAACTGGCGCTGGAAGAGATCGAGCGTCTCGCCGAACGTCTTCGTCGAGCGCTCCGCGATCTCGAGCTCGACGTCGAGCTCGAGGAGCTGGAGGTAGGTCTGCGCGACCTGGCTCACCAGCGAGAGGACGACACCCTGGCGGAAGTCGTTGGAGGCGAGCAGGTCGGCACGGGCGGATTCGGTGGCCCGGCGGATTCGCCCCCACAGGTCGATCTCCCAGGCGGCGTTCAGCGTGCCGAGGAAGGTGTCGAAGGTCGAGTTACCGCCGAAGGTCCCCTCCCGCTGGACGAGCTGGCCGTTCTTCTTCAGGGTGAGGACGGGCACCTTCTGCTCCTCACCGAGGAACTGCCTCCCGCGCGAGGCGCCGCCCTCGTACGTGGCCTGCGGGAACATCTGGGACCGGGTGGAGATGAGCTGCCCGCGGGCCGTCTCGACTCGGGAGATCGCCGTCAAGAGATCGTAGTTGTTCCTCAGCGCCTCGGTGACGAGGAACTGGAGCACCTCGTCGTGGAAGACCTCCCACCACGGCAGGTCGGCGATCGAGGTCGGCTCGGGCGGCTCCTGGCCGCGATAGGCGGGCGTGACCGGGGTCTCGGGACGCTTGTAGTTGGGACCCACCGCGCAGCCCGCGAGAAGCACCGCCGGGAGCACGGCGACCAGGAACGCGATTCTCATCGGCTGCGGGATGCCTCTCTACTGACTTCGAGGGGCAAAGGCCAGCGTCGGTCACGAGCGTCCCCCGAGGGCTGCCCATCCGATCGGGCAGAGCCCGCGGCGACGTCGTGGAGTGCGCCCCTCCCGCGATCGTGGTAGCCCTCGGGGCATGTCTAGCTGGGTGGCCGCGCTCGGCGCCGGGGTACTGCTGGTTTGGCTCGGGGTCGGCTGCTCGAAGCCCGCCGCCCCGCGCACGGCCGACGAGCTGCGCGTGGCGATCGAAGCCTACCAGCAGCAGAAGCCGGGGGTCACCGAGCAGCAGATCGACGCGCTCTTCGCCCGTCTCGACGCCGACATCGCCGCGCTGCGCGCCGATGCCGCGGCGAGGCCCGCCGACCAGCGAGCCGAGATCCTCCAGCAGGCCGCCGCCCTGTCGGAGCGGCGCGCCGAGCTCCAGAAGACCTACGTGGCCACCCGCGTCGCCCGCTTCGGCGCGACGGCGGGCGACATGCTGCGTGGGCTCGGCGAGCAGATCGGCAAGGGCCTCGAGGATGCGGGCCGTCGCCTGCGCGACTCGATGCACGACCAGGGAGGCGCTCCCTCGGGCGGCCAGTGAGGCGGCGCGGGACTGCTAGCGCGCGAGGTTCGTCACTGCGCCGAGGTCCTTGAAGGCGAGGACGGAGCCCTCGCCGCGGCGCCCGACGAGCCAGCCGCCTGGAGACGCGGGCTTCCCGAAGCCGTAGCTGACGTGCGCCGCGGCCGTCACGGGCTGTGCCAGGTCGACGTACACCCGGCTTCCACGCGCCTGCGCGGCCAGGACCGCGACGCCGCCCGATGCGTTCGAGACCCGGAAGAGCGCCGGATCGCCCCCGACGACGGGCCGGTCGTAGCGGAGGACGACGCGCGCGCCGGCCCGCGACAGGCGCACGCTGCGCAGCTTCGGCGTCGTGCCGAGGCGGCGCACGTTGTACGACGCCTCGAGCGTCGCGAGGCCGAGCCGCCTGCCGGTCTCCCGGTAGCCGGATCCGAAGAGGTGTACGAAGTACACCGGGAGGTCGAGTGTGGCCACGAGCGTCGATTGCGGATCCGAAGCCGCGTACTGCCGCTGGGCCTCGCGCAGCCCCATCCAGAGGGCCTGTGGCGCCTCCGTCACGTCGAGCGTGTACGAGGCAAGCTGACAGCTGGCGAAGAAGAGGGCAGGGCTCGCCAGGTCGGTGCGCAGGTCGCTCACGAGCTGCCGCAGCGTCGCCAGGTAGTCCGCGGTCGGCACCGCGGCGTCGCTCTCTCCCTGATACCAGATCACGCCCCGGATCGGGCTCGCGTAGTCCTGCACCAGGACGCGCGACAGGGCGGAGCCGTAGAGCGTCGTGCGGCGCTGCGGATCCTGCGCGTCCCGCGTCCAGTGGTTGGCGAACGGATCGCCGGTGGTGGCCGGCATGATGCTGCTGCCCGAGGAGGAAGCGGGCATGATGGCGACCGGAATCCCGGTCCGCTGGGTCACCTCCTTGGCGAAGCGCAGCATGGGCGAGCTGCGCGCCTGTGAGTCGATTCCCACCGGGTCCAGGGAGTTGGCGGCGTTCTCCATCGGCTCGGTCGCGAGCTTCCACCGATAGTCGTTGCCGAAGAGGTGAACCTGCGGATCGGGCTGCTCGTAGTGGCTTGGCGCTTCCGCGAGGCCGTTGTTGCCGGACATGTTCGACTGGCCGGCGGCGAGGAAGACGTCGCCGACCGCGAGGTTGCGGGTGGTGTCGGTCAGCAGCACGACGCCGCTCGTCGGGTTCACGATGCGCGCGGCGAGGTCGTAGTTCCCGCCCTGGGGGACGCCGGCGAGCACGAGCGAGCCGCTCCCCCCGCCGTCCGTCGTGTCGACGTCGAGTGTCAGGGCGTGCTCGGCGAACCCGAAGCCGGACAGCGCCGCGCCGGTCGCCTGGGCGATCAGCGCCACCTCGACACGCGCGGCGTGAGCGAGCCGGTAGTGAAACGGCACCGTGATCGTCGTGCTGCGGCTGGCGGCGTCGCGCTGGAAGAGCTTCCAGTCGGGCACGCCCTCAGGGGCGCGGGACAGGCAGAGGGCGTCGGGCGGGTCGTCGCCGTTCGAATCGGCGACCAGCGGATCGGTGCACAGCAGGCGCTCGTCGCCGTCCGTGACGCCGTCGCCGTCGGTGTCGGGATTCGTGGGATCGGTGCCGAGCTCCACCTCGAGCGCGGTCCCGAGTCCGTCGCCGTCGTCGTCCTGGTCACCGTCGCGGATGCCGTCGCCGTCGCTGTCCCAGGCGAGCGGATTCGAGCCGTGGGCGACCTCCCAGCCGTCGGAGAGGCCATCGAAGTCGGAGTCGAAGAGGACGTAGTAGAGGCCGAGCTGGCGCTCCTCGAGGTTGCTGAGCCCGTCGCCGTCGTAGTCGTCGTGCAGGTCGTCGATGCCGTCGTGATCGCTGTCCGGATCGGTCGGGGAGCCGATCCCCCAGACGAGCTGGGTGCCGATCTCCTCGCCGTCGGAGAGGCCGTCGCCGTCGGTGTCGGGGTTCGTGGGATCGGTGCCCCAGAACGCCTCGCCCGCGTTGGTCACGCCGTCGTGATCGGGGTCGCCGTTCGGATCCGTCGCGGCGAGCGCCGGACGCCCCGAAACGACGATGACGAGCAGCGCGCCCGCCAGCGCGCTGAAGCACTGCGCGGTTCGGCGGCGAAGACGCTCCTGCGGAGCCAAGACCATCCTCGGCTATACCCACCGGCCGCGCCCGGGGGCAAGCGCAAAGAGCCGGCAAGGCACGTGCGCGGGCGCTCAGGGGACGACTTTCCGCGTCAGGACGTCGCTCAGGGTGAGCCCGATCAGGATCACCAGCCACGCGAAGCCGCTGGCCGCGGCGATCTGGGTGAGCCTCCCCGTGAAGCGCACGTGCATGAAATAGAGGACGACGAGCGTTGCCTTGAGGAAGGCGATGAGGAGCATCGCGACGACGTTCATGGGCCCGAGGTCGACGAAGGCCACGGCGGTGGTGACGCCGGTGAGGACGACGAGCGTGACGAAGATGATCACGTAGATGCGGACGGGGACGACGTGCTCCTCGGACATGCGATCCTCAGTGCCGGCCGATCAGGTAGAGGAGGGGGAAGAGGAATATCCAGACGATGTCGACGAAGTGCCAGTAGAGCCCGGAGATCTCGACCGGGGCGTGGTAGGCCGGCCCGACGCGGCCCGACCACGCCATCCAGAAGAGCCACGCCATGATGCCGAGGCCGATGACCATGTGAAGCGCGTGCAGGCCCGTCAGCGCGAAGTAGAGCGAGAAGAACATCTCGGCCTCGGGCCCGTCCGGCCCGTCCCACACGAAGTAGGGTCCGGGCACGAGGTGCTCGTGGAACTTGTGCCAGTACTCGTATCCCTTGATGCCGAGGAAGACGGACCCGAGCGCCGCCGTCAGCGTGATGCAGACGAGCAGCATCCGCCGGCTCCCCGTCTGCGAGGCCCAGACCGCCAGCGCCATCGTGAGGCTGCTCGTGATCAGCACGGCCGTGTTGGTCGTGCCGAGCACGACGTCGAGCTGGTGGCTCGCGTGCGCGAACCCCGACGCGTGGAGCGCCCGGTACACGACGTAGCACGTGAAGAGGCCACCGAAGAACATGACCTCCTGGGCGAGGAACACCCACATGCCGAGCGTGGAGGCGTCGCGCTGCTGGGCGGCGTCGTCGAAGTGGTGCGCGACGTGCTGGTGCACGACGCGTGTGGTGGCGGCGTCAGCCAGTGGCGGCCTCCTTGGGGTGGTGCGCGGGCGCCGCGAGCGGCTGATAGTCGTACGGCTCGCGCGTCACGATCGGCGTGCGCGGGAAGTTCTCGGTGGGGGGCGGCGACGACGTCTGCCATTCGAGCCCGGTGGCGCCCCACGGATTGGCGGACGCGATCTCGCCGTAGCGCAGCGACCAGATGAAGTAGAGGAGCGGCAGCAGGTAGCCGACGCCCAGGATCGAGGCCCCGGCGGTGGAGAGGACGTTCAGGACCTGAAACTCCTCGGGATAGACGTGGTAGCGCCGCGGCATGCCGAGGTAGCCCAGGATGAACTGCGGAAAGAAGGTCAGGTTGAAGCCGAGGAAGACGAGCACGCCCGAGACCTTCGCGATCCACTCCGGGTACATGCGGCCGGTCATCTTCGGCCACCAGAAGTGGAGACCGCCGAGGTAGGCCATGAGGGTCCCGCCCACCATGATGTAGTGGAAGTGCGCCACCACGAAGTAGGTGTCGGTGACGTGGACGTCGAGCCCGAGCGCGGCGAGGAAGAGCCCGGTGAGCCCGCCCATCGTGAACAGCCCGATGAAGCCGAGCGCATAGAGCATCGGGGACTCCCACGCGATGGAACCCTTGTACAGCGTGGCGGTCCAGTTGAAGACCTTGATGGCCGACGGGATGGCGACGAAGAAGCTCAGGAACGAGAAGATGAACGCCGCATAGGCCGACTGGCCGCTGACGAACATGTGGTGTCCCCAGACCAGGAAGCCCAGCACCGCGATCATCAGGCTCGAAGCGGCGATGAAGGAGTAGCCGAAGACGGTCTTGCGAGCGAAGCAGGCGATGATCTCGCTGATCACGCCCATCCCGGGCAGGATCATGATGTAGACCGCCGGGTGGGAATAGAACCAGAAGAGATGCTGGAAGAGGATCGGGTCGCCGCCGAGCTTCGGATCGAAGATGCCGAGGTGGAAGCCGCGCTCCACCGCGACGAGCCCCAGCGTGATCGCGATCACCGGCGTGCCGAGGACCTGGATGAGGGCGGTGGCGTAGTGTGCCCACACGAAGAGCGGCAGGCGGAACCACGTCATTCCCGGGGCGCGCATGGTGTGGATGGTGACGATGAAGTTCAGCCCCGTGAGGATGGACGAGAAGCCGTTGATGAAGAGCGCGATCGCCGTGGGGATGACGCTCGTCGCCGACGCGGTCGTGCTGTACGGCGTGTAGAACGTCCAGCCGGTGTCCACGCCCCCCGACACCATCACCCAGAGCCCGATCACCGCGCTGACGGTATAGATGTACCAGCTCAGCAGGTTGAGCTTCGGGAACGCCAGGTCGCGGGCGCCGATCATCAGCGGGATCAGGAAGTTCCCGAGGACGGCAGGAATGGAGGGGATGAGGAAGAAGAAGATCATCACCACGCCGTGCATGGTGAAGAGCTTGTTGTAGGTATCGCTGCTCACCAGATCCGCCTGCGGCGTGAGCAGCTCGAGGCGGATCGCACCGGCGAACAAGCCGCCGATCACGAACATGATCGTGATCGAGATCAGGTAGAGGAGCGCGATCCGCTTGTGGTCGACGGTGAAGAGCCACGAGCGGATCCCGTAGTCGGCGTTCAGGTAGTTGACGCGCGGCGTAGCCGGCTGGACGGTCGTCGACGTGGCGGTCTCTGCGCTCATGGCTTCGCGCCCCCCTCCGCCTTGAGCGACTTCACGTAGGCGATGAGCTGCATGACGTTCTCCTCGCTGAGCAGCCCCTGGTAGGTCGGCATGATGGCCTGGTAGCCCGCGACGAGGTGCGCCTGCGGGTTCAGGATGGACTCGCGCAGGTAGCCCTCGTCCGCCAGCGCGGTCCCCCCGCCCTCGAAGTTGACCGTGCTCCCGAACAGGCCGGCGAGCATGGGTCCGCGCTGGGCCGCACCGGCCGCGTGACACGAGGGGCAGCCTTGCGCCTCGAAGAGGGCCTGGCCCGCCGCCACCGGCGACAGGGCCGGCACGCCGCCCGCTTCGCCGGTCTGCAGCCAGGCCTGATACTCGGCCGGCTCCATGGCGATGACGTGGCCGATCATCCCGGAGTGCAGCGTGCCGCAGTACTCGGCGCAGAAGAGGTGGTAGGAGCCGGGCTTCGTGGCCTCGAACCACGTGGTGGTGTACCGGCCGGGCACCGCGTCCTGCTTGATGCGGAACGCGGGCACGAAGAAGCTGTGAATGACGTCCTCGGACGTCATGGTGAGCTTCACCGGCGTGCCCACGGGGACGTGCAGCTCGTCGATCTCGCGCCGGCCTTCCATGTGCTGCAGCTTCCACATCCATTGCTTGCCGACGACGTCGATGTTCATGGCGTCGTCCGGCGGCCGCCGGATGATGGCGAAGAGGCTGGCGCCCCAGAAGAAGATCACCATGACGATCACGAACGGCGGGAGCGTCCAGGCGATCTCGAGCGCGAGCGAGCCGTGCACGCTCTCCGGGATCTCGTCGGGAGCGCGGCGGCGATAGCGGATCATGAAGACGATGATCAAGCCGGCGATGAGGACGACGAAGAAGGTCGTGATCGCGAGCAGGAAGAAGAGCAGCGCATCGGTCTGGGGGGCCAGCGTCGAGGCCTGCTCCGGGAAGAGACGGAACCGCTCGATCATGCGGTCTTGCCTTCGGAGGTGGCGCCGGCCATGCGACGGTCGCGACGCAGCGCCATCCAGACGAAGAGCCCGAGCGCGGCCAGGGTGAGTACCCCGCCGGCGCGGACCGCGTTCAGTGCCACGCGACTGTAGCGTCCCGTCGCCGGGTCGTAGTGGAAGCAGAAGAGCAGCAGCTGATCGACGACCGAGCCGATGCGCTCGCCCGACGCCTCCACCAGTGCGAGCCGGAGATCGCGCGGCGCGAACTCGACGCCGTAGAAGTAGTGCGAGACGCGCCCGCCCGGCGTCAGCACCACGAGCCCGGCGGCGTGGGCGTACTGCGAGGCCGCGGCGTCCCAGGCGTAGCGGAAGCCGATGGCCTGCATGAGCGGGCCGATCGACGCCTCGTCGCCGACGAGGAAGTGCCAGCCCGCGTCGGCGCCGGGCCGGCGGTATTCCCCGAGGTAGGTGGCCTTCTTCGCCGCCGCCAGCGCGCTCGTCTCGTGCGGGTTGAAGCTCACGGTGACGACGCGGAACTCCTTCCCGACGTCGAACGGCAGGGCGCGCAGCGCGCTCACGACGCCGTTCAGCACCAGCGTGCACAGCATGGGACACTCGTAGTAGGCCGGCACCAGCATGACCGGCTTGTCGCCGAGGTACTCGCGCAGCGTCACGGTGCGGCCGGTCTCGTCCCGGAAGGCGAGGTCGAGGGGGACCTGCGCGCCGAGACGCTGGTCGAATCCGACGTCGCGCAGGACGGCGGGTCGTTCGGAATCGGCACGAGCGGCGCGGCCGCCCGGACCCAGGGAGACGAGGAGCGCGAGCGTGACGAGCAGGGTCCTCATCGCCGGCCTTCCCCGCGGCGCTGCACGAGCAGACTCATGGCGCGCTCGACCGGGATGTGGACCGTGCCCGCGTCGCGATCGACCCAGCCGTAGCCGTCCAGCTGCGCCCGCTCGCTCTCCCGCAGCTTCGCGATGTCCCCGTGAGGGTCGATCTGGAGGCGCGGCTGCGGCGGCTCGCGCGGACCGTAGCTGGCGAGCGGGCTCGCCGGCTCGCTCGCGCGCTCCTCGCGCGCCTGGAGACGCAGCAGCAGGAGCCACATGGCGGCCACGGTGAACACGACGAGTCCGAAGACGCCGGCTCCCCACTTCACCACCGTGCTCGCACGGACGTCGCGCCGCTCGTGCCCCGCCACGGGGAGATCGTCGATCGCGCTCACTGCACCACCGGGTAGACGGGGTCGCGCAGCGGCAGCAGCGGCCGGCCCTCGAGCTGGCGGACGAAGAGCCAGATCCACACCCCGCCCAGCATGAGCACGGCCGCGATGTCGAGCAGGTGCACGGTGAGCCTGCTCGGATCGAAGGCCGGGGTGACCAGCCAGAACACGTCGACGAACCGCATGACGACGAGGATGAGCGCCACGATCGCGATGCTCGAAGCGCGGCGCTTGAGCCGGTGCGAGAGCAGCAGGACGAACGGCAGGACGAAGTGGAAGAGCACGATGGCGAGGGCGACCCACTGCCAGCCGCCGCGCGTGCGGGCGAGGTACCAGGTGATCTCCTCGGGGAGGTTGCCCGACCATGTGATGATGAACTGCGACAGGTTGAAGTAGGCCCAGAGCATGACGAAGGCGAGCAGCAGCTTGCCGAGGTCGCTCAGCTGGTCGGTCGAGATGAGATCGCCGATCGGGGGACAGGTCGAGAGCAGGGCGGCGACCGGGATCACCACGGCAAACGCCGTGACGGCATTCCCGCCCATGAAGATCACGCCGTAGATGGTGGAGAACCAGTGCGGCTCGAGCGACATGGCCCAGTCGATCGAGGCGAAGGTCATGGTGAGACCGAGCAGCACCAGGCCGCCACGCGAGATGAGCTCCAGGCGCTCGCCCGGCTTCGGGTCGAAGCTCTCGTCCTGCTCGAGCGACCAGCGCGAGAGCGCGCGCACCACGAGCGTCCAGACGAGGAAGTAGAAGGCCGCGCGGCCGAGGAAGAAGGGGACGTTCAGGTAGAGCGCCTTGTGCTGCAGCAGCGGGTCGTGTGCCACCTCCTCTGGCCGCGCCCACTCGTAGAGCCGGCCGAGCCCGAGCGCGATGGGGATGAACAGGATCGCCATGGCCGGCAGCGTCCGCGCGCCCGACTCGAGCAAGCGCCTGATGGCGACGCCCCACGCGCCGCCGGTCACGTGCTGGATCATGAGCAGCGCGAGACAGCCGAGCGCCGCACCGATCCAGAAGAGGTAGGCCACGAGGTAGCTGCGCAGGAGCTGGGTGAGGTTGCCGAAGCCCGCCAGGGCGCACACGAGCAACGCCGCCGCGCCCACGCCGACGGCGATCCGCTGCACGCGATGCAGCGGATGGTCCTCGGTGAGGAGCAGCGGCGTGGTGGTCCCGTTCATGTCAGCGACCCGTGGGCGTGAAGGGCCCACGCTCGGATTCGGGCACGTCGGCGATCGTGGCGTGCTGGCTGAGCTGGAGGGCCCGGATGTAGAGCGTGATGGCCCAGCGGTCCGCCACCGGGATCTGCTGGGCGTAGCTCGGCATCACGCCGAACCCGTTGGTGATGGTGTCGAAGAAGTAGCCGTCGCCTTCCTGGCGCAGGCGGTCGATGTGAAACGACGGCGGCTGGCGGTAGCCGCGCTGCACGATCATGCCGCCGCCGGTGCCGACGCGGTCGTGGCACGGCGAGCAGAACACGTCGTAGCGCTCGCGGCCGCGGGCGAGCGTCTCGGCGGTCACGGGGACCGGTGCGCGCGGGACGGGCTGGCCGCCCTGCTTGCCGGTCAGGTATGGCGGATCACCCAGCACCGCGCTGCGCGCCACGGTGCCCTCGATCAGCGGCCGGCCCCCGCGGTCGTCGGGGAAGAACTTGTTGGCCGCCTGCGCCTTCACCTTCGGCTGGTCGTGCATGTCCTGCCGGCACCCGGCGCCGACGGCGGCGGCGAGGATCGCGATGGCGAGCGCGCGGCGCATCAGTGGTCGACCTCGGACACCTGACGAGGGACCAGGCGCTCCAGGAACCGCCGCGTCTCCTCGCGATCGAAGAGCGGATCGTCGGCCTCGATGCACAGGAAGAACCGGTCGCGTGACGAGAGCGCGAAGCGCGGCACGTTGAACACCGGATGGTAGGGCATCGGGAGACCGTTCAGCGCGAGCATCCCGAAGACCGCCAGCAGCGCGGCGCCGAGGACGGTGCACTCGAAGGTGATGGGGATGAACGAGGGCCAGCTGTTCAGCGGCCGGCCGCCGACGTTGATCGGGAAATCGATCACCGACGTCCAGTAGCAGAGCGCGAAGCCGCCGATGCCGCCGACGATGCCCCCCATCAGGACCAGGAAGGGGAGGCGGCTGCGATGGCCGCCGAGGAGCTCCCCCAGCTCCTCCACCGGGACCGGCGTGTAGGCGTCCATGTGCCGGTATCCCGACTCGTGCGCCGTGCGCGTGGCGTGGACGAGCTCCTCGAGGTCGCTGAACTCGGCCATCAGGCCGTGGATCGGCGGGCGCCTCATGCGGCCGAGTCCTCCTCGAGCTTGGCCTCGGGCAGCATGCTGCGCATCTCGAAGATCGAGATCATCGGCAGGAAGCGGATGAAGAGGAAGAAGAGCGTGAGGAACAGGCCCATGGTGCCGAGGAACATGCCCCAGTCCCACTTGCTCCCGGTGTAGAGGCCCCACGACGACGGCAGGAAGTCGGCCGACAGGCTCACGACGATGATGATGTAGCGCTCGAGCCACATCCCGACGTTGACGAACATGCAGACCACCATGAGCGCGACCGTGCTGGCGCGCACCCGCTGGAACCAGAGGGCCTGCGGCGCGAGCACGTTGCACGTGAGGAGTGCCCAGTACATGTAGCGGTACGGGCCCATGAAGCGGTTGATCATCATGAACTGCTCGTAGGGGTTCCCGCTGTACCAGGCCATGAAGGCCTCCATCATGTACCCGTAGGCGACGACGAGGCCGGTCGCGAGCAGGATGCGGCCCATGTAGTTCAGGTGCTGCATCGTGATGAAGTCCTGCAGGCCGTAGATGCGACGCAGCGGGATCGCGAGCGTCAGGACCATCGCGAAGCCGGCGTAGATGGCGCCGGCCACGAAGTAGGGCGGAAAGATCGTGGCGTGCCAGCCGGGGATGATCCCGACGGCGAAGTCGAAGCTGACGATCGTGTGCACGGAGACCACGAGCGGCGTCGCGAGGCCGGCCAGGAGCAGGGACGCCAGCTCGTAGCGGTGCCAGTGCCGGGCCGAGCCACGCCAGCCCATGGCGAGCATGCCGTAGACGGCGCGGCCGACGCGGTTCTGCGACCGGTCGCGGAGCGTGGCGAGATCGGGGATCAGCCCGACGAACCAGAAGAGCAGCGAGACCGTGGCGTACGTGGAGACCGCGAACACGTCCCAGATGAGCGGGCTGCGGAAGTTCGGCCACATCCCCATCGTGTTCGGATACGGGAAGAGCCAGTAGTCGAGCCATGGTCTGCCCGTGTGCAGCAATGGGTAGAGTCCCGCCGCGGCCACCGCGAACAGCGTCATGGCCTCCGCGAAGCGGTTGATCGACTGGCGCCAGGTCTGCCGCAGCAGCAGCAGGATGGCCGAGATCAGCGTCCCGGCGTGTCCGATGCCGATCCACCACACGAAGTTGATGATGTCGAAGCCCCACCCGACGGGAACGTTGGGCCCCCAGATGCCGATGCCGCGGAAGAGCAGGTTGGTGATGGTCATCAGCATCAGGAGCAGCAGCATGAAGCCGACCCCGAAGCCGAAGAACCACGCGAGCGGGGTGCGCCGGCCGAGGACGATCGCGCTGATCTTGTCGGTGATCGAACCGAGGGTGTGACCGGGACCGATGAGCGCGGGCCGCGCGGGGGGCTCGTCGGCGGGATGCACGCCCGTGGTCACGACACGGTCTCCTTCTCGAGCTCGGGATTCGGGTTCGTGACGCCGGCGAGATAGGTCGTGCGGGGCCGGGTATTCAGCTCGGCGAGCAGCGCGTAGTTGCGGGACTCGGTCTTCAGCTTCGCGACCCGGCTCTCGGGGTCGTTGATGTTGCCGAACACGATGGCCTCGGCGGGACACGCCTGCTGGCAGGCCGTGACGATCTCGCCGTCGCGGATGGCACGGTCGTCGAGCTTCGCGCGGGCGCGCGCGCGCTCGATGCGCTGCACGCAGTAGGTGCACTTCTCCATCACCCCGCGGCTGCGCACCGTCACCTGCGGGTTGCGCGCCATCGCGATCGTCTCGCTCGTCCAGTTGGCATACAGGAAGTAGTTGAAGCGACGGACCTTGTAGGGACAGTTGTTCGAGCAGTAGCGCGTGCCGACGCAGCGGTTGTAGACCATGTCGTTCAGGCCCTCGCTGCTGTGCACGGTGGCGTTGACGGGGCAGACCAGCTCGCAGGGCGCGTTCTCGCACTGCATGCAGGGAACCGGCTGGTGCAGGATCTCCGGCGCGTCGAGGTCGCCGGCATAGTACCGGTCGATGCGGATCCACTGCATCTCCCGTCCGTGCGCCACCTGCTCCTTCCCCACGACCGAGATGTTGTTCTCCGCGACGCAGGCGGCCACGCAGGCGTTGCAACCGATGCACGCCCCGAGGTCGATCGTCATGCCCCACGCGTTGTCGGGATACGGCTTGTCCGGGTAGAGCGTCAGCGACCTCGGCGGCGCTTCGCCCATCTCCTTCGCGAACTCGGGGTTGGCGCGGTACTCTGCGAGCGTCGCGCGCCGCACGACCGGCCGGCCGGCCATGGTCTGGTGGTCCTGCGTGCTGGCGAGCACGGCGCGGGCGCCGGTCGGCACCAGCGTGAGGCCGGCGCCGCCGTCGAGGGCGTCGCTCGGGCGGATCGCGCCGGCGTCGAACCCGACACCGTCGCCCACGCGGCCGAGATGCGTGCGCCCGAACCCCAGGGCGACCGTGACGCTGTCGCGCGCCTGGCCGGGCGTGACCCAGGCAGGCGCCCGCACCGTACGCCCGTGGAAGCCCAGCTCGACCACGTCGCCGCTCGCGACGCCCAGCCGCTCGGCGGTGGCGGGTGCGACCAGGGCGACGTTGTCCCAGGTGAGCTTCGTCAGCGGGCGCGGCAGCTCGAGCAGCCACCCGTTGTTGGTGAACTGGCCGTCGAGCACGTACGGGTCCGGCCGGAAGACGAGCTCGAGCCCGCTGGGCTCGGCCGGCGGCGCCGTCGGTCCGGGATCCCAGTCGCCGCGCACCTGCACCGCGTGCACCGGAGCAGCCGTGTCCGGCACCACGCCGTCGTGCAGCGCCTGCTGCCAGAAGGCCTCGAAGTCGCCGCCCGGCCGGAGCTGCTGCCAGCGCGCGCGCACGAGGTCGTGCATCGAGTTGCCACCGTCACCGGTGAAGGCCGCCAGCAGCTCGACCGGCGTGCGGCCCCCGTACAGCGGCGCGATCAGGGGCTGGATGATCGTGCCGGTGCCGTCGAAGGCGCGCACGTCGCCCCAGCTCTCGAGGTAATGCGCCTCGGGGACGTGCCATTGGCACAGCCGCGCGGTCTCGTCTGCGTACAGCCCGAGGTGCACGCGCAGCGGCACCTGCCGGAGCGCGGCGGCGAAGTCGAGATCGGCCGGTGCGCTGTACACGGGATTGGCGCCCAGGATCAGCAGGCACTCGACCGTGCCGGCGCGCATCTCGCCGACCAGGCCCTGCAGCGCGGCGAGCTGGTGATCGGGTCGCACCTCGACGGGCGCGGTGTGCACCACCGTGCGCCCGACGTTGCCGAGGGCGTGATTGAGCGCGTGGGCCAGCGCGTGCACGACCGGCGGCTGCTGCTCCCCGGCGACCACGACGGACGCGCCGCGGTGCGCGCGCAGGTCGGCGGCGACGGCGGTGATCCAGCGCTGGTGCGCCGTCACGGCCGCCGCGTCGGGGGAGGGCGGAACCGCGAGGCCGGCCCGCGCGGCGATTGCACGCGCGAGGGACTCGACGTCGCGGCCGCGCACCGGCAGGCGGTGGTCCGCCACGCTCCCGGTGACGGTCGGCGTGCTCTCGGCGGCGTAGAAGCGGTTCATCTCCGTCTGCCCCGCGCCCACCCGGCGGCCGCGCATCAGGTCGCGCACGTAGCGCAGGCGTCCCGGGCCGAAGGTCATGAAGTCGGCGTCGAGGGAGACGATCACCTTCGCCTGGTCGAAACGGTACTGGGTCTCGACGTCCTCCCCGAAGGCGAGCCGCGCCCCGAGACGGCTCGTGTCCCGCCCGATCGGATCCCACTGATGCCAGCGGGCCTGCGGGAAGGCGTCGAGCAGCGCCTGGATTCGCGCCCCGAGCGTCGGCGACGTCACGGTGCCGGTGAGGATGCGAAGGCCCGCGCCGCGCGAGGCGCGCTGCCCTTCGCGCACCGGGCCGAGCACGTCCGCCAGGCCCTGCCAGGTGCGGATCTGTCCCGCGCTGGTGACCACCTTCGAGCGATCCGGATCGTAGAGCCCGAGCACCGAGCCCTGCGCGGCCACGTCGGTGGCCCCCAGGCTGGCGGGATGTGCCGGGTTGCCCTCGGCCTTGGTCGGCCGGCCCTCGTGGCTCTCGACGACGAGGCCGACGCCGAAACCGCCGAGGGGCATCGCGGTGGCGAAGTAGAGGGGCTGCCCGAGCACGATGCGCTCGGGCTGCTTGACGTACGGGACGATGCGCTCCTCCGGCTGCTTCGTGCAGGCGCCGAGGCCCGCGAGCGCCAGCGAGGCGCTCATCAGCTTCAAGAAATCGCGCCGGCCGGTCCCGGCCTCGCGGATGCCGGCGGCCTGCCGCGGAAACTCGTACTCGAGGAACTCGAGGAACTCCTCGCTCCCGGCGAGCTCCTCGAGGCTGCGCCACAGCTCGGGCCCGTGCTGCGAGGCGAGGCGGTGGCGGATGAGGCCGAGGTCGATGGGCGGAGCGGGCGGCATCGGGTCCACGCTGGTCCTAGCGATGGCAGGTCGAGCAGTCGGTACGAGGGTGGACGTTGTATGCCTTCACCAGCCGTGCGCCGAGCACCTGCTGGTCGACCGTGGGCTCCCACGTCATGTTGAAGACCTCCTCGCGAGGACGCACGTAGCGGTCGGGATGGCGGTGGCAATCCAGGCACCATTCCATCTGCAGGGACGGCGCCTGGTAGAGCTGGTTCATCTTGTCGACGCGCCCGTGACACGACACGCAGCCGATGCCCTTGTGCACGTGGACGCTGTGGTTGAAGTAGACGAAGTCCGGCAGGTCGTTCACCCGGATCCACCGGATCGACTCGTCGGTCCGCCAGCTCGCGCGCACGGGCTCGAGGAAATGACTCTGGGTCCAGATTTGCGAGTGGCAGTTCATGCAGGTCTTGGTCGGTGGCACCGATGCGACGGCGGAGATCTCGACGCTGGTGTGGCAGTACCGACAATCGATCCCGAGCTCGCCCGCATGATGCTTGTGGCTGAACTGCACCGGCTGTTCGCGCGCGACGCCTTGCTGCGTGACGTAGCCGCTGCGGTTGATGGCGGCGAGCAGCCAGAGAAATCCCGCGACGAAGAAGGCAGCACCGAAGATGCTCACCCGGGAGAGGGTGTTGGTGCTGCGGTGGAAAATCTGCGGCATGCGCGCCCTCGCGAGTGTAGCGGTCTCGAAGCGGCATTCAACGGAGCCGCACCTGAGTTCACCTTGCCGGACGGATAAGCGAGTCTGATGTGAGTCGAGTAGAGCCGCCAGCGTTCTCACTGCTGGCGCACAGGGTGTCCCAGCGGCCGCACGCCGCGCAGCGGGCAGCCCAGCGCTCCGCGGTCGCCGCGCACGCCGAGCATCGCCACGGGCTGGAGAGGCCGAGGTCGGGCCCGAGCGCGCGCGCGAAGCCCTCGGCGGCGGCCGCTGCATCGCCGCGTGCCCGCGCGAGCTCCCCCGGAGCGCGTCGGTCGGCGGCGCCGCCGGCTCGGGCAGCGCATCGAGGATCGCGGCCGCCTCGTCCAGGGCGTCGTGGGAAAGCAGGTGACGGGCGAGGCGGAGCGCGACGAGCGGCTGATCGGGATGGCGTCGGGCGAGCCTGCGGAGCAGGCGCGTGGTGCGCGACGGCTGTCCCGCGGCGGCGTCGTGGGTCTCGACGCGCTCGAGCAGCACGGCGGCGGGACGCTGCCGCAGGCCGTGCTTCCAGGCGCGGCGGGCCAGGAACGATCGTCCGGCACGCGCGTAGCGGTCCCCGGCGCTCACCCACGCGGGCACGAACTCCGGAGCCTCACGGGCGAGCCCGTGGAGCTGTCGTGCCGCGCGCAGGTCATCGGGCTCGGCGGCGCTCGACTCGTAGCGCAGGCCGACGAGGCGCTCGCGCTCGGTGCCGAGCAGTGCGGGTGCCCGGAGGCGTAGGAGGATATCGGCCTGCATCGCCACGGCCTCGTCCCAGCGACCGGCGGTTGCATACGCGTCACGCAGGCGGGCCGCAAGGCGCGGGCTCGCGGGCAGGGCACGATGGGCCCGCTCGAGCGCATCGAGCGCGGCGCGCTGGTCGCCGAGCTCCTCGGCAGCCCGGGCCAGCAGGTCGAGCAGGCGCGGATCCTGACCCACCTCCGGCAGCCCGCCCTCGAGCACGTTGCGGGCGCCCGCGGGGTCGCCCTCCTGCAGATGTGCCTCTGCGAGCAGCGCCAGGCGGGAAGCATCCGATTCCGGAGGCTCGGGAGCCCGGAGCAGCTCGGCGCGAGCGCGGGCGGCATCTCCGGTCCAGACGAGCTGGCGGGCGCGCGTAACCGTCGCGGCCCGGCGCGCCTCGCGGCGAGCGCGCCGGCGCGCTCCCATGGCTCGCCAGCCGCGTACGCCCGCTCCCGCCGTCGCGAGCAGCCCGACGACCGCCCCACCCGCGAAGAAGGCGCCGAGGAGCGCCCCGCCGAGCGGTGCAGCCACGGTGCGCGACGGAGCGAGCCGCACGGCGACCTCGGCGCCATTCAACAGGAAGAACCAGCCCGCGACGATGGTCAGGGCGGCGGCGGCGAGGGCGGTGAGCCAGTACATTACGAGCGCGACCCGAGACTGCCTCTCGGGTCGCGGGGGGAGGCGAGGGTGTGGCGGCTGGTGGGTCGAGCGAGCGTCGTGCCGCGGCCGGCAGAGCCGGCGCGGCAAAACGTGGTACCCGCGGCGCCCTGGCCGGACAGCACCCGCAGTTCCGTCATGTCGGCTACGGGCTCGCGCTCCGGAACGTTTGCCGCGCCGGCTCTGCCGGCCGCGGCACGCCGTCCGCACTGGCCAAGACGCCTCAACCCTCCCTCCGTCCCCGACCCGAGACGGAGTCTCGGGTCGGACAACTAGGTGCCCGTCTTCTGGCTTCGCGCCTGGCTCTGATACGGCTCGGGCAGCGCGACCCGCGGCGCTCGTGCCCACAGGCGGTCGAGGCCGTAGAACTCCCGCACCGGCACCTGGAACACGTGCACGACGACGTCGCCGTAGTCCAGGAGTGCCCACTGGCCGCGCTCGACGCCCTCGGCGGAGAGGGCGTGGACGCCGAGGCTTTCCAGGTGATCTCGCACCCCCTCGGCGATGGCCTGCACCTGGGTATCGGATCGCCCGCTGCAGATCACGAAGTAGTCCGCGATGGAGGTGAGCTTCGTGGTCTCCAGCACGACCAGGTCGTACGCCTTCCGTTCGAGCGCGGCGCGCGTGCACTCGATCGCGCGGTCCCAGCTGGCGAGCGGCATCAGGCTGAGGGGCCCTCCCCGCGGTACAGCTCGTGCCGGGCGATGTACGCCTCGACCGCGGGAGGAACCAGGAAACGGATGGAGCGGCCGGCGGCGACGAGGGCCCGAATGGCGGTGGCCGAGATGTCGAGACCGGTGATGTGCAGCAAGCTCACTCCGCGTCCCGACGCGTGGCGGATCGTCCCACTGGCGGCATCATACCGAAACGCTCCAGCCCCCGCAATGCAGAGATCGCCGGGTGAGCGTGCGGGAGGCCAGGGAGGCCGCAGCATCACGATGAGTTCACAGAGAGAGAGGATCGCTTCCGGCTCCCGCCAGGTGTGGAACTCCTCGAACGCGTCGTGCCCGAGGATGAAGGCGATGCGCCCCTGGGGCCCGATCTCTGCTCGCAGGGCACGGACCGTGTCTATGGAGTAGGACGGCCCGGGACGGCCGAGCTCCGCGTCCCAGGCGCGCAGGCCCGGGGTGTCCTGCACGGCGAGCTCGACCATGCGGAAGCGATGGCCGGACGCGATGATGCCATCGGGCTCCTTGTGGGGAGGCATCGAGGATGGAACCAGCCGGATCTCGTCGAGACCCTCGGCTTCTCGGACCTCCTCGGCCGCCCGGAGATGCCCGAGATGGATCGGGTTGAAGGTGCCGCCGAGAATGCCGACCCCGCCGGCCGTCCGGTCCGGCGGTGGCACTACCCTCGCACCTGACCGTCGCCGCGCACGAGATACTTGTACGTCGTCAGCTCGCGAAGACCCATCGGCCCGCGGGCGTGCAGCCGGTTCGTGCTGATGCCGACCTCGGCCCCGAATCCGAACTCGTAGCCGTCGGTGAAGCGGGTCGACGCGTTGACGAAGACGGCGGCCGCGTCGACCTCGTGGAGGAAGCGTTCCGCCACGCGATAGTCTTCCGTGACCACGGCTTCGGCCAGCCCGGTGCCGTGTGCGGCGACGAACGCCAGCGCCTCGTCGAGCGACGGGACCACGCGCACGCTGAGGATCAGGTCGAGGTATTCCGTGTCCCAGTCCGCGTCACTCGCCGGATGCACGTCGGGCACGATGGCCCGGGTGGCCGCGTCGCCGCGCACCTCGCAGCCGCGAGCACGCAGCGCGGCGGTCAGGCGGGGGAGAAACTTCGCGGCGACGGCCTCGTGGACGAGGAGGTTCTCGATGGCGTTGCAGACGCTCGGGCGCTGCACCTTGGCGTTGAGGCAGAGGCGTTCCGCCATGTCGAGATCGGCCGCCGCGTCGACGTAGAGGTGGCAGATGCCCTCGAAGTGCTTCACCACCGGGATGCGGCTCTCCTCCATGATGGTGCGCTTGAGCGCCTCGCCGCCGCGCGCGATCACCACGTCGATCCGATCGTCGCGCCGCAGGAGCCCGCGCACCACCTCGCGGCCGCCCTCCACGGGCTGCACGGCGTCCACGGGAAGCCCCGCCGCCGCGATGGCGGACCGGATCACCGTGGCGATGGCGCCGCTCGTCGCCTGCGACTCGGAGCCTCCCTTCAGCAGGACGGCGTTGGCGGTCTTGAGGCACAGGGCGGCGGAGTCGGCGGTGACGTTGGGACGGGATTCGTAGATCGTGAGCACGACGCCGATGGGCACCCGGACCTGGGCGATGTCGAGCCCGTTCGGGCGGCGCCACGCGGCGATGGTCTCGCCCACGGGATCCGGGAGCGCCGCGATGTCCTCGAGGCCGCGCGCCATGGCCTCGATGCGATCGGGGTTCAGCGTGAGGCGATCGACGAAGGCCGCCGACTCGCCGCTCGCCCGGGCGCGCTCGACGTCGTCGCGGTTGGCGGAGAGCAGCGCGGCTTCGGCGCCGCGCAGCCCGGTCGCGGCGTCGCGCAGCGCGCGATCCTTGGTGGCCGACGAGGCGCGGGCCAGCGCGCGGGCCGCCTCGCGCGCGCCGAGCGACAGGCGCTCGACGATGCGGTCGACGTCGGGCGAGGCGGCGGGCTGCATCGGGCGACTGTAGCGCAGGGTGCGTGGAGCCGCCAACCCGCGACCAGCACGCCGGGCGCGCGATTCAGCCCGCGGCGCGCGGCGGGACCACGACGACCAGGTCGTCGCGGTGGATCACCTCGTCGCTGCCCTTGTAGCCGAGCAGCCGGGGGAGATCGCGGCTGTGGGCGCCCTTGATGAGATCGATCTCGCCAGCCGCATAGTTCACCAGCCCACGCGCCACCTCGCTGCCGTCGGGACCGACGCACCGTACGCAGTCGCCCACCCCGAACCTGCCCTCGACGGCACGCACCCCGGACGCCAGCAGGCTGCGCCCGCCCTGCGCCAGCGCACGCTCGGCACCGGCGTCGAGGTGCAGCGTGCCGGTGGGCCGGAGCGTGTGGGCGATCCAGTGCTTGCGGCGGCCGAGCGGATCGCCGTCCGCGAGCAGCAGCGTGCCGATCTCCGCCCGCGGATCGAACGCCGCGGCGAGCACGCCGCGCCGGCCGCCGTGCGCGATCAGCGTGGGGATGCCGGCGGCGGCAGCCGTTCTGGCCGCGTCGATCTTCGACGCCATGCCGCCCGTGCCGACACCCGAGCGCGGCGGTCCGGCGGCTGCCGGCCACGCGCGCGTCCCCGGCCCGGCCGAGAGGCACGAGCGGCGCGGCGGCATCGAGACGCGGGTCGGTCTCGTACAGGCCCTCGACGTCGCTCAGGATGACCAGCAGGTCGGCCTCGACCAGCGCCGCGATCAGCGCGGAGAGGTTGTCGTTGTCGCCGAACTGGAGCTCCTCGACGGCGACCGTGTCGTTCTCGTTGACGATCGGGACGGCGCCCAGCGCGAGCAGCGCGCGCAGCGTGTGGCGCGCGTTCAGGTAGCGCCGGCGGTCGGCCAGGTCGGCGTGCGTGAGCAGCACCTGCGCGACGGCGCGTCCGTGGCTGCGGAAGGCGCGCTCGTAGGCCGCCATGAGGCTCGGCTGCCCGACGGCGGCCGCCGCCTGCCGCCACTCGAGCCGTCCCGGCCCGGCCGCCGAGCCGCGCGCCGCCGGCGGCGACCGCGCCCGAGCTGACGACGACGATCTGACGCCCGCCCGCGACCAGCGCCGCGATCTCTCCGGCGAGGGCGCGGATGCGGGGCAGGCGAAGCCCGTCGGCGTCGGCCAGCACGTTGCTGCCGATCTTCACGACCGCCCGCCGCACGCGACGCAGCAGCGGCTCCTTGTGCGCCAGCTGGCTCACGCGACCGGCTGCGCGTGCGCGCCGATCGCGTCGGCGGCGCGCGCCGCGGCGACCGCGGCGGCGACGTGGCGCACCAGCTCGCGCGTGCCCTCGCCGGTCGCGCCGGAGACCGCGTGCAGCGCGATGCCGCGCGCGGCGAATCGGGCGCGCACCGCGGGCAGACCGATCGCGGGTCTCGACCAGGTCGAGCTTGCCGGCGACGACCAGCTGCGGCTTCGCGGCCAGCTCGGGGCTGGCGAGGGACGAGCTCGCGATTCAGGGTGTCGAAGTCGTCGAGCGGGTCGCGCCCGGTGAGGCCCGACACGTCGAGCAGGTGGACCAGCACGGCGGTGCGCGACAGGTGACGGAGAAAGCGGGTGCCGAGGCCGTGCCCCTGGTGAGCGCCGGGGAGCAGGCCGGGCACGTCGGCGAGGACGAAGGCGCGCTCGTCGTCGACGCGGACCACGCCGAGATGGGGCACGAGGGTGGTGAACGGGTAGTCCGCCACCCGCGGCCGCGCCGCGGACACCGCCCGGATCAGCGTCGACTTGCCGACGTTCGGAAAGCCGAGCAAGCCGGCGTCGGCCAGCATGCGGAGCTCGAGACGGAGCGGGCGTCGCTCGCCGGCCGTGCCCGGGTCGGATCGACGCGGCGCGCGGTTGGTCGACGTGGCGAAGTGCATGTTGCCACGGCCGCCGTGACCTCCGTGCGCCACGATCGCGACCTCGCCTGGCGCGCGCAGGTCGGCCAGGAGCGCACCGCTCTCCTCGTCGTACGCCGTCGTGCCGGGCGGGACGCGCAGCACGAGATCGGCGCCGCGCGCCCCGTGCTGGTCCTTGCCGCGCCCGTGCTCGCCGCGTTTCGCGCGCAGGGTCTGCGGGTAGGAGAGGTCGAGCAACGTCGCGAGGCCGGGGTCGACCCGCAGCACGACGTCGCCGCCGTCGCCTCCGTCGCCACCGTTCGGGCCACCGCGTGGCACGAACTTCTCACGCCGGAAGCTCGTGCAGCCGGCGCCGCCATCGCCGGCCTCGACGCGGATGCGCACCTCGTCCACGAACTTCATGAGCGAGGCGATCGTAGCGCACGGGACGACCCTGCCACAAAGCTACCCCGGCGCGGCCACGCGCCGCTTGGGGACCGGGCTCGCGAGCGATCGCCCGGCCTCCGGCAGGAGCGGCGCGAAGGCATGTCAGACGTGGCTCACGTCGTCCCAGACCGCCTTCCCTCGAGCCCTCTGGTAGACGGAGCGCCTTCTCCTTCCGCGCACCCGCCGGCTTCGCTCACACCGGCGCACTGCGCAGCAGGATCCACAGGAGCCACAAGGCGGCGAGAGCGGCCAGAATCCAGCGCAGGGTACGCCACCACGGGTGTCTGGGTGTTCCTGGGTCACGCACCGGTGGTCATCCGCCCCACAGGCCACATGCCAGAAACGCGGCGCTCGCTCCAGGGCCACCCTCGTGGCGCTCGAGCCGGGCGGGGGCCGGAGCTGCGCCGGACGCCGCTGCTGCCGTGGCACGCGGCGCGAAAATCAGGGCGACGGCCGCGACGCAGCCTGCAAGGAACGCAGGTACGCTGCGATGAGGGTGACCCGGGCCCGCGCTTCCCGCCGTGGGGGGCGGCGATCTGCATGAGGTCGGTGGGACGCCGTGGCAAGCGGCGCAGTAGCGCCGATAGCGCACCGCTTCGCTCTCGTCCGCTGCGCGCGCCGTTCGATGGTGAGAAGCAGTCGAACCCGCGACCCGCCCGCTCCCGTCCGGCGACAGGATGCGGTCAGGCATCCGAGTCGCGCACGGCTGGCCGGACCCGAGCGAGCAGCAGCGCGGCCTGTCGCCGAACCTGCGGGTCGACGCTGAAACGCTCGACCATGTCGGCCAAGCGACGCGCGTGGCTCTCGAGGCTGGGCCGTGGCGGGCGGTGCCGGCTGGTCGCCACGAGCATGGCGTGCAACGCTTCGATCTCGGTCAGCTCGAGCGCGAGCGCAACTGCCAGCTGCTGGTCGGTCGGGGCCTCATTTGAAATCAGCTCAGCCGCTGACAGCTTTTCATCAGCGTCACGCAGGACTTCGTGCCACCGCGATCCGAGGTGCGTCGTCCAGGCTTCGAGCGTGGGCAGATGCCGGGACGCGTCGTCGAGGAAGACGACGTGCTCCTCTTCCTCGCCTGCCAGAGCCATCCAGAGCGCGCACAGGTCCGGTTCGTCGCTCGCCCACGCGGCGAATCTGCGGTAGAGTGCCGCCGCACGGATCTCGAGGACACGGCAAGCGTCCAGCACTTCTGCCAGGTCCATCCTCGCTCTTAATGCAAGCGACTCGCCTGGAAGGCAAGGGCGCTACTTGGGGACATAGCGCCGCTCATCGCCCGGCCCTGGGTTTCGACGATCGGCTCGACCACTTCATGTCGTGCGTCGCACGGCTGTAGACCGTTGCCGACCAGTACAGTTTCACCGGCGCGTTCGCCGGCACGTTCAGGCGACACGTGCTGCCGCCGTCGAAAGGCTTCCCCGCCTTGTCGACGATGGTCATCACATGGAACTGGCCCGCGCCTAGATGCTTGGCGCTGAAATACCCCATCGAATGGGCGACGCCGCGCCCGTCTACGGGTACTTCAGATCGAGCCACGCATGCGCCTCCGTACGGCGTCGCTCGGAATCTTCTGGGAGTTGGCGTCGGGATTGAAGCCACGATCGGGTATCCGACCGCCAACCAGGGATGGATTTCTCGACGCCCGCCCGCGGATCCGCTCGGGCTCAGAGCTCGCGACGGAGCGCCCGGGCGCGCTCGCGGGCGTCGCCCAGCGTCGCCTCGAGGGCGGAGGCGCACGGCGCGGAGAGCTTGTCCCGGCGACCGAGGCGGCGCGCGGCCTGCGTCGCGCGGCCGAGCTCCATCGCCGCGCCGCCGAGCCGCATGCGGGCGAGGCGCTTGCGGGCGTCGCGCGCCTTCTCGATGCGGCGACAGGCCATCGTGACGCGCTTCGACACCGGCCGCGGCAACGAGGTGTCAGCGCATGCGCTCGGATTGGTGCGGCCGCACACGCACGCGACGCCCGGGAAACCCGAGAGGGGCTGCGAGCCGCACTTGCCGTCGGTGCACGTCGCCTGCGTGCACGGGTCGCCGGCGGGACAGTCGGCCGCCGACGTGCATCCGCCGCCGGGGACCGTGGACCCCGGGCAGAACGTGATCGTGTAGCCGACCCCGCTGGCCGTGCTCTGGCCGAGGCAATTGAACGTGCTCACCTTGTCGTCGTACTGGTAGCTGTAGGCCGTCGGACAGGCGTCGTGGAACGTCTGCGCGGAGCCGACCGGGCTTGGGGGCAGCGCCGTCGTCTGCGCCAGCGTCGTCCAGGCGGCATTGCTCGCCTGACAGGTGCCGGGCGGCGACCACGACGGACAGCCGCAGCACGCCGACGTGGCACCCGCGGTGTAGCACGATGCGCCGTAGACGGCGCCGGTGCAGCCGAAGAGCGGGGCGTTCGCGCCGCAGTCGAGCGGAGCGCCGAGCGCGGGATCGGCGGCGCAGGCGGCGTTCGCGCTGTAGCAGCCGGCGTAGGTGCCACAGGTCTGGGTGCCGCCGTTCAGCGGCGACACGCCGCACACCTGGCCGCCGCCGCAGTCGGCGGCGGTGGAGCACGTGCAGATACCGGCGGGCGTGCACTGCGAGGTCGGCGTCGGACAATCGGTGTTCTTGGTGCAGCGCTGCGGGACCACGTACAGCATCTGCGTCGGGCACGACGTCGGTCCGAGGTTCCAGGTGCAAGCCTGCTGGCTGCCACAACCCGTGGCGCATCCCGGACGCCCGCACCACGGCACGTAGAGCGTCCCCGGCGGTGGCGTCGGGTCGTACGTGCCCGCGTTGGGCGCGACCTCCAGCGGGACGTTGAAGCCGTCGACGTTGCTCACGTCGTACGTGTCGCTGGTGGGATAGGCGAGCAGCGCGAGCTCCGCCAGCGTGGCCGGCGGCACGGCGGAGAGCGCGCAATGGAGTGAGAACGTCTTGTCGTCGGTGCCGAGGCAGCTTCCGGTGTCGCAGCACTGCGTTCCGTTGCTGCAGGTCGTGCCGCTGAACGTGCAGCCGGTGCGCGGCCAGAACCGGCCCGCCCACGGCGCCGCCACGCACACGGCCGTGCTGGTGCCGGACCCGAGCGACCAGCCGTTGCCGTCGGTCGGCAGTGACGCGCAGGTGCCGGTGGCGGTGTAGCAGAACTGGTCTCCCGGGCAGTCGCCGTTCGTCGTGCACGCCGTGGCCGTCGTGCTGACCGTGCCGTTCACCGGGATGTACGTGCACTCCGTGGTGATCGTCGCGTCGCAGTACTGGTTCGCCGCGCACTCGGCGTTCACCGCGCACGTGGGAGCGCCGGCGACGGTGTGGGTCCGGTTCCCGACCGCTCCGACCCAGACCTGGGCGCCGCAGTCGTTCACGAAGGAGACGCTGCGTGTGCCGGGAGGGCACGTCTGGGCCCGGGCGATCGTTGCAGCCACGACCAGGAGCACGAGGGAGAGGCGTGTCGGCATGGGCGTCCCTTCTCGAACGAAGTGTTCGGATCGCCCCCCCGGCGCCGGCCCGACCTGAACCACGATCTATGAAACGGACGGCGTGTAGGCAAGCCGCCGCCGCGGCGCTCAGGCAGCAGTGGCAACGCCGGTCGCGGACGAGTCTCCGAGCGAAACCCGCCGTGCCGGTGGACGTACCTCGCAGGGACGACACCGACCACGAGGCGCCGAGCGGGGGACTCCCGCGTAGCCGGCCTCGGCCAACGAAAGGAGGAAAGCGATGGGACCAGCTCAGCTCGCGTGCCCCGTTCCGTAGGCAGTGACAGTCAACCGCCCGGCTCGATGCGTCTCGCTCCCGAGCCAGGCATCAACCATCGAGGTGACCATGAAGACGTACGCTGTTCAGACCGCGTTCGCGCTCCTCTTGGGGCTTGCCGGCTTCGCCCAGGCGGCGCAGCTCGTGAGCCCCCCGCTCCCCACTCACCCATTCGCCACCAACCTCTTGGACTCGGGCACGTGCCGCGTCCGGAACGTCGGCACCGCGCCCGTCACGGTGACGGTCTCGCTCTTCTCGAACAACGCGGTGGTCCCCCTCTTCGACTCCTGCCAGGGCGAAGGGGGGCCGCGGACCCTGGCTGGGGGAGAGAGTTGCTACGTGCAGTCGTTCCTGCCCGACGACTCCTTCGCCGCCTGCACGGTCACGGCTCAGAACGTGAAGAATCTGCGGGCGACGCTCGAAGCCGAAACCCAATTCAACACGATCGTCGCAGAAGACCTGCGCTAGCGGTCGTTCATTCCCAACACAAGGAGTGTGCCATGAAGAAGACTCTCATCGTTGCGATGGCCTTCGCCGGCATGGTGGCTACGGGAGGTCTCGCGCGGGCTGCCCGGATGATCGCCACGCCGGACATCCACGGAAACTTCCTCCAGGATTTCGCCGAATGCGTGGTCCTGAACAGCGGGACGAGGCCCCTTTCGGGGGTGACGGTCAAGATCCTCGACGACAGCGGAGTGACGAGAACGACGACGGACTGCAGCGGACCGCTGGGCGCAGGCCAGTTCTGCTCCGTTTCCGCGGTCATCAACAACAACAACCTCCAGGCCTTCGCGTGCGTCGCGACGGCAGCGTCGACCACGAATCTCCGGGGAACGCTGGTCCTCTACAAGCACGAGCTGGACCAGTTCAACGTCTCGAACCTGCGCCCGATCCGATCCGCCCCACTGCAGTAGGCTTTGGGCCGTCACCGGTTCGCGGCTCGTCGACACGGGCGTCGAGTATCCCCCGGCGCCCGTGCCGACTGCCGCGCGGCCTCGGCCGGGAAGCTGGCGGCGAGCGGCGCGCCGCCGCCCGCGGTCTTCAGGAGATAGCGCCCATACAGGCCCGAACGTTGACGTAACCCGATCTCGGACGCTTCACCATCCCTTCACCCTTCCCGGGGACGGAATCGTCCACATCGGGCTCACGCCGGAAGCGTCCGAGACGCGGGCGATCCTGGCCACGTACGAAGGAACGGGTTGCGGCCGGGCGTCCCGAGTCTCACTCTCCGCCCGATTGCAAACTGCCTTCAGTGATGGCATATCGCTGCCATGGGAGTTCAGATCACGATTCGGGATGTGCCGGAGGACGTCCGTGACGAGCTCGCCGCCCGCGCAGCTCGCGACCGCAAGTCCATGCAGGAATATCTCAAGGAGGAGCTGGAGCGCCTCGTCGCCCGTCCCTCCATCCACACCTGGCTCGAGCGGGTGCGCGATCGGAAGCATGCGGCCGGCGCGCGGGTGTCTGCGAAGCAGATTCTCGGGCATCGGGACGCCGACCGGCGGTGAGCGCCGTCGTCGACGGGTCGGTGCTCGTGGCCGCGACGACGGACGCGGGCCCCGAAGGGGTTTGGGCCGAACAGGTGCTGGCAGAAGGCGGTATCGTGGCACCGCACCTCGTCCTGGTGGAGGCCACCAATATCTTGCGTCGTCTCGAGAGCGCGAAGCAGCTGAGCCGCCTCGAGGCCACTGCTGCGCAGAGAGATCTACTCGGCCTCCACATGGTGCTGGTTCCATTCGAGCCCTTCGCCGAACGCGTGTGGGATCTTCGCCGGAACGTCACCAGCTACGATGCCTGGTATGTCGCCGTCGCCGAGGCGTTCGACCTTCCGCTCGCGACTCTTGATCGACGGCTGAGCCGAGCGTCTGGTCCCTCCTGCCAGTTCCAGTTGCCTCGCTGACGACGGCACACTCGAGCGCTCCCGCATCTCCGCCTTCCCGTCCCGACGCGATCGCGAGTAGATAGCGGGGGTGAAGACCCTTTCGGGAAGGCTGACAGAAGTCCTGATCTCGGGCGCTCACCGTCCCTTCCCCTTCTGCAGGGGCGCCCGGGTCACGCCGGTCGTCGCGGATCTCTGCACCGAGGAGGGACGCGATCGGCCGGTCGCGGCATGTCCAGAGCCCGACGTCCTGGTCACCAACACGACCCAGGCGTTCATCAACAACCAGTTCGGCGCGTCGCGAAGCAACCCCCCGCTGCCTGGCAGTTCAGCGCCTTCTCGGCTGATGCACCCGGTGCGCCCTCAGAGGTCGTGAATGAGCGCGTGCAGGACGTCGTAGTCGAGCGGTTTCGACATGAAGCGGAGCCATGGCCTCGTGGCCACCGCGCCGTCCACGGCCGGGATGGTGTAGGCGCTCAGCAGGATCGCCTGCGCTGACGGGCGCGCGCGCCGGAACGCATCGGCGAGCGCCACACCGTTGGGCCCGGGCATCTCGAAGTCGGTGACGAGGATCGCCGCGGCCGGCAACGTGACGAATGCCGGGACCGCCGTCGCCGACGGATAGTCGAACACCTCGTGGCCGTCGTCGCGGAGCGTCTCCGCGAGCGCCAAGCGAAAGATCGTCTCGTCGTCCACCAGGATGATCGGGCACCCGGCACAGGCGACGGACATCGCGGTCAAGGTCGTATTTCCCATCCTCGCGAACGACGGCCACGGTAATTCCTACCCCACCGCGAGCCGGGGGCCCTTGATGAGCAGATCCACATGGAAGGCCGCTCCATGAGGGGTCATCGGTGCAAAGTTGAGGCCACCGCCGTGCGCCGTGAGGATCTGCTTGCAGATGGGGAGCCCGAGACCGGTGCCGTAGGGCTTCGTCGTCTCGAAGAGGGCGAAGACGTCGAGGCCCTCCGGGATGCCGGGCCCGCTGTCGAGCACCGACACGCGGACCGTCTCGGGCGTGAGCATGGCGGCGCGTACGTTCACCCGACCCGGTCCGCGGTCGATGGCCTCCAGCGCATTCTTCAAGAGGTTGTCGAACACCCGCCGGCATTGGTGACGGTCGATGCGGACCGCCAGCTCGACCGTAGCCTCCAGCGTCAGCCTCACGTCGCGGTCTTCGGCTTCCGGTTGCCACGTCCGCATGACGTCTTCGAGGAACGGGGCGAGCGCGACCGGCTCCAGACTCAACCGGTATTCACGGGCAAAGTCCTTGAAGTCGTGGAGCAGCGCGTCGAGGTGTCGCGTGGTCGCGATGAGGCGCTCGAGGGGGCCCCGCAACTCCTCCGCGGGGGACGTGGGCCCGCGATCGATGCGACGGAGCATGTGCTGCGCGGTCATGGAGAGGCCCGCGAGAGGGTTCCCGAAGTCATGGACGATGCGCGCGGTCACCGCCCCGATGTCGGCGAGGCGTTCGTGCTGGTGCAGCAGCATGTTCAGCCGGATCCGTTCGACCTGGGCCTGATCGCGCTCGCTCACGTCGCGGATGATGGCGTTGAACAAGGTCTCGTCGCCCACCACGGCTTCCGACACCGTGAGCTCGATGGGGAAGACCTCGCCGCTCTTCCGTTGCGCCTGCACCTGGCGGACGCGACCGATCGCCTTGGGGACCCCCGTGGCGAGGTAGCTGCTGACGTACCCCTCGTGCTCGTCACGGTATGGCGCCGGCATCAGCAGCCCGACGTTCTGGCCCAGCACCTCATCCGCAGCGTACCCGAACATGCGCTCCGCGCAGGCGTTGAAGAGCGTGATCTCGCCGCCCGTCGAGATGCAGATGATGGCATCCTGCGCCGTGTCGAGGATGGCGTGCCAGCGCGCGGCCGTTAGCCCGAGAGTGCGCAGCGCGTCCGAGTCCCGCGAAGGCATGGCGGGTTTTTCCCTCCTGCCAGGCAAGATCGGCGTGCTCATGTCATCGCCCGCATGAACCGGCGAGGGCCCATGGCGGGGCGAGGTCGAGGTCGCGGAACGTCCGCTCGATCGCCTCGGGGGTCCCCCAGTCGCTCCAGCCGACGTCATCGACCTGCAACACGGTGAGCGCGGCCGGGATGTGCGCCAGGAAGTCGCGCGAGGCATTCCACGGGGTGAGCGCTGGATAGGCATCCTCGTCGAGCTGGCGCAGCACGGCGCAGTCCCACGGGCGCCGACGGCGTAGGAGCGTTAGCATCCTGTCGAGGCGAAACACCATCACGAACGAGTTCCAGAGGCCGCCCCGGCGAATGATGTCCGCAGCCATCTCGGGGGTCGGCTTCTCGACGAACGAGACGACGCGAAACGCCGCGGCGTCCCCGGGCAGCGGCGGTCCGGGCTCGAGGTAGCCGAACCCGGCCTCCAGCCGGTCCGGCGTCATGCCGAGCAGGACGATCTCGGTCGGGAAACGGTGGACGAGCGCGATCGCGCGGGCGACGTGGGAGAGAAAGGCGCGATGCTCCCGGATGTAGTGGTCGCTCGGGAAGACGGCCACCGTGGCCCATGGGTCGCGTCGCTCGAGGCGCAGCAGGCTAAAGAGCAGTCCGGGGCCGGTGTCGTAGTTCCTCGGCTGCACGAGCACGTTCGGCACGGGCAGGCCGCGAAGCTGGTCAGCGGCCAGCGAGAGGTGGTCCCGGTTTACGATCGCGAGCGTGCGTGACGGGGGCAGGAGCGGCTCCAGGCGTGCCAGGGTCGTCTCGAGCATCGAGCGATCCCCGCCGATGCGGCAGTACTGCTTGGGTATCGGGGCCCCGGTGAGCGCCCGGGTGAGCCCCTGGAGCCGCGTGCCGTCGCCTCCCGCCAGGATCAGTCCCCAGACCTCGCTCGCCGTGGTCGCGCACCGAGGACTCCCGTGCCGACGGCCCGATGCGTGCCCGCGCGTGCCACGGTGGGCACGCGTGCAAAGGCCAGTGTCCTCTCCACCGGCACGCGCACGGTGAACTTCACTGCGAGCCGTGGTGCTGGACATCGGTTGCAGCCCGAGCCCTATGGCGCGCGGCGAAGACCCCGCATCCGCGCGAGCCACCCCGGGATGATGAGCGTACCGTGATCGCCGGTCTTGGTCAGATCGGTGCCACGGTGGATCTCGGTGAGCGGGATCCATACCCGCTCGTCTCCCACCAAGCAGTGGAACGCCGTGCCGGCATCACGGACGACGTCGACACTCCGAAAGACCGCACTCCCGTGAGCTGACGTGACGCCCTCCCCGGTGTTCGTTACAGCCCGAGCCGCACTCGTATAGCGGGTACGCAGACACCCGAGGAAGCCGGAATACTACGTACGCAGAACTGCGTGCTACTGGCTGCGCAGGTGCGTCGTCAGCGCACCGACCGCAGGCTTCCGATCCCGAGCGCTCCATCGCACGGCGTTGCCGCCGTCGGCGCATCGGCGGCGGCCTGCACCGGCTGGTCGGCCAGCGCCTCGAGCACCTCGAGCGACGGCGCGAAGAAGTTCGTTCCGGTCACCGGAGTGCTGAAGTCGACGAGGCGGTCGTAGACGCCGTCGGCATCGGCGACGAACATGCGGTGGAGCATGTCCTCGGTGACCGAAAGATCACGTGCGTAGCCGATGAAGTAGGTGCCGGATTCGGCCGTCGATCCCCACGCCATGTTGTGGCGCAAGATCTTGTGCTCTTCGCCGTCACGTACGATCGTGGTGCGTTCCTTGTGCGCGCTCGGGGGAGACACGGTATCGTCGAGCTCGATGTCGTCGGCCTTCGTGCGACCGATCGCCTTCTCCTGCTCCTCGGTGGGCAGCGCGCCCCACGTCGCGAAGTCGGTCACGTAGCGCTGGACGGTGACGTAGCTGCCGCCGGCGTTGTCGGGCTCTTCATCGCCGACGACCGTCCAGAGGTTCCGCGCGCCGCCCGCCGGATTCTCGGTGCCGTCCACGAAGCCGATGAGGTCGCGGTTGTCCATGTACGCGAAGCCGTGTGTCTCGTCGACGACCTGCACCGCGTCGCCGAGCTTGTCGATGACGATGCGCGACAGCTCGTGGCAGAAGTCGCGACGATTGGCGCGAATGTGGAACAGCAGGTCGCCGGGCGTCGCGGGCGCCGTGCGCGGGCCATCGGCGAGCGCCCGGAACGCGTGCAGCTGTGCGGGCCGGGTCCTCCCGGGCGCGAGGCGTTCCCAGGCATCGGCACCGATGGCCACCACGCAGCTCAGTCCGCCACCCGAGTCGCGACGCCCGACGCTGCGCACGAACGCCGGCATGTTCGCGCACACGTCGCGGACGCGTGCGGCCGCGTCCTCGCCCGGGCTCACGGTCAAGACCAAGAAGACGGCGCTCGTGCCCGAAGAGGCGAGCGCCGATACCTGGGGTTCGGCCACGGATCGCTCCTGTCTCACACGCCCCGGAGAACCGGTGCGCGGCGTTCGAGGAAGGCGGCGACACCCTCGGCCGCGTCGGCGGGCGTCAGCACGTCGTCTGCGGGGGGGGGCGTCATGGGTTCTCCCAATGTGTGCGGACCATGCTACGTGCCCACCGCAGACGCAACGCCCGAGGCGGCTGGCGGACCGGCTCCTCCCCTAATGGTCGGCGGCGACGTAGCGCACGAGGAGCTCGGTCACCTCGTCGACGAAGGCATCGGACGCGAACACATCGGGCCGGTCGAGCACGGCCGCGTGCGCCAGCGCCTCGGTGACGTGCACGACGACGAACGCCGCCAGCGGGAGGTTCCGCGGCCGGACCGCACCGCGATGGGCTCCCAGGTATGTCAGCACGAGCGCCTCGAAGCGCCGCTCGAGCTCGGCGGCTCGGTCGGTCGGCACCACCCGCGGGGCCTGCTCCATCAGCACGCGGTGAAGGGCGGGGTCGACGGCGTGCGCGGCGATCATCGCGCGGACCATCTCCCGCGCCGCGCTGCGGATCGGGCGCGTCAGGAGGCGGCCGAGGGCGCGCTCCATCGTGCCCAGCATGTCGGCCACGTGCCGCTCCTGCACCGCCGAAACGAGCGCCTCCTTGCTCGGGTAGTACTGATACAGCGAGCCGATGCTCACCCCGGCGCGGGCAGCGATCCGGTTCGTGCTCGCGCCCTCGAAGCCGTGGCGCACGAGAACCTGAGCGGTTGCAGCGAGGATGGCGTCCACGGTCGCCCGACCGCGATCCTGTTTCGGCACGGACGCATCCCGGCCCCATGCCGTACGCAATCCGCTGGGTCCTGCTCCTCCCGCGCGGGCCGCACGCGCCGCGCCACGTCCTCGGCATCCTCGCACCCCGCTCCGGCGAGCGGATGCTCGAGATCGGCCGGGGGATCGGCGTCCACGCGCTGCCGGTGGCGGCGGCGCTCGCGCCCGACGGTCGGCTCCAGGTCCTCGACGCCCAGCAGGCGATGCTCGACGCGCTCGCCGCGCGCGCCGCACGGGCGGGGATCGGCAACGTCGACGTTCGCCACGGCGACGCGTGCACCCTCCCGTTCGCCGATGCGAGCTTCGACGCCGCCTATCTGATCGGCGTCCTGGGCGAGCTGCCGACCCGGCCCGCGCGCTCCGCGAGCTCAGACGGGTCCTGACGCCCGCGGGACGCCTCGTGATCGGCGAGACCGTGCTCGATCCCGACTACGTGGCCGAGCGGAAGCTGACCCAGCTCGCCGCGGACGCGGGCTTGGTGGTCGAGCGGAAGCAGGGCCCATGGTGGGCGTCGCTGACGCGCTTCCGCCCGGCCGCGCCGGTGCGACCTGCGTGGTCCTCGGCTCGGGCCGCCCGGTAACGCGGTCCGACACGATGTTCCACGGCGTGTAACGCCACGGGTGTGCGGCTTCGATCCCGGCTCCATCCGCCTCCGGAGCACGACAACGTGCGGCGGGCGGACGAGTCGGCGAGAGCAGCCGAAACTACCCCGGTCCCGAGGAGGTCATCATGCGCGGATTCACCACGATGCTGCTGGGAGCGCTGCTCGTGCAGGTCGGTCCCGGGCTCGCCCTGGCACATCCCGAGCTCTCGAGCGCGAGATTCGTCGATTCACTGCACGGGTCGGATTTCATCTTCGAAGGAGTCGTCAGGGCGGTGGACTACAAGTCCTCGCGGCCCTCGAAGACCGAGGGCGCGATGCCCCACACGTTCGTCACGTTCGAGATCCGGAAGGTCTACAAGGGCGATCCGGGCGGGCTTCAGACCGTCACGCTGCGGTTCCTCGGAGGTGCGACGCCAGGGGGACGTTCCCTGCAAGTCTCTGGCTACCCGCTCTTCGACGTCGGTGACCGGGACATCCTCATGGTGGAGGGGAACGGCGAGTCGTCGTGCCCTCTGATCGGATGCGCGCAGGGGCGATTCCGGATCATCGACGGCATGACCTACACGGCGCTCGGCAACGAGGTCGACCTGGATGCCGATGGCGCTCTGGCCTTCGGGCCGGAGCACCGGCTGCCCGACGTCGATTCCGACGTGATCGGTGGCCATCGATTCGAGGCCCAGATCCTGGAGCCGGACGCGAGCGGGAACTATGGCCCGCCCGCGCAGCTCGAGACCCCGCCCGGGTGGCGTCACATGCGCGGCGAGGACTTCGATTCCTTCCTCGAGCGGATGATCCGATCCACCCTCTCCCGCCGGGAGCTCAAGCGGCAGCGTCCCCTGGTCTCGGCCGACATCCACGACGATTTCAGCTTCGCCCTGGTGCCCGAGCACGCACCCGCCTCCCGTGCTTCCAGGTCTCCCGAGCCCGTCGACCCCGCGCCCGCCACGTCGGCCGAGGAGGCGAGGGAGCTCGAGCTGTACCTGGCGAACGGCGGCGACCCCCGCCTCTAGCGTGTCACCAAACCCACAACCCGATTGGAGAATTGCGATGAACACCCCGAGCCGAAGTCATTGCCGGAGCATGCTCCTGGCTGCCGCGGCCCTTGCCGCTCTCGGATACTGCACCAGCGTCGCCGCCTTCTGCATCTCGACGTGCGATGGAGCCAAGATGCGATGGCCCGTGAACGAGGCCACGTTCTGGCTCGGCAAGAAGAGCTTCCAGGACCCGAACTTCCTGGATGCGATCCACGCGGGCGGCGATGCGTGGAACCAGAGCCCCGGCTTCTTCACGATCTACATGACCTATCCCACGAACTCCGTCGGCCGTGACAATGGAAGGAACGAGATCTGGTTCTCGACGGACCAGAGCATCCTGAAGGGCGCTCCGGCGGTCACGCTGCGCTGGAACGACTGCGAGGAGATCGAGGAGACCGACGTCGTCTTCGACGCCAACTGGAACTACACGTCCGGCACGAGCAAGTCGTCATCGAGCGCCTATGGTGGGCCGTCGCGCACGTTCCGGACGGTGGCGAACCACGAGCTCGGGCACGCCCTGGGGCTCTGCCACAACAATTCCTCGTACAACATCATGGGTGACGACTCGACGTTCATCAACGCGAACGGGAGCACGCTGCGCCCCTACGCGGGCCGATCGGGGATCGCCGGCGAGGTCAGCCTCTACGGCGTCTGGCCGCCCTCCAAGTACGAGGACGTCTCCGTGGTGCACTGGAAGTACGGCGGCAAGAGCGGGGAGTACAGCACGCACGTCCGGACCGTGGTCTACGACACGTCGGACAACCCGCTGTCCTGGGTCGCATGTGGCACCAACAACGCCGAGCGGTGCTACCAGGTCTCGAAGGGTCAGACGGTCAAGGTCGAGTTCACGTACGAGAACCTCGGCAGGAATGCGAAGAACGTGGACATCGGATACTACCTGTCGACCAACGACCTGATCACGACGCTCGACACGTTCCTGTCCCAGGGCAACATCGGAGCGCTGGGATCGTCGATCGTGACCACGAACAACACGTACGTGACGATCCCGAAGACCCTCCCGTCGGGCTCGACACGCTACATCGGGGCCATCGTGAACTACGACAACAAGTTCACCGAGGCCACCGCGGCCAACAACGCCACGTACGTCGGCATCCGGGTGAAGTAGCGCCGGCCCGAGCGGCGGAGCGCGCACGGAGGAAGGGGCTGCCTCGCGCCGCAGACACTAGCGATTGCAGGTCAGCTCGGCGCGCACCGTCACCGTGCTGGTCGGCGGCGACCACGCACCTCCCTGGAACCCCTGCGCGATGATCCTGGGCTCGCTCAGGCTGTACGGCAACGTGCCGCACAGATCCCGGGCGGTTCGCTGGAAGCGGATCACGGCCTGATCGATGGACTCCACGTTCGCGAACAGCGCGTAGCCTCCCTGCTCGTTGGCGATCCAGGACGCCTTCCTCGGACAGCCGATGAGCACGAGGCCGAGAGCCAGCAGGGCCAGCGGGGTTCTGGTTCTGATCATTCGCACGGGGAGCACGTCCTTTTTTCTCACGTGGGCGAGCGGTTTCCAGACCTGAAAACCGCCTCCCCCGAGGATGGCACACGACCCCGCTCGCAAGCCAAAATGGAAACGGCCGGCTGCCCCGAGGGCAGCCGGCCGCGCAACCGCCTGGTTCCCGGATGTCGACTCGACCTCGCCGCCGCGGATCCGGCTCGGCTGGCGGACGCCCGCCGCGAGCTGGAGCGGATCACCCGTCGCGTCCGCGAAGTGACCCTACGCCTGCGGCTTGGGCGCGGGCTCGATCCGCACCCGGGTGCGGTCCTTGCCCCAGCGCTCGTACTTGATGGTGCCGTCGACCAGCGCGAAGAGCGTCCAGTCGCGACCGACGCCGACGTTCTGCCCGGCATGGACGCGGGTCCCGACCTGCCGCACGAGGATGTTGCCGGCGCGGGCCTGCTGACCCGCGTACATCTTGACGCCCCGGCGCTGCCCCTGGCTGTCGCGGCCGTTCCGGCTGCTGCCCTGTCCCTTCTTGTGGGCCATCGATCGACTCCTACGCGTCTCCTAGGCGATCTCGGTCACGCGGACGGTCGTGATGCTCTGGCGGTGTCCGCGGCGGCGTCGGTAGTTCTTCCGGCGCTTCTTCTTGAAGACGAGAATCTTGCGGTCGCGACCCTGGGCGACGATCTCGCCGCGCACGATCGCGCCCTCGACCAGCGGCCGGCCGATGCGCACCGGCGCGTCCGCTTCGGCGCTTCCGGCGAGCAGGACCTCGGGGAACTCGACGCTCGCACCGACGTCGCCTGCCAGGCGCTCGACGCGCAGCACGCTTCCCGGCGTGACGCGGTACTGCTTCCCTCCGGTGCGGATGACGGCGTAGGTCATGGGCTGGACCGGCACGACGGGCTTGCCGCGCCGAGCGACGCTCTGTACTTGAGGTGTCTCGGGGTGTCAACCGCCGTCAACCACACGATGCGCCTCACGCTCTATGGCCGGCCCGAGTGCCACCTCTGCCACGACATGCGCGCCGTCGTCGTTGCGCTTCGCGCCGACGTGCCGTTCGAGCTCGAGGAGGTGGACATCGACGGCGATCCCGCCCTGGTCGCGGCGTACGGCGAGGAGATTCCCGTGCTCCTCGTGAACGGGCGCAAGGCATTCAAGTACCGGGTGACGCCCGCCGCGCTGCGCGCCCGGCTGGCGCGCGAGCCGGAGTAGGCCGGCGATGCCGGTCATCGCGGTCGACGCCATGGGAGGCGATCATGCGCCCGAGGAGATCGTGCGCGGCGTCGCCGAGGTCTCGCTCGGCACCGACATCGACTGCCTGCTGGTCGGTGACGAGGCCCGCCTCCAGGCCATCCTCGAGGCGGCGCCCTACAACCCCGAGCGCATCGCCATCCTGCACGCCCGTGACGCGATCGGGATGGACGAGGACGCACACGAGGCCGTTCGCGTGCGCAAGGACGCCTCGCTCCTGGTCGCGCTGCGCGCGGTGGCCGACGGGCGGGCCGAGGCCATCGTGTCGGCGGGCAACACGGGCGCGTGCATCCTCGGCGCCGCGCGCGTTTTCCAGCTCCTGCCGGGCATCCGGCGCGGGGCGCTCGCCTGCGTGTACCCGCGGCACACGGAGTACCCGGGCCAGGACCCGCTGGCGCTGCTGCTCGACGTCGGGGCGACGGTGCATTGCGAAGCCAACGAGCTGGTCCACTTCGCGCTCATGGGCAGCGCCTATGCCCGGCGCATCTCGAAGGTCCCGAATCCGCGCGTCGGGCTGCTCAACATGGGAACCGAGGACACCAAGGGCGGAGCCGCGCTGGTGGAGGCGAACCGCCGCCTGCGCGCGCTGCCGATGATCGACTTCGTCGGCAACGTCGAGGGCAACGACCTGGTACGCGGCCGGGCCGACGTCATCGTCTGCGAGGGCTTCGTCGGCAACGTCGCGCTCAAGCTGCTCGAGGGCGTCTCCGAGGTGCTGATCGACATCGCGCAGGCGGCGGCCGAGCGCCGCCTCGTCTGGCGCGTGGGCTTGCGCCTGCTCTCTCAGGGCATCGAGCGCGTGCACGCGCTCACCGATTTCAGCCGCTACGGTGGCTCGCCGATCCTCGGCTTCGATCGGCTCTTCATCAAATGCCATGGTCGCTCCAGCGCCCGGGCGGTGGCGAACGCGGTCAAGGTCGCGGCCAAGGCGGTGCGCGACCGCGTGCCGGCCGAGATCGCGGATGCGATCGGAGGCCTGCGCTGAGCCTGTTTTCCCGAAGACCTCGTGAGCGGGCGACGGCGGCGTCGCCGCTGCTCTGCCGCTGGGATCTCGACAAGACCTACCTGCGCAGCGAGTTCGACACCCTCCGCCAGATGTGGCGAACCGCGCGCGAGCGCGGCGAGGACAAGGTCGTGGTGCCGGGCGTCACCGATCTGCTGAAGGGACTGCGGGCGGCGGCCGACCGGCACACGCGTCCGCTCGCCATCTACTTCATCTCGGCGAGCCCGCCGCAGATCGGGCACGCCATCCGTGACAAGCTGAGGCTCGACGGCGTGCCGTACGATGGCATCGTCTTCAAGGATCAGCTCCAGCTCCTGCGGCGCGGAAAGTTTCGCAACCTGCGCGAGCACGTCGGCTTCAAGCTCGCGGAGCTCTTTCGCGGGCGTGCCGAGCGTCCCGCCGGAACCCGAGAGCTGCTCTTCGGGGACGACTGGGAATCCGACCCGCTCACCTACTCGCTGTACGCCGACGTGGTCGAGGGCACGCTTGCGGTGAGCGCGCTCGAGCCGCTCCTGGCGCGGATCGGCGTCGACCCCGAGATCGTCCCCGCGCTGCGCGGCCTGGCCGCGGCGGTGGCGGGGCTCGCCGGCGTCGAGCGCATCTTCATCAACCTGGAGCGGCGCACGGCGCCCGCATTCTTCACCCGCTTCGGTGCGCGCCTGGTGCCGACGTTCAACTACTTCCAGACGGCGCTCGTGCTCGCGGCCGACGGCTGGCTCGACCCCGAGGACGTCGCCAGCGTGGCTGCCGGCCTCGCCGGGGGCTCCGGGTACACGCCCCGTCGCCTGGAGAACTCGCTGGCCGATCTCGTGCGACGCCGGCTGATCCCGGCACAGGCGACGCACGCGCTGACGGCACCGATGCGCGCCGCCGGCCAGCTGCCGGCGCTCCCGCGCCGGGCGTGGTTGAGGCGCCTGCGGGCGCGTCTCGGCCGCCGTCTCCCGGCGCCCGCGCGACGGCTGCCCCCCGGCGTGCTCGACTACGAGGAGATCCTGGCGCGCGTGCGGCCGCCCGCGCGAGAGGCCCGCGCGCGATGAGCCCCGAGCCCGCCGAGTTCGTGGTGGTGCTGGTGACGGCTCCGAGTGCCGAGGAGGGGCGGCGCATCGGCCGCGCGCTGGTCGAGGAGCGCCTCATCGCTTGCGTCAACGTCGTCGGGCCGATCCGCTCGATCTACCGCTGGCAGGACGCCGTCGAGGAGGCCGACGAGCACCTCCTGGTGATGAAGGCACGAGCAGCCGATGTGGAGGCGCTCGCCGAGCGCGTGCGTGGGTTGCATTCCTACGAGGTGCCCGAGGTCGTGGCGCTGCCGCTGACCGGGGGATCGGAAGCCTACCTGACATGGCTCGCGGCAGTGACCGACCGCAACGGCTGAGGAGCGCGGCGGACCGGCTGCCGCTGGTCCGCGAGCTGTCCTCGGGCGGGCTCGTCTACCGGCGAGCGAGCGGGAGCTGGAAGGTGTGCCTCGGCGGTCGCCGGCGTGGCGGTGAGGGAGCGCTGGTGTGGAGCATCCCCAAGGGGCACGTGGAGAAGGGCGAGAGCATGATGGAAGCCGCGCTGCGCGAGGTGCGCGAGGAGACCGGCCTCCTCGGCGAGGTCGAGGACACGCTCGGCGACGTGACCTACTGGTATGCGCGCCGCGACGACGGCGGCTCGGCGGTGCGGGTGCTGAAGCGCGTCCGCTTCTTCCTGATGCGCCATCGCGGCGGCCGCTTCGCCGAACGCGACGACGAGATGGACGCCGTGCGCTGGTTCTCGCTCGCGGAAGCGGAAGCGAACATCCCCTATGCCGACGAGCAGGCGCTCGTCCGGCGGGCGCGCGCGCGCCTCGAGCGGATGGACGAGCGCTGAGCATGGAGCTCGCTTCCGGCCTCCGCGTCGTGCTGGCGCCGAACCCCGGCCTGATGACCGGTCCGGGAACGAATCAGTACCTGCTGGGGGAGCACGATGCCGTGCAGCTCGACGCCGCACCGCTCGACGACGAGAACCGTCGCCGGCTGTCGGCCAGCGGTGTCGGGATCGCCGGCCTCGTCCTGACGCACATCCACCCGGATCACGTCGGCGGTGCGCTCGACCTCGGCGTTCCGATCGCCGTTCATCACGGCCGCGCCGACTTCACCGTCGGCGGGCGCCCGCTCGCGCCGGCGCGTCTCCTGGACGACGGCGAGGAGATCGCGTACCCGGGCGGCCGGCTGCGCGTCGTGCACACGCCAGGACACGAGTCCGGCCACTGCTGCCTCTACGAGCCGGAGCGGCGCTGGCTGTTCACCGGGGATACCGTGCTCTCGACCGGCACGACCATCATCGCGCCCCCGGACGGGGACATGGCGGCCTATCTCGAGTCGCTGCGCCGTCTGCGTGCCCTCGACGTCGCAAGCATCTTTCCCGGCCACGGTCCACCCGTGGAGCGGCCGCACGAGCTGCTCGACGAGTACGTGGCGCACCGGCTGCTGCGCGAGCGTCAGATCGTCGAGGCGCTGCGCGACGAGCCCTCGGAGATCGCGGACCTGGTGCGGCGCATCTACGTGGACCTCCATCCGGGCCTCGCGTGGGCCGCAGCGCTCACCGTCCGGGCACACCTCACCAAGCTCGAGCACGAGGGTGCGGTCGTCGCGGAGCCCGACGGCCGCTTCCGGTTCGCCTAGGAGAGCGACCCGAGCCTCCGTCTCGGGTCGAAAGCGGGGCGAGCGTGTGGCGTTCGGCGAATCGAGCGGACGCCGTGCCGCGGCCGGCAAAGCCGGCGCGGCAAAACGTGGCATGCCCAAGGCTCCGTCCCCAATCCGTGCTGACCGGCCCACACGCATGCCGTTCTCAGCTCCAGAGTCGCACTCCGGAACGTTTGCCGCGCCGGCTACGCCGGCCGCGGCACGACGTTCGCATTGTTCATGCAGTCCATTCTCGCCCTCCGTCTCGACCCGAGACGAAGTCTCGGGTCGCGCTCCTAGCCCACACCGAGACGCCGATGCTGCGCGCCCCTACCGCTCGTAGACCAGGAGCGCCATCGGGCCGCGATCGGCCGGCGGCCCGCGGCGCTGCGCGTCGCCCGGCGCGGTCCCGTCGCGCGCGGTCAGGTAGAGGCGGTGCGTCGGCGCGTCGACCTCCAGGGCGTGCACGCCCGGGGCGGTCCGGATCACGTCCGCGACGCGGTAGGCGTCGGCCGACTCCTGACGGATCGTCGTCAACGTCCCGTCGCTACACGCGGCGAAGATCAGCCCCGTTCCGGGATCGTACCCCATCACGTTCACGCATTGCCCGATCGGGATCCGCGCCACCACGCGCCCGCTCCCCGTATCGAGCACCGTCATCGTGCCGTCGCGACAGGCGGAGAACAGGCGGTCGTGCGTCGGGTCGAGGGCGAGGCCGGTGGATGCCGTGCAGGGCGCCAGCGGCCACCGGCGAACGACGCGGAGCACGTGAGCATCGACAACGGCGATCTCGTTGCGATCCTCGAGATCGACATACACGCGGCCGGCAGCGTCGGCCACGGCGACGCCCGGCCTTCCGCCGAGGGGAACCGTCCCGATCGCCGCGGCGTCGGCCGCGTTGATCGCCGTGGCGTTGTTGCTGTCGGCGTTCATGGTGAAGACACGCCCGGATGCCTGGTCGTAGACGATGGCCGCGGGTCGAGCACCGGTCGCGGGGTGATCGGAAGTGCCCCGGAGAGTCCGGAGGCTGAAGATGCTGACCGTGTTCGCGGCACCGTTGCTGGTGAAGCCGCGGCCGAGCCCCGGAACCAGGACGACGTCGCTGGCACCGGCCGTCCCGGTGACCTTTCCGGCCTCGCGGCCCCGCTCGAGGTCGACGACCGTCACGCGGGTCGAGCGCACCACGAAGAGCCGTCGCGTCGCCGTGTCGAGCGCCATCTGGCCCGATCCTCCGGTGCCCTCGAGACGGATCGTGTTCACGAGACGGTATGCCGACTCCTGCGGTGCCGCGCGGACCGTTCCTGCGCCGATGACGAGGCCCAGCAGGACGACGGCGCAGACCCGGTGCCAGACCATCACCCGCACGTCCCGTGCAGTCGCGGCTCGATCGGAGGCGACTGAGCGCGTTTCCCACCGCCGATCGGCTGGCGCCATATCCGATCCGCCAGATCGGGTGCGGCGGGTCCGAGCAGCACGAGCACGCGCGCGCCGCGACGCTGGACGGTCGCCTCGGGCTGGATCACCGCGAACGCGCCGGCGAACTCGGCCGCGTCCGCTTCGCCGTCCCACGCCGTCAGCCACACGATGACCGTGTCCTGTCCGCGAGCGAACGCGGCGAGCCGGTCGCCGTCCCAGCCGGCGGCGATGCGTTCCGCATCCCGGGGCGGCAGGAAGCGGCCGGCGAGGGTGCGCACCCCCAGCTCGCCGAGCGTATCGGACATCACCAGCGTGAAGCCGTCGCGTTCGAGGAGCGTCGGGCTCAGCGCCACGTCGACCGGCGTGTCGCGGGCGTTGAGATAGCGCTCCGGATGCAGGACCTGCTCGGTCGACTGCGGCGGATCGGCCTGGGCGCGATCGACGGCGGCCCACCCCCCATGGGCGAGCAGCCGGTCGACGAAGGCCGCGCCTTCCTCGTACTGGAAGACGAGCGCGTCTCGCAGGAGCGCCGGCGCGTCCGGGTAGGCGGCGTTCAGCTTCTCGGAGAGCAGGCGCAGCTGCGACAGCACGCGGGCTCGCGTCTCGGCATTCGGGGTCGCACCCGCAACGCAGGCGAACGACGCCCAGGTCGCGTCGCCCTCGAAGAGCGCGCGGCGTGCGAGGATGCGGTCGCCGTGTGATTCGGTCGCCGCCTCCGCCTCGCTGGGAATGCCCCAGTGCTGATCCTGGAGCGCGTGGGTGAGCTCGTGCGCGAGCACCAGCTCGCCCACCGGATCGCGTCCGCTGACGGCGCCGAGGATGCGAAGCCCGACTCCCTCCTCGGCCCGCACCGCCTCGGTGGAGACGGCGAGCACCTTGCTCCTGGGGTCGTAGAACGCCGCGAGCTGGGTCGTGAGGAGCCGCCGCATGGCGGACCCGAGCGCGGTCCCCGGCGGGATCAGATGCAGCGTCGTGTACACGCCCTCGAGCCGCGCGAGGTCCGCGGGCGGGAGGTCGTGCGCGATCTCCTTGTCGATGGTCGCGGCGATCTCGGCGGGTCCCACCGCGCGCACCGTCACCGGGTGGAGAAACGCGAGGCCGCGGACGGCGGACAGCCGTGCCTCCAGCGCCGTCAGCAGGCTCTCGTTCACCTGCCCGCCGCGCACCAGCCGCCCGGTGCCGCAGGCGCTCGCCAACGCCAGCCCCGCCGCGAGGGCGGCCAGCCTGAGGCTCAGTCCCCGCGCTCCCCGACCAGAACCGAGCGCGGCTCCGGCGGCTCCGTCCCGAGGACGACGATCCGGACCGGAATCGTCCCCGGCTCCAGCATGCCGATGGCGCGCGCCGCACCGTAGGACAGATCGATCACGCGACCGTCGACGTACGGTCCCCGGTCGTTGACGTACACGTTGATGGTGCGGCCGTTGTCCACGTTGGTGACCTTGACCCAGGTGCCGAGCGGGAGCGTGCGGTGCGCGGCGGTGAAGTCGTACTGATCGTAGCGCTCCCCGCTCGAGGTCCGCCGGCCATGGAACCCGGGACCGTACCAGGAGGCGACCCCCTCCTGCACCGCGCCCGCTTCCACGGGCGATGGAGCCGCCGCGCCCGGGCGGCGGACGGTAGAGCAGCCGGCTGCCAGGAGCGACCCCAGTCCCAGCAGCACAACCCAGCCCCGCCGCATCGCGGGACCCATAGCGCCGAATGCGCGCCCGGGTCAAGGCGTGTGCTCGTTACGGTTGTCCGCCAGGGGACCATGTGATAACTCGCGGGCACGACCCGGATGACGGCGCGCCCGCGCCGCCGGCGCGTCGGAGGCGTTCGATGTCGGGCCATTCCAAGTGGAGCACCATCAAGCACAAGAAGGCCGCCAAGGACGCCAAGCGCGGGAAGATCTTCACCAAGCTCATCAAGGAGATCACCGTCGCGGCGCGCCTCGGAGGCGGTGACGTCAAGGCCAACCCGCGCTTGCGGACGGCAGTCCTGGCGGCGCGCGCCCAGAGCATGCCGGGCGACACCATCGACCGCGCCATCAAGAAAGGCACGGGCGAGCTGGAGGGCGTCAACTACGAGGAGGTCACCTACGAGGGCTACGGGCCCGGTGGCGTGGCCATCATGGTCGAGGCGCTCACCGACAACCGCAATCGCACCGTGGCCGACGTGCGCAGCATCTTCGACAAGCACGGCGGCAACCTGGGCTCGGCGGGCAGCGTCGCGTGGATGTTCGCGAAGCGCGGCCTGATCACGGTGGAGCGCGCCGGGGTCGACGAGGACACGGTGATGGAAGCGGCCCTCGAAGCGGGAGCGGACGACGTGACCGAGGCGGGGGACCTGCTCGAGGTGCTCACCGCGCCCGAGCGCTTCGAGGCGGTGAAGGAAACGCTCGAGCAGGCGAAGATCGCGACGGCGTCGGCGGAGGTGACGATGATGCCGTCGTCGAGCACCGCGATCAGCGGGAAGCAGGCGGAGCAGATGGTGCGCCTCCTGGAAGCGCTCGAGGATCACGACGACGTGCAGCACGTATCCTCGAACATGGACATCGCCGCGGAGGAGCTCGACAAGCTGTCGGCGTGACGCGCGCGTCCCGAACGCGGGCGTGGGGGGAGCCAGGGGAGTGAGAGTGGAGGTGAGGTGCGGGCGCTCGGGATCGATCCGGGGTCACGACTGAGCGGCTGGGGTGTGGTGGAGAGCTCGGGGCCGCTGCTGCGGCATCTCGCGAGCGGCACCCTCACGCTCGGCGTCGGCACCTCGCTGGCCATGCGCCTGGCCCGGCTCCATGCCGAGTGCCTGCGGCTGATCGAGACCTGGGCGCCATCGGTGGTGGTGCTCGAGCGTGCCTTCGTCGCCCGCAACGTGCAGAGCGCGCTCCGCATCGGCGAGGCGCGGGGAGCCGTCCTGGCGGCGGTCGCCTCGGCGGGGATCGCTCTCGAGCAATACACGCCGGCGGCGGTGAAGCTGGCCGCCATCGGGCACGGCACCGCCAACAAGGACGCGGTCGGACGAGGCGTCACCCTGCGCCTCGGGCTCGCACGCCGGCCTCCGGCGGATGCCGCCGACGCCCTCGCGCTGGCCCTCTGCCATCTCCAGGACCTGCCGCTGCGCACGGCTCTGGCACGCGCCGGGGATCTGCGTTGATCGCCAGCCTCGCCGGCACGCTCGCCGAGAAGACGCCCGAGCGTCTCGTCGTCGACGTCGGAGGGGTGGGCTATCTCGTCCACGTGTCCCTGCAGACCTTCATCGACCTGCCCCCGGCCGGCGCCAGCGTGCGCATGCTGGTCCACACCGAGGTGCGGGAGGACGCCATCGAGCTCTTCGGGTTCGCCGAGGGCCGCGAGCGGGCGCTCTTCCAGCTGCTCCGCAAGGTGAAGGGCCTCGGACCCCGGACCAGCCTCGCCGTGCTCTCGGGCATGCGGGTGGGAGACCTGCTCGCCGCCATCGCATCGGGCGACGCCTCGCGGCTGCAGACGATCCAGGGCGTCGGCAAGCGTTTCGCGGAGCGCATCGTCGTCGAGTGCCGCGAGGCCGCCGCCGCCCTCGGCGCCAACGGCGGTGCACCGCACAAGGCGCAGGTCCCGCTGCCCGGTCCGCTCGAGGAGGCGGTATCGGCTCTCGTCAACCTCGGCTACCGCCGGCCCGAAGCGGAGCGAGCCGTCGAGCGTCACGCCGGCAACGGCGCCCCGCTTGAGGACGTGATCCGGGCCGCGTTGCAGGGGCTCGCGGGGTAGCCGATGTCGCGGCCCACCGGCCCGATCGTCGCCGAGCCGCTCGAGGACGACCTCCTCGTCGAGGTGCCGCTGCGTCCGCGCACCCTCGCGGAGTACGTCGGCCAGGATCACGTGCGCGACAACCTGCGCGTGCAGATCGCCGCCGCGCATGCGCGCGGTGACGTCCTCGACCACATCCTGCTCTCGGGTCCGCCGGGCCTCGGCAAGACGTCGCTCGCGCACGTGATCGCGACCGAGCTCGGTGTCGCGGTGCGCGGCACCTCCGGCCCGGTCCTCGAGCGTCCCGGCGACCTTGCCGCGCTGCTGACCAACCTCGAGCGCGGCCAGGTGTTCTTCATCGACGAGATCCACCGCCTGCCGCACGTCGTCGAGGAGACCCTCTACCCGGCCATGGAAGACTTCCAGCTCGACCTGGTCGTGGGGCAGGGGCCGACGGCGCGCTCCATCAAGCTGCCGCTGCCGCCGTTCTGCCTCGTCGGCGCGACCACGCGCTCCGGACTCCTCACCTCGGCGCTGCGCGACCGCTTCGGCGCGAGCTTCCGCCTCGACTTCTACTCGACGGCCGAGCTGGAGCGCATCCTCGCGCGCTCGGCGGCGATCCTCCAGGTGCCGCTCGACGCGCAGGGCGGATCGGAGATCGCGCGCCGATCGCGTGGCACGCCGCGGGTGGCGAACCGCCTGCTACGCCGGGTGCGTGACTTCGCCCAGGTCCGCGCCGACGGCCGCATCACGCAGGCGGTCGCGTGCGACGCGCTGGCCCTCCTCGAGGTCGACCAGGCGGGCTTCGACCGCATGGATCGCGCGTTGCTGCTTGCGGTGATCGACAAGTTCGCGGGCGGGCCGGTCGGCCTCGACACGCTCGCCGCCGCCGTCGGCGAGGAGCGCGACACCATCGAGGAGGTCTACGAGCCCTACCTGATCCAGGAGGGCTACCTGGCTCGCACGCCGAAGGGTCGGGTGGCGACGGCGCGCGCCTGCGCCCACTTCGGCCGTCGAGATACGAGTCCGGGCGGGCAGGTCCGGCTGCTCTAGCAGCCGTGGGACCGCATCGCTTTGCGTGCGCTCCGGCGGTGGCTAGGCACCTTTTCCCAGACGCGCGAAACGTGGCGGGCGCTTCTCGAGGAACGAGCGCACGCCTTCGCCGAAGTCCGGCCGCCGGAAGCTCTCCACCATGAGCTGGATCGCCTCGCGCTCGACCGGACCCAGCTCGCGGCTCCAGTCCCGCCACACCTGACGCTTCATCGCCGCCAGCGATGCGGGCGAGCAGTTGGTCGCCATGTCTTCCACGTACGCCCGCACGAACGGCAGGAGCTCGGCGTGCGGCAGGACGCGATTCACCAGCCCGATGCGCTCGGCCTCGGCGGCGTCGACCTTGCGCGCCGAGAAGAGGAGGTCGAGCGCGTGCGCCGTGCCGACGACGCGCGGCAGCAGCCAGCTCACCCCCCACTCGGCGACCAGCCCGCGTCGCGAGAAGGCGGTGGTGAAGCTCGCCTGGTCGGAAGCGAAGCGGAGGTCGCAGGCGAGGACGATCGGGATCGCCATGCCGGCGGTGGGACCGTTGACGGCGGCGACGACCGGCTTCCGGATGGAGAGCGGGTAGGTGTAGGTGCCGCGGAACGATTCGCCCATGGTGGGATCGCCCGGGTCGGCGGCGAGCTCGGCCGGCGCGTCCGCACGGGACTCGCCCTGGCTGATCGCACGCAGATCGTTCAGATCGGCACCGGAGCAGAAGCCTCGGCCCGCGCCGGTGATGACGATGGCCACGACGCGTCGATCGTCCTCGGCGGCCGCGAGCGCATGCTTCACCTCGGCGCCCATGCGCGTCGTCCACGCGTTCAGCGCGTGCGGGCGATTGAGCGTCACGGTCGCGACCGGATCGGCGACCTCGTAGATGATCTCCTGGTACATGGGCCTCTCCCTCCGCCGTCCGGGGTAGCAGAGTCGGGTCCCGGGAGACAGCGCGTGGCTACGGCGGCCCGCAGCGGTTGACCGTGAAGGCCTGTGGCGACGCCCGGTCGGTGATCGCCGCTCGCCATCCGCCGTCCCGTCCGCGCGAGACCAGCACGCCGGTGTCTCGCATGTGCGCCTCGCCGACCCGCGCCAGGGTGGCGGCGAAGACCGCGTCGAGACTCGCCAGCGCGACGACCTGCACCCCGGGCGGCCTCGGCGCCCTGCCGTCGAGCCACTGGCGCGCCTCCGGCCGCAGCCGCAGCAGGTGCACGTGCATCTGGTTCTGCGACCGCGCATCGGCGGGGTTGATGACGAGTCCGATCTCGCGCTCGTCGGCGATGCGCGTCCGCGCGGCGTCCCAGGCGAACGGCCAGATGCCGTCGGGCCGGCGCGGGTCCTCGATGCCGGAGACACGGACGCGCGGGAGGGCGAGGCCGGCGGCGAAGTCGGGCGGGCAGTGGCACATCTTGAGATCGCGGATGGCGACGAAGTCCGCCGTCCGCGCCCACACCACGTCGGCGTCGGGCGTGTCCGGCTCGCCGCAGCACGACAGCGCGAAGGCCGGGCAGGTGCAGTAGCCGGCGTGCTCCCGGTCGACGCAGCGGGACACGATCTCCCACAGCGCACCCGGGGTGTTCGCCGGAGGAGACCGGGTCGCCACACATCCCGCCACCACGGCCGCCGCGACGAGCGCGACGACGCGCGGTCCGCCGGGCGCGGGAGCCGGGTGCATCAGGGGAAGCGGACGGCGGTCAACTTGGGCGTGGCGAGCACGCTGTGGATCGTGCGGACCTCGCCGTCGTCGCCCAGGTCGATGCGGATGATTCCGCGCGGCGGGTAGCCGGGCCTCGCATGTCCGGCGTCGAAGACGAGTGCGGGCAGGCCGTTCAGCATCCGCACCGACACCTGCGCGCCGCGGCCCCCGAGCTCGAACAGACGGCAGTAGAAATGGGCAACGCGCTCGCGCCCGACGATCGGCTTGCGCGCCGCATGGAAGGCGCCGCCGTCGGTGAGGGTGCGGACGTCGCTCGCGAGGGTCGCCTCGACGGCGGCCGCGTCGCCCTGCGCCAGGGCACGCAGGAACTCGCCGAGCACGCGGAGCGTCTCGGCCTGCAGGTCCTTCGTCGGCGGCCGCCGGCTCGTGTCGTATGCCGCCATGGAGCGGCGCGCGCGGTGATGCGTCGTCTTGACGTTGGCGGCGGAGAGATCGAGCGCCGTCGCGGTCTGCTCGACGGAGTAGTCGAACACGTCGCGCAGGAGGAGCACGGCGCGCTGCTGCGGCGTGAGCGCTTCGAGGGCGAGCAGGAAGGCGAAGGTGCAGCTCTCGAGGAGGTCGTAGCGCCCCTCGGTCCGCGACGGCTCGTAGGCGGGCGACGCGTCCTCGCCGGTCTCGATCGGCGAGGGCAGCCACGGTCCCGGCTGCGCGTGCCGGCGCCGCCGCCGCAGGAGATCGCGGGCGAGGTTCATGGCGACGTGCACGAGCCAGGGTCGCAGATCGGTGTCGGTTCGAGCGGGAGGCCGCTCGATGGCGCGCAGGAAGGTCTCCTGCACGAGATCGTCGGCGTCGGCGGCAACGCCCGTCATGCGGTAGCAGAGGTTCCAGAGCGGGCGCTCGTGGGCCCGGAATGCGGTGCCGAGGACGACGGGGCTCGCGCTCACCGCGCTCTCACGCGGCCGCAGCGGCCCGTCGGCCCACGCGTCGGGCGGCGAGCGCCGCGGCGTGGCGGGCGCTCGCCAGGCTGGCATCCACCAGCCAGCCGTCCGGCCCCACCCAGTCGCCGGCCAGGTAGAGGCCGGGTGCCTCGGGGACTTCGGCGCCGGGGCGTCCGGCGAGGCCGCCCTCGGCGGCGGTCGCGAGCGCGCTCACCGCGACCATGCGCGGCAGGAAGCGCCGCTCCACGACGTGCGCGCGCCACCCCGGCTGCATGCGGTCGAGCGCGTCCTCGAGCTGGCGCTCGACCATCTCGGGCTCCTGCGCGCCGTCCCCCAGGTACTGCCCGACGTGGATGAGCGCCCCGCCCTCGGGCGCGAGCCGTGCCACCGCCGAGTGCACGGAGAAGTAGAGCGGCCGGTCGATGCCGAGCGCGAAGGTCGCCTGCGGCCGCGGCAGGCGTGACAGCGCCACGTCCAGGCAACCGGCGAGCACCGGGACCGCCGTCGCGGCACGCCGGCGTGCGGGACCGTCGGGTAGCACCTCGGCGGCCGCCGGAGCGTCGAGCGCGAGCACGACGGCGCCTGCCCCGACGAGCTCGCCGTCGCGCAGGCGCACGCCGATGGCGGTACCGTCGGCGCTGCGCTCGACGGCGGTCACGGCCGCCGCGGTCCGGACCCGGGCGCCGGCTTCCTCGGCGCGCGCGCGCATCCCGTCGACCAGCGTTTGCCAGCCGCCGTCGAGGTAGCTGACGTTGCTCGCCAGCGCCATCTGGAGCTGCCCAATCGCGAGCCCGGCGCTCATGGTGTCGGGCGCGTCGGCGTAGGTGGCGAGACGGACGAGCGCGTGCACGAGACGGCGGACGTCGGGATGGCGCACGCGTGCATCGACCCAGTCGCGAACCGAGGTGTGATTCAGGGCGCCGGCGTCGATGCGGGCGATGCCGCCGAGCAACCGCCCGGTCTCGAGCTTGGCGGAGAGACCGAAGAGTCCTGTCGTCAGGAGGGAGACGAACCCGCCCGGGAGGCCGTGCATCGCGCCGCGGTCGATGGCGCAGGCGCCGGACGCCTTCGGCGTGCCGCCCGGATGTGCCACGCCGAGCTCGTCGAGCACGCGAATACCGTGGCCGCCGCGGTAGAGCGCGTGCGGTCCCAGGTTCAGGGCAAACCCGGCGCTTCGCCTGGTGACGGCCCGGCCGCCGGCGGAGGCGGCGCGCTCGAGCACCGTCACGGCGCATCCGGAGCGGGCGAGAAAGGCGGCCGCGGTGAGCCCGCACAGGCCGCCGCCCACCACCACGATCGTGTCGTCACCGGTCGTTCGCTGCATCGCAGGTCCCCTCCTCGGGCTGGAGCGTTCATCCCGACCACGTCCGGCGGGGGCGAAAGGTTACGATGGGCTCCCGCCGGGCTTGCCGCAGTCCCCGGCCGATGGCAAGGCGGAGCCATGGCCGGCGTCGGACGGCTCCTCGTCCTCTTCGGCGTCGCCGCGATCGTCGCCGGCGCCGTCCTGCTGCTTCTGCCGCGCATTCCCTGGCTCGGGCGGCTCCCCGGCGACATCGTCGTGGAGCGCGAGCGCTTCACCTTCTACGTGCCGATCGCCACCTCGCTGGTGGTGAGCATCGTGCTGACCATCCTGTTGAATCTCTTCTTTCGGCGCTAGAAGCAGAACACAGCCATTTCAGGCACTTAGCCGAACGAAGGCGCCTTGCCTTCGCATCCGGACGCCCCTATCATCGGCGCGTTCATGCCGGACCGGCCCGACCAGGCGCCCGTGATGGCGCCAGCGTCCAACACGGCGCAGCAGGCCGACGTCCGCAGGCGACGGCGCGAGGGTTTCATCATCCTGGCGACGGCGCTCGCGGTGGTCGCCTTCGCGCTCGTCGAGACGCGCCTTCCGCAGTTCGCGGGCCGCGGCTCCCTCGGCACGGACGCGGTCCTCGTCCTGCTCATCAACCTGAACCTCATCCTGCTCGTCCTCCTGGTCTTCCTGGTGGGCCGCAACATCGTGAAGCTCATCCTCGACCGCCGGCGGCGCATCATGGGCTCGCACCTGCGCACCCGGCTGGTGGTCGCCTTCGTCGGCATCGCCATCCTGCCAGCGACGCTGCTCTTCCTGGTGGCGCAGGTGTTCCTGAGCAACTCGATCGAGGACTGGTTCAACGGGCAGGTGGAGCGTGCCCTCGAGGGATCGCTCGACGTCGCGCACGCCTACTACGAGGATCTCGCGGACACCTCGCTCGGGTTCGCCCGCGAGACCGCGGCCCAGCTCGAGCAGAACCGGCTTCTCGAGCCCGAGCGCCGCCCCGCGCTCAAGGGGTTTCTCGCCCAGCGCCGGACGGAGTACCAGATCGACCTGATGGAGGTGTTCGCCGACGGGCAGACCCTTGCTCGCGCCCGTCGTCCGGATCTCTCCGGCAAGGTCGGCGTGGAAGCGTGGTCCGACGTGGTCCGGCGCGCGTCCACCGGTGAGGAAGCCACCGGCGTCGACGCGGTGGGCGAGGCCGACGTCATCCGCGCGGCCGCCCCGATCCAGCACGACGGTCACGTCACCGGGGTGGTCGTGGTCGACGACTACGTGCCGCGGAGCGTGGTCAAGCGCCGCGAGGAGATCGACCGCTCCTTCGGCGAGTACCTGCGGCTCAAGGTGCAGCGCCGTCCGATCCGCACCGCCTACACGATCACGCTCGTCCTGGTCACGGTCGTCATCCTCTTCTCCGCCACCTGGGTGGGATTCTACGTCGCCCGCGGCATCACGGTGCCGATCCAGAAGCTCGCGGAGGGCACGCGGGCCGTCGCCCAGGGCGACCTCGACCAGTACATCCCCGGCCAGGGGGACGACGAGATCGGGACGCTGGTGACGGCGTTCAACCACATGACGGCGGACCTGAAGACCAGCCGCACGGAGCTCGATGCGCGCCGCCGCGACCTGGAGATCGTGCTCGCCAACATCACCGCCGGCGTCATCTCCGCCGACCCGCGCGGTCGCGTGACCACGCTCAACCGCGGGGCGGCAGAGCTGCTCGGTCTTGATGCCACCGCGGCCGTGGGCCGCCCGCTGGGTGACCTGTTCGCGGGCGAGGCGCACGCGGAGCTCCGGCCGGCGCTGGCCGAGCTGCTGGCCAGCGGGGGACGCTCGAGCGCCAGCTCACGCTGGTGCGCGGGGACGGCGCCGAGGTGGCGGCCTTGCTCGCGGGCACCGGTCTCCAGGACGAGGCCGGACAGGCGCAGGGCGTCGTCCTGTTCCTCGAGGACGTCACCTACCTGCTGCGCGTCGAGCGCATGGAAGCCTGGCGCGAGGTCGCGCGCCGCATCGCTCACGAGATCAAGAATCCGCTCACGCCGATCCAGCTCGCGGCCCAACGCCTGCGCCGCCGCTACGGCGGCCAGCTCCGCCAGGACGGGGCCGTGTTCGACGAGTGCACCCGCACCATCATCCAGCAGGTCGAGGAGCTGAAGGCGCTGGTGAACGAGTTCTCGACCTTCGCGCGGATGCCGCAGGCGGAGCACCGGCCGCACGACCTGAACCGCGTCGTCGAGGAGGCCCTGGTGCTCTTCCGGGAGGGGCATCCCACCATCGACTTCGTCCTCGAGGCGGAAGCGGAGCTGCCGCTGCTCGAGCTCGATCGCGAGGGCATGAAGCGCGCGGTCATCAACATCCTCGACAACGCGGTCGCCGCCTGTGCGGCCCGTCCGAGGAGCAGACCCGACGAGCGCCGACGCGTGGAGCTGCGGACGGCGCACGACGCGCGGCTCGGCGTCGTGCGGCTCGAGATCGCCGACGACGGCATCGGCATGACGGCGGAAGCACGCACGCGGCTCTTCGAGCCGTATTTCTCGACCAAGCCGGACGGAACGGGACTGGGGCTGTCGATCGTCTCGACGATCGTCGCCGATCACAAGGGCTTCATCCGCGTCCGCGACAACCTGCCGCGCGGCACGCGATTCATTCTCGAGTTCCCGGTCCGGAGCCAGCCGGCTCAGCTGGTGGCGCGCGCGCGCCTCGGCGCGTACGGATCCTGAGGAGGGGTTATGGCGGAGACGATCTTGGTGGTGGACGACGAGGCACAGATCCGGAACACGCTGCGCGGGGTGCTCTCCGACGAGGGCTTCGACGTCGTCGAGGCCGAGAACGGCCGTATCGCGCTCGACGTGCTCGCGCAGCAGGAGCCCCGGCTCGCCATCGTGGACATCTGGATGCCCGAGATGGACGGCATCGAGCTGGTCCAGCAGATGCGGACGCAGGCGCCCGGCGTGCCCATCATCGTGATCTCGGGACACGGCACCATCGAGACCGCCGTGCGAGTGATCCGCGACGGCGCCTTCGATTTCCTCGAGAAGCCCTTCCAGCTCGACGCGCTCCTGCGCGTCGTGGGCCGTGCGCTCGACGAGCGCCTCTCGCCCCCGAGTGCATCGGTGGCGGCTGGTGCCACCGGCTCCATGCCCAGCCTCGCTCTGCCGCGGCGGCTGCCGCAGCGGACCATCCGGCGGGGCGTGGTGGTGAACGGCCAGGGCCTCCACTCCGGAGTGCGGACGGGCATCATCCTGCAGCCGCTGCCCCCCGGGAGCGGCATCGTCTTCGAGAGCATCGCGAGCGGCGAGATCGTCCCCGCCTTGATCGATCACGTCGCCTCGACCGGGTACGCCACCACGCTGGTCCGCGGCGGCATGGTCGCCAAGACCGTCGAGCATCTGATGGCGGCGCTCCACGCGCACGGCATCACCAACCTGCTGGTGAAGATGCACGCGGAGGTGCCGGCGCTCGACGGGTCGGCCGCCGAGCTGTGCGCGCTCCTGGAGGAAGGCGGCGTGGTCGAGCAGCCCGAGACGGTCGACGAGCTCGTGATCGACCGGCGCTACGCGGTGGGCGACGATCAGCAGGAGAAGGGCATCAGCATCGAGCCCGCGGATCGCTTCGAGGTCCACTACACGCTCGAATATCCGCCGCCGATCGGCCATCAGGAGTACGATTTCCGGCTCTCCGACGCGGCCACCTTCCGGCGCGAGATCGCGCCCGCCCGGACCTTCGGGTTCGTCAAGGAGATCGAGACCCTGGAGGAGATGGGGCTGGCGAACGGGGGTCGCCTGAACAACTTCATCCTGGTCGGCGACGAAGGGGTGGTGAACGCCCCCCTGCGCTTCCCGGACGAGTTCGTGCGCCACAAGATCCTCGACGTGCTGGGCGACTTCTACCTCCTCGGACGTCCCATCCGGGGTCGGGTCGTGGCGCGCAAGACGGGACACTCCGACAACGCGGCCCTGCTGCGCGTCCTGCGCGAGCGCTTCGGGCTGCCGGCGCTGCGAGGCGCCTAACATCGCCCCGAGACTTCGTCTCGGGGCGAGAGCGGTGTGGGGCGCTCGTGGATCGTGCGAACGCCGTGCCGCGGCCGGCGAAGCCGGCGCGGCAAAACATGGCACGCGCGCGGCTCGAATCGTCGTCGGCCGCGTGCGAGCGCGGACCTCGGTGAGAGCTTTGCCCTCCGGCACGTTTGCCGCGCCGGCTCTGCCGGCCGCGGCACGACGCCTGCACTCTTCACCGTGTTCCACTCTCGCTCTCCGTCCGCCCCGAGACGGAGTCTCGGGGCGCCGTAATCTGGCGCCAGGCCGTCGTGCGCGGCTCGCCCCCGGCGACCCACACCAGCGCCTCGACCCGACGCCGCGTGCGGCCCGCGCCCGCGAGCGCCCGCACCAGGTAGTGCTGCGCGTGCAGCGTGCACGGCGGCAGATCGTCACATGGCACCAGGACGTCGGCGGCCCGCTGGGCGAGGATGTCCTGGGCGCGCTGCGGATCGCCCAGCCACGCCTCCAGGACCTCGGGCGAGGCGGTGTTGGGGTTGATGCGTGCCTCGCCCGCGACGCTGACGAACGGGCGCAGGCGCTCGACCATCGCGGGCTCCGCGCCGCGCAGCAGCGCGAGCTCGCCGACGCTCGCGAGCGGCGCGTTGGGCGGCTCGACCGGCGGCTTCTGCCGCCGGTACCATGCCCGCTCGGCCCCGTGAGGCCGCGCCTCGTCGTCGGCGTCGGTCCAGTCGGCGACGGCGTCGGCGAGCGCGGGGTCGAGGCCGAGGCGGCGCAGCAGCCGGGGAAGGGCGACCGCGCTTCCGGGTGCATTCAGGTCGAGCCGGCGCGTCTCGTCCTCCACGGTGACCTCCACCCAGCCGGGGCCGACCGCCTGGCGGCCGAACCGATGTGCCCAGGGAGCGCGCAGCGTGTCGGGCTCCCCCACGCGAGCCTGCTCGGCGAGCAGGACCGACGCCGTGGCGATCGCCGAGCGCACCAGCGCGTCCGCCTGCAGCCCCTCCATGGCATCGGCCGTCCGCCGCCGGTCCACGGCGGCAGCGGTTGCCAGGCCCATCGCGACCAGCGAGAGGGCGGAGAGGGCCATGACGGCGCCGAGGAGCGCGAATCCGCGCTCACGCCGGCGGTACATGAACCACCTCCAGGAGCTCGCACGGTGCGGCGCCGGCGTCGGGCCACACCCGGACGCGGATCTCGCGCAGGGCGGGATGGGGGGTGCGGGCGACGGCGCGCTCGAAGCGCAGCCCCTCGGGGGTGCTGCCGTTCGTCTCGCCCGGCTCGGGTGGCGCGAGGGCCGCCTCCGCCAGCAGCGCCTGCGCCGCCAGCATCGCGCGCGTCAGGCGCAGGTCCTCTCCGAGCGTGCCCACGCTCCGGGTCACGAGGCGCTGCATGGCCGTCACGCCGACCGCGAGGACGACGAGCGCCACGAGGACTTCCAGGAGCCCGAGGCCCCGGCTGCTACGGCGGCGTGATGCGAGGCGCATCCAGAGTTCCCGTGAGGACGAAGTCGCGCGTACCGTTGGCGCCGCGCGGCAAGCCGTCGAGCAGCGGGCGCAGCTTGCCGGGCATGCCGGGGAGCGGCGTGAGGGTCACCCGGAGATCGAGCGTGCTCGCGTCCGCAACGTCGGCGAGGCGGACCTGGCCGCTGGCCGCCACGTTCATCTCCTGTCCGTGCACGTCGAAGGCCGCCACCTCGAGGCGACCACCGGCGAGCGTCCAGCGCAGCGTGGCACGCTCGGCATGCAGCGGGAGGTCCTCGAGCGCGCCGAGCGCTGGCTGCCACACGGCGTCCTGCAGGACCACCTCACCGGAGCCGGTGGCCGCATCAGTCCCCGGTACCCGCAGCCCGCTGCTGCCGCTCGCACGGCCGGAGAGCTGGTCCCGGCGGCGCAGCGCTGCCAGCAGGCGACCGACGTCGAGATCGGCCCAGGCGAGCTCGACGATCTGGGCGCCGCCGTCGAGGCCGAGGCTGGCATCGATCGTGCCGCCGAGCGCGCTGGCCGCGACCCGCCAGGGGCGTCCCAGCGGATCGCCGGCGAGCGCGGTCCACGAGGGACGGAAGCGCAGCCAGTCGGCCTCGTAGAGCGGTCCGCCGCCGGGATCCCGCAGGCTCGCGCCTTCGAGCACGAGTCCCCACGGTCGCAGGTGGGCACGCCGGAAGGTGATGAGGCGCGCCTCGGGCACGGGGGCCCTGGCCAGACCCCACCGGACCAGCTGATCGGTCGGGAAGCTCAGCCCGAGCACGATCGCGAACAGTGCCGCGGCGGCGGCGCCCAGGAGCGCGGTGCGCATCACGGCTTCGCGCCGGGCACGACCCGTGCGACCTCGACCGTGGCCTCGAAATGGCGCGGGTCGTCGGCGTGCTTGCGCATCTCGAGGCGGGCGACCGGCAGCGGCGGGTCGGCGCTCTCGAGGCCGTGCAGCAGACGGACGACCTCGCCGAGCGAGGTATCGCTCAGGCGCACGGCGACGCGCTCCTCGCGCAGGCCCTCGGGCAGCGGCGCCGTGGTCGGCGTCATGGCGGCGATCCGCGGACGACCGACGACGGCGGCGGCGGCGGTCTCGAGGCGGGTCACGAGGGAGCGGGCGTCTGCACGGGCGGTCGCGACGGGGACGGGACCGAGATCCGCCGCCAGCCGTCGCAGGGTGGCGAGCTCGCGTTCCCGCGCACCGACGCGCGCTTGCAGGGCGACCAGGTCGGCGCGCAGCGCGAGCGCGACGCCGACGACGAGCACGACGGCCGTCGTCGCGGCGGCGACGATGAGCAACGCCCGCTCGCGGCCCGAGCGGGTTGCGATCCAGCCGGTGAGCCACGGGCTCACGACGGGGCTCCCATCGCCTCGCGGCGCAGCAGACGCAGCCGGAACTCGACGCCCGTTCCATCGACGGTGGTGCGCGTCTCGTCCGTCTCGACGTCGCGCACCAGCGGCGACGCCGCCAGCGCCTTGCGCAGCAACTCGACCGCGTCGAAGCTCTCGCAGCGGCCGTGCAGGCGCACGACGTCGGGCTCGACCACGAGCTCGTCGAGGTCGAGGCGGAGCGTCTCGGGCACGCGGGCGCTCACCTCGCGAAGCATCTCGAGGACCGGCACGTCGCCGGCCGGCCGCAGCCGTCGGCGCGCGGCCACCGCCTCCTCGAGCTGGGCGCGCGCGGCGGTGACCGGGGTGCCCGGCAGGGCGGCGGCCGCCACCTCGCTGGCGACACGGGCGAGGGCGGCATCGCGGCGCATCAGCGTCGCGCGCACCAGCGTCACGTCGACCACCCCGAGAAGCAGCGCCACCGCTGCCAGCGCGCCCGCCCGGCGCCAGCTCCCCGCCGGCTCGTCGGCGCCGCCGGAGAGCACGAGTCCGGAGCGTGGGTGCCGGCCCTCGCCCACCAGGAGCCCGGCGGCCAGCGCGCACGCGGCGACGTCCGCTGCCGCGCCCGCCGCAGCGACCGCCGCCGGCGGCGCGAGGAGCGACACCGGCATGTCCAGGACGGTCGCCAGCGCTGCCTGCACGCCGGCAGCGTCCGGACCCGTCACCAGCACCTCGCCCGCGCAGCCGAGCGCATCCAGCGCCCAGCGCGTCTCGGTGGCCAGCGCGACCGGTTCGCGGGCATCGCTGCCGAGCGCGCGCAGCCCGGCCGGGTGGCCGTCGCGACGAACGACGATCGCGCTGCGCGTGCGGTCCGCGATCAGGAGCGCCACCGTTCCGGTGCCGTCCGGAACCAGGTCGAGCGCCGGCAGCGGCGCGAGGTCGATCCGCTTCGCCGGCAGGCCTGCTCCGGCGAGCAGCGCGAGATGGGCGTCGAGATCCGCGCGGCGGACGGCGGCGGCGAGGACGGTCGTCCCCCCCGGAACGCGGGCGATCGGTCGCACCGCGACCACGGCCTCCTCCGGGCCGAGGGGGAGCTGGCCGAGCAGCTCCAGCGGCGCCGTGCGCGCGATGCGCGAGCGATCGCGAAAGGGCAGGGTGAGGACGCGATGCGTGCTCGCGGCGGCTGGCAGCACGCTGAGGACCGCCGCGGGGCGGTGCGCCGCGACCGCGCCGAGGGCGCGCCGGAGCGACTCCGGATCGCCGTCGAGCGGGACCCGCTCCAGTGCGTGCACGCGCACCAGCCCGAGATTGCGCTCGCCGTGCGCGATGCGCAGCTCGTCCGCGGTGATCTCGAGAGCGATCAGGCGCACCGCTACTCTCCCCCACCGAGCGGCAGCACGACCCGCGTGCGCAGCTCCTCGCCGCTCGCCAGCCCGAGCGCGAGCTCGAGCGCGCGCGGCGACGAATCGCGAGACCAGCCGGTCACCCACTCGCCCCGATCGAAGCAGCGCACGCCGAAGCTCTTCACACCGTCGAGCACGACGCTCGCGTCGCCGTGCTCGTCGCGTGCCGCGGCGAACGTCGACGCGCGCCGGCGCACGAGCCGGGTTCCGTCCATCGCGTAGGACATCGTCACCGGCTCGGGCTCCGCTTGCAGGAAGCGCAGGCCGTGGGCGTCCGCCGCGAGGCGCCGCGGCGCGGCGGCCTCCAGCTCGTGCGCCAGCGCGAGGAGCGCCCGGCGGCCATCGGCCACCTCGCGGCCGCGGCCCACCGCCTGGTCGCGGGCCGCTGCGGCGCGCACGACGGCGGCGTAGGCAGCCCCGAGGACCAGGCCTCCGATGGCGAGCGCGAGGAGCGTCTCGAGGAGCGTGAAGCCGCGCTCAGGACGCATCGCGGTCCACGTCCGCATCCTCGCCCTCGCCGCCCGCCGCGTGGTCCGCTCCGAAGGAGCGCAGGACGAAGTGCCTGCCGTCGCTGCAGGTGTAGTCGTACGTGTGGCCCCAGGGATCGCTCGGAAGGCGTGGCAGATACCCGTCGGGCCGCCAGCGCGCCGGGCGCGGTGGCAGGACCGGGGCGTGTACGAGGGCGTCGAGCCCCTGGGCGGTCGTCGGATAGACGCCGGCGTCGAGGCGGTAGCCCTCGAGTGCCTGCGCGATGATCTCGAGCTCGGCCGTCGCGCGTGCCTGGCGCGCCGCGGTGGTCCGGCCGAGCACGCGCGGCACGACGAGGGTGGCCAGCAGGCCGACGATGAGCAGCACGAGCGTCATCTCGAGGAGCGTGAAGCCCGCGTCCGGCTCGCGGCGGGTCATGAGGCCGCCAGCGGGTCGAAGCGCAGGAGCGGCACGAGGACCGAGAGCACGAGGATCAGCACCGCGGCTGCCATGGCGAGGACCAGGGCCGGCTCGACGAGCGCGGTCGCCGCGGTGATGTCGCGCTCCACCTCGGCGTCGAGGCTCTCCGCCGCGTGGGTGAGGGCATCGGTGAGACCGCCGCTGCGCTCGCCGGTGGCGACCAGGCGCAGCACCGACGCGGGCACCACGCCGCTCGCGCGCAGCGCCGGCGCGAGCGGTTGCCCTTGCCGGACGGCTTCGCGTGCCGTCGCCAGCGCGTCGGCGACGCGGGCGTTTCCCGCGGTGGCCGCGGCGAGGTCGAGGGCGACCTCGAGGCGCACGCCGCCGGCGAGCAGGGTGGCGAGCGTGTGCGCGGCGCGGGCGAGCGCGGCCGCGCCGACGAGGCGCCCGATCGCCGGCAGCCCGAGGACCCAGCCGTCGAAGCGGGTGCGGCCGGCGTGCGAGGCGAGCCAGCTCCGGAGGCCGACCGCAGCCACTGCCAGCGCCAGCAGCCACGCGGCCCAGGTATGCGCCGCCACCGTTCCGGCCAGCAGCAGTGCGCGCGTCGGCAGCGGGAGGGGCGCCCCGGTCTCGGCGAAGAGCTGCGCCATCTGCGGCAGGACCCAGGTGAGCAGGAAGACCAGGACCGCCGTGACGGCGAGCGCCATCACCGCCGGGTAGGCGAGCGCCGCGCGCAAGCGCGCGCGGATCGCGGCGGTGCGCTCGAGGTAGGCGGCGAGGCGGCCGAGCACGGTCGCGAGCGCTCCGGCGGCTTCGCTCGCCCGCACCAGCTCGCGGTAGAGCACCGGGAACTCGTCGGGGCACGCAGCGAGCGCGTCCGCCAGGGGCCGCCCCTCCCGCACCGCGGCGCGAACGCGGGTGAGCGCGCGCACCAGCCGGGGGTGCTCGGTGGCCTCGGCGGCGTCCTCGAGTGCCTCGGACACCGGGACGCCGGCGGCGACGAGGAGTGCGAGCTGGCGGGTGACGGCCGCCAGCTCGGCGGCGGGCACGCGGCGTCCGCGCGCCGGTTCGACGTCCTCGCCGAGCGTGGTGGGATAGACGCCGCGAGCGCGCAGCGCCTGCCACGCGGCTTGCTGGCTGTCGGCGTCGACGACGCCGGCACAGGAGCGACCGGTCGGCGTGAGCGCGCGATACGCGTACACCGGCATCTAAAAATGCGACCCGAGACTCCGTCTCGGATCGCGAGCGGAGGCGAGCGTGTAGCGTTCGATGGGTGGGGCGAGCGCCCGACGTCCGCACTTTTCATCACGCTTCATTCTCGCTCTCCCTCCCGACCCGAGACGGAGTCTCGGGTCGGGGGTTCCTCGTCGCGGGTGACGCGGAGCACCTCGGGCTCGGTGGTGATCCCCGCCCGCGCCTTGGCAAAGCCGTCCTCGCGCAGCGTCGTCATGCCGGCGGCGAGCGCGTGCCGGCGGAGTGCCGTCGCGTCGCCGCGGCGCATGACCAGCGCGCGCGCCTCGTCGTCGAGGACGAGCAGCTCGTGGATGCCGGTGCGGCCGCGGAAGCCCGTGCCGCGACAGGGGATGCAGCCGCTCCCGCCGCAGGCGGCGCAGACCCGCCTGACCAGCCGCTGGGCGAGCGCGCCCAGCACCGACGACGCGATGAGGAACGGCTCGGCCCCCATGTCGAGCAGGCGCACGAGCGCGCTGGCGGCGTCGTTGGTGTGCAGGGTCGCGAGCACGAGGTGACCGGTGAGCGCTGCCTGCATGGCGATCTCCATGGTCTCCCGATCGCGGATCTCGCCCACCAGGACCACGTCGGGATCCTGGCGCAGGATGGCGCGCAGCCCGGCGGCGAAGGTGAGCCCGATGCGCGGGGCCACCTGCATCTGGCCGATCCCCCGGAGCTGGTACTCGACGGGATCCTCGATCGTGAGGATGTTGCGCTCGCCGGTCGCCAGACCCTGGAGCAGCGCGTACAGGCTCGTCGTCTTGCCGCTCCCGGTGGGCCCGGTGACCAGGAACAGGCCGTGGGGGGACCCGAGCACGCCGGCGAGGCCGGCGGTCGTCGCGGCGGAGAGGCCGAGATCACCGACGTCGCGCAGCACGCTGGCCCGGTCGAGAAGGCGAAGAACGACGCGCTCGCCGGCCGCGGTCGGGACGATCGAGACGCGGACGTCCACGTCGCGTCCTCCCACCCGCAGCGCGATCCGGCCGTCCTGGGGAAGGCGCCGCTCCGCGATGTCGAGGCCCGCCATGATCTTGACGCGCGAGGCGAGGCCGGCATGGAGGTGCAGGGGCGGGGCGAGCAGGTCGTGCAGGACGCCGTCGACCCGCAGTCGCACGGCGAGGCTGCGCTCGAACGGCTCGATGTGGATGTCGCTCGCGCCGGCCCGCACGGCCTCGTAGAGGACGGCGTTCACCAGCCGGATCGCGGGCGCGTCCTCGCCGGCCTCGAGGAGATCGGGCGGCTCGCTGGCCTCGTCGAGCGGCGTGGCGTCGAGCTCGAGCCGTGCCCCGAACGACGCGCCGTCCTCCGAAGCCGCACTGGCCGCCGCGTCGTAGGCGCGGGTGATGGCCTCGCGCAGGGCTTCCGCCGGCACCACGACGGGGTCGACGCGGGTGCCGTAGAGGAAGCGGAGATCGTCGAGCGGCGCGAGGGCGCGCGGATCGGCCACCGCGACCTCGAGACGCTCCGGCTCGCGGGCCAGCGGCAGCACGAGGTGACGGCGGGCATACTGCATGGGCAGGACCGCCAGCAGCTCGCGCGCCGGCAGTCTGGGCGGCGCCTCCGCGAACGGGAGACCAAGCGCTGCAGCCGCCTCTCGCGGCCCGCTCATCCGTCGGGCGCCTCCCGCGATCCCTGCCACGAGCGGCCCCGCAGTGCCGGGCTGCGCCGCACCCGCGCGGGCATGTGCTCGCGCTCGCGAAGCGAGTTCTCCGCCATCTGCTCGTCGGTGGCGATCACGTGCGGAGTGAGGAAGACGAGCAGGTTCGTCTTCACGCGATGGTTGTCGTCGCGCTTGAAGAGGTTGCCGAGCACGGGGACGTCCTTCAGGAACGGTACCCCCCGCTCGTCCTGGCGGACCGTGTCTGCCAGGAGGCCGCCGATCACGACCGTCTGGCGGTCGCGCGCGCCCACCACCGTGCTGGCGGAGCGGATCGTCGTGGTCGGTCCGACCAGGTTCGGATCGCCCACCGCCGGGTTCGGGATGGGGTCGATGTCGGACACCTCCTCGAAGAGCGACAGGTGCACGAAGTCGTCGGCGGTGATGCGCGGGGTGAGCCGGAGCGTGATGCCGACGTCGTGGCGCTCGATCGTGGTGAAGAGGTTCGAGAGATTCGAGGAGCTGGTGGCGCGGCTGGCGACGAAGGGCACGTTGCGCCCGACCACGATCTCCGCCTCCTCGTTGTCGGTGGTGACCATGTTCGGCGCCGACAGCACGTCGACGTCGCTCTCGGTCTGGAGGGCGGTGAGCAGGACCGTGTAGGCGGGGACCTGCTGCCCGGACGGCAGCGTGACGAGCTTGTTGCTCGCCGCCGCGAGGATGAGCCCGGGGAGCGAGGTGGGATTCGTGACCGCGGTGCCGAGCGACGAGAGGTTCACCTGGCCGAATCCCACGGTCGAGCCGCCGAGGTTGGCGACGCCCTGGAGCTCGATGCCGAGCTGGCGGAGCTTGTCGGTGGTGGCCTCGAGGATGATGGCCTCGACGAACACCTGGCGGCGGCGGAGATCGAGGTCGCCGATCACCCTGCGCAGCGTCTCCCAGTCGGCCGATGTGGCGCTCACGATCAGCGTGTTGGTCGACGGGTCGGCGGTGACGCGGACCGGCGCTTCGAGGGGGATCGCGGCCCCGGTCCCGGTGCTGACCGGCTGGGGCTGGGACGGTGGCGGAGGCGCCTGGGGCGGCGGCTCGCCCATGGAGCCGTCGTAGCCGAGCGACGGTCCTTGTGTCCCGGAACGCTCGCGCATGATCAAGCTGCCACGCGGCTTCTCCGGCTCGGGGGGAGGCGGTGGAAGCCCGAGGAGCTGCGAGAGGACGCGTACCAGGCTCTCGGCCTGGGCGTATCGCAGCCGATACGCGTGGAGCTGCGACGCTCCCGGCATGGAGACGTCGAGGCGCGCGACCAGCGCTCGCGCGCGCGCGACGTCGGCGGGAGCGCCGGCCAGCAGCAGGCTGTTGGTGCGCGTCTCCGGCACGACGCGCAGGCCGGATCCCCCCGGTCCATCGGCCGCGAGCGTCTGGCGCAGCCGGGCGGCGAGCTCGTCGGCGGGGGCGAAGCGCAGCGCGACGGTCTCCGTGGCGCGCTCGCTGTGCGGTACGTCGAGGTCGCGTAGCAGGGCCGCGAGCCGCTCGACGTTGGGCCCCGAATCCACCACCACGAGACGGTTCGTCGCCGGATACGCGGTGAGCACGCCGTCCTTCGAGACCAGCGGTTGCACCACCGGCACCACGTCCGCGGCCGCGGCGTAGCGCAGCGGCAGGATGCGCGTGACGAGCTCGTCACCGCCCCGGGCGTTGGTCGGGATGGCGGACTCGCGTCCCTCGCGCACCGGAACGATCTTCACGAAGTTGCCGCTCGGGACCGTGGTGAAGCCCTTCACCTGCAGCACCGACTGGAAGACGAGGTACGCTTCCTCGGGGGTGATACGGGTCGGGGAGATGATGGTGACGTTGCCGCGCACGCGATCGTCGAGGATGAAGTTCCGCCCCGTCACCTCGCTCACGAAGCGGGCGAGCACCGGCAGATCGACGTCCTGGAAGTTGAGCGCGACGGTGGCCTCGGAGCCCGCCCGGCCGGAGGTGGCGAGGGCGCCCACGAGGAGCGCGGCGGCGAGCAGCCTCATCGGAGGTCGTATACCAGGGTCCGCGTCCCGCCGTCCCGGACGATGTCGACCGCGACGCGGGGCTCGCTCCGCAACCGCTCGAGGAAGGCGAGGAGCGATGCCGGATCGCTCACCACCGTTCCGTTCACCCGCTGCACGACGTCGCCGTCCTGGAGGCCGAGACGCCGGAAGATGCTGTCCTCCTTGATCTGGAAGAGGCGAAATCCCGACGGGCGGCCCTCGGCGACCTCGGCCACCGCGCGCAGCTGGGTCATCAGGGCGCTCATGTTGCCGGCCACCCCCTCGAGCTCGCGGCGGTCGACGATGAAGGCGTCGGCGCCGGTGCGGCGGATGCGCGCCGCCGGGGCGGCGGGCTCGGTGGCCTGCTCGCCGCTCGCGGTCTGCGCCCCATCCGTCCGCCGCTCGCCGGGGGGTGCAAGCTCCAGCGTCGACTCGACCCCGCCGCGCTCGAGGGTGACGCGGTCCCAGCTGATGGCGACGATGCGCGCGCCGTGGATCTCCTCTCCGACCCGGTAGAGCTGCTGGCGATGCGTCTCCCGGTCCTCGATCACGGCACGCGCCTGCTTGCCGTGCAGCCCGACGCCCCACAGCCGCAGGCCATCGGCGGCCCCGCGCTCGTCCCGCGCCGCCGCCGGATTGAAGACGTCGCGCGCGGCGATGACGGCGTAGGTCTCGAGCGGCCCGAGGCGGCGTCCCGCCTCGGCGGCCGGCGTCGAGGCGAGGAGCTCGGGCGGCAGGGTGCCGCCGGCGGCGGCTGCGAGACCGAGGCCCACGCCGTACGCGGCCAGGGCGACGGCGAGCGCAGCGAGGCCGATCTCGAGCGCGAGCCGAAGACGGCGCGGGGCGAGCATGGAACGCTCCCGGCTCATACTGCACACGCCCGCACTTGGCTAGAGGTCGGGCGGAACGAAGGCGGAGGAGCTACTCGAGGATGATCTCGACGCGGCGGTTCTGCGCCCGACCCTCGGCCGTCGCGTCGCTCGCGACCGGGTTGGCCGAGCCGTAGCCCGTCGCGGTGATGCGGCTCGGGTTGACGCCGCTCTCGATCAGCGTCTGCTTCACCGTGTCTGCTCGCCGTTCGGCGAGGCGCTGGTTGCGGGCGTCGTCGCCGGTGGAGTCGGTGTAGCCGTTCACCTGGATGCGTCGGTTCGGATACTGGTTGAGGGCCTGGGCGACGTTCCGCACCTTCGCCTGGCCCTCGGGCGTCAGCTCGGCCTTGGCGTAGGCGAAGTGCGGCCCGGACAGCGCATCGACCCTCGTCATCGGCGGCGGAGCCCCGGAGCGCCCGCGCGTACGCGCCACGCCGTGGCGGTGCGTCGCACATCCGCCGAGGAGGCTCACGGCAAGCAGGCCTGCCGCCGTCGCTGTCGCCCATCGCCTCATGATGCGCTCGCGGGTGGGGAGCATGGTCCGCGCACGACCGTGCTGCGTCAATATACATGCGAGATGCCCGGCCGGGCCGGCCGGCGGCGCAGGGACGTGGGTGCCCGGAGGATGGCGCCGCGCCGGACGGGGAGTTGCCGGCCCGCGAGCGCGGCGTACAATTTCGTTCATGCGGCTCCGCGTTCCGGCTCTGTTCCTCGCCCTGGTCGGGCTGGCGCAGGCCGCGGCGCCGGTGGAGGTCGAGGTGAAGGGGGTGCGGGTGGATCCCGCATCGGGCAGTCCGGTGGTGCTGCTGAACGAGAAGGCGGGTAGCGGACGGAGCCTGCCGATCTGGATCGGACCGCTCGAAGCCGAGGCGATCCTGCTCGAGCTCGACGGCGTCGTCGCACCGCGGCCGCTCACCCACGATCTGATGAAGCGGCTCGTGGAGGCGCTCGGCGCCCGGCTCGATCGCGTCGTGGTCACCGAGGTCGTCGAGCAGACCTACCGCGCGCGCCTCGACCTCGAACGCTCCGGCGGCGAGCGCGTGACGCTCGATGCCCGACCGAGTGACGCCATCGCGCTCGCCCTGCGCTTCCGTCGTCCGATCCTGGTCGAGCCGGCCGTCTTCTCCCGGGTCGATGCGGCGCCGGGTGCTCCGGTGCGGGCGTTCGGCATCACGGCGCAGGACCTGACGCCCGAGCTGGCCGAGGTGCTCGCGGTCCCCGACGAGCACGGCGCGGTCGTCACCGACGTCGATCGCGCCTCGCCCGCCCGCAAGCTGCATCGGGAGGACGTCGTCACCGGCGTCGACGGCGAACGGGTGTCGTCCGCCGGCGATCTGATGGCACTGCTGGAGCGACGCACGGCGGGACAGGCGATGCAGGTGAGCGTGCGCCGCCAGGGCCAGCCGGTCGTGGTGCGCCTGCGCGTGTCGCCGGCGCGCGGCGCCGCTCGTTGACAAGCCGGTGGCGCGCATCTTAAAAACCCGCGCATTTGACGGACGATAGGCGCATGCCGCAGCCTCCTGCGAACCCCGAACGGGAGCTCGACGACAAGGTTGAAGATCTCGCACAGCGCATCGTCCAGGTGGTCAACACGGCGAGCCCGCAGCAGCGCCAGGATCTCCGCGAGTACGCCATGGAGCTCTTGCGGGACGGCACCGAGGCCACCGAAACGTCCGCCGCGCCCCCGACGAACCCGAACGCCAACGCAGCCGCCACGAACCCACTCGGCCTCGGTCTCCTGCTCGGAGTGCTGGCGCTCCCGGCGCTGCTACTCTTTCCCCCCGTGGGGCTGGTGCTCCTCGCCATCGCGCTGGTGCTCGGGGTGTGGGGCGTGCTCGCCACGCTGCTCCGGCGCTCGTGACGAACACCCAAGCGCCACCCCGAGGCATGATTCGAGGCTGAAAGGAACCGGTTCCGATGGCTAAGCCAGCATCCGCCGAGCAGAAGGCGGCGACAGCGGACCAGCGCCGCATCGAGCAGACGCTCGAGCGCGAGAAGGCCGCGCGGGCCAAGGCGAACCTCGCCGGCCTGTGGTCGCGCCGCGACGTCTTCGGACGCTTCGGCTGGGCGATCTTCGGCGCGTTCTCGGGCATCTCGCTTCTCGCCGCCGTTCGCTCCGCATTTCCTCGCGTCCTCTTTCAGCCTCCGACCTCCTTCAAGGCCGGCCTCCCCACCGACTTCACGGTCGGGGAGGTGAGCACGAAGTTCCAGAAGGACCAGCGGGTGTGGATCGTGCGCGAGGCCGAGGGCATCTACGCGATCTTTGCCAAGTGCACCCATCTCGGCTGCACGCCGCGCTGGCTGGTGGCGGAGAACAAGTTCAAGTGCCCCTGTCACGGCAGCGGCTTCTACAAGAGCGGCATCAACTTCGAGGGGCCGGCGCCGCGGCCGCTCGAGCGGGTCAAGGTCGCCAGGGCCGAGGACGGCCAGCTCATCGTCGACAAGGGCGTCAAGTACCTCTACGAGAAGGGCGAGTGGTCCAAGCCCGGCGCGTTCCTGAAGGTGTGATGCGATGTCCAAGTGGGAAGAGCTGAAGCTGCAGATCACCGAGTCGCCGGTCTGGAAATCGATCTTCCGCCACGGCTACGACGACACTCCGCGCAACCGCGTGCTCATGGTGTCGGGCAACGTGTTCCTCCATCTCCATCCCTCCAAGGTCCGGCGGCACGCCACGCGGCTCCGCTTCACCTGGTGCATGGGAGGCATCACGTTCCTCATGTTCCTGGTCACGGTCGTCACCGGCGTCTATCTCATGTTCTACTACCGGCCGACGGCCGAGTACGCGTATGCCGACATGAAGTACCTCGAGTACGACATGCCCTTCGGCATGCTCATGCGGAACATGCACCGCTGGGCGGCGCACGGCATGGTGATCGCGGTCTGGCTGCACATGTTCCGCGTCTTCTTGACGGGATCGTACAAGCCTCCGCGCGAGTTCAACTGGGTGGTCGGCGTGCTCCTCCTGGTGCTCACGCTGCTCCTCTCCTTCACCGGCTACCTCCTCCCCTGGGACCAGCTCTCGATCTGGGCCGTGACCGTGGGCTCCAACATGGGCCGGGCGACGCCCATCCTCGGCCACGAGGGGCCCGGACACGAGCTCATCCCGGGCCTGAACAACGTCTACGACGCCCGCGCCTTCCTCTTCGGCGGCGGCGAGATCGGGCCGCACACGCTGCTGCGCTTCTACATCCTGCACTGCATCTTCATCCCCCTCGTCACCAGTCTCTTTCTGGCCGTCCACTTCTGGCGCATCCGGCGCGACGGCTTCTCCGGCCCCGCGCTCTAGGACCGGGCCGATGCCTTCCGAGCTGAAGTACACGATCGCCGCGCTGGTCCTGATGGTGCTGTCGTTTCTCGTGCCCGGGGGCCGCGTGATGACCTTGCCGTTCTTCTTCGTGCTCGTGCTGGTCCTGATCTTCTGGTCCGCGCGACGCTCGGCCGAGCGCGAGGAGGAGGAGAGCTGACGATGGCGACGCCCGAGGCGAAGGCCCCGCTCAGCGCGCTGGCGGGTAAGCGGATCGAGGTCCCGATCAAGAAGGCGACGGGGCCCGGCGACGACAAGGTGCACACCTGGCCGTTCCTCGTGCGCAGCGAGTTCCTGTGCTCGCTCGTCATCGTGCTCCTGCTGCTCGTCTGGGCGCTCCTGGTCGACGCCCCGCTCGAGGAGCCGGCCAACCCGACGCGCACGCCGAACCCGTCGAAGGCGCCGTGGTACTTCCTCGGCTTGCAGGAGATGCTCGTCTTCTTCGACCCGTGGCACGCAGGCGTCGTGCTCCCGACGTTCATCATCATCGGGCTCATGGTGATCCCGTTCATCGACATCAACCCGAAGGGCAACGGCTACTACTGCTGGCAGGACCGCAAGTGGGAGCTGCTGACGTTCATCCTGGGATTCCACATCCTCTGGGTGTCGCTGATCGTGATCGGGACCTTCCTGCGCGGCCCGGGCTGGAACTGGTTCTGGTTCTGGGAGAAGTGGGACCCGCACAAGGTCGAGTCGCTCACCAACGTCGACCTGCCGTTCCTGCTCGGCGTGCGCAGCGAGACGACCGCCTTCCTGGTCGGCCTCGGGCTCGTGATCCTCTTCTTCGTGCTGACCTTCGTCGGTTTCTACTGGTTGTGCCGGCGTGTGAAGGGAGCGGAGTTCGACGACTTCATGGCCCGGTGGGGCTGGGCCCGCTTCACGCTCACCTGGTTCCTGCTCGCCAACATGGTCGCCGTGATCACGAAGATGACCTTCCGGCACCTCTTCAACATCAAGTACATCATGGTGCTGAAGACGCAGTACTTCAGCATCAACATCTGAGGAGGGGGCTCGCGCGCGAGGCTGACCACGGCGATGCGAGATGTGGCTCTTCTCGAAGATACTCCAGGCTGCCGGCTTCACGTACGTGGGCTATGCCCTCTACAGCGGGATCGCGCGGGACGACATGTGGAACGAGCTCTACATGACGCTCGCCGGGATGGCGGTGTTCGCCGCCGGCCGCCTGCTCGAACGGAAGGTCTGAGCTGATCGACATGCCGCGCCGCGACACCACCCCCCAGGATGACGAGAAGCGCTCCTACGGCGCGCTCTGGCTCGTGCTCTCGCTGCTCCTCTTCGTGGGCGCCCTGTGGGCGGTCGCGGACGACAACATCTTCCGGCGGCCGTGGAAGAAGTGGCAAGCGGGTTTCAGCCGGCTCGAGATCAGCCGGGTCGAGGACGCCGTCGGGGCCGAGGACCAGCGCCTGGCCGCCGACCCGGCCTACCAGGAGGCGGAGAAGCAGCTCGCCGCCGCGCGCAGCGAGGTGTCGACCGGCGAGACGGCCAAGCAGATCGCCGCGCTCCAGCGCGAGCTCGACGACGCCGTCCGCGCCGACCAGAGCAAGGACCTGAACCTGCGCTTCATCAAGAGCGAGCTCGAGGAGCTGCGCTTTCTCTTCGACGACGCCAAGCACCACGGGCGGCCGACCGACGCGATCCTGGAACGGATCCAGCAGAAGAGCGCGCTGCAGGTCGACCGCCAGAAGATCTACGCCGACTCGCAGGGACACATCGAGGACCTGCGCAACCAGCTCAAGGCCAAGGAGAGCGCGATCAAGACCGCCGACGACACGCTGGCCAAGCTCCGCACCAAGCGCGACGAGCTGGAGCAGAAGCTCGAGAACATCTCGCTGGGGCGCTTCCCGGGTCCCAGCCTGTCGCCGCCGTTCGTGAAGACCCAGTGGCAGCCCAAGATTCCCAAGATCCAGCAGGTGGTGCTGGAGGGGTTCGATCGCAACGCCTACAACCAGCCCGTCGCGCGCGTCGACCGGTGTCCGAGCTGCCACAGCGGCATCAACAAGCCGGGCTTCGAGGACCAGCCCAATCCCTGGAAGACCCACCCCAAGCGGGAGCTCTTCCTCGGCAAGCACGATCCGGACAAGTTCGGCTGCACGGCGTGTCACAACGGAGACGGCACGGCGGTGAACAGCGAGAAGGCCGCTCACTGCGACTACTACGACGCCGACGGCAAGCTCCACGAGGTACACCTGCGCGAGGAGTGGGCGCTCTTCCGCGGACCGAAGATGCAGGCGAACTGCATCAAGTGTCACCCGAGCGTCCAGACCCTCGAGGGTGCGCCGGTCCTGGCGCGGGGCGAGAAGCTCTTCGTCGACCTCGGCTGTCACGGATGCCATCTCTCCGACGGCTACGAGGACCTCTTCAAGGAGAACGGCGTGACCGCCATCGGGCCGTCGCTGCGCCGCATCGGCGCCAAGGACGACCATGGCTGGATGGTTCGCTGGATCACCAACCCGCACGAGGTCCGACCGCGGACGCGCATGCCGAACTTCATGTTCTCCCCGGAGCAAGCGGAGAAGGTCACCGCCTACCTGCTCTCCACGACGAAGGGCCCGAGCGCGCAGTGGCTCGAGAGCAATCCCGACCCGGGCATCGTCAGCAGCGCCGACCTCGTCACCCACGGACGCCAGCTGATGGACAACCTTGGCTGCCGTGCCTGCCATGCGCTCGCGCCCGACGAGATCGCGGGGCAGCTCGGCGCCAACAAGGACATCGCGCCGAACCTGTCGGAGATCGCCGCCAAGACCGACGGTCGCTGGATCTACCACTGGATCAAGAACCCGCACGGCTTCTCCGAGGTGGCGCGCATGCCGAGCCTGCGCCTGTCCGACGACGAGGCCCGCGCCATCACCGCCTACTTGATGACCCTCGGCCAGCGCGCGCCGGCTCCCGACGGCCTGGAGACGCGGCTCGCCGATCCGGTGAACATCGCGGACGGCGAGAAGCTGGTGCGCAAGTACGGCTGCCCGGGCTGCCACGACATCCCCGGCATGGAGAGCGAGTCACGCATCGGCGCGGAGCTGTCGACCTACGGCTCGAAGTCGAGGGAGGAGCTCTTCTTCGGCGACCGGACCGACCTGGACGAGAGCTGGGACGTCTTCACGTTCCACAAGATCAAGGAGCCGCGCGGCTACGCGACGAAGTGGATCGAGCAGGTCATGCCGCAGTTCGATCTGGCCGACGAGGACGTCATCGCGCTCCGCGTCTTCCTCACCAGCCGGACGGAGCGCAAGGTGCCGCAGCAGTACGTGCAGAGCGGCGAGGACCTGAAGCGCATCGTCGAAGGGGAGCGCAGGGTCGCCCGCTTCAACTGCACGGGGTGCCACATCATCGACGGTCGGGGCGGAGACATCCGCCGCCTGTACGAGGACCGGCTCACCCTGGCGCCCCCGAACCTCATCGGGGAGGGACAGAAGGTCCAGGAGACGTGGCTGTTCAACTTCCTGAAGGGCCCGACCCCGATTCGCCCCTGGCTCGAGGTGCGCATGCCCACGTTCCCGCTCGACGGCGAGAGCGCGACGACGCTGGTGCGCTACTTCGCGGCGATGGATCACGTCTCGGTGCCCTTCGTCCACATCGACAAGGCGATGCTCCGGCCCGAGTACGTCGAGGCCGGCAAGCAGCTCGCGTCGAAGGACTACCTCTCGTGCTTCTCGTGCCACGTGCACGGGTCGCAGAACCCCGAGGGATCGCCCGACAGCTGGGCGCCGAACCTCGCCATGGCGGCGAGCCGGCTCTATCCCGACTGGATCGTCAAGTGGATCCATGATCCGCAGAAGCTGCTGCCCGGCACGAGGATGCCGACATTCTACGCCGATCCCGACAATCCCGATGGGCCGCCCGACATCCTGGGCGGGAACGACGACGAGCAGATCCTGGCCCTGCGCGACTTCGTGATCTCGCTCGGCGTGCCGGAGGCAGCCACTCCGCCCGCCGCCAAGCCGGCCGACGGGACGGCTGCCGCCCCGTCGGCGCGGGCGGCCGACGTCGTGGCGGCCGGCCCCCATGGCACGCAGTAGCATCGATCGACGTCCAACCACCCGCTCAACCGAAGGAGGATCCGCGATGAGGAGCAGCATTCTGGTCACCGGTCTCGGGCTCGCCGTGCTGATCGGCGCGGGGGCCCTCGCCCCCGAGCTGTGGGCCTACGAGGCCACCGCCGTCACGGACGGCGGCACGCTGTCCGGGACCGTCAAGTACTCGGGCACGGCGCCGGAGCCGGAGAAGTTCGACGTCACGAAGGACAACGAGGTGTGCGGGCAGAACAAGACCAAGGACGACCTGGTCGTGGGCTCCGGCGGCGGCATCCGGGACGTCATGGTGGTCGTGAAGGCGGCCAAGGGGAAGGCACTCGAGGTCCCGGCCCAGCCCATCACGTTCGACCAGAAGGGGTGCGAGTACACGCCGCACGTCCTCGCCTTCCCGGCCGGCAGCACGATCGAGATCCTGAACTCGGACGGCATCCTCCACAACGTGCACGTGATGGGGAAGGAGAACCCCGAGGCCAACCGCGCCCAGCCGAAGTTCCAGAAGAAGATCGAGTGGAAGGTGGAGAAGCCCGAGTGGCCGATCTCGGTCAAGTGTGACGCGCATCCCTGGATGCACGCGTACTGGATGTCGATGGACACCCCGTACTACGCCGTGACGGACGCGAACGGCACCTTCAAGATCGGCGACCTGCCCGCCGGCGACTACGAGGTCGAGGTGTGGCAGAGCCAGCTCGGCAAGAAGACCGAGAAGGTCAGCATCAAGCCCAAGGAAGACACCAAGGTCGACTGGACGATGAGCAAGTCCTGATCGTGCCGCTCCGCCGCGCCGTCCTCGCCGCGCTGCCGCTCGCGCTCACCGCGATGCTGGCGCTGCGCGGCGAGGCCGGCGGCGCGGACGCCGCGAGGTGCCTGCGAGCCGCCCGGACCGATCGCAGCACCTGCATGCAGGACGCGGTCGCTCGCTGCACGAAGAACTTCGAGACCAGCCTGCAGACCTGCTTCGGTCCGGGCAACACCTGCGTCCGCGGCTGCATCGCCGACCACGACCGCTGCCTGGAGAATCCGCAGACCAACCAGAAGGACTGCCGGGTCTCGTGCGCGTCGGACGAGAGGACGGCCGCGATCAAGTGCAAGGGACAGGCAGACATGGAGAGCTGCCGGAAGGACGCCGCCTCCAGGGCAACCGCCTGCAAGCAGCGCTGCAGCGGGACGGCGCAGCCGGCGAAGCAGCGCTGCGGCGAGGCATTGAACGGCTGCCTGAACGGCTGCGCCGGCTGACGCGGCGAAGCGGTGGGGCTGGAAGGGTCGATGGTCGTCGACTGCGCGGCGTACGAGGGCGGGTGCCGCATCGCCGACGTGGCGCTCGATCAGGTGGGCGAGTGGTCGAAGCGGAACGGCGCCTTCGTCTGGATGGGCCTCTTCGAGCCCACGGAGGACGAGCTGCGCACCGTGCAGGCCCAGCTCGGCCTGCACGACCTGGCAATCGAGGACGCCCATCAGGCGCACCAGCGTCCGAAGGTCGAGGAGTATGGCGACGGCCTCTTCATGGTGCTGCGGACGGCGCGCTGGGACCACGAGAAGCGCAGAGTCGAGCGCGGCGAGACGCACGTCTTCCTGGGCCCGCGCTACGTGGTGTCGATCCGGCACGGCGACACGGCCTCGTACGCGGCGGTGCGCACCCGCTGCCAGGCGACGCCGCAGCACCTCGGCCTCGGCCCCGGGTTCGTGCTGTACGCCATCCTCGACTTCGTGGTGGACAACTACTTCCCGGTCGTCGACGCCATGGAGGACCGCATCGAGACCCTCGAGAAGCACATCTTCGGGGACCGGGTGCACCGCGACACGACCCGGCGCATCTACGACATCAAGCGGCGGCTGATCATGGTGAAGCGCGCCGTCTCGCCGCTGGTCGAGATCTGCAACCGCCTGACCCGGTGGGACGGGCACCAGCTCATCCCGGACGAGGTGCGGCCGTACCTGCGCGACGTCTACGACCACGTCGTGCGCATCAACGAGACGGTGGACGCGCAGCGCGAGCTGCTCTCCAGCGCCCTCGAGGCCAACCTGTCGCTCATCTCCATCCGCCAGAACGACATCATGAAGCAGCTGGCCTCGTGGGCCGGCATCCTCGCCGTGCCGACCCTCCTGGTCGGCATCTGGGGCATGAACTTCGACACCATGCCGGAGCTCCACTTCCCTTTCGCCTATCCGATCGCCCTGGGCGTGATGGGCGGGTTGATGTGGATGCTCCACCGCCAGTTCAAACGAGCCGGCTGGCTCTGAGAGCGGGTCGTCCGAAGGTATTAAGCCCCTCCCTTCGGACCGAGGGGCCGATGCGAAGCTGCACGATTCTGCGGAGATGCAGTGGATGGTCTCCCGGGGGTAGCCAAATCGCCCAGGATTTTGCTGGTGTTTCTGGCACCAGTCGTGCTTTATTCGCTGGCCGATAGACCGGCCATCCAGGGGGGGACCACAGTCCCCGTCCAGGGACTGTACTCGGACCAGGGAGGACGAACAGAATGACCCGACGCTTCGCCGTAGCCGCCGCCGCCTTCGTTGCGCTCTCGAGCTTCGCACTTCAGGTACCGAAGGCGAACGCCTTCACGTCCGTGACGAAGCAGTGCCTGAACAACGCCCGCAAGTCGCTCACCACGGATCTCAAGAAGCTGCGAACCGACCGGCTGGATCAGTACGCCGCCGACCGCGCCGCCTGCTTCGGCCCGGGTCAGGCATGCGCCAACGCCTGTCAGAGCGCTCTGACCGGTTGCGTGACCAATCCCCAGAGCGACCGCTCCAACTGCAACGCGGCCTGCAACGACGCCTTCAAGGCGGCCGTCACTGCCTGCAACGACAATCCCGATCCGCTCGGCTGCGCGACGCAGAAGCGTATCGACCGTCTGACCTGCCAGACGACGTGCTCCGCGAACGTGCAGCCGGCGCTCGACCAGTGCAACTTCAACTACAGCGACTGCGTCCAGCAGTGCGCCAGCTGCGCGCCCGGATCGGCCTGCGGAAACTAGCTTCCCCTCGCGGAGCGGAGAGCTCCCCCGGATAGTCACCGAGCGCCGGAGGGCGGGTCCAACGGGCCCGCTCTCCGGCGCTTCGTCGTTTCTGGATGCGCGCTGGCGGGTGACCCGCGCGCGGCCCGACTGGCCGAGTCCTCGCGAGCGAGCCGACGACCTCGCCCACCACCTCGAGCTGAACGGGAAGCTCGAGCGGGCCGCGCGTGGCTTCCCCGGTCGCTGAGCTGCTCGCGGCGTTCGACGCCTGGCGATCCTCACGGCGCATCGGGACGATCTCGACCTGGCGCAGCTCCGAGGCACGGTGCGGCAACTGGAGTCCGCCCTCGATCAGAGCGATCTGACTCCCCTGCTCGAGCACCTCATCACGCGCTCCGGCGGCGGAGGCCGCCTCCAGGTCGATACCTGTGCTATAGCCGCCGCATGCGCCTCCAGAACCGCATCGTTCTCGTCACGGGCGCTGGCTCCGGCCTCGGCCGCGCCGGAGCCCTGGCCCTGGCCCACGAGGGCGCCCGCGTGGTGGTGAGCGACCTCGACCCGGCCTCCACGGAGGCCACCGTGGCAGCCATCCGTGCAACGGGGGGTGAAGGCGTCGGCATCCCCGCCGACGCCGGCGACCGCGGACAGGCGAAGCGCCTGATCGAGGAGACGGTGGCCCGGCTCGGCGGCCTCGACGTTCTCTACAACAACGCCGGCATCGCGCCCGTGGGCCGCGATGGGTTCACGCCGCAGATCGCCGAGGACGACTGGGAGTGGGTGCTTCGCGTGAATCTCACCAGCGTCTTCCTGTGCTGCAAGTATGCCATCCCGGTACTGGCCGGGCGGCCCGGTGCGGCGATCATCAACACCGCCTCTTCCATGGCCGTGCTGCCGCTGGGCATGATGGACGCCTACGCGGCCTCCAAGGCGGGCGTTGCCGGCCTCACGCGCTCGCTCGCGCCGGGCTGCGGGGCGCTCGGCATCCGCGTGAACGCCATCTGCCCCGGCTACGTGGACACGCCGATGAACGCGCTCATCTTCGGCAGCGACGTGTTCCGCGACGCCTTCGCCCGCGATCACGCCACCGGGTTGCAGTCCCCGGAGGAGATCGCCGCTCTGGTGGTGTTCCTGGCCTCCGACGAGGCCTCGAGTCTGACCGGCGCCGTGCTGTCCTGCGACCGCGGCTGGACGGCGTTCAAGCGGCCCGCCGCGATCGCGGTCTGAGCGCGTCTTCCCGGCTGGACGCCGCGGCGGCGTTCAGCCGCCGCAGACGTAGCGTTGCCCCTGGAGAACGCAGGGCACCGCCGATCCGCCGGTCCCGCCGACGTCGACGCGCACGCTCAGCGGCGGCTCGAGGATGATCGATCCGTTGCTGTCGGTGCGATGCAGCCCGCCGGCGGTAGAGGCCAGATCGATGGGAACCGAGCGTACGGCGAGGCGGATCGTGCCGTCCTTCCCGAGGCGAACCCGCAGCGCGCGGACGCGCTTGCGACCCTCGCCCTTGACGACCAGCGTCTGACCGCGCAGCGCGACCTGCTTCGGGGGGAGCACGGCCGACCAGAGGGTGCCCTTGGTGTCGGCGACCGCCACGGCGACCAGCTGCCGGCCGAACTTGCTCTTCTTCGTATCCGTCGACTTCGGCAGATTGCCCGGCCGGAGCACGGCCGAGAACCGGACCCCGTCCCGCGGCTTTCCGCTCAGGATGTCGGAGAGGCTGCCCTTGCCACGCTTGATGGTGAGGTTGTGCACCGTGAGCGACGACGGTGCGGCGAGGAAGATCGCGCTCTGCCGGTCCTCCTTGGCCCCCCCGACGGTGGCGAGCAGGGCGACCTGATCGGACGCGTTCAGCGACACGTTCTGGTTGAAGCTCGTGATTCGCCCATCGACGTCGGGGCCACCGCCTTCCCCGATGCGGAGAAAGGAGCGCAGCTTCGAATCGCCGGCGAGGAGGAGGGCGGAGATGCCGCCGCTGAGGGCCTCGAAGTTGGCGCGGAAGGCGACGTGCCCGTTGCTGCTCGTGCTCAGTCGGGCGAGGCTGCGGAGCCGGCCGCCTTCCGGACCGGGGATACCGGTCTGCGCGATCGTCTGGAAGCCACCTGGCGCGAGGCGAAGGATCACGCCGCGGCTGGTCGTGTCCGGGAGCATGACCTTGGCCGAGAAGAACACGTCGCCGGCTCCGTCGAAGTCCGGCTGGCCGGAGAGGCTGCTGACGGTCATGCCACCCAGATCCTGCTGCTCCGCGGCGACTGGCCGCACGCCGATGGGGTCGACCAGGAAGAGGCCATTCCGGCTGGGCTGGAACCGTCCCACGCTGGCGCGGAAGGCGATCTGGTCGCCCATGATCGAGGGATCGTGGAAGGCGAAGAACGGCTGGCCGCCGACGCCGGAATCGCGACCCTGCGCAGCGATGACGTGGATGCCGGACCGGTCGGCCAGAAACACGTCACTCTCCCTGATGTCGAGAGAAGCGTCGGTACAATCGATCGGGTTGCAGTACTGGATGGTGCCGCGGAACGCGACGGCGCCCGAGTCCGCGAGCGCCGGGTTGGCTGCGATCGTGCGGAAGAAGGCCGCGGGGCGCGCCGGATCTTCCGGCAGCAGACTGTCGAGCGGCATGGCGATGGCACGCACCGTGCCGTCGGTGGTGGCGAAGACTCCGCGGCCCTTTCCCTCGACGGTCGCGGCGAACGCGATGTCACCGTGGGCGTTGAGGCTCGGATCGCCCACCAGGTTCGTGAAGCGCGGCGGGAGTGCCGCACCTTCTGCCGGCGGCAGCGGGGCGGCGTCCTGGATCCGCACCAGCGCCTGCAGCGCGCCCTGCCGGTAGCGGAAGATGCCCAGCCCCGGGCCCTTCGCCACGTAGCTCTTGAAGACCACGTCTCCGGCGTCGTTCAGCTTGGGTGGGAAGAACGGCGGGCCGCCGAAGAAGCCGCTGGAGGGCTCTGGAACCGCGTCGCCGATCAGGATGGCCTGGGCGGCGCCGCCGGGCGGATCCCAGATCAGGGCTTCGCTGGTCGTCGCACCGTCGATACGCGCACTGAAGGTGATGGCGCCCGCGGCGTCGACCGCAGGTGCGGAGGTCGCGGCCTCGTACGTGCCGCCAGCCGGTGTCGTGCTCGGCGCGGTGCCCCCCAAGGTGACCAGCGGTGTGAGGGTCTGTGTCACGGGGTCGGCGCGCAGGATCATCTGGGCGCTGCCGCCGTTGATCTGCGCGAAGAAGACGACCTTGCCGTCCGGCATCAAGCTCGGCGGCGCAACGCGCGAGCCCTGGTCCGGTCCCAGGTTCAGGGCCGCGATCTTGGCGATGGCCGCCGCGGGACCGCCGACGGGCTCGCCCGGGAATCCGACCAGGAGAGGCGCGCCGGCGTGGATCACGATGACCCCCGAGCTGCCCGTGTCGCTGAAGCTCGAGTCGATCGAGTTGTCGAACAGCGGGCCGGCGGTGAAGGCGACGTCGCCGGCGTCGTTGAGCGCGACCACATCGTCGAACTCCGCGAGCGGATCGGCCCTGAACGTTGCCGGGAACTGATCGGGCAATGCGCCGTCCCGGATCAGAAGAGACAGCGCTCCACCCTGGAGCTCGAAGATCCCATCGAGGGTCTCTCCCCCATCGACGAACCCGTGGAACGCGAGCGTGCCGGAGTTGTTCAGGGCCGGCGGCCCGAGCACCTGGAAGGTTCCCGCGCCGTAGGCATCACCAAGCTTGATGACCGGCGTGATCATGGACTGTCCCGCCCGGCGCACGAACACGGCGCCGCCGGAGCTGGTGCTCGTCTGCGTGGCGGAGACGAAGGCGACGTCGCCGTTGTCGTTCAGGGCCGGCGTGCGCTCGGCGATGTCGATGGAGCTCAGATCGGCGTTGAAGTTGATCTGCGTCGTGATGTCGAGGACGCCGAGGCCCGGAATGTCGAGCCCGGAGGCCGCGACGGCCGTGAGGGTGCCCTTGCTGTAGAGGAAGATTCCCGCCGGCGTGGGCGCCGTCGGGTCGATCTTCACATCGTCGGGCGGCGTGATGACGGCGGCGAACGCGACATCACCGCGTGCGTTGACCGTCGGCCGGCCGAGGAGCTGCTTCACCTTGCCGATGTCCTTGCTGACGATGCCGCCGACGCTCGCCACCACGTTGCGCTCATGGGTCGCCAGGTTGGCGACCACGACCTGCTCGGTGGTGCTGCCCACCACCTGGGCGCGGAAGGCGATCCAGCCGTTGCCGGCCGCCGACGGCTCACCGACGAAGCTCGGGCCGGCAAAGACCCCACCGCCCGGGACGGCCTGCCCCAGGTAGGCGACGGTCGCCTTGGACGCGGCGCCGGCGGGCGCGGCGAGGACTGCGCAGAGGAGGGCGGCCAGGAGCGGGGGACGAGCGGGAACCGGCGAGCAGCGGTGCACCACGGGTTACTTACGAGCAATGGGGGTGCCCGGTAAAGCCCCAGGGATACCGAGAGCTTGTGAGACCGCCCGGAAGCGGAGGTGCACGACCATGGCAGCCGTGCACGAGCGCTGCCCCGCCGGTCAGATTCCCCCGATCTCGCACCACCCCGCAGGCCCGGCGACGCCCGGGAGGCGGCACGAGGCGTAGAGCAGCCGGATGGGGACGGGCGCCCCGCCGCGGACGACGGGAAGGCGACGTACCGGCTCCGGTCGGAGGGCCAGGCGCTCGCCGCCCGCGACCTCGACGTCGAGCGCGAAGCCGGAGAGCGGATCCTCGCCATCGCCGAGCCGTGCGCTCGCGCTCACGACGGGAAGGTGCTGGCCGGCGCGACAGAGGAAGCCGCTGGCATCGGACGTGGCCAGGTCGAGCAGAACCGACAGCCGGTCGCCGCCCCCGAGGTCGAGGCTCGCGCGTACGCGCGGCCACGGGGCGGCGCTCGCGCCGGCCGACGCGAAGCCACGGCCGTCGAGATGCAGCGTGCGGCCGTCCAGCGTGGCCCGCCCGCGCACGACGCCGAACTCCGCCACGTCGCTCCCGCCGGCATGGACGGCGAGGAAGTCGAGCGCCACGTCGGCGTGCTCGACGAGCGCCGCACCGGCCATGCCGCGCTCCAGATCGAGGAACGGCGTCGTGTCCGGGAACCGGAGCATGGGTCCGGTGAAGCGCACCTGCAGGGCACCGGGTGCTCCCGCAACGATGCGCAAGCCGCCGACCCGTGCCGAGTCCTCTCCCCCCGTGCGCTCGCCCGTGAAGAGCGCCAGACCGCCCTCGGGGGGAAACAGCAGGAGCCGAGCGCCGGCCGCGTCGAGCGCGATGAGCCCGCTCGTACCATCGGCGGTGATCTCGAGGGTGTACCGGCGCGGCTTGGCCGCGTGGGGCACGATCGAAGACGGGTTCGCGGTGGCCGGCCCGGGTTCCGCGACAAGCGCCGGCAGCGTGGCCATGCAGGCCTCGATCAGCCGTTGCCGCCATCTACCCCGCCAGCGGAGCGGGACGCCGAGCTCGAGCTGTACCGCGTTGGTGCGCGTGCCGAGTGCGGCGAGGTGGCGGACCAGCGCCCGAGGGTCGTCGCGGTAGCGCGGGGTGAAGAGCTGGATCAGGTTCTCACGCCCCCTGGCGGGATAGCGCGCGCCGAGCGTGGCCGCGATGCCGCGCACGGAACAGGCGTCCACGAACGCGGGGAGCGCCAGGGCCGCGAACGCCGGTGACACCGCCGCCGCTTTCCCGACCGGCGTCCCCGCCGTGCAGCCGAAACCCAGATCCACCACGGGCTGGATCACGTTCCAGCCGTGAACCGTGAGGACGGTAGCGTGCCCGTGGCGCGCGATCGTGGCGGAGAGCAGGTCGCCGAGCTGCTGGAGGAACTCGGGGGCGCGCTCGTGCGCCTCGCCGAGGCGGTTCAAATCGGTGTCGTTGCGGTCGAGGTCGTCGTTGATGAGCGCCGAGGCTCCCGAGGCGGCCGCCAGCTCCTCGGTGAGCGACGCCGTGTGGAGGTCGTTCACCTTGAGGGGCGCGCTTCCCCACGGGCGCCGGTCGTAGTCACGCCGGCCGCCGTGCGGCGCCACCAGTACGAGCGCGCCGGAGCCCGCTAGAGACCGCACTGGCCGAAGTAGCGGCCGAAGACCTCGTGGGCCACGTCAGCCAGCTCCGAGACGTGCGCCGCCGTCTTCGCCAGAAGTTCCTTCGGGTCGACGCCCGCCTCGGTGAGGTAGCGGTGCGCCTCCGGCTCGTTGACGAGCCGCGAGATGATCGCCTCGGTGAACTCGAGATGAAACTGGAAGCCATAGACCGTGTCGCCCAGGCGGAACGCCTGCTGCTCGTAGCGCTCCGAGCGCGCGAGATGAATGGCGTCGGGCGGCAGCTCGTAGGTGTCGCCGTGGAGATGAAACACGGTGAGCGTATCGCCGAGGCCGACCAGGAGCGGATCGTCGCGCCCCTCCTCCGTGAGCTCGACCGGCGCCCATCCCACCTCACGCTGCTCGCCCGGGAAGACCCGGGCACCGAGGATCTGCGCGATGAGCTGGGCACCGAGGCATAGGCCCAGCGCCGGCCGGCCGGCGGCGATCATCTTTTCGACGAACGCGGTCTCGGCCTGCAGGAAGGGATAGCGCTCGCTCTCGTAGACGGCCATCGGACCGCCGAGCACGATCACCCCACCCACGCCCCGGATGTCCTTCGGCAGTGCGTCGCCGCGCGGGACGTCGAGTACGCGGTGGTGGACCCCGTAGTCCCGGAGCGCGTTGGCCAGCAACCCCAGGCCTTCAGCCGGAGTGTGCCTCAGCACGATCCAGGAGGTACCCTCGCCCGAGGTGTCCGCGTCCTCACCCCTCCGTGGCATGGTCCCTCATTCCCCAACGGTGCGGCGGCAGTCAAGGCATCCACGGACTTGGCCGGGGTTCATGGTTGCCGAGGGGCCGCGGGCCGGTTAGGAGTCGGGCCGAGCGGGCGGACCGGCATGGCCAATGTGCTGGCCGGCCACCGCCTGCCGAAGTTCACGTCGCGGTAACGCCAACGTCACAGCACGGCGATACGATCGCTGCCGAAGAGCCATCCGTGTCACTCAAGCGAACGATCCTCGTGGTCGAGGACGAGAAGGACATCCGCGAGCTCGTCCACTTCCATCTAGAACAGGAAGGCTACACCGTTCGGGAAGCCGACACCGGCGAGAGCGCATTGGCCCAGGTCGCGGGGGAACGACCGGCGCTGGTCGTGCTCGACATCATGTTGCCGGGCACCGACGGCCTCGAGGTCTGCCGGCGGCTTCGCAGCACCGAGGCGACACACGCCATCCCCATCATCATGCTCACCGCCCGGGCCGCGGAGGTCGATCGGGTAATCGGCCTCGAGATGGGGGCCGACGACTACATCACGAAGCCGTTCAGTCCCCGCGAGATGGTAGCGCGGGTGAAGGCGGTGCTGCGACGGACGCACGGCGAGGACGTGCCCCAGCCTCACGAGATCTTCGAGCGTGGCCGGCTGCGCATGGACTTCGACACGTACGAGGTCTTCGTCGAGACCCAGGCCGCCAACCTCTCGTTGCGGGAATTCGAGCTGCTCAAGTTCTTCGTTCGGAACCCGTACCGGGTCTACGACCGCTTGCAGCTGCTGGACCTGGTCTGGGGCCAGGACGTGCACGTCGAGCCCCGCACCGTCGACGTGCACATCCGCCGCCTGCGCAAGCGGATCGAGCGAGATGATGCCGCCCCCGAACTCATCGTCACGGTTCGCGGTGTTGGATACAAGTTCAACCCCGACGCGCTGGAGTCCTAGGCTCGCCCTCCAGTTCCTGGTGCCGACGCTGGCGGCGCTCGCGGGCGTCCTGCTGGTGGCGGCTCCGTGGCTGTGGATGCGGCTCGAGCGCCGCCAGATCGAGGCGCTGCAGGAGCGCGTGGCCACGGAGGCTCTGCTGGTGGGCGAGGCCGTTCCATGGGTCGAAGGGACGCAGCTCGAGGACGCGTGCGCGCGCATCTCTACCGCCGCCGGCCTGCGCGTGGCGGTGATCGGTGCGGCCGGACGCATGCTGTGCGACTCGACCCGCGCCGCCGGAGCGGCCGCTCGGGTCGAGGATGGGCCCGAGGTGCGCGACGCCTTCGCCACCGGCAGGGGCCACGCGGTGCGCGCGGACGGGCCGTCCGGCGACCGCTTGCTCTACGCGGCGATCCGCCAGGCGCACGGCGGCGACCTCCGGGTCGTGCGCGCGGCGGTGCCGCTGATCTCGGTCGGGGACGCCGTCACCCAGACGCGCTGGGTGCTGGCCGCCAGCCTCCTGGCGGGGCTGCTCGTCGCGGCCGGCGTCGCGCTGGTTCTCGCGCGCCGCCTGCTGCGGCGCCTGCAGCGGCTTCTCGGCTTCGCCGGCAAGCTCGCCGCGGGTGAGGCTCCGCCCTACCTCGCACCGGAACGGCCGGACGACGTCGGCGAGCTCGAGGCCCAGCTCGGCGAGATGGCGCGGCAGATCGGCGGCACGATCGGCGAGCTCCGCGTCGAGCGCGAACGGCTGGAGGCCATCCTGCGCGGCATGGTCGAGGGGGTGCTGGTGACGGATCTCACGGGCGGCGTCGTCCTCATGAACGCCCGCGCCCGGGATCTGCTGGCGCTGCCGGGCGAGGAGTCACCACGCGGGCGCCCGCTGGTCGAGCTCAGCCGCGACCCGGCGCTGGGGGATCTGATGCGCGAGCTCGCCGGCGGAGCCGGGATCGCCTCGCGCGACGTCACGCTCAGCGCCGGCACGGGCCCGACGCTGCAGGTGAATGCCGCCCGACTGCGGGGAGCCGACGGAGAGGCCTTCGGCTTCGTGCTGGTGCTGCACGACGTCACCGAGCTCCGGCGGCTCGAGGTCATCCGGCGCGACTTCGTGGCCAACGTGTCGCACGAGCTGCGCACCCCGCTCACCGCCATCAAGGGCTATGCGGAGACGCTTCTCGGGGCTGCGGGGGACGACCGGGAGACCGCCAGGCGCTTCCTGGCCGTCATCGATCGCCACTCCGAGCGCCTCGGGCGCCTCATCAACGACCTCCTCACCCTGTCCGATCTCGAGCTCGGACGCACGCCGATGCGGTTGAATGCCGTGACGGTGGGGGCCGCGGTGGACGACGTGCTGCAGATCTTCGCCGATCCGCTGGCGCGCGCCGGGGTGGTGGTCGAGGCGCAGGTCGTGCCCGGGCTGCCGCCGGTACACGCCGACGGCGACCGCCTCCGCCAGGTCCTGATCAACCTGGTGGACAACGCGATCAAGTACACGCCGGCTGGCGGGCGCGTCCTGGTGCGCGGCATGCTGGCGTCCGGCACCGAGCACGCCGGCATGGTAGAGATTGCCATCGAGGATTCCGGCATCGGCATCCCGGCGCAGGACCTGCCCCGGCTCACCGAGCGCTTCTTCCGCGTCGACAAGGCGCGCTCCCGCGAGCTGGGCGGCACCGGGCTCGGCCTGGCGATCGTCAAGCACATCGTGCAGGCGCACGGCGGCTCGCTCGCCATCTCCAGCGCTCTCGGGCAGGGTACGACGGTGCGGGTCTTCTTCCCCGCCGCCGTCGCTCCCGTCGTCGAGGTCCGCCCGCTCGCCCTGGTCAAACGCTAGCGGCGCGGATCAGAGCTCGCGCGGCACGGTGTCCATGTGGCGGATCGACGTCCCCTTCACCAGGAAGATCACCATCTCGGCGATGTTGGTGGCGTGGTCGCCGATGCGCTCGAGGTACTTGGAGACGAAGAGCAGCCGCATGGTGCGGCTGATGGCCTGCGGGTCGTCGACCATGAACGAGAGCAGCTCGCGGAAGAGCTGGTCGTGGAGCCGGTCGATGGTGTCGTCCGAGCCGCACACCTCGAGCGCCAGCTCGATGTCCTCGCGCACGAACGCGTCCAGGCTGCGATGGACCATGCTGCTGGCGAGCTCCGCCATCTGAGGGATGTCGACGTAGGGCTTGACCGGCGGCTCGGCCGCGAGCTCGATCGCCCGCTCGGCGATGTGGGTGGCGAGATCGCCGATGCGCTCGAGGTCGGTGGTGATCTTGAGGGCCGTGGTGATGAGGCGCAGGTCGCGCGCGGCCGGCTGGTGCAGGGCAATGAGCCTCATCGACAGCTCGTCGATCTCCACGTCGAGGCGGTTCACCGTGTGGTCCCGGTCGACGGTGGCGTGCGCCAGGACCGGATCCCGCTCGGTGAGCGAGCGGATGGCCTGCGCGATCTGGTCCTCGACGAGGCCGCCCATCTCGAGGAGGCACGATCGCAGCTTGCCGAGCTGGCTCTCGTACGCGCGATCCGTGTGCTGCGGCATCAGCCGAACCGTCCCGTGATGTAGTCCTCGGTCTCCTGCCGGTTCGGGTTGGTGAAGAGGACGCTCGTGGCATCGAACTCGATGAGACGACCGAGATAGAAGTACGCGGTGTAGTCCGACACGCGAGCCGCCTGCTGCATGTTATGCGTCACGATCACGATTGTATAGTCCTGCTTGAGCTCCTGGATCAGCTCCTCGATCTTCGCGGTGGCGATCGGATCGAGCGCCGAGGCGGGCTCGTCCATCAGGAGCACCTCGGGTTGCACCGCCAGGGCGCGCGCGATGCAGAGCCGCTGCTGCTGCCCGCCGGAGAGATCGAGCGCCGACGAGCCCAGCCGGTCGGCGACCTCCTCCCAGAGCGCGGACTGGTGCAGGCTGCGCTCGACCACCTCGCGGAGCGCGACCGGGTCGCGCATCCCGTGGACCCGCGGCCCGAAGGCGACGTTGTCGAAGATCGATTTCGGGAAGGGGTTGGACTTCTGGAAGACCATGCCGACGCGACGGCGCAGCACGACGGGATCGACGTCGGTCCCGTAGAGGTCGTCGCCGTCGATGCTGACGCTGCCCTCGATCCGCGCGCCCCGGATGCGGTCGTTCATGCGGTTGAGGCACCGCAGGAAGGTCGACTTGCCGCACCCCGAGGGGCCGATGAGCGCCGTCACGCGCGCCTCCGGGATGTCGAGGGAAACCGAGCTGAGCGCCTGGGTGGTGCCGTAGTAGACGCTCAGGTCGCGGACGGCGATCTTGACCGGTGCGTCGAGCGCGGGCGTGGTGGCGGGGGATGACTCCATGGCTGACGGCACGGCTGCCACTCGCGTGCCCTGCTCAGGAGGCTCTACCCAGAGCGGTGCCTCGCCGCAAGACGAGGCGGGCGAAGACGTTCGCCCCGAGCACCAGCGTGAGCAGGACGAGGGCCGCGGCCCAGGCCTGCCGGTGCCAGTCGTCATAGGGCGCGATGGCGTACGTGAAGATCATGACCGGCAGCGACGCCGTCGGCTGCAACCACCCCTCGCTCCAGTACCGGTTGCTGAAGGCGGTGAAGAGGAGCGGGGCCGTCTCCCCCGCCACGCGTGCGAGGGAGAGCAGGATGCCGGCCACGATGCCGCGCAGCCCGGCCGGGATCACCACCCGCACGATGGTCACCCACTGCGGAGCGCCGAGCGCCAGGGAGGCCTCGCGCAGCGAGTCGGGGACGATGCGGAGGAACTCCTCCGTCGCGCGCAGGGTCACCGGGATCATGATGAGGGCGAGGGCCACGCCGCCCGCGAGCGTCGAGAAATGGCCGGTCGGCAGCACGACGAGGCCATAGACCGTCACGCCGAGGACGATCGACGGCACGCCGTTGAGCACGTCGGCGGCGAAGCGGATGGTCGAGGCGATCGACCCCCGGCCGTACTCGGCGAGATAGATGCCGCCCAGGAAGCCCACCGGGATGCCGACCAGCGCTGCACAGAGAAGGAGCTTCGCGCTCCCGACGATGGCGTTCGCCATTCCGCCCCCGGTCTCGCCGACGGGGGCAGGCAGGTTCAAGAAGAAGCTGGGCGACACCGACGACGCGCCCTGGTAGGCGATGTAGCCGAGCAGGAAGACGAGCACGCCGAGGGTCGCCGCGGCGGCGAGCCCGGTGGCGCCGAACATGATCCGCTCGACGAGCCGCCGGCGACGATACGAGCCGACGGTCATGCGACGGACGTTCCTCGCGCGCCCATGCCCGCGATCAGCAGCCGCGCGAGCGCGTTCACCACGATGGTGATGCCGAACAGCACGAGGGCCACCTCGATGAGCGCCGAGACGTACAGCCGGCCCGTCGCCTCGGCGAACTCGTTGGCGATCACGGCGGCCATGCTGTATGCCGGCGCGAAGAGGGACGCGGCGATCTCGGGTCGGTTCCCGATGACCATCGTCACCGCCATGGTCTCGCCGAGCGCTCTCGCGAGGGCGAGGATCACCGAGCCCATGATCCCGGAGCGGGCATACGGCAGGACGACGTGCCAGACCGTCTCCCACCGGGTCGCCCCGAGGGCGAGGGCCGCGTCGCGCTGCGAGTGCGGCACCGCGAGCAGCACCTCCCGCGAGATCGCGACGATAAAGGGAACGATCATGACCGCGAGCAGCACGCCGGCGGTGAGCAGACCGATGCCGTACACCGGCCCCGCGAAGAGCGGAATCCATCCGAGCCACGAGCTCACGACGCCGCCCACGTTGCGAACGATCGGGACCAGGACGAAGACCCCGACCAGGCCGTAGACCACGCTCGGCACCGCCACCAGCAGCTCGATGAGAAAGGTGGCCGGATCCGCGATCCGGACGGGAAGCAGCTCGGACAGGCAGATCGCGGCTCCGACTCCGAGCGGGACGGCGATGACGAGCGCGATCAGCGAGCTGACGAGCGTGCCGTAGATGAAGGGGAGGGCGCCGAAGTGCAGCGCGACCGGATCCCAGGTCGAGGTCCACAGGAACGACCAGCCGAACGTGGCCCGCGCCAGCGCCGAGTCGATCCAGAGAATGATCCCGACGGTCGCCGTGATCGCGAGCACCGAGAGCGCGAATCCTGCGGCCAGGCCGCGGAACCCGAGGTCTGCGAGGCGGGAGGGCCGCCGCCATGCGGGCCTCGGCAGCGAGCGTGACGCTGGTCGATCGGCACCCGGAGGCGGCACCTGGGCACGACCGTTGACCGCGGGCCGCTTCGGTGGGACGCCCGTGCGCACCGGGTGCGGCGGGATGGACCCGACGTGGCTCGTGGCGGCCTAGCCTCCCACCGTGATGCGGTCCAGCGCCCGCTTCTCCATCTCGACGACGGCGGGCGGCAGCGGCGCATAGTTGAGCGGGGCGGCCATGCTCTGGCCCTGCGTCAGCATCCAGTCGAGGAAGCGCTTGATGGCCTCGCCCTTGCCCTTGTCGGCGATCCGGGTCGGGATCAGCAGCCAGGTGAAGCTCGAGATGGGATAGGCTTCGGCGGCCGCGGGGTCGGTGATCGATACCCGGAAGTCCTCGGGCATCTTGGCCGCCGCCGCCGAAGCGGCCGCCGTGACGCTCTCGAGGGTGGGCGCGACGTACCGGCCGGTCCGGTTGCGGATCTCGGCGTACGGCAGCTTGTTCTGCAGCGTGTACACCAGCTCGACGTAGCCGATGCTGTTCGGCGTCTGCTTGACGAGGCCGGTCACGCCCTCGTTGCCCTTGCCGCCGATGCCCACCGGCCAGTTGACCGAGGTGCCCCGCCCGACCCCCTTCTCCCACTCGGGGCTCACCTTCGAGAGGTAGTCGGTGAACACGAACGAGGTGCCGCTGCCGTCGGAGCGGTGGACCGGCACGATGGCGGTGGCCGGCAGCTTGACCCCCGGGTTCTCCTTGGCGATCAGCGGATCGTTCCACACCTGCACCTTGCCGAGGAATATCCCCGCCAGGGCCTCCGGGCTGAACTTGAGCTTCTCGACGCCGGGAAGGTTGTACGTGGCGACCACGGCGCCGAGCACGGTCGGGAGATGGAGAATGGGCGTCTTCGCCTGGCCGAGCTGCTCCTCGGTCATCGGGCCGTCGGTGGCGCCGAAGTCGACCGTGCCCTCGAGCACCTGGCGGATGCCGCCGCCGCTGCCGATCGACTGATAGTTGATCTCGGCCGCCGGGTACTGCTTGCGGAACTCGTCGAACCATTTCGAGTAGATGGGATACGGGAAGGTGGCCCCGGCTCCGTTGATGAGGAGCGCCGCGCTGGCCATCGTCCCACCCACGGCCACCACGGCCGTGAGCACGCTCAGAAGGAACCGTCGTCGCCGCATCTCTTCTCCTTGCCCCAGGTTCCCGCGCGCTCGAGCCCGCGCTCGTGCTCACGGAGGAATCCCGCGAGGGTAGCACCCGCCCGTTACGCTCTCGCGTCGGCGGGATGATTCTCCGAAGGCCCTGCCCGCGTCTACGGGGAGGAAGTTACGAAAGTGTTACGAGACGATGAATCTCCGTGGCATCCAACGATTTCAGGGGCTTCGCCACTCGACAGGCGATGCGGTTTTTTGCAAATGGCCCAGGCTACCGGACTAAGGGGGCGTCGATGCGGTCGTACGCGGTGGGCTTGTCTGCAGGGTTGCTGTGGCTGGTTGCTCCGGGCCTGGCGGCCGGGATGTCGGACTCGCAGCGCATCCGCATGCTGGAGGATGCCATGCGCCGCCAGCAGGAGGAGATCCACCAGCTCCGTCAGGAGCTGAATCAGCAGCGTGCGGTCGGACAGGCAACGCAGAAGCAGGCCGACCAGGCCGACCAGAAGGCCACCGCCGTCGAGACGGCACAGAAGGGCAGGTCGGACGCCTCCAAGTGGGTGGACAAGATCTCCCTCTTCGGTGACATTCGCTTTCGCCACGAGGGCTTCTACAACCAGCCGCACGGCGAGGGCGCGGTCGTGACGGCGCGCAACCGGGAGCGGATCCGGGCCCGCATCGGGGCGACCTTCCGCTACAGCGACGAGCTGGCCGCGACCATCCGGCTGGCGAGCGGCAATCCCAACGATCCGATCTCGACCAACCAGACCCTCACCGACGAGTTCACCCGCAAGCCCATCAACCTCGACTGGGCGTACATCGCCCTCAACCCGGGGAAGACCTTCGGGATCCGGCCCGGTGCCGTCAACCTGCTCTTCGGCAAGTTCCAGCCGCCGCAGTTCCGGGTGGGCGAGATGGTCTGGGATGACGACCTCTCGGTCGAGGGCTTCAGCCAGATGTACCAGCTCCTGCCCGACAAGGTCGGCCCGCTCGACCAGGTGCGCGTCTGGGCCGAGCAGTGGACCTTCTCCGAGGTGTCCAACGCGCAGGACGGCTGGATGTTCGGCGGCCAGGTGAACCCGATCGCTCACGCGGGACCGGTTCTGCTCGAGGGCGGCGTCGCGCAGTGGTGGTGGCTCAATCCCAACTTCGTCGCCACGGCCCTCAACACCAACACGGCGCTCTTCAACTCCAACCTGGTGACGACGGAAGAGGTGAACGGGAAGAGCCAGGTCACGGGGTACGTGGGGGCGTTCAACGAGACCCAGCTCACCTTCGCCGCGACGCTGCCCGACGTCGTCGAGACGATGCCGCTCAAGTTCTGGCTCGACTACGTCTACAACTGGCAGGCCGGTAGCACGAAGGCTACGGGCATCCAGGGCGGGGTCAAGTTCGGGCAGCCGAAGGTGCGCGGCGACTGGGCGCTGTCGGCGCTCTACGAGTACCTCGGGCAGGAGGCCGTCATCTCCTCCTTCGCCTGGAGCGACTTCGGCCCCGGCGGTACCAACCAGCAGGGGCCGGTGTTCGAGGCGCAGTACCAGCTCCTCGATCCGCTCACGGTCAGCGCACGGACCTACATCACCAACTACATCACGGCGCCGGCGATGACGACCAACCCGACACTGTTCCGCGTCCAGCTGGAGGGCCAGGTCAGGTTCTGAGATACTCGCCGGATGCGAGTCGGCGTCATCGGCCTCGGAATCATGGGCGCGCCGATGGCGCGCAACCTCCTGCGGGCGGGGCACGAGGTGGTCGTCCACGGCCGCAGCCGGGCGCGGATCGAGCCGCTGGTCGAGCTCGGCGCGACTGCGGCGCGGTCGCCGGCCGCGGTGGCGTCGGTCGTCGACGCCGTCGTCACCTCGCTGCCCGACGGGCCGGACGTGGAGCAGGTGGTGGCGGGCCCCGACGGCGTCCTCGCCGGCGCCTCGCCGCGACTGCTGGTGATCGACACCAGCACGATCGCGCCGGACGTGGCCCGGGGGCTCGCGGAGCGCGCGGCGGCGGCGGGCGTCGACTTCCTGGACGCGCCGGTGTCCGGGGGCCAGCAGGGCGCCATCGACGGCACCCTGTCGATCATGGTCGGCGGAGACGCCGCGGCCGTGGCCCGCGCCCGCCCGGTGCTCGACGCCATCGGCCGCAAGGTGACCCACATGGGCGGTCCGGGCCAGGGTCAGATGACGAAGCTGGTCAACCAGGTGGTGGGCGCGACGACGCTCGCCGCGGTCGCCGAGGGACTGCTGCTGGCGGCCCGCGCGGGTCTCGAGCCGGGCGCGGTGATCGACGCCGTCGGGAGCGGCGCCGCCGCCTCCTGGCAGCTCTCCAACCTCGGGCCCCGCATGCAGAAGGACGACTTCGCGCCGGGCTTCATGGTCCGGCTGCAGCAGAAGGATCTCCGCCTGGCGCTGGCGGCGGCGTCGTCGCTCGGCGTCCCGCTGCCGGCGACGGCGGTGGTGCACCAGCTCCTCGCCCTGGTCGAGGCGCGCGGCGGCGGCTCCCTCGGCACCCAGGCGCTGGTGACCGCCCTCGACCCGCGGCCGCGTTCTTGACCGCACCCGCGCCGGTCGCGTACCCAGGGCCCATGCTGGTCGACACCGCTGTCCTATCGGCCGATCTGCGTCACGCCGCGCAGCAAGCAGGGGACGCCGAGCGCTTCGGATACGACGGCCTGTGGACCGCCGAGGCGGGCCACGATCCGTACCTGCCCTGCGCCCTCGCGGCGACCGCGACGGAGCGGATCACCATCGGCACCAACATCGCCGTCGCCTTCCCGCGCAGCCCGCTGGTGCATGCCCAGATCGCCTGGGACCTCCAGGCGGCGTCACGCGGGCGCTTCGTGCTCGGGCTCGGGACGCAGGTGAAGGGTCACAACGAGCGGCGCTACTCCACCCCGTGGATGCCGCCTGGCCCGCGCCTGCGCGAGATGATCCAGCTCCTCCGCCACATCTGGGACGTGTGGCAGAACGGCACGCGTCCGGGCTTCGAGGGCACGTACTACCGCTTCAGCCTGATGACGCCGTTCTTCGCCCCGGGGCCGCACGACTGGCCGCACGTGCCGATCTACATCGCGGCGGTGAACCCCTACATGTGTCGGCTCGCCGGCGAGCTGTGCGACGGCATCCACGTGCATCCCTTCCACTCCATCAAGTACCTGCGCGAGACGCTCATGCCGAACATGGAGACGGGCCTGGCGAAGTCGAAGCGGACCCGCAAGGACCTGACGCTCGCCACCACCGCTTTTGTGATCACCGGCCCGACGCGTGACGATCTCGAGCGGGCCAAGAACCCGGTGCGCACGCAGCTCGCCTTCTACGCCTCGACTCGCACCTACATCGGCGTTCTCGAGGCGCACGGCTGGGGTGAGACCTGCCATCGCCTGAACGAGAAGGCCGCCAAGGGGGACTGGGGGGGCATGGGTTCCCTGATCACGGACGAGATGCTCGACGTCTACGCGGTGCAGGGAACGTACGACGAGCTCCCCGACCTGCTGCGCAAGAAGTACACCGGCGTGATCGATCGCCTGGGATTCTACGCCCTCCCGGGCTCGCTCCCGGCGGACGAGACGGCCCGCCGCGAGCTCATCGACGCGATCCGGCGCTGACCAGCGCGTCCCGCAGCCGCGACGGACGCGGGATCAGCGCGGGCACCTCGCTGGCATAGCGGGCGTACGCCTCGCCGCAGATGGCGCGCAGCGCGCGCTCCTCGGCGGGCATCTTGCGTCCGATTCCGACGGAGAGCCCGGCCGCGATGCACACCGTGGCGAGTGACGGGTGCGCGAGGACCGTGCCGGCGGCGAGCAGCAGCACGGCCAGGTAGAGCGGATGGCGCACGAGGGCGTACGGGCCGCTCGTCACCACCGCGTGACCGGCGCGGACCGCGACCGGTCCCGACCAGAACGGCCCGAGAGCCCGTCGCGCACGGAGATGGAGGGCGACGCCCGAGACGGCGAGGGCGACCCCGACGGCCGCCGCGACCGGATGAAACGCGAGCCGCCCGCCGGTGCGCCGCTCGAGAAGCGCGCCGCATCCCAGCAGCACGATCAGGACGCCGAGCCGGACGGCGAACCCCGGCCCGGAGCCGCCACGAACCACGGGTCCCAGCCGCTGGCGCGCGGCCCGCTCGCGGCGGGCGAGCCGGAGGTTGTCGGCTGCCAGGGCGATCCAGGCAGCGATCAGGAGCGCGTCGACGACTGCGGCGAAGGCCACGGCGGCGGCGCCCGCATAGGACGGCGTGACGGCGCCGTCAACGTGTGCGCTGGCTTGCGTGCCCACGACCGATCTGCGAGACGAGACCCATGGCCGTGCTCAAGGTCGCCCGTCTGGGCCATCCGGTGCTTCGGCGGATCGCCGAGCCCGTCTCGCCGGAGGCCATCCTCGCGCCCGAGATCCAGCAGCTGATCGACGACATGCTGGAGACCATGGACGACCACGATGGGGCCGGCCTGGCGGCGCCGCAGGTGCACGTCTCCCGCCGCGTGGTGGTCTACGGAGTGCACGCCAACCCGCGCTATCCCGATGCCGACGAGGTCCCCCTCACGGTGCTGGTGAATCCAGCCATCACACCGGTCGGTGGCGCGCAGGAGGAGGACTGGGAAGGCTGTCTCAGCGTGCCGGACATGCGCGGCATGGTGCCGCGCTTCACCACCGTGCGGGTCGACGCATACGGCCGCGATGGGCGGCCGCTGCGCTTCACCGCCAACGGGTTCCACGCCCGGGTCGTGCAGCACGAGTGCGACCACCTGGACGGTCGCGTCTACCTCGATCGCATGCGCTCCATGGCGACGCTCACCTTCCTGCCCGAGTTCCAGCGCTACTGGCTCACGTCCAGGGACTAGGAGCGCGCCCCGAGACTCCGTCTCGGGGCGAAAGCGAGGCGAGCGTGCGGCGTTCGGTGGATCGGGCGGATCCGTGCCGCACTGTCCAGCAAGCCTCAATCTCGCCCTCCGTGTCGATCCGAGACGGAATCTCGAGTCGCCCGCCTGGCGGCGGTCCTTGCACCGCATGACGGCCCGGGAGCGCACGGCCGACGTCGTCGTGATCGGCGGTGGTCTGATCGGATGTGCCCTGGGACGCGAGCTGGCGCGCCGCGGAGCGCGCACCGTGCTCGTCGAACGCGGCGAGCTCGGCGCCGAGGCGAGCCGGGCGGCAGCCGGCATGGTGGCGCCGCAGGCGGAGACCGAGCGACCGGGGCCGCTGCTCCACCTGGCGCTCGAGAGCCGGCGGCGGTACCCGGACTGGGTCGAGTGCCTGCAGGCCGAGAGCGGCATCGACGTCGAGTACCGCACCGACGGCATCCTCTACGTGGCACTCGACGCGGCCGACGCCCGCGTGCTCGCCGCCCGCGCGGCCTGGCAGCAGCGTCTCGGCCTGCGGGTGGCTCGTCTCCTGCCGCGGGCCGCGCGCCGCCTCGCCCCGGTGCTCGCTCCACGCGTCCGGCTCGCCGTCCACTTCCCGGACGACCATCGCGTGAACAACGAGCGCCTGGCGGTGGCCGCCGGGATCGCCGCGCGCCGCGCCGGTGTCGTCGTTCGCGAACGCACCGGGGCGCTGGCGGTCCGGGCGCGCGGCGGGCGTCTGAGCGCCGTCATCACCGATCAGGGCCCGATCGCGACCCGCGTCGCCGTCAACGCCGCGGGAGCATGGGCGGCGGACGTCGGCGTGCCTGCAGGCGCGAGCGTGCCGCCCGTGTTCCCCGTCCGCGGGCAGATGCTGGTGCTGCGCGGCTCCCCCGACGACCTCGCGCTGCCGCTCTATTCCCGGCGTGCGTATCTCGTCCCGCGGCTCGACGGGCGCGTGCTCCTCGGCAGCACGCGGGAGCGCGCGGGCTTCGAGAAGCGCGTGACGATGGGGGCGGCGGCCGCGCTGCTGGCGGCGGCCGTGGCCATGGCGCCCGGGCTGGCTGCGGCGAGTCTGGAGCGCACCTACGCCGGGCTGCGCCCCGGCACGCCCGACGGGCTGCCGATCCTCGGGCCGGCACCCGACGTGCCCGGGCTGTTCTACGCGACCGGCCTCTACCGCAGCGGCATCCTGCTCGCGCCGATCGTCGCGGCGGCGGTCGCCGACCTCGTCCTGGACGGCACCACCGCCCTGCCGCTTCGCGCCTTCGCTCCCCGCGCTGCGCGCCGGGTGCGGGCTACACCTCGTGGCTGATCTCCACCTCGCCGCGCCCCAGGTCGGGCACGCCCTCGACGGTGAGCGGGCGGCCGATCAGGCTCTCGAGCTCGCCGATGCTCTGCGCGCGCCGTCCGCCGAGAAACTCCGCCACCTCGGGATGCACCCGCAGCACGAGGGCGGTCGTGCCGGGATGCAGGCCCGCTTCGTGCTGTGCACGCCGCAGCGCATCCGCGGCGAGGCTCTCGACCGATCGCACCCGGCCCGTGCCCTGGCAGTGCGGGCACGGGCTCGACAGGAGCTGTCCCAGGCTCTCGCGCGTCCGCTTGCGGGTCATCTGGACCAGGCCGAGCTCCGAGATACGCAGGATGTTGGTGCGCGCCTTGTCGGTGCGCACGGACTCCTGGAGGAGGTCGAAGACCTGCTTGCGATTCGCCGCCTCCTCCATGTCGATGAAGTCGATGACGATGATGCCGCCCAGGTTGCGCAGGCGGAGCTGGGCGACGACCTGCTTCGCGGCTTCGAGGTTGGTGCGGAGGACGGTCTCTTCCTGACTCTTCTTGCCGACGTAGCGGCCGGTGTTGACGTCGATGGCGGTCAGCGACTCGGTCTGCTCGATGACCAGATACCCGCCCGACTTGAGCCACACGCGGCGCTCGAGAGCGCGCGCGATCTTGCTCTCCACGCCGTGCTGCTCGAAGATCGGCGTGACGCCCTGGTAGTGATGCACCCGCGATGCCAAGCGCGGCATCGTGGCCTGGACGAACTCGAGCACCCGGGCGTGGTCCGCCGCGGCGTCGATGCTCAGACGCTCGACGTGGCTGGTGAAGAGGTCGCGCACCGTCCGCAGCACGAGGTCCAGGTCCTGATGGATCAGGGCGGGCGCGGTCTCCTTGGCCGCGAGCTTGCCGATTCGCGCCCACAGCCGGGTGAGGAAGCGCACGTCGTCGCGAATCTCCCGCTTGGTCGCGCCCTCGCAGGCGGTGCGCACGATGAGCCCGGCGTCGGCGGGGCGCTCCGCCTCGACGATCGTCCGCAACCGCTCGCGCTCCTCGACGTCCTCGATGCGGCGTGAGAGGCCCAGGTGCCGCGCGCCGGGTGTCAGGACCAGATAGCGACCGGGCAGCGAGATGCGGGCGGTCACCCGCGCCCCCTTGCTGCCGATGGGCTCCTTCGCCACCTGCACGATGAGCTCGGCCCCCTTCGACAGCCGCTCCTCGATCGGGCGAAGGGGCGGCGCCGGGGCGCGGGCGGGTGGGGTGGCGTCCCACGTCCCCGCGCCGTCGCCTTCGTCGAGCAGGTCCTCGGCGACCTCGTTGTCGGCCAGCTCCTCGGGTGGGGCCAGATCCGAGACGTGCAGGAACGCGGCCTTGTCGAGCCCGACGTCGACGAAGGCGGCCTGCATGCCGGGCAGCACCCGGATCACCTTGCCCTTGTAGATGTTTCCCGCGATGCCGTGCTCGCGTCCGCGCTCCACGTACAGCTCGAGAAGCGCGGTCTCGTCGAGGACGGCGACCCGCGTCTCCCATCCGGACGCGTTGATCAGTATCTGCTGCGCCACCGGCCGCTAGGATGCCGCAGGGGCTGCCTTCGGATCGGGGGCAGCGCGGAATCGGGTCGCCAGCTTGTGGACGCGAAGCGCGGGCAGCATTGCGGCATCGAGTCCGAGGAGCGCGCCGACCACCGCACTCGGCCGGAGCGTGCCGTCGCGCCCGACGGCGATCTCGAGGACGAGCCGCTCGGGCCCGGGCTGCTCGAGGGCGGTGATCGTGTCGCGGGCGTCGACCGTGCGCTCGCCGCTCTTGCCCGGCTTGGACACGGGCAGGGGCGCGCCGCCGCGGAACCGCGACACGGCGGCGGCGACGGACCGTGGCTCGGGCCGCTGCGGCAGCTCGCCCAGGTCGACTTCCCAGCGGAATGCCGCCACCGACTCGTCGATGCTGCGCGCCGAGCGCGGGACCTCGACGCCACCGAGGAGCGCGAGGCCTTCCGGCAGCTCGTCGCCGAGGCGCGCCAGCGCCTCGGGCGGCGCCACCGCTACCGTGAGGTCGATGTCGAAGAGCTCGTCCTCGCTGGAGGCGCCGAGCGGGAGGGCGGGGCCGAACGACAGGCGCGGCAGGGGGTGGTGGCCGCGGGAGAAGGCCACCGGCAAGCGAGCGCGGCGTGCGGCCCGTGCCAGCACGGTGGTGAGCTCGCGCGTCCCGATGAAGCGCGCCGGCCCGACCTTGCGATAGCGGAACCGGATCCGCTGCACGGCCGCCGGCGCCGATGCGACCGGCACGAGCGACGAGGGGACGGCTCCGAGCCACTCCTCGGCGTTGCCCTCGCCGCCGGCCGCGGCGCCGTTCGCCGCACTTCCGCCCCGCGCACCCAGCGTGGCGGGCAGCGGCGCCGCGTCGGCCGCGCGGGTGGCGCGCGCCGCCGGCAGCCGTGCCGCGCGGCGGGCTGCCACCTCGGTACGGATGCGCCGCCAGGTGCGGGTCTCCCATTCGGGCAGGGTGTCGCCATCCGCCCGTGGCACGACCAGTTCCGCCCAGCGCGAGACCCGTTCGCCGCGGTGATCGCTGCCCTTCGCGCCCGATGGGTGGTAGTCGACGTTGCGCACGGTCTCGAAGTCGCACGCGCCGCAGTACGTGCAGCGCTCGATGGAGCAGTCGGGCGTGAGGACGCCTTCCACGGCACGGGCCAGGTCCTGGCGCAGGAAGCGTGCGCTCACCCCGGCGTCGAGGTGGTTCCACGGCAGCGTCTCGCCGAGCGGGCGGCGGCGGAGGTAGAACTCGGGGTCGAGCCCGCTGGCGGCGAGCGCCTCGCTCCACAGCTCGGGCCGGCAGCGATCCGACCAGCCGTCGAAGCGGGCGCCTGCTCGTTGCGCTCGCTCGAGGACGTCGGCCAGCCGCCGGTCACCGCGCGCGAACACGCCCTCGAGCCACGAGAGCCGGCTGTCGTGCCAGCGAAACTCGACACCGCGACGGCCGAGCTCGCGCCGCAGCAGCGACTGGCGCGCCTCGGTCTCCTCGACGTCGAGCTGCGCGGCCCACTGGAACGGGGTGTGCGGCTTCGGCGAGAACGTGGAAACGCTCGCCGTCACGCGCAGCCGGCCGCGTGCCGCCCGCTTCACCCGGCCGGCGAGCTCCGCGATGCCGAGCACGTCTTCCTCGGTCTCGCTGGGCAGCCCGATCATGAAGTAGAGCTTGAGGCTCCGCCATCCGAGCTCCGCGAACAGCCGGGCAGCCTCGAGCAGCTCCTCCTCGCGGTACTCCTTCTGGATGACGTCGCGCAGCCGCTGCGTGCCGGCCTCGGGCGCGAGGGTGAAGCCGGTCTTCCGGACGCGACGGATCTCCTCGAGGATGCGGGGCGAGAGCGCGTCGACGCGTGTCGACGGCAGCGACACCGCGACGTGCTCGGGAGCGAGCCGGTCCATGAGCGACTTGAGCACCGGATTGACGCCGCTGTAGTCGCCCGTCGAGAGCGAGAGCAGCGACACCTCCTCGTAGCCGGTGCGCGCCATCAGCTCGTGGGTGTGGGCGACCACGCGCTCGGGGTCCCGCTCGCGCAGGGGGCGGTAGATGTAGCCCGCCTGGCAGAAGCGGCAGCCCTTCACGCAGCCGCGCATCACCTCGACGCTGGCGCGGTCGTGCACCACGCCGAGGTTGGGGACGATGGGGTTGGTCGGCGGGGGGAAGGCGTCGAGGTCCGGGAGCACGCGCTTCGCCACGACGGGGCGCGCGGGGTCGAGCGGAACGATCTCGGCGATGGTGCCGTCGTCGTGATAGCGGGGTGTGAAGAACGCCGGCACGTAGACACCCGGCAGCGCGGCGAGCGCGCGCAGCAGGACCGTGCGACCGCCGTCACCGTCGCGGTGCTCGCGAACCGCGTCGACCACCTGCCCGACGGCCTCCTCCCCGTCGCCCAGCACGACGGCGTCGAGGAAGGGCGCGAGCGGCTCGGGATTGAACGCGCACGGGCCGCCGGCGATCACCACGGGATCGTCGGCACCGCGGTCGGCCGCCCGCAGGGGGATGCCCCCCAGCTCGAGCATGGTCAGCAGGTTCGCATAGGTGAGCTCGTACTGCAGGCTGAAGCCGACGATGTGGAAGTCGCGCAGGGCCAGGTGGCTCTCGAGCGAGACGAGCGGCAGGCCGTGCGCTCGCAACAACGCCTCCAGGTCGCCCCAGGGTGCATAGCAGCGTTCCGCCACGACGTCGGGCCGGCGGTTCAGGATGTCGTAGAGAATCTGCAGCCCGAGGTGGGACTGCGCGATCTCGTACACCTCGGGAAACGCGAGCGCGAAGCGGACGGCCACCGCGGACGGGTCCTTGCGGACGGAGGCGCGCTCGTTCCCCAGGTAGCGGCCCGGCTTCTCGACCTGCGGAAGCAGCCGCTCGTAGTCGGCCCGGAACGTCCGAAGCATCGAGGGGCGGGAGTATAGGGACCGCCCCGACGGGGTGCAATGGCCGAGGGATGCGAGCTTGCCAGCCTCACGGGGCTTCCCTATGATCGATGGATGTTCGGCCTCGGGATGGGCGAGCTGCTCGTGATCCTGGTGATCGTTCTGGTGGTCTTCGGCGCCGGACGGCTCCCCGAGGTGATGGGGAGCCTGGGCAAGGGCATCCAGTCCTTCAAGAAGGGCCTCAAGGAGCCGCCGGAGATCGACGTCACGCCCGAGAAGCCCGCCCCCCCACCGAAGCCGACCCAGGAGTAGGTTTCGAGCCGAGACTCCGTCTCGGCTCGAGGGCGAGTGCGTGGCGTCCGGTGGTGAGAGCGAACGCCGTGCCGCGGCCGGCGAAGCCGGCGCGGCAAACTTGGCACCCCGCAGCCTCCCGCCCGCTCTCTCCCCGGCCCGCCAGCGTACCGGTCGCGCTCCGAGACGTCTGCCGCGGCGGCTTTGCCGCCCGCGGCACGACGTCCGCACCGTCTATCGGGCTTGACTCTCGCTCTCCGTGCCGGCCCGAGACGCAGTCCCGGGTCGCGTTCTCCTGCGCGCCGTCACGACCTGCGTCGAGAACTCGCGCAACGAGCTCGGCGGGTTCACGAAGGCGACGAGGAACTCGCCGTCCTCACCGGGCAGCAACCGCCAGTCCGGGGGAGGCTCGAGCGTCTGGAGAAGCTCGATCTCCTGCTCGGAGAGATCCTCCACGCTGCGCGGAGCGGCGCCGGCGAAGACGAGCTGGCGTTGCTCTCCGGCGCCGCTGACGCGGCCCTCGATCTGGATCGCACCCACGGGTACCGGCGCGTTGTTGACCGCCGTTCCGCTGATCACGAACACCAGCCGATCGCCCTGCACGCGCAGGTACTGCCCGTGCACGTCGGTCAGCTGGATGTCGGCGGGATCGAGGGGTGCGCCCGCGACGCTCGATCCGGTCACCCGGAGGCCGGCGATCAGGTCGGTCACCCGCCCGCGGTGGGTATACAGGTAGATGGAGAGGACCGTGTAGGCGAGCGTGACGATGACCGCGCTCCGCACGGCGAAGCGAGCGGTCGAGATCGTGGTTCGCGGGGGGTCGTGGTCGGGGACGTCGTCCTCCGCCGGCTCCGCGTCCTCGACCTCCTCGGCCTCGAGCGCTTCGTCGTCGAGCAGCGGCTCCTCGGCGGCCTCCTCCGGGTCGAAGACGTGCTCGCAGCGCGAGCATCGGAACGTGAGATGCGTGCCGAGGCGGGAGCGTGGCGGCATGCGGTACAGCGTGTCGCACTGCGGGCAGCGCACGGTCATCGCGCGTCCGACCGGTCGCCGCTGCGGTGGCGGCCGCCGATGCGGCTCCACGTCCACTCCACCCCGCCCATCCGGTGCGACGATTAGTGGTCGGGGGTGGGGGGTGTCAACCGCGTGTGACGGCCAGGCTGCGCTGCGCTGCGCGGAAGACCCCGTGGAAGAGGAAGACGCTGACCACGAGGGGGATCAGGTGGTAGCTCAGCCGGAAGATCAGCACCGCGATCAGCGCCTTCTGGAGCGGCACGCCGAGGCTCACGAAGACCGCCGTCATCGAGCCTTCCATGATGCCGAGACCGCCCGGAACGAAAGACACCAGGGAGAAGAAGAGGCCGACACCGAAGCCGACCATCACCAGGCCGAGGGACAGCGGATGCTGGACCGCGCGGAATGCGGCCCACAGGATGCCGCTGGTGAGGACCCAGTCGAACGTGATCCAGGCCGTGGGCGACAGCATGCCGGACCGGCGCTCGATGAGGAACTCGATGCCGCGGTCGAGGTTGTGCTGGAAGCGCCAGAAGCGGACCAGGCGTGGTGTGCGGCGCGGCGCGAATCGGCGCAGCAGGCGGTGCGCCGCGGTGCCGACGTAGAAGAGCGTCAGGCGCCGCAGCCGCCGGCGCAGCACGAGCACCAGGCAATAGATCAGCACGCCGGAGAAGAGGACGAGCGCCACCGACGCCGCGACCAGCGCGGGACCGGAGAGCTGCTGCCGGATGACGAGCGAGATGAAGCCCCCGAGGATGAAGAAGAGGAGCGTGAAGTTGGTGAGGAAGGTCTGGACGAGGGAGATGAGCACGGCTCGGCCGGAAGGCACGCCGTACTGCGACAGCAGATACATGCGGACGGCGAAGCCGGAGAGGCCCGCGCTGGTGACGACGTAGTTGACCGTGTTGGACACGAAGGTGATGCGCAGCCAGATCGGGAACGGCAGCCGGTGCCCGGCGAGGTCGGCGATCCCCTGGTACGACCGTGCCATCGCGGCGTAGGACAGGAAGGACAGGAGGAGCGGCAGGGCGAGGCCGGCCGGCGGGATGGTCTTCGCGGTGTCCAGGAGCACGCGCGCATCGGCGAAGAGCACGAGTGCCACGAGGACGCCCAGCCCGAGCACGGCCGCCCCGATGAGGAGGAGGCGCGACGGGGCTTTGGGAGTGTCGGCTTGCTCGTGCACGGGTGACGGAGCGGACGGCCCCGGGCGTGTACCCCGGCTCCCGGGTCGGGGCAAGCCGGTCATCAGAGCACCGACACCGTCATCGGCCGTCGGTGGCGGAAGGCGTAGAGCGCCGCAGGACGATGTGAGCCCCTGCGGACGCGGCCGAGGCTGCGCAGCAGGCCGAGCGAGAGCACCTTGCGCCGGAAGTTCCGCCGGTCCAGCGGCCGGCCGAGGATGGCCTCGTAGACGCTCTGCAGCTCGGTCAGCGTGAACGGCCGTGGAAGGAACGTGTAGACGAGGTTGGTATACTGCAGCTTGGCGCGTACGCGAGAGACGGCGAGCCGTACGACGGCGGCATGATCGTAGGCCAGCGCCGGGAGGCGGGACGCCGGACGCCAGCTCGCCTCCGCGTACTTGCCTACCGCGTCCGGCCCGGCCGCGTCGCCGGGATCCGGCACCAGCCCCACGTAGGCCACCGAGACGACCCGGTCGTGCGGATCGCGCTTGGGATTCCCGAAGGTGAACAGCTGCTCGAGATAGACGCCGCGGAGAGCGGTCTGGGCAGCCAGCTCGCGCCGCGCCGCCTCGTCGAGCGACTCGGTCTCGTGCACCCGACCTCCCGGGAGCGCCCACCACCCGGCGAACGGACCGCGGCGCGCCTGGGCCAGCAGCACGTGCAGCGCCCCCGCCCGCACCGTCAGCACGGCCACGTCGACCGCGACGGTGGGCGCCGCGAGGTCGCTCACCCGCCCAGCGCGAGCATCGTCTCGAGGGCACGCGCCGCGCGTACGCGGACCTCCTCGGGCAGGGTGATCTCCGGCGCGAGGTCGCGCAGCGCGTCGCGCGTCCCCTCCAGCGTGATCATCTTCATGTACGCGCAGAGCTTGCAGCTCTTGTAGAAACGCTTGCCGGGCACCTCGAGGAGCAAGCGGTCCGACAGGCCGCATTCGGTGACGATCAGGAACTCGCGCTCGGGGCTCTCCTTGGCGTAGCGGACCATGCCGCTGGTGCTGAGGACGGCGTCGGCGAGGGCGAGCACGTCGGCGCGGCACTCGGGGTGTGCGAGGATCTTCACCCGGGGCATGGCGGCGCGGACGGCCGCGATCTGCTCCGGCGTGATCTGCTGGTGGACGTAGCAGTTGCCGTCCCAGGCGATGATGGTCTTGCGGGTCTGCGACTGCACGTGTGCGGCCAGGTTGCGGTCGGGGACGAAGAGGATGTGCTCGCTCGGGAGCGCCTCGACGACCTGCACCGCGTTGGAGCTGGTGCAGCAGGCATCGCACTCTGCCTTCACGTCGGCCGTCGTGTTGACGTAGCCGACGACGGCGAGATCGGGGTAGACGGCCCGCAGCTCGGCCTTGCGCTCGGCCAGGTCCTCGGCGGTGACGCTATCGGCGAGCGAGCAGCCGGCACGCAGGTCGGGCAGGATCACGCGTCGGCCGGGGTTCAGGATCTTCGCCGTCTCGGCCATGAAGTGGACGCCGCAGAAGACGATGACCTCGGCCTCGACGGTGGTGGCCTGGCGGGCCAGCTCGAGCGAGTCGCCGACGAAGTCGGCCACCTGGAAGATCTCGGGGCGCTGGTAGTTGTGGGCGAGGATGACGGCGTTGCGAGCGCGCTTCAGCGACTGGATCTCGTCGATCAGCGCCGACAGCTCGGCGCAGCGCGCCTCCGAGTACGCCGCCTCGCCGAGGGGGGCGAGGAGATCGCGAAGCGTGGGACCGGTGGGCGCGGCGAAGGCAGGCTGAGACATTCCTGGTTCGTGTCCTTTGTACACATACTCGACCCGTTCGCACGGCCCTGTCAAGCAGTCTTCGCTGCCGGTGCCCGGCGTCGAGAATCTCTTGCCAAACATCGACCGTCCCGCTAGGGAGGGCTCCGACCGATGCTGGAGGCCCTCAGGGAGCCCCGCCGGGCGCTCGCGCTGGCCGGGGCATATCGTGCGCTCGCCGAGCATGCGCTCGCGGACGAGCGCCTCGCGCCCGCGGAGGCGCTCGGCGTGCTGCGGGCGCCGGACGACGAGCTGGCGGAGCTCCTGTGGGCGGCCTATGCCGTGCGCGCCCGGTACTTCGGTCGTCGGGTGAAGCTGTGCGTCCTCAACAACGCGCGCAGCGGACTCTGCCCCGAGGACTGCGGCTACTGCTCGCAGTCTGCGGTTTCGACGGCGGACATCTCGCGCTACCGGTTGAAGCCGGTGGCGGAGCTGGTTGCGGCGGCGCGGCGCGCGGTGGCCTCCGGGGCCCGGCGCTACTGCATGGTGACCAGCGCGCGCGGGCCGAGTCCCGCCGACGTCGCGCACTTCGGCCGTGCTGCGCGTGCGATCCGGGCGGAGATGCCCGGCCTCGAGCTGTGCGTCTCCCTGGGCATCATGGGTGACGTCGAGACGCACGCCCTGCGGGAGGCGGGTGTCGACTACGTGAACCACAACCTGAACACGAGCCGACGTCACTACCCGGCCATCTGTTCGACGCACACCTACGACGATCGCGTCGCCACGGTGGAGAGCACCCGCCGCGCCGGGATGGCGGCGTGCTCGGGCGTCATCGTCGGCATGGGCGAGACCGACGAGGATCTCGTCGAGGTCGCCGGCGCGCTCGCCGCGCTCCGGGTGGAATCGCTGCCGGTGAACTTCCTCCACCCCATCGAGGGGACGCCCCTCGGCGATCGGGAGCCGCCTGCCGCCGGACGCTGCTTGCGCGCTCTGGCCCTCTTCCGGCTCACCAATCCGCGTGCCGAGATCCGCGCGGCCGGCGGGCGCGAGCGCTGCCTGGGTGGCGCGCAGGGGCTGGCCCTGCTGGCGGCCAACTCGGTCTTCGTGGACGGCTATCTCACCACGGCCGGACAGGCGCACCGCGACGCTTCGGCCATGATCGAGGCCCTCGGCTTCGAGGTCGAGGACCCGCCGGGGCCGATGGACGGCGCGGCGTCGCTATAGGCTCGACGTGAGGAGGAAAGGCGCAATGGACGAGCGACTACTCATCGGCGCGGCTGCCCTGGGCGACGAGGATGACGACGTCAAGGACGACGAAGACCTGGACGAGGACGACGTCGACTTCGAAGACGACGATGACGACGAGGACTGGGACGAGGATGACGACGACGATGAGGAGGAAGAGGACGAGTGAGCGACCGGCTCACGTTCCGGCGACGGTCATTCGGGCCACCTTGAGGGTCGGGGCCGAGGTGGCGTTGCGGAACACCAGATCGTTGCCGATCAGCTCGATGCCGGCGAGCATGTCGCGCAGGTTGCCGGCGATGGTCACCTCCTCGACGGCATGGGTGAGCTCGCCGCGCTCGATCCAGAGTCCGGCTGCCCCGCGCGAGTAGTCCCCCGTCACCAGGTTCACGCCGAACCCGATCAGCTCGGTCACGTAGAGCCCGGCTGGCACCGAGGCGATGATGGCCTCGGGCGGGTGCGGCCCGGCCTCGAGGTAGAAGTTGCTCGGCGCCACGCCGGGCGCGTCGCCGGTCGCCCGGCTGGCGTGGCCCGTCGGGCGCAGCCCGAGGCGCCGCGCCGAGTACGAGTCGAGCAGGTAGCTCTCGAGCATGCCCGCACGGACGATGGTGCGACGCTGCGAGGCGACTCCCTCGCCGTCGAACGGACGTGACGCCGCGCCCCCCGGGCGCAACGGATCGTCGATCACGGTCACGCTGGGAGGAGCGATGCGCTCCCCCAGGCGGTCGAGGAGGAACGATGCGCGCCGGTAGAGCGACGACCCGGCGATGGCGCCCGCGAGATGTCGCAGCAACGACGCCGCGGTTTGCGGGTCGAACACCACCGGACATTCGGTGGTCGGCACGCTGCGTGCGCCCAGCCGCCGGAGCGCCCGGCGTGCGGCCTCGCGGCCGACGCTCGCCGCCTCCTCCAGGCGGTCGAGCCGCCGGTTCGTCGTGTACCAGGAGTCGCGCTGCATGCCGCCGTCGCGCCGCGCCACCGGCGTCACGGCGAGGCTGAAGCTCGAGCCGCTGTAGGCGCCGCAGAAGCCGAGACTGGAGGCGTACGCCACCTGCCCGCCGCCGCCGCCGAACTCCGCACCTTCGGAGTTGTCGATCTCCGGCGCCGCCGCCAACGCCGCGGCCTCCGCCTGCCGTGCCATGCGCAGCGCGGTCTCGGCCTCGAGCGCTTCGATCGCCGGATCGTAGAGCGCGAGGTCGGGTTGCTCGGTCGCCAGATCGGCGGGATCCGGCAGCCCTGCGAAGCGATCGGCGGCGGTTGCGCGGGCGAGTGCGCAGGCGTCGTTCGCCAGGATCGACAGTCCATCGGCCGAGAGGTCGGCGGTCGAGACCACCGCGGTCGAGTCGCCCACGAAGACCCGCAGCCCGGCGCGCCGCTCGCGCGCCCGCTTGATCTTCTCGACGGCGCCCAGGCGGACGCCGACCTCGAGACCGTCGCTCTCTCCGGCGAGGGCGTCGGCCGCTCGTGCCCCCGCCGCCAGCGCATCGCGGACCAGTCGCTCGGTGATGTCGCGCAGGTCGCCGCCGGTCACGCGCCGGTCCCGCCGACGGTGAGGCCGTCGATGCGTACGGTGGGCAGCCCGACGCCGACGGGGACGGACTGGCCGTCCTTGCCGCAGGTGCCGAGGCCCTCGTCGAGTGCGAGGTCGCTGCCGACGCGCGTGATGCGGGTGAGGACGTCCGGGCCGTTGCCGATGAGCGTGGCGTCCCGTACCGGGCGCCCGACGACGCCGCCCTCGATGAGATATGCCTCGCTCGCCGAGAAGACGAACTTGCCGGAGGTGATGTCGACCTGCCCGCCACCGAACGACACGGCGTACAGCCCGCGGTCGACGGAGCGGATGATGTCCTCGGGCGCGTCCTCGCCGGCGAGCATGAAGGTGTTGGTCATGCGGGGCATCGGGAGATGGGCGAAGCTCTCGCGCCGGCCGTTGCCGGTGAGCGGCATGCCCATCAGTGCCGCGTTGAGCCGGTCCTGCAGGTAGCCGCGCAGGATGCCCCGCTCGATGAGCATCGTGCGTCCCGTCGGCGTGCCCTCGTCGTCGACGTTGAGTGAGCCCCGGCGTCCCGGGAGCGTGCCGTCGTCGACCACCGTGCAGAGCTCCGACGCCACCCGCGTGCCGATGCGGTCGGTGAAGGCGGACGTGCGCTTGCGGTTGAAGTCGCCCTCGAGCCCGTGCCCGATGGCCTCGTGCAGCAGGATGCCCGGCCATCCCGGCCCGAGCACGACCGTCGTGCTCCCGGCCGGGGCGGGAACGGCGTCGAGGTTCACGATGGCCTGCCGTGCCGCCTCGCGGGCGAAGCGCTCGGCCCGTCCGTCGAGGAGCGCCGAGAACTCGTACCGTCCGCCCCCGCCCGCCGTTCCCTGCGTGCGCCGGCCGCCCCGCTCGGCGATGCACATGACGCTCACGCGCAGCAGCGGGCGGACGTCGCCAACCAGCAGTCCCTCCGGACCGGCCACGAGCACGACGCGGTGCTCGAGACCGAGCCCCGCCATCACGTTGGTGATCGCGGGGTCATGGGCGCGAGCGATCGCGTCGAGTCGGGTGAGGAGCGCGACCTGGTCGGCCAGCGGTGTCTCGAGCAGCGATCCCGCGAGGGGATAGAGATCGCGCTGCTGGAGGGACGGCAGGGCAGGCGCCACGGCCGCCGTCTCGGCGCCGTGATCGGCGATCACGCGCGCGGTGCGCGCTGCCAGCTCGAGACGCTCGAGGGTGATCTCGTCCGAGTAGGCGTAGCCGCTGCGCGCACCCGCGAGCACGCGCACGCCGACACCTTGCCGGACGTTCCGTGTCGCCTTCTTGACGACGCCGTCCTCGAGCGATGCCGTTTGCACGCCGGCGAGCTCGAAGTAGCAATCGGCCCAGTCGGCGCGGCGCTCGAGCGCTGTCCCGAGCACGTTCTCGAGCGCGCGCCCGGTCAGGCCGAACCGCTCGAGAACGAATCGATCGGGGCGCGCGGGCTGCATGCGCATGCACGCTAGCAGAGGGCTCCGGCCGTGCCAACGCGATCGCGACCAGGGATGGACACGTGCAGGGCACCGGTCCATACTCCCGCCCACCCGATGGCATCCCCCCCGAGTCGCGGGGTGATCGCGAGCCTGCTGCACGCCCTCGATCGCCCGGGACCGCTGGTGATCCTGCCGCACGACAATCCCGACCCCGACTCGATGGCGAGTGCGGCGGCGCTCAAGTTCATTGCGGGCTCACTCCTCGACAAGCCGGCCGAGATCGCGCTCGGCGGCATCGTCGGGCGCGCCGAGAACCGTGCCATGCGCACCTACCTGAACATCGACCTCAAGCCGGTGAGCGAGGTGCGCTTCGACGGCGAGACGCAGATTGCGCTCGTGGACACGCAACCCGGCCGTCCCAACAACTCGCTGCCGGACGGCATCGTCCCGCACGTGGTGATCGACCATCACCCCGCGTATGCCGAGTATCCCGGCGTGCCCTTCCTCGACCTGCGCGACGCGTACGGCGCGACCTCGACGATCCTCACCGAGTACCTCCGGGAGTCGAAGCTTCCCGTGGACCACAAGATCGCCACGGCGCTGTTCTACGGGATCACCGCCGAGACCCAGGACCTCGGCCGCGAGGCCACCCCGGCCGACATCGAGGCGGCGCACTTCCTGTATCCGTACACGAACAAGCGACGGCTCGCCAAGATCGAGAACGCGCGCGTGCCGCGCGAGTACTTCCGCATCTTCCGCGAGGCGATCGACAAGGCCGTCCTCTACGGTGAGCGGATCGTCCTCTCGGTGCTCGACGAGGTGCAATACCCGGACATGGTGGCGGAGGTGGCCGACTTCCTGCTGCGGCTCGACCGCGTCGACTGGGCCGCCGCCATCGGCACGTTCGAGGGCTGCCTGCACTGCTCGATCCGCACCACGGAGCGCGAGACCAACGCCGGCGAGATCCTGCAGCGCGTGCTCGGGAGCAAGCTGGCGGGTGGCCACGACCAGATCGCCGGCGGACGCATTCCCGTCGGCAAGGATCCCGAGGCCCAGTCGCGCGCCGCCGCCGTCGTGCGCGATCGGCTGCTCGCGGAGCTCGGAGTCTCGGAGGAGGGCCGCCCGCTGGTCTGACGCCGTCGCGGCGCCGGCACGCGCCGCTTCCTCAGGCGAGCGCGGCGTCGAGCTCGCTGCGCGCGCCCGGATCCGGCTCGACCCGCCGCGCGCGCTCGAGCGCAGTCCGTGCCGCGCGTCCGCCGAGGCATCCGAGTCCCCAGGCGGCGTGCCCGCGCACCAGCGGCTCGTGATCGGCGAGCGCAGCGATCAGCGGCGGGACGGCAGCCGGGTTCCCGCTGTTGCCCAGCGCGACGGCGGCGTTGCGCAGCAGCCCGCGGCGCTTGGTGCGGGTCACGGCCGTGCCGCCGAAGCGCGCCCGGAAGCCGGCGTCGTCGAGCGCGAGCAGATCCGGGAGACGGGGCGCGAGCGTCTCGTCGGCGGGTGCGCGCGCGTCACGGTTCCAGGGACAGACCTCCTGGCAGATGTCGCAACCGAACACCCAGTTGTCGAGCGCGGAGCGGAGCGCGACGGGGATGGCGCTGCGGTGCTCGATGGTGAGGTAGGCGAGGCAGCGGCGTGGGTCCATCGTGTAGTTCTCGAGCGCGCCGGTGGGACAGGCGGTGAGGCAGCGCGTGCAGGTGCCGCAGTGATCGGCCGGCATGGGGACCGCTGCGAGGGGGAGGTCGGTGAGCAGCTCGGCCAGGAAGAAGTACGAGCCCGCGGCGCGATGTAGGAGCAGCGTGTTTCGGCCGATCCAGCCGAGTCCAGCCCGCATTGCCCATTCGCGCTCGAGCAACGGCCCGGTATCGACGTACGGCCGGAAGGTCGCCTCCGGCCAGCGAACGTGCAGACGGTCGACCAGGCGCCGGAGCAGCGCCTTCACTCGCTCGTGGTAGTCGCGGCCGACGGCATAGGCGGCGATCCGTCCGCGCAGGGTTTCCCTCCAGTCTCCCTCGGGGGGCGGCGGAGGCTGGTACGGATGGGCGAGACAGACGATTGCGCGCGCCCACGAGTATCCCCGCCTGGGGTCGAGCCGCTCCGCAGTGCGCGTGGTGAGGTAGCGCATCTCCCCCGCGCGGCCCTGGGCCAGCCAGCGGTCGAGGAATTCCTCGCGCGGCAGCGGGGCGAGAGGTGTGCAGCCGACGAGGGGGAAGCCCAGCGCTCTTGCCGTCTCGGCGACGTGTGCCTCTGCCTCGCTCACGTGTCCCCCTCCTGGCAGGTGTCGATCTGGTTGCCAAGTCGATCCGGGAGATCGCGACAGGCGCGGCATTCGCGGGCGAATGATCCGTGCCTGGATGCGCGATTTTTATCGCCTCCCCGGGGCCGGATCGGGTACGGTTTTCCGAACGGCCTTCGCGGGGAGGGAAGACGGCATGCAGGAGCGCGTATCCATCGCGCCCGTCGGCCGACAGCCGTCGGGTGGCGGACTGCGCCCTCATTCGGAGCGCGGACCGGAGGCGACGCTGCGGCGCTACCTGCCGCTCGTGCGCCGGGTCGCGCGCCGGCTGCTGAATCGCGTAGCGGCACCGGCCGATCTCGACGACCTCGTCTCCTGGGGGACGCTCGGGCTCATCGACGCGCTCGCGAAGTACGAGCAGGGGCGCGAAGCCCTGTTCTCGACGTACGCTCGGTTCCGCATCCGGGGAGCCATCCTCGACCAGCTGCGCGAGATCGACTGGGTTCCTCGCAGCGTGCGCGAGAAGACGGCCGCCGTCGAACGTGCGGCCCGCGCCCTCGAGGTCGTCCTCGGCCGTCCCGCGCGTGAGGACGAGCTGGCGTCCGAGCTCGGGCTCTCGCTCGCGGCCTATCGCTCCCTGCTGACGCAGACTGCCCCGGTCACGATGTTCAACCTGGACGATCTCGGATTCGGAAACGGCGAGCTCGATCTCCCGCCGGATCACTCCCATGCCGACCCGCTCCGAAGCCTCCTGTACCGGGAGCGCCTTCGCCTCGTCACCGAGGCCATCCGCCAGCTTCCCGAACGCGAGCAGTACCTGCTGTCGCTCTACTACCGGGACGAGCTGACGATGCGGGAGATCGGAACGGTGCTCGGGCTGACGGAGTCGCGAGTGTCGCAGCTCCATACCCAGGCGCTGCTTCGCCTGCGGGGCCATCTCGGCGCCCAGGCCGGCCCCGCGAGAACCCATTCAAGGTTGCCCGGCGGACTGCCGATGGCTCCTACGAGGGTGCATGGATCTGACGGACGGGTACCCACGGCGCGCGCGGCTCCGGCGTCTCCGCGCCCAGATCCGGGCTCGACGCTACGTCGCCGAGCCCGAGGCGACGGCGCGAGCGCTTCTCGAGGGGCCTGCGGCGCGTGAGGTACGGCTCTGCGCCCCGGTCAGAGGGGCGGGATGCCCCGCACGGGGAACCAGTGCGCGACACCGGGTACGGGATCGGCGGGACGCTTGAACAGGTTCACCATGTAGACTTGCTTGCCCGGGGTGGTGCCGCCCGCCAGCAGATTGCCGGTCGTGCTCAGGATGAGGAAGTGGATGCCCATCTCACCCAGGATCCGCTGCGTGACGCCGCCGCCGGTCTGCACGTGGAACCGCTGGTCGGCACGCAGCATGTAGTAGTAGGGCTCGCCGTTGCAGACGAAGGTGATTCGCCAGTCGCGCTTCACCTTGCTGACCCCCGGGAGCGCGCAGCCCCCGGCATCGCTCGTGATCTGCGCGAAGGTCAGGCTCTTCGGATCGTAGCTGAAGATCTGGCTGACGCCCGTATCCGCTCCGCTGCCGGCGAGGTCGGCCGTGCTCTCGAAGACCAGCAGGCCGCCGTCGTCGCTGAGAGCCGGGTTGCGGCTCGACCCGAGCCCGGTGGTGAGACGCGTCGCCGAGGCGTCGATCAGGTCGCCGAGCCAGATCTGCGAGATCCCGGTGTCCGCGCCTGACGTCGGATCGCTCGCCGACTCGAATGCGAGACGGTGCTTCTTCGGGCTCAGGACGGCATTGCGGCTGGTCCCGAGTCCCGAGCTCGCCTGCGTGACCGACCCGTCCGGCTGCCGCACGTAGACCTGGAGGATGCCGGGGTGGCCGGTGCCGGCCAGGTCGCCCGCGGATTCGAACGCGATGCGGAGGCCGGCGGTGTCGACCACCGGGTTGGTCGAGGTACCGCTCGGATCCTGGGAGAGCGGGATGAGCGTGTTGGAGGCGGCGAGCACGAGCTGCCGGCCGGGCAGGCCGAGGTGGAGCGGGTCGTCGCTCGTGGCGAAGGCGACGCGCTTGCCATTGAAGGAGATGGCAGGGTCGACGTTGTTTCCGGCCTGGCCTACCGGGACATGCAGATTCGGATCGCGAAACGGGCTGATGGTGATGACCTGCTGGCCGGTCCCGGACTGCACGGCCAGTGTGAACGTCTTGGTCCCCTGCGCGCTCGCGCGCGGGAGCGACGTGTCGCCAGGCGTCATGAACCACAAGACGGGGTCTGTCTGGCGGTGGTGGGCGCCCGCCGGCGCCGCGGCTGCGAACGCGAGGAGAAAGAGGAGGAGGCGGCAGGCAGAGGTCATCCGGTCCGGCACTTGCGAAGCTCGTGCCGCTGGAGACGGCGAGACAGAGCCGTGCCAGGCATGCACGCCTGCAATGATCCCGCACCGTCGCGGGACCCGCGGCCCGGAAGGGAGGGCGCTGCGCAGGCCGTGGTCCGCTACGGCGACGGGCAGTCCAGCGTGATGTGCTTGTCGCTCTTCTCGCGATCGGTGCAGAAGCAGCCCAGCAGATGCGAGTCGCGGCCGAATGTGATGCGCGCGTTGGGAGCGACGAAGGCCGCGTTGGCGAACGCCGACTGGCTCACGCGAACGAGCTTGCCGGCGACGTTCACACTGACGGGCGCCGTCCCGGCATCCGGCCCGAAGTGCGACGCCGTGCCGATCACGACGTCGCCCGCGACGTTGAGGACGGCCGGGCCGAGCGTGATGAGCGACGCGCTGCGGCCGAGCTTCACGTCACAGAAGGTGAAGGTCCCCGGCGCCAGCGTCAGGTTGCCGCCGTTCAGGATCCGGAGCTTGCCGTAGGTTCCGGGTGGCAGCGGTCCGGCGCTGGCACCCGCCTGCACCTGGACGGTGCTGGTTCCGCACGTGATGGGCGGCAGCGAGCAGAACGGCTGGACCAGCGGCAGCGCCGGGGTGCCCGTCGTTCCACGAACGACCACACCGGATCCCTTGTTGAGGGTGTTCGCCAGCACCGAGAAGACGCTCGACGCGTTGCCGATCTGGACGGTGTCCGCGGCGATCACCGTCCCGTCTGCCAGGATGACGTCCTTGCCGAGGCGGAGCTTGCCGCCCGCGTCGTTCACGCCGACGCTCGCGTTGACGCTGGCATCGTTGTTGATCTTTCCCTCCCGCGCCGCCAGGAACGGAAGCGCCGGGCACTGGCACACCGGCGCGGTGGTCGGAGGCGTCGTGGTGGTGGTCGTCGACGTCGTCGAGGTGGTCGAGGTCGTGGACTTCGCCGTGGTCGACGTGGTCGTCGTGCTCTTCTTGGTCGTGCTCGTGGTACTGGTGGTGGTGGTGTGATGCCCGCACCCCTGGAGCAGGAAGTCCACGCCGTCCTTGTGATCCTTCTGCGAGTCCCCGGTGATGATGTGGACGGAGTAGGATCCGGCGGCGGGAACCACGATGGTGAAGCTGCCGATCCCCACGAGCTCGACGGTATAGGTGTCGGTACGCGCCGGGAGCGAGATGTTGTAGCTCCCGCTGCCGTCCGTCGTCTGCGTGAAGAGCTGGCCCGGCTGGGCGACCTGCGACGTGATGTGGACGTCGATCCCGGAGACCGGCGTGTCGCCCGCGTCGATCTTCCCGTCCAGGTCCTGATCGCAGTACACGGTACCGCTGATGTGGTGGGCGAGGGCAGGGGAGCTGGCGATCAGAACGGCGGCGAATGACAGGGCCATCCGAGTACGCATGAATGATGTCATAAGAAGGGACGGTGCTATACGTCAAGGGAAATCTGCCAGGTACGTCTACCTAGCGGGGCGGCTATGAGTGACTTCGGCATTGACGTCGAGCGCGATGCAGTCGGCGGCGGTTGGGTGATTCTCCGGAATCAGTCGCGCCTGAATGCCGTCAGGCTAGAGATGTGGCAGGCGCTGCCGGGAATCGTCCGGGAGCTCGAGGCCGATCCCGCGGTGCGAGTCATCGTCCTGCGGGGGGCCGGCGAGGAGGCGTTCGCCTCGGGCGCGGACATCTCGGAGTTCAGCACGCATCGCCGGGATGCCATTTCCGCTGCTGCGTACGAGGGAGTCACGGCGGAGGCGTTCACGGCCCTGCTGGCACTCGAGAAGCCGGTCGTGGCGATGATCCATGGCGTCTGCATAGGTGGGGGGCTCGCGATCGCCGCCTGCGCGGACCTGCGCGTGGCGGCCGGCGATGCGCGCCTGGCAGTGCCGGCCGCGCGCCTCGGCCTGGGATACCACCAGAGCGGCGTCGAGCGGCTGGTCGGGCTCGTGGGACCCTCGGCCACCGCGGAGCTGTTCTTCACCGCCCGCCACCTCGACGCCGAGGACGCCCTCCGCATCGGACTCGTGAACCGCGTCGTACCGAAGCCGGAGCTCCAGGTCTTCACGGAGCGCTACGTGGCGGACATCGCGGCCAACGCGCCGCTCACGCTGCGAGCCGCGAAGCGGGCCATCCTCGAGACGCTGCGGCCGCCTGCCGGCGGCGAGCGGGCCGAGGTGGCGCGACTCATCGCCGCCTGCTTCGCGAGCGCGGACTATGCGGAAGGCGTCCGCGCCTTCCTGGAGAAGCGCCGGCCACGGTTTCGCGGCGTGTGACCGGCCTCAGAGCCAGCCGCCGCCGTTCGGACTCACGACCTGCCCGGTGACGAAGCCCGCCTCCTCCGAGACCAGGAACGCGCACACCGCGGCGACGTCGTCCGGGGTACCCAGCCGGCCGATCGGCACCTGGCCGAGCGACTGCGCGAGCACGGCAGGAGGGATGCCCGAGCCGCGCAGCATCGGCGTGTCGACCAGACCCGGTGCGATCGCGTTCGCCGTGATGCCGTGGCACCCCACCTCGAGCGCGAGGGCCTTGGTGAAGCCGATGACGCCGGCCTTGGCGGCGGCATAGTGGGCGAGATTCGGGCCGCCCCGGAGGCCGCCGACCGAGGAGAGCGTGACCACGCGGCCCCAGCGCGCGGCGATCATGTCCGGCAGGACCGCCTGCGTCACCACGAAGGTTCCGGTCAGGTGGACGGCGAGCATGCGATCCCACTGCGCCGCCGTCATCTCGAGCAGCGGGGCAAAGCCGGCGATGCCCGCGCTGCACACCAGCACGTGGAACGCCCCGAGCTCGGCGCGGGCTTCCGCGACGGCGTCATGGACGGCGCCGCCGTCCGCGACGTCGGCGGCGACCGCCCGTGCACGTGCCCCGTCCGTGCGCAGCGCGTCGGCGACCGCCAGCGCCGCCGCCGGGTCGACGTCGAGCACCGTCACCGCCGCGCCATCGCGTCCGAGACGATGCGCGACGGCGCGTCCGATGCCCGACCCGCCGCCGGTCACCAGCGCGTGTCGTCCCGCGAGCGTTTCCCGCATCGCTCGGGACTGTAGCAGGGTGTTTCACGCGGCCGAAAGCGCCGGAGGGCGTTGCGCGCTTGACAGCGGCGGCTGAGCCGGACGAAGTCGATACGCCATGAAGCGCTATCTCCTGGCCCTGCTGCTGGTCCTCGTCGTGGGCGGGGTGGCGGCATGGCACTGGCAAAGCCAGCTCATCGGCACCGGCGCGCAGTGGTATCTCGGGCGCATCGCACGCAGCGAGGGCGCCAGCGGAACCGTCGCCGAGCGGCGGACCATCTTGACGCAGCTCAATCGCTACCTCCTCATGCCGCCGCCCGACGACGTCCTCGTGCCCGAGCTGTTCGACCTGGTGACGCAGCTGTCGTCGCGCGTCGCGACCGGGGAGGTGTCGCTCAACTGGGCCGCCTACATCTACACCGCCTATCAGCGTGACATGCTCCAGGAGCGTCCCGATGGAAGACCGCGACGTTCGCCCGAGGAGGTCGGCGGGCAGCTCGCGCGCTACATCCAGTTCTTCGCGATCCAGAAGCGGCCGGACCAGCGCGGCGTCACGGTCGGCGACCTGATGGGAACCGGCGACGACGTGATCACGCTGGACGAGATCGAGCAGGCGGAGAAGAGCGGCAAGGAGATCGACCTGCGCAGCCGCGGCGCGCAGAACCATCCCTAGGTGGCGTCGCGGCTCACCGGCAGTCCCGCCTCGGTCCACGCACGCCAGCCGCCCCACATCGACACCACCCGGGTGTACCCCATCTGCTGGAGCGCGTCGGCGGCGAGGGCGGAGCGGTAGCCCCCGCCGCAGTAGAGCACGATCGGCGCGTCGCGGGCCGGGATCGCCGCCTCGACGTCGCGTTCGATGACGCCCTTGCCGAGGTGGCGGGCGCCGGGCAGCCGGCCGCGTTGCCATTCGTCCTGCTCGCGGACGTCCACGAGATGGAACGGCTCGCCAGCTTCCTGCATCGCCCGCACGTCACCGATGCTCACCTCGCGGATACGGCGCCGCGCGGCCTCGACGAGGCGGAGGAAGCCAGGCGAATGCTCCATGCCGCTGCGCTAGCATCGATCTGCGGGTCGCGTCGACCCGTAAACGAGACTTCGCCACCGGCGCGAGATGGGCTAAAGACGATGGCGTGAGGTTCGATGCCGTTGTGGTGGGGGGCGGCCCCGGCGGCAGCACCGTCGCCTGGCGACTCGCTCGTGCCGGCAGCCGCGTCCTGCTCCTCGACGCGGCCGTCTTCCCGCGCGTGAAGCTCTGCGCCGGCTGGGTCACGTCGGCAGCGCTGGCCGATCTGGAGATCGACCCCGCCGCATACCCGGAGACCATCCAGCCCTTCGACGCGGTGTCGCTGACGGTGGCCGGCCGCGAGCACCGGACCTGCTTCGACCACACCGCCAGCTACGGCATCGTGCGCTCCGAGTTCGACACCGTCCTCTTGCGACGCGCCGCGGCGGCGGGCGCGACGGTGCGCCAGGGCGCGCGCGTGCGGCGCGCGACTCTCGGAGCCGACGGCGTGACGGTCGAGACCGGCGACGCCTCCGTTACCGCTCCGATCGTGGTGGGAGCAGGCGGCCACCAGTGCCCCGTGGCGCGTGCCTTCGGCGACATCGATCCCGAGGAAGGCGTGGTCGTCACGCAGGAGAGCGAGACGCGCGTCGGGGCCGAGCGGCTGCGCTGCCTCACGCCTCGCTATGGCACTCCCGAGCTGCTCCCCGAGCCGGATTTCCACGGCTACGGCTGGTATTTCACCAAGGGCGACTTCCTGAACATCGGCATCGGTGCGATGGGTGGCATGCCGATCGGACGGCGGCGTGATCGCATGCTGGAAGCGCTGCGGGCGAGCGGCCGCCTGCCCGCCGGTCTCGAGCTGACGCCGTTTCGCGGGCATGCCTACACCGTGCGCCGCCAGCGGCCCCGGCGCGTCGCCGGGGAGCGTTTCGTGCTCGTCGGTGATGGGGCGGGCCTGGCGCGCGACATCTCCGGCGAGGGCATCGGCCCGGCCGTGCGCAGCGGCCGTCTCGCCGCGGATGCGATCCTGGCGGGCACGCCCGCCGCCTACACGGAGCGCCTGGCCGCAGCCTACGGGCGGCCGCCTGCGCTGCTCGGCACGCTCGTCGAGATGCTCCCCACGTCGGCGCTGCACGCCCTCGCCAGGCTCGCCTGCACGTGGTCCTGGCCGCGGAGGGCGCTGGTGCTCGAGGGCGCCTTCGGCATGGGCTGAGCCGGAAGGCGGCGGGCTCGCTCGACCCAGGCCTCGGTGAGCGCCACGCCGGCGAAGCCGGGAAGCCGCCGGATGGTGTCGTCGATCTTGCGAGCGGCCGCGCGCCCGTCGGGTCCGCCGAGGAGATGCTCGGCGAGGAAGCGGACCTCGGCATCGGGCTGCACCCCGCTGCCGACCGGGTCCCAGAAACGGTCGACGAGGAAGCGCGCGACGCGCTGCACGCCCGGCCGGGCCAGCCGTCGCTCGGCCTGGTGATAGTAGAAGGTGAAGTGACGGGACTCGTCTCGCATGATGCGCGCCAGGAGCTCGACGAGCACGGGATGCGGATCGAGCTCGGTCAGACGCTGGTAGCCGGTGAGCGTGGTGAGCTCGTTGATGGCGCCCCAGACCATGTGCACGGCCGCGAAGTCCGGCCATGCCCGGGCCACCAGACCCATGGCACGCTCCTCCAGGCGGCTGGCCAGGGTGCCCTGGGAGCGCCGTCGCACGACGGGGAGATGGCCGGCGGCGCGGAGGAACCGTGCCAGCGCGCGACCGTGGAAGGTCTCCTCGTAGAACCAGCAGGCGAGGAAGGTGGCGACCTCCGGATCGTCGATGACGCGCGTGGCGAGGAGCTCGCGGACGTAGATCACCGTGTGGCTCTCGATGTCCTGCATGTAACGCAGCACCCGTACGGTCTCGGGGGCGAGCGGCACTCGCGGGACGTCATCCCAGTCGAGTCCATCGAGGTCCAGCGCTCGCGAGCGCTGCGTCCAGGTGTTGATCTCCGCCTTGTCCATGCCCCCCCTTACGGAAGCCACCGATCCGTGGATGGCATCCGCTGCCGTCATCTCTAGATGCGTGGATCTTTGCAAGAGGTCGGCCCGGATGCGTTTGACAGCCAGGAGGCTCCCGGAGATTGTCGGTGCATGGAGATCCGGCAGGTCCTCCCGGCCGACGCGGCGCGCGAGCTCGCGGCAGACCCTACCGCAGTCTATCTGGACGTCCGCACGGCGGAGGAGTTCGACGCTGGTCACCCCGCCGGCGCACGCAACGTGCCGGTGTTCCTGTTCGACCCTGGCACGCGACGGCCGCGTCCCAACCCGGACTTCCTGGCCGTCGTGCGGTGTCACTTCCCGCCGGCGACCACGCTGCTCGTCGGATGTCAGAGCGGCATGCGCTCGCAACGCGCGTGCGAGCTCCTCGCCGACGCAGGCTACACCCACCTGGCGAACGTGAGCGGCGGGTTCGGTGGAGCACAGGCCCCGTCCGGGACACCCGTGACGGGCTGGCGTGACAGCGGGTTACCGGTCGAAACGGGAGCCGCGGGACGCCTGGAGTAGGGTTCCCGTAACGCGGCTAGCGGCCGAGCAACCGCCGGATGGCCTCGCCGAGCGCGTGGGCGTCGGCGGCGGGCACCCCCTCCGGGAAGTGCTCGAACAGCTCGCGCTCCTCGCGCCGGACGTGCGCCTCGAGCAGGTCCGCGAACGCCGCCAGCATCGGAATCAGGGCCTCCTCGCCCTCCGCGGCGGCGACCGCGTCGCGCCGCGCCTCCAGCTCGCGATGGTCGCTGACGAGCGCGTCGATGAGCGCGAGGCTCTCGGGATGATCGGCGAGAAGCGGGCGCAGGAACCGGAAGAGCACGTCCTCCTCGGCGCGGAAGTGTACTGCCAGGTGCTCGGCGAAGAAGGCGAGCGTGTCGTCGGCGCGGCTCCTTGGCGTGCTCGCCGGCGTCATCGAGGTCACCGGTCCCGGGGGCGCGGGATGGTGCAGGCGGAAGACGAGGGCGAGCGCGTCGCGGTGGTCGTGGGAGAGCGGAACCAGGCTCGCATGGCGTCGCCGACGTGTCATGCCGGCCAGTGTAGCCGGATCGAGGTCGCCTGGCAGCGCACCGTGGATCACGCGTCGCTCGCCGGGATCCGACCGGACGGCGGTCACGTCGTCCGCCGGGCGATCGGCGATCGCTTGATCGGACGGCCGGTGGAGGCTACGCCCTGAGCCGTGGCCGACGTCGCCTACCTGGTGCGGGATCTGCTGTTCGTGTCGAAGATCGCGGAGGCAGCCGAGCACCTGGGCGTCGCCGTGCAGGGCGCGCGCGACGCCGATCGGCTCGCCGCGATCGCTCGCGACGCCCGGCTCGTGATCCTCGACCTCGGGCAACCGGAGGCGCTGGCGGCGCTCGAGCGGCTCGCGGGGGACCCGGCGACCGCCGGGGTGGAGTCGATCGGGTTCGTCGGCCACGAGCGCCTCGACGTCATGGAGACGGCCCGGGCCCTCGGCTGCCGGCGGGTGCTCGCGAAGGGGCAGCTCGCCGCCGAGCTCCCGAAGCTGCTCGCGCAGGTGAAGAGCTCGCGCACCGGAGCTTGACTGCCCCGCGACCCCCTGCCAGCGTCGCACGCATGCGCTTCGGTCTCTTCGGCGTCAACTTCGATGCCTGCGCCGACCCGGCTCTGCAGCGCCGCGTCGCGCTGGCAGCCGAGGAGGCCGGCTTCGAATCGGTGTGGACCGGCGAGCACGTGGCCATGCCGATTCGCGACAATCCCGTCCCGACGCCACCAGAGACCCCGTTTCTCGATTCCCTGGTGACGCTGGCGCGCATCGCCGGCTTCACCAGCCGGCTGCGCCTCGGCACCGGCATCCTCGTCCTGCCGCACCACAATCCCGTGCTGCTGGCGAAGGCGCTCGCCTCGCTCGACGTGCTCTCGGGCGGGCGGCTGATCGCCGGCTTCGCGGGCGGCTACGTCGAGCCCGAGTTCCGGGCGCTCGGGATCGACTTCAGCCAGCGCGGTCTCGATCACCGATCAGCACCTCGCGGCCATCCGCGCCCTGTGGACCGAGCGCGAGCCGCGCTTCACCGGCCGCTTCGCGAGCTTCGCCGACATCCGCTTCGAGCCCAAGCCGGTTCAGCGGCCGCATCCGCCCATCGTCATCGGCGGCGTGGCGCCCCCCGCGCTGCGCCGCGCCGCGCGCCATGGCGACGGCTGGTACGGCTTCGCGCTCACCGTCGAGCGCACCGCGGCGGTCGTCGCCGAGCTGCGGCAGCTGCGGGCCCAGGCGGGACGTGGCGGGGAGCCGCTCGAGATCTCGCTCACCACGTTCGAGCCGTTGACGGACGAGCTGGTCGCAGAGGCGGAGGCGGCGGGCGTGCATCGCCTGATCATCTTTCCGCGCGCCCGCCCGGAGGCGCTCGAGGGGGCGGTGCGCGACCTCGGGGCGCGCTTCTGCGTCGCGTGAACGATCCGGTCCGCCACGCGGCGCTCTGGGTCCATCCGGTGCTCGGCCTCGCCATCGTCGCGCTCGCGGTGCACTCGGCCAGCTGCGCGGTGCGTGGACGCGCGCCAGGAGCGGCCGCTGCGGCGCTGCGCGCCCGCCACCGTCGCCTGGGGCCCTGGGTGCTCGGCCTGGTGGCGGCCAACTGGGTCGCCGGGCTGGTGACGGTGTGGCTCGATCCGCGCGAGCCCGAGCTCGCGGCGAGCATGCACTTCCGGGTCGGGACGGGGCTGGTGATCCTCTACGGGACGGCCGCCCTCGTCTCGCGCTGGATCGACGACGACCCGCGCGCCCGGGCCGTGCATCCATGGATCGGCGCCGTTGCCCTGCTGCTGTCGGGCGTGCAGGTCTTTCTCGGGCTCCAGCTGATGCCGCTGTGAGGGCGGTGTCCCTGCCCGGTGATGTTGCAGCGGCGCATCCGGTCGTACTAGCGTCACCTCATGTCCGAACTCGAGGCGTTCCGCGAAGACACCCGCCGCTGGCTGACCGAGCACGCGCCGCCGTCCATGCGCACGCCGCCGCGCTCCGCCGACGACGTCTGCTGGGGCGGTCGCAAGGGCACGTATCCCGACGACGTGCGGCAGTGGCTCGCGATCATGGCGGAGCGTGGCTGGACGGCCCCGACGTGGCCGCGGGAGTACGGCGGGGGAGGGCTCTCGAAGGAGGAGGCCAAGGTGCTCGCCGAGGAGATGGCGAAGCAGAGGCTTCGCCCGCCGCTCATCGGCTTCGGGCTCGAGATGATCGGACCGCTCCTGCTGCAGGTGGGTGGCGAGGAGCAGAAGCGAGAGCACGTCCCGCGCATCGTGCGCGGCGAAGTCCGCTGGTGCCAGGGATACTCCGAGCCCGGTGCGGGCTCCGACCTGGCCGGACTGCAGACGCGCGCCGTGCACGACGGTGACGACTACGTCCTGAATGGGCAGAAGGTCTGGACATCCTACGGGGACAAGGCCGACTGGATGTTCCTGCTGGTGCGCACCGACACGACGCACAAGCACGGCGGCATCACGTTTCTCCTGATGGACATGGAGACACCGGGCGTGCAGGTGCGGCCCATCCTGCTGATCAGCGGCGCCTCGCCCTTCTGCGAGACGTTCATCAGCGACGTGCGGGTGCCACGTCGGAACGTCGTCGGTCAGGAGAACGGCGGGTGGAACATCGCCAAGATGCTGCTGCGCTTCGAGCGCAACATGATCGCGGACGCGTTCAAGGCTCGTGACGACCGCTCCCGCCTGCTCACGATGGCGCGGCGCTACCTTCCGACGGAGGGCGGGCGCCTGCTCGATCCCATCCTGCGCGACCGCCTGACCCAGGTGGAGATGGATCAGCAGTGCCTGGACGTCACCCTGTCGCGTTCGCGCGATCGCCTGAAGGCCGGACAGCCGCCGGGCCCCGAAGCCTCGATATTCAAGCTCTACGGCACCGAGCTGAACCAGCGCCGGCGCGAGCTGATGGTCGCCATCGCCGGGCCGCAGGCGCTGGGCTGGGAAGGCGCCGGATTCAGCGAGGAAGAGCTCCAGCTCACCCGCGACTGGCTGCGCTCGCGCGGCAACACGATCGAGGGCGGGACGTCGGAGATCCAGCTCAACATCATCGCCAAGAACGTCCTCGGCCTTCCGGACTGACGATGGCACTCGCCCTCACCGAAGAGCAGGAGATCCTCCAGCGCACGGCGCGCGAGTTCGTGCAGGGGAAGTCGTCGCTCAGACGGGTCCGGGCGCTGCGCGACGAGGCCGGCGGAGATGGCTTCTCGCGCGAGCTGTGGGCGGAGATGGGCCGCCTGGGGTGGCTCGGTATCGTGGTGCCGGAGGCGTACGGCGGTGCCGGCCTGGGTTGGGCCGACCTGATGGTCGTGCTCGAGGAGCTCGGCCGCGGGCTGGTCCCCGAGCCGGTCGTCGGTACGGTGCTGCTCGGCACGACCGCGCTGCTGCTCGGCGGGAGCGAGGCGCACGAGCAGGCGCATCTCCCTGCCGTGGTGGCCGGCGAGCGCGTCCTGGCGGTCGCCTACCAGGAGCCGGCGAGCCGCTACGCGCTGCATCACGTCGAGACGCGGGCCGAGCGCGCGGCCGGGGGCTGGAAGCTCAGCGGCCGGAAGGTGCATGTCCTCGACGGCCAGGCCGCCGACTGGTTCGTGGTCTCGGCGCGCACCGCGGGCGCCGCGCACGACGAGGCCGGCGTCACGCTCTTCCTCGTCCCCCGCGACGCGCGGGGCCTGCACGTCGAGCGGCAGCACCGCCTCGACGGCCGCGGGGCGGCGATCGTCCAGCTCGAAGGCGTCGCGGTGGAGGCGGCCGCGGTCCTCGGGAGCGCGGAGCAGGGTGCCGCGCTGCTCTCCCGCGTCGTCGACCGCGCCACCATCGGGGTGTGCGCCGAGATGCTCGGCGGCATGTCGGCGTGCTTCGAGATGACGCTCGACTACCTGAAGACGCGCACCCAGTTCGGGGTGCCGATCGGCAGCTTCCAGGCGCTCAAGCATCGCGCGGCGCGCCAGTTCGTCGAGCTCGAGCTGGCGCGCTCGATCGTGCTCGCGGCGCACCGCACGCTCGACGAGAACGCCGACGACTCCCGGGTGGCACGGCTCGCATCGGTCGCCAAGGCGCGCTGCTCGGACGCCTACGTGCTGATCGGCAACGAGGGCGTCCAGATGCACGGCGGCATCGGCATGACCGACGAGCACGACGTGGGCTTCTTCTTGAAACGCGCGCGGGCGTCCGACATCCAGTTCGGCGACGCCGCCTTCCATCGCGACCGCGTCGCCCGGCTCGACGGCTACTGACCGCCGATTGACGTCCCCCGAAGCGGGGGCGTAAGCGTACCGGCGAGACAGGCCTTCGGCAGCCGGTGCCACAGGCACCAGGAAGGAGTCGACCATGCCCGTGCAATCCGGTGCGTCGCAGCCGGTAGGGGTGGAGCAGGGCGCCCAGGTGTCGCTGGCGGTCTACCTCGAGGGCATCCGCGCCGGTCTCCTCGGCGCCTCGATCATCGCCGTCTGGTTCCTGGTCGTCGACACGATCGCCGGCCGACCCTTCTACACCCCCGCTCTGCTCGGCAGCGTGCTCTTCCACGGCAGCGCCGGCATCGAGAGCGAGAGCGCCGTCACGCCGACGCTGGAGCTCGTCGCGGGGTTCACCTGGGTGCACTACCTCGTCTTCATGCTCATCGGCATCGGCGCGGCCCGGCTGATGGCGCTCGCCGAGCGCAATCCGAGCTTCGGGTTCGGCATCGTGCTCTTCTTCGCCGTCTTCGAGTTCGGGTTTCTCCTGGCGAGCATGGTCTTCGCCGAGGGGGTGCTGCAGCGGCTCGCATGGCCGGCGGTGGCCGTCGGCAACCTGCTGGCCGCCGCCGGCATGGGCCTCGTGCTCTGGCGAGGGCACCGGCAGCTCGCCATCCAGCCCTGAGCCGGAGGCCGCCGGGCGGTCAGTGCAGGGTCGGCGCGTCGCAGTCGAGCTGACCGAGCTTCGCCCGGATCTCGGCGGCGTCGTCGGCACGCGGTGCCAGGTCGAGATAGCTGCGCAGGTCCGCCGCCGCGGCGGCGAAGCATTCCAGGGTCTCGTAGAGGTGCGCCCGGGTGCGCAGGTCCTCGGCCGAGCGTGGCGTGAGCACGAGCAGCAGGTCGACGGCCGCCAGCGCGCGCTCGGGCTCGCGGCGCTCGAGGTAGACGCGGAGCAGGTTGCGGAGCATGCGCCCCAGGATGCCGGTGGCGCCGGTGGGCTCGAGGAAGCGAGGAGGAACCTCTGCGAACTGCGGGCCCCGGCTCGTGTCCGAGAGGTTGCGCAGGCGTCCGAGCAGCTCGTCGTGGCTCACCGGCGTGCCGCCGTGGAACGGGTCGAGGAGCAGGACCCCTCGCGGTCCGTCGACGCGGATCAGGAAGTGCCCCGGAAAGCCGACGCCCTGCAGCGGGATGCCGAGCCGCCGGCCGACCTCGATGGCGAGCACCGAGAGCGAGATGGGGATGCCGGCGCGCCGCACGAGCACCTCGTTCAGGAAGCTGTTGCGCGGGTCGTAGTAATCGTCGCGGTTGCCGCGGTAGCCGCACTCGTCGAAGAGATAGTGAGCGAGCAGGCGCGCGGCGTCGTCGGGCGCCGGATCGGCAGGCAAGCGCGGCGCGAGGGCGGCGGCCAGGTCGTCGAGCTGGCGAAGCGAGGGCTCCGGATCGAGATCCGGCTGCCCGATGCGGGCGATCTCCAGCGCCGCACGCCCGAGATCGGTCGGCTGCGATGCGATCAGCGACGCGAAGCGTTCGCGGGGCCCCGCCATGCGGCCGCCAGAGTAGCGGCTGGCCCCGCCCGACGGCAAGCCGCAGCGTCGCGTCAGTCGGTCGCGGTATCGTCGGGCGATGCCCAGCGGTACGACGCGGAGATGCGGGGACCCGCATGGACCACTTTCGGGATGCCATGCTCGAAGCCGACCTGGCACGCCCCACCCATGACGAGCAGGTCGCCCGACGCAGGCGCCAGATCGACGGAACGGCCGCCCCCGCGCGGTCGCAGCAGGAAGGGCCGCTGCGCTCCCAGCGTCAAGACGGCGACCCGGGTGTCTCCCAGGCGGCGGAGCTCGCGATCGCGGTGGAAGGCGACGCTGTCGCGACCGTCGCGATAGTAGTTCAGCCCGACGCCCGCGAACGCGACCCCGTAGCGCGCCGTGAGCGCGCGCCGCACCGACACCAGCATCTCGTGCGGGAGGTGTTCGTCGCCGCCGTACCAGTGCGACAGGCGAGGATCGTCCACCGTGCGATCGTACATGCGTCGCCGCAGCTGCCGCCACTCCACGCCCTGGCGCAGCTCGTCGAGCAGCGCGTCGGCCCCGCGCACGAAGTGGCGCGCGACGTCGACCCACGAGCGCTCGTCGAGCTGCAGGCGCGTGAACGAGACGTCCGCATCGACGGCCGGCCGGCCTCCGGCGAAGAGGTTGAGCTGGAGCGACACGCCGGCCGACTCTAGCCCGTGCGCCCACCTGGAGCGACCGCCGCTCCGGCAGGGGACGGCACCGGGCGCGTCTCGCACACCCGGTGCCGCCGCCGTTCAGGAGGATTCTACGGAGCGATGCACGGCGCACCGGAGCAGACGTCGATCACGTCGCCACCGGTGCTCAGGAACGCGGACTTCTGGTTGCGCGCCGCCACCGAGCTGCGCGGGTCGGAATGGGGATCGGCGCCGGTCATCGGCGCGGTGTTCGTGGTCGGCGGGGTGGCCGCGCCGCTGTCCCACACGACCAGCGCCGAGCCGTTGAAGGGATAGCTCGGAATCGCCGGGATGCCGAAGTACGGCGTGACCTCGTAGCTGCGCCCCGGCGCGATCGCCGGCTGGTGGATCGACGCGCCGATGGTCCGCGCCTCGATCTCGGTGGCGACGTTCGCCACCTGGTGATCGCCGAAGGCCTCGTGCAGCAGGACGGTGTGCTGCGGCGTGTTCGGCAGCGGATCGGTCGTCATGTGGTGCGCCAGGCCGTTCGGATCCGAGCGGTCCCACAGCATCTGGATGAGCGCCAGGAGGAGCGGGTGCTCGATCTGCACGGGGTACGCAGGATAGAGAACCAACGAGTAGAGGCCGAAGTCCGTGCTGCGCGTGAGCAGCAGGGAGTAGTTCATGCCGGGCACGCCCAGCACGCCGCGCGTGATGTCCTGCGCGATCGCCATGACCGTTCCGCCGAAGATGCCACCCTGGCTGTTGCCGTCGTAGAAGACGTCGCTCGGGTCGATCACCGAGTGGCCCGACCCGTCCTGGAAGGCCGGATCGGCCGCGAAGCCTTCGGGATGGATCATCAGGCGGGCGAGGAAGAGCTGGTTGACCATCGACTGCTGGAGCCGGTCGGTGAGACTCGGGAACTTGCCGAGCTCCTGGAGGATGCCGATGGCGGTGGGAACGTCCTCGTCCGCCATGCCGATCCACTTGGTCGCGCAGAAGACGAAGTTGTGCTCGTTCGCCATGCTCTCGACGTTGCCCGCCGTGACCTCGGAGTTCGAGCCGAGGAGGCCGTGGCCGTAGATGGAGGCGCGAGCCGGCACGGCCGGACCGCCGGCGCTCGGCAGCGCCGCGCGCGGGATGATGCAGATGAACGACGCGGGCTGCGTCGTCGCCTGGCGAACCGGCAGCCCGTTGGCGTCGAGGACGAGCCTTGCCGGAGGGGTCGGGCTGTCGACGTAGCGGGGGACCTGGTAGGTGCCGGTGACCTTCCGGAAGATCTTCGGGTCGACGTTGTCCTGCGTGCTGCTGACGACGAACGCCGGTGCCGCGGAGTCGAGCTGGTCGAACGCGTCGTCACGCATGAAGAGGAGGCGCTCCGACAGGTTGCGCTCGCTGGCGACGGTGAAGTCCCAGGCGAGATAGAGATCGGCCCGCGGGATGCCGGCTGCCGCGAGCGTCGTGAACAGATCCTCCATGTGTGGCCGGCGCGCTTCCTTCGCCGGGTCGCCGGTGGGCGTCGCGTCGCGATACGCGAGGAAGTCCGCGTTCGGTGTGAGGAGCGCACCGCCGGAGTCCTTCATGTTGCGGAGCGCGACGATGTAGCGCGTGCCCTCGGCCAGGTTGACCGCGGGGTGGATGATGAGCGCACGGTCGGCGTCGCTGCCGCCGTTCTGGTCGAGCTCGGCGAACAGCAGGTTGTGCGCGAGCGTCGAGGTGTTGACGATCACGATGGGCGCATCAGCATCGAGCGAGCGCGCGAGGTCGGTGATCGGCGCGGCGCCGGTCTGCGCGAGGTCGACCCCGGGGACGTGAGTGAGAATCGTCGAGCCCGGGCTGAAGCCGTCGTTGCCGCTGTAGGGGACCGGATCGATCGCGACGTGCGCCGGCGAGTTTTTCGGCATGGCGACGGTCGGGAAGCTCACCCGCCGCCCGGTGTCCGTCGTGGGATCCGCGACGGTGAACCAGTCGTTCGGGAACGGGTAGAGGCACAGGCTCGGATCGAGGAAGTCGCAGGGACAGGCGTCGACGGTGCACGGACAGGTGCAGTCGGCCTGGCAGGTCGAGGTGCCGCCGCACGAGGAGCCGGGCGGATCGCATTCCTCGTCCTTCTCTACGCTCAGGTTTCCGCACACGGGAACCGTCGTGGTCGTGGTCGCCACGGTGGTCGTGGTGGTCGTCGATGTCGTCGTCGTGCTGGTGGTCGTTGTGGTCGTGGTCGTCGTCGGGCAGAGGGCGGTCACGGTGCCCGATCCGTCGGTCACGATCTGCTGTGCGACGCACTCGGAATCGACGAGCGTCTCGATGGCGGCGGTCTGACCGTCACCGGTGCAGCCGGTGACCTTGTCGAACGACTTGACGAACTTGGCCGCCGCCTTGTCCAGGCAGCCGCCCGCGGCGCTGTCCACCGAGGCGTCCTTCTTGGCGGCCTTCGAGTAGCAGAGGAGCCTCTTCTGCGCCTTCTTGCCCGCGGCCTTGAGGCGGGTCGCCTCGCACTTGCTCGCGGTCGCGGTCCCGTCGGGCAGCGCCGCGCGGACCTTGGCACTACAGTCGTCCGCGATCGCTTCGCAATCCGCCTGCACGCCCGAGCAGGTGCCGGTCTTGGCGAAGGATTTCGCGAACTTCGCGAGCACCTTGGTGTCGCAGGTTGCCTGGAGCGCCGGGTCACCCTTCTGGGCCACCTTCGACTGGCAGGTGAGCAGTCCGGACTCCTTCTTCCCGATGGCCTTCAGGCGAAGGCCGGTACACTTGTCGGCCCGGGCGGTGGCGGCCGAGAGGACGAGCATGGCGACGAGGACGGTTCCCGCGGCAGCGACGCGGGACGGCACTTTCAACATGGCGAGGGTTCCCCCTGTGTGATGGCCCGGCAAACGGGCGTTCGACCAGAGAGGCTTACGCGCTTCGCATGATGGGGGTCAACCAAATCGACCCACGGAACGGCCGAAAACCCGCCGTCCGGCACGCCGCGCCGCGGCGTTGTCCAAGGACTGTCAAACCCGTGGTGGCCGGAATTCGGGCGCTGTCGGCGCTCGAGTACTCGGCGAACGCGAGCCGCGCCTGCCCTCCATCCGCCGTGCCCCGTTCGGCACCGGCGGGCAACGCAGCGCTGGGATCACGGTCTCGATCCCCGCGGGCGACGAGCCGGCGGGCGCGGTCCGAAGGTCGGAGCTGTGACGCCTCATGGTAGCAAGCGCCTTGCGGTCACGTCGCTAGCAGCGAGCGTGCGGTCTTTTGGGTGACGGGTCGCCGTTCGCACGTCGGCGCGATCACGGCAGGGAACTTGCACCTGCATCCGGTTCGTCCCGTAGACCAACAGGGGGATGCAATGCGGACCAGACCGACCGACGTGCTCGTGGCCGCAGCGCTGCTCCTTGCCGCTGCGGTGGTGAACGCGCAGAGCTCCGACCCACTCGCTCGCTACCGCGTTCGAGTGATCGACAGCTACCTCGGTAGCGCGGAGCTCTCCGAGAGCGCCGACATCAACCCCTGGTATAACCAGTACCGGTTCACCACGGAGTTCCTCGCCTCGCTCTGCGGCGACCCGGCACGGCGAGGTGTCGCTGCGAGCTGGCCGCTGAACCCGATCACCCACAAGTACCCCGAGGTCTGGCGGTACGGCCCGAAGGCCCGCAGAAGGCGTCTGACGGCCTGGATCCGTCAGACGTCCGCGATGGACGAGACCTGTACGGTCGAGGTGCTCGACGAGACGCCACGGAGGCTAAAGCGGGACGCGGCCAACCTTCGCGTCGTCAACGGTGTGCCGTCGGCGAGCGCCGACGGCGTCAGGATCGGTGCCCTCGGTGTCGGGTGTCTCACCGGTCCGCTCTCCTACCCGGAGGACACCGTGGTGACTGTTCCTCCCGGTACCTACACCCTGGCGGTCTTTCCCCCCGGCGATCCGGACTGCAGCGGGGAACCGCTCCCCGGGCTGACGGCAAGGCCGGCGCGCTTCGAGTCGCGCACCGCCTACACCGTCATCGTCTGGGTGAAGCGCCTGGACTCGGGGGTCCAGCTCAGGCTGCAGCGCGACTTCTGCGAACCGGGGTGTCCGATTCGCGATCTCGACGGCGACGGCTTTCCGCCCACTCGCTAGGGCGCGATCGTCGCCGGAAGGCAGAGCTCGTCGTCCGCGGCGGCGTCGAGCACGTGCGAGCCGAAGTCGTCGGCCAGGCCCAGAGCCTGGGCGGGCACGTGCTTGGGCTGACCCTTCGCCGGCTTCGCCTGGTAGCAGAGGAGGTTCGGGTGCGGCGTCGAGCGCCCGTTGCCGTCGCGGTCCGTCGCGACGCAGAGCCTGCGTGGCTTCTTGAGCGCGAACGTCTTCGACGGCGACGTGAAGGCGGAGCCCGTCGTCACCTGCACGTCGTGCGGGAAGGGAGAGGAGCCCTTCGACGTCTTGACCTTCCAGCAGGTGAGATCGTCCGCCGCGGGCGCGGGACCGCCGCTCGCCGCAGGCAGCGCGAGGAGCTCCGGCTTCACCGCGTCGAGGGTGAGAGTCCCGATCGCGTCCTGCACGGTGATCGCCGTGCGCGGCGCCGGCTTCGGCGTGCCGGAGGTCGTCTTCACCTGATAGGCGACCAGGCGTGCAGACGGGTCGAGGGCCGCCGTCGCGGCGGCGCACAACAGAGCCGGCTTCTTGGCATCGAAGGAGCCGCCGCCCAGATCGTCGTCCAGGGCGATTGCGGGGACGGGCGCGAACGGCGTGCTGCCCTTGGTCGGCTTTGCCTTGTAGCACAGGTAGGGATCGACGGCCGCGACCGCCGCCGTCGCCGAGACGCTTCCCATGTCGACCGGCGGCGAGCGATCGTAGGCGTTCCACAGATCGAGCAGGACGCGCGCCCGGCTCTTGCCCGGCAGGCCCGTGGTGCGCTGCAGGCAGTCGTTCGGGAAGCCGTGCGTGTCGGCCTCGTCGACCAGGAAGTCGACGTACTCCTTGCTGGTGGTCTGGTAGCGAAGGGTGGCGGTCACGGTGATCGGCGTCACCGCCGTCGGCGGCACCGGGATGCTGTAGGACGTGACGTCCTGGTTCACCAGCACGCCCGAGCCGGGAGACGTCTCGGGATAGACGTAGCCGACCGGGTGGGTCTGCAGATCGCCGCCGCCGGTGAACCCCTTCGGCGGGATGCGGTTGTCGAGCGCGACGCAGTCGTTCAGCACGAAGTGGAAGTGGTCGATCCCCGCATTCTCGGTCTCGCACGACGAGGTGGCGGGGTTCCACACGCCCTGCTTCGACTCGTAGACCTTCGCCTGCGCGTCACGGGTGAGCACGCCCGTGGCCGGATCGTAGGCGCCGCTCGCCCATACCAGCGTCCCGGCGCCGTCGCGCGCCTCCACCTGCAGCCACATGCGCCGTCCCTCGGGGTAGCCGGTGGGCAGCTTGTGGCCGGTGAGGTTCGTCACCGTGACCGACGCGGCGAGGGAGCTGCCCGGCCGCACCGCCGCGGGCGCGGAGACGGTGACCGTCGCGGCGTGGTGCTGCAGCAGGTCGAGCGCCCAGTCGCGCGTCGTCTGCAGGTTCGGCCCCAGCCCGAGGTTGGGGTACGCCTGCCGGAGCACGTCCGGGATCCAGGCGTTGCCGCCGACGAAGCGGTGCACCGGCAGATCGCCGGTGTGGTCGTTCAGCAGGAACGACGAGGCATACGCCGGCGAGATGCCGGACTCCGGCATGTGGCAGCCCTGGCAGGTCGTGAAGTCGGGGCCCGGCACGGAGACCGGGAAGCCGAAGTCACTCAGCTGCCACTCCCGGTAGGTGCGCTCGATCGGGAAGCGGATCCCGGCATCGGCACCGTCGAGGATCAGGTTCTTCGCCGGATTGGTGACGTTGTGGCAGGTGGCGCACAGCTCGGAGGCCTGGACATAGGGCGAGAACGCCCAGGGATGTGGCGCGGGCTGGGCGCCGGCGATCGAGTAGTCGTACGGGCCGTGACGGCAGGGCTCGCCCTGACCGCCGCAGTCGCCGTCGTCGAGCCAGTACTGCGCGTTGTCGAGATAGAGCGACGTCTGCCCGGGCGGCGGCGACCCGTTCACCTCCATGCGATGGCAGAGGTGGCAGCTGACGCCGTCGAAATCGTTGTTGGGCTCGTCGAGCTTCCCGACCAGGCCGCAGCCGTCCGTGCTGCCGCCCGGCGGCTCGGAGCGTCCCGCGAGCCAGCCCTCCGATACGTGGCATCGCATGCACCACTCGCCGATGTCCGGCAGGTCGTGGTTGGCGACGTCGAGCGCCGCCCAGAAGAGTGGATCGCGCGACGCCTGCGCCATCATGGAGCCCGACCACGTCGGCCCCGGCTCGACGTCGTGGGAAGCGTCGTAGTCGCCATGGCAGCCCTGGCAGACGCCGCCCGGAAGGATCGGGTGGGTGAGGCCGGGTTGCGTGCCCTTGGCGGTGAAGGGGCCCGCGAGGCTCGTGAACGGGAACCCGAGGAGTGCCGCGATCAGGAGGAGGCTGGTACGCATGTGAAGGGCGGGCGGCGTCCCGGCGCTCGCCGGGACGCCGCCCGTGGCGACTTCAGTTGTTCAAGGCACCGGCATCGATCCAGCCGGCGATGCCGTCGATGTCACTCTGGCTGAGGTACGGCCCGAACTGCGGCATCCGGACGCCGGCGCCCCCGACGTCGAGCTGCGTCCCGTTGATCTTGTTCCACAGGTAGCTGAGCGCGTGATTGCCCGGCTCGATCCGGTCCATGGTCGGGAGCTCGGTGCTGACCACGTTCACGATGTGGGCGTACGCGAGCGCCGGGTCGTCGAGATCCTTCAGGCCGGCGTACTGCGCGGTGGCGGGACCGCCGTGGCAGCCGGCGCAGTTGGTGGCGAGGAGCGGCTGGACCTGCGCCGCGAAGGTCCACGGCAGCGTGGTCGAGGTCGTGGTCGACGACGCCGAGGTGGTGGTCGTGGTGGTGGTCGTGGCCACGAAGGGGCAGCCGGGCCGGGGCGATACCGCGCCCGGGCACGCCGGCAGGTTCGTGAAGGCGTTGCCGACGTCCGTGTTGTAGGTGTTCCCGTTCTGGCAGTTGCCGCTCGCCGCCAGCGGGGCGAAGACGACGTCGGCAGCGAACGCAGCCACCGCCGAATCCGGATCGAAGCCGTTGCCGGTGATCGTGTTGCCGACGAAGGCGTTGTCGTTGACGTCCTGGTTCGCGCTCAGCGTGTCGAACGGATCCGGATCGAAGAGCAGGTTCAGGATCTGCTGGTCGACGACGGAGACGCCGATCGTCTTGTTCCCGGTGACGGTGTTGTTCTGGAAGATGCCGCTGTCGTTCGACAGGATCAGCATGCCGGTGCCGGGAGGCACGAGGCCGACGGTGCCGGAGCCGTAGTTCGGGCCGTTGTTGTTGAGCGCGCGGTTGTCGTGGATGTCGTGGCAGTTGGAGGTCTGGTTCAGGTAGAACGGCAGCTTGAAGACCAGGATGCCGCCCGCGTTGTCGTGCGCGTAGTTGCCGTAGACCTCGGCGTTGGCGGAGTTCTCGATCTCGATGCCGGCCACGCTGTCGTGCACCTCGTTGTTGCGCACGATGATGCCGTCGGACTGGCCGACGTAGATGCCGGCGTCGCTGATGCCGGTGACGAGGCAGTCCTCGACCAGGACGTCGTGGCTGCCGACCGGGAACACGCCGTAGCGCGCCCGGCCGTTCACGCCCGGCCCGCGCGTCACCATGTCGCGATAGGTGATGCCGTCGACGCCGACGTTGTAGATGTCGTTCTCGAGATAGTCGTTCACCTCGAATCCCTGCAGCAGCACGTTGTCGGAGATGTCGGTGCAGCTCGGCACGAGCGAGCCGCAGTGCTGGACGCCGTAGAGCGAGCTCGCGTTCGGCGGCGTGAAGACGGCACGCGCGCCGCTCACGCAGTCCTTCACGCCCTTCACGGTGAGGCCGGAATCCTTGAGCGTGACCTCCTCGACGTAGCTGCCGGGCTCGAGGAGGATCGTGTCCTCGGCGTTGGCCGCGTTCGCCGCCGCCGCCGCCGTGCTGGCCGGAGTGACCGCGTGCACGGAGCCGTTCTGATCGGCCGCGAGCAAGTCGGCGGCGTTGCCGTGCGCGCACACCAGGCAGTTGCTCACGCCGGCGACGTCGTTGCCGCAGGCGTCGAGGGCGGCGACCTGGGTGTCGGTGCAGGCCTTCGCGATCTTGGCGCGCAGCTTGGTCTCGGCGGTGGCGACGGTCGAGAGAAGCGCGGTCTCCGCGGCCGGGCCGCCGGCCTGCGGCGCCAGACAGCGCACCACCGGACTCGCCGAGCCGCACGCCTCGTTGCGCGTGTCGAGGCACCGCTGGACCGCCTTCAGCTTCGTCTTGACGAACTTCGCCGACTCCTTGCCGAGGATCTTCTGGCACTTCTGGACGCCCTTGTCGGCCGACGCGACGACGGTGCCGTAGGCGGCCCCCGCGGCGCTCGTGACGTGTCCCAGCATGTTGGAGACGAGGCACGTGGCGAGTCCCGCGGCGGTCGGCGCGCAGGCCGCGCCGGTGCCGAGGTTGGCGTCCTGGAACGCGGCGGCATCGGTGTCGTTGCACGCCTTCGGTACCGCCTCGCCGACCTTCTGGGCCGCCTTGGTCATCTTGGTGGCGGTGCTGGCGTCGCTCGGCGAGGTCCCCAGGCAGACGGTAGCCGGGTTGCCGGTGAGCTTCCCGGACTGGATCGCTTGCAGGCACTTCTCGATCGTCTTCAGCGCGGTCTTGGAGTACTTGGCACCGGCCTTGGCGACGCCCTTCTGGCACGCGAGCTGACTCGCGGTCAGCACCGGGCAGCTGCTGGCGAAAGCCGATCCGGCGGCGCTCGAGACGAGCGCGACGAGAGCGACGAGCGTGCGGATCCTCATGACGTGGTTCCCCCCCTGGTGGTCGAGACGCGGAGACGCTCGCGTGCTGTATCGTTCCCTCGCGCCGCGCGTCAAGACGAATCGCGTCTTGGCGGGACATCGCCACGCCTGCTACACACGCGTCGTGTCGCTCCGGGACCAGGCGGCGATCGTCGGGATCGGGCAGCTCCCGTTCTCCAAGAACATCGGGCGCTCGGAGGAAGTGACGGCGCTGGAAGCGGCCACGCTCGCCCTCGCGGACGCCGGACTCGAGCCGTCGGACGTCGACGGCATGAGCAAGTGGAGCATCCAGGTCACGTCCGAGAACGCCATCGCCCGCAACCTCGGCGTGCCGAACCTGCGCTGGTTCGGCGAGGTCGGCTACGGCGGAGGCGGGGGCTGCGGCGTGGTCGGACACGCGGCGGCCGCCATAGCCGCCGGCATGGCACGCTGCGTCCTCGTCTACCGCTCGCGCAACCGCGGGTCCGGCGGCCGCCCGTGGGCCGGGACGTCGCGCGAGCGCGATCACGCGCAGGCCGAGGGCAACGAGACCGCCTTCTTCGCGCCCTACGGCTTCGTGCGGCCGGTGGATCAGGTGGCCATGTTCGCGCGCCGCTTCCTCCACGAGCGTGGCTACACCACGCGGCACCTCGGCTGGATCGCGGTCAGCACCCGCAAGCACGCGGTCAACAACCCGATGGCGATGATGCGCGAGCCGATGACGCTCGAGGATCACGCGCGCTCGCGCATGATCTCCGACCCGCTCCGCCTGTTCGACAACTGCCTGGAAACGGATGGCGCCGCCGCCGTGATCGTGGCCGACGCCGCGATGGCCCGCGACTGCCGTCAGAAGCCGGCCTACATCCGCGCCGCGGCGCAGGGCATGGGACCGCGCAACTTCACGATGAACAACTTCTTCAAGGATCCGTTCCTCGAGTCGCCGGGAGCACACGCGGCGCGCGACCTCTGGCGCATGGCGGGCGTGGGACCCGGGGACGTGCAGGTCGCGCAGCTCTACGACGCCTTCACCCCGCTGGTGCTCGCCTCGCTCGAGGAGTACGGCTTCTGCAAGCCGGGCGAGGCCGGCGCGTTCGTCGAGGACGGCGGTCTCGAGGTGGGCGGCAGGCTGCCCTGCAACACCAGCGGCGGCAGCCTGTCCGAGGCGTACGTGCACGGGATCAACCTGATCATCGAGGCGGTGCGACAGATCCGCGGCACGTCGTGCAACCAGGTGCCCGGGGCGCAGCTCTCGCTGGCGACGAGCGGCAACATGGTGCCGACGGGCGCCCTGCTGCTGCGCGGGGACTGAGATGGCGGACGAGGAGTTCGTGCGCCGGACCGGCGGGGCGGACTGGATCCCGTACTGGGAGGCCGGGCGCCGTCGCGAGCTGCGTTTCCAGCGCTGCGCCGAGTGCGGGGCGTGGCGGCATCCGCCCGGACCGATGTGTCCGCGCTGCCGGTCGTTCGCCGCCGAGTGGGCTCCGGCGAGCGGCCGGGCGAGGCTGTTGTCGTGGGTGGTGTGCCATCCGCCGCTGTTGCCGGTGTGGAAGGAGCGCGCGCCGTACGTCGTCGTCCTGGTCGAGTGCGAGGAGGGCGTGCGCACGATGGGCAATCTCGTCGGGGCAGGGCCCGAGACGCTGCGGATGGACATGGCGATGCGGGTCGACTTCGCACCGTCACCCGACGGCGACCTCGTGCCGCAATGGCGACCGGCGAGCTGAGCGCGGCGGCACCGGCGGCGTGAGCAGGGACACGCCCGCGGCCGGTGGCGCCTTGCGCCCGGCGCTCCTCCTCGGGGCGGCGTTGCTGATGGTGCTGCGCGCGCCGGTGTACTTCTCGACGCCCAGCTTCTGGGCCGAGGAGGGCACGCTGTACTTCGCGGTCGCGTGGGCGCATCCGCTGCGCGAGGCGCTCACCTATCGTCCCGCCGGCTACCTCCTCCTGTGCGCCAACCTCGCGACCACGCTGGCGGCTACTCTCGTGCGCGGCGGGAGCCTCCCGCTGGCGCGCGCGCCGCTGGTCACGGTCCTGGTCGCGTTCGCGGTGCAGCTCCTGCCGGTGGCCGTGATCGCGACCAGCCGGGCGCCGCTCTGGAGCGGAGCGCTCCGCCGCTGCGCCGGGGTCGCGATCGTCCTCTTCGGTGCGCTCACCGACGAGATCTGGCTGAACACGATCAACGCGCAGCCGTGGCTCGTGGTCGCCACGGCGCTGCTCCTCCTCGAGCCGCCGGATGATCGGGGCGGCGCAGGGTGGGCGCGCAGCGCGCTGCTCGTCTTCGCCGGGTTGTCGGCGCCGGCGGCGAGCGCCCTCGCCCCGCTCTTCGCCTGGCGCGCGTGGCGCGCCCGGACCCGGCCGGCGGTCGTGCAGGCGGCGCTCCTCGCCGCGTGCGCCGTGGTGCAGATCGCCTGCCTGTGGCGCGCGGCGGGATCGGGGCAGCATCTTCCGACGCGCGCGCAGGGGCTCGACCTCGGCATCTTCGCCGGCACGGTCTGGGTGCGGACGCTCGTCGTGCCGACGCTCGGGCCCGACGTGGCCCAGCGCCTCTCGGTCCTGTTGCGGAGCGCGGGAGAGCCCGGGCCGTTCGAGGGCGTGCTGCTGCTCGCGCTCGCCGCGGCAGCGATCGGGTGGATCGCTCGCGGGTTGCGAACGGACGAGCGCCTCGCGCTCGTCGGCGGCTACGCCGTGGTGACGACGCTCACGCTGCTCACGGCGGTCGGCGACAAGGCGATGCTGCTCCACGGCGTGTGGGCCTCGTCACGCTACGTCTACGCGTCCGGCGTTCTCGTGCTGCTCCTGCTGCTCGGCGGCGCACGACCCGGGAGCGGCCGGCTGCGGCCGGCGGTGTGCACGCTGCTCCTGTGTGCCGGGCTGGCGCAGGGTGTGCTGCACTACCGCTCCTCGCTGCGCTGGCAGCCGGCGTGGCCGAGCTGGCCCGACGAGGTGCGCTCGTGGGAGGTCGATCCGTCGCGGCCGCTGCGCATCTGGCCGCCGCCCTGGACGCTCGTCCTGCCACGTCCGCCGGGGTGATCGTGGGTCTATCTTCTTGACCACCCCCGAGGCCCGACGCTGGTGTCGCGCGTCCGTGACCGGAGAGGGGGGGCGTCATGCGATTCGCGCCGTCCCGGATCTTTCTCGCCGTCCTCGCGCTCGGGGTTCCGGTTGCCGCCAGCGGGACGACGATCACGGTGGATTCCGCGGCGGACAGCGTCGCCGTCGACGGGACCTGCACGCTGCGCGAGGCCATCGTCGCCGCGAACGCCGATACGGCCGTCGATACGTGCCCGGCGGGCGACGGTGCCGACGTCGTGATGGTGCCGGCGGGAGCGTACACGCTGACGCTGGCGGGGAGCGGCGTGGAGGGAGCACGCTGATCCTCTCGAATGCGACGGTCACCGGGAACGAGGACGGCGGCCCGCGGCCGGTCGATCGAAGATCCGAGTCCAGGACTCCGGGCATCCGGACCGGCTCCCCCTCTCCACGCCGGTGCGGGTGCAGCTGCAGCCTCGCCTCACCCCGACGTGCTTCGAGGCGACGTTCAGCATGAGCACGCGCAGTGACCCCCGGGAGTTCCGCGCCAGGTCCGATCCCTGAGCCCTTGCCCCTCGGCAGGCCGCGTGCAACAACCCGCGCCCGTGGGCGGCTTCACGAACCGCGTCGTCTCGACCAACGGCATCCGGCTCGCGGTGCGGGACGAGGGTTCGGGGCCGGCGGTGGTGCTCTGCCATGGCTTCCCCGAGATCGCCTACTCGTGGCGCCATCAGGTGCCCGCGCTGGTCGACGCCGGCTTCCGCGTGCTCGCCCCGGACCAGCGCGGCTACGGCGAGAGCGATCGACCGTCGGAGGTGGGCGCCTATGACATCCATCACCTGACCGGCGACCTGATCGGGCTGCTCGACGCGCTCGGCATCGAGCGCGCCGTCTTCGTCGGGCACGACTGGGGTGGGCTGGTGGTGTGGATGATGCCGCTCCTCCATGCCGCGCGCACGGCGGGCGTCGTCGGCGTGAACACGCCCTACTTTCCGCGCGCCCCCATGCCTCCCGTCGAGATGATCCGCGCGGCCCTCGGCGACAACCACTACATCGCGCACTTCCAGCAGCCCGGCGTGGCCGACGCGGCGCTGGCGCGCGACGTGCGCCGGGTGTTCACCCAGCTCGTGCGCCGCGGTGTCCCGCTGTCGGACGTCGAGGCACGCCTCACGGCGCGCGGCCGCATGCCGAACCTGGTCGAGCTGGTCGAGGATCCCGATACGCTCGGCGAGCCGCTCCTCACGGAGGGGGAGCTCGAGGCCTACGTCGAAGCCTTCACGCGCACCGGGTTCACGGGCGGAATCAACTGGTACCGCAACATGGACCGGAACTGGAGGGCGACGCCGCACCTCGACGGGGCGCGCATCACCGTGCCGTCGCTCATGGTGGTGGCCGAGTGGGACGCGGCGCTGCGTCCCGAGATGGCGTCGGCGATGCAGTCGCTGGTCGACGACCTCGAGATGGTCACCATCGCGCGCTGCGGCCACTGGACGCAGCAGGAGCATCCCGAGACGCTGAACCGGATCCTGGTCGACTGGCTCCAGCGGCGGTTCGGCGCCGCGCAGTAAGGAGATGGATGCCTCGGCGGGGCGCTCGTCGGACCGCGTGGGCCACCGTGGCGGTGTCACCGCCGTGCGGCTCGAGCACGCGCTGAACCCCGATCCGGATGTGGTGCTCGGCGAGCGTCCGGGCGTCGTCCACCGACCAGGTACGATTCGAGCGGCATTGCCGTTCGACAAGGCGTGGGCCTTCGAGGACGCCCGCCGTTGGCGGGGGCAAGGCGGCCGGTCAGGCGGCGGTCTTCCTCTCCGGTGCCGTCTAGCGCGCGCCGGCGGCGTCAAGCGCATCGCGTCGAGCGGCACGACGCAGCGTCATGTCGATGCGTCCTCTCCTCCCGCGTCACGCGGCGAGCGTCTTGTGGATCAGCTGGACGCAGATCGATCTCTCGCAGACCGCCGCCACCTCTTGTCGCCACACGTAGTTTCGGGATATCCGTCCCGACGCCTCCCCTTGATCAAGATGCTAGAAAGGAGACGGCGATGAACGAGATAGCGATGAGCTTCTTCATCGATTCTCAACAGGTGGATCAGGGGACGTTCGACGGCGCCGGCGGTCTCTTCGTGTTGGCAACCCCTGCGACCGCCGCTGCGGGGGCCCGGCGCGGCTTCACTACCGACGCCCTATTGCGTACAGCGCTGAGTCCATACGAGGACGAAGTGAAAAAGCGCCTTGATGCCCTGCAGGGGCGGGCCGGGAGCTCGGCTCCCGACGCGGAGATGCTCGAGGATCTGCAGCAAGCGGAGGTCACGGCTGCGATGCAGAGATGCTTGCGAGCTCTCGGGAAGCACGGGAAAACGCTGGCCCAAATCCCGGATCTACTCGATGACCCGCAGCATCCCGATAGGGGCTACGATCCGGAGCTGGGACCCGCCGAGCATTCGGTATGGCTGTATGGAGCGCAAGATTTCAGAGGTAAGGTGATCTGCCTAAGTGGCGGATGGGCGTATCCAGACTTCAGCTTTTTCAACTTTAATAATCGAGCAAAGTCCCTTATTGTAAATACTGCCGTCTTGCTGTTTCCTGGCCCGGGCTTCGCAGGAAACCCCTACGTTGGGGTTGGGCCGCTCGCGGACAGGAATTTGGGTTCACTCAGAGCCTCATCGGCAGTCGTCTGGTAGTGCCCGCGGTCCGGTAGGCGGCGAAGGCTCCTCGAGAGGGCCTCGCCGGACGGCTGCGCCCGTTGCCTTGGACGTGGACTCCTACCCTCGGGCCGGCCCGGCCGCACGTCCTTGCCCGGGACGCCGTCCGACGGCCATCAGGAACATGACGCTCTTGCCCTCGGCGTGCGGAGAGAAGAACGCCGTGACGTCGTCGTCGAAGAAGGTGAGGCCGGTGGCGCCGAGTCCGAGCGCGTATGCGGCGAGGTAGGTGCGGCCGCCGGCGACCGCGGCCGCGAGCTGCGCGGCGCGGTAACCCCGGGCGCCCTGGCGCGCCAGCGTGGCCTCGAGGTCGACCAGCCAGTAGACGTTGAAGGAGGCGTCGGCGGGCAGCTCCTGGCCGAGGCCGAGGTGGCCGGCCTCGCCGCGGAAGCGCCCTGCCCGGAGCGGGACGAGCGCGAGTCGCGCGGTGTCGAGGACGTAGGTGCCCGGCTCGAGCCCGTCGACGGCGTGCACGATGAGGTAGGGCTCCGGCGTGACGGGACAGTCGGTGGCGAGCGGCTGCACGGCGGCGCGCAAGACGGTGGCCAGCTCCGCGAGCCCGACCGGCTCGCGCGGGAACCGCCGCGTCGAGCCGCGGCGCACGATCACCGTCTCGATCGGCTCCGGGACCGCGTCGGCGGCGAGCGGTTGCAGGGCGATGCCGGAGCCGTCCACGGAGGATGCCGGCACCGGAACGCGGGCCGCGACGACCTGCTCCGGCGAGGCGAGCGAGGTCGCCGCGTGCGCGAGGCCGATCAGCGGGTAGGCGACCTCGCGCGACGACGGCGGCAGCGTGACGAGACCGAGCGGCGGGGTCGCGGGTGGCGGTGGCGGAGGCGGCGCACCGGTGCCGAGCGCGACGAGGCCGAGCGCGACCTCGCGCTCGACGTCGAGATCGAGCAGGCGGTTCACGTCGGCGTCGACGAAGCTCTGCACGACCCGCGCCGGCAGCGCGGCCCCGGCCGCCACGGCGAGGAGGTTCGCGAGGATGGTGCCGGCGTCCCAGAAGCAGTGCCGGTAGGTCCGCGCGCGATACTTCCAGGCGTTGCGCCAGAACGTGCTGGTGTAGACCAGCACCGCGGGGGCGTCCTCCAGCGTCTGTTCGCCGGCGCCTGCGGCGACGAGCACGGCACGGTGGTCGCCGGCGCGCAAGCGGCGGAGGGCAAAGTCGTGGGGCCCGAAGTGGTACACGCCGGCGTCGAGCTCCGGCAGCGCCGCGCACACGACATAGAGATCGATGTGGTAGAGCGCGCCGGTGCAGGCGGCGGCGCGGAAGAAGATCTCGCCGCCCGGATAGGTCCGCCGCCGCAGCACGCCGGCGGAGAAGTAGAGCAGGCGGGCGAGCGCCGCGCGGTCCAGCGGCCGGCCGCTCGCCGGGCCCGCGTCGAGCAGGGAGGCGAGCGCGGGTCGCGTGGAGGCGGCGACGTCCCGGGGCAAGGCGAGCGGCTCCAGGTCGGGATAGACCTTGAAGGGCCGCGGCATGATGGCCCAGTCGAGGGCATGCGGGTCGCTGCGCAGCCGGGCGGGGGAGTGCTTGGTCTGCTCGTGATAGGTCGCGATCCCCTCGGAGTCGCCCGTCATGCGCCGCAGAGTACACCCCGCGCCGCCATCGCGGGAGTTGGCCTCCGCTCACGAGGTGTGGCAGGCTCCCCCCGCCGCGGCCAGTGGGCAGGTGCCCGACCGGCCGCGAGCGCACGAGAAGGAGACGCAACGCATGGGTCGCAAGGTGTACGTGATCGGGGTCGGCATGACGAAGTTCGAGAAGCCCGGCTCCAAGGCCTGGGACTATCCCGACATGGCGAAGGAGGCCGGCGAGAAGGCGCTCGCGGACGCCGGGATTCCGTACACCGCGGTCGAGCAGGCGGCGGTCGGCTACTGCTTCGGCGACTCCACCTGCGGCCAGCGCGCCGTCTATCAGCTCGGCATGACCGGCATCCCGGTCTACAACGTGAACAACAACTGCTCGACGGGCTCGACGGCGCTCTTCATGGCAAAGCAGTTCGTCGAGGGCGGCCTCGCCGACTGCGTCCTCGCGATGGGCTTCGAGAAGATGGAGAAGGGCTCGCTGGGCGCGAAGTTCACCGACCGCACGAACCCGATGGACAAGCAGTTCGAGCTCATGGTGTCGCTGCGCGGCTTCGCCCCGTCGCCACCCACGGCGCAGTTCTTCGGCAACGCCGGCCGCGAGCACATGGAGCGCTACGGAACCACGCCCGAGCACTTCGCGAAGATCGCGCACAAGAACCACAAGCACTCGGTGAACAACCCGTATTCCCAGTTCCAGGACGACTACACGCTGGAGCAGATCCAGGCGGCGCCGATGGTGTACGAGCCGCTGACCAAGCTGCAGTGCTGCCCCACGTCGGATGGCGCGGCGGCCGCGATCCTGGCGAGCGAGGACTTCGTCGCGAAGCACGATCTGTGGGGCCACGCCATCGAGATCGCGGGCATGGCGATGACCACGGACTTCGAGACCACGCTGAGCGAGAAGAGCTGCATCAAGCTGATCGGCCAGGACATGACCCGCAAGGCGGCGGAGCAGGTCTACCGGCAGTCCGGCCTCGGGCCCGAGAACGTGGACGTCATCGAGCTGCACGACTGCTTCTCGACCAACGAGCTCGTCACCTACGAGGGCCTCGGCCTGTGCGAGCCCGGCAAGGGCGGCGAGCTGATCGACTCCGGTGCCGTCACCTACGGCGGCCAGTGGGTGGTGAACCCCTCGGGCGGTCTCATCTCGAAGGGCCATCCCCTCGGCGCCACCGGCCTCGCCCAGTGCGCGGAGCTCAACTGGCAGCTGCGCGGACAGGCGGACAAGCGCCAGGTGAAGGATGCCAAGGTCGCCCTCCAGCACAACCTGGGGCTGGGCGGTGCGGCCGTCGTCGCCGTGTACCGCAAGCCCGACAGGGTCTGAGCGCCCCTTCTCCGCTCGCACCTGCGGTCCGGTCTCGCGTCGGATCGCAGGTGCGATGCGTTTTTCGCTTGACCTCCGCCTCGCCGTTCGCGTAGCGAAGGCCTGCTCGATCGGTGGCATGAGTGCTTGGGTATATGGCAAGCACTCAAGAGCGGGGGATTGCTATGCGACGACTGCTGACCGCGGCCCTCGTGGCCGTGCTGCAACTCGCCGGTGCGCGGGGAGCTCTGGCGGACTCCTGTGACGCCTGGTCGTGCCAGCCGGGCTGTACGCCGTCTGGCGTCGACGGCGACTGCTGGTGCGAAAAGAAGATAGGCAACGATAGCACGGTGGCGCAGTTCAACCACGGGGGGCACACGACGAGGATCGTCTATGCTCCCGTGTGCACCGCCACTGGCTATAGCCGGAAGGTCCAGGTGTACGGGACCTTCAGTGCGAACGGAAACGAGGACATTCGCGAACTGATAGTGCGCATCATGGATGCCAACAATACGTGCCTTTGGTCGAGTGTGAGCATTCCCGGCTGTCTCCAGACTGGTGCGGGGGCGTTCTGCTATCCGGGCCAGTCATGTCTTGCTGAATCCGCACCGCTCCCGGCAGAGCCGCGAGTCGTATACGTCGAAAGTCACGAGGTGGACCAGAACTCGACTGCTACCGGGGTATTTTACTCGGATGACCTACTTCATATCGCGTGTATGCCTGGCTGTGCCGGCTGTGCGAGTTGCTGCAATCGAAACTGCGACGATGGCAACTTCTGCACCGACGACTCGTGCAACACGGGAAGCGGACAGTGCGTGCACGCCAACAACGCCAACGCCTGCGCCGCCGACGGGAATCCCTGCACCAAGGACTTCTGCAGCAACGGCGCGTGCTACCGGCCGGCGAGCGGCTCGTGCAACGACGGCAACGCGTGCACGACGAGCGACAGCTGCCAGGGCGGCGCGTGCGTCGGCGGACCCGCGCCGAACTGCGACGACGGCAACGTGTGCACGGCGGACAGCTGCGATGCGGCGGCCGGGTGCCGGCACACGCCGGTCGGCGGGTCATGCAACGACAACAACGCGTGCACGACGGGCGACTTCTGCCAGAATGGTGCCTGCGTCGGGGGCGCCGGCGTGAGCTGCGACGACGGAAATCCCTGCACGGCGGACGGCTGCGTTGCGAGCAGCGGTTGTACGCACAATCCGGTCGGTGTGGCCTCGTGCCCGCTGGGGTGCGAGCAGGGGTTCTGCACGTTCGTCAGCAGCTCGTACCCGTGGGAGGTGTGCCAGCCGCTGTTCATCTGTGGGAATCGCCCGGTGACCTTCAGGTTTCCATACGTGAACTGGGAGACGATTGGGTCCGATCCGAGCACAGGAGCGGTCTCTGTCAACTGGGAGGGAAACCCGCGGTCACTGTTCCGGGTGATCAACCTGGGTCCGGGGCCATGGCCCGCTACGATGTGGGTGGCGATCCAGTCTGTGCAGGACAACAAGTACTGGCTGGCCGGCCCTTCCGGGGTCTACGCGACGGGCACGGTGGTGGAAGTTGCGGAGAGATTCCTCTTGAGTGGCGGCAACCCGTTCGAGAGTTTCAAGCTGACCTCGTTGGCCACCGGCAAGGCCCTGGGATTGGGGCTGTCTACCTACCCCTTCGTCACGGCTGATGACCCCCCGCCCATTCCGCCGATCGGGTTGAACACCGTGCTCGTTGCGACCTGTCAGTAGATCCGGATGACCCCCGAGCAGCTCTACCTGCGCCTGTGGTTCCTCGGGATCGTGGCCGGCATGGTGGTCGCGCTCGAGGTCCTGCGACGGCGGAGCTGCCGGACGCCTGCCGCCGTCGGCGCGCTGCTGGTGGCGTGCGTGGGACTCTTCGTGGGGGCGCGATGGCAGCAACGGCTCGAGATCCTCTCCGTGCCCGCCGCGCTCCAGCTCGGACCGTCGGAGCTGCTCGATGCCGGCACGCGGCTGCCGCTCGGCGTCCTCGTCGGTGGAGTGCTCGCCGGCATCTGGTGCCTGGTGTTCCGGGTGCGTTGGCGGGAGACCGGTGACGCGCTCGCGATCGGCATGATGACGACGGCGGCCGTCGGCCGCGTCGCCTGCATCGCGTGCGGGTGCTGTCCCGGCCTGCCCTGTCCGCCCTGGGCGCTCGGCATCTGCGTGACGCCGGGCCCGGGAAGTCTCGCATACGGCCTCGAGGTCGGACAGGGATTGATCCGACCGGGCGCTCCCGGAGTCCCCGTGCTGCCGCTGGCATGGATGTTCTCGCTCACCGCGGCCGCGATCCTGCTCGTGCTGCTCCGGGCCATGCGTCGCGGCGCTCGCCCGGGTTCGGTCCTGCTGCTGGCGTGCATCCTCGGACCGATCGCGAAGGTGGCCATCGAACAGCTGCGCTACGATCCTCGACCCGGCTCGCTCCAGCTCGGCATTCCGATCGCCACGCTCGCCGTCGCCGTCACGATCGCCGTGGTCCGCTGGATGCGGGAGCGCCGCTGGGGCGGCGCGTGGGCTGCGCGCATCTCGCCGCAATCGTCGCCTTGACCCGCCGGGGAGACGGGCGTAGCCGGGACGCCATGCTCTTCGGCGTCCAGATGTTTCCCACCCACTACGCCATCCGCCCCGACGTGCTGGCGCGCGAGGCCGAAGCGCGCGGCTTCGAGTCCGGTGTGGTTTCCCGAGCACACCCACATCCCGACCTCGCGGCGCAGCCCGTGGCCGGGCGGGCCCGTGCTGCCGAAGGAGTACTCTCACACCCTCGACCTCTTCGTGGCGCTCGCCGCGGCGGCGGCGGCCACCACGCGCATCAAGGTGGCATCCGGCATCTGCCTGCTGATCGAGCGCGATCCGATCATCACGGCGAAGGAGGTGGCATCCCTCGATCAGCTCTCGGACGGCCGCGTGCTCTTCGGGATCGGCGCGGGCTGGAACGCCGAGGAGATGGAGCATCACGGGACCGTCTTTCGCACCAGGTGGAAGCTGCTCAAGGAGCGCGTCCTGGCGCTGAAGGCGATCTGGACCGAGGACGAGGCGAGCTTCGACGGCGAGTTCGTCAGCTTCGACCCGATCTGGTCGTGGCCCAAGCCGGTGCAGCGGCCCCATCCGCCCGTCATCCTCGGGGCGCACGGTCCGAAGGCGCTTGCCCGCGTGGTCGACTACTGCGACGGCTGGATCCCCATCGGCTTGCGCGCGGGCGATCTGGCCGGCGAGATCGCCGCCCTGCGGCGGCTCGCGACCGAGAAGGGCCGCGACCCGGAGAGCATCTCGGTCAACGTCTACGGCACGCCTGCCGACGCCGAGCAGCTCGAGCGGCTGCGCGACGCCAGGGTCACGCGCGCGATCTTCGCGCTGCCGCCGGCGGGTCCCGAGAAGGTGCTGTCGCTGCTCGACCGCTACGCCGGGGTGGCGCAGGCGTTCGCCTCCTAGCACCCGCGACGATGCGGGTCGGGCTCGGCTCGGGAGCGGCGGCGCGCGTCGGCGGCGCCGGCCCGGGCCCTCATCCAGGAAAGAGGCCATCGCGGTGACGACCGTCCGGACCTGCAGTGCGCTGCGCGACGTTCCGCGCGACGCCTGGAACGCGCTGGTCGGGGCGGGGTCGCCGTTCCTCGAATGGGATTGGCTCTCCGCGCTCGAGGAGTCCGGAGCGGTCGGCCGCGACGCGGGATGGCTGCCGCAGCACCTGACGGTGTGGGACGACGATCGCCTGATCGGCGCCTGCCCGCTGTACGTGAAGAGCCACAGCCAGGGCGAGTTCGTCTTCGACCACCACTGGGCGTCCGCCGCCGCCCGCGCGCGCATCCCGTACTACCCGAAGCTGCTGGTCGCGGTGCCCTTCACGCCCGTGGCCGGCCAGCGCTTCCTCGCCGCGCCCGGGGCGCATCCCCGTGTCGCCGCCGTCCTCGCAGGGGTCCTCGAGAACGCCTGCAGCCGCCAGGGCTTCTCGTCGGTGCACGTGAACTTCTGTCCCGAGGACGACCAGGTGGCGCTCTGGGTGCGGGGCTGGCTCCGGCGCACGGCCTACCAGTACCACTGGACGAACCGGGGCTTTCGCACCTTCGACGATTACCTGGAGAGTCTCCGCAGCAAGCGCCGCAACCAGGCGCGCCGCGAGCAGAGCGCTCTCGCCGAGCAGGGAGTCACCATCGAGACCCTGGTCGGCGACGCCATCCCGGAAGCGCTGCTGCCGGTGATGTTCCGCATCTACCGCACCACGGTCGACACCAATCCCTGGGGGCGGCCCTACCTGAACGAGCGCTTCTTCGATCTCGTGGCGGAGCGGCTCCGGGCCAATCTGTGCTTCGTCGTGGCCCGGCGGGGCGGGGAGGTGATCGCCGGCACGTTCAACGTCCAGAAGGGGAGGACGCTGTACGGCCGCTACTGGGGCGCCTTCCAAGACCTGCGGTATCTCCACTTCAACGTCTGCTACTACGCCGGCATCGCGCACTGCATCGCGCAGGGTCTCGAGCGCTTCGAGCCCGGCGCGGGCGGGGAGTTCAAGCAGCTCCGTGGCTTCGACGCGACCGAGACGGTGAGCATGCACTGGATCGACGACGTCCGCCTGCGCGCCGCGATAGCCGACCATCTCCAAGGGGAGCGGGAACACGTGGCGGCCGAGGTGGAGTGGCTCGGGCAACACACGGCGCTGCGGCGGGACCGGGGCGACGTGTCGTGAGTCGCGCCGAGCGTGCGCTGCCGTGGGTCCTCGGGGCGCTCGCGCTGGCGTATCGGCTCGCATACCCGCTGGCCATCGGGCCGGCGGACGAGAGCTACCTGCTGTTCGGCGCCCAGCGCGTGCTCCGCGGCGAGGTCATCTACCGGGACTTCTTCGAGCTGCTCACGCCGCTGGCGTTCCAGTTCTACGCCGGCGTTCTCGCGATCGGTGGCGCCACCCTGCTTGCCGCCCGCGTCGCCGACGCCCTCGTCAACGCCATCGGGTGCGGCCTGCTCTTCGTCCTCGCGCGCCGCGTGGCGGGGCCTGCCGAGGCCGTGGTGGCGTCCGTGGCGTTCGTGATGCTCGCCCTGCCGTGCTGGCCGTACGCCAGCCCCCACTGGCTCTCGACGACGCTCTGGCTCGGCGCCGCCGCGGCGCTCCTCTCCGAGCGCCTGCGCCCTGCGAATCGCCTGCGTCCCGCCCTGGCCGGTATCCTCGCCGGGGCAGCGGTGTGCGTCCAGCAGCAGCGCGGCGTCTACGTCGTTGCCTGGGCCGCCGTCGCCGTGGTCGTGCTCGCCTTCGAGCATCCCGCCGGGACGCGCCGGCGCGCGGCGGCACGGGAGCTCGGCTGGCTGGCGGCTGGCGCCATCCTCGTCATGGGGGTCGATCTCGGACAGGCCGCGTGGGCGTCGTCGCCCCGGCAGGTCGCCTACGCGACCGTCACCTTCGTGTTCGAGAACTACGGCCGGGTGTTCGCGACGCATCCTCCCTGGGGCGACCATGCGTTCAACTGGGAACCACCCACCTGGCTCTGGCTGCAGCGCTGGGCCCGGCTCTTTCTCGTCGGCGAGGCCGTCGCCCTCGCGCTCGCAACGCGGCGGGGATTCGGCCGGGTCGAGCGGGTCCGTCTCTGCCTGCTGCTCCTCGGCGTCTTTGCCGTCCTCTCCATCCTCTACCATCCCGACTTCATCAAGGTCGGCTTCGTGATGCCGTTCCTCCTGATTCCGGGTGCCAGCATGCTCGCCGCGGTGTTCTCCCTGGCGAGGCTTCGCAGCCCGCTGCCGCGCATGGTGGTGGTGGCCGTCCTGGTCACCGCGATGTCCACCAAGGGCATGCGGACCCTCGAGCGCGCCCGCCACGCCGCACCGATCCGCTACCAGACGGCCTTCGGGACGTTCGCGGGCAACGAAGCGAACGAGCGCATGGTGGCGGCGGTGCGGGCGGCGGTCGAGCGCGATCCGCCGGGAGAGCGCTGGATGTACAGCTATCCCGACGACGCCTGGCTCTACCTCGCCAGCGGAGCGCGCAATCCGACCCGCTTCGCGCTGCTCCTGCCCTGGTACAACTCGAAGGAGCAGGTCGAGGAGGCGATCGCCGACGTCGACCGTCGCAAGCCCGGCACGCTGGTGATCGACGGGCTGTGGGCACACGAGGACGACCCGGTGCGGCGGCGGCTGGAGCGCGACTATGACCTGGTCGCCGAGTCCCTGGTGCTCCGGGTCTACCGGCGCCGGCCGGAATCCGCCGCCCCCGCGCCGTCGCCGTAGCACGCCCGTAGCGCGCTCACGTACGGGACGCACGATCGCCGCGCCTTCACCTCCTCGCACGCCTCGGCGAGGGGGATGCGATGGTGGACGTGGAGATAGGCGATGGCCACCGTGGGCGCGCGGTTGTACCCCGCATTGCAGTGCAGGTAGACGCGCGCGCCGGCCGCGATCAGCGCGTGCAGGCGGTCGACCGCCACCGGCAGGCGCGCGGCGAGCGCGTCGGGATCGCCGTCGGCGATCGGCAGGCGCGCGAACGCGAGGCCCAGCGCAGCGCAGGCGTCCTCGAGCTCCGGGGCGGCGAGCCGCTTGCTCGCGAGGTCGGCGTCGTCCTGCAGGCTGACGACCGCGGTCACGCCGTGGACGTCGCGCAGCCAGGCAAGATCCTCCACCCGCGGGTACTCGCCGATGAGCAGCTCGGGCAGGACCGGGTCGAGGCCCGGGCGCATCGGCCGCACGGCGCCGCCCCCGAGCCCGGACCAGGCGTCGATCTGGCGGCTCACGCTTCGACCGGCGCGGGAGGCGCCTCGAGCGGAGCGAACGCGAAGCGCAGGCCGTCCTCGCCGGCGTCGATCTCGACCTTGCCGCCCTCCTTGAGCTTGCCGAAGAGCATCTCGTCGGCCAGCGGGCGCTTCACGTGCTCCTGGATGAGACGCGCCATCGGGCGGGCGCCGAAGACCTTGTCGTAGCCGCGCTCGGCGAGCCAGCGGCGCGCGGCGGGCGTGATCTCGATGGTGACCCGCCGGGCCGCGAGCTGGGCGTCGAGCTCGGTCATGAACTTGTCGACCACGCGCTCGACGGCATCGGGCTCGAGCGGAGCGAAGCGCACGACGGCGTCGAGGCGATTGCGAAACTCCGGGCTGAACAGGCGCTCCAGCGCCTTCTGTCCCTTCTCGGCGTTGGAGACCGCGCCGAACCCGATGGCCGCGGCGGCCATCTCCTGCGCCCCCGCGTTCGTGGTCATGATGAGAATGACGTGCCGGAAGTCGGCCTTGCGTCCGGTCGCGTCGGTCAGAGTGGCGTGGTCCATCACCTGGAGGAGGATGTTGAAGAGATCGGGGTGGGCCTTCTCGATCTCGTCGAGCAGCAGCACCGTGTGCGGTGTGCGCCGGATGGCGTCGGTCAGCAGGCCGCCCTGGTCGAAGCCGACGTAGCCGGGCGGGGCGCCGATGAGCCGCGAGACGGTGTGCTTCTCCATGTACTCGCTCATGTCGAAGCGCAGGAACTCGACTCCGAGCGTCGCGGCGAGCTGCTTCGCGAGCTCCGTCTTGCCGACGCCCGTCGGGCCCTCGAAGAGGAACGACCCCACCGGCTTGTCGGGTGTGCCGAGGCCCGCGCGCGAGAGCCGGATGGCCGACACGAGCGTGGCCACGGCCTGGTCCTGGCCGAAGACCAGCAGCTTCAGATCGCGGTCGAGCGTCTCGAGACGCTCGCGGTCGGAGGTCGAGACCTGGCGTGGCGGGATGCGCGCCATCGTCGCGACGATGTGCTCGATCTCCGCCGTGTCGATCGTCTGCCGCTCGTCCCCGGGCGTCACCTGGGCCGCGGCGCCCGCCTCGTCGATGACGTCGATCGCCTTGTCGGGCAGGAAGCGGTCGTGGACGTGCTTGGCGGACAGCTCGGCGGCCGACCCCAGCGCCTCGTCGGTGTAGGTGACGTGGTGGTGGTCCTCGTACTGGCTCTTCAGCCCGCGCAGGATCTCGTGCGTCTCCTCGACGCTCGGCTCGACGAGCTCGATCTTCTGGAAGCGGCGGGCGAGGGCGCGGTCGCGCTCGAAGTGCTGCTTGAAGTCCTGGAAGGTGGTGGCGCCTATGCAGCGCAGGTCGCCGCCGGCGAGCGCGGGCTTGAGCAGGTTCGAGGCGTCCATGGAGCCGCCGTGGGTCGCACCCGCGCCGACCACGGTGTGGATCTCGTCGATGAAGAGCACGGCGCCCGGCTTCTGCCTGAGGGCGCCGAGGACCGCCTTCAAGCGCGCCTCGAACTCGCCGCGGAACTTGGTGCCGGCCAGCAGGGCGCCCATGTCGAGCGCGTAGATCTGGACGTCCTGCAGCCCGCGCGGGACCTCCTTGCGATGGATGCGCAGCGCCAGTCCCTCGACGATGGCGGTCTTGCCGACCCCCGGGTCGCCGACGAAGACGGGGTTGTTCTTGCGGCGGCGGCAGAGCACGTGCACGGTGCGCTCGAGCTCGCGCTCGCGGCCGATCAGCGGATCGATGCGCCCGGCCGCCGCCTTCTCGACCAGGTTGACGGTGAAGGAGGCGAGGGGGTCGCGCGCTGGCGCCGGATCGTCGTCGTCGCCGCCCGTGTCCCGCTCGACCGGTCCGGGGTCGGCCGGTGCCTTCGAGACGCCGTGCGAGAGATAGGTGATGACGTCGAGCCGCGTGATGCCCTGCTGCGAGAGGAGGAAGGCGGCGTGCGAATCGGGCTCGCGGAAGATGGCGGCCAGCAGGTTGGGACCGTCGATCTCGTCGCGCCCGGCCGACTGGACGTGGGCCGCGGCGCGCTGGAGCACGCGCTGGAAGCCGAGGGTCTGCTGGGGCGGGCGGTCGTCGCCGGGCGACAGGGTCTCGAGCTGCTCGTCGAGGTAGGTCTCGAGCTCCTGCACGAGCTGGGCGACGTTGCCGCCGCAGGCGCGCACCACCTCCGCCACCGCCTGGTCGTGGAGCAGGGCCCACAGCACGTGCTCGAGGCAGAGGAACTCGTGCCGGCGCCGGCGCGCCTCGCGGACCGCCAGGGCCAGGGTCGTCTCGAGCGCTCGCGACAGCCTCACGCTAGCCCTCCTCCGTCGTGCACCGCAGCGGAAACTCGTGCTCGCGTGCCAGGGTCTCGACCTGGGCGACCCGCGTCTCGGCGACGTCACGCGGATAGACACCCGCGACGCCGATCCCGGTGCGGTGGACGTGCAGCATGATCTCGGTGGCGGTGGTCTCGTCGTGATTGAAGACCGCCTGCAGCACCCAGACGACGAACTCCATCGTGGTGTAGTCGTCGTTGTGCAGCAGCACCTTGTAGCGGCGCGGGCGGTCGACCTTCTTCTGGGTCTCGGTGCGCTCGATCACCCGGACGTCGCCCTGCTCGCGGCGCTCGGCCATCGGGTGGGATTTAAGCCCGAACGCGACGCTCCGGCAAACGGCCTCAGGCGGAGTCGGGGTCCTCGGGTGTCCGGGCGGCCGCGAGTGCACCGCCGCGGCGCCACATCCAGCAGGAGTCCGGCTGTCCGCCCAGACCCACCAGCCAGTTCTCGCGCAACGCCCGTCCAGCCCAGGCGTCTGAGAGGGCCGCAAAGACCTGGATCAACGCCGGGGCCAGCATCTGCAGGCCATCCTGCCACGGCCGATCCGACGGCTCGTCTCCGACCCCCTCGCGCAGCGCCGCGCTGACGCCGCGGGCCAGCGACAGGCCGGGCAGGCGCCCGGCGAGGTCGTGGCGCCCGCGCCAGCCGGTGTCCGCGTCTGCGGCGGCGCGCCGCCGCTCGGCGAGCTGCACGGGGCCGAAGGCGTAGCGCCCCAGATCGACGACGGCCAGCCCGCGCATCTCGAGCGAGGCCGCAAAGCGATCCATCGGCCGTGCCAGCGCGGGTGCGGGCGCGCCGTGCAGGTCGGTGAGCTGGAGCCCGAGCGCGACGCCGCCCTCCGCCGTCTCGACCCCGTCGACGACGACGTCGCGCCGCAGCACGCGCTCGCCGGCGCGGCGCCCCGGTCGCTCGCCGAAGCGCTCGTGATCCCGCGCCAGGGCCCAGGCCACGGTGCTACCGAGCAGATGCCCGAGCGTGAGAACGTGCGAGCAGCCGCGCGGGCCGCCGATCTCGGCCCCGAGGCGGCGGGCGAAGCCGTCGTCGAGCCGGACGCCGGCGAGAGCGTGGATGCGATCGGCCGGATCCCGGCAGCTCTCCCCGCCGGTGACCGCCGACGCCTCGAAGGCCACCGACGGCTGGCGCAGCGCGATGGCATCGAGGGTCGCCGTGCGCGGATCGACCTCGCCGTCGAGGAGCATGTGGTGCACGACGCCCGAGGGTTGGAGATCGCCGGCGACGGGAACGAAGCCGCGCTTGCGCAGGTCGACCAGCTCGCCGTGCACGTCGAGGCGTCCGTCGGCTCGCTGGATCAGCGTGATCGACAGGGACCGCGTGTGCAGGGGATGGCCGCGGAGGTCGAGGTGCATCGAGGCCACTCTGGCGTTCCCGGGGCCGCCGGTGCAAGCCCGAGACGGTCCGTGCGCGGCCGGCCCGCCAGCTACGCGCCGGTCATTGAATCCACGTCGCCGCCACCGGGAGCACGAGCGCGCCCGGACCGGGAAGTCCCGTGACCTGGTCGACGGTCGACGAGCCCGACGTCGCTTCGCAGTAGGCAGCGACGAACGTCGCGTCCCCGGTCTTCGGGTAGGTGGGATCGGGAAACGGCGGCGTCGGGGCGGCGGTGGAGCCCGTGCGTACGATGGGTGATGGGAAGCACGGCGTCGAGGTGTCGTTCGCGCAGCAGTTCTGGCTGAGGCCGCCCTTGACGTCGATGCATTGTCCCGCCGGCGTGGTGCTGGCGCATGCCGCACCCGTGCATGTGGTGCCGCAGCTTCCGCAGCCGGCGGCGCTCACCGCAGTCTGCCCGGGACAGGGCGGTGACCCCGTCAGGGTCGACGTCGCCGTGGTGACGGGCAGATTGATGGGGATGGTCCCCGCGGGGGTTCCCGGGGGCGGGCAGTCGGGGGACAGCGTGTAGACGACGCCGGAGACCGGCACGATGCCGGTGGTGGTGCACGCCCTGCCTTGCCTTCCTCCGGAGTCGCACGTCCCGGCGTCCCCGACGCTGTTTCCCGAGCAGCGCGGACACACCTGCGTGGCGCCGGTGAGAAAGACCCTGGACAGCAGATTCACGGAGCCTCCGGCGGCGCCGGTGGCGATGTCCGCGGTGAACCCGGTGATCTTGCTCGTCGCGAAGCTGTTGACGACGCAGACGGGAATGCCGGCGGCAAAGAGCGGCAGCGGCGCGCCGAACGTCGCGCCGTTGACCGCGGTCGTCTGTGCCTCGTCCTCCGCACACTGCGGGTTCGCGGTCGCTCCACAGCCTGTGAGGCACACCCGGAGCTCCGAGTTCGATACCACGGGGAAGTTCTGGCTGGTGCCGGTCCACCCGTTGTCGAGATCGGTGCCGGCGGCCGCGGCGACGAGCCGGAGCTCGCGGGGGCCGCCTGCGGGGTTCGGCAAGCATTCCCCGCCGCCGGTGTTGGGGACGCAGCGGACCTTGATGACGTCCTTGTCCTTCTTGGGTTTCGCACCGGCGACGGCCACGGAGGTGAGCGTCACCTTCACCGACGGGTTCACCTTGCCCTTCTTGTTCACCTTCAGGGGAAGCCGAATGATGCTCTCGGCGGAGCAGGTCGGGCTGGTGACCGGCGTCAGCGGCGGCACCGGCGGGGTGACCGGGATCGGAACCGAGCCAAACTTGATCGTCTTCGGCTGCGCCTTGACCGTCACCTTCTCGATGGTCTGCGGCACGCATTCCGGGACGTTCGTCTGCGCCACGCAGACGCCGATCCCCAGCACGCAGAGGCCGTTCTGTGTCTGATCGACGTCGCATGCCGGATCGCCGTCCTGGCAGTCGAGGTTCTTGCCGTTGTTCGGCGTGACGCCGGACCACTCGACGTAGCAGTCGGTCTTCGCCGGGCCCCCGCCCGGCACTTGCGCTCTGGCAGGGTTGGACAGGACGGCGAGCATGGCGAGAATCGCGACACGGACGGCGACGGAACATCGGTGCATGGGTTCTCCTGATCCAGGACCCCGCGCTCGGAATCTGCGGATGGGCGGGACCGTTCTCACCGCTATCCCAGGGCGCCAGGTGTGGAAAGCGCGTCCGCTCGAGCTGCGAGGGGCTCGACGTGGTCGCCGGTACGCTGGCACTCGCCGGCACCGGACGGTATGACAACCGGCCATGCACGTCGCCGACAGCGTGGCCCTGGTCACCGGTGGCGCCTCGGGGCTCGGCGAGGCGACCGTCCGGCTCATCGTCGGCGGCGGCGGCAGGGCGATGATCCTCGACCGCACGGGCTCCGCCGGCGAAGCCCTCGCGAGCGAGCTGGGAGAAGGGGCGGCGTTCTCCGCTGCCGACGTGACCGAGGAGGAGCAGGTGCGAGCCGCCGTCGAGCGGACGGTCGAACGCTTCGGCACCCTGAACGTCGCCGTCAACTGCGCGGGAGTCGGCGTGGCCATGCGCACGATCACGCGCGACGGAGCGCATCCGCTCGATCTCTTCGCCAAGGTCATCCAGGTGAATCTCATCGGCACGTTCAACGTGATCCGTCTCGCGGCGTCGCAGATGGCGAAGAACACCCCGACCGCGGAGGGCGAGCGCGGCGTCGTGGTCAACACCGCCTCGGTGGCGGCCTACGATGGTCAGATCGGCCAGGCAGCCTATTCGGCCTCCAAGGGTGGCGTGGTCGGCATGACGCTGCCGATCGCGCGCGACCTCGCGTCCATCGGCATCCGCGTCGTCACCATCGCGCCCGGGACCTTCGACACGCCGATGCTGGCCATGGCCCCGGAGCCGGTGCGTCAGGCACTCGCCGCGCAGATCCCGTTCCCGTCCCGGCTCGGTCGCCCGAGCGAGTATGCATCGCTCGTCCGCCACGTCCTCGAGAACGTCATGCTGAATGGCGAGACCATCCGTCTGGACGGCGCCATCCGCATGGGACCCAAGTGACCGAAAGGCGAGACCGCCGGCGAGAGCAGGAGGCCCGATGAGCAGCGGCCAGCGTGTCGGCGTGATCGGATGCGGCAACATCGGCAGCGCGATTGCCACCAACCTCGTCCAGGACGGCCACCGGGTCAGCGTCCACGACACCGACCAGGGCCGGCTGCGGCCGCTGATCGGGATCGGCGCGCGCGCGGTCGACTCTCCCACCCGGGTCGCCGACCGCAGCGACGTCACCTTCACCTCGCTGCCGACGCCCGCGGTGGTGGAAGCGGTGGCCGCCGAGTGGCTCGAAGGGGCGGCACCCGGGTCGGTGCTGGTCGACCTCAGCACCAACTCTCCGGCGACGGTGCGGGTGCTGGGGGCGCGGCTCGCGGGCGCGGGCTGCCATCTGCTGGAGGCGCCTCTCACGGGAGGCACGCCGGGAGCGCAGGCGCGAGCGCTGGTCTTCATGGTCGGCGGCGACGCGGCGGTCTTCGAGCGCTGCAAGCCGCTGCTGGAATCGCTGTCGCGCGCCACCTTCCACCTCGGGCCCCTCGGCTACGGCAACACGGCCAAGCTGGTGAACAGCCTGCTCGCCTTCACCTCGGCCTGCGCCTCGCTCGAGGTGCTGGCCGTCGCGACCAAGGCGGGCATCGACCTGCGGACGATGATCGACGTCGTGCGCGCCGGGGGAGCCGGCAACTTCTTCACGGATCGCATGGTCGAGGGCATCAACGAGCGTGGCCGGCCGACCATGTTCGCCCTCGCGCTGGCCGCCAAGGACGCCGGCCTGCTGCTCGAGGTGGCGCGCGAGGCCGGCGTGCCCGTGCCGGTGGCCGCGCAGGTGGCGCAGTCGCTGGTGGCGGCCGTCGGCGCCGGCCTCGGCGACCGCGACTTCACCGACCTGGTCGAGCTGATCGAGCGCCAGGCGCAGGTGAAGCTGCGACTCGCGCCGGCGCGGAGCTGACCCGGCGTCCGATCGTTCTCGATGCCCCGCCTGCTGCGAGCCGTGCTGGTCACGATCGCCATCACGGCGGTGGTGGTCGCGATGCGGCGCCTCCACGTCTGGGACCATCTCAGCATCGACCGGATGCGGGCGCTGGTCGACAGCGCCGGTCCGCTCGGGCCGCTGGTGTTCATCGGCATCTTCATCGCGGGCTTCTTCCTGCCCGGGCCGGAGATCGTCCTGGTCGCGTTCGGCGGCGTCCTCTTCGGGACCTTCTGGGGCTTCGTATACTCCTGGATCGCGTGCATCCTCGGCACCGCCGCGCCCTTCGTGCTGGTGCGCTACAGCGCGCAGGGCTGGGCGCAGCGCGCGCTGCACGACCGCTTCCCGCGCATCCGGGCGCTCGACGATCGGCTCGAACGCCACGGCGTCGTGACGGTGGTCCTGCTGCGGCTCGTGCTGTTTCTCGGGCCGCCGCTCAACTGGTCGCTCGGTGCGAGCCGCGTCCGGATGCGAGACTACGTCGTCGGGACCGGGATCGGGATACTGCCCGGGATCGGCCTGACCGTGTTCCTCGCCGACCGGATCTCGGATGCGGGCTCGTCGAGCGAGCTGCTGACGCTCGAGGTGATCGGTCCGGCGGCGGTGCTGGTCGCGCTGATCGCGATCGGGGTCGCGGTCGGCCGCCGCATGATGCGCCGCTCAGCCGCTCGCCACGCGGCCGCGGTCGGGCAGGCGCACGGTCATGCGGCCCGCGAGCCGCGTGCGGTCGAACGAGGCGAGAAGGTCGGCGGGCGAGCGGGGAGATCCGAGTCCCAGCAGCTTCGCCAGCCCCACAACTAGCGCGTCCGGTTCGACGCCCCCGTCGCGCTGCTCCCGCAGCGTGCTGCCGGCGTCGCGCTTGGCGAGCCGGCTGCCGTCCGCTGCCAGGACCAGCGGGACGTGCGCGTAGCGCGGCGGGGTGCCGCCGAGGAGCTCGGCGAGAAGCACCTGCCGCGGCGTCGATCCGAGCAGGTCGGCCCCGCGAACCACCTCGGCGACGCCCATGGCGAGGTCGTCCACCACGACGGCGAGCTGGTAGGCGAACACGCCGTCGCCCCGGCGCAGCACGAAGTCGCCGACCACGGCGGCGACGTCCTGGCAAACCCGACCCTGGAGCGCGTCCTCGACCGCGATGGTCCGCTCGGGAACCCGGAGCCGCAGCGCGGGCGGGCGCCTCCAGGCCCGGGGTCGCATGCCGAGGTCGCGGCAGGTTCCGGGATAGCGCGGGCCCTCGTCGCCGGGATGCGGCGCGCTGGCGATCCGGGCGATCTCGGCGCGCGAGCAGTCGCACCAGATAGAGGAGATCCCGGCGGGCCAGGGTCTCGAGCGCCGTCTCGTAGCGCGCCGTGCGCTCCGACTGCCGGTACGGTCCAGCAGGGCCGCCGACGTCGGGGCCTTCGTCCCAGTCGAGCCCGAGCCAGCGCAGATCGTCGAGCTGCCGCGCCTCCGCGCCCGCCACTGCGCGCGGCACGTCGAGGTCCTCGACGCGCAGGACCAGGCCGCTCCCGGTCGCGCGAGCCGACAGCCACGCCACCAGCGCCGTGGCCGCCGAGCCGAGGTGCAGGTCGCCGGTGGGCGAGGGAGCGAAGCGGCCGCGCGTCGCTCAGCTCCGGGGCGCGAGCACGTCGGCGGCGGCGTTCAGCGCCTGCACCGCCGCCGGCACGCCGCCGTAGCAGGCCGTCTGCATCAGCACCTCGATCAGCTCCTCGCGCCGGATGCCGAGGTTGAGCGCGCCGTGGAGATGGGCCTTCAGCTCGTCGATCTTGCCGAGCGCGGCGAGCTGGGCGACGGTGCACAGGCTCCGGCTGCGCAGGTCGAGGTTCGGGCGAGCCCAGAAGCCCCCGAACACGAACTGCGTCACCAGGGCGAAGAATTCGGGAGCGAGGCGCTGCGCCGGCAGCTCCTGCCCGCCGGCGCGTGCGCCCCAGAGCTTGCCGGCGATCTCGCGCCCCTGCGCCATCAAGTCGGTCGAGTCGGCCATCGTCGTCGTCTCCTCGCCAGTCGTGGACAGCGGACGCGAGGTATAGCGCGGCCCGGGCGAGTCAACCAACCCGGAGCACGATCTTGCCGAAGTGGTCGCTCGCCTTCATCAGGCGGTGCGCCTCGGCGGCCTCTGCCAGCGGCAGGACGGCATGGACGACCGGGCGCAGCCGGCCCGCGGCGAGCGCGTCGCCGAAGCGATCGCGGAAGGCGTGCACGATGGCGCCCTTCTCGGCCACCGAGCGGCCCCGCAGGGTCGAGCCGATGACGGCGAGCCGGCGCGAGAGGAGGAGCGCGAGACTGATCTCGGCCTGGGCGCCCCCCATGAGGCCGATCTCGACCAGACGCCCGCCGATGGCCAGCGCGGAGAGGTTCTGCGCCAGGTAGCGGCCGCCGATGTGGTCGAGGATCACGTTCACCCCGCGGCCGTCCGTCAGCGTGCCGACGCGGTCGGCGAAGTCCTCGGTGCGGTAGTCGATCGCTTCGCTGGCCCCGAGCGCGAGGCAGCGCCGCGCCTTCTCGGCGCTCCCCACGGTGACGATGCAGCGGTGCCTCGCCTCGCGCAGCAGGAGGATCGCCGCGGTGCCGACCCCGCCGCCGCCGCCGTGCACCAGGGCGCTCTCGCCCGCCGCGAGGGCGCCGAGGCCGGGGAGGAAGAGGTTCGAGAACGCGGTGAAGAACACCTCGGGGAACGCGCCTGCCTCCTCGTCGCTCATGCCGTCCGGCACGGGGAGAACCGAGCCGTGATCGACGCACACCTCCTCGGCGTACCCGCCGCCGGCCAGCAACGCCATGGCGCGCTCACCGACGCGGAAGCGGTGCGCCTCCGGCCCGACCTCGATCACCTCTCCGGCACACTCCAGCCCGAGGATGGGCGAGGCGCCGGGTGGCGGCGGGTAGAATCCCTGGCGCTGCATCAGGTCGGCCCGGTTCACCGCCGTGGCCCGGACCCGGATGCGCAGATCGGCCGGACCGAGGACGGGCGCCGGGGCGTCGCCGAGGGTGAGCACGCTCTCGTCTCCCGGCTCCCGCACGAGGATCGCGCGCATGCCCCACGGGATGCGCATGGCGCGTGCGGGGAGTCAACGCTAAGATGCGTCCATGCTCATCGCCCTCGGGTGCCTCGCCCTCGCGATCCTGGCCGTCGTGGTGTGGCAGCTCACGCAACGCCTCGGCGCCGCGGAGCGCCAGCTGGCGGAGGTCCGCTCGTTCCGTCGCCAGCAGGAGGACGGCCGGTCGCAGCTCGAGCGCGGCCTCGCGGTCACCCGCATGCACCTCGCAGACCTCGCGGCGGGCGAGCCGCCGCCCCGCGACGTCGTCCTGCGCGGCGCGGCCTACCGCAGCATCGAGCCGGCGCCGGCGCTCGTGCTCGTGCAGCAGCAGCCCGCCCTCTACGTGCTCGACGTCCGGACGCCGGCGGAGTTCGCCGCCGGACACATCCCCGGCGCGCACTCGATCCCGGTCGACGAGCTGGAGGATCGCCTCGGCGAGCTTCCTCCGCGCGACCGGACGCTGCTCGTGACCTGTGCCGCCGGGGGTCGCAGCACCGCCGCATGCGAGGTCCTCGCGGAGCGCGGCTGGACGCGCATGCTCAATCTCGCGGGCGGCATGCACGCCTGGGCGGGGCCGCGCGAGCGCGACGAGAGCGGCGCGGCACCCCCGGCGGCGCCGCAGCCCGGCGCCACGGGCACGGCGGTGACCTATCGCGGCGGCGCGGTACAGGAGGCGCAGGTCGTGGCGGCGATCCGGGAGTGCTACGACCCGGAGATCCCCATCAACATCTACGACCTGGGCCTGATCTATGGCATCGACATCGAGCCGGAGAAAATCGCGATCCGCATGACGCTCACGTCGGAGGGCTGCCCCTCCGCGCGCCAGATTCCCGAGGACGTCCGGCGTCGGGTCGCCGAGCTCGGCCAGCCCAACGTCTCCGTCGACGTGGTCTTCGACCCGCCCTGGCATCCCACGCGCATCAGCGAGGAGGGCAAGACGAAGCTCGGCCTCGCGTAGCGTTGCCCCGCTTCCGGCCCTGTGTTACCAGGAGCGCCCTTGGCTCGCGATGATCTCATCCAGATAAAAGGTACCATCGTCGAGGCGCTCGCCGGCGGGAACTACCGTGTGAAGGGCGACAACGGCATGGAGTTCCTCGCCAAGATCGGCGGCCGCATGCGGCGGTACCACATCCGGGTGATCCCCGGAGACCGCGTCACCATCGCGGTGTCTCCCTACGATCCGAGCCACGGGCTGATCGTCTTTCGCGGTGGCTGAGGCGGTCGCGGGAGGCCGCTACCGATGCCCGAGCTGGTCTCGCTCGTCGTCCCCATCTTCAACGAAGAGGAATGCCTCCCGCTCCTGCGCGAGGAGCTGGTGCGGGTCGCCGACCGCATCGAGCGGGAGCGCGGCCTGAGCGTCGAGGCCCTGCTGGTGGACGACGGCAGCTCCGACCGCAGCTGGCTCGCGATCCTCGACTTCGCCCAGGCCGATCCGCGTGTTCGGGCCATCTCGTTCAGCCGCAACTTCGGTCATCAGGCGGCGCTGACGTGTGGCTACCAGCTTGCGCGGGGCGACGCGGTCGTCACCCTCGACGCCGACCTGCAGGATCCGCCCGACGTCGTCCTCGACCTGCTCGACGCCTGGCGGGGTGGCGCGGACGTGGTCTACGCCGTGCGCACGCAGCGCCAGGGCGAGGGCTGGTTCAAGCGCTGGTCGGCGGACGCCTTCTACCGGATGTTCCGGCGGATCGGCGAGACCAATGCGCCGCGCGACGCCGGCGACTTCCGCCTCATGAGCCGGCGGGCGGTGGACGCCCTCAATGCGCTGCACGAGGTCCACCGCTACATCCGGGGCATGGTCGGGTGGCTCGGCTACCGCACCGCGGTGGTGGAGTACCGTCGCCAGCCGCGCCCCGCCGGCCGGACGAAGTACTCCCTCTTCCGGATGGTACGGCTCGCCGTCGGCGGGATCGTCTCCTTCAGCACGTTCCCGCTGCGCCTGTTCTACTGGGTGGGCGTGCTGAGCACGATCCCCTTCGTGGTGTACGTCCTGATCGCCTTCGTCCAGTGGTACACCCATGACGTTGCCATGCCGCGCGGCTGGATGGCGATGCAGGTGTCGATCATCACCTTCGGCTGCTTGAACCTCTTCTGCCTCGGCATCATGGGCGAGTACGTCGGCCGCATCTACGAGCAGTCGAAGAATCGCCCGCCATTCCTGATCCGCGAGCGGATCGACGTCACCGAGTCGCATGCCCACGCATCGTCCCGCTGAGTTCGACGCCTTCGCGCCCGGCTACGATGCCGGCATGAGCGATCCGGTGAAGCGGATCGTCGGCGGGAGCGCCGACACCTTCCTGGAGCACAAGGCCGCGTGGCTGCTGCGCAACGTCGCCGTCGCCGGGAGGCTGCTCGACTTCGGCTGCGGCACCGCCGGCTTCCTGCGCGCGCTCCGGCGGCTTGGCGCCCCCCTCGAGCTCGTCGGCTGCGACGTGGCGAGCGGGATGCTCGAGGAGGCGCGCCGGCGATGGGACGCCGGGACGCCCCCGGCGCTGCATGCCGTGGGTCCGGGGTCGCTGCCGTTCGCCGACGGCGAGTTCGATCTGGCGACCGCCGTCTGCGTCCTGCATCACGTCGCACCGGCCGAGCGGCTGGGCAACGTGCGCGAGATGATGCGCGTCGTCCGTCCGGGTGGCGCCGTGGTGCTCTTCGAGCACAACCCGCGGAACCCGATCACCCGCTGGATGGTCGCGCGCACTCCCATCGACGCCAACGCGGTGCTGCTCCAGTCGGCGGAATGCGCCCGGCTGCTGCGCCAGGCGGGCGCCGTCGCGTGTCGCACCGAGTACATCCTCTTCTTCCCACCGAGCCTCCGCCCGCTGTGGCGGCTCGAGCGCCTCCTGGGTCGGCTCCCGGTCGGGGGGCAGTACGTGACGGTCGGCACCAGAGCACGCTGATGGTGGCCACCGGCTCCACGAGAGCGCTCGAAGAGCGCACGATCCGGGATTTCGGCGAGCAGTGGACGCACTATGGCGACAGCGACGGGTTCTACGGCTCGCCGGAGCTGTTCGCCGACATCGTGGCGCCGCTGCTCACCCCGGCCGACTTCGCCGGCCGGCGCGTGGCGGAGATCGGCAGCGGCGCGGGGCGCATCGTCGCCATGATGCTCGAGTGCGGCGCGGCGCACGTGCTCGCGGTCGAGCCGTCGGACGGTCACTTCGTCGCGCAGCGCAACCTCGCGCGCTACGGCGATCGCGTGTCGTTCCTGCACGCGCGCGGGGCGGAGCTCCCTCCCGAGCCTCCCCTCGACATCATCGTCTCGGTCGGGGTCCTGCAGTTCATCCCGGATCCGAAGCCCGTGGTCGATGCCGCCTTCGCGGCCCTCGCCCCGGGCGGCCGGTTCTTCGTGTGGCTCTATGCCCGGGAGGGCACGGCCGTCTACCGCGCCCTCCTCGCAACCCTGCGGGGAGTCGGACGGGTCGTCCCGCACGCCGCGCTGGCGGCGCTGGTACGCGTGCTCGACGTGCCGCTCGCGATCTACATGCGTCTCTGCCGCGTCCTCCCGCTTCCGCTGCGCGACTATCTCACCAACGTGCTCGCGCGCTTCACGCCCGAGAAGCGTCGCCTCGTGATCTACGATCAGCTCAACCCCACCCACGCCCGCTACCACTCCCGTGCGGAGGCCGAGCAGCTCCTCGTCGCGAGCGGGTTCGCCGACGTCCGCCTGCATCACCGCCGCGGCTACAGCTGGAGCGCCATCGGCCGCAAGCCGGGGGAATGAGTGCGGCCGGCCTCGCGTGCCGACCCCCGCCGCATCCTCGAGCTGCCCGGCGGACGAGTGCTTCGTGCTGGCGCGCACCGCGCACCGCCCTCGCCCCCGGCGGCCGCCTGATCGCCGCCGACGGCTGCTACGCCGCGGGACAGTCGCGCATGGCGCGCTATCTCCTGGCCCGGGACCGCGGAGCCGACGTCCGGACCGAGCAGGCGTACCGGGTGCTGGCCGCGCGCCGCTTCCGCTCCGACGTCCGGCACGACACGTCGCGTGTGCCCTACACGATCGTCTACCTCGTGTGCTCTGGCTAGGAGGGCGCGACCCGAGACCCCGTCTCGGGTCGGGACGGAGAGCGAGCATGAGACGTGATGCACCGTGCGGACGGCGTGCCGCGGGCGGCGAAGCCGCCGCGGCAGGCGTTGGCGTGCCGTGACGAGGGACGGCGCGCTCGACCGCCGCGACGCCGCGGCGTGCCTTCTCCTCGCCGCGGGCACGATCGCCTACGTGCTCGTCATGCCCTGGGTGCTGGGAGCCTCCGACGAGGCGTACTACCTCTACCACGCGGTGCGCGTGCTGCGCGGCGAGGTGCTCTACCGGGACGTCTCCGAGCTGATCACCCCGCTCTACATCGACGGGATGGCGCTGCTCTTCCGGATCTTCGGGCCCGGGATGGCGACGGCGCGCGTCGCCGCCGCCGTGGTCCAGGCGGGCATCGTGGTGCTCGTGTACCTCTGCTGCCGGGCGGTCGGCGTCGGGCGGAGCCTCGCGGCCGCGGTGGCGCTCCTCCACCCGGCAATCGCGCTGCCGGTCTGGCCGTACGCGACGCCGCACTGGCTCGGCACGCTCCTGGTGATGGCGCTCTTCCTGCTCGCCCTCGACCGGCGCCGCGCGCGCCGGCGTGGCTGGCTGGTGATGCAGGGCGTGCTGCTCGGGCTCGTGTTCCTCGACCGCCAGCCGACCGGGGCCACCATGGCGGCGGCCCTGACGGCACTCGTCGTCGCCGATGCGCTCGCCGATCGTCGCTGGGGCGCGCAGGGTGGCCCGTCGGCGATCGGCCGGCTCGCCGTCCTGGCCGCGACCGCGTCCGGGATCGTCCTGCTGCTGCTCGGCGTGCACCTCGCGCAGGCTGGCATCGAGCCCGTCTTCCGGCAGCTCGTGGTCCACCCGTTGACCGGCTATCGGGAAGTGAATCACGCTGGGTGGGGCACCGGCTTCTTCGCCCTGAGCGCGCGCTTCACCATCCTTCCGCTGCTCGTCTACCTCCCGCTCGTCGTCGTCCCCGTCGTGGCGGCGCAGACGATCGTGGCCTGGGCCCGAGGCGATGACCGGGAGTGGGGCGAGACGTTGCTCGTGCTGCTCGTCTTCGGGGTCGTCTCGCCCGTGTCGATCCTCTACTTACCGGACTACATCCACATCGCCTTCATCATGCCCGTGGCGCTGGTGCTCGCCGCGGAGATCCTCCAATCGCTGCTGCGCGCGGTTGCCCCGCGAGCGGTCTGGACGGGCGGGGCGGTCGCGGCCGTCCTCGCGGTAGCGTGTGGCCTCCAGCTCCATCGCAACTGGAGCCGGGCCCGCGCCGACTTCCGCTTCTCGCACGACACGGCGTTCGGACGGGTCGATCTGGCGTCGGACAAGGAGGTCGCCGCGGTCGACCGGGTGCGACGAGTGCTGGACGACACGCCCGGACGCGAGCTCTTCGTCTACCCGGTGGGCGGCTGGCTCTATCTCCTGGCCGGCGCGAACAACCCGACCCGGCACGACCTCATCTTCCCGGGCTATCAGAGCGACGAGGAGCAACGAGGCGTCATCGAGGCTCTGGAGCGCCGGCGCCCGCGCTACGCCTTCTTCCTGCTCCGGCCGCCCAGCGTGGCGAACGACCCGATCGCCGCCTACATCGAGCGCCAGTACCGCTGCGAGGCGGACGGCCTGTGCGTGCGCAACGACGCCGGGCCGAACGCGGATCGATGAGCGCCGCCGGCGGCGCTAGAGAGCCTCCGGGACTGCTTCGGCCTCCGCCAGCCACGCGGCGGGCGAAGCGTCCGCCGGCATGCGCCAGTCGCCGCGCGGCGAGAGCGACCCTCCGGAGCCCACCTTCGGTGCGTCGGGAACGCAGTCGCGCTTGAACTGGTTGGCGAAGAAGCGGCGCAGGAAGACGAGCAGCCAGCGCCGGATGTCGCCGATCGAGTAACGGCCGTCGAAGGCCGCCAGCGCGAGGCGGGCGATCCGCCGGGGGCCGAAGCCGAAGCGCAGCAGGTGGTAGAGGAAGAAGTCGTGCAGCTCGTAGGGGCCGACGAGGTCCTCGGAGCGCTGGCGGATCTCGCCGGCCGGGCCCGGTCGCAGCAGCTCGGGGCTGATCGGCGTGTCGAGCACCTCGCGGAGCGCCGCCGCGACGGCCGGCTCGTCGCGGAAGACGGCGTCCGCGGCCCAGCGGATGAGCTCGGACACGAGCGTCTTCGGCACCCCGGCGTTGGCCGAGTAGTGCGACATGTGATCGCCGCCGTAGGTGGCAAAGCCGAGCGCCAGCTCGGACAGGTCGCCGGTGCCGAGGTCGATCCCCCGCACCTGGGACGCGACCGAGAAGAGGATCATCTTCCTGGTCCAGGCCTGGACGTTCTCGAAGGTGACGTCCTCGACGCTGTCGTCGTGGTCGATGGCGGCGAACATGGAGTGGGACAGCTCGCGGATGCCGATCTCGCGCAGCGTCGCGCCGAGCGCTCGGACCAGCGCGCACGCGTTGGTGTACGTCCGCGTCGACGTCCCCAGCCCCGGCATGGTGACCCCGATCACGTCGCCGCGCGGCAGGCCGAGGAGGTCCATGGCGTGCACCGCGACCAGCAACGCCTGGGTCGAATCCCGTCCCCCCGAGACGCCGAGCACGACGCGGCGTCCGTCCGCCGGCAGCGTGCGCAGGCGCTGGGCCAGCGCCGTCGCCTTGATGAGGAAGATCTCGCGGCAGCGATGGTCGCGCCGGGCGGGATCGGCGGGCACGAACGGGAGCGGGTCGACGTGGCGGCGCAGCGAGTGATAGACGGCCGCGCCGCGCCGATCGGCCACGGGCTCGAGGACCACGCGCCGCAGGGAACGCCCGTGCTGCGCGGCATTCTGCCCGAAGGAGTTCTGCCGCATGCGGTCGGCCAGCAGCGCCGCCAGGTCGACGTCGGCCAGCGCCGTGGAGCCCGCCAGCGCGAAGCGCTCCGTCTCCGCCACCAGCTCGCCGCGGTCGGCCACCAGCCCGTGTCCGTCCCAGGCCAGGTCGGCGCTCGACTCGCCGAATCCCGCGGCGCTGTAGAGCTGGACGGCGAGATTCTTCGCCGCCGACATGCGGACGAGGTCACGGCGGTACTCCCACTTGCCGACCGTGACGTTCGAGGCCGACAGGTTCGCGAGCACGGTGGCGCCGGAGAGCGCGGCGAGGGCGCTCGGCGGCACCGGCGTCCAGAGGTCCTCGCACACCTCGGTGTGGAGCGCGAAGCCGTCCACGTGGGGCAGGGTGATCAGGACGTCGGTCCCGAACGGAACCCGGCGCCCGAGCAGCTCGATGGCGTCCGAGCGTGCCGCGGCCGCGGGCTGGAACCAGCGAGGCTCGTAGAACTCGCGGTAGCCGGGCGGGTACGCCTTGGCCGCCACGGCGACGACCCGCCCGCCGTGCAGCGTGACTGCGCAGTTGTAGAGGCTGCCGTCGACGAGCAGCGGAGCGCCGACCGAGATCAGGAGATCCCATCCCGCCGTCGCGCGCGCCAGGTGCTCGAGCCCGTCCAGCACGCCGCGCAGCAGGGGCTCCTGGAAGAAGAGATCGCCGCAGGAGTACGCCGACACGCCCAGCTCCGGACACACGGCATACTGGGCGCCCGCGTCGTGGAGGCCGGCCAGGGCGCGCACGTGGGCCTCCGCGTTGAACGCCGGATCGGCGACACGCACCTCGGGCACGCACACCGCGACGCGCGCGAAGCCATGCCGGCGTACGTCGAGGAAGGCCGCTTCCACGGCTGGCATCATAGCTGGGGGGTCAGCCCAGCCCAACCGGTCCGGATCAGCCGACGGCGGGCGAGGTGCCGGCGACGCCGTGTGCGATCTTCGCGGCCACGGCGAAGATGGTGAGGGTCGGATTGTATCCCGAGGCGGTCGGGAACACGCTGCCGTCGCAGGCGAAGAGGTTGTCGACGTCGTGGAAGCGTCCCCCGGCGTTCACCACGGAGGTCGCCGCGTCGCTGCCCATGCGCAGCGTCCCCATCACGTGCGCGCTGGAGGGCGGATCGCCGAACGTCGCGTCGCACGGGTTGACGAACGCGGAGGCGGCGGTGGCGCCGGCGTTCAGGACCACCTGGCGCAGGAACGGCACGTAGAAGATGCGGGAGCTCTTCTCGTACGCGTGCTGCGCGTACGTCACGCGCGGGACGGGCTGGCCGAAGAAGTCGCGGATGGCGGGATCGAGGTCGACCATGTTGCCGAGCTGCGGGGCGTCCTCGGCCTGCATGGTGAGGCCGAAGAGATGCTGGCCGAGAGCGCCGTCGCGGAGCGCGTTCTTGAGCCCGGTGCCGGAGCGGCGGCCGAGGCCGGGCGGGAGCTGGATGGCGTAGACCTCGCCGTCCTCGGTGATGGGCAGTCCCTGCGACGCGCTGAACTCGCAGATGCCGCCCATGTAGACGTGCGGGCCGTCGGCGTCCCGCACCACGCGGATGGCCGCGCCGCCGGGCTCGACGCCGCGGAAGTCCGAGATGCCGTGGGTGACCGCGCGGCCGCGCTGGCCGTGCACGCGCTCCGGCAGGAAGCCGTTCACGTTGGTCTGGAAGTGGAACATGAGGTTCCGCCCGACCTGGCCACTCGAGTTGCCGAGGTTGCCGGAGAGCAGGCACAGGCGCGCCGATTCGATCGGGCTGGCGGCGAGGATGAAGGCGCTGGCCGTGGCGGTCTGCGGTGCGCCATCGGCGTCGACGTACTGCACGCCGGTGACCGTCCGCCCCGAGCTCACCAGCCGGATCACCTGCGCCTCGTAGCGCAGCTGGCACCGGCCCGAGAGGAGCGCCCGCCGCAAGGTCGTCACCGGCGGTGCGCCCTTCGAGTTGTTCGGACACCCGAAGCCGCTGCACAGCCCGCAGTCGACGCACGGCGGGCGTCCATCGTCGGTGAAGCGCGAGGCGATCGCCGCGGGATAGGTGTGGGGATGGAGCGGGCCGCCGACGAAGCTCGTGGCGCGTGCGCCGTCCGCCAGGCGGAGCGCGAAGTACATCGGCACGCCGGGCGGCATCGGATACGGCCGGCTGCGCGGCGACGCGAACGGATTGTCGGTCGGGTCGCCCTGCACGCCGTAGAGCCGCTCGACCTCGCTGTAGAACGGCTCGAGGTCGTCGTACGCGAACGGCCAGTCGGCGAAGTTGGCGCTGCCCGCATCGGCGCCGAAGCCGGGCACGGAGAGCCCTGGCGTGGCGGCGATCAACGTCTCCATGGTGCTCTTCAGCCGGAAGTCGACGGCGTTGAACCGCGGCGTCTTGCAGTCGGCGTGCTGGAAGGCGCCCCCGACCGCCTTGGGGAGCGCGTTCACGCTGGCGCGCACGGTCGCGGCGTCGGTTGCCCGCTGGCGGAAGGTGCGCGGCTCCAGATCGCCCTGCTGATCGATGAAGCCGCGCACCGAGTACTTGAGCTCGTCGTTCGAGTGCAGGGGGAGCGCCAGCTTCTTCGGGTGATCGAGGCCGGGATAGGCGTTCGGGCCGGCTTCGAGGATCAGGACGCTCTTGCCGGCGGCGGTCAGGACGTGCGCCGCGGTGGAGCCGCCGGCGCCGCTGCCGATGATGCAGAAGTCGAAGCGCGACAGACCGCGCGCGCCGAGGACCCGATCGTCCGCCTTGCGACGCTTCATGTCAGCAGGCGCCGTTCGCGAACAGCCCGGCCGTGGAGAGGATGGAGTTCTGGATGAACCGGCCGTCGGCGGTGAGGGGGCGCGGAGCGACGCTGCCGTCGGGCGCCAGCTCGTCGGGGTTCGGGGTCGACATGGGATGGTCCGGACGCTCGACGTAGCTGCCGGTCGCGAGCGAGAAGATGGAGTAGCCGAGGGGCTGATCGTCGCCCTCGAGGCCGAGCATTGCCCACCCCTGCCGGCGGCGGTTGCCACCGTACTCCGGGGCCGAGAAGCACCCCTCCAGCGTGTGCTGGATCAGGAGATCGACGAAGGTGAGACCGCCACGCCGCGGATCGGGCATGAAGGCCCCGCCGTCGAGCATGGCGAGCACGGCGTCCTGCTTGCCGGGGTCGAGCGCGGCGAACGGCGCTCCCGCGGCGGTCTGGGCGACCTGGTCGACCTTGGCGAGCCCCTGGCGGTAGACGTCGCGCAGCCCCGTCTTCGGCGGGCCGAACTGGGCATCGAACGCGGCCAGCCCGGGGACCGCCGCCGTGCCCAGGATCTCCGCGCGCCAGGCCAGCTCCTGGACGCGGGTCGGGCGCACGAAGCGTCGGAAGGAGTTCGGCGGCCGGCGCTTGGACGGCGTACCCTTCTTGTTGTTCGGGAACGGCGTCCGTCCGCTGAACGGACCGCCGGCGTAGATGCGTGGCGTGCCGTGGTCGAACGCCGTGAGCATCATCTCGATGTATCGTCCGGCACCGAGCGCTGCGGCGCCCGGCGTGTCGTCGGGCGGCAGGATACGGTCGCACAGCGCGTCGAGCGTCGCGCGCTCGCTGCGCGTGAAGAACCGTCCCTTGGCGCGCGCCCAGGCGCGTTCCGCCCGACCGTACGGCAGCGCGAGCACGCCGAGCACGACGGCCGCGGCGCGCAGGAACTGTCGCCTGCTGAGCAGCAGCGCGACGGTCTCCGGCGCGGCATCCCAGCGCAGCTCGGGCGGCAGCGCCGGCGCAGACGGCCGCGACGCGCGCGGCGGAAAGCGCAAGCGGAGCATCCGCGCGCGTTATCGCCCGGCGTGCTCGAGCGAGTCAAGGTTTACTGGCAGCCTCGACGCGTACAGCGAGCGCCGTGCGCCGATCTGCCAGGGTACGAACGGGCCGGATGCGAGGAGCTGCGGCACGTGCTCGGGACTCGTGACCACGAAGACGAGCTCGTGCTCGGCGAGAAGCGCCCGCAGCGCACGCGGCCGGTCGATCAGCATCACGGGCCGGCCGACGTAGAAGCTCATCGCGGGCGAGCGCACGTGAAACGCGACCAGCGGCGCGGCCGACTGCCCCGGGGTGTCGGCGACGGTGCGGGCGAGGAGCACCGGGCTCGAGAAGTCCGCCAGGCGAGGCGCACCGAAGGTGTAGAACAGGACGAGCAGGCTCGCCGTCGCGCCGGCCGTGGCGAGCGTCGCCTCCGGGATGCGTCCGCGCCGCAGCAGCAGGACGATGGCGGCCGCGAACGGAACGACGACGAGGGACGCGAGGCTCGGCCGGACGAGCACGCCGTCGTACAGCTTGACGGCGATGCCGATGGCGGCGGGAACCGAGAGCACGAGCGCCCCGGCGGCGATCCACAGCCCCGCGCGCGTGAGGTGCCGTTCGCGCGCGCTCTCTCCGCCCCGCACGAGGCGCTCCAGATGACGGGCCGTGAGCAGCGCCAGCGGCGGAAAGGCCGGGAGGATGTACGGGGCCAGCTTGCCCCGGGCGAGGCTGAAGAGGAGCAGCACGACGCCGGCCCAGAGGCCGCACAGGAGCTCGGGGGCGCCTCGCCGCTCGTGGCGCAGGGTCGCGAGCAGGGAGGCGGGCAGCAGCGCGCTCCAGGGGAAGAAGCCGGCGAGGAGCACCGGGACGTAGAAGAGGAAGGATTGCGCGTGCAGGCGGCGGCCGCCGCCGGCGAGGCGGTGCCAGTGCTGATCCACGTAGAGCTGGTGCAGGTAGCCCGGGTCGAGCATCGCGGCCGCGACGTGCCATGGGGCCACCAGCGCCAGGAAGGTGAGGCCAGCGCCGAGGATGCGCCGCGGCGTGAGGAGGCCGAGCCTGTGCCGGGCGGCGAGATACGCGAGCCCGACGCTCCCGATGACGACCGGAGCGACCAGACCCTTCGACAGCGTCCCGAGCGCCGCCGCGATCGCGGCGGGAACGAGCGAAGCGCCCGGCCGCTCCGCGAAGCGCTCCATCGCGAGGACGCCGAGCGTGGTCCACAGCGTGACCGTCATGTCCGGGCTCACGAACCGGCCCAGGACCGCAAACTCGAGCGCCGTGACCAGCACGATGCCGGCGGCGACCGCGACGCGCGTGCCCCATCGTGCCGCCGCCCACCAGGACACGGCGAGCACGGTCGCGAGTCCCGCGATGGCGGAGACTAGGCGCGCCGCGCGCTCGTTCACGCCGAGCAGTGCGAACGCGCCGCCGACCAGCCAGTAGAAGGGCGCCGGCTTGTTGCGATACGGCTCTCCGTTGAGGCTGGGAACCACCCAGCCGTCCCAGCCGGGCGCCGCGAGCATCTCGCGGCCGATCTCGGCGTGGCGCGCCTCGTCGGGCTCCCATACCGGGTAGCGGTTCAGCCCCGAGCAGAGGACGAGCGCGGCCACGAGGGTGACGAGGACGAGTGCCTCGGCGAGCGAGGGCGATCGCGTCATGGGTCTGTACGGGCCGCCGGGACGCTACCGGGGTGATTGCGCGCCGGCAAGCGAGAACAGCGCGGGTTGCGCGCGGCCGGACCGGCGTCGTTATAGAGGACGCGCATGCCGACGACCGCCCCCCGGAGCATCGTCCTCGCGTCTGCCTCGCCCAGGCGCCGCGAGTTGCTCGGCGCCGTGGGGGTCAGCTTCGACCTCGCGCCGGCCGACCTCGACGAGGAGGCGCTGGCAGCTGGACGGGCGCCCGAGGCGTCCGCGCTGGTCGTCGCGGCGGCGAAAGCGGCGGCCACGGCTCGGGGCGACGCCGTGGTGCTGGCCGCGGACACCATCGTGGTCCTCGACGGCGCCGTCTTCGGCAAGCCGCAGTCGGCAGAGAGGGCGCGTCGCATGCTCGCGTCGCTGGGCGGGCGCGACCACGAGGTCATCACCGGCGTCGTGGTCCGCGCGCCGGGGAACGAGCGTCGCGCCGCCTGCCACAGCGTCGTGCGCATGCGTGACTACACCGCAGCGGAGATCGAGGCCTACGTCGCCGGAGGTGGCGGACGGGACAAGGCGGGCGCCTACGGCATTCAGGACGTCCCCTTCCGGCCCGTCGAGTCCATCGACGGGTGCTGGTGCAACGTCATGGGGCTGCCGCTGTGGACGGCGCTCCGGTTGCTGGAGGAGGCGGGCTGCCGGGCGCCACGGCGGCCCGACGAGGCGTTCGCGCGCTGTGCCTCGTGCCCGCTCCAGCGGGACGGCCGGCAGTGAGGCTCGCCGGTGAGCCTCGCCGGCCAGTGGGCTCGCTAGTGCGGCTCGATCGGCAGCCGGGGCATGGGCAGCAGGAAGGTGCTCGCCCGCTTGCCCTTCATCCCGGGAATGAGCCAGCGTGAATGATGCTTCAGCTGGCGAATGAACGCCGTCATCTGCGGGTGCGGGCCGGTGAGTCGGTAGACCTGATGGGCGACGACGATGAGCAGCATCGACCCCGCAAACACCCCTATCCAGGCGAGGAGCCAGCGCGCGTCGGAGCGAGCTGCCTCGGCCCGATGACTTCGACTCACGGTCGGCTTTGCCACGCGATCTTGCATGCCTGCCGGGAGAAGTACCCGACTGTCAGCCCTCATACCAGGCCATTTTCGAGGCGCCAGTGACCCCGCGGGTGTCCATGAGCCAGATCACCACCTTCGGCTGGCCCTTCGAGCGCGACGTGGCCTTCTTCGCCGGGCACGGCATCGCGGCAGTCGGGGTGTCGATCCGGAAGCTCGAGACCTACGGGGTCACGCTCGGCGCCAGGCTCCTGCGTGAGGCCGGCCTCGCCGCGTCGTGCCTGACCTCCTCGGGGTTCTTCCCGCTCGAGGACGCGCGCGGCGCGGCGGATGCGGTCGTGCGGACGCGGGATCACCTGGCCGTCGCCGCGGAGATCGGGGCGAGCTGCCTCCTCGTCCTGCCCGGGCACGCGTCCGGGCTCTCCTGGGAGGAGTCGGCGGCCAGGTCGCGTCCCCTGCTCGAGGAACTTCTCGGCGACGCGGAGCGCCTCGGGGTGCGGCTCGCGCTCGAGCCCGTGAGCCAGCTCCGGATGGATCTCGGATTCCTGCACTCCTTCGCGGAGGCGCTCGATTTTGCCGACGGCACGCCGTCGCCGTGGCTCGGCGTGGTGCTCGAGCTGAACAACGCGTGGATCGAGCGCGGACTGTACGACAACCTGCACCGCCGGCGGGACCGCATCGCCATCGTGCAGGTGAGCGACTTCAAGGTCGGCACGCTGGCGGCGAGCGAGCGCGTCGTCATGGGAGATGGGGACATCCCGCTCCGCCGCATCTGCGGCGCGCTGGCCGATGCCGGGTACGAGGGCTGGTGGGACATCGAGCTGCTGGGCTCCGCGATCGAGGCGGAAGGATACGAATCGGTGGTGCCGCGCGCCCTCGAGCGCTTCCGGGAGCTGTGGAGCTGACCTTTCCGCAGCCCGAGTCGGTCGTGGTACGGACGGGGGCGGTCCGGCTGCGCTGCCTCGTCTGGGGACGGGACGGTGATCCCACCGCGCTGCTCGTGCACGGCAACGGGGGCCACGCGCACTGGTGGACGCCGCTGGTGCCGGCGCTGGTTCCGGGGTGGCGTCTCGTTGCGCCCGACCTGCGCGGTCATGGCGAGAGCGACTGGGCCGAGCCGCCGGCGTACGGGCTCGAGGATTTTGCCGACGATCTGACCGCGGTCCGTCACGCCCTGGCGCCGGGACCGGTGGCGCTCGTCGGCCACTCGATGGGCGGTCGCGTCGCCCTCGGCCATGCGGCGCGCCAGCCGTCGAACGTGCGCGGCCTCGCCTTGCTCGACAGTCGGCTCGGCGACGTCGATCCCGCGCTGGCCGCGCGCTGGCGCGGCCGCGTCACCGGGCAGCGCGACGGCCGCGGCTATGCCGGGCGCGCGGCGGCGCTCGCCGCCTTCCGCTTCGTGCCCGAGGAGTCCGGAGTCGCGCCGGACATCGTGGCGCTGCTCGCCGAGCACGCGGTGCGCGAGCGGGCGCCCGGCGAGTGGACCTTCCGCTTCGATCGCGCGGTGCTCTCGCTCGATGGCGACGGGGGCGGCGACATCTCGGGACTGCTCGCCGCGCTGCGCTGCCCGGTCCTCATCGCTGCCGGCGCGAGCAGCTGGGTGCTCGACGAGGCGGAGCGAGGACGGATCGCCGCCGCGCGTCCCGGCACGACGATCGAGGTGTTTCCCGGTGGCCATCATTTTCTCGTCGCGAAACCGGTCGAGACCGGAGCCGCGTTGCGCCGCTTCCTCGACGGCCTGGCCTGAACGCGCTACACACCCCCGCATGCGACTCGAGGGGAAAGTGGCCATCATCACGGGCGCAGGTCAGGGCATCGGCGAGGCCTACGCCCACAGGTTCGCGCGGGAAGGCGCCACGGTGGTGGTTGCCGACGTGAACGCCGAGAAAGGCGAGGCGGTGGCGCGCTCGATCGGCGGCGGCGCGGTGTTCGAACGCGTCGACGTGTCGAGCGAGGACGACACCAGGCGGATGGCGCAGGCGGTCTTCGAGCGTGCCGGGAAGGTCGACGTGCTCCTCAACAACGCCGCCATCTTCTACGGCATCGACAACTTCGACACGTCGTTCGCGTATTTGAAGAAGATCTTCGACGTGAACTACTTCGGCACCTGGCTCATGTCGCGGGCGGTCTTCCCGTTCATGGCCCGGAGCGGAGGCGGCTCGGTGATCAACCAGTCGTCGTCGGCAGCCTGGATGCACCCGGAGTATCCCGTGATCGACGAGCAGCTGCCGTCGTTCCACTACAGCGTCACGAAGGCGGCGATCAACGCCATGACGCACTTCATGGCCGGCACCGTCGGCCGCCAGAACATCCGCGTGAACGCCATCGCGCCCGGCCCGACGATGACCGAGGCGACGAAGCAGGGCGTGCCGGAGCAGTACCTGCAGTACATCATCGACATGCAGATGGCGATTCACCGCGCGCTCGAGCCCGACGACCTGACGGGCACCGCGGTGTGGCTCGCGTCCGACGATTCCAGGATGGTGACCGGGCAGGTGATCCCGGTCGACGGCGGTTTGGTGATGCTCGGCTGATGCAGCCCCTGGTCGGCATCATCATGGGCTCCCGGTCCGACTGGGAGACGCTGCGCCATGCCGCCGACACCCTCGAGCAGCTCGGCGTGCCGCACGAGGTGCGGGTGGTCTCGGCCCATCGCACTCCCGACCTGCTGTTCGAGTACGCCGGCGGCGCCGAGTCGCGAGGTCTCGAGGTCCTGATCGCCGGCGCGGGAGGCGCCGCGCACCTGCCGGGCATGGCGGCGGCGAAGACGGTGCTGCCGGTGCTGGGCGTGCCGGTCGAATCGGCCGCGTTGAAAGGCATCGACTCGCTGCTCTCCATCGTGCAGATGCCGGGCGGCGTGCCGGTCGGGACGCTCGCCATCGGACGCGCCGGGGCGGTGAACGCCGCCCTCCTGGCGGCCGCGATCCTGGGCGGCAGGCACCCGGAGATCCGCGAGGCGCTGCGCCGCTTTCGCTCGACGCAGACGGCGGCCGTGCTGGCGGATCCGGATCCGAGGAAGGCGTGAACATCGGCGTCCTCGGCGGGGGCCAGCTGGGGCGCATGCTGGCACTCGCCGGGTATCCGCTGGGCCACGGATTCGTCTTCCTCGATCCCGCCCCGGAAGCGCTCGGCGACCTCGGGAGCCATCTCGTCGCGCAGCCCGACGATCCGCGCGCGCTCGCCGAGCTCGTCTCGCGGGTCGACCTCGTCACCTACGAGTTCGAGAACGTGCCCGCGGCAGCGGCCCGGACGCTCGCCGCGCAGGTGCCGGTGTATCCGTCGCCGGCGGCGCTCGAGGTTTCGCAGGACCGGCTCCACGAGAAGACGTTGTTCGGGAGCCTCGGGATCCCGACCGCGCCGTTCGCCCCGATCGACTCGACCGGGACCCTCGCCGCGGCCGTCGAGTCGGTGGCCATGCCGGCGGTCCTGAAGACCCGCCGCCTGGGCTACGACGGCAAGGGTCAGCGCGTGGTGCGCGGCCCGGAGGAGGTCGCGACCGCATGGGCGGCGCTGGGCAACGCGCCCTGTCTGCTCGAGGGCTTCGTCCGCTTCGCTCGCGAGCTGTCCTGCCTTGCCGTGCGCGGCCGCGACGGGACCGTCGCCGTGTATCCGCTGGTCGAGAACCTACACCGAGGGCGGCATCCTGCGGCGCTCGATCGCTCCGGCGCCGCGCGTGACCGACGCGCTCCAGGCCGCGGCGGGGTCGCTCGTGGGCCGGCTACTCGGGCATCTGGACTACGTCGGCGTGCTGGCACTCGAGCTGTTCGAGGTCGGCGGCGGGCTCCTCGCCAACGAGCTGGCCCCTCGCGTCCACAACTCCGGGCACTGGACCATCGAGGGTGCCGAGACGAGCCAGTTCGAGAACCACGTGCGCGCCATCACCGGAGCGCCCCTGGGATCGGTTGCCCCGCTGGGGGTCTCGGGCATGGTCAACCTGATCGGAGGGTGGCCGGACCCGGCGAGGATCCTCGCCATCGCCGGGGCGCACCTGCACCTCTACGGCAAGGCGCCGCGCGCGGGACGCAAGGTCGGGCACGTCACGGTGCGCTGCGACGACCCGGCGACCTTGACCCATCGTCTCGCGGCGGTGGAGCGGATCGTGTCGGAGGAAAGCCCCGCCGCTACCTGACGAGGTAGCCGAGGGCGCGGAGGCGATCCGCTCGCTCGCGCTCGACCTCCGCCGGCACCGTCTCGCGGTTGTGCAGCTCGTCCGCTTCGCGCGGCACGCCGGCGAGGAGCGCCCGCACGGTGTCGGGCTGGCGACCGGAGAGGTCGACGGTCTGGCCGGGATCCTGTGCGAGGTCGAAGAGCTGTGGCGGGAAGTTCTGATACCAGATGAGCTTGTGCGGCCACTCGATGACCGCGGTCTGATCCCCACTGGCGCGGTCGTCGGGGGTGCAGAACGCGCGGAGCTGGGCCATGATGCTGTCGACCAGGATGGCGCCCGGGGTGAGGCTCTCGAAGGATCGCAGGAACCCGACCCCGGGAACCGCGTCGCGGAACTCGGCGACCAGACGCCGGGCGCCCGTCGCCTGGTCGGGCGACGTCGGAAGGGGGCGCCCCACCAGGGAATACGATGGTCCGGACAGGCCGGCCCAGCCGAGCACCGTGGGATAGAGATCGGCGAGGGCCACCGGCGCCTCGATCACCGCCGGCGCCACGCCGGGGAGTCCGTTGATCACGAGGGGAACGTGGATCAACGCCTCGCCGACGCCGATGTCGTGGAGGACCTGACGTTGCTCGCCGAAGTGCTCGCCGTGATCCGCCACGACGACGATGCGGAGCCCGTCGCGCAGCCCCGCGGCTGCCATGGCGTCGAGCACGCGGCCGAGCTTCGCATCGGCCAGCTGCACGCCCTGCCAGTAGAGCCGCCGCAGCAGATCGAGCTCGGCGAAGCGGCCGTCCGTGGCGCAGCGCAGATCGCCGACGTGGTCGGCCGCGTAGTTCGCCTCCTCGAGGGAGATCCACGGCGGGAGCCAGGGATTGTCGGCACGCACGGGATAGCGCTCGTGCGCGTCCATGATGTTCAGGAAGAGGAAGAACGGCCGGCTCCGATCACGCTCGCGAGCCCATCGCGCCACCGACGCGGGCATGTCGTTCTCGCGGGCCCGGTCGAGCTCCGTGAAGCGCTGGAAGCCTCGCGCCAGCGCGGTCTCGTCGCCGAACCAGGGATTCTCGCAGAACCCGACCGTCTCGTAACCTCCCGCAGCGAGGACCTCGGCGAGCGTCCGGAAGCGGGATGGCAGTGGTGCGCCGACGTATCCCATGCCGGTGGTGCTCGGCAGCAGGCCGGTGAACAGCGCCGCGTGTGACGGCACCGTCCAGTTGGCCTGGCTGTACGCGTGGGCGTAGCGCAGCCCTCCCGCCGCGAGGCGGTCCACCGTGGGCGTCGTGCCGTCGATCCGGGCGTACGCCGAGACGGCGTCGGCGCGCACGGTATCGAGCACGACGAGCATCACGGAGGGCTGGGCGTGGGCTGCCGCCGCCCACGCCAGCAGGGCTGCGATGCACGGCGCCGCGACGGACGGCGCCGCCGCTCGCCGCCGACGGCGGGGCACTCAGATCACCTCGGCGTCCTTCAGCTCCGCCACCTCGTCCCACGTGTAGCCGAGCAAGCCGACGAGGATCTCCTCGGTGTGCTGTCCGAACTCGGGCGCGGGCAGGCGGACGCTGCCGGGCGTGTCGCTCAGGCGGATGGGAAGGCCGACGACCCTGGTGGGACCGAACGTCGGATGCTCGAAGGTGGTGACGTAGCCGTTCGCCTGCACCTGCGGATCGTCGGGGAGCTGGTCGACGGAGTTGACGATGCCGACGATGAAGTCGCCGCCCTCGGCGAGCAGGCGGAGCCACTCGTCGCGTGGTCTGGTGGCGAACGTCTCGTCGAGCAGCGCGACGCACTCGCCGCAGTTGCCCATGCGAGCCAGCATGGTGGCGAAACGCTCGTCGGTCGCCGCCCAGGAGATGCCCAGCACCTCGCAGAACGATGCCCAGTAGCGGTCGGCCTGCAGCATGGAGAGCGCGATCCAGGCGTCGTCGGCGCAGCGGTAGTGGTTCCACAGCGGGTTGGTCGCGAAGGCACGGGGGACGCGCGGCAGCGCTCGTCCCAGCATCAGGCGGCCCGACAGCCCGAGTCCCTGCAGCCACGCCATGGAGCCGAGGTGCGAGGCGTCGACCTCTTGCCCACGACCCGTGCGCGCGCGGGCAAGGAGGGCGGCGAGCACGCCGTAGGCGAGCATCACCGCGCCCATCTGATCGGCGATGCCGCCCGCGATGGCGAGCGGCGGATCGTCCGGCTCTCCGGCCGAGAGCATGATCCCCGAGCGGGCCAGCCCGAGATAGTCGAAGGACGGCGCGGCGCTCTCCGGGCCCTCGGGACCGTAGCCGCTGGCGCTGGCGTAGACGAGCCGTGGATTGCGCGCGCGGAGCGTGGGTGCGTCGAGCCCGAGCCTGGCCGCGACGCCCTGACGGAAGTTCTGGACGAAGACGTCGGCCCGGTCCGCCAGCCGGCGCACGATCTCGACGCCCTCGGGACGCTTCAGGTCGACCGTGAGGCTCTTCTTGTTGCGGTTGTTCGCTTCGAAGTAGAAGTTCGGCCGGTCGCGCAGATCGATCCCCTGGGCGCGCAGCACGCCGCGTCCCGGGTCGCCGCCGACGCGCTCCTCGACCTTGATGACCTCGGCGCCGAGGTCGCCGAGCATCACCGAGGCCACGGGGCCCTGCTGCCAGATCGTCCAGTCGATCACGCGAATGCCGTCGAGCGGCATGGTCATGCGTGCTCGTCTGACACAGGCGCGCCGCGCCTCGCAAGCGTGAGCGCGCCGCGCGCCGACCGCTTGGGTCCGTGTCGCCTGCGTGCTAGGGGCGCCCGATGCGGGTGCTGGTGACCGGCGGGACGGGATTCGTGGGCAAGGCAGCGTGCGATGCGCTGCGCGCCGCAGGTCACACGGTGACGGTGGTCAGCCGCGACCCGGGGCGCGTGCCAGCGCGCGCCGTCGGCTGGGACGCGCTGGGGACGGTGATGTCCGAGACCGACGCCGTCGTGAACCTTGCCGGGGAGCCGATCGCCGGGGGCCGCTGGACCGCCGCGCGCAAAGCCGCGATCCGCTCGAGCCGGGTCGAGGCCACGCGCGCACTGGTCGACGCCGTGTCCGCCGCGACGCCTCGCCCGAAGGTGCTGGTGAACGCGTCCGCCATCGGGTTCTACGGCGAGCGCGGTGACGAGGCCGTCGACGAGACCGCGGCACCCGGCGCCGGCTTCCTGGCCCGTGTGTGCGTCGAGTGGGAGGCGGAAGCGCAGCGTGCGCAGGCGCTCGGTCTGCGGGTCGTCGTCCTGCGCCTCGGCATCGTGCTCGCTCCGGATGGTGGCGCGCTCTCCGCGATGCTGCTGCCGTTCCGCGCCGGGCTCGGCGGGCCGCTCGGCGGTGGCCGGCAGTGGATGTCGTGGGTGCATCGCGACGACGTGGTCGGCCTGCTCCGCGAGGCGGTGGCGAACGAGGAGTACGGCGGTCCGGTGAACGCGACCTCGCCGAACCCCGTCACCAATCGAGACTTCACGCACGCGCTCGGGCGGGCGCTCCATCGGCCCGCCATGCTGCCGGTGCCCGGCTTCGGGCTCCGGCTCCTCATGGGCGAGATGGCGACGATGCTGCTCGGCGGCCAGCGCGTGCTGCCCCGGGTGGCCGAGCGTCTCGGCTACGGCTGGCGTCAGCCCGAGCTTCCGGCCGCGCTCGAGAGCTGCGTCGGTCCGTGAAGCGCCGCGGTCAGCGCTTGCGCGCCAGCAGCAGGCCGTCGGCGACGCTGAGCATGACCGTCTCGACCCGCGGATCGGCGGCGACGTGGTCGTTCAGGGCTCGCAGCGCGCGCGTCTGGTCGTCGATGGCCGCCGCATCGGCGACGAGACCGGACCACAGCACGTTGTCGAAGATCAGGAGCCCGTTCGGGCGCAGGCGCGGCAGCAGCTCCTCGTAGTAGCCGATGTAGCCGGGCTTGTCGGCGTCGATGAAGGCGAGGTCGATCTCTGCCGTCGGAGGCAGGGCGCGGAGCGTGTCGAGTGCCGGACCGAGACGGAGCTCGATGCGGTCGGCGAGGCCGGCACGGTCCCAGAAGCGGCGCGCGATTGCCGTCCACTCCGCGCTGACGTCGCAGCAGAGCAGGCGGCCGCCGTCGCCAAGTCCTCGCGCCAGGCAGATGGCGCTGTAGCCGGTGAAGGTGCCGACCTCGACGATCCGTCGCGCACCGATGAGCCGCGCGACCATGGTGAGCAACGCCCCTTGCTCGACGGCGACCTGCATCATGCTCACCGGGCCGAGCGCCGCGGTCTCGTCCGCGAGATCGCGCAGGACGTCGTCGGGCGGCGCCGAGTGGGCGACCAGATACTCGTAGACCGCGGGAGTGAGGGAGAGGAACTTCTCGTGCATGCGCAGAGCCTAGCGCGTGCGATTGACTTGAGCGAGGGGCAGCGCCAAGACTCCCGCGCCATGCCGCGGCTGCGCGTGGGCGAGCTCGAGCTCGCCGTCGAGACCGACGGAGCCGGCGAGCCGCTCCTGATGCTGATGGGGCTGGGCGGCGATCGCCACGGCTGGGATCTGACACGCGGGGAGCTCGCACGCCGCCACCGTCTGGTGCTGCTCGACAATCGCGACGCGGGCGAGAGCGACGAGGCGCCAAACCCGTACGGCCTGGGCGACATGGCCGCCGACGCGCTCGGCGTGCTGGATCAGCTCGGCATCGAGCGCTTTCACGTCCTGGGCGCATCGATGGGCGGTGCCATCGCGCAGCACCTGGCGCTCCAGGCGCCGACGCGGGTGGCCACCCTCGTGCTGGCGTGCACCTGGGGACGCACCGACGGCTTCCTGGCCTCGATCCTGGCCTCGTGGCGTCTCCAGGTCGAGCGCCTCGCTCCCGAGGAGTTTCTTGCCGCGCAGATGCCCTGGGCCTTCACCTACCGGATCTTTCCGACGCCTCCGCCCGAGCTGGTGGCCTTCCAGGAGGCGAGGAGGGCGCGCGGCGCGCTGCTCCGCTCGGTGGCGGCGTATCAACGGCAGGTCGACGCCTGCCTCGCCCACGACATCCTCGGCCTGCTTCCGCTCCTCCGGATCCCGACGCTGGTCCTGGTCGGCGAGGACGACATCCTCACGCCGCCGCGCTACGCCCGCGCGGTCTCCACCTCGCTCGCCGGCAGCGAGGTGCTGATGCTGCCGGCAACCGGGCACGGCTGCTTCCTCGAGACGCCGAAGGTCTTCGCGGACCGGGTGCTGCGCTTTCTCGCCCGGCATCGGTTGCCGGCATGACGCGGCTCGCCGGGCGCGTGGCGGTGATCACCGGGGCAGCCTCGGGGATCGGCCGCGCGTCTGCCGTCCGCTTCGCCGCCGAGGGTGCATCGGTGCTGGTCGCCGATCTGGACGCCGCCGGCGAGGCCGTCGCCGCCGGCATCCGCGAGCGTGGCGGGGAGGCGGCGTTCCTGCGCATCGATGTCAGTCTCGAGGGGGACGTCGAGCGCATGATCGGGACCGCAGTCGAGCGCTTCGGCGGCCTCGACATCCTCTTCAACAACGCCGGGCGCGGGAACTTCGTTCCGTTCGCGCAGCTCGAGCCGGCCGAGTGGGACCGCATCCACGACACCAACCTGCGCGCCGTCTTCCTCGCGTGCCGGGCCGCGCTACCCCACCTGTGCCGCAGCCCCCGCGGCGTGATTCTGAACACGGCATCCCAGTCAGGGCTCCAGGGTCAAGCGCGCAACGAGGCCTACTGCGCCTCCAAGGGCGGGGTCGTCCTGCTGACGCGTTCGCTGGCCCGCGAGCTGGGCCCTCACGGCATCCGGGTGAACTGCCTCTGCCCGGGCAGCACGGACACGCCGTTGCTGCACGGATTCCTCGAGGTGGCCGGCCGTGCCCCCGAGGATCTCGCGCAGGCGGTCCCGATCGGCCGCATCGGGACCCCCGAGGAGGTGGCCGGGGCCGCCCTGTTCCTGGTCTCGGATGACGCTTCATACGTCACTGGTGTAGCCTTGCCGGTCGATGGCGGCATGATGGCGTGAAAGATGGCCCAAAGGTGCGGAAACTGCTTGACAGGGGGGGGACTGGACTGTAACCCTGCGTGTCTGGAGGGGATTCGAGTATGACTACGGTAGTGTGTCGCAGAACCATCGTTGCGGGTGCCCTTGCGATTGCCCTCCTGGTCTGCCCGCTCCTGGCTCGCCGCGCGGGAGCGCAGCATGACGAGCCGAAACGAGCGAAGTCGGTCAAGGCAGCTTTGATTACCGCCTACGACCCTTGCACCTCGCCCAACACGACGACTCAGGGAAGCACGATCGCGATTCCGGCGTGCAGTCCGCCGGTTCGTAGCGACTCCGAGTGTGGCTTTCAGGGACCGTTCTTCAAGTCCGGCTACGCGAAGGCCTCCGGTGTGACGACGCCGGTCGGTGATTTCCGTCTCAGCTTCGTCGCCAAGAACCTCAACCCCGGCTGCGAGGGACGCAAGCTGTGCGCGCTCGCTGCCGTCCGCGTCACGACCGATCGATGCGAGCTGAAGCCGTGCACCTTCGACCTCCCGCAATGGTACGTCGACTCCGTCACGGGCTGCTGCGTCGTCGCGGGCGGTGAGTGTCGCGTGAGCACGAGCATCAACAGCGAGATGCTCGGCACGCTGCTGCAGGGCGAGAAGACCGGCATCGAGATCCTGGGCTGCGGGCTGAAGCGGATCGACGGCCCCAACACACCCAGCGGCCTCACCTTCAGCTGCGGCGTCCTCGCGCCCTGACGGTCGCGGTTCCTCCCTCACGGCACCTGCACGGCGACCGCGTCGCCCGCCGACGTCTCGAGCACGAGGCGTGAAGAGCCGCCCGGCGCGCGCTGGGTGGTGGCGCTGAACGAGCCGTCGGGGGCGACGCTGACCGGCCTGCCGTCGAGGGTGAGCGAGAGACCGGCGGGCGTCTCTGGCTGCCGCGCTGCCCATGCCCGGTGGGCCTCGGCGACGAACCCGATGAGACGCTGGTGAATGTTCTTCCCGGTGACTATCCGGATGTCCGTGATGTCGAAGGGCACGATGTAGAGCGCCTTGCCGTGCACGTTCAGACCGAACTGCGGGCAGAGGCGAATGCCGGCACCGAGGAAGTCGCCGAGGCAGCGCAGATAGCCGGCTACGTCGGGAGGAGGCGGGGGCGGGAAGGCCGGCGCCAGCGCCGCGACGAGAGCGGCATCGGGTGGCAGCGCCCGACCGCTGATGGTGAGGACGCCGCCCTCGGTCCGCGTCATCAGCGATGCCAGGGACGGCTTCATCGCGCGCAGCAGGCGGACCGCGGCGAGCCCCGCCGCGGCGTGCGCGCCGAGCTCCGCGACCCACGCCTCGATCTCCCCGCCCAGCGCGGTGCCGCCGAGGCTGCTCGCGATCGAGGCCGGCGCCGCAGCCTGTCGCTGCTCCTCGGCCTCGAGCGCCGCCACCGCGGCGGGCCAGTCGGCAGTCGAGTAGCTCGCCTCCAGCAGGTCGACGGCCGAGGTCAGCTCCGCGGCGTCGGCGTAGTCGGGATCGCTCAGCGGCGAGCTGCGCGTCTGCTCGGCCAGCACCGCGAGGCCGCCCGCCGGATCCAGCTGGTGAAGCGTGTCGTGCCAGGCCGCTTCCGGCTCGTACTTCGCGGGATCCTCCAGGTACGCAGCGGCGGTGCCGAGGCCGACGAGACTCGCGTGCGGCTGCGTCATCGGGTTCAGCAGGTAGCCGCCCAGCGTTCCCGGCAGCTCCGGGTCGCGGCCCGTGAGTGGGCCCAGGTGCAGCGTGTTCGAGAGCACCCCGTCGTTGACCGGGAAGTTGTCCCACAGGATCACGGGATGGCGCACGCACGCGCGTCGGGCCCTGGCCTCGGCCGCCGTGAGGTGCGGCGCGAAGACCCCCGGACCCGTCCAGCCGACTCCGATGCCGCGGCGCAGGGCGCCGGCGATCTCGACGTGGTAGGGCAGGCACGTGGTGCCGGAGTAGGCGGTCGGCACCATGAAGGACACGCCGTGCAGGCGCCGCTTGCGGAGCCAGCGGTCGACACGGTTCACCAGGTCGGCGTGCGCGCGCGCCAGCGCGGCGCCGTCGCTGCCGCCGTAACGCGCAACGTCCCCGGCGCGCGTCAGCGTCTCGGGCGCGTCGTCGAAGAAGAGCGCGAAGCGACGGACGCGAGCGCGCGCCAGCTGGGCCAGCTTCGCGGCCAGCGCGTCGAAGTCGTCGTCGCAGGAGTAGCAGATGTCGAGCGCCGGGCTGAGCGCATAGACGAACCGGACGCCGGCGCGCCGGGCCACGGCGGCGGTCGCCCGCAGGTCCGTGAGCTCCTCGGTGGGGTAGGGCTCGCGCCAGCGGTCGCGATGGTAGGGATCGTTCTTGGGGCCGTACACGAAGGCGTTCATGCGGTGAGCCCCGAGAAAGCGGATCACCGCGCGGCGCGCGTCGCCCGACCAGGGTCGGCCGTAGTAGCCCTCGACCACGCCGCGTAGCGGAGACGTTCGTGCCATGGTGGTACCGGCGGCGAGCGCGAAGCAGGCAGCAGCCAGCGCCGGGCCGGGTCGCATCGCGGGCGCGTATACGCCGTCGCGGTCGCCGCGGGCAACTCTGGACACCGTGCGCGGGCGTGGGGCACAGTGCGTGCGATGTCGCTCCATCGCCGCCTGTCCGGGGCGTGCGCGTGACGCCCGCGACGCTGCCCGCGCTGCTGGACGAGCTTGCCGGGCGCCACGCCGGGCGCGAGGCGCTCATCTCGGCGCGCGGACGCGTGCGCTTCCGGGAGCTCGCCGACCTCGCGACGCGGGTGGCGCGCGCTCTCGCTGCGCGCGGCGTCGAGCGCGGAACACGGGTCGGGCTCCTGCTGCCGAACTGGCCAGAGTGGCTCGCCATCGCCTTCGGCGTCTGGCGGTGCGGCGGCGTGCTGGTGCCGATCAGCACGCTCTATCGGCCGCGCGAGCTCGGCCATGCGCTGGAGCACGCGGAGATCTCGCTGCTGGTCGCGGTCCGCGGCTTCCTGGGTCACGACTACGCGGCGAGCCTGGAAGCGCTCTCACCAGGGATCACACGGGGTGCTGCCCCCCGCTTCGGGTCGTTGCGCGAGGTGGTGCTGCTCGAGCCCGACGCTCCGCTCGCGCTCGGGCCGGTGCTCGATGGATCAGCGGGCGACCCGGGCAGCGGTCCGGCGGAGGACGACCCGGCCACCATCGTGTTCACCTCGGGATCGACGGCGGCCCCGAAGGGCGCCGTGCACACGCACGCGGCGCTGCGGCTCGCCGCGGAGGGTGACGCCGCGGTCCTCGGCATCGAGGCGGACGACCGCACGTGGGGCTACCTGCCGTTCTTCTTCGCAGGCGGTCTGGTGGCGGTGGCGCTGACCACGCTGTCTCGCGGCGCAGCCGTGGTGCTGCAGGACGTCTTCGAGCCGGGGGAAACCCTCCGTCTGCTGGAGCAGGAGCGGGTGAGCGTGTTCTTCGCCTGGCCACATCAGGCCGAAGCGCTCGTCGCACATCCCCGGTTCGCCGCGACCCGTCTCCGGCTCCGCAAGGGCGTCGGCGCCAACACCAAGTGGGCGGCGGCTCTGTACGGGCCGGACCATCATGCGGTGGGGTCGTACGGCATGACCGAGACGCCGCCGCTGTGCGCCGCATGGCCGTGGAACGCGTCGCTGGAGCGACGCGCGGGCAGCCATGGGCCGCCGGTGGGCCGGCGGGAGCTGCGCATCGTCGATCCCGGCACCGGTGCGGTCCTCGCGACCGATACGGAGGGCGAGATCTGCGTCCGGGGACCGGAGCTGCTGACCGGGTACTGGGGCGAGACGCCCGGCGCCTGCCTCGATGCCGACGGCTTCTTCCACACCGGAGATCTCGGCCGGCTCGACGCCGACGGGGCGCTGCACTTCGTCGGCCGGCTGAAGGACGTGATCAAGACGGCGGGGGCGAACGTCGCGTCGGCGGAGGTCGAGGCGGTGTTGCTCGAGCACCCGGCCGTCGCCGCGGCATACGTCGTGCCGGTTCCGGACCCCCTGCGAGGCGAGAACGTCGCCGCCTTCGTCGTGCTCGCGGCACCGGTCGCGGAAGACGAGCTGCTGGCCCATTGCCGGGGCCGGCTGGCGAGCTACAAGGTACCGCGCGGGCTGTGGGTCCGGCGCGAGGACGCGCTCCCCACCAAGGGGAGCGGCAAGGTCGACAAGGCCGCGCTGCGCGGCGAGGCGGCGCGCCTCACAAGCGACGAACCCCTGTCTGCACCTCGTCCAGCCGGGCCGCGGTGAGGGGAAGGTAGGAGCGGGCGGTGTCGTCGCGCACGAGCAGCGCGTCCGACACCTTGCCCGGGTCGTATCCCTCGTCGACGAGCCGGAGCTTGCGCTGCTTGAGGGTGCCGGTGACGTCGACGGCGGGGAGGATCCGCACCAGCGCCGGCCGGGCGTAGCGCGGCAGATGGCGCTCCGCGTGAGCGTAGAACGCGGCGGGGTCGAAGGTCGCTCCCTCGGCCAGGACGATCGCGGCCATCCCGGCGCGGCCGTCCTCGCCCGGGATATGCACGCCGTAGACGCAGCTCTCCGTCACGCCCGGCGCGCCGCTCAGCACGTCGGCCACCTCCTGCGTGGCGACGTTCTCACCCTTCCAGCGGAAGGTGTCGCCGATGCGGTCGACGAAGTAGTAGTAGCCCTCGGCGTCGCGGCGCAGCAGATCGCCGCTGCGAAACCACGCGTCTCCGCGCTCGAAGACGTCGCGCACGAGCTTGCGCTCCGTCGCCGCCCGGTCGGTGTAGCCGTCGTACTCCATGGCGCCGGCGAGCCCCACCTTGCCCAGCAGCTCGCCGGTCTCGCCGGCCGCACACGGGACGGCGCGGCCGTCCGCGCCGCGGACGATGTCGCCGGCGGCATGGTCGAACCGCACCAGCGCCACCTGGTTCTCCAGGAGCGCATGCGGCTTGCCGACGGAGCCGACCCGCCCGTCGAGATTCTGGAGGGCGACGTTGCCTTCGGTGGCGCCGTACATCTCGACGATGCGCGCGATGCCGAAGCGCTCCTGGAAGGCCGCCCAGACGTCGGGACGGAGCCCGGCACCGGCGGCCACGCGCAGGCGATGCGCGCGATCGAGCGGCGTCGGTGGCTGGCGCAGCAGGTAGCGACAGAGCTCGCCGACGTAGACGAAGGCGACGGCCTCGTGCCGCCGCACGTCGTCCAGGAAGGTGCTGGCGGAGAACTGGCGGCGCGACGCGAATGCACCTCCCGCCCGGAAGGCGGGGGCGAAGCCCACGAACAGGCTCTCGCCGTGGTACAGCGGTAGCGGGGCATAGACCGTCTCGCCCTCCTCGATCCCGAGCATCTGGGCGAGGCTCACCCCGCCCATCGTGAAGCGGAGGTGCCGGACGATTGCCGGCTTCGGGTACCCCGTGGTGCCCGAGGTGTAAATATAGAGGAAGACGTCGCGTCCCCGGATGTCGGGGATGTCGGGCTCTGCCGCGTGGTCGGGCCGCAGGTCGTCCAGGGGCCGGACGTCGGCAGGCAGGACGCTGCCGGCTGCCGCATCGGCCAGGAAGCGCACGCCGTGGCTGCCCGCGACCTCGGCCAGGGCGGGAAGCGCGTGAGCGTCGCACAGGCCCGTCTGGGCGCCCGAGGCGCGCAGCACATGGGTGAGCCCGGCTCCGCTCACGTGGGTGTTGACGAGGGCGCCGATGGCGCCGAGCTTGGCGACCGCGCCGAGCCCGATGAGAAAGAGCGGGCTGTTCAGGCAGAGGATGGCGACCGGACTCCCGGCGGCGACCCCCGCCCGGGCGAGGCCGGCGGCGACCCGGTTCACCTCGCGATCGTAGGCGCCGTAGCTGACCTCCTCGGCCTCGAACTTCAGGGCGGTTCGGTCGGGGATGCGCTCGGCCTGCTGGCGTATGAAGCGACCGAACGTATCGGTCGATCGACCCAGTTCGGCCACGATCTCGCTGAGGTCCATCGCCGACCGGCTAGCAGGGCCCTGGTGGACGGCGCAAGGAATCGAGTGCGGGGCGGCAAAAAATCCGCGTCCTCCACCTTGTCGGATTGCCGGAAATCAGGCATGCGGAGGCCGAAGCACGGGTGCCATGGCGTTGGCGGTGGGTAGCGGCATTCGCAGCACACGGCGTGGCCCTGCCATGGGTGCGAGCGCGCGTCGTCGCGGTCGGCGCGCCCCGCAATGATGCCGAGGTGACGCTGTCCTTCGAAGCGGTCTATAGCCGGGCGGAGCCTGCGGAAGGCGAGCGTCGGCTCCTGCTCGCGGTGCTGGAGGACGGCATCCGCACCCTCCTCAAGTACGCCGGCGCGAGACGAGGGCGTGCGCGTACGCTCGAGAGGGAAGCGCTGAGCTGGATGCTGAGCGACGCGCACACCGACGTGTTCGCCTTCGCCAGCATCTGCGAGACCCTCGAGATCGACCCCGGTCGTTTGCGCGGCCAGGTGCTGGCGCGCGTCGGACCAGTGACGGCCTCGGGCGGCCTGTCCTGATCGCTGGAAGGTTTAGCGAGCCGCCGAGCGGCGACCCTTTCCGCTCGCCTTGCGCAACTTCTCCTCGAGCGCAGAGGCGACGAACTCCATCACCGAGATGCCGGTCTGGACGCAGTAGAGCTTGATCTCGCGGTGCAGTCCCTTGGGGATGCGGGTGGCGAGCTGGATGAGGACGTCGTCCTCTTTAGCCATGGACCCCTCCTTTGGCGAGCGCCGAGAGAAGGCGCCGGCTAGGAGATTTTTAGCTTAGTAATGCCGCCGTCGCAATGCCACTTCCTCGGGGTGACACAGCCCACATTCTAATGATATCTACCTGCGGCGCAGGGTCCCCTGCTGCCGATGGCGCATGCGCCGTCAGGACGCCGTTCCCGGGCTGACGACGCGGTGCACCGCGCGGCCGATCCGACCCCGTCGCGGTTGGACAAAACTTGCTCTGGTCGCACACGCTAAGGCCGATGCCGGCTCGCCGCGGCCGGCCGCGGCAGGCATCGATGCGCCTCATGCGGAGAGCCGGCACGGCGTGCCCTCGGCACGCCGCCGCAGCTTCGCCACCAGCGTCGTGCGCTTGACGCCGAGCAGCCGCGCGGCGGCCTGCTTGTTGCCCTTGGTGCGACGGAGCGCCTCCGCGATCAGGCGGTGCTCGAACTCCTGCACGGCAACGTCCAGATCGAGCCCAGCCTCGCCCACGGCGATGCGCGTGGGGCCGCGTTCGGGGACCAGCGCGCGGATGGCGGGAGGGAGATGTGACGCCCGGATGACGGGCTCGTCGGCCAGGATGACGAGGCGCTCGAGCAGGTTCTCCAGCTCGCGCACGTTGCCCGGCCAGTCGTACTCCCGGAGATGAACCATCGCGTCGTCGGATACCGACACGGGTCGCCCCCGCCGCTCGAGGTTGTGCTGGTCGAGCACGTGGCGAACGAGCAGCGGGATGTCGGAGCGCCGCTCGCGCAGCGCCGGCATCGTGATCGGGATCACGTGCAGGCGGTAGAAGAGGTCCTCGCGGAAGCGTCCGGCGGCGACCTCCGACGCGAGGTCCTTGTTCGAGGCCGCGATGACGCGCACGTCCACCTGCAGGCTTCGATCACCGCCGACGGGCCGCACCTCGTGATCCTGCAGCACGCGCAGGAGCTTCACCTGGAGCACGGGAGGCATCTCGGCGACCTCGTCCAGGAAGATGGTCCCGTCGTGCGCGAGCTGGAAGAGCCCAGCGCGTGCTCCGGCGGCGCCCGTGAACGCGCCGCGCTCGTGCCCGAACATCTCCGACTCGAGCAGCTCGCTCGGGATGGCGCCGCAATTCACCGGCACGAAGGCGCGGTCGGCGCGAGCGCTGTGCGCGTGCAGCGCACGCGCCACCAGCTCCTTGCCGGTGCCGCTCTCACCCAGGATCAGGACCGTGGCACCGGTGGCGGCCACCTTGCGCACGACCACGCCGATCCTCTTCATGAGCGGATGCTCGCCGATGAGTACGGGGATCTCGTCCTGAGCGTCGATCGTCTGGAGCCTCGCCGTCGTCTGCATGTTCGTTCCCATCCTCGTTGTGCGAGCGCCTGCGGGAGCACGTGGCGGAAGCGCGCAGCGCATGCTATGCGCTCCCGCATGGAGCTTGCGGTTTGTAAGGTACATCGGTCGTTTGCGGCCGATGCTTGAGCGCCATGGACGGCGGGCCGATGGACGGCGCCCGGAGGAGCTGCGTCCCGCCCGGCTGGTTCCCGGTTTTCTGCCGGACGCCGAGGGTTCGGTCCTGATCGAGCTCGGCTCCACCCGCGTGATCTGCACGGCCACGGTGCAGGAGAGCGTTCCGCCGTTCCTGCGCGGTCGTGGCACCGGCTGGGTCACGGCCGAGTACGGCATGTTGCCGCGAAGCTCGCCGGAACGGATCGAGCGCGAACGCCGCGGACCCGGCGGTCGTACCCACGAGATCCAGCGACTCGTCGGCCGCAGCCTGCGGGCGGTGACCGATCTCCCCGCCCTCGGCGAGCGCTCGATCCTGGTCGACTGCGACGTTCTCCAGGCCGACGGTGGCACGCGCTGCGCGTCGATCACCGGGGGCTTCGTCGCCCTCGCCCTGGCGCTGGCGCGGCTCGAGCAGCAGCGGCTACTCGACCGGCTGCCGCTCACGGACAGCGTCGCCGCAGTGAGCGTCGGGGTGGTCGACGGGCGGGTCCTGCTCGACCTACCCTACGAGGAGGACCACCGTGCCGGCGTGGACATGAACCTGGTGATGACCGGCGCGGGCCGCTTCGTCGAGGTGCAGGGAACGGCCGAAGGCGACCCCTTCACCGACCGCCAGCTGGGCCAGCTGGTATCCGTCGGCCGGGCAGGGCTGGCCCGTCTGACCACTCTCCAGCGACGGACGCTCCACGCGGCCGGCGTGCGGCTGCCGGCCGCGAAGTGATCCCCCCCCGGCTCGTCCTCGCCTCGGCGAACCCGGGCAAGATCGCCGAGCTGGGCGCCCTGGTTCGCGAGTGGGGAGAGATCGAGACCCGGGACCTCTCCGCCGGAGGGGTGGCGCTGCCGCCGGAGGGCGAAACGAGCTACGTCGAGAACGCCGTCGCCAAGTCGCGGGCCGTCGCCCTGGCAACCGGGCTGCCGGCGCTGGGAGACGACTCGGGTCTCGAGGTCGACGCGCTCCGCGGGGCGCCCGGTGTGCTCTCGGCGCGCCTGGCTGGGTCGGACTCCCAGCGCATCGCGGCGCTCCTGACGCGCCTCGCCGGCACCACGGATCGGCGTGCCCGCTTCCGCTGCGTCGTGGCACTGGCCTGGCCCGACGGGCGCGTCGTCACCGCCGAGGGCACCTGCGACGGCACGATCGCCGAGAGACCCGCCGGCGGTGGCGGATTCGGCTACGACCCGATCTTCGTCGCCGACGAGCTGGGGTGCACGTTCGCGGCCGCGTCGGCGGAAGAGAAGGCCCGCATCAGCCATCGCGCCCGCGCGGTCCGCGCGCTCGGCGAGCATCTCGCCTCGATGTCGTCGCCCGCATTGCGACGTCCGGGCAGCACGTGCTAGTGACCGGTCCTCATGGAGGTGGCGGGGCGTAGCGCAGCCTGGTAGCGCACCTGCCTTGGGAGCAGGTGGTCGGCCGTTCAAATCGGCTCGCCCCGACCATGCTTGGGCGCCAGTAGCTCAGGTGGACAGAGCGACGGCCTTCTAAGCCGTGGGTCAGGGGTTCGAATCCCTTCTGGCGCGCATGCAGAGACGACGATCGAGACAAGTGCCGACGACGGCGGTGAGTGTAGCTCAGCTGGCAGAGCATCGGATTGTGGATCCGAGGGTCGAGGGTTCAAATCCCTTCACTCACCCCATCTTCCGGGTGGGCGCGCCTGGCGCTCCCACCCTCGCGGGCCGCTAGCTCAGTTGGTAGAGCAGCTGACTCTTAATCAGCGGGTCGCAGGTTCGATCCCTGCGCGGCCCATCCGGAAATCAGGCAGTTAGGGCCGCGTCGGGTGTCGGCGCGGCCCCCGCCTGAGCCTGATTGTCCGGAAATTGTCCGAATTCTCCGGCTGAATGGGTCCGGCGCGCGGCTGTGAGCGGCACCACGCTCGGGGATGCCGTGCTGGCGGTCTCGACGTAAGCGAGCGTCTGCTCGGCGGCGTCCGCGAGGTCTTGCTCGCTGACGATGTTGTAGCGGTCGAACACGTTGCGGTTGAGGTGCCCGCTAGCGGCCATGGCGATCCGCTCGGGAACCTTGGCGCGGATCATGTTGCGGATGGCGGAGCGGCGGAGGTCGTGGACGAGGAGCCTGCCGAGCCCTGCTGCCGCACACGCGGCCCGCCACGGGCGGCGGAAGTCTCCCAGCGGTAGGCCATCGCGGTGGAAGACGAGCGGGCAGTCGAGCGTCCGTTTCGCGGCCTGCGCCTCGAGCACGGCACGCAGAGAGCGTCGCAGGACCAGCACGCGGGGGCGCTTGTTCTTGCTGCGGGCGGACCGGAGGCGAATCACGCCCACCCGCAGGTCGACGTCGGCCCAGGTGAGCGTCGTCATTTCGCTGCGACGCCAGCCGGTCAGGTAGAGAAAGTCGATGGCGAGAACGAGCCAACCCGGTAAGTACGCCCGCAGGGCAGCGAAGTCGGACGGCTCGAGGAAGCCCTCGCGCACGTTGTCCTCGACGAGCAACTGGATGTGTGGGCGGTGGTGGAGCAGCGCCGCGCGCACCGCGAGCGCGAACATTCGCCGCAGCGCGGCCAGCTCGCGATTGACCGTCGCGGGTCGCCTGCCCTCCGCCAAGCGTGCCGCCGTGTAGCAGGCGATTCGGTCGGTCGTGATGTCGAGCGCCCGCAGCTCCCCGAACGTGGCCCGGAGTTGCTCGACGTTCCGCTTCGCATCGCGGAGTGAGCGGCGGCGGTTCAGGCCGTAATCGTTCAGGTAGAGCGTCGCGAGGTCGTCGTAGGTCACGCGCTCCGCTGCAGGACCGAGGAAGTCCGGCGTGCCTGCGGTGCGGCGTCGCTTCGTGAGCAAGGTTTTCGCTGCCGCCCTGGTGTTCTTCCCGGTCACCTTCTGGACGCTCTCGCGGATCTCGGTGCCGCGATGGCAGTAGGCAATCCACCAGACGGTGCCGCGCTGGAAAACGCCCGTGTGCTCGCGCTTGCGCTTCCGGGTGGGCGTCGTGTCATCCGTCTGCTCGGTCATGCCCGCCGCTCCCGCCGCGCGAGGTACTGCTCGATGGCCTTGCGGATCAGCTCGCGGGCGGTGGTGCGCTCCTGGAGCGCCAGGTCGCGCAGCTTCCAATGCACGTCTTCGGGCAGGGACAACGTGGTCGTTTGCATCGCCGGTCCTTTCGTCGCCTCGGCGGGTGTCCGCCGCGCCTCCCCCGTCCTCCGCTGCCGTCTCTGCCGTGGCATACGGAGATCCTACAGTTCGTTCGTACTACCTGGCAAGGGTCGGTCGGGTCCGCATGTACTGTTCGAGGTCCGGGACCGACGCGCGGAGCCCGCGCGAGCCGTCGCGGCGGACGAAGGGCAGCTGGTGTTTGTGGCGGTAGAGCCAGCGGGTGGAGCGCCCCAGCCGCCGCGCGGCGTCCGCCATGGAGATGAACGTGGCGGGGCTGCGCGCGGGCGGGCCCGAAGCCTGCGCGAAGACCCGCAAGGCGAGGCGTCCTTCCGCATCATGGAGCGCGCGGGTGACCGTGCGGAGCACCGCCAGCAGGGCGGGGGCGGTGGCGAGTGGCACGGCGTCGAGCAACTCGGGCAGGGCGGTCGTGTGCGCGCAGAGCGCCGCCATCACCCGCTCGAGCTCCCCCCCACGCGGACGCCAGGAGGGAACACCTCCGGAGGAAGGCTGGCCGGTGCCGTCCATCAGCGCCGCCGCCGCGTCCTGGGGGCGGGTGCCGCGCGCGTGACGAGCTGGCGCAGCACCAGCGCGAGGAGCGGACGGTCATCGGGCGGGATGCCCACCGGCAGCGACACCCTCACGACGCCTCGCACCGTCCGCACGCTGCCGCCCGCCGCGCGCACGGCGCGGACGAGTGGGTGGACGGGACGCCGGTGGCTCACGGCCACGGCTCCCTTTCTTCAGGGTTCACACCGAGCGCCCGCAGCGCCGTCGCGATCTCGGTCGAGGTCGCGAGCGCGGCGAAGCGTTCCCAAAAGCACTCCTCGCCGATGATGATCCGGCCCGAGACGTACTCCAGTCGGGGAAAGCCGACTGCCCGCGCTGCCGCCAAGAGCCGCGCGCGAGGGTCCACACATTCGGGCGCGCCGCCAGACCGGGTTTTTGCCGCCGCGAGAACCCCGCAGAAAGTCGCGCTGACGGGCAGCAGGATATGGGGCGGGTACCCCCCGCGCGCGGTCGTCTGGCCGCGTCCTAGGACCCAGCGTCCATCGCCTGCCGTGACGAGCAGGCGGCGCGCCTGGTCGCGCGGCATCCCACCGGCACGCAGGAGGGCGACCGCCTCCGCGGTCCGCAGCGGCGTGCCAGTGCGGGCGGCGGTCTCAATCCGCGCCGCGAGCGTCTCCAGCGCGACCTGGAGCGCCGGGCTCATCGCCGCGCCCTCGTCGTCGCCGCCGGGTCGGCCAGCTCCAACTCGTTGAGGACCCCGCGAGCGAGGTCATCGCCCACCGTCTCCTCGGCGAGCCGCCCGCGCTCCTCGTCGCTGAGGGTAGCGTTCACGTCCGCCAGCGTCGGGATTGGACGGTCGGCACAGGTGAGGCAGAGCCAGCGGTGTGCGCCCGCCGTCGGCCACTCGTTCATCCAGATGAGCGGCGACCCCCAGAGCCCACAGGGGCTGTCAGGGATAGCGGCCTCTTCGTCGCGGAGGACTCGCTCCAACTGATCGAAGACGGCGCGGAGACGCTGGCGGTCGTCGTCGGTCAGCAACGAACGCGGGGCGACGTGGACCCAGTCGTCCAGCAGTGTGAATCGCAGTCCCCGGCGGCGCAGCGAGGCGAGCAATGCGACCGCCTTCATCGGAGTACCTCGCCGACATCTCCGTCGTCCGGTTGTGACGGGGGGACGGACGTCTCGGACACGGTGTCACCGACCGTTTCCGAAACGTCCGGGGAGCCGTCACCTCTACCATTCCCAGCACCCGTATGTGGCCCCCGAGCGTCCGCCGCGAGCTCCCGGAACACCTCGCGCCACCGCTCGCCCAGCGCCCACTGGTCGGGTTTTCCGGCCCCGGCTTTCTGGCAGACCACGACGTCGAGCGCCTGCAGGTCCTCCAAGGCGCGCCGGACTGCGGTACCCGAGAACTGGGCCGTGCCCGCAATAGCACTGGTCGATAGCCGTCCGTCGGCGTCCGCCGTGATGGTTTCCTCGACCAACGCCGCGATCACGCGATGGCGGATCAGCGGCAGGCAGTCGAGGGCCACGCGCAGAACGAGCCCCAGCTCGCGGCCCGTGATCTCGGGGCTGTCGTAGGCGAGTGCGATGCCGGACGCGAGCGACAGGAGAACCTTCGCGAAGCGCGTCGGGGCCTCGGGCTCCGGCGCATACTCCAGCTCACGCCTGAAGCCGTCACGCTGCACGCCGGACCGCGCGCGGGTGACGAAGTCGGCCACCGTCGCCACGCGGTCGAGCACCGCCGCCGACACCTCGGGCATGGCGGAGCCGCGTGCCGCGAGGAACCCATGCATGGCGCGGGCGAGGTCCTCGCGCATCTCGCGTTCCCGTCCGCGACTCTTGAGTGCCGCCATCGCGAGCTGCTTGCGGTCCGGCATGATCGGGCGGAAGAGGACGAATCGCTCGCCCAGGATCGACATGGCGGCCTGGTGCTTGTCGATGATGGGCGTCACGCCCGCCACGAAGCCCAGGCGGCCCTCCCAGCGGAGTTCCCTCCCGGTACCCCACGTCTTGTCGTAGCGCCCGTCGTAAATTTCCCGGAGCTGAGCGAGGATCGTCTGCCGGTCCTCGCGCCGCATCTCCAAGACGGTGGTGAAGTCCTTGAGCACCAGGATCTCGTTCGTGAGCCGCGCCAGCAGCGAGGGGTTCGTGCCCCCCGGAACCTCCAAGCCGGAGGCGAAGGTCTTGGGAGTCAGCTCGGAAAGCGGGTAGACGCCGGGGTACCGGTAGAGCGCCCGGAGCAACTCGCTCTTCGTCCCGCCGGGCGGCGCGACGTTCAGGAGCCACACGGGATCGCCGTCGAGCCGGTGAGTTAGCACCGCGCCGACGAGGACGGGGAGCAGCGCCGGATCGTTGACGAGCAACCAGTGCCGCACCCGCGCCTCCAGCTCGGCCATGGTGAGCGCAGGCACCTTTTCCGAAACGTTCGGGGCCCCGTCACACCCACCGGGCTGTGCGGTAGGCCTCCCGCTCCGGCATGCCTCATCGAGGGCGACCAAGGGGCGCTCGTCGAGGTTGATCTTCTTCTCCGCCAAGGCCGCGACCACCCGAGCACGGGCTCGGGCTGACGTGAGGTTCACCGTGTCTCGGAGAAGGAGGGTCTTGCCAGCGCGGATGGTCAACGCTGCCCGCACTGCCCCCCGGTCGAAATGGGGGCTCACCGCTTCAAGGACGACCCGCTTCTTGCTGCTCACCTGCACTTCGAGATGCCAGCCGTGCGGGACACGAACGGGCGTAAAGGTCGCCTGTGCCACTACGCCACCTCGATCTCGAGGGTATGTTGTGACGCCGCCCCGGACGTCTCGGAAACGGTCCAGCCGGGGCGGTAGCGGGCGACGCTGGTCGCGATCCGCTGTACTTCCGCCTCCCGGAGCGGGGGTACGCAGTGATCTCGGTTGATGGCGCGCAGGCAGTTCAGCAGCGCCGCACCACCGATGCCGTACCGGCGCAACGCACTCCCGATCCGGAAGAGCCCCTGATTGCGTTCGCCTTCGCGCAGGAGCAGGGCGGTCCCATCGGCACACAGCCGATCCGCATGCGCCGACTCGGCCCGCCGATGCTCTAGGAGCCACGGCGTGGTCTTGCCCCGTCCGGGCGAACACCTGAGTTAAGCCGCTGCGCGGCGATTCCAGTATCGGTCCTCGTAGTCGACGGGGCTCATCATGTCGATGGCTGAGTGCCGACGCTGGCGGTTGTAGACGGCTTCGATCCAGTGAACGGTCGCCGTCCGTGTGCGAGCCCGGGTCGGCCATGACCGGGGCTCGATGAGCTCGAGCTTGTAGGTCGCGAAGAAGGACTCGGCGAGGGCGTTGTCCCAGCAGACGCCGGTCTTTCCCATTGACTGTTTCACGCCGTGCGCATCGCACAGTGCCCGGAACTCGGCCGAGGTGTATTGGCTTCCCCTGTCCGAGTGGAAGATGACACCCTCAACGTTTCCGCTGCGCGTAGCGACGGCCATCATCAACGCATCGCACACGAGCGATGCGCGCAAGTGACCGGCGAGGGAGAATCCGATCACGCGACGCGAGAAGACGTCGATGACCGTCGCCAGGTACAGCCAGCCCTCCCACGTGCGGATGTAGGTGATGTCGCCGACCCACAGCATGTCGGGGGACGGCGCTTCGAACTTCCCATGCACGAGATCGGGGATCGCCGGCGGTGTCGGTTCCGGTGTCGTCGTACGGACCCAGCGCGGTGGGCGACGACCTCGCAGGCCCGCTGCCTTCATCAACCGCGCTACGCGCTTGCGGCCGACCTCGTGGCCCTGGGCCTGCAACTCAGCCAGCACGCGGGGCACGCCGTATTGGCCGTCCGACGCCGCATGGATCGCCTTGATCTTCGCCAGCAGTGCCGCATCGTCTCGTTCACGCTGCGACGGCGGCCCGTCCTGCCACTCGTAGTAGGCGGTGCGGGAGACCTGGGCGATCCGGCAAAGCTGCGTCACCGAATACCGACGACTCTCCGCCTCGACGAACCGGTACCGGCTCATCGGGTCTCCATCGCGAAGAAAGCCGCCGCCCGCTTCAAGATGTCCCGCTCGTCGCGGAGCACCCGCACCTCGCGCCGCAACCGCCGCAGCTCCTCGCGCTCCTCGGTCGTCAGCCCCTCCCGTTCGCCCGCGTCGACCGCCACCTGCTCGACCCAGCGGCGCACCGCCGTCTCGCTCAGGTCCATCTCCCGACAAATCGTCGGGATCGTCCGGTCACCCTGTCGCACCAAGGCGACGACCTCGGCCTTGAACGAACTCGTGAACGATCGCCGTGGGCGGCGACTCGCTCCCTTGCCCTCCACCTTCTTCCGCATCCGAACACCCTCCTCGTGGGCTCACGCCCACATCTGGGGTGTTCGCCGGTCGGGGGCAAGTCCAGCGGCAATGGCGCGAGCGGGAGCGACCACGGTTCGTAGCCGACCTCCCACACGTACCGCTGACCGCTCACATGGAGCGACAGCACCGCGACGATGTAGCCGTTCGCTTTGAAGTCGAGGCCCCGGGCGACCTCGCCATCGACCAGCGCCACGCCGTCGGGCGCTCGAAAAGGTAGATGCAGCCCGCCGCCTCCCGTGAGCACGCGCCAGGTGCTGGGCAGGGGACCATGGACCTTCCCAAGCTCGGCTAGCTGGTCGTCGCCTCCGTGTCGTGGATCGACGTCGAGAACCGCCAGCCGGGACGGTCCGCACGCGATGCCGACGCTGGCGGTCGGATGCTTGCGCCACCAGGCGTCAATGCGCGCGAGATCGGTCGTGGCGTCGAGATGTCCGTTCGACGTCATCGGATGCTTGCCGGGGCTCGCACAGACGCCCGTCCCCGGATCGCGGCTCAGATGCGTCGGCGGACAGGTGCAGTCCCCGGTGACGGTCCCCGCCGCATCGACCGCAGGCTGCCAGATCGGAAAGACGAACAGCCCGTGCTGGGCGTACCACCGCGCGGCCCGGAGCGTCAGCGGCGCTTTCATACCGCCCGGCCCCGCCGCCGCTGATCCCGCCCAGCGAGGAGTTCGGCCAGGCAACGCAGGACGTCCAGCCTGTCGTCGTCGTCGAAGCCATCGAATCCCACCGCGTCGCCGCCGAGCAGGCGTGTCGCGACGCGGATCACCCATGCCCGCCATGCCGCGCGCCCGTTGCAGCCTTCCCCATGCCGCTCTACGATACCGTCCATCCGGCCTCCGCAGGGGCGGGCGTCCCGGTCTCATCCGGTTGGGCGCTCGCCCCTCGCGCTGGGGCCTGAACGCACGAACGGCGAACCCGAGGTTCGCCGCCGCCCTTCGGAGGTCCGCTCGGGCACCGTGTGCCGAAGCGTCCATCCTCCCGTGGGCAGACGGGATGGCCTCGCGACTCGCCGTTCGTGGCGTCGCCGACGTGCGTCGCAGGCGAGTTACGTCATCATCGTCTCCGTTTTCATCACCGAGCGTTCACGCTACGGGGAACTCGCTGTTCGTGGCACCACCTGCGAGCAGACGTTCGAGCGCCGCCCGCGCGATCAGCCGCCGGTCCCCCAGCTTGATCGACGGCACGGTACCCGCCCGGAGCAAACGGTCCAGCGCCGCCCCCGAGAGGCCGAGCAGCGACGCGACCTCCGCAGGGCTGTAGGCGAGCCTCGTGAAGGTTGGTCCTGTCCTTCGGCTTCGCCATTCCTCTCTCCGCTTCCCTCTGTAGGCTCGCGCTGTGACGTCGTCAAGAGAGAGCGCGACGTGTGCGAGTACTCTCGCGCGACGACCTCCACGCCCCGAGACGCCGCGAGACACACGCCCGCGCTAGGAGGCGCCAGGACGCGCCACGAGTTGACGGACGTCGCCCCTCGCGGCGATCGCGCCAACGGCGGAAAATGAAAACTCTGTATGAGCCGTCCGCTTTGGGTTCCGATTTCCGGTGAGGTGGTGCGGGGTCGATCGGGTTTGGGGGCGCTAGGCCGCCCGCGCGTCCGTGAAGCCGGTTTCCTCAGTTGGGCGAACCATCAGGCGTCGGTGGTTGGCTCGCATGCCGCTCGGCGGCCAGGATACCCAGGATGCAAAGGCGCAGCACGAGCCACCAAAGGTAGCATACGGCTGGAGACAGGAAGGCATTGTCGGAAAGGAGGCCGTGCGACATCAGGTTGCGTAGGTTTGATCCGGCCCGCTCAACCAGGAGACCTCGTAGCTCGAACACCGTATTCTCTCCGATGAACTTGCCCAGAACCTCGCATTGCTCTGGCGAGTGGAAGACTCGGTTGAGATCGAACTCCTCCTGGATGCCGTCTTGATCCAGGCTCGACGTGATGATGCCCTCACCCGCGAGGTACCATCGCATCGTGTGCTCGACCTGAGGGATCAGGATATGTGCGGCTGTCAGGTAGTCACCCTCCATCCCCGCCATCAGGCCCGTGGCGAACAAGAGTTCACGGCCTGGAGGGACGAACGGACTGCTCCTGACTATACTGAGAAACGTCGAGAGAGTGATCGGATGTTCCCGATTCAGCACTCGGCGGCAAGGTTCGATTGCCCCATGTGCTGATAGCGTTTGGTGCAATCGCGCCTGCTCGAACATTCGCGCGCTCAGGGCCTGCTCGTCTCCGCTGGTACCGAAGCCAGCCGCTGCCTTCCGTCCAGTGACCTTCCCCGCTTCATTGACAAGTACGGTCTCGAACAGACCTTGCATCGGATACTGGGCCAGCGTGCGCTCTGCCTCTTCTCTCAGAACGGCCACCTTCTCCGAGCATGATACCTTCGCATAGTTGACGAACGCCTCCCTCAACGTCTTCCCTTCCACCGCCTTGACGGCCTGCGCGACTAGCTCAGTGATATCTGCACTAGCCGTCACCTCCTTGAACTCCGATACCGATCGTGCCTGGTACTCGAGAAGCCGCTCGTGAAGCTCATCGACGCGGGTCTTGGTGTTCGGCACCCGGCGGAAGGTAGCGATCGCCTTCTGCATCTGAAGAGCCGCGACGAAGGCGCTACCTCTCTTCTCCGCTGCTTCCGCTTCACGTACAAACAGCTCTGCCGCCTCTGTTGTTGCCCGCTGCGCTCGGGGTTCATCGTTTGCCCGTCGCCACCACCGAGCGGCGAGGTTCCAGTAGGTCTCCCCCCTGTGCGTTTCGCCTGCGGCACTCGCGGTCGTTGCTAGCTTCTCCGCCAGCGGAGCGTAGCAGTTCGGGTCGCCTGCTCCATGGTCGAGGAGCAGCTCCATCAACGTCGCTGACAGAAAGAGGGATCCTCGCCGTTGCATCTCGAGATCACGTCCTCGACAGCGGCCAGTGCTCGCGGGTAACTTTCGCCCGCCCGCCCAAGCGTTACCGCTAGCCGAAAGGCCCGCGTCAAGCGGTCTGCGCAGGCTCCCCAATTTTCCCAATCCTCAAGCGCCGACGCCGCTTCCAGATAGCTGTTCACGGCAGCCACCGCCGCGCGATGATCTCGGGTCTGCAACCAGAGCACGTCGGCTATGCGCGCTCGAAGGTCGGCATCGTCGATCTCGTCAAGCACCTCGCTCAGAGCTGTCAACTGCTCCGTCGTGAAGTCGCCAGGAAGAGGCGATCTCGATCCACCGAATGCCAGCATCGGGCCAAATGGTTCCGTTGAGTCGTGCGGCTTGAGATGGAGCGTGGTCAAGGCCCCCAGAACAAGGAAGACGGACCGCTCCGGCTCAACGCAGCCCTCTGCAGTGGCTGCACGCAGAAAGGCCGTAGAATAGAGGGAGCTATCTCGCTCCGAACTCTCCCGGATGACGCCCCGCCAGTCGCTCTCTCGAATGTCGTCCGCCGTGATGCTGATGCCCTTCAAGTCCATGCGTCCTCCTCTTCCTCCATGGAGCAGTTCTCGTCAGGTCGTAACGCGTTGATTGCGAGACACCGTGTCGTCTCGCTGGTCGAGCGGTAGTGCAATGGCGGGCCCTAGACGCTCGCTGGCGACGGCGCTGCATTACAATAGCCGGTCGCGCGCGCCCTTCCGAGAGTTGCACGAATAGCAGAGGGGTTGAATGTTCTCGATTCGATTCGAGCCGCCCCGTGAAATGGCGACGATGTGGTCGATCGTCCTCACGTCGGCGCCTCCCAGAGAAGGCGGAATCGACGCCCACTCGCGAAGGCACATGGGACAGCGATCGTACAGCGCTACCAGCGCCTGCCATTCCGCCAGCGTGTAGCTACCCTCCGCAGCACAGAGCCGTGCGCGCCTGCGCTGGGCGAAGACGTGGCGATTGCACTCCTTGCAGGCGGAGAAGTACGAGCCGTTGGAGCGGCGCGTGAAAGCCGCGTTGGGCAACGTCCTTCTACAGAGGTAGCACACGCGGTCAGTGGAGGTGTGTGGAAGCCGCTGCTTCCGAGTGCTGCCCCGGCGGGTGAGAGGATCTCCGACACGCACACACGGCACATGCTGTAGTGCCGATCGTCGATCCGCTGCATGAACGCCCCCAATGGCTTCGAAACGCCGCAGCGGTAGCACCGGCGTTCTTCGTTCTGTCTCATGTGACTGCGTCCTACCGCCAACTACCGATCGGGCTGGGCTAAGATCAGCAGGTGTGTAAAAGAGGATCGGGCGACGTAACCTTCCGGCTGCCGAAGCCAGACCCGGTTGGCGCCGGGTGGAAGGAGACATCGCCCATGAGGAGACGTAGCAGAGAGGAGCGCCCGAGGACCAGGCCGACGTGGGAGACGTTGGAGGGCTGGGTCCGGGAGAAGGTCCAGGAGTTCGTGCAGGATCTCTTGGAGGTGGAGGTGACGGAGTTGCTCGGTCGCCAGCGACACGAGCGGCGGGCCGGGATCGATGCGCCGGTCGGCTACCGCAACGGCTACGGGAAGCCGCGGCGGCTGGCGATGCAGACCGGGACGCTCGTGGTGCAGCGGCCGCGGGTGCGCGGGCTCGAGGAGCACTTCGAGAGTCGGGTGCTGCCGCTGTTCGCGCGGCGCACCGAGCAAGTGGCCGATCTGTTGCCCGAGCTCTACCTGCACGGGTTGGCCCAAGGGGACTTCGAGCTGGCGTTGCGAGGCCTGCTCGGCGACGGCGCGCCGTTGAGTGCGAAGTCGATCGAGCGCCTGCGAGCGAAGTTCGTGCGCGACTACGACCTGTGGAAGACCCGCCGGTTCGACGAGCACGAACTCGTGTACGCGTGGGCCGACGGGATCTATGTGCGCGCCGGGCTCGAGCGGGAGAAGGCGGCGTTGCTCGTGATCATCGGGGCGCTGCGCGACGGGCGCAAGGAAGTGCTCGCGGTCGTGCCCGGCTACCGCGAGTCGACCGACTCGTGGCGCGGGGTGCTGCGCGACTTGCGCGACCGCGGGCTCCAGGTGCCGAAGCTGCTGGCGGCCGACGGCGCTGCGGGGATCTGGGCCGCCGTCGCCGAGATCTGGCCCGGGGCCGCCGAGCAGCGGTGCTGGAATCACAAGATCGTGAACGTGTTGACCCAGCTCCCGAAGAAAGTGCAGGCCGCGGCACGGGAGGCCTTGGCCGCGATCCCCTACGCGCCCACGCGCGCGGACGCCGAGCGCCGGCGCGATGCGTTCGCGAAGACGTACCGACGCGTGTACCCGCGCGCGGTCGAGATTCTCGAGACGGATTGGGACCGCCTCGTGACCTTCTACGATTTCCCGGAGGGCCACTGGAAGCATCTGCGGACGACGAACGTGATCGAGTCGCCGTTCGCGGCCGTGCGCCTGCGGACCGACGCGGCGAAGCGGTTCAAGAAGGTTGACAACGCGACGGCGCTGCTGTGGCGGTTGCTCATGGTCGCCGAACGGCGCTTCCGCCGCCTCGATGCGCCCGAGTTGCTCGCCGCGGTCTACGACGGGAGGAAGTTCGAGGACGGAAAGCTCGTCAAGGAGAAGGCGCTGAAGGCCGCCGCCTGATCCTCAGGATTTACACACCGATTGACGCGAGCCCTTCGGGTCACTGCAGGGGCAAACCGCTGCGTCGGCTAATCGCGGATCGCCTCCCACGAGTCGAGAGCAGCCAATTCTCTCAAGCGCGCGAGGCGCTGGCGGATGTCTGGAGTCAGACAGCCTCCCATCTCACCGAGCCGATCCGCACGCCGATGCATCATCGGATGACAGTTGCCGCATAGCGGGACCAGATCCGCCACGGGATCGAGTTGATACGGTCCCGCCGCCGCCCGTCTCGCCACCGGCACCAGGTGGTGGACGAGGACGAAACCCGCTCCCACGGCACCATACGTTGCCTCGAAGTCGAAGCCACAGACCCAGCACCGCGCCCCGTGTGCATTGATGCACTCGGTTCGCGCGCGGGGATCGCGTTCGTATCGATTCACGGTGGCATTCACCCGAGCACCTTCTGTGAAACCCGACGTCGAAGCGCCTCCTGCCACACCGGAGCCGCTTGGGTCTTCTCCGGGATGGTGACGTTACCGGTACAACAGCCGGTACACACCGACCGAGCCGACCTGAACGGATCGTGCGACCGAATGCGATTCGACGTGACGGCTTGTCCCAGCAGGGGCAAGTCCCGAGGCCTCCTGCTCTTGCTAGGCCTTGAGGCCGCGGGCTCGCTGACGAGCGGCGCATCTGGGTGGTTGCACCAAGTTCCGGGTTCACCCGAACCCGGTCAGCCCGCCCACGACCTCGTCCCAGGCCATCTGAACCGTGTGAGGAGCAACCTCGCTAAGGTGTCTGCACTACGTCAACCACCTCAAACGGCGGTGTGAAAGCATTCATATCAAGAAACTGCACAGCAGAGGTAGCAGCCTCGTAAGGCAACGGCCCCGAATGGCAACTGTGGTCGGAGTAAGTAAAATATGAAGCAATCGCATGCTGCCCGCCCAGATCGCTCGGGTAGAGCAGCGTGTTTGGACCGAAGAACTCACTGTCTACAACAACACTGCTGACGTAGAAGTCGGGTGGGCTGAACAGGGCTTGAATGTTGCTATCTACGGGAACGAGAAGGGACGGGTGCAGCCCCGAAGCATCACAGGTACTATTTTGGTCCAGCGCTACCACGTCGCAAGGCGAGAGCGTGCAGACGCCCTGAATTGAAAACGGATCGGGCAAAAACATGAGGACGTGGATTTGGCCGACGGAGCGGAAGAAATAGATTCCCGACGGTAACGAGGCCACGCCAAGCTCTGTTCGGTCAATCACTTTCCCCACCGTGACCCCGCGCGAGTCCTTTACGACCCGCGTGGTCACCCCGGGCGGACCCGGGTCGCCCTTGTCCCCCTTTTGCCCTGGGCTTCCCGGGAAGCCTGGGATTCCTTGGATTCCTTGGAGTCCGCGGAGTCCCTGGTCGCCCTTGTCCCCCTTCTCTCCCTGGACTCCTTGGTCCCCCTTGGCCCCCTGGATTCCCTGGTCCCCCTTAGCCCCCTGGATCCCCTGCTCGCCCTTCGGCCCTTGGATCCCTGGTCGCCCTTGTCGCCCTTCGGTCCCTGGATTCCCTCGTCGCCCTTGTCTCCCTTCGGTCCGATGCCCAGCTGGCCGAGGTCGGCAGCGGTTGCCGGAAGAAGTTTGCCGCCGCACGTGGGGTGAACGATCAGCTCCCCGTTTCGCCTCTTGCAAAGTGCCGCTTCCGAGGGACCAAGCGCGATGAGGGTGAGTCCGATCGCGGCCAACAGAAGCCTGCTTAGGCCAGGAGACACAGGACCCATCAATAACCTCCCTAGGGTGGCGTCATGGCGCGTCATGGGGCCGACGCCAGCTCCTGGTGCTTCATAGTGCAATTGGGAGTGATCTGGCAATCCATCCTGCCCCCTTGTAGCTCACCTCCACTCGCCCGCCACTGCCACTCGCCCGACCACCCCACTTCGGGGACCCTGAGGCGAACGCCCGCGCGATGACCGTCTGTCTGCGGAACAGGGGTAACTGGAAAACGGGAAGCTCGGGCTGGGTTTCCGGATGTGTCCCGGCGTGTGCCCCGCCCTACAGCTCCGGACGCAATTCTCGCGGCGATCCATGCATGCCAGGCATGGCCTCCGGCGTCCCGGAGGCGCGAGCGGCTTGAGGGCCGGACCCGCGAGGCGAAAATACTTGGCGCGACGTTCGTTGGTTCGCCGCTCGCCTGCTGTCAATTTGGGCACAGCCAGCCAGGGGGCTACCTTTTCGAGAAAATCCGTCCGTCCTGCATTCCGGGGGACAGTCAGGGGCCTGGGTGAATCGTCCTCCCTGTCGGGGTGGCCCGTCACGTCGCTGTCTTCGGGTGACCAACCCGTGAAGCTGGCAGTCCGCTTACCGGTGATCTTTGAGTGTGGGTGGCCTGCGATGAACGTCGTCTGCCGGAACGAAGGTGCTACTCTGCGGCCATGCAGCGCGCCGACACGAACACGCCTGCCCACGACGCCGTCCTGGCGGCGCTCGCGTGTTGCCCGAAGACTGCGACGCGGACGCGGCGCTGGTCGCGGCGCTGCTCCGTTGGCCAGAGCCGGACGTCGCGCGCCTCCTCGACGAGCTGGAAGCGGCTGGCGATCTTGCGAGCGCGCTCGGGTCGCGCCAGTAGGACCGCACATCGACGAGTGGCGGACCGGCGGGAGACGTAACGTTGGCTGAGGTCCGATCAACGAAGCATGAGACCCAGGGGGACGAGGTGGTGTACGGGCACCGGATGCGGGGTGAAGCCGCGTTCTTCCACATCGGATCCGGGTCGGAGCGGCGCGCGCGAACGTTGACCAGACGTAGTGCGCCTTGGCAGCAGTTCGTCGATGCACATGACGGCATCACACAGATCGAGGTGGAGATACTTGAGCGCTATCATTGCCCTGCGCGCGCAAGACTCCGCGAGATGGAGTTGGTGAACATCCACCAGCCTTCGACGAACCGGTTCGGCCGCTCGTCGACTCCGTTCTCCATATTGGCAGGGCATCCTAACGGTTCTAGGGCACGATGCGACTGCGGTGCGCCCGACTGCTACGGAACGGAGGTTGCTGCCCGATGCCGGTGATCCATCTCCACCACCATTCCAGGTGGTGGAAGATGCCGTCGTGCGGCTCCGTGCTACCCTCGACGCGGTGGACGACCCCTACGATCTGAACGAGGCCGCGTGGCGTGCCCGATTCATCCGCCGCCGCGCCGAGGAGCGCGGCTGGGACCGGGCCCGCGCGCGGGCTGCGGCGCTCGCCGCTGCTGCGGAGCGCGCGGCAGACCAGCTCGCCGCTGCCACACCACCGCCCAGCACATCGAAGCACGCCGCCCGCTGGCGCTTCGTGCCCGCCGCCCAGCGCCACGCCTACATGGCCACGCTGCGTCGCATCCGCTGGACGCGGGATGCCACGCCCGAGGCCCGCCGCGCAGCGACTGCCGCCGCCGCAGCGGCCCGCACGCTGCTCTGGCGCACGGTGCCCCTCGCCGAACGCCGTGCGGTGGGCCGGGCGCTTGTTGCAGCGAGAGCGGCACACCGTCACGCACGCGCCGCCGCCCTCGCGCGGCTGTGCGACGAGCTCGCCAACGCAGTCTGCTCCCACCAGAGCGCGGGTGGTGGCTACTATCGCGTCCGGGCGTCACGGGGCTGAGGCGCTACACCACGCAGTCCGAATGGACTGCGACCGCCCTGCGCGATTCGGACAGTTCCCGGACAGGCCTCTAAAAGCCGTGGTCACGCGCCACGTTGCCACCGCCCGACGGATACCTAATCAGCGGGGCGCTGCGAGCAATAGTCAAGACCTGTGGATCGGTTTGCCGTTGGCTGGCGTGTCCCTTCTTGTGCTCGGCGGGACGAGTCGGCTAGCGGGCCACGCGGTAGCGGAGGTAGACCACTCTCGAATTGAGGGTACGGGACTCGATGAGTTCGAGGTTCACCCGGTCCTCGCGTTGGGGAAAGAAGGGACGGCCACCGCCCACCAGCACCGGCAAGACCCTGATCCGATACTCGTCGATGAGACCCAACGCGGCCGCCTCGGTGGCGAGCGTCGCGCCGCCGATCGCGATGTCGCCCTCCGCCGCTTCGGCTCGCAAACGCTCGATCTCCTCCTCTAGACCGCCGGACGCCAGGCGGGCGTTTCCCTGTACCGCCGACAGCGTGGTGGAGAACACAACCTTCGGGAGCGCCCTCCAGATCGCGGCGAATTCGAGCGTCGAGTAGTCGAGCGACGGGTTCTGGTCGGCGGTCTCCCAGTACAGCATGGTTTCGTACAGCCGTCGTCCAAGCAGATGGACTCCGACCTTGCGTACCTCGTCGGTGGCTAGGTTAAAGACCTCCTCGTCCGGTGCCATCCAGTCGAAGGACCCGTCCGGCCCGACGACGTAGCCGTCCAGCGACACGGCCATCGAGTAGGTCACGCTGCGCATCTGGAGTTCTCCTCAGTACAGATTCGACTCATCGTGAGTCGACCATCTCACAACCGGTCGTGTCAGCTGCGTTCTTTACGTACGGGAGGCGAACGAACGTTCGCCTATCCCTGCGACGCCTCAGTAGCCCGGCGCGCTGTCACCTCCGCCGTCCAGCGCCGGGTAGCGGGCGAGCGGCGGACGCGACTGCGATCCACCGTTGGTCACGTCATGAGCGGTGTGCTGGCAGGCACGCGCGCGCGCCGTTGTCCGAAAATTGTCCGAGTCCACGCGGACACAGGGGGGTACAGCAGTCACAGCCGACACCGCCGGAAGCGAAGAATTCCGGTCCGTTGGCGTCGGCTGTGGTCTGCTGTGTCGGGTGTCCACGCTCTCTTAATCAGCGGGTCGCAGGTTCGATCCCTGCGCGGCCCATACTGGAACTCGGGTAGTTACGCGGCCAGGTTCTGGCATCCTAGCCATTTTGGTCACAGAGTGGTCACAGACTCCCGGCCGACCGGTCGTCGGCGGCCGGGGTGTCGAGCACGTCGAGGGCGCCCTTGCGGTTCGCCGGCAGCCATCTCCCGTACGTGTCCACGGTCTCGCTGATCGACGCATGCCCCAACATGCGCGAGACGTAGTACACGTCCGTACCGGCCTGCAGCAGGAGGGACGCGAACGTGTGCCGCAGGCCGTGCGGGGTGACGTGCGGCAGCGTGGCGGCCTTAACCACGGGGGCGAAGGCGTCTCGGACGTTCCTGGGATCGGGGTAGGTCCCGGTGGTCGAGCAGAAGAACGGCACGGGCAGCTCGGGCCACTTCCGCCGGAGCTTCTCCGCCTTCCGATGCACGTGCACGGCATGGGCGCGGAGCACCGCGACCGCGCGGCTTGAGAGGTCGATCGTGCGACCCCGGTTGCCCTTCGGCGAGTCGACGCTCTGCCCGTCGTCCGCCAGGGTGCGACCGATACGGGCCGTGGCGGCGTCGAGGTCGAGGTCGGCGTCCTCCAGGGCGTAGACCTCGCCCGGGCGGAGGCCGGAGAGTACCTGGACCTCCCGCATCGGCGCCCACCACGCCTCGATGCGGTACGCGGTAGCCAGGAAGGCGTCGCGCTGGGCGCGGTCGAAGGCCTTGATGGTTTCCTGCCGCACCTTCGTCCGCACGACGAGCTTCATGCTCCGGCCGAGCTTGTCGCTCGGGTTGGCGACGATCAGGCCGTCGTCAACGGCGGCGTTTAAGAGCACCCTGAGCCTGGCGTGCATGATCCGCACGGAGTTGGCGGAGTGTGTCCTGAGCTTCTCGGCGAGGAACTGCTTGATGCGCCCGCGCTGCAGATCGCGCACGCGGGTCGCGCCGAACGCCGGCAGCACGTGCAGCCGCAAGGTGTCGCCGTAGCTCGCGAGCGTGCGGGGCTTCAGGTGCGCAGCCACCTGGCGCTCCCAGCGTTCGGCGTACTGCGCGAGGGTGGTGCTGGCGGGGAGGTCGGAGGTCGTCGGCTGGCGCGAGGCGATGGTCTCTTGGGCGAGTAGATCCTCGGCCTCCTCTTCCGTAGGGCGGAACTTCTGGTGCCGCCGCCCGTCGGCGCCGATGAAGTCGACGCGGTACTGCGGTCGGCCGTTCTTCTCACAGGGTACGATCCGGTTCACGGGGTCACCTGCCTTTCTGGCGCGCGCGGCGCCGCTCCTGGGCCAGGAAGCGGATCAGGATGGCGGCGGTCGTCCCGACGGTCAGCGTGCCGCTTCCCAGCGCGTCACGGTGACGCGGGCGACGCCGCACTGCTCGCCAGAACTCCGCTTGGGTCAGACGGAGTTGCTTCCGCAGTCGGCCCGCCACTGTGCCAGCGCCTTGCCGATGCTGGTGCACTTATCGATCACCCGTGGGCCGAGCTGCCGCAGGGTGGTCTTGAGGGCGTAGAACCCGCTCCGACGATAGCCACGACGACGGCGCACCCTCGGACCAGCGGGCGGGTTCTCGACTGCAGCCGCGGGCTCCATGCGCGCCATCGTACAGGGATCGCCCTGTGACCGCTGCTGTGACCAGCGCGAAAAGCCCAGCACCGGCATGGACTTCTCGGGTCCGCGCTGATCAGGAATCAGCGGAGGCGAAAGGCCGCGACCCTAGTAGCAGCCTGGCGCCTCGCCCGTCGCACGAGGCCGCCGCCTTCCGTAACGACGCAGCGCAGAAGATGAGAAGCCACTGCCGTCACGACGGGAAGCGGGCCTCACGGGGAGATCCCGGATATCGTCAGGCGATACGTGCCGGTACCCACGATCCCAGCCTCGAGGCCGTCGCTGATCACGACGGTGAAGGTGCCGCTGCTGGGCGCCTTCTTGGCGACTTCGGCGACCGGCGAACCGTATTGCTGGGCGAGCAGTGCGCCGTCCGGACCGTAGAGCCGGATCCACGGATCAAACCCGTTGACAGTGAAATCGGTCGGCGTGTCGATGCGCACGCCGATGTTGTCTCCTGCATTGGCCGCGAAACTCCACAGGTCCAGATCCCCAGATCTATCGTGCCGTCGTACTGTCCGGCCGGAACCAATATTCCGCCGTCGTCGCCGCTGGGTACCACAAAGGCCCCAGGCACCTTCGCAAAATACAACCGATACGTGCCGGTGCCTCGGTTACCGTTGCCGACGATGGCGGCGCTGACCAGCACGGTGAAGGTGCCGCTGCTGGCCGCCTTCACGGCGACTTCGGTCCCAGACGCGCCCTGGGGGAGCAGTGCGCCGTCCGGACCGTAGAGCCGGATCCGCGGCCCAAACCCGTTGCCATCATCGGTCAGCGTGCCGATGCCCACGATGATGCTGTCACCTGCATTGGCTGCGAAACGCCACAGGTCCAGATCCCCCAAGGGGAGCGTCCCATCATGGTTTCCGCCATTGGTCAGCGGCCCGCCGTCGTCGCCGTCGGGTACCACAAAGGCGCCCGGCACCGTGGCAAGATACAATCGATACGTACCGGTGCCCGAGACACCGTTGCCGTAGATGGCGGCGCTGACCCGCACGGTGAAGGTGCCGCTGCTGGCCGCCTTCCTGGCGATTTCGGTCTGCGACCCAGCGAGCTGTGCGCCGTCCGGACCGTAGAGCACCATCTGCGGAAAAAAGGTGTTATCACCGGTCAGCTTGGCGAGACTCACGACGATATTGCCACCCGCAGTGGCCGTAAACGTCCAGCTGTCGATTTGACCCGCAGCGGATATGGCACCGTCACCCGCTGCTCCCGAGGCAATTGGAAGTGCGGTCGTGGTCGTGGTGATGGCCGCGAGAACGGCACCCGTGAACGCGTCCACATTGGCCTCGATCGCCGCCGCATCGCCCGTGGTCGTGCAATCTTCCTTCTTGGCCGCCTCCAGCTTCATGCACGCCGTTGCGAAGGTGGCCTTGCACTTCGTGAAGTCTGCCGTCCCCGCCAGCAGCACGGCCTTCGCGGCCGCGAGCAGCTCACACGTCTGCATCTTCCCGGCCGCCTTGATCTTCCCGGCTTGGCACTTGCTGGTGTTCGGCGTCAGGGCGGCTGCGATCTCGGTCCGGAAGGCGTCGACCTGCGTCTCCAGCCCCGTCTGGTCCCCGCTGCAGGTCCCCTTCACCTTCGGGAACGCGGTGGCATAGCTGGTCGTGCATTTGCTGAAGTCGTTCCCCTTCTTGGGGTTCGCCGCGATCCCGAGTTCGCACCCCGCCTTCTTTCCCACCAGCTTGAGCTTTGCCGCCTCGCACTTCTGATCGGGGGTCGGCTTGACGCCCGCGAAGGCGCCCATCACGAGCAGCAAGGCGCCCGTTCCGACCATCAGCCTCGCGATGGCCTTCGACACCGTCATGCGTGTTTCGCTCATGGGGATATCCATAGCCGTTCTGGGGACGATCTGGCAAGACCTTTCTGTCGCGATTGGTCTGGCTGTCAATGATGCCCACCAGGTGGTCGTGGCGAATCCCCGCAGCGTTGCCAGCACGGGGCACAATGCCACGCCGACAGAATGGTGGTCGCATTGCCATACGAGGCGAAAGTCCATGCCGCTGGAAGCGTCAATATGGGGAGATAGTGGCCAGCTCGCGACGCGCCGCCGCTCTTATGCCCGCATCCTTAAGGGCCGTGGTCACAGGTTGGTCACAACCTGGTGGGACGTGGCGGACGCCACTGGTCACTCGCCACCTGGTCGAAGTGAGATTCGACGGGCAGTTAGCGTCCAGTAGCGTCCGTGAGTGACCATGCGGCGTGACTCTTAATCAGCGGGTCGCAGGTTCGATCCCTGCGCGGCCCATCAGGCGGATCAGGCAGTTGGGCGGCCGGTTGCCAGCTTGGTAGCCGGCCGCTTGCAATCTGCTTGCAAACCGCGCTCACGCGTGCGCCTCCGCGGCAGTCTCGGGGGTCCATCCCGCCTGGGCGCCCAGCGATGTCGAGGTCGCCCGGCTCGTTGTCACCATTCGCACTCGTATCCTCTGCACCTGCTCTATGAGGGTGGCCGTGAAGCGCGTTCGCGCTGGCGCTCGCCGGCTAGCGCCGCGCCAGACGGGACCAGCTTCGAGTATGCCGGCGGGTGATCGGTTCGAACCTCATGGCCCGTGACGCGCGAGCTCGGGAGCCTACTGCGTCACGGGCGACGGCTCGTCCCAGTGCTCGGCCATGGTCTCGGCGGCGAACTCGTGGCCGCGCGCAGTGGGATGCCCGTCGGGGAACAGCAGATCGGTGCAGGTGTTCTCGGAGCACCGCGGTCCGAACGCCGCGCCTAGGTCGATGAGCCGAGCCCCGCTCGCCGCGGCGGCGTCCCGCATCCATCGATTCGCCATCCCGTACACATTGATGTCGGCCGGGTAGGTGAGGAAGACGGGTTCGGCGTGGTGACGGCGGGCGATCTCGGCGATGGCAAGAAGATTCGTCCGGGCGTCATCCGCCAGCTGCGGGATGCCAATCGGCGTCGTGCGCTTTGCCTCCACCTCGCCGATCTGGACGGGACCCTCGGACGTCCGGAAGTGGAAAAACCCGTCCGCCGGGCGAGTATCCTCCAGCGTCGCCTCCGGGGAGCGTCGGAGCATGAAGAGCAACCGGTAGACCCGACAATGGCGCCAGAGCCAGCTCGCCCCCGCGTCCGGTCCCGACGCGTCGGCATCCTGGACCACCGCATGCGATTCCGTCCAGAAGTCGTTGCCCCCGATCATGATGGTCACGACGCTGGGCTTGGCGATCTCGAGGAAGCGTGGCAGCACGTTACGCAGGCCCGACGAGTTGTTGGCGGGGAAGCCGACGTTCACGACCTCGACCGGCCGGTCCGGGTGGCGCGCGTTCCACAGGCGCTGGAACGCGGCGGGGTAGGCTTTCTGGTCAGAGACCCAGAGGCCGTATGTGTTCGAATCGCCCGTGCTGAGGACCCGCAGGTTTTCGGTCGTGAACCTCACCGGGGAGGCTCGTCCCGTCACGCGGACGATGAGCGCAGCGGCGGATAGCGCGCCCTCGAGCAAGAGGAACCCCGTCATGGTGCCGGCAAGGAGCAGGATCAGGCGGCTTGTCCATTCGCGCCTTCGTCGAGTTCGCTCGCTCGCCGCCATCGGGATCGACCGCCCGCGCCCTGGGGCCGTCGGGCCGGGTCCGTCTGCCTAGCGCAACCGGGGTCATGCGTCGAGCGCAGGGAAGCGCGACCCGGCACTGCCTCGCCGACGGCTCGGAGGGCAACCGGATCAGCCGGCGCGGCGCGGCCGAGCCGCCCACCGGCGCTCCGGCGGATTGACCCCCCTCGGGTCAGTCGCCGAGATAGATCTCGAGTGCGATGGTGAGTCGCTCAACGACGGCCTGCGAGGTCTGATCGACGAGCTCGTGCAGGCGGGCTTTGCTCACCTGGCGAATGCCGGGCACCACCGCGAACGAGTCCTGGAGGCCGCGCGTCCCGACGAGGGGTAAGGCCAGGACCATCGAGCGCAGGGCGCGTGACACCCTCATGCGCAAACCTAGCCCGGAGCGGCCATCTCGAGGAAGGGGAGGCCTCAGTAGAGCTCGTGAACCTCCTTCACGTACCTCGATTTCGCGCGCGGAGACGCGCCGAACGGGTGCGGCGTCGCCGGTCCTCAATCCGCTTGGGTACCTACGGCGCGCCGAGCGTCTCCCGGATCACCGCAGCCAGATCGAGCAGCGCTCGCTCGCCGTCTCCGCGGAACGTCGAGCCGTGCATCAGCGCGATCGTGCGCGGTGTCAACGCCGCGAGCCTGCGCAGCGTGCCGTCGGTGTACGGGGTATAGGGCATGTCCTTCGCCATCGGACCGGCCTGACCCTTCACGATGGCTTCGCGCGCGCGCGGGACGATGTCGGCTTCGGTCAGGGCCTCTACGTCGCCCGGGTGGAAGAAGAGGTCCGAGCACAGCAGCGTGCCATCCACTGCCTCGAAGAACATGCCGGCATCCCAGCAGTGCGGAACGTGCGGAGTCGAGAGAAATCGCATGCGGTGGCGGCCGATCTCCAGCACCTCGTTGTCGGCGAGCGGGCGCGCGGGACGGTCGGCGAAGTCGTTCACCATCACGTTCGCGCCGACGAAGCTGCACGCCGCCTGGGCGCGGGGTGCCACGCGCAGCCACTCGTTCAGGGCGCCGCACTCGTCGGACTCGAAGTGGCTGAATCCGATCCAGCGCACCTTGGACGGGTCGAGTACGGAGGACACGCCCGCGAGGGTGACCGGGAACATCTTCCGGAGGGCGGTGTGCATCAGGAAGGGCTCGTCGTCGTCGACGAGGAACTGGTTGAACTGCAGGCCGAAGTCGGGGTGGAACGTCGAGATGCGATAGAGGTGGGGGGCGATCTGGGTGACATTGCTCTTCATTGCGATCCTCCCATGGTCGATGGCGTCGGCCGCCGGGACATCGGTCACCTGGCTGCGCGGCCCGCGGCGTCCGCGGTCACGACCAGAACTCGTCGACGGCCCGCTGGTCCTCGTCGTATATCCAGCTCTCCGCCAGCTTGCCGTCGCGGATGTGGTAGACCAGCACCCGCCTGGCCTCGAGCTGCTGCCCGTCGCGCTCGAACCGCTCGCGCGCCAGGATGGCTGCGTGGTCGTCGCCGACGAGGACGTCGTGGATCTCGAGCAGCTGACGATTGGTCAGCTGCTGAACTCGGGCGAGCGCTGCGAGGGCGGCCGCCTTGCCCCGGTGCGTGCCGGCGAGCGAACTGCGGCCGAAGTAGTGGAGGACGAAGTCGTCGTGGTAGCAGTCGAGGATCGTGGCGAGGTCGCCCTGACGCCACGCCTCGCAGTACCTCCGGATCGCGGCCTCGTTGGCGTGCCGCGCCGAGGTGTCGGCCGGTCGGTCCTCAGGCGTCGTCGGGTTCATCCGCTCCTCCGCGCGACATCATGCGTCTCCGCGGCGAGTGGTGGAGGCCACCGGCGTCCGCCGTGGCTCCATACCCGCGCCGCGGTCGACGCGCAGGACCGTGCCGGTGACCCACGGCGCGTCGTCGGACGCCATACGCCTCTCGATAGCTCTCCGAGCATGCTCGGTCCGGGCCGTGTGGCCCGCCCTCCTGCACGCCGTTGTAGATCCGCGGCGTGCAGAAGTCGAGACGATCGCGCGTTCTTCACACCCTGCTGGCACTTCGCGGCGGATGCGCCCCCAGACGCGATCTGATCTTCCCTAGGGTGCAATCTGTGAACCTAACCAGCGCGAATATCGTTGATGGCTGGGATACGGCTCTCCAGTATGAGAACATGTTCCCGAATCTCCAGACGCTGCACCTCGACATGGAGGAAAGCCACTCGGCGTTCCTGCTCGACGAGACTCGGTGAAGGGGGATTACCATGACACGCCTTCTCGCGCTGCTCGCTCTGCTGCTGGCCCTGTCCCTGGCCGTTCCCGCGCATGCCGCCCCCCTGTCGAAGGCGCAATGCCGCGCGAACTGCGCGGCCTTTCTCGAGCTCCTCGATCGCACGGCGCCGTCCGAGTGCATCGTCATCAGGAAGAACGGCCGCGCGAAGGTCAAGGCAAAGTGCCGCCGCGCCGTGCTCATTCGGAAGTGTCGTCACGGGAGCACCGTGTGCGTGACGACCACCACGACGACGACCACGACCACGACTTCCATGGGCCCGACCATCACCCCGCCCATGATGCCGCCCACGATCTGCCCCGAGGCTGGGTGCCAGCACTACGTCATGGACTTCACGAACGGCCTGCCGGGTGAGAAGTGCGGCGAGGTCCAGGACGCGAATGGGGCGCCGCTCAAGGACCTGACCTGCGGCGGGCTGAACATCGGGGGCGGGGCGTCGACCGTCGCCGAAGGACCGACGCCGGACGGTTCGACGAGCCGGTTCGAGCTCAGCTGCGCGCAGCCGAGCGGCGGGGTCTGCTCCATCTCGCCCTATCCGACCCCGCCCGCGCCGGTCAGCGCCGACCCTGATTGCACGGTGACGGGCTGCAATTTCGGAACGCCGCTGCCGATTCCGAACCCGGCCCTGCCGAACCTGACGACATGCGTGCTGAACACCTGGGCCACGGATGCGACCGGGTCCGTGAACCTGGACGACGGCACCTCGAGCACCTCGGTCCCGCTGAGCTCGGATATCTACATCACCGGAAACGCCGGCCAGCCGTGTCCACGCTGCGTGACTGGCGCGTGCGACCGTGGCCCTCGAGCGGGGATGGCCTGCGCGTCGGCCAACTCGAATGGGCTGACCAGGGACTGCCTCAGCGGAGGCGCCGGGGCGCCGCCGAAGGACTGCCAGGCCGGAACGCAGGGACATGACAGCTGCATCGATGGCGCGCACGTCGGCATCATCGGAGTGAATCTGACGCCGCTCTCGACGGGCGCCGTCTCCATGACAACCCTCGACGGGAACTTCTGCCCGCACCAGGGCGGCACGCCGGGGACGCCGGGTTGCTTCGGGGTTCCAGCCTGCCGCGGGATTCAGGAGACGGGGGCCGCGGCCGGGCCGATCATGATCGGGACGCCAGCATCCGCGCGGCTCGCGGCCATCTTCTGCATCGCGAGCACGTCGAACGGGCTGGTGAACTTCGCGGCCGACCTGCCGGGGCCGGGCGCGGTGACGCTGCCGGGGACGTTCACGGTGCGACCCTGAGCACGCCAACTGCGTACGAGGAGGACGCGAGGGCGATCTCTCGCGTGGCTACGTTCCGGAGGAGCTGGCGCCGGACGGTCCCGTCCGGCACGTGCGGCGTGATCAGTTCGCCGCCTTCTGCTTCGTCTTCGCGATGATCGTGAGGTACCTCATCGACAGCGGAGGCGTGTTCACGGCATCCGACACGAAGGCATCACAGATGAGGGACTTGGACGTGGACAGGATGCGGGCCGAGCCCTTGGTGATTGCGGGCGGCGAGAGGGGGTCGAAGAGGAATGAATCCTCAGCAAACCCCGCCGCGTTTTCAGTCCCGAAGATCACGGTAGCGCCAGGGGCAACGCTCAACGATGTCGCCGAGGCGTCATTGAACGCCGCACCGCCCGAATTCTGGAATACCTCGACGGCGACGATGCTCGGCGTCTTTGCCGTGGAGGTGCAGGAGACGTACGTGCCCAGACTGCCCGCGTTGATGACCCCCGTCAGCGAGTAGAGAACCTGTGCCTTCTGCCCCATCAACAGAGGCACGGGGCTGTCCGCGATTCCCGCCGCTGCCGGCGTGGCCGCGATGAAGCCCAAGGCTACGAATCCAACCGTACGGCGTGTTCGGTTCATGGACAGTCCTCCTTTTGGCTTGGAGATTCCTTCAGCTCTCGAGCAGCGGGTCGCAGCGCAGTTCTGGACGGTCGGCGGCGCGGTCTAGGGACAGCGCGGATCGGCGCGGAGCGCCTCGAACTCGGCCTCGGTGAGCGAGAGGGGGGGCAGATGGCCCTCGCAGATACGATCGTACGGCCGCACCTGGTTGGCGCCGTGGCAGCGAAAGTCCTGACACGCGCCGAAGAAGTTCCGCAGCGGCTTCCCGTCCTTCTCGTTCTGGGTGCGGCCCACGATCCGCGTTCCATCCGGCGTCACCTTCAGGTTGAAGAACTCCCATCCGCCCCCCGAGGGATTGAAGCCGCCACCGCGCTTCACCATCGCCTCGAAGGGGAAGACCTGGATGATGGTCCCGATGGGATACTTCCTGTGCTCGAGATCTTCCGTGGCGATGCGGACCGCCCGCAGCAGCCTGCTCGGGTTGCGGTTGTAGACCACGAAGCTCTTTCCCGGGATGGGTGTGAACGCCTTCAGACACTTGAAGTCCTTCGCGTGGGCGACGAACTCGGCGCGCGCGCCGCTCGCGAGCGCCACGGCGATCCCGAACGCCACGCAGAGCCGGCGCATGAGAGGTAGGTAGGGGCTCCGTGGTCCGCGCGCAACCGCGGATGCGCCACGAGCACGCCGTACACCAACTCGAAGACGGGGCAGTAGCGGCCGCCTCGATCTCGAAGCGGCCGCTACCCCGCCCCCTTTCCTCCACCACTACTGGCGGGCTTCGGTGCTCTTGGGAGGGGTACCGGCACCCGTTTCAGGCTGCACAGACGCGGCGGTGAGGAAGGGTCCCGGCGCCGGCCAGGAGAGCCGGCGCCAGGAGCTCGTACTACTCGAAGTTACGGAATGGCAAAGAACTGCGCGTTGCCGGGCAGGCTGAGCGAGCCCGGGCCCGGCAGATCGGCGATCCCATCGAGCGCCAGGCTGCCGGTCGGCGGGATGCAGAAGTTGCTCACGAGCACCCCGGGGTGGGGTGCCCCGTCGGTCAGGTCACCCGCCGGCAATCCGTTCTGGGTGATCGCCTGCGTTGCCGCCTGGCCGAAGGCCCCCGCGTGTCCCTGCGCCGTGCAGAAGAGCCCGTCCGCCGCCGTCGCCGTGATCGTGGACGAGGTCAGCGGATTGAGGCTGATCGGGAGGGTGGCCACGAAGGTCCCCGGATCCGGCATGCAGTCGAGTGTCGTCTGCGTGCTGTTGGTGGTCGTGCAGGCCTGACCGACGTTGGCGCCGTAGTTGCAGAATCCGCCGTCGCAGATCGGGCAGACGGTGGCCTTGCCGAGGGTCAGGTACACGAACGACGAGAGCTCGATGTCGACCGTCGACTCGCCCGTGGCCGTGTTGAGCGTCCCGCTCGCACTCTGCGCGAAGGCGTTGACCACGCAGCTCGAGGGGAAGCCGTTCACGAGAACCGGCGGTCCGAAGTAGCAGGTCGGGTCGAGCTGGCAGGCGCCCGGGGCGAAGCAATCGCCGTCGGTGGTGCACTCGAAGCCCGGGTTGTTGATGCAGTGCTTGGTCGAACCCTGCGGTCCGACGGAGCAGTCCGCCCGGCCCGTCCCCAGGCTGCCCGCGAGCGTGGTGCCGTCGGGGCTATCGAGGACCGTGGTGGCATTCTCCGGAATAAGCGACGGAGCTACCGTCGCAGCACCGCCGCCGATGTAGAGGCAGCCGAGCCCGAGGTCGGTGATCTTGGTGCCGACGGTGTCGGAGTCGAGCTCGCCCGAGAACGGCGGGAGCGGCGTCGACGTCGTCGGGTCACCCGTCACGGAAATCGCGCAGGTGGTCGTCCCCGCCGTGGTGGTGAATGAGAGATGCTGGCCGAGCGGCGGCGGCAGGGTGGTCGTGGTGGTGCTGGTGGTTGTGGTGGTGGTCGAGGTCGTCGGCACGGTCACCGAGCGTGACAGCGCCACGCCGAAGGAATCGATCTGTCCTTCGAGCGGGCCCAGCTGTGTCGGTGTGCCGCACGCCTTGAGCGAGCCGTTGAACGACGACGCCGCCTTCTGGCCACACGTCGGATCGGGCTGCACGCCCGACTTGGCCGACTTCGAGAAGCAGTTCGCGAAGGCCTGCGCCTTCTTGCCGATCGCGGTGAGCTTCTTGGCGAAGCAGGCGTCCGGCCCCGGTGCGCCATTGGTGACGGTCTGGATGGTGGACGCGATCATGGAGTCGACGGCAGCCTCCACCGAGGCCGCGTCCGTGTCGGGGGTCAGGCAGTCGCCCTTCGCCTGGGCCTTGGTGAAGCCCTTGTTGAAGGCGTCGACGGCCTTCTGGATGCAGGTCGCATCGACCGGCAAGCCCTTCTGGAGGGCCTTGGCGTAGCAGGCCGCTTCGGCCTTCGCCTTCTTGCCGGCGGCGTCTATCTGACTCTGGGCGCACTTGCTCGCAGCCGCCGCGACCGGCGTGAAGGAGAGGTTGTCGATGGTGAAGAGCTCGACGCCGTGGAAGAGCGATCCTGCGGGCCCGCAGGTGTGGGTGCTGGTGATGAGCACCTGCTCGGCGGGGGTCGAGAAGTTGAGGAGGATCGTCGAACCCTCGATGACCGCGGGCTGGGTGACGCTACCAACGGGTACGCCGCCTGCGCCGAAGCCCTGGGCGGTCACCACACTGGTCGTCGGTACGTCCCCGTCCGCGCAGATGAAACCCAGGGTCCCGATGTCGAACTGCACCGCGGTGACCGGGGGGTAGAACGACAGGGTTTCCGGCGTCTGCTCGAGTCCGCCGTTCTGCATCGGGAAGGCGCTCAGGAAGATGATGAAGTTCGGCGGGGAGATCTCCGGCAGGGGGGCAAACCCACCGGTGCCGAGGATGCCGCCGCCGTTCTGGGCAGGGAAGCCGGAGAAGATCACGCCCCGGGAGGCGTACTCGGTCGTGAGCGGCCCGGGGACCGAGAGGATGTCTGTCGCGCCGGGGATGTCGTCGAAGTTGATGAAGGGAGAAGTGATCGGCGGTGGGACGACGGCTGCGGGTGCCTTGGGGGCCAGGGCGGCGAGCACCAGAACGCCGGCCAGAATTCCGTGTTTCAACACAAGAGAACTCCTTCAAAAAGAGTCCCGGCGCCGGCCAGGAGGGCCGGCGCCGGGAGTTCGTACTATGTGATGCTATGGAACGGCGAAGAACTGCGCGTTGCCGGGCAGGCTGAGCGAGCCCGGGCCCGGCAGATCGGCAAGCCCGTCGAGGGCCAGGCTGCCCGTCGGCGGGATGCAGAAGTTGCTCACGAGCACGCCGGCGTGGGGTGCCCCGTCGGTCAGATCACCGGCCGGCGAGCCGTTCTGCGTGATCGCCTGCGTCGCCGCCTGGCCAAAGGCCCCCGGATCGACCTGATCGCCGCCGGGGCCGCCGGTGCAGAAGAGGCCATCCGCCGCGGTGGTCGTCACCACGGAGGAGGTCAGCGGATTGAGGCTCACCGGCAGCGTGGCCACGAAGGTGCCCGGATCCGGCAGACAGTCGAGCGTCGTCTGCGTGCTGTTGGTGGTCGTGCAGGGCTGACCGATGTTGGCGCCGTAGTTGCAGACGCCGCCATCGCAGATCGGGCAGACCGAGGGCTTGCCCAGGGTCAGGTAGACGAGCGACGCGAGCTCGATGTCGACCGCCGACTCGCCCGTGGCCAGGTTGAGCGTCCCGCTCGCGTCCTGCGCGAAGGTGTTGACCACGCAGCTCGAGGGGAAGCCGTTCACGAGGACCGGCGGCCCGAAGTAGCAGGTCGGATCGAGGGCGCAGGCGCCCGGCGCGAAGCAGTCGCCGTCGCTGGTGCACTCGACCGCCGGGTTGTTCTGGCAGTGCTTGGTGGTGCCCTGCGGCGCCACCGAGCAGTCCGCCCGGCCGGTGCCAAGGCTGCCCGCGAGCGTCGTGCCGTCGGGGCTGTCGAGGACCGTTGTGGCATTCTCCGGAATGAGCGACGGGTTCACCGTCGCGATGCCGCCACCGATGTAGAGGCAGCCCAGCCCGAGATCGGCGATCTTGGTGCCGACGAGGTCGGAGTCGAGCTCACCCGAGAACGGCGGATCGGGCGGCGAGCCGAACGACCCGGTGGTGCCACAGTTGGCCGTGCCTGCCGTGGTGGTGAACGAGAGATGCTGGCCGAGCGGAGGCGGCAGGGTGGTCGTCGTGGTGCTCGTCGTCGTCGTGGTCGTGGTGGTGGGCGGGACGGTCAGCGAGCGCGACAGCGCCACGCCGAAGGCATCGATCTGTCCTTCGATCGGCGCCAGCTGGGTCGGCGTGCCACAGGCCTTGAGCGAGCCGTTGAAGGACGAGGCCGCCTTCTGGCCGCACGTCTCGTCGACCTGCACGCCCGACTTCGCCGCCTTCGAGAAGCACTTCGCGAACGCCTGCGCCTTCTTGCCGATCGCGGTGAGCTTCTTGGCGAAGCACGCGTCCGGTCCCGGCGCGCCGTTGGTCACCGTCTGGATCGCGGCCGCGAGCATGGAGTCGACGGCACTTTCCACGGAGCCTGAGTCCGTGGGGGCCAGGCAGTTACCCTTCGCCTGCGCCTTGGTGAAGCCCTTGTTGAAGGTATCGACGGCCTTCTGGATGCAGGCCGCATCGACCGGCAGGCCCTTCTGGAGCGCCTTGGCGTAGCAGGCGGCCTCGGCCTTTGCCTTCTTCCCGGCGGCGTCCGTCGCGAGCTGCGCGCAGGAGCTTGGGGCCGATGCGACCGGGGTGAAGGCGAGGTTGTCGATGGTGAACACCTCGACCCCGTGGAAGAGGAATCCCGGCGGCCCGCAGCTGTGGGTGCTTGTGATGAGCGCCTGCTCGGCGGGCGCCGAGAAGGCGACCTGGACGGTTATGCCCTCGGGCGGAATGGTCACCGTGGTCGAGCCGACCGGCGTGCCGCCCGGCGCGAATCCCTGGACGGTGACTGCCATCGTGCCCGAGCAATCCACGCCGGCCGTACCGGTATCGAACTGCAAGGACGTGACCGGCGGGTAGAACGAGAGGGTCTCCGGCGACTGGGGAAGTCCGCCGTTCTGCATCGGGAAGGCACTGACGAAGACGATGAAGTTCGCGCCGGAGACCTCGGGCAGGCCGGCCCCCTCGCCGGCGCCGAGCAGCGCGCCGCCGTTCTGGCCGAAACCGGCGAAGATCACTCCCTTCGAGACTTCTTCGCTCGTGACCGGTCCGGTGAGCTGGTCGATGCCCTCCGGAGCGGAGAGTTCGTCGAAGTTGACCAACGTCGCGGTCAGCGGCGGCGGAACCAGCTGCGCCGTCGCGCCGCGAGTGAGCGCGGCGAGAACCAGGACGCCTGCAAGCAAGCTGCGCGTGATCATCGTGCCCCCCCTTCTGAGAGATCCCGGCGCCGGCCATGGGACCGGCGCCGGGAGTTCGCATGATCCGAAGCTACGGTACGGCGAAGAACTGCGCGTTGCCGGGCAGGCTGAGCGAGCCCGGGCCCGGCAGGTCGGCCAGCCCGTCGAGGGCGAGGCTGCCCGTCGGCGGGATGCAGAAGTTGCTCACGAGCACGCCGGCATGCGGCGCCCCGTCGGTCAGGTCACCCGCCGGCGATCCGTTCTGCGTGATCGCCTGCGTTGCCGCCTGGCCGAAGGCCCCCGCATTCCCCTGCGCCGGGCAGAAGAGCCCGTCCGCCGCCGTGGTCGTGACCACGGAGGAGGCCAGCGGATTGAGGCTCACCGGCAGCGTGGCCACGAAGGTGCCCGGGCTCGGCAGACAATCGAGCGTCGTCTGCGTGCTGTTGGTGGTCGTGCACGGAGCGCCCGGCGTGGCCCCGTAGTTACAGAAGCCACCGTCGCAGATCGGGCAGACGGTGAGCTGGCCGAGGGTCAGGTAGACGAACGACGAGAGCTCGATGTCGACCGTCGACTCGCCCGTGGCCAGGTTGAGCGTCCCGCTCGCGTCCTGCGCGAAGGTGTTGACCACGCAGCTCGAGGGGAAGCCGTTCACGAGGACCGGCGGGCCGAAGTAGCAGGTCGCGTCGGTCTGGCAGCCGCCCGGCGCGAAGCAATCGCCGTCGCTGGTGCACTCGAAGGACGGGTTGTTGACGCAATGCTTGGTGGTGCCCTGCGGTCCGACGGAGCAGTCCGCCCGGCCCGTGCCCAGGCTACCCGAGAGCGTCGTGCCGTCGGGGCTGTCGAGCACCGTGGTGGCATTCTCCGGAATGAGCGAAGGGTTCACCGTCGCGATGCCGCCACCGATGTAGAGGCAGCCGAGCCCGAGGTCGACGAGCTTGGTGCCGACGAGGTCGGAGTCGAGCTCACCCGAGAAGGGCGGATCGGCCGGCGTGCCGAACCCGTTCGCGCCGCAGTTCGCCGTGCCTGCCGTCGTGGTGAACGACAGGTGCTGGCCGAGCGGCGGCGGGGCGGTGGTCGTCGTGGTGCTGGTGGTGGTCGTGGTCGTCGTGGTCGTCGGCACGGTCAGCGAGCGCGACAACGCCGTCCCGAAGGCATCGATCTGCTCCTCGATCGGGCCGAGCTGCGTCGGCGTGCCGCACGCCTTGAGCGAGCCGTTGAAGGACGACGCGGCCTTCTGGCCGCACGTCTCGTCGACCTGGACGCCCGACTTCGCCGCCTTCGAGAAGCACTTGGCGAACGCCTGCGCCTTCTTGCCGACGGCAGTGAGCTTCTTGCCGAAGCAGACATCCGGCCCCGGCGCGCCGTTGGTCACCGTCTGGATGGCCGCCGCGATCATGCTGTCCACCGCAGCCTCGACCGACGCCGCGTCCGTGTCGGGGGCGAGGCAGTCACCCTTCGCCTGCGCCTTGGCGAAGCCCTTGTTGAAGTTGTCGACGGCCTTCTGGATGCACGCGTCATCGACCGGGAGGCCCTTCTGGAGGGCCTTGGCGTAGCACCCGGCCACGGCCTTCGCCTTCTTGCCGGCCGCATCCATCGCCAGCTGCGCGCAGGCGCTCGCGGCCGAGGCGACGGGGGTGAAGGCGAGGTTGTCGACGGTGAAGATCTCGACCCCGTGGAAGAGGAATCCTGGCGGTCCGCAGGTGTGGGTGCTGGTGATGCGCACCACCTCGGCGGGGGCCGAGAAGGTGATCTGGATGGTCGCTCCGTCGAGAGACGCTGGCCGGGTGATGCTACCCACCGGGGTGCTGGCCGGACCGAACCCCTGGACTGTGAGGATCATGGTGGTCGGCAAGCCCGCGTCAGGGTCGGAGCAATCGATGCCGCCGGTGCCGGTGTCGAACTGTACCGAAGTGACGGGAGGGTAGAAGCTGAGGATCTCCGGTGTCTGGGGAAGCCCGCCGTTCTGCAGGGGGAAGGCGCTGATGAAGACGACGAAGTTCGGCGGCGAGATCTCGGGCAGTCCAGTGCCCTCGCCGGTGCCCAGGAGCGCGCCGCCGTTCTCGCCGAAGCCCGAGAAGATCACCCCCTGCGAGGCGAACTCGTTCGTGAGCGGCCCGGGGACCGAGAAGATGTCCTGCGCGGCGGGGATGTTATCGAAGTCGATGAACGTGGCAGTCAGCGGCGGCGGGATGACGGCCGCCGGCGCGTTGCGGGTCAGGGCTGCGAGAACCAATAAGCCTGCGAGCAAGCCACGAGTGAGCATGGTTGAATCCTCCTGGGTGTCAGTCCGAGATCGTTCGCGGACGATCCATCGAGACGCCTCTGCCTGCACACGGTCACACGCTCCGCATAGCGGGCTCTCCCTCGTAGGGGCCTGTGTGATCTCGCGGCGGCCGGCGATGGGCTTGCCGGCCGCCGGATTCCAAGGAACCTCCGGGCGCCTAGCGGGCACTTTGTTCGCGAGGCGGCGTTCGGGGTGGCCGGCCGCAGTGACAGCTTTGGCTCGGCTCCTCGCGGTCCTATGGCTCGGACTGACGTACCTCGGCTTCCACTCCTCTTCTGTGTGTCGCTGCTGAAGGTGAACGCGGAGCGCGAGCGACGAGCTGGCGATCCGCCAGCCCGAAGAACACGAACGCCCCGACCTCGCGAGCGACGGCTCCTGGGTCGAGCTCGTGCTGCTCGTCGCGGTCGAGCGCGTCCATCACCAGCCTCCGGATTCCGCCGAACAGGAACCTGGCAATGGTGCGGGCCCGGCAGGAGCGGAGCAGCCCGGACCCGCTCGCCTCCTGGATATCGGTCGTCAGGATGTTGACCACGTGATCGTCGATGCGGCGCAGCGCATCGTCGGCAACCTCGTCGTGATCGCGAGTCAAGCGGGCGATGAGTCGCGCGGCATCGCGATCGGCCGAGATCGCTTCGAGGATCTGGGAAATCCGGGTGCTGATGACGAGCCGGAGCTGCTGGTCCGTGGTGTCGGGCGAGGACGCCGTTGCATCGCCGACCGGTCCGGCCGGGAGCGGCGGCCAGGTCTCCGCCGTTTCGATGACACGGCGGGCAACGCGATCCGCCAGGGCACGCAGGATGTCGCGCTTGTCCGCGAAGTGCTGGTAGACGGTTGCCCGCGACACGTGCGCTCGGCTGGCGATCTCGGCGACCGAGGCCCGGTGGAACCCTTCGCGCGCGATGACCTCGAGGGCCGACTCGAGGATCGCCTCACGTCGGCTCCGCGTCCTCGGGGACTGCGTCGAGGGCGTTCCTGCCGGCGGACTGGGAGACGTCACCGCGGAAACTGACATGTCAGTTCAGCGCGCATTACTCCCGGCCCCGTTCGGCTGTCAAGTATTTTTTGACGTTTTTGGGACTCTTCGCATCTTGCCGCCGGTGGCGCCCGGGCCCGCCATTCTCCTTCGCCCCCGCGCTCCATTCGGATGGATGGTAATCGAGGGAAACCAGGCACATGGGCGACCTCTGCCGGGGCGCCCGCCGGGTCTCTACTCGAGGCGCGCGTCGGTGAACGGCGGCTGCGCCAGGGGGTGATAGGGCCATGGAATTGCGCCACCCGCGTCGAGGAGGGTGCGGACGAAGGCATCCTGCCGTCGCCGAGCCTCGGGCACGGGTACCCAGTTGTCGAGGATGGCGAACGTGACGCCCCCCCACCGCCGCGTCCGTACCACCCCGACCAGTGCGGAGGCGCCGACACTGCCGAACGTGCCGGTCTTGCCGACGACCGTTCCCCGGTGATCGAGGAGCCGCTTCTCGAGGGTACCGCGATCGATGCCGGATACCGGGAGGACGTCGACGAAGGAGAGGCCCCGGCGCGTGAGCTCCGCGGCGAGCGCCTGCAGCAGCGCGACGGCGGCGCGGGGGCTCATGCGGTTGTCCTCTCCCGCTCCCGCCGCGTTGGCGATCGCGACCTCGCCGCGCAGCGCGGGCGGCAGGTGGGAGCGCGCGATCGCTTCGACCGCGGGCGCCCCTCCGATGCTCTCCGCCAGTAGCTGGAAGACGTTGTTGGAGTAGTCGTTGAGCCACTTGAGGATGCGCACGAGCGGGGGCGAGCGGTGCACCAGGACCCGGCTGACGGTCCCGTCGGAGCCGGTCTGGCCTACGAAGGCGATGCCGGCATCATTCAGATGCGTGGGTCCCTTCCACGGCACCAGCTTCTCGACCGCGGCCCACGCCGGAGCGCCGTCGCGCCCACTGAGGGCCAGGCGGAATCGCGAGCCGTCGGGATCGGGACGCCAGTTGAAGACGAATGGACCGCGCACGACGAGGTCGCCCGCCACGGTACGCACTCCGATCGTCCGCAGGCGCCGAAGCATCAGGAAGGCGTTCTCGTAGACCAGCGAGGGATCGCCTCCTCCTTCGATGACCAGGTTTCCTCCCAACCGGCCGTCCTGCAGAGGGCCTCCTGCGAGGATGCTGGTCCGGAAGCGATGTCCCGGGCCGAGGCGCTCCAGCAGAGCCAGCGACGAGGCGACCTTGGCCACCGAAGCGGGATGCACCGGCCAGTCGGCCACCTGGGCGGCCAGCACGGTGCCGTCGTCCGCCTGGGCGAACACGCCCTGGTTCGCGCCGAGCGCGCGCGCGGCGCTCTGCAGCGCGGGCTCGGAAGGTTCGCCGGCGTGCGCCGCGAATCCGGTCATCCAGAGCACACCGATCAGCCCCACCCGCGGCCTGCGCATCGCGGCCACAGCGTACCGACGGGATGACGCCGCTCGCAAACGACCGGGTCACGAGCGCGCCGCGTCGAGTTCCGCTATGATGCTCGGCAGGCGCGCATCATGAGAAGATACCTTCCGGCGTGGGTTCTGCTGCCCTGGCTGGTGAGCGGTGCCGTCGGGGCCGCCGACCCCCCTGGTGCCACGGTTGCCGGAGGGACCCCGGATGCCCTCACGGTCGGGATCGCGGCCCTGCTCAACGGCAACGAGGCGCCGGTCGTCGACGGCGAACAGCTCGACGTGCGCTTGCTGCGCGGTCTCTACGAGCCGAGAGGCTATCGCGCCCTCTGGATCGGCGAGGGCGATGCGACCAGCCGGGGCAAGGCGATCAGCGCTGCGATCGACCGTGCCTCTGCGCATGGGCTCGAGCCGGCCGCCTATCACCGGCAGGCGATCGCCCGCCGCCTGGCGGCTGCCACGCCGTCCGACCGGGCCGCGCTGGAGGTTCTCACCAGCGATGGCATCATGCACCTCATCGTCCACCTGCGTCTCGGCGCGACATCGGGCAGAGCCCTGAGCGACGAGATCTCCATCGAGGAGCGGCCCGTCGACCCGCAGGCGCTGGCAGAAGCAGCCGCGGCCGCCCCCGACCTGTCCGCGTTTCTCGACGGCGTCGCGCCCGGCTCGCCGGACTACCGCGGGCTGGTCGACGCCCTGGCTCGCTACCGCGCCGCGGCGAGCGCCGGGGGCTGGCCCGCCATACCCACGCGCGGCTCCACGGTCACACCGGGGATGTCCGATCCCGTCGTGCCCCTGGTGCGCCACCGACTGGTCGCGACCGGGGAGCTCGCGTCGGTGGAGGGAGCTGATGACGATTCGCAGCTCTATGACGAGACGCTGGCCGAGGCGGTGAAGGCGTTCCAGGGCCGGAACGGGGTACCTGCGGACGGATCGCTCGGTGCGGCGACGCGCACCGCGCTCGCCGTGCCGGTCGCGGACCGCATCAGCCAGATCATCGTCAATCTGGAGCGCGCGCGCTGGATGCCGCAGGACTTCGGTCGCCGCTACGTCGCCGTCAACGTGCCGTCGTTCGATCTCAAGCTGGTCGAGGACGGCAGACCCGTGCTCGAGATGCCGGTGATCGTCGGACGGACGGACCGGCGCACGCCGCTGCTCACCACGAAGATCACCGAGCTGATCTTCAATCCGACCTGGACCGTGCCGCCGACGCTCCTGCGGAAGGAGTTCTGGCCGAAGATGCAGCGCAACCAGGCCTTTCTCGCGCGGCGAGGCATCCAGGTCGTGTCCCACCGCCAGGTCGACGGCGACCCCGTCGGTCGAGTCACGCTGCGACAGCCGCCGGGACCGAAGAATCCCCTCGGGCGCGTCAAGTTCCACATGCCGAACGGCTTCGCGGTCTATCTCCACGACACCAACGCGAAGGGGCTGATGTCGCAGCCGCACCGTGCGCTCAGCTCGGGATGCGTGCGGGTGGGCAACGCCCTCGGGCTGGCCGATCGGCTGCTGACCGGCGATTCCCGCTGGACCCCCGCCAAGCGCAAGCAGTTCCTCTCGAACTGGACGACGCGGATGCTGTCGCTGCGCGAGCCGGTTCCCGTCTACATCCTTTACCAGACCGCGTGGGCGGACGAGGACGGGCAGATCCATTCGCGAGCCGACCTCTACGGCCGTGACGCCGCGCTCGCGAAGGCGCTCGGCCAGGCAGCGAGGTCGAAACCGCCCACCACGTGATCTGCTCGGCGCCCGGACGGCGAGGGACTGCTCGCTGAGCAACCTCCTGCTCGTGGCCGCGCTGGCGGCCGCGGTGGCCGTCATGGCGCACCGCCGCTGGCGCCGGGCGCGTCTCCGGCGCCTCGCGAGCACGCGTCCCGGCTCTTCACCGGCACTGGCAATTCCGGTGACAACCTTCGGCGAGATGGACCTCCACCTGCGCCGCCGGCGCTGCTCCTGCGGCGGATATCTCGAGCGCCGGGGCGAGGGCTCGCGCGAACTCTCGGGCCAGCGTTACCGCGTGGCCCGGCTCGAATGCCAGGATTGCGAGCGTGCGGAGGAGGTGTTCTTCGACACCACCGACCTCCTCCACTGAAGTGACGCCCCCCTCGCGCTCGCGAGCGAGCAGACTGCTCCCGTGCTTCCGCGACGCGGCCAATCGTGGCAGAGGAGGGGTGATGCCCGTGCCGTTCGAGGTCGAGGAGCTCGACCACGTGGTGCTTCGATGCCATGACCAGGAGCGTATGCTGGATTTCTATATCAACGTGCTCGGTCTCGTCGAGGAGCGACGCCTCGAGGCGATCGGGCTGATCCAGCTGCGTGCGGGCCGCAGCCTGATCGACCTGGTGCCCGACGCGGGCGCGGCGCCACGGGAACACCCCAACGTCGATCATGTGTGCCTGGCGATCGCGACCGCCGACATGGATGCGGTCGTGCGCCACCTCGAGGCGGCGGGGGTGGAGACGATCGGCGAGCCGATGGTGCGCTACGGCGCGCGCGGCTACGGCACCTCCGTCTATCTCCGTGACCCCGAGGGCAACGTCCTCGAGCTGAAGAACTCGGGCGAAGGGTCGCCCACGGCGTGAGACGGCCGGCTTTGGCTTGTCTTGCCCGGGGGGCGTTGTTATTGGGTCGACCGGTGCCGACGCACGACGCGAGAGTGGCGGAACTGGCAGACGCACGAGACTTAGGATCTCGCGGGCAACCGTGGGGGTTCGAGTCCCCCCTCTCGCATTGCCCGTAACACGCCACGAGACGCCATGGACGCCCCCAAGATCACGCTCGAGGAGCTCGGGCCCAGTCGGAAGCGCCTGCAGATCGAGATCGGCGCGCCGGCGGTGCAGGCGGAGGTCGATCGCGCTTTCGCGCTCGTCGGCCGCCAGGCGCGGCTTCCCGGCTTCAGGCCGGGCAAGGCGCCGCGCCACGTGCTCGAGCGCATGTTCGGCGACCAGGTCCGTCGCGAGGTGCTCGGCCGGCTGGTGGAGGAATCGTTCCATCACGCCATCCACGAGCACCAGCTGGCCGTCGTCGGCACGCCGGAGATCGACGCCGATGTGCTCACGCCGGGCGAGGCGCTGCGCTACTCGGCCACGGTGGACGTCCGGCCGGCGATCGTGCTCGCCGACCTCGGAGGCTTCGAGGCCAGGCGGCCGGCGGCCGTGGTCACGGAGCAGGACGTCGAGCGCATGATCGAGTCGTTGCGCGAGTCGGTGGCGCAGCTCCGGCCGATCACCGATCGCCAGGTCATCGGGGCGGGCGACGTCGTCTCCCTCAATCTGACGAGCCGCGTCGAGGGTGGTGAGCCGTCGCAACGCGAGGGCGTCCTGCTCGAGGCGGGCGGCGGGTCCTTCCCGCTCGCGCTCGAGCGGCAGCTGGTCGGCCAGCACCGGGGCACGCGGCTGTCGCTCACGGTTCCGTACCCGGCCGACTACTCCAATCCGTCGCTCGCCGGCCGGTCGGTCGCGTTCGAGGTCGAGGTCGTCGACCTGCGCGCAAAGGAGCTGCCGGCGCTCGACGACGAGTTCGCTCGCGACCACGGGCGGGCCGAGACGCTCGAGGATCTGCGCGCGCGCGTTCGGGCCGATCTCCGGCGCCAGGCCGAGGAACGCGCGGAGGGAGCGGTGCGCGAGGCCATCCTGGACCAGGTGCTCGCCCGGCATCCCTTCGAGGTCCCGGCGTCGCTGGTGGACCGGCGCTGCGAGGCCATCATCGCCGCCCTCGACATTCGCCTGCCGGAGGGGTCCGAGCAGGAGCCGGCACTGGCGCGCCTGCGCGAGCAGCTGCGGCCCCGGGCCGAGCGGGAGGTGCGTGCCGACCTCGTTCTCGATGCGATCGCGGAGCGCGAGGGCTTCATGCCCGACGAGGAGGCAGTGGAGCGGGAGATCGAGTCATTTGCCACCCGCGAGGGACAGTCACCTGAGCGGATTCGAGCGCTGTACGAGCGTCCCGAAGCCCGTTCGGCTCTCCGGGTGCGTCTGGGACGACAGAAAGCCCTGGAGCATCTGGTATCAACCGCAAGGATCGTGCCAGAATCGGGGTCCGGAGAAGTTGCCGTTGAAAATCAAAGCCGGTAGAATCCCGACCGAGAACGGGCCCGCGCCGATGCAAGCGAACCTCGTCCCAATCGTCATCGAGCAGACCGGTCGCGGCGAGCGGGCCTACGACATCTACTCCCGTCTCCTGCGCGACCGGATCGTCCTGCTCGGAACCCCGGTGGGTGACGAGATCGCAAACCTCATCGTGGCCCAGCTCCTCTTCCTCGAATCGGAAGACCCCGAGAAGGACATCTTCCTCTACGTCAACTCTCCGGGAGGCTCGGTCACGGCGGGGCTCGCCATCTACGACACCATGCAGTACGTGAAGCCTGAGGTGTCGACGATCTGCATCGGGCAGGCGGCGAGCATGGCGGCGTGGCTCCTGGCCGCCGGGGCGAAGGGCAAGCGCTTCGCGCTGCCTCACGCCCGCATCATGATCCATCAGCCGGCGGGCGGCGTGCAGGGCCAGGCCTCGGACATCGACATCCAGGCACGCGAGATCCTGCGGCTGCGTGAACAGATGAACAACATCCTCGTGAAGCATACCGGCCAGAGCCTGAAGAAGGTGGAGAAAGACACCGACCGAGACCTCTTCATGACCGGCAAGCAGGCCGTGGAGTACGGCCTTGTCGACGAGGTCATTGTGACCCGGCCGGGCAAGGTGAAGGTCTAAGGGGGCGTCAATGGCAAAGCACGGGGATGACCGGACGGGCAACCTCGTCTGCTCGTTCTGTGGTAAGAGCCAGGACGAGGTCCGCAAGCTGATTGCGGGTCCAACGGTCTACATCTGCGACGAGTGCATCGACCTCTGCAACGACATCATCGCGGAGGAGTGCGACCAGGAGGAGACGCTCTCGTCCACCTCCGCGGTCCCGAAGCCGTCGGAGATCAAGAAGGTTCTCGACCAGTACGTCATCGGTCAGGAGCGGGCGAAGAAGATCCTCGCGGTGGCGGTGCACAACCACTACAAGCGCATCGACTCCCAGCTGGTTACCGGCGACGTCGAGCTGCAGAAGTCCAACATCCTGCTCATCGGACCGACCGGATCTGGCAAGACGCTGCTGGCCCAGACGCTGGCGCGCTTTCTCCAGGTCCCGTTCGCCATTGCCGACGCCACCAGCCTCACCGAGGCGGGCTACGTCGGTGAGGACGTCGAGAACATCATCCTCTCGCTGCTCCAGAACGCCGACTACGACGTCGAGAAGTGTCAGCGCGGGATCGTGTACATCGACGAGATCGACAAGATCGCCCGCAAGGGTGACAATCCGTCGATCACCCGCGACGTCTCGGGCGAGGGCGTGCAGCAGGCGCTTCTCAAGATCATCGAGGGAACGACGGCGAGCGTGCCGCCCAAGGGCGGCCGCAAGCACCCGCAGCAGGAGTTCCTCCAGGTCGACACCACGAACATCCTCTTCATCTGCGGCGGCGCCTTCGTCGGGCTCGACGACATCATCCGGCGTCGCATCGGCGTGAAGGGGATGGGCTTCGGGGCCGACGTCCGCCGCCGTGACGAGCGCACCATGGGCGCGCTCCTCGAGGAGGTCCAGACCGAGGACCTGCTCAAGTTCGGGCTGATCCCCGAGTTCGTCGGGCGCCTCCCCGTGATCGCCACCCTGCAGGAGCTGGACGAGGCCGCTCTGGTTCGCATCCTGCGCGAGCCGAAGAACGCCCTGACGCGGCAGTACCAGAAGCTCTTCGAGATGGAAGGCGTGCACCTGCGGTTCACCGACGGGGCGCTGAGCGCGATCGCGCGCGAGGCCCTCAAGCGGAAGTCCGGCGCACGCGGGCTGCGGGCGATCATGGAGAACATCATGCTCGACGTGATGTACGACATCCCCTGCCAGCCGAACATCAAGGAGGTCTTGATCTCCGAGGAGGTCGTGACCAACCGGGAGCAGCCGATCGTCCTCTACCAGAAAGCGGCCGAGACCGCCTGACCCCGGGCCGCAGTCGAGAAGCAATCGGGAGCCAGGCAGAATAGGTCTGCATGCTGTTCCGGAACGACAAGCGCGATCCTCAGGGCCCGCCGGCGGGCGGGGAGCTGCGCGTCCCTCTCCTTCCCCTGCGCGACATCATCGTCTTCCCGCACATGGTGGTCCCGCTCTTCGTCGGTCGCCAGAAGTCGATCCGTGCGCTCGAGGAGGCGGTGAACAAGCAGCGACCGGTGCTGCTGGCGGCGCAGAAGGATGCCAAGACGAACGAGCCCGCCGAGGAGGACATCTACCGCGTCGGTACGCTCGGGACGGTCGTCCAGCTGCTGCGCCTGCCTGACGGCACCGTCAAGGTGCTCGTCGAGGGCAAGCAGCGCGCGCGCGTCACGCGCTACCTCGACCACGCCGAGCACTTCCTCGTCGAGGTGGAGCCCATCGAGGAGCAGTGCGACAAGACCACGGAGGTCGAGGCGCTCGTTCGCAGCGTCAATTCCACCTTCGAGAACTACGCCAAGCTGAACAAGAAGATTCCGCCAGAGATGACCATGTCGGTGGCGTCGATCGACGACCCGGCGCGCCTGGCGGACACCATCGTCGCCCACCTCGGCATCAAGCTCGAGGACAAGCAGGCGTTGCTCGAGATGCTGAATCCGGCCGAGCGCCTCGAGAAGGTGCTCGGCTTCATGCGGTCCGAGATCGAGATCCTCGAGGTCGAGAAGCGCATCCGCTCCCGGGTCAAGAAGCAGATGGAGAAGACCCAGAAGGAGTATTACCTCAACGAGCAGATGCGCGCGATCCAGAAGGAGCTCGGCGAGAAGGACGAGTTCAAGAACGAGATCCAGGAGCTCGAGGAGAAGATCCGCCAGAAGAAGCTGTCGGCGGAGGCACGCGAGAAGGCGGAGAAGGAGCTCAAGAAGCTCAAGATGATGTCGCCGATGTCGGCGGAGGCGACCGTCGTCCGCAACTACATCGACTGGCTCATCTCGCTGCCATGGCGGGACTACACCGAGGACAAGCTCGACATCGGCGTCGCCGAGCAGGTGCTCGAGGAGGACCACTACGGGCTCGAGAAGGTGAAGCAGCGTATCCTCGAGTACCTCGCGGTCCAGAGCCTGGTCGGCCATCTGAAGGGGCCCATCCTGTGTCTGGTCGGCCCGCCAGGCGTCGGCAAGACGTCACTCGGGAAGTCGATTGCTCGCGCCACCGGCCGGAAGTTCGTGCGCGTGTCGCTGGGCGGCGTGCGCGACGAGGCCGAGATTCGCGGCCACCGGCGCACGTACATCGGCGCGCTCCCCGGCAAGATCATCCAGTCGATGAAGAAGGCCGCTTCGGGCAACCCGGTCTTCCTTCTCGACGAGGTCGACAAGATGTCGACCGACTTCCGCGGCGATCCGTCGTCGGCGCTGCTCGAGGTTCTCGATCCGGAGCAGAACAACTCGTTCAACGACCACTACCTGGACGTCGACTACGACCTGTCCAAGGTCATGTTCATCACTACGGCGAACACGCTGGAGCGGATCCCCGCCCCCTCCAGGACCGCATGGAGATCATCCGGATCGCCGGCTACACCGAGCTGGAGAAGCTCAACATCGCCAAGCGCTACCTGATTCCGAAGCAGCGCGAAGCCAACGGCCTTCAGGAGGCCAACATCGTCTTCGCCGACAACTCGATACTGGCGCTCGTCCGTCACTACACGAAGGAAGCGGGCGTCCGGAACCTCGAGCGCGAGATCGCCTCCATCTGCCGGAAGGTGGCCGTCGAGGTCGTGAAGAAGGATCGCAACGCCCAGGTGCGGGTGACGACGAAGTCGCTGCTGCCGTATCTCGGGCCGCCGCGCTTCCGCTTCGGCAAGGCCGAGATGGAGCACAAGGTCGGAGTCGCCACCGGACTCGCGTGGACCGATCTCGGCGGCGAACTGCTCGCCACCGAGGTGCAGGTCCTGCCGGGGAAGGGCAAGCTCATCATCACCGGCCGCCTCGGCGAGGTCATGCAGGAGTCGGCGCAGGCCGCACTGTCCTACGTGCGCTCGCGCGCAGAGGAGCTCGGGCTGGAGCGCGACTTCTACCAGAAGATCGACATCCACATTCACGTGCCCGAGGGCGCCATTCCCAAGGACGGACCCTCGGCAGGCATCACCATGGCCACGGCGCTCGTGTCGGCGCTCACCCGCATCCCCGTCCGCCACGACCTCGCGATGACGGGTGAGGTCACCCTCCGGGGCTACGTGCTGCCCATCGGTGGACTCAAGGAGAAGGTCCTGGCGGCTCATCGCGGCGGGATCAAGCGCGTCCTCGTCCCGTTCGAGAACCAGAAGGACATCCAGGACATTCCGGCGGTCATCTTGAAGTCGGTGGCCATCGAGACCGTCGAGCACATGGACCACGTGCTGCGGAAGGCACTCGTGCTCGAGGATCCCGAGGCGTACCTGCGGAAGCCCGTCGATCCGCCCCCTGCGGAGCCGGTCGCGCCGCCGCCGTTCCCGGCGCCGGTGCAGCCCGACACCGACGTCGTCACGCATTGACAGCCCACGGGTCGGTTGCTAAAGCGGCCGCGCCCGTGAGAGGGGATAGGCGATGACCAAGGCCGACCTGATCGAATCCGTCGCCACCAAGCTCGATCTGCCGAAGGGGCAGGCCGAGCGTGCCGTCAACATCGTCTTCGACGACATCGTCGGCGCGCTCCGCAACGGAGACAAGGTCAACATCTCCGGCTTCGGTACCTTCGCGGTTTCGATGCGCAAGGCACGCACGGGACGCAACCCGAAGACCGGTGAGAGCATCCAGATCCTCGGCGTCCAAGTCGGCAAAATTCAAAGCCGGCAAGACGTTCAAGGATACGCTCAACTAGCGCCGTCCCGGGCCGGGCGGTTAGCTCAGCGGCAGAGCATCGGCCTTACAAGCCGGGGGTCACTGGTTCGATCCCAGTACCGCCCACTGCGATCGTCCTGTCCGTCGAGGGCGTTCAGCTCGGCGACGGGAAGATCAGCTGACCCGTCAGGCGGTGGGCGACCCTGGCCTTCCAGTGGGCCATTGTGCGGAGGTGCCGCATGCCCTCGGCGGCCCGGTGGATGTGCCTACGGAAGACGGGACGCCGCACCATCGCTTCGACGAGCCAACGCGGGAAGCGATAGACGGCCATCATGTAGGCGACGTCCCACCGGAGATCCTCGATGGAGCGCAGGGGTGAGAGGGTCCCGCCCCACAGCTCGTAGCCCTTCTGCGCCAGATGCTCGACGTCCTCGGCCTTGATGTGCCCGTCGCGCAACGCCCGCGTCGTGAGCTCGACTCCGGGGAAATAGGTGAGCGAGAAGTAGTTGAAGTAGAACGGCTTGGGCAGTCGCAGCAGGAGGTCCAGGGTGGCCTGCCGATCCTCCTCGGCCTCGTACGGGTTGTCCCCGATGAAGTCGAGGTTGCGGCCCACGCCGTGCCGCTTGAGTATCTCGCAGGCCTTCACGATGTCGTCGTCGCTGGTCTCGCGCTCGTAGCACTCGCGCCGGATGCGCTCGGAGCCCGACTGGATTCCCATGGTGGCGAACCCGAGGCCGGCGTCGCGCATGAGGCGCACCTTGTCCTCGTCGACCATGCCCGGGAAGGTCCAGATCGCGAACGGCAGCCCGATCTCGCGCTTGTACCGATCGCAGAACTCCTCCAGCCAGCGGCGCGGCGGGGCGAAGATGTCGTCGCTGATGGCGATGCCGGCGAGCTTCGGTCGCTGCCTCTTCACCGCCGCAAGCTCGCGGAGGACGTGGTCGACCGAGCGGCGGCGGATGTAGGTCCCGAGCCCCACCGACACCTTGCGCGTGTAGTTGTGGATGCAGAACGTGCACTCGAACGGGCAGCCGCGCACCATCATGATGTCGCACGACACCTGGTCGGCATCGAAGCTCGCCGCATCCACCCAGGCTCCGTGTCCCAGGTAATGCCTGTTGTGCGGCGAGTGATCGGCCGGGGGCAGGGCGTCCAGATTCGAGATGAGCATCCGGGGCGGGTTGCGCGCGATCGTCTCGTCGTGCCGGACCCAGCAGCCACGCAGGTCGGTGTAGTCCTGGCCGAGTCCGATCCGGTCGGTGAGCTCCGCCAGCACGTATTCGCCCTCCGACCGGCAGACGACGTCGGCGTAGCGCAGGCTCTCCTCGGGCTCCACCTGGGCATGGATGCCGCCCCAGATGGCGACCGCACCCGTCCGTTCCTTGATGCGCTCGGTGAGCCGCGCCGCGAGCTGGAAGTAGGTGGACCAGACCGACACGGCCACGACGTCGGGTCGAAGGCTCTCGACGAGCTCCACGACCATGTCCTCTTCCTGCCGGGTGGGGTGGCCGTAGGTGAACTGGTTCTTCACGAAGACCGAATGAACCTCGTGACCGCGCTGGGCGAGCAGGGGATGGAAGATGCGCAGCGCGTGCGAGAAGTAGTTGTAGAAGCCGAGGAGCACGACGCGCAGCGGTCGGCCGGCGGCCGGCGCGGTCAGGTCGATCTCGTCGTCTCTTGCTTCGCCTTCGACCGCAGTAGCCACGTATCCCTCCGCCGGGCGTGCTCGTGATGTGCTTCCTACGGGTAGTCGGTGATTGTCAACGGGTTCGGACATGGGCGCAATCCCTTTCGTCCCTACCCATGACTGCGGGGCAACGGGAGGACGCTCTCGCTCGGGCCTCTGGCAACCTTCGGGGCGACCGTGCTTGACTGCCCGCATGGCTCGCGCGACGGATCCCGATGCGCTCAAGCTCTATGCCCGGCGCGTGTTCGATGCGCTCGGCGGTGCCATGACCTCGATCATGGTCTGGCTGGGAGACCGGCTGGGATTGTATCGAGCGCTCGCCGACGGAGAGCCGTTGACCAGCGCCGACCTGGCGGGGCGCACGGGGCTGAACGAGCGCTGGATACGCGAATGGCTCGCGCAGCAGGGGGCGGCGGGTATCCTGGACTACCGCGGGGCTGGCCGCTTCGCACTCAGCGCCGAGGGGGAGGCGGTGCTGGCCGACGTGAGCGCTCCCACCTGCGGGGCCGGCTTCTTCTCGCTGCTGCCGCAGCTCGCCGGCATCCTCGATCGCCTGCCGGAGGCGTTCCGCACCGGCATCGGTTTGCCCTACGATGCCTTCGGTCCCGAAGGCGCGGTCGGCATCGAGCGCGGGTTCGCGCCCTGGTTCCGGACGCTGCTGGTGCCGCTGGCGCTGCCGGCGGTGCCCGGAGTGGTCGAGCGGCTCATGGATGGCATCGCGGTCGCCGACGTGGGGTGCGGAGCCGGCGTTGCGCTCGTCGAGATGGCCAGGGCGTTCCCGCGTTCGGAGTTCCATGGCTGGGACATCTCGACGCATGCCCTGGACCGCGCCGAGGAGAACCGTGCGGCCGCCGGCGTGGCCAACGTGACGTTCCACGAGGTCCGTTCGGACCCCCTCCCGGAGGACGGCCGCTTCGGGTTCATCACCACCTTCGACTGCCTGCACGACATGACCGATCCGGCCAGGGCGATGCGGAGCATCCGGGCCGCGATCCGGCCCGATGGCGTGTGGCTCATCGCCGACGTGAAGGCGCAGGGGAGCTACGAGGCGGAGGTGGCGAAGAATCCGATGACGCCGATGATGTACGGCATCTCCGTGCTGGCCTGCATGTCGTCGGCGCTGTCCGAGGCAGGCGGCGCGGGGCTCGGCACGCTCGGGCTGTCCGAGGACCTCGCCCGGCGGATGACCCGGGAAGCGGGCTTCGCCTCGTTCGAGGCCCTCCAGCTCGATAGTCCGATCAACGCCTTCTACGTCGTCCGCCCCTGAGGGGAGGCGTCGTTCGCGAGTCGCCTCAGGCCGGCTTCGGGACGGCGGCTCGCATGGCCGAGGCGAGGACGAGGCGATTCACCCCGCTGACGAGCATGCTCGCTCCGACGAAGAGTCCGAGCATCGCGGCCGAGTTGCTGGGCCAGCCTTCCAGGATGAAGAAGGCGAGGAGCAGGGTGATGACGGCGTCGAAGAGCCACCATCCCCAGCCCGACATCGGGCGCCACTGCAGAGCAATGAAGCCGAGGATGATGCCCTGGACGAGCAGGAACACGCCGAGGACCAGGGCCACCGCCGCAAGGCCGGGCTCGGGTCGGAACAGAATGAAGAGACCGGTCGCGATGTAGAGCAGACCGAGCGCCAGCTTCCAGATCATCCCCGCACGCGTGACCAAGGCGTTGATGATCTCGGCTGCTCCGCCGAACACCAGCGCCCAGGCGACCCACAGCGTCGCCACCAGGGCCGGGATCCACGGTACCCCGATCGCCAGCACGCCGGCGATCACGAGGATCACGCCAGCAACGATCGACCATCCGGAGGCCGACCGTCCCCCCTGTGCCACGCTTCCGACGGGACCCGCCATCCCGGTACCTCCTCCTGCTGTCGCGGAGCCGCACCCGACGGCAATCGCGGGCCCCGGCCCCCCTACAACGTCATCCCGTGCGGGAACGCAACTCGGGGTGCCGAGCTCCATCCCGGGATTGCAACGCGAGCGGCGGTAGGCTAATCACGCTCGCTCCGGGCCGAGCAGCACGGGGTCGTAGTTCAGTTGGTTAGAACGCCGGCCTGTCACGCCGGAGGTCGCGAGTTCGAGTCTCGTCGGCCCCGTCATTTCTCCCGAGTTCGCACATGCCCATCACACACGAGACGCGAAGCCTGACCACCGAAGCCGCTCGGGCCGAGCGTCGCTGGTACGTTGCCGACGCCGACGGACAGGTCCTCGGCCGGCTGGCGACCCGGATAGCCACCGTGCTGCGCGGCAAGCACAAGCCGAGCTTCTCGCCGCACCTCGATGCCGGTGACTTCGTCATCGTGGTCAACGCGAAGGGCGTGCGGCTGACCGGCAACAAGCTCGCCGACAAGACCTATGTCCGCCACTCCGGCTATCCCGGCGGCATCAAGCGAGCGAGCGCGCAGGAAGTCCTCGACAAGAAGCCAACCCGCGTGATCCGCGAGGCCGTCGAGGGCATGCTGCCGAAGAACCGCCTCGGGCGCCGGCTCGCGACCAAGCTCAAGGTCTACGCCGGTCCCGATCATCCGCACCGGGCGCAGAGGCCGGTGCCACTCACCTGAGGATCGGCGACATCGATGAGCGCAGAGACCAACACGTTCTCCGGGACTGGCAAGCGCAAGACCTCCGTCGCGCGCGTGAGGCTCCGCGCCGGCGAGGGTGAGATCACCGTGAATGCGCGTCCGGCGGACGAGTACTTCGGGCGCGAGTCGTCGCGCATGATCATCCGCCAGCCGTTCGAGGTCACGTCGACGGCCGGGCAGTACCGGACCGACGTGAACGTCTGCGGCGGCGGTGTGAGCGCCCAGGCCGTGGCCATCCGGCATGGCATCACGCGCGCGCTCCTCCAGGTCGACCCGGAGTATCGCCCCGCGCTCAAGAAGGCCGGCTTCATCACGCGTGATTCGCGTGCCGTCGAGCGCAAGAAGTACGGGCGCCACAAGGCGCGCAAGCGGCCGCAGTACTCGAAGCGCTAGCGCCGCTGCGAGTCGGGGGCGCGCGTTGCGTGCGGCGTGCCGCTCGCGTAGACCCGTCATTCGATGCCTGCGTCGTCCGAGCGAGTTCGCGTCGCGGTGCTGGGCGCTACCGGCTACGCGGGAGTAGAGCTGCTCAGGCTCCTCGCTCGGCATCCGGCGGTCGAGGTCACGTTCCTGTCCTCGGAGCAATACCGCTCGCGCCGCGCCTCGGAGGTCTACCCGTTCCTCTCTGGCATCGTCGATCTGCCACTGTCGACGCCGGAGGCCTGGCGCGAGTCATCGGCCGAGATCGTCTTCACCGCGCTGCCGCACGGGACGGCGGCGCCGTTCGTGCGCGACGTGCTCGCCGACGGCCCGCGCGTCCTGGACATCTCGGCGGACTTTCGATTGCGGGATGCGGCCGTCTACGCCCGCTGGTACGGACCGCACGCGGCCCCCGAGCTGCTCTCGCAGGCGGTGTACGGACTTCCCGAGCTCTACCGCGAGGCCCTCCGGGGTACCCGGCTCGTCGCGGTGCCGGGCTGCTATCCCACCGGCGCCCTGCTCGGACTGGTGCCGCTGGCACGCGCCGGCCTCATCCGCGAGCCGGTGATCATCGACGCCAAGTCGGGGACGACGGGAGCCGGCAGGAGCGTCAAGGTCGACCAGCTCTTCGCCGAGGTCAACGAGAACTGTCGTGCCTACGCAGTCGCCGGACACCGGCACCGGCCGGAGATCGATCAGGAGCTGATGCGCGCCGGCGCCGACGCGCCCTGCATCTTCGTCCCGCATCTGCTTCCCGTCAGTCGCGGCATCCTCAGCACGATGTACGTGCCAATGGACGGCCGCCCGGAGCGGCTCGGGGAGCTCTTCGAGGCTGCCTACGGTGCCGAGCCCTTCGTGGTCCTGCGGGGAGGAGAGGTGCCCGAGCTGCGCGAGGTGCGTGGGACGAACCGGTGCAGCATCGGCTGGCACTGGGACGAGCGGACGGGGCGAGCGATCGTGATGACGGCGATCGACAACCTCGGGAAGGGCGCGGCGGGGCAGGCGGTCCAGTGCCTGAACATCATGCTGGGCCTGCCGGAGACGGTCGGCCTGGAGATGCCCGCTCTGGTGCCCTGAGCGGCCTCCCGCCGGCGGCGAGCCCGCCGACTCAGTCGCTGCCGAGCAGGTGATAGGCTCCGATCAGCACGAAGATCGCGTTCGAGACCCAGGCGGCGAGGAGCGGCGGCAGGGCGCCGCTCTGCCCCAGCGCGCGGGCGAACGCGAGCACGATGAAGTAGCTGAACCCGATCACGAAGCCGAGCCCGACGGCCGCGGGCAGGCTCGTCACCCGGGTACCGCGTGCCGCGAGGGGCACCGCGACCAGCATGAGGACGAGGCTGGCGATGGGGAGCGCGATCTTGAGATGCAGGTCCACCCAGCTCTCCGAGGCGTCCACGCCCTTCGACTGGAGGCTCGCGATCTGATCGCGGAGCATGCTGTAGCTGAACTCCTCGGCCTCCACGGTGACGACGCTGAAATCGTCCAGTGTCTCCGGCAGCGTGAAGCCGTCCGGCGTGCCCGGGATCTCGCGGGCGCGCTCGCCTCCGAACTCCAGCGTCCGGCCGCCCTCGAATTGCCACTGATCGCCCGTCCAGGTCGCCGTCTGGGCGTGGATCACCCGGGCGGGACGGAAGTCCGGACCGAGCTGGTAGACCGTGAGCCCGACCAGCTGCCGTCGGCGCGGCGCCACGCGGTTGACGTCGTAGAAGCCGGCGCCACCGTGGTACCAGACCTCTCGGCCGGTGAAGAGTCCGGCGGTCTGCTTGCCCTTGATCTCCTCGTGCCAGATCTGGTGCCAGCGCCGCGCGCTCGCCGGAACGACCGTCTCGTTCCAGGCGAAGACCCCGACGCTGATCACGAGCGCGAGCAACGACAGCGGCAGCAGCACCTGCCAGATGCTCACGCCGCACGCGCGCATGGCGACGAACTCGTTCTGGCGCGCCAGAAGGCCGAGACCGACCAGACCTCCGGCGAGAACGGCGACCGGTGTCACCTGGGTCACGATCAGCGGAATGCGGTAGAGGAAGAGACGGACGATCGCGCCGGGCCGTGCGTCGTGCTGGAGGAAGCTGTCGAAGCGATCGAAGAAGTCGGCCAGCACGTAGATGGCGAGGAAGGCCAGCAGGGTGAGCCCGAAGGCGCGCAGGAACTCCACCCCGACGTGCTTGCCGATCACGGGTAGCAGGAAGCGCCGTCCGTTCACGGGGAGACCCCTGCGCCCCGGCGCACGCTGAGGAGCTCCCGTAGCTGGCCAGCGAGGTCACCGAGCCAGGTGCCGAAAAGCGCGCGCTCCTGTCCCGCGCGTCGCATGAGGACGACGCCGAGGATGCCGAAGACGAAGTTCGGGAGCCAGAGCCCGAACCACGCCGGGATGCTGCCCTGCTCTGCGAGACCCTGCCCGGTGGAGAGCAGGATGTAGTAGACGAAGATCACCACCAGGCTCACCGCGAAGCCGCGTGATTTCACCGCCCGGGCCTGCCCGATGCCGAGCGGCACCCCGACCAGCCCGAACACGACGCAGGCGAACGGAATCGCGAACTTGCGATGGAATTCGACCAGCTCGCCGGCGTACGGCTTCCCGGCCGCTTCCTTGCGCGCGATGGCCTCGCGCAGCTCCGGCAAGGTCATGTCCTTGGGCTCGTCTTCCTTGCTGCGCATCCCCGCCATGGTCTCGCGCAGGTCGAGGTTGACGTCGTAGGTCTCGAAATCGGTATGGTAGTCACCCTTGGCGTCGTCGCCGCTGGTGTAGACCGTGCCGTTCAGGAGGCGCAGGGTGACGGTCTGGGCCTGATTGTCGGAGATCATCAGACCCTCGCTGGCGAACACGGTGTTGCGCTGGTTTGGGTCGCGCTCGTCGGAGATCATGACGTGGATGAGGCGGTCGTCCTTGCTCTCGATGTGCTCGGCGTAGATCACCATGCCCGGGAACTCGTCGTTGAACACCTGCGGCTTGAGTCCCGCGCTCGCCCGCGTCCGCGCGATGTCCCACAGCTGATGCTCGAGGTTGCGGTTGCCCCACGGGCGCGCGTACATCGACAGCGAGGCCGTCAGCGTCGCGGTGAGGAGCACGAACAGGGCGACGGGCGGCGCCAGCTGATAGATGCTCAGCCCCGAGCTGCGCATGGCGACCATCTCCGCGTCGGCCGACAGCCGACCGAAGGCGATGAGGATCGCCAGCAGCATCGCCATGGGCACCGTCACCTCGAGGAAGGCCGGCATGAGGTAGCCCAGGAGCTCGAGAATCTGGGTGGCGGGGAGGCCACGATTGACGACCAGCTCGATCAGCTTGAGCAGCCGGGCGATCAGGAGGACGAAGGTGAAGATGCCGAGCCCGAGCAGGAACGGGGTGACGACTTCACGGAATATATAGCGGTGGAGGATCTTCCCCATCGGGGAGGCGGGAGCAGAGTCGCTTCTAGCCAATGAGACAGGGGCGAACAACCGACGGTCCGCTGGTGGTGTCGGGCGCCCATGGCGTCCTCGAGCTCCTGCGCAGCGGCGCCGCCGTGCAACGTCTCCTGATCGGCGACGGGCCGCGGCGGGGCGAGCTCCTCGCCGAGGGGCGCCGGCGCGGAGTAGTTCCGGTGCAGGCCGACCGATCCACCCTGGATCGGATCGCTGGACGCCCGGGACACCAGGGCGCGGTCGCCGTCGCGGCACCCTTCCGGTACGCGAGCCTCGACGCGGTCGCCGGAAGCCAGTCGCGGCTCGCGCTGGTGCTCGACGGCATCCAGGACCCGCGCAACCTGGGCGCATTGCTCCGCACGGCCCGTGCCGCCGGGGTGGGGGCGGTGATCCTGCCGCAGGACCGCAGCGTGGGGGTGACCTCCGTGGTGGTGGTGGCTTCGGCGGGGACCCTCTTCGGCCTCCCGATCGTCCGGGTGCCCAACCTGGTCCGTGCCATGAACAGCCTCAAGGCATTCGGATTCTGGCTGGTGGGGCTGCTGCCGTCCAGCACGAGAAGCCTGTTCGACCTCGATGCCCCGGGGCGGATCGCCCTGGTGGTGGGCAGCGAGGGGCAGGGGTTGCGGGCGCTGGTGCGGCGCACCTGCGATCTGGACGTGGCCATCCCCATGGCTGCCGGCGTCGAGTCCCTGAACGTCTCGGTGGCGGCTGGGGTGGCCCTCTTCGAACTCCGTCGGCGTCTTGGTCCCCTCCCTTAGTTGCCCCCCCGGCCCCGTTTTGTTGACACCCCATAACCCTAGTGTTATCACTTCTTGCTTCGCTCGGAGGCCTGCCGTCCAGCAACGGCTGGTGGCGCTGTGCCTGCCGAACGGTCACGGCTAGGATTCCAGAGATCACTTTCTTTGATGGCGAAGACGGCGCACCGCGGAGCACGGTGCGGCCTGCCGATGTAGCTCAGGAGGTAGAGCAGCTGACTTGTAATCAGCAGGTCGTCGGTTCGACTCCGACCATCGGCTCCACGCGTCCATTCGTCGGCACCGCCCACGGAGAGGTACCCGAGTGGCCAAAGGGAGCAGACTGTAAATCTGCCGGCGTCAGCCTACGGAGGTTCGAATCCTCCCCTCTCCATGCTGCGCTCAATCGACGCCGCGGGAGTAGCTCAGTTGGCAGAGCACGAGCCTTCCAAGCTCGGGGTCGCGGGTTCGACTCCCGTCTCCCGCTCGTTGTGTCGTGCGCCCACGTAGCTCAGTCGGCAGAGCACTTCCTTGGTAAGGAAGAGGTCACCGGTTCGAATCCGGTCGTGGGCTCGCCGGGCCGCCAAACCTGAAAGGCTCACACGATGCGCGACCTCATCTCGCTGGTGTGCGACGGTTGCAAACGCAAGAACTACAGCACGACGAAGAACAAGAAGAAGACCACGGACAAGCTCGCCTTCCGCAAGTTCTGTCCGTTCTGCCGCAGTCACACGGTGCACAAGGAGGGCAAGGTCTGACCGTGGCGCCCCGGCGTCCAGGGGTCAGTAGCTCTAACGGCTAGAGCACCGGACTCCAAATCCGGGGGTTGCAGGTTCGAATCCTGCCTGACCCGTCCCGATATCCCAATGCCAACACGCGAGACGCTCACGCGACCCATCGAGCGCTCCCGAGAATTCCTCGCGGAGTGCTGGGCTGAGGTCAAGAAGGTACACTGGCCGACGCGCGAGGAGACGCGCGCCGCGACGATCGCCGTCATCATCGGCGTCGCGGTGGTGGCGATCTACCTCGGCGTGGTCGATTTCCTCCTCCAGACGCTCATTCAGCGGGTACTCAGCTGATGACGCTGGCGGCCGATCGCCAGTGGTACGTCGTGCATACCTACTCCGGCTACGAGCACAAGGTGAAAGCATCGCTCGAGGAGCGCATCCGCGGTCTCGGCAACCCCGACCTGTTCGGCGAGATCCTCGTTCCCTCCGAGAAGGTCGTCGAGCTGGTCAAGGGCAAGAAGAAGACGTCGTCGCGGAAGTTCTTCCCTGGCTACATCCTCGTCAACATGAAGCTGAACGACGAGACCTGGCACATCGTCAAGTCGACCCCCAAGGTCACGGGGTTCGTCGGTGGGGCCACCGAACCCGATTCGATCCCGCCCATCTCGGAGGCCGAGGTGCGCGAGATCACGCACCAGATGGAAGAAGGGGCGGTCAAGCCGAAGCCCAAGGTGCTCTTCGAGCAGGGCGAGCAGGTCAAGGTGATCGACGGACCGTTCCAGGACTTCAACGGCGTCGTCGAAGAGGTGAAGCCGGACAAGGGCAAGCTGCGCGTGCTGATCAGCATCTTCGGCCGCGCCACGCCCGTCGAGCTGGACTTCGTGCAGGTCGAGAAGGCGTAGGGCGAGCATGGCGAAGAAGGTTGTCGCGGAAGTCAAGCTGCAGATTCCCGCCGGGCAGGCGACTCCGAGCCCACCCGTCGGCCCGGCGCTGGGCCAGCGCGGCGTCAACATCATGGAGTTCTGCAAGGCCTTCAATGCGCAGACCCAGGCACAGGGGGGCTGATCATCCCGGTCGTCATCACCGTTTATGCCGATCGGTCGTTCACCTTCGTCACCAAGACGCCCCCCGCGTCGGTGCTGCTCAAGCGGGCGGCCGGCCTGGACAAGGGATCGAAGGAGCCCGGCAAGACGAAGGTGGGCTCGGTCACGCGCGCGCAGGTCGAGGAGATCGCGCGCCTGAAGATGCCCGATCTCACGGCGTCTGACCTGACGGCCGCCACGCGTACCGTCGAGGGCACCGCGCGGAGCCTCGGCATCGAGGTGGTGTGAGTTCAATGGCGAAGCACGGCAAACGATATCGCACGGCCGCCGCGACGATCGATCGCGCCCGCCGTCACCCCCTGGACGACGCCATCCGCGCCCTCCTCGAGGCGGGTGGCCAGGCCAAGTTCGACGAGTCGGTCGAGGTGGCGGTCCGCCTGGGCGTCGATCCGCGCCAGGCTGATCAGAACGTCCGCGGGACCGTCGTCCTGCCGCACGGCACCGGCAAGACCGTGCGCGTGCTCGTCTTCGCAAAGGGCGACAAGGCCCGCGAGGCGCAGGAGGCGGGCGCGGATCATGTCGGCGCCGAGGACCTGGTGAAGAAGATCCAGGACGAGCAGTGGCTCGAGTTCGACACCGCGGTCGCGACGCCCGACATGATGGGGCAGGTCGGCCGGCTCGGGAAGGTGCTCGGCCCCCGCGGGCTCATGCCCAACCCCAAGGTGGGCACGGTCACCTTCGACGTGGGCAAGGCGGTGCGCGAGGTGAAGGCCGGAAAGGTCGAGTTCCGGGTCGACAAGGCGGGCATCGTGCACGTCTCCGTGGGCAAGCGGAGCTTCGGCGCCCCGCAGCTCCTCGACAACGTCCAGGCGCTCCTCTCGAGCCTGGTGCGAGCGAAGCCGGCAGCGGCCAAGGGGCAGTACGTGCAGAGCATCGCGCTCGCCACGACGATGGGGCCTTCGGTACGGGTCGACCCGCTCGCCGCACGGGCGGGCGCGGCCGCCTGAGAGGAATCGGATGAAGCGCGCAGCGAAGGTCGAAAGCGTCGGAACGCTCCGGGACGAGTTCTCCCGTGCGACCCTGACGGTGCTGGCGGAATACCGCGGCCTCACGGCCGGCCAGATGAACCGCCTCCGCAAGACGGTGCGGGAAGCCGATGGCCAATGTCGCGTGGCCAAGAACCGGCTTGCGAAGCGTGCCGTCGCCGGGTCGGCGAACGAGAAAGTGACGCCGCTGCTGCGCGGGCCGCTGGCGCTGCTGGTCGGCTTCCACGACCCGGTGTCGATGGCGAAGGTGGCGGTCAAGCTGGCCGAGGAGCTGCCGAAGCTCCAGATCCGCGGCGCCCTCCTCGATGGCCAGGTCCTGCCGCCCGCGGAGGTGAAGGCGCTCGCCACCCTGCCGTCGCGTGAGGTGGTGCTCGCCCAGCTCCTCGGCGTCCTGCAGGCCCCGGCGACGCAGTTGCTCAGAACGCTCAACGAGCCGAGCGCACGGTTGGTGCGCATGATCGATGCCCTCGCGAAGCGCGCCGAGAGCGGCGCTGCCTCGCCTCAACCCTGACGAGCGCTTCGCGAAGCGCGTAGGAGAACGTACGACGATGGAAGTGACCCGCGAGCAGGTGAAGGATTTCTTGAAGAGCATGAGCCTGATGGACGCCGCCACGCTCGTGAAGGAGCTCGAGGGCGAGCTGGGCGTCTCGGCGGCGGCTCCCGTGGCGGTCGCGGCCGTCGGTGGCGCGGCGGCAGGCGGCGCGGCGCCGGCGGCGGCCGAGCAGGAGGACTTCACGGTGGTCCTCACGGGCTCCGGCGACAAGAAGATCCAGGTCATCAAGGTGGTGCGCGAGCTCACGGGGCTCGGGCTCAAGGAGGCCAAGGACCTCGTCGACGGCGCGCCGAAGCCGGTGAAGGAGGCCATCCCCAAGGCCGAAGCGGAGGCCATGAAGAAGAAGCTCGAGGAAGCGGGCGGTACGGTGGAGCTCAAGTAGTGCAGCATCTGCTGGCCAGCATCGCGATCTCACGGGAGACGGGAGACAGGAACGGCGATGAGTAACCCGGTAGCTCAGGTGTCCCATGTTCCGAACAACCTGCGATTCCGGCGCACGTTCGGGCGCATCAAGAAGATCATCGACATCCCGAACCTGATCGACATCCAGAAGCGGTCCTACGAGGAGTTTCTGCAGCGCGACGTGGCGTCCGAGGCGCGCCAGGATCAGGGCCTGCAGGCGGTCTTCAAGTCGGTCTTCCCGATCAAGGACTTCAACGAGACCGCGTCGCTCGAGTTCGTCGGCTACACGCTCAGCGAGCCCAAGTACGACGTCGACGAGTGCCATCAGCGCGGCATGACGTTCGCCGCCCCGCTCAAGGTGACGGTCCAGCTGGTGATCTGGGACGTCGACCCGGAGAGCGGCGCCCGCTCCATCAAGAACGTGAAGGAGCAGGAGGTCTACTTCGGCGAGATCCCGCTCATGACCAGGCACGGCACCTTCATGGTGAACGGGACCGAGCGCGTCATCGTGTCGCAGCTGCACCGCTCGCCCGGCGTCTTCTTCGACCACGACAAGGGCAAGACGCACGCCAGCGGCAAGCTCCTCTACTCGGCGCGCATCATTCCCTACCGCGGATCCTGGATCGACTTCGAGTTCGACCCGAAGGACATCCTGTTCGTGCGCATCGACCGGCGGCGCAAGTTCCACGCCTCGGTCGTGCTGCGCGCCCTCGGCATGACCACCGAGGACATCCTCAACTACTTCTACCGCCGCGACACGATCGTGCTCGAGGGTCGCAAGGCGGCCAAGCTGTTCCAGCCCGATCACCTGGTGGGCATCAAGGCCACGCGCGACGTTCGCCACCCGGGCACCAACGAGCTGCTGGTGAAGGAGGGGCGCAAGTTCACCAAGCTCGCCCTGCGCCAGATGGAGCAGGCGGGCATCGAGCAGATCCCGATCACCGTCGAGGAGGTCGTCGGGCGCGTCTCCGCACACGACGTGAAGGACGCGAAGTCGGGCGAGGTCCTGCTGGGCTGCAACGAGGACATCACCGAGGAGAAGCTCGAGGTGCTCCGCCAGCACGGCATCGATCGCATCGAGGTGCTCTTCCTCGATGACACGCACATCGGCGCTGCACTCCGCAACACCCTGCTGCAGGACAAGATCGCCGATCCCCAGGAAGCCATCCTCGAGATCTACCGGCGGCTGCGTCCCGGCGATCCGCCCACGCCGGAGACGGCCACCACCTTCTTCAACAACCTCTTCTTCAATCCCGAGCGCTACGACCTGTCGCGCGTCGGCCGGCTCAAGCTGAACCACAAGCTCAAGCTGAACGTCCCCCTCGACCAGGGCACGCTGCGCCGCGAAGACATCCTCGAGGTGGTGCGCTACCTCATCGAGCTCAAGAACGGTAACGGCCAGATCGACGACATCGACCACCTCGGCAACCGGCGGGTGCGTGCCGTCGGCGAGCTGGTGGAGAACCAGTACCGCATCGGGCTCGTCCGCATGGAGCGCGCCATCAAGGAGCGCATGAGCCTGCAGGACATCGAGACGCTGATGCCGCAGGAGCTCATCAACTACAAGCCGGTGTCCGCGGTCATCAAGGAGTTCTTCGGGTCGTCGCAGCTCTCGCAGTTCATGGACCAGACGAACCCGCTGTCGGAGATCACCCACAAGCGCCGCCTCTCCGCCCTGGGTCCCGGTGGCCTCACGCGCGAGCGCGCCGGCTTCGAGGTGCGCGACGTGCACCCGACCCACTACGGCCGCGTGTGTCCGATCGAGACGCCGGAAGGTCCCAACATCGGCCTCATCGCATCTCTCTCGACCTACGCCCGGGTGAACGACTTCGGCTTCGTGGAGACCCCGTACCGGCGCGTGCGGGAGGGGCGGGTCACGGACGAGATCGTCTACCTCTCCGCCCTCGACGAGGAAGAGCATACCATCGCCCAGGCCAACGCGGGGCTCGATGCCAAGGGCAACTTCACGGCCGACCTGGTGTCGTCGCGCATCGGCGGCGAGTTCACCATGGTGCGTCCGGACCAGATCGAGTTCATGGACGTGTCGCCGAACCAGCTGGTCTCGGTGGCGGCCGGGCTGATTCCGTTCCTCGAGAACGACGACGCCAACCGCGCGCTCATGGGCTCGAACATGCAGCGCCAGGCGGTTCCGCTCCTGCGCACCGAGGCGCCGCTGGTGGGCACGGGCATGGAGCCGGTGGTCGCCCGCGACTCCGGCGTCACGCTGGTCGCGCGCCGCGACGGCGTGGTCGAGCACGTCGACGCCACCCGCATCGTGGTGAAGGTGGATCAGCCGTCGAGCGACGGGCGCGATCCCGGCGTCGACATCTACAACCTGGTCAAGTACCAGCGTTCCAACCAGAACACCTGCATCAACCAGCGTCCCATCGTGGTGGTCGGCGACCTGGTGAAGGCCGGCGACGTGATCGCCGACGGCCCGTCGACCGACATGGGCGAGCTCGCGCTCGGTCGCAACGTGCTGGTCGCCTTCATGCCCTGGGGCGGCTACAACTTCGAGGACTCGATCCTCATCTCGGAGCGCGTCGTCAAGCACGACTTCTTCACCTCGATCCACATCGAGGAGTTCGAGTGCGTGGCGCGCGACACCAAGCTCGGTCCCGAGGAGATCACCCGCGACATCCCGAACGTCGGCGACGAGGCGCTGAAGGATCTCGACGAATCAGGGATCATCCGCATCGGCGCCGAGGTGAAGCCGGGCGACATTCTGGTCGGCAAGATCACGCCGAAGGGCGAGACCCAGCTCTCGCCGGAGGAGAAGCTGCTGCGCGCCATCTTCGGCGAGAAAGCCGGAGAGGTGCGTGACACCAGCCTGCGGGTGCCTCCCGGCGTCGAGGGCACGGTCATCAACGCCCGCGTCTTCTCGCGCAAGGGCATCCAGAAGGACGATCGCTCCCGGGCCATCGAGGACGAGGAGGTCACCAAGCTCCGCAAGGACCAGCAGGACGAGATCCGCATCATCCGGGAGAGCACGCAGAAGAAGGTCCAGTCCCTGCTTCAGGGCAAGGTGACCAGCGCTCGCCTCACCGACGACACGCGCAAGGTGCTGGTGCAGAAGGGTGTCGAGATCGCGCCCGAGCTGCTCGAGCAGGTCCCCTCCACCTACTGGGGCGACATCAAGGTCGGTGACGAACGTGTGGAAGACGAGCTCTCCCGTCTCGTCGAGGGCATGCTGGAGCAGGTCGACGGCATCAAGACGCTGTTCAACGACAAGATCGAGCGCTTGAAGAGCGGCGACGAGCTGCCTCCGGGTGTCATCAAGATGGTGAAGGTGTTCGTCGCCATCAAGCGCAAGCTCCAGGTGGGCGACAAGATGGCGGGACGGCACGGCAACAAGGGCGTGCTCTCGCGCATCCTGCCCGAGGAGGACATGCCGTACCTCGCCGACGGGACGCCCGTCGACATCGTCCTCAACCCGCTCGGGGTGCCGAGCCGGATGAACGTCGGGCAGATTCTCGAGACCCATCTCGGATGGGCCGGCCGCGAGCTGGCGGCACAGATCCGCGGCGAGCTGGATGAGAACGGCCGGCCGGATCCGTCCGAGCTCCGCAAGACGCTCCGCGATTTCTACCCGTCGAAGGAGCTCAGCGACTTCATCGACGGGCTCAACGACGACGACGTGATCAAGCTCGCGCGCAAAGCGGCCCGGGGCATCCACGTGGCCTCGCCGGTCTTCGACGGGGCGTCCGAGGAGGAGATCTTCAACCTCCTCGCCCGCGCGGCGCTGCCCCCCAACGGCCAGACGCGCCTGTTCGACGGGCGCACCGGGCAGCCGTTCGCGCACGAGGTGACCGTCGGCGTGATGTACATGATGAAGCTTCACCATCTGGTCGACGACAAGATCCACGCACGTTCCACGGGGCCCTACTCGCTGGTGACCCAGCAGCCGCTGGGCGGCAAGGCGCAGTTCGGCGGGCAGCGACTGGGCGAGATGGAAGTCTGGGCGCTCGAAGCCTACGGCGCGGCGTACACGCTCCAGGAGATGCTCACGGTCAAGTCCGACGACGTGGCCGGCCGCACGCGGATGTACGAGGCCATCGTCAAGGGCGAGAACGTGCTCGAGCCGGGCCTGCCAGAGTCGTTCAACGTCATGGTGAAGGAGCTCCAGAGCTTGGCGCTCGACGTCGAGCTCTTCGAGGAGCAGCCCCAAGAGTGACGCCGTCGTCCTCACGGGAGGATTGGTCTCGATGATGGAAGATCTGTTCAGCCTGTTCGAGAAACCGAAGAACCCTCTCACTTTCAACGCCATCCGGATCTCGCTGGCATCGCCGGAGAAGATCCGATCGTGGTCGCACGGCGAGGTGAAGAAGCCGGAGACCATCAACTACCGCACGTTCAAGCCCGAGCGTGACGGGCTCTTCTGCGCCAAGATCTTCGGGCCGACGAAGGACTACGAGTGCAACTGCGGCAAGTACAAGCGCATGCGGCACCGTGGCGTCGTCTGCGAGAAGTGCGGCGTCGAGGTCATCCAGTCGAAGGTCCGCCGCGAGCGCATGGGGCACATCGACCTCGCCACGCCGGTCGCCCACATCTGGTTCTTGAAGAGCCTCCCCTCGCGCATCGGCACGCTCCTCGACATGACGCTGAAGGAGCTCGAGAAGGTCCTCTACTTCGAGTCCTACGTCGTGATCGATCCCGGCAGCACGGCGCTGCAGGAGCGCGAGCTGCTCTCCGAGGCGCGCTATCGCAAGGCCGCCGAGGAATACGGGCTCGAGACCTTCCGCGCCGGCATGGGCGCCGAGGCCATCCGCGAGCTGCTGAAGCGGCTCGACGTCGACCAGCTCTTCGTCGACCTCCGGGTCGAGATGAAGGAGGCCACCAGCGAGGCGCGGCGGAAGAAGCTCGCCAAGCGGCTGAAGGTCCTCACCGCGTTCAAGACCTCCGGGAACAAGCCCGAGTGGATGATCCTCGAGGTGGTGCCGGTCATTCCGCCCGATCTGCGTCCGCTCGTGCCGCTCGACGGCGGCCGCTTCGCCACCTCCGATCTGAACGACCTCTACCGGCGCGTCATCAACCGCAACAACCGGTTGAAGCGCCTGATGGAGCTGAACGCGCCCGACATCATCATCCGCAACGAGAAGCGCATGCTGCAGGAGGCGGTGGACGCACTGTTCGACAACGGGCGGCGCGGACGCGCGATCACGGGTCCGAACAAGCGGCCCCTCAAGTCGCTGTCCGACATGCTGAAGGGCAAGTCGGGCCGCTTCCGCCAGAACCTGCTCGGCAAGCGCGTCGACTACTCGGGCCGCTCGGTCATCGTCGTCGGCCCGGAGCTGCGCCTCCACCAGTGCGGGCTGCCGAAGAAGATGGCGCTCGAGCTCTTCAAGCCCTTCATCTACAACAAGCTCGAGGAGCGCGGGTACGTCACCACCATCAAGAGCGCCAAGAAGATGGTGGAGAAGGAACGGCCCGAGGTCTGGGACATCCTCGACGAGGTGATCCGGGAGCACCCGGTGCTGCTCAACCGTGCGCCGACGCTCCACCGGCTCGGCATCCAGGCATTCGAGCCGACGCTCATCGAAGGCAAGGCGATCCAGCTACACCCGCTGGTGTGCGCGGCCTACAACGCCGACTTCGACGGCGACCAGATGGCGGTGCACGTCCCGTTGTCGGTCGAGGCGCAGGTCGAGGCCCGCGCGCTCATGATGTCCACCAACAACATCCTGTCACCGGCGAACGGCAAGCCGATCATCGTGCCCACGCAGGACATCGTGCTCGGACTCTACTTCATGACCCGCGAGAAGGTCGCCGCCTTGGGCGAGGGCAAGACGTTCGCCAGCTTCTCGGAGGTCCGCATCGCCTGGGACCAGAACGAGGTCGATCTGCAGGCGAAGATCAAGGTGCGCGTGCCGGCCATCGCGGGCGGTTCCGGCCAGGTCGTCGACAGCACGGTCGGGCGCGTCCTGCTCTACGAGATCGTGCCCCACGAGATCCCGTTCGCCGAAGTGAACCGGGTGATGAAGAAGAAGGAGCTCGGGTCGCTCATCGACATCGCCTACCGTCACGCGGGGAACAAGGCCACCGTCATCTTCGCCGACAAGCTGAAGGACCTGGGCTACGAGCAGGCGACGCGTGCCGGCATCTCCATCGGCATCAAGGACATGGTGATCCCGGCCGCCAAGCACAAGCTGCTCGACGAGGCCAACGGCGAGGTGCGCGAGATCGAGGACCAGTACAACAAGGGCCTCATCACCGACGGCGAGCGCTACAACAAGGTCGTCGACATCTGGGCCGAGGTGACGGACCGGATCGCCGACGAGATGCTGCGCGAGCTCGGCACCGACGAGGTCGAGGACGCCAACGGCAACATCCGCCGCGTGCCGTCGTTCAACCCCATCTTCATGATGGCCGACTCGGGCGCCCGTGGCTCGGCGCAGCAGATCCGGCAGCTCGCCGGCATGCGCGGCCTGATGGCCAAGCCGTCGGGCGAGATCATCGAGACACCCATCACCGCCAACTTCCGTGAAGGCCTCACCGTGCTGCAGTACTTCATCTCGACGCACGGCGCCCGCAAGGGACTCGCCGACACGGCACTCAAGACCGCGAACTCCGGCTACCTGACCCGGCGGCTGGTGGACGTCGCGCAGGACTCCATCATCACCGAGCAGGACTGCGGGACGCTCGACGGCATCGAGATGACGCCGCTGGTCGAGGGCGGTGAGGTCATCGAGGGACTCGGCGACCGCGTGCTCGGACGCGTGGCCCTCGAGGACATCCGCGACCCCTTCACCGGCAACGTCATCGTGCACACCAACGAGGAGATCGACGAGTCCAAGGTGGCCGACATCGAGGACGCGGGCCTCGAGCGCGTGAAGATCCGCTCCGTTCTCACCTGCCAGTCACGGCGCGGGGTGTGCGTGCAGTGCTACGGCCGCGACCTCGCGCGCGGACACAAGGTCAATCTCGGGGAGGCGATCGGTGTGATCGCCGCCCAGTCGATCGGCGAGCCGGGCACCCAGCTCACGATGCGGACCTTCCACATCGGTGGCACGGCGAGCCGGCGCGCGGAGCAGACGACCCTCGAGGCGCGCAACGAGGGTGCCCTCAAGTTCATCAACCTCCTCACCGTCGAGGGCAAGGACGGCGATCTCGTGGTGATGAACCGCAACGGCGAGGTCGCGATCGTCGACTATCCCGAGGCGGGGCGCGAGCGCGAGCGTGAGCGCTACGCCGTGGTGTACGGCGCGAAGCTCAAGAAGCACGACGGCGGCAAGGTAAAGGCCGGCGAGATGATCGCCGAGTGGGATCCGTACACCATCCCGATCCTCACCGAGGCCGGCGGCACGGTGAAGTTCGGCGACATCCTCGAGGGCGTCACCATGGAGGAGAAGGTCGACGAGCGCACCGGCCTGTCCACCAAGGTGGTCGTCGACACGAAGGAGCTCGACAGGCGGCCCCGCATCTCCATCAAGGACAGCGGCGGCCAGACGGCACGGATCACGAGCGGCGAGGCGCGCTACTTGATTCCGGTCGGCGCCCACCTGAACGTGATCGAGGGCCAGGACGTGGCGGCGGGCGACATCATCGCGAAGATCCCGCGCGAGACGACGAAGACCAAGGACATCACCGGCGGCCTGCCGCGCGTGGCCGAGCTCTTCGAGGCCCGCAAGCCGAAGGAGTTCGCGGTCGTGACGGAGATCGACGGCGTGATCTCGTTCGGCAAGGACACCAAGGGCAAGCGCAAGGTCATCGTCACGCCCGAGGTCGGCGAATCGCGCGAGTACCTGATCCCGAAGGGCAAGCACATCAGCGTCCACGAAGGCGACTTCGTGCGCGCCGGTGAGCCGCTCATGGATGGCAGCTCGAACCCGCACGACATCCTCACCATCCTGGGCGAGAAGGCCCTCGCCAAGTACCTGGTGGACGAGGTGCAGGAGATCTATCGCCTGCAGGGCGTGCGCATCAACGACAAGCACATCGAGGTGATCGTGCGCCAGATGCTCCGCCGCGTGCGCATCAAGGACGTCGGGGACAGCGAGTTCCTGATCGGCGACCAGGTGGAGAAGTGGCGCTTCGAGGAGGAGAACCAGCGCGTCCTCGGGCAGGGGGCGCAGCCGGCCATCGCCGAGCCGCTGCTCCTCGGCATCACCAAGGCGAGCCTGTCGACCGAGAGCTTCATCTCGGCAGCGTCGTTCCAGGAGACCACGAAGGTGCTCACCGAGGCCTCGATCAACGGCAAGGTCGATCGCCTGGTGGGACTCAAGGAGAACGTCATCATGGGGCGCCTGATTCCGGCGGGAACCGGCGTCGCCGCGTACAATCGCATGGAAGCGGTCACCGACGAGCCGGCGCCCGAGCCCGAGGGCGCAGTCGAACCGGCGCCGGAGGCGGTGGCGTGAGTGCTCCGTGGTTGACAGGAACGGTGGGGCTCCCTAAAAGGGCCAGTTCCGTTCTTCTGAAGTACGAGTAGCCGGATCGCGCCCGATGCCGACCATCAACCAGCTCATCAAGCGAGGACGCGCCAAGCAGAGCGCCAAGGGCAAGGCCCCCGCGCTGCAACGCTCGCCGCAGAAGCGGGGCGTGTGCACGCGCGTCTACACCACCACGCCCAAGAAGCCGAACTCGGCGCTGCGCAAGGTGGCGCGTGTCCGGCTCACCAACGGCATCGAGGTCACGGCCTACATCCCCGGTGTCGGGCACAACCTCCAGGAGCACTCGGTGGTGCTCATCCGTGGCGGTCGCGTGAAGGACCTTCCGGGTGTGCGCTACCACATCATCCGCGGCACGCTGGACTCGATCGGTGTCCAGGATCGGCGCCAGGGCCGCTCGAAATACGGAGCCAAGAGACCGAAGTGAACTCCGGCGAGCTCCGGGCGCGCGGCGTGGGGCGGTTCCCCGGCGTGCCGCCCGCCCGAGAGCCAATGGTGCACGCGCATGCCTCGCAAAGGTGAAGTCAAGCGAAAGGACGTCCTTCCCGATCCCAAGTACGGGGACCGGATGGTCACGAAGTTCATGTGCATGCTGATGCACGGCGGGAAGCGCAGCCTCGTCGAGGGCATCCTGTACGGCGCCCTCGAGCTGGTCGGAGAGCGGGCGAAGGAGGACGCGCTCGCGGTCTTCAAGCGCGCCCTCGACCAGGCGAAGCCGATCGTCGAGGTCCGTCCCCGTCGCGTCGGCGGTGCCACCTACCAGGTCCCCGTCGAGGTGAGGCCGCAGCGCCGGACCTCGCTCGCGATGCGCTGGCTGGTGCAGAACGCGCGGGCGCGGCCGGAGAAGTCGATGGTCGCCAAGCTCGCTGGCGAGCTACTCGATGCCGCCAACGGCCGGGGCGGCACCATCAAGAAGAAGGAGGACACGCATCGCATGGCGGAGGCCAACAAGGCCTTCGCTCACTACCGCTGGTAGTGCAGACGCGTGCCACGACATGGCCCGACTCGTCCCCCTCGAGCGCACCCGCAACATCGGCATCATGGCCCATATCGATGCCGGCAAGACCACGACGACGGAGCGCATCCTCTTCTACACCGGCATCTCCTACAAGATCGGCGAGGTGCACGAGGGTACTGCGACGATGGACTGGATGGTGCAGGAGCAGGAGCGGGGGATCACGATCACCTCGGCCGCGACCACCTGCTTCTGGCGCGATCACCGCATCAACATCATCGACACGCCGGGACACGTCGACTTCACGATCGAGGTCGAGCGCAGCCTGCGCGTGCTCGACGGCGCAGTGGCGGTGTTCTGCGGCGTGGGAGGCGTCGAGCCCCAGTCGGAGACCGTCTGGCGGCAGGCCGACCGCTACCGCGTACCCCGCCTCGCCTTCGTCAACAAGATGGATCGCGTCGGCGCCGACTTCCCACGCGTCGTCTCGCAGATCCGCGAACGCCTCAATGCCAATCCCGTGGTGCTGCAGCTGCCGCTCGGCGCCGAGGAGAACTTCCGCGGCGTGGTCGACATCGTGAAGATGAAGGCCATCGTGTGGGATGACGAGAATCTCGGCGCCGACTACCACGAGGAAGACATCCCGGCCGAGCTGACCGACGCCGCGGCGGCGGCGCGCGAGAAGCTGCTCGAGAGCGTCGCCGACGTCGACGAGTCGTTGATGGAGAAGTACCTCAACGGCGAGGCCATTTCCGAGGCCGAGATCCGCACCGCCATCCGCGCGGGTACCCTGGCGATGAAGATCGTGCCCGTGACCTGCGGCTCAGCCTTCAAGAACAAGGGCGTCCAGCCGCTGCTCGACGCGGTCGTCGATCTCCTGCCGTCTCCGGTCGACGTGCCCGCCATGATCGGGGTCAACCCGGACACGGGCGAGGACGAAGAGCGCCCCGCCCGCGACGAAGCGCCTTTCACTGCGCTCGCCTTCAAGATCATGACCGATCCGTACGTCGGCGCACTCACCTTCCTGCGCGTCTACTCCGGCGTGATGAACTCCGGCTCCTACGTCTTCAACTCGGTGAAGGGAAAGAAGGAACGCATCGGCCGGCTCCTCAAGATGCACGCCAACAAGCGCGAGGAGATCAAGGAGGTCTACGCCGGCGACATTGCCGCCGCGGTGGGGCTTCGCGACACGACCACGGGCGACACCCTGTGCGACGAGAACAAGCCGATCGTACTCGAGCGCATGGAGTTCCCCGATCCGGTCATCTCGATTGCCATCGAGCCGAAGACCAAGGCCGATCAGGAGAAGCTCGGCGGCGCCCTCCAGCGGCTCGCCACCGAGGATCCCTCGTTCCGGGTGGCGACGAATCCGGAGACCGGGCAGACGCTCATCTCCGGGATGGGCGAGCTGCACTTGGAGATCATCGTCGATCGCCTGCTGCGGGAGTTCAAGGTCGACGCCAACGTCGGCAAGCCGCAGGTGGCGTACAAGGAGACGGTCCGCAAGGTCACGGAGCACGAGACGCGCTTCATCCGGCAGACGGGAGGCCGGGGACAGTACGGCCACGTCGTGCTGAAGCTCGAGCCCGTGAAGCCGGGCGAGGGCTTCTCGTTCGTCGACGGGACCAAGGGCGGCGTGATCCCCCGCGAGTACATCCCGGCGATCGAGAAGGGCGTGAAGGAGGCGATGGAATCGGGCGTGCTCGCCGGCTACCCGGTGGTCGACCTGAAGGCCACCGTGACCTACGGCTCCTATCACGAGGTCGACTCGTCGGAGATGGCCTTCAAGATCGCCGGCTCGATGGCCTTCAAGGAGGCCATGGCCAAGGCGTCGCCGGTCATCCTCGAGCCGATCATGAGCCTCGAGGTGGTGACGCCCGACGACTTCATCGGCGACGTGATCAGCGACATCAATCGACGCCGGGGTCGCATCGGCGGCCAGGAGCCCCGTGGCAACACCCAGGTCATCGCCGCCACGGTGCCGCTCGCGGAGATGTTCGGGTACGCGACGGACCTGCGGTCGCGCAGTCAGGGTCGGGCGACGTTCACGATGCAATTCTCGCACTACGAGCCCGTGCCGAAGGGGATCGGCCCCGAGGCGCTGCGTCAGGGCGGTGCGCGGCTCGCGGAGGCGTCACAGGCCGGCTGATCCGGGCGAACGACGGCGACGGAGGAAGGATTCCCATGGCGAAGGCGAAGTTCGAGCGCAAGAAGCCCCACGTGAACGTGGGGACCATCGGGCACATCGATCACGGCAAGACCACGCTGACCGCGGCGATCACGAAGACCCAGGCGTCGAAGGGGCTCGGCCAGTTCGTGGCCTTCGATCAGATCGACAAGGCCCCCGAGGAGCGCGAGCGCGGCATCACCATCGCGACCGCGCACGTCGAGTACGAGACCGCCAAGCGCCACTACGCGCACGTCGACTGCCCCGGACACGCCGACTACATCAAGAACATGATCACCGGCGCGGCCCAGATGGACGGTGCGATCCTGGTGGTGGCGGCGACCGACGGCCCGATGCCGCAGACGCGCGAGCACATCCTGCTCGCCCGCCAGGTGGGTGTGCCGGCCGTCGTCGTCTTCATGAACAAGGTCGACATGGTGGAGGACAAGGAGCTCCTCGACCTGGTCGAGCTCGAGGTGCGGGAGCTGCTCTCCAAGTACGAGTTCCCCGGCGACGACATCCCCATCATCCGGGGCAGCGCGCTGAAGGCGCTCGAGGGCGACCCCGGTGAGCTCGGCACGCAGGCCATCCAGCAGCTGATGGACGCCATCGACAGCTACATCCCGGAGCCGAAGCGCGAGATCGAGAAACCGTTCCTCATGCCGGTCGAGGACGTGTTCTCGATCAGCGGCCGCGGCACGGTGGCCACGGGCCGCGTCGAACGCGGCAAGATCAAGGTCGGCGAAGAGGTCGAGATCGTCGGCATCAAGGCCACCACGAAGACCGTCGTCACCGGCGTCGAGATGTTCCGCAAGCTGCTCGACGAGGGTCTGGCCGGTGACAACATCGGCTGCCTGCTGCGCGGCACGAAGCGCGAGGACATCGAGCGCGGCCAGGTTCTCGCCAAGCCCGGCTCGATCACGCCGCACACGAAGTTCCAGGCCGAGGCCTACATCCTCACCAAGGAGGAGGGCGGTCGCCACACGCCGTTCTTCAAGGGATACCGTCCGCAGTTCTACTTCCGGACCACCGACGTGACCGGGGTGTGCGAGCTGCCCGAGAACACCGAGATGGTGATGCCGGGCGACAACATCCAGATCAAAGTCGAGCTCATCATGCCCATCGCCATGGACGAGGGCCTACGCTTCGCGATCCGCGAAGGTGGGCGCACGGTCGGCGCAGGCGTGGTGACCAAGATCTTCGAGTGATTGCCCGCGGATGAACGAAAAGATCCGCATCCGGCTGAAAGCCTACGATCACCGCCTACTGGATCAATCGGTGCGGGAGATCGTGGACACGGTCCGTCGCACCGGGGGCCGGGTTGCGGGGCCGATCCCGCTGCCGACGCACATCGAACGCTTCACGGTGAACCGATCGCCGCACGTCGACAAGAAGTCGCGCGAGCAGTTCGAGATTCGCACCCACAAGCGGCTCCTCGACATCCTGGAGCCGACCCAGCAGACCATCGATGCCCTCGGCAAGCTCGACCTCGCTGCCGGCGTCGACGTCGAGATCAAGCTGCAGTAGGCCATGGCGACGATGCTCACGGGCCTCATCGGGCGCAAGCTGGGGATGACCCAGGTCTACAACGAGGACGGCGTCCTCGTGCCGGTGACCGTCATCCAGGCGGGACCGTGCACCGTCGTCGGCACCCGGCGAGCCGAGCGCGACGGGTACTCCGCCGCCCAGATCGGCTTCGGGCCGCTCAAGGCCGAACGCCTCCCGAAGGCGCGGCGTGGTCAGTTCCAGAAGGCGGGAACTGGCGCCTTCCGGGTGCTGCGCGAGTTCCGGCTCGCCGACGGCGATGACGGTGCGCCGGCGGTCGGCACCGAGATCGGCGTGTCGGACGTGTTCGAGCCGGGCCAGCTGGTGCACGTGAGTGGCGTCAGCAAGGGCCGGGGGACTGCGGGCGTGATCAAGCGTCACAAGTTCAGCGGCTTCCCGGCGAGCCACGGGACGCACGAGTACTTCCGGCACGGCGGCTCGATCGGCAACCGCTCCTACCCGGGACGCGTGTTCAAGGGAAAGCGCATGGCGGGTCGCCTGGGCGCCGAGCGCGTCACCACACGCAACCTGGTGGTGGTGGCGCTGCGCCCCGAGGAGCACCTGATCCTGGTGCGCGGCGCCGTCCCGGGCGCGCGCAACGGCACCGTCGTGCTGACGAGAGCAGCGGAGGCGAGGCCCCAGTGACGCCGCAGGGGAACGAAGAGGCCACGGTGACGCTCCCGGTGGTGTCGCAGACGCGGACCCCGGCGGGCGATCTGGTGGTGCCGGCGGCGGTGGTCGCGGGGCCGGTGCGCGAGCACCTCCTGTACGAGATGGTGAAGAGCCAGCTCGCCTCCCGCCGGGCTGGCACCGCGGCGGCCAAGACGCGGCACTTCGTCAGAGGCGGCGGCAAGAAGCCGTGGCGGCAGAAGGGCACCGGCCGGGCGCGGGCGGGGAGCACGCGCTCGCCGCTCTGGCGCGGCGGCGCGGTCATCTTCCCGCCGCAGCCACGGGACTACGGCTACCGCCTGCCGCGCTCCGCCCGGCACGCGGCGCTGCGCGCCGCGCTGGCGGCACGCCACGCCGAGGGCAAGCTCGTGGTGATCGACGAGCTCTCCCTGCCGGAGGCCAAGACGAAGCGCATGCTGGAGTGCCTGCAGGGTCTCGGCCTCGACGGCAGCGTGCTCGTGGTACTGGGCGCGCGCGACGAAGCGGTGCAGCGCGCGGCGCGCAACCTTCCGCGCGTCAAGGTGCTGATCGCCGACGGCCTCAACGTGTACGACGTGCTCCGACACGCCAACCTGGTCCTGACCCGCGCGGCCATGGAGCGCGTCGTGCTGCGCCTGGGCGCCAGGGCGGGAGCCAAGGCGGTAGACGAGACATGAACGCCACCGACGTCGTCCTCGGCCCGGTGGTCACGGAGAAGGGCACGCTGGTGAACGAGCTGGGCAACCAGGTCGTCTTCCGCGTCAACCCGCGCGCCAACAAGGTCGAGATCCGCCAGGCGATCGAGGTGCTCTTCAAGGTGAAGGTGACCAAGGTCCGTACCTTCCGCCAGCTCGGCAAGATCCGTCGGGTGGGCCGCCACATGGGCAGGCGCCCGGACTGGAAGAAGGCCTACGTCACGCTCGCCGAGGGCAGCCGCATCGACTTCTTCGAGGGAGCCTAGGTCGTGCCGATCATTCAGTTCCGTCCCACGTCTCCCGGGCGTCGCTTCCGCACCGGCTTCGATTTCAGCGAGATCACCAAGACGCGTCCCGAGCCGTCCCTCACGGAGCCCCTGCACAAGTCCGGCGGCCGCAACAACCGCGGCCGGATGACCGCGCGGCACCGGGGTGGCGGGCACAAGCGCCTTTACCGGGTCATCGACTTCCGGCGTGACAAGATCGGCGTGCGCGCCGTGGTCGAGGCCATCGAGTACGATCCGAACCGCTCCGCGCGCATCGCGCTGCTCAAATATGCGGACGGGGCCAGGGGCTACATCCTGGCGGCGGTCGGACTCGCGGTCGGCGCCACGGTCGAGACCGGTCCCCAGGCCGACATCAAGCCGGGCAACAGCCTGCCGCTCGCCAGCATCCCGCTGGGCACGACGGTCCACGCCGTGGAGATGCGACCGGGCCGCGGCGCGCAGCTCGGGCGGAGCGCCGGCGCCGCCATCCAGCTCATGGCGAAGGAAGGTGACTACGCGTTGCTCAAGCTCCCGTCGAGCGAGCTGCGCCGCGTGCGCCTGGCCTGCCGGGCCACGGTCGGGCAGGTCGGCAACCTCGAGCACGAGAACCTGTCGCACGGCAAGGCCGGCCGGGTGCGCTGGCTCGGGCGGCGGTCACACGTGCGCGGGATCGCGATGAATCCGGTCGACCATCCGCACGGCGGCGGCGAGGGGCGCTCGAAGGGCAATCATCCGCAGACGCCCTGGGGCAAGCCCACCAAGGGCTACAAGACGCGGCACAACAAGCGCACGGACAAGTTCATCCTCCAGCGCCGCAAGAACAAGTAGAGAACGCTTCCGGAACGACAAGGAGTCGCTCAGCGTGGCACGCTCGGTAAAGAAAGGTCCTTTCGTCGATCTCCACCTCGTGAAGCGGGTGCGGGCGATGCTCGAGTCCGGCGAGAAGCGGGTCGTGAAGACCTGGTCGCGCCGATCGACGGTGACCCCGGAGATGGTCGGGTTCACCTTCGCCGTGCACAACGGGCGGAAATTCATCCCCGTGTTCGTCACGGAGAACGCCGTCGGGCACAAGCTGGGCGAGTTCTCGCCGACGCGCACGTTCCATGGGCACTCCGGCGATCGCAAGGGCAAGGTCGAGAGCGCCGCGCCCGCGCCGGCAGCGCCCGGAGCGGCGCCGCGGAAGTAGCGATGGAAGCACGCGCGACCAGCCGATTCTCGCGGATGACGGCGCAGAAGACCCGCCTGGTGGTGGACCTCATCCGCGGCCAATCGGTCGAGGCTGCCCTGGGCATCCTCGAGTACACCCCGAAGCGCGCCGCTCGCGTGGTCGCGAAGACGCTCAAGTCGGCCGTCGCCAACGCCGAGCACGGGCAGCGCGTGGACGTGGACGCGCTCTACGTCAAGCGGGTATGGGTGGACGAGGGGCCCACCGCGAAGCGTTTCACCCCGCGGGCACATGGTCGGGCCACTCCCGTCTTCAAGCGCAGCAGCCACATCACCGTGATCGTCGACGAGCGCCGCAGCGGCGCGGAGGCCTGAGCGTGGGACAAAAGGTCCATCCGAAGGGATTCCGGCTGAACATCACCGAGAACTGGGATTCGCGCTGGTTCGCGCGGCGCGAGTATTCCGACCTGCTGCACGAGGACATCAAGATCCCGGAACTTCTTGAAGAAGCGGCTCTATCACGCAGGCGTCTCGAAGATCGACATCGAGCGCGCGGCGAACAAGGCGAAGATCAACATCCACACCGCGCGCCCCGGCATCGTGATCGGCAAGAAGGGCGCCGAGATCGAGAAGCTCAAGCAGGAGCTGTCGCGGCTCACCAAGAAGGAGACCTTCATCAACATCCACGAGGTGCGCCGACCGGACGTCGACGCCCAGCTCGTCGCGGAGAACGTCGCCCTCCAGCTCGAGCGGCGCGTGGCCTTTCGCCGCGCGATGAAGGAAGCGCTCGCACGCGCCATGCGGATGGGCGCACAGGGAGTCCGCATCCAGTCGGCCGGCCGCCTCGGCGGATCGGAGATCGCCCGCACGGAGTGGTATCGCGAGGGCCGTGTGCCGCTGCACACGCTGCGCGCCGACGTGAACTACGGCTTCGCCGAGGCCAAGACCACGCACGGCATCATCGGCGTCCGGGTGTGGATCTTCCGCGGCGAGGTGCTGACACGCCAGGAGGAGGAGCAGCGCGCCGCCACCGGCGCCTGAGTCGACGCCGTCATGCTCGCACCCAAGAAGGTCAAGTGGCGCAAGATGCAGAAGGGCCGGCGCGGCGGCACGGCGTGGCGCGGCTCGTCGCTCGCCTTCGGCGACTACGGGCTGCAGACGCTCGAGCGCGGGTGGCTGAGCGCTCGCGAGATCGAGGCGGCCCGCGTCGCGTTGACGCGCGCGATCAAGCGTGGCGGTCGCGTCTGGGTGCGGGTGTTCCCGGACAAGCCGCTCACCAAGAAGCCGGCGGAGACGCGCATGGGCAAGGGTAAGGGATCGCCCGAGATGTGGGTGGCGGTGGTCAAGCCCGGCCGCATGCTCTTCGAGATGGAGGGAGTGGAGCGCGACGCCGCTCGCCAGGCGCTCAAGCTGGCCGCCGCCAAGCTGTCGCTGCCGACGCAGGTGCGCGAGCGCCACGCGGGAGGCGCACTGTGAAGCTGCGGGAGCTGAAGGAGCTGAGCGTCGACGAGCTGCGCGCCCGCGAGCGCGAGCTGGTCGGCGAGGTCTTTCATCTCCGGCTCAAGCGCGCCACGGCGCAGCTGCCCGATCCCATGAAGATGCGCGAGGCACGGCGGGCGCTGGCGCGCGTGAAGACGCTGCTGCGCGAGCGCACGGCAGAGCCCGGAGGCGTGCGATGACATCCCCGACGACGACGACGACCCGGCGCAAGGTGCGCGACGGCCTGGTGGTGTCCGACAAGATGGACAAGACCGTGGTCGTCGTCGTGGAGCGCCTCGTGCGCCACCAGCGCTACCACAAGTTCCGTCGCCGCCGTGCTCGCTACAAGGCGCACGACGAGACCAACCGCTGTCGCGTCGGTGACCGCGTGCGCATCGTCGAATCGCGGCCCCTGTCGGCGCAGAAACGCTGGACGGTGCAGGCAGTGCTCGGGCGCAACGAATCGCTCGCCGATCCGGGGATCCCGGGATGATCCAGGTCGAGAGCGTGCTCGACGTGGCCGACAACAGCGGTGCCCGGAAGGTCCTCTGCATCAAGGTCCTCGGGGGCAGCCGCCGCAAGTACGCCTCGGTCGGCGACATCATCGTGGTCTCCGTCAAGGAGGCCATCCCGAACGCGAAGGTGAAGAAGGGCGACGTGATGAAGGCGGTGGTGGTGCGTACCGCGAAGGAGATCGGGCGGACCGACGGTTCCTACATCCGGTTCGACACCAACTCGGCGGTGCTCATCGACAACGCTCGCGAGCCGGTGGGCACGCGTATCTTCGGCCCGGTCGCTCGCGAGCTGCGTGCGAAGCGGTTCATGAAGATCATCTCGCTCGCGCCCGAGGTGCTGTGAGCATGGCGGTACAGCGGCTGCGCAGGAACGACACCGTGATCGTCATCGCCGGGCGCGAGCGTGGCAAGACGGGCAAGATTCTCCGTGTGCTGAGCGAGCGCGACCGCGTCCTGATCGAGCGCCTCAATCTGGTCAAGCGGCACGTGAAGCCGCGCGGGGTCCAGCAGCAGGGCGGCATCGTCGAGAAGGAAGCCTCGGTCCACGCCTCGAACGTCGTGCTGCTCTGCGCCCGGTGCAACAAGCCGGCGCGGATCGGTCACCGCCGTCTCGAGGACGGGCGCGGCGTGCGCGTGTGCAGGCGCTGCGGCGACACGCTGGAGCAGGGGTGATCATGGCGTCCCGCCTGCGCGAACGATACCGCTCCGAGGTCGCCCCCGCGCTCATGCGCGAGCTCGGCTACGGCAACATCATGGCCGTTCCGCGCCTCGAGAAGATCATCCTCAACATGGGCCTGGGAGAGGCGGTCCAGAACCCGAAGATCATCGACTCGGCGGTGGAGGAGCTGACCGCCATCGCCGGGCAGAAGCCGGTGATCACCAAGGCGAAGAAGGCGATCTCGAACTTCAAGCTGCGCGAGGGGATGCCCATCGGTACCATGGTGACGTTGCGGGGCGACCGCATGTACGAGTTCCTCGACCGGCTCGTGGCTGCCGCGCTGCCACGGGTGCGCGACTTCAAGGGAGTGCCCGACCGGTCTTTCGACGGTCGCGGCAACTACTCGCTGGGACTCCGGGAGCAGGTGATCTTCCCGGAGATCAACCTCGACAAGGTCGACAAGATCAAAGGACTGACCATCGTGATTTGCACCACCGCTCGCACCGACGCCGAGGGCAAGGCGCTGCTGCGCGGCCTCGGCATGCCCTTCCGGGCCTGAAGGATCGATCCATGGCCAAGACCTGTCTCATGGTGAAAGCATCCCGGCCCCCGAAGTTCCGGGTCCGGGCCTACAACCGCTGTCCGCTCTGCGGGCGTCCGCGGGCCTTCTACCGGCGCTTCCGGATGTGCCGCCTCTGCCTGCGCGGCCTCGCCCGCAAGGGGCAGATTCCGGGTCTCGTGAAGGCGAGCTGGTGATCCGCCCATGATGACCGATCCCATCGCGGACATGCTGACGCGCATCCGCAACGGCGCCGGTGCGCGCAAGGCCAGCGTCGACGTGCCGTGGTCCCGGCACAAGGAGGCCATCGCGCGCGTGCTCGTCGACGAGGGCTACCTCGGCGAGGCCGCGATGGTCCAGGAGGGGCAGTTCCCCACCCTGCGGCTCGGACTGCGCTACGACCAGACCCGCCACCCGGTGATCACCGGTATCCGCCGGGTGAGCCGTCCGAGCCTGCGCGTCTACGTCGGAAGCGGCGAGATCCCCTCGGTGCGCCGGGGGCTCGGCGTCAGCATCCTCTCGACGCCCAAGGGCATCCTCCCCGACCGCGAGGCACGCCGCCAGGGCGTGGGCGGCGAGGTGATCTGCCAGATCTGGTGACCGGACGGTGACGACGATACCGACCACGAAGGACCCCTGAGGACGCCATGTCACGCATCGGACGCATGCCCGTCTCCATTCCGGACACGGTGAAGCTGCACGTGAGCGACGGAACGATTCGCGTCGAGGGACCGAAGGGCACCCTCACGCGCACGCTCGAGCCCGAGGTCTCCGTCACGATCGAGGGCAAGACCGCGCTCGTGCATCGCCGCGACGACTCCCGCCGCGCGCGCAGCGTTCATGGCCTGACGCGCAAGCTTCTCGCCAACATGGTCCAGGGCGCCGGGGTGGGCTTCACCAAGGTGCTCGAGATCAGCGGCGTGGGCTACCGTGCCGAGGCGCGCGGCAATGTCCTCTTCTTGACCCTCGGCTATTCTCACCCGATCGCCTACCAGCTGCCGCCCGGCATCACCGCCAAGGTCGAGCGCCAGGTGGTGGTGACGCTCGAGGGGGGCGATCGCGAGATGCTCGGCCAGACGGCAGCGGCCGTCCGGCGGCTGCGTCCGCCGGAGCCGTACAAGGGCAAGGGCATCAAGTACGCGACGGAAACCATTCGCCGCAAGGCCGGCAAGGCCGCGGCGGGAGCACGCTGATGTCGGTTACGCGAGTCGAAGCGCGAGGCCGCCGCCGGGACCGTGTACGCCGTCGGGTGCGTGGCACCGACGAGCGCCCGCGCCTGTCGGTATATCGCAGCGACCGCCACATCTACGTGCAGGTGATCACGGACGAGTCCCGCCGCACGATCCTCGCAGTGTCGACGCTCACCGCCGAGCTGCGGCCGCAGCTGGCGAAGACCGCCGACGTCGGCGCCGCCAAGCAGGTCGGCTTGCTCACCGCGCGCCGCTGCCAGGAGAAGGGCATCAAGCGCGTGGTGTTCGACCGCAATGGCTTCCTGTATCACGGCCGCGTGCGCGCAGTGGCGGATGGTGCGCGCGAGGGCGGCCTCCAGTTCTGAAAGAAGGCGAGACATGGCACAGTCGGGTCCCAGCAGCCCCAGACGCATCGTCGACGATCGAGGCGCCGAGCTGAAGGAGAAGGTCGTCCACATCAACCGCGTGGCGAAAGTCGTGAAGGGCGGGCGGCGGTTCAGCTTCAGCGCGCTCGTCGTGGTCGGCGACAGCGCCGGGCGCGTCGGCTTCGGGCTCGGCAAGGCGAAGGAAGTTCCCGAGGCCATCCGCAAGGGTATCGAGAAAGCCAAGAAGGACATGGTGGACGTACCGCTGATCGAGGGCACCATCCCCTTCGAGGTGACCGGGCGGTTCGGCGCCGGTGAGGTGCTGCTCAAGCCCGCGTCGGACGGCACCGGCGTCATCGCGGGCGGCGGCGTGCGGGCGGTGGTCGAGCTGGCTGGACTGGCCAACGTGCTCACGAAGTGCATCGGATCGAACAACCCCAACAACATGGTACGCGCCACGATGGAGGCGCTGCGCACGCTGCGGAAGCCGGACCAGGTGGCGGCGCTGCGCGGCAAGACGGTCGCCGAGCTGCACGGATGAGCGAGCGCATCGTCAAGGCCACTCTCCGGCGGAGCGCCATCGGGACGAGCCCGCGTCAGCGCGCCACGCTGCGCGGCCTCGGGCTCACCCGGCTCGGCCGCTCCGTCATCCTGAAGGACTCGCCCCCCGTCCGTGGCATGCTGCGCGCGGTGGCGCACCTGGTGGAGACGGAGGGCTAGCGGCATGGACCTCGGCCATCTTCACCCCGCCCCGGGGGCGACGCGCCGCCGGCGACGCATCGGGCGCGGTCCCGGCTCGGGCAACGGCAAGACGGCCGGGCGGGGCCACAAGGGACGCCTGTCGCGGTCGGGCGGCAACAGCCCGCCCGGGTACGAGGGCGGCCAGATGCCGCTCCAGCGCCGTCTCCCCAAGCGCGGCTTCCGTCCCCTGGCACGCACCACCTACGCCGTCGTCAACATCGGGCAGCTTGCGGGGTTCCCCGCCGGCACGACGGTCGGGCCGGACGACCTCCGGGCGCACGGCCTGATCCACAAGCGCGGCCTCGTGAAGTGCCTGGGCAAGGGGTCGCTGGCGCACGCCCTCACCGTGCGCGCCCACGCCTTCAGCGCGGGCGCACGGGAGGCGATCTCCGCCGCGGGCGGCACCGTGGAGGTGCTCGGTGCTTGAGGGATTCTCCAGCGCGTCCCGGATGCCCGAGCTGCGCAAGCGGGTGGCCTTCACGGCAGGAGCCCTCGCCGTCTTTCGCCTGGGTTGCCACGTGCCCACGCCCGGGATCGACGGCCAGGCGCTGGCGCAGTTCTTCGCCAACGCCCGCAGCAACATCCTCGGCCTGGTCAACCTGTTCTCGGGCGGCGCGCTCGAGCGCTTCTCGATCTTCGCGCTCGGCATCATGCCGTACATCAGCGCGAGCATCATCCTCCAGCTCCTCACCGTCGTCATCCCCTACCTCGAGAAGCTGTCGAAGGAAGGCGAGATCGGCCGGCGCAAGATCACGCAGTACACGCGCTACGGCACGGTCGCGCTGTCCCTGGTGCAGAGCTTCTTCATCTCGGCCGGTCTCGAGAGCATCCAGGCGCCGGGCGGCGCCGGCGTGGTGTTCGCGCCGGGGTGGGGATTCCGCATCATGACCATGATCACGCTCACGACCGGGACGGCATTCATCATGTGGCTCGGCGAGCAGATGACGGAGCGCGGCATCGGCAACGGCATCTCCCTGATCATCTTCGCCGGCATCGTGGCGCAGCTGCCGAACGCCGTCCTCACCACCCTGGAGTTCGTCCGCCAGCGAGAGCTGTCGATCTTCGCGGCGCTCTTCATGGCGGTCGTCGCCGTGATCGTCGTCGCCGTGATCATCTTCATGGAGCGCGGCCAGCGCCGCATCCCGGTGCAGTACGCGAAGCGCGTGGTGGGGCGCAGGGTCTACAGCGGGCAGAGCTCGCACCTGCCGCTCAAGGTCAACACGGCGGGCGTCATCCCGCCCATCTTCGCCTCGTCCGTGCTGCTCTTCCCGGCCAGCATCGCGAGCATGTTCGGCGACAACCCGATCGCCCAGAGGGTCTCGCATGCCCTGACCCCGGGCTCGATTGTCTACAGCCTGGTCGACGTCGGGCTGATCATCTTCTTCTGCTACTTCTACACCGCCGTCACCTTCAACCCGAGTGACGTGTCCGACAATTTGAAGAAGTTCGGCGGTTACATCCCCGGCATCCGACCGGGACCGCGCACGGCGGACTTCATCGATCGGATCCTGGTGCGCATCACGCTGGCGGGCGCCCTCTACGTCGCGGCGATCTGCGTGCTCCCGACGATCCTCATCTCCCAGCTGCGTGTCCCCTTCTACTTCGGGGGCACCGCGCTCCTCATCGTGGTCGGCGTCGCCCTCGACACCATCGCGGCCATGGAGACGCACATGATCTCCCGGAGCTACGAGGGGTTCATGAAGCGCGGACGGATCCGGGGCAGGCGGTGAGGGAGGTGACGTGCGCGTGGTGATGCTGGGACCTCCCGGCGCCGGCAAGGGGACACAGGCCCGCCTCCTGCAACAGGCCGTCGGCGTCCCGCAGATCTCGACGGGTGACATGCTCCGCGCGGCCGAGCATGATGGCAGCTCGCTCGGTGCCGCCGCGCGGCGGTACATGGATGCGGGACAGCTGGTCCCGGACGAGGTGGTCATCGGCCTGGTGGAGCAACGCCTGGAAGCCGCCGACTGCACGCGCGGCTTCATCCTCGACGGCTTCCCGCGCACGGTGCCGCAGGCGCACGAGCTCGAGCGGCTGCTGAGCAAGCGCGGCGCCTGCCTCGACGCCGTCGTTGCCGTCGAGGTGCCGCGCGAGGAGCTGATCCGCCGGCTGTCGGGCCGTCTGGTGTGCCGCGGTTGCGGGGCGATGTACCATGCGTCGTCGAATCCGCCCGAGCACCCGGCACGCTGCGACCGCTGCGGCGGGGAGCTCTACCAGCGCGAGGACGACCGGCCCGATCAGATCGCGATCCGCCTCGATCTGCACGCGCGCGAGGTGATGGCCGTGGCGGACTACTATCGCGCCTCGGGACTCCTGCGCCCGGTGCAGGGAACCGGGACCCAGGACGACGTCTTCGGACGCATCCGGGCGAACCTGCCATGATCCTGCTCAAGTCCCCCGACGAGATCGAGCGCATGCGGCGATCGAGCGGTATCGTGGCCGAGATCCTGGCCGCGGTCGCGTCCCGGGTGCGGCCGGGAGTCAGCACCGCGGAGCTCGACGCGCTCGCCGAGGAGCTCACCCACAAGCGGGGCGCACGGCCGGCCTTCAAGGGCTACGTCGTGGGCGGCCGCACGTTCCCGGCCTCGATCTGCATCTCGGTGAACGACGAGGTAGTGCACGGCATCCCGTCCCGCGAGCGCGTGCTGCGCGACGGCGACCTCGTCGGCCTCGACTTCGGCGTGTGCTGCGAGGGGTACTTCGGCGACGCGGCCCGCACCGTCTCCGTGGGCCGGACGTCCCCCGAGGCGCAGCGCCTGATGGACGTGACCGCGGCGGCGCTGGCCGCCGGGATCGAGGCCATCCGGCCCGGGGCGCACATCGCCGACATCTCCGGAGCCATCCAGGACGTCGCCGAGGGCGCCGGCTTCTCGCTGGTGCGCGAGTTCGTCGGCCACGGCATCGGGCGCAGCCTGCACGAGGATCCCCAGGTACCGAACTACCGGACCGGGACGCGGGGGGTGAAGCTCTCGGAGGGGCTGGTGCTCGCGATCGAGCCGATGGTGAACGCCGGGGGTCCCGAGGTATACGTCAAGGACGACGGGTGGACCGCGGCGACCCGGGATGGGCGCCTGTCGGCGCACTTCGAGCACTCCGTTGCCGTCATGGCGGACGGACCCTATATCTTGAGCCGGCCCTGAGCGGGACCACGACGTGAGGAAGTGACCACATGAAGGTACGAGCATCGGTCCGGCCGATCTGCCGGAAATGCAAGGTGATCAGGCGCCAGGGCGTCGTGCGCGTCCTGTGCTCGAACCCGCGGCACAAGCAGCGCCAGGGATAGGCCCCAGGAAGAGTCCCCCAGGAATAGGCCCGAAGAACAGGCAGAGACAGGAAGGGCAGGAACGAAATGGCACGCATCGCAGGGGTCGATCTGCCGCGCAACAAGCGCATGGAGATCGCACTCACCTACATCTACGGCATCGGCCGGTCTGCGGCGCTCCGCATCTGTGCCGCGGCGCAGGTCGATCCGGGACGCAAGAGCGACGAGCTGACCGACGACGACGTCACGCGGATCCGGCGCGAGATCGATGCCTCGTACAAGGTCGAGGGCGATCTCCGCCGTGACACGACGACGAACATCAAGCGCCTGGTCGACCTCGGCTGCTACCGCGGCCTGCGGCATCGGCGGAATCTGCCGGTGCGCGGCCAGCGCTCGCACACCAACGCCCGGACGCGGAAGGGCCCGCGACGCACCGTCGCGGGGAAGAAAGCCGCGCCCTCCAAGGGCTAGTCCATACGGGAAACACAAGGAGGACTCGTGGCAAAGCAGCAGGAGTCGAGCGGCGGGAGACCCGCCGCGCCCGAGGCCGCACCGGCTCGCCGCAAGAAGTCGAAGCGGCTCGTGGCGGAGGGCGTGCTCCACATTCACTCGACGTTCAACAACACGATCATCACCGTCAGTGACCCGCAGGGCAACGTGCTCGTCTGGTCGAGCGCGGGGTCGTGCGGCTTCAAGGGCTCGCGCAAGGGGACGCCCTTCGCGGCGCAGGTGGCGGCGGAGGCGGCTGCACGCAAGGCGGCCGATCTCGGCATGCGCCACGTGCAGGTGTTCGTGAAGGGCCCGGGCTCGGGCCGTGAATCCGCGCTGCGCAGCCTGCAGGCGGCGGGCTTCACCGTGAGCATCATCAAGGACGTCACCCCGATCCCGCACAACGGCTGCCGGCCGCCGAAGCGGCGCCGGGTCTGAGGAGTCGCACGTGGCACGATACACCGGAGCGGTTTGCCGTCTGTGCCGTCGTGAGGGACTCAAGCTGTTCCTCAAGGGCGAGCGCTGCTACACCGACAAGTGCGCCATCGAGCGCCGCAACTACCCACCCGGGGAGCATGGCCAGGCGCGCCCGAAGTTCTCGGAGTACTCGGTCCAGTTGCGCGAGAAGCAGAAGCTGCGCCGCATGTACGGCATCCTCGAGGGGCAGTTCCGGCGGTATTTCTCGATGGCGGACCGCGCCAAGGGCGTGACCGGCGAGACGCTGCTCCAGCTGCTCGAGCGCCGGCTCGACAACACCGTCTACCGCATCGGGTTCGCCACCTCGCGCGCCGAGGCGCGGCAGCTCGTGCGCCACGGCCACTTCCGGGTGAACGGCCGCAAGGTCAACGTGCCGTCGTTCCTGGTCCGGGCGGGAGACACGGTGAGCGTGCGCGACCGCAGCCAGAAGGTGGCCCGCATCCAGGAGTCCCTCGAGCTGGCGCAGCGGCGCGGAGTGCCGGACTGGCTCGAGATCACCCCAGAGGCGTTCGCCGGCCGCGTGAAGTCGCTTCCTGCGCGGTCGGATCTGACGATGCCCATCAACGAGAAGCTGGTCGTCGAGCTCTATTCCAAGTAGCCGACGGGAACAGAGGAAGGCGCCCATGGAGTTTGAAGATACCCAGTCGTTTTCTCCCGACGCCGTGCTGCAGAGCAACTGGCGTGACCTGATCAAGCCGAAGCGCCTCGAGGTCGAGGAGAAGAGTCTCACCCCGACCTACGGGAAGTTCTTCGGCGAGCCGTTCGAGCGTGGTTACGGCACGACCATCGGCAACGCGCTCCGGCGCGTGCTGCTGTCGTCGCTGCAGGGCGCGGCCATCGTCGCGGTCCGCGTGAGCGGCGTGCTGCACGAATTCTCCACCCTTCCCGGGGTGGCGGACGACGTGACCGACGTCGTGCTCAACCTGAAGGAGGTTCGCGTCAAGCTGAACGACGGCGCCTCCGAGGAGCTCGCGCACATCCGGGCGCGCGGGGCGTCCGAGGTGACGGCGGCCGACATCCAGGCCGACGCGCGGGTCGAGATCCTCAATCCCCGCCAGCACATCGCCACGCTGGCGAAGGACGCGGAGCTCGACATGGAGCTGGTGATCCGGCTCGGCCGCGGCTACGTGCCCGCGGAGCGCAACAAGCGTGAGGAGGACCCGGTCGGGACGGTCCCGATCGACGCGGTCTTCTCGCCGATCACCAAGGTCAACTTCACGGTGACGAATGCCCGCGTCGGACAACGCACCGACTACGATCGCCTGACCCTCGAGGTGCACACCGACGGGAGCGTGCGGCCCGAGGACGCGGTCGCGTACGCCGCGCGCATCCTTCAGGACCAGCTCGGCATCTTCGTCAACTTCGAGGAGCAGCCGGCCGGCGCGCCGGGCGAGGCCAGCCGCGAGTCGCCGGTCAACGAGAACCTGTTCCGGCCAGTCGAAGATCTCGAGCTCAGCGTGCGCTCCGCGAACTGCCTGCAGAACGCCGACATTCGCTACCTCGGCGAGCTGGTGCAGAAGACCGAGCAGGAGATGCTCAAGACCAAGAACTTCGGCCGCAAGTCGCTGAACGAGATCAAGGAGATCCTCCACGAGATGGGTCTCGGCCTGGGCATGCGGTTCGAGAACTTCCCGCCGCGCGAGGAGCTCGACCGCCGGCGCCTGGCGCGCGAGCGGGAGACCGCCTGAGCCATGCGCCATCGGGTCGCAGGGAAGAAGCTCGGCCGCTCACCGGCACACCGTCGCGCCCTGCTGCGCAACCTGGTGACGGCGCTCCTCGAGCACGAGGCGGTGCGGACGACGGATGGGAAGGCCAAGGAGCTCAAGCGCTGGGGTGATCGCATGATCACGCTCGGCAAGGACGGCACGCTGCACGCGCGCCGCCGGGCCGCCGCGCTGGTGCAACAGGCGAGCGTGGTACGGAAGCTCTTTGCCGAGCTCGCTCCGCGTTATGCGGGACGTGCGGGAGGCTATGTCCGGGTGGTCAAGCTCGGGGTGCGCCCCGGGGACGCGGCGGCGCTCTCGCTGGTCGAGCTGGTGGACCGCCCGGGTCAGGGCACGGACGGGACCGGCAAGAAGAAGAAGCCGGCGCGCCGCAAGGACACGGGCAAGGACACCCGAAAGACCGAGACGCCGCGCCGGCGCGCCGCCGCGGGGTGAGGCGCGGCGCGCGCGCGCGTGCGCCGGTTGACGGCGCCCGGGGGCGCCGGTACAACGCGCCCCATGGATGCCCCCGGGGTCTCCGACACGCGCGCCGCCGGGAACTGGCTTTGGCGTGCGATCGCACGTTGACGCGCTCGTCCGGGAAGCGCTGACCGACGCCATCGAGGGGGGACTGCTCCGGGTCCGCAGCGTGCCCGCCTACGCGGTGCACGAGCCCGCCGACCCGGCCTTCGGGGACCTGACCTGCGACGTGGCGATGATGCTCGCCCGCGAGATGGGGCGACCGCCGCAGGACATCGCGGAGGTCCTCCTCGACCGCCTACGCGACCCTTGCCGATGGCTGAGCGGCGTCGAGGTGGCAGGGCCGGGATTCGTGAACTTCCGGTTCGGCGCGGCCTTTTGGCACATGCTGCTCGACGAGGCGGTGACGGCCGGCCGCGCCTACGGGCGCAGCTCTGTCGGGCGCGGCCGCCGGGCCCGTGTCCTGCAGGTCGCAGCACGGGAGGAGGGGCCGAGCCTGGCGCAGGCGCGCTGCGCGGTGCTCGCCGGAAGCGTGGCGCGCCTTCTCGAGGCCAGCGGCTGGGCCGTCGACCCGCGCGAGCGCTCGACCGCGCCCGCCGAGGACGCCGCGGATTCGGCCGCCACGGAGGGCGTCGACCTTCTCGCCGCGGTCGTCGAGGTGGATGACGGCGCTTCTGCAGATCGGCTGCGCGCCGCCGTCGATCCCGCAGTGCTCCGGCTCGTCCCGGCGGCTCCGGTCGGGCTCGCGAGGGGCGGGGAGATCGTGCGCTCATCCGACGTCGGCTGGCCGGACGTCGTGCGAGAGATCGGCGACGATGCGGGGCGGTTCTTTCTCCTGCTGGGGCGATCAGGCAGGGCGCTCGACGTGGATCTGGAGCAGGCGAAGCGCCGCGATGCGGACAACCCGCTCGGCCGTGTCCAGCTTGCGCATGCCCGCCTCGCCGGCGTGCTGCGCGAGGCCGCAATCGCCGGCGTCGCCCGCGAGCCCCGTCCCGATCTCGCACCACTCGGCGAGGCGGAGGCCGAGGTGCTGCGCCAGGTGGTCGTGTGGCCCGACGTGGTCGAGCGGGCGGCGCACGCGCTCGAGCCGCACGCCGTCGCCGGCCACGCTCTGACGCTCGCCGCGGCGGTCCATCGCTACTATAACCGCCACCGCATGCTCACGGCGGACGGTGTCCTGACCCAGGCGCGGCTCGCGCTGGGGGCATGCGCGCAGCACGTGCTGTCCGATGCCCTCCGGTTGTGCGGCGTCGCAGCGGCCGGGCGGATGTGAGGAGGGGAAGATGGGAGAGAATCCGCGTCCGGGGTTGCGGCTGGTCGAGCGCGCCATCCTCGTCGGGGTCTGGATGGTGAGCTGCGCGGTGGTCTACGGCATCGGCTTCTATACCGGCAATCGGATCCAGGAGCGCGTCCCCGCGGGGGAGGACCGCGGCGTCCGGCTGCCGGTGACCACGCAGCCGCCGCCGGAGGGGCAGCGGCCGAAGAGCGGCGACGAGTTCACCTTCTACGACACGCTGGTGCCGACGGGGCACACGGACGCAACCCCCGCGCGGTCCAAGGCCGGTCCGATCCGGCCGGCCGAGCAGAAGCCGGCGCTGCCGGCGGCCTCGCCGAAGGCCAGCGGTGCGCCGCAGGGCGCCGCGACCGGAAAGGTGCAGGTGGCGTCCAGGACGGCCCCGCCGGCGAAGCCGGGAGCGGCGGTCCCGACGAAGCCGACTGCGGCCGGGCCCGCGACGGCGCCGCGGGCGAGATCCGCGACGGCGCGGCCGTCGAAGCCGGGGGCCGCGGCCCCCGCCAGGTCTCCCGCCGCGAGCGGCGCGAAGACCGGGACGGTGCCGACGGCGAAGGACCGAACGACGGCGGCCCGCGCGACGACGTCGCCACCCAGGAGTGGAGCCTTCACCGTCGAGGCCACCTCGACCCGCGACCGCTCCGAGGCCGAGGCGATGCGCGCCAACCTCGCCCGGCGGGGCTTCGACGCCACCGTGCAAGCGGTCCCGCGCGACGGCGGCACGTGGTACCGCCTGCGCGTGGGACGCTACGCCAGCGCGGAGCAGGCCGAGCAGGTGATGCGGCGGTTGCGCGATCGGGAGGGCGTCTCCCGGGCCTACGTGGCGTCCCAATGAGCGCAGCGCTCCCGAGAGCGCCCGCCTGGGGACGGCGCGCCGGGGCCGTGTGGCCGCCACGCGAGGACTTCCGGGGGCTCGTCGAGGCAGGGAACCTGATCCCCCTCAGCCGGGACATCCTCGCCGATCTGGAAACCCCGGTCTCGGCCTTCCTGAAGATCCGCCGCGGGCCCTACGGGTTCCTGCTCGAAAGCGTGCAGGGCGGCGAGCGCTGGGGCCGCTTCACCTTTCTCGGGACGGAGCCCGCACGGGTGCTCCGCGTGCGCGGGCGCGAGGTCGAGCTCGAGACGCCCGGTGGAGGCGTCGAGCGCTGGGCGACCGACGACCCGCTCGGCGAGCTGAAGCGGCTCCTCGCCGCCTATCGTGCGGTGCCCGTGTCGGGGCTGCCGCGCTTCGTGGGCGGGGCGGTCGGCTACGTCGGGTACGACGTGGTGCGCAGCCTGGAACGGCTGCCGGCCCTGGCAGAGGACGACCTGCTTCTGCCGGATCTCTGCATGCTCCTGGTCCAGAGCGTGCTGGTGTTCGACAACGTGGCGCAGACCATCCGCGTGGTGTCGCACGCGCACGTGGGAGACGGCGTCTCGCCGGACGACGCCTACGACGCCGCGGTCGCCCGCATCGACGAGCTGGTCGACCGGCTGGGAACGCCAGCGGTCGGACCGGTCGCACCCGTCGCGCGCGGTGGCGCGCCCGAAGAGGTGCGCGCCAATCTCACCCCGGAGGCGTACCAGGGCATGGTGGCGCGCGCCAAGGAGTACATCCGTGCCGGCGACGTCATCCAGGTGGTGCTGGCGCAGCGCTTCGAGATGCCGCTGGCCGCCGCGCCCTTCAACGTCTACCGCTGCCTGCGCACCGTGAACCCGTCGCCGTACATGTTCTACCTCGCGCTCGGCGCGCACGCCCTGGCAGGCGCGTCGCCCGAGGTGATGGCGCGGGTGGAGGGCGGCGAGCTGGTGGTCCGGCCGATCGCCGGCACGCGGCCGCGCGGCACCGGCGAGCGCGACGACGCCGCGCTCGCCGACGAGCTGCGCCTCCGATCCGAAGGAGCTCGCCGAGCACGTCATGCTGCTCGATCTCGGGCGCAACGACGTGGGACGCGTGGCCGAGGTCGGGACGGTGGAGGTCACCGAGCGCTTCGTGATCGAGCGCTACTCGCACGTGATGCACCTGGTGTCGAACGTGCGCGGGCGGCTCGAGCCGGGACGGGACTGCTTCGACGCCTTCCGCGCGACGTTCCCGGCCGGTACGCTGAGCGGCGCGCCCAAGATCCGCGCCATGGAGATCATCGAGGAGCTCGAGCCGGTGCGCCGGGGCATCTACGGCGGGGCGGTGGGCTACTTCGGCTACGGCGGCGCGATGGACACGGCGATCGCCATCCGCTCCGTGCTCATGCGCGACGGCCGCGCCTTCATCCAGGCGGGTGCCGGGATCGTCGCCGACTCCGATCCCGAGGCCGAGCATCGCGAGTGCGTGAACAAGGCGCGGGCGGTGGTGAATGCGGTGCGGCTGGCGGAAGGCCTGTGATGCCGCCGCGGCTGCTCATGATCGACAACTACGACTCCTTCACCTACAACCTGGTGCAGTATCTCGCCGAGCTCGGAGCGGAGGTCGAGGTACGGCGCAACGACGCCGTCGGCCTCGACGACGTGGTGGAGCTGGCGCCGGACGGCATCGTCATCTCGCCGGGGCCCTGCACTCCGCGCGAGGCCGGCATCTCGGTGCCGCTGATCCAGCGGTTCGCCGGCGAGGTCCCGATCCTCGGGGTCTGCCTGGGCCACCAGGCGATCGGCGCCGCCTTCGGCGGCGACGTGGTACGCGCGCCGCGCATCATGCACGGCAAGACCTCGCCCATCCATCACGACGACACGGGCGTCTTCGCCGGCCTGCCCGATCCCTTCGACGCGACCCGCTATCATTCCCTGGTGATCGACCCCGGCACGCTGCCCGCGGTGCTGCGGCGGACCGCGTGGACGGCCGAGGGCGAGATCATGGGCGTGCGGCACCGGAGCGCCTTCGTGGAGGGCGTGCAGTTCCACCCCGAATCGATCCTGACGCTGGAGGGGAAGCGACTCCTCGGCAACTTCCTCGGCCGCCTCCCGGCCCGCGCCGCCACGCCGCGATGACGCCGCAGGCGGCCATCCAGCGCGTGCTCGGCGGCGGCCATCTCGGCGAATCCGAGATGGCGGCGGTCATGGAGGCCGTGCTGCGCGGCGATGCCACGCCGGCGCAGGTCGCGGCACTCCTGGTCGGGCTCCGCCAGAAGGGCGAGCACGTCGACGAGCTGGTCGGGGCCGCGCGCGTGCTGCGCGCGCACGCCATCGGGATCCCCGGCGTTCCCGCCGAGGCCGTCGACACCTGCGGCACGGGTGGTGACGGAGCCCGCACGTTCAACGTGTCCACCGCCGCCGCGCTGGTCGTCGCGGCAGCGGGCATCCCGGTGGCGAAGCACGGCAATCGCGCCGTCTCGGGAAGCGCCGGGAGCGCGGATCTCCTCGAGGAGATGGGCGTCGCGGTGGAGCAGTCGCCGGACCTCCTCGGTGCCTGTCTGCGCGAGGTCGGAATCGCCTTCCTGTATGCGCCCGCGCTCCATCCGCTCCTCGCGCGCGTGAGCGCGGTGCGCCGCGAGCTCGGCGTGCGCACGATCTTCAACCTGCTCGGTCCGCTGGTGAACCCCGCCGGCATCCGTCGACAGGTGGTCGGCGTCGGCGAGCGCCGCCTGGTGGAGCCCGTCGCCCGGGCGCTCGCAGCCCTCGGCAGCGAGCGGGCCTGGGTCGTGCACGGAGCCGGCGGTCTGGACGAGCTCGCCCTCGAGGGGCCGTCGGCCGTGGCGGAGGTCGGCGCGGGGGGGGTACGCACCTTCACGATCGACGCGGCCGGCGCCGGGCTGCGGCCGGCGCCGAACGCGGTCCTGCGGGTCGGCTCGGTGGCCGAGTCGGCGGCTCGCGTGCGAGGCGTTCTGGCCGGCGAGCCCGGTCCGGCGCGCGACGTCGTCTGCCTGAACGCGGCGGCGGCGCTCGTCGTGGCAGGCGCGGCCGCGGGCCTGGCCGACGGGGTGGGGCGCGCGCAGGCCGCGATCGACTCGGGTGGCGCCGCGGCGACACTCGAGCGCCTCGCCCGCTTCACGCGGCGAGGGCGAGCGGCGGAGGCCGCGGGCTGATCCCGTCATGATCCTCGACGACATCCTGGCCCACACGCGTGAGGCCGTGGCGGCAGCGCGCCGGGCGGCTGCACCCGCGGCGCTGCGCGATCTGCCGCACTGGCACGAGCCGCGACGGGGCTTCCGGGCCGCGCTGGCCGCCGCGACGGCGACGGCCGTCATCGCCGAGATCAAGCGCGCCTCGCCGTCCCGCGGCGTCATCCGGACGGCCTTCGATCCGGCGGCGCACGCGCGGAGCTATGCAGAGGCCGGCGCCACGGCGATCTCCGTCCTCACCGAGCCGCGCTGGTTCCAGGGTGCGCTCGCGCACCTCGCCGCCGCCAGGGATGCCGTACGCCTGCCGCTCCTGCGCAAGGACTTCCTGGTCGATTCCTACCAGGTGGAGGAGGCACGCGCCTGGGGAGCGGACGCCATCCTCGTCATCGTCGCCGCCGTCGGCGCGGCCCTGGGCGCCGAGCTGCTGGCGGCGGCGCGGGCCCACGGCCTGGATGCCCTGGTCGAGGTGCACGACCGGCGCGAGCTCGACGCGGCGCTGGGGCTCGGCGCGACGCTCGTGGGGGTCAACAACCGCGACCTGCGGACGTTCGAGACCAGGCTCGAGACCACCGAGCAGCTCGCCGGGCTGGTTCCCGAGGGAGTGATCCTCGTCGCCGAGAGCGGCATCCATCGTCCGGCCGACGTCCGCCGCATGCGCAACGCGGGCGCGCGGGCGGTGCTCGTGGGCGAGGCGTTCATGGCGGCCCCCGACCCGGGCGCGGCGCTCCGGGAGCTGTTCGCGTGACCGTGATGGTGAAGATCTGCGGCGTGCGCACGGTCGACGACGCGCGCGCCGCGGTCGACAGCGGCGCCGACTTCGTGGGCCTCAACTTCCATCCGCCCAGCCCGCGTCACGTCGACGAGGAGACCGCGGCCGCCATCGCCGCGGCGATCCCGGACGTGCGCCTCGTCGGCGTGTTCGTCGATGCGCCGCGGGCGGAGATGGAGCGCCTGGTGCGGCGGCTCGGGCTGTGGGCGCTCCAGCTCCACGGCGACGAGCAGCCGGCCGCGTGCCGCGGCTTCGGCGTACGGACGATCAAGGCGCTGCGCGTGCGCTCGGGAGACGACCCCGCCGCGCTCGCTGCGGCGTATGACACGGACTACCTGCTGCTCGACAGCTTCGTCGCCGGCCGGCCCGGCGGCACGGGCGTCGCGCTCGACCCGGAGCGCGCGCGGGGGCTGGCGACCGAGAGGCTGTTCGTCGCCGGCGGCCTCCGCCCCGAGACGGTCGCAGCGGCGGTGCGCCTGCTGCGTCCCTTTGCGGTCGACGTGGCGTCGGGTGTCGAGAGCGCACCGGGGATCAAGGACCATGACAAGATCGAGGACTTCATCCGTCGCGCCAAGGCCGCGTAGGGACCAACCCGACGCGGAGGGACACTTCGGGGTGTACGGCGGCCGCTATGTCGCCGAGACCCTGATGCCCGCGCTGCTCGAGCTCGAGCAGGCGTGGGCGAAGCTGCGCCGGGAGGCGCGCTTCCGGCGCGAGCTGGGGAGCTGGCTGCGGGACTACGCGGGCCGGCCCACCCGGCTCTACTTCGCCCGCCGTCTCTCCGAGCGGCTCGGAGGCGCGCGCATCTACCTCAAGCGCGAGGACCTGCTGCACACCGGAGCGCACAAGGTGAACAACACCATCGGCCAGGTGCTGGTGGCGCGACGACTCGGCAAGACCCGGCTCATCGCCGAGACGGGCGCCGGCCAGCACGGCGTGGCCACGGCGACGGTGGCCGCGCTGTTCGGCCTGCGTTGCGAGGTGTTCATGGGCGCGGAGGACGTGCAGCGTCAGAGCCTGAACGTCTTCCGCATGAAGCTGCTCGGCGCCGACGTGCGCGTCGTCGAGTCGGGATCGCGCACCCTGAAGGACGCCATGAACGAGGCGTTGCGCGACTGGATCGCCACCGTGCGCGACACCTTCTACGTCATCGGCACGGTCGCCGGTCCGCATCCCTATCCGCTCATGGTGCGCGAGTTCCAGGCCGTCATCGGCCGGGAGGCGCGGCAGCAGATCCGCCGGGCCACGGGCCGGCTGCCGGACGCGTGCATCGCCTGCGTGGGGGGTGGGAGCAACGCCATCGGCCTCTTCCACGCCTTCCGTGACGACCGCAAGGTGCAGCTGATCGGTGTCGAGGCGGCCGGCCGCGGGATGGACACCGGCGAGCACGCGGCGTCTCTCACCGCCGGACAGGTGGGCGTCCTGCACGGCAACAAGACCTACCTCCTGCAGGACGAGACGGGGCAGATCCGCAACGCCCACTCGATCTCCGCCGGCCTGGACTACCCGGGGGTCGGCCCCGAGCACGCCTGGCTGCGCGACAGCGGGCGCGCGACCTACGTCACCGTCACCGACGACGAGGCGGTCGAGGCGCTGCGGCTCCTGACGGCCACGGAGGGCATCATCCCGGCGCTCGAGAGCGCCCACGCCATCGCACACGCCGTGCGGCTGGCCCCCAGGCTCGACCGTCGCCGCACGCTGCTCGTCAATCTTTCGGGCCGCGGCGACAAGGACATGGGAACGGTTGCGGCCTATCTGGGGGTGCAGCTCACGTGAACCGCATCGCCGAGGTGCTCGCCACCCGCCGCGCCCGGGGCCGCGCTGCCCTCGTCGCGTACCTGACGGCCGGTGATCCGTCGCTCGACCTCACCGCCGAGCTGGTGCGTGCGGCGGTGGATGCGGGCGCCGACCTCGTCGAGCTCGGGGTGCCCTTCTCCGACCCCATGGCGGACGGTCCCGTCCTCCAGCGCTCGGCGGCGCGCGCCGTCGCGGCGGGTACGACGCTTCCTCGCATCCTGGAGACGGTGGTCGAGCTGCGCCGCGACCTCGACGCGCCCATCGTGCTGTTCGGCTACTACAATCCCTTCTTTCGCTACGGCGTGGAGGCGATCGCCCGCGACGCCGCCGCCGCGGGCGTCGACGGCCTGCTCTGCGTCGACCTCCCGCCCGAGGAGGCCGGCGAGCTCCGAGCCGCCGCGCAGGGTGCCGGCCTCGATCTGATCGCGCTCCTCGCCCCCACCACGCCCGCGAGCCGCATCCGTCGGATCGCGGCGTCGGCCAGCGGCTTCCTCTACCTGGTCTCGGTGCTCGGGGTGACCGGCGCTCGAGCGACGCTGCCGCCCGAGCTGCCCGGACTGGTCGCCGCCGTGCGCGAGATCACCGACCTGCCGGTGGGCGTCGGCTTCGGCGTGCAGAGCCCGGAACAGGCCGCCTGGGTGGCGGGCTTCGCGGACGCAGTCATCGTCGGGAGCGCCCTCGCCCGGGTCATCGAGAGCTCGACGGCGGAGGAGGCGCCGGCCCGCGTGGCCGGGTTCGTCGGCGGTCTCGCTGCCGCCATGCGCGCCGCGGGCCGGTAGCATTCCGACCCGAGACTCCGTCTCGGGTCGGGACGGAATGCGAGAATGAGACGCGATGAACACTGCGAGTGGCGTGCCGCGGCCAGCGAAGCCGGCGCGGCAGGCGTGCCGGAGCGCGACCCCGTAGCTGAGATGGCATGTTTGGGGGTGGCGCACCACGGATTGCACCCGGAACTCGGGCGTGCCACGTTTTGCCGCGCTGGCTTTGCCGGCCGCGGCACCGCGCTCGCCCGATCCACGGAACGCCGCACGCTCGCCTCCGTTCTCGACCCGAGACGGAGTCTCGGGTCGCTTTGACGTACGACGAAACCATCGCCTGGCTGCAGGCGCTCGAGATCACCGCGGGCTGGGACCTGAAGCTCGAGCGCATGCGGGCCGCGCTCGCGCTCCGCGGGCATCCCGAGGAGGCCTATCCCGCGGTGCACGTCGCCGGGACGAACGGCAAGGGCTCCACCGCCGCCATGCTGGAGGCGGTGCTGCGCGCGGCGGGCCATCGCACGGGACTCTACACCTCGCCCCACCTGGTCGACTTCGCGGAACGCATCCGGGCGGGCGGCGGGACCATTCCCCACGACGACGTCGTGGCCCTGGTCGCCGAGCAGCAGGAGGCGCTCGCCGGCGCCGGCATCGCGCTCACCCACTTCGAGTTCTCCACGTTGATCGCCCTCGAGTGGTTCGCCCGCATCGGGATCGAGGTGGGCGTCGTCGAGGTGGGGCTCGGCGGCCGGCTCGATGCGACCAACACGGTGCGGCCGATCGCCACGGCGATCACCTCGATCGCCCTCGACCACGAGGAGTGGCTCGGACGCCAGCTCCGCGAGATCGCGCTCGAGAAGGCGGGGATCGCCAAGCCGGCAGTGCCGATGGTCCTCGGGCGCCTGGCCCCGGAGGCGGACGCCGCGGTGACGGCACGCGCGGCGGAGCTGGGTTCCCCGCTGACGCACGCCGGGCGCGACGGCGCTCTCGAGCCGGCAGGCGGCGGCCTCGCCTTCCACGGTCCCGGGGGGGTGCGCTGGGACGGCCTCAGGCTCGGGCTCGAGGGGGCCTTCCAGCGCGGCAACGCGGAGGTTGCCCTGCTCCTCCTGACCTCGATCCGGGACCGCTTCCCCGCGCCCGAGGGGGCGGTGCGTGCGGGGCTTGCCGGGGTGCGCTGGCCAGGGCGGCTCGCGGTGGTCCGCGAGCGGCCGCTGGTGGTGGTGGACGGCGCCCACAATCCCGCCGGCGTGGAGGCGCTGGCGGCCGAGCTGCCGCGCCTGCTCGGGGATCGGCGGCTGGTCCTCGTCTTCGCGGTCATGGCCGACAAGGCCTGGACGGCGATGCTCGACCGCCTCATGGAGCCGGCCGCCGAGATCATCGTGACGCGAGTGGGGCGGCGTGGACTCGATCCCGCGGTGCTCGCGGACGCCATCGGCGGCCGCCGGCCGACCCGCGTCGTCGGCGATCCCCGCGCCGCGGTCCGGGCAGGACTCGAGGGCGCCTCGGCGCGCGACGCGGTCCTGGTGGCCGGGTCGCTCTTTCTCGCCGGCGAGGCGTACGCCGAGCTCGGACCGCCGGCGCTCTTCGAGGCCTGGCAGGGATGGGGCATGGAATGCTAGAGAACCGCCGCGATGACGGCCCGGCCGGGGGCACGAGGTGGGGTGGTCGCCGTCCTTGGCGCCGTGGTGTTCGGGTGCCGGCTCGCGTGCGCCGCCGAGGCGATGCCGGCGGAGGTGCGCGTGGTGTCGACCCCGCCGCCACAGCCCACGACGTCGGTCTCGGTGCGCGCCCGACCCGACACGGTGGTGGAGGACCGCACGGTCGGCGCGAAGCCGACGGCGGCCGGCCAGGGTCCGGCCAGCACCGGCGAGACGTTCCAGGACGAGATCACGCTCTTCCTGCGCGGTCTCGACACCTCCAAGCCGGCGGCGATCGAGATCGCCGACCCCCTCGTCAGCACCGTGCGCGTGCTCCCGGAGGCGACGGGAACCAGCGTCGTCATCTTCGTACGCCAGCCCGTCACCTACGCCGTGGCGCGCCCCTCGGCCCTCGGCGACGTCCTGGTCACGCTCCGCGGGCGCCAGCCCGCACCGACGGCGACGGCGACCATCGGGCCGACCGGCAGGATGCGGGCGCCGAAGATCCAGGTGGGCGAGCGTGGCGAAGGGGACGTCCAGCAGATCCAGATCGATGCCGAGGAGCTCACCTACGACCAGGAGACCGACACCACGATCGCGCGCGGCAGCGTCACCGTGACGCGCGGCTTCGTCACCCTCCAGGCCGACGAGGTGCGCTACCATCGCCTCACCGGCATGGCGGAAGCCAACGGGCACGTCGTGATCTCCGATCCCGATGCGGACGTGAAGGGCGACGCGGCGTCAATCGACATGAACGACGAGTCGGGCTGGATGGAGCGCGTCGACGGCACGTTCTCGAGCAGCAACTACAGCCTGGACGCGACCAAGATGACCAAGGGGGTCGGTCCGAGCTACCACATCGAGAACGGGGTCTTCACGACCTGCCACTGCGGCGGGCTCGAGCGTCCCTCCTGGAGCATCGGGAGCAACCGCACCGACGTCGCGCTGAACGGCCTTGGCGTCTCGCGCGGCGCCACCCTGCGGATCAAGGACGTCCCGGTGCTCTGGCTGCCCATCTTCGCGTTCCCCGCCAACCGGGATCGTCAGACCGGGTTCCTCTTGCCGCGCTTCGGCTACTCGAACCGGCGCGGATTCCAGTACGAGCAGCCGTTCTTCTGGTCGATCAACAAGAGCATGGACGCGACGGTCGCGCTCGACATCGAGACCGCGGCGCGACTCGGGTTGATCGGCGAGTACCGCTACGCGCTCTCGCACGACTTCCGTGGCACCTTCGGTGGCGGCTACTGGAACGAGGCGATCCGCTCCGCGAAGGCGGACCAGGTGCTGTCGTCCCAGGGCATCTTGCAGACCCCGCCCGAGAACCGCTGGCTGGCGCTCGGGCAGCACCGCTCGCCGTTCGTCGCCGACAGCCAGTTCTACCTCGACGTGTTCGCGGTGAGCGACACGACCCTGCTGAAGGAGATCACCAACTTCTCGAGCAACCTCGGCAACGACCTGCGGCTGATCCGGAGCACCACGTACACGAGCTCGGCGACAGGTGTCATCAAGACCTGGAACGGCGGCCTGGTGCAGGGCGAGGCCAACTACTACCAGGACCTGGAAGACCCCCAGGAGCTCACGCCGCAGCGCGCGCCGCGGCTGCGCGCCGAGCAGTCGATCCCGCTCCTCGGCGGGCTGGCCGTCGGCCGTCTCGGCGGCGAGGCCATCGACTTCCAGCGCAACGAGGGCTTCGACGGCTTCCGGGGCGACGTCGCGCCGGAGCTGTTCGTGCCGTTCAACGCCGGGCGCTTCGTGCACGGCTCCCTCACCGGGCAGCTCCACGGCACCCTCTACCAGCTCGCCGACCAGCGCCAGATCGCGCTGGTGGTTCCCAACGATCCGAACGTCGCGACGACCTTCCGCGCCACGCGCGGCCTGCCGGCCCTGGATGCCTCGCACACGCGCGGCGTGGCGGAGGTCCGCGGCGTGCTGGGCACCGAGCTGTCGCGCGTCTTCACCTTCGAGCACTTCGGGCTCGAGAAGCTTCGCCACTCCCTCGAGCCCGAGCTGCGCTACCTCTACGTGCCCGCGACCAACGAGCAGCTGGGCCAGCAGAGCCCTGCCCGACACGCTGCCCGACGATCCGGGGTGTCCGGCCTGCCTCGCGTTCGACAAGCACGGCAATTGCATCAAGCTCCAACCCGAACTACGGCGTCTACTGCAAGGGTACGCTGTTCAGCCGCGGCTATCTCTTCGACGGCCTCGACGCCATCGAGCACCGCAACTTCTTCTCCTACGGCATCACGACGCGGCTGCTGGGGCGTGGCAAGGTGGCGAGCGACACCCCGCCGCCGCCACCAGATCCCGAGCTTCGTGGGGCCTCCGGCGCCGCTGTCGCTTCCTGCCGCCACGCCGTCGCGCGAGCTGCTGCGAGGGAGCGTCACCAGCGGCTGGGACGTGTCGCGCGAGATCAGCCCGCCGAGCCACTTCGCCAACCTCGACCTCGGGCTGCGCCTGACGCCGATCGACTACCTCGCGTTGTCGTACGCCAGCTCGATCGACCCGATCCAGGGCAGGCTGGCCGCGCAGAGCTACGCCATGGTGCTGCGCGAGCCGAACTACGTCCCGCCCAAGGGGAACCCGTTCCAGTCACCGACCACGATCGGCGTCTCCTACCGGAAGGTGGACGAGAACGTGAACGAGCTCGGCATCCCGGCGGGCACGCCCCAGTCCCGACTGTTCGCCAACGGAGGCCTCGAGGAGACCGACGCCTACGTCTACATCCGGTTCGGCGACTACGCCGGCTTCACCTTCGTGTCGCGCTACGACCTGAACGGCGGCCAGCTGGTGAAGCAGAACGGCCGCTTCGAGAACGTCGGCCCGCATTTCATCGAGCGCGACTACCTCCTGCGGCTGATCTCGCGCTGCAACTGCTGGGCGGCCGAGTTCGGGGTGAGCGACCGCTTCGACACCGGCGAGACGCTCTACCGCTTCCAGATCACCCTCCTCGGGCTCGGCTCGTTCGGCGAGGGGCCGGTGGGGAACTACGTCGGCTTCGCTCCGCTCCAGGCGCTCGGGCTGCGGCGCCCGCCGGCCCTCGGGGGAAGCTACTTCTGACGGCGGCTGCCGGGTGCTGGGCTCCGGGCGTGTCGGTGGGCTAGCATAGCGGGATGCGGCTGCTCGTCACCGGCGCGGCCGGCTTCATCGGCACCAACTTCGTGCGCCAGGCCCTCGGCGTCGAGGGCGACGTCGGCTCCGCGGTCGAGCGTCTCGTCGCGGTCGATCTCCTCACCTACGCCGGCAACTTCGCCAATCTCGCCGATCTGAGGGAAGACCCGCGTTTTCGTTTCGAGCGCCTGGACATCGCCGAGCGCGAGGCGATGGCGGCGCTCCTTCGTGAGGAGCGCCCCGACGCGATCGTCAACTTCGCCGCCGAGTCACACGTCGACCGCAGCATCGCCGACCAGGCGCCCTTCCTTCACACCAACGTCCACGGCACGCTCGCCCTCCTCGACGCCAGCCGGACCGTCGGCGGGGTGCAGCGCTTCCTCCAGGTCTCCACCGACGAGGTCTACGGGAGCATCGCCACCGGCCGGGCGACGGAGGAGTGGGCCGCCCGGCCGTCGAGCCCGTACGCCGCGAGCAAGACCGCGGCCGACGCCTTCGTCCTGGCCTACGCGACGACCTTCGGCGTGCCCGCCGTCATCACCCGCTGCTCGAACAACTACGGCCCGTACCAGTTCCCGGAGAAGCTGATCCCCCTCTTCGTCACCAACGCCCTCGACGGCCACCCGCTGCCGCTGTACGGCGACGGACAGAACGTCCGTGACTGGATCCACGTGAGCGACCACTGTGCGGCGCTGCGCCACGTGCTCGGGCTCGCCGGGGTCGAGGGCGGCATCTTCAACGTCAGCGCCCACGACGAGCGTCCCAACCGCGCCGTGACCGATCTGATCCTCGGCCTCACCGGGCGGCCGCCCGACCTGGTGCGCTACGTGTCCGACCGGCCGGGTCACGACCGGCGCTACGCGCTCGACTCGAGCCTGCTGCGAGCCACCGGGTGGGCTCCCCGGCACACCTTCGAGGACGGCCTCGCCGCCACGGTCGAGTGGTATCGCACGCACCGGCCGTGGTGGGAGGCGGTGAAGAGCGGCGCCTACCGCGAGTACTACCGCGAGATGTACGCCGACCGGCTGCGCGATGCGTCCGGCGGGCCTCCCCGTTCGTAGGAGAGCGATGGAGCGCCGCGCCCTCATCACGGGAGTCACCGGACAGGACGGCTCCTACCTGGCGGAGCTGCTGCTCGAGAAAGGCTACCGCGTGGTCGGCATGGTGCGCCGGGCGAGCACCGAGAACTTCGAGCGCATCGCCCACCTGCGCGACCGTATCGAGCTGCGCCAGGCCGATCTCCTGGACCAGCTCTCGCTCATCGATCTCCTCCGGGCCGTGCGGCCCACCGAGATCTACAACCTCGCGGCCATGTCGTTCGTGCCGACGTCCTGGCAGCAGCCCGTGCTGACGGCCGAGTTCGACGCCGTCGGCGTGACGCGCCTGCTGGAAGCCATCCGGCTCGTCGCTCCCGACGCCCGCTTCTATCAGGCCAGCTCGAGCGAGATGTTCGGGCAGGCCGCGGAGACGCCGCAGCGGGAGACGACGCCGTTCCATCCCCGCAGCCCGTACGGGGTCGCGAAGGTCTACGGCCACCACATCACGGTGAACTATCGCGAGAGCTACGGGCTCTTCGCCTGCTCGGGCATCCTCTTCAATCACGAGAGCCCGCGCCGCGGGCGCGAGTTCGTCACCCGGAAGGTGTCCGAGGCCGCCGCGCGCATCGCCCTCGGCCGGGCGACGGAGCTCGTCGTCGGCAACCTGGACGCGCGGCGCGACTGGGGCTTCGCGGGCGACTACGTCGAGGCGATGTGGCGCATGCTCCAGCAACCGGCCGCCGACGACTACGTGGTGGCGACCGGCGAGTCGCATTCGGTGCGCGAGCTGGTCGAGATCGCGTTCGGCGTCGCCGGGCTCGACTGGCGAGGTCGCGTCCGCCAGGATCCGGCGCTTCTCCGCCCGGCCGAGGTCGACCACCTGGTGGGTGACGCCGCCAAGGCGCGACGCGTGCTGGGCTGGAAGCCGGAGACCGGGTTCTCCGCGCTGGTCGATCTCATGGTGCGTGCCGATCTCGAGCGCCTGCGCGCGCCCGCGTGAGCCGATGCGAGTCCTGGTGACGGGGGTGTCGGGGTTCGCCGGGCCCGTCGTCGCGCGCGTGCTCGCCCAGCACGGTCACGAGGTCCACGGCCTCGCGCGGCACCCGCCCGAGCCCGCGCGGCTCGCCGGGGCACCGCTCGAGTTCCACGCTGGCGACGTCCGGGACGCCGCCGGCCTCGCCCGCCTGGTTGCCGACGTGGCCCCCGAGGGCATCGTCCACCTGGCGGCGGTGGCGGAGCCGGCGGCGGCGGAGCGCGATCCCGAGGCGACCTATCGCACGAACCTCGGCGGCACGCTCGCCCTGCTCGCCGCCGTGCGGGCGGCGTCCAAGCGGGCGCGCGTGCTCGTCGTCAGCTCCAGCAGCGTCTATGGTGCGGTCGAGGCGCGCGAGCTGCCCGTGACCGAGGAGAACCCGCTTCGCCCGCTCACGGTGTATGGCGCCAGCAAGGCGGCGGCAGAGATCGCCGCCCTCCAGTGGGGCAGGGCGCACGCCCTGGAGATCGTCGTCGCCCGGCCGTTCAACCACACCGGTCCCGGGCAGTCGCCGGCCTACGTCTGCGCCGCCCTCGCCAGCCAGGTGGCGGCGATCGAGGCCGGCCGACAGCCTCCCGTCCTCACCGTGGGCAACGTGGACCCGGTTCGCGACCTCTCGGACGTGCGCGACGTCGCGGCCGGCTACGTGGCGCTGCTCGAGCGGGGCCGCGGTGGCACGGTCTACAACCTGTGCACCGGCGAGGGCGTGAGCGTGGCCGAGTTGATCGCGCTGCTGCGCTCGCTGGCACGGGTAGCGCTACGCGCCCGGAGCGATCCGGCCAGGCGCCGGGCGCAGGACGTCGAGCGTCTGGTCGGGGACCACGCGCGCGCGTCGAGTGACACCGGCTGGAAGCCCCGCATCGCGCTCCTCGACACCCTGGCGAGCGTGCTCGACGACTGGCGTCGGCGGCAGGCTTGACAGGCCCGCTCGCTTGCCGGTCGGAGGGCCCGCAGGTATCCTTTCCTGTCGTCCATGGAGCTTGGCAATCGCACCCTCGAACAGCTCTTGCTCGACCAGGGGCGCATCAGCCCCGATGATCTGCGCAAGGTGCGGCGCCTGCAGCAGGAGCGCGGGGAGCGGCTCGAGCGCCTGCTGCTCGACCTCGGGTTCATCTCCGAGGAGGATCTGCAGCCGCTCCTGGCGGCGTACCTCGGCGTTCCGGTGATGGCGCGGCGCGACTTCCCGACCGAGCCGGTTCCGCTCGGCAACCTCAACCTGAAGTACCTGCGGCGAGCCAAGGTGCTCCCGTTGAGCCAGCAGAACGGCACCCTCACGGTCGCCATGGCCGACCCGGGAGACTACTACGCCCTCCAGGGCCTCCAGGTCGCGACGGGACTCGAGATCGAGCCGTGCCTGGCGCGCGAGCGCGACGTGCTGGAAGCGCTCGAGACGGCGTACGGCAACGGGGCCGGAGAGGGCAAGAACGGGAGCGGGGAGGGAGGAGAAAGCGACCTCGAGTTCCTCTCCGATGACGAGGAGGACGTCGACCACCTGCGCGATCTGGCCAGCGAGGCGCCGGTCATCCGCATGGTCAACCTCATCATCAACCGGGCGGTCGAGCAGCGCGCCTCCGACATCCACGTCGAGCCGTTCGAGAGCGAGATGAAGGTTCGCTACCGCATCGACGGCGTGCTGCACGACGTCGAGACGCCCCCGCGCCGCCTGATGGCGGCGATCGTGTCGCGCATCAAGATCATGGCGAAGCTCGACATCGCCGAGCGCCGCCTGCCCCAGGACGGTCGCATCAAGCTGCGCATGATGGGCAAGGAGATCGACCTCCGCGTCTCCACCCTGCCGACCCTGCACGGCGAGAGCGTCGTGCTCCGCATCCTCGACCGCTCGAGCATCGTGGTGAATCTCGAATCGCTGGGCTTCCCCGAGGACACCCTCGCCGACTTCAGCCAGCTCATCCAGCGGCCCTACGGCATGATCCTGGTGACCGGGCCCACCGGCAGCGGCAAGACGACGACCCTCTACGGCGCGCTCGACAAGATCAACTCGCCCGACAAGAAGATCATCACCATCGAGGATCCGGTCGAGTACCAGCTCTTCGGCGTGAACCAGATCCACGTGAAGCCGTCGATCGGCCTGACCTTCGCGAGCGGGTTGCGCTCCATCGTCCGCCAGGACCCCGACGTCATCATGGTCGGTGAGATCCGCGACGCGGAGACGGCCGAGATCGCCATCCAGGCGGCGCTCACCGGCCACCTGGTGTTCTCGACCCTGCACACGAACGACGCCGCCGGAGCCGTGTCGCGCCTCCTCGAGATGGGGGTCGAGAACTACCTGCTCGCCTCGGCGCTGCTGGGCGTCCTCGCGCAGCGGCTCGTGCGCCGCGTGTGCCGCCGCTGCGCGCAGCCCGTCGAGCTCGGCGTCGAGGTGCTGCGGGAGATCGGCGGGGGCGGGTACGAGCAGGTCAACGCCGTCGAGGGTCGCGGCTGCGAGGAGTGCGCGCAGACGGGCTACCGCGGCCGCTCGGGCCTGTACGAGTTGCTGCCCGTGACCGACGCCGTCAAGGGGCTGATCCTCGAGCGCGCCTCGTCGGGCCTGATCAAGGAGGCGGCGGTGAAGCAGGGGATGCGCCCGCTGCGCGAGGACGGCTGGCGCAACGTGCGCAACGGCGTCACGACGGTCGCCGAGGTCGTTCGCGTCTCGCAGGAAGAGATGTAGCGGGTGGGATGGCTCGACCGGCTGCGCCGCGGCGGTGGCGCCCGGGCGGAGGAGCGCCCGGGGAAGGTGGCGGTGCTGGGGCTCGACGGGGTCGGGCTGCCCCTGGTGGTGGACCTGATCGCTCGCGGCATCACCCCGAACCTCGGCCGGCTGCTCGCGTCCGGCACGGCCGCCCCCATGCGGTCGTCGATCCCGACCATCTCGAGCGTCTCCTGGACCGGCTTCATGACCGGGAAGAACCCGGGCAAGCACGGCGTCTACGGCTTCACCGACCTGAAGCCCGGCACGCTGAGCATGTTCTTCCCCAACTTCGGCAACGTGCGCGGCGACACGCTGTGGGACGTCGCGGGCCGCGCGGGCAAGCGCTGCATCGTGCTCAACATCCCGAACACCTATCCGGCGCGCGAGCTCAACGGACTGCTGGTGTCGGGCTTCGTCGCCGTCAATCTCGAGCGCGCCGTGTGGCCCGCCGCGCTGCTGCCGCGGCTCAAGGCGGACGGCTACCGGATCGACGTCGACTACGTCAACGCCGATCAGCGGCCGGACCACTTCTTCACCGATCTCGCTGCCACGCTGGAGGCCCGGCGCCGCGTCTACCTGCGGCTGGTGCGGGAGGAGCCCTGGGATCTCTTCATCGGGGTCGTCACGGAATGCGATCGCCTGCACCACTACTTCTGGAGCCAGTACACCGATCCGGCGGCGCCCCATCACGAGCGCTTCCTGGACTTCTACCGTCGGCTGGACGACGTGGTCGGCGAGCTGGTCGCGGCCCTGCCGGCGGAGATCCCGCTCTTCGTGGTGGCCGACCACGGCCACACGCTGATTCACAGCGAGTTCTATCCCAACGCGTGGCTCCGCGAGCAGGGGCTCCTGCGCTTCACCAGCGACACGCCGAAGGGCCCCGCCGACATGGATCCGTCGACGAAGGTCTTCATCCTCGATCCCGGGCGCGTCTACCTGCATCGCCAGGGCCGCTATCCGCTCGGCACGGTGGGTGAAGCGGAGGCGGAGGAACTCATCGCCCGCGTGCGCGCCGGGCTGCTCGCGCTGCGCGACCCGACCCCCGGCGCGCCGTCGGACGGCTGCCCCGTGCCGCGCGTGTTCGCGCGCGACGAGCTCTACCACGGCCCCTGCCTCGATTCGGCGCCCGACCTGGTGGTGCACTTCAACGATGGCTACGACCCGAAGGGGGCCATGGCGCGCCGCGAGGTGTTCGGGCGCAGCGCGCTCACCGGCATGCACACCTACGCCGATTCGCTGTTCTACGTGAACCGTCCCGGCGTCCCGACGGACGGTCTCGACATCGTCGATCTCGCGCCGACGATCCTCACCCTCCTCGGCGTCGCGCCGGCTGCGGACATGGATGGACGGGTGCGCATCGCCGGTTGAAGAAGGCCCGCGGCGCGCAGTCTAACCGGTCGTGCGCATCCATGCCGGGCCCCGCGCGATTGCAGGCCGGCCTGCGTTCGCGTATAGATTTGCGAAGGTTTTCCCGCCAGTTACGCTCCGGGTTGCAGTGTTGCGGGGGCGGGACCTGGAGACTGCCGTTGGCCCAATTCCAGTACCGCGCGGCTGATCCCGAAGGGAAGGTCGTCGAGGGGACGATCGAGGCGGCCGAGGCCGCAGCGGTCGTGGCGCGCCTGCAGGATCGCGGGCTCATCCCGCTTCGCGTGGGCGCTGCCGGCGAGGGAAAGGCCAAGGCGAAGGAATCGCGGCTCGCGCTCCCGAGCATGCCGGTGATTCGCCGCAAGCCCAACAACCGGGATCTGCTGGTCATCACCCAGGAGCTGTCGGCTCTCCTCACCGCGGGTCTGCCGCTCGACCGCAGCCTGGCGACGCTCGTCGAGCTGGCCGACAAGCCGGAGCTGAAGGCCATCCTCGGCGACGTGCTGCAGGCGGTGCGCGGCGGCAAGTCGTTCGCCGAGGCCCTCGCGAAGCACCGCTTCTTCCCGTCGATCTACGTGAACATGGTGCGCGCCGGCGAGGTGGGCGGCTTCCTCGACGCCGTCCTGCTCCGGCTCCTCGAGTACCTCGAGCGCTCCCAGGCGGTGCGCGACGAGGCGCGCGCCGCGCTGGCCTATCCGGTGGTGCTCACCGGCGCCATGGGCGCTTCCATCCTGGTCCTCCTTACCTACGTGCTGCCCAAGTTCTCCTCGCTCTTCACCGACCTCGGCAAGACCCTGCCGCTCTCGGCGCGCCTCGTGCTGGGCGTGTCGGACGCCGTGCGCGGCTACTGGTGGCTCGGGATCGGGATCATCGCGCTCGTGGTCTTCGTCGTCCGATGGTACGTGCGCACGCCGCACGGGAGCCTCGCCTTCGACCAGTGGAAGCTCCGCGTCGTCCTCCTCGGCGACGTCATGCGGAAGCTCGAGGTCGCGAAGATCGCCCGCACCCTCGGGACGCTCCTCAAGAGCGGCGTGCCGATGGTACAGGCCCTCGGCATCGTCAAGGAGATCGCTGGCAACCAGGTCGTCGCTCGCTCGCTGGCGGAGGTCGAGGTCGGCGTTCGCGAAGGCGAGGGCGTGGCGGAGCCGCTGGCACGCTCGGGGGTCTTCCCGCCCCTCGCCATCCAGATGATCTCGGTGGGCCAGGAGACCGGCCGCCTCGACGACATGCTGCTCAAGGTGGCCGACTACTTCGACCGCGAGACGAGCACGCGCATCCAGCAGTTCACGCGGCTGCTCGAGCCCGTGCTGATCCTGGTCATGGGGCTCATCGTCGGCTTCATCGTCGTGTCGATGCTGTCGGCGATCTTCAGCGTCAACGATCTTCCCATGTGAAGAGAGGACGGAAACATGGCACGACGACGACAGGCGGGCTTCACCCTCATCGAGATCATGGTGGTCATGGTGATCATCGGGCTCTTGATGGCGCTCGTGGGGCCGAACCTGATCGGCCGCTCCGAGAAGGCGAAGGTGCAGGCGGCCGCGATGCAGATCGAGCGCCTGGGAACCGTGCTGGACACGTTCCGACTCGACGTCGGACGCTATCCGACCAGCCAGGAGGGCCTGGCGGTGCTGGTCCAGCGCCCCATGGGGGTGGACCGGTGGGACGGTCCGTACCTGAACAAGGGCGTCCCCAAGGATCCCTGGGACCGGCCGTATCTGTACCGCAGCCCGGGTGAGGCTGGCCGGCCCTACGACCTGTACTCGCTCGGCGCCGACGGTGCGCCCGGCGGCACGGACAACAACCGCGACGTCACCAGCTGGGGAGGCGACAGCGGGTGAGCCGGCAGTGCCGTCGCGGGTTCACGCTCATCGAGATGACGGTGGTCCTCGTCGTCATCGCCATCGGGATGACGCTGGCCGTGCCCCTCATCGAAGGAGGGTTCGATTCGCGCGAGGTGCGGCGCGCGGCGCGGCAGATCGCCGCGACGATGGTCCACTGTCGGGTGGAAGCGGTGTCGAAGGCCGAGCCGCAGGAGCTCGTCATCAACCCCGAGCGCAACCTCATCGCCACCTCGGACCGGGGTCGCTGGGCCGTGCTCACGGATCGGGCGATCATCGAGCGCGTCGACGGCGGAGCCGCGCTCGGCGACGGCGCGGTCCAGGTTCTGTTCTACCCCAACGGCAGCACCAGCGGCGCCGACGTCGTCGTCGCCAGCCGCCGCGATCGCACCCGCAACCGCCTCCGGATCACGCTCGATCCGCTGGTGGGAACCGTGCGGGTGCGAGACGCCGAATCATGACGCGACCTCCCCGCGCCGGCGGCTTCACGCTGCTCGAGATCGCCGTCGCGCTCGCCATCTGCGGCATCGGCATGGTGGCGTGCATGCAGGTCTTCAGCGGGGGTCTCCGCCTGGAAGACCGGGCGTCGCGGCAGAGCCGCGCCGTGCTGCACGCGCGCGCCGCGATGGACGCGCTCATCTTCCAGCGCGAGCTGAAGGATCACACGCAGGAGTTCACCACCGCCGAGGGATTTCGCACCAAGGTCACGGTGCGTCACGCCGACGCCGGCGACGGCCTCGCGGAGACCGATCCCGACGCCGCGCCGGACGACACCCTGCGCTACCTGGAAGTGGAGGTGGCGTGGCAGGACGGCACGGGCGCGAAGAAGTACACGCTCCGCAGCATGCGGATGGCGCGCGAGGATGAGTAGCCGCCCGGCCGATCGGCGCGCGGGCTTCACCCTCCTGGAGGTCCTGCTCGCGATGACCTCGCTCGTGATGGTGACCGCGATCTGCTATGCGGCCTTCCATCTCGGCATGCGGGCCGTGGAGCGGGGGGAAGTGGCGGTGGTCACTGCGCAGCGCCTGCGGGTGGCGAGCGACGTTCTGATTCGCCAGGTGAAGTCCGCCGTCCCGTACCCGGTGCGGACCGAGGACGACGAGGTCTATCCCTACTTCGTCGGCACGGGCAACTCGATGAGCTTCATCACCGCGGCCGCGCTGCAAGGGGGCGGAACGCTCGCGCGCGTGACCTACAAGCTGAAGGAGGACAGGGATCAGTCCTGCCCTAACCCTCCCTGTCTGATGCTCACGGAGAGCCCATCCTTCTCCTCCGACGGCCTCGGTCGCGACAGGATGGAGCGCGCCGGTGAGCGTACCACCGCGGTGCTGGACGGCTTCCGCACGCTGCGCTTCCAGTACCTGCTGGACGACGGCAGCGATACCGAGTGGCGCTCCTCGTGGGACGCACGCGAGGAGGAGATCCTGCCCAACGCCATTCGCATCATGGTCGACGGCCTGCCCGGGCTCGAGGTCGACACCTGGGGCCAGGAGATTCCCATCATGGTCTCCACCCTCACCGAGGGCGGCGCGGAGGCCAACGAGGAGGGTCTTCCCGAGAAGGGTAACGAGCAGCAGATGGGCAACGAGCAGCAGTCCAGCGAGAGCGGCGAATCGTCGGATACGGAGAGCGAAAGCGACGAGGGGGACGAGGAGTGACGGGGCAACGCCTCCCTCGCGATCGCCAGCGCGGCATCGCCCTCCTGCTCGTGCTCTGGGCGTTCATGATCCTGGGGGTCCTGGCGCTCGATTTCTCGCGCTACATGCGCGACGACGCCATGGCGGCAGTGAACTTCGCCGACGAGACCCAGGGCTACTACGTGGCGCTTGCCGGCATGCACAAGGCGCTCTGGCAGGCGAAGGTCGCGCGCGAGCAGAACCCCGCCACCGGCATGCGCACGGGGAGCGCGACCGACCCGAAGTCCGCGCACAACAACGCGGGATTCGACGAACAGGACGACGAGGACGACACCCTCAAGGCGGACGGCCAGTGGCACGCGGACACCTTCCACGGCGTGCAGTACGAGGTGCGGGTGAGCGACGAGGGCGGCCGCATCCCGATCAATCGCGCCAACGAGGCGATGCTGACGCGGGTGATCACCAACCTGGTGCGGGGCGGGAACGCCACCAAGGGCGTCAACAACCGGACGGAGCAGGAGATCGCCGAGATCGTGGACTCCATCCTCGACTGGCGCGACACCGATTCGCTCGAGCGCACGCACGGGGCGGAGAGCAAGTGGTATCGCTCGAACCGGGGCTACCCGGCCAAGAACGGCTTTTTCGACTATCCGCAGGAGCTGCTCCAGGTGCGCGGCGTCACGGCGGACCTGTTCTACGGCAGCGAGGACCGGCCCGGGCTGAAGGACGTCATCACGGTCTTCAACAAGAAGACCGATACCATCAACGCCCGCACCGTCGCCGCTCCGGTGCTCCAGGCGCTGCTCGGGCTCGAGGCCGCCGAGGCCGCCGATCTCATCGCGCAGCGCGACGAGAACCCCGCCGACTTCGTGACCGCGCTGCAGACCAAGGTGGCCGCCATCGATCCCACGCTGCAGGACAAGCTGGTGGACGAGCCGGCGCACACCGTCATGATCGAGGCCCGCGCCGACTCCTCGCAGCCGCGCAACCGGGCGACGATCGCCGCCGTGTGGGAGCTCGAGGAGGGAAATCTCGACGAGCCGCAGCCGGAGCTGTGGCTCGATCGCGCGCCCTGGACCGGCGCGCTGCCGACCGGCGCCATCCCGGAGAAGCCGTCGTGACCCTCGGCGAGCTGTCGCAGCGGCTCCGGCGGGCGGACTTCGTCGACGGCCTCGGCATCTACGTCGGCAGCCACGAGGTGGCCTTCGCGCATCTCAGCAAGCGGCTGTTCCGGGTCACGGTGCGGCGGACGGCCACGGTCCCGCTGCCGGGGCTCGAGCTGCCCGCGGAGCGCCGGCAGGCGCTCACCAATGCGGTCGTCGCGTTCACGCGCGAGGGCGGGGTCGACACGCGCCGCACCGTGCTCTGCGTGCCGCGCACGGAGGCGGCTTTCAATCGCGTGCTCCTGCCCGCGGCCGCACGGGAGAACCTCGCCCAGGTTCTCGAATACGAGATCGAGAACCTCATCCCCCTGTCGCGCGACGAGATCTACTACGACTACTCCGCGCGCGACTACGGCGAGGAGCGGCTCGAGGTGCTGCTCATGTGCATTCCGCGCGTGGTCGTGCGCGGCTACCTCGAGGCGCTGGAGGACGCGCTGGTGCGGCCGCGCGGCATCGTGCTGGCGTCGACGGCGATCGCCGACTTCATCACCTTCTGTCGCGGCGAGGCCGGTCCGCTCGGCCTGCTGGTGAGCGCGCCGGGTGCCATGGAGGTCGCGCTCCTCTCCGGAGGCCAGCTGCTGTCGAGCCAGCTGGTGCCGGCGAAGCGGCTCGCGGACGCGGCCGCGCTCGAGCGCTCCGTGGCCCGCCAGCTGACCGATCAGGCGCTCCTGGTGGAGAACGTGCCGCTCTACCGCTGGGAGCTGGCGAACGGCGCCGCGCCGGCCATCCCGATGCCGGGGGAGGGCGATCTGCTCGCGCTGGCGCGCGGCCGCCTCGGGGCGACGGAGGAGTTCTTCGCGTCCGCCGAGCCCGCCATGCTGCCCGCCCTGGGTGCCGCGCTCGACGCGGTGCGCGAGGGCACCGTCCCGCTGAACCTGCTGCCCGCGGAGGGACGTCGCGGCGCCGACGAGGGGCTCTCGCTCACCACCGTCGTGCTGGTCGCCTGCTCCGCGTTGCTCCTGCTGGTGTGGGGAGGAAGCGCGCTCGTCAAGGACGTGCTGCTGCAGCGCCAGCTCCAGGCCCAGATCGAGGCGATCGGGCCGGAGGTGCGCGAGGTGAAGGCGCTGCAGGCGGAGATCGAGGGTCTCCAGCGTGAGATCGACACGCTGAGCGAAGGTCAGGAGCCTCGCCTCACCCCGCTGCTCAAGGATCTGACCGAGCTGGTGCCGAACGACGCCTTTCTCACCGGACTCAACGTGCGCGGGGGCAAGCTCTCCCTCGATGGCCAGGCACGCTCGGCGTCCGACCTCATCACGGCGCTCGAGAAGTCGAAGCGCTTCAAGAACGTGACCTTCAGCTCACCCACGACGAAGCAGGGCGATAAGGAGCGCTTCTCGATCGTCGCCGAGGCAGCGCAGCAGTGAGCGCGCTGCGCGCCCGGCTGCAGGCACTGTTCGGCGGGTTCCGGCGCTGGTACGCCGGCCACTCGCGGCGCGACCAGAGCATCATCCTGGGCGTGCTCGTGTTCGCCGGCGCATGCCTGCTCTACCTGTTCGGGTGGGTCCCGCTGCGCGAGTATCGCCAGCGCGTCGCGGAGGAGATCGCCGACGGACAGGAGCAGCTCGCGCGCGCCTCGCGCTCGCTCGGCGCGGCCGACTCCCTGCGCGCGGAGCGCGAGAGCCTCAAGAAACGCCTCGTGCAGGCGCGGGGACGCCTGCTTCCCGGCCGGGGTGGGACACTCGGGGCGGCCGCGTTGCAGGAGCGCGCCAACTCGCTCGCCGCCGAGAAGGGCATCACGGTGCAGAGCACGCAGGTGATGAAGGAGGAGGCGGTGGATCCGTATCGCAAGGTGGCGGTTCGTCTCACCCTCTCCGGAGAGCTCAAGCCGTTCGCCGAGCTCGTCTCCGGTCTCGAGTACGGGCAGCAGCTCGCCATCCCGTTCGTCGAGGTGAACCGGCGCGGGGCCGTGCCGGGTGCCAAGGGCCCGCGGACGCTGTCGGCAACCCTCGAGGTGACGGGCTTCGTGCTCGGCGAGCAGGCCAAGGCCGAGGAAGCCGCACCCGCGGAGACCGAGGCGGGGAGCGAGGCCAACGGGGACGAGGCCGCCGCCGCGAAGAGCGGCGCCCCCACCACGACCATCGCGGGCGCGCCGGGCGTCACGACGAGGACCACCGCCGCCGCGCCCGGTGCCACCACCAGCACCACCGCGGCGGGCGGTGTCCCGACGACCCGTGCGGCGTCCACGACGACGACACCGAGCGCGACGCACCCGACCACCACCGTCTCCCCGCTGGTGGCGCCGCTGCTGAATCGGCGGCCGGCGCGCGTCCCCGGGAGGCGTTGATGGGACGCTGGGCCATCCTGAACGGGTTCCTGCTCCTGATCGCCCTCCTGCTGACCCTCGAGATCGCGCGCACGTGGGGCCGCTCGCTGCCGCCCGTCGAGACCGGGGCGCGCGGTGCCGACCCGGCGCCGAAGGGAGACGGCGCGGAGAACGGCAAGGGTGGCGACACCAAGGCCGGGCGGCACGATCGTGGCAAGCGGGGAACGAACGAGAAGGCCGTGGTCCAGCCTGCCACGCTGGTCGCGACCATCGTCGACCGCGATCTCTTCGACCCGAGCCGGCAGAGGGCGAGCGAGGAGGTGAAGCCCCCGCCGCCCAAGGAGGCCGCCCCTCCGCCGGGTCTCACGGTGGTCGGCATCCGCATGCTCGGCAACCGCGACAGCGAGGCGTTCATCACGGACGCCAGCCAGGCAAACCAGCAGCGCCGCGTGCGGGTGGGGGACCAGGTGGGCGGCTATACCCTGAAGACGATCCTGCCGAGCCGGGTGACCCTGGCCTCGGCCACGGGCGACACGATCACCCTCTCGCTGGCGGTGGAGAAGTCGGGAGCCGCAGCGCCCAGGCCCGGGGGCCCGCCGCGCCCGGGCCAGCCCGCGACGGCCAACGCCGGGTCGCCGGCAGCCGGCATCCAGCCTCAGGCGCCTCCCGTGCCGGGCGGCCAGCCGCGAATCCCGCGCGGGGGAGTGCCGGGCCGACCGGGGGCGCCGGTAATGCCCCCCGCGCCCGGCCTGCCGGGGGCCGTGCCCGGGATACCGCCGTCGCCCGCCGCGGGTCAGAACTTCGGTCAACCACAGATGGGAGCGGGGGTGCCGCCTGTCACGGCGCCGCCGATCCCGAACATTCCCGCCGCCGTGCGGCAGAAACTCGAACAGCTCAAAGGTAACTGATACACGCCGTCGGAGACGCAGGTGGTCGGACCGCACGGACCGGCCGGAGACACGCTCACCGTCGGGAGGAGGTTGCAGTGAAGGGGCCACGGATGCTGGTGATCGTGAGCGTCGCCATCGGGCTCGTCGGTGCCGTCGCCTGGGCACAGCCCGCGCCACCGCCCGACATGTCGACGGAGGCTGCTCCCGAGCCCGAACGACCCCTCGGCGACGAGGAGGCGATGGTGCTCAACTTCGAGCGGGCGGACATCCGCGAGGTGATCCACAGCCTCGCGACCGCGCTCGGCCTCAGCTACACGCTCGATCCGCGCATCGAAGGGCAGGTGACCATCCGCACCACGGGCAAGATCTCCCGCCGCGAGCTCTTCCCGCTCTTCAACCAGATCCTCCGCCAGAACGGGATCGCCGCCGTGCGCAGCGGCGACGTCTGGCAGATACTGCCCGTTGCCGAGGCCAAGACCCGGGCCATCATCCCGCGCACCTCCGCGGCGCAGAGCACGGCTCGCGCCGAGGACAGCTTCGTCATCGAGATCTTCCAGATCCGCCACGTGCTGGCGGAGGAGATGGCGAACATCCTCCAGCCGTTCGTGACCCCCGGCGGCGACGTCTTCTCCTACCCGCGCGCCAACGCCGTGGTGGTGACCGACCTCGACTCCAACGTGCAGCGGCTGCGCCAGCTGGCAGCCACCTTCGACATCGACGGCTTCAAGAACCTGCATGCGCGCGTCTACAAGATGAAGGAAGGCGATCCCGAGGAGCTCGCCAACGAGCTGCTCACCCTGCTCGCACCCTACGGCGTCACCGCGACCGGCGAGGGCGAGGGCGGCGTCTTCATGGTGCCGCTCCAGCGCCTGAACGCGATCGTGGTGTTCGCCGTCGACCAGGCGGCCTTCGGCGAGATCGACCGCTGGCTCGCGATGCTCGACATCCCGCCCGACAAGGGCGCCGGGCGCCAGACCTTCGTCTACAGCGTCGAGAACGCCAAGGCGGCCGATCTCGCCGCCGTGCTGAACGAGCTCTTCGGCGGCGGCGAGGGAGGCGGAGCAGGCGGGCTCGGCCGCAACCCCGGCGCTGCGCCGGGCGGCGTGGGCCTGTTCGGGGCCGGCGGCGCGGCGGGCGGTGCTGGCCAGCGCGGCGGTGTCGGCGGCGCGGGACGTGGCGGCGCGGGCGGCTTCGGCGGCGGCGCAGGTCGCGCTGGCGGCCTGGGCGGCGGCGGCTTCGGCGGTGGAGGGACGACGGGTCAGTTCCAGGGAGGTGGAGGCGGAGGCGCAGGCGGATTCGGAGGCGGGGGCGGCGGCCTCGGCGGCGGCGGCTCGCAGCTCGGCGGTGGTGTCGGCGGCGGCACCGGGACCGGTACCGGACTCGGCGCTCGCGGAGGCACCGGCGCGGGTGCGCGAGGCGGCCGCGCCGGACAGGCGAACGCCCCGGGACAACCCGGAGGAGTCGCCGGCGTGTCGCTGCCGGGTGGCCCGGCGCCTGCACCCGGCCCGGCGGGGACCATCCAGGGACCGCTGCCGGTGTTTCGCCAGGAGGTGCGGATCGTCGCCGACGACGTCACCAACTCGCTGGTCGTGCTCGCGACCAAGCGCGACTACCAGCTCATCCTCGACGTGGTGCGGAAGATCGACGTGGTCCCGCGCCAGGTGGTGCTCGAGGTGATGATCGCCGAGGTGACGCTCAACAAGGACCTCCAGTTCGGCATCGCCTATGCCTTCTCGGAGGGCCCACTCAAGGCCGCCGTCCCCGGAGGCGATCAGGGCGCGTCGATCTTCAACAACCGCCAGGGCGGCACCGGAACGAACTTCCTCGGCGGCCTGGTCGGAACCGCGGCGCGCGTGCCGTCGCAGGGCGCCTTCGCGGTCATCTCGGACCAGCAGAACTTCAACATCTTCATCAACGCGCTGAACAAGGTCACCCGCGTCAAGATGCTGTCGGCACCGCACATCATCGCCGCCGACAACCGCGAGGCCCACATCCTGGTCGGCGAGTCCGTCCCGATCCTCACCTCGACCTCCACCGCGGTGCTGACGGGCACCGCGGGGACGGTCGCGAACTCCATCCAGTACCGCGACACCGGGAAGATCCTCACCGTCCTGCCGCAGGTGAACTCGAAGGGCCTGGTGAACCTCCAGGTGCGGCAGGAGGTGAGCAACGTGCTCCAGCAGAGCTTCGGTACGACGAACTCGCCGTCGTTCACTACCCGCGAGGCCGAGACGACGATGGTCGTGCAGGACGGTGCCACGGTCCTCATCGGGGGCATCATCGACGACGAGATCTCGGGGAACCGTACCGGCGTTCCGTACCTGATGGACGTCCCGGTGCTGGGACGTTTCTTCCGCACGGACGACGACGCGACCACGCGCACCGAGCTGCTGATCACGATCACGCCCTACGTGATCCACAACCGCGAGGAGGCGCGCGACGTCACCGACGACTTCAGCTCGCGGATCGAAGGCCTCGCCGAGCTGCGCCGCGCCATGGAGAACAGGCGGACTCGGGGCAAGAGCGCGGCACGCATCCTGCGGCCGGACTCGAACAACATGCTCCAGGAGGCGCCCCCGGCAGGCGATCGGTAGCCCCGGGTCGGTTGCAAGAAGCGCTTCGACACCGTTCCGTTTGACGGTTCGGATGAAGTTGGCTACCCCTTTTCGCGGGGTTATCCAGGGGGTTCCCATCGATGGCGACCATGATCACCTCCGAGTGCATCAACTGCGGGGCCTGCGAGCCCGAGTGCCCGAATACGGCGATCTACCAGGGCGCGGTGGAGTGGCAGGCGCCCGACGGGGCGATGCATCCGGCGCTGTCGAACGAGATCTTCTTCATCGTCCCCGAGAAGTGCACGGAATGCGTCGGGTTCCACGACCACGAGGCGTGCGCGGCGGTGTGTCCGGTCGACTGCTGCGTGCCCAACCCGGAGATCCCGGAGACGCACGACGTGCTGCTGGCGCGGGCGCGGGAGCTGCATCCGGAGGAGCCGATTCCCGACGACGCCCCGTCACGTTTCAAGAAGGACGGCGCCGAGGCCGCTCCGGCCGGAGCACCCGCGAGCGCCCCGGCGGCGGCGCCGGGCCCGGTCCCGGCGGCGGCCGCCGCACCGGCCGCGCCGGCGCCCGTTCGGGCCGCGCCGGCGGTGGGCCGGGGCAAGGTGGAGAAGGCGATTGCCCCCCCTCCGCCTCGGCCGCCGAAGACGTTCACCCGCGAGCTGCCCGGCGACTTCGACCAGATCGTGACCACCCTCGGCGCCCCGCGTCGCCGCCCCGGCTCGTGGCTGGCGCTCCTACCGCTCTGTCTGCTGGCCGTCGGCCAGGGCGTTCTCGGCGCCTTGCCGGCCGGCACCAAGCGGCGCCTCGAGGAAGCGGTGGGCGACCGGCGCTTCTTCAGTGCCCAGCTCGCCACGGCAGGGAACGTCTTCCTGAATCTCGTTCTCTACCCGGTGCTGTGCGTCGCGCTCGCGGTGCTGGCGGGACGAGCGGTGCTGTTCAGCTCGGACGTGCAAGGCTGGATCACGCTGGGTGTCGTGCTGGCCTTCCTCGAGGCGGCGTGGCGGCTGCGCGAGAGCGTGTTCCGGGGGGAGAGCATCGCCGACACGCCGCTGCGCGGCGCCGTGTACGGACCGCTGCTCCTGCCGTTCGCCGGGCTGGTGACGGCGCTCGTCGGCCGGCGCGGGGCCAGCAGCGGGGTGAGCTTCGACGGCTTTCACGCCGGCCAGGTCCACTTCGACGAGAAGATCGAGCGCGCGCGCCGCTACGGCGAGGTCTTCAAGCTGGAGGACCGCGACGACGCCTATCTCTTCCGGCTCGAGTTCCCCCGCCTGGTGCCGCCCTCGTCCCTCGGGCTCGAGCTGGGGCTGCCCTCCCAGATGCCGGACTACGACTACGACCTCGCGCTCGAGAACGGGAGCTTCGTGGTGCATGCGCGCGTGATCGATCCGAGCGTGCGCCGCATCACCGGCGCAGCGCCGGCGTTTCCCTCGGAGTTCACGACCCGGGTGCCCTTGCCCGCGGCCGTCACGGGCTTCCGGCACCGCTACCGGGACAAGACGCTGGATGTCGTGCTCCCGAAGGTGGGCGGCGCGACCTGAGCGCGGCGCTCGTCCTGCGGCCCATGCGCCGCGACGACCTGCCGGCAGTGCTCGAGATCGAGCGGCGTGCCTTCGCGCAGCCCTGGTCGCGCGCCTTCTTCGAGAAGGAGCTGTCCACACCCTTCGCCCAGCTCACCGTGGCCATCGACGAGCAGCACGCGCGTGCCTTGCTGGTCGGGTACAGCTGCCGCTGGCGGGTCACTGACGAGGTGCACCTGCTCAACGTCGCGGTGCACCAGTCGCGGCGTGGCAGCGGCGTCGGCCGCGTGCTGGTGGAAGCGGTGATCGAGGAAGGCCGCACGACGCGCGCGCGCACCATGTTCCTGGAGGTGCGGGCCGGCAACCTCGTGGCGCGACGTCTCTACCGCCAGCTCGGCTTCCGCGACCTCGGGGTCCGGCGCGGCTACTACGGACCCGGTCAGGACGCGATCGTGATGGAGCTCAAGCTGGACGGGCGATGAGTCCGCTGGCGGTCGATACCCGGGTGACGGTCGGGACGGTGACTCTGCCGAACCCCGTGATCGCCGCCTCGGGCACGTTCGGCTACGGCCTCGAGTTCGCCGGGCTGGTCGATCTCGCCGCGATCGGCGCGATCTGCGTGAAGGGCCTGTCGCTCGAGCCGTACCCGGGTAAGCCCGCTCCGCGGCTCGTCGAGTGTCCCGGCGGCATGCTGAACGCCATCGGGCTGCAGAACGTCGGCGTGGAGGCGTTCCTGCGCGATCGGCTCCCCGCGCTCGTCCGGGCCGGCGCGCGCGTGGTGGCGAACTTCTGGGGCGACGCCCCGGAGGAGTTCGCCGAGTGCGCCGCCCGGCTCGATGGAGCGCCCGGGCTCGTCGCTCTCGAGCTGAACGCGGCGAGTCCGAATCGGCCCGAGTGGGGTGGGATCATCGCCTCGGACCCTGCGGCGCTGGCCGCCGTGGTGCGTGCGGTGCGACGCCGTGCGCGGCTGCCGCTGTGGGTGAAGCTGTCGCCGAACGTGAGCGACGTCACGGCGGTAGGGCGCGCGGTGGAAGGTGAGGGCGCCGACGCCCTGTGCGCGATCAACACGCTGCGCGGGATGGCCGTCGATCTCGAGAGCCGCCGCCCGCGCTTGCGCAGCGTGACCGGGGGTCTCTCGGGGCCGGCGATCAAGCCCGTGGCGCTGGCGATGGTGTACGCCCTCGCGCGCGGCGTGCGCATCCCCGTCGTGGGGATCGGCGGCATCCGGACGGGCGAGGATGCGCTCGAGTTCCTCTGCTGCGGCGCGCGCGCCGTGCAGGTGGGAACGGCGACCTTCTACGATCCGCGCGCCCCGCTGCACGTCGCCGAGGAGATGGCGCGCTGGTGCGCGGGGCGCGGCCTCCGGGCCGTCACCGACGTGGTGGGGACGCTCACCCCGTGAGCCGGTCGTGCGCGATCCTACTGGGCGTCGATCTCCAGGTAGTCCGAGTCCGAGTCGCCCGCGGAGTCCTTCACCTCCAGGTCGGCGCGATACTTGCCCGCCTTCTGGTAGACGTGCTTCGGGTTTGCCTCGGTGGAGTCGGGCGAACCGTCCCCGAACTTCCACACGTAGGAGAGAGGTGCGGTGCCTCCTTCGACATCGGCCTTGAACTGCACCGTGAGCGGCGCCTTGCCTTCGTCGGTGTCGGAGTCTGCCCACGCCAGCAACGGAGCGGCGAGATCGTCGTCCTCTCCCTCCTTCGCGCCGGCGGCGGTCGAGGGCGGGGTCGGTGGAGTCGGGGCCGCGGCCGGAGGCAGAGTCGGGACGGCGGCTGCCGGAGCGGTCGTCACCGTCGTGGGCTTGGGCGTCTCGCCCGTCGGCGTCCCCCCACCGCCGCAACCCGTGAGGGCGAGGCTGGCGAGCACACCGACCGTGACTGAGCAGGCGAGTATCCGCATCGTGTGTCCTCCTGGTCCGGGTGTAGGCAAACGGTCGCGGATTGTCACAGACCCCCATCCGGCTGTCAATTGTCGCGGGCACCACGCGATCCGACGGGCGGCGCTGGCGGTGCTGCTCCTCCTCGTGGGCTCCGGGGTGTGCGGCGCGGCGCCGCCGAGCGCCGGCGACCTGCCGGTGCTGGTGGTGCGCGCCTCGTTTCCCGATCGACCGCTGGGGCACGACGCCGCCTATTTCACGTCGCTCATGGACCGTCTCACGCACTACTACGCCGAGGCGTCGTCGGGACGGCTGCGCATCGTCCCGCTCCTGGCGGAGACGGTGGTGACGTTGCCCCAAGCGCGCGCCCGCTACGTGCAGCGGCCGAGCCTGCTCGCCGGCGACGCGGCGCGCGCCTTCGTCGCGGCGGCGTCGGAGGAGGATCGGAGGTTGCTCGAACGGGCGGGCGCCCTGGTCGTGTTCTTCGCCGGACCGGGTCGCGAATCCCACGTCGAGGGCGGCGATGCGGGTGATCCGTGGTCGAACTACACCGCGCTCGCTCCTCCCGTGGACAGGTTCAACGACGCCTGCGTGATCGCGGAGGAGGAGGTCCCGCCCTTCAGCCCCTTCGGCGTCCTGTGCCACGAGTTCGGCCATCTCCTCGGCCTGCCCGAGCTGTATGCGACGGGGGCGGCGAAGCACGAGGGCATCGGCGTGTGGGGCCTCATGGGCCAGGGCACCTGGCTCGGCCACGGCGATCAGCCGCCGCAGCCCGAGGCGTGGTCCAAGATGCATCTCGGCTGGGTGGACGTGGAGACCATCGATCGCAGCACGCTCGGCGTCACGCTGCCGGCGATCGATCGAACTCCCCGCGTGCTGAAGATTCCCGCCGCGCCCGGCAACCCGCAGGAGTACTACCTGCTCGAGAACCGGCGGCGCGAGGGCGCCGACGCACGGCTTCCAGGCGAGGGCCTGCTGGTCTGGCACGTCGACGAGCGCGTGAATGGCTTCCGCACCGCGCAGCAGAACCCCGCGCACAAGATGCTGCATCTCGTCGAGGCGGACGGCCGTGGCGACCTCGACCGCGGCCACGCGGCGGAGGGCAACCGGGGCGATGCCGGCGACCCGTGGAGCGGTCCGCCGGCATGGCGCCGCCGCGCCGGCGCCGCGCTCGCGATCCTGGGCGCGCTGGTCCTGGCGGCGGCGATCCTGCGCCTCGGGCGGCCTCGCGCCCTGGTTGCGGTGCTGGCACTGGCCGCCGGGGGCGCGGCGCTGCTCGCGGCGGGCGCAGCCCTGCGTCGCGCACCGGTCTGCGGGACCGAGACGCCGGGCATGGCGCCGTACGCCGGCGGCCCATCGCGGGTTGTGATCCGCAACCTGTCCCCCGCCGGGCCCGAGATGCGGTTCGACGTCCTCGTGGCGCCACCGGACGCGGCGCCGTGAGCGTGCCCCGCGAGCCGCCGCTGGTGCCCCGGGGGCCCCGGCGGCTAAGGTGAAGGCGGCGCGATGCGGAAGCTCATCATCCAGATTCCCTGCTACAACGAGGAGGCGACGCTCGCCGAGACGCTCGCCGGCCTGCCGCGGAGCCTTCCGGGCATCGAGGTCATCGAGACGCTCGTCATCGACGACGGCTCGAGCGACGCAACCGGGGAGGTGGCTCGCCGCGCCGGCGCCACCTACCTGCTCCGTCTTCCCGTGCATGCCGGGCTCGCGCGCGCCTTCTCGGCCGGGCTCGATGCCGCCCTGAAGCTCGGGGCCGACGTGATCGTCAACACGGACGCCGACCATCAGTACCCCGGCTCGGAGATCCGGCGGCTGGTCGCCCCCATCGTCGCGGGGCAGGTCGACATCGTGATCGGCGATCGAACGCCCAGCTGGTCGCGGGACTTCGGGGTCCCCAAACGCTTCCTCCAGGGCATGGGGAGCTGGGTCGTCCGGCGCCTCTCCGGCACCACGGTGCCCGACGCCACCAGTGGCTTCCGGGCCTTCTCGCGCCGGGCCGCGCTCCGGATGAACGTGGTGACCAAGTTCACCTACACCCTCGAGACCATCATCCAGGCGGGCAAGAAGCACATCCCGATCGGACACTTCCCGATCTCGACCAACCCCGTGCGCCGGCCGTCGCGCCTGTTCGGCTCGATGGCGCTCTACGTCCGGCGCTCGCTCGCCACCATGGTGCGCATCTACGCGCTCTACGAGCCGCTCACCGTCTTCGTCGGGCTCGGCGGCGTGGCGGTGCTGCTCGGGGTCGCCATCGCGCTTCGCTTCGCGTTCGACTGGATGTTCGAGGGCGGCATGGGACACATCCAGAGCCTCATCCTGGCTGCGGTGCTCGTCATCGTCGGCTTCCAGACCATGCTGATCGGCCTGGTCGCCGACCTGATCGGCAGCAGCCGGACGCTGGTCGAGGACATGCTCCTGCGGGTGCGGGAGCTGGAGCTGCGCTTCGGCCGGGAGGCCGACGTCGAGCGGCTGCAGGCCGACGGACCCGCCCCACCGGCGCACGCCGAGAGCGGTCGCCAGGCCCGATGACGGCGTGCCTCTTCGGCACGTACGATCGCGGCCACAGCGCGAACCGGCTCCTGCGCCGCGCACTCGCCGGCGCGGGCTTCGAGGTCGAGGAGCTGCACGAGCCGGTGTGGGAGACCGCGCGAGAGAAGGCGGCGCCCTACTTCGGCGCCCCGTCGCTCGCCCGGCTCGCCGTCCGCTGGGCTGTCGCCGCGCGCCGACTGGTGCGCGCCTGGCGGCGGGACCGGCCGCCGCCGCTGGTCGTGGTCGGCTTCGGCGGCCAGCTCGACGTGCTCCTGGCGGCGCGCTTCTGCCGGCCGCGCGCCGGGCTCGTCTTCGCACCCCTCGTCACCCTCAGCGAGACGCTGGTCGAGGATCGGCAGGTGTTTCCGGCGGGCGGCTCGAGAGCGCGGCTGGCGGCCGCCCTCGACCGTGCCAGCCTGCGCGCCGCCGATCTGGTCCTGGCCGACACCGCGGCGCATGCCGACTACATGCAGGGACTGGGCGTCGAGCGAGAACGCCTGGCAGTCTGGCATTTCGGGGTCGAGCCCGAGTTCCTGACCCCCCCGCCCGATCGCGCGCCCGTGCCGGGACGGGTGCTCTTCTACGGCCGCTACCTGCCGCTCCATGGGATCGACACCATCGTGCGCGCTGCCGCCATCCTCGGCGCGCGCGCCGACGTCGTCCTGATCGGCGGCGGCCCGGAGCGGCCACGCGTGAAGTTCCGGGCCGATCGCCTCGGGGCGCGGATCACCTGGCGTGACGAGCTGCCGCTGGCCGGGTTGCGCGACGAGCTCGCCGAGGCCTCGGTGGCACTCGGCGTCTTCGGCACCGGTCGCAAGGCGGCCATGGTGGTGCCGAACAAGGTCTACCAGGCGGCCGCTGCCGGGCGCCCGCTGGTGACGCGCGACGGGCCGGCGCTGCGCGAGGTGCTGGAGCCCGGCGAGCACTGCGTCGTCTGCCCGCCCGGGGACCCTGTCGCCCTCGCCGCCGCCGTCGGCGAGCTGCTCGCGATGCCGGCGCTCGCCGAGCGGCTCGGCGCCGCGGCGCGCGCACACGTCCTCGCGCGCTTCGGCGCGGAGCAGGTCGCGGCCCGGCTCGCCGACGTCCTGGCGGCGCGGCTCGGCGTGCGCCCCGATGCCCGCGCCCCGGGAATGGCCACGGGAGGATGAGCGTGCGCACCGCTGCCGTGGTGGTCACGTGGGAAGGAGGGACGGCGACCGAGCGGTGCGTGGCCTCGCTGCTCGCCCAGGATCGTCCTCCCGACGAGGTGATCGTGGTCGACAACGCATCGAGCGAGGCCGAGCGCACCCGGCTGCGCGGCGCACTCGGGGCTCTGACGCCCGTCCGCCTCCTGCTCCTCGACCACAACCGCCAGTTCGCCGGGGGCCTCAACGCCGGGGCTCGCGCGGCGATCGATGCGGGGGCGGAGCGCCTGCTGCTGCTCAACAACGACACCGTGCTCGCGCCCGACGCGCTTCGCCTGCTGCTCGCTGCGCTCGATGCCGCGCCCGGGGCGGGCATCGCCGGTCCGCGCGTCGTCGACCTCCGCGACCCCGCCAATGTCCTGTCGGCGGGCGAACGTCACTCGCTCCCGCTTCTCTGCGTACCCCGGACACTGGTGCGCTATCGGCGGTCATCCGGCGTGCCGTACGCCGTGAGCGGGGTCATGGGCTGCGCCCTCCTCGTCACCCGGGCGTGCTTCGAGGCCGTGGCCGGGTTCTCGGAGGAAATCGCCGTCTACTACGAGGATGTGGACTTCTGCCTGGCGGCGCACGAGCGCGGCTACGGCGCCGTCATCGAGCCGCGTGCGGTCGTCCAGCACGACGGGCTGCGCGGATTCGCGAGCGGCCTCACGCCGTGGGCGGCGTATCTGAAGGCACGCAACCCGTGGCTCGTGGTGCGCCGGCGCGGGGGGTGGCCGGCGCTTCTCGCCTTCGTCCCGGCGTATGCTGCCATGGTGGGTGCCAGCGCCGCGCTATATGCGTTGCGCGGTCGCGGGGAGGTCGTTCGCCAGCTCGGCCGGGGCGCCCTCGCCGGGCTGCGGGTCGCCACCGGCGCCGCTCCCGAGCCGGTGCGGGCCCCGGGTGGGTCGGCCCGAGACTTCGTCTCGGGCCGAGACGGAGGGGAGAATGAAACCTCATGAACAGTGCGGACGTCGTGCCGCGGCCGGCCTAGCCGGCGCGGCAAACGTTCCGGAGGACTCGGGAGCTGAGAACGGCATGCCTGTGGGCGGGTCAGGACGGATTGGGCCAGAGCCCCGGCGCGCCACGTGTTGCCGCGCCGGCTTTGCCGGCCGCGGCATGGCCTCCGCTCGATCCGCCGAACGCCACACGCTCGCCTCCGCTTTCGATCCGAGGCGGAGTCTCGGGTCGCGCTCCTAGCCATGCGCATAGGGATCGGGGCGCTGGTGGGCATCCGCGGCGGGCCGGCCACCTATGCTCGCGAGCTGGTCGCGTCCCTGGCTCGCCTGGGCGGCCACCACTACGTCGTGTTCACCGATCGACCCGACGACTTCGCCGCCTTCGACGTCGAGCGCGTCCACGTGCCGCTGGCGACGACCTACCACCAGGTGACCTGGGACCACGTGCGCCTTCCCGGCCTGGTCGGTGCCCGGCGGATCGCGCTCTACCACGGCACCAAGAACATCCTGCCCTGGCGGCTGCCGGTGCCGGGGGTCGTCACGGTGCACGACCTCGCGGTCTATGCCTGTCCCGAGACCTTTGCGTGGCCCCAGCGGCTCCACTTCCGGCTCTGCGTACCATCGAGCGTTGCCCGCGCTGCCCGGGTGATCGCCGACTCGGAGCATGCCCGCGGCGATCTCGTGAGGCGCTTCGGGCTGCCTCCCGAGCGCGTGCCCGTGGTCCCGCTGGCGGTGCCCGCGGCGCTCGCCACTCCGCCGTCGGCGAGCGCCGTGGAAGCGCTCCGATCGAGGTACGGCCTCGGTGAGCGCCTCGTCGCCTGCGTCGGGACCATCCAGCCCCGCAAGCGGGTCGAGTACGTCATCGAGGCGTTCGAGCGCGCGCGAGGCGCGGCGCGCGGCTGGGAGCTGGTCATCGCCGGGCGGCTGCGACCCGGATATGCGCCGCACTGGCTGGTCGATCTGCCGGCAGGTGTGCACTGGCTGGGCGCGCTCGACGACGGCGAGCTGCGCGCCCTCTACGCCGCCGCCGAGATCGCGATGAGCGCGTCCGAGTACGAGGGCTTCGGCCTCACCGTGCTTGAGGCCATGGCCGGAGGCTGCGCCGTGGTGGCGGTGGCCGTCACCTCCATCCCGGAGGTCGCCGGCGACGCCGCGGTGCTCGTAGCGCGTTCCGACCCGACGCTGCTGGGCGTCGCGCTGACCCGCCTGCTGGACGACCCGGCCGCGCGAGCGGCCCTCGGCGAGCAGGCGCGGCAGCGCGCCGCGACCTTCAGCTGGGAGGAGACGGCACGGCGCACCCGCCGGGTCTACGAGGAGGTGCTCGGGTGAGCGATCCGGTCGTCGCCGTCGTGGTGCACTGGCAGGACCCGGAGGACACGCTCGGCTGCGTCGAGAGCCTCGCGGGCGAGCCCGGCGTCTCGATCGTGGTGGTCGACAACGGCTCCCACGAGCCCATCGGCGACCTGCTGGCGCGGCACGCGCCCCACGTCGAGTGCCTGCGAAGCGCGGAGAATCTCGGTTACCCCGGTGGGGCCAACCTCGGCATCCGGCACGCCCTCGCGCGCGATGCGGAGGTCGTGCTGCTCCTCAACAACGACGTCCGCGTGCGACCCGGCGCGACGGCGGCGGCCCGCGCGGTGCTCGACGCCGATCCCCGCGTGGCCGCGGCAGGTCCGAAGGTGCTGGCGCGAGAGGATCCGCGGCGCCTGTGGCTCGCCTGGGGTCGCATCACCTGGCGGCAGAGCCTGGTCGGCCTGTGCGGCGCGGACGCGCTCGACGGGCCGGCGTGGGGCGCGCAGCGCGACGTCGAGTGGATCGCGGGCTGCGCCATGTGGCTGCGCGCGACGGCGCTCGCCCGCGTCGGCCTCCTCGACGAGTCGTTCTTCGCCTACCACGAGGAGGTCGACTGGTGCACGCGCGCGCGCCGCGCCGGACTGCGTGTCGTCTACTGCCCCGAGGCGGTCGTCACCCACACCGGGCGGGGGACGGCCGGCGGCGAGCGCTCGGTGCGCATCCGCACCTACTTCGCCGCCCGCAACACCATCCTCTTCGCGCGCAAGCACGCCGGGCCCGCGCAGTGGGTAAAGCTCGCGAGCTTCCTCGGCGTCTCGCTGCCGCTCCAGCTCCTCTGGCACCTGCCGCAGGGCGATGCAGGCCGGGTGTGGCTCAAGGTGCGCGGGGTCCGCGACGCCGTCACGCACCGGCCGCTGCCGCTCGACGAGCTGGGCCTGCGATGACGGCGGGCCCGAGCCTGCGCGAGGCTCGGGCCCGCCATGTTCCGGTCGCTAGTTGACGACGAACTGGCCGGGCAGGGACACGGCGCCCGGCCCCGGAAGGTCGGCGGCGAAGTTCACCAGCCCGTTCGGAGTTGCGCCGATGCAGAACACCGACGCCAGCGTTCCCGTTGCCGGGACACCGGTGGTCACCGGCCCCGCAGCGGTGCCGTTCTCGGTGATGGTGCGGCACGTCGGCTGGTTGAAGCAGCCGGGCGTGCCTGGGTTTCCACCCTGGCCGGGACAGAAGTTCCCATTGGCATCGGCGGTCTTGGACGCGGGCGCCGTGGTGAGCGGCGACAGATCGACCGCGATCGGGCCGACGTGGGTGCCGTCGATGCAGCTATCCTGACCCGGCACGCCGGCCATGCACGGGTGGGTGGCGTCGGCGCCGCCCGTCGGGCAGTCACGCGTCAGGCCGTGCGAGTTGCTGCTGGTGCAGGCCATATCCTTCCGTGCGCCGCGGTCGCAGGTGCCCGTCGCCGGACTGGCCGTGCTGCCATTCACGGGGACGCCGCCGGAGCGGCACGCCGGGCAGGGCTGCCCCACGTTGCCGGTGAGGTAGGTGTCCGACGTGAGCGAGACGTTCGTGACCGACGTGCCGTCGGAGAGGTTGATCGTCCCGGTCGCCGGGGCGGCGAAGGTGTTCAGCACGCAGGTGGTCAGGTTGGTGAGGGTCGTATTCGGGATCGGCAGGGGCGTGCCGAAGTTGCAGCCGGTGGTGCTGCAGTCGGGCTCGGTGCTGCTGGTGGCGGGCGGGGTGGTGAACGCCCCGATGTTGCAGGGGGAGACCGTGCAATCCAGCGTGAAGCGGCTCCGCGACCCGTCCGGCGTGGGGCCCTCTCCGACGGTCGATCCGCCGCCGCCGAGGTTGAGACCTCCACAGGTGAGGGTCTTGACGAGGGCGTTGCTCCCGTCCGTCGCGGTGCCGCACGGTCCGCCGGGCGCGCCGTTGGTGAACTCGAGGCTCGTGGGCAGCGGCAGCGTGGTCGTGGTCGTCTCGGTCGTCGACGTGGTCGAGGTCGTGGACTCCTCGGTCGTCGAGGTGGTGGTCTCCTCGGTGGTCGACGTGGTGGTGGTCGGGATCGCCTCCGTCGTCGTGGTCGTCGGGATGGTCTCGGTCGTGGTCGTGGTGGGGATGGTCTCGGTGGTCGTGGTGGTCGGGATCGTCTCGGTGGTCGTCGTGGTCGGGATCGTCTCGGTCGTGGTGGTCGTGGGGGCCGCCGTGGTGGTGGTCGTGCTCGCCCCCTGACACACGCACTCGGCGGTGCAGAAGCCGCAATCACCGCCGACGAAGCCGCCGCCCGGCGAACCCGAGTCACACTGCTCGCCCGGCTCGATGGTGCCGTTGCCGCACACCGCGCCCTGCGTCGTGGTGGTGGTCGTGGTCGAGGTCGTGGTGGTCGTGCTCTCGGCGGTCGTCGTGGTGGTCGTGCTCGCCGTCTCGGTCGTCGTGGTGGTCGTCTCGCCGTCTCGTCGTCGTGGTGGTCGTGCTCGCCTCTCGGTCGTCGTGGTGGTGCTCTCGACCGTCGTGGTCGTGGTCTCGGTGGTGGTGGTCGTGCTCTCGACGGTCGTCGTCGTCGTGCTACCGCCCTGGCAGACGCACTCGGCGGTGCAGAAGCCGCAATCGCCGCCGACGAAGCCGCCGCCCGGCGAACCGGAATCGCACTGCTCGCCCGGATCGATGGTGCCGTTGCCGCACACCGCGCCCTGCGTCGTGGTGGTCGTCGTCGAGGTCGTGGAGGACGTCGTGCTGGTCGACGACGTGCTGGTGGTGGTCGTCGTCGTGCTGGCCACGTCGGGGGCGCACTCGATCTCGACGTGCTTGCTGCCGGCGAGCGTCTGGGCGCATGCCGCGCCGGTGAACTTCATGGAACGGCCGAGGCCGAGGCGAGCGTTCGGCGCCGTGATGAAGGCGCGCACGTCGCTGTTGGCGCTCAGGTGGACGGTGGTGCCGCCGACGTTGAGGAGCGGCGTCGGGGTGTCACTGGCGGGACCGAACGTGGTGGTGTTCTCGAGCCGCACGGTGTCGCGCACGTTGATCGTCGACTGGTCGCTTCCCGTCACGCTGATGGCGGCGTGCCTGCCCGTGCGGATCTGGCAGACGTTGTAGACGCCGGCCGACAGCGTCAGGCTCGCGCCGTTCTCCAGCGTGACCTTGCCGTAGGTGCCCTGCGCCAGGTTCAACGACTGGTTCTTCGCCACGAACACGTCCGCGCCGCCGCACTGGATGGCCGGCAGGGTGCAGGTGACGCCGGGCGCGAACGGCCCCTGGACGCCGCGCACGATCGCGCCCTTGCCCTGGTGCAGCAGGTCGACGTTCAGGTTGAAGATGCTGGCGCCGTTGCCGAGGCCGACCAGGGCTCCCGACACCGCGGTGTCATCGGCGAAGAGGACCTTGCGTCCGAGCTGGAGGCGGCTGCCGTCCTCCAGCGAGCTGAGGTTCGCGTCGGAGCTCGACGCGTTGTCGAGGCGGCCACCCTCGGCCACCCGGATCTCGCAGTTCGGCACCTGGATCTGCGCCTGCGCGCGGGCAGCCGGAAGGAGCAGCGCCGCGCCCAGGGCGGCGGCGAGCCGAATACAGTCGCGATACGTGCGGTGTCTTTCCATGTCCCTCTCTCCCCTTCGACAGCGGCCCCCCCGGGGGGCTCCATGCTCCACTGCGAACGTCTGCCGGTAACACACCCCCCCGCCGATGTGAAGAACAAAACGGGTGAAAAGTCGTGTGCGGCGCGGGCCTCCGGACCGGGACTCCTACCGAAGTCCGAGATCGCGCAGCGGCAGGGGCCGTCCGAGGAGGCCGTCGCGGTAGCCGCGCCAGAGCAGCCCCGCGACCGCCGCGTGCCCTCCGTGCCAGCCCCGCAACGCCTCGAGCGGCAGGCTCGCGGCGATGGTCGCCGCGAGGCTCGCCCACTGTCCCGGCCGCCCGTGCTTGCGTGCGAAGAGCACCGTGTTGCGGGCGGAGAGGTAGCGCGCCGGATTCGCGGGTCCGCGCCCCGCGAGGCTTCCCTCCCCCCGGTGCACCACGCGGGCATCGGGCGCGAAGAGAACGCGAAATCCGGCCGCGCGGGCCGAAGCGCACCAGTCGACGTCCTCGTGGTAGGCGAAGAAGCGCTCGTCGAGGAGGCCGATGCCTTCGAGGGCCTCGCGGGCGAGGAGCATCGCACAGCCCGGAACCCACTCGACCTCGCGCACCTGGTCGTACGGCGGCCCGTCGCGCGCTCCCCGCCCCACGCGCTCGACCAGGGCGGCCCGCCAGGTGATGCGGCCCCAGGCGAGCCAGAGCGTCGCCGGATCGTCGGCCGCCAGCACCTTGGCGCCGACCGCCGCCACCCGCGCCGGCGCGGCGACGCGCACGAGCGCGCCCAGGCAGCCCGGCTCGACGGTGGCGTCGTTGTTGAGCAGCAGGACGTGCGTGGCGCCGGCGTCGAGCGCGCGGCGCATGACCAGGTTGTGGCCGGCGGCGAAGCCGAGGTTCTCCGGCGCGCGCAGAAGCACGGCGCCCAGAGCCGCATGCTCGACCTCGGCCTCCGCCAGGCTGCCGGTGCCGTTGTCGAGGACGAAGAGCCACGCCGGCGGCAGGCGCGACGCCGCGACGCTCGCCAGGCAGCGCAGCGTATCCGCCTTCGCGCCCCAGTGGAGCACGGACACGGCCACGCGCGCGTCGGCCGAGACCGGCGTTCCGCTACCCCTCGAAGCGGAAGTGCCGCGACCGCGGGTCCTCGAGCCAGGCCCGCAGCGTCGGGGCCACCCGATCCTTGTCCGAGACGATCGGCTGCAGGTCCGGCCACGCGATGCCGAGCGCGGGATCGTCCCACAGGATGCCGCCCTCGCGCCCCGGTCCGTGCTCGCCGGTGCACTCGTAGAGGACGATGGTCTCGTCCTCGAGCGCGAACGTCCCGTGCGCGAAGCCGGGAGGGACCCAGATGATGCGGTGGTTGCGACCGGTCAGCTCGACGGCCACGTGGTCGCCCAGGCGCGGCGAGCCGTGCCGGACGTCCACCACGACGTCGAGGATGGCGCCGCGCAGGCAGCGCACGAACTTGCCCATCGGGGGATCCCACTGGAAGTGCAGCCCGCGCACGACGCCGCGATGCGAGACCGTCTGGATGGCCTGCTTGAAATCCGACGGGATGCCGAGCGCCTCGAGGTCCTGGCGCACCCACGACTGCACGAGAAACCCCCGCTCGTCGGGGAAGTGCTTCGCGGCCAGCACCTGCACGCCAGGCATCTGCTCGGGCTCCACCAACATTGCAACCTCCGAGCACGCGATGGTATTAGTCCGCACCGCGCGGAGTCAAACCACGCGCGCACCGTGCCTCGCGAACCCCGCTGCGAATTTCCCGCACGCCCCCGACGCGCCACTGAGGAGCACACATGATTCTCGTCACAGGCGGAGCAGGTTACATCGGTTGCGTCGCGGTGCGGCAGCTCCTCGACAAGGGCGAGGCGGTGCGCGTGTTCGACAAGCTGTATTTCGGCGAGGACGGGCTCGCCGAGGTGCGCGACAAGATCGAGCTGGTGCAGGGCGACATCCGCACCTTCGATCCCGCCGTGCTCGAGGGCTGCGACGCGGTGCTTCACCTGGCGGGGCTGTCGAACGACCCGACGGCGGAGTTCAACCCGAAGGCCAACGAGGAGATCAACACCGCGGGCACCGAGGTGGTCGCGCGGGCGTGCAAGGCGAAGGGCATCAAGCGCTTCATCAACGCCTCCACCTGCTCGATCTACGACCTCGGGTTCTACGCCCCCGACTTTCTCCGCGACGAGGACTCGGAGGTGAAGCCGCGCGCCGCCTACGCGGTGTCGAACCACGAGGCCGAGCAGATCCTGCTCGGGCTGGCGGACGATCGCTTCTGTCCGGTGATCCTGCGCCAGGGGACGGTGTACGGCTGGAGCCCGCGCATGCGCTACGACCTGGTGGTCAACACCTTCGTGCGCGACGCCCTCGCCAAGGGAACCCTCACCGTGCACTGCGGCGGCGAGATGTGGCGGCCGCTGGTCGACGTCACCGACCTGGCACGGGTCTACATCGCGTGCGTCGAGGCAGCCGAGGACCGGGTGCACGGCAAGATCTTCAACGTGGTGGGGAAGAACTACCGCATCCTCGAGCTCGCGCACTGGGTGCGCGAGGCCCTCAGGCCCTCGAAGAAGGTCGAGATCGAGGTCGACTACACGACCTACAAGACGCGCTCGTACCGGGTGAGCGGCGAGCGCATCCAGACGGTGCTCGGCGTCAAGCCGCTGGTCGGGGTGAAGGAAGCGGTCGAGCACATGGTCCGTCAGATCGACGAGCACCACCAGATGGATCTCTACAGCCCGCGCTACTACAACATCGAGTGGATGACGCTGCTCAGCGACATGGAGCAGACGCTCAAGCGCATCGGGGGCGTGTTCTGACCGCCGTCGCCGTCGTCGGCAGCACGGGCCAGCTCGGCAGCGACCTCGTGGAAGCCTTCACCGCGGGCGGCGCGCGCGTCCACGGCCTCGCGCACGAGGACATGGACATCGGCGACGAGGTCGCGGTCGGCCGCGTGCTGGGCGCGCTGCGCCCCGACGTGGTCGTCAACACGGCCGCATTCCACAACGTGCCGCGATGCGAGACCGAGCCCGAGCGGGCCTACGCGCTCAACGCCGTGGCCGTACGGCGTCTGGCCCGGACGTGCACGGAGCTCGGCGCGCGCCTGGTCCACGTGAGCACGGACTACGTCTTCGACGGCGCGAAGCGGGCGCCCTACGTGGAGACCGACCGTCCGATGCCGCTCAACGTCTACGGCGTGTCGAAGCTGGCGGGCGAGCACGAGGTGCTCGGCTGCGGCGGGGAGCACCAGGTCGTGCGCTCCTCGGGGCTCTACGGCATCCGTCCCTGCCGGGCGAAGGGCGGCAACTTCATCGACACGATGTACCGCGTGGCGGCGCAGCAGCCCGAGGTCCGGGTGGTCGACGACGAGATCCTGACGCCGACCTTCACCGCCGATCTGGCGGCGCAGATCCGCGTGCTGGCGCTCGAAGGCGAGCCGGGACTCTACCACGCCACCAACCAGGGGAGCTGCTCGTGGTACGAGTTCGCGCGCGCCATCTTCGACCTGGGTCGCCTTGCGACGCCCCTCACCGCCACCTCGGTCAAGGAGCACGCGGCGCCGGTGCGGCGCCCCTTCTACTCCGTGCTCGAGAACGCCGCCCTCGCCCACGCGGGCCTGGATCGGATGCGCCCCTGGCGCGATGCGCTGGAGGACTACATGGGCCGCCGCTCGGCCGCGTCCGTGGCATCGCCCGGACGTTGAGCACCGGAACGATGCTGGGCCGTGCTCGGCGGCAGGTCGGGTGGATCGCCGCGGCGCTCGTGCTCGCCGGCGCCGCGGGTTGCACCCGCTCGCCGCCCGACGTCATCGTCATCCTGGTCGACACGCTGCGTGCGGATCGCCTCGCGGCGGGCGGCGAGCGGAAGGGGCTGACGCCCTTCCTCGACTCCCTGGCCGCCACCGGAGTGGTCTTCTCGAACGCCTACTCGCCGACGTCCTGGACCAACCCGGCGGTCGCCAGCCTCTTCACCTCGCGCTACCCCTCCCAGCATCACGTCGTGCAGTACGACTCGGTCCTCGCCGACGACGAGGTGACGCTCGCCGACCGGCTGCACGGCGCGGGCTACCGCAGCCTGGGCGTGGTCGGGAACTTCCGCCTCTTCGAGCGCTTCGGCTTCGCGCAGGGATTCGAGGTCTGGAACTCCCATCTCGGCGAGGGCCTCCTCGTGGGCAAGGTGTCGGCGAAGCGCGTGACCCAGGACACCTTCGCCTACTACGACCAGTTCTTCGCCCCGTACCGGCACACCAGGTGGACCCGGCGGCGCCGGCCGATGCTGATCTATCTCCACTTCATGGAGCCGCACGCGCCCTACGACCCGCCGCTGCACGTGCGGCGGCGGGTGGCCGGGCCGCCGCCGCCGGGCGTCGACGACGCGGAGGCCAACGCGAAGCTGGTCGACATCAAGCGCTGGTTCGAGCTCTCGCCGGCGGAGGTGGAACGACTGCGCGCGCTCTACGACGCCGAGGTGGCGGCGCTCGATTCGCGGCTCGCGCGCCTCTTCGACGGCCTCAGGGCGCGGGGTCTCCTCGATCGCGCGATCGTCGTCGTCACCGCCGATCACGGGGAGGAGTTTCGCGAGCACGGCGGCCTGCAGCACGGCAACACGCTCTACCAGGAGAGCGTGCGCATCCCGCTCTTCATCACCGGCCCCGGATTGCCGGCCGGCCGGGTCGTCACCGATCAGGTCTCGCTACTCGACGTGGCGCCCACCGTGCTCGAGCTGCTCGGCCTGCCCCCCGAGCCGCGCTTCGAGGGACGGTCGCTCATGTCCCACCTCGGCGGCGGCGAACCCGCCGACGTCTTGCTCCAGCTCCTGCCGACCGGGCAGCGCTTCGACCTTCGCACCCACGCCGCGGGCCTGGTGCACGAGGGCGTGAAGCTGCTGGTGCCGCCCGCGGGCTCGGGCCGGTCGCCCGAGCTCTACGACCTGCGCGACGATCCGCACGAGGCACGCTCCGATCCTCCACCCGCGATCGCGGCACAGGCGGCCGCGCTCGAGGCCCGGCTGGCCGCACGCCAGGACGCCCTCGCGGCGCAGACCGGTGTCGCCGAGCGGGGGTCGCTCGACGAGGCCGAGCGGGCACGCCTCCGCGCGCTCGGCTACGCCGACTGATGGCGCGCCCTCCCGAGAACGGTGGCGGGCACTCCGGTGCACCGGCCCGGTCCCCTCGCTGCTCGCGTCGCAGGGCACTGGGGCTCGCCATCGTGGCGGTGCTCATTCTCGGCGGCTGCCGACGTCGCTCCCCCGACATCGTCGTCGTGCTCGTCGACACGCTGCGCGCCGACCGCCTGAGCGCCGCCGGCGGCACGCCCGGCCTCACGCCGTTTCTCGACTCGCTGGCGGCATCCGGCACGCTCTTCACGAACGCCTACTCGACCTCGTCGTGGACGAACCCCGCCGTGGCGAGCCTCTTCACGTCGCGCTATCCCTCCCAGCACCGTGTGGCGCGCTTCGATTCCCGGCTGGCGGACGAGGAGGTCACGCTCGCCGAGCGGCTGCACGCGTCGGGCTACCGTTGCGTCGGGATGGTCGGCAACTTCCGCCTGCTCGGGGCGCTCGGGTTCGGCCAGGGATTCGACGCCTGGTTCCCGCACGTGTCGGCTCGGAAGGTGCGTGCGCACCGGATCGCGCAGGACACCATCCGCTTCTACGACCGGAGGATGGTGCCAGGAGCCTGGAGTCGGTGGACGAGGCGGCCGCTCTTCCTCTACCTCCATTTCATGGAACCCCACGCACCCTACGACCCGCCCGCAACGGCGCGTCGTGGCCGGGTCGGCCCACCGCCCCCCGGGTCGAGCGAAGCGGCGATCAGCGCGACGCTCGTCGAGGGCGGCCGCACGAGTGAGCTCTCCGAGGACGAGGTGGCATACCTGGCCTCGCTCTACGACGCCGAGGTGGCCGGTCTCGACGCGCGACTCGCCCGCCTGTTCCGGCGCCTGCGCGCGCGGGGCGTGCTCGATCACGCGACCATCGTCGTGGTCGGGGATCACGGCGAGGAGTTCCGCGAGCATGGCGGGTTGATGCACGGCACGACGCTCTACGAGGAGAGCGTTCGCATCCCCCTCCTCCTGGTGGGGACCGGTGTGCCCGCAGGTCGCGTCGTCACCGACCCGGTCTCGATCGTGGACATCGCCCCGACGGTCCTGGACGTGGTCGGGCTGCCCCCGGAGCCGCGGTTCGAGGGGCGGTCGCTCCTCGGCGACCTCGCCCCCACCCCAGGCTCGTCGCACGACGTCGTCCTCGAGCTGCTGCCCACCGGGCGCGGCGTCGACACCAGGCGCCATGCGGCGGGGCTGCTCCACGACGGCCTCAAAGTCCTCATGGGGCCGCTCGGCGGCCGCCCCGAGGCCTACGATCTACGCCACGATCCCCGGGAGACACGCCAGGACCCTCCGGCCCTCGCCGCGGAGACGCCGGTGTTGCGCGCCCGGCTCGCGGAGCGACTCGGCGTGTTTGCTGCGAGCGCCAGCACGACGGCGGAGACCGTGCCGCTCGACGACGCCCAGCGCGCGCGCCTGCGCGCGCTCGGCTACGCCGACTAGTACGGTACGGCGGGGCCCGCGGGGCCGGGGGCCGTCGACGAGCGAGCCCGCAGGTGCCGCGCGCGCCCGCGGCCATCGGGGGGACGCCCCGACCTACGCCGGCGCGCGTGCACCGAGGACCGCGAGCGAGCGACGGTCCCCGGCCCCGGGCACGACGCCCCTCACACCCCCAGCCAGCGCTTGACCCGCGCCCGGTACCCCTGGCGCAGGTGCCCGGTGCGCGCCGGCATCTGGACCGTGATCTCCTCGGGGCTCAGCCGGCCGCGCATGCCGTCGAGCATGCCGCGGACGAACGCGCGCTGCCCGAGGATGGCGTGCTTGGCGTTGTCGAGGGTGAAGAAGGTGATGCGGCCGAGGACGCCGGTGGTCATGGTGAGGAAGAGCTTCACCCGCTGGAAGAAGTTGCCGTGCTTGCGGGCGAAGGTGAAGGCGTTCCGCCCGATGAAGTAGCCGTAGGAGAAGACCTTCTTCTGGCTCAGGTCGGCGCTCGACCCGCCCTTGTGCAGGATCGCGGCGCGATCGACGTACACCACGCGGTAGCCCGCCGCACGTGCCCGGTAGCACCAGTCGACGTCCTCGTTGCACTGCCAGAACTCCTCGTCGAACAGGCCGACGCGCTCGAGCGCCGCGCGCCGCATCATGCACGCGTTGCCGATCACCCAGTCCACGTCCTGCGGGGGATCGCCGCGCTTGTCGTCGGGCACGAAGCGACCGATCGTGCGCACCAGCATCGGCCCCCAGGTGACCACGCCGTACTTGCCCCAGGTGTAGTCCGGGTTCTCCATGAGGAGGTTCTTCGCGCCGGTGATGCCGATCGCGGGGTCGCCCTCCATGACGCTCACCAGCTCGCGGATGAGCGTGGGCAGCATCTTGGTATCGCTGTTGAGCAGCATCACGTAGTCGTAGTCCCGCCCCATGGCGTAGCGCATGCCGACGTTGTTGCCGCGGCAGAAGCCGAGGTTCTCGCCGTTCTCGATCAGCGTCACCCACGGGAAGTCGCGCTTCACGGTCGCCGCGCTCTCGTCCTCGGATCCGTTGTCGATGACCACGACCTCGGTGCTGGGATAGTCGTTGCAGGCGAAGCTCTCGAGGCACGGGACGAGCTCGTCGACCCGGTTCCAGGTGAGGACGAGCACGACGACGCGGGGCAGGGCGGGCGTCGGGGTCTGGCTCATGCCTTGCCCTCGCCGTGCGACCGGATGCGGCTCGCGCCGACGCTGAACTCGGCGCCCAGGTCGACGATCCCGTCGCTGGTGGCGCCGACGACGAGGAAGCCGCTGGCGTGGTTCACCCAGTCGTAGACCACGCCCTCGCGTTCGTTGGCGGCGGCGAGGGTGATCGTGTAGCGGCCGACGCCCAGGGCTGCCGTGAAGTGCATCACGACCTCGCGCTCCTCGCCGGCAGCGAAGGCGCCCGGGTCGAACTCCAGCTGGCGCGAGTTGGTCGAGTACACGAGCTGCCCGCCGAGCCAGACGATGAAGCCGAGGACCGGCGGGTCGATGGCGGCGCGGGCGCTGAGGCGAACGCCGACCGCCAGGCGCGTCCAGGGACGTATCTGGGTGACGGACCGGCCCTCGTCGTCGGTCAGCGTGATGTGCACGAAGCGCAGGCGCCCGTCGCCCCAGCGGTGCTCGGACGCCTCGCTGCTGTCGAGCGCGGGCACGTCCGTCGGGGAGCTCTGCGACACGGCGAGGTAGGTCTGGATCACCTCCGCGCTCTCGCCCGCCATCACCAGCCGGCCCCTGTCCAGCCAGAAGACGCGGTCGCAGAAGCGCTGCACCGACGCCAGGTCGTGGCTGACGAGCACGATCGTCTTGCGCTGGCGCTTGAGGCCCTCGAAGACCTCGATGCACTTGCGCTGGAACTGCGCGTCGCCGACCGCCATCACCTCGTCGAGCAGCAGCATGTCGGCGTCCGCCCTCAGCGCCGTGGCGAAGGCGAGGCGCACCGTCATCCCCGAGGACAGGCTCTTCAGCTTCGCGTCCTGGAAGCGCTCGAGGCCGGCGAAGGCCACCACCTCCTCGATGCGCCGGGCCATCGAGCGCGGCGAATACCCGAGCACGGCGCCGTAGAGCGCCACGTTCTCGCGGACGGTGAGCTCCTGATGGAAGCCGAGCCCGAGCTCGAGGAGGGGGACCAGGGTGCCGTTCACGCGCACCTGCCCGTCGTCGGGGACGAGCAGGCCGGCGATGATCTTGAGGAGCGTCGACTTGCCGGAGCCGTTGGAGCCGATGACGCCGACGAACGAGCCCGACGGCACCTCGAGGCTCACGTCCTGCAGGGCGTGCAGCACCTCGACGTCGTTCGGACGGAAGAGCCCCAGCAGCCGCTCCGCGAGCGTCGTGTGGCGCTCGTGCGGGATGCGGAACGTCTTGGAGACGTTGCAGACCTCGATGGCGTTCACGGTCAGAAGTGCTCGACGAGCCGCGCCTGCTGGCGCTGGAACATCGCCCAGCCGCCCACCAGGATGAGGACGGCGACGAGCGACGTCTTCAGCACCCCGACGCGGTCGGGCCAGACGCCGTAGATGACGGCCTGGCGGCTGTAGAGGATGATGCGCGCCAGCGGATTGTAGGTCATGAGCCAGCGCCAGCGCTCCGGGATCATCACCTCCTGATAGATGATCGGCGTGAGCCAGAATCCCACCTGCACCGCGACTCCCCAGAGATAGCCCACGTCGTGATAGCGCACGTGGAGCGGGGCGAGGAAGAGCGCGATCCCGAGCGTGACCAGGACGAGGTCGACGAGCAGCACCGGAAAGGCGATGGCGGCGGGAGTCAGCGGCGTGCCCGTGACCCAGAGCAGGACGCCGAGGATGGCGAGGCTGATGGCGAACGTGAGCAGCGCGTTCAGGATGGCCGCGAACACCACCACGTGGCGCGGCATCGCCACCTTGGTGAGGATCGCGCCGCGCGCGAGCAGGGCAGCCACCCCGTTCGAGGAGCCCTCGGAGAAGAAGTTCCACAGCACGATGCCGAGGAGGAGGAAGCCGGGATAGTTGGGCACGTCGAAGCGGATGAAGACGGAGAAGACCAGGTAGTAGATGACCGCGAAGACCAGCGGGTTGAGGACCGACCAGGCGTAGCCCAGGACCGAGTGGGTATAGCGGATCTTGAAGTCCTTGAGGGCGAATTGGACGGTGAGTTGCCAGCTTCTGGAGCGCATGCGGGGACGGCGGGTGGCCGGTGAGATCGGGGGCTATACCAGGGGACGGTCGAGGGCGGCAACCGCGCGGCTGCCGAGCGCGCCCGAACGTTGACCCCCGGGGAGGCGCCGACTACGATTCGCCGGCGCTCGACCCATGCAACTTCGTCCCCGTGTGCGCCGGCTCCTGGCCCCGCTCATCGGCTCCGCGCCGCCGGGCCCGAACCGCCGGCTCACGCCCGCCGACGTCGCCATCATCGTGCTCAACTGGAACGGCCGCGACGTCACCCTCGCGTGCCTGGAGAGCCTGACCGGCGCCGCGCTCGAGGGCGCGACCGTCTGGGTCGTCGACAACGGCTCGCGTGACGGCTCGGTCGACGCCATCGCCGCGCGCTTCCCGCAGGTCCGCCTCCTGGCGCTGGAGGAGAATCGCGGCTACGCGGGCGGCAACAACGCCGGCATGCGCGCGGCGCTCGACGGCGGCGCGGGCGCCATCCTGCTGCTGAACAACGACACGGTCGTCGCCGCCGACTTCCTCGCGCCGCTGCTCGAGGTGCTGAACGGCGATCCGCGGGCCGCGGCGGTGTCGAGCGCGATCATGCGCCTCGACTCGCCCCAGGTGCTGCAGCAGGCCTGGTCCGACATCCACTTCGGCTTCGGCCTCCACCGCCGCCGTGGCGTCAACGCACTGCCCGGCGAGGGCTACGACCAGCTGCGCCGCGTCGACGCGGGCATCGGCTGCAGCATGCTGGTCGCCGGCGACGCGCTGGCGCGCGTCGGCCTGCTCGACGAGTCGTACTTCGCGTACCACGAGGAGATCGACTGGTGCCTGCGCGCCCGCAAGGCCGGATACTACATCTACTACCAGCCGTACTCGCGCGTCTGGCACCACTACTCGCGCAGCACCGACGTGCAGCGGCCCGCACGGTCCCGGCCGGCGCAGGAGAAGACGTCGCTGCCGAATCCGATCCCGCTGCAGTGGAATCCCGTCCGCACCTATCTCGGCGCGCGCAACTCCGTGCGCTTCATCCGCCACCACGCCGGCGTCGCGCACACGCTCTACTTCGCGGGCTCGACGCTCTACAACCTGCCGCTCGAGATGCTCGCCGTGGTGGTCGATCGCGAGGAAGAGCTGAAGCTCGGCCTGCTCTCGTACCATGGCGCCCTGTCGCGCTACTGCCTCGAGGCGGTCGGCGCCCGGGGTGATCGCCGCCCCACCCTGCGGCAGGCGCTGCGCGCGCTGTGGCATGCGCCGGCCGCCCTGCTGCGGGAGCTGCCGCGTGACGTCCGGCGGGCGCGCGAGCAGGGGCTCACCGCGGAGGTCGAGGCCTGCGCGCGCGGGCACTGGGATGGTGTGCTCGGCCGCCCGCTGCCTCTCGAGCAGCTGGGCCTGCGATGAGCCGCGCGGACCCGCGCGGCATGACCGGGCGCGACGTCGTCGTCATCGTGCTCAACTGGAACGGCGGGCGCGACACGGTGGCCTGCCTGGAGAGCCTCGCGGCGGCGGAGCTCCGGGGGGCCTCGGTCCTGGTGGTCGACAACGGCTCGCGCGACGGGTCGGTGGAGGAGATTCGCGGGCGCTTTCCCCACCAGCGCGTCCTCCTCCTGCCCGAGAACCGGGGCTACGCCGGCGGCAACAACGCCGGCATGGAGGCGGCGCTCGAGCAGGGCGCGGCCGGCGTCCTCCTCCTGAACAACGACACCCGGGTCGCCGCCGACTTCCTGGCGCCACTGCTCGCCGCCATGAACGACAGCCCGCGCAGCGGCGCAGTCGCCAGCGCCGTCTTCCGGCTCGACCGTCCCGAGCTGCTCGACGTGGCGTATCTCGACGTCCACCTGCACGAGCGCTACGTGGTGCAGCTGCGCGGGGTGAACTGCCTCGCTTCCGAGGGCTTCGACCGGCGCCTCCAGGTCGGGGCGGTGCCGGGATGCAGCCTGCTCCTGCGCGCCGACGCGCTCCGCGAGGTCGGCCTCTTCGACGACGCCTACTTCGCGTATCACGAGGACGTCGACTGGTGCCTGCGCGCCCGGGCGGCCGGCTGGGAGATCTTCTTCGAGCCCTACTCGCGCGTGTTCCACCGTGGCTCGGGCAGCACCGCGCGCTTCTCCCGGCAGCCGCCCGCCGGCGCGTGGGGCTCGGGACTTCCCGATCTGCCCAACGCCGAGCCCATGCCGTGGAACCCGGTGCGGACGTATCTCGGCATGCGCAACACCGTCCGGCTGCTGCGATCGCATGCCGATCGTGATCAGCGCCGCGCGTTCGCCCGTGCCCTCGCGCGCCAGCTGCCGCTCGAGGCGATGGCGGTCCTGCTCGGCGCCGAAGGATGGTTCCGCCTCGGGCGCTTCACGTGGCCGGACGTGGCGCGGGCGTATCTCGGGGGCGGGAAGGACGACGGCGGGACGCTCGCTACGGCGCGGCGAGTGGCCGCTCTGCCGCTCGCGCTCGGCTGGCGTCTCCCGCGCGACGTCGTGCGGGCGGTGCGCAGCGGGCGCATGAGCGAGATGGCGGAGACCCTGCGCGGGCTGCGCGACGGCATCCTGGATCGCCCCCTGCCGCTCGAGCGCCTGGGGCTGCGCTGATCGCGCGCTCGCGGCTCAACGCGCGCGGGCGACGAACGCCGCCTCGCCGCACACCAGCCACGGAGCCCGGTCGAGCGCGACCCGGGCGAGCCGGCCCTTCCAGCCGGGAAGGATGAAGAGCCGATCCGGGTCGGTCCGGACGAGCGGGTTGACCACCAGGTTGTCGTTGTCGACCCAGAGGCCCATCACCTTCGGCGCTCGCAGGTCGTTCGGGTAGGATGCGAGGATCTCGAATCCCGCGTCGGCGAGGTGGTGTCGCACCTCGCGCGCGCTGAAGCGGTACTCGGCAAAGCCGAGGGACATGCGCGCGCGACGGCGCCTCCAGGTGACCCAGGTCTGGAGATGGTTCACCAGGAGCCGGCGGAAGGGGTTGTTGAACGGTACGGCGAGGACGAGCACGCCGCCCGGCTTGAGGATGCGTCGCAGCTCCCGCAGGCCGGCCGCCGGTCCCGCCTCGTCGTGCTCGACGACGCCGAGGGACAGGACCGCGTCGGCGCAGCCGCTCGCGAGCGGGGCGCGCCGCGTGTCGCCGCGCACCAGACGAAGCGTCGGATCGACGGCGCGCGCCGCCAGGCAGGCGTCGTGGCTGATCTCCACGCCCACGCAGCGGTAGCCCGCACGGCCGAGATAGATGGGCCACTTCGCGGTGCCGCAGCCCGCGTCGACGATGAGCCCGTCCTTCGGCAGGTGCTCGAGCAGGACGTCATGGATCATCTCGACGGTGCAGTTCTCGGTCGAGGCGTCGTTGCCGCCGATGCGCCACGCGGCCTGGCTCCACTCGATCGCGCTGAGCGCGTCCCAGAGATAGATCTTGTACGACATCGTGATGCGGGCGGCGGCAGGCGCCGGCGCCATCTAGGCGGGCGCCTTCCGGGCTGTCAACGGCGGACGACCGCGATCAGGGCCGCTTCGGGACGTCGGCGGGGGCAACGAGCAGCTGCGCCATCCGCCGGCCGAGCTGATCGGCATAGTAGGCTCGCACGGCGTCGTCGGGCTCGACGAATCGCACCCGCCGCCCGTCGAGCGCATCCGACGGGTGCGTGATCGCGAAGAGCGCGGCGCGCCCCGGGAACGCGAGGTTGCGGACCGCGGGCCCGAGGACGACCACCGGCGACTGCCGGTTCTCCAGATAGACGGTGCTCCCGGCGGGCTGCGCGGCGACGTCGGCGTGGAGCTCCCGCAGCGTCTGGGCGACCCAGTAGCGGGCCTGCGGGTGCTCGTCGATGGCGAAGCGCGAATCGAGCCGGCCGCCCACGATCAGCCCGAGCCCGGCAATCAGCGCTGCCCAGGGGGGGACCGCGCGCAGGCGGCCGAGCCGGCCGACCTGCTGGAGTGCGAGGCAGAGCAGCACCACCATCGGAATCGTCGTCAGGTAGTGGTAGCGCGCGTATCCCGCCGCACCCCACGCCGGGATCTTCCAGACCGCGTACTCCGCCGCGCGGCCGAGCGCGATGACGAGGTAGGTCGTCAGGGCGACGATGGCCATGGCCAGCGCCGCGCGGCGCGCCGCGGCGTCGCCGCGCCAGGCGACCGTCCCGAGGCCGGCGCAGAACGCGCCGACGGCCACCCAGCACGCGGGCGAGGGATACGCCGGCTGGAAGAAGCCGAGCACCGTGCCCGCGACGGAGAACCCGAGCAGGTGGCCGAGCATGGGCAGGAGGATTGCCACGCTATCGCGGGCGAATTGCTCGTGCAGCGCCTCCTCGATCGGCAGCGGGCCGACCAGGAGGTAGAGCCGGCGCGCAGCGTAGTACACGGCGAGAGTGACCAGGGGCAGGGCGAGATAGGCGGCGCGCAGCCCGGGACGGCGCCAGGCCGAGGGAAGCAGGAGGAAGAGCGCGGCCGGGAAGGCGAGGGCGACGCCGACCCCGGTCCCGAAGCACACCACCCCGAGGAGCAGGAGCGCGTACCACAGGACGGCCGTCCGCGTGGTGAGAGGCGCGTCGGCGGCGGCGCGGCGGGCGAGCTGGGCGAGCACCACGAGGAAGGCCGTCGCGGCCATCGTCTGGCCGTAGACCGAGTACCAGCCGATGGTGCCGACGGCGAGCGGCGAGGCGCCCCAGAGCGCGGCGCCGAAGCAGGCGAGCGGCGCGCTGCGGGTGAGGGCGTGGAGCGCGGCGAACAGCAGCACCACGTCGAGGAGGTGGGTGAGGAGCACGGTCCAGTAGTAGGCCTCGGAGCGCAGGCCGAAGAGCTCGTAGGCGGCGAGGAAGGCGAGGTTGCGGGCCACCAGCGCGTGGCCGCCGAAGGGCTTGAGCACGAACGCCAGCGGGCCGTCGTTCGCGATGGTGAGGAGGTGGATGAGATCGTCGGCGAAGAAATAGACCCGCGTGATCGGGTAGTAGACCCACGCGGACAGCGCGAGCGGCACCAGCATCAGCGGATGCCAGAGCGGGATGCGAGCGGACGTCACGGCTGCCGGCCGGCGTCCTCGGGCGTCACCAGGAGCTGCGCCAGGCGCGTCTCGGGCCGGTCGAGGTACCAGGCCATCACCTCGGGATCGCGCTCGATGAAGCGCACCCGCCGGCCGTCGAGGGTGTCCGTGCGGTGCGTGAGCAGGAACACCGCGGCGCGCCCGGGAAAGAGTCGATCCGGCATGGCGGGTCCCAGGAGGTAGCGCGGGCTGGCCAGATTCTCGAGATACACCGTGGCGCCCTCCGGGTGCGACGCCACCGCGGCCGAGGTCTCCTGCATGGTGCGGGCGAAGTAGTCGCGGCACGGGAAGCGCTGGTCGATGGCGACGCCGGTGCGGCGGTTGCCGACGACGAGGACGCCGAGTCCGACGGCGAGGGCGAGCCCGCGCGGGACGGCCCGCAACCCGCCGAGCCGGCCGAGCTGCTGGAGGACGAGACAGAGCAGCACGGTCACCGGGAGCGAGCCGGCGTAGTGATAGCGCGACACGGCCGCGGCCTGCTCGGGGGAGACGTGAAACGCCTGGTAGGCGTGGGCGCGTCCGAGCGCGATGACGAGGTAGATGGCGCCTGCGAGCGCCAGCATGGCGAGCATCGCGCGGCGTGCGGGCCAATCGCTCCGCCAGGCGGCGACGCCCAGCCCCGCACAGAACGCGAGGATGGCGGCCACGGATGCGGCGTCGGGATAGCTGCCCGGCAGGAAGAAGCCGAGGACCGTCCCGGCCATCGAGAAGCCCAGGAGCTGGATCCACATCGGTGGCACGGTACCGAACCCGCTATGGCTGAGCGCCTCGTGCACCATCTCCTCGACCGGAAACGGCTCGACGCGGTTGGCGACCCAGCGCAGGCCGAAATAGAGGGCGAGGGTGACGGCGGGCAGGGAAAGGAAGGCGGCGCGCAGACCGCGTCGGTGCCACGAGTCGGGAAGCAGGAGGAAGAGCACGAACGGAAAGACCAGGGCGACCCCGAGGCCGACGCCGAAGAAGGTCGTGCCGAGGAGGAGCAGGGCGAACCAGACGCCCGCGGTGCGGGTTGCGAGCGGCGCGCCGGCGGCCGCGAGGCGGGCGAGCGCATGCAGCACCAGGAGCATGGTGGTCGCCGCCAGCACCTGTCCGTACACGGAGTACCAGCCGAGCGTGCCCGCCTGGAGCGGCGACATGCCCCACAGCGCGGCGCCGAAGCACGCCAGGAGCGCGCTCGCGCTGAGCGCGCGCAGCAGGCCGAAGAGCAGCGCCACGTTCAGCAGGTGCGTGAGGAGCACGCTCCAGTAGTAGAGATCCGCGCGCAGCCCGAGGATGTGGTACGAGGCGAGGAAGACGGCGTTCCGGCCGAGGCAGTTGTGCCCGCCGAAGGGCCGGAGCAGGAACGCCGCCACGCGGTCGCTGGCGATGCTGGCCAGCAGGATGAAATCGTCGGCGAAGAAGTAGACCCGCGTGATCGGCAGGTAGACCCACGCGGCCAGGGCGAGCGGAACGAGCACGAGCGGGTGCCACGACCCGGAAGCGCCGGGGCGGCGCTCCGGGGCGGCGGAGGCGGGGCTCGGCATGAACCGCGCGATGGTAGCCGTGGCCGGGACGGGGATTCAACCAAACACGTCTGCCGTCACCGTCTTGCCTTCCAGCGTCCGCGCGCCTAGGGTCCGGGCCGATCCGTCGTCGGCGACGATCGACGGGCGCTGCGCATGACACCCGAGCCCTCCAGCGGGACGATCTCCGAGCTGTACGAGCGCCGCTTCAGCGCCGCCGATCGCGAGGCCAAGGACGCCCTCTGGCGCGTGCTGTGCGTGGACTTCTTCCAGCGCTGGGTGCCCGCGGACGCGTGTCTCGTCGACCTCGGCGCCGGGATGTGCGAGTTCGTCAATCACATCCGCGCCCGCGAGCGCTGGGCCGTGGACAGCGACCCGCAGCTCGCGCGCCGGGCCGCGCCGGGCGTGCAGACCCACTGCGGGCCCGCGCACGACCTGGGGTGGCTCGCCGCGAGCAGCGTCGACGTCGTCTTCGCCAGCAACGTCTTCGAGCACTTCCGCTCCACGGAAGATCTGCTGGCGGCCCTGGCCGAGGTGGGGCGCGTGCTGCGTCCGGGCGGCCGCATGCTGATCCTGCAGCCGAACATCCGTTTCGCGTACCGCGAGTACTGGGACTACCTCGATCATCACCTGCCGCTGAGCGACCGCTCGATGGTCGAGGCGCTCGAGCTCTCGGGCCTGCGCGTCGAGCACGTGCGCCCGCGCTTCCTGCCCTACACGGTGAAGTCGCGCATGCCGCGCTCGCCGCTCCTCCTGCGGATCTATCTCCGCTGCCGGCCGCTCCACCTCGTGTTCGGCAAGCAGATGTTTCTCGTCGCCGCACGGCCCTGACGCGCGGCCATCAGCGCGCCAGCCGGGCCTTCCGGCGCAAGAACGGACGCTCGACGGCCCAGTACGTCAGGGTCGAGAGCACGAGGCAGACGGCGAGGAGGGCGGCGCAGACGGCCACGGTCTCCGCGTTCCAGCGCGTGAAGTGATCGGGGTGAGCGCCCTGCAGGACGTGCAGCGTCAAGGTCACCACCGGCACGTGCACCAGGAAGAGCGAGTACGACACCAGGCCGATCCACACGAGGACGGGATTCACGAGGAGCCGCTTGCTGCGTAACGGGGCGATCAGCAGGCACAGCAGCACGCTCGCCCAGAGGAGGCCCTCGAAGACGTGCCAGACGTGGTAGGGACGGCGCTCCGCCTCCCAGAAGCCGACCCAGGCGACCCACTGGAGGATGCACGACAGGGCGACGATCGCCAGGAGCAGGAGCACGTCCGCCCCGCCGCGCGCCAGCCACCCCGGGGCGGCCAGGCGACGGCGAAGCGCGGCCCCCCAGCGCCGCCACAGCCACGCCGCGGCGATGCCGCTCAGGAAGAGCGGCGCCCGGCCGAAGAGGCTGTAGTGCAGGTAGACGTCGAGGTTGATCGTCGGCCCCCTGATCACACGTGCGAGGAACAGGCCGTAGGCCAGCGCGCAGGCGCCGAGCGCGAGTGCCGCCCGCGGCCGGGTGCGGGCGAGGAACGGGAGCAGGGGCAGGACGAGGTAGAACTGCACCTCGGTGGAGAGGCTCCACCACCCGATGCTGAACGGCCACAGCGCGAAGGGACCGGCCAGCGGATTCAGGAACACCAGGAAGGGCCACCCCATCGACGCCCACGCCGAGACCGGGTGCAGGAACCAGAGCGCCACGAGCAGGGCGAGATAGTACATGGGGAGGATGCGCATCGCCCGACGGAGGAAGTACTCCCGCCGCCGCACGTGGCGCCCGCCGTTCGCCTCGGCGAGGAAGGGCAGGGAGAGCAGGAAGCCGCTCAGGACGAAGAAGAGCGCGACGCCGGTGTGGCCCGCGCGCACGAAGGCGAAGAAGGGTCCGGCGCCGTGCGCCTCCGGCCGCACGACGCTGTCGCAGTGGTAGAGAAAGACCAGGAGGATGGCGACGCCGCGCAACGCGTCGAGCTCGCCGAGGTGACCGATCGGGGCAGGGGCCGCCGGGGGTGCGTGATCGCCCTCGACGCCCTGATCGCTCCGTCGAGAGGGATCGGGGTTCACTTGCGCCGTGCCACGTAGAAGATCCCGGCGCACGAGTGCCACAGCCCGACCCTCTGGATGAGCCGGATCACCGCCTGGCCCCTGCGTCCGAACTCGTACGGCGGCTTGTGCTCGAAGTGCACGAAGGACCCGACGTCGCACAGGTCGACGAAGAGGCCCTTCGACCAGGGAAGGTAGTAGTCGTCGGGCGCGATGCGCACGATCTCGAAGTCGGTGGCGCGCAGGAAGCCGTCCATCTCCGCTTGCGTGTAGCGGAACTCGGTGAACCCGAGCTCCCGGCCGCGCAGTGCCCACAGTGCGTAGAAGGCGCGCAACGCGGGGTTCACGATCAGGCGGCGGAAGGTGTTGTTGAAGGGCACCACGACGAAGAAGAGCCCGCCCGGCTTGAGCACGCGGTGGATCTCGCGAAAGAGCGGCTCGGGCCCCTCCTCGAAGTGCTCGGCGACGTACGACGAGAACGCCGCGTCGAAGCTGCCATCGCGATAGGGCGTGTGCAGCGCATTGGCGCGCACCAGCAGCATGTCGGGGTCGTGCTCGCGCGCCACCCGCAGCGGCCCCGGGCTGTCGTCGACACCGTAGGCGCGGTTGCCCAGCTTCTCGAAGAGCGCCATCCAGCGGCCCGTGCCGCAGCCCGACTCGAGCACGCGGAGTCCGCCGCGACCGAGGAACTCCCGGAAGATCGGCGTCGCCATCTCGTGCTGCTCGATGGTCGAGAGATGGATGTCGTAGTACGCCCGGCCGGGCGCGCCCTTCGCCCAGTGCTCCTCGGTGTAGGTCTCGTCGAGGCCGGGGGTGATCTCTTTGCGGAGAAACTGTTTGAAGCTCATGGCTCCCTCGGCGCGCCCGGCGGGGCCGGCCGCCGCCTGCGTCAGTCTGCCTTCGGGACCGTCGTGGATGTGGTCGCCGGTGGGGCGACGGCGCCGGAGGGAGCGGCGGGGGTCTCGTAGCGCGTCGTCAGGTTCCACGTCTTGCGCGCGAGGAAGTCTGCCAGCGTGAACTCCCAGTGCACGTGCGCGCCGTCGACGGCGCCGTGCTCGCTGGCCTCGAGCACCTTGCCCGGCAGGGTGAGGTTGATCTTCGGCCCGGGGAGCTTCTTGTTGTCGACGGGCTTGTCGATCGTCGTGACCTCGATCGCGAGGACGCGGTCCTTCCCCTCGGTGCGGCGGCTGATCTTCACGTCCTTGAAGAGGTTGGTCTTCGAGAGGGCGCTCGGGTCGTCGAGATGCAGGCGCGCCGACACGACGTGATCGGGCGCCACGGTGAGCGACTGGATGGTCACGCCCGGCGCCGTGAGGACGTAGCGCTGCGAGACCTCGGTGGTGCCTGGCGGCACGGTATACGACAGGGACACGTTCGCGCTGCCGTCGGCCTCGAGGGTCCCGTCGACCGTGATGCATCCGACGCCGCCGGCGACGATGGCCGCCAGCACGAGCGCCGGCAGCACGCCACCGATCGCGCGCGCGACGAGGAACCCCGGAGCCGACGCTCGCATGCGGCCGAATTATTCGACCACCCCGGCGTCCGTCAAGGCAAGGACCCGCCGGACGGCGTCCTTGAGGTCTCGTCGAGCGCCTGCGACAATCGCGTCCTCGATGTCGGTGCCCAGCCGCCTCTCCGTCCTGGTGCCGGTCTACAACGAGGCGGGCACGGTGCGCGTGCTGCTCGAGCGGGTGCGCGCCGTCCCGATCAGCAAGGAGGTCGTCGTCGTCGACGACTGCTCGACCGACGGCTCGGCGCAGATCCTCGAGGACTACCGGGCGAGCGTGCCGGACTCCCCCGACTTCCGGCTCGTCGTCGTGCGCCACCAGCACAACCAGGGCAAGGGCGCCGCGGTGCGCACGGCGATCGCGCACATGACGGGCGACATCGCGGTCATCCAGGACGCCGATCTCGAGTACGATCCGCGCGAGTACTCGCGGCTCATCGCTCCCATCCTGGAGGGCGACGCGGACGTGGTCTACGGCTCGCGCTTCTCCGGCGGCCCGCGCCGCGTCCTGCTGTTCTGGCACACCGTGGGCAACCGGTTTCTCACGCTCCTGTCGAACATGTGCACCAACCTGAACCTCACCGACATGGAGACGTGCTACAAGGCGTTCCGGGCCGACATCCTGCGCCGCATCCCGCTGCGCTCCAACCGCTTCGGCCTCGAGCCGGAGCTCACCGCGAAGGTGGCCCATCTCCGCTGCCGCATCTACGAGATCCCCATCTCGTATCACGGCCGCGTGTACGCCGAGGGCAAGAAGATCAGCTGGCGCGACGCGGTCGCCGCGGTGTGGACGATCCTGCGCTTCGCCGTCGCGCACGACGTGGGGCGCGACGACGCCGGGTACACCACGCTGCGGCGGGTCGAGGTGCTGCGTCGCTACAACGGCTTCCTCTGGGATCTGATGAAGCCCTTCATCGGCCGCACCGTCCTCGAGGTCGGCGCCGGGACGGGGTTGCTGACGCGCTTCCTGTCCACGCGCGAGCGCGTCCTCGCCACCGAGCTCGATTCCGAGTACGTCGAGCTCCTGCGCCGCACCTTCGCGGACAGCCCGAACGTCGAGATCCGAACGCTCGACCTGGCCCGCCTGGCGGAGGACCACATTCCCCGCGACCACTTCGATACCGTGGTGTGCTCGAACGTGCTCGAGCACATCGAGGACGACCGCGCCGCGCTCGGTGCCATGCGCGAGGTCCTCGTGCCCGGCGGGCGCGTCATCCTCATCGTGCCGGCGCTGCAGGCGCTCTACGGGTCGATCGACCGGGCGATCCACCACTACCGGCGCTACTCGCGCGAGGATCTCATGCGCAAGCTCGAGGGCGCGGGGCTCGCCGTCGAGCACCTGAGCTACTTCAACATGCTGGGCGTACCGGGCTGGTTCCTGAACGCCCGCGTGCTGAAGCGCAAGGCGGTCCCGGGCATCCAGGCGCGCCTCAACGACTTCCTGGTGCCGTGGCTGCGCCTCGAGCGGCGCTTCGGTCCGCCGGTCGGGATGTCGCTGCTCGCCGTGGCGCGCGCGCGCTGAGAGTCCGACCCGAGACGGAGTCTCGGGTCGGACTCCTCGTTGCGTCGGCTGGCGACGCGTCGCTACAAGGATCGGATGGCCCGTCTGTGGGGGTACCTCGCCCGCTATCGCCTCCGGCTGGTGGGCGGCATCGTGTGCCTGGTCGGGGCGACCAGCCTCACCATGACGGTGCCCTGGCTCTTGAAGTCCGTCGTCGACGGCATCGCCGCCGGCCGGACGCCGGCCGCGCTCGCGCCCACGCTCGCCCTCATCGTCGGCATCGCGAGCGCGCAGGCGGTCGTGCGCACGGTGTCGCGCTTCGTCATCTTCAACGTGGGTCGCGACATCGAGTACGACCTGCGCAACGACCTGTTCAGGCACCTGGAGACGCTGCCGCTCGGCTTCTACCAGACCTGGCGCACCGGCGATCTCATGTCCCGGCTGGTGAACGACGTCGGCGCGGTCCGCATGCTGCTCGGGCCCGGCATCCTCAACTTCATCAACACCCCCGTGTACTACGTGTACGGCCTCGCCATCATGCTGTCGCTCGACGTGCGGCTCACGCTGGCGGCCCTGGCGGTCTACCCGCTGGCGCTGCTGTTCGTGAAACGCTCCAGCCGCCTCCTGATGGAGCGCACCCTGCGGGTCCAGGAGGGGCTGGGCGAGCTCTCGAGCCGCGTGCAGCAGAACCTCGCCGGCATCCACGTCGTGAAGGCCTACGCCTGCGAGGAGCACGAGATCGCCGCGTTCGCCGGGCTCAACGCGCGCTTCCAGGACGCCAATCTCCGCCTGGCGCGGGTGCGCGGCTTCATCGGACCGGTGATGAACGTCGTCGGCGGGGTGGGCTCCCTCGTGGTGCTGTGGCTGGGCGGCCGCCACGTGGTGGAAGGCCGGCTGTCGGTCGGCGACCTGGTGGCGTTCATCGGCTACCTCCATCTGCTGGCCTGGCCCACCATGGCGCTCGGCTGGATGCTGTCCGTGCTCCAGCGCGGCCGCGCCGCGCTCGCCCGGCTGAACGCGCTGTTCGCCGTCGAGCCGGCGATCACGAGCCCGCCGGGTGCCGAGGGAGTGGACCCGTTCCGCGGTGAGATCGCGCTCCGCGGCGTGACCTTTCGCTACCCCGGCCGGCGCGACGGGCCGCCCGCGCTCGACGGGATCGATCTCACCATCCCGGCCGGGCGCACGGTGGCCATCGTGGGACGGACGGGCGCCGGCAAGAGCACCCTGGTGCAGCTCCTGCCGCGGCTCTTCGACGTCGAAGCGGGCAGCGTCCTGCTCGACGGCCGCGACGTCCGGAGCCTGCCGCTCGGGTGGCTCCGCCGGCACGTCGGCCTGGTGCCGCAGGACCCGTTCTTGTTCTCGCGCACCATCCGCGAGAACGTGGCCCTCGCCCTGGACGGCGACGACGACGGGGACGGCGATGTGAGCTGGGCCGTGGGGGCGGCAGGCCTCGGCCGCGACATCGCCGACATGCCGCGCGGCCTCGAGACCGTGGTGGGGGAGCGCGGCATCACGCTCTCCGGCGGCCAGAAGCAGCGGGTCACCCTGGCCAGGGTGCTTGCCGCCGCCCCGCGCGTGCTGGTGCTCGACGACGCCCTGTCCAGCGTGGACGCCGCCACCGAGCGGGAGATCCTGGATCGACTCCATGGCTTCCTGCACGAGCGGACCACCATTCTCGTGGCGCATCGCCTGACGACCGTGAAGGAGGCCGACGTGATCGTGGTGCTGGACGAGGGCCGCGTCGCCGAGCTCGGCGATCACGAATCACTGCTCGCGCGCGGCGGAGCCTACGCCGATCTCTTCCGCCAGCAGTCGCTCGAGGGCGAGCTGGAGGCGATCTGACGGGCGACTACGAGCAGATCGGGAAGGCCTACGACGGCCGTCTCATCCGACGGCTGTGGGGGTACGTCAAGCCCTATCGGGGCGTGGCGTGGCTCGTGCTGTTCCTCTCGGCCGTCCAGCAGGTGCTCAGCCTGGCGCAGCCCTATCTCCTGAAGATCGGGATCGACCGCTACGTCGAGCCGGGCAACGTGGCCGGGCTCTCGCGCCTCGGGCTGTGGTTCGTGGGGGCCATCGCGGGCGAGTTCCTCGCCTTCTACGGGCAGCAGTATCTCACCATGGTCGTGGCGCAGCGCAGCCTCGCCGATCTGCGCGGCGCGGTGTTCGAGCGCCTGCAGCGCTTCCCGATGCGCTTCTTCGACCGCAACCCCGTCGGCAAGGTCGTGTCGCGCGTCACCACCGACGTCGACGTGCTCAGCGAGATGTTCGCGGCCGGCGCGATGACCATCGCGCTCGACGGGCTCAAGCTGGTCGGCGTCATCGGCTTCATGCTGTGGATCGACTGGCGGCTGGCGCTCGCGAGCCTCGTTCTCCTGCCTCCCATGACGTTCGCCATCGACTTCTTCCGCCGCATGGCGCGGCGCACCTATCGCGAGATCCGGGAGCGCATCGCGCGCATCAACGCCTACCTCCAGGAATCGATCTCCGGCATGTCCGTGATCGCCCTCTCGGCGCGCGAGGGACGCTGCTACGCCGAGTTCGAGAAGCTCAACGCGTCCCATCGCGACGCGAACCAGCTCTCCAACAAGCTCGAGGCGGCGCTGTTCTCGATCGTCGACTCGGTGAGCACGGTGTCGGTCGCGGCCATGCTGCTCGAGGGCGCGCGGCTCCGGCAGGTGCACGCGCTCGAGATCGGCACGGTGCTGGCGTTCATCCAGTACATCAACCAGTTCTTCGTCCCCATCCGGGACTTCAGCTCGAAGTACGCGGTGATGCAGTCGTCGATGACCGCGGCCGAGCGCATCTTCGCGCTGCTCGACGAGGAGACGGAGCCCGAGCCCGCGACGCCGCGTCGGCCGCCCGCGCCGCGCGGCGAGATCGTCTTCGAGCACGTCTGGTTCGCCTATCGCGGCGAGGACTGGGTCCTGCGCGACGTCTCGTTCCGCATCGCCGCCGGCGAGCGGATCGCGATCGTCGGTGCGACGGGCTCGGGGAAGACGACCATCATCAAGCTGATCGAGCGGCTCTACGATGTGCAGCGCGGCCGCGTGCTGGTCGACGGCGTCGACGTGCGCGAGTGGGAGCGGCGTGCGCTGCGGCGGCGGACGGCCGTGGTCCTGCAGGACGTCTTCCTGTTCAACGGGAGCGTGGCCGACAACCTCACGCTCGGCCGGCCCGACATCTCGCGCGAACGGCTCGAGGCGGCAGCCCGACACGTGAACGCCGACACCTTCGTCCACCGGCTCGGGGGCTACGACGCCGAGGTGCGCGAGCGCGGCAGCAACCTCTCCGGCGGCCAGCGCCAGCTCCTGGCGTTCGCCCGCGCCCTGGCGCACGACCCCGCGATCCTGATCCTCGACGAGGCGACCTCGAGCGTCGACCCGGAGACGGAGTGGCTGGTGCAGGACGCGCTCGAGAAGCTGCTCGCCGGCCGCACCGCCGTGGTCATCGCCCACCGCCTCTCCACCATCGAGGCCGCCGATCGGATCCTCGTCCTGCACAAGAGCGAGCTGCGCGAGTCGGGCACCCACGTCGAGCTGCTCGCCCGCGACGGCATCTACGCCAAGCTCTACCGGCTACAGTACGCCGGGAGCGAGGTGCCGGAGCGGCGTGCGAGGGCGGGGCGGCCGTGACGCGGCCGCGGGGCGCGGCGGGGCGCGCTCCGCGCCGGCTGCTGCCCGTCGTCGGGCTGTCGCTCTTGCTCGCCGCCTGCGGCCAGCCGCTCTACGTCGCGCGGCTGGGCCTGGCGGAGGCCCGCATCCTGCTGCGGCGCGAGCCGATCCCGCGGGTGATGGCCCGTCAGGACGTGACCCCGGAGCTGCGCGAGCGGCTCGCGCTGGTGCTGGCGGCGCGCTCGTTCGCGCGCGACCAGCTGGGCTTCGAGGTGGGGGACAGCTACACCACCTACGCCGCGGTGTCGCCCGGAGAGACGACCGTGCAGGTCGTCTCGGCGGCGTACCGGGATCGGCTCGAGCCCTACACCTGGTGGTACCCGATCGCGGGCCGGGTCCCGTACCGCGGCTTCTTCGATCCCGGCGCCGCGAGGGCCGAGGCGCACCGCCTCGCGCAGCGCGACCTCGACGTCGACGTGCGCCCCGCCACGGCCTTCAGCACGCTCGGCTGGTTCGCCGATCCGCTGCTGTCCACCACCGCGGATGCAGGGCCGGTGTCGCTGGTGACCACGGTCCTGCACGAGCTCTTCCACCAGACGCTCTACGTGGCGGGCGAGCCGGCGTTCAACGAATCGGCGGCGACTTTCGCGGGAGAGCGCGGCGCGATCGCCTTCTTCTGCACCGGTCCCGGAGCGGACGCCGCGCGCTGCGAGACGGCCCGGGCCGCGTGGGCCGCGACGCAGGCGCGGGCCCGCGTGCTGCAGCGCCTGGCCGCGCGCCTGCGGCGGCTCTATGCGAGCCATCCCGACCTCCATGAGCGCGAGCTCAGGCGGGCGGCGCTGGCGAGGGCCGCAGCCCGCTCCCTGGCCCGCCGTGGGCTCGACGGCGGCGACGACCTGCTGCCGCCGAACAACGCCCGGCTGCTGGGTGCGTTGCTCTATGCCACCCGCCTCGACGAGTTCGCGGCGCTCGCCCCCGCCGACACCGATCCGGGCCCGGGGCTCCGCGCGCTGGTCGCCGCGGCGCGCGGGGCGCCCGATCCCTTCCGCTCGCTGGCTGCCCTCGCCGTCGAGCGGGGGAAATTGCAAAGCGGCTAGCGGACGCCGTAGAGTGCGCCCCATGACCGGAGCGGAGGCGCCGGTGGGGGCTCTTCGAGCCTTCGCGGTCGACAAGATGCTCGGCCGGCTGGCGCGCTGGCTGCGCATCCTCGGGCATGACGTGGCCTATGGGCCGCACCTGAGCGGCCGCTCGCTGGTCGGTCGCGCCCGGCGGGAGGGGCGCCTGCTGCTCACGCGCGACACGCGCCTGCTGCGCGATCCGGAGCTTCCGCCGCACCTCTTCGTGGCGAGCGATCATTTCCGCGAGCAGCTCCGGCAGGTGGCAGCCGCCATCCCACTCGGCGGGGAATTTCTCCATCGCTGCCTCAACTGCAACCGTGCGCTCGAGGCCGTCTCCCGCGACGAGGCCGCGCCGCACGTGCCGCCCTATGTCCTCGCCACCCAGGAGCACTTCCAGCGCTGCCCGCGCTGCGGGCGCACGTACTGGCCGGCCACGCACCGCGCGCACATGCTCGACGAGCTCGCTGCCCTCGGTCTCGGCGCCGCCGGCGGAGAGCAGCCATGACCGGTGCTCCTCTTGACGGCGAGTTTCCGCTCGGGCATTGCGCGCGCTGCGACAAGGAGGTGCTCGTCGTCGTCGCCGTCGACGAACGGGGCGAGGATCGGCGACGGTGCATGCACTGCGAGGCCGAGCTCGACCCCGAGGACCTGCGCTGGGTCGCGGAGGCGGAGCTGGAGCGGGTGGGCTACGCCGTGTGGCTCGAGCGCGAGCACTGCGGACGTCCGGACTGCGGCGGCGGACGCTGCGGGCGGTCCTAGGGCGCGAGAATCAGAAAGACCCGATGACGGAGGGACCATGAAAGAGCGAGTGCGCGAGATACTGAGCTGGTACGGGAGCGACAACCCCGGCACGCTCACCAACCTGGCCCGCATGCTGAACCACGGCCGCCTCGGCGGCACGGGGCGCATGGTGATCCTGCCCGTCGACCAGGGCTTCGAGCACGGTCCGGCGCGTTCCTTCGCGCCCAACCCCGCCGGCTACGACCCGCGCTATCACTTCGAGCTCGGCATCGGCGCGGGCTGCAACGCCTACGCCGCGCCGCTCGGCTTCCTCGAGGCCGGGGCCGCGGAGTTCGCCGGTGACATCCCGCTCATTTTGAAGCTCAACAACTCGGACTCGCTGTCGAAGGGCGAGCCCTGCTCCGCGCTCACCGGCAGCGTCGACGAGGCGCTCCGGCTGGGCTGCGCGGCCATCGGGTTCACCATCTATCCCGCCTCGTCGCTGCGCAACGTGATGCTCCAGGAGCTGCGCGACCTCGCCCAGGAGGCGAAGCGCAAGGGTCTCGCGGTGGTGGTCTGGTCGTATCCGCGCGGCGCCGGCATCTCCAAGGAAGGCGAGACGGCCATCGACGTGGTCGCCTATGCGGCCCAGATCGCGGCGCAGCTCGGCGCCCACGTCATCAAGGTGAAGCTGCCCACGGCGCACATCGAGCAGGACGCCGCCAAGAAGGTCTACGAGAAGGAGAAGATTCCGGTCGGGACGGCGACCGAGCGCGTGAGGCACGTGGTGCAGAGCGCGTTCGCCGGCCGCCGCATCGTCATCTTCTCGGGCGGCGAGGCCAAGGAGACCTCGACGATGATGGACGAGATCCGCGCCATCCGCGACGGCGGCGGCTTCGGCTCGATCATCGGACGCAACTCCTTCCAGCGCAAGCATGCCGACGCGCTCGACTTCCTCCGCGGCGTCATGGACATCTACGCCGGAGTCGTGCAGTGAGCCTGGAAGCGCTCTCCCGGGATTTCCTGCGCGTGTGCGAGCTCGCCGCCGTCGAGGCGGCGCGGACCATGGGCCAGGGCAAGCGCAAGCACTCCGACCACGTGGCCGTCGAGGCCATGCGCAAGGCGATGGACCCGCTCCCCATGCGCGGCACCGTCGTCATCGGAGAGGGCGAGCGCGACGAGGCGCCCATGCTGTTCATCGGCGAGCACGTCGGCCGCTGGGGCGACGGCGACCTCGCGGTGGACATCGCCGTCGACCCCCTCGAGGGCACCAACCTGTGCGCCACCGGGGCGCCCGGGGCGATCGCGGTGCTGACCGCGTCCAACAAGGGCGGCCTGCTCCACGCGCCCGACTGCTACATGGACAAGATCATCGTCGGGCCGGCGGCGCGCGACGTCATCGACCTCGACGCGCCGGTCGCGACCAACCTGAAGGCCATCGCCAAGAGCCTCGGCCGCGACGTCGACGATCTCGTGGTGATCGTGCTCGACCGGGAGCGGCACGACAAGCTCGTCGCCGACATCCGGGCCGCCGGGGCCCGGATCAAGCTGATCGGGGACGGCGATCTCTCGGCCGGCATCTCGGCGGCGGTGCGCGGCACCAACGTGCACGCGGTCATGGGCATCGGCGGGGCGCCCGAGGGCGTGCTCGCCGCGGCGGCGCTGCGCTGCCTGAACGGCGGGATGCGGGCCCGGCTGGTCCCCACCAAGGCCGGGCAGGAAGAGCGCATGCGCAAGATGGGGATCACGGACCCGAAGCGCATCTACACCGAGGAGGACCTGGCGCCCGGGCCGGAGTTCCTCTTCGTCGCCACCGGCGTGACCGACGGCGCCCTCATGCGCGGCGTGCGCTTCTTCGGCGGCGGCCTGCGCACCAGCTCGGTCATCATGTCGTTCCGCGAGCGTCTGATCCGCTTCGCCGACTCGGTGCGGCTGGAAGAGGACGCCAAGGTCGTCGTCGAGTTCTGACTCCGGCATCCGCCGGCCGGCCCGCCGCATGCCCGGTGCCCGGCGGCACCGTCGCGCGCTGCCGGTCGTGCCGCGCGGGTGCTAGCGAACCGACATGGCCCGCCTCGCCGCCTGGCTCGTCGCGCACGGACGCCTGGTGGTCGCCGCCGTCCTCGCGGTGACCCTGGTGTTCGCCGTGTTCGCGGCACGGCTGGAGCTCGACTTCCATCCCGGCGACCTCCTCCCGCAGGGGCATCCCTTCATGGAGGTGCACAACCGCTTCCACGAGAACTTCGGGGAGGCGAACGTCCTCACGGTCATGATCGAGGCGCGCTCGGGAACGATCTTCACGCCCGAGATCCTGACGACGATCTTCCGCGCCACCGAGGCGGTCGACCGCCTCCCGGGCGTGAACCACGACCAGATCGACTCCCTGGCGAGCCGCTTCACCCGCGTGATCCAGGTGCAGAGCGGCGGCCGCATGACCGGGGATCCCGTGATGTCGGGTCCGGTGACCAGCGGCGAGGAGGCGAAGCAGATCGAGCACCAGGTGCTGGCGTCGGGCTACATCCTGGGCAACCTGGTGTCGCTCGACGAGCGCGCGGCCGTCATCCGCGCCGGCTTCGCGGAGCACCGCCTCGACGCGCGGCGCCTCTTCGCGGCGGTGAACGAGACCATCCTCCCCCTGGCGGACGAGCGCGCCACCGTCTCGGTGGCGGGGCCGCCACGCCAGAACGGGTGGATCCTGGCGCTGCAGTGGCAGGTGCTGCTGGCGTTCGCCGGCGCCGTGGTGCTGACCTGGGTCCTGCTCTACCGCTACTTCCGCGACTGGCGCGGGGCGCTGCGGCCGACCATCTCCGGCGGACTCGCCGCCATCTGGGGCTTCGGGCTGGTCCAGCTCTCCGGCTTCGCGCTCAATCCGCTGACGCTCGTGATCCCGTTCCTCATCACCGCCCGCGCGGTGAGCCACTCGGCGCAGATGCACGACCGCTATTACGAGGAGCTGGCCGCCGGCGTCGCGAAGGAGGACGCGGTGCAGCGCTCCTTCACCCGGCTCGCCGCCCCGACGATCGCCGGCATCATGACCGACGCGCTCGGCGTCCTCGCCATCGCCATCGTCGCCATCCCGGCCCTGCGCGCCCTCGCGTTCACGGCGACGCTCTGGCTGCTGTCGCTGATCGTGACCGAGCTGCTGCTGAACCCGATCGTCTATCGCCACCTGCGCGCGCCCGAGGTGGAGACGATCCGGGCGCGCGACGCCGGCCTGCTGGCCCGCGGCTGCCGGCGCCTCGCGGCGGCGGTGACCGGCCCGCGCGGCCGCTGGGTCGCGCTCCTCGCCTCGGGGGCCCTGGCGGCGATCGGGGCCGGGCTGATCCCGCGGCTCGAGATCGGTGATCCCGGCTCCGCGTCGCGCATCCTGGCGCCCGACTCCGAGTTCAACCGCAGCCACCGCGCGGTGCAGGAGCGGTTCGGCGGCAGCGAGCCGTTCGTGGTCATCGTCGAGGGCGACGCGCCGCGCGCGCTCTACCACCCGGCGCTCCTCCGGGCGATGGAAGGATTCCAGCGCGAGCTCGAGCGCCTGCCGATGGTGGGCTACAGCATCTCGCCGGTCGACATCATGATGGGCATGCGCGAGCGCTTCAACGAGCTCGAGCCCAAGTGGGGCGTGATCCCGTCCACCGAGCGCGAGGTGGCGGAGACCTTCTTCACCTACTGGGGGTTCATCCCCCCGAGCACCAGCGCGCGCTTCTTCACCCCGGACTTCCGGATCGGCCAGCTCACCTTCTTCTGTAGCGATCACAGCGTGCAGACGGTGCGCAGCGTCGTGGCCGCCGCCCAGCGCTACATCGCCGCGCATCCGCTGGAGGGCGCGCACTTCCGCCTCGCGGGCGGCCTCATCGGCGTCATGGCGGCGGTGTACGACGAGATCCTGCGGAGCGACGCCCGGATGACGGTGGCGGCCTTCGGCGTCATCCTCGTCGTGACGATCCTGACCTACCGCTCGCTCGCGGCCGCGCTGCTCCTGATTCTGCCGCTCGTCCTCGCCAACGCCGTGGTGAACGGCTACATGGCGGCGCGCGGCATCGGGCTCGACCTCGACACCCTCCCCGTGATCGCCGTCGGCGTCGGCTTCGGGATCGACTACGGCATCTACATCCTGAGCCGGGTCCAGGAGCGCACCGGCGCGGGCATGGCGCTCGACGACGCCGTGCGCGAGGCGATCGCCGGCGCGGGCCGCACCGTCGCGTTCACCGCCATCGCCATGACCGCGGGCGTCCTCTGCTTCACGCTGACCGAGCTGCGCTTCGTCGGCGAGATGGCCGTGCTGCTCGCGCTCTGGATGGCGACCAGCGCGGCAACGGCGCTGGTCACGCTGCCGGCGGCGCTGGTGGTGGTGCGGCCGCGCTTCCTCGCCGTGCGGCCGGCGAAGGACGCCGCGGCCTAGGGCTTGGCGTAGTGCCAGCTCTCGCCCGGCTCGAGGATGAGAAGCGGGTCGCCGAGGCCCTTTCGCTCCATCGCCTCGCAGTATTACCCGGACGTCCCCCGCGCGGACACGTTGCACGCGTGGACCGCACAAGAATCTCGTCTGCGTTACGTGGCCTTGCCTTCCTTCTCACCCTCGAGGAGCACGAGGCTGCGATCGACGACGGTCGGCCATTGAGATGACTGCGCGTCGCCGTAGGCGTCGTGCCGGTTCCACCACTTGCACGGCGCGCTCTGCGGGTAGCCCTTGGGCGAATCCTCCCACTCCTCCTGGCGCCCGAGCGGCGTGATGTCCAGGTAGTTCCAGGTGCTCCCCATCTGCTCGTCGCCGCGGTTGTTGATGAAGTAGGTGCGGAACACGGCGTCCTTGTCGTCGCGGATTAGGCGCCATGAACGCCCTTTTCGTGAAAGGTGACGGAAAAGGCCTTATCCGACGCAATCCCCGCGCGCCAAAGGGAGCTCCGAAGGGGCCGCGAGGCTGTACCTCTTCCAGCAACTCGGTCGCTGAAGGCCCTCGGGCTCGTTGCTAGAGCCTGCACGTGGCTGAGGCCGTTCTTAGGCAGGAGGGACCCCGGCTGGACCGGCCCGGAATTGACCAAGGCGATGCCGGGCCAGGGCACGAGGCCCGGAGTAGCCATAGGCGCCGCTGTCGTCAGTGGTTCCGGCGCCCGCCATCCACTTTTGCTTGACTGAAGCCTCCCCCGCATGGGATGGGGATACCTGCTGGTGGAGTGTGACAAACTAGGGAGGAGGACTGCCGAGGCCAGAACTGCCTAGCTATCCCTCTGATCACCTCCCACCTGACCAGCGCAGGGGATGGGGGGCCGTCCACGCGGCCAACTGACCTGGACGCTGTCGGCTCTGCCCCCCGCTCATCCCGCTGACGCTCGATCTGACGAAGGAGACCCGGACATGCGCTTGGTACGGCTCTTGGTAATAGCACTGATGGCCCATCTAGTAGGTGGCGCATCCTGGGCCCAACAGCTTCTGGTCGTCCACCACCATGACGTGCCAGTGCCTCAATTTCCCAGGGGCAGAGGCCTGCTTGGCCCCTCCGGATCCCCGTCACTATGACAATAACAATCTCATACTCGTGGATGCTAGGGACGCATGGGGAGTCGCGTTAGTGCCAGGTGGCCTCCCGCAGAGAATTGGCAACAAGTTTGGCCCAAGTCTTGTGCGAGCAGTACGGGATGACAAGTGAACCCTATGAAACACTTACCATTGAAGTCCCTGCTCCTCATCCTCCTGGTGTCTTCTGCCTCCACAGGTACTGCACTAGCGCAACGACCCGATCCGGCACAGGTCAGAACTCAGGCGACGTCACTCAAGGGGATCAATGCGATGTCCGTTTGCATAAGTGTGAGCGGGATAAGTGATATTCCCGAGTCAACTTACAGAGCAGATGTCGAAAGCCGACTAAGGGCTGCAGGGATCAAAGTACTCCCACCGACTGATAATCCACATACTTATCCTTGTCTCTGCCTAGACGTGGGTGCTGACTTCCTCCGAACGAGGGACCAAACGTGGATGACTTCGGGTTCGATCGTACTCTGGCATCTAATGTTTTGGCAGTTGATCCCACAGAAGAGTGATGAAGCAATGTATACTCGTGCCATAACGTGGCTGACGCTGGGCTCGGATGTGGGTCCCTCCGTCTCCATTGTTTCCCTGCTGCGCGACGGCTACATAGCCTCAATCGAGGAGTTCGTGCGCGACTACAAGAGAGTGAACCATCAGTGAGGTCGCTACAAGGCGAGACCGATGAGATATTTCCTGAGTGTATTGTGGCTTGTCCTTATCCCGATTGGGAGTTCGATGGCCAAGACTCCCAAGGCCTGCCATGAGTGTGCATCGACCTGTTCCGGTGCTGTCATTGATTGTGTTGATGCTGCGGTCGCCTCATGTCCTACTTCACCACGTGGTAAGGCTCGTAGGTGCATGAGAAAGGCCAAGCATCAATGTCATAGTCAGGTTACCTCATCCTGCGCAGCTAGCTGCAAGGAGACGGGTACTCCCGTGTGTCCTACCACAACAACGACGACAAGCTCGACGACGACGACGACGTCCACCATCAGCACGACCCTCCCCGGTGGTTCAGCGATTGTCGCGCCCACCAATACGTGGACATGGGTCGATTTTCCGGACTCCGCCTGCGACGACGGCTCGGCGACGGGCATCGGCCTGAACCCGTCGGCGATGTCGGACCACGTCCTCGTGTTCCTGAACGGCGGCGGCGGGTGCTGGGACTACCTGACGTGCTTCGTGCTGAACACGGCCGTCCACGGGCCGTTTGGGCAAGCACAGTTTGCGGCGTTCGTTCAGTATCTGACCGGCACTGTGTTCGATCGAACTATGTCCGCGAACCCATTTAAGGACTGGAGCTTCGTCATAGTCCCGTACTGCACCGGAGACTTCCATGCCGGCACGAACGTCGCCACCTACACGAGCCTTGACGGCCAGACGACGAGGATGTTTTATCACGTCGGGCACGCGAACGTGCTCGCCTACCTGGCGCGGCTCGCGCCGACGTTCCCGGGTGCCGATCGCGTCGTGATCGCCGGCTCATCGGCAGGCGGGTTAGGCGCGGCGTTGAACTACCCGGACGTCCGCGGACGGTGGCCCGCGGCGACCGTCGAGATGGTCGACGACTCGGGCCCGTTCCTGGAGCCGTCCTCGGCGCCATTGGTGTCCTATGCGCCCGCGTTCGCGAGCTGGCGGCTCGACCGCGTCACCGACCCGGTGTGCGGCGCACCCTGTCGCACCGATATGTCCCTGTTCTTCTCGGGACTCGCGAGCACGTACCCAGGCTCCCGCCTAGCGCTCATCTCCTCGTTGCAAGACGAGACGATCAGCTCGGGCTCCGGGCTCTCCGGCCCGGCGTTCCAGAGCGCGCTAGTGACCATGGCAGCGGACCGGCTCGATCCGACCGCCCGCTTCCACTACTTCTTCTTCCCCGGGTCGACGCACACCACCCTGTTCACGCCGGCGAACTTCAGTGAGAACGAGACGACTCTGCTGACCTGGCTCACGCAGCTCGTGACCGATGACCCCGCGTGGACGTCACGCCACCCATGACCGCCGGACGCGTCCCAAGCCTGTCCCGCGCCGCGCGCCGGGGCTCGCAGCGGGAGGCTTCAGCAGGGCACTCGCCATAGGTAGCCCATGTGCTCGACGGCTTGTCCTCACCCACCGTTATCTTCCCCTGACTGGAGGGCCGGCCGTATGCGACGGTCTAGCCCACCGTGAAAGATGTCAGGCTAGCACTGAGGACTATGCCAGCGCGAGTCGCTTCCCGATCTTGGGAAGACGCCCCGCTCGATTCCGACGGACGAGAGTCGAGGTCCACGCGGTCTCCGGAAGAGCCACATTGCCTCCGTGACGAGTGTGTGGCACGCGCCTTGCGCTCGAGTCTCGCGATGTCCGTCGATCGGGGGCTGCGATCGGCGGGAGCGCGCTGGACGAGGACTCGGGCTACCGGCGACGCGCCTCGCGCGTCCCGAGACGATACAAGGGTCGACGACCAACCGCGGGCAGCGCGGAGACGGGTCATGACGAAGCACCTGAACCTCGTTGCATTCGGCGTCCTGGTCGTGCTCACGGCCGCCGTGACCGACGTCGCCGCGGGACCGCAGACCAAGTGCCTGGCCGGCAAGAACGAGTGTGTCTCGAAGGCAGTCGACTCACTGCTGAAATGCGAGAAGACGGCGGACCCGAACGCCGGCGCCTGCATCGACAAGGCGCGGGCCAAGTTCGGTGTCGTCGGGCCGGATACCTGCTTCGGGAAGCTTGAGACCAAGACGCGCAACGACTGCGTGACGTTCGACGATACCGCGTTCGTCGCGATGCTGGTTGACGTGTGCGTGCAGCAGGTCGTCGGCGCGATCGACCCGGCCCCACTCACCCAGAGCAAGTGCAACGCCGGGAAGAAGATGTGTGCGGCCCAGAAGCTGCGGAGCGTGCTCACGTGCCACCGGAAGGCGGAGACCCCCGGGAAGCCGAACGATCCGAACGCCGACGGCTGCCTCGACAAGACGAAAGCGAAGTTCGACGGGGGCGCCGATCCGACCAAAGGCTGCTTCACGAAGCTCGAGGTGAAGTCGCGGAACCGCTGCCTGCCGCCGCTCGGCAACGCGGCGGAGGTGGGGGCGATCATCGACGACGTCTGCGTGGCTGCGTTCGTCGCTGCGCTCGAGACACCAGCGACGACCACGACCACCACCACGTCGACCACCACGACGACGGCGGGGGCGCCGAGCGTCAGCCCGGAAGTCCTCCCACCTGTCGCCGCACCTGATTCGCGGGCGGTGGTCGCTACGGCGGCACCGGGCGGTGCGCTGTTGCGGTGGCACGACAGTGGTGGCGAGCATTGGCGCCGCGTCGGGCCGGACGGCTCCTGGATCGACCCGGGAGAGCTCGTATTTCCGCCCGATATTGCAGGGCTCACCTCTGATGGCGTCGGCTTCCGGGCAGCCACCACGCCGGGGCCCGATTTACCGGTCGAGCTCTACACTCTTCGCCTCTCGGCGGTCGGGACTGCGTTGGAACAGCCCGTGTTGCTGAAGTCGCTGGAATCCGAGGGGGGAGACCGCTGGTTCGCGGGCGCGCAGGTGGCCTACCAGGACGGCGCCTACTTCGTGCTCTGGTCGGAAATCGTCATCGATCTCTTCACGAGCTGCGGAAGCTGCTCGAAGCTCGGCTATGTGCTGGGGGCAGCGCGCCTCTCGTCCGGCGCGACGTCGCCCGTCACCATTGCGGCCCACGGCGATCAGCACGGCCTCGTCGTACCGGGCGCGGGGGGATTCGGCGTGCTCTGGTCCTCCACCGACTGGGAGCATTTCCCGCCCCCTGGCAGCCCGGCTCCCTACAGCAACCGCTGGAAGCCCACCGCGTGGAGCGCCGCAATCGCGCCCGCGACGGGACCGGCGTCGCCTGGACCTGCCGTGGCTCTACCGCCGCGGCCCGTGCTGCCAGTCCCCTGGCCGATGGAAAGTGACCGGCGATACAACGATGAGCCACACGCTCTCGTTTCGGACGGCGAATCGTACCTCATCCTCTGGGTGGAGAAGGCCGTCATCCGAGGCCAGCTTCGTCATGCAGATCTCTCGGCCGACGGCGACGAGTTCGTGGTATCCAGCGCGCCGGGCGCGAAGACCGGAATCGCGGCGGCCTTCACGGGTGCGGAGTATCTCGTCGTGTGGACGGACGGCCGGGAGGCGGCCACGAACGGCACGGACGTCTACGGCGCGCGGGTCACGCGGGCGGGTTCAGTGGTCGACCTCGAGGGATTTCCGCTCGTGACCGGGACGGCCAATGACGCCGTCACATCGCTGGCCGCGACCGGCGGCGGCGCCGTCGTGACCTACGACAGCATCCTGTCGGACCGACGGAATGCCGGCAATGCGCGGTCCATAGTGCTGCCCGCCACGCCGGGCGACGGTGACGCGTCTGCTGTCAATCGCCCCGGCCCCCGCGGTCCGATGACTGATCGATGAAGCGCCGCGCTTCCGCGATCGCGTCGGGGAAGCGCACGAGGAAGCCCATGTGACTTCCGGGGTACCAACGGATCGCCGGCCGCCCCCAGCGCCGCCACATTTCCTCCACGATGCCCGGGTCGAACAAGCGGTCGTCCGATGCCGCGAACATGTAGATGCGGTCGGGCGGCAGCCTCGGCGCCAGGTCGTACCAGCCGATGTCGCGGACGAAGCGCCCGAACTCGTCGACACCCCAGCCGAACTGGCGTAGCTCGTGCCGCATGCTGCGCAGGACGGGCGCGTCTGCCACCATCGCGGCGAGGTCCATGTGTGCGATCAGCGGGATCGAAAACGCGAAGCGGGGCTCCAGGCAGGTGTGCGCGAGGGTCAGCGCGCCGCCGAGACTGAGCCCCATGACACCGACCGGGCGCGGGTCCTCGGCCTGCAGCCAACCGAGGAGCGCGCGCGCGTCGAGTAGATTCTGCCGCAAGGCCTCGATGCTTCGGACCAGGTCCGCGGTCCAGTAGAACTCCCCGCCGAAGCGCGCAGCGCGTGGGGTGCGGCGCCCCCTTCGGAGCTCCCTTTGGCGCGCGGGGATTGCGTCGGATAAGGCCGAAGTCCGGCGACGAATGCTACCGCTCGCGTGGCGGCCCCCCGTGGTCGCCGAACGGCTGGACCCGAAACGCGCGAGCGCGCGGGCCCGGGGCCCACGCGCTCGACTGAAACACCCGGGGCAGCCCGGGCCTGATGGGTGGCCACTCACGGATTGCAGTGGACCGGATCGCTGGACAGATCGGGGTTGAGGCAGAGCGGGCCGAGATCGGTCGCCGCCTCGGGGAGGCTGATCATGGCGAGCGGGCCGGCGTGGTGCTCGCCGTTAAACGGAGTCACGGTGGGCGTCGCCGCGCCGGGCTCGCACCCGAGGTCGAAGGGAACCTGCGGGTCGTTGAACCAGAAGCCGACGTGGAAGGTGTTGGTCGGATCGAGCCCGACGACGGGGTCGAACCCGAAGATCTGGTCGACGAGGATGGTCTGGATCGTGGTCACGTTGCGGTGGTCGTTCTTTACCTCGAGGTCCGACTGGTACCAGGCGAGGCCGAAGCTCTTGTTCCGGGCGACGAAGGCGGGATCGACGGTCCCGTTGGCGAGGAACTTGCTGTGCTCGACGGTGAACATGTCGAAGGCGAGCCCGGGCTTGATGTTACGCAGCGTGATGTCGAGGCGGTCGTTGAGCTTGCCGCGCTTGACCGTGACGCTCGCCGACGGCGGGCGCGACGGATCGTCGGGGAACGCGGCCAGGCATCGCACGACCGATGGGTCCGGGAACAGGTTGAACTGCTTCTGATCGAGCTCCTGTGCGCTGCTCACGCGTGCGACCGCGATCGCCGCGACCACCGCGGCACGGGCCAGCCACCTGCTACTCTCGGAACGAATGGTCATCATGGGACTCCTCCGGGCTGCCCGGGATTTTCGGCCGGGATTCGGCCGGTTCGGCAACCATTTCATGGACCCTACGCACGGGCCGCGAGGGTGGATGCAGGGGTCCACCTTCCGGAGGATTCAGGGAATCGGGACCAGGCGACGCTCAGTCGGCGGTGATCGGTCGCTTGGGAACGAGTCGGCGCTACGAACTTGCAGCCCGCCGAGTGCCCTGTCCCGGTGGATCAGTCACAGCGGGCGCGCTCCAGGATTGCCCGGATGACCGGCCCCTTGGCCTCGGCGTAGTGGTTCACGTCCTTCCATTCCCGCTGCGCGAGCTCACGTTTCGTGGCCTCGTACCAGGCGCGCTCGTCGGCGTGGCACGCAGACGGTCGCGCAGCGCCAGGTAGCGGCGTATCTCGACGGACCCGGGGGGCATAGCAGTGGACGTTGGCGGGCTCGCCCTCGGTGAACCGCAGGCATCGGTGGCCCGGCTCCCTGACCCGCACGCCGTACCCGGCGTTCACCAGGTCGTCGAGGTAGGAGCCCTCGTCGTCGGGTCGTCCACCGCCACCACGACGTCGATGATCGGTTTGGCCGCCAGCCCGGGAACCGCGGTCGATCCGATGTGCTCGATCAGGCGGATCCGGTCGCCGAGGGCCTGCTCGATGCGGGCACGGTGGGTCCGGAGGCCGCTGGCCATGTCGGGTTGTACTCGATCAGCGTCACCCGTCCGGGTTGCAGGCCGCGAACGAGGACCTTCTCCAGCGCCTCGTCCGTGAGCGGCTCGGGCGCATCGACCACGGCGCTCCGTCTATCACCGCGCGCAGGTTCCGACGACCGCAGTTTCGCCGGCGGTGGCTCGAGCAGCGGCACAATCCGGATCCTGCGGTACTCTGCACTCACCGCATCGCCGCGATCACGTCGTCGGGGACATGGGCGCCATGAACGCCCTTTTCGTGAAAGGTGACGGAAAAGGCCTTATCCGACGCAATCCCCGCGCGCCAAAGGGAGCTCCGAAGGGGGAGATACCCCGGCCGCGCCAGAAGAAGCGGTGCGGCGGCAGCGCCCACCCCGCGCGTTGATTCGCCGCACCGTCAGCGCTCGTTGCAGGGCCCAGTGTACTCGGCTAGCATGCCGTCATGACAGGTGGTCGAGGCGCGCGGGCGGCGGGAGATCGGCGCGCAGTGCCCACGCTAGGGCCCTTCGAAGATGAGCGGGCGTTGCTCGAGATGGCGCGGCTCATGCTGCAGAGACACGCGGCCGAGCTACGGACGGCCGTTGCGCATTGCCTACGGAAATCCGTGTCGTGCGGAGCGTGCGGCGCCGAGGTTGACCTAGGGCGACACGTGGACTTTCCGGCGCTCATCCATTGCTTCGCCACCATCGATCTCTTGGGCGCGCTCTACGCCGGCGAGACGAGGAGAGGAGCGACGAGCAAGCGAGCCGCGACGTATATGCGCGAAGTCATGCGGTACACCGACGAGCAGATCGTGCTCCTGCAACAGCAGTGGCGGCACAAGCTCGTCCATCTGGCGCAGCCGCAGATGGTGGTGCACTACGGCGACCGCTGCATCGCCTGGGAGTATGCCCGCGGTCGCCATCGCCGACATCTCCAAGTGTACCCCAAGCGGACGCGGCCCTATCACTGGTTGGGATATCTCGGCACCCGGTGGGCAGCCGATCACGTGTTCTGCATCAGTATCGAGATGCTGGCGGACGAGATCGCCGCCTCGGCCATCGATGGGGGAGAGAGCTACCTCGGGCGCCTCGAAGAGGACTCGGAGCTCCAAGTGCGCTTCGGGCGTGCGGCCGAGCAGTTGCGCGATACGGATCAGCTCGACGACCGGCGTAGCGGGGCCACTACCTCCGCGCGAGACCGCCGCGGGCATCGAGTCTCGCGCGCCCGCGTCCCACGCTAGGCCGGCAGCCGTATGCCGGCGCACGAGTCGCGCTGGCGGACTCTACCATGATGGCGTTACTTGACGAGGGCACAGAGCGTTCGAACGTTTGCACCCAATATCCAAATCCAAAGACCTATAAGGGCTGCCCACGGGAACCAGACGAGCGGACCCCAAAGGCGGTGCCGTGAATGCTGGTGCTCAGAATCACGCTCTAGCTAGCGCAACCCCCAAACGCTTGTACAGCCCCATGGCGTCATCTCGATGACCGTCCGATTTCTCCTTCAGACGCGAGAGCCAGTTGTACAGGAAGGCTGTCACGACCGTCATGGCACACGCGATCGCGAGCGACTCCTGTCCCGGACGATCGACGGCATACCTACCTGCGCTGACAGTCAGCCCTGCGTGCGCAAGGACAATCTGATACCCGCGGGTGCGGTATTCCTTTAGTAGCGCTTGGTGGAAGTCGACCCTTCCCTGAAGGGCAGCTTGACGGCCCTCCCCTCGTGGAGATTCGTCGTGATCGGACACGAGTCCTCCTTTAGTCACCATCTAACTTGAATTGGATGGCTCCGTATAGTCCCACGACCCACGTCAGGCTGCGCGGATCTCAAGAGTCGCCGCGCTCCTGGTAGGACCTTGGAAGACCCTCGTTAACAATCAAGCTGAGCTCGAGGATTCGCCCTCCCCCCGAGCTCCGCGAGCGCGAGCACAAGCACGGATGGCTCGACGCCGAACTCCGCGGCAAGCGCGAGCGATCCGCGCCCGAATACCTCCGACCAGGCGCGGTAGCAGAACCACCTAGTAGCCCAGAAACGCTGCACGGGCGGGCTGTATCGCCAGGCGACGCTGTATCTTTGTGCGTCGGCAGCGAGCGGCGTGACACATCGCGGCACGGAGCCGGCGTCTCTAGCAGGCGCTCCAGCCGGGCGCCCAACGCGGCCAATGGGGGTCACGCCGGCAACCGTTCGAAGAGAGGGAAGTTCGTGTCAATGCGACTGCTGTCGTTAGTCCTCGTCACTACACTGGGATACGCGCACGCGAACGCGTGGCAAATGCTGCCGGATCCGGCGCTGCGCGCCGTCCCGCAAGCCCAGCGAGATCTCGCCGAACACGCCGTCCCCCAGATCATCAACGGCGTTTTCACGGCGGCGTATCCCGCAGTCGCCGGCCTCAGCATCCAGAACCCGATGAACTACGGTCTCTGTACCGGCACGCTGGTCAGCCCGTCTGTGATCCTTACGGCAGCGCACTGTGTTGCTGACGGCCCAGTGGCGATCGACGCCGTCTTTTTCCCAACTCCCACCACGAGAACCTCCTACGCCGTCATCGGCTACGCCATCCATCCTGAGTTTCGCTTTCCTGTCGCCGACCTCGCGATGCTCCTGCTCGAGGCACCCGTCGCGGGTGTCAATCCGGTGCCACTGGCCGGTCGGACGCCACGTCCGCGGACGGTTGGCACGATCGTCGGCTACGGTCAGGACGAGGTGGGAAACGTGGGCCTCAAAGAGATGGGCTTCGTACGTCTCAAGCGGTGTCCCAGACGCATGGCAGCTCTCGGGGTCTGGCCCGGCGATCTGGCCCGTTCGCTCTGCTGGCGCGCTCGACCCTGGCAGCAGGATACCTGCCACGGCGACTCAGGCGGACCCTTCTTAGTCGGAGATACACTCGCTGGCGTGACCTCAGGCGGCGATGCGAACTGCTCCGGCATCCTCAGCTGGGATACGAACGTCGTGCCGTTCCTACCCTGGATCGTAAGTCTGCTCCGCTAGCCTGGGGGTGGTCCAGTCCGAGCGCAGCGCCCGGTAAGGGAAAGGAAAATGTGCTGCGCCATTTTGACAGCCTACGTTTGCGCAGTTTGCTTCACCGCCATCCTGGCGCCGATTTGCCACCTGCTCGAATGCTGGCGCGCGGACCATCGCAAGCCCTGGAAGCCCGACCGGCCCGCTCGCGTACCGCCGCGTGCGTATCGCTGGTACCGTCCCCATGGGTCAACGCCCGCAATTTCCATGGTCGCCGCTAGAGGGAGTTTCCTCTACCGGCGCGGCTCTGGAGCACTCATCCGGCTTCGCGCGCTCTCCGCGCGGGCGAACCGTAGCGTACCCTGATCGTCGGTAACCCTCGTTCAGAACTCGCAGCGCTCGCTCGCCAGTTCTTGGAGGTGCGCGTACGAGCTCCTCGAGCGCGAGTACCAGCACGGCCGGCTCGACGCCGAGGTCCGCCGCGAGCGGCGGGCCGATCCGCGTCGGCCAATTGAGCCAGGCGTCGCGCAGCATGCGGGCGAAGCTGAACGCCCTGGTGACCGCCCGGTCGCGGGAGATGAGGGCGCCGCGGCGCTGCTCGAGCGCGAGCCGTTTGGTCTGCACGTCGACCACCAGCGCCGCGGCGCGCGCCCGCGACAGGTCACTGCCCGACGGGAACGTCGGCGCCTCGTGCGCCGTCTCGGCCCCCGCCTCGCCCTGCACCGTGCGGGTGGCCTCCCACAGCGCGTCGGCCTCCGCGACGTCGATCAGCTTCTTCGGCCCGTGCACCGGGATCGGCCCGCCGGCCGCCGTCGTCCGCTTCCAGACCGCCGCTTGCGAGATCCCGCGGCGGCGGCCGTACGCGGCCTGCGACATCAGCTCGCCTGGCATGCTCCGTGCCCGCTAGCGCAACCCGGCTCGGGCAACAACCACCAAAAACCCTCGCAGCGCCCACCCGCTGGGCGTATTTTGCGGGGCGTCGCCACGCCGGGCCGGCCGCCCGGGAAGGACCCGTCGCCGGGGCGCCGCCGGTAGGGCCCGCACAGGCCACGCCCAGCCGCGCCGCGAGCCAGCTTGTGACGCGCAACGTGCCGCGCTGCCCCGCCCGTCGCACGTCGCTGTCCGCGAGCACGTGCGCGCGCGCGATGACCTGCTCGCCCTCGAGCGCGTCGCCCGTGACCACCAGCACGCTCCGCCACGCCGCCGGCCTGGGCCTAGGAAAGGACCCGCGTCGACGCGCCGCCGCTTGGTAGCCGACTGTCGTGGCGCGGGCCCGCGACCCGGACCGGACCGTACATTGTTCGATCGGTTTGAACGCCCCCGGAGTGAACGCCGACGAGCAGGTCGCCGGCCGGAGACAGTAAGGAGGATGCGCCAATGACACATCGGTATTGGACACTCGGGCTGCTGGCCGTGCTGGCGGGGGGGGTCACCGCGAGGCCTGCTGCCGCCACCGACCAGGACACGTTCAACAGGCTGATCGGGAAGGTCGCTCCCCAATTAGCCCCGGGGAGCATGCCAAGATGAAGGTCGCGTGTGTATGCCACGAGCTCTTGGTGCCCGACCAACCGGGCTTCGTCTTCACCGACGAGGGGGGACTGGGACAGGTGCATTGCGGGGTCCCCCTCGGCTTCGCAGCCGACGGGACCATAAGCGCAGTCGCCTTGTGCGACAACTTCGTGGCACTCGGACTCTGACCCGCGCGGGCCTGCTTCTGCATCTTGGTGCTCCCCCGCCCGGACGCTCTATTCAGCAGTCAGCGGGTTGGGTCGGACAGGCGGGCATGGGACGAGAATGCGCGACTGAAGAAGGCCGGTGAGCACCGCCGTCTCAGAAAATTTCCGCCCGATTTCAGGATCAGTTTGGACGATTGGCGGAAGGAACCAGATGTGTTTGCCGACGAGTGACGCCGGGCGTGATCACGCGGGCGACCGCGCCCGCACGGCGGCGGCGAGCACGCCGGCATCGAGCCCGAGGGCATCGCATACGCCGCCCCGACGATCAGGACATAGGCGCCATGAACGCCCTTTTCGTGAAAGGTGACGGAAAAGGCCTGGTACGAAACTGATCGGCACACCTCAAGCGGCGGGCCGCAGTTCGACGGCGTAGCCGAGTTGGGTGAGGCGGCGCACGAGGCGGGCGGCGACGCGGCGCGTGTCGCGGCGGTCGAAGTAGTGAGCGCCGAGGTCGCAGTAGTTGGTCGCGTCGCGCAGCATGTGGTAGGCGGCCACGAGCATCGAGGCGGCCACCGCGATGATGGCTTGCTTCGGCCCGCGCCGCGCCTTGAGGCGCACGTACTGCGCCTGGACGTAGGAGTCCTTCACCTTGATGGCGGCCCAGGCCGCTTGGACGAGCGCGGTCTTGAGCCACCGGCCGCCCTTGCGGACGCGGACAGAGCGGCGCTTGCCGGCGCTCTCGTCGAGGCGGGGGCAGAGGCCGGCCCACGCCACCAGGTGCCCAGCCGTGGCAAACCGCGTCATGTCGCGGCCGATCTCGGCGCGCAGGATATGCGCCGTCGTCGGGCTGATCCCGGGGATGGTCGTGAGCCGCTCGACGACGAGCGCAAAGGGGGCGCGCGCATGGGTGATGCGCTCTTCGACCTCCGCGATGGCGTGATCGAGCTGGGCCATGCGCTCGAGGTGGAGGCGCCACTCGAACCGATGGTAGTCGGTGACCGTCCCGTGCAGCGCCGCGGTCAGCGCGGCCCGCGGGGCCTGGACCCGGGTGGTGACCAGCGCGGCCAGGCGCGCCGGGTCCGTCTCCCCGTCCACCAGTGCCGCCAGGATCGCGCGCCCCGCGCTGCCGAACACGTCCGCCAACACGGTGGCGAGCTTGAGGTTGGCGTCCTCCAAGACCTTGTGGACGCGCTGCGCGTGCCGGGTATGCTCGCGCACGAGTTGCGTCCGGGTCCGCGTGAGCCCCCGGAGCTCCTGCGTCGCCGCGGCGGGCACGAAGCTCGGCCGGATCAGGCCATGCGCGAGCAGATCCGCCAACCACGCCGCATCGCGGACGGCGCTCTTGCGCCCAGGCACGTTGCGCACCGCGGTCGCATGGGCGAGGACGAGTTCGACGGACCCGGCCAGGACGTGCCAGACGGGCTTCCAGTACACCCCGGTCGACTCCATCACGACGTGGGTGACCTCGTGCGTGCGCAGCCAGTCCCCGAGCGCGAGCAGGTCCCGCGTGCACGTCCCGAACTCCCGGGTCTCCCGGCGCACCGCCTTCCGCGTGGCGCGTCGCACGCAGGCGACGACCGTCGCTTGATGCACGTCGCGGCCGGCACAGCGGGCAGGCAACACCTCCATCGTGTGGCCCTCCTTCTGCGACGGCGGCGCGGGACCCGCGTCATCGAAGCCTGGGACGCGTGCTCTGGCGACAGCGACGTCGCCGTGGCGACCGTCCGGGGTGCTCGCAAGGTCCCTGGCTCAAACTTATCGACGGGCTCGGAGGCACCACTCCATTTCCCGAGCTCTCCGCCGCCGTGGCGTTCCAGCGTACCACGGTTTCGTGCGCCAGGGTGGGGCCGCAGGGGCCATGAGCAACTTATCCGACGCAATCCCCGCGCGCCAAAGGGAGCTCCGAAGTGAGACACAGCGGAACCCCGAGTCCACCCTCACCTGCGACGGGAGGAAGTCGAACAGCGTGAAGACTCCGCCGCCACACCAGTTTCCGCCGCGATGCAATGCGCCCGGACCGTCGGCGTGGCTCGTGGGGGGAAGGCCATGCACATGGTGTCGTTGCTGATGCCATGACTCGGGATGGGTTGTGCTACACACCGACCTGTGTGAGAGTATGCGCATGCCGACGAATCTGGCGATCGACGACCGGCTCCTCGAAGAGGCGCGCGCCATCGGTGGCCACCGGACGAAGAAGGAGACGGTCACCCAAGCGCTGCAGGAATACGTCCAGCGCAGGCGCCAGTCGAAGATCCTCGATCTGTTCGGCACGATCGAGTTCGATCCGCACTGGGACTACAAGAAACAACGCCGCCGTTCGTGAACATCCTGGTCGACACGCCGGTATGGTCGCTCGCGCTGCGCCGGAAGAAAGAACAGGACAGTCCCTTCCGCCGTGAGCTGCAGGAGTTGATCGGCGAGGGGCGTGCCGCCGTGATCGGTCCGATCCGCCAGGAGCTGCTGTCGGGCGTGAGAGCGCGCGAGCAGTTCGAACTCCTTCGCGAGCGCTTTCGGGCGTTCCCGGACCTCCCCCTCAGCACAGCCGACTACGAAGATGCGGCCAGTTTCTACAACCTATGCCGATCACGCGGGATCCAGGGATCAAACGCGGATTTCCTCCTGTGCGCGATCGGGCACAGACGCGGGCTTGGCATTCTGACGACTGACGGCGACTTCCAGCACTATGCGCGAGTACTCCCGATAACCCTGCACGCTCCTCGGGCTCTGGAGTGAAATGCCCAAGCGCGACGTCGCGAATGCCACGATCCGAATGCAGGGAGGACTGCGATGGCGCTCTACCCGACCCCGCAGCAGATCGAAACCCTGCTGGCCGGTCCCGCGGACCGGCCGGTGGTGATGGTGAACCTCCTGCGCTTCAAGCGCCGCGCGGACGGGGCGGACGAGGGAGTGTCGGGAGAGGAGGCGTACCGGCGCTACGCGGAGGCGATGCGGGCGTTCGTCGAGTCGAAGGGCGGGCGGTTCCTGTGGGTGGGGCGGGTGGATTCACAGGTCATCGGCACGGGCGGGGAGGGGTTCCACATGATCGGGCTCGTGGAATACCCCTCACGGCAGGCCTTCGTGGCGATCGCGACGGATCCGCACGTGCAGGAGATCGGGACGCACCGGGCGGCGGGGCTGGAGAGCCAGTGGTTGATCGCCGCGACCGAGGAGTGAGGCGGGCACGGCACGGCTCAGCTCAGTTCAGGTTCAGATAGATCGCCGCGCAGCCGACGTTGTAGCTCGAGCCCACGCCCGCGACCGAGAGGCCCTCGAACGACGGCAGGGGAATGGCGGCGAAGAGGCCGCCGAGCGCCTGCGCGGCGAGCGGGAACAGCGTGGTCACGCCGGTGGCGAACTTGGTCGGGTCCGCGCCGATCGGATCGTCCGTCACCCGGACGTTGGTGAGGTCGATGGCCCCGACCACGGGCGCGATCTGCGCGCCGGAGACGTTGAGCGTCACGGGCAGGTCGAAGGTGACGTTGGCGCTGATGAGCGCGAGCGGCACGCCGCCCTGCTCGGCGACGGCGTCGAGGTGGTAGTTGGGAACCGTCAGGACGACCGTTCCGGTCTCGCCTCCCAGCGGCCCGCGGGCGACCGCCGCGGCGCTCGGCTTCAGCACGAGGGTGACGGGGCAGTTCGGGCACGCGGTATCGTAGGTCGGGTCCCCGAGCAGCGCCGACACGAGCGCCGTCGTGAGCGAGACGTTGGTCATCCCGACCGGGACCTGCGTCACGGACAGGTTGAACTGCCCCTGGAGCATGAAGGCCGCCATCGCGCGGTTCACGAAGGCGTCGGTGAGGCAGAACCCGAGGTCGTACGGCGTCGCCGTCGAGGGGATGGTCGGCCCGAGGACCGGCGGTCCCGCCGGCGTCGGGTTCAGCGTCTGGGTGATCGGGGGGGCATCGGGAATCGGGCTGTTCGCGGTGATGTTCGAGTCGACGATGAACGTGACGCCCTGCGAGTCCTCGACGATGTCGTCGTAGATCGCGTCGATCGTCGCATCGAGCCCCTGGCCGATCGGGCCGCCGACGTCGATCTGGGCGAGCGCGGACGAGAAGGCGTCCTGCATGCGGCCGGCGATGCCCGGCTGGAGCGCCGCGCGGATCTCGGCGCGGGCATCCGTGAAGAACGAGCCGATGGAGCAGAGGATCCCCCCGACACCGAGGCGGAATCGCCCGTGAAGGTGACCTGCACGTTCATCGGGTCGACGCTGGCGGAGAGGTCGCCCATCGCGTCGGGGAGCAGGTCGGCCGGTGCGTTGATGGTGACGTTCGCGGCATCGTAGTGCACGGTGCAGCCGCTGCCGGCGTCGGCGTCGAGGTGGAGGTTGCTGATCGAGATGGTCGTCGCGACCGTGTGCGCGCCACCGCCCGCGACGGTCGCCGACTTGGCGCCGGTGGAGAACCCGAGGACCTCGTGCCCGCCGAAGGACATGCCCACGAACTGCGAGGGGTCGAACGCCGGGTCGAGCTTGCTCTGGATGACGCTCTGCACGTGGACGAAGCCCGAGTTGTTGAGTCGGTTGAAGTTGCCGGTCGGGACGCGCGTGCCGAGCCCGAGCGCGGCGCCCTTCAGGACGACGACCGAGTCGGTGTCGGACGTGCCGAGCCCGATCGACTGCACGGTGGCTTCGATGACGTTGACCGCGTGGCCGAGCGCCACCGACGTCGAGAACGCGCCCGTGGCGGGATTGAACGACGCGGCGGTCCCGCCGACCGTCAGGACGTCGGCCTGGGGCAGGTTGCCGAGCACCTGCCCGGAGACCGTGACCGAGCCCGACGGCGTGATCGTTCCGCTGGTGGGCGTGTCGATCACGACCGACGGGGCGAGGCTCGCCAGGTTGAAGTGGAGGTTCGCCGTCGTCGAGATCGTGCCGAGGGTCGTGTGCGACTTGAGCGAGACGGGCACGGTCGCCTTCAGGGCGGGCACCGCCGGCGTCGGCACCGAGATGGTGCGGGTGAAGTGGTTGGTGGCCGTGTCGAAGCTCGACACGAGGCCCGCCACGCTGACGTCGATGACGTAGCCGGCGTGTGGAATGGCGCCCACGAGCGACACGACGTCGACGGTCGTCGGCAGCGAGCCGGGCGAGAGGATCGTCGACGGCGTCGGCGAGACGACGCTCAGCGCGGGATTGAAGCCGGGATGGAAGGCGTTGACGACCCGCTCCGCGCCGGTGCGGACGGTCGCCAGGTACGTCGTGAGATCGGTGCCGGCGAGCGTGATCAGATCGGCAGGCGCGCAGGAACGGCTCACCGAGGTGGCGGCCTTCGCGAACGCGGCATCGACCTTCGCGGTCGTCGCGGGCGGGCAGGTCGTGACGCACGGCGTGAGCGTCTTCACGAGCAACGAGCCGGCCTTGGCGGATCGCGTGGCGAGCACCTTGGCGCAGCGCGCGAGCGTATCGGTCATCACCGTCGCGTCGCGGCCGTAGGCGCCGTCCGTGGCCTGGCGGCCTTCTCCCGCCGCCGTCCCCGCGAGGCGGACCGAGAGATCGCCGTTGCTGGCGAAGCCGAGGCCGGCGGCCGTCGTCGCATCGCAGACGCCGAGCACCGCGGAGCGTGCCTTCGACAGGGCCACCGACGCGCGGGCGTCGCGCACGCCCTTGTCGCAGGTCTTCCCCCCCGCGAGCGACCGCGCGCAGCTCGCGTACGTCTTGGCGACCGACTTGTAGAGCGCCGCCGCCTTCGAGCCGGCGCTCTTCCGGCACGTGAGGACGGTGGCGTCGGCCGTCGCGAGCCCGCCCGCCACCAGGACCAGTACGAGCGACACGGTGCGCCGTCGCGTCATGCGGTCCATCCGGGATTCCGTCGTCAGCAGCCCGACGTGTTCGCGTTGCGACCCGTCGCGCCCGGACTCGCCGGCGAGCTGCCGCCCGAGCCCGAGGCGCCGATCGTGAACACGTTCGAGCTCGTCGCGGCGGTTCCGCCGCTGACGCACGCGATCCCGATCGACGGACCGCCACCGCCACCACCGCCGTGTCCGCCGCGGCCACCGTTCCCGCCGTTTCGACCGCCCGCGCCGGCGCCGGAGTCGTCCTCGCCGCCGCCGCCCGCGCCGCCGCCGCCCCCGCCGCCGCCGGTGCCGCCCGCGCCGCCGCTGCCGCCGGTGCCGCCGGTGCCGGTCTGGATGGTGACGCCGACGACGGTCGAATTGCCGCCGTCGATCCAGATCCCGAACGAGCCGCCCCCGCCGGTCCCGGCGCTGGCGCCACCGCCGCCGCACCCGCCACCGCCGCCACCGGCGCCGCCGCCGCCCCAGCTGTCACAGACCGAGCTGCCGCCGCCGCCACCGCCGCCACCGCCGCCACCGCCACCGGCCGAGCCGTTGCCGCCGCCGCCGCCGCCGGCCGGCGCGTACGTGCTCACCCCGCCGCCGAAGTCGGCGCCGCCGGACCCGTCGGAGCCTGCGTTGCCGGGGGAGCCGACGTTGCCGTGGAAGCCGATGCTGCTGGCGCCGCCGCCCGAGCCGCCCGAGCCGCCCGCGCTCGAGCCCGCCGCTCCCGATCCGTTGCCGCCGCCGCCACCGGGGTTGCCCGACGACGTGTCCTTCCCGGACAGTCCGCCGCCGCCCCCACCACCGCCGGTGCCGCCGTTGCAGATGGCGCCGGGGCCGCTGCTCCCGCCGCCGGGTCGCGCGCAGCTGTCGCAGAAGATGGACGAGTCCTCGCAGCCGTTGCCGCCGTTGCCGCCACCACCGCCGGCGAAGCCGTTGCCGCCGTTGCCGCCGTTCGCGCCGGGGCCGCCGCTGCCGGCGACGATCGTCCCGCCCTTGATCATGACGTTCGTCGACCCGACCAGCCGGATGCCGTACGAGCTGCCGCCCGTGGAGCCGTTCCCGGCCGAGTGCACGGTGAGCCCATCCACGACGACGTCGGCCACGAGCGCGCCGAGGATGCCCGTCGTGCCGCCGAAGACGGTCGTGGCGGAGCCGTCCTGGATCCAGCCGCCGGCGGAGTTGAACCCGCCGACCAGGTTGATCCCGCTCACGAGCGACAGCGACTCGCTGTAGGCGCCGCCGTCGATGAAGACGTTGGCCGCGCCGCTGCCGATCGCGACGCTGAGGCCGCCGGTGATCGTATCGACGGGATCGGCGATCGTTCCCGTGCCGCCGGGCGACCCGGTGTTCGACGAGACGAAGACGGCGCTCGTCCCGGCCGGCGTGTAGACGTCGGCGAACAGGTCGTCGACCATCAGCTCGGTTGCACCCTGGATGCAGCTCTGCTCGCCGTTGACGTTGGTCGCGCAGCTCGTGAGGCCGGCGAGATCCGCGTCGGCGCACCTCGCGATCGACAGCTTCAGCTTGATGACCGCCTTCGCGACGGTGCCCTTGGGATCGGCGATGCGGCAGTTCGTGCCGAGCGGCGAGATGTCCTCCGAGTACTGGCACGTCTGCTGGGCCTTCGCGCGCACGAGGCCGTACTTGCGGAGCGCCTGCCCGACGCGGATCTGACACCGCTGATCGTCGCTCGAGAGCGCCGGCGGCGGCGTCCCGTAGGCGCTGTTGTCCGCGATGCTCGACTCGGACTCGGTCAGACACACGAGGCAGTTCGCGACGTCGGCGTAGCCCGAGATCGAGATCGCGCCGCACGGCGACGGGCAGAACACGTAGCCGTTGGTCTGCGGGGTCGATGCGAGCGCGCAGCCGCTGGCGGCGAGCTTGACCGCCTTGTTCGCGGCCGTCTGGACCTTGAGCGCACCGGGGAAGGCGGGGTCGTGGACGTCATCGCAGTTCACGCCGGCGAGCCGCCCCGCCATCACGGACTTGAAGCAGTTCTGCTGCTCCTTCAGCACCACGTTCATCGCGTTCTTCACGCCGGCGCCGAGACTCTTGCGGCACTTGGCGTCCCCGCTCGGGATGGCGCCCGCCGGCCGTGGCAAGACGGCGAGCAAGAACGCGAGCCCGATGGCAGTTTTAGAAGCGCTCATCGACACCTCCAAAGATCGACTCTGCACCGGAGACCCGCGGGCCACAGCCGACAGGCTGCGCTGGGCTACCAGTCTGCAGTGTGAGGGTCAAGAAAATTCGGGCTCGCGTCATTCGAGGCAGCGATGGGTCCAGGCGATCTCGCGCCGGTGGACGCGGGAGCCCGCCGGCGCGGGCACCGGCGCGACCATGAAGACGATCTGGAAGCTTTCGAGCTGGGGCACGCCGGCCGGGGCCGCATTCCACTCGCGGCAGAGGTAGCGGCCGTAGTGCCGGAGCCACTCCTCCGTGCCCGGGCCGTGGACGGATCGCGCGAGAAAGAGGCGCCAGCGATCGTTCCGGTAGAGGCGCGATGGCACGGCCGGCTTCTCCCAGGCGACCGGCGTCACGCTCCTGGCGTCCGCGCGGGGCGCGGGACCTCCGGCGTGCAGCAGGTCGACCTCGCGACCATCGGTCAATCGGCCCGGGATGACGATCCAGCCGCTCCGCGTCGGCGGCACCGAGAACATCCGCCAGTCCTGCTGCAGGAAGAACGTGCTCCCCAGCCATCCGATTCCGGGTCGCGGGCGGTACGCCGAATCGCGCGCGACTCCGACGCTCCAGACGGCGACGTAGGCGAGGAAGACGGCGCACACCGCCTCGAGCACGGCCACACGCCGCACCGGCCGCGGCGCGCCGGCCGGAAGCCGGCGCGCACCCCACGCCGCGGCGCGGTCGATCGGCTGCACGACCCACCGCTCGACCACGGGTCGCTCCCAGACCCAGGACGGCAGGAGCCCGAGGAGCGCGATGGATGCCACCCACGGGAAGAATCCGATGTCGAGGCAGAGCCCGAACAGCACGTTCATCGCGCAGAGCATGGCCACGGTCGCCGTTCGCACGAGGGCGCTCGGCGCCAGCAGCAGCGTCGCGCCGCCGATCTCGAGGACGGGCACGGCCCGTCCGAGGCTCCGCGCCAGATCCGGCGCACGCGCGAGCAGCAGGCCACTCGCGGTCACGCGGAAGTCGTCGTCGAGGATGGAGAGCAGCGCGCTCCCGTCGTGCCAGGCGGGCTGGACCCATTTGGCGATGCCGGCGCTGGCGTAGACGATGACGACCTGCGCCAGGAGCGCGACCGTGCCCACCGACAGGCAGGCGGTCGTGGACGCGGGCCGGCGGATCGCGTCGACCGACATGCGGGCGCCCAGCGGCAGGAAGCAGCCCCAGAAGAGCAGCATGCGGAGCAGCTGGTCGTAGCCGGCACCGACGAAGGGGTTGCGCAGCTGCACCGACATCGTGAGGAGCCACGTGACGGCGGTCGCGAGCCGCGTGCGCCAGCCGACGACGAGCGCCGCCGCCGCGGCCGCTGCGACGAGGAAAAGCAGCGCCTGGCTCCAGGAGCTGCCGCCGGCCATGTGGACGCAGAGCGGCCACGCGTGCAGCCAGCCGAACAGGACGAGCGCATCGCTGCGCGAGAGGACGCCGGCGTCGGTGTAGAAGGCGTACAGGTCGCCGGCCCGCACGGCGAGATCGGCGAGGACGGCCATGCCGAGTCCGATGCGCAGGACGGCGAGCGCCCGCAGGTCGGCGCCGAGGACGCGGCGCGCCAGGTCCCCCGCCGGTCTCAGCGCAGCCTCCGGCACCACTCGGCGAGCGCCCAGGCCGACATCGCGGTGGCGTGATAGCGGTGATACGCGGGCTCGTCGGCGCCGGGGACGGTCCAGCTGCCGTCGGGCTGCTGGCGGCGGAGCAGCTCGTGGGCCCACGGCTCGAGGCGATCCGCCGGCCAGCCTGCCATCGCGAGCACGAGCAGGCGCTCGGCGAACAGATCGAGGTCGAGCGAGCGTGCCGGCGCGCGCGGTGCGCGCTCGGCCGCGTCGAGCTCGACCGCGATCGGCCGTGCACAGCGATGGAACTCGGCGCGCGTGACGCAGCCGCGGCGGCGCGCGAGATCGAGCGCCCACAGCGCGTGCGTCGACTCGTAGCCGCCGCCGTCGCGCATCGGTCCGCAGACGTAGGCCATCGTCTCCCGTCGCCAGCCGTTCTCGGCGCAGTGCAGCGCCTCGATGAGGACCCGGTTCGTGTTGACCCGCGTCGTCCCGTCGGACGGCACCGTCCAGCGCGCCGTGTGCTCCGGCGGGGAGGCGAAGTCCGGCAGCCAGAAGCGGCGCTGGGGATTGTCGTCGTCGTGGTCGGCGACGACACGCGCCGTGTCGAACGCCGCCGCCAGGGAGTTCCCGTCGATCGTGCGGCGGAGCTGGCTCAGCATGATCGCCGCGTCGAAGCGGAGCTCCTCCTGCGGGAATGCCGCGAGCCAGGACGCGGCGCGGGCGACCGCCGGCACGACGACCTCACACGCGGGGAACGACGTCGTGAGACCGCCGGTGTCCGCCACCGATGCGGCGCCACAGGCGAGAACGAGCACGCTCGCGGCGCGGCGCATGGGGCTCGCCCTTCGCGCCGGCGGCACGCGCTGTCAAGTGTTGCGCCTGGCGTCCGGGTCTGCGAGCGTCGGCGGGGATGCCGGACCGCCGCCCGAGCCGTGCGGCGCGTCGAGGGGCGTGGACGGCGCTCCTCGTCGCGAGCGTGGTCGTCACCGCGTGGCTCGCGCTGCCGACCGCGGGCGCCGCGCTCCTCGGGTGGACGCTCACGCGCGCGACGGGCCGGCCGGTCGAGATCGGGCGCCTCGGGATCGAGTGGCGGCCGTTCGCCCTCGACCTGGGCGATGTCCACGTGACGTCGGCGCACCGGGGCCGCCCGGTGCTGCACGCCGCCCGGGTGCGGATCGAGGCGCCACTCATGGCGCTCGTCCGCCGGCAGCTCCGTCTCCGGCGTGTCGACGTGGAGCGTGGATGGGTCGACGGAGCCGTCGCACACGGCGCGGGGGCGTGGCGGTGGACGTCGCTCCGCATCGGCGAGCTGCACGTCACCGCCGGCCACGTCCGCCGGCTCGCGCGACGGACGACGCACCTGCACGACGTCGCGGCGTCGTCGGTGGCGGTGTGGGGAGGCCGCGGACGGACGCCGCTCCGATTCCGGGGTCAGGTCGAGGGCGGGCGCTTCCATGGCCGGCGAGACACGCGAGGGCTCCGGCTGACGGCGGCGGCGAGCGGTCTCGACCTCCGTCCGGTCGCGTCGTTGCTGCCGGCCGGTGTCCGCGCTGGCAGCGCGACGGGTCGCGTCGGCTACCGCCGATCCGCCGACGCCTCGAGTGCGCGGCTCGACGGCGACCTCCGCATCGAGCGCCTGCGGCTGGCGGATCGCAGCGGATGGCGCGCGCGGCTCGGCGCGGTGCGACTCGCACGAGTGCATGCGGACCTCGAGGGCGGCATGATGCGCATGCGCGCGCTCTCGATGCGCGACGGCGGGATCGACGCGCCCCGCGCCGCGCCGTTCGGCTGGGGCGGCGCGATCGACGTGCTGTCGCTGGCGGGCGTGCGCATTCGCCCTGAGGGGTGGCCTCCGCTCGACGTGACGGGTCTCGTCGCGCGCGGCGTGTCGACGGCCGGGCCGGCGACGGTCGCCGCGCGCGCCCGGGTCGGCGCGGCCGGGCGGGTGCGCGCGCGCGGCACGATCGACGTCGCGCGCCGCGCCGTCGAGGGACGCGTGAAGCTCGACGGCGTCGAGGTCGCGGCGCTCCTGGCGCCGCTCCCGTCCGGGCTCGCCATCGCCGGCGCGGTGAGCGGCGCGTTCGCCGTGACCGGACTGCCGGTCGTCCTCTCGGACGGCACGCTCGCGCTCGACGACGTGTCCGTGACGGTCGACGGCGAGCCGATCCTCGGCTGGCAGCATCTCGCGACCGACGTCGCACATTTCACGCTGGCGCCGCGCCACGCCGCCTTCCGGCATGCCGTCGTCGACGCGCCGTACCTGGTGCTGCGCCGCGACGTCCGCGGGCTCGCGGCGATGCGGCGGCTCGCGGCGCTGCTGCCCGTGGCGGCCGCCGCGGGCGACGCGCCGCCGCCGCCCGAGGAGCTCGAGTCGACCGTCGAGGCGCAGGACGGGACGCTCTTCTTCGAGGACCGCGTGGTCGAGCCGCTCTACCAGGCCACCTTCCGCGACGTGCACGTCGTCCTGCACCGTGCCGGCGGACCGCAACCGCGGCGCACCGATGTCACGGCCGCGACGCGCATGGATCGCGCGTCGCTCCACGTGGCGGCGGAGCTCGGTCCCGCAAAGCGCGTGGAGCTCGGCATGCGCGACATCCCGCTGGCTGCGCTGCACCCGTACCTGGCGGGCGCCACGGGCTGGGGCGCGGCGGCCGGCACGCTGACGCTGACGAGCACGGTGGACCTCGAGGGACGGGCGTTCAGGGCGCCGACGCGGATCGTGCTGGACGGCGTGTCGCCCGAGAAGCGCAGCGACGGCGACCCGCTCGCCCTTGCTCCCGGCGTCCCCTTCGATCGCGCGCTCGCGCTGGCGCAGGAGGGCGGCGGTCCCGCCGTCCTCGACCTCGCGATCGCGGGCGCGCTCGACGCGCCGGTGTCCGACACCGCGGCGCGCGTTCGCACCGCGTTCCGGGACGCGCTGGCCGAGGCCGCGCTGCGCTCGCTGCCCGCGGCCGGCGCCGTGACGATCGCGTCCCCGGCGGGTGGCGACGCGCTCGACCCGGCGGCCGTGCAGACGCTCGACCGGCTCGCGGTGCTCCTGGCCCGCGAGCCGTCGCGCGCCGTCACGCTCGCGGGACGGAGCGGGGAGGCCGACGTCGCCGTGTTGCGGGCGCGGGCGATCCTCGACGCGCTCGGCAGCCAGCCCGAGACGCCGCAATGGCGTGCGCTCGTGGAGCATCTGCGGGCGACGGTCGACCCGGCACCGGACCCGCCGCCGGCGCTCACGCGGGAGCAGGCCCGGCGGCTGGCGCAGCTCGGGCGCACGGTGTCCCCGGCGCCGGGAGCGCTCGCGGCGCTGGCGCAGGCGCGGGCCGCGCGGGTCGACGCCGAGCTGCGCGCGCGCTACCCCGCGGCGCGCGTGCAGGTCGCGCCCCGGGTGACGTCGGGCGCGCCCGGCGTGCTGGTGACGATCGGCGCAGCAGGTGCGGGACCCGCGGAGCCGCGCGCCGACGGATCTCACTCGTAGCCGAGCGACCGCAGGCGTCCGCGCGTTCCGTCGTCCGGCTGGTCGGATGGCGGCCCGGCGGCGCGCCGCAGCCGCAGTCCGCCGATCGCGACCCCGCCGTCCGGCGTGCCGATCGTGAGGACCAGCTCGCGACCGATCGTGTGCTCGCCCAGGTCCACCCATCCCGTAGCGTCCGCGTCGGCGCCGCGGACACGTTGCGGCGGATCGCCGTCGCGCCCGAGCGCGACCGTGAACTCGTCGCGGTACCCCTGGCGGAGCAGGCCCGCGTGCAGGTTGATCGCGACGCGGTAGACGCCCGGGACCCAGCGCGTCGCGACGGTGAGGGAGCCGGGATGCTCGCCGGGAGCGCACGAGAGGAGCGCGCCGGTGTGCGTCCAGCGCTGATCCTCGGCGGCGTCGGTGAACGTGGGCCTGCTGGCGCTCTCCGCCGCGACGGTCGTCGGGACGGGGATCTGGACGTCGTCGGGGAGGTCGGCTCTGGGGGGGAGCGCCGCGCCTTCGCGGTCACGGCGCTCCATCTCCTGCCGGAGCTCGCCGACGAGGCGGTCGCGCGTGCTCGCGTCGTCGACCTCGCGGAGCATCGGGTAGTTGTGCGCGTCGGGGGCCGGCCGGTAGAGCGGCGAGAACGTGTCCTCCCACTGATCGTAGTGCAGCTCCAGGTCGCCCACGTCGATGCCCCGGTATCGCGGGCTGGACGAGATGCTCGTGCGCGACGTCTTCCCGCCGTCGTCGCCGGCGCGGAGCGCGCCGCTCAGGTCCTCGCCGTCGATGCGGTAGCCGTCGAACGCGAAGCCCGGCATGGCGAGCCCGATCAGCGTCGGCGCGAGATCGATGTGCCGGGTGAGGGCGTCGTAGCGCCGCCCGCGCGCCGGATCGCCGGGAAAGCGGATGAGCAACGGCACGTGCAGCAGGACGCGGCGGACGGTGAGGCCGTGATCGCGGTTCCAGCGCTCGGGACCGAGCTCGCCGAGCTCCTCGCCGTGGTCGGCCGTGAACGCGAACACCGTGCGGTCGAGCAGGCCGGCGCGGCGGAGCAGGGCGACGAGCTCGTCGACCCAGTGGTCGGTGTAGAGGATCTCCGCGTCGTAGCGGTTGTAGGCGTCGGAGAAGCCCGGCGCGTCGCGGAAGCCGTCGAAGCCGGGGTGGTAGTCGTTGGGGGCGTGCGTGTCGAGGGAGTGGACGTAGAGGAAGAACGGGCGCGGATCCGTGCGCGCCGCGTCGATGAACGCCGTGATCGGCGGCATGAGCTCCTCGAACGGCGCATACGAGCGATCGCCGCCTGGCACGACGGTGCGGCTCTCGAAGCCCGCCAGCAGCGGCGTTCCCTCCGTGAACCAGTAGTGTGACGTGACGATCCCGGTGCGATAGCCGTGCGCCCGGAGCACCTCCGGCAGCACGAAGAGATCGGCGGGAATCGCGTCGACTGGCACCGCGATCGCCTTGTTGCCGAGCAGGAGCGGCGGGACGAGCCGGCCGGTGAAGAGCTGGCTCAGCGACGTCGTCGTGCCCGGGTAGTGGACGAGATGGGTCGCGAACAGCCGGCTCTCGCGCGCGAGCGCCGCGAGATGGGGCGCGGTGTCGCGCGGATAGCCGTACATGGGCAGGCTCGCGGCGCGGAGCGCGTCGGAGAGCACGACGACGATGTTGTAGGGCGGAGGGGGCGGGGGGTCGCGACTCGTACAGCCCGTGGCGGCGGCGACGAGGGCGCAGAGCGCGCCGAGCGTGCGCAGCCTCGTCAGGCGAGCCTCCCCGCATGGTCCCACCTCCAGGTCGTCATGGTCTCACGAGCCCGCCGTCCCGACGTGTCGGTCAGCGCGACGTGCCGGTCCCGCCGAGCTTCTCGAGCATCGATCGCATCTGGGCATGGACCGCGTTGACCGCCTGGAGCGGGCGGATCATCACCCGGAACTCGACGATCTTGTCCTGGTCGTTGACGCGGATGATGTCGACCCCGTTGACGTACTTGCCCTCGACGGTGGTCTCGAACTCGAGCACCGCAGTGTCGCCGGCGAGGACCTGCCTGGTGTAGCGGAACCGTCGAGAGCTGTCGGACCCTGCCGGGGCGGGCGATCCGGACGAGCCGTCGGCACCCCCCGGGAGCGCCACGGCCGCGGCCTGCAGGTACAGCTTGGTGATCTCCTTACCGGCCTGTGGGGTGTACACGACCGGCGAGTAGAAGACGACGTCGTCGGCGAGCAGCTCGTCGAGCGCCTCCGGGAACTCGCCCTTGAGGTAGCGATGCCACTGCTCGATGACCTCGGTGATCATGTCCATTCTCCTTTTCCAGAGCCAGCTGCTGGACTGTCCCCCCGAAGACATCCACGCGGATCTGCGGCGTGGAAGCCACCTTCGTGGCGGTGGGCGACGAGGTCGATCATCGTGCAGCGGTTCGTGACGTCCGCGTTCCCCTGCGCATCCAGCACGATCGTGTCGCTCGACGCGCCGGTGGCGCCCCCGCCGGCCAGCAGGCCGCCGGTCGAGGTCACGAACCGGCCCGTGCGGCACCTGGGCGCGAGCGCCTTCGGGCCTGAGCCTCGGCGGACATCAGAAGCAGCTCACCCATGAGACAGACGACGGGGCCGATCCGCACGTTCCCGTGTCTCCCATAGACGATGCGGAATAGTCGAGCGAAACGTGGGCCGCCGGCGGTCCTACCGCGCCAGATGCGTCGGACTCAGCTTCGCCCCCGCGGAAACCATCCGCAACAACACGATCTCAGGCAACACCGTGCTCGGCTACGGTCCGCCCGATGCGGCGATAACGACCTTCGACCGGACCCCGCCCACTTCAAGATCAAGAGCAACAAGTTCGGCTTCGCGACCGGGGCGCAATGATCGAAGGCACCCGGAAACGGTGATCGGAGGCGTCGATCGGCAGATGGCGCGGCCGGAGCGTTCAGTCGATGACGTCGGGTCCGCGGTTCCGCACCTGCGGGTCGGTCAGCTGGGAACCAAGATGCTCAGTGACCGATCCGGCGCTGGATCAGCGACCCCGATTCACCGATGATGGCCGTACCTGTCGTCGACAGCGCGATCTGGAACGTGAAGCTCGCGGCCCCGACCGACCGCACTGCTGCTCGCCGCGTGCTCCGACAGTCCCAGTCGACGATCCCGTCGACCATGCAGATCGAACTATCCGGGGTGCACCGGGCCGACAGCGACGCCGGACGCACGGAATAGACCCGCTCTGGCCACCGTTCCACGAAGCGGCGTTTCTCCTCCATCACCAGGTGGCGGGAACGGTGTCGTCCGTAGAACTCGACGTCCCCAGCGTAGGTCCTCGCGAGGAACGTCAGAGCCTCCTGGTCGTTTCCGGACCACCGCAGCCAGTACTCGTTGGCGAGTGCGATCGCGTCACCGGCTGTCGGGCGCCTCGCGGTGACCGATGGAAACGTGGTGGGCGGAGCGACGGGGGCATGCGCGCTGGCGCTCGGGGGAAGCCGCAGCTCGACGTCGATCCCTTCCGCCCGGGCTTCGTCCACGTCGAGCCATGTCATGTCGGTGGGAGCGGCGTGCGTGATGTACACCACGGCTCGGTCCGGAAGACCGATACGCGCGAGGTAGGCTCCGACGAGAGCGTTGGCGACACCCGATTCTGCCGGTTGCCCGTTCTCCATCGTGTAGGCGGCGTGGAACCCGATCCGCGCGTCCGGCCCCATGAGCCGGCGAGTGCCGCCCAGCCATGCGACGGCGCAGGCCGATGCGCAGTGCACTCCGTCGGGAACGAGCGTCGTGTACCGTCGACCGCGGATCACGTTGCCCATCTGGAGACCGGCGATCAGGCTTCCCCCGTTGCTGTTCAGCACGATGGTGGCATTCTCGTATCTCGAAACGGCCGAGATGAACCGGTCTCCGTCGACGGCCTCCAGACGCCCGGTCACGACGACGATCGCGCTGGCGCCACCCTCGACGGCGTTCACATCGATGGTTGCCGCGGTCGCGAGCCGTGCGATCGCGAGCACGGCAAGCACGAGACGACCGATCACGGTCGCGTGGCGGCCTGGTACGATAGGTCGGGCTACGGATTCCCACGCCACGGTTCTGTGGGACGACGTCTGCTCGCCCTCTCCCGTGTCACGACCAGCGATTCTCGGCTGAGCAGCGCGCTGCTCCATGCCTGCGCGGATGGGCCGAGAGCGTCTTGACGTACCCTCCGCCGGGGTCGTATCCGGCCTTTCTACCTGCGGGGCACGAGGATGCCGAACGAGTCGTCTTCCCGCTCTCGGGCATCGCGGCTGGTCGGGTTCGTCCTGGCGGGCATCGCCTTGGCGATCGTGCTGGTGGCCGGAGCCATCGCCGCCAAGCGCTGGCTCACCGAGACGGCCCGCGCACGGGCAAACGAGGTGCTGAAGCGTGCCGCCGCCTACGCCGACGTCGACTACGAGAACGTCGACGTCGACATCCTCCCCCCCGTGGCGCACGTCCACGCCCTGACGATACGGCCGGTCGCCACTGGCTTCACCCTTCGTGTCGGTGACGTCGCCGTCCGGAAGTTCACCGAAGGTGCTCTCGCGCCTCTCGCGATGGACCTCTCGCTGCGCGATGTGACCGCCGATCTTCCCCCCCAGATGCCGCCGATGCCTTGGGCACTGGCAAGCGCCCTCGACCGCCCGCTCGTCGGCGACGTCACCGTTGCCTATCGCTACGAGGCGACGAGTCGGGAACTCGACGTCGAGCACATCGGCCTCGCGCTGCAAGATCTCGGAGCGCTCACCTTGTCGGCACACGTGGCGGGCGTGAGCTTCGAGGTCCCCAGTGCTCTGCCCGGACTCGACCTCAGCAAGCTCGGTGACCCGGCCACATCGGCTGCCGTGCTCGCCAGCCTGGCAGGTCCAGTGCTGGCGGCGCTCCACGACACGGCGCTCGCGCGTGCGGAGCTGCGCTACGAGGATCACGGGCTGCTCCCGCGACTGGTCATGGCCGCCGCCCTCCAGTCGCAACAGTCCGCGCCCAGCGCTGCACGCCGCCTCAGCGACGGGGTCGAGGACGCCCTGAACAATGCGCCAGGCGTCGATGCCACGATGCGAGCGCAGATTCGCCAGTTCCTGGCGCGCCCAGGATCCCTCGCCCTCGTGACGGCGCCCAAGGTGCCCATACCCATCATGCGCTTCGTGGTGGGCGCGGGTGCCGGGTCGTTTCCGGATCTCCATCTGACGATGAGCGTCAGCGAGGGACCCGATCTGGTCGAGAGCGCGACCGCCGCAGTTCCGCAGCAACTGCAGAAGCTGGCCGCGGCGTCCCGGGAAGCGACGCGAGCCGGAGCCTGGGATGACGCGCGGCGCTTGGCAATGGCCGCGCACGCGCTCGCACCCGATGACGCGGTCTCGATCGGGCTGCAGGGAGACCTGCCTGCGCCGCCGCCGACGCCCGCTGCCCCGCGGGTCGAGCCGCGGCGGGTCGAGGTCGAGAGAGAGCCGCCCCCGAGCGACACGTGCGACGATTGGAGGTCGGCGCCGCCACGCTGCGCCGTCGGCTTCGTGCGCAGGTATTACGAGAACCTCTCGCGTGGCGATTGTGCGGCCGCGGCAGCCATGTGGGGTGTGAGGCAGGACGACAAGCGAGCGCAGTGCGAGAAGGCCAGTTCCGCCTTCCGCATCACGGACATCGCGATCACGAACACCGACACCGAGGGCGTCGACCTGGCGCTGCGAACGGAGGAAGTCGACAAACAGAAGAAGCTCGTCGTCACGAACTGGGCGCTGTCGGTTCGCCTCGTGCCCGGTGACCCCTGGTCGATCGTCGACCTGCGAGGGAGCAACGCAGGGCCGATGGTGCCGGCCGGCGCCCAATCGCCGAGTCCAGGCCAAGGCGCTGCGGGTTCCCCGGCATCACTGGGCGGTCCGCTACCGAGCGGACTCCCGTTCGCGGTGGGAGCGAGTCGTCAGGAGATACGCGCCCGCCTGGGACGACCCAGCTACGAGAAGGATCGTGGCTACTGGGCGAACACCACGATCGACATGTTCCCCGAGGTGGTCCCCGGTTCGCTCTCGCTGTCCTATCTCTACGACACGCGGACGCTCCGCGTGCGACAGGCGGAGGCCACTCTTCCTGGCTCGGCCAGCGTCGACTACATCGCGAACGTGGTTGCTCGCATGGCCGGCAGGAGCGTGAGCGGCAGCGCCCGACGAGCACTGGCCAGCGTGGGCGAACAGGGGGCGCGCCAGGCCGGGTTCAGCGTCGGAAGCCTTCAGGGAACGATCGAGCGACAGGATGAAACGCGGATCTACGTTGCGGTTTGGGAGCCCGGAACCCATCGACGGTGAGGTTCGCACGCCGGCTCTCGCCGTAACCCGGACCCAGCCGACGACCTCCGGCGTCGACCTACTGCAGCTTCCGCACGAAGCGCTCCAGCGCCACCCCCTGCGGCACGCAGCCGGGTGCGCTCACGCGGCCGTCGTCGTCGAGGTAGAAGTGGCTCCAAAGGGCAGGGCGCTCACGAGGTGTCGGCCGGCACACCAGACGATTGTCCTCGAGAGACGCGCCGTGGACCATCCACGCCAGCAGTCGATCTCGGTCCCGGGCAGCAACGCGATCGCCCACGAAGACGAAGTGCCCTTTGCGCCGGCCGTCGTCATGGTCGACAGGCAGCTCGAGCACGGGACGACGATGTCGCCTCCGCGTCCACCCTTCCCGGGTGAGCGTGCGGTACGCTGCCGATCACACGGCTGAGACCAACCGCCGCTCACGAGCCGCCGGGCAGAGCCCAAGCTCAAAGCCGCACACGTTCGAGTTGTTGCGCCCGGTATGGTCTCGACCTCAACGCTGGGGCGCTCCCCGACCTCAGGGCTTGGCGTAGTGCCAGCTCTCGCCCGGCTCCAGGATGAGAAGCCGGTCGCCGAGCCCCTTCTGCTCCATCGCCTTGCGGAACGCGCCCACCGGATCCTCGGGGAACGAGATGAACGGGGAGCCGCTGACGGCTCCGAAGCCGCTCGGGATGGCGCGCGCGGGCTTCAGCAGGGCCGCCGCGTCGGCGGCCTGCTCGGGCGTCATCTGGCGCGCCATGCCGAAGCTGCGCCGGCCGCCGATCGGCAGCACGGCGACGTCGAGGTGCGGGAACGCGGTCGCCACGTCGACCAGATCGGGGAAGGGCTTGGTGTCGCCCGCGAAGTAGAGCCGGGTGTCGTGCGACACCACGACGTAGCCGTTCTCGCGCGGCCCGGCGCTCGTGGGCACGGCGGTGATCGTGACCCCGTCGACGTCCGCGCGCTCCCACCAGGCGAGACCGGTGACGTCATGGAACCCGAGGGCGAGGATGCGCTCGCGCAGGGCCGGGGGCACGACCGCGCGCGGGGTATTGGCCGCCAGCTCGTGCAATGCATCCGGATCGAGCCGTGTGACGTCGTCGCCGGTGAGCAGCACGGCGGAGAGCTTCGGCAGGGTGGCGGGCGTGAGTCCGAGCGCCTCGCGCTGGCGAATCAGCCAGCTGGAGTGAAACCACGGATCCACCAGCAGCCGCGTCCCGTGCAGCTCGAGCACGAACGAGCCGTGGACGATGCGCGTGACGGCGAGGTCGGCGTCCGAGGGATGGAAGGTCGACTGGCGCGGCAGCGGGAATCGGCGCGCATGCCGCCAGCAGCGTCAGGACGAGTACGGCGGCGGGACGGGCCGGCCTCACGCGGCTCCGAGCTGCCGCAGACCCTCGAACAGGACGATGGCGACCGCGGTGGCGAGGTTGAGGCTGCGGACGTGGGGACTCGCGATCGGGATGGCGTAGGTCGCGTCGGCATGGGTCTCGCGCACCGCGGCCGGCAGCCCGCGGCTCTCGCCGCCGAAGACCAGCAGATCGTCCGCGCGGTAGGCGAGCGAGGTGTAGGCGCGCGGCGCGCGGGCGGCGAAGCAGAGCAGCCGCCCCGGCGGACGGCCGGCGAGAAACGAGTCCCAGGTGGCCCAGCGATGCACCTCGACGTGCGGCCAGTAGTCGAGCCCCGCGCGCCGGAGCTGGCGGTCGTCGATCGTGAACCCGAGTGGCTCGACGAGATGGAGCGGCGTGCCGGTGGCGACGCAGAGGCGGCCGATGGAGCCGGTGTTCGGCGGGATCTCGGGAGCCACGAGCACGACGTGCACGGTCGCTCAGGACGGCGGTGCGAGCGGGATGCGCCGGCCGGCGACCGGCAGGATGCAGGTGCCGTCCGGTCCGGGCTCGGCGTGGCGGACGAGGGCGTAGTAGGCGTTGCGCAGCATGCGGGCCTCGCAACGGCCGCCCTTCACCCGGCAGTACGGAACGTGCTGGGGGCTCAGGCGCAGACCTCCGGGGTGGAGCGGCTCGCGCGTCTCGTCGTTCAGGACGAGCGTGAAGCCATGCTCCGAATCGCCCTCGATCCCGATCACGACCCAGGGCGTGTCCTCGATCTCGACCTCGGCGCGATCCTCCCCGAGCGTGAGGCGAGCTTGGCCGTCCGGCCCGATCGTCATCGCGCGGGCGTAGAGCCGGCAGATGGCGCGGTTGGCGATCGGCTCGTCGTCGCAGTACCAGCAGCCGTCCTTGCCGAAGCGGATGCGGCCGGCGTGGATGGCCGTGAATCCCGCGCGCGGCATCTCAGGCGGCTCGGAGCTCGGCCGTGTCGAGCAGCAGCGTGACCGGGCCGTCGTTCACCAGCGCGAGGGTCATGCGCGCCTGGAACCGTCCGGTCTCCACCGTCGCGCCGGCCACGCGCGCCGCGGCGACGAAGTGCTCGTACAGTGCGCGCGCCGCCGGGGCGGGCGCGGCGGCGGTGAAGGAGGGGCGGCGGCCATGGCGGCAGTCGGCGTGCAGCGTGAACTGCGACACCACGAGGAGCGCTCCGCCGACGTCGTCCAGCGAGCGGTTCATCTGTCCCGCGTCGTCGTCGAAGACGCGCAGCGCGAGCACCTTGCGGCTGAGGAGCTCGGCCTCCGCCGCCGAATCGCCCGCCGCGACGCCCACCAGAACGCAGAGACCGTGGCCGATGGCGCCGATCACCTCGCCGGCGACCGCAACCTGCGCTTCGCGCACGCGTTGCACCACGGCTCGCACGCGCGCGTTAAAGCACGATCGTTCGGGAGGCGCGAGTGGCAGTGACCTGGTGGCTCGGCTAGGATGGAAGACCCGGATGATACCGGACGTCCTCCACCTCGGCCCCATCCCGATTCACCTCTTCGGCATGATGCTCGCGATCGCCTTCATGGCGGCGGGGCACGTGTTGGGGCTGGAGCTCGAGCGCAAGGGATACAGCGGCGACCTCGCGTCGTCGGCGGTGCTGTGGTGTGCGGTCGGCAGCCTCGTGGGCGCGCGTCTGTGGCTGGTCTTCGAGGACTGGCCGGGGTTCCTGCGCGATCCCTTCGGCCTGCTCTTCACCGGCAGCGGCTTCGTCTTCTATGGCGGCCTGGTCGGCGGCGCGCTGGCGATGACGCTCTTCTTCAGGCGCCACGGCATTCCCTGGTGGCGCGGGGCGGACGCGGTGGCTCCGGCGCTCGTGATCGGCCAGGCGATCGGCCGCATCGGCTGTCAGCTCTCGGGTGACGGTGACTGGGGCACGGTCACGACGGTGCCCTGGGGCATGGCGTACCCGTATGCAGTGGTGGGATGGCCGTATCCTCCCGGCATCCGGGTGCATCCGGCACCCATCTACGAGTCGCTCGCTTACTTCGCCATCTTCGCGATCCTGTGGCGCCGGCGGCGATCGCCCCAGCCCGACGGGACCATCTTCTGCTGGTACCTCGTGCTCGCCAGCGGGGCGCGGTTCCTGGTCGAATTCGTGCGCGTCAATCCGGTCGTCATGGGCAACCTGACTGCCGCACAGCTCGCCAGCCTGGTGCTCGTCGTCGTCGGCGGTACCCGGCTGCTGGCGCAGGGAAGATGGCGCGCAGCCGAGGCCTGAGAATCGCGCTGGTGACCGTGGGGCTCGGAGTGGCCACCGTGCTGGCCGTCGGCGCGCTCCACGGCCGTACCCCCGCGCTCGCCCCCGACTTCGCGGTCCCCGACCTCGCCGGTCAAGCCGTCCGGCTGTCGAACCTGCGCGGCAAGGTCGTCCTGCTGAATCTCTGGACCACCTGGTGTCCGCCTTGCCGCGAGGAGATGCCGTCAATGGAGCGTCTGTTCAGGCAGCTGCGCGATCGGGGCTTCGTCCTGCTCGCGGTGAGCCAGGACGAGGCGGGCAAGGCGGCAGTGGCCCCCTTCGTGCGCGACCTCGGGCTGACCTTCCCCGTGCTGGTCGACCCGGAGCACCAGGTCGGCGACCGCTACCAGGTGTGGGGCTATCCCGAATCCTTCATCATCGACCGCGAGGGACGGGTGGTGGAGCGGGTGATCGGTCCCCGGCAGTGGGATGCTCCGGCACAGGTGGAGGCGCTGGAGGCGCTCCTCAGGGCGCCGACGGACGTTGCCGCGGCGGGGACCGGAGCAGCCCCCTGAGGCAGATTTCCCTCCGCTCGCCCGGGCACGTATAGTACGGTCATCGCGAGGGGTGCATGAACGGAAATCGGCGCACCGGTTTGGCACTGGCGGTCCCTCTGGCCATTCTCCTGGCCGTCCTCTTCTCGGGCGGCCGCGGAGCAGAGCGTGTGGGGGCCGCCCCGAATGCCTCGTACGAGGAGCTGGAGACGTTCACCAACGTCCTCGCCATGGTCCAGAAGAACTACGTCGACGAGGTCGGACACGAAGCAGCTGATCGATGGCGCCATCAACGGCATGCTCGCCTCGCTCGATCCGCACAGCGCCTACCTGACGCCCGAACTCTACAAGGAGCTGCAGGTCGACACGCGGGGCAGCTTCGGCGGCCTCGGCATCGAGATCACGAAGCGCAACGGCGTGCTCACGGTCGTCGTCGCCGATCGAGGACACGCCCGCCGTCGCGCGCCGGCGTCAAGGCCCGGCGACCAGATCATCAAGATCGACGACGAGTTCACCAAGGACATGCCGCTCGTGGAAGCCGTCAAGAAGATGCGCGGCCCGAAGGGCACCAAGATCCGCCTCACCATCAGGCGCGAGAACGCCGCCGAGCTGCTCGACGTCACGCTGACGCGCGAGGTCATCAAGATCCAGAGCGTGAAGGCCAGGTCCTGCCGCAAAGGCTACGGCTACCTGCGCATCACCCAGTTCCAGGAACGCACCGACGACGACGTCGAGAAGGCGCTCGCCAGCTCGAGAAGGACACCGGCGGCACTTCGCGGCCTGGTCCTCGATCTGCGCAACAACCCGGGCGGGCTGCTGACCCAGGCGGTCAAGGTCTCCGACGTGTTCCTCGACTCGGGCCTGATCGTCTACACCGACGGCCGCCTCGAGAACCAGAAGCAGAAGTACTTCGCGCACAAGGCCGGCACGCAGGCCGACTTCCCGATGGTGGTGCTGGTCAACGGCGGCAGCGCCAGCGCCTCCGAGATCGTCGCCGGCGCGCTGCAGGACCACAAGCGCGCGCTGGTGCTCGGCACGCAGACCTTCGGCAAGGGCTCGGTGCAGACGATCCTGCCGCTCGACGAGAACGTCGGCGCTGCGCCTCACCACGGCGCGCTACTACACGCCGAACGGCCGCTCGATCCAGGCGACCGGCATCACGCCCGACATCATCATGGAGCAGGGCAAGCAGGTGGCCAGAACGGCGAGAGGAACGGCGACGCGAGCGGGACGATGCTGCGCGAGGCCAACCTGCCGCGCCACCTCGCATCATCCCGGGAGAAGGCAAGACGAGCCGAATCCCGACGGGGGTTCGCCGGACGGCGACGACGCCGGGCGAGATCGCGCCGCCGGACGTCAAGGAAGGCGAGCTGGGCCACGACCCGCAGCTCGACAAGGCGCTCGATCTGCTGAAGAGCGGTCAGGTCCAGAAGACGACGGTCGCGCAGCGCACCGAGTGAGCGGCGAGCGCCCGATGCTCGGCTCGCCCGTCCGGCCGCGCATCCTGACCGTGACGGAGCTCGCCGGCGCCATCCGGGACGCCCTCGACCGAGTCGGTGGGCGCGGTCTGGGTCGCGGGGGAGCTGTCGTCGTGCGACGGGCGTCCTCCGGCCATGTCTACTTCGCCATCAAGGACCATCTCAGCCAGCTCGCGGCGGTGCTCTTCCGCAGCGGCTGCCCAGACGCTGCCGTTCGACCCCACCGATGGGCTCGAGGTCGTCGCGCGCGCGCGCATCGGCTTCTATCCTCCACGCGGCGCGCTCCAGCTCATCGTCGACCACCTGGAGCCGCGCGGGCTCGGCGCGCTGCGCCTGGCGTTCGAGCAGCTGAAGGACCGGCTCGACGCCGAGGGGCTGTTCGATCCGGCACGCAAGCGGCCATTGCCGTCGTTTCCGCGCACCATCGGCATCGTCACGGCGCTCGCCGGCGCCGCGGTGCACGACATGCTGACCACGCTCCGCCGGCGCTGGCCCGCGGCGCGCGTGATCGTGCGTCCCGTGCGTCGTGCAGGGCGCCGGTGCGGCGCAAGGACATCGCGGCGGCGATCGCGGAGCTGAACCGCGTTCGGCGCGGTCGACGTGCTCATCGTGGGCCGCGGCGGCGGGTCGCTCGAGGACCTGTGGGCGTTCAACGAGGAGGTGGTGGCGCGCGCCATCGCCGCGTCGCGCGTGCCCGTGGTGAGCGGGGTTGGGCACGAGATCGACTTCACGATCGCCGACTTCGTGGCCGACCTGCGCGCCGCCGACGCCGACCGCCGCAGCGTCCGCCGTCGTGCCGGAGCGTACGCGCCTGCTGGCGGAGGTCGCCGGGCTGCGCGGCAAGCTGGTGGCCGGGCTGGGGCGCCGGGTGCGGGAGGCGCGTCAGCGCGTGGTCTCCTGTGCGAGCCGTCTTTCCGGCCCGCAGCGCCGGCTCGACGATCTCCGCGTGCGCCTCGACGACCTCGCCCAGCGCCTCGAGCGCTCGCTGAGACGGCGTGTCGCCTGGGAGCGCCGCGAGCTGGCGATGCTCGCGCGTCGGCTCGAGGGGAATGGGCCGACCGCTCGCGTGGACGCCGCGCGGGGACGGCTGGCGGTCGCCAGCGAGCGCCTGCAGGTCGGCGTCGCCGCGCGTCTGGCGGAAGCGCGCGCGACCGCTCCAGCGCACCGAGCGCGCTCTGACGGCACTTTCCCCGCTCGCCTGCCTCGAACGCGGGTACGCCATCGTCCGCCATGGTGGCCCGGACGGCCCAGTGGTGCGGGATGCGGCGGCCCTCAAACCGGGCGACGCCGTCGCGCTGGTGCTCTCCCGCGGCCGCGCCATCGGCCGGGTGGAACGCACGGAGCCACGATGAGCGAGCCGCGTGACGAGCGCCCGCCGTTCACGGAGCCGCGATGAGCGACCCGCGCGAGGAGCGCCCGCCGTTCGAGGAGTCGATGGCCGAGCTGGAGGCCCTCGTGCGCCGTCTCGAGCAGGGCGAGCTGCCGCTCGAGGAGTCGCTGGCCGCCTTCGAACGGGGCATGGCGCTCGTGCGGCTGCTCGCCGCTCGCCTCGAGGACGTCGCGCAGCGGGTCGAGGTATTGCTGCGCGACCTCGGATGGCTCGCTGCTGACCCGCCCGCTCCGGGACGAGGAGGAGTGAGCCCAGGTGAGTTGGACCTCCACGGCTACCTGGCCGCGCGGCGGCGGCTCGTCGAGAGCGCGCTCGCGCGGCGCTTTCCGGCGCGCGGCCCGGCGCTGCGCCGGGCCATCCGCTACAGCCTGCTGGGAGGCGGCAAGCGGCTACGCCCGATCCTCGCACTCGCCACGGGAGAGGTGGCGGGCGCGTCGGTGCGCGCCGTCATGCCCTTCGCCTGCGCCCTCGAGCTGGTCCACACCTACTCGCTGGTGCACGACGATCTCCCCGCCATGGACGACGACGACCTGCGCCGCGGGCGCCCCACCAGCCATCGCGTCTTCGGCGAGGGCGTCGCGATCCTGGTGGGCGACGCGCTCCTCACCGAGGCCTTCGGCCTCATGACCACCGCGACCACCGTGGCGCCTCGGCGCGCGCTCGCCGCCGTCGGCGAGCTGGCCCGCGCCGCGGGCGAGGCCGGCATGGTGGGCGGCCAGGCCCTCGATCTCGCCGCGGCGGGACATCCCGCGACGCTGGCGCGCATCCGTGCCATCCATCGTGGCAAGACGGGCGCGCTGTTCACGGCCGCGGCACGGGTGGGCGCGCTGGTGGGCGGCGCTCGCCCGCCGCTGGTGCGCCGCCTCACGACGTACGGCGAGCAGCTCGGCCTGTCCTTCCAGATCGTCGACGACATCATGGACGCGGTGCAAGCCGGGGACGGGCGCACCGACGCCGCGCTCGGCAAGGCCACCTATCCGGCGGTGCTCGGGATGGCCCGCGCGCGCACGCCATGCCGAGCAGGCGCGCGACCGCGCGCTGGCGGCCCTGGCGCCGCTCGGTGCGCGGGCGGAGGCGTTGCGCGCCATCGCATGTCTGGTGGTGGCGCAGCTCGACCAGCCGGCGCCGTCGGCACGCTCAGGCTGAGGGCGTGCCGTGGGAGCCGGCGTCCGCCTCGATCGCCTGCTCGTCGATCTCGGACTCGCGCCGAGCCGGGAGCGAGCCCAGCGGCTGATCCTCGCGGGCGAGGTCCTGGTCGGGGACCGGCCGGCGACGAAGCCGGGCGCGCTGGTGGCCGCGGACGCGGCGCTGCGGCTGCGCAGGCCGGCGTCGGACTACGTCAGCCGCGGTGGCGAGAAGCTCGCCGGGGCCCTCGACGCCTTCGGTCTCGAGGTCGCGGGCCAGGTCGCGCTCGACGTGGGCGCGTCGACCGGCGGCTTCACCGACTGCCTGCTGCGGCGTGGCGTGCGGCGCGTGTTCGCGCTCGACGTCGGCTACGGGCAGCTCGCCTGGGCGCTGCGCCAGGATGCTCGCGTGACGGTGCTGGAGCGTACCAACGCGCGCCGCCTGGAGGCGAGCATGCTGCCGGAGGCTCCCGACCTGGCCACGGTGGACGTCTCCTTCATCTCGCTCGCGATCGTCCTGCCGGCGGTGGCGGCGGTCCTGCGGCCGGCGGCGACCGTGATCGCGCTGGTGAAGCCGCAGTTCGAGGCCGGGCGCGGCCAGGTGGGCAAGGGCGGCGTCGTGCGGGAGCCGGCGGTGCGCGCGGCGGCGGTGGCGCGCGTGCGCGCGGCGGCGCAGGCGCTCGGCCTCACGGCGCGCGGCGAGGCCGATTCCGTGCTGCCGGGACCGAAGGGGAACCGCGAGGTGTTCCTCTGGCTCGCACGGTCCGACTGAGGCGCGCGCCTGGCCGAGCCAGCGCCGGCCGATCAGCCGAGCGCGTGCGGGTCGGCGCGCATGACGAGCTCCTCGTAGGCCCCCATCGTCTGGCCATCCTCGCGCTCGATCCGCCGCAGCAGGTCGGCCGCCTCCACCTCGTCGGGATCCCAGCGCCCGAAGAGCTCGACCAGCCGGCGCCGCTTGCGCTGCGCCTCCTGGCGCGACCCCACGGCGCGCTCCCACTGATTGCGCGCCACGGGCGGCGCCGGCGCCACCGGGGGCACGCCGCCATTGCGGGCGAGGATGGCGTCGCGCAGCCAGCCGGCGTGGCGATCCTCGACCTCGGCGAGGTCGCGCAGTGCCGTCGCCACCTGCGCGTAGCGCGCGTGCTCGGCGTGCTGGCGCAGCCGCGCCGCCTGCTCCGCCTCGGCCCGGTACGCTTCCACGAGGTCGGCGAGGAGGTCGCGAGGTCCGGCGGTGCCGAGCAGGCGCGAGAGCAGTCCCATGCGCCGCTGGCTCGTATCGAGGCGATGCCCAGGAAGTCAAGCTGGTGACTCCCCGGCGGGCGTGCGCTATGCGACCGCCGATGGCACGACTCGAAGGCAAGGTGGCGATCGTGACCGGCGGCGCGTCGGGCATCGGCGCGGCGACGCTGCGCCGGTTCGCGGCCGAGGGCGCCGCCGTCGTCTGCGCCGACATCGACGAGGCCGGCGGCGCGCGCGTGGTGGCCGAGATCGAAGCGGGAAACGGCAGGGCGGCGTTCCAGCGCACCGACGTCGGCGTGCTGGCCGATCTCGAGGCCGCGGTCGCCTGCGCCGTGAAGCGTTTCGGCGGGCTCGACGTGATGCACAACAACGCCGTGTGGACGGGCGGGGGCTACGTTGCCGACATCGATCCCGCGGTGTGGGACCGCAGCCTCCAGGTCTCGCTCACCGGGGTCTTCTACGGCATGCGGGCGGCGATCCCGGCGATGCTCGCCCGCGGCGGCGGCTCGATCATCACGACCTCGTCGGTCGACGGGCTGTTCGGCGAGATCATGGCGGCGCCCTACGCGACCGCCAAGGCGGCGGTGATCAACCTCACGCGGACGGTCGCCGTGGAGTACGGCCGCAAGAGCATCCGCGCGAACTGCATCTGCCCCGGTGCGGTCGAGACCCCGCTGCTCGACTTCATCGGCCAGTTCGCCCCCAAGCCGCGCGCCCAGCTGGCCGCGGAGCACGCCCTGGGCCGCTGCCTCCGGCCCGACGAGATCGCCAACGTGGCGCTCTTTCTCGCCAGCGAGGAGTCGTCGGCGATCACGGGCGCCGCGATCGTGGCCGACGGTGGCCTGACCGCCGGACTCGGCGTCACCGGCTTTCCGCCGTACGGCGCCTGAGGTCTCGGCGGCCCCCGGGAGCCGTCCTCCGGACGGTTCCCTTCCCTCGCCTTTTCGGTTAGGAATGTCCCGATCATGGCACGCATCACCGTCGAGGACTGCCTCGAGCAGGTCCCCAACCGTTTCGAGCTGGTGCTGCTCGCCGCCCGCCGGGCGAAGCAGCTGCTGAAGGGCGCTCGTCCGCTCGTCGAGTCGGACAACAAAGAGATCGTCACCGCGCTGCGCGAGGTTGCCGACACGAAGGTCCGACTGCAGTACGGCGAGTGAGCAGTCTCGCCTGACCGACGATGGCGCAAGAGCGAGATCTGTACGCCATCCTCGGGCTCTCCAAGGGCGCTTCGGCCGACGAGATCCGCAAGGCCTACCGCAAGCTGGCTCGCAAGTTCCATCCGGACGTGAACCAGGGGGACAAGCAGGCCGAGGAGCGCTTCAAGGACCTGTCGCTCGCCAACGACGTGCTGTCCGACGAGCACAAGCGGGCCCTCTACGACGAGTTCGGGATGGAAGGGTTGCAAGCCGGCTTCGATCCGGCGCGCGCGCGTGAGTACAAGCGCTGGGCCGACAGCGGGCACGGCTTCTCCTTCCGCCGCGGCGCGGGGGGCGGCGACGCCGGGGTCGAGTTCGACTTCGGGTCGCTCGGTGGCGGCCGGCAGCGCGGCGGCGACGACCGCGGATTCGCCGACATCCTGAACGAGATGTTCGGCGGCGCGGCCGAGGAAACGCGCCACCAGGGTGGCCAGGACATCGAGCATCCCATCGAGGTCGATCTGCTCGACGCGCTCCGCGGTACGCGCACCTCGGTCAGCGTGCGGCGGCCGACGCCGTGCGCCACCTGCAAGGGAACCGGACGCGTGGGGCGGCGCGCCTGTACGACCTGCGGGGGGACCGGCACCGTCGAGACCCGCGAGCGCCTCAGCGTCAAGATTCCCGCCGGGGTCGGCGACGGATCGCGGGTGCGGGTGGCGGGGAAGGGCGGCGTGGGTCGCAACGGCGGCAAGCCGGGCGACCTCTACTTCATCGTCCGCGTGCGGCCGCATCCGCTCATCCAGCGCGACGGCAAGGACCTCACCATCGAGGTGCCGATCACGGTCCCCGAGGCCGTGCGCGGTGCGACCATCACGGTGCCGACCCTGCACGGCCGGGTGCAGCTCAAGGTCCCAGCGGGAAGTCAGAGCGGGCAGCGCCTGCGCCTGCGTGGCAAGGGCGCGCCCGACCCGAAGGGCGGCGAGCCGGGCGATCTCTACGCGCGCCTCATGGTGCAGGTGCCACCCGCCGACAGCGCAGAGCGGCTCGCCGATGCGCTCGCGGCGCTCGAGCGTGCCTACGGCGAAGACCCGCGCGCGCACCTGAGCCTGTAGGAGAGCCGTGGCGGACGACGTCGAGAGCCGCCTGCCCCAGGTCGTCGAACCCGAGGAGGCCGTCGAGCCGGACGAGGTGCTGGCGGACGGCGACACTGGCGAACCGATGGTGATCGACGCGCCGGCCGAGGAGCCCGACGCCGGCGCCGCGGTGCCGGTCCCCACCGCCGACACGCTGCAGCGCTATCTCACCGAGATCCGCCGCATCCCGCTGCTCTCGCGCGAGGAGGAGCACGCCCTGGCGGTGCGCTGGCACGAGCACCAGGACCGCGCGGCGGTGGTGCGTCTGGTCACCTCGAACCTGCGTCTCGTCGTGATGATCGCGCGCGAGTACCAGCGCGCCGTGCACAACCTGCTCGACCTGGTGCAGGAGGGCAACATCGGCCTCCTGGAGGCGGTCAAGAACTTCGACCCCTACCGCGGCGTGCGCTTTCCGTCCTACGCGGTGTGGTGGGTGCGCGCCTACATCATCCGCTACATCATGAACAACTGGCGGATGGTGAAGCTCGGCACGACGCAAGCGCAGCGCAAGCTGTTCTTCAACCTGCAGAAGGAGCGCGAGCGCCTCGAGCGCGAGGGCTTCACCGCCGAGCCCCGGCTGATCGCCCAGCGCCTCGACGTGAAGGAGAAGGAAGTCGTCGAGATGGAGCAGCGCCTCGCGGGCCGCGACCTCTCGGTCGACGCGCCGCTCGACGAGGGCGGCGACGCGACGCTGCTTGATTTTCTGCCTGGCCCTACGCAGACTGCCGAGACCGTCGCCGATGAGGAGTATCATCGCCTCGTGCGCGAGAAGACGGTGGAGTTCGAGAAGACGCTCACGGGGAAGGATCTGGTGATCTTCGAGCGACGCCTCGAGGCGTTGATGCGCGACGAGGAGCCGGTCACGCTGCAGGAGATCGGCGACGAGTACGGCATCAGCCGCGAGCGGGTTCGGCAGATCGAGGCGCGCCTCAAGAAGCGTCTCGGCGCCTATCTGCGCGAGCAGATCCCCGACATCAGGGAGATCGAGATCGGCTCCTGAAGCCGAGCGGGGGACCCATGCCGATGCACGGAGGACGGATCGTCGCGCGCGCGCTCAAGCAGGAGAGCGTGCCCTTCATCTTCACGCTCTGCGGCGGGCACGTGATGTCGATCTACGACGGCTGCCTCGACGAGGGCATCGGCGTGATCGACGTGCGCCACGAGCAGACGGCGGCGCACGCCGCGGACGGCTGGGCGCGGGTCACCGGGCAGCCCGGGGTCGCCGTGGTGACCGCCGGTCCCGGGCTGACCGACGCGGTGACCGGCGTCGCCACGCGCCTGGCGCGCCAACATCCCGATGGTCATCATCGGCGGCCAGGCGCCGCGCCTGTTCCAGGACATGGGCGGGCTGCAGGACATGAACCACGTCGAGCTGATGCGGCCCGATCACCAAGTGGGCCGTGTCGGTGCCGAGCGCCCGCCGCCTCGGCGGAGTACGTCTCCACGGCCTTCCGCGTCGCCACCACCAACGTGCCGGGGCCGGTCTTCCTGGAGATGCCGCTCGACTTCCTCTTCGACACGGTGAACGACGACGACGTCGTGGTGAGCCGCCCACTACCGCACCGAGGCGGGCGTGGGGCCCGATCCGCGCTTCGTCGAGAAGGCCTTCGAGCTGCTGCGCGGCGCCGAGCGCCCGGTCTGCCTGGTCGGAAGCCAGCTCTTCTGGTCGCGCCGGCGCGAGGCCTATCCGGAGTTCGTGCGCACCTTCGGCATGCCGGTGTACGTCAACGGGCAGGCGCGCGGCAGCCTCGACCCCGGCGATCCGCACTGGTTCCTCGCAGACCCGCAAGGACGCGCTCAAGCAGCGCCGACGTCGTCATGATCTTCGGTACGCCGCTCGACTTCCGCATCGGCTACGGCCGCAGCTCGCACATCAATCCCGCCGCCAAGCTGATCCACGTCGACCTCGACGGCAAGCGAGCTGGGCAAGAACCGCGGCTGCGACGTCGGCATCATCGGCGACACCGGGCTGGTCATGGAAGCGCTCACCGGGTGCGCGCGCGGCGCCAAGTGGAGTCCCGTGCTGTCGCGGGCGTGGCTCGAGGAGCTCCGCGCGCTCGAGACCGGAAAGTGGGAGAAGCTCCGCCCGCAGCTCGCCTCCGACCAGGTGCCGATCGACCCGCTGCGGGTGTGCGCCGAGGTCGACAGGCTGGTCACTCCCGACACCATCCTGATCGGCGACGGGGGCGACTTCGTCGGCTCGGCGGCCAACGTGCTGCGCCCGCGCGGCTTCGGCCACTGGCTCGACGCCGGGCCGCTCGGCACGCTCGGCACCGGGCCCGGCTACGCCATGGCGGCGAAGCTCGCCAGCCCGAAGAGCGACGTGATCATCATGTACGGCGACGGGGCCTTCGGGCTCAACATGATGGAGTTCGAGGCTTGCATCCGCCAGAAGATCAACATCGTCGGCGTCATCGGCAACGACGCGGCGTGGATGCAGATCCTGCGCGGTCAGGAGCAGATGTACGGCCCCGACCGCACCCCGGCGTGCAAGCTCACCCACAGCCGCTACGATCTCATGATCGAGGCGCTCGGCGGCCATGGCGAGTGGGTGGAGACGCCGGACCGGATCCGCCCGGCGCTCGAGCGCGCCCTGTCGGCCGGCAAGCCGGCGGTGGTCAACGTGAAGATCGGGCGCAGCGACTTCCGCAAGGACGCCATCTCGGTCTAGAGTCCGGCCATGCCGCGCGATCTGCTGGCAGCGATCATCGTCATCGGCAACGAGATCCTCTCGGGCAAGGTCGTCGACACCAACGCACCCTTCCTGACGCGCGAGCTGCGGGCCATCGGCGTCACCCTGAAGCGCATCCTCACCATCCCCGACGAGATCGACGACATCGCGGCCGCCGTGCGCGAGTTCAGGCCGCGCTACGACGTGGTCTTCACCTCCGGCGGCGTCGGCCCGACCCACGACGACGTCACGATGGAGGGCATCGCGCGGGGACTCGGACGCCCCATCGTCCGCCATCCCGCGATCGAGAGCCGGCTGCGCGAGTTCTACAAGGAGCACGTCAACGACGCGCGCCTCAAGATGGCCGAGGTGCCCGAGGGCTCGGAGCTGCTGGTCGACGGGCGGCTCGGCTTTCCCACCGTCAAGTGCGAGAACTTCTACATCCTGCCCGGCATCCCGGAGCTCTTCGAGCAGAAGTTCGAGACCCTGCGCGAGCGCTTCGCGGCCACGCCGTACACGCTGCGGGTGGTCTACACGCGGGAAGGAGAGGGCTCCATCGCGGAGCATCTCAACTCCACCCTGGCCGCCTTCCCCGACCTGCTCCTGGGCTCGTATCCGAAGCTCGCCAACCCGGAGTACGCCGTGAAGCTGACGCTCGAATCGAAGGACCCGGAGTACGTCGAGCGTGCCCTGGCTCACCTCCTGGGCCTCCTGCCGCCCGAGGCCGTGGTCCGTACCGAGTAGCGCCGCTCGCGGCTTTGGGTTAGACGTCTGCCGGGGAGCGCGGGCTCCCGAGGAGGACGTATGAAGGGGTGGAGGTTGGTGGCCGTGGCGGCCCTCGGGGCCGGGACCCTGCTGGTGGCCGGCGCGGTGCGGGCCGGGGACGAGACCGAAGGCTGGTCGACGACCCCCCCGGGCGAGACCGCCGCGGCGGGCGAGAGCGACACCTGGTCGACCGTCGGCTGGGGCGTGCTGACGGGCCTGGCGAACGTCGTCTACGTGCCCGCGAAGCTGGCATACGCCGGCATCGGCGGGCTGACGGGCGGCCTGGCCCTCGGCCTGACGGGCGGCGACACGAAGACGGCGGAGGCGATCTGGGATCCGTCGCTGTTCGGGACGTACTTCCTGACGCCGTCGATGATCCAGGGCGAGGAGTCGTTCTCCTTCGCCGGGGCCCCGCTGGCTGCCCCCCACGAGGGTGACGATCCGGCGGCCCCCGATCCGTCGGGGTCCCGCCCTCCCAGCCACGATCAGGGCTTCGACAGCTGACGTCGCCGCCGCCGGCCAGCGTCGTGCACCACCCGACGTCCTGGGCTAAGTTGCGGTGGTCTTGGCTGGATCTGCACGTGCCGCTGTCATCACCGGCTGCGGGGTGGTGTCCCCGCTCGGGCGCACCGTCGGGGCGTTCTGGAGCGGCCTGATTGCGGGCCGCTCCGCGGTCGCCCCCATCCGGCGATTCCCGGCCGACGATCTCGAGCCGGCGAGCGCGGCCGAGGTGACCGATCAGGACGATCGGGACCCCGACCGGGCGGGGGCTTTCGCGCTCGCGGCCGCAGCCCAGGCGCTGGAAGCGGCGGGGATCTCGCCCGAGCAGCTCGAGCCTGGCCGGGTCGGCGTGGCGCTCGGCACCACGCTCGGCGGCATGGGGATCTTCGAGACGTGGGACGCCGCGGCGGCCGCGGGGAGCCCGTCCCCTGGCTCCCTCGAGCGCATCCCGTACTACGCGCCCGCCGCCCGCGTGGCGGAGGCGATCGGCGCGCGCGGTCCGGTCGTGACGCCGCAGCTCGCCTGTGCCTCCGGGAGCGCGGCGGTGGCGCTGGCGGCGGACTGGGTGCGTGCCGGACGCGCCGAGGTGGTCCTCGCGGGCGGCGCCGATCTCCTGTGCCGGTTCGTGGTTGCGGGCTTCAACTGCCTGCACGCGACCGCCGACGTCGCGCGTCCCTTCGACCGCGACCGGCGCGGCCTCGTGCTCGGCGAGGGCGCCGCCGTTCTGGTGATCGAGGAAGCGGCGCGCGCGGCTCGTCGCGGCGCGCGCGTGCGCGCGCGCGTGCTCGGAACCGGCGCAGCGGCCGACGCCACGCACATGACGGCTCCCGATCGCGAGGGCAGCGGCCTGGTCCGGGCCGTGCTGGCCGCTCTGCACGATGCCGCCGTCGATCCCGACGCGGTGGACTTCGTCTCCGCGCACGGCACCGGCACCCCCTTCAACGACGCCATGGAGGCGCGCGCGCTCAGGCGGCTCTTCGGCGACCGTCCGGTGCCGGTGAACTCGATCAAGGGAGCGATCGGCCACACCCTGGGCGCGGCGGGCGCCTTCGAGGCGGTGCTGTGCAGCGGGGTGCTGGACGAGGCGTGCATCCCGCCTACGGTCGGACTCGAGCATCCCGATCCCGCCTGCGAGGGCCTCGATCTGGTGCACGGCGAGGCGCGGCGGGGTGATGTGCGCGTGGCGATCTCGACCTCGTCCGGCTTCGCCGGCGCGAACACCGCCCTGGTCCTGGGACGCGCATGACGGAGATCGCGATCACCGGCGCCGCGGCCGCCGTCGACGGCCAGCTCGGGGAGCTACCCGATGCCATCCGTGCGCGGGCCGTGCGCGCAGAGCGCGTGACCCAGCTCGCCCTCGCCGCGACCGGGCGCGCGCTCGAGGAGGCCGGGCTCGCGGTGACCGATGGTGCTCCGCGTCCCCGCGTCGGCGTGGCGCTCGGCACCGCCTTCGGGTGTTTTCTCACCAACGCCGCGTATCAGCGGCGCGTCGCGGCCGACGGTCCCAAGGCGGCGAGCCCGCGGCTTTTCGCCGCGACGGTCTCGAACGCGGCCGCGGGAGAGGTCGGCATCGGATTCCGCCTGGGTGGTCCGGCGGTGACCCTCACCGCCGGCGGTGCGGCGGGCCTGCTGGCGATCGCGCACGCGGCGGACCTGATCGCCACCGGGCGGGCAGACGCCATGGTCGCCGGCGGAATGGACGCCTGCGACGCGACCCTCGAGCGCTGGCTCGCGGACGGCGGCCTCGCGATGGGGGAGGCGCCGCCGCGGGACGGCGCCGCGATCGTCGTGCTCGAGCCGGTCCTGGCGGCACGCCGGCGTGGTGCGGTGGTTCGGGGCCGGATCATGGGACACGCGGCCGGGTTCACGCCCGAGCGCGATCGCGCAGCGGCGGGCGTGCAGTCCGCCATCGAGGGAGCGCTGGCGGACGCGGGCGTACGGCAGACGGACCTGGCGCTGGTCATCGTGCGGGATGCGCCGAGCACCGCGGAGCGGACTCGGCGCGCGCTGTACGCCGTCCTCGACGGGACGCAGCCGCGCATCCAGCATCCCTCGGCGGCGTACGGCGAGACCTTTGCCGCGGCCTGTCCGCTGGCGCTCGTCGCCGCGCTTGCCGGCGCCACCCCGGCCCCCTTCCTGGTGCTCGACGTCTGCCCGAGCGGACACGTCGGGGCGCTCGTGGCGGCCGGTCCGGGTCCCGTGTGAGCGCGCTCGCCGGCCATCGCGTGCTCGTCACCGGCGGCTCGCGCGGTATCGGCCGAGCCGTCGCGCTCGGGTTTGCGCGTGCGGGCGCGGCCGTCGCCTTCAACTACTCGCGCGACGAGGACGACGCCGAGGCCGACGAGACCCTGGTCGCGCTACGCGCCACCGGCGCGCGGGCGCACGCCGTGCAGGCCGACGTCGCCGATGCCGAGGCCGTGAGCCGGCTCTTCGGCGCGCTGCGTGATGCGCTCGGCGGCGCGCCCGACGTGCTGGTGAACAACGCCGCGGTGACGCACGACGGCCTCCTGATGATGCTGCCCGAGAGCGGCTGGCGGCGCGTGCTCGACGTCGACCTGACGGGCGTCTTCCTGTGCAGCAAGGCGGCGCTCCGCGGCATGATCGGCGGACGGTGGGGACGCATCGTCAACGTCGTCTCGCCGGCAGCCTTCTTCGGCAAGGAAGGCGCCGCCGCCTATTCGGCGGCGAAGGGAGGAGTGGTCGCGCTCACCAAGTCGCTGGCGCGCGAGGTCGCTCGCTACGCCATCACGGTGAACGCCGTCTCCCCCGGCTTCGTGGACACCCGCTTGATCCGCGAGCTGGCCGAGGCCGAGCGCCGGGATCTCGAACGTCAGATTCCCCTCGGCCGCTTCGCAGAGCCGGACGAGATCGCCAGCGCCGTTCTCTTTCTCGCCTCACCGGCGGCCTCGTACCTGACCGGGACCACCCTCCACGTGGACGGCGGTCTCACGATGCTCTAAAGAGGCGCGCGATGGATCGCGACGCGCTCGCCGCGGAGGTGAAGCAGCTCCTGGTGACCGGGCTTCGGCTCGACCGTCCGCCGAGCGACATCCCCGAGGACTCGCCCATCTTCGGCGACGGGCTGGGTCTCGATTCGATCGACGCGCTCGAGCTCGTCGTGCTGGTGGAGGATCGATTCCGGGTCTCCATTCCGGACGAGGAGGTGGGCAAGCGAGCCTTTGCCTCGGTGCGGTCGCTGGTCGATTTCATCGTTGCGGAGCGCCAGCCGTAGGAGTCGGTGTGCGGCAGGTCGCGGTGACCGGCGTGGGCGCCATCACGGCGCTCGGCGCGGACGTGGCGGCGCTCGCTGCCGGCCTCGCCGATGGCCGCTGCGCGGTCGGTCCATTGACGCGGTTTCCGCACGGCGGCCGCTGTCATCTCGCGGCCGAGGTACGGGAGCTCGCTCCGCCCGTGGCGGCGTTCGGTTTGCTGCCGCCCGCGACGGTGCGGCGCCTGTCGCGTCCCGACCGGTTCGCGCTCGCTGCCGTCGAGCAGGCGTACCGGCAGGCTGGCCTCGAGACCGAGCGCCTCGAAGCGGCGGGGATCTTCGTGGGCGCCACCGTGGGCGGGATGGCCGAGACGGAAGAGGCCTATCGCCGCCACCGCTCGGGGGAGGACCGGCACTACCGGCTGTCGCGTCTGCTCGGGACGCCGCTGTCGACCAGCGCGGCGGCGATCGCCCAGGCCTTCGGCATCCACGGGCCGCGCGCCACGTTCTCCACCGCATGCTCGTCGAGCGCGCTGGCGATCGCCGAGGCCGCGTGGGCCGTCGCGTCGGGGACGCTCGCGTTGGCCATCGCGCTGGGGACGGACGGGCTCTGCCGCATCACGCATGCAGGCTTCGACGCCCTCCAGGCCCTCGACCCGGAGGGTTGCCGGCCCTTCGACCGTGACCGTGCCGGCCTCACGCTGGGGGAGGGGGCGGCTGCCCTCGTGCTCGAGGACGCGGCGCACGCGCGGGCGCGCGGCGCGCGCGTGATCGCGCGGGTGCTCGGGCACGGCACGACGACCGACGCCCACCACGTGACCGCTCCCGATCCCGAGGGCCGCGCGGCGCTGGCCGCGGTGCGCAGCGCGCTCGACGCGGCGGCGGTGCCGCCCGACGCGGTCGACTACGTCAACGCCCACGGGACCGGCACGCGGCAGAACGACGAGGTCGAGGTGCGCGTGCTGCGCGCCGTCTTCGGAGCCCGCCTGCCGCGCGTTCCCGTCAGCTCCACCAAGTCGCAGCTCGGCCACTGCCTCGGTGCCGCGGGGGCGGTCGAAGCGGTCACCACGGTGCTCGCGCTCGACGGCTCGCTCCTGCCGCCGACGGCGACGCTGCGTGATCCCGATCCGGCGTGGAGCGACCTCGACCTGGTGCCGGCCGCGGGCCGCCGGCAGGCGCTCGGGATTGCACTCACCTCCTCGTACGGCTTCGGCGGGCACAACGTCACCCTCGTGCTGGGACGAGACGCGTGATCGGTGACGTGGCCGTGACCGGCATCGGCGTGGTGAGCGCGCTCGGTGTCGGCGTGGAGCCGTTCTGGGAGGCGGTCGTCGCAGGCCGCGGCGCTCGCGCACCCGGAGAATCCGCCGCGCCGGCGCGGGTGGAGGGCCTCGAGGCGCGCCGCTGGGTTCGTTCGGCGCAGGGACGCCGGATCGATCGGACGTCGCTGCTGGCCCTGGCGGCCGCACGGCTCGCCCTGGCCGACGCCGGTCTCGAGCCCGAGGCACTGGCGCCGCCGCGCACGGCGCTCGCGCTGGGCTCCGCATTCGGTAACGTCGAGGAGACGATCACCTTTCTCGATCGCATCTTCGACCGCGGCACCGGCAACCCGCTCCTCTTCCCGAACCTGGTGATGAACGCGCCGCTCAGCTACCTGGCGATCGAGCTGGGCATCACGGGACCGTCGGCGATGGTGACCGAGCAGGAGGCCTCGGGGGAGGCGGCGATCGGGTGGGGAGCGCGACAGGTCGGCGAGGGTACGGCCGAGGTCTGCCTGGCGGGCGCGGCGGACGAGCTCGCCACGGCCCTTCCGGGCCTCGAGCGCGCGGCGCGCCGTGCGTCGGGCGCCGTCGCGACTCCGGGCGAAGGCGCCGCGGTGCTCGTACTGGAGTCGTCGGCGCGCGCACTTCGTCGGGGCGCGCGCCGCTACGCGCGTCTCGTGCCGCACGCAGGCTTCGGTGTCCCGGCCCCGGTTCACGGGTGGCCCGCCGACGCGGGCGAGCTGGCGCGCCGCCTCGCACCGCTCGCCGCCGACGTCGACCTCGTGGTCGCGGCGGCGAACGGCGACGTGGTGCTGGACGGGCTGGAGGCCGAGGCGCTCGCGCGCGCGTTCGCCGGGCGTCCGGTGGCGGTGACGGCGCCGCGCGGCACGACGGGCAGCTTCGGTGCCGCGGGAGCGCTCGCCGTGGCGGCGGCCGCGCTGGCGATGTCGCACGCGCTCGTGCCGCCCACGATCGGCTGGCCAGCTGGGGCGGCCCGCGGCCTCGACGTGGTCACGGGCGCGGCGCGCGCGATGCCCGTCCGCCGGGTGCTGGTCGACGGTCTCGCCCGGGGTGGCGCGTGTCGGCCGCTCCGGCTAGAGGCAGCGTGATGAGCGAGCTGCGGACTCCGTTTCCCCGCCTTCCGCACGCCGCCCCCTTCCTGCTCCTGGACCGGGTGCTCGAGATCGGCGACCGCTGCGGCGTCTTCCTGAAGCACGTGGCCGCCTCGGATCCCTGCGTGGCAGCGGATGGCACGCTGCCGGCGGCCTTCCTCCTCGAGACCCTCGCCCAGGGTGGGGGCGCGCTCCTCTCGGCCCTGAAGGACGACGCGCCCCAGCCGGGCTACCTTGCGGCCGTCGACGACTTCCGGGTCCTCGATCCGGTGCGGGTCGGTGACGTCCTCCGCATCGAGGTCGAGGTGCTGCGCCATTTCCAGGCCGCGACGCAGCTGCGCGGCCGCGCCCTGGTCGACGGGCGGCTGTGCGCCGAAGGGCGGCTCACGCTGGCCCAGCCCCGGTAAGGCCGACCCGAGACTTCGTCTCGGGTCGGGACGGACGGCGAGCATGCGGCGCCGGCGCGGCAGAGGTGCGGAGCGCTCCGGTCGGGCCGCGGCGCGCTATTTTGCCGCGCCGGCTTCGCCGGCCGCGGCATGGCGGTCGCCTGAGGGACCGGACGCCACACGCTCGCCTTCCCCTTCGAGCCGAGACGAGGTCTCGGCTCGACACACGCTTACGGGGATGCCGTTCAGCACCGCGTTGCCGGACAGCGGATCCATCGCCAGCTCGTCGGCCAGCAGATTGCTGTTCACGCCGGCGTTGGCGGACGCGACGCGCAACGCGCATCCCGGGCGCGTCGTGGCCCCAGCCGTGCGGCATGCTCACCACGCCGGGCATGATCGCGTCGGTGACCTCCACCGGCACGTCGAGGCGCCCGGCGCGCGAGCGCACGCGCGCCGGCGGCGCCGTCGGCGAGCCCGAGGCGCGCGGCGTCGTCGGGATGCACCCACAGGGTGCAGCGCGGTCTCGCCGCGCACGAGCGGCTCGATGTTGTGCATCCAGGAGTTGTTGGAGCGCAGGTCCCGGCGGCCGACGAGCGTCGATGCCGCCCTCCGGCCGCGTGAGACGCGAGCGCAGCCGGGGGACGTCGGCGGTGATCTCGGCGCGGCGCCAGCTCGATCTATGCCCGAGCGGGTGCGCAGGACCTCGGGGATGCGCGGCGCGAGCGCGCCCAGGTCGATCCCGTGCGGGGTCGCCTCGAGCGCCGCAGGGAGAGCCCGTCGGGCCGCGCGCCGAATGCGTCGCCGTACGGCCCGGTGCGCAGCATCAGGTCGAGCAGGCGCTCCGGGCCGCGTCGCGGGGCGAGCGCGGCCATCAGCTCGGCCGGTGCGCGTCCCTGCACGCAGGAGCCCGCCGCCCCGACGGCGCTCTCCACCTGCTGGAGGGCGACGAAGTCGTCGAGCGCGTCCGTGTCGGCGTCGGGTCCCTGACCCATGACGATGCCGGTCAGCCGCAGGACGGTCTCCCAGTCGGTCGGCCGACCCGACGGCGGAGAAAAGACGGGCGCCGAGTAGTTTGCGTAGTTGCGGATGGCGAGCTGCCAGAGCGCCGAGGTCGTAGTGCGACGACTCGAGCGGCGAGAGCGACGGCAGGATCACGTCCGCGTGGCGCGTCGTCTCGTTCAGGTAGATGTCGAGGCTCACCATGAACTCGAGCGAGCCGAGCGCGGCCGACAGCCGCGCGCCGTTCGGCGTGCTGAGCACCGGATTGCCGGCGATGGTGATGAGCGCCCGGATCTGGCCCTCGCCCGGCGTCTCGATCTCCTCGGCGAGGCAGCCGACCGGCAGCTCGCCGAAGACCTCGGGCAGCCCGCGCACGCGGCTCGTCGCGCCGTCCGAAGCGGACGCCCTTGCCGCGTCCGGGCTCGCCGCGCGTGTTGCTGGCGCCGGCCGCCGCCTTGGTGAACATCGCGCCGCCGGGCCGGTCGAGGTTGCCGGTGAGCACGTTCAGCACGTCGACGAGCCAGCTCGCCAGCGGTGCCGAACTCCTGCTGGCACGTGCCGACGCGACCGTAGACCGCGGCCGACTCGGCGCGCGGCGAGCGCGCGTGCGATGCCGGCGGATGGTGTCCGCCGGGATGCCGCAGGCGGCGCCGACGGCCTCCGGGCGTGAACTCGCGCGCCAGCGCGCTCCACCGCCTCGACGCCGGCCACGTGCGGTGCGAGGCGGCCGAGCCGGACGAGGTTCTCCGCGAACAGCGTGTGGACGAGGGCGAAGAGGAACAGCGCATCGGTGCCCGGGCGGATGAAGTGGTGCTCGTCGGCCTCCTCCGCCGTGCGCGAGCGGCGCGGGTCGATGACCACCAGCTTGCCGCCGCGGTGCGCGGATGGCGCGCAGGCGCGCCTTCACGTCGGGCGCCGTCATCAGGCTGCCGTTCGACACCACGGGATCGGCGCCGAGGACGAGCAGGAACGACGGTGCGGTCGAGGTCGGGCACCGGCACGCTCAGCGCGCGTGCCGAACATGAGCCCGCGCTCGACCTGCTTCGGCATCTGGTCGACGGTGCTGGCCGAGAAGAGGTTGCGCGTGCCGAGGCGCGCAGCAGCGCGCGCGGGTACAGCATGAGCGGAGAGGAGGTGCGCCGACGGGTTGCCGAGATAGACGGCGACCGCGTCGCGCCCGTGCGTGCGGATGATGGGCGGCAGCCGGCGGTCGATCTCGGCGAACGCCTCGCCCCAGCCGACCCGCTCCCAGGTGGCGCCGCGACGGATCATCGGCTCGCGCAGGCGATCGGGATCGTCGTGCAGGTGCTTCAGCGCCGGCCCCTTGGGGCACAGGTAGCCGCGGCTGAACGGGTCGGCCTCGTCGCCCCGGATGCTCACGATCTCCGGGCCGCGAGTCCGGATCTCGAGCCCGCAGGTGGCCTCGCACAGGGAGCAGGTGCGATAGTGCGTCGCGATCGTGTCCATGGGGGAGAGCCCTACGCCGCTTCGCGCCCCGTGACAACGTATCTTGAGGCGCCTCCAGCGCTCCGATAAGTCAGCCGGATGGACCCGGGGCGCCTTCGAGCCGCCTTGCGCTTCGACGGCGGGGCGTGGCGCCGCTTCGCGGAACTGGGTTGCGTCTATGGCCCGGAGTGGTGGAAGCGCGGCGCGCCGCCGGCGATCGCGGCCATCCTCTTCGGCGTCGCCCGGTCGCGGCGCGAGAGCGTCCTCCACAACCAGCGCCAGGTCCAGGGACCGCGGAGCTGGCTCCGCGAGCGCTGGGACGCCTACCGCGTCTTCGCCGAGCTCGCCCGCTCCATGACAGAGGGGATGGAGCAATGGGGCCCTCATCCGCGCCCGGTCGAGCTCACCATCGACGGGCGCGAGCTCTTCGAGAGCGCCCTGGCGGAGGGCCGCGGCCTGGTCGTGCTCACCGGCCACTTCGGCTCCTGGGAGATCGGGGCGCGCGTCCTCAACCGGCTCGGTCGCCCGGTCAACCTGGTGACGGCGCACGAGCAGAACCCCACGGTGCACGACTTCCTGCACTCGATGCGGACGCGGCACGGGTTCACCGTGCTCTACTCGGACCGCTCGCTGTTCGCCGGCCTGCCCGCGTTGCACGCGCTCCGCCGCCACGAGATCGTCGGCATGCAGATCGAGCCGTGGGGGCCCAAGCGCGGCAGCCACGAGGTAGACTTCTGCGGCCGGCCGACGCGGTTCCAGCTCGGCCCCTTCGCGGTGGCGCGGGTCGCGCGCGCGCCCATCGTGCCGGTGTTCGCCGTGCGCACCGGCATCCGGCGCTACGAGCTGCGTGTCGCGGCCCGCTTCGATCCGCGCACGCCGGCCGACAGCGTCGCGGCGCTGGTCGCGACCGTCCGGCTCTACGAGGGGATCGTGCGCGAGCGCCCGTCGCAGTGGCTCATGTTCGAGGAGGTCTGGGGCGAGACGGCTGCCGCCGTCGAGGAGGGCGCGGCCGCTTACGAGATGGTGCCCCAGGCTTCGGGGTTGCGCCGGAGATAGCCGTGCACCTTGGCGTTCGCGACCAGCATCGCGAGCGACTCGAGGAGGTGGCGTCGTGGCGGCGGCACGAATCGCCGCAGCATGCTCCGCACGGAGTAGAAGCCCGAGTAGACGGAGCGGAAGCCGTCGAGCATCTCGTCCGTGGTCATGTGCAGCGGGCGTACGTTCGGGCTGCCGTAGTCGTAGCGGCCCCAGTCGGCGCCGAGAAGCCGGCCGGCGGCGTCCATGTCGGCATGGAATTTCGTGCCGGGATAGGGCGCCGGCGTGAACAGCTTCAGGAAGCTGATCTTGTTGTCGTCGAGCCAGCGCAGCATGCCGGGGAAGGTCTCGAGCGTGTCGCCGTCCAGTCCGACCATGAGCAGCGCGATCACCTGGATGCCGCGCGCGCGCAGCCGGGCGAGATCGTCCTTGAAGCGGCTCGGGCGATTGAACTGCTTCGAGACCGACGCCAGGCTCTCCTCGGACAGGCTCTCGAAGCCGATGGAGAGCACGCGCGCGCCGGAACGCGCCACCAGATCGAGCAGCTCGGGGTCGCGCGCCACGTTGATGGTGGCCTGACTCACCCACTGGATGCGGAGGGGGACGAGGGCGCGCAGCATCTCCTTCGCGGCCTCGGGGTGCGCGAAGGGATTGTCGTCCATGAAGAGAAAGCGCCGGGCGCCGAAGGCGGTCATCCGCTGCACGTCGGCGACGAACTCGTCAACCGGGCGCGTGCGGAAGGTGCGCTGGTAGTACGTCTGCACCGCGCAGTACTCGCAGGGATGCGGGCAGCCGCGGGAGAAGAAGACCGGCCAGAAGAAGTACATGCGGTAGAGCCAGCTGCGCCGGAAGGCGTCGGCCTTCAAGAGCGGCAGCGTCCAGGGATCGATCGCGGGCAGGCCGCGCAGGTCGTGCCAGCGGGCGGCGCGATAGATGCTTCCGGTGCGGCCAGCCGCGAGATCGGCGAGCACCCGCGGCCAGACCTCCTCGGCCTCGCCGGCGACCACCGCGTCGGCATGGCGCAGCGACTCCTCGGGGGTGAGCGTCACCCAGGTCCCGCCGAGCACGACGCGCTTGCCGCGGGCGCGGAAATCGTCCGCCAGGTCGTAGGCGCGGCGGATCTGCGGCCCCATGGCGGTGAGCCCGACCACGTCGGCGTCGCGCGCGATGCCTTCGACGTCGAGGTCGCGCATCAGCTCGTCGGTGAACGAGACCTCGTGCCCCGGCGGCGTGAGCGCCTTCAGGTACGGCAGCGTGGTACCGCTCGTCCAGTAGCGCGTCGTCTTGTGGAGGCGCCCGTCGGGCAGGTAGTGCGTCGGCGAGATCAGGTGGATGCGCATCGTGCGGCCGCGCGATGATGGCGGCGGCACCGGAGGGTGTCAACGCCATTTCGTCCGATCGGCGCGAGGCAGCCGCCGTGCATCCGCTAGCGACCGACGGGCTCCACGCCGCCGTCCTCGACGACCCGCCACCGGCGATCGCCATCGAGCGGGCCGAGCGTGCTGCGCGCGCCGGACGGCCACGCGATCTGCACCTCGTCGGCCCGCCGCGCGTCACCGAGGCCGAAGTGCTGCACCAGGCTCTGCTGGGACAGGTAGGCGGAGCCGGCATGGACCTCACGGGTCTGCCAGTGCTGCCCGGTGCGGAGCCGAACCCGTGCGCCCACGGCATCGCGGTTCGAGCGCGTGCCGACGAGCACGAGCTGCAGCCAGTGCGCCGGCCCGCCCTGGTTGCGCAGGACCTGGGCGGGCTGGTGGTAGTTGCGGAGCACGAGGTCGAGCTCGCCGTCGCGATCGAGGTCGGCGATCGAGAGGCCGCGGCCGTCCTCGACGCGGTCGGCGGCGTTGACGTAGGCCACGTCGGTGAAGGTGCCGTCGCCGTTGTTGCGGAAGAGCACCTTGCGCTCGTAGCCGTTCAGGCTGTGCTGGCCGATGTTGAGGAACCGCCCGGTGCTGTGCTCTGAGCGTCGACCGACGCCCTCGAACATGTCCATTCACACATCGTCCAGGATCGGTCCGGAGATGAACCCGTTGGTGGCGTAGATGTCCAGGGTGCCGTCGTTGTCGTAGTCCAGGAACTCCGCCGACCAGCCCCATTGCGCGTCGCGCACGCCGGCGGCGTCGCTGACGTCGGTGAAGCGACCGCCGCCGTCGTTGCGGAACAGGGTGCTGCCGCGCAGCAGCCGATCGGTGATCGCCTCGCCTCGCCGTCGCACCTCGGACGTGAGGAGCCCGAGCACGCGGAAGGCGGTGGGAATGGGCAGGGGGAAGTCGGGATGGAACAGCGCCCAGCCCGAGTTGGCGTGCATGTTCGAGACGTAGAGGTCGAGGTCGCCGTCGCCGTCGTAGTCGCCCCACGCGACGCTCATGCCCGCGCCGCCGTCGGTCACGCCGGCGCGCGCCGCGACCTCCTCGAAGGTGCCGTCGTGGCGGTTGCGATAGAGCGCGTTCGAGCCGAACTCGTTGGCGACGTAGAGATCGGGCCAGCCATCCCCGTCGTAGTCCCCCCAGGCGCCCGCGAGGCCCCAGCCGTGGAAGCCGACGCCCGCGTGTGCGGTGACGTCGCGGAAGGTGCCGTTGCGCTCGTTGTGCAGCAGCACGCTCCGGACGCCGTTGCGGGCGGCGTAGCTCGGCTCGGGAACGGTCTTCTCGTGATCGCCCATGTGCACCAGGTAGAGGTCCAGGAAGCCGTCACGGTCGTAGTCGGCCACGGCGGGCATGCTCGTCCAGCGCGACGCCGGGATGGCGGCCGCCGCCGTGACCTCCGTGAAGTGGCCGCCGCCGTCGTTGCGGAACAGGCGGTCGCCACCCACGACCGCGGCGACGAAGAGATCGGGGTCGCCGTCGTCGTCGTAGTCGAAGAACACGACGCCGGTGGCGGCGGCGGGATAGGGACGGGGCAGGCCGGACGCGGCGGTCACGTCGGTGAAGGTGCCGTCGCAGTTGTTGTGGTAGAGCGCCGCCTCCGGCGATCCGGCGAGGAGGACGTCCTCGCAGCCGTCGCCGTCGACGTCGGCGACGGCGCTGCCGCCGCTGGCCTGCACCGGGCTCTGGTCGGCGCCGCCGAAGAGCTGGAAGGCGGGCGACGGCCCGCTCGCGTGGACGTTCGCGATCCCGGCAGCCTCGGTGACGAGCGCGAAGCGCGGGTCGATGCGGGAGACCAGCTCGCGTGCCGTGACGTCCTCGTTGGTGATCACCCAGCGGTTGCCCTCGGCTCGCACCCGCAGCGTCATGTGCTGGTCGAGCTGACAGCGGGCGCCATCGGCGCAGGTCCCGCGCACCAGGAGACGGACGCCCGCGGGGTAGCCGCGCTCGTCGGCGTCGCGCCAGCCGACCCGCCCGATGCGCAGCTCCGCCTTCTCGATGGTCGGGAGGAGGGCGAGGAGGTGCTCCCAGCGCTCCTTGATCCGCTCGGCACCCGCGGGACCGGCCCAGCGCAGCATCCGCTCCTCGCGCTCGGGGTAGGCCGGCTGCGCGCCGTCCCAGGTGAGCCCGCCGCCCGTGTCCACCGCGTAGAGCCCGATGATGCCGTCCAGGTCGCGCTGGCGGACGAAGGTGGGAAGATGGCGGTGGAGCTCCGAGTTGAGCGGGTCGATGACGGTCTTGCGCGTCACCTCCCAGGAGCCGGCCGCCGCCAGATTCGGGGCGGCGAGCAGCAGCGCGAGCACGCCCGGGACGCACGCGATACGCCAGGGGGCGCGACGGGAGACTCCGTCTCGGGTCGAAAGCGGGGCGAGGACGTGGCGGTCGGTGGATCGCGCGCACGCCATGCCGCGGCCGGCGAAGCCGGCGCGGGTACGACGTGCGCACGGGTCATCGCGCTTCATTCTCGCTCCGCGTCCCGAGCCGAGTCGGAGTCTCGGCTCGCCCTGTAGTCGCGGCGCCCGCGGGAGTCAATCTCGTCCTTGACTCGCGGCTCGCATCCGACACAGGCTGGCGGCGGCAGTGTCGCAGGTCCTCTCCACGCAGGCGGCGGCCGAGGGCGATCTGACCGCTCTCGAGGCCACCATCGATCGTGCCCGGGGCAGCATCCTCTACGCCGAGCGCCTCGCCACCGTACGCCTCCGGTCCCTGGAGGACTTGCGTGCCCTGCCGATCACCACGCGCGCCGATCTGCAACGGGTCGGCCCGCACGGCACGCGCGCCGTGCCGCTCGGCGAGGTCGCGCACTACGGTGAATCGTCGGGGACCAGCGGCGGCACCAACTCGACCTGGCTCACCACCGCGGACTTCGAGCGTGACGCGCGCGCACTGCGCGCCGCGCACCCGACGGTCTTCGCTCCGGGCCGCATCATCCTGAACCGGTTCCCGTTCATGGCCGCTCCCGCGCACCTGATCCAGCTCGTCGCGCAGCAGGGCGGCGGCGTGTCGATCCCCGCGGGGAACATCAACTGGGACGTGCCCTTTCCCCGCGCGCTCGAGCTGGCACACCGCACCGGCGCGCAGGTGCTCGCCGGTCTCCCCCTCGAGCCGGTCGTGCTCGGCGAGATCGCGCGCGGCCGCGGCCTCGACGTGCGCCGGGAGCTTGCCTTCGACACCTTTCTCCTCGGCGGGTCCGCGCTTCCGCCGGCCCTCAGGCGGCGCCTCGCCCGGACCTGGAACGTCGAGGTGATCGAGCTCTACGGCTCGACCGAGACCATGCTGCTCGGTACCTCCTGCCCGGCCGGGACCCTGCATCTCGAGACCTCCCTGGCGTACTGCGAGGTGCTCGACGCGACGGGGAGTCCGGTCGGCTGACGGCGACGAGGGCCGACTCGTCGTGACCACCCTCGGCGTCGAGGGCAGCCCGCTCATCCGGCTCGACACGGGCGACGTGGTACGGCGACTGCCCCCGTGCGCCTGCGGCGACACGCGGCCGGGCATCGTGGTCCTCGGCCGGGCCGGTGAGGTCGTGACGCTGGCGGGCCGGCGCCTGCACGCGCACCTGCTCGTGGACGCCGCGGCCGCGGCGGCGGACGCGCTCGACAGCGCCGTTTTCCTCGCCGTCGTGCTGCCGGATCGGCTCCTGGTGCGCGTCGAGACGGATGGCCGCAGCGCCACCGCCGAGGCCTCGGCGGCGCTGCATGCGGCACTCGGCGACCTGCCCGTCGAGATCGAGACCGTGCCGCGTGACGAGCTGCTCGACGTCGAGCTCCTCGGACGCAGTCCGCACGTCTACAAGCCGATCGTGCTGAGCGACTGGACGCGGCCCGGGCGTCACGTGCTCACGCTGATGCAGGGGATGATCGAGTGGCCGCGGCCCACGGCGGGCGAGACCTGGCGCTGGCTCGGACGGACGTTCCGCACGGCCGCGCGGCGGCGGCGTCTCGCCCGCACCCTGGAGCGCTCGCGAACGCGCTGATATACGTCCGCCGCCATGGCCTGGTTCCGCCTCGAGACCGAGACGCTCGGCGCGATGCGCGCACGCGCGACCGCGCGTGCCGAGGCAGGAGAGGGCAGGGCGATCGCCGACCTCGCGCGCGCGGGAGCGACGCTCGATGACGAGGCGGCCGCGACGCTGTTCCTCGCCGACCGACGTCGGCACCGACGAGCTGATCGCGCTCGCCCGTGCGCGACGCAGCGACGATCGCCTCCGCTTCGAGACCTTCTCTCCGCTCTACATCACCAACGAGTGCGACGCGGCGTGCCTGATGTGCGGCATGCGGCGCTCCAATGCCGAGCTGGTCCGGGAGTCGGCGGACGAGACCACGGTGGAATCCCAGCTCGACATTCTCCATCGTCGTGGCTTGCGCGCCGTGGCCATCCTGAGCGGCGAGTACCGCCACGGCGCACGACGGCAGGCGATGATCGAGCGCGCCGCGGCGGCGCTGCGGGCGGCGCTGGCGCGCGGCTTCCGCCACGTCCTGGTCAACATCGGCTCGCTCGACGCCCCCGACTACGACCTCCTCCTCGACGGGGTCGCGCAGGATCGGGGACGGCCGCGTCGCGCCGCGCCTCACCATGTGCACCTTCCAGGAGACCTACCAGCCGGAGGTCTACGGACGCTTCATGGGCACGGACCCGGAGAACCCCCGCAGCGACTACGCGCGGCGGCTCCTGAACTTCGATCGCGCCTGCGATGCCGGCATGTGGGTGGCGAACCCCGGAGTGCTCCTCGGCCTCAACTCCGACGTCGCCTGGGAGCTGCTCGCCCTGCTCGCGCACGTCCGCCACCTCGAGGCGCGCGGCATGGAGGTCTACGTCAGCTTGCCGCGGCTGCGCCGGGCGAGCGGGACGCCGTATCCCGCCGGCGTCGACGACGATCGGCTGTGCCGCCTGGTCACCGTCCTGGCGCTCGCCGCACCGCGGGCCAAGGTGGTGATCTCGACGCGCGAGCCCGCACGCATGCAACGGCGGCTCGTGCCGGTGATCGGGGTCCTCACGCCCGGCTCTCCGGGCGTCGCGCCGTACACCGAGAGCGGCGCGCGCTTCGACCTCGAGGCGAGCCAGTTCGAGGTCCTCGACCACCGGCCCATCGAGGCGATCCTGGGCGAGTACCTCGAGGCCGGCGCGACGATCGACTGCTTCGAGCCCGCCGGCTCGTCCTGAGGCCGCGCCCGGCGTGCGCGCCACCGTCGTCCTCGGAACCAATCTGGTGGTGGGCACCGCCGCGCTCGCGTGGGCGCTGCACCGCTACGGTGAGCCCGCCCTGTCACTGCTCGCGCGGGCGCCGTCGGCGCCGCTGCTGGCGGCGTTCGTGCTCGTCATCGCGGCGGAGTTCGCGACCTGCGGCCGGCGCTGGGGTGTGCTGCTGACGGCGCTCGGGTCGCACGTGGCCCTCGGCACCCTCATGGCCTGCCGGGCCGCGGGGCACAGCCTGTCGACGCTGATCCCGAGCGGGCGGATGGGCGGCGAGCCCCTGCGCGCCTATCTCGCCGCCCAGCACGGGGTCCCGACGCCGCAGGCGATCGCCAGCGTCGCCGTCGACCGCACCCTCGACATGGGAAGCGGCTCGGTCTTCGCCGCCGTCTTCGGCAGCGTCCTGGTGCAGCAGGGGGTGCCGGCGCTGCGCGGGGCCGCCTTCACGCTGTGTGCGGCCGCGGTCGGGCTGGTCGTCGGCGTCGGGTTCATGATCCGGCGCCTGCGACGGGGTGAGGGAGTGGTGACCGCGGTCGCGAGCGGCTTCGGGCTCGATCGGTTCGGGCCGATCCGTGCGCGCATGGGAACGATCGGGGCCGCGGAGGGCGACGTGGTGGCCCTGGCCGCGCAGCCGCGCCGCGTGGGACTGGCCTTCGCGCTCGGCGTGGCGGGCCACCTGCTCGTCCTGCTGGAGTACTGGCTCCTGCTGTCGGCGTTCGGGTTGCCCTCGGGTCCGCTGGCCGTGGTGGCGGCGATCTTCGCCACCGGGGCGGTGCACTCGATGCCGGTCCCCGCCGGCATCGGGGTGCTCGAGGGGAGCCAGCTCTGGCTGTTCTCCATGCTGGGATACCCCGCCGACGTGGGCTTCGCGGTCGGACTCGCGGTCCGGCTGCGGGAGCTCCTCTGGGTCATGCCGGGACTCGGCTATCTCCTGGCGCGCGCCATCCGGACGTCCGTCGCCGCGAGACGCCCCGCGTAGATCGCGCCGTCTGACGCGGTGCGGGGCGCGGCATTCCGCCCCAGGCCAGGGCAGGGTGCCCCGCCGCCGGCGGAGCCGCCGCCCCGGGGCACGCGCCGCAAACGGGGAAAAGCCGCGAGGATGCGTGACTCGCGCGGCGATGGGGTCCGACGTAGCGGTCCGGCACGCGCGCTGCATGTGGTCACGTACGCCGTCTCGTGGCAGCGCGGAGAGCGGAGAAGAGATGGGCAAGCGATCATTGCGAATCCGAGAACGAGCACCTCCGCCGCGCTGACAGCCCATGGATGGCAGTCAGATCCCCGTGCGGAGGCGCTGGTCGGTCCCTCCCCCGCGACCCTGGCCGGCGCCTCCGCCGAATCTCCTGCGTGTGGTACACGATGGATCCGCGTCGCTGACGCGGGCCATGCATCCGCAGGTCGTCGGCATCGTCAACCTCACCCCGGACTCGTTCTCGGACGGTGGCCGATTCGGCGAGACCGAGGAGGCCGTCGCCCATGCCCTGCGTCTGGTCACGGACGGGGCCGCGGTGGTCGACGTCGGTCCCGCGGCCAGCAACCCGGACGCCGCTCCCGTCAGCTCGGCCGAGGAGATCCGTCGGCTCGAGCCCGTCCTCGACGCGCTCCTCCCCCGCGGCGTGGCCGTGTCGGTGGATTCCTGGCAGGTCGAGACGCAGCGCTACGCGCTCGCGCGCGGCGTCGCCTACCTGAACGACATCCGCGGATTTCCCGACCCCGCCATCTACCCGGACCTGGCGCCGGCTCATTGCCGCCTGGTGGTGATGCACTCCGTCCAGCGCGCGCCGACCGCGACCCGTGACCCCGTCGACCCGCGCGGGCTCGTCGAGCGGATCGGGGACTTCTTTGCCGCGCGGCTGGCCGCGCTCGAGTCGACGGGGGTGTCCCTGGAGCGCGTCGTCCTCGACCCCGGCATGGGCTATTTCCTCGGCGGCGACCCGGAGGCTTCTCTGGTGGTCTTGCGCGCACTCGGAGAGCTGAAGGCGCGCTTCCGCCGGCCGGTGTGGATCTCGGTCTCGCGCAAATCGTTCCTCGGCGCGGTCACGGGTCGCGACGTCAGCGGGCGCGCGCCGGCGACCCTCGCTGCCGAGCTGTGGGCGGCCGCGCAGGGAGCCGACTACGTGCGCACGCACGACGTGCGGGCGCTGTGCGACGCGCTCGCCGTCGTCCGGGCGCTCGCAGGTGGGCCGCCCGCCTGATCGAGCGCTACGGCGTCATCGCACAGCGGAAGCCCAGGAAGTACAGCGTGAAGTGGGGTGGATGGTTGTAGCGGATCGTCGTGGTCACGCCGCGCCTGGGCAGGAAGAACGCTCCTCCGCGCTCCACCCGACGTATGCCCCCGGGCGGTCCCTTCGGGTTCGTGTATTCCCGCTGCTGGTAGTAGTCCGGCCCGTACCAGTCGGCGGTCCACTCGCGCACGTTCCCGAGCATGTCGTGGAGCCCGTACGGGTTCGCCTTCCTGGTCGCCACGGGCTGCGCCCGGCTGATCGTGTTCTTGGCGTCCCACACGTACTCCTCGAAGGGTTCGGGCTCCCACGCCGGGAGGCCGCCCTTCGCTGCCTTCTCCCATTCGGCCTCGGTGGGCAGCCGCCGGGCAGGCGTCTGCCTCGCGCAGTACGACTCCGCCGCCCACCACGACACGTCGGTCACCGGGCAGTCGTCGCAGGGCGACAGCTTGCTGCGCGGGTGGGTGGGCGTGACGCGCTCGAAGTCGGCGTTGGTGACCTCGTGGTCGTCGATGTAGAAGCCGTCGACCCAGACGGGGTGCTGCGGCTGCTCGTGCGGCCGCTCCCAGTCGTAGACCGCCGGATCGTCCGCGGCGCTGCCCATGAGAAACTCGCCAGGCGGGATGTAGACCATGCCCGCCGGGGCACCGGGCTTCGTCGTCGAGGTCGAGCCGCAGCCAAGCAGGACGACGACGGCTGCCAGCCATCCAGCGGCGCGGTGTCGGGAGGCACGCACGGCGGGCGTGTACAGACCTCTCGCGGCGGATTCAAGGAATCGGCAGGTTCCGCGTCAGCGCCGCGGGCGCCGGCCGCAGGCCGCCGCCGCGACGAATCCGGGATAGCTCTCGCGCAGCTCGATCACGTCGGGGAAGAGCGCGACGTCGTCGAAGCCCGCGCGCCGGAGCGCATCCTGCCACAGCTCGGCAGTGAGGAACCCCGACGTCGGTCGCAGGGCGGGATCGAGCACGACGTCGTGAAAGCTGTCCAGGAGCTGGAAGGGCAGCTCGGCGCCGACCGGGACGCCGGGCCCGGGTCGCATGCCCTCGCCGACGACGAGCCAGCCGCCAGGGACGAGCGCGGCGCGGGCTTCGCGGAGCGCGTCGTCGAGGTGACGGGCGAGATGGAACACGTTGACGCCCCAGACGAGCGCATACGTTCCCGGCTCGACGCCCTGCGCCGCCCACGGCCGGTTGACGTCGAGGGCATCGAAGGTGAGCGCGACGTCGGGCCACGACTGCTCGAGCGTCCGTTGGGCGCGCCGGCGGAAGAAGAGCGCTGGCTCGGTCGCACGAAAGGCGGTCACCAGCCCGAGCGCGCCGCGTGCCCGCAGCTCGGCGAGGAGCGCGTCCGTGGCGCTGCCGAGGCCCGAGCCGACCTCGAGCACCTGGCCGCCGCTGCCGAGCCGGACCGCCGCCGCGCGCGCGGCCACCCGATTGCTCAGCGCGTAGTACCCGTTCGCGTTGTCGAAGTAGGCCGCCCAGAGACGGGCGCGGAGGAACAGCGCGCGCTCGGCCTGCACCTCGCCCCGGGCGACGCCGGGGTAGAGCGCCGCCACGGCGTCGAGCAGGTCGTAGGCGGGCGCATACGACGGGTCGTCCGCCAGCGCCTCCGCGCGCAGCGCCGCGAGCGCCGGCTCCCGGGGTGGTCCGGAGAGCTCGTAGCTCGTACCGGCGCGCGCGAGCACGTCCGCCGCCACGAGACGCTCGAGCAGCCAGCGCAGCGGTCGCTCGAAGGCCGGCAGGAAGCCGCGCGCCGCGCACAGCGCCTGGACGGAGCGCGGCGCGTGGAGCAGCTCGAGGACGCCCAGCCGGCTGCACAGGTCGAGCGCCGTGTCGACGGCGTAGCGCTCCACCAGCTCGCAGCTGCGATGCTGCGCCGGGTTGAAGGGATCCGGCGCCAGACCCGCGGCCGCGAGGCGCTCGTAGGCGCGCGGGTCGAGCGGCTCGACGGCGAACGAGGCCATGCTCACGCCTCGCGCTGCGGCGCGCGGGCCAGGGTGACCCGGGACGCGAGCAGGACGCGGCCGTCGGCCGCGAGGGCCTCGCAGCGACAGCGCCAGAAGTGCGCCAGCCGGCGCTCGAGGCGTGCCTCGAAGCGGACGCGCCCGCGATGGCGCTCGACGCCGAGAGAGACGTCGCGGTACTCGGCGATCACCGCATCGCGGCCCGGGCCCCCGGGCTGAAGCCCCGCGAGCAGTCCGGCCGTCTGCGCGGTGCCTTCCAGGAGGCGAGGCCACGGCCAGCGCCCCGCGTCGATCCCCGTGCAGGCCAGCGTGCGGTCCACGAGGGCGTCGACCGTCCCCAGGAGCAGGGCCGGCGGCCGGTGTCTCAGCATGACGCCGGGCGCCGGAAGCGTCACCGCGCATCCTCGAAGCGCAGGATCGCCCACGCCGCGACGTCGGTCCTGCCCGTCACGGTGGCGTGGACGCTGAATCCCCTCTTCACGGCCCGCACCCGGCGGGCACTGACGACGATGCCGGCATGGGGACCGACGCGACGGCGGAAGACGCTGCGCTCGACCGCCACCAGCCGGGCACGCGGGCCGCCGAGCGTCGCACCGAGCTCGGCCATGAGGGCCACGAGGGCGGCCCCGGGGAGCAGCGGATCGCCCGGGAAATGGCCGGCGCAGAGTGCACGCGCCGTCGCCCGCCGGACCCGTCCCGAGGCCGTCGTGGCGGTCCCGGTGCGCGCCGCAAAGCTGCCCCGGCGGGCCGGAGCGTGCCGGGAGCTGCTAATCGTCGACCACCTCGCTGGCGAGCAGCTGCTCGAGCGTCTGGCGGCGCCGCACGAGCCGCAGCGAGCCGTCGAGCTCGCGCATCACCTCGGGAGCCTGGGGGTACGAGTTGTAGTTGATGGTGGACATGGCGGCGCAGTAGGCGCCGGCGCCGCCGATCAGGACGAGGTCACCGATCGCCGGGCGCGGCACCAGCCGTGGCGCCAGCGCCTCCGGGTCGCCGGGCGCCGGGGTGAGCACGTCTCCCGACTCGCAGCACGGTCCGACGAAGACGACCCGGGCGCTCTCGCGCTCGGCGAGCACGTCGATCGGATGCTGCGCGCCGTACAGCGAGGGGCGCGTGACCTCCGTCATGCCGGTATCGAGCTTCGCGAAGCGGTAGCCCTCCGCGCCGGTATCGGCGACGTCGATGCAGGTGGCGACGATGCAGCCGGCGTTGGCGACGAGATACGTGCCGGGCTCGATCTCCAGGTGGAGCGTCCGGCCGCTGCGATCGCGGAACTCGAGCAGCTCCTGGCGGACGTGCGTACCGATGTCCGCCAGGTCGGTGGAGCGCTCCTCGGCGACGCGCGCCACCTTGAAGCCGCCGCCGAGGTTGAGCGTGGCGACGTCCGGCAGGCGCGCCGCGATGTCGAGGCTCATGCGTGCCACGCGCTTCCACACCGCCGGATCGGTGCCGGAGCCGATGTGGGTGTGCAGCCCGCTCACCCGGAGACCGTGGCGGGCGGCAGCGGCCTTGGCCTCGTCCAGGGCCTCGTGCCAGATGCCGAAGCTGGAGCCCGGGCCGCCGGTGTTGGTCCGGTTGGTCGAGCCGCTGCCCAGGCCCGGGTTGACGCGGATGGTCACGTCGCGGCCCGGGAACGCCTGGCCGAAGCGCTCGAGCTGGTGCAGCGAGCAGGCGTTGTAGCGCACGCCGCGCGCCACGAATTCCTCCAGCCGGCGCGACGGCATCTGCGAGGTGAGCTGGATGGTGCCGCCCGGCACGCCGACGCGCAGCGCGCGCTCCACCTCGTGGTCGCTCGACGCGTCGAGGTGCAGCCCGAAGGCGCGGAAGATGCGCAGGATGGCGGCGTTCGGGTTGGCCTTCATCGCGTAGCGCAGGGTGAAGCCGAACGGGGCCGGGAAGGCGAGGGCGGTGCGCGCCGCGCTCTCGAGCGTCCGCCGGTCGTAGACGTAGCACGGGGTGCCGAAGCGCTCGCGGACCTCCGCGGCCTGGCCAGGAGCGAGGAACATGGGCGTCGATATGAGGCGAAGTCGAGCCGTTTGCAACGCGGCGATGATTTCTTCCCTTGACAGCGGACGGACTCCGCGCCTACCAGAAGCGATGCGAAGCGCATCGATCGTCCTCCTCGGCGTGGTCGTCGTGCCGGCGCTCGCCGGCGCGCAATGCACCACCAAGAGCGACGCCAGCGCGGTGCAGAAGAGCGCCAAGCAGGCGGCGAGCTGCAACTACAAGAAGCTGCGCAAGGGGCCGGCGATCACCTGCAAGACGAGCGCACCGCCGGCGTGCTCGGGCACGCTGGTGGCAGACGCGATCGCGCTCGCCTGGGGCGCCAACAATCCCGCCGCGGCGGCCGTCGACCGCAGCGGCGTGCGCGACCAGATCACCTGTCAGAAGCAGATCAGCAAGGGGGTCGTCGACTTCGTCGGCAAGAAGCTCCGCTCCCTCGTCCAGGGGCTGTCGCCCGCGGAAGCGGAGCTCAAGGCGCGGCGCTCGATCGACAAGATCCCGCGCAAGTGCGTGGTGAGCGTGGCGCAGGATCCGAGCGGGGTCATCGTGCCCGACGTCGGACCGCAGCTCGACGCGGCGGTGCCCGGTCCCGGCAGCCCCGTCGACACGGCGGCGCTTCCGGACGCGCTCGTCACCCTGCTCGAGACCTGGGTCGACCGCGTCGGGCCGAATGCCGCGCCGCTGCGGCCGAACATCGTCTTCATCCTCACCGACGACCAGCGCTTCGACACCGTCGACCTGACGCACTCGAAGGACGGGGTCACGCCGGTGATGCCCACCGTGATGAACGAGATCGTCGGCCAGGGCGTGCGCTTCGAGAACAGCTTCGTCACCACCGACCTGTGCGCGCCGAGCCGCTCGAGCCTGCTGGCCGCCAAGTACGCGCACACGACGGGCGTGCACGACAACGGCGGGGCGGACGGCGGCTTCGGAGCGTTCGACGACAGCTCCACGCTGCCGGTGTGGCTCCACGCCGCGGGCTACCACACCGGCATCTACGGCAAGTACCTGAACGGCTACGGGCCGGCCGCGCCGTACCAGGCACCGGGCTGGGACGAGTGGCACGTCTTCAAGAACGTGGCCTACTTCGACTACACGCTGGTGGAGAACGGCGTCCTGGTGCCGTTCGGCAGCACCGACGCCGAGTATTCCACCGACGTCCTGCGCGACCGGGCCGTCCAGTTCATTCACGACGCCCCGGCCGGACAGCCGTTCTTCCTCTACTTCGCCCCCAAGGCGCCGCACGCGCCCGCGACGCCCGCGCCGCGCCACGCCGGCAGCTTCTCGGGCGTGCCGCCGTGGCGGCCGCCGAACTACAACGAGGCCGACGTGTCCGACAAGCCCGCCTGGGTCCAGGCGATCGCGCCGTGGAACGCGAACAAGCAGGCCAACCAGGACGCGTTCGACCGGAAGCAGCTCGAGAGCCTGCAGGCGGTCGACGAGGCCGTCGCCGCCCTGATCCAGGCGTTGCAGGACATCGGTCAGCTCGACGACACGATGATCATCTTCGCGTCGGACAACGGCTACTCCTGGGGCTCGCATCGCTGGGAGCCCAAGCAGTGCCCGTACGAGGAGTGCATGCGCGTCCCGCTGGCCATCCGCTACAAGCCGCTGGCTCCGCTGCCGCGCGTCGAGGCCGGCTTCGGCCTCAACATCGACCACGGGGAGACGCTGTCGGAGCTCGCGGGCGCGACGCCGGATGCCGGGGTGGAGGGGCTCAGCATGGTTCGCCTGCTGGACGGCACGATCCCGAGCTGGCGCAGCGACTTCCTCGAGGAGCACTGGAACGGCCCGATACCGACCTACGCCGAGGTCCGCGGCACGCCGTGGAAGTACAACGAGTACCAGACCGGCGAGGCGGAGCTGTACGAGCTGTCGCTCGATCCCTTCGAGCTGACGAACGTGGTCACCGACCCGGCAAACGCAGGCACGGTCGCCACGCTGGCGGCTCGTCTGCGCGAGCTGCGACCGGGGTGGCCGGCGTCGCCGTCGGGAGCGTTCCTCACGCCCTAGTGTCGACCCCCTGGTGGCGCCGGTGCGTCGTCGCCGGAGCGCTCGTGGTCATCGGGACGCGGGCGCTCGCGATCGACTACTGGGTGAGGAACGGCGGCGACGACGGCGCCAGCGGTGCGTCGGTCGCGGCGGCGTGGGCAACGCTGCCGCACGCCGCCTCCCGCGTCGCGCCGGGTGACACCGTGCACGTGCTCGACGGCAGCTACCAGGGCTTCTACCTGACCATCTCCGGCACGGCCGCCGCCCCGATCACCTTCCGGGCCGAGGGAGCCGCCGCCCGCATCACGGCCGACAACCCGACCACGCCGGACGGCATCAACCTCGAGGGCGCGTCGCACGTCGTCATCGACGGCTTCGTGGTCGACGGCCGCACGCGCACGGGCGTGCGGGCGGTGACCGCGTCCTTCGTCACGGTGCGCAACTGCAAGCTCGGGTTCAACGGCCGCTGGGGCATCCTGACCGGCTTCGTCGACGACTTCCTCGCCGAGGGGAACGAGGCGCACGACTCGCAGGCGGAGCACGGCATCTACGTCTCCAACAGCAGCGCGCGTCCCGTGGTGCGCAACAACCTCGTGCACGACAACCACGCCAACGGCCTCCACTTCAACGGCGACCTGAGCGAGGGCGGCACCGGCCGGATCGACGGCGCGCTGGTCGAGGGCAACGTGATCTACGGCAACGGGGCCGGCGGCGGGTCGGGCATCAACATGGACGGCAGCGTCGGCGGCGTGGTGCGCAACAACCTGCTCTACGACAACCACGCCAGCGGCGTGAGCCTCTACCGCATCGACGCCAGCACCGGCTCGACCGGCAACCAGGTGGTGAACAACACGATCGTGAACGCCGCCGACGGCCGCTGGTGCGTCAACATCAACTCGGGCTCGACCGGGAACGTGGTGCGCAACAACATCCTCCTGAACCTCCATCCCACGCACGGCGCGATCGCCGTGGACGCCTCGAGCCGCCCGGGGCTGGTCTCGGACTACAATGCCGTCATCGGGCGCTTCAGCGTCGATCAGGGCAGCCACGTGCTCGGGCTCGCGGGCTGGCAGGGGCTCGGCTACGACGCGCACTCCTTCCTCACCACGCCGGCGGAAGAGTTCGTCGCGCCGGGAACGGACTTCCACCTGCTCCCCGGCAGCCCTGCCGTCGACAAAGGCAGCGGTGCGGGCGCCCCGTCGGCCGACCTGGACGGCAATCCGCGCCCGGTCGGCGCCGGTGTCGACGTCGGCGCGTACGAGCTGCAGCTGTCGCACTGCGGTGACGGCACTGCGGATCCCGGCGAGCAGTGCGGCGAGCCGGGTCTCGCGTGCGGCGATCCGTGCACGACCTGTGCGGGGTGTGTCTGCGCGCAGCGACCCCTCGTGTGCGGCGACGGCCTCGTCTGCGGCGCCGAGCGCTGCGAAGGCGACGCCGACTGCGTCGGCGGGACGGTCTGCGAGGGGTGCCAGTGCCACACCCCCGCGGCGTGTGCCAGCGGGATCGCGATCGCCAAGGCGTCGCTCCGGCTCGCCGCGACGCCGTTCGCGCTCCGGCTGAAGGGTGAGGCGGTGATCCCGAAGCCGTGGACGGCGATCGATCCGTCCGCGCACGGCCTGCGGATCGTGATCGACTCCGCGAGCGGGCCTGGTGGACTCGACGTCAGCCTGCCCGGCGACTCGCGCTGGCGCGCGAACGACGCCCGCACGCGCTGGACGTTCACCGACCGGACCGGCAGCGTCTCGGGGATCACCAAGGCCGTGGTCCAGGACCGCTCGAGCCGGGAGGACGGGCTCCTGCGCTTCACCGTGAAGGGAAAGGGCGGAAGCATCGAGCTGCCGCAGGCCTCGGGGGTGCGCACGACCGTCGTGCTCGGCGCGCCGCTCGAGTGCGCGTCGCTGGTCTGGAACCCGCCTGGCGCGCCACGTCCCCGCTGCGACGGCGACGCGGCGCGCCTGCGGTGTCACTGACGAGCAGCGTTCCCCGAGCGCCTACTCGAGGCCCAGCGCTCGCGCCATGGTGTGGAAGAGATCGGTCTGGTTGGTGATGCCGACGACGTTGGCGGCCTGCGGGCCCTGCGCCGCAACCCGCACCTCGGTCCCGGTGTGGCTCTGCGAGCGGCCGTGCAGGTTGGTCGCGTAGTTGACGACCATCGGCTGGCCTTCCTTCGTGAGCAGGGTGGCAATCGCGCCCGGGCTGTGATCGGCCGCCGTCTGCGGATCGATGATCTGGCTGGTGTGGCCATGATCCGCGGTGACGATGATGAGCGTGTCCGGGTTGGTCTTCGCCCAGTCGAGGGCGACCTGGATGGCCCGGTCGAACTCGATGGTCTCGCCGATCTGCCCGCACGGATTCTCGGCGTGGTCCTGCTTGTCGATCGAGGCGCCCTCGACCTGCAGGAAGAACCCGTTCCGCTTGTCCCCCTTCACCTTGGCCGACAGCAGCGCGATGGCCTTCGCCGTCATCGCGGAGAGGTGCGGCTCGGTGGCCGGCCGTGCAGGATCGGGCTCGATGCAGCTCGCGGGGTCGGGGCCCGGATACGGAGCGGCGAGGGGACCGGTCCACTCGAGGTCCATGTTGCCGGCGGCGAACAGTCCCAGGAACTTCGCCGTGGGGAGGGCGTTGTCGAGCCCGGCCTGGTCGGTGGCGATCTGATAGCCCTGCGCCTGGGCCTGCGCCCTCACGGTCTGTCCGGCGAAGGGCCCGCCGGTCACCGTCTGGTCGAAGCGCTGCTTGCCACCGCCCATGAGCACGTCGACCCCGTGATCCACGGTCTGCTCGGCGATCGAGCCGAGGCCGCCGGCGTCCTTGGTCTCGGTCGGACAGGCCGCCATGTCTGCCGGCCCCTGGCAGCCGCGCAGCGTGATGTGCGAGTCCAGGACCGCCGGCGTCGCATCGGTCAGCTCGGCGGTCGTGATGTTGCCGGTCTTGAAGCCGGCCTGCTGCGCGAGCTCCAGGATGGTCGGCAGCGGCACGAAGGTGACGGGATCGACGGAGATGGCGTTGTTGTAGGTCTTGTGTCCGGTCGACCATCCGGTGCCGGATGCGGCCGAGTCGGTGACGTAGTCCGGGACGCCGGCCGTGCCCCGCTTCACGGCGTAGGTGGTGTACTCACCGGTCAGTGCCAGGGAGTCCATCGACAGCCGTCCGGCCGCTCCTTTCTCGTAGTTGCGCGCGATGGTGATCTCGGAGTCTCCCATCCCGTCGCCCAGGAACATGATGACGTTCCGTGCGCGATGGCTGTCGATGGCGCGCCGTATGACGTTGCTGCGGTCGTCCTCGTTGCGAGCCTTCGCCACCGACGTGATCAGCAAGCCCGTGACGACTGCGGTCACGCCGGCGACGATTCTGCGTCGTCGTGTAGTCATGCTCGACTCCTCCCCCTTCGGTTCGGCGGCCTTCGCGATCTGTCGGTGCCAGCGGGTGCGTGAGATCGACCCGTCGAGATCGGTGGCCGCTCTCCGACTTGTCCGCCTAGCAGGACCTGATGACCCGATGATTGCGCCGGCGTGAACGTTGCGGGTGCGGGCCGGCATCCTCGTCAACGGACGCCCCGGCGCGGCTGCGCTACTTGCGGGGCCGGATCGGGTGACGATCAGCCGCCACCACCGCGCGAACGAAGAACGAGTCGGATTTTTGGCGCTGGAGGAACTCGAGGCCCCATCGATGAGCTGGACGGACCTAGGTGCTGCTCGGGTCGAGCGGGCGATGCCCGGCCGGCTCCATCTGGTTCAGGATGCGTGCCCGTCGCTGGGCGACGACGTCCGCCACCGCGCGCCCCCGCGACGGCTATCGGACTCGACTGTCTTTCTCTATGACAAAGCGTTGACAGGAGCGCATCCGGGACGTTATCAAAGGTCGTGCCCGGAGCCCACGCCGCCGCGCCCGACTCGTCGCTCGCGATTCCCGGCGGTGCGGCCTACTGGAGCCAGCTCCGGCTCCTGCTCGAGGGGCTCTGCTGCGATCTCGTCCGCTTCGAGCACGCCCAGCGCGACGGCCTGAGCGGTGACGACCTGCGGGTGAAGCACGAATACGCCCTCGGTGATCCCGCCCGCTTCGCCGACATCCGGGTCGAGCCGCGGGACCAGGCGCCCTACTACATGGAGATCGAGTATGGGCTCCCCGACGCCGTGATCGTGCAGTCTCTGCGGCGGAAGTACGAGCCCGCCGGGGCGCGCGTCGGCGAGGCCTCCAAGGTCGTGGTGGTGGTCGACGACGCCACGCCGCGCGACTGGCAGCGCCTGGAAGCGGCCATGCGGCAGGTCGTACCGGACCGGCTCGCGGTCGAGACGTGGACGGGCAAGGCGGTCCGCGAGCGCATCGCCGCTCACCTGGGCGTCAGCGTCCCTGGGCCCGAACCCGACACTCTCGCCGACGTGTCCCATCGGATCGAGCATGCACGTGGGTTCCAGGCGTTTGGCGGAGCGGACCTCGCGGGCTACACCAACGACCCGCTCCGATCGGAGCTGCTGTGGCATTTCGGGGTGTGGCGGCTCCAGGAGCTGCGCAGGCTCGGGCTGGCGCCCGAGGAGATGCTGCCCCAGGGTGTCTACCGCAACGTCGCCATCGTCATGGCCGACCTGTGCGCGTTCTCCAGCTACGTGCGCGACACGAGCGATGACGAGGTCATCCGCGACAACCTGACCGCCTTCTATGCGAAGGCGCGGTCACAGGTCCAGGACGACGGCGGCATGCTCTATCAGTTCGTCGGCGACGAGGTGATCGGTCTCTTCGGTATCCCCCGCGACGCGCACGACGCGCCGGGGCGTGCGCTCCAGGCCGCCCGCAACCTGCTCGACATCGGGCGCTCCGTCTCCAATCGGTGGCAGCGCCACATCGATCGGGCGCAGGCCGCACGGGGCGTGCACGTCGGCATGGCGGTGGGCGATCTCCAGATCGTTTCGTTGCGCCCCTTCAGCCGCATCCAGGTGGGCGTCATCGGCGATGCGATCAACGTCGCCGCGCGGCTGATGGCGGTGGCGGGACCGAGCGAGATCGTGGCGAGCAACACCCTCTTCCACCAGTTGCCGGACGAGCAGCAGGCGGGCTTCACCGAGATCGAGGCCCTCGACTGCCACAATGTGGGCCGGATCAACGCCTGGCGGGCGACGGCTCCGTCGACCGCCTGATCCCGGTCCCGCGCGCTCCTCGAGCAGTGGTCCCGCTCGGTTGACTGGGGTGCGCAGCGCGCACATGGGCGGACGCATCGCCCGAGGCCGGGCGTCGGCCTTCAGTCCTGCCCGGGGTCATCATCGGGCGTGCCAGCTTCCCGCGCTTGGTGGTAGTGTCCCTGCCATCGGAGGTGAGCGATGCCGGTCGTTGCGCTCGTGCTCGCGGTCCTCACGCTGGTGACGGTCTCTGTCCGAACCGCGGATTGCGGCGGATGCCGGCGGTGTGCGTTCGGCGGGCTGTGCCCGAGGGACGGCAGCCTCGTGGAGTGCCCGCCGTCACGATCGCCGTGCGTTCCCAATGCCGGGATCCTCGGCTTCAACTCGATGTCGCCCAACGTGCCCGCGTACTGGACGCTCTTTGCGCGCGGGCGCGAGAGGCGGTCGCTCCGCCGGCTCGCCGGACGGCTCGAGGTGTGGTCCGACTACTCGGCGGGTCCGCCGTCCGCGCCGGGGCTGCCCCCGCGTTGCGACCCGGCGAGCGAGGACTTCCCCCTGTGCTCCGGCGAGCGGGCGCGGTTCAGCGGCGTGATCAGGGACGACCGCCTGATCGGGATGGCGCAGTACCCCGACGGGGCACGCTGCGAGTTCAGGGCCACCATCGCGTTCGGCCTCGGCGAGGCGGAACCGAACACGTTCACGTGCCACAAGGCATCGGGCGAAGCGATGTCGGAGGGGGCCTTGCGGCTGCAGCTCATCCGGCTCACGGGGTGCAAGCGCAGACCGCGTGCATCGTGACGGGAGCGCGGGCCGCCGCGCGCTCACGGGGACCGCAAGGCGCCGGACGGCTCGTGCCGCCGGCTCACCGCCGCGGCGGCATCGCGGTTGCCCAGGCGGGCCTACGCGACCGGCCTCGGCATCAGCGGATCGCCAGTCGACCCAGGTGCGGGAGGAAGCGGCCGACTCGCGAGGCGTAGGCGAGGTAGTCGTCGCCGTAGGCCTGCCGCAGGTAGCCCTCCTCGACACCGATCGCGCCGCGGATGCCGACGTAGGTACCGAGGAATGCGCCGAGTGACGGCCAGGTCGGGACGAGCAGTGCGAACCCGACCAGGACGGCCAGCATCGCCAGGAAGATCGGGTTCCGGCAGAAGCGATAGAGGCCGCCGACGACGAGGCCGGGGCGCGCGGCCTGCTCGATGCCGATGCGCCACGATGCGCCGAGGTCGAGCTGTGCGGCGATCGTGAGCGCGACGCCGGCGAGGAGAACGATCGCCCCGACGTATTGCAGGACCGGCGTCGGGCGCACGACGAGGAACCGGTCGAGCGATCCGGGGTCGACGGCGACGGCGGTCGCCTGCGCCGCCAGCAGGAGCAGGAGGGCGACCGCCCCCGCTTCGCGCAGGTCCTGCACTCGGCTTCCCGAGCGGAACATCACGATCCCGGAGGACCCGTGCCGGCGTCGTTGCAACCACGAGCGCCAGCCGACGGCGAGTCCAACGAAGAGCACCAGGCCGGTGAGCGGGATCCAGTTCATGGCGCGGTCATATCGAAATTGAAAATCATTTTCAAGAGCGTATCGGACCGGACATCGGCGCCCTCGCCATGCGGCACAGGCGCCTGGGGCGGTGCGACCCTCGCCGTGCCGGGCGACGCCACGACCCTCCCGGAAGCCGTCTACGACGGCGGCTGCGAGCGCCGGGGACCGGCGATGGCGCGGCCCAGCCCGAGCCGGGTCACGTAGCGCCAGAGATCGCCCTTCAACCCGCGCCCGCGGAGCGTGGCGAAGAGCTGGTCCTCGTCGTTGATCTTGTTTCCGGGCAGCAGCCAGTTGCCGCGTGCCCGGGCCGCCTCGCCGACCACGTCGGCGAGCCCCGCGCGGACCGCGGGTGCGAAGTGGAACCAGGGCTCGTAGAGCGCCTCGACCGACGGCACCTCGCCGCGCGCGAGCAGCGTCGCCGCCAGCGGCGTCTCCGGGTAGACGCGCACGCCGCACATGGCGTTCACCGCCGTGGGACGGCAGGTGTCCATGACGGCGATGGTCTCCGCCACCGTGTCCCAGGTCTCGCCCTCGCCGCCGAAGACCAGGCTGTGACAGAAGGGGAGGCTGCGCTCCCGGCACACGGCGGACGCGGCGAGGATGTCCTCGACCGTGAAGCTCTTGCGATAGCCCCGCAGCGTGGCGGTCGATGCGGCATCGGTCCCGAAGTCGACCGACTGGCAGCCCGCCTCCATCATCAGGTCGGCCAGCTCCGCGGTGAAGTTTCCCGGTCCGACGAAGCAGGACCAGCGCACGTGGCGGCCGAGCGGTCGGAGCGCCGCCGCGACGCGCTCGGCGTAGCCGCGCGGGGCGTTGAAGATGCTGTCGACGACGAAGAACTGGTCGATGCCGTGGTCGTCGAGCAACGCGCGCACCTCGGCCGCGATCAACGCCGGATCGCGCGTCCGCATTCCGCGGCCCTCGATCACCGGGTAGGCGCAGAAGGTGCATTTGAAGTGGCAGCCGCGCTTGGTCTGAAGGTTCGCCATGCCGCCGCGCTCGAAGTACTCGCCGACGTCCATCCAGCGCCGGTCCGCGCGCAGCCCGTCGAGGTCGGACAGCCAGGCGGGCGCGTTCACCCGGACGCGTTCGCCGTCGAGCCGGGCGAGACCCCCGAGGTCGTCGGCCACGTGCCCGGCGGCGAGCCGCTCGAGCAACGCGGGGAAGGTGCCCTCGCCCTCGCCGACCACGCCGTAGGGCACGTCGAGCACGCGAAGGTAGTGTGCCGGCATGGTCGTGAACGCCGAGCCCCCCAGCACGACGGGCGCCTCGGAAGCGGCGCGACAGGCGGCGACGACGCGCCGGTAGTGGGGCAGATAGGACACCGTGTCCGGGAACGCGCAGTTGTCGACGTTGCGCATCGAGAGGCCGATCACGTCGGGACGCAGCGCGTCCGCGCCTTCCGCGATCGCCGTCTCGACGTCCGGCCGGAAGCAGAGATCGACCACGAGGACGTCGTGGCCTGCATCCGCCACGGCCGTCGCCACGTAGCACAGGCCGAGCGGCGCGACGGGGTCGGGGCTGCGTTCCTGGTTGGCGGAGACGAGGAGGACCCGCATCGGCCCCGCTCCTAGTCCTCGATCAGCCGCTCCGTGGTGCGCACCCGGAGGATGTCGTTTCCCGGGAGCGCGCTGGCGCGGCCGCGGCGGATGGCCTCGTCCCAGCGGGCGTGCTCGCGGTCGAGCGCGCCCGGGAGCGCGTCCCAGTCACCGCCCCCCGACATGAGCCGCACGAAGGCGGTGCGGGCGTCGAGATCGGCCGGTGCGTGCGCGAGCGTCCGGCGCGCCGTCCAGAAGTAGGAGTCGGGGTCGGTGTTGTGATCGTAGAAGAAGTAGAGGAAGCGCAGGTAACGCTCGAAGGCGCCCCGGTAGGATCGGTCGTACACCGCCAGCGCCTCCGCCTCCGTGGTCTCGCCGCGGAGCACGCTGCGCACCGCGCGGGCGCCGAGGAATCCCGACAGGCAGGCGAGGTGAACGCCCGTCGAGAACACGGGATCGATGAAGCAGGCGGCGTCCCCGGCGAGGAGCCAGCCGCGGCCCCAGAAGTGGCTCGAATCGTACGAGTAGTCGCGGATCATCCGCACCGGCGACACCAGCGTGGCGCTTCGCAGCCGCTCGGCGATCGCCGGGCAGCGCGCGACCAGTCCGCGGTAGGTGGCCTCGGTATCCTCGGCGGCCACCCGATCCCAGCGCCGTACGTCGACCACCGCGCCGACGCTCATGGTGCCGTCGTGCAGCGGGATGTACCAGAACCAGCCGTCCGCGAAGGCGGCGGACAGGATGTGGTTGCGCAGCTCGCCCGGCAGGCGCTCGGCGCCGCGGAAGTAGCCGAAGATGGCCAGGTTCTTGAAGAACTGGTTGAAGCGGCGCAGCCCCAGCGCGCGGCCGAGCAGCGCGCGCTGTCCGCTGGCGTCGATCAGGAAGCGGGGCGCGACCGCGAACGCCGCGCCGTCCGCGGTGACCCCGCGCAGGACCGGGGTGGCGCCGCTGGCGTCGATCTCCTCGACGGCGTGCTCCTCGTGCACCTCGGCGCCGCGATCGCGCGCATTCTCCAGCAGGAGCTGGTCGAACTCGGAGCGGATGACCTGGAAGGCGTGCGGCCGGCCGCCGGGATCCTCGCGGAACCAGAAGCTCCACGGTTCGCTCTGTCGCCCCCACTGGAAGGTGCCGCCGGGCTTGCGGAGAAAGCCGTGCGCCTCGATGCGGGGCGTGGCGCCGATCGCGTCGAGGATCGGCAGGGTGGCGGAGAGCAGTGACTCGCCGATGTGGTAGCGCGGAAATCGCTCGCGCTCGAGGACGACCACGCGAAGCCCGGCGCGGGCCAGCATCGCGGCCGCCACCGCGCCGGCCGGCCCGCCACCGATCACCGCCACGTCCGGGGCGTGCGTGACACTCATGCCTGGCGGCATTTAGGTGCAGGTAGCTGGCACGACGGCCTCTTGAGGTTGAGCTGACCGAGAGAGAACCCTATCAGACGTTCGCAGACGCCTCCAAGTCCTCCCCGACCGTAGACCTCTGGCGGGGAATGGGGCGGGACGCCCTCGGCGTCGTCGGCCTACCGAGCAGGGCATCGAGGCCCGATGCTCGTGAGCCCGCGACGGTCGAGCACCGCGAGGAGTCGCGGCAGAGCGCGAACGGTCGCGGGCTCGAAGTCGTCGCGCTCGGCGGCATCGTGCAGCATCACGATCGCGCCGTCGGTGAGCGTTCGAGCGACTCTTTCGACAACGGCCTCGGGAGTCTGCCCGCGCATGCCGTCGTAGCCGCGCGTGGACCAGCCGACCAGCGTGACGCCGGCAAGGCGCACCCGCGTACGGTGGTGACGCTCGTGTGGCCGAGGGGTGGAGCACTCAAGCGCACGAGATTGGGGATTCCCTACGAGCACGTTTGATGCGCGTAGTGCTACCGTGTGCGGACGGCAATCATCCGGGGTGATGTGGCGACGGGCGAGGCAGCCTGACCCGGCACCGGGAAGCGGGGGAAGGCGTGCACCGATTCCATTCTCGGGTTGATCGCCCGACCCTCACGGCGATTGAGAAACGCCCGCGATGAGCTTCGCGCAGGTCCGTGCCGCACTACGTTTCGACAGCGGTGCCTGGCGTCGCTTCGCGGAGCTCGGCTGCGTGTATGGTCCCGAATGGTGGAAGCGCGGCTCGCCGCCGGTCATCGCGGGCATCATTTTCGCGATCGCGTCGGAGCGCCGTGCCGCCGTGCTTCGCAATCAACGGCAGGTGCGCGGGCCGCGCGGCTGGCTCCGCGAGCGCCGGGACGCATACCGCGTATTCGCCGAGTTCGCCCGTTCCATGACCGAGAGCCTCGAGCAGTGGGGCCCGCACCCACCGCCGCTTTCGCTCGCGGTGCCTGATCCCGAGCTCTTCCAGTCGGCCCTGGCGGAGCACCGCGGGCTCGTGGTGCCCACCGCTCACTTCGGCGGGTCGGAGATCGGCGCACGTTTTCTTTCCGACCTCGGTCGACCGGTGAATCTGGTCGTTGCGCCGGAGCCGAACCCGACCACGCGCGAGTTCATGCACCGGCTCCGCACGCGTTACGGTTTCAACGTCATCTACTCCGGCCGCTCCGTCTTTGCCGCCCTCCCCCTGCTCCAGGCCCTTCGCCGCGACGAGGTCGTCGGCTTGCAGATCGATCCGTGGGGCCCCTTGCCGGGCGCGCGGGAGATCGAGTTCTGCGGCCGCCCAGCGCCGTTCCGGATCGGGCCGTTCGTCCTGGCCCGCATCGCGCGCGCGCCACTCGTCCCGGTGTTCACGCTCCGGACGGGTATCCGGCGGTATGAATTGCGTATCGCCGGCCGGTTCGATCCCGTCACCGCGGCCGACACGACGGCGGCCTTCAATGCCACCGTGCGCTTCTACGAACGCCTGGTGCGAGAGCGGCCGTGGCAGTGGTTGCTGTTCGATGACGTCTGGCCGAGGGTGCCGGCCGTCCCGATCACGGTACCCGACGAAGAGCCCGAGCCTCGCCGATCACTTCGCCGCTAGCCGCCTGGAGCGCCCGGCGTCTATTGGGATGGCGTGCTTCCGCCGGAGCGGTACGATGATCGCGATGATCACCGACGATCCCGAGAGATGTCGCGGCGTCTCGCGTCGACCACTCTCGCTGCCGTCGGGAATGATCCATCGAGACGACGCACCGGGATCGCCGCGGAGGATCCGTGGTCTCGCGCCGACCCTGCTCGGAATCGGCGTGATCCTGCTCGTGAGTTGTGCGCAGACGAATCACTATCTGATTCATCCCCACCAAGCGGCTCCCGAGCTGACCGTCTGGTCGGCCGATTTCGCCCGCGATGATCTCAAGATGCACATCGAGGGCGCGCGCCCGCCTGGCGCGGGCCCGTTCCCCACCGTCCTCGTTTTTCCGGAGGAAGAGCGGACGGCCTCTGACATGCGTGGAGTCGTCTGGGATCTCGCGGCGCGCGGATACGTCGCGATCGCCGCTGACTACGAACGTCGGATCGAGGGAAAGTACCGCCGGAGCATGTTCGCCTGGCAATCGAGCGGCGACCTCACGCTGATACTCGATACGATGCAGGCATATCCGGAAGTCGATCAGAACCGCATCGGCGCGCTCGGCTTCTCGGAAGGTGCGGTCGTCAGCTTGCTCATGGCCGCGCACGACCCCGATCGCGTCAAAGCGATCGTGGCCTACTACCCGATCACCGATTTCCCACATTGGTATGCGGGTAAGCGCTCCGGCCTCTCGGCGCGCGCGCTCTTCGCCCTGGCGCGCTGGCAGCTGCGGGTCGAATCCCGCGCTTCTGACGACGACGATTTCCAATCGAAGCTCAACCTGGCTTCGCCCCTGTCCATGGCCGAGTATGTCCACGCCCCCGTTCTGTTCGTGCATGGAGCACAGGAGACACTGATCCCTCCGGAGGAATCACAGCGCATGGCCGCGCGTATGAAAGCCGCCGGCCACACCGCCGAGGTCCTGCTGGTGCCCGACGGAGGGCGCTTCTTCAACTTCCGTCAGCCGGAGGAGGCGACCACCGCGTGGCAGGCCACGCTTGCGTGGTTCGACCGGTATCTTCGCCCGGCACGGCAAAGCCCGACGCAGCAAGGCGGCGGCTGACCCGTCATCGCCTCTTCCCCCTGGGCCTCGGGGCAGGCGTCGGAGCGGGTCGCAGTGCCTCTTCGGAGGAGATCTCCTCCCCGCTCGCCCCCACGTAGTGGATGTCGAACGCAGCATCGGCGCTGTTGAAGAGCACACACGTGCGAGAGCAGCTGGCCTGGTGCACGTGTTGGCTGGGCAGGTAGGAGAATGCGCCCGGCACGAACACGAGGGGCGGCCCGTCCTTCGCCGTCACGGTGCCACGCCCGCTGATGACCAGCAGAGTCTCGTTCGCCTTGTGCCAGTGCCACGGGACCTGGCAGCCTGACGCCAGCCTGAGGAGCACCCATGCCGGCCCCCAGCGCGGATTGCCGCGAAGAATCGCAGCAGTCGCACAGGCGGGCATGTCGGGGATCGCGATCCACTTCAATGTCTGCGGGTTCAAGGTGATCATCTGATCCTCGGCGTGGATCGGCACCGACTTGCCTACGGCAGCCGCGGTCCCGAGCATGATGAGGAGTGCGGCCATTCGATTCGATCGTATGGTCATGACGGTCCCATATCAGCCGCTTCTGCACGCGTCTGCCCGGTGGGACCGGACCCGCTGACTCGCGGTAAGCGATCGAGGCTCGACCCCTTCGCCCGCGATCGCCGACGCCCTCGCCGACCGCGCGGATGACGCCGCCGGCAGATAGCCGCACAACCGCGCTGTTCAGGGTAGGCTTGCCGAACAAGGCCCGTGCCGGAAGGCGAGGCGGCGGGTCATCGCGGCCGCGTGACCTGCGTCACGCGGCCGCCGCCGTCGAACGAGACGGTGAACGTCTGCGACGGGCTCGCAGAGTACGTCCACGTGGCCGCCTCGAGCGACGGGGTGCGATCGCCCGGCGGATAGCCGAGCGTCATCAGCACCTGGTCCTTGCTCATGCCCGGGGTCACGGTGCCGCTCTCCATCTGCTTCACCTGCCGCGCCGGCACCTTGCGCAGCTTCAGTCTCGGATCGTCGGTGACGAAGAGGCGGCTCAGGTACTGGTCGAAGGCGACCGCCTTGCCGCCGTGCTTGTACTCCAGGGTGAGCTGCGCGTGCCCGGCCGGCTTGAACACGACGCCCTGCCTGGTCACCTTCACGATCTCGACGCGGGTCGCGAACGGAACGAGCGTACCCTGGCTGTAGTTGGCGTCGGTGATCTCCGGCTTGTCGTAGTGCAGGTTGCAGCACAGGTAGAACGCATGACCGACGCGCGGGTCGGCGACGGCCCTGTCGTGCGGCGCGCAGGCCGTGACGAGCCCGGCCGCGAGGACACCGAGACCGAGCAGAGCGGCACATCGCATGCAACGCGGTTAGCAAAGTGGCAGTGGCGGTTCAAACTCCGACCGCATCGTCGTGGATTGCGCCGCTCGGTTCCGTTGGCTAGGGTCGCGTTCCGTGCGGGCCCCGGAGGTGCTCGGCGGCGGCGCGCCGCTCACGCTCGAGACCGTCGGTCGCATCGCTCCGGGCGCGCCGGTGGTGCTCGATGCCACCGCCCGCGATCGGCTGGCTCGCGCGCACCGTCAGCTCGAGCGCCTGGTCGCGGCCGGCCGCGTGGTCTACGGTCTCAATACCGGTTGTGGTCCGCTGTGCGACCGACCCGTGTCGCCGGCCGACACGGCGCGCTTCCAGCTCAACCTGGTGCGCAGCCACGCGACCGGCCTCGGGCCGCCCCATCCCATCGAGGTCGTGCGCGCGACGATGGCCGTGCGCGCGCAGACGCTGGCGCAGGGACGCTCGGCCGTGCGTCCGGCGGTGGTCGAGATGCTCGTCGCCCTGCTGAACGCCGGCATCGTGCCGCTGGTGCCCGAGATCGGCTCGGTGGGCGCCAGCGGCGATCTGGTCGAGCTGGCGCATGTGGCGCGGGTCGTGGCGGGCGAGGGCGTGGTCGAGCGCGACGGGCGCCGTCTCCCGGCGGCCGCAGCGCTCGACGAGGCGGGACTGACACCCCTCGCGCTGGACGGTCGCGAGGCGCTGGCGATGATGAACGGGACCTCGTGCGAGGCAGGGCAAGCCGCGCTCGTCGTGGTCGGTGCGGAGCGACTCGTGGCGGCGGCCGAGACCGCGGCGGCGCTCGTCATCGAGGTCTTCGGCGCCAACCCGGAGGCCTTCGACGAGCGCGTGCATCGCGTCCGCCCGCAGCCGGGGCAGCTCGCGTCGGCAGCCCACCTGCGGGCGCTGCTCGCGGGCAGCCGCCGCCTGCACGATACCGCGGCCCGGGGTGTCCCCGGCGACGCGCGCGCCCGGCCGGTCCAGGACGCATACACGCTGCGCTGCGTGCCGCAGGTGCTGGGCGCCGTGCGCGCCACCATCGCCCACGTGCGTGACGTCGTCAGCGTCGAGATCAATGCCGTCACCGACAACCCGGTCTTCTTCCCGGAGGAGGATACGGTGCTGCATGCCGGCAACTTCCACGGCCAGCCGCTGGCCCTGGCGGCGGACCACCTCAAGGTCGCGCTGGCGGAGGTGGCGCTGTTCTCGGAACGCCGGCTGGCACGCCTGCTCGACCCGGCCACCAACGACGGCCTGCCGCCGTTCCTGATCCGCGATTCCGCCGGGCTGCGCAGCGGCCTCATGGGGTTGCAGTACTGCGCCAGCGCGACCGTGGCGGAGAACGCGGTGCTGGCCCACCCGGCCTCGCTCGGCTCGGTGCCGACCAATGCCAACAACCAGGACGTGGTCGGCATGGGGACGGTGGCGGTGCGACAGGCGCGGCTCCTGCTCGAGAACGCACGCCGGGTGGTGGCGATCGAGCTCCTGGCCGCGGCCGAGGCGGTGGATCTGCGTGGCAAGGACGGCCTCGGCGCCGGCACCCGCGCGGCATACGCCGCGGTGCGCGGCATCGTGCCGCCGCTCGTCGAGGATCGCCCGCTCGGTGACGACGTCGAGCGCCTCGCCACCGCCCTGGACGCGCTCGCGATCTGATCCGCGCCGCTCGCCCGCCGGCGCGCACTCGCGGGTGGTCGCGCGGACCGACTTTCGCTATAGGCTGCCCGTGCGCCCGCAGACCGTCGTCCTGGTCGAGCCACCCTACGTGTGCTGGGACCGGCGGATGGATCGGATCCGGGAGGGCGAGGAGGACATGCCGGGCATCGGCACCCTCACCCTCGCGGCGGTGATACGTGCCGCTGGCCATCGCGTCCACATGGTGGATGGCAAGCGGACGGGGACGCCGCTCGAGGAGGTCGCCCGGGCGGTCGCGGCCGGCGATCCCGACCACGTCGGCATCAGCGCCACGACCATCTCCGTCACCAACGCCGGGCGCCTCGCCGCCCGGGTGAAGGAGCTCGTGCCGCGCGCGACGATCACCGTGGGCGGTCCGCACGTGAGCGCGATTCCCGAGCGCACCCTGAACGCCTTTCCCGCGTTCGACTACGGGATCGTCGGGGAGGGCGAGCGCTCGTACCCCGAGCTGATCGAGCGGCTCGCGCGTGGTGACGACCCCGGCGGCGTCGCCGGCCTCGTCCGGCGCGCCGCTGACGGCGTGCGCGCCACCGCTCGCGCCCCCTATCTCGACGGCGAGGCGCTCGACCGCCTGCCGCCGCCGGCCTGGGATGTGCTCCCGGAGTTCCCGGTGCGCTTCCAGCCGAACGTGTTCAACTACCGCCACACGCCGGTCGCGAGTATCGTGACGTCGCGTGGCTGTCCGTTCTCCTGCACGTTCTGCGACCGCTCCACCAGCGGCCGGCGCGGGCGGTTCCACGGCGTGGACTACGTCGTCGCCCTGTGCCGCCGGCTGTCGGCCCTCGGGGTGCGCCACGTGCTCTTCTACGACGACCTCTTCACGGTGAGCCGCCCGCGAGTCGTCGAGCTGTGCGAGCGCTTCCTCGGCGAGGGCTTCCGCTTCACCTGGAGCTGCAACAGCCATCCCAACCTGCTCGACCTCGACACGCTCCGTCTCATGCAGCGCGCCGGCTGCTGGCAGATCGCCTACGGCATCGAGTCGGGCTCGCAGCGCGTGCTCGACGTGGTGAAGCGCGAGGTGAAGCTGCCGCGGCTCCTGGAGACCCTTCGCCTGACCCGCGCCGCCGGCATCCGGGCGAAGGGTCTCCTGATGATGGCGCATCCCACCGAGGACGAGGACAGCCTGCGCGAGACGGTGGCCTTCCTGCGCCACGCGCCGCTCGACCTGGTGCAGATCACGAAGTTCACGCCGTTTCCCGGCACGCCGTCCTACGCCGCGATCCGCAGCCAGGGCACCTTCGACGAGGACTGGGAACGCATGAACGGCATGCACTGGGTGTTCGTGCCGCACGGCCTCACCCCGGAGACGCTCGAGCGCTGGTTCCGGCGCGCCTACCGGACCTTCTACTCGCGGCGCGACGTGCTCTGGGGGCTCGCGCGCACGCTGCTCGGCGAGCCGCGCTTCGCGCGCCGCGTGGCAACCTATGTCCGCGTGGGCGTGCGCGACTGGCTCGCGACGTCGCCCGCGCCCGCGCGGGCGTGAGTCCGCCCCGCACCGCGGCGCTCGTGCCGGCCTACAACGCCGCCACGAGCATCGCCGCGGTCGTCGCCGGCACGCTGCCCGTGCTCGCGCCGGTCGTGGTGGTCGACGACGGCTCCGCCGACGACACCGCGGCGCGAGCGGCGGCGGCGGGCGCGGAGGTGCTGCGCCATCCCGTCAATCACGGGAAGGGGGCGGCGCTGGTGACCGGCTTGCGCCATCTCGCTGCGGCCGGGTTCGAGCGCGCGCTGACCCTCGACGCCGACGGGCAGCACCTGCCCGAGGAGATCCCGGCGCTGCTGGCCGCGGCGGACGCGGCGCCGGACGCCATCGTGGTCGGCGTGCGGCGGAAAGAGGGATTCGCCATCAAGCGCTCCGCCCGATTCGGCAACTGGGTGGCCGACCGGTTCATGCGCTGGCTCGCGGGGCGGCCGCTGCCCGACACGCAATCCGGCTTCCGGGTCTACCCGATCGCCGCGACGCTCGCCCTCGACACCCGCGGCAGCCGCTACGACTTCGAGACCGAGGTGCTCCTGCGCGCCGCACGTCGCGGTATCGACGTGCGCGGCGTTCCCGTCCGCGTCCACTACCCGCCGATCGCGGAGCGCGTGAGCCACTACCGGCCGTGGGCCGACACGCTGCGCATCGTGCGCTCGGTGTTGCGCGTGCTGTTCGACACCGGCCGCTGACCGCCGCCCGGAGTGGGGCCTTGTGCGTCCCGGGCGGCTTCGGCTAAGAGCGCCCCATGAGATGTGTCTCCCTCGCCCTTCTCGCCCTCGCCGTCGGCTTCGCCGGCTGCGGCGGATGCAGCCGGACCCAGGAAGGCCCGGTCAAGGAGATCTCGACCGAGAGCATCGTGAAGGATGGCGACACCTGGAAGGTGAACTTCACCTCCAAGATCGACGCGCCGGTGGACAAGGTGTGGGAGGCCATGATCCAGCCGGAGCGGATGCACGAGATGGCGCCCGACAACATCCTCAAGTCGGAGCTGGTCAGCAAGGACGGCGACACCAAGGTCGTCGACCTGGTCTTCAAGCTCGACATCCTGCCGCCCGGCTTCAAGGTGCAGAACATCCGGAACCAGATCCAGTTCTTCCCGAGCGAGAAGCGCATCGAGCAGAAGTCGGTCGACTTCAAGCTCGCGGACATCAACTCCGAGTACAAGCTGACGCCGAGCCCCGACGGCAAGGGCACGACCCTGACCTTCAAGCAGACGAGCAAGGACAAGTCGCCGCTGCTGGTCGACTCCCTGCAGAAGGGAGCGCTCCGCGAGACCTACATCCGGCAGGTCGACATCGTGAACAAGGCGCTCGGGATCGACAAACCCGCCCCACCGCCCGCGGGCTGAGCACCCGTGTGAAGATCACCGCGGCCCGGTTTCTCGGCGCCGCGGCCACGCCGGGCGGCGGCCCGCCGCCGCACGGTCCCGAGGTGGCGATCGCGGGTCGCTCGAACGTCGGGAAATCGTCGCTGCTGAACGCGCTGCTCGGCCGCCGCGGGCTGGCGCGCACCAGCGGGACGCCGGGTCGCACGCGGCAGATCAACTACTTCCTCGTCAACGAGCGCTTCGTCGTCGCGGATCTCCCGGGCTACGGCTTCGCCGTCGGCCCCGAGGCCGAGCGCCGGAGCTGGGGACCCCTGGTCGAGGCCTACCTGCGCGAGCGGCCGACGTTGCGCGGCGTCGCGCTCCTGGTCGACGCCCGGCGCGGCGCCGAGGACGAGGAGGAGCAGCTGCTCCAGTTCCTCGCCCACGTCGGGCTGCCCGCGGCGGTCGTCGCGACCAAGCTCGACAAGCTCGGGCGGGCGGCGGCGGGTGCCGCGCTCGCGGCCCTGCGCGCGCGCACCGGCACGCCGGTCGTCGGCTTCTCCGCCCGGACGGGGGCCGGACGCGACGACCTCTGGCGCGCGCTGCGCGGGTGGCTCGCCGCGCCCGAACGTCCGTCCGGCCGCTTGTGAGCGCTGCCGGCGTCCGGCATATGGGGCGCGCGCCAGCCACGATGGACCGCGACGCCGCCATCGGCATCTTCGACTCCGGGGTCGGGGGCCTCACCGTGCTCCACGCCGTGCTGGGCGCGGTGCCGAACGAGCACCTGATCTACCTGGGCGACACCGGACGCTATCCGTACGGCAGCCGGTCGCCGGAGATCGTCACGCGCTACGCGCTGGAGAGCGCCGACTTCCTGGTCGAGCGCCACCTGAAGCTGCTGGTCATCGCCTGCAACACGGCCACCGCCACCGCGCTCGAGACGTTGCGGGCGCACGTGCCGGTGCCGGTGATCGGCGTCGTCGAACCCGGAGCCCGGGCGGCCGTCCGGGCGACCCGGAACGGCCGCGTCGGCGTCATCGGCACCGAAGCGGTGATCGCTTCCGGCGCCTACACGCGTTCGCTCCGGGCGCACGCCCCACACCTGGAGCTCTTCACGCGCCCGTGCCCGCTCTTCGTCCCGCTCGCCGAGGAGGGCTGGACCGAGGGACCCGTCGCGCGCAACGTTGCCGAGACCTACCTCTCGAGCCTCGCGCGCAGCGGGATCGACACCCTGATCCTCGGCTGCACGCACTATCCGTTGCTGAAGGCGCTGATCACCGAGGTGATGGGGCCGTCGGTGACGCTCGTCGACTCGGCGGAGGAGACCGCGCGCGAGGTCGCGGCCCGGCTCGAGGCCGACGGGACCGTGCGAGCGAACGGTCCGGGCTCGACCAGCTTCTTCGTCACCGACGCGCCCGATCGCTTCGTCCGCATCGGCCAGCGCTTCCTGGGCTCGCGCGTCGAGTCGGCGGTGCGCATCGACCGCGCGTGAGCCACGCGGGCTTCACGGCGCGCGGCGGCCGGCAGGCCACGACAACGCGACGGCGACCGCGATGAAGGTGACGAGCGAGATGCCGATGCCGATCCAGAGCGACCACGGCCGGTAGATCCACACGACGGTCGACTCGCCGGCGGGGACGGGCACGGCACGGAAGGCGTGATTCGCCGGCAGGAGCGGGGCGGGCTCGCCGTTCACGGTGACCGACCAGCCGGGATAGTCCTGATCGGTGAGGACGACGAAGCCGGGAGCGTCGGCGTGCACCGCGAGCTGCACGCGTTCCGCGCGGTCCGATTCGATGCGAACCTCGCCGGTGGCGCCCGGCGATCCGCCGCCGGCGCCGGGTGGCGGAGGAGCGCTCAGGATCACCGTGCGGTGGAGATCGAGGTCGCCGGTGGCGAGCATCTCGAGGCTGCGGACGGGCTCGGTCTCGGTGACCGCGGTCGCGACGTAGAAGGCGCGGGGGAAGGCCTGGGGGTTCTCGTAGAGCACCACGTCGCCGGCCGTCCCGACCTCGCGCAGCGAGGCGAGGAGCGGGCCGGGAAGGTGCTCGCCATGCGGATCGACCAGGAGGTAGCGCGCTGCCAGCAGGTCGAAGATGCGGCGGTTCCGCGGCGCCTGCGTGAAGCGCAGGTTGTAGTCGTTGATGGTGGTCATCGGCCGGCCGAGGCGCATCATCACCTCGAGCTCGGCGAAGCGACGCGAGGTCTGGGCCTCGTAGTCAGTAGTGGACGGCAGGCCGGTCACGGAGGCGATCTTGTAGGTGAGACCCAGGCGCGCGTTCGGCGCCACGGCGTAGAAACGGTCCTGGGCGGTCATGCGGCTGCGCAGCAGCTCGAACGCGGGCGCGTCCGAGCCGAGGAGCGCGTCGCCGTCAGCGTAGGTGAACAGGATGAAGCGTGATGCGAAGAGCGTGAAGGCGGCGACCACGGCGGCCGCTGCCAGGCCGGCCCCGGGCGCGCGGTCGCCGCGGGCACCCCGCATCGCCGGCAGCGCCGCGAGGAGCGCGAGGCCGGCGACCGTCCACAGCTCGGCGGGCGGAGGACGGGTGCCTCCCAGTCCCCACAGGATGGCAGCGCCGGCGAGCACGAGCAGCGCGCGTGCAGGCCGCCAGCCGGCGGCGCCGCCGGCGAGCGCCTGCGCGCCGAGCGCCGTCAGCATGGCGGCGCCGAAGGCGGCGATCCAGAGACGGCGATCGGGGAAACGGAACGTCCGGCCGAGGGGAACGTGGAGGGACGCACGCAGCACCGGTCCGTCGATGGCGAGGGCCACGGAGGCTGCGACCACGAGGGCGTAGAGCCCCGCCTGCCGGCGCGTTGCGCGCGCGACGAGCGCGAGCGGCGCCAGGGCGGCGAACGCGATGGATCCGGGCCAGAACTGGTAGGCACGCTGGGCGAGGGCCGTGCGGAACGCCGTCCAGTCGAAGAGGGGATTGCCGCCGCGCATCTCCGTGAGCTCGAGCCGATGGTTGCGCAGGGAGCGGGCGGCGAACTCGGAACCCGGAATCAGCTGGGCCGCGGCCAGCGCCAGGGGAAGGAGGAGGCCGAGCACCAGCACGCCCGAGGCGCGCATGACGGGCCGCGTCCCGACCGTCACCGCCTCCCAGGCGATGCGGAGCGCCAGGAGCAGGTAGATGAACGTCGTGTTCTGCGGGAATGCCGCGAGCAAGGAGAGGGCCAGCACGATGGCGAGCCAGAGGCCGGCCCGCCAGGTCGGAACGCGCAGGATGCGCTCGCACCAGCGCAGCGCCCAGGGCAGCCAGACGAGGGCGCCGAGGATCGGGATCGGATGCCACCCGGCGAGCCAGCACAGGTGATTCCCCAGCTCCAGGCTGATGGCGCCGCAGAACGCCGCGGGACGGCCGAGGCCGATCTCGCGGCACAGCAGGTAGGTGCCGAGGGCGGCGAGGACGAGGTGGAGGAATGCGATGACGAGCACGCCGCGGTCGACGTCGACGACGAGGAAGACGAGGTTCAGGGGGTAGAAGGCGCTGAGCGCGGTTGCGGGAGGGAAGGGCTGTCCGCAGTTCTGAAGGGGATTCCACAGGAGGCCGTAGCCCTCGCGCAGGCTGCGCAGCGCGTACACCATGTTCGGGTAGGAGGAGGCGTAGATGTCGTAGGAGGGAATGCCCTCGCGCCTCGCCATGTAGCCGAACACCCACCACCCGGCGGTGAGCACGAGCAGCGCCGGGAAGACCAGGGCCGGCAGACGATCGCGGACGCGGCGCATCGGTGGCTGGCGATACCCGCACGGCGGGTTCGGCGCCGCGGCGGTACTATGGCCGGGCCTCCGAGGTCAATGCGGAGTCCGTCGCGAGCCGCCGCACGGTCGCCCCGCGGCGCTGCGCTTGCGGGTGCTCCGGCCATCCGGCATAGAGCCGCGGTGGCCACGGCCCGTTCCGGGGAGCCCGTCGGATGACGGGTGTGCCCGTCCTCAGCCTGATCGTCTTCTCGCCGCTGGTCGCTGCGATCGTCGTGCAGCTCCTGCCGGCCGAGCCGGTGCGGGTCCCGCGGGTCGCGGCGTTCGTGCTCGCGCTCGTCCCGTTCGTGCTCGCGCTGGTCATGCTGGCGGACTTCGATCCGGCGGTGGGCACCCTCCAGCTTCGCGAGCGTGTGCCGTGGATCCCGGCGCTCGGCGTCGACTATGCGATGGGGGTGGACGGCTTCTCTCTGTGGCTCATCCTGCTGACCACCTTCCTCACGCCGGTCGTCGTCCTCGCCGCCTGGACCGACATCACCGAGCGCGTGCGCCTCTTCATGGTGTTCATGCTGGTGCTCGAGAGCGCCATGCTGGGGGCGCTGTGCGCCACCGACCTCCTGCTGTTCTTCTTCTTCTGGGAGTTCATGCTGATCCCGATGGCGTTCGTCATCTGGATCTGGGGGCACGGCCGGCGCCAGTACGCCGCGACCAAGTTCATCCTCTACACGCTCGCCGGCAGCGCATTCATGCTCGTCGGCGTCATCTACCTGTCGCTGCGCCACGCGCAGGCCACCGGGGCGCCCAGCTTCGACATCACCACCCTCTACGGCACGCCGCTCACCTACACCGAGCAGGTCTGGCTGTTCGCCTCCTTCACCTTCGCGTTCATGATCAAGGTGCCGATGGTGCCGTTCCACACGTGGCTGCCGGATGCCCACACCGAGGCCCCGACCGGCGGATCGGTCGACCTCGCCGGCGTGCTCCTCAAGATGGGCGCCTACGCCTTCCTGCGCTTCTCGATCCCCATGTTCCCCCTGGCGGCCCAGGACGCCTTCCCGCTCGTCATGGTCCTGGCGGTGATCGGCATCGTCTACGGCGCGCTCGTCGCCTACCCGCAGCCCGACATGAAGCGTCTGGTGGCGTACTCGTCGGTGAGCCACATGGGGTTCGTGATGCTCGGGCTCTACGCCTTCAACCTCACGGGGATCACCGGCGGCGTGCTCCAGATGGTCAACCACGGGCTCTCGACCGGCGCGCTCTTCATCCTCGTCGGGCTCATCTACGACCGGACGCACACCCGCGAGATCTCCCAGTACGGCGGCATCTGGGGCACCGTGCCGTTGTGGTCGGCGTTCTTCCTCGTGGTGACGCTGTCCTCGATCGGCCTGCCGGGCCTCAACGGCTTCGTCGGCGAGTTCCTGATCCTGAGCGGCGCGTTCCGTGCGCACCCGGTCGCCGGCGCCGTGGGCACCGTGGGCATCATCCTGGGGGCGGTCTACATGCTCACCATGTACCAGCGGGTGGCCTTCGGCCCGATCACCCACGAGTCCAACCGGTCGCTCGCCGACCTGAACCGGCGCGAGGTCTTCGTGGCGGCCTCCATGGTCGTCTTCATGGTCTGGATCGGCGTCTACCCGCGCCCGTTCATCGAGCGCATCGAGCCCACCGTCGACGTGCTCCTCGGACGCCTCGAGCGTGCCGGCGCGACCCGCCACCTGGAGCTGCAGCGCGCGCCCCAGGCGCTGCAGGCCCGTGTCGAGTGAGGACGGAGCCTCCCCGCACTTGACCCTCGCGGGGCTCGCGGAAACAATAGCGCGCTTCGATGCCGACCCTGCTCACCCGGCTCTTCGGGAGCGCCAACGAGCGCACGATCAAGCGCCTCGCACCGCTCGTCGAGGAGATCGGCCGGCTCGAGGAGACGTACCGCGCGCTCCCCGACTCGGCCTTCCCCGCCCGCACCGCGGAGTGGAGGGCGCAGGTGACCGCCGAGGAGGTGTCGCTCGACGAGATCCTCCCCGACGCCTTCGCGGCCGTCCGCGAGGCCTCGCGGCGCACCATCGGGCTGCGCCACTACGACGTGCAGTTCCTCGGCGGCATCGTGCTCCACCAGGGCACGATCGCCGAGATGAAGACCGGCGAGGGCAAGACGCTGGTCGCCACGCTGCCGCTCTACCTGAACGCGCTCACCGGCCGGGGCGCCCACCTGGTCACGGTCAACGACTACCTGGCGCGCCGCGACGTGCAGTGGATGGGGCCGATCTACCACCTCCTCGGCCTCACGGTGGGCTCGATCGTGCACGACACCAGCTTCCTCTTCGACCCCACCTACGTCGTCAAGGACTACCGCATGCTGAACCTGCGCGCGGTCGAGCGCAAGGACGCCTACCGCGCCGACATCACCTACGGCACCAACCACGAGTTCGGCTTCGACTACCTGCGCGACAACATGAAGTTCTCGCTCGACGAGTACGTCCAGCGCGAGCTGCACTACGCCATCGTCGACGAGGTCGACAACATCCTCATCGACGAGGCGCGCACGCCGCTGATCATCTCCGGCCCGGCGGAGGAGTCGACGACAACTTACTACTCAGTGCGACCGCATCATCCCGCGGCTGCGCGAGGAGCGCGCCGCGAGGTGGGCGACTACACGGTCGACGAGAAGTACCGCAACGCCATGCTGACGGAGGACGGCGTCGCCAAGATCGAGCGCATGCTCAGCATCCCGAACCTCTACGACCCGAGCCAGATCGACATCCTGCACCACGTCAACCAGGCGCTGAAGGCGCACACCCTCTTCAAGCGCGACGTCGACTACATCGTGAAGGACGGCCAGGTGATCATCGTCGACGAGTTCACCGGCCGTCTCATGCCGGGCCGGCGCTGGTCGGACGGCCTGCACCAGGCCGTCGAGGCGAAGGAAGGCGTGCGGATCGAGCGCGAGAACCAGACGCTCGCCACGATCACCATCCAGAACTACTTCCGCATGTACCACAAGCTCGGCGGCATGACCGGCACGGCCGACACCGAGGCGGTCGAGTTCAAGAAGATCTACAAGCTCGACGTCGTCGTCGTGCCGCCGAACAAGCAGATGCGCCGGATCGATCACCCCGACGTCGTCTACAAGAGCGAGCGCGAGAAGTTCGACGCCGTGGTCGAGCAGATCGCCGAGTGCCACGAGCGCGGGCAGCCGGTCCTCGTCGGCACGATGTCGGTGGAGAAGTCCGAACGGCTCTCGAAGATGCTGAAGAAGACGCGGCATCAAGCACAACGTGCTGAACGCCGTCAACCACGAGGCCGAGGCCAACATCATCGCGCAGGCCGGGCCGCTTCGAGCAGGTCACCATCGCCACCAACATGGCCGGCCGCGGCACCGACATCCTGCTCGGCGGCAACCCGGAGTTCCTCGCCCGGGCCGAGATGGAGAACGAGTGGATGCGCGGCTCGGCCAGGCTGGCGGGGGCCTCGGCCGGTGCTTCGCGCTACGAGGACGTGCTGCGCAGCCTGCGCGAGCAGTACGACGAGGACCTGCAGCAGCTGCAGGAGCGGCACGGCGTCGCGCTGGCGGACCTGGAGCAGCGGCGCTCGACCGCGCTCGCGAAGCTCACCGAGGCCGATCGCAAGCTGCGCGACCTGTCACCCTACCGGGCGGTGCGCGCCCGCTACGAGGAGGTGAGCTCGGTCGAGCTGATCCCGCCATCCGCGACCGCGACCATCCCCGCCGATATGCCAGGGTCAAGGAGGAGATGGAGGCGACGCTCCTCGAGGTCGGGGCCGCCGGCGGCGTCGTGGCGGAGCGCTCGGAGCTCGAGTCGATCCGGGCCCGGTACGACGAGATGCTGCGCCGCTGGAGCGAGGACGGGCAGCGCGACGACGACGTGGCGCGCGAGCTGAACGAGCGCCGCTCCGAGTACGAGCGCGGCCTGGCGCAGCTCGAGCTCGCCGTGCTGGTGAAAGGGCCGGCAGCGGGCAACGGCGAGCTCGCCACCTGGCGTCAGACCTACGAGGAGGCCGAGCAGGCCTACGTCGAGATCGAGCGGGAGTACGATGCCGCGCGCGCCCCCTTCGAGGAGGGACAGCGCGCCGCCGAGCGGCGCTACGAGGACGCGCGGGTCAAGTACATCAACGCCGTGGAGGACATTCGCGAGCAGATGGAGAAGGCGCCCCAGGAGTACGCGGAGCGCTACCGCGAGAGCCTGGTGCGGTACCAGGAGCTGTGCGCGGCGGAGCGCGAGAAGGTGGTCGCCGCGGGCGGGCTCTACATCGTCGGCACCGAGCGGCACGAGGCCGCCGCATCGACAACCAGCTGCGCGGCCGTGCCGGCCGGCAGGGCGATCCGGGAGCGTCGCGCTTCTACCTCTCGCTGGAGGACGACCTGCTGCGCATCTTCGGTGCCGACCGCATGCAGGGCCTGATGAAGCGCCTCGGCATGGAGGAGGGCGTGCCGATCGAGCATCGCCTCATCACCCGCGCCATCGCCAACGCGCAGAGAAGGTCGAGGGGCACAACTTCGACATCCGCAAGCACCTCCTCGAGTACGACGACGTGATGAACAAGCAACGCGAGGTCATCTACGCCCGGCGGCGCGATCTGCTGTCGCGTGACGACCTCGGTGACGACGTGCTCGAGATGGCCGAGGGTCTCGCCGCGGATCTGGTCGCCAGCCATTGCAGCGACGAGGTGGCGCCCGACGAGTGGGACCGGAAGACCCTCGACGACGCGGTGTTCGCCCAGTTCAACCTCCGCCTCGGTCTCGTCGAGGCGGCCGCGGGATGCACGCGGGCGGCGCAGGTCGAGGAGATGCTGCCCGAGCGCGTGCGGCAGGCCTACGCCGAGCGCGAGGCCATGTTCACCCCGCCCGTGATGCGCCACCTCGAGAGCGTCATCTGGCTGCAGACCCTCGACACGCTGTGGAAGGATCACCTGCTCAGCATGGACCACCTGAAGGAGGGCATCGGGCTGCGCGGCTACGGCCAGAAGAACCCGCTGCAGGAGTACCAGAAGGAAGGGTACGACCTGTTCGAGGAGCTGGTCCGTCGCATGGAGGCGGACGTGGTCGAGAAGCTGATGAGCGTCCAGCTCCAGGCGCAGCCCGCCGCCGCGCAGGCGCGGCCCGCCGCGGCCCTGGACGTCGCCGTCGAGGGCGGCGACTTCGAGCCGCCCATGCCCGCCGCCGTGGCCGATCCCAGCGCCGACAGCGCCAGGCCACGACCCGCCTGCGGCTGTCCCACGGCGAGGCGCCGGCGGGTCCGCAGAAGGTGGAGACGGTTCGCCGCGACGCCGACAAGGTGGGCCGCAACGAGCCCTGCCCGTGCGGCAGCGGGAAGAAGTACAAGAAGTGCCACGGCGCCCAGGCGTGAGGGCGCACGCGTGAAGCTACCGCGGCGCGCTCACCGCGTGCGCGTGCCCGGCTTCCGCTTCGCCGGAGTGCGAGCGGGCTTCAAGACGCGCGGGCCCGACGTCGCCCTCATCGCCCTCGACGCCCCCGGCGTGGCGGCCGGCGTCCTCACCACCAACCGCGTGAAGGCGGCGCCGGTGGTGACGACCCGCGCGCGGCTGCGCACCGGCAACGCCTCGGCGGTCCTGGTGCACGCGGGAACGCCAACGCGTGCACCGGGCGCCAGGGGCTGCGCATCGTCGAGGTGTCGACGGCGCTCGCGGCCGAGCTGCTCGGCGTGCCGGCGGAGGGCGTGCTCGCGTGCGCCACGGGCCGCATCGGCGTGCCGGTGCCGGGCCCCCGGCTCCTGCGTGGCGTGCGCGCCGCCCACCAGGCGCTCGGATCGGGCGGCTTCCCCGAGGCGGCCCGGGCCATCATGACCACCGACGCCTTCCCGAAGACCGCGGTCCGGCGAACGCGCCTCGGCGGACGCGCGGTCACGATCGCCGCCATGGGCAAGGGCGCCGGCATGATCGCCCCCGACATGGCGACGCTGCTCGTCTTCGTGCTGACCGACGCCGTCGTCGAGCGTCGCGTCGCACGCCGAGCCCTCACCGACGGCGTGGCGACCAGCTTCAACGCGGTCAGCGTCGACGGCGACATGAGCACGAACGACACCGTGCTGCTGCTGGCGAGCGGCGCTGCCGGCAACCGGAGGGTGGCACCCGGGTCGGCGGGCTACCGGCGCTTCGCGCGCGCGGTCGCCGAGGTGCTCGAGGAGCTCGCCCGGCTGGTCGTCCTCGACGGCGAGGGAGCGTCACGTCTGGTGGAGGTCGTGGTGACGGGTGCACGACGCGACGCGGATGCGCAGCGGGTCGCGCGCGCGATCGCCACCTCGACGCTGTGCCGGGCGGCGTTCGCGGGCGGCGACCCGAACTGGGGCCGCTTCGTGTGCGCCGCCGGCACGGCGGGCGTGGCGCTCGACCCGGACCGCATCGACGTGACCATCGACGGGGTGGCGGTGTCACGGCGGGGCCGGCCGATTCCAGGTGCGCTGGTGCGCGCGCGGCGGCGCATGGCGCGTCGTGAGTTTCGCCTGCAGCTCGCGCTCGGACGGGGGCGGGGGCGGGGGCGCATGCTCACCTCCGACCTCACCGTCGCGTACGTGCACTTCAACGCCGCCTACACCACGTGAGCGTTCCGCCGGGGGGACTCCTCGCGCAGCGGCTCCAGGAAGCGGTCGAGCGCGGCTTCGAAGAGCTCCGGGGTCTCCAGGTGGGGAGCGTGGCCGGCGGCGAACGTCTCCAGGCGGGCGGAGGGAAAGCGCGCCAGCGCGGGACGGCAGCGCCGGAGCTGGATCAGCTGGTCGCGCGCGGCCCAGGCGACCAGCACCGGGCATCGGATCGCGGGCAGGAGCGCTCGCAGGTCGGCCTCCGGCGTGGCGAAGCTGATCCAGGCGGCGTGCAGCACGGGGGCAATCTCGCGCGCCGAGCCGACGATGCGCCGGCGCTGGGGCGCCGCGGCCCCGCGCTGCAGCACGAGCCGGTAGTAGGCCGCGAAGGCGGCCGGGAACCAGGCTGCGCCCCGGGCTCCGGCGCCGAAGAACGCGGCCATCGCGCCGAGAACGGCGCGCCCCAGGGGATCGTCGCCCGGGTCGAGGCCGCCCGGGTTCTCGAGGATCAGTGCCGAGACGCGCTCGGGATGGTCGGCGGCATGGCGAATCGCGGCGGCACCGCCGATCGAGTTGCCGAGCAGCACCGCGCGGTCGACGTCGCAGGCGTCGAGGACGTGGCCGAGGAGGTCGGCGTAGCGCGTCGCGCTGGCCGGGACCCGATCCGGCCCCGACCGGCCCTGGCCGGGCCAGTCGGGCGCGATCACCCGCCAGCGCGACGCCAGGCGACCGCGCAGCCGGGCGAAATCGGATGCGCCGTGCCCGATGGCGTGCAGACACACGAGGGGCGGTCCGCTGCCCTCGTCGTCGACCGCCAGCGCGACGCCGTCGACCACGACGCGGCGGGCAGACGGGGACGCACCGACGGCCGATCGCAGGCTCTCCATAGTGATGAAAATATCACCGGAGGCGCGCGCCGGTCAACTGTGCTAGGAGAGCGCACCATGGCACGACGGCGGAGCCCCCCGCGGCCGCGCCGCGGGAGCCCGGCGGCGACCCGGGCGCGCCTGGTGGCCGCGGCCGCGCGCGTCTTCAACCGCGACGGCTTCCACGGCACCGACTCGAACCGCATCGCGCGCGCGGCCGGCTACGCGCCGGGCTCCTTCTACAAGCACTTCGCCGACAAGCGCGCGATCTTCCTCGAGGCCTACGAGGCCTGGGTGACGGCGGAGTGGCAGGCGGTCGAGCAGGTGGTTGCCGCCGGCGGCAGCGGGGAGGTGACGGCGGCCCGCGTCGTGGCGCTGCTGCTCGCGCTCCACCGCCGCTGGCGCGGCTTCCGTGCGAGCCTGCGCGCGCTCGTCGCGACCGACGCCGCCGCCCGCCGCTGCCATCGCCGCCAGCGTGCTCGCCAGCTCGGCCTCCTGCGCGAGCTCCGCCTGCGCCACCGCGGCCCGGCGCGCGCGACGGAGGACGACGCCCTCCTGCTCTTCACGCTCGAGCGCGTGTGTGACGCCGCCGCCGACGGCGAGCTGCGTGATCTCGGCCTGTCGAGGGCGGCGATGGTGCAGCGGCTGGAGGGTCTCGTGCGCACGCAGCTCGGAGCCTAGCGACGTCGCCATGCGAACCCTCGGTCTTCTCGGGCTCGTCCTCGTCCTGCTGGTGGTGACCACGTTCGCGAGCCCGTGGATCGCCATGGCGGCGACGGGCCTCGGCTTCGCCTTCAAGTTCTCGCGCGTCTACAACCGCGTGTTCGAGCTCCTGCTGGTCGGCGCGATCCTCCTCGGCTGGCGGCGCCTCGACCTCGGCAACGCGACGCAGATCGGGCTGCGCCAGCCGCGCCGGGCACGGGATCTGGCCCGCGGCCTCCTGATCGGCGTCCTCGGCGTCCTGGCCGGCGTCGTCGCGTGCTGGCTCGGCGGTGCGATGGTGCCCGCGCTGCGCTACGGCGCGGCGAAGACCGTGGCCAAGGCGGCGGCCGGAGTGCTGGGCGCGGTCCTCGTGGCGGTGGGCGAGGAGGCACTCTTCCGCGGCGTGCTCCTGCGGCGCTTCACGGCCGACCTCGGCCGGCCCGCCGGCATCGTCCTCAGCACGGGGATCTACGCGATCGTGCACGCGCTCCGGCCCGGCGGTTCGCGCGCGGCCTACCCGTGGGCGGGAGTCGACCGCACCCTCGCGCTCTTCGCACCGCTCGCACGCCCGGGCGTCGTGCCCGGCGTGCTCGGGCTCTTCGGCCTCGGGCTGGTCCTCGTGCTGGTGCGCCAGCGCACCGGCAGCCTGTGGTCGTCCATCGGCATCCACGCCGCCTGGGTGGCGGTCTTCCGGGTCGGGCGCCTGGTCCTCGACATCCGCGCCACACCGGTCTGGCTGATCGGTCCGGGATGGCCGCCGCTCGTCGGCGGCGTCGCTGGCGCGATCGCGCTCGCGGTGACCCTCGGCCTCGTGCTCGTCCTGGTGCGCCGCGACCGAGGATTGCCCGTGGCGGCGAGCGCTCCTACACTCGCCCGCTGACCTCATGCGCCGCGTGACGATCTTCACCGACGGCGCCTGCGCCGGGAACCCCGGTCCGGGCGGCTGGGCGGCGATCCTCATCGCCGGAGCACACCGGCGGGAGCTCTCCGGGTACGAGCCCTCGACCACCAACAACCGCATGGAGATCATGGCCGCCATCGAGGCGCTGCGCGCGTTGCGGGTGCCCACCGCGGAGGTCGACCTGCACACCGACTCCCAGTATCTGCGCAACGGGATGTCGACCTGGCTGGCGCGCTGGAAGCGCAACGGCTGGCGGACCGCCGATCGCAAGCCGGTCAAGAACGAGGACCTCTGGCGTGCGCTCGATGTCCTGGCGCAGGCCCATGCGGTCCGCTGGCACTGGGTACGCGGCCACGACGGCCACCCCGAGAACGAGCGCTGCGACGAGCTGGCGAATGCCGCCATCCGCGACCGGCACGGCAGCGACACCGGGACGGCGGGCGAGCTCGCATGACCCACGTGGTCCCGTTCGGCGCCTGGCGATCGCCGCTCACCGCCGAGCGGGTGGCCGCCGCCAGCCTCGGCCTGGGCGGCCTCGCGGTCGACGGGGACGCCATCTGGTGGATCGAGGGCCGCCCCGCCGAGCAGGGACGGTCCGTCCTGGTCTGCTGGCGGCCGGGGACCGAGCCGCGCGACGCGATCCCGCCGCCCTGGAACGCGCGCACGCGCGTCCACGAGTACGGCGGCGGGTCGTTCGCGGTCGCGGATGGGATCGCGTGCTTCTCCCACCTGCCGGACCAGCGGGTGTACCGGATCGACGGCGCTGGGGAGCCGCGCGCGCTCACGCCGGTGGGGAGGTGGCGTTACGCGGACGGTGTCATCGATCGGCGCCGCGGCCTGCTCCTGGCGGTCGGCGAGGAGCATCGCGAGAGCGGCGAGCCCCGCAACTGCCTCGTGCGCATCGATCTCGAGGGACGCGGAGCGCCCGTCGTGCTGGCGGACGGATACGACTTCTACGCCGCGCCCCGGCTCAGCCCCGACGGCGAGATGCTCGCCTGGATCGCGTGGCGCCACCCGGACATGCCATGGGATCGCAGCGAGCTGTGGATTGCCGGGATCGACGGGGCCGGCGCACTGCGTGACTCCCGCCGGGTCGCGGGCGGTGGCGACGAATCGGTGGCGGAGCCGCGGTGGTCGCCCACGGGCGCGTTGCACTACGTGTCCGATCGCAGCGGATGGTGGAACCTCTACCGGCTGGAGGGCACTGCGTCCGCGGCACTCTGTCCCATGGACGCCGAGTTCGCGCGTCCGCCCTGGTTCTTCGGCGGGGCGCACTACGACTTCCTGCCGGACGGCACGATCCTCTGCGCCTACGCGCGGCAGGCGCGCTGGCATCTCGGCCGTCTCGATCGGCGAGGTCGCCTCGCGCCGATCGACGTCCCGTTCTGCGAGATCGGTCTCGTGCACGCCGCGCCGGGCGGCGCGGTCTTCCTCGGGGCGACGACTGCCGAGGCGGCGGCAGTCGTGCACCTCGATACGCAGCGCGAGACCTGCACCGTGCTGCGCCGCGCCGCCCGGTCGCCGCTCGACCCCGCCGACGTATCGCCGCCCGAGCCGATCGCGTTCCCGAGCGCGGGCGGGCGTGTCGCGCACGGCATCCTGTATCGCCCGCGCAACCAGCGCTACGAGGGCCCGCCCGGCGCGTGTCCGCCGCTGCTCGTGCGCTGCCACGGAGGACCGACGGGGTCGGCATCCAGCGCGCTCGATCTGGCGGTGCAGTTCTGGACCACCCGGGGGCTCGCCTTTCTCGACGTCGACTACGCCGGCAGCAGCGGATACGGGCGCGACTACCGCCGGCTGCTCTACGGCTCGTGGGGCATCGCCGACGTCGAGGATTGCGTCGCCGCGGCGCGCTTCGCGGTCGCCCAGGGCTGGGTCGATCCGGGGGCGCTCCTGGTGCGCGGCTCCAGCGCGGGGGGATTCACGGTGCTCTGCGCGCTCGCGTTCCACGACGTCTTCGCGGCGGGCGCGAGCTATTTCGGGATCGGGGACCTCGAGGCGCTGCACCGCGAGACGCACAAGTTCGAGTCGCGCTACGACGAATGGCTGGTCGGGCCGTATCCGGAGCGGCGCGACCTCTACGTCGCCCGCTCTCCGCTGCACGCGGCGCAGCACATCGCGTGCCCGGTCATCTTCTTCCAGGGGCTCGACGACCGGATCGTCCCGCCGGGGCAAGCGGAGGCCATGGTGGCTGCGCTGCGCGCGCGCGGGCTGCCGGTCGCCTACGTGCCCTTCGCCGGCGAGGGGCACGGATTCCGGCGCGCGGAGTCGATCCGGCGAGCCCTGGAGGAAGAGCTCGGCTTCTACGGCCGGGTGCTGGGCGTGTCCACGGACGGGGGTAGCGCACTCGAGCCTTGAGCCGAAGACCGCGTTCGTGGTGTAACCGCCGCGTCGGCTCGAGCCGCCAGGGGGGGACACGATGCAGAGCGCGCGCCGTACACCGTCGATCGTGGCGATCGCGACCGCCGCGTTGCTCTCGATCGGGCGCCTCGGGGCCGCCCAGTTCGTGAACTTCGAGAGCGGCCACGTGCGGCCGCTCGCCCTCTCGCCCGACGGCGGCCGGCTCTTCGCGGTGAACACGCCCGACAACCGGCTCGAGATCTACACGGTGAGCGCCGCGGGTCTGACGCTGGCGGACGAGGTGCCGGTCGGCCTCGAGCCGGTGGCGGTCGCCGCGCGTAGCGCGACCGAGGTCTGGGTCGTCAACCACCTGTCCGACAGCGTGAGCATCGTCGCGCTCGACTCGGCCTCGGGACTGTGGCGCGTCACACGGACGCTGCTCACCTGCGACGAGCCGCGCGACATCGTCTTCGCCGGTCCGGGCGGCAACCGCGCCTTCGTCACCACGGCCAGGCGGGGACAGAACTGCCCCGTGGCGGCCAATCTGACCACCGCCGGCACGGGTCGCGCCCTGGTGCAGGTGTTCGACGCCACGAACCTCGGGACGACCACGCTCGGCGGCGCGCCGATTGCCAACATCGTGCTCTTCGGGGACACGCCGCGTGCGCTGGCGCGCAACTCGAGCGGCTCGCAGGTGTTCGCGGCGGTCTTCGAGTCGGGCAACCGGACCACCACGATCACTGAGTCGGTGGTGCGCGGCAACGGAGGCATGCCGGCTCCTCCGCCCGGGACCACTCCCGGGGCGCCGTCGACGGGCCTGATCGTCAAGTTCGACGGGTCGAGCTGGCTCGACGAGCTCGGCCGGAACTGGAACGCGCAGGTTCCCTTCAGCCTCCCCGACCGCGACGTCTTCATCATCGACGCGAACGCCGGCACGCCGGCGCTCGTCTCGGGTACGAGCGCGGTGACCGGTGTCGGAACCGTCATCTTCAACATGGCAGTGAGGCCCAACGCGGCCAACCAGATCTACGTGACCAACACCGACGCGCGGAACCAGGTACGCTTCGAGCCGCGCATCCCGGGCGATGCGCTGGGACGCGGCGTCCAGGGGCATCTCGCCGAGAGCCGGATCACCGTCATCAACGGCACCACGCCGGCGCCGCATCACCTGAATCCGCACATCGACTACTCCTGCACCCCGCCGGCGTGCACCCCGCCGGCGAGCGAGGCCGAGGCGAGCCTCGCCTTCCCGACCGACCTGGTGTTCTCGAGCGACGGCAATCGGGTCTACGTCGCGGGGCTCGGTTCGGGAAAGGTCGGCATCTTCGACGCCGCGGCGCTCGAGGCCGGCACGATCGGCGCCGGCACCAAGACGCTGGTCGACGTCGGCGGCGGTCCGAGCGGCCTGGCGCTCGACGAGTCGCACGACCGCCTCTACGTCATGAACCGCTTCACGCACGACATCTCGATCGTGAGCAGCGCCAGCAACCCGGCGGCGGCCGTCGAGACGGCCGTCGTGCCGCTGCGCTTCGACCCGGAGCCCGCCGTGGTGCGGGACGGCCGGCCGTTCCTGTACGACGCCCGCACGACCTCGGGGCACGGGGACTCGGCGTGCGCGAGCTGCCACGTCTTCGGCGACTTCGACAGCCTGGCCTGGGACCTGAGCAATCCGTTCGGCGACGTCCTGCCGAACGACAACCCGTTCCGCCTGACGCCCTCGGCGGACTTCAGCCCGGGAGGGCCGGGCGTGGGCATCCCGTGTCCGAACTGCGTCTTCCATCCGATGAAGGGCCCCATGACGACGCAGACCTTGCGCGGCATGGCGGGTGCGGGGCCGATGCACTGGCGCGGTGATCGCACCGGCTCGACCACGGGGCAGGACCCCCTCGACGAGCATCTCGCCTTCGAGGCCTTCAACCCGGCGTTCGTCAGCCTGCTGGGACGTTCGGCGCAGCTCACGCCCGGCGACATGCAGGCCTTCACCGATTTCATCCTGACGGTCACCCTGCCGCCGAACCCGATCCGGGCGCTCGACAACGCGGCCAGCACGGACCAGGGCGCGGGGCAGACGCTCTTCCTGAACCGCCTCACCGACGGCGGCGCGATCACCTGCACCTTCTGCCACCGGCTGCCCTTCGGTACCGACGGCCTGTCGACCTTCGAGGGCGAGCCGCAGGAGTTCAAGATCGCCCACCTCCGCAACCTCTACCAGAAGGTCGGCAAGTTCGGGATTCCCGGCCAGGGCTCGCTGGGCGAGCAGGTGCGCGGCTTCGGTGTGCTGCACGACGGCAGCGTCTCGACCGTCTTCGACTTCGTCTCCTCACCGGTGTTCCAGAACCTGAACACGACGGAGAAGCGGCAGCTCGAGCAGTTCCTGCTCGCCTTCGACACCGGACTCGCGCCCGCCGTCGGCCAGCAGGTGTCGATCGACGCGAGCACCTTCAACACCACGGCGTTCGTCAACCGGATCAATCTCCTGGTCGCGCAGGCCAACGCCGGCGCCTGCGATCTCGTCGTCAAGGGCAACATCGCGGGCGAGGCACGGGGCGCCGTCTACGTCGGGAGCAACAACTTCCAGACCGATCGGCATGCGGAGGGCCTCCTCACGACCACCCAGGTGCGCAACCTGGCCACCGCCGCGGGCCAGGAGATCACCTTCACCTGCGTGCCGCCTGGCTCCGGTACCCGCATCGGCGTCGACCGCGACCTCGACGGCGTCTTCGACAGCCGCGAGGTCGACTGCCACACCGATCCGGCCGACCCGCAGAGCTTCCCGCCGACGCTGACCGGTCCGTGCACGGTGGGGACGACGACCACCACGACCACGACGCACGCCGGTTCGACGAGCACGAGCAGCAGCAGCACGACGACGACCTCGGGCGCGGGCACGAGCAGCACGACCACCACGACCACGTTGCCCTCGACGGCGTTCGTGCTCGTGCAGACGACCTCCCTCGGCATGCGCGACCGGACGGCGCCGCCGACGCCCTCCGCCCGCAAGCTGACGTTCAAGTCGAGCACCAAGAAGGACGCGCCTTCCAACCGCATCGTCATGCCGGTGCCGGGCAGCTCGGGTGATCCGACGCCGGGCGGCGCGAGCGGAGGCGGAGCCGTCCTGATCGTCTACGACTCGGCCGGCAGCGGGGAGCAGGTGTCGGTGACGCTCCCGGCGAGCGGTTGGGAGCTGCAGGGCAAGACGTCCGCGCCCAAGGGCTATCGCTTCTCGGGCAGCGATCCGGATGGACCGGTCTCGCGCGTGACCGTGAAGGCCGATCAGGTGAAGATCAAGGCGGGGAAGGCCAACTGGGGCTACACGCTGAACGAGACGTCGCAGGGCAGGATCGCCGTGCGCTTGCAGCTCGGCAGCGGGGCGACCTGGTGTGCCGACGCCCCGGCGAAGGCGAGCGGCGACTCGTCGACGGCGGCGAATGACCACGTCGACAAGTTCACGGCGCAGCCGAAGACCGCGCCGCCCGCGACCTGCCCGGCGCTCCCGTAGGAACGCGGCGGGGGCGTCCCGGGAACGAGCCTCGCGTCAGCCGCGCGGCCGCGCGACGCGCTCGCGCGGCGCCCGGCCGATCGCGGGCGCGACGCGCAAGGGGACGACCTCTGCATGTCCCGGGCGGAGGAGCGCCCGGGCGCCGAGATCCGTCAGCTCCCGCTCCAGTCCGACCCGGAGCAGCGGCGTCTCGAGGCCGAGGCCGAGGCAGATGTTGGCGAACGAGAGCGGCCATGCGGCGTCGTCGCTCGCAAACCAGCGCGCGGTGTCGGCCACCAGTCGCTGCCGGTGGGGACGGACGCCGGTGGCATGCTCGCGCAGCAGCGCCACCGCGTCGAGCAGCACGGCGAGCATCAGGCGATCCTCCGGCGTCTCCGGCGGCGCGAGCCGCAGCAGCGTCTCGGAGGCATACGGGGGAGGGGTGTGAGTCGTCTGATCAGTCATCCAGGGCTCCGCCAGCGCCTGCACGATACCGTCTCGCGGGCGGCCGCGCCAGCCCCTTGTGCAGAAAAGTTTCTACGACCATTGGGCGAGCTGGCTACGACTGTTGGGCGAGCGCGTCACGCAGCAGCTCCTGAACGAGCTGCGGGTTGGCCTTGCCCTTGGTGCTCTTCATGACGTGGCCGACCAGGAAGCCCAGGACGCGTTCCTTCCCTGCCTGGAACTGCGCGACCTGTTCGGGGTGGAGTGCCAAAGTCTCCCTGACTGCATGCGCGAGCGTGTCACGATCGCTGACCTGCGCCAGTCCTTCGGCGGCGACCAGGTCCGCCGGATCACTCCCCGTACGCAGCAGGCGGGGCATCAATCCCTTTGCGGTGTTGCGGTTGATGGCGCCGGATTCGACGAGGTGCGAGAGCTTCGCGAGCTGCGCTGGCGTGAGCGGCCAGTCGCGGATCACCAGCGCGCGATCGAGCTTCTCCTCCCGCACCAGCCGCAGGACCTCGGTCGTCACCCAGTTCGCGATGTCCTTCGCGCCGCCGCCCGCGGCGACGGCGGCTTCGAAGTAGTCCGCCACGTCCTTGCGCTGCGTGAGCACGTCGGCGTCGTAGGCGGAGAGCGCGAACTCCCGCTCGAAGCGCCGCCGGCGTGGCCCCGGCAGCTCGGGCATCGCGCTCCGCACGTCGTCCACCCAGGGCTGCTCGACCGCGAGGGGCAGCAGGTCGGGCTCGGGGAAGTAGCGGTAGTCGTGCGCTGATTCCTTGCTGCGCATCGACCGGGTCTCCTCCCGCTCAGTGTCCCAGAGCCGGGTCTCCTGCACCAGCCGCTCGCCGGTGGCGAGGGCGCGCGCCTGCCGGCCGAGCTCGTGCTCGATGGCGCGCTCGACGTTCCGGAAGGAGTTCATGTTCTTGATCTCGACCTTGGTGCCGAGACGGCTCGCGCCCGCGGGCCGCACGGACACGTTGGCGTCGCAGCGGAAGCTGCCTTCCTCCATGTTGCCGTCGCAGATCTCGAGGTACTGCAGGATGGAGCGCAACGCCCGGAGGTAGGCGCCCGCCTCGGCCGGGCCGCGCATGTCGGGCTCGCTCACGATCTCGAGGAGGGGAACGCCGCTGCGATTGAAGTCGACCAGGCTGCCGCCGGCGTGGGCGTCGTGGATGTTCTTCCCGGTGTCCTCCTCCATGTGGATCCGGGTCAGGCCCACGCGCCTGGGCGTGCCGTCGACCACGATCTCGAGCCAGCCGGCGGTGCACAGGGGCTCCTCGTACATGCTGATCTGGTAGCCCTTCACGAGGTCCGGGTAGAAGTAGTTCTTGCGTGCGAAGCGCGAGTGCGGGGCGATCGTGCAGCCGGTGGCGAGGCCGGCACGGATCGCGAACTCGACCACCCGGCGATTGAGCACCGGCAGGACGCCGGGCATGCCGAGGCACACCGGGCAGACGTTGGTGTTGGGGGGTGCCCCGAAGGCAGCCGAGCAGGAGCAGAAGATCTTCGAGCGGGTGAGGAGCTCCGCGTGGACCTCGAGCCCGATCACCCCCTCGAGTCCGTCGTGCGTCCAGGTCACGGCAGCGGACTCCGGCGCTGCCAGTCGCTCGCCTGCTCGTAGGCGGCGCCGATGCGGAGGATGGTGGCCTCGTCGAAGGGCCGTCCGATGACCTGCAGCCCGATGGGCAGCCCGGCACGGTCGAAGCCGCACGGGACGGCGAGGCCCGGCAGCCCGGCCAGGTTCACCGAGATGGTGAGGATGTCGGAGAGATACATGGTGAGCGGATCGTCCGTCTTCTCGCCGCGGCGGAAGGCGGTCGTCGGCGCCACCGGCGTGATCAGCGCGTCGCATCGGGTGAGCGCCTGCTCGAAGTCGCGCCGGATGAGCGTCCGCACCTGCTGCGCCTTCAGGTAGTAGGCGTCGTAGTAGCCGGCGGAGAGCGCGTAGGTGCCGAGCATGATGCGCCGCTTCACCTCGGCGCCGAAGCCCGCCGCGCGCGAGCGCTCGTACATCTCCCCGAGGCTCCCGCCTCCACCGACCCGCAAGCCGTAGCGCACGCCGTCGTAGCGGGCGAGATTCGACGACGCCTCGGCGGTGGCGATGAGGTAGTACGTCGCGATGGCGTACTCGGTGTGCGGCAGCGACACCGGCTCGGCGACCGCCCCGAGTCGTTCGAGCTCCGTGACCGCCGCGCGCACCGCGTCGGCCACCTCGGGCTGCATGCCCTCGACGAAGTACTCCTTGGGCAGCCCGAGCCGCATGCCGCGCACCCCGCTCGCGAGCGCGTCGCCGTAGGACGGCACCGGGATCGGGGAGGCGGTCGAATCGGCCGCATCGGGTCCGGCGATCGCCTCCAGCACCAGCGCGGCGTCGGCCACGTCGCGCGCGAACGGGCCCACCTGGTCGAGCGACGAGGCATAGGCGATCACGCCCGAGCGCGACACGCGCCCGTACGTCGGCTTCAGACCGACGACCCCGCAGAAGGCGGCCGGCAAGCGGATGGAGCCGCCCGTGTCGGTGCCGAGTGCCGCCGGCACCTCGCGTGCCGACACCGCGGCGGCGGAGCCGCCCGACGAGCCGCCGGGAACGTGCTCGCCGTCCCACGGGTTGCGCGTCACGCCCAGGGCCGAGTTCTCGGTCGAGGAGCCCATGGCGAACTCGTCGCAGTTGAGCTTGCCGACGATGACGGCGCCGGCGCGCCGCAGCCGGCTCACGACGGTGGCATCGTAGCTCGGGACGAAGCCCTCGAGGATGCGCGACGCCGCCGTCGTGCGGACCCCCGCGGTGCAGATGACGTCCTTTATCCCGACCGGCACGCCGCCGAGCGCTCCCGGGTCCTGGCCGTCGCGCACCTGCCGGTCGATTTCCCCGGCGGCCGCGAGCGCCTCGGCCTCGCACACGGTGAGGAACGCGCCGACCCGCGGCTCCGCCGCGGCGACGCGTGCCAGGGCCGCGCGGACCAGCTCGACCGACGACACCTCGCGGTGGCGGACACGGCGGGCGGCCTCGCGAACCCCGAGGTCGTGCAGAGCGCTCATGACGGATCCGGAACTACTCGATGATCTATTCGATGATTTTCGGTACGCGGAACAGGCGTCCGTCACGGGCGGGCGCGTTCGCGAGCAGCGCCTCGTCGCCGGCGGGATTCAGCACCTCGTCGGACCGCAGGCGGGCGCCGAAGTCGTCCACGTGGGCGGTCGGCGGCACGGCGCTGGTGTCCACGGCCTGGAGGCGCACGAAGGCCTCGAGGATGTGATCGAGATCGGCCGTGAGCCGCTCCTCCTCGGCGGGCTCGAGGCGGAGGCGCGCGAGCGCCGCGACCCGCCGCACCTCGTCGCGCGTGATCGCCACGTCGTGGTACCTATCGCACGGCCCCGGGGTTGGCAACGCGAGCCGGGGGTCCTCGCCCGGGACCAGGCCGATGAATGCCATGAGGGCGCGGTGGAGGCGAAGCGACGGACGTCCCGGAGCTCGGTCACCAGGGTCATAGCCCTCGGCGTGTCGATCCTCCGAAAGCAGCGCAGCCACCCGACCGACTCGCGGTACGGCGCCCCCGCGGCGAGTTGGTGACGGCCGCATCGATGGTCTCCAAGCGCGCCTCGAGCTCCACACCCAACAGGTAGCTGCTCACCACAGGCCTGTCCCCTGCCGCCCGCACTTGGGTTGTGCCACCGGACACAGGTTGCCGTTGCCGGCCCGAGCCGACGGTTGCTACGTTCGCCTGCGCAGGGGGGAAGGACATGATCGCGAGGAAGACGGTCGCAGCTCTTTGCGTAGGCTTGCTGAGTGCGGGTCCGGCGTCTGTTCGCGCCGATCCTGCGAGCCGATGCATGCGCGCGAAGCTCATCGTTACAGGGGCGGCTGCGGGTGCGCTGCTCAGGGCATCCGCCCACAGTCCCGGCGGCGTCGTCGACCCGGCCACCATCACGAGGCGTCTCGAGCGCGGCTTCCGCAGAGCGGAAGCGAAAGGCGGTTGTGCGAAGGCGGGAGACGCCGGTGAGGTCGGGGAATCACTCGATGCCTGGGCGGCCGCCGTCGTCGCGCTGCTTCGCTCGACGACCACGACGACCAGCACCACCACTTCCACGACGACGCCCCCGTTCACGCTGAGCGGACACTGGGTTCTCTCGGGTACCACGTCGGGGGAGTGCGACGGAGACGCCTCGCCGTTCTTCTCGGAACTCGAGATCGAGCTGTCGGATGGCCGTATCGAAGGCCATGGATATCCCCAGGGGATCGAGCTGACCGGGAGCATCACGCCTACGGGGTTCAACCTCTCCGGTTACTTTGGTTTGGCCGGCGAATGCGCCACTGGCGGATGGGACGACGATTGGGGAGTGCAGGGCTCCCTGCCGGCGCACGACGGGGTGGTAGAGGTCACGCAGAGCTACAATCACTTTCCCGTCTACGGTCAGTGTCCCCAGAGCTGCGATGTGAGCTGGGCGGGCACGATGACCAAGTCCGGGCAGTGACGCGGGCCACTGACCGGAGCTACAACACGCGCGGGGCACGTGCCGTCTACGACGGGCCGCTGTCGTAGCCGACGCGCGGCGCTGGCATACGATGCGTAGATCCTCGGTCCGGGCTGCCCTCCTGCCGTGTGGGGCGCCGTCTCGGCTGACCCCGTGGTCCCCGCGAACCGTATCGCGGCGGAGGGCAGCCGGTCTTCATTGCTACGGCTATCTGCTCCGCTCCTCGGCGCGGCGGTCTCGTCCGAAGGGCCGCGGGCCTCACCCGGCGCGCAGGGGAAGAAGGGAGAGATCCAGGTCGAGTGCTCCCGCACGTTGCGGCAGACAATTCGTGACCGTGCGGTCCCGATCTTCGCCCAGCAGCCGTCGCTCGTGGGGAGGTACATCGACTCCCGAGGAGGAAGGGCCACTCGCGGCCCTTCTGGGTGCAGGATGACATGACCGCTGAAGCCGGGCGTGCGCCTGTCCGTCCCCTCCGATGTGAAGGCGGGCTGCTCTTCACCACGGCAAGCTGCGCGGCCGACCACGGGGTCGCAAGGCTCACGCGAGCGACAGGACCTCGAGTCCCAAGCGCTCCGCCGCCTCCGCCTGCTCGGCATCCGCGGTGACGAATGGCATCGGGCGGTCGACGGTCGCTCGGAGGAGCAGCGCCGAGGCCAGATGCAGCGCGTCGAGTGCCCGCACCCCTGTGGTGCGGATCACGTCTTCAGCCCGGTCCGTGACGAGTCGACCGACAGCGACGAGGTCCCATCCCGCCCGCTCGCGCTGCAGGTCCGCCAGGATCGCGTCGCGCTGCTTCGCGGTCAGGTCGCCTGCGGCGTGGCGGCGGCACACGGCGGCCGCCAGCTCCACGGGCGTGATCGCCGACGAGACGATGGCCCGCGAGGCGAGCAGCCGGCGTGCCCGCCCGGAATCCTGCTCGAGCACCCAGCGCTTCACGAGGACGCTGGTGTCGAAGTAGGAGCGCAGCGCCGCCATCAGTCGGCATCGCGGAGTTCCCGGAGGGTCCGTGACAGGGGCCTTCCCTTGATCCGGACGGGCTTGAACGGCTGCATCGGTCCCGACCTGGTCGCGCGCCACAGCAGCCCCGCCGCCTCCAAACGACGGAGCGCGGCCTCGCCCGTCGTGGCGCGTCCGAGGGGCTTGATCACCGCGATCGGAGTCCCGCGCTCGGTGAGAATGACCTCTTCCCCGGCCTTCACGGCACGGATCGCGCTCGCGAACCGCTGGTTCGCTTCCCGCAAGCCCATTCGCATGCGTGCCCTCCGGGGTCAATGTTCGGACGTCACTACATCTATGGGAGGCGCACGGGGAGATCAACCGGCGACGCGCCAGCGTGACGACGCCGCGCGGTCGCGGTTCCGTCGGCGAGCCCGCTCGGACGGAGAGACTCCATCGTTGCTGCCATCGCAGGGCCAGCACGCATGCGCGGCATCAAGTTGGAACGCCACCGATCCCGTGACGGATGTGCGCGTCGCGCGAGGCTGGTAGCGGGCCGTGCACCTTGCGAGGTCACCGGCCGCCGAGTAGTCTCCGCCCCCGTGGACGGGCGGGGGCAGCTCGGGCGGCGCGGCGAAGCGCTGGCGGAGGAGCTGCTCCGCGCTCGCGGGTACACCATCGTGGAGCGCAACTTCCGATGCCGGGCCGGTGAGATCGACCTCGTGGCGCTCGACGGGCGCACGGTGGTCTTCGTCGAGGTGCGCAGCCGTCGTGGCGAGGCCATGGGCACACCGTGCGAGTCGGTCGACGCCCGCAAGCAGGCGCGCCTCACGCTGGTGGCGCGGCACTTCCTCGCCGCGCGGCGTCTCCTCGAGTCCGACGTCCGATTCGACGTGGTCGGCGTGCGCTTCGATCGCGAGCCTCCGGCGCTCGAGCACGTACGCAGCGCCTTCGACGCGGTGTAGGAGAGGACCGTGCTGGACATCCGCCTGATCCGCGCCGAGACGACGCGCGTGAAGGCCGACCTCGCGAAGGTCGGCGTCGAGGAGGCGCAGGTCGACGCGCTGCTCGACGCCGATCGCCGGCGGCGCGAGGCGATCCAGGCCGTCGAGGGCCTGCGCGCCGAGCGCACGGCCGCCTCGAAGGCGATCCGCGACCAGAAGGATCCGGCGGCGCGCGAAGCCGCCATCGCCGCCCAGCGCGGCATGGGCGCGCGGGTCGCGGCGGCGGAGGCGGCGGTCGCGGAGGCCGAGGCCGACTTCGAGCACCGCATGCTCGAGATGCCGAACCTCCCGCACCCCGACGTGCCGGTTGGCCCGGACGAGTCGGCCAACGTGATCGTGCGCACGGAAGGGGAGTTGCCGGCGTTCGACTTCCAGCCCATCCCGCACTGGGACCTCGGCCCGCGCCTCGGCATCATCGACTTCGAGCGCGGCGTGAAGATCTCGGGCACCCGCTTCTACGTGCTCCGCGGCATGGGGGCGCGGCTGCAGCGCGCGCTGATCGCCTGGATGCTCGACCTGCACACGAAGGAGCACGGCTACCTCGAGGTCTATCCGCCCGCCATGGTGCGCGGCGAGTGCCTGGTCGGCACCGGGCAGCTCCCCAAGTTCGCCGACACCGTCTACCGCGACGTCGAGGACGACTGCTGGTGGATCCCGACCGCCGAGGTGCCGGTGACCAACCTCTACCGCGACGAGGTCTTCGAGCCCGGCGCGCTGCCGATGCGTCACGTCGCCTACACGCCGTGCTTCCGGCGCGAGAAGATGTCGGCCGGTCGCGACGTGCGCGGGATCAAGCGCGGCCACCAGTTCGACAAGGTCGAGCTGGTGAAGTTCGTGCGCCCGGAGACCTCGGACGCGGAGCTGGCGTCGCTGCTGAACGACGCCGAGACGGTGTGCCGCCGCCTGGGTCTCGCGCACCGCGTGGTGCAGATGTGCACCGGCGACCTCTCCTTCACGGCCGCCATGAAGTTCGACGTCGAGGTGTGGGCACCGGGCTGCGGGGAGTGGCTGGAGGTGAGCTCGTGCTCCAACTTCCGCGACTTCCAGGCGCGCCGCGCCGCCATTCGCTTCCGGCCCGCGCCGGGCGCCAAGCCCGAGCTGGTGCACACGCTGAACGGCTCGGGGCTCGGGCTGCCGCGCGTGCTGCTCGCCGTCCTGGAGAGCTACCAGCGCGCCGATGGAAGCGTCACCGTGCCCGAGGTGCTGCGCCAATACGTGGGCGCCGACGTGATCGCCCGGGGCGACCCTACATGAAACCGGAAAACCACGGCGCGCTCGCCCGCGAGATGTCCTCCGCGCTGATCACGTCGTAGATGCTGGTGTCTGCCAGGCGGGCTTCGGGAACGAAGACGCCGGTCACCTTCACCCAGTCCCCGACGCTCACGTCCACCCGGCCGGGCGCCCGGACCAGCAGGCGGCTGTCATGGGTGTCGACGACCTCGAGCAGCGTCTCGTCGCCGACGCTCTGCATGCGGGTGACGCGTGCGGTGACCGTGACCTTCTCCTGATAGTGGCGCTCGGGCCGGAGGTTGAGGTCGCGGATGCTGGGCGCACAGGCTGCGAGCGTTCCGACGATCAGCAGCGCAGCCACGCGCTCCACGAGCCTTCGCGGCAGCCGCATATGGCGTCGGGCGGCTACCACGCGTCCCCCGGAATTGCAAAGGATCCGGCGCCAGCGGGCGGTTGACGCCCCCCCGCGAAGCCAAATAGGAGGGATTTCATGCACCGATTCGCCCTCGTGTCCGTGCTCCTGTTCGGATTTCCGCTGCTGAGCGCTGCGGAGCCCGTCGCCGTCGTGGCGGGCACCCCGATCTCCCGGGAAGATCTCGAGAAGCACGTGAAGCCGAAGCTCGTCGAGATCGAGAACCAGCGCTACGAAGCCCTCAGCGAGGGGCTCGACGAGATGATCAGCGAGCAGCTCTTCGAGAAGGAAGCCAAGGCCCGCAACGTCACGGTCGAGCAGCTCGAAGCGGTGGAGATCACGGGCAAGGTGCCGGAGCCGACGGACGCCGAGGTCCAGAAGGTCTACGACGAGAACAAGTCGCAGCTCGGCAACCAGACCCTCGATCAGGTGAAGCCGCGAATCGTCGAGTTCCTGAAGCAGCAGAAGGGCGGAGAGCGGCAGCAGGCCTTCGTCGACGAGCTCAAGGCCAAGTACAAGACCACGGTCAGCCTGAAGCCGCCGGTGGTGAACGTGGCGACCGGCGGGCGACCGGAGCGCGGAAACGACAAGGCCCCGATCACCATCATCGCCTTCTCGGACTACCAGTGCCCGTATTGCAAGAAAGCGCACACCACCGTCGAGGAGGTGATGAAGACCTACGGCGACAAGGTGAAGCTCGTCTATCGCGACTACCCCCTTCCGTTCCACGAGAACGCACGGCCCGCGGCCGAGGCCGCGGCGTGTGCGAACGCGCAGGGCAAGTTCTGGGAGTACCACCAGAAGCTCTGGGCGGCCGCCGACCTGAGCGCGGACAAGCTGAAGGCGATGGCGGGCGAGGTGGGGATGGATCAGAAGAAGTTCGACGACTGCCTGGCCAAGCAGGAGTTCAAGGCGGTCATCGACAAGGACATCGCAGATGCGTCGAACGTCGGTGTGACCGGGACGCCGGCGTTCTTCATCAACGGCCGCATGCTCTCGGGTGCCCAGCCCTTCGAGAAGTTCAAGGAAGTCATCGACGAGGAGCTGGCGCGCTCGTCGAAGTCGTGAGGTGACGCCCGCCGTCGCGCCATTCGCCGCGCTCGCCGGCGTCTGGGCCGGCTCGGCGCTGTGGGTGCACCTGCGCGGGCGCGAACGCCTGTCGTTCATGCGGCAGGTGGCGGATCACTCGACGTTCCTCGCGCCGTACAACGCCTTCGTCTACCTCTTCTCCGCGGTGCCGACGCGTCCCGTGCTGCGGCCGGCCGACCTCCCCGAGCTCGCCCACCTGCAGGCGCACTGGGAGGTGATCCGGGACGAGGCGCGGATGCTGCTGCGCTCCGGCCACATCCGCAAGTCCGCCAGGCACGACGACCTCGCGTTCAACTCGTTCTACAAGCGCGACTGGCGGCGCTTCTACTTGAAGTGGTACGGCGACTTCATGCCCTCGGCGCGGGCTCTCTGTCCGCGCACGATCGAGCTGCTCGGGGCGACGCCGTCGGTGCACGCGGCGATGTTCGCCGTCCTCGCACCGCACAGCCACCTGGTGCGGCACCGCGATCCGTTCGCAGGCTCGCTGCGGTACCACCTCGGCCTGCAGACTCCCAACGACGACACCTGCCGCATCTTCATCGATGGCGTCCCCTACCACTGGAGCGACGGGGAGGGGATGCTGTTCGACGAGACGTACATCCACCGCGCCGAGAACCGCACCGGCGAGCCTCGCATCATCCTGTTCTGCGACGTCGAGCGGCCGCTCCGCGGACGCGTCGCGACCGCGATCAACCGCTTCGCGATTCGCCGGGTCATGCCCGCGACGGCTGCGGCCAACACGGAGGAGGACGAGGTCGGCATCGCCAACCGCGCCTTCGAGCGGGTGTACGGCATCCGGGTCGTCATGAAGCGCCTGAAAGCGCGCAGCCGGACGACGTACTACGTGCTCAGCTACACCGCGAAGCTGGCGCCCCTCGTGGGGCTGCTGTGGCTCGCGCTCCGGTAGTTCGACCCGAGACTGCGTCTCGGGTCGAGCCCGGACGGCGAGCGTGCGGCGTCGCGTTGAGCGAGCGCCGTGCCGCGGCCGGCAAAGCCGGCGCGGCAAACGTGGCACGCCCGAGGCTACGGCCCACGCCCTCGCGCGACCGCAAGCCTGCTTCAGATCCGCTCGTACTCCGACACGTCTGCCGCGGCGGCTTCGCCGCCCGCGGCACGACATCCGCATCGTTCATCGAGTTCCATGCTCGCTCTCCGCCCCGCACCGAGACGAAGTCTCGGTGCGGCTCTCAGCCTATGGCCGTGCGCGGCTCGCTCGGGATCGAGCGCGACACGAACGCCTCGACCACCTGCGGGGCGGGACCGTCGGCCACCACGTGGCCGGCGTCGAGCCACACCACGCGCCGGCAGAGCTGCAGGATCGCCTCCGGCGAATGGGACACCAGGATCAGGGTGGCGCCGCCGGCGAGGAACTCCTCGATGCGCTGGGTGCACTTCTGCTGGAACTCGAGGTCGCCCACCGACAGCACCTCGTCGAGCAGCAGGATGTCCGGCTGGACGTCGGTGGCGATGGCGAAGCCCAGGCGGGCGACCATGCCGGTCGAGTACGTCCGCAGCGGCGCATCGATGAAGTGGCCCAGCCCCGAGAACTCGACGATCCCGGGAAAGCGCTGCACCATCTCCTTGCGCGAGCGGCCGAGGATGGCGCCGTTCAGGAAAACGTTCTCCCGGCCGGTCAGCTCGGTGTCGAAGCCGGCGCCGAGCTCCAGGAGCGGCGCGACCAGGCCGCGGATCGCGACCGAGCCTTCGCTGGGACGCAGCACGCGGGCGATGACCTTCATGAGCGTCGTCTTGCCCGCGCCGTTGCGCCCGATGAGGCCGACGGCGTCGCCGCGCTTCACCTGGAGGTCAACCCCGGCGAGGGCCCGCAGGTCCTCGTAGACGACCCGGCCGCGGAGCCACTGGATGGCGAACTCCTTGAACGTGTGCACCCGCTCGTGCGGCAGGCGGTAGTGCACCGTGACGCCCCGGAGGTCGATGACCGGCTGCTCGCCGGCAGGCTCAGACGTAGTACGCAATGCGGTCGCTGTAGCGCTGGAAGATGATCCAGCCCAGCACGAAGCTCACGACGGACACCACCGTCGACGCGATGAGGACGTGCTCGGAGGGAATGGTCCCCTGGTAGATCGGGGTCCGGAACGCCTCCACGAGATGGGTCATCGGGTTGAGCAGGATGAAACGCTTGTAGTGATCGGGCAGGGCGCTGAGCGGATAGATGACCGGCGTGAGGTACAACCAGGCCGTCAGCGCCGCCTGGTAGATCTGGACGATGTCGGCGAACATGACGCACAGGGGGGCCAGGGCGAGGGAGACGCCGAGGGAGAAGAGCGTCGCCAGGAGCACGGGGACCGGGAGGAAGGCGAGCGCCGGGGTGAAGGGGTGGCCCATGACCAGCATGATCAGCGCGAGCGGCACGAGCGAGATCACCAGGTTCACGGTGCCGGCGAGGACGGTGGCGATGACGAAGATGCTCTTCGGGACGTACACCTTGCGGATGAGCGCGGCATAGCTGAGCAGGCAGCCGGTGGACCACGACGTGGCCTGGGCGAAGAAGTTCCACAGCACCAGGGCTGCGAGGATGTAGACCGGGAACCGGGGCACGGTGACGCGCAGGATGTGGGCGAAGACGAAGGCGAGGATCATCATCAGGAGCAGCGGGTTGAGCATCGTCCACAGGATGCCCAGCGCGGAGCGCTTGTACCGCACCTTCAGGTCGCGGGCGATCAGGTCGCGCAGCAGGTTGCGGTAGCGCACGACCTCACGGAACGACTCGATCACCCGAGAGCCGCTAGCAAACGGGCTGACCGAGAGCAAGCTGAGCCCGTCGCGTCCGCCCTCCGAGGCACGGCGCCGGACCCGAAGATGCGCGGAACGCTACCCGGCGCCGCCGACGTTCTGCTTGAAGCGCGCCGTGCGCGCGTCGGTGCCGGGCGTGTTGCCCTGGGCTCCCACGGCGGCCTGGAGCGCGGCCACCCGGTCGGTCGCCGACGGGTGGTCGCTGCGGAACCCGCCCGTGTCGAAGTCGTTGTGGCGCAGATACTCGACGAGACCGCTCGGCGAGTAGCCCGACTCGCGCAGGAACACGACCGCGGTGCTGTCGGCCTCGGTCTCCTGCCCGCGGCTGTATCCCTTGGTCACCGCGGTGACGACGATGTCCTTCACGGAGCTGCCGAAGACCTGACCGAGCTGGACGCCGCTGTGGCCGGCGGCTTCGCTGCCGATGATGGACAGTGCCTCGGTGAGGTCGCCCTGCTTGATCGCCTTGATGCCGTGACCCCGCGACACGTGCGCGATCTCGTGGGCGAGGACGCCGGCGAGCTCCTCTTCGTTCTGCGCCGCGGCGATCGCCCCCGTGGTGATGAAGACGTACCCGCCGGGCGTCGAGAAGGCGTTCACCGTCGGCGACTCGAGCACGACGAAGCGGTATCCCTGGTAGGGCGTGGTCACGGACGGAGCGCCGAGCGCCACCGCCTGACCGACGTCGGAGACGTACTGCTGGAGACGCTGGTTGCTGGTCTGGGTGAACTTCGGGTTGGCGAGCACCTCCGCGCTGACCGCGCGCCCGATGTAGTACTCCTGATCGGGATCGAACGTGGAGGCGGACCTCGCGATCAGGCCGCCGGCCTGGACGCCCTTCGCCGCGGTGTCGACGTAGCCGCCGACCCCGGGAACGTGCTGGGCGATGGGCTTCATCGACTCGACGGCCTGGTTGACGTTCGCGCAGCTCACGCCGAGCGCGGCGACCCCGCCGGCGACGAGGAGGAGCCGGGCGATCATCGGCCGCCTCCCGCCAGCTTGCCCGCCTTCATGAAGCGCGCCACCTGGGCCTCGTCGGGCCGCGCCGCGTCGATGGCGTCGACCCTCGCGTAGGCAGCCTGCAAGGCCGGCTTGCTGGCCCGGAAGGTCTTCTCGGTGGAGGAGTCGAAGCCCTTCTGCCCGGCGGTGCGCTCGCTCGCCTCGACCTGGGTACCTCCGAGCGACGCCACCGAGAACTTGTATCCCTTGTCGCGCGTCACGGCGCTCTCGTGCAGCCACCCCTCGACGTTGCCCTTGCGCACGCGCACCCAGGGCGGCGAGCTGGAGACGAGATCGAGCGCCTCGCCCTCGTGCACGACCAGCAGCGAGTCGCCGAACTTGCGCTGGTCGGCACGGACACGCGCCTCGCGCTCGATCACCCGGACCTGCTCGAGCGCTGCCCAGGCGACGATCGCCGTCAGTGCCAGGACGATTCCCAGGAAGGACCACGTTCGCGTCATGTATTCCCCGCTACTTCTCGGTCAGCGTCAGCACGCCGTCGAAGTTCGATGGTGGCGGAGCCTGGCAGATCTCTTCGAGCCGGGCAAGGTAGCGCTGTGACGGCGGATCGTCCGGCCGCTCGGCGAGCACCGCCTGGAAGACGTCCACGGCGGCGGCGAAGCGCCCCGCGTAGAACGCCGCGAGCGCTTCCTCGAAGCGCGTCACCCACGCCGGTACGGGACCGCGCGCCAGCAGCTCGTGAACCGTGACCGGCTTGGCCTTGCCCTTCACGCGCAGCCGGCCGAGCTCGCGGAACGCGAAGCCCCCGTTGCATGCGCGGCGCGTCGCGTCGCTCACCATGAGGTAGGTGCCGAACACCTTGTTCGCGCCCTCGAGCCGGGCGGCGAGATTGACGGCGTCGCCCATGATCGTGAAATCGAAGCGCTTGTGCGATCCCATGTTGCCGACGACCATCGGCCCGGTGTTGACCCCGACGCGCATGCGGATCGCCGGCAGGCCCTTGCGGGTGCACTCGTCCCGAAAGATGGCGCACGCCTCCTGGCACCGGATCGCGGCGTCGCACGCGTGGGCGGCATGGTCGGCGAGGTCGAGCGGAGCATTCCAGAAGGCGATGATCGCGTCGCCCTCGTACTTGTCGATGACGCCGCCGCTGTCCAGGATCAGGTCCGTGCAGCGGGTCAGGTAGTCGTTCAAGAAGGCGACGAGCTCCTCGGGCTGCATGGCCTCGCTCACCGTGGTGAATCCCTCGACGTCGGAGAAGAATGCCGTCATCTCGCGCCGCTCGCCGCCCAGCTTGAGCTTCTCCGGATGCCGCTGCAGCTCCTGGACCACGGCGGGCGACACGTACTGCGAGAACATCCGGCCGATCTCGCGCCGTTGCCGGCCCTCGGTCATGTAGAGCCAGAGCACCGAGGAGCCGAAGGCGAGGATCGTGCCGGCGAGCGGGCCGAAGAGCGGCATCAGGACGCCGTCGCGGTAGGCGATCGCGGTCGCGCCGCCGTAGAGGGCGAAGGAGCCGGCGGAGGCGAGGGCCGCGCCCAGGCCGCTCGGGGGCAGGATCGCCACCAGCGCGACCAGAAAGCTCATGACGGCCGCGGGCAGGTGCTCCCACGTCCCCGGCCCGGGCCACTCGTCGAGCGCGTCGCCACGCAGCAGGTTGTCGACGCCCGTCGCGTGCAGCTCGGAGCCGAGGTACGTGCCGGAGACGGGCGTGACCTCGACGTCCTCCACCCCGGGTGCGTTCAGCCCCACGATGACGATCTTGCCCTTCAGGCGATCGATCCATTCCTGTGGCACGGGACGGCCGTCGGCGTGCGCGAAGGCGGCCCGCAAGAGGTCGGCGACGTGGAGCGAGGGGAAGGAGATGTCGGAGGGGGTGCGCGGCGGATCGGGATGCCGGAAGCGCAGCGTGAGGCTGCCGTCGCGCGGCAGCGGGATGCGGCGGTCGCCGAACACGAGATGGCCGTCCTCGATCCGGAGCCGCTCGACGCCCCGGTGCAGCATCGCGATGCGGGTGGCGAAGGTCGGCACCGGCTCGCCGCCGGCCAGCACGGCGGGGGCCAGGCGACGGATGAGCTCGTCGTCGTCGCCGCGCACGTCGGCGACGCCGAGGGGCGTGCCGTCGCGCGCGATGTCCGGCACCGGCGGGACGAGGCGGGCACGGCGCCCGAGGCCGTCGCGATCGCCGTCGAACGGTACGGCCCGGGGGGCGGCCTGCTGGTGCCCGGCTGCCGCGACGGCCGAGGTGCTGACGGCGAGCACGATCCGCCCGGAGTCGGCAATGGCTGCGCCGAGCGCGCGATCGTCCTCCGGGTAGCGCGACGGCTCGCTGAAGAAGAGGTCGTAGCCGATGACCGACGCGCCGGCGTCGCTCAGGAAGCGGGTGAGCACGGCCCAGTACTCGCGGGGCCAGGGCCAGCCCTCGCCGTTCGCATCGGCGATCGCGTCCAGATCGGCCTGGTTGACGATCGCGAGCACCACGTCGTTTCCCGCGGAGCGGTCCTGCCCGAGGGCGTGCAGGAGCAGGTCGTTCGCCTGGAGCTCGCCGCGCCTGACCGTGCGCCGCACGGCCTCGCGCCCCGACGCGGGCAGCGGCAGCCAGCCGGACAGCCCGGCGAAGACGGCGACCGCGGTGCACAGGCCGATGACGAGGCCTGCGGGCAGGCGCTTCCACACCATGGCGGCGGAGGCTACGGCAGCGGGCTCGGCGCCCGCAAGCTACGCCGGTCGGGCGGGGACCCGGGGTGCGAGCGGCCACGATCAAAGGGTATTGATCGAGAACCTCCTCGGGTGTTTGGCATCCATGACGGCTCTGACACCCCGCTCCGGGGTTTCCACGGTAGGATATCATGACGAATTCATCCGTCCGGCTCGCGCTCGTGTTGCTCGTCGCAGTCGGGGTCGGCCCCGCCGCCGCCGAGCACGAGGATCGCGACGCACACGCCAAGGCCATCACGCGGACAGTCACGCTCGACGGCCCCGACATCCGGCCGTCGACCACCACCATGAGTCACGGGGACGTCGTGTCGTTCGTCAACTACTCGACGCATCCGATCCGGGTCACGTTCACCGAGCCGAGCGACATCGAGCAGAAGATCCGCTGCGGCCTCGTGCACGGTCGGGAGAAGGGCGCACCGTCCGCGCCGTGGGCGATCTTCTCGTGGCAAGGCAAGAAGCTGGTCGGGGACGTCCCGCCCGGTCAGTTCGCCAGCGTCTGCTCGCTCGACCCCGGGACCTACACCTTCACGACCGAGGTCATCGGCCAGCGCACGCGCGATCCCGGGGTGCTCCCGACCAAGGGCCAGATAGAGGTGAACTAGTCGTGCGAGCCGTCGGGGCTGCGCTCGTCCTCGTGGCGACGAGCGCGATGGCGACCTCGGCGCCGGGAGTCCTCGACCTGCGGGTCGCGCGCGAGAACGGCACCGTCGTCGCGCTGCGCGAGGTCGTCGGCGACCGCCCGACGGTCGTCGCCTTCTGGGCGACCTACTGCCCGCCCTGCCGCGCCGAAGTCCCGGCGTTGAACGACGCCGCACGGCGCTGGCGCGATCGCGGGCTGCGCGTGCTCGGGGTCGCCCTCGAGACCGACGTGAAGCGCGTCCGCAACGCGCGCCGGACGTGGGACATGCGCTACGACGTCGTCACCGTCGCCGCCGACCAGGACGCGCTCACCGAGCGGCTCTTCCCGCGCGGGCTCCCCACGACGGCGTTCGTCGTGCGTGGCACGGCGACGCTCCACGAGCAATTCCTCGATGCCGCGGCGCTGGACCGCCTCGTCCCGCCTCTGCTCGACCCTGCCCACCAGGGTCAGTGACGACGGTCGTCAGCGCCTCGCCGATCATCGGCCGCCGCGCGGGGCTGCCGCCTGGTGGGACCTCCCGGAGTTCCCTAGAACCCAGCCCATGCATCTGGTCCTGATTGCCCTCGCGCTGCTCGCGGCCTGCGTGATCGTCCAGAGCCTGGGGACACTGGTGATGATCCACTGGCTGGCCAGGATACGTCAGGTCTTCGAGTCCCCGTACGTGGTTCGCCGCGCCGGGCTCCTCCTCTCCCTGTTCATGTGCATCGTCCTCCTCCATCTGACCCAGATCGTTCTCTGGGCCGTGGTGTTCTGGCGAGCCGGCGAGTTGCCGACGCTGGAGACGGCGGTCTACTTCTCCATCACCACGTACACGACGCTCGGCTTCGGCGACCTCGTTCTGGGACCCGGCTGGCGGGTGCTGGCAGGGATCGAGGGTCTCACGGGTCTCATCCTGGTCGGATGGTCGACGGCGTTCGTGTTCGCGATCGTGAACCGCATGTACGAGCACTGGCGGCAGGTGCACGAGGTCTCCTGAGGGCGTGCTGGCACGGTTCACTCCGCGCCGACGTGGGCGCCCTTCTCGGCCACCGAGCGACGCATCAGGAGGACGAGGAACACCATCAGTGCCGCCACGACCGCCGAGGACCAGAACACGTCGAAGTACGCCAGCGCCGCGGCCTGCCGGTCGCGCATCTCCTGCAGGGAGCGCAACGCCATCTGGTGTGACCGTACCGGATCACCGTTGCCGTGCATGAAGAATTCGCGTCCCCGCTCGAACCACTGCTGGACGGCGGGGTACAGGGAGTCGAGCTTCTCGTTCAGCCGCAGGACGTGGAACTGCTCGCGGCGCTCCAGGATCGTCTGCGCCATCGAGGTGCCGACGCTGCCGCCCTCGTTGCGCAGCAGCGCGAGCAGGCCGACCGCCGCGGGGCGGAGCTGCGCCGGGATGTACAGGAACGCTGCGACGTTCAGCGGCGCGAACAGCAACGACAGGCCCGAGATCACCACCACTCGCGGCCAGACCACCTGCCACGGGCCGATGTCCAGGTTCAGCCGCGACAGCCAGAGGTTTCCGGCCGCCATCGTCAGTACGCCGGCGGCCATGAGATAGCGCGCATCCAGGCCCCGGCCGAGCAGGAGCCCGACCGCGAACAGCAGCATGACCGAGGCCACTCCCGAGGGCGACAGCACCAGTCCCGACGTCGTGGCGTCGTAGCCGAACAGGGACTGGAGCAGCGCCGGTAGGGTCGTCGTGTTCGCGTACAGGACGCCGAAGGCGCAGAAGATGATGATGCAGCAGGAGCGGAAGTTGCGGTCCGTCAGCGTACGGAAGTTGATGAGCGGGTTGGTGATCCGGAGCTGCCGGAGGATCAGCGCCACCAGGGAGACGAGGAACAGCACCAGCAGGGTCTGGACGCGGAGGAATGGATCACCGAGCCAGTCCCACTCCTGTCCCTTGCTCAGCATCACCTCCCAGCAGACCATGGCGACCGCCAGCAGCACCAGGCCGAGCAGGTCGAAGGGCTGGCGCTGGCGGCGGGCGGCGGCGCGCTGCGCCACCAGGTAGTCCGGGTCGACCACCAGACGGCTGCACATGAGGAGCGCCAGGAGACCGACGGGGACGTTCAGGTAGAAGATCCAGCGCCAATTGTAGTTGTCCGTGATGTAGCCCCCGAGCGTCGGGCCGACGACGGGTGCGAGCAGCGCCGCGATGCCGAACACCGTCATCGCCGTGCCCTGGCGTTCGGGAGGAAAGGCGTCGAGCAGGACGCCCTGGCTGGACGGCTGGAGCCCGCCGCCCGCCAGGCCCTGGAGCACGCGGGCCCCGATCAGCATGATCAGGCTCGTGGCCATGCCGCACAGCGCCGACGCGGCGGTGAACACGCCGATGGAGATCAGGAAGTAGTTGCGCCGGCCGAGGCGGGTGGCGAGCCAGCCCGAGATGGGCAGGATGATCGCGTTGGCGGCCAGGTAGCTGGTGATCACCCATTCGCTGTCGGTGACCGGCGCCGAGAGGCCGCCGGCGATGTAGCGCAGCGCGACGTTGGCGATCGTGGTGTCCAGCACCTCCATGAAGGTGGGGATGACCACGGCCACGGCGACGAGCCACGGACCCGCCGACCGCCGCGGCACGGCGATGGCAGGGGCCGCCATGGCAGGGGTGGTCATTGCCGGGTCTGCGCTGCGGTCGGCTCCGGCGAAGGCTGCGGGGCATGCGGTTGCAGCACCTGTCCCGCATCGGGCCCCGTGGGCGTCTCCCGCACGTGGACGTAGGGCCTCACCGACAGGCCGATGAACAGCGGCGTCTTGTCCGGCTCGTAGCCCACGAGGTCGATGCGCACCGGCAGGCGCTGCACCACCTTGACGAAGTTCCCCGTGGCGTTCTCGGGCGGCAGCAGCGCGAGGGTCGATCCCGTGCCCATCGTGAAGCCGGAGACGCGGCCCTTGAACACGCGGCGCTTGCCGTACATGTCCACGTAGAGGTCGACCGGATGTCCGATCCTGATGTCGGCCAGCTGGGTCTCCTTGAAATTGGCGTCGACCCAGATGTCCGTCAGGGAGCGGATCGCCATCAGGCTCTGTCCGGCGACCACGTTGTTGCCGGGATTCACCTCGCGGCGCGTGATCACCCCGTCGATCTCCGCGAACACGTCCGTGTAGCGCAGGTTCAGCTTGGCCTGGTCGAGATTGCGCTGCGCCTCGGACACCTTCGCGCTGGCCTGCGCGACGGCAGGCGCGTCCTTCAGGAGGTCGGCGAGTATGCGATCGATGTCGCCCTGGGCGTCGCGCTTGTAGAAGTCCGCGATCATCTCCTTGGGCGACTTGTTGAACGATACGGCGACGCCGAGCTGTGCGACCGCCTGGATGAGCTTCGCCTGGGCCTCCCGTACGGTGGAGAAGGTCTGGTCGAGGTCGGGAGGGACCTGCGCCAGGTCGTCTCCGGTCGGCGGTCTCGGGGGAAGGCCGAGCGAGACCCGAATCTGGTAGACGCCCTGCAGTGCCGCCTCGAGCTGCGCCTGCGCATCCCGCAGTGCCTGCTTGCGGTGGTCGAGCTCCTCGGCGGTGATGGTGCCCGACTTGAGGAGTGGCAGCGCCCGGTCGTAGTCGGCCTGCGCCTTCGCCACCGCGGCCTTGTAGGAGTCGAGGCCGGCCACCCGCGAGCGCAGGAGCGACACCTGGTTGTTCACGTCCTCGATCGCGTGGTCGAGGTTGAAGCGCAAGCTGCGCGCCTGACCTTCGACCGCGCGCGTCTCGGCCTCCGCGGCGAGCAGATCGGCCCGCGCCGCATCGAGCGCGGCCTGGGCGATGTTGACCAGCACCTGATACGGCTCCTTGTCGAGCTGCACGAGCAGGTCGCCGGTCCGCACCCGATTGTTGTCGTCCACCAGCACCTTCGTGACCTGACCGGGGACCCGCGCGGCGACGAAGGTGACGTGGCCGTTCACGTAGGCGTCGTCGGTCGAGACCGTCCGGAGCGCATTGCGCACCCACGGGATGCCCTCGAACAGGATGAGGAGCAGGGCGAGAACGCCGACCCCAGCGAGGAGCCATCGGCGCCGAGCGCTCGGCGCCGGCGTACCTGGCGGCGGGCTCGGGACGGTGCGAGGCGGCGGCGTCTGGGCTGGCGCGGTGTCGGCACGGGCCGGCGGCTGATCCAACGCTGGACTGTCCGGGCTCGCCATCTCTCCTCTGTGCAGCCCCGGAAGGCATGCCGCAACCCACTAGGCAGGATGCCTGGGCGATGGCGCGGGTCGCGCGGTCGGAGCCGCCCGCCATGGCACCATACGCTCTAGCAGCCTGTCCCGGATCACCAGGGTGTGGAAGAGGACGGCGGTGAAGTGCGCGATGACGGTGAAGAAGAACAGGTACGCCAGCACCGTATGCGCCCTGCGCAGGACGGTGTAGAGCGCCGCGTTCACGGGGAGGATGGGCGGCAGGCGGATCGGTCCGTAGAGCACGATCGGGAACCGCGCGGCCGACAGCATCGCCCAGCCGACCAACGGCACGGCGAACATCAACGCGTACATCAATCGCTCCGACCACTCGGCCACGCGGCGTTCGGACGACGACATCGTCGGCGGGAACGGCGGCAGTGTGGTCAGTTGACGGTTGACGAACCGGACGATGACCAGGCCGAGAATCATGATGCCGAGCGGACGATGGATCGAGAGCAGCAGATGGTAGTCGGCGAGCGAGGCCATCATCGCGACTCCGATGAAGAGCATCGCCAGGATCATCGCGGCCATCAGCCAGTGAAGGATGCGGGAGGACCACGCGAACTGTCGGATGGTGGGCATGGCGTGCCTCACGGATGGATCGCCGCCGGCGAGATGGCGCTCGGCGATGCAGGCTCGCCGAGACGTCGCGTGAAGGAGACCGAATAGGTGGCCGAGCGAGCGCTCAGCAGGGGATCGTCCGACCCGGTGATGCCGTCGGGAAGGACGAGCGGGTCGAAGGTGATGTTGCGAACGGGGCTGCTGTCGTCGCTCTCGATGCGGTCGATCGTGAGCGTGCCGGCGTCGATCTGCTCGCGATCCGGCGGCCAGGCGATCGTGGCGTCGTTGGTGGGATCGCCGGGTCGACCGATCGTGAGGACCAGGCGCCACTGCAGCGGGCTCCGCTCCACCTGTGCAATCAGCGCGTCGAAGAGGAAGTTCGGATCGGTCGACGGTTGTGCCGCGACGGGGGCGAATGGCTGGAGCGGCACCGTCGACCAGCGCACGGGCGTCGACTTGCCGGACGAGCTCACGAGCGCGAAGGCGTTGAGCCCGTAGTAGGTGGTGTTCTCGAAGCCCGACGACAGCTTCTCCGTCCTGATCACCGCGAGTGCCCGGGCGGATTCCGGGTGCGCGGCAAGGAACGCCTGCACCTTCGCGGGATCGGGTTTGCCGGTCCGGGGGTCGGCAGCCATGGCGACGAGCTGGTCACGGAACGCCTCGGGCGTGCGGACGGGAAACACCGGGAGGCTGATCATGGCGGTGCGCCACTCCTCGCCGTCGGGAAGGGAGAACCGGATCGCCAGGGCGCGGACGGTCTCCGGGGAGTCGACCGCATTCGGGTTGCCCCCCGCGAGCGAGAACCGTCCGACCACGGGCATCCGGCCCGGCTGGAAGACGGCGGCTCTGGACAGCGCCGCCGCCCGGCCGGACGACTCGAAGGTGCCGCTCACGCTGACGCCCTTCGCGTGGTTTCGGCGGAATCCGGGATGCGGACCGTTGATCTGCTGGAAGGTGTCGACGAGTCCTTCCGGCGTCAGCCGCCAGGGCGTCAGCCAGCCGCCGGCGTACGCGAAGGCGACGATCACGGCGCCGACGATGACGCCGACCAGCGCCAGGCGTCCCATGCGGCTCGCCTGCGACGGGTCATCCATCACGGCTGCGCGCTCGGGATCCGGAGGCTCGGCAGCGTAGAAGGATCGGACGATGGCGTCTCGCTCGCGACTCCCATGCGCGGGTCCCAGAGCAACCCACGTGCCGCGCCACGGCCGTCGCCAAAGACGTGTAGACAGGTGGCGTCCCGTTCGGTGGCGGCCGCACGGCCCGACCGAGCGCGGTTCTCGCGCCCGCTCGACGGCAGCCGTGCCGAAATGCCGGCACGCGGCACAACCCGGGCATCACGGTATCCTCGTCGGCCAGGTATCATCCTGTCGGCGGGCGGAGGGTCAGTTCCCGGCAGCCGCGTCGAGGGCCTGGACGCGCTGGCGCTCCGTGGGCGTGAAATGTTGCGCCAGGAGATCCCGAACTCGCCGGTCGCGCTCGGCTGAATCGAGCGCGCCATCGCTCTCGATCGTCTGGCGCTCCATCCGGAAGTCGTCGACCCGGCGCTGCCATTCCTCGCGCCGCTGGTCCAGCGCGGCGAGGCGGTCGGCCGCCTCGCGACCGACGAGCTGCTCGCGCAGCGCGCGGATCGCCTGCGGGGAGCCACCCTGCGCACGCAGCGCCGCCTCCGCGTTCGCGAGCGCCAGCGGCGCGAGGGCGCGAGCGCGCGCCTCGCCGACCGCCGACGGGAGCTCCGCGTTGATCGCGGCGAGCCGGCGGACGCGCTCGTCCTCGGACAGCGCGGGATCGCTGGCGATGCGCTGGTACTCCGCGGCGCGCGCCACGGCACGCTCGTCATCGCCGAACAGCGCCCGGCTGCCGTCCGGACCCAGGACGTCGCGCCGGAGCCTGGCGAGGGCCTCGACTCGCGCTGCCAGGTCACCGCCGGCCTCGAGCGCGCGCGCGCGCTCGCGGTACTCGAGATAGCGGTCGAGCAGGGCCACCGCCTCGGCGCGGGCGGACGGGGGCAGGCGGCGTTCGATCTCGGCCACGATCCGGCTCCGTGTTCTGTCTGGAGGCTCCTCGCCGGAGGCGGTCAGGAAGTAGTCGAAGAGCCGCCGCGCCTCGGGACCGGCAACGAAACGGCCGTTGGCGTCGACCGCCAGGGCGCCATCGACCCGGGTCCCGCGCAGCGAGCGTGGCCGTCCCGGCTTCGTGGCCGGCGTCTCGGCGTCGTCCGACGACCCCGAGGTCGTGCGCAGCGGGTCCCGAGCCACGGATTCCGGGACCGGCGCACGGCGCGGCGCGGGCGGGGCAGGGTGCCGAGCCCGCAGCGCGACGGCCACGACGACCGCCGTCGCGAGGACGCCGAGTGCCCGTCTCGCCGTCACAGCCCCGCGTTCTTCAGGCGGTTCGCATGAGCCCGGAAGATCGACTGGGGCGACGACTCGAAGATCGACACCAGCCCGAGGACCTGGTTCACCTCGTCGAGGTGGTTCTGGAAGTAGTTGTCGCGGATGACGGTGCCGAGATGCGAGCTGCAGCGACCGACCAGCCCGTCGTTCGCCTCCGGGTACACGAGCGAGGTGAGCCCCAGGGCCGGGTCCGAGATGTCGAGGGCGTTCGTCAGCACGCCGGTGCCCGACCAGGAGTAGTAGCGGATGCCGTTCACGACGGCGCTGCCGTTGCCGCAGGCGCTGGTCGGCACGCCTTGCGGATAGGCCGCGTTGAAGCTCGCGGTGCCGGCACTGGTGAGCTGATCGAGCGCGGCGACCGCGTCCTGCGGGTTGGTGTGACCCGTGAGGAGATCGAGCACGGTCCCGAGGGAGCCGGCGAAGAAGCTCAGGACGTCCTCGGTGAACGAGCCATTGTGCACGTGTGCCCGGAGGTAGTCGGCCAGCGCGGCGCCCTTGTGCGGTCCCGCGACGGTGGTCACCGACGCCACCAGATCCGGCCGCACCGCCGCCACGTAGCGGACGTCGAGGCTGCCCTGGCTGTGGCCGATCAGGTTGACCTTGGGCTTGCCCGTGATGGCGACGATCTGCTCGATCTGGTCGATGAGCTGCTCGCCACGTGCCTGGCTCGAGTTGAACGGGCTCACGTCGGTGACGAAGACTCTCGCGCCGCCGTCGTCGAGCGCATCGGGAATGCCGAACCAGTACTCGAAGACCCCGAAGAGCTCGTCGAAGCCGGCGAGGCCGTGCGCCAGGACGATCGGATACTTCGTCCTGGTGTAGTCGCAGTTGAAGAGGCAGAACGCCCGTCCCGGCACCGGCCACCCGAGCAGCAGCAGCGCCACCAGCAAAGCCCGCACGCGACCCATGCGCGACCCCCCTTCTAGCAAGGTGGAATGAGGCGCGGATAGCACAGACCGTGTCCGGCTGGCAACGGAAATCGCCGAACGCGCCGCGTCAACCGCCCGTGGCCGACCCCGGGGGGGACCGGCTGACCGTCTACCGGCGCTGCTTCGTCGGGTCGGGACGCCGTCGACTGGCTGGTGCGCCACGAGGGGCTCACGCGCGACGAGGCCGTGCGCTTCGGAATGGTCCTGGTGGAGCGCGGGGTGATCCATCACGTGCTCGACGAGCCCCCGTTCCTCGACGGCGACTTCTTCTCCGCTTCCACGCCGACGACCCCTCGATCGAGGCCGGACCACGATCGGTCGACGAGATCGCGGTCCGCGCGGCCGGAGCGTCCGCGCCCGCCGCAGGCTCGCTGGCCTCCCGCCGATGACGGGCGCGGCCCCCTCAGTGCGCCGACGCGGCACCGCGGCGGAGCAGGACGACGGCCTCGGCGGCTTCGGGCGCGACGACGGCCGTCACCCGATCGCCGGCCTGCAAGCGGGACTCGGCCGTCGGCACCCGTTCCTCGAGGTCGCGCTGCAGGGTCACCAGGACGCAGCCCGGTGGCAGGCCCAGATCGCGCACCCGCGCGCCGTCGAACGGGGAGCCCGGCGCGATGGTGAGCTCGAGGAGTAGCGTCCCGGTGAGCGCGGGACGTTCCTGACCGCGCAGCAGATCCCGTTCGAGGAGCGCCTCGTACACGGGACGATCGCGCAGGAAATCGGCCACGCCGTAGGCCGTCAGGCACGCCGCAAGGAGCGGGAGCACGAGCGAGTAGTTGCCGGTCATCTCCACCACGAGCACGATCCCGGTGAGCGGCGCCCGGACGATGGCGCTGAAGTAGGCCGCCATGCCCACCACGGCGAAGGTCTCCGGATGGTCGACGGCGTGCGGCAGGACTCGTTGCGACAGGATCCCCACCGCGAGGCCAAGCTCCGACCCGAGAACCAGGAGGGGCGCGAAGATGCCGCCCGGTGCTCCACAGCCGTAGCTCACCATGGTCAGGACGAAGCGGAGCGCGAAGACGGCCGGGAGGAGGAGCAACGCCACGTTGCCGGCGAGTGTCTGCTCGACCAGCCGATGGCCGCCGCCCAGCGCCCCGGGAACGAACCAGCCGACCGCGCCCACGATGCTCCCTGCCAGCGCACCCGGGCCCCACGCGGGCCAGTGGCGAATGCGCTGGAAGAGATCCAGCGTGCCGACCAGCGCGCGGTTGAACGCGACGCCCAGGACCCCGGCCGTGACTCCGACGAGCAGCGACACGGGAAGCCCCTGGAGCGACGGGATCGATTCCGTCTGCACGTGGAAGATGGGCAGCTGGCCACTGAGCGATCGAGCGAGGACGTCCGCCGTGACCGATGCGATGAGTGTGGCCGTGAACACGGTCGGGGTGAAGTCGCGCTGCACCTCCTCGAGCACGAACACCAGACCCGAGAGCGGCGCGTTGAACGCCGCCGCGAGACCGGCGCCGGCGCCGGCGGCGATGAGGGTCTGGCGCTCGCGAGCGGTGCAGCGGAACCACCCGCTCACCGTCTGCCCCAGCGCTCCGCCCATCTGGATGGTCGGACCTTCCCGCCCGAGCGCCAGCCCGCTGCCGATGCCGATGACGCCACCGACGAATTTGACCGCGAGGATGCGCAGCCCTCGCATGGTGTGCAGGTGATGGAGCACTGCCTTCAGCTGCGGGATTCCGCTGCCGGAGGCTTCCGGCGCCACCCGTCGCACGAGCCAGACGGCGACGCCGGCGCCGAGCGCACCGAGCAGCACCGGCATCGCCATCCCCCATGGCGCATACGCGTGGGCCTGCTCGATCATGCGGGTCCGGAACTCGTCCGCCGTGGCGAGGAGGCGTGTGAAGGCCACCGCGGCGAGGCCCGTGACCAGACCGAGCACGATCGCGCGGGGAAGCTGCCGGCGTCGCTGCTCGTGGGCGCGCAGGAAGTCCCGCACCTCCCCCTGGACCATGCGGGGAATGGCGTTGTCCTGGGGTGAGGGAGCCGACGCCGGGGTGCCCGGCTCGGGTGAGCGCTCGGCCATCTTCGGTGCCACCAGTCTGGCAGATTTGCACGCGCCTGGAAGTCGTCGGCATGAACGGGTGTCGAGAATGGGTCGTTCGAGGTTGACATGGATGCCGTCATCCGGAACCTCGGTGCTCGAGAACGGGGTCGCCTCGACACGGTGAGCGCGGAACAGAAGATCGTCCCTCGCGTCGACGCCAGCGCCGAGTGGCTGGAGGCGGATGGGCTCGGCGGCTTCGCGTCCGGGACCGTGTGCGGGATCCGGACGCGGCGCTACCACGCGATCCTGCTGGCCGCGACGATGCCGCCAGCCGGCCGTGTCGTGCTCGTGAACGGGTTCGAGGCGTGGCTGGAAACGCCCGCCGGCGTGCTCGCTCTCACCTCGCAGCACTACACGCCGGACGTCATCCATCCCGACGGTGCGCAGCGGATCACGGCGTTCGAACCCGCTCCGTGGCCGTCGTGGGTGTATGCGCTACCCGACGGAGGCAGCATCGAGCACGGCCTGCTCGTCCCGCACGGCCGGTCGGCGACCGCCCTCTACTGGCGCCTCCGCGGCGGATCGGCCGTCACCCTCGCCGTGCGGCCGCTGCTCTCGGGGCGGGACTATCATGCGCTGCACCACGAGAACCCGGCCTTTCGGTTCGACGCCGAGGTGGCCGGAGACCGCGTGGTATGGCGGCCCTATGCCGGCCTTCCGGCGATCGTCGCTCGGTCGAACGGAAACTACGCCCACGGGCCGGACTGGTACCGCAACTTCCTCTACACCGAGGAGCGCGCTCGCGGGCTCGACCACGTGGAGGACCTCGCCTCGCCGGGAGTCTTCCGCTGGGACCTGGCGCGCGGCGAGGCCCTCTGGGTGCTCGCCGCGGACGGGGGCGAGCCGCCGATGGACGTCGCGACCCTGCGCGCCGTCGAGCGGCGGCGCCGCCGGCGCTTCACCTCGCGCCTCCACCGCTCGGCGGACGCGTACCTCGTGCGGCGCGGGGTCGGGAAGACGATCGTCGCGGGCTATCCCTGGTTCTGCGACTGGGGGCGGGACACCTTCATCGCGCTCCGCGGTCTCTGCCTCGCGACCGGACGCCTCGATGACGCCCGTGCGATCCTTCTCGAATGGGCCGCCATGGTCTCCGACGGGATGCTGCCGAACCGCTTCCCCGAGCGTGGCGAGCAGCTCGAGTTCAACGCGGTCGATGCCGCGCTCTGGTTCGTGGTCTCCGTGCACGAGTTCCTGCAGATCGCCGGCCGCATCACGCGGCGCGATCGCCAGACGCTGGAGGCGGCCATCCAGGCGATCCTCTCGGGCTACGCCGGCGGCACCCGGTACGCCATCAAGGCGGACGATGACGGCCTCCTCGCGGCCGGCGAGCCCGGCGTCCAGCTCACCTGGATGGACGCCAAGGTGGGCGACTGGGTCGTCACCCCGCGCATCGGCAAGCCGGTCGAGGTGCAGGCGCTGTGGCTGAACGCGCTCCGCATCGGCGCCAGCCTGTCGGCGCGCTGGGCCGAGGTGTACGAGCGCGGCCGGGCGGCCTTCGAGGCGCGGTTCTGGGACGAGGCCGGCGGCTGTCTGCACGACGTCGTCGACGTCGATCACCGTCCTGGTAGCGTCGATGCGACCTTCCGTCCCAATCAGATCCTCGCGGTCGGCGGTCTGCCGTTCGGCATCGTCGAGGGAGAGCGGGCGCGGCGGGTGGTCGACGCGGTCGAGGCGCGCTTGCTGACGCCCCTGGGGCTGCGCTCGCTGGCACCCGACCAGCCGGGCTACGCCCCCCGCTACGAGGGCGGCGCGCGCGAGCGCGACGCCGCGTACCATCAGGGCACCGTCTGGCCGTGGCTCATGGGTCCGTTCGTGGAGGCGTGGGTCCGCGTCCGCGGCGGGACGGCCGGCGCCAGGCAGGAAGCGCGCGAGCGATTCCTGGGGCCGCTCTTCCGGCACCTCGACGAGGCGGGCCTCGGCCACGTCTCGGAGATCGCGGACGCTGAACCGCCGCACACGCCGCGTGGCTGTCCGTTCCAGGCCTGGTCGCTCGGCGAGCTGATGCGTCTCGATCGGGTCGTGCTCGCTCCGGACACCGCCTGAGGCGCTCGGTCGGATCGGCGCGCACCTTGGCAGGGCCTGCCCGGGCGTGCACAATCCCGGCGCGCCCAGCGACTGCATCGGAAGGAACGCCATGATCGACCTCGACCGTGACGGCAGTGTCTTCGTCCTGACCATGCAGGCAGGCGAGAATCGCTTCAATCGTCCCTTCCTGGATGCGCTCAACCGCGCGCTGGACGCGGTCGAGGCGTCGAGCGGTCCGCGGCGCTCGTCACCACCGGAGGCCAGGAGAAGTTCTACTCGACCGGACTGGATCTCGACTGGCTGGGCGGCGACGGCCAGGACGAGGCGGCGCGCTTCGTCGAGTCCGTGATCGCGCTCTTTGCGCGCGTCGCCGGGCTCGGCGTGCCGACGGTCGCCGCGGTCAACGGCCACGCGTTCGCGGGCGGCGGCATGCTCGCGCTCGCTCACGACTTCCGCGTGATGCGAGCAGACCGCGGCTTCTTCTGCCTGAACGAGGTCGACATCGGGCTGCCCCTCCACCCCGGGATGGTCGCGCTCGTGAAGCACCGTCTCGCCGGCGGCGTGCTGCGCGACGTCGTGCTGACGGGAGCGCGGATCGGCGGGGCGGAGGCGTGCCAGCGCGGGATCGTCGACGAGGCGGTGCCGGCACCCGAGGTGCTGCCGGCGGCGATCGCACGAGCGGCTGCGCTGGCTCGGAAGGACCGGCAGACCTATGCGGCGCTCAAGCGCGGGATCTACGCCGATCTGCTGGAGGCGCTCGAGAAGTCGGGCTGATCTCCGGATCAGCCCACCTCCGACCCGGTCCCCTCGACTCGTCTCGCGATGCCGTCCGCGTCGGGCGCTCCCGATTGCGCCGTCGCTCCGGCTCCCAGCGTGATGAGGCCGCAGAGGACGCTGACGATTCCCAGGGCGCCGCGGAGGCCGCTGACCTCCGCGGCGAGTCCGATCAGCGGCGGACCCGCGAGCAATCCACAGTAGCCGGCGGTGGCGACGGCCGCGAGGGCGGTCCCTGCCTGGATGCCCGGTACCCGTCCGGCCGCGCTGAACAGGATCGGGATGACGTTCGAGATCCCGACGCCGACCAGACCGCAGCCAATGATTCCGGCGATCGGCCGGCCGATGACCAGTGCGACGGCCAGCCCGACCGCAGCGACGGCGCTCGAGGCACGGAGAACGGCAACGGATCCGAATCGCGCGACGAGGCGGTCGCCGCCGAACCGGCCCGCGCCCATGGCGAGCGAGAACGCCGCGAAGCCGGCCGCCGCGACCGCCGGGCTGCTCCCGAGCGTGTCGTGCAGGTAGACGGCGCTCCAGTCGCCCATGGCGCCCTCGGCGAGCAGGCCGCAGAAGGAGAGGAGTCCGAGACCGAGCAGGACGCCCGTCGGTCTGGCGAAGACCCGCTCGGGATGCCGGTCCCGTGAGGCCGAGGGCACGAGCCATCGCCGGCAAGAGCCGAGGGCGATCACGGAGGCGGCGCTGATCGTGACGACGTGCGCGAGTGCAGGGACGCCAAGCGCCATGACGGCCCCGGCGATGGCGGCTCCCGCCAGACCGCCGAGGCTGAACACCCCGTGGAAGGAGGACATGATCGCACGCCGGTAGCCCGCCTCGACCACGACGGCCTGCGCGTTCATCGAGACGTCCAGCGTTGCGTTGCAGGCGCCGAGCAGGACCAGCGAGAGGGAGAGGAGGACGAGGTCGGGGCTCACGAGCGGAAGGGGGAGCGCCAGACAGAAGGCCAGCCCGGACGCCGAGGTCATGCGGCGGCTGCCTGCGCGACCGACGAGCCAGCCGGCGAGGGGCAGCGCGAACACCGCTCCCAGGGCCATGGAGAGCAGCACGAGGCCGAGCGTGCCATCGGAGATCCCGTGGCGTGCCTTGACGGCGGGGATGTGAGGAACCCAGCTCGCCAGCACGACCCCGTTGACGAAGAAGAAGACCGAGACGGCCACTCGAGAGCGGACCGGGGGGCGCGGCTCGGACATGGAGGGTGGCTTCCGTCTGACGACCATGGCGTGCTGATCGCGCATCGGGGACGCGCGCGTGCCGCCCCGCGCGCTGACCTACGAGAGCTCCGCGGCGCTCCGCCGGATGCCGAGCTTCTGCATCCGGCTGCGGAGCGTGCTGGGGTTCATGCTGAGCAGGCGCGCGGCGCCCTGCGGTCCGTCGATCCGCCAGCCGGTCTGCTTGAGGATCGTCACGATGTGCTGGCGCTCGACGTCGCGGAGCGCCGCCGGAGCGGAGGGCGCGCGAGCGCTCCGCGCGGGCTCCGCGCCGGTTGGAGCGGGGGACGGCGCGGGCTCCGGGAGCACGTCCGGTGCGACGGTCAGCTCCGGCCCGCGAGAGAGGATGACGGCGCGCTCGATGACGTTCTCGAGCTCCCGGACGTTGCCTGGCCAGGAGTATGCCACGAGGCGCTGCATGGTCTCCTGGGGCACCCGGGTGACCTTGCGGCCGATCTTCGCCGCGTAGCGCGCGACGAAGTAGTGGATGAGCGGGGGAATGTCGTCCGTGCGCTCGCGCAGCGGCGGCAGCGTCACCGGGAACACGTTCAGCCGGTAGTAGAGGTCCTGGCGGAAGGTTCCCGCGGCGACCGCCCCGGGGAGGTCGCGGTTGGTCGCCGCGATGACCCGCACGTCCACCTTCACGGTCTGGCTGCCGCCCACGCGCTCGAACTCCCGCTCCTGGAGCACGCGGAGCAGCTTCACCTGGACGTCGAGGGGCAGCTCGCCGACCTCGTCCAGGAAGATCGTGCCGCGGTGCGCGAGCTCGAAGCGACCGGTCCGGCGCTCCGTGGCGCCCGTGAAGGCCCCCTTCTCGTGGCCCAGGAGCTCGCTCTCGACGAGCCCACTCGGAAGCGCGGCGCAGTTCACCTTGACCAGCGGGCGGCTGCGCCGGGCGCTCTGGGCGTGGATCGCGCGCGCCACGAGCTCCTTGCCGGTCCCCGTCTCCCCGCAGATGAGGACCGAGGAGTCGGTCGCCGCGACCAGACCGACCTGGGCCAGCACCCGTTGCAGGACCGCGCTGCTGCCGACGATCTCCTCGAAGTTGTGGACGGCCTTGATCTCTTCCTGCAGGTAGGCGGTCTGGAGCTCGAGACGCTGCTGGTCGGCCTCGAGCCGGCGACGCTCGCCGAGGTCGCGCAGGTAGATGGTGTAGCGCAGGCGGCCGCCGATCCGGGCGGCGGAGACCGCGCCTTCGAACTCGAACTCCTCGCCGTCGAGGCGGCGCGATCTGAGCCCGGGCTCGGTCAGGCTGAAGGCCTTCCGTCCCGCGCGGATGTCGTCCATGGCCCGGGCGAACGACTCGGCGGCCGCCGGGGTGGCGAGGCGCATCACGGACGTGCCGATCACGTCCGCGGCGGTGCAGCGGAAGACCCGCTCCGCCGCCGGATTGATGAGCACGATCCGCCGGTCGTCCTCGATCACCAGGATCGCGTCGAGCGCGGTCTGGATGATCGCGGAGAGCTGTGCCGCGCTCTCCCGCACGGCCTCCTGCGCCAGGTGGAGCTCGGTGATGTCCTGCGCGATCGAGCGCGCTCCCGTGATCCGGCCCGTCTCGTCGCGCAGCGGGCTCAGCGAGACGCGCGCCCAGTACGTGCTGGCGTCCTTGCGGCGGCCCTCCACCTCCGCCACCAGGTCGCGTCCCTCCTGGAAGACCTCGCGCTCGAGACGGGCAAAGGCCTCCCGGTTCGCGGGCGCGTCGGTGTGGAAGTCGGCCGTCCGCATGCCGCGCAGCTCGTCGTCGCCGTATCCGGTGATCTCGGGGCCGCGCTCGTTCCAGCGCTGCAGGGTGCCATCGGTCCCGAACGTGAAGTACGCGAGCGGCGCGTGCTCGTAGAGCTCGCGATAGAGCGTCTCGCTCTCGCGCAGCTTGCGCTCGGCATCCTTGAGGGTCGTGATGTCGGCGGCGAGGGTGAAGAAGCCCTCGAGGCGGCCGGCGACGCCGCGAATCGCACGCGCCGTCACGCGCACCCAGCGCGGCGCCCCGTCCCGATGGCGGGCCTGGACGTCGAACAGCCCGATGCGTCCCTGCTCCGCGACGTCGAAGACCTCGCGGAAGCGTGCCTCCCAGTCCGGACCGGGCGAGAACGTCGAGTACGACAGCCCCTGCACCTCCGCCTCGTCGAATCCGGAGAGCTCCACGAAGGCGGGATTGACGTGGCGAATGCGGCGCTCCGCATCGTAGGCAATGTAGGCGAGAGGCGCGTTCTCGTAGAGCGCCCGGTAGTGCAGCTCGCTCGCGCGCAGCGCCGTCTCGGCGTGCACGCGCTCGATCTCGGCGCGGGCCCGCGCTGCGAAGATGCGCAGGATGGACAGGCCGCGCGGACCGTCTCGCATCGGCCGGTCGTCGACGATGGCGAGATGGCCGGTGACGACACCCGAGCGATCGAGCAGCGGGACACCGCAGTAGCTCACCGCGTTCCACTCGACCAGTCCGGCATCTCTCGGGAAGAGCGCCTGGAGGTTCTCGGGATGATGCGCGCTCTCGCCGCCGAGCACCGCCTCGCACGGCGTTCCGGCAAGCGGTACGGTGAGGTTGTCGCGGAGGCGTCCGCGACCCCACAGCGCCCGCGTCCGAAAGGATCGCCGGTCCGGAGCGATCTCGGACACGAACGCATACTGCACGTCGAGGGCGGAGGCGAGGTGCTGCACCAGCAAGGCGAAGAACCGGTCACCGAGCTCCGCCTCGACGCCCTCGACGATCGCGCGCAGGGCGACATCCTCGGGGAGAGGCGCCCGCCGTTCGTCCTGATCACTCACGCCGTTTCCCGCGGGATGCTCCTCGAACGAGGGCGTACCATTCCGGTCGGCCCCCAGTCGAGGCCGATCCGGGTGCTACGCGGAGACCGCGCGCGAGGCGTCGCAGGACGCGACGGGCTGCTCCTGCGAGAGCAAGGCTCGCTCGAGGAGGGTCTTCAAGGCCTGGCGGGAACGGTGCAGGCGGATCTTGGCCGCGTTGACCGTGATGCCGAGGGACGCTGCGGTCTCTACCGTGTCCAGCTCCTCGATGTCGCGCAGCAGGAGGATGGTACGGTAGCTCGCCGGCAGCCGATCGATGGCGCTCCGCACCATCGCCCTGGTTTCGCGGCGCTCGAGTAACCGGTCGGCCGGCGTGCTCCACTGTGCCGGAGACTCCGCCCAGCGTCCGTCGTCCGCGAAGCGCGGCAGCAGGGAGTCGATGGGATCCTCTCGGCGCCGGCGCCGGCTCCGGAGCCGCATGAGGGCTGCGTTCACGACGATGCGGTGCAGCCACGTCGACAAGCGCGAGGAGCCGGCGAACGAGCCGATCGCGCGAAACGCCGCGAGGAACGATTCCTGGACCACGTCGTGCGCCTCGTCCTCGTTGCCGACGAACCGCCGCGCGGTGGAGAGCATGCGGCCGCCGTACTGCCTGACGACCGTGTCGAAGGCGTCCGGATCCCCGTCGCGCAGGCGTGCGACGAGCGCGCGCTCGGTCGCGGGCCGATCGGCCGCGGAGGCGGAGGGCGGGTCTCGCAGCAGCTCGGCGATGAACCCGGAGCACCCTGCGAGTCGGATCCCGCGCGCTCCGAGGTCGTGGAGGAGGGCAACGCCCGTCGCATCGACGAAGCGAAGGCCGGACACGTCGAGCTCGAGCGCGTCGTGCTCGGCGAGCGCAGCCTCGCAAGCCGCGCGCAGCTCGTGTGCGCTCTCCCGTGTGAGGCGACCCTCGACTCCCAGCGTCTCCCCCGCGTCTCCGCTTCCGATCCGTGTGACTCGCATCATGGGCCGGTCACAGCGCAAGGGATGTGCCGAGCAGGTCCGGGTCCACTCGGAGGCGAAAGCGCTGAAAAAACAGTACGTGCGAACGGGATCGGACCCCTGTGGCGGCGCCGAGGTCGCGGTATTTCGCGGATCCATGCCGAATCCTCGGCGCTTCGGCACGTCCCGGGGGTGTCGGGGTGCGGCGCGGCGTGGGCGACCTCGAGCCATGGGCGACCCCGCCGGGCCGTCCATGCGCCGGCCCGGCGGCGAGCCGAAAAGAAACGCCGCTGCGATCCGGGCATCGAAGCAGCCAGGAGTGCCCACGACGTGAACCCGGAGGGACCGATGCCGCGCGCCGACAGACCGGACGCCCCGACTACCCCGTTTCCCCGGTCCCTCGCCCATCGAGCGGCCCCACGCCGCGGGGGGTGCGGGGTGACGACGCTCGCGTGCCGCGAGGTGGTCGACTTCCTCGCCGACTACCTCGAGGGAACGCTCGGTGCGCCGCAGCGCACGCTGTTCGAGAAGCATCTCGCCGAGTGCGCCGAGTGCGTCGCCTACCTCCGCGGCTATGCGGAGACGATCCGGCTCGCGCGCGAGAGCGGTCGCGACGAGCCGGAGCCCGCCGCCGTTCCCGACGAGCTGGTGCGGGCCATCCTCGCGGCGCGGTCGCATCGACCGACCTGAGGGTTGGTGGCATCAGCCGGGACGCTCGCGTTAGGTGGGCGCCGTGGACGATCCCCGCCCCGCGCGAAACCAGGCCATCGACTGGCTGCGGGGCGTGGTGATGATCCTGATGGCACTCGATCACACGCGCATGTTCGTCGGTCCCGCGGTCGACCTCCGCACCGCCGCGCCGGCGCTCTTCTTCACGCGCTGGATCACCCACTTCTGCGCGCCGGTCTTCGTGCTGCTGGCCGGCGTCGCGGCGTACCTGCACGGCCGGCGGCTGGCGTCGACGCGCGCCCTGTCGGGCTACCTCTTCACGCGCGGCCTCTGGCTCGCGTTCCTCGAGGTCACCGTCATCCGCGCCGTCTGGATGGCGTACATCGGCCCCGAGATCCTGGTGCTGCAGGTGATCTGGGCGATCGGGGCGTCGATGGTCGTCCTGGCCGGGCTGGTGTGGCTCCCGCGCCCCGCCATCGCCGCGTTCGCGGTCACGCTCATCGTGGGACACAACCTCCTCGACGTCGTGCAGGCAGAGCAGCTCGGCTCGCTGCGCTGGCTCTGGCTCCTGCTGCACGAGGAGGGCAGGCTCGCGCCCTTCGGCGGCGCGACCTGGATCGTCCTCTACCCGCTGGTGCCGTGGGTCGCGGTGATGGCCGCCGGCTACGTCATCGGACCGTGGGCGCTCCTGCCGCGCGAGCAGCGGCGCTCGAGATTCCTCGCTGCGGGCGCGCTGCTGAGCGTCGGCTTCGTCCTGCTCCGCGCGACGAATCTCTACGGCGACCCGCACGCGTGGACCGCCGGGAGCGGGCCGACGCGGGCGGTGCTGTCCTTCCTCGACTGCGAGAAGTACCCGCCGTCGCTCCTGTTCCTCGCCATGACGATCGGTCCCGCTCTCTGCCTGCTGGCGTGGATGGATCGGCCGCTGGGACCCTGGGCCTCGCGCGTGGCGGTCTACGGCCGGGTGCCGCTCTTCTACTACATCGCGCACATCTTCGTGATCCACGCCGTGGCGATCGCCCTTGCCTGGCCCGCCCTGGGCGCCGTCGCCGCGATCGGTCACTTCGTGACCAGCGGGGGACTCGGCTACTCCTTGCCGGCCGTCTACGCGGTGTGGGCCGCCGTCGTGCTGGCGCTCTACCCGGCGTGCCGGTGGTTCGCGGCGGTGAAACGCCGGAGCGATGCGACGTGGCTGAGCTACCTGTGAGCGCGCGCCTGGGCACGCTCGCCCTGTCGGTCCTGCTGCCGGCGTGCGTCCACCATGCCCCGGCCGGCTCCGCCACGGCGATCGATCCGGCGCTGCTCTCCGGGGTCCGGGACGCGGCCGGGCGCATCGCCGAGACGTCTGCCCGCTCCTCCGACGTCGGCTGGCAGCGGCTCACGGAGCTGGCCGACGGCTACGGCGCCCGGATCACGGGATCGACGCAGCTGACCGGAGCCCTCGCGTGGGCGGCCGGGCGGATGCGTGACGACGGCCTCGACGACGTCCGCCTCGAGCCGGTGGCCGTGCCGCACTGGGTCCGCGGCACGGAGCGTGCCCGCATCGTGCGACCGGTGGACCGGCCGATGGCGCTGCTCGGCCTCGGCGGCAGCGTGGGAACGCGCGGCACGATCCGGGCGCCGATCGCGTGGTTCGAGAGTCTCGACGACCTGCGCTCGAGCAGCGCCCCGCTCGACGGGATGATCGCCTTCATCAACCACCGCATGCCGCCCTACGACGAGCAGCGGGCCGACCCCGGCTACGGCGAGGGCGTCCAGGCGCGGCTCCATGGCGCCTCGGAGGCTGCCCGGCGTGGCGCCGTGGCGGCCCTGGTGCGCTCGGTGACGGCCGTGAGCCTGCGCACGCCGCACACCGGCGCGCTGCGCTACGACGAGGGCGTGCGCAAGATCCCCGCGGCCGCCATCTCGATCGAGGACGCCGACCTGCTGGCGCGGCTGGCGCGCGGCGGTCCGGTCGAGGTCGAGCTCTTCCTGGGAGCGCGCATGCTCCCGGACGCGCCCAGCGCGAACGTCGTCGGCGAGCTGCGCGGTCGGGAGCGCCCCGAGGAGATCGTGCTGCTCGGCGCGCACATCGATTCCTGGGACGTGGGCACCGGCGCGTCGGACGACGGGGCGGGATGTGTGGCGGTGATGGAGGCGGTGCGCCTGCTCCGGCAGTCCGGCCTGACGCCGCGGCGAACGATCCGGGTGGTGCTGTTCACCAGCGAGGAGTACACCCTCGCCGGCGCGGAGGCCTATCGCCGGGCGCACGGCGAGGAGCATCACGTCGCCGCCTTCGAATCGGATTTCGGCATGGCCGCCCCGGATGCGATCGGCGTCGGCAGCGAGGACATGGCGCGCACGATGGCGCCGCTGCTGCCCGAGTTCCAGCGCTTCGGCATCCGCCTCTTTCGGCCCCACGCCTTCGGGGCCGACGTGAAGCCGATCGTCGACACCGGCGCCATGCCCTTCGACCTCGAGCCGGACGGCCATCACTACTTCGACATCCACCACACCGAGGCGGACACGCTCGACAAGATCAGACCGGAAGATCTCCGGCGGAATGCGGCGGCGGTGGCGTTGCTGGCGTACGTGCTCGCCGAGCGCTGATGGCCGTGAGTCGGAATTCCGCACGCACGTCCGGCGGCCTCGCAGCGCACGGGATCGGGGACGGCGGACCCGTGCGCGCCGTCCCCGATCCGGCCACGCGTACTACGGCTGCCGTGCCTTCACGGTTGCGACGCGGTACGCCTGGCGCAGGCTCTCGAAGGACCCCCGGAAATCCCCGGCGGCGAAGGCGGCGTCGGCTTTGGCGAGCGCGCGCTCAGCGCCGCTGGTGTCGTAGCCGGCCGCCTTGAAGGTGGCGACGAAGCCCCCGACCAGGCTGCGGACGGCCTCGAGCATCCCGCCGTTCGCCGCCGGCAGGAAATAGGACGCGAAGCGGCTGCCGGACGAGGTGTTGAGCTGCTCCTCGATCATCGCGCGCTTCATCATGTCGACTTGTCCCGCCAGCGCATCGATCTTGCCTCCGAGGAGGGTAATGCCGTCCGCGAGATCAGTGTGTATGTGCTCGAGTCGTCTGAAGTTGGCGTCTACCTGGTTCGCGGTCACCTCTCCCGCGCAAAATACCCCTTGGTCGAAGAACCCGTTCGCGATATCGGCCGCGATGGCGAGGGGAATGCAGGCGGCCGAGCCGTTTTCACCGAGAATGTCCTGCGTGCAGACAAACGTCGCCGCGGCCAGAATCGATGACGTCACCTCCTTCGCAATGAGCCGTGTGTACCGCACGTTGACGTCAACATCGTCCGTGCTGCACTGGCTGATGAGGGCGATTGGTTCGGGAAGGGGGAGTGACCTCGGCTCCAATCGGTTCGCCGGAGGCGCCTCCGACTCCATGCGGGCGGCGAGAGACTCGGTCGCGAGCACCGCTTCCGAAAGGTCCATCACGCCAGTCTTCGCGACCAGGGCGGCCAACTGCTGATCCGAAAGACCCTGCATGGCTTCGAGCCCCTGCTGAGCCCGCTCCTGACCCGCGACGTCACCCCGTGCTGCGAAGATACGCTCGAAATTCGACATCATTGCGTCATACTGCGCCCGGAAGGACTGGGGGTCGCCCCCGTCCTGGGCGATCACCGGGCCGGCAACCGCCAGAGCGACCAAGAGGGGAACCAGACCCAGCCCGGTACCAAGCCGACACCTTCGTGCTCCCATTTCATTCTCCTCCGAGTGGGATGTGTTGGTGGATGAGCGGACAAGCTGAATACCCACGGGAAGATAGGGGGCATGAACCTACGCTTCCCAGATGAACGGCGCGATCCCACTCAGGATGGCTCCATACCTCTCCTGGGATTCACTTGGCAAGGGAGATTTATCGTTCCTGCAATCTTTCGAGCCGGCAAACTGCCGGCGCGTCATGGCGGCCTCGGTCAACTTGGGGGGCGATGGCTTCGGGCAGGGCGGGGGTGCGGGCGAGCCGGGTCGGCTCGACCGCGTGCTCCCCTTCCTCGATGCCTGCCTAATGCGGGCGAATCGTCGAGGAGACCAGGGCGAACGACTCGCCTTGCGTCTTGCCCTTCACGACGCCCACGCCGGCGCCGTACCATTTTCGTCTCGGGCTTGTCCCCCAGCCGCGTCGTCTCGACGACCCGGATCGAGCCGGCGAAGCGCCCCGCCGGGACGCCGACGCGGAGGCCGACCGCCTTCACCTCGTCCGTCTCGTCCACGATCGGGAACAGGTCCTCGGGCTTGAACGTGCTGCCGACCTGCGGGTTCTCGGGCATGAAGACGGCAGGCAGCGCCGCGTTGCCAGCGTCCGCCGGATCGCCCGATATCTCCGCCACATCGCCGTCCTCGAACTCGGTCTCCTGGAGGATGCGGGTCGGCACGTCCGCGGTGCCGACGCGGAAGGTGCGCGTGCCGGTGAGGTAGAGGTCGACGATGACGCTCGGCGCCCCGCTCTTGCGGCCGCGGAAGACCTTGACGGCTCCAGGCTGGAACGGCTGGTAGGGATTCGTGAAGGTGACGCCTACTCCCATGGCGATGCGGCCTCAATCGCACGAGGGTCGCGGCACCGGCGCAGCGGCCGGCGCTCCCGTACCGTTGGCCGTCCTCGTGGCATCCAAGCCTGGAACGACCGACCCGCCGGCGCCAGGCCGGCGCCCCGAGGGGGCAGGATGAATCGAGTACTTGCACTGGTGACCGCCGCCGCGACGCTCGCGGCCCGCATCGGCAACGCGCTCGGCTGGCTCGCGCCCGCCATCGCCCGGCTCACGGTCGGCCTGGTGTTCTTCCAGTCGGGCTGGGCGAAGCTCCACGACCTGGCGAAGGTCACCGACTACTTCACCGAGCTCGGCCTGCCAGCGGCAGCCTTCCAGGCGCGCCTGGCCTCGACGGCCGAGTTCGTGTGCGGCGGCCTGCTCCTTCTCGGCCTCGCGACGCGCTTCGCCGCGCTGCCGCTGATCATCACCATGTGCGTCGCGATCCGCACCGCGCTGTGGGATCAGGTCGATGGCATCTCGAGCCTCGTCGGGCTCACCGAGTTCGCCTACATCGCGCTCCTCGTGTGGCTCGCCACGGACGGGCCTGGCCCCCTGTCGCTCGACTGGCTCCTCACGCGCGGCGGCCGGCGTCTCGCCGCCGGGCACGTCCCGCCCGGCGCCACGCCGTCACGGGCGGCCACCTGAGCAGCGGCGGCGGCCCGACGATTGGCTCAGCTGGCGGCGTGGCGTATCGCCTGTTCCAGCGATGACGAAGGACTATTCGATGATGGAGCCGGCGCTGGCGGCGCTCGCTGCCTGCGGCCCGGACCTGCGCAACGGGATGACCAGCCATGCGCCGATGGCGGTCGAGGCGCTGGCCGCGCTGGGGCGCGCCGACTCGGTGATGCCGTGGCTCGAGGGGTACGTGAAGGGCATCCTGCCGCGGCCGGTCGGGCACGAGCGCATCGGGCGCGACGACTGGCGGGCCGCGCTGGGCCGGGAGGATCGGGTCGGCGACTGGAACGCGTTCTTCGCCGCCGAGCTGGAGGAGGCGCCCTGGCGCTCGGTCCTGGCCCGCTGGGCCGCGCGCCTGGCGCCGGGCATCTGCGCTTCGGCGACGCACGGCGTGATCCGGGTGGGGCACGCCGCCCGCAGCCTCGACGATGCCGAGACGCCGGCACGCATCCGCGAGCTCGGCGACGGCCTGGCCTACTGGGCGGCAGCGTACCAGGTCCTCCCGACCGCGCCGGACGGATCCGCCAGGCCCGCTCCCGCGCGCGAGGCCATCGCACGCGTGCCCGTCGTTCCTCCCGCGCGGCGCAAGTTCAGCGGGACGATCGTGTCGTCCCTGGTCGCGCTCGACGAGGTCCCGGAGTTCGCGCCGGTGATCGGATTGCTGGACGTCGAGCGCGCGCCGGGCCGCGTGCTCTCCGACATGACCGAGACCTTCGCCCGCGTGTACCTCGCCAACGCGCGCGATGTGCTCGGCACGATCGTCTTCATTCACGGCGTCACCAGCGTGGCGGCGCTGCGGTCGATCGTGCCGCACCTCTCCGAGGTCACGACGCGCGACGTGCTGCGCCACGCGTGGCAGTCGAGCAGCGCCCTCTATGCGGCGTTCGGCAGCGCCGCGCCGGCGGCCGGCGAGATCGAGCCGCCTGCCAGGTCCCGCGAGACCCTGATCGACATGGCCATCGCGAACGGCGACGAGCACGCCATCAAGTTCACCGAGGCGTGTCTGCGCGAGGACGCGATCGATCCGTCGCCTGCCTACGCGGCGGCCGCGCACCACGCGATCGGGATGCTGCGCCCGCAGTAGCGGCGCGCTCAGGCGGTGGCGATGGACGCCCGCTCCGCGGGCGTGAGCGCCCGCACGTTCACCGGGATCGCGCTCTGCCGCGGAATGCCCGAGAGCGGCTCGAAGTCCCGCTCGACGCTCACCAGCCGACCGGTGGTGCTGCCGATGCGGCGCAGCTCGCCGTCGCGCTCGGGCGCGTCGCCCCGCGCGTGCGCCAGCGAGATCACGCCGGGGCGCACGTCGTTCGACGCCTCGGCGACGCCGTAGATGAAGTCGTGGTCGGAGTCGATGCGCACCGGCTCGCCCGGCGCCACGCCGATGCGCTCCAGGTCGTGCGGGTGCATGAAGGCCGGGTTGTAGGCAAATCGCCGGCGCAGGCGGGGCAGGTGGTCGCCCGTCGAATTGTAGACGTCGTACATGCGGCGACTGATCAGGCGGTGGCTGAAGCGGTCGTCGCCGCGGTAGCCGCCGGCGGCGGAAAAGGGTTCCGCGGCGATCGCGTGCAGCTGCTCGACGACTGCGGGAGGCGCCGCGTCCATGCGCGCGGTCGCGCGCTCGGGGCGTCCGGGCAGCACGCGCACGGTCTCGGCCGGCTCGAACACGCGCCCGTCCGGGTGGCGGCGCACCTCGTCGAGCGGGACGCGCGCGGTGGCGTGGAGGAGGTCGAGGTAGTCGTCGCTGGTGGGCTTGCGGTCGATGTCCAGCTCGGCGCCCGAGTCGAGCCGCAGCGGGGTTCGCATCCGGTGCGCCAGACCCCAGAAGAACTCCCACTCCTCGATCACGTCGAAGGCGGGATGGACGAGCGCCGGCGTGTACTGCGCGAACGGCACGTCGAGCTGGATCTCCGCCGTGCGCGACGTTCCCGGCTTCTCGAGCGAGAGCTTGCAGCCGATGACGTAATGGGCGAGGGCGGCCGTCGCCGTCGCCTTGACGTCGAGGACGACCGAGAGCTCGAGCGCGCGCAGCGCCGCCAGCACCCTGCGCTGATCGGGGAAGGCGACGGCGGGATTGCCCCCGACGCACACGAGCGCCCTGATCTGCCCCTCGCCCGGCGTCAGGACCTCGTCGGCGAACACGTTGATGGGCATCTCGTCCATGAACCGGCCGAGGCCGCGGAAGCGCGAGCGCATGCCGGATCCCCAGAGCGCCCGCGGCGGCTCCACGTCGGCATGGCGCGGCCGGGGCGGATTCAGGACCCCCGGGTTAGTGATGACCTGGCCGGCCCGCCGGAAGCGGCCGCAGAGGCTGTTGAGCGCGATCACGAGGTGCTGGGTGACGTCGGGCCGCGGCGCCATGTTGACGCCGGTGCAGGTCATCGCCGTGCCGCGCGGACCCGCGGCGAAGAGCCGCGCGGCAGCCTGCATGCGGGTCCGGGGAACGCCCGTGCGCCGCTCGACGTAGTCGGGCGTGAACCGCGCGACCGCGTCGCGCAGCGTCTGCACGCCGCCGACGTGCGCCGCGACGAAGGCGCGGTCGTGCAGCTCTTCCTCGAGCACCAGGCGCACCATGCCGGCGAGCAACGTCGGGTCCTCGCCCGGCTTCACCTGCAGGTGAACGTCCGCGATGCGGGTCAGCTCGGTGCGGCGCGGGTCGATCGCGACGATGCGCGTGCCGCGCTCCCGCGCCTCGCGGAGATACCGGAATCCGTCGGCGTAGGGTGGGCCGCCTTCGCGCGAGAACGCCGACACACCGGGGTTGTTGCCGACGAACAGCAGGACGTCCGCGTCGGCGAAGCGCTGCACGCCGGCGTCCCACGAGCCGTGGCGCGCCCAGCCGGTGGACTGGGAGGGCTGATCGATGGTGTTGGGCGTGAAGTACCAGGGCGTACCGATCGCCCGAACCCAGGCGATGGCGAGCGCCTTGCCGCTGCCGAAGAGCCCGTGCGTCCCGGAGTACAGGGCGACCGCGGACGGGCCGTGGCGCGCGAGGATGGCGGTGAGCCCGGCGGCGACTTCGTCCATCGCCGCCGCGCTGGAGATGTCGCCGAAGCTGCCGTCGGGCAGGCGACGGCGGCTGCCGCGCAAGCGGCCGGGATGGTCGTGCTGCTCGAGGAGAGCCCGGCCCTTCGGACAGAGATAGCCGCGCGAGATGGCGTGGTCGCGATCGCCGCGCACGGCGACGGCGCGGCCGTCCTCGACGTCCACCTCGATGCCGCAGATCGCGTGGCAGAATCGGCAGAAGGACTTGTGGGTCTCCATGCGCGGCGCCCCGTCTCCGGTCGTGGCGGCGCGGGGCGTGCCACGGCTTCTCCCGCGCGCCGGCGCAAGTCAACGCGCTGGCGCGCGGCCTGGTCGACGCCGGCAGGCGGTGGAAGTCGGCGGGGGGCTGACGTAAGCAGAGGGCCATGCGGGCCTGGACGGTGGACGCCGACGACATTCAGGTCGCCGACGACCTGACCGCCCGCGAGCTGCACCTGACGCCCGGCATCGACGCCTTTCTGAGCCCCCAGCGCAGCGACAAGTTCATCGTCGTCGCCACCAAGGGCTTCGGCAAGACCCTCCTGCTGAAGGCGAAGCGGGTCGCCCTCCAGGAACGTGCCGTGTGCCTGCCGCAGGACAGCCTGCTCGACAAGCCCGTCGGCGACAAGATCTTCAGCTCCGACATGGTCGCGCTCTACGGCAACGTGGAGGCGTGGTCGAACGTCTGGTTGATGGCGATCGCGGCCGCGACGCTGAAGCGACTCGACATGGTGGACGACCTGCGGGTCAGCGGCCGGCTGCACGCGATCGTGGAGGACGGCAGCCTGCACAGCGTCATCGACCACTTCGTGAACCTCCTCGACCTGCCGCGCAGCGAGCTCTTCCGGTGCGTCAACGACACCAACAACCGGCTCGTGCCGCGGCTCCGCACCATCGCGGCGCCGGTCGCGATCTTCATCGACAGCGTCGACGAGTACTTCAACAAGCACATCAAGGCGCGGTCGTCGCGGGCCAGCGACACCGGAGTGGTCTCGCCCAGCATCTGGTACTACTCGCAGATGGGGCTGGTGCAGGTCGCCTACGAGCTGCGACGGGTCAGCCACCACCTGAAGGTCTTCGCATCGGTGCGCAAGGAGGCATTCGCCAAGTTCACCGGCGAGACGTCGATGGTGCAGCAATACCGGGGCAGCGCGATCGACCTGAGCTACTCGAAACCCAGCCTGCGCGAGATCTTCGTCAACAACATCCGCCGCGAGAAGGAGCGCAACCTGTGCATGCCGGCGCAGCTGCGGAGCGATCCCATCGCCGCCTTCGCGGGGCGCGACTGGGTGACCCACAGCTACACCGGCGAGCAGGAGGACGTCTTCGACTACATCTACCGGCACACGCTCCAGCGCCCGCGCGACCTGATGACGATCGGCCAGAAGCTCTCGGACCTGCCCCCCGAGGAGCGGCGGAGCGAGGCACGGCTGAAGGTGGCCGTGAACCAGGCCGCCACCGAGATCGCCGAGGAATACCTCAACGAGATCTCGCCCTACATCGGCGACGTCGACCTGGTGCGCGTGTTCGCGATGCTGCCGCGCCACATCCTGCCGGGCGACCAGGTCGAGGCGATCCGCGAGCAGTACGAGGCGGTCACCGCCGCCGCCGGCGGCAGCGACGGGCACGTCTTCGGCATCCTGTACCGAGCCGGGCTGCTCGGCTGCATTCACCAGGACCTGGTGAGCGGCACCCGCGTGCAGCGGTTCCTGCGCCCGGGTGACGAGGCCCTCGACCGCGGCAGCGATCTGCCGTCGTCATCGCACTACCTCGTGCACCCGGTGCTCGCGGAGCTCGTCGCGGAGTTCAACCCCGAGTACGCCCGCAACATCGATCCGGTGAACGTCGTGGGCGACGGGCGGCCGTGGCGGGAGCACGGCGAGACCGGCGACGCCCGGGAGCGCGCGCTGTGCGTCCTCAAGGCCGACATCAAGGAGTTCAGCCGCTTCATGGAATCGGCGGACACCGGCCACGCTGTGGGCGAGACGCTGCGCAAGGCCGTGGCGCACCACGCCGCGCATTGCCTCTGGTACGAGGTCAGCGAGGGCGACGCCGTCACGATCGCGCACGACGATCCCAACGCGGTGATCAACGCCGCGCTGCGCATGAGCGAGGATCTCTTCGAGGCGCCCGGCAATCCGCAGCTGCGCATCGCCCTCGATCATGGCCCGGTGCGTCTCGGCGAGGGGCCGGACGGGCGAATGATGGTGGTCGGCGGGGAGCCGCTGCGGCGGGCGGCCCGCATCGAGCCGCACGTCACGGCTGGCGAGATCTGGGCGACGGAGGAGTTCCGGCAGGCGCTCGAGTCGGGGCCGACGCGTTACCATGCCAGCCTCATCCCGCCCGCCCCCGGCGTCACCGGTCCGGCGGGCGCGACCAACGTGAAGAAGCCCGGCTCGAACGAGCCTGACATCTGGGTCCGGCTCTACCGGATCGAGCCCCGGCGTTCCGGAGATGCGGCGGCCAGCTGACCACGACTTGACGGGCGGCCGGAGTCCCGTAGGGTTTCCGCCGTGATTCGCTCGCTGGTTGCAGCTGCTCTCCTCCTTGCGATCGTACAGGTCTCCCGGGCCGAGGTTCTGGGGGGCGGCCTTGCGAACACGGACTGCCGCCTCGTGTTCCGGGGGGTGACGGCCACCAACGCCAACAGCGGCGTCGTGTGCACCGACGGTGACCCGGGCTGCGACGCCGACAGTGCCGCGGACGGCGCCTGTCACTTCTCGGTCAGGATCTGTACCGGCACGTCCACGTCCGGGTGCGACACCGCCACCTTCTCGTCGATCGACGTCGCGGGGATGCACCTCGCCCCGCCGCACGTTCCGGCGCCCGACGGGACCTGCGGTCCCACGGCCGACGTGGAGGTTGCGGTGGGAGCCCCGTCGGGCACGACCGTTCTCGGCCGCGATGGCAACGAGCTGCGCGACGTCGACTATCTCCAGCTCTGCTGCGTATCGGGAGAGGCGACGCCGGTCGATGCGGCCCGCTGTGCACTCGCCGTGGACCTGAAGGTGAGCGGCTGTCCCGCGCGCAGGATCCCCGCCGGGGTGCGACTGCCATTCATGCGCGCTCGCGAGCTGGTCAGGGCATTCGCGGCCGATCCGAGCCGCCCGCGGCCACTCAAGCAGGCGCTGCGCAGGCTCGCCGCCGCTCACAGCGCCGCGCAACGTCTCGCCAAGCACGATCAGTGCGGCGATGCCCTCGGCCTCGTCGTGAGCTATGCCGAAGGGGTCGTCGGGGCCGCTCGATCGGCGGCGAACCGGTAACGGTGCGCCACGGAGCGCCAGCGCATCGACCGCGCTTGCGGGATTTCGCTGCGCGTGGCAGGCCGATGCGACAGCAGGTCAACCGAGCCGAGGCCTCCTGCCCTGGACAGACGAAGGGAGACACCCATGACGAAGTACCTTCTTGCCGCCTGTACCCTTGCCCTGATGCTCGTGATCCCCCGGATCGCTCCGGCGGCGAGCACCGCCGCAGCCTCCGTGCCGGCGCTTTGGACGATCGGCTCGGGCGGTGAGCAGCAGCCGCTGGTCGTCGCTTCCAGTCGAGATCTGGCGAGCATGCTGGTCGCTCCCCGGGACGATGGCTCGGATTCCGGGGACGACGGTGACGATGACGGGGACGACGACGGCGGAAACTGAGCCGAACTGATCGCGCGTGCGGCCTCGCTCTCTCGTCAGGGATCGGGCGCGCCGCGCGGGAGGGCGACCTAGGAGCCGGCCGATCCGCGGCGACGGAATTCGCGCGGTGTGAGGCCGGTCCAGCGCTGAAATGCTCGCGCGAAGTGGGCCGGGTCCGAGTAGCCGAGCATGCGTGCGACGTCACCGACGGTCTGGTCGGACTTCGCCAGCAGTCGACGCGCCGCCTCGCAGCGAGCCCGCTGTACCAGCCCCGCATAGGTGAGGCCGGCGCCGTGCAGCCGGCGTTGCAACGTCCGCGCGCTGGTGCTCACCGCGCTGGCGACGGTCCGGATGTCCGGTGCGCCCTCCGCGAGCAGCCTGGCGACGACCTCCAGCACCTGGCTGCCGAAGTCCCGGCCGGCATCAGCGTTCATCGAATGCCTGCAGCGTGTAACGGCGACGTTCTCATCGTGCTCCCTCTCCGCGCACCACATCGCGGATCCTGGCGGCCCGCGTCTTGCCATTCCACGCCGCGCTGCATCGGCGACACGAGCTCGGGACGAGCGGCGCCCCGGCTCTGCGGGTCCGGCCCAGGGCGACCCACCGAAAGGTGATCGACGTCGCGTTCGACCTCGGCTACTCGGACCCTGCGCAGTTCACGCGCTCGTTCACGCGGTCGACGGGACCGCCGCCGCGGGAATTTCGCCGGCACGCCGCCGAGCATGTGTGAGGGTTGGCAGCGACCACTCCCGGATGCGGGGGGTGGTACTTCGATGGGTCGTCGCGCTCGGTGCTCATGCCATGGGCGGGCACCGTCCGGCGGAGAGCGCTTCGTTTGCAATCAAATTCCGAGCTGCTAGTCCCGGCTGATCGCGCCGCTCGGGAGTTCGTGACCTCTGGAGGGGTGGCCGAGCCAGGTTTAAGGCAGCGGTCTTGAAAACCGCCAGGGCGCAAGCCCTCGGGAGTTCGAATCTCCCCCCCTCCGCTTTACGATTTCGCGGAGTTACGGTGGCTAGATCGCTAGCGTCCCCATCAACGTCCCCATTTTGACATGAGCCTCGGACCCATCACGATCTTCGACAAGTCCGCGTTGCAGGCGTTGAGCCTCGACGAGGCGGTGTGGCTCGACACCTTCTACCTCACCAATATCATCACGCCACTGTTCTTCCTGGAGACACTCGCCGACTTGGACAAGATCGACGTCAAGCGGCGGGCACCCTAGCACGTCGTCGGGGGCTCGACCGACGGTGACTTTCTCACGGCGCGGTTGTGGGACCGCTTCTTGCCGAAGTGGCGCGATCACCTGGGTCGCAAGCCTCCGAGTCCCGAAGCAGAGGCCAGGCTGCTTGAACACATCAAAGAGCTGGACAAGGCGCAGCGCCTGACGGGGGAGGCCGCGCGGAAGGTGGACACGGACAGCGTCCGATTCATGGTGCTTGAGAGTCGTGTGCCGGAACGTCGCGGCAAGTGGCGGATGCTTCCACCGGAGGTCCGCAAATAGCCGCAGCCACATCAACGGCGGGCTGCATCGATTGTTGCGGCGCTCGACATCCCCAAGCGATGGATGCCCGACCGCAGCCGTCGGCGCATTCCTCACCGGCCGGCGAGCCCGGCGACGGCCGAGACGTGTAGCCCAAAACGCGGAATCGGTGATCTGAGCTTCCGGACGGGAACTTGGTGTACAAATTCAATGCGAGGAGGGGGACTTGAACCCGATGGCGGCACGCACCACGCGTGGATTTTTCGGGGGTTAGCGTCCGCTGGTATCCGGAGATGATCGCTTAACGGGTCTATAGGACCCAAAGCAGGGCGTCTGCATCGGCCGGGGTCAGGCTGAAGCGCGACGAGATGCCCGCGAGCGCGGCTCCGAGGCGGGTGGCAGTCGCTGACCGTGACCGCTCGACCCGCCGAGGGTCGTCGCTCGCTGTCAAAAGCATCACGAGGAATCGATCCCCGGCGTGAGCCGGCTATGGCCGGGCGGGGTAGGGGAGCGAGCCGTCTCGTAGTCGAGCGCATGGTCCTGGCGTGCCCGTCCTGGCTATCAGTCTTGCCCCCCCTGCGACGATCCGCGGGCCCCGCCAAAATGCGAAAGGGGGACTTGGACTCCCACGGGTGCTTAGCCCACAGGATCCTGAATCCCCCAGAGTACCCCACTGAAGCCGCGCCAGCCGCGAAAACACGGGCCTTTCGCCGGCTGGCGCGACGCTCCAGCGGCTTGTGCGGCTGGGTTCAGGGCACAACAGGGCACAACACACCCAACCCTCCGGCGCGCCAAGCGCGACACGGTGAGGGAGAGCTGTTCCAGCTGGTGAAACGTCACCAGCCGCCTGGGCCCTTCTCGAAGGCTGCGATCCGTGGCACACGGCACGATGTGGCCGCCATCCGAGGACGTGCGGGCGCGGCGGTTTGTTGGTTCGCCGTTGCATGGCTCGCAGTCGCCGCGACGTTGACGACCGCTGATCGCGCACTGGAGCTGATCGCGTTGGGGCCGCTGCACCGCGGTGAGTGGCGCGCGGCGGCGCGTCTGGTGGCGTGGGACGTCCGGACGCTTCGCGTTGCGACGTGGCTGGTCGTGCCCGGGGCCGCTGCGCACCTTCCTCCGGCACTCGCCAACCAGGCCGAGGCCGAGGAAGGGCTCGGACACATCGAGGGAGCAGGCCGTCTGCTCGATGAGGCCACCGCACGAGCGCGCCATCTCAAGCCCGGCGATGGCGCTGCGAGAGGGCTGCGCTGGCGTCACGGCGTGTTCCATCGGGAGCACGCCGGCCAACCCTCATGAGGTGCCAGGAGGAACGAAGGCGACGCGCTTCGCGGCTTGGCCGACGCTCGCCTTCCCGAGCGCCCGCAGTTGCCCCTCGGCGGACACCTCGACGAGCTGCAGCGTGCCGTCGCCGATGTTGCTCACCAGGACACGCACCGGCGTCGTCTCGGGAACGCGCTCGACGCAGCACGGCTTGGCGACCCCGGTGAGACGGTCGAGGAGCTTGCCGGCGCGGACGTCCACGGCGTCGACGTACGAGCGCCCCTCGTTCGCGGCGAGCACGAGGTTCGGCGCCACCGCCTCCACGCCGTGGTAGGTCACCTCCTGGGGGGCGGCGTCGGGCGGCGGGGAGAGCTGGAAGAGGCGGGCCACCTTGCCCGACGCCGGGTCCATCTCGAAGAAGCCGTCCACCCAGAAGGAAGCGAAGTAGAGTCGCGACTCGTCGGGCGAGAAGGTCAGGCTGCGCGGATTCACGTTGAGCTGGTGGAACTTGACGAGCCGCCGCGCGGCCGGGTCGATGATGGCGATGCCGGTCACCTTCTTGCAGGTCACGTAGGCGCGCTCCTTCGTCGGCCCGTACTTGATGACGTGGGGCGCGCTGGCGCCCTCGATGCGGAACCCCTCCTTCATCGTCGCCACGTCGATCCCGACCACGTCGTCGCTGTGGAAGTTCGCGACCAGCACGTGCCTTCCGTCCGGCGTGAGGACGATGTGGTCGTTGTACATCGGGCCGACGTGCGTCTCGCCGCGCAGGGTGAAGTCCTTCGCGTCGAAGAACTTTACCTTCTCCTCGTCCTCCACGCCGACGGCGACCGACCGTCCGTCTTTCGTGACCGCGATGCCGTAGGGGCGCGGGCCCACCGGAAAGCGGCCGACCTCCTTCATGGCGGGGAGGTCCACCCGCGAGACCGACGCATCCTGGGTGTTGACGACGAACACCTCACGCGGCTGATCTTGGGCGGTCCCGGTGGGCGCGTCGGCCGCGAGGCTCTTCCCGGCGAGCACCAGGACAAGGGCAGCGAGGATGCGCCGGGTCATGATGCGCCTCCGGCCATGCGCTCCCGCAGGGAGGCCAGGAGCGCGTCGTACAGGAAGCCGGCCCGCTCGACCGTCTCGTCGTCGCTGGCGGTGACGAGCGGAAAGCCGTCGGAGATCGCCCGCAGGCCGGCGGATTCGGGGGTGAGGCCGATCTGGTCGCGAAAGTCGGCACCGCGCACGATCCGGGCGAGCGCGACCAGAGCTGCGTCGTGCGGGCAATGCTCCTCCACGAGCGCTTCGAACGAGCACCGGCCGGCCGCATCGGCGTGCGGGTACGTCGCGCCCGGTGCGTCGAACCCCGTCGCGCCCTCGCGCCGCTGGACCTCGGCGACATCCTCGGGCGCGACGAACAGGATCCTGCCCGTGGGGTCGATGCAGCGCCGGATCAGCCAGGCCGTCGCGGCGCGGTTCACCTTGATGCGCCTCTTCGTCACCCAGATCATCGTGGAGCTCCTTCCCGCGACTCGACCGGGACGACCGTGAAGTCGTCGAACGCGGTCACCGAGTCGGCCTTCGTCCACAGCCCGACGCGACCCGCGTCGCCGAACGTCGCATCGCGCGCGTCGAGTACCTGCGCCCCGTTCCAGAAGACGGTCAGCTGATCGCCCCGTGCTTCCGCTCGCAGCTCGCTCCAGCGATCATCGGGCAGTCACCGCTCCAGCTGGCGACCTGTTGCCGCGCGCCATCCTTGACCGCGTAGAGTCGGACGTTGTCTTCCAGCGCGTTCGCCCGCGTGAGGTAGTAGTCGTTCTCGTCGCGGTAGCGGAAGACGAGGCCGCATGCCTGGTCGACCCGCCCCGAGAGGGGTTTGCAGCGAACGGAGAGGCGGAGATCACGTACGAGCGGCCCGTCGGCGAGCGCCAGTGGATAGCGATCGCGCGTCGGGTCATCGTCGATCTGGACGAGGACCTTCTCGCCGCCGGGCATCGCACGGACGAGCCACCGCCCCATGCGGCCCCCGTTCGTCTTGGTGAACGTGAAGCCGGCGGGTGGCGCGTCCACGGTGTCCTGCTCGAACCCCCAGGCGCGTGCGGCGCTTGTCGACTGTGCGGCTGCCGGCTGGCGAAGGGCGAACACCAGCAACGTCACGGCGATGGCAGCGAGCCGGCGAGTGCCCATGGGTCACCCCCGCGGCTTCCGCGCCACGACGCGCCGGTCGACCTCGTCCCAGTTGATATTCTTGAAGAACGCATCGATGTAGCCGCGTGCGTTGGCGCCGTAGTCGATGTGGTACGAGTGCTCGTACATGTCCATGACCAACACGGGGCTTCCGCCGGCGAGCCCCTGGGTGCGGTCGGAGGCCCAGACCGTGCGGACGGCCTGCTCGTGCGGATCGTACGTCAGGAGTACCCATCCCGAGCCCCCCGCGAGCGACATGCCCGTCTGGCGAAACTCGTGCTCCCAGGCATCCAGGGATCCATAGGCGCCCTTCAGCATGTCGACGCCGGCGCCGCTAGGTTTCCCGTCTCCGCCAAGGTTCCCGAAGTACAGCTCGTGGAGGATCATCGAGTTCGCCGCGACCAGCTCCTCGCGCTTGAGCGCGCCCACCTGATAGGGCGGCGCGTCCTTCGGCACGCGACCGAGCTGCTGCTCGATGAGGTTCAGCCGCTTCACGGCCCCGGTGTAGTTGTTCTCGTGGTGGGACCGGATCAGCCGCTCCGACAGGCCCGTGAGCTTCGCCGGGTCGAAGGGCAGCGGCTTCGGCTCGTGCCCCCCGCGATAGGCGGCCGGTAGCTCTGCGCTTGGTGTCTCGGCCATCGTGCGGCCTCCTTTCCAGTTGGCGACCACGAGGAGCCCCGCGGTCAGCCGCAGGGTGTCGCGCCGCGTGAGCGTCATGACCCGACCCCGAGCGACGACAGGACCACCCCCAGCACGCCGGCGGCGACGATGACCAGGGGCTCGGGCACGCCCCGCAGCTTCGTCAAGGCGGCGAGGGTCGCCAGACAGATGAGCGCGGTCGGGACGTCGAACACCGCGCGGCGCCCGAGCACGAAGGCCGCGCCGGCGATGGCGCCGGTGGCGGCCGCCGTCACGCCGTCGACGAACGCCTTAACGCGCGGGTCGCCCACCGAGCGCCGGAAGTACGTCGCCGGAATGATTACCAGCAGGTAGCAGGGCAGGAAGACGCCGATGGCGGCGAGGGTGGCGCCCAGCGGCCCGGCCACCAGGTAGCCGATGAACGCCACCGTGATCACCACCGGTCCGGGGGTGATCATGGCGACCGCCACGGCGTCGAGGAACTGCCGCTCGGTGAGCCAGCCGAACTCGTTCACGACGCCACCGTGCAGGAACGGCACGATGGCGAGCCCGCTGCCGAAGACGAAGGCGCCCGCCTCGGCGAAGTACCAGAGTATCATCCAGAGCACGCCCTCCGGCGCCGGTCCGTGCAGCCCGGTGACCAGCCAGGGCACGAGCGCGAGCGAGGCCGTCGTGGCGGCCCCCCGGCGCAGCAGATGTGCGGCGAGGCCGATCACGCCGGCGAGGACGAAGAGCCAGGCGATCTCCGACTCGGTCCACGCGGTGACGAGCGCACTCACCAGGAAGATCGTCCAGAGCAGGCGATCGGCGCCGAGGGTGCTGCGCGTGAGCTTGTACGCGCTCCGCCCGATGATCGCGATGACGGCGGCGCCGATGCCGTAGAACGCCCCCTGCATCCACGACAGGCCCTCGTAGCGCAGGTAGAGCCATGACAGCGCGAGCACCATCAGGAACGAGGGGAGGACGAAGGCGACGGCGACCAGCGTGGCGCCGAGCGAGCCCCCGCGGAGCCAGCCGAGGTAGATGGCGAGCTGGGCGGCGAGCGGCCCGGGGGCCAGCTGCGCGAGGGCCAGGCCCTCGCCGTAGTCCTGCTTCGAGAACCAGCGCCGGTGCTCCACGAGGTCGCGCTGCATGTAGCCGACCAGCGCGATCGGACCGCCGAAGCCAAAGGTGCCGAGGCGGAGGAAATACAGGGCGACGTCGCGGAGCGAGCTGGGGACCGGAGTAGCTTCGCCGGCGAGATGAGCGGACGTCGTGGTCATGAACGCTTCCTTCGGAAGTACTCGTAGAGGTCGTCGAAGAGCGCACCGCCGCGCGCGAGGCGGTCCTCGTCGCGGGGGAGGGCCATGCAGAGGCCGACCACCAGATGGTCGACGCCCGCGGTTTCCGCGCGCCCGAACTTGGTCTCCTTTAAGTCGATGTCGTGCACGATCTCGCCGATGGCCCGCAGCGCCCGATCGTCGAGCCCGATCCGTCCGACGACGACCTCGAAGGTGCAGCGGTCGCCGTCGTGCGTGAACTCGGCGTCGAACATGTCGAAACGGATCTCGCCGGTCTCCGGACGGTAGCCCTTCGCCGGGACGAACTTGAACGCGGCGTCCGGATCGACGAACCGCCGCACAAGCCAGGCGGTGGCGATGCGGTCGATGTGGACCCCCGTGCGGGTGACCCAGGTGCGACCGCGCAGCTCGGTCGGGTCGAGCGGTGTTGCCTCGGCGGTCCGCGACGCCTCGGGCCCGAGGCGGGTGAGGAATCCCTCGAGCGCCTCGCGACCCGGCGCGCCGAAGAAATCCCGCGCGACGACCTCGCCGAGACGGCGGCGGAGGCGGGCCACGTCGGCGGCGAGCGCTCCCGGGTCGGGCCGCCGCTTCCTGCCGGCGGGCCGGACCTGGACCAATGCTCGCGCCGCCGCGGTCAGCTCGCGGTAGTCCGCCTCGCGCGCCGTGTTGAAGAGCACCTCGACCTCGTCGTCGCGCAGGCCGTCCACGAAGCGCGCCTCGCAGATCGACGCCTCGCCGCCGTCCTGCGACAGCTCGCGCCGCAGCCACTCGAAGTCCTCACGGGTCTCGGGCCGGTTCGGAAGCACGTAGACGGAGTTCTTGATGGGCACGGCGCCCAGGTCTTGGAGCCGGCGCCAGACGCGCACGCGGAGATTACTCGGCTTCGGGGGCAGCTGGTGGATCAGCAGCAGCCAGCGGTTGGCGGTGTCCTCGCCCGGCACGGGGGGGTGCCTGTAACACAGGAGTTGGCGATGCAACAAGTGTTTCATCCCACCCAGGCCGAGATCCCGAACGGGATGCGGCATTTTGGGCTTGCCTCGCAGGGCAGTGTGCGAGGCCCCCGGCTGTAACGCTTCGGCAGGCTCGCGCGTTATAGTTCCACCGTGTCGGAGCTTTCGGCGATCGAGTCCGTCTTCCGAGCGAGCGAATGCCGGTTGTTGGGCCTCTGCTACCGCATGACCGGTGTCGCGGCGGATGCCGACGATCTCGTCCAGGAGGCCTTCGCGCGTGCGGTCGAGGCTCCCGTCTCCCTGCAGGACGGCGACCTCGAACGCTGGCTCGTACGGGTTGCGACCAACCTGAGCCTTGATTGCCTCCGGCGGCGCAGGCGTCGCCGCTACCACGGGCCCTGGTTGCCATCACCGCTGGAAACGGCGGAGGTTCCCGACGTCCCCGACACGACCACGGCGGACACCGCACGGACCGTCGAGTGTGCGGAGCAGGTGTCCTACGCGTTCCTGGTCGCCCTCGAAGCGCTCCCCCCGCGCGCGCGAGCGGTGCTGCTGCTCGTCGACGTGCTGGACTACCCGGTGGCCGAGGTGGCCCGGATCCTCGAGGCCAGCGAAGGCAACGTGCGGGTGCTGCACCACCGCGCGCGCCGCACGCTCGAGCGCTTCGACGTCGAGGTCGTCGCGTCGCCGGCCGTGCGCGAGCGCCAGCGAGCGGCACTCGAGAAGTTGCTGCTCTGCATGGTGAATCAGGATGCCGCGGGGATGGAGGCCCTGCTCACCGACGACGTGCGCTCGCTGACGGACGGCGGCGGCCGCTACACGGCACTGGCCGAGCCGCTGACCGGACGGGCCGCTGTCATCCGCTTTCATCTCGAGACCGCCCGCCGACGTGCACCCATCTCCCGTACGGAGCTTCGCTGGATCAACGGGATCCCAGCCCTCGTCATCGTGACCCGACCGCTGCGGCCCCGGATGGCGCCGCGGCTCGTGCTGCGCTGCGAGGTGCACGCCGACGGCCGCATCCGCGAGCTCCACACCATCCTGAATCCGCGGAAGCTCACCGCGGTCCGGTTCGGCGACCCGACGCCGGCGGCCCTGTAACGAAACCGCGCCCCGGTGTGTTCATCGGCCATGAGCGCACGGGAGTATCTCGGGAGCGTCGTGTTCGTCCTGGCGGTCATGGCCGTGGGCGCGCTTCTCGAAGCCATGGTTCCACTCTTTGCCCGGCCCATGACGCTGCCGGGCCGGCGGACGGCGAACCTGGCCATGACCGTTCAGACGCTGCTGTTCGCCTTCGTGCTGACGTCCGCCGTGGCCGTCGCGGCCGTGTACTTGCCGCTGGCGTCCCCGGGCTTCATGGCCGCGGCCGGCTTGCCGGCGGTCGCACGGTTCGTCCTCGGCATCGTCGCCCTCGACCTGGCGTACGGATACCTCGCGCACCTGCACGGCGATCGCGTCGCCAGCGCACTCGCGGGCGGTGAAGCTCAGGCGCCGGACCAGGCCCGCGACATGGTCCAAAGGCCGATCGCGACGAATCCCAGCCCGGCGACGATCGAGAGCGTGCGCGGGCTCACGATCTGGGACAGGGCCGCGCCCGCCAGTACGCCGATCCCCGAGGTCATCACGAGAGCCAGCGCTGAGGCAGTGAAAACCGTCAGCTTCGGGTTTTCGCCGTCGGCTGCGAAGAGCAGGGTCGCGAGCTGGGTTTTGTCGCCGAGCTCAGCGAGAAACACGCTGGCAAACACGGTGGCGAAGAGCTTCGGGTCCATCCGCCCTACCTAGCGGCGCACGGCCCGGAACTCCACCCGCGCCAGCCGGCTGCTCGTTTGCGGGCCGTCCATTCGTGGCGCTTCTCGCCTCTCTCGATCAAACTATGCTCCCTGGCGTCACCGTCTACGGACGTGGCGGAAGACGACCGGGGATGTCAAAGGGGTCCCTGGCGCGCGGTGGTTGGGGGGGTGGTTGGCCCCGCCCCGTTGTTCTTGGAATGTTTCTCCGAGAGCGATGTGCCTCGGTGCGCGAGTCGGCGCTCTTCGCTGATCTTGATCTCCGACTTCCGCATGAGGGAGGTTCGATACCGTCAGAAGCCGAAGGAATGTCCACCACATCACGCGGTCGCGAACCGCGGCCGATGGAGTGGTTCGCGTGAACAGCGAGGCCGCCAGTTGCTCGATCTGTTCGGCGACGAACGGGTTGGGCGACTCGCGCTGGCACCTCCAGAGTTCGGCGCGAGAACACGGACTTCGGTTGAGGGCGGTCGAAAGAGACGAGCCTCGGGCATGGAGAAGGGCGATTCTGTTGAAAATCAACACCCGCGCGCGAATCTGATAGAGGCATGGCCGCACCCGGGAGTGCTTTGAACGATGGCCTCCTGAGCCGGATGGTATGCAAAGCGTGTCCTTCATTCAGCCGTTCCCGCCGGTCCCCCAGGGAGCGTGCTCGTGATCCAGGCCGTCTTTGACGAGAGCGGCACTGATGCGGAGGCCCCTTACGTCACGGTCGCCGGATACATCTCGACCGTGCAGCGCTGGGAGCGGTTCAGCGCGGAGTGGAGAGAGACCTTACGGGCATTTGGTCTGACACGCTTTCACATGGTCGATTTTGCCCAGCGCGTCCGTGAGTTCGCTTCCTGGGACGAGAAGCGACGGGTACGTGTGTTCAACCGTTTTGCGCGACTCATTGATAAGCACGTGCGCTTCGGGATCGGGTTCGCGGTGGTCAAGGCAGACTTTGAGCGCATTGTTCTTCCGTACATCTCCGAGCAGCACCCGCTCCATGAGCCGTACATTTGGATCATCAAGTGTCTCGTCGAAACACTGGCTCGCGCTCAAAGCCGCGGTCGCATACCGCGGAGACCCGTCGCGTTGATTCTCGACAAGGGATGTCACAGTGCCGCGCTAGCCCACCGATATATTGAGAGTCTACAGGTCACCGCCCCAAAGTGGGGGAACGTAGTTGCGAGCGTGACCTCAAGCGTAAATGAGGAGTTCCCGCCCCTCCAGGCTGCGGACATCATCGCGTACGAGGTCCGCAAGTACGTGGCTGACTACGAAGCGCGCGGGAAGAAGATACCGCGCCGCACACTCCTACGCCTGGGTGCTCACAAGCCGGTCGACTTCGCCTATCACGCCGAGGAGAGCCTAACCCGCATGATCTCGAGCATGAAGGCTGAGGGAATGCTGCCAGCGGAGCAACCGTGAGCGATCAGGCGACAGGTGGCCGCTTCCCCGCAGGACCGGAGTCCTGTGCAACGGCCCTCCGGCGGGCGATGACGACGCCGAGCCACGGGGCGCGCGAGCTGTCGATCGAAGAGCTAGCGGAGCGCACCGGCGAATCCCCAGGCGACCTGCGAGGTTGGCGGTCGCTGGCCCTGATCGGACAGCGGGGCGACGTCTTCGGACCGGAGGACGTGGAGCGAGTGCGCCTGATCAAGCTCCTGCGTGAGCCGACGTCGGTCTCCGGGTCGCACGTCACGGCTGGCGGAATCGCCGACCGGCCATACCTCGGCTTCCCGTCGCGCCGGCGCGATACGCCGACGCGACGCTCGGCGTGCGCGTGCACCTGGTCGAGTCGATCGTGCTGAGCCTGGGCGTCTTCAAGTCGCTCAACGCCTCGGGCGTGCGCCCGGCCGACTGGAGTCCGCTCGCGTCGGTCGAGGGAACGTTCTGACGGGCAGACACTTAACGAAGGACCTCGGCAGCTAGCCCGCTACACCCACGCCGCCGACCGCCGCCAGCAGGGTCGGCAGGTCGAGCGGCTTGCCGAGGATCGTGCGCACGCCGAGTCGCGCCGCGCGCCGGACGACCTGGTCGGTGCCGTACGCGGTCATCAGCACCGCGGTCGCCTCGCGCTGGTGCTCGCTGGCGGCTGCCCAGGCCTCGAGGCCGTCACCGTCCGGCAGCGAGAGGTCGAACAGGCAGGCGTCGAAGCGGCTGCCGGTCACCGCGGTGACGAACGCGGAGATCGACGCGGCCGTCTCGACCTCGTAGCCGCGGCCGGTGAAGAGACGGGACAGCTGCACGCGCAGCAGGTCGTCGTCCTCGACGATGAGGATCCTGCGACCCATGCCCTCGATCAGCAATCACGGTGCCAGCCCGGCGCCGGTGCTTCCGCGCGCGCCGCGCCCGCGACTTGGGTGCTTTGGCGCAGGCGCTGCGGCTCATCGCGCACCTCGCCGGAGGCGGGCACTGGCCGCGACGCCAGCCATGGCTACGAGCGCCGTCAGCCATGCAAAGACGTCGCCGATACGGGCGTACGCCGTGAGCCCATGGCGGCGCGGCGCCTCGACCGTCCACGCGCCACGCTCCCGGGCCGGAAAGCGCGCCAGGACGCGCCCGGACGGTCCCACCAGCGCCGTCACGCCGGTGTTGGTCGCCCGGCCCAGTGCGCGGCGCTGCTCGACCGCACGGAAGACAGCGATCGCGAAGTGCTGCTCGAGGCCGGCGCTGGTGCCGAACCAGGCGTCGTTCGAGAGGTTGAGCAGGACCTCCGCGCCGTTCGCGGCGAGATCGCGCGCGAGGTCGGGATAGATCGCCTCGAAGCAGATGAGGACGCCGAAGGGCACCGGCTCCTGGAAGACCGTCGGCTCGCGTCCCGGCGTGTAATCGCCCGGAGCATCGAACCGCCAGCCGAGGACCGGGACGTTCGGGAAGGGCGCATACTCGCTGAATGGCACCAGGCGCCGCTTGTCGTACGTGCCGAGCGCGGCGCCGTCCGAGCCGAGCAGGTACGCCGAGTTGAAGAAGTCGGCACGGCCAGGCTGGCGCTGCGCGAAGCGCGGTCCGCCGACGAGCAGCAAGGGGCCGGCGGGTCCGAGCAGGCTGGCGATCGCGCCGCCGAAGCGCGCGTTCGGCTCGAGCAGGAAGCTGATCGCGTTCTCGGACCACACGACCAGTGCTGGCCGGTCGGGCAGGACGCCGGCGGTCGCGTCGGCGAAGGCACGGAACGCCTCGTCGGCGCCACGCGGGTCCGCACGCCATGCGTTCGGCACGTTCCCCTGCACCAGCGCGATGCGTACCGTCTCACCGTCGTCGCGCTCCCGCGCGAGCCGCGCCGCGCCGTAGCCCGCCCAGAGTCCGGCGACGACGAGAGTCGTGGCGAGCGCTGGGCGGGGCGCGCGCGGCAGCTCGGCGAGCGCGGCAGCGATCGCGACGCACGCGAACGACACGCCGTAGACACCGGCGAGGTCGGCGATCTGTAGCCACAGCGGGTGTGCGTACAGGGCGTGGCCGAGGAGGTCCCACGGCGCGCCGACGAGCAGCTTCGAGCGCAGCAGCTCGAGCGCGGTCCACAGGCTCGCGACGCAGACGATGCGGGCAACCGCGCTCGGCAGCCGGTCGAGGCGGCTCGCCCCGATCGCGAACAGCGCCGTCGGGAAGGCGTGGAAAACCTGGCCCACCAGGGTGGCGAAGGCGATCGCGATCGCCGGTCCCTGGCGGAAGTAGTCGAGCAGGGCCGTCGTCATCCACGGCGTGACGGCGATCCCCGACGCGACCGTGCCCGCGATCCAGCCGAGGAGCGCGGCCCGACCGGCCGTCGCTCCGCGCACTGCCACCAGGAGCGGCGCCGGCGCGACCAGGGCCAGGAGCCACAGCCCGGCGGGGGCGAAGCACAGCCCGTGGAGGACGCCGGCCAGGATAGCGAGCAGGACGCCGCGCGTGGTCCCTTGTCTCCCTGGCACGGCTCTTGTTACCTCGGTGCCAGCGGATGCCCAACCTCCTCCTCATCTGGCCGCGTACGCGTGACGCGCCGATCTACGAGCGCCTGATCCCGACGCTCACCATGCCCTACATCGCGGGGCTGACACCGGCGCACTGGACGGTGCGCTTCGCGGACGACAACTACGGCGAGGTCGACGAAAGCGCCACCCCCGACCTGGTGGCGATCAGCGTGAACACGATGTCGGCGCACCGCGCGTACCTGCTGGCGGATCGCTTCCGCAGCCGCGGTGTCCCGGTCGTACTCGGCGGCTGGCACGTGACCTTCTGCCCGGACGAGGCGGCCGCGCACGCGGACGCGGTCGTGGTGGGCGAGGCGGACGACGTGTGGGCCGATGTGCTGGCCGATGTCGAGCGCGGCACCCTGCGGGCGCGCTACGTGAGCCGGAACGACACCGACCTCGCGCGCTATCCCCGCGTGCGCCGCGACCTGCTCGACGGCCGGCGCTACTTCACGCGCAACCTGGTGCAGGCGACGCGTGGCTGTCCGTACCGGTGCAGCTTCTGCTCCGTGTCCACCATCAACCCCAAGTATCGCCGGCGGCCGGTCGCGGACGTCGCGGCGGAGATCGCCAAGCTCGACGGTCGGACGCTCTTCTTCATCGACGACAACCTCTTCATCCACCGCGGGTACACCCGCGACCTGTTCCGCGCGCTCGCGCCGCTCGGCCGGCGCTGGGTCGGGGAGGCGTCCATCGATCTCGCAGACGACCCCGAGCTGCTGGAGCTGGCCGTGGCGAGCGGCATGACGGGGCTGCTGGTCGGCTTCGAGTCGGTCGTCCCGGGATCCCTCCGCGAGATGAACAAGCACCGTACGAACCGCGCCGAGCGCTACCGCCAGCAGATCGACGCGCTCCAGTCGCACGGCGTCGGCGTGCTCGCGATGTTCACGTTCGGCTTCGACGAGGACGGGCCGGACGTGTTCGACCGCACCCTGGCGTTTTGCGAGGAGGCCGACGTGTTTGGCGCCTCGTTCGGGATCCTGACGCCGTTCCCGGGCACGCCGACGTTCGAGAAGCTCGCGGCCGCCGGACGCATCCGGACGCGCGACTGGCGCCTGTACGATCTCCAGCACCAGGTGTTCGATCTGCCCGGATGGGCGCCCGACGCCCTCGAGGCGGGGGTGCGAGACCTCGAGGAGCGTTACTACAGCTGGCCGGCGTTCGCGCGCCGCACGGCGCGGCTGCGGCACTACCCGCGGCTGCTCCGGCCCGCGAACCTGGTCCTCTACGCGACGGTGAACCTGCAATACTTCTCGAGCCTGCGCCGGCGCCGCCGCGGGCTCGCGATCAACACCGGCACGCTGCCGCATGCTCGCCCGCTTCCGGCGTCCCGCTGACGCCCGGCTGTTCCTGGCCGTCGGGCTGGTCACCACGCTGCTCGGCGGCGCGGCGACGCTCGGTTCGTTGTCGCACGTCGGTCGGACCTTTCCGGGATTCGTGGTGTGGAAGAATCTCGTCGTGGTGGCGCTCGGGCGCGCGGGCTGGAGCGGCGTGGCGGCGGAAGTCCCCTACCGCGATCGCGTCGCCGCCGTGGACGGGGTCCCGGTGCACACGCGTGCGGACGTCGACCGGATGGTCGCTGCGGAGCCCCCGGGAACGCCACATCGCTATGATTTCCAGGGCCGAGCCGAGCCGACGACGCGCACCGTGACCGCCATGCGGCTCAAATTTCACGACTGGGCGGCGACGATGGGCGTCTACGTGCTCAACGGCATGGCGTTCCTGGTCGCCGCGCTCGCGGCGTTCTATCTCAAGCCGGAGTCGATCCAGAGCCGCGCCCTGCTCGCGTTCGGCGCCATCTGGGGGCTGGCGCTCCTGCTTGCGGTGGACGCCTTCACGGCGGGGTGGCTCGAGCCGCTCGGACTCGTGCTGGAGTCGCTCACACCGGCGGCGGTCCTGCACCTCGCGTGCACCTTCCCCGAGCCCAGGATCCGCTCGACCCGGCCGCTCGTGCTGCTGTACCTCGCCGGCCTGGCCGTCGGGCTCATCCAGGTGTGGGCGTTCTGGCGCTCGTACCCGATCCTGCTCGCCGTCAACGACGCCGTCTATCTCGCCCTCGCGGCGGCGGGGCTGGTGGCCATGGCATCGATCGCGGCGGCCGCCTTCGGGGCGCGCACCACGCCGCTCGGCCGGCGCCGTGCGCGCGTCGTGCTGGCGGGTGCCATCGTCGCGTTCGGCCTGCCGATGCTCGCGCTCCTCGCCTTCTTCCTCGCCGGCCTGCCGGTGTCGTTCAGCCTGCTCACGCTCACCGGATTCATCTTCCCGCTCGCGATCGGCTACGCGGTGATCCGCCACGACCTGTTCGAGGCCGATCGCCTGGTGCGCCAGTCGCTGGTCTACGCGGCGCTGACGGCGCTGGTCGCGTTCGCCTACGCGGCGAGCGTGGTCGTCGCGGACCGGGTGGCGGCGGGGCTCGACCTGCGCCAGTCGGCGCTCTTCCCGATCGCCTTCGTGCTCGTCGTCCTGGCGACGATCGTGCCGCTGCGCGACCGCGTGCAGCGTGCGGTCGACGATCTCTTCCATCGCGGGCGCATCGACTACAAGGGCACCATCGCGCGGGCCAGCGAGCACATGACCACGCTGCTCGATCGGACCGCCGTCGTGCGGTACGTCCTGGCGACGATGCGCGACTCGCTCCACCTGGACGCGCCGTCGGTGTGGGAATGCGAGGCCGCGGGCCTGGTGCGGCGAGGCGGCGACCCGGGCCGCATCCCGCCGGAGGCCCCGGAGCTCGCGGAACTGGTCGCCATCGGCCGCCCGCTGTCGCTCGATGAGGTCGAGCAGTCGCGCGTCCTGGCGGACCGGCGCGACGTGCTGCGGCGTCTGTTCCGTGCGCTCGAGGCGGTGCTCGTCGTGCCGATGCTGCGCGAGGGCCGCGTGACCGGGTGCCTCGCCGTGCGTGGCAAGGCCACGGGGGCGACGCTGTCGTCGGACGACCTCGATGTGCTGCGCACGCTGGCCAACGAGACGGCCGCCGCGCTCGCCAATGCGACCGCCATCGAGCAGCTCGCGGAGGCGCGCGTCCAGCTCGCGCGGAGCGAGCGACTGGCCGAGATCGGCGAGCTGTCGGCGGCGGTGGCGCACGGCATCCGCAACCCACTGGCCGGCATTCGCCTGGCCGCGCAGCTCGGCCTGGAGGCCACGACCGGCACCGACCCGGTGCGCGAGAGCTTCGAGGACGTCCTCGGCGCGGTGGACAAACTCGAAGCGCAGGTGCGGGGCATCCTCGACTTCGCGCGGCCGTTCGAGCCGCACCTCGAGCCGCTGGAGCTGCCGGCGCTGGCGCGCTCGGTCCTCGACGCTGTCGCGGCGCGGCTCGAGGCCTCGGGCGTCACCGTGGCGCTCGACCTGCCACCCTCGCTCCCGCGTGTCCTCGCCGACCCCGCGCACCTGACCCAGGCGATGCAGGAGTTGCTCGGCAACGCAATCGACGCGATGCCGCAGGGCGGCCGGGTGACCATCGATGCTCGCGTCGGCGGCGGCAACCCGGGCGTGGTCCGCATCGGCGTGCAGGACGAGGGCCCCGGCGTTCCACCCGAGGTCCGAGACCGCATCTTCCAGCTCTTCATGACCACGAAATCGCGCGGCACGGGCGTGGGGCTGGCGGTCGTCCGGAAGATCATGGAGCGTCACGGCGGTCGGGTGACGCTGGACCCGAGCGTCGCCCGCGGTGCGCGCTTCGTGTTGGAGCTGCCCGCCGCGGGCTACTGAGCGGGGAGGGCGACGACGATGACTGAGAGGTGCGCGAACGCGACGATGCCCGGAGGGCCGAGGCCCCCCGGGCATCGCTCACCAGCGCGACGGAGTCGGGCGCCGCTACCGGTCGAGACAGGTCGCCGTTGCCGACACCACCACCACGCCGCCGGCGTTCAGGATCTCGCCCGTCACCAGCGGCGGCGTACCCTGGATGAAGCCCGCTGCGATCGGCGTCGCGCCGGCCGCGATGTCGTCGGGCTCGCTGGCGAAGTCGAACTCCGCCTCGTCGCCCACCGTGGGCTGCGCGCCGCTCGCGGCCGCGTTCGCGCCCGACGTGATGCGTGCGCTGTAGGTGCCGGAGGCGAGATTGTTGCCGTTCACAGACACCTTCGAGCGGTCCGAGCGCCGCTCACAGGTCACCAGCACGGCCGCGTTCGGCGGCAGCGTGGTGGTGGTGGTCGCCCCTGCGTGACAAGCGTCCGCCGTGCAGGCGCCGGCCCCGATGTTGATACCACCCGCCGCGTCGCACTCGGCCACCGTGCGGTCCTCGCACTGGGGACCCGAGTCATCGGGCAGGCAGCAGCGGATGTCGTCGTCCGGCGGCGGTGTCGGACCGCTGCACGGGTTCGGCAGGCAGGTGCCCACGCCGATGTTGATGCCGCCCTGGGCGCTGCACTCGGCGGCGGTGCGGTCCTCGCACTCGGGACCGGAATCGTCGGGCAGACAGCAGAGAACGTCGCCACCGATTGGCGTCCCGCCACTGCATGGGTTCGGCAGGCAGGAGCCCGGCCCCAGGTCGACCCCGCCGGCGGCGGCGCACTCGGCGGCGGTGCGGTCCTCGCACTCGGGACCGGAATCGTCGGGCAGGCAGCAGCGCACGTCGTTGGGGTCGAGCGTGCTGGCGGACACCGCGGTCTGGAGTACCACGGAGCCATCGCCGGCCACCACCGCCGCCAGCCTTCCGCGCGGGTCGACGCCGAGGAGCTGCTTGGATCGGCTGGGTCGGGTGTCGAACTTCGCCTTGCCCGAGCCGTTCCGCCGCGTGGTGAAGGAGCCGATCCGCACCCCGTCGAGGGTGATGTCGAAGGTGGACTCGGGGGCGAGCCCGTGCACCTTCACCTCGAGCTTGCCGCGCAACCCGGCGGCAGAGGCGCGGATGTCGGCCTTCAGCTCCCCGGTTCCGTCGGGGTCGGCTCCGGTGACGCCCAGACTCTGGCGGACCTTGACTCCCTTGGCCTCCGCGGCCGGGACCAGGACGGCGAGTCCACCGAGCGCGAGCATGCTCAGCGCGATGCTCCATCTCGTGATCGTTTGCATTGATGTCTTCCTCCTCCTTGATTGCGGGCTGCGTGCCCGACGGGCTCCAAGAGCACCGCGCATGCCACCCGCTCGGCCCCGGAAAACGGCATGCCTTCGCCACTCGGGCTGGGGGACATGACGCGACCAGCGTGAGAAGCCCCACCCGGCCCTCGCGCTGAGGCCCACCACGCTCGCCGCCGGTTCTGCCGCTGCCCGCGGGCCCCGGTTGGGACGAGCGCTTCTCGCTCCAAAATCCCGACGCGGGCGTCCTGCAGGTCACCGTCGACGCGCGCAACGCCGCCGGCGCCGCCGCGCCATTCTCGTTCTCGCTACCGATCGTGACCGCGATGCCGCCAACGCTGCTGGCGCCGAGCCTGAGCCCGGCTGTGGTGCCCGCCGGCGTCCGCTCGACCGTGGCCGCCACCGTCCGCGTGTTCGACGCCTGCGGCGCCCGCAAGGTGAAGCTCGAGGCAGACCTCGGCCGCGGCTTCCGCCGCGCCGGCTCGCTGCGCGACGACGGCAGGAAGGGCGACCCCGCGGCGGGCGACGGTCTCTTCACCGGCACCCTCCGCGTGAGGCCCGCGCAGCCGGGCGCTTTCCCGGTGCGCGCCACGGTACGTAACCGCGCATGGCTCTCGGGGACGAGCCCGACAGTCGCGCTGGTCGCGCAGTAGCGGCGAGCTCGTCACCTGAACCGGCAGCCTCATGCGGCGCGGGACGGGCGTTCTGCAACGGCGTCCCGGGACGCCCGCTCGTCCTACTGCACGACCAGGGGCGTCGAGGGGCTCGTGCCCGTGAGCTTCTGTCGATTGCGCGCGGTGACACGCACGGGGAAGGTGCCGGTGCGCCTGGGCCTCAGCTTGAGCTTGCCCGTGAAGAGCCCGTCACCGGCGATCGCATCGCCCTTCTTGCCCCCGTCTCGCAAGGCGCCGATGCCGCGGAAGCCTCGCCCGAGGTCGGCCGCGGCGCGCACCTTGCGAACGCGACAGTCGCTGCCGACCCGGGCCGTGACGGTGACGACCGAGCGCACCCCGGCCGGCAGCGACGAGGGCGTCAGCACGGGCGCGAGCACCGTGGGCGGCAGCGCGCGGACGATGGGCAACGAGAAGGACAGCGGCGGTGCGCTTCCCGCCGCGTTCCGCGCCTCGATGGTGATCTGGAGCGTCCCCAGGTCGGGGCTGTCGAGCGAGAAGTCGCCGGCATAGCCGGGGCCCGGCGGCACGGTGAGGTCTGGGGGAAGCGTCGCGGGGGAGAGCGACAGCGTGCGCGCGATCGTGCCGTTCACCGAGAGCGTCACCGACACCTCGGAGGCGCCGCCGGTGCCGGCGTCCACGACGGCGGCGATCGTCTTCTGCGCGGGACAGGCACGTGACAGGGCCGCCGGCTCCCCGACGATGGCCGCGCCGCGGACGGTGGGGATGGCAGGCACCGTCGTGGTCGTCGTCGGCAACACGGTGGTGGTCGTCGGCAGCACGGTGGTGGTCGTCGAGCCGCCGCTTCCGGGCGTGAGCTGGACGGCGAGCGACTCGACCGGCGCGCCGCCCATGACGACGACGACCGACGAGGACGTGCCCGAGTCGTTCGTCCCGCCGTCGTCGTCGACGGTGACGGAGACGCCCGCGGCCGAGCCAAGTACCACCGTCTCCCGGCCCGGATCGCCGTCCGTGTCGGGCGCGGCGATGACGAGTCCCGGACCAGCTACCAGCGTCGCCGCCGTCCCGGGCGTCGGGTCGGTGACGTTGTCGAGGCCGTCGACCGGGACCAGCTGGACCGGCACGCCACCTCCCGGCCCGTCGTCGGCGAGCGCGATGGCGGAGCGCGGCTCGAGGAGCGTCCCGCCGGCGCCTGGGTAGAGCGACGCCTCGCTCTCGTTCGAGAAGCCCGTGAGGCCTGCCGGGTCGAGAAAGCGCGCGCGCGACACGGCGCCGCCGACCACGACGGCGCGGTCGATGGTGACATTGCTCCCGTTGGTGGGCAGCGCGAACAGCGGGCCGAGCACCGGGTCGTCTGCCGGGGCGTCGAAGGCGGCCTCCCACTCGAAGCCCAGGCGCTCGTCGGGATCGGCCGGTCCGCCGCGTCCGTTTCCCTCGATCACCCGGTCGGGATCGAGGCGCGGGAAGAGCGGCAGGGACGTTGCGACGCCCGGGCCGTCCGGCACGTTGCCGGCGAAGAAGCCCGGGCTGAACGGGCCGACGTAGGCCATCGCGGTGAGGATGACCGTGAGACCGCCGGCCGAAGCGGGCGCACCCTTCCAGACCGCGAGCGTGCCTTCGGCGACGCCGCCGCTGAAGAGTGCGACCTGTCGGCCGACGACGAACGCCGCTTCCTGGGCCTCACGCGCATCGTCGGCCGCGCCGTCGGCACGCGTCGGGCCGATGACGCCGTCGCCGTCGAGATCGGCGAACGCGGCGACCACCACCGGGATGCCGTCGAGGCTCGAGCCGCCGAGCGGCGCGCCTGCGCCCGGACCTCCCGTTGAGGCGATCACGGTGAAGGGGATCTCGCTGCCCGCCGCGACGTGCAGGCCGCCCGCGGTGACGACCGGCGGGCTCGCCACCGGCGGCGGCATCGCCGGACCGATCCCGAGGCTGGCGGCACGCACGACTAGGTCGACGTCGCCGACGATGCTCGGGTCGACGATCGGCGGGTCGAACTTCCCGTCCGGCTGCGGGAGGATCAGGGGAACGCCCGGCAGGATCGCGTACGCGCGCTGAGTGCCGGGATCGACCGGATCGCCGTCGAAGATGGTCGCCGCGCGCGCGCTCGTGAGCGCGAGCGCCACCAGTGCGATCGCGGGCACCGTCCTCACGGCAGCACCAGCACGAGGGGATTCGACAGCACGCGCCCGTCGGACAGCACGGCGAACGCCTGGACCGTGGCGGCGCCGGCGTGGAAACCGGCGGGAAGCGCGAGGACCGCGTGCGTGGAGGACAGCGACACGATGCGCACGTCGGCCGGCGCCGGGCTGCCGGCGGCGAGCAGTCCGGGGACGTCGTCGGAATCGAGCCGGCCGTCAGCGAGCAGGCTCGACTGGCCCACCTGGGGTGCTCCCGCGATCGGGAAGCGGACGAAGGTGGTGTCCTGGAAGACGACGAGCTGGAGCGGGTAGCCGACCTGGATGGCGTTCGGGAAGTCGAAGGCCCCCTCCACGGTCACCGCGACCCGTCCGTCGGCACGCATGCCGCTCGCGGCCGACACGACGAGCGTCGGGCTCGTGGCGCTCGGGCGGGCGGTGGTGGTGGCGAGCACGACCAGCGCCGCCAGGATTGCGGCGGCTGCACGGGGACGCATGAACGTGGCCATCACGTCGCAAGCCGCGTGCCGGTGCACGGCTCGTTCCAAGTGCCGGAAGGAGCAGCGTTCACGGCAGTCATGCTCCGGGAGGATGGGTCATCTCGCGCACGAACGGCTACTGTTCGAGGCCGAATTTGTCCATGCGATAGCGCAAGGTGTCGCGCGAGACGCCCAGCAGCCGCGCCGCGGCGCTCTGGTTGCCTCCCGCCTTCTCGAGCGCCGCGACCAGCAAGGCGCGCTCGACGGCCTCGAGCGAGAGTCCGGAGTCGGGAAATTCGACACGCACCTCCCCCGATGGACCCGCGGCGACCCGGCCGGCCGCTGCGGGCGTGGCCCCGAGCCCGAGGTCGTCGGGTCCCAGCTCCTCCCTGTCGCTGAAGAGCACGGTCCGTTCCATGACGTTGGCCAGCTCGCGTACGTTGCCCGGCCAGGCGTGCGCGAGGAGGACGGCATCCGCGGCAGGCGACAGCGACCGCGGTTCGCTCGCGTACCGGCGGCGGGCTTCGTCCAGGAAGTGGCGCGCCAGGAGGAGGATGTCACGACCGCGCTCGCGGAGCGGCGGAATGCGAATGACCGCGACCGCGAGCCGCTGGTGCAGGTCCTCGCGAAACTCGCCGAGTCGGACCGCGGCCTCGAGATCGCGGCTGGTCGCAGCCACCACCTGCACGTCGACCGCCCGCGCCGACGTGGCGCCGAGGCGGCGGATGGTCTTCTCCTCGATCGCCTTCAGGAACTTCGACTGCAGCAGCGGGGAGATGTGGCCGATCTCGTCGAGGAAGATGGTCCCCCCGTCGGCAGTCTCGAACAGGCCCGCGCGCGCCGTCCTGGCGTCGGTGAAGGCGCCCTTCTCGTGCCCGAACAGCTCCGCCTCCACCAGGTTTTCCGGGAGCGCGGTACAATTCACCTCGACGAACGGGCCGTCGCGGCGGCCACCCGCAGCGTGCAGCGCCCGCGCGACGTGGCCCTTGCCCGTCCCGGTTTCGCCGAGCAGCAGCACGGTGGGCGCGGGGCCTCCGGGCCCGGCGGTGACGTGGGCGAGGCGCTCCACCATGCGTTGCAGCTTCTGGACGGCGGCGGACTCGCCGAGGATGGTCCCGGCCATGCGCTCGCGCTCGCGATAGTACGCGATCTCGCGTCGCGCGCGGGTCACACCCAGCGCGCGCTCGACCTTCAGCCGGATCTCGTCGAGCTCGAACGGCTTCTGTACGAAGTCGCGTGCGCCGCGTTTCATCGCCTCCACCGCCTCGGCGACCGACCCGTGTCCCGTCATCATGACGACTGCCAGGTCGGGAGCGGATGTCCCGATGTCGGCGAGGACGTCGAGGCCGCTCCCATCGGGCAGACGCAGGTCGAGGAGCGCGACATCCGCCGGCAGGGCGCCGGCGACACGGCGAGCTTCCGCCGCCGTGGACGCCTGGTGCACCGTCCAGCCATGCGACGCGAAGGCGCGCGACAGGGTGCGCGCCAGGACGGCCTCGTCTTCCACGATGAGGAGGGTTGGCATTCCGGGTTCGCCGCGACGCTATGGCCGGGAGCGGACCGAGCGCAAGGCCCATTGTGCGGTCCCGGATGGGGTCAGCCGCCCTGGGGGTGGGCACGCACCGCGTGGGGGAATTGCCCCCGGTACGGGCCGACGACACCGCGAATCGACGAGCATTTCGCTGGCACGCGGCCTGCTGTTGTGGTGCGATGGGCGATCGGCGCCCGCGATCCAACGGAGGAGGAACCATGCAGAAGACGCAGACACTATGGAACGCCGCACTCGGCGTGATCGCGTTCGGTGGGATGATCGGGCTCGCTCCGGCGACCGTCGAGGCCAAGGGGGCATCGATCCGGCAGGACCTGGTCGCGACAGGTGTGGACCCGGATGCCGCAGGCCAGGCACGGGTCGACGTCCGCGACCGCAGCAACGGCCTGCGCGGCAGGCTCGAGGTGCGAGCACGCAAGCTCGATCCCCTGAGCAGCTTCGATGTCACGGTCGACGGCGTGCGCATCGGCTCCTTCGCGACCCGTCGCGGCGGCACGGGGAAGGCGAAGTTCGATACCCGCCCGCGCGGTGATGGGCAGCTGCTCGGCGTCGATCCGCGCGGCAAGACGGTCGCGGTCGTGAACGACGAGGGCGCGGTCGTGCTGCAGGCCGCAATCTCCGACCGCACCATCGATCCGAACGACGTACGCTGCTGCCTGCCGGACGACTCCGGACCCGAGTGCGAGGATCGCACCGCGGCGGAGTGCGAGGCCCAGGGCGGAGTGGACCTGGGCCCCGGCTCCTGCCTGCCGAACCCGTGCAGCGGCCCGACGCCGCCCGCCAACGACGACGACATCCGCTGCTGCCTGCCCGACGATTCCGGACCGGAGTGCGAGGACCGCGCGCCCGCCGAGTGCAGCGCACAGGGCGGCGTGAACATCGGTGCGGGAGCCTGCGATCCCAACCCGTGCCTGCCGGGGGCGACCACCACCACGACGCTGCCGGGCGCCGGCGGGGGCGTCGTTCGCGTCCGCTGCGAGCGGCGGTCGGATCGTTCGAAGGTGTCGGTCGATGGCAACGATCTCGCCGCTGGCAGCTACAGCGCCCGGATCACGTCGGGAGCGAACACGGCGACGAGCGGCGTCCAGAGCACGATGGGCGACGAGGTCGAGTTCGATTTCGACAGCGAGCGGGACGATGTCCAGGCCGGAGCCACCGCGATCGCCGCCGGCTTCATCCAGGGCGCACCGCCCGAGGTGACCGGTCAGATCGTCGACACGAGCGGCGCCGTGGTCGCGCAAGCGACAGTGACCTGCGAGAGCAAGTAGGCACACGAATGCCTGGGCCGTCGCCGGCGTCGCCTTCGCCGGCGGCGGCCTTCCTTTCGGGCGTCAGTCGCGACGCACGATCAGCTTGATCGCGGGCTCGACGAAGGCCTGCGGCGCATCGTCCCAGTCGACGCGACGCGGGTGGTCACCTTCTCGGGCTGCAATCGTCGCTGCTCGATCAGGGGAAGGACCTCGGGGAGCAGCGCCACGGAGTGCGCGCGGCCCGTGAAGAAGCGAATGCCGAGCGTGTAGAGGCGACCCAGCGGCACCGGCATGTCGCCACCGGCATAGAAGCTGACGCTCTGGAGGATGCCCTCGGGCTCGGTCGATCGAATGGCGTACCGGAGGCCCTCGGCGGTGAGACCGGCATCGACGACGATCGGGTAGCGGCGTTCCGGCTTTCCGAAGTCCGAGCGGATCGGTCGCGCACCGAGGCGCCGGGCGACCTCGAGCACCTCGTCGTCGTTGCTCGCGAAATTGACCCGCTCGGCGCCGAGCGCGATGGCCGTGAGGGCGGCGTAGAGCGGGACGCTCTTCAGGCCGTGCGTCACGATCAGGATCTCGGAGCCGGGGCGGTGCGCGAGATGCGGTGCGACGGCGCGATAGCCGTCGAGCACGTTGTCGGAGACACTCGCGAGCGCGACCGGGTCGAGCGTCGAGGAGATCGGTGCGAGCATCGCGTCGGCGTGCGGCACGCGGACGAGCTCGGCGAGCATGCCGCCGTACTCGGTGCCCGAGAGCGGTTGCATGCCGAAGTCCGAGAGGACCGGATGAAGGACGCACGAAACGGGTATTCGCCCTTCGCGCCTGCCAGCCGGCTGCCCGGCGCGTCTACGAGGCCAGCCACCCTTCCGTAACAAGTTCCCACCGACCCGTGGGGTCGACCCGCGAGGGAGGAAACTGGTACGGCGCCGCTGCCGGCACCGAGGTCGAGCATTGCATGGTGCGCGAAGCCCGCTAACAAGTTGGACCCGACGTCCCGTGCGCACCCGTGATTGTCGCCGCGGACCCTGCGGTCCGCGAGCACGCTTGGTAGACTGACACCCCCAGGGACGTCACGCTGGCAGAACCGGGGGACGCGACGTACGCCCCGCGCTCGACTCCCGCGTCGCCGTCGACTACGAGACTGTCGAGTGCACGGAGGGTCCCCCGACCGGGCGCGCGACGATCGACACCGTCGCTGGCACGCGCTGCACGCGGAAGAGGCCGTGGCGGCCGTCGAGTCGGACGGCCACGCCGGCGTCTCGGCCGAGGAGGCCGCCCGCAGGCTCGACCGCTTCGGGCCGAACGCGCTGCCGGAGCCCAGCCGCCGCTCCCTCGCCTCGGTCTTCCTCGGCCAGTTCAAGAGCCCGCTCATCTACCTCCTCTTCGGCGCCGCCGGCATTGCGCTGGCGCTCGGCCACGCGAGCGATGCCGTGGTCATCTCCATCGTCGTCCTCCTGAACGCCGTCATCGGCGCCTTCCAGGAGGGGCGGGCGGAGCGATCGCTCGGGGCGCTCCGCAAGCTCGCGACCCATACGGCGCGCGTGGTGCGGGGAGGACGGGAAGCGCTCGTCGAGGCGCGCGAAGTCGTCCCCGGAGACCTCCTCGTGCTCGAGGCGGGAGACGCCATCGCCGCCGACGCGCGGCTCCTCGACCACGCCGCCCTGCAGATCGCCGAGGCCGCGCTGACGGGCGAGTCGGTCCCGGTGCCGAAGAACCTGCGTCCCGTGGCGCCGGACACCCCGCTCGCCGATCGCCGCAACATGGTCTACGCCGGCACGCACGTGACGGCCGGGCGCGCGCGGGCCGTGGTCGTCGCGACCGGACTCGCCACCGAGATCGGTCACATCGCCGCGCTCGCCGAGGCCGCCGAGCAGCCGCAGACGCCGCTGGAACGGCGGGTCGCCCAGTTCGGACGCTACGTCATCGTCGGGGCGATCGCGATGTTCTTCGCCATCAACCTCATCGGCGTGCTCCGCGGAATGCCGTTCGGGCAGATCGTCATGGTCGGCATCAGTCAGGTCGTCGGGATGATTCCCGAGGGCCTCCCCGTCGCGATGACCATCGCGCTCGCGGTCGGCGTCCAGCGCATGGCGCGCCGGAACGCCGTCGTCCGCCGGCTGGCCGCCGTCGAGACGCTGGGCTCGACCACCGTCGTCTGTACGGACAAGACGGGCACGCTCACGAAAAACGAGATGACCGTGACCGCGCTCTGCCTACCGGACGGACGAGAGGTGACGGTCACGGGAGCCGGCTACGAGCCGGAAGGCGCGTTCCTGCAGGACGGACGCGCGATCGATCCGCTGGCGACGGAAGGGATCCGCGCGCTGCTCGAGGCGGGCGTTCTGTGCAACGACGCCCAGCTGCAGGGGCCGGGCGAGTCGGAGCCGCGATGGAAGGCCCTCGGCGATCCGACGGAGGTCGCGCTCGTCGCGCTCGGGATCAAGGGCGGCATCGTGCCGTCCGCGCTGCGGGAGCGCTGGCCGCGGCGCGCGGAGATCCCCTTCGACCCGGCCGCGAAGATGATGGCGACCCAGCACGAGACGCCCGCGGCTTCGTTGGTCGTCGTCAAGGGGGCTCCCGAGGTCGTGCTCGGGCTGTGCCGGGCGGCGCGACGGAACGGCGACGAGGTCGCGCTGGACGACGAGGCGCGGCGCGCGATGCACGACGCGGCGGAGCGCATGGCCGAGCGGGCGCTGCGCGTGCTCGCGATCGGCGTCGTCGCCGACGCCGACATCGACCGTCGCGCCGGGTTCGCCGCCTTCGCCGGTCGGGTGACGCTGCTCGGACTCCTCGGCCAGATCGACCCGCCCCGGCCGGAGGTGAAGGACGCGGTCGAGCGCTGCCGCGCGGCCGGCATCCGGCCGGTCATGGTGACCGGCGACCACAAGGCGACGGGGCACGCCATCGCCAGGGCGCTGGGCATCGCGCGCGACGGAGACGGCGTCGTCGACGGCCAGGAGCTCGAGAAGATGTCCGACGCCGAGCTGACGGAGCGCATCGACGGGATCTCCGTCTTCGCGCGCGTCCACCCGGCGCAGAAGCTCCGCATCGTCGATGCCTACCAGCGCCGGCGCGAGGTCGTGGCGATGACCGGCGACGGGGTGAACGACGCGCCCGCGCTCGTCAAGGCCGACGTCGGCATCGCGATGGGCATCACGGGCACCGAGGTTGCCAAAGACTCCGCCAAGATCGTCATCGGCGACGACAACTTCGCCACGATCGTCGCGGCGGTGGAGGAGGGGCGTCTCGTCTACCGGAACATCAAGAAGGCCGTGCTGCTGCTGTTCTCGACCTCGGCCGCGGAGGTTCTCGTCCTCCTGCTGGCGATGCTGCTCGGCCATCCGCCGCCGTTCGCCGCGGTGCAGATCCTCTGGAACAACCTCGTCACCGAGGGACTCATCACCGTCAACCTCATCATGGAGCCGGCGGAGGGCGACGAGATGCGGCGGCCACCCATCTCGCCGGACGAGCCGCTCCTCACCCGCATCCTGCTGACGCGGATGGCGGTCATGGTGCCGGCGATCGTCGTCTCCAGCCTGGGGTGGTTCATCGGCCGGCTGGCGGCGGGCGTGCCGGAGGCCCAGGTGCGCACGGAGACGTTCACGCTGCTCGCGATCTGCGAGTGGTTCAACGTGCTCAACTGCCGCTCCGAATGGAAGTCGGCCCTGAACCTGAGCGTCCTCAGGAACCCGTGGCTGCTCGGCGGGCTGGTCGCCGGCAATCTCCTGCAGGTGGCGGTCGTGTTCTGGGCGCCGCTCGGGCGCGTGTTCCACACGGTCCCGTTCAGCCTCGCGGAGGTCGTGCAGCTCGGGCTGGTGGGAAGCCTGGTCCTGTGGGTCGAGGAGGCTCGCAAGCTCGTCGTACGCCGGCGCGAGCGGCGCCGGGCCCTCCTCGCCGGGTGAATCGCCCCGCCGGCGGCTGAGGAACGGAGCGAGACGGTCGCGCCGTCGGCCGCGACGCCGACGGACGGCCAGCCAAGACGGGTGCGGATCGCGGCGGCGAGCGCATCGGCGGCGGGCGGCTCGCCGTGCACGACGTGGACGGCCCGCGGCGCGGCGCCGAAGTTGGCGGAGCCAGGCGAGCGTCAGATCGCCCGCTTCCTGTCGCCAGCGCTCGGCCTCCCGGGTGGAGATGGCCAGACGCTGGGCAAGATCCTCGGCGCGGTCGGTGAGGTGGCGGGTCTCACGGAGAAGAGCTCGCTGGCGCGCGCTCATCCATACGAAGCCACCCAGGCCAAGCACGCCGACGACGTCCTCGAGGAGCACGTGGCGAACGGTCGGTGGTGTCGCGGAGGTCCGCGGCGAGGTCGGCCCCCGCGAGGATCGCGATCCCCGCAAACACCGCCGCTAGCCCGCTCGCGAGCCGTCGGTCGCGTCCGTCATCCGTCGCAGGCCGGTCGTCTAACTCCATGAAATCCGGTGCCTATCACGTCCGTCGGATGGATGCGCGCGAAGCCGGCGCGCAGTCTTGGAGTCGAACCCTCGAATACGCACAAGGAGGCTCGCCATGGATCTGCTGCCGCTGCATCCGAAGATCGTTCACCTCCCGATCGCGCTCGCCGTGCTGATGCCGCTGATGTCCGCCGGTCTGCTGGCGGCGTGGTGGGCCGACGTCCTGCCACGGCGCACCTGGATCATCGCCGTGCTGCTTCAGGGGATGTTGCTCGCCAGTGGGGTCGCCGGCCTGCGTACCGGCGAAACGGAGGAGGATCGCGTCGAGCGTGTGGTCGCCGAACGGCTGATCGAGTCTCACGAGGCGGCCGCCGAACGGTTCGTCTGGGGCACGGGCGCGGTGTTCCTGCTCGCCATCGCGGCAGCCGCATTCCGTGATGAGCGACATGCACGCCAGCTCGCGATCGCGACCACCCTCGGCACGCTGCTGGTGCTCTTCCTCGGCTATCGCACCGGGGAGACGGGCGGGCGGCTCGTGTACCAGCATGGCGCTGCCAACGCCTACTTCGTCCCTGCGCCGCGAGACCAGTGACTCCAACCCCAACCACGAGGAGCGAATAGTCATGCAGGCAGACACTACCCACACCCGTCACGGCCTCTTGCTGGTCGTCGCATCGGCGTCGGTCACTCGTGCTGACCGGAGTCACCTGGATCACGGGTGGCACTCTCGCCGCGTGGGCCTGCGCCGCGACCGACGGTGGAGTGAGCGTCCGGGGGACGCCGCTCGGGTTTGCCGGTCTCGCCCTGATGCTGTTTGGAACGGCGGAAAGCTTCATCCATCCAGTCTTTGCGCCGGCTGCTGAACCACTTACGGCGCAACGTCTGCTGTCGCTCGGCCCCGCGGGTGAGCATGCACTCGGAATCGCCCTCCCCGAAAACACGGCGGCCGAGCTTCGGTTGGCCGCCGGTGGCCGCCTGCTGCTGCCTGAGCTTGGCGCGACGGCCCTCGAGGCGCCACCGGCGGGGCGCATCCTCGTCGTCCGCGCCCGCGCGGCCATGGGAACTCGAACGCCGCGGCTACGTGCTCGAGCGTGCGGGCGTAGCGTACGATCGGGTCCGCCCCTCCAACGTGCTCGAGTCCCTCATCGCTCCGGATCGGACAGCGTGGCTGGCCACACGTCGCCGCGATCTCTTCATCGCTTTCCCGCCCGGGCCATGGGTCACCTTGACGCTGGCGACGCACGCCACCGGCCGAACCATGCCCTGCCCTGAGACGAGTCGGGCCCCGAGTTCGCTGGCCGGGCCCGGCGCCAGGGCGGGCGGCGGACGCACGTCGGGCGCGTGGAGATGCTGGCCTGTGCGCGATGGGGCGACCGCATGCGCGTGGTGGCCGCCATCGAAGACCCCGTTCGTCACCCGGCCGTCGGCGGTACGCGTCAGCCGGTGCTGCGCGATCGGTGGCCGGAGGACATGGCGGGCGAGGCTCCGGGCGGCGATCCCGGTCCGCCGCCTCTGGCAGCTCGAGCCGGGATCGTGGAGCACCGGGTCCGGCTCGAGCCGGCGCGCCGCGGATCGCGTCAGCGAGGGTGGGCGACCGAGCGGCCCGCGACGACCTTCAAGACGTGCCACAGATTGTTCGCGGTCCAGTAGAGCACCATAGCGGCCGGGAAGCTGTACAGCAGCACGAAGAACGCCACCCCCTGGCGTACAAGCGTCGGCGGTGGCCGGCACGAAGCTCGGGTGCGAGCGCAGAGTCTTGGTGCACGCGAGCTGCGAGGACGGTGAGGGCGGTCATAAGGACGGGCGACAGGTTCAAGGATCCACCGAAGCAGCAACTGGGTTCGACGACGACCGCCGGCTGCCACGGACGCTGGTTGCACCATAGCAAGGTTGCTGACAAAGCGTGATTCGGCGGAATCGGTGCCAGAGCGGTTTGACGGATAGAGGCTTCAAAGGCAATGCCGGTCGGTTAGCGCGCAAGTGGTCGGGTTCTGGATCCTTTGTCCACAAGGTAGTAACTGGTCTCCCCCACGGGAGGTGGGGCGAGGAGGTGGGGGAGGCCATCCTCGCGGTGGGCGCGGGCGAGCGCCCGGCGAGTTTCGCGCAGTTCAGCGCGGCGATCGACAAGCAGTGGATCGCCGAGGTGTTGGCGGCGACCGGCACCGCGTCGGTGCGGCGTCGCAAGCTCCTGGCCGAGCATGTGGTGTGGCTCGTCATCGGCATGGGCCTGTTCCGCGATCGCAGCATCACCGAGGTCGTGCACCATCTCGACCTGCTGGTGCCGGCACGGCGCGGCGAGCGCGGGCGCGTCAGCAATGCGGCCATCGTCCAGGCCCGCGATCAGCTCGGCGCCGCCCCGCTGGCCGCGCTGTTTTCGCACACGGCGACGGTGTGGAGCACCGAGGCGGCGGCCATCGAGCGCTGGCGGGGGCTCGCCGTCTACGGCCTCGACGGCACTACGCTGCGCGTGCCCGATACGCTCGAGAATGTCACGACGTTCGGCCGCCCGGCGAGCCCCGACGGGGCGGGCGCGGGCTATCCGCAGGTACGCGTGGTCGCGCTCCTCAACCTGCGCCATCATCTGCTGGCGGCCGTAGCTGTGGGCTCTTCTCGCACCGGCGAACTCGCGCTGGCGCACGGGGTGTGGAACGCGCTCCCCGACCACGCGGTGGTCATCCTGGACCGCGGCTTCTGCAGCTACGCCCTGTTCCACGCCCTGAGCGACCCGACCCGCGACCGCCACTGGCTCGTGCGTGCCCGCGACGGGCGCACCGCGCTGCAGCGCCAGGTCGTCCAGCGCTTCGCGCCGGGCGATACCCTGGTGGAGCTGCAACCGACCAGCATCACCTGCGCCAAACATCCCGACCTGCCCCCCACGCTGCGGGTGCGCGCCGTGCGCGTCCAGCGTCGCGGCTTTTGCCCCTATTGGCTCTTCACCTCACTACTCAACCCCGCCACCGCGCCGGCCGCCGAGCTGGCCGCGCTCTACCACGACCGCTGGGAACTCGAACTCGCCTTCGACGAACTCAAGACCCACACGCTTGAGCGCGCCGAGGCGTTGCGGAGCAAAGCGCCCGCCCGCGTGGAGCAGGAAGTGTGGGGGCTGCTACTCGCCTACAACCTCGTTCGCCTCGTCATGAGCCGCGCCGCCCCGCGTGCCGGCGTGCCACCCGTGCGCTTGAGCTATCGCCACGCGCTCCTGGCGCTGCGCGCCTTCTGGCACACCGCGTGGCTCACGCCACCCGGCGTGTTGCCCCGCCGCATCGAGGCGCTCCTCGACGACCTCGCGCTCTTCGTGCTCCCCGACCGCCGCGCCCGCCGCTACCCGCGCGCCGTCAAGCTCAAGATCAGTCGCTATCTCCGGAAACGTCCCGCACCGCTGGGATCCCGCGTTAAGTGACCGGCATTGGCTTCAAAGGAGCTTCAAACGGCGAATTGCCCTTCACCCCTACCAGCCCTCTGCCCGGCGAGTCTCTAGCGCTCTGCGCAGGTTGCCATCGCTTCCGCGACGACGGCGCCCGCCGCGGTTTCGATGGTACCCGCGACCCGCGGGGGAACCCCTTGCACGAACGTACCCGCGATGGCGGTCGCTCCGGCGGCGACGTCGTCCGGCGCGCTATCGAAGTCGAACTCGACCTCGTCGCCGACCGTCGACCTGGGGCCGGCAGTGGCCGTATTGGCGCCCGACGTCACCCGCGCGCGATAGCTCCCGCTCGCGAGGCCCTTTCCGTTCACGGAGATCTTCGAACGGTCCGCGCGCCGCTCGCACGTGATCTCGACGGTCGCCGTGCCACCGACCGGCGGCGTCGCCGTTCCGCACGGATTCGGCGCGCACGACCCCGCGCCGATGTTGACGCCGCCCTGGGCCGCGCACTCCGCCACGGTGCGATCCTCGCATTCGGGCCCCGAGTCGTCTGGGAGGCAGCAGCGGATGTCGCCGCCGGGATCGGTCGGGCTGCTCCCGCAGGGATTGGGGAGACACGAACCCGGGCCGAGGTCGACGCCGCCCTGGGCCGCGCACTCCGCCACGGTGCGATCCTCGCACTCGGGCCCCGAGTCGTCCGGCACACAGCACCGCACGTCGCCCGGATCGAGCCCCTTCGACGGCAGGCCGGCCGCGAGAACCGCCGCACCGCCCGTCCCTACCAGCGCAATCGTGCGGCCGCGCGGATCGATGCCGAGCAGCTGGTCATCGCCGCGGGGCACGGTACGGAAGCGAGCGCGACCGGCGCCCCGCCCGGACGTCGGCAGGGTGCCGATGCGCACGCCGTCGATCGTGACCTCGAGGGACGACCTGCGCTCGAGCTTCGCGGCGGTCACCACGAGCGTCCCGCTGCGGCGGCTTCCCTTGCCACGGACCTTGAAGATGGCCTTGCCGCGTGCGTCGGCATCGTCGCCGGTCGCACGAAGCGTCTGCCGGACGACGATCGGTGCCGCCACGCTTGCCCCGGCCGCCATTCCGACCAGCAGGAGAGCGATCGTAGGCCCGACAATGGCGAGCCGCGCGCGGCGCGCGGAACATGTACATCGAAGCATTGGTGCAGATCCTCCGCGAATGGACTGTGCACGTCGCGTGCCGAGAGCGGCGGCCCGCCGGCGCCCGCGATCTCCCGCGCACCCGCCAGGTGCGCCGGGTGATTCGACCCACCTGGGTCAAATCACCCCGCCCGTGCGCCACGGATTTTCTTGCTGCGCGCCGCTACGGCACCAGGTCGCTGGCGACGTCGTCGACGAACGCGTCGAGGAGCTTTCAAACGCCCGATTTTGCCCTCGCGGCTCCCACCAGCCCGCTGCCCTTCCGTACCGAGTGGACGGGAACGACCCGCTCCCTCCTGTCTTCGCCCGTACGTCCCGCCGACCGACCGCGACGAGCTTCGAGGCAGGTGGTCTCGTCTTCAATAACGCAACATTTTGCTGCAGTATCCGGGCATAGGAATGCCAAGACGCCATTCTGAGCGACACTTTGCCGAGCGGATAGGCTGGTTGCGTGCAGCGGTACTGGGCGCGAACGATGGCATCGTTTCAACCGCAAGCCTGGTGGTGGGAGTGGCCGCCGCGCACGCCTCGCGCGCCGACGTGCTGGTCGCCGGGACCGCAGGACTCGTGGCCGGTGCGATGTCGATGGCGGCCGGGGAATATGTCTCGGTCAGCTCGCAGGCAGACACCGAAAGAGCCGATCTCGAACGTGAACGCGGCGAACTCGAGCGGGACGAAGCGTATGAGCGCCACGAACTTGCAAGGATCTACGTCCAGAGGGGGCTTGATCCGTCCCTGGCAGAGCAAGTCGCGGATCAGCTCATGAGACACGACGCGCTTGCGGCCCATGTCCGCGATGAGCTGGGGTTGTCGGAGACGCACAGCGCGCGACCGATTCAGGCGGCATGGGCTTCAGCGGCCACCTTCGCCACGGGCGCGGGCATGCCTCTCGTGATGGTGGTGATCAGTCCGTCGTCGGTCATGATCCCGTTCGTGGCGGGAAGCTCTCTGGTGTTCTTGGCGATCATGGGCGTCTTGGCTGCACGCGTAGGCGGCGCGAATGTCGCGGTTGGGGCTGCACGAGTGACGTTCTGGGGAGCCTTGGCCATGGCGCTCACAGCGGCCGTCGGTGCCATATTCGGCACCGTTGCGTGAGTAGGCAGCGGGGCATGGTCGCTGGCCCCTCTCGTCATGGCCACGAGCAGTCGGAAGCGCTCAGCTCGTGACCGTCGAGAACACGCTCTCCGGATCGGGTGATCGGGGGCCCAGCAGATCTTCGAGGAAGAACGCCGCGAGATCGTGGCGCCCCGCGAGCCCCGCCTTGCGGTAGAGAGCCGTCGCCTGCTGGCGGACGGTCGCCTCGCTTACCTCCCGCACCCCGGCGATTTCCTTGTGGCTGAGCCCCTTCAGGAGCAGCAGGGCGACTTCTTTCTCGGCAGGCGTGAGCCCCCAGCGGTCGAGCTGACGATCGATGGCCATGCTCAGTCCGGCGATGAGGTCGGCCGCCTCCCCGCGCCACCGTTCAGACTCGCGACGAGAGGCGTCAAGGGACTGCTGCAGGGACTCCGCGTGTTCGGCGTAGCGGCGAGCGCGGACGGAGATGGCGCGGAAGCGGACGGCCATCCAGACGAGCCCGCACAGCCCGACGACGGCGACCGCGCCTTCGGCCACGAGGTGGTGCCACCACGTCCCGCCGCGCGCGTCGGCCACCAGGTCCACCACAGCGAGCACCGCGATCAGGGTGAAGACCGCGAGCAGCGCCGCCGTCAGCCCCTTGTCGTCTCCGTCATCCGTGTCAGTCACGCGTGCCAACCCTCCGGACTCACTCGTGTATCACATCCGTCGCATGGACGAGGCGGCGGCGGATTGGTTGAATCCACCGCAAGCAGGACGACCACGAGGTCGCCTGATCGGAAGGAGGCTCTCGATGACGCAGGATTCGATGAGTGGGCGAGTAGGGTTGATGATCGCGGCCGCGACGGCGTCCGTGACGCTGGCCGTAGGGGTGACGGCAGGCACGCTCCTCGGCTACCTCCAGCCATTGCGGCCGCCAGCACCGTCCGAGACAGCGGTCGCGGCTTCGACAGCGGCCGACTCGGCGCCCCGCGGCCAGGAGCCACACCAGGTGCCTCAGGTGGTCCTCGTACCGGTCCAACCCGAGCCTCCCACCCCTGCCACCACCATGCCCAGACGTCCGTCGACCAGGCACGGAACCCCTCAGCTCGCGTCTGCCGGCACCCGGCGGCGAGTGGTCGATCGCGAGGACGACGACCACGAGGACCACGATGAAGACTGAGCCAACGCCCGCGCGGCCGCCGGTGCTCATGCTGTCGGCGCTCGAGTGGCGGCTTCTGCTCACCCGCGTACTCGCGAGCACCTACCTCGTCGTCTGGCTCGCGTTGAGCAGATCGCTCCCTCCCGAGGCGCAGGCGACCGCGCCACCGATCGCGCGGCAGGGAACGCGTGTCGAGCGCGGCCAGGGACCCGTCTGGCTCTCGGACCTCTCTCTCTCGAGGCGACCGGTCGTGACCCTTCCGGCCGGCTGGACGCATGCCGCACTTCCCACGCGCGTAGCGCGGCCGCGCATGGTGCGCGCGTCGGCGACGCGGCCGGTGCGGGTGAGAACCCGGAGCTCGTAATGGTCACGTTCCGTGCGATGAACACCGACGTCGCCATCGCGGTGCCCGGACTCGATCCGGCCGACGAGGAGGCGGTCGCACGGCGGGTTGCAGGCGTGTTCTCCGCGAGCGAGCGCAGGTTCAGTCGCTTCCGCCCAGACAGCGAGCTGGCGACGCTGAATCGTGCCATCGGGCCCGTGACCGTCTCCGCGGAGATGTTCGACGTCCTTCGCCGGGCCCGGCAGCACACCCGGTTCACGAGGGGCGTGTTCGATCCCGCCATCAGCGCCGCGCTGGCGGCGCTCGGGTACGAGCGTTCGTTCTCTCCGGGCAGCATGGACCGGGACCTGCCTGCCGGAACCCCCCGGCCGGCGAGCTTCCTCGAGGTGGTGCTCGACGAGACGACGCGCTCGGTGCACCGTCCGCCAGGCCTCCAGATCGACCTCGGCGGGTTCATGAAGGGCCGCACCGTTGACGTCGCCGCCCCCCTGCTCCCCGCGCCGGGGGTGATCGATGCGGGCGGCGACGCCTTCGTGCGCGGCCACGGACTCGATGGCAGAGGCTGGTTGATCGATGTCGAGGATCCGGCGGATCCGACCCGAGTCGTCGTCACGCTTCGCGTGCGCGATGGTGCCGTCGCCACCAGCGCGCCGAATCGCCGCCGGTGGCGGCTCGGCGCCGCGCAGGCCCACCACCTGATCGATCCGCGCGCGCAGCACTCCGCCGACTCGGATCTCGCGCAGGTGACGGTTGCCGCGGCCAGCACCGAGCTGGCGGACGTGCTGGCCAAGACGGCGTTCATTCTCCGTGCACGCGCCGCGCGCCGCTTTCTCGAGCCCATGCCGGCTGTCGGCGCGGTGCTCGTGCATCGGGATGGGCGCGTCGAGCTGGTCGGGGACGTGGAGGTGGCCGATGCGTAGAGCGCTCATCGTGGGTGTCATGATCGGGCTCGGGCTCCTCGCGGTCCTCGATGCGCTCGCCGCGCGGGCCGCTCTCGTGGCGGGCGCCGTCCCGCGGGCTGCCGGTCCATGGCCGTGGCTCGCATCCCGCGCGGCGGGCGTGACGGCGTACGGGGCACTCGCGCTCGACGTGACCTTCGGCCTGTTCCTCTCCACCGGCGCGGCGGACCGGTGGATCGCTCGCGCGCGGAGCGTCGACGTACACCGCTGGCTCTCGAGCGTGACCCTGCTGCTGGTCGCGACGCACGTCCTGCTCCTGCTCGGCGACGGCTTCGTCCGCTTCGACGTCCTCGACGTCGTCGTCCCCCTGCTCGCGACGTACCGTCCCGTCCCGGTCGCGCTCGGCGTGCTCGCAGCCTACCTCGCCGTCGTCGTGCACGCGAGCTTCGCGTTGCGACGCCGCCTCGGTGCGCGAACCTGGCAGCGTGTGCACCGCCTCACCTTCGCCGTCTTCCTGCTCGCCACCGCGCACGGCGTCCTCGCAGGCACCGACGCCGGCGTCCCGTGGATGCGCGGGATCTACCTGTCCGCCGGCGCCGTGACGGGCGGGCTCCTGCTGCATCGCGTCCGGATCCGCCGGCGGTCCCTCCGAGCGGCCACTGCCCTTCCGCACTGACGCGGTGAGGCCGAGGACGCGTCGCTCATGATGGCCGCGTCTCGAGCGCGACGCGGCGGGCGGTCCGCGAGAGGGGTGTGGTCAGCGCGGCGCCAGCGGCCACGGCAGCCGCCAGCGCCCAATCGTCGGCGTGGAGCGGTCGGAGGTGCAGCAGCCCGGCCGCACGGGACTGGATCAGTGCCAGCGAGAGCCCTACGGTCCCGAGCGTCATCAGCCGTGCGGTAGGAGTGGTCAGGCGACTCAGGGTCGCGGTGAGCGCCGCGCTAGCGAGCGTCAGCGTGGCGAGCGCCATCGCGCGTCCGTGCTCCACGTCGTGCAGGATCCCCACGCTACGCACGAACCCCGCCGTGACGGCAGCCGTCAGCAGCATGCCCCCGACGACGATCGCGACCCACTGGCGCCGGTCGAAGAAGCGTGCCTGCGCTTCGCGGCGCGGCGGCTCGGGGTCGCCCGCGGGGGCCGTCTCCTGGAAGACCAGGAGCGCGGTGGGATGCATGACGAGCTCGAGCCACACGATGTGAATGGGCAGGTACAGGAGCGGATACCCGGCCAGCGGGATCAGGGCCGCGAATGGGTCGGGCGTCGGCACGACCTTCTGGGGCCAGGTCAGGTCCGCGAACGGGTCCGCCGTGAGGAACTTGTCCACGCGCCGGGCGTCCCGGACCATCGCCCGGAACGTCCCGTCGATGATGTCCCGCGCCGTCTTCATCTTGAGGGCCTTGCCCGCGGGCTCTGCCGCCGTCAGCTTCACCTTGAAGTCCTCCAGCGCGGCCGTGGTGATGGCCGTGAGCGGCCAGCCCCCGAATGCCGGCTTGATGTGCTTGCGCCAATGCTTTCGGTACGTCTGCGCGAGCGATGCGCGAACATGCGGCGGCACCTTGCGCGCGAGCCATGTCTTCTCGATGTAGGCCGCGAGCGTCTTCGGGGCCGTCTTCGGCGCGGCCGTCGCTGTGAAGATGTGTGCCTTCGCGCCGTGCGGGAACCAGTGCAGATAGTCGAATCGGTGTTCGGCCATCTCCTGCGACATGACCGCGGCCTTCGCAGTCATCGCAGCACGGCGCTTGTCTGTGACGCGGACGCCAGTGCCTTCCCAGCTTCGATAGCCGTCCCAGAACAGACGGTACGCGAGCCGGCCGTTCCGCTCCTTTCACGATGCACGCCATCTAGGCGCTCTCCTTCCTGTTGGTAGCCCTTGCTAGTGCCTTCAAGATGAGCCCTCGTACGAAGGCCGAAGCCGACTGACCTTCGCCCCGTGCTCGACGATGTAGAGCCGCCAGTTCCGTAGCCTCTAGCAGGACCACGAATGGCTTGCGCTTAACGAACTCGGGCGGTCGCCCCATCCTCTTCCGTCCCATCCGCACCCCAGTCGCGACAGAACCGTACTTTGTTATTGAATAATGTTCAAGGTGCACTGAAGGTGTGCCGGCGACCCCGCCGAGCAGGCGGAATGTCAGGGCCGAAGGCCGCACCATCGGCTGCGGCACTAGCCGAGTCGTCCGCCATCAGCCACGCCGCGACCGCGGGCCACCAGAACAGAGGTCGACTCCCGGCGCGCTTGAACCAGTGCTTCCCCCTGTTCCAGGTACCGTCGTGCATCTTCTTGCGGACCGTCCGGGGCGCGTAGCCGAGCTTCTGGCCGACCTGTGCAATTGTTAGCCACTCGTTGGGGGCCGAAGCGGCGAGGTCGGGAGGATCGCTCACCGCTACTCCGTCCCCCCCGGTTTCGGGCAGGTCACTGTGCGGAGCGCACCAGGAGCATCGGTAGCGCGCCGGGGCCGAGCATCGCCGGACCGTAAACAGCGCGTCCCAGGACGCCGCTGGCCGTCGCCTTTACCAGCCGTCTGTTCACCACGCCGAGGGTTCCCCACCGCCTGCGCGAGCGTGCCGCCCTTGGCACCCCAGGGCTCGGCGACGAGTAGCGGGCGGTTGTGGTGGTACTGGTCGCCGTTGTGGTCGGTCGCGCTGCTGGTCATGACGCCTACCACCACCAACGGCAGCAACATGCTGGTGGCCGGGGTGGTGGACGTGAGCGGCGTCATGGCGCTCGTCGTGGGGCCGCTCCTGGTGGGCGTGGGCGTGTTGGTCATGGTCCTGTCGGCCCCCGGCCCGGAACCTCCGCTGCACGTCCAGCATCAGCGAACAGTGCATCGAGGTCAGGATGTCGCTGTTCAGCCACCAGCGCCCCTCGCACGGGCGCGCCCCCGGCCTTTCCGAGGCCCGACGAGGCCCGCGGCGAGGTAGAAGGCCGCGTCGCACGCTTCCTCGAACCCCTCCTGGCGGAAGTCGCGCCGATCGTCGGCGAGTCGCAGACAGCCATAGCGGCTCTGCCCGGCCCAGGCCCGGAGCGCGATCGTGAGCAGCACGTGTAGCTCGTCATCCGAGAGCCGCCGACGCATGATGGCGAGATCGGCGAGCAAGGCGCGGCGGTTCTGTCCCTGGAGCGCGCCACCGGCGCCTGCTGCACGGCCATCGGGTACGCCGTTGCGTGACGCCGCGCTGACCAGGTCCAGCCTTCCTGCCGGGGTTCGCGACGTAGGGGCGGATGGAGCGGCTGACTTCACAATGAACCCTCGAAGGGGAGCATGCGGAGTCGCACTCCGTGCGCGCGGAGTTCGGCGGCTGTGAGCGGCTGGTCGCGTGGCAGCGTCCGCACGGCGGCAAGCTCGGTATAGTCCCGCCACTCCTGTTCCGGCGGGAATGGCTTGAAGCCGATGAACATCGGGCGGTTCGGCCACGGCGTGGGCACGTTGATGTGTCCGCCGCCTAGGGCATCGGCGCAGCACTCTGGGGTCAGCCGTTACGAGCAGCGGCTCGGCCAGTGCGGGGGTCACGCGTCTTCGATGCTGATCGTGAACGCGGTGAGCGGTTTGTTCGGCTTGCCGTCCCGACGGCGGGGACGGGCCGTGGGCACCGCCGACCACAGCGTGAACGCCTCCACCACTCCCTCGAACACGACCGCCTTGGTCTTGTCTGATGTCCACATCACCGCCCCCCGCCCGTCATAGGCCTCGGGTGCCCGGTCTGCGGCGCGCTAGCGTGGCAAGTCTATGAGAATGGCCGTTCTCAATGACGATGCTCCGACCTCCCCATCGTCCGATCAACCCTCCCCGCGCGCTCGTGCCAGGCGCACGTGCCGACGACCTGGTCGCTAAGCTGCCGCGCGGCACCCGGTCGCCAGCCGAGCGCTACGTGGCCGGGCTCGCGCCGGGCAGCCGGCGGGCACAGGCGGCAGCGCTGGTTCGGCTCGCCCGCCTGCTCGGAGTGGATGACCCGCGGGCGGTGGCGTGGTGGAAGTTGACGCCCGAGCTGGTCGACGCCCTTCGCGCCCAGCTCGCCGACCAGGCGGCCCCAGCGACCGTGAACCGAGTCGTGTCCGCGCTCCGGGGGACGCTGCACGCCGCCTGGCGAGCCGGGCTGATGGACGCGGCCAGCTACCAGGCGGCGCGCGCCGTGCGCGGCGCGCGGGGCTCGCGGCTGCCCCGGGGGCGTGCCGTCGGGACGGAGGAGTGGCGTCGCCTCTTCCGCGAGATCGGGCACGCACCGTCGCCGATCCGCGAGCGGGACGCCGCCTTGGTCGCGCTCGCTTACGCCGGCGGCTTTCGGCGCGCCGAGCTGGTGGCGCTCGACCTCGCCGACTACGACGCCGAGGCAGGCCGCCTGCGCGTCATCGGGAAGGGCAACAAGGAACGCGCTGTGTTCGTCAGCAACGGCGCGCGCGACGCGCTGCACGCCTGGCTACGGGTGCGCGGCCGAGAACCCGGCCCGCTGCTGTTGCCTGTCGACCGCCGCGGGCGCGTGCTGTCCCGGCGGCTCACCGAGCAAACCGTCTACGACCGCCTCCGTTACCTCGCCGAGCGCGCTGGGGTCGCAGCCTTCTCGCCGCATGACTGCCGGCGCTCGCTCGCGGGCGACCTCCTCGACGCCGGCGTGGACCTCGCCACGGTGCAGGCGCTACTGGGGCACGCGAGCCCGGCGACAACGGCGAGATACGATCGTCGCGGTGAGGCTGCCGTGCGCCAGGCGGCTGCCCGTGTGCATGTGCCCTACTCGGGCGTCGGATGAACTGCCACCTGGTCGGTGCCGAGGTTGCGCCGCGGGGTGGCGGGTTCACGCACGGGTGCACGGTCGCCAGCGCAGAGCGGCACGTCGCCGAACGCGATCCAGCAGCTACTCGGGCACCGCACGCTGCACACAACGAGCGTCTACCTCCAGCACATCCCGCCGGCGGCGGCCGGTCGCGGAGGGCCACCGTCAAGACGGCGCACCTAGCGGTGGAACCGTAGGGATTGGCAGTGCCAGCGGAACTGACCATCGACGGGCACGGTTGGCAACGAACCTCTGCGCTGGTTTGTACCGCAGTGTAGCACCTCGACAGCACGTCGTGTCCCGCGCCGTCGGATGTGTGGCCCAGACCGCCTGCATCGCTGTACCCTTGGGCGCCACGAACCAGGGGAAGAAACGGTCCTTCCTGCGTCTTCCGGTCGTATCGCTCGGCGCCGAGTACCTCGTGATGGGGAATCTGATGCGACGGAACATACTCGCCTACAAGGCGCCGCCAAACAATGAAGGGTACGACCTCATCTGCATTCATCCCGACCCCAGGCACCAACCCAAGGGCGACGAGCGGAGTCAGGTGCGGGTCCAGGTGAAGAGTCGCTACCAGAGCGACTCCGACCGCGGGTTCCCGGTGAAGCGCGAGTCGCTCGACGCCTTCGACTTCCTTGTGGTCGTCTTCCTGAACATCGGTGCGTTCTTCCGTGGGAAGGACGGATCGACGGGCAGCGCCGCCCCGGAGGTCTACACTCTGCCGGCGACGTACGTGAGAGAGCGGCATGCCCAGGTGGGCGGGTGGCAGAAGGCAAGCTTACGAGGCGTGCTGCCAGAGGTTCTCGCGCCGTTTCGGGACGACCTGGGGTTCGAGCAGATCGCTCAGGCTCTCGGAATCCCTCGCCCGAGTCGTTCGTCATCACCGAGTTAGTTTGGCGCCCGGTGTGATGGGGACTGGGGAAGCGGGAGGTTCAGGTCGCCCAGCACGCAGCCTCGTCGGCGGCTCTCGCGCATGAAGGCGAAGGAGACGATCAGCCTCGGTGAGCACACCGAGGCGCTACGCGGTGTCGAGTGCCGCAAGGACCGAGGCGTGCTGGACGAGAGGCCGACCGCCTACAAGAGCATCGACGCGGTGATGGATGAACGCGTCGATGGAGTCGAGCAGGTCCGGTGCGATGAGGCTCGCGCGATACGTCACGAGCACGGTGGTGCCCGTCTGGGCGACTGCGTCGGCAGAGGACGCTCCGCCGGCGCCGAAGAAGTAGTACGCCTCGTCCACCACGATCCAGTGTGGCAGGCCCGACCGGCCCCGCTCGGCAGCGAGGCTGCGGAGGCGCGGGCGACGTACTCGCGCTTGTTCGGCAGTGGCAGCGACGTGAGCTCGAGGACGATGCTCAGGCCGGCGTCGGCGAGCACCGTCCCGACGTCGTCGGCCGCCGGGAGGCTGATCTCCCTGCCGAGGACTCATCGCACCGGGCCGATGCCCGACCGCGAGGTGATCGCTCTCGGCATCGAAGAGGCACACGCGATACCCCGCCTCCAGCAGGCATTCGGCGGCGAGCCCGGCGACCCACGACTTACCGGAGGGCGATCGCCGCTGACGAGCAGGTTCTCCCGTTCGCCGATAAAACCGCCGGCGTGCCGTCGTCGGCGGTGCCGAGCGCGATGGCTAGTCGGCGCGGCGTCGGCATCGTGCCGCCTCGTTCGAGCAGCCTCTGGACCCAGTCGGCGACGCCGGCGGCGCCCGGCTGCCGCAACCGGTCGGCGGCGGCGGGAACGGAGTCCCGGGCGGCGACGGCCAGCTCCGCCAGCGCGAACAGTGGCAGGTCATTCTCCGCTGGAATGTCTCACAGCGACCGACACGTCCGAGAGCTGGAAGTACGGTCCGCCCCAACCGAGCGTGGTGATCTTGTCTCTGACCTGATCGGCACGTTCCATGTCGTCGTAGCCGATGGCCCAGAGATGGCCGGATCCGGTCGCTTGGCGGGGTTGCGTCCATTGCTGACCTTCAGTTGCGTTCCGGTTCGCCTCTTAGACGTTGTCCCCTTCGGTCGATGAGCTCCTCGCACCAGCGGTTCCCTGGTCACCCCATTTCCAGCCGGTGATCTCGGGCATGTCATCGCCGTGCTCGGCGATGTACTGCTCGTGCTCGATCAGCTTGTCCCGGATCGCCTGCTTCGCGTACGCCGCTCGCGACCCGAGCTGGGGCAGCCGGTCGATGACGTCGGAGACCAGGTGGAAGCGATCCAGGTCGTTTCGCACCGCCATGTCGAAGGGGGTGGTGGTCGTACCCTCCTCCTTGTACCCGCGCACGTGCACGTTGGCGTGGTTCGTGCGGCGGTAGGTCAGCCGGTGAATCAGCCAGGGGTAGCCGTGGAAGGCGAAGATGACCGGCTTGTCCTTCGTGAAGAGCACGTCGAAATCGCGATCGCTCAGGCCGTGCGGATGCTCGCTCGATGGCTGGAGCTTCATCAGGTCGACGACGTTGATCACCCGAATCTTCACCTCCGGCGCGTGCTGGCGAAGGATGTCGACCGCGGCCAGCGTCTCGAGCGTCGGCACGTCGCCGCAGCAGGCCATCACGACATCGGGCTCACCTCCCTTGTCGTTGCTCGCCCACTCCCAGATGCCCACGCCGGCGGTGCAGTGCGCGATCGCCTGCTGCATGGTCAGCCACACCGGCGCGGGCTGCTTGCCAGCCACGATCACGTTCACGTAGTCGCGGCTGCGCAGGCAGTGGTCGGTTACGCTCAGGAGGCAGTTAGCGTCTGGCGGCAGGTAGACACGAATGACCTCGGCCTTCTTGTTCACGACGTGATCGATGAAGCCGGGATCCTGGTGGCTGAAGCCGTTGTGATCTTGACGCCAGACGTGGGACGACAGGAGGTAGTTGAGCGACGCGATCGACCGGCGCCAGGGAATATTGTGGCACACCTTCAGCCACTTGGCGTGCTGGTTGAACATCGAATCGATGATGTGAATGAACGCCTCGTAGCAGCTGAAGAAGCCGTGGCGGCCCGTCAGCAAGTATCCCTCGAGCCAGCCCTGACACTGATGCTCGCTCAGCACCTCCATCACGCGCCCGTCAGGGCTCAGGTGGTCGTCGTCGGGATAAATCTCGGCCATGTAGCAGCGGTTCGTGACCTCGAGGACGTCCTGCCAGCGGTTCGAGTTGTTCTCGTCAGGGCTGAACAGGCGGAAGTTCCTGCTGTCGAGGTTGAGCTTCATGACGTCGCGCAGGAACCGCCCCTGCTCGCGCGTGGCCTCGGCCGTGGCGGCCCCGGGGGTCTCCGCCTCGACGGCATAGCTCCGGAAGTCTGGAAGCTTGAGATCCTTCAGCAAGAGCCCCCCGTTAGCGTGCGGATTGTCGCTCATGCGGCGGTGGCCGCCGGGGGCGAGCTCGGCGAGCTCGGGCTCGAGCCGGCCTGCCGCGTCGAACAGCTCCTCCGGCTTGTAGCTCTTCATCCACCCCTCGAGGATCTGCACGTGTCCCGGCGTGTCCATGTCGGCCATCGGCACCTGATGGGCCCGCCAGTAGCCCTCGCACTTCTTGCCGTCGATCTCCTTCGGACAGGTCCAGCCCTTCGGCGTGCGGAGCACGATCATCGGCCAGGCCGGCCGCTTCGTGACGCCTTTCGTCCGCGCGTCGAGCTGGATCCGCTTGATATCGGCCGCGACCGCGTCGAGCGTGGCGGCCAGCTGCTGATGGACCTTCTCCGGCTCGTCGCCTTCGACGAAATGCGGCGCGTAGCCGTACCCCTCGAATAGGCTCTGCAGCTCGTCCCGCGGAATACGGGCGAGGAAGCACGGATTGGCGATCTTGTAGCCGTTGAGATGGAGGATCGGCAGCACCGCGCCGTCGCGTGCCGGGTTCAGGAACTTGTTCGAGTGCCAGCCCGTCGCCAGCGGGCCGGTCTCGGCCTCTCCGTCGCCGACGACGCAGGCGACGATGAGGTCCGGGTTGTCGAAGGCGGCGCCGTGGGCGTGCGAGAGTGCGTAGCCCAGCTCGCCGCCCTCGTGGATTGAGCCGGGCGTCTCAGGCGCAACGTGACTCGGGATCCCGCCGGGGAAGCTGAACTGCTTGAACAGCTTCTTCATCCCGTCCGCGTCCTGGCTGATGCCGGGGTAGACCTCGCTGTAGGTGCCTTCGAGGTAGGCGTTGGCAACCAGCGCCGGGCCACCGTGTCCCGGACCGATGACGTAGATCATGTTCAGGTCGTTTTTCTTGATGACCCGATTCAGGTGGACGTAGAGGAGGTTCAGCCCCGGCGTAGTCCCCCAGTGGCCGAGGAGGCGTGGCTTGACGTGTGCCCGCTCGAGCTTCTCCTTCAGCAGGGGGTTGTCGAGGAGGTAGATCTGGCCGACCGACAGGTAGTTGGCCGCACGCCAGTAGGCGTTCATCTTGCGCAGCTCATCAGCGGACAGGGGATCTGTTTTGGGTCTCATCATGCCTCCTCGTTTCGAGATCGAGGCCGTCGGGTCGCCAGCCGTTCGCGACGAACATCCGTGAAACGGGTGATCAGCTTGTCTCGCTGGTCGTATGCGACCGCCGCGAGCGGTGCTCTCCACCATTCGCAATCGCCGTGCCGTAGCCGAATCGGAGCAGAGCGGAAGGACGGCACGGATACGCGATATTTGTAACCGACCGTGCGCCCGAGGCCGGCACGCGTCGGAGGTCGCCGTGCCGAGGCGTCGGCAGATCTGACGAGCCGTCGGATGGGCGGCGGGTCCGCCCAAGCGATCCTCGAATTCGAGCGCCGGGTCCCGGGGTCGGAATCGGCACCTCTTCGATGGTGAGCGGCGTGCCGAATGCGCGGACCACGGCCGCCTCCATCGTCTTCGCCATGAATGACCTCCTTGCACCACCGCGAGCGTCACGCCACGGCCTCACACCATCGTGCCGATCGTCGCGCGGAAGCGCGCGAGCGCGTATGCGAACAGCGCCGCGCCGATCCCGAACAGCACGGCGAACTGCCGCCAGACGACGTCGAGGCCTGCACGCGAAACGGGATGGCCAGCCGCCCCGCCTGTTCGAGTCACAGGAGGCCGGTCGCGAGCCGCTCGCGGCGGACGACCGCCAACCGGACCACGGTGTTGTCACGCGCGTCCGAGGAGCTGATGCCGCAGAGGTCGGCGATCCCGCCGAAGCGGGCGTTGCCGCCGACCAACGCCAGGAGCCGCCCCTTCTCCCGCACCTGGTAGCCGTCGAAGTGCGTCCACTCCTCCCGCGCCCCCCACCCGCGGCTCGGTCCCACACCCATGTAGACGTCGGGCGGGACACAGACGATGCGGGCCGCGCGGGGATCGAGCCCCATGCGTCCCACGACGTCGCCGCCGTGCCGGAGCAGAGCGAGCTCGATCTCGTCCCGCGCCAGCGCGTGCCTCCGCTCGAGCCCCAGGGCACGCAGGAGACCGGACGGGACGTCGTCGCCTTCGGCGTGGGTCTCGAGGAGCACGAACTCGCGCTCGCTCAGCATGGGGAGGTACCGGATGCCCGCCGAGTTGATGAAGACGTGGAGCGCGAACAGCGACACCGTCTCGGCCAGCACGTCGGCGTTCGAATCCTCGATCGCCGGCAGGGCGTCGATGGAGGCGCGCAGCTGGGCGACGCCCTCGTGTGCCAGCGCGAGCGTCGCGGCCGAGGCGGCCCACGCATACGTCTCGAGGAACGCTCGGATCCTTGCCGTGAAGTCACGGGACGGCTCGCGAAACTCGACCTGCTCGAGCCCGAGCGCGCGCGCCGGAGCGATACACGCCTCGGGATACGGTTGCGAGAGCACCGCCGGCGCCTCCAGGCGCCGGGCGGCGCCGGGCGCGGCGGCACCCGCCTGCTTCCGGTCTGCGGCCGCCCGCATGGTCTGGGCCAGCCGCGCGAGCTCCGCCGCGTCACCTCGCTCCACCGCGGCCAGTGCCCGCCGCTCGGTGCTCAGCCCCTGCTTTTGGGGGGCCTCCTCGGCAGCACCTGCCGCCGGAGCCAACGCGGCGATGGCGCGGCTTCGCGCGACGTAAAGGTCATGCTGCTCGGGGTCGTCGCGGGCCAGCCGCTCGAGGGCCGCGCGCGTCTCGCTCAGGGCGTGCGCCCCGTCGGTCTTGGCGAACTGGGCGAGGCCGCGCGAGAAGGGGTCGAGCCCGACGGGATGCGCGCCATAGACCTCCTCGGCCGCGACCAGCGCATCCTCCTGGGCGGCGAGTGCGCTCCGGAGCTGGGCGGCCCGGGTCGCCAGCTCCTCCACCTGAACCCAGTCCTGCCGTCCAACCGCCGTCCGGCTCTGCGCCAACAGGCGATTCACCGCGATTCGGTTGTCCTGGGCGCTGCGGTAGCGTGCCTCGGAGCAGATCGGCTCGAGCAACGCTCTCGCCCGACCGAGATAGAGGTCGCGCATGAGCGTATCGCCGGCGGCGGCGGTGGCCAGGAGGCGCGCGAGGACGACCGCACCTCTAGACTCCGAAGGTCTCTCGTCCGGTTTCATATCCAAGCCTTTCTACCCCCGCAATGATTGCACCCATAGCGCCCGGGAGCGCGGCCAGCCTGCGCCGCCGCGCCAGCGCGCGTTTTCCGGATCATCAGCTCGCGCGTTCCCGCACGGGCAGCGGACCAGGCGCCGCGGGGCGTGCCGGCGTCTCGGCCTCTGCGGAGCGCGGCTGCCCGCGGTGAGACATGCGCTCGACGACCACGAAGAGGACGGGGACGAGGAAGATCGCGATGGCGGTCGAGAACGCCATGCCGGCGATCGTCACCGTGCCGATCACCTGGCGTGCCACCCCTCCGGCGCCGAGCGCGTTCCAGAGCGGGAACAGGCCCAAGATGAAGGCGAACGACGTCATGAGGATCGGGCGAAGTCGAAGGCGGGCGCCCTTCAGCGCCGCGTCGACGATCGACTCGCCCTTCTCGAGCTCGGCCTTCGCGAACTCGACGATCAGGATCGCGTTCTTCGCCGACAGGCCGATCAGCATGAGGAGCCCGACCTGCGCATAGACGTTGTTCTCGAGGCCGCGCGCCCAGATGCCGAAGAACGCGCCCGCGACCGCGACCGGCGTGCTGAGCAGCACGCTCCACGGGAGCGACCAGCTTCCGTAGAGCGCCGCCAGGATGAGAAAGACGAGGACCAGCGACAGGGCGAACACGGCGGCGCCGCTGCCCGCGATCGACTCCTGATAGCTCATGCCGTTCCACGCGTAGCCCATGTCGCGGGGCAGGACCTGATCGGCGACGGCGGCAACCGCGGCCATCGCCTGACCCGAGCTGTAGCCGGGCGCCGGGATCGCGATGACCTCGATCGCGCGATACCCGTTGAAGCGGTTCGAGTACTCGGGACCAGACGACTTCTCGAGCGAGACCAGCGTCGAGACCGGGAGCGCGTCGCCGTGCTGGTTGCGCACGTAGAACAGGCTGAGATCGCTCGGATCCGTCCGGTACTGCGGCTCGGCCTCGAGGAAGACGCGCCAGACGCGCCCGAACCGGTTGAACTGGTTCACATAGGTCCCGCCGAGAAGCGCCTGGAGCGTCGTGTACACGTCCTGGATCGGGACGCCGAGCTTGAACACCCGCTCCTCGTCGACGCGCCCGAAGAGCTGGGGCACGGCGGGCGCGTACGTCGTCGCCAGGAACGCGATCTCGGGTCGCTTGTGCAGCTCGGCCATGAACCGCTGCGTGTTCTGCCAGAGGTAGTCGACGGTCTTGCCGGCGCGATCCTGGATGAACAAGTCGACACCGCCGGCCTGGCCCACACCGGGGATGGCGGGCGGGAGGAACGCGAACACCTGTGCCTCGGGCAGCCCATAGACCTTCCGATTCACGGAGGCGACGATCGCGTCCGCCTGGAGCCCCCGCGTCGCCCGCTCGTCGTAGGGTGTGAGCTGGACGAAGTACAGTCCGTTGCGCGGGCTCGCCGTCTGCGAGAGGAGGCTGTACCCGGACACCGCGTTGACGTAGTGGACGCCCGGCTCGGCCTTCAGGATCTCGTCGATCTCGCGCATGACGGCGTTCGTCCGCTGCATCGACGCGGCCTCGGGAAGCTGCACGTTCATGAAGAAGAAGCCCTGGTCCTCCTGGGGCATGAACGACGTGGGCAGGGTCTTGCCGAGACCGCCCGCGAGCAGCGCAAACGCGACGAGCACGAGCAGCGCGACCCCGACCTTGCGGATGAGGAACTGCGCGCCCCGGACGTAGCCCGTCTGCACCGACGTGAAGGCGCGATCGAACCCGTTGAAGAACCGTCCGGCGAGTCCGCGACGTGCGTCCTTGCGCCGCGGACGGAGGATGAGCGCGCCGAGCGCGGGGCTCAGCGTGAGCGCGTTGAAGGCGGAGATCAGGACCGACAACGCGATGGTGAGCGCGAACTGCCGGTAGAGCGACCCGGTGATGCCGGCGACGAAGCCGGCGGGAATGAACACGCTGGAGAGTACGAGGGCGATGCCGACGAGCGCGCCGCTCACCTCGTCCATCGCCTGGAGCGCCGCATCGCGCGGCGACAGGCCCTGCTCGATCTTCGCCTCGATCGCCTCGACCACCACGATCGCGTCGTCCACGACCAGGCCGACGGCGAGCACGAGCCCAAGGAGCGAGAGCTGGTTGATCGTGAACCCGAGCATGGGGAAGAACAGGAAGGTGCCGACGAGGGAGACCGGAATGGTGAGGATCGGGATGAGCGTGGCCCGCCAGTTCTGGAGGAAGACGAAAACGACCAGGATGACGAGCCCGACCGCCTCGAGCAGCGTGATGGCGATCTCCTTCGCGCCCTCGGTCACGGGGGTGGTCGTGTCGAGCGTCAGGTCGACGTGCATGTCGGAGGGGAAACGTTCGGCCAGGCGGGCCATGGTCGCCTTGGCGCGATTGGCGGCATCGAGCGCGTTCGACCCGGGAACCTGGTAGAGTCCGACGAGCGTCGCCGGGGCACCGTTGCCGTATGCCTGCTGGGTGTAGTTCTCGGCGCCGAGCTCGAGGCGGGCGACGTCCTTCAAGCGGACGAGCGATCCGTCCGCGTTCGCACGCACGATGATGTCCCCGAACTCCTCGGCGCTCATCAGGCGCCCCTGGGCGCGCACCGTGTATGTGAACTTGCGTCCCTGTGGTGCCGGCTCACCCCCGATCGTGCCCGCGGGATTCACGACGTTCTGCGCCGAGATGGCATTCACAAGGTCCGTCACCGTGAGCCCCAGCTTCGCGATCGCATCCGGCGCGACCCAGACGCGCATGGCGTAGTTCGCCGCGCCGAAGATGCGGACCTGGCCGATCCCGGGCACCCGGGCGAGCTCGTCCTGGACGTTGATCACGACGTAGTTCGACAGGAAGGTCTGGTCCCACGTCTTGTTCGGCGAGGTGATCGTGAAGACGAGCAGCGGGATGCCCGCCGTCTGGATGGTCGAGAGGCCGTAGTTGTTCACGGCCTGGGGCAAATTGGCCTGCGCCTGCGCCTGGCGGTTCTGGACCTGCACCTGATCGATGTCGATGTCCGTGTCGGTCTCGAACGAGACCTGCAGCGTCATCGTGCCGTCGTTACCGGAGATCGCCTGCATGTAGATCATGCGCTTGGCGCCGTTCACCTGGGCGTCGGTCGGCGTGGCGACCGACTGCTCCACAGTGATCGCGTCGGCGCCGGTGTACATGGCGGTCGTCTGGATCTGGGGCGGCGCGATCTCGGGGAACTGTGCGACGGGCAGCCGGAACACCATCACGGCGCCGCCGATCACGAAGAAGATAGCGATGACGATCGCTACGATCGGCCTTTCGATGAAGAACCTCGACATGGTCAGGTTATCCTTGCCCGGGCGGCGCGGGCGCGGCCGGGGCCGATGTGTCGGGCTTGGGACGCACGACGATCCCGTCCTTGACCTTCTGGAGGCCCTCCGTCACGACGCGTTCGCCCGGCTTGAGCCCCTCAGTGATGACCCACAGCCCGTCTCCCTGCTCGCCGGCCTTCACCGTGCGGAGCGCGACCTTGTCGTCCGGTCCGACGACCGCGACCTGGTACGCGCCCTGGATCTCCTGCACCGCTTGCGCCGGCACGAGAAGGGCGCCCCGGATGGTCTCCGCCGGCGCGCGTACCTTGGCGTACAGGCCGGGGCGGAGGATGGCGTCGGGGTTCGGGAAGAGCGCCTGCACCAGGATCGTCCCCGTCTGCTGGTCGACCTGCCGGTCCGTGACGTACAACCGGCCCGGACGGGGATACGTGCTGCCGTCGGCGAGGATGAGCTGAAGCTCCGGTTCGTCCCGTGCCCGGCCCTTCGCCTGATGCTCCTTGATCTGATCGGCAAAGTGCAGGTACTGGCGCTCGGTGATCGGGAAGGTCACCTTCATCGGATCGACCTGGGAGACGGTGGTGAGGACGGTGGACGGGGTCACGAGATTGCCGACCTGGACCGGTGCGATCCCGGCGACGCCGTCGATGGGTGAGTAAATCCGAGTCCAATCCAGGTTGAGCCGGGCGTTCTCGACGACCGCCTGGGCTGCCTGCACCAGGGCCTCGCTTGCGTGGGTCGCCTGGGCGGCGTTGTCGAGCTCCTCCTTGCTCACCGCCCCCTTCGCGACGAGCGGCGTGTATCGCGCGACGTCCAGCTGGTTCTTCCGGAGCGTGGCCTGCTCCTTTGCGAGGTCGCCGAGCGCCTGGTCGAGCGCGGCCTTGTACGGCCGATCATCGATCTCGAAGAGGAGCTGGCTGGCCTTCACGTTCGCGCCGTCCTGATAGTCCTGCTTGAGCAGGTACCCCTGCACCCGGGGCATGACCTGCGCGTTCACGAAGCCCACGGTCGTTCCCACCGCCTCGGCTTGGATCGGCACGTCCTTCTGGACGACGGTCGTCACGATGACCTCGGGCGGGGGCGGCGCCGGCGGCGCACCATGCGTGCAGCCGAACGCGACGAGCATGCACGCGATGCCGATCCGAGAAGTGGTGGAATCCATCCGGCCCATGTCTCGTCGCATCCGCAACTGTCGTGCCGTTCGCTGCGAAGGCGGACAGATACCGGAGACGCCACGGAAACGCGACCGCGCGAGCACGTCCCGCCGCGTCGGGTGCGCACGTCCATGCCGACGGGCAGAAATGCCGAGCGCGTCGGCAGTGTCGAGGCCGGTTCGTGCGCAACGTTCCTGGACGGCGGGGGTCACCCGGCCGGCACGCTGGTTGCGTGGCCCGTGAGCCATGCTGCGGATCACCGACGTCGTCGACACCCGCCCGGACGGCCGCTCCACGTGGACGCTCAAGCTCGAGGGCAGCTTGGACGGTGAGTGGCTTCCGGAGCTCCGGCGTGCCTGGCGTCGTGCGCAGGAGGCGGCGGCCGGAGCCGCCATCCGCGTGCATCTCGCGGACGTGCGCTTCGTCGATGCGGCGGGGAAGGCGCTGCTTGCCGACATGTACCGTGCCGGCGTCGACATCGTCGCGCGCGACATCGTGGCCGCCGCGATCCGCGACGACATCGTCCTTCGCGCGGCAGCCGATCGACGCGCCGGCGAATCGACACGCGGGCACTGAGGCGTCGTCGGCCGGCGACTGGACGCATCGTCCGCAGTCGACTACTCCGCTGGAGCGGAGCGACCGTCACCAGGGTGGGGACACGCAAAATGGAGGGCGATCCGTCGACACCGGCGTCGTCGGTCTCGACGACCGACGAGCTTCCCCTCGTCGATCGTTTCCAGGCGCTGGTGTCCGTGGCCGAATCGATCACGTCGTGTCGCGAGCCCGAGGAGCTGTTCCGGCGGCTGGCGGCGGAGCTCGAGCGCGTCGTGAGCTTCGACTTCGTCGCCTTCGTGCTCCACGACCCCGAAAGGGGAGTCGTGCGGGGGGATCTCCTCGACGCCCGGAGCATGGCGCTCGCGCCCCGACCGGAAGCGGCTCTGGCGGACTCACCGTCGGGCTGGGTGGTTCAGACGCAGCAGCCGCTCGTCGTCCCCGACACGTCGGTCGAAGCACGATTCAAAGAGATGACGCTCATCCGGCAGGACGGCATCGAGAGCTTCTGCGTGCTCCCGCTGACGACGGCCCACAAACGGCTCGGAGCGCTCGGATTCGGGCGTCGCCAGCGTGCGGCGTACCCCGCAGGCGAGGTGCAGTTCTTGGGCGAGGTGGCGAAGCTCGTCGCGGTCGCGATCGAGAACGCCATGGCGTTTCGGGAGATCGCGCAGCTCAAGGACAAGCTGGCCGAAGAGCGGCTCTACCTGGAGAGCGAGATCAGGACGGAGCTCACGTTCGAGCACATCGTCGGCGAGAGTCCCGCGCTCCGTCAGACGCTCCAGCAGGTGGAGATCGTCGCCCCCACCGACTCGACGGTGCTCCTCCTCGGCGAGACGGGGACGGGCAAGGAGCTGCTCGCACGGGCCATCCACGATCGCAGCAGCCGGCGCGACCGCACGTTCGTGAAGCTCAACTGCGCCGCCATTCCGTCAGGGCTGCTGGAGAGCGAGCTGTTCGGCCACGAGAAGGGCGCCTTCACCGGCGCGATCGCTCAGAAGATCGGACGGTTCCAGGTGGCCGACGGCGGCACCCTGTTCCTCGACGAAGTCGGCGAGATCCCACTGGAGCTGCAGCCGAAGCTCCTCCGGGTGCTGCAGGAGCAGGAATTCGAGCGGATCGGCGGCACGAAGACCGTCAAGGTGGACGTTCGCATCATCGCCGCTACGAACCGCGATCTCCTCCGATTGGTGGAACAGCAGCGCTTCCGGGACGACCTCTACTACCGGCTGAACGTGTTCCCGATCCACGTTCCGGCGCTGCGCGAGCGACCCGAGGACGTTCCGCCCCTCGTGCGCTACTTCGTGCAGCGGCTCGCGCGCCCGATGAACCGCCGCATCGAGGTGATCCCGGCCGAGACGCTCGAGGCGCTGCGTCGCTATGCGTGGCCCGGGAACGTGCGCGAGCTCGCAAACCTAATCGAGCGCGCGATGATCCTCTCGCGCGGCCGGACGCTCGAGGTCCCCCTCGACGACCTCGTGCGCCGGCGTCCAGGTACCGGCGCGATGGGTGATCGAGGCGCGGTGGATCCGGATGCCCAGCGGGCGGCGGTCCTGCGCGCGCTGGAACAGGCGAACTGGGTGCTGGCCGGCCCGCGAGGGGCGGCGACGCGTCTCGGCATGAAGCGTACGACGCTGCAGTCGCTGATGAGGCGACTCGGAATCGCGAAGCCCGCCTGAATCCACGGATCAGCCGGCGCGAGAAGCGCGTTCACACGCACCCCTCCCCCCCCGGATCGCGCATCATAGCGGCCCGTGCGGGGGGCGGGCACTTCCTAGTTTGTGTTGACGTCCGCCGCCCTTCGCCCAGCGAACGACCCATGAACGCCAGTGCCGGTAGTGGTGCCGGTTTGACGTCATCGCGCCTTGTATGCCCAGCACCGCGCGCTTGAGCCCGCTGCCGCGCTGAGCCCGCCGTGATCGCTTCCGTGCCGGGCCTCGATTGTGCTCGACCTCACGGTCGATGACGACCGCCTACAGGCCTTCCTTGCCGCCGAAGTGCTCGTAGCGGATCGGCTTCGACACCTTGCCGCCGGCAGCGATCTCCTCGACCGACGTGGCCTCGTAGCTGCGTTCGAATACCGCGCTGCCGCAAGGGGTTCTTGACAAAACTGACTGTACTCAATTATGAGCGTACTCATGGCGATCGGCCAGCATACGGCGGCTCGGCCCGGAAAGGCGTCAGCGGCGGACACCCCCCCCGGCCGAAGGGAGCGCAACAAGCTGGAGAAGCGCGAACGCATCAAGGCGGCCGCCCGGGCCCTGTTCGCCTCGAAGGGCTTCACCGCCACGACGACGCAGGAGATCGCCGAGCGCGCGGACATCGGCACTGGGACCCTCTTCCTTTACGTGCAGTCCAAGGAGGAGGTGCTGGTCCTCGTCTTCCGAGATGAAATGGATCGCGTCTGCGAACAGGCGTTCGCCTCGATCCCGGAGCGCGCGTCGCTCCTCGACGCCTTCGTGCACGTGTTCGGGGCCCTGGTCGCGTTTCACGACAGGGATCAGGAGCTCGCACGGGTCTTCGTGAAGGAGGTGCTGTTCGTGAAGGAGCAGCACCGGCGGGGGATATACGACTTCGTGGACGCCCTGATCGCGCGCTGCGCCGACCTCGTCGAGCAGGCGAAGAAAAGGGGCGAGGTCGCCGCCGACGTGCCTGCGCAGCTGCTCGCGGAGAACTGTTTCGCCGCTTACCTCGTGCGGCTGCAGAAATGGTTGGGTCTACGCGAGCCGCTGGCGACCACCGAGCACGTCGCGCGGCTGCGCGACTCCTTTGCGCTGCAGGTCCGAGGGCTCGGACCGGATCGAACCACAACATCTGCGCGAGCACGGTCACGCATTCGCCGCCGTGCTGCCACGCGGACTTGAAGCTGGGAGGATTCTCATGCCCGCACGCACGGGAAAGCAGTTTCTAGACGGACTCAGGACAGAACGGGAGATCTGGGTCGACGGCGCGCGCGTGCGCGACGTTGCGGATCATCCCGCCTTCGCGGGCGCCGCGCGGACCGTGGCCGAGCTCTTCGACCTCCAGCACCGCTACGCCGACGACTGCTTCATGCCCGATCCCGAGACGGGCGAGCCGATCAACGTCAGCCACATGATCCCGCGCTCCAAGGCCGATCTCGAGCGCCGTCACCGCTGCCTCCAGCGGATCGCAGATCACACGGTCGGACTGATGGGTCGCTCCCCGGACTACCTGAACGTCACCTTCGCGGGCTTCGCCGGGCGCGAGGACGAGTGGTCCGTCGCCGGAAACGAACGGGGCGCGGCCAACCTGGTCGCGTTTCAAAAGGAGCTGCGCCGGCGCGATCTCTCGCTGACGCACACGATCATCCATCCGACCATCGACAAGTCGCTGCCCGACGTCGCGGCCGGCGGTGGCGACGTCGTGCTCCACAAGGTGGAGAACACCCGGCACGGCATCCTGGTGCGCGGAGCGCGAGTGCTGGCGACGCTGGCCCCGTTCGCGGACGAGCTGGCCGTCTATCCTGCGCACCCGATTCCCGCGGACGGCTCGCGCTACGCGCTGTCGTTCTCGATCCCCATGGCGACGCCTGGCCTGAAGTTCCTCTGCCGCGACAGTGTCTCGCGAGGGACCAGCCGATACGACCATCCGCTGTCGAGCCGTTTCGACGAGCAGGACGCGTTCGTCATCTTCGACGACGTCGAGGTTCCGCGCGAACGCCTCTTCATCGACGGCCAGGTCGACGTCTACAACAACGTCATGATGACCGGGTGGTACCCGAACATCATGCAGCAGACCATGATCCGGGCGCAGACGAAGCTCGAGTTCGCCTACGGCCTCGGCTGCCGGATGGCGAGCGCGGTCGGCGATAAGAGCCAGACGACCGCCGAGCTCCTCGGCGAGCTGTTCGGTTACGCCGAGCTCGCGCGTGCGGCGATCCGTACGGCGGAGGCCGAGGCGTTCGAGTGGGGCAACGGCGTGTGGTTCCCCAACGGCCAGCCCCTGAACCAGCTGAAGCACTTCATGCCCGTGTGGATGCCGCGCGTGAACGAGATCCTCCGGCTGATCGGCTCGCACAACGTGCTGGCGACGCCGACCGAGTCGCAGGTGAAGGACGCGAAGCTCGGGCCGCTCATCGCGAAGTACCTGCAGGGTGCGGGTGGGCTCGGCGCCGCGGAACGCATCCGGATCTTCCGTCTGGCGTGGGACTACACCGCGACGGCGCTTGGCGGCCGCGGTGAGCAGTACGAACGCTTCTACCTGGCGTCGGCGGCACGCAATCGGGGGCTGTCCCACCTGATCGCGCCCAAGGAGCGCGCGCTGGCGCTGGTGGACCGCTTCCTCACCGAGGCCGCGTGATGGGAACCGTCGTGGTGGCCGGTGTCGAGGTCTCGACCGATCACTGGATCGGTGGTGAGCGTGTTTCGTCGAGCGGGCACTTCCCGGTTGCATCACCCATCGACGGCGCGCACCTCGCCGACGTGGCGGCGGGAGGCGCAAGCGAGGTGGACGCGGCCGTCCGTGCCGCGCGCGCCGCGTTCCCCGCCTGGGCAGCGCTCGGCCCCCATGGACGCGCGCCGATCCTGAAGCGGTTTGCCGACGGGATACTGGCGCGCGCGAAGGAGCTGGCCGCAGTCGAGACGGCAGACAACGGTTCGTTGCTCCTCGGCAACGTCCATCGCATGGTGCCGCGCGCCGCGCTCAACATCGAGTTCTTCGCCGAGTGGGCGCTGAAGCTCGAGCACACGATCGACGGACCCGAGGTGACGAATCACGTCCGCTACGAGCCCGCCGGCGTCGCCGCGCTCATCACGCCATGGAATGCGCCGCTGATGCTCACGACCTGGAAGGTGGGTCCGGCGCTTGCGGCCGGCAACACGGTGGTCGTGAAACCGCCGGAATGGGCGCCGCTCACCTGCTCGTTGCTCGCGGACATTGCGAACGCTGCGGGCATTCCGGCCGGCGTCTTGAACGTGGTGCAGGGCGTCGGCGAGGATGCCGGCGCGGCGCTGGTCGCGCACGAGGACGTCGACCGGATCAGTTTCACGGGCTCACCAGAAACGGGACGTCTCATCGGTGTGGCCGGTGCGCGGAACCTCGTCCCGGTGAGCACGGAGCTCGGCGGGAAGTCGCCCTTCATCGTCTGTGCCGACGCCGACCTGGACGCCGCTGCTCAGACGGTCGCCATGCAATACCTCAATGCCGGGCAAGTGTGCCTCGCCGGTACGCGCGTCTTGGTCGAGGCATCCGTCTCGAAGCCGTTTCTCGCGAAGGTACGGCAAGCCGCCGGGGCGATGGTCGTGGGCGATCCTCGTGAGCCTGGGACGCGCGTCGGCCCGCTGATCGCGCCCGAGCATTTCGACCGCGTCCGGGGCTTCGTCGATCGCGCCCTGACCGATGGCGCCGTCGCGCTCTGGGGCGGTCGTCCGCACGGCGCGGGCGCCCAGTACTTCGAGCCGACGCTCCTCGCGGACATCCGCGCCGACATGGAGGTCGCCCAGCGCGAAGTCTTCGGGCCCGTCCTCACCTGGCAAACGTTCGACAGCGACGACGAAGTTGTGACGGTGGCGAACGGGACGCGCTACGGCTTGGCGGCGGTGATCTTCACGCGCGAGGAGCGACGCGCGCGGCGTCTCGCGTCGCAGGTGGTCGCGGGAACCGTATGGGTCAACTGCTATTTCGTGCGCGATCTCGCGGCGCCGTTCGGCGGTGCGCGCGAGTCGGGAATCGGCCGCGAGGGTGGCACGTGGAGCTTCGATTTCTTCTCCGACGTGAAGAACGTCGCGATCCGCAAAGGATCGTTCGGCGAGGAGGCGTGACATGGGCGACATCGTGGGTGCAGCGATCTTCGGACATCAGCCGGCGATCATGGCGCCCGAACCCCTGCGCAAAGCGATGGGCCAGGGACGGGATACGACGTTGGTCGAGCCGGGCATCCCGAGGCTGCGCGAGGCCCTCGACGCGTGCGGTGCCAACACGCTCGTCATCTTCGACACGCACTGGTTCACGACGATTGAGCATGTCGCCGCCGGCGCAGCGCGCTTTCAGGGCACGTACACGTCCGAGGAGCTGCCGACGCTGATCACCGACTACTTGTACGACTACCCCGGCGCTCCGGCGCTCGCGGAGCAGCTCGAAGGCGCGACACGCGAACGTGGCGTGCGGTTCCTGAACGCGACGAATCCGCACCTCGCCGTGCACTACCCGACGCTGAACACGGTGCACTACCTTCATCGAGGCGAGGCGGTGCTCAGCATCGGGGTGTGCCAGACCGCCGAGGCGCACAACTTCCTCGACCTCGGCGCCTGCCTGGCCGAAGCGGTCCGACGAACACCGGACGCACGCGTGGCGCTCATCGGTAGCGGTGGAATGACGCACACGTTCTGGCCCATGGACGTCATTCTCGAGCACGCCTCCTTCCGTCCCGACGACGTCATCTCGCCGGAGGCGCGTGCCATCGACGAGCGGGTGCTCGGGCATTGGCGCGACGGCGATCACGCCGCGGTGCTCGACCTCTATCCGGAGTATCGGCGCTTTCATCCCGAAGGGTTGTTCGGACACTACCTGATGCTGGTCGGCGCGCTCGGCGGCCGTGATTGCCGCATCCCCGGCCGGCAGCTCTCCGACTACGAGAACGCCGTCGGCACGGGGCAGGCCCACGTATGGTTCGACGTTGCCGGCTGAACGAGCGCCGAAGGAGAGACGTATGACACTCGCAGGTTGGACGCTTCCGCAAACGCCCACGGGACGCGCGTCGACCGTCCCGCCCCCGCCCTGGCACTATTCGGGCGACATCATCGCCATCGATTTCACCGCGGACCCGGGCCGCGTCGCGGCGCTCGTGCCCGCCGGCTTCTCACCGCGGGGCGACGGTAGCTGCACGTTCTTCTTCTGCGATTGGTGCTCGGCCGCGGACCGCGATCCGCGCGTCAAGGACGATCCGATCAAGGGGCAGTACAGGGAAGCCTACGTGACCCTGAACGGAGCCTTCGACGACCGGCCGTTCGGGCGCGTGCCCTACATCTGGGTGGATTCCGAGCTCTCGCTCCTGCGGGGGCAGATACAAGGCTTCCCGAAGAAGCTCGGCGACATCCACATGACGCGCGCCGTCGACATCGGGAAGGGTGGGCCGCGGAAAGCACCGGGCGAGCGCTTCGCAGCGCACGTCTCGAGTCTCGGCCGGCGGCTGGCGACCGTCGCGGTGACGTTGCAGGAGACGGTCACCGGAGCGCTCCCAGCGGGCGCGCTCCCGCAGATTCACACGCGGCTCTGGCCGTCGCTCGCGGATGATCAGCCAGCCGTACACGAGCTCTCGATCGTCACGGTTACGGGCGTCGAGATCGGCACGGTCTGGCGCGGGAAAGCGGCGCTGGAGCTCGGCACCTCCGAATTCGAGGAGCTCGATCTCCTCGCGCCCACGTCCGTCGGCCCCGGTTGGGTTTACCCGATGGCGTTCAGCGTGACCGGCGGGACGTCGATGCCGCTACGAGGTACGCGATGAGCGTCCTCGACGGCCCGCGGGCCGAGCTGCGGCGCATCCTCCACGAAGGGGTCCCGTATTGGGTTCGGCTCGAAGGGGAGGAGCTCCTGCTCGGTGACGGCCGGCGGGTGCGCGAAGCGTCTGCCACCTACTTGGCGCCGTGCGACCCCGGGAAGATCCTCTGCATCCACCTGAACTACGAGTCGCGGCGCATCGAGTTCGGTGCGCCGGCCCTCGTCACGCCCACATATTTCCAGAAGCCGATCACCGCCGTGAACGCCCATCGGGGCGCGGTGTGCCGTCCAGCGAACACGCAGTACCTCAACTACGAAGGTGAGGTCGCCGCGATCGTCGGCCGCCCGATGCGAAACGTCGCACCGTCGGACGTATGGGATCACCTCGCCGGCTTCGCGCCTGCGAACGACGTCGGGTGTCAGGATTTCCGCGACACCGATGCCGGGTCGATGCTGCGGGTGAAGGGGCAGGACGGCTTCTGCCCGCTCGGGCCGGGGATCGTCCGCGGGGTCGACGTACGGACCAGTGTACTGCGGACCTATCGCAACGGCACGGTCGTACAGGAGGGAAAGGTCAGCGAAATGACCTTCGGCATCGACTACATCCTGGCCGATCTCTGCCGACACATCACGCTCCTGCCCGGCGATGTCGTTCTCACGGGCACGCCCGCGAACTCGCGCCCGATGCAGCCCGGTGACGTCGTCGAGGTCGAGGTGAGCGGACTGGGACGGCTGTCGAACACGGTCGTCGAGATTCCGCCGCCCGTCCACGCCGTCGGGCATCAGCCGACTGACAGCGCCGCCGTGCGCGCGGTGGCGCTCGGAAGCGATGCACGCAGGAGCTAGCCATGGATATCGGAACCTCGCCCGAGCACCTCGGGTACACGACGGACGCGGCGGGTGAAATCGATGTTGCGCGCGACGGCGTGTACGCGCGCCAAGCGGAGTTGCAGTCGAATCTGAAGTGGCTGCGGGAAAACGACCCGCTGCGGTGGACGCGTCCGGATGGGTACCGTCCCTTCTGGTTCGTCTCGAAGCATGCCGACCTGTTCGAGGTCGCGCGGCATCCCGAGGTGTTCCTCAGCGGTCCACGCAATCAGCTGCTGCCAATCGAGATCGAAGAGCGCATCCGGGCGGTCCGGAACGGGAGCGTGACGCTGGTGCGGACGATGGTCCACATGGACGAGCCGGACCACAAGCCGTATCGCGCAATGACCCAGGGATGGTTCTCGCCGGGAAACCTGCGGCGGCTCGTCGAGCCGCGGCTCGCGGAGCTTGCCCGTACTTACGTCGATCGGATGGCAGCCAAGGACGAAGAGTGCGACTTCGCCGATGACGTCGCGGTCTGGTACCCGCTTCGAGTCATCATGTCGATCCTCGGCGTGCCGGAAGCGGACGAAGCGTTCCTGTTGCGCGTTACGCAGGAGCTCTTCGGGTCCGCCGATCCGACGTTTCAAGGGCAGGCCAAAGGCGATCCGATTGTCCTCATGCAGCAATACTTCGAATACTTCGAAGCGCTCGTCGCCGCGCGTCGCAAAGAACCGCGCGACGATCTGGCGACCGTCATCGCGCAGGGTCAGCTCGACGGCGCGGCCATCCCCCCCTACGAAGCGATCAGCTACTTCGTCCTCATCGTCACTGCCGGCCACGACACGACCAGCTCCTCGATCGCCGGCGGCCTCCTGGCCTTGCTCGAGAACCCCGACCAACTCGCGCGCCTGCAACGCGACCGCACGTTGCTACCCTCGGCAGTGGACGAGATGGTCCGGTGGGCGAGTCCGACGCGTCATTTCATGCGCACCGCGAACCAGGACTACGTGCTCCGTGGGAAGACGATACGCGCGGGCGAGGATCTCTTTCTGAGTTTTCTGTCCGCGAATCGCGACCCCGAGGTCTTCGAAGACCCGGGCACGTTCAGGATCGACCGCAATCCCAATCCGCACCTCGGGTTCGGCTACGGGCTGCACTACTGCCTCGGTGTGCTACTTGCGAAGCTCGAGCTGCGCTACTTCTTCGACGAGCTGCTCAATCGAATCGAATGGATCGAGCTTGTGGGCGAGCCGACGTGGATGGCGTCGAACTTCGTCAGCGGTGTGAAGCGGTTGCCCGTGCGCTATCGCCTGCGGTAGCGGAACAGCGATCATGAGCATCGACCTCGAGTCGATCGTCGCGATCGACGTTCATACACACGCGCAGGTGCCCCGAAACAGCGCACCGGACCCGATCACGATGCGCGTGCTCGATGCGGCGGCGAAGCACTTTCGCTCCGACTTCCCGCGCCCGAACGCGGAGGAGGTCGCCGTGTACTACCGCGACCGGAAGATGGCCGCGGTGATCTTCTGCGTCGACAGCGAGGCCAACACGGGGGAGGTTCCAGTATCCAACGACGAAGTGCTCGAGATCGCGGCCGCGAACGATGACGTGCTGATCCCGTTCGTCTCGGTCGACCCGCACCGGGGCAAGCGTGGGGTGAGCGAGGTCAAGCGGCTGATCGAGAAGGGCGCGCGCGGGTTCAAATTCCACCCGAACCTTCAGGGCTTCTTCCCGAACGAGCGGCTGGCCTACCCACTGTACGAGGTGATTGCGGCGGCCGGCCTGCCGGCTCTGTTCCACACCGGCCACTCCGGCATGGGGTCAGGGCTGCCGGGCGGTGGCGGTATCCGGCTCAAGTACTCGAACCCGATCCACGTCGACGACGTCGCGGTCGACTTCCCGGGCATGCCGATCATCTTGGCCCACCCGTCCTTTCCGTGGCAGGAAGAGGCGATCTCGGTCGCGATGCACAAGGCGCAGGTCCACCTCGATCTCTCGGGCTGGTCGCCGAAGCTATTCCCGCCGGTGCTGTTGCAGTACGCGAACGGGCCGCTGCGTCACAAGGTGCTCTTCGGGTCCGACTATCCGGTGATCACCCCGGACCGTTGGCTGGCCGACTTCGCGCAGATCGACGTCAAGGACGAAGTGCGGCCGCTGATCCTCAAAGAGAACGCCGCGAGGCTGTTCGGCCTGCGAGCCTGAGCGAGTCACGCATGAAGGGCAGGTAGGTGCTGCGGGCGCTGCGCTGCCTTTGAAGGGCGCCGACCTTGCTCGGGGCGAAGGGGAACGCCGATGATTCGATGCCGGTATTGGTGCCGGTTGAGCAGCGAAGATCAGCGAAACTGAGTGAAGACCGTAGAAACCGCGAGTCCCCGTAAGATCTTGCCGCTGCTGCGATTATGCCCGCGGATCATAGTCTTCCGGCCCTTCGTCGATCAGCTTCCCAAGCTGGACGTCGCCGGTTCCGACCCCGGTCGTCCGCCCTCAACGCAAGCGCTTGTCGCATCGTGGGTGGTGATTGGCGCTGCAGGCACGCTCGTGCTCGTGGTCTTGACCGCTTCCCTGAGCCACAGCGCCTCGCATAAAGAGCCTCGTCACGGTCCCCAACCAGAGGGAGGACGAGGGTGATGCGGACGAGCAAGTTCACGCCGGAGCAGATAGTACACATCCTCCGGCAGGGGGACGGCGGGGTGCCGGTGGTCGAGCTCTGCCGGCAGCATGGGATCAGCGAGCAGACCTACTACCGATGGAAGAAGCGGTTCGGCGACCTCGGCACGGCGGAGGTCCGCGAGCTGCGCCAGCTCCGCGAGGAGAATCGGAAGCTCAAGCAGGTCGTTGCCGACCTGACGCTCGACAAGACCATCCTGAAGGAGGCGCTGGGAAAAATGTATGGTCCGCCCCGACGAGCAAGCCTGAGCCGGGTAGGACAACCGTCTGCGAAAATGTATCCGGCCTCTCGATGGGCACTTCAGGGCCCGGGCCACGATGGGACATGCGCGCGCGCCCGTCCTAGAAAATGGTTCAGTCTCGAGGACCGCTTTTGTCTGTCAGGGTCTCGGGCGCGCCGTCTCGACGGTGTTGCCATCCCCCGTACTCACTTCACGCAGTCGAGGTGGGGAACTCGCGACGGACTATGCAGCGGCGCGGAGGCCCGGCCGGTAGGGGGTGCCACGGCGGAGCACGGCCCACGCGATCCGGGTGAGCTTATTGGCGAGCGCGACCGTGGCGACGTTCGGATGCGTGCGCGCCTGGAGTCGTATGAGCCAGGCGTCGAATCCGTGGCGTTCCCGAGTGACGTGCCGGGCTACCGAATGCGCGCGTGGATCCCGTTCGACGACGCGCGCTCGCACCGCATCCAGGCCGCCGCGGACTTCTTCGTGATGCCGCCGCGCGTCCCGCGCGGTCGTCCTGGGCGTCAACGAGCGCAGCTGCGACCCGGCGAAGCATCACATCGTCTCGAACGGCGGCCGGCCCCGTTCGACGCCGACGGCGTCACGATCGCCACCTGTCCGACGGACGTGGTCCTCCGCGGCTTAAGCGCGCGCGTCACCCGACCAGCGAGCTCCTCGGTGCGCCGGTCACACGTCGAGCACGCTCGTCGATACGTGATCCCAGTACGTGACCTCGCCGTCGTGCCACTTGACGAAGCGCACGGTCCCGTCCTGCGACACGACGATCGCGAGCGCGTCGTGCACGAAGTTGCACAACCGGTACGCAGAGCGGTGGCGCGTCCCGTCCCTCTCGACCGACTCGCGCACCTTCGCCGTGCCTTCGGCGTCGAGCGCGCGTGCGACCCAGCGCACCGCCGGTAGATCGCCGCCGATCTCGGCGCCGAACCCGAGCAGCTCGAATCGCTTGTCGAGCACGACGGCCCCATCGACCGCCGCCAGGCCCGCGGCCTGGTGCGCCAGCTCGAAGATGGCCTCGTCGATCTGCGCGACGTCTCCGTCGGTGCTGCTCACGTACTCTTCCCAGCCGACCTTGCGCCGCTCCGGGTGCGAGGGCGGCGCGGCGGCAAGCGCGTTGATCAGCGCGACGATGAGCGTGGGGAATCGTCGGCGCGGCTCTTCGGATGCGAAGCCGTATTTGGGCCGGACTCGGCCGCCGAGCGTCTCGATCGAGCCGTCGCCCTCCGCCGGCAGGAAGAGGATGGTGCCGCCGTGGTGACTGTTGCGCATGAGCCCGATGACGGTCCGCACGGAGTGCTGCACGATGAGCCGCGTCAGGCCCGGATCGAGCTCCGCCCACGGCGTGCTCGCGCGCTCGCGCGCCTGGCGGTGCAGCGCGAGCAGCTCGTCGCGCCACCCGGCGAACGTCGCCGGTAGCCACGTGGAGTCGAAGATGTCGAGCGACGGCTGCACGATGCGGCCGCCGACCAGCGTTGCCAGCGTCACGAGCCCCTTGCACACCGCGACCCGGCCGGGTGCCGTCACGCGAACGACGAGGTTCGCCGGCAGGCGCTGGAAGCGCTGCCGTCCGCCGTACGTCGCTTGCACCCAGCGCGGTCCGGTCGTGATCATACCCCACAGCATCAGGCCGTCGCGCGGCTCGATCTGGGCACCGATCAGCGCGCGGTGGAAGTCGACCGCGGGCGCGAGCCGGCGCAGCTCATGGTGCGACAAGGGCCGCGGCTCGTCGAAGAGGAGTCGGTGCAGGCCGTGCGGCGGTCCACCGGGCGCCGGAAAGCTCGCGGCGTTCGCAACGATCAGCCGGAAGCGGACCGGGCGCTCCTCCTCCCGGAGGAGGCTCGCCTGATAGCAGGTGGAGAGGATGATCTCGAGGACGTCGGGCGCGGGCAGCGCGTCGTGGTCGTGCACCGCCTCGCAGTACTCGTCGGTCAGCGACGAGCCGTCGTGCCACGTGCGAAGGACGACCTCCGCGAGGTCGGCCGGATACGAATGGGCCATGCTCCTCGTTTATCGTACCGCGGTCCCACCGACCGCGCGAGGTGGCAGTGAGCATCGCGGGCGGGCGCACGAGGATCGCGGCGGCATCCGCGGCACGAACGGACAAGCGCGACGGCCATCGATCGCCCTATCTATGATAGTGGCGAAAGGAGCCTTTCATGTGCAGGAGACGATTGGGTATCGCGGCCTGCGCATCGACCGCACTCGCCATCGCGCTGCTGGGTGCACCCCGCAGCATGCGCGCAGCGGACGATTTCGACAAGGTCCACGCGGAGGCCGGCCGTCTGTGGTACGATAAGTACTGCACGCCCTGCCACGGCCCCGCCGGAGCCCCCGGCACTGCGGTGTACGCGGACACGAGGAAGCAGTCGACCTTCGGAACTACTCGCAGCGTAACAGCGGCAAGTTCCCGGCAGCGCGCTGGATCGCCGTCGTCACGACGGACGACCCGACACAGCTCCATACCGAGGTCTGGTACAGGATCCGCGACGCGCAGGGCGGCGTCGCCTTCGCGGATCCGGGAGGGCGAGCCGTCGTCGCATCCATCGCCAGCTACATCCGCTCCGGCACCCGACCATCATGCTCCGAGCCCCACCGTCGCAACGCGTTGATCGCACTGCAGAAAACACCATGCCACGGCGGCACGGAGGTTCCGGCAGGAGGTGATCGGCCATGCTGAGAATCACCATTACTCGCCGCGCGGCTGGGAAGAGGGGCGGGGCGTGGGTGATGGAGCTCGAGGGGAGAATTCAGGGCGAATGGGTCAAGGAGCTGCGTCGCGCGTGGCGCCGTCTGCGGGAGACCAGCGACGGGGTTCCAATCTCCATCGTATTGGCGGACGTCGACTTCGTCGATTCGGCAGGGAAGGTGCTCCTCGTCGAGATGTATCGGGACGGCGTCGACGTCGTGGTGCGCAACGGGCTCGCCGCGATGCTTCGTGACGAGATCACCGGCCGTTCGGCGAGCCCCCAGCCCTCGACGACCCGAAGGAAGCGTCGACGGAAGCCTGCATCGAAGGCGAAGCGCCGGTGACGTGACGTGCCAGGTCTCAGGGCCTGGTATCGCGTCTCAGGCGCGGGCTCTCTCGAAGATGTCCACGAACGCCTGGTAGCGGCGGGCGATCTCGGCGACGTCAGACTCTCGCGTCGTCTTCTTGGTTCGCCAGCCGACGAGCGGCTCCCAGAAGTCGGTGCGGCCGACCGCGAAGCCGATGAAGCCCGGGACGCCGGCCGCCGTCGTCAACCACTCGCGCACCTTCGCCTCGTTCTCGCCCCGGCCGAGGACGATGCAGCCGACGCCGTCCCGCCGGTCGCGGCGCGCGGCAGCCACGATCCGCTCGCAGTCCTCGCGACGGTCGAGCCCCTCGATCTTCCAGACGTCTGGCTCGACGCCGGCATCCTGGAGCTTGTGGATCGCCGTCGTTCCGGAAGGGCGGCGGGCTGGTAGACGCGCCGGACGCACGGATCGTACGCAAGAAGTGGCAAAACCAAAGGGCAAATACCCCCTTCGTGCCGCTTATCGGCCCGCCTATCGGCCCGGATCCCGGATGAACCATTTCTCGGGCGTGCGAATAGACAACTTCTCGGACTACCGAGATTGAGACGCCGGCAAGTCCTCGTCGGCTCAGATGGGTGACCGGTACCTCTTGCATCGCTTACCTGTGCTTGGCCCGAGGGAAACACGAGCGTCCTGACGGCCGGCCGTCATTTCTGACTCCGTCTCGTCATTGGCCATCGGACCCGTCACCATCATCGGTTGGTGAGATCGCTGAACTCCGCGGATTGCGATCGACGTCCTTCGCCAGCCGCTGTTCACGCGGCCTCGTGGCGCGGCGCTTGCAGCCGATGCGCTCATTTCCCAGTAAGCGGGACTTCGCGAACCGAACGTCCGGAGAAGCTATGCCAGCACGTGGAACGCAGATGACATTCTGGCTGGCCATTGGAATCGCCGCCATCGCTTGGACCGCAGGGGCGGCCGTCAAGCCGTGCAGTCGCCACCGCTGCAGGGCGGCCATCGCGGCGAGCTGCGAGGGTTTGCACCGCAAGGCCAAGCGGCGGTGTACGAGAGCCAACAGGAAAGCCATTCCCGCGGCCTGCAGGGCCGGCGTGTGCAGCTGCGACGGCGGCGCCGAGTCCACGTGCGCTCTCGGCCCGGAGAGCACGACAACGACCAGCACCACGGCGCCGACCACGGTGACACCGACCAGCACCACGGCGCCGATCACGGCGACACCGACCAGCACCACGGCGCCGATCACGGCGACACCGACCAGCACCACGGCGCCGATCACGGCGCCGACGACGACGACCCTCCCCGGCGGGCGCGCCTCGAACCCGGGCGCCGGGCTCCAGTCGCAGATCACGGGTGCGACGGTGAGCGCGGCCGGGACCGTCGTCGTGACCTTCACCCTCACCGACGCGGCTGGCGTGCCGGTGACTCCGGTGACCGCGGCGACGTCCGATCCCCACCAGGCCCAGGTCCGCTTCACGATCGCGCGCCTCGAGCTCGATGCGGAGACCGAGAGGGGCTTCACGACCACGTTCACGCGCTACTTGAACTACAACACGCCCCGTCCCGGCTACGACAGCGGCGGCACGCTCGCCACCGTCGACCCGGTCGCGGGGACGTATACCTACATGTTCGAGACGACCCTGCCCGCCGGGTTCCCGGCCGGCCTCACGCACACCGTCGGTGGGCAGGTCACGCGCCCCTTCGACGGCGCGATGCTTGTCGCCAACCCCGTCTTCGACTTCGTGCCCGCCGGCGGCCCGGTCACGACCGTACGCGAGGTGACGACCACGGCGCAGTGCAACGGCTGCCACGACCCGCTCGAGGCCCACGGCGGCACTCGCCGCGAGGTGAAGCTGTGCCAGCTTTGCCACACAGACCAGTTGACCGACGCCAGTACCGGGAACTCGGCCGAGTTCCAGAACATGATCCACCGACTCCATCGCGGCCAGGACCTGCCGAGCATCGTGAACGGGGCCGTCGGGGCGAAGTACTCCTTCGGCAGCACCGTCTTCGCCGAGAAGGTGAAGGCCTGCACGGGCGGACCGCTTGCCGGGATCACGTGCACGACCGATGCGGATTGCACCGGCCGCACCTGCACCGGCTCGACGACGACCGGGGTCGCGTTCCCGCAGGACATCCGCACGTGCACCCTCTGCCACACCGAAGGGGCGACGGCGTCCGACTACCTCCAGAAGCCGTCAGCCAGTGCCTGTACCGGCTGCCATGACGACGTGAACCCCAGCACGGTGGCGACGCAGGCCGGGCCGCCCGGAACGAATCACGCACAGGGCGACCTCGTCGGTCCCCAGCCCGAGGCGTTCTGCACCATCTGCCATGCCCCGACCGGCCAAGAGTTCGACATCACGATCCCGGGCGCGCACACGGTGCCCGAGCGGTCGACATCGCTTGCCGGCCTCAAGGGTGAGATCCTGAGCGCCGCGGGCGCGCCGGGCGGTCCCGTGACCATCGGGTTCCGCGTCACCGACGGCGCCGGCACGCCGCTCGGCAACCTCGCCGGCCTGAACCGGGTGGCATTCGCGATGAGCGGCCCGTCGAGCGACTTCGGCGGCAGCAGCACGCCCTTCATCGCGCCGACCGCGGTCGGCGGAGGCGCATCCGGCACGCTGACCGGGCCCGATGCCAACGGCATCTTCACCTACGTCACGTCCGCCGCGAACGCGCTCCCCGCCGACGCGAGCGGTACCTGGCGCGTCGGCCTGGAAGCGCGGCGCGTGGTGACCGTCGGCCAGGGCAGCAGGGTCGGCCCGTCGACCGTCGAGGAGGCAGTCCAGAACCCGGTGCTCGATTTCAGCGTCGACGGCTCGCCCGTCGTCCCGCGCCGGCACGTGGTCGACGTCGGGAAGTGCGGCGCCTGCCATGGCACGTTCTCGCAGGGCTTCAGCATTCACGGGAACCTGCGGAACCAGACCGATTACTGCGTCGTGTGCCACAACCCGAGCGTCAGCGACTTCGTCTCGCGGGTGAATGTCGCGGGGGCCGATCCGGACGACGAGCCGATCGACCTGAAGCACTTCATCCACAAGCTGCACACGGGCGCGTCGCTCGAGCACGCGCCGTACGTGATCTACGGCTTCGGGAACGCGCCCAACGAGTTCAGCGACGTGCTCTACCCCGGCGATCGGCGCGATTGCGCAAAGTGCCACGTCACGTCGCCGGACGCGACCTACCTGCTGCCGCTCCCGGCAGGCGTCCTGCCGACACGCGAGACGATGGTGTCGGGCGGCGTCGAGACGCTCGTCGGGCTGACGCAACCGATCCAGGACGCCTGCCTCTCCTGCCACGATGCCGACGACGTGCGCGCCCACGCCCAGCTGAACACGACCGACGCGGGGGTCGAGGCGTGCGGGGTGTGTCATGGGGAGAACGGCGCCTTCGCGGTCTCGGCCGTGCACGCGATGGGCACGCCGTGACGCCGCTGACGAACGGTGAGGCCATGCACGAGTACGGGCTAGTCGAGGCATTGCTCGGGCGGGTAGAGACCGAGACCCACGCGCGGAATGCGAGCGCGGTACACCGGCTCACGGTCCGCATCGGCCCCGAGCGATTCTCAAACTGCTTATGACCGTACACACTCAGCCAACCACGACGGGAGGCGACATGCCGAAGGCTTCAGATGATCGAGTTGCTGCCCTCATGAAGGACATCGAGACGCACGCGAGGAAACTGCGCTCGGACATCCGGAAGAAGGTCGCGGCGACGGGACTGCCGAAGAGCTTGCAAGCCGGGGCAAAGAAGCTCCGCAAGCAAGTTGCAGCGGCAGCCAAGCAGTTGGACGAGCACGCGCGTCGGTTGCGCAAGGACATCCAGGCCGCCACCCGAAAGAAGCCGGCCAGGAGATCGAAGCGGAGGCGCGCGGCCGCCAAATAGCGTGCATTTCAGGTTGCTCGAGTCCGATCTCTGCCCGACAATTCCACGTCGCTGCCTGACGTGTGAGATCGTCGTGATCGCTCTGTAGCACCTATCTCGGACTTTAGCCGCCGCGCTGATCCGCGACGGGCATGCCGCGGTCGCGCCTGTGAAGTAGATTGGCCCTTGAACGCATGTGAGCGGAGGCACCGTCTTGAACAAACGACAAGAACAGACCGAAGCTATGCTCATCTCCTGCCAGTACCACGCCGAAGATCGACTGCGAGACGGGTGCCGCGTGTGGCTGCGCGCGGTCCGGCCGTCGGACCGCGACCTACTGCGCGAGGGAATGCATCACTTATCGCCGGAATCAGCTTACCATCGCTTCTTTACCGCGAAGCGCGAGCTGTCGGAGCGTGAGCTCGACTACTTGACGCAGCTAGACTTCGTGAACCACGTCGCACTCGTAGCCTTCGTCGACAACAGCTCGGGTCCTCTGTTGGTCGGTGCCGCCGGCTACATCGTCGAGCACTCGGAGGTGCGGCCGAAGAGCGCAGAGGTAGCGTTCGTGGTACCAGATGCTCACCAGCGGCTCGGATCGGTGCCGTACTCCTACGGCACTTGGCAGCGATCGCGCGTGCCAATGGTCTGCGTGCCTTTCATGCTTTCGTGCTCGCTGAGAATCGACCGATGATGAGCGTCTTTCGTAAGAGCGGCCTCCCCATGATGACGACTTGCTCCGAGCCGGGTGTGCTGGAGGTGAGTTTGAAACTCGTGCCATGAAGACCCGGGGTGCTCGTGCTCTCCACAGAGGCCGAATACACTGGCCCCGGCCGCGGCGCTTCAAGTCGCGGAGCACGGTCTTCCAGCTCTCGGCGTTCTCCCGGTAGCCGTCCTCGACCGTAATCAGCTCCTTCGTCCCGTCGGGCCGCACACCGATCATGACGAGCGTGCAGAGGCGATCGTCCTGCAGCCGGACGTTGAAGTGCACGCCATCGACCCACACGTAGACGTAGTCGCGATCGGCAAGGCTCCGCTTCTGGAAGGCCCGGTACTCGGTCTCCCACTCGTTGGTCAGCCGCGAGATGTTCGTGGCGGACAAACCGCCGGCATCGTTCCCTTGCAACGCCGCGAGCGACCCCACGGTCGCGGACGCCATCTGCGACCGGCTCCTCCACCCCGCCCACCGGGTCGTGCTAAAGGGCCCGTCACGGAGAAAGGAGGCCAGCCCCGACAGCTAACGACCACCCCGCGTCGCTTCGCTCAGATCACGATCGCCGATCCGAGCGATCACGAGGGCCTGGGCGCCCTGCGCTCGCAGATGCCACACCCGACTTGAGGGATCTGGAGCGCGACCGTCGGCTGAGCCGGATCGATGACCTGTTCACCGTCGATCTGTTGTCGAGCGAGATCACGTGGAAGCTCGGTGGGAGCGGCGAAGGTGACAGCGATGCCCACACGCCGGTTCTCGTCTCCCCGGGCCTGATCCATCAAGGAACGCGGATTTCCGCGGCGACAGGCTGATCGCCCAAGGGAGCGGCAAAATGACGACCACAGCAAACGAACACGCCCACCAGGCCTCCCCAACCCAAGGACCGGGTCGTGGGACGGCGGCCGACCCACCGCACCCCCAGGTCGCGCTGCTGTCCAACGGATCGTATGGTGTGATGATTACCGACGCCGGGGCCGGAGCCAGCACCTGGCGGGACCTGGATGTGACCCGTTGGCGGGAGGACGCGACCCGCGACTGCTGGGGGCAATTCGTCTACGTCCGATGCCCGGAGGACGGCAGGATCTGGTCGATCGGGCATCAGCCGATGCTCCGAGGGGTTGATGAATACCAGGTCGCCTTCCACGCCGACAGGGCCGAGTTCCGCCGCCGTGATGGCGACGTTGAGACCTGTTGCGCCATCTGTGTTGCGCGGGACCACGACGCGGAAGTGCGCTTGGTCACGCTCGTCAATCACGGTGGCCGGGCCCGCGAGCTCGACCTGACCAGCTACGCCGAAGTGTGCCTGAATTACCGCCGCGCAGATCAGGGCCACCCGGCCTTCGCGAAGATGTTTCTCGAGACAGAGTTCGTCCGTGGTCCGGGTGCCCTGCTGGCCCGCCGCAGGCCGCGGGCCACGGCCGAAAAGCCTGTCTGGGCCATCCACGTTACAGCGGCGGACGGCCCAGCCAGTGGCGCGGTGGAATACGAGACTGACCGAGTCAGGTTCCTGGGGCGCGGCCGCACGCCCGCCAACCCCGCCGCCCTGGACCCCGGGGCACGCCTGTCAGGGACCACCGGCCCGGTGCTGGACCCGGTATTCAGCCTGCGGTGGCGGGTCCGGCTCGACCCGGGAGGCAGGGCCCGCATCGCGTTCGTCACCGGAGTCGCAGACACCCGGGAAGCGGCCATCGCCCTGGCCGAGCACTTCCGGGAGTTTGCAGCCGTTGAGCGCACCTTCGCCGGCGCTCGGGATGGCTGCCGGCACGAGTTGTCGGAGCTGGGCCTGACCCCGGATGACGTTGCCCTGTACAACCGCTTGGCGGGGGCGGTCCTCTTCACCAGCCAAGCGCTGCGCCAGCCGGACGCCGTCGCCGCTAACCGCCTGGGGCAGCCGGGCCTGTGGCCGTATGGCATCTCCGGAGATCGTCCGATTGTACTGGTCCGAGTCACCGCGGTCGACGACGGGTCGATGGTCCGCCACGTCGTGCAATGGCACGCATACGCCCGCCGCCGCGGCCTGGATCCAGACCTTGTGATCCTGGACGAGCGCCCCGGCGGCGACGCCGACCGACTCCAGGCCGACCTCCAGGCCGGCCCTGCCGGCCCGCTGCTCGGCAAGCCGGGTGGGGTGTTCGTCCTGGACGCGGGCAAGCTCTCGGCCGACGACGTGGTGCTGCTCACGGCTGCGGCGCGGGCCGTCCTCGGCGGTGGCCCTCGCTCCCTGGCCGATCAGCTCGACTGCCGACCGGCCGCAGCCGCCCTCCCGCCGCCGTTGACGATCACCCAGCCGCCCGCACCGGAACCCGTCGGGACTCCCGCCATGCCCCCCGAGGGCCTACGGTTCTGGAACGGCTGTGGTGGGTTCGCAAGCGATGGTCGCGAGTACGTGATCCTGATCGACGGCACCGCGCCCGGCGGCCCGCCCTTGCCGCCGGCACCCTGGACCAACGTGCTCGCCAACCCCCGCTTCGGGTGTCTGGTGACAGAGGCTGGCCTGGGCTTCTCCTGGGCGGGCAACAGCCGGCTGAACCGGCTGACCCCGTGGTCGAACGACCCGGTCTCCGACCCGCCGGGCGAGGCGGTCTACCTACGCGACGAGGATACGGGGGCGGTGTGGACGCCAACCCCCTTGCCGCGAGGGCAGGGTGCAGCCGTGACGGTCCGCCACGGCCAGGGCTACACCCGCTACAGCCGCCGGAGCCACGGGCTGGAGCAGGAGCTGCTTGTGCTGGTACCGCCCGAGGACCCGGTCAAGCTAGTGTGCCTGTGTGTGCGCAACGCTGGCGACCGGCCCCGGCGTCTGTCGGCGACGTTTTACGCCGAGTGGGTGCTCGGGAGTGTGCGGGACAACGCCCCCTGGCAAGTGGTGTGCGAGCGCGACGTGGGAGCCGGCGCCGTGCTCGCCCGCAACGCCTGGGCGGGCGACTTTGCCGGCGGGCTCGCGTTCGCGGCCGTCGGCTCGCGGCCGCACTCCGTCACCGCGGACCGCGCTGAGTTCCTGGGTCGACACGGCTCGCCCGCGGCGCCGGCCGCCCTCGGATGTGCTGGCCTGTCGGGTCGCGCCGGGCCGGCGCTCGACCCGTGCGCCGCGCTCCTGACGCCGATCCTCCTTGCTCCGGGCCAGGCCGAGGAGGTCGTCTTCGTCTTGGGAGAGGCGGATACCTTGGCACGAGTCCGGCATCTTGCGGCTTCGTACACCGTCCCCGGTCGGGCCCAGGAGGCACTCCAGGAGGTCCAGCGATTGTGGGACCGGATCCTTGGTGCCGTCCAGGTGACAACATCCGACGCCGGCCTGGACCTGATGGTCAACCGCTGGCTGCCCTACCAGGTCTTGGCCTGCCGCGTCTGGGGACGGTCGGCGTTCTACCAATCAGGCGGAGCGTACGGCTTTCGCGATCAGCTCCAGGACGTCATGGCGCTTGCCTGTAGTGCCCCGCAAGAGACGCAGGCTCAGATCCTGCGGTCGGCCGGGAGGCAGTTCGAGGAAGGCGATGTACAGCATTGGTGGCACCCGCCGGCCGGCCGCGGCGTCCGCACGCGCATCTCCGACGACCTGTACTTCCTGCCGCTGGTCGTCCACCACTACGTCACCGTGACCGGCGACACTGCCCTCCTCGACCAGCGAGTGCCCTTCCTGAAGTCACCGGTGCTGCGTCCCGACCAGGAGGAGGACTACAGTCTGCCGGGGGTGAGCGAGCAGGCGTGGACCGTTTATGAACACTGCATCCGCGCCCTGGAGCACGGCTACAAGCTGGGAGCGCATGGCCTGCCGCTGATGGGCACCGGCGACTGGAACGATGGCATGAACAGGGTCGGCGCCCGGGGCAACGGCGAGAGCGTCTGGAACGGCTGGTTCTTCATCACCGTGCTGAACGCGTTCGCGGAGCTCGCCGGGCAACGCGGCGACGCGACTCGCGTGGCGTGGTGCCGGGAACGGGCCGAGGATCTGCGGGCGGCGCTGGAGGCCAACGCCTGGGACGGCGCCTGGTATCGCCGAGCCTACTTCGACGACGGCACGCCTCTGGGATCGGCCCAGAATGACGAGTGCCAGATCGACGCCCTCCCTCAGGCCTGGGCGGTGATTTCAGGTGCCGCGGACCCGGCGCGAGCGGAACAGGCCATGGCCTCCGTCGACGAGCGGCTGGTGCACCCCGACAGCAAACTGATTCAGCTGTTCGATCCGCCGTTCGATCACGGGCCCCTGCAGCCAGGCTACATCAAGGGCTACGTGCCGGGGATTCGTGAGAACGGCGGCCAGTACACCCACGGGGCCACCTGGGTCGTTCTGGCGACGGCACTGCAAGGCCGCGGCGATCGCGCCCTGGAGCTGTGGAACCTGATCAATCCGGTCTACCACGCCACCACGCCCGCGGAGGTGCAGCACTACAAGGTCGAGCCCTACGTGGTCTGCGCCGACATCTATGGCGCTCCGCCGCACACCGGCCGCGGCGGCTGGACCTGGTACACGGGCTCGGCGGCCTGGCTGTACCGCGTCGCCCTGGAAGCGATCCTCGGTGTCCGTCCGTCCGGCGACATGCTCCGAGTCGAACCCTGCGTCCCATGCCGCTGGCCGGGATACGAGGTCGCCTACCGCCACGGGTCCGCGACGTACCGAATCCGGGTGGAGAACCCGGCCGGCGCCGGCCGCGGCGTGCAGTCAGTCCTGGTGGACGGGCAGCCCGTGCCGGGCGGCGTTGTGCCGTTGCGCGACGACGGGGGCGAGCATGACGTCCGGGTCACCTTGGGTAGCGAGACGAAGTGAGCCAAATGGCCGACTCACCACAGACCGAGGACGACCTGAATCGGCTGCCGACTGACGAGGATCTGGAACGGCTCCAGTGGACCACGATCCTTTACTACCTGCACGAGACGAACCCCGATAACGGGCTGGTCCGGGACAAGACCGATCCGGCCGCCCCGTGCAGCATCGCCGCCGTCGGGATGGCCCTGGCGACCCTCCCGGTCGCCGTCGAGCGCGGCGTGGTCCTCCGGCAGTTCGCGGCGAAGATCGCGCGCAGCAGACTCCGCTATCTGCACGACCTCCCGCAGGGGCCGGAGCCGGACGCCTCCGGGTACAAGGGCTTCTTCTACCACTTCCTCGACATCGAGACGGGCCGCCGTGTGTGGCAGTGTGAGCTGTCCACCATCGATTCGGCGTTCCTGTTCGCCGGCTTGCTCATCGCCGCGGCATATTTCGACCACGATACGGCCGACGAGGTCGAGGTCGGCCGCCTGGCCGACGCGCTCTATCGCCGGGCCGACTGGAACTGGGCCCGGGACGGCGGCGCGACGCTCACGCATGGCTGGCGGCCGGAAAGCGGCTTTCTCCCGCATCGCTGGGAGGGCTACGACGAGGGGTTGCTCCTGTATGTGCTGGGCCTGGGCTCGCCGACGCACCCGTTGCCGCCGGAGAGTTACGCCGCCTTCTGCGCGACGTACCAGTGGAAGCAGCTCTACGGCCGCGAGTTGCTCTACTCCGGGCCGCTGTTCACCCACCAACTCTCGCACCTGTGGGTTGACTTCCGCGGCCTCCGTGACGCCTTCATGCGCGACCACGGCAGCGACTACTTCGAGAACAGCCGGCAGGCGACTTTCGTGCACCAAGCCTACGCGGTCCATAACCCGCTGCAATTCACCGGCTACGGGGAGCACTGCTGGGGGTTGACGGCGTGCGACGGCCCCGGCTGGGTGAAGCGGGTCGTGGACGGAGTAGAGCGGCAGTTCTTCGACTACAACGCCCGTGGCGCCCCGTTCGGCCCGGACGACGGCACCGTCGCCCCGTGGGTCGTGGTTGCCTCGCTGCCGTTCGCCCCGGAGATCGTCATTCCCACCGTCCGCCACCTGGCCGGCCTGAAGCTGGGCGGCCGAGACCGGCCGTACGGGTTCAAGGCGTCGTTCAACCGGACGTTCCGCGTGGACGACAGCCCGACCGGCTGGTGGGTGACGCCGTACCAATTCGGCATCGACCAGGGGCCGGTGGTGCTGATGATCGAGAACTATCGCACGGGCCTGGTCTGGGCCCTCACGCGCCGCTGCCCGTATTTCGTCGCGGGGCTGCGCCGGGCTGGATTCACCGGCGGCTGGCTGTAGCGCGGCGGCCGGCGGGAGACCCTCATGAGCGAACAGGCAGTCCCGATCAACCGGTAGACCGGCCGGCGCTTCGTCGGCGTCGTCAAGAGCTGCCTTGGGCTCCGAGGTGCGCTGGCGGACGCCGAGCCCGGCTTGATGGGTCATTACGCTCTTCTCTTCTCGTCGGCGATGGTCGGACGTCCAACCTGGTGATCCTATGTCCACTGTTTCCGGGGCACGCTTGCGAGCCCGAGGCAATCGGGAACGCCGGTTTGGGCCGGCGTCACGGTGACCTCTGGCGCCGTGTTCCAGTTGTTCCTGCTGTTCCCTGCAGAGAGACGAGGCGGATGGCCGAGGGGCGGACAGCGTTGCCGCCATCTGGGCCAACGGCGACCGGTGAGCCAACGGCGACCAAACGTAGATGACCAGTCGCGGGAACCGCGCGGTCGTCACTCGAGGCGGATGTTGTTCCACGAGGCCGCGAGCGGGAACGGTTCCCGCTTTTCCGGGTCAAGTTGGGTTCTTACGGGTCGTTTTGGGATCGCGCCGCGACCCTGACTTGGGCTCGTTCTGGTCGGAAGTCTCGGAAGGTACGCGGCTTTCGGGTGCGGCACGCTGCTCGCCCTCTCGAAGTTCGAATCTCCCCCCCTCCGCTTGTCTATTCGCGACCTTGCTACTTGGTGTGCTCGCTTTGGACTGCCTTTGGACTGTTTGGCCGGGCGGGTTCTAACGAACCGTAGAAGCAGCGTGGTTCGCTCGCAGTTGAGCCCGGGTCGCCGCATGGTCCGGGGCGGCGCCCAAGAGACAGTCCGCCAACTCGGCGGTCGCCCCAAGGTATCATCCACGCCATCCGCGAGCAGAAGAGCGACGACGACCTCGCCGCCTTCGTCGTGCGCGTCTTCCGCGGCGAGGTCGAAGGGGTGAAGCTGCCGCCGCTACCATGCCGTGCCCGAGCACACATCGGCGGCGCCCAGACGGAGGAGCAGCAACGCAGCAAGGACAACGGCGGCGATCGCCAGAGCCGGAGTCCGCCCGGGGGCGCTTAGGTTAGTCACTTGCCGAGCCGTCCCGTTCTCCTGCCCGCGCGACGCTTCCGTGGGCACGATGCGAAACACGGCGAACTGCACCGTGCGGCGCACCTCGACGAAGCGGCCGTCGGTAGCGAGCGTACCGGCCTCGCCGACCGGCGTCACGACCACCGTTCCTGCCTTCAGGGGTGCGAGCGCGCGCCGATCGGAGACGTTCTGCATGTCGCGGTTCAGGTAGTACCCGAACTCGCGCGCCCCTTCTCCTCCATCTGGAACCCGGTGACGGGCGTGCCCCGCGGGCCAATCGCCCGCTCCAGCGTGGCAACCTCCTCGCATGACGCGAACCCGGGTCGCCCGGCGCGGCGTTACTTCAAGGTCTTCAGGAACTCGATCGTTTGGGCGCGGTCCTTCTCCGACGCGAGCCCCTTGAAGGCCATATCCGTCTCGGGCGCCATCTGGTGGGGCGACTTGAGCCACTGGTCGAGCTTCTCCGGGGTCCAGGTGAAGTCCGCGCCCTTCAAGTCCGCCGAGTACTTGAAGTCCTTGAGCGAGCCCGCCTTGCGGCCGACCAGGCTGTGCAGATCGGGCGCGATCGACAACACGCCTGGGTCAGCGAATGGCAGTTCGCGCACTGGGTCCGGAAGATCTTTCCCCCTCCGTCGCCTCGGCACGGACGTCCCGGCCAGTGCCGACGGTCGCGGCTAGGAAGACGGTCAGCGCAACTAGGAACTGAAGCATCGCCGGAACCCTCCTCTCTCGACCGATCCGATCCATCAATGACCCGT
>CAWFFN010000007.1:567500-1237146 GCA_963815115.1 uncultured delta proteobacterium | reverse complement strand
GCTCCTCACGCGGCTCGGGGCGGTGCGCGGAACCCGCGAGAACTGCGGGCGCCTCTTCGAGGCCGGTGAAGCCGTGCTCGTCTTCCCCGGCGGCGGACGCGAGGTCTTCAAGCACAAGGGCGAGAAGTACAAACTGGTGTGGAAGGAACGCGTCGGCTTCGCGCGACTCGCGATCCAGTACGGCGTCCCCATCGCTCCGTTCGCCTCGGTGGGAGTCGAGGACATGTTCGAGATCGTCCTCGATGCCGACGACCTGCTGAGCTCGCCGGTCGGACACCTCCTTCGGTCACTCGGCATCACGGAGCGCCCCTGGTTCCGCCACGGTGAGATCCTGCCGCCCGTGGCCCGCGGCACCGGTCCGGGCGGACTGCCGCGGATCGAGCGCCAGTACTTCCTTTTCAGCGAGCCCATCCCGACGGATCGCTTCCTCGGGAGGTACGAGGATGCGGAGGCCTGTTTCGCGCTCCGCACGCAGGTCAAGAGCGCGGTCGAGCGCGACATCCAGCGGCTCCGCGAGGTACGCGAGACCGATCCGGAACGCTACCCGATCCAGCGTGTGCTGCGCGGGATCGCCGCGAAGCTCGGCTGAGGCGGGAAAGCGGGCCGATGAATTCTCTCCGGATGCCGCCGGCCCGGTGAGCGCGCGGCTTCAGTTCGCCCGGAAGAAATCCGTCACCAGCTGATGTGTCCCCACCGGGTCCTGCGCCGGGTAGCCGTGGCCCGCGTCGGATACGATGTGCAGCCGGGCGCCGGGAATACGCCGCGCCAGCACGTGGGCGTTCTCGACCGGGACGAGCACGTCGCGGTCGCCGTGCAGGATCAGCAAGCGTCGGATCGGATCGCGGAACATCTCGTCGCCGCCGTAGGCGACGAATGTCGGAGGGAGGCCACGCAGATCGGCATCGATCGCCGATACGCGCGCGTCGTGCGGGTCGAGCCCGTGCAGGTAGGGTCGCACCGGCATGTTCCACGGCAGGATGTCACGGTCGGCGTTCTGCGTGATCGAAGGCTCGTCGCATGCCATGCTGATCTCGGGGGAGAACAGGATCAGACCCGTCGGCCTCGCCAACTGGCGGCGACGGGCCTCGACCAGCAGGGAGGTTACCAGGTTTCCGCCACCCGAGTCGCCGGCAACGAACAGCCGCTCGGCGGGCACGCCCGCCGCCAGGACTGCCTCGTACACCGAGATCGTGTCGAGGAGACTCGCCGAAAACGGGAACTCCGACGGGCGAGAAGGTACTGAGCGTGTATGTCCCCGTCAGGCCGCCCTGTCGGAGCCGGGCTCCGGCAGCGCGGCGTACAGGATCAGCACGCCCACGAGCGCGGCCAGGGCGCACCAGGCGCGGACGGCGACTGCCGGCAGCTGGGCCCACCAGTGCACCAGCGCGTCGACCCGGGGCTCGCCGAGGAGCACGAGCAGGAGCGCCGCGGCCAGCGCGAGGATGCCGACCCCATAGATGACAGCGGGGATGCGGCACCTCGAGGCGCCGAGGATGAAGATCACACCCAGCACCAGGCGGGTCCCCACGGCCACGTAGAGGCGCGTGTCCGGCGGCCAGCCGGCCACGACGGCGGTCAGGCGCTCCGGCGCGAGCACCCCGATCGCGCAGATGACAACCAGCAAGATTGCCACGGCTGCGACGATGTAGCGCATGCTTCCCTCCCGTACTGCCGCCATGCTACCGGCGCATCGCGGACACCCGCAATGGTCCCAGGATCGCGCGCTTCTGTTTGAAGCGCCGCTCCCGGACGCGTGCCGAGCGGCCGGTTCACGGCCCGACGACCATCGGCACGAACTGGACCGGCACGCTTCCGGGAGCAAGTCAAGCGGCTCACTTCTGGAGCGCCTCCTGGAAGCGGGTCGCCACGGACTGTGCAACCGTGCGCGCGTCGGCCAGGGCGCGGTCGGCCGCCTGCTTGATCTCCTGCCACGAGCCGCCGGCAGCACCCGCGAGCCGCCGGAGCCGGCGGGCCGCCTCGCCCTGCCGCGATTGCAACACCGCGAGCTGGGCCCGGGCCTCCGCGCGCAACGCGCGAATCCGTCCCCGGGCGTCCGCCTCGATCCTCCGCTCGGTCTTGCGCAGCCCAATCCGGATCTCCTTGATCGACCGCGCCAGGTGATCGAGCCCCTTCCGGATCTCGCGATAGGCGGCCCGTGCCTCCTGCGACATCGGCGCGCTCCTTTTCACCATCGCCCCTCGCTTCGCCGGCACACTCCTTTTCGCCATCGCCCCTCGCTTCACCGGGCCGCTGCTTTTCGCCATCGCTGCTCCCTTCAATCGAACGCGCTCACTCGACTGGCCGCCCCATGCCGAAAGACGCGATCCTCGGCTGGACCAGACGAGCGAAGTCGGCATAGGCGAGATGAACCGTCTGCTCGTGATTGCCGGCGTTGAAGAAGATGTCCTCGTCCTGCGTGAGCGATCTGTCGACCCAGACCGGCACCCCGTACAGGTTTCCGAACGGCGGCATGGCGCCCGGCTCGCAGCCCGGAAAGAGTCCGGCGAATTGCGCCTCGGTCGCGAGCCGGAGGTCGTGCTTCCCGGTCGCGTCGCCCAAGCGCGCGATGTCGACATGGTGGGGTGCCGGCAGCACGGCCATCACGTACTCGTCACCGGCGCGCAGCATGACCACCTTCGCGACCTCCCGCCCCCGGACGTGCTGGGCTGCGGCCACCTCCTGGGCGGTGAGTGCGCGCTGGTGCGAACGGACGTCGTAGACGACGTGGTTCGCGTCGAGGAAGTCCTTCAGCTTTGTGAGGATCGGCATCGGTCCCTCCTCGTGTCGCTCATTCTTCCTCCGACGGCGGGCGGTCGGGCGGCACATAGTCCAGCCCTTGCTCGGTGCTCTCGATGATGTCCTCAGTACCAATGGGCGCGAACTCCCCCGGCCGCACGCGTTCGGAGGGTTCCGGTTGGTCACGGTGGGGCCGCTCCCGGAGGAATTCGTTCACCTGCATGCGATCGGCGACCTCCTCGCAACCCGCGACGTCGGTCACGAGCCTCAGGAGGATCTGGTGCGCAGCTTCGCTCGGGACGGCGCCCTGGAGATGTACCACGCCGTGACGGCACACGATCCGGAGCTCGTGCATGTCGACGCGGCCATCCTGACGGACGAGATCCCGCAGTACTCTTTCGACTTCACGATCCAGGAGTGGCTCGAGGTCCGGGGGTAGGCGGCCCGGGTGGCGAGGATCGGCCGTTGCAGGCGCTTCACTCCCGGTCCCCTCCGCCTCGCGTGCGCACTCCACGCAGAAGAGAGCGGCCGGAACCGCCCGGAGGCGAGCCAGGGGAATCGTACGGCCGCAGTTGGGGCACTTGCCGTAGGTCCCATCGATCATCCGTTGCAGGGCGGCGTGGATCGCCTGCATTTCCCGCAGGCTGCGATCGTCCAGGCGAGAAAGGATGCGGGCGGCGCGCTCGCCCTGTACGCGCTCCTCGAGTTCCGCCTCGCGCTCCTCCGCGATCGATCGGAGATCGGCCTCAGCGTCGAGGAACTCCTTCAGAAGCGCCGCCCGCTTGCGCCGCAGCACGTTCACCAGCTCGCCACGCGTCCGGGCGTCCATGTCATGGAGTGAGGAGCAAGGACCATGCCAGCTCGGCCTCTCGGCCTGGGGGGCCGATAGCGTATCCAGCCGGAGGGCAGGTCTCGTGCCTGGCAACTGGAGCCGCGAGAATTCCCGTTGCTGCGAAGCGTGGTTGCGCCCCCTGTCGCAGGGGCTGATGGCCTGCGCGTTGCAGATCAGCTGGCGCCGTGATGGGTCGGCAGCACTTCATCGAAGAGATCGCGCTCGCCGATTGTGTAGTCGATGTGGAGGACAGCTGGGCGTGCAGGAGCCAATGGCTGGCTGAAATCATGACTCAGTGCTTGTCGATGCGGGAGTCGGCTTCATCGTCGTATCCGCGCGGCTCGACGGTCTTCTACCTGATGATGGGCTAGGTGATCGCTAGCCGTAGCTTGCGTCGCACCGCGAGGCACGCCTCCACGAGCGCGCGGACCCGCCGGGCCTGCTCGGCAAGCCGGTCGGGGGTGTCGGGGAAGGTCGGTGCATCGACCTCCGTGAGGGCCACGTGGAGGCCGAGGGTGGCGATGGCGCGCATCGCGTCCGCGATGCTCGTCGCGTCGGGCGCGGCGGGCTGGAGCAACGGCGTGAAGAGATGGCCCTGGAATCCCACGCCGTCGATCGGGACGTGGGCGGCGACGAGCGTCCGGGCGAGCTCGACGAGCGCCTGCGCCTTCCGCGCGTCGGTCTCGGTGAAGATCTCGTTCAACCACAGCGAGGCGTGGGGCGCGGCCCGGTGGGCAATCCGGAACGACTCCGCGATCCACTTGGGACCAAGGACGCGGCTGAAGTGGTTGTCTTGGATGGTCGCCGTGTCGCCGAAGTAGCGGAGGGGCTCGTTTACCACGATCCAGCGCCGCACACGCCGCCCGTATCGATGGGTGATCGTCGCGAGGTGCTGGCGCATTCCGGCGCGCAACTGCTCGGGGTCGTCGATCGCTTTGACCCACGCGGGCGTACTCGCGTAGACGATTTGGTCCCACACGAAATGCGTGGCGGTGACGTAGAGTCCATGGCGCGCCGCCCAGGCTACGGCGCGATCCGCGGGCGCGAAGTTCCACCGGGTTGCCTCAGGATGAACGACGCTCCAGAGGAGCTCGCCCTCGAGTGTCAGCGCGTCGAATTCGTGGACCACGAGGGTCGCCTCGTCGGGCTTCTCGGGTTGGTAGGTATAGCCCACCCCGACGCGCACATGGGCCCGCCGGGCCACGCAGCGCAGCGTGGCAGCACCGTGGCGGCAGGCGGCGCGGCTTGGGAGGGGCGGGGCCAGCGGGAGCAGGGTGCCCAGCAGGAGCGCACCTAACGGTGGTCATTCAGTTACGATAGCTCGTTGGCACGCCGTTCGCTCTTCCTCAGCACGCACCGTCGACGCGGCGGACGGCCGCAGGCCGCTGGAGCGTAGGTCGTCGCGCCTTGCGTAGGCGGAATGAGTTGCAAAATCGCATGGATAAGAACGCCGCAATCAGACCGCGCCACGACACCAACCTTCGTATCGTCTGCGTAATCGAGGGTGTCGAGCAGCGAAGGGAACCACCGAGGACAGCGGAACGACGGCCCGGCGACGAGTTCGACCGGCGCCGAGACCGATTTCGGAGACGTGCCATGACGACGACGATGCGGCCATGCCCCGTGTGCGGCGCGCGCCTCACGGCCAACCCGTACGAGCCGCCGATGTGCGGTGGATGCCGCAGTGAGCTCGGCTACACCGTCACGAGCCCGGCGATCCAACTCCGCGAGAAGACCTTGGCCACAACCTCCCTCAACATCGCCGCGTGACGCTGCACAGCTCGGAGAGGAACTCGATCCGGAGGTAGGGGTCCCAGCGAACGTCCGCCTTCGAGGCGTTTCCATCAACCCTCGCGGAGCAAGGCCCTTGTTTCAGCCATCAGCGGTAGCTGGCCCTTTGACGCGCCGCCACCACAAGTCGGCGAACTGAGCGCTGGGCGGCGGTACCGGAGGAGCACGTGCCGGATCGAGGCTCGCCGACGATACGCGACACCGCGCCGCCCGCGGCCGTCGAGGGCAGCGCGATGATGGGCTTCCCGTCGCACGAAAAGGCGGCGCCGTGGACGAAGTCCATATGGCCGCCGATGCCGTCACGCGCGTGGCTGGAGGGCGTGCCGCCACGGTCGCGCGCCTGCGCACGCTCGCCACGCGCCTGGAGCAACTCGCCGCTTGAGGTGCGGTTGGACGCCCTCCTCCTTGTGCCCGCCCCCGGCGTTGGCGTTAAGCCGGATCGCACCCTGCAACGGGCGCCCAGCGGCGCGCAGTGAGCTTCGCGTCCGTAGCAGCCTAGAGCGAGCGCTGGCGCGGTCTTGCGCGTGGCGAGGCCTTCGTCGACTGACCTGCCTTCCGCCGCTTCACGGCGAGCCGGCCGAATCTGTCCCGGCGGACACGATCATCCAGATTCCGGCCGCATGCAGGCAGCGGGCCCCTGCGAATCCGGCCGCCTCGAGGCGCTGCATGAGCCCTCCGGGCGTGAAGGAATCGACGCCGTAGAACCGCCGGCGGAGATCGGCTCGTGCCCTGGCGACCGCGCCGTCACCCCGACGGAACGCCGCGATCGTGAGACGGCCGTGGTCGCGCAGGACGCGACGGATCTCGCGCAGGACCCGATCGACGTCGGGGAAGAGATGCAACGCGCCGCAGCAGTTCACGGCATCGAAGAGCCCGCGCCTGAAGGGGAACGCCAGCGCGTCGCCGCGGACGAGTGCCACGTTGGCCAGCCGCTCCTCCCGCGTCCGGCGCAGGGCGTAGCGCAGCATGGGTGAAGACAGGTCCATGCCGACGACCAGGGCTTCGGGACGGCGCTGCGCGAACCGGCGCGTGTAGATGCCGGTTCCGCAGGCGAGGTCGAGGATGCGAGTTCCGGTCTCGAGCTGCAGCGCGCCGGCAATGAGCGCGTATTCGGAATCGAAGGATATCCCGGTGACCAGAGAAAGAAGCGGGCCGCGCCGCCACAGGCGACTCTCGTAGATCCGGACGAGCGGGTCCCATTCCATGAACCCCTGGGCGATGGTCCGATGGGCGGTCTTGGACGGCGCGGAAGTCATCGTGCCCTCAGGGCTTCCGCGCCCGCACCTTCACCGATCTGACCGTCGCGGCCACGGCTCTCGGATCCACGCCCGCCGCCTCCGCCATACGCAGCATGGCGTCGGGCACCATCCCGAGGATCTCCTCCCCGAAGCCGCGGTCCTCCAGCACCTCCACGTCCGCGAGCCCGGCGGCCTCCACCGCCTGCAAGTACTCCGCCCGCAGAGCCGCTCCCGCCACACATCCCGTGAGCGCGGCCACGCTCTCCGCCACGATCGGCGGCAAGGGCCTCTCGAGCACGACGTCGCTGACCACGACGCGCCCGCCGGGTCGCAAGACGCGCGCCACCTCCCGATACACGGCCGCCTTGTCGGGGACCAGGTTGATGACGCAGTTCGAGATCACGACGTCGACGGATGCATCCGCGACGGGGAGGGCCTCGATGCGGCCCGCACGGAACTCGACGTTCCGGAACTCGGTCGCCTCGGCATTGCGGCGGGCGCGCTCCAGCATCTCGGGGGTCATGTCGACGCCGATCACGCGACCCGTGGGGCCCACCTCGCGGGCGGCGAGGAAGGCGTCGAATCCCGCGCCCGAGCCGAGATCGAGGACGGTCTCGCCGGATCGCACCGCCGCGTGGGCGAGCGGGGCGCCGCAGCCGAGCCCGAGATTCGCGCCCTCGGGAGCCCCGGCCAGGTCATCCTGGCTATAGCCCATGCGTGCGCCGATGGTGGCCGGCTGCGGGCCGCAGCACCCGGCCTCGGGGACGGGAACGCCTTGGCGCGCGATTTTCCCGTAGCGTTCGCGGACGAGCTGGTGGATCTCCTCTGCCGTTCTCATCGCTTCTTCCCTTTCCGCGAGACCCCGGCGGGCGCGCATGCCGCCCGCATCATCCGCCCGCAGCAGTCCTCCGTGACGAAGCGGACCAGGCTCGAGGCCGCATCCCAGTTCCGCCATAATAGATGAACCGCCCCTCGCGGCGCGACCTCAGGAGCCCGCTTCGCCGGAGCGCGTCGAGGTGATGCGAGAGCTGCCCGATTGGAAGAGGGTCACGACCTGGCTCTGCTTCGGTGGACCGGATGGTCCGACTAGCTCAACCTGCATGAATAGCCAACGGGTCGAGGGACGGACGTGATTGGCCCTACGCTATCCTGCCGCCGACACGCCCGGCGCGGCCCAGACCTCGTCGAGAAAAGCGCATAGCTCCCTGTCGAGGCGGGACGGTCGCAGCCGCCACTCCAGGATCGAGCTGGCCTCGACCAGTCGCGCGCCGGCGAGCTCGCGCGCGGTCATGTCGGCGTCGCTGAACGGATGGATCGGGTCCGATGGGTGGCCGATCACCAGGGTGGGATGGGGCAAGCGGTGGCGCTCGTCGGCCGGCGGCGCGATCCGGCCGAAGGTGAGTCCGTCGAGCACGGCGAGCGACGCGCTCGGGTCCCGGCGGACGAAATCGAGGAGGAGATCGAGCAGGAAGTGGGTGCGTGGGATCCGTCTGGTCAGCGCGGCAACCAGCCGCATGACGGGCTGGCTCACCCGGAGCGCGAGCGCCAGCGGCACGAAGGCGGCCACGGCAGCGGCGATGCCGTTCTCGAGCACGGGCATCTCGAGTACCAGCGCGCGAACGCGCCCCGGCGCGGCGACCGCGGCTTCGAGAGCGACGTTCGCGCCCAGCGACGTCCCGCCTACGGCCGCCTGCTCGATCCCCAAGTGGTCGAGCAGTGCAATCACGTCGTGTCCGAACTGCGGCATCGAGTAGGCCATCATGTCGTGCGGCTGGTCGGAGGAGCCGTGTCCGAGCATGTCGACCGTGATCACCCGGTGACCCCGTTCAGTGAGTACCGGCGCGAGGTTGCTGAACATGCGGCTATCCATCAGGAGGCCGTGCGTCAGCACGACGACGCGCGGGCCAGCGCCGTGGAGGCGGTAAGCGATGCGACGTCCGTCGTGGGTGAAGTGTTGGGGAGCGGGGAGGAGGGGTCTCATGCAGAGCACGTGCGGCGTTGGCAAGCCGTATCGCAGATGGCAACCGCCGCGTGGCACCCGAGCCAGAGGCGGTCTCCAATCACGAGAGACGGTCGAAACCGGCCGGATGGGTGACGCTGGTCGCGGGCGGTCCGGGAAGGCCCGACAGGCGCACGCAATCGGACGCTCGGTGGTCTTGCTGTACCGCGGTGGCTTGCGCTGCGGGGAAGGGGTGCAGCTCGACGTGGCGGACTTCGACTCGGACACCCGCACAGTCCGCGTGCGGCGGGGCAAGGCCACCAATCGAACGCGCCGGGGGCGGCATGAGGAAGCACGTCGCCCGCACGGTCGCCCTGGACCCCGAGGCGAGCGACCTGGTGAGCCGGCCACCCCAACGAGCAGTAGCCGGTCTAGCAACACATCGCCGAGCGAGATCAGCGGGTCTACTGCGCGTTGCGGCTCAATCTGCCCGCCGCGCGAAGCGCCGCGTGCCACAGGCCGACAGCTGGGCGCGCATCGAGAAGTCCTTCCGCGCCCACCTCGGCTGAGACGCTTCACATCCTCAGGCCGCCGCCCGCGACCAGGACCTCGCCGCTCACGTAGTCCGATTCCGGCAGGCAGAAGAGGCAGACCGCGCCCGCGGCTTCCTCCGGCGTGCCGACGCGGCCGAGCGGGATCAGCTGCTTCAGGAGCTCGGCCTGGGCCGCGTCGACGCCGACCTTGAGGCTGCGGTTCCCAACCTCGACGCGCGGCGGCTCGCCCTCGAACGTCTGCGTGAGCCAGGTCTGGATGAACCTGAACGCGACGCAGTTGACCGTGACGTTCCAGCGCCTCCAGTCCTTCGCCAGCGAGCGGTGTTGTACACGTTCTCCTGGCCCTTGGCGTAGTCGAATTCCGTCGTGCCGGCACCCACGACGACATAGGGGCTCGCCGCCTCGCTGAAGTACAACTCGGGACGGTCCAAGCGCAGACCGCTCGGTGAGACCGGGGGAATGTCCTTGACGTGGAAGATCGGCAGGCCCTCCCCGTCGAAGCGGTTGACCGGGCTCAATGGCGAGCCCGATCCCGTGTGTGAACTTAAAGTGGAGATTGATCCACGTTTGTGCGTCCCGCGGAAGCTTCGACTGATCGAGCTCGCGCGCCGAGCGCCGCGAGGAGGCGCCAGCTGGAAATCAGGGCGCCTCCACGTAGTCGTCGAGCTCGCGAAGAAACGCGCGCTTGATGGCCTCGGGGAGAAAGGCCCCCCGGAAGGAGTTCGCGGCCAGCCGATGCAGGTCTGCGCGTTCGAGCCCGAGCGCGCGTGCGGCGGCGAGGTAGTTGTCGGCCACGTAGCCGCCGAAGTACGCGGGATCGTCCGAGTTGACGGTGACCAGAACGCCAGCGTCGAGAAGGCGCTTCAATCCATGCGCCTCCAGCGACGGAACGACGCCGAGCCGCAGATTCGAGAGCGGGCAGACCGTGAGCGGGACCTGTTCGCGCGCGAGGCGGGCGACGAGGGCGGGATCTTCGAGCGCGCGCACGCCGTGATCGATGCGCTCAGCGCCGAGGACGTCGAGCGCTTCGCGCACGTACTCCGGCGGCCCCTCCTCACCGGCATGCGCGACCACGCGGAGGCCCTCGCTTCGAGCACGGGTGAACACGCGCGCGAACTTCGCCGGCGGATGGCCAAGCTCGGAGGAAATCAGCCCGACGGCGACGAGCCAGGACTTGAACGGCAGCGCGCGCTCGAGGGCGGCCATGGCAGCGTCCTCGCTCAGGTGGCGGAGGAAGCACAGGATGAGGTGCGAGCCGATACCGTGGTCCCGTCGTCCCGCTTCGAGCGCACGCCGGATACCCCTGACGACGGTGGCGAAGTCGACGCCGCGGGCAAGGTACGCCTGTGGGTCGAAGAAGAGCTCGGCGTGGCGGACGTTGTCGCAGCGGGCACGCTCGAGGTAGGCGCGGGTGAGGTCGTGGAAGTCGTCCTCGGTGACGAGCGTCGAGGCGATCTCGTAGTGGACGTCGAGGAAGGCCTGCAGGCTCGTGAACCGGTAGGAGGCGCGGAGCTCCTCGACCGTGCGTGTGCGGAGCCGGATGCCGTTTCGGCGGGCGAGCGCGAGGGCCAGCTCGGGCTCGAGCGATCCTTCGAGATGCATGTGGACGGCGCCGCGGGCACTCTCCGTGCTCTCCTCACGGGAGAGGCGGCGGGCTGGTAGACGCGCCGCGCAAGCGGGTGGTAGGGGCGAAGGGAAATCGCCCTTTTGAACGCTACGACGTCGCCGCGACGCAGCGCAGGCCGAGGCAGCCGAGCGTCCCAAGGCCTACCTCGCCGCCCAGCGTGGCACGACGCCGGCCGTGCCGGCGATCCAGAAGGCGAAGTGACCCCTCGTCAGGCAATTTGGGGCAACGTTGGGGAACCAGCCTCGACTCGGCGCTGTCGCGCACCCGGCGCCACGCGCAAGCTATTGAAATAGCTCAGTACGAAGGGGGGACTTGGTATCGCTCACATCGGTGTAGCCCGTGAAGCGCCTGAACACGGCCTGACGAAACTGGGGCGCATCCGCGAGTGTCCGACAGGGGTCCGGCCGTGCGAGAGCAGAGGTCGTTTGCCAGGTCGGCCCGGTCGGAGCTACACCGCGGCCAGGAGGTGGCCGTCGGCCCGCTCATCTGGTCCCCAGGGATTGCAGTCACGGAGGGACGGTGGATGGATGACGTGACCGGTCGGAAGAGGGAAGGTTCCGCGACTCGTGCACCTCGCAACCACATCGCAGACCTTCGAGGCGTGACCGGCCTCGCCGTCGACGCGACCGCGGGACTGACTGAGCTGGTCGAGGCGATGCAGGTCAACATCGCGTGCATGTCGGCCAAGCTCGGCGGGCCGGTCGTCGAGGGCGCGGTGAACGGCATCGCCTGGCTCGTGTACCGGAGTATCCATGGTGAACAATTGGGCTACGCGCTGGTGAAGAGTCCGGGGAGCGAGCCTGTCGAAGTTTCTTAGGAGAGTTGTGGATCGGGAGTTCCCCCGGCGCGGCTTGCCGACGTGGATTTGCCGAATCGCGAAAGTGCTCGAGGATAGCCCAGTTCAGCTCAGCAACTAGCTGCGCGTGAACACCGGTGTGCGCTTCTCCAGGAAGGCCGTCACCGCGGTAAGGTGATCGGCGGTGCCAATCAGCGTCGCGAGCTCCGTGGCCTGCGCCGTGAGAGCTTCCTGCGGCGTCAGGTCAAGAGCGCTGCTGGCGAGTCGTTTGCTCGCTTCGACGGACAACGGGGCGCGCGACGCGATCCGTTCCGCGAGCCGCAGGGCGGCAGGGAGCAGCTCGTCTGGGCGATGGATATCGCTGATCAGCCCGAAGCGCGCGGCGGTCTCCCCGTCGTACGGTTGACCGGTGAAGAGCATGTGCTTGGCGTGGGCGACGCCGATGAGGCGGGGCAGACGGTAAGCCGACGCCGTGAGCCCGATATTCACGCCGGCGCAGACGAATTTCGCGTCCGTCGAAGCGAGGCGCAGGTCGCAGCAGAGCGCGAGCTCGACGCCGCCACCCACGCACCAGCCGTTGATCGCGGCGATCACAGGCGCCCGAAACGACTCCACCTGGTCGAGCAGCCGGCCGAAGTCGAGGAGGTTCGCGCCCCTCTCGCTGCCTCCCGCGACCGCCTCGAACTCCTCCCGCAGGTCGTCGCCGCTGCAGAACGCCTTCCCGCGACCGCTGACGACGACGGCCCGTACGGAAAGATCAGCGGCAAGTTGCGCGAGGCCCTCGCGCAGCTTTGCCCGCATGGCCGTGCCGAGCATGTTGCGCGGCGGGTTGTCGATCTCGAGCAGGGCGATGTGCTCGCCTTCGCGTCTGAGGTGAATCGTCCCCGTCATGCCTGTGCTCCTTGCAGCAGCGCTCCGCTGGCGAGCAGGTCCTCTACCTCACCGGCCGAAAAGCCCGCCTCGATCAAGACCTCGCGGCTGTGCTCACCGATTTCTGCTGGACCGCGACGCAACCCCGGTGGTGTTCGCGACATGCGGATGGGACTGCCGATGAAGTCGCGGTTACCCATGCGTACGATCAGCCCGCGCGCCTGCACCTGCGGGTCGGCGAGTGCCTGGTCGATGGTATTGATCGGCCCGCAGGGAATGCCCTGTCCCAGCAGTTTGTCCAGCCAAGCCGCCGTCGTGTCGGTGGTCAGACGCGCTTCGATCGCCACTTTCAGCTCCTCTCGGTTCATGACGCGCGAGATTGCGTCGGCGAAGCGCGGATCGTCACGGAGCGCCGCTTGCCCAGTCGCCTCGCAGAAGCGCTGCCAGAGGCTCTGGTTGTTGACCCCAACGACGATCCACCCATCAGCCGTCTTGAGCGCCTCGTAGGGTGCGGCGAGAGGGTGCTTCGAGCCGCGCGGCTGGGCGATTGCGCCGAGGGTGAAGTACATCCCCGCTTCCCATACGGTGTAGACGAGCGCCGACTCGAGCAACGTCGCTTCGACGCGCTGCCCTTCGCCACTCTTCTGGCGGTGAGCCCACGCGGCGACGACCCCGAGCGCGCCGAAGGTTCCGGCGTTCAGATCGGAAATGGGCACGGCTGTCGAAGCGGGCGTCCCGCCTGGGTGGCCGACGAAGCTCATGATGCCGCTCATGGCTTGTGTGACCAGGTCGAGCCCGCCGCGCTCGCGGTACGGACCGTCGTGCCCGAAGCCCGAGATCGAGCAGTAAATGAGTGCCGGATTGACTCGAGTGAGATCGTCGTAGCCGAGCCCAATTCGGTCGAGCGCGCCGGGACGAAAGTTCTCCACCCAGACGTCGGCCCAAACCGCCAGACGCCGGAGTGCCGCCGCGCCGTCGGGCTTCGCCATGTCGACGGCGATCGCACGCTTGTTGCGGTTGATGAAGTCGTAGGCGCGAAACGGTCCCACTGAGGTGCGCGTCACCTCGCCCTTGGGCGGCTCGATCTTGATGACGTCGGCGCCCAGGTCGGCAAGCAACATCGAACACCACGCACCGGCGATGACGTGCGTGCAGTCCAGGACACGCATTCCACTCAGGGGTCCCGAGGGTCGAGGTGTGTCCGCCATCCGATGTCTCCTCGTCCGCGATGCGGGGGGTCTCCTCATACCAGGATCCGGCGCGTGAAACGAGTTTCGAACGAGCATGTCGCAATGGCGGTAAGGTGGGAGTGGTCGACTAGGGTGTCGCGACTGTTTCGATGGCTGCCGGTCATGCGCGCCCGAAGACACGGCTCTCTCCGTAGGCCCGCGTCCCAGCGCCTGCTCTACGCGCATCGATCGTTCACCGAGGAGCACAGCCAGCAGCGCCTGATCTCGCACCGCGGAGGCTGTGCCGAGCACGGTGGCGATGTCGGACTCGCTCAGCGTGGCAGAGCGCCGCAGGGGGGGTAGGTTCTCCAAGTTTGGTCTGGGAACGCCCACGTCGTCCACGCATAGGGGCGCTCTCTATTCAGGGCAGGTCGACGCTGCCCGTCGGAGCACGGCCCCTGCCCCGTACGGGGCGTCGGCCACGCTCCTTTGGTTCGCGTCGTGCGCCGGGCTCGTGCCGATCCGTGCGGTAGCCGCGGCCCCCCGGCGACGCCGGCGGTCAAGCGATCGCCGCGATGGCGAGCCGACCGGCGCGAGTCACTCGATCAAGCCGGCGGTGCGGGACATGGGACAGGCGAGGTGAGAAAGCGTCTTGACCGGCCGCCTCGATTGGCTCTGAAGGGTCTTGTCATCTCACCGCTCCCGATCGACCATGAGCAACGGGACCGCCAGAGACGAATCCTCCGCGCACGAGCTCGTCGAATCTCGATTCGAGGCGATTCTCGAACGAGTGCTGCGAGCCTATCACCGCGACGAGGGTCACGGGGGTGCCAACTGGATCCGGGACCGCATCCTCGATGCCGAGCTGATACCCGTCACGCGCGCGGCTTTTCTCGACGCCGACGACCTGCCCGATGATCGCGAGGTACTCCAGTCCCTGGACGGCGGGTTGCGTCTTCTCGGAGAGGGCTACCATGTCATGGCGCTGGCGGAGCCCGCGAACCGGTTCGTGGTGAAGTATGCGAAGAGCCAGGAAGGCATCCCGCCGCTCGCGCCTTCGGGGATGCAGCCGCAACGCGAGTGGGCGCGTGATCACGGCGTGCAGCCGGACGGCTCCCTCCATCCCGCGATCTGGCAGCATATCCGCTCCTTCGAGGCATACGGGCCGCTCGCCGTACCGAACCGGGTGTACCTCGCCGAGAGTGCGTACGGGCTGCTGACCGGCGAGCAACGGCAGCTCCTCGAGCGCTTCCGGTCGATCGGGATCGTGCGTTCCCTCGGAAACGCTCCCAGGACGCTCCGTGTCCACTATCCCGACGACTTTGCGAACGACAAGCGGGCGCTCGACGGTGTCGTCGTCTCCGTCCTGGTGATCCAGCCGTTCGTCACGCCTCTCGCGGTCGCGATCGAACAAGAGGTCCGGGCGGGACGCCCCGCCGCGGCGCGAGAGCTGGAGGGGCGCTACACGCGGTTCATGCAGGACCTGTGGCGGTACGGTGTCTCGCACCTCGATTTCTCCATCCTGAACGTCGGCCTCATCGGCTCCGGAGCGGCGGAACGACTCACGATCTTCGATCCGCACATGGGCGTGATCGAAGTCGCCGGCGGCGCTCGGGAGGTCCAGGATCCTCTGGCCGCATGCCCGACCGACCAACGCTCGCTCGAGGACCTCCTGCGGGCGGCGCGGGACGGCAGCCGGTGGGCCCTCTGGCGCGTAGAGCAGAACGCCACCGCCTCGCCCGACGTTCCGCGCGAGAGTGCCGCCGAAGCCGCGCAGATCGTGCGCGACTTCCACGTCGCCTCCGGCAGCATCCAGCAGGGCCACGGGGACTTCAGCCTCCGTCGCTTCGACCGGACGTGGCAGCAACGAGGCTCCCACGGCATCAACACCGTCCTGCATGTCCAGCTCTGGACGCTCTCGAGACACCCGCTCGGCCGCCTGCTCCACTCCATCCTCGAACCGCCGGCGTCCGACGCGATCTACGACCGCCCGCTGCCCGTCCTCGGCGTACACGACGAGCGTCCGCTCGCGCAGTTCCGGGCGGGGTTGAGGATCCATCGGGAGAGGCCGCTGGTCCTGATCGCGAACGTCTCGGACGGCGCGCCGAGGCTCGTGAAGCACTGGGGCCGGCTGCGCCTGCCGCCGGAAGTGGACGTCCAGGACGATCCGGCGATCCACTATCACCTGCACGACGTCTTCACGGGCGAGACGTATGTCCGCTCCGGCGAGGACCTCGCGCGCCGTGGCTTCGCCTTCGGCCTGGCTCCATACGAGGTCCACGTCCTCGAGGTGGAGGACGTCGTCGTGGACGACGTGCGGCTCGAGAGGGCCGTCGCGGCGCATCGTGACGTCTCGGACCTCCTCAAGCACTGCACGAAGCGGGTGGGCGTCGTCGGAGACGTCCACGGTGAGCTGCACGCGCTGAAGGACGTCCTGCGCGCCCTCGGCTTCATCGATTCGTCGGACCAGTGGCTCGCACGCGACGGGACGCTCGTGTTCACCGGGGACGTGGGCCACGGACGAGATCTCCAGGAGGTGTTCGACTTCATCCACCGCCTCGCCTGCCAGGCGCACGCCGCCGGCGGGAGGATCGTGTGGACGCTCGGCAACCACGATCTCTACGTGGACGGGGAGGGCGGTCAGGGCGGAGAGGGGTCCCCCGGGTACCGCCTGTGGCCGACGATCAGGGAGGCGGCGCTCCACCCCGACCGACATCCCGGGCTGGTCGTCCGCGCCGCGTACTTCGACCACGACAAGCTGTTCGTCCACGGCGGCATCCTTCCGAACATCGTCGACATGGCGATGCGCGAGCGCGGCGCATGCGACCCGAGCGAGATCGCGTCCTGGGTGAACGACGTGTTGCGCTGCGCGCTCGTCGAACGAGAGCGGATCACTACCCGCGACCTGCCCCACGAGATCTTCCGCCCCGGGACCAGTCATGCGCGGGAGCCACGTCTTCCCGGCGAGGTCGGCTACGAGCCCGCGGGCATCTTCACCCCCGATCTCGGCGAGGTGGACCACTACCGGTACCACGACAGTCTGCTGCCCCAGATCATCGGGCACACCGCGAGCAAGAACGGCGAGATCCGCTACGCGCCCGGCTCGTGGCTCCGACGCGACTACATCGCGATCGACGTCGGCCGCCAGCATGGGACTGGCAACGGAGGCCTCCTCCTCACGGACTTCGGCTGGGTGGCCGTCACGCCGGGTGGACCCGCACGGCTCGTCGAGGTGGGACCGCTGTTCGTGCGCCTCGCTTACGAGACGACGGAGGGCGAGACCTCGCCGGAGCCGTGGGGGGAGGCTCACATCACGCAGATGCTCGGCGCCTACTTCCGGGCGGCGACGTCCGAACAGCGGAGATCGCCTGGAGAGATGCAGCAGGACCTGCTGCTGGACCTGTCCCCGGCGCAGGTCGTCGCGCTCGAGGGGTTCCTGGTCACGATCCGGAAGACGGGTCGATGCGCGACCGTGACCGACCTCGACGACATGCTGACGGCGTTCTGCGGGGGTGACCTCGAGCACGGCGTCATCGAGGTGCTCGCGGAATTTCTCGCGGCGGGCGGCGTCTTCGTCTTCAATGCGGCAGCGCCCTTCGATTGGTTCTACTACCGTCTCCTGCGGCCTCTGATCGTCGCGCTCGGTCCCCGCTCGCGTCTGCTCGCCAATGTGCTCCTGGTCCTCTCGGGCGGCAACGAGCTGTACATCTTTCAGGACGGCGCGTTCCGGCTGGTATCCACGAGCGCGGGCAACGCCAAGGCCGAGGGGTTCGCCGCGCTGGTGCGACTCTCGAGGCAGAAATCCGTCCCCTCGATTCCGGAGCTCGATCCCGACGAGGTCGCGTACGTCGGGAACTCCGATGCGCCGGCCGGCATCGACCGGGCGATGGCCGAGGGGGTGGGCATCGTCATCGACGTCGGCGGCGCGATGCTCGAGACGCCCGGGCGGCCGATCACAGACCTGCATCGCGGCTACCTCCGGACCATCGATCTGATCGCCATGGCGACCGTCGCCCTGAAGGAGTCCGGAGCGGCGACGCTTCCGGAATGCCCGCGAGACGTTGGCGACACGGCCCTCTGGACGTTCGAGCGCAAGCACTTCCCGGCGGACCGCCGCCTGCGGGTACGCGTCAGCGGGAGCGGCTACGTCCATGCTGGAGTCGCCCACGCGGACGGGAGGTGGGATCCGGTCTACAACGTTCCGCTCACGCCCCGGCCGGACGGGGGCTACGAGGCCGTTCTTCCCTCCGGCGTCGATCGCTTCACGTTCTTCTGGACCGAGGCGCCGCGCATGCCCGGGCGCCCGGGCCATTGGGAGCGCGAGCGAAGCGGCGGCAGGGTGTTCGAAGCCGACGGTGTATCGGTAGCGTAAGACCCGTGCCGGGAACCCGCTCCAGCGGTTCTGCCCGTCCCAGCAGGCGGGGAACGCGAGGATCACCCGCCGGACCGCCACGGTGGACATGCCGTCCGAGTCCGTGGTCTTGAACACGAGGTCGATGAGCGTCGGGCCGCAGCTCGATATCCCCATCTGGACGGGCTTCAGGAGGAAGTGACCAGTGGCGTCCTGATTGAAGGGGATATCCTTCTCGAATGTCGCGCCGCATCCGACCACGCGGCCGGCGTGTGGGCCGACATCAACCCCTGAGCGGCAATCTGCCCCGCCTCGGCGTCCTTCAACACGCCGGGGCGACCGCAGGCCGAGCTGCTGGTGATGGCGACGGTGCGCGAGACGCTGGAGCAGTGGGCGCGCTGGCCAAAGACGGCGCAGGCGCTCGCGCAGCGGGCGCGCATCGTGCTCGCGTGCGCGACCGGCGCGCCGAACACCGCTGCAACGGCGCGCGTACGTGTGACGCAACAGATGGTGGGGAAATGGCGGGCGCGGTTCGTGGCGCGCCGGCTCGAGGGCTTGCTCGATGAACCGCGGCCCGGTGCGCCCCGGCGGATCACTGATGCACAGGTCGAAACGGTCGTCCGCGACACGCTCGAGAGGACACCGCGCGATGCCACGCACTGGTGATCGTTCCGCTCACCCCGATGCCTTCACCACGAACCGCACGGGGTGGGCGACGTTCACGATCGGGGCGTTCGATAGTCCCAACCTGGTCGGCCTCTCGCTCGACGACTTGCTCGCCTTAGCCGACGATGAACTCGATCAGAACGCCCGGCCGTACTTGGTGAGGCGGCGGTGGGTGCGGGAGAAGTCCACTTCATTCGACCGCATCCGGGGAAGGTGCACGCTCCGATCGCTGCGGGTCGAGCCGTCGCTTCCCGCCTGCGACTCCTACGACGCAGACCTCGAGTGAGGCGGCCCTGCGCGAAGGGACGGGGAGGCCGCTCGTCTTGGCTATCGGCCGCTCAGGGGGTCCACGTCCGCGACCACATGGCCGCGATCAACTGCGCGGGCGCGTGCGCCAGGTCTCGTCGTCGACGAGGCTAGGTGGTCACTCGGATCGCGGGAAGGACCGCGTCCGCGTCCAGGTAGTCCCCCGACGGCCGCCGGCACCACGAAGTCTGGACGCCTTCGGCATCGGCGAAGACCGAGGGACTGGGCGAATCGGCCTCAAGTACCACACGCGTAGGTATGCCGGAGCGCGTGCAGCGGTCTGCTTGAGCGCCATTGTTCAGGCTCCGGCTGAACGAGCCCCTCCGCCTCCAAGTGGTGCAGCACTCCGCTGACCGTTGTCGACAGGAAGTCCCGTGAGACGTGCTCGGAAGGGCTATGACGAATCGCGTCGGACTTCCGTTGGACCTTCGCCTTCCGATGGGACGGTGGCGTCAATGCACCCGCGAGGCGGGCGACCGGCGCGGCTCACGCCCGCCGACCCGCCCGTGTGCGGGGACACCCGTCCGCGCCCGGCGGAACACGCTGCGTCGTGCTGGACCGCAGCGTGCACGGGCGGACGATGCCGCAGCCGAGCATCCCTGTTGCGAACCATCGACCGCTGCCGACGACGAACGCAGAGTTTGCACTGCGCGCACTGGTTGGCGTACTCGTGAACGCCGATGAGCGTCGTCGCATTTCGCGACTGCACTCTACTCGACTGCACCGGCGCCGAACCGGCGGCGCGTTCGACGGTGGTCGTCGAAGGCGATCGGATCGCGCGCGTCGTGCGCGGTGGCGAATCCGAGCTGCCGCACGACGCCGAGCGCATCGACTGCGGCGGGCGGACGCTCATGCCGGGTCTCACCGACGCCCACGTCCACTGCGCCATTATCGAGACGGATCCTGGCAAGGCGCGTCGCGACTCTCCAGCGACGATGGCGCTGCGCATCAAGGACGTGCTCGAGCAGACGCTCGACGCCGGCTTCACCACCGTCCGTGACGCCTTCGGCATCGACTGGGGCTTTGCCCAGGCGATCGAGCGCGGGCTTCTCCGTGGTCCGCGCGTCCTCTTCGTCGGTCCGTGTCTGTCACAGACCGGCGGGCACGGCGACTGGCGCGAGCCACACCACAGTCACGCCCCCGTGGAGGGGAGCTATGGTCTCTTCGCGCCGCCTCGCATCTGTGACTCGCCGGACGAGATGCGGCGAGCTGCGCGCGAGATCCTGCGCACTGGCGCACACGGGATCAAGATCATGGGCGGCGGCGGGTGCATGTCGCCCACCGACGAGCTGGAGCAGACGCAGTTCACCATCGAGGAGATGGCGGCCGCCGCCTACGAAGCGACGGCGCGGGAGAAGACCACCCTCGCCCACGTCTATACGCCACGGGGCATTATGAACGCGGTGAAGGCGGGCGTTCGCAGCATCGAGCACGCGAACTTCCTCGACGAGGAATCGGCTGCGGCGATGAAGAACGCGGACGCTTTCTTCGTGCCCACGCTCACCACCTACGAGCTGATCAGCGCCTTTGGTGAGTCGCAGGGTGTGCGAGCCGACATGCTCGCCAAGATCAACAAGGCCAAGGCCGGCGGGTTGCGCTCGCTCGAAGTCGCGCGGGCAGCGGGGCTGCAGATCTGCTCGGGCTCCGACGTCCTCGCTTCGATGCAACCGTTCAAGGCGATGGAGCTGTCCCTCAAGGCGAAGATCCTCGGGGCACACGAGGCGGTCCTCTCGGCGACGCGAACCAACGCTCGCCTGTTTGGGCTCGCCGATCGGATCGGAAGCGTCGAAGAGGGAAAACTCGCCGATCTGATCCTCGTGGACGGCCAGCCGCTCGACGACGTCACCCTGCTCCAGGATGCCGGCCGCGTGCACGTTGTCATGCGCGAGGGGCAGATCTACAAGCGAAGGCCGTCTTGAAATGTGAGCATCGGAATCGGCGCGGTCCTCGCAGGTGCGTCGGTCAGTTAGGGCGCACAATGAAGCCATTCGCCCTTTGCGCCTATCGGGCTCGCGGCGATGCCTCCGCTCCGCTCGTTCTCGGCACCAGCGGCCAACGCCCGCGCGGGGGCCGCGCGAAGGGCCGCCACGCCCCCTCGGGCGGCGCGAGACGATCCGCGATCGTCAGCAGCACGATCGGATGATGGCCGATCCCGAGGTGGCTGCTCGCCACCTCGATGTTCTCGCTGAGCGGCCCCTCGTCCTCCCGGCAGCTCTGCCACGCGACGATGGCGTCGCTTCGGCTGTAGATTGCCGTCGACGGCACCGGCAGCGGCGTCGAGAGCCGGGCGCGCATGGCCTCCTGGTCGGGCAGTGGTCGGCGGGTTGCGGCGGTGCGCAGGAAGCGGGGCACGTTGGTTGCGTCCACGTCGCGGAACGGGCTCGCCAAGGTGATCACCTGACGGACCAGAGACGGGAAGCGACGGGCCAGCTCTCTCGCGTCGATGCCTCCCAGGCTCCAGCCGATGAGGCTGACGCGCCGGCCCTCCTGCGCATGCAGCTCCTCGAGCCGGGCGACCATGCCGGCGGCGCGCTCCGGTGTCGGACCGAGGTTGCGACCCAGCTTCCAGCCGTGGGTCCGGTAGCCGCGCGCACGCAGGAAGCTGCGCAGCGCGCCGGTGGAGAAATCGCTGGCCATCAGGCCCGGCAGGACCAGCACCGGATGGCCGTCACCCCGTGGCGCCCGCCGGAGCAGCGGGTAGGCAGGGCCCAGCGCGGCTAGCTCGAGCAACGCGCGTCCCTCGAGCACCAACAGGCCCCGCGCCGGCGGCGCGATACTGTCGAGAGCAGCCTTCACGCGGGCTCGATGCTCACCTTCCGGAGCAAGTCAAGCGGCTCACTTCTGGAGCGCCTCCTGGAAGCGGGTCGCCACGGACTGTGCAACCGTGCGCGCGTCGGCCAGGGCGCGGTCGGCCGCCTGCTTGATCTCCTGCCACGAGCCGCCGGCAGCGTCCGCGAGCCGCCGGAGCCGGCGGGCCGCCTCGCCCTGCCGCGATTGCAACACCGCGAGCTGGGCCCGGGCCTCCGCGCGCAACGCGCGAATCCGTCTCCGGGCGTCCGCCTCGATCCTCCGCTCGGTCTTGCGCAGCCCAATCCGGATCTCCTTGATCGACCGGGCCACGTGATCGAGCCCCTTCCGGATCTCGCGATAGGCGGCCCGTGCCTCCCGCGACATCTGCGCGCTCCTCTTCGCCATCGCCCCGCGCTTTACCGGCGCGCTCCTCTTCGCCATCGCCCGGCGCTTCACCGGGCCGCTCCTTTTCGCCATCGCTCCTCCCTTTCAATCGAACGCGCTCACTCGACTGGCAGCCCCATGCCGAAAGACGCGATCCTCGGCTGCACCAGACGAGCGAAGTCGGCGTAGGAGAGATGAACCGTCCGTCTGCTCGTGATTGCCGGCGTTGAAGAAGATGTCCTCGTCCTGCGTGAGCGATCTGTCGACCCAGACCGGCACCCCGTACAGGTTTCCGAACGGCGGCATGGCGCCCGGCTCGCAGCCCGGAAAGAGTCCGGCGAATTGCGCCTCGGTCGCGAGCCGGAGGTCGTGCTTCCCGGTCGCGTCGCCCAAGCGCGCGATGTCGACATGATAGGGCGCCGGCAGCACGGCCATCACGTACTCGTCACCGGCGCGCAGCATGACCACCTTCGCAACCTCCCGCCCCCGGACGTGCTGGGCTGCGGCCACCTCCTGGGCAGTGAGTGCGCGCTGGTGCGAACGGACTTCGTAGACGACGTGGTTCGCGTCGAGGAAGTCCTTCAGCTTCGTCAGAATGGGTACGGCGTCTCCCTCGCTTTGGCAAGCCGGAGGCCGGCGCGGCGGTGTAGGCCGGGCGCCGGCTCCGGGGACTATGACACGACTGTCCTGCCGGCGCAGCCGGTCATGGCTGTCTCGGGCGTCTCAGCGATGGGAGCATGACGGGGATCAGCTCTCAGCCCGCGCCTTGCTGCCTTTTCCTGATCGTTTCCTCAAGAGGCGTCTGCTGCTTGACGGTCAGGCGGAGATGGGTGAGCAAGTGCTCCATGGCCGCACTCTCCGGCATACGCATTCTCGACCTCACGCAGTTCGAGGCGGGTCCGTCGTGCACGCAGCTCCTCGCCTGGCTCGGCGCCGACGTCGTCAAGGTGGAGAACCCCGACGGCGGCGACCAAGGCCGCCGCATGATCCCCGACACCCCCTGCACCGATGCCTATTACTTCGTGCTGCTGAACGCGAACAAGCGCAGCGTGACGCTCAACCTGAAGGACGAGCGCGGCCGGGCGCTGTTCCGGCAGATGCTGCCGCGCTTCGATGTGCTCATCGAGAACTTCACGCTCGGCACCCTCGACAAGTGGGGGCTCGGGTGGGACGCCCTGTCCGCGCTCCACCCCGACCTCATCTACGCGACGATCCGCGGCTTCGGCGACAGCGGTCCGTACGCGTCCTTCAAGGCCTTCGACATGATCGCGCAGGCAACCGGCGGCGCGATGAGCGTGAACGGCGAGCTCGGCGGGCCGCCGATCAAGCTCGGGATCACGCTCGGCGACACGGGCAGCGGCGTCCACTGCGCGGTCGGCATTCTCGCCGCGTACATCCAGCGCCTGCAGACGGGCCGGGGGCAGCGCGTCGAGGTCTCGATGCAGGAGGCGGTCGTCAACTTCGTGCGCCCGTCGATGCTGGCCCACTACATCACCGGCTACCCGACGATACGCAGCGGCAACCGCATCCCGGTGCTCGCGCCGAGCGACCTCTATAAGTGTGCGCCGGGTGGCGACAATGACTACGCGTACATGATGATCAACAGCCCCGCGATGTGGAACGGCGTGCTGACGACCATCGGCCGCGCCGACCTGATCGGTCACCCCGAATACGGCGACGTCAACTGGCGCAACCACCACCAGGCGGAGCTGCACACCATGATCGAGGAGTGGACCGGTACGCGCGACAAGGTCACCGTCATGGAGGCGATGGCGGCGAACGGCGTCCCCTGCGGCGCCGTCTTTGACACCCGCGACATCCTCACCAACCCGCACCTGCGCGCGCGCGGCATGATCACGACGATCGAGCACCCGACACGCGGCACGCTCGACGTCCCGGGCAACCCGGTCAAGCTCGCCGATTCGCCGACCACGGTGACGCGCTCGCCGCTCCTCGGCGAGCACAATCGCGACGTGTACGGCGAGATCCTCGGACTCGACGGGACCGAGCTCGCGCGCCTCACGCGCGACGGTGTGATCTGAGGGACGGGCAAGTGGGGTGGCATCCCGGGATGCTGTACCCGCGCATCGGCTTCATCGTCACGAACCTCCGGCGTCCGGCGCGGAAGGTCGTCTCCTGAACCGCCCCGAGTTCTCCGGAGGCTTCGTTACATGACTCCGGCCCCCATGGCTGGAGTTTCGTGAGCCCGGTAGGGTAGTACGCCTGCTCGTACTCCGCCGGAAGAATGTGCCCGATCGGCTCGAGCAGTGGCTTCATCCGAACAGACTGGCGTTCTCAACGGACCGGCAGGGACGCCGGCCCCACTTGTCAGGGCGAACGTTCCCCGGTTCCCTTGCGCCTCACCCAGCGTTCCATGTACGCGATTGCGGCGGCACGCGATTCTGGATCAGACGCGACACCGAGTAGCATGTCGCCGTCGGCGAACCCGGTCAAGCCGGCGCTCATCGCGCGTGCGATGGCGTTGACGTGTTCCTTGGTGATGGTCACGGGCACCGGTGGCTTCTCGATCACTGTGCGCGCCAACGTCTCCACCTCGGCGTGGAGCTGGGCCGCAGGCACGACGCGATTGATCAGCCCCGCCGCCTTGGCCTCGGCTGCCGTGAAGCGGCGGCAGGTGATCACCAACTCTTTCGTCAGCGCCGGCCCGATCTCACGCACCAGTCGCGGGATGCCTCCCCACGCGAGAGGAATACCGAGCTCGATCTCCGGAATCGAGAAGACCGTGTCCTCCGCCGCCACGCGAAGATCGCAGGCAGCCATCAGCACCAACCCGCCGCCGACGGCGTAACCGTGCACTTGTGCGATGGTGATCGGCCGCATCTGCTCGATGGCGTCCGCCATACGGAGCCCGTACTGGCCGACTTCTCGACGCATCCCCCAGGCGTTCCCGGACTCCGGCGCCGCCGCGGCGATCGGCCGATCTTGGAGGTCCGCGCCGGCGCTGAACGCGCGGCCCGCGCCGCTGATGATGACCACGCGCACCTCCGGCTGGCGATCGAACCAGTGGGCGGCTTCGGCCAGTTCTTGAAGCATCGCAGCGCCCATCGCGTTGAGGCGGTCGGGCCGCGCCAGCATCAGACGCCCCAGCGGCCCATCGCACGTCACCCCGATTGTGTCGAACTGCATGGCGTCCTCCATTCGCCGACCTCCTGCAGGCGATTCGAGTATACGGAGCTCTTCATGTCTTCGTCCGCCGAGCACCGTCGCCCAGCCGCCACGTCCACCACCGGCCGACAGACCGGGCGTACTCCCGGTAGGCATTACCGTAGTGTTCGGCCAAGAACCGTTCTCCGCGGCGGATCAGGACCTGGAAGTAGACCAGGAAGACGATCGCCAGCAACAAGAGCACGAGCGGTCCCAGGACGAGGAACACTCCGAACGCCAGCAGGGCGAGGCCCAGATACACTGGGTTGCGGCTGCGGCCGAAGATGCCCCCGGTCACCAATGCGCCCGGCCGATCGCGGTCGATCTGTGCGTTCTCGGTCGATGGCGATGATCCGGCACCGCGGGCTGACAGCATCAGCGCCCGACCGATGCCCAGGATCGCCAGGCAGCCTAGGGCACTCAGGACCAGTGACGCGAACAGGGGATCCGTGGCCACTCCGTCTTCCTCCGTGCGATGTGGCGCGGCCGGGGTGACCGGCCTGAATCTTTACAGCCTCCTGGTCGCCGTGATCGGTGCCGTCGTCGTCCTACTCGCCTATCACGCGATCACGCGCATCACTTAAGGGGAGTCAGCAGAGAGCCTCCGAGTACCCCGGTGGTTGCCGGGGCGAGCGGGTCCGCGCACGGTCGCGTGTCCTCGGCCAGCCGCCTGGGTGTCGCCGTCCGGGTTGGACTTGACGCGCGCGTGTCCACTATGGGGCCTTCATGACGGCGCACCCGGCACGCTTCTGGCTCGGGCTCCTCGCGGCGTTCGTGTTCGCGCTCTGGCTCCTGCGCAAGGTGCTGCTGCCCTTCGTGCTCGGCATGGCAATTGGCTATCTCCTCGACCCGGTCGTGGACCGCCTGGCACGCCGCGGCGTCCCGCGCGCCGCCGCGGCGGGCGTCATCGTGTTCGCCTCGTACGCCATGGGGATCCTCGTCGTCCTCCTGCTGGCTCCGGTGGTGGTGCGGCAGATGGCCGGCCTTCAGGTCCCCCGGGGGACTGGCTCGCTGTGGCCGCAGTCGAGGAGCGCCAAGACCACGTCGTGGGCAGGGGGTAAGCGTGAAGCACGACGCGTGTGCGTACCGTGTTCGGGTGGTCCGGCTCGAGCGGCCTCGTGGCGCGGATGCGGGGAACGGCCTCACGGCCCGGCGTCCTGCTAGTCGGGCACCGCATCGTGCTGCCACGGGGTGCACTGGGACTCAGGCGTCGGCGCAGCAGAAGGCCCCAGCGCGTGTCAGGCGGGCTTCTTCTTCGACCCTCGCTCCCGTCGAGCTTCTCCTCACTCGCCCTCGCCACGAAGTGCATGAGGACGATGTCGTGCGTCACGCAGCACAGTCTGAGGCGACAGTGCAGCTCCTGCGGGATGCGGGTCGCCAACTGCGTCCAAGGTGCGTCGGCCTTCGCCATCAGACCTCACGCCTTCTTGTTTTTCGATCCCGGCGGCCGGCCAGAGCCACGCCGACGCCTGCGACGGCGACGCCCGTTCTTCGATGGCTTCGCGGTAGAGAAGCTCCCGAGCAACGCCTGAACTGCAGAGCGCACTTCCTGCTGCACCAGGTTCCGGATGATCGTCAACAAGCTCTTCTGTCTCGGCATCGAGCCCTCCTTTCCGGCGCCAAATACACGAAAGGCGGTGAGCAACAAAGGTGATCCGGTGCGAAGCTGTAAGTCCGCGCGATTTGAGCGCGAACTGGAGCGACAGAGGCCGGTCCAGATGAAGGACATTGGAAGGAAGGGTCGACACCGATTCAATCCGCGAGGCGTGGACGTTCATGCAGCAGCACATGTTCCCGAGAAGGTGTTCGTGATCGAGCGGCTTCGGAAGATCAGGTACAAAGGCCGGCTCGCCCGTCGATCTGTCTTCCGCGAAGGAGACGTCGAGTGCCGCAGCGGGTAGTTCCCGCTCGCCGCGGCGGCCGTCCAAGCGCAAGTGCCGCAGTCGGGCAAGCACTGCCGCCGACGCGACAAAGACTCCATGCAGGCGCCGCGCATTGTTGCCACAACGTGCCCCAGCATGCCATCGTGCATACCTGCATTCGACGAAAAGATCCTAGGCCTCGCGTGACGACGAACCGCAAAACCACGAAACGCAAAACGACTTCACGCGAACCGAGCGGCGCGACTGCCAAAGGGACGCGCAAAACGGTGGCCGTTCCGCGCACGGGCGAACCGGCGCTCCTCGGCCTGGCACGGCAACTTCGCTCGTGGACCGACTCGGTGCTCGGCATGGCCGGCATGGCGACCGATGTGTCGCTGGCAGCTGCCCGCATCGTGTTGCCCAAGCCCGAACAGCGGAAGGCATTGGCGAAGGCCGGAGGGTTGTTGCGGGCAGCGCGGGAGGCAGCGGGCCTAAGCCTTCGCGAAGTCGGCGATGCGATCGATCTTCAGGATCCAGCGCTCCTCACACTGGTCGAAAATGGCAACGCCGCACTGCCGTTCGAGATCATTCTCCGCCTGGCATCGGTGCTCGCCCGGCACGACCCGCTTTCATTCGTGATGCGCCTCACCCGGGCATACAACCCGGACGTGTGGCGCACACTGGAGGACTTGGGCATCGGGCGGCTGGCGGTGCAGGCCGGCCGCGAGCGTGAATTTGCCAACCTTTATCGCGGCAACGACGCGGCACGCGAGCTTTCCGACGACGAATTCGCGAAACTCATTGCGTTCTTGAAGGCTGCCCTGGAACTCGCGCTGCTGTTGCGCGCGTAGCAATGCGAAGGGGCCCACCCACGCGCCGTGAAGGCCATCGGATTGCGGGGCAGACGGGTGCCGGTATGTGCGGCGGCCGGGCTCCCCTTCGGCCGCGCGGTGGTCCAGCCCGAGCACGCGAGCATCGGGAACGCGTACGGGGCGGCCGTCGCGGAGGGGGGGCGAAGTGGACTTCATGTTCTCCCTCGCGACGATGACCCGGAGCAGCGCCCTCGCCTGGGCCGAGCGCGAGGTGTAGCGTCGGGCGGCGGAGGCGGGCGCCGACCCGGCCGCGCTGCGGACGGTCCCTCCGTCGTGTGGTGTGCCGCGGTTCGGAGGAGCCTCGCGTTCACGACTCTGCTCTCCGTGCTCGAAGCAACAATGCGGGGTCCCGGAAGCTCCCGCGTCAGACTCAGACCGGACTCGCGGTACCAAGAAGGGCCGACGTCCGAACCACGACGCCACCTCCAATACTGCAATTTCGTCCTGCTGGGTGAGCCGTAGGCTCATGGAGACTCAGACGTTCACCTCCCTTCGCCCTTCTGCCGGGACGGCCTGGACCTCGTAGGCAAGAGTGACGATGCGCCGGTCTTGCTTCGGTCGCCTTGCGTTGGCGATAAGGACGTGGTGCCCGTGGACAACCAGCTCTACGACCGGCTGGCAGAGACTTGGTGGCAGCCGGGTGGCGCGCTCGGCGGCCTCGACACGCTCAACCCGGGACGCTTCGCGTACCTCAACGGCGTCCTCGGCACGCTTGGCCTGCGCTACGACGACCTCGAGGTGCTGGACCTGGGCTGTGGCGGGGGCCTCATGAGCGAGGCATACGCTCGGCACGGGGCGCGGGTGACCGGAGTCGACCCTTCGAGCGGTTCGCTCGCGGTGGCGCGCTCGCACGCGCGCGAGTCTCGCCTGTCGATTCGCTACGAGCAGGGGCGTGGCGAGGCGATTCCCCTTCTCGACGCAAGCTTCGACCTCGTCTCTTGCTGCGACGTGCTCGAGCACGTCGACGACCTCGATGCCGTGATCCGCCAGATCGCGCGCGTGCTTCGGCCCGGAGGCCTCTTCTTCTTCGACACGATCAACCGGACCTGGCTTTCCTGGCTGTTCGTGATCGAGGTCTTCCAGGAGTGGCTGCACCTGGTCCCCCCGGGCACCCACGACTGGGACATGTTCATCACCCCCGGGGAACTCGGCGTCTCGCTCGCGCGAGCGGGGCTGGAACTCTGTGATCTCACCGGGCTCGGGCCGAGTCTCGACCCCCTCGGTCTGGGCCGCGCGCTCCTGCGCCGCGCGACCGGGCGGATGGACCACGACGATGCGCTCGCGCTCGTCGGCCCTACGCCCTTCCAGTCCCTGCTCTACATGGGGTGGGCGACAACCGCGCGGGTAAAGCGGACGAAGGCACCGTCGGCGAGGGAGTGGCGAGGCCGGACCGGGCAGGGGGGTATCGCGCCTCCGCTTCTTCTGTGCTGACGTCACGTCTCGTGTCTTGGTGACGGCGCTGGCAAGCGGATCGCACGGAGCCGGACGCCACCACCAGCAACCATCATGGCCGGGGCGATCATGGTCGCGCGGAACACACCGATGTGATCGGAGAGCATTCCGATGATCGGGGGCGATATCGCATCACCGAGCGCATGAATGAAGAAGAAGAAAGTGTTTGTCCAAGGGGACACGCCCGAGGTGCCTGCTATCCTGGGGTGCCGGGCCGCGGTCCCGAGCGCTCAGCGCGGCGCGAGCACCACGACCGGGATCACGCGGCTCGTACGGGACTGGTACGTGGCGTACTGGCCCTGGTTGACCTCGTCCGCGCGCGCCCAGAGTCGGGAGCGCTCGTCGCCTTCGGCGATCCGGGCGCGCACGGGGATCCGGTCGCGGCCTACCTGGATCTCGACGTTGGGCTCGGCGGTGAGGTTGTGAAACCACCCCGGGTGATGCGGCGCGCCGCCCTTCGACGCGATCACCGCGTACGCCTTCCCATCGTGCACAGGTTGTTGTAGTCGAGCGGCGCGCTGCCGAATGTGGGCGCGTCGAGGAACGACCCGCAGAACGGGCTATCGTTCGGGTCCTCCCACAGGAACCTGTACGCGAAGCCGAAGTCTGACGAGTCTGCCTTCGCATGCTGAAGTACGACGTCGAGGCCCGCCCGCGTGCGCGTTCGCGACCAGGGTCCGGAGGCGCGACCGGCGGTCGAGCGGTACCGCGGGGTCCTCAACGTACGCGTTCTCGATCGCGAAGAACTGCGTGGGGTCGTAGCCCCAGCTGAACGCCTCGTCGTCGGGCCGCGCCGTACAGGGCATGAGCTCGATCGCGTTCGCGCCCACCGACGAGAAGTAACCCAGCCGATCCCCGAGCGCGTCGAGCGGAGCGCGCGTCCCGCGGTAGCCGCGCGTGAAATCGTCGACCATGACCTCGTAGATCACAAGGTCGGCGAGGGCACGACTGCGAGGGCCGCGGCCGGCGCGAGCGGAGCGTCGTCGACGACGAAGGCACTGTTGCCGTCTGATCGCCCGCTGACCTTCGCACACGGATCCGACACCCAGCGCCCCTTCACCGTCGCGAAGTCGACGACGTACTTGTACTGGTAGTAGCCGTTCGGCAGCTTCGCGGGGAACACCGCCTCGTAGACAATGCCGTTCGGGTGCGGGCGCGGCGCCATCACGAGGCCGTCGGCAACCGTCCAATCGCGCCGGCCGCCGCCGAGCTTCGACAGGAAGTCGCCGACGGCCCGTACCGTCACGATGTTCGAATGACCGCCGCGGACGTACTGGAAGGTGTCGACGTTCGCGTCGGGCACGAACAGCCGCAGGCGCTGCTCGTCCGTCGATGTGATGGCAAAGCCCCATTGCTCGTACATTCCGCTCGTCCTCCCTCGCCGATGCCGACTCGCGCCGCCGCGTCGGTGACGGCGCTACCGGTCGCGGAAGTCGGTGATCGGCGACTCGTCGCGGAAGCTCATCTCGAACCGCGGCTGCAGGATGCGGTCGTCGGCGGTGAACTCGCGCGTGATGTACGAGTACTCGAGCAGGAGGCCGTTCGGGTCCTTGAAGTAGATCGACTTCGCCCACTCGTGGTCGACGACGGGCGTCACCTTGATGCCCTTGGCGATGAGATCGGCCCGCTTCTGCTCGAGCTCCACCTCGGTCCCGGCTTCGAACGCGAAGTGGTAGACGCCCTCGGGCATGCCGAGCGGACGGTTGAGACTGCCGTCGAACTCGACCGGCGTGCCGGGGATGCCGCGTGGCTCCATGAAGGCCAGGAGCTGCTTCTGGCCCGTGTCGAAGAAGACGTGGCGGATCTGGCCGCCTTCCTTCACCGTGATGATGTCGCAGCGCACGGCCGTGAACCCGAGGACGCCCTCGTAGAACGCCCGCGTCGCGTCCATATCGAGCGTCCCGAGGCTCACGTGCGACCAGCCTTTGTTCGTCATGGCCGGGGCATAGCACGCTCGCGCGCCTCCCGAGTAGCTCCGGCTCCATGGCGTCCTCGAACGCCTCGACGTAGGCGGGCCAGAGCTCGCGCTCGGAGTAGTCCGTCTCACTGATCTCCCAGTGGCGTGCGGGGTCCCGCAGGCGCTCATGGAAGCGCGCGAGCTGCTCCTCGGGCTGATGTGAAGATAGAGCTTCACGATGCGCGTCCCGTTCTCGTGGAGCATCTTCTCGGCCGCACGACCCTCTGGACAGCCCGTCTTCATGGGCGCTTCAAAAGGGGTAGTCGCTCTTCGCGCCAACAGCCCTCTGCCTGGCGCGTCCATCGCCTCGCCGCCCCTCCTGGCGACGTTCGATCTGGCGGCCCTCTACGTGTGGCACTGCCACATCGTCGAGCACGAGGACAACGAGATGATGCGACCCTACCGGGTCGGGTCGTAGGGCCCCGGGGGTCGCGGCGCGCGGCCCGGTGTGGCGACCAGGAGTTGCATCGGGATGGCCCCGCGGGGCGGCTCGCGTTCCACCGCGAAGCCTGCCCCATGGAGGAGGCACGCAAGCCCGTCGCCGAGGACCTCCCGCGCGTGCGCCGGCTCGCCCACGCGCAGGTATTCCTCGACGAACCAGCCGAGCCGGGGCGGACGATCGAGGTCGGCCACCACGAGCCGGCCTCCCGGGCGGAGCACACCGGCGACTTCGCGCACCGTGCGCTCGCGCACCGCGGTCGGAAGCTCGTGCAAGCCGTACGACACGGTCACCGCATCGAAGATGGCGCTGCGAAACGGCAGCGTGCCCGCGTCGGCCCGCACGAGATGCGCATTCCGGATGCCGAGTCGCGCGAGCTTCTCGCGGCCCACCGCCAGCGTCTCGGGCGACAGGTCGAGCCCTACCACCGTGGCCTCGGGCCGCGCCGCGGCAACTACGGCCGGCACGAGCGCCGTCCCGGTGCAGAGATCGAGCACGCGCCGGGCGCCGGGCGGGAGGCGCCGCTCGATCTCGTTGGTGCGGATCCATCGGTGCGAGGCGGTAGAACCCGTCGTAGATTGGGCTCAGCAGGAAGGACTTGACGCGGTTGCGCACCTCCGGCCGACGGCCGGTGACCAAGGCGACGGCGTCGCGGCCGAGTCGTGCGAGCGCGGCGAGCACGGAGCGGCATATCAGCCGGCTCGATGCGCGTCATTCGCTCGGCCGTCCCGGGCGGCCGAGGTGTCGCGCCTCGGCACGCCAGCGGCTCCACTCACCGCTCCGCGAGGAACCGCTCGACGGTATATGCCGAGACGGCGAGACGAAGGACGACCGACCAGCTTGAAGCCCTCGATGACCTGCGTGAACGAGAACTTCGTTTTCCTGCGAGAGGTCGACGGCCTGCTTCTCCAGATGTTCAGCAAGACGATGATCGCCTCCTCAGTCGCGGACGCCACCAGCTGATCACCCTTGAACAGTCCGTGCTGGCTCAACGAGTCCCCCTGACGCTTCGCTCGGGATCGCGTGAAGACATTGAACTGCGCCGAGCCGCCATGGTGCAGCAGCGCCGATCCCATCGCTTCTTGCGTCGTGAAGTTGAGCTCGACCTGAATCTCGCCCTTGCGCTCTGATACTCAACCTGACTCGCCCCGTGGCCTGAAAGTCTGCTTCTTGAACACGAGCTCGCGGATCACGTACAGTGAGGGCGGCGTGGCGCCGGGGCCCGGCGCCTCCGGGAGGTGGTGGGTGGTGAGGAAGGAGAAGCGGATGGCGAGGCGGGGAGCGAAGCGGCCCGGGAAGGCCGCGGCTCGCGGCAACGCGACGGGGCGGGCGGTCCGTACGACGTCCCCGCCGCCGGTCGTGGCACGATCCCTCGAGGCCATGCTCGACGACGCGGTCAGCGCGCTGCGCGGGCTGCTGAGCGAGCTTCTCGAGCAGCGGCTCGGGGCGGTCGCCCGCGACCTCGCCGAGGTCCGGCGCGCCCTGGTCGGCGGCGCCACAGCGGCGCAAGCGGCCGAGCTACTCGACGACGCGCTCGAGCGGCTCGGCGCCCTCCGTTTCACGGCGGAGCCGCTCGACGCCGTCGATCCGCTCATTCACACCGTGGTCGAGGAGCGGCGCGCCGCCGGCGTCCCCGCCGGTGTCATCGTCGAGGCGGTGCAGCCGGGCTTCCGGAGCGGTCGCGGGCTGGTGCTATGCAAGGCCGCGGTGGCGGTGAGCGGAGGGTGAGACCATGGCACGGCTCGGCATCGATTTCGGCACCACCAACACGGTGGCGGTGGCGAGTGACCGGGGCCGCTACCCGATCGTCCCGCACGCCACCGACACGGCCGTCGGGCGCGTCGTGCGCGAGGTCTTCCCCTCGCTGGTGGCGTACGAGCACGACGGCGACCGCCTCCTGTTTGGGTCGGAGGCGGAGCGCCGGCTCGCACGGCCCGGAGCGGCCGGCCGCGTCGGCAGCATCCGCTCGCTGAAGCGCCTCCTGCGCGACTGGGTCGGCGGCGGCCGCCTGGGCGGCGACGTGCGTCCCGGTGGCTTCGACACGCTCGAGCTGCTCGCCGCCTTCGCCGGCGCGCTGCGAACCTCCATCCGGGCATCGGGGCTGTTCCGCGACGGTGAGCTGCTGGAGGCGGTCGTCACCTGGCCCGCGAACGCCAACGGCGCACAACGCTGGGTGACGCGCGCTGCCTTCCGGCTGGCCGGCTTCGACGTCGTCGCCACGCTCAGCGAGTCGGCCGCCGCCGCCATCGAGTATGCCAACCGGACCGCGCAGGGCGATCGGGCAGAGGCCCGGCGCGTGCGCGGGACCGTGGCCGTGTTCGACTTCGGCGGCGGCACGTTCGATGCCTCCCTGGTGCGCATCGACGGTCCGGAGTTCACCGTCCTCGACAGCGTCGGGATCGAGCGTCTGGGCGGCGACGACCTCGACGTGGTCCTGGCGCGGCTGTTTGCGCGGCGCATGAAGCTCGAGCTGGACTCGCTGGCGCCGCTGCAGCGCGAGCTGCTGATCGAGCATGCCCGCCGCCAGAAGGAAAGCATCGCGGCCGGCGGGGTGCGCTCGCTCGCGCTGGTCCCCGCCGACGTCGGCATCAGGGCAAAACCCTGCGTCGTGTCGGTCGCCACCTACTGGAAGGCGCTGACCGACGTCGTCGGCCCAGCCGTCGACGCCGTGTGGCGACTCGTTACCGGCGCCGCCGGCGTCGATCCCGCCGCTCTCGACGCCATCTACCTGGTCGGGGGCTCGTCGCGCCTGCCGCTGGTGGCGAAGCTGCTCGCGGCCCGCTTCCCGGACCTTCGCCTCGTCATGACCGACAAACCCTTCACCGCCACCGCCATGGGCGCGGCCATCCACGGCGAGGGCGCGGCGACGATGCACGACATCCTGGCGCGCCACTTCGGCGTGCTGCGGCTGGCCGACCACGGGCAGCGCGAGATCTTCGCGCCGATCTTCGCCGCCGGCACGCGACTGCCGCCGCGCGGCGCGCCGCCGGTCGAGCAGCGCGTGGAGTACACGCCGCGCCACAACATCGGCCACCTGCGCTACCTCGAGTGCGCCGGTGTCGACGATGCCGGACGCCCCGCGCTCGGCGTGCGGACCTGGTCCGACGTCCTCTTTCCCTACGACCCGGCGATCGCGGTCGAGCAGCGCGTGACGCCGGCCGATATCCGCCACCGCGACGACCTCGCCGGCACTCCCGTGAGCGAGACCTACGCCTGCGACGCCGACGGCGTGATCAGCGTGCGGCTCAGCCGGCCCGACGGACAGACCCGGGCGTTCGAGATCTACCGCACCTGAGCCTGGGAGCACCTTCGGTGAGGAAGCCGGGCATTCCCTGAAAGCCGTCGTCCCCGTGTTGGGCGTCGTGGAAAACGGGCGGCCGCTGTGAAGGGCGACCCCGTAGGGGGCGCCTCTGAGGCCGCGCTGTCAGATGGACCGGGTGCTCACCTGCGGGGCGCACCACCGCCGACTCCGAGGGAGTCGGCCGTCATCCCCGGTACGGCCTGTTGCCGTACTGGCCGAAATGCACGGCGTCGCCCACGGGGGCCCGGGTAGTTGGGCCATAGCGCCCGATGGGCGCTCGTCAACGCGAAGTCGGCGCTCTACGGCATGGAGACAGTGCTGCCGCACATGAAGGAGCGGCAGCGGGGCCACATTATCAACATGTCATCGATGCTGGGGCGTATCCCGTTCGCCTCGCTGCGCTCCGCCTACGGCGCGGCCAAGCACGCGATAGGGGGGAAATGCTTTTCGCGGCGACGGGAATTCTCGCAGCTCCAGTTGCCAGGCACGAGCTGCCAGGCACGAGACCAGCTCTCGGCTGGATACGCCGTCAACCCGCGGGCCGGGAGGCTGAGCTGGCGTGATCCTTGCTCTCGCTCGATGACATGGATGCCCGGACGCGTGGCGAGCTGGTGAACGCGCTGCGGCGCAAGCGGGCGGCGCTTCTGAAGGAGTTCCTCGATGCCGAGGCCGATCTCCGATCGATCGCGGAGGAACGCGAGGCCGGACTCGAGGAGTGGGCACAGGGCGAGCGCGCCGCCCGCATCCTCTCTCGCTTGGACGATCGCAGCCTGCGGGAAATGCAGGAGATCCACGCCGCCCTGCAACGGATGATCGATGGGACCTACGGCAAGTGCCCCGACTGCGGCCGTGCGATTCCCCTGGCTCGCCTCCGGGCGGTCCGGCCGCCCTCTTCTGCGTGGAGTGCGCACGCGAGGCGGAGGGGACCGGGATTGAAGCGCCTGTGACAGCCGAGCCTCGCCACCCGGGGCGCCTGCCCCCGGACCTCGAGCCACTCTTGGATCGCGAAGTCGAAGGGATGCTGCGGGACCTCGTCCGTGAGGATGGCCGCGTCGACATGCACGAGCTCCGGATCGTGTGCCGTCACGGCGTGGTACATCTCCAGGGCGCCGTGCCGAGCGAGGCCGCGCACCAGATCCTCCTGAAGCTCGTGACCGACGTCGCGGGTTGCGAGGACGTCGCCGATCGCATGCAGGTAAACGAATTCCTTCGGGAGCGGCCCCCCCGTGGCCGGTCGGAACCCACCGAACGCGTGCGGCCGGAGGGGTTCGAGCCCGTCGGTACCGAGGACATCATCGAGAACACCGAGCAAGGGCTGGACTATGTGCCGCCCGACCGCCCGCCGTCGGAGGAAGAATGAGCGGCACGAGGAGGGAGCCATGCCGATCCTCACGAAGCTGAAGGAGTTCCTCGACGCGAACCGGGTCCGCTACGAGGTGCGGTCGCACCGGCGTGCCTTCACGGCGCAGGAGGTCGCCGCGGCTGAGCACGTTCCCGGGCGCGAGATGGCGAAGGTTGTGATCGTGCGCAAGGGCGACGAGCACCTCATGGCCGTGCTGCCCGCCCCGTACCACGTTGACCTCGAGCCCCTGGGGAAAACGGTCGGAAGAACGGACCTGCGCCTGGCGACGGAGGTGGAGTTCGCCCGCCTCTTCCCGGACTGCGACCTGGGCGCGATGCCGCCGCTGGGGAACCTCTATGGGATCCCGGTGGTGATCGACGAGGCGCTCACACGGGACGAGGAGATCGTCTTTCAACGCCGGCACCCATGAACAGACGGTGCACATGGCCTATGCGGACTTCGCGCGACTGGTGCAGCCGAAGGTCGCCTCGTTGCGGAGGGAGTGCCGAGGTCCTATGACCTGATCGGCATCGGACCGGCTTCATGCGCCGGGCGAGCCGCTTCCGGGCCGTGGGCTCGCATGATCGGCCACATCCGCCTTCACGGGCGCGGGGGAGAGTCACGCCATCACCGTGTCCTTGTGCACGTCGAGTCCGGCGCATCGCTCGATCATCATCTCGCGGTCCGAGAAGGGAGCAGTGATGGCTCGAAGCCTCTTTCGCCACATCCTCGTCCCCCACGACTTCTCCAGCCAGGCGACCGTCGCGCTCAAGACAGCCGCCCAGCTCGCCAAGGAGAACCGGGGCAAGCTCACCGTGTTGCATGTGCTCGTGCCGTTCTACATGCCCGCTGACACCTCGTTCGGCATACCAGCGGTGCGCGATCTGCTCCCCGAGCAGCGCCAGGTTCTCCAGCGCCTGGTGACCAAGGTGCTGGGAGCCGGTGGGCCGCCGGTGACGGTGCGGGTCGACATCGGCGATGCGTCTCAGCGCATCATCGACGCCGCCCGTCGGGCGGACAGCATCGTCATGGCGACGTCCGGGCGCACCGGGCTGTCCCACTTCCTCATCGGGAGCGTTGCCGAGCGGGTCGTTCGGCACGCCACCGTCCCCGTGCTGACCCTGCGGGTACCCATCCGGAAGCGCCGCGGCGGACGCAGGAAGTGAGCCGGCCCCGCTTGTTCAGGCAGGGAGCGATCGACTAGAGACCGCACGATGGCGGAGGCGATTGCTGTGCAGCGACGATCTCGCACAAGCAGGAGCCCGCGACAGCGGGCCGATCCCCGTTGACGAACCTCGTGAGCACGAGAATCATTCGGAGAGTAGCCGACCGTGATCCCCATCATCCAGGACATTTCCGTCGCCGCCGGCCTGCTCCTTCTCCTCCTCGTCGCGCTCGAAGCCGGGTTCCGGATCGGTCGGCGCGCGACCCGTGGCGCGGACGCCACCCTGAGCAGCCAGGTCGGCGCCATCCAAGGAGCGCTTCTCGGCCTGCTGGGGCTCCTGCTCGCCTTCAGCTTCGCAGCGGCCGGCGCACGATTCCTCGAGCGGCAGGACCTGGTCGTGCAGGAGGCAAACGCGATCGGCACGGCCTACCTGCGCGCGGACCTGCTGGACGAGCCCCACCGGTCGGAGTTGCGTGCGGCTCTGCAACGCTACACCAAGAACCGCATCGAGGTTTCCAGCCGGCTCCGCGCAGGTGCGCAGCCCGCCGACCGCGAGGAAGTCGAGCGCCTCCACGCCCGGATCTGGAACGCGGCCCGCGCCGGGGTCACGGCCCGGCCAGCGACGATGCTCGCGGTCCTCGCGCCCGTCAACGAGGTCATCGACCTGCACGCCACCCGCCTGGCCGCCGCACGGAAGCGCCTTCCGCCGCTCGTGATGGGATTGCTCATCGCGTGCTGCGTGCTCGCGGTCGGCGTCATCGGATACGGGTGTGGACTCGGCGGGCGGAGACGTGCGCCGCTGACCGTGTCACTGGCGCTCCTGATCGGCACCTCGGTGTGGATCACCATCGATCTCGACCACCCGCGCGCCGGGCTGATGCAGCTCAGCGACGCCCCCCTAAAGGCGCTGAGATTTGAATGAACCAGCGCCCCATCACGAGTGTCACAAGAGAAGCTGCTTGAACGGCGCACTCTGCGCGGGCTGCACGCCGACCGCGTCCACCACGTCGGCCATGGACGTGAAGCGATCGAGGGGTGCCGCGGCGGACTCCAGCCCTTCCTCCCGCGTCGAGAGATCGCTCTCGCGGATCGCCGGCCCGATCTCCTCCAGCATGCCGACCGCGACCCGGCGGCGACGCGCGCGGCGCGCCGCGGACCCGCGACAGCTGATGCTGCCCGAGCTGCCGGCCGAGATGCGGCTGCTCTACTGACCGAGTTCGACATCGACCTCGTGTCGCCCGCCGTCCCGCGCGATCGGCCACACTGCGGCGCCCTCGACCGGCGCGAGGGGCTTGCCGTCCACCCGCACGCCGACGACCTGAGCGGTCGAGCCCGCGGTGCTGCGCACGCGGATCGCGTAACGGGTGACCCCATCCGGCAGCCGGTAGGTGAGGCGGAACTCCCGCCAGACGTCGGGGACGCAGGGCCGCAACACGAGGCGCTCTCCGTCCTCCATGCGCAGGCCGAGCACCGACTCGAGCGCGACGCGCAGCATCCAGCCCGAGGAGCCGGTGTACCAGCTCCAGCCGCCGCGCCCGACGTGGGGCGGCACCGCGTAGACGTCGGCCGTCATCACGTAGGGCTCCACCTGGTAGACCGCGACCTCTTCGGGTGTCCGCGCATGGTTCGGCGGGAGGATCATCTCGAGCAGTGCGAGCGCGCGCTCGCGGCGGCCGAGCGCCGCGGTCGCGCGCACGGCCCACGTCGCGGCGTGCGTGTACTGCCCGCCGTTCTCGCGGATACCGGGCACGTAGCCCTGGATGTAGCCGGGCGTCGGGTCGCTGGTGTCGAAGGGCGGCGCGAGCAGCCGGATCAGTCTTCCCTCGGGCAGCACCAGCTCGCGCTCGAGCGCGTCCATCGCCCGCTCGCAACGCGCGCGCGGCGCCGCCCCCGAGAGCACGGCCCAGGCCTGCGGCAGCACGTCGATGCGACACTCGGTGCCCTGCGCGGTGCCGAGCGGGCGGCCGTCGTCGAAATAGGCGCGCCGATACCAGGCGCCGTCCCACGCGTGCTCCTCGACCGCGCGCGTCAGCGCCGCGCGGTGCGCGGCGTAGCGCTCGGCGCGCGCCGTGTCGCCGCGCGCGGCACAGAGTGGCTCGAAGACCCGCAGCACGTCGTACAGGAAGAACGCCATCCAGACGCTCTCGCCCCGCCCCTCGCGGCCGACCAGGTTCATGCCGTCGTTCCAGTCACCCGTGCCGATCAGCGGGAGGCCGTGCGCGCCGACGGAGAGCGAGCGGTCGATCGCGCGGCAGCAGTGGTCGTATACGCTCGCGCGCTCGCCAGCCGGCGCCGTCGGGAGGTATGCCTCGTCCTCGCCGGCCTCGAGCAGCCGCGCCGTCACGAAGCCGGCCGTCTCGTCGAGCAGGCCGCGGTCGCCCGTGGTCGCGACGTAGTGCGCCGTCACCCAGGGCAGCCAGAGCAGGTCGTCGGAGATGCGTGTGCGCGTGCCACGGTCCTGCGGCGGGTGCCACCAGTGGAGGACGTCTCCCTCCACGAACTGGTGGGCCGCGTGGAGCAGGATCTGCGCGCGCGTGAGATCCGGGCGCGCGTGCACGAGCGCCGCGGCGTCCTGGAGTTGGTCGCGGAAGCCGAATGCCCCTCCAGACTGGTAGAAGGCCGTGCGGCCCCAGATGCGGCAGGCGAGCGTCTGGTAGGCGAGCCAGCCGTTCACCATCAGGTCGAGGGCGGGGGCGGGCGTCTCGACCGCGACGGCGCCGAGCACGCTGTCCCACTGGCTGCGCACGGCCTCCAGCGCGTCGTCGAAGGCCGAGGCTCCGCCGAAGCGTACGACGAGCGCCTCGGCATCGGCGGCGCTCCGGCCCTCGCCGAGCAGGAACACGCACTCGGCGCTGGCGCCGGCGGCCAGCTCGAAGCGCACCTGGTGCGCGAAGCACGGATCGCGCCGCGCGCCGCTCGTGCCGTCGAGCGTCGCGTCTTCGACGAGCGCACGGGGACAGGCGGCCGATCCGCCGACGCCGAGGAAGCTGCCGCGGTCGTCCGTGACGAAGGCCTCCGCCGCGACGGCCGTGGCCCGGACGGACGCGAAGGCTACCCCGTCGGCGAAGGCCCCGGCGAGTCCGTTGGTCGCGAGCAGCGTGCGGCGGTCGCGGGCAGACGCGACGACGGTTGCGTGCGCGATGTCCTCTGCCAGGCCGCCGAGCACGAGTCGCGCGTAGGAGAAGACCGAGAGCTGGCGAGTCGTACGCGCGAGGTTGGTGAGGCGCAGGCGCGTCAGCTTCACGGGCGCGTCGGCGGCGACGAGCGTCGTCACCTCCTGATCGAGGTCGTGGCTGCGGTGGCGCCAGCTCGACGTTCCGAAGCCGTGGCGCGTCTCGTAGGGGGCTCCACCGGGCGTGGGCCCGGGCTGCGGCGACCAGAAGGCGCAGGCGTCCTCGTCGCGCACCCAGAGAGCCTCGCCGTGGGGATCGAGGATGGGGTCGTTCGACCAAGGCGTGAGCCGGTGCTCGCGCGAGTTCCGGCTCCACGTGTGCGCGGCGCCGCGCTCGGAGACGAGTGTCCCGAAGCGCGGGTTCGCGAGCACGTTCACCCAGGGCATGGGCGGGAGCCCGCCCGCCTCGGGCGTGCCGGGGACGTCGATCACGTAGTCGTGGCCGTCGTCGGCGAAGCCGCCGATGCCGTTCGCGAGACGGAGGCCGCCGGCGCGCGGCGGGAGCGCCCCGTCTCGTGCTCGACTCGGATAGGCGTGGGCGCGCCTGGATGGCGGCGCCGCGACCCCGAGATCAGGCCACGAGTCATACAGCACGAGGCGTGCACACGCCCGCGCCGAGTCGACTGCACGGGGATCGGCGTCGCTCTTCGCCACGGCGATCGCCTCGCTCGCCGGCGCGCCGCCGCCGAGGACGAGCCCTCGCACGGCGAACCCGGAACCCGACCAGTACGCGATCGCCGTCTCGAGCTCGCGCGCGAGCGCTGCGGCCGCGGGCCCGTCCTCGATCACGACGAGCGGGGCGTCGGGCGGGATCCCGAACATCCAGAGATCGTCCGGGGTTCCCCGCACGCGCCGGAAGACCTCCGCGGGCGCGCGCAGGGCGGAAACGCCGTAGAGCATCTGCGCGAGCAGGGCCTCGAGGTAGGCGGCCTGCTCGGGTGCGAGCCCGCAGCGGTCCCGCTCGGCTCGCGCACGGCGCTCGGCGCCGTCGCGCATGGCGTCGAACGCTCCCGGCGCCGCCATCTCCAGCGCGAGCGCGCGCGCGTCCGCCTCGTTCTCGGCGAGGGCGATGACGCCGAGCAGCTCCAGAGTCTCCCCCGGCGCGAGTGTCGGCTCGCGGCGCCAGCTCGCGATCGGATCCAGCACGTTGCCGACGGAACCGGACAGGCTCGCGCCCGGGTCGAGCGCGGCCGGAGACGCGAGCGAACGGCCGCGGCCCACGAAGCGAGCCCGGTCGGTCTCGAAGCTCGCGGCACCAGGACCGAACAAGGCGTGCGCGAGATGCAGCGGCTCGGGCGTCGAGCCGCGCGCCCGCCGGTGCGCGAAGAGTACGCCTGCTGCGGCATCGACGCTCGTCTGTACGAAGAGCTTCGAGAAGCCGGGATGCCCGGCGTGGCCGCCGGGATGGTGCAGCACGACGCCGACGTAGCTCGTGAGCGAGAGGCGGCGCGGCCGCGCGCCGGCGTTGCGGAGCCGGGTCCGCCGCAGCTCGGCGTGACGGTCGGCGCCGACCACGATCTCGCAGACCGCCTCGATGCCGCGCTCGCTGCGCTCGATGCGCAGCAGACCCGGCTCGCTGCGTACGTGGTAGCGGTCGGGCGCTCCGGCCACGGGCTCGCGTCCGAGCGACCAGAGGGCGCCGTCCTCCTCGTCGCGCAGGTAGAGGAACAGGCCCTCGTGATCCTCGACGGGGTCCGGTGTCCAGCTCGTGATGCGCCGCCAGTCGAGGTGCGTGAAGCCGGTACCCTCCGCGCTCACCAGGCTGGTGAGCGCGCCGTTCGAGAGCAGGCGGGCGCAGGGTCCGCCCACTGCGTGGGACACGAGCGCAGGCGGTGAGACAGGCAGAGCCATCGGCATCCCTCGGACGGAGAAGGCGCCGACGATGCCAGCGCCGGGTCGCGCTTGTAAAGTGCACCGGCCAGGCAGGTGCGAGCGAAGCGTGAAGACTCTCGCATTCAGCGCCCGTCCTCACGATCGCGGATTCCTCGACGCCGCGAACGCCGTGCTCCGCGCGGCCTGAGGCCATCGCGCTCGAGTCTAGGGGAAGTCTAGGGGGCCGGGCGGCTCTGGATGATCCGGATCGCGTCTTCGACGCTGTCGGCACGCTGGATCAGATCCGTGTCCTGCGGGCTGATCACGCCCTCGGCGACCATCGTCTCGAGGCCGAAGCTCCGCAGGTGCGCCCAGAAGTCGCCGCCCATGCCCACCAGCGGGAAGGACCGCAGCTTGCCCGTCTGCATCAACGTGATGACCTCGAACGCCTCGTCGAGGGTGCCGAAGCCGCCGGGCATCACCACGAAGGCGGTCGAGTACTTGACCAACATCACCTTGCGCACGAAGAAGTGCTCGAACTCGATGAAGCAGTCGAGATAGGGATTCGGCTTCTGTTCCATGGGGAGCCGGATGTTGCAGCCGAGGCTCACGCCCCCCGCCTCACGGGCGCCGCGATTCGCGGCCTCCATGATTCCCGGACCGCCGCCGGTCATGACGGCGTAGCCCGCCGTCGCCAGGGCTGCGCCGAGGTCTCGCGCGAGCCGGTAGTAGGGATGGCCGTCGGCGAAGCGCGCGGAGCCGAACACGGTGACGCAGGGCCCGTCGAAATCGAAGCTCTCGAAGCCACGCAGGAACTCGAGGAAGAAGCCCACCGCACTCTCCAGATCCGCCTCGCGATTGCGGCGCCCGGCGAGGAACGCCTTCTCGGCGCCCTCGACCTTGCCGAGCAGGGAGAAGGGCCCACGGGGCGCCGATTCCGTCGCATCTGTCATGTGCGCATCCCTCCAGCGGGCTCCGACCGACGGCGGCGAGCTACGGCTCCAGCCAGCCGCCCCGGAACCCGGCCCGTCGCAATCCCGCCGCGATGTAGGGCGATCGGCGCATGATGTTCCAGATCAAGCCCGTGCGGTAATTCTCGATCATCAGGATCACGGGGCCCTGGTCGATGCCGAAGTGGTGGGGAGTGACCCACCAGCCTGTCGGGCTCTCCGCCACTACGTAGGTCTGGTTGAAGGAGGGCTTGAAACCATAGCGGCTGCTCACCCCGACGTTCAGCTGCGCCATGTGGTCGATGGTCGGGATCACGATCTCCGGCGTGAAGGGGAGCGAGGCCAGTACGACCCAGGGCGCGAGCGTTCCGTCGTCGGGGCCGTCGGGCGCTCCCCGGGCGATGTAGTCGAAGAACTGGCGTTCGACCCCTCCCACCGTCCGCGTCGTCCAGCCCGGGCCATCCGAGGCCGTGATTCCCCAGCAGTGCTCCCCGTAGCCGACGAAGCCGTGCGGGTTGCGGACTGCATACTCCCGATGCACGTAGGTCGCCTGACGGCTGTTCTCGAAATAGTCCGTGCCGCGCTCCCGCATGAAGGTGTCGCGAATACCCCGGAAATCGATCCAAAGGTGAGAGAGCTGGTGCGTGAACAGGGGGCCGGAGTAGAGGACCTCCCGCCCCTGGATTTCTCTCCATTGGTAGGTCGACGTGTATGCTCGATAGCTCTCTTCCGGCAGCGGGAAGCTCGGCGAGCCGAGCCCGAGGATGTACACCAGCAGGGCCTCGTCGTAGCCCTTCCAACAGTACGGGATGAAGCCATCCTCGGGGCGCCAGCCATGGGAGACCGCAGGCCCACCGTTCAGGGCCCAGCGCCAGTCGGCTCGACGGAAGAGGGCGTCGGCCAGACGTCGTACCTCCGTCTCCTCCTCGCTGTCCCCGTCGAAGTAGGCAGCACAGGTGAGCATGCCCGCGAAGAGGAAGGCCGAGTCGATGGTCGACAGCTCGCAGCTCCACACGCGCCGACCGGTCTTCATGTCGAGGAAGTGATAGTAGAAGCCCTGGTAGCCGGTCGCGTCCGGCTCGGGTCCGTGCGGGCTGTCGCGGAAGAATCGGAGTCTTCGCAGGGCGATCGCTGGCGCGAATTCCCGTGAGACCACGCCTCGCTCGACGAGGATCGGAAGGGAGGCCAACGCCAGGCCGACCGCCGCGATGCTGGCCGGCGCGCCCTTCTCCGTCTTGTCGCGGATGAGACCGTTCTCCGGGTTGGCCTCGTGGAGGTAGTACTGCAGCGTAGTCAGCTGGAGCCGATTCAGGTCCTGCTCGGTCAGCACGTGGACGGCGTCGTTCTCGGCCATCAGCTCGGCACCGCTGCACCCGCGTCGGTGCCGATCGCCGTGGTGTGCCAGAGTGTCGCCAGGGCGATCCGAAGCCCCGATCGATCGCATGGCACGCGAGGAGCAGGGTGCCTCGCCCTGGGATGAGCGAGCATGCGCGGGAATGCTACGCACCGCCCTGGCGCATCGCAACCATTCCTGATGGCGGGTGCCCGGGCGAACGCCAGAGTGTCGCTACCTGTTCATTCTCTTCGAGACGACGAAGCCCCACGGCACCGGTCTCGACCTCGCCACGCGCAAGCAGACCGTCACGATCATCCTCGTCGACGAGGCGAGCTTCCGCGGGTCGCTCGCGGAGGCGCTGCACGACGATGGCCAAGTCTTCGGCTATCCGTCGGCGACCGCGGTCCCGGCGTTCGACACGCTGCGTGACGCTGAGGGCTGGACCGTGCTGCAGCACGCCGGATCCTCGGCGTCGATCAGCCCGTTCCCGTCGTCGTCCAGGCAGTTGCCGCAGATCGGCTACGCGGTGGCGCCGAGATGCTCATCTGCGGCGAGGACCTGCCCGCGAAGCGCGCCTACGAGCTCGGACTGATCAACCACGTGGTTCCCGATGAACAGCCACACCGTCGGGGGGCCAGGCGGCTACCGCCCGACCCCTCGACGTGGCGCCGCACCGAACGTTCAGTTGAGCGGGCAGCCGGTCTGGTTCAACCCTTCGAACGTGTCCTTGGTCGCCTCGTAGTTGCCGGAGTCGGGAACCGTTCCCGCTTTTCTGGGTCAAGTTGGGTTCCGGCGGGCCGTTTTGGGATTGGGCCGCCGCCCCGATTTGGCCTCGTTCCGTTCGGAAGTCTCCGGAGTTACGCTGCTATGGGGTTGGGCGCCCTCCTGCTCCCCTCGAAGTTCGAATCTCCCCCCCTCCGCTAACAGTATCGGCGCCCGGCATCAGCATGCCGTATGGGCACGGGTCACCTCCGAACAGGACGCCCGCCAATCAACCCGTGCCCGGACCTGCTTCCGCGCGCCGGACCGGCGTGGCGCGGATCCGCGTACTGGCGACGGTGATGCTTCACCCACCCCGACGCGACGTCGCGCGCATCCCGCGGGGGCCACCTGGTTCGCCGTACTCGTCATCCTGCACTCGGCTGATCGATCGCCCCGCCGCCACTTGCAGCGCCCTCCGTTTCTGATCCAGCATCGGCTGCCGGGGATGGCGCTGGGCGTCGAGGAGGACCGTGTCACAGGACGGTACACGACAACCGATCGGCACGGTGGGGGCTTCGGGGGACGAACGAAAGGGGGCAACGATGAAAATCGTGGTCATCGGCGGAAGCGGGCTCATTGGGACAAAGGTCGTGATGAACCTTCGTCAGCACGGCCATGAGGTGGTGGCGGCATCACCGGCATCGGGTGTCAACACCGTCACTGGCGAGGGACTGGCGCCAGCGCTCGCCGGCGCTCAGGTGGTCGTCGATGTCGCGAATGCGCCTTCGTGGGAGGACGACGCAGTCCTGGCGTTCTTTGAGACGTCAGGTCGCACCCTCCTCGCCGCGGAAGCTGCCGCGGGCGTCGGCCATCATGTGGCGTTGTCGGTCGTCGGCACCGAACGCCTGCTCGCGAGTGGTTACTTCCGCGCGAAGCTGGCCCAGGAAAAACTGATCAAGGCTTCCCCGATTCCTTACACGATCGTGCGTGCTACGCAGTTCTTCGACTTCGTGGGCGGCATCGCCCAATCGGCGACTGAAGGGCAGACGGTTCGGCTTCCACCGGCTCTGATGCAGCCCATTGCGTCGGATGACGTCGCCGCCGCCATGGCCGATGTGGCCCTCGCCGAGCCGTTGAACGGCACGTTCGATCTGGCCGGTCCCGAACCGATTCGGCAAGACGACCTCGTGCGGCAATTCCTGAAAGCAACCGGGGACGCACGGACGGTGATCACCGATCCCAAGGCGCTCTACTTCGGCATCACGGTGAACGATCAAAGCCTCACCCCCGGCGATCACCCGCGCCTCGGCCCGACACGTTTCGCGGACTGGCTCAGCCGGCCAAGACCAGGAGGCAAACCGTGAAAGGACTATTGCTGCTGCTCTGTCTCGTACCCGGCGCGTTGATGGCCCAGGAGCCTAGCGTCACCTCGCTCCTGTCGAAAGACCTGACGGACCTTCCCGGCAAGGAAGGTCTGATGATCACGGTGGAGTATCCCCCCGGCGGGTCCGACCCCGTCCACCGGCACAACGCACATGGGTTCATCTACGTCCTGGAGGGCTCCGTCGTGATGCAGGTCAAGGGCGGAAAAGAAACGACGCTGACGCCAGGACAGACGTTTTACGAGGGCCCGGACGACGTCCATGTCGTCGGTCGGAACGCGAGTAGCACCAAGCCGGCGAAATTCCTGGTGCTCTTGGTGAAGGACAAGGGAGCTCCGGTGCTGGTTCCGGTCAAATGACCGCCTGAACGACCGCCAAGCAAGTCACCTCCCCGGCGTGGCGGCGACCACGCCGGGACACGGCGGCCGCTGCTAGCCGGCCCTCGCGGCAGCTAGCCCTCGGCGGCCCGGTCGGTGCGGCAACAAGAGGTTGCCGGCGGCACCATCCCGCTGCGGCTTCGACGGCATGCCGCGGGCGAGCTCCGGCGTTTTCGTTGGGCTTTTTCCGCCCCCGTGGCCGGGCATGCGGCTTGCGTTGGCGTTGCCCCATGATTCATCGCTCGACCCCGTGGATGGTCGCCATCATCGCTGCGGCGCTCCTGCTCGTTTCCTTCCGCTCGCTCGCTGGCGCCTCGGCGCTGGAGAGCATCACGGTCGATCCCCCAACCGTCCACCTGCGACGGTGCGAGGTGGTGGTGCTCGACATCGTCGGGCACTTCGACGACGGCTCGGCGCGCGACCTGTCGTTGGAGTTCGGCCTGACCTTCATCTTCGCAGAGGGCAACGCCCAGCGGGCCGGAACGCACACCGTGGTGGACAACGTGGGACTCGACGACACGCTCACCGTCACCCTCGACGGCATCGAGAGCGCGCCGGTTCCGCTCCTCGTCATAGAACCAGACAACCTCAGCTTCTGCCCCGTCGGAGTGACGACCACGACGACGTCTCCACCCTCGACCACCAGCACCAGCAGCACGACGTCGACGACCACGACGAGCACCACGACGACGCTCGGCCCCACACAGACGACCACACCGAGCCCCTCCACGACGACGAGCACCCTGCCGCCCATCCCCCCGGAGGAGGACCCGGCGTGCGGATCCTGCATCCACGATCGCATCCAGCATCGGTTCCGCATCGAGAACCACCCCCTGTTCAACCATGAGCGCCTGCTCCAGGATGGTTGTGCGGCCGTCGAGTTCCCCCGTCCGACCTTCCAGGTTGCCGCCGACGGAACGCAGTCGTCGATCTTCGACGTCACCCGGGTCGTCGAGGGCTCCTGCCAGACCACGCTCACCGACCCGACCCCGCACTTTCTCGACGACGCCTTTCAGCCGATCGCGAACCCCGATCCCGACTTCTACGGCTCGGTGCTCGCGACCGATCGCCGCTCCGACTTCGTCCGTTTCAACTACACGCACCCGACGACGCCGCCGGACATGAACGACAAGTTCCGCGTGATCAGGATCGGGATCTTCTACCTCGACCAGCGAAACCCCGGTGCCGGTGAACGGCTCGGGGACATCCTCGAGGTTCGTGTCTACCGGACACCCGTGCTGATGATCCACGGCCTGTGGAGCGACGCGAGCGCCTTCGCGGACATGGAGCAGACGCTCGCGGGATCGAACTACGAGCCGTTCCAGCTCTTCCGCCTCGACTACGGCCGTTCCAACGATGCCTCGTTCGCCTTCAACCGCCCGATCATCCCCGTTGCCATTCGCACGGCCATCCAGGACTGTGCCGAGGCAGGGCTCGCGGCCGGGAAGGTGGACCTGGTCGCGCACAGCATGGGTGGGGTCCTCGGCCGGCTCTACCTCCAGGATCCCGGCTACGAGCACGAGGTGCGCCGGCTCATCACCTCCAACACGCCGCACGCAGGATCGCACATGGCCAACCTGATCCTCGACCGCACCTTCGACCCGCCGGGCCTCGTCTGCAACATGCTCTCGATCGCGCTGAGCGCCACGGGGCAGCCAGATCGCGGATGCCACAACGGTGCCGTCGAGGACATGCAGGTCACGAGCCCCGCGACCACCGACTCCCTGAACCTCGGCGTGCATCCCACCGATGTCGCCGTGCACGCCGTGGCCACCGTCGTCGACCTGGCCGGTCTCCCGGACCTGTCCCCTTTCGGCCTTGCCGGTGGCTCGGCAGGGTTCGTCATCGCGAAGGTGGCGCAGGCCTGTGGTGTCTCGTTCGTGAACGACGTCTTCGACTCCAGCCAGTACGACCTCATCGTCTCCGCCACCAGCCAGGACGGCGGGCTCAGCGGGTCGCTCGAGTCGCGCTTTTCGAACCAGCCGCACATGGCGGTGGACCCCTTCATCAAGGGGCCGGTCGCGAACGTCGACGTGATCGATCGGGTGAAGGAGCTACTCAACGAGCCGGACGACTCGAGCAGCTTCACGCGCGCCGGCTACTCGCCCGCCCCGCTGTCGTACGCGACCCCGTCGTTCTGCTCCGTGCTGTCGGGCGCGAGAAGGTTGGGGGCGGCGAGGAGCACGGGTGCGACGAGCAGCGCGGTCGCCACGAGCATCTCGATCACGAGCCCTGCGTCCGGCACCACCGCCACGCCCGGCGAGTCGATCGTCGTCGAGGTGACTGGCAGCCCGGACATCGCGACGGTCCTCCTCGTCATGAGCCAGCCGGGTGACGACATGGTGCTGGCGGAGCAGACCGGGCCGGACGCACACTTCGAGCTCGAGGTTCCCGAGAAGGCCATCGGGCTGCAGAACCTGGTCGCCGGTGGCCTCGACGCCTCCGGGAGGCTGGTGGCCGTGAGCGACGGCGTGACCGTCGACGTGACCGTTCCGTCGGCGCTGAACAGCATCACGGTCTATCCACCGGTCGTTCACCTGCAACCATGCACCACGACGTCGCTGGAGATCACCGGACACTACGAGGACGGCGTGGCACGAGACCTGTCGGAGCAGCCAGACCTCGTCCTGACCTTCGCGACCGGGAGTGCCGCGCCGAGCGGAGCAGGCGTCGTGGTCCTGAACGAGCCGTTCGACGACACGCTCATCGTCACCTTCGACGGTGTCGACAGCGCCGCCGTCCCGATTCGTGCGCTCGTGCCGGATGATGTCGGTCCCTGCGGCGCAGCCACGACGACCACGACGACCGTCCCCCCGTCGACGACGAGCACCACGATCACGCCGGACCCTCCCACGACGACCAGCACGACGTCGACGCCCGCGTCCACGACCACCAGCACGACGACGACGCCGGCGTCCACGACCACCAGCACCTCGTCGCCGGCCTGTCAGGCAGACGAGGACTGCGATGACGGCAACGCCTGTACCGGGGACGACTGCACCCCCGCCGGCTGCCAGCATGTGGCCGCCGCTGGCCTCCAGGGCGCCGAGTGCCTGCTCGCGGCGGCGCTCGCCGAGCCGCTCTGCCCGGCGGGCACGATCGATCCCAAGCTGGAAGGGTTCGCGACCGGGAAGCTCCAGCGAGCCCTCGACCTGGTACGGAAGGCCGCGCAGGCGACCAAACCGAAACGGCAGCAGCGACTGCTCGACAAGGCGAGCACGGCGCTCGGCAAGATCGGGCGACACAAGCCTGGCGCGACGACCGCCGAGTGCCTCCAGATCCTGACGACGCAGGTCGACGCCATCCTCGCCACGCTGTGACCCGGCATCTCGCTGGCCGGGTCGAGCGCGTCGAGCATCGATGTGGGCGCCGGCGAGTGCGCCGGCGCGGTCCTGACGAGCCGCCCGGCGCGCCCACGGGCCCCGCGCCTTCCGCAGCCAGGCGCTTGACCCATAAGAGCCTGAACGTTCTGTTGTCTGCCAGCGCCCAGAATGGGCAGACTGGAGGCTGGCATGACTGCTATCAAGCAAGGCGCCGTGGCGCGGAGGTTCGGTGTCGTGGCTCTCCTTGTCTTCGCTGCCTTCGCTCTCGCCCGCCCCGCGCCGGCGCAGGGCTGTGTCATCCCTCCTGCAGGTCTCGTGAGCCTTTGGCCAGGGGATGGAAGTGCCAATGACGTTCAGAATGGCAATGACGGGGTGCTGAATGGTGCGACGTTTGCCCCGGGCATGGTCGGTCAGGCGTTTGGTTTTGATGGGGTAGACGATTACGTCTCCTTCGAGAGCGTCCCCCTCACCGCCACTGACGACTGGACCCTGGAGGCTTGGATCAACCCTGCGACTCTCCCCCAGCTGGGCATTGCGGTGAGCAACGGTGCGGACGATGGTGTCACTGGTGATGGGTATGCGTTCGGAGTGGGGGATGGCACCGGCGGCGTGGGCAGCAATCTGCAGGGGCTCTTCCCCGGCATCGCCTGGTTTGATAGCGGCTACACGTTCCCCGCGGCCAACCAGTGGTACCATGTAGCGATGGTACGGGAATCCGGGACGACGATGTTTTACGTCGACGGCGTCCAAACGCCGAACACGTCCACCATCGGTCCCGCGGTCCCCACCCAGTTCCGGATCGGCTCCCAGACCGGGATCCGGTACTTCGCTGGTGGCGTTGATGACCTGGCCGTCTACAACCGTGCGCTCACTGCCGCGGACGTTCAGGCCATCGTCAATGCCGGCAGCGCGGGCAAGTGTAAGATCAGCGGTGCAGTCGGTGGGATAACCGTGCGGAAGGGCGTTGTGCTGTGCTTGAACAAGGCCACCCATGAGACATCGCACGCCAAGCTCGCAGCGGGCACCAGTGCCTGGACGTGTGACGTCGCGACCAGATCTGGTGACGTGGTCGTGATGGAAGTATTGATCGAAGGCGCAGCCAACTAGTCCCTTCGATGAGGAGCCACGAGGGAGCGCACAATGGGTGGCCCGGGGTGCCAGGGATGACTCGGGGCCACCGGGGGTCGGGACGATCGACGGGCGGGTCGCATCACGCGACGGCGGCGTGGTTCACTGCCGGGGGATCTTGACCGCGAGGATGTACGCGCCACTGGTGGCGAGATCTTCGTCGCTGATGCCTCGGAACGGCCCGGCGAGCTCGCTCCGTTCCAGCGTGCTCGGCATCGTGAAGCGTGCGACGTGCCGCACCTCGAAGCCGTGCTTCGCCAACAGTCGAAGATGTGTGCCGAGTGGTTCGCGGTTGATCAGGTACGGACGCTTCCCCCTGATCAGCGTCCAGGTCCGGTTTCCATAGGCCCAATGGCCATTCCACGCCGGCGCGGTCCCGTGGCTCTTGAAGTCGATCTCGTGCGACATCACTCCCCAAGGCCTGAGCCACGAAGCCATCGCCCGGTAGACGAGATCCAGGTCGTCGACGTGTTCCAGCACGGCCTGGGAAATGACCCAATCGACCGACGCGGGTCGGACGGCATCGATCCGTTCCCAGGGGCAGATGTAGGTGATCGCAGACGCCGGAAGCTCGCGGCCCGAGGCGACCAGCCGCTCGTCGGTCAGGATGCCTCTGGGAAAGTCGTACGCCGGCAGCGATGGGTGCAAACGGGGAAACTCTCTCTCGTCCGGGATGTCGGTGCGCGCCGCCAGCAATTGCACCAGGTCGCGGTGTACCGTCTGGTTCCGCACGTCCGACGCGCGAGGCACCGCGTCGAGCGCGTAGTAGCGTTCGGCGCCGGTCAGCAACGCCGCCAGCCCGACGCCGATCGAGCCGCCGGGACCCAGCTCGGCGACCACGCTCGGGGACGTGTTGAGCCCGTACCTCTGTGCCTGGCATAGATGCCGCAGCCAAACGCTGTAGCAGTAGCGCGCCGAGACGGTCCCTCCCGGTTCACGCAGCGGAACCGCCAGCGACGACAGGGTGAGCGGCAGGTAGCTACGCAAGCCGACCAGCATCGGTCTCACGGCCCAAAGATGTCGGACCGTGGTCAGCGCGAGGTGATGGTTCATGAATTCCGATGCAAAAGCCCTGCAGCGTCTGAGGGTCGAACGCCGACAGGCCTCGACCGGTGCCGCCGGGCACGGACCTAGATAACTCCATGGGCACAGGGATATCAAGGGGCGGGGCCGACACCGTCAGGCCTCCCGGTGATGGCGTCTCCCGAGGTCTTCAACGACGAGGCGCGCTACGGCGATACGCAGCCGTCATCGGTCCCCGGCTGTCGTGCCGCGGGGCCCGCGTGAGGATACGTGCCGTTCTCGGTCGTCCCTGCGCCGGCGATGGCATGGCCGCGTTGCGAGACGCGTCGCCGGCGCAGGGGTCTCGGGAGACTACGGGGTCGCCGCGTCGCTGATGGCCAGCGCACAGAAGACGACCGTGCCGACGGCTGCGAGCCAGCCGGCCAGGGCGAGCAATACATTGGCGCGGACGTAGTCGTCACCCGAGCCGCCGAGGAGGCGGCCGAGCAAGCCGGTCGCCATATGCACCGCGGGGCCCTGGAGGTTGGGCCGGTGTGCAGGCGCGTAGTGGATCGTGTCCCAGAAGTAGGTCCCGTGCTCCGCGTACTGCCGTGCGAGGGCGACGTGAAACGCCGAGTCGTTGGTCACCATGATGTCCGGGAACGCCGCCACGAGCACCGAAAAGTGGAGGGCGACGAGCGCACCGGTGGCGACGTGCACCGCCCGCCATCGACGGGCGCGTTGGCGCGATGCCGGGCGCGGCCGCGGCCGGGACGGTCCTGGCGTGGCGGCGTCGCTCCCGCTCATGGGTGGCGTCGCGTGCGGTTCCTCGGCATCGGCCCCGAGTTCCCAAGCAAGATCCGGACTTCGGCCCGAACCGCGTGAACTCGCACGCTGGACGGGTCTCGAGCGTGCAATCGCCGCAGCCGGGCGGTTGCACCCGGGAAGGCGGCTGCAGTACGAACGCTGCACGGGGCGCCGGCGAGACGCGGTGACGCCTTCGCCCGCGACCGCCACCAGCGGGTCCGCCGCCGGCCGCGCCAGCTGCCGTCGTTGGCATGACCCCGGCGACGCGGCGCGACCCGCGGGGTGCCATGGGGAGATGTCGACGCTACGGCACCAGCAAATCGACGAGCCCCTCGACGAGCTCGTCGACCTCGCCCTCGATGTGCGCGAGATCACCGGGGCCCGCCTGGCAGTCGGCCTCCTTCTCGGCCTTCGGCCAGCCTTTGGCGAACGTGTCGCTGGCCTTCTGGAGGCACTCCTCGTCCACGACGAGGCCCTTGTCGAGGGCCTTCGCGTGGCACTTCGCGAGTGACTGCGCCTTCTTGCCGATCAGCCCGAGTTTCTTCGAGGTGCACTTGCTCTTGGTGTGCGCTCGCACGAGGTCACCCACGACTTCGCCGATGAAGCCGTCGATCGTTCCTTCGATGCCCGCCGCATCACCCGTGGTGAGGCACCCGCCCTTGCCTTCCTCCTTGGCCCAGGTCTCGCTGAACTTCGTCTCGACCTTGCTCAGGCATTCGCCGTCGAGCGGCTCGCCCTTGTTCACCGCCTTCGAGTGGCAGTTCATCTCGTCGCGCAGCTTCTTGCCGGCGATCTCGAGCTTCTTCGACGTACACTCGCTGCGCGGCGGAGCCGACAGGGTTGTACTGCCGGTGTGAGCCAGGTCGAAGACTGCGTGCCCCGGCGTGGCCCACAGCAGCACGAGCAACGAGACGACCGACCCGACGACTCTCGACGTCATGAGCACCTCCTCAAAGAGCCCGGCAACCCGCCGTGTCTACGCACGCCAGGCTAGGTTGCAGGAGTTACGACAAGAAAGGGGCAATGTCAGGCCCACCAGCCGGAAGGGGCGCGGCGCGCGCCTACTCGAACTGAAACGTCGGAATCGCACGGCCGCTGGGCACCCGCTTCGGTACCAGATGACGCTGATGCACGGGCAGCGCTCTCCGGTCGAGGAGCGCTTCCGCCACGAATGCGTAGAGTTGCCCGAACTCGGCATCCGTCAGTTCGATCGGCGTCCGCAACAGCGGATCCAGCCGCTCCAGCACCGGCTCGATCGGGCCGACCGGACCACGCAGATCGACGTCCAGTTGCGCCGTGCTGTAGGTACGGGCCGATTCGTAGACATTCAGATGGTGACGAATCGCAGCCTCGAGAGTCACGAACGCGCCGTTGTGGAAGAAGGCGGGCTGCACGGCCGCGTTGCGGATCGGGGAGGTGCGAAACTTGTAGCGGTCCCCGGGATCGCCCGTGATCTGCTCCAGCCCGAAATCCTCGTTGCCGCCGGGACCGTCGAACGTGACGTTGCCGGTGCTCGGTGTCACCTGCGGCACGCCGACGACGTGCTGGGAGAAGTCGCTGAACATCTCGTTCGACTGGCCCGATACGGCGTGGCACTGCACGCAGCCAGCTTTTCCGAAGAAGAGAAGCGCGCCCGATTTCTGGTCGGCCGTCATGGCGTGCGTCCGACCACGCGCGAAACGATCGAGCGGTGCATCGGCGAACACGAGAGTGAACTCGAACTCGGCGATCGCCCGCGAGAAGTGCTCGTAGGTGATGGGATCGCCCCGGCGGACCTCCGCAAAGACGCGTCCGAAGAGATCGCGATACGCCGCGGTGTCATTGAGGCGGCGGATGACCTCCGCCCGGATGTCGTCGTTGTCACCCGGAAAGGCAAACCCCGCCGCCTCGACTCGCTCGGTCGGCGGGATGAAGGCTTGTGCGATGAGGAGCTGCGGTTCGTACGACAGGCGGGTTCCTTCGGGCGCCGGGAAGCTGAACCCGGCGCCGTTGTCGAACGGGTCGCGCGACAGCGACGCAAATCGCGAGTTCCACATGAGATTCGGATAGAACGCGGCATTGACCACCGTGGGAGCTCGGCGCTGGTTCCTGGGGCCGATCCGGTCCGGCCCGACGAGGCGGTTGTTCTCGATGCCGATGGCGATCGACTGCGTGTCTCCCATGTTGGCTGGCGGCGCGTGGCACCCACCGCACGTGTTGTCGTCATTGACCGAGGTCAGCTCATCGAACCACAGCACCTTGCCGAGCCGCGCCAGACGTTGGTCGATCCGCCGTCCGATCCTCGCCTCTAGGGTGCTCTCGACGGCGCCCGTGAAGCCGTGCTGGTGCAGGACGGCGGTCAGCTGGCCGTCCAGCTCATCCTGGGCTTCCGCCCAGGCCACCACGCGGAGGAAGGTGAGCACCAAGGCGGCGGCCATCGCGGTCGCATGGTTGATCCTCGGATGTCGCATGAGTCTCCTCTCGAGCGTTGTTCCGGTCGGCTGTCATCGGCCGGGGCGTGCCGGAGGCCGTTCCCGGGTGAGACCAAGCAAGAGCCGGACCGCCGAACGCGCCGCGCCCGCCCGTCGCCCGGCCGGTAGAAGGGCGTTTACCGTGTCGGTGAGCAACATGGTGACACCCACGGGCATAGGGCAACACCATACCAATCTGTCTTGGGTCTGCGAATACCTCTCTCAGGTTTGCGAATGCGCCAGACGGCCGCGCCCCGCTCTGGCCGTCTCGGAAAGGGGCGGCGGTGGCGAGAGCGGGCTCGGGAAGTCGCCGCGGAGCGGCGGCCGCTCCGCACGCCGTAGCGGGTCCGGCACCGAAACGGCGGCGAGCAGCGCGCGCGTGTATCGATGTCGCGCATCGGTGTAGACCTCGTCGCGGGAGGCGATCTCGCCGATCGTCCCGAGGGACATGGTCGCGACGCGGTCGCTCAGATGCTCGACCACGCGGAGGTCGTGGAGATGAAGAGCTACGTCAGGCCGAGGGAAGATGGGGCGCGCGGTGTCAGTTCAAAAACCTGAACTCGTGTATCGGAACCATGCGCACCTTCTCGCATTCGGCCTTGAAGTCGTAGGGAACTTCATCGACGCAGTCGGGCCATTTGCCCGTCGCCAACCAGAATTCGACGAGGCCGAGGCGTGCGCACAGGAGCGCGAAGCGCGGATCGTTGCGCAATTCAGGCATCCCAGCGTGGAACAACAGCCCGGTGCGGTAGCCGTCCGGACCCATGATGTCGTCTTCGGTACCACCCGGACCGAGGCAGGCGGTCTCGGCCGTCCGGTAGGCTTTCTCGACCAGGCCGAGGTGCGCTGCGTACACGAGCCGCGAGACGTCGACGCATCCCGTCCTGGTGCAATCCGCCGCGAGCGCGTCTCGGATGGCGCCGATGTTCTCCGGCGTGGGGTCGCGCTTGGTCCGGATGAACGCCAGACCGTCCTGAAACTCGCGCAGAGGGTGTCGTGCCGCAGGATCCAGTAGCCGGTCGACCGCCGCCCAATCCTCGAGGAAGGCCTGCGCGCGCAGCAGGTTCGCAACCGGGAAGCTCATGTCGGGCACGCGCGCCATGAGGTCCTCGAAAACCGGCACGGCTTCCGCAACGCGCCCCGTCGCCATTCTCGAGAGCGCGACCAGATTCGCGGACATCGGGTTCAATGCGTCCAACAGGAAGGCGCGCTCCGTCGCTTCGGCGCTTTCGCGAAGCCGTCCGATGGCCCTGCAGTGCCAGCCGACGTAGATTCCTCCGGCGCCGAGGCCGGCCGCCCGCCCGATGCGCCCCATGACCGCGTCGGCCTCGACGAACCGTCCGAAGGGGGGGATGAGGAAGAACTGCGCCAACAGGGCGTCGACGTTCTGCGGATCGAGAGCCAACGCCCGCTCTGCTTCGTTCGCCACCAGGCCGGCGCTCGCAGCGCGATCGGCAAACGGCTGATAGAGGCGCAGCCAGGCCCGCAGATACGCGAGCCGACCCCAGGCTTCGGCGAAAGTGGGGCCGCGCTGCGTGGCGACCTCCAGCAGGCCGATGTTGGTCCGCAGCTCCTCGGGCGCATAGGACCTGGGGCTGGCGTGCAGATAGAGGTCATAGACCGCCGGATCGATCGCCTTGGTCGAGAAGCTCGTGAAGGTCCTGTCGAGGGCGGCCGCGATGTGTTCGGAGATCTCGTCCTGCACGGCGAAGATGTCTTCGAGGCTGCGGTCATACCGATCCGACCACAGGGTCGTCTGCGAGGTCGCGTCCACGAGATGCGTCGCGATGCGCACCCGCCCGCCCGCCCGGCGGATGGAGCCGTCCAGGATGTGCGAGCACTTGAGCTCCTTCGCCACGTTGCGCGGCAGTCTTGTCCGCACCACGAAACTGAAAGCTCGATGTGCGCCCGATCACTTTCATCTGTGCGCCGCGTGACAGCCGTTGAATGATCTCCTCCGACACGCCGTCCGAGAAGAACTGCATCTCCCGATCATCCGACAGGTTGTCGAAGGGTAGCACGGCGAGAAGCGGCTCGGTGCTCGTGGGTGGCGTCGCGACGTTGACCGACGCCGCGGAACCGAGCGCGAAGGCCTCGATGGTCTCCGTCATCTTGTCGAGCTGCAGGCTGCCGCGCGAGACGAGACGCTCGGCCAACGGGCCCCGGATCGTACGGCGCACGTCGGCCGACACCAACACCGAACCTGGATCGCTGCGCGCCATCAGGCGGTACGCGACATTGACGCCGTGGCCGAGGAGGTCGCCATTGGGCTGCACCACGACGTCGCCCAGATGTACGCCGACCCGCACCTTGGGCTCGCACGTGTCTGCGAGGGCGTAGGCGGCCTCGACGGCGGCCAGGCTCGAGCCGAACTCCAGCATGAAGCCATCGCCTGCGGTGTTGAACACGCGCCCGCCTTGCGCCGTGGCGATGCCTTCGATCACGCGCCGCAGCGCCGCCACCTCGGCCGCGGTTCTCGCCTCATCGGCTTCCGTGCGTGCGGAATAGCCCGCGACGTCGAGCGCAACGATCGTGGTGAGTCTGCGGGACAGCGGATCGTCGGGCATACGGCCTTCGCGTCGGGGTGTTCCCGTTCGGGAACAGGGGGAACCCTCTACCGCCGTTCACCACACGCAGGCAAGCACCCGCGGCGTCGGTGATCCTAGCGCGCGGAACGGATCGAAGAGGCGCGGGTCACCTCCCGCCTGTCTCGCGACTCATTCATACGACGGGAAGGTCACATCCTGGCGCGGGATGCTTCCCTTCACACGGTCCTCTATCAGGCGATACGCGGCTCCCTCAGAGAGCGTTTCACGGCGGCGAAGGACTTCGGCCGGCGCTCCTCGCTCCATTGCATTCGCGCGCACCAGATCGCGGCTGGCAACATACTGACGGTTCTCCCGCGTCATCTCTGCCGGCTGGAGACCAATCCGCTGAGCCACCTCGGGTGAGATCACGCCCTCGCCGGTCTGCAAGCCCGGGGATGATACTTCCAGATCGATCGTGTAGACGCCCTTCTGGAAGAGGTAGTGAGTTGCCGGCGCTGTAAAGAGACGGAGAAAACGCCACGCCGCATCCTCGTCGTCAATATGCGTGACGATACGCGACAGGTCGTCAGGACTGGCTATCAGCCTCTTCTCCTGGTCCTTGACCGCATACAGCCGCAGGTGGATCTCCACCGGCAATCCGAGGTGACCCGTATACCCGGGAATCAGGCGATAGCCGGACATGGGGAGCCGTAGTTTCACTTCCTGATCCTCTAGAAGCTTGACCTCATCCATCTCTTCTCCCCTCGACAATTGCGCGGAGTTGTCCGAGCACGTCGTATCCCCCCGCCTGGCACCCGTGCTGTCGCGGTGTCCTCCATCCGCGGCAGCACCACTCTCTGGTCGGAGCGCCTGAGATACCCAGAGCGCCGCCATCATCACCGCGCCCCCGACAAGCGGCCTGACGAGGCGCTTCCTCTTCACGGTCCCGCCTTGCCCGTTCTTCCTACGGAAAGGGACAGGCAGACAAGTTGGCCGCCGCGGCGGCACAATTGCTTGCGCGGCGGGTCTCCTTGTCTGAACGGTACGAGGCCAGGGTCCCGCAGCATGCCGCGTCACCCGGCGCCGGACTCGAACAATGCTTCGCGGTAATCATCCCATCGGCGCATCTGACGCTTTCTGCATAGGCCCGACATTCGAACCAGCTACGGTTGCTACCCATCCACGTGAAGAAGCGATCTTCAACTGCAGTCTTGGCCGCGGGCGTTGCAGCGGCGGCGTGTGCCCTCCCGGCGGCAGCGCAGCACGGAGAAATATCAGCGCTGTGGATGCCTTCATGCCTCACGGTGCATGGCCGGGCGCAATCTGTGTTGGAAATGGTGGTCGAGGGCGTCCCTGCCGGGAACCTGCAGGTCGTGTCGCCGTTGTTTTGGTACAAGAAGCGCGGATCAGGAGGCTCAAATGACGTCTCCGTGTCCGCCGCCTCGCTTGCTCCCTTCGTGAGGCAATTCACAGTGGAAGGGGAGGACCTTTGGAAGACACGCGTCTGTGAGATCATCCGAGATACACGTTCAGCGAAACTATCGGCTTCGTGCTCGTGAGCGCTTTGCGGTGAGCCGACTCCATGCTCAGCTACAACCCTCCCAGAGCGCTGCTGGATCACGTGGGCGAGCTCGTGGGCGAGCAGCTCCATGCCTTTCGGCGATCTCGGCGCATATTGTCCCGACCCAAACACAATCTGATCCCCGGCCGTGTATGCCAGCGCGCCGGCTTCCCGCGCAGACTCTGCAGCTCGTGCGTCGGTGTGGACTCGCACGCGGCTGAAGTCGTGCCCGAAGTAGGTCTTCATGAAGGCGCGATTGCGCAAATCGAGCGGCTGGCCGCGTGACTGAAGCACATCACGCACGCGGACCGGCGCGCCCGTTTGCTCAGCTGTGCTCATCGCACGACGTTGCAACGGCTCCTTCTCGAGGCACGCCGCGCAGCCCTCGGCTGCGGCGGCCTTCCCCGCACACGCACACTTCCGCTGCAGGAACTGGCCTCGCGCGGGCAACAAGGGGAGCGCTCGCGTCGACGTGGGCTTAGCGTTGAGTGGTTGCATTCTCATTCGGTACGCTCTCTGTTCCTCGGCTGGAAGCCGGCGAAAGCCCGCGCTTGGACGTGGGGGCCGTCTCGGAAGCGTGCTCTCGAGGGCGACGGACTCCGGGCGCCGCCCCCCGATGGCCAGGAGGCGGCAAGCCCTCGTGAACACCAGCAGTTCGACTGCGAAGCATACGGCAACCTCTCACACGTGCGGAGAGCACCCGTCCGCTTGCTCGCGATGCTAGCGACGGCCCATGGTGCCGTCAACCAAGGCGGCCTACGTGCGAGCCTCCGGGAAAGTCCGCCAATCACGTCTTCGCTTCCTCCCCGGCTTCCTGCTCTTGCTTGTTTGCCACCACTGGGCGGAGGCTACTGAGCGTCTTGAGCATGTTGAACCAGAAAGGTGCTCCCAGGCTCAGCAAAGCGGCGCTCGCGACGACGCCCCAGAGGTGAAGCCAGCTCGGCGTCCAGTAGTTGTAGATCGGCGAAGGGTAGGGATCGGGGATGAGCTGGAACTTCAGCTTGTCGTTCAGGATCGAGTGGAAATCGTCCGCCGCCGTGCGCAGCGCTGCTTGGGGCACCAGGGCCTCGTACCGTGCCAGCCACTTGTCGGGGTCGTGAATGTGGGCGGCCTTCAGCTGATCCGCCAGCCATTGCTTTCCTCCGGACAGGTCGGTGAATCCCGAGGGCTGTCCTACTCCCGCGAGCTCGTTCCCCGCATCGCTGAGCAGTTGCTGCATGGCCACGACGTAGACCGTGGAGGCGTTCGGGGACGTCACGAGGATCTCGTCGGCCTTCCTGGCGAGGGTGTCGGCGCTGGAGATCAGCCGCGCACGCAGCTCGGCATCCGTGGAGAGCTGCGTCAGCAGCTTGAATGCGTCCAGGTGCAGAGCAAGCGCGATCGCCACGGAGAAGATGATCGTGGAGATCCTGGCGTGCATCGCAAACCGCTGCTTGACCCGATCCATCGTCGAGTCGAACCACGCGTTGATCGTGCCGGAGACATGTTCGGCGGAGGTCATCATCTGCGCCAGCACCTGCTCGCTCTTGTCGGCATCGCCCGGAAACAGCTTCCGGATCTCCGGCGCGGCCAGTACGACACTGCCCGCCGCGTCCCGGTCGAGCTGTTCGAGCGCGTCGCGAAGCTTGGGCTGCCAGGTCTCCGTGTTGGCGCCGGATGCGGCAGCCGGGGGAGACTCGGCGAGGATGTGGAGTATTCCGATCAATTCATCCTTGCGAATCGCCGAGGCCAGCTTCCATCGTCCGAGGAGCCGGGCGCCGAAGCGAGAGAACGTGGAATCCGAGATGAGCGGATGGTGCAGGACGGCCTGGCTGATCGAAGGAGCGTAAGCCCTGAGCTCGGGATCCAGCTCCTTGAGCAGGGTCGTGATCCCCCAGCGGAGGTTAGTGCCCCGCAAGCCCAGCAGCGCCGAAGCCATCTGCGTCAGTGTGGTGACGAGCAGGCTGACGCCCGCAAGGATCACCACGAAGGAAATGACCGTATCGAGATGCTCGAGGCTCATGTGGCGAGCGGAGGGAACGTACGACGGAGATCGAGGATGACGTTGATCGTACTGCCGGCGACGTCGATGATTGCCAGCGGGGCGTAATGATGCTCGACACCATGCGGTGCCCTCCCATCCGCGACCTGTTTGTCACCGGTCTGAACCTTGGGCCACAGGACGTCACCCGTCGCCACCCTGGCCGGAATGAGCCAGTAGTCGCCGGCGTGGTAGAGAGCCCCAGCGTCGGAGGTGGCGAACTGAATCTGCACGCCGTCCTCCAGCGTGATCCAGTTGCCGTCATCCTCGCCCGCGGCTTCCTTGAACAGCAGCGCCCCGTCCGCGGGCTGGGCGTCCGAGGTCGAGTGATCCCAGCGGCGAAGCAAAGGATGTGTCGTGCTGGCCTCGTCGTAGCTCTGATCCACCTCTTCATTCAGCGTGACGGTCATCTCGTCAGTCTTGACGTCCTTGATCTGCCGTAGCTCCCCGGGCTGGCCCCGCGACGCGAGATCGTCATCCACGACCTCGACCCAGTCACCTATGGTCAGAGTGCGGCGATGGTCACGTCCGAGGTTGGCCAGCGTGACCGATTTGCCTTTCAGGGCGAGCACCGGAAAGACGACGGAGCCGTTGTCGCGTGACCACTTGAAGGTAGCGGTCGCGTCGGTGAACACGGGTTGGGCCTTCTCCGTGTCCATGGTCCCATCCCATGCCGCGCCGCCATGGTGAATCTCGACGCGGTAGAGTTGGTTCTCCGCGCCGCGGTACTGCGCCTCGGGTGAGATGTGACACGCTTCGATTGGTTGGGCGACCTTCGCCCGGGCGCGCAAGGTGGGCTTTGTGAATGACCCCAGATCACCCAGTACCGAGTCAGCAAACGCGCGCAGCTTCGCGTCCGTATCGGCGGCCTTGAGTGCATTCTTCTGGTCGTCCGTGAGGGTCGGCACCGTGAGGTGACAGACGACCTGTGCGCGCGTCGTCGTGTCGGGGCCGCCCAGCGCGACCTCGGAGATGTCGGGGTCTTCGTTGCTGGTGACGTGCCGTTCCCAGACGTCGAGAAACACCAGATTGGTACCCTGCGTCACGCTCGCCTCGTCGATGACGAAGGGGTCGCCGGCCTCACACAGAATGCCATCGACGTAGTAGCGACCCGGCGTCACGGTGAAGGTGAGGGTCCCATCGGTGACCACGACCGTGTCGAGTTTGAAGCTATCCCCAGGGCCGCCGTGCTGGCCGATCAAATCGGCCGCCAATGAGCGCAGGTAGTGCAAGACGATGGACGTCTGCTCGTTCCAGTCGGCATCGAGCTGAACGCGGCCCTGTTGCATGAAAACGCGGCTGAAGCGCTTCGCGGCATCGAATGTATCGCGGGTGAAGTCACCCCTGAAGTCTCCCTGGCCGCTCGGTCGACTGCCGTTGCTCATGTGCGCCTCCGACTCGTTCAGTCTACGTAGATGATGCCCGCGTCCATTCCGGCGGGCGTGTACTCGTCGAGGCGGGCGCGCAGATTGGCGGCCCGCTGTGGCTGATACAGGTCGTGAAACGCGCCCATCTCCGACTCGTCCTCGGCGCCGCGCTTGATCTCCTCGGCGCAGGTGTCTGCGAGCTGGCAGTACGTCGGCGTGCCGTAGCGCGTGCTGTTGAATTCGGGCTCCACGCGCAGTCGCTCGTTGCTCCTCGCCCGTTCGCGCGCCGAGCCGGCGGGGAAGCGTTCCTCGACCGCCCGGTCCAGGAGGTCGGGCTGGCATTCGTAGCGGCGCGGAGTGCGCGAGTCGGGCGGGACGTAGCAGAAGCGCAGGCAGCCCGTTTGACGGCGTGCGACTCGGATCGGGCCGCTGAAGATGCAGTTCTCCGCCAGGGATATTTCATGGGGCGCGATCCGCCCGAGCACCGTGCTGCGCACGATGCAGAGGCGGGCATAGGCGGTGGCGCAATCGGGCCCGCTCAATGCATCCCGCTCGTCGCTGGTGGCATCCCAGATGCTGTCACTGACGTCGATGCGCACCGGGTCGGTGGTCGCGTGGTCAGCGGTGACCTCGATCGCCCCGACGATGCTGTGCTCGATGACGACGTGCGCGCCGGTGCTGAGGAGCGTGAGGCTCGGCTCGGTGGATCGTTTTGGCTCGCAATCGCAGTGCAGGGCCCAGCCCGGTACCAGCGTGCAGTGGCGGATCGTCACGGTGCACAAATCGCCAGGGCGTTCGGGCTCTGCGCCGTCGGGATCGACCTCCGGCCCCGACACCTGAACGCCACGGCCCGTGATCAGCAATCCGTCCAACGTCAGGCGGCTGCCCTTGTCGCCACCGATGCTCAGGGCATCGGGCATGTCTGCCATGTAGTCCAGCAGGCGGACGATGGGCCGGACGCGATTGGCAGCGCGAATCTGGAGGCTCTCGTTCACCTGCAGCCGCAGGTTGAGCGCATCGGTGTACACGGCGCTGTCCGCGATCTCGATGACTGCGGAGAGTAGCGTCGAATCCCCGGCCGCCGGTGCGGGCGGAGCAAGTCCCGCCTTGTCGTGCGCCCATTGGTCCAGCGCCGCCTTGATGCTGTCGAAGTAGCCCTCCTTGCCCTGGGCTACCCGGTACAGCTTGTGATCGATCGGCTGCGACAGTGTCCGCTCATAGTCGCCACCGCCGATGTCCGCGCTGAAGGCATAGTGGTAGACGACCCGCACGCCCTGCCTCGGCAATTGCGTGCCGGGGAAGACCATGCGCCCCGTCTCCGGATCGATGGCGAGGTGGTTACGTGGGGATTGATAGTGCCAGCCGCTCAGGTTGGCCGGGATGATGCTGGTCGCCGGAACCGGCTGCTCGGCACCCTTCTTCGGCCAATCGGGCGCCCAGACCGCCACGCTCTTGCCCGGACCGTAGTACGCCGGCGAAGCTTCCGTGTAGTCCGATCCGCCATTGGCCACGCGTTTCGCAAACGCCTGGCGGCGGATCGAAGTCGGGAGATTCAGCTCGCCTGCGATGTGGGTCGGGTCACTCTCGGGCTGCGGGCGATTGTACAACGGCGTGTCGTTGCCGAGCACGCTGAAGGTGTAGCAATGCGGGCCTGCCTCCTCGACACAGCTCGCTGCCGTGAGACCGACCGGTGATTTCCACTCGTTTGCCTCTGCGTCGCTCCAGCCGACCGAGTATGATCTCAATCGCCAGACGAAGACGCCGATGCTGGGGATGTCGTAGCGGCCGACCGTCCGGTGAGCATCGACGCGGCGCACGTCCACCGTGTGCGCGAACCCGTCGAACGGTCCATCGAGGACGTCCAGCGCCCCGGTGTGCCGCAGGTCGATGGTTCCTCCGCGGTGTGGCCGTTGATGATCGAGGTGCTGGGTCCAGCCGAGCCGCTTGTAGAACTCGACCGCGCGCGCCGGCCAGCCCGCCACGTCGTTGGCGAGCAGCTCCAGCAGCGCCAGCGCACCCTTTTGACTCCGATGGGCGATCGTCCCGGCGATCTCGCGGCGCGGGATGAGTATCTTGTTCAACGCGCGCCCTTGCGGCAGACGCGGGTCGCCTGGCTCGCCGGCTTCGTGCACCGGGCGATAGCCGATCAGGTCGCCAATGTACGGCACCACCCAGTCTTCGCAGGTCTCGATGAACCAATTCTCGTACAGCTGCGCGATGTCACGCTCGACCACGTCCACCTGTTCGGCGATCACCTGGAGCAGGCCCCGCAACGGGTAGCCTTGCCGCGCGTCGCGCAGTCGATAGACGACTGGCAGCAACTCGTACAGGCGGTCAGGCCGGGTCATGCCTGCACCTCGTTGAGGATCAGCGTGGCAGGCACATCGGGAATGAGGAACGCCAGCTGAGCGGGGTAGATCGTGGTCCCGGGAGACGTGGGTCTGTGTTGCTGCGCTTGCGCGGCCGTTTCCGCCAGGTAGACGGGCACGCAGGACTCCGGTTTGGAGCTCGCGGTCAGGGCCTGCAGCTTCTCGGCGAGGAGGGCGGGCGTGGAGAGTTCGGTTTCCGAGATGCTGCTGAGGACGTCCACGTCGACGTAGGCTACGCCGGTGACCCGTTGGATCGTCGCGACGACCTCGCTCAGGTAGACGTTCTGTCCCAGGTCGCGGCGTTGAAAGCCGAACGTGTCGAGGAGGGTTGCGCGGATCAGCGGCTCGACCGTCTCCAACTGGTAGTCGGGAAGGACCTGGACGTTCGCGCTGATGACCAGCGCGAGGAGCTCGCGCACGTCGACCCGGACTGGCAGGTACGGATCGCCGAAGGCGCGCAGTGCCTTGAGCAGGTTGCGATACAGGTCCGAGGAGGGCTCGATGGGAATGTCGTCGGCGCCGGCGATCGTGACGTGCACGAGCTGGCGGTGACCGTCCGAGAGCCGCGTGGCGCTGGCCTTCCCGATCCCGGCAAAGGTGCGGGCAAAGTCGGCGTAGTCCTGTGTCGAGACCAGTCGATCCAGCGCCATCACCGCCAGGGGGGCGTTCTGGCGTGCCTGATCGCGGCTCTCCTTGTCGGCACCGCCGGAGGCGCGAATCGGGTTCGTGACGGCCTTGACTCCGAGCGGCCGCGTCGCCAGCAGGCTGATCTGGTCGGCCTTGGCGTTGCCCGGCTTGCCGATGCCGTTGCGATAGACCGCCTTCACATTCTCCTGCCCGGTGGGCAGGCGCGCCCCGTGCGTGCCGGTGCCGAAGATCACCCTCGTCTTGCCGTCGTCGTCCGTGCGCGTGATGAAGTTGCGATCGGTCGGCAGCAATGCGGCCAGGCTGTCCGTCTCGTGCCAGAGCACATCGTTGACGCGCACCTGTAGTGTGCTGTCCACCCCCGCCGGATTGGGCGCGGGGACGAAGGTCAGCGGCGGTTGGCGCAGGGGGAACTGTTGCAGCGACTTGCTGCCATCCCCACCCCCGAGCACCTCGCTACGCGTCTCGCCATGGGTCGCCTTCGCGACATTGCCGTAGACCGTGACGGTGTCACGCTTGTAACAATAGGCGAGGTCCTCCGCGAGGTAGACGAAGCTGTGAATCCTGTCCCCGGGGAGCACCTCCATCACGTCCTCGCCCGTGTCGCTGCCCACTCCCGCATTCACGCTCTTCACGTCCTGCGTGACCTTGGCGATCATGACCAGCTCGCTGGCCTTCACCCCGGGCACCGTGACTCCTGCGTCGTTCTCGATGTCCGTGCGCTCGCCCGAGACGATGAGCCAGCGGCCGGACTTCAGCCCGTCGTACAAGCCGTCGAGCTCGATCGGGTCCTTCTTGCCGCCGCAGACGTCGTCCGTGATCGGTTCCTCGGCGAGTAGGAGCTCCTCGCTCTGGGCGTAGATCGTCAACGCACGTAGAACGCGAAAGTCGTTGTCGTAGAGGTCCTGAAGCTGCACGGACGTGTCCGGCTCCGTCGTGTCGATGCGCAGCCAGGGATCCCCCAGCTTGATCCGGGTCGTCTTGCCAGAAATACCGTAGTCGGCTCGGGACACGCCGGCCTTCACGTCAACGGCCGTCGTAACCAGCTTCGGAAGGTTCTCCGGTGATACGCGGAACGACCCGGCTGTCGGCATCGTCCAGGCGCCGGCATCAATCACGATCCAGCTGGGATTCGAGACGCTGCCTGCCATGATGCCGTCGTAGCTTGCCTCGAGGTACAGAACGCCGGGTTCTTCATGAGGCAGCGCGTCCGTAATCGTCGCGCCGTCTGGATTGGGGACGACGGTCCACTCCTGGATGGGCCACTCGCCAATCACCGCCACCTCATCACTCTTCCGGTCGAACCTCGTGCGTTTGGGCGCGCCGTTGCCGAACGGCGCCGACTTCACGCGGAACGCGAACGCCTTGATCGTGCTCGACGGTGTCGTCTTCGCGTTCGCAAGCGCGACCGGGAGCGCGTCGCTCAGGCGGGGCTGCAATGCGCCGAGCAGCTGAAGCCCGGTGTCGGCTTTCGCCACGAAGGCCTCCCTGGGATCGCGGCCGAGGACCGCGGAGCTCGCGGGCGGCACCGAGGCCGGCTTCAGCAGGGGCCCGAGCAACTCGTTGCGGTCGATGACGGCCTTCGAGGTTGCGGAAGCGCCGGGGGCCGCGCCCGATTTGGATGTAGCGAGAAGCTGTGTCGCGCCACCGAGCTCAAGGGCGAGTCCGTCGAGCAACGGCACGAGTTGCGCATGACGCGCGTGCTTCCGGGCGGCGGGCAGCTGCGAACTGACGATGGTCGTCAGCGTCTGGACGCTCGTCATCAGGGTTTCGACCGGTTGCGCCGTGGTGAGGTGGGCTTCGAGAGCATGCAACGCTGGCGCTATGCTCTTGACGATCTTGAGGTTGCCGACGTTGAGGGTCTGCACGGCCAGCCGGTAGCGCCCCAGGCTCTCCCCGACAGCCTGGGCGAGCGCGGCTGTCGCCGGCTGTGCGGTCCATTCCTCGAGCCGGACGAGCGTCCGGTCCGCGGCGGCATCGGGCTGCACGTCGAGGACGCGAAATAGCACGGGATCGTCGGTGCCGAACTGTACGAGCAGGGGATCATTGAGCTTCAGATTGGTGCCGATGCCCTTCAAGTAGATGCGCGGGCCGAGCATGTCCGGGTCGAGGTCCTCTCGATTCTCGATCGAGTCCTCGGTCTGGGGCTGGGTGAGTCGCGCCTGGAGATTGTTCCACGGCGACCGCGCATCCAGGCTATCGGCGGTCTCGAACGACTGCGGCAGCTCACCGGGTCCGGGGACGCTCTGCGCGCGCGCGCCGGCCGGAATGGTGACGGCGGTCGGCTTTGGCGGCGTGACGGACCGGTCTTCGTCCAGACTGTAGGCCAGGTACACGGTCGAGGCCACGCCGGGGCGGAGGACGTAACCGATCAGCCGCGCCAGCTCGAGAATCGAGCGGCGCTCCGTGGCGGTGCGCAAGTAGCCTTCGTTGGCCAGGCGCTCTTGATAAAAGGTCAGCACGGCGCCGACCGTGGCCCACGCATCGAGCCAGGCGATGGCGGGATCGTCCGGCGAACGCGTCTTCAGGTCGCGCAGGGGATAGATCCGGGAAAGCTTCTGCCGGCCGAACGCATCCAGTGCGTCCTCGGGAATCTCCAGGTAGAAGCTCGACAGGCGCGCCTTCATCGTCTCGAGGAAGGTGGCGTGCGTCCCGACGCGGTACGACAGAGCCGGCAGGCCCGGCCGGTTCGCCGTCGTCAGCGGCGTGAGCACCTCCGTTCCCGCGCAGCAGCCGCAAGGGACGCTCATCGCCCGCCTCCCATCGTCAACTTCAGCGTGCCGTGTTCCGGGAAGCTGGGGTCATTGTCCAATTGTGCGATCTCGAAGGGACCGAGCGGCAAGATTCCGTTGTCGATCTCTCCGTTGTCGCCTTCGCCAAGACGCTGGAAGGTGGTCACCCGGACGCTCTCCACGCCGGTCACGGCCTGTGCGGCCGCGAGGAGCTTGCTGAGGTAGATGCCCTCGCCGAACGTCAAGTTGTCGGGATGGAAGAAGCCGCGCCGGCCGTCGGCGAGGTCGTGCGTGCCGAGGACCTCGAGCAATGCCGCCTCGACGTGCCCGCGCAGATAGTGGGGCAGGACGCAGACGGCCAACTCGATCTTCAGCGGGACGTAGCGCGCAGGCCGTACTTCCAGGTCATGACCGGCACGCCGGTAGCGGTGCAGATAGCCGGCGCTTTGGTCGAGCTGCTGGCGGGCCGCGGTCTCGCTGCCGAGCGGGTCGATCGCGACCTGCGCGGCGTACCAGCTGCCCGTCCAGCGCAGCGACGCTCCCGCGCGCTGTATCTCGACCCTTGGATTGCGCTCGGCCAGCCGAGCGTAGTCGTCGGCGGTGATCGCCCGTCGGAGTGTCTTCTGGAATGCCCGCGGCGCAAACAGCTTGGCCTCGCTTGTCGGCTCGGGCGCGGTGCCACCGCGCGCCGGCAGTGGATTGCGCGGCCGGAGCGTCGGGCCGCTGACGGTCGTCGAGCGGAAGGCCGCTTCGGTGATGGTGTCTGCAGGGACGTTGCCTGCCGGTCCGTTTCCCACCCGATAGCGTGCCGTGAAGATCATGCAGGCGTCGGGCATTCGACCCAGCTCGCCGTCGCCGAAGCGGAGATGGGCAGCGCCGTCGTTGTCCGTCTCCACGACGAAGTGCTGGTCCTGGCTCCGGCTGGCCAGGAGGTCGGATTGCGGGATCCAGCTCCACTCCGGATCTTCGGGATCGATTCCTTCGCGCGGTGTCGGTTCTCCCGTATCTCCGGGCTCGGGACAGGTGCCGGGCAATCCGGTGAGCGTGATCTGGGGCAGCGCCTTGCGGGGATCCTGATCGAGCAGATCGCGAGCCGGCGGTGAGCCGTGTGGGAGTCTCTGGCGGTAGGTGAGGGGGACTTGCTCGAGCGCGTCGGGACGAAACGGCTCGGGCAGATACGCGAAATCGACCGGGCTGCCTTCGCACTCGCACTGCCCGACGACCGTCCGGACTCCCACCTGGCCGAGCGGCTCGGGCTCGAGCGTCCGGCCGTGATCGACCAGCAGGACGTTGCCGTGGGCGACGCTGATGTCTTCAACGAACGTACATTCTGGTGCGGGCAGCCTGGCAGAGATGCACAAGGGAAATGGCAGCGCATCCTCGGCGGCCCACTCGATCTCCAGGATGGGCGTTGGCCACTCTTCCTCGGATCCGGGAATCGCCTGCTTGAAGAGGGGATCCTCGCCCGGCGTGACCTTCACCAGGCGCACGACATGGCGGCGGGTTGGATCGGCATCCGCGGGGTCACCCGTCTTCGGACCGATCACTTCCTCGAAGATGAGGACGTCACCCTTCTTCAGGCGAAGGCTGCGCGGCGGCTGCGGTGGCTCCGGAGCGGGCGCCGGGCACTCCCCGGCGGCTGGCTGCGGCGGGACGCTCTGCGCGCTTGCAGGAGGTTGCTCCGGTGCAGGGTGTTCCTCGACTCGCCAGCCGTCCTTGAGCGTCGCCGCGGTCGCACCGCGCGGCAGGCAGCACTCCTCGTCGCCCCACGTGTAGAAGGAGATCGTGTCGTGCGCGACGTAGAGCTCGAGCGGCGTATCGGTCGTGGTGGGCAGCGGCTCGAACACCTCGCGCGCGCCATCGCCGTCGCCGGTGGTGAAGTGGATGTCCCGCAGCTTCAGCGACGGGTCGATGACGTCCTGATCCGTCCACACGGTCACCCAGGCGCGGGCGTTGCAGCCCTCGTGGAGCTGGTAGTTCACCAGCCGCGCATGGCGGCGCACGGAAATGCGCTGCCGGGCCGTGTCGAGATATGCCTCGGTCGCGACGGCGTCCTGATAGTAGCTGAGGTGGTCGCCGACATACGCGAGAAGCTCGACCAGCGCGATGCCGATATCCGGCACATGGCGCTCTCTCCACCCCGGCATGACCAGCGCGAGGCGATCGAGGATGAGCTGGCGGAAGCTGCCGTAGTCCTTGGCCAGGTAGTTGATTTCCGGTTCGTCGCGCACGGCCGGCGGGCATACCGGGTCGGTCCTGCAGTCCAGATCACTCGGGCAGTCCACCTTGAAGCTGAACTGGACGCGGGCATACCGCGGATCGAAGCCGGTCAACGGGGTGTCTGTAGGCCGGCCATCCTTCGCCTCGACGAGCGCGAGGGTGTAGAGCGAGTCTCCGGCCTTGTTGACCCTGACCAGGACGCACGGATCGGCGTCGGTGTCGGGCGGGTGGTCGAGCTCCACGTCGATGACCCGGACATCGCGGATGCGGCGCCCCCCCTCGATGCGGACGCTCGCCGCATCGATCCGCTCGGGGATCGGGCCGAACAGGTGGACGCAGAGCGTGAGCTGAGCGACGTCATGCACTTCGACGTAGTCAATGCCGCTTCGGCCCGATTCGCGGGCGCTTCTGCGTCGCCGTTCGTCCTGGCAAGCGAGAGAGGGGCCACTCATGCCGATCCGCCGCTCACGAACGTTTCGGTGCGCTGCTCGCTCGTACCCCGGACGACGTACTGGACGATGATGCGCAGGGTCGAATCTTCACTGGTCACCTCCAGCTTTTGCACGTCGATGACGTCGCCGAGCCACCGCTGGAGCCCGGCCTGGATGGTGAACTGCAGCGTCGCGGCGAGCTCTGGGCTGTTGGGGGCGAACACCATCTGCAGGAGGCCGCTGCCAAAGTCCGGGCGGTTCACGCGTTCGCCGGAGCTCGTGAAGAGAAACTCCTCGATCATGTCGCGAATGTGGTCATCGTCATCAGTGGTGGCCGTGCAGCCCCGGGCGTCAAAATGAAAGGGGAAATCGATGTTCATCGGAGCCTCACATGCCGGTGACGCGCGTCTGGGTCACCACGATGAGCAAAGGGGTGCCGGTCGGAGCGCACAGGGCCTGGCTGTCCAGCAGCAACAGCGGCTGGCCGTTGGACAGGACGCGCGTGGCGCCGGTCATCCACTGTGCGGTGACGCAGGGGCCATTGGCAGCCGGCGGCGGCGGCAGCGTGCATCCCGCGACGACGTAGGGCCCGGTGATGGTCACGGTGGGCTGCCCGCTGACCAGCACGCGCGGGTTCGGGACGGTCGGTTGCGCCTGACCGGCATGTGCGCACTGCACCTGCGCACCGACATGCAGTAGGAATCCCGGCATTCCTGGTCCCGCCTCGCCGCTACTTGATCAAGAGCGCGCCCTGGTTGACGGTGACGACACCGCCGATCATGTTGATCATTCCGCCCTTGCCATCGGAGATCGTGATCCCGGTCGTGTCGTTGATGGAGATGAATGCCCCGAGGGGCGTCTTCAGGAGGATGCCGCCGGTCGGGCCGGGCAGGTCGCTCAGCTGGAGCACGTGTTGCGTCGCCGTCTGCAGGACGAAGCTCGACAGGGGCGGCTGCGTCAGCATGGCGATGGCGGGGACTTCTGCTGCCGAGCCAAACCAGCAGCCGCTCCAGATGGGATAGTCGGCATCGCCCTGCTCGAACTCGACCCACACCCCCGTGCCGATCTGCGGAATCGACCACATGCCCATCTGTTTGCCGGTCACCGGGAAGCACGGCATTGCCCACGACGACGGGATGAGCCCGGCAACGTCCGGCACCTGGACCTGCAGGCGGCCTATCTGCATCGGGTCGACGTTGTTGAGCACCATGCCGCGGTACTTGCCGTAGTGCTTCTCTGTCATGCGGGCACCGCAGGTGTGATCGACACCAGGCCGTTGCGCGTCAGGTTGAAGTTTTGCTTGAACTCGCCGCGCTTGATCGTGCTGGTCACGCTCTTCACGAAGTAGAGACCGTCGTACGCCATGCCGACGCCCCGGACGCCCACCAAGCTCCGCGCCTTCAGCATCCGGCCATAGCGGACGACATCGAGAGTGCCCGAGCCGGAGACCGCGTCAGCGGAGCGCGACGCCTCCGCCAAGCCGCGCATGACGGCGGCCATGGGCGACAGCTTCGCCGTCTCGCGCAGCACCGTCACGTTGGTGATCGGTGCGGGGATCACACCCAACGGCGGCTGCAACGGATTCACATTCGGAATGGGAATCGGAATCGGCACCTTGGTCAGCTGATTCTGAATGTAGACGATCGGCAACGTGGTATTCGCGGTGTTGAAGTTGAACGTCAGCGACTGGACGTTGGTGTGCGCGTCCATATCGAGATTCAGGGCGGGCTGTGGTACGCCGACCTTGATCTCGGGTCCCCAGTAGGCGATGTTCACTCCAGGTGCCGGCCCCGGGTCGACGTAGAAGACGTAGCCGGCCTCCGCCGCAAGCTGACGAAGATACTTGAGATCGGTGCCTTTGTGCGTCGGGTAGCGTTCGATGGGAATCGGGACGTCGGGAAACAACGTCGGGACGACCAGCGGGACCATGCCGAAGACGGCATACTTGGCGACGATGAGCGCCACACGAGCCTCGACCGGCATCGCCGGGTACGGAATCCCGGTGAAGTCGATCAGGTCCATGGCCTTGGTCAGATCCTCGCCGGTGACCGTCAGGGTCGACTCGCCAGGTTGACTCCCCGGTGAGATGTCGTTGCGCGTCATGACGCCGTCCATGAGCACCTGCGGCGCGCCATTGAGCGTCATGATGATGATCACCCGGAGCATCGGGGTCTGGCCCGCCGCCACCAGGAAGATCGTCTGCAAGGGCGACTTGTTGCTCAGCGTGAAGGTGAGCTGAAAGCCGCTCGGCCCGTCGGTGTTGCTGGTGACCTGCACGCCGGTCAACGCGTCGAGCACGACCTGCGGCGCCGGCACCGGAACGACCGGTCCGACGAGCAGGGTGAGATGGAAGGCCGCATTCATGAGGTCTGGCCGGGAATCCCTTCGGGCAGCGTGATGCGCAATCGGCGGCCAACGGTATCCGTCAGCTCCTCGGGTCGCATCGCCGCATTGGCGTCGCACACGCGCCAGAACTGTTCCGGGTCACCGAGATACGTGGCGGTGATGTTGTCCAATCGGTCGCCCTGTGTGACGATGTGTTCCTGCAACAGGACAAAGCGATCGGGCGCCGGCACGAAGCGACGGCGCAGGTAGATGACGGTCTTGGCGCCTGTGGTTTCGAGCGTCGCGGTCTCCACGTTGTAGTAGCGGCTTGCCGGTGGAAGGGTGTTCGCGCTCATGGGATGCCCGTGATGCCGAGGGTACCGAAGGCCCCTCCCTGGCTGACCGAGGCGAGCCGCTCTTTGGCCTGGAGATAGATCATGAAGAGATTCCCGCCTTTGTGCTCGAAGCCCAGGTCGTCAACGCTGAGAACGCGCATCCCGAAACTGACCTTGGCGCGAATTGGATTGAGCGCGGGATCAAACGCTTCCTCGGTGATGCTGAATTCCGTCAGGCGTACCGGGAGAATGCGATTCTTGCTCCAGATGAAGAGCGTCAACGGCGCCTGCATCGGCACGATTTCCAGCGTGCCCGATTGCGCCAGTGCGTTGTTGGCCAGAAGCTGGCTGCTGGTCGGGTACAGGATCGTCTCCAGCGCGGCGAGCTGGGGCGCGACACCAAACTGGGTGGCGTTCGGGTTCTGATCGGGGAACTCCAACTGATCGGTCGCGTCGATCTCCGCGTCGAGCTTGAGGGTCTCGACCGGGGGCCCCTTGATGCGCAACGCCTCCGACCGATCGCCGCTATCCCCCGTGAACGCCTTCACTTGCAAGGTGCGGGTGAGGGTGTCCGGATTGTACTGCAACGCGATGATGCGCTGCACCGCACTGCTGTCCGGATCGATCAGCACGATGCCGCCCTTGAGCAGGCGAGGAGAGCCCGGAAAGGTACTCACCGTTCACATCCCTTCTGAGCCGGTGCGCGCTCGATGCCGGCCACCGTGGATTGCACCTGGTCGTTCGGGTGTCGAGTTCATTTCCCATGGGTGATCCGTTCAACCGTCCCCGAGTGGTCGTTCACGTAGACGGTGAAGAAATCTCCTGGTCGTGGTTTTGTGAGCGTGCTCTTGCGCTGAAAGTGTATCGTCCATTCAGCCGCCGTTTTGGATGCCGTCGTGTCGTATTGGCGGGGATCATATCCTTGCTGCTCCGCGAACCGTGACGCGAGCCCGACCGCTTTCTCCTTCGTCATTGTGAGTCGACCAAACTAGAGAAATGCCCCGGCGATTCCGCCGACCAGCGCACCGATGCCGGCACCGATCGCCGCACCGGCTGGCCCACCCGCCAGCGCCCCGATGCCCGCTCCGGCGAGCGCGCCGCCGGCCAGGCCGGCCGCTACCTTCGCCGCCCTGGAGGTCGGACACCATTTCGCCTTTTGCTCTCGCGTGAGCTTGACGTAGTCATCGACCGTGGCCTCGCACCCGGGTGGCTTGGCGAGTCCCTCCGCACACGCAAGGTCGACCGTGTGCGCTTTGCATTCGCTCTCCTTGAGGAAGGCGTCGTACTCGGCAACCGTCATCAACGGGTTGTCCGGAGGATCACCCTTGGGCACGTATCCCCTGGGTTGTCCCTTGCACCCGGTCGGCCATTTCCCTTTCCAGTCGGCCATGTGAGAGCTCTCGTGAATGGTCACACAGCCTTTGGTGCCACAGGTCGCGCCTGCCCACGTGCCATAGGTGATCTCGTATCCGCCAGCGCCATCGCATTGAATGCTCGCGCTCCCGTTCCTGGGTGAAGGCTTCGGGCCTTCCTCTTGCTCGGGCGCGATACCGACCGCCTTCGCTGGGTCGCCTCGCGGCACATGATGGCGGGCGACTATGCGGCTGAGATCGTATCCGAAGCGTGACGGCACGAACCGGCGTTGGTTCGCGTCCCGTCCCTGGCCGGCCGAGCCCACCGCGTGGCGAGAGGCAGGCAGTGCCTCCATGGTCGATGCCGATGCTGGTCCGACGGCACGCTGCCGTAACGGCGACCGTTTCTCGCCGCACTCCCGGCATTGGCCGCCCGGGCGGGACCCGAAGCCGCAGGCGCACTTCTGCGGGAGTCCCGTGCGCACGGGGGTGAGCGAGGGAGGGACTGCCGCCACACGCCGGCCCGGCACGACCTGTCGTGCCGTCACCCGCGCGCTCCTCGGCTCGCGGGAGGCCGACGCGGCAGGGCTGGGGCCGGCGTGAGAGCTCCGTGAACGGCGCGGGCGATTTGTTGCCCGAGCTGTGCGGGCTTGCCGTGCTCGCCCAGCTCGATGATGCCAGCCGAGAGGTAGGGGACGGCGCGGATGGGCCCGGGGTCCAGCCCGCGCTCGGCGAGCAGGCGCGTCAGCTCGGCTTCGACGCCGGCTTGCACGAGCGGACCCCGAGCGCTCGTCGCGGGCAGGTCGTGCAGCACCAAGCGTTCGATGTGGACCGTGATGTTCATGCCACTGCCGAGGGACCAGTCGTGGCTGCGGGCCGGGCAGCGGCGGAGCCAGGTGCCGACCAGCGGAAATCGGCCTCGTTGATCGGGCGATCGAGCTTGCCGAATTCGGCGCGGGCGGCTTCGAGAATCCTCGGCATGTCGATCTTCGTGCCGGCCCGGGCGGCCAGGAACGCGGCGTTGAGGGCCACGCTGTGAATGTGCCCGCCCGCCAGGTTCAGCCGCGCCAGGCGATCGTAGTCCAGTTCCCCGAGCGGCGGCGCCGAGAGACCGCGCACGATATCCTCCTGCAGGAACACCTTCTCCCACAGCCGTCGACGATCGGCGACGCCGGGGAATGGAAAATTGACGACGAAGCGCAGGCGGCGGAGAAAGGCGCCGTCCAGGGCGCTCTTCATGTTGGTCGCCAGGATCGCCAGACCGCGATAGGACTCGATGCGCTGCAACAGATAGTTGGTTTCGATGTTGGCGTAGCGATCGTGGCTGTCCTTGACCTCGCTGCGCTTGCCGAACAACGCGTCGGCTTCGTCGAAGAACAGGATCGCGCCGCCGTCTTCCGCCGCATCGAAGAGACGGCGGAGGTTCTTTTCCGTCTCGCCAATGTACTTGTTCACCACCGCGGACAGATCGATCCGGTAGAGGTTCAAGCGTAGCTCGCTGGCGATGACCTCGGCGGCCATCGTCTTCCCGGTCCCGCTGTCGCCCGCGAACAGGGCGCTGATGCTGAAACCGCGATTCATCTTCCGGCCAAATCCCCACTCGATGTACACGGTGTCGCGTTGGCGGACCTGCGCGGCGACTTGCTTCAGCAAGTCCATTTCCGCCGTGGGCAAGACGAGATCGTCCCAGGTCACCTTGGGTGCAAGCCGCTGGGCGAGAGCGTCGAGCCGCGGACGCTCGCTGTCGCAACAGATGCGCCAGACTGTCTCGGGCAGTCGTCCGGGTGCGCCCGCGGCCTCGGCCTGCGCCAGCCGCGCCAGTGTCTGGAGGGTCGGCAGATTGAGATTGAACTGCGCCGCGAGCTCACGCGGGCTGTCGGGCGCATCCCGTCCCAGGGCCTCCGCCCACGCGCTCCGCTGTTCGGCCGTGGTGGGTTTGGCGACGTCGAACGCGGCGGAGTAGCGTCCCAGACCGGGCATCACTTCGCGCACGCCGAGGAAGACGACGCCGTCGCTGCGCGCCAGGAAACGGCTGAGCGCGCCGATCCGCTCGGCGACGGTGACGTCCAGCTCCTCGGCGTCGAGATACAGGGCCAACGGCAGCAGCCGGCTTTCGCGCTGCCACAGACGCGCGAGCGTCTCCAGGTCGGCGGGGGCCGGAGGTAACAACGAGACGGGGAGACGATACGGGCGACGGTTCAGTTCCGCTGCGGCGTGCTGGGCGACGAGTTGCTTGCTGATCGGGTCGGGGCCGAGCAGCTGTATGGTGGGCAGGGTCGCGTTCTCGGCCGCGTGCTGCCAGCGGTGCAGGATCAGGTCGACGGTGTCATTCTGGGAGGGCGCAAGGGCCGCCGTTGCAGCTTCCACGTCCAGTGGCGACAGGAACAACGAGAGCGAATTGTCGAGGTGATTGAGGCCCTTCAGATAGTTGACGACCCGCTCGTCGGCACGCAGCGCACTGGCGGTGAGCGGTTGCGCGGCAGCCTGGCTGATCTCGATCAAGCGCCAGTACCGCAGCGGCCGCTCCGGCGACAGCACGTCCCACGACGGTTCGTCGAACAGCGCGAGCGCCAGCGCGAACGTAGGGAAGGGCTTTTGCGGATCGTCGTGCGCCCGGGAGCACAGACCGGCGATGCGGGTGTCGAGCTCCGTCGCCGCGCACAGCAGCAGCACGTCCTGCTCGAAGGGCGACAGGCCGAGTCGCTGGCTCAGCATCGTGAGAGCCGACGGAGGTTCGCCCGGCAGGGTGGGGGCGGGGGCGGCGGATGTCGCGCCCGCTCCGGCTTCCGCCGAAGGGACGCCCGGGGGAGGCGGCGCAGCGGGCGTGGGCTGCGAGGACGGTTCGCCCAGCAAGCGTTGGATCAGGGAGCGGGGAACGGTCCGCGTGGGCGGTACCGGCGCCGGCGACACCGCGATCGCCGGACTCGCCTTCGGCACGGCCGGGGGCGTCGCCGCCGAGCGATCGGCGAAACGCTCCAGGCGCTGCCGCAGCTCCCCGAGCGCCGCCGCGAGCTGGCGGTCGTTGCTCTGCTGCCAGTCGCTCGCATCGCTCATGTGATCGTCACCTTTTGGGTCGGATCGAAGCCCGGCGGCTCGGCCTGGCGGTCGACCAGCACACTGTCCACGCCGTCCACGCGCAGCCGAACGAAATACTCGCCCTTCTCGACGCCGGCGACGGGGAAGGTCAGCGCGTCGGTCTGCGCCGTGTGCGCGGCCGCGGGAATTTCTCGGTCGCCGAACAGCAGGGAGACGCGCTGCTCGGGCCGGATCTGCGGACGGCACGTGACCGTCAGCGTGATGTTCCCGGCGGATACGGCCGCGGGAGCGATCGCGGCAATGACCGGCGCAATCTGTAGCGGCCACTCGTTGGTGAAGCGATCGGGCAGGCCTGCCTTGCGTATCCGGACGGCGACCGTGTAGAGGCCGGCCGGCAAATTGGCCGGATCGTCGGGGATCGTCAACACGACCTCTTCGGCGGTACCGGTCGCGGCCTCGAGGCGAGGTGTCGTGAGGCGCGATGTCGTCAAGCGCACTGCGACGCTGTCGCCGTCGAGGTGAAAACCCGTGACCGTCACCGGCTCGTTCAGCCGCGCGCTGGGTTGTTTGTTCGGCGGCTGCACATCCAAAATGGTCGGAAAGGGCGGGATCAGATCCGCTTGCGCGCTTGCGCCGCGATCATCCTTTCCACGCGTCAATACCGGCAACGGGGTGCGCGCCGGCCGGGTGCTCTCGATCAACACCACCTCGACCTCGTACGCGGCGGAAATGCGATACTGGGTCTGGAAGGCCGTCCAGAGCTTCGACAGCTCGTCCAGCGACAGGGGCTGCGGCGTGATGCGCAACCGCTCGATCTGCCCCTGCAGCTCGCTCTCCTTCAACGCGTCCTCGATTTCCTGCGCGCCCAGCACCGGATGGTCGTGCAACACGCTCATGGCCCCGCCCAGCCAGCGATGGCTCCGGGTCTCGTCGTCACCCTGGCCGTAGGCGGTGATGAGGTAGTGGAGGTTCAACGCGAGGGGGGGCTGCCCGGTCTCTCCGGGCCTCACCTGTCGGGGCATGTCCATGTTCCGCCATGCCGCGTTGAGCACCGTCTGGTAGAGGAAGATGTTGAGCTGATCCGGATTCGTGTTGCTCGCGCGCGCCTTGTCGAGGGGTTTGGTCGTGACGTTCTGGTTGGGCAGATCGTGGACGCTCTTCGCGATCAGATTGCTCAACGTGGCGGTCACGGCCGCGATGGCAAGAGCGTTGCTCATCGCGGACCTCCCGTCGCGCGCTGGCGGAGATAGTCTTCCAGCGTCACCGCAGGTGCCGTGGGAGCCTGGGGCCGGCTCCTGGCAGCCGGAGACGGCGCGGCCCGCACCTCGACGCGGCCGATCGTCACCTGGATCGAAGGTGGCGATGCGATGCCCGCCGGCGGGAGATTCCGGGGAGACATCTGCGTGACCGGTATCACCGGCCGGATCACGGGACGCGCCGGCTGCACGTCCGGGGCAACGGCGGCCTTCGGGGTCAGCGAGGGGTGATCCGGTAGCGAAGGCAGCGCGCCTTCTCGGGCCTCCGACCTGCGGACCGACGCCATCACGGGACCCGGGGACGAGGACGGCGGAACCACCCGGTCGATGGCAGCGGTCGACTGTGCCGGCGGGGCGGCCGTCGCCGGCTGGAGCGGAGCCGGGGGCCGCAACGGCAACCTGCTGACGCCGTGGTCAGCCCGGACTTCTGCTCTGCCGCCATCATCCGCACGGCCTGCCGGGAGAGGGCCGACAGCGTCCACTTCCCGATCCCGGGGCCCCGCCGACGACTCGGCGGCGCCGTCCGGTGCGGGCCCAGTCCGCGGAAGCACACGCAGCAGCTGAGCCTCCGCTTGATCGCGGGACGGCGGGACCTGCTGCCGTGATGCAGCCTGAGGTGTGGGAGGCAACGGATCCCGTACTGCATCGCGATCGACATGAGAAAGCCCGAGGTCACGCGCCGGAGGCGGCACGACACGTGCCGCAACGGGAAGGGATTCGCCCGAGGTCTCCGGGGCGCGGTCGACCGGGACGTTCAACCCGATGCGAGCGGGCGACGGTTCGAACAGCGACAACAGCTGTGGGCGGACGCCCGTGTCGGAGGGCAGCGTGCGCGCCACCAGAGAGCCGAGATAGTCGGTCATCGGTCGATCAATTCGAGATAGGCCCGGCGTCGCAGCGGGCTCAGAGCGAGAATCTCCGACTCGCGCCAGCCGTAGATCGAGGCCAGCGTGTGGACCTCGCGCAACAGTCGTACCGCCCACGCATGGATCTCGCTCCAGAGAAACGCCGCGATGTCCAGCGGCGCGAGCCAGCGGTCGCCACATTGCGGACACGTCAGCGCCAGCTGCACGTCGGCCTGCGGATCGGCCTCAGCCATCCGCTGGGAAATGGCCGTCACCACTTCCTCGGACAGGTCCTGCGCGGGGATGTCCTTCCCCTGGCTGCGCACCGACACCAGGCACCGCTCGAGGAGCGCGCGCTTGCTCGAGGACACGTCCCCTTGGGGAATGATCGCCGCCAGGTGCTGGCTGTTGGGCAGACGGAATGACACCTCGCAGTCGCCGATGCACAGCCTGCCGATATCGAGCGGTTCAGAAGGCGGGGTGACGCGGACGTCGTCCACGGTGAAGTCCAGCTCCATCTGCAGACCGCACGCGGGACACTGCGCCAGTCCCGTCATGCGAGGCCCGAAGGCGCGTTCACGCAGCGCCAGCAACTGCGCGTCGCGCTGGCCGATGCTGAGTTCAGCCGGCCGTTCCGGGGCCTGGTCGGTGGCGAGCATGAGCAACGTCAACGCCCGCTCCACGGCCGACTGAGGCACGCCCTGTTCCCAGGCGCCCAGCAGCTCTGTGGCCGTCAGCGCGCGCATGGGGGACATCAAGCCGGTTCGGTGAACGTCGGCTCAGTCGGCTCCGGAACCTCCACATCCCGTTCCCAGCCTTCGTTCTCGAGCTTGATGTGCTGGATGGCTACCGCGTTGGCGTTGGCGTCGAGATCGGAAAGCGATTGGAATTCGGATACCCAACAGCGGAAGATCTTGTACGCGATCGCGAGCTGCCCGGCCTCGTTGTAGACCTCGAGGATGATGTCCTTACGAAAATCCTTCAGAGCCACCTCGGCGCCGAGTCCCGAGCCAAAGTTCCACACCTTGTTGGCCCATTGCTCGAACTCCTTGTCGTGGGTCACTCCGCGATCGAGGGTGATGGCGTCATATTCGGTGCGGCCGGGTGATTTGCGGCTGCTGCTGGGGTCGCCGCCCTCGCGGTGCTTGACCACTTCGGTGGTGCGTTTCAGCCCGCTGGCTTTGCTGATGCCGGCAACGTACTTGCCGTCCCACTTGAGGCGGAACTTGAAGTTCTTGTAGGGGTCGAACCGCTGTGCATTGACGGTGAACTGCGCCATGGCCTCCTCCTCAGGTCTCGATCTGACCGGCCATCTGCTGGAGCTTGATCACGACGAACTCGGCCGGCTTGAGTGGGGCGAAACCGACGACGATGTTCACGATGCCGAGGTTGATGTCGGTCTGCGTGGTCGTTTCCTTGTCGCACTTCACGAAGTACGCATCGCGCGGCGTCGTGCCCTGGAAGGCGCCTTGCCGAAACAGGTTTTGCATGAACGCGCCGACGTTGAGGCGAATCTGGGCCCACAGCGGTTCGTCGTTGGGCTCGAACACGACCCACTGGGTACCGCGGTAGAGACTCTCCTCGATGTACAGTGCCGTCCGGCGGACCGGGATGTACTTCCACTCCGAGGCGAGCCGGTCATCCCCCTGCAGGGTGCGAGATCCCCACACCACGCGCCCCACCGGAGGGAGCGTCCGCAGACAGTTTATACCCAACGGGTTGAGCTCGCCGTTCTCCGCATCGGTCAGGGATACGGTCAGGGCGGGCACGCCGACGAGGGTCGCATCCAACCCGGCCGGGGCCTTCCACACGCCGCGCTGGGTATCCGTCCGGGCGAAGATGCCGGCGACTGCTCCGCACGGCACGAAGGCCTCCAGCCGGTTCTCGCGCAGTGGGTTGGGCATGTTGAGCCGCGGGAAGAAGAGCGCGGCATTCTTGCTGTTGGTTCCGATGTCGATCACCCCGCTCTTGGCCGCGTCCTTGTCGAGCCACGCGCTTGGCGGGTCGGCGAGCAGCATGGCGCGCCGCTGTTCGCAATAGACGGCGGCCTCGGCGATGAGGCTGGCATCGACGTCGCCGGTGCTCAGATACGGCGGGATGCAGAGGATGTTGAACAGGTCGGCCTTCCGCAGGGCGTAGAGCCCTTGCTTGGCGTCTTCCTTGCCGGGACCGGTGAAGCTGTTGGCAGTGAGCGCCTTGCCGTCTGACGTGGCGATTTTCGCGAGCTCGTCCTTCACGGCCTGCGCCGCGTCCTTGACCGCCTGGGAATTGGACGGGTTGGTCTTCTTCGTGTCGGATAGTTTCTGCTCGGCCTGAGCAACGGGATCGGCAAGGGCCTGCGTCGCCTTGCTCAGGTCCTTCTGGGCGTCCGCCACGACTTGCTTTTGGATGTCGATCTTCCCCTGATCTGGTGGAGTCGCCTTCTGCAGGTCATCCAGTGCCTTCTGTGCATCCGTCACCTTCTTCGCCGCGTCCCGGGCCGCTTTGACCTTGGGAAGAGCGGGCTTCTGCCAGTCGCCCTTCCATCGCACCAGTCTCGACGTGGCCTTGAGCACCTTGTCGACGCGCCGGTCGCCGTCCTCGGCGGTCAGGTTCAACAGTGTTTCGCTCTGACCGCTGGGACTGACGTCGCGGATGGTCAGGTTGAACAGCTGGGCGGAGGTCAGGTTCATGGCGTTGGCCGCGTCTTCGGACACGTTGGTGTCGATGGCGGCACGCAGGTTTGCCCCCCAGGAGCCGGGATAGGCGGCCTCGAGCTGGAGATCGTCGATGCTCACCTGCGTGTTGGCAGGTGGCGCGCCATCGGCGGCATCCTTCTCGAACAGCCGGACGATGATCGCTTGGTTTCCGCCGTTGAGGAAGAAATCGCGTACGGCGTAGCTCATGGGGCTGTCCGTCCATAAGCCGCCGAAGATCCGCTCGAAGTCACCGTAGCTGTTTATCGTGACGGGAGATTTGTCGTCCGCGTCAGTCGGCCCCCGCAAGGCGCGACCGACGAATGCGGCGATCGAGGTAGCGACACCGGTGATGGTGCGCACACCACTCGGAATCTCCTCGATGTATACGCCGGGATAACTCAGTTGGGCTGGCATGCTCACTCCTCCCTAGTCGATCGCGTGTCCCGTGGTTGCTCGCCCGGAGAGCGGATGCGGCCGCGTGGCGTCTCGCACTTGGTCGCTGTCCAGCGGCCCCAGCGGGGATCTCCGCGAGGTCGCCGGTGTCCCGTGGGCTACGGAGGGGGGCCGGAGGATTGCCTCTGCGGCCACGGCCGCAACCTGCGCATTCCGAGGGGTCAGCTGGCTCTCCTTGTGGACGGATGAACGGAGCAAGTGGCATGCCGTCTGACTCCTCCGCTGCGCTTGGCCAACCAGACGTCTGCCGGTCGCTGCGCCGCCCGGACGGGGCTGGCTGGCGCACGCTCCACCGCCCCGACGCCGAGGACGTCGTCGCCGAGGAGAGGCCGGCAAACCTGCGACAGGCGGGTTGGAATCGACCCGGTACCGGGTCGGCGGCAGCCCGGCAAGGCTGCATGCACCGCGGCCGATCGGGTACCTCTCGAGCGACACCCGCCGGGACGGCATCACCTCGAGGTCGGCGCAGCTTCATGCCGCAATGCCGGTCGCCGGTCTGGTCGGCTCGTCCGTCCGCGGCGTGCCGATTACCGAGGGCTCAGGGCCGGCTCCGCGCCGTGCGACTACGGAGAAAGCGCCTGGCGTCGGTTGCCCGCTCCTCGTTGAAGCTGAAGATCGATCGGGGATGAGTCCGGCTCTCGATCAGGAAGCCCTTCCCGGCGAGCCACCGCAGAGCCTCGTCTGTCTGTTCCAGCGTGTGACGTACCATCCACTCGAGTAGCCGCCACCGAGCCATGTCCTCTACATCCACCGCCGCCTTCTGGTTGTGGAGGAAATAGTCGAGAATTTCTCGTGCATACGGCGGCACGGTGTCCTCATTGCTCCCCAATTGCATATCCACTCTGTGGGTAGCGGGAAGCAAAGGAGGGGCCACCCGGGCGTCGCGTCGTGACGCGGCTCGCGACGTGTCGGTGAGACCGAAGGTCTGGCCTCAGACCGTTCGAGGGGGAACTGGCCGCAGAAACAAGCAGTTGCGCTTTTGGCGGTCGCGGGACGCGACTTGCCCGGCACCGGGTCGGCGACGTCCCACCGTCAGGCCACATTGCGGGTCCATTCGCACGCAGATGAAGGGCGGGAACGTTCTTTACAGCAAAGAGCGCTTGACGATTTGCGGAGACGGAGGCTATGTAGCTAGCCTCCGATTGTAGGGAGGGCTGGCCACGAGCGCGCCGGATGCGCCGACTACGGGGGTGATCCAACAGTGCTCGCGCTCGCCCAGCCCAGCGCGGTCGTTGCCGGAGGTCGAGGACATCCGCTCGCGGGGCCACGCGGCGCTCTGAGTTCGGCGAGATGACCCACGACGTGCTCCTGATCGAGCCTCACCCGTCCGGGTCCGACGAGTTCCCGATCTCCTCTCTGTCGTCCGACCCGAGCTTCCGTCTCCAGCGGACCAGTTGGGAGGCGCTGCAGTCCCGCCCCACCTTGCCATGCGCGGCACATCTCATGATCGCGGTGGCCGCGCCGCGGGCACCGAGAGCAGTGGAGCTCTTCGACTGGCTCGGACGGCAGGCGATCGCCGTGCCCATCCTCGCGGTCGTGTCGGAGATGGCCGAGGATGCGGTTCTTCGCTCCGCGGTCGACGCGTCGGACGACTTCGCGTTCTTTCCGGACCGGCGCGACGAGTTCCGCCATCGCCTCCGCCGGCTCGTGGCCGCCGGCAGGGACGAGGTGGAAGTCGCACATCGACGGCTCACGCGGGAGCTGGGTCTCTTGCAGCTGATCGGGAACCATCCTTCGTTCACACGCGTGCTCGATCAGCTTCCGTTGATTGCCCGCAGCGGTTGCTCGGTGCTGATCACCGGGGAAACCGGGACGGGGAAGGAACTGGTGGCGCGCGCGATCCATCACCTGGGCCGGCGGAGCAGGTTCCCGTTCATCGCCCTCGATTGCGCTGCAGTTCCTGATCATCTGTTCGAGAACGAATTCTTCGGTCATGCCCGAGGCGCGTTTACCGACGCGCACCGGGATCAGAAGGGTCTGGTCGCCATGGCCGACGGTGGCAGCCTGTTCCTGGATGAGATCGACGCTCTGTCGCTTCCCGCCCAGGCCAAGCTCCTGCGCTTTCTCCAGGAGCACACCTTCAAGCCGCTCGGAGCCGAGCGATTCTGTCGCGCCGACGTGCACGTGATCGCGGCGACCAACCGTGACCTCGAGGAGGCCGTGCGGCGCGGCGAGTTCCGGGCGGATCTCTACTTCCGGCTGAACGTCCTCGGTCTCCACCTGCCTCCGTTGCGGGATCGCGGTAGTGACATCGACCTGTTGGCGCGTCACTTTCTCACGACGCTCGAGCGGTCGACCGCCGGCCCACACAAGCGCCTGTCGGGAGCAGCGCTCCGCAAGCTCAGGCTGCATGCCTGGCCCGGCAACATCCGCGAGCTCCTCAACATCGTGCACCGGGCAGCCGTGCTGTGCGAGGGCACCCATATCCTGCCGGCACACGTCATGGTGCCCGAACCGGCGGTTTCGCCGAACCCGACAGCCGGCTTTCGCCGCGCCCGCGCCAGCGTCGTCGCCGCGTTCGAGCGGGAGTATGTCGAGGATGTCCTGCGACGCCACAACGGGAACGTCACGCACGCGGCAGTGGAAGCACAGAAGGACCGGCGAGCATTTGGCCGCCTCGTCAAGAAATACGGCATCCAGCGCGCGTCTCCGTAGACTGGCCACGACGGAGTACGTGCGCCGGCAGGTGGCTGCATGGGGAAGGCCGGTCACGGCCCGGCGATCTGGCGGATCGCGACGCGCGTCGTCCCGGGCGTCGTGCCCGAGCTGAGCAGCACGGGGACTCGCAGGCGTGCGCTGGATCCGACGGTCGCCCGTCGGTTCGATACGGTTGCGCCGCTGCGCTCCGTGATGCGGACCCTCGCGCCAGGCCGGTAGAGGGCGGCCGTCTGCACCGTCGCGCGCCCGGCGCCGGTGAGGACGAATCCGCTCCTCCCTGCGTGACGCAGCTGCGCGAAGCCGGGCTCCGGGCGTCGCAACGTGACTTTCCAGCCCCACCGCTGCCAGCGGTCGTCGGTCGAGAGGAAGCTGATCGACCGCGGCCGCGCACCGTGCCTGCGGAAGCGACGCATGAGCGGGCCGACATATTCCTCGAGGTCGCGCGCCCAGTAGCCGAACGTGTGCGTGCCGGGGCCGTAGTAGTGGTAGCCGTGCGGGATGCCGGCTCCGGTCAGATAGCGGTCGAAGCGCTGCGTCGCGCCGAACGTGATCGCCTCGATCGAGCGCGCGGCGGGGTCGACGGGCCCGGGGTCGAGAGGGCCCGGGTTGCCGTCCCCGGTCCAGAGCTCGATCTGCATCCCGCGGAGATTCGTCACGAGCGTTCCCGGGTCGTGCGACTGCCAGTTGAGCTCCTGGGTGTCTCGCGGGCCGAAGATCGCGTCCGGGTCGGCGACGCCGCTCAGCCCGGTCGTGGTGAACTGGATGATGGCCGTCGCGATCGCGATCGCCTCGGGATCGCCGTCGATCACGCAGCCGCCGGAGAAGGCCGCGACCGACGTGAACATGTCGGGGTGGCGCGCGGCGTAGCTGAGTGAGCCGAATCCGCCCTGCGAGAGCCCCGCCACCGCGCGGCCCGAGCGCGTCGCGACGGTGCGCAGGTTGTCGTCGATCCACGGCACCAGCTGCTCGATGTGAAACGTCTCCCACATCGGCGGGCCGCCGGCGCCGCCGTTGAACCAGTTCGCGAACCAGCCGCCGCCGTCGCCGTCGAATCCGGCGTCGGGCATCACGACGATGAGCGGCAGGTCGGCGGTGGTTTCGGCGGCCCGGCCAAAGTTCACCCAGTCGGATGCCCGGCCGCTGGTGCCGTGGAAGAGGTAGAGGACCGGGTATCGATGATCGAGCGCGGCGTCGTAGTGGCTCGGCAAGAGTACCCGGACGTCGACGGAACGCTGGAGTGCGTTCGTGCTGACGCGCACGTCCAGCTGGCGCGGGTCGAGCTGCCGTGTCGTCTCGACGTGGATGCCCCGCCCGTCGCGGAGCTCTGTCGATGTCGCGCTGACGTCCGCGGACGCCAGCGCGACCAGGAGAGCCCCCAGGAGGGCCTTCATCCCCGGGCGGCGGAGGAGCATCACGGCGGGACGTCTACTCGGAGGCGTGCGTCTGGTCCAGGGAAATGCGTCTCGCGGAGAACCGGATCGCCTGGCGCGGGTCGATCGGCGCCCGACCGGATCAGCCCTCCGCCGCGCGCTCGACCGCGGCGATGTCGATCCGCTTCATGGTCAGCATCGCCTGCATGGCGCGCTGCGCCTTGGAGGCGTCGGGATCGGTCATCAGCGCGAGCAGGCGCTTGGGCACGATCTGCCAGGACAGGCCGAACTTGTCCTTCACCCAGCCGCACTGCTCGGCCTCCGGAACCGCGGAGAGCGCCGCGGTCAGCCGGTCGACCTCTCCCTGATCCTCGCAATGGATCTGAAACGAGACCGCCTCGTTGAAGGTGAAGTGCGGGCCGCCGTTCAGGCCGATGAACTTCCGCCCTGCGAGTGTGAACTCGATCGTCAGCACGTCGCCCTTCCTGCCGCTCGGATAGTCGGCGGGCGCGCGATGGACGGCATCGACATGCGAGTCCGGCAGCAATGAGGCGTAGAAATTGGCAGCCTGCTCGGCCTGGCCGTCGAACCACAGGCAGGGGGCTATCTTGTCGGGCATCGTCTCTCTCCGTTCATGCGCGCGGGCCCACGAGCGCGAACATGGCACCGTGGGGATCGGTCGCCTGGATGATCCATCGACCGCCCGGAACCTCGCTCGGTCCCACGAGCACCTCGCCGCCGGCATCTTTCACGCGTCTGTGCGCGGAATCCACATCGTACCAGATGAAGCTCCGCGCCTCGGGCATGGTGACCTCCTTCAGCCGGCGATGGTGTCAGCAGCGCCATGAGGCCGCAATACACTTCGTGCTCGGCCCCTCGAGCCCGTGGATGTTCGCCGAGCGCGTCGGCCTGTCGAGCTTACACGGGATACACCTCCGCGAGCTCGAACCCCGCCATCGACGGGAAGAGCGTCGATCTCTACTCCGACCTCTTGCTGCACGACATCGGGACGGGCGATGGCATCGTGCAAGGCGACGCCCAGGGCAACGAGTTCCGCACCCCGCCGCTGTGGCTCGTACGAGGCAGCCACCCGTATCTCCACGACGGACGGGCACGCACGGTGGTGGAGGCCATCGGTGCGCATGAAGGCCAGGCGCTCGAAGTGCGCGAAGCGTTCTTTGCCTTGTCGTCTGCAGAGCAGAACGCGATCCTGAAATTCCTCAAGCGCTAGTTGCCCCGCAGCAGTCGAGGGCCGGCCGCCGGCGCCACGGCCGCGAGCGCGTGGTGACCGATCCTTCACGGCGAAGCTCGCGCAGAGGAGGGCGCGTCTTCGGCCGCGAAGGATCGGGTTCAGGGTTGCGGCCAAGGGGGGTCGTGGGTGGGCGGGTCTCGAGCTCGTGTGCGTCGCTCGGATCACTTCACGTCTATTTCCATGCGCATCCAGGGGTGGATGCAGCACTGGAAGAGATGCTTGCCCTTCGGAAGGTCGGGGACATCGAGCCGGCCACCCTGGACGATGCGCGTCCTGGCCACCGCGAGGTTGTGGAAGCCGCCGGCGCACTCCGGAACCGTGGCCTCGCCGTGGTTGAGGACATCGAGGAATCCCCCGCCGAACTGCGCCACCTCCGTGAAGGTGTGGGGCTCGCCGCCCTGGTCGGCCACGGACACCGTTGTCCCCTTCTGGATCGTCAGCTGGTCGGGCTCGAAGTCCCAGCCCGGATCGGGCGTCCCATTCATGGCCTTCATGACCAGATCGGACAGCGTGGTCGCATAGCCGAACGAAGGCAGCGCGACGTTGTGACAGAAGCCAGTCCCTCCTGGTCCCAGCCCTCCGTCCTTGACCTCCGCGTTGAACGAGTCCGGATCGCACTCGTCCAATGCCACGACTTGAGCGACGCTCGGCGAGCATCCGTGCGCACGTACGTGCGTCGCGCCGGCTAGAATCATGCACCCGGCCAACAGAGTCAGTGCTGCTACCTTCTGCATTACGGCTTCCTCCTGTACGCGCTCTCACACAGGCGAACGGAAGCCCGTTCCGGCGAGAGTCTCGGACGAAGGCCCGTCGGGTCCTCGTCCCCGTTGAAGTGAATCGTTCCCGACAGTGAGGCGTGACGACTCGGGGCACGACGTGCCGGCGTCCGGCACGAATCGCGGCGGCCGCGCGAATCGACTTCCGCGCCGGGACCTACAGCTGCCAGCAGATGGCAGGTTGCGGGCCGGGATCGTAGGCGCAGCAGTTGCCGGTCTTGATGGACGTCGCGAGATGGCGGCCCAGCGAAGCGTCGCTGGCACGAAGTCTCGCAATCGCGGCCTTGATCGCCTTCGTCACCATCAGGCGCGCCCGTTCGGTGTGCGAAGCGGCCTTCCGGTTTCGCCCGCCCAGTCCGACCGCGGCGACGACCTGATCGCAAAGGGACTCCAGCTCGAAGCGCAGGCGCGCTGCCCGCCAGGTGTCGTTGCGCTGCACGGCTTCTGCGAGCTCCTCGCGCAGCTCGTCGATCCGGCGGCGGTATTGCTCTCGGGCCCGGGCATCGAGCAGCGCGCCGGCGTCGCCGAGGTTCGAGGCTGTGGCGTCCGGATCGATCGATGCAGGGTGGCGGCGGGGTGTCGTGACAGCGGCGGCGAGCTCCCAGGCGAGGACCTGGCGGCCAGGATTGGCCAGGAGGTAAGTGATGTAGTGCAGGCCCTTGGCGTCCTTGAGGCGGACCACCTGGCCTCGCCATGACACCGTCCAGTAGTCGCCTTCTCGCCGGAACACGGCTCGGGGCGATGCGGGAGCCTGCCGATCCCGGGTCCGTGGTCCGGATGCACCATCGGCGCTGCCGTTGCTGCGGCCGAAGTCACCGTCGGCGCCCTCGATCCAGCTCTGGTCCGCGCCCCGCCGGCGATAGACCTCGATTGCCGTGTCGAGCTTCTCGATCGCCGCGCGTCGATCGAGGCCGGCCTGCAACGCGTGGCCCCAGCTCTGAAACGTCTGCGCCTCCTGCCACACCATGCCATGGCGGCGGAAGATATCGGCGGCCTTGATGAACTGCGCTTCGGACTCTCTCCAGGACCCTCGTGCCGCGGCGACGACCGCTTCGGCTCGCGCGACCAGCCCGGCAAGCGCGCGTCCGTCGTCGCCGGACGCGAGGATCTCACGGCAACGCTCGAGCTCCGCGATCGCGTCGCCCGGGCCTCCGCATCGAGAGTCGGCCGTCGCCGACGGGACGTGATTCGCCGAGCCGACCATGGCGGTGAATGCTCTGGTGGCGAGAGTCCGGTCCGGATCCGGGCGACCTCGCCGGCCGGTAACGAATTCGTCGATCCGGTCGAGGAGGAGGTCCAGCACGTCCTGATCCAGGGCCTGGAGCATGTGGTCGTCACCAGGCAGCTCGACGTACCTGGCTCGAGGGATGCGACGCGCCAGGTGCCGTCCGGCCTCGACCGGAACGAGCGCATCGCCCTCGCGATGCAGGACCAGCGTCGGCACCCGGATCGAAGGCAGCAGATGGCCGACGTCGATCTCGTAGTTCGTCCTCATCAGGTCGAGGATCGCACCCGGACTCGCCACGGCACGCTCGAGTCGCCCGAACCATCGCACGAACGCCTTGTCCTCGACACGGCGCGGCGCATTGAGACGGACGAGAACGCCTTCACCCCAGCGGGCTGCGAGCGTCGCAAGGAATCGCTCGAACTGCTCGCGACTCACGGCCCAGGGTGCCGCCTGGATCGAGGCGTAGGTGCCATACAGGACGAGGCGGGAGACCCGCTCCGGATGGGTGGCGGCGAGCATCAGGGACAGCTGGCCGCCTTCCGACCATCCGTAGACCGTCGCCCGATTCAATCCGGCGGCATCCATCACCGCCAGCACGTCGCCGACGCGTTCCTCGAGCGTCTGATCGGCGGTGCGATCCGAGAGCCCCTGGCCGCGCTTGTCGAAGACGATCACCCGCGCGAACGAGGCGAGTCGTCTCAGCAGATACTCGTTGGCGGGCAGCTCCCAGTAGAGCTCCACGTGCGACACGGTGCCCGGCACGAGTATGACGTCACGCGGGCCGTTGCCGAAGACGCGGTACGCGATGTGAACGTCGCCGCTCTTGGCGTACCTGGTTCCGGCCTCCATGAAGGCCCGGCCCGTAGGCTCGCCGACGACTGCACCAGGCGGGTTCGCAGGGACGCCCGCCGCCATGAGCGCCTCTCTCATCGTCCTCGTCTCGGACACGAACCCGGGCTCGTGGCGGAGCCACGAGCCCGGGCTCCCCCGGATGGTGGGGTTGCCGGCCTGTTCCCGCGTCTTCGCACGCGCGACCTCGCTTCCATGCTGCTACTTTCGGGGTAGCGAGCCGCTACCTCGACGGCGGAGGGTCCCGAGGCGGTCCGGCCGGGGTGGGCTCTCGAGGCAAATGCGTCCACCGGTACCGGGTCCCCGGGCCAGGCCCGACCCTGGTGGTCGCTTCGAAACGAGGTGTGGAATAGTTTCTTCCTCAACCCACGCCGGCCCAGAGGAGGAAACGACGATGCGCAATTTCCACTCCTTCGCCCCGACTTCCGAGTAGGACGGCCAAGGGTTGCCCTGTGCCGAAGGCCGCTGACCCTCGGTCCGGCCCGCGACGGACCTGGCTCCGCGTCGCCGCGTCGGCCGTTGCTGCGATCGCCCTGGGCGGTGGCTGGCTCGCGCTCCGCGCCCCGGAGGTCGGTGGCGCCGAGCCGAAGGCGAGTCCCATGGCGCTGACGGCTTCCGACGAGAGCATCCCCGACGACACGGTCCTGCTCGAGCAGCTCGAGCACGCCGTCGATCTCCGCCGCCGCGAGGACTTCGACCGGATGCTCGATGCGCGCGACCCGGGGGAGCTGGTCGAGCACGCCACGCTCTCGGAGGTGGCCCTCGACCGCCGCGTGCTGGGCATCGACAGCCTCTTCATCGTGGGCGACGAGCTGTTCGGATATCCGTTTCGTCCGGAGAACGGCTGGGGCAGCGGGGGCGCGATGGACCGCAAGGCCAGCGACTACACGCCCCGCTTGCGTCGCATCCACCTGGGAGCCGCCGGGGGGCCGGACGCGTTCGGATGCTTCAGCTGTCACTCGAAGGGCGGACCCGACGGGGCCGGCACCCAGACGCAGAACGCGTTCATGCGCGGCGACGGCGAGCGGACCGGGGGGGCGGATCAGCGCAATCCGCCTCAGGTGCTCGGTCTCGGTCCGATCGCCTGTCTGGCGCGCGAGATGAGTGCCGAGCTGCATGCCCAGGCGGATGCCGCGCGCGAGCGGGCGACGGCGGAAGGGCACCGGGTCGAGCAGGCCCTGACCTCCAAGAGCGTCTCGTTCGGCCGCATCGCGGCCGAGCCCGACGGTACGCTGGACTCCGGTGCCGTCGAAGGTGTCGACCCCGACCTGACGGTTCGTCCATTCGGCTGGAAGGGTCATCTGGCCACCCTTCGTGACATCGCCGAGGAGTCGCTCCACATCCATCAGGGCTTGCTCTCCACCCGCATCCAGTTCGCGGTCCGCGACGGCACGCTCGCGGCGGGTCCGTACGGGAAGGGGCCGTGGTACGACGTGGACGACGACGGCGTCTCGCTCGAGATCCACGACGGCATGCTGACGACCGTCGTGGGGTATCTGGCGCAGCTCGAGGCGCCCACCATGCGCCCGCCGAGCGATCCCGGGCTGGTCGATGCGTGGGCCGCGGGGCGAGCGCGCTTCGAGGAGATCGGATGCGCGGGGTGTCACGTTCCCACCCTGGAGCTCCAGGACCCGAAGCTCGACGCGCGGCAGGACCCGGACCCGAATCGCCCCGCATTCATCATCGACGTCGCCAAGGACGGCGATGGTCCCAAGATCGAGCCCAGGTACGCGGGCGCCAAGACGCCCTACCTGGTGCACCTGTTCAGCGACCTGAAGCGCCACGACATGGGGGACGGCCTGGCGACGCCTTCGCCGCAGGGGACGATTCCCGCGCGGGTCTTTCTCACCCGGCCACTCTGGGGGCTCGCCGACACGGCGCCGTACCTGCACGACGGTCGCGCCCCGACGGTGCACGACGCCATCGTGCTGCACGGCGGCGAGGCGACCGCAGCACGAGACGCCTACCTCGCGCTCGACGCGAAGGGGCGGGCCAGCGTCCGCGTGTTCCTCGCGTCGCTCTCGCGCGAGCCGAAGCTCTTCGTGCCATGACGTCCCGAGCCGTGATGCACGCGGCGGCTTTGCTGGGCCTGACCCTCTCGATCGCCGCATGCAGGAGCTCGACGGGCAAGGACGTCGCGACGTGGCGAGCCGATTGCCCTTCGACGGCGCGCCCCGAGCCGCTCAGCCTGGAAGCGGCGCGCGAGGCGCAGCGTCTGGCCGCACGCCGGCACGAGCTGCGCATCCGGGAGGCGGCCGACCCGGGTTCCTTCATGCGCGCGATGCACGCCGAGCTCGATCCGCAGCGGGTGGCGACCGGGCAGGTCTGTCTGGCGGAGCTCGCGGATCTCGGGCAGCTCCTCTTCGAGCACGAGTTCGACTTTGCCGACGGTCTCGGCGGCGGCGAGTCGGCCAGGGCACCGGCCGGGCCGTTTCGTCGCGTGCATGGCGGACTCTTCGGCGGCCCGGAGACCATCTCCTGTCCCTCGTGCCACTGGCTCGGCGGCCCCAACGGCGCCGGCGCGGAAACCGACAACGCGTTCCTCGACGGCGACGGCCAGCTCACGTCGAGCGGCGACGAGCGCAACCCGCCGGCCCTGGTGGGGCTCGGCGTCGTCCAGGCGCTGGCGCGCGAGATGACCGCCGACCTCCAGAAGGAACGCGCCGACCTCCTCCATGACGCCGCGCACGCCGGGGCCGATCGCGAGACCCGATTGACCAGCAAGGGCGCCGACTTCGGCGTGCTCCGCGCCACCTCCAAGGGCGAGATCGATGCGTCGGGCATTCGCGGAGTCGACGCGGACCTCGTGGTGAAGCCGTTCGGCTGGAAGGGAACGCTCGCCAGCTTCACGGACTTCGCCGCCGAAGCGCTCCAGATCCACATCGGCATCCAGAGCGACGTCCTGCTCGCGAGCGCCTCGCACGAGGTCGTCGGCAACGGGAGCGATGCCACGGATCCGGACGGCGACGGCATCCGGGAAGAGCTCGGACGCGGACCGTTCGCGGCCATGACGGCCCATCTGGCGCTGCTCGAGCTGCCCGCCGTCGAGCCCTTGATCCAGGATCGCCAGCTCGCCGCACCCGCCCAGGCGCTGGCTCCCCCGACGACGACGAGCTTCGCGTACGACTTCCAGCGCGGCCGCCGTCAGTTTCACGAGCTCGGCTGCGCGGGCTGTCACACGCCGATGATGGTCCTGGAGAGCCCGATGCTCGTCGTCGACGGGCTGCCGCCGATCGACCTGTCGCAGCAGATGCGACAGCCGGGCTTGCGCTACGATGCCAGCCTCGGCGGCTATCCGGTGTGGCTGTTCAGCGACCTCAAGCGCCACGACATGGGGAAGGCCAATGCCGCCCGGCACGTCCAGCGGGGGGTCGGCCTCCAGGAGTACTTGACGCCGCGGCTGTGGGGAGTGGCCGACTCGGCGCCCTACCTGCACGACGGCCGTGCCCCGAGCTTCGACTATGCGATCGCCGGTCACGACGGCGAGGGCGCCGCCGCGCGCGCGGCGTTCGAGGCGCTCTCCCTGGAAGACCGGGGGCGGATCCGCGTCTACCTGATGTCGCTGCGCCGCGTGCCACGGGTGGTCGTCCCGTGACCGCCTGAGCCCTTCGCGCCGCGCAGCACGTAGAGGTCCAGCACGCCGACGCCCGCCTTGCCGTCGACCGGATGGCGGAGCGAGTCGATCAGCAATGCCGGGCGGCCATGCCCGTCGGGATCGGGCGCGCGGCGGATGTGCCATCCGAACCAGCAGTCCGCCTCGTCGCCGAAGAGCTCGCCCAGGACCGCGCCGCTGCGCCCCGAGCGGATCTCGACGCGACCCACCCGGTCGGCATCTCCGCGGCGGTGCGCGGGCGCGCCGATGGCGATGTCCTCGACGCCGTCGCCGTCCAGGTCTCCCGTGGCGACGATCATCCGTCCGAAGAGCTCGCCCGGCTGACTCCCCGACCAGTGCCGGAGCTCCTTCCCGGTGGCCCCGGAATAGATGCGAAGCTCTCCCGTGAGCGTCCGCGCCTGGTCCTCGGTCGCCGGCGCCGACACCGCGATCTCGCCCTTGCCGTCGCCGTCGAGATCACCGACCGACGCGACGACGCCGCCGAAGCCTCCGCGGGGATCCGTTCCCTTCCAGTGATAGAGCTCCTTGCCGGTCGCCGACGAGATGACCCAGGCGCCGCCGACGCGCGCCCCGTCGGTGTTTGCCGCCGACGGTCCTCCGACCGCCAGGTCGGCGTGCCCGTCGCCGTCGAGATCGTCGAGCCGGGCGACGTACCACCCGAAGGATCCGCCTTCCTCTCCGGGCGCGTACGTCCGCAGGACGCTGCCATCCTTGCCGCTCAGGAGATAGACCCGACCCGTCTTCTCCGCGGGGGCGCCGACGAAGAGATCGGTACGCCCGTCGCCGTCGTAGTCCCCGGCCAGCATCAGGTCCCACCCAAGGTTCTCGCTCTCGGTCTCGGCGCGCTTCCAGAGCTCCTCGCCGGTCTTGGGGGAGCGCGCCACCACGATGCCGCGCGCGAGTCCGCCGACCGGTGCGTGGGGCGCCGCGATCACGACGTCGGCGAGCCCATCGCCCGAGAGGTCCGGCACCAGCATCACCCAGTGCCCGAAGAGCCCATCCCCCCACTCGCCGTCCCACGAGCGGATCACGGCACCGCTCGCCCCCGACCAGATGGTGGCGTCGCCGTTCTGCTGCGTCCCGTGCTGCAGCTTGAAGCGGGCGCCGGCGGCGACGTCCGCGTGGCCGTCGCCGTCGACGTCGAGCGGCTCGCCGAAGCGGAAACCGAGCTCACCGCCCCGGATGCTCCCGGGAAAGCGCCGCGCCACGCACCAGCCGGTTCCGGGAGCAGAGCAGGACGCTGCGGCCTTCTCGGATGCAAAGCCCGGGACCGCCAGGCAGCAGAGGAGGGTGGCAGCGGTCGGAGTCGAGAGGCGGCGTCGCCGGCACGTGCGTGCCGGCGACGCCAGGTGCTTCACTGACAGCAGGCGACCCAGGCGTTCCCGGAGAAGTTGCACTGGAGGCCGGTCACGAGCGAACCTAGGATGCCGGTGGCGTTGGTGAGATCCACCTTCGAACCCCGGGACAACGTGTGCGCCGTCCCGTATTCCCAGTTGAGTCCCGAGCCGGTGCCAGGAGTGTCGTCGTTGCACTGCTGGAGAGCGGGCGCCGCCGAGTCGATCGCCCAGAACGACGTGACTGTCATGTTCGTCGTGTCCTTCAAGCCGACGAGACCACCGTTCGACGCCGCATTCTGCAGCTCTGCGAGGGTACACACGTGCGTGCCATTGCCGAAGCTCATATGGCACGCGGCGAGCGCTCCCGGAAGTCCCGGCGTCGCGTTGTAGGTGAAGCGACCCGCGGTGGAGGGCAGGGCGCCCGCGACGGTGCCGCCGCCCCCGAGAGTGGTCGTGGTCGTCCCTCCCGTGGTGGTCGTGGTCGTCGCGCCCGCGGTAGACGTGGTGGTCGGGCCGACGGTGGTCGTCGTGCTAGCCGTCAGGTTGACGAGATTCATCCCGCAGGCCTCGACCAGCGTCTGTACCGAGCCCGAGTTCCCGGGTGTCTCGCAGTCGTTCGGGGTCTTCGCCTCGAGCTTGGCGAAGCAACCCTTGGTCGAATCGGCGCCGCCGGTGTACTTCGCCTGGGCCTTGGTAACGCAGTCCTTGGTGTTCGGGTCGGTCGGCTGGCCCGGCGTCTGCGCCTTCCCCGTGCACTTGAGGAGACTGGCCAGGTACTTCGCCACGCACTTGTTCTTGCCGACTCCGCACTTCGACTGGGTGTGCGAAGCCGGGTCGATGGCCCCGACCAACGTCGCGACGCAGCTGTCGATGCTGGTCTCGGCCGACCCGGTGTCGCCGAGCGTGGGGCAGTCGTTCGGGGTCTTGCCCTCGAGCTTCCCGAAGCAGCCCTTGGTCGTATCCTCACCGCCGTCGAACTTGCCGACGACCTTGTCGACGCAACCGCCGTCGTTGGGATCCGTCGGCTTGCCCGGCGTCTCGCTCACCTGGTTGCACTTGAGCAACCCGGCCGCCTTCTTGGCGATGCACTTCGTCTTGCCCGCCCGACATTTCGCCTGCTGGGCCGAAGCAGGGCCACTACACGTGAACATCAGCGCAATCGCCAGCGCGGTCACGATCGAGCGTGTCTTCATTGAAGTCATCCCCCCCTGAGACGGGCCTGTGCCTGTGATGATCGGCGCAATCTCGTCCCGCCCGCCGCATCGAGTCAAGCCAGAATCTTTGCGGACGGTGGGGCGGACGGCGGGATGGGTGGGGGCGCTCGGTACCGGGTTACGCACCATCGCGCGGGCTGATCCCGAGGGCTTTCAGGCGGGACTGGAGGGTGGACGGTCTGATGCCGAGGAGCTCCGCAGCGCCGCCCTCGCCGTGAACCCGGCCGCCGGCTCGCTTGAGGGCGGCGAGAACGTTGGCCCGCTCCCGCCGCCGCCACTCCCGCTCGGGCACGACCTCGTCGGACGCTGTCGGGGTGGCCAGCGTCTCGCTCGGTCCATGATCGAGCGATATCAGATCGAGGCGCAAGCGTCTGCCGTCGGACAGGATCACGGCACGTTCGATGACGTTCTGCAGCTCCCGGATGTTTCCGGGCCAGTCGTAGCGCGTGAGCTCCTCGCACTCCGCGATGGTGACGGCCGGTTCCTCGACCCCGAGCCGCCGCGCCGCGATGGCGACGAAGTGGGCTGCGAGCATCGGGATGTCGTCCTTCCGCTCCCGGAGTGGTGGCAGCTCCACCGGAAAGACGCTCAGGCGATAGTAGAGGTCCTCGCGGAACCGCCCCGCACGGACCTCGGCCTCCAGATCCCGATTCGTGGCCGCGAGGACGCGCACGTCGACCTGGCGCGAGGTATCCTCGCCCACGCGCTCGTACTGCCCTTCCTGGAGCACGCGCAGCAGCTTCGGTTGCAGCTCCAGCGGGAGGTCGCCGACCTCGTCGAGCAGGATGGTGCCCCGGTCTGCCAGGTGGAAGCGCCCGGGCCGGTCGCGCAACGCGCCGGTGAAGGCGCCGCGCACATGACCGAAGAACTCGCTCTCGAACATGCCCGGGGGCAGCGCGCTGCAGTTGACCTTGATGAGCGGGCGACTGGCCCGCCGACTCCGCTCGTGGATCTCCCGCGCCACGAGCTCCTTCCCGGTACCCGATTCGCCGAGAATCAGGACCGTCGCGTCGGTCCGCGCCACGAGCTCGAGCCGCGATGTGACCTGGCGGAGCGCGCTGCTCTGCCCGACGATGCTGCCGAACGCGAGTGCCGTATCGACCTCTTCCCTCAAATAGGCGTTCTCGGCCTCGAGCTGGTGGCGAAGGTGCTCGATCTCGACGAAAGCGCGTCCGTTGGCAATGGCGACCGCCGCGTGGTCGGCGAAGGTCCGGAGCCACCGGAACTCGTCCTCGCGCATCGACGTCCGCCGGAAGACGGCGAGAACACCCAGCATCTCGCCACGGAAGACCAGCGGCTGTCCGGCGAAGCTCCTGATACCCTCCCGCCTGATCCACTCCGGACGCGCCCAGGCGTCGGCGGACGGGTCGTTCAAGAGGAGGGCAGAGCCGGACGCGCCGACCCGGCCGACCTTGAAGACCCCGAGCGGGAACCGGCGGAAGTTCCCGTCGACGCGGGACCAGTCTTCGCCCGGAGATGCGCCCGGCGTGCCCGCGCTCGCGACCAGGTGGAGGCAGCGGAACTGGTCGGGACAGATCGGGCGCATGGAGCAGGTCCCGCAGATGTCTCCCGGACGCAGGAGCCAGACCCGGGCGAGCGCGACGTCGGGATGTCCGGCGAGACCCTTGACGATGCGTGCGAGCACGGCGTCGACCGAGCGTTCGCCCGCCATGGCGAGCGCTACCGCCTGGAGCGCCTCGAGGTCCAACGGTCGGGAGATATCCTCATCCGACTACGCGGGCAACGCGATTTCGGTGGAGGGTCAGGGCGCGATGGTGACCGGGTCGCCGGGACGCATGCGCGCGTAGAGCGTCCGCGCGGCGGCGGCGGGAAGGCGTATGCAGCCATGCGAGGCAGGCCCACGGGGTACGACGCCCTGGTGGAGGCCGATGTCCGATCCGGAGAGTCGCATGAAGAAGGGCATCTCCGCGTCATAGAGCGTGGATTCCCAAATCCGACGCTTGTCGGTGATCACGTATTCCCCGCGGGGCGTGGGAAAGCCCTTCCGTCCCGTCGAGACCCGGGTTTTGAACGTGGGCTCGTCGTGCTCGTAGAGCGTGGCCTGCTGGTCGCGCAGCGAGATGACGATCCGCCGGGTCCGGGCGGCTTCCTTTGGATCCCGACCCAGGAGCATCTGCATCATCGGGACGTCGCGTCGATCGGCTGCCATGCCGAGCGGGTACTTCACTTGGCCGCGAGTCGGCCCGAGCGAGGCGCCGCGTGCGACCAGCATCCGGGCCAGCTCGAGGTCACTGCGAAGCACGGCGATCATCAACGGAGTGAGGCCGCGGTCCTTGGTGAGATAGAAGCGAGCGTACTTTCCGGGCACGAGCTGGAGGAACTCCTCGGAGACCGGCGACGTCACCGGCGTGTCCACGTCGGCACCGCCGTCGAGGAGCGCCGTCGTGATGTCGGTACGTCCCAGCGCCACCGCGAGCGCCAGCAGCGGCTGACCCTCGCCCGACAGCGTGCCGGGGTCGGCGCCGTGCTGCAGGAGGAGCGCCACCATCTCCTTGGTTCCCCCGCGAACGGCCTGCTCGAGAAGAACCCGGTCGGGCTCGTCCGGATTCGCACCTCCCTCGAGAACGAGGCGGGCGATCGGCTCATCGTTGCGCGAGACGGCGTGCGCGAGCGCGCTCGACCCGTTGCTGCCGATGAGCGCGGGATCGACACCGAAGCCGAGCAGGCCGTGCATGGAAAGCTCGCCCGTGCCGGGCGTGAGCAGAGACGCTCCGTTCGTCGCGTCGGGGCGCGGCACCGGGAAGGCCGAGGTTCCCCCCGGATCGCTCGGCGGGCCCGTCACCTGGACGGTGGCCTCGTCGTCTGCGACCGCACGGCGCGGGCAGAGTGCCATCGCGACCATCCCCGTCAGGACGGCGCCCCCCACGAAGAGCTGAAGGTAGCCTCGTCGGTGCCAGGTATGCTTCACGGGCCTAGCAATCGTTGGATTGAAGGGATCTTTCAACCGGGTGTCCTGGCGAGGGATCTTGGAGATTCATCGCACGCGTGCTGCACCGGCAGGCCGGCCGCGGCCCAGGCGGCGAACCCACCCTCGAGATCGGTCGCGTTGGTGAGGCCCAGGTCCTGGAGCGCCGCCGCCGCGAGGCTCGAGGCGTAGCCCTCGGTGCAGAGGAGAACGATCGTCTGCTCGTGACCCGAGATCGCCGGCAGTCGGTGCGCGCTGGTGGGATCGAGGCGCCACTCGAGCACGTTGCGATCCATGATCAGTGCGCCGGGCACCTCGCCGTCGCGACATCGGACTTCGACCGGCCGGATGTCGATGAGCAGGGCGCCGGCGGCCTGCGCCGTGGCGGCCGCCCGCGGGCCCAGCCGGCGCAGGCGGGATCGGGCGTCGGCAAGCACCTCGTCGATCGAGCGTCCGACGCGTGCCATCACGGCACCGCCGTCTTCGGCACCAGCTCGACGTGCGTCGGCCGCAGGCCCGCCCCAAGGTCGCGGCTGTAGAAGGTCATCGAGTGGAGCGGCGGCGAGTAGGCGTGGATGCTCGTCGCGGCACCGGGCCCGGGGTTCCACACCGTGTGCACGTGGCCGGCGGCGAACCGCCGCACGACACCCGGACGCAGCCGGATCTGACGCAGCGCCCTGCCGGCGACGTACTCCTCGCGCAGCACGCCTCCGGTGACCACGAACGCGCCGGCCGACTTGTCGTGATCGTGCAGGTCGATCGCCTGTCCCAGCTCCCAGCACAAGAGCCAGACCTCGTGCTCGGGTGTCCAGGCGAGCCGCACGTACCAGCGCCTGAGGGGATCGTGACGGACATAGGGCCGCCAGCGCTCTCCGGCAGACGCGTAGCGCGCCACCACGCCGGCCAGATCGTCGGGGGCGACGAGGCGCGGAGCGCGCGTGCAGTCGTCGGCGGCACGCGCGACCGGTGCGATCAGCGCGCTCATCGGCCTGGCTGCAACGGCGCGGTCGCGCCAGAACGAAGAATCGCATGAGCCATCGAGAAGGTCCTCCGGAAGCGTCGAGCAATGGGCAACAAAAAAAGGCCCGGGAGGTTGCCTCCCGGGCCTTCATGATCGACGCGTGGAGCCGCCGCTGATGGCTCAGCTGGCGAGCAGGGCGCGACCGCGAGCGCGGGAGCCGTCCCGGGCCTGGATACAGCGACAGCCGAGCGCTGTGGGTCGCGAACTCACGCGTGCCGTTTCACACGCGATCCGGCGCTCTGTCAAGACTGGTCCTCGTACTTCGCCGATCCGGTGACGCGGGAATTGACAGCCCATGGCGGCGAACGTATGTGTCCGCCGACCCAGGCGGGTTGGGGAAGAGGGTGCGAAGCCCTCGCTGCCCCGCAGCTGTGAGGGGAGACGAACCCGGTCGCGACCACTGCCGCGCAGAGGCGGGAAGGGACCGGGGGAGGACGATCCCCGAGCCAGAAGACCTGCCCACCTGGAGCCAGCAGGAACGCCTTCCGCGGGGAAGGGGCTGGGTCACGGGCAGGCCGGTCGCGAGCGTGGCCGCCGCGTGCGCGTGTCCGTCTCCCCGGAAGACGGGGAGACCATCACGACGCCGACGCCACATCCACGGGCCCTGTCGCGAGGAGGAGGAGCCATGCGTCGTCTCATGCTGTGCGCCATCGCCGTCATCGGAACGGTGATGCAGGTCGGTGCGGAGCCGTTCGCGGACCGCGTCGTGGCGCATGTCGTCGGTACCGGCGGCGGCGCCGGTGAGAGCGGCCTTCCCGCGATCGTGCTCGGACCACCGCGCGGCGGGGGCGCGTTCCAGGGGGGCACCGACACGTTCTCGCTCGGGCTCGGCGGGACGATCACCCTGGCGTTCGACGACAACGTGATCGTCGACCGGCCGGGTCCGGACCTGCTGGTGTTCGAGAACGCCTTCCTGCCGACCGGCCTGACGACGCTCGCGCCGTTCGCCGAGCCGGCCGTCGTGGAGGTGAGCGGCGACGGCGTCGACTGGCACACCCTGCCGTGCGCGCTGACGGAGGGCCCGTACTACGTGGGATGTGCCGGCGTGTACCCGGTGCTCGCCGATGCCGATGACCCGGGGGCACCGTCGCCGCTCGTTCCCTCGACGACGCCGATCGCCGACCTGGTCGGCGTGCCGGTGGGCGACTTCGTGGCCCCGGCGGGCGCGGGAGGCGACGCCTTCGATCTCGCCGGCGCCGGGCTCCTGGCGGCACGATACGTGCGTCTCACGGCGTCGCCGACCAGCATCCCGGGGCTGGCGGGTCTGTCCGGCTTCGACCTCGATGCCCTGGCGGCGGTGCACTCCGTCGAGCGGACGGGGGCACCCGATGCGGACGGGGACGGCTACCCGGACGCGGCCGACGATTGCCCGGCGGTCTTCGATCCCCAGCAGCGGGACGCGGACGGCAACGGGGTGGGCGACGTGTGCGAGAATGCGAGCGGCGGATGCGCGGCCACGGTGCAGGACGGAAAGCTCGCCCTGATGAGGCTCCGGACCCCGCCGGGCGACGACGGGCTCACCTGGAATGGCACGCTGGCTCCCCTCGCCGGTGCGATGCCCGATCCCCTCGCCACCGGCGTCCGCGTGCTGGTTGCCGACGCGTCCACGACGTTGCTCGATGCCACGGTGCCGAGCGGCGCGTACGACAAGCCCACGAAGACGGGCTGGAAGGTGAAGGGGACGACGTGGACGTGGCAGGGCACGATCGCCGGCCTCACCAAGGTGAAGCTCGTCGGCAAGACGCCTGGCACGCTCAAGATCACCGTGACGGCGAAGGGCGCGGCGTTCCCCACGACACCGGCGCTCCCGTTGCGTGGCCGTCTGGTGGTCGACGGCGCAGCCGGCCGATGCGGCGAGACCGCGTTCACGACGAGTGAGTGCGTGGCGCAGGCCGGGAAGGGGAAAGTCACGTGCAAGTGACGGCAGAAGCCCGCACGCGATCCTCGTGCGCGCTCGTACCCTGGCGCTAGAGTCCCGCCACACCTCGTGCACGTGACCCGCCGCGTTCTCCTGTCGTGGAGCTCCGGCAAGGACGGCGCCTGGGCGCTCCATCAGCTCCGTCGGCAGGACGACGTCGAGGTGGTCGGGCTCCTGACCACGTTCGACGAAGCGGCCGACCGGGTCGCGATGCACGCCGTCCGCCGGCAGCTCGTGGACGCGCAGGCCCGGGCGACGGGCCTGCCCCTGTGGCCCGTGCTCCTGCCCTGGCCGTGCGCGAACGCCGAGTACGAGGCGCGCATGAGAGTGACGCTGGCGCGCGCGAGATCGGAGGGCGTGACGCACGTCGCGTTCGGCGACCTCTTCCTCGCGGACATCCGGGCCTATCGGGAGGAGCGGCTGCGGGGGACGGGCCTCGAGCCCCTCTTCCCCCTCTGGGACGCGGGACGTGACACCCCGGCGCTCGCGCGCACCATGATCGCGGGCGGCCTGCGAGCGGTCCTCACCTGCGTCGATCCCAGGCAGCTGCCGGAGGCCTTCGCGGGAGAGATGTTCGACGACGGTCTGCTCGCGACGCTGCCGCCGGGCGTCGATCCGTGCGGAGAGCGAGGCGAGTTCCACACCTTCTGCTTCGCCGGTCCGATGTTCGTCTCGCCCATCGCGGTCGAGGTGGGCGAGCGGTCGAGACGCGACGGCTTCTGCTTCGCCGACGTGCGTCCGGGCTCGAGCTAGCCGACCTGCTCCAGGCCGCAGCGAAACGGCCCTCGCTTGACCGGCGGCGTCCGAGCACGAAGATTGCGCCATGAGCCGCCTCGGGCGAGGTCATCCTGGGACCTCCGGGATCACGCCCGAGGCGCTGTACCTCCGGCGCCGCGAATTCATCCGCAACGCCGCGCTGTTCACGGCAACCAGCGCGGGCGTCGGCAGCGGATTGCTCTGGCTGATGCAGGGGGGCAGGGCGGAGCCGAAGCCGCCCGTCGCCGACGGCGGGCCGGATTCCGGTCATCCGGCGCTGGAGGTCGCACGCCGCGGGCCCTACGGCACCGACGAGCCGCAGACGCCGTTCCGCGACGTCACCACCTACAACAACTTCTACGAGTTCGGAGACGACAAGAGCGATCCCGCGGAGAGAGCCGGCACGCTGCGAACGCGGCCCTGGACGATCGCCGTCGAGGGCGAGGTGAATCGGCCGCAGGTGATCGACATCGATACGCTGCTCGGGTGGTTCCCGCTCGAGGAGCGCGTCTATCGGATGCGATGCGTCGAGGCGTGGTCGATGGTGATCCCCTGGCTCGGGTTTCCGCTCGGCGACCTGCTGCGGCGGGTCGAGCCCACGTCGCGCGCCAGATACGTGGCGTTCACCACCCTGTTCGACCCCGAGCAGATGCCCGAGCAGCGCCGCCGGGTGCTCGACTGGCCGTACGTCGAGGGGCTGCGCCTCGACGAGGCGATGCACCCGCTCACCATCCTGGTGGCGGGGCTGTACGGCAAGACGCTCCCCAACCAGAACGGCGCGCCCCTGCGCCTCGTCGTGCCGTGGAAGTACGGATTCAAGGGGATCAAGTCGATCGTGAAGATCCGCCTCGTGGAGACGCAACCGCCGACGACGTGGAACCTCGCGGCACCCCGGGAGTACGGCTTCTACGCCAACGTGAATCCCGCGGTCGACCATCCGCGCTGGAGCCAGGCGACCGAGCGCCGGATCGGCGAGCTCCGGAGGCGGCCGACGCTTCCCTTCAACGGCTACGCCGAGCAGGTGGCCGACCTCTATGCCGGCATGGACCTGCGGGTGGACTTCTAGCCATGCCGCGCGCGCGGCCGCTGCCGTGGCTCAAGCCGGGCGTCTTCGTCGGTGCGCTGGTGCCGCTTGCCGCGATCGTGTGGCGCGCCGCGCACGGAGAGCTGGGTGCGAACCCGATCGCCCAGGCGCTCAACCAGCTCGGCCTCGTCGCGCTCGTCTTTCTCGTCGCCGCGCTCGCCTGCACGCCGCTCAAGACGCTCTTCGGCTGGACCTGGCCGATTCGCCTGAGGCGGATGCTCGGACTCTTCGGCTTCTTCTACGCCGTGCTGCACGTGAGCACGTATGCGGGACTCGACCAGGTGCTCGACTGGCACGCCATCTGGGAGGACGTCACGAAGCGCAGGTTCATCTTCGTGGGGTTCACGGCCTTTGTCCTGCTGATCCCCCTCGCGGCCACGTCGACCAGCGGGGCGCTCAAGCGGCTCGGCTACGCGCGCTGGAAGCGGCTCCATCGTCTGGCCTACGTGGCGCCGCTCCTGGGGGTGATTCACTTCACGTGGCGCGCGAAGAAGGACATACGGGAGCCGGTGACGTACGCCGTGGTGCTCGCCACGCTTCTCCTCATCCGGGGGGCGACGGCGTGGCGGGCGCGTGCAATGTCCTCCGCGCTGGCGCAAGACAAGCTCGTGCGTTGAGCCGGGTCGCAGCGCGTGCGATGCGCCTCGCCGCGCGAACTCGCTGCGCGGCATCTACTCCCGCCACAGCCTCAGATTTTTCTTGACGTCGAACACGCAACGCCCTAACGGGAGGACTGAGCTGACTAAGTAGTCTCGACGCGTCTTCAACCGGAGAACGATGATGGCTAGTGTGGGTACCCGACTCCGACTCGCGCTGTGCTCGGTCCTCGCGGCGTCCGCCGTCATCGCCCCTTCGCGCGGTGCGCTGGCGGCGCCGCCCTCGATCACCGGGCCGGTGTTCGCCATGTATCTGGCCAGCGTCCCGGCGGGCACGACGCCGATCACGCTGGTCGAGCTCACGGGCCAGAACCTCGGCTCGCCGACCGTGTCGGGGCCGCCCTCGGTGCAGGTCGCCGGCGTCACGTACCCTTCGGCCGCGCCCGAGATCAAAGCCTGGCAGAGCACGCGCATCCTGGTCCAGGCCGCGCGGACGATCACGTCGGGGAGCGTGACGGTGACGACGGCGGAAGGCTCGGTCACGAAGCCGATCGACCAGGTCTACAAGCTCGACTGGTTCGACCTGTCGAGCAATCCAACCGACCCGGCAGCCGGTCCCCTCCACATCGCGGCGGATCCCCAGGGCCGACTGTGGATCAACTCCGAGTACCATCTCGCCCTCAAGTGGGTCGATCCCTCGCTGCCGAATCCGGTCCAGGCCCTGCTCTCGCCGAGACCACCTGCGTGCACGCCGACGTCCGATCCGGCGCGTTGCGGGCCGCCGTTCGCCGTCGATGAAGCGCTCTGCACCCAGAACTGCCCGTTCCCCATCGCGCAGCGCCGCACCAACGTCAGCTCCGGCGGCGAGGCGATCGGCATCGACAAGCAGGGCGGAGTCTGGATTCCCGAATCGGGGCCGCCCCAATCGCGCCAGGCGACGGGCGTCCCGAATCGTTCCCGCCTCACCAGGTACGACCCGGCCACGAGCACATGGCGCGCGTACACCCTGCCGCACGACAACCACGGCCTGAACGGGGTGGCGTTCCAGTACGTTCCGAACACCAGCACGATCCGCCGGGTCTGGACCATGACCACCCGTCACGACAACGAGACCTATTTCGATCGGACGACCCAGACCTTCGTGACCTCCGACGTCAACGAGCCGTCGAAGATCGTGAGCTTCGATCCCACCGCCATCTGCAACCTCCCCAACGGCAACCTGATCTGCAGCGACGGCACCTTCAACGACTACACCAGCGACGCGAACGCACTCATCTGTCCGCCGGGCGTCGTGGACGACTCCCAGTGCGTCCACGAGTATCCGCTGCCCCAGATGCCCGACGGCGGAACTCCCCGCCTCATGGGACACCTCCAGGCGGATCCCGACGGGTCGATCTGGTTCATGCCGTATGAGAACGGCAACAGCATCGGGCGCTTGAACCCGGGGACGGGCTCCGTGACGTACTATCCGTTGCCCTCTGCGGCCGGCGCGAACCCGGGTCTCTTCACGGGAGAGCTGCCCTGGGACGTCATGATACCGCCGGACGGGAACCCGATCTTCACGGTGTACATCTTTCCCGGCATCGGACGCTTCGACAAATCGGTGCTTCAGCAGCAGTCGTGCACCGCGCTCGATCCACAGACGAACCAGAATCCCTGCATCCGCATGTGGGTGGCGCCGTATGCGGAGCTTTCCGGGGACAAGGTGCAGAACCTCGACTACGATGCGGCCGGCAACGTCTGGTTCGGACAGATCAAGGCGGCCCAGCCCGGCCGATTCGCCGGCTTCGCCTACCTGAAGGCCGACCGCAGTCAGGTGGTCGAGCTGCCGCCGACCACGCTCATGCCGGGAATCCAGCACGAGGATGGACTCGACGGCATCGCGGTCAACCGCGTGACGGGCGATATCTGGGGTACCGCCTTTCCGCGCAAGCGGGTCTACCGCCTGCGCAGGGGATGATGCGATGGCACGCAATCGGAGCGGGACAATGCATTGCCGGCTGCTGATCCTCACGCTCGCGCTGTCGGCCATCTTGCGATTCGACGCGGGAGCGCAGACGAGCGCGCCGGTCGTGAGCTCTCCGGTCGTCGTCGTGAACCAGGCGGGATCGCCCTCGGTCTCGGCCGTCAGCATCACCGGCCAGAACTTCGGCTGGCCGACGCTCTCGACGAGCAACCGCATACACGTCGTCAGCCCGGGTGGAACGTATGACATCCGCGCCGCCGATCCGGGCGTGGTGTTCTGGCATCCCGACCGCATCGTCGTGCGCCTGTCCGCGTCCATCGCGAGCGGCACCGTGCAGGTGACGTCCTTCGACGGCCAGCAGTTGCTGACGGGCACCGCGACGGCCATCGACAAGGTGTTCTCTCTCGACGTCTTCGACCTGGGTGCCTACCCCTCGACGGTAGCGGCCGACTCCCACGGGAGGGTGTTCGTGAACGAGGCGTTCCACCGGAATCTCGCCGTCGTCGACGCGACCGGTGCGGTCCAGAACTACCCGATTCCGGTCCCTCCCGATGGCGGCCCGTTCGCCTCGAACCTCAACTTCTTCGGCACGTCGCCGGTCGACTTCCGGACGCCCATGTCGATCACCGGCGACGGGATCGTCGTCGATTCCGGCGGCAACGTCTGGTTCACCGAAGGAGGGCAGGGCGCCTACGGCGGCATCTATCCCAACCGGAGCCGCATCGTGCGCTTCGACCCCGGGAAGAAGAAGTTCCGGGTCTACGACGTCCCGGCGGACAACAGCCAGGTGTCGGCGATCGCGGTCGTTTCCGGACGGGTCTGGTTCGCCACCGGGGCCCACGACGTGGAGAACTACGTCGTGGGCGGGCAGCCCGTGGTCGTACGAGCACACGTGCCGGCCAAGATCGTGAGCTTCGATCCCGGTCGGATCCCGTTCGGCGATGGCACCACGATCGACTACTCGCGCGTCTCCTTGAGCCGGGTCTGCGCCGTCGGGAGCAACGAGACGAGCTGCTATCACGAGTATCCGATCCCCGATTCCTGCACGCTGGGCACCGACGGCTTCGCGGACTGTACCCACGGGGGTTGGATCGCGACGCGCCCGCTGAGCCTGCTCGTCGCAGCGGCCGACGGGAAGGTCTGGTACGGTGACTACGGCGGTCCGCTGGCGCGCCAGCCGTTCCTCGGTACCGGTCTATCGTTCGTGTTCGCATCGCCAGGAAACAACGTGGTTGGGCGCGTCACGCCGACGAGCACCGTGTCGGGGTCGCCCATGATCGACCTGTTCCCTCTCGCCAAGCCTCTCGCAGGAGGTCGGCCGACGACCATCGCCGAGGCGACAAGCGGCGACATTGCGATCAGCGAAAATCTCGACAACACGTTTTCGCTTCTGAGCAAGACATCGGTCGTCGGATCGCCCGCGACTTGCATGCAGCTGCAAGCGAACCACAAGAATTCCTGCATGAGCGAGATCTTCGTGCCCGATTTCTCGTACAAGGACGTGGACGGGACCAAGCACGTGGCCGTGAACGGTTCCAGCGTCGACCCGGGACAGGGCGAAGGAGTCTACGGAATCGGGTTCGACGGCGACCGAAACCTGTGGTTCACGCAGACGGGCCCGGATCAACCAAATCGGCTTCCGTCGCTCGGCTACGTGACTCCCGACTGGGCGAAGGTGGTGCGCCTTCCCCCGATGGGCATCTTCCCCGCCAGGACCGGCTACTCCGGGCTGGGAATGACGGTGGACCAGAGCGGGAACGTGTGGTTCGCCGACTTTCTCCGGCAGCGAGTCAGCCGACTCCGCAGGACGCTCTGAGTCGAGCGCGGGCCGTCAGCAGTGCGCGCGGGGCAGCATCCCTGCGCTCGGTGCGTGCATGGATCCGCGACTGAGGCCGGCGCGCTTCAGGCCACCTTGCGGGATGCGAGGGTCCGGCGCCTCGCGGCTCGTTTCGGCTTCTGAATAGCTCACTTGGCGCCGGATCGGCCTGCCCGCGCAGGCCTGGCGGTCCCGTGACCGGGTCCCCTCGCTTGACGCCGCCGGGCGGAGCGGGTCTAAACCCCGGACCCGCGCGGCTCAGGTCGTCGTGGTGACGAGGCGAGTGGCCCGACGGTCGCCGCCCACCTTTTCACGGAGGTTTTCAAATCGTTATGCCGAGGTCCACTCTTGCGTTCGGGCTCGCCCTCGCGGCGTCGACCGCCTGCGCCTGCCCGTCGCCCACCACCACGCGCGCTTCCTACTACGGGCCGGGATTTCATGGCCGGCGGACGGCGAGCGGACGCATCTTCGACCAGGGCGATCTCACCGCCGCCCACCGCTCCTGGCGCTTCGGCACCAAGGTGCGCGTGACCAATCTGCGCAACGGACGCGACGTCGTCGTGACGATCACGGACCGCGGTCCGTACGTGCGGGGCCGCGGGCTCGACCTCTCCGTCGGCGCAGCCCGGGCCATCGGGGCGACCGGCCAGGGGGTGGTGTCCGTGCGCCTGGATCCGGTGTGCGCGGCGACCCCCGCTACGTGAACGCTCGCGGCTCGAGGTGACGCGTCAGACGGTCGGATGCGCGTCGATGGCGGCGATGATCTCTTCGACCGAAGCGCGCATCCGGTAGGTATCGGGGCGGTAGATCCAGCTGATCACGCCTCGCGCGTCGAGCAGGAAGGTGGTCGCGAGGAAGATGTCCTTGCTCGGATTGAGCTTGGCCACCTCGCCGGCGATCAGCGCCGGCGGCATGCCTCCGTCGTGGCGGATGCCGAGCGGATCCATGAGCGATCCGCCGACGTCCGAGAGAATGCGGATCGGCAGCCGGAGCCTCTGCCGGAGCGCCTCCGAGATCGCCGGAGGGTCGACGCTCACCGCAACCACCTCGACGCCGCGGTCGAGGATCTCGACGGTACCGCTTGCGGAGCTCGCCGAGCTCCGTCGTGCAGAAGGGTCACCAGCTGCCGCGATAGAAGATGAGCAGGTGTCGCTTGCCACGCTCGGCGGCCAGGTCGAACACGGCGCCCTCGGACGTCGGTAGACGGAAATCCGGGAAGCGGTCACCCACCCGGGGCCGATCCTCGCGGGCGCCGTACATCGAGTAGCCGAAGAAGAACCAGACGAGGAAGGCAAACAAGCCGGCGCTCGAGACCGCGGCGACGGCGTTCGCGGTGCCGCCTTCCCGCAGGGCGAGTCCGGCGGCCGTGACCACGCCGAGCGCGGAGACGGCCAGCCACCCCCACGGCGTACGCCGGAAGCGCCCGAGCAACGTGTTGCTCGCCATGTAGAGGCCGAAGCCGGAGAGCACGAGCAGCGGTCCGATGAGGACGACCATCGGGGGTCGTCGTAGTCGAGGCGACGAGGCGAAACAACGAGACCTCGTAGCGTGTGCTCGACCTGCGACCTAGAACCTGTACTCGATTCCCCCGATGGGTGTGACCGGCGCCGTGACGCCATCCTTGACGAGGGGGAAGAGCACGCTGACGTAACCCACGAAGTGCGGCAGCAGATGGGCCTTGATGCCGACGGAGCCATCGACGACGTCGCTGCGCGGCACAATCGCGGGAACCTCGAGGGTGCTCGCAAGTGGATTGCCTCCGGATGACCCGAACGGGACCAAGATGGTGTCGTCCGTGATCCCCGATCGGCCTGTGAGCTCCGTAATCAGGGAGACCGACTCGAGAAGACGGACCGATGCAGCCATCCCGTACCGGAACCCGACCCGTTCGAGGTCGGTGGGGTCGACCTCTGCTCCCAGGCTGGCGAAGAGCCCGAGCCGGCCGCTGGAGCGCGTGAACGTCACTCCCGGTGTGAGCGTCAGGTCGCCGGTTCCCTGGAAGTTGTCCTCGTTCCCGCTCGGTATCCGCAGGGCGAAGGTCGGCGCGATGGACATCCCTCGACCGGGTTCGAACACGTACTTCGTGCGCAGGATGATGTCACCCAGCCCGAGCTTGGAGTCGTCGATGTCGAAGCGATCGAGGGGGATGGTCTCGTGTTCGGCGAGCAGGCGCACCTGGCTCCGACCGCTCGCGTGGAGCGTGGTCACGACGCCCGGCACCACGAGCCCCACATCCCAGCGTTCCGTCAGGCCGTAGGTCACGATGCCGGAGAAGACGAAGTCCTCGATATGGAAGCGGTCGAACGTGAGCGCGCCAGGAATCGGCACGGTACCGCCCTCCGGGGTCTGTCCGGAGAACGTGAAGGTGGCCCTGGTGTTCCGGAGGAGTGCGCCGTCCAGCCGATTGAAGTCGCTCCAGAGGAACGACCCTCCGATCTGGAGGACGTGACGTCCGATGGTCTGCGCGGCCTCGACCAGGACCGGACTGAGCGGCCGGGTGGAACGCTCGAGGGTTCCCATCTCCGGATTGAATTCGTAGGCGAAGTCGGGACCGCTCGCGGTCGTCGGGAAGTCGGCACCGCGCGCGACCGTCTGGACCAGGACGGGGACCACGGTGTCGGTCGCCTGGAATCCCTTCTTCCTGATGAGATCGTCGAGCTGAGCGGCGAGCGAGGCTGCTGCTGCTCGATCGGTCATCATGGTGGATGCCACCGTGGCCAGCACGACGGCCGCGATCCATCTCACTGTGTCTCCGACTTGCAGGTGCCAAGGCGGCTCCTGACCCCACGGATGCTTCGCAGCAACTTCAACTGCTGCGGGAACACGAGCGTGTAGCAAGTTCGTGTGGCCAGGGCCCCCGGCGTCGGTCCCCCGACACCGGGGAGAGCTATGGGAGCGTTGGTGCCCTTGATCGCGGCGGCGAGGAGGCGCTTCACCTCTCGTTCGGCTCCATCGAGCAGCCCACGTGCCCCTTCCTCGTCGCCACGCCGAAGCGCGCTGGCGGCCGCGTCCACGTCTCGCCGCGTTCGGACCAGCCGGCGCTGCTGGGCGCTACCGAGACATTCGGTGGTGCGCTGATCCACGAAGAGACACTGCACGCCGGCAAAGCATCCGAGCGGTTCGTTCTTGCACCCTTGTGCCCCCTCGCACGTGTCGACCGTACAGGGATTGGCGTCATCACAGTCGACGTCGCTCCGACAGAAGCACCCATCCGGGCTGGTACAGGGGTCGCCCAGCTTGACCTGCTGCGCTCCGAACCTCCCGCCCGCGAGCGGGACGAGGCGCTCTTCCGACCCCGTGAGCACCCTGACCTCGGTGCCGCTGAAAACGCCATCGTTCCCGATGAGATACAGCTTGCCGCCGTCCGGCGTGAATGCTCCCGAGGGCTCCACCGGCCTGCCGGGGGTGAGCGTTTGAAGGAAAGACGACGACGTGACGAAGCTCCCGACATCGATGTGCCGCCCGACGCCGGCGCCGAGGTCGACGTCCAGGAGGTCCGACACGGACCGGCGACCACGCGCGACGAAACGGGTCTCGGCCAGGATCACCCGGCCGCCGGCGGGGCTCTGAGCGATGAAGGTGGGAAAGGGAGCCTTCAGTGGAACCGTGCCCACGACGGTTCCTTCCCCCACGTCCGCCACGGCCAGCTCGGGTGACCGGGCCGCCGTGCAGCCGTCGAGCAGCGGCGTGATGATGACGCCCACGCGACGGCCATCCGGCGAGGCAACACCGAATGGGATGGTGGAGGACCCGTCCGTTGGTCCAAGGGGCACGCGCGCGATGATCTGGAGCGAGGCGAGGTCGAGGGCGACGATCGTTTCGTCGACCGGCAAGATCCCATGCCGGCACCTCGCTGCCCGAGGTCCCGGAGCCGAGGGTCCGGACGTGCCGATGAGACCAAAAAGGGTGCGGCCGTCCGCGGAGAACCGAACCGGCGAAAACGACGCGGGAAGACGGCCGACCACCTGGTTGGATTGGAGGTCCACCACCGCGTCGCCGACCACGAGGCTGCTCTCGTCGGGAGACAGCAATCCGGGACTCTTGATGGGGATCGGCGAGGACGACGCCGGCGAAAGCGGAGGGAGCGCAATCTCGGTCACCTGCCCACCCGTTGCGGCGTCGACGACTGCCAGGCCGCCGCCCTCGTTGACGGCATAGATCCGACCGCGACCCGGGGCCAGCGTCGGTAGCGGCGCCGAGGCCGGGACCGGAACGGAGACCGCCGAGAGCTGGCGGAGCTCGCCAGCATCGAAGGTGGAGAACACGGCCGTGGCAGTTTCGGAGGTGCTCAGACCGGCGACGGGCTTCACGTACAAGCGCGTGCCGTCACGGCTGAGGGCGATATCCAACAAGCTGAGGCTGCCGGGCGACACCGGCGCGACGAGGCCCGCCGGCGAGATCACGCGATGCACGGTGGTGTCGATCGCGACCAGGGTCGCGTCCGAGGTGACGGCGTTCGCGAGGACGAACAGGAGTCGTGCGCGGGGGGAGAGGAGGAGTGACACCAAGGGGAACGTGGTGTTGATCTGGATGGGGATCGTCTTGACCACGCGATCCGTGTCGGTATCGAATACCGAGACCGACCCGTCACCGTTGGCCACGTAGCCGAGCTGCCCCGCGACGACGATCGAGCCGCTCGACAGGACGCTGGCGAGGAGCACGGCGAGTGCCCGTCGCCCGAGACCGGTGTGCGGTGCAGTGGGCCGCCTGCGTCCGATCCTGATCGTCCCGAGTCGTTCTTGCGACTTCACAAGTCTCCAGCCTAGTGTGGTGATCTGATGAAGGCAAGAGTGAGAGACCCCCGGGCGAGCAAGCGATCATGGCTCGACACTCGCTCGCCGCCGGCGCCACCGACGGCGTCGCCTCGCCGAGATGGACTACCAACGCCTCGTGCCACGGTCAAGAAAAACCTGGTGCGCCACGGGTCGCGGCGCCGCGGGGCCGGTATTGTGCCATGCGCTCCGGGCTACCCGGGAGCCTGCACCGGCGCGGGCTCCGGAGTCGGGGGCTCGCCCACGGTGACAAACGGTCGCCTCACCGGGTCGAGGTGGAACGCCCGCGTGCCCTAGAGTAGTAGGCGAGCGGAAGCGCCGGCACAGGGGCAACTGTTCCAAGAGTACGGAACTCGATGAGCGACCTCTTCGACCTCTTCATCATCCACGTCGCCGATGACGCGAGGGTGGCGCTCGAGCTCGCGCTGGAGTTCGAGCGGGTCGGGTATCGCGCCTGGTGCTACGAGCTCGACAGCTTGCCGCTCGGAAGCTACATCGACAACATCCGGCGCGGCCTCGAGACGGCCACCGTGCTGATGGTTCTCGTCTCGAGGCGCAGCCTCGAGCGGGACGAAGAGGTCACTCGGGAGATCCACTTCGGGCAGGCGGGCAAGAAGCAGTTCATTCCCCTGGTGCTCGGCCTCTCCGACGCCGAGTTCGATCATCAGGTGCCGCTCACGTGGCGGCAGGCATTCGGCGAGGCCGTTCGCGTCCGGGTCCAGCCGCGGCTGCTCGGGCCGGCGATTCGTCGCATCGCGGAAGGCCTGCGGGCACGCGAGGTGCAGCCCAGGGAGGTCAGCGAGTCCCGGATCACCGCGATCCGCGAGACCATCGACGCGCTGCCTGCGGCCGGCCCTCCGCCGCACGGGAGGGTCGTTGCCGCTCTGCGGCGGCTCGTCGAGAACCTTCGACGGAGATGGGCCGTTGCAGTGGGCCTTTCCGCCATCGCGGCCCTGCTCGCTTACCTGCTCCTGGGGAATCCGCGGATCCCGCCACCTCCCCCTCCTCCTCAGGATGCCGTGACCAACGTGTGGATCGTGGATCCCAGGCTCGACGGTGCTCCGGGCAAGGAGTTCGACATCCTCCGTCGTGCCATGGAGGAGAACCTCCTCAAGGTCGCGGCCGCCAGCGACGTGAAGATGCAGATTCTTGAACGACGAGGACATCGAGCGGCAGCTGGTGAATCTCGGATGCCCCGACATCACCAGGAAGTTCAAGATTCCGGAATGCGCAGAGCGGAAGGTCATCGACTACGCCCAGATCCGCGCCAAGGTCGAACCCACCTTCCGCGGATCGGACGACGGCAAGCGGGACCTGGCATTGCGAATCGGCAAGGGCGCCGGGGCCGAGATGATGCCGCACAGCGAGTCGCTCAAGGACGCGAACCTCACCACCCTGGCCGACTGGAGCGCGGAACAGGTTGCGGTGTTTCTGACCTTCTCGAAGGACCGGATCACCGCTGCGCTCGGGCGTCAGCGGGAGAACAGCAAGCTTCTCGAGGACACCCTGGGGTCCGCGTCGCCGCCTCACAGTCCCGGGGGCACGAGCTATCTCCCGTCACTCGTGGACAGCGCGCTGGCTGACGAGCGGACCCCGAGCGGCGCCGATGGCGAGATTCGCGGGGTGTTGGAGCAGCTTCGGTCGGCCCTCGAGACGCAGAACGCCGCCAAGGTGGCACCGGTCTTTGCCTCGATGCCTGCGGACCAGCGCAGCGCTCTCCAGCGCTACTTCGACAACGTGGCCGAGCTGAAGGTGGCGTTCGGGCCGCCCGAGATCACCGTGCAGGGCAACACGGCGCGCGCCGCGTTCCTGCGCCAGGACCAGTTCAAGGACAAGCAGAGCGGCGAGCGCACGAGCCTCGCGATTCGCCTGGTGGCCGTGCTGGTGCGGGAGGATGGTGTCTGGAAGATCCAGTCGCTCCAGAAGCCGGCTTGAGCCCGCCGGAGCCTGCGAGCGCTACCGCCGCCTTCGCCCCCTCTTCCGACTCTCCGCGTCCTTCGCCTCGCGGGCCTTCCGCGCGGCCTCGTCGGCCGCCACGCGGAGGCCCGCGTCGACCTCGACGAGCGCGGTGTTGACCATCTCGAGGGCCAGCCTGCGGTGGCCGCCGTACTCGTCCTTCTTCCCGGTGTCGGCGAGGCGAAGACGCTCCTGGGCGGCCACCAGCGCTTCTCGCGCGGCCGCCAGGTGGACGTCGGGCGGGGGCGACGGGATGGGCTGGTCCGCCCCCGGCACGGGAGCGGCGAGCAGCGCGATCGCAACCACCCCGAGAAAGGCCCTGATCATGCTCGAAAGGAGAGCATGGGGCGTGCCGGTTGTCACCCTTCGCACCGCGACCTAGAGTTCGGCCGCGTTCCGATGCCGACCCTCGGATTCATCCTCGAGCCTTCGACGACGCCGTCCGCCAGCCGATTCACCGATGCGGCGCTGCTCGCACGTGCCCTCGCGCGCGGGTACGGGACGCTGCGCGTGTCGGTGCTCGCAGGGACCGTCCTCGCGCTCGCTCGCTATCACCTCGCGCCGGCGCAGGCATCGGACGTGACGCTGCATCGCCGGCTCTCGGGCGGGCGCGCGGTGGCCTCGGGCGAGGGCTTCGCGCAGGTCTCGCTGACGCTGCCGCATCGATCCGCCCTCGTCTCCGACGATCCGCTGGCGCTCGCTCCGGAGCAGATACTCAATCGTGCGGTCCGGGGTCTGCTCGGCGGTCTGGCTGCTGCCGGCGTGTCGGCCGTGTACCCGGGACGGGATGCCGTCACGGTGGCGCGGCGCACGATCGCGGTCATGGGATTCGAAATCGACGCGCGCGGCGCGACGCTGATCGAGGCGTGCGTCGGCGTCGAGCAGGATCAGAGCATGTTGCCGCATCTGCTCGAGCGCGCCGACAGCGATGGGGTGATCGGAGCGCAGATGATCCGGCCGGACGATGCCACGTCCCTCGTTCGCGAGCTCCGGGGGCGGCCGTCCATCTGCGAGCTGGCGACCTGCATCCGCCGCGGCTACGAGTCGCGGCTCGGCGTGCGGTTCGTCGACGAGGAGGCACCGCCGGCCGCGCCGGCGGCCGACGACGGCTTCGTGCACCGCCGCGTGCGGCGACCCGACCTCGATCGGCACGGAATCATCCCGACCATGCTCGGCGTCATCGAGTCGCATGCCAGGCTCGCCGCCGACGGGACGCTCGACGAGGTGATGCTGGCGGGCGACCTGCTCGCGCCCTCGGGAACGATCGCGCGGCTCGAGTCCGCGCTGCGGGGCTGCCCGGTGGTCCGAGACCGACTCGCGGCGGTCATCGCAGACGTCGTGCGGCCACCGGACGACTTCATCCTCGGCGTCGGTCCGCTCGACACCATCGCCGAGACCATCGTGCGAGGCGTCGGGTGACGCGCCTCGAGCACCTCGGCGCGATCGCCGGTCGCCGCCGCGCCGACGCGCCCGAGCTGGCGCTTCTCCTGGAAGCCCTGGGTGCGCCGACCAAGGCGGAGCAGCGCCGCGCCGCCGAGGTGCTCGCGGCGGTGGCGGGTGCCGGGCAGGACGTCCAGCCGCTCCTCGAGCAGGGCCTCGCCGACGGCTCGGCACGGAGGCGCTGGGGAGCGGCGTACGCCTGCTCGCTCGTCGGCGCGACGCCGTCGGCGTGCGTCCCGGTGCTGCTGGAGGCGCTCGGCTCCGACGACGGCGACGTCCGCTGGGCGGCGGCGACCATCATCCGCTCCCTGCCTGCGCATCCCACGATCGTCGCGGAGCTCCGGGCACTGACCGGCGCGCCGGGCCCGTTGCAGCGCAAGATGGCGCTCTACTGCCTGCGCGACCTGGCGGGACGAGCGGAAGGCCTCGAAGCGGAGGTGATGGCCACGCTGGGCGACGACGACCCGGCCGTCCGGCTGGCGGCGATGGCGGCGGTGGTGGCGCTGGCCGAGGATCGCATGGCGGCGGCACGTGCCGTGGCCGCGCGGCTGGACGACCGCGACGCGGGCGTGCGTCGGGCTGCTGCCGCAGCGCTCGGACGTCTCGGGCCGGCGCAGCCTGACATCGTGGAAGCGCTCCGGGGCGCGCGCGACGGCACCGATCCGGCGCTTGCCCGCGCGGCGGCGCGATCGCTCACGATGCTCGGGCAGGGCGATGCGTCTCGACGCTAGGCGCCGGCCGCTGTCTGCGAGTCGCCGTCGCGCACGGTGAAATCGAGGCCACCTCCTGGTTTCACGCCGACCTGCACGTGCATGCCGTCGCGGATGGTGCCTCCGACGATCTGCTGTGCCAGCGGAGTCTCCACCTCCTGCTGGATGGCCCGCTTGAGGGGCCGGGCACCGTAGACGGGGTCGTAGCCGCGATTCGCGAGATAGTCGCGGGCCGCGTCGTCGAACTCGAGGGTGAGGTGACGATCGGCGAGCCGCTGCTCGAGCCGGCGGAGCTGGATGTCGACGATCTCCCGCACGTGCTCGCGGTCGAGGGCGTGGAAGACGACGATGTCGTCGACGCGGTTCAGGAACTCGGGCCGGAAGTGCTGGCGCAGCGCGGCCAGGACCTCCTCGCGAATGGTCTCGTAGGACCCGCGCGCGGTGGTGATGGCCTGGCTTCCCAGGTTGGAGGTCATGATCACGACGGTGTTCTTGAAGTCGACGGTGCGTCCCTGGCCGTCGGTGAGGCGGCCGTCGTCGAGGAGCTGGAGCAGCACGTTGAACACGTCGCTGTGCGCCTTCTCGATCTCGTCGAAGAGCAGCACGCAGTACGGTCGCCTGCGCACCGCCTCCGTGAGCTGGCCGCCTTCCTCGTAGCCGACGTATCCGGGCGGCGCGCCGATGAGGCGCGCCACGGTGTGCTTCTCCATGTACTCGGACATGTCGATCCGGATCATGGCCTGCTCGCTGTCGAACAGGAACTCCGCCAGCGCGCGCGCGAGCTCGGTCTTTCCGACGCCGGTCGGGCCGAGGAAGATGAACGACCCGATCGGCCGGTTGGGGTCCTTGATGCCGGCGCGCGCGCGAAGGACCGCGTTGGCGACCGACTGCACCGCCTCGTCCTGCCCGATGACACGCTGGTGGAGCTGGTCGCCGAGGTGCACGAGCTTCTCGCGCTCGCCCTCGACCAGCTTCGAGACCGGGACGCCCGTCCAGCGCGATACCACCTCGGCGATGTCCTCCTCGTCGACCTCCTCCTTCAGCAGGCGCTTCTTGCCCTTCGCTTCGTGCGATCCGGCCTCCTCGGCCGCGAGCTTGCGTTCGAGCTCGGCGAGCTTGCCGTACTTGAGCTCGGCGGCCTTGCCCAGCTCGTACGCTCGCTCGGCCTTGTCGATGGCCTGCTTGGTCTCCTCGATCTCCTTCTGGAGCTCGCGCAGGGTGCCGATGCCGCCCTTCTCGGCTTCCCACTGCGCCCGCAGCTGTGCCGATTCGGCCTGCAGCTCCTTGAGCTCATCCACGAGCTTGGCGAGCCGCTCCTTGGAGGCAGCGTCGGTCTCCTTCTTGAGCGCCTCGCGCTCGATCTCGAGCTGCATGATCTTGCGGTCGGCCTCGTCGAGCTCCTCGGGCTTGGAGTCGATCTCGGTGCGCAGCCGCGCCGCCGCTTCGTCGACCAGGTCGATCGCCTTGTCGGGGAGGAAGCGGTCGGAGATGTAGCGATTGGAGAGCACCGCCGCGGCGACCAGTGCGGCGTCCTTGATGCGTACCCCGTGGTGCAGCTCGTACCGCTCGCGCAGGCCGCGCAGGATCGAGATCGTGTCCTCGACCGACGGCTGCGGCACCAGCACGGGCTGGAAGCGCCGCTCCAGCGCGGCGTCCTTCTCGATGTACTTGCGGTACTCGTTCAGCGTGGTGGCCCCGATGCAGTGCAGCTCGCCGCGGGCGAGCATGGGCTTGAGCAGGTTGGAGGCGTCCATGGCGCCCTCGGCCGCTCCCGCGCCGACGACCGTGTGCAGCTCGTCGATGAACAGGATGATCTGGCCCTCGGACGTCTGCACCTCCTTCAGCACGGCCTTCAGGCGCTCCTCGAACTCACCGCGGAACTTTGCGCCCGCGACCAGCGCTCCCATGTCGAGGGCGATGATGCGCTTGTCCTTGAGCCCCTCGGGCACGTCGCCCTTGACGATGCGGCTGGCGAGGCCCTCGACGATGGCCGTCTTGCCGACGCCCGGCTCGCCGATCAGCACCGGATTGTTCTTGGTGCGCCGGGACAGCACCTGGATGACGCGGCGGATCTCCTCGTCCCGACCGATCACCGGATCGAGCTTGCCCTTCGAGGCGAAATCGGTGAGGTCGCGGCCGTACTTGCCGAGCGCCTCGTAGGTGGCCTCCGGATCGGGCGACGTGACCCGTTGGTTGCCCCGGACCTTCTTGAGCGCCTCCATGAGCTTCTCGCGCTGGAGGCCGACCTCGCGAACGACGGCGCCGTGCTCGTCCACCATCGCGAGGAGGAAGTGCTCGATGCTCAGGTAGTCGTCCTTGAGCCCGCGCATCTCGTCCTCGGCCTTGTCGAGGACCCCGGCGAGCCGCTGCGTGAGATACGCCTGCGACGGGCCGCCGGCCGCCTGCTTCACCTGCGGCTTGCGGTTAAGCTCGCGCTCGACCGCTTCCCGCACCGCCCGTGGCGCGACGCCCGCGACCTCGAGGAGGTTCGAAGCAAGACCGCCCTCCTGGTCCAGGAGCGCGAGGAGCAGGTGCTCGACGTCGATCCCCTGATGATTGCGGCGCTGGGCCAGACCACCGGCTTGCTGCAGGCCTTCCTGCAGCTTGTGAGTCATCCGGTTGATGTCCACCATCGGGGCCCAAACCTGCGTCCGTTCGGGCCCGACGTCAATCGGGTCAGTCGCGTGCGTCGCGCAGGCTGGCCAGCAGTCGCGGCGCAGCCGCCCGGACGGCGTCGATCAGACGACCGGCCGCGATGACGGCCTCGTCCCGCAGCATCCCCGCCACGTCGCCGAGAGCGTCGGTGAGAGGCGGAGTGACGGGTTCGCGCAGGCGAGTGGGTCGCTCGCAGCCGCCCATGGCGAGCGCCAGATGGGCTGCGACTGCGTCCGCATCCGCCACGCAGAGCTTGTAGTAGATGCCCGACGGCCGACGCTCCGACTCGAGCGTGCAGGCGATGCCGGCCAGGCCGAGGCAGCGTTCGCGCCGGCGGAGGGCGGGCCCGGCTCGATCGGTGACGAATACGACCGCGCGAAGCTCGACCGGGGCCACGCCAGCTACCTAGTCCCCGCCTCCGGACCGTGCAAACGACCCGCCGATTTCGCTGCCGGTCGGAGGCTGCTACCACGGGCGGGTGACCAGCAGGACGGTCGCCGGGGCATCGATCGAGCTCGTGCAGGGCGACATCATCCGCCAGGCGACCGACGCCATCGTGAACGCCGCCAACACCACCCTGCTCGGCGGAGGAGGGGTGGACGGCGCGATCCACAGGGCAGGCGGTCCGGCGATCCTCGAGGAGTGCCGTCGTCTCGGCGGCTGCCCGACGGGCGACGCCCGGCTGACGGGTGGGGGCCGCCTGCCGGCACGGCACGTCATCCATGCCGTCGGGCCGGTCTATCGGGACGGGCGGCACGGCGAGCCCGATCTGCTACGAAAGGCCTATCGGCGCAGCCTCGAGATCGCCGCCCAGAACGGTCTCCGTTCGATCGCCTTTCCGTCGATCTCGACCGGTGCGTACCGCTTTCCGATCGCCGGGGCGGCACGGATCGCGCTCGGAACGGTCGCCGTCTTCCTGGAGGAGGTTCCCGGCCGTCTCGACACGGTGCGTTTCGTCCTCTTCAGCACCCCCGACCTGGAGACGTACTCCCAGGCGCTGGAACGGCTCTGAGGGTCGTTTGCCAGACTCGAGCGGTCGTGGCACTCCTCTGAAGGACGCCGCGCCGTAGCGGACGTTCCCGGGAGGACAAGGCGATGGGCATCGTACGACCATGGTCCCGGTTGCCGCTCGCGGGCATCGCGTTCGGCTTGGCCCTCGCGGCCCCGGCCCAGGTGCTGGCGGAGCCTCTCGGGGAGCCGAATCACCCGTCGACGCAGGCGGACGAGGTCCTCTTCTCCGTCCTGGCCACCGCGACCAACATCTTCTACGTCCCGCTCAAGGTGGCGATCGCTGCGGTCGCCATGCCGGCCGGAGGCATCGCGGGAGCGCTCAGCGGCGGCGACGCCCGTACGGCCTATTCGATCTGGGTTCCGGCGCTGGGGGGCACGTTCTTCCTGACCAACGCCCACATGGATGGCTCGAAGCCGATCGAGTTCTTCGGCAGCGACTACGCCGATCAGCCCCTTCCGGAGCGACCAGGTCGGGACGAGTCGGTCATCTTCGACAATGTCGCGATCGGTGTCTATCAACAACAACCCGCGCAACAACCCACGACCGCGGCGGGCACCTACGGAAACTACGCCACTGCGCCGTACGGAAACACCACAACCCAGACCTACCAGGAGCCATATCGCTAGCGCGGCTCGGGGCGGGAACCGTTGGCGGTCCGCCGCTGACGTGCTAGATGCCGCCTCTCGGCTCGGGGAGAGGTGACCGAGTGGCCGAAGGTGCACGCCTGCTAAGCGTGTGTAGGGGTTAAACCCTACCGAGGGTTCGAATCCCTCCCTCTCCGCTTCACTGAATGCCGCGAGCCGTGCGGATCCGCTCGGCTGCGTCACCGACGTAGAGTCGGAAGCAACCTGGCGGCCCCTCGTCGAGGAATGGCTGCGGGTAGTTCGGCCCGTTCACTTGTCTCAGCCATCCGCGAAGCACCGTGATCTCGTGCGCCTTCTCGGGCACGAGCTCAAGGAATTCGTCGCCGATTTGCACCTTGGCAGACTGAGGGTCCCCCCAAACTCCGCCAGTTTCCTGCATCGTCTTCCCCAGCGCTCTCGAGCGTGCCATGGAAGCCTGCACTATGCAGGGAACGTGCCGTCGCGGACCCCACGTGTTCGTTGCGGCGAGGGTAGGGGAATCCTGCAATCATGCCCGGCATGGCGGGACGGCAACGGCGCTTCGGATGGAGGGAGTGCCCTGACGCAGTCCCATCACACGCTCAATAGGACCGCGGCTGGACGCGCACGAGGTGCGAGTCATTTGCAGATCGAAACGTTCGAGGATGGACGGTCGCCTGAACGGTGGCGCGGCGACGTCACTCGTAGAGCGCCCTGTCTTCCGACCGATAGGGACGTGTCTTGATCCCCGGCGCAACTGACACGGCTCCGCTGTCACTGATCGAACCAGCGATGTAGACGGGGATGTAGCGCTCGAACCGACCAGTATCTGGCGGGCGATCCTGCTTGGTGAGGAGTGTCGTGTACAGCACCTCCTCGGCGGCAGCCCGCGCGCGAACGTACTGATCGGGGGTGAGCGCCTTCTTCTCGACGCGCTCTGCCGGGGTCCCGTCGGAGCGCAGGGTCATGCGCAGCTCGCCGTTGGCCAGCGTCACCCCCGCGTCGGCGAGCTCGCCGTTGCGAGGGTCGTTGTCGAGGAGCACGGGGTTCAGGTCGAGCGCCGCGGGACCGAGCAGGCCCGGGTTGGCGCGCAGGAGATCGCGGTCGAGACGGATTCCCTCGGCCGGCGGGTCGTCCTTCAGCCGCTTCCGGGCCTTCTCCGCCGCATCGGTGCCCGGGAAGTCACGCGCGATGGCGGCGAGCATGAGGGATTGGGCCGGCGAGTGCTGCGCGTCGTCGAGCAGGTGGTCCGCGAGCTTGCCCTGGAGCTTGGCGAGCCGCTTCGGGCTCGGGTCGGGCGTGGCACGGTAGTGCATCAGGGCGCGCTCGTAGTTGCCGGCGCGCTCGTAGGCGTCGGCGAGCTTGGCATGCGCCTCGACTGCGTCGGGTCCGTCGGGCTCGCGCGCGAGGATCTCCTCACCCCGGTCGATGATCTCCTGGTTCGATACCGGATCGTGCCGCCACGCGCGCCAGGCACGCGTGGCGACGCCGATGACGTTGAAGATGCCGAACGACTGCGCTGCCTGAGCGCCCTGCGCGCCGAACTGGGCGGCGGTGTACAGCGCGTTGCGGCCATCGAAGCCGCCGAGGAGGACGTAGCGCGCGACCTGTCGCGTATGGTGGCGTTCGGCGGCGTGGAGCGCGTCGAGCTGACCGAACTCGGGTCCTTCGAGGATGCCGCGCGCGACCTGACCGGCGTTGGAATCGTCGCCGGACAGGTCCTCCAGGGCGCTGCGCGCCTCGGCACGATGTCCGGCCAGGTCCCTGGCCGCCGAGACCACCAGCCGGGCGCCGGGCGACAGGGCGCTGTCGGAATGGCTGCGCGCGAAGCGCTGCGCCGCCGCCATCATGCCGTCGGGCTCTCCCAGGACGGTGGCTCGGGCGAGCGTCTCGTAGTCGAGGGCTTCGAGGCTGCCCGCAGGAAGGATCGGCTGGTCCGCGGGCCAGAGCGCCGCCTCGTCCGCCGCGGCGCGCTTGGCCAGCGCCTCGGCGAGCTTCTGCTGCAGCTTGCTGGTTCGCTCGCCACATTTCGGCAGGCGCTGGGCGCTGCCGAGATAGAAGCGGGCGGCGTCGAGGTCGTCCGAGTCGAGTGCCGCCTTCACGCTGGCGATCGTGTCGTCGCACAGCGCCGCGGCGCGCTTCGCGCCGAGCGCCTGCACCTCGTGGACGATCTCGGGGGCTTCGTCGGTGCGACCGTCGCGCTCGATCAGCGTGCGGTAGCGCACCAGCGCCTCGCGCTCGCGCGGCGACAGCCGGTTGTAGTTCCAGAGATTCACGGCGGTGGTGGCGACGCTGTCGACCGCGCTGCCGGCGATCAGGAAGGGATTCAAGGCGGCCAGGAACACGGCACCGGAGAACACGCCCAGCGGGCGGATGGCCTCGTTGACGACGTTCGCACGCCGGTTGTGCCGGTCGTCGGCGAGAAGCTGATCGGCGGCGCCCCCATCGTCCTCGGAATCGAGCGCATGTCGGGCGAGCCGCTCGACCACCGCATCTGGGTGCGCGTCGAGCGTGTCCTCGAGCGCCAGGCGACGAGCGTCTCGCGTGGGCTCGAGCCCGGCCGCGAGCAGGCGGAAATCGTCGGTGAGGCCGGCCGGCGGCTGCCCGAGCGCGTCACGGTCCCGGTCGAGCGCTTCCATGTCGCGCACGGCGCCACGCTGGTCGCCGTCGAGCGCGCGGGTGAGGGCGGCATGGACCCGCTCCTCCAGGGCCGCGTCGGCGCGCGCCGCCTCGCCGAGGAGGTCGGCTCCCTGGCCGGCTGCGGGCCCGAGCCCGAGCAGCGCCACGACGAGAAGCGCAGCCCGCATCAGCGGTAGCGCGCCAGCGTGGCGCTCTTCCACGATTCGATGGCGGCGAAGCGCGCCTGGCCCTCGGGCTTTTCCTTGGCACCGTCCCAGCTGGCCACCTTGTGGTAGGTCTCGAGCGCGCGGTCGGCGCGCTGCACGAACTCGTCCTCGTCGAAGACGAGGGGTCGGTCGTGGGCGGCAAGGTACTCGCGGGCGAGGTCGGCGTAGAGATCGCCGAGCCTGAGCACGTGGAGGGCCAGGTTCTTCGAGTCGGAGTGCTTCTGGATGAGGAAGCGCAGCGCCTGCTCCGCCGTTGCGTCCCCGTGCTCGAGATCACGGCGGTGATCGACCACCAGCCCGGCGGTCGCACGCTCGAGGCGCTCCTCTTCCATCCGCGCCAGGGATTCGCAGGGATTGCCCTCGCAGCGCGTGACGAGTGCGCCCCAGGCGTCCAGCTTCTTGCGGAGCGCGGCGAGCTGCTGCTCGACGCCGTCTCCGGTCTCGGGCAGGGCGGCCGCATCCGCGAGGGGCTCCATCTTGGCTGCGGCTGCCTTGGCCTTCGGGGCGAGCGGCGACTCCGGCATCGCTGCGACCTGTCCGTACGCCTCCTGGGCGCGCTTGTACTCGCCGAGACGCTCGAGAGCCTCGCCTCGCCCGTAGGCGGTGACGTCGCGCATGCGGCCCGGGAAGCGCTTCTCCCAGCTCTCGAGTCGGGTGAGGGAGAGGCGATAGAGGTCGTGGCCGGTCGGGTCCTTCGGAGCCGGGAAGCGGTACAGGTCGTCGTGCAGGTGCCAGGTGAGCGTGGCGAGCACCTCGACGAGGTCCTCGTACGGTGCCGCGGCGCCGCTGGCGTTGCCTGCTCGCGCGGGCGGCGAGAGGGCGCCCAGAGCGAGGGTGAGGGCGATGGCGGCGGCGGCGGCGGCGCGCATGGCCCGCCGCCCATAGCACACCGCGGGGCGGCAGTCTCATGGTGGAGCGCGGCCGCGCGGGCGGTTTCCTTGCCGTCGCCCGGATGCTTCGCTAGACCGGCGGCCTCTGCGCGCGATGCCCGCCATGACGCTGGTCGTCCTGCTGGTCGGGACGCCGGCCGCTCGCGAGGCGCCGGCTCGGGCCGGCGACGACGGCCTCGGTCGCGTGCGGACGAGCGGGACGTTGCGCTGGGGCGGCGACCTGCAGGGCGGCGAACCGTACGTGTTCCAGGACCCCAGCGCCTCCGGCCGCATCGTCGGGTTCGAGGTCGAGATCGCGGATGCGCTGGCTCGCCGGCTCGGCGTGCGCGCGGTGTTCGTGCAGAACGACTGGCAGCTCCTGATCCCGGCGCTGGAGCGGGGCGACATCGACCTGGTGCTGAACGGCCTCGAGGTGACGGCGCCGAGACGACGGCGCGTGGCGTTCACCCGGCCGTACTATGCCTTCGCTGCGACGCTGGTCGTGCGACGTGACGAGCGAGCGGTCCACGCGCTCTCCGACCTCCGGGGGCACCGGGTGGGTACGCTCGGCGGGTCGCTGTCGCACGACTTCGTCGCCGCCGTGCCCGGCCTCGACGTCGTGCTCTACGAGGGCACCCAGGAGCCCTACCTCGACCTCGAGGAGGGCCGCCTGGACGGCGTGGTGCTCGACAACATCATCGCCGACCGCTACGGCCTGGTGCGACCGGCGCTGCGCGACGCCGGCGTGGTGGGGGAGGGTGTCTACGCCATCGGCGTCAGCCCCGCGGAGCCGGCTCTGCTGCACGCCGTCGACGACGCGCTCGGCGCCATGGAGCGCGACGGCGAGCTCCGCGGCATCCTCGAGCGCTGGCACCTCTGGGACGCTCGCCAGGCGGGGCTCGCGAGCACGGCGTCACCTGCGACGCCGGCAGCCGGCGGCTCGCTCACGCCGGCCGAGCTGGAGCTGTTCCTGCGTGCGGCCGGCGTCACGGTGGTGATCTCGGTGCTCTCGATGGGGCTGGCGGTGGCGGGCGGCCTCGCGCTGAGCCTCATGCGGCGCTACGGCGGCGGAGCGCTCCGGATGGCGGCAGGCGCATACGTCGAGCTCTTCCGCGGCACTCCGGTGCTCCTCCAGCTCTACGTCCTCTACTACGGGCTCGCCCCGCTGATCGCGCTCGATGCCTTCACCGCCGCGGTGGTCGGGCTCGGCCTCAACTACGCGGCGTACGAGGCCGAGCTGTATCGCGCCGGGCTCGAGGCCGTGCCGGCGGGCCAGACGGAAGCCGCGCTCGCGCTGGGGATGTCGCGTGGTCAGGCGCTGGGACGTATCGTGCTCCCGCAGGCGCTGCGCGTGGCGCTGCCCGGGATCGCCAACGACTTCATCGCCTTGCTGAAAGACACCTCGCTCGTGTCGGTGATCACCGTCGTCGAGCTCACGAAGCAGATGACGATCACCGCGGTGTACGTGCAGAGCTGGCTCGTCCCCGGCTTGTTGTGCGCCGCGCTCTACCTCGCGCTCAGCTACCCGCTGGCGCGCCTGGCGCGGCGCCTGGAGCGCCGTCTGGTGCCGGTCCCGGCGTGAACGACGCCGTGCTGCAGGTCCGCGGGCTGCGCACGCGCCTCGGCGGGGCGGAGATCCTGCGCGGCGTCGATCTCGAGGTGTCGCGTGGCGAGGTGCTGGCGGTGGTCGGTCCCTCCGGCAGCGGCAAGACGACGCTGCTCCGCGCGCTCAACTATCTGACGCCCTTCGCGGCCGGCGAGGTCGTGGTCGCGGGGCAGCGGCTCCTGCCGGGCATGTGCGAGCGCCGGGATGCGGCGGTGCTGCGCGCCGTGCGGCGGCGGATCGGCATGGTGTTCCAGAGCTTCCACCTGTTCCCGCACCTCGACGCGCTCGACAACGTGGCCGAGGCACCGCGACGCGTCCAGGGGCTGTCACGCGCTGCCGCGCACGAGCGGGCGGAGGCGCTCCTCGCCCGCGTCGGGTTGGCGGCCCAGGCGGGATCGTTCCCGCACCAGCTCTCGGGCGGGCAGCAGCAGCGGGTGGCGATCGCGCGCGCGCTCGCCATGGAGCCGGCGGCGCTGCTGCTCGACGAGCCCACCTCGGCGCTCGATCCGCGCCTCACCGGTGAGGTGCTCGCGGTGATCGCCGACCTCGCCGCCGCCGGACAGACCATGGTGGTGGTGACGCACGAGATCGCCTTCGCCCGGCGCGTCGCCGGGCGCGCCATCGTGCTGGTCGACGGCCGCGTGACGGAGAGCGGCTCCGCCGAGGAGGTGCTCGGGCAGCCGCGAAGCGCCGAGACGCGGGCGTTGCTCGGGCTCGAGCCGTGATCGGACGGGTACGGCCGCTCGTGGTCGGGCACCGCGTGATGCTGCGCCGGCCGGCGGCGGCGGATCGCGACGACTTCCTCGCCCTGGTACGCCGGAGCCGGCGGCTGCACCGGCCCTGGGCCTTTCCACCCGGAGATGCGCGCAGTTTCGCTGCGTTCGTGCGCGGAGCACGATCGCAGCGCTGCGTGCGGCTGCTCGTGTGTGTGCGCGCGGACGGGGCGATCGTCGGCGTCGTCAACCTGAACGAGATCGTGCGAGGCGGACTGCAGAGCGCGTTCATCGGGTACTACGCCTTCGCAGGCACCACCGGCCGCGGGTACATGACGGAGGCGATCCGGCTCGTGCGGCGCTACGCCTTCGCGGTGCTCGGGCTGCATCGCATCGAGGCCAACATACAGCCGGAAAACCGGCGCTCGCTGGCGCTCGCCGCGCGCTGCGGCTTTCGCCGCGAGGGATTCTCGCCGCGCTACTTGAAGATCGGCGGTCGCTGGTGCGATCACGAGCGCTGGGCCGTGGTGCGCGGCGCGCGAAGCGCAACGGATGCGCGCGCGCGTCCGGCCGCGCGCCTTGCAGGGCCTCGGGGCCGCTGCTAAGTACGCGGCTTCGCTCTCCCGCGCCCATAGCTCAGTTGGATAGAGCGTCTGACTACGAATCAGAAGGTCGGGTGTTCGAATCACCCTGGGCGCACTTGGAAGTGCCTGGAAATCCGGGCACTTCACCTGACCGATTCGCACTGGTAGCGACCGCCAGAGACCAGTTCTGACGCGTTCGCTTGCAAGCGGGTTGCAAGCGGATCTCGCGCGCGAGGAGTGTGCCGTTTAAGGCTGCGGTCGTTCGCGCAGGAGGGTCGGCATGCTGGGTTGGATTCACGACCACGCCCTGGAGGTGCAGGCGCTCGCGGCCATCGCATCCGTCCTCCTCACGGGGGTGCTCGTCGGCGTGACGGTCAACTACGTGCGCCTGACGAAAACGCTGGCCTCGGCCGCGAGCGCCGAGGCCGAGCGGCAACGACAGGCCACCCGCGCCCAGCGGCTCCGCTTCTGCAGCGTGGTCGGGCGGCTCGAAGTCCTCGTCGGGAACCTTCCCGAGAGCCGAGACGAGTCGAGGATTCGTGCGGCGCTCGTCTGGACGGACGAGGACATCGACCAGCTTCTGGCACTCGCGCCGAGCATGGGAGAAGCGACGGCAGTGGACGCCGAGAGCGCCTTACCGAGCCTGCGCTGGTTGGCGCGGTGGATTCGCTACGTGCAATTCGTACCTGCGATGATCGGCATCGACTGGGACCAGTATATCCCCGCTGCGGACTGGGCCCGGCATCGAACGCTCGCCCGCACGGCGTTGGTGCGCATCGATCGCCGCGAGACGCCCGCCGTCCTGCAGGCTCCCCTCTCCTGAGGGCATCCGCGTATCGTCCATCCATTCGCGCCACTTCTTGACGCTCCAGGTGCATATTAGCTAAGCTGATGCTGGATGGACGCCACCCCGGCGGTCGAGCGCCTGGTCACGGTCCGGCAAGCCGCCCGGCTCTTCGGCGTCGGCAGGCACTTGCTCTTTCAGGCCGCGGAGCGCGGTGAGCTCGAAATCTACGATGCCGGCGGCTGGGCTCGCGTGCGCCTCTCGGATGTCGAAGCCTGGCTCGAGCACACCCGCCGGGTCCCGAAAGGGGCGGCGGGATGACCCCCGAGCGCGTCCGCGACCTGGTCGGCCTCGCCCACGCTGCCCGGAGCGCGCCGCTCGGCCGTCCCGGCGAAATCTTGAGCTTCGTGCGCGGCCTGCTCGTGCACGGGGCCCGCGAGCCCGACGAGCTCGACGCGCTCCTCGAGCGCGCGGGGATCCCGGACGCCGCTTGGCGCGACGCCGCGATGTGGGTGCGCCCGCCGGTGGTTAGAGGCGACCTCGCGGCGGGCCCTGCGCGCGGAGTTTCTCACCCGGCACGACGTGCGGACGCTCCCACGATGACGCCGAAAGGAGAGTGACATGACCGACGCCAATGCCGGCGAGACCGCCGCTGCGACGCGGCTCGGGCCCGTGACGGTCCCGGGCGGCGCTCGGCGCGCCCGCCAGGCCCTGCCGGCCGCGGTGCGGCGGAAGCTGGAAGCCCTCGAGACGGACGCGGAGGTCGCCCGCGTGCGCGCCCGCACCCTCAACGACCAGGCGCGGGCGCTGCGTGACGAGGAGCAGCGCCTCACTCGGCGCCTCGAGGAGCTGCGCGCGACGCATCCGACCTTGCACCCCGGGCAATGGGTGCCCGACCGCTCGAAAGGCCCGACTGCCAAGACTTGGCAGCCAGCGATTGGGGACAACCTCGACGACCTCGCGCGCGACCTCGAGGAGACGACGGCCGAGCTCGCCCGACTCACCTGCGAGCGTGACCTGGCGCAGGAACGCTCGAACCGTCTCGGCCAGATCGCCGAGCGCTCCCGTCGCTACCTGGGCGTCTGAAAGGAGACGCGATGGCATCGAAGAGCCGCTTCGGCACGATGGGCCTCGAACAACTGCGCGAGTTGATCCGCACGACAGAGGCGAAGCTTGCCGCACTCGACCGCGCGCCCTTGCCGCTGGACGAAGCCGAGGCCGGTCTGGTCGCCGGCGTCGATCGCCTGGCCAGTCTCTACGATCCCGATCGGGTGCTCGCATCTTTTACCCGCCCAGGCGGCGGGGATCTCGGGACGGTGCAACTCCTTCTGCCGGATGCACAGTACGATGCGCAGCGCGCCGCCGCCTACGAGTGCAGGGTGCATCGTGACGCACTCCTCACGGCGTTGCGGGCGCGCCTCCACGCGATCTACGCGGCCGATCCCGAGCTGTCGCGTGCGGCGGTGCCTATGGCCGACCGCCCTGCACGTCTCGAGGCCCTGCGGGAGACGGTGCGCGACCTGGCGCTGCAGGAGGAGACGCTGATCGTCGAGGCGGAGCGCCGCGGCCAGGCGATAGACCGGCGCGCGGATTGCGACCCGGCCGTATTGTTCGCCCCGGAGGTCGCGCGGTAGCGCGGCATGGATCTGTTCGGCCCGGCCTTCTGGCAGAACTGGCTCCGTCGATCGAGGCGCGCTGGGCGGAGGAGCGAGAGGGTGCCCGCCGCATGCTCCTGGCGGCGCTGGAGGCCGAGGTCGCGACACCGGCCGCCACTTATTGGCCTTGACCGACCACAATGGGCGCTGGGAGCACCGGAGCACCGATCGCGTCCGCATCGATCGAACCGCACGGAGCCGCCCTGAGCCGGAAGGCGCGCGCAGCGGTAAATCGCCTACTTGACGAGGCGCACACGTCTCGACTAAACAGCCGAAGCCGTAGGGGCACCCGACGTCACGACTCGAAGTGGCGTCCAAAAAAGGGCCACCATGGGGATGCGACCGGCACGACGGACCGCAACCGCAGCGCTGCTGGCCACGGCACTGGCATGGACCGGCCCGGTGTGGGCGGAAACCGACACGCTCGCGCGAGGCGCGATGGACCTCGTCGGAACGCCCCTCGACCTTGCCCTCTCCCCGTATACCGCGAGCTCGACCTTCGTGCGGAAGTTCTACGTCAATGGCAAGCAACCGCCACTGCAGAAGGTCCTTTTGACACCCGTCATGTTCGGTGCGTACATCGCCTCCTGCACGATACTCAACGTCGCCGCTGGGGTGATGCGGTTCACCGATGGCCTGGTGAACGTCCCGGTGGGACTCGCGATGCTGGCTTCCGAGAAGGAGCCCGACACGGCACTCTACGAGCCCGTGCACGGGGAGAACGCCGCGGTGGTCGACTACCGCGGGATCTACTTCGGCGCCTACTACTGCGAGGGGTTCTTCCAGTAGAGCACCAACGCGGCACCCACCTGCCCTCCTGCCTGACCGAATCCTCGTCGAAAGCGCGTTTGACTCGCAGTCTACCGTGCGGCCGTAACCTACCCGATCAGCGGTCAACGCCCCGCCATGCCCCGCGGATTCGTAGTTAGCGGTCACGGGTCCTGGGAATGAAGTGGAGGCGGAGCGGGGCGTCGGGGGGCAGCGTTGGCCTAGATTTCACCCCCAAAATCGGGGTTGCACCTCCTGATGACATGGCGAACGAAGCCTGCGGTTTCTCACAGGGTCCCCCCGGGTCCGGCACCCGGAGCGACCGGCATGAGCGGTAACCCCGATGTCCCGCGCCTTCGTCGACACTGACAGCCAGCTCGCCGCCATCCTGGGCGTGGCCCGCCAGGCGATTGCGAAGGCCGAGGCTCGCGGAACGATCACCCGGGAGGAGGATGGGCGGTGGGACGCGGTGGGGGTGCTGGAGGACTGGCGCGGCAATACCTTGGGCACCCTCCAGCGGCCCGGCCGCGCGCGGGAGTTTCGGCCGTGGCTCGATCCAGAAACCGAGGTGTCAGACTACATCTGGCGGGAGTTCGTGCGCCGGGCCGATGCCGCGGGGGCGGAGTGGAACACCGACGACGACGAGTGAGCGGGGCGGGGCGGAAACAGGCTCCCGGCGAGAGCCTCGAGGCGGCCCGGCGCCGCAAGGAGACGGCGTTAGCTGATCTGCGGCAGCTCGAGGTGCGCCGTCGCCGCGGCGAGTTGGCCGAGATCGCGACCGTCACGCGCGTCGTGAGGAATGCCGCGCAGGGCTATCGCGATGCCTGGTTAAATTGGCCAGCCCGGGTTGCGGCGGTCCTCGCCGCGGGCTGGGGGATCGATGGGGCGCAAGTGCATCGAGACCTTGAGGACGCCGTCCGCGTGCACTTGACCGAGCTGGCCGACCTGACGGTCGCGGGAGCCTTCGACTGATACGAGGGCGCGCGGCTGGCGGGCGGGGGGCGGCCGCGGCGGTGACGTGAACCCGGCGGCCCCGCGCCCGCACGTCCTGGGAGCGTGACAGGGACGCGGTGCCGTCGGGGTTGGGAGCGGGTCGCCTCGGCGCCCCACCTTGAAGAACTAGGGGAACATTGGTAGCCATCAAGCGTGCGCCTGTTGTCGCGCGCGTGCCTCACCGCAGTAGTCGGCTTGGCGGGCTGCATGGTCCCTTGCGGCGACGAGGGCTCTCGCATCGCAGGCATTCACAACAGCCCCTACTGCGCACGTCGCGAGGCCGAAGCTCGCGCTCGCGAACGCCAGGCTGCGGACGTTGATAGCTGCATCCGTCAGGGCGGCGATCCGGCAGGGTGCCGGGCCGCCGTCTACGGCAACAGTCGCAGCCTCAACGTTCAAGTCGGTCCGCGATGACTCAAGAACTCTATAGCCTCGTCGGCTGAGGACGGCCTCCCCCGGTTTTCACGCCCCCGTGCTGGCAGCGCCGAGCGCCCGGAGGAAGAGCAAACGGACTAGGTGAGGAGTGACCCGGGATGGACGTGACCAAGGGCGTTTGCAGCTTCGAACCGCTCGACCCCGCTGACATATTGAGTGCCGTTGGCACGCTCAGCGGGCACGAGGCGACGGGGCTTACCTGGACTTCCCCGGGACAAATCGATGACGGGCAGTATTTGCAGTGGGCCGTCGCCGAGATTCAGCAAGCTCGCAGCGAGGTCGATTCAGGTAGGAAGCACCGGCACACAGTCAACGCCGTCACGAATGCCCGGCGGGGTCTGGGCTCTCTTGTGGACTGGTACCTTCGGCGAGATGGCTTCGCATTCTGCCGAGACGCGCCGGCGACATCAGACCAGAAGAGCGAAGTGTTGGTCAGACGGCGGATTATCGACGAGCTAGCGGAACGCGTCTTGGCCAGGGCAATTGACGACAGGAACGCCGTTGAGCACCGGTATAGCATCCTGGACGTTGAGCGCGCGGAGGACATCATCGAATTGTTCCGGCGTGAAGTAGAGAGTCTGAGAGCACAGTCTGATCCCAGGCGTGGTCTCTGCTTCTTCGGACAGATGCTCTTCAGCGCGTCTTATGGGGCGACGGGAACGGAGCGTCGTTGCGGCTTTCATGGCTGGCGTGGGCAGGCGGCTATCGCGGCTACGTTCGACGACCCACCGTGGTTCGGGGTCGTCATCCCATCGTCAGAATCGAAGGCAATCGTAAGGAGGGTGAAGATGTGCGAGATTACAACGGCCACTTGGATGAAGGTTCTCACCGCACTTGAAGGGAACTTCGCACGCCCAATGATGTTCAACCCTCCAGATATGTGGAAGCTGCTGGCAGCCGAGGCGGGACTCTCGACTTTCGGGTCGACGGAGAGCTGACAGCGTTGGACGTCCATCGTGCCGACCCCACCCATGCGCACGACGCCGGCCTAGCCCGGATCATTCATGAAGTGCCAGTCACCCAGGGCGGATGACGGGCTGATCGCCCGCGACGGATTCGGGTGCCGTGACCGCGGGCCTCGCGAGCGGCGACGCGGCTCGTGGCGGGCTCAAGCGGCGTGCACTGGCGGGCGGCAACCACACCGCGGCGCAGCGGGGTCGGATACCGCGGCGAGGAGCAGCTCCGAGGTGTGCGGCGCGCCCAAGCCGTCAGGGCGACGCACGCAGCATGCGGAGCCGGCGATGGACGACGAGGAAGAGGGGCTGCCCCGGCCAGCCGGAGGCGCAGTGGAACCACCAGCGCCGGACGGAGCGCACGACGCGCGCGCCGAGCTTGAGCAGCCGCAGGCGCACCGTGCCCAGCGTCGCGCTCGCGAGCGCGGTCCCGGCGAGCACGCGCTGGCGGAAGAGCTGGAGCAGGTCGTAGGCGAGCGCGTGCAGCAGGAGGCGAAACGCGTTGGCGCGGAAGGCGTGGCACGACAGTCGATCGGCGGCGAGATCGCGCTTGAGTTCCTTGATGAAGTTCTCGGCCTGCCCGCGCTGGTGGTACCAGTGAAAGATCTCGGCCGCCCGGCCGCGGCGGTTGGTGACCACGTAGCGGACGTTCGGGCCCTGGGCGGTGTGCTCGATCATCGCGAGCACGCGCCGTGGCCGTGCCCAGCTGCGCGTCTGGTAGTGAACGCTCGTAAACCACCGCACCGGGCGGCCGGTGCGTTCATACGTGACGTGGGCGTGGACGCGGTGGAGCGCGACGGCCGCGTCCAGCCTGGGGTTGGGGGCCATGCCGATCGCGTAGGTGAGCCCCGCCCGCTCCGCCGCATCGAGCAGGTCGGGGTTGCAGAAGCCGCCATCGGCCCGCAGGGCGAGCCCGGTGGTCGGCAGCTGCGCGCGCAGATGCGCGATGATCGGCTCGAGCAGCGGCCAGGCATGCGTCGCACCGCCGACGTCGCCGGGGCGCAACCGCGCGCCGAGCAGATAGCCGTCGGCGAAGACGAGCAGCGGGTGGTACATGTGCTCGTCGTAGTGGCCATTGAAGAAGCTGAGCTGCTGCTGCCCGTGCGTCGGGTCGTCGGTGGAGTCGAGGTCCAGGATCACCTCCCCGGGCGGCTCGAGGTGCGAGACCCCGTGCCGGGTGAACCACTGGCGCAGGACGGTGCCCAGGCGTCGGATCGTGTCCCACTCCACCGCGTTCTCGAGGCGCGAGAGCGTCGGCTGCGACGCGAGCGGCGTCCCGAGCCGGTGGACGACACTCTGCAGCGCGGGATCGTGCCGCAGGGTCGTGGCGTCGTTGGCGTCCTCGTAGCCGGCCACGATTTGGTAGAGGCGCTGGCGCAGGAGCGTGAGGACGTCGTGCGTCACGTAGCGCCGGTCCCGCTCATCCGCCACCGCGTCGCGGAGGGCCGCCGTCAGCCCCAACCGCTCGTCGAACTCCCGAACAAGGAGCAGCCCCGCCTCGGTCGTGATCTCGCCGCCGTCGAACGCAGCCGTGAGCTTCCGTTGGAAAGCGAAGCCGAATCGACTATGACACTCTGCAGCCACCGCCACCCCTCCTCAGCGTGCTCGACGCTGGCCTCGACAACCGCGTCAATAGCACACTTCGAGGGGTCCGGTGGCTTCTTCACGCTGGCGGGCGTGAATTATCCGGGCTAGCCGCCCTCGCTTGGCTTCCCGAGGACATCGTGCCGATGCCCTCGTGGCCGAGCTGCTCGGCGTGCCCGAGGCCGAGGCGGCGCAGCTCCTCGACGAGCTGGAGGCGGCGGGCGATCTGGTGAGCGCGACGGGGCCGGTGCAGTAGCGCGATCCCTTCGATGCCCAAGGACGAGAAGCCCACCCCGACCAGTGCAACAGCGACGTGCCCGGTCGAACTCAGCGCGCAGAACGACGACCTCGCGTATCGCACGGGCTTCCTCGACGCGGCGGACCGACTCGTTGAAGACGTCGTCCAGGCGGAAGCCGCCCTCCAGACGGGGGACGTCCTCAAGGTGATCCAGGCAACCCAGACCCCCAGCGGCAGGCGACCCCTCCCGACGCCGCCACTGTGGTATCCGATTTGTTTCTTGTATCGACATGGGCTCGAGCTGGAGTTGAAGGAGCTGATCCGTGACGTCCAGCACGCGATCCGTCTCAAGGAGCGAGCCCGCGAGTTGGACAAGAAGCTGACCCAGCGAGCCGAGCAGCTTCGCAAGGAGAGCGCCGGCTTGCTGCGCAGCCATGACTTGCTCAAGCTCCTCGACCGCGGGGTCGTCCCCTGGCTGCAGCTGCTCAAGTACGACGGGTTACCGCTGCCGCCCATCGTGCGGGACGTCATCGCGAAGCTTCACCAGGTCGATCCGACTGGCGAGGCGTTCCGGTACGGGCGTCTCAAGGACGGCAACCCAACGCTCGGCCAAGGGTGGGTTGTGGATTTCGTGCAGCTGCGGGATGGCGTGCGAGAGGCACAGCGGCACCTCAACAGTGCCGCCAACTCCGCCTGCATCACCGGCGACGAGGTGGAGGAGTTTCTGTCCGACCAGTTGCGAGAGTTCTCCGACATGGACCGGGAGTAGAGGAAGCGAGCCACTCGCCCGACGTTAAGTTAAGATGTGCACTCCTGGCCACTCAGGAGTGCCGGGCTGTCAGTTGCCAGACGGCGGCTTCGGGAAAACCGAACTGCCGCGCGACCCGTGCCACCGCCGTGTCGGCGCGCACCCCCTGCCGGCGGAGCGTCTCGACCGCGGCACGGATCGCAGCCCCGGGCTGCGACCTGGGATGCTGTTTCCGGTGCGCCCGGGCGCGGCACCGGCTGCTGCAGAAGCGTGCCCGCCGGAGTCGCCCGACGGTGAACCGCCCACAGGTCGCGCAGGTGAAGAACCGTGGCCAGAAGCCTGCGCGGGCCGCACGGAGGAAGAGGCCGTCGACCCACGCGGCGAGCGACTCTGTCTCGTCGGCTGGTGGTTCGGCCTGCAGGCCGTCCGAGCCGACATGGCGGATCACCGCCAGCCCCGTGCCGAGCGGCACGCGGATGAGCGCGGTGCAGAGGCTGTAGAGTGCCTGTGGCTTGCCGGCGATGATGGTCGCGAGGCGGTCCCCCGCCGCCTGGTGCACCGCCAGGACGACGCCGACGCGCCGGGTCGTCGGTGGGTCGATGAAGAGGTCGCCTGAGCGGTCGATGAGCGCCACCCGCCCCTCGAGATCGACGGGGGTTTCCGGCAGCCCCCGCACCCAGTCGGCCGGGTCGAGGGACGCGCGGCGGCCCTCATCGCCGTACCGCCTCAGTTCGGTTCGATACGCCCGCTGCAGTTCGTCCACGCGTCCCGTTCGCGCGAGCCCGACCATCCGCGCGTCCCAGCGCCGGCGCGCCGGCGTCCGGAGCGGCGGCGAGGATGGCCAGCCCCACGCGCCCCAGAGGCTGCGCCACGTGGCGCGGGTGATGGGCAGGTTGGCAAACCCCACCAGCGCCACGGCGCTCCAGTAGCCTTCGTCTCGTCGCATGCTGTGAGTGCGAACGCAGAATCGAGGATTCTGCGGGGGTTTGCGTAGCACGCATTTTCGGTGGGTGCGAGTCGCGGGTGTATGCGGGCGTCACCATGACGACGCACCCCGACGACGACAGCCTGGCGATGCTGAGCGCGGCCGACTTGTGCCGGCTCTGGCGGCTCTCGAGATCAACCATCGATCGAATGGTCGCCCGCGGTGACTTGCCACGCCCGCGCCGGGTGGCGGGGCGGCCGCGGTGGCTGCGCTCGGAGCTCGCCAGCTTTCTCAAGGAGGCATCGTGACCGCCGCGCACCGGTCCGGTGTCGTGATCCGCGGTCCCCCGTCGGCGGGAATCGCAGGCCCGTCACTTCGTCCAGGGGCCAGGACCGGCGTGTCGAGCGCCGGTCCGGCCATCACCCGAACAGAGGAGAACCGATCGACATGACGACTCTAGCGTTCAACTTTCCCCCCGTCCACTCCCGCGATTGGACACTCGAACGGCGCGCTAAGGCCGCCGCGAACGTCCGGCACTTCGGTCGAAGAGTTCGGCACCGACCCGAGCTTGCCGGACATCGCAGCGCGAAAGATCCGGGCTGCGTACTCGCTGCACCACGACCGGAGGACGGTTCGGGCCGTGCTGCGGCTCGCTCACGAGCGCCGCTGGAAGCGGGAGGCGGTGCAGGAGGCGGCCAGGGCCATCTTGGCGACGGGCTACGTTCGCCACTGCCGCGGGTCCGGTGGCTGCTGGCTCCACACAACATCGTCGTCCGCGACCTGACCACCTGAAAGGAGATTGTCGATGGCACAGGACCAGATCCTCGGAAAGGCAAAGCGCGCCGAGAGCGGCGGCTTCATCGACTGGACCAAGCCGGCTGGGGTGTACCCGGTCGAGGTCGTGGACGTCACGACCAAGCAAGGCACGAAGTACCAGTCAGACGAGCCGGAACAGAAGCTCGTCTTCGACATCGTCCCCATCGGCCACGCGGGCGAAGGGACCTTCAAGCTCATGACAAACTTCTCGACGCACGAGAAGTCGAACCTCGGCGCGATCTGCCGGGCGCTCGGAGTCCACATCCCGGCCGACGGGCAGAACATCACGAGCGGCATGTTCCTCGGCCGCCAGTGCCAGGCGCTGATCGAATACGTCCCGTCGACGAAGAAGCCTGGCCAATCCTTCGCACGGATCACCAAGCTCTTGCCGTCACCGCAACCGCAGACAGCATCACCGCAGGCTCCGGCGTCGCCGCCGGAGACCGACATCCCCTTCTGACGCGAACGCGGCCCGGGCTGGCGTCTTGTGCGCCGGCTCGGGCCGAGAAGGTACCTTTCCATGACCGCCATCGAAGCAGCCCGACGGTACCTGGCCGCCGGTTTCGCACCGATCGAGATCCCCCGCGGCTCCAAGAATCCGGGCCGCGACCACTGGCCAGACGAGCGCCACACCGAGGAGTCTGTCGGCCGCTTCCATCCGGACAGCAACGTCGGTGTCCTGAACGGCGACCCGTCGGGCGGCCTGGTCGACGTCGACCTCGACGCGCCCGAAGCCGTTGCCGTCGCGGCGCTGTTCCTGTCGCCGACGCCGCTCGTCTTCGGACGACCCGGGAAGCCGCGGTCGCACTGGCTGTATCGGTGCATCCCGACGCCGCCGACGACGAAGTTCACCGCCCCGCAGGATCCCGTCACGAAGCGCACCGACATGCTCGTCGAGATGCTCTCGACCCGCTCACAGACTGTGTGGCCGCCATCCGTGCATCCGAACGGCGACGTCATCGCGTTCGAGGGCGAGCCGCGGACCCCGGCCGTGGTGCCGACCGCGCTACTCGTGGCCGCCGTGCGGTCCATCGCGGTGACCGCATTGCTCGCGCGGATCTGGCCGCGTGAGGTCGGGGTGCGGCACCACCTTGCCCTTGCCGCTGCGGGGTATCTCTTGCGGCGCGCCGTGCCCGTGGAGGTCGTGCAGACAATCGTCGGGGCGGCAGCGGGGGTGGCCGGCGACGAAGAGACGCGCGACCGCGTGCGGGACGTGCTCACGACGGCGCAGCGACTCGCCCGGGGCGGCCAGGCGACCGGCGGCCCTCGCGTGGCCGAGCTGGTGGGTGCCCCCGTCCTCGAGAAGCTCGCGAGCTGGTTCGGGCCCGACACGTTCGACACCGGCACCTCGTTCACGGGTGCCGGCTCGTCGGGAAACATCTGGAGCAGGGCTGTGCCGGCCACCGAATTTCTTGCCGGTGATGATCCCGCACTCGATTGGCTCATCCCCCGCGTCCTCAGCCAGGGCTCGCTCACCAACTTCTTTTCACCGAGAGGTCTGGGAAAAACTCACGTCTCGTACGCCTTCGCCATCGAGCTGGCGCGGAAGGGGCAGGAGGTCCTGCTGCTCGACCGCGACAACGCGAAGCGGGAGATCCGGCGACGGCTGCGTGCCTGGGGGGCTGCGGATCTCACCACGCTCAAAGTGATGACCCGCGACGAGGTCCCGCCGCTCACTGACGCCGCGGCCTGGCGGACGTTCCCGTTCGGCACCTATGCGTTCGTGATCGTCGACAGCTTGGACGCGAGCACCGAGGGCATCGGCGAGCAGGATTCCAGCAAGCCGGCGAAGGCCATCGCGCCGCTGCTCGACATCGTCCATCGGGCTGGCGGCCCCGCGATCCTCGTCCTCGGCAACACCATCAAGAGCGGCTCGCACGGGCGGGGGAGCGGCGTCATCGAGGACCGAGCCGACATCGCCTACGAGGTGCGGGACGCCACCGGCTTTCAGCCGAGCGGGACGAAGGAGTGGTGGACCGAGTTGCCAGCGGCTGGCCGGGCCGATTGGGCCGAGCGGGCCACGCGCCGCACGAAGCGGGACCGCTACGTCCTCGCCTTCATCCCGTCGAAGTTCCGGGTCGGGGAGGAGCCGGAGCCGTTCGCCCTCGAGATCTCCCTCGGCGCCGAGCCCTGGTCGCTGCGCGAGGTGACTCCGGAGCTCCACGCGGCCGGCGAGACCGCCCGGGCGCAGGCGGCCGCCGAACGGGCCGAGGCTGAGGCCAAGCTTGTCGCCACCCTCGTGGCCGAGGTGGACCGTCGGGCGAAGGCCACGGAGTTGCCGCTCACCCTGGGCGAGGCGGGCGCCGTCCTCCAGGATGCGGGCGCCCCTCGGAACCGGGCTCGTGCGCTGCTCGACGAGCACGACGGGCGCGCCTGGTCCTTGGTGAAGGATCTGATGCGGGCGGGGCACCCCACCGTCGTGGTCGGGAGAAGTGAGCGGGAAGCCGGGAAGCGGGAAGCGGATCCTGGAAGCCGCGCCAGTCGTGCCGCAGCGAGCACCCCCGCTTCCCGGCCATGCGACACAAGGGCGGGAAGCGAAACGGAGCGGAAACCCTTGGGAGAGAAGGGGTCAAAATCGGCTTCCCGCTTCCCGGCGTTTTCTACTTCCCCAGGGGTAGGGGGTAGTGGGAATCGAGTCCGCCTCGCCTGCGTGACCTGCGGCTCTCTCGAGTGCGCCGGCTGCGACCGGGAGCCGGATCCCGACGAGATCCTCATCGACATCGACGGGGACAAGCTCCTCGTCGATGGGCCCGACGATGTCGTCGACGACATGGCCGCGACGTTGGCGGCGGACAAGGCTGCTCTCCAGACCGTCGTCGAGATCTTCGGTCCGGTCACCGTCATCTCGGCTGGTACGCCTACGCCCTGGCCGCCCAAGGGCGGGTTCGTGCCGTGATGCGCCCGGATGACATCGCCCGGAGCGACATCGGCGTCTGGCCGTCCACTGGGGACGTCGTCCGACGGGTGCCCTGTCGGAGCTGCGGCGTCTTGATCGCCCCGGCCGGTGGCGATCTGGACCTGCGCTGCTGGTCCTGCCGCACCACCACCACCACGCCCGCGGCGCCGGCCGCGGCCAGCCCCCGCGTTGAGGACGCGGGGCTCACTAGGGAGGCAGACATGGAAGCGATCGAGTTCGAGTTCGGGAGCGTGCAGGACCTCATCGACGAGGGTGGCGTGCAGTTCATCTTCAGCAGCGTCGTCGACTTCGTGCACCTCGGGCCGGTGGTGGTGACACCAGGGGTCGTCACGGCGCTCGGACTGCACGGGCAGGGATTCAAGCCCGTCGCGAGCGTCCTCACCCCCTGGCTCTTGCGGCACGCGCAAGGGGACTTCGGCAAGTTCGGTCACGTGAGGACGATCGAGGTGACCGACGATCAGCTGCGGCGTGGCTGCTTCGCGACGGACGACGCCGGCACGCTGTCGGCCATCGCGCACCGCGATGGTGCCTACACCACGGTGCACAGCAGCTATGCGGACGTGCCGGGCATCGAGGAGGTGTGGGTGATGACGGATCGTCGTGGTCGTCCGCAGACGACAGTGCTTCTCCCCGACGAATACTGAGACGAGACGGCGCGCGCGACGGCTCGACACCGGCGCGCGCGCCTCAACCCGAAGGAGTGATGGCCGACGCCGAGCACCTGCACGCGCTCACGCCCGCCCAGGTCGCGGCGGTGCTCCAGATCCGCGAGCGCGAGGTGCGCCGGCTGATCCGCGCCGGCCGGCTTCCGGCGCTGATCGCGAGCCGCAAGTGCTTCCGGGTGCATCCGGCCGCCCTCGAGGCCTTCCTCGCGGGCCGTCTGGACACCGGGCAGGACATGGTGTCTACTGGACAGCATGACCAGTCAGGAGGTCCGCCGGCTCCGGCGGCGCCAGCAGTGGACGCAAGTCGAGTTCGCCCGTCGCCTCGGCGTGACACCCCGGACGGTCGGGCGCTGGGAGCAGGGCACCGTAGCCGTCCCCGCGGGGGTCGTCCGCTTGATAAAGTACGTCATCACCGACGCGACGATCCCGCGCGGCGGTAAGCGATGACCGGCAAGCCGACCAAGGTCCACAACCACGGCGCGGTCCGCTGGAAGGTCGAGTTCACGACCGCCCATGGCAAGCGCCGGCAGGAGTTCTACGCCACGAAGACGGAGGCCGAGGCACGGCAGGCCGTCGTCAACGCGACGCCCAAGGTGACGCTGCATCCGGTGGGCGATCCGGGACAGACGCTCGCCGCCTATGCGGCGCTCTGGCTCGAGGCGAATGCGGCGACCTGGAAGCCGCGGACGCGCGCGAGTTATCAGGCGCTCCTCGAGCAGCATGTCCTGCCCTTCGTGGTGCGGGGCCGGCGGCTCGGGGATCTGCGGCTCGCCGACATCCAGCGGCCCCTTGTGAAGGCGCTCGTCGTGGCGAAGCGACGGGAGGGCTACGCCCCGGACAGCGTCCGCCTGATGTTCGCCGCCCTCCGCGCGCTGCTGAATGAGGCGGCCGAGGACGAGCTGATCGCACTCAACCCCGTCGCCGTCCCCGGCAAGACGTTGCGCAAGCAGTTCGAGGCCGACCCGGACGGCGAGGACCGGGTGAAGGCCATGGACCAGGACCAGCTCACTCGCTTCCTCGCGATGGCGGAGCGGTGCTCGCGGCTGCACGGCCTCTACCTCGCCGGCGCCCATACCGGGCTCCGCCTCGGCGAGCTGCTCGGCTGGCAGCTCGAGGATCTCCACCTCGACCAGCGGGAAGGGGACGTCCGCCGGTCGCTCGGGCAGGACTCGAGTCCGCGGCGGCCGATGCCCGGGACCACGAAGACGAGTCGCGCGCGCACCATCGACCTCAGCGAGGAGCTGATCGCCGTGCTCGCGGACGTGAAGGCGAAGCGCCCGGCGCTCGCGATGGGCCGGCGCTGGCGTCCCGTGCCGCCGTGGCTGTTCGTCACGGGCAACGGCACGCCGTTCAGCCAGCGGAACGTCGAGCGCGACTTCGCCCGGGTGCTCGTGAAGGCCGGGTTCATGGCAACGGGAGAGCCCGCCCCGTTCTCGCCGCACGCGCTGCGGCACTCGTTCGCCACCCTGCACCTGCTCGCCGGGGCGAAGCCGCAGTGGGTGCAGCAGCAGCTCGGACACAGCTCGATCCGGGTGACGATCGACGTCTACGGGAGCTGGATTCGCGACCGCGATCCGGCGGCAGCGGATCGGCTGGCGGCGCTGGTTGCAAGCGGCGCTGCAAGCGGCGACGCCTGAGCGGCGCGAAGCGCGTGACTTTCCAGCGGGAAGTGTGCGGCCGACCTTCCTGCTACGAATCAGAAGGTCGGCTGTTCGAATCAGCCTGGGCGCACTTTCGGTCCCGAGTCGCCCGAGTCCCGCGGACAGTGCGAAGTCCGCTGTCAGTTCCCGCCGAAGAGCTTCATCATCAGGTCATCGCGGCTCATCTCGAAGTGGGCGGCCACGTCAGCGAGGATGCCGGCGAGTGTCCCGACGCTGAGCGGGCCGTGGCCAGGTACGGTGACGTGATGCTCGCCGCGCTGCGTGGTGGTCAACCGCATGTGGCTTCCGGTTTGGCGCGGGTGACCTTGTAGCCGAGGCTACGCAACACCTTCGCCAGGTCGGGACCCGATAGGTCCCGCGGCAGCTTCATGCCGAGATCACTTCGTCGCGGACGAAATGAAGCCGGATCACCTTGGGGGCCTGACCCTCGTCGAAGTGGCAGCTCACGGCATCTCGGACCTGTGCGTGCAGCTCGGGGACGGTGTCCGCTTCGGTGAAGATGGACGGCCCGAGCGCGCGGACCGTGAAGCCCCCCTCCGGTGCCTCCTCGACCACGAAGATCAGCTCCTCCATGGCTCGACGTTACCACGCCAGGAGTACGAGTAACACCGAGGACGGATCCACGGGTGGTCTTGCTCAGAGGCCCTGGGTGCGGCCGATCGGCTGCAGGACGACCCGAAGCACGGCAGGATCGCTGCGTCGCTCCTGGGTGGCGACACGACTGGCGACATCGGGATCTGAGCGCCTCGGGAGACGCTGAAAACCCGCGCCAATCGTGGGCGGAGCACGCGAAAAATCTTCTGTCTACGAATCAGAAGGTCGGCTGTCCGAATCAACCTGGGCGCACTGAGAGATCAGTTGCTTGGCTGCCGCCGCTTCGTGCGTCGCTTGAGGGTGGCAGTTCCGCCCCCGGGGTCCACTCGGTTCGTTCGCGGTCGTGGAAGACGCACGAAGGGGTATTCGCTCTTCGTGCCTACCAGCCATCTGCCCGGCGCGTCTTCCAGGAACAGCGCGCGATCGTGGCGCTCGCCCGCCGCCTCGGCTGGTTCTCGATGACTACTCGGTAACCGCGCCATCTGAGCTGATTCGACGTCATCCGAAGTCATCGAGGCCGCGCGTCCGCGAATGGCTACGGATGACGCTGAATCAGGACGGACGAGCACGCGTGCCGACGGTTACGAATCAGAAGGTCGGCTGTTCGAATCAGCCTGGGCGCACTCGAACACTACCCGAACGCGCTTCGTGGTCGGGTCAGTCCACTGCTTCAGTAGTGGTATCGACACTGCGCGATCTGCAACTCACGCGCTGCGCCCTTGCCCACGACGCGGTACACGAGGCGATGCTCGCCCGCAATACGGCGCGACCACCACCCGGTCAGCGTCCCGCGGAGCGGTTCTGGTTTGCCGATACCCGCGAACGGCCTGCGCTTGGTCTCCTCGATCAGGCGATCGATGCGGGCCGCGGTCCTCGGATCCTGGGCGCGGAACCAGCGGTAGTCCTGGGCGGCTCCCGCCGTCCAGCGCTCGATCATCCTCGCGGACTACGGACGAACCGGCGAGCGTCGGCGTCGCGTACCGCTTTGTGCAGCCGGCGCGCGTTCTTCGGACTGCGCAAGAGGTGGAGGGTCTCGGCCATCGCCTCGTACTCGTCGAGCGCCAGCATGACCACCGCCGGGGCCTTTCGCCGCGTGACCACGACCGGCCGGCGATCATCGACCACGGAGTCCATCAGCTTTGCCAACCGCTGTCGCGCCGCACTGTAGCCGACAATGTTCATCGCATCTTGGAGTTGTACCGGTTCCTGTACAACCAGGAAGGTCGTGGGTCAACGTCGTTCACTCGGCCAGGCCGCGGGGCCTGGCACTCTCTGGGAGGCTGCCGGGATCGCACGACCGGCTCCAGGAGGAATCGACGACACCCGGCGTCTCGCCTGGGCGCGTCGTCGAGGGCTGGGAATTTCGGCGGCAACTGGTCTACCGCCATGAACGAACCCCTCCGCTACGGAGCCGGCACGCACAGCACAAACACCGTCAACGTCAACACGCTGCCGGGCGAGAAGCGTTGAATCACCCCGATGCGACCGAACCACTGCACGGGCGGGATGGCGCCAGGGACGGGGCCCGACTCGAGGGTGTGTAGGCGGGAATCGTCCGCGCTGTTGCTCGGCGAGGCCGACACGCCCCCACCCGTCGCCTGCTGGCCTGGTGGACAGCTTGCGGTGGCGGCGAGCAACGTCCCCACGTCGGGCCGCACCTCACTCACGGTCGTCGCCGTCTCGACCGTGACACGCACCGTCGAGCCCGCGCCCGTGGCACCTGTCGCCCCCGTCGGGCCAGTCGTTCCCATCGCCCCCGTGGGGCCGGTGGGTCCAGCATCACCGACCTCGCCCGTGGGCCCGGGGGGGCCAATCGAGCCGGGTGGCCCCGGAACGCCTTGCACGCCCTGCGAACCCGTCGGCCCCGGCGGGCCTTGCGGACCAGGAGAACCAGCAGGGCCGGTAGGACCCGTGGGCCCGGTCGCCCCGCCCGGCGCCGGCTCCCCCAGGACACCGATCTCCGTCTCCTTCGGCTTGCATCCTGGAGACGCATTCCGCAGGATCACCAGGCCGTTGGGCTTCTGACACAGCACTGCCCCGGCCGCCGCCGCGTCATTCGTGATCGCGCAGACCTCCTGCGGGTTGCCTCGGCGGCAGGCCGACTCGAGCGCCTCGCCACACTGCTCGGCCTCCGCGCCGGCAAGGCCGCCGCAGAGGACGGCCCTCTGAGCCTGGCACGTGGTCGCGCACAGCCCACGCTTCGTGCTCACGGGGAGGGTGGCAGTGGGCGAGGCGAGGGCCGACGTCGCGAAGAGGAGGAGCAGCGCGTTGGTCATAGTAGCCGGCTCACCTTGCCCTTCTGGCTCCACGCGATGCCGGCGAACGTGCGCTGCTCACCCATCCCCCACCTCCCAGCTTCATCGCCCGACACGCTCCTCTTTTACCATGTCGAGCGCCTTGCGGCAGAGCTTCCCTAGTCACCTGCTTCGCCGCCGGGCGGGTGCTCGCGCCCGCTCCTGGCCGTGGCGGCGCTGGAGCGGGCGGCGGCAGTCAGCGCCGCCGCGTGGCGACATCCGGGTTCTCGCCGGCTAGTCCCCGCGCGAGCCAGCAGCGCGCGCTCCGGTCGCCGCCGAGCTCGGCGTCGAAGAACGCTGCCGCGACGATGCGCGTCAGCTCGTGCTGGCGCTCGAAATCGAGCGTCGCCAGCGGCGGCGCCGACTGGCAGGGCGGCGAGCACTGGTCGCTCGCAACCCCCGCACGGCGTCCGCCCGGAAGCGGCGGGAAAAACGGGTCGGATCCGGTCGCCCCGAGCAACGAGTCGCACCCGAAACGGTCGATGTCCCCGGGCGTGCCGAGGACACTGGCGAATCCCGTGAATCCCAGGTGCGAACCGCCGTGCAGCTCGACGAGCGCGCGTGGCCCCCGCGCACGCCGCACGACGCGGAGCGCGTTCTCCTCGATCGGTACGAGACCGTCGGCGTCGCCCTGCAGGACCAGCAAGGGCAGGCGCACGCCCTTGTAGAACGCCCGCGTGAACGCGCACGAAAAGGGCGGCGCGATCGGCAGGACGGCCCGGATGCGGCGGTCGCGGAGGTCCCGATGGTAGGCGAGCAGCATGACGGTCGCCGCGCCGAGCGAGAGGCCGCTCGCGCCGACGCGGTCGGCGTCGACCGCGCCCGCCAATCCGCCGTCTCCGGCGAGGAGATGCTCCAGAACCGCGCGCAGATCGCCAGGCTGGCTCGCGAGGTCGTCGGGCGTCGCGCCGCCCGGTGCGCCGAGCTTGCCGAGCGGGAAGTCGACCGAGGCGACGACATAGCCGCGACTGGCGAGATGCTCCGCGAGGTACGCTTCGCCCAGACGGCTGTCCTGCAGCGCGTGGCCATAGAGGACGAGCGGGTAGGGTGCCCCGCCGGTGTCGAGTGGAGCGTCGCGGAGCGCCGTGCCCGTCGGCGTTGCGGCGGGGTACCACACCTCGGTGTCGAGCGTGCGAAAGGGCGTTCCTGCGAAGGAACCGTGCGGCGGTGTGGCGCGCGTCTGGTCGACGAAGTGCAATGTCCGAACACCCACCGGTCGTGGCCCGCGGCTGGCGAAATCCGCCGTCTGACGGGCGGGTGCCCCACGACACCCCGACCGTACCCCCGCGCTCGTGGGGGCCGCCGTCGCGACGGAAAGCGCGGCGGCGAGGACCCGGATTGCATTGCTTCGGTGCGCCATGAGCGGCGGCGGCGGGACATAGCACGGATCGGCGCTCGCCGAGATCGCGGCTGCTGACGGGCGCCTTGCCCAGTACTTCGCGCAGCGCGGCGCCGGTGTGATCATGGCGGCGAGCTGCTGCGGAGATACACCATTCGAATCAGCGTGGCCGGGTTCGCTCGAAGCGCGGGGTGACTCGCAGCCCGAACTCGCTTGACTTCCGCCGAGGCGGCCGCACATGCGAATAGAGGCGGCCGCACACGCCAATAGCTGGTCGGTGGAGGCTGCGGGCGCCAACATCTGCCGCCCCGGGGTGCGGCCGGTTGGCAGCCCATGGCTGATTGGCATCTGCCTCGTGATCCTGGTAAACAACCTGCCTCTCAGCATGTAGCGTCCAACGAGTGACTCGCTCTCGACGGGTCTGAGCGCCCAGCCGGGCTGAACACTCGACCGGACGGAACGAGCTGACCGGGTAGACCTCCTCGCCATCCAGCTACACCCCGTCGGGGATCCGACGGGTCGGGTCGGTCGTAAGGTAAGCAGTCAGCCCCAGGCAGGGAATTTGCTTAGTGCTTTGCTTCAGCAATCCATCTGAGACGGCCGAGGGCGGTATGCAATCGTGCACATCCGCAACGCAGCGAGGAACGTGTAAGCTGCAATGGAAAATGCGAGGGTGAAACCAGGGAAAAGCCAGACGCATCGAACGGCGGATGCTCTGGCCCTAGTCATGAATCAACACATGCAGATCGAGACACCGAGGCGGTTGCTGGTCGCGGTCGGCCTGCTCGTCGTCATGATGGGCGTCGGCTGTGCCCGCTCGCCGGGTCTCGGGGGTCCGGGGGCCGGGCCCGGTCCGGACGGCGGCGTGCGGAGCGCGCGGCTGCTCGACGACCCGGGCGCGTCGGACAGCCTCGAAGAGGCCGACGACTGGGATCCCTGGCAGCCATTCAACGAGAAGATGTTCTTCTTCAACCATGACATCCTCGACAGGTATCTGGTGAAGCCGGCGGCCACCGGATGGTCGAAGGTCGCTCCCGAGCCTGCACGCCGGAGTCTTTCGCGGTTCTTCGACAACCTCGACATGCCGCGGCGGCTCGTGAACAGCATCCTGCAGGCCCGGCCGATTGGTGCGGCGCGCGAGGTGGCGCGCTTCACCGTGAACACGACGGTCGGGGTCGCGGGCTTCTTCGACGTCGCATCGACTCTCCACATCGAGCCGAGCAACGCCGATGCGGGTCAGACGCTCGCGATGTACGGCGTCGGCGACGGGCCCTTTCTGGTACTGCCGACCTTCCCGCCGCTCAACGTGCGTGATGCCATCGGCCGGGGCATCGACGGCCTCCTCGATCCGATCAGCTACGTTCTCCCCTTCTTTGCCAATCGGGCCAAATCGATCGTCACCGCCGTCAACGAGCGCTCCCTGAACCTCCGCCTGTTCGCCGATGTCGAGGACAGCGTCCTCGATCTCTATAGCGCGGCCCGCAACGGCTATCTCCAGCGCCGCCGGGTCGTCGTCGAGCGGGCGCTTGCGAGCCGCAGCCGCGAATGGCAGCGAATGTTCGGGCAGGAACCCACTTTTGTGGCGCAACCTTCCGATGTGGCGCAACCTTCCGACGCGCCGATCGTTGCATTGCGAGATAGGAGACCATGAAGACCTCCGTTCGTCCCTTCGTCGTCCCCGAACAGCCACGACCCCAGCTGCGAGCTGTCAGATCAGCGGTCGTCCTGCGCGAGCTCCGGCGTGAGTACGCCGGCCGCGAGGTCGTACGCGGCGTATCGCTCGATATTCCCGAAGGCGAGATTTTCGGCCTTCTCGGACCCAACGGCGCGGGCAAGACGACGCTCCTCTCGATGATCTCGACGCGCATCCGTCCGACCAGCGGCGACGCCTGGGTGCTGGGCAAGCACGTCGTGCACGACGTCGATGCCGCGCGCCGGCTCCTCAACGTCGCACCCCAGGAAGAGGCTCTCTACCCGAGCCTGACGGCCGAGGAGAACCTCACCTTCTTCGCGGAGCTCTATGGCGTGCCGCGGGCGCAGCGGCGGCAGCACGTGATCGAGGCGCTCGAGGTCGTGGGGTTGTCGTCGCGCAAGGACGACCGCGTCGCGACCTATTCGGGCGGCATGCGGCGGCGCCTCAATCTCGGCTGCGCGCTGGTGAGCGCGCCCAGGCTCGTCCTCCTCGACGAGCCCACGGTGGCGGTCGACCCTCAGTCACGGGCGCACATCTTCGACGCCGTGCGCGCGCTGCGCACGCGCGGCACCACCATCCTCTACACCACGCACTACCTCGAGGAAGCGGAGAACCTGTGCGATCGCATCGCGATCATGGACGATGGCCACGTGGTGGCGTGTGGGACGCTGCCCGAGCTCCTGGCGCTCTCCAACGCCACCGAGGTGATCGATCTGCGCCTGCTCCAGCCCCCCGAGACGGTTGCGCCTCTCGAGGCGGTCGACGGCGTGCGCAAGGTCGAGGTGGTCGGTAACGACCTGCGCATCTTCACCACGCGGGCACAGCAGGCGCTGCCGCGCGTGTACCGCGCGGTGTCCGCGCTCGGGCACGGCATCCTGCGGACGCGGGTCACGCCCGTCACCCTCGACGACGTCTTCCTCGACCTCACGGGAAAGGAACTGCGGGACTGATGCCGCGGCGCGGGGCCGTTCTTCTCGCCACGGCGCTCGCGGTCGCCAGCCTGAGACCAGCGGCCGCCGCCGAGGGGCCCATGGCGGTCACTCGCAGCGTGCTGGAGCGCAGCAACACGATCGTCCGTGGCAGCGGCGACCGGAAGCAGAAGCTGGCGGCGCTGAGCGATCTCCTACGCGGATTCCTCGATACCGAAGCCCTCGCGAAGCTGGCCGCCGGCCCGCACCTCGAGGGGCGCAGCCCGGCCGAGACCGAGGAGTTCTACAAGCTGTTCCACGACTTCTTCGTGCGCACCTACACGCAGCGCCTTCTCCTCTTCGACGCCCCCGACTTCGCCTACGGCAGCGAGACGGTCAACGGCGACCAGGCCCGGGTAGGTACCGAGGTCATCACCTCGGGCGATCGCTTCGCGGTCGACTACACGATGCGCCGCTCCGGTGACACCTGGAAAGCGACGGACATCAGCGTCGAGGGCGTGAGCCTGGCGCGAAACTTCCGCGCCCAGTTCGATGCCGCGGTTGCCAAGGACTCGTTCCAGGGACTGCTCGACCGCCTGCGCGCGAAAGTCGCGGAGGGACAGGGCGGGGGCTCGTGACCACCATGTTCGCCGTGTTCCGCAAGGACCTCCGCATCTTCCTCCGCGACCGCTCGGCGCTCGCCTTCGCGCTCCTGATGCCGATCATCGTCATCACCGTGATCGCGCAGGGCCTCTTCCACGGCGACGACGGCCCCAAGCTCATGGTGCCGGTGGTGAACGAGGACGGCGGCCCGGTGGCGAGCACATTCATCAAGCTCCTCGGTGACCACGCGGACGTGCGCGAGGTCAGCCGCGCCGAAGCCGAGCACCTGGTGCGGGACAAGCACGACGCCGCCGCGGCGATCGTCTTCCCGCCCAAGCTGAGCAAGCAGTACCTCCAGGGCCGATCGAGCGAGATCCTGCTCCTCACCGACCCGGCCGCCGGCAGCGACCTGCAAGGCGTCAAGGTGCTCCTGCTCCTGATGGACAAGGAGGCGGCGGCGCTCGCGGATCCGTTCTCCGAGGAGAAGATCACGCTGCGCGAGGAGAATCTCACCGGCAACCGGCTCTCGGTCTCGGTGTTCGAGCAGCGGGTCCCCGGATTCGCGCTGATGTTCGTGCTCCTGGCGGTCGTCTTCGGCACGTCCATGAGCATGCACGACGAGCGTGATTGGGGAACGCTCTCTCGCCTCCTGGTCGCCCCCGGGGGCTTCACCCGCATCCTGCTGGGCAAGCTCGCGGCGCGCTTCGTCGTCGGCGTGGTGCAGATGCTCTTGCTGCTGGCCTGGGGACACTGGCTGTTCGGCGTCTCGCTCGGCTCGTCGCCGCTGGCGATGCTGCTCCTCACGCTGGCGTCGGTCTTCGCGGTGGTGGCGGCGGGCATGCTGGTCGCCGGGATCGCGCGGTCGCGGGAACAGACCCTGCCGCTCGGCCTCTCGCTGGTGATGGCCGTGTCCGCCCTCGGTGGTCTCTGGTGGCCTCAGTCGATGCAGCCCGAGTGGATGAGCCGCATCGCGCCCGCGGTGTTCACCACGTGGGCCATGCGCGGCCTGAACGACCTCATCCTGCGCCAGCGTGGCCTCGAGGCCATCGTGCTGCCCAGCATCATGCTGCTCGTCTACGGCGGCGCCACCCTCGCCATCGGCCTGCGTCTCTTCCGCGTCCGCTACAGCGCCCGCTAGAGGGACTGCGCGCTCCCCAATTCTGGGGAGGAGCGCGCGAGGGCCGCATGGCATAGAATGCCCCGTGACCTCGCCCAAGGCCCGCCACGCCGTGCTCCTCGTCGAGGACGACGAGAACACCCGCGTCCGGCTGGCGAGCGCGGTGCGTGCCCACCCGCGCCTCCGCCTGGCGGCCGCGGCGGGATGCCTCGCCGAGGCGCGCGCCGAGCTGGCGAAGGCCGTTCCGGACGTGCTCCTGACGGACCTCGGCCTACCCGACGGCAACGGCATCGATCTCATCCGTGGGCTGCGGCAGCAGGGCGCACCCACCCTGGCGATGGTGATCACCATCTTCGGCGACGAGCAGCACGTGGTCGCCGCGATCGAGGCGGGCGCGCTCGGCTACCTGCTGAAGGACGGCTCCCCCGACTACATCGGGGATTCCATCATGGAGCTCGTCGAAGGCGGCTCGCCGATCAGCCCGCCGATTGCGCGCTACCTGCTGAAGCGCCTCGCCCCGCCCGCAGCCGCGACGCCGGTGCGGGACCCCGGCGACGGCGCCCTGCCGCACCTGTCCGAGCGCGAGCACGAGGTCCTCACCCTCATCGTGAAGGGCTTCAGCTACGCCGAGGCGGCGCGCCTGATGGTCGTCTCCGCCCACACCGTCACCACGCACGTTCGCAACATCTACCGGAAGCTCGAGGTCCACTCCCGCGGCGAGGCGGTGTACGAGGCGTTGCAGCTCGGGCTGGTCAGGCTGGACGAGTAGCGTCGCCGAGCGGCAACCAGAGGCGCACCGTCGTGCCCGGTCCGGACGTGGATACCGAGAGATCTCCGCCCAGCTCCGCGGCGCGCCGCTGCATGTTGGGCAGGCCGCGCCCGCCGGCACGCGGTCCATCGAAGCCCCGGCCATCGTCGCATACCTCGACGAACACCCCGCGGGCGGAGCCGGGTCCAGGGTCGATGCCCGTCCGCATCGTGATCGTGCTCGCCTGCGCGTGCTTGAGAACGTTGGTGACGGCCTCCTGGACCACACGCAGCACGTGAAGGGCGCGCTCGGGGCCGAAGGCGGGAAGGGGCGGGAGATCGGTCACCTGCCAGTCGAAGCGGATGCCGTGGCGCGCGAGGCGCGGCTCGAGCCGGCCGCGCACCATGGCCAGGACGGAAAGGAGATCGCCCTCGACCGGCTCGAGCGAGTCGACCACGAGGCGCATGTCGTCGAGCGCGGCGTGGATGGCATCGGCCACGGTGTCGGAGGTGAAACGGCCCGACTCGACCATCGCGAGCGTCGACACCAGCTGTCCTCCCATGCCGTCGTGCATGTCGCGCATGATCCGCTCGCGCTCGCCGGCGATCGCGCGCTCACGCTCGAGCTCCCGCAGGCGGCCGTAGTTGCGTTCGAGCTCGCTGTGCTTGTCGGCGACGCGCTGCTCGAGCTCGGCGTTGAGCTCCTCCGACTGCACGAGCACGGTGCCGAGGTTGGCGACCATGACCCAGCCGGCCGCCAGCATGGCGACGGCGGGGATGTAGGGGGAGAGGAGGGGACCACCGGCGGGCAGCCCAGCGGCCAGGAAGATGATGTCGTGGATCCCGAGCGCGAGTCCGAGCAGCCCGGCGATCTGGAAGGCACGGCTCCGGCGGTACTGCCCGCTGCGCGCCGCGCGTCCGAAGATCCAGACGAGGTAGACGCCGAGGCCGATCGTCCACAGCAGCCACACCAGGGTGACGCGGAAGGCGTAGAGGGGGGGCATCAGTGCACGTATGAGGGCACCCCCGACCGCGATGGCCACGATCGCCGCCTCGAGGCGCGGCCGGCGGATGTGGAGCGCGCGGTGCGCCGCCAGGGTGCAGAACGGGATTCCCCAGTTGAGGGCGGTCTGCGTGGTCCACTCCCAGACGGGTGTCGGGAGCGGTGGGTGGCGCAGCAGGGTGTCGAGCGCCGGAAGCGCCCACAACAGCATCCCAGCCACGAACCAGCGATACTCGCCGGTGCGATCGCGCGGCAGAAAGAGCACGCCCACGAGGAGGGCCATCACGAGCGTGGCGGCGCACACCACCTGGGCGACGGTCACCTGCTCGAGCGAGCGCCACTCCCAGGCGCGGCGCAGCACGGGGTCGGGACCGAGCGCGACGGCTTGCAGCATGCCGGGCGAGCCCGGCGGCATCTCGAGACGCACCTCGACCACGTTCGGTCCCGCGCGCAGGAGACCCGCCGGAACCGTGAAGTAGAGCGGCCGGTTCCAGTTGCGAGCGATCTCGGGCCTGAACGGCCCTCCGTCCCCGACCAGCTCGCCGTTCACGTACACGGCGGCGTTCATGCCGACTCGAGGCAGGTAGACGCCCCACAGGTCACGGGGGGCCTCTTCCAGGGACAGAGTGAAGCGATACCAGCCGGCGGTGCCGAGGCGACGGCGCGCAACGGTCCAGATGTCGGGCAGCTCCACCGAGACCCACCCCGGCGCATCGGTCGGTGGCGGGGTGTCGCGGGACGCCAGGAGGAGCTGTCCCTGACGCACGAAGGTCACGCCCTCGTAGGACCGGGCGGCGCAGCCTCCCGCCAGCATCGCGACCAGGACGACGCCGGCGAGGGGCTGGCTCATGCGACGGGCGCCCTGTTCGACGATGCTCCGCACGACGTCCCGCCGCCCCGCTAGCACAGCCGCGTTCGCCGCCGAAGCCGTCCGGGTCCGGGTGGCAGACGACGCCGGGCGGGTGCTCAGCCAAGAACGAGATGTACCTGGTGGGTCCCGCCGTCGTCGGCGAGGGGAATACCCCCTTCGTCCTCGAGCCGCTGCCCGTCGACCTCCACGCCCGATACTCCGCGCGTCACGCCGCGCGGGTTCTCAACCCGGATCTCGTATCGCGACGAGTGATAGCGGAACGAGACCTCGAAGCCGCGCCACGCGCGGGGGATGCAGGGATCGAGGTGCAGGGTCGTGCCGCGCAGGCGAAACCCGAGGATCCACTCGATGCCGGCGCGGTACATCCAGCCCGCCGATCCCGTGTACCAGGTCCATCCGCCACGCCCCACGTGCGGCGGCGCCGCGTAGACGTCGGCGGCGGAGACGTACGGCTCCACCTTGTAGCGGTGCACGCCGGCGCGCGTGCTCGCGTGATTGATCGGGTTCAGGATGGCGAACAGCTCGCCGGCCTTGTCACCGTCGCCCAGCGCCGCGAAGGCGAGGACGGCCCAGATGGCAGCATGCGTGTACTGCCCACCGTTCTCGCGAACGCCCGGCAGATAGCCCTTGATGTAGCCCGGATCGAGGGGCGTCTGATCGAAGGGCGGCGTGAACAGCAGGACGAGGCCGTCGCCGCGATGCACGAGGTATTCCTCGACCGCCGCCATGGCGCGCTCGGCGCGAGCCGGCATGGCAGCGCCGGAGATGACTCCCCAGGACTGGGCGATCGAGTCGATGCGGCACTCCGCGTTGCTGACCGACCCCAGCGGGGTGCCGTCGTCGAAGTATGCACGCCGGTACCAGTCGCCGTCCCAGGAGCGCTCGAGCGCCGCCCTCAGGGCGGTCACGTGTTGCATCCATTTTGCCGCCCGCTTCGCCTCGCCGCGCAGGTCGGCGATGCGCGCGAACTCCCACAGCGTGGTGTGGAGGAACCAGCCGAGCCACACGCTCTCGCCGCGCCCCGCCGGGCCGACGCGGTTCATGCCGTCGTTCCAGTCGCCGGTTCCCATGAGCGGGAGGCCGTGGCTGCCGACCTCCAGCCTGCGGTCGAGGGCGCGGGCACAATGCTCGAAGAAGGTGCCGGTCTGGCTGGAGACGGTCGGCGCGAAGTAAGCCTCGAGCTGATCGGGAGCGAGCACCGGACCCTCGATGAAGGGCACGACCTCGTCGAGGAGACCCATGTCGCCGGTGGTCTCGAGGTAGTGGATCGCCGCATAGGGTAGCCAGACCAGGTCGTCGGAGATGCGTGTGCGCGTCCCTCTGCCGGAAGGTGGATGCCACCAGTGCTGGACGTCGCCCTCGACGAACTGCCGTGCAGCCGCACGCAGCAGATGTTCGCGGGCGAGGTCGCGGCGCGCCAGGGTGATCGCCATCAGGTCCTGGAGCTGGTCGCGGAAGCCGTAGGCGCCGCTCGCCTGGTAGAACGCGGCCCGCGCCCAGACCCGGCAGGAGAGCGCCTGGTAGAGCAGCCAGGAGTTCAGCATCACGTCGAGCGAGCGGTCGGGCGTACGCACCTGCACGACCGACAGGATGTCGTCCCAGCGGGTCGCTACGGCTGTCAGGGTGACGTCGACGTCGGCCGCGCGATGGCGCGCGATCAGCGAGCGCGCCTCGTCGGCGGTCGCTCCCTGGCCGAGCAGCAGGACCACCTCGGCGCGCGCGCCCGCTCGCAGCTCGATCGACGCCTGCAGCGCGGCGCACGGGTCGAGTCCAGCTCCGACGCGTCCCGACAGGGGCCCGGGACGCTCGAGAGCCGCCGGGTGGTCGAGCGTGCCGTTGCGTCCGACGAACTCCGTGCGATCGCCCGTCCAGCTCGTCTGGCGCCCGCGCAGGTCGGCGAACGCGAGCCGGCCGCCGAACTCCGGATGCCACGGGTTGCGGGCGAGCAGCGCGCCCGTCCCCTTGTCGATCTCGGTGACGACGTACGGCGCGCTCGCGCTGTGCGACGCGCCGAGGACCCACTCGACGTACGCCGTCACGCTCAGCCGGCGCGGCCGGCCGGAGCGGTTCTCGAGCGTGAGCCGGCAGATCTTGAGCGGGTCGTCGACCGGGACGAGCTGGAGGAGGTCGAGCGCGATCCCGTGCGACGTGTGCTCGAAGCGACTGTAGCCCGGGCCGTGGTGCACGAGGTACGTGGAGTGCTCCTCGCGGATGGGCAGCGCGGTCGGACCCCACAGCTCGCCGGTCTCCTCGTCGCGGACGTAGAAGATCTCACCGGCCGGGTCGCTCACCGGATCGTTCGACCATGGCGTCAGCTGGTTCTCGTGGCTGTTGATCGCCCAGGTGTAGCCGGCGCCGCACTCCGAGACCTGGAACCCGAACGCGCCGTTCGACACCACGTTGATCCATGGTGTCGGAGTCCACTGCCCCTCGCCGAGGATGGTGACGTACGTCTTGCCGTCCGTCGTGAAACCTCCCAGACCGTTGAAGAACTCCAGCTCCGGCCTCCGGGGCGGCGGGGCGTCGTCGGCCGGCGGCGCCTGAGTGATGCTGCGGGAGGGAGGTGGTGCGGCCGTCTCCGGCGCCTCCATGCGCGTCACCTGCTCGGCGAGCGTGCCGTGGCGGCTGAGCAGGCGCGCGCGCGCGGCGGTCTGCAGGAGATCGCGTTCCTGCGGACTGATGGTCTCGGCGCGCAGGACGAACACACCGCCCTGCGGGATCTCTCCGGGCTGGAGCTGGCCGGACCTGCTGGTGCGGACGATCGTCTCGAGCGTCGTCTGCAGATCCTGGGCGTACGACACCGGCTTCTCGTTCAGGATCACGAGATCGACCGCGAGCTGCTTCATGCGCCAGTACTCGTGGGCACGCAGCAGCTGCCGGACGATCTCCTGATCCTCCTCCTCGTCGATGCGCACCAGGACGATGGGGAGATCGCCGGAGATGCCGTGAGCCCAGAGCCCCGACTGCCCGGCGACGTTGCGCTCCAGCGCTTCCTGCGACGGACGCAGAGACCGGTCGGAGTACAGGATGCGGCTGGCCAGCCGCTGGAAGAGGTGCGCCTCGCTGGGCTCGACGCGAAGGTGGTGCAGCTCGACCTGGGCGCGCGTCCAGGCGAGCGTGGCTGCACGCTCGAAGATCGACGGATCGTGGTACTTGTCGGCCAGGTCGAGCACCGCCTCGCGGGAGGAGCTGACCAGGGTCGAGAAGGTGAGGTGCGCGCTGGCGCCCCCGGCGAGCCGGATCCGGTGGCGCAGGCTGAAGATCGGATCGAGGACGGCGCCCATCGTGTTGGAGAGTGGCCGGCCGTCGATGACCGACATGGGGGTGCGGATGCCCCGCCCGCGACCGAGGAATCGCGCCCGGTCGGTCTCGAACTGTGCTCCGCCGACCGTCTCGCCCTCGACGACGACGAGGTGCGCGGCCCAGACCGGCGCTTCCTCGGGCGAGCGAGGCCTGCGGGAGGCGAGGAGGGTGCTGACGTCGGGCACGAACTCCGTCTGGACGAAGAGGTTGGAGAACACCGGATGCGCCGCATCGGCTGCGGGCGGCGCCAAGACGACCTCGGCATACGAGGTGACTTCGATCTCGCGTGCCCGGGCGCCGAGATTCGTGAGCGAGATGCGGCGCACCTCGGCGTCGTCCTCGGGAGAGATGACCACCTCCATGGTCGTCGAGATGGCGCCGTCGCGGCGGCGGAACTCGGCGCGGTCTTCCGCGAACACCGCCTCGTAGGCGTCCGGTGTCGCCCCGGTGGGCTGATAGCCGACCGACCAGACCTCCCCGCGCTGCGTGTCGCGCAGGAAGACGTACTGGCCCCAGCAGTCCCGGGTGACGTCCTCGCGCCAGCGGGTCACCGCCAGGTCGTGGCACCGGCTGTATCCCGAGCCGGCGGCGGTCAGCATGACGGCATACCGGCCGTTCGACAGCAGGTGGGTATGGGGGACCGGCCCGTGCGGTGAGCGGACGCGCCGCTGCACCGGTAGAGCGACATCGCGGACGTGGCGAGCCGCGTTGACCTCGTCGACCCGCGGGCGCGCGACGCCCACATCGCGCGGCGTTCGCTCCTGCAACAGCAGATCGTTGGCCTGCACGCTCGGCTCGGCATGGAAGCGCCGCCGCATGACGCCGTCGTGGAGCACGTTCAGGAGGGCCACCAGCGTCATGCCCTGGTGGTGCGCCATGTAGGCGCGCACGGGAGCGACGGTGCTCCCCTCGGGAACGCGGGTCGCGGTGTAGTCGAGCGCCTCGTAGAAGCCGTAGGCACCGCGGCCCCCCGCAGCGGCGAGCCGGGTCAGGTTCCGGGCCGCCGCGGGTCCATCGACCATCGCCGCCAGCGCGGTGGCGTACGGAGCGACCACCAGGTCCTCGCTGAGACCGCGCTCGAGCCCCAGGCCGGGCACCCCGAAGCTCGAGTATTGATAGGTCAGATCGAGCCCGCGGACGTTGTAGGCCGATTCCGATATCCCCCACGGGACCTTGCGCTCGGCGCCGTATTGCATCTGCCGTCGCACGGCCAGCTCGCACGTCTGCTCGAGCAGGCTTCCCGCGGGCGACCGCATCACCAGCTCGGGCATCAGGTACTCGAACATCGAGCCCGACCACGACACCAGCGCGGAGCCGCGAACGACGGGCGTCATCGTGCGACCGAGCTGAAACCAGTGGGAGGTGGGGACGTCGCCCTTGGCGATGGCGACGAAGCTCGCGAGGCGCGCCTCGGAAGCGAGCAGGTCGTAGTAGTTTGCATCGGGCTCGCCGTCGGCCACGCGGAAGCCGATCCGGAACAGGTTGCGCGTGGCGTCGAAGAGGAAGCGGAAGTCCATCTCGCCTGCCATCGCGTCGGCCAGGCGCCCCAGGGTCTCGAGCCGTCGGCGGAGGGAGGCACAGGCGCTCGCGGACCGCTCGAGGCGCTCGACGAGCGCCGCCTGGGCGGGACGGTCCGCGAGGCGGGCGACGATGGCCTCGCACGTGTCGGGAGCGCTCGCGGGAGTCGGGACGGGGAACTCGATCGCGGGATCCGCCTGCGGCGGTCGTGCCCAGGGCAGGAGCGCGTCGAGGTCTCGCGCCCAGCTCGCGACGCCCGCGCGCACGGCCTCCGCCCAGGCGGCGAGCTCGCGGGCCGCGGGGTCGTCACGTTCGGCGGCCAGGGTGCGCGCGATGTCGGTCATCGTGTCGGCCAGCGTCTCGAGCTGGGCGAACCGGGCGCCCCACGCAGCGGTGCTCATGGGAATCGGCTCGAGCGCGGCGGCCACGGCGTCCACGGCGTCGGCGAGGGTCTTGCGCGTCACGGTGAGCGTGCGCCGATCGTCGGCCAGGCTGTCCATGGTCTCTCGCAGCACCAGGAGCGTGTCGCCGATGCCCGAGAGCACCTCTGCATCGAGGAGCGGGCGGTGGATCAGCTCGCGACAGCCTTGCGCGAGCGCGAGCAGATGGCCGAGGAGGTTTCCGCTGTCGACCGTCGAGACGTACTTGGGATCGAGGGGCCGTCGCTCTCGCGTCTCGTACCAGTTGTAGAAGTGCCCCCGGAAGCGCTCGAGGCCGTTCAGCGTGTCGAGCGTCGCGGCCAGGCGATCGAGGGTGTCGAGGATCCCGAGCCAGCCGAAATCGTGGGCCGCAGCGGTGGAGAGGAGGTAGAGACCGACGTTGGTCGGCGACGTGCGATGCGCCACGACCGGATGGGGGTCTTCCTGGAAGTTGTCGGGAGGGAGCGCGTGAGCCTCCGATCCGACGAAGGTCTCGAAGAAGCGCCAGGTCCGCCGCGCGGTCGTCCTGAGCATGCGCGCGTCGTCGTCGCCGAGCGGCTCGGCGACGGCGCCCTCCCGGGGCTGGCTGATCCACCAGCCGACCGCCGGCGACAGCACCCAGAGGGCGACGAACGGCAAGGCCAGCGGCCACGCCCCCGTTCGGCCGAAGCCCAGGACGAGCGCGGCTGCGGCCACCGCGAGCACGATGGCGCCGCCCATGCGCACGACGAAGGCCCCGAGCGAGAGATCCTGTCCCGCCTTCGCCTGCGCGGCGGTCATCCACTCGAGCAGGCGCCGCCTGGTGACGATCAGGCGGACGAGAGCCCGCACGATCGCGTCGCCCATGACGAACGCCTGGTGGGCGAGCAGGGTGAACGTGAGCGCCACCTGCGAGCCGGCAACGGCCAGGTCGGCCGCAACCGCACGCACGTGGCTGCGCTTCGAGATGCCGCTCCGCCGGGGCACGACCTCGTGCAGGACCGGGACGAGCGCCGCGAGGATGACGGCCGCCAACACGAACGTCGTCCACATTCCCGGCCTGCCCACGGGCAGCGTCCAGTCCGCCACCAGGAGGACATAGACGGCCAGCGGCGACAGTGTGCGCCGCAGGTTGTCGAGTATCTTCCAGCGGCCGATGATGGAGATCGGCGCCGACACCCATCCGATCAGCCACGGGAGCAGCTGCCAGTCTCCTCGTGCCCAACGGTGTTGGCGCCCCGTTGCAACCAGATAGTTGGAGGGGAATTCCTCGAACAGGGAGACGTCGGTGAGCAGGCCGGCCCGCGCGAACAGCCCCTCGAAGAGATCGTGGCTCAGCAGCGAGTTGTCGGGGACGCGTCCGTCGAGGGCCGCCTCGAAGGCGTCGACGTCGTAGATGCCCTTTCCGGTGTACGACCCTTCCCCGAAGAGGTCCTGGTAGACGTCCGAGGTCGCGGCGGCATAGGGATCGATACCGCACGGGCCGGAGAAGATGCGCTGGTAGAGCGATCCCTGGCCGTCCTCGGGCAGCGTCGGGGTGACTCGCGGCTGGAGCAGGCCGTAGCCCTCCACGACCCGGTGTGTGGCGGGGTCGAGGCGCGGGCGATTGAGGGCGTGCGCCATCGTCCCCACCAGCTGCCGTGCGGTTCCGCCGGGCAGCCGGGTGTCGGCGTCGAGCGTGATGACGTACCGCACGCCCTCGGGGACCGGCGGCGAAACCGGGAGAAAGCTGGTATCGGACGCGCCTCGCAGCATGCGGTCGAGCTCGTGCAGCTTGCCACGCTTGCGCTCCCAGCCCATCCAGACGCCTTCGCTCGGGTTCCAGATTCGCCGGCGGTGGAAGAGGAAGAAGCGGTCTCCACCGTCCGGCGTCGGACCATGGCGTTCGTTCAGGCGGGCGATCCCGGCCCGGGCCGCGGCGAGCAGCACGTCGTCCTCGGGCATCTCCTCCGTCGGCGCGTCGATCCAGTCAGACGCGAGCGCGAAGCGCAGCTCGGCGTCCGAGTTGGCGAGGGAGTGGATCTCGAGTCCGTCGATCTGCTGCTCCACGTCGGCGACGCTGGTGAGCAGCGTGGGCACGACGACCATGGTGCGGAGCTCCGCCGGGATACCGTCGCGCAGCGCCAGCTTCGGCAGCGGTGCGGGCCTGATGCGCTCGACCACGCCGCGATTGGTGAGGGCGATCGCGAGGTCGGTGGCCGGGAACAGCCCGAGGAGCCCGAACGCGAGCAGAGCGAACGGTCCGGCCCCGCCGCGGGCAGCGAGCAGGAGGGGCGGGGCGAGGATGACGAGGCTCAGGATCGCGGTGGTGCCGAGATACGCCGGGGTGCCCGCTGCCACGTAGGCTCTCAGGAGCCGGCGGCGAAGCCCCGGATTGAAGCCGAGCTCTCTCTCGAACGCTGCGCGCCCGCCGGCGATGAGATGATACCCGGGATCTCGCCGTCGCCCGGTGGGATCGTCGCCGGCGGCCGCGGTCTTGGCGACGGCGCGGTGGGCCACATCGGTCTCGGGGTGGCCCGAGCGGCGCGCCAGCTGCTCGATCGCATGGCGGTACCGGTCGCGGGTCGCGAAGTCCATGTCGAGGAAGGCGCTCTTGGCCCGCAGGACTTCGTCGACCAGGCTGACGCTCTCGAAGAACTCCTTCCAGTCGAGCGCCGACATGAGGCGCATGCTCGTGATCACGTTGCGCACCGTCACGTTCATGGCGGCCTGGGCTTCGTGCTCGCGATGCACGATGTCCTCGCTGCTCGTGCCCTCCGCCGCCAGGTGCTCGTCGAGCCAGCGCAGGGCAGGCACCACGGCGGGATCCTGCTCGCGAAGCCGTTGCACCAGCTGAACCGCGAAGCTCCTCGGCAGCGCGCCGCGATCGAGCCGACCGAGGGCGGCAGCCGCCTCGGCGGCAGGCCGCCCGCCGAGGCCGAGGAGCCCGTCCGCCAGCTCGTCGGCCCGCTGCCGCTCCTCACGAGCGGCGACGATGCGCTCCGAGAGGCGGCGGAGGTTCTCGACCAGGACGACGCGCAGCGTGATAGCGATCGCCCACAGCTCGCCGATCAGCAACGGCTGGACGCGCTGGTAGGCACGAACGAAGCGGCGCAGCGCGTCGGGGTCGAAGCGGCTGTCGGTGTGCGCCACGAAGGCCCACGCCAGCCCGAGCACGCGGGGATATCCGGCCAGGTGCTTCTCCGCCAGCTTCGGTAGCTCGCGGTAGTATCCCGACGGGAGGTGGTCGCGGATCTCGCGCAGCTGCTCGTCCACGATGTGGAAGTTGTCGACCAGCCACTCCGCCGCGGGCGATACGATGCGCTCCTCGCGGATGGCCTCGACGAGCAGGCGATACGACTCGAGCAGCGCGCGGGCATTGTCGCGCACGCGGGGGGCGAGGGGACGGCCGCGGCCGGGATCGTCGGTGACTCGCTGGGCGGCGGCGAGGCTCTCGGCGTGCTGCTCGAGGCGTTCGACGCTGAACAGCTCGGCCCGAATCGGCTCCTGGGAGTCCTTGAAGGCAGCCCGGGAAGACGAGGCCCGGTCGACCAGGCCCTGGAGAAACGGGGGCCAGATCATGGCGTGCGAGACGGCGCCACGCCGGCCGGAGGGGGCAGGGACGGGACCCCGCTATCGCAGTGGCTCGCCAGGTCTTGCAGCGAGGTTTCGTATAGCCTGCGCGCGCAGGTCGCGGAAGGCATCCCCTGAAAGGCGGACGACCCGGGAGGGCGCACAACGCGTCATGCGCTCGACCGCGCATCGGACCGTGCGGAGGGGCGTGCCGAGCCCGGAATGACGGGGGCCACGCCGCTGGCATGCGCCGTGCTGCTCGCGATAGGAAGGTATCGCGCGGCACCGGAGCGGCTCCCCGTGCGGCGCGGACCGAGGTAAGGGGGAATCCATGTGGACGACCCGTGCTCTCGCCACTCTGCTCGTCTCGGCGTCCGTGTTCGTCGCAGGCGTCCTGGTGACGCCGGCCGCAGCCAAGAAGCAGCGGCCCGCTCCGACATGCTCCGGCCGCTTCATCCTCGGCCAGTCGGCCGATCCCAAGGTCGGGAGCACGCCCACCTCGATGCTCCAGGCCATCGCGATCGACGCCACGGGCGTCACCGTGAGCACCGACTGCAGCTCGGTCGTCTCGCGCCCTCGACGCACGCGCAAGGGGTGGAAGGTCCACACGCGCTGGAAGCCCTGCGGGAGCAACCGCAAGGTGGTCCTGGTGGCGACGGTCGACGCCGGCTGCGGCGAGCTGCACGGGGTGCTCCGCAGCCGCAAGCCGAAGAGCAGGCTTCAGCTCGACCTGGGGATCACGACCTGCGCCCAGAGCGCGGCCTTCGACAGCACCTTCAAGGGAATCCAGTCGGTCATCTTCGAGAAGCACGGCTGCACCGACCAGGCGTGTCACGGGAGCACGGCCAAGCAGGGCGGCCTCGACCTCTCACCCGACGTCGCCTACCAGAACCTCTTCCAGGTGAAGTCGACCGCCAGCCCCTTCAACCGCGTCGAGCCCGGCGATCAGCGGCGCAGCTTCCTCTGGCTCAAGCTCGCGGCGGCGACCGATACGTCGCAGCTCCCGCCTGGCGTGCAGGTGCCGGGCGCGCCGATGCCCAACGGCCTGCCGCCGCTCAGCACGGACGAGCTCGAGCTGCTGCGCCTGTGGATCTACAGCGGCGCGCCCGAGACCGGGACCGTCGCCGGGACCGACAAGCTGCTGAACGCGTGCCTGCCGCCGTCGAAGCCGATCATCATCCAGCCGCTCGATCCGCCGGCGCCCGGCGAGGGCGTGCAGCTGGTCATGCCGACGTGGCACCTGGAAGCGCACAGCGAGCACGAGATCTGCTTCGCCACCTACTACGACGTCACCTCGCAGGTTCCCACGGAGTTCCGGGATCCGACGGGGACCATGTTCCGCTTCTCCGGGCAGGAGCTGCGGCAGGATCCGCAGAGCCACCACCTGATCCTCAACCGCTACTTCGGGACGGCGAGCGCCCACGACCCGGCCTTCGGCAAGTGGACGTGCAACGGCGGAGAGAAGGCGGGACAGGTGTGCGAGCCGACGGACGTCACGTCCTGCGGGACCGGCATCTGCATGAGCGAGATCCAGCAGTCCTTCGCCTGCATCGGGTTCGGTCCGACCAGCGGTGGACAGGGTTTCTTCGCCATCGGGGGCGCCCAGAAGGCCCAGGCGGCGATCAGCTACGTCGACGGTGCCTTCGCGCAGATCCCCATGAAGGGGATCCTCTACTGGAACTCACATGCCTTCAACCTGACCGACGAAGACACCACCATGCACGCCCGGCTGAACTACTACTTCGCCTCGAGCCAGCGCTATCCGATCCAGCCGATCTTCAACATCAACGCGATCTTCAACGCGGACGCCGCGCCCTACACGACGCAGCGCATCTGCAACGACCAGCAGCTGCCCCAGGGCGCCCGGCTGTTCCAGCTCTCGTCGCACACCCACAAGCGCGGGAAGGAGTTCACGGTGACGGCGCCGGACGGCTCGCTGCTCTACCAGAACTTCGTCTACAACGACCCGGCCGATCTGATCTTCAATCCCCCGCTGGCTTTCGACTCGCCCGATCCCGCGCAGCGCGTGCTGCACTACTGCTCGCTCTACAACAACGGCGTGGCCGCCGACGGCTCGCCGGATGCCAACACGGTGACGCGGGCGTCGCGTGTCCCGCCCCAGGGCTTCCGCTGCAGTCCAGTCGCCTGCACCGCGGGCAAGGTCGGCGCCCGCTGCGGGCCGGGTTTCGATCGCGATTGCGACTCGAGCCCGGGTGCTCGCGACGGCGTGTGCGACGCCTGCCCGATCACGGGCGGGGAAAGCACCGAGAACGAGATGTTCATACTCATCGGGAGCTACTACGTGAACTCGGGCGGGGGTGTGACGTCGGGAGTGGCGCAGGGGCTGACCGCCGGCGGCGAGTCACTCGACGCCGGGGGACGCTCGACGCTCACCGACCTCGTGCTGCCTCCGCAGGTCGCCTGCAGCTCCTCGCATGCCGGTCACGGCGGCAAGCATGCCGCGCCGCACTAGCTGACCGCCGCCGATCGGCCGCCGGCGTCCGCGGCAGCGCCCGGGCGTCGGCGTCGCTCGCCGCGGAGTCCGGGGAGCGCGTGCGCGTCATCGCCTTGCGGCTGCGAGGACGCTGCTGATAGCGAGCTTGGATGACCGATCTCGAACGGACGGTCGCCGACCTGGCCCGCCGCGTCCAGGCGCTCGAGGATCAGGTGGCGATCCACGATGTGATCACCCGCTACGGCCCTGCGGTCGATTCCGGCGATGCCAGCGGTGCGGCGGCGGTCTTCACCGAGGACGGCGTATACGACGTGGACGTGGGCAGGATGGAGGGACGCGCCGCGGTCGGTGCCATGATCGCCGGTGACCGGCACCAGGCGATGGTCGGTCGCTGCGCCCATCAGATGGGACCATTCCTGATCACGCTCGAGGGTGAGCGCGCCGTCGCGACCGGATATTCGCGCGTCTACCTGGCGAGCCCCGAGGGCACCCGCGTCCATCGCGTCAGCTTCAACCGCTGGTCCCTCGTGAAACGCGGCGGCGAATGGCTGATCGCCCGGCGCATGACGCGAGTACTCGGTCACGACGAGGCACTCGAGGTCCTTCGCGGCTAGGCCGGGTCCGGGGCTGGGGCTCCATGGCCGGCGGCCGGCCGGAGCGGGAGAACACCTCATGGCTTGACACGGCCGGTCTGCCGACGCGTGATGAGACCATGTACCGGGTAGGCGCGCTTGGCCTGGGCCTCGTGGGCATCCTGCTGACAGGGTGCGCCGAGCGAGTAGCGGTCCTGTCGCCCCAACCGGCCGTGCACCCGCCGCGGGACACCAGCGGTCTTCCGGTCTTCACGGAAGAGGCGTACGCGAAGAAGCCGCTGCGGGTGTACAAGATCCCGACCCCGGCACCCGGCAAGCCGCCGGAGCAGACGGTGATCGGCGAGGTGGGCAGCTATCGCGTCCGCAAGGGCGAGTCGCTGCTCGACATCGCGCGCTATTTCGACCTCGGGGTGAACGAGATCACCGATGCCAATCCGGGCGTCGACATCTGGTCGCCGCCGGCGGGGTCGAAGGTGGTGCTGCCGACGTCGTGGGTGCTGCCGTGCTGCTCGTATCAAGGGTTGGTCGTGAACGTCGCGGAGCTGCGGCTGTACTACTTCGAGCCCGATTCCCACGATCCCGGGACCACGGTGGTGCGGACCTATCCACTGGGGCTCGGCCGTGACGACCGGCGCACGCCGATGGGGAAGTTCTCCGTGACGGGCAAGACCGTGAATCCCACCTGGGTCATCCCGCCGGGAATCCTGCGTGACCACATCCGCGAGAAGGGTGACTACCGCCGCATGATCAAGGGCGGTGATCCCGACAATCCGCTCGGCAAGTACCGCTTCGAGCTCAGTCTCGAACCGTATCGGATTCACGGCACCAACATCCCGTGGGGTATGGGCATGACGGTCAGCAACGGCTGCACGCGGCTCTATCCCGAGGACGTCGAGCTGCTGTTCCCGCTCGTGCCGGTCGGGACCAGGGGGGAGTTCATCTATCAACCGATCAAGGTCGGCGTGCGCAACGGCCAGGTGTTCGTCGAGGCGCATCCCGATCTCTACAACCTCGGTAGCCGGATCCCCCCGGCCGGATCGAGCACGCTCAAGGCGGCAGGGGTGGAGACCGGCAACTCGCGTCTCGAGACCGTGCTGCACGAGGCGAGGGGGGTGCCGAGCCCCGTGGCCTCGGAGCCCTCGCGGGCAGCGTCCCTCTGAGGCGCCCTCAGGGCGAGCGCAGCTTCGCTCGCTGCGCCGCGCGCGCGGCACGGCTCTCCGCGGTCGTCCACACCGCGGCGCCCGCGGCTTCCTCGGCCGGCGTCTCCGCTGCAACGTGCGCGAGCGCGTCCGCCACGAGCATTGCCTTCGTGTGCGCGTAGGCCTCGCGCGGGAAGGCAGCGAGGCGCTGGGCGCGTCGCAGGACCGTGGCGTCGAAGGTGTCCGGAGGTAGAAGCTCGTCGACGACGCCGAGTCGCACGGCCTGGCTGGCGGGATAGAGCGCGGCGCCGAGGAGCAGCTCGCTGGCTCGCGGATGGGGCAGGCGCAGGCGCACGATCTCGAACGCGACGCGTGGGAACGACGCCCCGATGGCCACCTCGTTGAGTCCCACGCGGTAGTCGCCTTCCCGGCCGAGCCGGTAGTCACAGGCCAGGACCAGCACCAGCCCGCCGGCCACGGCGTGGCCCGCGAGACGCGCGACGGTGGGCTTCGGGAAGGCCAGCAAGCTGGCGTGCACGTCGCGGTAGAGCGCGCGCAACGAGCGGGCGGCTTCCTGATCCCGTCGCGGCGCGGCGAGGTCGAATCCGCCGCTGAAGAAGGTGCCGGCCCCGGTGAGCACGAGGGCGCGCACGTGGTCGTCGCCGCGTGCCGCGGAGAGCGCCGCCCCCAGATCGACGAGGAGCGTCTCGTCGAGCGCGTTGGCGGGCGGCCGGGCGAGCGTGAGCACGCGGACCCCTCCCGGCTGGTCGTCGCTCCGCACCGTCGCCATGCGCGGCGGGCTTGTAGCCGAGCCTCGCCGACAGGGGCAAGCGCGTACGTGCATCGACTCGGCCCGTGCGACTGGTGTACGAGGGGAACGCATGCCGCGCGCGGTGCTGGTCCCGGTGCTCGCTGTGCTCGCGGTGACAGCCTGTGCGCCGCGCGCGCGCACGCCCGTGGTCACCCCCGGGGTGGCGACCGCGATCGGTGCGATCGCGGTCATCCCCTTCCGCGTCGGCGGGGAGCTCGATCCGACGGCGAACTTCGCCGAGCGCCGTGACGACCCGCCGGTCCCCGACGACATGGGCGAGCACATCGCGGTCACGCTCAGCCAGGACCTCGCTCGGAACGGTGTGTCCATCATCGACCCCGCGCTCGTCCAGCAGGCCGCGCCGCCGGCAGGTGCCAGCCGCTACGACCCCGCGATGGCCATGCGAGTGGCGAAGGCGGTCGGGGCACGGCTCGCGGTTCTCGGTGCGCTCACGCGGTATACGGAACGTGAAGGATCCGCGTGGGGCGCGAGGACGCCAGCGACGGTGTGGTATCAGGCGGTGCTGGTCGATGCGGCGAGCGGCAGCGTCATCGCCCGGGAGCGCTTCGAGCACACGCAGCAACCGCTGAGCCAGAATCTGCTCGACCTGCCGCGCTTTCTCCAGGGCGGTGGCAGATGGGTCACGCGCCGGGAGATGCTCGACGGCGCGCTCGGTGAGACCGCCGGCAAGCTGGCGCGCACGGTGCGCAGTGCCCCTCCGGCCGCGCCCTGACCTCCCGCCGCGGGGCGAAGTGATAGCGCGGCCGGGCCCGGAGGAGAAGCGGGAGGACGGGTGAGGTGAGCCCGGCCGCGCAGGCGAATGCGGTGAACGGAAACGGGACGTCTGATGCGGGGATGAATCCGGCGGAAGCGTGTTGCACCCCGGGAGACGATCGCAGGCCGGTCTCCGTGTCACGCGACCGTGCGGGTGGCCAAGGTCGCCCTGTCCCGACGACCCCCGAGAGGGGGGGCGCTACCGCCCGGCCACTTCTGCGGACCTAGACCCGCCGGGCGGCAGCGCCAGCGGACATGGACGTCCTGGTAGACGCGCCCTGGTGGCGTCTATTCATCCCCCTCGACGGCTGGCCGGCCGGGTTCTCGACGAGCAGCGTCGAGGTCGTGCGGGTCCCGGAAGGAAGGCCCCGGACTGGGATGAACTCGAGGATATCGACGTCGACACGGTCCGTCACGCGGAGGGCACCCGGGCGCGGGACCCTGCGGAGAGACCGGTCCGACGGCTCGACCGCGGTGCCGGCGTCGCGTCGATCGCGGTGCAAGCAGCCGTGTCCCACCACCGTCGCTCTGCAGCACGTGCCACGCGTCACGATCGCGGCTCCGATGGGCGACCGAGCGGCGCGCCTGGCGCGCGGCGCCGATCCCCACGGCACGTCGCCCGCAGCTCGTATCGCGAGCGAAATGCGAGTCGGGCGCGGGAAATCGCAGTCGGTGTACGTGCCGTGGTAGCGGTGTTCAAGATCGTACGGTGCGAAGATGTGGAAGTTCGCGCGCGCGCGTTTTCGCAGCACCCGCGCTGGCCATCGACAGTCGGAAAGGTGAACCACGCGGGATCAGTCCACTCGGGTACGCATGGCGAGCGCTTCCGGCTCGCGTGCTCACACGATTGCCCTTCCGTACGATGTGCGGCGCCGCGCGCGCGTGCTATCGGCTCGGCGTCCCGACGAGTGCAGCGATGGCGCGACCGAATGCCCACCACCGACGCACCGCCATGCTGGCCGGCGTTGCCGCGCTCGTGGTGACGCTCGCGACGGTGGGCGCCCTCGCGCACACGCGCGGAGAGCGCGTCCCCGGTGAGCGCAAGGCGCGGCGCCAGCACGCGCACGACGGCGATGCACCGAAGAGCGGACCCACCGACGTGCTCCTCGAGCCCGCGGGTGCGATCGCGCTGCCAGGTCGCGGGCTGAGCCTCGCGTGGTCACCGGACGGCGGGCGCATCGCCGTCGGTGGCCACTTCCGCGACAAGGTCACCCGGCTGCGCTACGACACTCGCATCGCCGACGTCGCCGCCGGCGTGCTCGTGAAGAGCTTCGCCTGTCACTGGTTCTGGGCCGTGTCGAACGCCTGGATCGAGAGCCCCTACTACGGCCAGCTTCTCGCCGACGGCGGCGGAGATCATGCCGTGAAGGTGTGGAACCCCGATGGGCCCGGCAGCACGGCATGCCGTCCCGGCCAGTTCCTGCCCGCGGACGGCGCGCTTCGGCAGCTCGGGGAGATCGACGGCTGGATCATGTCGCTCGCCTTCTCCCCCGACCGGCGCTGGCTGGCCGGGGCAAGCCGGGACCGTACGGTGCGCATCTGGCAGGTGAGTCCCGGGCAGGCGGCGTGGCGCGTGGTCGCGTTGTGGTACGACGGCGGCGTCGGAAACTTCCTCTCGGTCGACTGGGCGCCGGACGGACGCGCGCTGGTCACGGGCGACCGACGCGGCCGGGTCGCGGTCTGGGACGTCGATCCCGAGCGCGAGCGATGGAGCGACGCTACCATCACCGCCTTCGCGCGCCTCTCCTACCAGAAGCAGGCGAGCTGGTTCCGGCAGCAGCCCGCGCTCGTCACGCGTACCCCGCGCTGGAGCGACTCGGGACACGGCGTGATCTGGAATGCGCGCTGGTCGCCGGACGGGACGCGAGTGGCGGCATCGGGCGCGGACGGCACCGTGTCGGTGTACGACGCCACGAGCGGGACCGTTCTGCAGCGCGAAGCGCCGGGGCCGGTCTCGTTTCACGGTCTCGCGTGGCATCCGGATGGCCAGGTCCTCGCGGCCGGAGGTGCCGACGCGCGGATCTACCTCTTCGACGCGACCTCCGGGGCACTGATGGACACCCTCGCCGGGCACGACGACGTCGTCACCGCGGTGGCGTGGTCACCGGACGGGGCGACGCTGGCATCCACTGCGGGCGGTCCGCTGTTGATCCTCAAGCTCGTGGAGGTGTCCGACGGTCCGGATCAGGCCGTACGGCTCTGGCGCTGGCGTTGAGCCCTCGGGCTCAGGCGCGCCGGCGGCTGGCGCCTGGCACGCGGCGCGCTACCCGCGCCCCGGCCTCGTGCTCGCGCGCGAACCGCCATTCGCGCTTGTAGCAGGCGTAGCACCGCCCGCGCGCCTGCAGCACCTTGCGCTCGGCGCAGCCGCGGCACGATCCCACGCGGAGCCGGGCGCGATCCCCGCAGGTCGCGCACACGAGCCGTCCGGATAGGCGGTTGCGATGCACCCGGTCCTTGCGCTTTCGGCACACGCTGCATCGACCCGCTCGCCGTCCCCAGCGACGGCCGGCCATTCCTCGTCGATTCCCCGCCGCCATTGACTGGTCCTCCGAACCAGAGACATATCTGATTCACATATACTGAGACAACTGTTGCGAGGGGACTAGCTGCCATGAAAACGCCGAATTCGCCACGGGCGGGTGCCGCCGGGCAGGTGGCGACCGGCGGGGAGAGGGCGCGCAAGGCAGCCGTGGCCCGGATGAGGCGACGGCGCACGGGGGCGCCGCTGAGACGGGCCGCCCATCCGTCCCGCGGCCGGCGGGGAGGAGCGGCCGGCATCGCAGGGCGCAAGTCGAGCGCGGCGACTGCCGGTTCGCCGGAAGTGTTGCGCGTTCGCAAGCCGGGTCAATTTGCCCCCTGGACCTGGACACGGGTGCGGCCCGACGCCCCGGGCGAATCCGCGGACGCGTCACCTCGCATACGCGCCCCACCGGACACTCGGGGGTTGGCCGGGCGTCGCCCCGATCGGGTCTCCCGGGGGGAGACCAAAACCGGGTCGCGAGGGAGGGCCAGGTGAAAAAAACGTCGCCCCAATCGGTACTCTCGCCGCGTCATAGCCTGGGAAGAGACCCCAGTAACTTGCAGTCATGCCTGAACCCGATTGACGCTTTGCAGCGCCGCACGAATCGCTGGCCGACTCATAGAGAGCCCATGGTATTTGCTAACGAATTTGCCGGCACAGGCGTTGCTTCAACAGGAAGGTGCAAGGGACCCGCGATGCTAAGCTCGAACCAGAAGCCCGCCCGAAAGTCTGAGTTTCGCGCTTCCTATGGAGCGCTCGGCCGACGGCCCGTGGTCCAGGCAGGCACCGCGTTGCTCGCCGTCGCGGCAGCCCTGGTGGCGGGGTGTGCATTCCCCTCGCCGTCGGGACGCGCGAGCGCGAACATGACCGCGCTCGGCGTCGAGAACCAGCCCTACCACGTCCGGGTCGGCGACAAGCTCAGCGTCCGTTTCTACAAGACGCCGGAGCTCAACATCGAGGACGAACCCGTCCGTGCCGACGGCAAGATATCTCTCGACCTCATCGGCGACATCGAGGCCGCGGGGGTGGGCACCGACGAGCTCGCGGACCGTCTGGTCCAGGCGTATTCGAAGGAGCTGGAGGAGCCGCGCATCGCCGTCATCGTCCGCTCGTTCGGCGGCCAGGTCTTCGTCGGCGGCGAGGTCAACAAGCCGACCACGCTCAGCTTCACCGACGGCCTGACGGCGTTGCAGGCCATCCAGAGCGCCGGCGGATTCAACGTCGAGGCCAGCCTGGAGAACGTCGTGCTCGTGCGGCGCGCCGGGGACCACTACGAAGGATACCGGCTGTTCTTGAAACAGGCGCTCAGCGGCTCGGACTACACGCAGGACGTCGCGTTGCAGCCGAATGACCTCGTCTACGTACCGAAGAGCCGGATCGCGAACATGAACCAGATCGTCAACCAATACATCACCAAGATGTTGCCGCAGATTCCGATCGGCTTGCCGATCTTCTGAGGGAGCGCGCATGTCACCGCAAGAACAAGCAGTCTTCACGCTCGTCCAGGAGGCCGTCCAGGGCGTCTTCCGCCGCTGGAAGCTGATCACCGGAGTCTACCTCGGCATCGTGGTGACGGCCGTCTTCGGAATCTTCGTGCTTCCGCCGGTCTATCGCACGGCGGGCAAGATCCTCCTCACCACCGACCGGGCCGAGGTGTCGGGAGGCGAGCACGCACCGTCGCTCGTACGCACGGACGAGGTCTCGGACGGCGAGATCAACTCGCAGCTCCAGATTCTCCGCAGCCGCGAGGTGATCGACAGCGTGCTCGCCGACATGAAGCCGCCCAAGGAGGACGACGACGAGCCGGCAAAGTCCGACTCGTTGGTCGCCCGGGTGCTGCACGCGCCAGCCTCGTTCATTCGCACGGCCTACAAGCGCCTCCACAACATCGACAACCTGAAGCCGGACAGTCCTCTCTACTGGCAGACGCGGGACGTCCTCGGTCGCCTCGAGACGTCGAACGCCCATCCCTCGAACATCATCGACGTGGGGTACATGAGCTCCGACCCGGCCTGGGCCCAGGAGTTCGTCAACCGCCTGATGCGGGCCTACGTGGAGCACCACGCGAAGCTGCAGCAGATCACGGAGGCCCAGGACTTCTTCAACGAGCAGAGCGAGCTGCTCCGCAGGAAGCTGGCGGGCTCGGAGTCCGAGCTGCGATCGGCACGCGAGCGAGCGGGCACCCTCGCCGGGCAGCAGGCCGAGGTCCACGAGCGACTGAACGAGTTCAACGCCGAGCTGTCGCGGGCACGGATCGCGCGCGTCGAGCAGGAGAAGCGCATGGCGTTTCTCGAGCAGACGCTCGCCGGCAAGGGCGGCCGTGTCGCAACGCCGGAGCTCATCGAGCTCGAGGCGAAGCGGGCCGACCTCATCGGCAAGTACAAGCCGGACAGCGAGCGCGTGAAGGCGATCGAGAGCCAGATCGATCGGCTGCGCAAGGCCATCTCGGGCTACGACTCGTTCACGGCCGGACCGGCGGGTGATGGTGCGGTGACCAACGCCGGCACCGATCTGGTCGGCGGACGCGCCAACCTGGCCGCCCTGAAGGGACGCGAGGCAGCGCTCGGCAAGGAGGCCGACGAGTACAAGAAGAAGGCGGAGTTCCTCGACAGCCGGAGCTTCGATCTGGCCAGGCTCGAGCGCCAGGTGAAGATGGACGAGGAGACCTACCTGTCCTACGTGCGCTCGGCGGAGCAGTCGCGCCTGTCGAACGCGGTCGAGCAGAGCAAGCTGCTGCGCCTGCGCATCATCGAGGAGGCGCCGCTTCCGCTCGAGGCCGTGGCTCCCAAGAAGGGCCGCATCCTCGTCTTCGCTCTCCTCGGAGGTCTGCTCCTGAGCATCGGCCTCGGGCTCGCCCGGGATCACTTCGACAGCACCGTGAAGAGCAGCGCCGACGTGCGGCGCTACGCGCACCTCGACACGCTGGTCGCTCTGCCGGATCGCTCCTGAAAACCCCGCCGATGTACTTCGAACACTTCAGGCTCTCGGGTGAGCCGTTCAGCCTCACCCCGGATCCCGCCTTCCTCTTCCTCAGTGCCAAGCATCGGGAGGCCATGGCGGCGGTGCAGTACGGCCTGCTGAACGGCCGCGGCTTCATCACGCTCATCGGCGAGGTCGGCACCGGCAAGACCACCATCCTCTACAGCGTGCTCGGCCAGCTCGGACCGGAGGTCGCGGCGGCATACGTTCCCTATGCGGCTCACACCTTCGACGACCTCCTCGCCGCCGCCCTGAAGGACCTCGGCGAGCAGCCGCCCCCCGGCGCCTCGCGCCTGGTGCTGCTCGAGATACTGCAGCGCCTGCTCCTGCAGCGCGACGCCGCGGGCGGACGAACGGCGCTGGTCATCGACGAGGCGCAGAGCCTCACCGACGCCACCTTCGAAGAGCTGCGCCTGCTGTCGAACTTCGAGACCTATACGCACAAGCTGCTCCAGATCGTGCTCGTGGGTCAGCCGGAGCTGCAGCAACGCCTGCGGCAGCAGAACCTCCGACAGCTGCAGCAGCGAGTCAGCGTCCGCGCCATCATCAACCCCCTCGACGAGGGCGAGATGGAGGCCTACATCCTCCACCGCCTGAAGCAGGTGGGCGGCGACGAGCGCCTCTTCGAGCGGGCAGCCCTGCGCGCCATCGTGCGGCATGCCCACGGCATCCCGCGCCGGGCGAACATCCTGTGTCACAACGCCCTGCTCTTCGGCTTCGGGCGCAGCGAGCCGACGGTGTCGCTACGCGTTGCCCAGGAAGCGATCGCGGAGATGGACGAGCGCCGGCCGGGCCTGCTCGGTCAAGCCGCGCTTCGCCGCCTGCCGCGCTGGACGGGATGGTCCTGGCGGCGCCTGATCGGTCTCGGCGCCGCGGCCGGGGTGGCGCTCGTGTCGAGCGCGCTGCTCTTCGGCTCGCCGGCATCGGGCGATCGGGCCGGCGGTGCGACGCAGGTCGCCGCGGCGACGCCACCGCCCGTGCCCGCGGACCCACCTGCACCGGCAGCGTCGCCCGAGCCCGTGACTCCGCCGTCCCCGCCGGCGGTCGCCCCATCCGATCCGCCGCGCGTTGCGGCCGCGGCGCCAGCGGCGCCGGTCGCAGTCGTGGCCGCCACGGCGCCCGCCGGCCCCGACGCGAGCGAGCCCTCGACGGGCGCTCGCGGGGATGCCGACGACGCCGGGCATCGAACGGTGAGCATCCCGCCCGGGGCAAGCATCTTGAGCGTCGCGCGGCAGCTCTTTGGTGAGCTCGGCGACAGGCGGGCCTTCCTCGGCGAGGTACGCCGACTCAATCCCGAGCTCCACGACGTCAATGTGGTGATGGCAGGCGCGGTCGTGCGGTTCCCTTCTGGTCCGTCCGGGCAATCCGAGAACGGCGGACAAGTGCACGAATGAGCGCCTATTTCGAATCTCTGAACCGGCGGGTATCCACACCACCCGCCGCAACGGCACCGATCATCGTGCCGGCTCCGGCACCGGTCGCGGATCCGACGATCGTGGCGGTGCCGCGACGAACTGTCGCACCCGTACAGCGACTGACGCCGGGAGCGGTGCCCATCGCATATGCCATGCTGCGTGAGCGGTTGATGGTCGCCTCCGGCGGCAAGCCGCTCAAATCGCTGGTGTTCGCGGGTTGCGACGGCAGCGAGGGCTGCACCAAGGTGGTGCGGGAGTTTGCCGAGAGCCTCGCCAGCGGGGGGCTGAACGTGCTGCTCGTCGATGCCGACCTGCGCACGGCGGGCCTCACGACGAGCCTCGCGGCCCGCGGGGCCGATCTCGCCGAGCTGGTGCGCACGAAGGACGTACCGCCGTCGACGCCCTGGGGACGGGGACGGCTCACGGTCGTCCCGAGCCCGGGAGCGGTTCCGGACAAGGAGACCTTTCTCCGATCGCAAGAACTCGCGTTTTGGCTTGACACGCAACGAGCGACCTACGATTATACGTTTCTGGATGCACCGCCGATCCTGCGCCATGCCGACGGCACCCTCGCGAGCGTCTTCTGCGACGGCGTCGTTCTCGTGGCCAGGGCCGGCATTACCCGGGGGTATGCCCTGGCACGGGCCCGGCAGCAGCTCGAACGGGCCGGCGGCACCGTGCTCGGGGTGGTTTTGAACCAGGTACGCAATCCGGTTCCGGTCTTTCTCCGGCGCTACCTGGCAGCGGAGTAACCACACAGCAAGCCATATAGAGGCGGCGAGAGCGCACCCCTGGGAGGGGTAGGGTGATCTTGCCGGGAGGAAGATGTCGGCTCGACATGATTCGCGCCCGTACGGCGGAGCTTTATCCGCCGATGGCGGGTGGCTCGTGCTGCAGACCAAGCGCCACAAGGAGCGCGCGGTCCAGGCGGTCCTGGTGCGCGAGGGGGTCGCGACCTATCTGCCGCTCCTGCGGCAGTGGCCGCGCCCGGCGGTTGGCGGAGAGGTCGGTCCGATGTTTCCGGGCTATGTCTTCTGCCAACCCGACCCGGTTCACCAGAGCGGACTGGCGAGCTGCAGCGGCGCGCTGCGCCTCGTCGCGTTCGGAGACACGCCGGCCCGGGTGGCTTCCGAGGTGATCGCGTACCTGCGCGCCCGCGCAGGGGCCGACGGAGTCATCGAGGTCAACCCCGTCGTCGCCGGCCGCCCGGTCACCATCACCAGCGGGCCGCTCCGGGGCCTCGCCGCGGTCGTGGAGCGGCGCCTGACGGCGCGCCAGCGCGTGCTCGTCCTGCTCGACCTCCTCCACCGCCCGACCCGGGTCGAGCTCCCCGAAGAGTGGCTCCGCCTCGCCTGACGCCCCGCTTCTGCTCCAGCAAACGTCTCACACTGCAACGGAACGACTGAGCACGACAGACACATCATGACGAATCCCTACCGCTACGCCCTCCTCACTTTCCTGAAGCTCGCGGACCTCGCGGTCATCACCGCCACCTTCGTGTTGGCCGTGGTGAGCCAGCTCCATCAGGAGCAGCCCTGGGTGAGCCTTCTCGAGATGCGCATCCAGGTGCAGAACGTCCTCTTCCTCGTCGCCTTCCTCGGCTACTGCCACCTGATGATGCGGACCCTGGGGCTGTACCGCTCGTACCGCCTCACCTCGGTCGCGCGTGAGTGGCGCGATCTGGCCGGCGTGGCGGTCGCCTCGGCGATACCCCTGTATGCGGCCGGTCGCCTGATGGACTTCGACTACGCGACGCCGTCGTTCGGCCCGGCCTTCGCCTGCATGACCTTCATCGCGCTCGCCCTCGAGCGGCGCGCCTTCCGCATCCTCGCTCGCGCCGTCCGCCGTCACGGCCACAACATCCGCAACGTGGTGCTGGTGGGACGCGACGAGGGCGGCTTCGACCTCGCGTCCCGTATCGCCCGCCGCGGCGACCTCGGGTACTCGATCGAGTCCGTCGTCGACGTGCACGCGCACGACGAGGGGGCCGCCCTGGAGCAGGTGACGAGTCTGCTGGAGACGCGCCCGATCGACGAGGTCTTCATCACCCTGCCGCTCGACGCTCACCAGGCCCTGATTCGCGACGTGGTCAGCCTGTGCGAGGAGCAGGGCGTCACCATCCGCGTGCTCTCGAGCCTGGTCGATCTGGTCCAGGCGCGAGCCCAGCTCGACGAGATCGACGGCCGGCCGGTGATCTCCATCTTCAGCGGGCCACCCGACTCGATGCTGCTGGCGGTCAAGCGTCTCATCGACGTCACCGTGTCGAGCCTCGCGCTGATCCTGTCGGCGCCGGTGTGCCTGCTGATCGCCCTGGCCATCAAGCTCGACTCGACCGGCCCGGTGCTCTTCGCCGAGGAGCGGGTCGGACTCGGGGGGCGACGGTTCCGCTTCTACAAGTTCCGCACGATGGTTCCCGACGCCGAGCAGAAGCAGGCGGCCCTCGAACGGCTGAACGAGGCCGACGGGCCCGTCTTCAAGATCCGCAAGGATCCGCGCATCACGCGCGTCGGTCGCTTCATCCGCCAGCTGAGCCTCGACGAGCTTCCGCAGTTCCTCAACGTGCTGCGCGGCGACATGAGCCTCGTCGGCCCTCGGCCGCTCCCCGTCCGCGACGTGCTCAAGATCGACAGCCGCGCGCACAGGCGCCGCTTCAGCGTGAAGCCCGGCATCACCTGCCTCTGGCAGGTGCACTGCCGCGTCCCGGACTTCGACGAGTGGATCAAGACCGACATGGAGTACATCGACAACTGGTCGCTCGGCCTCGACTTCAAGATCCTGGTCAAGACCATTCCCGCGGTGCTCACCGGCCGCGGTGCCTACTGACACGGAGCCGCGGGTCCCGAGAGATCGCTCCCATGAGTGCACAGCCAGCGATACGCCTGCCCGTCGAGAGCACGGCCGACGCCGTCGTCCTCACCCCCGAGAGCGCCCCGCTCGGTCCGCCGGTCAGCGTCATCATCCCCTGCTACGACGAGGCGGAGGGCCTGCCCTCGCTCTTCGAGCGCCTGGAGGGCATGGAGGCGCTGGGCTGGGAGTTCATCTTCATCGACGACGGCAGCCGCGACCGGACCTTCACGGCGCTGCTCGCCGCCGCCCGCGTGCGCCCGTGGATGCGCGTCGTGCGGCACGGAACCAACCTCGGCCTCGGCGCCGCGATGCGCACCGGCTTCGCCCATGCCCGCGCGCCGATCGTGTGCACGATCGACAGCGACTGCACGTACCTGCCGGAGCGACTGCCGGAGCTGGTTCACCTGCTCGAGCGGGACGCCGACATTGCGACCGCCTCGCCGTGGCACCCGGACTCGGTCCCTTCGCAGGGTGGCACGGTGCGCGTCGCCCTCAGCCGTGCCGTCTCGGGACTCTACAAGCTGCTCATCGGACAGGACGTCTACACCTTCACCTGCCTGTGCCGGGCGTACCGCCGCGAAGTCCTCGAGGCGACGCACTTCCGGGCGGCCGGGTTCGCCGCCGTCGCGGAGCTCATGCTTCGGGGCATGCTCAAGGGCTACCGCGTGCGCGAGGTGCCCATGCAGCTCGGGACGCGCCGGTTCGGGAAGTCGAAGCTGAAGATCGGCGACGCCGTCCTCTCGCACATCGGGCTCCTGGCCCTGATGGCGGCGCTCCTGTCGGCGCGCTGGGCGCGCGGTCGGGCGCGGACGCCGCAGGTGGCGTCGTGACCGAGCGCAGGCGCATGCGGGTCGGCGTGATCGGACTCGGCCGTGCCGGCCGCGTTCACCTCGAAGCCTGGCGTGCACTCCCCGACGTGGAGATCGTCGCCGTCGCCGACCCGTCGCCGGGCGTCGTGGAGGCGGCGCGGGCGGAGGGGCTGTACGCGACGCCCGCTACCCGCGAGCTGCTCGGAATGCCCGGCCTCGATGCGGTCAGCATCTGCGCGCCGCCGGTGCACCACACGCCCCTGGCGATCGCCGCCCTGGATCGCGGCCTGCACGTGTTGTGCGAGAAGCCGCTCGGCGTCCGCAGCGACGGCGCCATGCGCATGATCCGGGCCGCCGCGCGGACCGGCCGTCGCCTGCTCATCGCCACCAAGTTCCGCCACGTCCCCGACGTGATCGCGGCGCGCGAGCTGATCGCCGTCGGTGCCATCGGGCGGCCACTCGCGTTCGAGATCGACTTCTCGAGCCGCGTGGACATGTCCGGGCGCTGGAACGCCCTCCGCAGCATCGCCGGCGGCGGCGTGCTCATCGACAACGGTAGCCACGCCTTCGACCTCGCCGCGTTTCTTCTCGGCCGGGTGACGAACGTTCACGCCACCCAGTTGAGGCCGGGGCAGGCGCTCGGGGTCGAGGATTCCGCGACCATCATGGTCGAGATCGGCACCGGTCTGATCGGCCGCATCGACCTCAGCTGGAGCCTCGCCACGCAGCGCGAGACCTACGTCATGGTGCACGGCACCAAGGGCAGCATCGACATCGGCTGGCGCCAGTCGCGCCTGCGGGTGGCGGGCGAGGAGCCCCGGCCGCTGCTCGCCGGTCTCTACGACCGGCACGCGTCGCACGCCGCCATGATGCGCGCGTTCGTCGACGTGGTGGCGGGCACACGGCCGCCATGGATCACGGCCGACGAATGCCTCCGCACCGTCGCGGCGGTCGACGCGTCGTACCGCTCGCTGCGCTCCGGCAGCTGGATGCCGGTCGAGAGCCTCGACCTTCCCATCGCGGAAGAGCTTCGCCCGCGCCTGAGGGCGCAGGCGTGAGCCGCGCGCGCGCCGGCGACGCGCCGCACATCCACCCGACCGCACTGATCGAGGATGGCGTCCGCATCGGAGACCGCACCGCGGTGTGGGACAACGTCCACGTCCGGGGACCGGCCACCATCGGGCACGACTGCATCGTCGGCGAGAAGACCTACATCGCCTACGGCGTCCGGATCGGGGACTTCGTCAAGATCAACGCGATGGTCTACATCCCGACCGGGATCACCATCGACGATCGCGTCATGATCGCGGCCGGCGTGATCTTCACCAACGACCGGTATCCACGGGCATTCGACGCGCGCGGCGGTGGGCTGGCCGATTCCGCTCCCGGCGAGGACACGCTGCCCGGCCGCGTGATGGAAGGCGTGACCATCGGAGCGGGCGCGCGCATCGGACCGGGCCTGACCATCGGGGCATACGCGATGGTCGGCATGGGCGCGGTCGTCACCGCGGACGTCCCGCCACACGCGCTGGTGGTGGGGAATCCCGCGCGCATCCGCGGCTGGGTCTGCATCTGCGGTCGGCCGCTGCCGGGCGGCGCATCCGACGCCGCCTCGTCCTGCGCGCACGGTGCCCGGGACCGGACGGTGACCGAAGACGGGACGGGCGTGTCGCCGTGATCGACCTGCTCATCGCCGACGACCGGCGCGGCTTCGGGATCGCGACCGCGCTCGCCATCGAGGGGATTCCGGCGCGCCGCATCGCTCGCGCGGCCGAGTTCGAGGGCCGCGTGCTGGTGGTGACCGCGGATCAGCTCGACGGCGCCGCCGCCGAGCTCGCGCGCCAGGTCCCGACGGTCGTGCTCGGCGGGCACGACGGGATCGAGGGTCCCCTCCCGGCGCTGGCCGACGTCCCGCTCGGCATCTCGCTGGACGAGCCGATCTGGCCGGCCGCCGTCCGCCGCCTCGCGCGCTCCCATGCCGATGGCATGCTGGACCTGCCGCGGGCCACCGCCCATCTCGCGCCGTCGGGGCTCGGCGGCACCGTGCTGGCGACCGTCCACGACGGCCACGGGCGGCGTGCGCCGGCAGTCGTCCAGCGCGGCTCGCAGGTGTGGTGTCTGCTGGACCTCGGCGCGGCGCTCACCGATCTCATCACCGAGGGGTACCTTCCCGAGCCGGCGAAGCGCTCGCTGCGTCCCGGTGCGACGCGCTCCGCGCTGGCGCTCTACTACCGCGCCCCCGATGCCGTCCGGCGCGTCGTGCAACGCCGCAGCTACGCGCGCCTCGATCGCCATCTGCGAGGCCTCGGCCCGTGCGCCAGCACGTATCCGGTGGATCCGAGCGGCTGGCTGCTCATCGAGCTGCTGAAGGCGCTGATCCGTCGAGCGGGCGGCGAGCTGGTGCGGCTGGCGCGCTGGCCTGCTCCCTACGACTCGGCGGCCATCCTGACGCACGACATCGAGCCGTCCATCTACGCCTACACCGCCGGGCTCGAGCAGCTTCTCTCCAGCGTGGCGCGTAGCGGACACCCCCCGACCTTCGGCCTGGTGGCCGGGCCGGCCAGCCGATCGCTCTTCGTGCGTTCGGAAGCCGGCCTGCGCCGCGCGGAGGTACTGTGCCACGGGCTCGAGCATCGCGGCGAGACGCTCGACGGTTCCCGGATCGACATCGCCGCCGGCATCGAGCGCGCCCGCGCCATGCTCGAGCGACGACTCGATCGTGCCATCACCGGCTTTCGCAGCCCGCGCCTCGACCGCTCTCCCGACCTCGTCTGGGCGCTCGATCGCCTGGGATTCGAGTACGACTCGTCGTACCCGGACGTCGATCGGGAGAGCCTCGATCACTTCGGCGGCGGCGTGCGTGTCAACGTGCCGTATCGCCCGCCGATCGTCGCCAGCGACGGGCGCCTGCGGCCGAGTGCGTGCCTCGAGCTGCCGGTGAGCGCGCCCGATTGCATCCAGCCGCTGTTCCAGGGCGACGACATCCGCCAGCTTCGCCGGGCCGTCCGCGCCAAGATCGCGTTCGTGGGCGAGACCGGTGGGCTCTACGTCGGCATCGTGCACGGCGGCGTGTTCGGCGACCGCGATTCGGCACGCCGAGGCGCCCACCTGGCGTTCGTCCGGCGACAGCTCGACCGGCCCGACGTGTGGCTGGCGAATGCCGGCGACGTCGCTCGCTGGTGGGCGGCGCGCGAGCACGTGGTCGTGCGCGTCGTCGCGGATCGGCTGGTCGTCGCCAACGAGGGTCGCCTGCCGATGGCGGGTGCGCGCATCCTGGTGGAGCGCGAATCGGAGACGCTGTCGCTGCCCGTCCCGCTCCTCGAGCCGGGGCAGAGCATCGCCCTCGGCCGCCTGGAGCGCGGTCTTCCAGGGTCCGAGTTCCGGGTCCAGGAGGCGTCGTGAACGTGCGGACCGCGCATTCGGACGAGCGCCCCCCGCTGCGGCTCGTGAGCGGCGGCTGGCGCCCGCTACGCGTCGCCGTTCTCGGTGGCGGGATCGCCGGGCTGGCGTCGGCCCACTTCCTCGCCAAGGCCGGTCATCGTCCCGTGATCTTCGAGGCTGCCGGGCAGGTCGGCGGCCTCGGCACGCACTTCGAGCACCGCGGCTACAGCATCGATCGTTACTACCACGTCATTCTCGACAGCGACGCGGAGCTGATCGGGCTGATCGGCGAGATGGACCTCGCCGATCAGCTGCACTGGAGCGAGACGGGGATGGGGTTTCTCGTCGACGGGGAGCTCTACGGCTTCAACACGCCCCTCGATCTTCTCAAGTTCCGCGCCCTCGGCCTGCCGGATCGGCTGCGGACGGGCCTGGGCGCGCTCTACATCACCAAGCTCAAGCGCCGCGGCGTCGACCTGGACGACATCCGGGCGGTGGACTGGCTGCGCGGCCTGTTCGGACCGCGCGTGTTCGAGCGCATCTGGGATCCGCTGCTGCGCGCCAAGTTCGGCGATCGCCGCGACGGCGTGCCGGCGTACTGGGTGTGGAACACGCTCAACCGGGAGAAGGACGGCGGCCAGGAGGTCAAGGGTTACCTGCGCTGCGGCTACCGCGGCCTGGCCGAGGCATTGCGCGGCGCCGTCATCGCGCGCGGCGGCGACGTCCGCCTGCGCTGTCCGGTGAATGCCGTCACGGAGACGGCGGACGACGTGCGCGTGACCACCGCCGCGGGTACGGAGCGCTTCGACGGCGTGGTCTCGACGCTCCCGTTGCCCCTGCTGACGCGCATCTCCCGGGGCGCGCTCGGCGCGGCCGTGCCGCTGCCCGAGCTCGAGTACCAGGGCGTCGTCAACGCACTGGTGGTGTCGCGCCAGCGGCTCGAGCGCTTCTACTGGACCGCCGTGGTCGATCCCCGCTTTCCCTTCCAGGGGGTGGTGGAGACCACCCACGTGATCAAGCCGGAATGGACCGGCGGCCGGCACCTCTGCTACCTGATGAACTACTGCGACGCCGGCAGCGAGCTCTACAACCGCTCCGACGACGTCATTGCCGGGCAGGCGACCGCCGGGCTGGCGACCCTCTACCCCCGCTTCCGACGCCAGGATGTGGAGGCGGTGTACGTCTTCCGCGCTCCGCACGTCGAGCCGGCATGGACGCTCGGCTACCTGCGCCGGCGCCCCGCTCCTCGCGTCGGGCTCAGCCGGCTCTATCTCTGCACCACCGCTCAGGCCTACCCGCGCGTCACCGCGTGGAACACCAGCGTTGCGCTCGCAGCCGAGACCGTCACGACCCTGCTCGACGATCTCGGCCGCGCTGCGGCGGCGCGCTGACCGATCCCTCGACCTCGATCAGCGACCCCGAGCTTCCCCATGAGTTTCCCCATGAGCTTCCCCATGATGAACACGACGGCACTCCCCTCGGACGCCGACCATACCGGGCGCGACCTGGGCGACGACGAGATCGCCCTCCTGCGCGAGGTGATCGACTCCGGCGTCCTCAACTGCACGAAAGGCACGCAGGTGAAGGCGTTCGAGCGTGCGTTCGCCGAGCGCTACGGGGTGCCGCACGCGCGCGCCGTCACCTCCGGTACGGCAGCCTGCCACACCGCGATCGCGGCCATCGATCCCGAGCCGGGCGACGAGATCATCACGACCTCGATCACGGACATGGGCGCGATCTCCCCGATCCTCTACCAGCAGGCGATTCCGGTGTTCGCCGACGTCGACCCCGTGACCCTGAACGTCACGCCCGAGACGGTGGCCGCTCGCATCACGCCGCGCACGCGGGCCATCATCGTCACCCATCTCTTCGGCAGCCCATGCGACGTGATCGGCATCAAGCTGCTGGCCGATGCGCGCGGCATCCCCGTGATCGAGGACTGCGCGCAGGCCTACCTCGCGACGCAGGACGGCCGGCTGGTGGGCACCATCGGCGCGATCGGCGCCTTCAGCCTGCAGCAGGGCAAGCACATGACGACGGGGGAGGGCGGCGTCACCATCACCTCCGACCCGGCTTACGCCCGCTGGATGACACTCTTCAGCGACAAGGCGTGGGGGTACGGCGATCCGCAGCCAGATCACTACTTCCTCGCGCTGAACTATCGCATGACCGACCTGCAGGGTGCGGTCGCCCGTGCCCAGCTCGGGAAACTCGACCGCGTGGTGGCGCGCCGGCGTGCCTCGGCTGCCAAGCTGACGACACAACTGGCTGATCTGCCAGGGATTACGCCGCCTCGACCAATTGCGGGAGCGACGCACGTCTACTGGAAGTATCCCTTGATGGTCGACCCCGAGGTGATCGAGGGCGGGGCAGATGCACTCGGGGGCGCCTTGAAGGCGCAGGGTGTGTTCTGTGCGCCGCGCTACATCCAGAAGCCGGCCTTCATGTGTCAGGTATTCATGAAACGAAAGACGTTCGGCAGAAGCCAGTATCCCTGGGCCTCGCGGGTGCGCGACGGCGGCTCCGACGTCACCTACGACCCGGCCGACTATCCCGATACCATGCGGGCCCTCGAGCGGGTCGTCGTGCTGCCCTGGAACGAGTTCTACACGGACGAGCACGTCGCGTTCATCGCCGGAGCCGTGCGCGCGGCGGTGGACAGCCTCGGCCGGAAGCGAGCCGTGGCATGAGCTACGCCGTCCTCTCCTGCGACCTGGACACGATCGACCGCCACCTCCAGGGGTACGGCTTCGACGACCTGCCCCCGTGCGACCTGATCTATCGCACCGCCCTCCCGCGCCTGCTCGAGCTCTTCGACCAGCTCGGGGTTCCCGGGGTGCTGTTCACGATCGGCCGGGACGCCGAGGCGCAGCAGGACCTCCTGCGCAGGGCCGTCGCGGCAGGGCACGAGGTGGCGAGCCATTCCCTCACCCATCCGCAGCCCTTCAGCGCGCTCGGCGACGCCGAGCTGCGCGAGGAGATCGACGGCTCGCGCCGACGCCTGTCGGCGGCGATCGGGAGCGATGTGATCGGCTTCCGGGCGCCGGCCTGGGACGTCGATCGTCGCGTGCTGCGCATGGTGCGCGAGGCCGGGTACCGCTACGACTCGTCGATCTTCCCGACCCCCGCGCTCCTCGCCAGCCGGCTCGCGACCTACCGGCGCGGCACCCGCAAGCGCTCGATTCTCGGCATGGACGTGCTGGGCCACGCCTTCGCGCCGTCATGGCCGCACATGCTGCACGACGGGAAGGGCGGTCTGGCCGAATTTCCCATCGCGGTGACGCGGTGGCTCCGCTTCCCGGTCTATCACACGTTCGCCTACTTCGTGTCGGAGCGACTGTTCCGACGGAACCTCGATGCGCTGCTGCGCTCGTCGCTGCCCGTGTTCTACGAGTTCCACGCCGCCGACCTGCTCGATCTGCATCACGACGCGGTCGACCCGCGCATGGAGCGCCATCCGGGCATGCGCGACTCGCTCGCCCGAAAGCGGACGCTGCTGCGCGAGACCCTCGCGACCATCGCGGCCGCGCGCCGCGTGACCACCTATCGAGAGGCGCTGGAGTCCGGCGTATGGAATTGATCGGCAACGAGCCGCTGGTGGCGGCGGTGGTGATCAGCCGGAACGAGGAGCAGTGGATCGAGAGCTCCCTGCGCTCGGCGGTCGCGGCCGTGGCGCCGTTTGCCGGCAGCGAGGTGGTGCTGGTCGACTCGTGCTCCAGCGACCGGACCGTGGAGCGCGCGCGCCGGCAGCCCATCCGGCTGATCGAGCTGCGCCCCGACGCGCCGCTCTCGCCGGCGCTCGGACGTCTGGTCGGCCAGGAGGCCACGCGCAGCCGCTACATCCTCTTCGTCGATGGCGACACGGAGATCGACGCGGCGTGGGTGGCGACGGCCCTGGAGTTTCTCGAGACCCATCCGGACGTCGCGGCCGTGGACGGCAAGCTGCCCGAGGCCTACTACCAGGACGGCCGCCTGGTCGGCCGCAACGCCGACGTCTTCGCCTCGGGTGACGCCCCGGCCGCGGTCGAGGGGCTGGGAGGCAATGCGATCTACCGGCGCGTCGCGCTCGCCGGCGTCGGCTCCTTCAACCCCTTCATCGTCTCCTACGAGGAGGCAGAGCTCGCGGCGCGCCTGCGCAAGAGCGGCTTCGCGGTGATGCGGCTCCCGGTCGTCATGGGTACGCACCGCACCGGTCCGCGCGGCAGCCTGCAGGAACTCGGCCGCCGCTACCGGGAGAACCTCATCAAGGGCTACGGGCAGACCCTGCGCGTGGCCCTCGGACAGGGGACCTTCCTCGCTCACGCCCGCAGCATGAAGCGATATCTCCAGTTCCAGGCGGTGGTCGCGTTCGGCCTGGTTGCCGGCCTCGCGAGCGTGCTGACGGGCAACCAGGGTTTGCTCCTTGCGCCGCTCTTCCTGGGCGTGCTCCTGGTCGTGCTCTTCATCGCGCGCAGCCGGAGCCTCACCAAGCCGTTCCTCCTGATTGCGGACTGGGCGGTGTGGACGCCGCCGATGATCCGCGGCTTTCTCGAGCGCCCGCGCGATCCACGCCAGCTCCGCCTGGGCGACACGATCGCGTGCGAGCAGGATTACCGTCCCGACTTCGCCTCCGCCGCCGGGACGCTCGCGAGGATCGGCTGACATGGGCTCACCCAGCATGAGCACGCCGGCCCCCGAGCGGATCACGCACCGCCGCGAGCAGCCGACCGGCGACGACGGCCGGCAGCTCGTCGTCCTCGGCGTGCCGTTCACGCTGTGCTCGTTCTCCGGGGCCGTCGGGCGGGTGCGTGGCATGATCGCGACGGGGCGCCCGCACCAGGTGGTCCTGGCCAACGCCCACACGCTCAACCTGGCCTGTGGTGATCCGGCCTACCGTGGCCTCCTCCAGGAGGCGGATCTGGTCCTGCGCGACGGGGCGGGCATCGAGCTCGCTGCGCGTCTCGCCCGCGCGGACGCGGGACACAACTTCGTCGGGACGGACTTCGTCCCGGAGCTGCTCGCCGCGCTCGGTCCGGCCGAAGTCCGCGTCTTCCTCTTCGGCGGCCGTCAGGAGGTCACGGAGCAGGCGGCCCGCATGCTGGCACGGCGCGGCCGGCACGTTCGCATCGTCGGCGCGGCGCCCGGCTACGGAGCGTTCGAGCGCGTCGTGCAGCAGGTCCGTGCCGCGCGGCCGCACATCCTCCTGGTGGCGCTGGGAAACCCGCTCCAGGAGCAGTGGATCGAGACGCATCTCGCGCAGCTCGGCGTGCCGGTCTCGATCGGCGTCGGCGCGCTCTTCGACTACCTCGCGGGCCGCGTCCCGCGCGCGCCTCGCTGGATGCTTCGCTTGCGGGTCGAATGGCTCTTCCGTCTCGTCGTCGAGCCTCGCAGGCTGTGGCGCCGCTACGTGATGGGCAACCCCCGCTTCGTATGGCGCTTGATCTCGAGCCGGAAAAGGGAGGAGTGGTGACGGAAACCAGATTGGTGATCCTGGAGCAGGACGGCCAGGTCCGAGCGGCCCGCCTGCGTGACCTCGTCGGCCGCGTGGCCGCGCTCGGCTGGCTCGAGCGCGCCACCTCGCGCGCCATCCTGCACGTCGGCTCGGGCGGCCAGTCCTCCCTGGCGGTCGAGACGGCCCAGGCGCTCGCGGCCGCCCTGCGCGAGCGCTCGCCGGCGCTGCGCATCGACCTCCTCGACCTCGCGTCGGGTGGCGGCCAACGTAACGGCCTGGCGACGCTGACCATCGACCGCGACGACACGGTCGTCGTACGCGGTCCTCGGGGCTCCACGCTGCACGTGCCGCGACTCTGGTTCGAGTCCTTCTTCCTCGTCACCGTTGCTCCGGTCCGCCCGGATCGCCGCTGGCGCATCGGCGGCGTTCTCCAGGCGCAGGCCGAGATCCTCGCCCACCTGAATCCGGGCGCGCCGACCAGCCTGCTGCTGTCCGAGGCGCACCGCCTCGGCGCATCGGACCTGGCGGTCGCCTGTGGCACCCACGCCGGGACCGGCGACTGGTGGGTGGCGAGCCCGAGCGACGTGCTGGTGGAAGGCGCGGTCGCTCGTGCCGCCGGCATCGACCCGCGCGATCTGCCGGGCGTCCGCGCCATCGCGCGCCACGAGCTGGTCGCGTCGTGGGAGGCCATGCACGTCGCGCCCGACCTGCGCGGCGTTGCCGCCGGCGCGCTCGGCGCCACGGTGCTCGCGGCGCGGGAGCACGGGGCCGCCGCCGCGCGGCGCACGCTGGAAGACGCCGGTCTCGTCGCGCGCAACCTGCGCAAGGTTCCCCAGGCGCTGCGCCGGCGCCTGTCGGCGCGGGCCGGCAGGAGGCAGTCGGCATGACGCCGCTGCGCTTCGGCATCGTCGGATGCGGTGCGATCGTCACCCTGCACCAGCTCCCCGCCCTGCGCCGGTGTCCCTCGCTCCAGCTGGTCGGCCTGGTCGACCGGGACCGGGAATGGGCGGCCAAGGTGGCCAAGCGCTCCGGCGTGCCGGCGGCCTATGACGACTATCGCCGGCTGATCGGCAAGGTCGACGCCGTGCTGGTCGCGACGCCCAACACCACCCATGCGGCCATCGCGTGCGATCTCCTCGAGCAGGGCGTTCACGTGCTGTGCGAGAAGCCGCTCGCGACCACGGGCGAGGAGGTCGAGCGCATGCTGGCGGCGGCGGCACGCGGCGGAAGCCGCCTGATGACGGCGCACTGCCTGCGCTTCAGCCCGCAGCTCGAGATGCTGAAGACGGTCGTCGAGGCGGGCTGGCTCGGTCCGGTCGAGCGCGTGAGCGCGAGCATCGGCGGTCCCTACGAGGGCGTCGCCTGCCGGACCGACTTCCGCCGCCAGCGCGCGCTCTCCGGCGGCGGCGTGCTGATGGACCTCGGCGTCCACGTGCTCGACCTCGCGGTGTGGATCGCGGGAAAGGCGCCGGCGCACGTCGAGTACGCCGGATCCTTCGCCAGCGGCTGGGAGGTCGAGACCGACGCGGAGGTCGGCCTTCGCTTCCCGGGCGACGGACAGGCGTCGCTCCAGGCCAGCTTCTCGACGCCGCTCGGCAACTCCTTCACGGTGCGCGGCGCCCGCGGCTGGGCGCGCGCCTCGCTCTACGTGCCGACCGAGCTGACCGTGTTCGCCGAGGACGCGCGCCTCTGCCGGCGCGCCGGCATGCAGACCCTGCTGCTCGAGGATCGCAACATGTACGACGCCCAGATCGCGCACTTCTGCCGCGCGATCGAGACCGGCGAGCCGTTCCGGGTGCGGGACGCGGAGGTCCGCGCCACCATCGGCGTCATCGACAGCTGCTACGGGAGGATCGCCGCATGAGTCCCAGGATGCGACGCGTCCTCGTCACGGGCGCCAACGGCTTCGTCGGCACGCGCGTGGTCGACCGCCTGCTCGACCGCCACGTGGCGGTGCGTGCGCTGGTGCGCCAGCGGCTCCCGGGTGGTCCGGCGGCCGCCGGGCTCGAGCGCGTGCACGGCGACGTCACCCGCCCCGAGTCGCTCCCGGCTGCCATGGCCGGATGCGACGTCGTGTTCCACTGCGCCTGGGGCGGTGAATCGCTCGAGGACGCCCGCCGCGTGAACGTCGAGGGCACGCGCAACGTCATCGAGGCGGCGGCCAGGGCCGGCGTGCGGCGCATCGTGCACTTGAGCACCATGGCCGTCCACGGCGACGCTCTGCCGGCCGTGCTCACCGAGGACGCGCCGATGATCAGCCGCGGCGACGCCTACGGCGTGAGCAAGGCGGAGGGCGAGCGCCTCGCGCTCGAGCTCGGCCGCGCCCGCGGTGTCGAGGTGGTGGCCCTGCGGCCGACGCTGGTGTACGGGCCGGCCGCGCCCCTCTGGGTGGTCGGCTATCTGGAGCGCGTCAAGCTCGAGCAGGTCGCCCTGGTCGACGGCGGCAGCGGGCTCGCGAACCTGATCTTCGTGGAAGACCTGGTCGACGCCATGTGCGCGGCCGCCGAAGCGCCGGGCGTCGCCGGTGCTGCCTGCCTGGTCTCGGGCGAGCGCCCGGTGACGTGGGCCGAGTACCTGGGCTACTTCGCGCGCATGTGCCACAAGCCGCTGCCGCCGGCGGTGCCGCTGTGGCGCGCGAAGCTCGAGATGCAGATCCTGCGCGTGTACGGGGTGCTGACGCAGCGACCGCGACGCCTGCAGGGCATGGACGTCCGCCTGATGGCGCAGCGAACCAGCGTCGACATCGACCGCGCGCGGCAGGTGCTCGGCTGGTCGCCGCGTACCTCGATCGACGACGGCATGGCCATCTGCGAGGCGTGGTTGCGCCGCGAAGGCCACCTGCCGGCGGACGAGGATGTCATCGAATCGCCGGGAGCTCGAAGGGTCGCAGGCTGATGAGTCGAGCCGTGTCCAGGAACTTCGCGTTCATCGCGGTGAGCAACCTGCTCGCGCCGATGTTCTCGCTCGTCCTGGTGCTGGCCATCAGCCGCCTCCAGGGTGTCGAGACACTCGGGAAGTACTCGCTCCTGATGAGCGTGTTCGTGTTCTGCATGTCGGCCGCCGGGTTCGGCCTGCCGGTCGTTCTCACCCGCGAGGCGGCCCAGGGGCCGCAGGACGCTGGCCGCTGGTTCGTCAACGCGGTGGCCCTGTCGTCCGCGCTCGTGCTCCCTCTCGTCGCGGTGGCGCTCGGCGTGTGCGCGCTCCGGGTCTCGGACGGCGACATGGCCCTGGCGCTCGGGTTGACGGCGCTCACGGTGCTGCCCTCGGCCGTCACGCAGTGCGCCGAGGCGATCTTGCTGGCGTTCGAGAATGCCCGCGACTTCGTGGTGATCAACCTGGCCGAGACGGCGGTCCGGGCCGCGATCGGCACCGGGCTGGTGCTCGGCGGGTTCGGGGTCGTCGCCATCGCCGTCCTGCTGCTCGCGCTGCGGGTGGCGGCGGCGCTCGTCTTCGTGCTGGCGTTGCGGCACCGCGGCGTCCGTGGCGGGCGTCTCGACCGGCGGATCGTCTGGCGGCTCGCCGGCTACGTACCGGTCACCGGCCTGATCCCGGTGGTGAACGCACTCTACGCCCGTGCCGACGTCTTCCTCATCTCGAGCCTGGGGAGCTGGCGGGACGTCGGCTTGTACAGCGCCGCGCTGCGCATGGTCGATCTCGCGCGCACCGTGACGCCCGCCTTCGCGCGCGCGATGTATCCGGTGCTGGCGCGGCTGCGCGCCGCCGGTCAGATCGAGTACGCCGCCGCGGCCCGGCGCGCGACGCGCAACGGCCTGCTCCTCTCGGTTCCGATCGTGCTGGGGCTCTATGGGTGCGCCGGCCCGGTGATCCACCTCCTGTTCGGGGCGGACCTCGCCGGAGCCGCCGACATCCTGCGCATCCTCGCCTGGGCGGTGCTTCCGTTCTCGATCGCGATCGTCCTGGCGCAGGTGCTGTTCGCGGCCGATCGCCAGGCGGTCGACCTGGGGGTCAATCTGGTCAGCATGGCGGTGAGCGCGGGCGGCGCGCTGCTGCTGGTCCCGCGCTTCGGCGCGGCGGGCGCGGCGGTCGCGGTGCTGGCGGCGTCGTCCGTGTACGCGGTCCTGCAGTACGCCGGCGTCGTCCGCTGGGCGGCGCCACTCGCCCTCGGGCCGGATCTCCTGCGCGTGGCCGTCGCGACCACGGCGGCGCTGGTCGTGCTGTGGAGCCTCTCGTTCACCGGCCCGATCATCGCCACCTCTGTTGCACTGATCTCGTTTGGCGTCGCCTGTCTGATGCTCGGACTCGTGCCGCTGGACGAGTTGCGGCAGAGCCTGGGATGGCCCGTGGCGCGCGGCGCGAAGCGGGTGGCCCTGTGACACCGGCGGTGCTCGACGACGCGACCCGACGACGAGCGCGGCAGGGCAGCTTTCTGCCCGGCCTCGGCGTCGGCCTCGTCATCGGCCTCGCCGTGATCTACCTCTTCGGTCAGGAGACGCGGTTCGCGGTGTACGGGCTCGGCGCGGCGGTGCTGCTCGCCTTCATTCCGAGCCTTCTCCGGCGGGCGGGGTCGCTCGAGCGGCTCCTGTTCGCCACGTTGCTGCTCTCGTATCAGGTGGACGTCGCGATCGCGTACTCGTTCCGCCCCTTCAAGCCGGCGGGTCCGTACGGCATCCTGATCTCCCCGATCCTGATCGTCGCTGCACTCCTCCTGGCGCTCCGGACCCTCATGGCAGCGCGGCGACTCGGCCCACCGCTCTTCGTCGACCGTCGCACGATGTGGTGGATGATCGTGATGTTCGGCGCCGGCGTCGCGTCGAGTCTGAGCACGACTGACCGCCAGCTCGTGACCTTCGGTCTCTTTGAGATCCTGACGCTGGCGCTCATCGAGCTCGCCGTCGCCGATCAGTCGACTACGCGTGACGGCCTGCGGCTCGTGCAACGACTCGTGGCGTGGACCCTCCTCATCCAAAGCGTGCTCATCATCGTCAGCTTCGTGACCGGTGCGCAGGTCTCGCTCAGCCGCGGCCTGCCTGGCGAGGACGTCGTGGCCCTCAGCGGACGGTTTACCGGGACGCTCAACACCCCGTCCGCCGCCGCGACCATGTTGGTCGTGGGGTTGCTGTCGGCTCTGAGCCGCCTCTACCAGCCGATGGGCACGAGGGATCGACTCTGGCTCAATCTGCAGCTCGGGATCGGAGGCTTCGCGCTTTTGCTGACCCAGACCAGGACCGCCTGGATCGGGCTCATTCTCGGCGGCGGCGGGATCCTGTGGGCCGCCGTTCGCCGAGGTCAATTGCGGGCGGAGCGCCTCGTCGCGCTGGCCGGGGGCGGGCTGCTGGTGCTCCTGGTCGCGTGGCCGTTCATCGCCGCGCGCGTGGAGCAGAACCACATGGACGACTACGAGACGCGCAAGCGACTCGTACTCATCGCCGTGGAGATGATCAAGGCGCATCCCCTCGTGGGTATCGGTCTCAACACCGGGACCAGCCAGGTGCGCGACTACGCCGCCAGGGCAGGCGCCGAGGGATGGGTCTTCATCGTTCACAATCAGTTCTTCCTGACCTGGGCTGAGACCGGCATCTTCGGCCTGCTGGCGTTCATCTGCCTGTTCCGGGTGGCCTTGCAGGCGGCCTCTCGGCTCAAGAATCTGCGGACGTCGAGCTGCAAAGTGCCGGGCTCTGGCTGTTCTGGTCGCTGATTACGCTCATCTGGGCGCTCAACATGGATCACGTGAGCGGAGCGGCCACCTACAAGCTCGTGTTCATGTTGTTCGGGGTCGCCGTCGGAGCTGCGCGGCTCGTGGAGTCGTCGGACGAGATCATGTCCCGGACGCCAACCGGACCGGCCACGCCGGCCGAGCGCACGCGGGCGAGCGCCGCCGCATGAGGCCGGTGATGTCGATGCACATCGTGAGCGAGAGCGAAGCCCGGACACCGCTCGTGTCCGTCATCGTTCCGGCCCTCAACTCGGCGCGCACCATCGGCAAGTGCATGGCCGCGCTCGCGGTTCAGCAGACGCGCCAGCTCTTCGAGGTGATCGTCGTGCACTCGGGCGAGGACGACACCTGCGCCGAGGCAGCGCGCGAGCTCCCCGAGGCCCGCACCATCCAGCTGCCGGAGCGCGCGCTGGCGGCTCGCGCCCGCGCCGCGGGCGTCGCGGCCGCGCGCGGGGAGATCCTGGCGTTCATCGACAGCGATGCCTACGCGGCATCCGACTGGATCGACGAGGTCGTGCGCGCGGCCGAGTCCGGGAGCGATCTGATCTGCGGCTCGATCGGCAACGCCAACCGCGACTCGGCGGTCAGCCGGGCGGAGCAGCTGCTCATGTTCAGCGAGTTCCTGCGCGAGACCCCGCGGCGCCAGATGTGGTTCGCGCTCTCGGGCAACCTGGTCATGCGACGGTCGGCGTACGCGCGCTTCGGTCCCTTCGTCGAGATCCGGGCGGCCGAGGACCTGATCTTCTCGCGCCGTGTCGCCATGGCCGGCGGCCGCATCCTGTTCTCGCCCGCCATGTGCGTGTTCCACGACAACCGCCGCCGCCTCCGGCCCTACCTGCGCAACCAGATGCTGCTCGGGAAGTACACCGCCATGGCGCGCCGCGTGGTCCCGTTCGCGGACTCGACCTCGATGCTTCTCTTTCTGGCCCTCCTGCCGGTGGCGCCGCTGGCGAAGCTCGCCAAGATCGTCTTCCGCCTGGCGCGCTGGTGCCCGTGGCAGCTGCTCGCTCTCGTTCGCGCGCTGCCGCTCATCGTGCCGGGGGTGCTCGCCTACGGCATCGGCCAGGTGCGCGGCGCGTTCTCGGGCAGCGCGGCGCTGGCCATCGTCGGACGCAACGGCAGCACGACTCCCTCGAGCGCCGACGAGATGACCTCGCCGAGCCAGCCGGCCTCGCGCCCCACGTCGAACTCGCGCTCGACGGCGCGGCGCCCCGCGGCACCGAAGCGGCCGCGCAGCTCGGAGTCGTCGAGCAGCCTGGCGATCGCCCCGGCGAGCGCGTCGACGTCGCCGGGGGGGACGACGAAGCCCGAGACGCCGTCCTCGACCAGCTCGGAGACGCCCGCGACCTGCGTTGCCACCACCGGCACGCCGGACGCCATCGCCTCCATCAGCACCACCGGTACGCCCTCGGCGAAGCTCGGGAGCACGAAGACGTCGGTCTCCTGCAGCAAGGATCGCACCTGGGCGGACGATTGATAGCCGAGGAAGTGAACGCCATCGGCGACGCCGAGCCGGCGCGCCTCCTCTTCCAGCTTCGCGCGGTCGGGTCCGTCACCCGCGAGCGTCAGCTCGAGGCCGGGGTCGCGCTCGCGCAGGCGGGCGAGCGTCTCGAGGAGGATCGGCACGCCCTTCACGCCGGCCAGACGCCCGGTGAAGAGCAGCCGGCGGCCCCGGCCGCCGTGCGGACGCGGCACGAACTCGGCCGGATCGACGCCGCAATGCACGATGTGCACGCGGTGCCAGCGTTCCACCGGTGTCCAGATGAGCACCTGGCTGCGGCAGAAATGACTGATGCAGGCGACGAAGAGGGCGCGCGAGAACTTGGCGTCGAGCCGCCACCACTCCGGCGCGTAGAAGATGTCCGGTCCGTGCTCCGAGATGCTGAAGGTGAAGCCCCCGAGCTCGGCGGCGAGCATGGCCACCGTGCCGCTCGAGCTGGCGAAGTGATTGTGCAGATGGACCAGGCCGCGCTCGCGCATGCGCTCGGCGACGATGCCGGCCTCCGCGAAGTAGGCGAGCTGGCGGAAGAGCGCTGCCGGCCCGGGCGGCCGCGTCGCCCACGCCAGCCGGAGGGCGCGCCACCAGCGCTCGGGCGAGCGGGTGAGGAGCGCGGCGTGGGAGCCGAGGAGGCGGCCGAGAGACGGCGGCAGGACGGCGAAGGTGCTCTTCGCTTCCTCGCGCTGGACGTCGTTCACGGCCTCGCCCGGATCGGACAGGCCGCGGATGGTGAAGGTCTCGACGTGGAAGCCCTGCTGGCGCAGGGCGGCCACCTCGCGATGGATGAACACGAAGGGGGAGAGCCGCAGGTACTCCCCGGTCATGTAGGCGATGCGCGGCCGCTCCGCCGCGCTCGCCTCGGTGGCCGCGCGTGCCGGGCTACTGGGGCTCGACACGCAGCAGGGTGGGCGGCGCCGGCGCTCCGGTCGGCGGCTGCGTCGTGGTCGTCGTCGGGGGCGCCCCGGCGCCCAGCGAGTAAGCGCCCCGGTCGGCCCGTGAACGCGACGCTCCCGTGACGTCGGCTGGTGCCAGATGAGAGGAGTTACCCGATCCCGCGGCCGGGGACCCGGCCTGGAGCCGGAAGTCCGGAGGATTCCCGGTCGGATTCACGAGCAGCGGGTCCTTCTGGAGGTCCTGCACGCCGTATCCGTACTGTGGCTGCATGGCATTGACAAACTCCTGGACGGTTCCGCGGGACCCCCCGGCGAACTGCACGATCTCCTGGGTGGTCGGCGACCACAGCAGGTTGTAGCCCTCGCTGTTGGTGGTCGGATCGATGGGGAAGATGCCGCTGCTGGAGTAGAGCGCCAGCGCCCACTTGTCGTTGCAGATCCCTCCCTGGCAGACGCCGGGGTTGCTGGTGCAGTCGACGCCCTGGTTGGCGGACTGCCAGCAGGTGCTCTCGCTGCGCGGCACGACCACGTTGTTGAAGATCGACGAGCGATTCGTGAAGGCGGTGATCTCGCCGCCGCTCGGCCGGCGCTGGTTCTTCCAGCACGTGTTGTTGCGGACCGCGGCGCCGCCCGACTTGAACAGGTCGATGCAGTTGCCCTCGTTGTTGTAGAAGACGTTGCTCTCGATCACGAAGTTGCCGGCGTCGCCCTGGTTGCAGCAGTTGCCGGCGCCCTTGCCCGTGCAGCAGGCGTACGGCTTGCCGGCTCCGGTGCAGCCGTCCGTGCACGCCGGATCCTGCAGCCAGCCGCAGGTCGCGGTGGGCTGGTTGGTGGGCGTGCAGGTGCCCTTCGCGACGTCGAGGATGACGCCGTGCCCCTCGGTGTCGCCGGCGCACTCGCAGCCGCCCTTGGCGGCGCTGCAGTCGCGCGCGACGCACTTGTTGCTCTGGCAGTCGGCGTCCGCTCCGCACGCGCAGCCGTAGCCCTGGGCCGTCGAGAGGTGCGTGTTGGTGTACCGATCCCAGGCGCAGGCGTTCCTGTTCGAGGTGGGGCCGCCGCAGTAGCTGGGCAGGCACCAGATCGGCGGATCGTCCTGGTTGTTCCAGATGACGTTGCCGCGAATCACGTTGGCGCCCTCGTTCTTGCCGACCGCGTTCCAGAAGTTCACCGCCGACGTCCAGCCGTGCGTCCAGTTGTCGTGCACCTTGTTGTACTCGAAGGTGACGCGCGCGGTGCCGTGGGCGTGCAGCACTCCACCACCGTTGTTGTTCGCGAACTCGGAGTTGCGAATGGTGATGTCGGTCGGGGAGCCCAGGCCCCAGTTGATGAAGAAGGCGTACTGCGACGCGATGTGGCTCGTGTTGCTCGAGCTCGGATTGGTGTCGGTGAAACTCCAGTTCTGGAACCGGAAGCCGTCGATGACGGTCTGGTAGCTCGGCCCCCGATCGCAGCACTTGGGACAGGACGTGCCGGGACACCCGCTGCTCGCGTTGGTGTCGTCGCTGGTGCAGTCCTGGCCCGCGCGGGAGCCTCCCTTGCAGATGCCCACCGGGGTGCTGATGCCGGCGCAGACGCCATTCACGAGGCCGGGCACCGAGCCGCTCTTCGGAACCTGGCCGGCAGGATCGATCGTCGGTACCTCGCCGGGATAGGCGCGATAGGTGATGGGATTGGCGGCGGTCCCCTTCTTCACCAGCTCCAGCACGCACATTCCCGCACAGCCGGGGACACCGCCGCACGCCATCGGCTCCGCGTAGGTCCCGCCCCGCACGGTCACGAGATCGCCCGCGCGCGCGGCCTTTCCCGCCGCGCCCAGCGTGCACCAGGGCTTCGACCCGTTGGCAGCCGCGTTATCGCTGGCCGAGTAGCCGTCGCTGCAGTGCCCGCCCTTGGAGTCGTGATCGACCCACAGGGTGCGCAGCGGCGCGGCGAGGGCGCTGGTACCGAGCAGCAGCACGCTCGCGAGCAGGGCAGGGGCGGCGAAGGCAGGCGGTCGGCGTGGGCTCATCGGCGGGAATCTCCATCAGATCTGTGGGTTTGCAGAGTACGTGGACGGTGCTCGGCCGCGGCGGACAGGGCCTGACGCAAGCCGTGCCCTCGGTACGTCGCTTACATGGTGGCCGGCCGCCCCTCGTAGTCGATCCACCCGAACCGGGCAAGCGGGACGAAGGTACTAGTTTTACGAGGGAAATCACTCATTCCACGATGTCTGTACACAATTCATCGGCGGCCCTGCCGTCATTCGCCAACGCCTACGACCGGCGGCGCAACAACTTCGACGTCCTGCGCGTCGGCCTGGCGACCGCGGTGATCTGGTCGCACTGCTACGCCCTGGCTGGCCGTTCGATGGACCCGGTGTTCGCGTTCACCCGCCAGATCGACGCCGGCAGCCTCGCGGTCCAGGCGTTCTTCGTGCTGAGCGGATTTCTCATCACGCAGAGCTGGGACGGCGATCCCGACCTGCGTGGGTTCGCCGTGAAGCGCGCGCTCCGGCTGGTCCCGGCGTTGCTCGCCGCGCTCGTCTTCGGCGCGCTCATCGTGGGGCCGCTCGCGACCTCCGGCTCCGTGCTCGACTACCTCGAAGCACGCAGCACCTGGGCGCACTTCGGCGGCATCGCGCTCCACCGCCATCTCGCCTCGCCGCTGCTGTTCGGCGACAACCCGGTGCCGCACCAGCTCAACGCCTCGCTCTGGTCGCTGCGCTACGAGATCTTCTGCTACGGCCTCGTCGCCGTGGTGGGCGCGTGGCTCGGCGCGCGCTGGACCATCGTCAGCCCGCTGCTCCTCGGAGGAGCGCTGGCGGGCCAGGTCCTGCTGACGCTGCTCGGCCTCCCGGTCACGAGCGTCGCGACGACCCTGCTCGAACTCGTCGGATGCTTCTTCGCCGGCAGCGCGCTGTACGCCCTGCGTGCCCGCGTGCCGTTCAGCGCGCTGCTCGCGGCCGGCGCCGCGGCGGCGCTCGTCGCCGCCGCCCTGGTCGGAGGCGTACGCCTGATCTTCCCCGTCGCGGGGACCTACCTGCTCCTGTTCCTGGGCTGCTGGCGCGCGCTGCCGCTCCAGGGATTCGGACGGTACGGCGACTTCTCCTACGGCCTCTACGTCTTCGCCTATCCGATCCAGCAGGCCATCGTGCAGGCCGCGGGGACCGGCATCTCCATGCCGCGCTTCTTCGCCCTCGCCTTCGTGCCGACGCTCGTCCTCGCCGCGCTGTCGTGGCACTTCATCGAAGCTCCCGCGCTCGCGCGCAAACCGCGCCGGGCGTCCGCCCGCATGGCAACGACGCCGTGCCCCACCGGGCCCGTGTGGCCCGTCACCTCCACCGGAGGATCCTGATGAGTTCCCCGAAGCTCTCGATCGTCATTCCCGCGTACAACGAGGCCGGCCGGTTGCCGGCATCGCTCGAGCGGATCGTCGCGTATCTCGAGACCCGTGACATGGAGTACGAGGTCATCGTGGTCGACGACGGCTCGAGCGATGCGACCGCCGCCGCGGCCGAGCAGATACTGGCTCCCATCGGGGAGCGAGGCCGCGTGATCCGCAATCCCGAGAACATGGGCAAGGGCGCCAGCGTTCGGCGCGGCATGCTGGCGGCGCGCGGTGCGCGCGTGCTCTTCTCCGATGCCGACCTGTCCGCTCCCATCGAGGAGCTTCCGAAGCTCGAGCGTGCCCTCGACGAGGGCGCAGGAATCGCCATCGGCTCGCGCGCGCTCGACCGGACCCTCATCGAGGAGCGCCAGTCGCTGGCGCGTAGCCTGATGGGACGCCTCTTCAACTTCGTGGTGCAGCTGTTCGCCGTGCGCGGCATTCACGACACGCAGTGCGGCTTCAAGCTCTTCGTCGCCGACGTGGTCGGCCCGATCTTCGCCCGTGCCCGGATCGAGCGCTTCGGCTTCGACGTCGAGGTGCTGGCACTCGCGCAGCGTCTCGGCGTGCCGATCGCGGAGGTGCCGGTGCGCTGGCGCAACAGCCCCGGCTCGACCGTCACGCTGGGACAGGGAGCGCGCGCCTTCCTCGATCCGGTCAGGGTCCGGCTCGGCATGGTGCTGGGCCGCTATCAGCTGCGGCGGGCGACGCGCTGGACTGCCGCCACCCGCGTGCCGGCGTCGGGACGCTGAATGTCCGCGCCACGCATGCTCTCGTGCCCCGGGGGCGACTGAGGAGACGGTGTCGAGTCCCCGCACCAACGCGGCGTTGCGGGACACGTGGATCCTGGCAGCGCTTCTCGTAGGCCTCGCGCTGCGCCTGTTCCATCTCGGAACGGCGCCGCTGTGGTTCGACGAGGTCATGACGGCCGACTGGGTGCGGCGGTCGTGGGGCGACATGCTCGCCCTCTGTCTGGCGGACAATCACCCGCCTCTCTATTTCGTGCTGGCGAAGCTGGCGCGGGGCCTGCTGGGTGATTCGGCCTGGGCGCTCCGGCTGCCGAGCGCCGTGCTCGGCGCGGCGGCGATCCCGCTCGCCGCGGCCGCGGCCGACGCGCTCGCCGACCGTCGCGCGGCCCGCTGGACGGCGTGGTTTGCGGCGCTGTCGCCGTTCCTGGTGCAGCACGGGCAGGAGGCGCGCATGTACGCGCTGGTCGGGACGCTGGCAGCGGCCAACCTGCTGGCCCTGGCGCGCTTCACGACGGGGCGCACCGAACGCCTCGGCGCGCTCTTCGCCGTCACGGCGCTCGCCCTCGCCGCCACGCACTACTACGCGGTGTTCTACCTCGGAGGTGCGGTGCTCGCGGCCATCGCGGCCCGACCGCGCGAGCTGCGCGCCTGGATCGCTGCCGCCGCGGTGGCGAGCGTGGGATCGTCGGCCGCTCTCCTGGCGGCTGCCCTCGTGGCACGACACGGGGGCGGGGGTACCTACGAGCTGGGCTGGTTCGCGGTGCCCGGAGCGCTGTGGTCGCTGGTCGCGGGGTACACCCTGCTGCCGGATACCTTCGCGCTGCACGCCGAGGGGAGTCGGGCGGCGCTGCGCTACCTGCCGATCGCCGTGGCGGCCGTCCCCGCGCTCGCGGCCTGCGCCATGCTCGCCCTGCGCGCGCTCGACTGGCGCGCGCGGCTGACGCTGATGCTGCCGTTCACCACCGCGCTGCTGGCGCCGTTCGCCGTTCACCTTCTCGCCGGGGCGCCGGTGAACCCACGCTACTTCCAGGCCACCGTGCCTGCCGTCCTGGTGCTGCTGGCGATCGGGGCGACGGCGCGCGGCGGCTGGCCGCGGCTCGCACCCGCGGCGGGCGTCGCGGTGGGGCTGCTGCTGGCGGTGGGAACCGCACTCCACCTCGCCGAACCGGGCCATGGCCGCGAGGACGTCGTCGCCGCCGGGGCATGGCTCGACGCGCACGTGGCGCCGGAGCAGCCGCTCCTCGTGACCTCGAGCGAGATGGCGTATCTGGCGCGCTTCCACTGGGCGGGGCGGCCGATCGTCGACTACCCGGCGCCGCCGGCGGTCGTGAGCGCGACCTCCGCGGACGAGGTGGCCGAGCGGCTCCCGTGGCGGGACGGACGTGCGATCTACGTCTTCGGCCGAGCCTGGGTGTCGGATCCCGACGGTGCCCTCGAAGGCGACCTGCGCCGGCGGTTCGCCTCGTGCGGCACCTTCGAGACGCGCGGCATCCGCATCTACTGCCTCGAGCAGGCGGCGAGCGTCCAGGCCAGGGCGGGAGACGGCGGATGACTGCGCAGACCCGGACGGTCGCGGCGGGAGTCGCGCTGGCCGTGGTCCTCGCCGTCCTGGCCCAGCGCGCCGTGACGCGCATCAATGTCCCCGGGCGGGTCGAGCCGGCGCGCTGGGTCCTGCAGGACTTCCGCGATGCAGTCTACTACCCGGTGGTGGCGTTCCTCGATGGTCGCAATCCCTACGACCAGCCGGCACAGGCGCGCACCTATCCCGTCGGGCAGCCGTTTCCGCCCTATCTCCCGCTGACCCTCCTCGCGCACCTCCCGTTCGGGCTCCTGCCGCATGCCCAGGCGGGCGATCTCTACCTCGTGGTCGTGGTCGGCCTGACGGCCGCCCTGGCGGCGATGGCCATCGCTGGCTGCGGGCTGGCGGTCACGGCGGCCGGCGTCCTCGGGCTCACGGCGGTGCTCCTGCTGTCGCGTCCGGGGCACATGAACCTGCTGCTCGGCCAGGTTGCGGTGCAGGTGGCGATCGGGACCTACGCGGCCCTGCGCTGGGCGCGCCCCCGGCCGTTTCTCGCCGGCTTCGGCCTCGCGCTCGCCATGCTCAAGCCGACCTACGGCGTGCCCCTGGCGATCCTGATGCTGCTCGGCCGCGGCGACGTCGCCGCGGTGGTCATCGGAGCGGTCGTGTCGGTCGCCCTCTCGGCGGTTGCGCTGGTGCCGCTGGCCCACGCGGCGGGCGGCGTGGGGCCGTTCATGGCGTCGGTCGGAGGCAGCGCGGCGGCATTCTCCGCGGAGGGCACGAGCAACGCCTGGTCGAGCTTCGCCCGCATCGACCTCGTCGCGCTGCTCGCGCGTGTCCTCGGCCGCGTGCCGGACGGCTGGATGGAGATCGCGCTCGGGCTGGCGGTGACGGCAGCGGGCGTCATCGGCCTGCGGCGGCTCCGGGGCGATCGCACTGTACCCACGACGCAGCTCGCGGTCGGACTCGCCTGCCTCACCCTGCTGATCGGAAGCTACCACCAGGCCTACGACGGCGTGCTGCTGGTGCAGCCGGCGGTCGCGCTGGGGACCGGACGCTGGGGTCGTGGGGTCGTCGCACCCGCCTCGCTGCGCTGGGCCATCCTGGCGCTCATCGCGATCCCGGGCGCGAACTACCTGGCCACCGGGACCATGACGTCCGGGATGGCCGTCGGAAGCCCGAGCTGGCTCGCCGTCACCGCGCTGAACCCGGCAGCGCTGCTCGCCGCCTGGGGTCTCCACCTGCGCGTCGCCTGGCGCGTGCCGGCGCGCTGAACGCGGCCCGTGCAACCCGAAGTCGTATGCCCCGAGCGCTCGAGCGCGCTCGCCTGCCCGCGTCTCGTGCCGGCGCGAGCAGCGCGGACGGTCCGCCTCGCCTGGGTCGAGGTGGTGAAGGCGCTCGCGCTCGTGTGGATCGTCTGGAATCACGTCGCCGAGCGCCTCTTCGGGTTCCCCTACGCCGCCAATCCCGACGCAGCCTGGCCACCGCTCGCCGATCGTATCGCCCAGCTGGCGCCGCTCACGGGTCACGGGTGGCGCGACGTCCCGCTCAACCTGGCGCGCTGGATCGGCTGGTCCGGCGACCAGGGCGTGCAGCTCTTCCTCATCGTCGGCGGGTTCGCGCTCACCTGGGGCCTTCTCACCGAAGGCGCGGCGACGCGGTTGTCGCTCGCCGACTTCTGGCGGCGGCGCGCGCGGCGGATCTTCCCGCTGTGGTGGGCGGCCCACCTGCTGTTCGTGGTGCCGTGCCTGCTCGTGGGACGCGGGCTCGATCCGGGCGAACGCACGTTCTGGCTCGACCTGCTCGCGGTGCGGGTGACGCCGTACCAGCTGTACTACTTCGCGCCGGCCTGGTGGTACGTCGGGCTCGTCGTCCAGCTCTACGCGGTGTACCCGCTCCTCTGGGCCGCGCTGCGCCGGCTCGGGGCGACCCGCTTCCTGGTGGCCGCGCTCGGGCTCGCCTTCGTCGTGCGCGGCGCGGGCCTGCTCGTCTTCCACGACTACCTCGACGCATGGTCGCGCGGCGCCATCTTCGTCACGCGCCTGCCCGAGTTCGCGCTCGGCATGGCGCTGGCGGGGTGGATGGACTCCCGGCCGGCGGCGACCGACGCCTGGCTGCGCCGGCGGACGACCCGGCTCGCGGCCCTCGCAGCCTGGGTCGCCGGCACCGTGCTCTCGCTCGGCCTGCTCGGCATGACCGTCGCGCCGTTCTTGCTCGGTGCTGGCGCGTTCGGCCTGGTCTATGCGTCGGCGGCTCGTCCGGCAGGTGCCCGAGGCGAGCGCGGCGGGTGGAGCTGGCTCGGGCGCCACTCGTACTCGCTCTTCCTGACGCACCAGCCGTTCGTCGCGCTGTGCGTGCCGCACGGGACCGCCGGCGGGCTCGGTCGCATCACGGCGGGCGTCGCCGCCGCGCTGATCCTCACGGTGGCTTCGGCCGTCGCACTCGAATGGACGGTCGGCTCCGGCGCGGCTCGCCTGCGGCGCCTGGGATGGCGCCGCGTGGCGGTCGCGCTCGGACTCGCCGGAGGTGGCATCGCGCTGGTGCTGGTCGGCGCGGAGCTGACCGTACGGCGCTTCGATCCGCGCGAGGTCTGGGGCTGGGGCGAGCGGCCCAGCCTGGAGCCGCACGAGGCCTTCGGCTGGCGACTCCAGCCGTCGACCGAGACGCGGCTGCGGTGGCTCGGCTACGACTACGTCGTCCGTTCCAACGCGCTGGGCTTCCCCGGTCCCGACCGGACGGAGCGCCGCGTTCCCGGCACGTTCCGGGTGCTGGTCACCGGCGACGCCTTCACCAGCGCGGAAGGCGTGGACACGGAGCTCGCGTGGCCCCGCCTCCTGGAGCGCACGCTGGGCGCGAACGCCGAGGTGCTGAACTTCGCGATCACCGGCTACGGGCCGAATCAGGAGGCCGCGGTGATCCGGGAGTTCGCCCCGCGCTTCCGCCCCGACGTCGTCGTCGTCGAGATGTTCGTCAACGACTTCGACGACGCGCTGACCAGCGAGGCGGACTTCCGGGAGTCGATCGGGTTCGCGCGGCCGAGCCCGGCTACGTGGTCGGGCATCCTGGCCCTGCCGGCCCTGCGCGATCTGGTGAAGGTCGAGCTGCTGCAGCCGCTGTACGCCCGCCTGACCGGCACGCCGACGAAACGCGGGTACAGCCTCGGCAACTTCGCGGCGCTGGAGCGCGACCGGCCCGGGCTGGAGGGGGGCCGCCCGATCACGGCCGAGCGGCTGCGCGAGATCGCGGCCGTCGTTCATGGCATCGGCGCGCGTCTCGTCGTGCTGATGGTGCCGGCGCCGGGCCAGGTGTGCGACCCCCACGATCTCGCCTACTGGCCGCGCGGCACGGACCTGAGCGACGCACGGCGCTTCGACACCGAACGCCCGCAGCGCTGGGCAGCGGAGCTCGCGGCGGCGGTCGGGGCCGAGTACCACGACCTGCGCGACGTGCTACGCGGCGGCTCCTGTCCCTATCAGCCGGGCAACATGCACTGGACCGCGGCGGGCCACCGCCGCGTCGCGGATGCGGTGGCGGCGTACCTCGTGGCGCCGGACGGGAGGCGGCGATGAGCGGCCTGTTCGTCGCTCGCATGACCGCGCCCTTCGTCGCGGCCGTGCTGGTCGCCGTCCTGCTGCTGCCCTTCCGCCGTCGGCCCCGCCTCGGACGCGTGCTGCGGCCCCTCCTCGTCGTTCTCGCCGCGGCCAACCTCCTGCTGCTCGGCTTCCTCTGGACCCGGCAGGTGGGCTTCCCCCTCGACCTCGACGTGATGGAGGGCACGGTCCTGCAGCACGTCCAGCGCGCGGCGGCGGGCGGTCCCATCTACACGGCGCCGGCCCCCGAGTTCGTCGCCCTGGCGTACAATCCGCTCTACTACGAGGTGGGAGCGGCCGTCGGGTATCTGGGCGGTGTCAGCCTCCCCGTCCTGCGGCTGATCTCGATGGCCGCCGCCGCGCTGAGCGCGCTCATCATCTTCCTGGTGCTGCGCGAGAAGACGGGCAGCGGCTGGTGGGGCTTCGTGGCGATCGGGCTCTTCGCCGCGGCCTACGACGTCATGGAGTGCTACTTCGCCACGGCGCACTCCGATGCCTGCTTCCTGCTCGCTGCGCTCGCCGGTACGTTCGTGCTCGACCGCACGCGCTCGCAGCTCGGGAGCATGGCCGGCGTGGCGATCCTGGTGGCGTCGTTCTGGTTCAAGCAGCACGGCGCGCTCTTCGTGATCGGCGGACTGGCGTACCTCTCGCTCCGCGACGGGCTGCGGAGCTGGCCGTCGTGGGTCGTGGCGATCGTCCTCGGTCCCGGCCTGTACGTCTTCGCGGGCCCGGCGCTCTTCGGCCCCTACTTTCACTACTTCACCTGGGAGGTGCCGCGGCACTGGGGTGTCGATCTGCGCGCCCGGTCGATGCTGCGCTATCTCGGGTTCATCGGGCTCTTCTATCCCGTGCTCGCCGCCGCGAGCGTCGTCAGCCTGGCCCGGCACTGGCGGGGGCCCGATGCCTGGAGGGTGCAGCTCGTCTACGCCATGCTCTCGGGCTTCATGGGGGCCCTCGACCGTGGGTCCGCGGAGAACGTGTTCATCCCCATGGGGACCTGGTTCATCCTGGTGGGAACCCTCGGCCTGGCCGAATGGGACCGGCGCCCGCTACCGGCGATTGGACTCCTCCTGGCCTTCATCACCCTCGCATATGACCCACGGCCCGTTCTGCCTTCGTCAGGGGCTCATGCGGCGTACGCGGATCTCGTCGGATATCTGCGCGGTCTGGGCGGCCCGGTCTTCGGTCCCTGGCAGGGTCAGCTGCCGAGCGGCTACACGCTCCGGCCGGCGGCCCACTGGGTGGCGCTCGAGGACCTGGTGCGGGGCCCGGGCCGCGACGCGGCCGACAGTCCGGTCGTTCGCCGCCTCGCAGCGCCCGCGCTAGCCCCCGGCGGACCTGCCTTCATCATCGCCAACCAACCTCTCGAGACTCGCGACGTGCTTGCCTTCCTGACTGACGAATACGTGCTGGCTTGCGATCTGGGCGATCGCTTCGCCGCCCTGCGCGTGCTGCCGAAGCGCTACGAGCACGGCTGGCCTCGTTACCTCTACCGCGATCGCCACCACGCGCTCGACACCACCTCGCTCCGGCGCCTGTGCGCCACCTCGTGATGGATAGGCCCCGCGTCCTGTGCGTCTTCGGCACCCGTCCCGAAGCGATCAAGATGGCGCCGGTGGTGCGCGCGCTCGCGGCTCCGTCGTCCGATCTCGAACCGGTGGTCTGCGCCACGGATCAGCATCGCGAGATGCTCGACCAGGTGCTCGGCTTCTTCGACCTGCGGCCGGATCACCGCCTCGGCGTGATGCGCGCGAACCAGACACCGAGCGAGGTCATGGCTCGGGTGCTCGAGCGGCTCCCCGCGGTGCTGGATTCCGTACGCCCGGCGCTCGTCCTGGTGCAGGGCGACACGACCACGACGCTGGCGGCGGCGCTGGCCGCCTTCCATGCGCGCATTCCCGTGGGCCACGTCGAGGCTGGCCTCCGCACCCATCGCCTCGATTCTCCGTTTCCCGAGGAAGCGAACCGCCGGCTCGTCGGCACGCTCGCGCGCTGGCACTTCGCGCCCACGGCGCAGGCGCGCGATCAGCTGCTGCACGAGCACGTGCCCGCGTCGCACGTCGTCGTCACCGGCAATCCGGTGGTGGATGCGTTGCTGTGGGCCGTGGAGCGACTCGCCGGCCGCTCGGGGGGTCTGCGCCTGCCGGTCGATGCGGGACGCCGCCTCGTCCTGGTCACCGCGCACCGCCGCGAGAGCTTCGGGACGCCTCTGAGAGAGCTCTGCCGGGCGCTCCGCGAGCTGGCGGATCGCAACCCGGACGTCGAGCTGGTGTACCCGGTGCATCTCAATCCGCAGGTTCAGAGTGCCGTGCGCCACGTGCTGCAGGGGCATCCCCGCATCCACCTCCTGCCGCCGCTCCGCTACTGGGAGCTCGTCGGCCTGCTCCGTCGCTGCCATCTGGTGCTGACCGACTCGGGCGGCATCCAGGAGGAGGCACCCGCTCTCGGCAAGCCCGTGCTCGTGCTGCGCGACACCACCGAGCGCGGCGAGGGCATCGCGGCCGGCACCGCGCGGCTGGTCGGCACCTCGCGCCGCCGGATCGTGGCCGAGACCGAGCGCTTGCTGCACGATCGGGCGGCGTACGACGCGATGGCGCGCGCACACAACCCCTACGGCGACGGCCGCGCGAGCGAGCGCATCGTCGGCGTCCTGCGCGGCGCGATGGTGGCGGAGCACGCCGCATGAGGGCCGGCTCCGTGCGGCAGCCGTCCCGGCTCGAGCGCGGCACGCATCCCGGCACCGTGGCCGGAGGCCTGGCTTGCCGGAGCCCGTACCGGCAGCGTATCGTGCGGCCGCTTCTACGGCAGCGGCGTTCCGGAGGTGCGGTGGACGGGAGGACGCCATGATAGCGGAAGACGTGGAGCTGGCGCCCGGCGTCGTGGTCTTTCACCCCGACCAGGTGAATCTCTACGGCTGTCGCATCGGCGGTGGGACGAAGATCGGCAGCTTCGTCGAGATTCAGAAAGGCGCCGCCGTCGGATCCAATTGCAAGATATCGAGTCACTCCTTCATCTGCGAAGGGGTGACGATCGAGGACGGTGTCTTCGTCGGCCACGGTGTGATGTTCATCAACGACACCTATCCGAGCGCCGTCACCGAGGACGGAACGCTCCAGGCGGCCGCAGACTGGGAGGTCATCCGGACCGTGGTCAAATCGCGCGCGTCGATCGGCAGCAACGCCACCATCCTGGGGGGATTGACGGTGGGCGAGGGCGCCCTCGTCGGAGCCGGGGCGGTGGTCACCCGCGACGTGCCCGACCACGCGATCGTCGCCGGGGTGCCTGCAAAGGTCGTCGGCGACGCGCGGACGCGAGGGCGCTGACGATGTCGGCAAGTGGTCTGGTGCTGGTCCTGGTGACCGCGGCCCTGACGATGGCCGCCAATCTGCTGCTGCGTTCGGGGATCGTGGCCGCGGGCGGCTTCTCGTTCGGCGGTCTCGCCGAGACGATGCGCTCGCTCGTCCGCCTGTTCCTGGAGCCGCGCTTCACGACCGGGTTCATCCTGTATTTTCTGGCCAGCGTCGTCTGGTTCCGCGTGGTCGCCACGGAGCGGCTGAGCGTCGCCTATCCGCTGCTGGTGAGCTGCACGTTCACGCTGGTGACCGCCGGTGCCGTCGTCGTCTTCGGCGAGTCTCTCACCCGGCGACAGGTGCTGGGGCTGGCGGTCATCCTCGCCGGCATCGCGCTGATCTCCATCGAGAAGGGCACCGCGGCATGATCAGAATCGGCATCATCGGCTACGGCTACTGGGGTCCGAACCTCGTGCGGAACTTCGCCGAGATGCAGGGCGCCGAGGTGGCGGCCGTCGCGGACCTCGACAAGGCGAAGCTCGCCACCGTGCAGCGGCGGTTCCCCGCCGTGAAGGTGACCACGCACTTTCACGAGCTCCTGAACGATCCGTCGGTGGACGCGATCGCGCTGGCCACGCCGGTCGCGACTCACTTCGAGCTCGGCATGGCGACCCTCAAGGCCGGCAAGCACCTCTGGCTCGAGAAGCCGATGGCGGAGACGTCGCTCCAGGCGCGCAAGCTGGTCGACGAGGCGGAGCGGCGCCAGCGCGTGCTCATGGTCGACCATACCTTCATCTACACCGATGCGGTCCGGAAGATGGGGCAGATCATCGGGGACGGCGACCTCGGGCAGGTCTACTACTACGACTCCATCCGCGTGAACCTCGGGCTCTTCCAGCGCGACGTGAACGTGATCTCGGACCTTGGCGTGCACGACTTCTCGATCCTGGACTTCCTCCTGAAGGAGCATCCCGTCGCGGTGTCCGCCAGCGGGATCAACCACTTCCCCGGGACGCCCGAGAACCTGGCGTACATCTCGCTGTTCTACGACTCCGGGGTCATCGCGCACGCCAACGTCAGCTGGCTCGCGCCCGTGAAGGTGCGGCAGATCCTGATCGGCGGCAGCAAGCGGATGATCACCTACGACGACCTGCAGCCGAGCGAGAAGGTCAAGGTGTACGACAAGGGCATCAGCTTCACGGACGACCCGAAGCAGATCTACCAGATGCGCGTCGGGTACCGGACCGGCGACATGTGGGCTCCGCGGCTGGACGGCACGGAGGCCCTGCACGTGGCCGGGGAGCATTTCGTCGACTGCATCGCGAACGGCACGGCACCCCAGACGGGCGGGCATCTGGGGGTGCGCGTCGTGGAGTTGATCGAGGCGGCGACGAGCTCGATGCGGGGCAAGGGCGAAACCGTCCATCTCCCGCGACAGGAGCGCATGGCGTGATTCCCTTCGTCGATCTGAAGGCCCAGTACCGGGCGATCAAGCCCGAGGTGGACGCGGCGATCGCGTCGGTCCTGGAGACCTGCGAGTTCACGCTCGGCAGCGAGGTGGCGGCGTTCGAGAACGAGTTCGCCGCCTACTGTCACGCCGAGCACGGGATCGGCGTCAACAGCGGCACCAGCGCATTGCATCTCGCGCTGCTCGCCGCCGGCGTCGGCCCGGGCGACGAGGTGATCACCGTTCCGTTCACCTTCATCGCCACGGTGTCGGCGATCGCCTACACCGGCGCGCGGCCGGTGTTCGTGGACGTCGATCCGTCCACGTTGACCATGGACCCGGGAGCCGTCGAGGCGGCGATCACGCCCCGGACCAAGGCGATCATCCCCGTGCACCTGTACGGCCGTCCGGCCGACATGGACCCCATCGTCGCGATCGCGCGCCGCCACGGGATCGTCGTCATCGAGGACGCCGCGCAGGCGCACGGCGCGGAGTACAAGGGACGGCGCGCGGGAAGCCTCGGCGACATGGCCTGCTTCAGCTTCTATCCCGGCAAGAACCTCGGCGCGTACGGCGAGGGCGGGATCGTGGTGACGGATAGCCCCGAGTACACGCGCACGCTCCGGATGCTGCGCGACTGGGGCGCCGAGAAGAAGTACCAGCACGTGCTGAAGGGCTACAACTATCGCATGGAGGGGATCCAGGGCGCGGTGCTGCGCGTGAAGCTGCGCCACCTGGAAGACTGGACGGAGGCCCGCCGTGCCGCCGCCGCGCGCTACGACGAGCTGCTGATCGACGGCGGCGTGGAGACGCTGCCGCCGGCGACCGCCATGCGCCACGTCTACCACATCTATGCCGTTCGCACCGGTAGCCGGCAGGAGTGGCAGGACGCGCTCCAGCGCGACGGCATCCACACCGGCGTTCACTACCCGATCCCGGTGCATCTCCAGCCCGCCTTCGCCGACCTGGGCTATCGCGCCGGCCGGTTTCCCGCCTCCGAGCACGCGGCGCGGGAGGTCCTGTCCCTGCCCATGTTCCCCGAGCTGACCGCGGCGCAATGCGAGACGGTGTGCGGCGCCGTGCGCCGCCTCGCCCGGGCCGCGTGATCGGCCCGGGATGACCCGAAGCGAGACCAGGAACGTGCCGGACGCGTCGCCACTGCTGATCTTCCCCTGCAACGGCAACGGCCTCGAGGCCCTCGACTGCCTGGGGAACGCGTACCGCTGCGTGGGATTCGTGGACGACACGCCGGAGAAGCGGGCCGGGAATGCCCATGGCCATCCGGTCTTCGATCGCGGCGTGCTCGCGAAGCGGGCCGATGCGGCGGTGCTGGCGGTCCCCGGCAGCGCGACGTCCTACCAGGTCCGGCGCGAGATCATCGACGGGCTCGGGCTCGGCGCCGATCGCTTCGCCCGCGTCGTGCATCCCAGCGCCCGCATCTCGTCGCTCGCCGTGGTGGGGAAGAACGTCCTCGTCATGGCCGGGGTCGCGATCACCAGCAACGCGGTCATCGGCGACCACGTCTGCATCCTGCCCAACACGGTCATCCATCACGACGTGGTGGTGCGCGACTGGACCCTGATCGGCTCGAACGTCACCATCGCCGGCAACACCACGGTGGGAGAGAACTGCTACATCGGCAGCGGCGCGAGCATCATGAACGGCCTGTGTCTCGGCGATCGCGCTCTGGTCGGCATGGGCTCCAGCGTGATCCGGGACGTCCCGGCCGGCGCGCGAGTGGCTGGCAATCCGGCACGACAGCTCTGAAAGGCGGAAAAACCTCGACATGAAGCTCGACGGCGCGAACATCCTGGTCACCGGCGGCTGCGGCCTCGTCGGATCGACGACCATCGACCTGCTGCTGCACGACCACGACCCCGGCCGCATCGTCATCGTGGACAACCTCGAGCGCGGGAGCCTCGGCAACGTGGAGCACGCGCTGGCGGATGGGCGCGTGACGCTGGTGCGCGGCGACATCCGGGACGTCGGCACCGTTCACCAGGTCATGGAGGGAATCGACGCGGTCATCCACATGGCGACGCTGCGGATCACCGCCTGTGCGGCCGAGCCGCGCGCGGCGCTCGAGGTGATGTGTGACGGCACCTTCAACGTCGTCGAGGCGGCGCAGGCCGCAGGCGTCAAGAAGGTCGTGACCGCGTCCTCCGCGTCGATCTACGGGATGGCCGATACCTTCCCGACCCGTGAGGACCACCACCCCTACAACAACCGGACGTGGTACGGCGCGAGCAAGATCATGCTCGAAGGGCTCCTGCGCTCGTTCAACGACATGTACGGGCTGCCCTACGTCGCCTTGCGGTACTTCAACGTCTACGGGCCGCGCATGGACATCCACGGCAAGTACACCGAGGTGCTGATCCGGTGGATGGAGCGTATCGCCGCCGGACAGCCGCCCCTCATCCTCGGCGACGGCACCCAGACGATGGACTTCGTCTACATCGAGGACGTGGCGCGCGCGAACATCCTGGCGTTGCAGTCGGACGTGACCGACGACGTGTTCAACGTCGGCAGCGGCCGGGAGACGAGTCTCAACCAGCTCGCGGACGCGCTCCTCGCGACGATGAGTTCCACCCTGCGGCCGGAGTACGGTCCGGAGCGCAAGGTCAACCCGGTGCCCCGGCGCCTGGCCGACACCGCGAAGGCCGAGCGCCTGCTGGGCTTCCGCGCCCAGGTCGATCTCCGCGAGGGGCTCGGTCGACTCGTCGAGTGGTGGCGCGCGAACGCGACCGTCGCCGCATGATCCCGATCATCAAACCCGTGATGGACGAGCGGGAGGTCGCGGCGGCCGGCCGCGCCATCCTGAGCGGCTGGATCACGCAGGGACCGGAGGTGGCCGCCTTCGAGCGCGAGTTCGCGGCCTTCGTGGGCGCCGAGCACGCGTGTGCGGTGTCGAGCTGTACCACGGCGCTGCACCTGGCGCTCCTGGCCGCGGGGGTGGGTCCCGGCGACGACGTCGTCACGGTGAGCCACTCCTACATCGCCACGGCGAACGCCATCCGCTACTGCGGTGCGACGCCGATCTTCGTCGATGTGGAGCCCGACACCTTCAACATCGACCCGACGCAGCTCGAGGGCGCGCTGACGGATCGCACGCGCGCCGTCCTGTGCGTGCACCAGATGGGGATGCCCTGCGACATGGCGGCGATCCTGCCGGTGGCGCGTCGGGCCGGACTCGCCGTGATCGAGGATGCGGCGTGCGCCAGCGGCAGCGAGATCTGCTGGAGCGGCCGGTGGGAGAAGATCGGCCGCCCGCACGGCGACATCGCCTGCTTCTCGTTTCACCCCCGCAAGGTGATGAGCACGGGTGATGGCGGCATGATCACCACCGGCAACGCGGACTGGGATGCGCGCTGCAGGCTGCTGCGACAGCACGGGATGAGCGTCCCCGACACGGTACGACACGGCGCCAACACGGTCATCTTCGAGTCCTACCCGGTGCTCGGATACAACTACCGCATGACCGACATCCAGGCGGCCGTCGGCCGGGAGCAGCTGAAGCGGCTGCCCGAGGTGGTCTCCGTCCGCCGGGCGCTGGTCGAGCGCTACCGGGCGCTGCTGGCCGACGTGCCCGGTCTGATCCAGCCGCGAGAGCCCGACTGGGCCCGGAGCAACTGGCAGAGCTTCTGCGTGCGGCTGCCCGCTCGGTGCGATCAGCGCGAGGTCATGCAGCGGATGCTCGACCAGGGCATCGCGACCCGGCGCGGCGTCATGTGCAGCCATCGCGAGCCGAGCTACGAGGGCAGCGCGGCGCGGCACGCGCTGCCGCACTCGGAGGCGGCCCAGGACCATTGCATCATCCTGCCGCTGTATGGGCAGATGACGCGGCAGGAGCAGGAGCAGGTCGCGGACGGGTTGCGGCGCGCCTGTGGCGCGCGCTGAATCGAGCGAGGTGCCCATGATCTCCATCGTCACTCCGGCGTACAACGAAGCGGCGAACCTGCCCGTTCTCTACGAGCGCATCCGCGCGACCATGGAGTCCCTCGGGCTCGACTGGGAGTGGGTCGTGGTGGACGACCATTCCCAGGACGCGACGTTCGCCGTCGTCACCCGGCTCGCCGAGCGCGACCGGCGGGTGCGCGGGCTGCGCTTCGCCAGGAACTTCGGCGCGCACGCCGCGGTGACGTGCGGCCTGCACGAGGCGCGGGGGGACTGCGTGACGGCCCTGGCCGCGGACCTGCAGGATCCCCCCGAGGTGATCCCGCAGCTGCTCGAGCAATGGAAGGAGGGCGTCAAGGTCGTGTGGGCGGCCCGGGCTCTTCGTGAGGGCGAGAAGGCGACGACGGTCGGGTTCTCGCGCCTGTACTACTGGCTGATGCGAAGCGTGGTCGACATGAAGGAGATGCCGGCCACGGGTGCCGACTTCTTCCTCCTCGACCGCGACGTGGTCGAAGCCTTCTCCCGGTTCAGCGAGAGCAACGCCAGCATCCTCGCCCTCATCACCTGGATGGGATTCCGGCAGGCCACCATCACCTACGACAAAGGAGCCCGTCTGCACGGCAGGTCGGGGTGGAGCCTCAAGAAGAAGCTGAAGCTCGTCGTCGATTCCGTCACGTCGTTCAGCTACGTGCCGATCCGGTTCATGTCGTACGTCGGGTTCGCCGTGGCCTGCGCGGGCTTCGTCTACGCGGCCCTGGTGATCCTCAACTCCCTGCGCGGCGCTCCCGTGCAGGGCTGGTCGTCGTTGATGGTCGTGGTCCTGCTGGTGGGTGGCATCCAGATGGTGATGATGGGCGTGCTCGGCGAGTACCTGTGGCGCGCTCTCGACGAGTCCCGACGCCGGCCGCGGTACATCATCGAGGCGAAGACCGCCGCCGGGCACGTGTTGCAGACCGCTCCCGCTGCCTGGTCGGCCTGAAGAGCACCACGCTCAGCGTGATCCCTGCGCGCTCGCCGGCAGCAGCGCGAGCGTCAGGGTGCCGTTCGAGGAGCATGACGTCGGTTCGACATTCGCGCATGCATGACCCGCGCTTCGGGTCGGTGATCCTCCTGTGCGCCGTCGGCGTGACGGTCGCCCTCGGCCTCTTCGGGGCGGGACACGGCGGACTGGCGCAGACCAATCTGGATATGCGCTTCCTGTACCTGGCGGGGCTCTACTGGCGCGAGGGCCTCAACGCCTACGTGCCGGGGTCGGTGCATCCCGCCGACCCGTGGCTCGCGGAAGCGGTCGCGCGCTACGACTTCGCCTACCCGCCGCAGATCGCGCCCCTATGCATGCTGCTCGCGGCGTGGTCGCCGGTCGGTGCCCGGGCGCTCATGACCGGCCTCAACCTCGCCGCGGCCCTGGGGCTCGCCGCCCTCAGCCTGCGATGCGCCCGCGATCCGGGACGCCGCAGCCGGGCAGGACTCGGGGATGCGGCGTGGTGGGCGATCCCCGCCCTCGTCCTCGGCAACCCGTCCACCGCGTTCGTCATCTGGGCCGGCCAGACGACGCTCATCGTGATCCTGGCGCTCATGCTGGGCTGGCGCCTGGCCCGGCGCGATCGATGGCTGATCGGCGGTTTGCTCCTCGCCATCGCCACCATCAAGCCGCAGGTGAGTGCGCTCCCGATGCTGTGGCTGGTCCTCGAACGCCGGTGGCGGGTGCTCGCGGCCGCCGCGCTGGGCGTCGCGGCGCTGGCCGCGGTGCCGCTCCTCATCAGCGGCCCCGTTCAGCTGATGTCGGACTGGTCCGCTGCGGCGTGGCGATACAGCGCCGGTTCGTACAACACCCTCGGATCGCGAATGGTCTTCGGGCTGCGCAACCTGCTCTTCGTGGCGGGAGTCGACGCACCGGTCCTCCTGCCGCTGGCGTTGCTCATCCTCGGGTGGTTCTGGTGGTCGCGGGCCAGCGTCGTCGACGACGACGTGCTGCCCATCCTGGTCGGCATGTCGCTGCTCTTCGGCTTCGCCCACGGCTACGACATCGCCGCCCTGATCCCCCTCATCCCGGCGTTCTGGCGCCACGTGCACGAACGAGCCGCTGCATCGGTGCTGGCGCTCGGCCTGATGCTGATCGTGACCCTGCCGAACAGCCTGCTCGAACCCTATGTCAGTCCGCTCCTGCTCCATCTTCGCGTCCTCGCGCTGTGCGTGGCCGTGGGCTGGCTCATGGCCATGAGCCTCAGGCGGGGAACGGCGGGCATCGGACTCGGAGCTCGGCGAGGGCTGACTCCGTCCAGGCTGTGACGGTCGGACGCGGTCAACGGACCCGCTTGTAGAGCGTCCCGCCGTAGTTGGTGGTGAAGACCCAGAGCATGAACTTGCCGCGGGCGAACAGCGGGTACCTGGTCAGCGCGCTGACGCTCGGGTGATCGATGGTGCCCACCTTCACGAGATTCGTGGCGGCGAGGTAGGCGCTCAGGATCTCCGAGCTCTCGTCCAGGGCCGTGACGACGTAGTCGAAGCCGAACGTGTCCTTGTGATAGCTCACCCGTTCGGCGACCGTCCCGCCCCGCTCGAGGTACTGGAAGTCGGAACCGGCGCGGGTCACGAGAAAGTAGAACTTGTCGTCGCCCACCACCTTCGATCCGGGCGGGATCTTCTCGACGATCAGGCTCTGGGCCGCGCTCGGGTCGAGAGCGGGCCAGAGCAGAAAGTCCGATGCGACGATCGCCAGGAACGCGCCGCCGTTCAGCAGGAGCAGCAGGACGAACGAGGTGGCCTGGACGGCTCGACGGGACCGTGGGCCCGAGAGGGGAGGGCAATTCGCGATCAGCCAGCCCAGCGCCATGTACTCGAACGGGATGAGGAGGATCGCGTAGCCGCCTCCGAAGGTTCCCTTGTTCTTGACGAACAGGAAGAAGAGCACGATCCCCAGTCCGAGGAAGACCGGGAGCTCGTTCAGCAGGCGGCGCGGATCCCTGAACAGCGTGAGCAGCGTCAGGACGAGCAGGATCGCGAGAATCGGCTTCTGGATCGAGACGGTCGCGAGGCCCGTACCCGCATAGGTGTCGGCGAATTCCGAGAAGTAGGCGAGGAGTCCCGGCAGGCTGCCGAAAGCGTAGACCAGCCAGACGATGCACAGCGGGACGAAGCCAGCCCCCCAGGCGAGCAGCTGGGCCACGCGCGACCCGATCGGGCCGGTCCAGCACCGATGTAGCAGGATGAGCCCCAGCGGGACGAGGGCGTAGCCCGGTCGCGGGGTCGTCAGGACCGCGAGGGACGCGAGGGCACCCGAGCCGGCGGCATACAGCAGGGCCGCGCGTCCCGTGGTCTGTCTCGCGTCCACCAACAGCAGGTAGGCGAGCAGGACGAAGAGGAGCGCCAGGAGGTCCATCCGGCCGATGCGGAGGATCTCCAGGAGGATCGGGTCCAGCGCCATGAGCACGCACGCCCCGAGGGCGATGCGTCGCTCGACGCCCTCGCGCTGGAGAATGCGGTAGGCGACGGCGAGCAGGACGAAGGCGGCGACGAGGCCGGTCAGGCGGTACTGCAGCACGCCGAAGCCGAGCGTGGCGAACGAACCGGCGACCAGGAGGAAGTAGATGGGACCGTAGAGGTAGACGGGCTTGGGGAACCAGAGCGGCGAGACGGTCAGCCTGAACTCGCCGGTCCTTCGCAGCGTCTCGCCGATGCTGGCGAAGAACGTGTCGTCGAACCAGGGAATGTGCGAGCGCGCGACGGTGACGAGGTGAAGCAGGACGTAGAGCGCGAAGGCTCCGGCGACGAGGGCGCGAGCGGTGGTGCGCGACATCGTCAGGTGCCCCCCGCGACCGGGGCCCGCCCCGGCCCCGCCTGGTCGGCGGCCATCGCTGCCGGGGCGATTCGCCGGGCCGCGCGGTCGCTCGGCTGGCTGGGACCGAGCGAGGAAATCGAGGGTTCGAGCACTCGGGTGAGGGTGATTGCGCCACGTGCTCCCCGGCATGCGAGCCGCGGAGCGGGGCCCTCATACCGTCCCCGGTGAGGGGCTGTCTATGGCAGTGGCGGTGTCCGCTGCCAACCCTGCCGTGACGGTGGCGGGGCCCATCCCTGGCGGAAACGCGGTGCTGCGGATCAATCATGCGCGTATGCACTGGCAACGCCGCCATTCAATAAGGCTTTTGCCGGCACACGCCTTGCTGCACTGCGTGAATGCGGGGCTCGATCGAGCATCGACTCTCGTCAGGACTGTCCCGGGGAGGGAACGGGCCTCCGATGAGCCAAGGACAGGGCGACCCGGAAGCGGAGTTCGGTCCGTCCCTTATGCCAATCGGACACCGGGAGTCTGCACGGCCTGCCAGGGGCTTCTTTCGGGGTGCGCAAGTCAGTCGTTGATGAATGAAAGGAATCCTGCCGTGATGAACGTCAAGTGTGACTCCCGCCGGTCGTCGATCGGCCGTCGCCGCCCGAGCCGCTTCTGGGGCTGGGCCGTGGCGCTGATCACCGGCCTGGCCGTCATCGCCAAGCCGGCACCGTCGGATGCGATCCTGACCTTCACGCCGTCCGGCTTCGTCGAGGACGTCGTCGCGAGCAATCTGCCGTTCGCAACGGGCATCGCCTTCGCGCCCGACGGCCGGATGTTCATCACGCTGAAGGGCGGGGTGGTGCGGGTGTACCAGAACGGTACGCTGCTCCCGACCCCGTTCCTCGACATCACCTCGCAGGTCTCGAACTCGAACGACCGCGGTCTGCTGGGCGTCGCGATCCATCCCGATTTTCCCCACACGCCGTACGTCTACCTGCTGTTCACCTGGAACCCGCCAGGGTTCTCCAACATCGCGATCGGCGCTCGCGTCTCTCGCCTGATTCGCGTCGAGGCCGATCCCGCGCAGGGCTACAACGTGGCGCTGCCCGGGAGCGACCAGACGCAGACCGTGCCCGGTGGTCCCGGACACGTCATCCTGCTCGGCACGAACAGCACGGCCGCCAACATCGGCAACCCGAACGACGGCCGCGACACCACCAAGGCGTCGTGCATGACCGGCCTCACCATGGCCGGTGCCCCGATCGACAACTGCATCCCCTCCGACGAGGACTCGCACTCGATCGGCACCGTCATGTTCGGCAACGACGGCTCGCTCTTCGTCGGCAGCGGCGATGGCTCCAACTACACCGCGGTCGATCCCCGCGCGCTCCGCTCGCAGAACGTCAACAGCCTGGCGGGCAAGATCATGCGGATCGATCCAGCGACCGGCCTGGGCTTGCCCGACAACCCGTTCTACGATGCCACCTGCCCGACGTGTAACCGTTCCAAGGTCTACGCGATGGGCCTGCGCAACCCCTTCCGCTTCACGGTCCACCCGGTCACCAACGAGGTCTACATCGGCGACGTGGGCTGGAACACGTGGGAGGAGATCAACACCGGCAAGGGCGCCAACTTCGGCTGGCCCTGCTACGAAGGCGGTGCCGCGGGCAATCCGGCGCCGGCCGAGAGCGGTGTGACGACCAGCTTGCGCCAGGGCAGCTACGGCAACGACGGCAGCACCAGCACGTCGTGCAACGCGCTCTACTCGCAGGGTCCGGGCGCGGTGAAGGCGCCGATCTTCTCGTACGACCACAGCCACGTCGACGGCACCGGCACCGCCGGCGGCGCCTCGGCCAACGGCGGGACCTTCTACCGTGGCACGGTCTACCCGCCCCAGTTCCAGAACGCCGAGTTCATCCTCGACTACAACCGGCAGTGGATCCGCTACCTCACGTTCGACGCCCAGGGGAAAGCGACGGTCAACAACTTCGGCAAGGAGAACAGCGCCGGCATGGTGCAGGTGCTGAACGGCCCCGACAGCAACCTCTACGTCGTGGTGCTCAACGGGTCGGGCAGCCAGGTGCGCCGCATTCGCTACGTCGGTGCGGGGAACACGCCGCCCACGGCCGTGGCCAACGCCACGCCCACCATCGGTACGGCACCGCTCACCGTCGCGTTCTCCAGCGTGGGGTCGTTCGATCCCGATGGGCAGCTGCTCTCCTACGGCTGGGATTTCGGTGACGGCGTCGGCACCTCGACCCAGCAGAATCCGACCTACACCTACACCGCGTCCGGCGTGTACACCGCCACCTTGACCCTCACCGAGCAGTCGACGCCCTTCGCGACGCGGAGCACCACCGTGGTGGTCACCGTGGGCAACGAGCCCCCGCTCGCGCACATCACGTCACCGGTGGACGGCAGCACGTACCAGATCGGCGACGTGATCACCTACGCCGGGTTCGCCACGACCGGCGGGCAGCCCGTCGATCCGTCACAACTCACCTGGGAGCTGCGCCTCCATCACAACGAGCACATCCACTTCAATCTCCTTCCCGGCGGCTCGGGCGGCACGTTCGACGTCATCCAGCACGGTGACAACACGCACTACGAGATCTGCGTGACGGCCACCGTCGACCAGACGCTCACCGATACCCAGTGCGTGAACATCTTCCCGCAGACCACGCTCATCACGCTCACCACCGATCCCATCGGCCTCCTGGTCAACTACGAGAACGAAGGCCTCACGCAGGCGTCGCCGCTGCTCGCCCACCCCGTGGTGGGATCCGAGGACACGGTCTCGGTCGAGCCGATCCAGGGCGGGCTCACGTTCTTCAAGTGGGCCGACGGGGTGACCGGGACCTCGCACGACTTCCTGGTCGGGACGGCCCCGGCCACCTACACCGCGCAGTACGTGAACCAGCCACCGGTCGCGGTGGTGTCGGCCAATCCGCTGGGCGGCGTCGCGCCGCTGGCCGTGCAGTTCACGGGCTCGGGGTCGTCCGACCCCGAGTTCACCACGCTCACCTACGGCTGGGACTTCGGGGACGGTGGCAACTCGACGCAGGCCGATCCGGCGCACACCTATGCCAGCGCGGGAACCTACACGGCGACCCTCACCGTGACCGATCAGCGCAACGGTACCGCCTCGCAGAGCGCGACGGTGATCGTGAGCGCGACCGGCCAGTGCGGCAACGGCCAGATCGATCCGGGCGAAGCCTGTGACGGCGGCGCCTGCTGCACCGGCGGCTGCCAGTTCGCGGGAGCAGGGGCAGTCTGCCGGCCGGCCGCCGGCCTCTGCGACGTCGCCGAGACCTGCACCGGCTCCAGCGCCACCTGCCCGGCCGACGTCCTCGCCGTGGCCGGCGCGCTGTGCCGCCCGGCGTCGGGCGTGTGCGATCAGGCCGAGAGCTGCACCGGCTCCAGCCCGGCCTGCCCGACCGACACGTTCGTCGCCGCCGGCACGGTGTGCCGGGGACCGGCGAGCCCCTGCGACATCGCGGAGGCCTGCACCGGCTCCAGCGGCGCCTGCCCGACGGACGTGAAGGCGCCGAACGGTACGAGCTGCACCGACGGCAACGCCTGCAACGGCGTCGAGACGTGCCAGGCGGGCACCTGCATTTCGGGCACCCCGCCTGTCTGCAACGACGGCAACCCCTGCACGGACGACTCCTGTGACGCCGTCACCGGCTGCGTCTTCCAGAACAATACGGCGCCGTGCACCGACGGCATCGCCTGCACGGCGGATCTCTGCACCAACGGCGTGTGCGTCAGCACGTCGTCGTGCCCGGTGGGCCAGACCTGCAACGCGACCACGGACGCCTGCGAGGCGCCGGCCGGCGGCTACACGCTGTGGACGAACACCCCGACGCCGGACATCGTGGACGGCGGCGATACGCTCCCGGTCGAGCTGGGCGTCAAGTTCCGTTCCGAGGTGCCCGGCTTCGTCTCGGGCCTGCGCTTCTACAAGAGCGCGGGCAACACGGGCGCCCATATCGGCAACCTGTGGTCGAGCACCGGCACGCGCCTCGCCACGGTGACCTTCACCGCCGAGACGGCCTCGGGATGGCAGCAGGTGAACTTCGCCACGCCGGTGGCGATCGCTGCGAACACCACCTACGTCGCGTCGTACTTCGCCCCCAACGGTCACTACAGCGGCAACTTCGACTACTTCGTGGAACAGCTCGACAACCCGCCGCTGCACGCCCTGGCGGACGCGGCATCGGGCGGCAACGGCGTGTACGCCTACGGCGCCGCCAGCGTCTTCCCCAACAGCACCTATCGCTCCCTGAACTACTGGGTCGACGTGGTGTTCAGCGCGCAGGCGACCGCGCAGCTGACGTCGATCGCGGTGACGCCGGCCGATCCGGCGGTGGGCATCGGCGGGACGCAGCAGTTCACGGCCACCGGCACGTACTCCGACCAGAGCACCCAGGACCTGACCACGCAGGTGACGTGGACCTCCGCGAGCCCCGCGATCGCGACGATCAACGGCACGGGCCGCGCGACGGCCGTGAGCCAGGGGACGACGACCATCACCGGCGCACTGGGCGAGCTGAACGGGACCACGACCCTCACGGTCCAGCCGCCGGGGGGCGTGACGATCACGACGACGCAGCTCCCGGTCGGCGTGAAGAACACCGCCTACAGCGCGACGCTGGCGGCGATCGGCGGGAGCTCGCCGTATACCTGGTCGATCGCGAGCGGGACCCTGCCCGCCGGCCTGACGCTGGCCCCGGGCACCGGGGTGATCTCGGGGACGCCCACGGCGAACGGGCTGTCGACGGTGACCGTGCGCGTGACCTCGGGAGCGCAGACGGCGACCCAGAGCCTGGTCGTCTCGATCGGGCAGAACGAGATCGCAGCGGAGAACCTGCTCCCGGGCAACCCGGCCAGCCAGTGGGACGTGAGCGGCGCGGGTGACCCCGACATCCAGGGCTTCGCGACCGACATCAGCGTGAACAAGGGGGAGGCGGTCGACTTCAAGGTCCAGACCGGCTCGAGCACCTATCGCATCGACATCTACCGTCTCGGCTACTACGGCGGCCTCGGCGCGCGTCTGGTGGCGACCGTGCAGCCGTCGGCGACGCTGCCGCAGAGCCAGCCTGCGTGTCTCTCCGACGTGACCACCGGCCTGGTCGACTGCGGCAACTGGGCGGTGTCGGCGTCGTGGAGCGTGCCGGCGACCGCGACCTCAGGCATCTACGTCGCCAAGCTGGTGCGCCAGGATCCCGAGGACGGCCGCGCCAGCCACATCCCCTTCATCGTGCGTGACGATGCCGGCCACTCCGACCTGCTGTTCCAGACCTCGGACACCACCTGGCAGGCCTACAACACCTACGGCGGCAACAGCCTCTACTTCGGCTCGCCGGTCGGCCGCGCCTACAAGGTGAGCTACAACCGCCCGTTCACCACGCGCTGCTGCGAGTTCCCCAACGGTTCGACCGAGAGCTGGCTGTTCAACACCGAGTACCCGATGGTCCGGTGGCTCGAGCGCAACGGCTACGACGTCAGCTACACGACCGGGATGGACACCGATCGACGCGGGTCCGAGCTGCTGGAGCACCGCGTGTACATGCCCGTGGGCCACGACGAGTACTGGTCGGGCGGCGAGCGGACCAACGTCGAGGCGGCGCGCGCCGCCGGCGTCCACATCGCGATCTTCAGCGGCAACCACGGCTTCTGGAAGACGCGCTGGGAGAACAGCATCGACGGCTCGAACACGCCGTACCGCACGCTGGTCTGCTACAAGGAGACGCACGCCAACGCCAAGATCGATCCCATGCCGAACGTGTGGACGGGCTCGTGGCGCGACCCGCGCTTCAGCCCGCCGGCCGACGGCGGCCGTCCCGAGAACGCGCTCAACGGGTCGCTCTTCACGGTCAACGGGATCCGCAACGACGCGATGCTGGTTCCCGCCGCCGACGGCAAGATGCGCTTCTGGCGCAATACCAGCATCGCCTCGCTGGCCGCGGGCCAGACCGCGACGCTCCCGACGGGCGTCCTCGGTACCGAGTGGGACGAGGATATCGACAACGGCGTTCGACCGGCAGGTATCGTCCGCATGTCGAGCACGACCGTGTCCGGCGTGCAGTACCTGCAGGACTACGGCACGACATACGCGTCGGGCACGGCGACTCACCATCTCACCCTTTACAAGAACTCCTCCGGTTCGCTCGTCTTCGGCGCCGGCACCATCCAGTGGCCCTGGGGCCTGGACGCGCAGCACGACTACGCCGGACCCGCGACCGACGCGAACATGCAGCAGGCGACGGTCAACCTGTTCGCCGACATGGGCGTGCAGCCTACCTCGCTACAGTCCGGACTCGTCGCGGCCACGGCCTCGGCCGACACCACCGCGCCCACGGCGACCATCACGTCGCCGGCGGCCGGGGCGACAGTTTCGAACGGCAAGCCGTTGACCATCAGCGGAACGGCGAGCGACACCGGCGGACAGGTGGGCGGCGTCGAGGTGTCGACGGACGGAGGGGTGACCTGGCATCCCGCGGTCGGACGCACGTCCTGGACCTATGCCTGGCTGCCCACCGTGGTGGGCTCCACGTCCCTTCGCGCGCGCGCGGTGGATGACAGCGCCAACCTCGGCACCCCGGCGCAGCGCACCGTCAATGTCGTGTCGCCCACGCTCACCACGATCCAGGTGTCGCCGAGCAACGCCACGGTGACGGTGGGCGGAACGCAGCAATACACGGCCACCGGGCTGTACTCGGACGTGACCACGCAGGACCTGACCAACCAGGTGACCTGGACCTCCTCGAACACGGCGGCGGCGACCATCAACGCAGCGGGCGTCGCCACGGCCGGCGGTGCGGGTGGGACGACCATCACCGCAACCCTCGGCTCGGTCAACGGAAGCACCGGACTGACCGTGCAGTCGGGGCCGCTCACCATCACCACGGCCTCGCTGCCCCCGGCGACCCTGAACACGGCCTACAACACGGACCTGTCGGCACTCGGCGGGATGCCGCCCTACACGTGGTCGATCGCGGCGGGAGCCCTGCCGGACGGCCTCACACTCACCGCGAGCAGTGGCGTGATCTCGGGAACCCCGACCGCGGTCGGCACCTTCAACTTCACCGCCGAGGTGAGCGCGGGCGAGGACACCGTCACGCGTCCCCTGAGCATCACGGTCAGCATGCCGACCGTGACGATCTGGCCGAGCAATCCGACGCCGGCGATCGTGGACGGCGGCGACACTTCCTCCGTGGAGCTGGGCGTCAAGTTCCGCTCCGAGACGGCGGGCTCCATCCTCGGGATCCGCTTCTACAAGAGCGCCGCGAACACGGGCACCCACATCGGCAGCCTGTGGTCGATCAACGGAACCCGGCTCGCGACGGCGACCTTCACCGGCGAGACGCCCACCGGCTGGCAGCAGGTGAACTTCTCCACGCCGGTGGCGATCCAGGCGAACACGGTCTACGTCGCCTCGTACTTCGCTCCCAACGCTCATGAGAGCGGCAATCTCGACTACTTCGCGACGCAGGGCGTGGATACTCCCCCGTTACACGCGCTGATGACCGGCGTGTCGGGCCCCAACGGCGTGTTCGCGTACGGGGCGACCAGCACCTTCCCGGTGAACAGCTTCCGGTCGTTGAACTACTGGGTGGACGTCGTGTTCAGCCCGCAGCCGCCACCGACGCTGACGTCGATCGCGGTGACACCCGCCAACCCGACGATCACGACGGGCGGGACGCAGCAGTTCACCGCCACGGCGACGTACTCGGACTCGAGCACGCTCGACGTGACCAATCAGGTGACCTTCGCGTCGTCGGCCACGGCGGTGGCCACGGTGACGACCGGCGGGCTGGCCACCGCGGTGTCGACCGGGACGACGACGATCTCGGCAACGCTCGGTTCGGTCACCGGGAGCACCGGGCTCACGGTCGCGGCCGGTCCGTTGACCATCACCACGACGTCGCTTCCCGCGGGCACCGTGGGAGGCGCCTACACGGCGACGCTGGCGGCCAGCGGCGGGACGCCCCCGTACTCGTGGGCGCTCGCCACCGGGACGCTGCCGGCGGGACTGACGCTCAACGCGAATTCGGGCGTGATCTCGGGCACCCCGACCGCGACCGGCACGTCGAACTTCACCGTCCGGGTGACCGCGGGTGCGCAGAACACCACCAAGGCGCTCGGCATCACCATCAACGCGGCGACCACGATGATCTGGCCGGGCAACCCGGTCCCGGCCATCGTGGATGGCGGCGACACCGCCGCGGTGGAGCTGGGCGTCAAGTTCCGCTCCGACGTCGCCGGGCACATCACGGGAATTCGCTTCTACAAGAGCCCCGGGAACACGGGGACCCACGTCGGGAGCATCTGGTCGGCCGCCGGGACGCGCCTCGGGACGGTGAACTTCACGGGCGAGTCCGCTTCGGGGTGGCAGCAGATGAACTTCGCCACCCCCGTGGCGATCGCCGCGAACACGACCTACGTGGCGTCGTATTTCGCACCGAACGGGCACTACAGCGGAAACCTCGACTTCTTCGCAGGGCAGGGCGTGGACAATGCGCCTCTCCATGCCCTGGCGGACGGCGTCTCGGGCGGGAACGGCGTGTTCTCGTACGGAGCAACCAGCGTCTTCCCGACGACCACGTATCGGACGTTGAACTACTGGGTGGACGTGATCTTCACGACGCCCTGATCTGCTTCGAGTCGCTTCGCGCGATGTGCGTGCGGCGACGACGGCGGACGCAGTGCTCCGCTGCTCGTCGCCGCGTGCACTGGCGCGCTCACCGTCCCGTCGTGTCGGTCGCTCGACACATGCCCCCTCCCGAGCGATAATTTCGGTCGAGAATGGTACCTGCTCCCGAGAACCCGGAGCTCCATCACACAGCCTACCTGGTGACGGACATGGCAGCGTCGACCCGGAGGTGGGAGATGCTGGGTGCGCGAGTGGAGCTGCCCGCAACGCTGGTGAGCGCGGATCAGGTCCGGGTCGCCTTCCTGACCTTCCAGGGCGGCCGCATCGAGCTCGTGGAACCCTGTGCCGGCTCTCGCATCAAGACCGCCGGAGCAGACAGCGGACACCCCGATCACCTGTGCTTCCGGTGTGACAACTTCGACGAGATGATCAAGGGGGCGCGATCGAGTGGCGGCATCGTCGTGCGCCCGCCGGTGCCCTCGCAGGCCTTCGAGGGCAGACGCATGGCCTTCGTCCTCTACCACGCGCTGGGACTCATCGAATGGGTCGAGAGATGAGCGATGGGCGCATCTTCGTCGTCGGCCGCGCCTCGTGGGAGCTGTTCGCCCCGGTCTTCCGGAAAGCGCTCCAGAGCTACGGATTGAAGCCCGAGATCGTGGTCTGCGGGTTCGATCGCGAGCTCCGGCTGTGGTCGGGAGCAGACGAGGACTTCGAGAGCGACCCGCCCCGCGCGGCCGTCGTCTTTCCGGAGGCGCGCGACCTCTTCGAGCGGCAGCTCACGGGACCCCGTCCCGAGATCGCTCCCGAGGAGGCTGGCACCCAGGCGGCGGAATTCCTTCTCGGGGCCATCTCCTCGCTGTCCGCGCGGCATCCGGAGGTGAGCTGGATCCTGTCCACCGCCGAGGTGGAGTTCCCGGGTGCCGTCGCCGGCCTGAACGATTCCGAGCTGGATCCCGTGGCGGTCGCGACCGGGGTGTTCAACGCCCAGGTGCGGCGCCGGTGCCGGGAAGCAGCGGGCTGGTCGCTCTTCGAGCGCGAGCGCGTGACCCACGCGCTGGGCGCGGGCGTCACCTACGACGCCCGGATGGACTTCCTGGCCCGCATGCCGCTCTCGGCTCGAGGCATGAAGGCCCTCGCCGAGCGGCTCGCGTCCCACTGGAACGCGGTCCTGGGGCGAACGAAGAAGGTGCTGGCGCTCGACTGCGACAACACGCTCTGGGGCGGGATCGTCGGTGAGGATGGTGTGGGCGGCATCCGTCTCGGCGGAGACGGCATCGGACGCGCCTACACGGAGTTCCAGCGCACCGTCGCAGCGCTCGAGAGCCGGGGCGTGCTCGTGGCCCTGTGCTCGCGCAACAACCCGGAGGACGTCGACGAGGTCTTTGCGACCCGCCCCGAGATGGTGCTGCGGCCGGATCGTATCGCTGCCCGCCACGTGGGCTGGGGGTCGAAGTCGGAGGGGCTCGGCCGGCTCGCCGCCACCCTCGGGGTGGGCTTGGACAGCTTCGTGTTCGTGGACGACAATCCCGTCGAGCGAGAGCAGGTGCGATCCGCGCTTCCCGAGGTCACGGTCCCGGAATTCCCGTCCGATCCCGCCGGTCTCCCGGCCTTCGGCGAGGAGCTGGCGTGGCGATGGTTCTACAAGGCGAACGTCACCAGCGAGGACCGCGCCAAGACCGAGCAGTACCGCGCCCGGGCGCAGACGGCCGCCGCGTTGCAGGAGTGCGGCAGCCCCGAGGAGTTCCTGCGATCCCTGCGCATGGAGGCCGTCTTCAGCGTGAACGACGCCTCGCTGCTGGCGCGGAGCGCGCAGCTCACCCAGAAGACGAACCAGTTCAATCTCACCCTCAAGCGGTATACCGAGGCGGAGATGGCCCGCGTCCTGAACGATCCGAGCTGGATGGTGATCGCCGCTTCGCTCAAGGATCGATTCACCGACCACGGCTGGATCGCACTCGCGATCCTCGAGCACCAGCAGGCCAATGCTCGCTGGGAGCTCGACAGCTTCATGATGAGCTGCCGGGTCATCGGCCGGAGCTTCGAGGACGCGTTCCTCGCCGCCTGCGTCGATCGCGTCCGGCGGGGTTCCCGCGAGGCCATCCGGGCCACCTTCGTGCCGGGACCACGCAACGCGGTGGCCGGCGGGTTTCTCGAGCGGGCGGGCTTCCGCCTCCTGGAGGAGCAGCGGGACGGCAGCCGGCGGTTCGAGCTCGCGGGGGCGGTCGATGGCCCGCGCCAGGACCTCTTCAGTGTGAGCTGGCGAGGCGATCAGTGAGCGACAAGCTGGTCGCGACGGTGGCGGAGGCCCTCCAGGTCTCTCCCGAGCTGGTGCAGGAGAGCACCTCGATGGAGAACACCCCGGAGTGGGATTCGCTCCGTCACTTTGCGCTGATCCTGGCCGTGGAGGAGGCGTTCGACGTGCACTTCTCGTCCGATGACATTCCGTCCCTCACCGCCGTCGCCGCGCTGCGCGCGGAGCTGCTGCGGCAGGGACGGGACCCCGGCGGGTCGAGCTGAGTTCCCGGAAGGAAGGCGGCGAGGTGCCCCCGTCTGACGGCAACGTCATCTCGCCCGAGGCGACGATCGACGAGTCCGTGTCGTTCGCGCACTTCGCGGTCATCCACGATGCCGTCCGGATCGGTGCCGGGACGCGCATCGGGAGCCACGTCGTGATCTTTCCCGGCACCGCGATCGGCAGCGGCGTGACCGTCCAGGACCACGCCGTGATCGGGAAGCGGCCGCACAGCTCGGCGGTCGCGACCCTCGGAGCCCAGGCGACCGGGAATCAGACGACGATCGAGGACGGCGCGCTGATCGGTACCGGCGCGATCGTGTACGCGGGATGCCGGATCGGAAAGGAGGCCTTCCTCGGCGACCTGGCCTCGGTCCGCGAGAACTGCACCATCGGTGCGAAGAGCGTGGTGGGGCGCGGGGTCAACCTGGAGTTCCACGTCACGATCGGGAGCCGGTGCCTCATCTTCACCGCCTCGTATCTCTCGGAGAACACGGTCGTCGAGGACGACGTCTTCATCGGAGCCCGGGTCTGTACCGCATCGGGCACGGTGATCAGCCACCGCCGGGCGATTCCCTGCGAGAGCCGGGGGCCGGTGATCCGGGCGGGGGCGAGGGTCGGGACGGGTGCTTCCCTGCATCCGGGCATCACGGTGGGACGCGAGGCCGTGGTCGCGCTCGGCGCGGTGGTGTTCCAGGACGTGCCCGAGGCGACGCTCGTCCTCGGGAATCCGGCGCGCGTGGTCAAGAAGGTGCCTCCGGAAGAGTTCATCAAGTAGGCATGGACATCGATCTCGACGCGCTCAAGCGCAGCAAGCTGATCGGCTACGGAGCGGGTCTTGCCACCCTGCTCACGTTACGCGAGACCCCGCTCGACCTCGAGTTCATCGTCGACGACAGCCCGGAATCCCAGGGCACGACGCTGTTCGGCATCCCCATCGTGTCGCCCGCGGAGCTCGATCGGGTGAATCTCGCCGAGTATCGCGTGATCATCTTCGCCTATACGGGGGCGGCCATCCGGGCGATCGGGGACCGCCTCGCAGCATTCGGCCTGAGCTTCCCCGACGGCTGGATCGACTGCTCCGTCCTGCACTTCGAGAGCTATCGCCACCGCCTGAAGGCCTCGCTGGGGATCGAGGCGTCGCCCGAGCTGTTCGCGACGGCGCGCGTGCTCTCAATCTACACCCATCCGCAGAACCTGAGCGGCTTTGCCGGGACCTGGCTCTACCTGGAGCTGCTCAAGCACCTCGATCGGGCCAACCTCGCGGGCGACGTCGCGGAGCTCGGCGTGTTCCAGGGCGGCAATGCCTTCTGCAGCCTGCTCGCGGGCGGTGACATCCTCGGTCGGCGGACGCTTCGCCTCTTCGACAGCTTCGCGGGGTTTCCGGATCTGTCGGCGCACGACCCCTCGCAGCGACGCAGCGAGTTCGCCGACACGACTCTCCCCAAGGTGCGAAGCTACCTCGCGCCCTTCCCGAACGTCCGGATTCATCCGGGATTCTTCGCGGACACGCTGGCGGCCGTGCGGGACGAGCGCTTCGCCTTCGTCTACTACGACGCGGATCTGTACGAGCCGGCGATGGAATGCTGCCGGTTCTTCCACCCCAAGCTCGAGCCCGGCGGCATGATGCTGTTTCACGACTACTGCGCCGAGGAACCCGAGCTGCCGCGGGGCGCGAAGGTTCCCTTCTCCGGCGTGAAGAAGGCGGTGGACGAGTTCTTCGCGACGCGTGCCGACACGCTGGTGCACTTTCCCGAGACCACTCACGTCCTCGCGATCAGGGCCTGATCCCCGGGATCGTGCGCGATCAGCCGACTGCGGGGAGGCGGTCGACCAGGGCCTCGAAGGATTCGAAGGCGAACCCCTTCGACGTGACCAGTGCCGCCAGCTCCTCGAGCACCGCCCTGGTGCCCCGGCCGGGATGGACCAGCTTCCGGTGGTCGCCGGCGGGCGAGAACCAGCGGGTCTTGATCTCGGCGTAGTAGGCCGGCGAGGGCACGTTCGCGGCGACGAACGTGGGATGGAAGTTGAGCACCTTCAGCCCGGGCCCGAAGAGGGTCGCCTGGATGCGGTCCAGAGGCAGATCGAGCGGGAACGAGCGGAAGAAGATGTCGTCCTCGAAGTAGACCGGAAGCCGCCAGATGCCCGACGCATGCATGAGCGGGACGAGCCCTTCCTGGAAGTAGGTCGGAAGCTGGGAATCGGCGATGACCCCCGCCGCGGCGAGCGCGTCCCAGGCCATGGTGTGCTCCATGAAGCAGTGCGCCCTGGCGGTGCGGCAGCCGGGAAAATGCGCGCGGCAATAGGCGATCACCTGCTCGGGCGTGTCGCCGTGGTCCGAGCCCGGCAGGAAGTTCGGATGCCATCCCTGGGTGATTCGACCTCGTGCGGCGGCCTCGTCGAGCACGGGGCAGGGGTTGGTCCGGAACACGTGCAGCGGCATTCCGAGCGCCGCGGCGGCTGCGAGGAGCTGCTCGGAAGCCCAGGCGGGCGCCCAGTCCTGATCGGCGGTGAGCGCGAACGCCGGGTGTTGCCACGTCGCGTGCGAGAGGCGGGGTGGATCGATCGATGGCGACATCGTCTCCTGCGGATCGAGGCTGCGCCCGGCGCGCGCGGAGCCGTGGCTCCCTGCATCTACGGCACGACCGGGGTGCGCGCAACGCGCTGCCGGCGGGTCGAGGTCATGCGTGGCCGATCGTCCTCGTCGACAGGCTGGCGAGAATCCCGGGTCCACGATAGAGGGCCCAGGCTGGTGCGGATCCCGTCGACGTGATGTCCTCCGGCGCTCGCATTCCCCGCGGCGCCGCGCTTCAGCGGTGGGCGCGACCGCTCGTGCTGGCGATCGCTCTGAGCGCGCTCACCGGCTTCGGCATTCTCGGTGTCGCGCGGCACGGGGTCTGGGCCATGGACCTCGCCGTGTTCCAGGCGGCGGGCCGCAGCTGGCTGGCCGGAGAGAGCCCGTACGACCGGTCGTCGCTCGACCGCCACTTCCCGCGCGAAGATCCCTACCTGCCGGCCTTCGCCAGCCCGCCCGTCGCCGCGCCGTTCTACATGGGGCTCGCGCTCCTGAGCGAGAGCACCGCGATGCGTCTGGTGCACGTGATCGATCTGCTGGCGCTCGCGTTGCTTGGATGGCTGACCGCCCGCATGGCGTGGGAGCCGGTGACGCCGGGACTGCTGCCGGCGTCTCGAAGCGTCATCTGGTACTTCCCGGCGCTGTTCGCGTTCTCGACGTTCACCATCCAGACGCTGTGGCTCGGACAGATATCGCTGGTCGGAGCGACCGCGCTCCAGGGCGCGTGGTATCTCGATCGCAAGCGCCGGCCGGATCTGGCCGGCGTCTGCCTGGCGATCGCGAGCATCAAGCCGCAGCTCCTGATGCTTCCCCTGCTGTGGTTCCTGCTCGAGCGCCGCTGGCGGATGATCGTGGTGTCGGGCGTCGTGGCCGGCCTGCTGATGGCGTATCCGCTCCTGCTGCACGGCCCGATCACGGAGATGAAGGCGTGGCTGGGCGCGGTCGCGGACTACAAGACGCACCTGCCGAATCTCCTTGGCTCCTGCTTCGTCGTCGGTCTCCCGAGCCTGATCGCCGCGGCCGGAGGGCCGGCGCTGGACCTGACGGTCGCCGGGATCATGCTCACGGCGATCCTCTGGTGGTTCAGGGACCGCATCTGCGAGGACGACGTGCCCGCGCTGCTTCCCCTGATCACCCTGACGATCGTCTACGGGCACGACCTCGACGCCGTGTACCTGGCACCCCTGGCCGTCTCCCTGACGCTCCATCTCCGGGGCCGCCCCGGCGCCGGCCTGGTGGTAGCCGTGCTGCTGGGCCTCTTCTTCATCCCCTCCCGGCTGATCTGCCAGCTCGGCATCCCGCTGCTCGGGCAGTGGCGGAGCGCCATCTGTCTCGTATTCCTGGGCTGGCTGCTGTGGCTCAGTGCGCGGCACGCGGCCTCGCGGAGCGCAGTCCCCGCGGACACGTCGCGCTAGGCCGATCCCCGGTCCGCCCCCAGTGACGCAATCGGGTCCAGGCGTGCGTCATAGCAGGGGGGGAAGCACGAGCCATGCCTTCGGCCCGCTCCTTATAGGACTCCATGAATATCGCACCTCGCAAACACCGCATTCCGGGGATTCGCGTCGCGGTCCTCGCCGCCGCAGCATGTCTGCTCTCGGGCGCCTGGGCGCTCGCCGACGTGCCGCCGGGGTTCCAGGACACCACCATCGCCTTCGGCCTCTCGCAGCCCGTGGGTCTCACCTTCGCTCCCGACGGGCGGCTGTTCATCGCGCAGCAGACGGGCCAGCTTCGCGTCGTGAAGGACGGGGTGCTTCTCGGCACGCCGTTCCTCGACGTCAGGCAGCTGGTCGAGCCGTCGGTGACCTTCGACGACTTCCTCGAGCGAGGGCTGCTCGGCGTTGCCTTCGATCCGGACTTCGCGCTCAACTCCTTCGTCTACCTCTACTACTCGGTGTGCAAGGTTCCCGGCACGCCTCAGTGCCAGACCGCCAAGAACCGCGTCGCTCGCGTGACCGCCGGATACCAGGGCAATCCGGACGTCGCGGACCCGACCAGCCACGTCGTGCTCCTCGACGACATCGACTCGGACGCCGGCAACCACAACGGCGGCTGGATCGGCTTCGGGCCGCAGGACGGCAAGCTCTACGTCGCCGTCGGAGACGGCGGAGCGATCCACACGAAGGCGCAGGACCCGGACTCGCTCAACGGCAAGATCCTCCGCCTGAACTCCGACGGTACCGTGCCTTTCGACAACCCGTTCGTCGGTCTCTTCGACGCGCGACCCGAGGTGTGGGCACTCGGCTTCCGCAACCCCTGGCGCTGCAGGTTCCATCCCGACGGCCGGCTCTTCTGCGGCGACGTGGGAGAGAACAGCTGGGAAGAGGTCGACTGGGTCCTGGAGAAGAAGAACTACGGCTGGCCCACGACCGAGGGTACCTTCAATTCCGCGACCTTCCCGCAGTTCACTCAGCCCATCTTCACGTACAGTCACGTCGGTTTTCCCAAGGGCAGCGCCGCCATCACCGGCGGCGACTTCGGCTCCGAAACGAACTTCCCGGGAGACTACCAGCAGAGCTACTTCTTCGGGGACTACGTCGTGGGCTTCATCCGCCGGGTGGTCCTCGCCGCCGACGGCGTCACCGCCTCCGGGCCGGCGATCCCCTTTGCCACCAACCTGCAGGGCAACACCGACCTGATCGCGGGGCCGGACGGGTCGCTCTACTACCCCGACGTCATCGCGGGCGAGGTGCACCGCATCGCGACGACCGGGTCGAACACGCCGCCGGTGGCGCGCGCCACGGCGACGCCGTCGCAGGGCGCGCCGCCGCTCGCGGTGCAGTTCTCCAGCTCCGGATCGTCCCACGTTCCGAGCATCAGCGGCCTCGAGTCGATCTGGCCCGCGACCACGGTGCCGGCGATCGTGGACGGCGGCGACACCGACGCGGTGGAGCTCGGGGTCAAGTTCAGGTCCGATGTGCCGGGATTCGTGACGGGCATCCGCTTCTACAAGGGCCCGGCCAACACGGGCACGCACGTCGGGAACCTGTGGTCGAGCGCCGGCACCCTGCTGGCGACGGCGACCTTCACCGCGGAGAGCGATTCCGGCTGGCAAGAGGTGAGCTTCGCGACGCCGGTGGCGATCGTGCCGAACACCGTCTACGTGGCGTCGTACTTCAGCCCGAACGGACACTTCAGCGGCGAGCTCGACTACTTCGCGAATCAGGGAGTGGATGCTCCACCGCTGCACGCGCTGGCGACGGGAGTATCGGGCAACAACGGCGTCTTCGGCTACGGCAGCACCAGCACCTTTCCCTCGGACTCCTATCGTTCGTTGAACTACTTCGTCGACGTGGTGTTTGCCGCCGACGACGACCCGCTGCAGGTCCTGTGGGACTTCGGCGACGGCACCCCGACGTCGGAAGACGCGGCACCCTTGCACGGCTACCCGGCCCAGGGGCTCTACACCGCCACCCTCACGGTGAGCGACACGCAGGGTTCCGACAGCGTACGACTGCCCATCACCGTCGGGACGCCGCCCGTCGTGACGATCAGCCAGCCCGTCGACGGCTCGTTGTTCTCGGGCGGGGAGACCATCCAGGTTGCCGGAAGCGCGAGCGACGCCCACGACGGCGCCGTGTCCGATTCGGCTCTCCAGTGGGAGGTGCGATTCCACCATGACACGCACTACCACCCTTTCCTGAGCGGGCAGACCGGGCCGTCACTCCAGTTCGAGACGAACGACTCGGGCGAGACCTCTCCGAACGTCAGCTACGAGATCGTCCTGCGCGCCACCGACTCCTTCGGACTCACCGGGGTCGCCTCGGTGTCCATCCAGCCGCGTCTCGCGACGCTCCGCCTCGACAGCAGCCCGCCGGGCCTGCAGCTCAACCTCGACGGGCAGCCGGTGACGGCGCCCGCGCAGCTCACGGGCGTGGTGGGCGTCAAGCGGGTCGTCGGGGCGCCGTCTCCGCAGGGCCCGCTGACGTTCGACAGCTGGTCGGATGCCGGCGTCCAGTTCCACACGATCACCACCCCCGACGCCGACACCACGTACACGGCCGTCTTCGCGGACGGTCCCACGACGACCATCCCGGCAAGCACGACTACGTCGACCACCACCACGAGCACGACGGAGCCGGGCACCTCGACCACGACCGCCTCGACGACGACGACCATCGTGGCCGGGACCACCACGACGAGCACGACGGAATCGACGACCAGCTCGACCGAGCCGCCGACCAGCTCGACGACGACCAGCACGACGGAGACCGTCCCGCCGACGACGTCGACCAGCACGAATCCCGCGACGAGCTCGACCACGACCTCGACCACCTCCTCGACCACGACCTCGTCGACGACCGTCCCCACCACCAGCACCACGAGCACGACGCTGCCTCCGGGATGTGACCCCGCGGTCAGCATGGACGGCGTGGTCTGCCGCATCGACGCGCTCCATGGGCGGGCCGAAGAGGCCTCGTCGCAGCTCGGGGGTCTCGCCTCCGGAATCGGGAAGCGGATCGATCGGGCGCAGGACGACGTACACCGGTCGGCTTCGCTCTGTGGCGCCGGCCGGCTTCCGCGGGCGCGCGCGGCACTACGCTCGGCCGGGCACCGGTTGCTGGCGACGGTCGCCAAGGTTCGCTCCCGCAACGGCCGGAAGCAGATCTCGCCGCAGATCGCGGCCGAGTTCACCCAGCTGCTCCAGGCGAGAGTCGCGGACGTGAAGGCCCTGCGCAGCGGTCTGGTCTGCCCCTGACCAGGCCGGGTTCTATCCGCGGGCTGCCCGCTCGACGGCCGCGGAATAGGCCCCCGGGAGGAACAGGCGGGGCTCTCCGGCGCCGTCTGCAGGCACCGCCCACACGTCCATGACGGTCGGGCGGTCGGCTCCGGCGGGGATGGCGTAGAGTACGTGCCCGTCGTCGAGCCACTGTGCCTGATCGTCCACGTTGCGCGTCTCCGCGAGCGGATGCCGCTTGCCGGTGTCGAGCTCGAGCACCCAGAGGCGCCACGTCACCGGACCGGTGACGCCGCCGCTGCGTTGCTTGAAGGCCACGCGCCGGCCGTCGGGTGACAGCGAGGGGCACTCGACGCTCTCCTCGATCACGTCCATGACGCGCGCGTCGACGTCGCCCTTGACCAGCAACGTCTCGGCGCCCGTGCCGAGCGTGGCGTAGAAGGTGCGGCCGTCCGACCGGAAGGTGACGCCCCAGAAGTTGAAGTCGGGTGACTGGATCTGCTGGCCCTTGCGGCGTACGGTGAACGTCTCCAGATCCTCGACCAGCCACTTGCCCGTATCGAGGTCGGCGATCGAGGTGCGGGTCGAGAAGCCGCCGTCCGAGTAGGAGTGACCGCTGACGAACACGGTGGTGCCGGCCAGCCTTCCGTCGGGCGCGACCTGGACCCGGCTGGGAACGCCCGCCAGCGGAAGCTCGCCGCGCGGTTTGAAGCTCTGGTCGAAGAGCACGGCGCGGTAGGTGGTGAAGACGCCCCGGTTGGCCACCAAGCAGACGCCCTTGCCCGCGGCCATGTGCACGCGCTCGCAGCGGAGTCCGTCCACGAAGCGCGGAGCGCTGGGGTCGGCGAGCGGCGAGACGCCCAGCACGCCATTGTACTGGTCGGTCGAGGTGTGTCGGAAGACGACCAGCGGACCGGACGGCGGGGATTCCCCGGGCGCGAGCGGACGTCCCGCGCCGTCCGACCGCTGCGGCTGGACGGCTGGCAGGGCCGACCGCCGGGCGGCGTGCAGGAGGTACGCGCCGGCGCCGCCGACGCAGCAGACCGCGATCACGACGAAGAGCAGGACGCGACGGGACACGAGGGTCACTCCGGAGCGGCCACCCACGGGCGGCTCACGCGTAGCAGGCCGGCTGCGATGACGGCGGCGACGAGGAGTCCCCCGCCGAAGGCCGCGAGAGCATCGGTCGGTCCCCGCCAGCTCCACACGGCGCCGAAGAGCGACGATGCCAGCAGCCGCGCCACCGCCGTCGTGGTGCTGACGACCGCCAGGCCGGTGGTGAGCTGTTCCTTCTCGAGCACGCTGCTGGCGAGCGCCGACAAGACGCCGTCGGTCGCGGCGTAGTACGCCCCGAGCAACCCGACGCACGCCGCGATTCCCGTGGCGGGCAGGGTGGAGGTGAGCAGGAGCACGTAGATGCCGAGCACCAGTCCATGGCCGGCGAGAAACACCCGGTGGCGCCCCCAGCGGTCCGCCAGACGTCCGACGGGCAGCGCGAGCAGCAGATACACCACGGCCGTGCCCACGAACAACAGGGGAAAGAGCGTGATCGGGACGGCGCCGCGTCGTTGCAGCAAGAGGTAGATCAGCGCGTCGCTGGCGGTCAGCAGACCGAGGATTCCACCCGCGACCACCAGAGCGCGAAAGCGCCGGCTGGCGAAGGCGGCGCGCAGGCGGACGTGCGGCCGCGGCCCGGGCGTCGCGAGGGCATGCGGATCGCTCCGGTTCTCGACGAAGAGGGCGAGGACCGCGAGACCGACCAGGGCGACGGCGAAGCTGATGACGAACACCGCGTCGTAGGCCCCCGGCGCCGCTGCCAGCACCAGCACGGCGAGGATGGGTCCCAGCACCGCCCCGACGGTGTCCATGGCCCGATGGGCGCCGAACGCCTCGCCGAGACGCGACGGCTCGCTGCTGAGGGTGATCAGGGCGTCACGCGGCGCGGTCCGGAGTCCCTTGCCGAGCCGGTCGATCATCAGCAGGGAGGCGATCGGAGCCCAGGCCGACCCCACGACGAGGAGGCCGAGCTTGCAGAACGCCGACAGGGCGTAGCCGACCAGCGCGACCGGCTTGTAGCGGCTGCCGGCATCCGCCACGAGGCCGCCGGCGACCCGGACGAGCGCGCTGGAGCCCTGGTACAGGCCGTCGAGCAGCCCGAACTGCAGCGGCGTCATGCCGAGCTCGAACATGAAGTACAGCGGGAGCACCGCACTCAACGACTCCGAGGAGATGTCCGTGAGCAGGCTGGTGAGTCCGAGCAGGACGACGTTGCGGCTGACGGCCCCCCAGCGCGGCTGGGCTGCCACGAGTACCGGCTCGAGCGCGCCGGGTGGTCCATGGTCTCGAACCGACGGATACACCGGCGGCGATGATACAGGCTCGGCCCCGGCACGTGCACTCGCGGGGCCCGCGGGCCGCCGACCCATTCCCGTGCTAGAGTTCGTCCTTTAGGGTTGCAGCGGATGGCCACGCTTTCCTGTCGCTCACAAGGGATCCGTGACGGCCGCGGCGGCGGATCCGCAGGCGTCGTCGCCAGGCCTCGCCTCGCGCGCGCCCTGGCCGACAACCGGGAGCGACTGAGCGAGCGGCTCTACGACGTCGTGGCGGAGTGGGAACGCACGACGAGGATGGTGGCCGAAGGGGGGGTGGAATTCGTGCTGGACGCCGAGAAGCGACCCCTGGTCGACTACCTGGCGCTCCGATTCGAGACCGGCGACGCGCTCTACGAGCACCTCTTCACCGGAGAGAAGCTCAAGCAGCTGCACTACGACCCCCTCCAGGGCGCCGAGCGCAGCGCGTTCCGCAAGCGCGTCGTCGAGGACGAGAAGCGGGTCTTCCACGACGTCCTGGACGTCCAGCTCGACGCGGCCGAGAAGGCCGCCCTGGACGACGTCCTGGAGCGTGCCTACGCCGCGGTGCTCGCCGAAGGGGAGCGCGAGGCGCGCGTCCTCCTGGTCGGCGACTGTCTGTATCTCGACATCGTCACGTTCGCCCAGCCGGCGCTGGCGGCGGAAGGCATCACGCTCGTCCCCACCTTCGCCACCTCGAAGAACCCGGCCCAGCTTCGCCGCGAGATCGGTGCACTCGATCCGGCGCAGTACCACGCGGTGTTCTACAGCCCGTTCACCTACGAGTTCGTGCCCTCCCTCGAGCCGCTCCACCATCTTCGCGCCGCCGCGTCGGGACCGTGGCAGGCACGGGCCGTGGGGAGCGAAGCCTTCGCGCAGGTGATGCCGACGCTGGCCCTGCTCGCCGAGCGCTTCGAGTGTCCGGTGATCGTGCACAACACGGCCCAGGTGATCCGCTCGGACGGATCCGCGCGCAGTACGCTGCGACGGATCGCGACCTCGCCGGGCCGCCGCCGCCTGGCCGCCGTCCTGAACCGGCAGGTGGCGGCCGCGGTCGAGACGCTCAACCGGGAGACCTTCGAGCATCTGCACGTCCTCGACGAGACCTCCTGGATCCGTGCCCACGGCGAGGCCCGCCTCGGCCGCTATCTGCACGCCGCCGAGTACCAGCATCCGGCGATGCTCGGGCGCCTGCTGGCCGACGTCTACGTGGACGTCGTCGCGGTCGTGCTCGACCTGATGAAGAAGAAGCTCGTGGTGTGCGATCTCGACAACACGCTCTGGGATGGCGTGATCGGCGAAGGTGCGGTGCGACACCACCTGGACCGGCAGCGCGTGCTCGTCGCGCTCAAGCGGAAGGGGGTGGTGCTGGCGGTCAACTCGAAGAACGACCCCGACAAGGTCCACTTCGCCGGCGGGCTGCTCCGGGAGGACGACTTCGTCCACCGCGAGATCAACTGGGACTCGAAGGTGCGCAACACGAAGCGGATCGCCGAGAGCCTCAACCTGAAGGCGAAGGATTTCGTCTTCATCGACGATCGCCCGGACGAGCGGGCGATGGTGGCGCAGGGCGTCCCCGGCATCGTCACCCTGGACGCCACGTCCGAGCGGGCGTGGCGCCGGCTCGAGCTGTGGGCCGGTCTACTCGAGTCGGGCGGAACGGACCGCACGGAGATGTACCGCCAGTACCATCAGCGAAGTGAGCTGCTGACGCGCGCCTCGGCCGAGGACGAGCGGGAGTTGCTGGCCAATCTCGAGCTCCGGGTCCAGATCCGGGAGGCCGACGCCGCCGATCTGAAGCGCGTCGCGGAGCTGGTCAACCGCACCAACCAGTTCAACCTGCAGGCCAGCCGGACGACGTTCGCCGAGGTCAAGGGCTGGCACGAGGACCCGGCGACGACGATCCTGCTCGCGTCCGCGTCGGACCGGTTCGGCTCGAACGGCACCGTCTGCATCGCGGTGGCCCGGCGGACCGCCCGCGGGATGGAGATTCCCGTGTTCGTCCTGAGCTGCCGCGTGTTCGGCTACGGCATCGAGCGCGCCGTCATGAACCACATCAAGCGCGTGCTGAGGCGAAACGGCGAAGCGCTCCTCACGCGCCTCGTCGTGACGCCGCACAATGCGCCCTGCCACGACTTCCTGCCGTCGAACGGCTTCTCGCGGGAAGACGACACGTTCGTCTTCAGCGGCTCCGAGGGCGAGGCCGACCCGCCCTGGCTCGCGATCGACGCCGCGCCGGTGGCCGCCGCGGGCTGACCCGGAACCGGGTGCCGGTCAGCGACAGGAGGCCGACGCGGCGCGTACCCTGCAGGCCAGGACGGAGCTCGCCAGGCAGGCGCTGCCGCTCTCGAGGGTGACGGCGCCGGCGCTCGGCAGACCCGCAGGGGGCGCCCCCGAGAGTCGGAGCTTCCAGCGCGTCTCGCCGCCCTTGGTGCGGAAGAGGAGCCGCCGCACCGGTCCCTGGTTGCCCTTCTGGCGCACGAGCTTGATGGAGCTGCCATCGGGGCTGCCGACGAACGCGCCGGCGGGGAGCGTCACCTGGGCGAGCGACGTGCCGGCATCATCGGTGACGGTGAGCTCGAGGCCGTCGGCGGCGGGATCGAAGGACGGGGACGAGGTGAACCGTCCGCTCGCGGTGACGCGGAGCTCGTTGCCGGACAGGCGGAGGCGCATGCCGTCCAGGGTGAACGCGTGCGGCGAGATGCCGGCGCAGCTTCCCGCCAGGCAGCTGGCGCCGCACAGCGCGCCGCCCGGGCCGCCACATGCGGTGCCGTCCGGGAGCTTCACCACGGAGCACTGCGTCTTGCTGACGCACGCGTCCTGCACGCAGGGGTTCGGTGTCCCGATCGGCAGCTCGTTGGACAGGCCGCTCTCGAGGTGTGTGGCGGTGTAGGCGGTGAGGGCGACGAAGTAGACCTGGTTCTCCGAGAGCCCGGACACGTCGTACGCGAGCGTGCCATCGGCCCCGGGGTGCGGTGCCCCGGCATCGACGGCGACGCCGTAGGGCATGGTGGCCTGGCGGACGTAGAGGAAATAGCCCGTCACCCGCGAGTCCGGGGACGGTTGCCAGCTGAGGCGGGCGCCGAGCGCCCAGCTCTCGGTCGGCAGCATGACGAGGGTCAGAAATGTCAGGGCGAGCCGCGCGGACACACATCCGCGCGGCCCCTGGACCGACGTCCGCGGGCCGACGTATTGCATGGTGTACCTTTCCCCCTCGCGACCGCCGGACGCGCAGGCCGCCGGCGATGGTCTCGTGCCGCGAGGAGATTTCTTGTTGCGAGTTCGGGCGGAATACAGAATGCCGGCCGCGATGGCAATCGGGCGAAGGTCGGAGGGGCGTGGCGAGGGCGCACGAGGACCGCTCCACGACGTGACCGACGAGGCGGTCCACGCCAGGGCGATTGGCTGCTCGCTTGACGCCGTGCAGCTTGCCCGACGCTGCGAGTTGATCGATCTGCACGTCGATACCTTGATCCCGTCCCGGTTGTGGCGCTATGACCCGCTGGCGCGTCACCGCGGCGGACCGCTGGGACGCTTCTTCTTCGGGCATCTCGACGTGCCCCGCATGATCGACGGCGGCCTGGACGGGGCGATGTGGTCGATCACCACCAACCCGCTCCGTACGCCACGCGCGCGCTGGCGCGTGTTCCAGCGAAACCTGGCGCGGCTGCGCGGGCTCATCGCCCGCTCCGGGGGACGCCTCGCCGAGGTGCGGACGCCGCAAGGATATCGCGAGGCACGCGCGCGCGGGGCTCATGCGTGCCTGCTCGCCATCCAGGGGCTGAACGCGCTCGAGGCGGCACCGGATGGCGTGCTGTCGTTGCCCGACGACGGCGTGGTGCGCGCGACGCTCGTCCACCTGACCAACGCCGTCTACGGCGCCACCTCGAGCCCGCTGGGCGCCGCGCGCGCAGAGAAGGGGCTCACCGACGCGGGGCGCGAGGCGGTGGCGCAGCTCAACGCCCGGCGCACCTTCGTCGATCTGGCGCACATCCACGAGCGCGCGTTCTTCGACGCCGTCGCGGTGCACGACCGCAGCCAGCCGCTCCTGGTCAGCCATACGGGCGTGGCCGCGGTGCGGCCGCACTGGCGCAACCTGAGTGACGCGCAGATCAAGGCGATCGCCGACACGGGCGGAACGATCGGCATCATCTTCCACCAGCAGTTCCTTCGCCGGCGCGGGGGCCCCGGCGATGCCGGCATGGTGGCGGAGCACATCGCGCACGTGCTCCGGGTCGCGGGCGAGGACTTCGTCTCGCTCGGGAGCGACTTCGACGGCGCCATCACCCCGCCACCGGATCTCGCGGGCGCCGATCGCTACCCGCGGCTGGTGCAGGTCCTGCTCGAGACCGGCTTCGCCGAACGCCAGGTCGAGAAGATCCTCGGCGCGAACTTCCTGCGCGCCTTCGCGCTGCTGCGCGCCGGCTGAGCCGGCGTCAGCGCCGGCGACCGGCGCGGGTCCGCGCCGGGACCGGCTTGCCGTGCGCCGCCGGGCGGCTCTTGGGGGGAGCGGGGCGGCGCTGGAGCGCCAGCAGCGTCGCGGTGAGTCCCGCCTCGACCTGACGGCCGAGATGCACGCGCACCACGGGTCGGCGGTGCGCGACCAGGACCTGCGCGCGTGCCGCCGCCTCGGCGATCTGCAGCGCGGCGAGGCCGCGGGCAGTGCCCGGAACGGGCGCGTCGATCGGTTCGTCGGCCGTGATGTCGAGCGCGATCAGCGTGGGAGGGCCGCCCGCGTGCAGCTGTCCGGTGGTGCGGAGGGCTCCCGACCCGAACGCGAGCGTGGTGGCCACACCGAACCGCTTGCGGATCGCCGACCGGATGTCGGCGAGCAGCCGCTCGCGGCGCGGCGTCCGGCTGACGTAGGCCGTCAGCGCCACCCAGCGGCGGCCGCGCGCGGCGGCGAGGCGCGTCCCGAGGCGCGCCACGAAGTCGGGGGCCGACGGTGCCAGCGGCACCGTCGGCGAGTCGTCCGGCGCGGCCGAGACGGCGCGTCGCGCCGCGGCTTCGAGCTCGACGCCTTCCGGCTCGGCGAAGGGATGGACGTCGAGCAGGCGCGCCGCGACCGCGGCGGCGATCTCCCAGCGCACGAATTCCGCCCCGAGGTCGTACGCGTCGTTCAGCGTGAGGGTCACGACCGGATGGCCGGCCGGGGCCAGCGCGCCGGCTGCCCGGTCCTGTCGCGCGCCGAGGCGAAGGTGAACGAACAGGCGATCCTTGCCGTAGAGGGCAGGTGTGCCGAGCGCCTCGCCCACCACGGGGACCAGGCCGCGGCCGTCCTTTCCGGTCGCTCCCGCCACGAGCTGCTCGACCCACGAGCCGACGCTGGCGAGGCGATCGGGCAGCACGAGGGTGAGCTTGTCGCGGCCGCTGAGGGCGAGCGCACCGAGCGTCGCGCCGAGCCACAGGCCGGGGTTCTGGCGCGGAGGAACGACCGCGCTGCACGCGGTCGCCATGCGTCGGGCCCGATCGAGCAGCCGACCCAGATCGGTGCCGAGGAGCGCCGCCGGCACGAGCCCGACCGGCGAGAGCGCAGCCCAACGCCCGCCCAGGTCGGCCGGCGTCCGGAACGTGCGCCGGAAGCCGTGCTCCACGGCGAGCGACTCGAGCGCGCCTCCGGGACTGCTGACGGCCGCGAAGTGGGCACCGGCGCCGTCGCCGAGCACCTCGCGCGCTCTCGTCCAGAGCAGCCGGAAGCTGGCGTCGAGCGTCGCCGGCAGCGACGGTGTCGAGGAGACCAGGAGGTAGAGGGTGCGTGCGGGGTCGCCACGCGTCGCCGCCGCCAGCACGGCTCCGGGATCGCCCGGGTCGAGGACGCGGAGGTCGAGCCAGCCGCGTGCGACGCCGACGCAGCGGCGCAGCACGTCCGCCGGCATCGCGTCGGCCCCGACGGCGCACACCAGCACCTGGCTCAGCCCCGCTGCGCGCACGTCCTGCGCGAAGGCGGTGATCGCGGTGACGGCGGGCGCGGTCGCCTCCGGAACCTCGAGCCACGCAAAGCTGCCCGAGCCTGGTATGCCCTGGCGCTTCCAGAGAGCCGGATCCTCCGCCCACAGGCGATCGCCGACGCGCTCGGCCGCCAGCCCGGCGACGGCGCGCGCCACGCCGCGTGCGGCGGGGCCGAGCCGGGCCGTCGTGCGAGCGGCCAGCCGCATGGCCTCCCGCCGCCGGGCGACGGTGTCGAGCAGGTTCTCCCACGACCGGGCGAAGGCGGCGACGCCCTCGGTCTCGAGCCGCTGGGTGACGGCCTCCATGTCGATGCCGTCCTGCGCGAGCTGGGACAGCACGCTGCGGGCGCGGTCGAGCGCCTGCCCGATGCGATCCTCCGGGTGGCCGTGGTCGCGATAGGCCGCCAGCGTCGCCGGCGGCATGGTGTTCACCGTGTCGGGGCCGATCAGCGCCTCGACGTAGTAGACGTCCGGATAGGCCGGATTCTTGGTCGACGTGCTCGCCCAGAGGGGTCGCTGGGGACGGGCCCCCTCGCGCGCCAGCAGGCCGAAGAGTCCGTTGGCGAAGGTCTCGCGGAAGGCCACGTAGGCGAGCTTCGCCTGGGCGATGGCCGCCTTTCCCCGCAGGCGCTCCAGCCGCGCGCGCCGCTCGCCGCTGGCCGCCCCGATGCGCTCCTCGAGCAGCCGGTCGACGGCGGTGTCGATGCGGCTGACGAAGAAGCTCGCCACCGAGGCGATGCGATCGACCCGCATCCCGGCCTCGAGACGCTGCGTGAGGCCGCCCAGGTAGGCGTCCATCACCTCGCGATAGCGCCGCAGCGAGAAGATGAGCGTCACGTTGACGTTGATGCCCGACGCGATGCACTCCGCGATGGCCGGGATGCCCTCGGGGGTGCCGGGAATCTTCACCATCAAGTTGGGACGATTCACCGCTCGCCACAGGCGGCGGGCCTCCCGGATCGTGCCGGCGGTGTCGTGGGCGAGCGCGGGAGCCACCTCGATGCTGACGTAGCCGTCGGCGCGCCGGGTGCGCTGGAACACCGGCAGGAAGACGTCGGCCGCGGCCCGGATGTCGTCGATCACCAGCGTGTCGACGATTCCCTCCGGGCTCCGCCCGGCGGCCGCGAGTGCCGCGAGCGCCTCGTCGTACGCCGACCCTTCGGCGATCGCCTGGTCGAAGATCGTCGGGTTGGAGGTGAGTCCGGTGACGTCGCCGTCGCGCGCCATGCGGGCGAGCGCTCCGTCGTGCAGCAGCCCGCGATGGATGTTGTCGTGCCACGGTGACTGGCCGATCCGCTGCAGCTCGAGCAGCGGATTGACGGGGGCTTCCTTGGTGCTCACGCCAGCAGCCTCGCGGCCCGTCCGGCGACGTGCTCCGCGGTGAATCCGAACTCGGTCATCACGCGATCGCCGGGCGCGGAGGCGCCGAAACGATCGAGCGTGACCAGGTCGCCACGCGGCGCGATCCAGCGATGCCAGCCGAGGGACACCCCGGCCTCGACGGCGAGCCGCGGTCCGAGGGCGGGCGGCAGCACCTCGTCGCGATAGGAGGCGGGCTGCTCGTCGAAGAGCTCCCAGCACGGCATCGACACGAGCCGCGCCCGGATGCCTCGCTGCTGCAGCAGGCCCTCCGCGGCGACGATGAGGTGCAGCTCCGAGCCCGTGGCCAGCAGCACGACGTCGGGACGCTGGACGTCGGGGTTGAGCACGTAGGCGCCGCGCCGGGTCCCTTCGGCCGAGGCATACCGGCCGCGATCGAGCGTGGGGACGTTCTGGCGGGTGAGGGCGAGGGCGGTCGGGCGATGCCGGTTCTCGACCGCGAGCCGCCACGCCCACACCGTTTCGTTGGCGTCGCCGGGTCGGATGAAGAGCAGGTCCGGGATGGCCCGCAGGGCCGCGTAGTGCTCGATGGGCTGGTGGGTGGGGCCGTCCTCGCCGACGCCGATGCTGTCGTGGGTGTAGACCCACACGCTGCCGAGCTCGGAGAGCGCCGAGAGCCGCACCGCGGGCCGCATGTAGTCGGAGAACACGAGGAAGGTGGAGCCGTAGGGGATGTAGCCGCCGTGGAGCGCGAGGCCGTTGACCGCCGAGCCCATGGCGTGCTCGCGGACTCCGAAGTGCAGGTTGCGGCCGGCGGGACCCCAGGACCCGCCCACCTCTCCCTGCACGCCGTCCCGGCTGGCGTCGGTGGCCTCGAAGTCTCCCCGGGTCTTCAGCCAGGTGAAGGTCGAGGGATTCAGGTCGCCGGAGCCGCCGACCAGCTCGGGAAGGCGCTCGGCGAGGCGCTGGAGCGCAGTCTCGGACGCCTTGCGCGTCGCCAGGCCCTTGGCGTCGGCGGCGAACGTCGGCAGATCGGCGTCCCAGCCCTCGGGCAGCTCGCCGGCGAGCCGTCGCGCGAGCTCGCGGGCGAGATCGGGGTGGGCGTCGCGATAGGCCGCCAGTCGAGACTGCCAGTCCCGCTCCGCCTGCTGGCCGCGGGCAACCGCCGCGCGGAAGTGGGTCTGGACCTCGGCCGGGATCAGGAAGGGCGGCTCCGTCGGCCAGCCGAGCGCCTGCTTCGCGGCCCGCAGCTCGTCGGCGCCGAGGGGCGACCCGTGGGCCTCGAAGGTGTTCTGCTTGTGCGGGGCACCGAAGCCGATGATCGTGCGCACCAGCACGAGCGACGGCCGTGCGGCGGCAACACGCGCCGCCGACAGGGCGGCGTCGACGCGCGCCAGGTCGTTGCCGTCGGCGACGTGCTGCACGTGCCAGCCGTACGCCGCGAAGCGGGCCCCGACGTCCTCGGTGAAGGTGAGCGACGTCGAGCCGGCGAGCGAGATGTGATTCTGATCGTACAGAACGACGAGCTTGCCGAGGCGCAGGTGACCAGCCAGGGAGCAGGCCTCGGAGGCCACGCCTTCCATCAGGTCCCCGTCGCTGGCGAGCACGTACGTATGATGATCGATGACCTCGTGGCCGGGGCGATTGTAGCGGGCCGCCAGGTGAGCTTCGGCGATCGCCAGCCCGACCGCATTCGAGATGCCCTGGCCGAGCGGCCCGGTCGTGGCTTCGACGCCCGGCGTGAGACCGTATTCGGGGTGTCCCGGGGTGCGGCTGCCCCACTGTCGGAAGCTGCGAATGTCGTCGAGGGAGAGGTCGTACCCGGTGAGGTGGAGCAGGGCGTAGAGCAGCATCGAGCCGTGGCCGGCCGAGAGCACGAAGCGGTCGCGATCCGCCCACCGCGGGCTCGTCGGCGCGTGCTTCAGGTACCGGGTCCAGAGGACGTAGGCCGCCGCCGCCGCTCCCATCGGCAGGCCGGGGTGTCCCGAATTTGCTTGCTGCACCGCGTCGGCGGCCAGGAAGCGGATCGTGTTGACGGCGAGGCTGTCCAGCTCGTGCTGCCCCATCGACTCCTCTTGCTGCGCCGCCGCGGGCGTCGCCACCTGGGGTTCGTTTCTACGGTGGGCGTCGGCCCTAGGGCAAGAGCGTTCCACTCCGGCTTGCCCTTGCGGTGGTTTACGCGTACGGAACGGAGCCCGCATGGGGCGCGTGGAGGACCGGCTGGAGCCCGGAGAACAGGTGATCTTCCGGACCAGCCTGCACCCGATGACGTTCGGGGGAGCCCTCTCGATGGCCCTGTTCGTGGCCCTGGTCGTGATGCTCCTGATCCGGCACAACGACCTGCCGCCCGCGACCGAGGTGCGGATCGCCCTCGTCGGCACGCTCGTCGCCGCGCTGGGATTCGTTCCCGGCCTCCTGCGCTGGCGGCACACCGCCTTCCTGCTGACCGAGCGCCGGCTCCTGATGAGCTCGGGCACCTACCGGCAGCGCACGCTGGCATCGCCGCTCGCGCCCGGCGTCGTCGAGCAGGAGGGGGGGATCACCGGTCGGATGCTCGACCACGGCACCGTGACCGTGACGGGACCCGATGGGCAGCCCACGGGCGTGGCGCACGTGGCGCGCGCGCGCGAGCTGGTCGAGGTCGCCCGGACCCAGGCGCGGCGCGCCTCGGCGGGGCGGCGCGGTTCGGCTACTCCCTAGCGAGGACGAAGCGACCGCCGTGCGCCATCTCGAGTGACCAGACGTCGCTGCGCGGATCGTCGCTGGCGTCGATCACGAGGGGGCTGCCTGCCAGGTAGCGGGCATGGTCGGGATGCGCGAACACCGGCACCCCGTCGATCTCCCCGAGACGGACGTCGAAGCCGTCCAGCACGGCATCACGACGGCACAGCACCGGAGCGGTGCCGCCGCAGCAGCCGCCGCTCACCAGGAACGCCAGGTCGGCCCCCTCCGGGGAGCCCCGGCGAACGCGTGCCAGCAGCCGCCCCGCACGCGGCGTCAGCCCCACGCACGCCGTCATCTCGCGGCCGCAGGGCACGAGGCCCGGAGGGGCAGGGCCGAGCCGATGCCCGACCCCACCGCCGCCGTCCGCGTCTTTCAGGCGCGCGCCCGGCGGCGCTCGGACCGGCCGCCGGACTCTCTAGCCAACTTCTCCTCCAGCGCCCCGACGACGAAATCCATCACCGAGACGTCAGATTTCACACAGTGCAGTTTGAGCTCACGATGAAGCTGCTTCGGAATGCGTGTCGCGAGCTGCACCCAAACTTCCCCCTCACTTGCCATAATGCTCCTTTCGCCGGGCACGGCGGAAATTCCCGCTTATGTATCTATCGAGCGGGGCTTCGTGCGGCAATACCTTTAGTGACGAAATTTCCTGCCTATATTGTGGCGTTACTGTATTGAGGTACCGCCAGGCATCCAAAATCGACTGCGCCCCTCGGGTCCCATCCAACAAGCGCCGGAAGAAGGTGGCAGGTGCCATCCGGGGCAGGATTTCTAACCCCGAAAGGGCGGTCCGGCATGCAGTCTGATCCCCCGGGGGAGGCGGGGAAGCGTAACTTTCCTTGCCGGTGCGGCGTTGGTATACGCCCGCACACTGGCTGCCAGTGGGCAGGAATAGGGCGCGTTATATACGCGCAAGGAGGCGCGCATGCGATTCGGAATATTCGTTCTCGGGGGGGCCCTGGTGCTCGGCTCGGCGACGTTCGGTTTCGCCGCCGAGGTCAACTGCAAGCAGGTGAACAAGTACCTGCAGACCGGCCGGTCCGTGAAGGACGTGGCCGAGACCATGGTGATCAGCGAGTCCGACGTGGAGAAGTGCAAGGCGGCTGACACGAGTGGTGGCGCCAAGGGTGGCGACATGAAGGGCGACACGAAGGGCACCCAGCCCAGTCAGGGGCACTGACGACGTGAAGCGATCGGCCTCGGGACCGACGGCGAGGTCCGCTCCCGCGGATGCCCCGGCGACCGAGGCCGATCGATACTGGATGCGGCAGGCGTTGCGGGAAGCCGTGCGGGCCGGACAGGTCGGCGAGGTGCCGGTGGGTGCGGTGGTGGTGAGCGACGGCCGGCGCCTGGCGCGCGCCGGCAACGGGAGCATCGCCGCGCACGATCCGACCGCCCACGCCGAGGTCCGAGCGCTCAGAGCGGCCGGCCGCCGGACGGGAAACTACCGGCTGCCCGGCGCGACGCTCTACGTGACGGTCGAGCCGTGCGCCATGTGCATGGGAGCGGCGCTCCAGGCGCGGGTCGCCCGCCTGGTCTACGGCTGCGCCGATCCGAAGGGCGGAGCGGCTGGCTCGCTGTACGACCTCGGCTCCGACCCCCGACTCAATCACGCCATCGTCGTGCAGGCCGGCGTCGAGGCCGACCCCGCACGCGACCTGTTGCAGGACTTCTTCCGGGCACGCCGCACCTCGTGATGCACGCGCCTGGCGATCGCGCGGCTCGTCTGCTCGCCGGCCTCGGCAGCGACGGTCCGGCGGTGCTGGCGCGCGCGCCCGGCCGCGTCAATCTGATCGGCGAGCACACCGACTACAACGGGCTCCCGGTTCTGCCCTTCGCCATCGAGCGCGACGTCCTCGTGGCCGGGTCCGCGCGCGCCGGCGATCTGGTCGAGGTCGCGAGCAGCGACGCCCGCTTTCCACCACGCCGCTACGCGCCCGTGGCGCCGATCCCGCCGTTCGACGCGGGCGACTGGGGCAACTACGCCAAGGCCGCGACCCAGGCGCTGCTCGACGCCGGCACGGTGCTGCTCCCGGGCGGGGTGGCGCTCCGGGTCGACGGCACCATCCCGCCAGCGGCGGGTGTGTCCTCCTCCTCCGCGCTCGTCGTTGCGCTGGCGCTGGCGCAGCTCGCCCTCGCGGGCATCGCGATGCAGCCCCTCGCGCTCGCCGAGGTGCTCGCCCGCGGCGAGCGTTACGTCGGTGTCCTGAGCGGTGGCATGGATCAGGCGGCGATCCTCCTCGGACGGGCAGGGCACGCGCTCCGGCTCGACTTCTTTCCGCTGCGAGCGCGGGCCGTCGCCGTGCCGCCGCAGGCGGCATTCGTCCTGGCGCACACCCTCGAGGATGCGGCCAAGGCCGGCATCGCACGCGGCCACTACAACCAGCGCGTGATCGAGTGCCGGCTGGCGTGCGCCATCCTCGCGCATCGCCTGCGGCATCCCCTGGTCCGCCTGGGCGAGCTCGAGGATGCGGTCGCATCGCGTGGCGACCTCCTCGACGTCCTCCCGGACGGCACCCGGTCGCGCGCGCAGGTGCGCAGGGATGCCGGGCTGACCGCGGCCGCCTTCGACAGGCTGGTCCCGGAGACGGTGGTCCTGGCCGACCCCGACCGCTTCGTGCTGCGGCGCCGCGTTCGCCACGTGCTCGGCGAGGCGGCGCGCGTGGCGGCAGCAGAGCAGGCGCTCGCCGCCGGCGACCTGCCGGCGCTCGGCCGCCTGCTCGACGTCTCGCACGCCAGCGGCGCGGCCGACTACGAGACCGGCACCGCGCGCGCCGACGCGCTGGTGTGCCTCGCACGCGAGGCGGGGGCGCTCGGCGCGCGGCTCATGGGCGCCGGGTTCGGAGGGGCGGTCCTGGCGCTGGTCGAACGCGACCGGACCGGCGCGCTGCTGGCCGCGCTCGATGATCGCTTCTACCGACCGCGTGGCGCGGGCACGCATGCGCGCTTCGTTGCGGCGCCGTCGCCCGGAGCGAGCGTCGCGCGCGTCGACTGCCAGGGAGGCGTGTGCTAGGCAGGGCGCCTTCGGAGAGGTGCGTGAGCCCGGTTGAAACGGCACGACTCGAAATCGTGTATGCCCTCGTGGCATCGGGGGTTCGAATCCCCCCCTCTCCGCTGCGATGGCGCGCGGGAGGCGACGAGGAAGCGTGCAGCGACGTGGCCGTAGTGCTGCGTCCGGAGAGGTGCCCGAGTGGTCGAAGGGGCACGCCTGGAGAGCGTGTGTACCTTCACAGGTACCGAGGGTTCGAATCCCTCCCTCTCCGCTCAGCTTGCGCCTTCCTCGCCCCGCCGGTACGCTCGGGCCGGAGCCGGGGCATCGGGCGGTGGTGGCTAGGTCCTGCGCAAGACGGCGTCGCGAACCCCGCCAGGTCCGGAAGGAAGCAACGGTACCGAATGTCCCTCTGTGCCGCAGGGCACCCTAGCCATCACCGTCGGATGCCCCGGCTCGCGATCGCGGCGCGATGAGCTACCAGGTGCTTGCGCGGCGGCTCCGGCCGCAGCGCTTTGCCGACGTCGTCGGCCAGGAGCACGTGACCCGCACGCTCCAGGCCGCGATCACGGCGGGCCGCGTCGCCCACGCCTTCCTGTTCGCGGGCCCGCGCGGCGTCGGCAAGACCACGACGGCCCGCATCCTCGCCAAGGCGCTCAACTGCGAGCGCGGCCCGGCCACCGAGCCCTGCAACGCCTGCTCCACGTGCCAGGAGATCGCCGACGGCATCGCCTTCGACGTGCTCGAGATCGACGGCGCGTCGCACACCCAGGTGGAGAAGATGCGCGACCTGATGGAGACCGTCGCGCACCGGCCGATCAAGAGCCGCTTCAAGATCTACATCATCGACGAGGTGCACATGCTCTCGTCGCATTCCTTCAACGCGCTGCTGAAGACGCTCGAGGAGCCGCCGCCGCACGTCAAGTTCATCCTCGCGACGACGGATCCGCACAAGGTGCTGCCGACGGTGCTGTCGCGCTGCCAGCGCTACGATCTCCGCCGCATCGACCTGGCCACGCTGATCGGCGAGCTGCGGGCGGCCGTCGCCAGGGAGGAGGTCGCGCTGTCGGACGAGGCCATCGCGCTGATCGCGCGCGAGGCCGAGGGCAGCCTGCGCGACGCGCAGTCGCTCCTCGAACAGGTGCTGGCCGCCATCGACGGGCCCGCCGACGTGGCGACGGTGCGCAACGTGCTCGGGGCGGCGGACCGCGCCCTCGTGGTGGCCGTCGCCGACGCCATCGTCGCCGGCGATGCGGCGGCCTGCCTGCGGCACCTGGCGACGCTCCACGAGCACGGCTACGACGCGCAGCGCTTCTGTCGCGATCTCCTCGAGCACGTACGCCATCTCGCGGTCCTGGCGGCGACCGGCGATCGCACGCTGCTCGGGGAGCTGCCGGAGGCCGAGACGGCCGCGCTCGTCGCGCAGGCGGGACGCCGATCGTCCGACGAGCTGCAGCGCATCTTCGGCCTCCTGCTCGAGGCGGACGAGACGCTGGCGGCGCCCGCGCGGACCATCGATCCTCAGCTCGTCCTCGAGATGATCGTCCTGCGCGTCGCCACCCTGCCGCCGCTCCTTCCGGTGGACGAGATCCTCGGGCGGCTCGAGGCGCTCGCGGGCGCGCCGCCCGCGGCGGGTGGTCAAGCGGGCGGCCAGGCGCCGCCCGTCCCGCCGCGCGCCACGCCGGTGACGCCGCCGGCCTCGCGCCGCGCCAGCGAGCCGCCCGCCCGCCCGACCGCGGCTCCGGATGCGGCCGGTGCCCTCTGGGAGCGGGTCCTCGAGCGGGTGCGCCGGGAGCGCGTGTCGCTCTACATGACGCTCGCCACGGCGCGCCCGGTCGGGCTCACCGACTCCGTGCTGCGCATCGGCATCGACAGCGAAGCGCTGCGTCGCGAGCTCACCGGCAAGGAGACCCTGGCGCGGCTCGCCGCCATCGCGTCCGAGGTGGCCGGCCGTGCGCTGCGGGTGGAGGTGGGCCCCGTGCCCGCGGACCGCGCCGGCGACACGCCGATCGCGCAAGCGCGGCGGCGAGAGGAGGAGACCCTCGCCGACCCGCTGGTGCAGGCGGCCGTCGAGATCTTCGGGGCCGAGGTCCGCGGAGTCCGCGACCGGCGGCCGTGAACGAAGGAGAGCGCATGAGCAAGAGCTTCGATCTGGGGGGCCTGCTGCAGCAGGCCAAGCAGCTGCAGGAACGGCTCACCTCGGTGCAGGACGAGATCGCGGCGCGCACGGCGGAGGGGCGCGCGGGTGGCGGCATGGTGACGGCAGTGGTCAACGGCCGCATGGAGCTCCTGCGCGTCGAGATCGACCCCTCGATGCTCGAGAGCCCCGACCGCACGATGCTCCAGGACCTGGTGGTGGCCGCGGTGAACGAGGCCTTGCGTGCCGCGCGCGCGCTCATCGCCGACGAGATGCAGAAGGTGACCGGCGGCTTGCCGATCCCCGGGCTCGGGTGAACCGGTGATGGCGCAGACGCCCTCCATGGCCCGCCTGATCCAGCAGCTCGCGCGGCTGCCCGGCATCGGGGAGAAGACGGCCTCGCGGCTGGCGTTCCACATCCTGCGTGCGGAGCGCGACTACGCGCAGGCGCTGGCCGACGCGCTGCTCGCGGTGAAGGACGAGACGCGGCTGTGCTCGATCTGCTTCGCGCTCACCGAGAGCGATCCCTGCCCGCTGTGCAGCGACCCGCAGCGCGCCGCGGAGGTGATCTGCGTCGTCGAGGAGCCGGCCGATCTGCTGGCGATCGAGCGCGTGCGCGAGTTCCGCGGCCGGTACCACGTCCTGCACGGAACGCTCGCACCGCTCGACGGCATCGGTCCGGACGAGCTCAAGATCCAGCCGCTCCTCGTGCGCCTGCGCGACACGCCGGTGCGCGAGGTGATCCTGGCGACGAACCCGACCGCCGAGGGTGAGGCGACGGCGCTCTACCTGGCGAAGCTGCTGAAGCCGCTCGGCATCAAGGTGACGCGCATCGCGCACGGGCTTCCCGTCGGGGCCGACATCGAGTACGCGGACGTGATGACCGTCGGGCGCGCGCTCGAAGGTCGGCGCGAGATGTGAGCGCGGCGCCACTGGACCGGCAACGGGGCCTCCGCTATGGAGCCCGACATTCCCCGGTAGCTCAGTCGGTAGAGCGATCGGCTGTTAACCGATTGGTCGCTGGTTCGAGTCCGGCCCGGGGAGCCTCTTGCGGGCCGCCGGAGCATTCGCTCTGGCGGCCCGTCCTTGACTTGCCGCACCGGCGGGAGGGAAGCGGAGGCATGCGTGTCCGCCTGGCATCGGCGCTCGCCGCCACGCTGCTCCTGACGGTCGCTCCGAGCGGCGGAGCGACCGATCGTCCGGTGGCGGGCGCGCTCCTCCGTCTCCAGGCGGCCGCCCACGACGCCGATCGGCGTTCCGCGGCCGGACGCCTCGCGGATCCCGCGATCGCGCCGCCGTTCCCCGATCTCCGCAGCACGGGCGCGACGCTCGTGATCAACGGAGGGGCGGGGCGCGGGCAGTGCTACGTGAACGCCGATCTGCCGGCCGCACGCTGGGCGCCGATCGGGGGCGACGGCGCGCGAAACGGCTGGCGGTATCGCGACCCGAGCGGCGCCGTCGTGGGCGTGCGGCGTGTGGTGCTGCGTCCCGGAGCGATCGTGCTCGCCGCCGGGGGACGCGCGTGGCCGTGCGCGCTCAGCGCGGCAGAGCGCGTCCCGCTGTCGGTCGTCCTGCGTGCCGGCACGCTGCGCTGGTGCGCGGGTTTCGGCGGCACCGTCGCCGCCAATGTCCGCCTGCGCTTCCGCGCGCGCAAGGCGGCGGCGCCCGCGGCGTGCCCCGGCACCGCGCTCACGCTCGCCGATCTCAACATCCTGCACGGTCTGTCGTGTCCGGCGGCAACCAACCTCTGCCGCTTCCCGGATCGAGTCGCGCTGTTCTTCGACACCCTCGAGGCCGCCGGCTGTCCGGATGCGATCACCCTCCAGGAGGTGCGCAACCCGCAGGTGCCCGCCCTGACGAGTCCGCTGCCCGCCGTCTGCGGCGGCGCCTACACGCCGGTCTACAACCCCGCCAACCAGGTCGACGACGCGATGGTCCTCAGCCGCTTCCCGGCGGGGCGTGCCGAGACCGTGCCGCTCTTCGGGGGGTACCGCAACGTGCTTCACGTACGGCTCGATCATCCGCTGGGTCCGCTCGACGTCTTCACCACCCATCTCGGCTCCGGGACCGGCGAGGGCGACCAGCCCTGCGGGGCGAACTGCCCGTCGGAGTGCGTGGCGGCGGGGGCGGCGACGCTCCTCGACTGCCAGGCGGTGCAGCTGGCGCAGCTCGTCGAGGACCGCCACGACGTGCCGACGCCGGCGGTGATCACCGGCGACTTCAACGCGCCGCCCGCGAGCTTCGCTCATGCGCAGCTCACCCGCCGCGGGTGGCTCGACGTCTATGCCGCCGCCGGCGGCACGGAGTGCGAGCCCGTCACCGGCGTCGGCTGCACCTCGGGCCGCCTGGACGATACCCTCCAGGACCTCGAGTCGCCGGCGAGCAACGAGACCGAGCGCATCGACTTCGTCTTCCTCGTTCCCGCGCCGGGGTGCCGGATCGAGCGCGGCCGGTCCGACGGCACGGGCCCCGCGACCGCGCTCTTCGCCGATCGCCCGAATCGGTTCGCGCCGGTGTGCGGGCCGGCGCCGGCGGCGGTCTGCTGGCCGTCCGACCACGTCGGCGTCCAGCTCGCGCTCGACTGCGGGTGAGCGCGCGGCGATGGACGCCGGGTCGCCGCCGGCTCAGCTCGACCCGCCGAGCGCCGCGGGCGGCCGCGGCCGATGGCGGATCACCTCGTGCAGGACCTCGAGAAACGCCGGCAGGACGCCCGAGCACTCGTCGCGGCGGTACGCCACCGCCATCTCCGCGCGCGGCGCAGGCGGCGCCAGCGGCCGGTAGATCACGCCGGCGCGCCGCAGGTTGCGGATCGAGGCCGGCATGAGGGTCACGCCCAGCCGGGCGGAGACGAGGCCGAGATTCGTCTGGATGCTGCCGGGCTCCTGGAGCACGCGCGGCGTGAACCCGGCGTCGCGGCAGGCGCTGATCAGCAGGTCGTAGTATCCGGGAGCCATGCGGCGCGGGAACATGATCATGCGATCCCCGGCCAGCTCGGCGAGGCGGACACGGGCGCGGCGCGCCAGCGGATGGCCCGCGGGCAGCACCGCCAGCAACGGCTCGCGCTGGATCGTCTCGACGACCAGCCCGCGCTTCTCGAGGGGCAGACGCACGAAGCCGATGTGGATGCGCCCCTCGCGCAACGCCTCGGCCTGTGCGCTGGGAAGGAAAGGATGGAGATCGACCTGCACGGCGGGGAAACGCGCGTTCCACACCCGCAGCACGCGCGGCAGGATGTCGAGGTCGGCGGAGGGCGCAAAGCCGATGTCGAGCTGGCCGATCTCGCCGCGCCCGGCACGCTGCGCCGTGCTCACGGCGCGTTCGGTCTGTGCGAACACCTGGCGCACCTCGTCGGAGAACGCCTGCCCGGCGGGCGTGATCTCGACGCGCCGTTTCGTACGCTGGAACAGCGTGACCCCGAGTTCCTGCTCGAGCTGTCGGATCTGCTGGCTGAGCGGCGGCTGCGCGATGCCAAGGCGCATCGCGGCGCGTCCGAAGTGCAGCTCCTCCGCCACGGCGAGGAAGTAGCGCAGGTGGCGGAGCTCCATCGGCCTCGATCAATACACTAGACGTCTCAATCGCTCCACGGCAATGTATTGGACCGCGGCCCGCGCGCGGGCGTAGGTGGTGCGAGCCCTGGACCTCTCCGCTCCCGCCAGGCTACTACTCGCCGCTCACTCGAAGGAGGATCGACATCATGCTCAGCTCGCTGCAGGCCGTGCGCCGGATGACCACCGTCGTCGGCACGCTGTTCGCCACGATCGCGTTGCTGGCCGGCCCTGCCCACGGGGCCACCGACAAGTGCCGCGCCGGCGCGTCGTCCTTGAGCGATGCCAAGGCCATCGCGGGTGTCCGCGGCGTGATCGCGCGGCAGTGCCCGTGCGCCGATTTCGACGCGTCGACCCCGCAGAAGAAGCACGGCAAGTTCGTGAGCTGCGCCAAGGCGGTCATCACCGACGCCACCGACGGCTCGCCGCTCCTGGGCACCTTCGCCCTGCGCAAGGAATGCAAGAGCGAGGTGAAGAAGATCTACTCCAAGGCGGCCTGCGGCTACCCGGCGGCGGACGCTCGCGTCATGTGCTGCGAGGCGAAGACGTCCAACGGCAAGACCAAGGCGGGTGCGCAGAAGGCGGCGAAGTGCGTCGACGCGCCGAACGGCAAGATCGTGCGCCACGCGTGCTACGTGTCGCCCTTCGCGCCGGACGCGTGCAGCTTCGACGCCGCGAACGACTGCACGAGTCTCGTCGTCCAGGAAACGCAGAACATCCCGAGCGGCGCGCAACCCGCCGAGACGCCGGGGAGTCCCGGGGTCGTGGTGACGAACCCCAAGCTGCTCACCCAGTTCGGCGGCGGCAGCTTCAGCCTGAACAGCGCGCGCTACACCCGCCACCACCTCGCGGGTCCCCCGCAGCAGCCGGATGGCATCCTCGTCCTCGTCCCCGGCTTCGAGGGCGGCGCGTCCGACTTCCGCATCCTGGCCGAGAACGTGATCACGCGCGCCAAGAACGCCGGCTTCATCCTGGAGGTGTGGGCATTCGACCGCCGCACGAACCAGCTCGAGGACAGCGTCGGGCTCGACATCGCGGAGGAGTTCCTGAGCCCCGAGATCGCGCTCGACTGGCTCTACGGGGGCGAGCTGACGATTCCCCTCGACGCCGTCCTGGCCGGGGGGCCGAACCGCCGGGCGGTGTTCTATGACACCCAGGCCGATCTTCCCTTCATCGCGAGCTGGACGAACCTGGTCTTCTCGCGTGACATCGACGCCGTCGTCACCGCCGCGCGCGCCGCGGCGCGCAACCAGAACGTCTTCCTCGGCGGCCACTCGGCGGGCACCGGCTTCACCGCGCGCTACGCCTCCACCGACTTCAACCTCACCGGCGCCGGCTCCGCCGACCCCGGCTATGCCAAGCTCCGCGGTCTCGTCCTGCTCGAGGGCGGCGGCGGCTCGGTGGGAGGCGCGTTCCTGAGCAACGACACGCTCGACCGCATCGAAGCCAAGTTCGACGGCGGCCTCTTCGGCGCCGTGCGCGACAACGCGGCCCGCTGCGTCGACGGCGTGACCCCATGCACGATTCCGACCGAGGCGGCCGACTGTACGGGTCAGACGCCTCCCAAGTGCACGCTGCCCACGGCCTCCTACGCCATCGTCCCCGGCATCTTGAACCCGCGGGTCCTCGCCGCGGGCGAGGTGACCGGCATCCAGGCCGCGCTCGATCCGGACAACGGGAAGAGCATCCTCCTGGTGGACCAGGGCTCACCCGGCAACACCGCGGTGGCGAAAGTCCCCGATCTCGCCGGCCTCGGCCTGCTGCCTCCGTCGACGGCGGAAGGCGGCCTCGGCAACTTCGTCGACGACGACGGGATCGTGGCGAGCCTCGCCTCCTTCGTCGCGACCTCGCTCGGCGGGCCGGGGCCCTTGGTGGGCCCCATGGGGGACCAGGTGCAGAGCTGGCTCGACATCACCGAAGCCTCCTTCCCGCCGTGCGGGGCTCCTTCCCCGACCTGTCTCGCCCCCTTCAACGGGCCGGCGCCGACGACGATCAACGGCGCCAAGTGGGGGCAGGAGAAGGAGGTGACCCGCATGGACCGCATGGTCAAGAACTTCTACCTGGGCGGCACCAACTTCACCGACCTCTACTACCCGGTCGCGGGTCCGAGCGTGACGTCGGTGTCCGGCGTCTGCACCGCAGGCGTGTGCTCGGTCGGCAACGTCGGCGCGTCGTGCACCTCGGATGCCCAGTGCTCGCAGGCGATCAACCTCGACTCGAGCGCACTCTCGATCGGTCGGGGCCGACGCGACATCGAGAACCTCACCCAGGCGGGAAGCATCAACATCCCGGTGATCTCCTTCGGCGGGACCAACGGGCTGGCGACGGTCCCGGGCGTCTACTCCGCCTTCGGGGTGAGCATCGGTGTCTGCACCGCGCCCAGCTGCAATGGGACGCCGCGCATCGTCGACCGCTTCAATCCGAACCCGGCGTTCCCGACGTTCGGCGGCATCCCGGGCGGATTCGAGGTCGTGATGGCCGAGGGCTTCGCCCACCTCGACGTGGTGACGGCGGAGGACAACGGCGACAATCCGGTCCCGACGGCCCTGGTCGCCTTCATCCAGCGCAACCTCCAGTGAGCAGGGGCGGGCGGGCGTTTCCGGGGAGGCGCCCGCCCGCTTTCACCCCGGCCCTACCAACGATCGGGCTCGAACGCGCGGTCGAGTCGCGCGGCGCGGCGGCGCAGGAAGCCGCGCTGCTCGGGGTGCGTGAGCACGTAGAGGTCGCTCCGCTCGATGGCGCGGACGACGCGCCGTGCGACCTCCTCGACGCCGATCACGCCCCCCTTCATGGCGCCCTCGACCTCGGGGCCGGGCTCGGGAACGTCGACCGGCTCGCCCGGGTTGCGGAGTGCCGCCGGTCGGTTGCGCACCGAGTTCCGGTTGATGTCGGTCTGGACGATCATGGGACAGAGGACGCTCACGCCGATGCCGTGCGGCTTGAGCTCGCGATGGAGCGACTCCGTCAAGCCGACGACCGCGAACTTCGAGGCGCAGTAGACGCCGAGCCATTCCATGCCGACGAGGCCGGCCATCGAGGCCGTGTTGACGATGTGTCCGCCCTGACCCTGGGCGACGAGACGCGGGGCAAAGACCCCCACGCCGTGGACGACGCCCCAGAAGTTCACCCGCATGGTGTACTCCCAGTCCGCGTGGGTCGCGTCGACCAGGCGGCCGAAGACGGCGATGCCGGCGTTGTTGCACACCACGTGGACCGCTCCGAAGCGAGCCACCGCGGCGTCGGCCAGCGCCTCCACCTGCGCCGACTCTCCCACGTCCGTCGGCACGGTGAGCACCTCGGCGCCGGCGCTGCGCAGGGATGCGGCCGAGCGCTCGAGCGCCGCGGGATCGATGTCCGCCAGCACGAGGTGCGCGCCACGAGCGGCGAAGGCGGCCGCCATCGCGGCGCCGATGCCGCTGCCGCCGCCCGTGACGACCGCCACGCGGCCCTTGAAAGGATCCGGGAAGGGATCTGCCATGCGGTCGGCATACGGCGGAGGCACCGGGCGAGTCCAGCATGCGACGGGCCGGCTGAACCGCGGCTCGACACGCCGAGCGGCGGAATGCTACGTCGACCGCATGACGCAGGCTCCCGTGGCGAGCGGCCGCCGGCCGATCGTTCCCTTCCTCCGCCTCCCCGACGAGGGCGAGCCGTACCTGGTGGGTACCCGGTGCGCGAGCTGCGGCGCCACCTATCTCGGGCACCGCATCGCGTGCAGCAAGTGCGGGGCGCGCGGGCGGTTCGAGGAGGTCCCGCTGTCACGCCACGGCACGTTGTGGGTGTACTCGATCGTGCACCAGTCGTTCCCGGGCGTTCCGGTGCCCTACGTCGTCGGCGTGGTCGATCTGCCGGAAGGCGTGTCGGTGCGCTGCAACCTGATCGACGTCGAGCCGACTCCCGAGGCGATCCGGTTCGGCATGCCGGTGGAGATGACGACCGGCGTGAGCCAGCAGGACAAGCAAGGCAACGACGTGATCGCGTTCTACTTCCGCCCCGCGCGACGCGCGGCCTGAAGGAGGTTTCGCATGGCAGCAGAGGTGTTCGTCGCCGGCGTCGGCATGCTCAAGTTCGGGCGCTACCCCGAGAAGGACGTTCCCGAGCTCGGGGGCGAGGCCGCGCTGCTCGCGCTCGACGACGCGGGCCTCGGCATCCACGACGTCCAGATGATGGCGGCGGGATGCCTGTTCCAGGCCAATGCCATGGTCGGCCAGCGCATCCTGCAGGAGATCGGACAGACGGGCATCCCCGTGGTGAACGTCGCCAACGCCTGCGCGACGGGATCGACCGCCTTCCGCACCGCGTGTCAGGCGGTGGCCTCGGAAGAGTGCGACGTCGCGCTCGCCGTCGGCGTCGAGCAGATGGGCAAGATGGGCCTGCTCGGCGGTGGAGGCGGCTCGGGCGTCCGCACCGAGGGCGTGATCGGCAGCGGGCTCATGCCCGCGGTCTTCGGTCAGGCCGGCATGGAGCACATGCGGAAGTACGGCACGACCCAGGCGCAATTCGCCAAGATCGCGGTGAAGAACCACAAGCACTCGACCCGCAACCCGCTGTCGCAGTATCAGGTGGAGACGCCGCTCGAGCAGGTGCTGGGCGCGCGCGTGGTCGCCTACCCGAACACGCTGTACATGTGCTGCCCGACGGGCGACGGCGCCGCGGCCGCGGTGGTGGTCTCGGCTGCGAAGGCGCGCCAGCTCGGCGCCAAGGTGAAGGTGCTCGCCTCGGTCCTCACCTCCGATCCGTGGACCGAGCGCGACCTCACCTTCCCCGACGTCAGCACGCTCACGCGCAACGCCGCCAAGATCGCCTACGAGCGCGCCGGGATCGGCCCCGACGATCTCGACCTGGTCGAGCTCCACGACTGCTTCGCCACCGCGGAGCTGCTGCACTACGAGAACCTCGGCCTGTGCGCGGACGGCGAGGCCGGCCGCCTGATCGACGACGGCGAGGTCGAGTGGGGCGGCCGCATTCCGGTGAACGTCTCGGGGGGCCTGCTCTCGAAGGGCCATCCGCTGGGCGCCACCGGCGTCGCCAACATCTTCGAGGTCACGCAGCATCTGCGCGGCACCGCGGGCGCGCGCCAGGTCGAGGGGGCGAAGGTCGGGCTGGCGCACGTGATCGGCCTCGGCTCGGCCTGCACGATCAACGTGCTCGGCGTCTGACGGGGGCGCGCGACGGCCGCGCGCGTCAGGCGATGCCGTGGCGGTCGAGCTTGCGGTAGAGCGTCCGGCGCGACAGTCCGAGGAGCTTGGCGGCCGCCGTGCGCCTGCCGCCCGCGGCGTCGAGCGCGCGCAGGATCTGCTCGCGTTCGGCCGACTCGAGGGTGAAGGTCGGGCGAGGCGGCGGAGCGGAGGCCGGCCGGGTACGCAGCAGAGCCGGGAGGTGCTCGGGGAGGATGACGGTGCCGTCCGACGCCACCATCGCGCGCTCGATGACGTTGCCCAGCTCGCGCACGTTGCCCGGCCAGGTGTGCCGCCGGAGCGTGGCGAGGACCTCGGTGCTCATTCCCGTGACGTGTCGTCCGAGTCGCTGGTTCCAGCGCCCGAGGAAGTGCCGCACGAGCGGCTCCAGATCGCCGGGACGCTCGCGCAGCGGCGCGAGGTGGAGGGCGCCCACGTTGAGTCGGAAGTAGAGATCGTCGCGGAAGAGACCTGCGGCCACCAAATCGGTCAGGTCGCGATTGGTGGCGGCGACGACGCGCACGTCGACCTGCGTCGGCTCGGAGGAGCCGACGCGCCGGATCTCGTGCTCCTCGAGCACGCGGAGCAGCTTGGCCTGGGCGGGAAGGGGCAGGTCGCCGATCTCGTCGAGGAAGATGGTGCCGCCGTCGGCCGCCTCGAAGAGCCCCTTGCGATCCCGGTCGGCACCGGTGAACGCGCCGCGCACGTGGCCGAAGAGCTCCGTGTCGACCAGCGTGGGCGTCAGCGTCGTGCAGTTGCAGACGACGAGCGGTCGCGCGCTCCGGGTCGAGAGGCGGTGGAGCGCGCGCGCGACGAGCTCCTTGCCCGTCCCGCTCTCGCCCGTGACCAGTGCCGTCGTGGGGTAGGGTGCCAGGCGCCGGATGAAGCCGAACAGCTCGTGCATCACCGGGCTCTCCCCGATCATGCCCTCGAAGGTCGCGGGGGCGGCGAGGCTGGAGGCTGGCCGCGGCAGCTCGCGCAGCGGGAAGCCCCGCCCCGCGAGGGGCCGGAGCCGGGCGCGATGAGCGTCGGCCGGCTCTCCGACACGGACGGGCTCGAGCGTCCGGGGGGCTCGGCGAGGGTCGCCAGGGGGAGATCGCGAGCAAGCATCTGTTCCTCTCTCCGTCTCGTCGATGGTTGTCGGTGGGCCCGCTGGTTCCCACCGGTGTGCCATCCGTGACGCAAGGGTCGTGCCGCGTGACACTACTGGCGTCCGGTCCTGCCGCCGCCGAAAAACGCCGTCCATTCGCGCATCGGACCGGCGATCGCTCGACGCTGGCGCCGCCGGACCGTCAGCGAAATGACGGTCCGGCAAAATCGTGACGCTCGTCGGCTCCCGCGGTGGGAACGCGCGGACCGGTCCGCGCTCAGCGCTGGGCGACTGGCGCCTCGGACTGGAAATGGCTGGCCAGGCCGCGCTTCCGGGCGAGCTCGCGGATGACCTTCCAGGCCAGCTTGCTCGGCGCGGCGTGGCCGTTCTCCCAGCGATTCACGGTCGAGACGGTGACTGCGATGGCGTGCGCGAACTCCTCCTGGGTGAGGCTGAGCTTGCGCCTCAGTCGACGGATCACGTCGCCGGCGTTCACGTTCATGCGGTGCGTCTCCACAGCGGTGTCCTGCGGGTGGCAGCAACCCGCGTGCCACGCGGAGTTCCTCGCCGGTGGACCGGCGGCTTTCGAAGGCGGCGCCGCGTGTGCTACGCGGTCGCGGGATGCGTGGAGGAGTCGTCGGGACGCTGCTGCTGGGAGCGCTGCTGCTGCCCGGACCCCGGGCGCAGGCGGCGGACACGAGCAGCCCCGAGGAGGTCCTCAAGCGCTACCTCCAGGCGGTCAAGGCGGAGAAGTTCGACCAGGTGTACGACCTGGTGTCGGACGCGATGCGGCAGGGGAAGGACAAGGAAGCGTACGTCAAGGAGCAGAAGGCGATGATGGCCTTCGCCGACGTCAAGATCTTCGACTTCACGGTGTACCCGGGAAAGGTGGAAGGTGACAAGGCGCAGGTCCCCAATATCCTGGAGTCGCAGGATCGCTTCGTGAACACCCTCGGCCTCACCGAGTACGAGCTCTACACGCTGGTCCGACAGAACGGAGCCTGGAAGGTCGACTCGCAGGTCCTGCTCGAACCCGCCCAGCAGGCGACGTGGTTCCCCAAGGGGGCGAAGCCCAAGGAACCCTCGCCCCATTGACACTTTCGCAGTCGGTTTGTTACGTCCCGCAGGTGGGTCGTCGCGCCGCGGCCCCGAGGGAGGGAGTTGCATGCGCCGTTGGTCGATTCCGTCGGGGATCGTGTTGGTCGCGCTGACACTGGGGTGCCATCACGAGGTCGAGATGACGCCGCTCATCGAGCGGACGATCTACCCACGAACCGACCGGTTCTACGATGTGCAGGCCCTCTCCAAGGACCGGGTGATCGTGGTCGGGTACGGCGGCAAGATCGTCGAGACCCGCGACCGCGGCATGAACTGGACGGTCCTGCCCTCGGGCGTCGACGTGGCGCTCTACGGCGTGAAGTTCGTCGACGAGAACAAGGGCTGGATCGTCGGCCAGGACGGGCTGATCCTCGCCACGACCGACGGCGGCAAGACGTGGGCGAAGCAGGAATCGAACGCGACGTTCGAGGACGGCGACGGCAGCGTCAAGCGCGCCTACCTGTTCAACGTCGACGCGGCCGACGCCGACAACGCCTGGGCGGTCGGCGACCGGTCGGTCCTGACCTCCACCTCCGACGGCGGCAAGACGTGGCGCTCCCGCAAGGTGGCGATGGAGGGCGACCTCTCGGGCGGGCAGAGCCTCGCCGCCGCCGACCCGATCCTCTACGACGTCAAGTTCACCGACAAGCAGAACGGCTGGATCGTGGGCGAGTTCGGCAAGATCCTGCGGACGAAGGACGGTGGCGAGACCTGGAAGGAGCAGACCAAGACGCTGCTCGATGGCACCGGCTTCTTCGACCTCCTCGACCTCCCCACGCTCTTCGGGCTCTCCGCCCGCAACACCGAGAACGCGGTCGCCGCGGGTCTCGAGGCGCACATCGCGCGCACCAAGAACGGTGGCGAGAGGTGGACCTACGACAAGGTGGACGGCGGCGAGGTCAAGATGGTCGATCCGCTGTACGACGTCATCGAGTTCGCCGACGGCTCGGGCTGGGCGGTCGGCGCGGCCGGACAGGTGGTGAAGACCGAGGCCGGCTCCGACGTCTGGACGCGGGCGAACATCGGGCAGGAGGTGGCGACCTGGCTGCGCGGCGTCAGCTTCTCCGACCAGCAGTACGGATGGCTGGTCGGAGGATACGGGCTCATCTATCACACCGAGGACGGCGGCAAGAGCTGGCTCCCCGTCCAGGGGTGAGCGCAGGAGCATTCCATGAGCGCTGGTGAGACGAACGAACAGGACAAACGAGCCCTCTACTGGCTCGGCGAGCGGCTGATCGACTACCGCAACCCCATCATGATCGCCGTCCTGGCGGTGACGGCGGTCTTCGCCTACTGGGCGTTCCAGCTGAAGCTGGAGACCAGCTTCGGCGACCTCCTGCCCCAGACCCATCCCTTCGTCCAGATCCACAACAAGTACGCGGGGACGTTCGGCGGCGCGAACAACGTCCAGCTCATGGTCGAGGTGAAGGACGGCGACATCTTCACCGTGCCCACGCTCGCCCGCATCTATCGGATCACCGAGGCGGTCGATCAGGTCTACGGCGTCAACCACAACCAGATCGACTCGATCGGGCACCGTACCACGCGCTACCTGCGCGCGCAGTCCGGCGGCTTTCTCCGCGCCGAGCCGGTGATGATCGGCCTGCCCAAGACGCCCGAGGACGCCGCCTCCATCAAGCGCATCGTGCACAACACGGAGAGCGTCTACGGCCTCCTCGTCTCGCTCGACGACCGGGCCGCCCTGGTGCGCGCCAACTTCATCGAGGGGCGCCTGGATCACCGGCGGACGTTCACCGAGTTCAACGAGCGCGTGATCGCGCCCTTCGAGAAGGGCTGGTTCGGCGCGCTGATCAAGGGCAAGGACCCGCTCAAGCCCGATCAGCCGACGCCCGCCGCGATCGAGGCGGTCTACCGGGGCACGCCGGCGGGTGATGCCGGGCTCAAGGTCGGCGACGTCATCGTGTCGGTGGACGGCGTCGAGACGCCCGACCGGACGGCGGTGGCCAAGATCATCAGCGACAAGGCGCGCGGCAGCCAGGCCACGCTGGTGGTGCAGCGCGGCGACGCCCAGGAGACCGTGAAGATCACCGTCCCGGAGCCCGACATCGCCATCTACGTCGCCGGCGAGCCGCGGCTCTACGGATGGATCTACAGCTACACGGGTGACGTGTTCTGGATCTTCACCGTGACGTGGTGCTTCGAGTGGCTGCTGCGCTGGATGTACTTCCACGACTGGCGCGGTGCGCTGCGCCCTTCGCTGACGGGCGTCATCGCGGCGATCTGGGGGATCGGGTTCATCCACCTGATCGGCTTCGCGCTCGACCCGCTCATCCTGGTGATGCCGTTCCTCATCACGGCACGGGCCGTCAGCCACGCCATCCAGATGCACGACCGCTACTACGAGGAGTACGAGCGCAACAACTGGGACCAGCGCAAGGCCATCGTGGGGGCGTTCGCCGAGCTGTTCGTGCCGACGTTCTCCGGCATCCTCACCGACGCCTTCGGTGTGCTGGTCATCATGCTGGTGCCGATCGTGATGCTGCGCAAGCTCGCGATCGTGGCATCGTGGTGGATCCTCGCCATCACGATCTCCGAGATGCTGCTCAACCCGATCGTCTACTACTACCTGCGCGCCCCCGACAAGGACGTCGTCATGGAGCGCGAGCGAGGATGGTACCGCAACCTCGTCGACTGGTGCACCGAGCACGTCCTCTCCAGCAGGGGCAAGATCGCGACCATGGTGCTCTGGGCCCTCCTGACTTCGATCGGCGCCTTCCAGATGCGCGGGCTGATCGTGGGCGACCCGACCGTCGCCTCGCCCCTCGTGTTCGAGGATTCGCCCTACAACGTGTCGCACGCCCACATCCAGGACAAGTTCGGCGGTGTCGAGCCGCTCATCGTCGTGGCCGAGGGGCACGACCGCGACGCCATGAAAGACCCCCAGGTGCTGCGCACCATGGAGAACTTCCAGCGCTACCTCGAGCGCGACCAGGACATCGGCTACAGCTTCTCGCTGACCGACATCCTGCGCACGGTGAACATGGTCTTCCACGAGCTGGAGCCGAAGTGGGGCGTCATCCCCAACACGGTGCGCGACGTCGGGCAGACGTTCTTCGTCTTCTTCGCCAACTCGCCGCCCACCGAGACGGCGAAGTACGTGACGCCCGACTACACCACGGCGCACGTGACGTTCTTCGCGCGCAACCACAAGGGTGACAGCGTCGCCCGCATCATCGAGCGCTGCAAGGAGTTCATCGCGGCGAACCCGATGGACAAGGCCACCTTCAAGCTCGCCGGCGGCCTGATCGGGGTGCTCGCCGCGGCCAACGAGGTCCTGGTGCGCAACGACCTCATGATGAACCTGCTCGGATTCGGCACCATGTTCGTGATCGTGCTGTTCACCTACCGCTCGGCGATGGCTGGCCTCCTGCTGCTGTTGCCGCTGTTCATCTCCAACATCGTGATCAACGGGATCATGGCGACGGTGGGGATCGGCATCAACATCAACACGCTGCCGCTGGTGACCGTCGGCGTCGGCTTCGGCATCGACTACGGGCTCTACATCCTGAGCCGGGTGATCGAGGAGATCCGCATCAACGGCGACCTCGACGAGTCGATCCACATTGCGCTCCGCACCTCCGGCAAGGCGGTGAGCTTCACGGCCGTCTGCATGGTGGCCGGGACCGCGCTCTGGACGCTGTCGAACATCCGCTTCAACGCCGTCATGGGCGGGCTCCTGGCCGTCTGGATGCTCGTCAGCTTCGTGTCCGCGGTGACGCTCCTACCGGCGCTGATCTCGTACATCCGGCCCAAGTTCATCGTGAAGGAGGCCTCGCGAGGAACGCGCCGGGCGACGACGGGCATCGAGCGGGCCGCGGTCGCGGTCAGCTAGGGAGACGGCGCTGCCATGATGCACATCTTGGAGAGCATCGGTTTCTACCAGTCGATCGTCATCGTTCTCGCCTTCAGCGGCCTCGTCATCATCGCGGACGAGATCATCCACGCCCGGAGGCGCAAGCGCCGGGAAGGCGAGAAGGGCGCCCCGGGACACTGAGTCCGCGCTGATCCAGGTCGAGCATCTCACCAAGTGCTACGGGCCCGTGCGGGCCCTGGACGACGTGTCGTTCACGGTGGGGCGGGGCGCGGTGACCGCGCTGCTCGGGCCGAACGGCTCGGGCAAGAGCACGCTCATGCGCTGCCTGATCGGCTACTTCTCGCCCACCGCGGGCGCGGTGCGGGTGGGCGGGATCGACGTCGCGCAGCGTCCGGTCGAGGCGCGCCGGGAAGTCGGCTACCTGCCCGAGCAGGTGATGCTCTACCCGGAGCTCCGGGTGCGGCGCTACCTGCGCTTCGTGGCCGGCATGAAGCGGCTCGGCGCGGTCGCGGCGCGGCGCGCAGTCGATCAGGCGGTCGCGCGCTGCGGGCTGGAGGCGGTGGCCGATCGCCCGAATGGCGCCCTGTCGAAGGGCTACCGGCAGCGCGTCGGCCTGGCCCAGGCGCTGCTCGGCGACCCGCCCGTCCTGGTACTCGACGAGCCCACCGTCGGGCTCGATCCGGTCCAGACGATGGAGATGCGCGACCTGCTGCGTGGTCTCGACGGCTGCACGGTGCTGCTCTCGACCCACGTCCTCGCCGAAGCCGGCGCGCTGTGCTCGCGCATCGTCATCATGTCCGGCGGCCGGGTCGTGGCCGAGGACACGCCGGCGGGCCTCGCCGCGCGCCTCGAAGGAGCGGAGCACGTCGTCGTGCGGGTCGACGGCCCTCCCTCCGAGGTCGCGGCCGCGCTGGGGTCGCTGCCCGGCGTGCTGGGCGTCGACACCGAGGCCGTGGCGGGCGAGACGGGGCCCCGCTTCGTCATCCGGGCGGAGCACGCGGAGCCGGTCCAGCGCGCCGTCGCGGCCCTCGTGGTCGGGCGTGGCTGGACGCTCTTCGAGGTGCGCACGGAGACGCCGACCCTCGAGGACCTGTTCGTGCGCGCGGTCCGGTGAGAGCGCCGGATGCGCGCGTTCACGGCACTGCTGCGCAAGGAGCTGCGGACCTACTTCGCGTCGCCGCTGGTCTATCTCGTCGCCGCGGCCTTCCTCGCCTACACCGGCTACTACTTCCACTCCGACCTGATCTACTTCGTCCAGTTCGGGTTCGGCTTCAGCATCATGGAGAACTTCTGGCAGCTCGTCTTCGTCGACGTCCGCCTGGTCCTGATGCTGGCGATCCCGCTGCTCACCATGCGCCTCCTCGCGGAGGAGCGGCGGCTCGGGACGCTCGAGCTGCTGCTGACGTATCCCGTGTCCGACGGCGTCGTGGTGGCGGCGAAGCTCGGCGCCTGCCTCGTGGTCATCGGCCTGCTGCTGGGCTGCACGCTGGCGTACCCGCTGCTCGTGTGGCGGGTGCAGGAGTTCCCGCTGGCCCCGTTGATCGCGGGCTACGTGGGGCTCGCGCTGCTCGGCGCGATGGCCGCGTCGTACGGCCTCTTCGTGTCGTCCCTCACCGAAAGCCAGGTGCTGGCCGGCTTCCTGACCGCCATGCCGCTCCTGCTCCTGTGGCTGCTGTCGTGGAACGAGGCGGCGAACGCCACCAACACGCTGCCGCTGGTCCGGGCGGTGTCGCTCTTCAACCACTTCCAGCCCTTCTCGGTCGGCATCATCGACCTGCGCGACGTCTTCTTCTTCCTCTTCCTCACCGGCTGCTTCGTGTGGGGCACGCTCCGGGTGCTGGAGGCCAGGCAATGGCGCGGCCGGCGCTGACCTGGCGCGGGCAGGTGCTGCGCATCGCGCTCGCGATCCCGGCGCTGATCGGCATCTTGTTCCTCGGCCAGGCGCTGCTCGACGCCCGCTCCTGGCGCATCGATCTCACGCCCGAGCGGCGCTACACGCTCTCCGACCACGCGCGCCAGGTACTCGGCGGGCTCGATCGCGACGTCCGCGTGCTGGCGTTCCTGCGCTCGCAGGATCCGCGCAACCCGCTCATCGACGACCTCCTGCGCCAGGTGCGGGTGGTCGGGCGGCGGATGCACGTCGACGTGGTGGACGTGAACCGCAGCCCGGCGCTGGCCCGGGAGTACGGGGTCGACTCCTATGGCGCCCTCGTGGTGGAGAGCGAGGGCCGCCGGCGCGTGTTCTCGAACCCTCGCGAGGAGACCCTGGTGGCGGCCGTGCTCCAGGTGACGCGGCAGCAGCGCAAGACGGTCGCCTGGGTCGCGGGGCACGGGGAGGGCGACCCGGCGAGCAACGACCGGGCGCGCGGCTACGCCACGGCGCGCATCTTTCTCGAGCAAGAGTACTACGAGGTGGTTCCGGTCTCGCTTCTCGGCGACGAGGTCCCGGTCGGCACCGCGGTCCTGGTCATCGCGGGCCCGCAGAAGGACTACATGCCGGAGGAGCTGGCGGCGCTCGATCGCTACCTGCAGCGCCCGGGCAACACGGTCGTGCTCCTCGACCCGCAGCACGCGCCGGCGCTGGCGAACTTTCTCGGCCAGTACCGCGTCGCGTTGCCCGACGACGTCGTGGTCGACCCCGCGGCGCGCATGTACGGCGGCGAGTATCTCACGATGCAGGTGGGCTACGATCGCGGTAGCCACCCGATCGTCGGCCCGCTGGAGGCGCCGCCGCTCTTCTCCCTCACCCGCTCGGTGGATCGGATCGCCGAGGAGATTCCCGGCACGTGGTTCACGCCGCTCCTGCGGACCAGCGCGGAGAGCTGGGCCACGACCGACCTGAGCGTCGTCCGGACCGGTGCCGCGGTGTTCGTGACCGGCCGCGACCGGCGCGGGCCGCTGACCGTCGGGGCCGAGGTGGAGTTCACGGTCCCGACACCGGCCGGAGGCGAGGCGCGGACGGGGCGGCTCGTCGTCTACGGCAACGCCGAGTTCGCCAACAACTTCTTCATCGAGTATCTCGGAAACAAGGACCTGTTCGTCAACACCGTGGCCTGGCTGGCGCGCGACCCCGACGTGATCGGGCACCGCGGGTCTCTCCAGGAACCGGGGCGGAACCAGTTCTTCATGACGTCGGAGCAGGGTGACCAGGTCTTCTGGACCGCCGCGGTCGTCCAGCCCCTGCTGTTCGCGCTCGTGGGGATGGCCCTGGTGGCGCGGCGTCGCTGGAGCCGGTGACCGGCATGGGCTGGCGGCAGGTCGGGTTCCTCTACGTCGTGCTCGCGGTCCTCGCGGTCCTCTACGTCCGGGAGCGCCCGCCGGCACCCCAGCAGGAGGGAGGACGCCCCGTGCGCGCGCGCTTCCTCCAGGTGTCGGCCGCCGACGTGGCGGCGATCCGGCTGGTGCGCGGAGGCCGGGCGGTCAGCCTGCGGCGCGAGGGCCGCGATTGGGTCGTGGTCGAGCCCACGGGCATGCGGCTGCCCAACGACCTCGTGACCGGGTTCCTGCAGGCGCTGCTCACCACCGAGGAGATCGATCACATCGCGACGAGCACCGCCGAGCTCGCGTCCTTCGGACTGGACGATCAGGCCGATCGTGTCGAGCTGGGGCGCGCGGAGGGCGAGGCCGTGGTCGTGACGCTCGGCGGCACCAACCCCACCGGCACGGCGCTCTACGCGCGCCGGGGGCCAGATGGCGGGGTCGTGCTGATCGGCCGCCAGGTCCGCGACTACGAGGACATGATCTACGATGCGCTGCCGCGCGGGGCGGTGCCGGCCGACACCGCCGACGGTCGAATCGGGACGCGTACCCCGTTGCTTTTTAACGGCGGCGCGGTGTAGGACCGAACTCGTCCGCGGTCGCGCTGGAACGATCATGAGCGGCGATTTTGCGTGTCTCACAACCGGGGGGACTGAGCAATGCAGAGAGTAGTTGGGCTGGCATTCGTGGCGCTCGTGACCGCGGGCATGGGGGGACGCAGCGTCCTTGCAGACGTGGCACCGGGCGACAAGATCAACGCCGGGAACGTCGCGAAGGCTAAGGACCTGCTGTCGCCGGGCATGGAGTGGTGCGTGAAGCGGGGCTTCCCCATCACGGTCACGGAGACGAAGCGCGTCGAGTGGCCGAAGGCGTACAAGGAAGCCACCGAGAAGTACGCGCCCCAGGTGAAGCTGGCGGCCGACGGCCTCAGCCTGCAGAACTACGTCGCCGGGCAGCCGTTCCCCAACCTCGACACGAAGGACCCGCAGCTCGCCTTCAAGATCATGTGGAACTACGAGTACGGGTTCGTGAACGGCCTCGATGATACCGACCTGCGCAACTTCGACGCCGACACGGGCTCCATCCCCCAGGACGGCCCGATGACCGTCGAGCGCCACTTCCTCCTCGACCACTTCCGCCGCCTCTTCTGGACGGCGCGGCTCTACGTCGATCCGAAGCCCGAGAAGCCCAATCCCAACGGCTACCGCGTGCAGCAGGGCCTCTATCCCATCCTCGAGCCGTTCGACCTGAAGGGGGTCGGCGCCCTGGGCAACCGCTACGTCGAGGCCGGCAAGCAGGACGACTCCTGGCTCTACCTGCCGTCGCTGCGCCGCGTGCGGCGGCTCTCCACCGCGCAGCGCTCCGACGCCCTCTTCGGTCAGGACACCGACGTCGACAGCTACTACGGCTACGCCGGGCAGGTTGGGTGGATGGACTGGAAGTACCTGGGCGAGAAGGAGATCCTCGGAACCCTGCACGCCGAGCACTTCCCGGTGAAGTGGGACAGCAAGGTCGACTGGGCATACGACGACGTGTGGGAGAAGCGCAAGGTGTACGTCGTCGAGGGCACCTCGAAGCTGCCGCAATACGCCTACTCGAAGCGCGTGCTGTTCATCGACAAGGAGGCGTGGGGCATTCCGTTCACCGACATCTACGATCGCTCGGGCGAGCTGTGGAAGATCTGGATCAACGACGTGAGCTTCCGGAAGTCGGTGCCGGGCAGCAACGCGATCACGTACGATGACGAGATGCCCTTCGCGCCGGCCATCGTCATGGTCGACATGCAGCTCGAGCACGCGACCAAGGCGTCGCTGCCGAGCCCGCGCTTCCCCGGCGAGCAGGGCTGGTACTACCACCAGGGCGAGAAGGCGGGCGTGACCGACGACTGGTTCACCGTCGCGGCACTGGTCGCCGCCGGGCGTTGATCGCCGCCGGCTGATCCCATCGAACGTATCGAGCGGCGCACCCCTCGCGGGGGGTGCGCCGCTTTCAGTTGATGCCGAGCGCTTTGGCGGCCCGCTTCACGTCGCGCGGCGCCACCCACAGGATGGCGCCGTAGAGGCCGGAGCCCGCGGTGATTGCCTGCGCGGACACGATGTTGATCTTCGCTGCGGCCAGCTTCTCGGCAACATCCGCCATTGCTCCGATGCGGTCGGCTCCCATGACCAGGAAGGCCTTCTTGGGACCGGTGAGCTTCCAGCGCGCCTTCTTGGCCACCGATCGCAGGGCGGCCGCATCCTCGGGGACCAGGTCCACCTGCGCGCGGCGGCCCTCCGGGAAGCCCGACAGGGCGATGAGATTCACGCCCGCATCCCTGAGCGCCCCGAGCACGCGAGCGGCCTCGCCGGGGCGCTGCGGAGCATGAAGGTAGAAGTAGTCCGCCAGACGGATCGTCTCGTTCATGACCCACCTCCGAACGCATCGGTCGGGCGGCATTATGCCTCGGCCGCGGAGGGTCGGGGAGCCACCCGCTGGACCTGAGGGTCAGACCTTTGCTACTCGGATTGGGTTCATGTCCGTCGCTCTGTCCCGGTTTCGCATGCTCGATCTCTCCCGGCAGCTGCCGGGGCCGTTCTGCTCCATGCTGCTCGCCGACCTCGGCATGGACGTCCTGGCGGTCTACTCGCCGACCGACCCGATGGGCATGGGCATCCCGCTGCTGGGGCGGAACAAGCGCAGCCTGACGCTCAATCTGAAGGACCCGGACGGGCAGGCCATCTTCCACAAGCTCGTGCGCGATGCGGACGTCGTGCTCGAGGGAGGCCGCCCCGGAGGCGCGACGAAGCTCGGGGCGGACTACGAGACGCTGCGCAAGCTGAACCCGCGTCTGGTCTACTGCTCCATCTCCGGCTACGGCCAGGACGGCCCGTATCGCGACCGCGTCGGCCACGACGTGAACTACCTGGGCTTCGCGGGCGTGATCGACGTCACCGGCACCGAAACCGGCCTCCCCGCCATCCCGGGGGTGCAGATCGCCGACATCGGCGGCGGTGCGCTCATGGCCGTCGCCGGCATCCTCGCGGCGCTGCTCGCGCGCGAGCAGACCGGCACCGGCCAGATGGTCGACATCGGCATGATGGACGGTGCCGTCGCCTGGCAGGTGGTCAACGTCATGAGCCTGCTGGGGCAGGGCATCGAGCCCCGGCGTGGCGCGACCATGCTCACCGGCCGCTACCCGTGCTACGCGGTGTACGAGACGGCCGACGGGCGCCACGTCACGGTCGGCGCCCTCGAGCCGCACTTCTGGCGCAACCTGTGTACCCAGCTCGAGCTGCCGGACTTCGCCGGCAAGCAGTTCGCGGAAGGCGCCGAGCGCGAGGCGATGCTGGCGGAGTTTCGCGAGAGGTTCCGCGAGAAGACGATGGCCGAGTGGGTCGCCCAGCTCGCCGACCAGGACATCTGCTTCGGACCGGTCGCGACCGTCTCCGAGATGCTGGACGACCCGCAGGTCCGCCATCGCGAGATGGTGCTCGAGATCGCCGATCGCAAGGGCGTGCGGCGGCACACGCTCGGCAATCCGATCAAGCTCTCCGCCACCCCGCCCGCGATCCGCCTCCCGCCGCCGGAGCTGGGCGAGCACACCGACGCCGTGCTCGAGGCGCTCGGCTATTCGGCCGAACAGATCGTGGACCTGCGGACCCGCAGGGTGGTCTGAGCGCCAGGGGTCGGCGCGCTCATGGCAGGTATCCTGGCGGCCGCCGCCTCCATCCCCCGCTACCGCCTGCCGCGCCAGGTGATCGCGGCGCAATGGGGCGGCATGACGGGCGGTGGCGAGAAGGCCGTCGCCAACCACGACGAGGACAGCCTCACCCTGGCGGTCAACGCCGCCCTCGCCCTCGAGCCGGCGGTCACGCCCGACGCCGTGCTCTTCGCCACCACCTCGTCGCCCTATGCGGAGAAGCAGGGCGCGGCGACGATTGCCACGGTGCTGGACCTGCCCGCGACCGCTCGCACGCTCGACCTCACCTCGAGCCTGCGTGCCGGAACGTCGGCGGTGCTCACCGCCGTGGACGCGGTCGCCAGCGGGAGCGCGAGGTGCGTTCTCGTGACGGCCGCGGACTGCCGCCTCGGCGAGCCCGAGTCCGCGGCGGAGCAGAGCTTCGGCGACGCGGGCGCTGCCCTGCTGGTCGGCGCCGGGCCCGGCGTCGCCGAGATCGTGGCGACGCACACGGTGGCGGACGAGTTTCTCGGGTCCTGGCGCACGCGCGGCCAGGAGTTCACCCGCGGCGTGCCGGGTGCGTTCGAGGGCAAGTTCGGATACTCGCGCGTGCTCGTGGAGGCCGCGCAGGGCGTGCTCAGGAAGGCCGACGTGGCTCCCGGCGCGCTCGCCACCGCGGTCCTGCCGACGCCGAACCCGCGTGCCCCGCTGGGCGTCGCCCGGGCGCTCGGCCTGGACGCCAAGACGCAGCTGGCGGACGGGCTGTGGATGACGGTGGGCGACAGCGGTGCCGCCCAGCCCCTGGTCATGCTCGCCGCAGCGGTCGAGCGTGCCCAGGCCGGCGACCTGATCCTGGTCTGCGGGTACGGCGATGGCGCCGACGCCATCCTCCTGCGCGCCACAGGAGCACGAGCCGCAGCCGGCGCGAGCGTCGCCCAGCAGATCGAGGTGAAGCGCACGCTGCCCTCCTACGGGCGCTACGCGCGTTTCCGCCGCCTCGTGCGCAAGGAATCCGGCGCGCCCGATCAGTCCTCGCCGGTGATCGCCTTCCGCGACCGCAAGGAGCTCCTGCCGCTGTCCGGCGGCAGATGCCCGGCGTGCGGCACGGTCCAGTTCCCGAAGCACCGCGTGTGCATCGAGTGCGGGCATGACGGCGGCCTCGAAGACACCAGGCTCGCGCGCCGTGGCGTCCTCTTCACGTACACCAACGACCACATGTTCGAGAGCCCGGATCCCCCGACCACGCATGCCGTCGTCGACCTCGACGGCGGCGGGCGCCTCTACCTCCAGCTCACCGACTGCGACGCCGAGCGCGTCGCGATCGAGATGCCGCTCGAGCTCACGTTCCGCCGCATCCACGAGGGTGGCGGCTTCAACAACTACTTCTGGAAGGCACGGCCCGCGTAACCCGTCCAGAGAAGAGGAACCCCGCTATGGACTTCGGCTTCAGCGAAGAGCAGGAGATGCTGCGCAGCTCGGCGCGTGATTTCCTCGCGAAGGAAGCGCCCATGACCTTCGTCCGCAAGATGATGGAGGACGAGGTCGGCTTCACCGACGAGCTGTGGAAGCGAATGGCCGACCTCGGCTGGATGGGGCTGATCCTGCCCGAGCAGTACGGCGGGGCCGGGCTCGACTTCGTCGACCTGGTGGTGGTGCTCGAGGAGATGGGCCGCGTCGTGCTTCCCGGGCCGTTCTTCTCGACGGTGGTGCTCGGGGGCGTCGCGCTCCTCGCGGGTGGCGACGCGATCCGCCAGGCCTACCTGCCGAAGCTCGCCACCGGCGACCTGAAGGTCACGCTCGCTCACCTCGAGCCGTCCGGGCGCTGGGACGCCGACGGCATCCAGCTCGCGGCCCGGAAGGACGGCAGCGCCTACGTGCTCTCGGGCACGAAGCTCTTCGTTCCCGACGCGCACACCGCCGACCTGATGGTGGTGGCGGCGCGGGCGCCTGGCTCGAAGGGCGCGGACGGCCTCACGCTTTTCCTGGTCGACGCCAAGGCGCCGGGCATCACGACGACCCAGCTCAAGACGATGGATCAGACGCGCAAGCTGGCCGAGGTGGTGCTGAAGGACGTGCGGGTGCCCGCCGACCGCGTCCTCGGCGCGCCGGGGGAGGGCTGGAAGCTGCTCGATCGCATCGGCGACGGCGGCAAGGTCGGCCTGTGCGCCGAGATGTGCGGCGGAGCGCAGCGGGTGCTCGAGATGAGCGTCGAGTACGCCAAGGTCCGCGAGCAGTTCGGCAAGCCCATCGGAAGCTTCCAGGCGATCCAGCACAAGTGCGCCAACATGCTGGTGGAGGTCGAGAGCTCGAAGTCGGTCACCTACTACGCCGCGTGGGCGGTGGCGAACGACGTCGCCGAGGCGCCGCTGGCCGCCGCCATGGCGAAGGCGTACTGCTCCGATGCCTACCGCCACACCGCCGGCGAGGGCATCCAGATCCACGGCGGGATCGGGTTCACCTGGGAGCACGACATGCACATCTACTTCAAGCGTGCCAAGAGCTCCGAGGTCACCTTCGGCGACGCCACCTGGAACCGCGAGCTGGTGGCACAGCACATCGATCTCTAGGCACGGGACGATGGCAGAGATCGACCGCAGCCTGCTCGGCGTCTGGGGTCCCGAGAGCACCATGCGGGTCGAGACCGGCAAGATCCGGGAGTTCGCCCGCGCGGTGAAGGACCACAACCCGGCATGGCTCGCCGACGACGGGGCACTCGCCCCGCCCACGTTCCTGATGACCATCGCGCACTGGATCCGCGACCTGGGCGAGACGCGCAGCGCGGTGAAGCTCGACTACCGGCGCCTCCTCCACGGCGAGCAGGAGTTCGAGTACGTGAAGCCGATCCGCGCCGGCGACGTCCTCACCTTCCGCTCGCGCACCAAGGACGTGTTCGAGAAGCAGGGCCGGCGCGGCGGCACCATGACCTTCATCATCGGCGAGACCGAGTACCGCAACCAGCACGGCGAGGTGGTCGCCTACACGCGCAACACCGCGATCGAGACCGCCGACGCCGTCAAGGAGTGACGTCATGGGCGACCGGTTCGTCGAGAGCGCCACCATCCCACCCGTCGTGGTCGAGAACCTCACGCGCACCGATCTGGTGCGCTACGCGGGCGCGTCGGGGGACTTCAACCCGATCCACCACGACGAGACGTTCGCCCGCGCTGCCGGCAACCCCACGGTGTTCGGGCACGGCATGCTGACGGCGGGCTTCGTCGCGCGGTGCCTGACCGACTTCGTCGGCGCCGGGAACCTGCGCCGCTACAAGGTGCGCTTCGCGACCCGGGTGTGGCCGGGCGACACGATCACCTGCACCGGGACGGTCACGCGACGCTACGAGGAGGCCGGCGAGGCCCGCATCGACGGCGAGTGCGTGGCGACCAATCAGAAGGGCGAGACGGCCGTGACGGGCAGCTTCACGGCGGCCGTCCCTGGGGGCGCGTAGCCGGTGCGCGTCGCGGTCGTGACCGGCGGCGGCCGGGGCATCGGCCGAGCCATCGCCCTCGCCCTGGCGCACGACGGCTGGGCCGTGGGCGTGCTCGACCTCGTCGGCGACTCCGCGGCCGCGGTCGCGCAGGAGATCGTCTCGGGGGGAGGCAAGGCCGTGGGGCTGGCAGCCGACGTCACCGATCTGCCCGCCACGTCGGCGGCGTGCGATGCGGTGGAGCGGGAGCTGGGGCCGGTCGCGGCATTGGTCAACAATGCGGGCTGGGACACGCTCGCCCGCTTTGCGGACGGTCCTCCCGACCTGTGGGATCGCGTCATCAACGTGAACCTGAGGGGCCCGCTGAACGCGACCTACGCGGTGCTGCCGCGGATGATCGAGCGCGGCGCGGGACGCATCGTCAGCATCTCGTCCGATGCCGGCCGCGTCGGCAGCTCGGGCGAGGCGGTCTACTCGGGCTGCAAGGCGGGCGTGATCGGCTTCTCCAAGGCGCTGGCCCGCGAGGTCGCCCGCCACGGCATCACCGTGAACTGCGTCTGCCCGGGACCGACCGAGACCGCACTCCTCGAGTCGGTGATGGCGGGCGAGCAGGGACAGAAGGTGCTGGCGGGCATGCGGCGTGCGGTTCCGTTGGGGCGCCTCGGACGTCCCGAGGACATCGCCCCGGCGGTGGTCTACCTGCTCTCGGACGGGGCGGCGTACGTCACGGGGCAGGTGCTGAGCGTGTCCGGCGGCCTCACCATGCAGGGGTGAGCTCCGTCAGAACAGGCTCGTCACGATCGTCCCGAGGATGCTGATCGGCGCCTGATCCTCGACCGACTGCGCGGCGCGGTTCGCCGTGCGCAGCGTGTCGAGCGACTGGTCGTAGAGCGAGTTGTCGACCAGGGCCTTACCGAGCGTGCCCTCGCCGGCCCGCAGCCCGTCGGTGATCTCCTGGGCGTTGCGCGCGGCGCTGGCCAGATTGTCGATGGTGTCCTGCACCTGGTCGTAGAGGGCGTCGTCCTTTGCCAGGAGCTTTCCGAGCGTGCCCTGGCCCGAGCGCAGATTCTGGGCGACCGCCCCGATGTCCTGTACCGACTGCCGCACGTCCCCCACGGTCCCGTTGATGCGGTCGTAGAGCGCGGGATCGTTGAGGAGCTTGCCCAGGGTGCCGGTGCCGCGGTCCAGCTTCTGGCTGATCGACGCGACGTGCGACGCGACGTCGTTGAGCGCGGTCCGGTTCTCCTCCACGACGTCGGCCAGCGAGACCAGCAGACGGCCGGCCTCCGCGTCGAGCGTGCTCGCCAGCTGATCGACCGTCTGCGCGACGCGCGCCAGCTGATCGACGGCGTCGGCGATGCCGGCCGGCGTCTCCCCGGTGAGGACATCGTCGGGACCGGCAGGAGGCGCCGTCGGCGTTCCCAGGGTGAGCGACACGAAGCGCTCGCCGCTGAGCGCCCGGAAGTCGAGCTTCGCCACCGCGTCGCGCCGCACGGTCAAGTTGCCGTCGATGGCCATCGTCACGCGCACGTGATCGCCCTCGAGCCGGAGATCCTCGACGCGGCCGGCGCGCAGCCCGGCGAGGCGGACGTCGGCGCCGCGATCGAGCCCCTGGACGTCGGTGAAGTCGGCGTGCAGCTGGTAGCGCCGGCGGAAGAGGCCGAGGCCGAGCGTCAGCTCCACCGCGACCGCCAGCAGGACGAGGCCGGCGAGGAAGAAGAGGCCGATGCGCTGCTCGCTGCTCATGGCAACCTCCGGAACGACTCACGCGGCACGACCCGCGCCAGGGCCATAATCACGGCCCGGACGTGCGCCGCAAGGAGCGGCGGAGGGGTCACCGCCGCCGACATGCCTTCCGGAAGCGCCACGCCGCCACTGCTGCGTGGACGGCACGCACGGCTCGCGGCGGTGGATCGACGTGATGTCATCGGGACCCGGCCGCTCCTATGGAAGGGCCGGGCCGACGTGAGGTCGCGCGCCTGGTGAGGGTGACGCGGCGTAGCCGAGATGACCTGCGCGACCCGATGGTCCCGTTGACAGCGAAGGCCAACTTGTGGTGATTTGGGTCTGGACCACACGAACTGCCGCCAGGTCGCACTCAGGGAGGCACACGAGATGGTTCGGACGATCGTCGCGGTCGAGGCTGCTCTGTTCGCGTTGCTTTCGATCGCAGCGGCACCGAGGGCGGCAACCGCCGCCAACGCAGCTGGCTCGCTGTGCAACACGCCGGCGGTGAGCGGCTGCACGGGCGCGACCTCGCTTCCTGGCTTCAACCCCACTCACTACGCCCTCATGCCCGGGGTGACGATCACCTCGAAGATCATCGGGGCGACGGACGTGCTCGGCACCGAGACGTGCTCGAGCGGTCCCGCTGGCGTCGATGTCATCATCAAGAGCAGCCAGTTCGGCAATGAGACCGTTTGCGGCAGCTTGTCCTCGTGTCCAGGAGCAGGGTGCACCATCACCTTCACGTATGCGGCGCCGAACGGGCCAACGGTGTGCGCCTGCCAGACGAGCATCGTCGCCTACAAGACGAACGGGAACAATTCGAACAACGACATCGTCAATGACGGCGTCGACAACGGCTCCCCGAACAGCGCGGCGGGGTTCGCGTTCGTCGACAGCCAAGGGCAGGTGATCGACAGCTGCGTCTGTCCGACGACCACGACGACGACCACCACCACCTCGACCACCACCACCTCGACGACCACCACCACCTCGACGAGCACCACCACCTCGACGAGCACCACCACCTCGACGACGACCACCACCACCACCACCACCACCACGTCGACCACGACCAGCTCGACGACGACCACCACGACGTCGACCACCACGACGACCGGCCCCCCCGTCGTGACCCTGCACTTCGACTGCTACCAGATGCGCGGCGCCAACCTGCCGCAGCCCAAGCCCGTGGTGAACCTCGAGGACGTCTTCGGGATGTACACGGCGACCTTGGACCGCGGGCACCGGCTCTGCGCGCCCACGAACAAGAACGGCGAGGACCCGATCGCGCCACAACGGCCGGAGCACCTGACCGGCTACGACTTCGTGAAGGTGGTCCCCAACCTTCCGGAGCCGAACGACGTTCAGGTTGTCAACCAGTTCGGCACCTACACGGTCGACGTCCGCAACCCCGTGCGGTTGTTCGTGCCGACGGCCAAGAGCCTGGTGCCGCCGCCGCCCGCGCAGATTCCGTCCGGCATCCGCCACTTCCTGTGCCACAACCTCGAGGGGGTCGTGGGTCCGAGGCCGGCCGGCATCTCGGTGGAAAGCCAGTTCGCCGCCACGACCGTGAGCGTGGGGAATCTCAACGCGACGAAGCTCTGCGCGCCGGTCAGCAAGAACGGCGGCGACCCCGACGCGCTGACGGATCCCAACTTCCTGCTCTGCTTCCACACCACCGAGCAGACGGGTTTCGGGACCCTCAACGTCTTCCTCAACAACCAGTTCGGGCCCTCGACGACGCAGTTCACGAGCCAGCCCTTCATCACGCAGTACGACGAGCTCTGCGTGCCATCGACTCTGCCCTAGCCCTGATCCCGGGCGGAGGGCTCCTCCCTCCGCCTCGACGAAAAAAACTAGTGCTCGACGGGCCGGTCCGGGGTACGCCGCCCGTCACGGACACCGTCGAGAAGGTCCCGCCCGGCGCTAGCGTGTGCCAGCCCCCATCGGCCGCGAGGGTGGTCATCGGCGACCGAGTGGACTAACAGCCCAGTCCGGCGGCGCGCAGGAACTCCCGCGTGAGCGGGTGCGTGCTCGCCGACAGCTCCGCCGCCGGCGTGCACTCGACGATGCGCCCGCCGTCGAGGACCGCGATGCGGTCGGCGATGGCGCGGGCCAGGCCGAGGTTGTGGGTGACGATCACCTGCGTGCTGCCGCGCGCCGTCCGGATGCGAGCGATCAGCGTGCCGATCTGCTCGGTGAGGATGGGGTCCAGGTCGGCGGTGGGCTCGTCGTAGAGGATCAGCTCCGGGTCGATGGCGAGCGCGCGGGCGATCGCGGCGCGCTTGCGCATGCCGCCCGAGATCTCCGATGGCAAGCTGGCCGCGGCGTCGCCGAGCTCCACCTGCTCGAGGACACGGCGCACCGTGGCCGCGACGTCGGCCGGCGCCCCCTGGGGGTGCTCGCGGAGGCGCAGGGCGACGTTCTCGCCCACGGTGAGCGAGCCGAGCAGGGCGGAGCCCTGGAAGACCATGGCGATCCGGAAGGGCTTCTCGTCCGCGGGCAGTGCCAGGTAGCGTTCGAGCGGGAGGTCGCCGACGACGATGCGGCCGGCATCCGGACGCTCCAGGCCGACGATCTGGCGCAGCAGGACGGATTTGCCCTGGCCGCTCTGGCCGACGATCGCGAGCAGCTCGCCCGCTCGCGCCTCGAGATCCACACCCGCGAGTACCTCCTGCGCGCCGTAGCGCTTGCGGACACCGTCGAGAACGACGGCGACCCCGTGTCTGCCGCGGCCGGTCACAGGGCGAAGCTCAGGCGGACGATGAGGAAGTCGAGGATGAGGATCCACACGAAGCTCCACACGACCGCGGCGGTCGTGGACGCCGCGATGCCCTCGGCGCCGCCGCGGGTGCGCAGCCCGAAGGTGCACGGCACGATCGCGGCCACCACGCCGAAGCAGAAGCCCTTCACGAGGCCCACCAGGACGTCGCTCAGCTTCACCCATTCGAACATGCGAGCGAAGTACTCGGGGACGGAGAGCTGCATGGCGGGATCGACCGCGACCACCGCCGCTCCGCCCAGCACGCCGACGAAGTCGGCGTAGAGCACGAGGATCGGGAGGGCGACGGCGGCGGCGACGAGCCGGGGGACGACCAGGAAGCGCACCGGATCGATGTCCATGGTGCGGAGCGCGCTGATCTCGTCGTAGACGGTCATGGAGCCGAGCTCGGCGGCGATCGACGAGCCCGTGCGCCCGGCGAGGAGGAAGCCCATCATCACGGGTCCCATCTCCTTGGTCATGGCCAGCCCGACGATCGGGCCGAGGACGCTCTGGCTGACGTTGCGCAGCTGGTCGGCCGATTGCACGACCAGCACCATGCCGACGAAGAGCGACAGGGTGGCGGCGATCGGCACCGTGTCGGTGCCGACGCGGACCAGCTGGGCGACGATGCGGGCCCGGTCCCTTGCTCCGAAGCGCAGCTTGCTGCACGCGGCGGCGAACAGCAGCGTGCCCTCGCCGATGAGCTGGAGCGTGGAGAGCACGGCGCTCCCGGTCCGTGCCGTGATGCCCGTGGTGAGCGCGTCCGCGTCAGCTGCCATCGCCGTCCTCCGTCGCCGGTGCCGTGTCGACGAACCAGGGCGGCCGCAGGTGACCGCGCTCGCGCGACGCGAGCCCCCACAGCAGGCTCCAGTCGAGATGGCCACCCGGGCTCGTGTCCCAGCGGAACAGCCCCCAGAGCGGCGCCCACATCGCCAGGACGCCGCGATTTGCCGGCACCAGGCTGTCCATGAGAGCGGGCACCTGGCCCGCGGGCCGGCCATCGGTCGCGTCGCTGCGCAGGACGCCGAGCAGGGTGTCGAGCGCGCGCGAGTGCCCGGTGGCCGGATCGCGCTCGCGCTGGTGGCGCCACACGACCAGCAAGCCGTCGCGACGATGAAAGCGGAACTCGCCGTCCTCCTGGTCGGTCTCGCGATAGAGCGGCCACAGGATGAAACGGGAGCGGATCCCGTCGCGGTCGCTCCGGCCATAGACCGGCGCCAGGCGCCAGACCCGGTAGCCTTCCTCGCCGAGCCGGCGATCGCGAAAGACCACCGGCCAGGGTGAGCCGATGGCCTCGTAGCCCTGGCGCTGGTCGATCGTGTGCGTGTAGGCGAGGACGCCATAGCCGCGGCTCGTCCGCTCGTCCGCGTCGAGCGCCGCGTACGCCGGGAGGACGAGCAGCCGGTGCTCCCAGCCGTACTCGGGCACCAGGCGCGCGCTGTCGACGTAGAACGGCCACAGCACGTAGCGGGTCCGCTCCCGTCCCGCGATCGCGGTCGAGCCGTAGAACGGCCAGACGCGCCACCCGCTGCCGTCCTCGCCACCGACCGTGGACACGAAGGGAAAGCCGTAGAACCGCCGTTCGACCCGCGGCTCGTCGAGCTCGAGGTAGGCGGGAAAGAGCACGGTACGGACCCGTTCGTAGCCGAAGACATCGTTCAGGTCGAGGTAGAAGGGCAGGACGCCGAGGTGCGTGCCGTGCTCGGCGTCGGAGCGGTAGAAGACGAACGGGAAGAAGGTGAACGAGGACGTCCCCCGGGCAGCGCCCGAACGCGGCGCGGTCCAGTGGCGGGAGAAGAGGAGAAAGCGAAGCGACTCGTCGTCGCCCTGCCGGCGTGCCGACAACAGGGGCGAGAGTATCTCCATGCGCTCGTCGCGGTCGGAGCCGAGCCGGCGTGTCAGCCAGAGGAGGGGACGGATGCGGAGATCGCGCAGCCCGGGCGTGCGCACGTACTCGATGAGCGGGCCCAGGGCGGACCAGCGCAGCTCGCCGCGCTCGTCGTTGCGAGCGTAGCGGAAGAACGGCCACAGCTTGATGTCCAGCGCGGCCGCCGGCCGGATCGGACCGGCCGCGAGCGCCGCCAGGACGAGCAGGACGAGGCGACCCGCGTGCGACCGAGTCCGGCTACAGCGAGAAGTCGACGCTGCGCAGGTCGCGGGCACGGATCTGGTATGCCCCGCTGGGGATCTGTCCGTAGAAGGTGGTGGAGCTGCGCAACGTGAGTGTCACCGGCGAGCCCTCGCGCAGGGTGACCTCGGCGCGCAGGCTATCCCGATCGGAGCCGTCGGGCACGAGCCGGATGCGCGAGATGTTCTCGAACGGGACCCGCAGGCGGCCGCGGCCGAGGTCGCCCTCGAGCGTGGTGCCGCCGCCGCAGCTCACGTGATCGGCCGACACCTGGGTGCCGTCGACGTCGGTGAAGGTGGCGTGAAAATCACGCACCGGCGCGCCCGGGCCGCCGCCTCCGCCCAGCGATCCCATGCCCAGCAGCGTCGTGGCGAGAAGTGCGATGACGAGCGGCCGTGCAGTGCCCCACCGAACCCAGCGCATGTGTTCCTCCCCGCCCCGGATCAGCTCGCCTTCCAGGTCGTTCCTCCGGGGCCGTCCTCGAGCACGATGCCCTGCTCGGCGAGACGAGCGCGGATCGCGTCGGCCTCCTTGAAGTCGCGGCGCTTGCGGGCCGCGTTGCGGTCGGCGATCGCGTCCTCGATCTCCGCCTCGCTCAGCCCCGCGCGCTCCCGACCGCGCGCGCGCAGATCGGCGAGCAGCTCGGCGGGCTCGGACGTCATGATGCCGATGGCGGCGCCGACGCGAGCCAGCTCGGCACGCATGACCCCCGCCTCGGCGTGATCGCCGGCGTCGAGGGCGCGGTTCAGATCGCGAACGCGGTCGAAGACCAGGCCGACCGCCTTCGCGGCGTTGAGATCGTCGTCCATGGCCTCGCAGAACGCGGCCGCGAAGGGGGTCGGCGTCCCCGCCAGCGCGCCGTCGACGGCGGCGGGTGGCAGTGCGGTGCCCGCGGCCTCGTCCGCCCGCGCCAACGTTTCGTACAACCGCAGGAGGGCGCCCTGGGCCTCGTCCAGGCGGCCCGAGGAGAAGTCGAGCGGGGCGCGGTAGTGCGTGCCGAGATAGAGGAGGCGCACTGCCTCGGCGGGCGCGCGCCGCGCCACCTCGGTGATGGACAGGATGTTGCCAAGCGACTTCGACATCTTCTCGCTGCCCGACGTGAGCATGCCGTTGTGGATCCAGAGGCTGGCGAACGGCGTGCCGGTGTCGGCCTCGGATTGTGCGATCTCGTTCTCGTGATGCGGAAAGATCAGGTCGCTGCCGCCACCGTGGACGTCGAGCCCGTCCCCCAGATAGCGCAGCGCCATCGCGGAGCACTCGATGTGCCAGCCCGGCCGTCCGGGTCCCCAGGGGCTCGGCCAGCACGGCTCCCCGGGCTTCGCACCCTTCCAGAGCGCGAAGTCGTGCACGTCCTCCTTGTCGGGGTCGATCTCCTCGCCCGGCGCCATGTCCGCGAGACGCTGGTGGGAGAGCTTGCCGTAGTCGGCGAACTGCCTGACGCGGAAGTAGACGCTGTTGTCGCACACGCGATAGGCGTAGCCCTTCGCCTCCAGGCGCTCGATCAGGGCGATCATGTCGTCGATGTGCGCGGTGGCGCGAGGCTCGTGGGTCGGGCGCAGGCAGCCGAGCCACCCGGCGTCCTCGGCGAAGGTCGCGATCTCGCGCTCGACCAGCGCCGCGGTCTCGATGCCTTCCTCGGCCGCGCGCCTGATGATCTTGTCCTCGACGTCGGTGATGTTGCGCACGAAGGTGACGGCGACCCCGCGCGCGCGCAGGTACCGGTGCAGCACGTCGGAGGCGATCATGAAGCGGGCGTGCCCGATGTGGGATCGCGAGTACGTGGTCACCCCGCACCAGTAGATGCCGACCCGTCCCGCGATGCGGGGCACCAGCGGCTCCTTGCGGCCGCTGAGAGTGTTGGTGAGGACGAGTCCCACGCCCTGCTACTCCTCGTCCTCGCGCAGCCGTGCCAGCACCGAGTAGTCCTCCAGGGTCGTCGTGTCCCCGGCCGTTTCCTTGCCCGCCGCGATGTCGCGCAGGAGACGCCGCATGATCTTCCCGCTGCGCGTCTTCGGCAGGGCGTCGGTGAACCGGATGTCGTCGGGACGAGCAAAAGCGCCGATCTCCTTCGCGACGTGCTCCTTCAGCGCCTTCTTGAGCGCGTCGGATCCCGGCTGGCCCGACTCGAGAGTGACGAACGCGGCGATCGCCTGGCCCTTCAGCTCGTCCGGCCGCCCGACCACCGCCGCTTCCGCCACCGACGGATGGCTGACCAGCGCGCTCTCCACCTCCATGGTGCCGAGGCGGTGACCGGCGACGTTCACCACGTCGTCGATGCGGCCCATGACCCAGAAGTAGCCGTCGGGGTCGCACCGGGCGCCGTCGCCGGTGAAGTAGATGCCGGGCATCTGACTCCAGTACTGGTCGGTGTAGCGCTCCGGGTCTCCGTAGACCGTCCGCAGCATGCCCGGCCACGGTCGCGTGATGACGAGATAGCCGCCCTGATTCGGGGGCAGCCTCGCGCCGTCGCGGCTGCGCACCTCCGGAACGATCCCGGGCAGCGGCAGCGTCGCGGAGCCGGGCTTGGTGGAGATGGCGCCCGGCAGGGGTGCGATCATGATGCCGCCGGTCTCCGTCTGCCACCAGGTGTCGACGATAGGGCAGCGCTCCTTGCCGATGACGCGGTGATACCACATCCAGGCTTCGGGATTGATGGGCTCGCCGACCGTTCCGAGCAGGCGGAGCGACGAGAGGTCGTGCTTGCGCGGCCATTCCTCGCCCCACTTGACGAAGGCGCGGATCGCCGTCGGCGCCGTGTAGAAGACGCTGACGCCGAGCTCGTCGATGATGCGCCAGAGACGGTCGGGCCGGGGGTGGTTGGGCGCGCCTTCGTACATCACCGAGGTCGCCCCGTTCGCCAGCAGGCCATAGACGACGTAGCTGTGGCCGGTCACCCACCCGATGTCGGCGGTGCACCAGAAGGTGTCCTCCTCCTTCAGGTCGAACACCCACTGCACGCTGCATGCCGCATGCAGGAGATACCCGCCCGTCGTGTGGACGACGCCCTTCGGCTTCCCGGTGGTCCCGCTGGTGTAGAGGATGAACAGCGGATGCTCGCTGTCGAGAGGTTCCGCGAGACAGTCGGCCGACGCGGCCTCCATGAGCTCGTGGTACCAGTGGTCGCGTCCGGGGTGCATGGGCACGTTCTCGGCGGTCCGGCGAACGACCACGACGTCCTTCACCGACGGTGCCTCGACCACTGCCCCGTCGACGTTCGCCTTGAGCGGGACGATCGCACCACGCCGCCAGCCACCGTCCGCGGTCACCACCACGCTCGCCTGCGCGTCGTTCATGCGATCGCGCAGCGCTTCCGACGAGAAGCCGCCGAAGACCACGCTATGGGTGGCGCCGATGCGGGCACACGCGAGCATGGCGATCGCTGCCTCGGGGATCATGGGGAGATAGATCCCCACGCGGTCGCCCTTGCGCACGCCGAGCCCGCGCAGCACGTTCGCGAAGCGACACACCTCGCGGTGCAGGGCCTGGTAGGTGAGCACGCGCGTCTCACCCTCCGGCTCGCCGACCCAGATCAGCGCCGCCTTGTTGCGTCGCGGTCCGGCGAGGTGGCGATCGAGGCAGTTGTCCGCCACGTTCAGCGTGCCGCCGACGAACCACTTCGCGAAGGGCGGCTGCCAGTCGAGGACGCGCTGCCACGGCGTGCTCCAGCGGAGCCCGCGGGCGAGGTCGGCCCAGAATCCCTCCGGATCGTCGAGCGCACGCTGGTAGAGCGCGTCGTATGCGGCGCGGCTCTTCACGGTCGCGGCCTCCGCGAAGAGCGGCGGTGGGGCGAAGGTGCGCTCCTCGCGCAGCACCGACTCGATGGTGGCTTGGCCTCTGGGGTCGGTCATGGCGCGGCGCAGGGTAGTTGGAGACGCCTGGGGCGTGCAAGCAAAGCATTGGCCCGCCATCGCGGCCCTCGGAGCGGTCGAAACTCTTACATCTCCATGTAAGGCCTACCGTCGAGCACGCCGCTACAACGTGGTTCCCGCACAACGATCAGCCCCCGAGCATCCGCGGCATTGGCATGACGGCTGCTACCTGATCGCCCCAGAAGTGAATGGTACCGGAAGACAAGGAGGCGAACCATGAAGAGGATGTTGCGTAGGCTGACGCTGCCGCTGGGCGCGGCGCTGGTTGGCGCTGTGGCGTGCGTCGGTACGGCTCAGGCAGCGAACGATCACTGCTTCTACAAGGGGACGATGTACTCGGACGGCGCGATGTCGTGCCAGACGGGCGCACAGTTCCGCTGCAGGGACGGTGACTGGAAGGCGACCGGCTCCGATTGCACGCCGGAGGAGAAGGTGGCCACCTCCCGGCCGTGCGACTTCGGGGGCATCGGCTACTCGACCGGCGCCGCAAGCTGTCAGAACGGCACGCAGTACCGCTGTGAGGACGGCAGGTGGAGCAGCCTGGCCGTTCCGTGCACCGTCGGAGACGCCCCGGTTCGCCCGGCGCAGGGTGACAGGACCTGCATGTACGAGGGTGCCACCGTCGGCAGCAACTCGACGATCTGCAAGGCGGGGAGCACCTTCCTGTGCAGCAACGGCGAGTGGGTCAACCTCGGCACGCAGTGCCGCTAGCCTAGCGCTCGAGAGCGAACGTGGGGACGGCAGGCGGCAAGCCTGCCGTCCCCGTCAACGATCCGCGCAGAGCGGAAGCGAGTCGCCGCTCGAGCTGACCTCGTTGGTCGCCGCACGAGCTGCCGGCTGTGACGTGGCCGTGGCGATCTCGACCGGCGTGGCGCACGAACATCGCGTCGGCGTGCAGGTCCTGAGCATCTCCGACGGCAGGGGATCGTCGCCGTATCCACGACGCTGGTAGAGACCCGCGGCACGGCGGTAGATGTTCTCGAGCCGGACCGCCTCGAGCTCGTGCTCGCCGGGGTCGAGACCCTCGCAGTCCTGCGCGGCGTGGGCCAGCTCGTGTACCAGGGAGGCCGTCGGGTCGCGTACGAGCGGTCCGTCCGGCTCGTCGGCGCACGTGGGCTCGAGGACCGACCGCAGCTCGGGGTTCCAGGTGATGGTCCGGGGGTCGGCGGGCGTCTGACGATCGAAGAGGTTCCGGTGGATGGTGAGATCGGTGCAGATCCGGGACGGTCCGCTCGCGCAGTGCTCGATCGCGGCGAGCATGGCGTGCAGCTCCGCTGACTCGCCGCACGGATCGGCGCTGTGCCGGATGGCGCCCAGGGCCATGCCGATCGCGGCGGCATCGGCGTCGGGACTGCAGGCCGCGAGCTGTGCGCTGGCGGCGGTCGAGAGCAGCGCGGCTGCCGTCGCTACCCCGAGCACCGTCGAAACGTGCTGTCGAAACGCGTTCAGGCCGGCCACGACGGAGCGCACGAGATACGGTGAGGCCGGGGCTGCCCGGGGATCATGTCGGACATCTCCCTACCGCGTCGTGCCTCGCCGGCGCAAGGGTGTCGTGGGCGTCGCCGGTGCGGAGGGCAACTCGCATGTCTCGCCGCCCCGGTATTCCACGCCGACCTCGAAGGTCTTGCTCACCGACCAGGTGAGCCCGAACGTGCAGAAGTAGACCGCGTGGTGACCGGATTCGCCCCCGGCGACGCCGATGAGAAACTGCCCGGGAGTGGCCGCCAGCGGCACGACGCCGTCCTCGACGTAGCCCAGCTTCTCGAGCTTCGGCCAGTGGCTCCGGTGCCAGCGCTCGATCGGGGTGCGCGTCCACTCGAGCAGCATCTCCTGCATCCGCGGGACGGTGATGCCATCGCGGGCGATCTTGTGAGCGAAGTCGGGGCAGAGCAGGAGCAGCATGTCCCCCTTGTCCTGTGCGACCAGGACCTTGTTGTTCCCGATCCAGTCGATCGAGTGGGCCAGGACCCAGACGAGCTCCTCGCCGCTCTCGGCGAAGATGTCCGCGATGTCCTGCGTCCCCGTGGCGCACACCGCGGTGACGACGTTCTCCTCGGGGCGGAATCCGCGGCGCACGTGGAAGGGCTCCCACGGGCTCTTCTCCTCCCATTCGCCGAAGCACAGCGACACGCGGCCGGGCTGGCCGAAGACCGATTTCGAGACGGCGCCCGGGATCGCCCCGCCGATGTTGCGCATGACGAGGCGGAGCGCGCGTCCGATGGTGGCGTTGGCGCGGCCGTTGTGGCCGAGGCACGAGTACCCGCACTCGACACCGAGGGTGCGGCGGGCGGGGCCGTTCAGCATCAGCGCCGGGGTGGCGCAGCAGGTGGTGGTGTTGAGGGCATAGAGGTTGAACCGCGGCTCGCACACGGCCTCGACGGCGGCCAGGACGGCGGGGAAGCAATCCGGCCGGCAGCCCGCGAGGACGGCGTTGACGGCGATCTTCTCCACCGTGGCCTCGCCGCGTCGCGGCTCGACCACGCCGACGACGTGCGCCGGCGCCAGCGGCGTCGCCTCCAGCATCGCCTGCACGCGCGCCTCGGTCGGCGGGATCACCGGCAGGCCGTCGCCCCAGCCTTGCGTCTCGACGTACGCCAGGACGGCCTCGGGATCATCGGGGATCGAGCGCAGCTCGGAGCTCAGGGTGCCGCGCGCCATTCACGGCCTCTCGAGGAGCAGCCCGATCAGCTCGCGGAACCGGGCGCGGGCGATCGCGCGCACGTCGGGTTCGGGGCGGGACTCCATCGGATGCGGCAGCACCAGGACGCGCAGGTCCGGATACCCCTGGGCCCGCGCCGCCGTCCGCGCGAGGTTCTCGAAGACCTCGGTCACGACCACGACCGCGGGAACTCCCGCGCCCTCACACACCAGCGTGTCGTGGACACTCCACGACGTGCACGACCCTCACGTGCCGAGACCGACGATCGCGGCGTCGACCGTGCGCGCGAAAGCGTCGACCTTGGCGCTCTCGTCCTCGGGCCGGCCGATGCGCGATTCGGGATCGAAGACGACGACGTCGCGCACGCCGAGCTCGGCACGCGCGAGCCGCTCGATCTCGTCCGCCGCCTGCCACCACGACCGCCACGCACGATCGATGCGGATGCCCAGGACCTTTCCGGCGAGCGCGGGCAGCCGCGGTGCGAGCGGCTTGCACTCGGACGGTCCGAGAGCAACGGGAGAGAGGATGTCGATGGCGCCCATGGCTGCCAGGTGCCGCGAAGCACCCGCCGCCGTCAAGCGCCGAGGCCGAGCCCCCGTCGGACGAAGACGACCGTGTGCCAGGGCGGTGGGTCGGGATCCGAATCCATGTGCGCCACCACCGGCAGCGGGCCGACGATCGGCTCGGCCTCGTGCGCGAGCAGGGCGACAGGGGACGCTAGCCGTGCGAGGGATCTGCGAGCCTCGGACGGCGCGAGAGCGTGCAGACGGTCGGCGATCGCGCGGAGCAACGCCACCACCTCGTCACGCTCCTCCTCGACCTTCGTCCTGGCCAACTCGTCCATGCGTCAGCCCCTTCCCCAAGACGCCCCTGGGGTATGCCGGAAGCCCGGCCTGGGTCAAGGGAGTTCTGTAGCGAAGCAGCGGCTGAATGTTGATAACTTCGCGCGCGGTCACGCTAGATGCGCGACTTCCCGAGGGTTGTGCGAGGCGTGGATCGGCTGCTCGGGCCTACCGGCTCATCAGCTGATACGGTCCGCCCTTTTCGATGCCGCGCTGGTACGCCGGCCGCGCGTGCATGCGGTCGCGATAGGCGACGAGTGCCGGATACGGCTGGAGGCGCTCACCCGCGGCCTCGAGAACGAAGAGCAGCTGGACGTCGGCGCCGGTGAGATCGGAGCCGACGAAGAACTCGCGCTCGCCGAGAGCCGTCTCCATGTAGGAGAGGTTGTTGGCGATCTCGCCGTCGATGCGCGGTCGCAGCAGCGCCGCGCCGTCGCCGAGGAGTCCCGCATAGAGCGCGAGGAGCAGCGGCAGCATCGCCGAACCCTCCGCGTAGTGCATCCACTCGACGTAACGCCAGTAGTCGTCGCTGCTGGGCTTCGGCCTGAACCGGCCGTTGCCGTACTTGTCGATGAGGTACTCGACGATGGCGCCCGACTCCGCGATCGTCTTCCCGCCGTCGGTGATGACCGGCGACTTGCCGAGCGGATGCACCTCCTTCAGCTCCGGCGGAGCGAGCGGCATCGGGCTCATGCGCTGGTACTTCACGATCTCGTACGGCGTGCCCAGCTCTTCCAGCAGCCAGAGGATGCGCTGGGAACGCGAGTTGTTGAGATGATGGACTGTGAGCATGGAGGTCCTCCCGTGGCGGGCATGGGAGCAGGTCGGGATGAGGGGTGCAAGCCGCGCACGCTCGCCCGCTGGGCGGCGCTCATGCAGGGGCCCGCCAGACGGTGGCCCCGGTCTTGCTCCAGGAGGGGAGGGCATCCCGCCCCACCCGGACGAGGAGAGACGGTCATGCAGTCGAGCAGACGGCAGATCCTGGAAGATACCTTCATCGGTGGCTCCCTACGGGCGATCGGAGGGCCGACTCCACCCGCCGCGGTTGGCAGCCGTGCCAACCGGGGGCGAGGCGGGGAGGATGGCTGGCGGGGACCGCAGACCCTCGTCGCCCTCCTTCTGGTGGCCATCGGTCTGGTTCTCGTCGTCGGGGCGGCCTGGGCGCTCGCGGCGCGCGCGCTGCCGCTCTCGTGGCTTCCCGACCGTCCGGCCGCGCAGTCCGGCATCGGGCTGGCCCTGCTCGGGCTCGCCCTCGGGTCTATTCGCGGTCGGTCGGGTCGTTGAAGAGGGCGCCCAGCTTGATGCTGCCGTGGGCGACCTGCGGGAACCCCACGGTGGTCGGGTTGCCGGGATCGAGATTCGACGCGGTGTCGTCGGGCGGGAAGAGCACCAGCGAGCCGAGGAGCTCCATCAACGCCGCGCGGCCGACGCGGCCGAGCCGGGCGAAGCCGTCGCGGGATTTCTGCGCCTCGCCGCCGTGGCGCAGGATCACCTCCGTGAGATTGATGCTGCGGCCGTCGTGGCCGTAGGGAGCCGTGCTCGCGATTCCCCACAGCGGCAGGGTCATGAACTGGGTACGTAGCGAGCCGTCGTAGTTGCGCTCGTGAAAGGCCGGCCCCAGGTCGTGGCGCTTCAGGTCAGTGAAGATGTCGCGCACCAGGAACCGGCCGCCCTGCGGCGGCTCGAGCGATGGGAAGCCGCTCAGGTCGTCCACCACGTCGTGGAGCGGTGTCGCGGTCGCGAAGAGCGTGTTGAATCCGCCGCGGGCAGGATCGTACTGGGTGTCGACGTCGGCCACGCGCCGATCGTGCTCGACCTCGAGGTCCGGGACGTGACAGCCGTCGCAGCCCAGGCGGGCGAAGACCCGTCGACCGCGGACCGTCTGCCTGGTCTGCTGGTACTCGGCGGGCCGGAAGTAGTTCAGGAGGTAGAACTCCATGTAATCGACGAGGCTCTCGGGCACCTCGTCCGTCACCCCGTCGCCGTCGGGATCGGCGGTCGGATCGGCAGTGGCCGGGGCCTCGATCGCGTCGAGTGACCCGTCGAGCACCATGCCCGCGGGTGTGATCACCCGGGCGCCGGCGCTGGCGCTGGCCAGGTCGGGATCGACGGCCTGGAGACCCATCTCGTTGTTCAGTGCGCCGGCGATGAACTCGCGGATGGAGATCGTGCCGCCATGGGCGAAGAATGGACGGACGCGCAGGTCGGGATCGACGCCGTGCACGTCCGAGGTGACGACCGAGCCGTCCGGCAATGCAGTGATGGTGCCGTAGGAGATGCCCTTGCTCGTGAGGTCGCGGGTGACGGACGCGTGGCTCGTCCCCGCCTCGGCAAGTGCTCCGGCCTCGATCGCCCTCAAGTCCGTCGTGATCTCGTCGGCGAGCATCTCCTTCAGGCCCAGCCCGAACAGATGTGGCGCATCCCGGCTGTCGGGCCTCGTGACGACGTCGCCCCCGACGCCCGCCGAGCCGCGCGGGCGGCCATGGCAGGAAGCGCAGCTGTCGGAGAGCCCCGCGCCGATGGCCAGCGTCGTGGCCACGTCACCCACGCCGTCATCGACCCGTGGCCCCTGTCCCTGGGCGTGGGTGAACTTCCGCTGAAACAGCTGGCGCCCGCGGCGAATCGCCCGGAAAGGATCGCGGCGGACGATGAACAGCGACGAACCCGGTGTCGCGAGATCGCCCCGGCCCGCTCCGATCTCCTCGGCCAACGACTTGTCGATCCCCTCCCCGAGGGCGTTGGGGGCCTGCGAGCAGTCGATGAGCTGGGCGCGGGCGGCCGTGGCCAGGAACGCGCCGCTCGCGCATACGGCGAGCCCGAGGGCGCGGCGGTACCTGGCGAAGGCCGCTGGCCGTACGGCTCTGGTCAACTGACGAGCGCAAAACCTGGACATCCTTCACCTCTCGGACGAGTTTCCCGAACGCTCGGTGAACCGGTGACGTGCCGCGCGCCGGCTGGCTGCTGGTGCGGGGATCGGTCGTTCGGAGTCGCGGTATCCGGTGGGCGTGACCGCGGCGGTTACGGTTGTGCCGCTGCGCAGCGTGCACCCTGCGGTCTCGCCGTCGGTCTCGACCCGCAATCGCGACCGCCATCCGTGCGTCAGATGAGAAATACACTCCGACGGCACCGGCTCCCGCAGCTGCCGGCCTCGCCACGCGCGACGTGATTCGCGTCGGCCGAAGGTTACTCCACCGAGGTGATCGTCGCGTGCCGGATGGTCAGCCGCCACTCCCCGTCGGACTCCTTCCGCCAGACGTCCGTGAACCGCCGCCGGACGGTCTTGCCGGCGTTGGGTGCCGATTCCTTCGGCGTGACGACTTCCTCGCCCATGATGACCACGTGACCCTGGCGTGCGTCCAGGCCTTCGATCATCACGTCGACGGACTCGTAGTTCATGCGGCCGGCCTTGAAGAATCCGATCACGGTCTCGAGACGCGCGACCCTGTTCGCCGGCGTATTGACCACGAGATCCGTTGCCGAGACCGCCAGGACGCCGTCCACGTCCTGAGCGGCAAAGGCGGCATCCAGTCGCGCCCTTGCGGCAAGGGCGGCGGCTATGGTCGGTTCCTTGGCAGCGGCGGCGACCTCATCGGACGCAAACTCGGTCATCGTTCCTCCCGGAGGCGGGTGGCCGCCCAGCTCTCGCCTAGCTGTCGATAGTACACCGTAGTATCGCACGGCGTCCCTCGCGGCAGCAGGGCATACCCGGGGATCACGCCCACACGCATCCAACCCAGGCGCTCGTACACCCGTTCGGCGTCGCCGCTGGCCGTATCGAGCACCAGGAGGGTCTTGCCGCATTCTCGCGCAGTGGCTTCAGCCGCTCGGGTGAGTGCCGCTCCCAGCCCCCGACGGCGGGCGCGGCGATGCACCAGCAGCTTCGACAGGTCGGCACGGTGCGGCTGGTTCTCGGGCTGATCGAGCACCAGCTGGACGGTGCCGCACAGACCCCCTGCATCTTCCGCGATCAGCAGCGCGCGCTCGCCGGTCGACACGCCCCGCGCCACGCGCCGCCAGAACGCCACGGCGCGGTCGCGCCTCAGCGGGTGCATGAAGCTCACCGACGCGCCACCCTCGACGCAGTCGATCAAGACGTCGGCGAGCCCGTCGATCTGCCCGTCGTCGAGCTCGTGCAGGCGCCGCAGGGACCAGGGAGCCGCGCTCATCGTCTCGCGCCGGGTTCGGACGCGATCACCACGGCATACCGCGCCGGCTTTCGCGTGGGGTTGTGGAACATCGTCGGCCGGTCGAGCTGCATGGCCAGGCAATCGCCCGCGCGCAGCCGGTGGCGCTCCGCGCCGAGCGTCACGTCGATTGCCCCTTCGAGGATCCACACCTGCTGGTGCACGCGCATGTCGCGAGCGGCGTTCTCGAAGGCGACACGCCCGCCGGGCGGGAACTGCACCTCGACGATCTGCATCGGCTGGGGCACGCCCGGTGGGGACACGTTGCGCCGGAGGTAGCCCGAGGCCGGATCCTGCCACTGCGGCTGCTCGGTACGCCGAGCCACCGGGCCAGCGGGCCGTCGAGCCGTGCTGGCCGGCTCGTCGAACAGCGTGGCCAGCATCACGCCAAGGCCCGCGGCCAGCTTCTCCAGCACCACGGCCGTCGGGCTGCTCTCCCCACGCTCGATGAGGGAGATCATCGAGCGGCTCACGCCGCTCTTGCCGGCCAGCGCATCGAGCGAGAGACCGCGTCCGGCGCGCAGGTCGCGCACGCGCTCGGCGATGCGCTGGTTCAGGTCGGGTGTCGTGCTGTCCATGATAATGGACGCCTGCGTCCATCATCACGGATGACACCGACGGATGCAAGCGGGATCATCCGCATCGTCTCGGTCCGCGATCCAGGTGAGCTCAGACGGCGGCGAAAGGCACGCTCTCGTAGCCGTGGACGTTCGACATGTGGACGCGGACGCAGCGGGACTCGTCGACGTGGATGCGCGGAAAACGACGCACGAACTCCTCCAGGGTGACACGACTCTCGAGCCGGGCGAGCGCGGCGCCCAGGCAGAAATGGACGCCGTAGCCGAGCGCGAGGTGCTGGTCAGGACGCCGCGTCACGTCGAAGCGGTCGGGGTCGGGGAACTCGCGCTCGTCGCGGTTCGCCGAGCCGGTCAGCAGGAGGATGCGCGCGCCGGCCGGGACGGTGCGCCCGTACCACTCGACGTCGCGCGTGGTGACGCGTCCCTGGTACTGCGACGGCGAGGTGTGGCGCAGGATCTCCTCGACGGCGTCGGGGATGAGTCCGTCGTCGGCACGGATCTTGGCATACTGCTCGGGATGGCGCGCGAAGAGGACGCACGCATTGGCCAGCAGCTTGGTGACGGTCTCGTTTCCCGCCGCACCCAGGAGCGAGCAGAAGCCGACGATCTCCCCGTCGGTGAGCCGCGTCGGCGAGCCGTCGTCGCCCTCGACCTCGGCGTCGAGCAGCGCCGCGACGAGGCCGTCGTTGGGTCGGCGGCGCAGCTGCTCCACGAACTCGATCCAGTGCTGCATCATCTGCGCCATCGCGACCATGGCGCGCTCGGGAATCACCGGCGTGTCCCGGTCCCGCTCCAGGGACAGGTCCATCCATTCGCGCAGCGTGTGGCGGTCGCTCTCGGGAACGCCGAGCAGCGTGAAGATCACCTCCATCGGCAGCGGCATGGAGAGCTCCTTCACGAAGTCTCCGCCGCCCCGCGCCGCCAGTCCGTCCAGGAGCCGCGTGACCGCGGTCCGGACGAACGGCTCGAGCCCGGCCAGCCGGCGTGCCGTGAAGACCCGGCTGACCAGCTTGCGCAGGCGATCGTGCCTGGGCGGGTCGAGGAAGATCATCATCGGCCGCGTCTCGAAGAGGCGCGGATCGAGGCGCTCGAGCTGCGTCCCCTGTGCCGAGCTGTACGTCTGCCAGTCGACCGAGGCGTCGCGAACGTCGCGGTAGCGTGACAGGGCCCAGAAATCGAGCGCGTCGTTGCGATAGAGCGGGGCGTTGTCCCGCAGCCACCGGTAGCTGGGATAGGGGTCGGCGTGGAACTCGTGGGAGAAGGGGTTCAGCTCCATGGCGCACGCACGATGAGGCCGTCGCCGCGCGCACGTCAAGACCTTGGAGGATGCGGCGTGCGCGGGCACCGGGGACTCGGCGCCGCTGGATGGCCACCCTGGACCCCGGTGGTCTAGTCGACCCAGCCCTCCTGTTCGAGTTGCTGGAGCACGAGCGCGGCGAGAACGCCGTACCCCTCCGCCGTCGGATGCACGATGTCGAACAACGGACCCCGATACGTCACCACCGGGACCGCGAGCCGCGTGGCGACCGACGCCAGCGCGTCGCGGTACGGTCCGCGCTGCGTGGCCGAGAAGCTGAGCGCCATCGTGTGGACGCCGTCCGCCCGGGCGAGCGTCACCATCTCCTCGAGATGCTGCGCGAAGCGTGTCGGGTCCACGCGCTGACGCGGATCTCGACGGGCTGCCACGCTGTGGCGGCGGACGAAGCCATAGACGCGCGAGTGCTGGAAGAGAAAGTCGTCCAGGAGCATGAGCGGCAGGAGGCGCCGTTCCCCCGCCAGCTGCTCCTCGACGTCTCCGGCAGCCGTCGCGTCGTTGAACCCGTAGCCGAGGATGAGGATCGAGGGGTGCAGAGCCAGACCGCGCTCCCGCAGGTACAGCAGTCCATGATAGCTCGTGTAGCCTGGTATCCCGGCGTTGATGACTTGGTAACGTGCCCCGTCCGGTCGCTGATCCAGCAGCCGCTGGAGGACCGCCGGATACGACGCGTCCTGCGGGACCCCCCATCCCCATGTGCACGAGTCCCCGATGGCGAGAATGCGGCGCGATCCGTCGTCGCGTACTTCGGGGCCGCGGAAGCCGAGGTCGTTGGTGTCGAAAACGGTGCCCAGAGCGCCGTGGCAGTGCGGGCGGAATTCCATGCTCAGGAGCGAGCTCCGTTGCAGACAGTTGCGCGAGTCGGGCAACAGCGGCGCACCGAGGGGAAGTCCAGCGACCTTCGCGACGAGCTCGATGAGCAGCACGAAGCCCGCCGCGCTGCCCGCCGCCAGCAGCAGGTGGCCCAGGAGCGTCCGGCAGCGGGAGGGCACGACCCGCGCGCACTACCATGCGCGGTCGCCGGGCGACAACGCCAACCGACCTCTCGGCGCTTCCGCACACCTCAGTCGAGTCGCTCGAGGAAGGCCGTCGCCGCGGCGTCGAACGCGCCGGGCTGGTCGATGTTGGCGGCGTGCCCCGCAGCGGAGAGCACGCACTTCGTCGCGCCGGGAATCTTCGCTGCCATGTAGTCGGTCGCGGCTCGGAACGGCGCATCGTGCTCGCCGACGAGAATCAGCGTCGGAACGCGAATCGACGGGAGCGAGTCGAGGACGCGGGAGTCGTGCTGGGTCAGGACTCCCCGCGCAGCGAGGGCCAGCCCCGTCGGGTCATGCGGTCCCGCTCCGACCTCGGGACTGGTGGAGAGCGCAGCCAGCCCCTGCCGCTCGAGCGCCTCGGCTCTCGCCACCGCATACGCGTTCCAGCGTTCGCGGGCGTCGACCTGTCTGAAGCCGGGCCCGGTGTCGCACAGGAGCAGAGCCGCGACCCGTGCCGGGTGAGCCAGGTGGAACGCGAGCGAAAGATACCCGCCGAGGGACAGCCCGCCCACGGCCGCGCGGCCGATGGCGCAGGCATCGAGAATGGCGGCCATGTCGGCGACGCTGGCCTCCTCCGAGTAGCGCGCCGGATCGGAGGGCGAGGCGCTGCGGCCGTGGCCTCGGATGTCCCAGGCGATCACCTGGCGCTTCGCGGCCAGCGCGGGGAGGTTCGGCTTCCACATCGCGCTGCTGGCCGAGTAGCCGTGCGTGAGCAGCAGCGGGGTCCGGCCGGCCGCCGTTCCGTGCAGCTCGTAGTAGAGGGTGACGCCGTCGCGCTCGAGGTAGGCCACGTCGCCTCAGTCGTTCCTGCGCACCCGGCTGAACGGCCGGTCCCGATCGGTCTCCGGCTCTCTCGGCAGACCGAGTATCCGCTCCGCGAGGATGTTGTGCTGGATCTCGTCCGTTCCACCGGCGATCGAGATGGCCGGGACGGACAGCAATATCTCCGCGATGGTTCCCCCGAGCGGCGAGTCGGAACCCGCGAGCATGCCCGACGCGTCGGCGATGAGCGCGTGCACTCTCGCCGCCGCGCGCGCGATCGTGCTGCTGGCGAGCTTGCCGATCGAGCCCTCCGGTCCGGGCGGATGCCCGAGGGCGCGCGTCGCCGCGGCGCGCTGGGCCGTCCACTTCGCCGACCACGCGAGCGCCACGAGCTTGACGATCTCCTGGCGAACGACCGGGTCGGCGCATCTGCCGGCGGCGATGGCTCGCTCGACGACGAGGTCGGGCCGGCCAGCGCGTTGCGGATACCACTTGTGGGGCTCCGATGCGGCGGCGCGCTCGGCGATCGCTTCCTGCCAGGCGCGTCCTGCCAGGCTTCGTCGGGATGCCGCACGTCGCGCCGGAGCGAGACGACGTTCGTGGGCCAGGGTGGTCAGGGCCACCTTCCAGCCGCTGCCGACGTCGCCGATGGCGTTGGCGGCGGGGACCCGGGCGTTGTCGAGGAACACCTCGTTGAACGACGCATGACCGTTCATCTGCCGCAGCGGTCGGACCTCGACACCCGGCTGGCGCATGGGAAAGGCGAAGTAGGTGATGCCGCGATGCTTGGGCACCTCCCAGTCGGTGCGTGCCAGCAGCAAGCCGAGGTCGGCGTGGGCGGCGCCGGTGTTCCACACCTTCTGCCCGGTGACGACCCACGCGTCGCCGTCGCGCTCGGCGCGCGTCGTCAGCCCGGCGAGATCGGATCCCGCGCCCGGCTCGCTGAAGAGCTGGCACCAGACGATCTCGCCCGTCGCGATCGGCCCGAGGAGCCGGCGCTTCAGGTCATCGGAGCCGTGCTCCAGGACCGTCGGTGCTGCCAGATGCATGCCGACGCCGTCGGGCGGTCCCGGAACGCCGGCGTTCGCCAGCTCGTCGGCCACGATCTCCGCGAACGCTGCGGGCAGCGAGCGGCCTCCCCACTCGCGAGGCCACGTCGGACAGGCCCAGCCGCCATCGACGAGACGCCGCCGCCAGTCGAGGAGGCTGAGCTCGGGGTTCCACTCCGCCTCGATCCATCGCCGGAGCTGAGCGCGGATCTCTTCCGGGTCGACCGACGCCGGCGTCATCGGCCCTCGAAGTGCGGGGTGCGGCGCTCGGCCGCTGCGCGGATGCCTTCGGACCAGTCCTTCGTCCGTCGCAGACGCTCCTGCTCCTCGGCCTCTCGTGCCATCGCGGCGCGGGCACGATCGGCGAGCCCGCCGCGCATCGTGCAGCGGATGGAGCGGACGGCGAGCGGCGCCGACGCGGCGATGTCCGCGGCGAGCGCGTGAGCAGCGGTGCGGACCTCGCCGGGGTCCACCAGCCGATCGCACAGGCCGATCCGGGCAGCGTCGTCTCCGGAGAGGCGCCGCCCGGTGTACAGCAGGTCGAGCGCGTGCTGCTGGCCAACGATGGCGGGCAACGTCGCCGAGAGCGCGAAGCCATGATGGAAGCCGAGCCGGGAGAAGTTGGCCGAGAATCGTGCCTCGGGGCACGCGATGCGGAAGTCGGCCGAGCATGCCAGTCCGAGGCCGCCTCCGATGGCGGCGCCGTGGACGGCGGCGACGACTGGCGTCTGGGCCCGGAACAGACGCTCGGCCTCGCCGTACAGGTCGGCGGTGGCCGCCACCTGCGGAGATGGCCGAACGAAGTCCACACCGGCGCAGAAGTGGCGACCCTCCGAGCAGAGGACGATGGCCCGGCAATCCGGGCGCCCGTCGACCGCGTCGTACGCGTCGCCCAGCGATCGGATGAGGTCGAGGTCGAAGAAGTTGTTCGGCGGGCGGTGGAGCTCGATCGTGGCCACGAAGTCATCGTCGGCCGTGACGCTGACGTCGCCGAAGCGCTGGTTCATGATGCCTCCCATCCGTATGCCGGCGGCCCTTGCGGATCGCTCAGTGGACACCCACCCGGCGCAGCCGTGCGCGGCGGGGCATTCCGACGGCGCGCGCCCAGATGTCGGTCAGGGTGTGCTCGGCGGCAGCGGCATCATAGCTGTCGCCACCGGCGAGCCACCAGTACGCGAAGTTGGACAACATCGAGACCAGGGCGCCGGCCGTCGTACGGGGATCGACGCCGCGATCGGCGAGACCGCGGTCCTGCCAGCGCTGGATCGTCTTCGCGACGCGCTCGACGTGCCGGCGCCGTCCCGTCAGCCTGATGTGATGGATCTCCGGGTCGATCGTCGCGACCTGCTCGACCAGGGCCCAGATGACGCTGTTGGCCCGGTAGACGTCGAGGTAGCGCCGGTTCGAGCGGTCGAGCGCCTCGTAGGCGTCGAGCTCGGCGGTGGCCGGCGACGGCGCCACGGCGTCGCGGATCTGCCGTCCGACGTCCCGCACGATGGCCAGGAAGACGTCCTGCTTGGACGAGAAGTACGTGTAGAAGCTACCGTGCGCGAGCCCCGCCGCGGCGGCGATGTCGGCGACCCGGGTGTCGAGATAGCCGTCACGCTCGAAGACCCGACGGGCCGCGTCGAGCAGCTCGTCCCGGGTGCGGAGCCCCTTCGCCGTGGCCCGCTCGTCGTGCCCCGCGCGCCGCGCCGCGGCGGTTCCGGCCGGCGTCCAGCCCCCTCGCGTCCGCCGCCGCTTCTTCCCGGGTCGGATGCGCGCGTTGCGTTTCGACATCCATGTCGAATATAACACGGGCGGGCCGAAGCTGGAAAGGAGCCAGACTCGTGACGACACCCACGGCCGCCGTGCCCGACGACGGCGGCACCATGAGCGACGGCGACGCGGTTCGACGGGCAGTCCGCGCCTGGATCGACCGGCACTTCGACAGGAACCTGTCCCTGCGCGCGTGGCTCGAGCTGCTCGCGGATTCGGGGTGGGCCAAGCCGACCTGGCCGGCGGACTGGTTCGGCAAGGACCTCCCGACCGACCTGGCGGCGGTCGCGTACGCCGAGCTCGCGAAGGCCGGAGCCCCCGGCCCGCCCGCCGGCCTCGGCCCCATGCTCGCCGCCCCGACGATGATCGCGCACGCCAGCGACGACCTGAAACGGCGGCTCGTTCGCGCCATCCTCGTCGGCGATCATGCCTGGTGCCAGCTGTTCAGCGAGCCGGGGGCGGGATCGGACCTGGCGGGCCTGCAGGCCCGCGCCGAGCGCCACGGCGACGACTTCGTCGTCAACGGACAGAAGGTATGGACCTCGGGGGCGCAGATCGCGGACTACGGCATGTTGCTTGCCCGCACCGACCCGGACGCACCGAAGCATCGGGGCATCACGTACTTCGCGCTCGAGATGCAGCAGCCCGGCATCGACGTCCGGCCGCTGCGGCAGATCACCGGAGACTCCTCCTTCGCCGAGGTGTTCCTGACGGACGTACGCGTTCCGGCACGGAACGTCATCGGCGAGCTCGACCAGGGGTGGCGAGTCGCCGTCGCGACGCTGGCGTTCGAGCGGCTCGGCCTCGGTGCCGGCTCCGGCATCGATGCCCGGGTGCCGGCGCCGGGTGGATCGCGGTTCCGGTCGCAGCTCGAGGTCTCCGTGGGGGACTTCATCGACGCCACGCAGAAGCGGAGAACCTGGAGCGGTGCCGGAGGCGCCGCGATGATCGGCCGCGGAGTCGCTCCCCTGGTCGAGCTGGCCAGGCGGCTCGGCCGCGACCGCGACGCCGCGGTCAGACAGCAGCTCGTCCGGCTCTACACGCTCGGCCGTCTGAACGCGTGGAACGGACTGCGCGGCCGCGCGTCCGTCCAGGCCGGGGCCAAAGCCGGCGGCGAGATGTCGATCGGCAAGCTGATGGTGTCACACATCGCGCGCCAGTGGCGCGACACCGCGTCCGAGATCGGCGGAGCGCATGGCATGCTCGCAGGTTCCGACGGACCGCTCGACGGAGCGATGGCCGTGCAGATGCTGGCGACGCCGGCTCCGGCCATCTACGGCGGTACCGATCAGATCCAGCGCTCGATCATCGGCGAGCGCGTGCTCGGACTGCCGGCCGAACCGGACTTCTCGAAGGAGGTGCCGTTCCGCCAGCTCAAGGTCGGCACACAGGCGCGAGAGGGGAACGAAGGGTCATGACGTTCGCGTTCACTGACGAGCAGCAGGAGCTGCGGCGTGGCCTGCGCCGGTTCCTCGAAGAGAAGTCGCCTTCGCGTCAGGTCAGGCAGTTGATGGAGACCGATGAGGGATACGACAGGGCCGTCTGGTCGCAGATGGCGCAGCAGCTCGGGCTCCAGGGGTTGACGGTTCCCGAGGAGTACGGCGGCGCGGGCGGCGGCCCCGTCGAGCAGCTCATCGTGCTCGAGGAGATGGGCCGCGTCCTTCTCTGTGCACCGTACTTCGGCACTGCCGTCCTCGCGGTGAACGCCTTGCGAGCGAGCGGTGACGCGGCGGCGCAAGGGGAGCTGCTGCCGGGCATCGCGGCCGGCAACACCATCGCGACGCTCGCGGTGCCCGAGGAAGACGGTCGCTGGACGACGGACGGCCTGCAGACCAGGGCCCGCCGATCCGGCAAGGCCTACGTGCTCGACGGCCACAAGTCGTTCGTTCTGGACGGCGCCACCGCCGACCTCGTCCTCGTGGTGGCCCAGGCCGGCGAGGGCCCCACGTTGTTCGCGGTCGATGGTCACCACCCGCACCTCACCCGGCGGTCGCTCCACACGATCGACATGACCCGGAAGCAGGCGGCCCTGGTGTTCGACGGGGTACCGGCGCGACTCGTCGGGTCCGAGGGCGCGGCCGGGAGCATCGTGGAGAAGACGCTGCAGCTCGCGATCGTCGCACTCGCCGCCGAGCAGGTGGGCGGGGCGCAACGATGCCTCGACATGAGCGTCGAGTACGCGAAGCTGCGGGTGCAGTTCGGGCGGCCGATCGGGAGCTTCCAGGCGATCAAGCACAAGTGTGCCGACATGCTCCTCGAGGTGGAGTCGGCGAAGTCGGCCGCGTACTACGCCGCCTGGGCGGCGGCCGACGACTCGGCCGAGCTGCCACTGGTCGCGAGCCTGGCAAAATCCTACTGCTCCGAGGCCTACTTCCACGTCGCCGCCGAGAACATCCAGGTGCACGGCGGCATCGGCTTCACCTGGGAGCACGACGCGCACCTGTACTACCGCCGTGCGAAGTCCTCGGAGGTGATGCTGGGCAGCCCCACGCACCACCGCGAGATCGCGGCGACATACCTCATCGACGGCGCGGGTGCGCCGTCGATGACGTGAGTTGCCGGGATCCGATCGAGGTTCGCACTCACTGCCCGACCGCCCGGGGTCGGGCGGCGGTGCGTTCGCTCGCGTCCTCCACGCGCGCTGTCCCTACCGGCGCACGCCACGAGGCGGTGCGCAGCCGCGCGTCGAGCGACCATCGGCCGGGGCCCGCGACGAGAAGGAACAGACAGCTCATCAGTTGCGCATACTCCGATCGGATCTCGTGCAGGACGGCCCAGATCCCGATCTGCGGCGGCGAGGGGGGCAGGGGTAGCGGTGACGTGGCCTGGAAGAGACCGGGCTTGGTGGAGAGCATGGCGACGATCATCTCGAGCACGAACGGGATCGTGATGAGCCGGGTGCCGAGGCCGAGGATCAACAGGATGCCGCCGACGATCTCGAGGCCGCCCACGAACGTCGCCGTGAAGGCCGGAAACGGCATCGCGAGCTTGGTGAACCGTCCGACGCCTTGATTGGCGTAGACGAACTTCAGCACGCCCTCCCAGAGGAAGACCCCGCCCGCCATCAGGCGGATCAGGATGGTCGCGGGCGGCGCGGTCAGCGGCGGGTCGAGGAGCCAGGTCCAGAGTCGTTTCATCGTCACCTCCGTGCGGCAGAGAGCCGTCGAAAAGCTCTACCCCGCGCCGGGTGAAACGGATTGCGTCTCTGGACCCCAGCACGGGGTCCCCTGGATCACGCTCCGGCAGGGCCGATCGCTGCGGCGAGCGCCTGGAGACTCGTCCGCAGGGTCTCCGCCAGGTCGCGGTCCAGCAGGGTGCCTGCGGCGTCGATCTGCGCGCGCGTGAACGTCACGGCGAGGTTGACGACGAGCCTCGCTCCCATCACCTCGAGCGTCGGGGTGAGCGACGATTGCGCCCACTGCCCGCCGCTCGGTGATGCCACGACCAGCACGACCGGCTTGCCCTCGAGCTCGCCGCTCGAGACGATCCAGTCGAGCGCGTTCTTCAGTGCACCGGGCACGCCGTGTGCGTACTCCGGGCTGGAGATGATGATGCCATCTGCGGCACGCAGGAGCGCGCGCAGCTCCGCGACGGCCGGTGGTGGGACGGCGCCCTCGCCGTCGAGGTCGGGCGTGAACATGGGCAGGGCGCCCAGCCGATCGTCATAGAAGGTGACGTCCGTGCCCGCGGGCGCGAGGGCTGCTGCGGCGCGCAGGAGGGCTGCATTCGAGGACCCGGCCCTCGGGCTCCCCGAGACTGCGAGCACCTTCATCACGAGCCGCGTCGCATCCAGAACTCGAGCGTTGCCAGGATCGCGAGGGCGAGTCCACGAGGGGGCGGTCGATGAGCCAGCAGGTCACGCGCTCATGCCTCATCCTCGCTCGCCCCTCGCGGTCCTGCGGGGTCGGGGGGCCTGGGCGGAGGCTTCCACAGGACGCTCACACCAGGGACCCTGCGCGACGCTCGTCCTCGCCTCGGGCGTCAGCTTTCCTTGACTGCAGGTCCGGCCGTATGGGATGAGTCTAGTCAGCCGTGAAAGATGACAGGCTGGGGAGGACTCGGCTAGCGCGGACGAGATACGTGGATCAGCAGCCTCGGCAGCCCGCGATGCGTGAGTCCTCTACTAGGTCACAGCAACCGAGGAGTGTAATGCGATACCTGAGTGCCCTGTTCGTACTCTGTGTTCTGGTTGGACCTTCGGCGGCCAAGCCTCAGCGAGGTCAACGAGCAGGAATGTTCGGTGTCATCAATGGGAAGAAGTTCAATGCACCGCAGGTGCCTTCGCCAGATGGTATCGACCACTACGTGGACGTGGACTTGCTCGGGCCGTCGCCGGGGCTCGACTTCGACTTCACCGGTTTGATCGGCGAAGCAGTCGGGCCGAGCAGGCATCGTCATGCGAAGCATAACTTCAAGCTCTTCTTCTTCGGCTGCACGGATTTCAACGGACAGCCGCTGCATCCCCCACAGGACCTCGCGTGCGGGCTGGCGAGCTACAGCGAGAGCAAGCCCCCGAGGAAAATATGGAACGCGAGTCTTGCACTGACGAGTCCACCTAGTGTCACCGTACACATCGAATCGATCGAAGGTGACTGGGTACGCGGGTCCTTCTCGGGCTTCCTCGACGATCCATTGCCTGATACGGCAGCATCAGGAACGGTGACAATTCAGTCGTTGCACTTCTACATTAAATTGGTTCGCAATTACTTGAGCGCGAGTGCCGAGTAGAGCACGAAGGGAATCCCGGTAAGGCGAAGGGCCGGGGGTTGCGTGTTCCTTCATGCTTCCCCTCCAGGTTGACGCCATCCGGACGACCGCGGTCCGAAGGCCACGGAGGGGTGGATCGACCTTGGAAGCATGGAAGACGGCGACCATCTCATGGCTGGACGCAGCCGATGGCGGGGGGTGAGGGCTTCCTGCACAGCGGCAGTTGCGAGCGACGGCGCGTCGAGCTAAGTCCGCGTCCGGCTTCACTGCGCCCGTAGCTCAGCTGGATAGAGCGTCAGGCTTCGAACCTGCAGGTCGCCCGTTCGAATCGGGCCGGGCGCGCTCGGAAATCCACGGCCCGTCTACGATTTCTGCCTTCGGTCCGCCGACCGCCTGCATGGGCTGCACGTCGGTGTCAGTTCTGGTGTCAGTTGGTGCTGCGTTCAGGCGCTGGACGGCGTCGAGCTGGTGCCCGGGCGACAGGTGCGAGTAACGGAGCGTCATGGTCATCGTCTTGTGGCCCGTCAGCTCCTGCACCGTGCGGAGATCGACGCCCTTCATGACCAGGCGGCTTGCGAAGGTGTGCCGCAGGCAGTGCCAGGTGAAGTTCTCGACCTTCGCGCGCTTCAGCGCCTTGTTGAAGACTCGGTTCATGTAGTTGCGTGCGTCGAGGGGTGTCTCGCCAGTGGCGCTGGGGAACACATAGGGACTCTTCAGGCGGCTCTGGCGGGATCGGAGGATATCCCGGACCGTGTCGTTCATGGGAACGCGCCTTGCCTCGCCATGTTTCGAACGAGGGATCGTGATGATGCCGGTTTTGAAGTCCACATGATCCCAGCGGAGTTTGAACTGCTCGGCTTGGCGCAGGCCGGTATGGATGGCCAAGGCCACCATCGGCCACTCGACCTCACCGATGGCTTGACGGAGGGCGCTCTCCTCGTCGTCTGTGAGGAAGCGCACCCGCTGGTTGTTCTCCCTGAAGAGCTTGACGGCCTTGACGGGGTTCGTTTCTGCCTTACCGTCGGCGATGGCGACGTTGAAGAGGTGCTTCAGGAACTGCAGCTCTCGGTTGACAGTGGCGGGGGCGACGTCGCGGGCGCGCTGAGCGACATATCGCTCGATGTCGCCGGGGAGGATCTGTCGCAGGCTGCGGCCGGGTAGGGCGGCCTTCCAGTAGCGGCCGTACCGCTCGTACTCCCGGTAGCAGCGTAGGCGGCCTTTCACGCGGCTGAGGTAGTCATCGACCATCACGGCGAAGAGGACGTCGCGACGGCCGATGCGCTCGGGGAAGAAGCGACGCTCGTGCACCTCGTTCTTGCGCTTCTGGTAGACCTTCCGGGCCAGGCCCTTCGGACCGACCACCTCCCGGTGGATGGTGCCGTTCTCGTCGGCGTAGCGGATCGACCAAACGCCCGAACCCGGCTCGCGCTCGTAGATGCCCCGCTCCCGCTTAGCGGTGCGATCGCTTCGCTTCTCGTCGCTCATGTCGTCCCGCTTCTCCGTACAATTCGCACACGGGCACGCCTACCCCCTGTGCCAATGAACGTGAGAGAGGAGGCGATCCGAATTTAGTGTACGAGGGGACGGAGGAAGGCGAGCGAGGTGGGAGTGAAGGTGAGGGATGGCGGGGGATCAGGAAGCGCGCCCGGAACGGAAGGAGCCCGTAGGGCGACTGAAGTTGCGGGCGCGCCGGCGCCGACGGGCCGCAAGGATCCGGAGGTTCCGGCGAAGGCGCAGCGGCGCCGGTTCACGGCCGAGTACAAGCGACAGCTCCTGGCCGAGGCCGACGGGTGTCGCGAGCCGGGGGAGATCGGGGCGCTGCTGCGACGCGAGGGGCTCTACACGTCGCATCTGAGCGTGTGGCGTCAGCAGCGCGAGGCGGGGGCGTTGGTCGGGCTGGCGGGGCACGCGCGCGGGCGCAAGGCGGTGGCGCATCCGTTGGCGAAGCGACTCGCCGGGATGGAGCGGGAGAACGCGCGGCTGCGGGAGGAGCTGCGCAAGGCGCACGTGATCATCGACGTTCAAAAAAAAGTCTCACAGTTGCTGGGGCTGCCGCCGAGCGACGAGGAGGTCGGGAGCTGATGGCGACGGCGCAGACGTTGGCCGACGCCGTGGGGGTCCAGGCCGCCTGTGGGGCGTTGGGCGTGGCCCCGGCAAGTTTTTACCGGTGGCGGCGACCATGTTCGGAGACGGCGGTTCGATCGCGGCCGCCGCTGGCATTGTCCGAGGTCGAGGAGGCTGCCGTTCTCGACGTGCTGCATTCGGAACGGTTCATCGACCAGGCTCCGGCGGAGGTGTACGCGACGTTGCTCGAGGAGGGAACCTACCACTGCTCGCTGCGGACGATGTACCGGATTCTCGATCGGCACGGGGAAGTCCGCGAGCGGCGCAACCAGCTGCGCCACCCGGTGGCGACGCGGCCCGAGCTCCTGGCGACGGGACCGAACCAGGTGTGGTCGTGGGACATCACGAAGCTCAAGGGGCCGGCGAAGTGGACGTACTTCTACCTCTACGTGCTGCTCGACATCTTCAGCCGCTACGTGGTGGGGTGGCTCTTGGCGGATCGAGAGTCGGCGACGTTGGCGCGCCGCTTGATCAAGGAGAGCTGCGAGAAGGAGGGGATCGCGGAGGCGGTCCTGACGCTGCACTCCGACCGCGGGCCGGCGATGACGTCGAAGACGGTGGGCCAGCTGTTGGCCGACCTGTCGATCACGCGGAGCCTGACGCGACCGTACACCAGCAACGACAATCCGTTTTCGGAGTCGCAGTTTCGCACGTTGAAGTCGCGTCCGGAGTTTCCCGAGCGATTCGGGTCGCAGCAGGACGCCCTGGGATTCCTGCGGCGATTCTTCCCCTGGTACAACGAAGAGCATCGGCACAGCGGGATCGGGTTCCTGACGCCGGTGAGCGTGCACAGCGGGACGGCCCTGGCGATCGTGGCACGACGGGGGGAAACGCTCGCGGCGGCATTCGCGGCTCATCCCGAACGCTTCAAGGGGAAGACACCGCGGGTGCAACAGCCCCCGACGGAAGTGTGGATCAATCCGCCGGCCCTCGACCGCAATGGCGTTCCGAGCCCGCGATCGCGAAGAAACGTCGCGCTCAGAGCCCCGCAGACGCCCGCAACGGAGCCGGTCCAAGGTCCAGGTACCCCCCCAGTCTCGATGCTCGTGGCTGCGGACGACCTCCTGCTCGCGGAGCTCGACGTCGCGGCGGGACAGTAATTTCACCATGCCCCTCTCTCATCTCATTGACACGCGCCGCTAGCGCCTTCGCAATGGCGAGGAGTGTCGAGGCTCGAACATCTGTTCCCTCTCGCTCTGCTCTGGCGACCGCTTCCCGGTGAAGACCGCACCGCGCCGCCACGTCCGCCAGGCTCAGGCCGAGCCGTCTTCGCACCTCCTTGATCGAGTTCATCGCTTGCTCGGATGATAACCATTACGTTATCAGCCGGTCAAGCCGGCTTGAGGGCCGGTCGTTCGCCGTCGTCGATGAGACGGCGGATGGTGCTCTGGCGGAAGCGGAGCAGCGCCCCGATCTTCACCTTGGCGATCCGTCGCTGGTACGCCCACTGATAGACAGTCGTGGGCTGTACGCCGAGGAGTGCGGCCACCTGGTACACATCGAGTAGCGGGTCGAGCGTTCCACCAGGTGTGCCGTCATCGACGGCGTCGCGTTGACGGCCTTGATGGGTGCTGGCCCCGCAAGCGGCCCTTCTCTTGGCGTTCTTTGTCTTCGAGGTGCGGCCACGACAGGTTCTCCGTCGCGTGGGACGGGTCCCATGGTCGGCGCTCTCGTTTTCCCGGCTGACGGCATGCAAGACCTCCGTGCCCTCGATCGGGAAGCTCTCGGCGGCGAGCACGATGTCGGGCTGGCGGCCTTCGGAGGCTGCACAGTCGGATTGCGGGCTCGATATCTGGGCGGGGGGATTTGTCATGTTGTCCGAGCGCCCGCTCCGGTGGGCGGCTGCGACGATCCCCGATCCCTTGGTTCCAAGTCCAACTGGTACTCGTCCCAGGTGTCGTAGCCGTGCCGATGCCGGGGCGCGTCGCAGACCTGGCAGACGCCGGCCGGGCATCCGGTGAGTTCTCGTGCCCGCAGATGGAGCAGGGAGCACGGCGGAGGTTGCGAGAGTCGGGTCGATGCGTCTCTCTGGGCACGGCCTCGCCGGCCGCGCATGACTCTCGGCCGGTGTGCAGGTCGTCGTGTCGGTAGTGGCCGCTCGGCAGCGTCTGGTCCTTGGTCAGCGTCACTACGCAACCTCCGACTGAGCTGCGCGAAGGCCGATGCCCCGCCGATACTTCACACCGCCTGTTCCCACCGCCGACTCGAACCCGCGAGTTTCAAGGTCGGCGGCGAACTTGCCCTTGCCGAGGGGAGCCACTCCCTCGTCGTCGCACCACCGCGTGTAGCGCAGGTACAGCGCGCCGAAGGGGACCCTCGCCCTCGGCTCGACAACGCAGCAGTCGTCGATGAACCGCTGGACCGTATCCATCTCGGCGCGATAGCCGGCCGTCGCCTCGTCTACGGCGGCGCAGCTCGTGAGGCCGGTCGCCTGCCAGGCGATGCACCCCTTCACGGCCCACGCCAGCACGGCAGGGCCGCCGCGCGCCGGATCGCACAGCACCTCCTTCAGGTGGGGATCCCGTTCGGTCGGGGCCAGGACCTGCAGGAACGGGACGCGCGCGATGCGCCGCCACATCGCAGCGTCGCTGGCCTGGACGCGGGGCGCGTGGTTCGCGACGAGGAGGATCTTGCACTGCGGCACGAATTCGAAGTGCTCGCGGTAGAGATACCGTGCGGTCACCTTGTCGCGCCCCGTCATCTGCTTGATGAGGCTGTGCGAGAGTTCCCTGCCATCCTCCACCTCGGCGGCCGTGACCAGACGTGCACCCTGGAGCCGGGCGATGTCGTTGCGGGCACCACTCGGGTTGGGGCGGGCGAGAAACGCCTCGAAGTCTGCTGTCATCGCGTAGTCGCCCATCATCGCCTTCACGGCCTCGGCGAGAGTCGTTTTCCCGGTCGCTCCGGGCCCGTGGACGAAGAAGAACTTCTCCTCACGACGTGTCGCCGGTCAGGCAGTAGCCGACGCCGCGCTGAAGGTACGCCATGAGTTCCTGGTCGCCTCCAGTGGCGGTCACGAGGAACGACTCCCACTCGGGGCACGTCGCGTCCGGGTCGTACTCAACGGGGGCGAGCTTCGTGACGAGGTCCTCGCGGCGGTGTGGACGCAGTTCGCCTGTCTCGGAGGTCAATGGAGCCGTTCATCGCGTTGAACAGGAAGGGATCGGCGTCGAATTGGGCCGGGATCACGGACACGGCCGCCTCCGACTCGGCCAGCGAGATCATCGCCTTGATCCGGGCGGCGGCCTCGGATGCCAGTGCGTGCTTCCTGGAGCCGGATGCGCTCGTCGTCACCGAGGTCGGCAGCCTCGACAACCATCGCCTTGACGGTATCCTTGGCGCGCCGCACGACTTCGCCGCTGTCATCCACGACCCACCGCTTCCCGTTCCAGACGAACCACCCGCGCCCGTGGCAGTAGCGGAGATCCTCTCCGTGCCGCCTGACGAGCCGTTGGGCGTTGCCGTAGTCGCTTCGGGCCTCGCCTTCTTGGCCGCCGTCGGCCCCCGTAACCTGTGATGAAGCCTGGGTGCGCGGTCGAATGCCCAACCACTTCGCGACGCAGTCCACGACGCGGGTGCCGATCAGCTCGACGAGCTGGGGCCAACCGGTAGCATCTCCGCCCTCTTCGAGGCGGGTGCTCGTCGAGATCACCGCCTCGACGCGATCCTCGACCTCTTCGTCTCCCGCTGCTTGGACGACGGCGCGCACGAAGGCCACCGTCTCCTCGACGGTCCACCCGGCACGCAGCAGTCCCCCAGCCAGTGCGAGAGCGGCCTGGTGCCGGCTCCCTTGCTTCGGCCATTGCCTCGCGATCAGGCTGGCGGCGGCCACCCGCGATACGGACCGTTCCAGGTCCTCGCCCATGACCTCGGCGGGCTCGCCGTCCCGTTCGAATTCGATGCGCTCGCCGCTCGGGTGGATGCTCGGCGGCACGACGGTCTGCATCCCGGTCGAGCGCAACTCGACAAGCATCGTGCCGTCGGGGGCCTTGAACTGCCGCGACTTCCAGGGGGCCGTCGTCCGGTAGAACCGGTGCGACCGGGGGTTGCTCTTCCGGCCGAAGACGAAGCTGGTCGCAGGAAGGAAGGCGTCGGCCAGGTGGACGGCTTCGAAAACGTCGAGGTCGATGTCCACCAGGTTGTTCGAGGGCTCGCCGAGCAGTACGCCGACGTTGTGGGTGCCGTTGTTGAAGTACGACGGGAGCTGCTCTGCGGTGAGGCGCTGCTTCTGCCAGGCGGAGCCGATGGGCTTCTTCTCGCCGATGGGCAGCGGGACAGGGCTCTAGCCCCGTGCCTTGAAGTTCAAGGCCGCTTCGACGACAGACGTGTTCTGGGTCGGCGTCATCGGATCGCCTCGACGCGGTTGGCCTGGAGGAAGTGCTCCAGATCGCGGGGGTCGAGAACGACCCTGCGGCCGCAGTGGTGGTACGGGATCAGGCGGAGCGCCAGCCAGCGGCGCAACGTGTGGCGCGAGACGCCGAGCAGGTCGGCGGCCTCCTTCACCGACACGCGCCGGGTGCCCGTGGGGGTTCGGGGTTCGTTCACGATGATGACCTTTCTGCGCGAGAGCGGGTTGATCCCGCAGCGTGCGAACGCAGTCTACAGTTCCATCGTGAGTTATTGGTCGATCGCGGGCGTGCCGGCTGCAGCAGCGGCGATCTCGGGCGATGCGAGGGCGTGGAGGGGGTTCTGGGCGTCCGACCGCGTGAAGCTGGCTGGCTGGGGGAGTGACGCGAGTGGCGGGCCCCAGGCCACTTCCGCTAGTCGATCAGCTAGATCATGGTGTTACTAGTAGCACGTCACTCGTGTCACTCGGCCGGCGCGCACCGCGACAGCCGGTCGAAGCTGACCGCCCCCCGCCACGACCGGGAGTCCTACCCCTGGACACCCGCCCCTCCCCCTCGAACAGAGGAACGGGCGACCCTACAGCTCGCGAAAAACGCCCGCCGATGCGACGTTTCTGCTTCGGGCGACCGACGCCACAACGCTGACGTCCGCCTGCGGCATGGCGGCGTTCATGCAGCCCGTTCAGCGGGGGGCAGAACCGCAGCATAGGGCGGGAGCCACCTCCTCCGCCCGACCCTCCTGGTCGGTTTCAGCCAGTCGCGGTTGGCGGCGAGGAAGTACCCTGGCACCCACACGCAGACAGGGCGAGTCCGTGGAGCGGACCTAATCCGACGCCGGGGCCCGCGTCGGGACCGGTGCCGATGCCCGGGACGGTCGTACGGCTGCATCACGTCGTACCGCACCGTCGACCCGCAGTACGCCGTCACGCGCGACAGGAGCCGCTGGAGCCGCTCATTGCGCCGACTCCTCGTCCTGAATCCTGGCGTGCCATCGAGGGCCTTGAGCGGCCGTCGAGCACGGAGGTGCTCCAACAGCCGCGCCTCGGCTGGCGGCAGAAGAGCGGCCAGGTCGTCGAGGGTCAGGCGTAGGGTGGCGGGGGTGCGGGGCCGACCCGTGAGGTTCGGGACGCGGTCCAGTACGGCCTGAAGGTCTCGCTCAAAGCCAGCCAGTCGAGCGGCGAAGGTGGCGTTCGGGGCCCAGCAACGCGCCCGCCGCCTTGCGGCAAGCTCCTCGGCCATCGTCATCGCGTGCCCCCACGAGTCCCGATCCCCGCCTCGGTCTCGGCTCGCAGCTTGTCGAGCCGTATCTTTCTCCGGGCAATCGTCAGCAACCGCTTCACCGCGCTCTCCGTCAGGCCGTACTTCGCAGCGAGCCCACGGACCCCGTATCCTCGGTGCAGCCAGTCGCCGAGCAGGAGCACTCGCCGCTTCCACGCCTCGAACTGCTCCCGCTTCGGGATGCGCCGCCCGCCAGCGAAGTCGCAGAGCAGGGCTACCTGACTGACGTCGAGGAAGGCTACCAGCTGCTCGACCTGGATCCGTGTCCGTCTCTGGGCCATGTGGATGCTATCGTACACGTCCAACCTGAATCGTCGGGCGCTGCTGGGGCGATGGCGTCTTTGATCTCTGGCCATGAAGGAGGGCATACCGTGGCGCGAACGGCGGGCATCCTCTCGTGGATATCTGCATGACTGCCTGAAGCGTCCGCCAGGCTAGCCGGCAAGGATAACGCTCTCCAGATGGGGCACCGCCCGTAAACGTGGCCTGCACGGACGGACGGTGTCTGCGGAACATGGCGGGTGAGCCATGGACGAGTTCGGTACCAGACTGCACAAGTACCATGACAGTAGTGAGTGACGGGAGTATGCTCGTCGCTCGCCTCGCGAAGAGCGCGCGAGGTGCCGTGCAACGGACGCCGCTCGCTCTGCGGCCCAACTCCGGGAAGCCGGATCGCGGGGAGGGAGAAGGACCATGAAGGGATTTCGCAGGTACACCGTCCTTGGCTACACGGCCGTCTGCCTCGTGGCGGCGGTGCCGGCCGGCGCGGGGGCGTCCAAGTGCCCGCCCGACTCGGTGAAGGTCGGTACCGTCTGCGTCGACCTCTACGAGGCGAGCGTGTGGCAGATCGACCCGATAGCGAATGCGTCGCTCGTGACGAAGGTGCAGGCCGGCAAAGCGACGCTCGCCGACCTGAGGGGGGGGCTCGGGACCGTGAACAACCCTTCGAGTCCCAAAGGGATTCTGTTGAGCCCGGCGTCGTCGTGTGTGCCGTCCTACCCGCAGATCTTCCCGCCGGATGGCAACTGGTTGCCGGTGCTGATGGTCAAACCAGGCGGCGGCTTCGTGGAGTCCAACCCGCCGTCGCCGGGTGTCTACGCCCTATCCCTCCCGGGGGTGGAGCCCAGTACGTGCATCACCTGGTTCCAGGCGAACCAGGCGTGTCAGCTGTCGGGCAAACACCTGCTGACGAACGTCGAGTGGCAGGGGGCGGCGGCGGGCACGCCCGACCCCGGAACGGACAACGGGACGACGGACTGCGCCATCTCCTCCGGCGTGGTGAAGACGGGCTCGCGGGCGACCTGCAAGTCGAGCTGGGGCGTGTTCGACATGGTGGGGAACGTGGAGGAGTGGGTGGGGGACTGGGCCGACCGTGCCAATGTCGGCTGCACCGACTGGACGAGCCAGACTGGAATCCCTGGTAACGACAGGAGCTGCTTCGGGGGGGACGGCGTCGGTGCTGCCAACCAGTTACCGGCCGCGCTGGCTCGCGGCGGCGGCTTCAGCGCCGGCACGAATGCGGGAGTCTTCGATGTGGATGCCCGGAACGACCCCTCGTTCTCGGCCCCCCGTCGCGGCTTCCGGTGTGCTCGCTAGGCGTCGGGTGACATCATGAAGGGCCTTCGCAGGTGCTCAATCGTTGTTTGCACGGCCGTCTGGCTGGCCGCCCTGTCGGCCGGCGCGGGGGCGTCCAAGTGCCCGCCCGACTCGGTGAAGGTCGGCAACGTCTGCGTTGACCTCTACGAGGCGAGCGTGTGGCAGATCCCGCCTTCGAACACGTCGCTCGTGAAGAAGGTGCAGGCGGGCAAGGCGACGCGCGCTGACCTGATCGGGGGCGGGGCGACGCAGCTGTGCTCCTCGCCGTCGTGCAGTACGGACTTCCCCGCTAACTTCCCGCAAGACGGCAACTGGACACCCGTTCCCGGATCGAACCCGCCGTCGCCGGGGGTCTATGCGGTGTCCATCCCCGGGGTGCAGCCGACCGTCGGCACCAGCTGGTTCCAAGCGAACCAGGCGTGCCTGCTCTCGGGCAAGCGACTGCTGACGAACCGGGAGTGGCAAGCCGCAGCAGCGGGCACGTCGGACCCGGGGACGGACAACGGGACGACGGACTGCAACATCTCGTTCGTAAAGGACACCGTGAACACGGGCTCCCGGTCGAGCTGTAAGTCGAGCTGGGGCGTGTTCGACATGGTGGGGAACGTGGATGAGTGGGTGGCTGAATGGGAGGACCTGAGCGCGGCGTGCACCGACTGGACGAACCAGGTGGGAATCCCTGGTCACGATCGCAGCTGCTTCGGGGGAGTCAACGGCAGCGGATTCTACGGCCAGATTCCGGGTGGTTTGCTTCGCGGCGGCTTCTTCCCACTTAGCACGGACGCCGGAGTCTTCGCGGCGAATGCCGACGAACCGGACAACGTCCTGTCGAACGGCGTCGGCGGCACGGGGTTCCGCTGTGCGCACTAGCTAGTCGTCGGGTGACATCATGAAGGGCCTTCGCAGGTGCTCAATCGTTGTTTGCACGGCCGTCTGGCTGGCCGCCCTGTCGCCCGGCGCGGGGGCGTCCAAGTGCCCGCCCGACTCGGTGAAGGTCGGCACCGTCTGCGTTGACCTCTACGAGGCGAGCGTGTGGAAGATCCCGCCCTCGAACACGTCGCTCGTGAAGAAGGTGCAGCAAGGGAAAGCCACGCTCGCCGATCTCACGGCCGGCGGGGCGACGCAGCTCAATTCAACCTTCGTGTGCATCGGGGTGATAGCCGCCGACTCCCCGAAGAACTTCCCCCCCGACGGGAACTGGACGCCGGTCCAGGGGTCGCACCCGCCGTCGCCGGGGGTTTACGCCGTCTCGATCCCGGGAGTGCTGCCGAACGGGTGCATGACCTGGTTCCAGGCGAACCAGGCATGCCTGCTCTCGGGCAAGAGGCTGCTGAGGAACAGCGAGTGGCAGGGGGCGGCCGCCGGAACGCCCAATCCGGGCTCGGACAACCGGACAACGGACTGTGCCGTCAATTCACCCGGGCTCGTGAACGCAGGCTCCCGCAGCAGCTGCAAGTCGAGCTGGGGCGTGTTCGACCTGGTGGGGAACGTGGACGAGTGGGTGGCGGACTGGGTGGACAATTCGAGTGGTCCCTGCGCCGACTGGACGCACCAGACCGGGATCGCAGGTCACGACACGAGTTGCGTGGGGGGGGACGGTAGCCCCACTACGTTTCCTGGCAACGGAGGCACCCTCTTTTTCCACCAGCTTCCGGGCCCGTTGTCTCGCGGAGGCTTTTTCAGCGGTGGCGCGGGTAATGACGGAGTCTTCAAGGTGACTGCCAACGGCGATAGCAATATACAAGCCGCCGTCGGCTTCCGGTGTGCTCGCTGAGTCGTCCCCGGGCTTTGGCTCTTTGGTTCTTTGACCCTTGGCCCTCCTCGGAGGGGCGGGCGTGAGCCCGTGCCGCCCGAGGAGGGTCCGGCGGAGGGAGCGCGATAACCCACCGTCAGGAGAACCTGATTCCCGTCGTGCAACGGTCTTACGATCTCTGCGCCGGTCTGTACGAACATGTGAACCGCTTCCCACGCGCACAGCGCACACTCCTCGGGTGCGTCATCCTGGAGGACGCGCTCCAGATGATGGTGCTCCTCACCGTCGCGAACCGCCGCACCGAGAAGGGCGAGACGCTGGCCGAGGCGAGCGGGCGGCTCGACGCACTCCGCATCACGCTGCGGCTGTCGCAGCGGCTCGGGTTACTCTCGCACGGCGGGTACGCGCGCCTCTCCGGGGTCGCCGACGAGGTCGATGGGATACTCGGAGGATCGCTCAGGTACGACCGTCGGGCGGCCACGGCACCTCCGGGGGACCCGTCGCAGAGGGGACAGCGCAGGGGCGGCGTGCAGGTCACGATGACGAGCCTGACCACAGAGACGTACGACGCGACCCTGCTGGAGCCGACCGCCTGTATCGCGAGTCTGTTCGCATGATCGAGCCGGGTGGGGTGCGGAGTAAACTTCGAGACCCTACCTCGAGCGGGCCCGGTGTCAGTTCTGGTGTCAGTAGCCGGTCGAACTCGATCGAACCCCAGCGAAGGCTAACGAATTCGCGCTCGCAGTCAGGACGCTGAAAAGACAGGCGAGAGGCATGGAAACCCATACCTGGCGGGGCAGGGCCTCACTCGTCTGGATCCGGCTTCGAACCTGCAGGTCCCCCGTTCGAGTCGGGGCGGGCGCGCTCGGAAGTTCGTGAGTTCTCGGGGCGAGTCGTCCGCCAGGATATTGGTTATCCAGGACGGGCCCCATTTGGGGCCTATCTCTTTGCGGCCCGCAAGGGGCACGCGCGCCCGGACGAGGCCTGGATGCGAGGAGGGGACGCGACCCTCCTGGAATGACAGTCGGCGCGCGGTTCGAGCGCGTCGCCACCCACGATGCCGGACTCGCCCACGGTCGCCCAGGCCGGATGGCTATCGATCCCCCGGTGCGCCCGCTCGCGCGCACTGGCCGAGCCCCAGGATGCGATCGTAGTCCTCGAGGCGGGACGAGTCACCGGCAGCGATCCGGCGGGCGTTCAGCTCCACCGCCGGGATGTTCAGACTCACGAAGGACCGGGCAACCTGGCGGCGGCTCTCGTCGCCCACGTCGCCCTGGCGCAGCAGTTCGGCCGCGACCACGACGTCGATGACCATCTCGCAGAGGCGCTTGGCATTGAGCAGCGCGTATTGCGGGTCGCCGGTGAGCGCCCCGAGGCAGCTGTTGATCCAGCCGATGCCGGTGAACACGAGCTGCACCGGTTGCTCGTGGCGCTCGAGCAAGGGCAGGAGCTCGGCGCGAACGTCCTCCAGCGCGGTGAACAGGGCCCCCTTGCTCATCTCCTTCAGCGCGAAGCTCGCCTGGATCTCGGATGTCCCCTCGTAGATGGTGGTGATGATGGAGTCGGCGTGACGATGTCCCAGCACGGTCTCGGCCATGTAGCCGATGCCGCCGTGCACCTGGATCGCCTGGCGGGTGACGTGGTTCGAGAGCTCGGTCGCATAGTACTTGCAGAGCGGGGTGAAGAAGCGCACGAGCTGCAGGTTGTGGTCCGCCTCGGCCTGGAGGTCGGTGCGCTGCGGATCGGCCTGCCCGCGGTCCGTGGCGAGGTAGCCGCGCAGCGCGTCGGTCATGTCGACCAGCGCACAGGTGCGGTAGAGTAGGGCCCGCGCAGCCTGGATGTTCAACCTCATGTGGCCGAGCATGGATTTGACGAGGGGCTGGCGCACGATGGGCTGGTCGAACTGCACCCGTGTCTGAGCGAACTCGAACGCCTCGCGAAACGCGGACTCGGCGATCCCTATCGCCTGCGCGGCGACGCCGAGCCGCGCGTTGTTCATGAGATCGAGCATCGCCCGGAAGCCCTGGCCGCGGGTGCCGAGCAGGGACGCCTCGGCATGGTCGAAGTCGATCACGCAGGTGGGCGAGCCGTGGATGCCGAGCTTCTTCTCCACACGGACAACGTTGACGCCGTTGGGGCGTCCATCGGGAAGGGAGCGTGGGCAGAGCATGAGCGAGAGGCCGCCCGTCGTTCCTTTCGACTGGTCGTAGGTCGCGACATCCCGGGCAAGGACGAGGTGGACGGGGGCGCCGCCGTTGGTGATGAATATCTTCTCCCCATCGATCACGAAGCGACCGTGCTCCTCGGTCACGCGGGTGGTGATGCCGCCAAGATCGGAGCCGGCCTGCGGCTCGGTCAGGTCCATGGCCCCCTGCAGCTCGCCCGATAGGAAGCCGGGGAGATAGCGCCGCCGGAGCTCGTCCGTCCCGTACTTCTCGATGTCCTGTGCCACGCCGCCCTGGAGACCGATGATGGTCATGAGGCTCGCGTCCGCCCGCGCGATCATCTCGAGATAGAAGCAGTTGAGCAGGAGCGGGAGCCCATAGCCGCCGAACTCCGGGCTCAACGTCAGGCAGAGCAGCCCCGCGTCCTGGAGCTTCTTGTACCCGGCTGCGATATGCGGTGGGACGACGACGGTGCCCTCCTCGAGCCGGACCTCGTCGTACCAGTGCCCGTGCGAGTCCGATTCGATCGCCTCGCAAACCTCGCCGATGCTCAGGAGAATGGCTCGGTACGTCGCGACCTCTTCACCGGGATTCGCCGCCGACCCGCGCATGAGCCTGACGTAGCGGGCCCAGTCGACGCGCTGATCGACGAACAGCTGCATGTCGGGGTGGTAGAAGTCCTTGCCCATGAGCGGGAGCGTACCACGATCGAAAGAGCGTAGAGACCCGGCCTGGACGCGTCACCTCGGGGAACCATCGCCGACGGTCTCGCGCAGGCCGAGGGGAATGGCGGCCCTTCGTGCCGCCCTCACGCTGGACGTGACCGCCCGCACCGTAGGGCTGATCACTTCCGATACAGCGCGAGCCCCACGACGATGCCCGCGCCCACGGTCGCAAAGAGGATGGTCCTCGCCTCGGCGAACTTCCCCGACTCGATCGCCGCGTCGAGTGCGGCGATGGGGCTCGCCGTGTGCGTGCCCAGGAGTTCGTCCGCGACGTGCGCGACGCATCCTCGCGCAAGGTCGAGGCGGGCCGCGAGGCCGTCCGCGAACCCCGTTGGGGACTGGCTGAGGATCGCGAGGTCGACGGATCGAGCGCCGACCTCGTGACGCGCCAGGAACCGGCGCGTCGCTTCCTCGGCGCACTCGATCGCCCGGAGCTCGTATGCGTGCCCTTGTACGACCGTCAGCACGTTCGTCCCCGTCCTCGACAGGGGGAGGTGCCAGGCCTTGTCGTGCCAGCTGATGGCGCTCTCGAAGTGCCCGGCGGCCTCGTCGAACGTCTCGAATGCGAAGTCGACGAAGCCCTCGCCATCGCGCGTCGGCCGCACGAGCACCGCGCCCCCCACCGCCGGGAATGGGAACGACTCGGAGTCGTCGGGCTCCGAGTCGCTCGCGACGACCAGGCCTGTCCGGATCGTGCCCGAGCGCACGAAGCCGTCGAGCAGCTCGAGCGCGGTGAGCACCCCGCAGCCACCGTTCGCAACGTCGAAGGAGAAGGTGCCGTGCGCGCCCTTGCGCGGGGGGTGACCCGGGTTTGCGCCGATGTCCTCCTGGATCAGCGCCGCGAGCGCGGGCTCGGTGAGATTGTCCTCGCGGTAGAGCCCCGCGTTGAGGAGCAGATCGATGTCGCTCGCTTCCAGATGCGCACGGGCGAGGCACGCGCGCGCGGCCGCGTCGGCGAGCTGCAGCGCTCCCTTCCGGAACGGCCCGCGGCCGGCGTGCGCCGTGGCGACAGCCTCAATGCGCGTGCCCATAGTGATCCACCAGCTCGTCCATCCGGAAGATGACGATACCCACCTCGAGTCCCGACGCGAGCGAGAGGAGCAGGATCTCGTCGCCCTTCTTGAACCGCTCTGCCTCGAGGTACTCGTACAGTGCGACGAAGTGCGTCGTCGATGCGGTGTTGCCGCGCTCGGCGACGTTGTCGACGAAGTTCTTCGGCGACATGCCCAGACGGGCGGTGAACTCGCGGGAGGCCTTTCGGATCGCCCGCGAAGAGGTCTGGTGCGGAACGAGGTAGTCGACGTCCGCAAAGCTGAGACCCGTCTCCTCGAGGGCATCGGCCAGCAGCGGCGGGGAGTCCTCGATCGCGACCCGGTGGATCGTGCGTGCCTCGGTGAACATCGCCGCGCCCGGCCCGATCTTCGCCGGGATCCCGATGCACAGGCGGCTGTGCTCCGCGAGTGTCGTGAATCCCGCGAACGTGATCCCGGGATTGCCCTCCGGGGCGCGCTCCAAGATCGCCGCGACGCCTGCGTCGCCCAGTGTGAGCGAGGCCAGCTGCTTGCTCAGGATGAAGCGAATCTGCCGCGCCGCATTCCTGTCCAGGCTCGAGATGTACTCGCCGCTGACGACCATGCCGCAGCGGATGACCCCGCGGCGGATGAAGTCGTTCAGGACGAACACCCCCGTGAGCATGCCCGCGCACGCGTTCGACAGGTCGAAGCTCCTGGCCGCGTCGGCCCCGATCTCTCGTTTGATGGCGAGGCTCAGCGGCGGCTCGAACTGCTGGCGAAGGCCGCCCTTGTACTTGGTGATGCTCGCCGAGATGAGCATCTCCACGTCCTGAGGCTGATGCCGCGAGTGTGCCAGGCAATCGCGTGCCGCTGCGACGGCGAGCGTGAAGGAGTCCTCGCCGTCGGAGCAGACGCGCCGCTCGCGGATCCCCGTCAGCGCTTCGAGGTCGATGTGGGGATGATGCGCCGCGCTCTCGAGCAGCTCGCGGGTCGTGAGGCGCTTCTCCGGCAGCTTCAGGCCGAGACTCTCGAAGCGGGCCGCGTAGGGGATGTCCGGGCGAACGGCCTTGTCCCCCTCGACGAGCATCCAGTGCTCGACTCCGCGGGCATCCTTCATGACCACACTGCCTTTCTGGCGGCCTGCATCGGGGATCCTTGCAATGGCGCTGCCAACCGTCGGCGGCCTCGGCCCTCGGCGTTCTTTCCCAGCGGCGGGAATCCGTGGTCCGAGCTTTTGCAAAAGCACCACTGGTGACAATGCCAGCGAGCAGCGAGGCGAGGAGGGGCCTGGGCGCGGAAGCCGCGGCGCTGCAGGTGGCGCGGCAGCCTCACCCCTCCGCCGCGCGGATGGCCGCGCCAACGTAAACCGTGGCCAGGACGGCGAAGATGTAGGCCTGGAGCAGGCCGATCAGCAGGTCCAGCGCCATGAGCGGCATCGGGACGAGCAAACCCGTGAGCGCGACGAGGAGCGCCACGACGAGCTGCCCCGACATCATGTTCCCGAACAGCCGCATCGACAGGGCGACGGTGCGCGACACCTCGGAGATGAGGTGGAGCGGCAGGAGGAGCGGGTTCGGCCGGAGGTAGTGCGCGAGATAGCCGCGGACGCCGCGTGCCGCGATGCCCGCCAGCGGCACCGCCGCGAAGACCACCGCCGCGAGCGCCGAGGTGGCGGCGAGGCTCGCCGTCGGCCGACGGACGCCGGGCAGAAGGCCCGAGAGGTTCGCGCCGGCGATGTACAGGAACAGGGTGCCGGCGAGCGTGACGAGCCGAGGCTCGGGGCGCCCGGCGATCTCCCGCACCATGCCGTCGAGCCACTCGACGGTGAGGAAAGCGAGGGCCGAGAGCCCGCTCTCCGGCCGCCGCGCCACCGCGTGCCGCAGCGCCAGCGCCGCGGCAACCAGAACCGCCGACACGCCGAGCGTGGTGAGCATCGTCGTCGTCACCGGAACGGTGCCCAGGTGGAAGGGGACCGACTCCCCGAAGACCCGCACGTCCATGCCGCTCACTCCCGGTCGCGTCCCAGTGCGTGCCAGGCGAGCACGCCGCCGACCAGCACGCCGGCTGTGAGCAGGATCAACGTCAAGCGCACACCGGTACCGAGTCGGGTGTCCAGATGATGCCCGAGAAGCGCGCCGCCCGCCGCGGGGAGGGCGATCGACCAGCCCACCGTGCCCAGCACCGAGAGGGATCGCCAGAAGGTCGCCGCCGTCGGCTCGCGGCGTGCGTGCCGGCGCGCGTCGCGCTCGATCGAGCGGCGCATGTCGGGCCGCTCGCCACCGTCACCGCCGCTCGCCACGGTCTCCCCCGTGCACCTCGTGCAGGAGCCCCGCCTCGAGGCGCTCGATCGCCTGACGCAGCTCGCGTTCGGGATCGGGGCCAGCCAGCGCGGCGTCGACCGCCGCCAGGACCGCCGCCGCGTCGTCGCCGAGGACGGCGACGGGTGTGAGCAGCACGGCCTCTCGCGCCGCCGTCCGGAGGAGCCCGCCCGCCGTGCCGAGGAAGCGCATCCCGTCCGCCGTGCGGATCAGGACCAACCCCGGTTCGACCGGCGTGACGGTCGCCTCTCCCCGTGGCCGGATCCCCACCTGCCCCGTGTCCGCGGGCACTCGGAGCGAGAGCACGGTCAGATCTGCGACGACTTCGTGCGGCGTGCGAACGACGAGGTGCAGGCAGGGCCGATCCATCACGTTACGCGATCCCGGCGTCGGCGAGCGAGCCGATCATGAAGAGCCGATCCTCGGGCACCTCATCGCACCGGCCGTCGAGGATCGCCGTCAGGTCCGCCACCGCCTGCTCGGGCGGCACGAGCCGGCCCGGCCGACCGCTGAACGCCTCGGTGACGAAGAAGGGCTGCGTGAGATAGCTGCGCAGCCGGCGCGCGCGCCCGACGAGGACGCGATCGTCCGGCGACAGCTCCTCCATGCCGAGCATCGAGATGATGTCGCGTAGCTCCTGCCAGCGGGCGAGGATGCGGCGCGCCTCCTGGACCGCCGTGTAGTGCCGGTCGCCCACCACCCGCGGATCCAGCGCCTTCGACCACGAGGCCATCGGGTCGAGCGCGGGATAGAGTCCCTCGGCGGCGATGTCGCGCGAGAGGACGAGCGCGCTGTCGAGGTGCCAGAAGGTGTGCACGATGGCCGGGTCCGAATAGTCATCGGCGGGAACGTAGACGGCCTGGAGCGAGACCATGTCGCCATGCCGGGTGGCGGTGATGCGGTCCTCCAGCGCCGCAAGGTCAGCGGCGAGTGTGGGCTGGTAGCCGACCCGCGACGGCAGGCGCCCGAGAAGCCCCGACACCTCCATTCCGGCCTGGACGTGCCGGTACACGTTGTCGACGACGAAGAGGACGTCGCGACCGTCGACGTCGCGGAAATGCTCGGCGACCGAGAGCGCGGCGAGGCCGACGAGGAAACGCGCCCCGGGCGGCTCCTTCATCTGGCCGAAGACCAGGACCGTGCGCCCGAGCACCTGGCGCTGGCGGAGCTCTTCCCACAGCTCGAGCCCCTCGCGCGAGCGCTCGCCGATGCCCGCGAAAACGGCGACGCCGTCGAGCTTCCCGACCGCATTGTGGATGAACTCCGTGAGCACCACGGTCTTCCCGACACCCGCGCCGCCGAAGACCGCCGCGCGGCCGCCGTGCGAGACCGGTGCGAAGAGGTCGACGGCCTTGATGCCGGTCGCGTAGATGCCGCCGCCCATCCGTCGCGCCGCGGCTGGGGGTGGCGGCATGCGGAGGGGACGGCGCTGGGCGCCGCCCGGCGCCGGCGCGCCGTCGAGCGGCCGGCCGAGGAGATCGACCACCCGGCCGAGGAGCGCATCGCCGACCGGCAGCGCGAGTGGCAGGCCGTCGGTTTGAACAGCGTCCCCGCGCCGGAGGCCGCGCGTCGGCTCGATCGCGATCGCGCGAACTGTCTCGGGGTCGCGATGGGCGTACACCTCGGCGATGACGGGCGGCCCATCGTCGAGTCGGCAAACGATCCCGGCGCCGATCGCGGGCAGGGCACCGTCGAACGCCGCCTCGAGCACCGTGCCGCGCACCGAGACCAGGCGGCCGTGGGAGAGCGCCGGCATCATCCTATCCTTCGGAGGAGCGACGAAGGACGCGCACGCCCGCTGCCACCTCGAGCACCTCCTGCGTCGTCGCCTCGCGGCGCACGGCACCGAGCTGCCTGGCCGTCACGTGCATCCGCTCCTCGAGCCAGCCGCGCGCCGACTCGGCAACCACCAGCCGCTTCCCATGCTCGGCGGCGAGCGCATCGAGGAGCGTCTCGTGCAGCGCGACGTAGAGGAACTCGCGTACGAGGACGGCCGCGAGGTGCGCCGGCCGGGCGTACGGCGTCGGCCGGAAGGGCGCGGCGTCGGCGGCCGGTCGCACCGGCAGGACGGTGACGCGGGCCGGACGGAACCGGCCCGCGCCCTCGAACCGTGCCGCGACGAGAACGAGCGGCCCGATCCGTCCCGCCGCGCGCGCCGTCACGATCTCGTCGACGAGTGGCACGAGCAGGCGCGGGAGCGCCGCCGTACCGGCCGCACCGGCCCACACCCGGTCCGGTGTGAGCCCGGCGTGAGCGAGCGGCCTCACCGCGCGCCGCCCGACGCACCAGAGCAGTCCGAGGCCCAGCGCCGCGCGGGCCGCCGCCGCCTCGGCGGCGAGCTGCGCCGCATAGTCGCCGCAGAGACCCAGGTCGGCGGCGATGACGACGACTGCGGGCGGCCCGTCTTCCTGTCCGTGCGGCGGCAGGAGCCGGGGGAGGACCGCGAGCGTGGTCTCCACCTCGGCCCGGTAGGCGCGGGCGGGCGGCAGCGCCGCGCGCGCCGCCCGGAAGTGATGGGCCGAGAGCGAGCGGAGGGCGCCCACGGCCTCGTGCAAGGTGCCGAGCACGCGGAGGCGTTGCCGGAGTACACGCTCGTGGCTCACGGCGCCTCCGCGCTGGTCACACCGGCCGTGAGCTCGCGGAGAGCGGCCCGCCACTCGCCGGCCGGGATCTGCCCGGCGTCGAGCGCCACGACGACATCGGGCACGCGCTCGCGCGCCCGCTCGAGGAGCCGCGCAACGGCCTGCGGGGCGGCGTCGGGCGCCGTCCGGTCGAGCCAGCCCTCGCCGAGCGCGAGGAGCCCGACCACCTGCTCGGCGACCCCGCGGGGCGAGCCCTGGTCCTGGCGGAGGAGCGCGCGCAGGAGCCGGCCGCGCACGATTTCCCGTTCGACGGCGGGATCGACCTCGAGGCCAACCCGCGCGAGCGCCTCGAGCTGCTCGAAGCGCGCATGGAGGACGCGAAGGCTCCGCGCCACGAGGCGCATCGCGGGCGGTTGGGCTGCGCCGCCGATGCGTGACACGCTGCGCCCCACGTCGACCGCGGGGCGCTCGTTGCGTTCGAAGCGCCTGGTGTCGAGGTGGATCTGCCCGTCGGTGATCGAGATGACGTTGGTCGGAATGTATGCGGTCAGCTCGCCCTCCGTCGTCTCGACGATAGGGAGCGCGGTCACCGAGCCGCCCCCGGCCTCGGGCCGGCGCGGCGCGGCGCGCTCCAGCAGATCGGCGTGGACGTAGAACACGTCGCCCGGATACGCCTCTCGGCCGGGAGGACGGTCGAGGAGGAGCGACAGCTCGCGATAGGCGTCGGCGTGCTTGCTGAGGTCGTCGTAGACGACGAGAGCGTGGCCGCCCTGGTCGCGGAACCATTCGGCGACCGAGGCGCCCGCGTAGGGTGCGAGGTAGCGCAGCCCGGGTGTCGCTCCGGAGTCGGCCGCGACGATGGCCGTGTTCGCGAGGCAGCCGCGCTGGCGGAGCGCCTCGCGCAGCGCGAGGACCCGCGACATCGGCTGGGCGATGACCACGTACACGCAGGTGACGTCGCCCCGCCGCTGGGCAGAGACGACGTCCATGGCGAGGGCGGTCTTCCCGACGTTCCGGTCGCCGATGAGGAGCTCGCGCTGCCCGCGACCGATCGGGATGGCGGCGTCGATCACGGCGACGCCGGTCCAGAGCGGCTCATCGACGGCCTTCCGCTCCATGAGCTCCGGCGCCGGCCGGAAGAGCGGGAGGCGCGGACCGGCGAGCGGGCCCGCGTCGTCGAGCGGCCGGCCGAGGGGGTCGATCACCCGACCGAGGGTCGCCGGGCCGACGGCGATGTCGAGGAGGCGACCCGTGCCGTGCACACCGTCGCGGGCAGCTACCCGTGTGGCGCCAGCGAGGAGCAGGACCCCGGTCGTGTCCTCGCGTAGGTCGTACGCCATGCCGAGCGCTCCTCCGTCGAACGCGACGATCTCTTCGTACGCGATGGCGGTGAGCCCGGCGACGAACGCGACGCCGTCGGCGGCGCGCTCCACCACGCCGTGGGGCGCGAGCGCGTCGGCGAGCGGGAGGCCGGCGGCGGCGCGAGCGAGCGCGCTCCCGAGGGCCTCAGCCACCGCCTTCGTCCTCGGGCGCGATGCGTGCGAGCAGCTCTCGCTCCGCCCAGGCGGCGAGGCCGGATGCGGACGCCTCCACGAGCCCAGCATGCGTGACGATCCGCAGGCCGGCACCCAGCTCGGGGACGACGTGGTCGTGCACGGTCACCCCGGGACCCAGCGCCTCCGCCAGCCGGGCGCGCGTCTCGACGTCCAGCGGGCGCGCCGTCTCGACGTCCACGGGGCCTGCCCGCTTGGCATCGGGGAGGGCCTTGAGGCGGTCGCAGGCCGCGCGCGCAAGCGCGGCATCGAGGTCGGGACCATCGATCTCCGCCAGGAGCCGCGCGACGATCGTCCCGGCCGCCTCGGCGGCGTCGCGGGCGAGCGTCCGGGCGTTCTCGCGCCGCAGTGCCGCGAGGTCGGCCTCGAGGCGGCCGAGCTCCTCGGCGGCCTGGGAGCGGGCGTTCTCGAGGATCGCCGCCGCCTGCCGATCCGCCTCCCGGCGGGCGTCGGCTCGCAGGGGGGCGAGTGACGCCTCCACCTCGCGCCGCCGGGCCTCGGCCTGCGCCAGCTGCTGCTCCGCGGCCGCACGGGTCCGTTCGCAGTCGCGGCGCTCCGCCTCGAGGGCGGCCCGGCGACGCTCGATCGCATCCTGGACCGGCCGGAAGAAGGCCCACCCCAGCACCACCGCCAGCAGGAGAAAGTTGGCAGCCTCGAACAGGAACGTCGTGAGGCTCGGCGACACGGGCTCCGTCAGCCGCCCGTGATGCTCACGAACGGATTGGCAAAGAGCAGGATGAGCGCGACCACGAGGCAGAAGATCGCGGTCGACTCCACCATGGCGAGGCTCACGAACAGCGTGCGGGTGATGGACGAAGCCTCGTCCGGCTGCCGGGCGAGGGCGTCCATGGCCGCCGAGGCGATGCGGCTCTCGCCGATCGCTGCCCCGACCGCGCCAGCCGCCATGGTGACCGCGGCTGCAGCGACGGAGACGACGGCGAGGAGGAGGTGTCCGCTCATACGTCCATCCTAGCAACGATGCAGGTCACTTTGCACGGCATCGCGCCTGGTGCCGTTCGCCACGTGTGCGGATGGATGCCGGGGGGGCGAGTCGGGCCACCGGCCGGCAGCGTCGTTGACAAGCATACGTCGTCGGGCTGATTTCAGGCTCGGATGGGCAGGGTGACGCCCCGATCTCGCGCTCGTGCCGGCGTGGCGCTCCTCGCCTCGCCCGCTCGTGTCTCGGCGCCCTCGTGAACGCACACACGCCGCACCGATTGCAGCGTCACTGAGAGCGGTACAATGACCGTCGGGCACCGACCGACTCGAGCCGAGATCGAGGCGGCCCGCCTCGTCCTCGCGCCGTGGCGCTGGATGACGGCGCCGTGCTTCGAGGGGCTCGAGCACGTTCCCGCCGATCGGCCCTTCCTCCTCGCAGGGAACCACACGCTCATGGGCGTTCTCGACGCCCCGCTCATGGTGCTCGGGCTCCACGAGCGCCGCGGGGTATTCGTACGAGCCCTCGGCGATCATCTGCATTTCCGGGTTCCGGTCTGGCGCGACCTCCTCGCGCGCTTCGGCGTCGTCGACGGTACACCCGAAGTCGTGCACGCGCTCATGGCCGAGCGGGAATCGATTCTGGTCTTCCCGGGCGGCGCCCGGGAGGTCTTCAAGCGCAAGGGCGAGCAGTACCGGCTTCTCTGGGGCAAGCGCACGGGGTTCGCGCACCTGGCGATCGAGCACGGCTACTCGATCGTGCCGTTCTCCGCCGTCGGAGCCGAGGACGCGTTCGACATCCTGATCGACGCGGACGAACTCCTGGCGTCGCCGGTCGGGCCGCTCATCCGTCAGCTCACACCTCGAGCCGATGTCGTCGCGCCGGTCGTGCGCGGGATCGGCCCGACCATGCTGCCGCGGCCGGAGCGCTTCTACTTTCGCTTCGCACCCGCCATCGAGACGGAGCCGCTCGCCGGCCAGGCGGGCGACGAGCAGGTCTGTTTCGCGCTGCGGGAGCGGGTGCGCCTCGCCATCGAGGCGGGCATCACTGCGCTCCTGGTGGAACGCGAGCGGGACCCAGACCGCGCGCTGCTGCCCCGCATGATCGATCGATTCGGGCGCCGGGCCCGCACGCGAGCGTGATCGCCGATCGGGGTCGGCTCCTTGCCCGCCATATCGCGGCGGAAACGCCCGGTGTATGGGGGATTCGAGCATGGACACGTCCGACCCGTGGGGCCGTCTCACCGAAGCCTTGCTGGGCACGCTCGCGTTCACGTCCCTCGATGTCTCCCGGCAGGCAGGTGTCGACCCCGCGGAAGCGCGGCGCCTGTGGCTTGCTCTCGGCTTTCCGCCCGTCCCGGAGGGCGATCACGTCTTCACGCATGCGGACATCGAGATCGTGCGCGCCGTGCGCGCGCTCGTCGAGGTGCAAAGCGCGAACCGCGATGATCTGCTGCAGCTCTCCCGGGTCATCGGGCAGTCGCTGGCGCGCGTTGCCGACGCCCAGGTGACCGCCGCCGCGGGGCGCCTGGGGCGTCTCCATGACGAAGCGCCGTCCGACGACGCGGCCGTCGAAGCGGTCATCGGCCGGATGGAAGCGCTTGCCCCGAGCCTCGAGCAGTTCCTCGGCTACGTGTGGCGCCGGCATCTGCTCGCTGCCCTCCGGCGCTGGGCGGCCAAGCCATCGAGCGCCGACAGGTCGCTCGCCGTGGGGTTCGCGGATCTCGTCGGGTTCACGACCCTGAGCCTCGCGCTGGCACCCCACGAGCTCGCGACGATGGTGGACCGCTTCGAGGCGCTCGCCTACGAGCACATCCCCGAACGCGGCGGTCGCGTGGTGAAGATGATCGGCGACGAGGTCATGTTCGTGGCCGACGACGTCGGTCGGGGTGCCGACATCGCGATCGCGCTCGCCGAGGCCTATGCCCACGACGCCGACGTGCCGGAGGTCCGGGTCGGCCTTGCGAGCGGGCCGACGCTTGCCTGGGAAGGCGACCTGTATGGGCCGACGGTCAATCTGGCGAGTCGTCTCGTGAACCTCGCCAGGCCGAACACGGTGCTGATCTCCGAAGAGCTCGGGCAACAGCTGGTCGACCACCCGCGCTTCGAGCTGCGCCACCTGCGGCCGGTCAACCTGCGCGGTCTCGGGCGCGTGCGCCTGTGGGTGTTGCGCCGTGCCCGCCCGGTCGGCAGGTAGGCCCCCCTCGCCAGGACCGCTCACCCCTCGGCACGACCGGCGTACATCGCCTCGATCTCGCGGGCGTACTTCTCCGAGATCGGCTTGCGCTTGAGCTTCATCGTGGGCGTGAGCTCGTCGCCACCCGGCATCCAGTCACCGGGCACGAGATGGAACTGCTTGATCTGCTCGACTCTCGACAGCCGCGCATTGGCCCTGTTCACGGCCTCCTGGACGGCGGCCTGCATGCGGGCGTCGCGCGCCAGGTCGGCGGGCGATGTGTCCGCAATGCTCCGCTGCGCCGCCCATGTAGCCGCGTAATCGGGATCGAGCACGACGAGCGCCGTGTTGTAGGGCCGGGCGTCGCCGATCACGCACACCTGACCGATCAACGAACTGGCGCCCTTGAGGGCGCTCTCGATGTTGGCGGGCGACATGTTCTTGCCCGCCGAGTTGATGATGAGCTCCTTCTTGCGATCGATGATCCGGAGGTAGCCGTCGGCGTCGATCTCGCCCACGTCGCCGGTGGCGAGCCAGCCATCGGGATCGAGCACCTCGGCCGTCTTCTCCGGCATGTTCCGGTAGCCGATCATCACGACGTCGCCGCGAATGAGGACTTCGCCGTCCGCGGCGAGCTTGATCTCCACGCCCGGGACCGGTTTGCCGACCGTACCGAGCTTCATGCGCTCGGGCGGGTTGACGGTGCCGGCGCCCGTGGTCTCGGACATCCCCCACAGCTCCCCGACACGAATGCCCAGGGCGTGAAAGAACTCGAGCACCTCGCGCGGCGTCGGCGCTGCGCCGACGTTCACGGATACCGCTACGTCGAGCCCCAGTATGGAGCGCAGCATGGCAAAGATGCCGGCATCGGCCTCCGCCACCCGGGCGGCGAGTGCGGCGGGCACCGGCGAGCCCGCCTGCTCGAGGCGGACCTTCTCGAGCGAGGCCGCGAATGCCGCCTCGAACCGTCCGCGCTGCTCGTCGGGGAGTCCGGCCAGCCGCGCCTCGAGGCCGGCCTTCATCTTCTCCCAGATCCGCGGCACGGCGAAGAACCAGTGCGGCCGCACCGCCGACAGGTACGTCAGGAGCTCCTTCGGATTGGGGCAGGTGGTGATCGTGAGCCCGAAGATCAGCGGCAGGTAGTGGTGGGCGGCACGCTCGGCGATGTGCGCCGACGGCAGCCACGAGATCACCCGGCCGCCCTCCGGAACGGGGATCACCTGCCGCAGCACGCGCGCGGTCGCCATGATGTTGCGGTGCACGAGCTGGACGCCTTTCGGCGGGCCCGTCGTCCCCGACGTGTAGATCAGCGTGAGGACGTCCTCGGGCGTGACGGCGCGCCATGCCGCCTCGACGTCGAAGCCCGGGTTGGATCCTTCGACCTCGCCGAGCGGAATCGTGCCCGTCTCGCCGGCACCGATCACGACGACGCGCTCGAGGCCGGGCAGCTCGCGGCGGGCGGCGAGCAAGTTCGGGAGCAGTGCCGTCTCGGCGATGGCGAGACGCGCGCCGGCGTCCCTCACGACGTACGCGATCTGCTCGGGGGGCAGCGTCTGGTAGATGGAGAACGGCGTCGCGCCGATCGTGGTGACCGCGAGATCGACCAGGTGAAACTCCGGCCGGTTGCCAATCAGCAGCGCCACCGTATCGCCGCGACGGACCCCGAGCTTGGCGAGACCGCCGGCGACGGCGTCGACGCGCTGGGCCAGGGCTGCCCACGTGAGGGAGACGGCATCGTCGAGGGTGCGGACGGCGACGCGATCGGGCGTCGCCGCGACCGTGCGGCGAAAGGCTTCGGCCACCGTGGACGCTTCGGATGCGGTCGGCATCCCGGGGCGAGTACCCCGCGCGCGTTCACCCGGCAAGAGGACGCGACGCGCAACGCAGGATCAGTGCGAGGAGGGGGACTTGAACCCCCCGGTCTTCCTGAAAAATCCCAGGATTCTCGCGGCAGCGCGGGCGAGAACGGGCGAGAACGGGCGAGAACGGGCAAGAGGTGGACCCCGGGGGTCCACCTCTGCGCGATGGCGATCGTGATGTGAACCGCGGCAACGGAGAGGCCGATGGCGTAGGGGCTATCGGGAGCCCGCCGATGAGGCCGGCTATTCGCGCGCGGCTCCGCGTCCTTGTCCGGTGCCCCCAGGTGACCCCGATAGGCGCCGGGCAGAGGGCGGGTACGGGACGAAGGACGAATAGCCCCATCGTCCCGTCCATCTGCTTCCCGCGCAGGCGGCCGAACTCCGAAGGTAGCGGCCCGCTACCCGAGAAGTAGCGTCATCGATCCGAAGGGCACCCCTCGCGTCCGCGATCTTCGGGCGCACCAGCGTGTGCCGGTGAGGCGCGTACATTTCGCGCCCCTCCGGGCAGAGGGATCACCTTCGGAGGAGGACGTCATGCGGACCGGAATGCGTGAAGCAGGCAGGCGGGGCCCCGCGGTCGTCGCCGCGGTCGCGGCAGCGATGGTGCTGGCAGGGAGCGCCGTCCCGGCGACGGCGATCACGTCTGCGGGCTGCTTCTCCCAGCGGCTCAAGGCGTGGGGCAGCCTGCGGAAGTGCCAGCGGCAGGAGGAGGCGAAGACCATCCAGGGGAGGTCGGCGGACCCCGCGAAGTGTCAGGCGGCGTTCGACAGGAAGGCCGAGATGCTCCGGGCCGAGGCCGCCGCCTCCGCGGTCCCGTGCCGCTATCGCGACAACGGTGACAACACCGTCACCGACTTCGATACCGGCCTCATGTGGGTGCGGCAGGTCGCGTTCGACGGGAACCCGAGCCCGTTCATCCTCGACGCCGACAACGCGTTCCCGTGGCAGACGGCCGCCGAGACCGCCGCCAAGCTGGCGGGGACGAGCGCGTCGGGCACGACCATCATCCCCGTGCCCGGAAACGGGTCGTACACCGACTGGCGCTTGCCCACGATCGTCGAGCTCGAGGGCATCGTGGACCCCGCCGCGCCCGGCTGCCGGATGGGTGGCGCGTGCATCGATCCGCTCTTCGGCGGCACGTCGCCGCACGATTACTGGTCCGCCACCAGGGCCCAGAACGGCCCGAGCCCCGCGGCGTTCGTGGACTTCTTCAACGGCGTCATCGAGTTCAGCAACCCGCTCGGCGATCTACACTTTCGCGAGGTGCGCTCGGCCTTCTGACGAGCGCGCTCCGCCAAGGAGGACATCATGCGAACGGTCACGGGTGAGAGAGGGGTGCGCGGCCGCGGCACGGTCGTCGCCGCGGTCGCTGCCTGGATGGTGCTCGCCGGCGGCATCGCGCCGGCGCGAGCGATCACGACGCCGGACTGCCTCGCGAAGAAGCTGAAGGCGTGGGGCAATCTACGGCAGTGCCAGCGGAACGCGGAGGCCAAGGTCGCGCAGGGACGGGGCGCAGATCGCGCCGCGTGCCAGGAGCGCTTCGCGACGGTCATGGACGCGATCCGTGCCCAGGCGGCCGCGTCCGCGATCCCCTGCCGCTATCGCGACAACGGGGACAACACGGTCACGGACTTCGACACGGGGCTCATGTGGGCCAAGCAGGATGCGCTCGACGGCTTCACCAATGTGTTCGACGTTCTCGATGCCGACAACACGTTCACGCTGGACGGTGCGGCGGGGGCGGCCGCGTCCCTCACCGGCACCAGCACCAACGGTACGACCCTCACCCCGGTGCCCGGGGGCGGCTCGCACAGCGACTGGCGCTCGCCGACGATCATCGAGTTGCTGACGATCGTGGACACGACCACGGTCGCCTGCCAGATGGGCGGACCCTGCATCGATCCGGTCTTCGGGCTGACGCTCCCCGCGTTCTACTGGGCGTCGACGACGGACGACGGCACCACCGGATTCCTCGTGAACTTCCAGAACGGGGCCCTGGGCGTCGGCTCGCCGAGCGTGGCGGCACACGCCCGGCCGGTGCGGTCGGCCTTCTGAAGGCGCTCCGTCCGCGCCGCGCGCGTGGTGGGCCTGCGTCCGACTTCGGGACGTTACGACACCCATGAAGGCGGGCTGGTCGAGGTGTCCGTGCCTGACCCATGCAATCTCCGCCTTACGGGTCGAGATGGCCGGCAGTGGCGCACGAGCGACATGGTGTAGCCGAGCTCCTTTGCGTACGGCGCCGCGAAGGCGGCGCTCGACGTGATGACGCGGAACCTGGCGGCCGAGGTCGCACCGAAGGTGTCCGGGAAAGCTGGCTCAGCTATATTCCGCCCCTCGGGCTGCCAAGCCAATGCGACGATCCGCGTTTTTCATCCTGGCGGCGATCTTGGCCGCGACCTTCCGCGTCGCCCTCGCCGACGCGCCGACGGGCTGCGCGGGTCCGGCGGCGGACGCGGACTGGTTGGTCGCGACGCCCGACGAGGCCGGCTTCGATGCGAGCGCGCTGTGCGCGCTGCTCCAGGGCGTCGCGACCGGGAAGCCGAACGTGCATGCCGTCCTGGTCGAGCGGCACGGCCGGCTCGTCGCGGAGCTGTACCGCACCGGGCCGGACCGTCCAATCGACGTGCTCTACGGCATCGCGAACCCGTTCGGCGGCGACGTCCGCTTCGCGGCGGACGTGCGCCACGACCTGCGTTCGATCAGCAAGAGCGTCGTCGGACTGTTGATCGGCATCGCGCTGCATGACGGCCACATCGCGAGCCTGTCCGCCCCGGCACTCGACGCTTTCCCCGAGCTCGCCGATCTGCGCACCGGCGAGCGGGCTGCGATCACGGTCGAGCAGCTGTTGACGATGACCAGCGGGCTCGAATGGAACGAGTGGGACGCCACGCCGCTCACCAGCGACGAGACGCGCCTGCTCTGGAAGCGCGATCCCGTCCGCTTCCTTTTCGACCGTCCGCAGGCTGCGGTTCCCGGCACGCGCTTCAACTACAACGGCGGCGGCACCGTGGCGTTGGCCACCCTGCTGACCCGCGCAACCGGCAGGGCCCTGCCCGACCTGGCCCGGGAAGAGCTCTTCGCGCCGCTCGGGATCACGGACTGGGTGTGGGCCACGGACGTCCGCGGCCGTCCGCTGGCCCACGCCGGCCTGCGCATGCGGCCGCGCGACATGCTGAAGCTCGGCCGGCTCGTGCTCGGTCGCGGCCGCTGGCGGGATCGTCCCGTCGTGCCCGAAGGATGGGTCGCGGACGCCCTGCGGCCGCACGTCGCGACGGGCGTCGAGCTGGCGGGCGTCGCGCCCGACGGCGCGGGCTACGGCTACCAATGGTGGACCGGACGCTTCCCGTGGCGTGGCCGCGAGGTCGCCTGGAGCGGCGCATTGGGAAACGGCGGCCAGCGCATCTTCGTCGTGCCCGAACTCGACGTCGGCGTCGTGACGACCGCAGGCGACTACCGGTCGATCGACACAGCGATCGTGGTGAACCGGCTTCTGGCGCAGATCGTCGCGACGATCGTGAGGTAGGCTGGGCTGCGTGGGCCTGGTTCCCGTTACGGAAGCGCGGCGGGCTGGTAGGGGCGCAGGGCGAATACCCTCACGTTCCCCTGAAGGTCGGTGCCCTTCGGGAAGGACTGACCTGGCCCCAAATCGCGGATGTGGACCCAACGTCGAAATTCGGCTGCGAAATCGCATGCGAGGAGGGGACTTGAACCGATGGCGGCACCCACCACGGTCGTCTCGTCCTGAGCGGCCGGGGGAGTGTTCACGCGGGCTGCGGGCGCGTCGCGGCGTGGGCGTCGACGTACTCGCAGGCTGCCAGGAGTACCGGCACGAATCGGTCCGCCGCCCGCACGCACGCCAGGTGGTCGGCGGCCACCTCGAAGATCTTTGCCCCCGGGATTGAAGCCGCGAGGCGGTACTGACGGCTCGGTGGGACGAGCTGATCTTCGGTCGTGATCACGACCGCAGTCGGAACGTCGATGCCGGCCGCCCAGTCATGAGACGAGAAGCGAATCACGGCTCGAGTCGCCTGCATCACGGTCGCCGGATCGGTGTTCGCCATCTCCCGTCGGACGCGGTCGCGTCGCTCACCCCGGGGAAGGCCGCGAGTCATCCCATCGATGATCCGGTCCCGGAAGAAGCCGGGGATGAGCCTGGCGGTGACGATCATGCCGGGGAAGACGGCGCTGGCGACTCCACGCGCCTCGGGTCGCATGAAGTGATTCGCCGTTGCGCACAGGACGAGCCCGCGAACGCGATCCCGGTGCCGGCTCCAGCACAGCTTGGCGATCGGTCCTCCCATCGAGTAGCCGACCGCGATGAGCGACTCGATGCCGAGGTGGTCGGCGACGGCGACGGCGTCGTCCGCGCAGTCGACCAGGCGGAAGTGGTGCGTGCGAATCCCCCGGCCATGGCCACGGTGATCGACGACGATCACACGAAAGCGTTCGGACAGGGCGCGGAGAGCGGCAAACCAGTTGAGCCGCCCGGTCGCGGCGAGCCCGTGCAGCAGCACCAGGGTCGGTGCGCCTTCCGGGCCGTGGACTTCGCGGATCGACGTCCGACCGCGGCCCGGCAGCTCGATGTCACGGTCGGTCCACGGCGCATTCTCCGCGCGCGGGCCGCCCGTCCAGGAATCCTCAGCCCGCGTCATCATCGCAGCGCATGGATCGAATGGCCTTGACCTGGACCTTGGCCTTGAGCGGAAGCGTCCCGGCCTCGGGCGTCACACCGGTGATCTCATCAGGAGAGACGCCGTCGCCGGGCGCCCACGGCGGCGCGCTCGGCGCCGACCGTCACGAGAAGCGCCGTCGCCAGAGCGATCGGGTTCATCACCCTACCTGCCATGGCGCTCCTCCTTGCGGTCATCTATCGGTCGCCGGAGGTCGATGCGATCCCGGGATTCACCGGATGAACTCGTTCCGTCACGCGTTCCCGCCACTACCGGTCTCCGGTCACGATGGCAAGCGTACGATGCCGCGGCTCCGAGCTTCGGCCCGGCTGGCAGCTCCGCTTCGGACCGGAGACCGCTCTGAAAGCGGCGGCGCCATCGCCGCGGGAACTTCAGGATCGCGTTCTGGTCGGAATGCAGGGCTCAGAAGTGGATGGTCGGCGTCGGTGTGAGCTGGATCGTGTGGAATGGACGAAGGACGGCCTGGCGCACCCCGATCGGGAACGCCGCGCCAGCAGCGGTGGTCAGCCCGACGAACGCACCGCTGCCGTCGTGTCCGGCATCACCGAGACTGCCGTAGGCAACCTCGATCACGTTGCTCTGCACCGTCAAGGACCCGGGCCCGAAGTTCACCTCGACGTCCGTCGGCTCCGCGGTGATCGGGTCCACGAGGTGCCACCGTACGACGAGTGCGCCGGCGACGACGTCATAGGTGACGGACTTCGTCGTCGCGCACCCGGCGTACGCGAACAGGGCATTCGCGGGCGCGTTCCCCGGAGAGAGCCGATCGCAGGGAGGCAACTTCGAGAGCGCCACCGGCTTGAAGCTGAGCCATCCGTTCGCCGTCACGTAGAACTTTCGATACGGGAGCCCGTCGAACGTCACCGGCGACTTCAGCGAGATCGTTGCCGCATGAGTCGGCGACACTGCTGCCTTGTGGTGAAGCGGCGAAGAGAAACGGGCGGCGGAGGTCGCACGGAACGGATCACACCGGTAGTGGACGGCAGGGTCCATCGGAACGATACCAGTGACCGTGAGTGGGAAGAACTGGGTCGCTCCTTCGGCGTCGACCGCGATGGATCCGGGCTGAACGCACGTTCCGGAGATCTCGAGGGTGTGCGGACCCGAGGGCACGTCGAGCCTGTAGCCTCCCAATGACGTCTCGGTCGCGATCGCCGTGTCTGCGACCGCGATGCGTACGCCATCGACCAGGAAGATGCCGGGGTCATCGCTCGAGACGTCCCCGGTCAGCTGCGTGGTGGCGGGGGCCTGCGCCAGCGCGGACGATGTGACCTCGGCGATGGGAAGCGCGCCCCCGAGAAACGCGGCCGCACATGCTATGCCGGCCCCTCTGCCAACGCGGACCCATGTCCGGATGCGAGTGGTCTGCCTTGCGGCGTGGTGTTCCATTGCGTCTCCCTCCTTCGCGATCTGAAACTGAAGTGAATCGGGGTGCGCTTCGAGCTGTACGCAACAGAGAGCCGCTACTTTCGAGGTAGCGGCGTGCTACCCCGAGGCGTCGAGACGGATATCGCTCCCGACGAGGAGAACTGGGCGTTCGGTCACCCCGATCGTCGCAGGCGCTGCCCCCTCAGGCGAGCGGGGACTCGACCGGCGCGAGGCCGCTCATCCGGACGCTCTCGGTCCAGAGGGCACGCGCCCGCTCGACGTCGTAGGAGGCGTCGGACGACGGAGCCTCCCGCCAGCGTGCATGCGACGGGAAGTACCTGCCCGTGACCCCCGCGAGCGCGGGATCGACGACCAATCGTGCGAGCGCGCGGCCCGACTTCGGCGCCGGGTTGATCGTCGGCACGACCGGGGTGAGCACGCGGGCCACGCCGGGCAGGATCGTGTTCCAGACGAACCGGAGTGGCGCCGCATAGTCGCGTCCGAGCCCGGAGCCCGGGACCAGGCCGGGATCGAAGCCGTTCACCGTGACGCCACGGCCGTCCCGCCCGAGGCCCGCGCCCTCGATCCGCCGTGCGAGCTCGTAGACGAACCAGAGGTTGCAGAGCTTGCTGTTCACGTAGGCGAGCCGGCCGTTGAACTCGCCGGCGCGCGGGCCGCCGGTCGCCGCGAGCGTCGGGATGTCGGTGATGCTCGCCTTCGGCATGCCCGTCCAGCGTGTCGGATCATGGACGCCGGAGGCGACCACGACGATGCGGGCCGGCCCGTTCGCGACGAGCTGCCGGAAGAGCAGGTTCGTGAGCAGGAAGTGCCCGAGGTGATTGACGGCGAACGTGACCTCGTAACCGTCGGCCGAGAGCCGCGGGCCCGTCGTCATCTGGAGCCCGGCGTTGCAGACGAGCGCGCGGAGGCCGGCATGTCCCTGTATCTCCCGGGCGAGCGCACGTACCGACGCCGTCGAGCCGAGGTCGAGACCCATCTCCGAAGCGGCGCCGTCGCCGCTCTCGCCGGCGATCCGGCGCACGGCCTTCGCCGATGCCCGTCGGTCGCGGCTCGCGATGACAACGTGCCAGCCCGCGCGTGCGAGCTCGCGGGCGCACTCGAAGCCGATGCCGGAATTGCCGCCGGTGATGAGGACGACGTCGCGATTCATTGCAGCAGCCACGCGTCCATCCTAGCGTAGTTGCTGGCCGCCTGTCTCCGGCGGCCGGGCGGCGGCCGCGGCCTCGAGGAAACGCTCGCTCCGCCATCCTCTCCACTTCATGGTAGGAAAGGAGGCTTCGATGATCGGTGTACGACGTCGGATGCTTTTGTTGGGCGGCCTCGCCGCCACGCTGGCGGCGCCGGCTCTCGCGGGTGAATTGCCGAAGAAGGTCGGCGCCTGCGCAGAGACGACGATCAAGTCGGTCGAGACGCGTCTGGTCGACGGCGTCACCAACCAGCCCATGCGGGGCTCCGGCAGCGCGGTGCGCTTCGCGAATGGCGGCGTTCAGCTCTCGTACGACACCGTTCCAGCGATCGAGCAGTCGCGGGCGGGCGATCCGGTCCGGATCTGCCTTGTCTCCATCCCGCGCAATTGTCCCAAGGGCGACAACCGTGGCCGCATTTACAAGACCACCAATCTGCGCACACACGACACCTGGCGGCTAGCGGACTCGGAGCATAGATGCGGCGGGGCGTGAGGACGACCGCCAGGCCGTCTCGGCGTGGGCGCTACCGTTGCGCCTCGTCACGGCGTCCCAGGAGTCCGACGTGGATCGTGTCATTCCGCGCGTAGACGGATTCGATGATCTCGGTCGGGATCAATCGGCTGTCCATGAGCGCGCAGCAGGCTGATGTGATGAGACGGCTCGTGCGCGCCGAGACTATTCCGATGCATCTAGCGCGAACGGGGAGCTTGCCGGAATTCCCGCGGATGGCCGAGGTGGGGCGGGGGGGTTCCGCGGCTCGAGGATGGCGATCTGCGCTTGCGCACTGCTTACTGGAGTTCTACCCTGTGCTACAGTAAGCCACCCAGAGACGAGAAGAGCGGTCATTGATGAACAGGCTATCTGTCGTGCTCCTCGTTGACCTGACGTGTGCGCCCGGTGCGACCGCCGCGTAGCGCGAGACCGGACGGCCAACGCTGTGAAGGCTGCACCACGCTGGCCCGTGGCTCGAGCTGGCTGAAGCGTACACCAGGTGTTCCAGGCCGACGACGGTGTCGCCCGCGCTAGGCAGCCGAATTGCGCGGTGTGAACCGATGAACCAGGCCGAAGGCGGTGATCATCTGATGAAGAATCCTGGTGCGGCAATCGCGCTCGGAATCTGGCTCGCCCTGGGGTCGGGATCGCCCGCGAACTCGGAGGTGAAGCCGGGGATGATGCTGGACGCATCCACGGCCGACGACGCGAAGGACCTGCTGCCGCCCGAGATATACCAGCACTACAAGAAGGGCGAGTACTACAACCAGGTGGTCGAGTTCCCCGACTCCAGCTGCCGCTGGGACGACGGCGCCGACGAGACGACACGGCAGAACGGGGAACGCCTGGTCCTCAGCCCGAAGCGCGAGCCCGTCGACCGGAGCACGGACACCCGGCCGGACTACATCTCGGGTCTGCCGTTCCCCGACATCCAGATGAACGACCCGGACGCCGGGTACAAGGTGATCTGGAATCTCAGCTACGCCTACTACATCGGCGGCAACAGCCGGAACTGGACGACGCTCAACTGGGTGAACCGCACGGGGGTCGAGCGCTCGGTGGCAGAGGACGTCTACGCGCTGTACTACGACGGGCAGCCCCGGCAGTACTCGCCCGCGACCAATCCCGAGAACCTGCTCGTCCAGTTCCTCGCGGTCTCGAAGAGTCCCGTGGACGTGAATGGAACGGCGACGCTGGGCTACCGCTACAAGGACCCCGGCAAGCGCGACGCGAGCTGGGTCTACGTCCCGTCACTCCGACGGGTGCGGTCGGTCTCGCCGGCGAACCGCTCCGACGGCTACCTCGGATCCGATTCCAGCCAGGACGATGGGTTCTTCTTCGAGGGCAAGGTCGAGGACTTTGCGTGGAAGGTGATCGGCCACCAGGAGGGGATGCGTCTGGTCGATTCCGACAGCGTGGCCGGGAAGGTCCGCCGGCGCGCCCTGCCTGGCGGCGGGTGGCGCACGACGTCCTTCAACGCTGGTCGGACGGCCGGGTTCCAGCTCCCTGCGCCGGTCCGCGGCCCTCACGGTGAACGCTGACCGAGGCGGTGGCGAGCACCTGCAGTGCGATCAGCGTCGACGGCGACATCTTTCGGCGCTCACCGGCTCGCTCCCGCGCTATGCAAGGAACCCCAGATCGAAATTCGCCGTCGTCCAGTTGAAGGCGGGATCGCCAGGGTCCAGCTGCAAAATGCCGCTCAGGATCTGCGCCGGCGGCACGTTCAGCCAGTGCTTCAACACGGTGCCGTAGACGTCGCGAAGGTCGGTGGAGCGATGAGGGCCTGCGCCTTGCGTGTAGGCCGTGTTCTCATTGACGTCGATGTGCAGGATGTCGGGGTGGCAGCCGTAGACGCCGCCGACCACCGAGCCGCCGATGACGAACAAGGGGCACTGCGAGCCGTGGTCGGTGCCGCTGTTGTTCTGGGGAATCCGCCGCCCGAACTCGCTCCACACGAGTACGGTGACCCGGTCGATCGCCCCCATGTCGGTGAGATCGTCGCAGAACACCTTGAGGGAGTCTCCGATGCCCCGGAGGAGGTCGTAGTGCAGGCCGTCGGGCTCCGCGCCGCCCTGATCGGCATGGGTATCGAAGCCGCCGTGGCTCACCTGGAAGAAGCGCCCGCTCACGCCCGCGACGCCCCGCTCCACGCCGTAGATGATCTTGGCGATCTCGCGCATGTCGCGCGCCGCACCGCTGCCGATGGCGTCGTACCGGCCGTTGAACGGAGCGCGATCCCGCTCGTAGTCTTGGTCGAGCCCGGGATAGCTCTCGGTGCTGACCAGCATCGCTGCACCGCTGCTACCGAGATACCGCTTCGCCGGCTGAGGATCGCTGCTCGCCAGGGCGTCGTAGAGGGCGTCGAAGGCAGTCCGTTTCGCGCTCACGTCGTCCGGGTTGAACTCGTCGTACGGAAAGCTGAAGTCGCGGAGGCGGGTGATGGCGAGCTCGCCCGTGGCCGTCTGGCGGAGCTCCGGGGCGATCGAGCTGCCGATGGTCACTGCCGGCACGTCGATCCCCGTATAGTTGCCCGGGTAGGCCAGGTGCCGGCCGACCCACCCGGTGCCGGTGTATGCTCCCGCCACCCCCGGGTTCGCAGACCGCCAGATGCTCCGCGCCTGATCGTGCGACATGCTATAGCCGGGGTACCCACAGCCCTGGACGACGGCGACCTGGCCGAGATCGTAGAGCTGCTTCAACCCGGCGAGGGCGGGGTGCAGCGCCAGCTGGCTGCCACTGCCGGGGTCGTTCCCGATCGGGGTGGCAGCGAGCGACGCCTGCGAGATGTTCAGACCACCGCCCCCCGTCTGCCGGTAGCCGTCGTAAGCCGCGCGGAGCGCGCCGCTCGCGAACGGGACGACGGTGTTGAGCCCGTCGTTGCCGCCGTCGAGATAGATGATGACGAAGTAACGATCGCCGATCGTCGACGCGAGCGCCTCGCGGACGAACGGATTGTCGAACAGGCGCGGCCCGAGGAGCGTGCCCGCGGTGACCAGGCCGGTGCGCTGGATGAACTGTCGTCGCGTGATCGCCATTCGAGAGCTCCCGCCGCCGTCTAGTGGAGCTGACAGACCGGTGCCTGCACCACCAGCCCGAAGAGTCCATTGAGCTTGATGTTGCGCAGGGTGGGGTCGTGCAGGTTGATGGTCGAGCTGGTGCCGCTGTCGGTCAGGTAGTCGATCAGCACCTGGCGCTCCTCGGAGACGAGCTGATCGGTGACCCCGAGGACGTCGGTGACCGCATCGACGATCTCGCCGGGCTGCGTCAGGTTGAGATCGATCAGCTTCTCCGGCCGGAACCGGCCTCCGCCGTGTCGCGAGCCGATGATGTCGCGCGCGAAGTTGCAACGCGCGAGTAGCGTCGCGCTACTGATCCAGGCGGTCTCCCAATCCCAGCCGAACACGCTTGGCGGGTCCAGGAGCGTCTGACCCATGTCGCGCAGATGATCGGCGATGGGGGTGTAGCTGCCGCCCTGAACGCCGAGATGCTTGCCCTTCGGGTTCGCGCCGAGCAGGCGCATGGTGCTGAGCGCATAGTCGACCGGCCACTTCACCGACTTTGCCGTGCCGACGCTGAAGGGCGCCGCCTCCATCGTGGCGTAGAAGACGTCGTGGACGAAGATGGCGCGCAGCACGTCGCGGATGATGAACGTCCGATCGAACCCCGACGGCACAACGATCTCGTCGTCCATCGTCTGGATCATCACCGCGTCGGGCGTCGCCCAGCCGCCGTGACAGAAGTACTCGAGAAGTCGCCGGGTCGTCCGCCGGGCCACGGTGTTCTTCAGGTCGGTGTCGCGGTGCTGGAAGATGATGTCGACGACCTGATCGATCTCGCTGTCGCCCTCGGGCTGATCGAAGTGCGGCGGCGTGGCGAAGGCGCCCGTGGAGGCGAAGATGCGCTTCGTCCCGCCCCCGCGGCTCGGGAAGTCGGCGATGTAATCGTGGTCGCCGTCGTCGAAGGAGACGGTGCCGTGGCCGTGGTCGTAGGTCCACCCCGTGAACGCGCGCGCGATCTGTTCGACGTCGGTCTGCGTGTAGTTCGGGTTGCCCCGCAGATCGAGCACTCCGAGCGTGAACAGCTCCTGCAGCTCGCGGGCGTAGTTCTCGTTCGGCAGGTCCTTGTGGTTGCGGACCGTGTCGAGCCATTCGATCATGGCCGCATCTCTGCTCAGGGCCTTCACGAGCACGCGCATGTCGCCGAGACAGCTCAGGCGAATCGTCCTGTTCTGCGTGCCCATCAGTCGCACGCTCTGGACCTTGGAGAACCCGGTGGCGAAGTGATCGTGCCAGAAGAGGACGAGCTTCTCCTGCAATGGGGCGCGCGTCTTGAGCATGTACTTGATCCACTTCGACACGGCGGTCGGGAAATCCGGGCCCGAGGGCAGGAAGCCCTTCGGGGCGAAGGCGAGCAGACGGTCGGCTGCCTCGCCCCGGGTGAGCCCCACGAACTGCGCCAGATCGAGGGGCATCGCGCCGAAGCCCGTGCGGCGCAGGAGGTGGCGAGCCGCGGCGCCGTCGAGCACTGTGGTTTCGTCGCCCATGCGATCTCCTCTCGAGAAACTTCAGGCGGAAGTCGTCGGCTGCGCGGGCGCCTGCGACTTTCACCGGCGACCGGGTCGAAGCTCCCAGCCCCTCGGCTGGTAGCGTGGGTGGTACGTGCCAGGCAAGCGATCTCTCCTCGCCGGGAACGCCTGCTTCAATCGGCGGTTCGGTAGGTCATCCGAAGAGGATCGCGCGCAGGGTCTTGTGGGCGCGGTGGGCGCGCACCCGGAGCGCGCCCACCGTCGTGCCGGCTACCGTGGCCGCCATGTCGGTCGAGAGGCCCGCGAGGCGCAGCAGCTCCAGCGCCTCGCGCTGCTGCCGCGGCAGCCGCTCGAGCGCCTGCCAGACCTCGGCGGCTGACGGTCCGCCGGCTCTCAGGGGCTCCGCCGGCACGTCGTCCATCAGCACCTCCCGCGTGACCCGTCGCCGCGAGCGCCTGAGTTGACGCGCGAGCACGTGGGCGGCAATCGCGAACACCCACGGCTCGACGGGTCGCGCGGGCTCGTAGGTGTGTCGCGAGACGTGGATCGCGAGCACCACCTCCTGGTACACATCCTCGAGCTCCTGCGAGTTGGCGAGCCGTCGCCGGAGGTACGTCTTGACCTCCGGTCCGAGGTCATCGAGCAGCGAGCGATACGCCTCGCGGTCGCCCGCCTGGACCAGCGCCATCCAGCATGCGCGGCGCGGCCCGCGGCCTTCACCCGTGAACGGATTCCGCGGTGTCATCCGAGGCTCCGAGTCGGCATCGACTCGCGCGCGGGGCAAAACGCCACGCCGTGCAAGAAATGTTTGCGCGGTAACGAGCGCGGTGCTGCGGGACAAGTATGTCGATGACAGGTCAGCACGCGCGCGCATCCGCGCGCGTCGAAAGGAGACCGCAATGAAACCCTCCGTACTGCAGTCACTGGTCGTCGCGACGTGCCTGGTCGCCACGGTGGGCGCCCGTCCCGCCAGCGCCGCGCCGCCGCCACGGGGCAGCCGGGGAATCGACCGCCGGGACGACGTTCGCCACCTGCCCGACCCCTTGAAGGCACGCCTCGTCGAGCTCGCGCAGCGGCCGCACAGCTTTCCCCCGCTCACGGTGTTCTCGGAGGCGGCGACGCCGAGTCAGCTCTTCGGTTACTTCCTGCTCGACACGACCGGATTCCAGCCCAACGTCTTCACCGTCACGATCCCGGGCATCAACGACGGTGTCGCCCCCACGGCGACGGGCGCCAATCACGATACCCCCACGCTGGGCTCCGTGCGCCTCCTGCTCGAGCCAAAGCCGGGATTGCCCACCGACCCGAATGACCCGGGCGCGTTCATCGACATCTTCACGGACATCTCCCCGCTCTTCGTCATCAACAACGAGTCGGGCTGGTACGAGGGCTGGATGATCCACGACGTCGTCGTGCCCGACGTCGGGCCACTGCGCAGTGACGGGACTCCGCAGTTCGGGATGATCACGCAGGACGACGCGATGGCGCTCCAGGCCATCGGCGGCGGCAACAACGTCCCGACCCACGTCTTCACACGCGACGGCAATCCGCCACGCCTGCCGAGCGCCAGCGATCACTTCCCCGACGTGCAGGCGAACGTCGTACCCATCATGCTCTCGATGGGCGCGTACAACTGTCTCCAGCAGAGCGATTGCCACTCGTACTGGGAGTTCAATCAGTACACGGACTGGGTCTTCCCGCTCTACGAGCTGCCGTTCACGGGGGGCTTCGCCGACGAGTTCGCGCAGGGTCGGCTCGCCTTCCTCTCCTCGGTGGTCCCCGGCTCCGGGCCCTCCGGGACCGGACCGACCGGCCCCGGCTTCACGGGCGGCACGCACGACCCGCTGCTGGTCGGTGACAACCCGAACAACCCCCGCGATCCCGACCGTCTCCTCGACACGAGTCCCAGCGACCCCGACCGCGGCATGGTGCTCAACGACGAGCACAAGGAAAAGCGGCTGCGCTTCATCCCGAGCGGGCTCGCCAACGAGATCATGCTCGATACCTTCGTGCGCGTGGCTTCCTTCGAGCCGGGCGTACCGCTGCCCACCCGCCTGTTCGACGCCTACCGGGCGGAGGTCGCACGCGTCGACACCGGCGGCCTCGACGGCGACGGCATTCTCACGGCGGTCGAGGTCGATCTCGAGGACTTCTCCGACGGCGGGCTCTCGAACGACCGTCTCTTCATCCCCGCGACGCAATTCAACCGGTTCGCCGTGACGCGCGAGATCAACGACGGGCTCCTGGCTCCGCGCTTCGCCCCGAGTCAGCGGGCCTGGGTGCAGAGCGGTCCGTTCACGCTCGTCTCGCCGTCGGTCGATGCGTCCATGCCCCAGGATGCCGACAATCGCTGATCCAGCCTCCTGCCGGACGACGACGCTGGTGTGAGGGGGCACCGGAGCACCGTCTGCGGGCCGCCCGCCGACCAGGCGGGCGGCCCCCACCGTCGCTGCCGGTCTCCGACCGTCGCGTGTTGCCTGGCCCGCCACGTCATTGGAGGGATACGACGGAGGGCCGTCGGTGGTTACACCCGCCGCCGCACGCTGCATCGCGGCGGGTTCCGGGACGCAGGTTCATCGACGGGTTGCCACGGCCGCCGATGCCGGGGTGGTCTTCTCGGTATCCGGTAGAGGCCACAGCTTCGACATCAGGAAGCTGACCACGAGGCCCATGACGCAACCGATGAGAACCTCGGCGACCTTGTGCAGCCCATGCTCGATTCCGCTCAGCTTGGAATGGTGCGTCAGGCCCGCGGCGATGACGATGGCCGCCGTGATCGGCGCTTGCCGCCACATCGTCGGTATGTGGACCACGTAGGACGAGACGAGCACGGTCACCGCCAGGGCGAGCGGGAGCTTCCAGTCGCTCGCCCCCCCGACGACTAGAAAGAGCAGGCCGACTCCGCATCCGACGAGCACGTTGACGGTGCGACTGCGAAACATCCGCACCGCCTCCCGTACCTGCGGCTCGGACGCCGCGATCATCGACGCGATGGCCCAGATCGGATTGGTCTCCGCGACGCGGCGGAGCAGGAACCACAGGATTGCGGACGCGACGAACACGTTGACGGCGAAGCGAACGCCGAGCAGATCGGCCGGTAGAAGACGGCGCCACGTCATGGTCGTTCGGCGACCGCTGGCGCCAGGCTCAGGTCGCTCGGCACGGCCGGGCGAAGTCACTCGTGGGCGTGCGGGGGGGCGCCCTTCAATCGGTAGACCACGCCCGTCTTGGTTGCACCGAGAGCGAGCCAGTCCTTCGCGGCGTACTGGAGGGCCAGGAAGAACGCCTCGGTGCGTTTGAAAGCCTTCGCGCCCAGATCCTCCCGCCGCTTGAACTTGAGCTCGAAGGCGAACTCGCCGATGAGCGGCCGGTGGTCGCCCCGGGCACGCCAGAGCGCGACGTTCGCCTTGGCGGACATTCCTCCTCCGAAGTCGAGGATGCCGATGTCCTGGAGTACCTCCTCGACGATCGTTGCACCGACCAGCTCGACCTTCTCCCCGGGGGACTTCTTCAAGCGCTTGAGGGCCGGGAACACGCGCATCACGGTGTCGAGTGCGGTGGGATCACCCTCGTGCACGTGACTCAACGGGAACTCCACGTTGTGTGAGAAGAGCATGCGGATCCCGCCGAGCCGGTCCTTGAGCGGCAGGGCTTCGGCCTTGAACTTGATCCGGTAGTCCCCGAAGATATCGGGTCGGACATCCTGTTCGGCGGTGGTCTGCATGTCCGGGTGGCGGAACTTGAACACGATCTCCGGGTCGCCCGCGGGAAAGCCGTCTTCGTAGGGGATGCGGCGTCGCAGGATGAAGGCGTTGTTGTAGAACCGGAAGTCCGTCGTATCCAGGAACAGGACCTCGCGAATCTGCAGCGGCGCATCGACGAATTCCGCGCTCGACCAGTCGACCCTGGCTTCCGCTGCCGGCCGTCGCAGGAGCTTGGCGAAGTCGAACAGGCTCCTGCGCGACGTGAAGTGGTTCGGCCTCAGGATGAGCTTGCACTCGAGGTACTGGATGTCGTTGAAGGGTAGCCCATCGGCGTATCTGCCAGGCTTCAGGTCGGGAATCCGCTTCACCCCGGGCCCCTTCTTGTCGATCCTCTTCACCGCTCGTTTCGCCATCGCTCTCCTCGACGTGGTTGTGTGAGGGGGAGGGCGGTCAGCGAGGAGCCCTCCGAGAGAGCGGTCCATTGTGCACATCCCTGGGGCCGGTGTCTTGCCATCCCGTACCACCCCGATGGCGCCGGTGGCTCGGGAAGCGGGGTTGGTACCGATGCCCCCCGCGTGGGCTTCTCAGACTCCCGTGCAGCGGGGCGGGGCCGTTGCCGCCACCATTCGGGACGCCCTGCCGGCGCGGACGCCTTGCCCTCCGAGCATCCAGGGTAGTGCGCAGGGGGACCGGGCGGGCGGGGAGGAGTCAGCCGCGGACGCAGGGGACGCTTTCGCCGTGTCGGCCCGCGGAAGGAGCTGCCTGCGGCCCCGAGGCCGCGCTGGGAGGGGACAGCTCCTTCCGCGGAACACGCCGTCGCTGTCGTCGGCTCAGAATTCGGTGAAGCTCGGGGTCGTCGGACAGCCGACCCTGGAGGCGATGAAGGTCGGGCAGCTGAACTGGCCGGTGCTCAGGTTCTCCTGACAGAACTGGCCGTCGCCCTGGCCGATGGAGCGGTCCGTGAAGAAGAAGTACGTGCCGAATCCCTCGAAGTGGCAGATGTAGTTGAAGTTGAAGTGTACGGTGATGCCGTCGGACGTGCCGCACGCCGTGCCGGCCAGCGTGCAATCCGAGTTGTGCTGGTAGCCGGTGATCGGCGAGCACTCGTTTGCTCGGGGCAGCTTGAACTTCTTGAATACCAGGATGTTGCCGGACGCACCCCGGTAGCAGGCGTCGGCCGCGTGTGCCGCGGTGGCACCGACCGTCAGTGCGAGCGCGAGCAGGGCCGCCTTCAGCATGTGGCCAGTTCGCGGCGCGTCCGCGACGATCTTCGGTCCTCTGAAGCCCATCGGGTCTCTCCTTTCATGTTCCCGCCCGTGTCGAGCGGGTCGTGCTCCAGAGAGGCGCTACTTTCGGGGTAGCGGGTTGCTACCTCGTCGCGGCGCAGGCCGGGCCAGCAGTCCGTGCCGGAGCGAGGCCTCGAGCCGGGGGGCGCCAGCCGGGGGCTGCCGCCGTTCCTCGCGACCCAGGAGGCTCTCCGGGAACGGGCGTCCTGCGAACCCTTCGCCGTGAGCGCCCCGTCACGATGCGAAGACGCTCCTACCCGCCCGACCGGAGCGGCGATCCTAGTCCCGCATGTAGTGACACGTGTACCCGCCGGGATTCTTCTGCAGGTACTTCTGGTGATACTCCTCCGCCGGTGTGAACGTGCCGGCCGCGACGATCTCGGTCACGACCGGTGCGTGCCACTTCCCGCCAGCGTCCACACGCTTCTTCACCTGCTCGGCGATCTCGCGCTGCCTCTCGGAGGTGACGAAGATCGCCGAGCGGTACTGCGTGCCGATGTCGTTGCCCTGTCGATTCTTCGTGGTTGGATCGTGCATGCGGAAGTACCACTTCTCGAGCAGATCCTCGTACGACAGTGTGGCGGGATCAAACACGACGCGTACCGCCTCGGCATGACCGGTGCTGCCCGTGTGGACGTCCTGGTAGGTCGGATTCGCCGTCGAGCCGCCGGTGTAGCCGGCCTGGGTGGAGATCACGCCCGGGATCTTGCGCAGAATCTCCTCCATGCCCCAGAAGCATCCACCGGCGAGGATCGCGGTCTCCGTGGTCGCCTGGGCGCCCGGTTCCTTGGCTGCGTCCGCCGCGACAGTGGCCGGCGGGTCGCGCGCGAGCCCGAGAACGACGAGCGCTGCGACCGTCGCGAGGGTGAGGATCGCAGAGCGCCGGCGGATTGGTCCCATCAGGCCCGGGAGGCGCAACATCCTGCCCGACTATTCATAGTTGCCCGCGTTTCGGAAGCAACCGCTCCCGGCCGCGAGCCTGCTGAACACATTTGTCGCCGAGAGCAGCGTGGTGGTAGACGTGCCACAGGATGCGTGCGGCCTTTGCGGCCTTGCTCGTCGCGGCCTGCGGCTTACGCCCGCGCGCAGGGCTGGCGGCCCTCCCGACCCCCGGAGTCATCAGTCCCGCTGGCAGCGGGTTCGCGTACGTCGGCACGCTGAATCCCACGGTGGTTCCCTTCAGTGCGTTGCCGCCAATCGACCTGGCTCCGGTGACCGTGACGACGACCGCCGGCCCGGGCGGCTCGACGGACGTGCAGGTCGACGGCGGCATCCTCGACGCCGTCCACTTCGGCGCCGGGCTGAGCCAGCTGTTCTCGGGCGTCGCGAGCATCGACGCCTTCATGCGAGCCGAGATCGGCTCGATCCACCTGGCGGCGAGCGCCGGCGCCCAGTCGGCGCCGCTGCGCTACGGGGCAGGGTTCCCCGGTGCGCTCGCCGACAATCCGTTCTATGCCAGGGCAGTGGTGACCATCGGCGCGGGCTTCGTCGACATCGTCACCGTGCCCGCTACCCAGGACGCGCCCCACCAGGGTGACCTGACGACCGTCACCATAGAGGCGCTCGCCGACTGCGCCCATCCGGCGACCTTCGACGACGACAGCGATCTGCGCGGAAATGTAGGGGTCTCGCTCTCGCGTGCCGATGGTACCGATCTCGGCGGGGTCGCAACCACGATGCCGCCCGGATTCAGCCATACCCCTGGCTGTCCGTTCGGCGCGAGCCGGATGCTCCAGAACATCCCGGTGCTCACCCCGATCGCTCTCCAATTCAGCCTCGGCGTCCAGGTCTCGGTCATGACCGGGCTGGCTCTCCAGGGGTTCGTCCACGGGGGCGACTGGGAGTCGGACCATGCGTCGATCGACCTGCTCAACACCGGCGAGGTCCTTCTCATCAACTCCGAGGGCAAGGGCGCCACCGGAAGTACCGGCCACGACTACACCACGCTGAATGGCGGTCCCACGATCACGACGACGACCACGACCACCACCACCTCGACGTTCGTGCCTCCGGCCACGCTACCGAGTTGCGGCTCGGGCTACTGCGGCGACGGCGTCGTTCAGGCCGACTGCGCCGAGACCTGCGAGTGTCCGCTGGCCGGCGGGCAGGCCGTGGCCGTGTGCGACGCCGCGACCTCCACGCCGCCGCTGGCCCCCGACTGTGCGCGCTGCGCCGGCTGCCAGGTCGATCTCTCGCAGTGCGCGATCGCGACGACCACGAGCACCGCACCGGCCACCACCAGCACCATCGCCGGCGCCACCACGACCACGACGGCTGCCGGTACGGCAACGACCAGCACGACGGTTCCCTGCCTGAGCGCGCGCTGCATCCTGGACGCCGGCCTCCGGAGCCCGTCGTGCGCCGGCGAGAGGGTCCCGCCGAGCGTCACGAGGAAGTTCGACCAGGCGGTGCACCTCATCGACGAAGCGGACGCCAGCGTCGCAAGAAAGGCGAAGCGCCTCCTCCGGCACGCCAGGGCCACGCTCGGGTTGGCGGACAAGAGCGTCCGGAATGCGAGCAGGGGAAAGAAGCCCAAGCTGACCTCGGGTTGCGCCACCGACATCCGACGCGCCGACGACGACGTGCGCGCAGGGCTGGGCAAGTAGCATCCCCGGCGTGGCGGGCCGGGGACCCCGGTGTCGCAGCGTGCCATTGCGCCGCCGCGACGGGGTCGGCTACGTATCCCGGACTCGTGTCGCGGGCCATCCGATCGCTGGCATTCGTCCTTCTCTGCCTGGCGTCGCTCGAGGTCGGCGCCCGCCTGTTCTGGCGAGCGCGTGGCGTCCCGTTCACTCATCCCGAGCGCGTGCTCCAGGCGTTCTATCCCGGGCTCGCCAGGATCGACGCGCACTATCCCAAATGGGCGGCCGGGCGAATGCACGTGCTCCTGCTCGGGGGGTCGACCCTCCATCCGCACTGGGGCACGGTGCAGGCGGAGCTGCGCGAGCAGCTCGCATACGCCGGCCACCGTGACGTGCGCATCTTCAATCTCGCCGCTCCGGGCCTGACGTCGCGCGACAGCCGCCTCGCCTACGAGGCCATCGGGGCGGAGCGCTTCGACCTGGTGGTGGTGTACGACGGCATCAACGAGGCGCGCGCGAACAACGTGCCTCCGGAGCTGTTCCGTGACGACTACGGACACTACGGATGGTACGAGATCGTGAACGCGCTGGCGGCACATCAGGGTCGGGCACGGTTCGCGTTGCCCTACACGCTGGAGTACGTGGCCCTGCGGCTACGTCAGGTCCTGCTCTCGTCGCGCTACGTTCCCCGCAACGGACCACGTGCCGACTGGCTCCACTACGGGGACACGGTCCGTACCGCCGGCCCGCTCGAGGCCAATCTGCGCGCGATCCTCGAGCGCGCGACCAGCCGTGGAGAGCCCGTGCTGCTCATGACCTTCGCCATGTGGATCCCGGACGACTACTCCCTTGCTCGCTTCAAGGAAGCGGGACTCGGCTACGGCCTGCACCTGGCGCCGCTCGAGATGTGGGGCGATCCGCGGCAGGTCCGGCACGCGGTAGAGGTGCACAACGCCGTGATCCGCGGTGTGGCGCGCGAGCACCCGTCGGCGCGCTTCGTCGATCAGGCTGCCCGGCTCGGGGGCGACGCGCACTGGTTCAACGATCCGTGTCACCTGAGCTTGCGTGGCGCGCGGCGCTTCGTACACAACCTGCTGCCCGCGGTGCTGCCGACGTTGCGGGCGCGTGCACATGACCGACCTGCGGGGTCGCCCGACGCGAGGGCCCGCGCCGTCAGCGCTGCGCCGTGACGCCTACGCGGGCAGCTCGTAGCCGATCGCGGCCTCGATGTCGCACGTTCGCTTGACCGCAGCCCGTGCCATCATGCGCCGGTGGTGCGCCTCGAGGTTCGGAAACGCATCGGCCTCGGGCTTGAACGCGCCGCGGAAGCGCCAGAAGAGCCGGAACAGGTGGATGTCGGCGATCGAGTAGCGCTCCACTGCCCATTCGTTGCGGCCGAGACGGCGGTCGGCCATGGCGTAGATCCGGCTGGCATACTCGAGGCCCTGGCGCCGTGCGGGGTGGACGGTCGAGGCGATGAAGGACATCCACGAGACGACGCGAGCCTCCGCCTCCGGATCGTCGCGCGGCAGCAGATCGGCGTCGGGATAGCGTCGCGCGAGGTAGAACAGGATGCCGGCCACCTCGGTGAGAGGCCGGCCGTCGATCACCAGCGTCGGGACCTTGCCCTCGGGATTGAGTGCGAGGAACGCGGGGGCGCGGTGCTCCATCCGGGCGAACGACAGCGGCCGGGCGTCGAACGGCACGCCGATCTCATGCAGCGCGACGTGCGGCGCCATCGAGCTGGACCCGGGCGCGAAGTAGAGCGTCAGCATGCTGCCGCATTCTATGCCCCGACCGCAGTTTCCGGAACGTCCCGGTGTCGCCGGCTGGGAACGGCAGACCGCTTAGAAGCCCAGCGTGGCGAGCGTTGCGTCGCCGACGGCGCCGGTCCGGAGCGCGTCACGACACGCATCCTGGTGCGCCGACCCGACGAAGCACGATTTCCCGGGCCCGGGGCGGCCCCGGTTGAGCATCGCGAGCTGCACGTCCGCGGGCAGTGCGCGGAACCGCTTCTTGGGACCGGGATACCCCGCACAGGCGAGGTACTGGTCGAGGACGGCGTCGGGCATCTGCCTCAGGTACTGCTCCTCGCAGACGTCGAGTGCGCGTGCCGTGTCGCGGCGCGCGCGGTTCGAGGGCCCGTAGGTGGTCGCGTCGATCGAGGTGGCGGTGGCGACGATGAGATCCCGCTCGTCCGGCGTGGACCCCAGCAGCGCCGCTTGCAGCCAGAAGGGGTTCGCGAGCTTGATGCTGTGCCGCGCCACGCTGTCGTAGTAGGTCCACCACGAGGTTCCGCCGTAGACGTCGCCCAGCGCCTTGAGGGTCTGCTTCTTGGTTCCGATGGGCACGCCCGGAACGAAGAGCGCTTCGCGCTCGCTGCGGTCCTGGCCGCGAAGCACGCGAACGAGGTAGAGCCCGCCGCCGAGCGGGGGCACGGCGAAGGTGACCCGCTTGTCGCGCCATCGCTCGACGGAGACGTCCTGGGTGCCGAGCTCGAGGGTCCCTTGCACGTCGCCGAACCCGCGTCCCTTCACCTTGACCATCCCGCCGATCCTCGCTCCGCGAGCCGGCTGGGAGAGCTTCTCGATGCGAAGGGAGGGGCAACCCGGATCGGCCGCGTCGGTGAGCCCGTTGCCGTCGTTGTCGCGCCCGTCGCCGCAGACCTCGAAGCTGCAGGCGTCGCCGCGCCCGTCGCCGTCGGAGTCGCCCTGTGCGAGGTTGGGGACGCCCGCGCAATCGTCGCACGCATCACCGACGAGATCGCCATCGCCGTCTCGCTGGTCCGGATTCACGACCGACGGGCAGTCGTCGCAGGCGTCGGGGACGCCGTCGGCGTCACCGTCCGGTCCGTCGCAGGCGGGACGCTCGAGGCGCGCCGAGACGGTATAGACGACGTCGTCGAAGTCCCAGTCGCTGAACTGGCTGAGGTCCTCGAAGGCGAACTCCGTGAGCTGAGGCGACAGACTCCGGAAGCCGATGAGATGATCGCCGCCGTAGAGCGAGCCCGGATCGGGATTGAGACGAGTGAGCGAGAAGTAGGCGACCGGGAGCTTGGTGACGTCGTTCGTCGGGTTCGTGGCCTGCAGGCTCGCGAGCGTGCCGCCGTGGACGATGAAGAACACCAGCAGATCGCCTCCGCTCACGCGGATCGTCTTGTCGGCGACGAAAGCATCGGACCCGGAGGGAAACAGGGTCTGCGCACGCGCGAGCGCGGCGGAGAGGTAGCCCGGCTCGGCAGGGCTCAGGTCTCCCACCCTGCCGTTCAGGTCGTCGAGCCGGAAGACGCCGAGCTCATTGGGAACGCTGGCTTCGGAGAAGACGAAGTCGAAGGTCAGATCCGTAGGGCCCTGGCCCGGGACCCGGAAGACCTCGATGTCCGGAATCGGTACGAAGTCGGTGCACTCGAGCTGGGTCGACGACTGGTCCTGGTCTCCGCAGACCGGCAGCCGCGGGAGGAGGGAGACGGCCGGATCGGCCCATGCGGGGCACGAAGCAGCCAGTCCCATGGCGACTGCGAGGGCGCACATGGTCAGGCGCGGAAGGGCGGGTTTCATGACCGGGGTGGTGTCGGGACAGTCTTCATTCATGATTCTCTCGGGGGGATGCGTGGTGCCTTGGCGTGGAGACGAGGGGCAGGTCGTGCTCTTTTGAGAGACGCCACCAACCACCGCCAACGTGTCAATCCGCGAAAATCGTTGACGAGTCGCGACTACGTGGCGTCGGCCGCACGGTCCGTGGGGGCTTGCCGCGGGTCGAGGAAGCGGGCGATAGAGGCGGCATGGGCCTCTACGATCTGAAGACGCAGCGACTGGACGGGCGCCCGGCCGACCTGGGGGAGTTCCGCGGCAAGGTCACGCTGGTGGTGAACGTCGCCAGCGAGTGCGGGTTCACGCCGCAGTACACCGGCCTGCAGAAGCTGCAGGACGAGCTGGACGGCGAGGGCTTCGCCGTCCTCGGCTTCCCGAGCAACGAGTTCGGCGGCCAGGAGCCGGGCTCCGCGGAGCAGATACAGACCTTCTGCCAGCGCAACTACGGCGTGAGCTTCCCGATGTTCGCCAAGGGCGAGACGAAGCCCGGCCCCGGACAGTCGCCGGTCTACGCCTTCCTCACACGGTCGGGCGACGTACCGAACTGGAACTTCTGCAAGTACCTCGTCGGCAAGGACGGCGAGGTGCGGGGGTTCTTCCCGAGCAACGTCGCACCCGACGACCGCAAGCTGCGGCAGGCGGTCAACGAAGCCCTGGCGGCGTAGGTCCTCGCGACTCCGCCGGGCCGCCGCGAACCTCCGTCATCACGCGTCGATCGCGTCGAGTCCGCCGAAGCCCGTGTCGTACGTGCTCTGGTGGACGAAGCGAACCATCACCTGGTCGTCCAGCTTGCCGTGGAAGACGGCGTTGTGCCACCACACGTTGTCGAACAGCGGCCCGTCCTCGTGGAGCTCGGTCCGGCAGTTCAGCTGGAGGCAGCGGAAGCGGCCCTCCTCGGAACGGTCGTCGAGGTCGAAGACGTAGAACAGGAGCGCGCACGACGGATTCGCGCGCAGCGCCCGCACCACCATGGCGTCGCGAGGCAGCAGGGACGTGATGGTGCTGGGGTCGAACTCGGCGGCCGTCGCGTAGTAGCCCTTCAGGTACTCGATCCCCGCGTCGTAGACCGCGCGCGCACCGTTCTCGGCGTTGTCCTCGTAGAGCGCGCGGAAGTCGCGCGTCTTGGTGGAGAGACCGTCGGCGCGTGGCAGGAGCCCACAGATGATCGAGTGCATGCTGACGCCGGGACCGAGCCCGGGCTGCCGCACGCAGCAGAGCGGAGCGACGCCGGCGTGCGGCGATCCATGGCGTGCAAGCATGGTCCAGTGCCGGAGCTTCACCTGCCATTCGAGGAACTCGGCGGGCAGGGGGCGGTCGCCCGAGAGAATCGTCTTCCCGAACATGTGGTCCTCCTAGAGAAAGCGCAGCGGGTCACGCGGCCCGAGGATGCGGATGGCCAGGCCGTCGGCGTCGGGCGTGATGCGCGCCTCGACGCCGAAGACGTCACGCAGCGTGTCCTCCCGGATGGCGTCGGCGGGGGCCCCGGCGGCGTAGAGCCGACCGCGGTGCAGCACGGCGACGCGGTCGGCGAGCCAGGCCGCCTGCTCGAGGTCGTGGAGCACGGCCACGATGGTGACGCGACGCTCGTCACCCAGGCGCCGGAGCAGCGCGAGCAGCTCGCTCTGGTGGCGCAGATCGAGTGCGCTCGTGGGCTCGTCCAGCAGGAGGATCGGCGCCTCCTGGCAGAGGACCATGGCGAGCCACGCGCGCCGGCGCTCGCCGCCCGAGAGCGTCTCCATGCGACGATGGCGCAGGTCGATCATGTCCACCGCGCGCATCGCCTCGCGGACGGCGGCAAGATCGGTGTCCCCGAGTGGCTCGAGGAACCGGCGATACGCATGCCGGCCTCCCCGGACCAGCTCGCTGACGGTGATGCCCTCGGGACAGATCGGAGTCTGTGGCAGCCGTGCGACCCGGCGGGCGAAGGCGCGGGCGGAGAGCGCGGCGGCGGCGCTCTCGTCGAGATCGACGCATCCGAGCCTGGGGAGCAGCGAGCGTCCCATGGTGGCCAGCGCCGTCGACTTGCCGGAGCCGTTGGGACCCACCAGCGCGAGGATCTCCCCCCGGCGCACCCCGAGCGCGAGGTCGCGCAATGCGTCGCGGTCGGCGGTGGGATGGCGCACGTGCACGGCGCGCAGGCGCAGCGCCGGGGTCGTCGTCATGCGAGCGTTCGCCACAGGACGAAGAGGAAGTACGGTCCGCCGACGAGGGCGAGCAGCGCGCCCACGGGCAGCTCGAGCGGCGCTGCGACGGTGCGCGCCGCGGTGTCGGCCAGCACGAGGAGCGCGGCCCCTGCCAGCAGGCAGAGCGGCAGGAGGACGCGGTGGTCGGGACCCACGAGGACGCGCACCCAGTTCGGGACGACGAGGCCGACGAAGCCCACCAGCCCGGCGACGCTCGCCGCCGCCGCGGCGAGCAACACGGCCAGACAGGATGCGGCGATGCGCGAGCGACGCACGGAGAGGCCGACGCCCGCGGCGCTGTCGTCGTCGAGGAGCAGGAGGTTCAGCGCGCGCGTGGAGGCGAGCGCGAGGGCGGTGCCGGCGACCACGGGACCGAGGATCAGCGCGGCGTCCCGCCAGCCGAGACCGTTGAGCGAGCCGATCGTGAACGACACGAACGCCGGGGCGCGATCGGCGAAGAAGAAGGTGACGAGGGCGATCAGCGAGAAGAGAATCGTCTGGATGGCGACGCCGGACAGGACGATGCGCAGTGGCCCGGCGATCCGGCCGCCGCCCCAGGCGGCGGTCAGCAGCGCCGCCACCGCGCCGAGCCCGCCGAGGAACGCGAGCGCCGGCACGAGGAAGGGGTGCTCGGGCCAGAGGCAGATGGCGAGCAGACCGCCGAGTCCGGCTCCCGCGGTCACGCCCAGGATGCCGGGATCGGCGATCGGATTACGCACGACGGCCTGCAGGAGCGCGCCCGCGACGCCGAGCGCGCCTCCGACGAGGATCCCGGCCGCCACGCGCGGCAGCCGGACGCTCCAGAGGACGGTATGTACAGGATGCGCCGGGTCGGTCAGCGCGCGTGGAATCTCGGCGAGAGGGATTCGCGCCGCACCGAGCACGCTGCCGAGGACCGCCGCGGCGGCGAGCAGCAGGGTCAGGACGCCGGCCCAGAATCCCGGTCGGGCGCGCAGGCGTTCGAAGAGGAGTCGGCCCGTGGCGAGGGATCGCGTCACCGGGCGCTCGCGCGGGCGATACCGAGGTCGTGCAGGTGCCTCGCCGCCTCCGGCAGGGCGAGCCCCGGATTCTGACTGAAGAGCGCCGGCGCGAGGACGTGCACGCCATGCACGGCGGCGGCGCGCATGCCGGCCCACGGACCGCCGGCGTCGAGGCGCTTGGTGAAAGCTGCCCGGATGGCCTCCGGGTCGCCGTGCGCGACCATGAGCACCAGCTCGGGGCGCAGGCCGGCGAGCACTTCGTCGCTCAGCTGGACGAAGCCCGGGTGACGCTCCTCGCCGCTGGCGGCAGCGCCGACGTTGTCGAAGTTGAGCCGGGACACCAGGTCGCCGAGCCACGTCCGGCTCGACACGATCAGGAACGACCCCGGCGTGCCGAAGATGACCAGGGCCGGCGTGCGCTGGGGGAGCGTCAGGCCGGCGAGAGCGCGTCGTGCCCTGTCCACCTGCGCCGCCATCGGCGCCTCGATGCCACAGCGGCGCCCGACCTCGACCAGACCGTCGAAGGTGGCATCCACCGTATCCGACCCGACCAGCACCACCTCCGCGCCGCTGCGTGCGAGCTTGTCGCGCAGGGCGCCGTGCAGCTGCCGATCGCCCACGATCACCTGCGGTCGCGCCTCGGCCAGCTTCTCGAAGCTCGGTGCGTGCGGGCTGCCGAGATCGACGATCGGAGGCGCCGGCGCGGTCGCGAGATCGCGGCGCACGGTGGCGACGATCTCGACACCCCCGGTTTGGACGAGTGCATCCTCGACGTAGGGCAGCAGCGTCGCGACCCGCACCGGCTCGGCGGCCAACCCCGTGCCGGCGACCAGGGGGACCACCAGCAGGAGCAACGCCATCACGGGCACACCTCCGCACCCCCCGGCAGCCGGGTGAGGAGGTCGGCGATGCCGGGCCTCGGGCGTGAACTCTCGGTGCGTCATACGTTCTCCTCGTGGGCGGTGATCAGAACCTGGCGGACACGCCGAACACGTATGCCGCGGGTCCCGCGAGCCGTCCGGCGGCGGTGAGCGGGCCGAACTCCTGGTCGAACACGTTGTCGCCCTCGATGAAGAACTCGAGGTGGCGGCCGACGTCGATCGCGGTCGCCAGCCGTCCGCCGAAGTCCTCCGGCAGCATCCGCAGCGGCGCGAACTGGATCTTGAAGTTCCACAGCCAGTGCTTGCGCGCCACGTCGATGGGATCGTTCGCGATCGTCGTGAACGTGTCGGACTCGTACTCGCCCCAGACGCGCAGCGTGAAGCCCGTTCCCTTGTGGCGGTAGCCGAACGTCGGCAGGACCCGGTTGCGCGGCCGGAAGGGCAGCTCGTTGCCATCCTCGCCCGGGATGCCGCTCTCGTCCCGGCTGTCGAGATAGACGTACCCGATCCCGATCGAGGGCTGGTGCGGGGTGTCGAACCCGAGGAGATCGAGCGGTGCGACGTCGATGCCGAGCTCCACTCCCTGGGTCAACGCCTTGGAGACGTTCTGGGTCTGGAAGCGGAGGCGGCCCGGGAAGCTGGGGCAGGGGATCCTGCACGCACCCGGGCGGCACGCCCGGTCGGTTGCACAGGCGAAGCTGCTGAAACGCGATGAGATCGTCGAACTGGTGGCGGAAGAGCACCAGGAAGGCGTCGACGCCACGGTAGCGGAACTGGGTTTCGAGCTGGAAGGCGAGATCCGTCTCGGGCCGCAGGTCGGGATTGCCGAGCAGCGCGTAGAGCCCGCCGAAGTTGACGTCGACCCCGAAGAGCTGCACGAGGTCGGGCGCGCGGAAGCCGCGGCCCACCGTGGCGGAGACGCGCAGCAGATCGCTCGGCCGCCAGGTCAGCGTGGCACGGGGATTCACGTCGAGACCGTAGACCTGGTGGACGTCGAAGCTCGAGCCGACCAGCAGGCTCCAGTGCTCGTCGAAGAGGATGTCCGTCTGGAGGAACGGGCTCACCTGCCAGATGGACGCGTTCACGGCCGGGGTCCTGATCGGACCCTCGTTGCCCTGGAGCTCGACGGAGCCCTGGTCCAGGACCTGCTCGCGGCCGCGCATCCCGATCGTCAGGCGGTGGCTCGGCCAGGCGAGCCACGGGCCGAGCTCCGTGCTCCAGCGCGACTCGGTCTCCCAGTCGACGTAGTCGGAGGACTCCTCGAATCCGGGGAGGTCGTTCGAGCGGGTGAAGTTGTAGCGATTGAGCCAGGTGACGAGCTCCGAGCTCTGCGTCGTCCTCCAGCGCCACTCGCCGCCGAACACGATATTGCGGTTCTGGCTGTCGGGATTGTCCTGCTCCTGGTACGATGGAAAGAGCGTGAAGGCGTGGCGCTGGCCGACGTCCCAGTCGAGCCGGAGGTTCACCTGGTTGCGAGCCTGGGTCTCGGTCCGTCGCGGTCCGGTGAACTGCTCGCTGATGGCGCCGAACTGCTCGAAGGGCCGGAACTCGTCGTGGATGCCGGAGAGGAAGTAGCGCACCGGTCCCACCTGCCACCCCTGGCTGCCGGCGATGAAGCGGCGCGCGAAGTCGCCTCCCGCGATCGCCAGCTCGCCACGCGGCTCGGGTGTTCCCTGCTTGGTGATGAAGTTGATCACGCCTGCCATCGCGTCGCTGCCATAGAGGCTCGACGCGGGTCCGCGGATGATCTCGACGCGCTCGATGTTGTTGGCCGGGATGTCACGCAGGTCGACCACGCCGTCGATCCCGCCGCGAAACCGCCGCCCGTCGATCAGGATGGCCACCTTGTTGGCGTCCAGCCCCTGCATGCGACGGTGCTGGCGCCGAGGGCGAACTGCTCGTTGCGGCGGACATAGAGGCCGGGGACCTCTCCCAGCACGTTCTGCACGTCGATGGTCGTGGTCTCGCGGATCACCTCCTCGGGGATCACCTGGGTGGGTACGGTCGAGTCCCAGGCGCGCGACTCGGACTTGCTGCCGGTCACCACGATCTCGTCGAGCGGAACGGCCTCGGCCGCCGCGAGCGTCGGGGCCACGGGGCCGGTGCGATCCTGGGCGACGGCCGCATGGTCCTCGGCCCTCGCGGGGCTTCCGATGAGTGCCAGCACGGCGAGCAGGGTGGTGACACCTCTCCTCACGGCCCCGGCCGGCAGACGAGCCGGATCGTGTCGCGATCCCGGCCCACGCCGGCCGCCCGGGCGCCGAGGACGAGTGCGGTCTTCCCGGGCTGGAGCTTGCTACCCCGGCGCCGCACCGCCACCGTGGCGGTGGTGGGCTGCGTGCAACCCGGCATGGTGCTGGCCCGCAACGCGGACACGAGCAGCCGCCGGGTGGAGCGGGCGGCGGCCCCGCCGGCCGGCTGCATGATGCGCGCCTTGACGTTGGGGGCGGGGCCACACCCTGGCAGGCGTGGATCGGGCACGCCGAAGCAACCCGCGACGACGAATCCGCAGACGCCATCGGCGGGATCGGTGTCGCACGTCGGGTCGCCGTCGGTGCAGGCCTGCTCCGCGGCGATCGCGCCCCCGGGGTCGCGCTGCGGTGCTCCGAACGCGATCCGGACGAGACATTCGGTCGGCGCCGTGCCGCCCACCAGGGTGTCGTAGCGGCACTCGGACGAGCAGCCGTCGGTTCCGGTCGTGTTGCCGTCGTCGCACTCCTCGCCGCAGCTCGCATCGAGGTGACCGTCGCCGCACAGCGGTGTCCCGAGACAGCCTCCGGCCCGGCACGTGTCGTGCCCAGTGCACGCCTTGCCGTCGTCGCACGGGGTGCCGTCGACCGGCGCGCCCTGGCAGGCGCCGGCCGCGCAGACATCGCCACCCGTGCACGGGTTGCCGTCGTCGCACGATCCCTCGACGGCGACCCCGACACACCGTCCGGCCGTGCACATCTCGTCGGTGGTGCACGGATTCCGGTCGTCGCAGCGCGCGCCTTCGTTGGTGACGCCGTGAACGCAGCCGGTGGCCGGGTCGCACGAGTCGGCGGTGCAATCGTTGCCGTCGTCGCAGGCCAGCGGCCGCGCGGCGATGCAGGCACCGGCGCCGTTGCACGCGTCGCCTGTCGTACAGGCATTCGCATCGTTGCACGTGGCGCCCGGCGGCTCGAATGCACACAGCCGGCTGCAGCAGTCGCCGTCGGCGCGGTTGCCGTCGTCGCACTGCTCGCCGGTATCGAGCCGGCCGTTGCCGCAGCTGGACGGCGCCGTGTCGCCCACCTCGATGGTGAGGAAGGGCATGCGGGAGCCGGGCACGGTGTTGCTCGGCGTGCCGGAGGCGGAGCCGCCGCGTCCGTCATCGAGTGAGGTGCCCGTCTGGTTGTCGTTGGTACGCCAGAGGACGCCGAGAAAGGGCGTGCCCGCGGCGAGCGCCTGGAGCAGACGCGGGCGGGCGTCGACCGTCAGCACGACCGGTCCCGAAGCCGTCAGGGTGGCATCGGTGATGGTGCCCGGACCCGTGTCGACGGATACCGCAGGCTCCTCGGTGCGTCCGAAGTCGGCCAGCAGCGCCTCGCCATCCCCGGGGTAGAAGTGGACCAGGATGGTGTCCGCGCCTTCGCCGCTGAGCTCGGTGCCCGGGCCGAGGGTCGACAGCACGTCGTCGATGTTGAACGTGAGCGTCGCCGATACGATCGACTCCGGGGTGATCCCCGCCAGCGAGACGAGTGGGAACTCCATCACCGAGCGGAGCTGGAGCGTCTCGCCGCGCCGCACCACCGACAGGGGATTGCCGCCGATTCGGCCGGACAGGCCGGGGAAGCCCTCGACGATGCCGTCCCAGACCGCGCCAGGAGTGGTGTTGTCGATGGTGACGGTGGATGCGAGCGCGGCCGCCGGAAGGGCGGTCGCGAGGACGAGCGCGGTGGCGAGGCGACGCATCGGAATCTCCTGCAATCGAAGCACGTGGTGGTCGGCCGGCGGCCCCTCGCGAGAGACATTCGGGGGAGAACTCCGGGTCGGAGCCGCCGGCCGAGCCGGCCTCAGGGCGTGCAGATGCCCGGGAACGCCGCATCCAGGCCCACGGCGGACAGCAACGTGCAGCCGGAAGCATACTGTTGCGCGACCAGCGCCTCGCTCAGGGCGAGCTGGCCATCACGCACGCACGTGGCGGTCTGCGCGATCGTCGGCGCGGAGGGATCGCACGGGCTGCCGATGTCCGCAGGCGTCACGCCCTCGCACTTCTTCTCGATGTCGGCCACGAGCTTCGCGAGCGCCTTGCCGAGCTTCGAGTCCGCGCTGCCCGGGTCGAGCGCGCCGGCACACTTCGGCGCCGTGGTCGGCGCCAGGGTCGAGTCGGGGGCGAAGTCCTTCAGGACGAGCGCGAAGCACGTGCTGAACGACTTGAGCGCCGTTCCGACCAGCTTCTGGCCGGCCTTGGCGATCGTGGTCTGACACGCCTGCGCCGCGCTCGTGAGGACGGGAGGCTGGAGCGGCTCAGTGACGACGGTGAGGATGGGCAGGGCCCCGCCCGGCACGCCCGGCGGGGCGAGGTTGTCGAGCGACGTTCCCGTCGGCGAGTCGGTGGTCCCGAAGAGCGCGCCGAACGCGGTATCGCCGTCGGTGAGGGCATCCCGGAGCGCGGCCGTCACGTCGACGTCGAAGGGCAGGGCGCCCGTGCCGGCGAGCGTCGCATCGGTGACCGCACCGGGATGGACGACGCCCACCTGGGTGGCGCCCGCGGGCGAGAAGTCGCCGACCGTGACGATGCCGTCGGCCGGGTAGTGGTACACGGCGATCGGGTCGGAGGCGGTGCTGTCGAACGTGGCACCAGGGCCGAAGGTGCTGATCACGTCGTCGATCGTGAAGCGCAGCGTGGCGCTCTGGATCTGTCCCGCGCTCAGGCCGCCGAGCGGGGCGAGCGGAAACTCGGCCATGGCACGGAGCTCGAGCACGCCGGTGATGAGGCCGACGGCGAGAGCCTGGCCGCCCGCGTCTCCGATGCCATCGGGCGCCGGGAGGGGCGGCGTGGTGCCGGCGAAGAACCAGCCGTCGCCGACCGAATCGTAGGCGGCGCCCGTGCTGCCGTCGAGAACGATGGTCTCGGCGTGGACCGCCATGGCAGACGCGAGAACGAGACCGATGCCGAGGGTGCGGCCGAGTCGCATGTGTCGTCTCATCAGAGCCCTCCTTGGGATGGGGCCGCTCGGAGCGGCGGACTGGTGGGACAGGCTCTGGACTGACGTCTCGGGCCTCGGTGCAGGATGGGGTTCCATTCGACGGCCGGTGGGCCACGGACGCCGTCGGCCGGACTCGCGGCCTCCGACGGGGGCGCGGTGGGCGTCAGTGGAGAACCCGCTCATCGGAGCTCACGGCCAGCGTCTCGAAGCCGACGCGCTCGCCCCAGCGGTCGCGCAGTAGCCGGAACGCGGCCGCCTGCTGCTGGCGTTCGTCGCCGAGAGTCGCGTCGAGAATGACGATCACCGAGGGGCTTCCGCAGCGGCCGACCAGCCAGAGCGAGGGCGCGTGCGGGTAGGCATCGCCGCCCGCCTCGAGCAGGCAGGCGCCGCGCAGCGCCCGTAGCTCCACGTGCAGATGAGCGGCCGGACGCCGGATCGTCAGCCAGCCGTCGACGACCTCGAGGGAGCCGGCGTCGCAGAAGAGCTCCATGAAGCTGCTGCAGGTGCGCAGCAGCACTCGCACCTGCCCCAGGCCGGCCGCGTCGCGCATCAACGCCGCGGCGCGGGTCCCGTCGTCGGCAGCCATCACGTCCATCCCTTGATCTCCTCCTTGAAAGTGAAAGTCATTTTCATTATTGGACCGGGATGCGCAATGCACCGGCCCTTGGTTCGCATGGACTTTCTTCGCCCGCAGCGGCGCGTGTGGCCGGCGACCCTCGCCGCCACTGGTGCCGTGTCGTCGCGCGCCGGCTGGCGGAGGCGGTGCGCGGGTCGTCTGCGGAGGACGTCCTCGCCGCCGCGGCACTCGCGGCGGCCATGGTCGAGCAGGAGGGCGACGGGACCAGCGCGGCACGGCGAGGGGCGATCCTGCTCGACGTCGCACACATCGCGCCCGGGCCGGGGCTCGCCCCGGACGTGCGCACGCTGCTGGAACGCGCCGCCGCCGACTTGCTCCACGCTCCGTTCCGGACTCCCGCAGACGTCTCCGCACGGCTCCGCGACGTGCTTCGCGAAGTCGCCGCCGGCAAGCGTCGCGGAACAGAACGCCCGGCACTGCCGGAGGTGCCGGTGTACGTCGCCGAGCACCTGCACGAGGGCGTGCGGCTGGCAGATCTGGCGCGGCGCCTCGGCTACAGCCCGAGCCACTGCTCGACGCTCGTGCGGCGCACGACGGGCGAGCGGTTCACCGCCTTGCGGCGGCGGATGCAGCTCGAACGCGCCATCGGCCTGCTGCGCAGCGGGACGTCCGTGAAGGAAGCCGCGCTGGCGGCGGGCTTCTCCGAGCCGGCGTACTTCAGCCGGGTCTTTGCCCGGCGCTTCGGGGTACCGCCGAGCCGCTGGCGCGAGGCGATGGGCTGACGGCGGGGGTGCTCGGCGGCTCGATCAGGGCTTCACGAACGCGAGCACGAAGCGATCGCTGGTTCCGCGGCGCTCGCCGGCCGAGCGTGGGGAATCGTACCAGACGCCGGCGAACGTCGCGGCGCCGTGACGCGTCACCCGCGCGGCCTCGTTGCGCGTGCGATCCCGACCAACGCGGCGAGGACCACGATCACGCCGAGCCGCATGCGCTGGAAGCTAGCGGGACCGGAGGACCGTGGTGATCAGGTCCCCGTGCGCGAGGCCGAAGAAGACCAGCGCCCCGATCTCCCCGGCGATCGCATCGGTGTCGAGCCGAACCGGATCGGGGCGGTCGAAGGCATCCTCGAGCAGTTTCTGGATGCCGCCCAGGAGGAAGCGCGCGATCATCTGTGCGTCGCACGTCCGGGCCCAGCCGAAGCCGGCCGCCGCCTGGATGTCACGGGTCAGCAGCGCCACGACATGATCGTCGATCCGGGCGGGCGCGTCGTCGGCCAGACCCTCATCCCCTCGTTTCAGCCGCATCATGAGACGAAACGCGTCGGCGTTCTCCGCGATCGCGTCGAGGATCTGGGAGATGCGGGCGTCGATCATGTGGCGCAACCCCTCGCCGGTGGCGAAGGGCAAGCTCGTGCCGATCGTGTCGCCTGGCCCGCTCGGGAGCGGAGCCCAGGCGTTCATCGCGTCGATCAGGCGCTGCGCGACCCGGTCGGTGAGTGACGCGAGAATATCGCGTTTGTCACAGAAATACTGGTAGACGGTGGCACGCGACACGCGTGCCCTGCCCGCGATGTCGGCGATCGAGGTCTGGTGAAACCCCTTGCGTGAGATGACCTCGAGGGCGGCCGCGAAGATCTTGTCGCGGCGGGCTTCCGCCCGATTGGAGAGCTTCTTATCGGTAACCTCTTCCATGCCATCTCGACGATACTGACATGTCAGTCTGCCCCCCAGTACTGCGCTCCGGCGGGTATTGATGTCAAGAGATGCGTGCCCTCCCGAGTCGCGGAGCGTCTCCGGGAGGGCCATCGGACACGGGGACCGGTCCCCGTCCGGGCCATCGAAACGTCCGGGCCGGAGACGCTCGGGGTATTGCAGCAAGCCGCCCGTTCGATCGAGTGTGGTCCGCCATGGACTATGCGCGGCTCGGTCACAGTGGGCTCAAGGTCTCGCGCCTCTGCCTCGGCACCATGACGCTCGGACGCTGGGGCAACGACGATCCCGCCGACTGCGCACGGATCATCCATCGCGCCCTGGACGAAGGCGTCACCTTCATCGACACCGCCAACCGCTACGGCATGGGCGAGTCGGAGGAGATCGTCGGCAAGGCGCTCGAGGGTCGGCGCGAGGAGGCGGTGATCGCGACCAAGGTGTTCATGCCGGGACCTGGCGGCATGCTCGATCGCGGCACCTCACGCCGTCACGTCTTCCTCCAGGTCGAGGAGAGCCTGCGGCGCCTGCGCACCGACTGGATCGATGTCTACCAGATTCACCGCAACGACAAGGACACGCCGCTCGAGGAGACGCTCGGCGCGCTCACCGACCTCGTGCGCCAGGGAAAGGTCCGCTACCTGGGCGTATCGACGGGAACGCTCGCCGAATCGCGCTCGATGCACTTCGGAGGGTGGAAGATGGTCGAGTCGCTCTGGATCAGCGAGCGGCGCAACCTCGAGCGTTTCGTCTCGACCCAGCCGCCGTACTCGATCTTCACGCGCGAGGCCGAGCGGGAGATATTCCCGGTCTGTGAGGCCCACGGGTTCGGCGCGATCGTGTGGAGCCCGCTGGAGGGCGGCTGGCTCGGAGGGCGCTATCGCAAGGGAAAGCCGGTCCCGCAGGATTCGCGCGCGCGCAACCAGACCGAGTTCGGAGCCTTCGTGGCACCCCGGTTCGACATGGAGACGCCCCAGGCCCTGCGCCGCCTCGAGATCGTCGAGGAGCTGGTGCGGCTGGCCGACGAGCTCGGCGTACCGCTCGCACGCTATGCCACCGCGTGGACGCTGCGCCACCCTGCAGTGACGTCGGCCATCATCGGGGTGCGTGAGATGCGGCATCTCGAGGAGAGCCTGCGCGCGCTCGACGTCCGCATCCCGGAGGCCCACCACGCGATCGTCGACGCCCTGGTCGCGCCGGGCACGAACCGTTGAGATCGGCCATGGAGGCGATCGCCTGGGGATACACGTTCCTCGAAGCTCCGCGCGCGGACGGCGAGGGGCGGCTCTACTTCAGCGACATCATCGCCGGCGGCGTCTATCGCTGGTCCCCGGACGGTACGGTCGAAACGATGATCCCGAAACGCCGCGGCGTCGGCGGGCTCGTGCTGCACGCAGACGGAGGAGTGGTGGTCTCCGGACGAGACGTCTGCCACGTGCGGGACGGCCGGTCGCGCGTCCTGCTCACGGTCGATGGAGCGCTCGGCTTCAACGATCTCACGACGGATACCGAAGGCAGGGTCTACGTGGGGTCGATGCGCTCGGCCGCCATGCAGCTCGAGGGCCGCGTCCCGAGCGAGCTGTGGCGCATCGACGGGGAAGGTCGGGGCGTCGAGTTGTACGGTGGAGTCGAGTTTCCGAACGGAGTCGGCTTCGCGCCCGGCGGGCGCACGCTCTATCACTCGAACTACAGTGCGGGCACGGTGCTGGCTCACGACCTCGCCGGCGACGGCAGCGCCGTGAACCGACGGGTCTTCGCTCGCGTCCCGCACGGCCACCCCGACGGGTTGGCGGTCGACGAGGAGGGGGCCGTGTGGGTCGCCCTCGGCGACGGCGCCGCCATCGCGCGTTTCACGCCCGACGGCACGCTCGAGCGGACCGTCGCGGTTCCGGCGACGTTCGTGACCAGCCTCTGCTTCGGCGCCAGGGATCGGCGCGATCTCTTCGTGGTGACGACGGACAATACCGGCGATCCGGCGCGCCGGGCGACCGTCTTTCGGACACGATCCGCGATTCCGGGGTTGGTGGTCCCGCCCGCGCGCGTCTAGCGACGCGGCTCGCCGGCCCAGCCCGTGGATCACTCCTCGAGCCGGATGGCCTGTCGCGGGCAACGCCGGACCGCGAGCTCGACCTTGGCGCGCAGGCTCTCGGCGGGATGCTCGGTGAGCACGCGGGCGAGGTCGTCGTCGCCCACCCGAAACACCTCGGGAGCGAGCCGCTGGCAGACGGCGTTGCCCTCACACAGGGCCGCATCGACGATCACACGCATGGCTCACACCTCCCGTCCGGAGCAGCGCCCATAGCGTATTCCGCCGCTCGCAGGGTAGCGCCGGGACCGGTCAGCAGCCGTTGGCCTCGTCCGACTCGGCGCGGCGCTCGGGCGGGTCCTGCATGCGGACGGCTTTTGCCGTCGCTCGCACGACGGCCAGGAAGGTGGCGCGCTGCTTGTCCGGGACGCGATGGAAGAGCTGCACGTACTCCTCCAGGGCGGGATCGCTGGTCAGCGGAGAGTCGGGCGATTCTGACGCGGGGCCCGGCGGCGCCGGAAACAGGCCCTCGTCGAGCATGCGGAGCGCCTCGGCCGAGAGCATGGCCGGATCGACCTTCGCGAGCGACTGCTGCAGGGCGCCGCCGATCTTCATCACCACCAGCAACGGCGTCGCGAGGCCGCGACCGGACTCGAGACGGCTGATCGCACCCTGACTCACCCCCGCCGTCCGACCCAGCTCGTCCTGGGTCAGCCCGAGGAACTCTCGCACGTGTCGGACGCGGCGCCCGAGAGCGCGCATCCACTCCACCCATGACGATCCACCGATGGGATCGTGCGCGCCCGGTCGCATGCGTGAGACACTTCCGGTTGAATGCGAGTGAGTCAAGGCTCAAAATCGGCACATGCCGGAGCTGATTGCGAGTCCCACCCGTATCGTCGCCGCCGGCAACAAGCCGAAGGCGATCGACGAGTACGTCGGCCGCGTGAACTCCCGCAGCTCGACGGTGAGCATCGCGCACATGCGGAGTCCCGCAGGATGGGAAGAGCCCGGACAGACGCCGGAGTTCGACGAGTACACGCTGGTGTTGCGCGGGATGCTGCGCGTCATTCACAAGGGCGGCGCGCTCGACGTTCGCGCCGGCCAGGCCGTGGTCGCTCGCGCCGGCGAGTGGGTGCGCTACACCTCGCCCGAGCCCGAAGGCGCCGAATACGTGGCCGTCTGCCTGCCGGCCTTCTCGCTCGGCACCGTGCACCGGGACGAATGACGGGACACCCGCGGTCGCCGGGCGGGGTTGAGTCGGGTGGCATGCGGCAGCAGAAGAAGAGCGGATGAGGTGGTTGCTGCTGGCCCTGATCGTCTCGCGGACGGCGCACGCACAGTACTTCCAGCCGGTCGAACCCCGGCTGGTCGTGAGCACCGCGCACGTCGAAGCGGGGAAGCCCTTCCTGCTCGGCGTGCTCTTCCACATTCAGCGCGGCTGGCACGTCTACTGGCACAACCCCGGCGATGCCGGCCTGCCGACGTCGGTTCGCTGGATCCTTCCCGAAGGATTCACCTCCGGTCCGCTGCGCTGGCCGGTGCCCGAGCGGTTCGATCAGCCCGGTGGGGTCGTGGGATACGGCTACGACGACACGCTGCTGCTCTCGGCCACGGTGACGCCGCCCGCGACGCTGGCGCAGGGCGCGCCCGTCGCGCTGCGTGCCGATGCCGGCTGGCTCGCCTGCGAGAAGCTCTGTCTCCGCGGCAAGAAGACGCTCGAGCTCAGCGTCGGCCCCCCTGCGGGCGGGAAGGATGGTGCCGCGGACGCGGCCCTGTTCGAGGACTGGGCGAAGAAGCTGCCGGTCGACGCCGAGGCCGGGTCCGCTCCGGTCGCGCTGGCGGCGCGCGGGGGCGTGCCGCGTGACGGAGGGATCGGGACCGTCACGGTGACCCTCGACTGGAAGGAAGCGCCCCGCGCGGTGGAGTGGTTTCCGCCGAGCGATCCGGCCCTGGACGTCGAAGAGGCACGGAGCCGGACCGACGGGAGCCGTACGCAGCTCACGTTCCGTGCGAAGCGACTCGCGGGCGAGGAGACCGAGAGCGCGCCGCTCGACAGCGTGGTTGCGTACACGGATGCCGGGGGCATGCGGCGCGGCATCCGCGTGCCGATCTCACTGGACGGAAAGGAGACCTAGACGATGCGATTCGGAACCACGCTGGCGGCGGTCGTGCTCGCCACGGCGGCGGTGGCGCATGCCAGCGCCGTGGTGGGGCAGGCGGCCCCGGGCTTCAGCCTGAAGGACCAGGACGGTGCCGAGGTCGATCTCGCCAAGCTGCGCGGCAAGATCGTGGTCCTCGAGTGGACCAACCCCGACTGCCCCTTCGCGCAACGGCATGCCAACGCGAATACGATGCGGACGCTGGCCGACCGGTATCGTGACCGTGGCGTGATCTGGCTCGGCGTCGACAGCACGAGCTACCTGGACTCGGCGCGCGACCAGGCGTGGCGAAGCGAGCACAAGCTGCCATATCCGGTGCTCGACGATCATGCGGGCAAGGTCGGCACCGCGTACGGCGCCAAGACGACGCCGCACATGTTCGTGATCGACGGCACGGGCACGGTGGTCTACGAGGGCGCGATCGACGACGACGCGGCGGGTGACAAGGGCAAGGAGGCGCGCAACTACGTCGCCGAGGCGCTCGACGACGTCACGTCCGGAAAGCCGGTGAAGGTCGCCGAGACCAAGCCGTACGGCTGCTCCGTCAAGTACGCTCGGTAGGGCGGCGCCCCCCGGCGTGGCGCCTCACTTGCAGCTGACGGTGCCCTTGGCGGCCACGGCGACGCATCGCCCGGGAGCGCCGAAGTCGATCTCACCGCACTGGCCCGTGGTCGCCAGGGGCGGATCGATCACGACGGTGACCAGGAGTGGAAGCCCATCCGCGGGAACGGCGAAGCTGCCGTTCTTGCCGGTGATGGCGACCGAGAAGAGGCCGGGCTGCGAGGTGCGCCCGTGCAGCGACACCTTGCTGATCCCCTGGATCAGCGGGAGGTTCTGCCCCCCGTTGGTATAGTTCCACCCGAGCCCGCTGCCCTTCCATCCCGCCTTGGCGTCGGTCGAATACGCGCCGCCGGGCAGGAAGGCGTCGACCACCACGTCGCCGAGCGCGTCCGTCAGCAGGATGCGCAGGCCGTTGGCGATCGGGTCGATGGTGGGTTGGGTGGGAACGCCGGCGATGGTGGCCTTCACCTTGAACCGATCGTCGCCGGGAGGCGTCTGCAGCTTGGTGATCTTGAGGACGGCCTTCTGTGCAGTCACGGAAGCGATGCTGGTGCACGGATCGCAGGCGTTTCCGAGACCGTCGCCGTCGTCGTCCTGCTGATCCGGGTCGGGCACGAGGGGACAGACGTCGTGCGCATCGCAGGTGCCATCGCCGTCGCCGTCCGGCAGCGTGATATCCGCAGGGCAGGCCGCGCTCGCGCCCGTGCAGGATTCGGCGACGTCGCACGGGCCCGCGGCCGGGCGGCAGGTCTCGCCTGCGGCGCGGAGCGTGCAGCTCTCCGTGCAACACGACGCGGGGCTCCCGTTGGCCGCGCCCTCGTCGCACTCCTCGCCGATGCCTGCATCGACGAGGGCATCGCCGCAGGAGGACGTCTGGGCGCGCGCGGGCGCCGCGCCGGCGCTCAGGACGGCGAGGGTGAGGGTGAGGAGGAGGAAGCGAGGCGCGGCGATCATCGAGACTCCTTTGGAGGCTCTTCGAGACCTCGAGGCGAATCAGGGAGGAGGCCAGCCGACGGCAGGCCACGCGCGGTTACCATCCCGGGCGCTTCGGAGTCAACGGAATCCGCGCCGGGGACGCCGCGTCAGCCGGCGGGCGGCTGCGGACGCGCGCTCCACGTCCAGCCGTCGATCGCGAGGCCCTTTGCGGGCGAGTAGCCGGTGGCGTAGCTGCGCACCGTCCCGCTGCCGTCGACGAGGACGAAGGTGGGCATGCCGCTCACGGCGTAGGCCAGGAAGGCCTGCCGGTTCTCGTCGATGGCCACCAGGGGCGGGAAAGGCCCGATGTGGGAGGCGAAGAAGGGATCGAGGCGGCTGCGGTCCTCGTCGCTGATGGCGATCACCGGGATGCCGCGCTCGTGCTCGAAGGCCGCGATCTCGGGCAACGCCGACTTGCAGATCGCGCACCACGTCGCCCAGAAGAAGAGCAGGTGCGGCGTCCCCTTGGCGAGGGACGTCGGCGGTGTTCCCCGGTACGCTCCGAGGTGCAACGGAGGCGCCGCGCTCCCCACCTTGGGCGGGCCGGGCAACGACGGCCATTTCTGCGGGAACGGCTTCGGCACCAGGCTCACGGTGAGCTGTCGATCGCCGCGCCGGACGTCGAGCGCCGCCGGCTCGTCGACACGCGACAGCATCGTCCACTCGCGAATCTGCTCCTTTTCCTGGAAGGGCTTCCCGCGCGGGCCGATCACGATGTCGCCCGGCTCCAGACCAGCCTGGCGCGCCGGCGAACCCTCGTAGACCGCCAGCACGGAGGCGGCGCCGTCGGAGAGCTTGCCGGATGCGCGTGTGTCCTGCGCGGCCGGCCGGAACTGGATGCCCATCCAGGCGGGCGTCACCCGGGCCGCGATCGCCAGATCGTCCTCCAGGGACGGGAACGGCTCGGAAGGCGCGAGATGCGCTTCCGGAGGGAGCGGGACTGCTGGAATCGCGAGAGCCTCGCACCGCCGCAACGCGTCGTATCCCTTGCGCTCCTCGTCCGAGCCGCGCGACTCCAGAAACGTGCGGCCGGCGATGGTGACGAGGACGGCCCGCATGCGCAGCAGCACGCCCGCGCGCACGTCCATGCGGTAGGCGACGGACTCGGAGTCCTCGGCGCGCTGGTGCAGCACGCCGAGCCGGCGGTGGGCTTCGGGATTCGACCGTGTCGCCGGGGCAAGATCGCGCAGCAGGGCGGTCGTCAGCGGGCGCGGCTCGTCCGGCGCGGCGCCCTTGGCCTCCAGCGGCTGCAGGCGGGCCTGCCAGGCGGGATGGCTCACGAGGAATCGGCCGACGTTCGCACCGGTGGCGGACTCCAGCGCTCCCTGCCACGCGGCGTGCTGGGTACGCAGCTGCGCGGCCAGCTCCGGCATGCGCGTGAGCTGCTCCTCGAGCTCCCGCATCGAGCGGGGGCTGGCGAAGCCGTAGGCGTGTCCGACGCGATCGAGAAGGCGCAGCTCGGGCTCCCAGGACTCGGGATGTCCCCAGGCCTGGCGCAGGAGGGGGTCGATCAGGTCTGCGGGCTTCACGCCGTCCGCCTGGGCGGCACGCTGGAGGACGTCGTCGAGGAAGAGGTCCGAGGTGCGCAGGGGAACGTCGGGCGTGTCGTCGCCGACGAGGACGTCGGTGTGTGCCGCGGGGAACTCCCCGCGCTCGGCCAGCGCCTCGATGAAGTGGAAGGAGTGGCCGACGTTGTCGCGGCCGCGATTCTCGGCATAGCAGCCGTATGCCGGCCGATCGGCGGTGGAGGAGAAGTAGCCGCAGGTCGAGCCGTCCGGCACCGCCTGGCTGCTGCGCGCCCGTGCGAGCTCGGCGAAGCCGCCGGAGAAGCACTGCGACATCAGCGCGACGACACGGACTCCCGGATCGAGGGTGCGCAGCATCCCGGCGAGGTCGCCGACCGGCAAGCGCTCGCCGCGCCCCCAGAGCGTGATGGCGTTGTTCGTGGGATCGTCCGCGTTCCGCGAGCCGTGGTCGGTGACGTAGAGGAGCAAGGTGTCGTCCCGGCGGAGCTTGCGGCCCGTCGTCTCGAACCAGCGCGCGATGTCGGAGCGCGTGGCGGGAGCCAGGGCAGCGTCGGGGACCACGGAGCTCTCGAAGGTGACGGGCGTGCGCAGCTTGTCGGCCAGCGGGCTGCCCTCGAGCAGCCAGAAGTCGGGCTCCGGCTGGGCCTCGCGGAGCGCGACGTCCGGAGCGGGGTCCGCGCCGTCGCTCACGTAGAGCGTCATGTGCTGCGGCGGTACCCCGGCGCGCTCGAGCAGATCGTAGAGGGCGCGCAGGTGGAGCAGGTGGGACTGGTAGTTGTGCTCTCGCGAGCCCCCCCCATTCACCATCAGCACATGGAGATGCGAGACGTCCGCGCGGGCGCTGGCCGGGCGGCGCGCGGCGGGGGCCGCGGGCCGGGTGGAGCGGCAGGCACAGGCGGCCAGCGCGAGCAGCAGGACCGCGGCGACCCGACGGCGGCCGCGCATCGCGGCGATGCCGGACGTCACCACGGCGCGACTGTAGCAGCGCCCCTACCCGGTGGAAACCGTGCGTGCGCGGCTGGCGCCGCGCGGCATCACGACAGACGGGACTCGACGCCGATCGGTCGGCGATCGGGAGCGTCGCGGTGCCGGAGACGTGTGAGCGCTTGTCGGAGCTCGGGACCGAACGCTATGGCAACTGCAAGTGCCGCGAGAAGTCCGCCGGTCACCAATCTTTCGATCACTACCGCGTCGAGGCCGGTCAACACGAGTCACCCCCAGAACGGTGGTGGCGCGAAGTCTCGCCCAGCTCGGTTGCAGTCGTCAACTGAAATCTGGTCCGAGCAACCCGCCCGCCGCCGGGTTGCACCCGAGGCCCGCCCCTGGTTTGGTTCGACGTTGGACTCGACCATGCGCGCTTGCACGGAACCCGTCGCCCGGGCCTTCCTCCTGGTGTGGCTTATCGCCTCGGGGTGTGCGATCCGCAGACCTCCGGTGGTGGCGGGCGCCGTGCCCGGTGGCCTCGAGGCCTTTCTCGCGACGCATCCCCTGGGCGCGGGGCAGGCCCTGCGCGCCGACGAGGTGGCGCGGACCCCGGCAGCCAGCTACCACATCGTCCAGGTGCGTGGCGCCGAGTCGCCCCACCGGCACCGCAGCCACGACCTGACCGCCTTCGTGCTGCGCGGCGAGGGTGTGCTGACGCTGGACGGGACCCAGACGCCGTTGCACCCCGGTGATGCCGCCGTGATTTCTCGCGGGCGCGTGCACTGGTTCGCGCGGCGTGGCGAGGCCACGGCGGTGACGCTGGCGGTGTTCACACCTGCGCTGGATGCGCCGGACAGCGTTCCGGAGTCCGTTGACCCCAATCCCGGGCGCCAGTAGGCTCGGCGCAGGTTTCATGAGCACGGGAGGAAGCATGCGACGACGACGAGCGACAATCCTTGCGGTAGCGGCCATGGGGGGGATGCTGGCGATGCGAGCGGTGCCGGCGGCCCGCGCCGACGACACCGTCACCGGCGAGGTCGTGGACCTCTCCTGCTACCTGGGTCATCCCGAGACGTCCAAGGGCGCGTCCCACAAGAAGTGTGCCGAGACCTGCGCCAAGAAGGGACTTCCGATGGGCCTGCTGACCGAGGACAGCCAGGTCTACGTTCTGGTGGAGGACCACGACAATCCGAAGGGCTACGCCGCGGCCATCGACTCGGCGGCGAAGACGATCACCGTCGAGGGCCGCAAGGTCGCCCAGGGTGGCCTGAACGGGATCGTCGTGGAATCGGTGAAGTAGGGAGGGGCGGCTAGAAGAAGAAGTGCAGCTCGAACACGAGCTGAGTCGTGTTCTGCTGCGGCTGGTTCCCGGGGCCGTTGTTGATGACGTAGTACAGGCGCGGCTGGATGAACTTGTCGATGAAGGGCTCGGCACCGATCTGGTAGCGCACCTGGTTGCGATCGCCGGACACCTTGAGGAAGTCGAAGGTGCCCCGGATGTTGAGCCAGTCGAAGAGAAGCCAGTCGACCTCGGCATAGGAGGCGAACTGGTTGCGCCCGGTGTTCGCCGGCAGCGTCGTGCGGTCGTCGATGATGTCGAACTCGCCGAGGTAGGTGAACTGCCAGACGTTCGAGCCGCCGTAGAACGCCGCGACGTTGCGCTGATTGGACTGGCGCGCGAAGGACGCCCCCGCGAGGATGTTCCGGAGGACGGGGATGTCGTCGAACATGCCGTAGCCGTTCACGCTCGTGAGGACGTCCTTGTCGCCGGGCGTGCCGTTGGTGACCGAGGTCGCGAGATAGAACGGTCCTTGGATGATCCCGACCTCCCCGCCCTCGTCGGGGTTCTGGAACGTGAACCCCGTGTTGGTCCGGATGAAGGACGCATCCTCGTACACTCTCAGCCCGAAGGGCGGGAAGAAGCGTCCCGCCTTGAGGAAGGTGCTGAAGGGCAGGTGGACGATCGCCATCGCCTCGCGCGCCGTGACCCCGCCGCCGGCGGCGTTGAAGTCGCCGTACAGCGTCAGGACCTCGGGCCAGAGGTCGACCTGGAGGTAGCCGAGCGCCTCCGGGACGTTCAGGCTCTCGTTGTCGACGTGATCGCGGAAGGCGCGGTTCATCGGGACCCGCCCCTCCGCATCGGGCGTGTCCGCAAAGGTCGTGGTGCTGCGAACCCGCAGGTCGCTGCCGATCGAGACCCACTGGTTCAGCTCGCCGTTGAAGCTCCGCACGCCCTTGGGCAGCGGCAAGATCTGCAGATCGTGCAGGATGTCGTGGGCGTGGATGGTGGCGAACGAGGTGCGCTTCCCGCCGCCGTCGAGGTTGGTGTGACAGTCGGCGCACTTGGCCCCGGTGCGGACGGCGAGGTAGGGCTCCGCCCGGGCGAGGCCGGCGCCGAGCGCGAGCAGCGCCGCGGCGACGAGTGCGGCGGTCAGTTGTTTTGCGCGCATTCCGTCACCCAGGTGCGGATGGCGGCGATGTCGTCGGCGCTCAGGCACACCGCGCCTCCGAGCGGCGTGCCCGGACAGCCCTGCGGCATCTGCAGACCGGAGATGTTCGGGCCGCCCTCGATCTTCCGCACCAGGTAGCTGGCGTCCGGGTCGCCCGGCTTGACCAGCAGGAACTTCGGCATCTCGGTCGACGGGACGTTGACGGTGGCGCCGTACGACACGCCCTCCTGCAGCTGGAGGCCTTGCCCTGCCGTCGGGCCGACGTGGCAGGCGGACGAGGTGGCGCACGAGCGGTTGTAGATCGGCTGGATGTTCATCGAGAAGGAGACCGTCGCCGGCGGCGGTGTCTTGCAGTTGTTGCCGCCGCCGCCGCCCCCGCCTCCACCTCCGCCAGTCCCGCTTCCCGCGCATCCGGCCAGCACGCAGATGAGGGCCGCGGCCGTGACGCGGGCAAAACGACGCCGGGAACGCCGGAGCGCGCGTCCGCGATGCCGGGTGCTCAGCGGCGGTTGCGATCGGGTCCCCACCGGGCGACCATCTCCTCCATCGACTCCTCCCAGCCGGTGTCGACTGCGGCGCGTCCATACCACCAGACCGGATGAGTGACAATAGAGAGATCGCCGGTTTCGTCGCCAGACTCGCGCGCGTCCGCGTCGGGTCGGAGCACGTCGCGCTCTGGCAGGTGGACGACCTCGAGCGCTACGTCGACCGCCGTGCTCTCCTCGCCGAGGGCGATGCGCCGGAGCCACCGTACTGGGCGCATCTGTGGAGCGGCGCGCGCGTGCTCGCCGCCGCCGTGCCGCGCGGTCACCTCCATGCGATCGAGCTCGGCTGCGGGCTCGGCCTTCCGGGGCTGGTCGCGGCGCGCCGCGGTGCCAAGGTGACCTTCGTCGATCGCGCGGCCGCCGCGCTCTCCTTCGTCCGTGCGAGCGCGCGCGCGAACGGCGTCGCGGTCGACGTGGTGGCCGCCGACCTGACCGGCGGCGCCGTGCGCCGCCGGTTCGACCTCGTGCTGCTCGCCGAGGTGCTGTACGACCGCGCTGCGTTTCCCGCCGTGGCGCGCGCCGTCGCCGACCACCTCGCCCCGGACGGGCTCGCGCTGCTCGCCGACGGTGCCCGCATCGACACCCGCGCCTTCTACCCCGAGCTGTCCGCCCTCGGTCTGCTCGCCCGGACGACGCGCCACCAGGTGATCGAGGAGGGCGTGGTCGAGACCGTCGCACTCTCCGCCATCACCTGGTGCGAATCGTAGAACGGACCGCGCCTACAGGTGGTACTTCTCGATCTTCCGGTAGAGCCGCTGGCGGTCGATCCCGAGCAGGCGAGCCGCCTCGTTCTTGTTGCCGGCACTCTTCTCGAGCGCGGCCGCGATCAGCTGGCGCTCCGCGTCGGCGAGCGTCGGCAGGGAGCCGGTCGCGGCCCGGGCCGGCTCGGCCACGGAGGCGCCGCGCAGCGCGGGTGGGAGATCCTCCAGCGACACGACGTCGGCCGCCGAGAGCGCGAAGGCGCGCTCGATGGAGTTCTGGAGCTGGCGGATGTTGCCCGGCCAATCGAAGGCGACCAGGGCCTGGAGGGCGTCGGGCGCGATGCGCTTGGGCGCCACCTGGTACTGCTCGGAGTAGCGGGCGAGGAAGTGCTCGACGAGCGGCGGAATGTCCTCGCGCCGGGCGCGCAGCGGCGGCAGCTCGATGTGGACGACGTTCAGGCGATAGAAGAGGTCGGCGCGAAAGCGCCCGTCGCGCACCTCCGCCTCGAGGTCGCGGTTGGTCGCCGCGATCAGGCGGACGTCGACCGGGACCGGCCGGCTCGATCCGAGCGGGGTGACCTCGCGCTCCTGGATCGCGCGCAGGAACTTGGCCTGCAGGGCGATCGGGATCTCCGCGACCTCGTCGAGAAGCAGCGTGCCGCCAGTGGCGGCGCGGAAGACGCCGTCGTGGTCGGCGACCGCGCCCGTGAAGGCGCCGCGACGGTGCCCGAAGAGCTGGCTGTCGAGCAGCGTCTCGGACAACCCCGCGCAGTTGATCGCGACGAAGGGCGCGTCGCGCAGCACGCCGCGCTGGTGCACCGTGCGCGCGACCAGCTCCTTCCCGGTCCCGCTCTCGCCGCTCAGCAGCACGGTGCTCTTGTTGTGGCTGACGGCGTCCATCAGCAGGTAGACCGTCTCCATGCTCGCGCTGTGCCCGATGAGCTCGCCGAAGCCGTGCAGGCGGCGAATCTCCCGCCGCAGCCGCGCGTTCTCGCTCTTGAGCGAGGTGAGACGAAGCACCCGTTCGACGGTGAGGAGGATCTCCTGCGGACGCGCGTCCTTGATGATGTAGTCGGCGGCGCCGAGCTTCATCGCTTCCACCGCCGATTCGATCGTGCCGTAGCCCGTGAGCACGATCGCGGCGGCGCCGAGGTGCCGCTCGTGCATCGCCCGCAGCAGGTCCATGCCGTCCATGACGGGCATCTTCAGATCGGTGAGCACGATGTCGAAGGTGACGCTCTGCAGCCGGGCGAGCGCCGCCTCGCCATGCGGGGCGTGCTCGACCTCGTAGCCCGCCCGCTCGAGGTTCTTCGCCAGCGTGCGGGCCATGTTCAGCTCGTCCTCGACGAGCAGAATGCGCGCCGGCATCGCGGCGTCAGGGCTGCGCGGGCTCGCCTCCGGCATCGTCGTGGCAGGGACAGGGTAGCTCGATGGTGAACGTGGTTCCTACGCCGACCTCGCTCGCGACGCGAATGTCGCCTCGATAGCGCTGGAGGATGGAATGCACCACGGACAGGCCGAGGCCCGTCCCCTGGCCGGGAGCCTTGGTGGTGTAGAAGGGGTTGAAGATGTCGCGCAGGTGCGCGGCCGCGATGCCCGTCCCGGTGTCCCGGACCTCGAGGTGCACGCGATCACCGACGGAGCGCGCGGTGCGCAGGAAGAGGTCGCCGCCGTTCGGCATCGCCTGCACGGCGTTCGTGATCAGGTTGAGCAGGATCTGCCGCATGGCGTTGGCGTTCGCCACGCAGGGCGGCACCTCCCCCAGATCGGCGGTGACGCGGACCCCGGCGTTCTGCAGGTACTTCTGCATGAGCTGGACGGTGCGCGTGAGCAGGTCGTTCACGTCGACGCGCTCCATCTCCGCTCCCGATTCGCGGGAGAACTCGAGCAGGTTCTTGATGATCGCCTGGGCGCGGCTGATCTCCTCCTCGGCGATGTGCAGATCCTCCAGGACCTCGGGCGGCGCGGGACCGAGCACCTGGCGCAGATCGTAGAGCGCGTTCATCACGATGGCGAGCGGGTTGCGCAGCTCGTGCGCGATGCCGGCGGCCAGCTGCCCGATCGCCGCCATCTTCTCGGACTGGATGAGCTGGCCCTCGAGGCGCTTTCGATCCGAGACGTCGACGTACATGAGCTGGTGCCAGTGGCGGTCGCCGTAGTCGATGAAGCCGGCGCTGACGAAGACCGGCACCAGCTGGCCCGAGCGCGTGCGCAGGTGGAGGTCGTCGCGGCTCGCGTGACCCTGGTCCTGCGCGCTGCGCAGCAGGGCTTCGGCACGCCCCTGTTCGGCGGGCGGGTGGAGGTCGACCACGGCCCGTCCCTCGAACGCGGCGCGCTCGTACCCGAGCAGGTCCTCGGCGGCGGCATTGGCCGAGAAGATGCGCCCGTCGGCCGCATCCGCCATGAAGATGCAGGCCGGCGTGTGATCGATGGTGCGCCGGTAGCTCGCCTCCTGCTCGAGCAGCAGGTCCTCGCGGCCCTCGACGAAGAAGTCGGTGATGTGGAGGATGCGGATGGCGAACTCCTGCTCGAGGAGCCCGGCCAGCGCCCGGGCGCGAGGCCGGTCGTTGGCGTACTCGCGCTCCAGGTCCTCCGCCAGGAGCTGCACGAAACGCATCTGCGCGACCAGGAAGCGCGACGCCGTGAACTGCGCGATGAAGCCGCGACGCGTATGGCTGCGTAGAAAAAGATACGTCTCCAGGTTGTGTGGGTCGGCGACGTGCCGGGCCCAGCGGACGAGAGCGGCCTCCTGATCCGCCTTGACGGCGGGGCGATCGTGCTCGGGAATCTGCAACGCCGATCCGATGTCCGACACCCAGCGATCGAGGAGCACCGGGGTCCTGAGCGTGATGAAGGCCGCCAGGGCGCGTCGCAGGTCGGGGCGATCGAGGCGATCGTCGGTCAGACCGGTGCCCTCGACATAGGAGGACACGCGTCGCAGGTGGCTCGCCAGGGACGGATCGGGGTGCTGGCCGGTCACTCGTCAGGCGTTAGCAGCTTCATGGCACCCAGGCCAGCGTCCGCAACCTCGGGCCGGTCGCGGTGTTCCACGGACGGTGCTTGCGGCTGCCTATCCCCTCCCGGCCCCCTGGCTTACAATTCCTCTACCGATGACGCGGGCCGGCCTCCCGGGGGGCGGCCAGGCGCGCCCGGACTCTTCCGCCGGCGCGGCCGAGGCCGACCCCGACGTCCAGCTCATGCTGCAGGTGCAGCGAGGGGAGGAGCACGCCTTCCCCGAGCTGTTTCGGCGTCTCGGGCCCCGCGTGCTGCAATACGTCCGTCGGCTGCTGGGACACGACGCCCGGGCGGAGGAGATCACCCAGGACGTCTTCGTGCAGGTGTTTCGCTTCCGCCAGCGCTATCGCCCGGAGAGCAGGCTCTCCACCTGGGTGTTCACGATCGCGACCAACCTCTGCCTGAACGAATTGCGCCGCCCGGAGCGCCAGCTCCGGGTCGACCTCTGGGAGCCGCGCAAGGACGAGCCCGAGGCCCGGGAGGGGCCGCCGCTTCCCGATCCGGAGGCCATCGATCCCGAGGCCGGCGCGGCCAGCCTCGAGCTGGCCAGGGCGCTCGAGGCCGCGGTGGCGGCGCTGCCGCCGAAGCAGCGTGCGGCGCTGCTGCTCTCCCGGCTCGACGGCATGGCCTACCGCGACGTCGCGGAAGCTCTCGGCACCACCGAGGGAGCGGTGAAGGCGCTCCTGTTCCGGGCCACGCACGGCCTGCGGGACAGGCTGCGCGATTTCCTGTAGTCGATTGAGGAGGAATGGTTTCTCATGCGATGCCGACGCGCTGAACGATGGATGACGGTCGCCCTGGCGGGTGAGCTCTCGGGACGCCGGCCCGACCGGCTCGGGCAGCACCTGGAGCGCTGCTCGGCGTGCCGGCGCGAATGGGAGGCCTACGCCGCGCTCGATCGAGCGCTCGGCACGCTCCCTCTCGAAGCTGCGCTTCCGGCGCGGCTCGAGCAGGTCACGCTGCGCCGGGTGCGTCTCGCCGACGGCGCGGAGGCACCGGAACGTCGCGGGCGCTGGCTCGGCATCGCGGTTCCGGCACTCGCCGCGACGGCGATCCTGGTGGTCGCCGCCCGGCTGTCGCTCCGGGACAGCGGTCCGGTGTCCGCCCCGGTGGCACCCGGGGGCGCGCTGACCGCGGCGCCGCAGCGGATCGCGGAGCGTGCCGGCACACCGGCGCCGACTGTCGCGCCGCCGTCCCGCGAGCGGCGCCGTGCCGCCCGCGTGCTGCCCGGGGAGCCGCCGCCGGAGCTGACGGCACGACCCGATCTGTTCGTCAACCTGCCGCTCCTGCGCAACCTCGACAAGCTCCAGCACTACGAGGCCATCCAGACCATCTCCGTGGATGGCGGCAACGGAGGGCATTCGAGCGGATGAGGGGCTTCATCGCCGTGATGCTGCTCATGGCGACGGCCGCGCCCAGCGACGCGCAGCGGTTCGTGCGTGACTGGCAGCAGCTCTCTCCCGAGGAGCAGCAGCGGGCCTGGGACAACTACCGGCGGTACCAGCAGATGCCCCAGCAGCGGCGCAACTCGCTCGAGAACAGCTTCCAGCGCTTCCAGGGGATGCCCCCCGAGGAGCAGAAGCGCTTGCGCCAGAACTACGACGCCTACCGCAACCAGAATCCCAGCCAGCGCCAGCAGTTCAACGAGCAGTACCGGCGCTGGCGATCTGGCAAGCACTGAGCTGCGGCTCGGACCGGCGAGGAACGGGCGAGGTCGCCGGAGCGCGCCTCACCCCCCGACCAGCCTCAGGGCAAGACGACCAGCTCGCCCCCGACGTGCGCAGGGTGAAGCTGGCAGATGATCGGAAACACGCCTTCCTTGTCGGCGGTGAACTCGAGCTGCTTCGGCTCGCCACGGGTGACGACCTCGGCGATGTTGTAGGCCGGGATGGCGAAGCCGTGCTGATTGGGGTCGGCCGGCACGTTGTTGATGAGCTTGAGCTTCACCTTTGTGCCCTTGCGGACGACCAGCGTTCCGGGAACCCATATCTTGGTACCCTCGAACTCCACGTTGACCACGGTGAAGCTCATGTCCTCGGCATGGGCCGGAAGCGCGTGCGCCGCGAGGACGAGGCAGAGCGCCGCTACGAAGCAGGTCACGAATCGCCGCATGAGTCCCTCCTCAAGCCGGAATCTCGCCCGTGAACCACACGGCACGCTGGCGCGCAACGCGTTGAGCGATCTCCCAGCGCTGGTATCATCGCGCACCATGCGCCGCGACGGATCGTTCCGGCTCCGCGCCGACTTTGTCCCGCAGGGAGATCAGCCCCAGGCCATCGCGGCCCTGGCCGAGGGGCTGCGCGCGGGCGAGCGCCACCAGGTCCTGCTCGGCGTGACGGGAAGCGGCAAGACCTTCACGGTCTCGCAGGTCGTGGCGCAGGTGAACATGCCGACCCTCGTCATCGCGCCCAACAAGACCCTCGCCGCCCAGCTCTTCCACGAGTTCCGCACCTTCTTCCCCGACAACGCCGTGCGGTACTTCGTGAGCTACTACGACTACTACCAGCCCGAGGCGTACGTCCCCTCGACCGACACCTACATCGCCAAGGACGCCTCGATCAACGACGAGATCGACAAGATGCGCCATGCGGCCACCAAGGCGCTGCTCGAGCGCAACGACGTCCTGGTGGTGGCGAGCGTGTCCTGCATCTACGGCCTCGGCTCGCCGGCGTCGTACTTCGACATGCTGGTCGTCCTCGAGCACGAAGACACCGTGGAGCGCGACGTGCTCCTGCGCAAGCTCGTCGACATGCAGTACCAGCGCAACGACTACGACTTCCACCGCGGCACGTTCCGGGTGCGCGGCGACGTCGTCGAGATCTACCCGGCATACGAGGAAGGGCGTGCGATCCGGGTCGAGCTGTTCGGCGACACCGTCGAGTCGATCGCCGAGATCGATCCCCTGCGCGGCAAGGTGCTGCGGCGGGTCGAGCGGGTGGCGGTCTACCCGGCCAGCCACTACGTCGCCACCGCGCCGACGCTCAAGAAGGCCGTCGACGGCATCCGCGTCGAGCTGAAGGAGCGCCTCGCCGAGCTGCGCGACGCGCGCAAGCTGCTCGAGGCGCAGCGGCTCGAGCAGCGCACCCTGTACGACCTCGAGCTGCTCGCCGAGATGGGGTTCTGTCCGGGGATCGAGAACTACTCGCGCCACCTCGACGGCCGCGAGCCGGGTCAGCCCCCGTACACGCTGCTCGACTACTTCCCGAAGGACTTCATCCTCGTCATCGACGAGAGCCACGTGACCGTGCCCCAGATCGGCGGCATGTACCGCGGCGACCGGTCGCGCAAGGAGACGCTCGTCGAGTTCGGCTTCCGCCTGCCGTCGGCCCTCGACAACCGGCCGCTGAACTTCGAGGAGTTCCTGGGCCACGTGCCGCAAGCGCTCTACGTCTCGGCCACCCCGGGAGACTGGGAGGTCCGCATGGCGAAGAGCAGGGTGGTGGAGCAGCTCATCCGGCCGACGGGGTTGATGGATCCGGAGGTGATCGTGCGGCCGGCGCGCCACCAGGTCGACGACCTGGTGGGAGAGATCCGCTCGCGCGTGACGGCGGCCGAACGCGTGCTGGTGACGACCCTGACCAAGAAGATGGCCGAGGACCTGACCGACTACCTCCAGGACATCGGCATCCGGGTGCGCTACATCCACGCCGATATCGATACCATCGAGCGCAGCGAGATCATCCGCGAGCTGCGCAAGGGCACCTTCGACGTCCTCGTCGGCATCAACCTGCTTCGCGAGGGGCTCGATCTGCCCGAGGTCTCGCTGGTCGCCATCCTCGACGCCGACAAGGAGGGCTATCTCCGCTCCGAGCGGTCGCTCATCCAGACCATCGGACGGGCGGCGCGGAACGCGCGCGGGACCGTGCTCATGTATGCCGACTCCGTGACCGAATCGATGCGGAAAGCCATCGGCGAGACGAGTCGCCGGCGCGACGCGCAGCGCGAGTACAACACCGAGCACGGCATCACGCCGCAGACGATCCGCAAGGCGATCAGCGATCCGCTGGTGGTGGCGTGCGAGGGCGACTACGTGACCGTCGCCGTCGACGGCGGGGGGCTGGCGGCGGACGCCCCGGCCGATCCCGCGGCGATCGCCAAGCGCATCGCCGCGCTGCGCGGCGAGATGCGCGAGGCGGCGCGGCAGCTCGAGTTCGAGCGCGCCGCGTCGCTGCGCGACGAGATCCGCGGACTCGAGGAGCGGCTGCTCGGGGTGCAGCTCCCCGACGGCGAGCCGGCTTGACTCGGCACGCCGCCGGCCGCACGCTCCCGCTCCCGCCCCGGTCCCGATAAGATAGGAGCCGCGTGTCCAGCGAGGACGGAGTTCCAACCCGACCGGAGCGGGCCGCTCCGACGCTCGACGAGCGTCTGGCGGCGGTGCCGAACGGCCCGGGCGTGTACCTGCTCAAGGACGCGCAGGCCAAGGTGATCTACGTCGGCAAGGCGGTGAGCCTGCGGGCGCGGGTGCGCTCGTACCTGCGGGGAGGCGACGAGCGCAGCCAGGTACGCTTCCTGGTGGGCAAGCTCGCCGACTTCGAGACCCTGGTGACGGCGACCGAGAAGGAAGCGCTCATCCTCGAGAACAACCTGATCAAGCAGTACCACCCGCGCTACAACATCCGGCTGAAGGACGACAAGAGCTACGTCAGCGTGAAGGTCACGATCCAGGAGCCGTGGCCGCGGGTCCTGGTGACCCGCCGGATCGTCAAGGACGGCAGCCGCTACTTCGGACCGTTCCACAGCGCCTCCGCCGTGCGCGAGACGCTCGATACCATCCGGAAGATCTTCCCGCTGCGGACGTGCAGCGACGCCGTCTTCCGCAATCGCAGCCGCCCCTGCATCGAATACGACATCAAGCGCTGCCTCGGACCGTGCGTGCTGCCCGTCGATCGGGGCGCCTACCAGGAACACCTGCGGCAGGCGATGCTCCTGCTCGAGGGTCGCAGCCGCGAGGTCGCGACGACGCTGCGGGCGCGGATGGAAGCCGCGGCCGCGGCGGAACGCTTCGAGGAAGCGGGGCGCCTGCGCGACCAGATCCAGGCGATCGAGAAGACCCAGCAGCGCCAGCAGGTGGTGGCGCACTGGGGCGCCGATCAGGACGTCTTCGGTCTCTACCGCGAGGGCGGCGCCATCGAGGTCCAGGTCCTCTTCGTGCGCGACGGGAAGCTGGTCTCGAACCAGGCCTATGCGTTCGACGACTGGGAGCTGCCCGACGCGGAGGTGCTCGAGGCGGTGCTCACGCAGTTCTACCAGGCAGCCGCCCGCGACGTGCCGGACGAGATTCTCCTGCCGGTCGCGATCTCCGACGCGCCGGTGCGGACCGAGTACCTCTCCGAACGCCGCGGCCGCAAGGTGGCCATCGTGGTGCCGCAGCGCGGGGACAAGCTCCGCCTGGTCGAGATGGCGCAGGCCAATGCGCGGCAGAGCTTCGCCGAGCGCCGGGATGCGGCCGCGGACGGCGCACGGCAGGTCGTCGAGCTGCAGCGCCGTCTCGGGCTGCGCGTGCCGCCGCGGCGGGTCGAGTGCGTCGACGTCGCGACGTTCCAGGGCGGCGAGACGGTGGGGGCGGTGGTGGCATTCGTCGACGGGCGGCCGTGGAAGGACGGCTACCGCCGGTTCCGCATTCGCTCCGTCGAGGGTACCGACGACTTCGCGTCGATCGCCGAGGTGCTCGAGCGGCGCTTCCGGGAGAGCCCGCGTCGGGTCGAGCCGCCGGACCTCCTGGTGATCGACGGCGGCCTGGGGCAGCTCGGCGCGGCGCGAGCCGTGCTGGAGCGGCTCGGTCTCGAGACGCTGCCGGTGATCGGGCTGGCGAAGGAGCGGGTGGCCCGGGATGCGCTCGCCCGCGAGATCCAGCGGCGTCCCGAGCGCATCTTCCTGCCGGGACGGAAGAACCCGGTGATCCTGCGATCCAACTCGACGGCGTTGTTTCTCCTCCAGCGTGTCCGGGACGAGGCGCACCGCTTCGCCAATACCTACCACCGCAACCTGCGGCGCCGCGCGCGGTTCATCTCGGTGCTGGACTCCGTCGAGGGGGTAGGGCCCGGACGCCGGCGAGCGCTCCTGCGGCACTTCGGCAGCATGCGCCGGGTACGCGAGGCGTCGCTCGACGAGCTGGTGCAGGTTCCCGGCATCTCCACGGCGCTCGCGGGCCGCATCAAGGAGCAGCTCGCGACGGCCTGACGCGATCGTTCGACAGCCCGCCCGGAGAGGAGCACGGTGGACGTGCGGGCGGGGCTGTGGGTGACGGCGGCGGGCGTTGTCGGCGCCCAGCTGGTTCCGCTCGGTCCGGCTGCGCCATGGCTCGCGGTGACCGGCGCGGCGGTTCTCGCGGCGTCGCGATTGCCACGCGGCCGGCCGCTCGCGTGGCTGGCGCTCGGCCTGCTCGCGGCCAGCGTGGGGGCGCTGCGCGTGCGGGCGATCGACGGGGCCGCCTCGCCGGCGCCCGACGTGGCCGCCCTCGGGCTGCCGCTGCGAACGGCCGTCGAGGGCGAGATCGAGGAGCTGCGCGGTGGCCGCGGAGGTCGCACGCTCATCGTGCTCCGCGTGACCGCGGTCGGGGTCGGCGCCGGCCGCGGTCGGGCGACGGGTCGGGTGCGCCTGACCGTCGGCGGCCGGCTTCCGAAGCTGCGGGTGGGCGACGGGGTCCGTGCGGAGACCACGCTGCGCTCTCCCCGCGGCTTTGCCAACCCCGGAAGCTTCGACGTCGCCGGCTACCTCGCTCGCCGCGGCGTCCGGGTGGTGGGCTCGATCTGGGGACCGGGGCGTCTCCAGCGTGTCCCGCACCGGACGCGGGACGTCATGATGCGGCTGAATCGCTGGCGCGCACGCCTCGGCCGCGCCATCGCGCGCGCCGTGCCGGCGCCGCACGCCGCCGTCCTGCGCGCCCTGGTGCTGGGCGACGAGAGCGGCATCGATGACCGGTTGCGATCGGCGTTCACCCGCGCCGGCGTCGTGCACGTGCTGTCGGTGTCCGGGACCCACATCGGTCTGGTCGCGCTCGCGAGCTTTGCGCTGGTCCGCTGGCTCGTCGGTCGCAGCCAGCGGCTGCTCCTCGCGCTCGACGTGCGCCGCGTTGCCGCGCTGGGCAGCCTCGGCCCCGTGACCGTCTACAGCGCGCTCGCCGGCCTGGAGGTCGCCACCCTGCGCTCTGCGCTCATGGTGGCGCTCGGGGTCGGTGCAGTCCTCTGCGGCCGCCGTGTGGACGTGCTCAGGACGCTCGCGCTGGCCGCGGTCGTCATCGCACTCGTCTGGCCGGGGGCACCGCGCGAGATCGCCTTCCAGCTCTCCTTCGTGTCGGTGCTGGCGATCGTCCTCGGGACCCGACGGTGGGCGCACGCCGCCGCGAAGAGCTGGAGCGGGCGCCTGCGCACTGCGCTGGTGGTCGCCACCTCGGCGCTGGTCGGCACCGCCCCGCTCACTGCCCGGCACTTCCAGCAGGTCTCGGTGATGGGCCTGCTCGCCAACCCGCTGGTCATCCCGCTCTTCGGCTCCGCGGTCGTGGTGCTCGGGCTCGGTGGCGCCTGCATCGAGCCGGTCAGCCCCCACGGTGCGGCGGCGCTGTTCCGCGTCGCCGGCCTCCTGTTGCGGCCCGGCGTGGCCCTCGTCGAGCGGCTGGGGCAGCCGTCCTGGGCGTCGCTCGACGTGTCGCGTCCGAGCACCGGCGAGCTGGCGCTCGTGTACCTCCTCCTGGTGGCCGCCATCCTGCCGTGGGGGCGGGCCGCCCGGCGGCTCGCGCTCGCCGCGAGCTTCGCGCTGCTGGTCGACGTCGGGCTCTGGGTGCGCGAGCGCTGGGCTCCGGGCGTGCTCCGCGTGGTCTTCCTGGACGTCGGCCAGGGTGACGCGGCGGTCGCGGAGCTGCCCGACGGCCGCGTGCTGGTCGTCGACGCGGGGGGCTTCGCCGGGAGCGGGTTCGATACGGGCGCGGCGATCGTGGCGCCCTATCTCGCGACGCGAAAGATCCGCACCGTGGATGCGCTCGTGATGACGCACGCGCACCCGGACCACTCGGGCGGCCTGCCGCACCTGCTGACGCGTCTGCACCCGCGCGAGTTCTGGTGGACCGGCTGGCCGGGTCGCGGCAGGGAGTGGGGGCGCCTCGTCGGCGCGCTCGTGTCGACCGGCGTGCCGGTGCGCGAGCTGCACCGGGGTGCCGGGGTACCGGCGTTCGCCGGCCGCGTGGCCGTGCTGCATCCGCCGGCGGACTGGAGAATCCCGGCGCTCAACGAGACCTCGCTCACGCTCCGCCTGACGTACGGGGCGACGAGCGTGTTGCTCACCGGGGACGTCGAGGTCGAGGCGGAGAGGAGCCTGGTGGACTCGGCGGCGGGCGAGCTGCCGGCCGCCGTGCTCAAGGTCCCCCACCACGGCAGCCGCAGCTCGAGCACGCCGGGCTTCGTGGCCGCCGTCCGGCCGCGCGTCGCGGTGATCTCCGTCGGCGCGGACAACCGCTACGGCCTGCCGGCCCCCGAGGTGGAGGCACGCTACCGTGCGCAGGGCGTCTGCGTCCTCCGCACCGATCGCTGCGGTGCGGTGACCGTGCTGAGCGACGGCCAGCGGCTCGAGGTGACGACCGTGCGCCCGGGCTGCCGGTGCCCCTAGGCGGCGGCCGTGAGGTTGTGGCGGAGCGCGTACATGACGAGACCGACACGATCCCGGACGCCGAGCTTCTGGAAGATGTTGGTGAGATGGGTCTTGACCGTGCGCTCGCTGATCGCGAGCGTCGCGCCCACCTCCTTGTTCTTGTACCCGGACGCGACCAGGCGGACGATCTCGAGCTCGCGCTCGGTGAGGCCGTTCTCCTGGCGGGTCGAGATCGGGTCGCCCTCGGTGCCGATGTGCGACAGCTCCTCCGCCAGTGCGCCGCTCATGCGGGGGTCCATCCAGACCTCGCCCTGGCAGACGGTGCGAATCGCCTGCATGAGCGTCTGGCGGGCCGAGTCCTTCAGGATCACTCCCTTGGCCCCGAGCCGGAAGGCCCGGACGTGCTCCTCCTTCTCGTCGCAGGCGGTGAGGACGAGGACGTGGGTGTTGGGGCTGATCTTCAGGACCGCGGGGACGGCGTCGAGTCCGCTGCCCTGCGGCATGCGGATGTCCAGGAGGAGGACGTCGGGCCGCGTTTGCCACACCAGCTCGACGATGTCCTCGGCGCTCTCGGCGTCCGCGACGACCTCGATGTCGTCCTCGGTCTCGAGGATCGTGCGCAGCCCCTCACGGAACAGCGTGTGGTCGTCCACGATCACGATACGGCGCTTGCGCGGTGCCACGCTCATCTGAAACCCTCCCACGAGGATCTACCGGTGCGGTGCACCGGCCACGGGGATCAGCAACGAGACCTCGGAGCCATGCCCTGGCTTGCTCCACACCCGCAGCGATCCGCCCAGTGCCGCGGTTCGCTCGCGGATCGACCACGGCGCCTTGGCCGGCTTCAAGAAGCCGTCGCCGTCGATGGAGCCGTGGCCGTTCGGGAATCCCCGGCCGTTGTCCCGGATGACGAGGTAGACGTGTGACGGCCGTGCGCCGAGCTTGACCACGGCCTGGGTCGCCCGCCCGTGGCGCACGGCGTTGTGCAGTGCCTCGCGTACGATCTGGGTCAGCTCGTACGCCGTCGAGACCGGCAGCCCCGGATCGGCTTGCGGCCGCGCCATGTGGACCTTCAGGCGCTCGCGGATGGCGAATTCGGCCGCCAGGCGGTCGAGCGTCGAGCCCAGATCGGAGTCCTGGCGGCTGGCCTGCCTGAGCACCGTCAGGTAATGACGGACCTCGCGATAGCCACTGTCGACCGCGACGTGCAGATCCTCGAGCGCCTTCGGGACGCGGGCGGGATCGCGGCGGAGCAGCAGCTTCGCCGCCTCGACCCGCAGGTCGATCCCCGCGAGTGCCTGGATGAAGCCATCGTGCAGGTCGCGGGCGATGCGCGCCCGTTCCTCGAGCACCGCCACCTCCTCGGCCTTCGCCTGGAGGCGGACCGTCTCCAGGCTGGCGGCCGCCTGCCCGACCAGCACGAGCAGGAACTCCAGGTCGTCGCGCGTGAACTTGCGCCGCGAGTCGCGGATCACGATGGCGCGGCCGCGCAGCTCGTGCTGGATCAGCACGGGAGCGACGAGCAGCGCCTGGGCGGACGCCAGCGGCGGCTTGAGCTGGCCGGTGATGGCGCGACGCACGATCGTGCCGGAGCGGACGTCGTAGCACAGCGCGGTCGACCGTCCGGGGCGCAGGTCGTTGGCGAGAAAGCCCTCGGTCGCCTCGGCGAAGGGCAGGGGACACGGATCGTCCTCGGTGATGCGCAGACCGACCCGGACCTTGCCACCCGTTCGCGTGATCTCCCACGTGAAGTAGCGCCCGCTGTCGGGATCGCGCAGCACCAGTGCGCCGCGACCGGCACCGAAGAACTGCATGGCCCGGCGCGCGAGCCGGGTGATGGCTCGGCCCGGGCTGCGGCTGCGGCGGACGGGGGCCACCAGGTCGAGCATGAAGCCCAGCTTGCGTTTCGAGCGCCGCTCGTGCTCGCCGAGGTAGCCGATCAGATAGCCGGCCGCGAGGAGATAGAGCGGGCGGAAGAGATGCGCGCGATGGAAGGCGAGATCCTCGCTGTCGGTGACCCGGCTCGCGAGGAAGATGGTCAGCGGATAGAGCAGCGCGAGGATCACCGTCACCGGCACGGCCGCCGCCAGCCCCCAGCGTACGCTCACGCTCGAGATCACGAAGACGTGCAGCAGGAAGAACGGGCTCGGCCCGCGCTCGGTGAAGAGCGTGATCACCGAGACCCAGACGATGTCGGCGACGGTCGAGAAGTATCCGATGCGGTCCTGGCGGACGTACTCGCCTCGAACGACGAAGAGGAGCGCGAGGCTGAACACGAGATACGACCCGAGGACCGCATGGCCGATCTCGGGGTGAAACGACGGCTGCTTCGGATCGACCACGACCACGGCCCAGGTCCCCATCGCGAGCAGCACGCGGCAGAATGCGATGATCTTCTCGGTGCGCGAGAAGGCCTCGAGAGGGGCCGGCCTTCGAGATTGGGAAGCGCGCGGAATGGCGAGAGCTTGCATCGAATACACGGGGGTCGACTAGGCGAGGCTGGTCAGCAACTCATATGCCATGGGGCGCAACACCGCACGCGCCGGCGCTTCACCGCCGTCCTCGCAGACCCGCATGATCCGGAGGATCGGCAAGGCCATCTGACCCGATGGGGCGGCGGTCCGCAAGTGGGCTACCTCGACGTTGACTTCGGGTACCACCGACTCTACCCTGGCGACATGGATGCCCCCCAGGCTGGTTCCGAGCCCGTCGTGACCCTGACGCCCTACGCCGTGGAGATGGTCAGAAAGGTCCGCGCCCGGGAGGGTCTCTCTGACGGTCATGCCCTGCGTGTCGCAGTGGTCGGAGGCGGCTGCTCGGGATTCAGCTACCAGCTCGACTTCGACGACCAGATCCAGGACGGCGATCAGGTACTCGACTACGACGGCGTCCAGGTACGCATCGATCCGGCCAGCGCGCCCTATCTGCGCGGTCTCGAGATCGACTACGTCAACAGCCTGCACGGTGGCGGGTTCAAGTTCGTGAACCCGAACGCCACCCACACCTGCGGCTGCGGGTCGTCGTTCTCGGCCTGACGGCCGCCGGACCGCCCAGCGGCCTCAGGACGGCGCGGCGAGCAGCTCCGCGTAGAGGTTGCGGTATGCGCTCGCCGAGCGCTCCCAGGAAAAGTCTTCGCGCATGCCGCGCTCCTGGAGCCGCCGCCAGGCGGTCGCGTCGCGCCGGGCATCCAGCGCCTGACCGAGGGCGTCCCGGAGCGCCGCGGCAGTCAAGGGGGCGAACTTGAATCCGGTGCCCGTACCCGAGCCAGCGTCGAATTGGCTCACGGTGTCATCGAGGCCGCCGGTCGCGTGGACGACGGGCACGGTGCCGTAGCGCAGGCTGTAGAGCTGGCTCAGGCCGCACGGCTCGTAGCGCGACGGCATCAGGAAGGCGTCTGCCCCCGCCACGATCCGGTGGGCGAGCGGCTCGTCGAAACCGACGTGGATGGCGACGCGGCCCGGGAAGGACTGCGCCAGCGCGTGGTAGCCCGCCTCGAGGAGCGGGTCGCCGCTCCCGAGGAGGACGACCTGAGCATCCGAGTGCTCGAGCAGCTGCGGCAGTGCCTCGAGCGCCACGTCGAGGCCCTTCTGGGCGGCCAGGCGCGACACCATCGCCAGCAGCGCCGGCTCGGCGGCGACGTGGAGGCCGACCGCTTCCTGCAGGTCTGCCTTGCAGCGCGCCTTGCCGCCCATGGCGCCGACGTCGTAGCGCGCGGCGAGCACGGGATCGGTGGCCGGGTTCCACATGCCGTAGTCGATGCCGTTGACGATGCCGCGCAGGCGCCTGGCCCGCGCGCGCAGGATGCCGTCGAGGCCCTCGCCGAGCGCCGGTGTCTGTATCTCACGCGCGTAGCGCGGGCTCACCGTCGTGATGACGTCCGCAAACACCAGCCCCGCCTTCAAGAAGCTGATATCGCCGTAGAGCTCGAGCGCCTCGCTCGTGAAGTGGCGCCCGTCGAGATTCAGCAGGTGCCAGTCGGCCGCCCAGAAGCGGCCCTGGTAGGCGAGGTTGTGGATCGTCTGCACGAGGCGGACGCGGCGCAGCTCCGGGTAGAGCGGCGCCGTGGCGCGCACCATGGCCGGCACCAGCGCCGCCTGCCAGTCGTGGCAGTGGACGACGTCGGGTGGTGTGCCGAGCCCGCGCAGCCACTCGAGGGCGGCGCGACAGAAGAAGGTGAAGCGCTCGGCGTTGTCCGGGTGATCGTGGCCGTCGGCGCCGTACATCCCCTCGCGATCGAAGTAGCGCGGCGCCTGCACCATGAGCGTCGGCACGCGTGCGCCGGCGACCCGCACGATGGTCGCCGGCTCGAGCCGGCTCGACACCGGCGCGCGCACGATACCCAGGTGCTCGACGGCGCCGGCGACCCGCAGCGCCTCGCGATAGGCGGGGAGCATCACCGTGACCTCGACCCCCAGCCGCGCGAGGGCGGCGGGCAGCGCGGCGAGCACGTCCGCCAGGCCGCCCGTCTTGGCGTACGGGAAGGCCTCCGGGGTGAGCATGCACACCCGCATGCGATTAGCCCGACCCGAGACTTTGTCTCGGGTCGGAAACGGGGGCGAGCGTGTGGCGTTCGGTGACCCGGGCGCCCGCCGTGCCGCGGCCGGCAAAGCCGGCGCGGCAAAACGTGGCACGGCCGAGGCCCTGGTCAAATCCGTTCTGCGCCGCCTGCAAATCCGTCTCAGCTACTGGGTAGCGCTCCGGTAGGTCTGCCGCGCCGGCTTTGCCGGCCGCGGCACGACGCCCGCACCGTTCATCGAGTCTCATTCTCACTCTCCGTCCCGACCCGAGACGGAGTCTCGGGTCGCTCTCCTAGTCGGCGGTGTCGCGGAGGAAGCGGGCGGCGTCCTCGGGGGGCATCGGGTTCACCTGGAAGCCGCTGCTCCAGTCGAATCCCGCCGGCGGCAGCAGCCGCGGCGTGATCTCGAGGTGCCAGTGGTAGTACGGGCTGTCGCCCTCGGCGAAGGGCGCGCTGTGCAGGAGCAGGTCGAAGGGGGGATCGCCGAGCGCGCCCTCGAGCTTGCGCAGGACCGTGCGCAGCGCCCGCGCCAGCTCGCGCAGCTCGACGGCGCCGCTGTGCTCGAACGACGGCACGTGGCGCCGCGGCAGCAGCCAGGTCTCGAACGGGAAGCGGGCGGCGAACGGGGCGAACGCGAGGACGTGATCGGTCTCCACCACCACCCGGGCCCGCTCTTCCGCCTCCTGATGCAGGATGTCGCAGAAGAGACAGCGCTCGCGGTAGTCGTGGTACAGGCGCGCGTGATGGAGCTCGTCGCTCAGGCCCTGCGGCGGGATGGGCGTGGCGAGGAGCTCGGAGTGCGGATGCTCGAGCGCGACGTCGCCCGCGAGGCCGTACGCCTTGAAGATCGCGATCGAGCGGAAGCGCTGGTCGCGCTTGAGGTCGACGATGCGGTCGCGCCAGGCCCGGACGACGTCCTCGACCGCCGCCACGGGCAGCCGCGCCAGCGCATCCTCGTGGCGCGGCGATTCGATCACGACCTCGTGCGCGCCGATGCCGTTCATCAGATCGTAGAGTCCGTGCCCGCGCCGCTCGAGGTCGCCCTCCACACGCAGGGCCGGGAACCGTCTCGGCACCACCCGGACCCGCCACCCGCCGTCGTCGGGCTTGTCGCGGTAGATCAGCACCTCGGGCGGCGTCTCCTGCTCGTGACCGCCGCAGAGCGCGCAGGGCCCGCTCCGCCGCGCCGGCCGCTCGCTGCGGAAGTCGCCGGGCCGGCGGACCCGCTCGGTGCCGATGATCACCCAGCGGCCGAGGAGCGGATCTTTGCGAAGCTCGGGCATGGTGGGAGCGGGAAACGGCGGCCGGACGGGGCGCCGGGCTCAGCCGCTCGCGAACCGCGACTCCCGGTCGGCGGGTCGCGGCGCGAGCGCGGCGGCGAGCACCTCGTCCATCGCATCGACGAAGTGGAAGCGCAGGTGGTCGCGCACCCCGGGCGGGACGTCCTCGAGGTCCTTCTCGTTGCGCTTCGGAAGGATGAGGGTGTCGATCCCGGCGCGGCGCGCGGCGAGCACCTTCTCCTTGATGCCGCCGACCGGCAGCACCTTGCCGCGGAGCGTGATCTCGCCGGTCATGGCGACGTTCGGACGCACCGGCCGGCCCGTGAGCAGCGAGGTGATCGCGGTGGCCATGGTCACGCCCGCCGACGGTCCGTCCTTCGGGATGGCGCCGGCCGGGACGTGGAGGTGGATGTCGGCACTCTCGTAGAAGTCCGCCGGGATCGCCAGCTGGGTGGCGCGCGAGCGGACGTAGCTGAGGGCGGCCTCCGCCGACTCCTTCATCACGTCGCCGAGGGACCCGGTGAGGATCAGGCCCTTCTTGCCCACCATGCGCGTCGCCTCGATGAAGAGGATGTCGCCCCCGTTCGGCGTCCAGGCGAGGCCGACGGCGACGCCGGGCTCCTCGGTGCGCTCGGCGACCTCGGAGAAGAACCGCTCCGGTCCGAGCAGCTCGCGCACCTTCGCCACCGTGCAAACGACCGGTTCCGTATTCCCTTCCGTGACGGCGCGCGCCACCTTGCGGCACACCCGGCCGATCTCGCGCTCGACGTTCCGGAGCCCGGCTTCGCGGGTGTAGGAGCGAACGATCTGGATCACGGCGTCGTCCTCGAAGGTCAGGTTCGCGGGAGTGAGGCCGTTCTCCCCGAGCTGCTTCGGGATCAGGTGCCGGCGCGCGATCTCGAGCTTTTCCTCCTCGGTGTAGCCGGCGAGCTCGATCACCTCCATGCGGTCGCGCAGGGGCGGAGGAATCGGGTCGAGGAGATTCGCGGTGGTCACGAACATGACGCGGCGCAGGTCGAACGGCACGTCGAGGTAGTGGTCCTGGAAGCTGAAGTTCTGCTCCGGGTCGAGCACCTCGAGCAGCGCCGAGGCCGGATCACCGCGGAAGTCCATGCCGAGCTTGTCGATCTCGTCCAGCATGAAGAGCGGGTTGTTGGAGCCCGCCTGGCGCAGATTCTGGATGATGCGGCCGGGCAGGGCGCCGATGTACGTGCGCCGGTGGCCGCGGATCTCGGCCTCGTCACGGATGCCGCCGAGCGACAGGCGGACGAACTTGCGCCCCATGGCGCGAGCGATCGAGCGCCCCAGCGACGTCTTCCCGACGCCCGGCGGCCCGACGAAGCAGAGGATGGGGCTGCGCGGGTCCTGCTTGAGCTTGCGCACCGCGAGGTACTCGAGGATGCGCTCCTTGATGCGCTCGAGGTCGAAGTGGTCCTCGTCCAGCACCTGTCGGGCGTGGTGCAGATCGAGATTGTCGTCGGTCGAGCTGTTCCAGGGCAGCGCGATCAGCCACTCGAGATAGGTGCGCACCACGCTGTGCTCGGCCGATTCCGGCGGGATCATGCGCAAGCGGTCGAGCTCGTGCTCCGCCGCCTTCTTGGCTTCCTCGGGCAGGTTGCCCTCGTCGAGCTTGCGGCGCAGCTCGTCGAGCTCCGCGGAACGCGAGTCGCCCTCGCCCAGCTCGCGCTGGATCGCCTTCAACTGCTGGCGGAGGTAGAACTCCTTCTGGTTCTTGCTCAGCTCGGACTGGACCTGGGACTGGATCTTGTGACCCAGCTCGAGCAGCTCGACCTCGCGGCCGAGGATGGTCGAGAGGCGCTCGAGACGCGCGCGCACGTCGAGAGTCGAGACGAGTTCCTGCTTCTCCTCGAGGGAGACGTTCAGGTTGGACGCGATGAGGTCCGAGACCTTGCCCGGGTCCTTGATGTTCATCACGACGACCTGCAGCTCGTCGGGCAGGTAGGGGATCATCGAGACGAACTTGGCGAACTGGTTGACGACGGCGACCTGCATCGCCTCGAGGTCCTGCGACGGCTCGTGCAGATCCTGCAGCTGGCGGACGCGGGCCGTGAGATACGGCTGGCGTTGCTCGTAGCTCAGTATCTCGATGCGGCGCAGTCCTTGCACCAGGATGCGCACGCTGCCGTCGGGGTATTTGAGCATCTTCAGGATGCGACCGGCCGTGCCGCGCGCGTAGAGGCCGTCGGGCTCGGGCTGCTCCTCCTCGGGATTCTTCTGCGACACGAGGCCGAGCGTGCGATCGCCGCTCAGCCGATCCTCGACCAGCTTGAGCGACGCGCCGCGCGAGATCAGCAGGGGGACGATCGCCGACGGGAAGATGACGAGCCCGCGCAGTGGAAGGATGGGGAGGAGGTCGGGAACGGGAACGTCGCTGATGTCCTCCTCGAAGCCGTAGAAGCGCCGGGGTCCCTCGCCCTCGCCACCCTGCTCGCTCGGATCCTCGTCGGCCATCGGCGGCGGGACTGTAACCCACGCTCCCCGGTCGGACAAGGCGACTGGGCGCGATCGCCTCGACTCCCGCGGGCCGAGCCGTTAGTCTCCCGGCCACGTCCGCCCGGCCGGTCTCGAGCCGCATGGCCGGGAGGCGAATCGAGACGAGTCGCCCGCACTCACGCAGGAGTTCTCCACGGCGAAGCTCTTCACGGTCGACGAGGCCAACGCGCAGGTGCCGCGCCTCGCCATGCTGCTCGAGCGGCTGCAGCGCGGTGCCCTGCGGCTGGACGAGGAGCGGCGCAGCCTGGCGGCGTCGCGCGGCGTCGAGCCGGCGACGCTGTCGAGCGAGCAGCTCGTCCGCCACCGGCCCGAGGCGCGCGCCCTCATCGAGGAGCTCGACTCGGTCGTGCGCGAGATCGAGCGCGGCGGCGCGCAGCTGAAGGACGTCGCGCTCGGGCTGGTCGACTTCCCCAGCGAGCTGCACGGCGAGGCCGTGCTGCTCTGCTGGCAGTTCGGGGAGCCCGAGGTCGCGTTCTGGCATCGCGAGGGCGAGGGCTTCGCCGGGCGCCGGTCGATCGCGGGACGGGGCGTCCCGCCCACGCTCCAGTAGTCGCATGCCGCGCTACGAGGGCGTGCTGCTCGACCTCTTCGGTACGCTCGTGCTGCTCGAGCCGGCGCGGCTGCCCGTCCTGCGAGTGGGCTCGCACACGGTGCGCACGACGCTCGCCGGTCACGGCGATCTTCTGGAGCGGTACGCTCCGGGCGTCAGCCTCGACGACTTCTGGCTCGCGCTCGCCGCGGTGAGCCAGGAGATCGCCCTGCAGCGCGCGCGCGACCACGTCGAGCAGCCGTCGCGGGAGCGCTTCCGGCGTGCGCTGGTGCGCGTGGGGTGCGCTCCCGGGGCGTGCGAGGAAGGGGGCGCCGCGCTCGCCCGCGCCCATCACCGGGTGCTCGCGTCGGCCACCGTGCTGCCCGCCGCGCACGCGACCTTGCTCGACGAGCTGCGCCCCCGTCACCGCCTCGCCGTGGTGAGCAACTTCGACGACACCGCGGGCGCGTACGAGGTGCTCCACCGGCACGGCATCCTGCAACGGGTCGACGCCGTCGTCGTGTCGGAGGGGCTCGGTCTCCGCAAGCCGCATCCGCTCATGCTCGACACCGCGCTGCGCATGCTCGACGTGTCCGCGGCGTCGGGCGTGATGGTCGGGGACACGTTTGCCGAGGACGTCGCGGCGGCGCATGCCGCGGGCATCGACGCGGCATGGATCGATCGCGACGGGCAGGGTGTTCCCGGGACCGCGCCACCGCCACGCTTCGTGCTGCGCGCGCTGCCCGAGCTGCGCGCCGCGCTGGGCGAGGAGTAGACGGCCGCTCTACAGCCGGCGCGGTGAGGGCGCGCCGCTCACCCCGCGCTTCAGCCGCTTGCGCAGCAGCGGAATGGCGTTGATCCTGAGCGAGCGCAGCAGGTCCCAGTAGATGCCCCGGGGCCGTGGATGTGCCGGACGGGTGGCGATCACCTCCGAGGGCGTCACGAGGAAATCCACCGGCAGGTCGTGCGGCAGCATCGGAATCCGGTCGGGAGTGAGCTGCAGCGGATGCACCGTGGTGAGGATGGGGGTCGACTCGCGGACCTTGCCTTCTTCGCGGAGCAGGCCGTACTCGAGATCGCAGTATCCGCCGCCCTTGCCGACCCGCGCCCCGTCGCGTCCCACGCCGACCGAGCCGCACACGATCAGGTCGACGGGCCGCATCTCGCGAGGCGACACCGCGCGCCCGAAGCGACACGCGCCCCCGATGCTCGCGGCGAGCGCGGCGCGCTTGCCGAAGCGCTGCGGGTCGATCTCGATGAAGCACTTCTCGGTGCGTAGGCGTGGAACCGCCATGTAGACGATCTTGCCCTCCTCGAGGGCGAGGCGGCGGACCGGGAGCTGGGGCGCGTCGGGATTCACCTTGACCACGAGAGCACGGCGCCAGACGGCCATCTCGCGCAGCAGCTGGGCCGCCTGCTCGGCCCCGACGAAGTTCGGGATGCGACCAGGCGAGAACGGGAAGCGGCCGACGCCTTCGCGCTCAATCGTCTTCCAGATCCTCTGGCGGATCTCCGCCTTCGTCATCGTGCGTCGACCCTGCGGCGTGGCTCGCGTCCAACTCCTCGGTACCAAAGGGGTTTGAGGGAGTCAATTCTGAACCCGTCCGCAGCGTGTCGGCAACGCGCCGCGCGACGACGAGAAACCCGGTGTGCGCCACCATGCGGTGCTCCGGGCGCACGCTGCGCGCGCTCACGTGCCAGAACCGCAGCAGGGTCTCGAGGGCCTCGACCGCGTCGAAGCGCTCGTGGGCCCGGAGCGCGTCGACGTGCTCCTTCACCTGCAGCACCGTGGGGACGAACGCGGTGAGGACTCCACCGGGACGCAAGGCGGCTGCGATGTGATCGAGCAGCTGCCAGGGCTCCGCGAGGTCCACGACCATGCGATCGACGCCGCGCTCGACGAGACCGGCAAACGCGTCGGCCACCCGGAGCGTCCAGTTGGGAGCCGGTCCGTGGTAGCGAGCGACGTTGTCGCGCGCCGTGGCGGCGAAGTCCTCCCGCACCTCATAGGAGACGAGACGGCCCGTGGGGCCGACCGCGCGGAGCAACGCGAGGGTGAGGGCCGCGGGGCCGGTTCCGATCTCGACGACGAGGTCGCCCGGGCCGATGTCTCCCCAGAGCAGCAGGGGACCGACGTCCTTGGGATAGATCGGCTGCGCCTGGCGGGGCAGGCGCGGGATCAGCTGCGCGTAGGTCGGACGCAGGACGAGGAGCCGTTCACCGGCGGCGGTCTCGACCGTCGATCCCTCGGGACGGCCGATGACCGCATCGCAGGCGACGGCGGCGCCGCGCACGGTCATGCGAGCGCCCGGGCGCAGCGTGCGGAGGTATCCCCGGCCCTTGCGGTCGAGCAGGAAGACCGGCTCGCGCTCGCGCAGCAGCGCGCGCGCCGAGCCGTCGTCGCTCGATGCCTCCGTCACGCCGCCGGCCCGCCGACGCGGCGCGCTCGCTTGCGCTCGACCTCCGCCACCAGCCGGCAGAAGCTGCACACCTCGCCCCATGCGGGCATCCCGCAACGGGCGCAGTCGTTGGGTGGACCCTCCTGCTCGGCAGCGCGTGCTGCGAAGGCCGCCTGTCCTCCGCGCAGGAACTCGCGGACGAAGGACAGCTTGGTGCCCGGACTGGCGGCTTCGAGACGGTTGAGCGCATCCTTGTACACCAGCTGCGTCGCCCCGACGCTGTTCGGGCACTCCTCGACGACGTAGTCGATCCCGCGCATGAACGCGTAGACCGCCGTCTCGTACTCGCCGAGCAGGAATAGCGGCTTCACCTTGCGCACGAACTTCGGATGGGTGGGCGGCAGCACCGGGCGCTGGCGGGCGAGGTGATCGACCTGCCAGCGCAGGACGTTTCCCAGCAGGCGAGCGGCCTCGTCGTCGAGATTGTGGCCCGTGGCGAGGACGTCGAACCCGCCCGCCACGGCCGCTTCATCGAAGACGTGCCGCTTGAGCGTTCCGCACGCAGAGCAGGGGGAGCGCCGCGTGCTCGCGGCGACGTCGGGCACGGCGAGACCGGGACCCTCGTCGTCGAGATCGACGATCCGCAGCTCGAGCCCGCGCTGGCGCGCGAAGCCCTCGACCTTCTCCTGGGAGCGCGTGGAATAGCCCCCGATGCCCTGGGCGACGTACAGACCCGTGGTGCGGTGGCCGAGCTCGATGAGGACGTCCCACAGCGCGAGACTGTCCTTCCCGCCGGAAACGGCGACGAGCACGCGCTCGTCGGTGGTGCACATGCGTTCAGCGGCGATGGCGCGCTCCACGTGACGGCGAAAGAAGCCGAGGTAGCAGGGACGGCAGAAGCCCGCGTTGTGCGCACGGAGGTGGACCTCCGCCTTCGCGCGGCACCGCGTGCACTTCACGCGGCGCCTCCCGAGATGACGGCGCGGACCTCGACGTCGTCCCCGTCTTCCAGCATCTCGCCGTCGAGGAGCAGGACGTCGCCGCGGATCACCATGGCGGTTCCGGGCAGCACGCCGAGCTCGGCCAGCAGGCGTCCGACCGGCCGCCGTCCCGTGATCTCGACGGTGCGCCCCTGCGGATGCAGGTGCACGCGCATGGATGGCGTCGGCGTTAGCACGGCCCCTGGACCCGCTCAAGCAGAGGCGTGTGCCTTGACACCCCGAAGAGGCGCTCGTATACAAGGACGTTCGCCCCTGACCGGGCACGGTGACGATGGCCGAGAAGAAGGCGAAGACGGCAGAGAAGAGCGGGGAGGGGACGAGGAAGGTGCTCTGCCCGTCGTGTGGGGCCGAGACGCGGGTCGTCCAGTACGCCGGCGCCGGACCCCGTGGGTTCTTCTGGGTGTGCGACAAGAACTGCGGCTACACCCGCCGCACCCGTTGAGGAGGTTTCGAGCTCGCATGGCACGCGCGCGCAAGAGCGACAAGGGCGCCGGGTCGAAAGCGAAGGCGTACGGTCCGCTCGACGACGAAGAGCCCGCGGTCGACGAGACCGAGGAAGAGCTTCCCAAGGACGAGGCCGGGCGGCGCAAGATCAAGCGGCAGTACGAGGAGCTCCTCGGCATCCGCATCGAGAAGCTGAAGGGGCGGATCTTGAACCGCGAGCGCATCAACAAGACCATCGAGGGCGTCTATTTCATCTGCGCCTCGTGCAAGAAGGTCTGCCACAACATCGACGACGGCCTGGTCGAGGACCCGAACAACGTGAACAACCTCTGCACCCCGTGCAGCACCGCGAAGGAGCCGCGGGGCGGCAAGGGAAAGGCCGCGGCGGCCTGATCGGGAGCGCCCCCGCGCGGCACCTGGCTGCGCGGGCCAGCAGGCGGCGCGCGCCACGAGCTCAGCTCGGCACGAGCTCAGCTCGGGAGGAGCGCGGCGAGATCGGGCGGCAGGTCGCTGTCGAGACGAGGCAGGCCGGCGAGCGCCACGCTGGATGCGTGAAGCGCGTGGCGGCCAGGCGAGAGGCCGGCGTCCGGGCCGCCGTAGAGCGCGTCGCCCAGCACGGGACAGCCGAGCAGGGCGAGATGGACCCGTACCTGGTGGGTGACGCCGGAGTGCAGGGTCGCCTCGAGAAGCGCCCGGCCGCCGCTCGAACGGAGCGTGGTGATCTCGGTGCGTGCCGGCCAGGCACGCTGGCCGGGCAGGGCGGCGATCATGCGACGGCGGTCCCCCGGGTCGTGCGCGAGTGCGCGCTCGATGGCGGCATGCAAAGGCGGGGTACCCGCCACCAGCGCGAGGTAGCGCTTCGCCACCGCGCCGGCGCGGAAAGCCGCGCGTAGCGTCGCGTGGGCCTCGGGCGTCCGGGCTGCGAGGAGGAGGCCGGAGGTTCCCGTGTCGAGACGATGGACGAGGCCGCTCGTCAGCGCGTCCCCGAGTCCGGCGGTCTCGGGGAAGCGCCCTGCCAGGAACGCCGCCACCGTGCCGCGCTGCCGCGGGTCGAGGGCGTGGGCCGGCATGCCGCCGGGCTTGTCGACGACGATCAGCCGCGCGTCGACGTACAGGATGACGACCGGCAGATCCGGCTCCGGCTCGAGCCGCACCGCCGGCAGCACCACGCGGTCGCCCGCGACCAGCCGCGTCCCCTTCGCAGCGACGCGGCCATTCACCCGCACGAGTCCGTCATCGATCAATCGATGTGCGACGCGCCGCGACAGCGCGGGGTAGACGCGCCGTACGAAGGCGTCGAGACGAGCGGGCTCGTCGACCACCCGCTCGTCGTCGGCGGCACTCGCGCTCGGCATGCAACCAGGAACGCGCGCCGCGCGCGTGCTGTCAACAACAAGCGCTCGCTGCGCCTTGCTTTTGACGGGGGCCGCGCCTAAACCGGACTCTCTGGCGAGCCCTGCCGCAGGCATCCCCGAACGGGCGCTGCCCGACGCGTCCTCGCGTCACGTGCCGGCGCGCTCTGCCATGCTGGAGCGTTTCGGCGCCCTCGTCGGGTTGCTCGTCCGTCTGGTGTTCGCACGCGTGCGCGTGCGCCCCGAGCTCGTCGAGCGCGTCCGTCAGCTCGCCAGCCAGGGCAGCGTGATCTACGTCATGCGCTACCGCTCGGCGGTCGACTATCTCCTGGTGAACGCGGTCCTCCGGCGCGAGGGACTGCCGCTCGCCCGCTTCGCTCCGGGCGTGTCCACGATCTGGTGGCGGCGGCTCGCGGACATCGTGCGCTGGTACCTCGGTCGCGGGGCACCCGCGGTCGAGCGCTGCGCGCGGCTGGTGGAGGCGGGCGAGCCGGTCCTGATCTTCATGCGCAGCCGCGTGGTCGCGGGCCGGCGCCGCCGCGCGCTGGCCGCGGCGCGCCTCGGACCGCAGTTCCTCCGCGAGGTGGTGCGTGCGGCGGCCGCGGCACCGCGCCCGGCCTTCCTCGTGCCCATCGCCCTCTTCCCCGGGACGGGCTTTCACAAGCGCGAGTCCCGCTTCGCGACCTTGCTCTACAGCGTGCAGGAGGCGCCGGGCGAGGCCAAGCGGCTGTTCACCTATCTCTGGAACGCGGGCCAGACGCAGCTCACGCTCGGCAAGGAGATCGGCCTGCACCGTTTCGTCGAGGAGCACCGCCGCGAGGGTGAGGAGCGCATGGCGCGGCGGCTCGCGCGCATGCTCCAGATCTTCCTCTATCGCGAGGAGCGCGTGGTCCTCGGGCCGACCCTGCTGCCGCGCCGGGTGGTGCGCGAGATGGTGCTGCGCGATCCCGAGCTGGCGAAGCTGACGCGGCGGCTGGCGGCGGAGCGCGGCGTGCCGCGGCGCAAGGTGGTGCAGGAGGCGCGCGGCTACGTCGACGAGATGGCCGCGCACTTCAACGGGCTCTACTTCGGCATCATCGCGTTCGTCTTCAACCGCGTCTTCCCGCGCATCTTCTCGGGACTCCAGACCCTCGGGCTCGAGGGCGTCGTCGAGCGCATGCGCGAGCATCCCATCGTGCTCGTGCCATGCCACAGGAGCCACTTCGACTACCTGTTCCTCACCTACATCTTCCACATCAACTACCTGTCGCCGCCCCACATCGCCGCGGGCATCAACCTGAGCTTCTGGCCGATGGGCCCGCTCTTCCGTGGCGCCGGGGCGTTCTTCATCCGCCGGTCGTTCGACGACAACGAGCTCTACAAGATGGTCTTCAAGAAGTACCTCACCTTCCTGATCCGCGAGGGCTACACGCAGGAGTTCTTCATCGAAGGCGGCCGCGCGCGCACCGGCAAGATGCTCACGCCCAAGCTCGGCATGCTGGCGGCGATCCTGAACGCCTTCTGCCAGGGCGTGCGCCGCGATCTCTACTTGGTCCCGGTGTCGATCCACTACGGTCGCATCCCCGAGGAGGAGACCTACACTCGCGAGGTCTCGGGCGAGGCCAAGGAGCGCGAGTCGTTGGGCGCGCTCCTGCGTGCGCGCAGCATCCTGTCGAAGCGCTTCGGCATGGCGTACGTGAGCTACGGGACGCCGATCTCCCTCGAGCATGCGCTCGACGGCCGGCGGGAGCGCTTCCACGAGGGGGGCGGGCAGCCAGCCATCGAGGAGGAGAAGCGGCGGTTCGTGCAGCGCCTCGGGTTCCGCATCCTGCGCGAGGTCAACGCGGCGGCCGTCGCCGGGGCGACCTCCGTCAGCGCCACCGCGCTCCTCGGGGCGCCGCAACGGGCGTGCCGGCTGGAGGACTTCCGCAAGGCGTCGCACGCGCTGCTGGCCCTGCTACGCGTGCAGGGCGCGAACCTCACGGCGTCGCTGGTGCGCAACGAGGGCTCCGATTTCACCGAGGGGCTCGCCTGGCTCGAGAGCGGCGGGCTGGTCGAGCGCGTCGTCGACGGCGACGGCGTGGTGCTCCACGCCCCCACCGCGAAGCGCACCAACCTCGACTTCTACAAGAACAACACCCTGCACTTCTTCCTCGTGCCCGCGCTGCTGACGCGAGCGCTCCTCACCGGCGTCCCGCTGGGCGCCCTGCACGAACACGTGCGCTGGTGGCTCGACCTCTACCGCTGGGAATTCCCGCTCCCCGAGCGCGAGGCGCTGGCCGCCGAGCTCACCCGCTGGCTGGCCTACTACCGCGAGACGGGGGCGCTGGACGGCGAGGTCGTGCGGCCCGATCACATCGTCGTGCTCGCCACCGCCGGCATCCTCGAGAATTTCCGCGAGGCCTACCTCGTCGCCGCGCGAACGCTGACGGCGCTGCACGAGTGGCCGATCAAGCAGCCCGAGCTCGTCCAGCGCATGCGAGGAGAGTTCGCCACCAGCCTGCTCCTGGGGGAGGCACGCAAGCCCGAGGGAAGCTCGGTGGTGACGTTCGGCAACGCCCTCTCTCGGCTGATCGAGCTCGGCCACGTGTCGATCACGCATCGCCGGGGCAGCCGCGAGGTTCGGGTCGAACGCGGGCCGGCCTTCGACCGGCTTCCGGAGCTTGTTCGCCAGCTTCGTTCCTGAGGGTGGTCGGTCGTGCACCTCTGCACGATCGCCGCACCGCGGCCTCCGGGCGCCGGTGAGTTCGCGCTGGATCCGGCGAGATTTGCTGGCATCGGAATTGCCCCGTAAGGTCCGGATCGTGCCTGGGTGGCGGCTCATATCCATGCTTGCGCTCCTGCTGGCGGCGGGGGTGCACGCAGCCTCGACGCCGGTGGTGGTGACGGGCCGCCAATCGCCCCTGGGCCTGCCGTTCTCCAGCTTCGCCAGCCTCGCGCTCATGGCCGACGGGAGCGTCTCGTTCCTCGGCAGCTCCAGCGGTGCGTTCCGTCGCGACGGGAACATCATCGCGCACGTGGTCGCCGCCGGCGACGTACTGGCGGACGGCCGCGTGGTCGCGGGGGTGAGCCCACCCGCCCTCGGCCCGGGCGGCTGCACGGCGGTGCGGGCGTTCCTGGTCGATGGGGGCAGCCGGATTCTCCAGCGCTGCGGCAGCACGACCGGCGTCGTCGCCGCCACCGGTGAACCGGCGCCGGGCGGCGGAACCTTCGCCGAGTTCATCGCCGGGGTCGCCTCCGGCAGCAAGGGACAGGTCGCCTTCACGGCCGTGCTCGACGACGGCGCCACCGGTCTCTTCGTGGGAACCAACGGCGTCCTGACCGATGCGGTCCGTACCGGATCGGCGGCGCCCTCGGGCGGCATCTTCACCGGGCTGCGGCTCATCGGGGTGGCGACGGACGGGCGCGTCGGTTTCCGCGGCACCGTGGCGAGCGGCCGGGACGGCCTCTTCGTCTCGGGGCCCGGCGGGCTGCAGCGCGTGGTCGAGACCGGGGAGGCGAGTCCGGTTGGCAGCACCTTCCGCAGCGTCACCGGCGCGTCCATGAACGACGGCGGCACGTTCGCGTTCCGCGGCGACCTGAGCGAGGACGGCACGGCGGGAGTCTTTCGCGTCGATACCTCCGGAGCGGTCCCGCTGGTGCAGGCGGTCGTCCTCGAAGGCGCCAGCGTCGAGGGTCCGACGGTCACGATCCGCTCGCTGCCGTCGTCGCTCACGCCGTCGATCAACGCCGGCGGCACGGTCGCGTTCCGCGCCACGCTCAGCGGCGGGGAGGGCGGATCCGCGATCTTCGTCGCGAGCCCCGGTGGCTCGTTGCAGCGAATCGTCTCGGCGAAGGATCAGACCGCCGTTGGGTCGCTCGTGCGCCTGCGCGATCCGGTGATCGCCGACGACGACAGCCTGGTGATTCCGGCGTCCGTCACCGGAAGCGGTCCGCTCCTCATCGTGCAACGGCGGGGGGCGTTCTCGACCCTGGCCAAGGTGGGCCAGGCGAGCGACATCGACACGGGCGACGAGCGGTTCCGCTTCAGCCAGCCGAGTGTGCGTGAGTCGGCGGACGCCGCCGTCTTCGCGGGTACTCGCGAAGGCATCTTCGTCGCGAGCCGCGACGGCTCGCTCGACATGCTCGCGTTCGTCGGCGGCGCCGCCCCCACGGGTCTCGGCGGCACGTTCGCCGGTTTCGATCCGCCCGCGGGGGACGCCCCCGGGGTCGTCGCCTTCGGCGTCGAGGTCACCGGCAGCAAGGTGGCGAGCCGCGCGATCGTCGCCAGCGGCGCGCGCGGACTCCGGATGGCGGCGGAGAGCTCGCAGCAGGTGCGCGGGGGCCGGCTGGTCGACTTCTTCGCCAGCACGATCGACTCGCTCACCCGTCCCGACGTCGGGCCGCGCGGCGAGATCGCGTTCGAGGCGACCCTCGAGGGAGGCAAGACGCCACGCGCGCTCCTGCTCCAGCGGGGCGGGCGCCCGCGGCCGGTCGCGCAGGCGAAGAAGGCGGCGCCGGGGGGTGGACGGTTCGACAACTTCGGAACGCCGGCCGTGCTGCGCGGCGGGAGCATGGCGTTCGTGGCACAGGTGGGGACCGGGGACGAGCCGAGGCTGATCCTGCGCCGCGGCTCGCGCATGCTGCTGCTGGCACGGCAGGGCAGTGGCGCTCCGGGGCGGCTCGGCGGCCGCTTCGACACCTTCGACCCCCCGACGGCGAGCGACACGCTGGTCGGCTTCCGCGCCACGCTCGATCAGGGCGGCAAGGAGGGACTCTTCCTCGCGTCGCCCCATGCCGCCGGGCTGCTCCTCGGAACCGGTGACGCGGCGCCGGGGGGCGGGAGCTTCCGGGGGTTCTCGACGCCGGTGATGGGCAGCAGCCACGCGGTGTTTCTCGGGCGGCTGATCGGCTCGACCGCGCCCCCGGGTCTCTACCGGGTGCGGGCGGATGCGGTGCCGGCAGCCGACGCGGGACCGCTCGCGGCCGACGTCCTCGCGCTACCGGGCGCGCCGTCGCCTCTCGGCGGCGCGATCGAGGAGTTCGGCTCGTTTGCCGCCAACCGGGGGGACGCCGTGGCCGTGGTCGCGGACCTGGTCGGGGCGAGCGCGCGCTCGGCGGTCTTCGTGCTCGACGGCGGCGGCGCCATCGTTCCTTGACCGGCTGCGTCGGACCCAGTAGAAACCGTCGACTTTCGATCCGGTAGGCATGCCCGACGACCACGAGCAGATCGTGGTCAGGCGGCGGAAGCTCGGCGCCCTGCGTGCGCAAGGGGCGATCCCGTATCCGAACGATTTCCGCCCTGACCAGCGCGCGGCCGAGGTCCACGCCCGCTTCGGGGAGCTCGAGGACTCGGCGCTGGCGGAGGCACCCGCGGTCCGGGTTGCCGGACGAGTCGTCGCCCTGCGTGATTTCGGCAAGGCCGGGTTCGTCCAGATCCAGGACCGCGGGAGCGGGCTGCAGGTGCACGCGCGCCGGGACGCGCTGGGCGAGCAGGCGTTCGAGCACTATCGTGCGCTCGACGTCGGAGACGTGATCGGTGTCGTCGGCCGACCCTTCCGGACGCGCACCCGCGAGCTCACCATCGCGGCGCAGGAGCTGCGCCTGCTGGCGAAGGCGCTGCGCCCTCTGCCCGAGAAATGGCACGGCCTCCAGGACGTCGAGGCGCGCTACCGCCAGCGCTACCTCGACCTGATCGTCAACCCCAATGCGCGTCGCATCTTCGAGACTCGCGCCGCGGTGATCCGCCATCTGCGAGATTTCCTGACCGCGCGCGGCTATCTCGAGGTGGAGACGCCGGTCATGCAGCCGGTCGCCGGCGGCGCCACCGCGCGGCCGTTCGTCACCCACCACAATTCCCTGGACACCGACCTCCAGCTCCGCATCGCGCCCGAGCTGTACCTGAAGCGCCTGATCGTCGGAGACCTCGACCGCGTCTTCGAGGTCGCTCGCGTGTTCCGCAACGAGGGGCTGTCGACCCGGCACAACCCCGAGTTCACGATGCTCGAGTTCTACGAGGCCTACGCCACGCACGAACACTTCATGGCGCTGACCGAGGAGATGCTGGTGGGCGTCGCGCGCAGCGTCACCGGCGGCCTGGAGCTTGCCTACGGCGACCTGCGCGTCGATCTCACGCCGCCCTGGCCCCGGCGCACCATGGTGGACCTGGTGGCAGAGCGATCCGGCATCGATCCCGAACGTCTGCTCGACGCCGACACCATCCGCGGCCTCGCCGAGCGCACCGGCGGCATCGAGCGTCCGGGGATGGCGCCCGGCGAGCTCCTCGGGCTCTGCTTCGAGCGCCTGGTGGAGCCCGAACTCGTGCAGCCGACGTTCGTCTGCCAGTTTCCCATCGAGCTCTCGCCGCTGGCGCGGCGCAATGACGGCGACCCGCGCTTCGTCGACCGGTTCGAGCTCTACGTCGCACGGCACGAGATCGCCAACGAGTTCTCCGAGCTGAACGACCCCGACGATCAGCGAGCGCGCTTCGAGGCCCAGCTCGCCGCGCGAGCCGCCGGGGATGCGGAGGCCCACGCCATGGACGAGGACTACGTGCGCGCGCTCGAGTACGGCATGCCGCCGACCGCGGGCGCCGGGATCGGCATCGACCGCCTGGTGATGCTGCTCACCGGCGCGACCTCGATCCGCGAGGTCATCCTCTTTCCGCAGCTGCGCCCGGAGCGCCGGCCGTGAGCTGGGAGCTGATGGTCGGGGTGCGCTACCTCCGCTCGCGGAGGCGGGCCTTCCTGTCGCTGATCTCCGCGCTCTCGCTCGCGGGCGTCACCATCGGGGTCGCGACGCTGCTCATCGTGCTGGCCGTCATGACGGGGCTCGAGTCCGAGCTGCGCCAGAAGATCCTCGGGTTCAATCCCCACCTCACGCTGGCGAACTACACCGGCGGCCTCGAGGACTGGCGCGACGTCGTCGGCAAGGTGCGGCAGCAGCCCGGCGTGGTGGCCGCGTCGCCGGTCATCTACGGGCAGGCGATGCTCGGCATCGGACGGAGCGTGTCCGGGGTGGTCGTACGCGGCATCGATCCGGCGGAAGCCGGCGGCGTGATCGACATCGAGCGACATCTGAAGAGCGGAAGCCTCGAAGCCCTCGGCCGCCCGCAGCCGATCACCCTCCCGCCCGACGAGGGCGGCGGCACGGTCGAGCTGCCGGGCATCATCCTCGGCCAGGAGCTGGCGCGGCAGCTCGGCGTCGGGCCGGGCGACGTGCTGAACGTCATCTCGCCGCTCGGCACGCCGGGTCCGACGGGCATGGTGCCACGCATGAAGCGGTTCGTCCTGGTGGGCGTGTTCGACTCGGGCATGTTCGACTACGACACCTCGCTCGCCTACATGGCGCTCGCCGACGCCCAGCGCTTCTTCGATCTGAACGACACCGTCAGCGCGATCGAGGTGCGCGTCAGCGACATCTACGGCGCACGCGCCACGGCCCGCGAGCTGGAGAGCTCGCTCGGCGGCTTCCCCTACCGGGCGCGCGACTGGATGGAGGCGAACCGCAACCTCTTCTCGGCCCTCAAGCTCGAGAAGGTGGTGTACGGCATCGTCCTGGCGCTCATCGTCGTCGTGGCGGCGTTCAACATCCTGGCGTCGCTCACCATGGTGGTGAAGGAGAAACGCCGCGACATCGCGATCCTCAAGTCCATGGGCGCTTCGAGCTCCGCCATCGGCCGCATCTTCATCCTGAACGGTGCCGTGATCGGGGTTGCCGGCACCGTGCTCGGCAACCTCCTCGGGCTCGCCGGCTGCTGGCTGCTGTCGCGCTACCAGTTCGTCGATCTGCCGAAGGACGTCTTCCTGGTGACGACCCTGCCGGTGCGCATCGATCCGGTGAACTTCCTGGTGGTCGCGCTGGTGTCGGTGGGCATCTGCCTGATCGCCGCCCTGTCCCCGGCTCATCGGGCGGCGAGCCTGGTTCCCGTCGAGGTGATCCGATATGAGTAGCGCCGCATGTCCGCCGGGGTGACGCCGCTCGTACAGGCTCGGGGGCTGGAGAAGCGCTACGTCGACGGCCCGGCGGTGGTCGAGGTGCTGCGCGGGCTCGACCTCGACATCGCCCCCGGCGAGCGGGTGGCCGTGATCGGGGAGTCCGGGGTCGGCAAGAGCACGCTCCTCCACCTCCTCGGCTGCCTCGACGCGCCGACCGGGGGCCGCCTGCTGATCGACGGCGTGGAGGTCTTCTCGCGCTCCGAGGCCGAGATCGCGGCGTTCCGCAACCGGGAGGTGGGCTTCGTCTTCCAGTTCCACCACCTCCTGGGCGACTTCACCGCCCTCGAGAACGTCATGCTGCCGGCGCTGATCGGGCGCGAGGCGCCGCGCGAGGCGCGCGCGCGGGCGTCCGCGCTCCTGGCGCGCGTCGGGCTGGCGGAGCGCCTGCATCATCGCCCGGGCGAGCTGTCGGGGGGCGAGCAGCAGCGGGTGGCGGTGGCTCGCGGCGTCATGTGCCGTCCGCGCCTCCTCCTGGCCGACGAGCCGACGGGCAACCTCGACCCGGAGACCGGAGAGCGCGTCCACGATCTCCTGCTCGAGCTCAACGCCGAGTGCGGCGCCACCCTCGTCGTGGCGACGCACAACGCTCGGCTGGCGGCCGCGATGGAGCGTACGATGCGGCTCGTCGGCGGCCGGCTCGAGCCGGCGATCGGTGGCCTGGCGCCGCGCCGGGGCAGCCTCGGCGGCGGCGTCGGATGAGCCGAGGAGGCGGGGTGACGGGGGTGGGGGCGATGCGGAGGTTGTGGCTCGCGGTGCCGATGCTGGCCCTGGCGCTCGGCCTGGTGGCGCGGGTGGTAGTGGCTCAGGAGGACGAGCCGTCGACCGAGCCCCGGCTCCTGCCGCCGACGCGCACGACGAGCCCCGGCGAGACCCGAACGGTCAGCAAGGTGGCGATCGAGGGCAACATCCGCGTCGAGGAGGACGCGATCCGGGTTCACCTCCAGACCCAGCAAGGACAGCCCTTCGACCAGGAAAACGTCGACAAGGACATTCGCGCGATCTACGGCATGGGCTTCTTCGACCAGGTGAACGCGGAGGTGACTCCGTCGCCCAAGGGCGTCACCGTGACCTTCAGGGTGAGCGAGCGGCCGCTGGTGCGCAACGTCACCGTCGAGGGCAACGAGAAGCTCAAGAAAGAGGAGATCGAAGGCGCGCTGCGCATCCGGCCGCACACCATCCTCGATCCGGAGAAGGCCCGGCAGGGAATCGACGCCGCCAAGAAGCTCTACGCGGACAAGGGCTACCTGGACGCGAAGATCACCTACGACACCGTCCCCGTCGGCGAGAACGAGATCGACGTCCGGTACACGGTGAGCGAATCGGAGCCGGTGCGGGTGAAGGACATCGAGTTCGAGGGCAACGAGGCGTTCTCCAGCCGCAAGCTGCGTGGCCTGCTGCAGACGAAGGAGGCGTGGATACTCACTCCGTTCACGGGCGCGGGCAACCTGAACAAGGACGTGCTGCGCACCGACGTCGAGCGGCTGACCGCGTGGTACTACGACCACGGCTACGTCACCGTGCGCATCGACGAGCCCAAGGTCGAGCGCCGGGAAGACGGCCTGGTCGTCGTCTTCAAGATCGACGAGGGAGACGAGTTCAAGATCGGCAAGGTGGCGATCGCCGGCAAGGATCTCCCCGAGGCACAGGAGAAGCTCCCGCCGGACCTCGCGACCAGGCCGGGCGAGGTGTTCAGCGCCAGCGCGCTGCGCGACGACGTGCAGCGGCTGACCGAGGATCTCTCCGAGGGCGGCTTCGCGTTCGCCAACATCGATCCGGCCACCGAGGTCGATCCCGAAGAGAAGGTCGTCAACGTCACGTTCCAGGTCGAGCGCGGCAAGCCCGTCACGGTCGACCGCATCGAGGTCACCGGCAATTCGAAGACACGCGACTACGTCGTGCGGCGCGAGATGCGCCTTCAGGAGCAGGAGCTGTTCTCCGCCACGAAGCTGCGCAAGAGCCGGGAAGCCATCCAGCGGCTCGGATTCTTCTCGGAGGTGAACGTCACCACTCGCAAGAGCGCCGCGGCCGAGGATCGCATGGACGTGGTCGTCGACGTGAAGGAAGCGCAGACCGGGTCGTTCAGCGCCGGGGCGGGCTTCAGCTCGGCGGACAGCCTGCTGTTCAACGTCCGCATCCAGGAGAACAACCTGTTCGGACGCGGGCAGCGGCTCGTCCTGAACGGCGACGTGGGCTCGGTGCGACGCAACATCATCCTGTCGTTCACCGAGCCGTACTTCCGCGGCACCCCCCTGACGCTCGGCTTCGACGCCTTCAGCTGGCGCCTGCGCTTCGAGGAGTTCTCGCGCACGGGCACCGGCGGCAGCGTCCAGGTCACCTACCCGGTCACCGCGTTCGGGTGGGACACGCTGTGGGGCATCCCGCTCGAGGAGCTCCGCATCGGCGCCGACTATCGCCTCGAGCGGGCGACCATCAGCGACATCGGCTTCGATGCGCCGGTGGACATCCGCGAGGCGGAGGGCACGAGCCTGATCAGCAGCATCACGCCGCGCATCTCGCGCAACACCCTCAACAACTACTTCGATCCCACCGCCGGCTCGGCGCAGGACCTGTCGGTCGAGGTGGCCGGTCTGGGGGGAGAGCAATTCTTGAAGGCCGAGGCGCGCGAGCGCTGGTACTACACCTTCCTGCGCTCGAAGACCTTCGGGGACTTCACCTACTCGTTCGGCGCGGACGTCGCCTACGGCACCGGCGATACCGGCGTCAACCACGACGAGCTGCCGCTCTTCGAGCGCTACTTCCCGGGCGGCATCAACTCGATCCGCGGCTTCGAGCCGCGCACCCTGGGCCCCTTCCAGTCGAAGAAGAACACGCGCGGCCAGGTCTTCTCGACCACGCCGGTGGGCGGCACCTCGCAGATCATTCTCAACAACGAGGTCATCTTCCCGCTCGTGCAGGGCATCGGGCTGAAGGGCGTGCTCTTCGTCGACGCCGGCAACGCCTACGGTGGCGACCAGAACAACATCATCGACGACGCGCGCTACGCGGCGGGCGGGGGCGTGCGCTGGCTGTCACCGCTCGGACCGCTGCGGGTGGAGCTCGGCTTTCCGTTCAACACCCAGGAGCACGACCAGAAGCAGCTGATCGGCTTCTCGTTCGGCGGACCGTTCCAATTCTGAACCATCGCGTACGACAAGGGGTGGAGGATGCACATCGGTCATCGGATCCAGCACAACCGCGCGAGCCGGCTGCTCGTGATCGCGAGCGTCGCGGCCCTGGCCTTCGCCACGGCCGCCCGGGCGGAGATGCGCGTGGCGGTGGTGGACATGCAGCGCGCGCTGAACGAATGCGACGCGGGCAAGAAGGCCAAGGATCAGGTCCGCGGCAAGTTCGACAAGGCGCAGAACGAGCTCAAGAAGGAGCGCGACGATCTCGACAAGGCGCGTGACGAGTTCGAGAAGAAGTCCATCCTCCTCAAGGAAGACGACCGCCGCGATCGGGAGCGCGAGCTCGAGAACCGGACCCTCGACTTCAAGCGCAAGTACGAGGACATGCAGCGCGACCTCAAGCGGACCGACGCCGAGCTGACGTCCGGGATCGTCGAGCAGCTCTACGGCATCGTGAGCGAATACGGGAAGCAGCAGGGATACACCCTGATCCTGGAGGCGAGCAGCGGGCTCCTCTATGCCGACAAGGCGCTGGACATCACGGACGCCATCGTCAAGATCCACAACAGCTCGCCCGGTGCGAAGGCCCCGGCCAAGCCCCAGGCCCAGCCCCAGCCCCAGCTCCAGCTCCCGGGCCTCAAGGACAACAAGGACAAGGACTAAGGAGTAGGCTCTCATCCCCCCCCCCGCCAGCCAGACCTTCCCGTACCCCCTCCTCGATCAGGTGATCGAGGTGGAGCCTGGCGTCCGGGCCGTCGGGGCGAAGCTCGTCAGCGCCAACGAGCCGTACTTCGCGGGACACTTCCCCGGCGTCCCGGTGGTGCCGGGCGTCCTGCTGTGCGAGGCCCTGGCGCAGCTCGGGGCGGCGGTGGCCGCCGATGACGGCAGCGTGAGCCTCGCCGGCGTGCAGCGAGCGCGGTTCCGGCGCCCGGTCATCCCTGGCGATGCGCTCCGGCTCGAGGTCTCCGCGCTCAGCCGGGGTCCCGGCTGGCGCTTCCGGGGGGTGGTCGCGCTCGGCGAGGCGGTGGTCGCCGAGGTCGAGTTCGCGATGAGCACACCGCGCGGGCCGCAGGTGCATCCGACGGCGGTCGTCGCGCGGCTCGCCGAGCTGGCGGACGGCGTGCGGATCGGCCCCTACGCGGTGATCGGACCGCGCGTGAGCCTCGGTCGAGGGACCTGGGTCGGGTCGCATGCCGTGGTGGACGGCGTGACGACCGTCGGGGAGCGCAACCGGATCTTCTCGTTCGCGAGCGTCGGCGGCGTGCCGCAGGATCTCAAGTATCGCGGCGAGCCGAGCCGGCTGGTCCTGGGCGACGCCAACATCGTGCGCGAGTACGTCTCCCTCAATCCCGGCACCGAGGGAGGCGGCATGGAGACCCGCATCGGAAGCGGCTGCCTCTTCATGGTGTCCTCACACGTGGCTCACGACTGCAGCCTGGAGGATTCCGTGATTCTCGCCAACGGCGTGGCGCTCGGCGGGCACGTGACGGTCGCGAGCCATGCCATCGTCGGCGGGCTCGCGGGCGTGCACCAGTTCGTGCGGCTCGGAGAGTCGTCCCTGTGTGCGGCCGGGGCGATGGTCTCGAAGGACGTGCCGCCGTTCTGCGTCGTGGCCGGTGATCGGGCGCGGCTCTTCGGCCTGAACACGATCGGCCTGCGCCGCCGGGGGATGTCGGTGGCCACGATCCAGGCACTTCGCCGCGCCTACCGCATGCTGTTTCACGGAGGTCGCTCGCGCCGAGAAGGGGTGGGACAGGTCCGCGCGCGCCTCGGCGAGGTGCCCGAGGTCGAGCGGCTGCTCGCCTTCATCGCGGACTCGCCGCGCGGCATCTGCCGGTAGAACGATGGAGCGCGTCGGACTCATCGCCGGCAGCGGCCGCTTCCCCGTGCTCTTCGCGGAGACTGCGCGCCGGCGCGGCGTCGCGGTGGTCGCCGTCGCCCATCTCGGAGAGACCGCCGAGGCGCTCAGCGAGGTGGTCGAGGCGATCACGTGGGTGCAGGCCGGCCAGCTCGAGGCGTTGATCCGCGCGCTGAAGGAGGCCGGGGTGGCCCGGGCCGTCATGGTGGGCGGCATCGCCAAGCCGCGCCTGTTCCGGGAGTTCAGGCCCGACGCGCGGGCGATGGCGGTCATCGCGCGCTGCGGCACGCTGCGCGACGACGTCCTGCTGCGCGCCCTCGCGCTCGAGCTCGAGAGCGAGGGCATCCGGATCGTCGAGTCGACGCTCTACCTGCAGGAGATCGTGCCCAGCGCGGGAGTCCTGTCCGCCCGGGCGCCGACTCCCGAGGAATGGGCCGACATCCACTTCGGCTTCCGCGCCGCCAAGGTGATCGGGCAGTTCGACATCGGGCAGAGCGTCGTCGTGCGCGGGAGCGCCGTCGTCGCGGTGGAGGGGATCGAGGGCACCGATGCCACGATCCGGCGCGCCGGCCAGCTGGTGAACGGCGACATCGTGGTCGTGAAGGCCTGCAAGCCGACGCAGGACCTGCGCTTCGATCTGCCCGCGGTCGGCCCGGAGACGATCCGTGCGATCGCCGAGGTACGGGGGCGCGCGCTCGGCATCGAGGCCGGGCGCACGATCATCCTGGACCGGCAGGAGATGCTGGAGCTGGCAGACAAGTCGGACATCACCGTGGTGGCGGTGGACGGAACGGGGGCACTGGCATGAGTGCGCGGCTTCGAGCGGCGGTCGTGGGCGTGGGGCACCTCGGGCGCTTTCACGCCGAGAAGTACGCGGCTCATCCCGGCGTCGAGCTCGCCGCGGTCGTCGACATCGACGGGTCGCGCGCGCGGGCCGTGGGCGAGGCGCTGGGCGTGCCGGCGCTGACGGATCACCACGCCCTCGCCGGTCGGGTCGACTGCGCGAGCGTGGCGGTACCGACCCCGCTGCACCACCGGGTGGCGCGCGATCTGCTCGAGGCCGGCGTGGACGTCCTGGTGGAGAAGCCGCTCACCACCACGATCGAGGACGGCAAGGCGCTCCTGGAGCTCGCGGTGCGCGGCGGCCGCGTGTTGCAGGTGGGCCATCTCGAGCGCTTCAACCCCGCCATACGCGCGCTCGGTGGGCGGGTGACGGAGCCACGCTTCATCGAGTGCCAGCGACTGGCCCAGTTCGGCGAGCGCGGCACGGACGTCGACGTGGTCCTGGATCTCATGATCCACGATCTCGACCTGATCCTCAGCATGGTCGCGTCGCCGGTGCGCGCGATCGAGGCGGTGGGCGTGCCGGTGCTGACGCCGTCGGTCGACATCGCCAACGCCCGGCTGCGCTTCGCCAACGGCTGCATCGCGAACGTGACCGCGAGCCGCGTCTCGCTCAAGCGGGAGCGCAAGCTGCGCATCTTCCAGCCCGACGCCTACTTCTCGCTCGACTTCGACGAGCGCCGGGTCCGGGTCTGCAGGCGCGAGCCGGACGGCAACGGACACCCGTCGCTCACCATGGAGGATCTGGAGGTCCGGGAGGGCGACGCGCTCCGCGAGGAGATCGATGCCTTCGTCCAGGCCGTGCGGGCCCGGGAGTCGCCTCCCGTCACCGGCTGGGACGGCCTGCGCGCCCTCGAGGTCGCGCACGTCATTCGCGAGAGCGTCGAGATGGAGGTGCGTGCGGCGCAGGCCGCCCGCGGAGGATGACGAGCTCCGTGGAAGGGTCGCAGGCGCTGAGCGTCTCTCCGCCGCGTCGCGTGCTGCTGGTCGCCGGGGAGGCCTCGGGTGACCTCCACGGGGCCGACCTCCTGGACGCCCTCCGAGCGCGGCTGCCGGACGTCGAGGTGTTCGGGCTGGGCGGCGAACGGCTGCGGGCCGCGGGCATGCACACCGTGGCGGACGCCGGCGAGGTCGCGACCGTGGGCGTCCTCGAGGGCGTGGGACGGCTGCGCACCCTCGTGCGCGTCTACCGTGCCCTGGCGCGCCGCCTGCGCGAGCGCCGGCCCGACCTCTGCGTGCTGATCGACTTCCCGGAGTTCAACCTCCGGCTGGCCCGGGTGGCGAAGCGCGCGGGCGTTCCCGTCCTCTACTACATCGGGCCCCAGGTCTGGGCGTGGCGGCGCGGCCGCGTGCGGCAGATCGCGCGGCTCGTCGACCGCCTCGCGGTGGTGTTCCCGTTCGAGCCCGGGCTGTACGCCGGCCGGCTGGCCGGGGTGGAGTTCGTCGGTCACCCGCTGCTCGATCGCACCATGGCGACCCGCAGCCGCGAGGAGACGCTGCGCCTGCACGGGCTCGACCCGGAGCGCCCCACGGTGCTGCTGCTGCCAGGCAGCCGGGCCAAGGAGATCGACTACATCCTGCCGCGGCTGCTCGCCGCGGTCCGCGAGCTGGCGGGCACCGGCCGCTACCAGTTTCCGCTCGGCCTCGCCCACACGCTCGATCGGGCGGACGTGGAAGCGCGGGTGCGCCACGCCGGCGTGCCCGTGCCGGTGATCGGCGGCGACCTCTACAACCTGATCGCCGCGTCGGACATCGCGCTCGTCACCTCCGGAACGGCGACGCTCGAGTGCGCGCTCCTCGAGTGCCCGATGGTCATCGTCTATCGCCTCTCCCCCGTGACCTTCGCGCTCGGTCGATTGCTGGTGCGCGGCGTGCGGCACGTCGGGATGCCGAACATCGTCGCCGGCCGCCTGGTGGTGCCGGAGCTGCTCCAGCGGGAGGCGACGGGTCCGCGCATCGCGGCCGCGGCGCAGGCCATCCTCGAGGATCCGGCGCGGCAAGGTGCCATCCGGGCGGGGCTGCGCGACGTCCGTCGCGCGCTCGGCCGCGGCGGGGCCGCCACGCGCGCGGCGGCGATCGCCGCCGAGCTGATGGGGGCGGAGGCGCGATGAGCACCTACCGGCGCATGCTGCGCTATCTCGCGCCGCTGATCTGGCCGTACGGTGTGCTCGCGATCGCCTTCATGCTCGCGTTCAGCGCCATCGAGAGCAGTGTGCCGTTCCTGATCAAGTTCCTCATCGATCAGCTCGGCAGCCAGCAGCCCCAGGCGCTCCCCCGGCTCGCGGGCCTCGCGCTCGGCTTGTCGCTGCTCCGCGGTGGCGTGGGGTTCGTCGCGGGCTACCTGAACGACTGGGTGGGGCAGCGCGTCGTCACCAACATGCGCAACGAGCTCACGACGCACCTGCAGAAGCTCGACCTGGCGTTCTTCAACCGGCAGCGCGCGGGCCAGATCGTGTCGCGGGTGACGGCCGACGTGACCCTGGTCCGCAGCTCGGTCACCGACGCCGTGCGGTCCATCTTCCAGGACACCACCACCCTCATCGGTCTGGTCGCCGGCGCCTTCTACATGAACTGGATGCTGGCCCTGGTCGCGGTGCTGGTGTTCCCGGCGGCGGCGCTTCCCCTGCGCATGTTCTCGAGGTCGCAGCGCCAGAACAGCCGCCGCCAGCAGGAGGCGGCGGCGCGCTTGAACGCCATGCTGCACGAGAACGTGCAGGGCAACCGCGTCGTCAAGCTGTTCGGACAGGAGGGCTACGAGGCGGGGCGATTCCATGACCAGGACGAGCGCATCTTCCGGCTGTTCATGCGCAGCAGCCGCGTGCGCTCGTTGCCCCTGACGGATCTGCTGGCCGCGCCCGCCCTCGCCGCCATCATCTGGTACGGCGGGGCGCGCTTCATCGCGAACCCCCGGGAGGCGGGAGCGAGCTTCGCCGCCTTCGTGGCGGCCGTGGTGCTGCTCTTCGAGCCCTTCAAGAAGCTGGTCAAGACGAACTACACGATCCAGCAGGGCATCGCGGGCGCGGAGCGCGTCTTCGCTCTCATGGACATCAAGCCCGAGGTGGTCGATCGACCCGGTGCCACGACCCTATCGGCGGTCCGTGCGGGCATCGCCTTCGAGGACGTGTGGTTCGAGTACGAGACCGGCACTCCGGTACTGCGCGGCATCAGCCTGCGCATCCCGGCGGGCAAGGTGGTGGCCCTGGTCGGCATGAGCGGGGGCGGCAAGAGCACCATCTCGGATCTCATCCCCCGTCTCTACGACGTCACCCGGGGCCGCATCACGGTGGACGGCGTGGACATCCGGGATCTCACGCTGCACAGCCTGCGCGCCCGCGTGGCGGTGGTGGCGCAATTCACCTTCCTGTTCAACGACACGGTGCGCGCCAACATTGCCTACGGCAGCGACGGCGCCGACCTGGACGCGATCATGGACGCGGCGCGGGCGGCCAACGCGCACGGGTTCATCACGGCGCTGCCGAAGGGCTACGACACCTTCGTGGGCGATCTCGGGGTGCGGCTCTCGGGCGGGCAGCGCCAGCGGCTGGCCATCGCGCGGGCCATCCTCAAGAACGCCCCGATCCTGATTCTCGACGAGGCGACCTCGGCCCTCGACACGGAGTCCGAAGGGCTCGTGCAGGAGGCCCTCGAGCGTCTCATGGTCGATCGCACGACGCTGGTGGTGGCGCATCGCCTGTCGACCATTCGCCGGGCCGATCGCATTGTCGTGGTGTCGCACGGGCAGATCGTCGAGAGCGGCACCCACGACGAGCTGATGGCGCGCGGCCGCGAGTACCGCAAGCTCTACGACCTGCAGTTCGGCGAGCTCGACCTGGGCGGAGAGGGTGTCGTGGCCCCGGTAGCGGGACGGGTCGGGTGACGGTGGGGCAGCCGGCCCGGTGACCGCGATGGCGAGCTCGCGCGCGGCTCGCGACGCCGCCGAGGCGGAGGATTCGCCGTTCCGGCGGCACTGGACGTGGCGCGATCGGGCGCTGGTCGGCGTCGGCGGCTGGGCGATCGCCGCGGTGCTGCGGGCGGTGTACGCCACGCTCCGGGTGCGCTGGCTCGACCCGCATGGCGTGCTCGACGCGCATGCGCGCGGCGCGCGAGTGGTGTGGGCGACGTGGCACGACGGGATACTCCTGCTCCCGCTGATGAAGGTCCGGGTGCACCCGATCCTCCGGCCGCGCGTCGTGCTCAGCTGGCACCGGGACGGCGAGGTCGCCGCCCAGGCCGTGCGTCGCTTCGGGGTGATGGCGAGCCGCGGATCGGCGACGCGCGGCTGGCGGGGCGCCGTGCGCGGCCTGCTCGCGGCGCACGCGCGCGGGGAGGACCTGGTCGTCATCCCGGACGGGCCGCGAGGTCCGCGCCATCGCGCCCAGGAGGGCGTGGTGCAGCTGGCACGCGCCACCCACACCCCGGTGGTTGCGATCGGCATCGCGGCCGCGCCGGTGCGGCGGCTCCGGACCTGGGACCGGCTCATGGTTCCGCGGCCGTTCGGCCGGGTGGTTCTCAGCCTGAGCGCGCCGATCCAGGTCGAGCGCACGGACGGTCCGGAGACGCTCGCCGCCGTCGAGGCCGCGCTCGAGGCGACGGCGCTCCAGGCGGCGGATGCGGTGGGAGACGCCACACCATGACCGACCGGGCGGCGCTTGCCGCCTACCGCGGAGTGATGCGTCTCGTGGCGGGGGTCGCCGAGGTGGCGAGTCGCGCCCCGGCGGCCCCGCGCGCGTGGCGCGCGCTCGGCGATCGGCTGGGCCGGTTCGCAGCCGAGCGCGGGCACACGACGACTGCAACCCGCGCGCTCTGGGTGCACGCCGCGTCGGTCGGCGAGCTGCGCGCCGTGCGGCCGCTGCTCGGCGCCTTGCGCGTGCGATGGCCGGGCCGGCCGGTGATCGTGACCACGCTCACGCGGACCGGGCTGGAGCTCGCGCGCAGTCTGCCCGAAGCGGAGCTGGCGGCGCTCCTTCCGCTGGATGCTCCCGAGTCGGTGCACCGGGTGCTGGACGCGCTGCGGCCCGAGGCCTTCTTCTTCACCGAGACCGAGATCTGGCCCACGCTGCTCGATGCGCTGGCCCGGCGCGGAGTTCCTGCCTTCCTGGTGAGCGGGCGGGTGAGCGCCCGGACCGCGGGGCGTGCGGCCTGGCTGCGGCCGTTCTATCGCCCGGCGCTGGCCGGCGTGGTCTGCTGCATGCAGAGCGACGGCGATGCCGCGCGGATGGTCGCGCTCGGCGCCGACCCGGCGCTCGTCCACGTGGCGGGCAGCCTCAAGTTCGAGACCGTCACCGCCGAGACGCCGCCGGGCGTGCGCCGGCTGGGCGAGCAGCTCGAGGGACATCCCGTCCTCGTTGCCGGCAGCACCCACGAGGGCGAGGAAGCCGCCGTGCTCGACGCCTACGCGCGCCTGGCGCCCAGCCACCCGCGTCTCGTCGTGCTCGTCGCACCCCGCCACCCGGAGCGGCTGGACGGGGTGGCGAGCCTGGTGGCCAGTCGCGGGCTTCCGCTCGAGCGCTACGCGGCCGTGGTGAGCGGCGAGCGTCCGGTGCCGGCGGATGGCGGCGTGGTCCTGCTCGACGTCATGGGACCGCTGGCGCACTGCTACGCGCTCGGCAGCGTCGCCTTCGTCGGTGGCAGCCTCGTCCCGCTCGGAGGACACAACGTCCTCGAGCCCGCCCGTGCCGGGCGGCCCGTGCTGGTCGGTCCGTACACCGCCACGATGGCAGAGCCCGTGGATCGCATCCTCGCCGCCGGCGGCGGGGTGCGCGTGGGGACGGCGGAGGAGCTGGCGGCCGCGATCGGGCGATTGCTGGCCGATCCCGCCGCGGCGAGCGAGATGGGGCGGCGGGCGCGGATGGCCGTCGAGGCCGGCGAGGGAGCGCTGGCACGCCACCTGGCGCTCATCGAGGAGCGGCTGGCGGACGGGACTGCGCCCCGGGCGGCGACGGCGTGAGGGACCGGCTCGCGGCGGCCGTCACGCGCGCCTGGGTCCCGCGCTCGCCGAGCGAACGCGCCGTCCAGCTCCTCCTCGTCCCTGCATCGCTGGTGTACGGCGCCGGGGTCGTCGTGCGGAACCGCCTCTACGACGCCGGCTGGCTCGGCCAGACGCGGGTTGCGGCGCGCGTGCTGAGCGTCGGCAACCTCACCGTCGGCGGCACCGGCAAGACGCCGGCGGCGCTCTGGCTCGCGCAGACGCTGGCGCGCCGGGGGCGGCGCGTGGGGATCGTCGCGCGCGGCTATCGCAAGCGCCGTCCCGGGGTCGTCGTGGTCGGGACGAGCGGCACGCCCCTGGTGTCGGCGGAGGACGGCGGCGACGAGGCGGTCATGCTGGCGCGCCGGTTCGCGGGGCCCGTGGTCACGGGCGAGCGCCGCGTGGAGGCGGCAGCGGAGGCCTGCGCGCGCTTCGGCCTCGACACCCTCGTGCTCGACGACGGCTTCCAGCATCGCGCCCTGGCGCGCGACGCCGACCTGGTGTTGCTGGCGGACGATCACGCCGCACGTCGCCTCCTGCCCGCGGGCTCGCGACGCGAGCCGTTCGCGGCGCTGGCGCGCGCGCGTGCGGTGCTGGCCGTCGGCGACCACGAGCCGTCCTGGCCGCCGGGGACCGCGCTTCCGCCGCGCTTTCGCGGCCGCCTCGTCGCCACCGCGCTGGTCGGCGGTGCCTGGGACGAGGCGGGGGTCGGCTGCCTCGACGGCGCGCGCGTCGTCGCCGTGGCGGGCGTCGCCCGCCCCGATCGCTTCGCCGCCACGCTCGAGGGGTGCGGCGCCCACGTCGTCGACCGCCTGATGTTTCCGGATCATCACGACTACTCGGCAGGCGACGTCGCCTCCATCGTCAGGGCGGCCCGTACGGGCGCGCTCGTCACCACCGAGAAGGATCTGGTGAAGCTGGCCGGGCGGCCCGGCCTCGAGCAGCTGCGCGCGCTGCGCGTCGCGCTCGAGGTCGACGACGGCGACCGGTTGGTGGACCTGCTCGAGGCTCCGGCGTAGCGGCCGGTCGAGTGGCATTCACCCGGGATTGCGGATAGTTCGACGGGGCGCACACGACGATTTCCCGGAGGAGACGGTACCGATGGCGATCCACAAGGAGCTGCTCGAGATCCTCGCCTGCCCGCAGTGCAAGGGCGACGTCGTCTTGACGGAATCGCAGGACGCGCTCGTGTGCGGGGCGTGCAAGCTCCGCTACCCGATCAAGGACGACATCCCGATCATGCTGATCGATGAGGCCGAGCACCTCGCCTGAGTCGCCTGCGGGGCCGAGCCTGGTCGTGCCCCAGACGAGCTTCCTGGGCGACGTCGTGCTGACGACGCCGCTGATCGCGGCGCTCCGGCAACGGCTGCGCCCGCGCCGCCTGGCGGTCCTGGTGCGGCCCGACGCCGCCTCCCTGCTGGACGGGCATCCCGACATCGACGACGTCCTGGTGGACGACAAGCGTGGTGCGGACCGCGGCGCGGGCGGCGTCGTGCGCCTGGCGAACCGGTTGCGAGGAGAGCGCTTCGATCTCGCGGTCTCGCCGCACCGCTCGCTGCGCACCGCCATCGTGCTCGCGGCCGCGCGTATCCCCCGGCGCATCGGCTTCGCCGACAGCCGCGGCGCGTTCCTCTATCACGAGCGCGTCGCGCGCGACCGCCGCCGGCACGACGTCGAGCGCAACCTGGCCCTGCTCGCACCGTTCGGGGGACGCCGGGCGCTCCGCGCCTGCACCTGCCGGTGCAGGCGGCCGCCGCCGCGAGGGCGACCGCTTTGCTGCCCGACGGCGCCGGACCGCTCGTCGGGCTGGCGCCGGGCTCGGTGTGGGCGACCAAGCGCTGGACCGCGGAGGGCTTCGCCGCCGTCCTGCGCGCGCTGCGCGCGGAGGGGGCCCGGGTGGTGGTGCTGGGCGCGCCGGCCGAGCGGTCCCTGGCCGAGGAGGTCGTGCGCCTCGGCGGTGGTGGCGCGACCGTGCTGGCGGGGCGAACCGACCTCGCCACCCTGGTGGCGGTGATCGATCGCCTGGCGCTCCTGGTGGCCAACGACAGCGCTCCGATGCACGTGGCCTGCGCTCGCAACGTCCCGGTGGTCGCGGTCTTCTGCGCCACCACGCCGGCGCTCGGCTATGGACCCTGGGGCGAGCGCGCTCGGGTCGTCGAGGTCGATCTCGCCTGCCGCCCCTGCGCCCGGCATGGCGGCCCACGGTGCCCGCGCGCTACCGGCGACTGCCAGCGCCTCGTGCGGCCCGAGAGCGTGCTCGGCGCGGCGCGCGCGTTGCTGGCGCCGCCGCGGACGGCGGGCAGCGCCGCATGACGCCGGGGAAGCTCCCTGTGCTGGCGGTCGTGATCGCGACCCGCGGTGGCCGCTTGCTCGCGGCGGCCCTCGATTCGGTCGCCTGGGCGGCCGAGCGCGCCGTGCTCGATGCCACGGGGGAGCCGGGCAGCGAGCTGCCGCAGGGCGTCCGGCTCGGTCGCGACGCCGCGCGAATCGACGCGCTCGGGAGCGCGCCGTGGCTCCTCCTGCTCGCCGAGCACGAGGTCGCGCCGGCGTCGCTCCGGGACCACGTCGCGCGCGTCGTGGAGCAGGGTGGGGCGGGGGCGCGGCGCATCGGCGTCGAGGTGGAGACGCTCGGCGCGCACCTCGTGCCGCGGTACGCGCCGGTGCGCCTCGCGCCGCGCGCGGGCAGCCGGCTCGTGCTCGAGCGCGGTCTCACGCTCGGGCTCGCCGCGCGCGGGGGTCGCGGGGAGCGGCTGGACGTCCGCCTGCGCGCCGCGCACGGCGCGTCGGTCGAGGAGGCCGTCGACGCGCTCGGCGCGGAGAGCCGCGCGCTCGCGGTCCTGCTCGCCCAGGATGCCCGCGCGGCGGGCGTGGCGCGGATCGGCGTGTGCGCGATGGCAGCCGCGGCGCGGCTCCTCCTGGCACGGGCGCCGGCGCGGGCCGGCCTCGCGCGCTGGCTGGCCGTCGTGTTCGCGGGCTACCGCGTCGTGCTCGCGCACACCCGCGCCTGGGAGTGGCGCCGGGCGCAGCCCGTGTCCCTGCGGGAGGTCGCGTGAGCGTCCCGGATGGCTACACCGCTGTCAGCCGGCGACGCGTGCGTGCGCTCGTGCGAACCGATCTGGTCGCCGAGCTGGCACCCTGGCTGCTCGCCTCGTCGCTCGTGGTACCGGCCGGCAGCCAGCCGCTGACCGGGGGCCGAGGAGCCGCGCATCGCGTGCGGCTGCCAGGCGGCCTCGCGGCGGTGCTGCGCTGCAACCGGCGCGGCGGCTGGCTCGCGCGGGTGGTCCGGGAGACGTACGTCGGGCCGGCGGCGCGTCCGTTCCGGGAGCTGGCGGTGACGGCCGAGGCGCGCCGGCGCGGTGTGGCGGCGCCCGAGGTGCTCGCGGCGCGCGTCGAGGGGCGGCTGGCCTACCGCGGCGCCATCGTCACCGCGGAGGTGCCCGAGGCGGTCCCGGTGGTCGAGGCGCTCCGGGTCGCGGACGAAGGCCGGCGGCGGGCCCTGGCGACGGCGGTTGCTCGGGCGGTGGCCGGCTTGCACAGGGCGGGCGTCTTCCACGCCGATCTGAACCTGACGAACCTGCTCGCCGGGCCGGCGCCCGGCCTCGACGTCACCGTTCTCGACTTCGACCGGGCGCGCGTCGGACGCGCTCCGCTCGGCCGGCGCGCGCGGCAGCGCAACCTGCGCCGGCTGGCGCGCTCGCTGCGCAAGCTCGACCCCACCGGCCATCTGGCAGCGCCGGACGACGTCGCTGCGTTTCACGCCGCGTACGCGCGTGCGGTGGAGGCGCCGTGCGCGTCCTGATCGTGCTCCCGGGCGCCATCGGTGACGTGGTCCGCGCCCTGCCGCTGCTGGGACGCATCCGCCGCGGCCGGCCCGAAGCGCATCTCTCGTGGGTCGTCGAGCCCCCGTCGGCGCCCTTGCTGGAGCCGCACCCCTGGCTGGACGAGGCCATCGTCTTTCAGCGCCGGCAGGGGCTGCGCGCGGTCCCCCCGCTGGTGCGCCGGCTGCGCGGGTCTCGCTACCACGTTGCGCTCGATCTCGGGCGCGGCGCCAAGAGCGCGCTCATCGCTCGGGCGAGCGGCGCACGGGTCCGGGTCGGGTTCGCGCGCGCCGACGCGCGCGAGGGCAGCTGGCTGTTCGCCACCCAGCACCTGCCGCCGCAGGGCGCCGCGCGGCCGAAGCTCGAGCAGTTCCTGAGCTTCGGCGACGCGCTCGGCCTGCCCGCCATCCCGGTCGAGTTCGGGCTCACCCCCACGGCCGAGGAGGCCGCACAGGCCGAGGCCCTCCTCGCGGGCCTTCCGCGGCCGGTGGTGGCGGCCTGCATCGGCTCGTCGTGTCCCGCGCGCCGCTGGGTGCCCGAGCGGACGGCCTCCGCGCTCGACGCGCTGCTGCGCCGCCTGCGGGGCGGCGCGATGCTCCTCGGCACGTCCGCCGACGCCGCGTTCGCCGCCGACGTCGTGCGCGCATCCCGCGGCGCGGTGCGCGATCTCGTCGGGCGCACGTCGCTGCGCCAGCTCGCGGCGCTGCTCGGCCGCTGCGCGCTGGCGTTCGGCCCCGACTCGGGGGCGCTCCATCTGGCGGCCGCGATGGGAACGCCGGTGGTGTCGCTGTGGGGAGCGACCAGCGCGGCGCGCTCCGCGCCGTTCGGCTGGGAGCGGCTGGCGGTGCAGGGCGCGGCGCCCTGCGCGCCGTGCTTCCTGCGCGAGTGCCCCATCGGTCGGGTCTGCATGCACACCATCACGGTGGACATGGTCCTCGAGAAGGCTGCCCAGGTGCTGGCGGCATGAGATACCTGGCGTGGAGCGAGGGCGAATGGCAGGGCTGGCGCGCGGCCGACGCTGCGCTCGACGTGCAGGCGTGCCTGGTGGCTGCCGCGGGCGGCGCCGGCCGCCGCTCGCGCCACGCTCGCAGCCTGCAGCTCGAGTCACGCCACGGCGTGTGCCACGTGAAGAGCTACCCGCCGCCCGACGGCCGGCGCGCCCTGCGCGCCTTCGCCATGGGCCGCGCGCTCGACGTGGCCGGCTTCGCGGCTCCGGTCACCCTGCTCGTCGGGCAGCACGGCGCCGCGGGACTGCTCGTCACCGCCGACACCGGGGGCGAGGACCTGCTCGCCGTCCTGGCGCGCCTCGCGCGCCCCGATCGCGAGGCGCGGCGTTGCAAGCGAGACCTGCTGCGTCGCCTCGGCGCCGAGGTGGCGCGGCTGCACGCGGCGGGATTCGTCCACGGCGACCTGGTGCCGCCCAATCTCCGCTCGCGCGACGGCACCTTCGTCTTCCTCGACAACGACCGCACGCGGCGGGGCTGGTTCGGCCTCGGAGCGCGGCGGAACCTCGTGCAGCTCGGGCGCTTCGTGGTGCTCGGCGTGACCGCCAGCGACCGGGCGCGCGTGCTGAATGCCTACGCGAGCGCGCGCCAGCTCGACCGGCGGCAACGGCATCGCCTCGGGCGCTGGGTGATGCGCAAGATCGTCGCGCGGCGCTGCGCCATCGACCACATTCCCGTCGAGGCGGCGGCGCGGGCCGGCTTCCGCGCGCTGATGCGGAGCGGGGGGCCGTTCGATCCAGCGCTCCTGGCCGCGGAGCGGGCCTGACCACGGGCGCCATGCGGCGGGCGCTGGTCACGCTGGCCCATCCCCAGCACGCCGGCATGCTGCGGGCGCTGCGCGTCCTCGACGATGCGGCGCCCCGTCATGGCTGGGAGCTGCGCTACGCCTTCCCCGCCGCCCATCCGCTGCTCGACACGATCGGCATTCCCGCCTCGCGCACCACCTTCCTGCCGGGCCTGGCTCGCTGGCGGCGGCCGGGCGGCGCGCTCGCGCTGCCGCGCGACGTCCTGCGCCTGGCCCGCCTCGCGCGCGGAGCGGATGCGCTGTACTCGACGACCTTGTCGACCTTCCCGATGTGCCTCCTGGCGGGCCGGCTCGCGCGCGTTCCGCAGGTGGTGCACGTCTACTCGAGCTACGGCAGTGCGCGCTCCTATCGCAAGCACTGGCTGGGGCGCGCGCGCCACGTCGTCGCCCCATCGCTCGATTCGCTCGAGCTGGCGCGGCGCGCGGTCGGCGGCTTCCATGGCGGGACGCGCGCCCGGGTGGTCTACAACGGCGTCGACGTGGCGCGCATCGCTCGCGAGGCGGACGCGATGCCACCGCCGGTCGTCGGCGCGCACGAGGCGCTCCGGGTCGGCATGGTCGGGAACCTGGATTGGCGCAAGAACCCCCGGCTGCTGGTGGAAGCGGCGCCCGCGATCCGGGACGCCGTGCCGGGCGTGCAGTTCGTGCTCGTCGGCGCGTTTCCCGATCGCGAGGCCGAGGCGGCGCTGGGCGCCCGGGTCACCGCGCTCGGGCTGGACGGCAGCCTCGTCGTCACGGGCTTCCTCGGCAACCCGTTCCCGGTCGTGCGCGTGCTCGACGTGCTCGTCCATCCCGCCCTGCGCGATCCCTTCCCGCTGGCCCTGCTCGAGGGCATGGCGCTGGCGCGACCGATCGTCGCCTCGGCGGTCGGGGGTATCCCCGAGATGCTCGTCCACGGCGAGAGCGGGCTGCTGGTGCCGCCGGAGGATGCGCCGGCGCTCGCCCGGGCGGTCGTCGAGCTCCTGCGCGACGAGCCCCGGCGGCGGGCCATTGGCGCCGCCGCGCTCGAACGGCTACGGACGGACTTCACGCTCGACGGCTTCGGCGACGCGATGTTCGAGGCCTTCGACCAGGCGGTGGCGGACGGGGTGTCGTGATGGCGGTGGTCTCGGTGGTCCTGCCGACCTACGATCGCGCGCACACGCTGCGGGCGAGCCTCGACAGCCTGCTCGAGCAGCGCGGCGTCGAGCTCGAGGTGATCGTCGTCGACGACGGCTCGCGCGACGACACGAAGGCCGTGCTGGCCCGGGTGCGCGACCCCCGGTTGCGCGTCCTGCGCACCGAGCACGCCGGCGTGGCCGCCGCGCGCAACGCGGGCATCGCCGCCGCGCGCACGCCCTACGTCGCCTTCCACGACTCGGACGACCTCGCGCTGCCGGGACGCCTGGCCGTGCCGGTGGAATTCCTGCGCCTCGCACCCGGACATCGATCTGGTGATCCAGAACGGTCGCATGCTGCCGGCGGAGGACGACCCGGAGGGCAAGGAGGAGCCCTGGATCCGGCCCGAGGTCGCCGTGACGATGGCGGCGCGGCCGATCGGAGTCGCGGAGGTGTTCCGCTGGAACCTGGGCCAGCTGCAGGGCATGTGCTTCACGCGCCGCGCCCTCGAAGCCGTGGGGCCGCTCGACGGCTCCTTCACCATCCTCGACGACCTGGACCTCGTCCTGCGGGTGGCGACGGCCTTTCATGCCATCTTCCTCGACGTGCCCGCCTTCGTCTACCGGCGGCACGGCGGCGGCATCGCGCGCAACCGCGGCGTGGTCCGCGAGGAATCGATCCGGCTCGCCGAGAAGCTCGTGGGCGACCATCCCGAGGTGCTCGACGTGCTCGGTCGCGGCGCCTTCCGCAAGCGGCAGGCGCGGCGCTGGGCCCGGCTGGCGACGCAGCGGGCGCGGGACGGGGACACGGTCGCCGCACGGACGGCGCTCGGCCGCGCGCGGCGGCTCGATCCCGCGAACATCCGCTATCGCCTGCGGGCGCTGTGGCTGCAGCTGCGCGCCCGCGAGTGATGCGCATCGCCTTCATGCACCGCCAGCTCGCCGGCGGCGGCACCGAGGCCGACCTGCGACGCCTCGCCGCCGGCCTCGCGGCGCGCGGTCATGCCGTGCACGTCTTCTGCGCCCGCTCCGCCGAGCCACCGCGTGGCGTCACCGTCCACCGCGTCCGCATCCTGCGCGGCGGGCGCCTGGTGCGGCTGCTCTCGTTCGCGGTCGCGGCTCCGCGCGCCGTCGGCGCGCGCGCCCTGGGACGTCGTGGTCGGCTTCGGGCGGACGCCGCGCCAGGACGTCGTCCGGGTCGGCGGCGGGACGCACCGGAGCTACCTCGCGCGCATGGAGGCGGCCGGCCTGCGCTCGGCGGCGCGCGCGGCCCGTACCACCGCGCGATGCTCTGGCTCGAGGCGCGGCAGCTCGCGGCGGGCGCATACCGGCGCGTCCTCACGGTCTCGGCCCTGGCCGCCCGGGAGATCGCGCGGCGACTACGGCGTGCCGCCCGCGCGGGTCGCCGTCATCTACAACGGGGTCGACGGCGAGCGCTTCCATCCCGGCACGGCGCGCCGCGCTGGGACCGCCGCTGCGGCGCGAGCTCGGCGTCGCGGCCGACGCGTCGCTCTGCGCGGCCATCGGCTCCGGCTTCTGGCGCAAGGGCTTCGATCTGCTGCTCGCGCTCTGGCGACGCTCGCCGCCGCCGGGGACGGCGCCTCGTGCTGGTCGGCGACGACGAGCGGCTCGCATCCTGGCGGCGCCGGGCGGCGGAGCCGGCGCTCGCGGGGCGGGTGGTGGTCACCGGACCACGCCGCGGACGTGGATGCCGTGCTGGCGGCCGCGGACGTGGCGTGCGTCGCCGTCGCGCCAGGAGGCGTTCGGCAACGTCGTCCTGGAGGCGTGCGCGGCGGGCGTTCCCGGTCGTCACGAGCCGGCGTGCCGGCGCGGCGGAGCTGCTCGACGGGCGCGCTCGAGTCGCTGGTGGTCGACGACCCCGAGGACCTCGACGCGCTCGGCGGCGCGCTCGTCGGCGGGCGCTCGGACCCGAGCACGACGCCCTCGCGCGCGCGGCACGGCGGCGTGCCGAGGCCCTGCCGTGGGACGTGCACGTCGAGCGCGTCGAGTCGCTGCTCGCCGAGGTCGCCGATGGGCGCTGAGGTGCGGGCCGGCCAGGAGGAGGCCCGACAGGTGCGGGCCGGCGCGCTGCGAGCCTGGCTGGCGCCGGGCGTCGATCCGCACGTCGCGATCGGTCCCGACGTGGATCCCGACCGCCTGCTCACCGGGCCGGACTGCCGCGTGGTGAAGCTGCAGCGCAAGGTCATGGTCGGCCGGGTCGCGACGGCCGCCGGCTCGCTCTACGTGAAGCGCTACAACGTGCACGCCTGGCGCATCGCGCTCGGCAGCATCGGCCGCGCGTCGCCGGCGCGCCGGGCGTTCGTCGCCGCGCGGCACGCTCGCGGCGCTGGGCTTCGGCGTGCCCGAGGTGGTGGCGGCCGTGGAGGAGCGGCGGCTCGGCATGCTGCGCCGGAGCTTCTTCGTCACCCGCGAGGTGACGGGCGCGCTGACGGCCGACCGCTACTGGGCCGCACTCGGCGGGGCGCCGGCGGCCGGGCGGCGCCGCTTCGCGGTCCGCCTCGGCGATCTCTTCCGCCGCCTGCACGCGGCCGGCGTCTACCACAACGACCTGAAGGACGTGAACGTGCTCGTGCGCGGCGCCGCCGATGCCCCCGACTTCGTGCTGCTCGACCTCGAGCGCGTGCGCGTCGGCGCGGCGCGGGCCGGCGCCGGCGCATCAAGAACCTCGTCCAGCTCGAGCGCACCCTCGGGCGCGAGGCGAGCGCGACCATGCGGCTGCGCGTCCTGCGCGCCTACCTCGGTCCGGGTGCGACCCGCGCGGAGCGCCGGACCTGGGCCGCCGCGGTCGTGGCGGCGGCGGCCCGCAAGGAGCGCGGCGCCGGACAGACGCCGCAGGCGATCGCCCGCGAGCCCGTCGCCTGCGCCGTCGTGTGCCAGGACGAGGCGGCGCACATCGCGGCGTGCCTGGAGAGCGCGGCGTGGTGCGACGAGCTGGTCGTGGTCGACGGCGGGTCGCGGGACGCGACCGTCGCCATCGCGCGCCGCTTCACGCCCAGCGTGATCGAGCATCCCTGGCCCGGCTACCGGGCCCAGAAGCAGTTCGCGCTCGAGGCGGCGCAGGCGCCCTGGGTGCTCAGCCTCGACGCGGACGAGCGCGTGACGCCCGAGCTGGCGACGGAGATCCGCGGCGCGCTCGCGGCCGTCGGCGCCGGCGTCGACGGCTTCGCCGTGCCGCGCCTGGTGCCCTATCTCGGACGCTGGTGGTACCGCGGCGGCTGGTACCCGCGCCCGAGGATCCGGCTCGTGCGCCGGACACACGCGGCGTGGGGCGGCGTCGACCCGCACGACCGCCTGGAGGTGCGCGGCCGCGTGGTCCGGCTGCACGCACCCCTCCTGCACTACACCTACCCCGACGCCGCCGGCCACCTGCGCAGCGTCGCGCGCCTGACCGCGGTGGCGGCGGCCCAGGTGCCGGCGGGGCGGCGGGTCGGCCTCGGCCGGCTGGTGGGCGAGCCGGCGTGGCGCTTCGTCCGCTCCGCGTTCCTGAGAAGGGGCATCCTCGAGGGCGTGCCGGGACTCTTCGTGGCGGCCACCGACGCCTTCTACGTGTTCCTGCGCTGGGCACGCGTGTGGGAGGGGGAGTCCCGGCGGTCACGCGGCACGAGCCCGCCATGAGCGCCAGCAGCTCGGGGGACCGTGCGCGGACGTCCTACGGCGTGCGGGCCGGCGCGTTCGACGCGGACGCCGGGCGGAAGCACTGCGCGGTCGGCATCTGCCGGGGGTCGCCGGTGGTACGAATGCTCCAGCACTCCGGTGCCGGGTAGACGCTTCCTCGGTCGACGAATTCCCAGCCCTTCCCCTTCATGCACTGCACGTAGGCGTCGACGGTGGCGCTCGCCGTGCGGCACTGTTCACCCGCTCGCAGCCGGTCGGTGCCGTACTCGCTCATCTCACCGACTGCCTGGAGCTGCGGAAACGTGGGGAGCGGCACGTGGCTGGTGCCGGTGCAGGCGCCCAGGAAGAACGCGCCCAGGAGCCACGACCTGGACCAGTGCCGGGAGCCGCGCACGCGCCCAGGTATCGTCTCCGGGCCGACCGCTCAACCCCCGTTCGAGCGTGGGGCGCCGTACCTCGATTTTCCGCCCGCCGGAGGCTAGAACGCGAGTGCGTGGGCGAGTCGGTCGTCATCGTCAACTGGAACGCCGGCGAGGCCCTCGCGACGTGCGTGGCGAGCCTCGCCGACGACGCCCGGAGGGGCTGCGAGGTGATCGTCGTCGACAACGCCTCGAGCGACGGGAGCGCGGCGCTGGTGCGCACCGCCTTCCCGTGGCTCACCGTGCTCGAGACCGGCGCCAACCGCGGCTTCGCCGCGGGAGCGAATCACGGGGCGGCACACGCCCAGGGCGACGTGCTGGTGTTCTTGAATCCCGATGCGCGCGTGCTGCCGGGCGCCGTCCGGACGCTGGCCGACACGCTGCGCCTCGTGCCCGCGGCGGGGATCGCCGGTGGCGGGCTGGTCGACGGGGCTGGGCGCTGGCAGCCCGCGGCGGCGCGCTTCGGGCCGGTACGGCACCTCGTCCTCGACACCACGCTCGGGCGCCTCGCCGCGCGGGCCCGCCGTCTCCCGCATCGGGTCGAGTGGGTGTACGGCACCTTCGTCGCCATCCGCCGCGACCTGTTCCGCCAGCTCGGCGGCTTCGATCCGGCCTACTTTCTCTACGGCGAGGACATGGACCTCTGCCATCGCGCGGCGCGGCTCGGCGCCCGCACCATCCTGGTGCCCGCCGCGCAGGCCGTGCACGGCGCCAACGTGAGCGCGCGGCAGCGCTTCGGGAACGGCCGCGAGGCCGAGGTCGTGAAGGGCGAGCTGCGCTTCTACGCGCGCCGCGGGCGGCCCTCGCAGCTGTGGACGTTCCGCGCGCTCGCCGCGTGCAAGTTCGGGTTGAAGGCAGCGCTGGCCGCGATCGTCGGCCGGCCGGCGACGGCCGCAACCTACGGTCGCGTCGCGCGCGCCTGTCTGAGTGCTCCCGCATGAGCGTTCCGTTCGTCACGCTCGCCGTCCCCTGCCGCACCGACGAACCCGCGCTCGGGCGCACGCTCGACGCGGCCTGGGCGAGCTGGCAGACCGCTGCGCAGGCGGAGACCCACGTCCTCGAGGTCATCGTCTGCCTGAACGGAGCGTTCGCCGATTGCGGGGCGCTGCGCGACCTGCGCGCCTTCGCGGCGGCGCACGGCGCGCCGCTGGCGGAGGTCGATGCCGACGCCGCTCCGGATCCGCCCGTCACGCCGCCCGCGGTGACGGCGCTGTGTACCCGTCGCGTCGGCAAGGCGATCGCGTGGGAGCTGTTGCGGCGGCGCGCGCACGGTGCGGCGATCCTGTTCCTCGATGCCGACGTGTCGTTCTCCGACGACACGTTCGGCCTCCTGCTCGACGCGCTCGCAGCGCATCCCGACGCGATCCTGGCGTCCGCGAGGACGGCGTGCGAGGCGCGCCCGACCGCGTTCGAGCGGGTGATGGCGATTCCCTACCGGGTGGACTTCCCCAACCTGTCGCCGCAGCTCTACGCGGCGCGACCGGAGGGATTGCCGGCGTCGATGCCGGAGGACCTCTTCGATCCGGAGCACTGGCTCGAGCTCACGGTGGGTCCCGACCGCATGGCGCGGGCACGGGGCGCGCGCGTCGTCGTCCGGCTCCCGGCCACGCCGGGGGACTTCTTCCGCCAGCGCGTTCGCATCGAGATGGGCAAGGTGCAGTGCGCGGCCGAGTACCCGGGGCTCGCCCGCCGGGCGGCGCGGCAGCCCGGGCTGCGGGCGGCGCTGGCGGCCCTCGGACCCGCCGACGTCGTACGCCTCGGGGTCTATCTGGCGCTGCGCGAGACGGCGCACTTCGTCGCCTGGCGGCGCTATCGCCGGGGACGTACCGCGGACGTCTGGCGGCAGGCCGGCACCACCAAGCGCTGGGACGCCGTGTGAAGGTCCTGTTCCTGGTGACGCGGCTGCCGGTGCCTCCCTGGCGGGGGGACCAGGTCCGCGCCTACCACCATCTCCGCGTGCTGGCCGGGCGGCACGACATCACGTGCTGCGCGCTCGTCAGCCGCCGGCCGCCGGCCGAGCTGCGTGCTGCCGTCGAGACGCTCGGCGTGCGGCTCGAGGTCGTCGCGCTCGGCACCGCCGGAGCGGCGCCGGCGCTGGCCCGCGCGCTCCTCGGCGACCCGCGTCCGCTCCAGGTGCTGCTCTACCTGCGCGCGGCTGCGCGCCGTCGCGTCGAAGAGCTGCTGCGTGCCGGACGCTTCGATCTGGTGCATGCCCAGCTGGTGCGCACGGCACCCTATCTGCCCGAGGCCGACGAGGTGCCGGTGGTACTCGACCTGATCGACGCCCTGTCGGCCAACCTCGCCGGACGCGCGCGACGGGAGCGCGGCCCGCTCGCGCCGGTGGCGGCGTGGGAGGCGACGCGGCTGGCGCGCTTCGAGCGCGCGCTCATCGCGCGGGCGTCGCGTTCCCTGGTCGTGTCGGCGCGCGAGCGCGACGCGCTCGGTGGCGGCGATCGCATCGCGGTGGTCGCGAACGGCGTCGACGCCGAGGCGTTCGCCTACCGCGACGGGCCGCGACCCGCGGCTCGCGTCGTCTTCGCGGGCAACCTCGGCTACTTCCCGAACGTGGATGCGGCGCGCTGGCTCGTCGCCGACATCCTGCCGCGCATCCGTGCCGCGCTGCCGGCCGCGGAGCTGCACCTGGTCGGCGCGCGACCCGCGCGCGCGGTGCGCGCGCTCACCCGCACGCCGGGCGTGTCGCTCGCCGCCGCGGTCCCCGACATGGCGCCGGAGCTGGCCGCCGCGACGGTCGCCCTGGTGCCGATGCGCGCGGGTACCGGACTGCAGAACAAGGTGCTGGAGGCGATGGCGGTGGGGACGCCGGTGGTGGCGACGCCGACCGTGGCGGCCGCCCTGGACGTGACACCGGGCACGCACCTGCTGGTGGCCGGCGATGCCGCGGCGCTGGCCGCCGCCACGGTGGCCCTGCTGCGCGATCCGGCCCGCGCCCGCGCCATGGCCGCTGCGGCGCGCGCCGTGGTGGAGCGGCGCTACCGCTGGGAGGAATCCGCGGCGGGTGTGGAGGCGGCCTGGGAATCGAGTCGTGCAGCAGCGCCCCGCGCTCCTTGCGCGGGTCGAAGCGTTTGATATCTCGCCCCCGTGCACCGGCGCGATCGGGGGTGGCGGGTTCGGTGGGCCGTGTTGGCGGCGGGCGACCTCCTGGCGTCCTGCCTGGCCTACCTCCTGTCCTTCACGTTGCGCGTCGTCGTGCCCTTCCCGCTCACGCAGGGCTACCTGCCGGCGCTGCGCTTCGCGGAGGTGAACCACCACTGGACCGAGATGTTGGTGGCGCAGCTCGCCACCCTCTACTTCCTCGGTCTCTACGAGACGCGCGCGGTGCTCAACCCCCGACCGCACCTCGGCGCGGTCGCCGCCGCTGCCGGCCTGCAGGCGCTGCTCCTGATCGCGGTCTACTTCTTCCGTCAGGACCTGGTCTTCCCGCGCTCGATCTTCATCGTCTTCGCCGTGCTGAACGCCGTGCTCCTGATGGTCTGGCGCCTCGGCTGCTCGGCGCTGCTCGGCGGGTACCCGCGCCGGCGCGTGGTGGTGGTCGGCACCAACGCCACCGCCGCGGAGGTGATCGCGACCGTGCGCGGGCAGCAGTGGCTCGGACTCGACATCGTCGGGGTCGCCGTCAGCAGCTCGAACGGCACCAGATCCCGCGCGCTCGAGTCGGTCCCGGTGCTCGGGACGCGCGAGGACCTGCCGGCCCTGTGCGTGAAGCACGCCATCGACGAGGTGATCATCGCCTCCGACCCGTCCTGGCAGGATCACCTGCTCGACACCTTCAGCCGCTGGCCCGGCGTCCGCGCGCGCATCTCCGTGGTGCCGTCGCCGTTCGAGATCCTGATCGGCCGCCGCGAGACCCTGCGCCTGCACGACATCCCGCTGATCGAGGTGTTCGACGACGTGCCGGGCGGGCCTGGCAGCGTGACCAAGCGGCTGTTCGACACGGTGCTGGCGGCGGTCCTCCTCGTGCCGGCCGTCCCCGTGATGCTGCTGGTCGCGCTCGCGGTCGGGGTCACGTCGCGCGGTCCCGTGATCTACCGCCAGACCCGGGTCGGGCGCGGAGGCGAGCCATTCACCATCTTCAAGTTCCGCACCATGCACGTCGAGGCGGAGCGCGGGACGGGACCGGTGATGGCGACGGAGAACGATCCGCGCGTGACGCTCCTCGGCCGGGTGCTGCGCGGCACGCGGCTCGACGAGCTGCCGCAGCTCCTGAACGTGCTGCGAGGCGACATGAGCTTCGTCGGGCCGCGCCCGGAGCGGCCCGAGTTCGTGAAGAGCTACCAGCTCGACATCGAGGGCTATGCGGAGCGCCTCAAGGTGCGGCCCGGGCTCACCGGGTACGCGCAGGTGAACGGCGAGTACCACACCTCGGCGACGACCAAGCTCAAGTACGACCTGGCCTACATCCACAACCGCACCCTGTGGCTCGACCTGCGCATCCTGTCGGAGACGATGAAGGTCATGCTCACGCGACGGGGCGTGTAGCGGGTGCCGGCGCCGAGCGATCCGCCGCCGCCGATCCGGAGGCTCGCCGACGTCCTGCTGGCCTTCACCGCCGCGTCGGTGCCGCTGTCGATCAGCGGCATGGAGATCGGCGTCGGCGCCCTCGCCGTGCTCGCCGCCGGCGGGATCGGGCGTTCCTGGAACGTCATCCGGCGCACGCCGCTGGACGGGGTGCTCGGCCTCTTTGTCGGCGTCCTCGTGCTCAGCACCCTCGCCGAGGGGAACGTGCTGAAGGCGGAAGGCTGGGGACGCTACTGGGTGGTGCTCACCTACTTCGTCGTGTTCTGGTGGCTGCGCGATCGTGACCACGCCCGGCGGCTGGCGCTCTGGGTGGTGGCGGCCGGCGGCGTCGCCGGCGCCTACGGCATCCTGCAGCACTTCACCGGCGTCGACTGGTACCGCGGGCTTCTCGGGCTGGCGACCCGGGCTCGGCCGCGGATCGCCGGCGCGGAGGGGTTCGCCGTCGTCGGCTTCTTCCGCAACTACCTGACGTACGCGCACGCGATGATCTTCCCGCTCGCGTGGGCGGGGGCATTCGCCGTGACGGGCTCGATCATGGCGGCGGTGGCGGCCGTCCTGCTCGCGTTCGCGGTGATCTTCTCGACCGCGCGCGGCGTCTGGCTCGCGGGCATGGCGGGGGGAGTGCTGCTCGCCGGCCTGAGCGGACGGCGCGGCGTGCTGCTGCTGGGTGCGGCGGCCGCCGTCGCGGTGGCCGCGGCGGGGTGGTCCGCGGGGTTGCGCGAGCAGGCGGCGCCGATCTTCACGGCCAGCGGCGAGAACACCGCGCGCATCGCCATCTGGCGGGCCAACCTCGACATCATCCACGATCACCCGCTGCTCGGCCTGGGCTTCGGGCGCTACCGCGGACGGGCGATGCCATACTACGACCGCCATCCCGAGGCCGACCGCCGCTCCCACGCCCACAGCAACGTGCTCCAGGTGGCCGCGGAAGCCGGGCTGCTCGGGCTCGCGGCCTTCTGCCTGGTCTTCGCCGTCATCCTGCGGCGAGGCTTCGCGGCGATCGGGACGGCGCGCGCACCGGCCGAGTGGGCGACCGCCGCCGGTGCCTGCGCCGGCATCGTCACCTTCCTCCTCGCCGGGCTGACCCAGTACAGCTTCGGCGATGCCGAGGTCGCAATCGGCATGTGGCTCACCACGGCGGTCCTGATGCGCTTCGCGGAAGCCGCGTGATGGACGTCCTGCACGTCGACCCGGAGACCGGCTGGGGCGGCGGGGAGGTGCAGGTGATCGCGCTGCTGCGCGAGCTGGCGGCACGCGGCCACCGCGCGCGTCTGGCGGCGCATCCAGCCGGCCGGCTGGCTCGCGAGGCGACCGCGGCCGGCGTGCCGGTCCTCCCGCTCCGGGTCGCGAACAATCTCGACGCGCGTGCGGGCCTCCGGCTCCGTGGGCTGGTCGCGGGCCACGACGTGGTGCACTTCCACACCGCACGGGCACATGCCCTGGCTCCGTTCTGCCGCGGCCTCGGGGCGCGCCTGGTGGTGACGCGCCGGATGGACTACCTGCCGCGCGGCGGGCCGTACGCGCGCTGGCTCTACAACCGCGCGGTCGACGTGGTCATCGCCATCTCGGAGGGCGTGCGTGCGGCGCTCGTCCGGGCCGGCGTCCGGGCCGAGCGCATCCGCGTCGTACCGAGCGGCATCGACGCGGCGGCGATGCAGGCGAGCCCCGCCGCCGGTGACGCGCACCGGAGGACGTGGGGCATCGCGGCGGACGACGTCCTCGTCCTGACGCTGGGTGCGCTCGAGCGCCGCAAGGGCCACGCGGTCCTCCTCACGGCCGCCAGGCAGCTCGCCGGCGACCATCCGCGGCTGCGCTACGTGTTCTGCGGCAGCGGCAGCGAGGAGGCGGCGCTGCGTCGGCTCGCGGGCCCGCTCGGCGCCTCGGTCGTGTTCGCGGGCCAGCAGACCGACGTCCCGGGCTGCCTGGCAGCGGCCCAGATCGTCGCCATGCCCTCCCTCAAGGAAGGGCTCGGGGTCGCCGCGCTCGAGGCCATGGCGGCGGCGCGCCCGGTGGTGGCGAGCCGCGTCGGCGGGCTCGCGGAAGCCGTCGCCGACGGGGACAGCGGGTTGCTGGTGGCGCCCGGCGATCCGCTACCCCTGGGGGCGGCGCTGGCAAGGCTCGCCGGCGATCCCGCGCTGCGCCGCCGCCTTGGCGAAGCGGGACGGGAGCGTGTCCTGGCGCGCTACACCGCCGCGCGTATGGCGGAGGGCACGCTCGCCTGCTACGGGGAGCCCCCATGCGCGGCGTGACCGGCAGGCGACTCGCGGCGCTGGTCCGGCGGTTGCGCGGCGTGCGCGTGCTGGTGGTCGGGGATCTGATGCTCGACCAGTTCGTCTGGGGCCGGGTCGAGCGCATCTCGCCCGAGGCGCCGGTGCCGGTCGTCCACGTGATCGACGAGGACCTGCGCCCGGGCGGCGCCGGCAACGTGGTGAGCAACGTCGCCGCCCTCGGGGGACGTGTGCTGGTTGCCGGCATCGTCGGACGCGACGGGGCGGGCGGCCGGCTGCTCGACGCGCTGGCCGGCCTCGGTGCGGCGACCGACGGCGTCATCCGCGTTTCCGACGGTGCCACGACGCAGAAGACGCGCATCATCGCGCACCACCAGCAGGTCGTCCGCCTCGATCGCGAGGGCCCGCGGGTGCCGGACGGACGGGCGGCGAAGCGCCTGCGCGACTGGGTGCTCGCGCACCTGCGGCGGGTCGACGTCGTCGTGGTGTCGGACTACGGCAAGGGCACCGTCACGCCGGCGCTGCTCGACGCACTCGCCGACGCCCACGCGCGGCGATCCTTCCTGTGGGTGGTCGATCCGAAGTCGGCCAACTTCGCCCACTATCGTCGGGTGTCGCTGGTCAAGCCGAACCGCGAGGAGGCCGCGGTGGCGTCCGGAATCGCGATCACCGATCGCGACTCGCTGCGGGCGGCGGGCACCCGGCTGCTCGAGCGCTGGGACGCGGAGGCGGTGCTCATCTCGCGCGGCGAGGACGGCCTGGCGCTCTTCCGGCGCGGCCGGCCGGTGCGGCATTTCCCGACCGTGGCACGCGAGATCTTCGACGTCACCGGTGCGGGCGACACCGTGGTGGCGACCTGCGCGCTCGCCCTCGGCGCCGGCGCGAGCCTGGAGGAGGCGACGGTGCTGGCGAATCACGCGGCCGGGCTGGTGGTCGCCAAGGTGGGTACCGCCACCGTGACCGCGGCCGAGCTGGCCGCCACGGTGCGGGGCGAGTAGGGCGATGCGCAGCATGACCGGCTTCGGCGCGGGCGCCGGCGATGCCCCGACCGCGCGCATCGCCGTCGAGGTGCGGGGCGTGAATCAACGTCACCTCGACGTGCGGATCGCGCTGCCGCGCGAATACGCCGCCTGGGAGCGCGACCTGCGCGACCGGGTGCGGGCGCAGGTCGAGCGCGGCCGCGTCGACGTCACGGTGACGCGCACGCCGGTCGCCGGCCGCCGGCGCTACCAGGTGACGGTGCGCGACGAGCTGGCCGCGCGCTACGTCGAGGCGGCCCGAGCGCTGGGACGCCGGCTGCGGCTGCCGGGAAGCGTGTCGCTGGTCGACGTGCTCCGGCTGCCCGAGCTGTTCGACGTCGTCGAGCGCCCGCCCGACCTCGCCGGGGAGCTGCCGGTGCTGCGTGCGGCGCTCGCCCGGGCCCTGGGGGGCTTCAGGCGCGAGCGCGAGCGCGAGGGACGCCACGTGCGGGGAGACATGACGCGGCGAGCGGGCACGGTGGGGCGGATGGTGCGCCGCATCCGGGCCCGGCTCCCGATCGTGCAGCGCGACGTGGCTCGCCGCGCCCAGGAGCGGCTCGCGCGCCTCACGGCGGGGGCGGGCGTCGACCCGGCCCGCCTGGCGCAGGAGCTGGCGCCGGTCGCGGAGCGGGGTGACGTCACCGAGGAGGTGGTGCGGCTCGAGAGCCATCTCGCCGCGCTGGCGGCGGCGCTGCGCGGGACCGCTCCGGCGGGGAAGCGCATCGAGTTCCTGCTCCAGGAGATACTGCGCGAGCTGAACACGACGGGAGCGAAGTCCGCCGATGCCCGGACCAGCGGCTGGGTGCTGGAGGCCAAGGGCGAGGTGGAAAAGCTGCGCGAGCAGGTGCAGAACGTCGAGTGAGCGCGGTGCTGATCACGATCTCAGGGCTGCCGGGGAGCGGCAAGACCACGGTGGCACGGCTCGTCGCGCACGAGCTCGGGCTCGAGCACGTCTACGCGGGAAACATCTTCCGCCGGCAGGCCCAGGCGCACGGGCTGACCCTCGCCGAATACCTGGAGCGCGCCGAGATCGACGCCTCGATCGACCGTGAGCTCGACCGTCACATGGAGGCGCGGGCGCGCGGTGGCGACGCCGTCCTCGAGGGCCGGCTGGCCGGGTTCATGGCCGAGAAGGCCGGGGTCGAGGCCTTGCGGGTCTTCCTCGCGGCCTCGGAGGACACCCGGGCACGGCGCATCAGCGACCGGGAGGGTGGTGCAGCGGCCGAGCGCCTGCGCGAGATCCAGGCCCGCGAGGCGTCCGACCACCGCCGGTACCTTGACCTGTACGGGGTCGATTACCACGATCACGCACGATACGATCTGGTAATGGAGACGGACCGCCACACGCCCGAGGAGATTGCACAGGCCATCGTCGAGCGGGCGCGCGCGCGCTTCGCCGACGACAGCCCATGACCCTGGTTGATCTCCTCGACAAGGTCCGGGCCTACAGCCCGGCGGCGCCCCTCGAGACGATCGAGCGCGCCTACGAGTTCTCGGCCGAGGTGCACCGCGGCCAGCGCCGGCTCTCCGGGGAGCCCTACCTGACGCACCCGGTCCAGGTGGCCGGCATCATCGCCGACCTCCGCCTCGACGTCCCCAGCGTGGCGACCGGGCTCCTGCACGACACCGTCGAGGACACGCTCGCGACGCTGCCGCAGCTCGAGACCATGTTCGGAAAGGAGATTGCCGGGCTGGTCGACGGGGTCACCAAGATCGGCCAGATCAACTTCACCTCGCGCGAGGAGAAGCAGGCGGAGAACTTCCGCAAGATGCTCCTGGCGATGGCGCGCGACATCCGCGTCATCCTGATCAAGCTCGCCGACCGGACCCACAACATGCGCACCCTCGCGCACCTGAAGCCCGAGAAGCAGGTCGAGATCGCGCAGGAGACCCTCGACATCTACGCCCCGCTCGCGCACCGGCTCGGCATCTACGGGATGAAGAGCGAGCTGGAGGACAACGCGCTGCGCTTCCTCCATCCCGAGGTCTACTACCAGCTCAAGCGCAACGTCGCGAAGAAGAAGACCGAACGCGAGCGCTACATCCGCGAGGTCATCTCGCAGCTCCAGCGCAAGCTGGACGAGGCGGGCATGGAGGGCGCCGAGGTGGTCGGGCGCCCGAAGCACTTCTTCTCGATCTACCAGAAGATGCAGGCGCAGAACCTGCTCTACGATCAGATCTACGACCTGATCGCGTTCCGCATCGTGGTCGACTCGGTGAGCGAGTGCTACGAGGCGCTCGGCGTCGTGCACGCCAGCTGGCGGCCGGTCCCGGGGCGTTTCAAGGACTACATCGCGCTGCCGAAGGCGAACGCCTATCAGTCGCTGCACACGACGGTGATCGGGCCGTACGGCGCGCGCATCGAGATCCAGATCCGGACGCGGGAGATGCATCGCGTGGCGGAGTACGGCATCGCGGCGCACTGGCGCTACAAGGCGCCCGGTACCGCGGGCCCGCCGGACACCGACCAGCGCTTCGCCTGGCTGCGCCAGATGCTGGAATGGCAGCAGCACCTGCAGGATCCGGACGAGTTCCTGCGCACCGTCAAGGAGGACCTCTTCAGCGAGGAGGTCTTCGCCTTCACCCCCAAGGGGGACCTGCTGAACTTTCCGGTCGGGGCAACCGTGATCGACTTCGCCTATCGCATCCACTCGGAGGTCGGCCGGCACTGCGCGGGCGCGCGGGTGAACGGCAAGCTCGTCCCGCTGCGCTATCAGCTGCAGAGCGGCGACACGGTCGAGATCATCACCACCACCAACCAGGCCCCGTCGAAGGACTGGCTGAAGCTGGTGCGGACCTCGCGCGCCAAGGCGCGCATCCGGACCTACATCAAGGGCCAGCAGAGCCAGCGCTCCGTCGCGGTGGGGCGTGAGATCCTGGAGCGCGACCTCGCCCGCCACCAGCTCGACCTCGCCAAGCTGCGCAAGGACGGCACGCTCGAGCGCGTACTGAAGGAGCTCGGGGTGAGCGACGAGGAGTCGCTGCTCGCCGACGTGGGCTACGGCAAGCTCACAGGACAGCAGGTGCTGGCCAAGATCTTCCCCGAGGAGGAGCTGGAACGGCGCCGCGAGCAAAAGGAGAGCGCGCTTCAGCGGCTCATGCGGCTGGTCAGCCGCCAGCCCAAGAGCGGCGTACGGGTGTCGGGCGTGGAGGACATGCTGGTGCGCTTCGGGCAGTGCTGCCAGCCCCTTCCGGGCGAGCGCATCGCGGGCTTCATCACGCGTGGCCGCGGCGTGACGGTGCACGCGCAGGATTGTCCGAAGGTGCTGGAGACCGATCCCCAGCGCCGCATCGACGTCCAGTGGGACAACGGCAAGAACGACATGCCGCGGCCGGTGAAGATCGAGGTGACGTGCGTCGACCGGCCCGGGCTGCTGGCGGCCATGTCGAAGGCGATCAGCTCGACCGGCATCAACATCGCCCGCGCGCAGGTGCACGCGATGGGCGATCACAAGGCGCAGAACACCTTCGAGCTCATGGTGGGGAACATGGACGAGCTGAACTCGGTGATGCGGAACCTGGGCCGCGTGCGCGGCGTGATGAAGGTGCACCGGGTGCGGACGTGAGGACGACCGTCGAGGCGGAGGACGCGCCCCGCCCGGTCGGCCCCTACGCGCAGGCGGTGCTGGCGGGCGACTTCGTCTTCCTGGCGGGCCAGATCGGGATCGACCCGGCGACCGGGAAGCTCGTCGAGGGCGGGACCCGGGGCCAGCTCGTGCGCGTGCTGGAGAACCTCTCGGCGGTCCTGCACGCGAGCGGCCACACGCTCGACGACGTCGTCAAGACGACGGTCTACCTGATCGACCTGGGAGAGATGGGGCTCGTCAACGAGGTCTACGCGGGGTATTTCCGGGCGCCGCATCCGGCGCGGGCGACGGTGCAGGTGGTGGCGCTGCCGGCGGGGGCGCGGGTGGAGATCGAGGCGGTGGCGGTGCGAGGGGGGCCGTAGGGGGTCTGCGTCGGGCGGCGCGCCGCGACTCTGCCGGCTACCGCGACGGCGCCGAATAGCCGAATGGGCCCGGGCAGCTCCACGTCACCGAGCCGTCGGGGAGGATCGCGAAGAGCTGGCCGCCGAAGGGCACTTTCTCGAAGGCCCCCCAGGCAGCCTGAAACACGATGGTGTCGGTTACTGGATCCTGGAGGCCGAGAATGTCGTCCCAGAATCCGGCAGCAGTCCCGCCGCAGTGTGCCGGCCCGCCTGTCAATCGCGTGACCTGCCGCAGGCTGAGACGGAGCGTATCGATCGAGAAGCCCTGCTGGATGTGGGACGGGTTGGTGCCGAGCGGATCGGAGCGGTCTCGGCCTTGCAGGGCTTCTCGCAGCGCGGCGTTGTGACCGCCGAGGACGCGACGGCGGCGACCGCGACCGCGGCGAGCAGGGGAATCGGATGTGCCTCGTGCCGTGCTAAACCTTGGCCACCTTGGGGTGATGCGCTGTCGTCGGAGCAAGACAATTGCTGCGATGTCTAGCATGTGTACGCACCGGAACGGCGGGTGAAACCGCCGGCGAGGCGGGCGGGTCGTTGCGGCACGACGCGCAGGAAAGCCGGCGGCTTGCGTTCCTTTCGTGCCGGGGTGTGCGCGGTGGTCAACGGAAACGAGTGTCCCGGACGTCCGTGAGGCGCCTGTCCGGTCTCGATCGCTGCCGTGTTGACTTACCAGCCAGCTTGATATAATCTATGCCCGATTCAAGATGGCCCAGGCGTTGCAGAGCAGCCTTGTCTTCCGCTCCTGGGGCGGTCGTCGGCGGGGCGCGGGTCGGCCCCGGGCACCTGGCCGCCTTGCCGTGCCGCATCGCCGCCGTGCGCCCCATGATCGCCACGTCCCGGTGCACGTCACCCTCCGTGCGGCCAGCGGCATCCTCTCGCTTCGCGAGGCTCGCATCTTCGGCGCGGTGCGCGAGGCCCTCGCTGCTGCCTCGCGGTGCACCTTCCGCGTGCTGCACTGGAGCGTGCAGGCCGACCACGTCCATCTCCTCGTGGAGGCCGAGTGTGCGGCGAGTCTTGCGCGCGGTTGCCAGGGACTCGCGGTCCGTGTGGCGAGGGCCGTGAACCGTGCGCTGAGGCGACATGGAGCCGTCTGGGGTGATCGGTACCATGCGCGGCGACTCCGGACGCCCTTGGAGGTTCGCCGAGCGCTCGTCTACGTGTTGCAGAACTGGAAGAAACACGCACCTGGCGCCCGCGGACTCGATCCGCGATCGTCCGCGGCGTGGTTCGAGGGTTGGCAGACGCCGCCGCCACGTGCGCCAGGAACGGCGCCGGTGCAGGCAGCCCACACCTGGCTCGCGCGAGTGGGCTGGAGGCGCTACGGGCGACTGGATTTCGACGAGGGTCCTCGGAGGACGCACCGATGACACGCTCGACCCGATGCGCTGCCGGAGGCGGCACCTGGTGGCGCGCCCCTCAGGCCATCGAGCCGTCAGACCGCTTTGGCGATCTTCCCGCTGCGCAGGCAGCGGGTGCAGACCAGGAGGTGCTTGCCGGCGCCGCCGACGCGGGCGTGGACGCGCTGGAGGTTCGGGCGCCACACGCGCTTCGTCTTGTTGTTCGCGTGGCTCACGTGGTGGCCGACCGAGCGCTGCTTGCCGCAGACCTCACATGCGCGCGCCATAAGGGCGGGGGAGGTACCACGGCATGGCGGAGCTGGCAACCGCCGCCGTTTCAGGTCGGCGTACGGATGCGCCGGATGAGCTCGCTCGTCGAGATGCCCGGGACCAGGGCGATCCGCTCGACGCGTCCGCCGCGGGCGAGGACCTGCTCTTGCCCGACGATGTCGCCGGCGGCCCAGTCGGCGCCCTTGACGAGCACGTCCGGCGCGACGGCTTCGATGAGCGCGAGCGGGGTGTCGTCGGCGAACGCGATCACGTGGTCGACGGCGGCGAGACCGGCCAGCACCTCGGCGCGCTCGGCGAGCGGCAGGATGGGGCGTCCGGGGCCCTTCAGCCGGCGCACCGAGGCGTCGTCGTTGAGCCCGACCACCAGGGCGTCGCCGAGCGCGCGCGCGGCCTCGAGGTAGCGCACGTGACCCGCGTGCACGAGGTCGAAGCAGCCATTGGTGAACACGATCCGCGCACCTTCGTGGCGGCGGGCCGCCAGCGCGGCGCGCAGCGCACCGGCGTCCGGCGCGAGCTTGGCAAGAGCCATGGCGCCGAGAATAGCGTGAAGTACCCGGGCCCCCAACGCTCGCCTTGACCGCCCCCGGGGCGCGGGTTACATCCCCGGCCAAGGATGCCGAATCATCGGCGCCGTCGCTGGCGCGAGGCCATGACGGTCCGGCTCGACCTGAATGGCTTGCTGGCGGGGACGGTGGGTGCCCAGGGAGTCGCGCCGGAGGAGCTGGAAGCACTCGCGCCCGAGCTGGACCAGGCTCGTCGCGCGCTCACCGAGCGGCGCGCACGGGGCGGTCTCGTCTTCGCCGACCTTCCGTACCGGCGGGCCGACCTGCAGGGCATCGTGCGCGCCGGGGCGGCGGCACGCGACCGCTTCGACACCCTGGTGGTGCTGGGGATCGGGGGCTCCGCGCTCGGCGCCCACGCCTTGCACCAGGCACTCGGGAATCGCGACGGCCTGCGCGTCGTCGTGTCCGACTCGATCGATCCGGGCGCGCTGCGCTCGCTCCTCGCGTCGCTCGATCTGCAGCGCACGCTGTTCAACGTCGTGAGCAAATCGGGTGACACCGCGGAGACCATGGCGCGGTTCCTGATCGTGCGAGATCGCCTGATGCGCGAGTTCGGCGCCGTCGACTACAAGGATCACATCATCGTCACCACCGAGGCGCAGCGCGGGTCGCTGCGCCAGATCGTGAACGACGAGGGCTTCCAGGCGCTCACGGTCCCGCCCGACGTCGACGGGCGCTTCTCGGCGCTCACCGCGGTGGGCCTTTTCCCGGCCGCCGCCGCCGGCGTCGACGTCGAGGAGCTCCTCGCGGGTGCGGCCATGATGGACGAGCGGATGCGGGCCGCGGAATCGCCCCTCGGTGATCCCGCGCTGGCGCTGGCAGGCACGTTCCGCCTGCTCGCGAGCAAGCGGGCGAAGCACATCGTCGTCCTGATGACCTACGCCGAGCGCCTGGCGGCCGCGGGCGACTGGTTCTGTCAGCTGTGGGGCGAGAGCCTCGGCAAGGCGGTGGATCGCGACGGTCGCATCGTCGAGCACGGGCAGACGGCGGTGCGGGCGCGCGGCAGCGCCGACCAGCACTCGCAGCTCCAGCTCTACCTCGAGGGCCCGCGCGACAAGGTCGTCCTCTTTCTCCGGGTCGAGGATCACGGCGAGCCCCTCGACATCCCGGCAGCCTTCCAGGACATCGAGGAGGTCGGCTGCCTCGGAGGCAACTCGCTGGGCGCGTTGCTCAACGGCTCGCAGCACGCCACCGAGCTGGCCCTGGCGCGGCGCGGCCGGCCGAGCGCGACGCTCGTCCTGCCGGCCGTCAACCCCTTCACGGTCGGGCAGCTGATCTACCTGCTCGAGATGGCGACCGTCAGCACCGGCTGGCTCGCCGGGATCGATCCCTTCGGTCAGCCGGCGGTCGAGGAGGCGAAGGAGTTCACCTTCGGGCTTCTCGGGCGGCCCGGATTCGAGTCGCGCCGCGCCGAGGTCGAGGCCTGGGTCGCGGGAAAGGATCCGCGCTTCATCATCTGAGCCGGAGCGGAACGCGTGGGGAAGGTCGCCATACTGCCCCCGAGCGTGCAGGGGCAGATCGCCGCGGGCGAGGTGATCGAGCGTCCGGCCTCGGTGGTGAAGGAGCTGGTCGAGAACGCGCTCGACGCCGGCGCACGGCACATCGACGTCAGCCTCGTGCAGGGCGGCATCGACCGCATCACGGTGCGCGACGATGGCGCCGGCCTGGCGCCGGACGACGCGCTCCTCGCCTTCGCGCGCCACGCCACGAGCAAGCTCAGGCAGGCGGAGGAGCTGGCCGCGGTGACGACGCTCGGCTTCCGGGGCGAGGCGCTGCCGAGCATCGCGGCCGCGGGCGCGATGCGGCTGGTGACGCGGCGAGCGGACGACGAGACGGCGGTCGCGGTCGAGGCCGACGCCGAGGGCGCGCGCGGTGCGGGTCCCGCGGCCGGCTCGATCGGCACGGTGGTCGAGGTCCGCGAGCTGTTCGCGACCACGCCCGCGCGGCGCAAGTTCCTGCGCACCACCTCGACGGAGGTCGGGCACGTGGTCGACCTGCTCACGCGGCTCGCGGTGGCGTGGCCGGAGACCGGCTTTCGTCTCGAGCACGACGGCCGCGAGGTGATCGCGTATCCGCCGGTGCGCGGACTGCGCGAGCGCCTGGCGCAGGTGCTGGGGCACGAGCGAGCCGCGGCGATGATCGAGTGCGAGGCCTCGTCGGGCGGCCTCTCGCTGTCGGCGTTCCTGGGGCCGCCGCGCGAGTCGCTCTCCACCACGCGGCTGGTGTGGACGTTCGTCAGCCTCGAGGCGCAGGGCGGCGGGCCGTCGGCGCGGCGCTGGGTGCGCGACCGGCTCCTCCTCCGGGCCGTCCTGGACGGCTACGAGTCGCTCCTCATGCGGGGGCGGTACCCCGTGGCGATGGTGTTCCTCTCCACCGCGCCCGGCGAGCTCGACGTGAACGTGCATCCGGCGAAGCTCGAGGTCCGCTTCCGGCGGCCGCAGGCCGTGCACCAGCTCATCGTGACGGCGCTGCGCAGCCGGCTCGCCGCGGCCCTCGGCCCCGGTGTGGCGGCGGGGATGTCCCCGCCCGCGGGAGTCGCGGAGCGGCCACCGGCCTACGTGAGCCGGCCGCTGGCAGGCGGCATCCGGCTGGTTCCGACCGAGGCGTCTCCGGCGCCGCCACCGCCTGCGGAGCAGGCGACCCTCTGGCATCCCGTGCCGGAGGGCTTCGCGGGGCTGCGCTTCATCGGCCAGGTGCTGGACGGATACCTTCTGTGCGAGGGCACCGAGCGCGTCGTGCTGATCGACCAGCACGCGGCGCACGAGCGCGTCCGCTTCGAGCGCCTGCGGGCAGAGCACGCCGCCGGGGCCGTGGCGCGGGACGCCCTCCTGGTGCCGGAGACGGTCGCCTTGCCGGCGGTGCAGGTCGCGGCGCTGGCCGAGCACGAGCCCACCCTTTCGGCTGCCGGTCTCGAGGGGGAGCCCTTCGGTGACGGCACGTTCCTGCTGCGCACCGTGCCCCGGCTGCTGCGCGGGCAGGACGTCGGAGCGCTGCTGCGCGCGCTCGCCGCCGAGCTGGTGGAGGACGGGGCGAGCCTCGCGGCCGGCCGCGCCGCGGACGCAGTCCTGGCGACGCTCGCCTGCCACAGCGCCGTGCGGGTCGGCCAGCGCCTCGGCCCCGAGCAGGTGCGGGCGCTCCTCCAGTCGATGGACACCATCGACATCAACGCACACTGCCCCCACGGCCGTCCGGTCGCCGTCGAGCTGTCGCGCGCGCGCCTCGAGTCGCTCTTCGGCCGATGACCCCGTCGCGCGTCGTGTGCCTGGTGGGCCCGACCGCGTCCGGCAAGACGGCGCTTGCCCTCGACCTGGCCGAGGCCCTGGGCGCGGAGATCGTCTCGGCCGACTCCCGCCAGGTGTACCGCTCCCTCGACGTCGGGACCGCCAAGCCGACGGCCGCCGAGCGCCGGCGGATCCCCCACCATTGTCTCGACCTGGTCGATCCCGAGGAGACGTTCGACGTGGCGCGCTTCCGGACCGCCGCGGGCGCCGCGCTCGGCGAGATCGCCGCTCGCGGCCGGACCGGACTCGTCGTCGGCGGCACCGGGCTCTGGGTGCGCGTCCTCCTGCGCGGACTCTGCCCTGCGCCCCCGCGCGTGCCGGCCGTCCGCGCGGCGCTGCGCGCGCTGGCGGCTCGCTGCGGCGTGGCGGAGCTGCATCGCTCGCTCGCGCGCATCGACCCGGCGGCGGCGGCACGCATCCGCCCGCGCGACGAGGTCCGGCTGGTACGCGCCCTCGAGGTGGCCTTCGCGAGCGGCCGCCGGCTGTCCGCCTGGCAGGCCGAGCACGCCTTCGCGGAGGCGCCGTACGATGCCCTCGTCGTGGGGCTCGGGCTGCCGGTGGCGGAGCTCGACGCACGCATCGCCCGGCGCGCCCGGGACATGATCGCGGCGGGTTTCGCCGACGAGGTGTCCACGCTCCGGGCGCGCGTACCCGAGAGCGCACCCGCCTGGGCGAGCGTCGGCTATCGCGAGATGCGGGCGTACGTGGAGGGTGCGTGCGACCTGGCGCACGCCCTCGCCGCCACGGTGCTCAGCACGCGGCGCTTCGCCAAGCGGCAGCGCACCTGGTTCCGCGCCGAGCCCGGCGTGGTGTGGCGACATCCCGTGGCCGATCGGGAGCGGGTGCTGGCGGAGGCGCGGGCGTTCCTCGCGCAGGGTGTGCGTCCGCCGGCGTGACGGAGGTGCCGCGCGTTGCAAAAGGGGGGCACCCACGGTAGAGCCGCGACGGTTCATCACATGCCCGGTCCGGCCTCGCTCCCCACGATCCGCCGTCGTATCGATCGCATCGACGATCAGCTGCTGCGGCTGCTCAACCGGCGCGCCAAGTTGGTGCTCGCCGTCGCCGAGCACAAGCAACGCCAGAAGGCGGCGGTCTACGTACCCGATCGAGAGCACTCCGTGCTCAAGCGTCTTGCGCGAGGCAACGGCGGTCCGCTGGAGGCGCCACACGTGCGCGCGATCTTCGGGGAGATCATCTCGGCGTGCCGCGGCCTCGAGCAGCAGCTGCGGATCGCCTATCTCGGCCCGGAGGCGACCTACTCGCACCTGGCGGCGCGGCGGCACTTCGGCGCGTCGCCCGACTACGTGTCGTCGCCCACGGTGGCCGACGTCTTCCGCGACGTCGAGGGCGGACGCGCCGATCTCGGCGTGGTGCCGGTGGAGAACTCCACCGAGGGCATGGTGGCGCGCACGCTCGACCTCCTGGTCGAGTCGCCGCTCTCGATCTGCGCCGAGCTCGCCCTCGCGGTGCACCACTGTCTGCTCGCGCAGCCGGGCACGGCACTCGGTGCCCTCCGCCGAATCGTGGCGCACCCGCAGGCGCTGGCGCAGTGCCGGCAGTGGCTCGCGGCCCACTGCCCGGGCGTGCCCACGCAGGAGGAATCGAGCAACGCGCGCGCGGCGGCCCGCGCCCGGGAGGAGCCGGGCACCGGGGCCATCGCGGCCGCCGAGGCGGCCGCGACCTATCGTCTCGCCGTGCTGGCCCGCGACATCCAGGACGAGCGCGGCAACGTCACCCGCTTCCTGGTGCTCGCGGGACACGACAGCGGGGAGCCGAGCGGCGACGACAAGACCTCGCTGGTGGTGAGCGTGCGTGACGAGGTCGGCGTGCTGGCCCGCATGCTGCGGCCGTTCGCGGCGCATCGCGTCGACCTGATCAAGATCGAGTCGCGCCCGCTGCGTGAGCGGCCGTGGGAGTACTACTTCTTCCTCGACCTGAAGGGACATCGCCGCGAACCGCGGGTGGCGCGGGCGCTCGCCGCCGTCAAACGCCGCACGCTGCGCCTGAAGGTCCTCGGCTCGTACGCTGCGGCGCCCGATCCGGAGCCGTGATGGACATCCGACATCTGGTGCCGGAGTGGATCCGGACCCTCACGCCGTATCCGCCGGGGAAGCCGATCGAGGAGGTCGAGCGCGAGCTCGGCATCTCCGGCTCCATCAAGCTCGCCTCGAACGAGAACCCGCTCGGCCCGTCGCCCAAGGCCATGGCGGCCGTGGCCGAGGCGCTGCGGACGGTCCATCTCTACCCGGACGGCTCGGCGTTCTATCTCCGCCGCCGCCTGGCCGAGCGCCACGGGGTGTCGCCGGACGACATCCTGGTCGGCAACGGCTCCAACGAGATCATCGAGCTCATCGTCCGCACCTTCCTGCGGCCGCGCGACGAGGCAGTCATGGCCGACCAGGCGTTCGTGATCTACCGCATGGTCGTGCAGGCGGTCGCGGCGACGCCGCGCGTGATCCCGCTGCGCAACTTCACCCACGACTTGGACGCCATGGCGGAGGCGGTCACGCCCCGGACGCGGCTCGTGTTCCTGGCCAATCCGAACAACCCGACGGGAACGATCTTCCGGCGCGCAGCCTGGGAGGCCTTCCTGCGCGCGCTCCCGCCGCGCCAGCTCCTGGTCGTGGCCGACGATGCCTACGCCGACTACGTCGAGGACCCGGAGTATCCCGACACCGTCGCGCTCCGCGGCGACGGGACGGTGCCGGTGGTGACGCTGCGGACGTTCTCGAAGCTCTACGGCCTCGCGGGACTCCGGATCGGCTATGCCGTCGCTCCGGCGCCGGTGATCGAAGCCATGCAGCGCATCCGCCAGCCCTTCAACGTGAACGCGCTCGCGCTGGTCGGCGCACTGGCGGCGCTGGAGGACGACGAGCACGTCCGGCGGACCCTCGCGGTCAACCGCGAGGGCATGCGCCTGCTGACGGAGGCCTTCCGGCGTCTCGAGCTGCCCTTCGTGCCGAGCGCTGCGAACTTCATCCTGGTCCGCGTCGGCCGCGGGCTCGCGGTCTACGAGGCGCTGCTGCGGCGAGGCGTCATCGTTCGTCCGATGGACGGCTACGGACTGCCCGAGTACCTGCGGGTCACCATCGGCCTGCCGGAGGAGAACGCCCGGTTCGTCGAGGCGCTGGAGACGGTCCTGCGCGAGGGCGCATGACCCCGCTCTTCGGCCGTCTCACGGTCGCGGGCGTGGGACTCATCGGCGGCTCGCTGGCCCTGGGGGCGCGCGCGGCCGGCCTGGTCGGGGAAGTGGTCGGCTTCGGCCGGAGCGAGGCCAATCTCCGGGTCGCGCTCGAGCGCGGCATCGTCGACCGCGTCGCGCGCGACCCGGCGGCGGCCGCGGCCGGCGCCGATGCCGTGCTGCTCGCGGTGCCGGTGGGGAGCTGCGCGGCGCTCGCGGATGCTTTCCGGCCCCACGTCGGAGCGCACACCGTGCTCACCGACGTCGGCAGCGTGAAGAGCAGCCTGGTCGACGCGCTGGAGGCGCGCTGGCCCGAGCCGGGGCGGGTGGTCGGTGCGCATCCCATCGCGGGCAGCGAGGCCGCCGGGGCGTCCGCGGCGCGTGTGGATCTCTTTCGCGGCCGGCTCTGCATCCTGACCCCCACGAGGACGACGCAGGCAGGGGCACTCGCCGCCGTGCGCAGCCTCTGGGAGGGCGTCGGGGCCCGCGTCGAGGAGATGGACGCCGCCGCGCACGATGCGATCCTCGCGCGCGTGTCGCACCTGCCGCACCTGGTCGCCTTCGCCCTCGTCGACGCGGTGACGGGGGCGAGCGCCGCGGGACGCTCGATCGACCGGTATGCCGGGAGCGGGCTGCTCGATACGACGCGGATCGCCGCCAGCTCACCCGAGCTGTGGCGCGACATCGCGCTGGCCAACGCGGGCCCCCTGCGCGTGGCCCTGGCGGAGTTTCGCACTGCGCTCGACCGCCTGGAGCAGCTCGTGGCCTCGGGGGATGCGGCCGGACTCGAGGCGGCGATCGCGAAGGTACGGGCCGCACGCCGCGTGCTCGGCGGAGACGAGCGATGAGTCGGCTGCGCGTCGGGATGCCGGCCCGACCGCTGCGGGGCGACGCGTCGGTGCCGGGCGACAAGTCGATCGGACATCGCGCGCTGCTCCTCGGTGCCCTCGCGGATGGTCCGAGCGTGGTGCGGGGCTTCTCGGGCGGGGGCGACGTGCGGGCCACCCTCGAGGCCGTGCGCGGCCTGGGAGCCCGGGCGTCGCGCGAGGGCGAGACCGTCCACGTCACCGGCGCCGGTCTCGAGCTGGGCGCAGGCCGCGACGTGGAGATCGATTGTGCCAACTCCGGCACCACCATGCGCCTCGGCATGGGGCTGGTCGCGGGAGTCACCGGGTCCTGCACGCTCGATGGCGATGCCTCGTTGCGCCGCCGCCCGATGGAGCGCGTCGCCGAGCCGCTGCGTGCCATGGGTGCCCGGGTGGAGACGACGGACGGCCGTGCCCCGGTCCGGGTGCGTGGCGGCACGCTCGACGGGATCGAGTGGACGCTCCCGGTGGCCAGTGCCCAGCTCAAGTCGGCCGTCCTGCTCGCCGGCCTGCGCGCGCGCGGCCAGACCCGCGTGCGTGAGCCGCTTCCGAGCCGCGACCACACGGAGCGCCTCCTCGGTCACATGGGCGTGCAGGTCGAGCGTGCGGAGGGCAGGGTGACGCTCCGCGGGGGACAGCGGCTGCGCGGCGCCGAGATCCCGGTGCCCGGCGATCCGTCGTCGGCGGCGTTCCTCGTCGTGGCGGCGCTCGTGGTCCCGGGCTCGGAGGTCCGCCTGCGCGGCGTCGGGCTCAATCCGACACGGACCGGTGCGCTCGATATCCTCCGGCGCATGGGTGCCGATGTGCGCGTCGAGGGCCTGCACGACGAGGCCGGTGAGCCGCGCGGCGATCTCGTCGTGCGCGCGTCTCGCCTGCATGGCACCACCATCGCGGCGGACGAGGTGCCGGCGGCGATCGACGAGCTGCCCCTCCTGGCGATCGCCGCCGCGCTCGCCGAGGGCGAGACGCGCATCAGCGGCGCGGGCGAGCTGCGGGTGAAGGAGAGCGATCGCCTCGCCGCCCTCGAGCAGCTGGTGCCGCTCGGCGTGCCCATCCAGGTCTCCCAGGATGGACTCATCCTGCGTGGCCTCGGTGACGGGCAGCTGCGCGGCGGCCGGATCGACGCCGCTGGCGACCACCGCATCGCCATGGCGTTCGCCGTGGCCGGGCTACGGGCCGAGGGCGGCATCGAGATCGCGGACCCGGAGTGCGTGGGCGTCTCGTTTCCGGGGTTCTTCGCGAGGCTCGCCGGGCTCGGGGCGCCGGTCGAAGGCGGGTGATGCGGCGGATCGTGGTCGCGGTCGACGGGCCCGCGGGCGCGGGCAAGAGCACGGCGAGCCGAGCGCTCGCCGGCCGGCTCGGCTACGCGTACGTCGACACGGGCGCGATGTACCGCGCGGTCGGCGTGATCGCGCACGACCGCGGCGTTCCGCTGGACGACGACGCCGCGCTCGCACGCCTGGTGGGCGGCCTGCGCTTCGAGCTGCGCGACCGGGGGACGGGTCTCGCGGTCGACGGGAACGACCTCTCGGCGGCGATCCGCCGCGCCGAGGCCGGGGAGCTGGCGTCGCGTGTCTCGACCCGTCCCGCGGTGCGCGAGCGCCTGGTCGCCTTGCAGCGCGAGCTCGGTGCGGGCGGCGGGGTGGTGATGGAGGGGCGGGACATCGGCACGGCCGTGTTCCCGCACGCCGAGGTCAAGCTCTACCTGACCGCCGACCCGGCCGTGCGGGCGCGGCGGCGAGCCATGGAGCTCCGCGCCCGGGGCGAGGCCGTGGACGAGGCGGCCCTCGCCCGCGAGATCGAAGCCCGCGATCGGCGCGACAGCGCGCGCAGCCACTCGCCGTTGCGTCCGGCGGCCGACGCGCTCCGCCTCGACACCAGCGCCTTCACGCTAGAGCAGGTCGTAGCGCAGATGGAGCGGGTGGTGGTAGCCTGTCTGGCAGATCTGCGCTGAGGAGAAAGCCCTTTGGTCTTGCAAGCGTGAGTGAACAACGCTATGGATTGCCGGTTGCGCGTACGCCTGCAACAGTCCGTCCCGCAGGGGGTATCCCATTGATGTCCGTATCGTCGGAGAAGCCCGGTCCAGCGACCGGAGCCGAAGAGGATTTTGCCGCCCTCTTCGAGCAGAGCCTGAAGAGCCCGAAGCCGGGTGACATCGTCACCGGCCGGGTGGTTCGGGTGGGACGCGACAGCGTCACCGTCGATATCGGCTACAAGTGCGAGGGTACCGTTCCCATCCACGAGTTCACCTCGCGCGAGGGCGAGGTCGCGGTGCAGGAGGGCGATTCGGTCGAGGTCTTCTTCGAGTCGACGGAGACGGAGAGCGGCAACGTCCACCTGTCGCGCCAGAAGGCGCTGCAGCTCGTCGTGTGGCGTGACATCGAGCGAGCCTTCGAGGCCGAGGGCGCGGTCGAGGGCGCCATCGTCGGGAAGGTGAAGGGCGGTCTCAAGGTCGACATCGGCGTCCCGGCCTTCCTTCCGGGATCGCACGCCGATCTGCGGCCGGCGCGCAACCTCGACCGCTACATCGGGCAGCGCGGACGCTTCGCGATCCTCAAGTTCAACCGCTCGCGCGGCAACGTGGTGGTGTCGCGGCGCGCGGTGCTCGAGCGCGAGCGCACGCAGCTCAAGGAAGAGACGCTCAAGGTGCTCGAGGAAGGCGTCATTCTCGAGGGCACGGTCAAGAACATCACCGACTACGGCGCGTTCGTCGATCTCGGCGGCATCGACGGCCTGCTGCACGTCACCGACATGTCGTGGGCGCGCGTCGGCCATCCGTCCGAGGTGGTGAACGTCGGGGATCACGTCAAGGTGGTCGTGCTCAAGTACGATCCCGAGCGCGAGCGCGTGTCGCTCGGCATGAAACAGATCATGCCCGATCCCTGGAGCACGGTGAGCGAGCGCCTGCCCATCGGCGCCCGGGTGCACGGTAAGGTCCAGAGCATCACCGACTACGGCGCCTTCGTCGAGATCGAGTCCGGGCTCGAGGGCCTGGTGCACGTCTCCGAGATGTCGTGGACGAAGCGCGTGACGCATCCCTCGAAGGTGCTCGAGGTCGGGCAGGAGGTGGACGTCCAGGTCCTGGACATCGACGCCCACAACCGCCGCATCTCGCTCGGCCTCAAGCAGACCGAGCCCAATCCCTGGGAGCTGGTCCGCATCAACCATCCCGTGGGCAGCCGGGTGAGCGGCAAGGTGAAGAGCATCACCGACTTCGGCCTGTTCGTCGAGCTGGAGGAAGGGATCGACGGCCTGGTGCACGTCTCCGACCTGCACTGGACGAAGAAGGTCAAGCACCCCTCGGAGTTCTTCAAGAAGGGCGACGACGTCGAGGCGGTGGTGCTGGGCATCGACGTCGACAACGAGCGCATCTCGCTCGGCATCAAGCAGCTCACCGAGGACCCGTGGTCGCAGGTGCCGACGCGCTATCCCGTGGGCGGACGCGTGCGGGGCAAGGTCTCGAGCGTCACCGACTTCGGCGTGTTCGTGGAGCTCGAGGAGGGCGTCGAGGGGCTCGTGCACGTCTCGCAGCTCTCCACCGAGCGCGTCGACCGCCCGTCGTCGCTCTACAAGGTGGGCGACGAGATCGAGGCCGAGGTCACCCAGGTCGATGCCCGCGAGAAGCGCATCGCGCTCTCCATCAAGGCGCTCCGGCGCAGCGAGGAGCGCGAAGAGGTCGACGCCTACCTCCGGCGCGAGCGCGAGGGAGCCAAGTTCTCCTTCGCCGACATCATGACCGAGGACCTCGAAGCACGCGACAAGAGCAAGGCCTGAGGCGCACGCCTCGGCGCCGGGGGACCCGCCATGACGAAGCGCGATCTCATCGACGAGGTGGTGAAGCTGTTCCCCCGGTTCTCGCGGCGCGACGCCGAGGTGATCGTCAACGAGGTCTTCGACAGTCTCACCCAGGCGCTGGTGCGTGGCGAGCGGATCGAGATCCGCGGGTTCGGCAGCTTCGTGGTGAAGCGGCGCCAGGCGCGCGAGGGTCGCAATCCGAAGACCGGAGCGCTCGTCCCCGTGCACGCCAAGCGCGTGCCCTTCTTCAAGGTCGGGAAGGAGCTGCGGCTGCGGGTCGACGGCAAGCCGTGGACCCCGGACGAGGAGCCGACCCGAGACTTCGTCTCGAGTCGGGACGGAGAACGAGAGTGAGGCTCGATGCCCGTGCGGACGTCGTGCCGCGGCCGGCGAAGCCGGCGCGGCAGACGTGCCGGAGTACGAGCCGGCGGCACGCTCGCAGATGACGTGGGACGCATCGGGCAGGGCTCGCGGGCGTGCCACGTGTTGCCGCGCCGGCTTCGCCGGCCGCGGCAGGGCGCTCGCCCGACCGACCGAACGCTCCACGCCCGCTTCCGCTTGCGTCCCAGACGCAGTCTCGGGGCGCGATGAAGGTTCTCTGGGCCCCGTGGCGCATGGCGTACGTCGGTGCCGAGAAAACCGACGCCGGGTGCATCTTCTGTCACGCCACCGACGGCGACCCGCGCGAGCGGCTGCTCCTCGGGACCACCGCGGCGAGTCTGGTGATGCTGAACCGCTACCCGTACGCGAGCGGCCACCTGATGGTGGCACCGCGGCGGCATGGCGCGTCGCTGCCCGACCTGCCTGCGGACGAGCATGCCGATCTCGCCGAGACGCTGCGGCGCGCGCTCGCCTCGCTCGAGGCGGTGCTGCGCCCGCAAGGGTTCAACCTCGGGATGAATCTCGGTGCGCCGGCGGGAGCGGGCGTGAAGGATCATCTCCACTGGCACCTGGTGCCGCGCTGGACCGGCGACACCAACTTCATGCCCGTGCTGGACGACGTGCGCGTGGTGCCGGAGCATCTGCTGACGACCTGGGAGCGTCTGCGACCCGCCTTCGGCTGGCTCGACGGATGAGCCGGCCGGCCGCCGGGCCGTTTGGTTGTCTCGTTTGCGAGGACCCGTGTATGATCCGCCGCCAATCACACGGAGGCGGCAATCGTGCATGAGTCCGTCCGGCCGAGCACGCTCGGCGAGCTGAAGGCGTCTGGCTATCGGGTGCGTCCCGTGCGCGAGGAGATGCGCCGCAACGCGCTCGCGCGGTTGGCGAGCGGCGACCGCCTGCTGCCCGGCATCATCGGCTACGACGACACGGTCGTGCCGGAGATCGAGAACGCGCTGCTCGCCGGCCACCACATGGTGTTCCTCGGCGAGCGCGGGCAGGGGAAGAGCCGCATCATCCGCAGCCTGCGGCGGTTCCTCGACCCGCTGGTGCCGGCAGTCGCGGGATGCCAGATCAACGACGACCCGTTCGCGCCGCTGTGCGCGCCCTGCCGGCACCGGGTCGCGGCGGAGGGCGACGCGCTCGCCGTCGCCTGGATCGCGCCGGCGCAGCGCTACGGCGAGAAGCTCGCCACCCCCGACGTCTCGATGGCCGATCTGGTGGGCGAGATCGACCCCGTGAAGGTGGCCGAGGGCCGCTACCTGGCGGACGAGGAGACCATCCACTACGGCCTGATCCCGCGCAGCCATCGCGGCATCTTCGCCATCAACGAGCTGCCCGACCTCACGGAGAAGGTCCAGGTGGGCCTGTTCAACCTGATGGAGGAGCGCGACGTCCAGATCAAGGGCTATCGCATCCACCTGCCGCTCGACGTCGTGATCGTCGCCAGCGCCAACCCGGAGGACTACACCAGCCGGGGGCGCATCATCACGCCGCTCAAGGACCGCTTCGACGTGCAGATCCGCACCCACTATCCGCGCACGCTCGAGGACGAGATCGCCATCATGGAGCAGGAGGCGACGCCCGTCGATCGCGACGGGCGCGAGCTGCGCGTGCCGCAGTTCATGAAGGAGCTGGTGGCGCAGGTGACGCTCGAGGCGCGGGCATCGAACGAGATCAGCCAGAGCTCGGGCGTGAGCGTGCGGGTCAGCATCAACAACTACGAGACCTTGATCTCCAACGCGGAGAAGCGCGCGCTGCGGACCGGCGAGCGCGAGATCGTGCCCCGCCTGACCGATCTGCACGCGGTGCTCGCCTCGACGGCGGGCAAGATCGAGCTCGAGTACGCCGGCGAGGACAAGAAGGAAGAGGACCTCGTCGATCGCCTGATCAACCGGGCGGTCCTGGTGGTGTGGGATCGCTTCCTCTCGGTGGAGGCGCTCGGACGGATCGTCGGACACTTCGAGGCCGGCTGGGGCGTCGAGGTGTCGGACCGGATGCCCTCGGCGGAGTATCGCGAGGGCGTGCAGAAGATCCCGGGGCTGCGCGAGGCGGTCGCGCTGCTCGGGCCGTTCGAGAGCCCTGGGCTCATGGCGGCGGCGATCGAGCTGGTGCTGGAAGGGCTGCACCTGCACCAGCGCCTCAACAAGGACCGCGAAGGGGGCCGCTGGGCCTACCGCGCCTGATGCTCGTCGTCCGCTACACGGCGTGGGACGGCACCCAGCAGGTGCGCCTGACTGCCGAGGAGGTGTTCGACAAGCTCTCCGAGTACCTGTCGTACACCGACGACGTCCAGCAGGCGCTCGACTGGCTGCGCCACCAGGGACTCGAGCTCGAGGGCATCCGCGTGCTCGGGCTCGACGACCTCCTCGAGGAGCTGCGCGAGGCGATGCGAGCCCGCTACCGCGAGGTCAACCTGCGCGGGGCCATGGCCGAGATGCGCGAAAAGCTCGAGGAGCTCCTCGACCTCGAGCGCGAGACCCTGGACGGGCTCGACGACCAGGAGCGGGCCGCCCGCAAGCGAAGCCAGCTCGATCAGCTGCCGCCCCGGCTGTCGGACGCCCTGGCGGCGCTCGCCGACTACGCCTTCGAGAATGGCGAAGCCGAGGCGCTGTACGAGGCGCTGCGCGACGAGCTCGAGAACATCCGGGGGCTGGAGGAGTTCGAGCGGCGCTACGGTGATCTGTTCCACGGCCCGCGCTCCTTGAGCTTCGCCGAGGCCATCGACCTCATGCGTGAGATAGAGGCGTGGAAGCGGCTCGAGGAGCAGCTCCTCAGCGGCAACCTCGACATGATCGACGCCAGCCAGCTCGGCGAGCTGCTCGGACCGGGAGCGCAGCGCAGCTTGCAGCTCCTCCAGGGCATGATGCGGGCGATCGCGCAGGCCGGCTACGTGACGCAACGGGAAGGACGCGCGGTGCTGTCGCCGAAGGGCGTGCGGCGCATCGGGCACCTCGCGCTGCGCGACATCTATCAGGGTCTGCTGCGCGACCGTCCCGGCGGTCACGCCACCGACAAGCGCGGCGCCACGCTGCTGCGCCCGGAGGAGACGCGCCCCTATCGCTTCGGCGATCCGCTGGCGCTCGACCTCGTGGCGACGCTCAAGAAGGCGGTCGCGCGGCGGCCGGGAACGCCCCTGGCCCTCGCGCCGGACGACTTCGAGGTGTACGCGGCCGACCAGACCACCACCAGCTCCACGGTGCTCCTGCTCGACATGAGCTGGTCGATGTCGTGGGAGGGGCGCTTCGCGGCGGCGAAGAAGGTCGCTCTCGCGATGGAGAGCCTGATCCGGTCGCGCTATCCGCGCGACTACTTCGGCATCGTCGGGTTCTTCACCCGCGCGGTGGAGCTCCGCCTCCGCGACCTGCCGGAGGCGAGCTGGAACATGGGTGATCCGTTCACCAACCTGCAGGACGGGCTGCGCCTCGCGGCCGAGCTCCTGGCACGCCACCCGAGCAGCAACCAGCACATCATCGTGATCACCGACGGCCAGCCGACGGCCTACTTCTCGCGCGGCCGGCTCTACTGCGAGTGGCCGCTGTCCTTCGGCGGCATCAGCATGCGTGCTGCCCAGGAGACCCTGCGCGAGGTCGAGCGCGTCACCCGCCGCGGCATCACGGTCAACACCTTCATGCTCGACGACAGCCCGAGCCTGCGCGCCTTCGTCGAGCGCATGACCCGCATCAACAAGGGCCGCGCGCTCTACACGCGGCCGGATCGACTGGGGCAGTATCTCCTGGTCGACTACCTGACGAAGAAGCGCAAGCGGGTGTGAGGGGCGCGCTCCTCGCACAGTACCTGCGCGTCAAGGCGCAGCACCGCGACGCCATCCTGCTCTTCCGGCTCGGCGACTTCTACGAGATGTTCTTCGAGGACGCGCGCACCGGCGCCGCCGTCCTCGACCTGACGCTGACGGCCCGGAACCGCGGCGACCCGGACGAGGTCCCGCTGTGCGGCTTCCCCGCCCACGCCGCGCAGCCGTACGTCACCCGGCTGCTGGCGGCCGGCCACGCGGTGGCCATCTGCGAGCAGGGCGAGCCGGGACCCGGCAAGAAGATCCTCGAGCGCGAGGTGGTGCGGGTGGTGACGCCGGGCACCATCCTCGAGGAGGAATGCCTCGAGCCGGGCGCCCCGAGCCTGCTGGTCGCGCTCGCGCACGAGGACGGCACGCGCTTCGGCATCGCGGCGATCGACTTCGCCAGCGGGGCGTTCCGCGCCAGCGAGATCGCCGGCTGGGCGATCGCGCGCGAGGAGCTGGAGCGGCTCGCACCCCGCGAGCTGCTCCTGCCGGCGGATCTGCCGGGCGAGATCGCCGCCGCGCTCGGGCCGGCGCGGCCGTGGGCGCGGGCGGCGTTGCCGGAGCCGGTCGCGATCGAGGGGACGCTGCCCCCACTCGCCGCCCGGGCGGCGGGTGGCGCGCTCGCCTACGTGGACGGCGTGTATCGCCGTCGCCCCGCGCACCTCCGGCCGCCCGAGGAGTACACCCTCTCCGGGCTGCTGGTGCTCGACGCGGCCACGCGGCGGAATCTGGAGCTCCTGCAGACGCTCGGAGGCGAGCGGCGCGGGTCGCTCCTCTGGGTGCTCGACGAGACCGGCACGGCCATGGGCGCCCGCCGGTTGCGTGACTGGCTCCTCGCCCCGCTCCTCGACCCGGCGCGCATCGGCGAGCGGCTCGACGCCGTGGAGGCACTGGTGGAGCACGTCGCGGAACGGGCGGCGATGCGCGAGGCGCTCGCCGGCATGGGGGACCTCGAGCGGCTCTCGGGGCGGGTCGGCGCACGGGTCGCGGGCCCGCGTGACCTGACCACCCTGGCCGCGGCGCTCCTGCGCGTCGAGGCCGCGCGCGGCGCGGCGGCACGGCTGCCCGGTCCGCTGCTGCGCCGGCTGGTCCAGGCGCTCGACCCGCTGCCCGAGGTGTCGGGCGAGATCACCGCGACGCTGGTGGAAGCGCCGCCGCCGCACACGCGCCTCCCCGGGTTCATCCGGCAGGGATGCCACCCCGAGGTGGATGCGCTGCGCGACAGCGCGCGTGACGGGAAGGGGTGGCTGGCGCGCTTCGAGACCGAGGAGCGGCGCCGCACGGGCATCACGTCCCTCAAGGTCCGCTACAACAAGGTCTTCGGCTACTACGTCGAGGTGACCAAGCCCAACCTGCCGCAGGTTCCCGCCGACTACGAGCGCAAGCAGACGCTGGTGGGCGCGGAGCGCTTCGTCACGTCGGCGCTGAAGGAGCACGAGGCGCGCGTGCTCGGCGCGGAGGAGCGGCTGCGGGCGCTCGAGCAGCACCTGTTCGCCGGGCTCGTCGACTCGGTCGCGGCCCGGCATCCGTCCCTCGCGCGCACCGCGGACGCGCTCGCCACCCTCGATGCGCTGGCGTCGCTGGCGGAGGTGGCACACCGGCGCGGCTGGGTCCGCCCGCGCCTGACGCGCGAGCCGGCGCTGCGCGTCCGGGCCGGACGGCATCCCGTGGTCGAGGCCGTCGGCCCGGAGGCGTTCGTTCCCAACGACACCACGCTCGACGGCGACGGCGCACAGCTGATCATCCTCACGGGTCCCAACATGGGAGGGAAGTCCACCTACCTGCGCCAGGTCGCGCTCATCACGCTCCTCGCGCAGCTGGGGAGCTTCGTGCCCGCCACCGAGGCCGACGTCGGGCTCGTCGACCGCATCTTCACCCGGGTCGGAGCGAGCGACAACCTCGTCGGCGGGGATTCGACCTTCATGGTGGAGATGCGGGAGACGGCGGCCATCCTCGCCAACTTGACGCCGCGCAGCCTGGTGATCCTCGACGAGATCGGGCGCGGCACCAGCACCTTCGACGGCATCTCCATCGCCTGGGCGGTGGCCGAGCATCTGCACGACGCCCCGGAGCGGCCGCGCACGCTGTTCGCGACCCACTACCACGAGCTGACCGCGCTGGCCGCCGAGCATGCCCGCGTGCGGAACCTCTCGGTGGCGGTCGCGGAGTGGAAGGGGGCGATCGTCTTCCTGCGCCAGATCGTGCCCGGGCCGGCGCCACGCAGCTACGGGCTCGAGGTGGCTGCGCTCGCGGGCGTGCCGGCGCCGGTGGTGGCGCGCGCGCGCGAGCTCCTCGCACGCCTGGAGACGGGTGAGACGGCGGGCGGTCCGTCCGGCCCGCGCGCGGCACCCGATGCGACACAGGCCCAGCTCTCGCTGTTCGGTGCGCCCGACGCACAGCTCCGACACGAGCTCGCCGCCCTCGATCCCGACCGCCTCACCCCGCTCGACGCGCTCGCGATCCTCGCTCGCCTCGTCGAGACGGCACGTCGCGGTGTTTGATTGCGGCCGGGCCGTCTCCTATAGCTGCCCGTCGGTCCATGCTCCTCGCGACGCCCCCGAGCTTCGAGCCGCTGCAGAGTCTCGACGTCCTGCCCCCGGTGAGCGGGAACGCGGCACGGGCGGGGAGCCGCGCGCGCGAGTTTCTCGCCCGGGTGCGCGACGAGGTGCGCGCGCGGCACGAGGGCGGGGCCGGAGGACGCGCGATCGTCGCCGCCTATACCGAGGCGATCGACCGGCTGGTCGAGCGACTCTTCACCGACGCGACCCTGCACTACCAGTCGAAGAACCCGCGCCTGAACCAGCGCTGCACGGTGGTTGCCCAGGGCGGGTACGGCCGCGGTGAGCTCAACATCCACTCCGACATCGACCTCCTCTTCCTCTACCCCTGGAAGGCCAACCCCTACGTCGAGACCGTGGCCGAGATCGTCGTGCCGGCGCTCTGGGATGCGGGGCTGCAGGTGGGAGCCGCGATGCGCAACGTGCGCGAGTGCTGCCGGCTCGCCGCGCGCGACCTGAAGGTCAAGACGGCGCTCCTCGATGGGCGCTACCTGTGCGGCGACCGCTCGCCGTACGAGGATTTCGAGGCGCGGGTGGTCGAGGAGGTGTGGTCCCCCAACCAGACGGCCTTCTTCCGCGAGAAGCTCAAGGAGAGCGAGGAACGGCACAGCCGGATGGGCGACAGCGTGTACCTGCTCCAGCCCCATCTGAAGGAAGGCATGGGGGGCCTGCGCGACCTGCACACCGCGCTCTGGATGGCGAAGGTGAAGTTCAAGGTGAACGCGCTGCGTGACCTGGTGGCGCTCGGCGTGCTCGGCGACGCCGACGTCGCGGCGCTCGATCAGGCCCTCGACTTTCTCTGGCGCGTGCGCAACGCGATGCATCTCGCCACCGGGGGGCACCAGGACCACCTGACCTTCGAGCTCCAGGACCGGCTCGCTCCCGAGCTCGGCTTCGGCGCGGGACGCAGGGGCGTCGAGCGCTTCATGCGCCGTTACTACACCGATGCGACCACGGTGCAGCGCCAGGGCGAGACGATCATCGCGCGCTGCGTGCAGGTGACGGAGCCCGTCCGCTACACGGCGCCTCCCGTGCGCGCGATCCGTGACGGCATGCGCATCCAGGGCACGGTGCTGTCGGTGACCGGGCGCGAGGTCTTCGAGCGCGAGCCGGCGGCGATGCTGGAGGTCTTCGCCGAGGCCCAGCGCCACGGGACCAGCCTGTCACCCGCCACCCGCGAACTGCTGCGCACCAGCCTCGAGCTCCTGGCGGCGGCGCGGGCCACGCCGGCCGTGGCGGGGGCCTTCCTGCGCATCCTGCGGGCGCGCGGCCACATCGCCGAGACGCTGCAGGAGATGCACAAGCTCGGCGTGCTCACCACGCTCTTCCCGGAGTTCGCGCATCTCGAGTGCCTCATCGCGCACGACCCGTTCCACATCTACACCGTGGACCACCACTCGCTGGTCGGCGTGCACGAGCTCGAGCTGCTGCGCGAAGGGGAGTTCGCCGACACGGTGCCGCAGCTGACGGACGTCGTGCGCGAGCTGCCCCAGCCCGAGCTGCTGTTCCTCGGCATGATGTTCCACGACGTCGGCAAAGGGCACGGCCACGACCACTCCGGCCGCGGCGCCCGGATGATGCTCGAGATCGCCCAGCGGCTCGGTCTGAACGAGGACGAGCGCGCGGCCTGCGTGTTCCTCGTCCAGCACCACCTGCTGCTGTCCCACCTGGCGCAGCAGCGCGACATCGGCGACGACCAGCTCGTGGTCGAGTTCTGCCGCACGGTGGGCAGCGTCGAGAACCTGCAGCGGCTCTACGTCCTCACCTACGCGGACATGCGCGCCGTGGCGCCCGGCGTGTGGAACAACTGGCGCGGGACGCTGGTCACCGAGCTCTACCGGCGGGCCTTCGAGTTCTTCGAGAAGGGCGTGTTCGAGCCCGAGGATCGGGCCGCGCGCGCCGGGCGGGTGCGCCGGCGCGTGCTGGCCGCGGCACCGACGGCGCAGCAGGATGCCATGCAGGTGCTCGTCGGCCAGATGCCCGACAGCTACTTCCTCTCCACGCCCGAGGAGATGATGCCGGGCCACGGCGAGCTGCGGCGGCGCTTCGCGCAGGCCGAGGTGCTGGCGGAGCATCCCGCGGTGGCGACGAAGGTGACGGCGTTTCCGGAGCGCGACTTCACGGAGTTCGCGGTGTGTACGCGCGACCGGCCCGGGCTGTTCGCCATGCTGTCGGGCGTGCTCGCCGCAAATGGCATGAACATCCTGGCGGCGCGCATCAACACCAGTCGCGACGGCGTGGCACTGGACGCCTTCCGGGTCTCGCACGAGGGGGCCGACGAGAGCATCGACCGGGAGCGCTGGGAGCGGGTCGAGCGGACGCTGCGCGGTGTCCTCGCGGGAACGCTCGACGTCGAGGAGCTGGTGCGTCGCAGCGCCCGGCCGTCGCTGCTCAGCAAGCGCCGCCGACCCGTCCCGACACGGGTCGAGGTGTACAACGACGTGTCCGCCGACTACACGGTGCTCGACGTCTACGCCGCCGACCGCGTCGGCCTGCTCTTCACCATCACCAACTGCCTCTACCATCTCTGGCTCCAGATCCACCTGGCCAAGATCACCACCATGGTGAACGAGGTCCTGGACGTGTTCTACGTGACGGATCCCGAGGGCCGGAAGGTGACCGAGCCGGAGCGGATCGCGTCGATCCGCGAGGCGCTGGTGCGGGAGCTCGCGCCGCAGCGGGCGGCGGCAGCGGGCGAGCCCGCCCGGGCCGCGAGCGGCGCCTAGCGCCGGCGCGCGGGGGCGCAAGCGCAGTGGCGGGGCGGCGGGACGGCTCGAGCGCGATCGATCGGAGCATCGACAGCTACCTCGATCATCTCGCCACCGAGCGCGGCCTGGCCAGGCGTTCGGTCGAGGCCTACGGCCGCGACCTCGGCACGTTCGCCCGCGGCCTCGCCGCCCGCCGCGTGCGCAGCCCGACGGCGATCCGCGGCGAGGACGTGCGCGCCCACCTGGTCGTCCTCGCGGGCGCTGGCCTCGCGCCGCGCAGCCAGGCCCGCGCCCTGGCGGCGGTGCGGAGCTATCTCCGCTGGGTGGCGCGCGAGCATCGCCTCGCCGAGGATCCCACGGCGCACGTCCACCTGCGCCGCCCTCCCGGCCGGCTGCCGCGCTCCCTCGCTCATGGCGAGGTCGCGCGCCTCGTCACCGTGACCGTCCCGGGCGGCCGGCGGCCGCAGCGTGATCGCGCGCTGCTCGAGCTGTTCTACGCCTGCGGCCTGCGGGTGTCCGAGGTGGCGGCGCTGCCGGTGCACGCCCTCAACCTCGAGGCCGGCTTCGTGACGGTCCTGGGCAAGGGGAACAAGGAGCGGGTGGTCCCCCTCGGCCAGCACGCCCGGGAGGCCATTCTCGAGTACATGACCGGCGAGAGGCCGCGATTGCTGCGGGGTCGAAGCGCACCGCACCTCTTCGTGCGTGCCGGGGGCCGATCCCTGTCCCGGCAGGCGCTCTGGAAGCTGGTGCGCACGCGGGCGCGTGCGGCGGCGGTGGCGAGCGGCGTGTCCCCGCACACCCTGCGGCACACCTTCGCCACCCACCTGCTCGGCGGCGGGGCCGACCTGCGCGTGGTGCAGGCGCTCCTCGGCCACGCCGACATCGGCACGACCCAGATCTACACCCACGTCGCACCGGAACGGCTGCGCGCCGTCCACCGCCGCCATCATCCCCGAGCCTGATGCCGGCTTCCTTGCGCCGCCCGGGGCCCGCCGGATAGACTGCCGCCCGGATGGAGCCGAGCGCCATGCTCGCCCGGGTTGCGGTCGTGGCGGTTCCGCTCCTGGTGGCGGTGGTGTTCCACGAGGTGGCACATGGAGTGGTGGCGTATGCGTGCGGCGACCCGACCGCCGCGCGCGCGGGACGGCTCACGCTCAACCCGCTGCGTCACGTCGATCCGGTGGGGACGGTGCTCCTGCCCGGCTTCCTGCTGATCACGTCCCTGGCGCTCGGCACGCGCCCCTTCTTCTTCGGCTGGGCCAAGCCGGTGCCCATCGACCCGCGCTGGTTCCGGCGCCGGCGGCTGGACTGGATGCTGGTCGCGCTGGCCGGCCCGGGGACGAACCTCGTGCTGGCGACCCTCAGCGCCGTGGCCTACGGCTGGCTGGCGCGTGCGGGAGACGGCGGGGCGATGCACGCGTTCCTGCGAGCGCTCGCCGCCCAGTCCGTGGTCATCAACTGCGTGCTCGCGGTCTTCAACCTGCTGCCGGTGCCGCCCCTCGATGGCGGTCGCGTGCTGGCCGCCCTGCTTCCCGCCGAGGGCGTCCGGCTGCTGCACCAGGTCGAGCGGGTGGGCCTGCTCGTCGTGGTCCTCGTGGTGATGAACACGGGCATCCTGTCGACCCTCGTGAGCCCCGTCATCGCGGTGTGCGAGCGGCTCGCGCGCCAGGTGGCGGGGTAGGGAGCCGGGTGGCGCGCCAGGTCATCGTCAGCGGAGCGCGGCCGACCGGGCGGCTGCATCTCGGCAACTGGCACGGCGCGTTCAAGAACTGGGTGCGGCTGCAGCAGGAGCACGAGTGCTTCTTCTTCGTCGCCGACTGGCACGCCCTCACCACCTCGTGGGAGGACCCCCAGGGCATCGACGAGGCGAGCCTCGAGATGGTGCTCGACTGGCTCGCCATCGGGCTCGACCCGGCGCGCTGCACGATCTTCCAGCAGTCGGCCGTGAAGGAGCATGCCGAGCTGTTCCTGATCCTCGGCATGGTCACCCCGGTGCCATGGCTCGAGCGCAATCCGACCTACAAGGAGCAACGCGCCGAGCTCACCGATCGCGATCTGTCCACCCTCGGCTTCCTCGCCTACCCCGTCCTGCAGGCGGCCGACGTCCTCATGTACAAGGCGACGGCGGTGCCGGTGGGCGTCGACCAGGCGCCACACATCGAGCTGGCGCGCGAGATCGCCCGCCGCTTCAACTCGACCTATCGCCCGCTGTTCCCCGAGCCGCAGACCCTGCTCACCGAGACGCCCAAGATCGTCGGCACCGACGGCCGCAAGATGAGCAAGAGCTACGACAACGCCATCTACCTGAGCGACCCGCCGGAAGACGTCGACCGCAAGCTGTCGCGCATGGTGACGGATCCGCGCCGCGCCCGGCGCAGCGATCCCGGGGTGCCGGAGGACTGTCCGGCCTATCTCTCGTTCCATCGCACCTACTGCACGCCGGAGGAGCTGCGCTGGCAGGAGGAGGGCTGTCGGACCGCCGGCATCGGCTGCCTCGAGTGCAAGAAGGTCACCATCGCGCACGTGCTCGCCGAGCTCGCGCCGATCCGCGAGCGCCGCGCCGGGCTCACGGCGGCGGATGCGCGGGCCGCGCTCGACGCCGGCAACGCCCGCGCGCGGGCCGTGGCGTCCGAGACGATGGCGGCGGTGCGCGACGTCCTGGGCCTGCCATGAGCGTCCCCTGCACCGTCAAGCTCGAGGTCTTCGAGGGTCCGCTCGATCTCCTCCTGCACCTCATCAAGAAGAACGAGGTGCAGATCACCGACATCCCGATCGCCACCATCACCGACCAGTACCTGGCGGTGCTGGAGGACCTGCCCGAGCTCAACCTGGACGGGGCGGGCGAGTACCTCGTGATGGCGGCGACGCTCACCTACATCAAGAGCCGGATGCTCCTGCCGCCGGATCCGGACGAGGAGGGTGAGGGCGAGGAGATCCGCGTGCGGAGCTGGTCCAGCAGCTCCTCGAGTACCAGCGCTACCGTGAGGCGGCGGCCGACCTGGGGTCGCGCCGCCTGCTCGATCGCGACGTGTTCGCGGCGCAGGGCGAGCCCGAGCCGGGCGGGGACGCAGGCGACCCGGGCCCCCGGGTGCGCGACGCCAGCCTGGCCGATCTGCTCGACGCGCTGCGAGATGTGCTGTCCCGCCTGCGCCCGCCGCCGGCCCACGCCATCCTGGCGCCCGGCCTGTCGGTGGCCGAGTGCATCGAGCGCATCCTGGCGCGCTTTGCCCTCGGGTCCGGGGTCGAGTTCGCAGACGTGTTCTCGCCGGAGAGCGGCCGCGGGGAGGTCATCGTGACCTTCCTTGCGCTCCTCGAGCTGATCCGGCTTAAGGTGATACGGGCCGTGCAGCACGAGCGGTTCGGACCCATCCAGCTCCACCTGGCCGTCGCCGATCTGGCGGAGGCGCAGGCCCGGGCGCGCGAGATGGGGCAGGTCGGCGCGGGAAGAGGTGAGGAGGAGTCGGATGGAAGCAGACCTGGCGATCAATCTTGAGGAGCACGTGAACGGAAACGGGCGGCGCGGGGCCCTGATCGACGAGTCCGCGCCCGAGCCGGAGTCCCCCGGCTCCGAGCCCGAAACGGTGGGCAGGCTGGCAGCCATCGTCGAGAGCATGCTGCTCGCTTCCGGGGCTCCGGTTCCCCTGGTCCGCCTCGTGGAGGCCCTCGATGGCCCCGAGCGGCGCGAGGTGACGGCGGCGCTGCGCGCACTGGGCGAATCCTACGAGCGTGAGGGACGGGGGCTGCGCCTGGTCTACGTCGCCGGCGGCTACCAGCTGCGCTCGGCTCCGGAGCACGGGCACTGGGTGCGGCGGCTCCTCGGGGGCGGCCGCCGCGGCTCTCGCGGCCTATGCTCGAGACGCTCGCCATCGTGGCCTATCGGCAGCCCTGCACCCGGCCCGAGATCGAAGCCATCCGGGGCGTCGATGCCGACGCCGTCCTCTCCACCCTGCTCGAGCGCCGTCTGGTCCGCATCCTCGGCCGGAAGGACGCGCCGGGACGCCCGCTGCTCTATGCCACCACCAAGGACTTCCTCGAGGTCTTCGGGCTTCCGGACCTGCAGGCGCTTCCTCCCCTGGCGGAGGTCGGTGAGGGCGCGGACGCGCTGGCGGCCCGCGCCGATGCCGCGACCGAGCCCGGTGACGGCACCCCGGCGCCGTCCGCCTGCGACGACGGAAGCGGCGGCTGAGCGAGCGCCTGCAGAAGATCCTGAGCGCCCTCGGCGTGGCCTCGCGCCGCCAGGCCGAGTCGCTGATTCTCGCTGGCCGCGTCAGCGTGAACGGCACGGTGGTGCGCGCGCTGGGTACGCGCGCCGACCGCGAGCGCGATGCGATCGCCGTCGACGGCGAGGAGCTGGCGCGGCCCTCGGCGCGCCGGACCATCGTGCTCCACAAGCCGCGCGGCGTGGTGAGCACGCTCGCGGATCCGGAGGGCCGCGAGACGGTGCGCGAGCTTCTCGCGACGCTGGGCGAGCGGCTGTATCCGGTCGGTCGGCTGGATCTCCAGAGCAGCGGCCTGCTGCTGCTCACCAACGACGGTGCGCTCGCACACGGGCTGATGCATCCGCGTCGCGGCGTGGAGCGGGTCTACCAGGTGAAGGTCCACGGCACGCCGGACGGGCGGGTGCTCGGGCGCCTGCGGCGCGGCGTCCGGCTCGAGGAAGGCGTGGTGATCCCGAGCCGGGTGCGCCGGCTGCGCAAGCTGCCCCACAAGACCTGGCTGGAGATCGGGCTACGGGAGGGTCGCAAGCACGTCGTGCGCCGTCTGTGCGCCGCGCTGGGGCTGCCGGTCGACAAGCTGGTGCGGGTGCGGCTCGGGCCGGTCGCCCTGGGCGATCTCGAAATCGGGGCGTGGCGCGACGTGACGCCCGCCGAGCTGCGTGCCCTCCATCGGGCCGCCGGATTCACCCCGCCCGGCGCCGCCGGCGGAGCGTCGGCACCGCGATCCCGAGCGCGTGGCACGCCGCCCAGAACGCCACCACGGCCACGGGGAGTACGATCGCGACCCGGAGCCCGTGGTGGAAAAACGGGCGCGGCGGGAGCCAGCCCGCGAGCGTCGCGTCCACGGCGGTCGCCGCGGCCAGCATGAGCACGGTGGCGATCCCGATGCGCACGATCGCACCACCGAGCCCGCCGCCGAGCGGGCCGAGGCGGCGCCGCAGCATGATCAGCAGGATGGCGCAGTTGGCGAGCGCGACGGCGGAGGTCGAGAGGGCGAGGCCGAGCGCCCCGAAGCCCAGCACGCGCACGAAGAGCCAGTTGAGGGCGAAGTTGACGACGATCGAGAGCAGGCTGACGCGCATCGGCGTGCGGACATCGTCGAGGGCGTAGAAAGCGGGCGCGACGACCTTGATGCCGGCATAGCCGGCCAGCCCGATGGCATACCCGGCGAGCGCGTGCGCTGCCGCAACCGTGTCGGCGGCGGTGAAGCGGCCGTGCTCGTAGATGAGACCGATCACCGGCACGCCGAACCAGGCGAGGCCGGCGGCGGCGGGGATGCAGAGCAGCGCCACCATCTCGAGCGCCTGGCGCAGCGCGCTGCGCATCGCCTCCGCGTCGCCGCGAGCGGCATGGCGCGAGACCAGGGGCAGGGTGACGGTGCCGATGGCCACCCCGAAGAGCCCGATCGGCAGCTGCATCAGACGAAAGGCGACGTTGAGCCACGAGACCGGTCCGTTCCCGAGGAAGGAGGCGAAGTTGTTGTTGACGAACACGTTCACCTGCACCGCGGCGGCGCCGATCGTGGCCGGTGCCATGAGGCGCAGGACCTGGCGTAGCGCCGGATCCCGCGGCGCCAGCACCGGCTGGTAGCGGTAGCCGACGCGCCACAGCGAGGGCACCTGCACGAGGAGCTGCAGGAGGCCCCCGACGAGCGTGCCGATGGCCATGCCCCCGATGGCGCGCGCGGTGAGCGTCGGGTCCGGAGGCGGGACGGCGACGCCGCGCATGCTCGCCACGATGCCGCCGAGATAGCCGGGGACGAGCCACGCGACGCAGGCGAGCCCGCCGATCACCGAGCCGAGGTTGAAGAAGGCCGAGGCGGCGGCGGGTACCCCGAAGCGGTTGCGCGTGTTGAGCACGCCCATGGCGACGGCCGCCAGCGCCACGAGCAACAGGAAGGGAAACATGATGCGGGTCAGGTGCACCGTGAGGTCGATCTTCCCGGGAATGTCCGCGAAGCCGGGCGCGATGGCCCGCGTGATCGCCGGCGCGAAATAGATGCCGAGGATGCAGAGCCCGCCGACGACGACCGCCAGGGCGTTGACGACGAGGCTTGCGAGCCGCCAGGCGGCGGCCTCGCCCTTGCGCTCGAGCTCGAGGGTGAAGGTGGTGACGAAGGCAGCGGACAGCGCACCTTCGGCGAAGAGATCGCGCAGCAGATTGGGAATGCGAAAGGCGGTGATGAAGGCGTCGAGTTCCTTCCCGGCCCCGAAGAAGGTCGCGAACACCTGCTCGCGCACCAGCCCGAGGACGCGGCTCGCCAGCACCGCCGCGCTCACCACCCCGGCGCGCCGCGCGAGCTGCGCGCGGCCTCCCGCCTCCGCTGTCATCGCCGCGGCGGTCGATACGCGAAGCCCGGCGTGGGCGCAAGGCGCGCGGCGTGCGGGTCAGGCGTCTGCCGCCGCGGCCAGGGCGAGGCGGCGCCGGCGCGGTGCCGGCACGCGCTCGCGGCCGAGGGCGACCAGGACGGCCAGGGCGCAGGCGACGGCGAAGACGTCACCGAACCGGACGTAGGGCGTGAGGTCGTGTCGCGGCGCGACGCCCGCGACCGCCACCCCGACGCCGCCCGGTGGCTGGCTGGCGAGCAGCCGTCCCCAGGCGTCGACGACCGCGGACACTCCGGTGGTCGATGCGCGCACGAGGTAGCGGCGCGTCTCGACGGCGCGCAGCACGCCCATCGCGAAGTGCTGGCTGCCACCGACGCCGAAGCCACCGTCCAGCCAGCCGTCGTTGGCGAGGTTCACCAGCAGCGCGCCGCCCTCGACCACGGCGGGGTTGATGACGTCGGGGTAGAGCAGCTCGTGGCAGATCGACACGGCGAGCGGTGCGAAGCTGCGGAGCACGCCCGGCAGCGTCCCGGCACTGAACGCGCGCGGGCTCTCGCTCCGTTCGGTGTCCGCCGACTGCTCGAAGGGCGGGGCCTCCGCGAAGGTGACCAGGCGCTGCTTGTCGTAGGCCTCGCCGGGGCTGCCGTCGGCATGGATCAGCCGGGCGCTGTTGTAGGTGTGGCCATCCGCGAAACGCGGGCCACCGACCAGGAGGTCGAAGCCCAGGCGGGCAGCGACCCGGCGGAGCTGATCGGCGATGTACGGCTCCTGCTCGAGGTAGACCGTCACGGCGTTCTCGGGCCAGACCACCAGGCTCGGATGCTCGTCCGCGAGCCGCTCGGTGAGGCGGAGGTTGGCGAGGAGCTGCTGCTCGGCGTGACCTCGCGTCCAGTGGAAGGCGGGCTGGACGTTGCTCTGCACGACGGCCACGCGCGGGAGGTCCGGGCCGGCGGCGCCGGCGGGAGGGAGCACGAGCGCACCGCCGAGCCACACCGCCGCGATCGCTGCCCCCGGCGCGACGAGTGCGGCGGCGGCGCGGCTCGGCGGTGTACCGCTACGCCAGCGCCACAGCGCCTCGGCGATCGCCGCGTTCCCGAGCGCGACCACGAAGGACACTCCATAGACGCCGGCCAGGGCCGCGACCTGGATCAGCGCCGGCTCACCGTGCTGGGTGTAGCCGAGGAGACCCCAGGGTTGCCCGAAGACGCGTGCGCGGACCAGCTCGCACGCCGTCCACAGGGCCGCGAGCGCGAACGGGCCGCCGCGGTCGGCGAGCACGCGGGCGCCGAGGGCGAACAGGACGAAGGCGCTGGAGACGGCGACCGCATAGGCGGCGCTCATGGCGAGCGCCCCGACGACGATGCCGGCCTGGAAGTACCCGGCCACCGCCTTCGCCAGCCACCAGGTTGCCGCCCATGCGGAGACGTAGCCGGCGAGGGCGCCGTAAGCGGCCGCCCCGCCGGCGGCTCGTCCCCGCACCACCAGGATCAGCGGGACGAGGGCGAGCCAGGCGCACGGCCAGAGGTCGAAGCGCGGCAGCGCCAGGGCGTACAGCCCGGCGCCGCCGGCGATCGCCAGGATGGGAAGGAGCATTCGCCCGCTCAGTGCTGCTCGGGCTCCGAGGTGATCACGAGCTTGAAGGGCTCGGTGGCGCCCGGATGCGGCGTGGTGCCGTCAGCGAAGGCGCCGCGCAGCGCCACGACGATGTGGTCGTGGTCGACGTGTCGCGTGCCGTCGGCATGCCACTCGCCGGCGGCGTCGTGCTGGTGCGCCTCACCAGCCTCCTGCTCCTTGTAGGTCGCGAACTCGTGCCGCCAGTACGACAGCGTCGTGCTGTGGTCGAGGTCACCGCCCTTCAGGTCGAAGAGGCGCGGCGAGGCCGCATCGAGGAGCTGCATCAGGTAGCCTTGGTCGTTGTACATGGCGACGTTCTGCGCCTGATACTCGAGAGGCAGGCCGAGCGCGGTCCCGGAGAAGCGCGTCGCGCCCGACACGCTGGTCACGTCGACCGGGATGTACACGGTGCCGTCGGCGCCGACTGCGGCGCGGTAGTCGTTGCTGGTGGTCTCCGGCACGTCGCGCAGGGCGATCGGCAGCGCCGCCACCGTGAAGTCCTCCGCCGCGATGTCGAAGACGGGAGCCCCGTCGCGCCACACGCTCACCCGGCACGGACCCAGCGCGAGGTCGGGCAGTGTCACCGCCAGGTGCTCGCGCATCTCGCCGTCGGCGATGTCCTTGCGACGCTGCGCCTGCGCGCGCGTCCATTGCAGCGGGCTGCCCTGCGGCTCGAAGGCGACGTCGTAGGTGACGCCGTCGGCGAGCGCGGAGTTGAAGAGGGTCACGGTCTGCGTCGGCGCAGCCACGAACGGCCGGATGCTGGCTCGAGGCGGCGCGGGCTTGTCGCAGCCACAGCCCGCCCAGCCGGTGGAGGGAAGCGTCACGGTCAAGCAGGCCGCGAGCACGGCGATCGCGGTGGATGCTCTCTGCATGGTGGGTTCTCCTTCTGGCGGCGTGGCGCCGCCGCGAAGCAACCCACGTTCCAAGCCCACGCCGATGTGCCCGAAGCGTGCCGTTTGGGCACGATTTCGAGCGCGCGCCGCGCACCTGTGTCAGCGCGGCGGCCGCGAGTGGCACACGAGGCGCACGACCTGTGCCAGCGGTGGCACAGTGGCCCACGCAAGCCGTCGTGTTGCTTGACAACCGATCGGGTGCCCGATAGCACGCTCGGCGCGGGGTGGAGCAGTCTGGCAGCTCGCGAGGCTCATAACCTCGAGGTCGGTGGTTCAAATCCACCCCCCGCAATGATGGCGCTTGCTCAGGCAAGCGGCAGCGGCCGATCGCGGCCGATGATGGCGCGCAGGCCGCGGTCGTACGTCACGTAGTTCCAGGCCCAGTCGACCAGCACGACGAGCCGGTTGCGGAACCCGATCAGCATGACGATGTGGAGCAGCAGCCAGGCCCACCAGGCGAGCGGGCCCGCCAGCCGGAGCCGCCCGATCTCCGCGATCGCCCGGCTGCGGCCGATCGTGGCCATCGCACCCTTGTCGCGGTAGCGGAACGGCTCGAGCGGCTCGCCCGCGATCGCGTGCAGGATGTTCTTGGCGGCCTGCGCGCCACCCTGCATCGCCACCTGCGCCACCTGCGGCATGCGCTCGGCGCCCTCGACCAGGGCGACGTCGCCGGCCGCGAAGATGCCCGGATGCCCGGGGACCTCCAGCGTGGGCGTCACGCGGATGCGGCCGGCGGGGCCGGTGGGCAGGCCGAGATGTGCCGCGACGTCGGCCGCACGGATGCCCGCGGCCCACACCACGGTGGCGGCCGGCAGATGCTCGCCGCCGGTCAGATCGACGCCTTCGGGGGTCACGCGTGCGACCGAGGTGCCGAGCCGGACCTCGACCCCGAACGCCTCGAGATCGCGCCGCGCTCTCCTCTGCAGGGAGGCGGCGAAGGTGCCGAGAACGGCGTCGCGAGTCTCGATGAGCACGATGCGCAGCTGCTCGGGCGGGATGCTGGGATAGTCGCGCGGTACCACGTGGCGCCGGAACTCGGCCAGCGCGCCCGCCGTCTCCACACCGGTCGGTCCCCCGCCGACGACGACGAACGTGAGCAGCGCGCTGCGCGCGGCGGAATCCGGCATGGCGGCGGCGCGCTCCAGCAGCTCGAGGGCGTGGTTGCGCAGGGCGCGCGCGTCCTCGACGTCGTAGAGGTGGAAGGCGTTGGTGCGCACGCCGGCGACGCCGAAGTCGGCCGCAGCGCCGCCGGTGGCGACCAGAAGGTAGTCGTAGCCGATCTGCTCCCCGTCCCCGGTACGCAGGGTGCGCGTCGCGGGATCGCCGCCCACCACGCGCGCGAGGCGGAAATCGAGGCCCGGAAACCGCCGCAGGAAGCTGCGGGTGGGATAGACGATCGCCTGGGGCTCCAGCCCGGCGGTCGCCACCTGGTAGAGCAGGGGCAGGAACGTGTGGTAGTTGCGCCCGTCGACCCAGAGCACCCGCTGCCCGGCATGTGAGAGGACGCGAACCGCACGCAGCCCGGCGAAGCCGGCCCCGAGGACGACGATCCGTGGAGATGGCGTCAGCGCCACGAGGTGGTTGTAGCACGCGTTGACGCCGCCGGTAGCCGTCTTTAGCATGCCGCGATGGCGATCTGTACGGGCGGCTGTCACTGCGGGCGCGTGCGCTTCGAGGTTCAGGGCACACCGGGCGAGGTGAGCGAGTGCAACTGCTCGATCTGCACCCGCAAGGGCTACCTGCACTGGATCGTGCCGCGCGGCGCCTTCCGACTCCTCGCGGACGAGGGTGATCTCACCACCTACCGCTTCAACACCGGCGTCGCGCAGCACCAGTTCTGCCGGCACTGCGGCGTGGCGAGCTTCTACGTGCCGCGCTCGAACCCGGACTGCATCGACGTCAACGTGCGCTGCCTCGACGACGTGGATATGACGGCGCTCTCGAGGCGATCGTTCGATGGCCGGAACTGGGAGGCGAGCGTGGAGGAGTTCCGGCGCCGGCAGCAGGAAGGAGAACCGTCGCGATGAGCGCCCGGGCGGCCTTGGTTCTCGGACTGTTCCTCGTGCTCGCGGCGCTCGTGCACGGCGGCATCTATGCTCCCGGCCACGACTTCATCGTGAACCGCTTCACGGGCTGGTTCGCCTTCGTGCCGAGCGACGAGGAGGAGGAGGACGATGCTGGCGTGAGCCACGCGGCCTGCCGCGCCTTGACGTCCACGACACCCCCGGCTAGGTTCGGCGGTCTTCATCGCCGGAGGTGACGTCATGGCAGGTGGACGGGCCTTCAAGAGCAACGTCCGTGAGCGGCGCGAAGCGGAGCGCCGCATGAAGGCGCTCGAGAAGCGCCAGAAGAAGGAAGAGAAGCGTCGCGAGGACAAGGCCGTCGAGCCGGCCGGTCAGGTCACGCCCCCTGGGGGTGCCCCTCGCTAGACACCGAGGTGGCGGGCGCGCAATGCTCGGCCTCATACCAGCCAGTAGCACTGGCCAGCAGCACTGGCGGCGTACCCAAGTGGTTAAGGGAGAGGTCTGCAAAACCTCCATTCACCGGTTCGAATCCGGTCGCCGCCTCTCAACTCTCCGGCCGCCCGCGCGAGCGGGTTCCAGGGCGATCCTCCGCCGGGAAGCTCGCGACCAGCTCGCGTAGCCGCGCTCCCGCGTCTTCGAGGATCGCCACGCCGTCACCCACGACGATGGCGTCGAGGTCCAGCGAGGTGAGCGTGCGGATGCTCTCGCGGAGCCGTTCCGGATCGTCCATCACGCGGTCGGGGAGGAGTCCCAGTCGTCCGGGCGGATTCCCGATGAGGGCGTCGCCGACGACGAGGAGCCGGCGCTCCGGCCAGTGGAGCGCCACCTCGCCGGGCGACTTGCCCGGGACCGGCAGCACGACGAAGGGACCGCGGCGCTCGCCGGCGCGTAGCTCCTCGGAGACCGTGGCGCCCTGCCCGCGAGCGTAGTCTGCGTCGGCGGGATGGATGGCGATCGGAGCGCCGGTGCGCTGCCGTACCTGCTCCGCCGCCCGGACGTGATTGCGATTGGTGAGCAGCACGCGGGCGACGCCTTCGTGTGCGATGGCGGCGAGCGTGGCCTCGCCGGGTTCGACGGGATCGATGCAGAGGTTGCCGTCCTCATGCCGTACGAGCAGGCCGTGGAAGTCGTAGCCGTGACGCGCGGAGAACCACGACCACGTGAGCATGCCTGGCACGATCTCCCGGAGCATCTCAGAGTCCGTCGGCGAGGGGGCCGATCTTGGCGGCGAGGATGAAGTCGTTCTCGGAGAGCCCGTCGATGGCGTGGGTCCACACCGCCACGTCGACGCGCCGGTAGTGGACGGTGAAGTCGGGATGGTGCCCCTCCGCCTCGGCCACGTCGGCCATCCGGTTCACGAATCGCATGGCGGTGACGAAGTCACGGAAGGTGAAGATGCGCTGGAGCCGGCCGTCACGGGCCTCCCAGCCGGGAATCTCGCGCAGCAGGGCGGCGACCTGCGCCGCTTCGAGCGCGGGGACGCCGCCCTCGCACGGCACGCAGCGTTTCGCGCGAAGGTCCATCGATCAGATCCTGCCATTGAAGGTGTCGCAGTCTCTCATGTCGCCGCTCTGGAGCCCCCGCTTGAACCACTGGACGCGCTGCGCCGACGACCCGTGGGTGAACGTCTCGGGCTGGACCCATCCCTCGCTCATGCGCTGGATACGATCGTCGCCGATGGCGGCGGCGGCGTTGAGCGCCTGCTCGGCGTCGCCCTCCTCGAGGATCTGACGCCGCGCGGTCGAGTGCCCCCACACCCCCGCGAAGCAATCGGCCTGGAGCTCGAGTCGAACGGAGAGCTCGTTCTGCAGGTCCGGCCGTGACTGCATCGCGCGCCGCACCTGCGGCTCGATGCCCGTGATGTTCTGCACGTGGTGGCCGATCTCGTGTGCCAGCACGTAGGCCTGGGCGAACTCGCCCGGGGCGCCGAAGCGGCGGCGCAGCTCGTCGTAGAAGCCGAGGTCGATGTAGACCTTCTGATCACCGGGACAGTAGAACGGTCCGGAGGTCGCGCGCCCGTAGCCGCAGGCCGACTGCACCTGGTCGCGGAACAGCACCAGCTTGGCGTCCTGGTAGCGGCCGGGGAGGAGCTGCCGCCAGGTGTTCTGGGCATCGTCCAGGACGAACGAGACGAACTGGACCAGGCGATCTTCCTCGGGCGACGACTGCACGGGACCCTCGGACGTGGTGGGGGTGCCGCCCTGGTCCGCGATCAGCGAGAGGAAGTTGCGACCGGTGACCAGGCTGAGCAGGCCGAGCACCAGCAGGCCTCCGATGCTGATCGGGATGCCCGCGCGCATGCCCATCCCGCGACGGTCCTCGAGGTTGTCGCTCCGGCGGCCTGGCGTCCAGCGCATGTCGTCTCTCTGCGGTCGGTCCCGCGAGGTCATGTGTAGCGCGCCCGGCAGGGGGAAGATACAGGGTTTGGCGCGTTTCAGTCCGCTCCGGTGTCACCGCCCTCGGTCTGGTCGGCGTCCGGCTTGTAGATGTGCACCGCCACGTCGTTGCGCTGCGGCATCCCCGGGGTGCTGCGGCCGGCCTCGACGTAGTGCTCGACGAGCGCCGTCAGCCGCTCGACCACGGCGGGCTGCTCGGACTCGACGTTACGGGTCTCGGCGACGTCGGTGGCCATGTCGTAGAGCTGCAGAGCAGGCAGGCCTTTCCGGGCGGCCGCCGGGTCCGTCGGCTTGCTGTTGCCGCCCGAGCCGGGGCACATCTCGAGCTTCCAGTCGCCCTCCCGGATCGAGAACTGTCCCTCGACCGAGTGGTGCACGATCGCCTCGTGCAACGGCCCGGACGATCGACCGAGCAGCGCTGGCAGGATGCTCACGCTGTCCTCGCCGGCATCGTCGGGGAGCGCGGCCCCGACGATGTCGGCACAGGTGGCCAGCAGATCGCCGAGGCCGACGACCTCGCGGCTGATGGATCCGGGTGGCACCTTCCCCGGCCAGCGGACGACGAACGGAATGCGATGGCCGCCGTCCCAGATGTCCGACTTGCGGCCCCGAAAGACGTCGCTCGGGTTGTGGCCGTGCGCCGCGAGCTCCTTGAAGTCGGCCGCGGGTGAGGCTCCGTTGTCGCTCGCGAAGATGACGAGGGTGCTCTGCGCGAGACCGTCGTGATCCAGCGCGCGCAGCACCTCGCCGAGCGCCCAGTCGGTCTCCATGACGAAGTCGGCGTAGGCGTTGATGCCGCTCTTTCCCTTCCATTCCGGTGACGGGACCAGCGGCGTGTGGGGTGAGGTCAGCGGCAGGTAGAGAAAGAACGGCTCGCCGGCTTGTGCGTGGGCGTCGAGGTAGTCGACCGCGCGGCGCACGAGGGCGGGGACGACGTCGACCGCCTCGAAGTCGGGCGCCGCGGGTCCCTTGCGATGCCCCCATTGCTTCTCCACCGTCGGCACCTCGGTGACGTGGGCGTTCTCGATGAACGTGTAGGGCGGCATGTCGAGCGACCCGGCGATCCCGAAGAAGTAGTCGAAGCCGAGGGCGTTCGGGCCGTTGGCGATCGGCTTCGTGTAGTCGACGCTCCACGGGTCGGCGGTGCGTGCGCTGTCGCCGAAGGGCGGGGCCGTGACGTCCTTCGGGGTCCAGTCCATGCCGAGGTGCCACTTGCCGATGCAGGCGGTCGTGTATCCGTGCTGCTTCAGCAACCCGGGGACGGTGAGGCGGGCGGGGTCGATGAGATGGGGGCTGACGCCGCCGAGCACGCCGCTCTGGAGCCGCGAGCGCCAGTTGTAGCGCCCGGTCAGGATGCTGTAGCGCGCCGGACTGCAGACCGACGCGCTGCCGTGGGCGTCGGTGAAGGCCATGCCGCCGGCGGCGAGCTGATCCATGTTCGGCGTCGCGATCTTGCCGTCGGGATTGAGAGCCTTGACGTCGCCGTAGCCGAGATCGTCCGCGAGGACGAAGACGATGTTCGGTCTGTCGGCCGCGTGGGCGGCGCCGTGGACGCCGGACGCCACGAGCGTGGCGAGGAGGAGCAGGGCGCGGGATTTCATGCGCAGGGGGGACGGGAGGTCAGGAGCGGCTCCAGGACCCGAACGGCAAGCACAGGCGAGCGATGGTCGCCCATCCGCACGGGCGGACCATGCCGAGCGCGATTGCGCCGATGTGAAAGGTCACCAACGTCATTGTCTAGCCAGCTCGCAAAGCGTTCCGACGTGAACGAAGCCGGCGCCGCGGCGCTGGCGGGTGAGATCCCGCTCGTCTGCTGGGCACAGCAAGTGGCGGACCACGCGACGGACACGGATTCCGTGCGTGTCGACGGCCGCCGCGCCGTCGCACGATGCCCCGCCGCGGCAGGATGCCCCGCGGCGTTGACTCGAAACGCTGCTGCGCGGTAGCCGGCGGCTCGCGATGCGGACCCCCGAGCCTCGAAGAAGGGCGTGCCTGGCCGCCGTCACCGCCCTGGTGGGGGCCTGCATGCTCGCCGGTGGACCGGCCGAGGGCCGGATCACCAAGCTGGTGCTCGGGACCGTGCAGTCGCCGACCTTCGGGGGGGTATCCTTCGGCGAGGTCGGGCCGTACGAGAAGCTCCTCGGACGCGCCTCCGGCGAGCTCGATCCGAACGACCCGCACAACACCGTGATCACGGATCTGGCCGCCGCGCCCCGGAACGCGGCCGGCGAGGTCGAGTACTCCATGGACGTCTACCTGCTGAAGCCGGTCGACATGGCGCGGGCGAGCGGCAAGCTTTTCTACGAGGGCAACAACCGCGGCCTGAAGCTGGCGACCGGCGTCATCAACACGGTGGACGGTGTCTTCCTGAGCAACGACCCGACGGCCCCTGCCGATGCCGGCGACGGGTTCCTCATGCGTCGCGGCTACGTCATCGCCTGGAGCGGATGGGACGTGACGATCCCGTCGGGCGGTCCGTCGGCGTTGTCGATCGCGGTCCCCGTGGCGACGAAGCCCGACGGCTCGCCGATCGTCGGCCCATCGCTCGAGGAATTCGTCGTCGACGCCGCCGCACCGACGAACCGCCTGTCGTATGCCGCCGCGAGCACGGACACCTCGGCGGCGACCCTCGGCGTCAGGGTGCACGCGACGGATCCGCCGGTCGCGATCCCGCCGAGCGGCTGGAGCTACGTGGACGATCGCACCGTTCGCCTCCTGCCGGCGGGGACGTCGTTCCAGCAGGGTAGGCTGTACGACCTGGTCTATCCCGCCCGCGACCCGCTGGTCGCCGGGATCGCGTTCGCGGCGACGCGCGACTTCCTCGCCTTCCTGCGTCGCGCGACCGCCGACGACTCGGGCACGCCGAACCCGGTCGCCGGCCGGCTCGGCTTCGTGCACGGCTTCGGCCTCTCGCAGCCGGCTCGCTTCCTGCGGGACTTCGTCCATCTCGGCTTCAACGAGGATGAGAGCGGCCGCATCGTCTTCGACGGGCTGCTCGACTACCTGGGCGGGCCGGGCGGGGGATCGTTCAACCACCGCTTCGCCCAGCCGGGCCGGACGATCCGCCAGCATCGCGATCGCCTGTACCCGGAGATCCGGTTCCCGTTCGCCTGGAGGGTCACGACCGACCCGGTGACGAAGCGGACCGACGGGCGCCTGCGCCGCTGCCTCGCCAGCGCGACGTGCCCCAGGATCTTCGACGTGAACTCGTCGAACGAGTACTGGAACAAGTCGGCGTCGCTGCTGCACACCGACGCCGACGGCAAGGACCTGCGCGATCCTCCCAACGTGCGGACCTACCTGCTGTCGAGCCTGCCGCACCTGGCGGGTGTCGGGTCGCGCATCTGCCAGCAGGAGCAGAACGGGCTTGCTCCCAATCCCGCGCTCCGGGCCCTTCTGGTCGCCCTCGATGCCTGGGTGTCGGCGGGTCGCCGGCCACCGCCGAGCCGCGTTCCCCGCCGCTCGAACGGCACGCTCGTGCCGTCGCTTCCCCGCACCAGGGTCCGATTTCCGGACGTCGCGGGCGTCACCCACAACGGGCTGCTGCGGACGGGCGACTGGTTCGACTTCGGACCGTCGCTGGAGCAGGGGATCTTGGGCGTGCTGCCGCCGGCGATGCTGGGCACGCCGTACCCCGTGCTCGTGCCGAGGACCGATGCCGACGGCAACGACGTCGCGGGCATCCGGCTGCCGGCGGTGGCCGTTCCGACCGCGACCTACACCGGCTGGGCGCTGCGCGCTGCGGCGTTCGCCGGTGACGATCTGTGCGATGCGGCGGGCCAGCAGATCCCGTTTGTGCGCACGCGGACGGAGCGGGTGGCGGCGGGCGACCCGCGCCGCTCGCTCGCGGAGCGATACCGTACCCACGCGCGGTACGTGAAACGGTTCGCGCGGGCGGCGACGCGTCTCGTGCACCAGCGCCTCCTGCTTCCCGAGGATGCGATGGCCCTGACCGCGGCCGCCGGCGGGACGCCGGTCCCGTAGCGGGAAGCCCGTCAGCCGCGGGCGAGCGCCGCGCACACGGCGAGGAGCTCGGTCTGGCGGAGCGCGCGGAAGACGGCGCGCGCCTGCCTTCCTTTGGTCTCCTGCGTGCGCTGGAGATTGATCGCGACGGTCACGGACCGGCTGCCATCGCTGCTCGCGGCCGCGAACTGGGTGTATCCGAACGTGTTGCCGGTGTGGCCGTAGACCGTGCCGCAACGGGTCGTGTAACGGAACAGAGCCAGTCCGGAAGCGTTCATTCCGGGCCCGCGCGGCTCCGAGCCGCCGCCGCGGATGAAGCGGCGCTGCTCCGCCTGCACGTCGGCCCGGAACAGGGCGCCGCCGACGTAGCCGCGGATGAAGCGATTGAGGTCCTGGGGTGTCGAGACGATGCCACCGGACGCCCAGGCCCAGCCCGCGGCGAAGATCTCGCTGACGTCCTCGAAGATCGCGTCGTCGCCGAGGTCGTAGCCGTGGATGAAAGGGGCGGGCATCTCGGCACCGCGCGGCAGCGTCGTCTCGGGAAGTCCCAGGGGGCCCGTGACCCGCTGCGCGAGCTGGTGCTCGTAGGTGTCGTGCGTCGCGGCCTCCACCATCAGCCCGACGATGATGTTGTCGGAGTTCGAGTAGTGATAGCGGCGACCGGCGCCCGGGCCGAGGGGCTCGTTCTTCACGAAATCGAGGAGCTGCCGGGGCGGTGGCGGATCGAGGAGCGACGCGAAGATCGCCTGCTGGGCCGCCTGGCTCGCGAGGAAGTCGGGCACTCCCCCCGTGTGATTGAGGAGCTGTCGCAGGGTGACGCCGTGCCATGCGGCAGGGAGGTCCGGCAGCCGCACCCCGATGGTGTCGTCGAGCGAGAGCACGCCGTCGTTGACGAGCGACAGGGCGACGGCCCCGCTGAAGGCCTTGGCGACGCTCGCGATCCGCATGTGGTCGGTGGTGAGTGAAGGCTGCCGCGTGACGATGTTGCCGGTCCCCGCGACGTGGACGTCGAGACGCGCACCCCGCTGCACGACGGCGATGACACCGGGCGGCCCGTCCCGCATCGTGACCAGATTGCCGAGCGCCCCGTTGAGCGCCCTGTCGGCGCGCCGCGCGAGTGGCGCCACCGCGTCCGCTCCCGTCGCGAGGGCCAGGATTGCTCCCGCGACGAGAACGCCGAGGCCGAAGGACCGGGACATGGCGCCCATGTCTGAGCGGTCCCCGGCGGATGAGTCAACAGAGGTTGCCGAGCGGAGAGTGCTACGCGTGCTTCCTCGCCTGCTCGCGGCCCCCTTCCTCCTTCATCGCCGCCATCCGCTCTCCCGCCTGCTCGAGCTGTGCCCTGTCCCACACCCGTTCGATCCTGGGCCAGATCTCGCGCTCCTCCTCGTGGATGTGCTTCTCGAGCGCGGCGTGCAGGCGCTTCACCGCGTCCAGCCACTCGCGATCTTCCGGCGACCCGCGGTCGATGGTCGCGATCAGCTGCTCCGCTTCGTGGACCTCGCGGGCATGCCGGTCCGGCCAGGAGGCGAGCGCCGGCTCCGTCGTCTCCTGGGAGACGGGACCGTAGAGGTGCTTCTCCTCCATCTGCTCGTGGAGCTCGAGCTCCGGGCTCAGGTGCTTCCAGAGCAGGCCACGGTCCTTCCCGTGTCCCTTCTCGATCTTCTCGAAGCCCGCCTTGGCCTCCGCGTGCTGCTTCTTCAGAAACTGAATGGCGTTCATCCGGCCCTCCCGAGGGTAAAAGGCGTTGCGCCGCTCATGGCGGCTCCTGGGGATTGCCAGCAAATCGGTTGCCAGGGTCGCCTGGCGGATCGTGGGCCGGAGGAAGGTAGGGAGCGGGGCCCGAGCTGGCGCGGGGCCGTAAGAGCTACCGGTCGGTTCCTACAAAAGAGTCGGGGGGCCGCGCCCGGGGCGAGCGCCCCAGGAGCCGGTCGATCAGTGCGCCCCTGTCCAGGGGGGGTGAGGGCACGAACCTCGTCCCCGCGCGGCCGGGAGCCGCGGCCCGAGGCGACCAGGCACTCGCCATGCGATCCGCCTCGTCTGGCTGGTCTCAGCCCTCTCGTCATCTTTGCTTGACTGGAGGTCCGGCCGTATGAGAGGAGTCTAGCCGATGCTGAGAGATGACAGACTAGGGAGGAGGACTAGGCTAGCACGGGTTCTCTAGCTACTGTAGTGAGCTCAGAGAACGGAGCCAAGGTCGCGTCCACCAGGAAATCGGTCCTCGGGTGAGCAAGTCGAGTGACGCACGGAACTGGAGACCAATGAAACACTTGTCGCGTACGATGCTTTCGTTGGCGAGCATTCTGGCAGCTGGGTGCTACGTTCAACCCGGCTACGTCCAGCCTCGAGTTGCTCCCGTGGTGCAACAGGTCGGGGATGAACCTCCACCGGTCGCCTATGAGGGACAGCCCGAGACGGTCGTGCTTCCCGGCACCAACGTGTACGTTGTGCCGGACCTCGCGACGGATCTCTTCTTCGCCAGCGGCTACTGGTGGCGTCCCTATGGAGCAGGCTGGTACCGCTCCGCGTACTACGATCGAGGTTGGGTTCCGTATGGAGGCGTCCCGGCGTTCTACCGTGGGGTGCCGCGGAACTGGAGGTACAACTACGCCCATCACACGTGGAACGGGCGTCCCTGGAACTACCAGCGCGTCCACGTCCAGGGCGACGTTCATACGGGAGGTCAGAGGGTCCACGCTCACCAGCAGCCAGGGAACCAAGGCGGTCAGGGCGGTCAAGGAGGACCGGGTGGTCCCAACGGGAGGCATGACGGCGCGAGGTTCGAAAGCCAGCCTCCGGCAATGCCCGGTCATCCTCAACCCGCTCGGGTGCAGGGCGCTCAGCACCAGAATGCCCAGCCGCATCCCAACCAGTCGCATCCCAACAAGAAGGGTCACAACAACTAGCGCAGCTCCATGCGATGCGTGCCTGGGCGCTGCGGTGTCGCGGTGAGGAGGCGATCGGGCTAATGAGGAATCCATGCAACTCCTCACCGGTCGCTGCTTGTGCGAGGGCATCGCGTACGAGATTCGGGGCGAGCTCGGCCCGATCTTTCACTGTCACTGCTCCAAGTGCCGACGCTGGCACGGCGCGGCGTTCCGGACCCGCGCCACGATCAATGCGTCACAGTTCACATGGACCAGGGGCGAGGACCTGCTGGGTCGCTACCATTCCTCCGAGTGCGTCGTGAAGCACTTCTGCTCCATATGCGGTTCGAATCTCATCAGCACGTACGACGACGATCCCGCGAAGATCGGCGTTCCTCTTGGCGGCCTGGAGCAGGCTCCGAGCAATGCGCCGGAAGGGCACTTCTTCGTCGGCTCGAAGGCCCCCTGGTTCACGATCACCGACGGGTTGCCGCAGCACGAGACCTGGCCCGGCTCCCATGCCAAGGTACGCGAGACGAGCGGGCAGTCCTGAGCGGTGCCGATCGCTGCGCCAGGACGGCGAGGGCATGGCGTCGTCGCGAGGAGCAAGCTGACAAGGACATGAGCGGCCGCGGACCGCGATCCCGGCGGAGACGGCAGATTCGGTCTCCCCTCATCGTAGCCGGCGTGTCATTGTCACTCCGACCGAACGAGATGCAGGACCAGTGGCACGGTGCCTCGCCCTGAGAAGCTGCGGCGCCTTGCTGACCGCATCGGATCGCTGATCGAGGGACGCGCAGGATCCCCCGCCCACGCTTCGCCGCCATGACGGATCACGACTCCCCGGGCCAGCGATCGCTGGTCTCACTTGCGCACCTGAGGCATGGCGAGGTCGTCGATGCGCGCGGCCGGTCGGCGCCTCTGCTCGACCTGGCGGTCGACCTGCGAGAGGGCGACTACCCGAAGGTGGGGCGGTTGCTGGTCGGTCGCCGGAACGCGCCTCGCGAGCTGGCCGCGCCGGAGGTCCGGCTGTCGGAGTCGGGATGCGACCTCCGGATCGACGACCTCGCGGCGCCGCCGCCCGCGGCGGCCGCGGACGGACCTCACGGGGCCCTGCTGATCCACGACCTGCTCGACAGCCTCGTCATTGACCTGCAGCGCCGCGGAGCGGCCAGGGTGAACGACCTCCTCCTCGCGTACCACGACGGCGGCCTGCGCCTGCGGGCCGCCGACACGAGTGCGCGGGCGATCGTTCGCCGGCTGACCCGGGGCCGGTGGCCCTCGGTGTCCGAGGCCGAAGTCAGCGACTGGAGATACGTGGTATTCCTGCGCGGCACCTCCGACCGTCGGGCCGACGAGGCGACCTGTGGTCGCATTGCCCGTCTGCCGCCGGGTGAGATCGCGCGGCTCAGCAACGCGCTGCCGTATCTCCACGGGGCGGAGCTGATTGGCCTCTTGCCGGGTCCTCTGGCTGCCGAGGTGTTCGCGGTGCTCGCACCCGAGCGCCAGATCCAGATATTCGAGGAGCTGGACGAAGAGCACGCGTCCGATCTGCTCGCGTGGCTTGCCCCGGACGCCGCGACCGATCTCCTGGCGCGGCTGGAGCCTGGCCTCGCGGGACGCCAGCTCGATCGCCTGCCCGCGTCCCGGCGCACCCTCGTGCTGGAGCTCCTGCAGTACCCCGAGGACACGGTGGGGGGCATCATGACCAACGACGTCGTCCTGCTCCCGGAGCATGCGACGGTCGCGGAGGCGTCGCGCCGCCTGCACGAGTCTCTGGTGACGCCGGCGTTCGTCTACTACGCCTACGTCGTGGACGATCTCGAGTCGCGCCACCTCCGCGGCATGGTCACGCTGCGAGGCCTGCTGACCGCTGATGCCGACGCCTCTCTGCACGGCGTGATGAACCCGTACGTGACCGCTCTCGCGCCCCTCGATCCGGCGACGCCGGCGTGCAACGAGGTGATCGACCACCGCGTGCAGGCGCTGCCAGTCGTTGGCGAGGCCGGACGCATCCTCGGTGCCGTCACGGCCGATGCCGCGCTCGCGCGGATCGCACCTGCGAGCTGGCGGGCACGCACCCGCAACGTCTTCTCGTGAGCGCATCCAGCGCGCCCCGGCAGGGCCTGGAGCCGATCGCGGAGGTGCCCGAGCGTCGGCTCCCCGCCGTTCCGCGACCATGCGATGCGGGTATCCGATTGCACCTGAGGGGCCGGAGCATCTCCCTGCAACGACTCGGGACCCCGCCGGCAGGGGCGCTGCGCTGGTTCCTGATCCTCGGTCCCGGACTCATCGCCAGCGCCGCGGGCAACGACGCCGGCGGTATCGCGACCTACAGCGCCGTCGGCGCACGCTACGGCTACCGGCTGATCTGGGTGATGCTCGTGATGACCATCTCGCTGGGGGCGGTCCAGGAGACCTGTGCGCGCCTCGGCGCGGCCACCGGGCGCGGCTTGCTCGATCTGATCCGCGAGCGACTGGGGCTCGGGTGGTCCCTGTGCGCCGTGACCGTGCTCGTGATCGCCAACACGGGGCTGGTGTGCAGCGAGTTCGTGGGGATCGGGGCGGCCGCGGAGCTGCTCGGCCTGAATCGCGTGATCGCGATTCCGATCGCGGCTCTTGCGCTCTGGTATCTGGTGGTGTTCGGCAGCTACAGCAGCGTGGAGAAGATCTTCATCGTCATGACGCTCGTCTTCTTCGCGTACCCCGCGGCTGCCCTGGTGAGCGGTCCGGACTGGGCTGCGGTCGCACGGGGCGCATTCGTGCCCACGCTGCATCACGATCCGGAATACGTCTTCCTGCTGGTCGGGCTGATCGGCACCACCATCACTCCGTACATGCAGGTGTATCAGCAGAGCTCGATCGTGGAGCGCGGCGCCGCTCGCCGGCACTACGGTCCGGAGCGCGTGGATGCGTACCTCGGCGTCGGGTTCTCGAACCTGATGTCGATCTTCATGATCATGGCCACGGCGGCGACCCTGCACCGGACGGGCCACCTGCACATCGAGACCGCTGCAGATGCCGCCAGGGCACTCGAACCCGTGGCGGGCCGTGCCGCGGGTTGGCTCTTCGCGGTGGGACTGCTCGGCGCCTCCCTGCTCGCAGCGGCGGTACTGCCGCTCGCCACCGCGTACGCGCTGGGGGAAGCGTTCGGATTTCGCAAGAGCGTGAACCTGGATTTCCGGCGTGCCGGGGCCTTCTTCGGTCTCTTCAGTGCGCTCGTCATCATCGGCGCCGGTGGCGCCCTCCTGCCTGGCTTGCCGGTCATCCGCTGGCTGGTCGGCGTGCAGGTGCTGAACGGGCTGCTCCTGCCGATCGTGCTCTTCTTCGTGATCCGGCTCGCCAACGACGCCGAGCTCATGGCGCATCTCCGGAACACCTGGACCCAGAACGTCGTCCTGTGGGTCTCCTTCGGGCTGGTCACGGCGGCGGTCGGGGCGATGCTCGGATCTCGGCTGCTCGGCGCGCTCGGGCTCGACCTGCTCCGAGGCTGAGGCGAAGCCCGCCGGCTCGACGGGCCGGTGTACGCATGGGAGCGAGCCCAACGGGGCGGCCCGCGAAGTATTGCCGCAGCCCGATCGAGATGGGCTCGAGGAACGGTCCGGGCCTTCCGGAGGGCGGCTTCCTGACGTGCTGCTGGGTCGCTACGGCTGCCAGCCCAGCAATTCGCGGGCGCGGGTGTTGCTGATGGCGCCGGAGTCGTCGACGATGTTGTAGATCCCGGCCGGACCCCGCTCGACGGCCGCGGCAGTGGCACGGGCCGCTGCCTCGACGCTGACGTGCGGCTCCGGTGCGTTCTCGGCTCTCCATGCCGTGTGCGGTCCGTAGAAGAAGCCGTAGCGCAGCACGATCCCATCGATCCCCGGCGTGCCCATCACGACGCGCTCGAGCTCGAGGATCCCTGGCAGTGAAACATCCGGGGGATCGTCCGTCGGCGTGCGAAGCGGATGCGATTCGTCGTGCGGCAGCGGGCCGTCGGCATAGAGCCAGGCGCCGCTCTGGGCCACCAGGCGACCGGCTCCAGCAGCGACGGCGGCATCGACGAGGTTCCGGCTGCCCACCTCCCGCAGTCGCCTGCTGCTCGCGAGGTTCCCGGCGCCGAAGCCGCCGGCGAGATCGGTCAGCTGATGGACCACGACGTCGGGCCGGGCCTCGGCCAGCGCCGCATGCAGCGCATCGCGGTCGTAGGCATCGACGATGACCGGGCGAGCCCCGGCCGATGCGAGCCACTTCGCGCGTTCGGTAGATCGCGTCGTGCCGGCGACGTCGTGGCCGGCGTCGACGAGGATCGGGATGAGCTGGCGGCCGATCGCTCCGGCCGCGCCGGCAACGAAGATCCTCATGGTGCGACCGGCTCGGCCGTGAGGACGACCTTGCTGCGGACCAGGACGTCAGGTGATCCGTATCGGTCCCCGACCCGCACCTTCATGGGCCAGGGAGCATGCCCAGCTGCTGCGCGGCGGTCAACGGTACGCCGATCCCGACGACGCCGAGTACATTGCGGCGAAGGCGCGCTGTCCAGTGGCGTGGCGGGGTCCCGGCAGGCTTGCAGCTCGCTTGCGCGATACCTATACGATAGGTATGCGGTGGGTGGCGGATGCGGAGACGGCAGCGTGGCTCGCCACCGCGCCGGAGGTCGAATGGGATATCGCAAACACCGAGAAGCTCACCAAGCACGGGCTGACGCCGGCCGACATCGAGACGGTCTTCCGGGACCTCCTCTACCTGCTCGGGCGGGTCGTCGAGCCCGTCCATACGGAAGCGCGCTGGGTCGCGCTCGGGACGACCGGGACCGGCCGCCCAGTGACGGTCATCTTCACCCGCCGCGGCGCCGCGCTACGGCCAATCAGCTGCCGCGCGATGCGGCGCAAGGAACGGAGGCTCCATGAAGAGCGGCGCAGCGAAGAAGGCCAAGAGGGCACGTAGGACCGCGCCGGCGCGGCGGCGCCGGCCCGTCGACGCGCAGCTCAAGGAGTTCGAGCGGCGTGATCTCGGTGACGACATGCGGGCCGCGGGCACGGGGGTCTTGGTCCGTCCCCGGGCGCGGGCGACCTCGATCGTCCTGGAGCCCGCCCTGATCGATGCGCTCCGGCGCAAGGGCGCGAAGCGCGGGCTCGGCTACCAGACGATGCTCAAGGTGATCGTCCGCGAGCATCTCGACGAGTACTGAGAGCGCCCGGCCGCGCCCCCCGTTTTTCGCGGGCCGCGAGTGCGCCGTGTCGGTCCCCTTCGGGTCGGTACACGTTCGGGTACACGCCACCTGATTCGCGACTCGGCCGCCGCCGTGAGGCGTTGATGCCGGGAGGGAGGCTCGAACTCCCACGGCCTTGCGGCCAGCGGATTTTAAGTCCGCCGCGTCTGCCAGTTCCGCCATCCCGGCGCAAGGGAAGTTCAGGAACTTACGGCGGCCTGCGCGGCCGGCGCAACTGGCGGACCGCCCCGATTGTCCGTGTTCAGTCGGCGTCCGGTCGTGCGTCCCGCGCGGCGAGATCATCGAAGATGACGCGCTCCGCTGCCGCCCCTCGACGAACCCCTGGCACCCTGACGGCGCGATCGCCCGTCATCACACCACCCCCGTCTCGGCGAGTTTCCGAGGAACGCGCGCCCATGCGAGCTCGTCGCACGGTCTCATTCTCGGAGAGGGTCAAGCACCTGGGCGACGAGCGCCGCGTGGGACTCCACGTCCTCGGGGAGCCGGTCAACGAGTGCGAGGACGGCGCCGCACGTCGGGGTGGGCGCGGCCTTCGTTGGAGGTCACCACGACCGGCGGAATCACCCCATGACCGCAACTCGGGTCAGAGTCGCTCGATCAGCCGGCTGCGCATCCGCTTGTACTCTTGGTCGGAGATCAGACCGCGATCGTGGAGTGATTGAAGCTGCATCAACTGCGGTTCCGCTTTGTCAAAGTCACTTCCATTGCTGTTTTCCGTCTGCACTTGCGCCGCGAGCGGCAAGTTGATCGCCAGGACGGGATAGCGGTCATTCCCCGGTACGGCGACCGTAACTGTCTGATGGCCGGGCCGGCACTACTACGCACGGGAACCTACGCATGGGTCCCGGGGACATGCCTTGCGACCGGGTGGGGCGGCGCCGCAGCGCTTTCCCCTCTCCATGTCGCGTCGCCCTCCGGCGACGGCGCGGTGTCAGCTTCGCGCCGGTGCGCAGGTCGGCGACGCCGAGCGCCGCTTCCAGGCCTATCTGGCCCCGATGAACCAGGTCCGGAGCGCGACGAGTCAGCGTAGGCCGAGCGACCGCGCGAGCGACCCCGAGATGATGAGCGTGCCCCGATCACCGGCCTTGGCCAGGTCGGTGCCGTGGCGGATCTCGGTGAGCGGGACCCATACCTCCTTGCTCCTGACCAAGCAGAGAAGGGCGGTGCCGGAATCGCGGATGACGTCGACACTTCGAAAGATCGCCGCTCGATGAGCTCCCATGACGTCTGCCGGCGCAGGTCGCCACCTGGCCGCCTCGAACCCTTATAGCCGCTTCGCAGGAAGCCGAGAAAGCTGGAGGTACTACGCGCGCCCAACTACGTACGTAGTTGCTCCGCGGCATGGTCCTGGCGGGCGATTGGTGACGTCCTCGTCGTCGACGGCTCGCGCCGCTACCACCCCGGGAGATGCAAGCCTGCGAGGTTCCACGCTCCTGAGTGCGCTGCCGGACGATTCCCCGGAGCGCAGTGCGCCGGGTTGCTGGCGAACGACCTCGCGGCAGACCTGGACGCGACGCCGTCAGCGCGCCGCCGCTTCCGGGTCGCCCGGAGGCGCCGTAGCCTGGGCGGCCTGCTTGGGGAGCGTCAGCACCAGCGCGTCCGCGGTGTCGTAGTCGGCGCTCGCCCCCTCCTCGACCACGGCGGCAGGGAGACGGACAGGGTGCGAACGGATTGCCCGGCCCTTCGCGTCGCGCCCCATCACGACCGCCTTGCGGCCCGCGAACCGGACCTCGACGGACCCGGGCTCGATCTCTCCCGAAGCCTGGATGCGCAGGCGCACCACGTCCGGGGTCTCGCTCACCGAGACGGCGAGCGCGGCGGCCGAGGGGCCCGGGCCGCGGGCGGCCGGAGCGGCGCCGGGATCGCTGATGCTCCTCCCCGGAGACAGCAGGAGAACAGCCAGCAGGCACGCGCCGGCCGCGCGAGACCCGTGGCAGGTGGCGCGTGCGACGAGCGGTTTGGCAAGCGGGCGGCGTGTGCCGAGCCGCGCGACGATCCGCTTGCGGAGAACCATGTGGGGGCCTCAGGGGCTCGCGATTGCTTCGAGGGCGTGGTGTGCGCCGTTCCGGGGCACGCTCGTGAGAGCCGTGCGCGGGCGTACCGGGAGACGAACTATGTCGTACACCTGCCGTCGCGTGGACGCCAGCGGCTTCTCTCTGATCGATCACGGTCGCTCCGTTCGACGAGCGGCCTGTCGAGCGGAGACGCGGCGGCGCTCGCCGGCCGGACCGATCCGTGCGCCGTCTCAGCCAGTCAGCTTGCTCGGGTCGGGCGGCGGGGGCACCGGGATGTGGTCGAGCCCGGCGCTCCTGGCGGCTTCCAGCCGGCGCCGGAGATCCCAGAGCCGGTCGAGCTCGGCCTCGATCTCCCGGAGCCGGGGACGCTCCGTGTCGTCGACGCGCTCGTCCAGGTAGATCGCCTCGCGCTCGGTCTCGAGCTTGCCGATACCCGCGATGATTTCGTCGAGCTCCATGTGCCCTCGCTCGGTGGCGGTCGGTCGCACGGGAGGATACCGCTGCGGGCGGACCGTGCAATCCCCGAAGCGGAGCGACGGAACGCATGATCGCTCCGACCCGTGCGGAGCGCGACCACGACGGTCCGGGCGGACGCAGGTCCCGGCGAACCATCGCGCCGATACTTGGTTGTTGCCCTCCCGGCAGTCGTCTATCTTCCGGCATCGCGTCCTCCCCCATGACTCAGGCGATGCTGCGCCCGCTGCCGGAGCGGGCTCCCGCTCCGGCGCTCGACAGCGTGCCGGTCGCCGTCGGCGGCAAGTTCTTCTTCGTCGGCGATCACAAGATCTACGTGCGCGGGGTTTCCTACGGTCCGTTCGGGCCCTCGGATCATGGGTTCCCGTTCCCCAGGGAGGACCTGCTCGAGACGGACTTCGGTCTGATGGTCGGGCTGGGGGCCAACACGCTGCGGACCTTCACGGTCCCTCCACGCTGGCTCCTGGATCGCGCCGCGCAGCACGGGCTCCGCGTGCTCGTCACCATCCCCTGGGCCGAGCACGTCTGCTTCCTCGACCGCAAGGATCTGGTCGCGGAGATCCGCGGCACCGTCCGCGCCGCCGCGGCAAACCTGGGGGGGCACCCGGCGCTCCTCGGCTTGCTCGTGGGCAACGAGATCCCGCCCGACATCGTCCGCTGGTACGGACCCGAGCGGGTGAAGGAGTTCCTGCGCACGCTGGTCGACGAGATCAAGCAGCAGGCGCCCGGCACGCTGGTGAGCTACGCCAACTTTCCTTCCACCGAGTATCTCGACCTGACGGAGTTCCTCGACTTCGTCTCCTTCAACGTCTACCTGCACCGCGAGGAGGCGCTGCGACGCTACCTGAGCCGCCTGCAGAACATCGCGGAGGACAAGCCGCTCGTGCTGACCGAGTTCGGCGTCGACTCGATCCGGGAGGGCGAGGAGCACCAGGGGGAGTTGCTGGCGATGATGGTCCGTGCCGGCTTCGAATCGGGCGCCGCCGGGTGCTTCGTCTTCTCCTGGACCGACGACTGGTTCACCGGCGGCTCGCAGATCGCCGACTGGGCGTTCGGCGTGGTCGACGCGCAGCGCGGGGTGAAGCCGGCCTACCGTGCCGTGCGGACGCAGTACACCGCACCTCTGCCGCCGCGCCTGGAGCATCCGCCGCGCGTGTCGGTGGTCGTGTGCGCCTACAACGCCGAGCGCACGATGGACGCGTGCCTCGAGTCGATGCGTACCCTCAACTACCCGAACTACGAGGTGGTCGTGGTGAACGACGGCTCGACCGACGGCACGCTCGCGATCAGCCAGGAGCACCAGAAGCGCTACGAGGCGGACCCGCAGGCACCGCGCTTTCTCCTCGTCGACCAGCCGAACAAGGGCCTCAGCGTGGCGCGCAACGTCGGAGCGGAGGCCGGGACCGGCGAGATCATCGCCTACACCGACTCGGACTGCGTGCCCGATCCCGACTGGCTCGCCTTCCTGATCTATCCGTTCGTGCGCAGCGGATTCGTCGCCGTCGGCGGGCCGAACTTCCCGCCGCCCGAGCCGAGCCTGGTGCCGGCGGCCGTGGCGGTGGCGCCCGGTGGCCCGATGCACGTGCTGCTGAACGACGAGGTGGCCGAGCACATCCCGGGCTGCAACATGGCCTTCACCAAGGAGGCCCTGCTCGAGATCCACGGCTTCGAGCCGATCTTCTCGGCCGCGGGCGACGACGTCGACTTCTGCTGGCGCCTGCAGAACCGCGGTCATCCGATCGGGTTCAGCGCCGCTGCCACCGTCTGGCACTATCGCCGCAACACCGTGAAGGCCTACTTGAAGCAGCAGATGGGCTACGGGAAGGCGGAGGCGCTGCTGTACTTCAAGCATCCCTATCGCTTCAATCTCCTCGGCCAGTCGCGCTGGCTGGGGCGGATCTACGGCGAGCTGACCAGCGCCGTGCTGTCCCGCCGGCCGGTGATCTACTTCGGCGCATTCGGGCGGGGGCTCTTCCAGTCGCTCTACGAAGCGCCGTCCTCGCTGCTGAGCTACCTGCCGTTCACGCTGGAGTGGAATGCCATCGGTATCCTGCTCCTGCTCGCCGGCCTCGTGTCGCCGCGCCTGCTGCCGGTCGCCGTCATCCCGCTCGCCATCTCGATTGCGTGGTCGATCGGGACGGCGTGGAGCGCGCGCATCGATCCGCGTTTCCGCGGCGTGCGCGCCCGCGCCCTGATCGCGCTCCTCACCTACCTGGGGCCGCTCATGCGGGGGATCCAGCGCTACCTCTGGCGGCTGCGGGGCTTCGCGGTGCTGGAGGAGCAGGTGCCGTCCGACGGACCGCGGCAGCCGCCCGAGCTGGATCTGCTCGAGCGCGCGTTCGTGCTGCGCTACTGGAGCGAGGAGAGCCACGAGAAGGAAGCGCTGCTCGGGGGCGTGATGGAGTTCCTGATCCCGCGCAAGTACCTGATCACGGTCGACCCGGGATGGAATCGCTGGGATCTGGAGATCTTCCGCGGCGTCTGGGCGAAGGCGCGCGTCGCCGTCGCCACCGAGAATCACGGCGGTAGCAAGCGGCTCCTCAACGTCCGCTCCGAGCTGCGCCTGACACGGGTGTCGCAGCTCTCGCTCGGCTTCTTCGCGATCTTCGTCAGCCTCGGACTGATCTTCGGAATTCCCGAGGTCACGGGCGTCGGCACGGCCCTCGGCCTCGTCAACCTCGGCGTGATCGTCTCGGAGACCGTGCGGCTGGGACGCATCCTGAACGACACCTACGACATCGTCGCCGCCGGGCTCGGGCTGCGTGCCGTGAACGGCGGTGGCGCCAAGGCGCCGGCGCGGGCTGCGTGAGGGAACGGGCTTGAGCAGCACGTTCCGCGTGGTCGGGAAGGTCCTGCGCCGCCTGCAACCGTACCGCCTCGCGTTCACGGTCGCCGTGCTGCAGGTGCTCCTCATCGGCGTGCTCGAGCTCGCCAAGCCCTGGCCGCTCAAGGTCGTCGTCGACAACGTGCTCGGCCATCGCCCCATCGGGGTGCCCGCGCTGGGGAGCCTGTCACCGCGCGAGCTTCTCCTCGTCGCCTGCGGAGCGCTGGTCGGCGTCTATGCGCTGCTCGGCGCCCTCAGCGTGAGCAGCAACTACGCCAGCATCAGCGTCGGGCAGCGGATGGTCAACGACTTCCGCAGCGAGCTGTACGCGCATCTCGCCCGGCTGTCGCTCGCCTTCCACAGCCGCCGGGAGGTCGGCGATCTGCTCTATCGCCTCACCTCCGACACCTTCGCCATCCAGACCCTCACCATGAACGGGTTCTTTCCCATCCTCACGTCGATGGTGCTGCTCGGTGGCATGGTGGTGGTGATGGTCCGGATCGACCCGCTGCTCACCCTTGCGGCGCTGGTCGAGGTGCCGTTCCTCTTTCTCGCCATCACCCGGCTCTCCTCGCGCATCACCGCGCTCTCGACCGACGCCCGGATGAAGGAGAGCGCGTTCTGGTCGATGGCGCAGCGCACGATGGGCGCCATCCGGGTGATCCAGGCGTTCACCACCGAGGAGGAGGAGCATGGCCGCTTCGTCGAGCGGAGCAGCGCGAGCCTGGCGGCGAACCTCCGGCTCTACACCTTTCAGTCGGTGTACTCCGCTTTCGTCAACGTGCTGATCGCGGTCGGCACGGCGGTGGTGCTCTGGCTGGGTGCGAGCCACGTGCTCGACGGCACGCTCACCGTGGGCGACGTGCTCGTCTTCACCACCTACCTGGCGTCGCTCTACGCGCCGATCAACAGCTTGACGCAGACCTGGGGGCTCATCCAGGGGGCGAAGGTCGGCGCGGAGCGGGTATTCGAGATCCTCGAGACGCAACCCGACCTCCCGGACGGCCCTCGCTCGCTCGCGCGCGGGGAGGTGCACGGCGCCGTCACCTTCGAGGACGTACACTTCGGCTACGACGAGAGCCGCAGGGTGCTGAAGGGAGTGAGCTTCCACGCCCGGGCCGGCGACCTGATCGCCCTCGTCGGCGCCACGGGGGCCGGCAAGACGACGCTGGTGAGCCTGATCCCGCGCTTCTACGATCCGACGGCCGGGCGCGTGCTCCTGGACGGCATCGACGTGCGGGACTTCCAGCTCCGCGGGCTCCGGCAGCAGGTGGCGATGGTGCTGCAGCAGCCCCTGGTCTTTCCGACCAGCGTGCGCGAGAACGTCGCCTACGGCAGGCCCGACGCGACGGCGGCGCAGATCGCCGACGCCGTGCGGCTGGCGCAGCTCGACGACTTCCTTTCCCGCCTGCCCGCGGGTCTGGACACCATCGTCGGCGAGTCGGGGGCGACGCTGTCGGGCGGGGAGCAGCTCCGCATCACGATCGCGCGCGCGATCCTGCGCGACGCGCCGCTGCTCATCCTGGACGAGCCGACCGCGGCCCTCGACGCCGAGACCGAGGCGCGCGTCATGCAGGGTCTCGAGCGCCTGATGGAGGGCCGGACCACGTTCGTCATCGCGCACCGGCTCTCGACGGTGCGGCGCGCGGACGTCATCCTCGTGCTCGAGAACGGCCGCATCGCCGAGCAGGGGGCGTTCCGCGAGCTGGTCGCGCGCGGCGGGCTGTTCGCCCGGCTGCACCGGAGCCAGTTCGGATTGGAGGGCGACCGTGCCGCCTCGTCGTGACGTGCTCCTGGTGCTCGGCATCGTCGGGCAGTATCCGATGGCCGGGGTGGCGTGGCAGGCGGTGCACTATCTCCTCGGCTTCAAGGCGCTCGGGTGGGACGTCTTCTACGTCGAGGATTCGGGAGCGCCGCCCTACGATCCGCGGGCCGGCGGCGTGACCGGCGAGTGCGGCTACGCGGTGTCGTACGTGTCCGCCGTCATGCAGCGGGTAGGGCTCGGCGACCGCTGGGTCTATCTCGACATGATGCGGAACGAGACCCACGGCCTCACGCGGGCCCGGCTCGACGAGCTCTACGGCGACGCGGCCGCGATCGTGAACCTGTGCGGCGCGACGGCGCCGCGCGACGAGCACCGGCAGGGCGCGCGCCTGATCTACGTCGAGACCGATCCGGTCTACGAGCAGCTCCGCATCGCGCTGGGCGAGCGATCGTCGCTCGGCTTCCTCGCCGCCCACGACGTGCTCTTCACCTATGGCGAGAACATCGGCAACCCCGACTGTCCGGTGCCGCTCGGGAGCTACGACTGGAAGAAGACGAGACCGCCCGTGGTGGTGGAGTGCTGGAAGCCCGAGGGGGGCGCTGCGGCGCAGTTCTTCACCACCGTGGCCTCGTTCTCCAACAAGGGGAAGGACATCACCTGGCAGGGCGAGACCTATCAGTGGTCCAAGCACACCAACTTCCTCCGCTTCCTGGACCTGCCGCGCCACACGCCGCAGCCCTTCCGGCTGGCCATGAAGCCGGAGAGCGCCGAGACCGAGGCGCGCGTGCTCGCGGCCGGCTGGCAGCTCGTCGACCCCGGACCGACGTCGCGCGACCTCGACGGCTACCGGACGTTCATCCAGCAGTCGCGCGGCGAGTTCACGGTGGCCAAGGACATCTACGTACGGCCGCGGAGCGGCTGGTTCAGCGACCGCAGCGTCTGCTACCTCGCGGCCGGCAGGCCGGTGGTCACGCAGGACACCGCGTTCGACAAGTTCGTCCCGACCGGCGAGGGGCTCTTCGCCTTCTCCACCATGGACGAGGCGGTCGACGCCCTCGCTCGCATCAACGCCGACTACGCGACGCACAGCGCGGCCGCGCGTCGCATCGCGGCCGAGGCGTTCGGCGCCGGCCCGGTCCTGCGCCGCTTCCTCGCCGACGCCGGCCTCGCCTGACGGGACCCGTGCGGGTCGTCGTCACCGGGCTGGCCGCGACCTATCCCGTCGGGGGGGTGGCGTGGGACTACCTGCAGTACGTCCAGGGCTTCGCTGCGCTCGGCTGCGACGTCCTCTATCTCGAGGACACCGGCCAGTGGTTCTACGATCCCGCCGGCGCGACGTTCACGCCCGACCCGCGTACGGGCGCCGCGTACGTTGCCGGAGCGCTTGCCCGGCTCATGCCCGGCGCCGGGCAGCGCTGGGCGGTGCGCGCGCCCGACGGCAGGTTCCTCGGCATGGACGAGGACGCGGTCCACGCCGCCTGCGCCGGGGCGGACCTCTTCCTGAACGTCTCCGGCTCGTGCTGGCTGCGCGACGCCTATCGTCGGGCCCGGGTCGCCGCCTACGTCGACACGGATCCCTGCTACAGCCAGGCGAAGCTCACCGCCGCCGATGGTGGCGTGGCGGACGAGTCGGTGCGCGAATCGGCCGCGCTGATCCGCCGGCACGACATCTTCTTCACGCTCGGCGAGCACGTCGGCCAGCCGGACTGCCTGGTGCCGACCGCCGGACTCAGCTGGCTCCCGACCCGACAGCCCGTGGTTCTGGCCAACTGGCCGGTCATTGCCGGACCCGCGGAGCGTTTCACGACCGTGCTCTCCTGGAGCATCAACCCGACCCCCCCGGACGTCGGAGGACAGATCTACGGCGGCAAGGACGTCGAGTTCGAGCGCTTCCTCGATCTGCCGCGCCGCACGCCGGAGCGCCTCGAGGCGGCGATCTCCGGCGCGGCCCCCCGCGAGCGGCTCGCCGCCGCGGGCTGGGAGATCGTCGACGCGCGCCTCGTCTCGGCGACCCTGGACGACTACCGGCGCTACCTGCAGGGATCCCGCGGCGAGCTGTCGGTGGCGAAGAACGCCTACGTCGCCACGCGCAGCGGCTGGTTCAGCACGCGCAGCGCCATGTACCTGGCGTGCGGGCGGCCGGCGGTGCTCCAGGACACCGGCTTCTCCGCCCACCTCCCGGCGGGGCCGGGATTGCACGCGTTCACCACCGGCGAGGAGGCGGTGGCCGCGCTGGCGGCGGTGCGGGCGGACTACGCCGGCGCCTGCGTGCACGCGCGCGAGGTCGCCGAGCGGTGCTTCCGCGCCGAGGATGTGTGCGCGCGCCTGCTCGCCGACGCCAGGGTGTGACGTGGCCCGCGTCGTCGTCGCAGGATACCTGATCCGCAACCCGCTCGGCGGCTACGCCTGGCAGGTGGCGCACTACCTCGCCGGGCTGCGCGCGCTCGGGCACGAAGCGTGGTTCTACGAGGACAGCGGGCACTACGCCCTGGCGTACGACCCCGTCGCCAACACGTTCGGGCCCGACTACGCCCACGGCGTCCGGGCGGCCGGCGCGTTTCTCGGCCATCTCGGTCTGGGCGAGCGCTGGGTGTTCGCCGATGTCGAGCGTGGCGTGGAGCACGGACCCGGGGCGGGACGCGCGGCGGCGCTGCTGCGCGAGGCCGATCTCCTGGTGAACGTGGCGGGGATCAACCGCATCCCGCCGGAGCGCCGCGGCGGCCGGCCAGCCGTGTTCGTCGACATCGACCCGGCGTTCACGCAGGTGAAGGCCGCCGCCGGCGACGTCCTCCTGCGTGCCATCCTCGACGAGCACGACACCCACTGCACCGTCGGCGAGAACATCGGGACGGCGCGGTCACCGATCCCGACCGGGGGCTACGCCTGGCACGCGACGCGTGCGCCGGTGGCGATCGAGCACTGGGCGGGCGCCGCCGGGCCGGGGCGGGCGTACACCACGGTCGGGCGCTGGAACGAAGGCACGCGGGACCTCACCTACCAGGGCGAGACCTACCGCTGGCGCAAGCGTACCGAGTGGCTGCGCTGCCTCGACCTGCCGGCGCGTACGGGCCAGGCGTTCGAGGTCGCGATGGACGTCGAGAGCGTGCCCGGCGACGTGGCGGTGCTCGCGGCGCACGGCTGGGCGGTCACCGACCCGCGCGCCGTCTCGGCCGACCCGTTCCGCTACCGGGAGTACCTGCGCGCCTCGCGCGGGGAGTTCACGGTGGCCAAGGACATGAACGTGCGCCTGCGCAGCGGCTGGTTCAGCGACCGCGCGGCCTGCTACCTCGCCGCGGGTCGCCCCGTGGTCGAGCAGGACACCGGCTTCGGCGACGTCCTGCCGCTCGGCCCCGGGCTGCATGCCTTCCGCACCGTGGAGGAGGCGGCGGCCGCGATCCGGGCGATCGAGTCGGACTACGGCCGGGCGAGCGCCCACGCAACCGCCGTGGCGCGGGAGTACTTCGCCGCGGACCGGGTGCTGGCAGCACTCCTCGCGGCAGCCGGATTGTAGCGGGCGGCGGAGTCCGGCTCCGCCGCCCGCCGCCAGGTCAGGGCGCGATCGTGCCCGGCACGCAGAACTCGTCGTACTGCGTGAGCTTCACGGACATGGGCCCGAACTGGTTGTTGACGACGACGGTCTTGTCGGCGAACGGCAGCCGGTCGTTCCTCGTCGTGTAGCAGAGGAGCACGTTGGGACTCGCCGGCGCCGCCGGGTCCTCGCCCTTCTTGTTCACCGGCACGCACAGGCGGAACGGCCCGCGCTTGTCGAGGCTCGGGTTCAGGCTGCCGAACTGATCGAGGAGGCTCACGGCGACCGATGGCTTCTCGCCGCTCACGTTGCTCAGCTTGTAGCACTGGAAGTGCGGCACGAGAGAGCCCATCAGGGGCGGCAGCGGCTGCGGCGTCAGGCTCTTGGAGGACGGCACGAAGAGGAAGACGGGCGCCCCGACGTCGGCGCTGAGCGTCCCGAACTGGGTCGTGACGTTCGCCCTGGTCTTCTTGGGGCCCGACGTCGAGGTGATGGCGTAGGAGACGATGTGGTCGGGCGCCTGGTCGGCCCCCGGGCTCTCGCCGTTCTTGTCGGTCGGCGCACACAGGCGCTTGGCCTCGGTCACCGTGACGGTGGCGGAGCCGAAGCGGTCCTCGACCGTGACGCCGGTGACCGGCGCCAGCTTGCCGCGCGCGATCTCGTAGCAGTTGAAGTGCAACGGTGGCGGCGTGCTGATGGCGGACGTCTGGAATCCGCCCGACAGGAGGACGCCGTTGTCGCACGTGGCGATGTTGTAGCCGACCAGCTGCTCGATCTTGTCGGGCGTACTGTCGATGCTCGATCCCAGCACCTTCACCCGGAACCGGACCGAGCAGAAGCCGGGCAGGGTGGGGACCATGGCGGGGATGTCGAGGTCCGGGCTGGCGGTGAAGATGACCTGGTTCATCGCGGCGCCGCCGCCGGGGACGTTGCTGGTGAAGGTCACGGGACAGGTGGTCGAGAGGAAGCCGTCTCCCTCGTACTCGACGATCGCTCCCTCGTCGGTGCATGGCGGCGTCAGGGGGAAGTTGGAGTTGCAGTCGAGGTCGGCCTGGAAGCTGTTGATGGTGAGCTTGGTGCCGCCCGTGATGCTGCCCGTGCCGAAGCTGACGTTCAGATCGACCGTCTCGCCGATGTTGGTCACCGGCGGATTGCCGACGTAGTCGATGTTGATGAAGCCGTTGCAGGTGTCCACGGCGCGCGCTTGCCCGGGCAAGAGCGCCGAGGACAGCAGACCGGTGGCGCCGAGCGCCACCATCCTCCTCACGATCGTCGTACGCATCGCGATACCCTCCAGCGGTTGAACGTTGAGTGACCTCACCGCTCGATCTGCGGGACCGCTTGCGTGCTCACGATCTGCCGGAGCGCTCGCGTATGCCGTCGACGGAGCCGACGACGGAGCGGATCGTATTCCTTTCATCACAGCATGCCCAGGAAAATTGGGTGGCGTCCCGGACGACTTGCGCTTTGCGACATCGACGCGACCGCCGGAGTCGGCCGTGGTATGGCGCGCCATGCCCTTCCTCCGACGACCTGGCTGCGACCTGCACTACGAGGTGACCGGCGCGGGCCCCGCGCTCGTCTTCGCCCACGGCATGGGAGGCAACTACCTCTCATGGTGGCAGCAGGTGCCCCACTTCGCGCCGTGCTACACCTGCGTCACCTTCTCGCACCGGGGCTTCGGACAGTCGCGCGACGAGCGCGCAGGCCCGGGAGCGGCGGCCTTCGTCGAGGATCTGGCGGCCCTCATCGACCACCTCGGGCTCGGCGAGGTGTGCCTCGTGGCACAGTCGATGGGCGGCTGGACCTGTCTCGGCTACGCGCTGCAAGCGCCGTCACGGGTCCGGGCGCTCGTCATGGCGTCGACCTTCGGCTCGCTGGCCGACCCCGAGATCGACGCGCTCCTGGTCGGCCACCGGGTGGCCGATCTGATCGCGGCCGGCCTCGATCCGGCGGTCGGCTCCCGCATGGAGCGGGAGCAGCCGGCGCTGCGCTACCTCTACCACCACATCGGCGCTCTGAACGGCGACCTCGACCGGGCGATCCTGCTGAGCCAGCTCATCGCCCTGCGCACGGCTGCGCCGTCGGCGCTCGCCGCTCTCGCGATGCCGGTCCTGTGCGTGGTCGGCGACGAGGACGCGGTCATCCCTCCGGGGTCCGTCGCCGTGCTCGCGTCCCGGATTCCCGGGGCGCGCCTGGCACGGGTTCCGGCGGCGGGCCACTCGGTCTACTTCGAGCGCGCGGCGACCTTCAATCGGCTGCTCGACGAGTTCCTGGCGTCGACCCGAGACTTCGTCTCGGGCCGAGAGGGGACCTAGTGTGGGCGGCCGGTGGTGACGGCGGACGCCGTGCCGCGGCCGGCAGAGCCGGCGCGGCAAACTTGACACGCCCCGCGTCCTGCTGACCCCGCCTGGCGCAGCCCGTAGGGTCTGTTCTCCGGCATGTTTGCCGCGGCGGCTGGGCCGCCCGCGGCAGGACGTTCGGCACATCTCGTCGAGCCCCACGCTCGGCTTCCGTCCCGACCCGAGACGGAGTCTCGGGTCGCTCTCTAGTGCCCGGCTCGCCAGCGCCGCCAGCGGTGGCCCGGGTGGAGCGGGCGAAGGCACAGCGCCCGATCCAGGGCCTCGCGGGCGCCGTCGGGCTCGCCCCGCCGTAGCAACGTGCGGCCGATGCGGGCGTGGTGGCGGGCGAGGGCGCCCTCCAGCCGGCGCCGGCCGATGGTCTCGACGGCGGCGGTGTCTTCGCGCAGCAGGCGCTCGAGCGTGTGCACCAGCTCGCGGCGCGCGCCGAGGTGATCGGCCGTGATGCTGTCGCCGTGACGGCGGTAGCCGAAGACGACACGATCGAGGTAGCCGACCCGCGCCCGGGCGAAGAGCCGGAAGGCGTGATCGTGGTCGGGGTGGATGCGGTAGCTCGGGTCGAACGGTCCGGCGGCGGCGAGCGCGTCGCGCGCGACCAGCGCCGACTGGTAGTAGGCGGGAAACCCGGCGAAGAGATCGGCGGCGGTCAGGTGCCGCCCGGCGATGCCGGCCGCGCGCGCGCGGGGGACGAGGTGCTCGCCATCGTCGAGGCGTGCGCCATCGGCGAACACGCCGTCGCTCGCGGGAGTCCCGTCCAGATATTCCTGCAGGAGGGCGAGGCGGTCGGGCCGCGCGACGTCGTCCGCGTCCTGGAAGGCGATCCAGTCGCCGGTGGCGACCGCGAGGCCGAGGTTGCGTGCCGCCGCGAGGCCGCCATGGGCCGCGCGCACCATGCGGATGCGATCGCCGTAAGCCGCCAGGATGCGGGGGGTGTCGTCGGTCGAGCCGTCGTCGACCACCACCACCTCGCCGGGCGGCAGGGTCTGGCCGAGGATGCTGTCCAGGCTGGCGGCGATCCAGGGTCCGGCGTTGAAGCTCGGGACGACGACCGAGATCATGGCCTCAGTGCCGCGACGCGATCCGCGCCAGGACGGCCGGCTCGACCTGCCCGAAGAGCTCGTTCGGGCGCAGGAAGCGCATCAGCAGGTCGGGCATGATGTCGAGCTGGCTCGTGTACGCGCGCAGCGCCGCGGCCTTCACTCCCTGCTGCTCGGTCGTGAGGGGCAGCTCGAACCAGCGGGTGTCGGTGAACCGGTTCGCCGCCGGCGGCGGCAGCGTCGGCGTCTCCGCCCTGGTCGGCGGCCAGAGCGGATCGTGGACCAGATACGCCAGGATCTCGACGTCGTGCGGGATGACGTTGTGGGTGCGGAGGCGGTCGGCCGCCTCCGTGACGAAGTACGCGGTCGCCGCGTGGTCGTGATGCACGTCCTCGGGATGCGGCATGATGATCACGGTCGGTCGCACGTCGCGCAGCAGGCGCATGATGGCGGCCGTGAGATCCTGGCCGTCGTAGTCGAGATCGGGGTCGAACGCGTCCGAGTAGGGCGGGCTGTCCTCGTCCGTGTAGGGCGAGATGTAGGGGCTGGCGCGCGACCAGTGCGCCTGCCAGAGCTGGTCGAGGCCGCCGTCGGGGAAGCCGAGGAAATGGACGGCGCTGCGATGCACTCCGAGGCGGTGGGTGGCCTCCAGCGCCTCGTGCTGCCGCCGCCGCCCGAAGGCGACGTAGTCGGCCCCCGTGGGGCTCGGAATGCGGAGCTCCTTGCGGACGGCATCGGGATAGCCGTCGCCGTTGGTGATGAAGACCACGTGCACGTCGGCCCGGGCGTGCGTGAGCTGGTGGATCAGGCCTCCGGCCGCGATGGTCTCGTCGTCCGGGTGGGGTGCGAAGACGATGACCCGCGGGCGCTCCGGCAGGTGCAGCGGCTGGACCGCGGCCTCCGGCTCCGCAGCGTGCGCACCCGGGGCGGCGCACGCGGCCGCAGCCGCGAGCAACGCGCCCGCAATCATCCTCACCGCTTCCCCCCTGTGTCGCGCGCCGCGGTCGTGTGAACTGCTCGGATTCAGATCTTGTAGCGCTGCACCAGCCCCCGGGCGATCACCAGCCGCTGGATCTCGTTCGTGCCCTCGCCGATGATCATCAGCGGGGCGTCGCGGTAGTAGCGCTCGACGGGGAACTCCTTCGTGTAGCCGTATCCGCCGAGCATGCGCATCGCCTCGAGCGAGACCTCCTGGCAGGTCTCGGACGCGAACAGCTTCGCCATGCCGGCCTCGAGGTCGCAGCGCTCGCCGCGGTCCTTCTTGGCCGCTGCCTGGCGCACGAGCAGCCGGGCCGCCTCGATCTTGGTCGCCATGTCGGCGAGCTTCAGCTGGATCGCCTGGTGCTCGCAGATCGGCTTGCCGAACGTCGAGCGCTGCTGGGCGTAGCGGATCGCGGACTCGAACGCCGCCTGCGCGACGCCCACCGCGCGCGCGGCGATGTTGATGCGGCCGACCTCCAGGCCGGAGAGCACCTGCTGGAGCCCGCGACCCTCCTCGCCGCCGATCAGGTTGCCGGCGGGCACGCGGTAGTCCTCGAAGCTGACCTCGCAGGTCTCGATGCCCTTGTAGCCGATCTTCTCGATGTCGCGGCCGACGGTGAGGCCGGGACCGCGCTCGGCGGCGAACAGGGTCATCCCCTTGTGGGGCGGGTCGGCCCTGGGATCGGTCTTGGTGAGCAGCGAGTAGATGGTCGCGGTGCGCGCGTTGGTGATGAACATCTTGGAGCCGTTCACCACGTAGTCATCGCCGTCGCGCCGCGCGGTGGTCCTGATCTGCTGCGTGTCGCTGCCGGCGTGCGGCTCGGTGAGGCAGAGCGCCGCCCGGTGCTCGCCGCGCGCCATGGCCGGGAGCCAGCGCTCCTGCTGGGCCGGGGTGCCGAAGCGCTGCAGCACGTAGGCGAACATGAGGTGGGTGTTGAGCACCCCGGAGAGGCTCATCCAGCCGCGGCAGACCTCTTCGACGATGCGGGCATAGGTCGAGAAGTCGAGTCCGAGGCCGCCCCACTCGGGAGCGATGGTGGCGCCGAAGAGACCGAGCTCCTTCATGCGCTCGACCAGGGCGTGCGGATACTCGTTGGCGTGCTCGAGCTTGCTCGCGACGGGCATCACCTCGCGCTCGACGAAGCGCCGCACGGTCTCGACGAGCTGATCGGTGAGCGCGGACTGCTCGGACGGAGCGGGGTGCGCCGACATGCACCGACAAATCGACCACGTTTGTCCTTGCAGTTCAACCGCGAGCGCCCTCCGCGGCGTGCGGCCGTGGCGGCGCGCATCGCGCCGGCGAGGCGGATCCTATCGGGCGGCGGTGGTATCGCCGCCGCTGTCCGGGTCGAACGTGTAGCGCATGGAGACGATGCGCGGCACGCCACGGCGACGCTCGAGCGTCCAGAGCACGGTGCCATGCAGGTCGCCGTCACCGTCGGCGCTGTGGAAGTTCATGCGGAACGGACCCGACGCGATCGTACGGGTGCCGTCCGGCGTGACGGTGACGTCCGGGAGGGCGTACGATATCTGGCTCAGGCGGGCGAACAGCGCGCGGTAGGAGGCGGCGATCGCGTCGGCGCCTTGCCGGCCGTTGCTGGTGGCATCGGCCGCGAAGAGGGCCGCCAGGCGGGCCGCGTCGCGCTGCTCGTGGGCCTGACGGAAGCCCTCGATCACGGTGCGCGTCTCCTCGGGGCTCGGCGCCCTCGCCGGCGCCAGCGCCGCGGCGAGCGCGGACAGCGGCGGCAAGCGCTCCGAGCGGATCGCCCACAGTGCGAGCGCGGCACTCGAGGCCGCGATCGCCACCAGCCAGATCGCGACCCGCCGCCCGCGACTCCGCCGGCGGGGCCGACCCGAAGGAGCGGGCTCCGCGTCGACGGGCTCCGCCGGCGCCGGCGCCCGCTCGGGTGCCGAGGCGGCGCCCGCCGGTGGGACGGCGTCCGCACTCCGAGCTGGCTCGGGCTGGGGGATGCGTGCCAGCGGTGCAGCGTCGTCGCGGACCACGGCGGCGGCGGGCTCGGGCGGCACGGGTGGGGCGGGAAAGGCGGGCGCCGATGCGGCCTCGGACTCGGCAGGTGCCGAGAGGGCTGCGTAGTCGGCCCAGGTCTCGTCGACCAGCGCGCGGGTGATGCTGCGGCTGCCGGTCGCAAAGCCGGTCACCAGACACGCGTCGCACAGCACGTTCACGAGCCGGGGAATGCCCTGGGTCACCTCCGCGACCCGCTCCAGCGCGTCGGGTGCGAAGATGGAGAGGTCGCTGGCGCCGGCCAGCTCCAGCCGGGCGCGGACGTACGCGGCCACCTCGCGCGGCGAGAAGGTTCGCAGCCGCACGTGGAGCGTGATGCGCTGGCGGAGCTGTCGCAGGTCGGGCTGGGCGAGCTTGCGTTCGAGCTCCGGCTGGCCGGCGAGCACGATCTGGAGGATCTTCTGTGTCCCGGTCTCGAGATTGGACAGCAGGCGGAGCTCCTCGAGGACGCGGGCATCGAGGTCCTGCGCCTCGTCGATCAGCAGCGCGGCGTTGCCACCCGCCGCGGTGTGCTCGAGGAGGAACTCGTGCAGGCGCTGGAGCATCACGAGCTTGCCGGCTCCCTCGGTGGGGATGCCGAGCTCGTGGAGGATGTACTCCAGCATCTCCTCGAACTGGACGGTCGGGTAGAGCAGGAGGACGGTGCGGGTGCTCGGCGCGACCGAGTCGAGGAGGTGGCGCAGGAGCGTGGTCTTCCCGGTGCCCACCTCGCCGACGAGGCTCAGGAAGCCCTTGCGTTGCTCGACGCCATAGGTGAGGGCGGCGACCGCCTCGTCGATCGCGCCATTGCGATAGAGGAACCGCGGGTCCGGGGTGATCCGGAACGGGGACTCCCGGAATCCGTAGAAGGCCTCGTACATCCAGGCCTGTAGACTCTACGCGAGGCCAGGATGGGGCGAAAGCGGAGGGTCTGCGGCGCCGCGGTGCACCCGATGCGGCGCGTGCCCCCCGGTGACGCGCATGTCGCACCGGCGGATGTCGCCGGGGCACGGTGGCAACCGCCCCGCGTCGTCCCTCGCCGGCCACTGGCGGCGGCGCTCGAGGCCGGCGCCCGCGAGCTGCCTGCCAGAAATCAAGCAGTACGAGAGGCAAACTGAGCCGCTGGCTGTCGACGAAGTTGACAGCCGGCACGCACGAGACTACCCTGGGCTCCTCGCCCCGCTCCGCGCCCGATGGCCTCCGCGCGGCTCGCATGCAACTCAGGCCGCGCTCAAGGAGATACCCATGCCATTCAGCTGGGGCCCGCGCCGCGGACCCGCTCCGGTCCGTCCCCGCGGTCCCGTCTTCGCAGTCGGCCAGCGAGTCTCTGTGACGTGCTCGGGCGGCCAGCCGACCCGCGTGGCACTGACGGACGACGCCGGCAGCAAGGCGCTGGGGAACCTCGTCGACGGCACCGAGGTGGAGATCATCGCCTGGCGGCCGAACGGGTTCCGGGGGGCCCGCTACCGCGTTCGCGCGACGTCCGGCGGCGTTGAGGGCTGGCTGGCGGTCGCGAGCCTCCGTGGTCCGAACGGCGTCGCCCCGGCAGCGAAGATCGGCCTCGGCTCCCTCGGCGACGCCATCCCCGTCGCGGTGAGCGCAAAGCAGGTAGACACGGGGCGCCGGTTCGGCCAGCGCTAGATGCGCGCGCCGATGGAACTGACCGTGCGTCGCCTGGTCGCCGACCATCTCGGCGTCGGGGTGGATGAGCTGGCGTCCGAGGTTTCTCTGCGTGACGATCTGGCGGCCGACTCGCTCGATCTCGTCGAGCTGGCGATGGCGCTCGAGGCGGCGTTCGCGATCGAGGTGCCGGAGCCCATCCTGGACGGCGTGCGCAGCTTTGGCGATCTCGTCCGTGCAACCGACCTCCTCATCGGAGCTCGCTGCGAGGAATCGCGCGGCGCCGAGTCCCCGACTCGCATCTGGGCCCGCATCGTGCCCGGCGTCGGCAGGCCGGGCGGCACGGTCGAGCGCACGGCGTGGCTCACTCCGTACGTTGCCGAGACCATCACGGAGGACGCGGTGCGCGCCGGCCGCGGATCGCGGCTGGAGCTCACCGTGGCGGGGAGCGTCGCGGGTGGCCTCGCCGGGGTTCGGGACCGGTTTGCCCGCCTCGGCCGGCAGGGCATCCGGGTCAGCATCCGGGACGGCAGCGGAGCCACGGCGACGCCCGTACTGTCCGTCGCCGATCGCGTGGCCGAGCGGCATCGGGTCGCGGCCGCCGGCGGGTATCCGAACGGCGCGTGGCCCGGACCGCACACCTCCTGATGCTCGATCGCCTCGGGGCGTGCTCACATGTTTTGTTCGGGCGCGGCGGCGCGGGCGTTTCGGCGTCGTTTGACGCCGGCGGTGCCGGGGCGTAGCGTCATGAACGAGTCGTCTCAGTGACCTTCGCCCTGGTCGGAAACACGGGCAGGGTACGAGAGATGATCCCACCGCCCCGCGGTAATGGCCTCCGCGTCGTCGGCGCCTGATCCAGGCTGCGAGGAGGTGACGTCCGATGTGGATATGGCTTGGGTGTGCGCTGGCCGCGCGCCACTGGGAGCGGGTGTGGCAACGCGCTGGCAACGCGGGGCCTGCCCCGGAGCAGAGAGTGGCGTTGCGGCGGACGGTCGGGTCGCTGCGGCTCGGTCGTGCCGAGATCGGAACGCCAGACCCACGCGCCCATGAAGACTCCGTGCAGAAGCGCGCCCGATTCTGGGCCGAGTTGCGTGAGGGCCGGCGTGAAGCTGAAGAGCGTTGCTCGAAACGCGACGAGGACTGACCTGACGGCCGAGCCGGAGCGGCGGCTGATGGCGGCCGTGTTGCAGGGGGTGGTGGACGACGTTCGGGGCTCGGCCTACCGGCGCGCCGCCGGCCACGGGTCGCCCACGACCCGCCAGCTCCGCGCTGCGGTCGCCTACGTGGCCAGCAGGGATCGCCGGTGGCCGTTCAGCTTCGAGAACCTGTGTGAGGGACTCGATCTGGATCCTCGGCGGCTGCGGCGCGCGATCCGGAAGCAGCGGGTCCAGGAGCCGATGCCCCTGGCCGCACACGACGTGCCGAGTGCGCGAGGAATGGTGGCGTAGGAGCGCACCCGGCGACCACTAGCGGAACAGATCGAACTCCGCTTTCCGCACCAGCCGCGCCGCCGCCCCGCCCGGCCCCGGTGAATAGTGCACCCCGCGCACGATCGCCACGGCGACGCCGCTGTCCTTCTCCATCACCAGCCCGGCGGCCGCGGCCACCTCGTCGGCCAGCGCCACCACGGTGTGATGGAGCTCCTTGCCGTGCAGGTCGCCGCGGCCGCGGAAGTCGAGCAGCGGGTCCATCCCGGCGCATCCGAGCGCCACCTCGACCAGGCCCTCGCGCCACGGCCGCCCGAACGTGTCGGTGACGACGACGGCGAGATCGACCGCGAAGCGCTCCACCAGGCGCTCGCGCAGCGTCGTCGCGGACGCGTCGGCATCGCGCGGCAGGAGGGTGAGCACGCCAGGCCCGAGCCCGTTCGACTCGTCGACCCCGGCGTTGGCGCACACCCAGCCGTGCCGGGTCTCGACGATCACGTGGCCGCGATCCATGCGGACGATGCGCGCCGCCTCGCGCAGCACGACCTCGAAGGCACGGGATCCTTCCCGCTCTCGGTGCGCGACGTCAGATGGATCGCGAAGGCCGAGGGCTCGACGTCGTCGAGGTCGACGATCGCCCCCTCGGCCTTGGACACGACCTTCTGGCACACGACGACCACGTCGAGCGCCTTCAGCCCCACGCGCGCCGCATCGATCGCGTCGCCGACGAGGGCGGCAAGATCGTCGCCGGGCTGGATCATCGGCAGCCCCGGAACCGGGATCACGGCGACTGTCACGCGGCGCCTCCGGCGCGCAAATCTATCGAAAGTCGGCCACTCACGTGGCCTCCACGCCTAGCGCGCGCAGCACGGTGGCTGCAAGCCGGGCGGCGTCGGCGGGCGTGTGCATCAGGGTGTCGGTGAGCAGCACCCGCATGCCGAGGGCGCGCACCGCCGTCGTCCAGCGTGCGTCGGCCCCGTCGAGCACGAAGCAGTCGATCAGCCCGCGATAGAGGCGAGCGATGCCCGGCGGGGACACCTCCATCCCGAGCCCGCGCAGCATCCGATGGAGCGGACCGCGAACGGGTCGGCCACCGACCAGCGGGCAGATCGCCGCCGCCGGCGCGCGGCGGCGGGTGAGGGCGCGACGGATCGGCGGAACGGCGAGGATCGGCCCGACCGAGACCAGCGGGTTCGAGGGCGCGATCAGGATGGCTCGGCTGTGAGCGAGCGCGGCGAGCACCCCGGGGGCGGGACGCGCGCGGGCCGCGCCGGCGATCTCGATGCGGCGCACGCGGCCGCGTCCACGCCCGCGCACCAGGTAGGCCTGGAAGGGCAGGCGGCCCGACTCGGTGTGGACGAAGGTGCGCACGCGATCGTCGCTCATCGGGAGCAGCGTGGCGCGCAAGCCGTGGCGGCGCGCGAGCTCGCGGGTGACGCGGGACAGCGGCCACCCCGCCCGCAGGTGCATGGTCCGCCACAGGTGCGTCGCCAGATCACGGTCGCCGAGCTGGAACCAGGTGGGCTCCCCGAGCCGGCCGAGGGCGCCCAGGCACGCGAAGGTCTCGCCGCCGAGGCCCCAGCCCCGATCCGGATCGGCCCGGCCGGTGAGCGTGTAGAGCACCGTGTCGAGGTCGGGCGCGACGTGGAGCCCGAAGAACTCCTCGTCGTCGCCGGTGTTGCCGATGATGGCGAGCCGCCGGGGATCAGTGCGCCGCGAGAGGCCCCGCAGGAAGCGGGCTCCTCCCACGCCACCCGCCAGCACCGTGATGGTCGTGCGCGGCACCGTCCTCCCCGATCCGCCCGTAGAGCGTCGTGCGCTGCACGGGAGCGCGCCCCATGGCGCGCACCAGCGCCTCGATCTCCTCCGCCGAGGTGTACTCTCCCGCGTCGGCACCCGCCTCGCGCGAGATGCTCTCCTCCATCAACGTGCCGCCGAAGTCGTTGCAGCCCGCGCGGAGCGTGAGCTGCGACAGGCGGTGGCCGAGCTTCACCCACGACGTCTGCAGGTTGTCGATCCAGCCCCGCAGCATCAGCCGGCTCGCCGCGTAGATGCGAAGGTCGCGCAGGCCCTTCGGCTGGGGCGTGACGCGGCCGTCGCGGTAGAGCTGGGTGTTCTCCCAGATGAAGCCGAGGGGAACGAACTCCGTGAAGCCGCCGGTCTCCTTCTGGAGCGAGCGGAGCAGGTCGATGTGCCGGGCGATGTGGCCGGGGGTCTCGACGTGGCCGTACATCACCGTCGACGTGGTCGGCACGCCGAGGCGGTGCGCGGTGGTGATGATCTCGACCCAGGTGCGGACGTCCACCTTCTTGTGCGACAGCACCTCGCGCACCTCGTCGTCGAGGATCTCGGCCGCCGTGCCCGGAATCGACCCGAGGCCGCCGTCGCGCAGCATGGCGATGTACTCGGGGAAGGCGAGCCCCGTCCGTCGCGACCCGTACATGATCTCCATCGGGGAGAAGGCGTGGACGTGGAGCTGCGGGTGGCGCGCCTTGATGGCGACGAGGATGTCCCGGTACGTGAACGCCTCCATGTCGGGATTGATGCCACCCTGCATGCACACCTCGGTGGCCCCGCGCGCGATCGCCTCGTCGACCTTGCCGAGGACGACGTCGAGGCCGTGGGTGTAGGCGTCCGACTCCCAGCGCTGGCGCTTGAAGGCGCAGAACTGACAGTTCACGAAGCAGACGTTGGTGAAGTTGATGTTGCGGTTGACGACGTAGGTGACCTCGTCGCCGACGTCCTGGGCGCGGATCGTGTCCGCCGTGCGCACCAGGGCGACCAGGTCGTCGCCCTCGGCGCCGAGGAGCGTCTCGCAGTCGGCCACGCTGGGCTCGCGGCGGGTGAGCGCGCCGTCGAGGATCGGGCGGATGGCCGGGGTGGCGCGGGCGATCGCCCGCTCGACGGGGTCGTCGTTCAGCGCAACGGCCTCGATGGCGTCCCAGGGGTCGAACCAGCTCATGCGGATGATGCCTCCAGCGCTACCGGCGCGGTGCGGCGCGCCTCGGCGGCCAGCGCCTCGACGTGCGGTCGCAGCGCGGGCGCGAGCCAGCCCGGCTGCTCGATGTAACGGGGATAGATGGCGAGTCGCTCGGCGAGCGTGTAGCCGGCGCTGCGGCACGTGGCGGCCAGCGCAGCGACGTGCGGCCACGGCGCCTCGGGGTTGACGTAGTCGGGCGTGAGCGGCGAGATGCCGCCCCAGTCGTTCAGGCCGGCGCGCAGCAGGAGCGCGTGATCGTCGGGCGACAGGTTGGGCGGCGCCTGCACGCTCACCTCCGGGTCGAGGAGGAGTCGCGCCACGGCGATGGTGCGGGCGAGATCCACCGCGCTCGGCTCCGGCGCATCGGCCAGCGGGATGGTGGGCTTGGCGCGGAAGTTCTGGACGATGACCTCCTGGATGTGCCCGTGCGCCCGCTGCAGGTCGCGAATGGCGAGCAGCGTGTCGACGCGCTCCGCCGTGGTCTCGCCGATGCCGATCAGGAGCCCGGTGGTGAACGGGATGCGCAGCTCGCCCGCCTCGCGCAGCATGCGAAGGCGAAGGGCGGGCTCCTTGTCCGGGGCCCACTGGTGCACCTGACCGCGCCCGCGGAGCCGCGGCGACACGTTCTCGAGCATGAGCCCGAGGCTGACGTTGACGTCGCGCAGGCGGGCCATCTCGTCGTGGGTGAGGAGCCCGGCATTGGTGTGGGGCAGGAGCCCGCATGCGAGGGCGATGGCGGAGGCTCGCTCGACGTACTCGGCGGTGGTGCGGTGCCCGAGCGTCGCGAGGGTGGCCCGGTAGCCCCGGAAGGCCAGCTCGGGCTTGTCACCGAGGCAGAGGAGTGCCTCCTTGCAGCCGAGCGTGCGGCCGCGCGCGGACCAGGCCTCGATGTCCGCCGGCAGCATGGTCCAGGCGTCGGGGTCGTCGGGGTCCTTGCGGAACGTGCAGTAGGTGCAGCGGTCGCGACAGAGGTTGGTGACGGGCAGGAAGACCTTCGGGGAGTAGGTGACCGTGCTGCCCCACTGCGCGTCGCGCCGCGCGCCGGCGACGTCGAGCAGCGGGTCGGTGCAGGCCGGATCGTCGAGCAGGGCGATCGCCTGGTCGCGGGAGAGCGCCTCTCCGGCGGCCGCGCGTGCGAGCGCGACCACGAGAGCGGGACGCACAGCCGCGTGGCTGCCGGTCACGGAGCGCCGCATGGGGACCGGTTTCGCAGCTATCGGAGGGGTCCGGACCTGTCAAGCTGCGGGCGCCCCCGGACGTAGCGCGGCATCGCGCTCCGGTGCGTGGATGCCGAGCTGGTCCATGCGGTACTTGAGGATGCGCCGGGTGGTGCCGAGCTTCGCCGCCGCCCGGGTCTGGTTGAAGTCGGTGTGGTAGAGCGTCTCGAGGATGAGGTCGCGCTCGAACTCGTCGACGGCGACGCCGAGGGACTTCCGTCCCCCGAGCACCTGGTCCCGGAGCGCCGCGGGCGAGCGGTCGTCGTCGTCGCGCAGCGCCTCCGGCAGGTCGTCGAGCGTCACCGCGGGACCCTCGGACAGCACGAGAACGCGCTCGATCAGGTTCTCGAGCTCGCGGACGTTGCCTGGCCAGGCGTAGCGCAGGAGCGCGTCGACTGCCTCGGGACGGATGACCTTCTCGGGAATGCCCATCTCCCGGGTCTTGCCCTCGACGAAATGCCGCAGGAGGGGGATGAGGTCGTCGCGCCGCTCGCGCAGCGGCGGCAGGTGCACCGACACGACGTTCAGGCGGTAGTAGAGGTCCGGCCGGAAGCAGCCGTCACGCATCGCGACCGTCAGGTCGCGGTTGGTGGCGGCGATGATGCGGACGTCGACCCGCACGGGCCGCTGGCCGCCCACGCGCAGGAACTCGCCCTGCTCGAGCACGCGCAGCAGCTTCGCCTGGGTCGCGGCACCCATCTCGCCGACCTCGTCGAGGAAGAGGGTGCTCTCGTGGGCGAGCTCGAACTGCCCGAGCTTCTTCGCGTGGGCGTCGGTGAAGGAGCCGCGCTCGTGCCCGAAGAGCTCGCTCTCGAGCAGCGTCTCCGGGATCGCGGCGCAGTTGAGCGTGACCAGCGGCTTGCGCGCCCGCGGGCTGCCGTAGTGGATGGCCTTGGCGATGAGCTCCTTGCCGGTGCCGCTCTCTCCGGTGATCAGGACGGTGGTCTTCAGCGGAGCGACCGTCAGGACGGTCTTGAAGGCGTCCTGCATGCCGGGTGAGCGCCCGACGATGTTGTCGATGTGATAGCGCCGCCCGACCTCGGTGCGCAGCGCCTCCACCTCGCGCACGAGGGCGGCGTTCTCGGTCGCCTTGTCGAGGACGACGCGCAGCTGGTCGACGTCGAAAGGCTTGGTGAGGTAGTCGAACGCGCCGAGCTTCATGGCGGTGACCGCCGTCTTCACCGTCCTGGTGGCGGTGAGCATCACGACCGGCAGGGTGGGGTGGCGGCCCCGGATCTCCTCCAGAAGCTCGAGGCCGTCGATGCCGGGCATGACGATGTCGAGCAGCACGACGTCCACCGATGCCGCCGCGAGCTGGCTGAGCGCCTCGGGTGCCGAGCTGACCGCCACCGCCTCGTAGGCGTTCTTCAGCACCATGCGGAGCGACTCGCGCACTCCGGCTTCGTCGTCCACGATCAGTACGCGCCGCTGGGGTGTCTGTACGAGCTCCACGTCAACCTCCGTTCGTCCCACCGCCTGGCAAGTGCACTTCGAGCGTCGTCGTCCCGTCCGCGTCTGCCCGCACGGCGAGCGTGCCGCCGTTGCGCTCGAGCACGCTGCGCGCGAGGGTGAAGGGCAGGGGGAGCAGCGTCGGGTCATGCGGATCGAGCGCGCCATCGGCCACCACCAGCCGACGCAGGCGGACCGCGGCTCCATTGCGACCGGTGAAGCCGAAGCGCACCACCCCGGCGGAGCTGCCGTCGACCCGCAGGACCTCGCCGGGCGGCAGCTCGCGCAGCATCCCGACCAGCAGGTTGCGCAACGCGTAGGCGAGCTGATCGCCGTCGGTGCTGCACCGGGCGCCGTTCGCGCGAGCGTAGTCGAGCCTGACGGCGTGCCCCGCGAGCGCGGGCTCGATCTCGGCCACGAGACCATCGAGGAGGGGGCCGATCTCCACCGGCGCAGGCCGCGGCGCCCCCATGCGGGCGAACGCGAGCACGTTCTCGAGCAGCTCGTCCATGCGCGCGATCGACTCGTTGGCCAGCCCGCCGAAGCGCGCGCGCAGCTCGGCGTCGTCGACCAGGGCGGGCAGATGGTCGGCGAAGGTCTTGATGGTGACGAGCGGGTTCTTCAGCTCGTGCGCCATCTCGGCGGCGAGGTACTCGAGGCGCGCGCGGTCGCCGGCACCGGTGGTCGCCGCGGGTTCCCGGGTGGCGGGCTCCTCGCCGCTCAGATGGGAGGCCGTGATCGGCCCGTCGCCGGCACGCAGGAGCGCCCGCGCGACGACCGCCTCGAGCTCGGGAAGGTCGCCGGGCCACGGCTGCGCCGCGATCCAGGCGAGCGCATCGTGCGAGAACGGCGGAGGGGAGCTGCCCCGCCGCGCGCCGAGGGCGGCGGAGACGTGCGCCGCGATCGCCGGCAGCTCGCCGGTGCGCTGAGCGAGGGGCGGGACGTGAAGGACGACGGCGTCGAGGCGCGCGGCGAGCACCGGTGGCACCGCGTGCCCGGGAACCGTCCCGACGAGCAGCCAGACCGATCCGTCGTCGAGCAACGCCTCGAGGATCGACGCAGCCGGCACCGTGACCGTTTCCAGGTCGACGAGCACGGAGGCGCCGGGCGGAAGGTCGTGCAGGGCGCGGCAACGCCCCTCGGCCGCCACGAGCGGCCCCGGGCGCCCGCCGAGCGCATGCAGCGCGCGAGCGAGGAGCGTGCGCCCGGCGGCGGTCGGGGTCTCGAGACGGACCGGCAGGGCGAGCGCTGCCGCCTCGCGTGCGACGGCGGCTGCCTGCACGGCAGCCGGGGGCAGGCGTGGCCGGGCCAGGACGGCGCGCGCCGCCTCCGGCGAGAGCGGGGGGAGGACGCCGCGCCGGCGCGGTTCAGCCGGTGCCGACATCGCGCTCCCTCGCGATACTCGGCGCGACGGTGGGGGCGACGGTGGGGAGATGGATCGCGAAGATCGTTCCGCCGCCTGGCCGGCGGCGGGCGTGGATGGCTCCGCCGTGGTCGCTGGTGATGCGATGGGCGACGTGCAAGCCGAGACCGCTCCCGGTGTCCTTGGTGGTGACGAAAGGATCGAAGATGTGCGGCGCCACCTCCGGAGGGATGCCCGGCCCGGAGTCGGCGACCTCCACGATGCTCCAGGCCCCGTCGGTCCCCGGGGTACGGTGGGTGCTGACGTCGACGGTGCCGCGTTCCGAGCACGCCTGGATGGCATTCAGGATCACGTTCATCAGGACCTGCTTGAGACGGCCCTCGTCGACGGCCACGAGCGGCGGCATGGCCGTGCAGCGCGTCCGCACCGCGACGCCGCACTTGCGTCCCTCGGGCTCGAGCAGCCGCACGGTCTGGAGCACGAGCGCGTTCAGGTCGCTCGGCTCGGGCTGGGCAGCCGCCGGGCGCGTGAAGGCGAGCAGGTCGTTCAGCAGGCCGCAGATGCGCTCGATCTCCGCCAGCGTGAGATCGCGAAAGGCGGTGCGAAACTCCTCGTCGTGGAGGCGCTCGGGGAGAAGCTCGATGAAGGTGCGGACGGACACGAGCGGGTTGCGGATCTCGTGGGCGATGCCGGCCGCGAGCGTACCGAGAGCGGCGAGGCGATCGGCGCGAGCGAGCAGCTCGCGGGCGCGCAGCAGGTCGTGCTCGAGCTGGGTGTGCGCGAGCAACGCCGTCGCGCCGTCGACGAGCCGCCGGGCGAGGGCGCGCGCGGCCGCCGTCAGCGGGCGGCCGCCAGGCGCGGCGAGCAGCGCGCGGCCGATGGTGCGTCCTCCCGCATCCATCGGTAGGACGATGCTCCAGGCGTCGTCGGCGGGCTCGACGGTCGTCGGGCGAACCGCGCCCCACATGGCGACGGGAACCTGGGGCCCGCCTCGGGTCTGCTCGAGGAGCAGCGCAGCCCGCTCGAGCCCGAGCGCGCGGGCGAGCAGCTCGAGGAGCGCGCTGGCCGTCGTCGACTCGGCGCCGCCCGGCCGCTCCGCACGCCACGTGCCGGTGGCCTCGCTCTCTGCCACACCCAACCGCCGCCACCATCCTCGCTGCACGTCCGACAACGTCATCCCGGCGTGCAGATTTGTTCGCTTGTAGACGCGCGAGGAGTGGAAGTCAATGGAAAGAGCCGGGGAGAGAGCCGGCGGATGGAACGCGCAGGGTACGCTGCCTGAGCTGGAACGCGCCGATCGCGAGCAGCACCACGCCACCCGCCGCGAGGAGCTGCCCGACGAGGAAGAGCAGCTGGTAGAAGGCGAGCTTCGCCTCCGCAAGCGCGTGTCGCTCCTGCGCCTCGCTCGCTTTGGGGAACAGCGCGGTCGGATCGTGCGGCTCGGGGGCCGGCACCTCGCGGACGACGCTGCGGTATTCCTGGATCTTCGAGCGGCCGGCCAGCATGTCGCCGACACCGACCGCGAACAGCAGGACGCCGGCGACCACGAAGCCGCTGCGTGCCGCCTGGTACAGGAACGACGATTCCACCCGCCAGGGCATCGATCGGATCTGACGTGTCCCTCCCGGGGCGTCAAGCGACGCCTTGCGTGGCTTGACGCACAGGGGGAGGCTCTCTATCGGCTGAGCTGTGACCGGAGAAGCAGCAGAGAGCCTGGTCGACCGTGTTCTCGCCGGCGACCGGCTGGCGCTGGCGCGTCTCATGACCCTGGTCGAGAACCGCGCGCCGGAGCTACCGGAAGCGATGAGCCGGCTCTATGCCCACACCGGGCGGGCACACGTGATCGGGGTGACCGGGCCGCCAGGCGCCGGGAAGTCGACGCTGGTCGACGCCCTGATCGCGCGCGTCCGTGCCGAGGGCCGCCGGGTCGGGGTGGTCGCCGTCGACCCGTCGAGCCCGTTCTCGGGCGGGGCCGTGCTCGGCGACCGCATCCGGATGCAGGCGCACTTCCTGGACCCGGGCGTGTTCATCCGCAGCCTCGCCACGCGCGGCAGCCATGGCGGCCTGCCGCGTGCAGCGCGCGACGTGGTCCGTCTCCTCGACGCCTTCGGCTGCGACGTCGTGCTGGTCGAGACCGTCGGGGTGGGGCAGACCGAGCTCGACGTCATGCGCGTGGCCGACTCGATCGTCGTCGTCCTGGTGCCCGAGGCCGGGGACGCAGTGCAGGTGATGAAGGCGGGACTGCTCGAGATCGCCGACGTCTTCGTGGTCAACAAGGCCGATCGCGACGGCGCCCTGCGCATGATCGCGGAGCTCGAGCAGATGCTGCATCTGCGCCCGCCGTCGCCATGGTCCATCCCCGTGCTGGCCACGGAAGCGACCCGTGGCGCCGGCGTGGAGGCGGTCGTCGACGCCCTCGCCCGCCACCGGACGTTCGCGAACGACGACCCCGATCGGGCGGGACGTGCCGCCGCACGGCGTGCCGGCGAGGTCATCGACATCCTCGACGAGGAGATGCGCCGCCGGCTCGAGGCGGGCCTGATCGCCGATCCCAACGGCCTCGGCGCCCTGGTCGAGTCGGTGCGTCGCGGGTCGGTCGATCCCTACAGCGCGGCGCTCCGCATCCTGGGCGACGACGCGGCGCTGGCCGCGCTGATCCGCGATCGTCCGTCATGAGCAAGCGGCTGTTCGCGATCGGTGACGTGCACGGCAACCCCGCCGAGCTCGGCGCGCTCCTCGACGGCCTCCCGCTGGCCGCCGGCGACGCCGTCTGCTTCGTCGGCGACTACATCGACCGCGGGCCGGACTCGAAGGGCGTCATCGACCTGCTGCTCGACGCGCGCAAGCGCACCGATGTCGACTGGATGTTCCTCAAAGGAAACCACGAGGACATGTGCCTGTCGTTCCTCGGACGGGCGGGGAACTGGGGCGATTCGTGGCTGGCCAACGGAGGCTCGGCCGCCGTGCGGAGCTACGGCGTCGACGCGCGCGCGGAGCCCGCGGTGGTGGAGGCCGCGATTCCCGAAGCGCACCTCACGTTCCTCGAGGGTCTCGAACGCGCCTACCGGTGGGGCGGTTACCTCTTCGTCCACGCTGGCATCCGGCCGGATGTTCCCTGGGAGCAGCAGAGCGACGAGGACCTGTTCTGGATCCGCGAAGAGTTCCTCAGGCGCCCCCACGGCATGCCGGAGACCATCGTCTTCGGCCACACGCCCGGGCGGGAGGTGCTGGTCGATCTGCCGTACAAGATCGGCATCGACACCGGTCTGGTCTACGGGGGCGCACTGACCGCTCTGGAGCTGCCCGATCGCGTGCTCCACCAGGTGGCAGCGGGCGAGCGTCAGGCGCGGCGCAGCGCCCTTCCGGCCGGGCGGTCGCGCTGAGGGCGGGTCGGCTTCCGGCGCAGGTCATCGGCGCCGCCGGCCGGGGCCGGCTCGTCCACGCGAGACGGCCGGCGACGGCGCTTCCACCAGTGCTCTGAGGCGAGCGAGCGCCTGGTCCCACTGCTGCGAGACGCCGTCGAGGAACCGGCGCGCATCCTCGAGGCGGCGGCGGTCGATCTCCTTCGCTCCGGCGTACGATGGAAAGCGGACCGCCGGGGGAAATGCAATGCAACTCCCCGGTTGCAGGATGACCGCTGGTCGCTCGCCCGTGGAGACCTACCCGCTGGACCGCGGGCCGCCGGCAGCAGACCATCCGGGCGCGGTACCGCCGGAATCCACGGCGTCGAGGAACTCGCGCAGCGCGGTGATCAAGCCGACGGGGTTGTCGCCCTGCACGGTGTGCCCGGCGCCTTCGATCCTCGTCCAGCGCCCGCACGGGAGCGACCGCGCGAAGCGCTCCGCGGCGTCGTCGAGCAGGACGTCGCTCAAGGCCCCGCGGACCACCAGCACCGGGCAGGTGACCCTGGCCGTGTTCTTCCAATGGGGCTCGATGCGCCGCGCGATCTCCTCCGCGCCGATCTGGCCGAAGAAGCGGGTGTCGTTCTTGCGCGTCCAGCGGCCATTCGGCAGCTGTCGCACGTTGTTGCGTACGCTCGCGGCCAGCAGGCGGCGATCGCGCATCGGGTTGAACGTCATCGCCTGCTCGACGAAGGCATCGATCGAGTCGATCTCCGCGGTGCTGGCGACGAACTCGCCGATGCGCTTCGCGCCCGCCAGGCGAACCTCCGGTCCCACGTCGACCAGAACCAGGCCGGCGACGCGCTCGGGATGCTGGGTCGTGTAGACGAAGGCGTTCATGCCTCCCATGGACTGACCCACGAGCACGACGGAGGTGAATCCCAGCGCATCGAGCACCCCGTGGATGTCTCGCGCGTGCGCGTCGGGAAAGTAGTCCACGATCGGCGACCACTCGCTGTCGCCGTGGCCGCGCTGATCGAGGGCAACGCAATGGTAGTCACCGCGCAGTCCGAGGCACACGACATCCCAGGTATGCGCCGTGAGGGCACCGCCGTGCAGGAAGAGGATCGGTGGCCGGCCCGGGGTTCCCCGGTCGAGGTAGTGCAAGCGCGTGTCGTGGACGACGACGTGCCGCGCCTCGGGAAGAACCACCTCCGCGTCGACCCCGGACAGCTCGAGCGCGAGGCGCAGATGCTGCAGCGATTCGGATGGCGTCAATGACATGTACGCCTCCTTTCCCGCTTCCACTCACCATGCGGGCTGCGTCAGTGCAAGATACGGAGGGAGTCTCTCGCCTCGGTGCGCGGACATGGTCAGCGGCGCAGAGTCAGCGGCGCAGACGAATTCCCGGTAGTCGTACGGTGCCGCGCGTGTAGACTCGGCCCGAGGAGGGAACAGCATGCGCCTCAAGAAGTCCGTCGCCCAGCTAGTCGAGTGGCAGCGTGTCTGTCGCGTTGCGACCGTGGACGCGCGACGCACTCCCCACACGGTTCCCGTCTGTCACCTGCTCACCGACGGGAAGCTGTACTTCGCGTCGCAGAAGAACGCCCGCAAGGTACGGAACCTGCGCGCGACTCCCAAGGTCGCCGTGACCATCGACCTGTACTCCGACGATTGGACGCAGCTGAAGGGTGTCATGATCCAGGGAACGGCCGCCTTCATCGAGAAGGGTTCACGGTTCAAGAAGTTCCGGAAGCTCCTCTACTCGAAATATCCCCAGTATCCCGACAAGGCTGCCCTGGAGGAGGGCGAATCCGTCATCGTGGAGGTGTCGCCGACGAACGTCTTCTCCTGGGGCATGGAGTAGACTCCTCGCGCTACTCGGTGCGCGATCGGCTTCCGCGCAGAGTCAGACTGTGGGTAGTCCGCTCGTCGCCGTGACGCCTCCCAGTGCCGCTTCTTCGTCGGCGAGAGCTCCCGTTCAGCCGGCACCCAACTCGGCGCAGGACGGAGTGGGACGGAGCCTTGGGCATGCCGCGGTTTGCCGCGCCGGCTTTGCCGGCCGCGGCACGGCGTCCGCTCGATTCGCCGAACGCCACACGCTCCCCTCCGCTTTCGACCCGAGACGGAGTCTCGGGTCGCCCTAGGTAAGGGCGAGGAGCGCCTGCCGTCTGCCGGGGCAACCCGCCTGACCAGACCGACCGGACTACTTTGCTCTCTTGGCTTCTGCGCGCTCGGTTGCCGCCATCTTCTCGTACATGGTGGCCTGCTGCTCGAAGGATTTGATGAGACTCGCGCAGTGCTGGGGCATGGAACTGGCTCCCGTCCCCCTGCCCGTGTTGGACTTGTAACTCTCCGCCATTTGCCGGTGATCTGCGGCGCGCGCCTTGGCGTCCGCCGCCTCCTTGTCGTACATGGCGGCAAGTGCCTCGTGATCCGCGGCCGTCTTGGCGTTCTTCACCATGTCGGCCATGTCGTGCCCCGCCATCTCGGCCCATACGCACCGGGTGGGCAGAGCCGCGCTGAACAGAGCCGCAACCAGTCCGAACGTCGTCAGCATCCTTTCGAGTCCCATGCTCGCCTCCTTTGAATCGGTCATCGAAGTCGGCAGACCACCCACGACGATCCTCGTCCCCGGCGCCTCAATGCCCCGAGCTTGGTTCCCCGTCAAATGGCGTTGCGTGGATGCGGTCTTGGGTGGGAACTAGCCATTTCAATGATCGACAGAAGCTCACGACGGCGGATGCTCTCGTGCTCTACGCGGAGCGAGCGTTGGCTGGTGGTCGCGCTCGTCCATCGGCTTCGCTGACCAATCTCCCGAAGCTGGTGTTCCGGATTCGACGGCGCGTGTCATCTCCGGGCACAAGACCGACTCCGCACACCGGAGGTACGTCATCACGCAGGCACCGCCAAGGTGGCAGCACTCGCCATGACCGAGGCAGTGGAGGCGGCGAAGGGCTGAACGTGGACACCACCATGGACACCCAGAGCGGTTGCAGGGGTAGGGCGCCACTGCTAAGTGCCCGGCTTCGCTCTCTCGGCGGCGTAGCTCAGTTGGCTAGAGCGAGGGTCTCATAATCCCTAGGTCGGCCGTTCGATCCGGCCCGCCGCCACTTCGTAAGCCCTTAGGTTTGCTCAGTTCATCTACAAGATCATCACAACCGCAGCCCGCCATGGGGCGGGAATGGGGCGGGCAAGAACAGGACCCTGAGAATGGCGGAGATCACACGAAGGCGCTCTGGCGAACTTGTCCGCGGCGTGTTTCAGATCCTCTCGCAGCAAGTCGACGCCGTTCCTGCCAAGGAGGTGCTCAGGCGACTTGAGGAACTGGTGCCACCTTCGGAGTTTGAGGCAAGCACCTATCCGAATCGACCAACGGTACGGCGGTACGAAAAGATCGTGCGGTTCTCCACTATCGGGGCGGTGAAGGCTGGGTGGCTAATCAAGAACAAGGGGGCATGGTCGCTCACCGATGATGGGCGTGCGGCCTTCGGCAGGTTCAAGGACCCGGAGGCCTTCTATCGCGAGGCCGGCCGACTGTACCGAGCGTGGAAGGCCGACCAGCCGACGGACCCGGAAGCCGAAGAGGAAGAGGAATCCGGCGAAGCAGCCACGACGCTCGAGGAGGCCGAGGAATCGGCATGGTCGGAAATCGAGACGTTCCTCGAAAAGATGAGTCCCTACGACTTTCAGGAACTAGTCGCCGGGCTGCTGCGCGGAATGGGCTACTTCGTGGAGTGGGTCTCGCCCCCAGGGCCTGACAAAGGAATCGACATTGTGGCGCATATGGATCCGCTTGGTGTGAAAGGTCCCCGGATCAAGGCACAGGTGAAGCGAAGGGCAGACAGAATAGCGGTGGACGGCGTCCGTGGCTTCATGGCCCTCCTCGGGGACTCAGACGTAGGCCTGTTCGTATCCACGGGTGGGTTTACGCGCGATGCCGAGGACGAAGCTCGGCGGCAGGAGAAGAGGCGCATCATGCTCGTGGATCTGAAACGGCTGTTCGATCTCTGGACGGAGCACTACGACCGGATTCCCGAACCCCAGAGGCGCCTGCTCCCTTTGCGCCCGGTGTACTACTTGGCACCCGACGACTAGGACAACACAGGCTAACAAGCGATGCAGCGGCCGGACTTCGTCCGCCGCTGATCGGCAGGACGTTAGCCGTCACCCGCAGGCGATGACAGACGCCAACGTCCCTGCACATGTCAAAGCCCATACAACCGGGCGGTGGGCGGAAACTATGTTCCGCGCTCTGAGTAGGCCGGTAGCCCAGCGTTGGCAGTTCGTGTCGTTCCGGGGCAAAGGCAAAGGTGAGTGGCGGGGCGTCGTTGACCTCGTAGCGGTTCGGAAGAATACGAAGCAACCAAAGAGCCCTCTCCTGAAGCGCGGCGATCTCTTCGAGATCGTCCTTGTTCAAGTCAAGGGTGGCACTGCACGTCCGCCCACACATGAGGACTGCGTTCGCCTACGCGAAGTAGCGCGTGAGTATGGGGCACGCTCTGTGGTGCTGTTCGAATGGAAGCGAGGACAATCCTGGCGCTTCTTCGAGCTCAATCGTAGGTCGCTGCAGTGGGAACTCACCTCTGGAGAGGAAATCTTCCGTGACGGCTAACCCTTCGTTGCACCCGACTCGCTACAGCGGGCTTCCCCCCCTTCCGCGAGCGGGTGAACTCAAACGTTAGTCAACACCGGAAAGGGGTCCTTTGTGAATGATGAGGAGTTCAAGACCCGCGCCGGTCGTCTTGAGCAGATCGGCAAGGTGCTGGAGAAGCTTCCGACCGAGGTGCGAGCCAGCGCACCCTCTCTGCCAATGATCGTGAGACAGTGGAGTAGCGATAGTTTACTGTAGAGGGCGGGGAGGCCGAGATGGATGAAGGTGGTCGGAAAGAAGGCGAGGGATGAGAGGATGGAGGAGGCCGGGGAAACGGAAGGAGCCCGTAGGGCGACTGGAGTTTTCCCGGTCGGCGCGCCGCCGGCGGGAGTGATCGCGAGGGAAGCGAGGCCGGAGATCGAAGTCGTGGCCAAGGCAGAGCGGCGGCGGTTCACGGCGGAGTACAAGCGGCGGATCGTGCGCGAGGCGGACCGCTGCACAAAGCCGGGCGAGATCGGCGCGCTGCTTCGGCGCGAGGGGCTGTACTCCTCGCTCCTGACGACGTGGCGCGCGGCTCGCGACCGGGGTGAGCTCGAGGGGCTGTCGGCGCAGAAGCGGGGACCGAAGCTCGTGCCGCCCGATCCACGGGACAAGAAGATCGTCGAGCAGGAGCGGGAGATCACGCGCTGGAGGAAGCGGGCCGAGCGGGCCGAGGCGCTGGTCGATGTTCAAAAAAAACTCGCGGCGCTGCTGGGGACTCCGTTCGAGAGCGAGAAATGACGATCGAGACGGTTCGCGAGGTGGGGCCGCGGCTCGGGATCGCGCCGACCTGCGCGGCGCTCGGCCTGCCGCCGGCCACCTACTACCGGCGGATCAGCCCGACGCCGCCCGCTGCACCTCGCCCGAGTCCGCCACGTAAGCTCGCCGTCGCCGAACGCACGGCCGTGCTCGCAGTGCTGCACCAACCCGGGTTCGTCGATCTCGCCCCGGCGCAGGTCTACGCCCAGCTGCTCGATGCCAAGCGCTACCTCTGCTCGGAGCGGACGATGTATCGGATTCTGGCGGAGCATCACGAGGTGCACGAGCGACGGGATCAGCTCCGCCACCCGTCGTACGCGGCGCCCGAGCTCCTGGCCATGGCGCCGAACCAGGTCTGGAGCTGGGACATCACGAAACTCCTCGGGCCGGCAAAATGGACGTACTTCTACCTCTACGTGATCCTGGACCTCTTCAGCCGCTACGTCGTGGGCTGGATGGTCGCTCACGAGGAGCGCGCGGCGCTGGCGAGGAAGCTGATCGAGCAGAGCTGCCGGCGGCAGGGGATCACGCCGGGCGAGCTCACGCTCCATGCTGACCGCGGGCCGTCGATGACCTCGAAGCCGGTGGCGCTGCTGCTCTCGGACCTCGGGGTCACCAAGACCCATTCGCGGCCCTACGTGTCGAACGACAACCCCTTCTCCGAGGCGCAGTTCAAAACGCTGAAGTATCGGCCGGATTTCCCCGATCGATTCGGGTCGATCCAGCACGCCCGCGGGCATGGTCACGCCTTCTTCCCCTGGTACAACACCGAGCACCGGCACTCGGGCCTCGGGATGCTCACGCCTCACGAGGTCCACTACGGGCTGGCCGAGCAGCGGGTCGAGGCGCGTGCACGCGTGCTGGCCGCAGCGTTCGCCGCCCATCCCGAGCGCTTCGTCGCGGGGCTTCCGCGCCCGCCGGCGTTGCCGAGCGCGGTCTGGATCAACAAGCCGAAGGCGGCGCTCGCCAAGCACCCTCGCGATTCCGAGGCCGAGGTCGTCACCACCTTCGCGTCCAGAGCCCCGCACAGCCACGCAGCGGACTCGACCCTTACCGAGGTATCCCCCCGAATCGGTGTCCGCGAGCGATTCGGATCGATCGGCACCGAACCCGACATCGCGGCCGTCGCGCCGCTCAACACGGAGGATCTACACTAAATTCCGGAACCCACTGTCTCATTCTCATTGACAGGCTCCGCCTGCGCTCGCGATGCAGTGCTTGCATGTGTTCGCTCGTATCGCGAACGGACGGCGGAGTACAGTCAGATGCCGGTGCTGGACGTGTGGTATGCGAGCATAGACGTCGAGAAAGTGCTCCCGACGATCAAGGACAAAGAAGCTCGTCGCCGGCATCAGAAGATGCTGGCCAAGGCTCGTGCCCGCAGCGTGTTGGAGCATGACTTTCCCAAGCTCGCGGCCATGGCCGGTCAGGCGCCGACCATCAAGGACAACCCTCCCTTGATCTACCACCCGCGCGAACAGCCCTCTCTGCCAATGATCGTGAGACAGTGGAGTAGCGATAGTTTACTGTAGAGGGCGGGGAGGCCGAGATGGATGAAGGTGGTCGGAAAGAAGGCGAGGGATGAGAGGATGGAGGAGGCCGGGGAAACGGAAGGAGCCCGTAGGGCGACTGGAGTTTTCCCGGTCGGCGCGCCGCCGGCGGGAGTGATCGCGAGGGAAGCGAGGCCGGAGATCGAAGTCGTGGCCAAGGCAGAGCGGCGGCGGTTCACGGCGGAGTACAAGCGGCGGATCGTGCGCGAGGCGGACCGCTGCACAAAGCCGGGCGAGATCGGCGCGCTGCTTCGGCGCGAGGGGCTGTACTCCTCGCTCCTGACGACGTGGCGCGCGGCTCGCGACCGGGGTGAGCTCGAGGGGCTGTCGGCGCAGAAGCGGGGACCGAAGCTCGTGCCGCCCGATCCACGGGACAAGAAGATCGTCGAGCAGGAGCGGGAGATCACGCGCTGGAGGAAGCGGGCCGAGCGGGCCGAGGCGCTGGTCGATGTTCAAAAAAAACTCGCGGCGCTGCTGGGGACTCCGTTCGAGAGCGAGAAATGACGATCGAGACGGTTCGCGAGGTGGGGCCGCGGCTCGGGATCGCGCCGACCTGCGCGGCGCTCGGCCTGCCGCCGGCCACCTACTACCGGCGGATCAGCCCGACGCCGCCCGCTGCACCTCGCCCGAGTCCGCCACGTAAGCTCGCCGTCGCCGAACGCACGGCCGTGCTCGCAGTGCTGCACCAACCCGGGTTCGTCGATCTCGCCCCGGCGCAGGTCTACGCCCAGCTGCTCGATGCCAAGCGCTACCTCTGCTCGGAGCGGACGATGTATCGGATTCTGGCGGAGCATCACGAGGTGCACGAGCGACGGGATCAGCTCCGCCACCCGTCGTACGCGGCGCCCGAGCTCCTGGCCATGGCGCCGAACCAGGTCTGGAGCTGGGACATCACGAAACTCCTCGGGCCGGCAAAATGGACGTACTTCTACCTCTACGTGATCCTGGACCTCTTCAGCCGCTACGTCGTCGGCTGGATGGTCGCTCACGAGGAGCGCGCGGCGCTGGCGAGGAAGCTGATCGAGCAGAGCTGCCGGCGGCAGGGGATCACGCCGGGCGAGCTCACGCTCCATGCTGACCGCGGGCCGTCGATGACCTCGAAGCCGGTGGCGCTGCTGCTCTCGGACCTCGGGGTCACCAAGACCCATTCGCGGCCCTACGTGTCGAACGACAACCCCTTCTCCGAGGCGCAGTTCAAAACGCTGAAGTATCGGCCGGATTTCCCCGATCGATTCGGGTCGATCCAGCACGCCCGCGGGCATGGTCACGCCTTCTTCCCCTGGTACAACACCGAGCACCGGCACTCGGGCCTCGGGATGCTCACGCCTCACGAGGTCCACTACGGGCTGGCCGAGCAGCGGGTCGAGGCGCGTGCACGCGTGCTGGCCGCAGCGTTCGCCGCCCATCCCGAGCGCTTCGTCGCGGGGCTTCCGCGCCCGCCGGCGTTGCCGAGCGCGGTCTGGATCAACAAGCCGAAGGCGGCGCTCGCCAAGCACCCTCGCGATTCCGAGGCCGAGGTCGTCACCACCTTCGCGTCCAGAGCCCCGCACAGCCACGCAGCGGACTCGACCCTTACCGAGGTATCCCCCCGAATCGGTGTCCGCGAGCGATTCGGATCGATCGGCACCGAACCCGACATCGCGGCCGTCGCGCCGCTCAACACGGAGGATCTACACTAAATTCCGGAACCCACTGTCTCATTCTCATTGACAGGCTCCGCAGGGTGTAAGGGATTTGCTCACGCGTACCCGAGCGGCCTTTGCCGGCTATCGGGAGTCACTAGAAGAAGACCGCCGTGTGCTCATCGACCGTTTTGAGCTCAAGGACATCGCCATCAAGGTGGTCGGTGTCGGCAGCGTCGGGACCTTCTGTGCCGTGATGCTCCTGATGGCGAGCGAGCGGGATCCTCTGTTCCTCCAGGTCAAAGAGGCGCGCTCCTCGGTGCTGGAGGCGTATGCCGGCAAGAGCATCTACCGCAACCATGGGCAGCGGGTCGTGAACGGCTACCGCCTCATGCAATCGGCGAGTGACATGTTCCTCGGTTGGACGAAGGCTGAGCTCGGCCGGCACTTCTACATCCGCCAACTGAAGGACATGAAGGTCGGGGCTCTCGTTGACTTGTTCAGCCCAGTCATGATGACCCAGTACGCCGAGATCTGTGGATGGACGCTGGCGCGCGCCCACGCCCGCTCCGGTGCCCCCGCCGAGATCAGCGGGTACCTCGGCAAGAGCGACGCCTTCGCCAAAGCCATTGCGGCGTTCGCCATCGCCTACGCCGATCAGAGTGAACGCGACCATGCAATCCTCAAAAAGGCGATGCGCTCAGGACGGGTGGAAGCCGCGATGGAACCGGAATAGGGATAGTCCCCCGAGTGCGGGGAGGCGCCCAGCGCCCGAAAACAGCTTCGCCGCCTTCAGGTCCGCCGAGCGCTCTTGGCAGCTGGTGTGCGCGAGGAAGAAATGGGCTCCGAGTCAAAACCAAACGGTTTTGGCGCGGCGGGAAGGAGGCTTCCCGGGGCCGGGAACACGCGGCTTTCGGGGTGTGCTGTCCCGGGGGTTTTGGCGCGGGCCAACTATCCCGTCTCTTCACGTGATGATGCCCTCGCGGCGAAGCATCTCGTCGAGCCGATGGGGCGTGGTGTCTATGGAAGGCGCTGTCTATGGAAGTGCCGGCGGGGGATGTGTCGGCCCTGGCTGAGCTAGCCGAGCCGGCGACGGTGGCGAAACGAGACGAGGATCGCGGCAGGGTGCGCTCGCCCAGCCCCGCGCCCGCGGAGCGTTGCTAAGCAGCTTTGGCTTGCCCCTGTTCCGCCCGCACAAGCAAACCGCCGAGAACAATCGCGACGAGGATAAGGGCGGGCACATCACCAAGCAAGTGACCGCTATGTGCAGCGGGCATCGATTGAACCGCCATGATGCCGGCGTGCACGACGCTCGACCACACTGTGAACCAGATTAAGCTGCGATGCGCTTGCGGGTTTCTCGACGCATTCAATAGGAAGTGGACTTGCCCCCGACCGGCGAACACCCCAGATGTGGGCGTGAGCCCACGAGGAGGGTGTTCGAATGGGGAAGAAGGTGGAGGGCAAGGGAGCGAGTCGCCGACCGCGGCGATCGTTCACGACGTCGTTCAAGGCCGAGGTCGTCGCCTTGGTGCGACAGGGTGACCGGACGATCCCGACGATTTGTCGGGAGATGGACCTGAGCGAGACGGCGGTACGCCACTGGGTCGAGCAAGCGGCAGTGGACGCGGGGGAACAGGACGGGCTGACGACCGAGGAGCGCGAGGAGCTGCGTCGGTTGCGACGCGAGGTGCGGGTGCTCCGCGACGAGCGGGACATCTTGAAGCGGGCGGCGGCTTTCTTCGCGATGGAGACCCGATGAGCCGGTACCGGTTCGTCGAGGCGGAGAGTCGTCGGTATTCGGTGACGCAGCTTTGCCGGATGGCCCAGGTCTCCCGCACCGCCTACTACGAGTGGCAGAACGGGCAGCCGTCGCAGCGTGAACGAGACGACGCAGCACTGCTGGTGAAGATTCGAGCGATCCATGCCGCGTCGGACGGCCAATACGGCGTGCCCCGCGTGTTGGCGGAGTTGCAGGCCCAGGGCCACGACGTTGGCCGCAAGCGCGTGGCTCGCTTGATGAAGGCGGCGGGCCTGCGAGGTCGTCGCCCACCGCGCTGGGTCCGCACGACGACACCGGAGCCGACGCCGCCGTCGATCCCCGATCTCGTTCACGGCCAGTTCGAGGCCCCAGCTCCCGACGTGCTGTGGGTCGGCGACATCACCTACATTCGCACGTGGGAGGGCTGGCTGTACCTGGCGACGGTCATCGACGTCTTCTCGCGTCGCGTGATCGGATTTTCGTTGGCCGGTCACATGCGCGCATCGCTCGTGTGCGACGCGTTGACGATGGCCGTCGCTACGCGCGGCGGGGACGTCGAGGGTGTCATCTTTCACTCGGACAGGGGAAGCCAATATACCTCGGCCGAGTTCCGGGCACTGTGCGAGACGCACGGCGTGAAGCAGTCGATGGGCAAGACCGGCGTGTGCTGGGACAATGCGCTCGCCGAGTCGTTCTTCGCGACCTACAAGCTCGAGCTCATCGAGCCCCGGTCATGGCCGACCCGGGCTCGCACACGGACGGCAACGGTCCACTGGATCGAAGCCGTCTACAACCGCCAGCGCCGGCACTCAGCCATCGACATGATGAGCCCCGTCGACTACGAGGACCGATACTGGAGTCGCCGCGCGGCGGCTTAACTCAGGTGTTCGCCGAAACGGGGCAAGCCCAAAGACGCCGAGCGTCGCGTATACTCCGACGATCATCATGAAGTACTGGGATTCATAGGGCGCGCCGGCGTGCCACGCCCAGCCGGACGGCCACACGATCGCCAGCGGATAAATAAGGAGAAAGACTGCACCAAATACGGCCAAGGCCACTTGCAAGAGCCTGTTAGGAGACATCATTAGGTTCCCCCCTTTGCTCGTGCTAGCACGAGAACCTCGGCCGCGACCTAGCCCGGTAGTGTCTTTATTTTAGGGGCCTTTCCGGGCCCCGGGATAACCCCCGGAGTTCTTTCCCTTCGATGGGGAGGCCCTTCGCGCACGTAGCCCACACTTCTCAGACCAGCTTGCGCACCTCGTCCATCGTGAAGCCGCGCAAAGTCTCGCTAACTGCGTTTCCGCGGCCGGCGATGATGAGCGCCATCTTCGCGACGGTCTCGTCGTCGGGTGCCTCCGTTATCGCGATCTGGTCGTACTGACCCATCGTGACGTAGTTGCCGATCACCTTCCCGCCGACCTGTTCGATCCGCTTCGCAACGGCGGCGGCGCGATCGGGCAGTGTCCCGACGTCCTTGCGCCCCTGATCGGTCCACTTGAACAACGTGACGTAAATCGGCACGGCTGCCTCCCTCCCGCGCGGACACGCGTCCGCGACGACCACCTTCCTACTCCTGCGCGCTCGAACCGTAAAGGCCCAGGTAGAGGAGGGCCCCTTAGGCGAAGCTCGTGGCGAAAGGCGTGGGCGACGTGCCCATGGACATCCCCGGCGCCCGCTCGCCGTCGAGCGGCGTATTCAACGGCCTACTGCGTTGCCGACGGCGCGGAGACGAACTGCTAGTGCTCCCAGTTCAGGGAAAGCACGTTAAAGAGTCCTTTGACGCTTGTTCTTTGAGCCCGGTGGACGTCCAGGGCCACGCCGGCGACGACGACGGCGGCCATTCTTGGGGCGCTTCTTTGGAGCGGACGTCCCGAGAAGACCCGTCATAGCGCGTCGCACCTCTTCCTGCACGAACTCGCGGATGATCGTGATGAGACTCTTGCGTCGGGGCATCTCCACCTCCCGTTGTCGCGGAGGTTCGCTCCTATTCCAGAATGGTACCGAGGAGCAAATGTGGGTTAGCTGGCCTCGATTGGCACTGCAGAGTGGTCGGTGTAGACACGTGCGAGTCGCAGGGGGGAGTAGTGGCTGATGGCGAGTTCCCTCGCGGCGACGAAACTCTGTAGTCCGCGACCAACGACACTGTGGAGACGACCGGCCAACCCTAGCTAGGTACCCCATGCGCTACTGTGATAGAGTGGCGAACCGGTCCGCGCGGAATAAGCCGTTCTTCGTGGCGGACCGGGGCCGGCCCCCGGGGAATGACCATATGGGGCTTCATTTCACGCCTGACTGGCAAACGTCACAACTTAGCAGAATCGGGAGGTCTCAATGCACCGGCGCACATTTCTCAAAGCAGTCGGATCGACCGCGCTTCTACCGATTCTCCCGCGCCCCCTGTTGGCAAATCCGAACGTGCACCGGATCCGCTCTTCCGATTTCGCATGGCCATCGCCCACGGCGTGGAAGCAACTCGCTGACGCTGTCTGAACCGGCCCGGCTTCGCCGGAGGCTCGATTAGTTGAGTCCGGCCTCCGTGGCGGGAGTTGCGTGACGTTCGTAGTAGGCGCGCTCGTACTCGATCGGCGGCACGTGGCCAAGGGGCGCGAGGAGCCGCCGGGTGTTGAACCAGTCGACCCACGAGAGCGTCGCGAATTCGACGGCCTCGACGTGGCGCCACGGACCTTGGCGTCGGATCACCTCCGTCTTATAGAGGCCGATCACAGATTCGGCGGGCTCGCGTCAATCGGTGTGTAAATCCTGAGGATCAGGCGGCGGCCTTCAGCGCCTTCTCCTTGACGAGCTTTCCGTCCTCGAACTTCCTCCCGTCGTAGACCGCGGCGAGCAACTCGGGCGCATCGAGGCGGCGGAAGCGCCGTTCGGCGACCATGAGCAACCGCCACAGCAGCGCCGTCGCGTTGTCAACCTTCTTGAACCGCTTCGCCGCGTCGGTCCGCAGGCGCACGGCCGCGAACGGCGACTCGATCACGTTCGTCGTCCGCAGATGCTTCCAGTGGCCCTCCGGGAAATCGTAGAAGGTCACGAGGCGGTCCCAATCCGTCTCGAGAATCTCGACCGCGCGCGGGTACACGCGTCGGTACGTCTTCGCGAACGCATCGCGCCGGCGCTCGGCGTCCGCGCGCGTGGGCGCGTAGGGGATCGCGGCCAAGGCCTCCCGTGCCGCGGCCTGCACTTTCTTCGGGAGCTGGGTCAACACGTTCACGATCTTGTGATTCCAGCACCGCTGCTCGGCGGCCCCGGGCCAGATCTCGGCGACGGCGGCCCAGATCCCCGCAGCGCCGTCGGCCGCCAGCAGCTTCGGCACCTGGAGCCCGCGGTCGCGCAAGTCGCGCAGCACCCCGCGCCACGAGTCGGTCGACTCGCGGTAGCCGGGCACGACCGCGAGCACTTCCTTGCGCCCGTCGCGCAGCGCCCCGATGATCACGAGCAACGCCGCCTTCTCCCGCTCGAGCCCGGCGCGCACATAGATCCCGTCGGCCCACGCGTACACGAGTTCGTGCTCGTCGAACCGGCGGGTCTTCCACAGGTCGTAGTCGCGCACGAACTTCGCTCGCAGGCGCTCGATCGACTTCGCACTCAACGGCGCGCCGTCGCCGAGCAGGCCTCGCAACGCCAGCTCGAAGTCCCCTTGGGCCAACCCGTGCAGGTAGAGCTCGGGCAACAGATCGGCCACTTGCTCGGTGCGCCGCGCGAACAGCGGCAGCACCCGACTCTCGAAGTGCTCCTCGAGCCCGCGCACCCGCGGCCGCTGCACCACGAGCGTCCCGGTCTGCATCGCCAGCCGCCGCGGCTTCCCGTAGCCGTTGCGGTAGCCGACCGGCGCATCGATCCCGGCCCGCCGCTCGTGTCGCTGGCGACCGAGCAACTCCGTCACCTCCACCTCCAAGAGATCCTGCACGAACTCCTGGACCTTCTCCCGGACCCAGCCCTCCAACGTCTCCCACGTCGGCCTGGTCCTCGGGCGCTCCTCTCTGCTACGTCTCCTCATGGGCGATGTCTCCTTCCACCCGGCGCCAACCGGGTCTGGCTTCGGCAGCCGGAAGGTTACGTCGCCCGATCCTCTTTTACACACCTGCTGATCTTAGCCCGATTCGGCGAGGGCGTTGTCATAGGAGTCACCGACCGTGCCGACGGACGGCGCGATGCCCGCCGCCTACGTCGCACCGAACTACGTCTCCACCGGCTCGGCAACGGTGACGACCGCGACCGTCACGCTCACGGGCCAGCTCGCCCAGGAGGTGGACGGCAATCCGGGCGATCTCACCCAGGCGTCTGCCCAGTTCCTGCTCTACGGCTCCGGCAACCTCTCGATGAGCACTCCGGACGTGATCGTCCCCGGGACCGTCGACGCCTCGGGGCTCGTCACAGGCGCCTCGCTCTCCCTCGGCGCCGACACCTACACGGTCGTGGTCCGGGTCGATCCGGCAAACACCCGCTACAGCGGACCGGCGAGCGACCCTGACATGCTCACCGTCTACGCTCCCTCCCCGGGCGCGTGGATCAGACGCCGCAGTTGGGTGATCGATCCCTCGTACAGGAACATGCCCGTTCCGGTCTCGTCGACCAATCCGAAGGGCCACCTCAGGTTCGACGTCCGGTTCCAGCCCGGGTCGACGGGTCCGATAGGCCACGCCTCGTACTCGTTCCTCGGCGCCGACGGCTACGACTACGTCATGAAGTCCACGTCGTGGGTGAGCGGCGCGTTGGTGATCAGCAGCCCGCAGGTGGCCTTCTTCGCCGGCAACTGCACGATCACGGCGGTCGATCCGCGGACGGGGCGCGCCGTGCCGGGCATCGGCGGCGGCAACTTCACCTTCCGGGTGGACTTCTTCGACGGCGGCGCGGGCGGCTCGTCCGATATGTATGCGCTCTCGATCCACAAACCGGGTGGCGCCCTGTACCACCAGGTCGGCACGCGGACCAATCCGATCCCGCTCCGAGGCGGCAACGGGACCGTCCAGCAGAAGTAGAGGATCGAGTCGGCGCCGGCGGGCCGCCTGCGGCGGGCGCCCACTGCTGCCAACGGCCCCTGCGGTCGCGCTCGTTCCGGAACAGCGCCGGGCTGGGAGACGCGCCGAGCCGGTGGCCGGTCGGCGCGAAGGGCGAATACCCCTTTGGTACTCCTTCCTCTTCTCGACGATGTCAGTACCGTGCCCCGCCGCCGCGCCCGACGGGCTGGGTTGGCAAGCGTCAACGAAGCTGCAGACTGTGAGGGCCGGTGCTGGTCAGTGCGCACCGCCGCGCGCACCTTCGTTCGTGGCCCATCGGAGCACGGCCCCTGCTGCATCACGCGGCGTCGGCCATGCACCGGCTCTTCAGGCGACCCATCGTGCGCCAGGCTCGTGCCGATCCGTGCGGCAGGCGACGCCGACGGTCCAGAGTGGTGCGGCGTCCCGTCGGGACGGGCTGCGGCAGGAGTACCTCTTCAGGGACCACCACTCGGCGCGCCTGTCGCCCGAGGTACTATCGGGCCCGTCGGCGTCGGCGTCAACGCGCGTCAACGGCTCGGTAGCCAGCGGGGCCTGCGCTGGGCAGTGCGCCACGCGCGTAGACTGTGTGCGGTTTGTGCGCGAACGTGTGGCAACCGCCACTCAGCAGCATCGAGAGGGCGGTTGCCATCCGTCGCGGAAACCCTTGCGGCACTTGCGTCTTCGCCATCGGAGGGCAACATCCGTTGCACCCCGATAGCAGGCCCCACCGGCGTGAAAGGCCGACGTCCTCGGCCGGACTAGACGACGGGTATGGCGCGCGGCACGAAACCTGTGCGGCCGACTGCGTCCACGCGCGTCCACGGAGCGGTGGCCGGACGGGGGCCTGCGCTGGCCGTTGCGCCTGTGACGCTGCTCGGTCACCAGCGGTCGGCTTTTGGGCGTCATCCCTTCAGCCGAGGAGCATCGCGACGGCGTGCATCGGAAGGAACAGGCGTCGCGGCTGATCGGGCAGGGCGATCAACTCGAAGTGCTCGTAGAACGCGCGCGCCCGATCGTCGATCGCATCGACGACCACCGCCATGGACGCCACGTCCTCGCTTCCCTTGAGGCTCCGGGCGAGGGCATCCATCAACAAGAACTCACCCAGACCCTTTCCCTGGTGCTGCGCGTCCACCGCCAGCCGCCCGAGCAACGTGACGGGGACGCCCTGACGTCGGGGGAGCTTCTTGGCGATCTCGGCGGGGAGGTCAGTGACCAAGACGCTGAGTGCGGACAAGGTGTAGTAGCCGGCCACGGCGAGCGTGCCCGGAACGATGGCGACGAATGGGGCAGCAATCTTCCTTCGGGCGTCTTGCCCCGCTTGCTCCCGGAGGTACCGGTCGAGTTGGGGCGTGCCGCAGTAGAACGCCTTCCGATCGTGCCGCCGGAAGTCGAGCGGCTCGATGATGTATGGTGGCGCAGGAGCGGCAGTCACTCAGCCGCGAAGCCGCTTGTACCGCCGCGCCGCCTTCGCCAGTCTGCCTATGGGGACGGTCGGGGTGAGCAACGCAGACACGAAGACTTCCCGATCCCGCTCGCTCAGGGTCATGATGGTGTGCTCCTGGATCGTGCGGGCGGCCGCTTCCTGCGCGCTGCTGACGACGAAGGCGGTCACGGTCTGGCCCTGCAGGTCAGCTGCCTGCTGAAGGCGCTTCTTCTGCTCGGGGGTAACGCGTGCCTCGAGGCGCTGACTACGGGCGGCCGTGTTCATAGGCATGGCCTGTACGGCTGATTGCCGTACAAGTCAATACCCCCACAAGGCTGCGACCCACGGCGCGCCACCATGCTAGCCCGCTAGTGCCATTCCTGGTGCAACGGTCGGGTCGTTTTCGGTCCATCTCCGTCTCACTCGGTCGCATCTAAGTGCTCGTCTTTGCTAAAAGTGTCTTGTCCCACCCACGCCTCGAAACGGTCTCATAATCCCTAGGTCGGCTGTTCGATCCGGCCCGCCGCCATCTCCACCCCCGCGGCGACTGCGCGGCGATCGGCCTGCGACGGGGTGGTGCTACTTGCGCTGATGGTGGCCGGCGCGTTCAGGATCTCTGATCGTCAGGAATCCCCACACGTCGTCATCGGCTACGTGTCTCGAGGCCTCTGCGGCACTCCATCGTCGCAGGAGGCCATCGATCTGCGGGGGCATGCTACGCGCCTTCCGCCGGGCGCGTCTCGGAGAACTCGCGGGACGGAAGCGTTGGCCGCGTCGTGAAGCTTCGCGCGCCGCACCAGCGCCACGCGCGGTCATGGTGGGGCCGAGCGAATGGCGACAGGGCGGGACGCAACGATACCCACTGGCGCGCGTTCTACGTCACGCTCCACCAGCTCGGCGATCGCCGCATGCAGCTCGGGTCGGGACTCTCCAGCCACGTGTTCGTATCCTCGTCGAGGGGTGCCTCACGCCGACGCGAGGGACACCAGCAGGCTGGCGAGCCGTGCGGTGTGGCTCATGAACGGCGAATGGTCGCTGTCGAGCCGCACCACGGTGCCACACCGAGGGGCCATGACTTCTTGGTGCGACCCGGGGACGGCGTTGTCACGCTCCGCCAGCAGGTAGGTCGACGGCAGTACCTTCCAGGGCGCTGACCGCTGGGACTGGGTGAAGGTCGCGAGCGGCTGGGCACCGAGTCTCGGGATCGCGGCCGCAGCTTGGTTGTCCGTACAGTCGCCGTAGAACGCCTCCCGGGCGAGTGACGGATCGACCGTGACGGTGGTGCCGTCCTCGGCGAACACGAGGGCCTTCGCGAGTGCGTAGTCCTGGTCCGGCTGGACACGAGAGAACCCGAGCACCGATTCGTCGACCTCGAGGCAGAAGGCCGCGACGTAAACGAGGTGCGAGACGTTCGTGCGGTCCCTCGCCGCCTCGGAGATGACCGCCCCACCGTAGGAGTGGCCGACGAGGACGACGTCGCCAGCCACGGTGTCCAGGAGTCGACCGACCGCGGCTCCGTCGCCGTAGAGGTCACCCAAGGGCTCCGGGGAGGTCGAATGGCCGGGTAGGTCGAGTGCGAGGCTCGGCGCACCGGCAGCATCGAGCGTCGCCTGCAGCGGCGCCCAGCACCACGCGCCGTGCCAGGCGCCGTGGACGAGGACGATGGTTCGGGGCATCTCGGGATCCTGCCATCGCACGTCGCGTTGCGCGACCCGGCGCGACAGCGTGCGGCTGGTGGTCACCTTCGATGCTCCCGGGACCGTGAGCGCGCTCACGCTTTGCAACGGGTTCGCGATGCTCGGACCCTGATCGCAGCGGGACCTCCCCGCGGTGCGAGCGGCGTCCGCATCAGCGAGGTCGACCGACCTTGAACCGCCCCTTCGCGATCCCCAGTGCCTTGATCTTCGATTCCAGCGTCGAGGAGGGAATGCCGAGCCGTGCCGCGGCCCCCGATGGTCCGGATATCCGCCCCCTGGTATCGGCCAGGGCCGCCTCGATCAGGTGCCTCTCGCGAGCGACCAGCTCTTCAGCGAGAGACTGCGCCGGCAGCGGCGCCGGGATGGACTCCCGAGACAGCCAGCCGTCGGCGACGACGAACGTGTCCGTTTCACAGACGATCACCGACCGCTCGATCACGTTCTGCAGCTCCCGGACATTGCCCGGCCAGCGATACGCCCGGAGGACGTTCACGGTTCGCCTGTCGAGAGTTCGGATGGTCTTCCCCGTCTTGCTCGCGTAGCGGTCGACGAAGTATGCGACCAGCAGGGGAATGTCCTCCTTGCGCTCACGCAGTGGGGGCACCTCGATCGGGAACACGTTCAGCCGATAGAAGAGGTCGCTCCGGAACTCGCCCCCGGCCATGGCTGCTTCCAGGTCCCGATTCGTGGCGGCACGCCCGGGTTCCGCGGCCGCAAGGCGTTTGTCGCGCCGGAGACGGCGTGGCGGCAGCGGGTCCGCGCCCGTGTCGAAGGATTCGTGGTGCCTGGAGCGCCCCCCGCTGCCCCGATTGTATGTCCTACAACCCGCGAAGGTTATGCCCGGGATATGCACAGATTCCGAACCTGCCCGGCCTCTCGCAGACTCTCGCATTCGCCGACAATACGCGAGGTTCCGCGACAGGTGACGGGTGCGTGGTTGTGGGGCACCACGATTGCACATGCTTCGCATGCTTCATCGTCCGTCTCTGCGCGTTCGTTCTCTGGCCCTCATCGCAGCCGCCATCGGGATCGTGGCACCCCGCGCCGGGCGCGCCGATCCCGAGATTCCATCGCTCGTCCGGCTCCCGGTATGCGGCGATCAGGGTGCCGGTGGCGTCCAGCTCAAGTGTCCCGACTTCGTTCCGATTCCCGACGTCGAGATATTCCGTGTTCCGGGCGAGGGACCGGTCGAACTTCAGTTCGCCTTCGTGTTCGCGGAAGCGAGCGTTCCGAACGAGCTCGGAGTGTTCCGGGTCGACGAGGCGAGGGGAGCCGTCGAAGGCCTGAGCCCCGCGGAGCCGGGATACTTGCGTGCGGCTCTCGGGAAATCCTCGGTCATCTTCCCGGCGGGATCGGACGCGTCGGTCCCCGATGTGACCGTCGGCGCGACCGGCGGCGACCTGCTCGTCTTCTTCATCGTGCATGGCGGGACTCTCGCGGAGCTCCTGGCATCGAACCCCGCCAACGATCCCGCCAGGCAGCCTACCGCCTACTTCTCCCTGAGCCGCCTCAACCCGGACCCGCAGAGCCGATATGGCGGCGACCACGTGGTGGCCTTCGCGAGCCAGTCGGCGCCGCTCACGCAGTTCGCGTTCGAGGATCTGAGCGCCTTCGGCGACTGGGATTTCGACGACGTGGTCTACGACGTGTCGGTGCAGCTCGATCGCGCGCGCTGCGAGGGTCCCGATGGAGATGGCGACGGTGTCGCCGACGTCTGCGACGCATGTCCAGCCGTGCCCGACCCGCTGCAGCTCGACACCGACGAGGATCTCGTCGGCGACGCCTGCGACGACTGCCTGCACGCGCCGAACTTCCGCCAGATCGATTCGGACGGCGACGGGCGCGGAGACGCATGCACCCTCGAACGGTGCGACGACGGGCGGGACAATGACGGCAACGGGCTCACCGACGGGAGCGACCCCTGGTGCGGATCGCTCAGGATCGCCCGCGTCATGCAGCCGCCCGCCGGAACCCGGGTCGGGGGGACGGTCAGGGTCGAGGGCCGGGGCTTCGCCGCTGCTCGCGGCACGCTCCTGATCGAAGGACGTGACGTCGTCGCGAAGAGCTGGCGTGCCAAGGGGGTGCGCTTCACCGTGCCTCCGCTGGAGGCCGGCGTCTACCCGGTGATGGTTCTTCGGGACGCCGACCGGAGCGATCGCGGCGAGCTGTTCGTTGCCGGAAGACATCGACGGAGCCGCAAGGCGACGCTGCGGGCCCTCGCCTCCGGACTTGGTGGGACGTCCTGGTGGGGCTACTTCGACGCGATCCGTCGCGCCCAGGCACCGCTCGCGAACCCGTTCCACCTCTACGAGGGACTCCAGGGTACGGATGACGCCTCGATCGCGGTGGGAGCCATTCAGGCCGTCGACGCGACGACCTACGGCACCTCCATTTCGCAGCGCGTGAGCGCCGCACGTGCGTTCGAAGCCTGCGGGAGGACGTACCTGCTGCAGATGCCGGATGCGCTCCTCGATCAGTATCTCGGCTGCACCGCGTACCGCGGGCCTCGGGAGCGGTTCCGGTCACTGCCCGCCGATCTCCAGCTGAAGATCTTGAACTCCGCGACGTCGGGTGGGCCGAGCGCGTGCTTCGTGGCGTCACCGTACTACGAAGAATGCCGCGACCTCCTCCTGGCGAGCGGGGTCGGCGCCGCCGCGCTGTCCACCCTGGGGTTCTGAGCCGTCGCGCGCGCCCGAGGACCGGCGCGACTTCCAGGCTTGCGCGGGGATCGCGTGCTACTCGGCGTCCTGAAAGGCCTGCCGAAGCGCCTTCCGCGTGCGTTTCAGCTGACCGGCGACGCAGTGGCGGCTGACGCCCTGCCGTTTGGCGATCTCCTTCTCGGGAAGATCCTGCCCGAACCTGAGCCGAGCGGCCTCCAGCCGGGAAGCAACCCGTGCGACGATGGCGAGGCGCTCGCGGTACCCGGCCAGGTCTTCGGGAGTGGGCTGCTCGGCAGGAATCGACTCGCGCAGGGCCCACTCCGGATCGTCACCGGGTGCACCGACGTATGTTCTGCGGCTGTGCCGCCTCGTCTCACGGACCAAGTCGAGAACGGAACGGATGAAGAGGCTGCGAGCCCACGCCTCGAGCCGCGCGGCATCGCGCACGGTGGCGAGCTTGTCGGGCGAGACGAGCTTGATGAGCGCGGTCTGAACCACGTCGTCAAGGTCGTCTTGGAATCGGGAGTAGCGCCGGCGTCCGAGGGCGAGCCAGCTCTTGCGGAAGGCCTCCAGCACGGACCCGAGGCGCGGGTCGTGCGGCGCCGTGTGCGCCGAGCGTAGGATGCCGAGCATGACGTCGGGGCCGGGGAGCCGAGCAGCTCTCGACGTCTCGGAGGATGCAGCATCCGAACGCTGCCCACTCGAACTGGTCTTCTGCTGCTTCACCCGGCTTCGATCTAGCGTGCGTGCAATGTGTGAGTGTCTTGTCGTCGCGCGTGCTGACTCGGCGACGTGCTGCAGGAGCGGTGCCGAAGCGTCAGCCCCGATTCCGCAGCAATTTCGCGGGCAATTTGCACGTCACGGCGCATCGAATGTGTAAAGTGTAGATCGGCGGGACTCGTTCCCTCCCTGAGAGAGCGTCGAGCGACGTGTGTCCGACATGGATGGGCCGCGCGCGGCGAACGGCGGTCGGCTTGCCGGACGAGGCGCACCCACGATACACACTGGTGACTACGGGCCTCGGCCCGTTCACCCGACCAGTTCGCCAAGTCCCTCAGCGGAACCGATCGACCCGGGAACGACGCCTGGGGGCAGGCGCGCAGCGGAAGATGGCTCGTCTCACGTGCTGTGAGGTCGCGAGACATCGCTCCGGAGGACGCAGCTGATGACATCTGGCGGACTGGGACGGGCTCTCCTGGCGCTCGTCGCGACGAGCGTACTCGGCTACACCATCGCGGGCGCAGCCGAGCCGAACCAGGGGCGGTCCGCCGAGGCAAGCGGACGACGGCAGGTTCACTTTGTCCCGAACAGCTATCGGTTCTGGAGCAGTCCACGACACGCGACCACGGAGCTGCCACAGGGGTGCACGGGCGCGAACTGTACGCCCGTCGCGGCGTACGCGGACATCCTGCTGAAAGGCTCCAACTTCCTCTCCTGCCAGGGAGGCCCGTTCGCACTCTGCTACTACTCGGGACCCAGCACGACGGCCGAGGGCATCGGCTGCACGCTCACGGAGGATGGCCGGTTCGCCAACTGTAACTGCTACGCCATCCCGTACGGGGCGTACTTCGTCGACATCAACGCCATCTTGAACTCCGGGGTCTATCGCAAGACCGTCAAGCGTTGCGGAGCCGACGGCAGTCGCTGCACCCGCGTCAATGCCGCGCCCGTGTGCCGCGCCATCAATCGACGGCGGCTGATTCCGGGGGCCGACTCGATCTCCACGTTCAGCTTCGACTGCGTTCCGACGGACGGCATCGGCCAGACGAACTGCACGACGGCGGCTCCGTATGCCGGGTGCATGACGGCCCCCTGCACCCGGACGGGCAATCCCGGAATCGTCCAGTGCTCGTGCCCGATCTATGACGGTCCGTATCAGCTGGGTGAGAACGACCAGCAGTGCACGCCGCCGGACGGTGAGGTGTGGTCTGCGGCCTATGCGCCCGGCGCGCAGACTTTCCCCGCTCCCGCGAGCTGCGTTCCGGACGCTCCCGGCGCCAGCGGCTGCCCGCTCTACGTCCCCGGGACGACGGCGCTGCCTGCCGACAGCGGCGGGGGCTGCGCAGCAGTGTGCCGCGAATACCAGCAGTGCAAGCAGGGCGCCGGCATCCAGGTCGGCTTCACCTGCGATGCGACCCTGTGCACCGGTCAGTGCAACGACCGCGACCTGGTCAGTACCGCGTGCAGCGGGCTTTCCACCTGCGACCTCGGGGCGATCATCGAGGTCGAGGAGGCCGCCGGGTGCAGCTGCTGCGCGAGTCAGCTCTGCGGATGCGAGCCCAACGGAGCGACGAACGCGGCGATCTACGATCTGGATCAGCAGCAGCGGAGCCGGGGCATCACGCCGCAATGTGACGTGAACGGTACGCTGTGCGGTGCTCAGCCCTAGATTCGGCGCTTCACCTGGTGCCCGTCCTGCCTCGGTTGGCGGCGACGTTTCTACAAAACCTCGATCTCCCGCGCTCCGAGGGGCGCAGACGGACGCCGCCCGAACGTCGGCGGCAGCGGGGCGAGTCGCGGTGGCACGCTTACTGCTCAAACGCGCCGCGGCGCATCGCGCTGCCCAGGAGAATGGTCGATGGCTTCGAGGATGGCGGCGCTTCAGGCCCTGACGGCTGCGAGGCAATCGCCGACGTCCGCGGCAATCGCCGACGCCCGTGACGCCGGCCTCCGCTGGGTGACGGACGAGACGCCGGGGATGCGCCGGCTCCGGGCGGGGAATGGGTTCCGCTACGTTCGAGCCAACGGGTCCCCGGCGGATGCCCATGCCGTCGAGCGCATCCGCGCGCTGGCGATCCCGCCCGCCTGGGAGCGAGTCTGGATCTGCGAGCGCGCCGACGGTCACATCCAGGCGACCGGCTACGATGCGCGGGGGCGGAAGCAGTATCGGTATCACGAGGCGTGGCGGCGCCAGCGCGACGAGAACAAGTTCGGACGGCTTCTCGCGTTTGCGCGCGGCCTGCCGGCGCTGCGGGCGCGCGTTCGCGCCGATATAGCCCGTCCGGACCTCGACCGCCGGAAGGTGCTGGCGACCATCGTGCGCCTGCTGGAAACGACGTCGATCCGCATCGGCAACGACGAGTACACGCGGCACAACGGCAGCTTCGGCCTGACCACGCTGCGCAACCGCCATGCGACGATCCAGTCGTCCGGATTCCGACTGCGATTTCGGGGCAAGGGTGGCCGCATGCACGAGGTGGACGTCGCGGACTGTCGCCTCGCGCGGGTCGTGCGTTCGTGCCAGGAGCTTCCCGGCTAGGAGCTGTTCCAGTACCTCGATCCGGAAGGCACCGTGCGGCGGGTGGGCTCGGACGATGTGAACGAGTACCTGCGCGAGGTGACCGGCGCGGACATCTCCGCCAAGGACTTCCGCACGTGGGCGGCAACCGTTCGTGCCGCGCAGCTGCTCGCGTCCCGGCCCATCCCGCCCAGCGCGGCGGAGCGCAAGCGGGTCGTGCTCGAGACCGTGGCGACGGTCGCACGCGACCTGCGAAACACGCGTGCCGTGTGCCGGCGGTCGTACATCCATCCGCTGGTGATCGAGGCCTTCGAGCGCGGCACGGCGCTGCCCGAGCCCCGCCGCAGCGAGCGGACGACCAGAGGGTGGCGCGGGGTGGAACGCGCCGTCGTGCGCTTGCTGCACGCTGCCGGCGAAGGGCGCGAGCGCAAGGCGAGCTGACCGATCAGCGGTCCCTCTACGGCTTTGCCCGTCGGCCGCGGGCGCTCGATTGGATCGTCACCGCCCCGGCCGCGCACTGATCGTCCGCGCTGATCGTGATCTGGAGCGGGGACAGGAGCTGGCTGCCGGGCTTCACCCGTCCGGCGATGATCGTCGCCCGGGGTGGGCCCTTCTTCGGCATCGTGAGCTTCACGCACCGGATCGGCGGGCAGACCGTCATCTTCTGATCGAAGAAGCCGTACGACTTGCGGAAGAGGTGCTGCCACTGCTCGGGCGGGAGCGTGCAGCAGACCGTCTCGCCCTGGTCGGTACGCACCTGGAGCCGGATGGTGTCCTTCCGCGGATCGACGCCCGCGAACGTCCCGTCCGGCATCGTCGCCTTCACGCGCAGCGTGGACCGTCCCGGGCGGTACTGCGCCTGCGTGACGGTGAGGGGCTCGGGCTCGCAGCAGGCCGAGTCCTCGGAGTCGACCTGCCCGTTGCCGTCATCGTCCACGCAGTTGCCGCAGTCCTCACCGCGGCTCGGAAGGAGAGAGGTGGTGGACGTGTTGTTGCCGCCGTCGGGATCCTTCTCCCCGCCGGTCAGGGTTGCGGTATTGACGATCGCGTCCGTGGTGGTCCGCGTGGCCTCGATGGTGATGGTGGCGGTCGCGCCCGCCGGCAGGTTGCCGAGGTTGCACGTGACGGTGCTCCCGGCAGCGGCGCACGAGCCGTGATCGGGGGTCGCCGACACGAAGGTGAGGCCGGCCGGCAGCGGATCGCTGACAACGACATTGGTTGCCGCGGACGGCCCGTGATTGGTCGCCACGATCGTGAAGCTGACGTGCTCGCCGACGATGGCCGTCTGCGGCGACACGGTCTTGGTGATCGCGAGATCGGTGAGCACCTCGACCGTGGTGTCGACGGCGGCGCGGTTGTCGTTTGGCGTCGGATCCGGCCTCCCGCTGGTGGTCGTGGCCTCGTTGTGCAGCGTGCCGGGAGCGGTTGGCCGGACGGTGATGACGATGGTCGCCGAAGCACCGGACGGAAGGTCGCCCAGCCCGCAGGTGATCACGGTCGTCCCGGTGCAGCTACCCGGCGACGCGGTCGCCGAGAGCAACACGACCGAGGCCGGCAGCGTATCCGTCACCATGGCGGCGGGGGCGACGTCGGGTCCGTGGTTGGTGACGGCCAGGGTGTAGGTGAGCGTCCCATCTACCCCCGCGGGGTTCGGGCTGGCCGTCTTGGTGATCGACAGGTCGGCATCGGTCTGTACGAGCACCGTCGTCGGCTGGCGGCCGTTGGTCGGGTCGCCGTCGTTGTCCGTCGGCACGGGCTCGATGCCGGCGCCGCTGACGATGCCCTGGTTCGCGACGATCGTCTGGTCGGGGGTGTCGAGGTTCACGCTCACGTTGAAGGAGACGACGGCGACGCCGCCGGGGGGCAGGGTTCCGATGTTCACCTTGATCGGGTTCGTACCGAACACGACACCCTGGCTCGTGACGACGGATCCCGGCACCAGGGTCGTGTGCGCCGGCACCTCGTCGGTCAGGATGACGTTCGTCGCCATCGCCGACCCGGTGTTGGTGACGGTGATCCTCCAGCGTAGCGTGTCGCCGGGATCGACCAGCGTGTCGCCATCCAGATCGGTCACGAGCTGGACCGATTTGGCGTCGTCGAGGACTGGTGTTCCCGTACCGGGCTCGGCCACGGCGGTGATCTGCGTGGGTTGCTTGCCGTTGGACGGGTCGCCGTCGGCGTCGGTCATCCCCGGCGGCAGGCCGTCGGCGCCGATCATGCTCTGGTTCGTGAACGTCTCCGTGTCGGGATTGCCGTCGTGGTTCGCCAGCGGCGTGTCGACCGTCGCATCGAACGTCAGCACCGCCGTGCCGCCGGCCGCCAGCATGGCCAGCGATGCACTGACCGCGTTTCCGCTGAGCGTGATCGTGCCTCCCGTCCCGCCGACGATGGTCCCGGAGTCCGCCACCGCCGTGAGGCCCGCGGGGATGGTGTCGTTCAGGAACACGTTGGTGAGGGTGGTCGGACCGGCGGTGAGAATCACGGTGTAGCGCAGCGTGTCTCCCGCCGTGACGTCGCCGCTCGTGTCGGCGTCGGTCAGCAGCGCGACCAGCTTCTGCGCGTCCAGCGAGCCCCCCGTGGGCGACACGGAGCCTCCCACCATCACGTCGGTGGGCTGATCCCCGTTGGCGTCGATGCCGTCGGCGTCGGTCGGCTCGGGGACCGTCTGATCGGAGTCCACGCTGCCCTGGTTCGAGATCACCGACCCGGAGGCGGTCCCCGGGGCCACCGTGACGCGGAACGAGATCGAGACGCTCTCGCCGGCGGCGAGGTCGCCCACCGCCACGATGAGCTGCGGAGCGCGCGAGTCGTCGACCCGGCCCTTCGTGGTGCCGAGCGAGCCGGGCACGTATGTGGTGAGCGCGGGCACGGCGTCGGTGAAGACGACGCCCGTCACCGGGCCGCCCTGGTTCCGCAGGACGACGGTGTACTCGAGCGTGTCGCCCGGCAGGACCGAGCCGCCGTTCAGATCGCTGACCGTCTTTGCCGCATCGATGAACGCGCTCTCGGTCGGGACGACCAGACGCCGTGGTCTGGGTCACGAGATCGTTCAGGCCGCCCGGGCCGTCCGCACCGGTGCGCTCGTCGGCGTCCGCGCCCGGCTGCGTGGTCCACCCCGCCACGGCGGTGTTGGTGAGCGGCACCCCGACCACCGCGGTGAGATCCACCCGCGCCTGGTAGGTGAAGCTCGTGCGTCCCTGCAGCCGCGTCAGCGCCGCCACCGTCCAGGTGAGCTGCTGCCCGGATACGATCCCCGGAGGGACGGCCGAGCCTGGCACGTAGGTGAGTCCGGCAGGCAGCGTGTCGGCGACGACCATGTCGAAGGCTTCGCCGCGGCTCTGGAGGGTATGTGCCAGCGTGACGGTGTATTGCACCACGTCGCCGAGCGATGCCTGGACCGGCACGGCCGTCTTCATGAGCGTCAGGTCGGGGATGCCGACCGTGATGTTCAGTGGCTGGATGCCCGGCGTGGCGGTGTCGGCGTCGAAGTCGCGCACGACCGTAGCCGCCGGTCTCCTGGAAGCTCAGGCTCGCATTGTTCCCCAGGACGGTGCCGTTCTGGTTGCCGGCGACGTTGGCGACGCGGGCGGTGATGTCGATGGCGATGAAGTCGTCGCTCGTGCTGCCGTCGGCCGGATTGCTCACCTGGCCGAAGTCGAAGGTGAGCACCTGCCCGACCTGCGACACCGCCGTGAAGTTCGTGGCGATGCCGATGTTGCCCAGCCCGACGGTGGCGCCGGTGAAGACCAGGCCGTCGGGGAGCGTATCGGTGACCACCACCTGGTTCACCGTCCCCTCGATCAAGGACAGCGTGAGGCGGTAGGTCACCTGGTCGCCGATGGTGAAGAACGTGCGGCCGGCGTCGGGGAAGAGGCGCTTGTCGAGCCCGATCGGGTCGGAGACGGTGATGGTCGGGGCCATCGCCGTCGTGTTGTAGTTGTCGAGCGCCGTGTCGTCGCCCTGGTCGGAGCCCGGCGTGGACCCGTCGCGCTCGTTCGGGTCGTCGCCGTTGCGGCTCGTGTAGGTGGCAGCGACGGCGTTCTGGAGCTGCTCGCCCGGCGTCACGGCGGAGGAGAGGCGGGCCGTGAAGATGATGGCCACCGCGCCGCCGGCGGGGATGTCGAACGCCGACGTCGACCAGCTGGTGCCGCCGTTCGTCAGCACCGGGGACTGGGCGCCGCCCGTCACCATCAGGACGGCCAGCCCCTGGATCTGGTCGAGACCCGGCGGCAGGGTATCTCCGATGACCGTGTCGAACGCCGTCGTCGTGCCGGTGTTCGACACGTCGACCCGGAAGGCGACGCTGTCACCAGCATCCAGCCCGACGGCAGGGCCGGTGATGGCCTTGCTCAGAACGAGCCGCGGCTCGCCGACGGTGAGCATGGTCTCCGCGACCTGCGACGTCGGAAGGCCCGTGCCCGGATCGTCGAAGAAGAACGTCGCCTGGTTCATCAGGACGTGGCCATCCTGGTTCGTGAGCACGTTGGCGACGAGGGCCGTGTAGGTGAGCGTGATGGTCCGCGATGCGCTGGCGGTGTTGGTGAGGGCGCCGAAGCCGAGGGTCAAGGTCTGTGCGCCGGCCGCGTCGGTCGTGACGGTGAAGTCGCCGAGCGGTGCCGTGGGAATGACGTCGGGCGGCATGCCGACCGTCAGGGAGCCGGGCAGGTACGCAAGCCCCGCGGCGAGCGCGTCGCTCACGCTCGCATTCGTGAGCGTCGCGAACGCCGGGATCGCGAGGTCGACCTGATAGGTGACCGGGTCGCCGACCGAGTAGCGCGCCTGGGGGGCGACGATCGCCTTGGTCATGTTCACGGCGCCCACGACGACGGAGGCGATGTCGGACGTCAGGTAGTCGTTCGCTCCGGTGACGTCACCGGTCCGCTCGCCCGTGTCGGACCCCGGCGCGCCGGGGGTCGCGTTGGCGGTGCCCTGCGGGCCGGGCTCGCTGGTCCACGTCGCCACCGCGGTGTTCGGCAGCCGTGTGCCCGCGGCCAGCGGCGGCACCGACGCCCGGTAGACGATGACGACCTGGCCGCCCGGCCGCAGGAGATCGACCGAGACGTCGAGCATCTGGGTGGTGCTCGCGTCGGTCACGCCCTCGGCCTGGGCGTTCGGGGTGACGGACACCACCGTCAATCCGCCATAGGGGACGGCTGGGGTGTCGGTGATCTGGACGTCGTACCCGGCCGAGACGAACGGGCCGCCGACGTTCGTCACCGTGACCGTGAAGGTGACCGTTCCACCCGTCGTCAGCAGGCTCAAGGGCTCCGCCGTCTTGACGAGCTGGACGTTGGGCTCGGTGACGACGCTCGGCTGCAGGGCGGGCGCCGTGGTGACGGCCTGCTGTAGTCGGTCGACGAAGCTGACGGTGCTCTGGTTCACCAGAGGCGTGCCGGCCTGGTTGCCGCCCGTGTTGAGAACGACCGCCTGCAGCTCCAGGGCGAAGCCGGTGCCTGCCTGGGCCGGGTCCGAGCTGATCACGTCGCCCAGGAAGACCTGAATCTCCTGACCGTTCAGCGTGACGTCGCTGCCGTCGGCGAGCGCCACGAACGTACCCGACGCGGCCGCGTTGATCCCGCCCGGATTCTGCGAGGCCGTCAGCCCGATGGTGAACTGGCGCGCCAGCATGGCCGTGCCGGGAACGTACGAGAGCCCGGCCGGCAGGACGTCGTGGATGGCGATCTGGCGCGAGGTGGCCGGCGCGACATCGAAGGTGATGCGGAAGGTCTCCACCTCCCCGATGACGACGCTGGCGCCGGGGCTCTCCAGCTCGCTGGTCGCCTGCAGCGTCTTGCTCACCCCTTTCGTGCGCGCTTCCGTGAAGCCGACCGGCACCAGGGTCGGGTTCTTGCCGTCCGCCGGGTTGCCGTTGTCGTCGCTCGGCTCGGACGGGAAGTTGCTGCCAGTCGCGACGGCCTGGTTCGCCAGGATGGTGCCGTCGGACGTGCCGGGGTTCACGCTGGCGAGATACGAGACGGTGGCCGCGGCGCCGGGAGCGAGCGTGCCCAGGTTCACGCTGACGGGGCTCTCGCTCAGCACGACGCCCTGGCTGGTCACGACGGATCCGGGGACGACGGTTGTGTCGTTCGGCGTCGGGTCGTTCAGCCGGACGTCGGTCGCGCTGGTCGCGCCGGTGTTCCGCATGATGATGGTGTAGAAGATGATGTCGTCCGGATTGACGACGCCGTCGGCGTTGCGGTCGAGCGCCAGGGTGGCGCGCTTCTGGACGTCCATGAGCGGCGACGTCGGGACCGTCCCATCCGCCACCGCGACGATGCTCGTCGGCTGGTTGCCGTCGACAGGGCTACCGTTGCTGTCGCTCAGAGTGGGACCCACGCCGTCGGCCGTTGCCGTCGCCTGGTTGGTGAACGTCTCCTGGCTCGGGTTGCCGTCCAGGTTCACGAGCGGCGACACGACCCTGACCAGGAAGGTCGCCGAGACGAACTCGCCCACGTTGAGCGACGGGATCGTGACCGCGACCGACTGGCCGATGACCCTGATCCGGTTGCCGCCTCCCGTGATGGTGGTCTGCGGCGGCACCGTGCTGGTGAGGCCGGTCGGGATGGTGTCGGTGAGAGCGATGTTGGTGAGCGTCGTCGTGCCCGTGTTGGAGAAGATCAGCGTGTAGCGCAGCTCGTCGCCGGCGGTGACCACGCCGTTGCCGTCCTGGTCGGCGAAGAGCTGGACGGTCTTCTGAACGTAGAGCGGGTTCTGTGGCTGCACTACCGGACCCACCACGATGGTCGTGGGCTGGTCGCCATTCGCGTCGACGCCGTCCGCGTCGGTGGGTTCCGGCACCGTCTCGTCGGAATCGACGACGCCCTGGTTGACGATCACCGTCCCGGCAGCCACCCCGGAGTTGACCGTGACACGGAACGTGATGGTGACCGCGGCGCCTGGCGCCATCGGGCCGACGGCCACCCGGAGCAGCGGGGCGCCGCTGTCATCCACCGTGCCGGCGGTCGACTGGAGCGTGCCCGGAACGTACGTCGTGTTCTGCGGCACCGGATCCTGGAAGACGACGCCGGTGACATTGGTGATCGGGCTGGCGAGGACGACCGTGTACTCGAGCGTGTCCCCCGGCTCGAGCATGCCGCCGTTGGTGTCCAGCACCGTCTTGGTCGCCTCGACCAGCGTGGCGGCGCTCGGAGTCAGCGGCGCCGCAGCGCTCGCAACGTAGTCGTTCAGCCCGCCCGCGCCGTCCTGGCCGGTGCGGCCGCTGTCCGCCGCGCCGGTGGCCTCCGGGGTGCTCGACCACACGAGCTGCGCGTTGTTGCTGAGTGGCGTTCCGACCGCGGCGCTCGGATCGACCGTCGCCTGGTAGGTGAAGCTCGCTGCCCCGAGCGCCAGCGGCAGGCCGCCGGCGCGGAACGTGAGCGTCTGCCCGGCGACGCTGACGTCGGCCGGCGGCAGCGTCGCCGAGCCGTCCACGTAGTGCAGCCCGACGGGCAGCGTGTCGGTCATGACCAGGTCGAAGGCGTCGGCCCGGCTCGCGGCGAGATGGCGGACCGTGACGGTGTAGGTGACGAGCTTGCCGAGTGCCGGGTCCGTGGGCGACGCCGTCTTCGTGACCCCGAGCACGGGCTCCACCACGTCGATCGGCCGGCCCTGCGCCCCCGGTGTCGCAGGATCGGCGTCGAAGTCGACACGGGTCCCGCCGTTGAAGGTGACGAAGACCTGCGAGCCGTCCGCCGCCTCGCCGTTGCGCAGGACGGTGCCGTTCTGGTTCGCCGCCACGTTGTCCACGCGGGCCGTGATGTCGATCTCGACGAAGTCGTCCGTCGTGATGCCGTTGCTCGGGTTGCCGACGTCCCCCAGATCGAAGCTGACCGTCTGCCCGGTTCCCAGGCGGGTGTTGTAGGTCGGGTTGCCGAGCGTCATGCCCTGGTTGCCGACGGCAATGGCCTGGCTGACGAAGGTGAGACCCGCCGGCAGCACGTCGGTGAAGACAAGGCTCGGCGTGGTCCCCTGGATGACGTCCACCCGATGGGTGAACGTCACCAGCTCGCCCACGGCGTAGCGAGTCGGCGTCACCGTCTTCTGGACGTTCACCGGCGACGCCACGGTGACGGAGGCGCGCCCCCGTTTCGTTGTAGTTGTTCAGCCGGTCGTCGGTGTCGTCGTCGCCGCCGTTCGAGCCGTCGCGGCCGCCGTCCACGAGGCTCGAATACGATGCCGTGGCGACGTTGTTCAGCACCTGGGCCGGCGTCACGGTGTTCTCGAGGACGCAATCGAAGTCGATGATGATGGAGGCTCCGGGCGCGAGCTGCACGGTGTCGGCCGCATCCCCGGCGGTCGTGGAGGCGAGGTCCAGCGTGTCGCCGGGGCGCGCGGTCGTCCTGACGTGCAGGTTCGACGACGTCACCGAGGTGCCGGTGCCGTTGAGGAACACGTCTCCCCCCTGCGTCCGGAGCTGCGCGTTCGCGATCCCGGACGCCCCGACCGGCAGCGTGTCGCTCCAGTCGAGCCGGAACGCCGTCGTGTTGCCGCCGTTGGCGACGGTCACCTCGAACGACACCGTGTCGCCCGCCTGCGAGCCGGTGGCGCCTGCGGTGACCTTCTTCGTCATCGACAGGTTGGGCTCCCCGACGCGCACGGGGTCGGCCGTCTGCGAGGGCGCCACCGTGATGTCGCGGGCCGGATCCGTCGGGTCGGCGAAGGCGAGGGTCGCATCGTTGGCCAGCAGCGTCCCGTCCTGGTTGCCGATGACGTTGTCGACCGTCGTCGTGTACGTGACGTCGATGTTGCCCGCCCGGGTGGCGATCACCGTGCCGAAGTCGAGGATCAGGGTATTGCCCGAGACCGTGACGAAGCCGGGCGTGCTCTCGTCGAGAAAGCGGACGCCGCGTGACGTCGTGATCTGGTCGGCCAGGTGCGCCTGCAGCGAGCCGACCTTGAACGTGAGCCCGGCCGGCAGGACGTCGCGTACCACCATGCGGTCCGTGGTGCCGCGCGGCGCGCCGATCTGGAGCCCGAACACCGGCATCTCGCCGACGGCATAGTAGGCTTGTGGTTGCTCGAGCGATTTCGCGAGCACCGGCTGGCTGACGGTCACGGTGGCGGAGCCGTCGTCGGTGAGGTCGTTGACGCCGCCGGAGGCGTCGCGCTCGCCGTTCGGAGCGCCCGGCGCGCCGGGCGTGGCGCTGGCGGTGCCGCGGGCTCCCGGCAGGCTCGTCGCCCTCGCCGTGGCGGTATTGGTGATGGTCTCGGCGAAGTTTGCCGAGGGATCGACGAAGGCGGTGTAGGTGATGCGAACCGTCTCGCCCGGATCCAGCTGATCGATGGTGCCGCTCAGCGTGTTGCCAGTGAAGCCGGCCGTGGCCACCGCGCCGGTCGTGCCGGGGTCCACGCTGACCAGGGCCGGCGACAGGTACCGCGCGGGCAGCGGATCGGAGAAGGTCCAGTCGAAGGCGGAGGCCGCGGCGCCTCCCGAGGCCGCGTTGGTGATGTCCAGCGTGAACGTGACCGGGTCGCCAGCGCTCGCCGGCGTCGGGTCGGCTTCCTTCGTGACCCGGACCACGGGTTCTGCGACGCGGACGGCGACCGCGTTCGTGTTCACCGTCACGGCGGGTACCGCTGAGAGGTGTGAAGCTCAGGCTGGCCGTGTCGGTGAGCGTCGCGCCGGCGTTGTTGGAGGCGACGTTCGCCACCACGGCCTGGAGCGCGAGCGTGAGCTGCCCGGTGCCACCCCCGACGGCCTTGGTGACGTCGCCGAGCGCGAGCGTCAGCTGCTGTGCCGGCCACGACGGCGTTGACCGGCACGGGGGTTCCCGGGGGTGCCGGCGTTGATGCCCCCGGGATTCGCCGCGGTCGTGATGTCCGTTCCGCTGCGGTCGAGCGTGGTCGTTCCCGGGACCAGGGTGAGGCCCGGCCGGGAGCAGGTCGGACAGGAAGACGTTCCGGGTCACCCCCTGCGGGAAGCCGAAGGAGATGCTGTAGGTGACCACCTCGCCGATGGCCACCGGCGGCGTCGAGGCCACCGAGGCGTCGCCGGGATCGGTGCTGCTCTCGGACGTGGCGGTGATGATCTTCCCCTTCGAGGTCGCGGAGAGGATGGTGATGGGCTTGGTCGAGGTGGCGGTGACGTCGCCACCTGCCGCCTCGTTCGGGTGATTCGAGGGCAGTGTGCGCACATGGATCGACGCGCTGTTCTGCGCGTTGGAGCCGGTGGTGACGTCGCTCCGGATCGCGGCGGTGAAGATGGCGGTACCCGTGGGGCAGGCCGCCGTGGTATCGCTTGCCGTGTAGGTGACGGTGCCCGAGCCCTGGTTGTACGCGAAGGCGTAGCCCGCGGGCGTCGTGCCCGCCGTGACGCTCGCGAGGTCCCAGACGTTCGGGTCCAGCACGTCGGTGACGACGCACTGGAACATGGGGTTGTTGCTGTCGGAGTTCCCGAGCTGGAGCGTGATGGTGACGACGTCACCGGCCTGCACCGACGACGGAGCGAGCGTCTTCGCGATGGTGGGATTGGGATTGTCCAGGGTCCAGCTCGTGCTCGCCGAGCCGCCCGGGTCGTTCGACGCCGCCACCGCCGCCGTGTTGCTGCCCGCCGCCGTCTTCTGCTGCGTGTAGGTGTAGGTGATGGTGCCGGACGTGCTCTGCGGCGTGGACGCCACCGAGACGGTGGTTCCGTTGACGCTCACGTTGGCGCTGCACGCCACTCCGCCGCTGCCGCAGGTCAACGGCGACGGGATGGTGGTCGTGCTGTCGGTGAGCGCGAATCCCGGATACGTCCCCTCCGAGAGGGTCGTCACGATCTGGAAGGTGAGCTGCTCGCCCTTGTTGACGTTGCTGTTGGGCGTCGAGCCCGGCAGCGACGAGCCGGTGATCTGCTTCGTGATGCCGGTGACGCCGCGCAGGCTCACCCGCGCCTTGCGGACGAGCTGGAGCGTGTTGGTGGCGTAGTTCGGACCGCCGGCAATGGCCGCGTAGTTCGTCAGCTGGGCCGTGTCGTCGATCGGCTGCCCGGGCGAGAACTGCGGGTCGACGGTGCAGGTGAAGGTGATCAGCGCCTGCTCGTCTGGGTCGAGCGTCTGATTGGTGTTCGCCGGCAGCGGATCGGTGAGCGCGAGCGTACCGGCGAAGAGGTCGCCGGTGAAGGCGAGCGGCGTGCCGGCGCCGTCGGCGATCGAATCGATCGTGCAGGACGAGTATCCCTGGCCCGCGGCGCCCTGCTGCGCCCAGCGGTCCTGTAGCCGGACGTCGACCGCATCGCGGCTGCCGTGGTTCTCGACGTGCAGGCGGAACGTGATCTGATCGCCGCCGTCCGCGTTCTGCCAGCCCGCGTCGAATCCCGCCGGCGGCGTGGTAGCGCCGGAGCTGCCGTTGGTCGAGCCGACGATCTCCTTGGTGATGGTGAGCTGTGGCGCGCGGGTCGTGACCGGCGCCGCTGACGTGTCGGTGAACGGCTCGCCGAAGCTGTTGGTGCGATCCGCGGTGGCGATGTTCAGGAAGTCGAGGCGATCGGCGACGGGATCGGTGGTGGCAGTGACCGTGAAGAGGAGGTCGAGTATGGCCGGACCCGACGGCGTGAACGCGGGTGCGCGTGAAGGTCAACGAGTTCTGCGCCGGATCGACGTTGAAGGTGAAGCTGGGAAGCTGCGGCACCAGGGTGTCGTCCGGTCCCCGGCCAAATCGACCCGCTGCCGGAATGTCATTGACGGTATCGAGTCCGACGACCTCGGTTGCCTCGAACAGGGGCAGGGGCAGGTAGTCCACCAGCCTGGGCATCTCGAACGTCGTCGCCGAGAGGTCGACCTTCAGCCGGAAGGTGACCGTGTCGCCGGCTCCGACCAGGAGCGGGCTCGGCAACGTCGTGCTGCCGTTGAAGGCATAGACGGACTTCACGAAGGGCTGGGGCGTCACGACCCGGATCTGCGTGTCGCTGCTGTCCACGGGCGACAGCAGCCCGCCGCCCACGACCTGCGTGGTGAGGCTCACCGAGTTGTCGATGGGATCGCCGTCGTCGAGATCCGGCGTCCCCGATACGGGGCCGCGTGAACGCCGCATCGACGACGGCGCGGAACTTGATGGTGGCCGTGGTGGCGCCCTGGCCGATCGCGCCGTCGGCGGCTCGCGTCCCCGGCGAGGATGGCGTCCCGGCCCGCGTCCGTCAGGGCGCGCGACAGGTCGAGCGTGACGGCCGTCTGGCCCGATGCGTCCTTGGCGGCCACGCCATACGACGTGCCCAGGGCGAAGCTCCCGCTGGTGGTGACGCCGTTCTCGCGCACGTCGAACGTCGGCGTGAAGGACGAGTCGAAGGTCTGTCCGTCGCCCAGCTCATCGGTGAACGTGAGCTGGGTGAGGCTGAAGAAGTCCGACACGTCGAGCACGATCGTGTACTCGAGGGTATCGCCGGGGGTGAGCCCGAGGGGCGCCTGGTCGGTGACGATCCCGACCGACTTCCTGATCGGTGCGGCCTTGGCCGTGATCGTGGCGTCGGTGGGCGCAGCGTCGTCGCTGATGGTCACGGGCGGCGTGGCCGGGTTGGCATCGTCGTCGAACGTCGCCGATGCCTTGGAGTCGTTCACGATCGGCCGGGCACTCGGCGACGCGTGGCTCAGGACCGGCACCCCGCCGGCGTCCAGGTCGGGCACGAAGACGGTGAAGGTGATGGTCCGGTCGGTGGTCACCGTGCCGCAGCCGAGCGTCAAGGTGCCGCCCGGGCACCGAGGTGCTCGGGACCTCGGTCTGCGAGCATCCGGCCGCGTCGGTCAACGCCTGGAACTGCAGGGTCGGCGGGAGGACGTCCTGGACGACCACGTTCTGCACCGACTCGCCCGGGGCAACCGCACCAGGAGCGACACGGTGCGCGGGAAGTTCGGCCCCGTCGCGGTCTCGCCCTCGGGCGCGGGGAGGGACTTCTCCAGCTTAAGCACGGTCGGGATGACGGTGAGGTCCTGCCTGCCGCCCGTGATCGGGGGGTCGGTCTCCGGATTGTCGATCGCGTCGGCGCCGAGGGTGAAGATCGGGATCACGCCGATCTGGAGCGGCTGGCCGACGCTGGTCGTCGGCGAGCCGGCCAGCGTGAAGCTCATGTCCATGCACAGCGGGATCAGGTCGGTCCCCACCGAGCCGACGGGGTAGCTGAGCGAGAGCGCCGACTCGCCGTTCGCAACCGTGACGGAGAGTCCCGGAGGCGGGGTCGGTGAACGTGCACCCTGCCGGGTCGGTGCATGTTCCCATCGCGTTCGTCCGGACGGTGAGACCCTGGAACGTCGCGCCGACGAAGGTGACGCCCGGCGGAAGGACGAGACCGAGCTCGGGCTCGAAGCCGATCGATCCCGCGGAGCCGGAGTTCTTGAGGCAGACCTGCGAGGTGAACCCGGTTCCTTGGAAGATCTCACCGGGGTCGGTGGTGGTCAGAGAGGGGACCGGCGCCGCCGCGGCGGTCGCGGCGGGGAGGAGTGCGGCAAGCAGGACGAGGCGGAGGGCCACAGCCCCCAACGCGGCGGAGCTCACGCCCACGCCTCGGATCCGGGCGTGCGCCTATGGGCGCGTCTCGAGCCCCTGAGAAATCCGTCCGTAACGTACCCCCGCTGACATCAAGCCCGACCCGAGCGAAACGCGAAAGTCAATAGTATATCAACAGGATGCACACCAGGGTTCGCAGCGAGGATCCCTTCTAACCGGACACGGATCGCGAGGACGGGTGATCATCCGATGCCGATCGGGCGTCCGATGGCGCGGGTGCGGGATCCGCTGAGGCGGCGGAAGGGATGTCGGTACGGCGCCGGTGCCGTCTTTGTGCGTCGCTGGCGGTCGCGCCAGGCCAGCAGTCCCTGGCGCAGATACTGGCTGTCGAATCCGAGCACGTCGCAGACGTTCTCAAAGCTGCACGCCCAGCACACGTCGTCCGATACGATCCACGCCTCGGCCTCCCGGAAGAGTCGCTGTCCGCGGCGCCGCGTGCTCGTCGTGTAGCGCTGGAACGTGATCACCGCTTCCTCGAGCACTGCGAGCAGGAGGCGCTTCTCCGGCATCGCCGAGGCATCGAGGCGGCAGCGGCCAATGAGCTGGGCGGGAAGGATGGGATCGGGCTCGAGCGCGATGAGGGCGGCGGATTGCGTTGCGGTCTACTGCACCGAGGCATAGCCCTCGGCAGGACCCCTGGATACTGTCCCTTGGTAGAATGCGATCAGTGCGGCTCTCGATGCCGCTCGTACCCGCGCTGATCGCGACCGTGATCGCCTGCCCGGCTCGGGGGCAGCGGGGCTGGCCCCAGCATGAGAGCTGGCCAGAAATCGGTGACTGTTCCTCGACTCGGAGGATCTCGGGCGGCGGGGGTTTCGGCTGGAGTGGGCGCAATGACCCGCCGGGGGGGTGGTCGGCGGCCGACTGCTCGTGCTGCTCATGTTGCCTTTTCCACTGTCCTGAGGTCGTCTCTGACGGACCATGAACCAGTGGGTCGCGGGTTCGATTTTCGCCGGCGGCGCCTTCGCCGGCACGCTGCTCATGATCGAGATCGGCCGGCGCATCTGCCGGTGGCGTCCCATCCGGTCACCGGAGTGCATCACCTTCGCGCCTGGTTCCGGTAGCGTCTCCTGTGCCGCTCTCTTACTTCAGGTGCACGTTGACTGCGGCGATCGTCCCGTCGAACCGGAACGGCCTCCGATCGAAATAGTCGAGCGACACCGGCGAGCCGAGATCGACCCCGACGTCGAAGGTTTCGCTCGCTGTGAAGGCCGCAGGCACGGTGCGCTGGACCGTCGTGCGGGCGACCTCCTTGCCGTCGACCGTGAGCACCACCTCCGCCGGCGCGCCGGGCTTCGCGATCGTCGTGTCCACCTCGATCGTGTGCTTGCCGGGCGCCAGCTTCTCCTGCGTGCGGGCGGTGTAACGCTCGATGATCATCATGTTGTACTCGTAGACGAGCTCGCCCTTGTCCATGTACAGCGTGAGGCCTCCGGAGGCGCCGCCCAGCGCATAGAGCACACCCGACGCGTTCTCGCCCAGGTCGGCGTCGACCGTCACGTGGTTGCTCTCGCGGCCCAGGCCCGGCGCGGTGAACTCGGGCATGCGTATCGTCGTCGCGTCGAACTGCCAGCTCGTGTACGGCGTCTTGACGCGATCTTCCGGGTGGATGCGCAGCCAGATGCCGGCGCCGATCGGGAAGACGTTGTTCGCCTTCGCTTCCTTCAGGAACAACGCCTTCATCTCTTCGAGCCGCTTGGACTCCTTCGCCGCCAGGTCGTCGGCCTGCGAGAAGTCGGTCCTGAGGTCGTAGAGCTCCCAGACGTCCTTGCTCGAGTCCCAGGTGGCGAGACCCGGGCTCACCGTGAGCCACGGCGTCAGGGGACCGAATGTGCAGGCATACCAGCCGTCGTGGTAGATGCCGCGGCTGCCGTTGTTGTCGAAATACTGGGTAGCCTTACGCCCGGGCGCCTTGGCGTCGGCGAAGGTGTAGACCATGCTCGTGCCGTCGATCGGGTCCTGCGGGAAGCCATCCACCACCTTCGGCGGCGTGATGCCGAGTATTTCATAGATCGTCGGCACGACGTCGTTCACGTGGTGGAACTGCGACCGCGGCGTCTTGTCCGGCTTGACGCGCGCCGGCCACGAGATCGCCATCGGGTTCCGTGTGCCGCCGAAGTGCGAGGCGATCAGCTTCGTGTAGCGCAACGGCGTGTCGCCGGCCCAGGCCCAGCCGGCGTGGTACATGTTGTCCACCTTCGGTCCGCCCAGGGCGTCGAGGCCGCCGAGCGCGTTCAGCGCCGCGAGCTGCTGCGCGATGGTGTTGGGGATCTGGTTCTGTGCCAGCAGCTCGCTGATGGTGCCGTTCTGGCCTTCGGCGCTCGAGCCGTTGTCGCCGAAGATGTAGATCACGATCGTGTTGTCGCGGATGCCGAGGCGGTCCAGCTCGTCGATCACTTTTCCGACCTGGGCATCGACGTGTTCGACGAAGCCGGCGAACACCTCCATCAACCGCAGCTGGAAGGGACGCTCCGACTCCGGGATGCTGTCCCACGCGGCCATGGTCTCGGCCCGTGGCGTGAGCTTGGTGTCCGCGGGGATCCAGCCGAGCTCCTTCTGGCGCTGGAAGGTGCGCTCGCGCAGGGCATCCCAGCCGTCGTCGAACTTCCCCTTGTACTTGTCTGCCCACTCCTTGAAGACGTGGTGCGGCCCGTGCGCGGCGCCGGGCGCCCAGTACATGAAGAACGGCTTGTCGGGCGAGAACGCACGGTGCTTCCGCATCCACGTGATCGCCTTGTCCGCCAGGTCCTCGCTCAGGTGGTATTTCTCGTCGTGCGGCGGCTCGACCGGGTTGAAGTTCTCGACCAGCCGCGGCTCCCATTGCGAGGTCTCGCCGGCGAGGAAGCCGTAGAAGTAGTCGAAGCCGATGCCCTCACCCGTCGGCCAGAGGGTGAACGGCCCCATCGCCGTGGTCTCGGTGGCGGGCGTGTTGTGCCACTTGCCGAAGGCGGCGGTCTTGTATCCGTAGTATCCGAGGACCTTCGCCAGGGTCGCGGACGTCCTGGGAATCACGCCGGTATAGCCGTCCCAGTCCACCGCGCGCTCGGCGATGGTTCCGGAACCGACCCGCTGGTGGTTGCGCCCGGTGAGCAGCGATGCCCGCGTCGGCGAGCAGATCGATGTGGTGTGGAAGGCGTTGTAGCTGATGCCCTGGCTCGCGATGCGCGAGAGCGTGGGCGTATGGACCGGCCCGCCGTAGGTGTCGGGCAGGCCGAAGCCGACGTCGTCGAGCAGAATGATGAGGATGTTGGGAGCGTCCTTCGGGAGCCTGCTCGTCTCCACGCGCCGCTGGTGCTTCGAATCCTGCAGCCTCGGCGCGGCGACGCTTGCCGACGGGGTCGGCGGGAACGGCAGGACGGACCCGTCCGTGGGAGCGGCGGCCGCGCATGCCTGCGGGGTGGCGAGGACGCCGAGGCAATACAGGACCCCGACACCCGCGAGCCGAAGACTCCTCATAGCGGTTCCTCCACGCTGCGGTGCATCAAGGTGCCCACATCGTCGTCGCCGGATTCGGCTTCGCCGACGTTGCCTCACCTATTGTTGAGCGGACCGTCGCTCTTGCCAGGCTTCTTCTTGTTGTCGATGCCCACGGCATCCTTTGCAGTCTTCGCCGGTTTGCAGCGGTTCCCGACGCCAACAGTGGACCTCTCCGCCGCACCCTTCGCGGCCTTGCCGACCGTGCAATGCGGGTCGACCACCCCGGCATGAGCGACGCCCGCCAGCGTCAGCGTTGCGGCCAGTGCTACCATCGATGTCCAGATCGTACGCATGTTCGTGCTCCTTCGATTGGAGGGGATCAGCTGCGCACCCGGGAAGCGGCCGCCGGCCCACAACCCGACCGAGACGGCAGGATTGAAATGGCCGCCCGAGATCGGGCCAAAGGCGTACGCCCCCGTCAGCACGGTGAGCCCGAACGCGAGCGAGACGCCGAGCAGACCGATCCCGACGCCGGGGAAGGTCGCCGCCAGTACGGCACTGCCGCATCCTCCAAGAACCAGCCAGAACGTGCCCAGAAACTCGGCCGCCAGTTTTGGCGTCATGTTTCCTCCTTGCGTGGCTTCAGTTTGCGGGAAGGACCGGCTTCTCATGCGGCAGACCACCGTCGTCGATGTCGAAGTCGGGATCGAGCACGGTCTTGCCTTGCGCTCCCAGGAACGCTGGCTGCGCCTTGATCCATTGGTCCGGCGCCTGCTCCTGCGCGTAGCGCAGCAGGCGCGCCTGCAGGTCCTTGACGACTTCGGGATTGGCATCGGCGACGTTGTTCTTCTCGCCGGGGTCCTGCGCCAGGTCGAACAGCTCCACCTTGCCTGGCAGCAGGGCGATCTGGACGAGCTTCCAGTTGCCCTTGCGGATGGCGCCGCGGAACGGCTCGACGTTGATCAGGATGTCCTCGTTCGGCGACGGCTTCCCCTCGGCCAGCGTCGGCCACATGTCCTTGCCGTCGAAGGGATGATCGGGGCTGCCCTGGGCGCCGGCCAGCGCCAGCAGGGTGGGCATCACGTCCACCATGTGCAGCGCCTCGTTGACGACGGCAGGCTTGAGCTTCGCCGGCCAGTAGACGATGGTCGGCACGCGCACGCCGCCCTCGTGCAGGCTCCCCTTCCCGCCGCGGAGGTTGCCGTTCGAAGCCGGCGGCTTGGCGCCGAGCTCCACGCCGCCGCTCTCCTCGCGCTCCTCCGGGGATCTGGCGCCGGTGGCGAACAGCGCGCTGGTCGCACCTCCGTTGTCGGCGGAGAACACGATGATCGTGTTGTCGAGCATCTTCTTTTGTTTGAGCGCCGCAACGATCCGCCCGACCTGGTCGTCGAGCGCGGTGATCATGCCGGCATAGGTCCGCCGCATCGGATCCTTGATCGCGTCCTTGTACGCATCGACGTACTTCTGGGGCGCCTGGTACGGAGCGTGCGGCGCCAGCGAAGCGACGTAGAGGAACAGCGGCTTCGAGGTATCGTGGGTCTCGATGATGCGCACGGCATCGTTCCCGATGAGCTCCGTGTAATATCCGGGCTCCTTCAGGAACTTCCCGTTGCGTTGCCAGTCGACCACTCCGCCACGTTCCCGGGTGAAGTAGTCGACCTCGCCGACGACGTTGCCGTAGAAATAGTCGAAGCCGCGGTTCTGCGGCCAGTACTTCCTGTCGGCATGACCGAGGTGCCATTTGCCGACCATCGCCGTCTGGTAGCCGACCTCCTTGAGAGCCTGTGGCAGGGTGCGCTCGTCGGTCGGCAGGCCGTAGGTGTGGCTGGGAAAGATCACCAGGGTCTGCAGGCCATAGCGCATCGGATACCGCCCGGTCATCAGCGCAGCGCGTGCCGGCGTGCAGACGGGCTGGCCGTAGAACGACTCCAGCCGCACTCCGCCGTTCGCCAGTGCGTCGATGTTGGGCGTATGGATCTCACCGCCGCGATAGCCGAGGTCGGCATTACCGAGGTCATCGGCGAGGATGACGACGATGTTGGGCAGAGTGGATGCGGCCTGTACGGACAGAGCGGTCGCACCGACTGCGACGCATGCGAGCAGGCCAACGATTCTCGAACGAGTCACTACCCGTCTCCTTCCATCGATCAGTGCTGCTCGGAGGCCTTGCTCGGCGCCTCGAGCGCCTCGTCGATGGTGAAGCTGCCCGGGCGCTGGCGGGTCGGGAACTCCCTTGGCCGCGACGACGACATGACGACTGGCACGCAGGATCGCCTTCATCATCCGACAATCCCTGCTCTCGCTGGCGCCTCGCCACAAGGGCGGGCGAGCGGGCCCGGTCGCTCCGGTCAGCCGCGTTGCTCGATCACCGCCGAGATCGCCCGTCCGGGGTCACTGGTTGCAGACGAAGTCCGCCGGACAGCCGCCGCTGCACGTGCTGCCGTTCGCTCCTTCTGGCCACCAGCTGTCGACGCAGCACTCGAGCCGCGACATGGTGCTCGTGTAGCCGCCCGGCTGCGACAGGTCGTGGGCGATCGTGCCCTCGCCCTCGATGCCGGCGTGCAGGCCGTGCTCGTCCGGATCGAGGAAGAGATCGGTCAGCTCGAGCGCGGGCGCCGAGATGTAGAGCTTCAGCTGGCGGGCTTCGCACAGGCGCGCGCAGGGCGGCGGCGTCGGGCCCGGACCGGCCGGGCAGACCGGGCAGTCGGCGTTGCTGCCGCAGCGAACGGCGGGCGCGTTGCGGCACCATCTGGTCTCCGGCTCGACGCAGGCGAACTGGCCGCCGGGGAACAACGCCGCACAGGTGGCGTCGTCGACGCACGCCGGCGCGACACGGCATCGGCCACCGAGGCACTTCGCGCCCGCGGCGCACTGTCCGGAGCCCGCACAAACCTCCTCGGTGCCCGACGCGCAGTGACCGCCGAGGCAGGTGGCGCCGGGGCCGCACGCGGCGTCCGTCGCGCAGGCCGGCGCCGCGAGATTCGTGCAGCGCCCCACGCTGCCCGGGCGCGTGAGGAGATAGCGCTGCGTCGTCGGCGACGTCGGCCGCTGGGTATGATGGCCGCAGAGGGAGTGGCGTAACGGGACGCCGGGGCCGCTCCCGGCGCTCGCCGGGAAGACGTACGGCCGCAGGTCCTTGCCGTCGCAGCGAGAGCCATCGGGACTGAGCGGGCAGGCTTGCGAGCCCGGCGAGCCGATGGCGTATCCCAGCGCGGTGGGAAGCACGTCCGTCGAGTGCGCGAGCTCGAGGGTCTCGTTCGCGGGCGGCGGCGTCTGCTGGGTGCCGTCCCACCCCGGCACGGAGGGCAGCGTGCGCGGGTCGAAGACGATCATCCGGGTGCGGTAGCCGTTCTCGGTGAACACGTGCTTCGAGTTGGGCAGGAACCAGCCGTTGTCGCTCATGTAGATCATGACGGTGTTGCGACTGAGATCCGGCGACACGCTCGACGCCCACGTCCCCGGACACTTCGCCGGGTCGGACACCTCGTAGCGGCCCTGGCCATCGGTGCCGATGCAGTGCGGCGCGCCCGCGCGCACGAGATACTCCCGGACCTCCCGGACGCTGTCGTCCACCCACCAGAGGTTGGCGTAGTACTCGTACTGGTTGCCGAAGTTGGATTCGCGGAAGGCGTTCACCATCGGCGGACAGGCGCCACCGGTGCAGTACTTGCCGAGCTGGAGGAGGCCGCCCAGCGCCGGCGGCTCCACGCCGCCGAAGAGGTAGCTCTGGATGGCGTCCGGCGCGGTGAGGGGCTGGTGCGGGACGCGGGGCGCGACCCAGGCGAAGAAGTGCTGCATCGTGTACGCGGCGGGCGTGACCCCCGGGACGCGCAGGAAGAGGCTCTCGGTGAACGTGAAGAGGTCTTCCATGTTGACGATCGTCGCGGGGCTGTAGAACGACGGCGTGGTCTGCGAGCCGCAACGGGGAGGGCTGCCGGGCGGCCCGGCGACGCAGTCGGTGCGCCCGAGCTTGCGGCCGCGCGCGAGCGCGTCGAACCCGGCATCACCCGTCGAGGCGGTGAACTTGCCGCCCAGGAACGTGCAGTACCCGCCGACGCGGTTGCGGCTGTTGAAGGGATCGATCGGCGCGCTGGGATCGTCGCCGAGGGTGTGCAGGGCCTTCGGGATGGTGACGAACTTCTCGCCGACCTTGCCCTTGCGGACGAAGCTCTTCTGGTAGCGGCCCGTGACGATCGTGGCGAGGGACGGAAAGCACCAGGACGCGGTGTTGTGCGCGATCGGGAAGATCGTGCCGTAGCCGGCGAGGAGATCGAGATTGGGTGTGGAGGGCGGCGGGATCGGCGTGCCGGACTGCACGCTGCGACACTCGCCCGCGGTGCCGTAGTCGCAGGAACCCTGATCGTCCGAGATGAACAGGACCACGTTCGGTCGCGGGACGATGGGTGACGCCGCGCAGGCCTTGCCGTCGCCCGCACAGACGCCGCTCGCCGGACACGCCAGCCCGCCGGCGCACACGCCCTCGACGGCCGGACAGCACGGCAGGCTGCCGGCCCGGTGCTTCGACGAGTAGAACACGGCCGGCGGCTCGCACTTCGGCAGGCTCCGGGACCACTGGAGCTTCCGGGCGTGCGCGGGAATGGGTGCGACGAGCGTCGTGGCCAGGGCGAGTGCCAGGATCGATGCGACGGCTGCGGTGCGAGAGCGCATGATGCTCGTCGTGTACATACCGGCGCGTTCGCGTCAACGGATAACCTGTTACGAGATGCCTGGGACGATGCGTCTCGGCGCCGTCGAGGCGCCGAACTGCACGCGGGCAGAGCCGGATCGCGCGATCCTGCGAGCCGTCCTACGACCGCCGGGAGAGGAACGGGCGGGACTGCGACATCGATTCGCCGACGCAGGCCGGTTGACCGTGCCGTCGCCGATCGGGAGATTCGGGCATGGCTGCGCGGAGCCGGACGCTTCCCTTCGATGTCGCCGCGGCGATCGAGTGCCTCGCCGCGGGGGACCAGTGTCTCGAGCGCCTGATCGACGAGACGCGCGCGTTCGAGCTCGAGTTCCGCGGCCTGCACTCTCCCTACGAAGCGCTCGTCGAGGCGATCACCCATCAATCAATCTCGGGAAAGGCGGCGGCCACGATCTTCGCTCGCGTCCGGGCGCTCGGTCGCAACGGCAAGCTGCCCACGCCGGAGGAGATGCTCGGGCTGCGCAGGCCGGTCCTGCGCAAGGCGGGTCTCTCCGGTGCGAAGGTACTCGCGATGAAGGACCTCGCCCGCAAGACGCTGGCGGGCGTCGTGCCGACTCTCGCGCAGGCCCGGGCGATGTCCGACCAGGAGCTGGTCGATCGGCTGGTCTCGGTCCGTGGCATCGGTGTCTGGTCGGTCGAGATGTTCCTGATCTTCCGGCTCGGCCGCCCCGACGTCCTTCCCGTTCACGATCTCGGCGTCCGGAAAGGCTGGGCCGTCGCGTACGGCAAGAAGCACATGCCCACGGCGAAGGAGCTGCTCGCGTTCGGCGAGCGCTGGCGTCCGTACCGGACCGTGGCCAGCTGGTACATGTGGCGCGCGTTCGAACGCGCCGGATACGCCACCACCAACCGGATCAAGCTCCGGCGCCGATCGGCGCGCCCTCGGGGTCCCCGCTGAACGTGCACTGGCCGCACACATCCACCCCGGATCCGCTCGCGATGGCCCTCCGCCGCAAGGCGCACCGGGGCGAGAAGGGCGCCAACACGGGCACCGTCGTGGCGGCGGGCGAGGGGTGGCAGGTCGTCGACATGGTCTGCACGTCGGGACCCCGGGATCGTCCCTTCGAGGAACGACAGGCGGCGGTCACCATCTCGCTCGTGCTGTCGGGAGCCTTCGTCTACCGCACCGATCGCGGCTCCTCGCTGATGTCGTCCGGCGCCGTCGTCCTGGGAAACGCCGGGCAGGCGTTCGAATGCTCGCACGAGCACGGCGAGGGCGATCGGTGTCTCTCGTTCCAGTTCGATCCGGACCTGTTCGAGCGGCTCGCGCACGACGCCGGAGCGCCGCGCTGTGCCTTCGATCGCGATCGCGTCCCGATGGAACGGCATGACTCGCTGGAAGAGATCGCGCTGGAGCTCGCCGCCGCCGGCGTCCGGGGGATCGACGATCGGCGCCGGGACCCGACCAGCACCGTGCGGTCGCATCGCGCCCGGATCGCCGGCGTGCTCCGTCGGCTGGAGGCTCGCATCGACGAGCGCCACACGCTGGCGGAGCTCGCGCACACCGCGGGTCTGAGCCCGTACCATTTCCTCCGCACGTTCAGGGCCGTGACCGGGGTCACGCCCCACCAGTGGCTCCTGCGGGCTCGCCTGCGCGCGGCCGCGCGGCGGCTCGCGACGCGGCGCGATCCGGTCACGAGCATCGCACTCGACGTCGGCTTCGAGGATCTGTCGAACTTCATCCGGACCTTCCGCGCCGAGTTCGGCGTGCCACCAAGCCGGTATCCGGACAGGCAATCCGGACATGAGTAGCCACCTCCCGGCGTCCGTGACGATCGCAGATCGCGGCTTGACACCATTCTGGCGGCGCTCATAGCTGAGTCGAGGCGTACGCAGGGCTCCGGTGTCCCACGCGGGGCGAATCGGAGGGTGGCGGTTGCACCGAGCGTCGACGTGCGGACGCCAGGACGAGGTTGCGCGGGCGAAGAATGCTCGACGTCCCGACGACACGATCGACGGCGCTGCCACCGGTTCCGCACCGGGCGCGGAGTCCGCCGGAGCCGCGCGTCCTCTGACCGGCGATCGAGGGGTCCGATCCGCATACCGCCATCCAAACGGGAGGAACGCCTGATGAAGAAGGTCGTCATGTTGCTCTGCCTGCTGGTCACCGTGAGTGCGGCACACGCCAAGGATCGCAACCGCGTGGTGATGGATTTCCACACCATGTACGGCGTGGACGAGGCGTTCGTCGGCGCCAATCCGATCCGCGATCTGATCGGCGACGAGCTGCCCTGGAGGATCGCCGGAGTCTCCGGCCGGCTCACCAATCGTGGCCACCTGCGCATCCGGGTGCGCGGCCTCGTGTTCACCGACGATCCCGAGGTGCCGCCGGAGCTCCGGGGAAAGAACGACGAGGATCAGTTCCGCGCGGTCCTGAGCTGCCTGGTGGAAGAGAGCGGGCAGATCGTCACGATGAACATCACGACCGCCGGGTTCCCGGCCACCCCCTCGGGCAACGCCGACATCGACGCGCAGCTCCAGCTCCCCGGGGAGTGCGTCGCGCCCATCGTCTTCGTCATCGCCGGCAGCGAGGAGAAGTGGTTCGCGGTCACCGGCGTCTCCTTGGAGTGACGCCGTCTCGGGTCGCGAGCTCAGCGGACGTCCGGTCGCATCCGCAGCAGCAGCACCGATGCGCCGAAGGTCACGAGGACGAACGCCGTCAACGCGAGCAGATCGACGCGGACGTCCGCGAAGGACGCCTGGCGCAGGATCGCCGCGCGGAAGCCGTGGCAGAAGTAGGTGAGCGGGAAGAGGAGCGAGGCCGGGCGGACATTCTGGGGCTGCGTCTCGATGGGAGTGAAGGCTCCGGAGAGCACGAAGGCCGGCATGATGTAGAAGACCGCGAGCAGGACGGCCTGACCCTGGTTCTTCGACACCGTCGAGATGAGCTGGCCGATCCCGAGCGAGCTCAGGATGAAGACCACGAGCAGGGTCACCACGACCGGGTAGTGCCCGGCGAGGGAGACCCCGAACAGGAAGCGTGCCACCAGCATGGCGTTCACCGTGTCGAGCACCGCGAGGACGAAGTAGGGAACGAGCTTGCCGATGAAGATCTCCGCCGGCCTCAGCGGCGTGACGGCGAGCTGCTCCAAGGTGCCGCGTTCGCGTTCGCGCGCGATCGAGGTCGCCATCACGATGACGGCGAGCAGCTGCAGGATGAGCCCGATGACGCCCGGCATGACGAAGTTCTGGCTCTTCAGATCGGGGTTGAAGCGAAACGTCGTGTCGAGCTGGATGGGCGCGGCCTGGGTGAGGCCGTCCTCGATGGTGCGCGCCTTGCCCTCGCGCTCGAGCATGTTGGCCACCACGAAGGTGTTCTGCGTCACGGTGGTCTTGGCGAGCTCGCCGTGCACGGAGGGCGCCATGAAGGTGTCCGAGCCATCGACCACCAGGCGCACGGTCGCGCTGCGGCCGTCGTCGAGGGCGCGGCTGAGCCCGGGCGGAAGGACGACGAAGGCATTGATGCGATCGTGCAGCAGGTCGTCCTCGGCCTGTGCGACGTCCCCCTCGGTCGCGTGCTCGCGGACGTCCGGCTTGAAGGTGAGGCTGTCCTCGATCGCGGTGACGTACTCGTAGGCGATGCGGCCGCCGTCGAGGTCGAGGACGCGGGTCCGGACGCCCGTGACACGGGGGTTGCCGATGGCGTACCCGAAGATGACGGTGAGGACGGTGGGGATGAAGATGAGAAAGGCGAGCGTGCGCCGGTCGCGCACCAGATGCAGGAACTCCTTCAGGGCGAGTTGGTAGACGTTCCGGATCATGCCCGCCCGGAGTGCTGGCGCTCGTAGCTCAGGAACAGGTCCTCGAGGGTGGGATCGAGCGGGTATACCTGGTCGAGCGGCACTCCCGCCCGCACCGCCGTCTCGCGCAACGGGCCTTCCATGGCACGCCAGTCGACCCGGCGATCGAAGCGGACGCGCAGCTCGCGCCCGTGGATGGTGACGTCCTCCACTCCGGGGAGCATGCGCAGCGCGCGCATCGCGTCGACCGCTCGCCACACCTCGACCCCGACGAGCCGATCACGCAGCTGCTCGCGCAGGACGCGGGGCTCGCCGTGGCCGATCAGCCGGCCCTCGAGCATGAAGCCGACGGCATGGCAGCGTTCGGCCTCGTCGAGGTAGTGCGTGGTGATGAAGAGCGACGTCCCGCCCTCGCACAGCGCGTAGAGGAAGTCCCACAGGCGCTGGCGGTTGGCGGGATCGACGCCCGCGGTGGGCTCGTCGAGGAAGACCAGCTCCGGCTCGTGCACCAGGGCACAGGCGAGGGCGAGCCGCTGCTTCATGCCGCCGGACAGGCGCCCGGCCTGCACCCTGCGGAGGTCCTCGAGCTCGACCTGGGCGAAGAGCGTCTCCATCCGGCGAGTGGCGGCCTGGCCGTAGACTCCGTAGGCGCCGCCGAAGAAGCGGAAGTTCTCCTCCACGGTGAGGTCCGGGTAGAGCGAGAACGTCTGGGCCATGTAGCCGGTCTCCCGCTTGATCCGGTCGCGCTCGCGCTCGATGTCGTGGCCGGCGACCGACGCTTGCCCGCTCGTCGGCGGGAGGAGACCGCAGAGCATCTTGATGGTGGTCGTCTTGCCGGCGCCGTTGGGACCGAGGAAGCCGAAGATCTGCCCGCGCTCGACCTGCAGCGACAGGTCGCTGACGGCCTCGAGCTCGCCGAATCGACGGCTCAGGTGGTCGGTGACGACGATCGGCGGCCGCGGGTTCGGCCCTGGGGCGACGGGTACGTTCACCTCGGGTTCCCGGGTCCTGCGAGCCGCATATCACATGGGAACGATCCGTCGAGCACGCGACGACGACGAGGCACGTGCGCGGCGGCGCGTGCTGAACGCCGCGGAAGGCTCAGCGAGAGCGCTCGGCTCCGACCGTGCGTCGCACGATCGTGATGGGCGTGGGGAACCGCATCGTCCCGAACGGGGTGTCGACCAGCGGCACGACGCGGAGGCTCACGTCGACCGGATTCGAGGTCTCGCCGGCCAGCGCGAGTGCCAGGCGCATGAGGTTCGGTCCGTGGTGGCGCAGCAGGTCGCCGAAGTCGAGCGCGACGTGCACTGGAATCTCGACCGCCTGGCCGGGTGCGATGGTGTAGCGCCGATCGAGCACGCCCGCGGCGGCCTTGCGGCCGTCGAGGAGGAGCGTCCAGTTCATGCGGAGCAGGTCGGCGGCGACGGGGTTCGAGGCCGGGTTGGTCGCCCGGACGATGACGTCGCAATCCACCGGCAGGTCGCCGCCGAGGACGGCGGCCGCCAGCCTGGCGCCCTGAGCCGTCGTCAGGTCGTCCGGTGAGCGAACGTCCTGGATCGGCATTCCGGCGACCCGCACCCCGGTCACTCGATCGAGCACGAAGTCGACGTGGCGCAGGGCGTCGACTGCGCGCATCGTGCCGCATCCCGGGAGCGCGATGGACACCCCCAGGACCAGGCCCGACAGTCGTAGCCACCGCAGATCGATGCCACACATGGACTAGACGATTTGAGGGGACATGTTAAGATTCATCTTGACATCGGGGACAGGTGCCTCCTATCGATCAGCGGAATCGATGGGCGAGTGAGGAGGGGGACCATGCTCTGGCACGTCATTCTCGGGCTTTTACGTGACGGCCAAATGCATCACGGCTACGAGCTGATGACTGCATTCCGGCTTCACTCCGGCGCCCCGGCGAGTCCCGGCAACTTTTACCGCGAGCTGGGACGGCTCCAGACCCACGGGCTCGTGGAGACGGGGCTCAATCCACCCGACGCCGACACGCGCCGCATCCCCTATCACATCACGGAGAAGGGCAGGACCGGCTTCGACCGCTGGCTCCTCTCGCCGCCCATGAGCGACGGGGACCTGGCCGGTTGGCTGCTCTTCGTCGGTCGGGTGCCGGTTCGCGATCGGGAGCGCCTGCTCGATCGTTGGCACGAGGAGCTCTGGGTGCGCAGCCAGGAGCTGGCGCGCCAGCATCGTGTCGCCGTCGACGCCGCCGCCAGCGAGGACCAGGGCGGGGGGTACGAACCGCTACGTGTCTTGCTGTCCCGGCAACTGAGGCATCTGGCGGCGGATCTGGCCTTCCTCGAGGACCTGCGGAACGACCTGAAGATCTGGTCGACGCGCAGCGGCGGCGCGACCGCGGAGGAGCCGGCGGCACGGGAGGTGACGATCGAACCACGCGGCGCGTTACGCGAGACGGTGCACCGGGCCACGCCCTGAGCGACCCGCCCTGACGCGCCGGCGCTTGACGCTGTAGCGCGGGGCATACTACACGCGACGTGCGGACGCGCCCGGAGCGACGCGGCCGCAGCTGATGCCTACGGCGCGCGCAGTACTGGAGATCCAGGCCGTTTCGCGTTCCTACCGGCGCGGCGACAGCGAGGTTCGGGCGCTGAGCGACGTCTCGTTCAGTGTACAGGAAGGCGGCTCGGTCGCGATCATGGGACCGAGCGGCTCGGGCAAGACGACGCTGCTCAACATCGTCGCGGGGCTCGACCGTCCGACGGCCGGCCACGTGTTCGTCGACGGCCAGCGCCTGAGCGACATGGGTCCGGACGAAGCGACCGCGTTCCGCCGGCGTCACATCGGCTTCGTGTTCCAGTTCTTCAACCTGCTGCCGACGATGTCCGCGCGCGACAACGTCGGGCTACCGCTGATGGCCGAGCACCTGCCGCGACGCGACGTCGACGAGCGCGCCGCCAGGATGCTGGCCGCGGTCGGTCTCGCGCATCGCGCGGAGCACCGGCCGAGCGAGCTGTCGGGCGGCGAGCAGCAGCGGGTGGCGATTGCGCGCGCGCTCGCCATGCGGCCGCGTCTCCTGCTCGCCGACGAGCCGACGGGAAACCTCGACAGCGCGGCGGGCGACGAGATCCTGAGCCTGCTGCACCGGGCGACGGAGAGCTTCGGTCTGTCGATCGTCCTGGTGACACATTCGTACCTGGCGGCCGCGGCGATGGATCGGGTGCTGGTCATCCGCGACGGCATACTCGCCGAAGGCGTGAAGAACGCCGAGCCGACGCCGGCATCTGCCGACGTCGGCCGGCTGCGTCTGGTCCCCCCTCGCCAGGGCGAGTAGGCGGTCTGCCGGATGTCCGAGGCGCGCTCGCTGACGGCTGTCCCCAGGCACATCGCCGTGATCCCGGACGGGAACCGGCGCTACGCGCGGAAGCACGCGCTGCCGCCCGCGGAGGGGTACATGGCGGGCGCGCGCATGGCGCTCGAGTTCGTCCGCTGGTGCCTCGATGCCGGCATCGAGCACCTGTCGGGATTCGGGTCGTCCGCCGACAACCTGGCCCTCCGGCCTGACGAGGAGGCGCGCGCGATCCGCGCCGCGGTGGACTGGTTCTGCACGGAATCACGTGCCATCCCCGGGGTCGAGCTGCGGATCTTCGGCCACGGGGACGAGCGGATGGCATGTGAGGAGCCGCGGCTCCGGCACGATGGAACGCAGACGGAGCCGGCAGCGGCGTCACTCGTGGTTCACGTAGGCAAGGGGTACTCGGGTCGTGACGATCTCGCGGCCGTCGCCGCGGCCGTTCCACGTCACGGAGAGGAAGCGGTCGGACGAGCGCCAGAGCGCTTCCTGCTCTCCGCGGACATTCCGCCGATCGACCTCCTGCTGCGGACGGGAGGGCAGCGGCGGCTGAGCGGGTTCCTCCCGCTGCAGACCGCCTACGCGGAGCTGTGCTTCCTCGACACGCTCTGGGCGGAGCTGACCCGGGCCGAGTTCCGTGACGCGCTCGAGTGGTACGCGGCGCAGGATCGACGCTTCGGCGAATGAGCTCGTTCCTGTTCCAGCTGCTGCGCAAGGTGACCGTGCCGCACTGGGCCGCTCACTGGGTGCGCACCCTCCTCACGGTGATCGGCGTCGCGCTCGGCGTGGGGACCATCGTCGCCGTCTCCGACATCAGCTCCTCGGTGCTCGCGTCGTTCCGCGACATGGTGGACACGGTGGCGGGCGAGAGCGAGCTCGAGATCACGAGCCCCGCGGGGCAGGTCGACGAGGGTCTGGTGGCGGTGGCGGGCAGGGTGCGCGGCGTCCGGGAGGCGGCCGGGCTGGTGGAGGCCTTCGTCGGTCTCGCCGACCGTCCGAGCGAGACCCTGTACGTCCTCGGGATGGACTTCCTCGGATCGTCGGTCTGGCGCGCGCAGCTGCCGAGAGACCGGATCGACATTCCCGACGAGCTCCTGTTCGTCTCGCGGCTCGACTCGGTCATGCTCGGCCGCGCATTCGCCACGCGCATCGGAGTCGGCCTCGACGGCGAGCTGCGGCTGGCGGCACCACGCGGCGCCGTGGCTCTCCGCGTCCGTGGGCTGCTCGGGGACGTGCCGCCCGCGAGGCTGTTCGACGGAGCGATTGCCGTGATGGACCTGCCGGCGGCGCAGCACCTGCTCGGCCGCGAGGGAGGCGTCGACCGTATCGCCATCGTGCTCGAGCCGGGCGCCGCCGTCGACGACGTGCGCACCCGGCTCGCGACGGCGCTCGGCCCCGGCATCGAGGTGGCGCCGCCCGAGGCGCGCGGTGCGCAGGTCGACAAGCTGCTCTTCACGCTGCGGAGCATGCTGCTGGCAGCCGCCTCGCTCGCCAGCATCGTCGGGGCGTTCATCGTGTACCACGCGGTCGTGCTCTCCGTGCAGCAGCGCCGCCGCCAGTTCGCGCTCCTGAACGCGGTCGGCATCGAGCGCTCGACGCTGGTGCGTCTCTGTCTCGTCGAGACCGCCGGTCTGGCGCTGCTCGGCGTGCTCGGCGGAGCCGTCGGGGGACGGTTGCTCGGCACGCTCGCGTCCGGGCTGGTCGGCAGCGCCGCGTCGGAGATCTGGCTCCGGGTGCACGTCGGCAGGCAGGCGCATTCGCTGCGCGGGTTGCTGGCGGGCGCGCTGGTCGGCGTCGGCGTCGCGCTGGTGGCGGCGTTGCTGGCGGTCCGGACGACCTTCGCGACCTCGATCGTCGAGGCGCTGCGCCCGGCGGCGGTGGAGACGGAAAGGAAGCGGCGGCCCGGTGTGGTGGTGGCGGGCCTGCTGATGATTGCCTCGACCTGGCTGGTCGCGCTGGCCGATCCGCGACTCGGCTGGCTGGTGATCGGGATCTTCGTGGCTTCGCAGCTGGTCGCATATTGCGGTGGCGCGCTGCTCGCACCGTCGATCGTGTCGGCGGTCGGAGCGGGGTTGCGGGGTCTGTTGGCGCGCTCGCAGTCGCTTCCCGTCCGGCTCGCCGGCGACAACCTGCCTCGCCGTCCCGGGCGTGCGGGCATCACGATCGCGACGATCGCGGCGGCGTTCGGGTTCTCGGTCAGCATCGCGGGGCTGGTACGGAGCTTCGAGGGGGCGTGGTCGGGCTGGATCGAGCAGCACTTCGGTGCCGATCTCTTCGTCGGGGCCGGTGCGCGCTTCCGCTTGCTCCCCGGGCCGGCAATGGCGCCGGAGCTGCGCGATCGGCTGGCGAGCGTGCCGGGTGTGGCGAGCGTCGAGCCGTTCCGTGTCCTGCCGCTCGAGCTGGAGAAGCGCCCCGTGTTTCTCCAGGGCATCTCGGTGGCCGACCGGCTGGCGCACGGCGGCCTCGACATGGTCGAGGGCGATCTCGTCACCGCCGCTCCCGCGCTCCTCGATGGGACGGGGGTGCTGGTGAGCGACAACCTCGCCTTCCGCCTCGGCCTGCATCGCGGCGGCCGGGTCACGCTCCCGACGCCGGACGGCACGCGGACGTTTCGCATCGAGGGCACGTTCGTCGACTACCTGGGCTCGCTCGATCTCGGCGCGGTCGCCGTGAGCGACCGGCAGCTGGCGACGGTGTGGCACGACCGCTCGGCGAACCTCTTCCGCATCTGGCTCGCGCCCGGCGCGTCCGCGTCCGCCGTGCGTGCCGCCGTGGCGGAGCGTCTCGGTCCCGGCTACTACGCCATCACGGCGCGACAGTTCCTCGAGGCGGTGCAGGTGGTCATCCGGCGCTTCTTCCTCGCCACCTGGGGACTCGAGCTGGTCGCGCTCCTGGTCGGGGTGATCGGGGTCATCAACTCGCAGCTCGCGACCGTCGCCGACCGCTCGACGGAGATCGCGATGCTGCGGACCATCGGCGTGTCCCGCCAGGATCTGTCTCGCGCCGTGCTGCTCGAATGCGGCGCCCTCGGAGCGCTCGGCGGGCTGCTCGGTGTCGCGCTGGGCGGCATGCTGTGCTTCCAGTTCGTCGTGGTGACGATGCGACTGCTGACCGGCTGGCGGATTCCCTTCGTGCTCCCGGGATGGTCGGTGGCGGCCGGCGTGCTGGGGGCGGCGTTGATCGCCGCCGCGGCAGGCTACGTCCCGGCGCGCGTCGCCGCCCGACTCGAGGCCCGCCAGCAGAGTCCGGACTAGGAGCGCCAGCCTCGCCCTCCAGGAACCGGCCTGGCAGGCGGCTCGGGGTCGGGCCAGGTGGCACCGGGCGCGGGCGTCGGAGCGCGATACAGCCCGGTCCGTACGGCGAGCCCGAGCGCGTCGCCGACCGCCCGGATCGTCTCCGGACAGAAGCCGTAGGCACGCAGGTGCGCGACGCGTCCGTCCTGCTCCTCGAACCGGAACACCACCTCGAGCGCCTCGCTGCCCCACCGGGTCGCGAACCGCAACAGGATGGGCTCGCCCTCGAGCTCGCCGCGCTCGAGGCGTTCCGCGTCCGGTCGCGTCTGCGGCGGCCACTCGTCGTGCCCGTGCACGACCTTGTGGAGGAAGTGGGGAGTGCCCTCGGAGGGGTCGTCGACACCGAGGTGAAACGAGTTGCCGACGTTCTCCGCGATTGCGCCGTCGAGCATCAGGGCGACGAGGCCGGCAACGTCCTTCGCCTCGCAGCGCTCGATGAAACGATCGAGCAGCTCGGGCGATGGCACCGGACGGCGCGACGCCGCCGCGCCTTCGGGCTCGCGCAGACGGCTGCGCCCGCGGTGGAGCGCTGCCTTGACGGCGCCCGTCGTCGTCGTGAGTACCTCGGCGATCTCCTCGAGCGTCATGTCGAAGACCTCCTTCAGGACGAGGGCGGCGCGCTCCTGGGGCGAGAGTCGCTGGAGGAGTCGCGAGCCCGCTTCGCGCAGGTCGGGAGCGGTCGCGGGATCTCCACCGGGCGCCGGCAGCTCGTCCGCCCCCGGTGTTGGAGATCGCGCCTCCGTCTCGCGCCGGCGAAGCGTGTCGATCCACACGTTGGTCGCCGTGCGCAGCAGGTAGGCGCGGGGATCGCGGATGGGCGGGTAGGTGACGCCCCAGTGCCCGAACGCGCGCAGGAGGGTGTCCTGCGCCAGGTCCTCGGCGTCCCAGATGTTCCCGGCGAGCCGACGGCAGTAGCCGTGGAGCGCCGGCCGCAGCGGGACGAGCATGTCGACGTAGCGATGCCAGGCCGTGCGCAGATCGTCTCGCAGCGTGTCCGGAATCTGCACCTCGCTCATCGATCCTCCTCGAGTCGTCGGAAAGGTCTACCCTGGATGACGGGCGAGCAGCCCGCCAGGATACGTGCCCGATCACGGGGCGGCCAGGTCGGGATCGAATCGTGGCCGGCCCGTGCCCGTCAACCCGGCGTGCTGGCATCCGCTCGGTGGCCTGCCTAGAGTCGGCACGCCATGCATCCCCCGATCCGCTACGTCGTGTGCGACGTCTTCACCGACCGAGCGCTGACCGGAAACCAGCTCGCCGTCTTCACGGACGCCCGCGGGCTGGACGCCGAGCTGATGCAGGCGCTGGCGCGCGAGATGCGCTTCTCGGAGAGCACCTTCGTGCTGCCGGCCGAGGCGGGCGGCCACCTGCGCGTACGTATCTTCACCCCCGAGCGCGAGCTGCCGTTTGCCGGGCACCCGACGCTGGGCACCGCGTTCGTGGTCGGGGAGTCGACGCAGCTCGCCGAGATCCGGCTCGAGACGGGTGCGGGTGTGGTGCCAGTGCGTCTGGAGCGGGAGGGGCCGCGGGTCGTCTTCGGCTGGATGACGCAACCGGCGCCGACGGTGGCGCCGTTCGCGCGCACGGCGGAGCTGCTGGCAGCCCTCGGCGTCGAACGCTCGGAGCTCCCGGTCGAGATCTACGACAACGGCATGACGCACGTCTTCGTGGCGCTGCCGTCTCGCGATGCGGTCGCTGCGGTCCGGCCCGACATGGGGCGGCTGGAGGTGCTCCCCGCGGGAGGGACCAACGTCTTCTCCGGTGCGGGCGAGCACTGGAAGACGCGCATGTTCGCGCCGGCGAGCGGCGTCCCCGAGGATCCCGCCACCGGCTCCGCCGCCGGCCCCCTCGCCCTGCACCTCGCCCGCCACGGCCGGGTGCCGTTCGGCACGACGATCCGCATCGAGCAGGGTGCGGAGATGAAGCGCCCGTCACTGCTGCACGCGCGCGTGCGCGGGGACGCCGCTTCCCCGATCATCGAGGTGGGGGGCGCCGCTGTCGTGGTGGCCCGGGGCGAGTTCCGCCTCCACCGCGGGTGAAGAAGGAAGGTGGGAGTGACGGCCGGGGCGCCGGCCGCGACCGTCACCGCGCGCATCACATCGTCGCTGGACGCGACGCCGTCAGCCGCTGGCGAACACCGGAGTGAACCCCGCGATGGCAAAGTCGTCGTCGAAGGTGGCGACGTCGCGGATGCCCAGGCGCGTCATCACGGCGAAGCTCCAGCAATCGACGAGGCTGAATCGCTGGTCGCGGTAGCGCAGGAACCAGCGCCATCCGTCGAGATCATCGCTCAGCTCGATCGGGAGCAGGGTGAGTGCTCGCCCGGTCCGGACGTGGTCGCCGAGCCGCCGAGCCGGCGCATGGCCGAAACGGTAGCGGACGAAGGTCACCGCCTCGGCCAGCACACCCGCGTGGGTGAGCAGCCCGGACGCCTTGCGTCCGAAGAACCGCCGGGCCTCGGCGTGGCGCGGATCGCCGCGGTCAGCGAGCGCGATGAGCGGTCCGCTGTCGACGAAGACCCGCCCGTCTGGCCACGCCATACACCACCTCATCGACGTCGCGGGTGTCGGACGCCCCCGTCGAGTCGACGATCCCCGCGATCTTCAGGAGCCTCGTTCCGTCGGTCTGCCCCTCGTCGCGCTCGCGAAGCGCTCGTTCGAGCAGCCGCCGCGCCGCAGCCGAGCGCGACATGCCGCCGCGGCGTGCCTCCGCCGACAGCGCGGCATCGAGATGCTCGGACAGCATGAGCTGAACGCGCCGCATGGTGTGTATACTTACACACCTCGAGTCTTCGCGCAATCGCGGGGTCGCTCGACACGCCGGCGGTGATCGAGGGCACCGTGGATGCATCGCTGCGGCGGCGATCGCCCTGAGACGTCCGAAGTCTCGCTCGCGGGCGTCCAGTGCGGCGATCACCCGAGGTGGATCAGACGAGCACCCCCTCGAGCCGTGACCGGACCACCTCCGGCGCCTCGAGCTGGGGCCAGTGGCCGACGTCGGCGAGTCGCACCAGGTCGGCGGCGGGAATGCCCTCCGCGATGCGCGCCGCCATGTGAGCGCCGGAGACCGGATCGAGGTCTCCCCAGACGAAGTGGCGCGGCACCCTGGTGGTCTCGAGGGCGTGGACCCAGCGATCGCGGTGCTGCCGGCGGTCGGGGATGTACTGGATGAGACGATGTCCGATGCGATGGCCGTCCCGGCGAGCGACCGACAGCCACAGCTCGTGCAGCTCGGCCTGCGAGGGTTGATGAGCGGGAGAGAAGGTGGGCGAGAGCCCGCGGCCGAAGCGCTCCTCGTTGATCAGCTCGCCCATGCGCGGGCCCTGCTCCGGGTCGAGCAGCATCAGCTGAGCCGGCTGAGGCCGGTGCATCTCGGGATAGAGCCCGCCGTTCAGGAAGACCGCGACGGTGACGTCCACCCCGAGCGTGCCCGACGCCAGTCGTGCGAGCAGCTCCTGGCCGACCGACACTCCGTAGTCGTGCACCACGAGCGCGGTGCGCCGGACGCCGTGGGCTCGCCAGATGGCCTCGGTGATGTCGGCCTGCTCGTGGATCGCGTAGGTGTGATCGGAGGGTTTGTCCGAGTCGCCGAAGCCGAGGAAGTCGAACGTCAGCAGGCGACGTCGGGCGCGCAGGTCTTCCCAGATCGTGTGCCAGTCGAAGGACGACGTCGGGAAGCCATGGAGCAGCGTGCACCACTCGCCGGCTCCGTCGGTCCGCGCGAAGATCTGCCAGGTCCCCGAGGCCACCGACACCGCCCGGCGGCCGCCTCCCGCGAGCCACTCGTCGAACGTGGTCACGCGCGGAAGCTAGCGGGCCGGCGGTGCCGTGGCCAGATGCCTCAGGGGCGCGCCTCGATCACCAGGTTGAAGGGCGTCTCGGTGGCGCGCCGGACGCGGGTGAAGCCGGCCTCGCGAAGCACCGCCTGGAGCCGCGCCTCGCCCGCCTGCGCGCCGAGGGCGAGTCCGACCTCCTGCGACAGCGAGGCCGGCGTGCAGACCAGGGTCGAGACCGAGTAGAAGACGCGGCCGAGCGGATTCAGGTTGTCCTCGATCTTGTCGTGCGCGAAGGGCTCGACCAGGAGCCAGGTCCCGTCCGCAGCGAGCGATCCACGGACGTGGCGTGCCGCCCCCACCGGGTCGCCCATGTCGTGCAGGCAGTCGAAGAACGCGACGAGGTCGTAGCCCGTGCCGGGGAAGTTCTTGGCCGACGCGACCTCGAAGCGCAGGCGGTCCGCGACGCCCGCTGACTGCGCGCGCTGCCGCGCTGCCTCGACCGACGGCGGATGGTAGTCGAACCCGACGAACGTCGAGTTCGGGAATGCCTTGGCGAGGATCACCGAGGACGCGCCGTGCCCGCAGCCGATGTCGGCCACGCGCGCACCGCGCTCGAGCTTCGCCACCACGCCGTCCAGCGCCGGGATCCAGCCGTTCACGAGGTGGGCGCTGTAGCCGGGCCGGAAGAAGCGCTCGGTGCCCGCGAACAGATCCGGATCCTGCTCGTGCCAGCCGATTCCCTTGCCCGTGCGGAACGCCTCGACCATCCTCGGCGTCACCCGGGTCGCGGCGGTCATCCCCTGGAAGCCGCCCAGCACGCACGCCGGGCTGTCCTCGTCCGCCAGCGCCGCGGCGTGCGCGTCGGGGAGGGTGAAGCGACCACCGGAGGGGTCATAGGTCAGATAGCCGGCGGCTGCCTGCGCAGAGCACCACTCGCGCACGTACCGCTCGGACGTCTTGGTGCGGGCGGCCAGCTCGGCCGGCGTGAGGCCGCCGGCGCCGGCCAGCGCCTTGTAGAGTCCCAGCTTGTCACCGATGACCACCAGGGATGCCGTGAGGGCTCCCCCCAGATCACCGATCGCCTTGTGGATGAATTCCGTGACCTCTTGCTCGCTCACTGCCATCGTCGTCGATCCTCCCTCGAGAGCGGCTCGTGCCGTCCTGGCCCGCTATTGGCAAGGACGATGCCAGACGCCGAATTTCTTGTACTCGGGCGAGAATCGGCCTATTCAGTCGCCGGAATGAGGCCCCGATGGGCCAGCTTTGGCCCCTCGGGCCACACATGGCCACGATGGCGGACCAGTCGATGGACGCGCTGATCGGCGATGCGCCAGCGGTCGCGGAGCTGCGCGAGCAGATCCGCGTCCTGTCGGCGTTCGACACGCCCGGCAATCCCAACGTCCCGACCGTGCTGCTCCAGGGCGAGACGGGCACCGGCAAGGGCCTCGTCGCCCGGGTGATCCATCTGAGCGGCGGGCGGGCAGCCGGACCGTTCGTCGACGTCAATTGCGCGGCCATCCCGGACACCATGCTGGAGGCAGAGCTGTTCGGCTTCGAGGCCGGCGCATTCACCGATGCGAAGCGCGCCAAGCCCGGTCTCTTCGAGACGGCCGCGGGCGGGACCCTGTTTCTCGACGAGATCGACTCCCTGCCGGTGCTGCTGCAGAGCAAGCTGCTGAAGGCGATCGAGGAGAAGAGCGTGCGTCGCCTCGGTGGCGTGACCAGCCGGCACGTCGATGCGAAGCTGATCGCCGCGACCCAGAAGGAGCTGCGGACGCTGGTCGCCGCCGGAGCCTTCCGGGCGGATCTCTATCACCGCCTCGCGGTCGTCATTCTGGACCTTCCCGCGCTGCGACAGCGGGGCGGCGACGTGCTCGGGCTCGCCGAGCACTTCCTCGCCGTCCACGCCCGCGCGCACGGCCTCGCTCCCAAACGGCTCGACGACGCGGCCCGGCGATGGCTGCTGGCGTACGACTGGCCGGGTAACGTGCGCGAGCTGAGTCATCTGATGGAGCGCGTGACCCTGCTGGTGCCGGCGGCCGACGTCGGGCGCGAGGTGATCGAACGGCTCCGCGTGCCGCTGGTGCCGCCGTCGAGCCCGGAGCCGCCGGTGGTGGCGAACGACGAGGCCACACGCATTCGCGAGGCGCTCGCGCGCTCGGGCGGCAACGTCGTGCGGGCGGCGCGACTGCTCGGCATCGGACGAAACGCGCTCCGGCACCGCATGCGCCGTCACGGCATCGAGCGGCCCGACCCGGAGGCCTCCGACCCGCCACCTCCCGCGAGCTCACCTGCGGCATCGCCGCCCCTGGTCGAGTCCGAGCCGACCTGGGAGCAGAAGCCGGTCGCCCTCCTGGCGGTCGATCTCGTGCTGCCCGAGCACGCCTACGAGCCGTGGACCCTCGCGCGCCGCTGGGAGACGCGGATCGAGGAGCACGTGGCGGGATTCGAGGGAACCGTCCTCACGCGTGCGCCGTCACGCCTGACGGCGGTCTTCGGCATCCCGCGCGCGCTCGAGCAGCTGCCGCAACGGGCGGTGCTGGCCGCGCTCGCGATCCAGCAGCTTGCCGCCAGCCATCCGCACGAGGAGCGCGACCCGTCTCCGGAGCTGCGTATGGCGGTCCACGTCGGGGCGGTCCACGTCGATACCTCGGCGCGCGACGCTCCGCCGCGGCTGCTGGCGGTCGGGGACACCCTGGCGCTGGCCGAGCGGCTGCTCGGCCATGCCGGGAGCGGCGAGATCCTGGTGTCGGCACCGGCCGCGCGGCGCATCGAGTCGTGGTGCGAGCTGCGAGCACGCGACCTGCGGATCGGGGAATCCGACACGCTGCGGGCACATGCCGCCATCGGGCGCCGGCCGGTGCCGGGGGGAGCTTCCATCGACGTTCCCGGGCAGAGCCCGTTCGTCGGACGCGAGCGCGAGCTCGCGCTGCTTCACGAGAGCTTCGAGAGCGCCGCTGCGGGCAGCGGGCAGGTCGTCTTCATCGTCGGCGAAGCCGGCCTCGGCAAGTCCCGGCTCCTGGCGGAATTTCGCCAGCGACTGGGTGACACGGCGCACCGCTGGGTCGAGGGACGGTGCGCCTCGTACGGTTCCACGACGGCCTTCCTGCCGATCGTCGACGGCCTGCGGCGGACGTGGGGCATCGACGATCAGGACGACGAGGCGAGCGCGGGTGCGAAGGTCGATGCCGCCATCGCGCAGCTCGGCGGCGATCTGGGATGGACGGTGCCGTTCGTGCGCCAGGTGCTCGGCCTCGCGCCACGAGATGCCGCGGTGGCGGCGCTCGACTCGGCGAGCCGGCGGAGCGAGCTCTTCCGCGCCTTGAAGGCGATCACCCTGCGGGTCGCGGAGCGCGCCCCGCTCGTCGTCGTGATCGAGGACCTGCACTGGATCGATCCGGCGTCCGAGGAGTACCTCGCCTTCATCGCCGACGTGGTACCGACCACGCGGGCGTTGCTCGTATGCTCGCACCGTCCCGGCTACCGGCATCCCTTCGGCGATCGCAGCTACCACGCCCGGGTCACCCTGCGGCCGCTGTCGTCGGGCGAGATGGCCGACATCACCGGTGCGCTGCTCGGGACGGCGGAGGTCCCGGCGGCCGTCCGCTCGCTCATCGCCGGCAAGGCGGAGGGCAACCCGTTCTTCGTCGAGGAGGTGACCCGCTCGCTGCTCGAGGACGGCACGCTCCGGCGCGAGAACGGGCACGTGGTGCTGGCGCGCGACCTCGGCGACATCACCGTGCCGGACAGCATCCAGGACGTGCTCGTCGCCCGCCTGGATCGGCTGGCAGACGACGCCAGGCGGGCCATCCAGGTGGCATCCGTGATCGGGCGCGAGTTCGCGCTCCGCTTGCTCGAGCGCATCACCGAGACCGGCTCGCGCGTGCGGACGCACGTGGACGAGCTGCGCGCGCTCGAGCTCATCTACGAGAAGGCGACGCATCCCGAGCTGGCCTACATGTTCAAGCATGCGCTCACCCACGACGTGGCCTACGAGAGCGTGCTGCACGACCGCCGCCGCGCCCTGCACGACACCATCGGTCACGCCATCGAGGAGCTCTATGCCGACCGCCTGGCCGAGTTCTACGAGACGCTGGCCTACCATTTCGGTCGCGCCGAGGCCTGGGAGCGCGCGCTCCACTACCACGAGCGGGCCGCCGACAAGGCCGCCGAGAGCTTCGCCAACCGGGCCGTGGTGGCACACTGCCGCCAGGCGCTCTCCGTCGCGGACCGGCTCGGTGCGATGGTGCCCGACGAGCGGCGCCGCCGCCTCGAGGAGCAGCTCGCGCTCGCCTCCTTCTACGTGAACGAGTTCGTGGCGTCGGGCGAGGCGTTCTCGCGCGCCGCCGAGCGCAGCGCCGATCTGGGCGCGCGCGGCGTCAATCTGGCGATGGCGGGCCTCAGCTACTTCTGGGGGAATGCGTACGAGCGCGCCGACGCCTCCGTCGATCTCGCCATGCGGCTCGCCCACCGCCACCGGCTCGTGGGGGCCGAGGCGCTCGCCACCGCCAACCGGGGCTTCTTCCGCGCCGTCTGCGGCGGCGAGGTCGACGCCGAGGAGGAGGCGCTGCACCGCGCGGTCCGCCTGGCCGAGGCGACGGGCGACGAGGCGCTCATCGGGCTGATCCGCTTCGACATGGCGCAGGTCGCGGAGTGGACGGGCGACTACCGGCGCTCGATCGCCATCAGCGAGGAGGTCATCGCCGCTGGCCGCCGGCTGCGCCTGGCGCATCTGGTGGTCTGGCCGGGATGGTTTCTCGGCAAGGCATTCTGCTGCCTGGGTGACTACGGCCGCGCCATCGCACATCTCACCGAGGCGGCCGAGGTGTGCGAGCGGATCGGCGACCGGGTGTGGAAGAGCCGTCTCCTGAATACGCTGGGCTGGTGTCTGGCCGAGATCGGCAGCCATGCGCGCGCGCGCGATGCCAATGCCCGGGCCGCGGCGCTGGCCCACGAGATCGGCGATCCGGAGATCGTGAGCAACTCCGAGATCAACCTGGCGACGAACCACCTCGCCCTGGGCGACGTCGAGGGTGCGCTCGGGTATCTCGAGCCGATCACGCAGTCGCTCGCCCGACCGGGCAACCCCTGGATGCGCTGGCGCTACTCCCTGCACGCGACCCACGCGGAGGGACTGGTCGCGCTGCGCAGGGGAGCGCCGGAGCGTGCCCTGGAACTCGCCCGGCTGGAGGTCGACGGAACCCGACGGCACCGCGCGCCGAGGTTGGAAGCGCGCGCGCTGGTGCTCGCCGGCGAGGCCCTCCTGTCCATGGATCGCCGCGACGAGGCCGAGCCCGCGCTGGCCGATGCCCTGCGGATCGCGGATGCCATCGGCTGCACGCGCGCCAGCCGGGCTGCCCTCGGCCTGCTCGCCGAGGCGGCCACGCGCTCGGGCCGGCGCGTGGACGCGGAGCGCCACGACGCCCGGCGCCGCTCGCTGCTCGCCGCCGCCCTGCGCTCCCTGTCGGACGCCGACCTCCAGCGCGACCTGGGGGTGGCGGCCGGCACCTGAGCGACTCGATTGGCCGCGCCGTGCCATGATGGTGTCATGACGAGGTTCACCGGACGGGTCGCGCTCGTCACCGGCGCGGCGAGCGGCATCGGCAAGGCGACGGCCGAGCGGCTGGCGCAGGAGGGCGCCGCCGTGGCGGTCGTCGACCGGCGCGAGGAGGGCGCGCGCGAGACCGCGGCCCAGATCAAGGCCGCGGGTGGCCGCGCGGTGGCCTACACGACGAACGTCGCGTCGAGCGCCGAGGTCGCGGCGCTGGCGGATGCGGTCGAGGGCGAGCTCGGTCCGGTGGACGTGCTCGCCAACGTCGCCGGCATCGGCGACACGGCCGGCCTCGAGACGATCGCGGCGCTCGACGACGGACGCTGGCACGCCGTGCTGGCCGTCAACCTGAGCGGGCCGTTCTTCCTCTGCCGGGCGGTGATCCCGTCGATGGCGGCGCGCGGCCACGGCGCGATCGTCAACGTCTCCTCGCTCGCCGGGCGCTCGAAGAGCGCCCTCGGCGGGCTCGCGTACTCGACCAGCAAGGCCGGGCTCCTCGGCCTGACCCGGCATCTCGCCTTCGACTACGGCCCGCGCGGAATCCGCGTGAACGCCATCTGCCCGGGCGCCGTCGACACGCCCATGCTGCGGGCGGGCGGGGTGTCGGCGGCGCGCTCGAGCGCCGAGGAGGCGGCGCGGCGGGAGCGGCTCGCCGCCTACCAGTACTTCATGCCGATCAAGCGCATCTCGACGGCGGCGGAGCAGGCGGCCGCGATCGCGTTCCTGGCCTCCGACGACGCCTCGTACATCAACGGCGTCGCGCTCGACGTGAACGGCGGCCTGTTCATGGCGTGAGCGCCGGCGGCTTCAGGGCCGTGCCGAGTGCCGGCCTGCGCTGGCGAAGTAGGGCAGGGGATCGATCGGCATCCCGTCCCAGTAGCGGTCGCCGCCGGGATGCAGCATCACCTGGAAGTGCAGGTGCGGAGAGCGTGGGTCGGCGTTCCCGGTGGTGCCGACGTACCCGATGACCTCGCCGCGTCCGACCCGTTGCCCGCGCGCGAGATCGGGCCGATAGCGGCTGAGATGGGCGTAGTAGTAGACGAAGCGACGGCCGGGATCGGTGGCGTAGATGACCAGACCGCCGAGCCGGTTGCGCTTGACCGCCAGCACGACGCCGTCGTCGGCCGAGAGCACGGGGGTGCCGACGGGCGCGAAGATGTCGATCGCGTGATGCCGGCGCGCTCCGCCGTCCCGCGGCGCATTGAAGCTGTCGTGCACGTCCGCCGGCGCGACCCCGGCGACCGGCACCATGAGCCGGCGATCGCGCAGCGAGCCGCCCGTGCCAGGACGATGGCCGCGTAGCAGGGCGCACCCGGCGATCAGACCGGCGCACAGGACGACGCACGTCCACCTCCCACCACCCCACACCCGACCACCCACGACCACATGATAGCCCAGCGCGCGGATTCAGGCACCTCGTGCTTGACAAACAAACGCTCGTTTGGCTAGCGACGGACCCCATGCAGGCCGTCGCGTCGTCGCCCACCTTCGGAGCGGACCTCTCCAATCCCGACAGCTTCGTCGCCGGCGTCCCGCACGAGACGTTTCGCCGCCTGCGGGCGGAGGCGCCGGTGTACTGGCACCCGGATGCGGTCCATGGCGGCGGCTTCTGGGCGGTGACCCGCCATGCCGACGTGTGGCGGGTGTCGCTCGACCAGAAGACGTTCTCGTCGGCACGGGGAAGCGCCCTCCTGCCGCCCTACCCGGAGGAGCAGCTCATCCCGCAGCGGGAGCTCATGCTCAACATGGATCCCCCGCGCCATACGAAGTACCGGCGTCTCGTGAACCTCGGGTTCTCGCCCAAGATACTGAACCGTACCGAGCAGCAGGTGCGGGAGCGGGCGCGCCGGATCGTGGACGCCGTGGCAGAGCGGGGGACGTGCGACTTCGTCACGGAGGTCGCCGCCGAGCTGCCGTTGCAGGTGATCGTCGAGATGCTGGGCGTCCCGAACGAGGACCGCCATCGCTTCTTCGAGTGGAGCAACACGATGGTGGGCATCGACGATCCCGAGTACGCCACCAGCAAGGTGGAGGGGGAGGTGGCGATGATGCAGCTCTTCGCCTACGCCAACGCGCTCGGCGAGGAGCGGCGGCGCTGCCCGCGCGAGGACCTCACCAGCGTGCTCCTGCAGGCCGAGGTGGACGGCGAGCGCCTGACGGAATCGCAGTACCAGTCGTTCGTGCTGCTGCTCTCGGTGGCCGGCAACGAGACCACGCGCAATCTCATCGCCGGCGGCATGCTGGCGTTGATCGAGCACCCGGAGCAGCGGGCACGGCTGCTCGCCGATCGCACGCTCCTGCCGACGATGGTGGAGGAGATGCTGCGCTGGGTGTCCCCCGTCATGGTCTTCCGGCGCACCGCGCAGGGCGACTGCGAGATCGGCGGCCAGGCGATCCGCGAGGGCGACCGGGTGACCATCTGGTATGCCTCGGCGAACCGCGACGAGGAGGTCTTCACCGACGCGCACCGCTTCGACGTGGCCCGGACCCCGAACGATCACCTCGGCTTCGGCATCGGGCCGCACTTCTGCCTCGGCGCGCATCTGGCGCGCCTCGAGATCCGCATCATGTTCGAGGAGCTGCTGCGCCGGCTGCCCGACATCGAGCTGGCCGGTCCGGTCGAGCGCCTGCGCTCGAACTTCCTGAACGGCATCAAGCACATGCCGGTGCGCTTCACGCCGGAGTGACGCTCGACCCGAGACTCCGTCTCGGGTCGAAAGCGAGCGAGTCGTGTTCGGTGCATCGGGCGAACGCCGTGCCGCGGCCGGGAGAGCCGGCGCGGCAAACGTGGCACGCCCGAGCCTGCAGCGCCCGCAAGCATGCCGTCTCGGCTACGGGCTCGTGTTCCGAAACGACTGCCGCGGCGGCTTCGCCGCAACGCTTCTAGCGCGGGCGGGTGGTGACGATCTTCTGCGTCACCTCGGCGCCCTGCCAGAACGGCGTCGCCTCCTTCAGGTCCGCGATGCGATCGAACGCGGCCGCGACGTCCTCGACGGTCGCCGCGGCCCCGACGTGCACGCCCTTCGCCTCCATCACCGCGACCCTGGCGAAGTAGCCGGCGCCGGCCTCCACGATCGTGCCGTTGGGCGCGTCCTCGCTGCACAGGTAGAGCACCGCGGGGGTGACGAGCTCGGGCTTGAGGGCCTTCATGACCTCGTCCGGGATGCCGAGATCGGTGGTCATGCGGGTCGCCGCGACCGGCGCGATGGCGTTCACCCGGATGTTCTTGCGCTCGCCCTCGAGCTTGAGCGTGTTCATGAGGCCGACGAGGGCCATCTTCGCGGTCCCGTAGTTCGACTGGCCGAAGTTGCCGTAGAGCCCGCTCGACGAGGTCGTCATGACGATGCGCCCGTAGCCCTTCTCGGCCATGAGCGGCCATGCCGCCTGGGTGCAGTAGACGCTGCCGAGAAGGTGGACGCGCAGCACCAGCTCGAAGTCGTCGAGCGCCATCTTGGCGAACGACTTGTCACGCAGGATGCCGGCGTTGTTGATCAGGATGTCGACCGTGCCGTAGGCCTCGACCGCGTCGCGCACGATGCTGCGGGCACCCTCGCGATCGCCGACCGAGCCGCCGTTGGCGATGGCCTGGCCGCCCAGCGCCTTGATCTCCGCCACCACGTCCTCGGCCGCCTTGCTCGACCCGCCGCTGCCGTCGACCGCGCCGCCGAGGTCGTTCACCACCACCCGGGCGCCGCGGCGCGCCAGCTCGAGGGCGTGCGCCCGGCCGAGGCCTCCGCCCGCGCCCGTCACGATCGCAACCTTGCCGTCGAAGCGAATGGCCATGCGGCTGTCCCTCCGTGCACTCCTAGGTAACGCGGAAGGATCGCGAGGTCGAGTGGGTGGACGGCGACCAAGGAGCCGGGCATAGAGACCGGAAGCGGGCCGGTACGGGAAGAGGATCGTGATGAACGTGCTCCTGGTGACCACGGACCAACACAAGGCGACCACCATCGGCGCCTACGGCGATCCGCTCGGGGCCACGCCCCATCTCGATCGCCTCGCCGCCGAGGGAACGCGCTTCACGCGCTGCCGGACGCAGAACCCGTTCTGCCAGCCGGCCCGTGCGACCATCCTGACCGGACAGTATCCCAGCACGCACGGGGTCATCCGTAACGGCATCGATGTTCCCCTCGAGGCGGCCGCGGATTCGGTCGCCACCACCTTCGCCGGAGCCGGGTTCGCCACCGCGTTCTTCGGCAAGGCGCACTTCGCGTCCTACTTCCCCGACTTCCCGACCGGCAGCGTCGAGTCGGTACCGGATTCCGCGCTGGTCCCGCCCGACTGGTACGGGCCCTACTTCGGCTTCGACCACGTCGAGCTCACCACCGACGTGCACAACATCCGCATCGCGCCGCAGGCGGGTCACTGGAACTGGGGCTTCGGACCGCCGCCGATGGGGCTGCACTACGCGCGCCACCTCTTCCGCGACGGCCGCCGGCGCGGCCTCGAACGGCTCCGCCTGATGCAGCCCGAGGCCGCCGGGCGGGTGTGGGACGCGACGCAGACCTGGGGCAACCAGCTCCCGGAGGAGGACCACCCGACGCAGTGGATCGCCGACCGCACGATCGCCTGGCTGTCGCGCGTCGACCGGCCGTTCTTCGCCTGGGTGAGCTTCCCCGATCCGCACCACCCGTTCGACCCGCCGCACCCCTGGTGCGATCGCTACGATCCCGCCGACATGCTGGCCGTGCTTCCCAGGAGCCATCCCGAGGAGTTCGACACCAAGCCCGACTTCCACCGCGTCTGGACCACCGGCTTCCGCGGCACCGCGTGGGAGTGGGTGAATCCCGGCTGGGTGCAGTTCAGCGAGGTCGAGCAGTGCACGATCCTCGCCGCTTACTACGGCATGATCGCGCAGCTCGACCATCACATCGGCCGCGTGCTGGCCGCGCTCGCCGCCCGCGGCCTGGCGGACGACACGCTGGTGGTCTTCACCGGAGATCACGGTGACTTCATGGGCGACCATCAGATGATGCTGAAGGCGCCGATCCACTACGAGGCGCTGATCCGGGTACCGCTGATCGTGCGCGGTCCGGGCTTCGCGGCGGCGGCGGTCGTCGACGACCCGGTCGGCACCATCGACCTGGCGCCGACGGCGTTGCAGGCCTGCGGCGTGCCGCGGCCCGGGGGCATGGAGGGGCGTCCGCTCCTCGACGGCCCGCGCGAGCTCGTCCTCACCGAGGACGACATGATCCGCGGCGGCTTCGCCTTCCGTACCCTGACGACCCGGCGCTATCGCATCACGCGCGACGAAGCGGTGCCCGAGCGCGGCGAGCTCTACGACCTCGACGAGGATCCCGGCGAGCTGGTGAACCGCTGGAGCGACCCCGCGCTCGCGTCGCGACGCTCCGACCTGCTCGCCACCCTCGACGACGTCATGCGACACGACCTCGGCCGCGAGCTCCCGCTCGTGTGCCAGGCGGGTTAGGAGCGCGGCCCGAGACTTCGTCTCGGGCCGCGAGCGGAGCGAGCGTGTGGCGTTCGGTGAATCGGGCGGACGGCGTGCCGCGGCCGGCGAAGCCGGCGCGGCAAAACGTGGCGCGTCCGCGGATGGCGGCTCTGTCCAACGCCCTACTTGCAGAGCACCTTCGCGCCGCCGCCGAGGATGCGGCAGGTCAGGTCGCTGCCGTCGACGTAGGCGACCTCGCCGCACTGACCCGTGTCCGCGACGGGAGGATCGAGGACCAGGGTGGCGTGCACCGTCGAGTCGCTGGGCGACAGATACGTCCCGTCGCGGCCGGCGATGACGAACTTGAACTCGCCCGGTACCCGGGTCTTGAGCAGCATCTTGGTGATGCCGGCGACCGGCGTCAGCTTGTTGCGGTAGGTCCACGACGTCGGCCCCACCTTCCAGTTGGTGCCTCCGGGGATGGCGGCGTCCAGCAGGGTCACGCCCGTACCGTCGGTGAGCAGGAAGCGCACGCCGGTGGTCGCGGGGTTGACCGAGGAGGCGTTCGGGACGCCGGTGATCGTCCCCTTGAACTTGACGCGGTCGTCGCCGCCGGGCGGCAGCAGCTTGGTGAGGCTGAGCTTCGGCTTGACCGCCGCCGTCGGAGCGACGTTGTTGCAGACGTCGCAAGCGTCGCCCACGTGATCGCCGTCGCCGTCGGCCTGTCCGGCGTTGGCCACGGAAGGACAGTTGTCGGCCGCGTCGCAGATGCCGTCGCCGTCGAGATCGCCGGGAACGTCGTTGGGCGGGCAGGTGGCGCTGGTGCCGTCGCACACCTCCGCGACGTCACAGCTGCTCGCCGACGACCGGCAGACCGTACCGGCCGGCGCGAGCGCGTCGACCGGGCAGGTATCGGTCACGCCGTCGCAGCTCTCGGCGACGTCGCAGGCGCCCGCCGACGCCCGGCAGACGGCGGTGCTCTTCGAGTCGGGCGAGCACGCGCCGCTCGTGCCGCTGCAGCTCTCGGCCAGGTCGCAGGCGCCCGCCGATGCGCGGCAGACGCTGGTGGCGGGAAGGAATGCGTCGACCGGGCAAGCGGTGCTGGTGCCGTTGCAGCTCTCCGCCACGTCGCAGGCACCCGCCGCAGGACGGCAGGTCGAGCCGGAGGGCAGCACGGCGTCGGGCGGACAGGTGGCGCCCGACCCGCTGCACGTCTCGGCGACGTCACAGGCGCCGGCGGTGGCACGACACACCGTGCCGGCCGGCGCGAGCGCATCCGGCGGGCAGGTGTTGCCGACGCCGTCGCAGCTCTCCGCGGCGTCGCAGGCGGCGGTCGCGATACGGCACACGGCCGTGCTCTTGGCGTCGGGCGGACAGGTGCCGCTCGTGCCGGTGCAGCTCTCCGCCAGGTCGCACGGACCCGCGGCGCCACGACAGACGAGCGAGGAGGGCTGGAACGCGTCGGGCGGACAGGTGGGGCCGGTGCCGGTGCAGCTCTCGGCCACGTCGCAGGCGCCCACCGATGCGCGGCAGACGCTCGTGGCCGGGAGGAACGCGTCGGCCGGGCAGGCGGTGCCGGTGCCGTTGCAGCTCTCCGCCACGTCGCACGCGCCGGCGGTAGCCCGGCAGGAGGAGCCGGCGGGCAGGACGGCATCGGGCGGGCAGGCGGCGCTCGACCCGGTGCAGGTCTCGACCGCGTCGCACGCGCCCGCGGCCGCGCGGCAGACGAAGCCCGCGGGCTGGAGGCCGTCGCCGGGACAGTTGTTGCTCGACCCGTTGCAGACCTCGGGCTTGTCACAGGCGTCGACCGCCGCCCGGCAGACGCCGGTGCCCTTGGCGTCGTTCGGACACGTGGGCGTGGTCCCGGTGCAGGTCTCGACCAGATCGCATACGCCTGCGGCCGTGCGGCAGACGGTGGTGTTGGGCGCGAGGACATCGGCCGGGCAGGCCGGCGTGGTCCCGGTGCAGTTCTCCGCCACGTCGCAGACTCCGGCCGCGGGCCGGCACTGGAACGTCGCCGGCTTGACGGTGTCCGCCGGACACGCCGTGCTCGTCCCGTCGCAGCTTTCGACGACGTCGCAGGAGCCGGCGGCGTCGCGACAGATGGCGCCCGCCGGACGCACCACGTCCGGCGGACACGTGTCGTGCACGCCGTCGCAGACCTCCGAGGCATCGCACAGGTCGATGCCCGGCCGGCAGACGCCGGTCGACTTCAGATCGGTCGGACAGGTGGGCCCGGTGCCGGCGCACGTCTCGGCGGCATCGCAGGGGCCCGCGGCGGGGCGGCACACGGTCGTCGCCGGCTGGAAGACGTCCTGCGGACAATTGCTGCTCGTGCCCGTGCACGTCTCCACCACGTCGCAGATGCCCGCAGAGGAGCGGCAGGTGACCGACGCGGACTTGAGCTGGTCGGCGGGACAGTTGACGTTCGATCCCGTGCAGGTCTCGGCCTGATCGCACAGACCTGCCGCTGCGCGGCACAGCGTGCCGGCCGGAACGAGCGCGTCGGGCGGACAGTTGACGTCCGCCCCGGTGCAGGTCTCGACGGCGTCGCACACGCCGACCGCGGCGCGGCAGACCGTCGTGTTGGGCAGAAGCGCGTCGGCGGGGCATGCGGCGCTCGTCCCGTTGCACACCTCGGCCTGATCGCAGACGCCCGCCGCCGCCCGGCAGACGCTCCCCGACGGCTTCAGGACGTCGCCCGGGCAGTTGTTCCCCGAGCCGTCGCACGCCTCGGGGATGTCGCATCCGCCCGCCGCCGGGCGGCACACCGCCACGCTCTTCACGTCGCCGGGGCAGAGGTCGCTGGTGCCGTTGCAGGTCTCGGCGAGGTCGCACACGCCGGCGGCGGGACGGCATACCGTGCCGCTCGGCAGGGGCGTGTCCCCGGGGCACGTGCCGCTGGTCCCGGTGCAGTGCTCGGCCCCTGCGTCGCAGGCGCCCTGGAGGGTGCGGCAGACGAGCGTGGCGGGCTGGAAGGCATCGGCCGGACATGCCGGGCTGCTGCCGCTGCAGGTCTCGGCGACGTCGCAGACGCCGGCGGAGGCCCGGCAGACGGTGCCGGAGGGAGCGAGGACGTCGCCCGGGCAGGTGTTGCTCACGCCGTTACAGCTTTCGGCGGCATCGCATGCGCCGGCGGCCGGCCGGCAGACCGCGGTGCTCTTGGCGTCGGCGGGGCAGGCGGCGCTCGAGCCGGTGCAATTCTCGGCGAGGTCGCAGACGCCGGCCGAGGCGCGGCAGACGATGCTGGACGGCTGGAACCCATCGGCTGGGCACGCCGTGCTGGTGCCGTTGCAGGTCTCCGCCGTGTCGCAGACGCCAGCGGACGGGCGGCACGTGAATCCGGCCGGCTGAACGACGTTGGCGGGACACGTGGGGCTGATGCCGTTGCAGGTCTCGGGAACGTCGCAGGTGCCGGCCGCGGGCCGGCAGACCGAGCCGCCGGGTTCGATGTGGCAGGTCGCGTCGCAGCAGTCTCCGCTCGTCGTGTTGCCGTCGTCACAGGTTTCGCCAGACTCCACGACCCCGTTTCCGCAGACGGCAAGCGCCGCGGGGGCGGTGCCGAGAAGAACGAGGATCGTGAACGCTGCCGCCAACGGACGCGACAACCGAACGGAACGACGAGCGTCCTGACGGCGAGCGAGGGCCGTCCCCGTGCGCTGGGTTTTCACTCTGATGTCCCCCCCTGGCGATGTGCGACCCGTGCCGGCTAGCACAGGCGCCACCCGAGCTGTCAAGGAAAATCGCGGAGAAAACGGCGAATAAGCGAGCATGGCGGTGCGGGAGGAGGCGAGGCCCGGGCCGGGTCGGTCTTCGCCCTCGGGATTGGTACACCCGGAAGCGCGCGACATGACGGGCGCGCGCCGCTCATCCACGGCCGCGGACCGGTTCGAACGCGGGATCGATCCACTGCATCGCGGCCATCGCCTGGCGATCGCGCCGGAGGACCGACACCCGACGCGTGACGATTCACTTGCAGTTGGCTTCGGGACGACCGCCGCGCCGGCGTCCGAGCGCGCTGCGCGACGGCGACGAGCCCGGCTCGCGCCTCTCTCGTCACTCCGGAGCAGAGCCGCGCAGGCGAAATCCCGCGAGCGCGGTCGGATGCTTCGTGGAGCCGAAAATCCTTGACGGGCGTCGTCGGCGGCGACTATAGGCTCTGCTTCCCAGCAAGACCTTGCGCAAACGGCATAGCTTTGGAGGGTATGTGCGCGTCACGCCGATCGCTTCCCACCGATGGTTCTCTTTTGTGCAGCTGTCCGTCTTGCTGGCCGTAGCCGCCGCCGTGGTACCCGCCCGGCAAGCGGCGGCGGACACGACGGCGGACCGGGTGCTGGGCCAGTTGGCGTTTCCCTACAACGGGGCCAACCTCGTCGATGCGCGCGGCGTGTCCGTCCCGCGAGGAGTCGCGATCGACCGGAGCGTCGTGCCGAACCGACTCTACGTTGCCGACACGAACAACAACCGCGTCCTGGCGTGGGCGGACGTGACCGCCTTCGCCAGCGGCGGTCCGGCCGCGCTGGTCATCGGCCAGCCCGACTTCTTTTCATCCTCCTGCAACACGGGCGGCATCAGCGCGGTGAGCCTCTGCGCCCCCGTCGGGCTCGCCGTCGACGCCGCGGGCAACCTCTACGTCGCGGACGTCAACAACTCCCGCGTGCTCGAGTACGACAGCCCGTTCGCGTCGGGCGCGACGGCCGACCGGGTCTTCGGCCAGGCCGGGGGTTTCACCACCGGCGTCTGCAACCTGCCCGGCCTGAACGCCACGGGTCTCTGCTTCCCCTGGGGCGTCGCCGTGGACGCCGGCGGCAACCTCTACGTGGCGGACGCGAGCAATTCACGCGTCCTCGAGTACGACACGCCGCTCGTGAGCGGGGTCACCGCGGACCGGGTCTTCGGCCAGGGCGGGAGCTTCACGAGCAATAGTTGCAACCTCGGCGGCGTGACCGCCTCTGGTCTCTGCAACCCGCTGGGCACGGCCGTCGACGGCGCCGGCAACGTCTATGTCGCGGACAGCGGAAACTCCCGCGTCCTCGAGTACGACACGCCGCTGGCGAGCGGCGTGTCGGCGGACCGGGTCTTCGGCCAGGGCGGGAGCTTCACCAGCAATGGCTGCGACCTGGGCGGCATCAGCGCGACGAGCCTCTGCGGCCCCGTCGGTGTCGCCGTCGATCCCGCGAGCAACCTCTACATCGGGGACGAGTCCAACCACCGGGTCCTCGAGTACGACACGCCGCTGGTGAGCGGCGTCACCGCGGACCGCGTCTTCGGCCAGGGAGGCAGCTTCACGACCGCCACCTGCAACGTCGCGAGCGCGACGAGCCTGTGCAACCCGGACGGCGTGGCGACGGACGCCACGGGCAACCTCTACGTCGCGGATCTGAGCAACTCGCGGGTCCTCGAGTACGACACGCCGCTCGTGAGCGGCGTCACGGCCGACCGCGTGCTCGGCCAGCTCGCGTTCGTCTACAGCGGCCCGAACTTCGTCGACGCACGCGGTGTGTTCGCCCCGCGCGGCGTCGCCGTCGACCGGAGCACGGTGCCGAGCAGGGTGTACGTGGCCGACACGAGCAACAACCGGGTCCTGGGGTGGGCGAGTGCAGCCGCGTTCGTCGACGGCGCGCCGGCCGATCTGGTGATCGGGCAGCCCGACTTCTTGTCCTCCTCGTGCAACTCCGGCGGCCTCAGCGCGACCAGCCTGTGCTCCCCGATCGGTGTCGCCGTCGACGCCGGTGGCAACCTCTACGTCGCGGACGCCAGCAACTCGCGCGTCCTCGAGTACGACGCGCCGTTCGCGACCGACGCCGCGGCCGACCGTGTCTTCGGACAGGGAGGCAGCTTCACGACCGGCACGTGCAACCTGGGCGGCGTGAGCGCCACGAGCCTCTGTTCCCCGGTCGGCGTGGCGATGGATCCCGCGGGCGATCTGTACGTCGCCGACCAGACCAACTCGCGCGTGCTCGAGTACGACACGCCGCTCGCGAGCGGCGTCACCGCCGACCGTGTCTTCGGGCAGGGAGGCAGCTTCACGCTCGGCACGTGCAACCTGGGCGGCGTGAGCGCCACGAGCCTCTGTTCCCCGGTCGGCGTGGCGATGGATCCCGCAGGCGATCTGTACGTCGCCGACCAGACCAACTCGCGCGTGCTCGAGTACGACACGCCGCTCGCGAGCGGCGTCACCGCGGACCGGGTCTTCGGCCAGGGCGGGAGCTTCGCGTCCGGGACGTGCAACCTGGGTGGCGTGAGCGCCACGAGCCTGTGCAATCCTGCCGGGATAGCCGTCGGGACGGATGGCAACCTCTACGTCACGGATCAGAGCAACAACCGCCTCCTCGAGTACGACACGCCGCTCGTGAGCGGCGTCACCGCCGATCGCGTCTTCGGCCAGGGCGGAAGCTTCGCGAGCAGCACGTGCAACCTCGGCGGCGCGAGCGCCACGAGCCTCTGCACCCCCAGCGCCGTCTCCGTCGACACCAGTGGCGACCTGTACGCGGCGGATTCGGGCAATCACCGCGTCCTCGAGTACGACGATCCCGTCGTCGTGTGCGGCAACGGCGTCGTCGAGGCCGGCGAGACGTGCGACGACGGCAACACCGCCGCGGGCGACTGTTGCTCGCCCACCTGCACGTACGACGCGCCCGGCACCGCGTGCACCAGCGACGGCAACGTGTGCACCAACGACGTGTGCAACGGCGCCGGCGCCTGCCTGCATCCGAACAACACCGCCCCGTGCGACGACGGGCTCTTCTGCAACGGTGCCGACACCTGTGGCGGCGGCACCTGCACGCACGCCGGCAATCCGTGCACGGGCGGATCCGAATGTGCCGACACCTGCAACGAGGCCGCCGACAACTGCTTCGATCCCGCCGGCACCGCGTGCACGAGCGACGGCAACGTGTGCACGAACGACCAGTGCAACGGCAGTGGCGCCTGCACGCATCCCAACAACACGGCCCCGTGCGACGACGGGCTCTTCTGCACCGGCGCCGACATCTGTAGCGGCGGCGCCTGCACGCACGCCGGCAGTCCCTGCGCAGGCGGCCCCGAGTGTGCCGACACCTGCAACGAGGCCGCCGACAACTGCTTCGATGCCGCCGGCACCGCGTGCACGAGCGACGGCAACGTGTGCACCAACGACCAGTGCAACGGCACCGGCGCCTGCACGCATCCCAACAATACCGCGTCGTGCGACGACGGCCTGTTCTGCAACGGCGCCGACACGTGCAGCGGCGGCACCTGCGCGGCGCATGCCGGCAACCCCTGCGCGGGGGGCCCGGAGTGCGCCGACACCTGCAACGAGGCCGCCGACAACTGCTTCGATCCCGCCGGCACCGCGTGCACGAGCGACGGCAACGTGTGCACGAACGACCAGTGCAACGGCACCGGCGCCTGCACGCATCCCAACAACACGGCCCCGTGCAACGACGGCTTGTTCTGCAACGGCAGCGACACGTGCAGCGGCGGCACCTGCACGCACACGGGCAATCCCTGTACGGGCGGGCCCGAATGCGCCGACACCTGCAACGAGGCCGCCGACAACTGCTTCGATCCCGCCGGCACCGGGTGCACGAGCGACGGCAACGTGTGCACGAACGACCAGTGCAACGGCACCGGCGCCTGCGCGCATCCCAACAATGCCGCTCCGTGCGACGATGGGCTGTTCTGCAACGGCGCCGACACCTGTAGCGGGGGCGCTTGCACCCACGCTGGCGATCCGTGCACGGGGGGCCCGGAATGCGCCGTGACCTGCAACGAGGCCGCCGACAACTGCTTCGACCCCTCGGGGACGGCGTGCACGGTCGACGGCGATCCGTGCACGCTCGATCAGTGCGACGGCAGCGGGACCTGTGCCCATCCCACCGGCAACGACGGCGCCGCGTGCAGCGACGGTGACGACTGCACCTCGGGCGAGATCTGCAGTGGCGGCGCCTGCACGGGGGGCACGCCCATCACCTGCCCACTCTGCCAGACCTGCAATCCGGCCGGAGGCTGCCTCGCGGCCCCGCGCTCGACGTGCAAGCTGCCGACCCAGGCCGGGAAGGCGCAGCTGATCCTGCGGGACTTCACGCCCGATGCGAAGGACCAGGTGGTGTTCAAGTGGACGCGGGGTCAGGCGACCACGTTCGCCGATCTCGGCAATCCGCTCGCCACGGACGACTACGCGCTCTGCCTGTTCGACGGCACCGGGGACCTGCTCCTCAAGATGACGGCGCCCGCCGGCGGCACCTGCGGCTCACGGCCGTGCTGGAAGCAGATCGGCCGCGTGCCCCCGAAGGGCTTCAAGTACAAGGACCGTGACGGGCTGCCGGACGATCTCGACGGCATCACGATCCGGGCCGGTGGCGCGGGCGCGGCCAAGCTGACGCTCAAAGGCAAAGGCGACAACATCCCCTTGCCGCCCCTCGGTCCCACGCTGATGCTCCCGCTCAAGGCCCAGCTCCAGAGCGAGAACGGACAGTGCTACGAGGGCACGTTCTCGACGCCGCTGGTGAACTCGACGCTGGACTTCAAGGCCAAGTCGGACTGATCGAGGGTTGCGCCGTCCGGCAGTGCGAGTTTGCGGTGCGGGCCCGCCTGCGAGAAGGAGATCCGCATGGCGACGCTGGAAGAGCTCGAGGCGCGATTGCAGGCGCTGGAGGACGTGGAGGCGATCCGGCAGCTGAAGTACCGCTATTTTCGCTGTCTGGACATGAAACGCTGGGACGAGCTCGGCGACTGCTTCACCACCGGCGCGACGGTGAGCTACGGCGCGGGGCGCTATCGATTCGTGGGTCGCGACGCCATCCTCGCATTCCTGCGCGAGTCGCTGTCGGCGGAGCGAGGAACGATCGGACTGCACCACGGCCATCATCCCGAGATCCAGCTCACCGGTCCGACGACGGCGCGGGGGACGTGGGCGCTGCACAACTACCTGCTGAACGAGCGCCAGCAACGCGGCGTTCGCATGGCCTGCTTCTATGATGACGAGTACGTGAAGCAGCAGGGTGTCTGGCTGATCCGGCACACGGGTTATGTCCCCGTGTTCCACGAGGAGTGGAGCCGCCAGGACACGCCGAGCATTCACGTCGTCGCGCCCGGACCGCTCTCCTCGGGCTGAGCTACCAGCCGCCGGCCGCCGCGGGGGCCTTCTGCGCCGGCTCCTCCGCCACGCAGCGCATGCTGCCGGCGGCGGCCGGGTCCTGCGCACCGGCGAGTGCCTTGTCGCGATAGCTCTCGCAGGCGCCGGAGGAAGAGAACTGCTTCACCTGCGTCCAGCGGTCGAGGGGCGGCTCCCTGGAATCGGTCCATCCCGTCGGCTTCTGGAGCAGGAGCCAGCCGGAGAGCAGTACGAGACGGCGCGTTCGTGGGGTCATATGCTCGGGTATCTCAGTGCGAGGAGCGCCGGGTCAAGGAAGCGTAGCCGACGGTCAGGACCGCGGGCGGCTGCCATAGTCGCCGAACGGGTCGTCGCGCTCGCGCACCGCCTGCCGGAAGCCGGCCTCCTGGGCGCGGCGCACGAAGTCGAGACCCTCCTGGGTGTGGCGCGCGATGCCGTCGAACAGCGTGCCGACCAGCCGGGTGGACGTCATGCCGAGGTGCTCGGCCGTCTGGTTGCAGAGCAGCTTGAGCATCACGAGCTGGTTGATCGGGACGCGCGCCATGCGCCGCGCCAGGCCGAGCGCGTGCTCGACGAGCCGATCGTCGGGCACGACCTCGAGGATGAGGCCCAGCTCGGCCGCGCGCCGAGCCGGGATCTCGTCCCCGGTGAGGAGATAGCGCTTCGCCCGCTCGAGCCCGAGTCGGTAGACCCACATGGCGGTGGTCGGCGTTCCCCAGACGCGCGATGGGGGGTAGCCGAAGCGCGCGCCGTCGCCCGCCACGATCAGGTCGGCGCAGAGCACCAGGTCGGTACCACCGCCGATGCACCAGCCCTGCACCGCCGCGATGGTCGGCTTCTGGGCATACCAGAGCTTCATGTACGTATCGACGAAGCGCTTCATCATTCGCCAGTCGGCGACCGAGTCCCAGGTGCGAGGCCGGGGAGCACCGGCCGGCTCATCGCTCTCCGCCGCCTGCGCCGGGATGGCCCAGTCGAGACCGTATCCGGCACAGAAGGCGGGACCGTCGGCACGGAGCAGGATGACGTGGACCTCGGGGTCCGCGTCCGCTTCGTCTATGGCAGCTGCGAGCTCGTCGCGCAGGTCCGGAGTGATGGTGTTGTATTCGCTCGGGCGCGCGAGCACGATCGAGCGCACACCGTTCGTGGTCTCCGTGCGGAGCGTCTTCATGGGCGCACGCTACCCCCGGGGGCCGGGTAGCGGTCAACCGGAGCAATTTCGGGTACGGTATCCCGGGAGTGTCGATGCGACTCCCCGCCGCTTGCGTCCTCGTAGCCCTCGCCACCCGCGCCCTCGCCGTCGACCTCGGCGCGGTACGGTCGCTCGAGAGCGGTCTCCAGGTGCTGCAAGAGCAGAAGACGGCGCTCGACCAGGCGGACCAGCGGCTCGACAGCCGGCTGCGCGGCTTGCGCGGGCTCGCGGCCGACGGGAGGCTGAGAGCGGGGCCGCATGGCGGCCCGGCGTGGCTTCGCCACGGATGGGTCCATGTCCTGGTGCGCGTGGAGCGGCTCGACGATGGCACCCGGGCGGCGCTGACCGCCGCCGGCGTCTCCGTCGAACGCGAGGAGCAGGCGAGCGGGCTGCTCGAGGGCTGGGTACCGGCCGGCGGAGTGCACGGACTGGCAGGCCTGTCCGGGGTGTCGTCGGTTCGCCCGGTCGAGCGCGGTCACACCCGCGTCGGGTCGGTCACCAGCGCGGGCGTCAGCGCGTCACGCGCCGACCAGGTGCAGGCCCTCGGCTTCGATGGCAGGGGCGTTCGCGTCGGCGTGATCTCCGACGGGCTCGACGGCCTGGCGGCCGTCCGCTCGACGGGCGACCTTCCCGACGTGACGGTGCCCTCGGGATGCGGCGCGGGCAGCGGAGCCGAGGGCACCGCCATCCTCGAGATCGTACACGACGTCGCCCCCGGCGCGTCCCTGCTCTTCGCCAGCGGGGTCGACAGCACGCTCGCGTTCAACCAGGCGGTTCGCTGCCTCGCGGATGCCGGCGCCGACGTGATCGTCGACGACCTGCAGTTCTTCGGCGAGCCGTACTTCCAGGACGGCCCCGTCGCCGATGCGGTGCGCGCCGCGGTGCAGGGCGGCGTCTCGTACCATTCCGCCGCCGGGAACTCCGGACAGCTGCACTACGAGGGCGTGTTCCAGCCCTCGCCGAACACGAAGTTCCACGACTTCAACAGCGGCGGCGGCATCGACAACACGAACGGCGTGCGGGTGTCCCCGGGCGGCTCGCTCCTCTGCGTGCTGCAATGGGACGATCCGTTCGGCTCCGCGAACGACGACTACGACCTGCTGCTGCTCGACGGCTCGCAACGGCTGATCACCGCCAGCCAGGACGTTCAGAACGGCCGCGGCGATCCCATCGAGATCGTGGCCGCGAACAATCCCGGCAGCAGCCCCGAGATCGCCTACCTCGCCATCGAGCGGGAGCACGGTGACGCCCGCACCCTCGAGCTGTTCTGCGCCCAGGACGTGCAGCAGATGGAGCACTTCACGCTCACCGGCAGCATCTTCGGCCACGCCGCCATCCCCGAGGCGGTCGCCGTGGGCGCCATCGACGTCGCGACGCCGGGGCTCGACGCGGTGGAGTTCTTCAGCTCGCAGGGACCGGCGCGGATTGCGTTCCCGTCCGCCGCCATCCGTCCCAAGCCCGACCTGGCCGGCTTCGACGACGTGGCCACCTCGGTGCCCGGCTTCAGCCCCTTCTTCGGTACGTCCGCCGCCGCCCCGCACGTGGCAGCGGTGGCGGCGCTCCTGCTCCAGGAGAACCCGGCGCTCTCGCCGGCCCAGGTCCAGAGCGTGCTGCGTGCCAGCGCCGTCGACATCGGACCGCCCGGGTTCGACGACACCGCCGGTGCGGGGCGGGTCGACGCGCTGGCGGCCGCCGCGCTGGCGTGTGACGACGGCAATCCGTGCAACGGCGTCGAGACGCTGGTTCCCGGTTCGGGCTGCGTCGCCGGCACGCCGGTGCCCGACGGCACGTCGTGCTCGGATGGCAACGCCTGCAACGGCGAGGAGGCCTGCACCGGCGGGACGTGTGCGGCGCCCGCGCCCCTGGTGTGCGACGACGGGGATCCCTGCACCCAGAACCTGTGCGATCCCGCGAGTGGCTGTCGATTCCCGACCGTCGAGGGGATCGTTGCGGTGAGCTGTTCGCTCAATGCCGGCCTGCCGGGGTGTCCCGGGTTCGCGCTGCCCCGCGGCGTCGAGCGCCGCTTCGCCAAGGCGCAACGCCTCGTGACGCGCGCCGGGTCGGCACGCGCCAAGTCCAAGCAGCGCACGTTGCTGCGCCAGGCTGCCTCCGCGCTCAAGCGCGCGCTCGGCGTGGCCGCTCGGGCCGAGCGCCGCGGCAGCCTGTCGGAGCCGTGCGCCTCGGCGGTGGCGCAAACCCTCAGCATCGCGCGCGACCGGGCGCGGGCGGTCGCCGCCTCGCTGTGACGGCCGCGCCCGCTCGGCGCCCGTACGCAGGTCGCCGGTCACCCGTGCCGGGTGCTAGGTTGGATGCCATGCCTGGGGGATCACGGCCGTCGCCGCTCCTGCGTGGCGTCGCCCGCGCGCTCCGCGACGCCCGGCTGCGAGGCGACGAGCACCTGCTGGTCGCCGTGTCGGGAGGACCGGACTCGATGGCGCTCCTCGTCGCGCTCGGCGAGCTCGCCCGGGAAGGCGCCTGGCGGATGACCGCGGCGCACGTCGATCACGGGCTCCGCGGCGCCGAGGGGGCCGCGGAGCGGGACGGCGTCGCGACCGCCGCGCTCGGGCTGGATGTGCCGCTCGTCGAGCGCCGGCTCGCCCTCGCCGCCGGAGCCAGTGTCGAAATGCGAGCCCGCCGCGCGCGCCGTCGCGCCCTGGTGTCGATGGCGCAGGAGGTGGGTGCGACGCGGATCGTCCTCGGACACACCGCCGACGACCAGGCCGAGACCGTGCTCCTGCGCTTGCTGCGGGGAGCCGGTCGGGGTGGCATCGGGGGAATGCGTCCGGTGAGCGGGCGCCTGCTGCGTCCGCTGCTCGGCAGTACGCGGGCCGACGTGCGTCACTTCCTGGCCGACCGGGACCTCGCGTTTGCCGTCGACCGCAGCAACGCCGACCTGGCCCACGCACGCAACCGGCTGCGGCGCCTCGTCCTCCCCCTCCTCGCGGCCGAATTCAACCCGCGCGTCGGGCGGACCCTGGCTGCGCTCGCGCGGCGCTTGCGCGACGAGGACGACCTGCTCGAGACGCAGGCGGCTGTCCGGCGCGACGCCCTGCTCGATGGCGGGCGGCTCCGGGTCGCGGTCGCCGGCGAGCCGGCGGCGATCGGGCGGCGCATCGTGCGCGCGTGGCTCGAGAACGGCGCGCGCGCCGGCGTGACCGCCGAGCACGTCGAGCGCGTGCTCGGGCTCGCCCGCGGCGCAGCCCGCGGGGTCGTTGCGCTGGCCGGGTCCTCCCGGGTGCTGCGCGAGGGCGACCACCTCGTGCGCCGCGCCCGGGGCCAGCGGCCGGCCGGGTCGTTCTGCCTGCCGATCGCACCCGGAGGAAGTGCCGCCGATCCGGGATCGGGGTGGCGGCTCTGGCTGTCGTCGCCGCGACCGTATGCCGGCGAGGACGCCCGGCGGAGCGACCCGGGCCGGGCGGCGTTCGATGCCGAGGCCCTCGGCGACTCGCTGCTGGTGCGCTCGCGGCGCCCCGGCGACCGCATGCACCTCCAGGGTGTCGGCACCCGCAAGCTCCAGGACCTGCTCGTCGACGCCAAGGTGCCGCGCGAGACGCGCGCCGGCGTGCCGGTCCTCGAGTCGGCCGGCCAGATTCTCTGGGTCGCCGGCGTGGCGCGGGGCTCCGGCGCGGCGGTCGGGCCGCGCACCCGCCAGGTCGTCGACGGGGTCTTCGAACGTCTGGCGGGGGCCGTGCATTGCCCATGAAAAATACGCATGGTACGCTCCGTGGCGACGCGGCGAGGTGTCTGTGAATCCGGTCTCTCGTAATCTCGGGCTCTGGCTGCTCCTCCTCTTGATGGGGCTGCTCCTCTGGTCGATCGTGACCAAGCAGCAGCCGCGTGCGCCGGAGATCAGCTTCACCCGCTTCATGCAGGCGGTGGAGGAAGGGCGCGTCGCCGACGTCACGATCCAGGGGCAGAGCATTCGCGGACGCTACCGGGCGGAGCGCGGCGAGGCTGGCGAGGGCTTCAAGACCTTCGCCCCCGAAGATCCCGACCTCGTGCGGGTGCTTCGCGAGAAGGGCGTCGACATCGAGGCGCGTCCGGAGGACGGCGAACCCTGGTACGTCGTCGCCCTGGTGCAGTGGTCGCCGATGCTGCTCCTCATCGGCGTGTGGATCTTCTTCATGCGCCAGATGCAGGTCGGCGGCGGCAAGGCGATGTCGTTCGGCAAGAGCCGCGCCAAGCTGCTCAGCGAGAACCAGCAGAAGGTCACTTTCAACGACGTCGCCGGCATCGACGAGGCCAAGGAAGAGCTCGAAGAGATCATCGCCTTCCTGAAGGACCCGAAGAAGTTCACCAAGCTCGGCGGCCGCATCCCGAAGGGCGTGCTGCTGGTCGGGCCGCCGGGCACCGGCAAGACGCTCCTGGCGCGCGCCGTGGCAGGCGAGGCCGGCGTTCCGTTCTTCTCCATCTCGGGCTCCGACTTCGTGGAGATGTTCGTCGGCGTCGGCGCCTCGCGGGTGCGCGACCTCTTCGTGCAGGGCAAGAAGAACGCGCCCTGCATCATCTTCATCGACGAGATCGACGCCGTCGGCCGCCACCGCGGCGCCGGCCTCGGCGGCGGACACGACGAACGCGAGCAGACGCTCAACCAGCTGCTCGTCGAGATGGACGGCTTCGAGACCAACGAAGGCGTCATCCTGATCGCCGCCACCAACCGGCCCGATGTCCTCGATCCCGCGCTGCTGCGGCCGGGCGCTTCGACCGCCGCGTCGTCGTGCCGCGGCCGGACGTCAAGGGACGCGAGGGCATCCTGCGGGTCCACACGCGCCGCGTCCCGATCAGCGACGACGTCAACATCGAGTTGCTCGCCCGCGAGACGCCGGGCTTCGCCGGCGCCGACCTCGAGAACCTGGTGAACGAAGCCGCCCTGCTGGCCGCGCGCCAGAACCAGGACCGGGTCGCGATGGCCGACTTCGAGATCGCCAAGGACAAGGTCCTGATGGGTCCGGAGCGCCGAGCGATGATCATCAGCCTCGAGGAGCGCCGCAAGACGGCCTACCACGAGGCGGGGCACGCGCTGGTCGCCAAGCTGCTCCCCGGGGCGGATCCGGTCCACAAGGTGACCATCATCCCGCGCGGCATGGCGCTCGGCCTGACCCAGCAGGTGCCGATCGACGACCGCCACAGCGTCACCAAGGACTGGGTGCTGACGCGGCTCTCCATCATGTTCGGCGGCCGCGCGGCCGAGGAGCTGATCCTCTCGCAGCTCACCACCGGTGCGGGCGACGACATCGAGCGCGCCACGGACCTGGCCCGCAAGATGGTGTGCGAGTGGGGAATGAGCGACAAGCTCGGCCCGATGACCTTCGGCAAGAAGGAAGAGCAGATCTTCCTCGGCCGCGACTTCACCCAGCAGGTCGGCTACTCCGAGAGCACCGCGGTGCAGATCGATGGCGAGGTGCGACGGATCATCCTGGAGGCCTACGAGCGCGCCAAGCTGCTCCTGCGACGGAACCTGGCGGTCCTGCACCGCATGGCCGAGGCCCTCCTCGAGCGCGAGTCGCTGGACGGCCCCGACATCGAGGAGATCGTGCGTCAGGTCGGCGTCGAGAACGCCGCGGCGGCCTCGGCCTGAGGCCGCCCCCGGCGCGGCGAGCGCATGAAGGACCTCGCCCTCGGCTTCCGCTGGCAGGACGGCGTCGACATCTTCCTGCTCACCATCGGCATCTACTCGGGAATCAACCTGATCCGGGGGACCCGCGCGGTCCCGATGCTGATCGGGCTGTCCATGGTGTACGCGCTCTACTTCCTGTCGGCGCGCTTCGAGATCTACACCGTCAACGTCCTGCTCAACTACGTGCTCGGCTGGTCGCTGGTGCTCTTCTTCATCGTGTTCCAGAACGACATCCGCCGCATGCTGACGCAGGTGGGAACGGGCCCGCTCTTCTCGCCGCGCGACCGGGCGGTGCAGAACCAGGCGGTCGAGGAGCTGGTGAAGGCGGTGACCCACCTGGCGAGCCGGCGCGTCGGGGCGCTCATCGTGCTGCAGCACGAGGTGGGCCTGAACGAGTACATCGACGTCGGCACGCGGCTCGACGCCCGCGTGTCGCGCGAGCTGGTGACGAGCATCTTCCTGCCCGACTCGCCGATCCACGACGGCGCGCTGATCGTGCAGAACGGGCGCATCACCGCCGCGGGGTGCTTCCTGCCCCTGACCGCGAACCCCAACGTGTCGAAGACGCTCGGGACGCGCCACCGGGCGGCCATCGGGCTCACCGAGGAGACGGACGCCGTCGTCATCGTCGTCTCCGAGGAGGACGGCGCGATCTCCCTGGCGCGCGAGGGGAAGATCACGCGCGACGTCGACGGCGCCACGTTGCGCACCACGCTGCAGCGGTTGCTGGCCGAATGAGGCTCCCCGCCATGCGGCTTCGCCGGCCCGTGCCGGCGCCGGAACCGGTGGAGGGCGAGGCCCTGCGCCGGCGGCTCTGGCGAACCGCCTGGCGGCGGGTTCCCCCGCGCCGGCGGCTGCGCGAACTGCTGCGCCACAACGCCCTGCTGAAGGTCGTCTCGCTCCTGGTCGCGTGCTTTCTCTGGTACTCGATCAACGAGCTCGAGCGCGACGCGGAGCGCATCGTCGACCTGCCGGTCGGCATCCGCCGGGTCGCCCCGGGTCTCATCGTGACCGACGTGTCGCCGGCGAAGGGCGTGATGGTGACCTTGCGGGGCCCGCGTACCATCCTCGACAACGTGGACGAGGGGAAGACGCGGCTGGTGGTGGACCTGTCGGCGGCGGGCGAGGGGGAGGTGCGCGTCGATCTGAACCGCGCGAGCCTGGTGCCCGAGCTGCCGCGCCGGTTGAAGGTGGTTCGCATGACGCCCGGCCGCCTGGACGCGAAGCTCGAGAAGCTGGCGAAGCGCCGTCTGGTGGTGAAGCCGGTCCTGGCAGGCGCACCGGGCGTGGGCTATAGGGTCGCCGAGTCCACCATCACGCCCGATCACGTCGAGGTGACGGGGCCCGCCAAGACGCTCGACGCGATGAAGGAGGTCACCACGAGGCCGATCGACCTGGATGGGCTCACCAGCACGCTCGAGCGCACCGCAGTCCTCGACGCGGCAGGCGACTTCGTCAACCTCGTGCCGGACCGGGTGCGGGTGAGCGTACGCTTCGACGAGATACTGATGTCGCGCGAGTTTCCCCGCGTCCCGATCGCGCTCCGCAACGGCGATCAGGCGAAGATCACCCCGGCCCAGGTCGACGTCACGGTGCACGGCCCGCAGCGCCTGTTGCACGACTGGGTCCTGCCTGCGGGGGCGGTGTTCGTCGACGCGGCCGGCCTCGGCCCGGGGACGCATCCGCTCCCGGTGCAGGTGGATCTGCCGGCCCCGCTGGAGGTGACGACGCGGCAGCCCGAGACGGTGCGCGTGGTGGTGGCCACGAAGGAGCAGGGAGGTCCGTGATGGGGGAGGCGCGCCGGCTGTTCGGCACCGACGGTGTGCGCGGGACCGCGAACGTCGACCCGATGACCTCGGAGATGGCGCTCCGCCTGGGACGCGCGCTCGCCCACGTGAGCAAGCGCTCTCCCCATCGCCATCGCATCCTGATCGGGAAGGACACGCGGCTCTCGGGCTACATGCTGGAGACCGCGATGGCGTCGGGCATCTGCTCGATGGGCGTCGACGTCCTCCTCGTGGGACCGCTGCCGACCCCTGGCATCGCCTTCCTCACGCGCTCGATGCGGGCCGACGCCGGGGTGGTGATCTCGGCCTCGCACAATCCGTTCCAGGACAACGGGATCAAGCTTTTCAGCCCCACCGGCTTCAAGCTCCCCGACGAGCTCGAGGCGGAGATCGAGCGCCTGGTGCTGTCGGACTCGATCGACGCGCTCCGTCCCACGCGGACCGAGATCGGCAAGGCGTTTCGCATCGACGACGCCGTCGGACGCTACAACGTGTTCGTGAAGAGCGCCTTTCCGCGCCACCTCACCCTGGACGGGCTCACCGTGGCGGTCGACTGCGGGCACGGCGCGGCCTACCGTGTCGCGCCGGAGGTGCTCGAGGAGCTCGGCGCGCGGGTGATCGCCCGCGGCGTCGACCCCGACGGCGAGAACATCAACCGCGACGCCGGCGCGCTGCACCCGGAGCAGCTCCAGGCGGCGGTGCGCGCGTCGGGTGCCCACGTCGGCATCGCGCTCGACGGGGACGCCGATCGCGCCATCCTGGTCGACGAGCAGGGGGCCCTGGTCGACGGGGACGAGGTGATGGCACTCCTCGCGGCGGAGCTCCGGCAACGGGGCGAGCTCAAGCGGGAGACCCTCGTGGCCACGGTGATGAGCAACCTCGGGCTGCACGTCGCGATGCGCGAGCGCCAGATCCGCGTCGTCACCACGCCGGTCGGCGACCGCTACGTGGTCGAGGAGATGCAGCGCGGTGGCTACAACCTCGGCGGCGAGCAGTCGGGTCACGTGGTGTTTCTCGACCACAACACGACCGGGGATGGGCTCATCACCGCGCTCGCGGTGCTCGCGCTCATGGTGGAGCGCGGCCGGCCCCTCTCCGAGCTGCGGCGCGTGATGCAGCGCTTCCCGCAGGTGCTCGAGAACCTGCGGGTGCGCAGCAAGCCCGACGTCGAGACGTTGCCGACGGTCGCGGCCGCAATCCGTGACGCGGAGCGCGCGCTGGGCGATCGAGGACGGGTCCTGGTGCGCTACTCCGGCACCGAGCCGCTCCTGCGCGTGATGGTCGAGGGCGAGCGCGAGCCCGCCATCCGGCAGCTCGCCGGGGCGATCGTCGACGCCGCACGCGCCGCCATCGGAGCGTAGGTATTTTCGACCCGAGACTTCGTCTCGGGTCGAGGCCGAGAGCGAGAGTGGGGCTCGGTGTCGAGGGCGGGCGGCGTGCCGCGGCCGGCGAAGCCGGCGCGGCAGACGGGCCGGGCCCCCCAATTGGATTTGTCGGCGCATGGAGTGCTCGGGTAGAAGCGGCGGGTGACCAACGTCGCGTTCGAGCCGCCCGACCGCTTGCTGCTGGGCCCTGGGCCCTCGGCCGTCCATCCGCGTGTGCTGCGTGCCATGTCGGCGCCGCTGGTGGGCCATCTCGATCCCGCCTTCGTGGCGCTGATGGAGGCGGTGAAGGAACTCCTGCGGACGGTGTTCGCGACCACGAACGACCTCACCATCCCCATCTCGGGGACCGGGAGCGCCGGGATGGAGGCGTGCCTGGTGAATCTCCTGGAGCCCGGCGACGAGTTCGTCGTGGGGGTCAACGGCGTGTTCGGGTCGCGCATGGCCGAGGTTGCCGAGCGTGCGGGCGCGATCGTGCACCGGGTCGAGGCGCCGTGGGGGCGGATCGTGGAGCCGGAGCAGATCGAGGCCGCGCTGGCGAACGCGACCCGGCCGAAGCTGGTCGCGGTCGTGCATGCCGAGACCTCGACCGGCGCGTGGCAGCCGATCCCCGAGATTGCGAGCCTCGCGCACCGCCACGGCGCGCTGATGCTCATCGACTGCGTCACCTCGCTCGGCGGTGCTCCGGTGGAGATCGACGGCTGGGGCGTGGATGCGGCGTACAGCGGGACGCAGAAGTGTCTCTCGTGTCCGCCTGGCCTGGCGCCGGTGACCTTCGGGTCCGCCGCCGTCGCCGCGATGAAGGCCCGCAAAACGAAGGTCCGCAGCTGGTACCTCGACCTCACGCTCCTGGCACAGTACTGGGGAGAGGAGCGGGTCTATCACCACACGGCGCCGATCACGATGAACTACGCGCTGCACGAGGCGCTGCGCATCGTGGTCGAGGAGGGCCTGGCGGCGCGCTTCACGCGCCATCGCAGGAATCACGAGGCGCTGGCCGCGGGGCTGGGGGCGCTCGGCCTGTCGCTGGCCGCGCAGGAAGGGCACCGTCTGCCCATGCTGAATGCGGTCACGGTGCCCGACGGCATCGGCGAGGCTCGCGTGCGCACCCGGCTGCTGTCGGAGCACGGCATCGAGATCGGCGCCGGGCTCGGGCCCATGAAGGGCAAGGTCTGGCGGGTCGGCCTGATGGGCGAGTCGAGTCGGCGCGCGAACGTCCTGGCGTTGCTGGCGGCGCTCGAGGACGTGCTGGCGAGCGAAGGGCAGGTGCCGGCGAGAGGAACGGCGGTGGCTGCGGCGCAGAGGGCGTCGGGGGGCTAGGCGGCTCGGTCCACTGGGGGCGCTGCAGAAGCGTCGCCGAGGCGTTGCAGAAGGCGGAAGCCAAGGGCGGCTGTGCGGCCGTCGGCGATGCGGCGGCCGTCGAAGGGGTCGTGGATTCCGCGCGTGCGGGAACGGCTGGCCGCGACCCGGCGTGCGCCGACGGCGCTTCTGAGGGAACTGCCCCTGCCGCCCCGCTTGACGGCCCGTGGCCGGCGGGCGAAGAACGGCGCATGGCGCCGCCTGTGCCCGTCACCGACTAGGATGAGCGGAGGTGCCGGCACCTCCGGGCGGCCGCGCCTCGGGGTGAACATCGACCACGTCGCGACGCTCCGCCAGGCTCGACGGGTGGACTATCCGGATCCACTGGAGGCGGCCCGCCTGGCGCTCGAGGGGGGTGCCGATGGCATCACCGTCCACCTGCGAGCGGACCGGCGGCACATCCAGGACGCCGACGTCGAGCGGTTGCGAGGGATGCTGCAGGCCAAGCTCAATCTCGAGATGGCGGTGACCGAGGACATGGTGGCGTTCGCGTTGCGCGTGCAGCCCGACGACGTCTGCTTCGTGCCGGAACGCCGTGAGGAGCTGACCACCGAGGGCGGGCTCGACGTATGCCGCCAGCTGGAGCGGGTGCGCGAGGCGACCGGCCGTCTCGCCGGTGCCGGAATCCGGGTGAGCTGCTTCATCGACCCCGTGGAGGCGCAGGTGCGCGCGAGCCAGGCGGCCGGCGCGCACGCGGTCGAGCTGCACACGGGAGACTACGCCAACGCCGTCGCGCCCGCGGCCGCACGCGAGCTCGACCGGGTCGCCGGGGCGGCCAGCGTGGTGCGTGCGCTCGGCCTCGACCTGCACGCGGGTCACGGGCTCACGCTCGCCAACGTGCGACCGGTGGCGGCGCTCCCGGACATGGCCGAGCTGAACATCGGGCACAGCATCGTCGCCCGCGCCGTGCTCGTCGGCATGGTCGCCGCGGTGCGGGAGATGAAGGCGGCGTTCGGGTGATCGTCGTCACCGCGGCCGAGATGCGGGCGCTCGACCGCTGGACCATCGAGCATGGCACCCCGGGGCCGGAGCTCATGGAGCGGGCCGGACGCGGGGCGGCCGAGATGCTGCGCCGTCGCTGGCGCCGGATGGGCGGTCCTGTCGTGGTGTGCTGCGGCAAGGGCAACAACGGCGGCGACGGTCTGGTCCTGGCGCGGCACCTGCGTCGCGCCCGCATCGGCGCCGAGGTCTGGCTGGCGGCGCCGACGTCGGCGGTGGGTGGCGATGCCGCCGAGATGCTGAAACGCTGGCGCGGCGCAACCGTCACGGTCGAGACGCCCGGACAGGTCGACGCCCTGGCGCGGCGCCTCGCCCGCGCCGGCGTGGTGGTGGACGCGCTCCTCGGCACCGGCCTCAACACGCCGGTCGAGGGCCTGCTCGCGTCGGTGATCGATGCCATCAATGCGGCAGGCCGTCCGGTGCTCGCGATCGACCTGCCGTCGGGCCTGTCGGCCGACAGCGGCCGGCCCCTCGGCCGGGCGGTGCGCGCGGCGGCCACCGCGACGTTCGCCTTCCCGAAGGTCGGCCAGGTGCTCTATCCGGGCGTCGATCTGTGCGGAGCGCTCGAGGTGGTCGACATCGGCATTCCACCGGACGCCGTGACGGCCGTCGGTCCGCAGCTCCGCCTCCTGGAGGCGAGCGACGTCGGCGGCCTGCTGCCACGACGGGCGCGCGACGCGCACAAGGGCAGCTTCGGCCACGTGCTGGTGGTGGCGGGCTCGCGCGGCAAGACGGGCGCGTCGCTCCTCGCGGCCGCGGCGGCGGCGCGGACCGGTGCCGGCCTGACGACGCTGGCCGCGGCCGGCGCGCTCCTGCCGGTGCTCGAGGGACACGTGCGCGAGATCATGACCGAGCCGCTGCCGGACGGGCCCGACGGGACCGCGGCGCTGGGGGACGGGGCGGCGGTGGAGCGGCTCATCGCCGGCCGCGAGGCGGTCGTCTGCGGACCCGGGCTCGGCCTCGCCGAAGGCACGCGCGCCCTGGTGGCGCATGTCGTGCGGCGGGCGCGGGCGCCGCTGGTGCTGGACGCCGATGGCCTGAACGCGATCGCGGGAACGGCGTTGCTGCGCGAGCGCCCGGGACCGACGGTCGTCACCCCGCACCCGGGCGAGATGGCGCGCCTCCTGGGATGCTCGACCGGCGACGTCCAGGCCGATCGGGTGCACGCGGCGCGCCGGTTCGCTGCGGAGCACCGGGTCGTCACCGTGCTGAAGGGCGCCCGCACGGTGATCGCGACGCCGGACGGGAGAGCGGCGATCTCGCCCACGGGCAATCCGGGGATGGCGAGCGGCGGCATGGGCGACGTGCTCTCGGGCATCGTGGGAGGACTGCTGGCCCAGGGACTCGACGCCATGGCGGCGGCGTCGCTCGGGGTGTTCGTGCACGGCGCGGCGGCGGACGCGATCGTGGCACGGCGGGGCGAGGTCGGGCTTCTCGCCGGCGATCTGGTGGACGAGCTGCCGCCGGCCCTCGCCCACCTCCAGGCACAGTCGTGAGCAGCGCGGGCAGCCGGCTCGCGTCCGAGCTCACCACCAGCGGACCGGCCGAGACCGAGGCCCTCGGCCAGCGCCTGGGCTCCACCGCACATGCCGGGGCACTGCTCGGGCTGGTCGGCGAGCTGGGAACGGGGAAGACCTGTCTCGTGCGGGGACTGGTCGCGGGCGCCGGGGCCGATCCGGAGGCGGTGCACAGCCCCACCTTCGTCCTGGCGACGGAGTATCGTGGTGGGCGCCTGCCGGTGCATCACATCGATCTCTACCGGCTGGATCGGCTTGAGCAGCCGCAGGTCGATGCGCTATTTTCACGGGAAGTGCTCTACGGCGAGGGTATCGCCGCCGTCGAGTGGTTCGAGCGGCTGCTTCCCGCGGCCGGCGACGAGTTCCTGCTCGTCAGCCTTCGGCACGGAGCGGGGGACAGCCGGTCGATCCGACTCGAGGCGCACGGTCCTCGCCACGAGACGTGGCTTCGCGCCGTGCTCGGCGCGTGAAAGGGGTTCGTGGCGCTCATCGTACAGAAGTTCGGCGGCACGTCGGTCGCCGACCTCGACCGCATCCGCCACGTGGCGGCGCGCGTCGCGCGCTGCCATGCCGCCGGCCATCGGCTCGCGGTGGTGGTCTCGGCCATGGCGGGGGAGACCAACCGCCTGCTCGCACTGGCCAGGGCCGCGCATCCGCGTCCCGCCGAGCGCGAGAGCGACGTCCTGGCGTCCACCGGCGAGCAGGTCACCTCCGCGCTGACGGCGCTGGTGCTGCACGACCTGGGTGTCCCGGCACGGTCGTTTCTCGGCCATCAGGTGCGCATCGAGACCGACAGCGCGTACGGCCGGGCGCGCATCGTGCGCATCGACGCGGAGCGGCTGCGCGCGACCCTCGCCGCGGGCACGGTGGCGGTGGTGGCGGGCTTCCAGGGGGTCGACGCCGAGGGCAGCATCACCACGCTTGGCCGCGGCGGATCGGACACCAGCGCGGTCGCTCTGGCGGCGGCGCTCGGCGCCGACATGTGCGAGATCTACACCGACGTCGACGGCGTCTACACCAGCGATCCGCGCATCGTGCCGCGCGCGCGCAAGCTCGCGCGCATCGCCTACGACGAGATGCTCGAGCTGGCGAGCCTGGGCGCCAAGGTGCTCCAGATCCGGTCCGTCGAGTTCGCCAAGCGCTACCAGGTGCCGGTGCACGTCCGATCGTCGTTCAACGACAACGAGGGCACCCGCGTCGTCGAGGAGGATCCCAGCATGGAAGAGGTCTCGGTCGCCGGAGTCGCGGCCGACCAGAACGAGGCCAAGCTCACCGTGCGCGGTGTCCCGGATCATCCGGGCGTCGCGGCACGGCTCTTCGGACCGGTCGCGGCCGCGGGGATCGTGGTCGACATGATCATCCAGAACGCCAGCGCGGACGGCACCACCGACCTGACGTTCACGGTGCCGCGCGCCGACTACGACCAGGCCCTCGAGCTGGTGCAGGGCATCGCGCGCACCATCGGGGGGCGCGAGGTACGCGGCGATCTCGAGGTCGCCAAGGTGTCGATCGTCGGCGTCGGCATGCGGACGCACGCCGGCATCGCCGCCCGCATGTTCGAGGTGCTGGCCGACGAGGGGATCAACATCCAGATGATCTCCACCTCCGAGATCAAGATCTCCGTCGTGGTGGACGCGAAGTACGCCGAGCTGGCCGTGCGTGCGCTGCACGACGCCTTCATCCCCGCGGCCTGATGCGCCAGATCGAGCTCTACGACACGACGCTGCGCGACGGCGCGCAGTCGGAGGACGTGAGCTTCGCGCTCGACGACAAGCTGCGCATCACCGAGGCGCTCGATGCCCTGGGCATCCACTACGTCGAGGGCGGATGGCCGGGGTCGAACCCGCGCGACGAGGAGTTCTTCCGTGCCGCCCGCGGGCTCCGCCTGCGCCATGCCCGGGTGGCCGCGTTCGGGGCGACCCGGCGGGCCGGCGTGCGAGCGGCCGACGACCGCAACCTGGCCGCGCTGCTCGGCGCCGACACCCCGATCGTCACCATCGTCGGCAAGACCTGGGACCTGCACGTCCGCGACGACCTGCGCATCAGTCTCGAGGAGAACCTCGACGTCATCCGCGACTCGGTCGCGTTCCTGCGGAGCCGGGTGGACGGCGTGATCTTCGACGCCGAGCACTTCTTCGACGGCTACGCGCGCAATCCCGGCTACGCGCTGGCGGCGATCGCGGCCGCCGCCGAGGCCGGGGCGACGCTCATCTGCCTGTGCGACACGCGCGGCGGGGCGCTCCCTGCGCAGATCGGCCCGGCGGTGGACGCCGCCCAGGGCGCGGTGCCGGGCACGCCGCTCGGCATTCACTGCCACAACGACGCCGAGCTGGCGGTGGCGAACTCGCTCGAGGCGCTCGAACGGGGGTGCGTGCAGGTGCAGGGCACCATGAACGGCCTGGGCGAGCGGTGCGGGAACGCCAACCTGGTCTCGCTCATCCCCACGCTGCAGCTGAAGCGGGGCTGGGCGTGCGTCACGCCCGAGCAGCTGGCGCAGCTGACGGAGGTGTCGCACCTGGTCTACGAGCTCGCCAATCTCGAGCCCAACAAGCGGCAGGCCTACGTCGGGCAGAGCGCCTTCGCCCACAAGGGCGGCCTCCACGTGGCGGCGGTGCAGAAGAATGCCGAGACCTACGAGCACGTCGATCCGGCGCTGGTCGGCAACGAGCAGCGCGTGCTGGTCTCGGACCTCGCGGGCCGCTCCAATCTGCTGGCGAAGGCGCTGCAGTTCGGCATCGACCTGGCGAGCGACCAGCCGGCGGTACGGCGGCTGCTCGCCGAGCTGAAGGAGCTCGAGTCGCAGGGCTATGTCTACGAGGGAGCGGATGCGTCGTTCGAGCTGCTGATGCGCAAGGCGCTCGAGGGTGACCGGCGTCGGTTCTTCCGCCTGATCGGGTTCCGCGTGATCGACGAGAAGCGGCACGAGGCGGAGGCGCCCATCGCGGAGGCGACGATCATGCTCGAGGGCCCCGACGGCGAGATGGCGCACACCGCGGCGCAGGGCAACGGCCCCGTGCACGCGCTCGACTCCGCGCTGCGCAAGGCGCTGGTTCGCTTCTACCCGGAGATCGAGTCGGTGCGGCTGCACGACTACAAGGTCCGCGTGCTCGGTGGCGCGGAGGGAACCGGCGCCCTGGTCCGCGTCCTGATCGAATCCGGCGACGAGCACGAGCGCTGGAGCACCGTCGGCGTGTCGCACAACGTCATCGAGGCGAGCTGGCAGGCGCTGGTCGACAGCATGGACTACAAGCTGCACAGGAGCCGGCCGGCGGCGGCGTAGCGCGCCCATGCGCATCTACCTCGATCACAACGCCGGTGCGCCGCTTCGTCCCGAGGCGCGCGCCGCGATGCTCGCCGTCCTCGGCCCGCCGGCGAACCCGTCCAGCGCACACCGCGAGGGCGCCCGCGCCCGCGGCCTGCTGGAGGACGCGCGTGCGGGGGTGGCGAGCCTCGTCGGGGCGCGGCCCGCCGACGTCGTCTTCACCGGCGGAGCCACCGAGGCCAACAACCTCGCGCTGCGCGGCGTGCTGGCGGCGGCGGGGGAGCACGCCGGCCTGGTGGTGAGCGCGATCGAGCATGCCTCCGTGCTGGAGACGGCGCGCCACCTCGCGGGAGGGGGTGCGCGGGTCACCGTCGTGCCGGTCGACGCCGAAGGGCGCGTCGAGGCGGCGCGCGTCGTCGCCGCCTGCGACACCCGCACGGCGCTGGTCAGCATCGGACTCGCGAACGGCGAGGTGGGGACGCTGGCGCCGGTGGGCGCGATCGCCGGAGCGCTGCGCGGGCGGGGCATCGTGGTGCACACCGACGCGGCGCAGGCGGCGGGACGCGTGCCGGTCGACGTGAGCACGCTCGGGATCGACCTGCTCTCCCTCTCGAGCCACAAGCTGGGCGGGCCCGCGGGTTCGGGCGCGCTCTGGGTACGCCGCGAGGTCCGCCTGCAGCCGCTCGTCACCGGCGGCCCGCAGGAGCGCGGGCTCCGTGCCGGGACCGAGAATCTCCCCGCCGCCGTCGGATTCGCCGCCGCCGCCCGGGCGGCGGCGGCGGACGTGGAGACCGCCGGCTCGCGCATGGCGGCACTCGCGGAGCGGCTGTGGGAAGGGATCCGCGCCCGTGTCCCGGACGTCGTCCGCCACGGACCGGCCAGCGGTCCGCGCTTGCCGAACACGCTGAGCCTCCGCTTCCCGGGCTGCGCGGGTGAGAGCCTCCTGGTGCTCCTCGACCTGGCCGGCGTCGCGGTCTCGCTCGGCTCGGCGTGTGCGGCGGGGTCGCCCGAGCCGTCGCACGTGCTCCGCGCCATGGGGCTCGACGACGAGGCCGCGCGGAGCGGGCTCCGCGTGAGCCTGGGGCCTGCCACCAGCGAGGGCGAGATCGACGCCGTCATCGATCTCCTGCCCCGCCTGGTGCGCGACATCCGGCAGCGCGCCCGGGCGGGGGCGGCGGCGTGAGGGTCGTCGTGGCGATGAGCGGGGGTGTCGACAGCGCGGTCGCCGCGGCGCGCTGCGTGGCCGCCGGCCATGACGTGATCGGCATCTCGCTTCGCCTGGCGGGGGAGGGGGGTGGGAGCTGCTGCTCGCTCGACGATTTCCACGACGCGCGTGCGGTGGCCGACCGGCTGGGCATCCCGCACTACGTCTTCGACTTCCGCGACGCGTTCGCGCGCGCCGTCGTCGAACCGTTCGTTGCCGAGTACCTCGCGGGCCGGACGCCGAACCCGTGCGCGCGCTGCAACCAGCACGTCAAGTTCGATCTCCTCTGGCGCCGAGCGCGCGAGCTGGGGGCGAGCCATCTCGCCACCGGTCACTACGCCCGCATCGCGACCGACCCCGCCACCGGGCGCCTGGCGCTGCGTGCGGCGGCCGATGCCGCGAAGGACCAGACCTACTTCCTCTTCGGGCTCGACCACACCGCGCTCGGGCGCACGCTGTTCCCCGTCGGCGACCTGACCAAGGCCGAGGTGCGCGCCGAGGCCGCCGCCCGCCAGCTGTCCGTGGCGGCGAAGCCGGAGAGCATGGAGGTGTGCTTCGTGCCGGATGGGGACGCCGCGGGCTTCGTCGAGCGCCACGCGCCCCCGGGTGCGCTCCGCCCCGGGGTCGTCGTCGATGGGGAGGGCACGGTGCTCGGCGAGCATGGCGGGGTGCACCGCTTCACGATCGGCCAGCGCCGCGGCCTCGGGCTCACCGCGGAGGCGCCGCGCTACGTGCAGCGCCTGGACGCGGCCACGGCGACGGTCTCGGTCGGGGGGGTCGAGAGCCTCGCCGCGGACGGACTCGTCGCGCGCGGGACGATCTGGAGCGCCGGCACGCCGCCCGCACCGGGCACCGCGCTCGAGGTGCGCGTCCGCCATCGCCAGCGTCCGCTCCCCGCACGGCTCGTCGAGGCGGGCGGGGACGTCGCCCGGGTCCGCTTCGCGGAGCGCGGACCCGCGGTGACCCCGGGGCAGGCGGCCGTATTCTACCGGGGCGAGCTGGTGGCCGGCGGCGGCTGGATCGCGCAGGCGACGCCATGAGCGAGCGCCGCGTGGCGATCGCCACGCTCGGCTGCAAGGTGAACGCCTACGACACGGCGACCATCGCGGATCGCCTGCGCGCGGCGGGCTGCGTGCTGGTCGAGCCCGGCGCGCCAGCCGACGTGGTCATCGTCAACTCGTGCACCGTGACCGACGCCGCCGACGCCGAGAGCCGGCGGCTCGCGCGCCGGGCCCGACGCGGCAATCCGGCCGCGCGGGTCATCCTGACGGGATGCTATGCCCAGACGCAGCCGCTGGCGGCCGCGGCCGTCGAGGCCGTCGACCACGTGATCGGCCTCAACCGGCTCGAGGCCCTGGTGGAAGCGGTGACCGCCGAGGCGCCGCGGGTGGGACGCGTCGAGGTGGAGCGCAGCCGGCGCGAGACCCGGGTCGAGACCTTCGGGGCGCGGACGTTCGACGGCCAGACGCGGGCCTTCCTGAAGGTGCAGGAGGGCTGCGACCTGTTCTGCACGTTCTGCATCGTGCCGATGGCGCGCGGGCGGAGCCGCAGCCTCCCGCCGCGCGCCATTCTCGCCGAGCTCGACGGCCTGGCGGCGCGTGGCTTTCGCGAGGTCGTCCTCACCGGCATCCATCTCGGAGGCTGGGGACACGACCTCGACCCGCCGCTCGATCTCGCCTGGCTCGTCGATGCGCTCGTCGAGCAGGGACGCTTCGCGCGCATCCGCCTGTCGTCCATCGACCCGCACGAGGTGAGCGAGGCGCTGGTGCGCCGGATGGCCGCCGCGCCGGCCATCTGCCCGCACCTCCACGTGCCGCTCCAGGCGGGCGACGACGGGGTGCTCGTGCGCATGCGCCGGCGCTACGACACGGCGCTCGCTGCCGAGCGACTGGCGATGGTCCGCGAGCTGCTGCCTGCCGCCGCCATCGGCACCGATCTCATCGCCGGCTTCCCGGGAGAGGATGACGACGCCTTCGAGCGCACGCTGCGCTTCGTGGAGTCGAGCCCGATCACCTACGGCCATGTCTTCCCCTACTCGGTGCGCAGCGGTACCACCGCCGCGAAGCTCGACGGCCACCAGCCGCCGGCGACGATCACGGCGCGAGCCCGCCGCCTGCGCACCGTCTGCGAGCAGAAGCGTGCCGGGTTTGCGGGTCGGTTCCACGGCGCACCGGCCGAGGTGCTGGTGGAGACGACGCGCGATCCGGAAAGCGGCGCCTTGCGGGGCTACACGCGCAACTACCTGCGCGCGCGCCTGCAGGGTCCGGACGCGTGGATGGGGCAGGCCATCCGGGTTCGCCTCCGGGTCACGAACGGGGCGCGAGTCGAGGCCGACGCGATCCCATGAGCGAGCTGGAGGAGAGCCTGGAGGCGGGTCTCGGCTACCGCTTCCAGCGGCCCGACCACCTGCGCGTGGCGCTCACCCATCGCTCCGTCAGCCCCGACGATCCCAACAACGAGACGCTCGAGTTCCTCGGCGACGCCGTGCTGGCGCTCGCCATGGCCGATCTCCTGATGGAGCGCTTTCCGGCCGCTCGAGAGGGCGAGCTGTCGAAGCTGCGAGCGGGCCTGGTGAACGCCGGCATCCTCGCCGACAAGGCACGCACGCTCGAGCTCGGCCGGTGGCTGCGGCTCGGCAAGGGCGAGGAGAAGAGCGGCGGGCGCGACAAGGAGTCGATCCTGGGGGCGGCGTACGAGGCCGTGCTGGGAGCGGTGTACGCCGACGGCGGCTACGAGGCCGCGCGCCGCGTCGTCGAGCGGCACTTCGCCGGCGACCTCGTGAGCGAGACGACCGCCGGACTGCGTGACTACAAGACGAGGCTCCAGGAGCTCACCCAGCGGCTCTTCCGGGCGACGCCGGTCTACGTGCTCGTCGAGGAAAGCGGGCCCGACCACGCCAAGCGCTTCGTATCGGAGCTGAGCATCGCCGGGCGCCGCTACGGCCGCGGCGTGGGGCACAGCAAGAAGACCGCCGAGCAGGCGGCCGCGATGACCGCGCTCGCCGAGCTCGAGCGGGCCACTCCGGAACCCACGGAATGACGGCCGTCGGGGCGCTGCTCGTGCTCGGGCTGAGCGCCCTGGTCGCACCTGCCCGGGCGGCGGCGGGAAGTGTCCCGCCCGCCGTGGCGTCGATGACGCCCGCCGGTCGCGCCGAGCCGACCCTTGCCCTGCCGCGCATCGTCGCGTTTCTCGGCGTGCGCGATCGCCCGGCGCTCGATGCCATGATCGCGGCGCAGCAGGACCCACGCTCGCCACGCTTCCGGCGCTGGCTCGACGCGACCGAGATCGCGGACCGCTTCGGCGCGCGGCGCGATCACTACGAGCGCGTGCGACGCTGGTTCGTCGAGCGCGGCTTCGCGGTGGTCGCGGACTCGCCGTTCCGGGTGGCGCTCACCCTCGAGGGCACGGCGGGACTGGCGGCGGAGGCGCTCGCGGCTCCGATCGGCCTCTTCCGGCGCCGGGGGCGGGTGTATCACGCGCCGCTGGCCGAGCCGGCGCTGCCCGCGGAGCTCGGCGTCCGCGGTCTGCTCGGGCTCGACGATCTGCCCGCCTTCCGCCCGCTGGTGCGGCTCGGCAACAAGGAGGTGGCGCTCGCGCCGGCCGACTTCGCCACCGTGTACGACGTGTCGCCGCTGCGCGACGCGGGTGTGGACGGAACCGGCAGCTCGGTGGCGGTGCTCGCGCGCAGCGACTTCGACGAGAGCGACGTGCAGCGATTCGGGGAGCGCTACCTCGACGGCCCGCGTCCGCTGCACAAGCTGCTCGCGGGTCCCAGCAACCCGGGCGTTCTGGCCGACCCGATCGAGCGCATGGAGGTGCTGCTCGACGTGCAGTGGGGCGCGGCGCTCGCCCCCGGAGCGGCCCTCGAGGTGGTGATCGGCTCGCGCGCCGGCGACATCCCCGAGGCGCTGGTGAAGGCGGTGAGCGATCGCGTCGGGGACGTGGTCTCCCTCAGCTTCGGGCTGTGCGAGGCCTTCAGCACGCGCACCGCGACCGAGCTCTTCGACACCTTCTACGGGCTGGCGAACCTCCAGGGCCAGACGGTGCTGGTGGCGGCGGGCGACGCCGGCGCCACCGACTGCGCGCCCGACTCGAACCTGGTGGCGGTGAACGCCCTCGCCGCCTCGCCGAACAGCGTGGCGGTCGGCGGCACCGCGCTCGACCCGCTGTTCAACGGGCGAACGTTCGCTGCCACGGGCTACGGCGGCGAGGAAGCCTGGAACGACGGCGGCGGAGCGGGGGGCGGCGGGGTGAGCACCGTCTTCGCGCGCCCATCCTACCAGCTCGGTGTCGGCCGCTTCGCCGGGCGTGCCCTCCCCGATCTGGCCCTCGCCGCCAGCCCCGCCCGCCCGGGATACGTCATCGTGCAGGACGGTGACGCGGCGATCGTGGGAGGGACGAGCGCCAGCGTTCCAGCTCTCGCCGGCGTGCTCGCGCTGGTGAATCAGCGCGTCGGACGCGGCGGCCTCGGACAGCTCCTCCCCGCGCTCTACCAGCTGGGCCGTGAGGGCGAGGCGGGCCAGCGCGCGCCGGTGTTCCGCGACGTCACCACGGGCAGCAACGGCTTCCTGGCCCTCCGCGGCTTCGATCTGGCCACCGGATGGGGCTCGCCGCGGGCCGAGCTGCTGGCCGAGGGGCTGATGAGCGTGCCGTCGGGACCCTGCGAGCCTGCGGAGCGCTGTCTCGTCCCCGGCGTGCAGAACCGCCGTCAGGCGTGCGCCGGCGAGTGGCTCGTGGAGCGGGCGGCGCCGACGCTGGGCGAGGACGGTCTGCCGAGCCGGCGGCAGCACTGTCGTGACGGCGATCCCGAATGTGACCGCGACGGCACCGTGGATGGCTCCTGCACCGTCCAGGTCGCACTGTGCACGAACGTCTTCGACCTCCGCGTGCATGGAGACGACGGGCTGCCGCGCTGTCGGACGTCCAGCGTCCGGGGGGCCCGGGTCCTGCGGCCGAGCGGCGGCGGCTCGCCCCAGGCGCGCGCGCAGGTGGTCCGCAGCCTGCGCGCGGCGTTCGGCGCGCTTCCGGAGGGCCCGGCCTCGCTGGATCGCGCGTGCACCGCAACCGTCCCGCTCGCCGTGCCGGTCTCGAGCCGCGGCGGCCCCGGGCGGCTCGGCTTGCGTGCCGCCGTTCGCCGGCGGGGCGCAACCGTACAGCCGCGCCTCACGCTGATCTGCGAGCCCGCGCTGGGGGGGTGATGGCGTACCGGGCAGGCATCGTCGCCATCGTCGGGCGGCCGAACGTCGGCAAGTCGACCCTCCTGAACGCGCTCGTCGGTGCCAAGGTGGCGATCGTCACGCCGAAGCCCCAGACCACGCGGACGCGGGTCGTCGGCATCCGGACGCTGCCCGAGGCACAGGCGGTGTTCGTCGACACGCCCGGTATCCACGACGCCCGCTCCACGCTGAACCGCCGCATGGTCGAGACCGCGCGGCGCGCGCTCGAGGAGGCGGACGCGGCGCTGCTCGTCCTCGATGCCGGCGCCGGCGTGGTGGCCGGCGACCGCGCGCTCGCGGCCGAGCTCGATGCCACCCGCCTGCCGACCATCGTCGTGCTGAACAAGATGGATCGGGGTCCGCGCTCGCGGCTGCTGCCGTCGATGGCCGAGATGGGAGCGCTGCTGCCCGGCCGTGAGATCGTGCCGGCCAGCGCGACGCGCGGTGACAACGTGCCGCTGCTCCTGGAGCTGGTGACCCGTGCACTCCCCGAGGGTCCCCGGCTTCATGCCGAGGACGACTTCACCACGGAGCCGGCACGCGTCCTGGCGCAGGAGCTGGTGCGCGAGCAGGTATTTCTCGCGACCCGCGACGAGGTGCCGTACCGCACGGCGACGGTCGCGGAAAGCTTCGAGGAGCGGCCGGCGCAAGGGCTGATCGTGATCGCCGTGACCATCCTGGTCGAGCGGCCGAGCCACAAGGGCATCGTGATCGGCAGCAAGGGCGAGCGCCTGCGCGAGATCGGCCGCCACGCGCGCGAGGCGCTCGAGGCTCTGCTGGGCAGCCGGGTCTTTCTCGAGCTGTTCGTGCGCGTCGAGCCCGGCTGGAGCGAGAACCCGCGACGGCTCGGCGAGCTCGGGCTCTGAGGCGAGATGGCCGCCCGGGTAGAAACGCTCGCCTCCGATCTGCCGGTGGTGGCCATCGTCGGGCGGCCGAACGTCGGCAAGTCGGCGCTCTTCAACCGCATCGTCGGGGCCCGGCGCGCGATCGTCGACGATGCGCCCGGCGTCACCCGCGATCGGCTGGTCGCCCGTGCGACGCACGGCGGCCGGACCTTCCTGTGTGTCGACACGGGGGGCTTCGCCGCCGAGACGCCGCGCGACGCGGCCACGCTGGCGGCCCAGGTACGGGCGCAGGCACTGGCGGCCGTCCGCGACGCCGACTGCGTCGTGTGCGTGCTCGACGGCCCGGCTGGGCTGGCGCACGCCGACCGCGACATCGTCCGGCTGCTGGCCAGGGCGGACAAGCCGGTGCTGTTCGCGGTCAACAAGATCGACGGGGCGGGACGCGAGCCGCTGGTGGCGGAGTTCTACGGGGCGGGGATCGCGGCGCTCTTCCCCGTCTCGGCCGCGCACAACCGCGGGCTCGAGGCGCTGCTCGATGCCGTCGTGGGCCACCTGCCACCGCTGGCCCCGGCCACCGCGGACGTCGGGGGCCTGTCGCTCGCACTGCTCGGCCGGCCCAACGTGGGGAAGTCGTCGCTGCTCAACCGCCTGCTCGGCACGGAGCGCGCGCTGGTGGCACCCGAGGCCGGGACCACGCGCGACGCGACCGATACCGCCGTGCGGATCGGCGGGCGAGCCTACGTGCTCATCGACACGGCGGGCATCCGCCGGCGCGGGCGAGTGACCGACACGCTGGAGCGCCACGGGGCGGTGCGCGCGCTCGCCGCCCTCGAGCGGGCGGATCTGGCGCTCTTCGTGCTGGACGCGCAGGAAGGCATGACCGATCAGGACGCGCGCCTGGTCGGCCGGGCGTGGGAGGCGGGGCGCGGCGTCATCCTGCTGGCCAACAAGTGGGATCTGGTGCGCGGGCCGGCGCGCGACGTGCGCACGTTTCGCGGGACGCTCGCCGAGGCGCACCCCGCCTTCGCCGGCCTGCCCCTGATCTGCGTGTCGGCGCTCTCGGGAGAGGGGCTGGACGCGCTCCTCGGCGTCCTCATCCAGGTCGAGCGCAGCTACACGGCGCGCCTCGCCACCCCGGAGCTGAATCGCGCGCTGCGCGCCGCGGTCGGGACCCATGCGCCACCCAGCCCGGAGGGCCGCGCGCTGCGCTTCTTCTACGTCACCCAGACGGGAAGCCGTCCTCCCGAGGTGACCGTGTTCGCCAGCGCGCCGGCGCGCGTCCCGGTGGCGTACGCGCGCTACCTGCGGACCCGGTTCGTGGAATCCTTCGGTCTGGTCGGCGTGCCGCTCCGGGTGCGGTTTCGCAGCCGGCGCGACGAGACGGTCACGAGGTCTGCCGGTAGCGTTGCGCGAGGGTCACGTAGTTCGCGGCCGAGACGCGCAGGCGCTCCAGCTCGTCGTCGCTGAGCGCGCGCACCGGCTTGGCCGGGCTGCCGAGGACGAGCGAGCGGGACGGGATGCGGGTGCCCGGTGTCAGCAGCGCGCCGGCGCCGACCAGGCTCTCGGCGCCGATGACGACGGCGTCGAGCACGATGGCGCCCATTCCGACGAGACACCCGTCCTCGACGGTGCATCCGTGGAGGATGGCGTTGTGACCGATCGTGACGCCGTCGCCGACGATGGTCGGCAGCCGGCCGCCGACGACGTGCACCGTGGCGTTGTCCTGGACGTTGCTGCGCGCCCCGATGCGCACGTGGTGGACGTCGCCGCGCACGACGGTGTGGAACCACAGGCTCGACTGCGGCCCGATGACGACGTCGCCGACCACGACCGCGGCGTCGGGGACGTACGCCGTCGGGTCGATGTGCGGGCGCTGGCCGTCGAAGGCGACGATCACGGAGAGCGAGGCTACTCCTCTGGACGGGCGGCGGCGAGTCTTGTACGCCTCCGATCGATCGACCGACCGTGGAGGGGATCGTGACCCCGGATGGCCATCTCGTCGCCGACAGCGACATGCACATCTTCGAGCCTGCCGACCTCTGGCAGCGCTACATCGACCCGGCGTGGCGCCACGTGGCCCCGGTCGGCCTCACCGAGATGCGGCGCGACATGCGCGTCAAGGTGAAGTCGCACGTGATCCTGCGGCTCGGCGGGGTGCGCCCGCTGGGCGAGCGCAACGCGTGGAAGGAGGAGAACGAGGGACCGTACACCCACGCCGAGCGCCAGGGCTGGAATCCGGCGTCGCAGAGGGAGGCGATGGACGCCGAGGGAGTCGATCTGGCGGTCCTGTTTCCGACGCGCGGACTCTTCGTGCTGGGGCTCGACACGCCCGCCATGGTGGGGCCGGACGGCCTCGAGCCGGCGTTCGCCGCCGCCATCGCCCGCGCCTACAACGACTGGCTGCACGACTTCTGCGCCGAGCACCCCGATCGCTTCATCGGGGCCGGCATGGTGGCGCCCCACGACGTCGACGCGGCGGTGGCGGAGACGCGCCGCTGCCGGTCGTTCGGCTTCAAGGCGATCTTCCTCGCCCCCGGCACCGTCAACCGCCGGCCCTGGCACCACCCCGCCTACGATCCGCTGTGGGCGGAGTGCGAGCGGCTCGGAGTCACGGTGGGCTTCCACGGCGGCGGCCAGAATCACCTGCGCCCGGATTTCTCCCTCGAGATCTTCGACCGGCTGATGATGTGGCACACCTTCAGCCAGCCCCTCGGCATCATGGCGACGGCGGTGAGCCTGACCGCCGGCGGCGTGTGCGAGCGCTTCCCCCGCATCCGCTTCGCGCTCCTCGAGGGCAACTGCTCGTGGGCGCCGTGGCTGTTCTACCGGCTGGACGAGCACTACGAGTGGCTGGGGCAGTTCGAGGCACCTGACCTGACCATGAAGCCGTCGGGGTACTTCCGTCGCAACTGCTGGCTCTCCGTCGAGGCGGACGAGGAGACCGTGAAGCAGTACGTCGATATCTTCGGCGACGACAACCTGGTCTTCTCGACCGACTATCCCCACGCCGACTCGAAGTATCCGCGGGCGGTGCAGAGCTTCCTCGGGCTCCCGCTGACGGAGGGCGCAAAGCGCAAGATCCTGTGGGACAACTGGAGCCGGCTGTACGACGTCCCGGCCCCGCCCGGCCGGTAGGAACCGGGCATCCGGCCGGCCCTGTCCCCGTCATTGTGCAACAGATTCTGTTGCGCTATGAATGGACCATGGCCGTCGCGACCGCCACCAAGATCCGCGCCCTGAAGCGCGACTTCCGCAGCGGATCGGCGATCGCCGACCTGCTCGGCGTGAACCGCTCGCAGATCACCCGATGGCTGCGTGGAGCGGGCATCGACCCGCTCAACGCCGAGAAGATCGACCTGCTCGAGCTGGTCTGGTCGAACCTGCTTCGCCTCTACGAGCCGGATGCGGCGCGGGCGTGGCTCTTCGGCCTGAACCCGCACCTCGGCGACCGGCGCCCGATCGACGTGATCCGCACCGGACGGGTCGAGGAGCTCATGCGGGCGGTCCGCGCCGAGCGGGCCGACGCCTTCGCGTGACGCTGCACCGCTGCTTCGCGTGGAACCGCCGGGCGGCGCCGGGCGAGGCGGGCAGTCCGCTGTGGATGCCGCGGACGTTCCAGGGCGACGGCCGGCACGACAACCCGGAGCGCTACGGCTGCCTGTACCTGGCCGAGCGCGCGGAGTCGGCCGTCGTCGAGCAGCTGGCGCGGTTCCGCGGCAACGTGCTGGTGCCGGGCATGCTCCGGCGGCGCGGCCTCCCGCTGGCGCTGGCGGCGATCGAGCTCGACCCGCGGGCGGGCCTGGTCGATCTCGACCGGCCCGAGAGCCTCGCCGAGCGCGGCCTGCGGCCGTCGCTGGTCGCGACGCGCCACCGCGAGGTGACGCAGCCGCAGGCGCTCGCCATTCACGAGGCCGGCGCGGACGGCATCCGCTGGTGGTCGACGTTCGAGTCGCTGTGGGCGAACGTGACCCTGTTCGATCGGGCCTTGCCGCGCCTCCGGGTGGCCGAGGTCGCGCCGATCGGCCCGGCCGAGGCGCCGCTGCGCGAGGCGCTCGAGCTCCTCGGGATCGCGGCGGCGTGAGCCGCGCTTGCTTGGTACAGATGATACGGCTAGAGTGTCCATATCGACTGGTCACGGGGAGTTTCTCGATGAGCGCCGTGAAGAAGAAGACGTATAACCTCGACGGAGATGTGATCGAACGGGTCCGGATCGCCCTGCAGGCGAAGACGGACACCGAGGCGATTCATCGGGCTCTGCAGAAGACCCTGGACGACCACGAGATCGAGCGAGCGGTCGACGCCTTGCTCCGTGCGGGACGCTTCCGGACCGTCTACCGGTGAAGGTCGTCCTCGATACCAGCGTGTATGTCGACGCGTGCCGGTCGGCCGACGCCAGAGCGAGATTCCGCAGCGCATTCCTGCCACTGCTGCCGGTCACCCACCTGGCCGCCGTCGTCGCGTACGAGCTCCGGATCAACGCGCTCGATCCGGAAACCAGGGGGCTGGTCGACGCGATGATCCATCCGCTCCAGCGAACCGGGCGAGTCGTCGCCCCCGCGTTTCCCGACTGGGTGGAGGCCTCCGAGGTCATCACGAGCATCGAGCGGAAGGACCGCCCCTGGCGCTCGAAGCTTCCCGCTCTCCTGAACGACGTCCTGATCGCCCTCTCGGCGCGCCGCATAGGAGCGACGGTCGTCACGCACAACGCCCGGGACTTTCGCCTCATTCAGAAATATCGGCCCTTCTCGCTGCGCGCCGTGGCTCGGGTATAGCGGAACCGTTTCGCCGGCGGGCTCGGGACGATGGCGGGGACCGGCGGTCTTTCATCGATGGAGGTCGCCACTGCCGCCGCCCTTGCTCGACCCTGGCGCGCCTGCTACTTGGCACCATGGCGCTCGTGAACGGGCGAGGCGGTCGCGATGCTGGGGGATGAGCTGCGCGATGGCCTCACTTTCGAGGACGTCCTGCTGGTCCCCGCCGCTTCCGAGATCCTTCCGCGCGACACCGACGTCAGCACCTGGGTCACGCGCCGCGTCCGGCTGAACATCCCGCTGCTCAGCGCGGCGATGGACACCGTCACCGAGGCGCGCACCGCCATCGCCATGGCGCAGGAGGGCGGGCTCGGCGTCATCCACCGCAACCTCGCCGTCGCGGAGCAGGCGCTCGAGGTGGAGAAGGTCAAGAAGTCGGAGAGCGGGATGATCGTGGATCCGGTGACGGTGAGCCCCGAGCAGCCGATCGCCCAGGCGCTCGAGATCATGCAGCGCTTCCACATCTCGGGGCTTCCGGTGACGCGCGAGGGCAAGCTGGTCGGCATCCTCACCAACCGCGACCTGCGCTTCGAGAAGTCGCTCGACCGCACCGTGGGCGACGTGATGACGCGCGAGCGCCTGGTGACGGCCCAGCCCGGCATCACCCTCGAGGAGGCCAAGGAGATCCTGCACCGCTACCGCATCGAGAAGCTGCCGGTGGTCGACGAGCGCAACACGCTGCGCGGGCTCATCACCGTGAAGGACATCGAGAAAGCCATCCGCTATCCCCACGCCGCCAAGGACGACCTCGGCCGCCTGCGCGTCGGCGCCGCCCTCGGGACGGGCCAGGACCGCGAGGAGCGTGCCGAGGCGCTGGTGCGCGCCGGCGCCGACGTGCTGGTCATCGACACCGCGCACGGCCACACCCGGTCGGTCATCGAGACCGTCCAGGCCATCAAGGGGCTCTTCCCCGTGGTCGACCTGATCGCCGGCAACGTGGCCACCGCGGAAGGCGCCGAGGCCCTGGTGCGGGCGGGCGCCGACGGCATCAAGGTCGGCATGGGACCGGCGTCCATCTGCACCACCCGCGTCGTGTCCGGCGTCGGGGTGCCGCAGCTGACCGCCATCGCCGACGCCGTCGCTCCGGCCGCGCGTGCCGGCCTGCCGGTGATCGCCGACGGCGGCATCAAGTTCTCGGGCGACATCACGAAGGCGCTCGCCGCCGGCGCCCACCTGGTGATGATCGGCGGCCTGCTCGCCGGCACCGAGGAGAGTCCGGGCGAGACGATCCTCTACCAGGGCCGGACCTACAAGCTGTATCGCGGCATGGGGTCGCTCGAGGCGATGCGCGAACGCGAGGGAAGCCGCAACCGCTACTTCCAGGACGAGGACGCAGGCGCCGAGCTCGGCATGAAGCTCGTCCCCGAGGGCATCGAGGGGCGGGTGCCGTACAAGGGCGCGCTGTCCTTCATCGTCCAGCAGCTGATCGGCGGGCTGCGCGCCGGCATGGGATACCTCGGCACGCGCACGCTGGACGACCTGCGGCGCACGGCGCGCTTCATGCGGGTCTCGCCGGCGGGACTGCGCGAGAGCCACGTGCACGACGTCTACATCACCAAAGAGGCGCCCAACTACCGGCTCGAGTAGTTGTGATCCTCATCCTCGACTTCGGCTCCCAGTACACGCAGCTGATCGCGCGGCGTGTCCGCGAGCTCCACGTCTACAGCGAGATCCATCCCTTCGACGCGGGCCTCGACGTCATCCGGCGCCTCGAACCGGAAGGGATCATCCTCTCGGGCGGCCCGGCGAGCGTCTACGAAGCCGACGCTCCGGCCCCGCGGCCCGAGGTGCTGGACCTGCTGCGGCAGGGAGCGCCGCCGGTGCTCGGCATCTGCTACGGCATGAACGTCCTCAACCTCGCCTTCGGCGGGGGCGCCGACCGGGCGGCGCACAAGGAGTTCGGGCCGGCCGACGTCCGCATCACGCGGATGGATCCGCTGCTGTCGATCGGCGGCCGGAGCACGCGGGTCTGGATGAGCCACGGCGACCGCGTGACCAGCCTGGGCGCCGAGCTGGAGCCGCTGGCCACCAGCGACAACTCGGCCTACGCGGCGTTCCGCCATCGCGAGCGGCCGGTCTACGGCCTGCAGTTTCACCCCGAGGTCACCCACAGCATCGACGGGCGCGAGATCCTGCGCAACTTCGTGCTGCGCGTGTGCGGGGCGCGGGCCGACTGGACGATGGAGCACTTCGTCGACTCCTGGGTCCCGCGCATTCGCGAGCGGGTGGGGGCGAAGCGGGTGCTGTGCGCCCTCTCGGGCGGGGTCGACTCCACCGTCGTGGCCGCGCTGGTCCACCGCGCCCTCGGCGATCGCCTCACCTGCATCTTCGTCGACAACGGCCTCCTGCGCGAGGGCGAGGCAGACGACGTGATGGCCCTCTTCCGGGAGCGCATGGCGCTCGACGTCCGCCGGGCCGACGCCGGGCCGCGCTTCCTCGAGCGCCTCGCCGGCGTCGACGACCCGGAGCGCAAGCGCCGCATCATCGGCACGACCTTCATCGAGGTCTTCGAGGAGGAGGCGGCCCGGTTTCCGGACGCCACCTTCCTGGCGCAAGGTACGCTCTACCCGGACGTCATCGAATCGGTGTCGGTGCGGGGACCGTCGGCCACCATCAAGAGCCATCACAACGTGGGCGGTCTGCCCGAGCGCATGAAGCTCGAGCTGCTGGAGCCGCTGCGCGAGCTCTTCAAGGACGAGGTCCGGGCGCTGGGCCGGGTTCTCGGGGTACCCGAGGAGATCGTGCGCCGGCAGCCGTTCCCGGGGCCGGGCCTCGCGGTGCGCATCCTGGGGCCGGTGGAGGAGCGCGGACTCTCGGTGCTGCGCGCAGCCGACGCCATCGTGCAGCAGGAGATCGTGCGCGCGGAGCTGACCGAGAGCCTGTGGCAGGCGTTCGCGATCCTGCTGCCGGTCCGTACGGTGGGCGTCATGGGTGACGAGCGCACGTACGAGAACGTGATCGCCGTGCGCGCGGTGCGCTCCAGCGACGGCATGACCGCCGACTGGGCGCGCCTGCCCGAGGACCTGCTGGCGCGGCTGTCGACCCGCATCATCAACGAGGTGCGGGGCGTGAACCGCGTGGTCTACGACATCTCGTCGAAGCCCCCCGCGACCATCGAGTGGGAGTGAGCGCAGCGTCCGGGGCGCCGGCCGTTGACTCGCGCTCGGGAAGCGCTAGGCTGCGAGCGAGCGTGAGGCATGTCGCCCACGCCGAGAGCCCCGCCGGGAGCGAGACGCCCCCGCGAGAGGAGGAATCATGTACCCAGGGATGATGCACTGGTGGAGCACCCACCGCCGTCACCACGAGTGGCGAAGCCATGCCGGCTGCGGCGCTGGCGGCTGGCGTGCCCAGGGCGGCCACCCGGGCTGGAGCGAGCGCCACGCCGCCCCCGGTGACTTCGGCGAGCTCGGCGCCGGCGCCTTCGGCGTCCGCCGCCCGCTCCGCTTCCTCGCCTACAAGCTGCACCTCGACGAGCGACAGGTGGCCGAGCTGGCACGCATCCTGGACGCGCTCAAGACCGAGCGCGCACAGGCCGAGGTGGACGGCCGCCGCGCCATGGCCGGACTGGCCGACGCCGTGGCGGGCGCGAGCTTCGACCCGCAGGTCGCTGGCGATGCGGCGGCGGTGCGCGTGCGCAGCGCCGAACGCCTGCGTGACGCGGTGCTGAAGGCCCTCGGCGAGCTGCACGCCCTGCTCGACCCGGAGCAGCGCGCGCGCCTCGCCTATCTCATCCGGACCGGTACGCTGCAGGTCTAAAGGGCTGCGGCGGCGCCGCCGGGGCACACCGGCGGCGCCGCACCGCCGCCCGCACTCGAGGCGCGGTTGACCGCCGCCGTGCACGCGCGCTACCGTTCCGTCCCGCGCTCGGGAGGACGCGACGGGAGGAGGGGTCACGGGGTGATGTCGTTCGTCCACCTGCACCTGCACACGCAGTACTCGCTGCTCGACGGGGCGAACAAGATCAAGGAGCTCATGCCCCGCGTGCGAGCCGCCGGCATGGAGGCCTGCGCCATCACCGATCACGGCAACATGTTCGGGGCGGTGCAGTTCTTCGCCGAGGCGACGAAGGCGGGCGTCAAGCCGATCATCGGTTGCGAGCTGTACGTCGCGCCCGGCAGCCGGTTCGACAAGGCCGGACGCATCGACGACTACGAGGCCGGCGGCAACTACCACATGATCGTCCTGGCCATGAACCGGCAGGGGTACCGCAACCTCTGCCGGCTGGTCAGCGCGGGCTACCGCGAGGGCTTCCACTACAAGCCGCGGGTCGACAAGGAGCTGCTGCGCGAGCTCAACGGCGGGATCATCGCGCTCTCCGGCTGCCTGCGGGGCGAGGTAGCGCACAACCTGATGCTCGGCCAGGTCGAGAAGGCGCGGGCCGCGGCGGAGGAGATGGCCGGCATCTTCGACGGGCGCTACTACCTCGAGATCCAGGACAACCGCCTCGCCAAGCAGGAGCAGGTGAACGGCGAGGTGAAGGCGCTCGGTCGTCGCCTGGGCCTTCCCCTGGTCGGGACCAACGACTGCCACTATCTCCGGCCCGAGGACGCCGCGGCGCACGAGGTGCTGCTCTGCATCCAGACCGGCAAGACGCTGTCGGACGAACGGCGGTGGAAGTTCGAGACCGACCAGCTCTACGTGAAGGACGGGGACGACATGGCGCAGGCGTTCGCCGACGTCCCCGAGGCGGTGGCGAACACGGTCGACGTCGCGCGCCGCTGCGATTTCGGCTTCGAGCAGCGCTGGCGGTTCCCGGTCTACCAGGTGGCCCCGGAGGAGACCCTCGATTCGGCGCTGGAGCGGGTCGCGCGGGGCGGGCTCGACGAGCGGCTGAACGGGCGCCGGACGCTGGGGAGCGACGCCGCCGTCGAGGTGCGCTACGAGGAGCGTCTGACCTACGAGCTCGGCGTGATCACCCAGATGGGGTTCGCCGGGTACTTCCTCATCGTCGCCGACTTCATCAACTGGGCGAAGCAGCAGGGTATCCCGGTCGGGCCGGGACGCGGCTCGGCGGCCGGCAGCGTGGTGGCGTGGGCGCTCCGCATCACCGACCTCGATCCCATCGAGCACGGGCTGCTCTTCGAGCGCTTCCTGAACCCCGACCGGCGCTCCATGCCCGACATCGACGTCGACTTCTGCTTCGTGCGGCGCGATGAGGTGATTCGCTACGTGCGCGAGAAGTACGGCGCCGATCGCGTGGCGCAGATCATCACCTTCGGAACGCTCAAGGGAAAGCAGGCGATCAAGGACGTCGGCCGCGTGCTCGACTTCACGTTCGCGGAGACCGACCGGATCACCAAGCTCTATCCCGAGCCCCGGCAGGGCAAGGACTTCCCGCTCGCCAAGGCTCTCGAGATGGAGCCGCGCCTCGAGGAGCTGCGCCGGGACGGCGAACGCGAGGGCCGTCTCTTCGACCTGGCGCTCCGTCTCGAGGGGTTGCTGCGCAACGCGTCCAAGCACGCCGCCGGGATCGTCATCGCGCCGGAGACGCTCACCGACCACGTGCCGCTCTGGGTGGACAAGGACGGCGCGGTGGTGACGCAGTACACCTTCACCGACGTGGAGTCGATCGGCCTCATCAAGTTCGACTTCCTCGGCTTGAAGACCCTCACCCTGATCGAGGGCATCGTGCGTCGCATCCGGGAGGGACGGGACGTCGCGCTCGAGCCGAGCGCCCTGCCGCTGGACGACGAGGCCACGTATCGCCTGATCGCCGCCGCCGACACGGTGGGCGTGTTCCAGCTCGAGTCGGGCGGCATCCGCCGGATGCTGACCCAGATCCAGCCGACGTGCTTCGCCGACCTGGTCGCCGTGCTCGCGCTCTACCGCCCCGGTCCGCTCGACGCGAAGCTCGACGACGGCCGCACGATGGTCGACGTCTTCATCGCGCGCAAGCACGGCAAGGAGCCGATTCGCTACGCCCACCCCGCGCTCGAGACCATCCTGGCCGACACCTACGGGGTGATCGTGTACCAGGAGCAGGTGATGCAGATCGCGCAGGCGCTCGCCGGCTACACCCTGGGCGACGCCGACAACCTGCGCCGGGCGATGGGCAAGAAGAAGGCCGAGGAGATGGCGAAGGAGCGCGAGCGCTTCCTCGCCGGCGTGGCGAGGCAGGAGACGGGCTCGCCCAAGCTCGCGGCCGAGATCTTCGATCAGATGGAGACGTTTGCCGCCTACGGCTTCAACAAGAGCCATTCGGCCGCCTACGCGGTGATCACGTACCAGACGGCGTACCTGAAGGCGCACTACCGGACCGAGTTCATGGCCGGCCTGCTCTCGCTCGAGGCGGGCGACACCGACAGCACCCACAAGAACATCGCCGAGTGCAAGGCGAGCGGCATCGCCATCCTGCCCCCCGACATCAACGAGAGCCGCGAGGACTTCACCGCGGCGGGGAGCGCCATCCGCTTCGGTCTGGGCGCCGTGAAGGGGGTCGGCTCGAAGGCGATCGAGACCGTGCTGGCCGCGCGCGGCGACGGGCCGTTCACCGGCCTGCACGAGTTCTGCCTGCGGGTGCGGGCGCAGGTGGTGAACCGGCGCGTGATCGAGAGCCTGATCGCGTGCGGCGCGTTCGACTCCATCGAGCGCAACCGCGCGCGTCTGTGGGCGGCGCTCGACGATGCGCTGCGCTGGGCCGGCGTGCGCTCGCAGGAGCGGTCGAGCTCACAGCTCGGTCTCTTCAGCGGCGGCGCCGGGTTGCCCGAGAGTTCTCCTCCGGCGCCGCCCCAGGTCGAGCCCTGGACGCCGCGGGACGAGCTGCAGCGCGAGCGCGAGACGCTCGGCTTCTTCATCACCGGTCATCCCCTCGATCGCTACGAGGGCGACCTGCGCCGCTTCACCAACATCACCGTGGGGACGCTGCGCACGAAGGGGCCCGATCTGCCCGCGGCGCCGTCGCGCCCGGGTCGCCCGGAAGGACGGCCGCGCGTCCGGCTGGGCGGGGTGGTCCACACCGTGAAGCTGCGCAACAGCAAGAAAGGGGAGCGCTACGCGACCTTCGTGCTCGAGGACAAGGAGGGCGTCGTCGAGGTGATCGCGTGGCCCGACACGTACCGGCGGCACGAGGCGCTCCTCGAGGCCGGCTCGCCCGTGGTGGTCAGCGGCGGCCTCGATCTGTCGGCCGATCGCTGCCAGGTCATCGCCGACGAGATCGCGCAGCTCGACGCCGCCCGCGCCGGCGCGGTGCGGCAGGTCCACGTGCGCGTGCCGCTCGAGAGCGTCGGGCGGGAGGGTCTGGCGCGCCTGCGGGACGTCCTCGCCGACCATCCCGGCCCGTGCCAGGCGTTTCTCCATCTTCTCCGGCCGGATGCCCCGGTGACCATCCTCGCGCTGCCCGAGACCATCCGCGTCGCGGCCAGCGCCGAGGTGCTCGATGCCGTCGAGCGCATGCTCGGGGCGGGGATGCTGTCGTTCCGTTGACGGACGAGACCCACCCGACTGCGGCGGAGCCGGAGCGCGCCGTCCTGGTGGCCGCGGAGCTGCCGCACGCGCTGATCCCCGCTGCTGAGTCCCTGGTGGAGCTCGGGCGCCTCGCGTCGACCGCCGGCGTGGTGCCGGTAGCCGCAACCACCCAGCCGGTACGACGCATCCACCCGGCGACCTTCGTGGGCTCCGGGAAGGTGCAGGAGATCGGCGGCCTGGCGCAGGCCGAGCACGCCGACGTCGTGATCTTCGACGATCCCCTCACCCCGGCGCAGCAGCGCAACCTCGAGAAGGCGCTCGCCTGCAAGGTCATCGATCGCAGCGCGCTCATCCTCGACATCTTCGCGCAGCACGCCCGCAGCCTCGAGGGCAAGCTGCAGGTCGAGCTGGCGCAGCTCCAGTATCTCCTGCCGCGGCTCACCCGGCAGTGGACGCACCTGTCCCGCCAGCGCGGCGGCGGGGTGGGGACGCGCGGACCAGGTGAGACGCAGCTCGAGGTGGACCGGCGGCGGGTGCGCGAGCGTATCGCGCAGCTGCGTCGGCGACTGGGCGGGGTCGAGCGCTCCCGCCGTCTGCAGCGCGCGGAGCGGCATGCCGTTCCCACGCCCACCGTGGCGCTCGTCGGCTACACCAACGCGGGCAAGTCGACGCTGATGAACGCGCTCACCCGCGCCGGGGTCCTGGTGGAGGACCGCCTGTTCGCCACCCTCGACCCGACCGTGCGCCGGCTGCGCCTGCCGCAGGGCCTCACCGTCCTGCTCGGCGACACCGTGGGCTTCATCCACAAGCTGCCGCACCAGCTGGTCGAGGCCTTCAAGAGCACGCTCGAGCAGGTGCGCACCGCCGACCTGCTGGTGCACGTCGTCGACGTGTCGCATCCTGCGTGGCCCGAGCAGGTGCGGGTGACCGAGGCGGTGCTCGCGGAGATCGGCGCGGGTGAGGTACCCGTGGTGGCGGTGCTGAACAAGGCCGACCTGCTGCCCCCGGGGGGCCGGCCCGCCGCGGCGCCGCGCGGCGCGCTGCTGGTCTCCGGGCAAACCGGCACGGGTCTCCCCGACCTGCTCGCCCGCATCGAGAGCCTGCTCGATGCGGGGCTCCGGCGCATCCGCTGCGAGCTGCCGTCGGAGCGGGGGGACGTGGTGGCGTTGCTCCGCCGCAGCGGGCGGATCGTCGAGGAGTACTATCGCGACGGCGTGGTCACGGTGACGGCGCTGGTGCCGCCCAAGGTGGCCGGCCGGCTCCACAAGGAGTTCCCGGAGACGACGCGGGGAGGGTGACGCCTGCTGAACGTTCCGAACGCACTCACCCTGCTTCGCGTGCTCGCCATCCCGGTCTTCCTCATCCTGCTGACCGACTTCCGTTATCGCGAGGCGCTGGCGGTCTTCGTGGCGGCGGGCATCACCGATGCGCTCGACGGCGCCATCGCACGGCTCACCCACACCAAGACGACGCTCGGCGCGTACCTCGACCCCGCCGCGGACAAGCTCCTCCTGATGTCCTCGTTCGTGGCGCTCGCCTTCATGCAGCAGGTCCCGACCTGGCTCACCGTCATCGTGCTGTCGCGCGACGTGATGCTGGTGGTGGGATACTTCCTCCTCTTCACCATGACCCAGCATGCGATGGAGGTGAAGCCATCCGTCGCTGGCAAGCTGAGCACGTTCCTGCAGCTCTGCTCCGTCACCCTCGTCCTCGTCTCCCTCGTCCGGTGGCACTGGGTGCCGCCGATGGCGGCCAGCGTGTGCTTCTTCGCCACCGGTGCGGTGACGGCGACGGCGGGCCTGCAGTACATGATCACGTGGCTTCCTCTGGCTGCAGCGGCAGCTGGCCGCTCCGCCGCCGCCATGAGCGGGTGGCGCTTGCGGGCGGCGGGCCAGGTGGGGGAAGGTCTCCCGGCATGAGGACGGTCGCCATCGGGCTGCTCGCACTGATGCTCGCGGGACCGCGGCCGCCCATGGCCGACGCTGCCCCGGGCGCGCGCGACATCCTGGACCAACGCAAGGCGCTGGACGACACGACGCGCAAGTGGACCGATCGCCAGGAGCATCTGAAGCTCACCATCAAGGATGCCCGCGGCGGAGAGCGGGAGCGCGGGCTCATGCTCTACGAGCGGCGCGTGCCCGGGGACGAGCGGCAGACCATCGTGTTCTTCGAGAGCCCGGCCGAGGTGAAGGGGACGGGCTTCCTCGCCTACACCTACAAGGGGCGCCCGGCGGACCAGTGGCTCTACCTTCCCGAGCTGAAGCGGATCCGTCAGATCACGCCGCGCAGCCGGAGCGAGAGCTTCGTCGGCACCGATCTCAGCTACCAGGACCTCGACATCATCCAGGAGATGAGCTCGTGGTCGGAAGGCGACGCGCGCTCGAGCCTGCGCGGCGAGGAGACGGTGGAGGGGGTGCCGACGTACGTCATCGAGCTCGTCCCGCAACGCGAGGACATCGGCTACAAGAAGATCGTGATCTGGCTCGGCCGCGACGATCTGGTGCCGCGGCGGCTCGAGTTCTACGGCGACGGCAGCGATCCGATCAAGCGGATCGTGCAGCGCGACCTGCACGACGTCGGCAGCATCCCGATGGCCCGGCACGTCGAGGTGGAGACGCCGGCCCGCGGGTCGCGCACGACCATCGAGTCGTCCGACGCCGCCTTCGATCAGCACTACGAGGACGACCTCTTCTCCCAGCGGGCGCTCGAGCGGGGCCAGCGGTGACGTCCCGCCCGGGCGGCGCCGGGCCGATCGCGGTCTCGCGCGCCGAGCTGGAGGCGATCGCCACCCGAGCCGGCGCGCTCGCGCTGGAGCACTTCCGTGAGGTGACGCCGGAGCGGAAGGCCGACCGCACGCTGGTCACGACGGCGGATCGCGTGGTCGAGGCCCTGATCGCACGAGAGCTGGTGGAGCGCTGGCCGGATGCGGGCATCGTGGCGGAGGAGGGCACGGGCCGGGAGGGCAGGGGGGAGAGCTGCTTCGTGATCGACCCGATCGACGGCACCGCGGCGTTCGTCGCGGGGCTGCCGACCTGGTGCGTCTGCCTCGGGCTCATGCAGGCGGGATCGCCGCGAGGCGGCGTGGTGCATCTGCCGTGCAGCGGGGAGTTCTACACGGCGGTGGACGGCTGCGCGTGGTGGAACGGTGTCGCCCTGGGCAGGCTCGACGAGGTCGCGCCGCCGGTCGATCCGTTCGTCGCGGTGCATTCGAAGGCGCACCGGCAGCACCCGTTCCAGCGCCTGCCGAAGCTGCGCTCGCTGGGCTCGGCGGCCTACCACACCGTCCTGGTCGCGCGCGGTGTCGCGCGTGCGGCCCTGCTCGGAGACGTCCGGGTGTGGGACCTCGCGGCGGCCGGCGCCGTGCTCGCCGCCGTCGGCGGGGTCTTCGAGCTGCTCGACGGCGGCCGCCTCGCGCTCGGGACGTTGCTGGACGGCAGGCGGGCGCCGGGCGACGTGCTGGCGGGGTCGCCCGCCGCCGTCGCGGAGCTGCGGGCACAACTCGTCGGCTGAGGAGAGCGACCCGAGACTCCGTCTCGGGTCGGCACGGAGAGCGGCATGAGACGTGACGAACAGTGCGGACGGCGTGCCGCGGGCGGCGAAGCCGCCGCGGCAGACATGCCGGAGCATGCGCCGGTGGCAGAGAGGGTACGGGTGCGGGCGGCGCAGCCCGGAGTGGACCGGATGCTCGAGCGCGCCACGTCGTGCCGCGCCGGCCTTGCCGGCCGCGGCATGGCGTTCGCCGGAGCACGGATGCCCCACGCTCGGAGCCTCGGGTCGACCTCCTAGCCGCGGATGCTCGGCTATCTCGCCCGCCGCGGCCTGCGCGCTCTCACGACGCTCCTCGGCACCACGCTCATCCTCTTCGTGCTGGTGCGCGTGCTGCCGGCGGATCCGGCGGTGTCGATCGCGGGTCCGAAGGCGGAGCCGGACACGCTGGCGGCGATCCGCGCCGAGCTCGGCCTGGATCAGCCGCTGGCAGTGCAGTACGGCCGCTACCTCTGGCGCCTCGCGCACGGTGATCTCGGTGTGTCGTACGTCACCGGCCGGCGGGTCGCGGAGGTCATCGGCGAGCGGGTGCCCGCCACGGCGCTGCTCGCCGGCACCGGGCTCGCCATCGGCTTCCTGCTCGGGCTCGCCGTCGGGATCGGGACGGCGCCGCGCCAGGGCTCCGCGGTGGATCTCGCCGTGCTCCTCGTCACCCTGGTGGGACTGGCGCTGCCGACCTTCTGGCTCGGCAACCTGCTGGTGTACGCGTTCGGCTACCGCCTCCGGCTCCTGCCCCTGGGCGGCTACGGCTCGCCGAGCCATCTGATCCTGCCGGCGGCGACGCTCGCGCTCTACCGCCTCTTCTTCTACGCCCGCTTCGTGCACGCCAGCGTGGGCGGCACGCTGGCGAGCGACTACGTGCGCACGGCGCGTGCCAAGGGAGCGAGCGGGGCGCGCGTGCTCGTGCGTCATGCGCTGCCGAACGGGCTCATCCCCATCGTGACCCTCCTCGGGCTCGACGTCGCCGAGCTGATGAGCGGCGTGGTGCTGACGGAGACCGTGTTCAACTGGCCGGGTCTGGGTCGCCTGGCCGTGCAGTCGGTCTTCAACCTCGACGTCCCGGTCATGGCGGGAACGGTGCTCTTCTCGGCGGTCCTGGTGCTGGCCTGCAACCTGCTCGTCGACCTGCTCTACGGCGTCATCGACCCGCGCGTGCAGCATGGCTGAAGCACGCGTCGAAGGACCGCACGGGGTCGCGCGCAGCCGCTGGCTGCTCTGGACCGGGGTCGGGCTTGCTGCCGTGCTGATCGGCGTCGCGCTGGCGGCTCCGCGGCTCAGCCGCTACGCGCCCGACGCCATCGTCGTGACGTCATACCATGGGCCGGAGCCGCCGAGCGCCGCCCATCCGCTCGGCACCGACACGCTCGGGCGCGACGTCTGGGCACGGCTCGCGTTCGGGGCGCGCACGTCGCTCGTGGTGGGTGCGCTGAGCATGGCGCTCAGCCTGCTCCTCGGCGTGAGCGTCGGCCTCGTCGCCGGCTACCTCGGGGGGTGGGCGGACGGCGCGTGCATGTGGGTGGTCGACCTGGTCCTCACCATGCCGAGCCTGTTGCTCCTCATCGTGCTGGCGACGGTGCTGCCGCCCTCGCTGCTGACCATCCCGCTCGTGATCGGGCTCGTCGGGTGGACCACGTTCGCGCGCACGGTGCGCGGTGAGGTCCTGTCGCTGCGCGAGCGCGACTACATCGCGGCGGCGCGCGCCCTCGGCGCCTCCCACGGCCGGGTGCTGACGCGACACCTGCTGCCCGCCGTGCTGCCGGGAATCGTCGCGCTCGCCGCCCTCGGCATGTCGGGCGCCGTCACGATCGACGCGGGGCTCAGCTACCTGGGCCTGGGTGCACCGCTCCCGGTGCCGTCCTGGGGCCGGATGGTGAGCGAGGTGCAGACCTACTTCGGGGTCGCGCCCTGGCTCGTCGTGCTGCCGGGCGTGGCGATCGCGCTCACCGTGATCGCCTTCAACCTGATCGGCTACGGGCTGATCGGCGTCATCGGGTCGCGGCGCGGGTGAGAGCGGCGGCGCTTCTCCTCGTAGCGGCACTCGCGTGCGCCGTGCCGCTCGATCCGCCTCCGGGCGGTCCCGCCAGCGGCAGCGGCCCGCCGCAGCCCGGGGGCGTGCTCCGCCTGAGCTCGGCCGCGGACGTCCGCACCCTCGATCCGGCCGCGGGCTACGACGAGGTCTCCTGGCTCTTCGAGCAGGCGATCTTCGACACCCTGGTGGGCTACGACGAGGGAACCCGCATCGTCCCGCAGCTCGCGGCGTCGTGGCAGGTGAACGCCGACGGGCGGAGCTACACCTTCCGCCTGCGCGAGGGAGTCCGCTTCAGCACGGGACGGGCGTGCACCGCGAGCGACCTCAAGTACTCGCTCGAGCGCATCCTGACGCCCGCGGTCCACTCCCTGGGCGCCGAGTTCTTCGGCGGCATCGAGGGCGTGGCCGACTTCACGTCGGGCCGGGTGGCCGACGTCCGCGGCATCGTCGCCGTCGCCCCCGGCGAGCTGGCGATCACGCTCGCCGAGCCCGATCCGCTGTTCCTCGACAAGCTCACGATGCCGTTCGCGGCGGCGGTCGATCGCGAGACCATCGAGCGGGAAGGGCAGGGCGCGTTCGTCCGTCACCCGGTCGGCACCGGGGCGTTCCGGCTGGTCGAGTGGGTGCAGGGCCAGCGGCTGCGCCTGGAGCGCAACCCGTTCTACTACCGGCCGGGGCTGCCCTACCTGGATGGCATCGAGGCCACCATCGGGCTCAGCGACCAGCTCGCCTGGTTTCGCTTCCAGCGCGGCGGTCTGGACGTCGCCGCCATCCCGTCGGCGGAGTTCTTCCGGGTGACCAGCGACGCCCGCTACGCACCGCTGCTCGTCCGACGGGTGACGATGCGCACGCAGTACCTCGGCTTGAACTGTGCCATGGCGCCGTTCGATCGCGTCGCCGTCCGCGAGGCGGTGGCGCACGCCGTCGACAAGGAGCGGCTACTCGAGCTGATCGACGGGCGGGGCATCGTGGCGCGCACCATCCTGCCGCCCACCATGCCGGGCTACGATTCGACGCTGGCCGCGCCAGCGTACGACCCCGCCACGGCGCGGCGCGACCTCGCCGCGGCGCTTCCCGGCGGCGCCCAGGTCACCTTGTGGTCGCAGCGCGACGACGGCCCGCTGCGGGTCGCCCAGTCGATCCAGCAGGACCTGGCCGCGATCGGCATCGCGGTGCGCATCAAGCCGGTGGACTTCCCGGCCCTGATCGAGGCAGTGCGCTACCCCGCGCAGGTGCCGATGTTCCTCCTCGGCTGGGAGGCCGACTTCCCGGATCCGTCGAACTTCCTGACCGTGCTGCTGCACTCGCGCGGGCAGGGAGCGAACAACAACACCTTCTACGGCAGCCGCGCGGTCGACGCGCTGCTCGATCTCGCCGGTGCGGAGCCGGTGCCGACGCGGCGCCTGCACCTGTTTCGCAAGGCGGAGGCGCGCATCCTGCGCGACGTGCCCTGGGTGCCGCTCTACCATCCCGTGACCGTCGCCGTCCGCCATCCGCGCGTGCGCGACTACCGGCTACATCCGCTGCGGCCGGCGCGATTCGAGACCGTGTGGGTGGCGTGGTGACGGCTCGGCGAGGCACTCGAGGGGCGCGTGGTTGGCGTCGCCGGAAGGGCTATGTTAGCGTCCGCGGGTCCAATGGGCATGTTCGCGAGCATCGAGGACGTCATCCAGCGCTTCGCCGAGGAGCGCTATATCGCTGGCCGCACCATCGGGACGGTGGTCTATCTGGCCAGCCGGCTGGAGAAGCCGATCCTGGTCGAGGGGCCCGCCGGCGTGGGGAAGACGGAGCTCGCCAAGGTGGTCGCGCAGGCGCTCGGCCGCGAGCTCATCCGCTTGCAGTGCTACGAAGGCCTCGACGAGGCCAAGGCGCTCTACGAGTGGGAGTACGCCAAGCAGCTCCTCTACACCCAGATCCTGCGCGAGAAGATCGGCGAGGTCGTGGGCAATGCGCCCTCGCTACGCGAGGCCGTCCAGCGGATCGCGAACGAGGACGACGTCTTCTTCAGCGATCAATTCCTGCTGCCGCGGCCGCTGCTGCAGGCCATCACCTCGGACGAGCCCTGCGTCCTCCTGATCGACGAGATCGACAAGTCCGACACGGAGTTCGAAGCTTTCCTCCTCGAGGTCCTGTCGGACTTCCAGGTGAGCGTGCCGGAGCTCGGGACGCTCACGGCCAAGCACCGCCCCATCGTGGTCCTCACCAGCAACAACGCCCGCGAGATGTCCGACGCGCTCAAGCGTCGCTGCCTGCACCTGTACGTCGATTTTCCGGATCGAGCCCAGGAGCTGGAGATCGTCAAGCTCAAGGTGCCCGGAGTGAGCGAGCGGCTGGCAGGGGAGGTGGTCTCCGTCATCCAGCGCATCCGCAAGCTCGATCTCAAGAAGGTTCCGAGCATCAGCGAGACGCTCGACTGGGCCAAGGCGCTGACCTTGCTCAACGTCGACGACCTGGAGGACGAGCTGGTGCAGGACACGCTCTCGGTCGTGCTCAAGTACGAGGGCGACATCCGCAAGGCGCAGCAGGAGCTGAAGGAGCATCTCGAGCTCCAGCGGGCGAAGCTCAAGCGGGCCGTGGCCGACAAGGACGTCCTGCACTGAGCGGCGCATGGAGGCGAAGGTCGTCGAGTTCACCGGGCTCCTGCGCCGCAACGGGGTACGGGTGTCGCTGGCCGAGACCATGGACGCATTCCGGGCGCTCGACACCGTCGGGCTCGGTGACCGGGAGGTCGTCCGCGCCGCGCTGCGCGCGACCGCGGTGAAGCGGGCCGTCGATCTCCCGACCTTCGAGCGCCTGTTCGAGCTCTTCTTCTCCGGGATGGGCGAGGTGATCCGGGAGGTCACGGCGGCGACCCAGGCGGCGCTCGGGCTCGATGACGAGGACTTCCAGCACTTCCTGGAGGAGCTGGAGCAGCTGCTGAAGGAGCAGGGCATCGAGCTGTCTCCGCTGGCGCAGGCCCTGCTGCGTGCGGACGGCGGACGTCTCGAGCAGATGCTGCGCGAGGCGGCGCGCCAGGCCCAGCTCGGCGAGATCGAGCACGGCTTCCAGGAAGGGCGCTTCACGCACGCGCTGGCCAGCGCGCTCGGACTGGGAGATCTCGGCGCGGAGCTCGAGCAGCTTCGCCGCGGCCTCGCCGGCACGGCTCCCGAGGTGGCCCGCCGGCTCGACGAGTATCTCGCCCGCCGGCTACGCGACCTCCAGGACATGATGAAGGCCCTGGTCCGCCAGGAGCTGGATCGACAGGACGTCCAGCGCCAGGACCGGCAGGGGCTGCAGAGCCTCGCGGAGAAGAGCTTTTTCTACCTCACCGAGGAGGAGATCCGGCGCATGGAGGAGGCGGTGAACCGCCTCGCCCAGCGACTCAAGAACGTGGTCGCCGTCCGGCGCCGGCGCGCCAAGCGTGGCCGCTTCGACTCGAGCGAGACCCTGCGCCACAACCTCCAGTACGGCGGCGTGCCCTTCCGCATCGTCTTCGACCGCAAGCGCAAGGACAAGCCCCAGGTGATGGTCCTGTGCGACGTCTCGGACTCGGTGCGCAACGTGTCGCGCTTCATGCTCCAGTTCGTCTACGCCCTCCAGGACCTCTACTCGAAGGTGCGCAGCTTCATCTTCGTCGCGGAGGTCGGCGAGGTGACCCAGCTCTTCACCGAGTACGATGCCAACCAGGCCCTCGACGCCGCGCTGCACGGCAACCTGATCAACGTCTACGCCCATTCCGACTTCGGCAGGGCGTTCCGCAGCTTCCATCGCGACCACCTGGCGGCGGTCAACAAGCGCACGACGGTGATCGTCCTCGGCGACGCCCGCAACAACTACAACCTGCCGCACGAGTGGGTCCTGAAGGACGTGCAGCAACGCGCGAAGCAGGTCGTCTGGCTCAACCCCGAGAACCGCATGACCTGGGGCTTCGGCGACAGCGAGATGGACCGCTACGCGCCGTATTGCACGGTCGTCGAGGAGTGCCGGAACCTGAACCAGCTCTACCGGGTCATCGACCGCCTGGTCACGGTCTGATTGACGTTCCGGCGAGGGTGCTTCAGAATCCCGGACGCATGAATCGCGACGATTTCATCCTCATGACCGTCGGGGGGCTGACGCTGGACCCGGTGACCAAGACCCCGATCGTCATCCTTCGCGATCCCGACAACAAGCTGAACCTGCCGATCTGGATCGGGCTGCTCGAGGCGACGTCGATGGCGACCGAGCTCGAGGGCATCAAGATGGCCCGGCCGATGACTCACGACCTCCTGCGCGCGATCCTCGAGGAGCTGGAGGCGGTCGTGGAGTGGGTCGAGGTCACCGAGCTGCGCGAGAACACCTACTTCGCACTGATCTACGTGCGCGTCGGCGACCGCCAGCTTCAGATCGACTCGCGGCCGTCCGACGCGATCAGCCTGGCGCTGCGCACGAAGAGCCCGATCTACGTCGCCAAGGCGGTCCTCGAGGCCTCGAGCGTCCTGCAGCAGCTCGACGAGGGCAAGGAGCAGGACCTCTCCAACGTCTCCCGCGACAAGTGGGCCGAGATCCTCGAGAAGATGTCGCCGGACGACTTCAAGTACAAGATGTGACGATGGCGCGCCCCGCGGCCCGAGTGAAGATCAACCGCAAGGCGCTGCGCGAGCCCGATGAGTTTCAGACGCTCACCGGGCAGGTCGCCGAGTGGGCGCGGGCGCACCGCAATCTGCTGGCGGGCGTTGGTGCGGCCCTGCTCGCCGTGGCCACGGTGTCCCTCGGCGTCGGCTGGTTCCGCGCCCGCCAGTCGGCCGCGGCTGGAGCCCGCTTCCAGGCCGCCCTGAACGACTTCGAGGCTGCCCGGTTCGCGCCCGCCGTGGAGGGATTCACCGGGCTCGGCCGCGACTACCCCGGCACGTCGTTCGGGCGGCTGGCAACGCTCTACCGCGGTCACGCCCTGGCCAGGCAGGGCGACGCCGCCGGCGCGGCCACCGCCTACACGGAGTATCTCGCGTCCTCGCCGCCGACCGAGTACCTGCGCCAGGAGGCCCTGAATGGGCTGGCCGGCGCGCGGGAGGCCAGCGGGGACAAGGCGGGCGCCCTCGACGCCTACGGGCAGGCCGCGGCGATCGACGGCCCGTTCCGCATGCAGGCGCAGCTCGCCATGGCTCGCCTGCAGGAGCTCGCCGGCCAGCCCGACAAGGCCCGGGAGATCTACCTCGCCATCCTCAAGGAATCGCCCGGCGGCTACGTCCGCGCGCTGCTCGAGACCAAGATACCGGCCGACGTCGCGGCGGCTCACTAGGCGCCTGGCGACGGCCTGCCGCGTGGCGGGCGCCGGTCCGGGCACCCCGGGCCAATTTGAGGCCAATGTCTGATAAGATACGTTATGTAAACTTTCGTCCAGGGCTCGATCCGTGCCCGCAAACCCGCGCCGTTCGTGACCGAGCCCGCCTCTGGCCGCTCGCGCTGGCCGCCTGCTTGCTCGCGGCCCCGGTGCTGGCCGCCCCGCCCTCGGTCGTGTTCATCCTGCTCGATACGACGCGGGCGGATCGTCTGGGCGCCTGGGGAGGGCCGAATCCGACCAGCCCCAACCTGGACGGCCTGGCGGCATCCGGGGTCCGGTTCGCGGCTCACTTCGCGAACGCCCATGCGACCCGGCCGTCGATGCCGCAGCTGATGAGCGGCCGCTACTACCACCAGAACATCCTGCGGGCGTTCACGCCGGACGACCATCCCCGGGAATTCCCGTTCAGCCGCGACGATCCGACGGCGGTCCTCCTGCCGGCCCTGCTGCGCGCCCGGGGTTTCCAGACCGTGGCCGTGAGCTCGCACCCCTGGGTGTCGCCCGAGAGCGCGCTCGGCAAGGGCTTCGAGACCTTCGAGCTCCTCGCCGCCGCGGCCAGTCGCGGGCATGCCGGTGCCGCCGAGGTGGTGGACCACGGCGTGGCTGCCTGGCAGCGGCGCGACCGGTCGCGGCCGACGTTCCTCTACCTCCATTTCATGGACGCGCACATGCCGCGCTTCCTTCCCGCCGGCGAGCCGCGCTTCGCCGTGCCGGGCTACGACTGGCACCGGCGGTTCCGCCCCGACGGCGAGCCCGCGTTCGACCGCCCCCGCCGCGACTGGAACCGCTACGACGCCAGCGACTTCAGCGAGCTCGACCGGCGGTACTTCGCGGCGGTCTACGACACCCTGCTCGCCTTCATGGACGAGCAGCTCGGCCGCCTCTTCGCTGCCCTGCGTGCCGACGACCCTGGTCTGGCGCGCACGGTCGTCGTGGTGGTCGCCGATCATGGCGAGGAGCTGGCCGAGGACGGCCGCATCGGGCACGACGACTCCCTGACGGACACGGTGCAGCACGTGCCCTGGATCATGGCGGGCGCGGGCATCCGCCCCGGTCAGGTGGTGAACCAGCTGACGGAGAACATCGACGTCATGCCCACCTTGCTGGCGCGCCTGGACGAGCCGCTCCCCCCCGGCACGCGGGTCGACGGCCGGGCCCAGCTCGCCGCCGACGGCTCGGCCTGCCCATCGTGCGGCAAGCTCGCCGCCTTCTATGCCTGGGAGGACTACCGGGCCATTCGCGCCCGGCGCCATCTCCTGCGAGAGAATCTCCCGGGCTCCTTCCGGGCGCGCTGCGATGGCGCCGACCAGCTCTTCGCCCTGGACGACCGACGGCGAGCCCTCGCGCCCGCGACGCCCGTCGCGGAGCGCCTCCGCCGGCATCTCCACCGGCGCCTCGACGCGCCCCGGCGCACCTTCCTCTCCGGCCGCTATGGCACGCCGACGTCGAGCGTCGTCCTGCGCCCGGAGTTCTGGAGCGTGGAGGACGACCCGGCGGTCGCATGCGTCCCGGTGAACGGCGACACCCCGGCGTCCGCGTTGCGTGCACCGGGCTGGCTGTGGACCGAGCACGGCCTGGCCCTCCTCGAGCGCGACGGCGCGCCGTCCCTGGCCGCAACGGTGGACCTGCCGGACGGCGGCTACGTCGTCGAGCTGGCATCGGTGCCGGTTGCACGCATGCCCTGGCTGATCGGCTTCGCGAGCTGGCGCAGGACGAGCTTCGCCAAGGACGGGCGCCACGACCTTCGTCCCGATCGGGACCGCTCGCGCCAGCGCGGGCCGGCTGCGCGTCGACATCGCGCCCGGCGCGGCCCAGGGCCTGCGCATCGTGGGCCTGCGCGTCACGCCCGAGGGCGTCGTTCCCGCTTCCGGCGCGCCGCTCGACGACGATCAGCGCCGACGGCTGCGGGCGCTCGGCTACGTCCAGTGATGCAGACCCGCTCTCGACCCTGGACGGGCGCGACGTAGTTCGCTACAGGCTGCGCCGGGGATGCTCTCGGGGCTCGCAGTGCCGGCGATTTCCGTCATCATCCCGACCTTCGATCGCGCGCACCTGCTCCCCGAGGTGCTCGATTCGGTGATCGCGCAGCGCGAGTGCCCGAGCTTCGAGGTCGTGGTGGTGGACGACGCCTCGACCGACGCCACGGCCGGCGTGCTCTCGTCCCGCCGCGACGTGCGGGTGGTCCGCCTCGCGCGCAACGGCGGCGTCGCCCGGGCGCGGCAGGCGGGCGTCGAGCGGGCGCGCGGCGCCCTGCTCGCCTTCCACGACTCGGACGATCTCATGCTGCCGGGTCGTCTCGGGATCCTGGCGCGCTTCCTGGAGGCGCATCCCGAAGCCGGTGCGGTCTATGCGAACGGACTGGTGGAAGCCGACGGGTCACCCGATGTCGCACCGCTGGTGCCCGTCGCGCTCGCGCGTCGCCTCGACGGCCGCTCCTTCGGGGTCCGGGAGGTCGTGTGCGACCGCCTGCCGGTGTTCCTCCAGGCGGCGCTGATCCGGCGAGCGGCGCTGGACGGCGCCGGCGGGATCGACGTTACCCTGCCCCGCCACGCCGATCTCGAGCTGACCTGTCGCCTGGCGCTGACCGGTCGGACGGTCTTCGTCGACGTGCCGGTGTTCCGCTATCGCCTGCACGGGGCGAACCAGACACGCGACCGGCTCGCGCTCCGGGAAGGCATGGTCGCCGTCATGCGCCGCCTGCGCGAGCGTCACCCCGAGGTGCTGGCGGAGCTCGGCGAGCGCTGGTTCCGCGAGCGCGAGCGCCGCCACCTCTATCGCATCGCCTGGCGGCACTGGATGGCCGCCTGGCTGCACGCCCACCCGCGCGAGCTGGTCGTGGCCGGCGCCGCGTTCCGTCAGGCGCTCGCGCTGCATCGCCGGCCCACGCCCGGGTGAAGCATCGGACGGTCGATGCGGATCCTCGTGCTGGGAGGCGACGGCTACTGCGGCTGGCCCACCGCCCTGCACCTCTCCGCGCGCGGCCACACGGTGGCCATCCTGGACAGCTTCGTCCGCCGCCTGTGGGATCACGAGCTCGGCGTCGAGAGCCTCACCCCCATCCGCGCCCTGCGCGAGCGCGTCCTCCTGTGGGAAGAGCTGACCGGAGAGCGCCTCGCCGTGTTCGTCGCCGATCTCCAGGATCACCCCGCCCTCGTCCGCGCGCTGGCGGAGTTCGAGCCCGACGCGGTGGTGCATTTCGCGGAGCAGCGGGCGGCGCCCTACTCCATGATCGACCGCGAGCACGCGGTGTTCACGCAGGTGAACAACGTCGTCGGCACGCTGAACCTGCTCTTCGCCCTGCACGAGCTGCGTCCCGAGTGCCACCTCGTGAAGCTCGGCACCATGGGCGAGTACGGGACGCCGAACATCGACATCGAGGAAGGCTTCCTCGAGGTCGAGCACAACGGCCGCCGCGACGTCCTGCCGTATCCCAAGCAGCCGGGCTCCTTCTACCATCTCTCCAAGGTGCACGATTCCCACAACATCATGTTCTGCTGCCGCCTGTGGGGCTTGCGCTCCACGGACCTGAACCAGGGGATCGTCTACGGGACGCTCACCCCCGAGATCTCGCGTCATCCGGGGCTGGTCAACCGCTTCGACTACGACGGCGTCTTCGGCACCGCGCTGAACCGCTTCTGCGTGCAGGCCGCGATCGGCCACCCGCTCACCGTCTACGGCCGCGGCGGGCAGACGCGCGGCTTTCTCGACATCCGCGACACCGTGCGTTGCATCGAGCTCGCGCTGCTGAATCCGCCGGAGGCCGGCGAGTACCGCGTCTTCAACCAGTTCACCGAGCAGTTCTCCGTCGCCGAGCTGGCCGGGCGGGTGCGCCGCGCGGCGGCGGCGCTCGGGCTGTCGGTGCCGGTGCGCAATCTCCCGAACCCGCGCGTCGAGCGCGAGCACCACTACTACCGGGCCGTCCACACCCGGCTGCACGATCTGGGGCTCGAGCCGCATCTCCTCTCGGACGGCCTGCTGCACTCGCTGCTCGAGATCGCTCTGCGCTACCGGGATCGCGTGCGTCCGGAGGTGATCCTGCCCGGCGTCGACTGGCGCCTGCCCGGCCGCGGCCGGCGCGCTCAGACGCGCTCGTAGGGATCGAAGAGCTTCTTGTACTCGTCGAGGGCGAAGCGATCGGTCATGCCCGCAATGTAGTCGGCGACGGCACGGGCAACCGATTCGCCTTCCCGTTCGGCGCGCCGGAGCACGTGCGGGGGCAGCTGGCGGGGCTCGTGCATGTAGACCTCGAAGAGCGCGCTCATGATGCGGTCGGCCTTCTGGGTCATCCGGGTCACGCGGTGATGGGTGTAGAGCTGCTCGTGCAGGACGCGCTTGAGCGCCTGCTGCCGCTCGGTCATGGCGGGCGAGAACTCGACCAGGCGCGGCAGGACGGCGCGCACGCCGTCGACGCTCTCGACCTGCCGCTCGCGGAGCCGCGCCAGCAGGCTCTCCACCAGGTCGGACGCCATCCAGTCGATCAGCCGCCGGACCGCCTGGTAGCGCAGCACCGATGTCGACGCCGCCGGGGCCTCGGCGGAGACCGCCGCCACCGCGTCGGCCCACAGCGGGGCCGTCGCCAGGGCGTCGCGCTGGAGCATGCCGGACTTGAGCCCGTCGTCGACGTCGTGCGCCGTGTAGGCGATCTCGTCCGCGAAGTCGACGATCTGGGCCTCGAGACACGGGGCGCGGGTGGCGTCGTACTCGGCCACCTGCGGGCGATCGTAGCGCGTGGAGTGCTTGACGATGCCCTCGCGCACCTCCCAGGAGAGGTTCAACCCGCGGAAGTTGGGGTAGCGTTCCTCGAGGGTCTCGACGATGCGCAGGCTCTGCGCGTTGTGCTCGAAGCCGCCGTGCGGCTGCATCAGCCGGTCGAGGGTCCGCTCGCCGGCGTGGCCGAAGGGGGTGTGGCCGAGGTCGTGCGCGAGCGCGACCGCCTCGGCGAGGTCCTCGTTCAGGCCGAGCGCGCGCGCCAGGGTGCGGGTGACCTGGGCCGCCTCCATCGTGTGGGTGAGGCGCGTCCGGTAGTAGTCGCCCTCGTGATTGACGAAGACCTGGGTCTTGTACTCGAGCCGGCGGAAGGCCGTCGAGTGGATGATCCGGTCGCGGTCGCGCTGGAACACCATGCGGAAGGGGTGCTCCGGCTCGGGATGGCGCCGGCCGCGAGAGGCACGGCTCGGCATCGCGTAGGGCGCGAGCGCGGCAGCCTCTCGCTGCTCGAGCGCCTCCCGGCTCGCCACCACGGGGGTCGTCGCGCCGCTCAGGCGGGCTCGGTCTCCTGCGCTTCCACGACGACCTGGATGGTGGCCCGGACGTCGCGGCCGAGCTGGACCGGCACCGGATAGGTTCCCAGCTGCTTGATCGGCTCCGCGAGCTGGATGCGCCGCCGATCGATCTGGAACCCCTTGGCGGCGAGCAGGCGCTCGACGTCGAGATTGGTCACCGAGCCGAACAGCCTCCCCTCCTCGCCCACCCGGGCCTGCACGCGCAGCTCGAGTCCTTCGAGCCGCGTGGCGTGGCCCTGCGCGTCCTTGCGGTCGCGCTCCGCCTTGGCGCCGATGATGCGCTTCTGGTGTTCGAGGACGCGCAGGTTCTTGCTGTTGGCCTCGATGGCGAGGCCGCGGGGAAGAAGGTAGTTGCGGGCGTAGCCGGGCTTGACGCGAACCACCTCGCCGATGTGACCGAGGTTGGGGACGTCGTCTCGCAGGATGACCTCGACGGCCATGAACGGTCTCCTCGTGGCCTAGGGGTAGGCCGTGGTGTAGGGCAGCAGCGCCACCGTACGCGCCTGCTTGACGGCCACGGTGAGCCGCCGCTGGTGACGCGCGCAGGTGCCGGTGATCCGTGCCGGGATGATCTTGCCGCGCTCGCTCAGGAAGGTGCCGAGCGTGCGCGCGTCCTTGTAGTCGATGAGCATGGTCTTGTCGGCGCAGAAGCGGCAGACCTTGCGGCGGCCCATGCCGCGACGTCGCGGTGTGCGGGGAGATGAGCGTTCGCGTGCCATGTCAGGAGCTCTCCCCTTCGTTCATCTGCTCGACGTCGCCGCCCTCCTCGAACTCGGTCTCCTCGCGCTCGGGGCGCCGGGTCGGGCGCAGGGCGGCGGGCGGCGCATTTTCCGCCTGCCGGACCGAGATGAAGCGCAGGACCGGATCCATGAGGGTGAGGTTGCGTTCGATCTCCTGCAACGCCTTGGGGGTGGCCCGGTACTCGAACAGCACGTAGAACGCCCGGCGTTGCTTGGCGACGAGATAGGCGAGGTCGCGCAGGCCCCAGTCCTGCACCTGGCTCACGGTCCCGCCCTGCTCCTCGATCAGCTTCTGGATGCGGGCCGTCAGCTCCTTCGAGCCAGCCTCGCCCTGCTCCAGATGAATCAGTACGACCGTTTCATAGCGGCGCTCCGCCATGCACTGCCTCCCGTTGGTTGATGCGATTCATGGCGCGCGTGGTGCCCTGCTCGAGCACCAGATCGACCGCCTCGGCGGCGGTGTCGCACGCCGCGTCGAGCAGGCGCCGATCGTCGGTGCCGACGACCTCGGCGAGCACGTGATCGGCCGTGTCCACCCCCTCGGGCGGACGGCCGACGCCGACCTTCACGCGGAGAAATTCGGGACTGCCCAGGGCCTCGATGACCGACTCGACCCCGCGGTTGCCCCCGTCGCCGCCGCCGAGTCGCAGCCTGACGCGTCCGGAGCCGACGTCGACGTCGTCGTGAACGAGGATGAGATCGGCCAGGCCGACGCCGTTGGTCCGACACAGCCGCGCCACGGCCTCGCCCGAGGCGTTCATGAAGGTCTGCGGCTTGGCGAGCAGGACGGGCTCGCCGCTCCGCCGGCCGGCGCCGATCAGCGCTCGTTCGGCGGGCCGATCGACGGTGACCCCCCAGCGGCGGGCGAGCCGGTCCACGACCGCGAACCCGGCGTTGTGCCGGGTGTGCTCGTAGCGCGGACCGGGATTGCCGAGGCCGACGACCATCCGCACGGGGATCAGCCTTCCTTCTCCTTCGGGGCCGGCGCTTCGGGCGCCGCGGCGCCCTCGGCTGCCGCCGCCTCCGGTGCCGCTTCGGCGGCCTCCGCGGGCTTGGCCTCGACCGTCGGCGGCAGCACCGTCACGAGCGTCCGGGTCGATTCCCCGACGGGCACGACGCCCTCCGGGAGCTTCAGATCCGACACGTGAACGGCCTCGTGGATGCCGAGCGGCGTCACGTCCACCTCGACGAACTCGGGAATCTCGGTGGGCAGGCACTCGACCTCGAGCTCGCGCAGGATCGGCTGCAGGATGCCACCGCCGACCACGCCGACCGCCTTGCCGACGTAGTGGATCGGAATGGACACGGCGATGCGCTCGGTGAGATCGACCTCGTAGAAGTCCGCGTGCAGCACCCGCCCCGTCACGGGATGCCGCTGCATCTCCCGGAGCAGCACCATGCGCTCGTGCAGCTCGGCGTCGGTCCCACCGGCGTGCAGGACGCGGATGAGGTGCGAGCCCTCGAGATGGCCGAGCCGGTGCTCGAACTGCTCCGCATCGATGGTGACGTGCGCGGCGCTCCGCTTCGGCCCGTAGAGGACGGCGGGCACCTGCCCCGCCGCGCGCAGCTTGCGCACGGCCCCCTTCCCCGTCGCCGTCCGGCGCTCGACGCTGATCTCGACCGTTTCCATGACGACTCCCTCAGACGAACAGCGAGCTGATCGACGCTTCCTCGTGGGTACGGCGGATGGCCTCGGCGAGGAGGGCCGACACGGGAAGGACGGTGATCTTGTCGAGGCGCCGCGCCTCGGCGGCGAGCGGGATGGTGTCGGTGACCACCAGCTCGTCGATGGTGGACTCGGCGAGCCGGGAGACCGCCGGACCCGAGAGCACGGCGTGCGTGGCGCAGGCTAGCACGGTGGGCGCTCCCGCCGCCCGCACGGCACCCGCGGCCGTGCACAGGGTGCCCGCGGTGTCGACCATGTCGTCGACGATCACCGCCGCGCGCCCGTCGACCTCGCCGATGATCTGCATCTCGGCCACCACGTTGGGGCGGATGCGGCGCTTGTCGATGATTGCGAGATTGGCGTCGAGGCGCTTGGCGAAGGCCCGCGCGCGCTCGACGCCGCCGGCGTCCGGCGCGATGACGGTGACGTCGCGGTCTCCCAGCCGATCGCGCAGGTACTGGAGGAGGACCGGCGTGGCGTACACGTTGTCGACGGGCACGTCGAAGAAGCCCTGGATCTGCCCGGCGTGGAGGTCGACGGTGAGCACGCGAGCCGCCCCGGCCGTGGTGATCAGATCGGCCACCAGCTTGGCGCTGATCGGCACGCGGGGCGCCACCTTGCGGTCCTGGCGTGCGTAGCCGTAGTACGGGATCACCGCCGTGATGCGCTTTGCCGATGCGCGCTTGAAGGCATCGAGCATCAGGAGAAGCTCCATCAGGTTGTCGTTGGTCGGCGTGGAGATGGACTGGATCACGAAGACGTCGCCACCGCGGACGTTCTCGGTGATCTCGACCTGCACCTCGCCATCGCTGAAGCGGCCGATCTCGGCCCCACCCAGCGGAACCCCGACGTCACGGCTGATCGCCTCCGCCAGCGGGCGGTTCGAATTCCCCGTGAACAGCTTGATCTCGTCCTTCACCGAGCGCGCCGCGCCTCCATCTCCTCGAGTTGGGCGGGAAGGAGTCGAACCTTCGCTGCCGGATCCAAAGTCCGGTGCCTTGCCAGCTTGGCTACCGCCCAAGGCCTCCTCGTCAGCTCAAGACCGACCCTTCGGAAACGCCGCAGAGTAGTTTCCGGTCCCCGTGATGTCAACACGGACGACGGAAATTGCCCGGGGTCGAGGCCCATGCTAGAGCACGCCCGTGCGGCGGTTCGAGCGGGTAGCCCGCGCTGCCATCGCCCGCGCCGGAGGGCTGATACGGGCACGGTTCGGGGGCCGTCACGCGGTGGCGTTCAAGACCGCGACCGACATCGTCACGGTGACCGATCGCGAGGCCGAGCTGCTGATCGTGGGTGCGCTGCGCGCCGCCTTCCCGGATCACGGGATCGTGTCCGAGGAGTCGCCGCCGGTGCCCGCGCGCAGCGACTACCGGTGGTACGTCGACCCGCTCGACGGCACCACCAACTTCGCGCACGGCTACCCGCACTGCGCCGTCTGCGTCGCGCTGGAGCACGCGGGCGACGTCGTCCTCGGCCTGGTGCACGATCCGCTCCGGCGCGAGACCTTCAGCGCGCAGCGCGGAGGCGGCGCACAGCTCAACGGGCGCGCCATCGGGGTCTCGGACGTGACCGCGCTGGGCAATGCCCTGGCGGCGACCGGATTCCCTTCCGACCGGCGCGAGCGTGCCCGGGACTACGCCCGCTTCCTCGAGGTGGCCCTCGAGCGCACGCGCTGCGTGCGCCGGAGCGGCTCGGCGGCGCTCGACCTGTGCTACGTCGCCTGCGGGCGCATCGACGTCTACTGGGAGCGGGGCCTCGCTCCGTGGGACACGGCCGCGGGCCGGCTGATCGTCGAGGAGGCCGGCGGCCGCATTACCGGATTCGCCGGCGAGTCGCACTCGCTGACCGGCGTCGAGACGGCCGCCTCGAACGGGCACCTGCACGAGGCGCTCGTCGAGATGCTGGCCGCGGGCAGCCTGAGATGCGCGGTCGCCCCCGAAGGCGAATGACCCGCCCGGCGGTCCGCCGGTGGACGGCCTGCTGGGGCCTGTGATACCGACCGCCCTCCGATCACGGCGCGCTTGCCCCCGTGGTGAAATGGATATCACACAGGCCTCCGGAGCCTGGGGTAGAGGTTCGATTCCTCTCGGGGGCACTCGGCATGGCGCGCCCCCGCTCTTGCTTTCCGGCTGTTCGTTCGACTATTTTCGCGATCTTGCGACCACCTGACAGAGCGGGGTCGGTACGGCGTGAGGAGTGGCTGATGGAGTTTCCCAAATGCCTGAAATGTCGCAACGGGGTGCTCATCCCGCTCTCCGATTACGGACAGGAAGGTGCGGCGGTGATCTTCAAGGCCTGGGCCTGCACCGATCCCGACTGCGGCTTCTCCCTGCGGGTCGACAAGGGCGAGGTCAGCTTCGGCAAGAAGATCGAGCCGAAGCGCTGAGCGCGACGCCGAGGGGACGCGAACTCACTCCTTGAGCAGCTGCTGGAGCGACCTGAACTCGGGAGCCTCGGCCGTCTGCACGAGCTCGAGGAGCGCCTGCTCGCTGGACGTCGGCAGCATGCCGGCGGAGAGCATGCGCGTCCACGCCGGCTCGACGTCGCTGGCGCGCCGGCTCGACGTCGTGTCGCGGGCGACGTGCACCTGATAGCGCAGCGCCAGGAGGTCGTGCACCGTCTGGTTGACGCAGGCATGCGTCTCGATGCCCGCGATCAGCACCTGCGTGCGGCCCGCCGCCGCCAGCTCCTCGGTCAGGCGTGAAGAGCCGGCGCAGCTCATGCTGAGCTTCTCGACGACCTCGGTTCCGGGCGGGAGATGCGTCGCCACCTCGGCGGCCGTGTGCCCCAGCCCCTTCGGGTACTGCTCGGTGATCAGCACGGGGACACCGAGGAGGCGACAGCCCCGCAGCAGCGTGGCGGCACGCTGCACGACGCCGTCCCAGCCGTGCAGCACCCGGCGGTACGACTCCTGGAAATCGATCAGGAGAAGCACCGTGCGATCACGAGCGAGAAGATCCGGGTGCCGCATCGCACTTGGCTCCTAGCGGGACCCTGACCAGCGGCGCAAGTCCGCGCGCGACGCTTGCAGGGACGGCCCGGCTCGCGCTAGAGGGGCCCGAAGCCGCAACGAGGAGGGCGAGATGCGGAAGACCGTACGAGGGCTCGGTGTCGTGGCGATCATCGTGCTCGCCGTCGGACGGGCAGCGGTCTCCCGGGCGGTTCCCCTGGAGGACCGCTCCGGGGGCGCCAGGGCGCTCGCCACGGCCGGGGCAGTGGCTGCGAACACGCTGCCCGTCGTGCCGACCTACGTCGAGCCGCGCTGCCTCCTGCCCTACGTGCTCTGCAAGCTGACCTTCGCCATCCTCGGCGTGGCCGGTGCGGGCGAGTCCCTGGTGATGTCCGGAGGGAGCGACATGGCTCAGCCCCGGGCCCTGATCCATCGCGGCGTCGGAGGGGACTGGTTCGTCACCCCGAGGGACATGGTCGGCGAGACCAAGCCCGATCTGCTGCCCGATGTCGCCCCGCCCCGCGGAGACGACAAGTCGGGCGGATTCGTGCCGCCGCCCAAGTGATCGCGTGGCGGCGGCCGGGTCGAATCAGACCTGCTTCGCCGATTTGATGACCACGGCCTCGTCGGGCACGTTCTGGTGCGGCCCCTTGGAGCCGGTCTTCACCTGCTCGATCTTCCGCACCACGTCCATCCCGTCCACTACCTTGCCGAAGACCGCGTAGCCGACGCCGTCCTGCGCCTTGTCCTTGTTCAGGAAGTCGTTGCTCTTGACGTTGATGAAGAACTGCGACGTCGCGCTGTCCGGCGCCGAGGTTCGCGCCATGGCGAGCGTGCCGACGTCGTTCTTGAGCCCGTTCGACGACTCGTTCTTGATCGGCGCCCGCTGACCTTGCCGCTTGTCCTGCATGTCGGCCGTGAGGCCGCCTCCCTGGATCATGAAACCCGGCATGACGCGGTGGAAGATCGTGTTGTTGTAGTAGCCGGCATC
>CAWFFN010000007.1:0-560000 GCA_963815115.1 uncultured delta proteobacterium | reverse complement strand
CCTCGAGGTGCTCGCCGGTCGAGCATCTTGAAGACCTGCTCCTGGTAGGTCGGCGGCGTTCGCCTCCACCGCCTCGCGCGGTGAGCTGCGGGCGTGTCGCGGAGCGCCCGCTCGGGTCGCCGATCAGGGCGGTGAAGTCGCCGATGATCAGCACCGCCTGGTGGCCGAGGTCCTGGAACTCGCGCAGCTTGGTCAGGGCCACGGTATGCCCGAGGTGGATGTCGGGCGCCGTGGGGTCGACGCCCAGCTTGACGCGCAGCGGCCGTCCCTCCTCGAGCCGCGCCGGCAGCTCCTCGTTCGTGTATGACCTGCACCGCATTGCGCGCGGAGCCAGCGCGAGCTGCTCGGCGGGGGTCATCGCGGTCACCCGCTCGCGCACGCGGGCGATGCCGGTGGCGCGGCCGCTGCCTGATCGACGTCGATGATCGCGCCCTGCACCAGGTCCGGTCCGTCGGCGACGTCGAACCGCACCGGCATCTGGGTGAGGAAGCGATGCAGCGCCAGCTCGACCCGCATGCCGATGACCGAGTCGCTCGGGTCCGCACATGCCGGCATCGGTCAGGAAGGCCGTCCCTCCGGGCAGGACGCGTCTCGTCCGCCGTCTGCACGTGGGTGTGGCTCCCCACGACCGCCGAGACCCTGCCGTCGAGGAACCAGCCCATGCCGCCCTTCTCCGAGGTCGCCTCGCCGTGCATGTCGACGAAGATCACGCGGCGTCTCCCGCCGCACCAGCGGCAGAATCGCGTCGACGGCCTGGAACGGACAGTCGGCCGGCGTCCATGAAGACGCGCCCGATCAGGTTGATCACCCCGACCGGGACGGATGACCCGCGCCCGGCGCCGGAGCCGTCCAGCCGCGCCCGGGCCGTCGGGCGGGAAGTTCGCCGGCCGCAGCAGGCGCCGTTCTCGCGTCGAGGTAGTCGATGATCTCGCGGCTCCGCCAGATGTGGTTGCCGGAGGTGAGCACGTCGACGCCGGCATCGCAGCAGCTCCTCGGCAGCTCTCGGGTCGACGCCCGCGCCGCCGGAGACGTTCTCGCATTGGCGATGACGAAGTCGATCGCCGCTCGCGGTGGATCGACTCGGCAGCAGCTGCAGCACCGCAGCCGCCGGGCTTGCCGACGATGTCGCCGAGGAAGAGGAGATTCATGGCCGAGCGAGCTGTCGCCGAGCGAAGGAGCGCCAGACGCATCGGCCTTCAGTGCGCGATCTGCGAACTCCGAGGCGCGGATCTCGCGGATGACCGTCACCTTGATCTGCCCCGGGATAGGTCATCTCGCTCTCGATCTTGCGGGCGACCTCGCGGGCCAGCATGCACGGCCTGGTCGTCGGCACCGCGCCCGGCTCGACGATGATGCGGATCTCGCGGCCGGCCTGCACGGCGAAGGACTTCTCGACGCCCTTGAACGAGTTGCTGATCCGCTCGAGGTCCTCGAGCCGCCGGACGTAGCTCTCGAGCATCTCGCGCCGGGCGCCGGGGCGGGCGCCCGAGAGCGCGTCGGCGGCGTCGACCAGCGGCGCCAGGATGGTCTCCGCCTTCACCTCCTCGTGATGCGCGGCGATGGCGTTGACGATCTTCGCCGACTCGCCGTACTTGCGGGCGATGTCGGCGCCGATGATGGCGTGCGAGCCCTCGACCTCGTGGGTGAGCGCCTTGCCGATGTCGTGCAGCAGCGCCGGCGCGCCGCGCCTGCTTCTCGTTCAGGCCCAGCTCGGCCGCCATGGCGCCGCAGATGAAGGCCGCCTCGATCGAGTGCATGAGCACGTTCTGGGCGTAGCTGTAGCGGTACTGCAGCATGCCGAGCAGCTTGATCGATCTCCGGGTGCACGCCGTGGATGCCGACCTCGAGGACGGCCTTCTGGCCGGCCTCGCGGACGCTCTCCTCGACTCGACTCCTCGGCCTTGCGCACCACCTCCTCGATGCGGCCGGGGTGGATGCGGCCGTCGGAGATCAGCCGCTCGAGCGCGCGCCTGGCGATCTCGCGGCGGATCGGGTTGTGGCAGGAGATCACCACCGCCTCGGGCGTGTCGTCGATGATCAGGTCGACGCCGGTGGCCGCCTCGATGGCGCGGATGTTGCGGCCCTCGCGACCGATGATGCGGCCCTTCATGTCGTCGCTCGGCAGGTGCACGACCGAGACCGTGCGCTCGGCGACGAACTCGCCGGCCAGGCGCTCGATGGCGATCGAGACGATCTTCTTGGCCCGCCGGTCGGCCTCCTCGCGCGCCTCCTGTCTCGACCAGGCGGATGTGCTTGGCGGCCTCGTGGCGCGCCTCCTCGATCATCTGTTCGACGAGCTGCTCGCGCGCCTCGTCGCGGGTCAGGCCGGCGGTCTGCTCGAGCTTCTGCCGCACCTGGTCGACGAGTGACGCCGCCTCGGCGCGACGGCTCTCGAGACCTCGCTCCTTCTCCTTGAACGCCTCGTCACGCGCGGCCAGGTCGCCCTCACGGGTCTGGAGCACCTCGGTCTTGTGATCGAGGGCCTCCTCCTTCTGCGCCACCCGCCTCTCCATCGCCGTAAGCTCGCGCCGTTGCTCGCGGGCCTCGCGCTCGGCGTCGGCCTTGGCCTGGATTATCAGGTCCTTGGCCCGCAGCTCCGTCTCCGTGCGCAGGGTACCTGCTTCCTTGCGAGCCTCCTCGACGATGCGGGCGGCGGTCTCCTGGGCCGCAGCCTGGGCGCTGGCCGCACGCATGCGGCGAGCCCGATCGATCAGGAATGATGCGAGGGCCCCGAGGGCAAGGCCCGCGAGGATTCCCAAGAGAATTCCGTTCATGACAGGTTCTCCACAAACGCCACCCCGGAACGCCCTGCGGTCGCCCACAGGACGCGCCGTTCGGTGACGACGGCGTCCATGGGCTGGTCCCAGGGGTCGCGGGGCAGCGAGGACTGTATGTGCGCGTCGCACGCCAGTCCGATCCGCAGTGCGGCCGGATGATCGGCGAGAGCGCGATCGTAGTGCCCGCCCCCACGACCCAGGCGAGTGCCGGCCGGATCGAACGCGAGACCGGGCACCAGGAAGACGACGTCGGCGGAGGCAGGATCGAGGGGGGTCCCGCCGGGGGGTTCGGCGAGACCATAGGTACCGGGACGCAGCCCGGCGGGCGGGCAGGCGAGGAACTCGAGCGTGGGTCCGACCACGCGGGGGAAGTAGACCATCTGGCCGCGGGCAACTCCCGCCCGCACCAGGTCTGCCGGATCGACCTCGCCCGGTCCGGCAGCGTAGGCGACCAGATGGCGCGCACGCTGAAACACCGGCAGGCCGAGAACCGAGGTGGCAATCTCGCGTGAGGCCCGGGCGATCTCCCCGGGCTCCCGACCACGGCGCTCGGCCCTGAGCGCCGACCTGAGCGCTCCCTTCAGCTGGCGATGGTGTTCCCCCATGGACGGCCCATGAACGGGGAACTAGCCGAGTTGAGTGGGCAGTTCGCTCTACGGCTTTCTCGGCGTCCGACCTCTCACTCGAGGGGCCCGAAGCCCAGACTGGTCACGCACGACACTATTCATGGCCCAGCGAACCGTGGGCACCAGCAGCGGTTTGGCACCACCTCCACCCGACCGTTCCCCGTCTCTCTTGCAACATGCGGCACCCCCGGAACGACATGTTGCGCCCGGATTGCCGCAGGATGTCGATTGAATGCTCCTCTCGGGCGAACTCTAGTCGATCCCTTCCCTCGCCGCAATCATGGCGGAGGGTGGAGCGAACAGCGCCTGCACGAACTCCTCGGCGTCGAAGGTGCGGAGGTCGTCCACCGCCTCCCCTACCCCGACATAGCGAACCGGAACCCCGAGCTCGTGCCGGATCGCCACCAGCATCCCTCCCCGGGCCGTTCCGTCGAGCTTGGTGAGTACGACCCCGGTGAGTGGGACGGCCTCCTTGAAGACGCGAGCCTGGTTCAGGGCGTTCTGCCCGGTGGTCGCGTCCACGACCAGCAGTGTTTCGTGGGGTGCTCCCGGGATCTCCCGACCGATCACCCGGGCCACCTTGCGGAGCTCGTCCATCAGCGGGGTCCGGGTGTGCAGGCGGCCCGCCGTGTCGATCAGCACGACATCGACCCCACGCGCCTTCGCCGCCTTGAGCCCGTCGAAGACGACCGCCGAGGGGTCGGCCCCGGGGGCGTGGCGCACGAAATCGGCCCCGGCGCGCTCCGCCCACGTGCCCAGCTGCTCGATGGCGGCGGCCCGGAAGGTGTCGGCGGCGACCATCAGGACCTGCCGGCCGGCGCGCCGGTGGAGGGCCGCCAGCTTGCCGATGGTGGTGGTCTTGCCGACCCCGTTGACCCCCGTCACCAGGATGACCCAGGGATGCTCGGACGGCTCGGGCGGTGGAGACGAGACGACTGCTGCCCGGACCTCCTGCTCGAGAGCGGCGCGGACCGCGCGCGGGGAAGCGTCCTGGCCGAGGCGGTCCCGGATCGCGTCGAGGAGCGATGACGTGGTCCGCACCCCGACGTCCGCCCCGACCAGCACCTCCTCGAGGTCTGTCAGGACCACGTCCAGCGGTCGCGGCTCCCGGCCGAGCACGGCGTCGAGCTGGGTTGCCAGGCGCTGCCGGGTGGCCGCGAGCGCACGTCGCATCCGCTCGCCGGAGGTGACCGGGACCGCGGCTCCTGCGGGCGGCTCCGCCTGCGGGGCCCGATCGTGCCGGCGCCAGAATGCCCAGAGCCCGAGGGCGACGATGAGCAGCCCCGCCGCGGCCAGGGCGATCCAGGGCTCCATCGTCCTCGCGCGTCAGGCCGCTTCGCTCAGGCGGACCGACACCACCTTCGACACGCCTGCTTGCTCCATGGTGATGCCGTACAGGGTGTGAGCAACCTCCATCGTCCGGCGGTTGTGCGTGATGAGGACGAACTGTGAGCGCTGGGCCATCTCGGTGACCAGCGCGTTGAAGCGCCCGATGTTGGCCTCGTCGAGCGGCGCGTCGACCTCGTCGAGCAGGCAGAACGGTGTCGGGCGGATCAGGAACAACGAGAACACCAGCGCGGTGGCGGTGAGCGCCTTCTCGCCACCCGACAGCAGGCTGAGTGATTGCAGCTTCTTGCCCGGCAGCTGTGCCACGATCTCGATCCCGGGCTCCGTGCCCTCCTCCGGCTCGGTGGCACGGAGCTCGGCCGTGCCGCCCGGAAAGAGCTTGGGGAAGACCTCGGCGAGGCGGGCGTTGGCCGCCTCGAAGGTGTCCTCGAAGCGCCGCCGCGACGTACGCGCCAGCTTGCCGATGGTCTGGCGCAGATCCTCGAGCGAGCGCTCGAGATCGGCGCGCTGCGCGGCGAGGAACTCGTGCCGCCCGCGTATCTCCTCGAGCTCGGCGAGAGCTCCGGGATTGACGTCGCCCAGACGCACGAGCCGGGCTCGCAGCTCCTCGGCGTGGGCCGCATCCTCCTCGCTCGGCTGCGCGGCGTCTGCCGGGATCTCGTCGAGCGCCTCGGGGCCGAGATCGTAGCGCTCGGCGAGCCGTTCGAAGAGCTGTTCGAGCGCGACCCGACGCTCCGCCAGGAGCACGTCGAGCTCTCCGCGCCGCGCCCGTAGCGCCTCGAGCTGCTCCGAGACCTCGCGCTGGACACGGTCGTCGGCGGACAGGTCCTCCTCCGCGGCGGCGACCTCTGCCGACAGGCGCTGGCGATCCTCGGCCAGCGCTGCAGCCCGCTCATCGGCGGCGACCCTGGCGGCGGCCGCCGCGTGTGCCTCTTCCGCCGACGACGCTGCTCCGGTCGTCGCGTCGGTTGCGGCGCGCTTCGCCGCTTCGACCCGGCCGGCCAGGTCCACCCGACCGGCCTGCAGCCGAGCCCGCTCGCCGTCGGCGCCACGCCGCCGCTCGGCGGCCGCGGCGGCCCGCACGGCGGCACCGGTCCGTCGCTGCTCGGTCTCCGCGTGCCGGAGCCGCCATTCGGCGAGGGCTGCCTGTGCCTCGCCGAGCGCCGCACGCCGATCACGCAATCCCGCCGACGCTCCCGCGAGCGACTCGTCGAGGGCAGCGAGCTCGCCCGCCAGCTGGCCGTCGGTGCCGGCGAGGCCACTCGCCTCGAGTGCGCTCACCTCGAGGTCGGCGGCGATGCGTGCCCGCTCCCCCTCGAGACGCTCGCGATCCTTCTCGCCCGCGAGGAGCTCGAGGCGCAGCGCCTGCAAGCGCTCCACGCCTTGTGCGAGCGTGCTACCGACGTCCGCGACGCGGGCCCGGATGGCGTCGAGCGTGCGCTGCTCGGCCTCCGTCGTGGCCTCCGCCTCGCGCGTCGCCGCGGCCAGCTCGCGCAGCTCGCGCGCGCGGGCCAGCAGCGTCTCCTCGAGCGGGGGCTCGCTGCCCCCCGTGACCGCACCGAGCGCGTCAAGCGCCTCGCCGGCAAGGGTGACGACCGTCAGCGGATGCGGCGCCTCGCGCCAGATGCGCAGCGCCTCGTCGAGGTCGTCGGCAAGGAGAACCTGGCCGAGGAGCGCCTCGGCCAGGGCCCAGTGACCGGGGTCGACGTCGACCTGGTCGACGAGGCGCCGTCCCGCCGGCACGATGACCGTCGCCCGGCGCTCGGGGTCGTGCGGAATGACGGTGGCGCTGCCCGCCTGCGTCTCGCGAAGCCAGCGGACCGCGTCCAGCGCGGCGGACGTATCGGGAAGAACGACCTGGCCCAGCCGCGATCCGAGCACCGCCGCCACGGCGCGCTCGAGGCCCGCGGGCACGCGCAGGACGCCCGCCAGCAGGGTCGCGGCCTCGGGATCGCGAGCGAGCAGGCTCGCGACCCCGCGCGTGCACCCCTCGGAACGGGCCTCGAGCTCGCGCAGCGACTCGACGCGCGAGCGCAGCTGCGTCACCCGATCGCGCGCGCCCGTACAGACCTGCGCCTGGCGCTCCTCCTCGTCCGCCAGGGCCGTCGACCGCGCCAGCAGCGCCGCGCGCTCCGCCTCGAGGCGGACGCGCTCCGCCTCCAGCGCCTCCATGCGGCGACGCTGATCCTCGCGCTCCCTGGCGACGTCCTCGAGCCGCGATCCGAGCTCCTGGCGCTCCTCGTCGAGCTGGCGCCGCTGGCCGTCGAGCTCGGCCCGCCGTCGCTGAACGGCCTCGGCCAGGTTGCGCAGCCTGAGCTCCTCGGCGACCGCGTCGACCACCGCATCCTTCGCCTGCTCGACGGCCTCTTCGAGCGGCTTGCCGGCGGCGCCGAGCCGATCCAGCTCCGTTTCCTCCCGGGTGCGCTCGGCTTCTGCCTGGGCCTGCTCGCTGGCGAGCCGGGTGAGCTCGCCGTCACAGGCCGACAGCTCGCCCGCGACGTCGGCCAGCCGGCCCTCCAGCATCTCCGCCTCGCGCTCGGCCTCGGCAGCGCGCGCCTCGAGCTCGCGCCGGCGCGCCTCCAGCCCTTCCGCGCGGGCTCCCGACTCGGTTGCGGCCACCCGCTGCTCGGTGAGCTCGCTCTCGACCGCACGCAGCAGCGCCTCGCGCTCGTGGCGCCGGCGGCGTGCCTCGTCACTCGCCTCCCGGGTGGTGCTGAGCTGCGTCTGCAGGCGCTCCTCGTCCTGGCGGAGCCGCGTCACCTCGTCACCCGTCGCGGTCATCTCCCGGGCCCACGCGCGGCGGCGAGCGGCGGTCACGCGGAGGTCGAGGTCGCGGAGCGCGCCCTTGATGCGGTGGTACTCCTCGGCGCGCCGCGCCTGACGCTGCAGCGATCCCATCTGGCGCTCGAGCTCGCGAAGCACGTCGTTGACGCGGATCAGGTTGTCGCGCGTACGCTCCATCTTGCGCTCCGCGGCGAGCCTGCGGGAGCGGAAGCGCGTGATCCCGGCCGCCTCCTCGAGGAACAGCCGGAGGTCGTCCGGCTTCGCGTTGACGATCTGCTCGACGCGGCCCTGCTCGATGATGGCATAGGCGCGCGTGCCGACCCCGGTGCCCAGGAACAGCTCGGTGATGTCCTTCAGCCGGCACGCCGCTTTGTTGATGAAGTACTCCGAGTCGCCGGAGCGAAAGTAGCGCCGGGTGACCAGGATCTGGCTCGCCTGGGCCAGCTCGGGCGGCAGGCTCTCGGGGCCGATGGGGAGCTCGTCGCTGGCTTCCGCAGCCCGCGCCAGGTCCTCGTCCGTACGCTCGAGCAGGAGCGACGCCTCGGCCATGCCGAGCGGGCCATGGTCGGCGTTGCCCGCGAAGATGACGTCCTCCATGGCCCCGCCGCGCAGGTGCTTCGGGCTCTGCTCGCCGAGCACCCACCGGATGGCGTCGACCACGTTCGACTTCCCGCAGCCGTTCGGCCCCACGATGGCCGTCACCCCGGCGGGCAGCTCGAGGACCGTCCGGTCCATGAACGACTTGAAGCCGGTGAGCTCGATCTGCTTGATCCGCATCCACTCCCCCAACCGCCCCGGCGCGCCCGAGGCTTCCCCCTACTCCTGCATCAGCTCCGTGTTCCAGTACGCCGCGTCGACCCCGCTCAGGAACGGCAGCCACTCCTTGTGCCGGCGGGGGCTGAAGGCCTCGACCATGAAGGGCGTCCACTGCGGGCGGAAGGGATGGCGGATGAGGCGCATGCCCGCCTCCGCCGGCGTGCGCCCGCCCTTCAGCCGGTTGCACCGGTGACAGGAGCAGACGACGTTCTCCCACGCCGAGGTGCCACCCTTCGAGCGCGGGATGACGTGGTCGAGGTTCAGCTCGGCGCGGGCGAACCGCCGGCCGCAGTACTGGCAGCGGTTGTGGTCGCGCGCGTAGATGTTGAAGCGGCTGAAGCGCACGTGCCGGCGGGGGACCCGATCGTAGCCGAGGAGCAGGATGACCCGCGGCACCCGGATCGCCCGGTCGATCAGACCGATGCTCTCCTCGTGCGCGGCGAGATCGGCCCAGCTGGCGAAGTCGAAGGTGCGGTACTGCTCGTCCACCGCCCGGGCGATGTCCTGATAGAGCAGCGACAGGGCACGCCGCACCGAGGTGATGTTCACCGGCAGGTACGAGCGGTTCAGGACCAGGACCTTGGTGTTGAGCACCGATGCCTGCACGCCGCCGGAGACGCTACACGGCGGCGGCCCGGGTGTCAATTTTGCTAGCACTCTCACCCGGTCACGGGTGGCCGCCAGCGCAGCACCGGACGGCGCGCGGCGCGCGTCTCGTCGAGACGGCCGAGCCTGGTGCGGTGCGGAGCCGTACGGACGGTGTGCGGGTCCGTGCGGGCCTCCTCCGCGATGGCGAGCATGGCGGCGACGAACTCGTCGAGCGTTCCCCGGCTCTCGGTCTCGGTCGGCTCGATCATGAGCGCTCCCTTGACCACCAGGGGGAAGTAGATGGTCGGGGCATAGAAGCCGTAGTCGAGCAGCCGCTTGGCGACGTCGAGCGTCTGGACGCCGTGGGGCGTGAGGGTGCGGTCGGAGAACACGCACTCGTGCATCGACGGGACGTCAAACGGCAGGTCGTACGCCCCGCGCAGACGGGCACGCAGATAGTTCGCATTGAGGATCGCGAGCCTGGTCGCCTCCTCGAGGCCCGGGCCGCCGAGCCGCTCGATGTAGGCGAGCGCGCGCAGGAGGATGCCGAAGTTGCCGAAGAAGGGCCCGATCCGCCCGACGCTCTTCGGAGCCGCCTCGTCCCACTCCAGCCGCTCGCCGCGCCGGACCACCCGTGGCACCGGAAGGTACGGGACCAGCGGCGCCCGCACCGCGACCGGCCCGGCACCCGGCCCGCCGCCGCCGTGCGGCGTCGAGAACGTCTTGTGGAGATTGAACTGCATGACGTCGACGCCCATGTCGCCCGGCTTGGCGACGCCGATGAGCGCGTTCATGTTGGCGCCGTCCATGTAGAGCAGGCCGCCCCTGGCGTGCACCGCGGCCGCGACGCCCTCGATCTCCTCCTCGAAGAGGCCGAGCGTGTTCGGGTTGGTCACCATGAGCGCCGCGACCTGCTCGTCCATCAGGGCCGCGACCGTGCGCGCCTCGAGCAGCCCGCGGGCGCCGACGGGAACCTCGGTGACCTCGTAGCCGCAGAGCACGGAGCTGGCCGGGTTGGTGCCGTGGGCGCTGGCCGGGATCAGGACGCGCCGGCGCGGATTGCCGCGATCGACGTGATGGGCGCGTACCAGGAGCATGCCGAGCAGCTCGCCCTGGGCCCCCGCCGCCGGCTGGAGCGTCACCGCGTCGAGACCGGAGACGGCGGCGAGCGCGTGCTCGAGCGCCTCGCACAGGGCGAGCGCGCCCTGCGCCAGCGACGCCGGCAGCAGCGGGTGCAGCTGCGCAAACCCCGGCAAGCGGGCCAGCTCCTCGTTCACCACCGGGTTGTACTTCATGGTGCAGGAGCCGAGCGGGTAGAACGTGGTGGCCGCACCGTAGTTCCACTGCGACAGGCGCAGGAAGTGGCGCAGGACCTCGAGCTCGCCGACCTCCGGGAAAGTCGCGAGATCGTCCTCGCGCCGCAGCTCCTCCGGTAGGCCGTCGGCCTCGTCGCCGGGAACCTGCCAGCCCGCGTGGCCGGACGAGCCACGCTCGAAGATGAGCGGTTCGTCGAGCTGCATGACCTAGCCCGTCCTCGTGCGCCGGGCGCGCGTGTCCGTGGCCAGCGTGGCGACGAGCCGATCGACCTGCTCCTTGTGGTGGGTCTCGGTGACGCAGAGGAGCAGCGCATCGCCGAGCTCCGGGTACCAGCGGCCGAGCGGGAAGCCCGCCACCACACCGGAGCGCTGCGCCAGCTCCTCCCAGGCCGAGGCGGCCGCCGGCGCGCGCACCACGAACTCGTTGAAGAACGGCGCTGCGAAGCGTTGCGGCACGCCCGCCGACGCGAGCCGCGTGGCGGCCTCGCGGGCCGCGGTGGCGTTCACCCGCGCGAGCCGGAGAAGGCCGTTCCGGCCCAGCATGGACAGGTAGACGGTGACCGCGAGCGCACACAGCCCCTGGTTGGTGCAGATGTTCGAGGTCGCGCGCTCGCGCCGGATGTGCTGCTCGCGCGTCGCCAGCGTGAGGACGTAGCCGCGGCGGCCCTCCCCGTCGACCGTCTCGCCGACGATGCGTCCGGGCATGGCACGGACGTGGCGCTCGTGGCACGCGAACAACCCCACGCCGGGGCCTCCGTACGACATCGGCAGGCCGAGGCTCTGCCCCTCCGCCACCGCGATGTCGGTCCCGCAGGCGCCCGGCGAGCGCAGCGCGGCGAGAGCCAGCGCCTCCGTCGTCGCGCTCACCAGCAGGGCGCCCGCCGCGTGCACGTCGTGGGCGGCGGCGGGAAGGTCCTCGACGACGCCGAAGACGTTTGGTTGGCCCAGCACGACACAGAGCGTGTCGCTCCCGAGGAGACCGCGGAGCGCCGCGGCGTCGGTGCGGCCGTCGTCGTCGAACGGAATCTCGCGCACGACCACGCCGGCCAGTCCGCGCAGATAGGTCCGCACCACGCCCCGGTAGTGAGGATGCAGCGCGCGCGCCAGGAGCACCGTCCGCCGCTCGGGGAGGAGGCGACGCGCCATCAGGACGGCCTCGGCGGTCGCGGACGCGCCGTCGTACATGCTGGCGTTGGCGACGTCGAGGCCGAGGAGCGTGGCGACGAACGTCTGGAACTCGAAGATCGCCTGCAGGGTCCCCTGACTGACCTCGGGCTGGTAGGGCGTGTAGGCGGTGGCAAACTCGGAGCGCAGGAGAATCTGGTTGACGACGGCGGGAACGAAGTGCGGATACGATCCGGCACCGAGGAAGACCGCGAGGTCGTCCCGGGCGTGGCCCGCCGCCAGCGCCGCGAAGCGGGCGCGCAGCTCGGGCTCGGTGAGGCCCGGGGCCAGGTCGACCGCGGCATGGTCGCGGAGGCCGGCAGGGATGTGGGCGATCAGGTCGTCCAGCGACCCGGCGCCGATCACTTCCAGCATCGCCGCGATATCGGCGGGCGTGTGCGGGACGTAGGCGCTCACCGCGACTGCTCGTGCTGCACGTGGGTCCGGTACTGATCGGCGTCGAGGAGTCCGGCGACCGCATCCGCGGAGTCGAGCGCGACGCGGATCATCCACCCGGCGCCGTAGGGATCGGAGTTCACCGCCTCGGGTGCGTCCCGCAGGGCATCGTTGATTGCGACGACCCGGCCGGTGACGGGCGCGAAGAGGTCGGACACGCTCTTGTTCGATTCCACGACACCAAAGGTCTTGCCTGCCGTGAGAACCGTTCCCGGGGGCGGCAGCTCGACGAAGACGACGTCGCCGAGCGACTCCTGGGCGAAGTCCGTGATTCCGACCACGGCTTCGTGCCCTTCCAGGCGCACCCACTCGTGCTCGGTCGTGTAGTGCAGATTCTCAGGCAGTTGCATGCGAGGCTCCCGGCGCCGGGCGGCGGTAGAAGGGGCGATCCACGACCTGCGCCGGCAGGCGCCGGTCGCGAATCTCGACCACCACGGCGGTGCCAGGCCGCGTGGCGGCGGCGGCCACGGAGGCCATGCCGATGAAGACTCCCAGGGTGGGCGACTTGGTACCACTCGTGACCGTCCCCACGCGAGCCCCGCCCTGCCAGACCGCGTTGCCGTGTCGCGGAATGCCGGGTTCCTCGAGCCGGAGCCCGACCAGGCGGCGCTCGGGCCCCGCGGCTGCCTGGCTCGCCAGGGCCTCGCGGCCGACGAAGCAGGTCTTGCGCAGCTTCACCACCCACGCGATCCCGGCCTCCAGCGGCGTCGTGTCGGCATCCATGTCGGTCCCGCAGAGCGGCAGACCGGCCTCGAGCCGCAGGGTATCCCGTGCGGCGAGGCCCGCCGGCAGACCCCCGCAGCGACGGACCGCCGCCAGCACCGCGTCCCAGACGGGACGCGCGTCGGCGGCCGGCACGAGGATCTCGAAGCCGTCCTCGCCGGTGTAGCCGGTGCGGGACACCTGTGACTCGAAGCCCGCCACCGTCGTGTCGCGAATCGTGAACGGCCGCAGCGCGGTCAGATCGAGCGGCGTCAGGGTGCGCAGCGCGCGCTCCGCCTCGGGACCCTGCAGCGCGAGGAGCGCGAGCTCGCCGCTGCGATCGTCGACCGCCACGTTCGCCGGCGCGTGCTGCCGGATCCAGGCGAGGTCGGCGGCCGTGTTGGCGGCATTGACCACCAGCAGGAAGCGGTCGGGCGCGAGGCGGAAGAGCACCAGGTCGTCGAGCACGCCGCCCCGCTCGTTGCAGAGGACCGTGTACTGGCCGTCGCCGTCCCCGAGCCGGCTGACGTCGTTCACCGTGAGCTCCTGGCACAGCGCCTCGGCGCCGGCGCCGCGGAGCTCGACCTCTCCCATGTGGCTCACGTCGAAGAGGCCGCAGCGCCGTCGCACCGCGTGATGCTCCTCGAGCGCGCTGCCGTACGACACCGGCATCTCCCAGCCCGCGAACTCGACCAGGCGAGCGCCCAGCTCCCGGTGCGCGTCGAACAGCGGCGTGCGTCTGGCCATCGTCTCACGCCGCCGCGGCGCGCTCGGCCGCGCTCACCGTGTTGGCGAGGAGCATGGCGACGGTCATCGGGCCGACGCCGCCGGGCACGGGCGTGATGTGGCTCGCGCGCTCGGCCGCGGGAAGAAACTCGACATCGCCCATGAGCTTGCCGTCGGGGCCGCGGTTGATCCCCACGTCGATCACGACGGCGCCGGGGCGCACCCAGCTGCCCCGCACGAGGCCGGCCTGGCCGGTCGCGGCAACCAGCACGTCGGCTCGGCCGACCTCGTCGGCGAGGTCCGCCGTGCGCGAGTGGCACATCGTGACGGTGGCGTGCCGCTCGAGGAGCAGGAGCGCGATCGGCTTGCCGACCAGGAGGCTCCGGCCGACGACGACGGCCCGTGCGCCCCGGAGCTGCACGCCCACCTCGTCGAGCAGGCGCATCACCCCGAGCGGCGTGCAGGGCCGCAGCCCCGGCCGACCGGCGAGCAGCCGGCCCTGGCTCATCGGATGCAGCCCATCCACGTCCTTCTCGGGCGGCAGCGCCTCGATGATCGCCTGCGCGTCGAGCGGCGGCGGGAGGGGAAGCTGCACCAGGATGCCGTGGACGCGGTCGTCGCGTCCGAGCCGGCGCACGAGATCGAGCAGCTCCGCCTGCGGGGTCGACGCCGGCAGGTGGTGGCCAAAGGAGCGGATGCCGACCTCCCCGCAGGCGCGCTCCTTGCTGCCCACGTAGATCTGGGAGGCGCGATCCTCGCCCACCAGGACGGTCGCCAGGCCCGGCTCGGTGCCGCGGGCCGCGAGCTGCGCTGCGCGCTCCCGCACCTCGCCCCGCACCGCCGCCGCCACTGCTTTGCCGTCGATCGTCCGTCCCACGACGCAGGCTTTCCGACGCCCACACGGTTTTAGCCGTGCGACACCCGGAGAGGCAAGTCAGGCTCCGGCGTGTGCTAGACTCGAGCGCATGATCGTCGGCGTGCCGCGTGAAGTGAAGGAAGAAGAGAGCCGTGTCGCGCTCACACCGAGTGGCGTCGGTGCGTTGGTGGCGCACGGGCACCGCGTGCTCGTCGAGTACGGCGCCGGCGCCGCGTCGATCCTGCCCGATCGTCTCTACCGCGATGCGGGTGCCGCGCTGGTCGACGCGCCGTCGCTCTGGGGCAGCGCCGAGCTCGTCCTCAAGGTGAAGGAGCCGTTGCAGTCGGAGTACGCACTGCTGCGTCCCGAGGTCGTGCTCTTCACCTATCTCCACCTGGCGGCCAATCCCGAGCTGGCGACGGTGCTCCGCGAGCGCGGTGTGAGCGCCCTCGCCTACGAGACCCTCCAGCTCGACGACGGGAGCCTGCCGCTGCTCGCGCCGATGAGCGAGGTCGCCGGGCGCCTGGCGGTCCAGGTCGGAGCCTGGTGCCTGCAGGCCCAGAATGGCGGCCGCGGCGTGCTCCTCTCGGGTGCTTCCGGAGTGCGGCCGGCCAAGGTGGTGATCCTCGGCGCCGGGATCGCCGGGACCAACGCCTGCCAGGTCGCCGTGGGCACCGGCGCGCACGTCTCGATCCTCGACGTCGACCCCGGGAAGCTGCGCTACGTGCACGACATCCTGGCCGGTCACGTCACCACCGTCATGTCGAACCGCGCGAACGTCGAGGAGGAGGTGATGGCGGCCGACCTGGTCGTCGGCGCCGTCCTGATTCCCGGTGCGCTCGCCCCGCGCCTCCTCCCGCGCACCCTCGTGAAGGCGATGCTTCCCGGGGCAGCGTTCGTCGACCTCGCCATCGACCAGGGCGGCTGTGCCGAGACGTCGCGCCCGACGACGCATGCGCGGCCCATCTACGTGGCGGAGCACGTCGTCCACTACTGCGTCACCAACATGCCCGGCATCGTCCCGCACACCTCGACCTACGCCCTCACCAACGCCACCCTGTCCTATGCGCTCGAGATCGCGGATCTCGGGCTCGTCGAGGCGCTGCGGCGGTGGCCGGAGCTTCGCCGCGCGTGCAACGTGCTGGAGGGGCGGATCACGCACCCGGGCGTCGCGGCGGCTGTGGGGGTGGAGGCGACGGACCCGGAGACGCTGCTGTAGAGCATGCCTCGTTCACGGCGTCGATCGAAAGCGGCCCTGTCTGCTGGCGGTCACCCACGGCGAAACGGATCAACGGCGCGGACGCTGCCGTAGAGCCGGTCGTGCTGGAAGTCTTCGGAGAGGAGCTCATCGAGAGCATGGTGCTCTGCATACGCCCAGAGTCGAACCAGGAGAGATGATAGGCGGCCGCTCCCCGCAGTGCAGTCCGAACCACTGCGTCGTTCGGAAAAAGAACCATGAATTGTGCCAAGAGCTCCTCGGCCTCTCTCCTGGCATCGGCGGCTTCCAGCAACGGCGGCTGATCGCCGAGAGGACGCGAAACGGCGGCTACGCCAGAGCCGCGCGTTCCGAGGCCAGCCACGATGCTCACGCGCTGCGTTGCGAGGTCGATGTGACGGACGATGTGCTGGGAGCTGTCGGCCACGTAGAGCTGCGTCCCCGACGCCGTGGTGGCGACCCGCATGCCCAGCGGGCTTTCGAAGCTCGTGGCGCCCACGTAAGTGGTGATGTCTCCGGGGCGCGCCCACCCGACAGCGGGGAGCAGGGCGACGAGGACGGCGACGAACGCGGGTCGCCAGGGGGGCGATCCGTCGCCGGACCTGCTGGTGCTAGCCCGCCGCATGGGTGTTCAGGGCGAGGTCTGAACCAAGCGCTGGTCAGGGACGAGCGGACACCCGCCGCTACCGCGGAACCAGCGCAACGGCCCGCGTGGCGGCGTCGCGAAGCCGTGCCTCGAGCGCCGTCCCGCAGGCCGCATCGAGGCGCTTACCGGTCGCCGCACGCACCGACCTGGCCGCCTGGCGGAAGCGCCGCGCAGCCCGGTGCGCGAGCGTGCGCTGGCGGCGCGGGCGGCCGCTGTCGATGCGCTCCACCAGCCGGCAAGCACGGGCGCGGTCGGCCGTGGCGGCTCGTGGCAGCCGCGTCTGCGCGCACGCGGGCAGCGTTTCGTCGCAGCGGCAGCGCACTCCCGCCGGACCGAGCAGCGGAACGTGCGTGCAGTGCGCATCCGGTCCACACGCGTCGATGCTGCAGGCATCGCCGTCCTCACATGGCGCCGCATCGCCGGGCGCACATTCGCCGGCGGGCGGCGGCGGCGGGCTCGCACAGCCCGGTTTCGCGAGGACGTGGCATCGAGCCGTCGGCGCGTCGCAGCCGTCGTCCGTGCACGGATTTCCGTCGTCGCAGTCCGTGTCCTGCCGGCAGCCGCCGTCGCAGGCGGACGGCTCCCGGGGTGCGATGCGCGCGATGCGGCCCGCGAAGACCGCGACGTAGAGAGCGCCGTCGGGGCCCGTGCGGATGGCCACCGGCGGGGCATCGATGGCGGCGAAGTCGGCCCGCGCACCCGCGACGCCGTCGCGGTCGGCATTGGGGGCGATGGTCCAGAGCGCGCCGGTCACGTTGTCACCGAACACGTAGCGCCCGCGGAAGCTCGCCGGCCAGCTGCAGCTGTCGACGATCTGGCCGCCGGTGATCGAGACGCAGCCGGCGTCGACGGTGGGATCGACGATGGGATCGTGGCGGCAGACGTACACCGGATCGACGCACGGCTGGTCGAGGATCGGCCGGCCGTCGGGCGTCGTCCCGACGCGGACGAGCTGGCATTGCGCCGGGGGATGTCCGCGCCGGCCTTCCCGCCACGGCCAGCCGTGGTGCCGCCCGGCGCGCACGACGTCGATCTCCTCGTAGGCGACCTCCCCGACGTCCCCCACCCATGCGAGCCCGGTGATCGGGTCGACCCACAGGCGGAAGGGCTGGCGAAAGCCCCAGGCGAAGATCTCCGCACGCGGTGCTCCGAGCTGGTCCGCCGCGATGGGCGTGCCGCACGTCTCGCCGCACGCCGTGACGTTGGTCGCACCGGCGAGGGGGTTCGCTGGCGGGATGCCTCCGTCGAGCTGGATACGAAGGATCTTCCCGGTGCCACCCCCGCGTGCCGTCGGATGGTCGGCCAGGCAGGTCGGGTAGAAGTTCGTCGGCGGCGACGGGGGCTCGGGAGGCAGGCCCGAGTTGCAGCCCGTATCGCCGACCCCCACGTAGAGGAGGTCGTCGGGGCCGATGTCGAGCCCACCACCATTGTGGTTGAGCGGCCCGCGCAGCCCGCTGACGAGGACGGCCTCGCTCCTCTGCAGCACGTCGTCGGCGCCGAGCGTGCGTGCCACGACGCGGCTGCGGTCCGTGTCGGTGCCGCCGGCGTCGTCGGCGGCCGCATAGTAGAAGAAGAGGCGCCGCGTGGCGGCGAAGCGCGGATCGACGGCGAGGCCGAGGAGGCCCTTGTCGCTCTCGGTGTCGACCCGGAGCGTGTCGAGCAGCGCCGGCGTGCCACCGCCCGCCGGCGCCAGCCAGACGTCGCCGCTCTTGGCAATCGCGACGATGCGCCCGTCGGGCAGGAAGCGGAAGTCGGTCAGAAGCGGAAGGCCAGGGACGAAGGTCTCGTCGATCGTGAACGTGCTGGCGGGGCTGGGTGAGCCCACGGTCGACAGCGAGTCCGCGCGAGCGATCGTGGTCGCAGCCGCGATCGCGAGCGCCATCGCCAGGGCATTTCGCATCGTGCCGTCAGCTCGCCCGACGGTCCCCACCGTGCATCGATGGCTGGTGGACGACAGGCGAGGCCGCGTTCTGATGCTCGATTGCCGGCACGGCGGTCAGCATGCACAGCGCGGCAATCAGATACGCCCCAATACCAACCCCGAGCACCACGTTGAACCCGTAGGCCATCGACAGGAGGATACAGACGACGCTACCGATCACCGACGCGACGCCATTCGCTCCCCAGGCCCACGGGATGAAGCGCAGGTTGACGTCGGACAAGAGTCGAAGGCCAGTCGGAAACGGTATGCCCATGCAAAACGCCAGTGGCGCGAGGAGCACGGCGGCCGTCAGAGCGCGTTGCCAGAGCGGCCAGCCGAGGGTGGCCGTCGTGATGGCGGGCAGCAACCACATGGCCAGCATCACCAGCAATGTGATCCCGGCCGCCGCGATGGCGATCAAGGATCGCGGGGTCAGACGGAGCGTGCCGCTGACGAGGCTACCGATGCCGCAGAAGATCAGGATCGAGCTCAGGACCGTGCCGATCGCGTACGTCGGATGTCCGAGCATGAGTGACAGCTTCTGCATGAGCGACAGCTCGATCAGCATGAACGCAAGCCCGAGACCCGCGAAGTACAGGAGATACCTGGTCCGATGCGGTACCCTGAGTCCCTCGCGATGGAAGTGGGCGAGCGGAGCCACGATCAGGACGAGTGACACGAGCAAGGTCTGAAGGCAAAGGATGATGATCGCGATGAGGCCGAAGTTCTTCTCGTACGGCGTCACCGTCTCCATCGGGTGCAGGTAAGCTCTCGCCTTCTGGATCTTGAAGAAGTAGGGCCGGTCGTCCGTGGCCGGGTGGATGTCATAGGGGTAGGACTCCATGAATTCGGCGAGCTTCCCCTGCTTGTTCGCTTCGAAGAGGCGGATGAAGTACCTGGCCCGCTGAGAATCCGCCGGGATGTCGTCGGTTTCCTGCATCCCGGGCTTGTAGAAGACCCGCAGCTTGTGCGCGTCGATGGCGGGTTGAAGGTGTGCGACGTCCTCCGCCGTCAGCGGAGACTTCTTCACCAGGAAGGTCGTCCAGTCTTCCGGAGGCGGACCGCCGATCAGCATGATGTGACTCGAGGCGTCGCCGAGATTCAATCGGATCATGGCATCGATCATCGCGGTACAGAGCTTGATCGACTCGCGCGGCACCTCGAAGGAGTGGCGCACTATCGACAGGAAGCCGTCGTCGCGGAGGTGATTGAGGTAATCGACCATGGCCTCCGTCGTGTAGAGGTAGTTCTCCGCGGTGACGTTGGCGCCGGCGGCCAGGGCGTTCAACGTGTCCACCCCGTTCATGTGGATGTTCGTGTATCGGTGGTTGGAGCGCGCGACGAAGCTGCGACCCTCGGCGACGTACACCTTGTTGCTCGGCTGGTTGTACAAGTTGCCGTTGAAGTCTCGGAACACGTGCTTCATGGCGTAGACAGTCACGGGATTGATGTCGACAGCAGTGATGCTCTTCGCTCCTCGAATGCGCGCGGCGATCAGGTCCATGCCCCCGCCGGGCCCGATGATGAGCGTGTCGGGATTCGCGACGTTCAGATATGGGAGCATTCGAAAGCCGTTCATCACGCGACTGTTCGAGCGAACCTCCTGGATGAGATCCCTGGAGACGCCCTTCGCCATGTACGTGGATGCCGAGCCATCGGCGGAAATCCATTTCACGGGCCACGGGCGGTCGAGCAGATGCAGCCCGAGCTCGGAGTTCTCCAGCGATGGGGCCGTGGAGATGTCCGTGCGGCTGATGGGACTCCAGCCAGTGTACTCGATCCTCCCTCCGCGCCTGAAGATGACGTCGCCGAGTTCCTTGTCGGGATCTGACCTCGAGTCGAATCACGCGATCGGCTCCTGCGACGATCAAGAGAAGGCAAACGACAACGAGGGTTCCCGACACGGCGACGAGGCTCTCGGAGCTGCGCGCGGCGAACGCGGCGGCGGCTGCGAACCCGAGAATGACCGCGACCAGGAGTGTGCCTTCGCCCCCGAGCGGACTGATCAGCAGCACCAACAGCAGGCAGCCCAGGCCCGACCCCAGAAGATTGACGGCATAGATCTTGTTGATCTCTCGCGGGTAGAGGCTGAACAGCGCACCGAAGACCTGACCTGCAAAATAGTAGGGGATCGTCGACGCGATGTAGTAGATCACGAGGAGCGGCAGGTTCCGGGGGTGCTCGGTGAAGGTGTAGACCGAGATCGGGAACCGGCCGAGGATCGCGGTGCCGAGCACGGCGGTCGCACCGAACGCGATCGACAGCTGAGCCAGCCGACTGGAGGGACGGGCCCATAGCAGTGGCGGTCGAATCGACAGTGCAGCGCCGCTGACGCCGAAGCCGAGCATCGCGAAGGAGACCACAACGAACACGAGGCTCGGGAACACCATGAAGGAGAGGATCCGGGTCTGCAGCATCTCCAGCAGAAGCGTGGCGAGAGAGAGCAGGAAGAGAGCTGCATAGTCCAGCGCGGCAAGGGGCCTGTCGGATGGCTGGACGGGGCCGTGGATGCCAGGTCGTGGATACGGCAGGCGCCAGGTCGCGATCAGCGCGACCGCTGCGAGCAGGTACATCAGCGACGGCCGCTCCACGGGCCAGAACAGCCCTTCGATGACGAGCACCGTAGCCGCTAGGGCCAGGAGTGCGGCGAACATGTATGGGCTGCTGCGGACGAGGTGGCCACTCGAACGCACGATGGGATTTGCGGCAAAGAGCCCGCCGGCTGCGAGCATGGTCGCGACGAAGATGAGACGCACGTAGGTGAAGTCGACGCCGGTGAACGCTTCGACGGGCATCGCGAAATGCGCGGAACCGAGGGCACGAACGACGAGCAGAACCGCCCATAGCTGGAGCGCGATCGGCGAGAAGAACGCGAGGATCAGTGCGGGATAGAAGTATCGGCCGTAGCCGTCGCCCGTGTAGTACTCCAGGGCGACGACCGCGATGGCAGCGACCCAGGCCTGGGGGCTGAACGCACGCGGTGCACCCTTCTTCATCACAACCCCCCCTTGAACCGCACGGGAAAGCGGCCGTCCATGCGGCACCATCGGCCAGGGTGCCCTGCGAGTCGGTTCAGGTCATCGCTCGAAGAGCGCGTAGATCGTGTCCTCGGGCTCCGCCACGCGCTTCTGAACGGGACCATGGAGACGGAGCCCCAGGTTCTGCGCCCAGATACGCAGCACGTCCTGGGTGAACATCCACCAGTGGTCCGGGTTCCAGATGTCCCAGCCCTCCGGCAACACGAGGAGGACGTACTGCTTCGCGGCGGTGACCATCTTTGCGAATGCGTCGTCCGCGCCGGTCACGTGCTCGAGGCAGTGCACCGCGGCCACGATGTCGATCGATCGTGGTTCGATCGGCACGGTTTCCCAGGGTTCGGCAATGACGGGAACCTGATACGCGTCGTAGAGGTAGCGCCCGGCCCACGGATCGGGTTCCACCCCCGTGTAGCGCAAGCCGCCGCGAAGAAACCACGGTACGAGACGCCCGACGCCGCACCCGATCTCCAGGACGGCGCCTCCCGGGGCGAAAACCGGGGCCTTCATCTCCTCGAGCGCGGTAGCCAGCTCCATCGCGTAGGAGGTGTTCTGCGGGATGCCGTCGACGAACAGGCCCATCGACTCGAAGTACTCGCGGGAGGGGCGTTTCTCCTGGGTGTTCGCCTCGTGGAACGGACACCGCGAGAGCTTCCTGATCACCGTGCACCGGGAGCACTTGACGAACGCACAGACGCAGTCGCGCTCGTTCAGGTGCGGGCTCCAGACGTGGTCGCAGACGACCGTCGCGGATCCGGGCTCGGTGGAGGAGGCAGAATTCATCGTGGCTTCTTGGATGGCACCGCCGTCTTGCATCATCCGATGAGTCTCCCGAGCGACAGTCGCAGGCGACCGAAGTTGGGCTCGCCCAGCAAACGAACGAGCGCGCCGCGGACGAGGCGGCGGTGAAGAGGCCGCGCGGCCGCGACATCGCTCGTCGGTGATTGAAAGAACGCTTCGAGCTCGAAGTATCTCGCAGTGCCCAGGACGGCAAGCATGTCGGCCTTGCGTTCGGATAGCATGTGAAGGGCAAGTCGCCGGTAGGCCCCCGCGGAGGGATGGGTGCGCATGTCCCCGGTCTGCATCCGGGCGGCGATGATCCCGTTCTTCGAGAAGTTGTTCCCGCCGTGCCGGCGATAGCAGCCGAGCGCTTCGCGGAAGACGAACGACCCCCCGATGAGCTGGCCGAACCGTACCAGATAGAAGTCGGCGCAGACACGGAACGCCTCCGTCTGGCGGACCGAGGACGGCAGGATGAGCTCCAGCAGGGGACGCCGGAACATCATGGTGCTCTGGGTTCCCCACACCCACACGCAGGGATCGTTCTTGTCGTGCCAGAAGGGAAACAGGACGCCGGCTGTCGGCTCGGCGTCGGCGACCGGACTGGTCACCGTGTGGTCGATCCCTTGCTGAAGATAGAGTCGGCTGACGAAGTCGGTATGCGACCGTGATAGAACCTGACCGTCCGCCGAGATCGTCCACTGGTTCGAACTGGTGAAGGCCACCGCGGTCTCGATGTTGAGATGCACGAAGAGGTGGCGCTCGAGGAACTGCGGAAACAGGAGATCGTCCGCGTCGAGAAACACGACGAACGGCCCGCTGGCTGTCGCGGAAACCCCGGAGCTGAGCCCCCAATTGACCCAGGTTCTGCGGCAACCGGACGTAGCGGAACCGCCGGTCGTTCCACTCCTGGAGCAACGAGCCCACGACGGTGGGTGTGTCGTCCGTCGAGCAATCATCGATCACGAGGCACTCGAATCGGTCGTAGGTCTGAGCCCGAACCGAGCGCAGGCATGCTCCCACGAACGCACCGTAGTTGTGCGCGGTGATGACGACGGAGACGAGCGGGTCGGACAGCCCTTCGAGCAGCGGAGGCGCAGCTTCAGGCTTCGCTGGGGGGAAGGCGGGCAACACGGCGGCGTGAGAAATGGCTGCTCCCAATCGGAGAAGCGGTATCCCGCTCAGGCGGCGCTCGGATGCCGCGCGCCGGTGCGAGCCAGCGGCTCCTTCTCGCGGAATGGCCGCGCCGCTTCCTCGGGCTCGTAGATCTTCACCTGGTGCCGGATGTAGTAGGTCGGGTCGGTGATCTTCCTGCCGAGGTGGATCGGGCGCGCCTCGTCGCTGGTGAAGAGCGTCGCGTAGTCGCCGTGGAAGCCGTCGCAGATCGCCTTCACGTCGCACTCGTTGCACTGCGCGGCGTACTGATAGCGGCAGTGATCCTGGGCGCGCACGACGGCGTGATCGCGGTACACCGCGGGATTGCGCTCGAGCTCGTCCGGGACGCGCAGGCCGGGATCCGTCCCGTCGCCGTTGGCGCGAACGAGATGCTTGCCCTTGCGGGCGACGTCGAGGACCGACCAGTAGACCTTCTTCACGGTCTGCAGCGTGCCCGGGAACGGCGCGAGCACCTGGCTCACGCTGCCCTTGAGGCCGGTGAGCTCCGGCGGGGGGTTCTGGGACCCGTTCTCGGGCTTGTTGAAGACCCAGGAGTTGTAGGTGACCGCCGCCAGGTTCTCGTGCGGCTGGGAGGGATCGCCCCACTTCATGCGCTGCGGCTGCTGGCCCGTCCAGCTCCACGAGTCGTAGTCCCACTCGTGCGGATCGTAGGAGAGCTGCGGGAAGTTGTAGATGCTCTTCCGGTGCCGCTCCTCCACCATGCAGATCGGGAAGTAGCGCACGTTTGCCTCGACGCCGCCCTCGGCCAGCACGTCGAGCGCCTTGTTCAGCTCGCCCGCCACCTGCGTGTAGCTGGGAACGTTGAAGGTCGACCGGTGGCCGGTTGCCTGGTCCTCGAACGGGTTGAACGCCAGGAAGTTGACGGCCAGGGCGCCCTTCTCCACGGCGAGCTTGGCGATGTCGACGTACTGCGGGACGGCCTTCAGGCTGAGCACGCAGTTGAAACGGAACGGGATGCCGACCTCGATGCAGTTGTCCAGGCCCTTGGCCTGCTTCACGGAGCCACCCGGCAGACCGACGATCTCGTCGTACACCGGACCGAGGCCCTGGACGCTGATCAGCAGGTCGTGCACGCCGGCTTCCTTGAGCTGCTCGCACTTCTCGCGGCGTGCGAGCGTGATGGCGTTCGTGATCAGCGTCGGATAGAGGCCGATCTCGTGGCAGTAGGTGATGAGCTCCTCGATGTGACGCCAGATCGTGGGCTCGCCGCCCTGGATGTCGATCGACGTGTTGCCGTACTTGTAGCGAAGCGTGTGGCAGATCTGCTTCGCCTTCTCGATGTCCATGAACGCGTGCTCGGGGTGATCCTTGTTCTCGATGCGATCGAGGAAGTAGCAGAAGTGGCAGCGGATGTTGCAGGTCTGGCCGAGCCACAGAACGCCGCGCCTGGTCAGGAGCTTCTCGGGCGTCTGGAAGTAGTTCTCCGTCGGTGTCGTCCTCACCGCTCCTCCTCCCGGCGCATGCCCGCCGTTGCTGGTCGCGCCGCCGTGTTCACCGGCCGACGAGCCGCTTTCCTCCCCGACTGTAGAAACGTGGCGCTCCATGTCGCCTCCCCGCGAGTGGCATCCAGAGCGACGCCCCCACGTTCGATCTTATATCGTTTGTCGCACTGCGCAACCGCGACCGACGTCGACGCGCGGCGGATGCGTCCCATGCGCACACGCCAGCACGGCACGTGGTCCGCACGAACCGGCGACCAGATACGCGAGGTGCCCCGCCCTTCGTGAACGATGCTCCGGCAATTGAGCCCGGGCGCGATCTAGCGGAAGTATTCGCGACACTCAAGCCGCCCCTGCGCGTCCTGGACGCTTCCCCGGATCACCCGACGAGCTTCCCGACCGAGAGCCGGAGGCGCAGATAGGCTGGCTCGCCGAGGAGCCGGACCAGGATGCTGCGCATGACTCGCCGGTGCCGCGGTGGTTTCCGGCCCAGGACGTCGTCCGGGAGCGAGCGCACGTGGTTGCGGAGGTCGTCGTAGCGGGCCTGCCCCAGGACGGACACCCAGTCCTCCCTGCGCTCCTCCATGAGGCGCAGGGCCAGGGTCCGGAAGGCTGCCAGGGAAGGATGAACGCGCATGTCGCCCGTCTGCATGCGGGCGGCGATGAGGCCGTTCCGGCAGAAGGTGTTCGCGCCATGCCGGCGATGGCAGCCGAGCGCCTCGCGGAACACGAAGGAGCCCCCGATCAGCTGGCCGAGACGGACGATGTAGAAGTCCGAGCAAGCGCGGAAGTCCTGCGCCCGGGACGGCGCGTCGGGCAGGATCATCGTCAACAGGGGGCGCCGGAACATCAGCGTGCTCTGCGTGCCCCAGACCCACGTCGGCGGGTCGTACTTGTCGTGCCAGAACGGGAAGAGGATGCCCCGGACCAGCGGCTGGCGTCCCGCCTCGTCCTTCACCTGGAGGTCGATACCCTGCGGGAGGTACACGCGGCTCACGAGGTCGGTATGGTGCTTCGACAGCACCTGGCCGTCCCGGGAGATGGTCCACTGATTGGAGCTGGTGAACGCGACCGCGGTCTCGATGTTGTGGTGGACGAAGAGATGCCGCTCGATGAATCGCGGGAACAGCAGATCGTCGGCGTCGAGGAAGACGACGAACTCGCCGGCGCTCTCGCGAAACCCCTCGATCTGTGCGCCGAGCTGCCCGACGTTCCGCGGGAGGCGCCGGTAGCGCAGACGTGCATCCTCCAGCTCGGCGAGCGTGGCGGCCACGACGGCCGGGGTGTCATCGGTCGAGCAGTCGTCGACGATGATGCACTCGAAGCGCTGGTAGGTCTGCGTGTGGACCGAGCGCAGGCAGTCGCTGATGAACTCGGCGTAGTTGTAACAAGTGATGACGATCGAGACGAGCGGCTCCGACACCGGCAGGGCCACCTCGTCGCTCGCGTGCCGGGGGACCTGCACCGTCACGCTCCCCCGCTGTCGAGGATCCCCGCCAACGCCGACTCTTGCTAGTCGAATTCCGGGCCCCGGGCAACGCGGGCGGAGGGGGCCGTGCAGCACCGGTCCCGCCCCGCTGTGGTTTGCCCGGACTCGCGCCTTTTGCTACCCACCGCTGGTGCCGAGAGATCTGCGCCGCGTGTAGAGCGGAGCGCTCCTGCCGAACCCACGCGTAGCCGCCGGCATGGCCGTCTCGCTCGCACGCCCCGCGCCCTGGCCACCCCGATGAGCGATCGCACTCCGCGGGTCTCCGTCGTCATGCCGGTCTTCGACGCGGGCCGGCCCCTCGAGCAGGCGCTCGACAGCGTCGCCGCGCAGACCTTCACCGATCGGGAGCTGGTCATCGTGGACGACGGCTCGCGCGACCCCACCACGCTCACGCTGCTGGATGCGGCCGCGGTCCGGCCGGGCGTGTTCCTGCACCGCACGCCGAACCGCGGGCCGTCGCGGGCGCGCAATCTCGCCATCGAGCACGCGCGCGGGGCCTACATCCTGCCCCTGGACGCCGACGACTGGCTCGAGCACTCGTACCTCGCGAGGACGGTGCCGCTCCTCGACGCCGATCCCGGGCTCGGGATGGTCCACACCTGGGTCGGCCTCGCCGGCGAGCACCACGGCGTCTGGCGCACGGGTCCCTTCACGGTGCCCGAGCTGCTGTCGAACTGCACCGTTCACGTCACGTCGCTCTACCGCCGGACAATCTGGGAGCAGGCGGGAGGCTACGATCCCATCTTCGTCGACAGCTCGGAGGACTGGGATCTCTGGCTCTCGGCGCTCGAGCACGGCTGGCGCGGCGCGTGCGTGCCGGAGGTCCTCGCCTGGTACCGCCGCGGCCCGCAGAGCCGCGAGCGAGCCGCCCGCCGGCCGGGCGTGCCGCGCAAGCGCATGCGCGACATGGTGGCCAAGCATCGCACGCTCTACGAGCGTCACCTGGAAGACGCCGTCGCGGGTCTCTACGAGGAGCTCATGCAGGCCGGCGCCACGCTCGAGCGCATCTACAACCATCCCGCGGTGCGCGCGGGCCTCGCCGTGCGGCGGCTGCTCGGCGGCGGCAAGCCGCCCGCCTGAGCACGACTCACTCGACGACTCACTCGATGACGCGGATGCCGAGGTCCCGGAGCTGCGTCGCCTCCACCGGCGTGGGAGCCTCGGTCAGCAGACAGGTCGCTCGCTGGGTCTTCGGGAAGGCGATGACCTCCCGGATCGAATCCGCTCCGGCCAGCAGCATCACCAGGCGGTCGAGGCCGAGGGCCAGCCCGCCGTGCGGAGGCGCTCCGAAGCTCAGGGCTTCCAGCAGGAAGCCGAAGCGCGCGTGCGCCTCGCGCTCGGACATCCCGAGAAGCGCGAGCACGCGCGCCTGGACGTCGGGGCGGTGGATGCGGATGCTTCCGCCGCCGAGCTCGGTGCCGTTCAGCACGAGATCGTAGGCCTGGGCGCGCACCGCCAGCGGCTCGCGCTCGAGCCGCTCGAGGTCCTCGTCGCGCGGCGCGGTGAACGGGTGATGGACGGCGACGTAGCGCTCGCCGTCCGGATCGCGCTCCAGGAGCGGGAAGTCGACCACCCAGAGAAACCGGTCGGCGTCCGCCACGACCCGCCCGAGGCGCTCGCCCAGGCGAAGCCTGAGCTGAGCGAGAATCGCCGCCGCGCGCGCGTCCGGCTCGGCCAGCAGCACGAGCAGGTCGCCCGTCGCCAGGCCCCCCGCCGCGGTCAGCCGCTCGCGCTCGCCGTCACCGAGGAACTTGACGGCAGGCGACTGCCAGCCGTCCGCACCGATCCGGATCCACGTCAGGCCGCCGGCACCCTCGCCGACCGCGAACGCGACCAGGTCGTCGAGCTCCCGGCGTGACAGCGCCGCGCCGCCGCCCGGCGCCACCAGGCCGCGCACCCGCCTGCCCTGCCCGAGCGCGTCCGCGAAGACACGGAAGCTGGTGCCCGCGAAGCACGCGGAGAAGTCGGCGAGCTCGAGCTCGACGCGCAGGTCCGGGCGGTCGGTGCCGAAGCGCAGCATGGCGTCGGCGTGCGACATGATCGGAAACGGCCGGGGCGTCTCGCGTCCCCGGACCATCGTGAACAGGTCCGCGACCATCGGCTCGACGACGGCCATCACGTCGGCCGCCGTCACGAACGACATCTCGAGATCGATCTGGGTGAACTCGGGCTGCCGGTCGGCGCGCAGATCCTCGTCCCGGAAGCAGCGTGCGATCTGGTAGTACCGATCGACGCCGCCGACCATGAGGATCTGCTTGAAGAGCTGCGGCGACTGGGGAAGTGCGTAGAACGACCCGCGCTGCACCCGGCTCGGCACGAGGTAATCGCGGGCGCCCTCCGGCGTGGAGCTGGTGAGGATCGGCGTCTCGACCTCGATGAAGCCTTCGCGGTCCAGGTGCTCGCGCACGCGGCGCACCACCTCGTGGCGGAGGCGCAGCCGGTCCTGCATGCGCGGTCGCCGCAGGTCGAGATAGCGATACTTGAGGCGATGGGCCTCGCTCACCTCGGCCGCATCGTCGACCGGAAACGGCGTCGGCCGCGACGCGTTCAGGACGCCCAGTGCCCCGGCGACGATCTCGATGCTGCCGGTGGGCAGGTCGGGATTGACCGTCTCGGGAGGTCGGGGACGGACCGTCCCCCGGACCGCGACGACGTACTCCAGCCGCAGATCGGAGGCCCGGGCATGCGCCTCTGCGCTGCTGGAGGGGTCGCAGACGACCTGGACGATTCCCGAGCGATCGCGCACGTCGAGGAAGCAGATGCCGCCGTGGTCGCGGCGGCCGTGGATCCAGCCGCACACGACGACGGCGCGGCCGACATCGTCTTCGCGCAGCGTCCCGCACAGGTCGGTCCGCCGCCAGGCGGCGACCGATGCGTCGAGCGGAGCGCTGGGGACACCTTCGGACATGGGGCGGAAGCCCGCTCACTTAGCAAAGTGATCGGGGTCGCTTCAAATCGATTCCGGTTTGCCAAATCCCGGCCGAGCCAGCACAATCCGGGTGGCGCCCGCGGGAGTCTCTGCGATGCTCAAGACCGGCAACCTCACTGCCCTCTTCCACGAGCTGGTGCGCGGGGCGATGTCCTCGCAGCGGGTCGCGTCGTCCGAGGCGACGGAGTTCTATCTCGTGAAGCTGCTGGAGGGGTTCGCCAGGCCGGGGCGTGGCGATCTCCTCGATCCCCCCCTCGCCGTCGACTACCTCGAGGCGTTCCACCTGCCCGGTCGCCAGCGGGTCGGCAAGCTGCGCCGGGTCGCCGACACCGCGCTCTTCGTCTCCGGCATCTTCTTCGACAGCCTCGAGCGCCGCCTCGTCGGGGCCGAGTACTACGCCGCCCTCGGCCGCACCGCCTACGCCTGGCTGTCGGCCGAGTCCGGACGCGGCGCGCTCGGCGAGTCGTTCGAAGAGCTCGCCGGCCGCTTCCCCCAATTCGTCCGCGTCCTGGCCGAGATCAGCGACGGTGAGCTATTCCGGCGCCAGCAGGACACGCTGCGGCTCTACAAGCGCTGGCTGCACACGCGCGGCGAGCGCGAGGCCGATCTGCTGATGCGACGCGGCGTGATTCCCATCGCGCCGGTCCAGCGTTTCCGTCACTGAGCGGCGCGCACGCGGCCGGCGCTCATGACGGCCGGCAACGCCTTGGCGTTGCGCGCCACCACGATCGTGAAGAGCGAGCGGCGCGACGTCTTCCACTGCCGCTCGATGTGCAGCGTGGAACGATCGAGAATCTCCGGCAGGCGGAGCGTCGTCCAGCCGAGGCGCCGGGTGAGCGGGTCGATGCCGCGCTGCATGCGCGCCACGGCCGGCTGCGGGCTACGGAAGTGGTTGATGATGGTGAGCAACCCTCCGGGCCGACAGACGCGCTGCGCCTCGGCCATCATCCGCTGCGGATCCGGGACCACGCTCACGACGTGAAACGCCATGACGTAGTCGAAGGTGTCGTCGGCGAACGCCAGGTTGAGGGCATCGCCCTGCTGCAGCGTGATGTGACGCCAGCCGTTGCGGTTCACCCGGTCCTGCGCGCGCTCGAGCATCTCGGGGGCCAGATCGATGCCGGTCACCTGGCAGTGGTGGGGATAGGCATCGAGCGACAGGCCGGTACCGACGCCGAGCTCGAGGACACGCGCGCCCGGCTCGATGCCGAGCGAGCGGATCACCCGGACGATCCGGGGATAGAACACGCGACCGAAGAACAGATCGTAGAGGTGCGAGAACTCGTAGTAGAGGGCACTCTCGTGCGGCTGGGTGTTCGCAACGGCCATCCTACCCTACCCCTTTCGCGTGCTCGACGAGCGCATCCCCTCCTCCACCACGGCTCGCTACTGCCGAGCCCGCCCCCGCGCCGCGGCCTTCGCCGTCATGCCGCGGTGGTGCCTCGGAGCTCCCGCTTGAAGGATGAGATGTCTCGCCGGCGGAACCGCCATTGCCGGCCACGCTTGAAGGCCGGCAGCACGCTCTTGCGCGCCAGCTCGTTCACGGTGTCGGGGCTGAGGTCGAGGATCTCCGCGACCTCCTTGCTGTTCAACAGCATGTCTTCCTTGTCCAGCATGGCCTCGACGGCACGACTCTCCGCTGGATTCGGTCGTAGCAGGGACATGGAAGACCGTCAAGGAAGATCGTTTTCCGCTGCGTTGTTCACGGGTTGAAAGCGCAACTCATCACCGGGTGCCGGTGCGCCACCGCTCCATCAGGAGCACCACCGGGCTGGCGATGTAGATCGACGAATACGTCCCCACGATGAAGCCGATGAGCAGGGTGAAGGCGAAGCTGTGGATCGTGCTTCCGCCCAGCAGGAAGAGCGCACCGGTGACCGTGATCGCGGTTCCGTTGGTGATGATGGTGCGCGACAGCGTCTCGTTCACCGACAGGTTGATGAGCGAGGCGAGGTTCTCCTTGCGGAGCTTGCGGAGGTTCTCGCGGATGCGATCCGAGATGATGACGGTGTCGTGCACGGAAAAGCCGACGACCGTGAGCAGGCCCGCCACCGTGGTGAGGTCGAACTCCATGTGCGCGAGCGAGAGCGCCGCCACGGTGAACAGCACGTCGTGGATCAGGGCCACCGCCGCGCCGACGCCGAAGCGCACGTCGAACCGGAACGCGATGTAGATTCCCATCATGGTGGTGGCGACGAGCACGGCGAGGGTCGCCTGCCGCCAGAGGTCCTTGCCGACCTTGGGGCCGACGCGCTCGACGCGGAGGACGTCGTAGGTGCCCTCGCCGAAGGTGTCGCGCAGGCCGCCCTTCACCGAGTCCGCGTCCGCCATCTCCGCTTCCTCACCGCTCCCGAGCACGCGGATCTGGAACTCCTTGCCGCCACCGCCGACGTCCTGGACCACGACCTCCTTCAGATCGGGTCGCGACAGCGCGGCGCGGACGTCGGCCACCGACGCGGGCTTGGCGAAGCGCACCTGCACCAGCGTGCCGCCGGCGAAGTCGATGCCGTAGTTGAGGCCCCCGTGGTACCAGACGCCTGCGAGGCCGGCGAGGATGAACAGCCAGGTCGCGGCGATCGCGATGGGTGCCCAGCGCAGGAAGTCGATGCCGGGATTCGGCGAGATCAGCTCGATGAAGTGAGGCGGTGCCGCCGGGGCGCGCTCCTCGCGGCCAGCCTTCGCTCCCGTCGCCACCGTTCCGGAGTTCTGTTTCATATGCTCACCGTCGCCACGCGTCGCCCGATGGCGAGCCAGTCGTATACCACCCGGGTGAGGAAGACCGCGGTCGTCATGGTGGTCAGGATACCGACGCACAGGGTGACCGCGAAGCCACGCACCGGGCCGGTGCCGAACTGAAAGAGAATCAGACCCGACAGGAAGGTCGTGATGTTGGAGTCGAAGATGGCGTTCCACGCCTTCTCGTATCCGGTGTCGATGGCGGCGCGAACGCTCTTCCCGAGCCGCAGCTCCTCGCGCATGCGCTCCAGGATGAGGATGTTCGCGTCCACGGCCATGCCGACCGTGAGCACGATCCCGGCGATGCCCGGCAGCGTGAGGGTGAACCCGAAGGCCGCGAAGGCGCCGAGGATCAGGAGGAGGTTCACGACCAGCGCCACGTCGGCGATGATGCCGCCGCCGCGGTAGTAGACCAGCATGAAGAGGACGACCGCCACGCTGCCGACGGCGAACGAGATCGTGCCCTGGCGGATGGAGTCCTTGCCCAGCGAGGGCCCGACCGTGCGCTCCTCGAGCAGCTTGAGCGGCGCCGGCAGCGCGCCGTTGCGCAGCACGTTCGCGAGATCCTGCGCCTCCGTGAAGTTGAAGCGTCCGGTGATCTGGCCGCGTCCGCCGGTGATGGGCTCGCGGATCTCGGGAGCCGACTGGACGACGCCGTCGAGGACGATCGCCGAGGTGGCGGTGCACGTTCTGCGTCGTCGCATCGCCGAACAGCTTGGCGCCCCGCGCGTCGAGGACGAAGTCGACTGCCATGCCCTCGGTGACGCTGCCGGGACGCACGCTGGCATCGGCGATCACGTCGCCGGTCATGATGGGGCGCCTGTCGACGAGGTACTGCGTGCGGCCGCCCGCCCCGCCGAGCCCGGGCAGCACCTGGACCCCGGGTCCCGGGTTCTGGATCGTGCCGGCCTGCGGCCCTTCGGCCACGAACTTGAACTCCAGCAGCGCGGTGCGGCCGATCAGGTCCTTCGCTCGCTGCGGGTCCTGGATGCCCGGAAGCTGGACCACGATCTCGTCCGACCCCTGCAGCTGGAGCGTCGGTTCGGAGACGCCGAACTGATCGATGCGGTTGCGCATGATCTGGAGCGCCTGCTCCACCGCCCGGTCGCGCAGGGCGACCTCCTCCCGTCCGTTCATCTCGAGCGAGAAGTCGGGCGCGTCGCTGCCGGTCGGCTCGGACAGGGTGAGATTCCGGAAGCGATCCTCGAGGACGCGCCGCGCGTCGCCGCGCTTGTCGTGGTTGGCCAGCCGGACCTGGATGGTGCGCCCCTGGCGCTCGACGGTGAAGGCGCCGATCTGGGCGTTGCGGAGCTCGCTCTGCACGTCCTGGCTGACCCGGTCGACCTGGTTGTCGATCGCCTGGTCGATCTGGACCTGGTAGAGGAGATGGGTCCCGCCCTGGAGGTCGAGCCCGAGGCGTACCGGCTGGTGCCATGGCCACCACGCCGGCAGCGGGCTGACGAAGGTGGGCAGCAGGACGATCAGGGCGACGACGATGAGCGCCGCGAACAGCAGCCCGCGGTAGCGGATGGAGGCCATCTACGATTTCTCCCGCTCCTTCTCGCGCTGCTCGGGGCCGGGCAGGTTCTCGATGGTCTCGATGGCCGAGCGCTCCACCTGCACCTGCACCTTCGGCGCGATCTCGAGGGTCACGAGCTTGTCACCGAGGGTGACGACGCGCCCGTGTAACCCGCTGCTCAGGACGACCTGGTCGTTGCGCTTGAGGGAAGCGACGAGCGCGTCACGCTCCTTGCGGCGGCGCTGCTCGGGGCGCAGGAGCACGAACCAGAAGATCGCCATCATCAGGACGATGAACCCGATGTTGGCGAACGGCGGCGGCCCCGACGCCTCGCCGGTCTGTGCCCACGCGTCGCTCACGTCAGGCCCAGGCCCCAGCCGCCGCGCGCGCCCGCACCGGGAAGGTCCCCGCGCGCAGATCGGCCCGTATCTCGCTCATGAGCTCGAGGTAGAAAAACAGGTTGTGCAGGGTTGCGAGCTGGGCGGCGAGCATCTCTCCCGCGAGCGCGAGGTGCCGCAGCGCACCGCGGCTGAAGTGCCGGCAGGTGTAGCAGCCGCACGAGGCATCGGGCGGCTGCGAATCGCGGGCATGGCGTGCATTGCGGATCATCAGCTTGCCTTCACGGGTGAAGAGTGTCCCGTTCCGCCCGTTTCGGGTGGGCAGGACACAATCGAACAGGTCATATCCCAGGCCCGCAAAGGTAAGCAAATCGCGGGGCGTCCCCATGCCCATGAGGTAGCGCGGCCTGCGCTCGGGAAGGAGGCGCACGGTCTCCGCCGCGACCCGCGCGGTCTCCTCGGCGGGCTCGCCGACGCACAGGCCGCCCACCGCGTAGCCGTCGAAGCCGAGCGCCAGGAGGTCGGCCGCGCTCTCGGTGCGCAGCGCGACGTCGAGACCGCCCTGCACGATGCCGAACAGCGCGACGTCGGCCCGCCGGCGCGCGGCGAGGCCGCGGGCCGCCCAGTCGGTCGTGCGCGCCACCGCCCGCGCCACCCGTGCCGGCGTGGCGTCCGCGGGCACGCACTCGTCGAGCGACATCGCGACGTCGACTCCGAGCGCTTCCTGGATCGCCACCGCGTCCTCCGGTCGCATGAACCCTTGCCGGCCGTCGACGTGCGAGCGGTATCGCACGCCCTCGTCCTCGACGCGCACCAGGCCGGCGAGGCTCATCACCTGGAAGCCGCCGCTGTCGGTCAGTAGCGGCCGTGACCATCCCATGAGCGCGTGCAGGCCGCCGAGCGCGGTGACCACCTCGAGCCCCGGGCGCTGCGCCAGGTGATACGCGTTCGCCAGCACGATGGTCGCGCCGACGTCCTCCAGCTGCGCCGGAGTCACACCTTTCACCGAGCCCTGCGTGGCGACCGGCATGAACGCCGGCGTGTCCACCGCCCCGTGGGCCAGCGCGAGGCGGCCGAGGCGCGCCCCGTCCGTCCCCGCCTGCAGCACCTCGAACGAGGGCGGGGTCACGTGATCAGCATCGCGTCGCCGTAGCTGTAGAAGCGGTACCGCTCGCGCACCGCCTCGTCGTAGGCGACGCGCCACAGGTCCGGACCCGCCAGCGCGGCGACCAGCGCGAGCAGCGGGGTGCGCGGCAGGTGGAAGTTGGTGAGGAGCGCGTCGACGATCCGGAACCCGTGCCCGGGCCGGATGAACAGCGCCGCGTCGCCTCGGCCGGCGCGCAGCGATCCGGCCGCGGCCGCCGACTCGAGCGCGCGCACGGTCGTCGTCCCGACGGCGACCACCCTGCCGCCTGCCGCGCGCGTCGCGAGGATGCGATCCACCGCGCCGGCGGGCAGCGCGAAGCGCTCGGGCGCCATTTCGTAGCCGGCCAGGTCGCCGCCCCGGATGGGGAGGAAGGTGCCCGGTCCGACGTCGAGGGTGAGGGTCACGTGCGCGATGCCCGCTTCCTCGAGCCCGGCGAGCAGCGCCGGGGTGAAGTGCAGCCCGGCGGTGGGGGCCGCCACGGCGCCGGGCACGCGGGCGAACGTCGTCTGGTAGCGCTCGCGATCGGCGGCGGTCGGCCCGTCCGGACGCCGGATGTACGGCGGGAGCGGCAGCTCGCCCACCCGCTCGAGCCACGCGAGCACCGGGCCGGCCACCTCCAGGCGCAGGCGCCAGCGGCCGTCGCCCAGGGGGGCGGTCCACTCGCCGGAGCCTTCGGGCAGGTGTACGCGCTCGCCCGCCCGCGGCGCGCCACGCACCAGCGCCTGCCACTCCCCCGCGGTCGTCTCACCGAGCAGGAGCAGCTCGAGCCGCCCGCCGCTCGGCCGCCGCCCGTGCACCCGCGCGGGGATGACGCGGGCGTCGTTCAACACCAGCAGATCGCCCCGCCGCAGGAGCCGCGGCAGCGCCGCCACCGTGTGGTGTGCGAGACCGCGAGGGTCGCGGGTGACGGCGAGGAGCCGTGCGGCCGTTCGCTCCGCAGCCGGCTCCTGAGCGATCAGCTCCGGTGGCAGCGCGTAGTCGAGGTCCTCGAGTCTCACGGCGTGCGGTCGGGCGGCGACTTCGTCGCCTCCAGGAACGGCCGCAGGAGGTCGAGCGGCACGGGAAAGACGGTGGTCGAGTTGTTCTCGGTCGCGATCTCGGTGAGGGTCTGCAAGTAGCGGAGCTGCAGCGTCATCGGCTCCCTGGCCATGATGGCGGCGGCCTCCGCGAGGCGCTCCGACGCCTGGAACTCGCCCTCCGCGGCGATCACCTTGGCGCGCCGCTCCCGCTCCGCCTCCGCCTGCCGCGCCATCGCGCGACGCATCTCCTCGGGCAGGTCGATGTGCTTGATCGCCACCTGCACCACCTTGATTCCCCAGGGCTCCGTGTGCCGATCGATGATGCTCTGCACCTGGGTGTTGATCTTCTCCCGCGCGCTCAGCAGGTCGTCCAGCTCCGCCTCGCCGCACACGCTGCGCAGCGTGGTCTGGGCGTTCTGCGAGGTGGCGAAGAGGTAGTTCTCGACCTCGACGACGCTGCGGTTCGGATCGATGACGCGGAAGTAGAGCACGGCGTTGACCTTCATCGAGACGTTGTCCTTGGTGATAACGTCCTGCCCCGGAATGTCCATGGTGATGGTGCGCAGGTCGACCCGCATCGCTCGCTCGATGCCCGGGATGATGAAGGTTATCCCGGGGCCGCGCGGACCGACCAGCCTCCCGAGCCGGAACACCACCAGCCGCTCGTACTCGCGCACGATCTTGATGGCGCTCGCCGCCAGGGCGAGCAGGATCAGGACCAGCAGGATGCTACCAGGCATGCGACACCTCCCCCGTTCTCGTGATCTCAGGACCGGGACATACCCGCCGGGCGCACCCGCAGCGTGAGCCCGTCCACTCCGGTGATCTCGACCGGCTGCCCGGGTTGCACCGGCACCTCGCTCGTCGCCATCCAGTACTCGCCGCGCACCAGCACGGTTCCCCGTGGATCGAGCCGCTGGCGGACCTCGCCGATCATGCCGAGCATGCCCTCGCGTCCCCCGATCGGCTGACGCCGGCGCGCGCGCATGACCAGCGTCCCCACCACGAGGGCGAAGACCGCCAGCGCACCCGCCGCGCCGAAGATGAGGCTGCGCGCCACGGCGACGCCGGTGCCCTCGGTGTCGAACAGGAAGAGCGAGCCGAGGACGAAGGCCGCCAGTCCGCCGGCGCCCAGCACGCCGAAGGTGGGCAGGAAGGCCTCCGCGACCAGGAATCCCGCGCCGAGCAGGAGCAGCGCGAGGCCACCGTAGTTGACCGACAGGACGTGCAGCGCCGTCATCGCGAGCAGCAGGCAGATGGCGCCGGCCACGCCCGGCAGGACGAGGCCCGGATGGGTCATCTCGATGTACAGGGCGAGCAGTCCGGCGATCATCAGCAGATAGGCGATGTTCGGATCGGCGAGCACGTCCAGCACGCGCTCGGCGAGACGCATCTCGTAGTCGACGACGCGCGCGTGTCCGTCGGGGCCGATCGTCCGGCTCAGGTCGAGCGTGCGCGCCGCACCGGCCACCTCCACCGTGCGGTCCTTCGTCCGGGCGGCCAGGTCGTCGAGGTCGCGTGCGACCAGGTCGACGACGTGGATGCGGGCGGCCTCGTCGGAGCCGATCGAGACGCTCTGCCGCACCGCCTTCCCGGCCCACTCGACGTTGCGCCCGCGCTGGCGCGCGAGTGACTCGCTGAACGACGCGGTCGAGTTCTCCAGCTTCTTCCCGAGCGTCCCCGGGATGTCCTCACCCTGCCCGCCCACGGGGTGCGCGGCACCGATGGTCGTGCCCGGCGCCATCGCCGCGACGTGCGCCGCCTCGGTGACGAACGTCCCGGCCGAGCCCGCCACGGCGCCGCTGGGCGCCACGTAGACGATCACCGGCAGCGGCGCGCCGAGGATGTCCTTCACCATCGCGCGCGCGGACTCGAGCAGCCCGCCCGGCGTGTCGAGCTGGATGACGAGGGCGACGTCTCCCTCGGCCGACGCCCGGGCGATCGACCGCCGCACGTACTGCGCGACGGCCGGATTGATCCCGCCGTCGACCACGATGCGCGCCAGCCGGGGCTCGGCGCCGCCTGCCGGCGTGCCGGCGAACATCAGCCCGCAGGCGAGCACCGCCACGGCGCCGGGGTGCGGCGTTCTCACGACCGGCCTCCCGGCAGCCCGAGGCGCTCCATCACCTGGCGGATGTCCTGCCACACCAGGCGCTTGTCGGCCGGGTTGCGCAAGAGGTACGCGGGGTGGAACGTCGGCATGAGCTGGATGCCGTGATAATCGAACCAGCGGCCGCGCAGCTGGGTGATCGGCGTCTTGTTCCCGAGCAGTGTCTGGACGGCGAACTTGCCGAGCGCGACGATCACCTCGGGCCCGATCAGCTCGATCTGGCGCAGGAGGAACGGCTCGCAGGATGCCACCTCGTCGGGCTCGGGGTTGCGGTTGCCCGGCGGCCGGCACTTGATCACGTTGGCGATGTAGACGTCCGAGCGCTCGAGCCGCATGCCCTTGGTGATGATCTCGGTGAGCAGCTGGCCGGCCCGGCCGACGAACGGCTCGCCCTGCGCATCCTCGTCGGCACCGGGTCCCTCGCCGACGAACACCAGGCGGGCCCGGGGGTTGCCGACGCCGAACACCAGGTTGGTCCGGTGCGGCGCGAGCTTGCACCGCTGGCAGTCGCCGATGGCTGCCCGCAGCGACTCGAGGGAGTCGGCCCGAGCCATCGCGGGCTCGGTGAAGAGGTTGGCGGTCTGCACGGGCGCCGCCGGACGATGCGGCGCGGGCGCGGGCGTCGCCGGGCGCGCCGCCCCGGATGGCGCCGGCCGCGCGGCGGCCGGGTAGCCAATCACCCCGAGTTGACGCTGGTAGTCGACCTGCGCGCGGACCGCGGCCAGCAGCGCGTGGAGTTCTCCTTGAGCGGGTCGGTCGCGCAATGTACGCTCGATGGGCAATGTCCCTACTCGGCCTGGCCGTGCTACTCCTGCTGTGCTGGCCGGGCGAGGCGCATGCCTGGGGACCGGTGACCCACCTGGTTCACGGCTCGCAAATTCTCGAGAACCTTAGCAGCCTCGCCCCGGCCCTTCAAGAAATCCTCGGACGCTCCCGGCTGCCGTACCTCTACGGCTGCATCGCCGCCGACATCATGCACGCCAAGAAGTACACCCGCAGCCTCTATACCCATTGCCACTGCTGGCCGGTGGGATGGCAGATCGTGGAATCGGCCCGCACCGAGCGCGAGGAGGCGTTCGCCTGGGGTTACCTGTCGCACCTGGCGGCGGACGTGCACTCGCACAATCACTTCGTCCCCGTGCAGCTCGTGGTCAGCTTCGAGGCCCGCACCCTCCGCCACATCTACTGGGAGGCGCGCTTCGATGCCGCCCAGCGCCGCGACCGCTGGCGCCTCATCCGCTCGGTCCTCGACCATCGCTACGCCGACTGCGATCGCCTGCTCGAGCGCGTCGTCGAGCGGACGCTGTTCTCCTTCCGCACCAACAAGCGGATCTTCGACCGGGTGATGGCCCTGCAGCAGGCCGAGCAGTGGCAGCTCATGGTACGCGGTCTGGGCTCGCGCTCGCGCTATCCCCTGCCCGCGCGCGAGGTCGAACGCTTCAACGGGCTGTGCGTCTCGGCCATCCAGGACCTCCTGGTTCACGGCCGGCGCAGCGCGTGTCAGGTAGCCGATCCCACGGGCCGCGACGCGCTGGCACGCGCGGCCGCGCTGCGCCGCAAGCTGCGGACCCTCAAGCACCGTGGCAAGATCCCGGCCGCCGTGGAGGCGGAGCTGAACGCGCTCGGGCCCTTCGCGGCCTGAGCGCCGGCAGTCATCGCACGCGACGGAGCGCGGGCCGGCGCTCCCGGTGCGCGATGACCCAGTCGAGGATGCGCCCGGCGACCTCCTCCTTGGGCAGCATCGGAAGCGCCTCCGTACTCCCGCCGGCGTCGATCAGCTGGACCAGGTTGGTGTCCGAGCCGAACCCCGCGCCCGGCGCGGTCACGTCGTTGGCGACGATCAGGTCGAGACGCTTCTCGCGGAGCTTGCGCCGTGCTTCCGCGAGGACGGCGTGCGTCTCCGCCGCGAAGCCCACCACGAGCCGCCGTCCCTTCCTCGCCGCCAGGCTCGCGAGGATGTCGGGCGTGCGCTCGAGCATCAACGACAAGGAGGGGGACCCCTTCTTGAGCTTGCGGGTCGCCGGCCGGCGCATGCGGTAGTCCGCGACCGCCGCGGCCATCACCAGGATCGAGGCCGCGCGGAACTCGTGCTCGAGCGTGCGCGCCATGTCCGCCGCCGTCGAGACGATCAGCGTGCGCACTCCCGGGGGTGCCGGCAGGTCGGTCGGCCCGCTCACCAGGACGACGTCGGCACCCCGGCGGCGCGCCACGCGGGCGATCGCGTAGCCCATCTTCCCGCTCGAGTGGTTGGAGAGGTAGCGGACCGGATCGAGAGCCTCCCGCGTGGGCCCGGCCGAGATCAGCACGCGCTCGCCGGCGAGGTTCTTGGGGGCCAGCACGGCTTCCACGGCCTCGACGATCTCCGCCGGCTCGGCAAGCCGGCCCGGGCCCTCGTAGCCACACGCGAGCGCGCCCTTCCCCGGTCCCACCAGGGCGACGCCACGCTCCGCCAGCAATCGGAGGTTCGCCTGGGTGGCGACGTGCTCCCACATGTGGACGTTCATCGCGGGCGCCGCCAGCACCGGGGCGCGCGTCGCCAGCAGCACGGTGGTGAGCAGATCGTCCGCCAGGCCGTGAGCGAGCTTGGCGAGCAGGTTGGCGGTCGCCGGCGCGAGGACCACGATCTCGGCCTCGTCGGCCAGGCGGATGTGGCCGATCTCCGACTCCTGGGTCAGGCTGAAGGTGTCGGTGGCGACGGGCCGGCCCGAGAGCGTCTGCAGGGTGAGCGGCGTGACGAACTGCCGGGCGCCGGCGGTCATCACCACCTGGACCCGGGCGCCGGCCTGCGCCAGCAGCCGGACCGCGTCGCACGCCTTGTAGCAGGCGATGCCGCCGGACATCCCCAGGAGGACGCGCCGTCCGTCGAGGCTCACCGCGGGCCCTCCGTGGCCGTCGCGGCCGCGGTCTCGGACGCGCGCACGAGCTGGCGCAGCGACAGATCCTCGCGCGCGACGAAGAACCCACCCAGCCCGACATTGAGCAGCATCTGCACGACCCAGGTGAGCAGGGAGAAGCCGACCGCCTGGTCCTTCGGGACGCCGAAGAGATCGAGCGCCAGGACGCAGCCGGCCTGCCACGTCCCGACGAAGCCCGGTCCCTGCGGGATGAAGACGAAGGCCGCCACGATGACGATGGACGCCAGCGCGGCGGGCACCAGCGGCGCGTCGATGTCGAGTGCGAGCAGCGCGAAGAGGTATGGCAGGGCGTTCGCGCTCCAGAGCAGCGCCGAGTACAGCACGACGCTGGCCACGATGGCGGGCGACTCGAGGGCCCCGAGCGCATCCAGGAACCCGGTGGCGAGCGGCCGGAGGGCGCGTCCGACGGCCGCGGGACTCCATCCCAGCACGCCCTCGAGCAGGCGCTCGGCTCTGGCCCGGTTGAGCCGCACCAGCAGGAGGACCGCGAAGCCGACCACCGCGCCACCGCCGAGGAGCAGCGCCGTGCGCCGCAGGTCCGGGGGCAGCGTGTAGACCAGCGAGAGCGCCAGGAAGAAGAGGATGACGAACAGCATGTCGAAGAGCCGCTCGAGCACGACGCTCGAGAGCGCCGCGCTCACCCCGAATCCGACCCGCCGGGCGAGGAGCGCCGGACGGATGAGCTCCCCGAGACGCAGGGGCAGGACGGAGGTGGCGGCGAAGCCGATCGCGGTGGTCGAGAACGCCGGCCCGAGCGGCACCGCGGCGACCGGCCGGAGCAGGATCCGCCAGCGCTGGGCCCGGAAGTAGATGGCGCCGGCCGACGCGCAGAGCGCGGCGAGGACCCAGCGCAGCTTCGCCGCCGACAGCACGCGCCAGACCTGGTCCCAGTTGCTCCCGCGGGTCGCGAACCACAGGCACGCGAGCGAGACGACGAGACCGACGGTCAGACGGAGCGCGTTTCGCAGGACATCCTCCTCGCGGCGCCCGGCATTATCGCCGTTCGTCGGGCGCGACGAAAGCGCGGGGCGGCGGTCGCAGCGCCAGCGCGCCGAGGACCGCCGCGAGCGCCAGGAGCGCGGCGGCACCGCCCTGCCAGGACGTGTCCAGCCGGAGCCCGAAGCCGAGCATGGCCGTCAGGAACGCCACCGGACGCAACCCCGGCCCGCTCATCCCGCTTCCTTGCCGCGCAGCGCCGCGGCCGCGGCGCGCGCCCGCTCCACCGCGGTCCAGGTGGACGCCACCGCCAGCACGATGACGGCCACGGCCAGGACGGCGTGGGTCTGGCGACCGAGCAGCGGGCACGCGAGGTGCGCGATCAGGCCCGAGATCCAGGCGCCGAAGCCCAGAATGACGAAGCGCTCCGGACGCTGTGCGCTTCCCGTCCGGAGCTCCACGCCGAGCCCCTCGGCGCGCGCGCGCACGTAGCTCACCATGTGAGACGAGAACGCGGCCAGCACCACCACCAGGAGCATGGCGCCACCGCGGAAGAAGACACCGAGCCCCACGAACGTGGCACCCTCGGACCATCGATCGACCACCGAATCGACGAAGGCGCCGCGCGGACCGGCCAGGCCGGTGCGGCGGGCGAGACCGCCGTCGAGAATGTCGAGCGTCCCGGCGCAGATCGTGAGCCAGCCCGCCAGAAAGATGCACCCGCGCGCGAAGGCGAGCCCGGCGAGGATGCTGACGGCGAGCTGGGCATAGGTGAGGTGATCGGGCCGCACGCCCCAGCCCGCGAGCTGCTCCTCCATCGGCTCGTGAAGTCCCCGGTACCAGGCCCGCACCCGAGGGCCGATCAGGGCATCCTCGGAGCCTCGCTGCTCGCGCTCCTTCACCTCGGTGCGGGCGACGCCGCGGAGCGCGAGCGCGATCGTGGCGCCGATCACGAGCGCCGCCACGGCCGCCGTGCCGGGGCGGCACTCGACCGGCATCGGCGCGCGCCTACCGCTCCAGCTCGCCGCGCAGGAAGCGCTCGACGTCGTCGCGCGCCTGGCTGTCCGGGACCTGCTGGGGCGGATGCTTCATCAGGTAGGACGAGACGCTCAGCAGCGGGCCGCCGACACCGCGATCACGGGCGACGCGGCAGCAGCGGATGGCGTCGATGACGCACCCGGCGGAGTTCGGGCTGTCCTGTACCGACAGGCGCAGCTCCAGCTCGACCGGCGCGTTGCCGAAGCCGCGTCCCTCCATCCGGAGAAAGCAGATCTTGTTGTCGCGCTGCCAGGGCACGTAGTCGCTGGGACCGATGTGGATGTCCTCGGCCGGCAGCGGCCGCGGCAGCACGCTCTGCACGGCGTCGGTCTTCGACACGCGCTTCGAGGCCGTGCGCGAGTGGTCCAGCATGTTGAGAAAGTCGGTGTTGCCGCCCACGTTCAGCTGATAGGTGCGGTCCAGGACGAGCCCCCGATCCGCGAACAGACTGACCAGCGCGCGGTGGAGGATGGTGGCACCGAGCTGCGACTTCACGTCGTCCCCGACGATGGGAATGCGCCGGCGCTCGAACTCGCCGGCCCACTGCGGGTCGGACGCGATGAAGACGGGAATGCAGTTGACGAAGGCAACGCCCGCCTCGAGGCAGGCGCGGGCATAGTGCTCGGTCGCCCGCTGGCTGCCCACCGGCAGGTAGTTGACCAGCACCTCGGCACCGCTCCGGCGGAGCGCCTGGGCGACGTCGACCGGACGCCGATCGGCGACCTGGAACGTCCGATCCTCGGGGTACGTCTTCATGTGCTCCGCGACGCCGTCGAGCACCGGCCCCATCTCCACCATCACCGACGAGGTCGGCAGCTTCGGGTGAAGTGGCCGCGTGTTGTTCGGGAGGGCCAGGGCGGCGACGTCGAGCGTGGCCCCGACCTTCCGCCGGTCGACGTCGAAGGCGCAGACCACCTCGAGGTCGCCCGGGTGATAGCCGCCCAGCAGCACATGCATGAGCCCGATCGGCTCGCGATCATTCGCCCGGTAGCACTCGATCCCCTGCACCAGGCTGCTCGCGCAGTTCCCCACTCCCACGATGCCGACGGGAATCTTCCCCATGATCCTCCCTCGCGCGGGTGGAGAGCGCGTCCCGGCGCGGAGCGCCGCTCATATAACCAACGGGAAACGAGCAGGCAACGGGAGCGCGCCAGCCCTCACTTCTTGCGGAAGCGGGAGGGGAAGTCGGCCTCGAAGGTCTGCTCGGGGTGGATCACCCGGGCCTTGACGATGAGCTGCTCCTCGGTCTCCGGGTCGTCCGGATTGGGGACGCAGCAGTCGACAGGGCACACCGCGGCGCACTGCTCCTGATCGAAGAAGCCGACACACTCGGTGCACTTCTCGGGCACGATGAAGTAGATGTCCTGCATCAGGGCGGGGTGCGTCTCGCCTCGGTTCTCCCACGGCTTCCCGCCTTCGTAGATGGCTGTGTTCGGGCACTCGGGCTCGCAGGCGCCGCAGTTGATGCACTCCTCCGTGATCATCGTCGACATCGACGGCGGACCCTACAATGCGCTCGGGCGCGTGACAACCTGCAATCTCGCCGATCAGGCGGTCACGCCGGCCACGCCGACGCGCGGGGCACGCCGGACCGCCTCGGCGACGCGCGCGGCGAGGGCGCGGAAGGCGGCGCTTGCGGGGTGCGCGGGCTCGGCGACGACGATCGGGCGCCCCCGGTCGCCGGCGTCGCGGATCGCGGGGGCGAGGGGGATGCGCGCCAGCAGCGGAACGCCCGCTCGCTCGGCGAGGCGCTCGCCGCCGCCGGCACCGAAGACGGCGTCCTCGGTGCCGCACCGCGGACAGACGTAGCCGGCCATGTTCTCCACGATCCCGAGCACCGGCATGCTCACCTGTCCGAACATGGCGATGCCGCGGCCGACGTCGAGGAGGGCCACGTCCTGCGGGGTGGTCACCACGACGCCGCCCGCCACCGGCACCTGCTGCGCCAGCGTGAGCGGCGCATCGCCGGTGCCCGGCGGCAGGTCGATGACCAGGAACTCGAGCGGAGCCCAGTCGACGTCGTGCAGGAACTGTCGCACGATGCCCATCACGATGGGGCCGCGCCAGATGACCGGCGACTGCTCGTCGAGGAAGAAGCCCATCGACATGAGCTTCACGCCGTGGCGCTCGATCGGCTCGATGCGCCGGGCCGCGGATACCCGCGGGCGCTCGTTCACGCCGAGCATGAGGGGAAGGCTCGGGCCGTAGACGTCCATGTCGGCAAGGCCGACCCCGCCGGGCGCCATCTCGGCGAGCGCGACGGCCAGGTTGACCGCGACCGTGCTCTTTCCCACCCCGCCCTTCGCGCTCGCCACTGCGACGACGTGCTGCACGCCCGGGAGCGCGGCCCGTCCGACGAAGGGGTCCTTGCCCCGTCCCTGGGCGGCTGCGGCCGCCAGCACGCGCACGCCGGTCACACCCGGCAGGCGTCCGGCCACCTCCTGGATGCGTGCCGCCAGCTGCTCGAGCACCGCGGCGTCGTCGGTCCCCGGCCGCAGCTCGACGGTGACCGTGCCGCCCTCGATGCGCACGTCGCTCACCATGCCGAGCGTCACGATGTCGCGCCGGAAGTTGGGAAAGATCACGGCACGAAGCGCGGCGCGCACGCCGTCCGGCGTGAGGTCCGCCATCGGCGCGAGAGTACTCGGCGGGTCCGCGAAAGGCAACGCGACCGGCGTCCTTGACATTGACGCCGGCTTCCCTTTGAGTCCGGCCGTGTCCGCAGAGCCCGTCGCGCAGCGTGCCGCGGCCGCACCGCCGGCAGCCGTCCCGCCCGCGGTGCACGACGACCTCGCGCGCGTCGAGGGACGCCTCCTGGCCGAGATCGGCTCGCGCGAGACGCGGCTGGAGGAGATCGCACACCACCTGGTCGGGGCGGGCGGCAAGCGCGTGCGCCCGCTGGTCGTCCTGCTGGTGTTCCACGCCACGGCGGCACCCGGCCGGGCCCGGCGCGACGACGTGATCGAGGCGGCGGTCGCGCTCGAGCTCATCCACTCGGCCACCCTGCTGCACGACGACATCATCGACGGCGGCGAGACGCGCCGCGGGCGCCCGTCGGCGCTCGCGCGCTTCGGGCTCGCGGACACGCTGGTCGCCGGCGACTTCCTCTTCTCCCGTGCCTTCGCCTTGTGCGCGCGCTTCGAGGCGGAGGTGGTGCGCTGGGCGGCCGAAGCCTGCGTCGGTCTCACCGAGGGCGAGGTCCTGCAGGGGCGGCGGCGGCGCGATCCCACCGTGAGCGTCGAAGACTACGACGAGATCATCCAGCGCAAGACCGCGTCGCTCTTCGCGGTCGGCGCCCGGACCGCGGCCCATCTCGCGGGCGCCGAGCCGGCCGTGGTCGAGGCCATGGCGGCGTGCGGCCGCCACGTCGGGCTGGCGTTCCAGATGCACGACGATCTGCTCGACGTCGAGGGCCAGCCCGCGGTCACCGGCAAGCCGCGCGGCGTCGACCTGCGCGACGGCAACCCGTCGCTCCCGATCATCCTCGCCCTCGGGTGCGATCCGGAGCTGCAGCGCCTGTTCGCGACGCCCGGCCTGCCGCCCGCCGAGGTCGAGCGGGGACTCGCGCGCATCCGGCGCAGCGGTGTGCTTCCCGTGGTCGCGGCCCGATCCCGCGCGGAGATGGAGAAGGCCATGGCATCGATCGCGGCCCTCCCCGCCTCGCCCGCTCGATCGGCGCTGCACTCCTTCGCCCACACGCTCGGCGAGCGCCGCGCCTGACCCGCCGGGCCGGGTCCGTTCGTTGACTTCGCTTCCCCCGCCGCCGAAGATGGCGGGGCATGCCGCGTGACGGCTACGGCCGCGAGATCGACTACCTGCGACTCTCGCTGACGGACCACTGCAACCTGCGCTGCGTGTACTGCATGCCGGAGACCGGGTTGCGCTTCCTGCCCGCGCCCGACCTGCTCACCGCGGCGGAGATCGAGCAGGTGGCGCGCGCCGCCGTGGCCGTGGGCTTCCGCAAGTTCCGCCTGACGGGTGGCGAGCCGACGCTGCGCGCCGATCTGGTCGAGATCGTCGCACGGCTGGCGCGCGTGCCCGGGGTCGGCGACCTGTCGATGACGACCAACGCCATCCTGCTGCCGCGCCTCGCCGAGGACCTGCGCGCCGCCGGTCTCCGCCGGGTCAACGTCCACCTCGACAGCCTCGACGCCGAACGTGTGGCGCGGGTCATGCGCTGGGGCTCGCTCGCCGACATCTGGGCCGGCATCGAGGCGGCGGAGGCGGCCGGGCTCACGCCCATCAAGCTCAACGCGGTCGTCGTGCGCGGCTTCAACGAGGACGACGTCGTGCCGCTCGCCGCGCTCACCCTCGACCGTTCCTGGCACGTGCGCTTCATCGAGACCATGCCGTTCGGCACCGGCGACACGCAGGTGGTGGCCCGCGGCGGGCTCGTGACGAGCGCGCAGAGTCGCGCCCTGATCGCGGCGGCGCTCGGGCCGCTCGAACCCCTGCCCCCCACCGATCCGTCCGACGAGGCACGCAACTACCGGCTCGGCCGGGCGGCCGGCGTGCTCGGGTTCATCAGCCCGGTGTCGGAGCCGTACTGCGGCACCTGCAACCGCATGCGGCTCACCGCCGACGGCCGCTTCCACCTCTGCCTGCTGAACGACGACGAGATGGACGTCCGCGCGACGCTGCGCGGCGGCGGCGATCTCGCGGCGGTGGCCGAGATCCTGCTGAAGGCCGTCGCGCACAAGCCGGTGGGGCACCGGCTGGCCGTCGGGCGCTTCACGGAAGAGCGGCAGATGTTCCAGATCGGCGGGTAGAGGACCGCGGCCACCTTCCGCACGAGCGCGTCCGCGCCGCGCTGCGAGCCGACGTCGCCGTTGCTGCCGCACGACGCGTCCCGCGATTGGCAACAGCATCGGATCTCGGGGTAGAAGCCCCCGCAATGATTCACGATCCAGATCGCGGTCTGACGGCACGATGGCCGTCGTGAGCCTCGACGAAGCGCGCGCCGTCCTCGACGGTGCCGTGCTCGGACCCGCGGAGATCACGGCCGCGCTCGGCTTCGACCCGCTCGCGGTCCTCGGCGCGGAGGAGCGCCAGGCCGTCGCGCAGATTCCCTTCTCGGCCGCCGATCTCGCCAGCGCCCGCGCCAACGGCGAGTTCCTCGTCCTGCGCGTGCCGCGGGATGCCCAGGCACCGCTCACCATGCTGCGCCTCGCCGAGCACCTCGCCGGCGGGCTCGATCCCAGGGTGCACCGCGGCGTCGGCTACCTGCTGCGCGACGAGTGGACCGTCGACGAGCAGCCCTTCGCGACCGAAGAGACGTGTCCCGCGGGGTGGCGCCTGGTGCGCCGTGAGCCACTGCCGGCGACGTTCAACCTGGGCTACCGCGCCCAGGACGAGGTACTCGCCGCGCTCGGGCCAGCGACCCCCGCCGTGCCGCGCCGGCGGAGCGCGGTCGAGATCGCCTGGGACACGCTGCTCTGGCAGCGGGCGCACGGCGAGCATCTGCTCCGGACGAGCTGGGACTGGTCGCGCAGCGAGAGTACCGACGGCGGGTTCGCCGCGCTGGGCGAGTTCGGCGCCCAGGGCCTCGGCGTGATCGCCTACTCGCGCGCGGTCCGCTTCGGCACGCTGGGCGTCTGCCCCCAGCGCTGACGCCGGATTGCCTCCGCGACCGACGCTCTGCTAGGAGCACCGCCGCGTGTACTTCGTCACCATGAAGGAGCCCGGTTACGCGCTGTTCGCCACCACCCCGAGCGAGCGTGCGGCGATCGGCCTGACCGAGGACCAGCAGCGCGTGCACCTGTGCGAGCGAACCGGCGCGGGCTGGCGGGTGGCCCGCGAGTGGCCCGTGGCCGAGCACTCGCACACCGAGCTGATGGTTCGCCTCGGCGCCGTCGACGAACCGGCGTCGATCGACGAGCTCGCTCGGCTGGCCGTCGGGAGCTGATCGTGGCGGGCGCGCTCGACGGCCTGCGCGTGCTCGAGGTCGGCGGACCCGTGGGTGCGCCCTACGGCACCAAGCTGCTCGCCGACCTGGGGGCGGACGTGGTGAAGATCGAGCCGCCGGAGGGCGACCCGGCGCGCCGGCGCGGGCCCTTTCCGGGCGGCGTGCCGAACCCGGAGACGAGCGGCCTCTTCCTCTATCTCAACGCCAACAAGCGCGGCATCGTGCTCGACCTCCGCCGTCCCGAAGGGACCGAGGTGCTGCACCGCCTGGCGGCGGATGCGGATCTGCTCCTGCACGACGTGCATCCCACCGACATGGCCGCGCACGGGCTCGACTGGGAGCGGCTGAGCGGAGTCAATCCCCGCCTCGTCATGACCTCCATCGCGCCGTTCGGTCTCTCCGGACCCCACGCCCACTACCGCGCGACCGATCTGGTCTCATGGTGCGCCGGCGGCGTGGCGACGCTCAACGGCGACCCCGCGCACCCCGAGCTGCCGCCGCTGCGCGCCTTCGGCCAGCAGAGCGGCTTCCAGGCAGGCCTGAACGCGGCCATTCCCTCGCTCGGGGCGCTGTTTGCGCGCCTGAGCAGCGGCCGGGGAGAGCACGTCGAGGTCTCGGTGCAGGAGTCCCTGGCGGCGATCCTGGAGCTCACCTTCGAGTTCTGGCCCTACTGCGGACTGGTCGCGTCGCGGCTCGGCGCCAAGCCCATCCAGCCCCTGTGCTTCATGGAGTGTCGCGACGGATGGATCTTCCTCTGCTGCGTCGAGGAGCACCAGTGGCGGCAGTTCGTCGAGGTGATGGGCAGCCCGGAGTGGGCGGAGATGGAGCTCTTCGAGAACCGGCTCGCGCGCGGCGCCAACTTCGACGCGTTGCAGGCCTTCCTCCAGGACTGGTGCCGCGAGCAATCGGTGGAGGAGCTCTACGACGCCGCGCAGCGCCGCCGCGTGCCCTTCGCGCCCGTCTCGACGATGGGCGATCTGCTGCACTCCCCCCACCTTCGCGCGCGCGGGTTCTTCGTCACCCTCGACCACCCGGTCGCGGGCGCCGTCACCATGCCCGGCGCCCCTTATCGCTTCTCGGACACGCCGTGGACGCTGCGGCGCCCGGCGCCGTGCCTCGGACAGCACACCGCCGAGGTGCTCGCCGAGGTCGGGCTCGATGCCGGCGCGCTGGCGCAGGCCGGGGTCGTGCGATGAGCCGGCGCGCCCCGCTGGACGGGCTGCGGGTCGCGGACTTCACCTGGGTGTGGGCCGGTCCGTTCTGCACGCTCCAGCTCGCGCACCTCGGTGCCGAGGTGATCCGCGTCGAGAGCGCGACCCGGATCTGCGTCACGCGCCTGCTCCCGCCGTTCGCCGGCTTCCAGCCGGGCCCGAACCGCAGCGGGTACTTCAACCAGTACAACCAGGGGAAGAAGAGCATCACCCTCGATCTGAAGCGGCCCGAAGGCCTCGAGGTCGCCAAGCGGCTGTGTGCGGCGAGCGACATCGTGGTCGAGAACTTCGCCGCCGGCGTGATGGAGCGCATGGGGTTGGGGTACGACGTCGTACGCGGCCTGCGCCCCGACGTCGTCATGATCGCGCTCTCGGGGTACGGCGCCACCGGTCCGGACAACGACAAGGTGTCCTATGGCCCGGCCCAGGTGCCGCTCTCGGGCATGTCGTCGGTGACCGGCTACCGTGGCCATCCCCCGATGCACGTGGGCATCTCGTACGGCGACCCGACGGGTGGACTGCACGGGGCGGTCGCGGTGCTCGCCGCCCTGCTGCATCGGGCCCGCACCGGACGCGGTCAGTACATCGACATGTCGCAGTGGGAGACGTCGATGGCCGTCCTCCCGGAAGCGATCCTCGAGCAGACCATGAACGGCGCCCCGCCGCCGCGCGACGGCAACCGCGATCCGCACATGGCGCCGCACGGCGTGTTCCGCGCTGCCGGCGAGGATCGCTGGATCGCGATCGCCATCGACGACGACGACGCGTGGCGCCGCTTCGCGCGCCTCGTCGGAGGAGCCGCGCTCGCCGGCGATCCGCGCTTCGCCACCCTCGGCGCGCGCAAGCGGCACGAGGACGAGCTCGAGGAGCTGGTCACCGCGTGGAGCGCGAGCAGGGAGCCCGGGGACGCGGTGGCCGCGCTGCAGGACGCCGGTATCGCCTCCTTCGTCTCGGCCACGAACCAGGACCTCGCCGAGGATCCGCACCTCGCGGCGCGCGGCTTCCCGGTCACGCACGAGCATCCCGAGGTCGGGGCCCTGACGCACCTCGGAGTCCCGTGGCGCATGTCGCGCAGCGAGTCGCGGGTCCGGAGCGCCGCGCCGTGCCTGGGTGCCGATACCGACCAGGTCCTGCACGACGTGTGCGGCCTCGCGCCCGACGAGATCGAGCGACTCCGCGCGGCGGGCGTTCTCGCCTAGGAGAGAGCGACCCGAGACTTCGTCTCGGGTCGAAAGCGGAGGCGAGCGTGTACCTTGGGTGGATCGGGCGAACGCCGTGCCGCGGCCGGCTTCGCCGCTCGCGGCACGACGAACGCACTGTTCATCGAGTCTAAGTCTCGCCCTCCGTCTCGACCCGAGACGAAGTCTCGGGTCGCGCTACGCTGCTCGCAGCTCCTCGTGCGGGGTGCGCAGGCCGTCACGCAGCAGACCCCGAATCAGTCCCCGGTTGCGGACCAGGATCACCGCCCCGAGCACCAGGTACACGACCGAGACCGCGATCAGCTCGATCCCGTGGTATGGTGTCGGCACCAGCGCCCCGATCACGAACTGCGCGAAGAAGAGCACGAGCAGCAGGCTGGCCTCCCGCAAGGAGAGGGAGAGGGACGCCAGGGTCGCGACCGCGAACACCGATTGTGACGCCGTCAGCAGCAGCTCCTCGCGCTGGCGTGGCTCGACGGGCAGACCCGAGAGGCTCCCCGAGGCGATGGCGAACACGATCGGCAGCGAGCCGACCAGCAGCGTCCACTGGTTCACCTTCGAGGATACGAGCGTGCCGAGGCCGGCGTTGGTGTTGAGGCGCCAGGCGTAGAGCCCGGCCACCAGCAGCTCCGGTGCTTCCGAGGCGAGCGGCGCGAGCCACTGGACGAGGAGGAACTCGCTGATCTGGAACTCGCGGCCGGTCCCCACCAGCGCATCGGCGAAGCGCTCGGCGACCAGCAGGATGAGGATCGCGGCGTAGACGAAGAGCGCGGCCACGGCGGTACGCCGCGCACCGGCGCCGAGCGTGCCGAGGTAGCGCGCCGGGCCGACGAGGTGCGGCTCTTCCGCGGGCGCCGAGGCGATGCGGACCGTGTAGGCGATGAAGATGCCCCCGAGGATGGCCGCATCCAGCAGCGTCACGCTCTGCTTCAGGGGGAGCGTCAGCGAGTACAGCGTCGCCATCGCGAGGAAGGCGAGCTCCACCGCGTGGCTCCGATCGAGCACCACCTCGGTCAGTCGGGCGCCCGTCCGGCGCGCGCGGTACCAGGCGACGAAGACCACCATGGACCAGCCGATGCCGATGAGCAGGCGGTTGGCGCCGGTCATGTTAGCGAGCGCCAGCGAGCACGGACTTTCCTCCGGCGCGCCGGGCGGCCGGCAGGCCGACCCGTACGCCGCGACCGCGCCGCCGGCCTTGAAGGCGAACACCAGGTCGACCGCGTACTCGGGCAGCACCGCGACGAAGGCGAGGAGCGCGATCGCGAGCCCGGCGGAGACGTCGAGCTGGGCCACCTCCGCGCCCCACGACAGCATGAACGCCGCGCCCACGATGGCGAGCCCGTAGACCAGCGCCTCGGCGGGATGCGACAGGCCGAATTCACCGAGACGCAGCGCGAGACCGGGGAGCGTCACGAGCACCGCAAGCAGCATCGAGACGCGCTGGCGTCCCGGGCGCACGTCCCGGAGATCGTCGGCGGTACTCATTCGAGACGTGGCGCAATACCAGATCGCCGACGGTTGAGAAACTCGCAGCGCTCCGGCATGGCTCCGGTCGTGCCCGACACGTTCGTCAAGGGACACGCGCTGGGCAACGACTACGTCGTCGTCGAGCCGGCCGCTCTGTCGTTCGCGCTCACGCCGGGCGTCGTGCGCCGCCTGTGCGATCGCCATCGCGGCATCGGCGGCGACGGCGTGCTCGCGCTGGTGCCGTCCGGGCGGGCCGACGCCGGGCTGCGCATCTTCAACCCCGACGGCAGCGAGGCGGAGAAGAGCGGCAACGGGCTGCGCATCTTCGCACGCTGGCTGAGCGAGGACGGACGGGTCCGGGGCGACCGCTTCACGATCGAGACGCCAGGGGGTGTCGTCGAGTGTCGCATCGGCCGCCAGGACGGGCGGATCGCCGACATCACCGTCGCCATGGGCACGGCGAGCTTTCGCAGCGAGGACGTCCCGTGCAGCGGCTCGCCGCGCGACGTCGTGGACGAGCCGACCCGGGTGGAAGGCGCTACCCTCCGTGTCACCGCGGTCGGCCTCGGGAACCCGCACTGCGTCGTCTTCGTCGACGACCCCGCCGCCGCCGATCTCGCCCGCCTCGGCCCCGCGCTGGAGCACCACCCCCTCTTTCCGCGCCGGACCAACGTGCAGCTCGCCCGGATCGAGGGACGGGGGCGGGTTCGCGTGCGGGTCTGGGAGCGCGGCGCCGGCGAGACTCTCGCCTCGGGCAGCAGCGCGTGCGCGGTCGCGGCTGCCTGCGTTCGCCTGGGCCACACGGCCCGAGCCGTCACCGTCGTGATGGACGGCGGCGTGCTGCGAGTCGAGGTGGACGAGGCCTATCGGGTCCGTCTCACGGGGGGGGCAACCCTGGTCTATCGCGGCACGCTCGCCGCAGCCTTCGTCGCATCGGCGTGACCGTGGGACGGCTGGCGGCGGTGTGTTTCGTTGTCATTCTCCAGCGGGAACGCTAGACGACACGGCACCCATGAGCTTCGTCTCCCGGTTGCGTCCCGAGCTGATCGCGATCGCGCCGCCATGGCGGGGCTTTCCCGACACCATCGCCGGCCTGGTGGCGACTCTCGTCGGTGCCGGGGCGCTCGCGGAGACGCAACGAGCCGGCGCCGTCAGTGCGGTCGTCGCGCGCGAGCGGGAAGCGTCGACGGCAGTCCTCGACATCGGCATCGGCGTACCGCATGCGCGGCTCGACGGCCTCGGCAAGACCGTGGTCGCGCTCGCGCTGTCCGCGGAGGGCTTTTACGAGCCCGTGCCGACCGTGCCCATCCGGATCGTCGGGCTCATCCTGTCGCCGCCCGATGCAAGCAACGATCACCTGCACACGCTCGCCAGCATCGCGACCCTGCTGCGCTCCCCTCCGCTGCGCGAGACGTTGCTGCGCGCGAGCGAGCCGGCCGCGGCGCTCCACGCCCTCGGCCGCGCCTCCCGCTCGGCTCCCTGAGGTCCCCCGACGGGCGAATTCTTGCCGCACCGCGATCCAGCCGCTAGCATCGCCGTGTGAGCTCGACCAACCTTGCCAGCGTGGGAGCGGCGGCGCTCGAGACCCTCCACGCCGTCGTGTACGCGGCGGCCCGGCGAATCGAGCAGCATCTCCGACCTCTCTTTGGCGGGCTTCGTCGTCTCCTGACACCCGGCACCCCGCGCCCGCAGCTCGAGGCGCCGGCCGAGGACCAGCCGCCTGCCGCACCCGCCCCGACACCGCACGCGGCGCCTCCCGCCGTGCTCCCCGATGGCGGCCGAGCGCTTCCGCGCGCCTACGACCTGAACCGCGTGGTCCTCCTGGCGCGCGATCCGTGGTGGCTGTTCGCGCACTGGGAGATCTCGTCCATCGAGCGCGTCGAGGCCCTGCGGAAGCTGGGAAGCGAGGGCGAAGGCGTCCGTCAGGTCCTTCGCGTTCACGGACCGCAGGAAGACGGCCTCCCGTCCTGGGACATCGAGCTCGAGCCGGGAGCACAGCGCATCCACTTCCCGGTCGCACGCCCCGGGCGAGCCTACCGCGTGGAGGTCGGGCTGCGGACCCGGACCGGACGCTTCGTCCCGCTGATGTCATCGAACACCGTCACGACGCCGGCCGCCTGGCCTTCGTCGGATCTGGCCGTGCGCTGGGTCGCGCTCGGCAGCGAGGCCGTCGCGACCGACGTCGCGGGCACCTGGTCGGGACAGCGGGTACCGAGCGGGCTGCCGGCGCCCGCCGGCCGCGGTGACCCCGCGCCGTCCGGCGCCGAGGTGCCGTCGAGCGATTCGCTGCCGCGGACCTCGCGTGCGAGCGACGCGCTGCCGCTCCGCTGAGCCGAGCGAGGCCGAGGATGGTGCAGGGAGGCATCGCGCTGCTGCTGCACGCCCACCTTCCCTTCGTCCGCCACCCCGAGCATCGCGAGTCGCTCGAGGAGCGCTGGCTCTTCGAGGCCCTCACGGAAACCTATCTGCCCCTGCTCGACATGCTCGCCGCCCTCGAGCGCGATCGCGTGCATGCCCCGTTCACGCTCTCGCTCAGCCCGACCCTGCTCGCGATGCTGGGCGACCGCCTGCTGCGTGGCCGCTATCTCGAGCATCTCGATCGGCTGGTCGGCCTCAGCAAGCGCGAGGAACGCCGTACCCGCGACGAGCCGGCCTGGCATCGATGCGCGGAGATGTATCTCCGGCGCTTCATCCGGACCCGCGCGCGCTTTCTCGACGACTGGCGGCAGGACGTCGCCGGCGTGCTCCGGGGCCACCAGGAGCGCGGACGGATCGAGATCATCACGACCGCTGCAACCCATGCCGTGCTCCCGCTGCTCGCCGCCTCGCCTTCCCTGGTGCGCGCCCAGATCGAGATCGGCACCGCCGAGTACCGGCGCTACTTCGGCCGGCCCGCGCCGGGCTTCTGGCTTCCCGAGTGCGCCTACGAGCCCGGCCTCGATGCGGAGCTCGCCCGCGTGGGTTGCCGCTACTTCGTGGTCGACACGCACGGGCTGACCCACGCCACGCCGCAACCCGTCTACGGAGCCTATGCGCCGGTCGCCTGCCCCTCCGGGGTGGCTGCCTTCGGGCGCGACCCCGACAGCGCCACCCAGGTCTGGAGCGCGGAGGTCGGCTACCCGCGCGATCCCTGGTATCGCGACTTTCATCGCGACATCGGCTTCGACCTGCCGGAAGAAGCCCTCCGCCCGTTCGTGTCGGGTGACCGTCGCACGGCCACCGGCCTCAAGTATCACCGCATCACCGGCAACACCGACCTGAAGGAGCCCTACGACCCCGAGCGTGCCCGGTCGCGGGCCATCGAGGATGCGGCGCACTTCGTCGCCGCGCGGCGTGCGCAGGTCGCATGGCTCCGCCGCCGCATGGACCGCCCGCCGATCCTCGTCTGCCCGTACGATGCCGAGCTCTTCGGACACTGGTGGTACGAGGGACCGGTCTGGCTCGAGGAAGTCCTCCGGCAGCTCCCGACCAGCCCGGAGGTCACGGCGACCACGCTCTCGGACGACCTCGACCGCCATCCGATCGTCCAGCAGGCCACGCCGGCGGCGAGCACGTGGGGGGCAAAGGGGCACCACGAGGTCTGGCTCGGACCGGCCAACGACTGGATATACTCCCACCTGGACGGTGCCGCCCGTCGCCTCGTGCGCCTGTGCTGCGATGGCGTCCCGGCCGACCCCGCCGTCCGCCGCGCCCTCACGCAGGCGCTGCGCGAGCTGCTGCTGGCGCAGGCGAGCGACTGGGCCTTCATGATGGCGCGCGAGACCACCGGGGAGTACGGCACCCGGCGGACGGTGGAGAGCCTGGACCATTGTCGGTGGCTCTGCGATGCCGTCGAGCGCGGCACGATCGATCTTCCGGCGCTCGCGGCACTCGAGGATCGGCATGGCGTCTTCCCGGCCCTCGATCACCGCGTCGTCTGCTGACATCACCCCTTGTCAGTATTTGATCGTTGCCGTAGAGTCGCAGTGCTCGCATGTCGACCGCGCTGGTGGCCCTCGTGCTGCTTCCGATGGCACTGACGCTGGTCGTCGGCCTGTCGCTCCTGATCGCCCAGCCCCTGCTCCGTCCCATCCTGTCGACCGTCGAGCGGATGCGGCTGCGCCGGGCGATCGGACGTGTGACGCGCGGCGACGCCGCGCTGCGGGCGCGCCAGGTCGAGGCCGCGCTGCGGGAATACGAGGCGTCCTTCTGCCTGATCATCGTGCGGGCGGACGCCAAGCTGGCCGACGACGTCAACCGCCACCACGTCGGGTTGCTGTCGCGCCTCCTCGCGGTCGCCGATGGATCGCCTCAGCCCCGCGTGCGACTCCTCGCGCTGGCCAAGGTCGACCGCCTGCTCGATCGGCGTGCGGAGATGCAGCGCGCCCACCTCCAGCTCCGCAACCGCTCCCTGCGTGACGGGCGCCGGATCCAGCTCGAGCGCGAGCTGCGGCGCAATGCCCGGCAGACGCGTTCCGCGGTCCGCGAGCTGATCGCGGACATCCAGGTCCTCACGGCACGCAAGGTCGCCTACCAGTAACCGCCGGCGATTGGCGCCGGGTTCCTTGCCAAGTCCGTTCACCCTGGTACACTCGGCGGCGTTCCGCACGTTGAGGCTGGTGCGGTGGATCTGGCGGTGCGAGTGAGCGCCCGATCGGATGCCACTCCGGGGACGCACGCAGCAGCGGGGGGCCGATGGTTGGTGTCGTGGTCGGCGGAGGCACGAGCGAGTCGCTCGCGCCGCTCGGGGTACCGGCAGACGTGGCATGCGCGCCGTTCGCGGCGCGCTACCGGCTCGGAGACTTTGCGCGCACCACGCTGCGCAACTCGGGGCTGCGCGTGCTCGACGGCACCGGCGGGCGCGCGGCGCCCCGTCCGGGGGCGCGCCTGCTCCCGGCGTTGCGCGCGTGCGCGGGCTCCGCGCCATACGAGCCGTCGACGCTCGTCGTGGTGCTGGTCGCCGATCACATCCTCGACGCCGATCTGCGCCCCGTGCTCAGCCACCCGGAGGCGGACGGCATCGACCTCGCCCTCCTCTGCCTGCCCGACGACGGCTCCTCCGGCGGCTGCCGGCTGGCGGTGGACGCGAGCGGGACGGTACGGGTCGAGCCCGCCGACGGGCCCGCCGAGTCGCATGGTGCGCTGAACTGGACCGGCGATCTGGTGGTGCGGGCGGGCAGCCTACCCGGCCTCCTGTCCGCCGCCGCCGAGGTGCCAGGCGAGGACGACTCGACCCTGGTGTCGGCATTCGTCCGCCGCCACCGCGTCGTGGCACGCGATCTCGCCACCGCGGCTGCCGGCGCCCGCCGCCCCTACTGGCACGAGCCCAGCTCCGTCGAGGCCTACTATGCCGCGCACATGGAGCTGTGCACCGACGCGCCGGGTCTCGACCTCTACGATCCGACCTGGCCCCTGGTCGGTGCGAGCGAGGGCCTGCCGCCTGCCAAGGTCGTGTGCGGCGCGTCGTCCCACCCGGGTCAGGCCCTCAATGCGCTTCTCGGCGAGGGCGCCGTCATCCGTGGCGGGTCCGTCATCCGCTGCGTGGTCGGCCGCGGCACCCTCGTCGACGTCGGCGCAGAGGTCGAGGACTCACTGCTGCTCGACGGCTGCCGCATCGGCCGCTGCGCGCGCGTGCGTCGCGCGCTGGTGTGCGCGGGCGCGGTGATTCCCGACGGCGAGCAGGTCGGCTACGACGACGAGACCGCCGTCACCACGACGCGGCGCCTCGCCTCCGGTCTCACGCTCGTTCTGCCCGAGCCCGAGACGCACCGCTCGGCATAGCGGGGAGCGCGCCGCGGGCTCGCCGACGACGGCCGGCCCTTCCGCGGGCAGCCGCCTCGGCTATACTGCGGGATTCACCCATGCCGCCCGTGGCCATCGTAGACGCCATCGAGATCGCCGGAGCCCGAGAGCACAACCTGCGGGGCATCGACGTCCGCATTCCGCTCGGCCGGCTCACGGTCGTGACGGGGGTGTCGGGGTCGGGCAAATCCAGCCTCGCCTTCGACGTGCTCTACGCCGAGGGCCAGCGCCGGTACGTCGAGAGCTTCTCGACCTACGCGCGGCAGTTCCTCGATCGGATGGAGCGACCACGGGTGGAGCGCATCGAGGGCATCCTTCCGGCCATCGCGATCGATCAGAGCCGCCCCGTCAAGACCTCGCGCTCGACCGTCGGCACCATGACGGAGCTGCACGACTACCTGAAGCTGCTCTTCGCCAAGATCGCCGTGCCGTACTGCAGGAACTGCGACGTTCCCGTGACGCGTGACACCCCCGAGAGTGCCGCCGCCTCCCTGCTCGCGGCGTACCCCGACGCCCGCGCCCTGGTCGTCTTCGAGCTCGCGCTACCCGCCGCGCTTCCGTGGCCGCAGGTCCGCGAGGGCCTGCTCGGGGCCGGCTACCTGCGCGTCCTCGGCGCGGACGGGGTCGTCGCGCTCGACGACCTCGACCACGCGCCCTCGGAGGGCACGCTCACCGTGGTGCAGGACCGGGTCCGGCTGCGAGCCGCGGACCGGGGCCGCCTGGTCGAGTCCATGGAGCAGGCCTTCCGGCACGGACGCGGGCGCGCCGCGGTGCTCCTGCCCGAGCACGAGGGCGCCGTCGTGCGCTTCTCCACTGCCCTCGCCTGCGCGCGCTGCGACTACGTCGTGCGCGAGCCGACGGCGAACCTGTTCTCGTTCAACAGCCCGCTCGGCGCCTGCGAGCCCTGCCGCGGCTTCGGCCGCATCATCGACCTCGACCTCGACCTGGTCATCCCCGATCCGCGACGGACGATCGCCGGCCTCGCGATCAAGCCGTGGTCGACCAAGGCCACCGCCTGGGAGCGCGGCGAGCTGCTCAAGTTCTGCCGCCGTCGCGGCATCCCGACGGACGTGCCGTGGGAAGCCCTCGGCGCCGAGCGCCAGGCGCTGGTGCTCGACGGCGACGGACGCGGGCACTACCCCGGGGTGCGACGCTGGTTCCGCTGGCTCGAAGGCCGCACCTATCGCATGCACGTGCGGGTCTTCCTGGCGCGCTACCGCAGCTATCGCCTGTGCCCCTCCTGCGCCGGCGCCCGGGTGAAACCCGAGGCGCTCGACTTCCGCGTCGCGGGGCTCAACGTCGCCGAGGTGAACGGCCTGCCCATCGCGGAGGCGGCGCGCGTGTTCGCAGACCTGCCGCTCGCCAGCGGACAGGCCGAGGCCGTGGCGGAGCTGATCCTCGGCGAGGTGCGCAGCCGGCTGCGCTACCTGGTCGAGGTCGGGCTGGGCTACCTGACGCTCGATCGCCAGTCGCGGACGCTGTCCGGCGGCGAGCTCGAGCGCGTCGACCTGACCACCGCCGTGGGCTCGTCCCTGGTGAACACGCTCTACGTCCTCGACGAGCCATCCATCGGGCTCCATCCGCGCGACACCGAACGCCTGGTGCGCCTGCTCCACCGCCTGCGCGACCAGGGCAACACGGTCGTGGTGGTCGAGCACGACCCGACGATCATCCGTGCCGCCGACCACGTGATCGACCTGGGGCCGGGCGCCGGCGAGCACGGCGGCAAGGTGCTCTTCGCTGGCCCCGTGCACGACCTGCCTGCGGCCCGCGAGTCCGTCACGGCCGATTTCCTCTCGGGGCGCCGCGCCATTCCGATTCCCGCGCGACGGCGCCGGCCCATCCCGGGTCTCGCGCTCGGCATCCGTGGCGCGTCGGCGAACAACCTGCGGCACGTCGACGTCGACGTGCCGCTCGCCTGCTTCGTCGCCGTCACCGGGGTGTCCGGCTCCGGCAAGTCGAGCCTGATCGACGACGTGCTCTACCGCGCCGTCCGCAAGCGGCTCGGGCAGCCCGACGGCGTGCCCGGCGCCCACCGCACCATCGAGGGGGCGGAGCGCATCGCCGAGGTCGTGCTCGTCGACCAGAGTGCGATCGGCTCGACGCCGCGGGCCAACGCGGCGACGTACCTGCGGGCCTACGAGGGCATCCGCACCTGCTTCGCCCGCACCGACCTGGCCCGGCTGCGCGGCTACACCCCGGCGACGTTCTCCTTCAACGTCGCCGGCGGCCGCTGCGAGACCTGCTCGGGCGACGGCTTCGAGCGCATCGAGATGCAGTTCCTCTCCGACGTCTACGTGCCGTGCGCGGAGTGCCAGGGGGCGCGCTTCCAGCCCGAGATCCTCGAGGTCCGCTGGCAGGGGCGCTCGATCCGCGAGGTCCTCGACCTGACGGTGGCCGAGGCCATCGCCCTCTTCGAGGGCGAGGCAGACGTCCGCGCGCGGCTGCAACCGCTCGCCGACGTCGGGCTCGACTACCTGCGCCTCGGCCAGCCGCTCTCGACGCTGTCGGGCGGCGAGGCCCAGCGCCTGAAGCTCGCCGCCCACCTCGGACGAGAGGCCCGGGCCCACACGCTCTTCATCTTCGACGAGCCGACCACCGGACTCCATCTGGCGGACATCGAGCGGCTCCTCGCCTGCTTCGCCCGCCTCGTCGAGCGCGGGCATTCGCTGCTCGTGATCGAGCACAACCTCGAGGTGGTGAAGTGCGCCGACTGGGTGCTCGAGCTCGGCCCCGACGGTGGCGACGCCGGAGGCCGGGTGATCGCGCAGGGTCCGCCCGAGCGCATCGCGGCGATGCCGGGCTCTCCCACCGGACGCTTCCTGCGCGACGTGCTGGCCGAGCCGACGGGCCGCGCGGCCGATGCCGAGCCCGATTGGCGCGCGGCGCCGCGGGCGATCTCCGGCGGCATCCGCATCGTCGGTGCCCGCGAGCACAACCTGCGCGACGTCACCCTCGAGCTGCCGCGCGACCGCCTGATCGTCTTCACCGGACTCTCCGGATCCGGCAAGTCGTCGCTCGCCTTCGACGTGCTCTATGCCGAGGGACAGCGACGGTACATCGACAGCCTGTCCGCGTACGCCCGGCAGTTTCTCCACGTGATGGCCAAGCCGGACGTCGATCTCCTGACCGGGCTCCCGCCCACGGTCGCGATCGAGCAGCGCCTGTCACGCGGCGGCCGCACCTCGACGGTGGCCACGGTGACGGAGGTGGCGCACTACCTGCGGCTGCTGTTCGCCAAGGTCGGGGTGCAGCACTGCCCGCAGTGCGAGCAACCGATCCGATCCCAGACGCGCCGGCAGATTCTCGACCGCGTGCGCCGCGATCTCGGCGCCGGGTGCGTGACGCTGCTCGCGCCCGTGATTCGCGGACGCAAGGGATATCACAAGGAGATCCTCGCCGGAGCCCGCAAGCTCCGGCTGGCGGAGGCCCGCATCGACGGCAGGCGCGTCGCGCTCGCGAGCGCCGGGCTGCTCGACCGCTACCGCGAGCACGACATCGACCTCGTGGTGGCGTCCGATGTCCCTGCGCGCGGGAACGATCTCGAGGATCACCTCACCCGTGCGCTCCGGCTCGGAAACGGCGCGGTCGTCGTCCAGGGCGATGGCGCCGAGCGCCTCTACTCCGAGCGCCTGTTCTGTCCGGCGTGCGGCATCGGCTTCCCGCCGCTCGATCCACGACTCTTCTCCTTCAACAGCCGTCAGGGCGCGTGCCCCGACTGCGCCGGAGCAGGCGTGCAAACCCAGCTCGACCCCGAGAGCGTGCTCGCAGCGGGGCACTCCCTGGCCGACGGCGCGCTCCTGCCGTTCGAGGACGCGGAGCGGCGTGCCGACAGGCGCCGGCTGCTGGCGAGCCTGCGCGCCGCGGGCGTTCCCCTCGACCGCCCGGTCGAGCGACTCACCGCCCGGCACCGCCGGCTGGCGCGCGACCGGACCATCGAGGCGGTCCGCAGCGCACTGGCGGAAGACCCCGCGGGGTTCGAGGCCTTCACCGTGGAGCAGCCCTGTCCGGGGTGCAGCGGCACGCGGCTCAACCCGCGCGCACGCGGAGTGCGGGTGCACGGGCACGGGATCGCCGACCTGATGGCACTGAGCGTGGCCGACGCCGCCCCTGCCATCGCTCGTTTGCACTTCAGCGCCCGCGAGCGATCGATCGCGGAGGGACCCCTGCGCGAGATCGCGCCGCGCCTCGCCTTCCTCGAGCAGGTCGGGCTGGGCTACCTCGGCCTCGACCGCCGCGCGGACACGCTCTCGGGCGGCGAGGGGCAGCGCATCCGCCTGGCGGCGCAGCTGGGATCGAACCTGCGCGGCGTCTGCTACGTGCTCGACGAGCCCACCATCGGCCTGCACGCGCGCGACAATGCGATGCTGCTCGATGCCCTCGAGGAGCTGCGCGGCCGCGGCAACACCGTGCTGGTCGTCGAGCACGACGAGGCCACCATCCGGCGTGCCGACCTGGTCGTCGACCTGGGTCCGGGGGCCGGAGTCCAGGGTGGTCACGTCGTCGCCGTCGCGCCGCCCGCGAAGCTCGCCGCCGTGCCCGGGTCGGTCACCGGCCGCTATCTCGCCGCTCCCCGCGGCCGGACCGCTCCCGGCCGGGCGCTCGACGATCGCGCCTGGCTGGTCGTGCGCGGTGCCCGCGAGCACAACCTGCGTGATCTCGACGTGCGCCTCCCGCTCGGCGCCTGGACCTGCGTCACGGGCGTCTCCGGATCGGGGAAGTCCACGCTCGTACGCGACGTCCTCTATCGCGGCGTCCGCCGCGCGCTGGAGCTGCCCGACGGCCGCGTGGGGGCCCATCGCGCCATCGAGGGGAGCGAGCATCTCGCACGCGCCGTCGAGGTGGACCAGACTCCGATCGGTCGCACGCCCCGGTCCACGCCAGCCTCCTACGTCGGGTTCTTCGACGACATCCGGCGGCTGTTCGCCCAGGTTCCGGAGGCGCGCCTGCGCGGCTGGAGCGCTGGTCGGTTCTCCTTCAACGTCGCGGGGGGGCGTTGCGAGGGATGTGCCGGCCAGGGCCGCGTGCGCATGGAGATGAGCTTCCTGCCCGACGTCTACGTCGACTGCGACGTCTGCAGCGGACGGCGCTTCACCGACGAGACGCTCACCGTCCGCTACGCCGGGCGGACCATCGCCGAGGTGCTCGCGATGACGGTCGAGGAGGCGGTGGCCTTCTTTTCGCCCCATCCCGCCGTGGCGCGCGCACTGCGCGTCCTCGACGACACGGGGCTCGGCTACCTGACCCTCGGCCAGCCCAGCAACACCCTCTCGGGTGGAGAGGCACAGCGCATCAAGCTCGCCTACGAGCTGGCGAAGGAATCACGCGGGCGGACCCTCTACGTCCTCGACGAGCCCACCACCGGGCTCCACTTCGCGGACACGGAGCGTCTGGCCGCGGTGCTCCACCGCCTCGTCGATCTCGGCAACACCGTCGTCACCATCGAGCACAACCTCGACATCGTCCAGGAGGCCGACTGGGTCGTCGACCTGGGACCCGAGGGTGGTGCAGGAGGCGGACGCCTGGTCGCCTGCGGGCCGCCGGCGCAGGTCGCGCGCAGCGAGGTCTCGCACACCGGGCGCGTCCTGCGCGAGCTGTCCTCGGCGGCGTAGACTGTTCCAGCTCGAGACGATGCACGTACGCGGGGTCCCCCCAACCGTGCGCCTCAGGAGGCGAGCAGCGCGCGCACGCCGTCGCGCACGGTCGGCCACGCCGCCGACTTCGGATCGATCAGCTCGAAGTGCCCGATGTTCTCGAGCGGCACGAGTCGGACCTCGTCGCCGCGAGCCTTGGCCTCGCGCTGGTACTCCGCGCTCAGCGCCTCGGGCACGAGGGGATCGGCGGTACCGTGGACGAGGAGCTGCGGGATGCCGAGCGGAAGGAGCGCGGCGGGCGACGCGGCGTCGTAGCGTGCCGGAAACTCGGCCGGCGACCCACCCATCAGGTTCGCCACCGACTGCAAGCCGAGGTCGTAGGCCCTGCGCAGGTCGACGATGCCAGCGAGCGACACGGCCCCGCGCGGCTTGAACGGCCGGGGCCTCGCGAGGTCGCCGGTCCGTATCCAGCGCCGGCCCGCGATCCAGAGCGCGAGCTGGCCACCGGCGGAGTGCCCGAGGGTGATGGTGCGGCGCACCTCGAGCCCATGGTGGGGCGCGAACGAGCGTAGATGGTCGACGGCGGCACCGACGTCGAGCAAGGTCCCGGCCCAGCCGCCACCCGGGTCGCCCAGGCGCCGATACTCGACGTTCCACGTCGCCAGCCCCTCGCTGGTGAGCGCTTCGCACACCGGGACCATGAGGCTCAGGTCATACTGCGAGAGCCAGAAGCCGCCGTGCACGACGACCACCACCGGACACGGAGCGGTCCCCGGCGGCCTTCGCAGCTCGCCGAATTGCTGCGGGTCGCTGCCGTACGCGATGCGCTCGAACGGCAGCGTGCGGGTGATGGGTGCGGACCGGGCGCCGCGCCCCGCGACGCGCGGCGCGCACGCCGCGAGCGCGCTCGCGCCGGCGGCTGCGGCTGTCCTGAGCAACGTACGCCTGGTCAGCGTCACGGCCGGTCGTGATAGACTCATCGTCGCCACCGTCGCAAGCTGACCGGATCGGCAGGGGATGCCAGGAGATGTGTTCGGCGAGCACATCTTGCGCATGCCAGAGACCGCGCCGGAGGACGACGCGACGACGTGAGCGCTGGTGCGGCACGCCTGCATGAACCCGGCGTGCATGCGACCGCCCGCGCGCGTGCTCGCAGGCGCGTGCCGCGTTTTCACGGGGCACGTGGCTTGCACTCTCTGGCGCCGACGTCACCACCGCATCCGCCCGGGGGGAACTCATCGATGCGCCTCGCTCGTCTCGCCACCGCCGCCACCATCCTGCTCGCCTGCGCAGCATCCTTGCGATCGTCCGAGGCGCAGGCGCTCTTCTCGGACTACGCGCTGCTCGCGGCGGACGGGATCAACGCGAACGGGCTCACGCTGTCGAGCGGCGACGTTGCGGTGCTCGACGGCTTCTTCTCGTCGAGCCACGAGCTCGCGGCGCCCTCGTCGCGCATCGCCGCCAAGCTGGTGCGCCTCGATGCGAGGTCTTCGTGCAGCGCGCTGTTCGCCACCGCGAGCCGCGGCGCGAGCGCGACGTGCGGCCGGGCGAAGCCGTTCGCCCAGCCGTTCACGAGCGTCGCCGAGGCCTGCGGCTTCCCCGACCCGTTCCCGGCCTGCGATCCCCTGCACGCTCCGGTCATCGTCCCGCACGGCGCGACCGTTGCGCTTGCTGCCGGCGTCTATGGCGACGTGCGGGTGGAGGGTGGCGCCGGCGGGCCGGGCACGCTCCTCCTCTCGGGCACCTACGCGATCTGCAACCTGCGCGCCTCGCGCAACGGTCAGGTCCTCGTCCGTGGACCCTCGACCCTCTACGTGACCGAGAGCCTGACGGCGAGCAACGCAGCGCGCGTCGGGCCGCTTCATGACTCCGGGGTCTCCGCCGGACAGGTGCACGTCTTCCTCGCCGGCTCCCTCCTCCGCGTCTCGCGCCGCGGGTCCCTGGCCGCCGCGGTATGCGCGCCGTCGGCCCGCTTCCGGGCGGGCACACGCGCCAGCCTCGAGGGCAGCTTCGCCGCCGCCGGCATGCGCTTCAAGCGCACCACCGTGCAGTTCGTCGCGGCCGAGACCGCATCGACGACCACCACGACGACGCTGCCGCCCGCGCCGATCTGCGGCGACGGCGTCGTCGGCCCCGGCGAGGTGTGCGACGGCGACGTCGCCTGCACGTCGCCGGGCGGCTCGTTTCTCACCTGCAGCGGCTGCGGGGCGTTCACCACCGGGCCGTGTACTCCGCAGCAACCGCCCTCCCCGCCGCGCTGCGGGGACGGCACGCTCGATCCCGGCGAGCAGTGTGACGACGGCAACGCCGAGAGCTGCGACGGCTGCTCGGCACGCTGCAGCATCGAGACAGTGGGCAATGGCGTGCTGGACTGTGACGAGGAGTGCGACGACGGCAATACCGTCGACTGCGACGGCTGCGACGCGGATGGCGAGCTGGAGTGCGGCAACGGCGTGATCGACGACGAGTGCGGCGAGGTCTGTGATGGCGACGACCTGGACGGCCGCACGTGCCCGGGAGGCACCCTCACCTGCGCTGCGGACTGCCGCCGCGTCGATCGCTCGAGCTGCCCGCCTGCCGCGATCGCCAGCCCGCCCGAGATCTGCGGCAACTGCCTCGACGACGACGGCAATGGCCTCGTCGACTTCGAGGATCCCGCCTGCTGCACCGATGCCCAGAGCTTCGCGGGCACGCTGCGGCGCGCCCGGCTGAAGCTCCGCCGGAACGGCGGGATGGTGCTCAGGCTGCGGGGGCGGCTCGGCAGCCCGGGATTCGCGGCGGCACCGCTCAGCGAGGACGTCTTCCTGCAGATGCGGGCCGACGGGGGCCCCGAGGTGCTCTGCGCCGAGCTGCCGGCCGGCCAGTTCCGCAAGCGGCACGGCGACTTCCGCTTCCGCGACCGCAAGCACCTCGTCGCCAGCGCCCGAGCCATCGAAGGCATGCGGCTCAAGCCGATGGCGAGCGGGGTCCTCCGGACCCGGACGGTCGGCCGGGGCATGGACCTCCGGATGCCCAGGCCCGGCGGCATGCGGGTGACCGTCGGGTTCAGCGCTCCGGGGGCCGGCGCGGCCTCGAACCGCTGCGCCGTGATGACCGGGGACCTCCGGACCACCAGGCAGGGGGGCCTTCGCTATCCCTGACCCCGTTTTCCGGCCCGGGACCCCGTTCGGGGGTTCACCGGCCTTTCACGAGGTCTTCGTCACACTACTCTTGTCCCGATGGCCTCGTCCGCGGTAGGGTCCCGCCGCCATGCGAGAAGGGATCGAGGTGGTGGCGGATGCAATCGTTCGGCGTTGGGACGCCGAGCGGACACTCGAGCTGCGTGCGGCGGAGCTGGCGCAGGTGCGGGCGTTCCTGACTGCGCGCGGGGTCGAGGTGCGCGAGCTCCCGGACGGACGTTTCGAGGTCGAGAGCTCCGGCACGCGCGAGGCATGCGGGGCGGCCCAGCTCCTCCTGATCGGTCTGCGGCGCCTGCTCGCCACGCGGCGCGGCTCCCGAGACCGCTGAGCGGACTCCGGACGGGAGCGCCCGGCGGCTAGCCGATCCGCCCCGACGAACGCGCCAGCGCGCGGAGCCGGTCCGCGAGAGCGGCACCCGACTCGCCCCGTAGCTCGTCCACCGTCCAGGGCAGGCGATACGACCAGTTGGCCGCGCTCACGGTCGACGGCACGTTGATGCGCTCCCTGCCGCCATAGGCGTCCATGAAGGGGAGCACGACGAGCCCCGACCCCGCGGCATAGAGGCCGGCGAGCAATGTGGCGTGGACCTCGGGCGTCAGCCGATCGGCGCCGTCGCGCAGCGCCGCGAACGCCGGCACCGCGGCGAGCGCGCGCCGGCCGTCGTCGTCGAGCTCGTCCTCCCACCAGGCGGCCAGGGACGAGGTGTCGTGCGTGCCGCTGGTGGCGACCGACAGCTCGGGGTAGCCGTGCGGATCGCGGAAGATGCCCCGGTCGTGCTCCCACCGCAGCACCCGGAAGCCGGGGACGGCGAGCCGCGACAGGGACTGGCGAACGAAGTCCGGCACCGAGCCCAGGTCCTCCCCGATCAGCTGCAGGGAGCCGGCCGCCTCGGCGGCGACCTCCAGCAGCATCTCGCCACGGGCGCGCTGCGCGCCCTCGTCCGGCGGGTCGAAGAACGGCGGCCCCTCGCACGGCCGTTGGTAGACCCGGTAGTAGCCGAGCACGTGGTCGAGGCGGACGCCGTCGAAGAGCGCCGCCGCGCGCCGGCACCGTTCGCGCCACCAGGCGTGGTCCCCGCCCTGCATGACGTCCCAGCGGATGATCGGCAGGCCCCAGTCCTGACCCTCCGGAGAGAACGCATCCGGCGGCGCTCCGATCGTGGCATCCAGGCGAAACTCGTCCTGCCGGCACCAGACGTCCGCGCTGTTCTCGGAAACCATGAAGGGGATGTCGCCGAAGAGCCGGACCCCGACCGCCGCGGCGGCGCGCCGCGCCTCCTCCCACTGCACGGCGAGCACCCACTGCACCCAGGCGAGCAACCGGAGCGCGGGCGCGAGCGCCACCCGCACGCGCTCGAGTGCCACCGGATCGCGGTCGCGCAGCCCCGCCGGCCAGTCGGTCCACGCCCGCTCGGCGTGTTGCCGCGCCAGGGCACGGAACAGCACGTAGTCGTCGAGCCAGCGGTCGGCCTCGACGAAACGCTCGAAGGCACGGCCGCGCGACGAACCGGACGCCGCCTCGTGGGCTTCGAAGTGGGCGTGCGCCAGGGCGAGCGCCTCGCCCTTGACGCGCCGGATCCTCGCGCGATCGATCCCCGGCGCCGCCCGCGCGGTCTCGAGATCGCGCCGCGCGGCCGCCGAGAGGGCGGCCTCGCCGCCCGCCGCGGCGAAGTCCTCGACCCCGTCCAGAGTGAGGTAGAGCGGGTCGAGCGCGAACGCGCTCAGCGCGGCGTACGGGCTGCTCTCGTGTCCCCCGATCTCCGCGATGGGCAGGAGCTGAAGGACCGTGTGCCCCGCCGACGCCTGCCAGGCGCACCACCGCCCGACGTCGCCGAGCTCCCCCACTCCCCAGTCCCGCGGGCTGCGCAGGCTGAAGAGTGGCAGCAGGATGCCTGCTCGCCGGTCCGCCACCCGATCCGTCCGCGCGAGTCCCTCGCCCCTCAGTGCGCGAGCCGGCTCGGCGCCACGCCGTGCTCGCGGCGCAGCTCGGTGATGCTCTTGACCTGGCCCGTGAACGCGGGCGGCTGGCCGAGCATCCAGAGGGCGCCGTCCGCCCCCACTTCGCTCGGCTCCCAGTCGGCCTTGTCCAGCTCCGGGGCATTGTAGACGAAGCCCTCGGACGCGAGGGGAACGTCGATGCGAAAGCAGTTGACGGCGATGCCGTAGGGCCGCAGCTCCTCCGCGGCGCCGGTCGTGAGGCGTTCGAGCGCCGCCTTCGACACGCCGTACACGAGCAGCCCGGGAACGGCCAGGACGGCCGCGGCCGACGACACGTTCAGGATGCTGCCGTGGCGCCGCGCGATCATGCCGGGGAGCGCCGCCTTCATCGCCAGCAGCGGCGCGCGCAGGTTGACGTCGAGCACCAGGTCCCACCGTTTCATGGGCAGCTCGAGGTCCCCGGGAAACGTGATGGCGGCGTTGCTGACGAGGATGTCGAGGCGGCCGAAGGTGGTGATGGTCCGCGCCACCATGGCCTCGACCTGGTCGGGCTTCGAGAGGTCGGTGGGAATGGCGAGCCCGCGGCCGCCGCGCTGCTCGACCGCGCGCACCGTCTCGTCGATCGTGCCCGGGATCTCGAGCGGGGAGACGTCGGTGGCACGTGCGGCGCATGCGACGTCCGCTCCGGCCTCGGCGAGCGCCACCGCGATCGCGCGTCCGACCCCGCGGCTCGCTCCCGTCACCAGCGCGACGGCGCCCCGCAGCTCCATGCGCCTGGCTTAGCACAGGCACGGTACCACCCCAAGGCGCGAAGCCTGCGCGCGAGCGCTGGCGTTCGTGCGCGAAACCACCTAGAGCGCCGCCATGGAGCCCGCCACGGTCTTCCAGATCGCCAACCTCCTGCCGCTCCCGATCTGGGCAGTGTGGATCCTCGCGCCGGGCACGAGTGCGGCGCGGGGCCTGACGCGCAGCACGTGGCCATGGGCGATTCTCGCCGCGCTCTACACCGGACTCGTCGGCTTCGTCCTGTCGCGACGTGGGCTGGATCCGAACGCCTTCGGCAGCCTGGCCGGCGTGATGAAGCTCTTCACCTCGCCCTGGATCGCCCTCGCGGGCTGGGTGCACTACCTGTGCTTCGATCTCTTCGTCGCGCGATGGATGACGCACGACGCACCCGATGCGGGGTATCGGCTGTCGCCGATCCTGCTCCTCACGCTGCTGTTCGGGCCCGCCGGACTGCTCTGCTACCTGGCGCTCCGCTCGTGGCTCCAGGCCGTCGATCTGCGGAGCCCGGCACGCGCCGCCGGCACGGCGTGACCCGCCGGCAGGCCGGTCAGCGCCGGTGCGAGCGGTAGGCCTTGCCCTCGCTCCCGGCCAGCGCGACCAGGTCGCCCATGGCCACGTTGACGTCGATGAGATGCATGCCCCATTCCGGCGTGAGGTCGCCGCCGACGTCGTCGACGCGGGGGTCGGCCGTGTCGCCCTTCACGGTGAGCGAGAGATAGACGAAGCCGTTCTCCTCGGCGCAGCCGGCGTCGACGAATCGCGGCAGCGTGACGAAGGGCGTCTCGATCGTGACTCCTTTCGACGCCGCGACCCATTGCGGGGTCACCGGCGGCAGGATCGGCAGCGCTTGCCCGTTCGTGGGCAGGAAGGGGTGCAGCGTGCCGGTCCCGCCGCGCAGCGAGGCCGGGTTGGTGCATGCCGCCTTCCAGCCCGCGTGCAGCGAGCGGCCGAAGAGCGAGTTCCCCGGCGGTGGAGCGGTCGACCGGAAGGACGCGTAGGTGACGACACAACCGGTGTCGTGCGGCGTGTGGCAGAGACGGATGCTGGCGAAGTCACCGCCGACGTCCTTGCCCTCGGGCACCTGGAGGCTGGTGCCGAGGAGCATCGCCGACACGAGCCTGTCCCGCACGTCGGGATTGGGGTCGATCTCGTTCTTGATCAGCCTGGTGAGGATGCTCGCGCCCTGCGAGTGGCCGATGAGCAGCACGCCGCGGCCATCGCTGTCGTTGGCCACGTAGTGCTTCCAGGCGTCGAGCACGTCGGCGTATGCCATGGCCGCATCGCTCGCCGTCGTCGTGCCGGCCACGAGCGAGGTCAACGTGACCTGACGGTAGACGGGCGCAAAGACCCGGCACACGGAGCCCAGTCGCGCTGCCTGCTGCCGCACGACGAACAGCTCCTGATCGGCGCCGGGCACGAGGTCGCTGTTGTGGCCCGGGTCGGTCGAGATGGTCGGGTAGATGTAGAAGCAGTCGAATTTCGGATGGCGCGCGGGCCGCCAGTGATCGACGCTCGTGTGTCCGTTCGCCTTGACGATCGTGGCGTCGAGGTCGTGGTCGCAGACGTCGTCCTCGTCGGGACGGCAGAGCCAGTTGGCGGGCTCGGAGTAGATCGCGCTCCGGTATCCCGGATACGGGTTCTCGGCAGCGCGGCGGCCCGCCGTCGCGACGCTGGCGAGGAGCACGCCGGCCAGGAGCGTGGCGGAGTAGAGGGCTCTCGGGATCGGTCCAGGCATGGCGGCAGCATGGCACGTGAGCCGCGTTCGATGGAAGATCGAAACGACCTTGCGCGGTGCGCCATCCCGTGCGTCGCGCTCGTCGTCGAGGCGGCGTGACCCCTGCCCGGCTGGATGCTACGAGGGCGCGTGCCGGTCGACGTTCATGGCGAGGCGGCGCCGCGCTTCGGCCGCGTGCGCGATGCCTTCGCGGACAACTTCGCGCGCCACGGCGAGGTCGGCGCCGCGTGCTGCGTGTATCATCGCGGCACGATGGCGGTGGACCTGTGGGCCGGCATGGCCGATCGCGAGCGCGACCGGCCCTGGACGCGTGAGACCGCGGCGCTGGTCTTCTCCGTCACCAAGGGCATCACGGCGGCCTGCGTGCTGCGGCTGGTCGAGCGCGGCGTGCTCGGCCTCCGCACGCCCGTCGCGGCGTACTGGCCGGAGTTCGGCGCCGCGGGCAAGGAGGCCATCCCGCTGGCGTGGGTGCTCAGCCACCGCGCGGGGGTGCCGGTCGTGGACGCACCGCTCACCCTCGATCAGGTGCTCGCGTGGGAGCCCGTGGTCGCCGCCACCGCCGCGCAGACGCCGGTGTGGGAGCCGGGCACGCGGCACGGATACCACTTCCGAACCTACGGCTGGATCCTCGGCGAGGTCGTCCGGCGCGTCACCGGCAAGACCCTCGGCAAGTTCTTCGCCGACGAGATCGCCGCGCCGCTCGGCCTGGAGTTCTGGATCGGCCTGCCCGAGTCCGAGGAGGCGCGCGTTGCGGCGCTCGTTCCCGCGCCCCCGCTGCCGGCGGGCGACGCGCGCGACCTGCTCGACCGCCTGATGGCGCCGGACACCCTCCTCGCCCGCGCCATGACCGGCCCCTCGAATCTCTTCCACTACGACGAGATGTGGAACCGGCGCGCGCTGCACGCCGCCGAGATGCCGTCGTCGAACGGCATCGCCACCGCGCGCGCGCTCGCACGCGTCTACGCCGCGCTCGCCGGAGAGGTCGACGGCATCCGGCTGCTCGCGCCCGGGACGATCAGGGCGGCGCGCGAGGTGCGCTCCGACGGTCCCGACGCCGTCCTGATGCTTCCCACGCGCTTCGGCACGGGGTTCATGGTGCCGCCGACCCTCTCGCCGGCGGCCCGCGACGGCGCCTTCGGCCATCCCGGAGCGGGCGGCTCCCTGGGTCTCGCCGATCCCGAGGCGGAGATCGGGTTCGGCTACGTCATGAACCAGATGCAGCTCGGGCTGACGGGAGACCCCCGCTCGGCACGGCTCCTCGACGCCGTGTACGCGTCGCTGCGCTGACCGTTCGCCGTTTCGTCGACCGCTCCGGGCGAACGTCGCATCTCGGCGAGCCGGTGCCGCCGGGCACCTCGCGCACATCCGTACGCCGGGGCGCTACGGCATGGCGAGCATGATGAGCATGATGCTGGCTTCCACTCTCACCGCCGCCCTGCTCGCGCATCCGCTCCCGGATCGGGCCGCGCCGCAGGTCGGGACCGCAGCCAACCACACCGTCGCGCTGGTGACGCTCAGCACCCGCGAGTCCCACGCCGGGAAGCACCATCACATCGCCCTGGCCGTCAGTGCGACGGGCGAGGTGGCCGGTGCGGTGCTCACCCGGCGCGGCACCACGGTCTGCCGCTTCGCGGGCTTCTACGACGCGGCAACTCGCTGCCTGACGCTGTCCGGTTGCGGCTTCGATCGCACGGCCTGCGCCTAGCGCAGGGCGGCCCGGGTCGTCTCGGGGCGCGCCGCGGCCGCCTCGACGCGTGACGGACGCCGGCCCGTCACGCGTCGCCCACGGGCGCCGTCATGCCTTTTCGCTGGACGCCGCCCGTCCGTGCAGCAGCAGGTAGAGCAGCGGGCCGATGCTCCCCAGCGTCGCCGTGAGCACCAGATAGGGCGCCAGGAAGATGCCGCGTCCGCGCGCGTCGCGCCACATCCAGACGGTGACGAGTGCGAGCGCGATCGTCAGGTCGACCATGGCGGCGATGGTCGCCGCGTTGGCGGTCACGAGTTGCCAGAAGCCCAGGTAGCCGTAGTGCCACACGACGTACGCGTTCAGATACGCGAACGCGAGCAGCACGACGCCGACGAGGACCCGCACGGCGGAGGTCATGCCGCGAGGCTCCCGTCGGATGCGCGGGCGCCCGTCCCGGCGCTGCGCCCCGCGACCAGGTAGAGGAGCGGCCCCACGCTGCCGGCGGTGACCGTCAGCAGCGCGTACGGCAGCCACGAGCGGCCCCGCGCCCGCGCATCCTGCCACATCCAGATGACGATGAGACCGAGCGCGATGGAGGCGTCGACGAACAGCGTGACGGTGGCGGCGTTCGTGAAGCACAGGGCCAGGCTCTCGGCGGCGCCGTAGCGATGGACGGTGTACGCCGTGAGTGCCGCGAAGGCGGCGAGCACGAACCCGAGCGCGATCCGGAGTCCTCTGGTCATGGTGACCTCCTTTCGGACCCGAGCGGTCCAAGTCCCGTGCCACATCGGGGAGCCGCGCGTCGACTGCCCCGCCGCGTCCCATCCGTGGCGCCCGCGCCACGGGGCGTGGCGGCAGCGCACCGCCGCGGCTCGTTGCGCGCCGTTCCCCACCCGGGAAACAATGCCGGCCCGTGAACGGCCCGCGAGTTGCACCGTCGACCCCGACCATGAAGAGACCGCGCCGCCGGATCGGCCTCCGCGTCTGGGGCGCCGTCGCCGGCGCCGTCGTGAGCATCGGCGACACGGTGATCCTGTCCTGGCTCGGCACCACGTTCGCTTTGAACGGACACGACGCGTTCTGGCACGTCGCGGTCTGGTTCAGCGGGACGGGCGCGCTCCTCGGGTTCCTGCTCGGCGACGCCATCGACACGCGCCGGCGAGAGCGGGCGACGGCGGAGGCGCTCGCATCGGCACGGGCGCGCGTCGCCCAGACCGAGAAGCTCGCCGCCCTGGGCCAGCTCGCTGCGGCGATTGCCCACGAGGTTCGCAACCCGCTCGCCGTCGTACGCTCGGCGGCCCAGGGGCTCACCGAGACGCTGCCACACGCCGACGCCAGCGGGCAGCGCGCGGCGTCGTTCATCATCGCCGAGGTCGATCGCCTGAGCAGCGTGGTGAGCGCGCTCCTCGCCTTCGCCCGCCCGCTCCAGCTCAACCCTCGACCGGTCCCGCTGGCCGAGGTGGTCGCACGGGCGGCCGACCTCGCCGCCAGCGACCTGGCCACCCGCGGTGTCCGGCTGCGGCGCGAGCACGCACCGTCCCTGCCGACGATCACCGCCGACGGCGACCTCGTCTGCCAGGTCCTGCTCGGACTGCTCTCGAACGCCGGCGAGGCAGTGGCGCCGGGTGGCTCCGTGACGGTCGAGGCGCGCGGGGCCGCCGACGGCGTCGAGCTCGCCGTGTCGGACGACGGCCCCGGCATCCCGACCGAGATTCGCGGCCGGATCTTCGAGCCCTTCTTCACGACGCGGCCGCGCGGCACCGGGCTCGGCCTCGCGGTCGCGCGCCAGATCGTCGAGGCGCACGGCGGCACGATCGACGTCGGCGACCGTGCCGGCGGCGGCGCGCGCTTCACGGTGAGGCTTCCCGCCGGAGGGCTCGCATGATCGCTCGCGTCCTGGTCGTGGACGACGAGCCGCGCATGGCGGAGGTGATGGCGGCGGCGCTCGCCCGCGCCGGCTACCAGACGGAGACCTGCACGAGCGGTGCGGCGGCACTGCGGGCGCTCGAGGACCACGGCGCCGATGTCGTGGTCACCGACTGGAGGATGCCCGACATGGACGGCGTCGCGCTGATGCGCGCCGTCCATGCGCGCCGCGCCGCGCTGCCGGTGATCCTCGTCACCGCGCACGGGACCGTCCCGGCAGCCGTGGCGGCCATGCGCGAGGGCGCCTTCGACTACCTGACCAAGCCCTTCGACAACGACGAGCTCCGGGCGCTGGTCGCGCGCGCGCTCGAGCTCGTGCGCCTCGAGCGCGAGAACCGCTATCTGCGCCAGGAGGTCGGCGCCCGCTACGGCCCCGACGCCGTCGTCGCGGAGAGCCCGCAGAGCCGGGCGTTGCTCGAGCTCGTGAAGCGCGTCGCACCCAGCCGGGCCTCCGTGCTCATCCAGGGCGAGAGCGGCACCGGGAAGGAGCTGGCGGCGCGCCTGCTGCACTTCTGGAGCGACCGCGTCGGCAAGCCGTTCGTCGCCGTCAACGTGAAGGCCTTCGCCGACGGGGTGGTCGAGAGCGAGCTCTTCGGCCACGAGAAGGGCGCGTTCACGGGCGCCATCGCGGCGCGCCCCGGCTGCTTCGAGCGCGCCGACGGCGGCACCCTCTTCCTCGACGAGATCGGCGAGATCGGACAGGACGTGCAGGCGAAGCTGCTCCGGGTGGTCCAGGAGGGCGAGGTGCTCGCGGTCGGCGCCACCCGGTCGCGCCCGGTCGACGTGCGACTCGTCAGCGCGACGAACCGGGTGCTGCGCGACGAGGTCGCCGCCGGACGGTTCCGCGAGGATCTCTACTTCCGCCTGAACGTGATCCCGATCCAGCTCGCCCCGCTCCGCGAACGACCGGAGGACGTGCTCCCGCTGGCCGCGTACTTTCTCGCCCGCCACGCGGCCGATGCCGGACGGCAGCTCACCTTCTCGACCGAGGCGGCGGACGCGCTGCGGCGTCATGGCTGGCCCGGGAACGTCCGCGAGCTCGAGAACGCCATCGAGCGCGCCGTCGTGCTCGCCCGTGACGATGCCGTGACGCCCGAGGATCTCCTGCTCGAAGCGGGAACCCGAAGTCCGACTCCCGGTCCGAGCGGCGGCACGCTGCAGGACGCTCTCGACGCGGCTGCTGCCGGGCGCATCCGATCGGCGCTTGCTGCGACGGACGGCGAACGAACGGCCGCGGCGAAGGCGCTCGGTATCGACCGGACCACCTTGTACCGCCTCATGCGCCGACTCGGGCTGTAGCCTCTGCGCTGGCGCGGCGGTCCGTGCGCGCCCGGGGGCTCGGGCTCGTTGACTCCCGGTCGCAGCCGCACCTACACGTGCGGCATGCCGTCGCGGCCGTCACGCGAGCAGCCCGGATCGCAGGTCGCCGCCATCCCGGGGGGCCGGCAGGTCGATCCGCCGGCATCCTCCGTGCCGCGGCCCACGCCCGACGCGCGCCGGATCCTGCTCGCCCGCGCGCTGCGCGGGTTCGCCGACGGCCTGGTGAGCGTCCTCCTTGCCGGCTACCTGACCGCCATCGGGTTCACGCCCGTGCAGGTCGGTGCCATCGTCACCGCGACGCTTCTCGGGTCCGCAGCGCTCACCATCGTTCTCGGTCTCGCCGGCCACCGTCTCGAGCGGCGCCGCATCCTCCTGGGCGCGTCCGTTCTCATGCTCGCCACCGGCCTCGGCTTCGCCGGCATCACGGCCTTCTGGCCGCTCCTCGCCGTGGCGGTGCTCGGAACGCTGAACCCGTCCGCCGGCGACGTCAGCGTCTTCCTCCCCGCCGAGCAGGCCGCCCTGGCGCAGACCACGGCCCCCCGAGACCGGACCAGCATGTTCGCCTGGTACAACGTCGCGGGCAACTTCGCGGGTGGGCTGGGCGCGCTCGCCAGCGCGGCGCCGTGGCTGCTCGCGCACGGCGGCGGCGCGGGGTCCGACACGCCGGATCGCGTGGGCTTCGTGGTCTATTCCGCCATCGCGGTCGCGACGGCGATCGTCTACCGGAGGCTCGGATCCTCCGTCGAGACGGGCCGGGACGCGGCCGGCGGGCCGCTCGCGCGCTCGCGTCGCATCGTGGTCCAGCTCGCCGCCCTCTTCAGCCTCGACTCGTTCGGCGGTGGATTCGTCGTCCAGTCCTTGCTCGTGCTGTGGCTCTACCGGCGGTTCGATCTCTCGCCATCGGCGACGGCCGGCGTCTTCTTCGCCACCAGCGTCCTCGGCGGTCTCTCCCAGCTCCTCTCGCCGCTGCTGGCCATCCGCATCGGACTCGTGCGCACCATGGTCTATACCCATCTCCCGGCCAATCTGCTGCTGGTCGCTGCCGGGCTGGTGCCGAGCGCGCCGCTCGCGATCATCTGTCTCTTGCTGCGCGCGGCGCTCTCACAGATGGACGTCCCGGCGCGGCAGGCCCTGGTGATGGCGGTCGTGCCGCCCGCGGAGCGCGCCGCGGCCGCCAGCGTCACCAACGTGCCGCGCAGCCTGGCAGCCGCCCTGCCGCCGCTCTTCGCCGGCCTGATGCTCGACCGGTCCGCCGTCGGCTGGCCGCTCGTCTGTGGCGGCGTGCTGAAGGCCGCGTACGATCTCCTGCTGTTGGCGCAGTTTCACGCCGTCACGGCGCATGGGGAGGAATGACGGCATGGAGAGCCGCAGATGCCCTCCGGGTGACCGGCACGGCTTGCACGGTTGGCCTGTCGGTGCGGGCCCTGTCACACTCGCAGGCTAGCCCATTCGTCGCTAGCGAGTGCACCTTCAGAGGAGGGCGATCGCGGTGGCCGCGCAGCTCAGATACGTCGATCCGACCCGTACGCCCGGCCTCTTCGCCCGCTCCTATGCCGCGCTCGCCGCCGGCCGCTTCGCCAGGTTCATCTCCCGCCACGTCAACTGGAAGATCGATCCACTGCTCCTGCGAGTCACGCGCGGCCGCGTGGCCACGACGCTCGTCTTCCCCACCGCGCTGCTCGAGACCCGTGGTGCGAGGAGCGGCGCGCGACGGCGAAACGCGATCATCTACTTCCATGACGGCGACCGGGTCATCATCGTCGCGTCGAATGCCGGCAGCTCGAAGCACCCGGCCTGGTACCACAACCTGTCAGCGCACCCCGACGTCACCCTCGCCGGGATCCCGATGCGGGCGACGGCGGTGAACGACGAGGCCGAACGCGAGCGGTTGTGGGTGCTCGCCGACCGCGTCTTCCCGGCGTTCGCCAGCTATCGACACGACGCGGCCAGCGCGGGTCGAAGGATCCCGATCGTCCAGCTCACTCGGCGTGACGGCCAGCGGTCGAAGAGCCTCGTCCGATAGAGGCCACCGCGGCCGGCGCTACGGTTCGAGTCCACGCCACCAGGCGAAGCGGATTCCCGTCATGGCGTCGCGGTGGCAAGCGACAGCTCGCTGAGTGCCGCCCTCCGCGCCGGTACGCCGCGTGTCACGGCTTCGGTACCGCTCACCCGGAGAGACAGGACGTTCTCATCGCCGCGGAAATCTGCCGGCACGGTCGGGAAGACATAGGCCCGCCAGCCGGGCAGCAGGATCGGGTCGCCGAGGACCCGGCCGTTGAGGGCGACCCGGAGGCGAGAGCATTCGGTCGGCTGCAGATCGCTGCGCGGCCGGGCCACCAGCCGCACCTCGTCGAAGTGGCCGCGGCTCGGAAGCACGATCTCCCCATCGTCCGACAGCAGCCACGCACTGCGGCGATACGGATCCGGCGCATCGCGTTCCCAGTGGCCGCGCAGGCGGCCTTGCTCGAACGCCGCTCCGAACGCCATCTGCTCCGTCGTCCCCCGACTCGCGCGGCTGCCCGCCGGGAGGCAGATCTTGAACCCGCGCGCGATGGCGGCCTGCGCGAGGATCACGAGCGTGAGCCCGACGAGGATGGTCCCCACCCGCCAGCGCGGATCGGGATGACGCATGGCGAGCAATCCGTAGGCAGCCGCGATCGCGGCCGCGGCGAGCGTATCCGACGGCCAGTGTCGGCGCTCGTAGACCCGCGCCACGGCGACGACCGCCAGGAGTGCCCCGAGCAGGAGCCAGCCCCGCCTGTGCGAGCCGGCGCGCACGCCGCCCCACCACAACGTCAGGATCGCGATGCCGTTCACCATCGTGTTGCCGACGTGGCCGCTCGGGAAGCTGCCGCCGCCGGGCAGCAAGAACTCGGCGCCCGGCCGGGGCCGATCGAGGATGTCTTTCAGCGTACCGACCAGGAGCACTCCCGCACCGACGGCCGCCAGCAGGGACGCGATCTCGAGCGGCGCTGGTTGCCGGCGCCACAGGGCACGCGCCACCGCGAGGACCAGGAAGGCAACGCCGACCGGCATCACGAGACTGCTCACCAGACTCGCCTCGGCGAGGCCGGTGCACGTGCGCCAGGCACCGAGCGAGCCGTCGATCCGGGCGTCCAGCGCCCCGCTCAGGGGCAACGCCGCAGCGGTGGCGAGCAGGGCGAGCGCGAGTGTCACGAGGGCACCGGTGCCGCGCGTCACCTCTCGATCACCTCGCGGCGGTCGGCGCGCTCGCCACGGACGGCCCCGACTCGCGGCGGTCCTCCCCGGAGCGTGCGGCGCCTGGTCAGAGCGCGCCCCCGAAGGACCGCGTCGATCGCATCGGTTTCCATGCTACCGGCGCGATCGTGACGCGAGCGTGAAGCACGAGGGTCCTGGTCGGCACCAGGAATCGAGAGCAGTCGAGCGTGCCGGAACCCGCAGACGGCCGCAAGGAAATGCCGCTCCCCGCCCCACGAGGGCGATTGACGAGGCGAACGCGAGCAATCTCCCCCGCCCCCCCGGTCGAGTGCCCCCGCGGCTCATCGCGAACCAGCACATGCCGCGACGGGCCCCGGCTCGCAACTCGGGTCCTCCGCCCTGCCCGGTCCGCGGCCAGCGGCGACCGGCATGTCGTACCGCGTGAACGCGGACGAATCTGATTCGCATGGCGTGCGGACGCCGTCGCCCCGGCGCCGCAGACCGCATGCGGCACGCTCCATGTCGGACATGCATTTGTAGTGGGAGTGGGTACTAGACAGGAAGCCATACCCTGGAGGATGCTTGGCGCTGATGAACCGGAAGCCCCGGAGGCGTCGATGCCCAGCGACGTAGCCCATCGGAGCGGCGTCGCGTCCCCGGGCACGACTCCAGTAGAGCGACAGACGCCGGATGGACTGGGAGGCAGCGAAGACGACTTTCGCCTTCTCGTGGAGGGGATCGAGGACTACGCGATCTTCATGCTGGACCCGGCGGGACACGTGACCACCTGGAACGCCGGAGCGGAGCGCATCAAGGGGTATCGCGCCGAAGAGATCATCGGCCAGCACTTCTCTCGCTTCTATTCGCGCGCCGACGTCGAGCGCGGCAAGCCCGACGACGCGCTCAGGACCGCCGCGGCGCGCGGCCGCTGCGAGGACGAGGGCTGGCGCTTGCGCAAGGACGGCACGCGATTCTGGGCCAGCGTCAGCATCACGGCGTTGCGTGCTCCCGATGGAACTCTGCGCGGCTTCTCGAAGATCACGCGCGACGCGACCGACGGCAGGCAGGCGAGCCGCCTCCGCATGACCGTGGAGGCGGCCCCCAACGCCATCGTCATGACGGACCCGGAAGGCCAGATCGTCCTGGTCAACGCCCAGGTCGAGGCCCTGTTCGGCCATGCGCGCAGCGAGCTCCTGGGGAAGCCCATCGAGCTGTTGATGCCCGGGCGCTTCCGCGCCTCACACGCGCACTTCCGCACGGAGTTCTTCGGCGACCCGAGTGTCCGTCCCATGAGGGGTCGTCAGCTCGTCGGCCTCAAGAAGGACGGCACGGAAGTGTCCATCGAGATCGGCCTCAATCCGATCCAGACCATCGAAGGCACGTTCGTCCTCGCCTCGATGAGCGACATTACCGAGCGCCGGGAAGCGGAGGATCGGCTGCGGCTGGTGGTGGAAGCTGCGCCAAACGCGATGATCATGGTGAACGCGGAGGGCCGCATCACGCTGGTGAATGCCCAGGTGGAAGCGGTGTTCCGCTACACGCGCAGCGAGCTCATCGGGAAACCCGTCGAGATCCTCGTTCCGGAGCGCTTCCGCCACGACCATCCGGGCTATCGCACCAGCTTCCTCGCCGACCCGAAGACGCGCTCGATGGGGGCCGGACGCGATCTGTTCGGACGCCGGAAGGACGGCACGGAGGTCCCGATCGAGATCGGCCTCAACCCCATCAAGACCTCGGAGGGATTGTTCGTCCTGGCCTCGATCATCGACATCACCGAGCGGAAGCGCGGGGAGGAGGAGATTCGCAAGCTCAACACCGATCTCGAGCGGCGCGTCGCCGAACGAACTGCCGAGCTCGAAGCGGCGAGCCGCGCCAAGGACCGCTTCCTGGCCAGCATGTCGCACGAGCTCCGGACGCCGCTCAACGCCATCATCGGCTTCACCGGCACCCTGCTCATGAAGCTCCCGGGACCGCTGACGCCCGACCAGGACAGGCAGCTCAGGACCGTTCAGAGCAGCGCGAAGCACCTGCTCTCGCTGATCAACGACCTCCTCGACCTGGCGAAGATCGAGTCCGGCAAGGTGGAGCTCCGGCTCGAACCGGTGGTCGCCCAGCAGGTCGTCGACGACACGGCCAGCGCGTTGCGGCTCCTGGCGGAGCAGAAGGGCCTGCGGCTGGTACTCCAGATGCCGTCCGAGCCCATGTCCATCGACACCGACCATCGAGCGCTCAGCCAGATTCTGCTCAACCTGACGAACAACGCCATCAAGTTCACCCAGCACGGCGAGGTTCGTCTCGAGCTGAAGCGGCGCTGGGACGGCCAGCAGACGCTCACGGAGTTCAGCGTGACCGACACCGGCATCGGCATCCGTCCCGAAGACCAGGTGAAGCTGTTCCGGGCGTTCGCGCAGCTCGAGGCCCCTCCCGGACATCACCAGGAGGGTACGGGCCTCGGGCTCCACCTGAGTCAGAAGCTGGCCGCCCTGCTCGGGGGTGCGATCACCCTCGAGAGTGAATTCGGTCGTGGCAGCACGGTCACCCTGACCATCCGCGACCCGTGAACGTCCGGCCATGTCGACTCGCATCCTCGTGATCGAGGACAATCAGGCCAATCTCGACCTGATCACCTATCTGCTCACGGCCTCGGGTTACTCGACGAGCACGGCCCGCGACGGCGACGCAGGCCTGGCCGCCGTCGGCCGGGAACGACCCGACTTCGTCATCTGCGACGTCCAGATGCCGCGGGTGGACGGATACGAGGTCGTCCGCCGGCTCAAGGCCGACCCCGCATTGCGTTTCATCCCCGTCGTGGCCGTCACCGCGCTCGCCATGGTGGGGGACCGCGACCGGATGCTGGCGGCGGGCTTCGACGGCTACATCGCCAAGCCGATCGCTCCCGAGACGTTCGTCGGGCAGGTGGAAGCGTTCCTCCATCCCGAACAGCGCCGCCGGCGGATGATCGAGCCGGACGCCGACCGATCCGAGCCCGCGCCGTACCCCACGCCGGCGCGGGGGCCCTCGCACGCCCGGCTCCTCGTGGTCGACGACTCGCCCGTGAACCTCAGCCTGATGCGAAGCACGTTCGAGCCGCTGGGGTTCGACGTCACCACCACGCGCTCCGTCCAGGATGGCCTGACCCTCGCGGCGCGGGACCCGCCCGACGTGATCGTGTCGGACATGCACATGCCGGGCGCCAGCGGCTACGACTTCCTGACCGCGGCAAAGAGCCACCCGGTCCTGAAGGCGATCCCGTTCGTCATCGTCTCCTCCACCGCGGTCAGCGGCCACGAGCGGCGGGACTGCCTAGCCGCAGGCGTGCATCGATTCATCCAGCGCCCCATCGAACCGCAGAATCTTCTCGCGGCGATCGAAGAGTGCCTCCAGGGCAAGGAGCCTTGAGCATGGCCACGATCCTCGTCGTGGACGATCGCGCCGCCAACCGTGACTTCCTGATGACGTTGCTGGGCTACGGCGGACACGCGATGCTCGAGGAGTCCAGCGGCGCCGCGGCGCTCGCGACGGTGCGCGCCAGGCATCCCGATCTCGTCATCACGGACATTCTCATGCCCGAGCTCGACGGATACGACTTCGTCCGCCTGCTGCGGAGCGACCCGGACATCGCCAGCACCCGCGTCGTCTTCTACACGGCGACGTATCTCGAGGGCGAGGCACGCAGCCTCGCCGAGGCGTGCGGCGTGAGACACATCATCGTCAAGCCCTGTGATCCGGAGAGCGTGATGAGGATCGTGAACGACGCGCTCGGCGTGCCAGCAGCCCTCCCCGTGGGCGCGACGGGCGAGGAGTTCGACCGCGAGCACCTGCGAGTGCTCACCGCCAAGCTGCACGCCAAGGTCGGCGAGCTGGAACGGGCCAACGAGCAGCTCGAGGAGCGGGTGCGGGCACGAACCGAGGCGTTGACGGCGGCGACCGAGCACCTGCGGGAGCTCGTGCGCATGAAGGACGAGTTCCTCGCCATCGTCTCGCACGACATGAAGTCGCCGCTGAGCGGGATCAGCGCCGTCACCGAGCTGATCCGCCGCAAGGGTTCGAGGATGCCGGAGGCGAGGCGTCACGAGCTGCTGCAGAGCGTCAGCGACGCGGCGGAGCATCTGAACGCGCTGATCACGGATCTGCTGGACCTGGCCCGCCATGCGACCGGGCGCGTGGAGCTGGAGCCCACGGAGGTGCGGCTCAGCGAGGTCGTCGACGAGTCCATCAGGGCGCAGGAGTTCAATACGCGTGCGAAGGGCATCTCGGTGGCGTTGCGGATCGAGGCCGCCGAGACGAGCGTCCAGGCCGACCGCCTCAAGGTGGAGCAGATCGTCAACAACCTGCTCACCAACGCCATCAAGTTCACCCCGCGGAACGGGCAGGTGACCGTGACGGTCGAGCCCGAGCAGGGCGGCGCGCGGCTCAGCGTCGCGGACACGGGCGTGGGGATGTCGACCGAGATCCTGAAGCGCATCTTCGACCTCCAGAAGCCGACCAGCGCCACCGGGACGGCGGGGGAGCGCGGGACGGGCCTCGGCCTGGCGATCGTCCGCCAGTGGGTGGACCTGCACGGCGGCCGGATCGAGGTGCAGAGCGAGGTCGCGCGCGGCAGCACCTTCGTCGTCCATCTGCCGAAGAGCCGGGGAGCGCACTGAGCGCTAGGGATAGCTCCCGAGCAGCCGGACGCCCGATCGATCCACGACCGGCAGGTCCAGCCCGGGCCGGGCAAACAGGGTGAAGGCATCGTCGCGGTAGACCGGACGCCACGCCTTCCGTGCCGCGAGCCCCGCCTCGACCGGATCGGTGTGGCGAACGAGCACCAGATCCGTCGGGTAGCGGGCAAGGATCGCCTCCACTCCGGTGAAGATATCGGGGAATCCTGGCGCCTGTTGATGTGGGAATCCGAACGCACGGCGCGCCGACACGGTTGCTCGAATCGTCGAGACGTTCCGTTCGGCGCCGGCAGTTGACTCGCTCCGCACGCCGAGACGACGACGGCGGACCGGCCGATGGCTCGCGCTCGAGCTCGGCCGCCAGCGTCAACCTTCCCCACGACCTCCGGTCGATGGCATGCTCGGGTCGCGCCATGACACGGGACCAGCAACGCGCGCTGCGCCGGGCAGCGTTCGGCACGATCATCTTCGTTCTGCTCGTGCCGGGCACCGTGGTCGTCCTCGGGCCGTGGCTCCTCACCGGCTGGCGCTTCGCGCCGCCGTTGCTGGGGTTGACCATGACGCGCTGGCTTGGGGTCGTGCTGCTCGTGCTCGCGCTGCCGCTCTTTGCCGCGTTCAACCTGCGCTTCGTGATCGAGGGCAACGGGACGCCTGCGCCGATCGCCCCGACCGAACATCTCGTCGTGGGGGGGCCATTCCGCTGGGTGCGCAACCCGGGCTACGTCTCGGTGCTAACGCTCCTGGTGGGACAGGCATTCCTCTTCGCGAGCCCCGCCGTGTTCACGTATGCGGCCGTCGTCGCCCTCGCTTTCCACCTCTTCGTCGTGCTCTACGAGGAGCCGACATTGCGACGGCAGTTCGGTGCGGAGTACGAGACGTACTGCCACGCCGTGCCGCGGTGGATTCCACGGCTCCGGCCGGCACCGCACCAGTAGAGGCGACCCGCAAAGGCAGGCCGACACGCGTCGGGCGCTTCCAAGTGCGTGATTTCTTGAGAGCGGGTGATCGGGGTCGAACCGACGACCTTGTGCTTGGCAAGCGCTGCGGCCCAGGGAACCAGGACAGCGCACAGCACCGGAAGGTCCGTCGTCTCAAGTATCCTCTTGCACGCCCCTGCTCGTCCATTGTCCTGCGATGGCGTGGTGTCGGGGACACTCAGGGGACACCATGCTGTGCGACACTGCGCTGATCGCGTCGAGCGGCGCATTGCCGCCAAGACGTGCTCGAGGCACAGCGCCTGTGCTCGGCGAGCACATGTCCGCCGAAAAGTCCATGCTGGGCGCGGGTTTCCGGTCAGTGTCCCCTGCGGTGTCCCCGCGATCCTGATAGGCTCTTCCTCGAGGACAAGGTCGGGCATGGATACGCCGGCAAAGCGACCGTACAGGCGCTCGAGCTTCTACGTGAAGACGCTCACGCCCGAGGAACAGGAAAGCGATGGCACTGCTGCGCGAGCAGCTGATGGCCGACTGCGGCGGTGCCGAGCAGGTGTCGACGGCGAAGGGCATCCTGATCGACCTGGCCGTCGCTGCTGCCATGCGCGTGACCAGGACTAACGCCTACATCGCGACCATGCGCTGTCAGGTCGATCGGCGTCATCGGCGTGAGTGGCCGGTCGTCGAACACGTGCGCCGGGCCGAGGCGCACCTGCAATCGCTGCTGTGCGACATCGGACTCCAGCGTCGCGCGCAGCCGGTGCCGTCGCTGCCCGAGTTCATCCGCGCCCAGGAGGCAGAGGCGCAGGAGGGCGAGGCGTGACGCCAGACGTCCTCCGGCTCTTCCCGGACTTCCGCGCGGCGTCCTGGCGGCCCTGGCGCACGTTCAAGGCGGCCCTGGACGGCCGTCCCGTGCACGGAGAAGCCCTCGAGCTGTTCCAGCGCTGTACTGGACGCCAGCGGCTTCCGACGGCGCCAGTGGTGGAGGCGTACGCGATCGTCGGCCGACGCGGTGGCAAGAGTCGGCTTGCGGCAGCGCTCGCCGTCGAGGCGGCGGTGCTGCGGGATTGGCGCCCGCACCTGGCGCCGGGCGAGTGGGCAACGATCGCCATCGTCGCCAGCGACCGACCGCAGAGTCGCAACGTGCTGCAGTACGTCGAGGGGTTGGTGGACGCGTGTCCGCCACTTGCGGCGCAGGTGGTGCGGCGGTCGGCCGAGAGCATCGAGTTCACCGGCCGGGCGCGCGTCGAGGTGACGACGGCATCGGCCAGGGGGACGCGCGGCTACAGCTTCGCCTGCGTGATCTGCGACGAGCTGGCCTACTGGCGCTCCGAGAGCACCACCGAGCCGGATACCGAGGTGCTGGCCGCAGTCCGCCCGGGGCTGAGCACGCTCCCCGGCGCCAGATTGGTCTGCATCAGCTCGCCCTACAGCCGGCGCGGGGCGTTGTGGCAGGCGTTCCGGAGCCATTACGGGCGCGAGGACGATCCGGTGCTCGTGTGGTGCAGTCCCACGGCGACCATGAACCCGGTGCTGCCGGCGCGGATCATCGAGGCCGCGTACGAGGCGGACCCGGTCGCCGCCGCGGCCGAGTACGGGGCGCAGTTCAGAACCGACGTCGCGGGGTTCGTCGATCGCGAGGTGCTCGAGGGTTGCGTGGTTCCTGGGCGGCAAGGGCTCCGGCCGCTCCGAGACCTGACCTACCACGGCTTTGTCGACCCCAGCGGCGGCAGCCAAGACAGCTTCGCGCTGGCGATCGCGCACCTCGAGGACCAGGACGGTCTGCCCGTCGCCGTGCACGACGTCCCCGTTGATCTCGATCAACTGCGGGTGCCGAAGCCGGCGCGTACCACGCTGGCCGAGCGGCGGGACGCCGTGCGGGCCAGGTACAACTTCAGCGCCGAGGACGTGGCGGCCGATCCGCTGAAGCAATCTCTGGTGCGCCACGTGGCCGCGAGCGAACAGCGACACAGTACCGCGGACGAGTTCGAGGAAGCCCTCGTTGCGATCGGCCGGAAGCACAACCTCTCGCCGCGCGTTACAGCGAGCGGCTGCGCATCGGCGAAATTATGGTTCGCACCGGGCATCCGTTGGCCTCCCGATGAGCCGCGCGCAGCAACTGGTGCAAGCGGCGCTGGCGACAGTGCCGGCGGATCAACACTGCGGCCTCTACTACATCGCCAAGGACCTGGAGACGGCGCGGGCGACGCTGCAGCGGGGAACGTTGTGGGAAACGCAGAGCAAGGTGCACATCCGGCCGTGGGCGAGCAGCTTCGGCGAGGACGAGACGAAGCCGTGGCACGAGTTCCGCTTCGTGACGACCCTCATCGTGCCACAGGACCTGGCCAACGAGATCCTCGCGGCGAACATGACGCTAGAGCAGGCCAGGTCTACCTGCAGCAGTGGGCCGAAAAGCGGCTGGCGCAGCGGGAGGTGGCGGCATGAACATGAACACCGATCTCGATCTCTACGAAGCCCTGCGACTCACGCTCGACAGCGTCGACATGCTCGCCGCGGACGCGCTGCGGCGCAGCGGCAGCATCGAGAGCCAGAAGGCCGAAGGCTTGGCGCATCGCGCCCGTCGCGTGCTGGACGCGCTGGCGGCGACTGCGATCGCGAAGGCGGGTTGAACATGGCGGACTGGGACGTGGAACTCCGGGAAGCGCGCGACTATCTCTCGACGGCGATCAGCCGCCTCGACGGCGTGCTCAAGCGCACCCCCGACGCCGGGCTCACGGCGATCCGCGATGCCCTGGTGGCGCAGCGCGTCCTCCTCGGCAAGATCATCGAGCCCTGACATGGCGGTCTTTCTACGGCACTGTCGTCGCCGGACAGACCGTGTCGTCGGCGTTCACCCTAGCAGCGACTGACCGCGCGCTGCTGGTTGGCGTCAGCTCGGCGGCAGCGAACACGTGGTATGCCGCGTTCCAGCCGATCATTGGTGGCGCCTGGCTCCGTTATCTCGATCCCTGGAGTTCGGTGACGTCGCAGGCGATGTTCTCGGGCACGAACGGCGCGTGGGGAGTGGTCGTGTATCCGCCATCCTCCCAGGTCCGGATCGAGACCAGCGCGGCGGTATCGGCGACAACCTCGTTCGCGTTGATCGAGGTCCACGGGTGAGCGTCGAGTTCGAGTACGAACACCTGCTGCCGTCACAGCTGCGCCCCTGCGCGTTCCGTCGCGCCGTCGCCGCGCCGCCCGGGTGGGCGCGGCTCGTGCCGATCTACGCGATCGGCTCGCTCGTCGCGTTCTGGTGCTTCGAGCGCGCCGCCGCGCTGGTCGGCGGCTGAGCGGCGGCTACTGGCACCCGCAGAACAGGAAGACGCAATCCGGCGACGGATCCGTGTCGATCGGCTGGCACGTCTGCCCCTCCGGACATGTACCCCCGCACGTCAGGCCGCCGTCCGGACCGGGGCCGGTGAACGCGCACGGGCGGGGGCCGCCCGTGCACGCGCAGTCCGACGCGGTCGGGCCGGTCGACACGCAGAACTGCGCGTTCGCGCACCAGCCGAAGCAGCCGACCTCGCCGCACGGCGGATTCGTTGTCGTGGTGGGCTGAGTGCACCTGGTGGTGGTGGTCGTGGTGCTGCTGGTCGTCGTGCCCTTCACCGCCGGCGTGCAGAGCTTCGTCGTCCGCAATCGCCCCAGCGTCCGGCCGCCGAACTGGTCCGTCACCGGCTGCTCCTTTGGCAGCTGCTCGTCCGGACAGGACACCTTGTAGCAGACGTAGTCGCCGGCCGCGGGCGCGCCGACGCCGGGGAGCGGCGTGATCGGCGTGGGCGGGCGCGTGCCGCCGTCCTGCGCCTCGCGCACGGTCTTGCTCGCGGGAACGCAGAACTCGACGGCGCTCTTCCGGATCCTGCAGCCGGGGGCGAGCCCGTACTGGCTCGAGAAGAGGTCGACGAGCGCCCGCAGCTGGAGTGGATCGCGCCGCACGCCGTAGCACTGGAGGTGATCCGCCGGCGGGGTGTCGGCCTCCGCCACCGCGACGGCGACCGCCACGATCAACATCGCCGCCGGGAAGCCCGAGCGCGCCGACATGGCGACCCCTCTCTGCGCCTCGCGATCGGAATCTGTCAAGAGGTCGAGCCGCGAGCGCCAGCGGCCGCGCTGGTCGGCGCGACCGACGCGGCGCTACTGGCAGCCGCAGAGATGGAGCGGGCACCCTGGGATCGGAAAGGTATCGACGACCTGGCACGTCTGTCCCTCCGGACAGGTCCCGCCGCACGTCGGACCGTCGGGCCCGATGCCGGCGATCTGGCACGGCGCAGGACCGCCGGTGCAGGAGCACTCGTTCGAGCCGGGCGCCGTCGGGACGGCAGAGCTGCAGATTAGGAGAGGATTAGGACGCACGAAGGGCGTATTCGTCCTTCGTACCTACCAGCCATCTGCCCGGCGCATCTACCAGCCCGCTGCCCTTCCGTAACGGCATCGACTGTGCCCAGATTGTGCCCAGATTGTGCCCACCCCGGGACGCGGTCGCCGCGCGGGCGATGCACGACTGCAGTTAGGGAAGCTCTGCGCAAGTCGCTCGATGGGGTAGAAGCGGGACGTATCGAGCGAGCGCGGGAGGTTGGGGATGGGTGAGCAGCGGACGTTCGCTGGGATCGCGTGGAGCCAGAAGGGCAAGGTGACCCGGCGTGAGCAGTTCCTCGCCGAGATGGACGCCGTGATCCCCTGGGCGCAGCTGCTCGCGGTGATCGAACCCTACTACCCGAAGGCCGGCCGCGGCCGGCAGCCGCTGGGGCTCGAGAAGATGCTCCGGATCTACTTCCTGCAGCAGTGGTTCAATCTCTCCGACCCGCAGGCGGAGGACGCGCTCTACGACAGCGAGGCCATGCGGCGGTTCGCCCGGGTGGAGCTCGGGGACGACGTGGTCCCGGACGAGACGACGATCCTGCGCTTCCGTCACCTGCTGGAGCAGCACCGGCTGACCGCCGCGCTCTTCGCCGCGGTCAAGGAGCTGCTCACCGCGAAGCGGCTGTTGCTGCAGAGCGGGACGATCGTCGACGCGACCATCATCACCGCCCCGAGCTCGACGAAGAATGCCGCCCAGGCGCGCGATCCCGAGATGAAGCAGACGCGGAAAGGGAACGCGTGGCATTTCGGGATGAAGCTGCATGTCGGGACCGATCCGAAGGGCGCGTCCACCGCGTGACCGCGACGCATGCCGCGGTTGCCGACATCACCCAGCTCCCGCAGCTGCTGCACGGTGCGGAACGCGTCCTTTACGGCGACCAGGCGTACTGGAAGGAAGCAGATCGGCAGGTCTTCGAAGCCCAGGGCGTGCGGTATCGGGTGAATCGGCGGGCCGCCGGTCCGCACCGGCCGCTCACCCCGCGGTGGCGGGCGATCAATCGGGCCCGGTCGCGGACCCGGGCCCGCGGCGAGCATCCGTTCCACGTGGTGAAGCGCCTGTGGGGATTTGCCAAGGTCCGGTATCGCGGCCTCGCCAAGAACCTCGCGCGGGCCTTCAGCCTCTTCGCGCTGGCGAACCTCTACCTGGTGCGCCGCCAGCTGCTCCCGCCGCAGGTGAGGTGCGTCCTGTGAGTGCCGCCGCCCGATCTGCCACGGTGCCGCGCCGCTCGCGGGCCGCGACGGCGAGACCGATCCGCCTCCCGGCACGCTCAGATTCATGACTCAGCCAATCATCGAAGCGAACTCGATGGCGAAGAGGAACCCCGGAGGTCCCTGGCACTGGTCCAACCACCTAAGTCCGTGACTTCGTAAGAGCGGGTGATCGGGGTCGAACCGACGACCTTGTGCTTGGCAAGCACACGCTCTAGCCAACTGAGCTACACCCGCAAGAGCGAGAAGTGCTTGTACTGCTCGCCTTTGCGGGGTCAAGCTGGAGCGCCAAAGTCGTCCGTTCCACCCCGTGCGTCAACGCGTGCGTCAACAAACCGGGCATCTCAGGCACCCCGCCCGGCCTTGATCAGGCGGTCGACGGCCGCGAGTGCTGCCCGCTGGGCGCTCTCCTGGGTGATGTTGTAGCGCGACTGCATCGACGCCGTCCGGTGCCCCGTGATGGTCCGCGCGACGACGTCCGGCGTGCCCGGTGGCCGACATGTTGGTGGTCGCCGCAGCGCCTCGTGTCGTGGAAGACGAAGCCGTGTGCCTTCCGGCCCACGGCGAAGCCTGCGGCCGTGCAGGCGCGCTCCCACTCGCTCCGCAGCTCCCCGACCGACCGGCCGTCGAGGTGGAAGATCGGGCAGCCGGGGCGCCGGCCCTTCCACAACTCCTGCATGATCTCCTGCGCCCTGCCTGCCAGGCAACGACGTGCTCGCGCCGGTTCTTCACCTTGCCGAAGTCCCACACCAACGCCGTCACGGTGCCACGCTCCACGCGACGTTCCGTATCTCGGTCTTCCGGAGTTGGCCCTTCCGGACTCCGGTCAGGTATGCAACCTCGGTCAGGGCCTGCTTCGGGCCCGCGTCGATGTGGCTCAGGATGGCGTAGAAGTCACCCGGCGGGATGTACTGGCCGGTGATCGGCTCCGAGAACTTCGGGTACGCCAGCGGGTCGCCGAGGCCGGGCGGCAACGGCACCGCCAGCTTGACGGACGCGAGCCGCAGGGCCAGACGGAGCATCCGCATGCCGTGGTTGCACGTCGTCCCGCTGACGGAGTGCTGCGGGTTCCTCTTCAGGTCGCGGTCCGGGTACTCGATGCCACGGCCCGCCACCTGGCGCACAGGTCATCGAGGTGGACGGGGCGCAGATCACCGACGAGTAGATGCCCCAGTGCGTGCTGCAAGCCCGCGTAGAGAGCGCGGTGGATCGCGGTACCACGCGCGTCGCGGTGCTTCCGGAGCAGCGCCAGCGCGTCGGCCACCGTGACCGAGGCCGTAACGATCCGCGCGGCGCGGGCCTGCGTATCCTCGGCCAGCTTGCGGTGCATGAAGTGCTCCGCCTCGACGAGGTCGACCGTGCGCGTGCTCATCTGCACCGCGCGCTTGCTCCCCGGCGGCCGGTACCAGAACCACCACACCTCTCCGGGGGTGCCGTCGCGCTTCCGCCGCCGGTACAGGCCCGGCGGCAGCTTCGATCTCTTCGCCATCACGTCGTTCCTCCTTCTGCGGGCCGTCGGTCTCGACGCCCGTGCCGCCGAGCTATCACGCGGCTGCCGACGTTGTCGCCGGCATGTTCGGCAGACGCCGTTCGAGGTACGCCCGCACCAAGGCGCGAGGGTAGACCACGCGGGTCGGCCTGCCGTTCTTGTCCCGCGTCAACACGAGCGCGACGCCCCACGTCTGGCCGTGCTCGCGGAGCACGTCCTCGCTGCAGCCGATGCGACGCGCGGCCTCCACGACGTCGAACACGTCGCAGTCGTCGCCGTGGTCGGTCACCAACGACCGCAGCCGCAGGGTGATGTACGCGAGCAGCGCCGACATCGCGCTGGCAACGCCGGCAACTCGGCCAGCGGCAAGTGGTCGATGTCCGCGACGGTCGGCAGCGGCGCAGGCGGCTGCCTATTCGTTCGGTCTTCACTACCTACGAGGATAGGGTAGTCGCCGGTTTCGCTACGCCCCGCAAAAAAAGCCGCCTGACGACGCATCTGCGAGGCGACCCCGTGGCCGGGATCGCGTGTGTGGCCTGCAGGAATTTCGGCAGGCGTCAGTCCCGTGGCCGGACTTCACGCGCTCCGCGCCAAGGCTCAGCGCGGGCGGTTGGCCGTCGGTCGAGCCGACCGAGTCGGAGTCCATCAACTCGGACATCGAGTCGAAGTACATGCATTCGGCGATCGACCCGCGCGCGGACACAACGTGCTATGGCATGTGAGCACGTCAGGCAGTCCGAGGTGGACCGGAAGCGCAGATGTGCCCAGATGGTCAATTCCCGCGTCCTTTCGGCATGTTCACTGAGGCGTCAGGATTGCGAGGGGGTTATAGTCAGGGTACTCCATCCTGACTACCCAGTTTGCTTGCAAGTACAACCTCATGCCTGACGCCTAACCGCCCCTACGGGCCGGTGCCGGGCCGTGCGCGCCGCGACAGGCACCGTGCAAGCCAAGCCCTCGGGAAGTCATCACCCGCGTGGCTCGCCGGTCCGCACATATCGAGCGTCGCCCCCACACGACACCGGCCCGTTGGCCTCCGTCTGATGGCATGCATCGCTGCACAGCAGCTCGACCCACCACAGCGGTCCCCCATGTCGCGGCATGCGTGATGAGTCGCTCCGCAACTTGTCCGTCTTGACCTTACTCGCCCCTCACCGCGAACACCCCAGATGTGGCGTGAGCCCACGAGGAGGTGTTCGATGCGGAAGAAGTGGAGGCAAGGCAGCGAGTCGCCGCCCACAGCGATCGTTCACGAGTTCGTTCAAGCCGAGTCGTCGCCTTGGCGTCAGAGTGACCGGACGATCCCGACGATTTGTCGGGAGATGGACCTGAGCGAGACAGCGGTGCGCCGCTGGTCGAGCAGGTGCGGTCGACGCGGCGAACGGGAGGGCTGACGACCGAGGAGCGCGAGGAGCTGCGCGTTGCAGCGCGAGGTGCGGTGCTCCGCGACGAGCGACATCTTGAAGCGGCGGCGGCTTTCTTCGCGATGGAGACCCGATGAGCCGGTACCGGTTCGTCGAGGCGGAGAGTCGTCGGTATTCGGTGACGCAGCTTTGCCGGATCGCCCAGGTCTCCCGCACCGCCTACTACGAGTGGCAGGACGGGCCGCCGTCGCAGCGTGAACGAGACGATGCGGCACTGCTGGCGAAGATCAAGGCGATCCATGCGGCGTCGGACAGCCAATACGGCGTGCCCCGCGTGCTGGCTGAGTTGCAGGCCCAGAGCCACGAGGTCGGCCGCAAGCGCGTAGCGCGGTTGATGAAGGCAGCGAGCCTGCGAGGTCGTCGCCCACCGCGCTGTCCGTACGACGACACCGGAACCGACACCGCCGGCGATCCCCGATCTCGTGCATGGGAAGTTCGAAGCGCCGTCCCCCGACATGCTGTGGTCAGCGACATCACCTACATCCGCACGTGGGAGAGCTGGCTGTACCTGGCGACGGTCATCGACGTCTTCTCGCGTCGCGTGATCGGATTCTCCCTCGCCGGTCACTTGCGCGCATCGCTCGTGTGCGATGCGTTGATGATGGCCGTCGCTACGCGCAGCGGAAACGTTGAGGTGTCTATCTTCCACTCGGACAGGGGAAGCCAATACACCTCGGCCGAGTTCCGGGCACTGTGCGATGCGCACAGCGTGAAACAGTCAATGGGAAAGACCGGCGTCTGCTGGACAACGCCCTCGCCGAGTCCTTCTTCGCGACCTACAAGCTCCGCTGATCGAGCCCCGGTCATAGCCGACCCGGCTCGCACACGTACGGCGACCGTTCACTGGATCGAAGCCGTCTACAACCGCCAGCGTCGCACTCAGCCATCGACATGATGAGCCCCGTCGACTACGAGACCGATACTGGAATCGCCGCGCAGCGGCTTAACTCAGGTGTTCGCCCGGACGGGCAAGACCACCTTTCGCTTCTGACCACCTTGGCCGTACAGGAGGTGGTTTAACTCCAAGGGCTCGACGGCATCCGCCTCCGGCGCACCGCAGGCGCGGCACACGCCGCCGCAGATGGCGGCGACCTTCACCTTCGCCCGGCGTCGTTGGTCCCATTTCCACGCCGCCTCGGCGGTGCCGATCCCGCGCTGCCATGCCACCGCCCGCAGCACGGCCAGAAATCCGAACTTGTGCGGGAACGGCCGGCCCTGCGCATCGAACGCCCCGGTCTCGGCGTCAGCGGGCCAGTCCCAGCGACGATGATCCGCTGGCCGGCGGATAGCCTGGTTCATGTAGTCACGCACCACCCTGAAGGCGTCGAGCGGGAACGACTTCCACACGCTCCAGTCACGCAAGCCCCGGAGCACCTGCGCAGCGGGCAGATCATCGATCTGGCGCCAGGCAGCCTTGTAGTCGCACGGCACCGCATCGAGGAAGCATAGGTCCGGGATCCATGAGCAGGTCACGGCGCGGGTGCGCCACGCCTCCAGCTCGACCGCTGCGGCGTCCTGCTTGGCGCGCTGCTCCTGCTCCTCGACCCGCAGCCTGGCCGGCTGCAGTGCCTGCAGCAACCGTGTGCGGTCCTGCTCCACGGGGAGCGCACCGCAATCGTCTTTGAGGTACCGGGCCTCGAAGACCAACGTGCACCACCACGGCTGCCGATGGGCATCGGGTGCGAACACATGTGCGCTGAACCGCGCGATGGCGGCCTCCAAGTCCGCGACGCGTGCCGCGTCCTGCACCACCTTCAGGCGCTTCTGGTCCGCGTCCTGCACCACCTTCAGGCGCCGCTTGTACGCGCCCCCGAGTTCCCATCGCAGCTCGCCGACGGCGTCGGTATCAACGTCCCAGGCGGCGTCTTCCTCCAACTGATCGAGCAGCTGCACAAACACCGGCTCGAATGTGCCGGTGAGTTGGTCCGCCGTGAGGTGCGGCAGGAGCGGCATCGCTGTGTCGCGCAGTCGCTCCACGCGCGTCGCCAGTTCCGCTGCCCGACAAGCCGCCGCCTCGCGCCTGCTTGCGGGCGCGCTCCTCGGCCTGCCATACAGTTCGCCAATGGGCCTCTCGGCCTTGAGTTGCTCAGCCTCGGCCGGGAGCGCCGCCAGGTCGCGTCGTCGGTTCGTTGTCGTTCCACATCGCCATCACACCCCCTCACCACCAGTGGCCCGTGCCGCCGTCCAGCAGCGCACCTCGACCCGATCGAAAATGCGAAGCCCTTTTGGTAGTATTCGACCCGACCGGGATCAATTCGCCCCGGTCGTTCTGCGTTCAGCACCGTACTGATCGAGACCTGAGCTACCAGAGCCACATCGGACGTCAGGGAGAAACCCGCGCCCCGCTCTCGTCCTCATGTCCACCTCCGCTTCCACCTGCCCGTCGCGAGCGTTCTCGTCTTCCACGGGTCGCCGGACACTGTCCTCTCGCGGACGAGCGGACAGTTGGTGCGCCACCTCGACTACGCCGACCGACGCCTCCAGATCGCCGCCAAAGCACCTTGTCAACCAGACCTCGAAGTCAGCGGACCATGGACCGAGAAATCTAGGCCGATGGTGGACCCTCCTATGTGTCTTCAGAACGCGCGTTCGCCGCACATCCCAGCCTATTGAGCCGTGGGGGTTTGCCAGCGAGAACGGTGGGTCACAGGCAAGCGTTATCAGGCACTTAGCGACGCGCCCGTAGAGCGAATGGGTCATGAGCCATGAGCCGTAGTGCCACTACAGAGGAGGCAGAGACCCACGCGCTACCCGCGACCGAGACACCGAGCAAGGGTCACGCGCATGTAGCCGCGCCAGTCGTCCCGACGGCGCCGAGGTGCTGGCCGCAACGCTGCACGTCGCGCTGGCCGCCAGCACGACGCTGCGCACGCTGCTCGGTACCACCGCACGCCCCCGCTCGCCGTCGTACCTCGCGCTCGTTGAGCGCCGAGGCCCACGCCGACCAGCCCCGGTGCTTCGCGTAGAGCGACAACACGAGCGCCCGCGTCTCGTCTGCCATCGCCGTGCACTGCCCAGACGCAGCCCGGCGCGTTGCTGCTTGCCCGTAGGCTTCGCTCGTTCTCACGCCGATCATGCGCCGTTCCATCCGGCTGGCGCGCCGAGGACGTTCGCGACCAGTTCCCCCACGGGCGTGGTCATATCAAGTTCGCCGAGGTCGCCGACACCAGGCGCCAGCTGGTGTACTCACCCCGGCGCTTCCGTTATCCTCCGACGTCTCGCCTTCTCTTCGAGCAGCCCGGCGAGGTCGTGGCAGACCTCGACAAGCGATCTAGCTTGCTGACCACCAGCACGTCAGCGCCCCCATCCCGGAGCAGTGCCAGCGCCCGTGCCCCGGCGCGCGATCGCCAGCGCACGCTGCCCTACACGCCGACGTCCTCGACCACCTCTACCAGCTGCCATCCGCGTGCGTCCGCTAGCCGCGTGATCGCTTCGCGTTGTGCAGCGAGGCCGCCGCCGTTGCTGCCCTGCGCGTCGTCTAGACGCGCAGTACCCTATCGCTTTCACCGTGTTGTCATGCCCTCCGTTTACCACAGACTAGCGTCTAATGTAAAGCTCCGGCCTCCCAAACGGGGTATACCTGGCAAGAAGAATTCTTGCAGATGCACACGATGCGGAGAAGGTACTACCGCAGCAAGGCAGCTCACCGGAACCACGGCCCGTACGGCCGGGGGTGGGGGTCCGGGTCGGTTCTCGAAGTTCGGTCCCGATGGCGGCTGGCCCCTCACGCATTCCCTTTCGCGATGCGCGGGCAGTTTTCGGCCTTTCCCACGCCCAGGCTGGACGGATGACCCGGCCTACGGCCGCGCAGGGCTACACGAGGCCTCTACAGCACCCAGCCAGCATGCAGTATCTGCTACGGCAGGAGAGATCCTGTCTAGCACCGGGGCCATTTGCGGCCCTCCTGGGCCAACGGCCAGGCGACGAATCCGGCCCGTACGGGCAAGCGCGTCTCCGGCCGTCTGTGTGCGTACCAGGGGCATTCCTGACGGGCGTCCGGTTCCAACCGGCGCTCGATGACGGAGGTGGGTTGTCGGTCGACGTCCAGGGCTGTTGTCGACGTCCAGGTTGTCGTCGACGTCCAGCCCGCCCGACCCGTGAGGGCCCGGTCGACCTTGGCATGTGCGCTCTTAACAAACCCGGCCTTGCCGTAGTGGAAGGAATTTCTTGTCATTCTGTCAAGGGGAGGCTTATCTCCCATCACCCTACTGCCCGTCAGGGCCCATGGGCCCGGTCTTCTTCCATCCCGCACGTCTACGACTCAAGATAGCCGGGTACGCGGGCGCCCCGCATGTAGAACGCTGATATTTTTTCGCTCGGCCCCGATCGCCGCCATGGCACAGGCGAAGAGGGCGACCGCGATCACCAGCGCATAGCGCGGGTCGATCAGCGGGGCGGCGATGATGGCCGTCACGGCGCCACCGTGGTGGTGGTCGTGCCGTGCACGTCCCCGGCGTCCTGGCCCCGACGAGGAGGCGCCGGGCCGGGTGCATCTGCCGCCCGGCCGTACGGCCGCATGCGGCGCTTCGGGCGCGAGACTACGCCGAGGTCGAGGCCGAGGTCCCGCTGACGTAGACACGCAAGCACCGCGCGCAACACGGCCCCCAGCGCGCGCCAGGCGGGCGCTGCGGCCCGCTGAGGCGTGGGTGGCACGTCCATCCCCCCGACGAGGATGCCCCTGGTTGGATCTGAGGATCCCCGTACAGCCACGCGGCGGCGGTCAGAGGGTTCCGGTGCGCGTCGAGTCGGCGCGGATCCCTCCGGGAATCTCCCTGCGTAACCAATCAGGCCGTGCCAGTGAGCCGGTTGCGTCGGTCACGAACCTCGCGAAGGAACCACTCGGCAAGCGCGCGCTCTTCGCCTGGGCGGTAGAGGGAAAGTACATCGCGGGCCGTCTCGTAGGCGAAGTTGACTGCGAAGTCTACTATCCCGCCGAAGTCGACAGACAGACGTAGGCGCCGGATGACCATGCTCTCACTGGGCCCTCTCTTCAGGTTGCTCTCGATATCGCCGGCATGGACGACGGCTGACCACTGACGGTAGAGTATGTCGTACTCCCTCGCCTTCGCCGTGCCGAGTCGCCCGGCGAGGTCCGCGAGCGTACCTGGACCGCCCCACGCGGAAAACCAGTGGACTAGTGCGAACCTTCCCGTTCTTCGAGCGCGTTCCTGGCGAGTCGCAGCAACTCCTCGTTCGCCTCCCGCCATCCTGGTCGATCGAGCCGGTCCTGGAACGTCATCATGTTCTCGGCGACGTGCTTCGCCTCAACAAGGTCGGGGTACTTCTTCGTCACTGTGCACAGCGCCGCTATCTCGCGCTGTGCCTGGGCAGCCAGGTAAGCAAAGGCGCGGCGCTGCGTGTCTGCGTCGATCATGTACTTGATGGCGGATGAACTCGAAGGCGCTCCGAAGTAACAGTTGAGCCGCGCTGCTGGCTGGCGCCCCCAGGAGCACTTCCACGCCGTCGACCATCTCCAGGAAATGCCGGTACAGTAGAAGGATGGCGAGGTGGTGTTCCTCGTCCTTTACCACGGGAAGGCAACGGGCCAGTACCGCCACACCATGGTTCACGACTTCTTGGAGCAGCGGAACGGCAACCTCGATGGCCTCCCGCATCTGGGCCTTGCTCAAGTCGCGGTCGAGCAGGTCACGCGGTGGCGTCGTGGGCACTGGAGTCTGAGCCTACCGGCCGACCACCGAACGAGCAACGTTAACCGCCGACCCAGAGTTTCGCGGCATCGCTGGCACGCATTCTCGACTGCACCGGCCCCGTCGCGCTCACGAGGCAGCCCCACAGCCTCCAGGTCATCGAGCAGCTGCAACGCCTCAGTCTCCGGGATGCCGAGCAACTCGGGCAACCAGCGGGATCAGCATCGACGGTCTGATGGCAACTCGATGACGACGAGAACGGCGTCGTGGGAGACGGATATCCGAGTCGATGCGGTTGCGGTCCCGCCGATTGGGCATGGTGATGATCCTGGGCTAGGGGTGGGCTAGGGAAGGGCTAGCGACGAACCGCCGGAACTCAGCGGAGAGACCTTCGACCTGTCTCTTGATCGAACAGGCGTTAGCGTCGATCCATCTCTTGCTCGAGCAGACTGTTGACGCGCGCAGCGTCGCGTTCGGCTCTCGTGGCTGCGGACTCGGCAACGCCGGGCGCGTCGGGGCCGCCCTGCTCGGCTGCGGCGACGGCGCTTCTGGCAGCCTCATCCGCGTCGACAACGGACTGGCGTCCAAGGCTCTTGGCGTAATCGGACACCGTGTCCAATGCGCTCAGGCAGATACCCGGCCTCCGCTGCCCTCCCAGCTGCCGATTGTGCACGGCGGACCGCGTCATTGGCCCGTGCACGGGCGGCTGCGTCAATAGCTCGTGCGTCAATTCCAATGGATGGTGGCGGAACTGCAGGGTGCGGCAAGCTCGGCTGCGACGCGTCGCGCGATTGGTTTGTCGGCCTCGATACGGGGGGCTGGGTCGACTTGTCATCGTAGATGCTTGCGAGGGCCAAGAGCACGAGCGCGCAAACACCGACCGTCACAGCACGTCGGATGTTCCATACCCTGAAGGGAACGAGCTTCGCCAGCTCGCTGGCGAGAATGTTGCAGTCATAGTTCCACCGCTTGTCGCTGATCTCGACGGCGTGACGTTCCGCCAAGGCCTGCACTGACTCGGGCAGGTCGGTGGCCACCAAAGGAGGACATCCTCCGACGAGGACCGGAATGAGCCGAATGCTATGCGCGAGGGCTGTCTCGATCTCGATCCGAACGAGGTCCTTTGGGTCCTCTAGGCGTCGACGGCCCTGTGCGTCGGCGATGGAGCTCCAACCGGGGGAGATGATCGCCAACACGACCGACGACCTCGAAACTTCGCGCTCGATGACTTTCGCGAAATCGTCGCCGGCCTCGATGCCTTCGACGTCCACGAAGATCCTCTTCGACGCGATGCGCCGCTTCAACGTGTCGACTAGCCGCGGCGTCCATCCTCCAGCGGAGCCACGCCGATAGCTCACGAATATCCTGGCGGTCGACCAGGGCCACATACGCGCGTGTCATCTTGCCACAGCGACTGGTCGGGACGCCACAGCGCGTCCGGAGGGAACACGCGACGGCATCGACCTTGGCTCGTCGCCATCTTGTGCGGCTGGCCGACATTGCGTCGCGGCGGTCCGTACACCGTGTCGCGTTCGCCGTGACGTTGTGTCTGGCCTCCCGACGGTTGGGCGCCGACCGAGCCCTGGCATGGCACCACCGCGTCGGGCGCGCGATCGAGCCTCACTCGGAAGCGCAGGAACTCGTCGATTCGCAGAACTCGGGCAGAGGTGCGGCGCGCGCTCAGTCGCCGGCATCAGTCCCATCACTCGATGGCTACGATCAGCCGAAGTCGCAACCTATGGTTATCGTTCTCAACAGCAGGATGTTGTGCGCGTCTGCCGCCGTGACTCGGTAGCCGACGGGGGTCTGCCGTGGCCAGCGCGCCACGCGGCGGAACCCCGCCAGGATTGGGTCTAGACGGCTAGGAAGGGGTCCGCGCCAGATTGTGAGACCATTTCTGCCGGTCGCTACTGTCAGCCGGTTTGAGTCGCGGGGGGTGCCACGGCTCAGGCAAAGGGTCGACGACTCATACGGGCCGGGTCAACCCCAGCGTGCCGCGTTTCGTTTTGGTGTTGGGCGCTCGCCGCCGAGTCGGCCAATCCGGGCACGGTGGAGGCGGCGCGGCGGCGAGCGACCCGACCAGACAGTCGTCGCGGCAGAGGTACCCTCAAACGAAGGGCCCCTGTGGAAGATGGACCGGGGGATAGCTTCGCCATGCCCTAGCCGTTACCAGCGAGGAACCGAAAGGGGGATCGATCATGCCGGACAACCGCCAGAGTCCGCCGGCGCCGAAGCTGCCTGACGACTACGAAATGCCCGACAGCATCCGGCAGGTACTCGGCCAGGTCCCCCCTGCCACCGCGTTCGGGCAGGAGAGAAGAACCGAGTTGGATGCACGACTCGCGGTGATGGTGGCTTCAGAGTTGAACCGCGCGACGCACGCCGTCTCCGCGAACCTAATGGACTTGGGCAGCAAAGTCGGCGGTCTGACGAAGGCCATGGAGCAGGGAGCATCGGACGCCACCAGCCAGCTCGACGCGCTGACCGGCGCTCTTCGGGATGGGGCGAAGGCGTTGAACGGCACGGTTGAGACCGGCAATCAGCTGAGTCGACGGGTCTGGCTGCTCAACGTACTGGTCGTTGTCCTGATGCTCGTCCAGATCGGGATCGCAGTGACGAGACACTGAGGGCAATGCACTTCTTGCCAGTGGCCTGGGTGAAACGCGGCTGGGATTGGTTCCGTCCGTGGGTCAAGGTTCATGAGACACTCGCCGAGCTTCAGAAGCAGATCGACCAGCAGAAGCAGCAGCTGGAGACGCTCTCAGCAGAGGTCGCGGCCCTCCAACGCAAGCGGGGCCTCACGCCGCACGATGTCGAACCCCTCGATGGCATCCCGTGGGGTTTCGTCGGCGACCAACCCGGAGCCGCACCCCTTCTGTCCTTCCTGTGCCGCGAACGACCGATGGAGTCTGGTGCCGAGAAACCCCGACGCGGCGAGGCACACCTTCCACTGCCGTACCTGCAAGACGAACCACTCGTTGACCCCTGGCTTGCGGGAGTGGATGGGTGGGAATGACCCCTTCTGATCTGGTTCGCGCCGCCGCCCGTCTCAGCCTGCGTCAACGCGCGTCAACAGATCGGTAGCCGAGCGGGGGCCTGCTGTGGCCTACGCACCCACGCGCAAGCCCCCGCTATCACTGGTTCTAGACGGCTACGGGTCGGGTCCTCAGCAGCTTGGCAAGCACACGCTCTAGCCAACTGAGCTACACCCGCAAGAGCGGAAGTGCTTGTAGCCGCTCGCCTTTCGGGGGTCAACCACCGGGCCGAGGTCGTTCGTTCCAAACCGATGTCCATGCAGGGTGTCCATGCGGCTCTTCGTCAGGAACCCCGGACCTGCTCCGCGATCCGCGCCGCCATCGCCGCCAGCGCGGCCTTCCTCGCCGCCTCCTGCGTGATCTGATACCGATCATTCACGCTCGCGGTCCGGGGGCCCGAGATCGAGCGCGCCACGGTGTCCGGCGGGCCCTCGGCGGCGAGGTTCGGATATTTCGTCCTGGCCCTGCCAGCCCGCGGCGCTTCCGTAGCGAGCGATTCGGCTCCCTTGTACGTCCGCGACGATCGTGCTCCGATCGGGCGATGCTGTACGTCGACATCCCGACCGCAGCCGAGCTGAAGGCCCTCGCGTCTCATCGGGACGACCTGTGCGTGTCCATCTACCTTCCGACCACTCCAGTGACGCAGGACACGGACGCGAACCGGATCGAGTTCAGGAATCTCGGCAAGGAGGCGATCCGCCAGCTCACCGAGGCGGGAGCCGACAAACGTCGGGTGGCGGCCGTGTCGGAGCAGATCGACGACCTCGTCGACGATGACGAGTTCTGGCGATTCCAGGCGCACAGCCTCGCCGTGCTCGCGACACCGGGCCACCTCCATACCTTTCGGGTGCCCAGTACCCTATCTCCCACCGTCGTGGTGTCCGACCGCTTCCACCTGAAGCCGCTGCTGCGCGCGGCGACCTTCCCGAACAACGGCTACGTGCTCGCGCTGGCGGAGGGCGCCGTTCGCCTCGTGGAGGTCTCGGCCGATCTGCCCGCCACCGCGGTGAACGTCCAGGGAATGCCGAAGGATGCCGCCGGTGCGCTCGGCAAGGCGACGCTCAACGACCGGTCGCCCAGCGGGCGTATCCAGGGATCGGAGGGCCAGAAGGTGCGGCTGCGCCAGTACGCCCGCAAGGTCGATACGGCGCTGCGTGAGACGCTGGCGGGGCTCGAGGTGCCCCTGGTGCTGGCCGCCACGGAGCCGCTCGCGTCGATCTACCGGTCGGTGAACACCTATCCCCATCTTGCCGAGATCACGCTCGGCGGCAGCCCGGACAGGCTCACGGACGCCGACCTGGCGGCACGGGCGCGGACCGTCCTCGACGAGCTGTACCGGACACAGATCGCGGCGTGGGCGGCGACCTTCGCGGCGCGCGAGAATCAGGGCCGGGCGACGACCGATCTGGACGGCGCCGCCCGCGCCGCCACGGTCGGCGCGGTGGAGACGATGCTGGTGGACATCGACGCCGTCGTCCCCGGCACGGTCGCCGACGCGGACGGGGCCGTCACGCTCGCCAGCGCGCCGGGACCGGGCGGCTACGGCATCGTCGACGAGATTGCCCGCCGCGTCATCCTGTCCGGTGGACGGGTGCTCGGCGTGCGAGCGGCCGACATCCCCGGCGGAAAGCCACTGGCAGCGATCCTGCGCTACCCGGCGTAACGGAAGCATGAAGGGCGTGGTCGCTCTTCGTGCTCACCAGCCATCTGCCCGGCGCGTGTACCCGGCCGCCGCCGCAGGTATGTTGTCCCCTCGTGGACGACGAACGCCGGCTCGCGCGCGCGCGGACTTTCGACCAGATCGCCGAGCTCTACGATCGCGCGCGGCCCTATTACCGCGAGGAGATGTTCGACGATCTCTTCCGGCTCGCAGGGATCGCGCCCGCGTCCGCGCGCATCCTCGAGATCGGCTGCGGCACGGGCCACGCGACCGGGCCGCTCGCGCAGCGCGGCGCGGAGATCATCGGTGTCGAGCTCGGCCCGAACCTCGCACGCATCGCAGCCGAGAAGCTCTCGGCCTTCCCACGCGTTTCCGTGGTCACGGCGAATTTCGAGGCCTGGGAGAGCCACGGCCGCCAATTCGACATCGTGTTCGCCGCCACGGCGTGGCTGTTCTCGGAAATGCGCCGGTTGATCGCCCTGCGCCCGGGCGGACGCATTGCCAAGCACCAGCTGACGCTCCTGCACCTCGCGCGGAAGAACCAGCCGTCCGCGGAGCCGAAGGGACGATAGGGGCACGAAGGGAGTGACCTGCCCACCCGCTGCACGGCGGTCGAAGAAGCCGCGCCAGCCTACGCTTTTCGGTGGTCGGTGCCCTGCAAGGCCGATGCTCCGGCAGCCCGGCCTCGGCTCTGCCACAGGTTCGGCAGGTAGGGGTGGGAGCCTACCCCGCGATTTGTCAGAAACCTCCGAGGGTGCTTCCTCCGTTTGCCGTGCCGTGCTATCGCCCTCCATCGCATTCGATCTGACGGGGGGCGGCCCATGCGAAACACGGTTGTGGTCGGCGGGCTCGTGGCGCTCTCGCTGGCGCTGGGAGGCGCCGCCTGGGCACAGTCGAAATGCGACGCCCGCGTCACGACGGCGCTGGCCCGGAAGGTTCGCTGCAAGCTGAAGACGTTCGCAGCGGCGCAGGAAGCCGGCAGCGCCGTGAACACGAGCAGGCTCAGCGGCTGCGAAGCGACCTTCGCTGGCAAGTGCGGAAAGGCGCAGGCCAAGGGCGGCTGCCAGGCGCAGGCATCGAGCTGTCCCGAGCTCGAGACCACGGCGGATGCCGCGGTCGACGCGCTGAGGGGGACGCCGACGCAGACGGCGTCGAAATGCGACGGCGCCGTCACGAGGGCCGTCGGCAAGAAGGTCGGCTGCAAGCTCAGGGTCCACGCCGCGGCGCAGGAGGCCGGCGGCGCCGTCAACCCCGCCAAGCTCACGAAGTGCGAAGGCAACTTCACCGCCGCGTGCGGCAAGGCGAAGAGCAAGGGCGACTGCCAGGCCCAGACGTCGAGCTGCGCTGCAGTCGAGGCCACGGCCGACGCGGCGATCGACGTTCTCGGCGGCGGGACGACCTCCACCACGACGACGACGTCCTCCACCACGACCACCAGCTCGACGACGACCACCACCACGTCGACGACCACGAGCACCACGATGATGATCTGCGGCGTCAGGGCCGACTTCAGCTCCCCGGAGGAGAATCATCAGATTGGCGTCATGTTCGATACGACGCGCGGGGCGTGCCAGGCCTCGTGCGATGCGAATCCCAGCTGCGGGTGCATCATCTTCGCGGATGTGAGCATGATCTGCAGTCTGCATGCGGCGTCTTGCAGCGAGATCATCGTGATCGGTACGCCGGTCCTGCTGTACTATGACAAGTTCTGCCCCTGATCGAGACGCGACCGGCGGGTGTGACGGCCGTCCCGATCCGCTCGCCGGCTTGTTCTCCACGCCAAGCGCTACTTCTTCGTCAGCGTCGCCATCACCGACATCTTGTAGAACTGTGTGCCCGTGACCATGGTTTGACCGAGCAGCGTGACGTTGATCGGCACGTTGACGAACATGCCGGGATGCGCCTGCTCCGCCAGGTCCAGATCGAGCCACCAGGTTCCCGAGACGCTGCAGACCCCCTGGCAGTCGGTCGAGTAGATGCTCGAATCACCGGCGAAGTCGGTCGGCTCCATGGCGATGCCGTTCGCCTTCACGCCGGCGACCAGGATGGCGCCCTGAGCGTGTGCGGCCACCACGCCGTGCACCACGAGCATCGTCCCTCGCTTGCCCTTGTAGAGCTGAGCGTTGACGCTGGGCCAGCCGCTGAGGTCGAGGCCGCTTGCCGATCGGGCCGCCGTCGTCTTCCCGGGTGACGACCCGACGTCCGCCTGCGCCGGCAGCGCGAGGAGCGCGAGGCCGCCGAGCAGCGCCAGGCCGGCTGCGATGCGGCGTCGCTCGCCACGCACCCGGGGGATGGTCGCGTCCCGAACCTGTCGGGGTCCGTTGCCAACGATGAGTCCGCTTTTCATGTGTTCGCTCCCTTCCGTCGTGGCCGGGACGGGGTGCCGGCCCCCATGGCCGGCATCCCTTCGTCGGCGTTCAGCGAAGGGGCGTTCAATCGGAGCGAACAATGTGCGGTTCGCCCTCGGCTGGGGGGCAGACAGGTCGGACGATGCCCGCGGGGCCCGGGGCCGGCGACCCGACGCGTCAGAGGAGCCGCTGGAGAATCAGCAGCTCCCCCGCCACCCCCGTGAAGAAGGCGATCCAGCGCAGCCGCCACGCTCCGGAGATGTAGAGCACCGCGTGCGCCACCCGAGCCCAGAAGAAGATCATCGCCCCGAGAGCGGTCTGGGCGTTGCTCAGCCCCGCGATGCTGACCACCACCACGAGGGCGGCGAAGTGCGGGAAGTTCTCCAGCATGTTGCGATGGGCACGATCCGCCCTCCAGGCCCATGCCGGGAGCGGCGGTGGATCGTCCCTGTTGCCCAGCACATCCCGCACCGGCCAGGTCATCCACATGGCAACGCCCTTGCCGGATACGAGGACCATCGTGAGCACGGCGCTGGCGGCCAGCATCCTCAGGTCCGTGGTCATGACGCCCTCGCGGCGGCGCGCTGGGGCTGAGCGGTCCCGGCGGACACGCCCCGCACCATCACCACGCTCAGGGCCGCGATCCACAGGAGGGCGGGGATCGCACCCGCGACGTCGAACACGCCGCCAAACTGGAAAGGGCCGCGCTCGACCAAGAGCGCCACGGCGCTGAGCAGGAACGCCCGCCGGTGCTCGATCAGGACGGTGGTGAGCGTCGCGATCGAGTCCTCGGCCCTCGGCGGCTGGCCGGGTAGCGCGAGCGCGACCGTGATGAGCACGACGAATGCCGCGCCGGTGCCCGCATCGAGCCGCCGCCTCGTCGTCGCGGACATCCGGGTCACCTCCGGTTCTTGGCTGTCGCGGATCGTTGCCGTAGGAGAAGCCGCAGCCGGGGTCTCTCTACAATACGCTCGCATCGGATACAATACAGTCGTATGGCCCCCGTCGACACCGACCTGACCGCCGCCGCCCGCATCCGGGATGCGGCCCTCCACGAGTTCGCGGCGCGCGGCGTCTCGGCCACCTCGATCCGCGACGTCGCACGGGCGGCACGGGTCTCGCCCGGCCTCGTGCAGCATCACTTCGGCTCCAAGGCCCGCCTGCGCCATGCAGTCGAGGAGTTCGTCACACGCCGGGCCGTCGAGGCGCTCGGCGACCTGTTCCCCGACGGGTCGCCCGCGGAGACGACCACGCGGATCGCGCACAGGATCTCCGCGTTCATCCGGGAGAACCCCGCCGCGTTTGCCTATATCGGGCGGTCCCTCCTCGAGGGCGATGCGACCGGGGTTGCGCTGTTCGAGAGCCTCCTCGGCGTGGCCCGTGCGCAGATCGACCGGTTCCGCGACGCGGGGCTGCTCCGCCCGGATCTCGATCTCGACTGGACCGTGCTCCACGTCGTCCTGATCGACGTCGGCGCCTATCTGCTCGAGGCCGGCCTGGTGCGATACCTGGGGGAACCGTTGCGCGGCGAGCGCGGCCTCGAGCGCATGGAACGAGCCACGGCGGCGCTCTTCCTGCGGGGCATCTTTCGCCGGGACGACGATCCCGCGTCGCGGAGCCCGCCGCCGGGAACCCCGGCTCCCACCCGCGGGACCCGCGGACGTCTCCGCCAGCGACCGACGGCTGCGCGTCAGTCGAGCGCCAGACGTCGCAGCACGCGCACCGAGTAGTCCACGCCCGACCACACCGCCAGGGCGAGCGCGACCCACAGGAAGCGCATGCCGGCGGCGTAGAAGTCGACCCGGAGCCCGGTGCCGGGGATGGGATACTCGTAGTGCACGAGGAGCGCCTGGAGCGCGAACATCTGGAAGATCATCTTGTACTTGCCGAGCTCGTCGGCGGCGAGGACCATGCCGTGCTGCGACGCGATGCCGCGCAGCCCGGTCACCGCCAGCTCCCGCACCGCGATCACCACGGCCATCCACGCGGGCACCCGCGGCTCGGGGGGCAGCGCGGCCAGCATGATGAGCACCGAGACGACGATGAGCTTGTCCGCCAGCGGGTCGAGGAACTGACCCAGCGCCGTCGTGACACCCTGGCGGCGCGCCACCCAGCCGTCGAAGAAGTCGGTGATGCAGGCGATCAGGAAGAGGAATCCGGCCAGGGCGCGTGCGGGCGGACCCGACCAGAAGAGCACGATGACGAGCACCGGCACGAGGCCGATGCGGAGCAGGCTCAGCAGGTTCGGAAGCGCGATGGCTCGACCGCCGCGCGCTGCCGTATCAGCGACGGGCCTCGCGGACACCTGCGCTCTCCCGGAGATAGCCGAGGCGGTAGCGCAGAACCCTCGTGAGATACTCACGGGTCTCGGCAATGTCCGGGACGCCGCCGGCCTCGTCCACGCGCGCGGGACCGGCGTTGTACGCCGCGAGAGCGAGCACGAGGTTGCCCCCGTAGCGCTCGAGGAGGCGGCGCAGATAGCGCACGCCGCCGTCGATGTTGTCCTGCGGCAGGAACGAGTCCTGCACCTGATGCTCCGCCGCCGTCTCCGGCATGAGCTGCATGAGTCCCTGCGCGCCCTTGCGTGACACCGCCAGGTTGTTGAACCCCGACTCCGCCTTGATGACCGCCTTCACCAGCGCATACTCGACATCGTAGCGGTCGGCAATGACGCGGATCAGTCCGTCGTAGGCGGAGGGAGCGCCCTGCGGGACGACCAGCTGCGGGAGCCGCGGCCCCATGGGCTCGAGGGTGATCACCCTGGGGAACGGGACCCGGGGGGGCTGGCGGATCACGAGCTTCGACCCCGGGTCGACCGGGGTGTTGGTCAGGTGCAGAACTCCCTGACGGTCGCGCAGCAGGTAGATGTCGGCAGCGGCTGCAAGGACGGGCGCGGCGAGCACCCCCAGCGCCACCGCCACCCCTGCCGCAGCCCGCATTGGGGGCGGAGCATACGGATCGACCGCCTGGAGGTCAACTCGCGCCCCTCCCCCTCCGGCGCTTGACCCGGCGGCACCGGCCACGGAAAGCTGACCCCTCCGGGGCATGGACGCCGACTTCCTCGTCGTGGGCAGTGGCATTGCCGGGCTCACCTGCGCCCTGCGCTGCGCCGCATCGGGCAGCGTCCTGCTGGTCACCAAGGACCGCCTGCCGGAGAGCTCGAGCCGGTACGCCCAGGGCGGCATCGCCTCGGTCTGGAGCCCGGACGACTCGTTCGAGTCACACATCGAGGACACGCTGCGGGCGGGAGCGGGGCTCTGCCATCGCGACGTCGTCGCCACCGTCGTGAGCGAGGGTCCGGACCGGGTCCGCGACCTCATCGGCCTGGGCGTCCACTTCGACGGCCGGGAGGATCCCGAAGGCTGGGCCTACGATCTCGGCCAGGAGGGTGGGCATTCCCAGCGGCGCATCCTGCACGCCCTGGACGCGACCGGACACGAGATCATCCGCGCGCTCAGCGAGGCGGTACGTGCCACGCCCCGCGTGCGCATCCTCGAGAACCACCTCGCCGTCGATCTTCTCCTCGACCGCTCCGGCGAGCCGCCCGTCTGCTGGGGCGCTTACGTCCTCGACCGCGCCACCAGCGAGGTGCACCGCATGATCGCACCGGCGACGTTCCTGTGCGCGGGCGGCACGGGCAAGGTCTACCTCTACACCTCGAACCCGGACGTGGCGACGGGCGATGGCATCGCGATGGCGTATCGGGCCGGCGCACCCGTCGCCAACATGGAGTTCATCCAGTTCCACCCCACCTGCCTCTACCATCCGGAGGCGAAGTCGTTCCTCCTCACCGAGGCGCTGCGCGGCGAGGGAGCCATCCTGCGGTCACCCGGCGGCGAGCCCTTCATGCGGCGCTACGACCCGCGCGCCGAGCTGGCGCCGCGCGACATCGTGGCACGCGCCATCGACAACGAGATGAAGGTGCACGGCTGGGAGTGCGTCTACCTCGACATCAGCCATCGCGACCCGGAGTGGATCCGCACGCGCTTCCCGACGGTCACCGAACGCTGCCTGCGCTTCGGCTTCGACCTGACCCGCGGCCCGGTGCCGGTGGTCCCCGCCGCCCACTACTGCTGCGGCGGAGTGGTCACGGACCTGCACGGCCGGACCGCCCTGCCCCGCCTCTACGCCTGCGGCGAGAACGCCTGCACCGGACTCCACGGCGCGAACCGCCTGGCCTCGAACTCGCTGCTCGAGGCGCTCGTCTTCGCGCAGCGCGCCTCGGCGCACGCCTGCGCCGCGCTGGCAGGCGACCGTGCCGCCCCGCCGCCGCTCCGACCCTGGGATCCGGGAGCGGCGACGGGCAGCGACGAGCTGGTGGTGGTGACGCAGACCTGGGACGAGATCCGCCGCTTCATGTGGAACTACGTCGGCATCGTGCGCAGCGACCGGCGGCTCGCGCGCGCCCGCCAGCGCATCGCCCTCCTGCAGGAGGAGATCCGCCAGTACTACTGGCACGTGTTGCTCACCAGCGACCTGGCCGAGCTGCGCAACATCTCCACGGTCGCCGACCTCATCGTCACCTGCGCGCAGCGCCGCCAGGAGAGCCGCGGCCTGCACTACACGATCGACCACCCGGACACCGACCCGGCGTGGGTGAGGGACACCGTCGTCCGCCGCGGCCGCAACGGCGGGCCGGAAGAAGCCTAGCGCTCCGGGCGCTCGCGCGCCTCGAAGAGGTGCAGCTGGCGCTTGTGCCCCTCGTCGTCGAGCGGCACCGGATAGCGACCGCTGAAGCACGCGTCGCAGAAGCCCTGGCGGCGGCCGCCAGCGAACGCGTACAGGCCGTCCAGGCTCAGGTACGCCAGCGAGTCCGCGGCGAGATAGGCCTGCGTCTCGGCGACCGAGTGGGTCGAGGCGATCAGCTCCTCGCGCGTCGGCGTGTCGATCCCGTAGTAGCAGGGATTGGTCGTCGGCGGCGAGCTGATGCGCATGTGGACCTCGCGCGCGCCGGCCTGACGGACCATGTGGACCAGCTTGCGGCTGGTCGTGCCCCGGACGATCGAGTCGTCGACGACGACGACCCGCTTGCCGTACAGCACCTCGCGCAGCGCGTTCAGCTTGACCTTCACGCCGAAGTGACGGATCGAGCTGCTCGGCTCGATGAAGGTCCGGCCGACGTAGTGGTTGCGGATGAGCCCCATCTCGAACGGCAGCCCCGCTTCCTCGGCGTAGCCGATGGCGGCCGGCACGCCCGAGTCGGGAACCGGGATCACGATGTCGGCGGGGACCCCGCTCTCGCGGGCGAGCTGGCGGCCGAGCTCCTTGCGCACCTCGTAGACGTTGCGGCCGAAGACCTGGCTGTCGGGACGGGCGAAGTAGACGTACTCGAAGACGCAGTGATGCGAGGGGGCAGGCGCGAACGGGCGCTGCGAGGTCACCCCGCGCTCGTCGATGACCACGATCTCCCCGGGCAGCACCTCGCGCTCGTACTCCGCGTCGACGAGGTCGAGGGCGCAGGTCTCGGACGTCACCACCACGGCGTCCCCGACCCGGCCGAGCACCAGGGGCCGGAACCCGCCGGGATCGCGCGCGGCGATGACCTGCGTCTCGGTGAGGAAGACGAGCGAGTAGGCGCCGCGGACCTGGGCCAGCGCATCGACGATCCGGCCGACGAGCGTGGTCGCGGGCGATGCCGCGATCAGGTGGATGATGACCTCGGAGTCCGACGTCGACTGGAAGATGGAGCCCCGGATCTCGAGGCGCTCGCGCAGGGCGTCGGCGTTCACCAGATTGCCGTTGTGCGCGATGGCCAGGGCGCCCTGCGCCCACTCGACGACGAAGGGCTGGCAGTTCTTGAGCACCGTCGAGCCGGTGGTGGAGTAGCGGTTGTGCCCGATGGCGAGCCGGCCCTCGAGCCGGGCCACGATGTCCGGCGTGAAGATGTCGGCCACCAGGCCCATGCCGCGATGGGCGATGAGCACCTCGCCGTTCGAGGCGACGATGCCCGCCGACTCCTGGCCCCGGTGCTGCAGGGCGTAGAGCGAGAGATAGGCGAGCGTGGCGGCCTCGGGATGGCCATAGACCCCGACGACGCCGCACTCCTCGTGGAACTTGTCCTCCATGGGTCCGGCGCCTGCAGTGTATCCGAGCCCGCCGGGGGAGTACACGGCGCCGTCCTCAGCCGCCGATGCGGCGCTCGAGCGCACGGCGCCAGCGCTCGCGGGCCGACTCGATGGATAGATCGACCAGGTCGTCGATCACGAGCCCGTGGCCGCGCACCTCGCCGAGCACGTGCACCGGCACGTCGTCGCGACGCGCCAGCTCCCGCAGCTGCGCGAGGTAGCGGCGGCGCAGGGAGATCACCATGCGCGACTGACTCTCGCCGAACAGCAGGGCGTCGCGCCGGATGCCGCCCTCGAGCGTGACCCGTGCACCCAGCCGCTGGCCGCCGAAGCAGCATTCCGCCAGCGCCACCGCGAGGCCGCCCTCCCCCACGTCCTTCGCCGAGCGCAGCAGGCGCTCGTGCGCCGCTTCCAGCACGGTCCGGTGCAGGCGCTTCTCGGTGTCGAGGTCGATCCAGGGCGGCGCGCCGCGGACCATGCCGTGGATGACGGCGAGATACTCGGAGCCGCCGAGCTCCTCGCGCGTGCGCCCGAGCAGCACGATGACGTCGCCCTCTCCCTTCCACCAGGGCGTCAGCAGCGTCTCGATGTCTTCCAGCAACCCCACCATCGCGATCGCCGGGGTGGGCGGAATGTTCTGCCCGTCGGTCTCGTTGTAGAAGCTGACGTTGCCGCTCACCACGGGCGTGCCGAGCGCCACGCAGGCGTCGCGGATGCCGGCGATGCCCTGCTGGAACTCCCACATCACCTCGGGCCGCTCGGGGTTGCCGTAGTTGAGACAGTCGCTGATGGCGAGCGGCCGCGCGCCCACGGCGACGCAGTTGCGTGCCGCCTCGACCACCGCGAGCACCGCGCCCAGGTAGGGGTCGAGCAGCCCGTAGCGGCCGTTGCAGTCGACGGTGAGCGCCAGCGCCCGCCGCGTCCCCTCCACTCGCACGACCGCCGCATCGGCACCCGGGCGCACCAGCGTCTGGCCGCCGACGAACTGGTCGTACTGGCGGTACACCCATTCGCGCGAGCACAGGTTCGGGCTCTCGAGCAGGGTGAGCAGCGCGTGCGTGTAGTCGACGGGCTCGGCGATCGTCGCCGGGTCGAGGCGCTGGATCTCCTCGAGCCGGGCCGGCTCCTCGGCGGGCCGGCGGAGGACCGGCGCGGCGTCGGTCAGCGCCGCCACCGGAAGCGCGCACACCTCGCGACCCTGCCAGCGCACCCGGAAGACGCCGTCGTCCGTGACCCGCCCGACCACGGCGGCCTGCAGATCCCAGCGCGCGAAGATGGCGCGCACGGCATCCTCGCTCCCGGCGCGGGCGACCAGCAGCATCCGCTCCTGCGACTCCGAGAGGAGGATCTCGTAGGGCGTGATGCCCTCCTCGCGCAGCGGCACGGCGTCGAGGTCGAGGACGAGGCCCGCGCCGCCCCGCCCGGCCATCTCCAGCGAGCTGCTGGTGAGCCCGGCGGCGCCCATGTCCTGGATGGCGACGATGTGATCCGTGCGCATCAGCTCGAGGCACGCTTCGAGGAGCAGCTTCTCCGCGAACGGGTCGCCCACCTGGACGGCCGGTCGCTTCTCGCCGGCCGAGGCGTCGAGCGCCGCCGACGCCAGCAGGCTGGCGCCGTGGATGCCGTCGCGCCCGGTGCGCGAGCCGACGTAGATCACCGGGTTGCCGGGGCCCGCCGCCGAGGCGCGGAAGAGGCGATCGGCGGGCGCGATCCCGACGGTGAACGCGTTCACCAGGATGTTGCGCTCGTAGCCCGGATCGAAGACCACCTCGCCGCCGACGGTCGGCACCCCGATGCAGTTGCCGTAATGCCCGATGCCCCCGACGACGCCGCGCACGAGGTACGCCGTGCGCGGATGGTCGATGGCGCCGAAGCGCAGCGAGTCGAGGATGGCGACCGGACGTGCTCCCATGGTGAAGATGTCGCGCAGGATGCCGCCCACGCCGGTGGCGGCACCCTGGAAGGGCTCGACGAACGACGGGTGATTGTGGCTCTCGATCTTGAACACGGCCGCCAGCCCGCCGCCGATGTCGACCGCCCCGGCGTTCTCTCCCGGCCCCTGCAGCACGTGCGGGCCCTTGGTGGGCAGCTGGCGGAGCAGCGCGCGCGAGCTCTTGTAGGAGCAGTGCTCCGACCACATGACGCCGAAGACCGCCAGCTCCTCGAACGTCGGCGTCCGTCCGAGCAGCCCGACGATGCGCGCGTACTCGTCCTTCGTCAGGCCCTGCTCGGCGGCCACGTCCGCCGTCACGGGGCCGCTCATCAGGGCCCGGGCACCATGGTCGGCTCGCGGCGCGTGCCCGCCTGCCGGTTGCCCAGCCATGCCTGGACGGAGCGGAACAGCTTGACGCCGTCCTCACCGCCGACGAGCCGGTCCGTGGCGTGCTCCGGATGTGGCATCAGGCCGACGACGTTGCGCCCGCGGTTGCAGACGCCCGCCACGTTGCCGAGCGAGCCGTTGGGGTTCGCCTCCGGCACGGAGCGTCCGGCCCGGTCGGCGTAGCGGAACACCACCTGGCCATCCGCCTCCAGCGCCGCCAGGGTGTGCTCGTCGGCCACCCAGCAGCCCTCGCCGTGCTTGATCGGCAGGGCGAGCAGCTCGCCGCTGCGGCAGCCATAGGTGAAGGGCGTGTCGCTGGTCTCGACCCGGACGGTCACGAGGTCGCACACGAAACGCCGACCCCGGTTGCGCACCAGCGCGCCCGGAAGCAGGCCGGCCTCGCACAGGATCTGGAACCCGTTGCAGATACCGAGGACGAAGCCGCCGGCCGCCGCGTGGCGCGCCACCGCACCCATGACCGGCGAGAAGCGCGCGATCGCGCCGCAGCGCAGGTAGTCGCCGTACGAGAACCCGCCGGGCAGCACGACGCAGTCGACGCCCTGCAGGTCGTCGTCCTTGTGCCAGAGCGCCACCCCGTCGTCACCGAGCACGCGCTCCGCGACCCGGAGCATGTCGCGATCGTCGTTCGAGCCGGGAAAGGTGACGACGCCCCAGCGCACGCTACGCGCCTCCCTCGACGATCTCGACCCGGAAATCCTCGATGACGCCGTTGGCGAGGAGCTGCTCGCACATGCCGGTGACGCGCTCCGTGGCCACGGTGCGATCGAGATCGCGCAGGCGGAGCTCGATGTACTTGCCGACCCGCACCTCGCCCACCTCCGCGAAGCCGAGCGCGTGCAGCGACTGCTGCACGGCCTTGCCCTGCGGATCGAGGATGCCGCGTCGCGGGGTGACGGTCACCCGGGCGAGGAGACCCGCCATCAGGCGGCGAGCCCGCAGATGCGCCGCGCCGCCTCCTGGTACGCCTCCTCGACGCCACCCAGATCCCGCCGGAAGCGATCCTTGTCCAGGCGGTGCCCGGTCGTCTTGTCCCACAGCCGGCAGGTGTCCGGGCAGATCTCGTCGGCCACCAGCAGGCGACCCTGGTGGCGGCCGAACTCGAGCTTGAAGTCGACCAGCACGATGGCGCGCGCATCGAGGTAGGCGCGGAGGATCGCGTTCACGCGTAGCGCGGTCGCGTTCAACGTGGCGAGCTCCTCCGGACTGGCCAGGCCGAGGAAGCGAATGTGCCAGTCGTTCAGCAGCGGGTCGCCCAGCGCGTCGTTCTTGAGATAGTGCTCCAGGATCGGCGCGGGGAGTTCCTCGCCCTCCGCACGCCCGAGCCGGGTCGCGAGGCTGCCGGCGATCACGTTGCGCGCCACGACCTCGATCTTGATGATCTCGCACGCGCGCACCAGCATGTCGCGGTCGGACAGCCGCTGCACGAAGTGGGTGGCGACCCCCTGTGACTCGAGGTGCTGGAAGAGCACCTCCGAGATCCGGTTGTTGACGATGCCCTTGCTGGCGATCGTCCCGCGCTTCTGCGCGTTGAACGCGGTGGCGTCGTCCTTGAAGTGCTGGATCAGGAGCGTCGGGTCGCTCGTCCGATAAACTCGCTTGGCTTTCCCTTCGTAGAGAAGCTCAGCGCGCTCCATCGCCGTCCTCCAGCGCCCGCGTGAACAAGGCATCGATATGCCGGAGGTGGTGCCGCATGTCAAAGAGACTCGCGAGCTCGTCGGCGGACAGATGGCGCGTGATCTCGGGATCGCCGGCGAGCCTGGACGGCAGATCGTCGCCCGCGAGCGCGTGCCGTTGCACGAGACGGTAGGCGTCGTCGCGCCGCAGCCCGCGGCGCACGAGCGCCAGCAGCACCTGCTCCGAGAAGACCGCGCCGCCGAGCCGCGCGAGGTTGTGCGCCATGACGTCGGCGCGTACCTCGAGGCCGGCCACCACGTCGGCCAGCCGCGCCAGCATGAAGTCGAGCACGATGGTCGCGTCCGGAGCGATCACGCGCTCGACCGACGAGTGGCTGATGTCGCGCTCGTGCCACAGCGCCATGTTCTCGAGCGCGGCGAGGGCATAGCCCCGCACCAGTCGGGCCAGCCCGCAGACGTTCTCGACCAGCACCGGGTTGCGCTTGTGGGGCATCGCCGAGGAGCCCTTCTGTCCTCGACCGAAGGGCTCGAGCGCCTCGCCCACCTCGGTGCGCTGCAGGTGGCGGATCTCGGTCGCGATGCGCTCGCAGGTGCCGGCGAGGACGGCGAGCCGGGTGAACAGGTGCGCGTGGCGGTCGCGCGGCACGACCTGCGTGGCGAGCGGCTCCGGCGTGAGGCCGAGCCGGCGACATACCCCGGCCTCGATCTCGGGCGCGTTGTTGGCGAAGGTCCCGACCGCGCCCGAGAGCTTGCCGTGCGCCACCAGCGCGCGCGCCTCGGCGAGGGCGCGGCGCCCACGGCCGAGCTCCACGTACCAGCTCGCGCACTTGAGGCCGAAGGTGATGGGTTCGGCATGGATGCCGTGCGTGCGCCCGATCATCGGCGTGTGACGGTGGCGCTCGGCCTGGGCGCGCACGGCGGCGCGCAGGCGGTCCAGGCTCGCCAGCAGCAGGTCGGCCGCGTCCCGCAGCTGCATCGCGAAGGCGGTGTCCACGACGTCGCTCGAGGTGAGGCCCAGGTGGAGGAACCGGCTCTCGTCACCGAGTCGCTCGGCCACCGAGGACACGAATGCGATGACGTCGTGCTTCACCTCGGCCTCGATGGCGCGCATGCGCTCGACGTCGACCCGCGCATCGCGCCGCAGCACGGCGGCTGCCGCGGGCGGCACGTCGCCGCGCGCGGCGAGCTCGTCGACCAGGGCGAGCTCCACCTCGAGCCAGCGCTGCAAGCGAGCCTCGTCGGACCACAGGCGCGCCATCCCGGGACGGCTGTAGCGATCGATCACGCCACGCCTCCCGACCCGGTGCTGCCGAAGCCGCCGTCGCCGCGCGTGCTCGCCGGGAGCGCCGCGACCTCGCGCCAGGTGATGCGCGTGACCGGAGCCACCACGAGCTGCGCGACGCGCTCGCCCCGGCGGACCGTGGCCTGCACCCGTCCCAGGTTCACCAGGAGCACCTGGATCTCGCCGCGATAATCCGCGTCGATCGTTCCCGGCGCGTTGAGGACCGTGACGCCGTCACGCAACGCGAGCCCGCTGCGCGGCCGGACCTGCGCCTCGTGCCCCTGCGGCAGGGCGATGGCGATGCCGGTCGGCACGAGCACGCGCTCGCCGGGCGCGAGCGAGACCTCGCCGTCGACGTCGGCCAGGAGGTCGAGCCCCGCCGCGCTCGGGCTCATGTAGCGCGGCAGGTCGAGCGGAGCCGCTCCCGGTCGCACGCGCACGACCTCGACCGGCAGCTCCGCCGTCACCCCTCGAGCACCCCGTCGAGGCGCTCGCCCTTCAAGTCGCCGAGCACGGTGACCGCGAAGGACTGGGGCCGGAACATGGCGCGCGCGACGCGCACGATGTCGTCGTTGGTCACCGCGTCGACGCCGGCGGCGACCTCGGCGAGCGGCACGTCGCGCCGGAAGTAGATCTCGTTGCGCGCGATGCGGCTCATGCGGCTGTCGCTGGTCTCGAGCCCGAGCAGCAGGCCGCCCTTCATCTGCGTCTTGGCCCGCGCGAGCTCCTCCACGCCGAGTCCGTCGGCAGCGATCTTGGCGAGCTCCGTCTGGATGACGTCCAGCACCTCGCGGGCCCACTCCGCACTCGTGCCCACGTAGACGCCCAGATAGCCGGTGTCGTGGAAGCTGGGCAGGAAGGAGTAGACCGTGTACGCCTTGCCCCGGCGCTCGCGCACCTCCTGGAAGAGCCGCGAGCTCATCCCGCCCCCGAGCGCCTGGCTGAGCAGGTGGGCCGCGTAGCGGTCCGGGTTGGCGTGTGCGATCCCCGGTGCGCCCAGGCAGATGTGCACCTGCTCGAGCTGCTTGTGATGCAGCGTCAGCCCGGTGCCGGTCACCGGCGGCTGCTCGGCGTCGGGGCCCGAGGACCCGGAGAGCACGCCGAAGGTGCGGGACACCACGTCCACCAGCTCGTCGTGCCGGACCTTGCCCGCCGCGCTGAGCAGCACCCGGTCCGGGCGGTAGCGCGCCTCGAGGAAGCGCAGGAAGTCGGGGCGCTGGAGCGGCCCCACCGTGGCCGCCGAGCCGGCGACCGGCCGCGACAGCGGATGGCCGGGCCAGAACGCCAGGCCGAAGAGATCGTGGACGTAGTCGTCCGGCGTGTCCTCGGCCTGCGAGATCTCCTGCAGGATCACCGAGCGCTCGCGCTCGATCTCCTCCTCGGCGAAGCGGGAGTGGAGGAAGATGTCGCCCAGCACGTCGAGCGCCAGGGGCAGCTGCTCGGGCAGCACCTTGGCGTAGTAGCAGGTGTACTCCTTGCTGGTGAATGCGTTGATGACGCCGCCGACCGCGTCGATCTCCTCGGCGATCTGCGTCGCGGTGCGCCGCTCGGTGCCCTTGAAGAAGAGGTGCTCGAGGAAGTGCGAGATGCCTGCTTGCGCGCTCGACTCGTAGCGCGAGCCGTTCTCGACCCAGATGCCGACCGTCGCCGAGGCCAGATCCGCGAGCTCCTCGGAGAGCACGCGGATGCCGTTCGGGAGCCTTGTCGCCCGCATGCCCTAGCGTCCGGCCCCCTGAGCTTCCGACTCGCGCAGCGCTTCCTTCCGCGACAGGCGGATCTTCCCCGACTTGTCGACCTCGATGACCTTGACGTCGATCACATCGCCCTCGCGGACGACGTCGGTGACCTGCCGCACGCGCTCGTTGGCGAGCTGCGAGATGTGCACCAGTCCGTCGGTGCCCGGCATGATCTCGACGAAGGCGCCGAAGTCGACCACGCGCCGGACGGTGCCGCGGTAGATCTTGCCCACCTCGGCCTCCGCGGTGAGCGCGCGGATGCGGTCGATGGCCTTCTGCATCGCCTCGCCGTCCGCCGAGGCCACCAGGACCGTGCCGTCGTCCTCGACGTCGATCTTGGCGCCGGTCTCCTCGACGATGCCGCGGATGATCTTGCCGCCCGGGCCGATGAGGTCGCGGATGCGGTCGGTCTTGATGCGCAGGGTGACGATCCGCGGGGCATGCATCGACAGCTCGCCGCGTGGCGCGACGATGGCCTCGTCCATGATCCCGAGGATGTGGACGCGAGCCGCGCGGGCCTGCTCGAGCGCCTGCTGCATCACCGCCCGCGTCACGCCGCCGATCTTGATGTCCATCTGCACGGCGGTGACGCCCTCGCGGGTCCCCGCGACCTTGAAGTCCATGTCGCCGAGATGATCCTCGTCGCCGAGGATGTCGGAGAGGACGCGGACCTCGTCCCCCTCCTTGATGAGCCCCATGGCGACGCCGGCCACCGCCGCCTTGATCGGCACGCCGGCCTGCATGAGCGAGAGCGACCCGCCGCAGACCGTCGCCATGGACGACGAGCCGTTCGACTCGAGGATCTCGGAGACGATGCGGATGGTGTAGGGGAAGCCGTCCTCGTCGGGCAGGACGGGGAGCAGCGCGCGCTCCGCCAGGGCGCCGTGGCCGATCTCGCGCCGGCCCGGGTTGCGCAGGAACTTCACCTCGCCGATGCTGAAGGGCGGGAAGTTGTAGTGCAGCATGAACTTCTTGTAGTGCTCGCCGATCAGCGCGTCGATCTTCTGCTCGTCGGACGACGTCCCGAGCGTGGTGACGACCAGCGCCTGCGTCTCGCCGCGCGTGAAGATGGCCGAGCCGTGCGTGCGCGGCAGCACGTCGATGTCGCAGGTGATGGCCCGGACGTCGGCCAGACCGCGCCCGTCGAGACGCCGGCCGTCGCGCACGATGGCCTCGCGGACCACCTGCTTCTTGAGCTTGTCGACCAGCTCGCCGACGGCCTTGGCGCGCATCGGATCGCCGTTGCCGAGCGCGGCCGTCGCCTCGTCGTGCATCTGGTCGAGAGCAGCATAGCGCTCCGTCTTGCCGCTCTTGGCCAGCGCCTCGCGCAGCTTGGGGAGCGCGAACTCGGACACTGCCGCCTCGAGCGCGGCGTCGCGCGCCGGCGCGACCACCTCCCGCTTCGGCTTGCCCACCGCCTTGCGCAGCTCTTCCTGCATGTCGAGGAGCGGCTGCACGGCGTCGTGGGCGGTGAAGAGCGCCTCGAGCAGGAGCGTCTCCGGCAGCACGCTCGCGCCGCCCTCCACCATCACGATGGCGTCGCGACCCGCAGCGACGATGAGATTCAGGTCGCTGTCGGCGAGCTGCGACGTGGTGGGGTTGATCACGAGCTTGCCGCCGATGCGTCCGACGCGGACGGCCGCGATCGGACCGTTCCACGGGATGTCGGACAGGGTGAGCGCCGTCGACGCGCCGACGATCGCGATCATGTCGGGGTCGTTCTCCCGGTCGTGCGACAGCACGGTGGCGATGACCTGGGTCTCGCAGCGGAACCCCTTCGGGAACAGCGGGCGGACGGGACGATCGATCAGCCGCGAGGTGAGGACCTCCTTCTCGGCGGGCCGCCCCTCGCGCTTGAAGAAGCCGCCCGGGATCTTGCCGGCCGCGAACGTCTTCTCGACGTAGTCACAGGTGAGCGGAAAGAAATCGATTCCCTCCCGCGTGCTCCGCATCGCCGTCGCCGTGACCAGCACGACGGTCTCGCCGAACCGCATGAGCGCGGCGCCGCCGGCCTGCCTGGCAACCTTCCCTGTCTCGATGCTGAGCCGCCGACCATGGAAGTCGGCCTCGACCTTCTGGAACATTATCACTCTCCCCGCGGCATGACGCCGCTTCGATGATTCTGGCGAGGCGTGACGGGGGAGAAAGGGAGGGTGCTGCTATGCAGCGTGAATTCGGGCCTTACTTGCGGATGCCGAGCCGCTCGATGACTGCCTTGTAGCGCTGGAAGTCGTTCCGCTTCAGGTAGTCGAGCAGGCGCCGGCGTTGGCCCACGAGCTTCAGCAGCCCGCGACGGGAATGGTGATCCTTGCGATGTACCTTGAAGTGCTCGGTGAGGTACCCGATTCGATTCGTCAGGAGCGCTACCTGCACCTCGGGGGAGCCGGTGTCGGTGTCGTGCCGCCGATTGGTTTGCACGATCTCCCGAGTTCGCTCCTGGAGCACTGCCATCCCGCCCTCTCTATTTCCGTTCTTCTCGCTTGACGTTTAACACACGGCGTCTAACACGGGCGATACGGCTTGTAAAGGCGCGCGCACGCGATCGAAGTCGAGGCCCGTGTGGGCGCCGTCACGTGGCGAGCAGGCGCGCCAGACGCCAGCCCTCGGGCCCGACGTCGAGCAGCGCAGCCGCCAGCCCCTCCCCATCCAGCACCAGGGCCGCCTCCCCTGCCCGGGGCGCGGGCAGCCGGCGCAATGGCCCCTGCTGGCCGCGGCGCAGCAGGACCAGCGCCTCCGGCTCGAGGGTGAAGCTGCGCAGGCCGGCGAGGGCCTCGCGGATGGAGACGAGGGGCAGCTCGGCCATCTCCGCCAGTGCCTCCGGCGTGCGTGCGTCACGCACCTGGAACGCTCCGACGGTGGTCCGGCGCAGCTCCTCCAGGTGCGCAACCGTACCGAGCGCCCGTCCGAGGTCCGCGGCGAGCACCCGGACGTACGTCCCCTTCGAGCACTCGAGCCCGAACTCCAGGCGATCCGGCCCGCGCGCCCTGAGTTCGAGGCGGGCGATGTCGATCTCGCGAGCCGCGCGCTCGACCGCGATGCCCCGTCGCGCCAGCTTGTAGAGCGGCACGCCGTCGCGCTTGAGCGCCGAGAACATGGGCGGCACCTGCTGCTGCCGGCCGACGAAGCGGCGCGCCAGCTCGTCCACCGTCGTGGCGGGCAGCTCGGGCACCGTCGCGGTCGCCGTGACCCGGCCGGTGCGGTCGAGGGTGTCGGTCTCGACGCCGAGCCGGATCGTGCCGCTGTACGCCTTGCGCTCGAGCAGCAGGTAGCCGGCGACCTTGGTGGCCTCCCCGATGCAGAGCGGCAGAAGGCCGCTGGCGAACGGATCGAGCGTGCCGAGATGGCCGACCTTGGCGGCCCCGAAGCGCGCCTTCAGGGCGCGGATGGTGCCGGCGGACGACAGGCCCTCGGGCTTGTCGACGAGCAGGATGCCGTTCACTGATCGTCCTCGCCGTCCTCTTCCGACTCGCGTCGCATCTCGTCGAGCAGCGAGTCCACCCGCCGGGCGCTGTCCGGCGTGGTGTCGTACTCGAAGCGGAGCTCCGGCGTCACGCGCATCCCGAGCGTGCGCCCGAGTCCGCTGCGCAGGAACGGCATCGCCCGGGCCAGGGCCCGTTCCGTCTCGTGCGGGGTCGCCTCGATCGTGAGCGTGCGGAAGTAGACGTGCGCGACGCGCAGGTCGGCCGTGACCCGGACGGCGGTGATGGTCACCGCCTGCAGGCGCGGATCGTGCGCCTCGCGCAGCAACAGGCGGGCCAGCTCTGCCTGGATCAGATGGGCGACGCGGTCCTTGCGGTGCTCTGCCACCGGCTCCTCGGGATCAGTAGTGCAGGAACTCGACCCGCTCCTCGCCGAGCTCGGCGAGCTGCAGGCGGTCGATGAACTGGACCACCTGCCGGAGGCAGGCATCGACGTGCGGCTGGTCGGCCCCGACCTGGCTCACGCCGAGGATGGTCCGCTGCCAGTGATCGTGCTCCTCGCACTCGGCGATCGACACGTTGAAGGTGTTCTGGACGCGCGCCTTGATGGTGCGCAGCACGCTGCGCTTGCCCTTGAGCGAATGGTTCTCGGGCAGCAGCAGCTCGAGGCGTAGCACGCCGACGACCATGCGGGGCGGCCCCCGCCGGGCTCAGGCCGGGCGCTCGGCGGCCTGCGGACTTCGCGCGGGCGGCAGCGCGAGGCGGCGGGCCACCTCTTCCACCTCGTAGCCCTCGATGATGTCGCCGACCTTGACGTCCTGGAACGCCTCCAGCCCGATGCCGCACTCGTACCCGCTCGCCACCTCGCGCGCGTCCTCCTTGAAGCGCTTCAGGCTGGCGATGCGCCCGTCGTGCACCACCACGTGATCGCGCAGCAGACGGGCCTTGCCCCCGCGCACGAGCTTGCCGTCGACGACGAAGCACCCCGCGATGACACCCTGCCCCGACACGCTGAAGGTCTGCCGCACCTCGGCGCGGCCGAGGACCTTCTCCTGCAGCGAAGGCTCGAGCAGTCCCTCGATCGCGTCGCGCAGGTCGTTCAGCGCATCGTAGATGACCGTGTAGAGGCGGATGTCGATGCCCTCGCGCTCGGCGAGCGCCGCCGCCTTGGGCTCCGGCCGCACGTTGAAGCCGATCACGACGGCGTTGGACGCCGACGCCAGGAGCACGTCCGACTCGGTGATGCCGCCGACCGATCCATGGATGACGTTCAGACGGACGTCCTCCGTCGACAGCCGCCGGAGCGCGTCGCTGACGGCCTCGACCGATCCCTGCACGTCGGTCTTGATCACCACCTTCAGCTCGCGCACCTCGCCGCTCTGGATCTGCTGGTAGAGGTCGTCCAGGGAGACCTTCGCCGTCTTGGCCATCTCCGCGTCGCGCTGCTTGCCGCGCCGGTGCTCGGCGACCTGACGCGCCTTGGCGTCGTCCTGCACGGCGACGAAGATGTCGCCCGCCTCGGGCACGCCGCCGAGACCGAGGATCTCGACCGGCGTCGACGGCCCCGCGGACTCGATGCGGTTGCCCTTGTCGTCCATCATCGCCCGGATGCGGCCGTACTCCGTGCCGCAGACGAAGGGATCGCCGACCTTGAGCGTGCCTTCCTGGACCAGGACGGTCGCGACGGGTCCGCGACCCCGGTCGAGCCGCGCCTCGACGATCGTGCCCTTGGCGAGGCGCTTCGGGTTGGCCTTCAGCTCGAGGATGTCGGCCTGGAGCAGGATCATCTCGAGCAGCTGCTCGATCCCCTCCTTGGTCTTGGCCGACACCGGCACGACGATGGTGTCGCCGCCCCAGTCCTCCGGCGCGAGACCGAAGTTGCCGAGCTCTTGCTTGACGCGCTCCGGGTTGGCGTCGGGCTTGTCGATCTTGTTGACGGCGACGATGATCGGCACCTCGGCAGCGCGCGCGTGGTCGATGGCCTCGCGGGTCTGCGGCATGACTCCGTCGTCGGCGGCGACGACCAGCACCACGAGGTCGGTCACCTTGGCCCCGCGGGCGCGCATGGCCGTGAAGGCCTCGTGGCCAGGGGTGTCGAGGAAGGTGACCTGGCGCCCGCGCACGTCGACGGTGTAGGCGCCGATGTGCTGCGTGATGCCGCCCGCCTCGCCCTCGGCAACGTTGGTGGCCCGGATCGCGTCGAGGAGCGACGTCTTGCCGTGGTCGACGTGCCCCATCATCGTGATCACGGGCGCGCGCGGGAGCATCTCGCCGCCGGCCCCGCCTTCCTGCTCCGTCTCGAGCGCCTGCTCGACGTCGAAGGCGACGTTCTCGACCTGATACTCGAACTCCCCGGCGAGCAGCACCGCGGTGTCGTGGTCGAGCATCTGGTTGATCGTCGCCATCATGCCCATGTCCATGAGCTTCTTGAGCACCTCGCCGGCCTTCACGCCCATCGCCCTGGCGAGGTCGCCCACCGTGATCATCTCGGAGATCCGGATGACACGCTTCGAGGCGCGCGGCACGGTGATCTCGGTCTTCCGCTGTTCCTTGCCGGGGAGCGCTCTGCGCTTCTGGGGCCGCGAGCCACCGCGTTTGAAGTCCCGCTCCATCAGGCTCGACTGGTCGGGCTTGCTGATGACCTTGCGCCCCTTCTTCTTCTTGGGCGCACCGTCAGCCGCTCCGGCAGGCGCGGCCCCCGCCGGGGCATCGCCGGCGGGACGCCACCCCGGTCCCGGACCGGGCGGCGGAGCCGCCTTGCGCAAGTCGATCTTGCCCAGCACCTTGACGGCCCGCATCTGCTCGAAGCCCGGAGGCGGCACCGCTCCGGGCACTCCGCCGGGCGCCGCGGTCTGCGGCGCAGCCGGCCGCGCGGGAGCGTTGCTGCTGGGCGCCGAGGCCGGCGGCGACGGGGCTACTGCCGGCTCTGCCGATGCGCTCGCGGTGGACTCGGGCGACGCCTCGACCGGCGGGACGTCCAGCGGCGCCTCGACGGGCTCGTGATCGGCTGCCGGCGGTGGCGACTCGGGAAGCGGCGGCGGGATGTCGGGCTCGAAGTCGAGCGACGGCGGGATGTCCGACGCGCTCGGCTCCGCGTCCGTCATGGTGGGTGGAAGCTCCTCGCGCTTCAGCACCTCGCGTGCCGTGCGGCGGCGGATGACATTCGCCCGCAGCCGCGTCTCGGTGGTCTGCTCGATGGCGGTCACCAGCTGATCCGCGCCCGAGTCACGCTGCGTGACCACGCGCTCGGCGACGACTCGCTCGGAACCCAGCGTGACCACCGGCCGCTGCGCCAGGCCGAGCCCGTCGCGTAGCCTGGTGACCTCTTCGTCGGTGAGCGCGCTCTGCGAGCGCTTGCCGCGGATACCGAGGCGCTCGGCCACCGCGATCAGATCCTTGGGGTTGTGGCCCCATTCCTTCGCCAGCTCGTGCATGCGCTTCGACATCGACGTCCTCAGCGTGCCTCGACGCTCGCCGCGAGCGTCTCCAGCAAGGCTTCGCGCGCGCCGCGGCTCGGCGTTGCCCGCAGCGAGCGCACGGCGCCACGGCGCCGCAACAAGGCCGTCCAGCACGCTGGCTCGCGGTGGAGATAGGCGCCGCGCCCGGGGAGGCGCCGGCGTTCGTCCAGCGCCAGCGCGTCCGCGACCGCCACGAAGCGCACCAGGTCTCCCTGTGGCGCCCGGGCGCCGCATCCGACGCAGGTGCGGATCGGGGTCCTCACCCGGCTCCCTCCTCCTTCGCTTCGGGAAGCGGGGGCGGTGGTTCGGCGGCAGCGGCGGCGGCCTCGGCCGCCGCGGCGGCCGCGGCAGCTTCCGCCGCCGCCTGCTGCCTGGCGACGTGCTCGCGCGCCGCGGTGAGGATGCCCGTCGCCCGCTCCGGTCCGATCCCGTCGACCTCGGCCACGGTGTCCTCGTCGGACGCCGCCAGGTCCTCGGCCGACTTGAAGCCATACTGGTAGAGCAGCTCGGCGGTGACGTCGCCCAGCTCGGGGATGGCCGTCAGCGACGCGCGCGCGCGGCGCGCCTCGTCCTCGGCCTCGGACTCGCTGCGCACGTCGAGCTTCCAGGTCGTCAGGCGCGACGCCAGGCGGACGTTCTGCCCCTTCTTGCCGATGGCGAGCGAGAGCTGGTCGTCGGGAACGATCACCTCCATGGCGTGCTCGTCCTCGTCGAGGATGATGCGCGAGACCTTGGCGGGCGCGAGCGCGCGGCAGACGTACTCCGCGGGATCGGCCGTCCAGTCGACGATGTCGATCTTCTCGTTGCGCAGCTCCTGCACCACCGCCTGCACGCGCGTTCCCTGCATGCCGACGCAGGCGCCGACCGGGTCGACGTCGCGGTCGTGCGACGTGACCGCGATCTTGGCCCGGCCGCCCGGCTCGCGCGCCGCGCCCTTCACCTCGACGATGCCTTCGTAGATCTCCGGCACCTCCTGGCGGAAGAGCTCGATCAGGAGCCCCGGATGGGTCCGCGACAGGATGATCTGCGGGCCCCGGCTCGAGAGCTCGACGTCGACGATGTAGGCGCGGATGCGGTCGCCCTGCCGGTAGCGCTCGCGGGGGATCTGCTCCTTCTCCGGCAGGATGGCATCGGCGCGTCCGAGGTTGACGATGATGTTCTTCTTCTCGAAGCGCTGCACCGTCCCGGTCGCGAGCTCGCCCTTGCGGGTCTTGAACTCCTTGAAGATGCTGTCGCGCTCGGCATCGCGGACGCGCTGGATGATGTTCTGCTTCGCCGCCTGGGCGGCGATGCGGCCGAACTTCTCCGGCGGCAGCTTGGCAAGCAGCTCGTCGCCGATCTCGGCTTCCGGATCCATGCCGCGGCGCGCCTCGGCGAGCGTCACCTCGTTCTCCGCGTCCTGCACCTGATCGACCACCGTGCGGATCTCGAAGAGCTCGACCTCGCCGATCTCGGAGTTCCACTGCGCCTCGATTCTCTTCTCGGCTCCGTAGGTGCGCTTGGCCGCCGACAGCATGGCGTCCTTCAGGGCCTCGACGATGATCTGTCGATCGATGCCCTTCTCCTTGCTCACCTGCTCGATGACGCGGTTCAGATCCGGCAGCATGCTGGTCTCCTGCCTCACGCGTGGACGTGCGGTGGGCGCGCCGGCCGGGGGAACTCGAACTGGATGCTCGCCCGCTCGATCGAGTCCAGGGCGAAGGACACGATGCCCGCGTCGGGATCGTGGACGGTGATGGCGTCGTCGCCGACGGTTTCGAGCACGCCATGGAACTGCCGCCGCCCCGCGTGGGGCTCGTGCGTGCGCACGTCGACGCGCTTGCCGACCGCGCGGCGAAAGTGCTCGGGGCGGACCAGCGGTCGATTGACGCCCGGAGACGAGCACTCGAGGTGATAGCGCCCGGCCACGGCCTCGTGCGCGTCGATGACGTCGCCCAGCTCGCGCGAGATGCGCGCCAGCTCGTCGAGCGTGACGCCTCCCTCGGGACGATCGATGAGCAACCGCAGGATCAGCCTGCCGCCCTCGGGCCGGTACTGGACGTCGACGAGCTCGAGGCCCGCCGCCGAGGCGACGGGCTCCGACAGCTCCCAGACGCGCCGGGTAACCGTGGCCCGATCCATCGAATTCATCTCCTTACAAACGAAAAAGTGGGCCAGGGCCCACTTCAACTCGGTCAGGTAAAGCCGGGAACCCATGCCGTATACCATGGGGGTCCTGGACCCGCAACGCGGCGCTCCGAAGTGAGTTCCCCGCGTCATACTCCCTGGCGCGCGCACACCGGAACGGCTATGAAGCCCCGTGCCTGCCCTCGCGGGCGGCGGCCAACGGCGTGTCCGAGCTCCGACGCGATCCCATCCTGCGACGCTGGGTGATCATCGCCCCTGAACGAACGGGCGATCTGTCGCCGCGTCGGGGCGGCGGCCCGCGGGTCGAGGCGCCGGGACCCTGTCCCTTCTGCCCCGGCAACGAGCACCTCAACCCGGTGGAGATCGCCCGCGTCGAGCACGGAGCCGACTGGCGCGTGCGCGTCACGCCCGATCGGCATCCGCTGCTCCGTATCGAGGGACAGCTCGGACCCCGCGGCGCCGGCATGTTCGACCTCATGAACGCGATCGGCGCGCACGAGCTGGTGACCGATACGCCGGACCACGCCCAGACGTGGGCGGAGCTCCCGGTGCCACAGATGGTTCGGCTGCTCGCGACGTACCGGGATCGCCTCTCGGACCTGCGCCGCGATCCCCGCTTCCGCTACGTGCTGGTGCTGAAGAACCGCGGCGCGGTGTGGAGCCGCTACCAGCATGCCCACTCGCACGTCATCGCCACCCCGTTCACGCCGAAACGCATCGAGGAGGAGCTGTCGGGCGCCCGCGAGTACTTCCGCCACAAGGAGCGCTGCGCCTTCTGCGATCAGCTGGCGGAGACGATGCGAACTCGGGAGCGCGTGATCGCTCAGCGCGGCGACTTCGCGAGCTTCACGCCCTTCGCCTCCGCCTATCCGTACGAGACGTGGATCAGCCCGCTGACCCACGGCGCCGACTTCGGCGCGGTCCCGGATGTGGAGCTCACGCCGCTGGCGGAGCTGCTGGTCGACACCCTGGGACGGCTCGGCAAGGCCTGTGACGATCCCGCCTACAGCGTCGCGCTGCACAGCGGGGCACTCGACGGCGGGGACCAGGCCGAGTTCCACTGGCACTGGGAGCTGGTGCCGCACCTCGGCCACGAGCTCGGCATGGAGTGGGCGACGGGCATCTTCTCCAATCCCGTTGCACCCGAGGAGGCCGCGCGCCGCCTGCGTGACGCGCTGCCGGCGTGAGCCGATCAGCTCCGCTGGTCTCGTTCGCGCAGCTCGTGGAACGTGAGCAGCTCCACGATCTGGTAGGTTCGCCGCCCGCCGGGCGTCTGGACCTCGACCTCGTCGCCGACCGTCTTGCTCATGAGCGCGCGACCGATCGGTGACGACAGCGAGATGTAGCCCCGGCCGGCGTCGACCTCCTCCGGGAAGACGATCTGGTAGGCGACCAGGGCGTCGACGTCGCCGTCGGCGTCCACCAGCTTCACCCGGCTCCCGTAGCCGACCACGCCCTGCGGGATCGAGGCGACGGTGTACATCGAGAGCTCCCGGATCCTGCCCTCGATCTGCGCGATCCGCGAGCGCACGAAGTCCTGGCGATGCTTCGCCGCCTCGTACTCGGCGTTCTCCGACAGGTCGCCGTGCGCGGCGGCCGCTCCGAGCTCCTTGGGCAGCTCGAAGGTGAGCTCGTACTTGAGATCCGCCAGCTCCTTCTTGAGCTTGCCGAGGACGGGGAGATCCATGGACGGTCCTCAGGTCGCGGGCTCGGCGATGATCCGGCGCGCCAGCTCGCTGGCGCTCTTGCCGTCGAAGCGTCCCGCGTGGCGCTCGCGCAGCGCGCTCATCAGGGCTCCGAGCTGCCGCGGCGTCCCGTCCGCGATCGCGGCGCGGATCGCCTCCTCGAGCTCGGCGGGTCCGAGCTGCGCCGGCACGTACGCTTCCAGGATCGAACGCTCGGTGCGGTTCTGCGTGACCAGGTCCGTGCGGCCGGCCTTGAGCGCGAACTCCTCCGCCTCTTCCCGCTTCCGCAGCTCGCGCCGGAGGACCTGCACGAGATCGGCCTCCTCGAGCGCGGTGACCCGGCGCTCGACCTTGACCAGCTTGGCAGCTGCCACCACCCCGCGCAGCACCTCGAGGCGCCGCGTGTCCCGCGCCTTCATCGCCGCGGTGAGATCACGCGCGAGCTGCTCCTCGGTGACCGGCACGGCGGGCAAGGTAAGCGGACCGACCGGGGTTGTAAAGCCCGTTGCCGCTTGCGTCGCCCGGCCCCGGGCGGCACCCTGCGGGCGCCCCGCCCGGGGAGGTTGGCGGTGAGGTCGTGGGCTCGGTTGGCGCTCGACTGTCTCCTTCCACGCGCGTGTCCTCCGTGCGGGACGCCACTCGCGCTCGGGGCGCCGTCCGCGCTCTGCCCGGCATGCCGGTCCGTCATCGCGGTACCGTCCGGCCCGCGCTGCGCGCGCTGCGGGGCAACCGTCACACCTCCGGCCCTCGTCTGCGCGGCATGCGTCCGCCGTCCACCGGCGTTCGCCAGCGCCCGGGCCCTCGGCCCCTATCGCGCCGGCACGGCCGGCGCCAACGTGCTCGCCCGCACCGTGCAGGCGCTCAAGTATCACGGCGACCGCAGCCTGGCCGGACCGCTCGCCGAGCTGCTGGCGTCGCACTATCCGTTCGGTGACGACGCGATCCTGTGTCCGGTTCCACTCCATGCCACCCGGCTCCGCGCACGCGGCTTCAACCAGGCGCTGCTCCTCGCGCGCGGCCTCGCGCGCCGCCGCGGACTGGCCCTCGCTCCGCGCCTGCTGGCGCGCGTGCGACCCACGAGCGAGCACGCAGGACTCGGAGCCGAGGCACGACGCAACAACGTCCGCGACGTCTTCCGGGTCCGACCCGGGCCGGCTCTCGCGGGCCGGCCGGTGGTTCTCGTCGACGACGTGCTCACCACCGGTGCGACGGCGGACGCGTGTGCCCGCGCGCTGCTCGCCGCCGGCGCCTCGCGCGTCGACGTCTACACGGTCGGACGGACGGCGTGAGCCGCGCCTTGTGGGCGAAGCGGCGGAGCGCTAAGGAAGCCGTCGTGCTCACCGCCGGCGTCCTGATCTCTGGGACGGGCACCAACCTGCAGGCGATCCTCGATCGTGTCGCCGACGGCACCCTCGCCTGCCGCGTGTCGGTGGTGATCTCGAATCGCGAGCAGGCGGCGGGTCTCGAGCGCGCCCGCGGGGCCGGTGTGGCGACCCGAGTGATCGACCACCGCACCTTCGCGGGTCGCGAGGCCTTCGATGCGGCGCTGGTCGAGGCCCTGCGGACGGCGGGCGTCGAGCTGGTGGTCCTCGCCGGCTTCGATCGCATCGTGACTCGAGTGCTGCTCGAGGCCTTCCCGAGCCGAGTTGTCAACATTCATCCCGCCCTGCTGCCCGCCTTTCCGGGTCTTCACGCCCAGCGCCAGGCGCTGGAGCACGGCGTGCGCATCGCCGGCGCCACGGTGCACTTCGTGGACGAGCAGGCGGATCACGGTCCCATCATCCTGCAGGGCGCGACGGTGGTCGGGCCCGACGACACCGAGGACTCGCTGACACGGCGAGTCCTCGATATCGAGCACACGATCTATCCGGCGGCGATTCAGCTCTTCGCCGAGGGTCGTCTCGTCGTCGAGGGACGCCGCGTGCGGATCCTGGGCGAGCGCCCGACCGAGGGGTGCCTCGTGCCCGCCTGGTGAGGTGTGGCGGGGGGCTCGTTGAAAGCTTGGAATGTCGCTCGCCTTGATTTTGAGCACGCGAGGCCCTAGAGGAATCAGCAACGGCGTTCGCTGTCTGGGAGGTCGAGGGTCCGCCCGCAGCGGCTAGCCGGCTGGGGGGCCGGCCGGGTGAGGGGAACACATGGATGGGCGAGCTGGACGCGATCCTCGCGGAGGTTCGCTCCCTCGCGGCCCGGGGTGAGCATCACCTGATCGTGACGCGCTACGGCCGGCTGGACGACCTGCCGCAGGGCGAAGCCTGGAACTCGACGGACCTCGTCTACGAGATCGGGCGCGCGTTCGGCATGCTCGGTAACGAGGACAAGGTCGAGCGCTACCTGCTGCGGTGCGCCGAGCTGACGCCGCGGCGTGCCGCGGTCTTTCATTGTGCGATTGGCTGGTACTTCCAGCGCAAGAAGAAGTGGACGAAGGCGCTGCGCTGGTACGATCGCGCGCTCTCCTCGTTTCCGACCTATCATCTCTGCCTGTTCCGCCGCGGCTACTGCCTCGAGAAGCTGCACCGTCCGCGCGAGGCCGTCGAGGCGCTGGAACGGGCACGCGCCTGCTGGGACCAGGCCGGCCAGGAGCAGCGCGCGCGTGGTCGCGGCGTCCAGGTGCAGGTTCTCTTCCACCTCTCGCGCGTCATGCGCGACCTCGGCGACTTCGAGACCTCCACCGAGGTGCTCGACGCCTGCCGCACCCTGGACGCCGACACGGAGCCACCAGCCATCCGTCCCGAGCACATCCTCGCCAGCCAGGGCGAGCTGCTCGCGCGCCGGGGCGATCTCGACCGCGCCCTCGCGCTCTTCGAGGAGGCGCGCTCCCTCGACCCCGACTCGAGCTACGTCTGGGAGCGCATCGGCCACGTTCACGAGATGCGCGGCAGCGTCGCACAGGCCGAGGCCGCGTACCGGCACGCGACCGAGCTGCCGCGCGGTGCCTTCGCCTTCCTCGCGCTCGGCCGGCTCCACACCGAGGTCACCCACGACCACCGGGCCGCGGCGACGGCTCTCGCCGAGGCGCTGCGCCAGGCGCAGAGCGCCGAGCCCCTGGTGCGGCTGGAGCTCGCCCGCCTCCATCTGGCGCTCGACCGCCCGCACGCCGCGCTCGCGCAGCTGGAGCAGGCCCTCGCCTGCCGGCGCGAGGGCGGATTCGCGGAGGCCCTGCGCCTCGCCGCCCAGGTCGCCGAACGCGTCGGTCGCCCGGTCGAAGCCGCCAGCCACCTGCGCCAGCTCTCCCGCCTGTTCCCCGACGAGATGGACATCGCCAGCCGGCTGGCGGCACTCGACGGCGACGCACCGAAGGCGCCCGCGGTCGCGGCGGATGCGCCCCTGCCCTCGGGTTTCGAGATCCTCGGCAACGCCGTCGTCGATGCGCCCGGACGGGCGCGCCTCCAGGGCGTCGTCGACCGCTTCTTTGCCGACAAGGGTTTCGGCTTCGTGCGCTACGGGGATGGTCAGAGCCTGTTCTTCCACGTCACCCAGTGCCAGGACGGGGGAACGTGGATCGCACCCGGAGCCACCGTGTCGTTCATCCTGGGGCACAACCCCAAGAAGGGGAAGCCGCAGGCCGAGGCGGTGCGGCTTCAGGAGTAGGACGAGTCCGCGCGCAGGGCATCGAGGACGGCGGCCGTGTGCGGCAGCGCCACGGTTCCTCCCGCGAGCAACGCGCGCAACGCGTCCAGGCCCGCCGCGTCGTCGACGTCGAAGGTCGGCGCCAGCAGCCGCACGCGGAGTCCGGCGTCGGCTGCGCGCGCCAGCGTCGTTGCGAGAACACTGGACGAGCCCCACGCCACGTCGCGAAACAGCTCCGGCCTCGAGCGGCGGAGCCCGATCAGGTAGTAGCCCCCGTCCGCCGCCGGGCCGAGCACGACGTCCGCTGCACCGCCGAGCGCGACCGCGGCCTCGCGCACGCTGCCGGCATCGACGTGGGGAGCATCGGCTCCGAGCGTGAGCACCGGCAGCCCCAGGGTCGCGAGGCATTCCCGCGTGGCTGCCTCCATGCGCTCGCCGAGATCACGGCCCACCTGCGGCACGCAGCGCTGGCCCGGGACCAGCTCCGCGAACGGCGCCGCCGGCGGCGAGAACGCCCAGGTCACCGGGAAGCCGAGAGCGACCAGGCGCCCGGCCAGATCACGGATGAACGCCTCGTACAGCCGGCATGCCGCCCCCGCCCCGATCTGCGCCGCCAACCGGGTCTTCACTTCTCCGGGCGAGGGATACTTCGCCATCACCAGCACCTGCGCCGGTGCCGGCTGCCGGACGGAAGCGCGCGAGGTAGCCGACGACCGCGTCGATCTCCTCATCGCTGAGCACCCCCTCGAACGGCGCCATGAGCGTGCCCGACTTGCCCTCGCGGACCGCCTGGCGCAGCTGCGCGGTCGTCCGCCCCTTCCAGAAAGCGGCGTCGCGGAAGTTCTGCGGCTTGGGGTCGATCGCCGCGGCCGCCGGGCCGTCGCCCGCTCCGCCGTCGCCGTGGCAGGGCGCGCAGCGCTCGAGGTACAGGCGCTTGCCCGTGGTCTCGACGCTCGCGCTGCCCGCTTGCTCGGCGGCCGTGACGGACGCGGCGGACACGACGGTCCAGAGCGCCGCGAGCATGCCCGTCGTCGCGCGCGCGAGCGTCACGCAGCGGGCTCACGCAGCGCCGCCAGCTCCCCGGCCGCGTCGAGCGCGGCCAGCTCCTCGAAGCCGCCGATCGAGCGCTCGTCGATGAAGATCTGCGGCACCGTACGCCGACCCGTGCGCTGCATGACCTCCTCGCGCAGGGCATCGTCGTTGCCGACATCCACTTCCTCGAAGGGGATGCCGCGCGCCTCCAGGAGACGCTTCGCGCGGACGCAGAAGGGACAGCCCGGAGTCGTGTACATCTTCACGCGCGCCACGGATGCTGGTTAGACCGCGGCCGCGGACGAGGCAAGCACGCGTTGACAGCGCGCCGGGAGGCCGTTAGCCGACACGGATGGCCGACCCCGATACCCTCGAGAGCCTGGGCCGCCTGGTCGACGTCATGGGCCGCCTCCGGGCGCCCGGCGGCTGCCCGTGGGACCGCGAGCAGACGCACGAGAGCCTGCGTCCCTACCTGGTGGAGGAAGCCTACGAGGTGCTGGAGGCGATCGATCGGGGCGACGTCCCGGCGCTGCGCGACGAGCTCGGTGACGTGCTGCTGCAGGTGGTGTTTCACGCCGCCATCGCAGCGGAGGATGGGCGGTTCCGCCTCGCCGACGTCGCCCGCGCCATCGCGGACAAGCTGGTGCGGCGCCATCCGCATGTCTTCGGCGATGTCCAGGTGCATGACGCCGACGAGGTGGTGCGCAACTGGCGGCGTATCAAAGCCGAGGAGCGACGGGCGGCAGGTGGCGACCCCAGCGTGCTCGCGACCGTTCCCCCCGGCCAGCCCGCCCTCGCCCGCGCCCAGCAGATCGGCGAGAAGCTGGCGCAGGTGGGATTCGACTGGCCCGATCTCGCTGGCGTCCTCGGCAAGCTGGACGAGGAACGCCACGAGCTCGCCGAGGCCATCGGCGCCGACGATCGGGAGGCCGCCGGCCGTGAGCTCGGCGACCTCCTGCTCACGCTCACCAGCGTGGCACGCCATCTCGAGCTGGACGCCGAGATGGCGCTGCGCGACGCCACGACGCGCCTCGCCCGCCGTGTCGTCCACGTCGAGGCAGCGGCAGAGGCGGCCGCACGCTCGCTCGGGCAGCTCGAACCCTCCGAGCGTGACCGTCTCTGGGAGGATGCGAAGGCCGCACGATGACGCCGGTTTGACCCACAATCGAGCCCGTGGTAACCGACGCCGCGGTGGCAAACCACGCCTCGGCGCTGAAGCGCCATCGTCAGACGCTGAAGCGCACGGCGCGGAACCAGGCGCTGCGTACCCGGCTTCGCCATGCCGTGCGGGCCGTCCGTCAGGCCGTCGTCGGCAAGGACCTCGCAATCGCGGAGGAGACCCTGGGGCGCGCCGCGCGCGCACTCGACAAGGCCGTCAGCAAGGGCCTCCTCCACCGCAACAACGCAGCCCGCCGCGTCGCGCGCCTGTCGCGCGCCGTCGGCAAGCTCAGGGCCGCCGGGGCGTAGCCGGGTCCGCGATCCGGAGCAGCGCCGCTTCGAAGGCGGCCGCTGCCGGACGTGAGCTCTTGAGCGCCAGATCGAGGTCGCGCAGCGCGTCCAGCGCCTGCTCGAGCTGGGCCGCGGAACGCGACCCGTCCACCCGGCGGACCAGCCAGCTCGGCATCCCCAGCCTGGCCGCCGCGGCGTCGACGTCCAGCCCCGCACCGCGTAGCTCCGCCACGTGAAGGGCGCGCCGCAGGCTCGCGGCGAGAAAGGCGGCCAGCCGGATCGGCGGCTCGCCCGCGCGTAGCAGGCTCCTCAGGGCACGGCAGGCGCCCGCCAGGTCGCGTCGAGCCAGACGATCGGCCACCTCCTCGACCGCTGCGGCGCGGCTGCCCGTCGCCGTCGCCTCCACGTGACCGGCCTCGATGGCCACGCCCCGCCCGGCGTAGAGCGAGGCCTTGTCCAGCTCGGAGGCGAGCACCCCGAGATCGGCCGGGGTGCGCTCCACGAGCAGGTCGATCGCATCGGGCCGGATGCCGTGGCCGAGCTCGCGCGCCAGGCGGGAGACCCACTCGCGCAGCACGCGCGGATCGGCCACCCGCGGGAACGCGTAGGCCGCGCCGTCACGCGTGAACGCCGCGAGCAGGCGCCGGCGGGAGTCGAGCGCACCCGCGACCAGGATCAGAGCCCCGGCCGTGCCGAGCCGCGGCAGCGCCGCCAGGATCAGCTCCTCGTCCTTCGCGCCCAGCGCCTCCGCGCGGCGGACGACCAGGACCTGCGCGGCACCGAAGAGGAGCGGCGAGGCGAGGTCGTCCAGAGCGGTTGCCAGCCGTTGCGGGTCCTCGCCAGCCCACAGCGTGCGCGTGCTCGCCGGCCGGTCGCCCGCAGACAGGCGCTCGCCCAGCAGCGCCAGCGCCCGATCGACGAGAAGGGTCTCCTCGCCGTGCACGAGATAGGCAGCTCGCAGCGGCTCGCGGGCCAGCGCTGCCAGCGGGTCCGCGCCGCCCGACTGGGCGGGTGGCCGCCGGCCGACCGGACTCAGAAGGCCTCCACCGACTGCAGGTAGGCGTCACGCGCGAGCAGGGTCACGAGTTCGTCCAGCGAGGTCTGGCGCCGGACCTCGCTGATCTGCACGTTGGTCATGTTCACGAGGTCGCGCGCGTCGATGGTGCCTTCCTGGAAGCGGGGCGACGCCGTCACCACGATGCCGGTGACGCTCCCGAAGTCGAGCGTCTCCACCAGCTCGGGGTTCTCGTACAGCACGTGACTACCCGCGCGCTGGGTCAGCCTGAGCGACACCTGGAGATACCCCTGGTACGCGACCGCCTCGCCGGTCGCGCTGTAGGCGACCGGGACCGTCGTGAAGCGCCGGATCGTGCCACTGAGCACCAGGTCGCTGTCGCCGTCGCGCACCACCGTCAGCGTGCCGCGCCGGCGGAACTCCTCCTCGAGGGCGCGCTGCAGCTGGACGTCGAGACCCTTCTCACGCGTGCGGTTGTTGAACAGCGCGATGCTGATGGTGCGTGCCGAGGTGGGCACGTTCGGTCCCGTGCCGGCGAAGTTGTAGCCGCAGCCCGCCGCCAGCATTGCCAGCCCGAGCGCTGCCACCAGTCGCATCCGATGTCTCATACCACCAGGCTCAGCATGCGGCCCGGCACGAAGACGTGCTTGCGCACCGTCCGACCGCCGAGCTGCTCCTGCACCCGCGCATCCGCCAGCGCCGCCGCCAGGACGTCCTCGGTCGAGCTGTCGGCGGGCAGGCTCAGGCGGGCACGCACCTTGCCGTTGATCTGCACGGGCAGCTCGATGGTGGCGCGCACGAGGGCCGCGCTGTCCGCGCGGGGCCACGCGGCGTCGGCCAGCCCGTCGGCGTGGCCGGTCGCCTCCCACAGCTCGCTCGCGACATGGGGGACGAAGGGCGCCAGGAGCAGCAGGATCGCGTCCACGGTCTCGCGCAGGGTCGCGGGATGCGCCGTCTCCGCCACCAGGGCGGTCGCGGTGACCAGCTCCATGACCGCCGCGATGGCGGTGTTGAAGTGCCGTCGTTCCACCACGTCGTCGCTGACGCGCTGGATCGTTTGATGGGTCACGCGGTGAAGATCGCGATCCGCCGCGGCGGCGAGCGACGGCGCGCTTCCCGGGGGCGCCAGGCGGGCAGCCACGCCGTGGACGAGCCGCCACACGCGGCCGAGGAAACGGCTCATTCCCTCGACCCCCTGGTCGCTCCACTCGAGGTCGCGCTCGGGCGGCGACGCGAACAGGCAGAAGAGGCGCGCCGTGTCGGCGCCGTAGCGCCCCACCAGGTGGTCGGGATCGACCACGTTCCCCTTCGACTTGCTCATCTTCGCGCCGTCCTTGATCACCATCCCCTGGGTGAGCAGCCGGCGGAACGGCTCGTCGAGCGCCAGGAATCCCAGGTCGCGCAGTACCTTGGTGAAGAAGCGCGCGTAGAGCAGGTGGAGCACGGCATGCTCGATGCCGCCGATGTACTCGTCGACGCCGCGTCGTCCGAGCCAGTACTCCGTCTCCACCGGGTCGAAGGGCGTCCCGTCGGCGCGCGGCGAGCAGTAGCGCGCGAAGTACCAGGACGACTGCACGAAGGTGTCCATGGTGTCGGTCTCGCGGCGGGCCTCGCCGTCGCAGCGGGGGCAGCGGGTGCGCACGAAGGCGGCGTCTGCCGCGAGCGGCGAGCCGCCGCGTCCGGTGAAGGCGAGGTCGTCGGGGAGCACCACGGGGAGCTCCGACTCCGGGATCGGCACCATGCCGTCACGCTCGCAGTAGACGACGGGAATCGGGGAGCCCCACGCCCGCTGGCGGGACACGCCCCAGTCGCGCAGGCGATACGTGACGCGCGCCTCGCCGAGCCCGCGCCCCGCGAGGGCGTCGGTGATCCGGGTCTTCGCGGTCTCGCTGTCGAGCCCGTCGAACCCCGCCGACCCGACCAGCGTGCCGGGGCCCTCCCAGGCCTGCGCCATCGAAGGCGAGTCGAGGCGCTCGCCGGGCGGCTGCACGACGACCCGCACCGGCAGCGCGTACGCCCGCGCGAACTCGAAGTCGCGCTGGTCGTGCGCCGGCACGGCCATGACGGCCCCGGTGCCGTAGTCCATGAGCACGAAGTTGGCGACCCAGATCGGCAGCCGCTCGCCGGTGAGCGGATGGCGGCAGAACGCCCCCGTGGGGACGCCTTCCTTGCCCGTCGTGCGCTCGGTCCGCGCGCTGGCGCGGACGCGCGCCGCGAACGCGGACACCTCGGCCTCGCTCGTCGTCCCGGCGACCAGCTCGGCCACCAGCGGATGCTCGGCCGCCAGGCTCACGAACGACGCCCCGAAGAGGGTGTCGGGCCGCGTCGTGAAGACGGCGACCTCGCCCGCATGGCCGTCGAGCGGGAAGCGGATGAGCGCGCCCGCGCTGCGGCCGATCCAGTTGCGCTGCATGGTGACGACGCGCTCTGGCCAGCCCTGCAATCGATCGAGATCGGCCAGCAGCTCCTCGGCATACGCCGTGATGCGGAAGAACCACTGCTCCAGCTCGCGCTCCTCGACCGGACCGTCGCAGCGCCAGCAGGTGCCATCGCTCACCTGCTCGTTCGCCAGCACGGTCTCGCAGCGCGGACACCAGTTGACCGTGCCGCGCCGCTTGTAGGCGAGCCCGCGCTCCAGCATGCGCAGGAAGAAGAGCTGCTCCCACCGGTAGTACGCGGGATCGCACGTGGCCAGCTCGCGGTTCCAGTCGTAGGAGAAGCCGAGCCGGCGCAGCTGCGACCGCATGCGCGCGATGTTGTCCGCGGTCCAGCGCGCCGGATGGATGCCGTGCTGGATGGCCGCGTTCTCCGCGGGAAGGCCGAACGCGTCCCACCCCATCGGATGGAGCACGCTGAATCCCGCCATCCGACGCTGGCGCGCGATCACGTCGCCGATGGTGTAGTTGCGCACGTGCCCCATGTGGATGTCGCCCGACGGATAGGGGAACATCTCGAGCACGTAGTACGGTGGTCTGCCCGGGTCGACGACGGCATCGAAGCGTCCGCTCGGCGGCCCAGCGCGCCTGCCACTTCGCCTCCAGCGATTGGGTGTCGTAGTGCGGCGTCCCCTCCCGTGCCCCCATCCCGCCTAGCCCTCGCCGCGCGCCCGGTCTCCGGCCAGCTGCCGCGCGATGTGGTCGAGGACGCCGTTGACGAACGCCGGCGACTCCTCGCTGCCGAACCGCCGCGCGATCTCGACCGCCTCGTTCAACGTGACGGAGGCGGGAATCTCGGGGCGGCCGAAGAGCTCGAAGGTCGCCAGGCGGAGCACGCTCAGGTCGACGCGCGACAGCCGCGGCAGGCGCCAGTGCTCCGCGCTCTCGGCGATCAGTGCGTCGATGCGTTCGCCGTGCTCGCGCACCCCTTCCACGAGCTCGCGCGCGAAGGCGACCACCTCGTCCTCCGCGTCGGAGTCGAAGTGCTCCCAGAAGAGCGCCAGGCTTTTCGTCCCCGGCTCGTCTGCACCGAGCAGGTCGGCCTGGTAGAGCGCCTGCAGGGCGAGCTCGCGTGCTTCGCGCCGGGCACCCATCTCAGAACTTCTGCACCACGCGCAGGACCTGCACCATCTCGAGCGCCGTCACCGCCGCCTCGTAGCCCTTGTTGCCGGCCGCCCCGCCGGCACGCGCGAGCGCTTGCTCCATCGTGTCGGTGGTCAGCACGCCGAAGGCTACCGGCAGATCGTAGCGGCGCGCCACCTCGCCGGTCCCGCACGCGGCCTGCCCGGCCACGAACTCGAAGTGCGGCGTCTCGCCGCGGATCACTGCTCCGAGGCAGACGAGCGCGTCGTAGCGCCCGGTGATGGCGAGCCGCTGCGCGCACAGCGGCAGCTCGAAGGCGCCCGGCACCGTGGCCACGTCGATCGCGTCGTCCGCGACGCCGTGGGCTACGAGCGCTTCGAGGGCGCCGGCCAGCAGCCGATCGGTGACGGCCCGGTTGAAGCGCGCGAGCGCGATCCCGATGCGCAGCCCGTCGCCCGTGGGCTCAGCCTGGAGGTGGCGTGGCACTGGTCCCGGCGCTCACCGTGGCAGACCGGACAGGAGGTGTCCGAGCTTCGCCTGCTTGGTACGGAGGTAGTCGATGTTGCCGGCGTGGGGCTCGACCTCGAGCGGGGCCCGCGCCACCACGGTGATGCCATAGGCCTCGAGCCCGGCGATCTTCTGCGGGTTGTTGGTCAGCAATCGGACGCGCTCGACGCCGAGGTCGCGAAGGATCTGGGCGCCGATGCCGTAGTCCCGCAGATCCTCCTTGAAGCCGAGCTCGAGGTTCGCCTCGACCGTGTCGCGCCCGCGGTCCTGGAGCGCGTAGGCGCGGATCTTGTTCGCCAGGCCGATCCCCCGGCCCTCCTGGTGCAGGTAGACGAGGACGCCGGTGCCTGCCTTGGCGATCAGCTGGAGGGCCTGCGCGAGCTGCTCGCCGCAGTCGCAGCGCTGCGAGCCGAAGACGTCGCCGGTGAGGCACTCGGAGTGCAGGCGCACCAGCACGTCGCTCCCGCTCCGCAGGTCGCCCAGCACGAGGGCCATGTGCTGCTGCTGATCGATGCTGTTGTCGTACACCACCGCCCGGAAGACTGGACCGCCGTGCACCGGGAGGGCAGCCTCCGCACGCCGGCGCACCAGCGTGTCGGAGCGGAGGCGCATCTGGATCACGTCCGTGACCGTCACCGTCGGGAGACGATGCGCGCGTGCCAGGCTCGCCAGCTCCGACGCCGTGGCGAGGTTGCCGTCGCGGCCGAGGACCTCGCACAGCACGGCCTCGAAGCCGAGCCCCGCGAGGCGCACCAGATCGCTCGCCGCTTCGGGCAGCGCCGCGCGCACCAGGCTGCCGCCCGGCACGAGCTGGATGGGCGTCACGTGGCCCGGCATCACGACGTCGGCCGAGGTCGCCTCGGGCGCGACGGCCGCGAGGATCGTCGTCGCTCGATCGCCCGCGCTGATGCCCGTCGAGACTCCCCGTCGCGCCTCGATCGATGCGCCGTAGGCGGGCGGGTGCGCCGCCGATTCGGCGGCCATCAGCGGAATGCCGAGGCGCCGCATGCGCTCGCGGGTGAGCCCCAGGCACACCAGGCCGCGGCCATGCGTCGCCATGAAGTTCACCGCGGCGGGCGTCACCCGCACCGCCGCACAGCCGAGCACGGCCTCGGGCGGCTCCGTCGCGTTGTCCACCAGCAGGACGAGCTTGCCCGCGCGGAGTCGTTCGGCGAGCTCGCGCCCACGATCCGCAGCTGCCATCGATGTAGGCTAGCGCGCTCCCCGGTGCGAGGCAAAGGGTACGGCGCGCGCAGGCCTCCGCCGTCGCCGGCGGGGCTTGCCCTCCAGCACCAGGTCGCCTCCGATCCGTCGCACCGTCAGCGGTCCCAGCCGGAACGCATCCGCGGCTCGGTGGATGCCGAGCGGTCCAACCGCCGCCACGCCGTCGGCACCCAGGAAGGAAGGCGCGACGAAGAGAACGACGCGGTCGACGACTCCTGCACGCAACGCATCCGCCGCCACCGTGCTGCCGCCTTCGACGAGCAGCGTGGTCAGACCCCGCTCCCCGAGAGCGCCCACGACCTTCTGGAAGGAGACGCGGCCGGCGCGCCCGGGGAGCAGCAGCACCTCGACCCCGCGCCGTCCGAGCGCCGCCACGCGATCCGGCCGGGCGCCGGCTGGCGAGATCACCAGCGTCGGCGGGCCGTCCCGCGCGAGCACGTGCGCGCGCGGCGGCAGCGCCAGCTCTCGACCCGCCAGCACGATGCGGAGCGGGTCGCGTCCCCCGACGATGCGGCACGTCAGCCGGGGATCGTCGGCCCGCACCGTGCCGGCGCCGACCAGCACGGCGTCGGAGACCCCGCGCAGCCGATGCACGAGGCGGCGGGCCCCGGCGCCGCTGATCCAGCGCGCATCGCCGCCGGCCGCCGCAATCCGACCATCGAGCGTCACGGCCAGCTTGAGCGTCACCAGGGGACGCCCGCGCAGCACGCGGGAGCGGAACCCGGCCACCAGCTCGTGCGCTGCCGCGGCCTCGACGCCGACGGTCACCGGAATGCCGGCACGCCGCAGGCGCCGGATGCCGCGTCCCCGGACGCGCGGGTTCGGATCGTGGACGCCGACGACGACGCGGCGCAGACCGAGATCGAGCAACGCCTCCACGCAGGGTGGCGTGCGTCCGTGATGGGAGCACGGCTCCAGGGTCACGAAGAGCTCGGCGCCGCGGGCCCGCGCACGCGCCGCACGGATGGCATTGATCTCGGCGTGGGGACCTCCGGCGCGCGCGTGGAAGCCCTCGCCGACCACCCGGCCGCCACGCACCAGCACCGCGCCGACGGGAGGGTTCGGGAACGTCCGTCCCAGGCCGCGCGCCGCCAGCGCCAGCGCTCGCCGCATCCACACCTCGTCGGTCGGACGTCGGCCGCCCGCCGGCATCACCCCCTCCGGCGACGGCCGGTCGTCCGCGAGCGGGCGCTCTCACCCCGGCGTCGCGGCACCGCGCGGCGCTCCGCGATGAGCTCCTCCAGCTCGTGCATGAACTCGTGCACGTCCCCGAAGGATCGATACACGGACGCGAACCGGACGTACGCCACGGCGTCGAGCGCATGCAGCTCGCGCATCACCGCCTCGCCGATCACGCTGCTGACGACTTCCTTGTCCCCGCGCTCCTGCACCTGTCGCTCGATGCGATCGGCCACGGCCTCGATCGTGTCCGCGGAGACCGGCCGCTTCTCGCATGCGCGCAGCAGGCCGTTGACGATCTTCTGGCGGTCGAACGGCTGGCGGCGTCCGTCCTTCTTCACCACCAGCGGGAGCGTGGCATCCGCACGCTCGTAGGTGGTGAAGCGCCTCCCGCAGCGGTCGCAGTGCCGCCGGCGCCGGATGGCGTCGCCTTCCTTCCCGAGCCGCGAGTCGACCACCCGGCTGTCCGTGGTGCGGCAAAACGGGCACCGCATACCGACCTACGCCAGACGGCTCCGGTACACCGGGAAGCGCTGGCAGAGCGCCCGCACCTCGTCCCCCAGCGCGCCCAGCGCGCGCCGGTCACCGACGAGCTGGAGGGCCCGCTGGATCAGGTCGGCGATGGTCTCCATCTCCGGCTCGCGCATCCCGCGCGTGGTCACGGCGGGAGTCCCGATGCGGATCCCGCTGGTGACGAACGGCGGCCGCGGGTCGAACGGCACGGCATTCTTGTTCACCGTGATGCGCGCGGCGTCGAGCGTCTCCTCGGCGGCCTTGCCGGTGATCTCGGTGTCACGCAGGTCGACGAGCATCAGATGGTTCTCGGTGCCGCCCGAGCAGAGGCGGAAGCCGCGCCGCATGAGGCCGTCGGCCAGCGCCTTCGCATTGCTGACGGTCCGACGCTGGTAGTCGCGGAAGGCGGCCTGCTGCGCCTCGCCCAGGGCCACCGCCTTGGCGGCGATGACGTGCATGAGGGGTCCGCCCTGGTTGCCGGGGAAGACCGACGCGTTGAGCGACTTGGCGAGCGCCTCCCGGCACATGATCATGCCGCCGCGGGGTCCGCGCAGCGTCTTGTGCGTGGTGGTGGTCACGACGTCGCAGTGGGGGATCGGGGAGGGATGGATGCCGGCCGCGACCAGCCCGGCGAAGTGGGCGATGTCGGCCATCAGGACCGCCCCGACCTCGTCGGCGATGGCGCGAAACGGAGCGAAGTCGATCTCGCGGGAGTAAGCCGAGTAGCCCACGACGATCAGCTTCGGCCGCTCCGTGCGCGCGACGTGGCGGACCTGATCGAGGTCGATGCGCCCGTCGCCCTCGCGCACCCCGTACGGCACGATGCGGAAGAACTTCCCCGAGAAGTTCACCGGGCTCCCGTGCGTGAGATGGCCGCCGTGCGCCAGGTTCATGGCGAGGATGGTGTCGCCCGGCGCCAGGATCGAGAAGTACACGGACATGTTGGCCTGCGAGCCCGAGTGCGGCTGCACGTTCACCGCATCCGCCCCGAAGAGCGCCTTGGCGCGCTCGATGGCCAGCCGTTCCACCTGGTCGACGAACTCGCAGCCTCCGTAGTAGCGCTTCCCCGGATAGCCCTCGGCGTACTTGTTGGTGAGCGGCGAGCCCTGGGCCTCGAGCACCGCCTCGCTGACGTAGTTCTCGGAGGCGATCAGCTCGAGGTTGTACTCTTGCCGCTCCGTCTCGCGGCGAATGACGTCGAAGACGGCCGGATCTGCCTGAGCGAGAGGCGAGCTCATGGCCGCGCCGCCCTCAACGATGGCTCTCGATGTAGTTCACGACGTCCTGCACGGTGCGGATCTTCTCCGCTTCCTCGTCGGAGATCTCCATGTCGTACTCTTCCTCGAGTGCCATCACGAGCTCGACGATGTCGAGCGAATCCGCCCCGAGGTCCTCGATGAAGGACGCCTGGGGCGTCACCTGATCCTCGCTCACGCCGAGCTGCTCGCAGATGATCTCTTTCACCCGCTGCTCCACGCTCGCTGCCATGTCCATCCTCCTTGCGATCGCGCCCTCGCGAGCGCCCCTCACATGTAGAGACCACCGTTTACGTGCAACACCTGGCCCGTGACGTATGCTGCCGCCGGGGAGCACAGGAACGCGGCGGCCTCGGCGATGTCGGCGGCGGTGGCGATCCGCCCGAGCGGCACGAGGGCCGTGTAGGCATCACGCTGCGCCCCCGAGACACCGCCGGCCATCTCCGTATCGACCAGGCCCGGCGCCAGCGCATTCACGGTGATACCCCGGGACGCAACCTCACGCGCCAGCGACCTGGTGAGACCGACGACCCCGGCCTTGGCCGCCGCGTAGGCGACCTGGCCCGGGTTGCCCATCGCCGCCACCACCGATGTGAGGTTGACGATCCGCCCGTAGCGGGCGCGGATCATCGAGCGCACCGCTGCCCTGGCACAGTGGAACACACCCGTCAGGTTGGTCTGCAGAACCCGGTTCCAGTCGTCGTCCTTCAGTCGCAGCAGGAGCCCGTCGATCGCCAGGCCAGCGTTGTTGACCAAAATATCAACTCTTCCCTCATGGTCAACGACGTCGTCGAACGCCTCGCGCACCGCCGCGGCGTCACCCACGTCGAAGCGCAGCGCGCGGGCGCTGCCGCCGCTCTCCACGATGCCACGCACGGTCTCCGCCGCCGCGGCCTCGTTCGCGAGATAGTTGACCACCACGCTGGCGCCGAGACCCGCCAGCCGGCCGGCGATGGCCCGGCCGATGCCGCGGGACCCGCCCGTCACGACTGCCGTCTGGCCGGACAGCGGCGTGAGGGTCACTGCAGCAGCTCCCGGACACGTTCGATCGCCGCATGGTCGCCCACCGGCTCGCAGCGAACGTCCGGCCAGAGGCGTCTCGCCAGGCCCGTCAGCACGCGGCCGGGGCCGAGCTCGACCGCCAGGCCGAACGCGAAGGCGCGCAGCGCCTGCATGGTCTCCTCCCAGCGCACCGGCGCGGTGACCTGTGCGATCAGGAGGGCCGCGATCTCGGTGGCGTTCGCGATCGGCCGCGGCTCGACGCTGCTGACGACCGGGATCCGCGGCTCACCGATCGGCACGTCCGCGAGGAAGCGCGTCAGCCCCTCCGCGACGGGCCGCATCAGCGGACAGTGGAACGGCGCGCTCACCTCCAGGCGCTGCACCCGGGCATGGCGCGCGGTGGCCAGGGCCGCGAGCCGGTCGACGGCACCGGCGTGGCCCGCCACGACGATCTGCCCGGCGCCATTCAGGTTGGCGGGGGTCAGCACCTCGCCGGCGGCGGCCTCCTCGCACAGGGCTCCCAGGGTCGCCGTGTCGAGTCCGATCACGGCTGCCATCGCACCCACACCCAGCGGCACCGCGTCCTGCATGAGACGGCCGCGCTCCCGCACGCCGCGTACGGCGTCGCCGAACGCGAGCGCCCCCGACACCACCAGCGCCGACCATTCGCCCAGGCTGTGGCCCGCCATGACGGCGGGCTCGAGGCCCACACGCTCCGCGAGCACGCGAAACGCGGCCACGCTGGTCGTGAGAATCGCCGGCTGGGCATGCTCCGTGCGCGCGAGCACGTCCGCCGGGCCCTCGGAGCACAGCGACGAGAGCCGGAAGCCCAGCCGTTCGTCGGCTTCCTCGAACACGAGCCTGGCGGCCGCGGAGTGGGCGACCAGGTCGCGGCCCATGCCGACGCGCTGGGAGCCTTGCCCCGGGAACAGGCAGGCGAGGGACGCGCCCAGCGTCAGCCTTCCTCGACCGCGACCACCTGGCGTCCGCGGTAGGTGCCGCAGTGCGGGCAAGCGCGGTGCAGCAGCGTCCGCTCACCGCACTGGGGACAAGCGATCACGTGGGGCGCGCGGAGCGCGTCGTGAGACCGCCGCTTGTCTCGCTTGGATGCGGACGTGCGGCGCTTCGGTACTGCCATGCCTGTTCCTCCTCTGCTGCCGGGTATCCGCTCAGCGCCCGCGCAACAGCGTCTGGAGCGCCGCGAGGCGTGGCTCCGTCATGCTGGCGGGACAGCCACAGGGGCCGGCGTTCAAGTTCGCGCCACACCGCGAGCACAGCCCGCGGCATTCCTCCGCGCACAGCGGCCGCGTCGGCAGCGCGAGAATGGCCCGCTCGTGGACGAGCGGTGTGAGATCGATCTGGTCGCCTTCGTAGGTGGAGAGCCCGATGTCCTCCTCGCGCAGCACCCCCGAGCGGGGTGTCGCCGCCGCCTTCGGCGTGAGGACGATCGCGAGCGGGGCTTCGAGCGCGAAGCGATACTCCTCGAGACACCGCGCGCAGCATCCCTTCACCGCACCCCGGACCGCCCCCTCCAGGAAGACGTCGAGGCCAGCGCGGTGATAGGAGACGTCGACCAGCAGGTCGTCGGCGAGACGGAAGTCTCCCGCCCCGCGAGCGAGCTCGTGGTTCAGCACGTCGACGTTCTCGGCGTAGGAGAGCGCCCTGGGCGTCTCCCGTATCTGGTCCAGCGCGATCTTCATCGCGGTCAGCTGCGCGCGGCGAAGGCCCGGAGTATAGCGGCTCGCCCGGGCCGCGTGAAAGGGGTCATCAGGTCTCGTCGTCGTCGGGCGCGAGCCCGACGGCCTTCTCGACCCGTCGGAGCCGCCGGAACAGCTCGGGGAGTCTCGGGATGCTCATGGTCACGCGGCGCCAGCGGCGCACCTCCATGGCCGGATATCCGCCATAGACCGCGCCCGCGGGGATGTCGCGATGGATGCCCGTCTGCGCCGCGATCTGCACGCCGTCCCCGATGCGCAGATGGCCGCTGGCGCCCGCCTGCCCGCCCATCATGACGTGCGCCCCGAGGCGCGTGCTCCCGGCGAGACCGACCTGACCGGCCAGCAGGCAGTTCGGCCCGACCTGGCTGCCGTGGCCGATCATCACCAGGTTGTCGATCTTGGTCCCGTGCCCGATATGCGTCGCGCCGAGCGTGGCGCGGTCGATCGTCGCATTGGCGCCGACCTCGACGTCGTCCTCGAGGACGACCGTTCCCACCTGCGGAATCTTGCGATGCGCCCCCGGCTGCGGCACGAAGCCGAACCCGTCGCTGCCGATCACCGCTCCCGCGTGGAGCGTGACCCGATCGCCGATCACGACCTCCTCGCGCACGACGACCCCGGCGTGAGCGACGAAGTCGTCGCCGATCCTCGCATCCGGGTAGATCGTGACGTTGGGATGGAGGACCGCCGCGCGACCGATGCGCACGCCGTCCCCGACGACGGCGTGCGCGCCGACGGACGCGCCCGGTCCGAGGACGGCGGTGGCGGCGATGACGGCGCTCGGATGGATCCCCGCAGCGGGCCGGCGCGGCGGATGGAACAGCTCGAGCGCATGCGCGAAGGCGGCGTAGGGGTTCGCCACCCGCAGCACCGGGATCGACGGGCGCGGGGCATCCGGGGCGAGGAGAATCGCCGAGGCAGTGGTGGTCCGGACGAGCGCTTCGTGGCGGCGGTCGGCGAGAAACGTGATCAGGCCGGGCGTCGCCTCCTCGAGCCCCGCCACCCCGGTGATCTCGACGTCCTCCTCGCCGCCCTCGAGCGTCGCCCCGAGCGCGCGCGCGAGCTCCCCGAGCTTCATGCGCCCTCCTCTAGCCGACGCGTCCCCGACGGTCCAACCTGACCGGATCGCGGACACCCTCGCCTTGGACGGAGGCGCATGGTAGGAGCGCGCCCATGCGGGGCGGGAGCAGCGAGACGCCCGGCGTACCGGCATGAACGTCCTGCAGCTCGGCATCCCGAAGGGCAGCCTCGAGGCGGCCACCATCGAGCTCTTCCGCCGCTCGGGCTGGAAGATCACGACCGGCGAGCGGAGCTACTTTCCCCGGGTGGACGACGCGGCGCTGCGCTGCCTGCTGGTGCGGGCACAGGAGATGGCACGCTACGTCGAGAGCGGCGCGCTCGATGCCGGGATCACCGGGCGCGACTGGGTGCTCGAGTACGACGCGCAGGTGGTCGTGGCGCAGGAGCTGGTCTACTCGAAGACGAGCCTGCGGCCGACCCGCTGGGTCCTGGTGGTGGCGCGCGACTCGCCCGTGCAGAAGCCCGAGGACCTGCGCGGTGCCCGCGTCGCCACGGAGCTGGTGGAATACACCCGGCGCTGGTTCGAGGAGCGCGGGATCGACGTCAAGATCGAGTTCTCGTGGGGCGCCACGGAGGCGAAGGTCGCCGAGGGCCTGGTCGACGCCATCGTCGAGGTCACCGAAACCGGCTCGACCATCCGCGCCCACGGGCTCCGCATCGTCTGCGACCTCTTCGAATCCGTCCCCCAGCTCATCGCCAATCGCGACGCCTGGGAGGTCGGCTGGAAGCGCGCGAAGATCGAGCAGATCGGGCTGCTTCTCGCGGGCGCCCTGCGCGCGGAGGCGCAGGTGGGCCTCAAGATGAACGTGCCGGCCGCGCGGCTGCAGGACGTGATCGCTCTCCTGCCGGCGCTCACCTCCCCCACCGTCTCCAACCTCTACGGGACCGACTGGTTCGCGGTGGAGAGCGTCGCCGCGGAGGCCATGGTGCGCGACCTGATTCCGCGCCTGCTGCACGCGGGTGCCGTCGGCATCATCGAGTACCCGCTGAACAAGATCGTCGGGTAGCCGGCGGGGGTCGCTCGAAGCCGCGCCCGGGCCCCCGAACAACTCTACCTCAAGCAGCCGGGGTGTTTTTCGCGCGGCTCAGGCCGCGCTGTCGGGCGTATCGGCCTCTTCCTCCGCCCCCGCCACGCCCCCAACCGACACCAGAAACGCCTCCTTCGTCTTGCCGGGCATGATGTAGATGCCCTCCCAGCCGCACACCTCCTCGCACAGCTTGCAGCCCACGCAGGTCTTCTCGTTGACCTCCACGCGGCCGAGGTAGGCGGCGAGGTTGTCCGGCGAAGGGCTGATGCAATCGAAGGGGCAGACGTCGACGCACACGCCGCAGCCGTTGCAGTTGTCCGGATGGACGACGGCGATCGGACGTTCCTGGCGCTTGAGCACCTTGGTGACGTTGCCGTAGGTGTCGAGGATGGCCTCGTCGGGGCAGATGACGCCGCAGGCACCGCAGTCGATGCACAGCGTCGCCTCGATGTAGTAGGCCTTCTTCGGGTCACCGCTGATCGCCTTCGTGGGACACCGCTTCTCGCAGGCGGTGCAGCCGGTGCAGTTCTCGGCAACGATCGTGAAGGGCATGCGAGGACTCTAGCAGACGCGCGCGCGGCTCACCAAGTACGCGGCGGCGCTCAGCGCTGCATCTCCTTCAGGATCTCGTCCGCGCGTCCCTGCTCGATCAGGTGGTCGTTGCGCAGTGCCTGCTTGAGACCGACCCAGGTGAAGAACAGCACCAGCACGAGCATGAAGACGATGGGAATGTTGTCCGCCTTGGTGACGATGCCGAGGAACTGGTGAAGCGCCTCCATGGCGCATCCCGTACCCTCGACCCTCCGAGGTGTCAAACGGATGCGCCGCGGCTTGCACCCGCAAGGCCTTCGCGGTAAGAGCCGCGGAATTCTCACGAGAAGTCGCTACGATGGCCACCACGAGTCGCACGCAGCCGTCCCCGGACACGCGCCCGTTCACACCTCGTCCGGGCGAATGGAGGTAGGGACCGCCCGATGCTGAGCTGGTTGCCCGAGAACGTGTCCACCTACGGTGGGCAGATCGATGCTCTCTTCTACGCCATCTACTACCTCACGACGGCGGTGTTTTTCGCGGTGCAGCTCACGCTGCTGTTCTTCCTCTTCCGCTACCGGGACCGCCCCGGCCGTCGGGCCACCTACACGCACGGCAACACCACGCTCGAGATCGTCTGGACGGCGATCCCCGCGATGATCCTGGCAGTGCTGGCGCTGGTGAGCCGATCCACATGGGCGGAGATCAAGGAGACCCAGCCGCCGAGCGACTTCGAGATCCAGGTCGAGGCGAAGCAGTTCAACTGGGAGATCGCCTACCCGGGCCCCGACGGGAAGCTGGACACCCCGGACGACGTGCACATGGACAACGACTTCCACGTCCCGGTCGACAAGGTGGTGCGCGTCCGGCTCAAGTCGAAGGACGTCATCCACAGCTTCTTCGTTCCGAACTTCCGTCTCAAGCAGGACGCGGTGCCCGGGCACTCGATCCCGGTCTGGTTCAAGGCCACCAAGCCCGGGAAGTACGAGGTGCCGTGTGCCGAGCTGTGCGGCTTCGGTCACTCGGGCATGCGCGGCTGGGTGTACGTCGACACGCCGGAGGCGTACGACGCCTGGGCACGCGACCACAAGGTCGGCCCGGCGGGCGCGGCACCCCAGGGATGATCCCGCGGCAGCAGGAGGACCGTCGATGAGTGAAGCGATCGTCCACGCGGAGGCGCGGGCGCACGAGGCCGGGCATCACGAGCTCGGCTTCTTCCGCACCTACGTCTTCTCGACCGATCACAAGCAGATCGGAAAGCAGTTTCTCAGCATGGGGCTCGCCATGCTCGTGCTCGGCGGCGTCCTGGCGCTCCTGGTTCGCTGGGAGCTGGCGTGGCCGGAGACCGCCGTGCCGGGCATGCACTGGGTGCCCGAGCCCACCATGTACGACGGCATTATCCCGCCCGAGACCTACAACGCCTTCTTCACCATGCACGCGACCATCATGATCTTCTTCGCGGTCATGCCGATCCTGGTGGGATGCTTCGGCAACTTCCTCATCCCCCTGATGATCGGCGCGCGCGACATGGCCTTCCCGCTCCTGAACGCGCTCTCCTTCTGGAGTGCCGTGCCCGCCGGCATCCTGATGCTCGCTGAGCTTCCTGGTCACGGGTGGGGCCGCCTCGGCGGGCTGGACGTCGTACCCACCCCTCAGCGCGGTCCCGGCCTACAGCGGCGTCGAGTGGGGACAGAACCTCTGGTGCATCAGCCTCATCATCCTCGGCGCGTCCTCGCTCATGGGCTCGGTCAACTACATCACGACGGTCATCAACATGCGGGCACCCGGAATGACCTGGTTCCGGCTGCCGCTCACGATCTGGGCGCTCTTCATCACGGCGATCCTCCTCCTGCTCGCACTGCCGGTCCTCACGGCAGCGCTCGGCATGCTCCTCTTCGACCGCCTCGGCGGCACCCACTTCTTCCTGCCGCCGGGCGGCGGCGAGCCGCTGCTCTGGCAGCATCTGTTCTGGTTCTTCGGTCATCCCGAGGTCTACGTCCTGATCCTTCCCGCCATGGGCATCGCCTCCGACGTGCTCTCGACGTTCTCGCGCAAGCCGATCTTCGGCTACCACGCCATGGCGTTCTCGATGATCGGCATCGCCTTCCTGTCGTGGATCGTGTGGGGTCACCACATGTTCCAGAGCGGCATGAACCCCATGCTCGGCATGAGCTTCATGCTGACGACGATGGTCATCGGCGTCCCCTCGGCCATCAAGACCTTCAACTGGCTGGGTACGCTGTGGGGCGGCCGCATCCAGTTCAAGACCCCGATGCTGTTCGCCCTCGGGTTCGTGTCGATGTTCGTGATCGGCGGGCTCTCCGGCATCTACATGGCGTCCACGCCCGTCGACATGTTCATCCACGACACGTACTACATCGTCGGGCACATCCACTACGTGGTCTTCGGCGGCAGCATCTTCGGCATCTTCGCGGGACTGTACTACTGGTTCCCGAAGATGTTCGGCCGCATGCTCAACGAGACGCTCGGCAAGATCCACTTCTGGCTCACCCTGATCTTCTTCAACGTGACCTTCTTCCCGATGCACATCATCGGGATCGGCGGCCACATGCGGCGCATCTACAACCCGACCCAGTACGAGTTCCTGAAGCCCCTCCAGCACTGGAACGTCATCATGACGATCGGCGCGCTCTGCCTGGGCGCGTCGCAGCTGGTCTTCGTCCTCAACTTCTTCATGAGTCTCGTCGCCGGGCAGCGAGCGCCGCGGAACCCGTGGCATGCCAACACGCTCGAGTGGGAGGCGCCGACGCCGCCCCCGCACGGCAACTTCCCCGGCGAGCTCCCGACCGTCTATCGCGGGCCCTACGAGTACTCGTCGCCGCTCGTCAGCGAGGACTACCTGCCCCAGGCGCGGCGGCTCGAGCCGCAGGTCGCCGGCTCCGGGACGCACTGACACATGGCGGAACCCTCGACTCTTCAGTGGCCCGCGACCTCCATCCGCCAGCGGCTGGCGGACTACGTCGCGCTCACCAAGCCGCGGGTGGTGACCATGGTGCTGGTCACGACGCTCGTGGGCTTCTACCTCGGCGCCGATGCGGCCCCGTCGCTTCGACTGCTGGTGCACACGCTGGTCGGTACGGCCCTGGCCGCCGCCGGCACGCTCGCGCTGAATCAATACATGGAGCGTGATCTCGACGCCCGCATGGAGCGCACCCGGCACCGGCCGCTGCCCGATGGCCGCCTGGCGCCCGGCGAGGCGCTGGTCGTGGGGCTCGCGCTGCTCATCGGCGGCCTCGCCTACCTCCAGATGGCGGCCGGAGGCGCGTGCGCGCTCGTCACCGCCGCGATCGCCGCGACGTACCTGCTCGCCTACACTCCGCTCAAGTCGCGCACCTCGCTCTGCTCGCTCGTGGGCGCCGTTCCCGGCGCGCTGCCGCCGGTCGCCGGCTGGGCCGCGGCGCGCGGCGGTGTCTCGGCAGAGGCGTGGGTCCTGTTCGCGATCATGTACCTCTGGCAGATACCTCACACGCTCGCGATCGGCCGGATGTACCGCGACGACTACGCGCGCGCCGGCATTCGCGTCCTTGCCGTCGTCGACACCGACGGCTCGAGCACCGCCATCCAGGCCGTCGTCAACTGTCTCGCCCTGCTGCCGGTCGCTCTGCTGCCGACCCTGCTCGGCATGGCCGGGAGCCTCTACTTCGCCATCGCGCTCCTGCTCGGCCTCGGCTTCCTCTGGGCCGCCATCGGGCTCGCCCGCAGCCGCTCGCTGGGGGACGCGCGCCGGCTCCTCGTCGTGTCCCTGGTCTACTTGCCCGTGCTGCTTGCCACGATGGCGCTGGACAAGCTCTCGTTCCCGCGATGACGACCGAAAGCCTCGCCATGCCCGGCCGGCTCGCGCCGCCTCCCGCCTCGCTCGAGCCCGCGGTGAGCAACACCCGCCTGGCGATCGTCATCGTCATCACGGCCGAGACGATGCTCTTCACCGGGCTGATCGGCATGTATCTGGTGTTCCGGCTCTCCGCCCCGACCTGGCCGCCGCTCGATCTGCCACGTCTGCCCGCCGGCGTCGCCGCCCTCAACACTCTGGTGCTCTTCGCGAGCCTCATCCCGCTGACGCGTGCGCTGCGCGCGGTGCGGCGCGGCGAGGGTGCGGGCCGCAGCGTGCACGTGGCCGCCGCTCTCGGCGCCATCTTCCTCGCCGTGCAGGGAGCGGAGTGGATCCGACTCCTCCATCACGGGCTCACGCCCGGCAGCAGCAACTACGGCGGGGCCTTCTACGTGCTCATCGGATGCCACGCCCTGCACGTGCTCGTGGCCGTTCTGTGGCTCTCCGTCGTCGCGGTCCTGGCGGGGCGAGGGTACTTCTCCCCGCGCCGATACGCCGGGTTGGAGATGAGCACCATCTACTGGTACTTCGTCTGCGGGCTGTGGGGCTTCCTCTTCCCGCTCGTGTATCTCTACTGAGGTGCGCATGACCGGATCACGAACCCTGCTGGTCGGAGTCGCGCTGCTCGCCGCCGCATTGCTGATACCGCCCCAGGTTCTCGCCCAGGGCTGCGCGATGTGCGGTACCGCCTTCACGCACGACGATCCGGTGGCGCGCGCCTTCAACTGGAGCGTGCTGTTCCTGATCGCCATGCCCTACACGGTCTTCGGGCTCGCGGCGGGGTGGCTGTTCCTCGCCCATCGCCGCCGCAGCGGTCGCCGTCGGGCCGAGGTCATCATCCTGCGGCGGCCACAGCCCGCCGACGGACCAGAGGAGAGCTGAACGTGAGCACCGCAGCCGCCACCCAGCACGCGCTCGTCGAACCCGCCGAGTCCCCGCTCACCCCGGAGAGCTGGGGCAAGCTCGGCATGTGGACATTCCTCGCTGCCGACGCCATGACCTTCGGAGCGCTCCTCGCCGGCTACGGCGCCCTGCGCTACGGCGATCCCGCCTGGCCCCGTCCGTCCACCATCCTCGGCATCCCGTTGACCGCGCTCATGACCTTCCTCCTCATCTGCAGCAGCGTGACGATGGTGGAAGGACTCGCCGGCATCCGGCAGGGCAACGCCGCCAAGTTCCGCAAGTTCATGGCGCTCACCGTCCTCGGCGGCATCCTCTTCCTGAGCCTGCAGGCCTACGAGTGGAGCCACCTCATCGAACACGGCCAGTCGATCCGCCGCAACAACTTCGGCGCCACCTTCTTCATCCTGACCGGCTTCCACGGCATGCACGTCTTCAGCGGCGTGATCTACCTCACCATCATCCTGCTCCTCGGCATGGCCGGGCGCTTCACCCCCGAGCGCAGCTCGCCGGTGGAGATCGCGGGCCTGTACTGGCATTTCGTCGATCTCATCTGGATCCTCGTGTTCACGTTCATCTATCTGATCTGAGCTCGCCGTCCGGAGGGGAGAACGTCATGACCGCATCAACCGCGACGCCCGAGCAGATGGCCCACGAGGAGCGCCGCTACATCCAGGTGTTCGTCTGGCTCGCCGTGCTCACGGCGCTCGAGATCGGCGCCACCTTCCTGCCGCTGAGCCGCTTCGTGATCGGCGTGGCGCTCGTCCTGCTGGCCTCCAGCAAGGCCTCTCTGGTCGCCCTCTACTACATGCATCTCGTCCACGAGAAACCGCAGCTCACCTACATCGCGTTGACGCCCGCGATCCTGTGCGTCTTCCTCGTACTGATGCTGCTTCCAGATCTCGGTGCCATCACCCGCCTCATCACCACTGCGATCGAGCACACCACGGAAGCCGTGGGGCACTGACCCCTCGCGCATCGCGCGCGCCCTGCTCCTGGCGGGCGGACTGGTCCTCGGCTGCAGCCGATCCGAGCCCCTGCCGGTCCTTGGCCAAATTCCGCCCTTCAGCCTGACCGAGCGCAGCGGGGCGACCGTCACGGCGCCCGACCTCGCCGGCCGGGTGTGGATCGCCGACTTCGTCTTCACCCGCTGCCCGGACGTCTGTCCGGCGCTGTCGACCCGCATGTCGGCGCTCCAGGAGTCTCTCGCCGGCGGGGACGACGCGGTCCGGCTGGTCTCCCTCAGCGTCGATCCGTCACACGACGACCCCGCCGTACTGACGGCCTATGCCGCGCGCTACCGCGCCGGCCCGAACTGGCTCTTCCTCACCGGCTCGCGTGACGCCGTGGCGGCGCTGCTGCGCGACGGGTTTCGCGTCGCCTTCGCCGACGACGGCCCGCCCACGTCACCGATCACGCACAGCGATCGCTTCGTCCTGGTGGACCGCGCCCTGCGCATCCGCGGCTACTACCACGGCAGCGATCAGGACGACCTGCGCCGGCTGACGGCCGACGCCCGCGCGCTGCGCGCCGAACCCGCGCCCGAGGCCTCAGCCCCCCGGTAGGCGACGCCCGCGCCTGGCGGCGCGCGCCGCCCGCTCGTCGAGCGATCCGGCCAGGTAGCCGATGGCGAGCCAGAGACTCCTGGCATGGCGGTGCACCAGGAGCGGGAGCAACAACGCCAGCGGCACCGCGATCGCGAGCTGCGCGGTGAGCGAGAGGCCGAAGAGCTCGTCGAGCCCCAGCACCCCGCCCAGCACGGCCACGGTGGTGATGGCGTAGTTCACGTAGATGGCTCCGACGAAGTATCCCTGCTCGCGCTCGTAGCGCAGCCCGCACGCCGGGCAGCGCTCGAGCATCGACAGGCGGCGGGCGTACAGGGGTCCCGTCCCGCAGCGCGGGCAGCGCAGCCGCAGCGCGCGGACGATCAGGGTGCGCAGCCGCGGACGTTCGAGCGGGACGGTCTCGGCCATCCAGCCTCCCCCCTAGCCCCTCCCGCGTGAAGCGTCGAGCCGGTTCAGCCGTGGCGAGCGCGCCGGCGGGGCGCCGGCTCGGGCGCGGCGGGCTCGCCCGCGAGGAGCTCGACCACCCGGCGGGCGTTGCGATCCTGATCGTGCTGCCGCTCGACCAGCGCCCTGCCCTGCGTCCCCAGCCGCGCCCGCAGGGCCGGATCGCCCGCGAGCCGTTCCACCGCGCCGGCGAGCGCGCCCGGGTCGTCCGGCGGCACGAGCAATCCCGTCTCGCCGTCGCGCACCAGCTCGGGCACCCCCGACACGGCGCAGCTCACCACCGGCCGCCCGGTGGCGAGCGCCTCCATGAAGACGGTCGGGATGCCGTCCATGTCGCCGGTGCGATCGCGGCGGCACGGCATCACGACCAGATGGCAGGCCTTCATCGCCCGCGCGACCTCCTCCTGCGATCGGGGCCCGGGCAGCGTCACGTGCCGTCCGAGGTCGAGACGCGCCACCTGCGCCTCGAGATCGGTCCGCAGGGGGCCATCGCCGATCAGGTCGAGCCGGAACGATATCCCCCGATCCCGAAGGAGCGCGCACGCCTCGAGGAGGGTGTCGATCCCCTTCTTCTCCTGAAAGCGGGCGACGCAGAGCAGCTGCACGCCGTCGCGGTCGGACGGCGGCGGCTCGGCCCGGAAGAGCCCCGTCGGGATGCCGACGTAGGCCGTGCACACCCGCTCGCGGTCGGCGGCGGGGAGCCGGGCGCGCAACAGGTCGCGTGCGAAGTTGCTGACGGCGAAGACGCGCGCGGCGTGGCGCAGCTTCCAGTCGAGCGTGGCGTTCCGCAGCCGCGCGTCGGTCGAGTAGATGTCGTAGGCATGGGCGGTGAACGAGAACGGGAGGTCGGCCACGCTCCCGGCGATCGCGGCGCAGTCGGCGGTCTGGTTGGCGAAGTGGGCGTGGAGCTGCTCGACGCCGAGCCGGGGCAGCCGCCACGCCGCCGCGAGCGCCTTCGGAGTGACGGCGATCAGGCGCGCATGCGATGCGAGGCTGCGGCCCGCGGTCCAGTGCAGGCCGAGCAACGTGCGCAGCACCCGCACGGGATGGCGCAGGAGGATCAGCCCGGCGAGCCCGGCGGTGCGCCAGTCGCACAGCGGCGCGGGCAGCACCGCCGCGGGCCGCAGGCGCGCGAAGGTCCCGTGCCGGAGGCCGTCCTTGCCTCCCGCATACAGCGGCAGGATCACCACGGCGTGGCCGGCATCCTGGACGGCGACCATCTCGTTCACCACGAAGGGCTGCGAGGGCAGCGGCGGATAGGCCGGGATGACGTAGGCGATGCGCATGCGGGTTCAGGCCGCAGCCACCGCCCGGCGATCGGCGAGCCCCTTGCGCGCGAGCCACGTGTCATAGACCTCCACCGTCCGCTGCACCATGGCATCGAGGCCGAACTCGGCCTCGATGCGCCGGCGGGCGGCGGCGGCGACCCGGCGCGCCGTCTCCGGCGCTCGCAGGACGGCGAGCACGGCGGCCGCGACGGCCTCCACGTCTCCGGGCGGCACGACGAACCCGGTCTCGCCGGGAGCCAGCAGCTCCCGGCAGCCGCCGACGTCGGTGGCGACCGCCACCGCACCCGTCGCCATCGCCTCGATCACCACGTTGGGAAGCCCCTCGTACAGCGACGTCAGCGCGAGGACGTCGACGGCGCCCAGCAACGCGGGCACGTCGTGACGCAGGCCGAGGAAGCGCACGCGGCCTGCGAGGCCGAGGCGGGTGGCCGTCGCCTCCAGCTCGCCCCGGAGCTCCCCCTCGCCGACGACGAGAAAGTCCACGTCGGGCACCTGCGCGGCGACCCGCGCGGCGGCGGCAAGGAAGGTGGGGTAGTCCTTCTGCGGGGCGAGGCGGCCGACCTGGGCAACCAGGCGGCGCCGTGGATCGAACCCGCGCCGAGCGTCGCGCATCCTGCCGGTCGAGCGCGAACTGCGGCAGGCGGGTCAGGTCGATCCCGTTGGGCACCACCCGCATCTTTGCTGCCGGCAGGTGCTCGCGCGACACCAGGCCCTGCACCACCGCGCCGGAGTTCACCAGGTACACGTCGGTCCAGCGATCGAGCAGGCGCTCGATGCCCACCTGCCATGGCGGCCGCGCGATGACGTTGCGCTCCGCGGCGATGATCACGGGAATGCCGAGCCCGACGGCGGCGAGGCGTCCGTAGCAGTTCCCCGACCACAGCACCGTGTGCAGCACGTCCGCCGCGCAACGGCGCAGGGCCGCGCGCAGCCGGCGGAGCCGTCCGAGATCCGCGAAGCCGCGTCCGGGAATCTCCTCCACGGCCACTCCGAGCTCGCGCAGGGGGCCCGTCCAGTAGCCGCCCGACGCGAGGACGAAGACCGCCGGGTCGATGCGGGTGCGATCGAGACCGCGGACCAGCTCGTAGAGCTGGTACTCGGCGCCGCCCTTGCCGAGCTCGCCGATCACGTAAGCCACCCGATACGGTCGGTCCACGCTACGGCGTCCCCTGCTCCCCGAGCCTCGCTCCGCGCGTCTTCAGTGCGCGCAGCCCCTGGAGCCGCGACTGGAGGTCGACCAGCATGTCGATCAGGCGCCGGACGCGTTCGATCGCCCAGGCCATCTCCTGCTGGCTGAAGGCCGCGAGCGCCCGCTCGGCATCGGCGTCGACCGCCGAGGGTCCAGGGAGGCCGGGCACTCCGGCGCGCGCCAGGCGGGCGTCCAGGTCCGCCAGCACGCGGACCAGGTCGTCGGCCTCGCGCAGGACGTCGAGGGCCACGGGACCCGGCGCCGCGCCCTACGAGGCAGCCGCGGCGGGCGAGTCCCCACCGAAGCGCTTGACGAAGTATTCGCAGGTCTGTCGGATGCCGGTCGCGAAGTCGACCTGGGGCCGGTAGCCCAGCAGCCGCTCGGCCTTGGAGATGTCGGCGAGCGTGTGACGCACGTCGCCGGCTCGCGGCGGCGTGTGCGTTCGCGGCAGTTCGCGCCCGAGGAACGCGCCGATGGCATCGGCGATCGCCAGCAGTGAATGGCGCGTACCGCAGGCGAGGTTGAAGACCTCGCCGGAGACGCCGGGGGTGTCCATCGCCCGCAGGTTCCCCTGCACGACGTTGTCGATGTAGGTGAAGTCACGCGACTGCTCGCCATCGCCGTGGATCTCGAGCGGCTCGTGCTGGAGCGCCAGCTGGAGGAACCGAGGGATGACGGCGGAGTACTTCGACTCCGGGTTCTGGCGCGGCCCGAAGACGTTGAAGTAGCGCAGGCTCACCGTCTCCAGCCCGTAGAGCCGCGCGAAGGTGCGGCAGTAGTGCTCCGCGGCGAGCTTGGAGACGGCATACGGCGAGATCGGGTTGGCCGGCAGGGTCTCGACCTTGGGGAGCGCGGGATCGTCGCCGTAGGCCGACGACGAGGAGGCGTACACCACCCGGCGGACCTTCGCCTCGCGACAGGCCATCAGCAGGTTCAGCGTCCCGCCGACGTTGACGTCGTTGGTGCTCATCGGGTCGTCGACCGAGCGCGGGACCGAGCGCAGCGCCGCCTGATGGAAGACGCCCTCGACCCCGGCCACGGCTCGCCGTACGGCTTCCGGATCGCGCAGGTCGCCCTCGGCGAGCTCGACCCCGTCGAATCCCGTCAGGTTCTCGCGCCGACCGGTGGAGAGATTGTCGAGCACGCGCACGCGATCGCCGCGCCGGACGAGTCCCTCCACGACGTTCGAACCGATGAAGCCGGCGCCGCCGGTGACCAGGTAGAGTGTGCCCTTCGCCACGAGGGCGGACTCTATGCAAGGGCGCCCCGGGTCGCAAGCTGCACGCCTGCACGGGCAGCGTGGCGGATTTGCCGGGCCAGGTGTCCGGTGCTAGCAGCACCGTCGGTGCGCCCGCTCCCGTCCATCGTCCCAGCGCGCCACCGCTTCACCCTTCCCGGCATCGTCGCGGCCATGCAGTCGATCGCCCTGGCCTGCTCGTCCGCCCGGGCAGCGCCGCTCGCGGTGCCGCTCGGGATCGAGGAGCCCGCCGGCATCACGCGCCACCAGGCCCCGGTCTCGACCGGCGTGCCGCTCCCGCGCGGCGCGGTCCGCGACCCCGGCCGTGTCTGGGTGGCAGCGCCGGGCGGAGCGGCGGCGCGCTCACAGACCACGGTCCTCGAGCGCTGGCCCGACGCCACGGTGCGCTGGCTCCTGGTCGATTTCCTGGCCGACGTCCGGGCAAACGCCGAGACCACCTACACGCTCCGGCAGGGCTCGCCGCCCGAGCCGGCTCCGGGACCCCGGATCCGTCTGGAATCGCGCCCCGACGTCCGGCTGATCGACGGCGGCGCGCTGCGCGTTTCCGTACCCACCGACGGCTCGGCGATCGCGCGCGGGGTGGACGCGGGGGGCAGACGCCTGCTCGGTCCGATCCCCCTGCCCGATGTCGACGTCGCCGGAGGGGCGCGCGCCGGCTTCGTGCCGCACCCGACGGTGGTCGAGACGCAGGGTCCCGTGCGCACCGAGCTCCTGCTGCGTGGCACCCGGGCTGACGGTGCCACCTACGAAGCGCGGCTGGCGGCGTTCGCCGGCCAGCCCGCCCTGCGCTTGCGCCTCACGCTCACCCACATGGGATCCGCACCCTATCTCCCGCTCCGGGCGATGACGCTGGCGATACCGGCGGCGTTCACGACCGGCGAGACGGGGCTCGCCGGCAGCACGCGCCGCTTCGACGACTCGCCGCGGAGAGCCACACGGTCCGCCAGGAGGATGCGGGCGAAGCGCTCCTCGACGGCAACGGCGTCGGAGGCCACGCCGATTGCTGGGCGCGAGCGCGAAACGACGCGGCGGCCGTCATCATCGTCTCGCCGCTCTGCTGGCAGCAGTATCCCCAGGAGCTGCGCCTCGCAAAGGACGGCCTCCGCCTCGGCCTGCTCGCGGGCGCCGCCGACCCGGTGCGCCTCGGGCGCGGGGCGGCCAAGACGCACGAGGTATGGATCGCCGTCCAGCCGCCGGCCGCCGCCACGTCTCCGGAGGAGCTCGCCGCGGCGCTCGCGGCGCCGCTCGTGGCGCACGTCGACGCGGGGTGGGTGGTGTCCACGCGTGCCCTCGCCCAGTCACTCGACCCCCGGGCGACCGGCGCGGCCTCCTTCCTGGATCGCCTGTCGGCCAGCTTCACCCGCTACCAGAAGCGCGTCCGCACGGAATCCTGGGACGACGGACCACCCGTGCCCTGCCCCGAACGCGCCTCCGAACGGCCGCGGGTAGGCTACTTCGGCGCCCTCAACTGGGGGGACTGGAACTTTCCCGGCTACCGCGACCACCGGGAGGGCTGCGACGCCTGGGGCAACCTGGAGTACGACCTGACGCAGGTGCTCGGCCTCGGCTGGGTCGCCACCGGCAAGCGCGAGTTCTTCGACGGCTTCGCCGCCGCGGCGCTGCACTATCGCGACGTCGACATCCTGCACCACGATCCCGAGCATCCCGACCGCGTCGGGCTGAACCATCCGCACAAGGCGGGACACTTCGCGCCCGAGTCACCGCAGAACGTCGATCTCGGCCACACCTGGCTCGAGGGCCTGATCACCCACCACCGTCTCACCGGCGATCCCCGCTCCCTCGCCGCCGCGCGCGCGATGGGCGACGCGCTCGCCGGACGGGTGGGCAAGGCCGCCAACCCCAGACACTTCGGATGGCCGATGATCGCGCTCGCCGCGCTGGCCGACTCCACGGGAGAGACGAAGTACCGCGACGCCGCCAGCCACTTCGCGACGGCGGGCCTCGATGCGTGGGAGCCCTCCCCGGCAGCGGCCGACTGGAAGATCGGCATCCTCGCCGACGGCCTCGCCGCGGTCCATGCCGTCGACGGGGAACCGCGCCTGCTCGACTGGCTCACGCGCTACGCCGACGCGCTCGTGACGGCCCCGCCCGACCGCTTTCCCGACGCGCGCTACGCGCTGCCGCTGGGCTACCTCGCGGCTCGCACCGGTGATCGGCGATATCGCGAACGCGCCCTCGCGGTTGCGGCGGCGCTGACGGTCGGCGACTGGGGGAAGGCGCTGGCGCTCGGTGGCCGCACCGGCTTCCGTCTCCTCGGTCCCCTCGCCACGCGGCAGCCGGGCGCGGGCGGCGCGATCACACCCGCCCCCGCCGCTCCTCCTCGGGGGTCGGGGCCCGCACCCCGACGACGGTGACCATGGCACGCAGGTCCTGACCGGCTTGCGGGCGATTGAAGTCGGCCTCGACCATGTCGCCGTCGAGCCGGAGCAGCCGGAAGCGCAGCACCTTGCCGTCGGGACTCTTCAAACGGTACTCGTGCCCGACCTCGAGGACGAGGTCCGGAGGCAAGCGGCTGCGCGGCATCTGCCGCACCAGCTCCTGCCGCCACTCCCCGTAGGCATCCGCTGCGGGGATGCTCACCTGGCGGGTCTCGCCGGGCTGCATGCCGGCGATGCGATCCTCGAGTGCGGGAAAGAGCTGCCCGGACCCGACCATCACCGTCACCGGACCGCAGTCGCCCGTCGAGTCGAGCAGCGTGCCGTCCGCGAGGTGGACGGTGTACTCGATGGCGACCACCGTTCCGTCGGCGACCTGCATCACACGCCCCCGCCCGCCAGCACCGCGACGACGTCGGCCAGGAGATCCTCGCGTCCGCTCGAGCCTCCCTTGGTGACGACCCGGATATCCCGGTGCACGCCGTGCAGCAGGCGGCCCTGAACGATGAGGGGCCCGAGCCGCTGCTCGATCGAGATGCACGGATGCCCGAGCCCGCCGAGCACGTGGAAGGCCGTCTCGCCGCCGATCAGCACCAGGCCCCGAGCGCGCGTCACCGCGAGCGCAGCGCAGGCGGCCACCCGCAAGGCCTCCGCGATCGCCCGTTCGGACCCGCACAGCCGGCGCTCCGGTGACACCAGGGCCACCTTCATCTCGTTCGCCAGCAGGCGGCCCGCCTCCCGGCCCGTCGCCTCGGCGCCCGGTCCGGGATTCACCTCGAGCACGGAGAGGGCCTCGCGGCGCACTGCGTACTCGCGCTGCGCGCGCGCCACGGGGTGCGCGCTGCCGCTGACCACCAGCACGCCCGTCCCGCCGGTCCGCCCCGCCGCCGGGCCACCCACCCCGTCGCTCGCCCCCGAGAGCACGCGCCGGAGCGCGCGGGCCAGGCCGATGGATCCCGCCAGGAGGAGCGGTCGCGGGCGCGCCAGCAACACCTCGACCACCGTCTCGAGATCACCGTCCGTCTCCGCGTCCACCACCAGGATGCAGGCGCCGCGCGCTCTCGCCGCCTCGATGGCCCGGGCCACTCCGCCGGGCTGGCGCACCGCTTCGAGCGCCACCGTCTCCGAGCGGCGGCGCGCCGTGGCCGCGATCACGCGCGTGACGTTCGCGTCGGAAACCGGATTCTCGGGATCCCGACCGAACGCGGTCCGGTGCACCGGCACGCCGTCGATCAGCTGAACGCCGCGCAGCGTGGTGCGGCCGACCTCCGGGATCGCCGGCAGCACGAACGCCTCCGCGGCGCCGAGCGCATCCATGGCCGCATCGAGCTCCGCCCCGAGCTGCCCCCGCAGGCCGGTGTCGATCTTCTTGAGAACGATGCCGCGGAAGCTCCCGCCGAGCGGCGCCAGCGCGGACCGCACGCGGCCTGCCGCCTCGACGGCAGACAGCGTCCGGCTCTGGGTGTTGCGCACCATGAGCGTCCCCGTCTCATCGCCGGCGACGTGTGCCGCCGTCCCATCGGGATGGACGGCGATCCCTGCCGGCCACGGCAGCAGGGCGGCCCCGACGTCGCATGCCCCGGTGAGATCGTCGGCAATCACGTACAGGGCGTCCACCGCGGCCGCCACCTCAGCCGAGGAGGACCGCTCGCGCCGGCGCGCCGTCGAGGTCGGGAAACTTGAGCGGCAGGCACACCAGCGTGTAGCGCCCGGGTTCGACGGCACGCAGGTCGAGCCCCTCGATCACGAACACGCCTGCCCCGAGCAGCCGGTGATGCACGGGAAAGTCGCTGCTCCCGAACTGCTCGATCGACAGGTAGTCCATGCCCACGGCCCGGATGCCATGCTCGACCAGCAAGGAGGCCGCGTCCAGGGTCAGGTACACGAAGTCGCGCTGGAACTCGGCGGCGTTCCAGCGCCACGAGTTGTCGGTGCGGCAGAGCAGGATGTCGCCCGCTCGCAATGACGCCCCCTCGAGGGCCGCGGCATCGACCGCCGCCCGGCCGCGGAGGTCGACGACGACCGCCTCGCCCACCATGCGCTCGAGTGCGACGTCGCCCAGCCGAGCGCCGCCCTCGATGAAGTGGTACGGCGCGTCGACGTGGGTCCCGGTATGGCTGCCCATGGTGAGCAGCGACACGTTGCAGACATCGCCCGCCCGGATCGCCTTCGCCTGCTCGACGCGCGGCGGCGGATCGCCGGGATAGACGTGCTGCGCGGGGCCGTTGGCGACGGAGATGTCGATGATGCGCGACGGACTCACGCCGCTCTCCCGAACGCCGCCGCCAGGCCCCGCTCGGGCGACCCCTGCTTGCCGCGCGCCACCTCGGCTGCGACCCGGACCGCCTCGAGCAGATTGACGTGATCGGCGATGTTCTTGCCGGCGATGTCGAACGCCGTGCCGTGGCCGGTCGAGGTGCGGATGAGCGGCAGCCCGATGAGGAGCGTCACCACCCGGCCGAAGCCGACCAGCTTCACCGCCATCAGCCCCTGATCGTGGTACAGCGCGAGCGTGAGGTCGTAGGCGCCTTCGCGTGACTTGAGGAAGACGGTGTCCGCGGGGAACGGTCCCCGCGCGTCGATTCCACGCGCCCGCGCCGCCTCGATGGCCGGCACGATCGCGTCGAGCTCCTCGCGCCCGAAGGCGCCGTTCTCGCCGGCGTGGGGGTTGAGGCCGGCGACGGCGATGCGGGGCCCGGCGATCCCCATGTCGCGCAGTGCCGCGTCGGCGAGGACGAGCCGATCGAGGACGCGGTCGGTGCGCAGGTACTCGCACACCGCTCGCAGCGCCATGTGGTTCGTGAACAGCATGAGCCGCATGCGGTCGACCACCATGACCATCGCCGGCCTGCTGGCCGTGAGCTCGCCGAGCACCTCGGTCTGGCCCTCGTAGGGATACCCGGCCGCGTGCATGGCCTCCTTGTTGAGCGGCGCCGACACCATGGCGTCGATCTCGCCCGTCAGAGCGAGCCGTCCGGCCTGCTTGGTCCAGCGCACCGCCGCCTCGCCATAGCGCGGGTCGATCTCGCCCCAGCGATGCGTGGCCATGTCGATCGCGGCGTCGTCGAGGACGTCGAGCGTTCCCGTCGTACCGCTGGCGTCGCCGGGGGCGGCGAGCCGACGGACGGCGAGGCGCGTGCCGGTGGCCTCCATGGCGCGCTCGAGAACCCGCGCGTCGCCGATGACGAACGGGATGCACCACTCGAGCACGCGCGGGTCGGCCAGCGACTTCACGGTGATCTCCGGACCGATGCCGGCGGCATCGCCCATCGTGATCGCGACACGAGGTCTCGTCATGCGTCACTCCGTGCGGCGACGGGAAGCAGCGCGCGCCGCGCCCCCGTCACCACCTGTCGATAGATGGACTCGATCCGGTCGAGGACCTGGTCCCACGCCTCCCGGCTGTCGACCGCCCGGCGCGCGGCGCTGCCGAGCCGGGCCCGGGCGGCCGGATCGCGCAGCAGCGATACCACCGCGCCCGCGAATCCCGCGACGTCCTCGTCGGGCACCACGCGGGCGGTGACGCCGTCGACGAGGCCCTTGGCGGATCCGGCGCACGCGACGATCGCCTTGCCCGCCGCCATGTAGTTGAGAAGCTTCATGGGGAACCCCGAGCGCTCCGCGCGGGGACAGACGGCGACCGCGGCCGCCCCGAGTCGATCGCGCACCTCCTCGTACGACGCCGCCTGGACGATGTCCACGTCCGGGGGCATGGCCGCCCCGGTCATCCGGGCGGCGTGGGCCCGCGCTTCGGCGTGGGTCAGCAGGACGAGCCGGGTCCCGGGGACCGCGGCGCGCACCAGCGTGAAGCTGCGCAGCAAAAAGTCGAGGTTCTGGTAGCCGTCGAGGTTGCCGGCGTAGCACACGAGCCCGGGCTCGGCCGCTGTTGCCCGACCGTCCGCCAGCTCGTCCGGCGCGCCGGCGGGCGCGATGCACGCGAGGGACTGCTCGTGTACGCCCGTGCGGCGGAGGTGAGCACCCAGGTCCTCGGTCACCGCGATGCAGAAATCCGCCCGCCGCGGCACGTGCGCGTCGAGGAGCCGTCCGAGCCTTCCCATCGCCCGGCGGGCAGCCGCCCCGGAGACGTACGTGGGCAGCTCCCGCGCCAGCGCGCTGTGACCGTGGTAGACGAGCGGGCGACCCGTCGCACGCCCGACCAGGAGCCCCGCGATGGCGGCTTCGTAGTTGTGCGCGTGGATGACGTCGATCCGGTCGCGCCGCACGACGCGCCACAGGCGGGCCACCAGCACCGCGTCCAGCAGGACGCGGCCTGGTCGCGGCCCCGGGCGCCGCCCGAGGCGGTCGCCGTAGGTGACCACGCAGACGTCGTGGCCTCGCTCGCCGAGCCCGCGAGCGAGGTGCGATACCAGGACCTGCGAGCCCCGATGAGCCGGGTACGGGCCGGCGATCACGAGCGCGACCCGCATCAGGGCGCCGGCTCCAGGTACCCCAGGCTGGCGAGCCTGGTCGCGATCTCCCGGCTTTCCGCCTCGGCGTAGGGCACCGGCTGCCGCTCGCGCTCCAGGAGCGGATCGGGCTCGTAGCGCGTCGCGCTCGTCAGCGCCGCCGCGATGCACCGGCCGTCGAGTCCCGCCGGGACCGGCATGCCCGCGAGCGTCAGGAGCGTGGGCAGCACGTCGACGATGTGGGCGTCCTCGATCGCCGTCCGGCGAACGCCCGGTCCGCAGAGCACGACGAGGCCGTCGGACCGGTGGGTGCCGTTCAGTCCGCCGCCCTTCCCTGCGCCGTGCTCCGCGGCCGTCAGGCGGCGCAGCGCCGGCCCCGGTCCCGCGCTGCGCAGGCAGGACTGGCTGTAGCCGTCTGGCGCGGCAAGCTCGAGGAGAAGGTCCGGCGCCCGCTCGGTCGCCGGTCCCCGGTACACCTCTTCGCGCCGCCACACCCGCTCGACCACCGGCATGCCCGCGCCGTCGTGCCAGCGGGTGAGCGCCTGCGCCACGGCGTCCCGCGTCCGTTCGTAGTCCGCGGCGGCGACCGTGCCGTGCGCATCGCGCCCCGCGAGGTTGATCCACACGCTCGGGTGGTAGTCGAGCTCTTCCGAGAACGCGGCGGTACGCGCCCAGTCGATCCCGCCGAAACGCGCCCCGCCCTCGAGCCGGCCGGCAGCGCCCGGCAGGCGTCGCAGCAGCGAGCCCTGAAGCCGGAACGGGACGGCTCGCAGCGCGAGGCGCCGCGCGGCCCGCGCCACGCTCCCACCCGCACGTAACCCCAGGAAGCCCTGCGACGCGAGGTAGCGGTTCAGATGAACCACCCGGTCGCCCGCGCCTCCACTGCCATGGTCCGAGACGATGGCGACGGTCGCCTCACCCGCCGCCGCGATCAGGCGTCCGATGGCGGCGTCGAGCGCTCGATAGACCGCGGCGATGGCATCGGCGTGCTTCCCCGGGGCGTGCCGTGGCGACCCGGGATCGTGGTAGCGCCAGAAGTGGTGCGCCACCGTGTCGGACTCGCCGAACACCACCATGCAGGCGTCCCAGGGCTCGCGGCGCAGGAGAGCCTCGGTCAAGGTCGCGCGCCGCTCGACGCCGTCCAGCAGGCTCGCCCGCGCTCGCTCGTGCCAGCGGCGGCCGGTGCGTACCTCCTGGAAGTCCGCGAACGGCACCCGTCCGACCAGCCGCTCCACCTCGGCGTGGAAGGCGCGCGGGAACACGAAGGAGCCGTCGATCGCGCTGGTCACCGGACTGTCGAACCCGCTCACCATCACGCCGTTCACCGGCTCGGGAGGATAGGTCGCCGGAACGGTGAGCACCGCGACGCGCCGCCCTGCTGCCGACAGGCGCGACCACAGGGCGGGCGCCCGCCGCTGGCTCCCGTTCACGAAGCGGACGTGCAAGGTCCCGGGCACGCGCTCGACGAAGTCGAGGACGCCGTGCCGGCCCGGGTTGACGCCGGTGACCAGGGACGTCCACGCGGGGAAGGTCGCCGGGGGCACGGTCGAGCGCAGCGGGCCCCACGCGCCGGTCGCCATCAGTTGCGCGAGCACGGGCAGGTCACCGGCGGCTGCCCAGGGCGCGACCAGATCCAGGGTCGCGCCGTCCAGCCCGATCACCAGCAGTCGCGCGCTCACGGCACGTGCGTCACTTGAGATAGCCGAGCGCGCGCAGGCGGTCCTTGGTGACGCTGTCGACGTCGGTCTGCGAACCCGCGCCGGCATGAGCGCGCGCCTCGAGATACGACCGGCCCAAGGCCGCGCGCAGCTCCTCCAGGAGGTTCGGCTCGCTCGCGACCAGGCTGCGCTGCTCGCCGGGATCGGTCTTCAGATCGTACAGCTCCTCGGGCTGGAGCCCGCGCGGGTTGCCCGGGTTGGCCGTGATCAGCTTCGACGAGTTCGTCCGCACCGACTGCAGCATGTTCCCCTCGAGGTCCTCTTCCGAGAACACGCTGTCGCGTTTCTCGGGCGTCCCTCCGTCGAGCGGGAGCGGATGTCCCTGCATGACCGGCGGCACCGCCAGGCCCGCCGTCTTGATGATGGTGGGCGTGATGTCGAGGCTGGTCGTGAGCTCGTCGACGACGCGCCCGCGCGCGCCGCCCGCGGGAGGCTTCATGATGAGCGGGACATGGATCTGCTCGTCGTACAGGGTGGTCCCGTGCCACCAGCCGCCGTGCTCGTGAAACTCCTCGCCATGATCGCCGGTGAGCACGATCAGCATGTGGTCGTAGAGGCCGCGGCGCTTGAGGTCCGCGAACAGCCGCCCGAGGTGCTCGTCGAGGTAGGCGATCCCGCCGTCGTAGAGCTGGCGGTACTTGTCCGCGACGCTGGCAGGCGGGTTGGGATTGGCGACACGCGCATACCCCTCGCCGTTGAACGGGTGCACGAAGTAGGGGTCGTGGGGATCCATGTAGTGGGCGAAGAGGAAGAAGGGCCCCTGCTTCGCCGCGGGCGAGTCGAGCCATTCGATCAGGGTGTCGGTCACGACCTCCGCCGGCTGGTAGTAGTTGTGCACGTCCACCCGGCGCGCCAGGAAGCGCTCGCGCACCAGACGAAGCCCGCTGTAGAGGGTCAGCTGCGCCGCCGGCTCGCTGGCGTGAAAGAACAGGTCGGGCGCCAGGTAGCGGTAGTCGGCGAAGCCCTGGCCGAAGCCGAAGCTCGGCGACACGTTCACGTTGTCGGCGAAGCCGGCGGTGTAGTAGCCGCCGCGCGCCAGCACCTCCGCCACCGTGTCCACCCGGTCGGGGAGCATGTCCGCCTTGTGCACCGCACCGTGCGAGGAGGGGTAGAGACCGGTCAGGATCGTCGCCACCGAGGGGCGCGTCCAGGACGCCTGCGCGAAGGTGTGGGCGTAGCGCACGCCGTCGGCGGCCAGGGAGTCGATGTGGGGGGTCCGGCCGCCGCCATAGCCGTAGGCGGAGAGATGATCGGCACGCAGCGTGTCGACCATGACGAGGAGAACGCTCGGTGCCCCGGCGGCGGCCGCCGCGTGCGCGGGCGGCGCGGGCGGGGCGGGATGTGGCAACAGCCGCGCCGTGAGCATCCAGAGCGCTGCGAGCAGGGCCACGAGGGCGGCCGCCGGAAGCGGCCGGGTCGGCCAGCGTCGCCGCGCGTCGGCCCCGCGCAGCGCGCGCCAGAGCAGGAACGCGAGCACGACCGCCAGCAGCAAGCCCGCCGCCTGGAGGACCTTCGGCAGCGGTCCCTGCGGAAGCTGCTCCAGGAAGACGTCGCGGATGATGCGAAAGCGCGCGACGACGAAGGTGAGCCCTGCGCCGACGGCTCCCAGCGCGAGTCCGAAGCCGTCGCCGCGCAGCAGCGCGGCCAGAACGCCGGCCCCGAACCCGCCGGCCGCTCCCACCATGCCATAGACCACCAGCGCCCAGCCGATCGGCGGCAGCTCGCCGGCGCCGTGCGCGCCCAGCCAGGAGACCAGCGCCTCGACGAGGCCGACGGCGGCACCGGCGAGCAGTCCGCCGGCGATTCCCGCCCCCACGGGCCGTAGACTCATGCGCCTACCGTCCCCTTCGCTTCGCTGCCGTGGTCACCAGCCGATTTGACGTTCGAAGCTGCGCGCGCTTCGACGCGTCAGGACTCCGGGAACTCCAGATCGAGCTCGCTCTGGTTCCCGGTGACGCGGATGCCACGCGGAGAGAGCTTGTACAGGTCCTGGGCCTTCCAGTGCAGGAAGCGTCCCTGTTCGAGCTCCTTCACCTCGGCCGCGATCGAGTCGAAAGGGAGCCCGAGGCGGTCCGGCAGGCCGTCGCGCGCGTGCAGGTACGGCGCGTCCGGTGCGGCGTCATAGACCTTGCGGTACTCGAGTAGAATTCGGCGCTTCAGGTTCACCGGCTCGCTCCCCGGAGCGACGCGCAACGTGCCGCTCCCCGGCGGCACTATACACACGCCCGCCCAAATCGCCACCGCGTACACGCGCCGCTGACGCCCACCCCCGCTAGAGCCGGATCACGTTGGGTCCGTCGTAGCCCTGCAGGGCGTTGCGCGTATCCACGATCAACGGCGCCGTCCGCACCACCAGGTCATAGTCGATCTCCCGATGCGCGGTCAGGATGACGACGCAATCCACCGCCTTCATCCGGGCGGCCTCGAGCGGAACGGATTCGAACTCGAGGCCCTCCTCGTGCACCATGGGGATGTAGGGATCGGTGTACGAGAGGACCCCGCCCTTGTCGGCGAGGATCTTCATCACGTTCAGCGCGGGGGACTCCCGGATGTCGTTCACCCCCGCCTTGTAGGCGACCCCGAGCACGTGGATGCGCGACCCGCGGATGCTCTTGCGGTGCCGGTTGAGCGCGTCGGTGACGCGCTCGACCACGAAGCGAGGCATGCTTTCGTTGATGTGGCCCGCCAGCTCGATGAAGCGGGCGTCGAAGCCGTTCATCTTGGCCTTCCACGACAGGTAGAACGGATCGATCGGGATGCAATGCCCGCCCAGCCCCGGACCCGGGTAGAAGGCCATGAAGCCGAAGGGCTTGGTCTTGGCCGCCTCGATGACCTCCCAGACGTCGATCCTGAGCGCGCTGCACATCAGCGCGATCTCGTTCACCAGCCCGATGTTGACGCTCCGGAAGGTGTTCTCGAGGAGCTTCACCATCTCCGCGACCTGGGTCGACGACACCGGCACCACGGTGTCCACGGACGCCTCGTAGAGCCGCTTCGCGACCTGCGTGCAGCGCGCCGTCACTCCACCGACGACCTTCGGAATGTTGCGGGTGTGGAAGCTCGCATTCCCGGGATCGATGCGCTCGGGCGAGAACGCCAGGCAGAAGTCCCGGCCCACCTCGAGACCGGACCCCTCGAGTGCGGGGCGGACGACCTCCTCGGTCGTACCGGGATACGTGGTACTTTCCAGGATCACCAGCTGGCCCGGACGCAGATGCTTGCGGATCTCGTTCACGGCCGCCACGACGTGGGTGAGGTCGGGATCCTTCGTCTTGCGGAGCGGCGTCGGCACGCAGATGTTGATCGTGTCGAGCTCGGAGATGACCGAGAAATCCGTCGTCGCCGAGAACTTCCCTTCCCTGACCGGCCCGGCGATCTCCTCGTCGCTCACGTCGACGATGTAGGAGCGTCCCTCCCGGATCGCCTGCACCTTGCGCTCGTCGAGATCGATGCCCACGACGTGGAACCCCGCCTTGGCGAACTCCAGGGCGAGCGGCAGCCCCACGTAGCCGAGCCCGATCACACCGCAGCGCACGGTGCGACGCTCGATCCGTTCGATCAGCTCCTGCATGACGTATCTCCTCGCGGCAGACCCCGGACGTCCCTACTCGACGTATCCGAGGTCCTCCAGCCGCTTGCGGACCTCGGCCTCCTCGTCTTCGGTGTAACCGGTGTCCGGGGGGCTCGAGGGCGTTGCCGGCGGCGTGTCGGGCCGGTCCGTTGGACGTTCATGCATGGCTGCTGCTCCTCTCGTCGGCAGCCTCGCAGGCCGCCAGCGCGGCCCGCAGGGCGTTCTCGTGCCGACCGAGGTTGCGACCGATGAAGACCGCCTGGTTCTCCGCCACCTCCGGCAGCTTCACCCACGAGAGCTCGTACCGCCCGCAGGTGACGTTGAAGAGGCACTGCCAGTCGCGGCCCGCGAAGCGAACGATGCCCTTCGCGCGGACCACCTCTCGCGGCAGGCGACCGAGAAGGCGCTCGAACAGCCGCTGGTCCAGCGGGCGCTCGGATCGGTAGATGAAGCTCCCGAAGCCGTCGGCGTGGAGATGGTCGCCGGCAGGCTGGCGAGCGCGCTCGCGAAACGCCGCCACGCCGGTGGCGAAGAGCACGTCGCTGTCGATCGCGCCGCGCACCGTCCGGAAGCGCTCGGCGCGCGGATTGCGCCGCGCGAGCTGGCGCTCGACGCGGTCCGCGGTACGCTCGTCGACCAGGTCCAGCTTGTTCAGCACGAGGAAGTCGGCGGCCTCGACCTGCCGACCCGCCACCTCGGTCTCGCGCAGGTGCTGCGGCCCGTCGTGCACGTCGACCACCGTGATGATCGCATCCAGGCCGAGGCCCGCCCCCTTCACCCGGTACGCGAGTGGTTCGGGATCGGCCAGGCCGGTCGACTCGATGATGATCAGATGCGGTCGGGTGGTCTCGACGATCTCCTGCACCGCCAGGTCGAAGCGATAGTCGTCGATCGTGCAGCAGATGCAGCCGCTCGAGAGCTCCACCATGGTCTCGACGGCCGACAGACCGGTGATCACGCGTCCGTCGATGCCGATCTCGCCGATCTCGTTCATGATGACGGCGACCGGCTTGCCGCGCAGGCCGTGGTCGAGCACGTGCCGCAGCAGAGTGGTCTTTCCGCTCCCGAGAAAGCCCGTCAGGATGTCGACCGCGACGGTGTGCATGGCGAGGGGTACGTTCGTCTAGCCGAGTTCGTCAGGGGTGGCAATCTTCGCAGGCCATCTTGGCAGGCCGGTCAGAACACGAAGGGAATCAGGCGCTTCGTCCGGGCCGCCCAGCCACCATGGCCCGGAAAGGCACGCGCCAGGGCCGCGTCCTCGGAGGCGGCGCGGATGCCCAGGACGATCAGCGCCGGCAGTGCGAGCCACACGACCCACCGGCAGCCCAGCGTCAAGGGCGCCCCTGCCGCGATGAGCGCCTGCCCGATGTACATGGGATGGCGCAGGTAGCGATACGGTCCGGAGGTCACGAGCGCCACGCCCGGCCGTGGCGAGACCAGCGGTGACAGCGCCTCGCCGAGCGCCCGTCCGGCGAGACGATACGTTGCCACCCCGGCGGCGAAGAGAACCACCCCGAGCCAGCGGCCGGAGGCTGCTCCGCCCAGCACGAGTGCTTCCAGGGGCGCGCCGAGGAGGATGGCATAGAAGAGCGCGTGATGCGCCGTCACGAGACGCAACGGCTCGTCGGGTGCCGGCCGCAGCGGGAGGCGAGCCATGGTACCGGGCGGAACGACGCGGACGAAGAGCACCAGAACGAGAACGAGATAGGCCGCCCACCAGATCATGGCTCGAGCGACTCGTCGGCGACCGGGACCGTGACCACCGCCCGGACCGCGCGCAGGGCGTGTACCGCCGCGACGGCGGCGAGGGCCAGACCCACCTCGCGGCCCCAGACGACGAGCGCGGTCGGCGTGAGCAGGCTGTGCAGGAAGGCCGCCCGTCCCGACTGGTCGACGATGATCTCGCCGAACAGGCTGAAGGGCGCGTGCAGCCAGGCGCCCGTCAGGGGCCAGAGCAGCTGGATGCCATAGGGCGGGATGGCATCGACGGTGAGGCAGTCGACCAGCAGATGGCTGCCGTAGGCGGCGCCCGCCGCCAGCCCCCACCACCACGCGCTTCGTGACCGCAGCAGTCGTGCCACCGCCCAGGCGGCGACGGACACCACGGCGAGCGCGCCGAGGGTGTGGGTCACGCCGCGATGGTACGCCACCGGCACGCCCACCAGCAGGCCGGGGAGGAAATCCAGGTCCGGGGCATTGGCCATGACGAGTGCCCCGGCGAGGAGCACGGGCCGGTGCGGCCCCGCGGGTCGCAGCGCCTCGTAGGCCAGATACCCCGCGGTCGCATGCGCGAGGCAGAGGGCCATGGGCTCAGGGGGCCTGCGACGCCCGGCGCTCGGGGACCTCGTCCTCGCGGGCGGGCAGCGGCGTCACGGTGGCCGCCCGGCGGCGGCGGCCCAGCGAGAGGCGCAGCTTGCCGAGCGCGATCAGGTTGCCGAACCCGTCGCGCCACAGGTTCAGCTTGCTCTCGCCGACGCGCTCTCCGTAGTAGATCGGCATCTCGAGACAGCGCACCTCGGGATGGGTGAAGGCGAGTATCTTGAGCTCCTGCGACAGCGCCATGCCGTCGCTCTCCGGCCGGATGCGCTGCAGGACATCCCGCCGGAAGATCCACATCCCCGACTGGGAGTCGATCAGGAAGCGGCGGAACAGCACCATGGTGGCGCTCGACAGGATCGCGTTCCCGAGCAGCCGCAAGGGACTCTTCGACTTGTCGTTCTTCGACCGCCAGCGACGCGCGCTCATGAAGTCGATCTTCTCCTCCAGCAGCACGTGGAGCAGCAGCGGGATGGAGTTCGGCGGATACGTGCCGTCACCGTCCATGGTCACGATGATGTCGCCCCGTGCCTCGGAGAAGCCGGTCTTGTACGCCCGACCGTAGCCCTTGCGGGCCTCGTAGACGACGCGTGCGCCGAGCGACTGCGCCACCTCCGAGGTGCGATCGGTCGACGCATTGTCGACCACGAGCACCTCGTCCACGATGGGCGGCATCTGCTCGATCGTGGTGCGGACGCCCTCTTCCTCGTTGTGGCACGGAATGACGACGGAGATGCGTTTGCCTCGAAACATCGGAAATCTCCCGCAGAGATCGGCTACGCCCTCAGGCGTCGGCCGCGGCCGTGGCCGTGTTGCTGGTACCCGTTCCGCAGCTGGCGAGCGTGGCGCGCGCCGGCGGCCGGCCCGTCAGCTTCCGCCACGCCTTCCGTGCCTTCAGACTCGACCACTCCTTCAGGACGGCCGGCATCATGCGCGGGTTGAACAGGATGTTGATGGTGAGGAAGCACTCGTAGGTGCAGAAGCACTTCGACTCCCGGATGAAGCGACGCGACGCCTCGGCGGCCTCGCTGAACCAGATCTTCCGGAAGTCGTACCCGGCCTCGCGGACGTTGCCGAGCTTCCGATCGATGAGCAGCTCGCACGGGTAGATGTCGCCGTTGGCGAACATCGCGCCGCCCAGGTTCCCCGCGTAGCACGGAATCTGGTACTCGTTCTCGCGCACGATCTTGGCGATCAGGTTGTGGCGTACGATCCGCTTCGCGTTGATGAAGTCGGCGAACGGGAAATGATCGTACCCGGAGAGCGAGCCGCTCTTGTACTCGCGCTCCATGTGATCGGCGTACGCCTGGTACTTCTCGACGTCGAAGAACTTGGCGAGCGGCTCCTTGGGGCTGCCCCGCGTCAGCAGCGTGAACACCGTGTCGACGTCGAGATTGTGGCGGAACCACTCGTAGTTCTCGATCAGCACGTCCTCGTTGTGCTTGGAGACCGTGGTCTCCACCTGCACGCTGAAGTTCTTGTAGTGCTTCTCGATCTCGCGCAGCGCCTTGTAGGTCTCGATCGAGCGCTTGAAGAGACCGGGGAAGACGCGGATCTCGTCGTGCAGCTCGCCCACGCCGTCGAGCGAGACGTCGATGTGGAGGTCGAGCTCCGGGCAGCTCTCGCACAGGTCCTTCACGATGGACACGGTGCGCGCCGTCGTGCTGCCGTTGGTGGGGATGCCCACGTTCCGCACGCCGGTGTTCTTGTGGAAGACCTTCACGATCTCGCCGATGTCCTTGCGTAGGAACGGCTCACCGCCCGTGGGCAGGAGAAACATCAGGCTGCCCTTGCCGATGCTGCTCGTGACCTTGTCCAGTTCCTCGAGCGAGAGCTCCTGCTTGCGGTAGGTCATCGAGGGCTCTTCCCACCCGGGGTGGGCACCGTCGGCGAGCAGGCAGTGCTTGCACTTGGCATTGCAGGCGTCGGTGATGAAGTAGACCAGGTACACGGGGAGCTCGCCCTTCTTGCGGAAGATCTTCTTCCCGTGCTGCAGGTAGTCGAGGTAGCCCATCGCAATGTCTCCTTGATCGCGGGTCTCAGTAGCGCCGGCCGAACGGAAACGACAGCAGCCCGATGGCCGTGCCCGCTCCCACCACCAGCAGCTCCAGCCAGAGCAGGGGGATCGCCGACAGGACGCGCGCCCAGCCCTCGCTGCGCCGGATGGCCTCCAGGAATCCGAAGTTCAGCCCGAGCACGCCGCCCGCGGCGAGCAGGCCGATGGCGGTCGCCGGCCACCAGCCGGCGCCCAGGCCGACGGTGAGCCCCAGCACGGCGAGACCGCTCAGCGGTACGCTCGCCATGTAGCTCGACGGCACGGAGGTGTTGTTCTCAGCCAGGTCGGTGGGGTGGCGCAGCTTGAGGCGCGTGAGCGACACGGCGCGCATGAAGTCCGTCCGCAGCAGGCCGCGGAGCGAGTAGCGCTTGACGTGCTCGACCTCGAGCAGGGGGTGGACGCGCACCCGGATGCCCAGCCGCCTCAGCTTCTGCCCGAAGGCGGTATCCTCGACGTTGGGGGTCGAGTAGCCCACGTCGAAGCCGCCGACACGCAGGAACGCATCCCGCCGGATGGCGGCGGCGGTGGTGTAGAAGAGGGGCACGTCGCCAGTCTGCCTCAAATAGGTCCACCGCATCCACAGGTTTTTGTACTGGCTCACGAGGTCCCGGTGGCGCATCTCGGCTGCCTGAACCCCGCAGAAGCCATCCACCTCTGGCTGCTCGAACCCGTCCGCGAGCAGGCGCAACGTATCCGGCCGGACCATCACGTCGGAATCGATGAAGAAGAGGATCTTTCCGGTGGCGATCTGGGCTCCCAGGTTGCGCGCCGCTGCGGGCCCCACCCGTCCCGGGCTCGGCACCACCCGGACCGGGAAGCGCGCGAGGATCTCCGCCGAGCGGTCGGTCGAACCGTCGTCGACGACGACGACCTCGAAGTCCTCGAAGGTCGACTGCCCGAGCCGCATGAGGCACTCCTCGAGCGTGGCCTCCGCGTTGTAGACCGGCATCACGACCGAGACGGCGGGCGCCGGCTGCGCCGCCGATGTCTTGCGGCGCGACAGCCAGCGCGCGATCGAGGTGACGCGGCGAACGCCGCCCGGCGCCGGCTCCGGCGAGGAGGGGGCCTGGGTTCCGTTGGGACGCATCGGCTAGTTCACCTGCCTGGTCGGTTCGGCCGTGGCGACCATGGTGCTCATGCGATCCTCGAGGCGGCGCGCGAGCTCGTCGACCCGCTCGGGTTCCGCCGCGGCGAGGTCGTGGGTCTCCCCCGGATCGCGGGAAAGATCGAAGAGCATCCGCTGCCCGCGTGACGTCGAGATGAGCTTCCAGCTGCCGTCGAACAGCACGCGCACCGCGCGGTCGTAGGTCTCTCCGTAGTCGGCCACCAGGAAGGGATTGATGTCCTCCTCGGCCAGGCTCGGACGGGTCACGTGGCGAAGGTCCTGCCCCTGGACGTCCGGCGGCAGCGCGGCGCCGGCCTCGTGCAGCGCGGTGGGCGTGACGTCGACGGTCTGCACCGGGCCGTCCACCCGGCCGCGCGGGTGGTCGGCACCGGGGAACTTGACCACCAGAGGGATGTGCAGGAGGGGCTCGTAGAGCATCCGACCCATGTGACCGACGAAGCCGTGCTCGCCGAGCAGCTCGCCGTGGTCGGCGGTGACGATGATGAGCGACCGCTCGTAGCGCCCGCGCGCCTTCAGCTCCGCAACCAGCTCGCCGAGGGCGTCATCCATGGCGGCCACCTGGCCGTCGTAGTTCGCCTGGATGAAGGTGATCTCCTCGGGGGTGAAGTTCTTCACCTCGTGGGTATAGAGGTCCTTGGTCGCGAGGGCGCGCGCCTGGGGCAACTCCGACACCCAGCGGTCGTGGGGAGGGGGCGCCAGCCATGGCTGGTGCGGCTCCATGTAGTTCACGAACACGAACACCGGTCGGCCCGAAGGCGCCTGGTCCAGCCAGTCGAGGGCGAGGCGGTTGATGTCCCGCGCGGTGCGATAGGGCTTGAGGCAGAATCCGGGCGAGAAGCGCTGGGCGAAGCGCACCGCGGGCGGACGCACCCGCAGCAGCAACCCCGGCGCATCCTCGTAGAGCGAGAAGCCCTGGGCCAGGCCGAAATCACGGTAGAGATAGGAGAAGTTCGCGACGAAGCCGGCGGTGGTGTAGCCGCGGTCGCGCAGCGCCTCGGCCAGCGTCACCTTGTCGGCGGCGAGCGGAAAGGCGACGTTGCGCCGGCCGTCGATCGACTCCCCCGGCAGCCATCCGCCGGCCAGGTGCGCGCCGTGCCGGCTCGGGTACATGCCCGTGAGCATCGAGGCGTGGCCGGGCAGCGTCCAGCCCGCCGCCGAGCGTGCCTGGGTGTAGACGAGCGCATCCGACGCCAGCGCTTCCAAGTTGGGCGAGGTCGGCCGCCCGTAGCCGTAGAGCGAGAGGTGGTCCGCGCGCGTCGTGTCGAGCGAGACCAGGAAGATGTCCGGGGTGCCGGCCGGAGGCGGCACCGCCGTGACCACGCGGCTCTCGAGCGGGGCCGTCGAGAGCGGCCGGCCGAGCATCGCGCACGTGACGAGCACCGCGACCGTCTCGATGGCGAGCCGCATGCCGCGGCGGCGGATCACCAGGCCGACGAGCCAGTCCGCGGCCACCAGCAGGGCCGGAAGAACCGCGATCGCGACGGGCAGGCGCAGGCCGCGCAGCGCGTGAGCGTGCATCTGGTCGAGCACGGTCTCCAACCCCAGCACTCCCAGGGCGCCGAGCAGCGTTGCGTGCACGAAGGCGAGGACCCCCGTCCCGTCGCGGTCCGCGAGGCGCACGGCACCGAGGACCAGGACGGCGGCAACCAGCACGAAGACCGCCTCGGCCCCCATGCCCGGCGGCTCGAAGACGCGTAGAAACCCATAGGCCATGGCGAGTGCGAGTCCGAGCGCGAGGCCGCCGCGCGGCAACAACGCACCGAGCACGGCGCCGGCAACCGCGCCGAGGCCGAGGTCGAGCTGCGCCATCGCGATCAGGAGCGGCACGGGGACGAAGCCGCCCCCGAGCCGATTCCCTATCACCTCCAGGGCGAACCAGAGCGCGCCGGCGAGCGCCCCGAGGCCGAGTCCGCGGATCGCGCCGCCGAGCCGAGACGGTCGATCGCTCATTCGCCCTGCCCGAAGCGGTAGATCACGTTGAACTGCGGCCGCCGGCCCCCGAAGTGGGTCGCGATCGCAGTCCCGATTCCGAGCAGTCCCCAGAACATGATCTGGATCGTCGGATTGTAGAAGGCGTTGAAGTTGCTCATCGAGATGAGGAAGCCGAGGCCCGAGGAGAAGATCGCCCAGAGCGTGAGCGCCAGGCGCCGGTCACTCACCGCCCCGCTACCGCGATAGATGCCGGCGAGCGCGGCGCCGATGACCCACATGATGAGCGCCCATCCGATCAGGCCGGTGCGGAGCACCAGCGTCAAGTGCATGTTCTCGTTGTGCACCCGTTCGGGGGCGCCGTCGGGCCCGTGCTCGACCTCCACCATGGCAACTGCGCCCTTGCCGGGATCGGTCCCGACGAGGCCACGCAGGCCCATGGCTTCTTCCGATACCGTCGCCGCGGTCACGGTGAGCCGCCGCGAGAATTCGGCGCCGATGTCGGCCGGCGACAGACGCAGCGCCCCCGACATCACCAGCACGCCGAGGAGCGCGAGGGCGGCGCCGAGGACGAGCCGGAAGGCTCGCCGGGAGACGCGCCACGCGAACACGACCCCGGTCAGCCAGAGCGCAAGCAGCGACAGGCGGGTCTGGGTGAGCAGCACGGCGACCACGACGAGCGTGGTGCAGATGAGCCAGAAATCGCGCTCCTCGCGTCGCTCCGCACATACCAGCTCGACGAACACGAGCGGGATGCCCAGCACCAGGTACGCGGCCAGCACGACCGGACTTCCGAGCGTGGACGCGACCCGGGGCAGGCCGCCGTCCGAGCCGCCGGCCGCCGCCGCCAGGGCATGCGCCTCCAGCGCCAGCTGGAGGATGCCGACCACCGCGACCGCCACCGCCGCCAGCGCGACCAGCCGGGTTGCCCGGCGTGCGAAGCCCGCCGTCACCTCGCCGCTCACCACCAGGAAGAAGAGCAGGAAGCCCGACGCCGTGAAGTACGCCGCGTCCCGCAGCCGCGGCACCAGATCACCGGCGACGAGGCCCGCGAGCAGGGAGAATACCACGAAGCAGACCATCGGACGGTTGGTGGGCGTGCGATAGAGATAGAGCTGGTGGACGGGGATCTGACGGACGAGCACGAACGCCGCCAGCAGGAGGCCGAGCCCCTCGAAGGGCGAGAGGTGGAATCCGCCCAGCTCGAGCTCGAAGGGCGAACGGAACACGGCCGGCACGAACGACGCGCTCAGGAAGATGAGCGCCAGGAGCAGGCCGAGCGTGAGCCACCGGTTGAGGAGCTTCACGAACGTCGCGACCACGAGCTTCAAGTCGAGCCAGAAGCCGCGGTTGCGGATGTAGAGGATGTCGTAGCGCAGCTTGTCGCGCGGGTGCGTGAAGTAGCCGCCGCGGAGCTGCGCCAGGCCCGTCATCCCCGGCCGGACGACGAAGCGCGCCGCGTAGTTGCGGATCTCGCGCATCGAGGTGGCGAGGAACACCGGCCGGATCGGTCGCGGGCCGACCATGTTCATGTCCCCGCGCACGACGTTCAGCAGCTGCGGAATCTCGTCCAGCTTGGTGCGCTTCAGGAAGCGGCCGACGGGCGTGTAGAGGGGATCACCGGGCGTGAGCAGGCGGGCGCCGATGCGCTGCTCGGCGTCGACCAGGAGCGTCCGGAACTTGAAGATCGTGAAGGGCTCCATGTTCCGGCCGATGCGGGTCCCCTTGTAGAGGACGGGGCCGCGGCTCGTCAGCTTGGTGGCGACCGCGATCGCCATCGACACGGGCAGGAGGAGCAGGAGTCCGATGGCAGCAACCGCGAGCTGCCAGAGGCGGCTCCATGCCGAGTCGGCCCGCAGCCCGAGGTCGCGGAACTCCTCCGGAGGGGGGGCGACCTTGAACTCCTTGGCTTCGAGAGCAATCACGGGTTTCTCCGCTCGACCATGTGGATAGGCTCGCGTCAGAGCGAGGCGGCGGCCACCCGCTGGGGCACGGGAGGAACGTCGCGAAGGAACTCGTCCTGCCAGACCGATAGCACGAGCAGGGTCCAGATTGCGCGGCTGTGATCGATCCGACGGCTCAGGTGCTCCGCCACCAGTCGCTCGACCGCCGCCGGGCGGAAGATCCCCTGGCGCCGAACGCGGTCGGGCGCCAGGACGTCACGCGTGAAATCACGCAGGCCGCCGGCCAGCCACGCCGGCATGGGTACGTTGAAGCCGCGCTTCTTGCCGTTCAGGACGGCCGGCGGAAGCCGTTCCGCCATGGCACGGCGCAACAGGTACTTGGTCGTCATCCCGCGCAGCCGCAGGCGCGAGGGAATGCGGCGCGACAGCTCGAGCATCGAGCGGTCCAGGAAGGGAACGCGCGCCTCGAGCGAGTGCTGCATGCTCATCCGGTCGACCTTAACCAGAATGTCGGCCGGCAGGTAAAGCTTCGTGTCGACAAATTGCAGCCGGTCGAGCTCGTCGCCGTCGCTCTCCGAGAAGAGGTCCTCGAAGAGCCGCACCGTCGGGGCTCGGCCGTCCCTACCGTCTCCGTAGAGCGCCGCCTTGCCGTCCTCGTCGAGAATCGTCTTCCACCAGAGGTGGCCGGCGGCCGGGGGCAGATAGGCGCCGGTGACGAAGCGTTTCGCCTTGTAGTCGAAGCTGACTTTGGCATGCGAGACCGGAAGCTGCCGCACCACCGCCGGGACGAGCCGCCGGCCGATCGCCTGCGGCAGGCGCGCGTAGAGCGCCGCGACACGGCGCGCGCGGTAGGTCTCGTAGCCGGCGAGCACCTCGTCGCCCCCCTCGCCCGACAGCACCACGGTGACGTGGCGCCGGGCCAGCTCGGAGACGTGGAAGACGGGGATGGCCGAGGAGTCCGCGAAGGGCTCGTCGAAGCTGCGTACGAGCCGCGGCAGCAGCGAGATCGCGTCGGGCCGGACGATCAGCTCGTGATGCTCGGTCCCGTAGCGCGTCGCGACCTGTCGCGCCTCGTCGAGCTCGCTGAAGCTCTTCTCCTCGAAGCCGATGGTGAAGGTGCGGATCGGGTGCACCCCCAGCTCGTGCATGAGGGCGACGATGCTGCCCGAATCGAGGCCGCCGGACAGGAACACGCCGAGCGGAACGTCCGCCATGAGATGGCTCTGCACCGCGCCGCGCAGCGTCGAGACCAGCTCGGCCTCCCAGTCGGCATCGCTCCGCGTCTCGCGTCCCGCGACGTGCCCCTCGAGCGACCAGTAGCGCCGGGTGACCGGCTCCTTCCCCGGCTCGGCGACGAGGACGTGCCCGGGAGCGAGCTGCCGGACGCCGGCGAAGATGGACGCCGGGCCCGCGACGTAGCCGAGGGTGAGATAGTCGTGCAGCGCCTGCGGGTCGAGCTGCGGATCGAGGCCGGCGGCGAGGAGGCACTTCGCCTCCGAGCCCCACACCAGACGATCGCCGAGGCGGGTCACGTAGAGCGGCTTGATGCCGACGCGGTCGCGGCCGAGGACGAGGCGGTGCGCCTTCGTGTCCCACAGGGCAAATGCGAACATCCCGTCGAGGCGCGCCGCGACGTCGACGCCGTCCTCCTCGTAGAGGTGCGCGATCACCTCGACGTCGGAGCGGGTGCGCAGCGTGTGGCCGCGGGCCTCGAGCTCGCGAGCGAGCGCCGGGGAGTTGTAGATCTCACCGTTGCAGACCACCTGCACGGAGCCGTCCTCGTTGCCCAGGGGCTGCTGGCCGCCAGCGACGTCGACGATGGCGAGCCGGCGCATTCCGAGGGCCGCCTCGCCGTCGGAGAACTCGCCGAACGAGTCCGGGCCGCGATGGACCATGACGTCGCACATCGCCCGCACCCGCGCCGCACTGGGCCGTTCCCCGGGTGTCAGTCGCAGCTCGCCGGCAATCCCGCACATGCGTCGATGTCTCCCGTCAGGCCGCCAGCCGCTGGCGCTCGAGCGCGGTGGCCAGCTCGACGACCGGGCCGAGCCGCGGACTCACCCCGAGCCGGGGCAGCTGGAAGCGGTCGGCGTCTGGACGCAGCGCGCCCGGCCGTGAGGTCGTGGCCGAGCGGAAGCCGTGGCGTCGCAGGATCCCGACGACGTCGGGCGATACGTAGCGATGCTGACCGCCACTGTTCGGGTAGCAGAAATGCTCGATCGACGTTCCGAGCGCGGCCGCCAGGGCATCGCGCGAGCCCACGATGTCGGCCTCGGCCTGCTCGGGCGTGGCAAGCGCCACGTTCGCATGCGTCACCGTGTGCGCTCCGATCGTCCAGCCGGCCGCATGCAGCTCCCGGATCTCCTCCCACGTGAGCATGGTCCCGGCCAGCAGGACGCTCAGGTCGAGCCCGGCTCGTGCCGCGGCGCTCGCCAGGACTTCGGCGCGCGCCGGCGCGGACAGCGGAACCAGCGCCCGGGTCAGCGCCCTCGCCGCCGCCTCGCGCCGGCCTGGCACACCGAGCGCGATCGCCGCCTGTCCCGGTATCTCGAGGACCGTCCCGGGCGCACGCAGCACCAGCGCGCGCACCGCGCCGACCCAGAACGGCGCCTGGCCGCCCACCGCTCCCGTCGCGACGTAGACCGTCGCCGGCAGGCCGAGCTTCCGGAGCACCGGGAGGCCCAGCCGGTGATTGTCGGCGTAGCCGTCGTCGAACGTCACGGCCAGCGCGCGCGGCGGGAGCCGCGTACCCCGCTCCAGCACCCGCACCAGCTCGTCGAGGGACACCACCCGGTAGGCACGCTTGACGAACGCCATCTGGAGCCGGAACGCGTCGACCGGGAGGCAGATGTCGGGTGCCGCGTAGAGTACCTCGTCGAGCCCCTCGGTCAGGGCGTGGTAGCGCAGGACGACTCCGCGAACCCGCTGGCGCGCCAGCCGCGCGAGCGCGAGCAGGCCGGAGTGGAACAGCACGCGCTTCATCAGCGGGGCGAGTCGGCGTGCGCCGTCGCTCATCGGCCGGTCTCCCAGACCACCTTGCGCTCGCCGCGAGCCAGCCAGGCGAGGGCAAGAAGCGGCGCGAGGTTCACGACGCAGAAGTAGAGCGGGATGAAGAGCCCGGGCACGCGCACGCGCGCGCGCTCGAGCCCGAACGCGACCAGGCCGGTGCCGTAGATCGCGAGCTGTCCGGCGAGCGCGAGGCGATAGAGGCCACCCTGCCCTGCCAGCGCCGCACTCGCCGCCAGCAGCACGAGGAGGAACACCGGCACGAGCCAGCGCAGCACGCGATGCGACCAGAGCAAAGTCGCGAACCAGGGATGGCGCAGCGGGTTCAGGAGCGCGGGCATGTGGAAGGCTCCGCGCAGCCCGCGGGTGATGACTCGCGCCCGGCGGTAGAGCTCCTCCCCCAGCGACTGCGACTCGACCGGCTCGTACGCCACGCCCGCGGGTTCGAGCACGGTCCGGTGACCCCGCTCCGTGACCTTGCCCGGCTGGATGAAGTCGCTGATCGCGCCGGCATCCAGCGGCTGGTAGAGAGCGCGCCGCATGGCGTAGACGCAGCCCGCCACGCCGATGATCGAGTGCACCTGGCTCTCCCAGATGCGCAGCTGACGCTCGTAGCTCCAGAAGAGCGCACGCCCCTCGGCCGACGGGTTGCGCGCCTCCTTCAGATAGTGCAGGTCGCCCCCCACGCAGCCGACGTGGGGATCGGCGAAGTTCTCGACCAGAGCCCGGATGGTGCCCGGCTCGTAGACCGTCGTGACGTCGGAGAAGACCAGGATGTCGCCCCGGGCCGACGCGACGGCGGCATTCTGCGCCAGCGTCTTGCCGCCTCGCCCTTCGACCCGCAGCAGCCGGACGCGCGGCGCGAACTCGCGCACGATGTCGTCCGTCCGATCGGTCGAGCCATCCGACGCGACGATCACCGCGAGGCGGTCGGCGGGATAGTCGCTGGCGAGCGTCTCCTCGAGCTTCCGCCTGATGTCGCGCTCCTCGTTGTAGGCGCAGATGATGAGGGAGACGGACGGCTCGATCGCGCGTCGCCCCACCGGCCTGCGGCGCACCATCGCCATCGCCCACAGCACCACGGGGTAGCCGATGTACACCCAGGCGATGACGGCCAGAGCGCCGAAGAATGAAATCTCGGCGATCACCAGCGCTCCCGCAGGGCCAGCAGGGGCTGTCGCAGCCGCTGCCAGCCGCCGTGGCCCAGGCACGCCTTGGCCGCGTTCTTCGCGGCCTCGACGGCGGTGAGGCGCCAGAGCGCGCGGGGCGCGCCGGCCGCGATCGCGACGAACTCGTCGGGCGCCATGCCCCGGCGCACCGCGACGCGCGGGATGGCGAGCGGACGGTCGCCCGGATGCCACCAGCCGACACGGCTGGTGCAGAAGGCACGGTAGCCGAGGCCGGTCAGGACCTGCTCGAGGCCGGGCGGCTCCCAGCCTCGCGGCAGCGAGGCGCTGCGCACCGCTGCCCCGAGCCGGTCCTCCAGGATGGACTTCGACTCCCCGAACTCCCGCCGCAGTCCGGCCGCGTCCAGCCGGTGAAGAAAGGGGTGCGTCATCGAGTGGCTGCCGATCTCCATGCCGGCGGCGGCCATCTCGCGCAGCTGCGCCCAGGTGACGTAGCCGGCGGTCCCGATGAGGGTCGGCACCACGAAGAACGTCGCGCGCAGACCGAACTCGAGCAGTGCCGGGAAGGCCTCGCCATAGTCGCTGGCACTTCCGTCGTCGAAGGTGAGGCAGAAGAAGCGTCCGGCGAGCTCGTCCGGAACCTGCGCCACGGTGACGGCCCGAGGGGCTCCCGCCTGGGCCGCCATCAGATGGGACCGGAACTCCTGGGGCGGAAGCGCATACGGCCGGTGCGTCAGCGGCACCTCGGCGAGATGCTCGTCTCGCACGATGTCGTGGAGACAGAAGATGGCCGCGCGCGCCCTCATACGTAGCCGAGTCCCTCCAGCATGTCCTGGATGCGTTTCTCGTCCTCGGCGGAGTAGCGGAATGCGCTCTCGGGCAGCTCGTACGGTGTGTCCGCCACCACGACGGGCTCGGCAGCCACGCGCTCGGGCGTGAGCGCGTCCGTGAGAACGTGTCCGTCCATGTCTGCATCGACGGGCAGACCCAACAGGTAGAGGACCGTGGGCGCCACGTCCTCGATCGCGGCGAGGGGCAGCGTCAGGCCTCGCTTCACGTCGGGCCCGTGCAGCACGAGGATGCCGTCGCGGGCGTGATTGCCCGTGCGCTCCTCGGGTCCGCGCCCGGCGTTCATCAACGCTCGCTGGCCGAGCCCCTCCACCATGCACACGGTGCGGGCGGTCTCGATGAGCAGGTCGGGCCCCTCCGAGGCATGGGGTCCGTGATAGATATCGTCGCGTCGGTGGACGGCGTCGACCACCGGCGCGCCGGTACGCGGGTCGCGATACGCGAGCAGGCGTTCACGCAGCTCGGCGACGACGCGCTCGTACTCCGCGCCCGGCTCGACGATGCCCTGGGGCTCCCGGCCCCGCAGGTTGACCCATAGCCCGCTGCCGGGCGCCGACGGACAGTAGGCACGGGTCCGACTCCAGTCGATCCGTCCCGCCACCTTGCCGAACGACGTGAGGGCCTGCGGTACCGCACGCTTCAGCCCGCGCGGGACCATGCGCGGCACCCAGCCGAGACCCGCTCGCCGCAACCCCCGCACCACGGCCCGCGCGTCGACCCCGACCGCGCCGAGGCCGCGACGCGCGACGCTGTCGCCGTTCAGGGCGAGAAAACCGGCGTCGGCGAGCCAGTTCATCACGCAGAAGTAGCTATGGAGCGGTGCCGAGCCATGATCCGACAGCAACACCACGGGGGTGCCCGCCGGAGCCGCCTCGATGAAGCGCGCCAGCGACTGGTCGAAGGCGACGTGAAAATCCCGGATGACGTGCTGGAACGGGCCCGGACCCGGATATGCCGGGTGATCCGCGTCCATGTAGCGCCAGAAGAAGTGCTGCAGCTTGTCGAGGGTGTGCGTCATCACCCAGAAGAGGTCCCAGTCCTCGTGCTGCATGAGGTACAGGGCTTCCTCGGTCTGGATGCGCTGGAGGTCGAAGGCGTCACGCCGGAAGGTCTCGAGGTCACCACGCTTGAGGGGGCTGGCGTCGACCTCCATGCGATAGCCGGCAATCCGCGCCGCCAGCGTCTCCTTGAGCGCGGCGGGCGCCACGAAGTCCTCCGCCCCCTTCGGCGTCATGATCCCCGAGATCATCACCCCGACGCGGTCCTCGGGCGGATACGTGAGCGGCATGTGCAGCACGACGCTCCGCCGGCCCTGCTGGGCGGCGATGTCCCAGACGCGCGGGCTGCGCAGGTCGGCCGGTGTGACGGGCGCGGGCTCCAGCCCGCCGGCCCGGCCGCGATAGAAGTTGAACACGTTGTGCTTGCCCGGATTCCGGCCGGTCGCGGCCGAGGTCCAGCCCGGTGGCGTCAGCGCCGGGAGCGTCGAGCGCAACGGGGCGCGCATGCCCTCGCGGATGAGACGGCCGATCGTCGGCAGCACGCCGGACTCGGCCCACGGCAGCATGAGGTCGAAGGTCGCGGCATCCAGCCCGACCACCAGCACGCGCCGTCGCGCGCCGCCGTTCCCCTGGCTCACGCCGCCCTCCTGGTTCGGAGCGCGAGGCGCTCCTCGTACAGCTGCTCGAGCTCCGCCACCCGGGCACGGGCGCCGAACCCCCGGGTGACGAACTCGCGCGCCGCCGCGCCGAGCACCGCTGCGCGATCGGGATCGCGCAGCAAGCCACCGATGGCATCTGCGATCGCCGCCGGGTCTGCGGGCGGTATCAGCACGCCCGTCTTCCCGTCGATCACCACCTCGGTGTTTCCTCCCACTGCCGTCGCCACCACCGGACGCGCCGCCGCCATGGCCTCCATCAGCGCGTTCGACATGCCTTCGGCGTTCGACGGCAGCACGAAGACGTCCATCGCCGCGAGGGACGGACGCACGTCCGCCACCGTCCCGACGAATCGCACGCTGTCGGCCACGCCGAGCGACCGGGCCTGCTGTCGCAGGCTCTCGCGCAAGGGGCCGTCGCCGACGATGACGATCTGGGGCCGCCGGCCGTTCCCGACCGCGAGCATGGCTCCCGCCGCGCGGAGAAGATGGTCGTGGCCCTTGCGATCCTCGAGACGTCCGATCGTGCCGACGACCGGGCGCTGCGGATCGAGGCCGAGCGCGGCACGGGCAGCCGGGTCGGGAGGAGCGAGCCGGAAGTGCTCCGTGTCGACTCCGTTCTGGAGCAGCACCCAGCGGCACTGCATGCCGCGTTGCTCGCCCTCGACGCGCAACGCGTCCGCGTTGACGATCACCGTGTCGACCTGGCGGGCGATGTGGCGCCAGGCCCGCCCGGCCTGGCGATCCTCACCCGTGAGACTCCGCTTGCTCGCGAGACGCAGCGGCACCCCGGCAAGCCGTCCCGCCAGCGCGCCCACCAGCGCCGGGCGCCACTGATAGCCGTGCACGACGTCGACGCGGGCGCGCCGCAGCGCTTGCGCCGTCGCGACGATCGCCCGCAGCGTGCGCGGCGAGGACAATCGCCCGCCGACGCTGAGCGAGCGCACGCTCACGCCGCTGGCCCGCAGCTCGTCCTCGACCTCGCCCCCGGGCCGCAACGTGAAGACCTGGACGGCGAAGCGTGCAGGATCGAGCAAGGCGAGCACTTGCTGGAGATGGCGCTGCGTCCCCCCGGTTCCGAGCAAGGGCGCAAACAGGGCGACCCGGACGGTCACGCAGCCGCCCGCCCGGCGAGTCTCACTGAGCGCGGCTCCGGAACTCGCTCCGACTGCGAGATCAGCGTCGTGTCGACGTATTGGCGCATGGAGATCACCAGCCCGATGAGGACATAGCACAAGGGGTTCAGCCAGAGGTCGGCAAACGCCGAATAGAAGAAGAACAGGAGGAACACCATCCGGATGGCGGTCGCCCAGATCTCGAACTCGGGGTCGCGGTGGGCGTACCGCCTGACGTGCTTCAGGTCCTGCCAGGTGACCCAGAAGAGCCAGAGGTAGGCGGCCAGGACGAAGATGCCGCCCTCGCACATGGCCCACAGATAGGAGTTGTGGGGGGGCCGGAAGAAGTCGTCCTTGTAGACCTGCCGCGTCACCTCGCGGAAGTTGCCGAGGCCGACGCCGAAGACCGGATAGTCCTGTGCCACCTGCCAGGCACGCTCCAGGGTCTCCTCGCGCATCTGGTTCGAGGTCGCTCCGATCTGCCCCTTCTCCGGCATCAGCGTGGACATGCGCTGCCAGGTTTCCGCCGGCACGATGGCGATGATCGCGATGACGCCCAGGACCGCGAACAGCGCCACCTGGACCGCGGGCAGCCGGAACCGTCGCGGCCCGGTCTGGAGAATCAACGCCACGAATCCCAGGCCGAGCAGTCCGCTCCGCGAGCCCGTGGCGAGCAGGACCAGCCCTGCCGTAGCGACGGCGCCGAACGCGATCACCTGGCGCAGGACCCCTGGCCGCGTCTGGGCCCAGAACCACCACAGGATCATCTGGATGAGACAGATCATTCCGAGCCGGTTCGGGTTGGAGCCGGACGTCAGGCTCGCCTCGACGCGGAAGCCGCGGTTGAGCGTGCCCTGCCACCAGTTCACCAGCGCCGACGGAACGGCCGCGTACAGGCCGAGCATGAAGACCAGGCACATGATCCTCACGTCGGACCGGCTGCGGACGAACACGGCGAAGAAGATCAGATAGGCGAGGCGGGCGACGAAGTCGTGGCCCATGTCCGACGTCTTGTCGAGGACCTTCGTCTTGCCGACGGTCGCCTGCAGCATCGGGAACTGGACCCCCGCCATGTAGGTGCCGAGCAGGAGCAGGAGACCGATCAAGATCAGGATCCGCACCTGACGGATGCGGAGGAACGAGAAATCTCGCGTCTCGATGATCCGGGCCGCCAGCAGGACGACCAGGCAGAGCCCGAGCAGGTTGTTGATGGTGAGAAAGCCGAGCGATTGGAGCAGCGTCGGGTACGCCGCCAGGAGGAAGAGCACGGTCATGACGGCGATGCCGATGACCGGACGGATGAAGAGGAGACCGGAAATCGCCAGCGCCAGCCATCCGGCGGTGACGATGACCTCTTTACCGAGGAGCGTTCCCGCGACCGTCGCGGCTCCGAACGCCGGCAATGCCAACGCGATCGCGATCCGGATCAGGGCGGGGTTGCCAGCGGCTGGTCGGCTCGGGACGGAAGTCGCGGGCATCTGAAATCACGGCGGCACACGAGGCCTAGAGCCTCGGCTTCACAGCATCTCCTCGATGAATGCCGGGATGTAGTTTCGCTGGCGGTTCAGCACGGAGCCAACGAAGCGCACCCCGCAACGCTCGAGCTTTCGCCGCGCCCGTTCGATGTCCGGGACACGAGTCGCGTCCGCCTCGATGACGATGATCGCGGCATCGAGATGAGGCCCGACGATCAGCGAATCGCCGTAGACGTTGACCGGTGGGAGGTCGACGATGACGAAGTCGAAGTTCTCGCGGAGCTGCGCGAACGCCGCGGGCAAGCCCGGCGAGTCGAACAGGGCGACGGGCGCAGCGGTCGAGCGGCCCGCGGCGATCGCGAACAGATTCGATACGGAGGTCGCCTGGGCGGCCGCGGCCAGCGTCGCCTGTCCCTGGATCATCTCGGCCAGCCCCGGCGCCGGCTTGACGCCGAACGCCGTCTCGAACGAGGGCGAGCGCATGTTCCCTTCCACGACGACCACCCGCCCGCCACGGCGGCGGACCAGGATCGACGCGAATACGCCCGCGGTGGTCGTCGCGCCCTCGCCGTGGCCCGCCGCAACCACGCCGAGCAGCTTCGGATGATCGGTCGCCAGCTGCCCCGGGGACACCAGGAGGTTCGTTCCGAGCCGCTGATAGGCTTCCTCGACCTCGGGCCCGAGCTCGAAGTTGATCGCCGTCGGAGCGGGCCTCTCCCTGGCACCACGGCGGAACGGCCAGGGGCGCCAGCCCTTGCGTCCATTGCCGTTGCCGTTGCCACCGGACCCATTCGTCCCGTTGCCGCCGCCGTTGTGGTGACCGCTCTTGCCGCTCTCCGCCTCGAGCTTCTTCAGTGCGTCGTATATCCGGCTCATGTCGCTCTTCCGAGTATCATCCGCGCGCGAAATCGGGGACGTGGTCCAGGTCCGGAATCACGGCGAGCACGGGAAGCTCGAGATAGTGCTCGACCTCCTGCTCGAAGCGGAGGCGGCGATTCAGGAACTCGACCGCCACTGCCGTCGCCGTGCCGAGCACGAGCCCGGCAAAGAGCCCGAGGACCAACGGTATCCACGGCGGGTTCTGGGGATCGATCGGCGGTACCGCGCGATCGACCACGCTGACGCTCACCATGCTCTGCTCGCTCATGGCCTCGGTGGCGCGAGCCTCTTCGTGCTTCTTCCAGTACAGCTGGTAGGCGTACTTCTTACGGTCGGCCTCGTCCTGCAGGTTGGCCACCTGGAAGCTCAGCTGGCGCAGCGTCTTGAGGTGCTTCTGGGTGCCCTTCAGCCGACGCCACAGATCGGGCTTGCGCGCCTCCGCGTCGGCGAGCAGCGCCTGGATCGAGAATACCCCGCGCTTGAGGTCCATGTTGAGCAGGCTGGTTCGCATCGTCTGCTTGCTCAGCAGCTTGTCCTGCTCGGCCCTCAGGCGATTCTTGAGACCCGCGATCTGCTCGTCGAAGTCGACCACGTGCCGGTCGTTCGGCATATAGCGCTGGAGGACGTTGGCCCGGCTCACCTCGAGCTCGGCGAGCTTGTTCTTGTAGGTGAGCGCCGTGGGATTCGTGGTGTATTCCTCACCCCACGCGATCTGCTCCGGGGTATTGGCCAGCTGCCCCTCGATGGTCTTGAGCTTCTTGCGCAGCGCGGAGATCTTGGCCAGGTGCGCCTGGAGCCCCTTCTCCTGCTCGATCTCGTCCTCCGCGAGCAGCTTGATCTCGGTCTCGGCGTCGACGATGTTGTTCCTCGCGAGGAACTGCTTCAGGCGTCGCTCCGCCTGGCCCATCTGCCCCTCGAGCACGTTGAGCTGCTCGCGGTAGAACTCGGATACTCCGGACTTCCCGTACACCTGGTTGTGGTGCTCGATGTACACGTCCGTGATGGCATTCGCGTTGCGCGCGGCCCGCTTCGGATCCCTGCCCAGGAAGTTGATCTGCAGGATGTTGCCACCGGGGTTCTGCGTCACGGTGGTGGCGAGCTGCATCGCCGCGAGGAGCTCGTCCATGTCGGTGCCCGGCTCGGGCTGAATGCCGAGACGCCGGACCGCTTCCGCGATCACCGACTGGCTCTTGATGATGTCCGCTTCCGTCTTCACCACGTCCTGGTTGAGGGGGAGGTTGACGCTGCGAGACGGCGCCTCGGCGGGTGCGAGCTGCACCGTCTCACCGAGCTTCACCAGCACCTTGCTGCTGGCGAGCCACGTGCGCGGCCGGAGGAACGCGGCCAGAGCCGAGCCCAGGAACACCATCGCCAGGATGCCGAGCACGAGCCTCCGGTGCTTGAAGACGGCATACAGGACGCTGCGTATTGCGACCGGCGAGGTTGCGCCTCCCGAAGCCGGGAGGAACGTGGTTGCGTCGGGGAGGGTCTGGAGGGTCGCCATGTCGTCTTCGTTCCTCTCCGTCCGACTACTGGTTGTTGTTGTTCAGCGAGTACCCGACGCCGACGCGCGGCAGCGCCGGGATGAGCCCGCGGACGTACAGGTCGACGACGTCGCCGGCGTTGGCGACCCAGGTCTTCGGCACGAAGACGACCGCGTTCGGCCGAAGGCGGACGCGCTCGGGCACGCCGTCGGTGAGCACCTGCTCGAGATTGATGCGCGACGCCGAGAACTTGCCGTCGGCGGTCGGCACGATGAGCACCACGCTGTCGCGCTTGGCCGTGGGACGGAAGCCGCCCTGCTCCATCACGGCCTGCAAGGGCGTCATTCCCGGGACCAGGGCCACGACGCCGGGGCGCAGGACCTCGCCTCCCACGTAGATATTCTGCGTGCCGACCTTGGTCACCGTGACCGTCACGACGGGATCCCGGAGATGCGACGAGGCGCGCTCCTTGATGACCTCCTCGAGCTCCTGTTCGGTCTTGCCGACCGCCTCGACCTCCCCGGCGGCAGCCAGCGAGATGCGCCCGTCGGGCCGCACCACGAGATCGATGTCGTTCTCCGGCTGGAACAGGAAGGCCACCTTCAAGGTGTCGCCGAGCTGGATGTGATAGTCCGGCCCGGGCGTCGGCGGCGGAGGCGGAAGAAGAGCCATGGAGGGGACCTGCGGGGGCCGGCTCCCGCCGCACCCACCGAGCACCGCCAGCATACCGACTGCCAGCACGCACAGTTGGACTGCCCGGACCGCGGGGTGCGCGAATCCACCCGAGGAACGCCCAGAGACCGGCTCCCCGAGTCCAGATCGAACCTCGGTCGTACTCATGACCGTATCGAAGGTCAGCAATTTCAATGCCACGGACCAACGCATACGGTGATGTAAGTTACTGATTATCATGTGTTTTGGTGCCATGAATGCCTCGCCGAATCGCCCCGGTTCAGGGCTTTGGTGTGGCGCTCGTGCAATCCCGCTCACCGATGCTCGATAGCCTAGACCCGATGGCCCGTACCAACGGGTATTCACGTGGTCCCGATCGCCTCGCTGCCGTCCAGCTTGCCCCGGAAGCGATACTCCTCGCGGCGCAGCCCGTGCAGCTTCATCTTCCGGTGCAGCGTCGCCGCATCCACCAGAGCATGCTTCGCGGACAGGTTGATGCCCCCCCGGTACTTCCGCAGCACGCGGGCCAGGTAGTCCTTCTCCGCCCGCCGGAGGTATTCCTTCAGCGGGACCTCGTAGTCGTAGCCCGCCTGCCGGCCGTTGCCGTTGCTGGTCTCCCGGCCCACGCTGGAATGGCCGGGCAGGTCGACCTCGCGGATCACCGATCCGCTGGTCCGCAGGATGGCTCGCTCGATGACGTTGCCCAGCTCGCGTACGTTGCCGGGCCACGCGTAGCTCATCAGCTGAGACAGCGCCTTGTTCGACAGGCGGTTGATCCCCTTCTCGCGAGCCATCTCGCTGTTGCGGAGGAACTCTCCGACCAGCAACGGGATGTCCTCGATCCGTTCACGCAGCGGCGGGATGCGTAGCGGGACCACGTTGATGCGATAGTAGAAGTCTTCGCGCATGCGGCCCTCGGCGACGCCCTGAGCCAGGTCCATGTTGGTCGCGCAGATGATCCGCATGTTGACCTTGATGCGTCGGTTCGAACCGAGCTTCTCGACCTCGCGTTCCTCGAGCACACGCAGCAGCTTCAGCTGCATGTTGAGCGAGATGCTCTCGATCTCGTCGAGGAACAGGGTGCCGCCGCTCGACAGCTCGATCTTGCCGACGCGATCGTGGATCGCGCCGGTGAACGCGCCGCGCTCGTACCCGAAGAGCTCGCTCTCGAGCAGCGTGTCGGGGAACGCCGCACAGTTGATGGCGACGAAGCGGCCACTCTTGCGCTTGCCCTGGAAGTGAATGGCACGGGCCGCCAGCTCCTTCCCGGTTCCCGACTCGCCGTAGATCAACACCGTCGCGTCGTTCTGCGCCAGGACGCTGATGGTCTCGAAGATCTCGTGCATCACCCGGTTGCGGCTCACCATGTTGGCGAACGAGTAGCGATCAGACAGCTGGCTGCGCAGGTAGTTGATCTCGTCCAGCAGGCGGCGTTTCTCGAGGATCTTCTCCGTGGCGAGGAGGATCTCCTCCTTCTGGAACGGCTTGGTGATGTAGTCGCTGGCTCCCTGCTTGATCGCCTCGACCGCGCCCTTGATGCTGGCGTAGCCGGTGATCATGATCACGTCGAGATCGGGCCAGCGGTCGCGGATCTCCCGCGTGAGGCCGATCCCGTCCGTACCGGGGATCTTGAGGTCCACCACGGCCAGCGCGAACTCCTGCTCCCCGAGCAGGCGCAGCGCCTCGGTCGAATTGGGCGCGCAGGCGACGGCGTAGCGCTGCGAGGTGTACAGCTCTTCGAGCTGCCGGCAGATGAAGGGATCGTCGTCGACGATGAGGATGCGGGTTTCCATCATGAACCTCGAGATCAATGCTGAAATGGCAGGAAGAGCACGAGCGCGTGCGGACCGTCGGCGGCGGCGCACTCGCGAAGCCGCCCGCCGTGGAGAGCGACGATGCGCTCCGCCACTCCCCACTCGATGCATGTCGCGGCGCTCTGCAGCCCCGGCGTCCCGCCGGCGCCCTCGACGCGGAAGGTCACCTCGACGCCGTCCGACAGCGCGTGGAACGCGATGTGGACGCCGCTGCCCGCCGGCGCGCGCTCGGTGAGACGTCGTCCCGCCGCGAGCAGGACCGCGGGGAGACGGACGGGGTCGATCAGCACGCTGCGTTGGTCCCACGCTCCGGAATCGCTCACGCGTACCGGCCAGCCGAGGAGCTGCGAACGCATCTGGATCACCATGCCTGCGATCAGGTCGGCGACGGCCATCCGGATCGGCGACAACTTGAGGGGACGGAAGTAGTCGAGCACGCCCTTCAAGAACTCTTCCAGGCCCCCGACCGTCTGCGTGAGCATCTGGACCGCCGGCGCGTCGCTCGCATGGTCGCCGCGCCGCTCCTGGAGGAACTCGGCCCAGTAGTAGAGCTTGTGGAACAGGTTTCCGAGCTCGTGGGAGATCTCGGCGATCACGCGATCCTGCGCAGCGGTCTCTTCGAGCCAGGACGCTTGCGGCGGCGAATCGACGGAGGAGGTGGAAGCGGGTTCGACCTTGGGGGGCTTGTAGGCGGGCATCGTCCGTCTGCTCGGGCTGTGAATGCGCATGAGCCCGCCGGCAACGGCCTCCTGCGTGCCCCCTTTCCGCAACGCCGGAATGCGAGGGCGGCTAGAATCCAGCTCGTACGGGATGCCGGTCACGCTCGGCTCCAATCGCCGGACGAGCTCGCCGATCATACGAGGGGCCATCTCAACCTTGCAACCAGGCGTCCCGCATTCCCGCGCGATCGGTCTCGCGCGGTTGCGGGTTGGATACGCGGCCTGCCCTCACCCCGTGCCGCCGGAGCCCGGCTGTCTGGCGTCGAACGCCAGCTTCAGGTTGTTCACCCGTCGCAGCTCGTAGTCCATCGTGAGGAGGGTCTCGATGACGCTCTTGATCTCGCCGGTCATCCGGTCGATCTCCTCGTACGATACGCGCTCGAGCTCGCGCTGGAGCTGCTCGTACAGGGCGAGGAGCCGGGACAGGCCCCCTGCGGCCGTGAACCGACGGTCGATCTCCTCGTAGGCAGAGATGACCCGGTCCAGGATCTCACGGACTCCGTTCGCCGGGTTGCTGATCGTCGTATGCACCTGTCACCGACCTTCGTTTTCTCGCATAGTTGCAATTCGGATGCCACCAAAGTGGTGGTTTCTGCACGAAAGTCGCATCAGCGGAAGACCATGATTTTCCCGATATCGTGCGTTTGCGCAATGGATGGGCATATCCGCCCGATCACCCGGGCGTTCGTGCCGCCGATCGTGCCGGCTCGCCGTCCCCGCCCTGGCCAGCGCCGTCCCGTGCCGCCGAGCACCTACCCCGGGTGGGCGAATAGCGTGCTAGCCCTTGATTGGCGCGGGTTTTCTTGACACTCGCCGTCCGACTGCCGTAATAGAGCCCGTTTCTCCGCGATCATTCCGGTTCGTTGTCCTCAGGGATGGAGGTGCTGCGATGACGAAGGCGCAGTTGGTGACAAAACTCGCAGAAGCAGGTGGGGTTAGCCGTAAACAGGGCGACGAGATCCTCGACTGCCTGGTCGATACGGTCACGAAGAGCGTCAAGAAGGGCGAGTCCGTCAAGATCCCCGGCTTGGGCATCTTCCGGCTCCGCAAGATGAAGGCCCGCATGGGGAGGAATCCGCAGACGGGAGAGCCGATCAAGATTCCTGCCCGCAAGAAGGTCGGCTTCTCGGTGGCGAAGACGTTCAAGGAGTCCGTCCTGGGCAAGAAGTAGGCCTGCGGCCCGCCGCGTGGTCTTCCGCGCGGCCGCGTGATTCCGGGCGGGGGCGTGCACGAGGCCCCGTCCCGATTTCATCGAAAGGGGGTCCGATGACCCGGCAGGTGACTTTCTCCGCAGTGGCGCTCGCCGTGCTGAGCGGATGCGCCACGATCGTCCACGGGCCGTACCAGGACGTCGTGATCGACTCCAACCCGCCGGGGGCGCAGGCGACGGTGTCGGCCCAGACGTCCACGCGGGGGCCGCTATTCGTCGATACCCAGAAGCAGACCGTCACGACGCCCGCAACCGTGCGTCTGCGACGCGACAACAACTACCGCGTCGAGGTCGAGAAGCCCGGCTACAAGATCGGCACGACCCAGGTGGTGAGCGCGTACGACTGGCTGTGGGCGCCGATCGCCTGCGGTCCCTGTGAGGCGGTGGGGGCGCTGCCGACATACGACATGTCCGAGCACTCCCTCCCGGTTCGCTTCCTGGAGGCCGCATTCTACGAGTACCCGGTCGGCCTCGTCCGGGCCTTCGGTCACGGTCTCCGCATCTTCAGCCCCGATGCGCTGCTCGGCAACTCCTTCAAGCTGAAGAACAAGGACGGCGGCTACTGGGAGAACTGGACCGGCCTCGAGACGCCGACCATCGGGTCCTCGCTCGAGCCGACGAGCTGAGTCGTCCGCCAGACGCACACGCGGCGCCGGGGGCTCGGCCCGCCGGCGCCGCGTGTCACGTTGTTGCGCTCCAGCTCCGAGCTCAGGAACAGACGCCCGCCGTGCAGGCGAGCGTTCCGCCCGCGCACGGGGTCCCGTCCAGCGCCGGGTCGCCCTCGCACACGGCCGTGTCGCACTGATCGATGGTGCACTCGTTCCCGTCATCGCAGGCGCTTCCGATCGGCGCCACCGCCCCGCGGCAGATGCCGAACGCGTCGCAGGCATCGTTCGCCGTGCACTGATTTGCATCGTCGCAGGTCGTACCGACCGTGACCGGTAGCCCGACGCACCTGGCGCCCGCAGCGCAGGTGTCGGGTCCCGTACACGCGTTCCCGTCGTCGCAGGAGACGCCGACCGGGGACGGGGTGCCGATGCATGCCCCGCTCGCGTTGCAGGTATCGACCTGCGTGCACGAGTTGCCGTCGTCGCACCCGGTGCCGGCCGGCGCGAGCGTACCCTGACAGGCACCGGCGGCATTGCATACGTCTGCTGTCGTGCAGGTGTTCCGGTCGTCACACGTGGTCCCCGCAGGGAGCGTCGTGTAGGAGCAGTGTCCGCTGGCCGGGTCGCAAGCGTCCGTGGTGCACGAGTTCGAGTCGTCGCAATCGGCGGCCGTGTCGCAGGCCGTGGAGAACGGATCGGCCGAGGCCTTGCCCAAGTCCCAGCGGACCCCGCCGTACACTCCCTGGGCAGGAAGCGGCACGTTCTCGAAGTGGACGCCGCCGTACTTGTTGCCGACGCCGTCCTGGAACCAGACGCCGTTGCCAAGGTCGCGCATGATCCCGCCCCGGACCGTGTTGCGGTCGCCCTTGATGAACACGCCGGCCACGCTGCTGCGCTCGATCAAGTTGGCTGCCGCCAGGTTCGCGTCGCCCAGGAAGACGACCCCGTCTCCCGACATGTCACTGAAGCTCGTCTTCTTCACCCGGGCGCGGTCGCCGATGCAGAGGACGCCTTCCTGTCCGTCGCTGACGTCGCTCTTCCGGAAGCTCACCCGGTCGGCCTGGAAGATGAGCAGTCCCGCCGCGGCCTTGGCCGTGACGAGCGAGCGATGGCCGCTCGCGGACACCTGGGCGATCTTGCCCTTGGCGCCGAAGCCGACCTGGTAGCCATACTGCACCACCCCCGCCGTGGCTCCGAGACCCGTCGCCCCGCCACCCTTCACGATGAGGACCGTGCGCGGGCCGTTCCCGACGAGCCCGGCCTTCTGATAGCCGGAAACGTCCAGGTCACGGACGATCACGCGAGCCGGGAGCAGAACGGGGTTGCCGAGAAACTCGTCGACCGCTCCGCTCTCGACGTAGAGCCCGACGCCGCTCTCGCAGCTCGGGTTGCCAGCCACGGCCACGTTCTCGATCCGTGTCTTTTCCACCGAGCCGTTGGCCCGGCGCAGATACACGCCGGTGAGGAACGGCAGGCAGGTCGTGACGTTCACGTTGGAGAGATCGATCTCCAGGTTGGTGATGCGGACGAATTCGTTGTCGACGATGATCGCGCCGGTCACCGGATTGCCGCCGAGCAGGCTGGGCCGCGACGCGGGCAGCGCCGTCGGCCTGATCACGGGCCGGGCGCTGCCGAACGAGATTCCGGTCAGCCGGATCGCCTGCGTGAGCACCACCTGCTCGGGATACACGCCCGGGCATACCCGGATCTCGTCGCCCGGGTTGGCCGTCGCGAGGGCCTCCGCGATGGTGTGAAACTGCGCCGCCTCGCACTCGAAGGGATCGAGACCGTCGTCGTCGACGTGCAGGATGTTGGCCCGGGCAGGGCTCACGAGAGCCCCCGCCAGGAGTGCGGCGACGGCCAGGCTGCTGGACTTCCAGATCATCTAAACCCCCTCGTTGACGGGCGTCGCTGGCCGCCGGGCCACGGCCCGGCAGCCACGCCGTATCGCTCTCCGGACCATCACTACTTCCCGATCGCCTGCAGCGCGCGCGCCGCCTTGGCGACCAGGTCGAGAATCTGGTTCCCGAGAGCGGTATCGATCTGGTGCGTGTCGATCGCCTTCTGGATGCCGTCGTTGACGCGGCTCAGGCGACGCTGGGACTTCCGCAGGTTCTGGGCCTTCTGCCGTGGCGATGCCACCAGGGCCTTCTGGAGCGCCCGCAGAGAGCTCGTCACCTGCAACATGTACTTCTTCTTCTTCTTGACCCCGCCCAGATCGTTCGCCGGCGTGCCCTGGATGGCATCGGCGAGGATGTTCAGGCGGCAGATGGCGTAGGACTCCGGGTCGGAGCCGTTCTGGCACCCGGACACCGGATCGCAGCTGTCGGTGGTGCACTCGTCGCCGTCGTTGCAGTTCGGGATCGTCCCCGCCATGCAGCCGAGGTTCGGATCGCAGGTTTCAATTCCGTTGCAGGCGTTGTTGTCGGTGCACTGCATCGGCGTGCCGACGCAGCTCCCGCCGCTGCAGATGTCGCCCGTCGTGCACTCCGTGCCGTCACTGCAGGGTCCGGTGTTGTTGTCGTGCTGGCAGCCGACGCCCGGGTTGCAGCTGTCGTCGGTACAATCGTTCCCGTCGTCACAGGTCACCGGCCCCGGGGGCAGGCACTGGGTGGGATTCGCGGGATCACAGCTCTCCGGCCCGTTGCAGGCGTTGCCGTCGTCGCAGGCGGCGGTCGGCGTATGCACGCACCCGGTCGGTGCGACGCAGTTATCGGTCGTGCAGATGTCGTTGTCCTCACACGTCGGGGTCGTGCCGGGCACGCAGGCCGTCGCCGGGCTGCTCGCTCCGGGGTTGCACGTCTCGGTCCCGTTGCACGCGTTGCCGTCGTCGCAGGTCATCAGGGCGCCGGTGCAGACGCTGCTGCTGCCCGACGGCGTGCAGACGTCGTTGACGGTGCAGGCGCTGCCGTCATCGCAGACCATGCCGTTCAGCGGCGCGTTGACGCACCCCTGCGTCGGGTCGCAGTCGTTCGTCGTGCACGGGTTGTTGTCGTCGCAGTCGAGCTGGGTTCCCGGCTGGCAGCCCAGCGTCGAGTCGCAGAGCTCGAGGCCGTTGCACGCGTTGCCGTCGGTACAGACGACGGGGGCCCCCGTGCACTGCCCCGCGGCATTGCAGGTGTCGCTGACTCCGGGGCCCGTGCAGGCATTGCCGTCGTTGCACGGCGTCCCAGCGGCCAGCGTCGTGTTCACGCAGCCGCCCGCTCCGGCGTTGGCGGCCGGATCACAGGTGTCGGTGGTGCAGGTGTTCGTGTCGTCGCAGCTGGTCGGCGTCGTCTGACAGGTCCCGCTAGCCGGGTTGCACGACTCCACGCCATTGCAGAGCTGATGATCGTCGCACGCCAGCGCCGCCGCCGTGATCGTGCCGTGGCAGGCCGCGACCGCGGTCGGGTCGGCGACGCACAGGTCGTTCGCCGTGCAGGCATCCAGGTCGTCGCACGTCGCCCCGATCCTGGGCGTGAACACGCACCCGGTCGGCTCGACGCAGGCGTCCGTGCCGGCGGCGTCCGTCCCGGTGCAGACGTTGTTGTCGTTACAGACGAGCGGAGTGCCCGGGCCGCACGAGCCGTTGGCCGGGTCACAGACCTCGACGCCGTTGCAGGCCACGCCGTCGTCGCACACCACCGGGGTGCCGGCGGCGCAGCGGTTGCCGTTGCAGCTCTCGACGCCGTTACAAGGGTTGCCGTCGTCGCACGTGCTGCTGTCGAGGCAGAACGGATCGCACGATGCCAGGGCACCCACGTCCGGCGTGTAGTGCAGGCTCAGGACGACGTCGCGGAAGCCCGGCAGGTTGGGAACGTTCATGATCGGCAGCACGCCGACCAGGGCCGCGCCCGCGAGGTCGCCGGTGCGGAGGCGGGCGCAGTCGAAGGGAGCCCCGGTCTGCGTGATGGTGACCGTGGTGCCGAGCGTCAGCGCGCGCGTCGTCGGATCGGGCGCCAGGTCGGCATCCGTGATGGTGCCGGTGGCCGATCCCGTCGTCAGGAACAGCCGCGTGTCGATGGGCGGCATGTTGATGTAGGTGTCGTCGCCCGAGCAGAACTCGCGGTCCGGCCCGGCTGCACCCGACAGGGTGAGCCGCACCGGGAAGTTCATGCGCGCGCCGCCCGGAAGGAAGGTGCCCTGGGCGTCGACGGTCCGCGCACCCTGACAGGCCCACTGCGACATCAGGTCATTCGTGCAGGTGAGGCCGATGCGACAGGCGTCGTCGCTCCGGCAGAGAATCCCGGCGTTCGGACCGCCCGAGCAGGTCCCCGTGTCGGGCGGGGGCAGGCCGGGCGTCGTGGGGTCCGGGAAGTCGCAGAACGGGCAGAGGGTGACGTACTGCCATGGCGCCACGTAGCTGTCCGGGCACATGATGCTCTCGCGGCAGCCCTGCTCGCACAGCGGATCGCTGTCGTCCGTGAAGTGATCCTTGGTGATGACGTAGTCGCCGCCTTCTTTCCCGCCGTCGCAGTCGAGGTCGCCCACGCCCTTGTCCGTCGGTGTCACGCACACGGCGCCGAACGGCGTGCGGATCGGCGGCAGCTTGATACGATTCTGCAGGATCTCCATGGTCGTCTCGAACAGGAACGGATCGGGGGCGCCGATGATCATGCTGATGTTGCCCTGATCGATCGGGCTCTTCGTGGTCGCGACCGGCGTCGTGGTCGTGCCGTCGCGCGTGGTGACAGCGGTATCGCTGCCACCAGCCGCCGCGCCGGCGGGGAGGATCGAGAAGTTGCGCTGGCCGATACGGCTGGTCGGCCCCTGCGGGATGGCGTCCGGCGGCAGTTGTCCGAGGCCGGTCGCGGCGACCCACTTCCCGGCCGCGAAGTCGATGATATAGAGCTGCGTGCCGCAGGAGCCGCCCTGGCTGAGATCGCTGGTGGTGGCGAGGGTGAGGAACCACTGGCCGATGCTGTTGGAGATCGGACCGACCACCTCGCCGGCGCCGGTGATCTGGTAGAGCTGCGAGTTCTGCCGCGTCAGCGCGAAGGCCTGGTTGCCCGTGCTGCCGTTGCGCAGCGGGTCGCCGTCGCAGGTGAACGCGAGACGACTCCCCGAAGGATCGACGACCGGATGCGTGCAGTTACCGAATACCCCGGTCGTGATGTTGTGGACGCACGCCGTGTTCGGCTGGCCATTGACGCACGACTGATCCGGCGTCCCGTTGTCGTCACTCAGACCCGAGATCGCGACCTCGTAGATCTTCCGCGCCGGGTCCCCCGGCTGCGCGCCGGGCAGGTTCGTGGCGGCGGAGTCGAAGAGGAGCACCTTGCGCTTGTTGTCCGCACCGGGCTGGGGGTTAGGCACCTTGGTGAAGCCCAGGTGGGGGTGCTCGCTCGACGCGTTGCCGTTGGTGATCCGGAAGAGCGTCCGGACGTTGAAGGTGTCCTTGTCGAAATCGACGTAGTAGATCTGGTAGATACCTGTGTCACGGCCGCCGCCCAGGAAGTCGGAGCGGGACTGGAAGGCGATCCCGGTGCCGTTTTCGTTGAGGATGGGGTTGATGCTCGGGCCGAGGCCGATGACGTTCGCCGGGCTCGGGCCGACGCTCAGCTGCTTGAAGATCGGCCCCGGCAGCTGCGGGTTGCCGACGAAGTTGAGCTTGACGACGAAGACCTGGGGGACTCCGGCCGGATTCGGAAAGCCGGTGAGCGGTGCGGTCGACTGGAAGACCATCATGCCGCCGGTCCGGTTGAACGACGGCTGCACGCTGTCACCGAGCGCGGAGTTGGTGATCTGCCGCAGCTCGGTGGTGAGCAGGTTGTACATGAAGAATCTGGCGATGCGACGCGGCGGCGCCGCCCGTGCACGCCGCGTCGGTCGGGTTGCAGCCGAAGATGCCGAGGGCGTCGAAGGCGACCCAGACGTCCTCCTGGTTGCCGGCCTGGACGGCGGCGAACGTCGCCGTGCTGATGGTCGGGTTGTCGGGGTCGCCCGGGCCGTTGGTGATCTGGCGCAGGTAAGGGGTCCCGATCGGCGGACATGGCGTGTTCTGGCAGTTGCCCGGCGTGTCGTTGTCGGCACACCGCTTCGTGGTGTCCTGGGCGCAGTCGTAGAAGCCCAGGTTGAACACGAAGATCTGCCGGCCGGGCGCCTTCGCTGGACCGTGCGGTGGGACGGCGAGGTCCTGGGTGGACGAGAATGTGTCCCAGTTGCCCCACGCCCGACCCGGGGTATGGGTATGGTCGTCGGCGCTGGTCTCGCGGAACTCGTCCGGCGATTCCCTGTGCAGCGCATGGGCGGTCGAGGCGGCGAGGACCAGGAGGCCCAAAAACAGTAGGTACTCGCCGCACCGGGCAATCTTCGCGTATGTCCGCATCGCGGTCCTCCAGGCAGCAGAAAACATGCCACGGGGTCCCGTGGCCCGGCACCCGTTCATCTGGATCAACTTATTGATTTCACGACGATCTTTGGCCACTAGCCACCGCCCCAAAGGGCCGTCCGTATGCGACCAAAGGGAGGGGGCATGTCTTGCACGCCTGACGGATGCATGAGTGCAAGTCGAGTCCAGAAAATCGAAGGCAGTTTCTGGCCGCCCGCCGGTCGCACCGGCCTTCCCGACTCGCGTCCGGCCCTCTAGTCCCAACGCCCCTTGCGGCTGCGCGACACCATGCGGCAGCGCAGTGGGATGGAGCGTAATACCCTTGATTTAACGATGCTTTCCGTCGGCGAATGGAATCACTCCGTGGCATGTGTCTTGCGGAACGCACGCGTCATGCGGACAGCCTCCGGCGCCTTCCTGGCGCTCGCCCTCGTGGCATCCCTGACCACGGTCCGACTCGCCGGCGCGCAGACTCCCTCCAGCGACTTCCGGACCTACGCGGTCATCGCCGGCTCACAGATCAAGCTCGGCAGCGGCGCCCTGATCCTCGGCGGCAACGCCGCGGCGACCAACGCCGGCAGCGTCCTGATGGTCGGCAAGGGCGCCTCGTGCCCGGTCACCGCCGACGCCGTCGGCGACCGGGCCAAGCTGATGAACGGAGCCAACGTCGGGCGGCTGTTCGCGAACGAGCCGATCCTGAAGGACGGCTCGAACATCAACACCGGCGGCCCCTTCCCCGTCACCTTGCCGATCACCTTCGCCAACCTGCCGGCGTTCCCGAGCGTCAGCCCCGGCAGCCAGGCGGTCGAGGTCGCCGCCGGTGACATCGTCTTCCTGGCTCCCGGATTCTACGGCAGCATCACCGTCGCGGAGAACGCCAAGCTCGTGCTGCGCGGCCTGTCCTCCGGGAGCGGCGTCGGTCGATACCACGTCGCGAGCGTCAAGGTGGGCAGCCACGCGAGCCTCCTCGCCGACAACCCCGTCGTCCTGAACGTCCAGGGCCGCTTCGGCGCCGGCGGCGGTTCGACCGTCGGCCCGTCGCCCAACCAGCTCCTCGCCCCGGGCGACTTCCAGATCGACGTCGCGGGTCCGGCAGCCAAGCTATCGGGTGCAGCGAGCGTCAAGGCGTACGTACGCGTGCCCACCGGCAAGATCGGCGTCGGCCCGGGCGCCGAGCTCGAGGGCCGGGCGATCGGCGGCCGGGTGTCGATCGGCAAGCACGCCCAGGTGGCGCGTGGCGGCGTCTGCGGCGACGGCGCCCTGACCGTCGGCGAGCAGTGCGACGCCAGCGCAGCCAGCGGTGACGCCGCCTGCCCGGGGAAGTGCATCGCGGGCGACTCGCAGGGCCTGGGCAACATCGAGAACGGCCAGCCCGGCCAGTGCCGCTGCAGCTGCACCACCGACGTCGAGTGCAGCGACGGCGACAAGTGCGACGGCATCGAGAAGTGCCAGAACCACATCTGCGTGCCGAGCGATCCGCCGGCCTGCGACGACAACAACCCCTGCACCATCGATTGTGATGCGGTGCAGGGCTGCCTGAGCCCCGGCCGGCCGCGACCCGACGGCGCGGGCTGTACCGACAACAACCTCTGCACGGCGGGCGACTCCTGCCAGAGTGGCCAGTGCGTCAGCGGGCCGGCGCGCGACTGCGACGACAAGAACTCGTGCACGACGGACACCTGCGACCAGGCCCTCGGCTGCAAGCACACGGCGCTCGCGACCGGCGCTACCTGCGAGGACGGCAATCTGTGCACGGCCGGCGACGCGTGCATCCGCGGCGTGTGCGTCGGCGGTCCGCCGCCCAACTGCAACGACACCAATCCGTGCACGGCGTCCGCCTGCGTGGCGAACAAGGGGTGCGTCACCACCAATGTCCAGGACGGCACCCCGTGCCCCGCGAGCCTGGACCCGTGCTCCGCCAAGGACGCCTGCGTGAAGGGCGCCTGCACGTCCGGCGTCGCCAACCTCTGCGGTGACGGCAACGCCTGCACCGCCGACGGCTGCAACGTGGTCGGCCCGGCGGGCCAGCAGACCGCCGTCTGCACCCACGGCACGCTGCCGGACTTCACGAGCTGCGGGCCGAACGGGGTAGTCTGCTTCCACGGGGTTTGCCAGTAGCGCCGGTCCTGCGCTACAGGCCCGGCCACCATGGCCGAGCTGCGCGACGCGGTTCTCGTCGGATACGTCCGGACACCGTTCGGGAAGGCGGACTCGAAGCGCGGCGCCTTTCGGGAGGTCCGCTCGGACGACCTCGCCGTCGCCGTGCTGCACGAGGTCCTGCGCCGCTCGGGCGTCGCGCCCGGCGACGTCGACGGGGTGATCCTCGGCGCCGTCGAGATGATGGGCGAGCAGGCGCATGCAGGGACCGCCATCCCCTTCCTCGCCGGCTTCCCGGATCACGTGGTCGGGCTGAGCGTCGAGCGCGCCTGCACCACCGCCATGATGTCGGTGCATGTCGCGGTCATGCAGATTCAATGCGGTCTCGGCGACGTGTTCGTCGCGGGCGGCCTCGACAGCATGACCCACTTCCGCATCCCGACCATCAAGGACGGGATGGAGATGGCGGACGTCATCAAGGAAGGCGGCCACATGCTCGCCGCGATGAACCCCAACCCGAAGCTCTTCGAGCGCGTGAACCCGATCGAGCTCAACGGCGGCCAGGGCGCCGAGCGCCTCGCCGACCAGTACGCGATCAGCCGCGACGACATGGACCGCTGGGCGCTTCGGAGCCACCAGCGCGCGATTGCGGCGCGCAGCCGCCTGCGCGAGGAGATCGTGCCGGTCGACGGCCTCGATCTCGAGGGACGCCCCGTCGGCGTCACGGACGACCAGGGCCCGCGCTCCGACACCTCGCTCGAGAGGATCGCCGCTCTGGCGCCCGTCTACCGGGCCGACGGCAAGATCACCGCCGCCACCTCCTCCGGCCAGGCCGACGGGGCCGCCGTGTGCCTGGTCATGTCGAGCACGGAGGCGACACGGCGCGGCCTCACGCCGCTCGCGCGCATCCACACCATCGCGACCGGCGCCTGCGCCCCGACCGATCTCATCCGTTCCGCCATCCCGGCCACGGCACGCGCCTTCGCCCGCTCCGGGCTTGGCCCGCGCGACATGGCGGTGATCGAGGTGAACGAGGCCTTCGCGTGCGCGCCGATCGCGCTCATGCGCGAGTTCGACATCGGGGACGATGCCCACGTGAACCCGAACGGGGGTGCCTGCGCGCTCGGCCATCCGGTGGGCGCCTCCGGTGCGCGCCTCGTCGGCACCACGGCGCTCGAGCTCCGCCGGCGCGGCGGGCGGTTCGGCCTCGCCACCATCTGCGGGGGCATGGGCCAGGGCGCCGCCACGATCCTCGAAGCCGTCTGAGCGACCCGGGACTTCCGTGGATTTCTTCGAGGTCGTCGAGACGCAGCGCGCGCTCCGCCGCTTCCGCCCCGATGCCGTCGCCGACGCGGCGCTGCACCGGCTCCTCGAGGCCGCCACGCGCGCCCCGTCCGCACGCGGGGCCGAGCCATGGGCCTTCGTCGTCGTCCGTGACCCCGCCGTGCGCGCGGAGATCGGCCGCCGCTACCGCGCCGCCTGGGAGGCGGGGGAGCAATTCACCAGCGCCACCGACGCCGATCGCGACGTGCGGGATCGGCCGCACTACGCGCGGATGATGCGCGCCGCGGGTGACCTGGCCTCGTCGTTTCACGAGGCCCCGGTCGTGATCGCCTGCGGGCTGGATCACTCGCGCCTCGGGCCGCTGGTTGCAGCCGACGGCACGCTGCGCGCGCCTGCCGCCGCTTACGCGTCGATCTTCCCCGCGGTGCAGAACCTGCTGCTCGCCGCCCGCGCGCTCGGCCTCGGCACCACCCTCACCACCCTGCACCGCACGTTCGAGGAGGACCTGAAGACTCTCCTCGCGATCCCCGCGCACGTCGAGGTGGCCGCCCTGGTGCCCCTGGGTCATCCCCGCGACCGTTTCGGTCCGACGCGACGCCGGCCGCTCGCCGAGGTGGCTCACCTCGATCGCTGGGGCACGCCCCTCCCCTCGCCCGACTGAGCCGCCCTTCAGGGCGCCGGCGAGCATCTGAGCTTGATCGAGTCGCTGTCCTTGTCGCCGAGCGTGTCGCGCGTGCGCAGCGCCAGGGACGCCTGCTTCTTGCCCGCCGGCACGTCGATGTCGATCCGCTGGGTGCACCGTTCCCCCGCCGGAAGCGGGAGCGAGAATGCCGCCAGGCGCTGGAGCACCGCCTGGCGCAGTGCTCCCGCCGGACCCTGGTCCTTCGCGCTCGGCTTGCGCACCTCGATGGACGCGACGGAGTCTGCCGCGCACGCCAGGCGGTCGTCGGCGCCGCCGAAGCACAGGAAGGCATGGAAGCGACAGCTGCCCGGCACCGGATCGAAGTCGCAGCCAGGGTCGTTGTCGACGCAGACCTGCCTGTTCGACGGCGTCCCATCTCCCTTCACGACCACGTCCTGGAGGTCGATCGCGGTCTCGAGCTGGCAGTCGGAACGCTTCGAGCCGCCGCCCGGAATGCGGAGCGGAGGCACGATCTGCGTGCAGGCCGCCGTGCACATGCTCCCCGGCGTGCCGTTGGCCGGGCCGTCGTCACATCCCTCGCCGCACTCGACGATGCCGTCGCCGCACCGCTCGACCCGACAGGTGGGCGTGCACCCGTCACAGGCGACGTCGTTCCCGTCGTCACACTGCTCGCCGACCTCGATGTGTCCGTTGCCGCACACCGCGGTGTTCGGGCCGCAGATCAGGGTCACCTGATTCGAGTGCATGCGGCCACCGAGGCCGTCGCGGGCGGCGATGTTGAGCGTCTTGGCAGCCGACAGGCCGGCCGGGTGAGGCACCGTGATGCCGGTGGTCGCCGTGCAATGGTCGTGCTGGACGTCCGGCGTGCCGGGAACCAGGACGTTGGTCCCCGCCTTCACCGTCAATCCCAGCCCCGCCAGCGCACCGACCAGGGCGTTCGCGTTGGCGACGTCGACGGGCGCGCTCGCACTGAGCGGACCCGGCTTGTTGACGGAGATCGACTCCACCTGGAGCGGATTGCAGCCGGGAAGGCGCGCATCGGTGACGTGGGTGCAGACCGCCGTCTCGAACACGCACTTCCCGTCCGTGGCCCCGTCCCGATCGCAGCCGGGGTCGCCGTCGACGCAGGGCTGGCTCATGAGCGGGAAGCCGCCGCTCATCAGCCCGTTCGCCAGCTTGATGCGCCATTCCGCCATGCACGAATTGCGCGAGTGCCCCCCGGGAAACAGGAGCAACCCGCCCGGCAGCGGGACGACGTTGCACGTGGCGTCGCATCCGCTTCCCGGCTGTCCGTTCTGCGCCCCGGCGTCGCACTCCTCGCTGCACTCCACGCGTCCGTTGCCGCAGCCCTCCTGCCGGCAGCTCGCGCTGCAGCCGTCGCACGAGGTGGTGTTGCCGTCGTCGCACTCCTCGCCCGGGTCGGGCGTTCCGTTCCCGCAGGCGGCCGTCTCCCCTGCACATGGCGGCAGCGTCGGATCGACCGTCTTCACCGGTGGCGGACTCACCTGTCCGGTGATCGTCGGTGGCATCGCGGGATCGCGATACACGATCGCGTTGGTGCCGCCCGCACCGGCGGTCAGCTTGCCCCGGACGGCGATGCTTCCGCTCCCGGTGACGGTGATGCTACCGGTCGCGCCGAGCACCCGAATCTCGCTCGACTGGTTGACGGTCACGTTGCACCCCAGCAGCATGACCACGCCGCCGAAGCTCTGGCTGCCGCCGTTGGCGCGCACCAGGTCGTTCGTCACCAGGTCACGACCCTGGAGGCTGATGATGCCGCCCTGGGAGATGCCGGTGGTGCCGTCGGCGACGATCTGGGCGGGAATCGTCACCGTGCCGAGCCCCAGGATGGTGACGTCGCCGGCGCCGCACGAGCCGCCGCTGACGTCGTAGCGGTTCGTGGTGATGTCGCGCGCGGCCCGAATGTCCACCGAGCCGCCACAGCCGTCGATCCCGTTCCCGAGCAGGTTCACGAACTGGGTCTGGGTGAAGCTGCCGCCACTGTCGATGGTGAAGCTGCCGCCCTCGCCGTCGGGAAACCCACCCGTCAGGTCGACCAACCCGCTCACCGTCACGTCCTGCCCCGCGGTGAGCTCCATGTCCCCACCGGACCCGCCGCCCTCGTCGCTGTCACCGGAGGCGGTGCCGTTGAACTGCCCGAGCACGGTGATGCTGCCCCCCGCATCGATGCTCAGCGTCCCGCCGTCGCCGGAGAGACCACCCCCGCTCGCATTGACGCTCTGGCGCACGATGGCGTCCCCGCCGGCGGCGATGTCGAGCTCACCGCCGCCGAAGTCGCCGCCGGAGATGTCGACCACCTGCGACAGGTCGACCCTGCCGGGGGCCTGGGCGAAGATGAGACCGCCATCGGCGTTCGAGCCGCCCTGGACCGAGAGCGATCCGCTCACGAGGACGTCGCCGCCGGCGGTGAGGAGATTGATCGAGCCGCCGCTGCCGTCCGGGGTGGTCCCGTCCGCGATGAGGTCGCCCGTCACGGTGATGCCGGTCTGCGCGCTCAGGGTCACCGACCCGGCGATCTCGTCGGCCGACAGATCGATGCGCCCCCGCGTACCGCCCGTGGCGTCGACCCGGATGGCGCCGGTCGAGTCGATCTCGAAAGTCGTGAGCGCCAGACCCGCGGTTCCCGCGATGCGCGCTCCCGCCTGCACCTGGACCGGTCCCGCCAAGATCACCACGTCGCCCGCGCCCACGATCACCCGCGCCGCCGGACCGAACTGGAGGCCGCGGCCACCGAGGTCGATGACCGAACCCGGCGTGAGCGTGAGGGCGGAATTCACGACGCAGGGATCCTGCGCCAGGGGACAGATCCTGGGGAACCGTCGCGGCGACCGGACCGGCGGCGGCGAGGAGAGCGATCGGGAACAGCCCTCGGGTGAGGGCGAGCATCCGCATGGCCGGTGTCCGTACCATGCGGGCCGGGGTACTGGCGAGAAAATTTCGTTGCGTTTGTCTGCACATTCTGGCCTTCACTGGTGCTGAGCATGGCATCGCCGCGCCCCATCACCCCCGGCCTCTTCGCCGTCGGACCGGACGGACCCAGGCTCCTCGCCGCACGCTGCTCGTCGTGCAAGGCACTCCACTTTCCCGCCTCGCCGACCTGTCCGTACTGTGGCGCCGAGGACGCGAGGGAGACGCCGGTCGGCCCCGCCGGACGCCTCCGTCTGTGCACGGTGGTGGCGAACCGCCCGCCCGGCTATCGCGGACCCGTGCCGTATGGATTCGGCATGGTCGAGCTCGCGGACGGCCTGCGGGTGATCACGCGGCTGACGGAGTCGGACCCCGCGCGGCTGCGGCCCGGCCTGGCGGTCACTCTCGTCGTCGAACCACTCTTCGCCGACGACGACGGCACCCCCGTGCTGTCGTATGCCTTCGCGCCCGATCCCGCGGAGACCGGAGCGACGTGAGGCCGGTCTACATCACGGGAGTCGGCCTGCACCCCTTCGGCCGCTTCGCCGATCGCAGCCTCACCGCGCTCGGGGTGGCCGCCGTGCGCAGCGCCCTGGCGGACGCAGACGTCGCGCGCGGCGGGTTCCAGGCTGCGTTCTGCGGCACCGTCTACGGCGGCGTCGCGACCGGCCACAAGGTGCTCACCGCGCTCGGTCTCTCCGGCGTGCCGATCGTCAACGTCGAGGCGGGCTGCGCCAGCGGGGGCGCCGCCCTGGCGCTCGCCGCGGCCCAGGTCGCCAGCGGCCAGCACGATACGGTGCTCGCCTTCGGCGTCGAGAAGATGCCGCGCGGCATGATCCGCTCGAGCTTCTTCGAGCCCTGGCGCGAGGAAGCGGGCCTGGCCGCGACGCCGGCCTACTTCGCGCTGCGGGCGCAGCGTCTGATGCTGGAGAGCGACGTCCGGCCGGCCGACCTCGCCACGGTGTCGGTGAAGAACCATCGCCACGGCGTCCACAATCCGCACGCGATGTACCGCAAGGCCCTGTCATCCGAGGAGGTGCTCGCTTCGCCCCTCGTGTGCGACCCGCTCCGGCTCTTGATGCTGTGCTCGCCGAACGAGGGCGCCGCGGCGGTCGTCGTGTCGTCCACGCCGCGCGCGTCCGCCGTGCGCATCGCGACGGCCGTCCTGCGATCGCATCTCGCCGGTTCCGTGCTCGGCGAGCACACGCCGCTCGGCGGCGTCGCCGACGACGCCATTCCGACACCGACGCAGATGGCGGCGCGGAGCGCCTACGAGTCCGCCGGCCTGGGGCCCGCCGACGTCCATCTCGCGGAGGTGCAGGACACCGACGCCGCGCGCGAGATCCTGTCGGCGGAGGAGCTCGGCCTGTGCCCCCGTCATGGCGGCGGCGGCTGGGTCCGCGACGGCGGCGGCACCATGGAATCGCGCCTGCCCGTCAACGCGAGCGGCGGCCTCCTCTCGAAGGGCGAGCCGCTCGGCGCGTCCGCGCTCGGCCAGGTCGTCGAGCTCACCTGGCAGCTTCGCGGTCAGGCCGGGCCGCGCCAGGTGCAGGGCGCGCGGGTCGCGCTCGCTCACACCGTCGGCCGCGGCGCCAACGCCTGCGTCGTCATCCTGGCCGGGCCGGGAGCCTAGCAGGCGGCCGTTCCGGCCTCGGCGAAGTAGCGGCGCGGATTGTCGACCAGCATGGTCTCGATCTTCTCCTCCGCGACGCCGGCGGCACGCAGGCGCGGCACGACGGATCGCAGGACGTAGGTCGGCTCCCAATGCGCCAGGGTCTCGGGCGGCAGCGTCGGGCCCCGTCCCCGCCAGCACCACACCGTGTCGTGCGACAGCACGAGCTGGCGCTCGAAGCCGAGCCCGAGCAGTCCGATGAGGACCGCGAGCCGCTCGCGATCGGGATGCAGCAGCTCGAGGCCGAACCGATCGAACCCGAGAAAGGCGCCACGATCCAGCATGCGGAGATGGTAGGAGACGTCGCTCGCACCGCACGAGTGGCCGACCACGATCGCGCCCGGCGCCACGCCTTCGCCGGCGAGCACGTCGAGCTGCTCCGGCCCCATCGTCCCCTCGTCGGTGTGGGTGGTGATGGGAACCCCGGTCGCGCGGTGGGCCCGCGCGGCCGCACGCAGGACCAGCTCCTCGTACGGCGTGATCTGGTGCGCGCCCGTCGCCACCTTGATGATGCCGGCGCGGATGCCCGTCTCGCCGACGCCCTCGCCGATCTCGCGCACGAAGACCTCCGTCATCTCCGCCAGCGCGTCGCCGAACTGGCGCCGGAACTTGAAGTACGCCGGCGCCCCCTGGTCCTCCTTGTAGAGCCCGGTGGCGCAGACGATGCGGACCCGGCTCGCCTGTGCCACCTCGGCCATGAACTCGACGTCGCGCCCGAGGTCGATCGGGCACGGGTCGACGAGCGTGCGCACGCCCAGATCATGGAGCTCGGCGAGCCGATCGATGCAGCGGCGGGCATGCTCGCGCCGGGTGGCGCGGTCGAGGAGTGCGTCGGCCTCCCAGCCCGGCCAGCCGATGAGCAGGTGCTCGTGCATCAACGTCATGCCGAGGGACGCGGGAGCACAGGTGCCGGTCACCGTCTGGACGTTCTGCATGGCGGGGAGGAGAGCGCCGTCGCGTTACCTCCGTCAAGCACCGGGTTGCGTCCCGGCAGCCGTGTCCCGTAGCGTCCCGCTCGCATGCGTCCGCGGCTCCTGCCGCTCCTGGTCGCCGCCGCCGTCGCCACCGCCGCGGCCGTGCTCGCCTTCCGGGGAGCGGGTCGTTACCTGGTCGTCGCCGACCCCGAGCCGGTGCACGCGGACGCCATCGTGATGCTGGCCGGCTCGGTCGCCGACCGCGTGCTGGAGACGGCGCGCCTCTACCACCAGGGGCGCGCGCCGCTCATCGTGCTCACGCGCGAGCGGCTCGCGCGCGGCGCCCCGGCCCTACGCGCCCGCGGCGTCCGGCTGCCGGAGGACTACGACCTGGCGCGACAGGCGCTGATCGCGCTCGGCGTCCCGTCGTCCGCCATCCACACGCTCGCGCGGCGCGCCTTCAGCACCGTGAGCGAGGCCAGAACCATCGCCCGCTACGTCTGCAAGCGCCACCTGCGGGACGTGGTCGTCGTGACGTCGCCGTGGCACACGCGGCGCGCGCGCTTGATCCTGGCGCAGGCGCTCGGCCCCGGCGTCCGGCTCGCGATGCGGCCCGCACTCGCCGCCGATTTTCCGGCGGAGCGGTGGTGGACGAACCGCCGGGCGGCCAAGGACGTGCTGACGGAGTACGAGAAGCTGGTGGTCTACTGGCTCGTCCAGCGCTGGCGGATCGAGCCGTGCGGGGGACTCGAGCGGCGGAGGGCGGCGCGCTCAGTGCGGCTCGGCGGCTTCCCGGATCAGCGGAGCCAGCTCGCCGCGGGCGTGCATCTCGCGCACGATGTCGCAGCCACCCACGAACTTGCCGCCGACGAAGAGCTGCGGAATGGTCGGCCAGCTCGTGTAGGCCTTCACGGCGTCTCGCTTGTCCACCTCGGCCAGGACGTCGACGGCCTTGAACGGGACGCCGATCTCGTGCAGCACCTCGACGGTCGCGGCAGAGAAGCCGCACATCGGGAACCTCGGCGTGCCCTTCATGTAGACGACGACGGGGTTCGCCTTCACCTCTCGATCGATGTCCTCGAGTACCTCGCTCATCGCGCTCCCTCCCCTCGTGTTTCGGTTCGCAATGCCAGCGCATGGATCCGCGGCATCAGATCACCCAGCGCGCCATAGACCAGTCGATGCTGCTCGACGAGGCCCAGTCCCGTGAACGCCGCGGCGGCCACGTGGACCTCGAAGTGATCTCCGGCGCCGGTCGTGTCGGCCACCTCGACCCGCGCGTCGGGAAGCGCCGCCTCGATGCGGCGCCTGATGTCCTCGGTATCCACCATCCGTTCCTCGCTACACGCCTCGGGTGGGTGGAGCAAGGCTCGCCGTTCCGGTGCCTTGGCGTGTGCGCTCCGCCTCGCGCTGGCGCCCTCGCGCACCCGCGCCTGACGCTTGCACACCTGCCACGCGGCGTGCATCCATGATGCGCCGGGAAGCCCACCGGACGCGGAGCGGATGCGTGCCGCCACCCCCGACGCGGGCACACCCGTTGCTGAGACAACAGATCATGCGGACCGCCCTCGTCGCCACAGTCCTCCTGCTATGCCTCGGCCTCGTCCCTGCGGCCGAGGCGACCACCGCCGATGAGATCTGTTCCGGCAACCCGTGCGTGGTCCAGAAGAACACGACGCGAATCGTCACCCCCGGCTCGATCCTGGACTTCGGTGCCCGCGATCTCCAGCTGATGGGCGGCGCCAAGCTCGTCGTCGGCGCAGGCAGCATGGTCATCAAGGTCCGCAACCTCACCCTGGAGCCCGCCAGCGGCCTCCTCGGCGCCGGCGGCATGATCGAGGTGGACGCCACGGGAACCATCACCGTGCGCCGCGACGGCAACTCGATCTCGCGCATCGATACCGCGGGTGATGCCGCCGGCAGCATCACCCTCAACGCCATGGGGAACGTGGTCGTCGAGGGCATCCTCGACGCGTCCTCGACCGCGGTGGATCAGTTCGCGGGCGACATCACGGTGACCGGCGCGAGCATCGTCATCCCGGGGGAGATCGACATCCACGGCGGGCGGGACGGCAGCCCCGGGACGCTCGAGATCGACGCGGCGGCCAACCTCGGCCTCTCCGGCACCATCGACAGCAGCGGCGGCGATTCCGACGTCGAGGGCATCCTCCTCACGGCGGGCGGCGCCGTCACCACGACCGGCAAGATCGACCTCAGCGCGATCACCGGGGGCGGCTTCGGGGGCGCGCTCGAGATCGATGCCGACGGCTCGGTGATTCTCGGCGGCAACATCAACGTGCGCGGCGATTCGAGCGGCGAGGACGTCGGCGACGCGGGCGACATCACGGTCAACTCCGGCGACTCGATCCAGATCGGCGCGTTTCTCCAGATGACCGGCGTCCCGTCGGACGGTGCCGGCGGCAGCGCGACGTTCACCGCCGAGCACGACATCACGCAGAGCGTGGCGATCGATGCCTCGGGGAACGGCCTGCAGAGCCAGGGCGGCAGCCTCGAGTTCGAGGCGCATCGCAACCTCACCCTCGGCTCGATCGACGTGCACGGCGGCTCCGACGGCTTCGGCGGCTCGGTCGATGCGACCGCCTGGTGCGCGCTCACCCTCCCTGCCGGCATCACGCTCGACGCCCGCGGGCTCGGCGGGACCAATTCGCTGGAGAGCGGCGGCGCCTTGACGGTGGCCGGCACGATGCTCGCGGACACCGCCAACTTCATCGAGTACCGGAGCGCGAGCGATCCGATCAGCATCACGGGCGTGATCAACCCCAACTCGGGCGCGCAGATCAACCCCAACCTCACTCCCTGCGGCGGCTTCCCGCCACCGCCTCCTCCGGCCGATTGCGGCGACGGCAAGGTCGATCAGGGCGAGCTGTGCGACGGCGCACCTGTCCTCAGGGCGGTACCTGCTCCCCGGACTGTCAGTCGTGCCATCGGTGCGGCGACGGGAACGTCGACCCCGGCGAAGCCTGCGACGACGGCAACACCGTCAGCTGCGACGGCTGCAAGGCTGATTGCTCGCGGTTCGACAACGTGTGCGGCGACGGCATGGTCGAGTGCGGCGAGCAGGACGACAAGGGCGACGCCAACTCGTGCGACGGCATCTCCTCGACCTGTCAGATCGAGCAGTGCGGCAACGGCGTCCAGGACTGCAACGAGGACTGCGACGACGGCAACAAAAACGGAATGCAGGGGGATCCCTGCACCGCCCAGTGCTCCCTCGTGGCTCCGCGGCCCTGCGTGTGCGGGAACGGCACCACCCAGCCGGACTGCGGCGAGCAGTGCGACGACCTGAACCAGACGGACGGCGACGGCTGCTCGTCCACCTGCCAGGTGGAGGTGTGTGGCAACGGCGTCGTCGATCCGGAGGACGAGTGCGACAACGGCGCGCAGAACGGCGTGCTCGGGAACCCGTGCTCGGCGACCTGCACGCTTCACTGGTGCGGTGACGGCCACGCCGACGGCGACGCCGGGGAGCTGTGCGACGACGCCAACACCAACGAGTGCGACACCTGCAAGAGCGATTGCACGCCCGTCGCCGGCCACTGCGAGGTCTGCGCCGCGGGAGGCGAGACCGACCCCGACCACTGCATCCCGTGCACCAAAGCCACCGACTGCGACCCGAGCCTGTGCGGCTCGACCGCGTGTGTCGCCGGCGTCTGCACGCCCAGCAATCCGCCGAGCTGCGACGACGGCAGCCCGTGCACGACCGACGGCTGCAACCCCGCCAGCGGCTGCACCCACGCACCGAAGGTGTTCGACGACGGCAATGCCTGCAACGGTACCGAAACCTGCGATCCAGCGACCGGCGAACCCGTCACGGGCGCCGCACCCGCCTGCGACGACGGCGACGCCTGCACGGACGGCGACCACTGCGAACCCGACGGCACCGGCTTCCACTGCGCGACCAGCACACGCGTCGGCGAGCCTGGCGTCGAGTGCCGCCTCGCGACGATCGAGCAGCTGCTGAGCGGGGCCGCGGATCTGAAAAAGGGCTCCAAGAAGAAGATGGGCAAGGTCGTGAAGCAGGTCAGGGGGAAGCTTGCCGCGGTCTCCGGGACCGGCAAGAAGGCGTTGAAGGCGCGCAAGTTCGTGAACGCCCACCTCCAGAGCCTGATGAAGCTGCTCGCGAAGGCCAGGCCGGGCGCGAGCACCGCCAGCGACCTGCGCAACGCGATCGCGAAGACGATGACGGCCGTTGCAGGACTCTGATCGTATCCGACGCGGCGCACAATCGAGCGATCGCTTGATCGAGGCGAGCAGGCCACGTTAAACCTTCCTCGTCGTCCGCGACGAGCAGGAGGATCGAACGATGAGCAGCGAGCGCATCATCTCGGCGGATTCGCACGTCAACCCGCCGAAGGATCTCTGGACGCGAGGGGCGCCGGACGGGCTGAAGGACAGGGTGCCGCGCGTCGAGTCGACGGAGCAGGGTGACTTCTGGATCGTCGACTCGCAGATCAGCGGGGCGATCGGGCTCGACTCCTCTGCCGGCCGCAAGCCCGAGGACTTCAAGGCCTTCGGACTCGGGTACAAGGACATGCGCCCCGGCTCCTACGATCCCAAGGCGCGGCTCGAGGACATGGATCTCGACGGGGTCGACGCCGAGGTCCTCTACTTCGGCGGCCCGGTCACGAGCTACCCCAAGGACCCCGCGCTGCGGCGCTACGTCGTCCAGCGCTACAACGACTGGATGCTCGAGCTCTCGCGGGCGGCGCCGGGCCGGCTGGTCGGGCTCGCCCACGTGCCGCTGATCGATCTCGACGAGGCGATGCAGGAGCTCGGCCGCATCGCGAGGATGGGCTTGAAGGGCTTCCACTGCGACCCCTTCCCCGACGAACGCGGCGCCAAGCCGCTGTGGGACGAGGCCTACGAGCCGTTCTGGTCACTGATCGAGGAGACCGGTCTGCCGATCAGCTTCCACATCGTCGGCCCGCGCAACGCGAACGTCCAGGCGACCTTCCAGAATCCCACGCCGGGCGTCAAGGAGACGTTCATCGCCATCGCGCCGATCTCGATCTGCGAGACCGTCTCCACGCTCGTCTTCACCGGCATCCTGGCCCGCCACCCCAAGCTCAACTTCGTGCTGGTCGAGTGCGGCATCGGCTGGATCCCCTACTTCGTCGAGCGCATGGACCAGACGTTCAACAAGCACCGCTTCTGGACCAAATCGATCCTCACGGAAAAGCCGAGCACGTACTGGTACCGCCAGGGGCATGCGACCTTCATCCAGGACCTGGCGGGGGTCGCCGAGCGCCACCGCGCCGGACTCCGCAACATCATGTGGTCGACCGACTACCCGCATTCCGACAGCACCTGGCCGAAGTCGCGCGAGGTGCTCGTCGAGCACTTCAAGGACGTGCCCGAGGAGGAGCGCCGGCTCATCGCCGGCGCGAACGCGGCCGAGCTCTACCACCTCAACTGAGCGGGGGCTGGCAATGGCCGACGTGCTCGCCGGCGTGCGGGTGATCGAGGTTGCCGACTGGGGCTTCGTCCCCTCCGCGGGCACCGTCCTCGGCGACTGGGGCGCGGAGGTCGTCAAGGTCGAGCATCCCCGCTTCGGCGATCCCATCCGCGGACTCGTCACCTCGGGACTGATCCCGGGCGCGTCCGGACGAAACTTCTTCGTCGAGCATCTCGGCCGCAACAAGCGCACCATCGGCATCGATCTCGGGCACGCGGAGGGCCGCACCCTGCTCGACCGGCTGGTCGCCGGCGCCGACGTCTTCCTCACCAGCTTCCTCGACGACGCCCGCGAGCGACTCCGGATCACCTGGGACGACCTGCGCGCCGTCAACCCTCGCCTGATCTACGCCCGCGGCTCCGGCCAGGGCCGGCGTGGGCCCGACGCGCGACGCGGCGGTTACGACGGCGTGTCGTTCTGGGCGCGAGGCGGGGTGGCGGATCGGCTCTCGACCCCCGGCCAGCCGCCGCTCCAGCAACGGCCTGCGTTCGGCGACTTCATCGGCGGCATGGCGATCGCCGGCGGCATCGCGGCTGCTCTCTTCCAGCGCGAGCGCACCGGGATGGGCGTCGAGGTCGACGTCTCCCTCCTCGGCACCGCGCTCTGGGTGCTCGCGCCCGACATCACCGCGGCCCTGCTCTACGGCTTCATGCTGCCCTCGGCCGGCGCCATGCCGAGCGCGCCCAATCCGCTCGTCGGGACCTACTTCTGTGCCGACGGCAAGGGGCTGGTGCTGATGATGCTCCAGGCGGAGCGCTTCTGGCCCATCTTCGCCGCCGCCGTCGATCGCCGCGACCTGCTCGAGCGCTATCCGACGGCGGAGGCGCGCTCCCGGCAGGCCGGCGCCATCCGTGCCGAGCTGGCGGAGTTCTTCGCTACCCGACCGCGCGACCAGTGGGAGGAGCAGCTCCGCGCCTCGGAGTGCATCTGGGGCCCGTTCCAGACGCCGCTCGAGCTGCCGGACGATCCGCAGGTGCAGGCCAACGGCTACCTGCTGAACTCGCCGACGCCCGAGGGCCCGGTGCGAGTATGCGCCAATCCCGTCCAGTTCGCGGGCGAGCCGCCGACGGTCCGCAGCCCTGCCCAGGACACCGGCGCGCAGACGGAGGAGATCCTGCTCGACCTGGGCTGCACCTGGGACGAGATCGCTCGCTGGAAGGACACGAGCGTGATCTCCTGACGGCATGACGCTCCATCGCCTGCAGTCGCATCCCTGGCACGGCATTCCGGTCGGAGACCGCGCTCCCGACGTGGTGAACGTCTTCGTCGAGCTCGTCCCCACCGACACCGTCAAGTACGAGGTCGACAAGGAGTCGGGCCATCTGAAGCTCGACCGCCCGCAGCAGTTCTCGAGCCTCTGTCCCGCGCCCTACGGCTTCATCCCGCGCACCTGGTGCAAGGACCGCGTCGCGGCCGTGTCGGCCGCGGCGACCGGACGCCAGGGCGTGGTCGGCGACGGCGACCCGATCGACATCTGCGTCCTCACCGAGCGGCCGATCAACCACGGCAGCATCATCCTGCGCGCGCGGCCGATCGGCGGCCTGCGGCTCTTCGATCGCCACGAGGCGGACGACAAGCTGATCGGCGTGCTGATCGACGATCCGGCGTACGGCGCCTACACCGATCTGGCCCAGGTGCCCCGGCCGATCGTCGACCGCCTGCGTCATTACTTCCTGACCTACAAGCAGCTCCCCGATGGCCGGGGCGGTGCTCCGGTGTGCGAGATCACCCACGAGTACGACGCGACCACGGCTCGCGACGTGATCCGCTTCGCGATGGAGGACTACGGCGCCGGATTTGCCTAGGAGGTCGCGCATGCATGCGCGAATGCGCTCCTTTGGTCGCAAGAATCATCGCGCTTTGGCTAGACTTCCTGCCTCCTGTGCGGTATGCGCGCCGCATGACTGCAAGCGCACGTACGACTCTAGTCGCAGCCGCATATTGTCTCGGGCTCCTCGCCGGAGTCGCCCAGGCGCGGGACCAGACCTATCGCGGCCTCCTCGTCGACCACTCCGGCGCTCAGAGCCGATTCCGCTTCACGGTCAGGAGCTGCAGCACGGATTCGGAGGGCACCAGCCAGTGCCAGGGACGCTTCTCGCGCTGCCGCACCGACCCCTGCCCGGCAACCAGGGGCCAGACCGATCTCGTGTTCGGCGCCGACGGCAGCGTGTCCCTCGCGCTCGTGTCCGAAGGGCAGCGTCTCGCCTGCGAGCTGGTGAGCGACCCGGGTCCGGAGCGCGGGACATACATCTGCAGGTAGCGTCCCTCCTTCCGTTCGGCGGCTTGCGGGGCGAACCTTGCGCCTCCCGTCCGGGCTGTTACCAGTGGCCCGGTGCGCTCCGGGGTGATGGGCCTGGCGCTGGCGGCGCTCCTGACCGCCCCGCAGCCCGTCCGTGGGGTCTCGAGCGACGCGCTCGACACCCAGCACGCCTGGAGGCTCGGGGTGCTGCGCTTCGACGGCAATCGCGAGGTCGGCGCCAGCGCGCTGCGTGACGCGCTGCTCACGCGGCCGCGCCGCTGGTTCGCGCTCTGGCAGGAGCGGCCCCCGTTCGATCCGTATACCTTCCGGACGGATCTCGCGCGCATCCGGGCCCTCTACCGCAGCCGGGGGTACTACCACGCCGTCGTCAGCGACGACGTCGAGGTGCCCGCCAAGGGCGACGTGGTGGAGGTCACCGTGTACATCCACGAGGGCCCCGCGGTCCACGTGACCGACGTCGGCCTGGCCATCGACGGCGTGACGCTCTCCGCCGAGGCGGAACGGCGGCTCCGCAAGGACCTGCCGCTCGAGCCGGGCGACGTCTTCGAGGAGGATCGCTACGAGCGCGGGCGCTCGGCCCTGCGCGACTACTTCCGCCAGCGCGGCCGGGCGCGCGTCACCGTCGAGAAGTCGGCGCGCGTGGACGTGCGCGATGACACCGCCACCGTGCGCTACGTCGTCGATACCGGGCCGGCCGCCACCTTCGGCCGCGTGACCATCACCGGCGTCGACGAGGTCGACGAAGAGGTGGTGCGGCGCGAGATCGCGTTCACGGAAGGCGAGCCATTCCAGCAAAGCCTGCTCGACAAGACGCGCAAGAACCTCGACGCGCTCCACCTGTTCCGCAGCGTCCGCCTGGTCGAGGACGACTCGCGCAACGAGACGGTCGACGTCGAGGTCAAGCTCGCCGAGACCGAGCGCCACGAGGTGAAGCTGGGCATCGGCTACGACACCGAGGAGGGCATCCGCGGGATCGCGGGCTGGCGGGACTACGACTTTCTCGGCGGCGGGCGGCAGCTGGGCGTATCGGCGCGCGTCTCGCAGCTCTATCGCACGATCGCCGCGGATTTCCTCCAGCCCCACTTCCCGAGCCAGACCAGCCGCCTCCGGACCATCTTCCTCCAGGAGCAGCAGGTCGAGACCACCTATGACCTCCTGGAGACCAAGCTCCTGCCGCGGCTCGAATGGGACGTCACGCCGCGCCTCGCCACCTACGCCTTCTACCGCGCTTCGCTCGACCTGCTCAGCAACGTGAAGCCCGCCGTCCGTCTGGCGCTCAGCGGCCCGCACCAGGACGAGAGCCGGCCTTCCCGATCGGTGGTCTCCGGCCTCGGCTTCGGAGTCGACTGGAACGGCACCGACGATCTCGTGAATCCCAGCCGGGGCGAGATCGGGCGCTTCAGCGTCGAGCCCGTCGGCGCCGGAGGCGACGTCCATCTCCTGCGCCTCATCGCCGAAGGACGGCTCTACGTCCCGCTCGTGGAGGGCTTCGGCGCCGCCACGCGACTCCGCCTCGGCAGCCAGCAGCCGACGGACGGGAGCACGCAGATTCCGCTCTTCGAGCGTTTCTACGCCGGCGGCATCGGCTCGGTCCGCGGCTACGGGCGCCGCCGCGTGGGGCCGCTGGCGAGCTCGCTCCTCACCACGGCGCAGTGCAACGCCAAGGGGAAGAACTTCGTCGACTGCGACGAGCCAGTCGGCGGCCGCTCGCTGGTCGAGTTCTCCGCAGAGCTGCGGCACCCGGTCACCAAGACGATCGACATCGCCGGGTTCCTCGATGCCGGCCAGGTGGACAGGCAGAGCTGGCGCCTCCCGATCGACGATCTGCAGTACGGCATCGGCCTCGGCGCCCGCTACCGCTCCGTCATCGGGCCGGTCCGCGTCGACCTCGGCTTCCCGCTCAACCGCCGGGGCGACGATTCCACCTGGCAGGTATACCTGGCGGTGGGAGACACTTTCTAGGATGGCCTCGCTGCGTCTCGTCCGCCGCGCCGTGCGCGTGCTGACCGGCGTTCTCCTCCTGGCCGCCGTCGGCCTGGTGCTGCTCGTGATGGCCGTCCGCACGCCCGTGGGAGAAGCGCAGCTGCGTGATTGGATCACCTCCCTCCTCGTCCAGGCGACGGACGCACGCGTGTCGATCGGCCGCGTGGGCGGCTCGCTGGTCACCGGCATCTGGGCGCATGACATCGATCTGCAATTTCCCGGCGGCGCGCGCGTCAGCGCCCGCGAGCTGACGGCTTCGTATGCCCTCCAGGTGCTGCTCTCCGGCCGGATCGAGGCCGGCTCGGTGCGGCTGCGCGGCGTACGCGCCCGCGCCTTCGCCACCGCCGAGGGCTGGGGCTTCGTCGCGCCCGGGCCGTCCGGGAGCGAGAGCGAAACCCCGCTGCCCACGCTCCGCATCCGCCGGGTGGTCATCGAGGATGGCCGCCTCGACCTGGCGTTGGGGGCCGCGCCGCCTGGCCGCATCGCCCTCGCGCAGCTGGCCCTCGACGGTTCCCTGGCAATGGACCCCACGGGCGTGCACATCGATGTGGCCAGCCTAAACGCCGTGCCTCGCGGCATCGCCGTCTCGCCGCTCGCCGCGCGCGGTGGCCTCACGATCGGGGCGAGCGGCGACGCGATCCAGTTCGAGGACCTGACGGTCGCCACGCGGCGCAGCCAGCTCCGGGGCGGCGGGCGAATCGTCTTCGACCGTCTGGTGGACCTGAAGCTCGCTGCCGCCCCGCTCTCGATCCGCGAGCTGCGCGCGATCGTGCCAGCCGTCCCGAGCCGTCCGGACCTCGACGGCACGGTGGTGGCACGCGGCCCGTGGCACCGCATCGCCCTCCGGACGGCGCTGCGCAGCCGCGACGCCGGGGCGATCCGACTGTTCGGCGTCGTCAACGCCGCCGCCGGTGGACTGCCCTACGCGGCGCGGGCACGCGTCCGTCATCTCGACCTCGCCGCCGTCGAGGCCACTCTGCCGAGGAGTGACCTGACCGGCCATCTTGCGGGTCGGGGTGCGATCACCACCCTCGAGACACCACTCGACCTGCGCATCCGGCTCGCGCCCTCGGGCCTCGAGGGCGTCGACGTCGCGGAGGCGCGGCTCGCCGGGCGCATCGTGAGCGATGGCCTCGACGCCCGCGGCGTCGTGGTCGCACGCGCTGGCCGGGCCGCCATCGACGGCCACCTGTCCTGGTCCGGCGAGCCCTCCTACACCGCACGCGGACGCCTCCAGATCGTCGACCTGGCCGCGCTCCTTCCCGCCATGCCCGGCAGCGGCCGCGTCCGCGCGACCGTCGAAGGGCGCGGATTCACCGGCCCGGGGCGCAGCGTGGCGCTGCGGGTGGATGTCGACGGCGCGCGCCTGCTCGATGTGCCGGTCGACGGTGGAAGCGCCAGGCTGACGCTCCGCGGAGACACGCTCCGGGTGGAGGACGGCACCGCGCTCGCCCGCGGCGTGCGCGCGAACGCGACCGGCACCCTCGACCTGCAGCGCGAGACGCTCGACGCGACTATCACGGCCGCCGGCAGCGTCGCCGGCGCCGCCCGCGCCGCGGGGGCCGACGTCACCGGCGCGATGACCACCCGGGCCACGGTTCGCGGTCCGCTCCGACAGCTCGCCGTGGACGGAACGCTCACGGCGGAGAACGTCGGCACCGGCTTCGCCACGCTCCAGCGTGGGGTGCTCACGGCCGCGCTGACGGGCATCGGCGGCGCGACGCCGGCCGGCCGCCTGAGCGCCGACCTGAGCACGTTGCGCGTCGAAGGGTCGTCACCCTGGACCGGCACCGTGGCCGCCGACCTGCAGCGGGCTGGCGGGACCGACAACGCCGCCGTCCGTGTCGAGGGACACGCCGAGGACGGCGCCAGGCTGGTCACGCACGCCGCGATCCGTCGCGCGCCGACCGGCGATCTGGGCATGGACCTGCGCGACCTCACGGCGACGGTGCCGGACCACGGCACGTGGACCCTCGTCCGCCCCGCGTCACTGACCGTCCGTACCGGCACCCTGTCGGTCGATCGGCTCGAGCTGGCGGCGGGCTCGCAGCACGTCGCCGTCGCGGGGCGCGCGGGCCTGAGCGGTCCCGCCGACGCGGCGCTGGACTGGACGGACGTCGACGTCGGTGCGCTCTGCCGCCTGCGCGGGCTCGAGTGCGCCGGCCTCACCGGCGGCACGGTGAAAGTGTCCGGCACGGCGGCGAGTCCCAGCCTGACGCTCACGGCGCGGGCCGACCGCATCACCCTCGAGAAGGCTCCGACCACCGCGCTGTCCTTCACCGGCAGCTATGCCGATCGCCTGCTGTCGCTCCGGGGCACCGTCACGCAGGCCGAAGCGGGCCGGCTCGACCTCTCGGGCGCCCTGCCGGTCGACCTCGCCTGGGAGGGTCCGCGTCGCGACCTGAGCGATGCGCCCGTCGATCTCGGCGTGCACACGGACGGCCTCGACCTGGCGGTGGTCCGCCTGCTCGCGCCGGACGCCATCCAGCAGAGCGCCGGCCGTCTCGTCGGTGACGCGCGCCTGCGTGGGCCCTGGCGCGAGCTCCGTGCCGACGGGACGATGAGCCTGCGCGACGGGCGGGTGCGTCTCCGGGCCACCGGGGTCACCTACGACCGGATCGAGGTGATGGCCGTCGCCAGGGGGCAAACCATCGAGCTCGAGTCCCTGCGTGCGCACACCGGCGACGGCACGGTGGACGGCAGTGGCTCGCTGGCGCTGTTCGCGACGACGACGACGCCGTTCGCGCTCCGACTCCGATTCGATCGCTTCCTGGCGGTCGCGCTGCCCGCTTACGAAGCGGCGACCGACGGCAGCCTCACCGTCGAGGGATCGCTCGCCTACCCCGTCGTGCGAGGCCAGCTGACCCTCACGCGCCTCCTCGTCCGTCCCACCCTTCTCGAGACGACCTCGGGACCGAGCATCGAGCCCGATCCCACGATCGAGGTCGTCGGAAGCGAGGAGCCACCCGACACGCGGCCTGCCGAGCCCGCACTGGACGTCGCCGATGCCCTGTCGCTCGACGTCGAGATCCGCATCGATCGCAACGCCTGGATCCGGCGCAACGATGCCGACGTCGAGCTGCGCGGCCGGCTTCAGCTCGGCAAGGAAGCCTACCAGCCGCTCTTCGTCACCGGCGACATCCGACTCGTGCGCGGCTGGTACGCATTCCAGGGCCGTCGCTTCGATCTCGACGACGGCCACATCATCTTCGGGGGCGACGTCCCCCCCGACCCGCAGCTCGACATCACCGCGATCAACAAGACCGGCGAGTACGAGGTGAAGGTCGAGATCACCGGGCGCGCGTCGGCGCCGGCGTTGGCCCTCTCCTCCGAGCCCCCGCTCGAGCAAGCCGACATCCTCTCCCTGCTGGTGTTCGGCCGGCCCGCTCGCGACCTCGGCCACCAGCAGGGCGTCGATCTGCAACGCCAGGCCATCTCGCTGGCCTCCGGCTACGTCATGCCCGAGCTGCGCCAATCGGTGATGAACACCCTCGGCCTCGATACCTTCGAGGTGGGCGACGAGGGCGTCCGGGCCGGCCGCTACGTGACCCGCGACGTCTTCGTGAGCCTGGCTCAGGACTTCACGGGACGCGCGGGACAGGTGATGGGCGTCGACTATTCGGTCACCCGCAGTCTCTCGCTCAAGCTGTCCACCTCGACGCGTGGCGACAGCGCCGTCGATCTGCTCTGGCGGCGTCGCTACTGAGAGCCGGGCGCCGGGTGGGCGTCGCGCAGGAGCGGCTCGGCAGCGGCGCGGTCGACGAACCACGACACCATGGCCGACGGCAGCACGGCCTGCGCCGGACGGCACGGCGGGTCGGCGGGCTCGCGCAACGCCGCCGCCAGCGCGCCCGCTCGCTCGGCGCCGGTCGCCGTGACGATCACGTGACGGGCGCTGCGCAGCGCGGCGCCGGTGAGCGTGATCCGGGCCAGGCGCGGCTCGAGGGTGACCTGCGACGCTTCCACCGCCGCCACCGTGCTCGCGCTCCGCGCGGCGTTGCTGCCCGCCATCAACGCCGCGATCTCGCCGCCGGCACCGAGATCCAGCAGGACCAGATCGAGCACCGGAGGCACGCCCACCTCGCGGGCCAGCACCTCCGCGTACGCCGCGGCCGCCCGCGCCGGATCTCCGCCGCCGACCGGGATCGGATGGACGCGAGCAGCGGGCACGCCGCGCGGACCGAGCAGGCTCTCGCGCGCCAGGTGCAGGGTGCTGCGCGCATCACCGTCCGGGACGCAGCATTCGTCCGTGAAGAATACCTCCAGCCGCTGCCACGGCACGTCGCCGCGGGCGGCGAGGGCCAGCATCAGCGCGCGGCCGCCACGGCCACCGGGGACCGCAACGGTTGCCCGACCCGTCGCCGCCGCCGCCGTCAGGCGCTCGGCCGCCAGCGCCGACGCGGCCTCGTACACCTCCGCGTCCGTCTGGTAGACCTCCAGCTGCATGGCGCCGCACCGTACAGAACCCGCCGTCCGGGGGCCAGCGATCGCGGTGGCTCTGAGCGTCGCCGGCTCGGATCCGAGTGGCGGGGCAGGCATCCAGGCGGATCTGAAGACGTTCCACGCCTTCGGCGTCTATGGCGCCGCCGTCATCACCACGCTGACCGTGCAGAACACCCGGGGCGTCCGCGCGGTCCACCCCGTGGCGCCCGACGTGGTTCTCGCCCAGCTCGACGCGGTGGACGACGACCTGCCGGTCGCCGCCGCCAAGCTGGGACTCGTCCCGACCTCGGCCCTCGCCGAGGCGCTCGCCGCCCGGCTCCGCCGCCGTCCGCTTCCCCGCCTCGTCGTCGATCCCGTGCTGGTGGCAGGCAGCGGCGACTCGCTCGCCGACGCGGGAACGGCGGCGGCGCTGCGTACGCTCCTGCCGCACGCGCTCCTCGTCACGCCGAACCTCGCGGAGGCGACGGCCCTCACCGGCCGGCCGGTCGAGGACGTCGCCGGCATGCGCGAGGCCGCGCAGGCCCTGGTCGATCTCGGAGCGACGGCGGCGCTCGTCAAGGGCGGCCATCTGCCCGATCGGCCGATCGACGTCCTGCTCGTGGCCGGTAGCATCCACGAGCTCGACGCCGCGCGTGTGCCCTCCGGACCGACGCACGGGACGGGCTGCACCCTGTCCGCCGCCATCGCCGCCGCGCTCGCCGGCGGCGAAGACCTGGTCGCGGCCGTGGCGCGCGCGCGACGCTTCGTGCACCGCGGCCTCGCCGCCGCGCCCGCGATCGGCGGCGGACGCCGTCCCCTCGACCATCGCGTATCGAGTGTGTGACTGGCCTGGTTGACAAACCCGCCAGCGCAAGTGAAGCATTCCACATGGCCGACGGATCTCTCGCGCCATCGTTGCTCCTGGCGATGCCGCAGCTCCGCGACCCGAACTTCAGCCGCGCCGTCGTGCTCCTGTGCGAACACAGCCCGGAGGGCGCTGTCGGGTTCGTGGTGAACCGTCCCACCGACGTCCGCGCGGCGAACGCGGTGGCGCTCGACCCGCCGCCCCAGCGCGACAGCGGGCTCCGCTTGTGGACCGGCGGTCCCGTCGAGACCAATCGCGGCTTCCTGCTGCTCGGCAACGATCCGGAGACCGACGGGAGCCAGCGCATCGGCGAGGGCTTCTATCTCACCGCCTCGATGGAGACGCTCCGCCCGCTGCTCGAGGCGCATCCGCTCGAGCTGCCGCGGCGCCGCTGCCGACTCCTGCTCGGCTACGCCGGGTGGGGACCGCGTCAGCTCGATCGCGAGCTTGCCGAGTCGGCGTGGCTCACCGCGCCTGCCGATCCCGACCTGGTCTTCGCGACGCCTGCCGACGAGATGTGGGAGACGGCGATCCGCGGGCTCGGCGTCGACCCCATGGCGCTGACTCCGGGGCCCGGTGTCCAGTAGCCCGCTCGCGCGCCCGGCGCGCCCGCCGTCCCGCTCCGCTCGCGCCTCGCGCTTGACCGCCGGCAGGATCCAACGTACCCGGTGCGCCACGGAGCGGTGGCCCGACGGCCGGCCGCCATCGACGGGCACGGATGCTGGGTGAGCTGCTCGCGCCGCGGTTCCTCGTGCTGTACGCCTTCGTGGGCTCGGCGGCCTACGTCCATCTACGCGGGCACGTGCGCCACCATCTGCGCCGCCAGCTGACGGATCACTCGACGGTCTTCGCACCCGTGAACGTCGTCATGTACGCGTTCTCGGCCGTGCCCCGGACGCCGCTGCTCGCGGCGCACGACTTTCCCGAGCTGGCCCCGCTCCGGGAGAACTGGCACACGATGCGCGACGAGGCCGCGGCGCTGGTGCGGGGCGGCCACGTGCGGCCGTCGGACAGCCACCAGGACGTCGCCTTCAACACGTTCTTCCGGCGCGGCTGGCGGCGCTTTCACTTGAAGTGGTACGACGACTTCCTGCCCTCGGCCCAGGCGCTGTGCCCGCGCACCGTTGCGCTGCTGCGATCGATCCCCACCGTGCACGCCGCGCTCTTCGCCCTGCTCCCGGCCGGCGGCAAGCTGACCGAGCACCGGGATCCCTATGCCGGGTCGCTGCGCTACCATCTCGGGCTCATCACGCCGAACTCCGACGCCTGCCGCATCTTCGTCGACGGACAGCCGTACGCCTGGCGGGACGGGGAGGACGTCGTCTTCGACGAGACCTACATCCATCGCGCCGAGAATCGCACCGACCAGGACCGCATCATCCTCTTCTGCGACGTCGAGCGTCCATTGCGCACACCGGTCATGCGAGCGATCAACCGGTTCATCAGCGGCTACGTGCTGCGCGTCACGGCGAGCCGGAACGTCGCCACCGAGCAGCTGGGCATCGTCAACCTCGTCTCCGGCGCGGTGCACCGGTTCCGGCAGGTGCTGCTGCGCCTGAAGCGCGCCAATCGCCGTCTCTACTATACGGCGAAGTGGGCCATGTGGGCCTCGATCCTGTACGCGTTCTTCCTCCGCAACCTGCACTGGGGGTGGGGACGATGAGCCGGCCGAAGCGCGTCCTGCTGTGGGTGATGGGCATCTTCTACGTGGGCGCGGGACTCGCTCACTTCGTGCGAACCGACTACTACCTTCCGATGATGCCGCCCTATCTGCCGGCGCACCGCGAGCTCGTCCTCCTGTCCGGCGTCGCGGAGGTCGTGCTCGGCGTCGCGGTCCTGCTGCCGCAGACGCGACGGCTCGCCGCCTGGGGCCTCATCCTGTTGCTGATCGCGATCTTCCCGGCCAATCTGCACATCGCGTTGCACGACGTGCCGGTGTTCGGCGCCACCCAGGGGGCCGGCGTCTGGAACTGGGTGCGGCTGCCGTTCCAGGGCGTTCTCATCGCGTGGGCGTGGTGGTACACGTCGCCCCGCGATCCGGACCGGCTCGCTCTGCCCGCCGTCGCCTAGGACCGACCCGAGACTCCGTCTCGGGTCGAGGGCCTAGTGCTCGAGGTTGGCAAGCGCCCGCCGCGCTTGCCCCGCCTCGGCCGAGGACGGGTAGTCGCGCACCAGCCGCGACAGCACGCCGCGCGCTGCGGGGGCATCGCCGCTGCGCATGAGCAGCTTGCCTTGTTCCCAGAGCGCCGCGGGAGCCTTGTCGCTCTTCGGGTAGCGCGCGACGACGTCGCGATACCTCGACACGGCCTGGCCCTGATCGCCACGCGCGGCGTCGCAGCGCGCCTGCCAGTAGAGCGCGTTGTCAGCGAGTGGCGATCCCTTCGCGTCCGACGAGACCGCGCTCAGCCGGCCGGACGCCTTCGAGCAGTCGCCCTTGGCCAGGCGTGCGAGCGCCCCCATGTACTCGGCGCGCTCCGTGACGTGCATGGTGCTCGCCACGGCGCGATCCTGCTCGATCTCGCGCTTCCAGCCCTCGTCGACTCCCGGACGCGGCGGCCGCGCGCTCGACGACGGCTCCGGCGGCTGCGCCTGGGGCTCCGCAGCTGGTGCTCCGGTCGGCGGCGGCGCCGCGGGCGCCGGCGGGGTCGCGCCCTCGGTCGACATGCCCTCCGGCGCCAGGGTCATGCCGATCTCCTGCGATGGCGACGGGGGCTTCGGCGGCCACTGGTCTCCCGTGACCGGACGCTCCGCCCTGCGTACGGCGGCCCTCGGGGTGGCGGCCCGCGAGGCGGGAGCACCCCTCCCCTCGGCCGATCCGCGCAGGCGCTCCATCTCGAGCTGAATCTCCTGGATGGAGCGTGCCTGCTCCTGCATGCGCGTATCGATGCGACGCTCGATCTCGAGCAGATCGGCTCGCGTGGCACAGCCCGCGAGCAGGACGGCCGCCACCATGGCGCCGGCCGGCCGCTTCCGTGCGATGAGCGCGCCCGCGGCCCGCATCGTTCCCGGTCGTCCTGCTGTCGGCTCCCCCGCCACGGCCCGGCTCGGGCGATAGCCCAGAGCGATGGTTTTCACAATCTACCCCGTGCCCACGCGCTCCGCGACGACACCGGACCGGAAGGCCGACCGCCCATGCTCCTCCACCAGGTCTTCGCGGGCGGCCAGGATCCGGAACGCCCCTCGCAAACGGTCGACGAGCTCGCCACGCTCGAGCAGGAAGGCGGCCTCGCGCGGGTGGCCGATCGTGCGCTGGTCGACCAGGAACGTGTCCCACAGCAGCCTCCCGCCGGGACGGAGCCACCGGGCAACCCCGGCGAAGAGGCGCCGGTCGAGAAAGCTCACCACGACGATGTTGTCGGCCGCCCCGGCGCGGAAGCCGGGCGCGTCGAGATCCATCTGGACGCACGCGACCTGGCGTGCGGCCTCACGCAGGTGCGCGAGGCCGGCCCACGAGACGTCGGCGGCGACCACGGCGTGCCCGCGGGCAGCCAGGAACGCGGCGTTGCGACCGGTGCCCGCCGCCAGGTCGAGGGTGCGTCCCGGCGGCAGGAGGTGGGCGTGCTCGACGAGAAAGGCGGACGGCGGTGCGAGCTCGGTCGCGCCGCCGCGGTGCTTCGTCTCCCAGCGCTCCCGATCCTCTCGCGACATGCGGCGCGGATCGTAGCCCAACTCGGTCCGCTCGTCGTATGCTACCCGCAATGACGGGATCGGACCGGCGGCCCCTGGCTGGCGTGATGGTGGTCGACCTGACGCGCGTGCTCGCCGGCCCCTACTGCACCCTGGTGCTCGCCAACCTGGGTGCGCGCGTCATCAAGGTGGAACGCCCGCCCGATGGAGACGACGCGCGCGGCATCGGGCCGTTCGTCGGCGGCAAGAGCCTGTACTTCGCGGCGCTGAACCACGGCAAGGAGTCGATCGCCCTGGACCTCCGGCAAGCGGACGACCGCGCCATCTTCGACCAGCTCCTCGGCGCCGCGGACGTCCTGGTCGAGAACTATCGCCCCGGCGTGCTCGCGCGCCTCGGCTACGGCTGGGACGTCCTCCATGCTCGCTGGCCGCGGCTCGTGCTCGCCGCCGTGTCGGGCTTCGGTCAGACCGGACCGCTGCGGGAGCGGCCAGCCTTCGACATGGTCGCGCAGGCCATGGGGGGAGTCATGAGCCTCACCGGGTACCCGGACGGCCCTCCGGCCCGGGTCGGGACCTCCATCGGCGACATCGCGGCGGGCCTCTTCCTCGCCATCGGCATCGTCGCGGCGCTCCACGCCCGGCGCGACACCGGCGAGGGCACGATGGTCGACGTCGCGATGTTCGACTGCCAGCTCGCCATCCTCGAGAACGCCCTCACCACGCACCTCGTGACCGGCGCGCTCCCTGGCCGTCTCGGGACCCGCCATCCGAACATCGCGCCGTTCCAGGCCTTCGAGGCCGCCGACGGGCGGCAGGTCGTCGTCTGCGCAGGCCACGACAGCCAGTTCAGCAAGCTCTGCGAGGCGGTGGACCGCCCCGATCTGACCGGCGATGCGCGCTTCGACACCACCGACGCCCGCCGCCGGCACGTCGATCAGCTGGAGATCGAGCTCTCGGCGGCGCTGCGCTCGCGCACCGCCGCCGACTGGCTCGAGCGCTTCGAGCGCGCCGGCATCCCGTGCGCACCGGTCAACTCGGTCGCGGACGCGGTCCGCTCTCCGCAGGTGGCCGCACGCAACATGGTCGTCGAGATTCCCGATCCCGCCATCGGCCAGCTCGCCGTCGCCGGGAACCCGATCAAGCTCGCCGGTGTTCCCGAGCCGGACACCAGGCGGCCGCCGCCCGATCTCGACGCCGACCGCGCCGCCATCCTGGCCTGGCTACGGCGCGGGTGAGCCGGCCACCCGCGGCTGAGGACCGCGCCGGGATCCTCCACCCGCGAGCGCTCGCAGCCGCTGCGCGAGCGGCGGGTGCGAGTAGTGGAGGAGCACGTACAGGGGGTGCGGCGTCAGGTTGCTGAGGCCGTCCACCGAGAGGCGCCGGAGTCCGCGCGCCAGCGCCTCACCGGCTCCGGTGCTCTGGACGGCGAAGCGGTCGGCTTCCCGCTCGTTGTGGCGCGACCAGGCATGGAGCGGCACCGCCAGCGCGACCTCGAGCGGCCCCAGGAGGAGAGCGAAGACCACCACGGCGGCATGGAGCGATGGCGTGGCGACGCCGAGGGCGAGGGAGAGCTGCGGCGCCGCCAGCACGAGAGACAGCAGCCAGCACAGCAGCCCGAGGTGGGCGATCGCGAGCACCACGCCCTGCACGACGTGCCCGCGCCGGTAGTGCCCCACCTCGTGCGCCACCACGGCCACCGTCGCTTCCGCGTCGAGCGTCTCGAGCAAGGTGTCGAAGAGCGCGATCCGCTTGCGCCGGCCGAATCCGGTGAAGAAGGCGTTGGCCTTGGTCGAGCGGCGGGAGCCGTCGATCACCCAGACGTCCTCGACCGGGTATCCTTCGCGGCGCGCGTAGGCCAGGATGGCGTCACGCAACGGCCCCTCGGCGAGGGGCGCGAAGCGGTTGAACCGGGGCAGGATCCAGGTCGGCGCGATGATCTGGAAGAGCACCAGGGCGGCAGCGCTCACCCCCCAGCACCACACCCAGGCCGTCGGGTCAGCGGACGAGAAGAGCCACAGCACGGCCGCCAGCACCGGACCACCGAGCAGCACGGCGAGGACGAGGCCGCGTACGCGATCGACCCAGAACGTGCGCGCGCTGGTGCGATTGAAGCCGAACCGCTCCTCGACGACGAAGGTCGACCACCAGGCGGCCGGCAAGTCGAGCACCGCGCGCGTGAGCAGCAGGATGCCGATGAAGAGCAAGGCGGTGCCGACCGCGCCGAGGCCGGCGCGGCGCACGAGGCCGTCGAGCCAGCCGAATCCCCCCCAGAGCCAGAACCCGATCGTGGCGGCCAGCTCGGCGGTCGACGTGAGCAGCCCGAAGCCGAGGCGGTCGCGCGCGTAGTCCTGGGCGCGGCGGTAGCGCTCGTCGTCGTAGACGCCGCGAAACTCCGGCGGCACCGCCGGATCGAGCGCGCGCAGGTTCAAGAGATCGCCCGCGAGACGTACCCCGTGCTCGACGAGGAGCGCCGCCAGGACGAGGGCCGCGGCCGGCGTCATCACGGACCCGCCGCCGGCTGCAACGCCGGCGCGGGCTCGGAGAGCCCCAGCCGGCGCACCAGGAACGCCAGCGCCAGCAACGGCGCGCAGCCCGACACCACCAGCGCCGCACGGGGCCCGAAGGGCTCGGCGATGGCCCCCAGCAAGAGGCTTCCGAACGGCGCGATGCCCATGAACATCACGGTGTGAAGGCCCATCACGCGACCACGGTAGTCGTCGTCGACCAGGAGCTGGATGAGGGTGTTCGTCGTCGCCGTGAACCGGATCATGCCGAGCCCGGCGAGGAACTGGCAAGCGATCGCGAGCGGAAACCGCGGGCTGGCCGCGAGCCCGAGCAGCGCCGTGCCGAAGAGAGCGAGGCCGCCGAGCAGCGTCCGCCGGTGCTGGGCGCGGGTGTACTGGCGCGATGCGAGGCGCAGCGCGGAGAGCACGGCGCCGGTGCCGTAGGCGGTGAGCAGCAACCCGTAGCCGGTCGCGCCCCGGGCGAAGCTGCGCTGCGCCAGCGACGGCATCAGGACGTTCGCCGAGAGGCCGAGCGCCGACACCAGGCCCAGAGCGAGGAGCAGCGCCGCCTGCGCGGGCTGCCGACGCACGTAGCGCAGGCCCGAGCGCACGTTCCGGCCGCCGTGGCGGGCGCCGACCGGACGCCGGTCCGCGAGGCGCATGCCGGCCAGCGCCCACAGCACTGCCAGATAGCTCGCGCCGTTGAGCAGGAAGCAGGGTGCCTCCCCGACCGTCGCCACCAGCACCCCGGCGATGGCAGGACCGACGACCCGCGCGCTGTTGAAGATCGATGCGTTGATCGCGATCGCGCTCGGCAGGTCGTCGCCACCGACCATCTCGACCAGGAACGCCTGCCGGGTCGGCAGGTCGAATGCCCCGATCGTACCGAGCGCGCAGGCGAATGCCGCCACCAGCGGCACCGTCGCAGCGCCCGCGGCCGCGAGCGCCCCGAGGCCGAAGGCGAGCAGCATGGCGGCGCTCTGCGTGAGCAGGATGAGCCGCCACTTGTCCACCCGGTCGGCGACGACCCCGGCCAGCGGCGCGAGGCAGAGGACCGGCAGGTAGCCCACGAAGGCAACGGTGCCGAGCGCCAGCTCGGAGCCCGACAGGCGGTAGACGAGCCACGCCTGCGCCACGCTCTGCATCCAGAAGCCGATCAGGGACACGCCCTGCCCGAGCACGTAGCGCCGGAAGTCGCCGTGCCGGAGCGCCGGGAAGCGGGCCGCGCCGACGCCCGGGAATCGACTCGCGACGCTCAGGACGGGGCGCGCCACGGCGCCGCGAGCGCGTCCAGGTGCGCGGCGCGCGTGCCGAAGCAATGCTCGAGCAGCCGCGCCCGCTTGAGATACAGGTGGGCGTCGGACTCCCAGGTGTACCCCATGCCGCCGTGGTTCTGGATGTTGTCCGTCGCATTGGCGAGCGCCGCGCCGCCGGCCAGGGCCTTCGCGACGCCGGCATGGCGTCCGGCGTCCGGCTCGCCGTCGGCGAGCGCGACCGCGGCATAGGTGGCGACCGAGCGGGCGACCTCGGCGCGCACCGCCATGTCGGCGCAGCGGTGCTTGATCGCCTGGAACACGCCGATCGGCTTCCCGAACTGCTGCCGCACCTTGGCGTACTCGACCGACATCTCGACCGTGCGCTCCGCGACTCCCAGCGCCTCGGCGGCGGTGAGCGTCGTGCCCTCGAGACGCCAGCGCCGCGCATCACCGGCGAGCCGGCTCGCGACCGCGCCTTCGAAGGTGACGGTGCCGATGCGCCGCGTGGGGTCCATGCTGGACCCGCTCGCGATCCGAACGCCCGCCGCCTCGGCCTCGACCAGCAGCACCTGCTCGGCGCCGAGGACCAGCAGGAGATCCACGCATCCGGCGTCGATGACCGCGCGTGCCACACCGTCGAGACGCGCGGCGCCCGCGACGCGGCCGTCAGGGTCGTCGACGATGCCCACGCGAACGCGGCCGGCGAGCAGGTCGCGGAGCAGCGCGCGTTCGGCCTCCACGCCGGCGAGCACGCGGGCGGCCAGCACCGTCCCGAGCCACGGTCCGGGCGCGAGCGACCGGCCGAGCTCCTGGAAGAGCAGCATCGCCTCGGGGAGGTCGTAGCCGGCACCGCCCGACGCTTCGGGCAACGCGAGGCCGAACCAGCCGAGGTCGGCGGTCTCGCGCCAGAGCGCCTCGTCCAGTGGTGGCTCGCTCACCATCACGGTCCGCACGCGGGCCGGCGGCTGGCGATCCGCCAGTACGCCGCGAATCGCGGTGCGCACCGCCTCCTGCTCCGGTCCCAGGGTCAGATCCATCGCGGGCGGCTCACCTGGCTCCTCATCTGGCCCCTCATCTGGGCAGACCGAGGACGCGTTCGCCGATGATGTTGCGCTGGATCTCCTTCGTCCCGCCACCGATGGTCTGCGACAGGCCGGTGAGATAGCGCTCCGCCCACTCGTCACGCGGCGTGCCGTCGGCGGCGAATCCCTCCACCGCCGCCGGCCCGAGGATCTCCATCGCGAGGGCGTCGATGCGCTGCACCAGCTCGGAGAAGAAGAGCCGGATCATCGACGCCTCCGCGCCTGGCATGCCCGTCCGCGCCGCCAGGCTCAGGCTCCGATAGGTCATGGCACGCATGGCCTCGACCTCGGCGCTGGCCAGCGCCAGCCGGCGCGCGATCTCGTCGTCGTCGATGGCGCGCGGGCCGTCCGCACCCGTCGGGCGCCGGGCGAGCGCCACCAGCTCCTCCATGCGCCGCGCGAGGCGCACCTGCTCGGACATGAACGCCGTGCCACGCTCGAAGCTGAGCGTCGCCATGGCCACCCGCCAGCCGTCGTTGAGCGCGCCCACGACGTTGGCCAGCGGGATGCGCACCTGGTCGTAGAAGACCTCGCAGAAGTCGCTGTTGCCGGCCAGGGTCTTGATCGGCCGGATCTCGATCCCCGGCGTATCCATGGGACAGATCACCCAGGTGATGCCGGCGTGGCGCGGCGCCGCCGGATCGGTGCGCACGAGAAGCTCCTGGAACTCCGCGATGTGGCCGAAGCTGGTCCAGATCTTCTGTCCCGTCACGACGAGCTGGTCGCCGTCGATCTCGGCACGCGTCTGGAGCGCGGCGAGGTCCGAGCCCGCATTGGGCTCCGAGAAGCCCTGGCACCACACCACGTCGCCGCGCAGGATGCGCGGCAGATGGTACGCCTTCTGCACCTCGCTGCCGCAGGCGATGAGCGTCGGCCCGGCGTGCTTCAGGCCGACGAAGCCGGTGGTGACGTCGGGGGCGCCGGCACGCGCGTACTCCTCGTACCAGATCAGCTGCTCCATCAACGTGGCGCCCCGGCCGCCGAACTCCCGCGGCCACGAGATGCCCGCCCAGCCCGCGTCGTACATGCACCGCTGCCACGCCATGTCCCATTCGCGGCGCGCCCTCAGGTCCGCGCTCTCCGGCCGCCTGCTGCGCGGGATGTGCTGCTCGAGCCACGCGCGCGCCTCGCCGCGGAACGCTTCCTCTGCGGGACTGAATCGGATCTCCATCGCGAGCGCGCACTTCAACACGACGTGCTGACGCGGTGCAAGCCGCACGGCCCTGGTTTGACTGCCCGGGACGCGTGTACTACCTGCGCACCTGCGCTCCGCCGCCTGCGCGCGTCCCCGTCGTCTAGTCTGGCCTAGGACGTCGGCCTTTCACGCCGATAACGTGGGTTCGAATCCCGCCGGGGACACTTCGTCTCGTGCTGCGCGCTGGGCCACCGGCACTCGATCGCGGGGGTCGGTGAGGGAGCCCTTCGCTCCTCCTCGGGACTCTTCGCCCCGCCGGGCCCGCGCCGCTCGTCGACGGCGCGGGCCGGAGGATGTTCAACGAGTGCTCCGCCCCTGCGGGGGCCGCTACGGGTTCTTGAGCGAGGGCACGCACAGCTCACGGCGATGGATGAGCCTGACCTGCGCCTGCCCGAACTGGTTGTCGATGAACGCGTCGGTGGTCCCGAAGCCCGGGCTGCTGCGCGTCTTGTAGCAGAGCAGGTGGTCGGGGTGACCCGGCGCCGTCGGATCCTCCTGGTTCTTGTTCGCCGGCGCACACAGCACGTACGGACGCACGAGTGTGAGGCTGGTCACGTGCTCGAGCTGGTCGACGACGTCCACCGTGCGCTTCACGAATTTCGGCGTGCCGCCGGTCAGTTTGACCCTGTAGCACTGGAAGTGGTCGATGGTCGGTGGCGCCAGCGGCGTCGGTGGTCCCGTCAGGCTCTTCGACGACGGCACCATCAGGATGTCGGGCCGCACGAGGTCGAGCGTGATCGTCCCGAACTGATTCACGACCTTCTGGTTCGGGCGGCGTGTGAACGGCGGCCGGTTCATGACGTATCCCACCAGGTGGGAAACCTCGTCGTGGACACCCTCCCCGTTCTTGCTGGCGGGTGCGCACAGCCGGTGCGGATACCTGGTGCTCTCCGTCAGCGAGCCGAACTGATCCTGCACGGTCACTGCGATGGCCGGCGCCCGTGCCGGCTTCACCTCGTAACACTGTACGTGGTCGATCAGCGTGGTCGTGGTGGTGCTCGTGGTCGTGGTCGTGGTGGTGCTGCTGGTGGTCGTCGTCGAGCTCGTGGTGGTCGTGCTGGTCGTTGTCGTGGTGGTGCTTGTCGTCGTCGAGGTCGTGCTGGTCGTCGTCGTGGTGGTCGTCGTCGTGCTCGTGCTGCTCGTCGTCGACGTCGTCGTGGTGCTGGTCGTGGTCGTGCTGGTCGTGGTCGTGGTGGTGGTGGTCGTGGTCGTGGTGGTGGTCGAGGTCGTGCTCTCCGTCGTGCTCGTGGTCGTGGTCGTCGTGGTGGTCGAGGGAGCCGGGCACTGGACGGCCATCGGATCCGGCGAGGCGAGGAAGGGCGTGGTGAGGAGCGTGAGGGAGGCGCCTGCCGTGTCGCACGACGGGGTATTGGCGCCCGTGAGACAGCCCCACCAGTTGTTGGTGGCGTCGACCACCTCGGTTCCATTGTACGTCGCGCCCGCGAAGTTCCCGGCGATATTGTTGTCGTTCGCCGTGTTGGTCGCGATCGTCCCCGCGGCCTGCCCGGCGCTGAAGAACAGGCCGGTGCCATGCGACGTACAGGTCTGACCCGAGGGACAATCCGCGTCCATCGTGCACACGGCCCCGCTGGCGGAGCAGAAGCTTCCGAAGCCGTTCGAGCAGAAGCCATTCTCGGTGATGGTGTCGAACTGGGCTCCGCGGGCAGCGTTCGTGCTGCCGAACGATGTCAGGGTGAGCCCGTTCCGGCCGTTGCCGACGAACTTGTTGCCCGTGATCGCCGTGTGCTGGATGCCGCCTTGCAGCCCGTCGAAGATGTTGTTGCTGAAGGTGTTGCCGCTGATGAGCGCCGTGCCGGCGCCACCCGTGAACGAACGGCTGCCCAGGTTGGCACCGGTGAGGTTGCTGTCGATGAGGTTCCCGCTGAACAGTGGCTCGCGGCCGGCGCTCGGACCGACGTTGAAGTTGCCGTCCACGAAGAAGCCGGTAGCCGTCGCACCGCCGTGCACGCAGTTGTTGGTGAACTGGAATCCGGCGAACGAGTCCGTGTCGAGGTGGAACAGATCGCCGGAGGTGGTCTTGCTGCTGCCGTCGACATCGTTCTGGTCTACCGTGATGTCCGTTCCGTTGTCGTTCAGGAAGACACCACTCTTGTTGAAGCCGACGAACCGGTTGTGGAGAATCTGGACGTTGTTGATCGGCCCGGTGGTCGATTCGAGCTGGCCGGTGCCCCCGCAAGGGCCGGAGAACGTGAAGCCGTCGATGATCGAGCCCGCGGAGAGGGTCTTCAGGTTGAGCAGGGACAGGGTCCCGCCGCTGGCGTCCGTGATGACGGTCTCGCTCGCGACACGCCCGCACGCCGCGACCCCCTGCTGCGCGCCGATGAGGGTGAGGCTCTTCGCCAGCACGAGGTTCTCGGAGTAGGTCCCGGCACCCACGCTGACGGTGTCGCCGCTCGAAGCGGCCGCGATCGCAGCCCCGATCGTGCAATACGGGGTGCCGGTGCCGTCGCTGCACGCGACCGTGTTGTCGACGGCGAGGGTCGCGGCGAGGGCCGGGCGGCCGGTGGTGCCGCAGGCGGCAAGGATGAGAAGGACGCGGACCCTGCGCCAACGACGGAACGCCGCACCGGTCGGGACACGAGTGACGCTCGTCGGGCTGCTCGGCTGTCGGGCGCGACTGAACATGGAGACCCCCCTCCGTTGGCTGCGTCGCGCCGTCGTCCCGGGGGACGACGGGCCAAAACATGGGATGTTGGGAGGTGTCTAGCCTGGGATGACCTGCCACGTCAAGGGAATCTTGACCGGGAGCGTGTGGGCTTGCTCTGTTGGTTGGTGACCTGACCGCCCCACCCAGGGGACCAGCGGGGCCAACCACCGCCCTTCGACGCTGCTGGGGCTACCAGTTCGCGGACGGCAGCCGATCGTCAGGCGAATGGCCGCGGGCCGCTTGCATCTCGTGCCGCGTGAACCATCGCAGCGGTCCAGACGAACGGCGGGGGCGGGAGGTCGTGTGGCGCTCGGCGGGTCGGTCCTCAGCCGGCGATCGCCGACGGCAGCTTGTCGAGCGTCTCGTCCCAGCCGCGCTCGCGATCCTTCGCGGTGTCGCCGCCGTCGAGGATCGCCACCTGGTCGGTCACCCGCACCTCGCAGCGATTGCCCTGGGGCACGAGCTCGACGGTGACCATCGAGACCGTGATGCGCACCGACCCCCGTGCGATCGTCATCGCATAGCAGATGCGGCGCTCCGGCACGATGTCCACGTAGTGACAGTCCTCGACGAAAGTCTCGTCCGGCGGCCCGAACGTGATCCGCTTCGTTCCGCCGACGCGAAAGTCGTGCGCGATCATCTTCGCCGACCACTGCGCGTCGCCCGGAACGTACCACCGCTCGAGGAGCGAGGCCTCCGTCCAGGCGCGGTACACGCGCTCCGCCGTCGCATCGTACAGCCGGCGTACGACCACGGTGTCATGAATGACGCTTTGATCGCTCATGGCGCTTGCCCTCCTTTCGCTCTTCGCGCTCGAGATGCGCCGCCAGCGCATCCAGCCGGTGCTCCCATGCGAGGCGGCGCGCCAGGACCCACTCCTCCACCTCGCGAAGCCGCCGCCCCTCGAGGCGACACCACCGGACGCGGCCGCGTTTCTCCCACGTCATCAGACCCGACGCCGCCAGGACCTGCAGGTGCTGATGCACCGCCGCGAGCGACATCGGTTGCCGCTCCGCCAGGTCGGAGACGCTCGCAGCCCCGCTCGACAGACGTTCGATGATCGCCCGGCGCGTCGGGTCCGCCAGCGCGCGAAACGCGCCGTCGAGCGTCGCGGTCCTATAGTTAAGCATTACCTTAAATGTAATGGGGGACGCATGATCGCGTCAAGCGCGTCGATGTCGCCCGCCGCCTTGCATCGGCCTGCACCTGCCGGCTTCTCCTCCAGAAGGAAGGAGACCTCCCCATGACCGTCGCGCTCGTCTGCACCGCACTCCTCGGCCTGCTGATCTTCGGCCTCGGACTGGTCGTCTCCGTGCTTCGCGGTTCGACCGGGACGGTCATCGGCCACGGGATCGATCCGACCGATCGCCTCCACAAGATGGTCCGCGCCCATGGCAACGCCGCCGAGTATGCGCCCATGCTCGCCGTCCTGATGCTGGCGATCGCCGCACGGGGCGCGACGCCGTGGATGGTGTGGACCTTCGTCGCGGCAACCGGGTTTCGCTACGTGCACGCGGCCGGGATGCTGCTCTCACCGAGCCTCGACCGCCCGCAGCCGCTGCGTTTCGTCGGTGCGCTCGGCACGTACGTCTCGGGGCTCGCGCTCGTCCTCGCCCTCCTGCTGGTCGTGTGATCCCGGCCCTTCAGCGTCCCTTCCACACCGGCGGCCGCTTCTCCTTGAAGGCCTGGATGCCCTCCTTGGCGTCGTCGCTCATGAAGACGCCGGCGGAGAAGCGCATCTCGTTCTCGAGCGCCTCCTTCAGCGGCAGGAAGGTGCTCTCCTTCGCCGACTGCTTGCAGGCGCGGACCGCGAGCGGACCGTTCAGGCAGATGGTCGCCGCCAGCGCGCGGGCTTCTGCCATGACCTGGGCGCGCGGCACGACCCGGTTGACGAGCCCGATCTCGTGGGCGCGCTGGGCGCCGATGCGATCCGCCAGCAGGACCACCTCCATCGCGTGGCACCACGACAGCTGGCGCGCGCTGTGGACGGTGGACCCCCCGCCGGGGAACAGCCCGCGCCGCGGCTCGGCGAGCTGGAACCAGGCGTCGTCCGCGCACACGCGGAGATCGGTGTTCCACATCATCTCGAGGCCGCCGGCGGCGCAGATGCCGTTGATCGCGGCGATCACGGGCTTGTAGAGCGTGAACTCCTCGCCGGTCTCGGGCAGGATGGCGCCGTCGCGCAGCACCGCCACCAGGGAGTGGGCCATGCTGTAGCGCGACTCGCCCACCCGCTGCATCGACTCGCCCGCCGCCAGCTTGTCGGCGCGCTCGGTGACGATCGGGATGAAGCGCTTCAGGTCGGCACCCACGCAGTAGACGTCCTGGACGCCGGTGAGGATGGCGACGAAGGCCTCGGCGTCGTCGCGGAACCGCACCCAGGAGTCGGCGAGCTGACCGAAGTGCTCGAGGTCGAGGGAGTTGCGGGCCTCGGGCCGGTCGATCGTGATGGTGACGACGTGCCCGTCCTTTTCGTAGTGGATCGGCATTGGGCAGCTGTACACCACACCGCCGCCGGGCCGCCACAGATTCTCCCGGTTCGCTCGGTCCCGAGACCCCTGCTAGAAACGAGCCTTCGATGGCGAAGGTGATCGTGCGATTCGAGAGCGGCGAGCCCGAGCGGGTGATCGAGGTCGACCTCAAACGTGCGCCCTTCCAGCACGACGGCCGGCCGGGATCCATCCTCGACGTGCTGCTCGCGCACGGCGTTCCCCTCGAGCACGCCTGCGGCGGCAGCTGCGCGTGCACGACCTGCCACGTCGTGGTGAAACGCGGCTTCGAGCGGCTGTCGGAGGCGGAGGAGAGCGAGGAGGACCTGCTCGACAAGGCACCCGGCCTGACGCCGACGTCGCGCCTCGGCTGCCAGGCGGTGATCGAGGACGACGACGCGGTGATCGAGGTCCTCGTCCCGCGCTACACCATCAACCAGATATCCGGGAGCCATGGCTGAGGAACGCGCCGCCGTGCTCGAGGCGGTGCGGGACCACGGCCGCGAGACGCGCTCGATCTTCCTTCACGTACCGGGCGGCGTCGCCTTCCGCCCCGGCCAGTTCGTCTCCTGCCTGCTGCCCGTCGGCGGTGAACGCCTGATCCGCCCGTACTCCATCGCCTCCTGCCCCGAGGAGGCCGCGCATCTCGAGCTGCTGATCGATCGCGTCCCGGGCGGCCCGGGGTCGCACTACCTCTTCGACCTGTCGCCCGGCGCGCGGGTCGACTTCACCGGTCCGTGGGGCACCTTCCTGCTGGACCGCGCCCCCGAAGCCGAGACCGTCTTCGTCGCCCTCGGCACGGGCATCGCTCCCATCCGTCCGATGCTGCACCGGGCCGTGATGGGTGCCACACGTCCGCTGACGCTGCTCTACGCCACCACCCGGCCGATCTATCGCGACGAGCTCGCCGCCCTGCCCGGTCTCGCCGTCGACGTGATCGCCCCGGACGCCGCCGAGGACGAGGTTCGCCGCCGCTGGCTCGAGCACGACGCCGAACGCACGCGGCAATTCTTCGTCTGCGGCGTCGGCGAGATGGTCCCGCGCCTGCGCGATCTGCTCCGCCGCGGCGGGTACGCCCGCCGCGCCGTCCAGTACGAGCGCTGGTAGCCGCGCGGGTTGTGGCTCCGGACGCGGCATGCGATGGAGCGCCCCATGCGTCTCGCCGCCAGCCTTCCCGTGCCGCCCGATCTCGCCATGTGCCGCCGCGTGGCCGAGCGGGTCGAAGCACTCGGCTACGACAGCGTCTGGATCGCCGACACGGGCGCCGGGCCCGACCCGTTCGTGGTCGGGGCCGCGGTGGCGACGTGCACGAAGCGGCTCCGCATCGGCACCGCGGTGGTGCCCGTCTACACGCGCACGCCGTCGGTCATGGCCGGCGGGGTCGGCTCGGTGGCGCAGCTCGCGCCCGGACGCGTCGTGCTCGGCCTCGGCGCCTCGAGCGAGACCATCGTCGACGCCTGGGGCGGTGTCGAGTTCTCGCGCCCCATGGAGCGCATCCGCGAGACCGTCGGCGTGCTGCGCTCCATGCTCGCCGGCGAGCGCGTCACGTTCGCGGGACGGACGATCCGCACGCGGGGCTTCCGCCTCGTGTCGCTGCCGCCGCAGCCGGTGCCCATCTACCTGGCGGCCCTGATGCCGCCGATGCTCGAGCTGGCCGGCGAGATCGCCGACGGCGTCATCCTGAACTTCATGCCCGTCGACGCCGTGCCGCGCATGCTCGCGCATGTGCGCCGGGGCGCCGAGCGTGCCGGGCGCGACCCGTCCCGGCTCGAGATCGTGGCCCGCTTCCAGACCATCGTGACCGACGACGTGGCGGGAGCGCGCGGCGCGCTACGCCACATGATGGGTCCGTACTTCGCCACCTCGGTGTACAACCGCTTCGTCGCCTGGTGCGGCTTCGCCGACGAGGCCGCCGCCATCCTGGCCGGCTGGCAGGCGAAGGATCGCGCCCGCAACCTCGCCGCCGTCACCGACGCGATGATCGACCGGCTCGCCGTCATCGGCCCGGCGGCCCATTGCCGCGAGCGCCTGCGCGCGTTCGCCGATGCCGGGGTGACGACGCCCATGGTCCATCCCTTCATGTTCGACGAGGCCGCGATCTGGAGCGCGTTCGAGCAGCTCGCGTCCGCCTGATGGACGCCGTACCCCCTAGCCGCCACGGCCGACCTGTGCTCTAAGAGCGCCCCATGGTCGTCCTTTACGAGCATCCCCTGTCGCCCTACGCGCAGAAGGTGAAGATCGCGCTGGGCGAGAAGGGCGTGCCGTTCGAGTCGCGGCTGCCCGATCTCCTCGGTGGCAACCTCGCCGAGTTCGCTCCGCTCAATCCGCGACTCGAGGTCCCGACCCTGGTCGACGGCGAGGTCGCGGTCTTCGACTCGACCGTCATCCTCGAGTACCTCGAGGACCGCTGGCCCGCGCCCGCGCTGCTGCCCGCCGGCGCCGCCGAGCGCGCGCGCGTGCGCCTGCTCGAGGAGATCTGCGACACGTACTACGAGGCCATCAACTGGGCCATCTTCGAGCTCCGCATCTTCCGCCGTGCCACCGGCGATCTCGCCGACCGCCTCGAGGCGCGGGCCGCCGAGCAGCGTGCCGGCGTGAACGCCTATCTCGACCGGGCCCTGGGCTCGGGCCCCTACTTCAACGGCGAGACCTTCGGATGGGGTGACGTCTGCATCGTCCCGTTCGTCCAGGCCGCGGCGATGACCGGCTCGCCTCCGGCGAGCGGCTCGGCCCTCGGCGCGTGGCTGGACCGCGTGCTCCCGCGGCCGAGTGTCGCCAGCACCTTCGAGGCGGCGACGCAGAGCCTCGGCGGTTTCGAGATGCTGCCCCAGCTCGTCGAGTCGGGGCACTTCCGGCGCGAGTACCGCGACCATCGGCTCGAGTGGATGCTACGCAGCGGTGGGGTCGACATCGTCCTGGAGGGAATGCGCAAGGGCAACATCCGCTTCTCTCACGAGCTTTCGTGACCGTGCGAGGCTCGCACAGGTCCCTCCAAGCTGCTATGGTCCCGCCAAATTCTGAACCTGAGGAGGAGTCCCATTTCGTCCACCATCTTCATCGGCAATCTTAGTTTCGACGCCACGGAAGACGAGCTGCGTTCGTTGCTCGGCGAGGTCGACTCGCGCGTCCGGGTGCGCCTCGGCATCGATCGCGTCACGGGCCGCTCGCGCGGCTTCGCCTTCGCCGAGTTCTCGGATGCGGCCATGGCCGCGGATGCCATCCGCCGCTTCGACAGTGTCGAGCATCGCGGGCGTCGCCTGCGCGTGAACGACGCCGACGAGAAGCCACCGCCGAGAGCTCCGCGCATTCCGCGTCCGGGTACCGGTGCGGCGCCGTCATTCCGTGCGACCGAATTCCCGCGCGATTTCCCGCCGGATTTCGGTGGTGAGGCGCCCATGTTCCGCAAGAACGGCGGCAGCCGGCGCGGCCTCCGGGCGAAGAAGCGCAGCCTGCGCTAGCCAGGACGCCCGCACCCCCGCGTGAGCCCCGAGCCGCAGGTGCGCGAACGCAGCGTGTGGGGCTGGGGATGGACCGGCGCCGGTCCGGACCCCGATCAGACGCGGGGCATTGCCGCGGCTCTCCAGGCGCGGTTCGGGCTCGATGCTCTCGATGCCACGGCCCCGCCCGCGCTCGAGGACCTTCGGCTCCCCGCGCCGCGCTGCGACCCGCCGGCGGCGCTCGCCTCCCTGTGCAGCACCAGCACGCGGGAGCGCGCAGCCCATACATACGGCAAGTCGTTCCGCGACCTCGTGCGCGGGCTGCGGGGCGACTTCACGAATCCACCCGACGTCGTCGCTCGTCCGCGGAGCGAGGACGACGTGGTCGCGATCCTCGAGTGGTGCAGCGGGCTACGCGCCGCCGCCATCCCCTACGGCGGCGGCTCGAGCGTGGTCGGCGGCGTCGAGCCGCCGCCACGCGACGCGTTCCCCGCGGTGGTCTCGCTCGACCTGTCCCATCTCGGCCGGGTGCTGGAGGTGGATCGCGCCTCGCGTGCCGCCCGCATCCAGGGCGGCGCGCTCGGTCCCGACCTCGAGGAGCAGCTCCGTCCGCATGGCCTGACGCTGCGGCACTTCCCGCAGTCGTTCGAGTTCTCGACCCTCGGGGGCTGGATCGCGACTCGCTCCGGAGGACACTACGCGACGCTCTACACGCACATCGACGACTTCGTCGAGGCCGTGCGCGTCGTCACCCCGGCCGGCATCGTGCAGACGCGACGGCTGCCGGGATCGGGCGCGGGGCCGAGTCCCGATCGCCTCTTCATCGGCTCCGAGGGCACCCTCGGCGTCATCGTCGAAGCATGGATGCGCCTGCAGGATCGACCGACGTTCCGCGCGGCGGCGAGCGTCACCTTCACCGCGTTCGCCGACGGTGCAGCGGCGGCACGCGCCGTCGCGCAGGCCGGTCTTCATCCCTCCAACTGCCGCCTCCTCGATCCCGGCGAGGCGGCGCTCGCGGGTGCCGGCTCCGGCGAGGAGACCGTCCTGCTGCTCGCCTTCGAGTCGGCCGACCACGGCCTGGACCCGTGGATGGCGCGCGCGCTCGAATGCGCGCGCGATCACGGCGGTCGGGTACCGCCCGATGCCGGCCGCACCCGCACGGCGGAGACGGGGGCGCGCGAGGGGGCCGCCGGCGCCTGGCGCCGCGCCTTCCTCGACGCGCCCTACCTGCGCAACGTCATCGTCGCGCTCGGCATGGTGAGCGAGACCTTCGAGACGGCGGTCACCTGGGATCGGTTTCCGTCGTTCCACGAAGCGGTGATGGGAGCCGCCCTCGACGCGGTCCGGCGCGTCTGCGGCGCCGGTCACGTGACCTGTCGCTTCACGCACGTCTACCCGGACGGACCCGCGCCGTACTACACGGTGATCGCGCCGGGCCGCCGGGGCGCCGAGCTCGAGCAGTGGGCTGCCGTCAAGGCCGCCGCCGCCGACGCCATCCTGCGCCACGGTGGCACCATCACCCACCACCACGCCGTGGGCCGCGACCATCGGCCGTGGTACGACCAGGAACGGCCCGCTCTCTTCGCCGACGCGCTGCGGGCCGCGAAGCGCGCCCTCGACCCGCGCGGGATCTTGAACCCCGGGGTGCTGATCGACCCGCTGCCCTGAGGGCAGCCGATCACGCCGCGGCGGCGAGCTCCTCGGCCGGCACCAGCCGGATCACGCGCATCCAGGCGAACACCCGGAGCAGCGCATACGTCGGGTCGAACTCGAACCTGCGCCAGGCGAAATTGAGCCGCCCCGAGGCGCGATGGTGGTTGTTCTGGAAGAGCTCCCCCATGGTGAGGAAGTCGAAGGGAAGGAAGTTGCGTGACTTGTCGCGCGTCGCGAAGTTCCGGTAGCCGTAGCTGTGCCCGCACCAGTTGACGATGGCGCCCTGCGCCGGACCCATCACCCAGTGCAGCGGCAGGAAGAGGAACTGCCACCACGCGGTCGCGAGCCAGAGATAGACCAGGCCGTATCCCGCTCCGAACGCGATCCGGGTCGCCCACGACGATCCGATGCGGTCGAGCACCGGCCAGTCGGGCGTGTTGCCCAGGAAGCGCGGCTCGGGCGTCGAGCGGCCGTCGACGTGCGCGCTGAAGCGCGTCGCGGTGGCCAGCATCATCGCGAAGACGTTCTTGAAGAACGCGGGCGCGTGGGGGTCGCGCTCGGTATCGCTGAAGGCGTGATGCTCGCGGTGGAGGACCGCGTAGGCACTCGGCGGCAGATACGAGGGCCCCTGCACCAGGAAGGCGAGGAAGTGGGTGATGCGCTCGGTGACGCGCGGCATCGTGAACATGCGATGCGCGGCGTAGCGGTGGTGGAAGCTGGACTGGATGAACACGGAAACGAGCCAGTGGACGACGAAGAGCGCGACGATCAGCATCCTGGGACGATCTGTTACCAGCCGGACGGGATGGCCGCAACGGCAGCGCCCCGCTGACCGCGTCTTTTCGCCGTCCCGTCACCGCGCTATAGCGCAGCGCCATGTCTTCATTGATCCTGCTGCGGCACGGCCAGTCGCAGTGGAACCTCGAGAACCGCTTCACCGGCTGGGTCGACGTGCCCCTCTCGCCCAAGGGCGAGGACGAGGCGCGGGCCGCAGGGCTGAAGCTGCGCGGCCACCGCATCGACAAGCTCTACACCTCCGTCCTGCGACGTGCGGTCGACACCGCAACCCTGGCGTTCGAGGCGGCCGGCCTGCCCCTTCCGCCCACCGAGCGGGACGCGGCGCTCAACGAGCGCATGTACGGAGATCTCCAGGGTCTCGACAAGGCCGAGGCGGCGACGCGTTTCGGCGCCGCCCAGATCAAGCTCTGGCGCCGCAGCTACGACGTCCGCCCGCCCGGAGGCGAGAGCCTGGCCGACACCGCGGAGCGGGTGCTGCCCTACTGGGAGTCGCACATCCTCCCCGACCTGAAGGCGGGACGGCACGTGCTGGTGGTCGCCCACGGCAACTCGCTGCGCGCCCTCGTGATGCACCTCGACGGGCTCAGCCACGCCGAGGTGCTCGAGCTGGAGATCCCGACCGGCGCCCCGCTCCTGTACGACGTCGGCGCCGACGGCAGCATCGCCGGCAAGCGGTACCTCTGACGGCAGGCGGTGCGATGCGGCTCGCGGGCAAGCGGATCATCGTCACCGGCGCGGCGAACGGCATCGGTGCGGCCACCGTGCGCGCCTATGCCGCCGAGGGCGCGCGCGTCGCCGCGCTCGACATCGCGGACGACGAGGGGCGGGCGGTCGCCGGCGAGGCGGGTCGCGACGTCGACTATCATCACTGTGACGTTTCGCACCGGGACGAGGTGTTCGCCGTCTTCGAGCGCGCCGCCGCGGAGCTGGGGGGCCTGGACGTCCTCGCACACGTCGCCGGCGTGGAGCGCGGCAGCGCCGCCGAGGACATCACCGACGCCGAGTGGGACCTCGTGCTCGGCGTGAACCTGAAAGGGACCGTCCACACCAACCAGGCCGCCTTCCGGCACCTGCGGGAGCACGGTGGCCGCATCATCAACTTCGGCTCCGGGCGCCGGCGTGCGGGGGCAGCGCGGCTCGGCGCACTACTCCGCCGCCAAGGCCGGCGTCATGGCCTGGACGCGCACGGTCGCGCAGGAGTGGGGCCGCTACGGGATCACGGTGAACTCGCTGCTCCCGGCCATCTGGACCGGCATGTACGACGCCCACCGGGCACGCATGACGCCCGAGGAGCTCGGGGTGCACGATCTCACCATGCGGCACGTGATCCCGCTCGGCGGCCGCCTCGGCGACGCCGAGCGCGACCTCGCGCCGGTCATGGTCTTCCTCGCCGGCGACGGCGCTCGCTTCATCACCGGCCAGGCGATCCCGATCGACGGCGGGATGATCATGCTCGGCTGAGCGCCGGTGCTGACGGACCGGGAAGCCTGGGGTAAGAAGAGGAGTGGCCAGATCACGCCACGCGGGACCCGGGAGGGAGCCGGGTCCGGAGCGCGCCGCGAAACCGCCGCAGGAGAAGGCGGCCGGAGAGCGGACGCCTGCATCTCCGGCACCGGCCGTCGAATCGCCCGCGCCCTCGACACCCCCGGGCGTGGCGCCGCGCTTCCCCGTCGTCGGAATCGGCGCCTCCGCCGGAGGTCTCGAGACGGTCAGCGAGCTGCTCCGTCATCTCCCCGCCCGCACGGGCATGGCGTTCGTGTTCGTCCAGCATCTCGACCCGACCCACGGCAGCATGCTGCGGGATCTGCTCGCCCGGAAGAGCCCGCTACCCGTCCTGGAGGCAGAGCACGGAACGTCCGTGGAACCGGACCACCTCTACGTGATCCGGCCGAACACCGAGCTCGGCATTGCCGACGGGGCGTTGCGCGTGGCTCCGCGCGCGGAGGCCCGCGGGCCGCACATGCCGGTGGACTCGTTCTTTCGCGCTCTCGCCCGCGATCAGGGGCGCTACGCGATCGGGATCGTGCTCTCCGGTACCGGATCCGACGGCGCGCAGGGCCTGGCCGCGATCAAGGCGGAGGGCGGCACCACCTTCGCCCAGGAGGAACGGTCGGCACGGCACGGCGGCATGCCTCACGCGGCCGTCGCGGCCGGCGGCGTAGATTTCGTGCTCCCTCCCCACGAGATCGCCCGCGAGCTCGCCCGGATCGCCGGCGATCCCGAGGCGCTCCGGACCGACCGGCCGGTGCCCTCCGCGGAGGACGAGGGGGCCCTGGCGCGCATCATCGCCGTCCTTCGCACGTCGACGGGTGTCGATCTGAGCTACTACAAGCGGCCCAACCTGCTGCGGCGCATCCAGCGCCGCCGTCTTCTCCGGCAGGTCGACGGTCTCGACGCGTATGTCCGCTACCTCCAGGACCACCCGGCCGAGATCGCCGCCCTGCACCACGACATTCTGATCAACGTGACCAGCTTCTTCCGCGATGAAGAGGCGCTGGAAGGCCTCACGGCCACGGTCTTCCCCGCGATCGTGACCAACCGCGCCGCGGCAGCGCCCATCCGTCTCTGGGTTCCCGGCTGCGCGACCGGTGAGGAACCGTACACGCTGGCCATCGCGCTGGTGGAGTTCCTGGAGCAGACGTCCGAGACCTCGGGAATCCAGATCTTCGCGACCGACGTGAGCGATCGGGCCATCGAGCGCGCCCGCGCGGGCGTCTTCCGCGAGAGCATCGCGGCCGACGTCTCCGCCGAGCGCCTGCGGCGCTTCTTCGTCAAGGTCGAGGGCGGATATCAGGTGAGCAAGCCGATCCGCGACCTGTGCGTGTTCGCCAAGCACAACCTGGTGACGGATCCTCCCTTCTCCCAGCTCGACCTGATCAGCTGCTGCAACGTCCTCATCTACCTGCGGCCGGAATACCAGCGCCGGGTGATGGAGCTGTTCCACTATGCCCTCCAGCCGCACGGATTCCTCAAGCTCGGCCGCTCCGAGACGATCGGTGGGGCGCCGGAGCTGTTCACCGTCAGAGACCGAGCGCACAACATCTATGCGAAGAAGCTCGTCGGCCCGAGGATGCCGCGCCCGTTCACGGCTCGGCCGAACGTGCGCGCCGGCGGCCACGAGGCCGGCCGCTCCACGCCGCACGTGGCGTGGAGCCTCGCCGATCTGGAGAAGGCAGCGGACCGGCTGGTGATGGAGAGGTATGCACCGGCCGGGGTCGTCATCAGCGACGACATGACCATCGTGCAGTTCCGTGGACGCACGGGCGCGTTTCTCGAGCCCCTGCCCGGCGATGCGACGCTGAACCTGCTCAAGATGGCGCGCGAGAGCCTGGCGCTCGATCTGCGGGCGGCGATCCACCAGGCCCGAACAGAGAATCGCCCGGTGCGCAAGGAAGGGCTCACCGCGATGGACGGCGACCGGGTCCGGCGCGTCAACCTGGAAGTCACGCCTCTCGACGCACCCACCGGGAGCGGACGACATTTCCTGGTCCTCTTCGAAGACGTTCCGGTGCCGGCATCTCGGCGGTACGCGCCACGACGCCGAGGCGATGCCTCCGCCACGGTCCCCGTCGACGAGCCCGAGGTGGCCCAGCTCCGTACCGAGCTGGCCGACAGCAAGAGACACCTCGAGACGATCATTCAGGAAGTCGAAGCCGCCAACGAAGAGCTCAGGGCGGCCAACGAGGAGACGCTATCCGGCAACGAGGAGCTGCAGAGCACCAACGAGGAGCTGGAGACGGCGAAGGAGGAGCTCCAGTCGACCAACGAGGAGCTCAGCACCGTCAACGATCAGCTGCAGGTCAGCAACCTCGAGCTGAGCCAGACCGCGAACGACCTGAGCAACCTGCTGTCGAGCGTCGAGCTCGCCATCGTCATGGTGGGCAGCGACCTCTGCATCCGCCGGGCCACGCCCGCCGCCAGCCGGCTGCTGCATCTCCTGCCTGCCGACATCGGACGGCCGCTCACGGATCTTCACCTCGATCTGGCGGGTGTCTCGGATCTTCGAGGCCTCCTGCTCGAGGTCATCGACTCGGTCGCCCTGAGGCAAGCCGACGTGCGCGACCAGTCGGGACGGCGCTACATCCTGCGCGGCCACCCGTATCGGACCGAGGAACACCGCGTCGAGGGCGTGGTCATGGTGCTCATCGACGTGGAAGACCTCAAGCGTAGCGTGGAAGCCGCGGAGGCCGCGCGCGAAGCCGTGGGGCGCATCCTCGAGATCACCGATGCGATCCTGGGGGACCTCTCGCTCGATGCCTTGCTCGCCCAGCTCCTCGGCCGCCTCCAGCGTGCGCTGCAGGTCGACACCGCCGCCATCCTGCTTCGGGAGCCCGGCGAGCGCGACCAGCCGGACGTGTTGCGGGCGCGGGCGGCGATCGGATTGGACGACGAGGTCCAGCGCGCGATCCGCGTCCCGATCGGCCGGGGATTCGCGGGCCGAATCGCGGCGGAGAAGGCCCCGGTCGTCCTCGAGGAGATCGGCCACCAGGAGCTGGTGAGCCCGTGGATTCGCGCCAAGCGGATCGAGTCGCTTGCCGGCGTGCCCCTCCTGGCGGAGGGACGGCTGATCGGGGTGCTGCACGTCGGCAGCCTTCGTCGTCGCCGGTTCGAGGACGAGGAGATCCAGCTGCTGCGACTCGCGGCAGATCGCGCCGCGCTCGCCATCGAACGTGCCACCTCGCGAGACGCGGAACGCCACGCCCGCGAGACCGCCGAGGCCGCGAACCGCGCGAAGGACGAGTTCCTGGCCATCCTCTCGCACGAGCTGCGATCCCCCTTGAACACCATGCTGTCGTGGCTCGAGGTGCTGAAGCGCGAGTCGGCCACGACCGAGCAACGACGCCGGGCGGTGGAAACGCTGGAGCGCAATGTCTGGCAGCAGGCGCACCTGGTCCGGGACCTGCTGGACGTCTCCCGCATCATCTCCGGCAAGCTCGCGATCGCCTCGGACCTCGTCGACATCGCCGAGATCGGGCGCACCTGCATCCAGGCGCTGCGCCCGGCGGCGGAGCGCAAGGGTGTCGCCCTCGACTCCACGGAGGTCGACCGGCCGTGTGTCGTGCGCGGAGACGCGGCCCGCCTCGAGCAGGTGATGGAGAACCTCGTCAGCAACGCGATCAAGTTCACGCCCGCGGGGGGACGGATCGACGTCGTCGTCGAGCGCGACCATCGCCAGGTGACGATCACGGTGGCCGATACGGGCGTCGGCATCGCGCCGGAGTTCCTGCCCTACGTCTTCGATCGGTTTCGCCAGGCCGACAGCACGACCACGCGACACTATGGCGGGCTGGGCCTCGGTCTGGCGCTCGCGCGCCACCTCGTCGAACGCCACGGCGGGACGATCACCGCACAGAGCCCCGGCAGCGACCGGGGCTCCACCCTGAGCGTGCGCCTCCCGCTCCACGTCGAGGACCGCGTGGACGATGCGACGGAGCCCCCTCCGCCCGACGGTCGCTCGCCGGAGCTGGGGGATCTCTCGATCCTGCTCGTCGACGACGACCCCGACACGTGCGCGGGCGTGGCGCTCGCGTTGCAGGGGCGAGGCGCCCGCGTCTGGACGGCGGCCTCGGTGCACCAGGCGATGTCGATCGAGCGGCTGGCCCGTCCGCGCGTCGTGATCAGCGACATCAGCATGCCGGACCAGGACGGCTATGTCCTGATCCAGCAGATGCGCGCGCGCGATGCCGAACGCGGCACGAGGACGATCACGATCGCGATGACGGGGCTGGCCGGCTCCGAGGACCGCGCGCGCGCGCTCGCCGCCGGATTCGACGACCATGTCGCCAAGCCGGTCGATCCGCGCGCGCTGATCGCGGCGCTGGGCAGGCTGCTGGGGGGCCGGGACGCCGCGCGCGATCAGTGCTAGGCTCGCGGCCGGCCCACCGCCGCGTAGATCGACTCGATGACGCGCATGTTGGCGATCGAGTCCGGGGGATCGGTCGGCACCGGCTCGCCGCGCCGGACGGCGCCGACGAAGGCCCGCAGCTGCTCGTCGTAGGATGCGGCGCCGGCGACGCGCTCGACGCGGCGGCCGGCGGGCGTCTCGATCCGCAAGCGGTGGAAGAACTGGGGCGCGATCGGATTGAGCACCCGGAGCGTGCCCGCCGAGCCCGTCACTCGCGCGCTGATGCGGAGCGGGACGCACGACAGCAGCGCGCAGGTGAGCCGTCCGCTGCGATCGCCGGGGAATCGGAGATCGGCGGTGAGCCAGCGGTCGACGCCGCCCCGCGTCCAGGCGGCCTGCGCGGACACGACCCCGGGCTCCGCCTCGGCGAGGTGGCGCAGCAGATGAACGGTGTAGCAGCCCGTGTCCATCAGGGCGCCGCCGCCGAGATCGGCGCGCCAGCGGATGTCGTTCCGCCGGAGGAGCGGGATGCAGAGACGGGCCTCGAGGTGCCGCACCGTCCCGAGCTCGCCGGCGCGCAGGACGGCGCGCATGCGCCCGAAGAGCGCGTGGTAACGGTAGTGGAACGCCTCCATCAGGATGCGCCCGCTGCGCGCGGCGGCCGCCGCCATCGCCTCGGCCTCGGCGACCGTTGCCGAGAGCGGCTTCTCGCACAGCACGTGCTTGCCGGCCTCGAGTGCCCGGATCGTCCAGGGCGCGTGCAGCGAGTTGGGCAGCGGGTTGTAGATCGCCTCGACCTCCGGGTCGGCGAGCAGCGCGTCGTACGTCGCGTGCACGCGCGGGATGCGATGACGAGCGGCGAAGGCGCTGGCCCGGGGGGCATCGCGAGCGGCGACTGCCAGCACCACCGCCTCGGGCACCCGGCGGGCAGGCGCCAGCAGCGCCATGGGCGCGATGCGCGCGGCGCCGAGGACGCCGAGACGGAGCGGGTCGTCCCCCATTCACTCGAGTCCGAGCAGGCGGGCCGGGTTGCGGCGCGCCATCAGGTTCAGCGCGCTGGGCGCGAGGCCGCAGTGCAGCATCTCGCCGATGAACAGCCGCATTCCCTCGGCCGGGTGCGGGCTCCGCACCTGACCGAAGTCGGTCGACATGATCGCCCGCTCGGGGCCCACCGCCGCCATGGCGCGCGCGAAGGCTTCCGGCGCCTCGGTGGCGGCGAACCCGCCCGGGATGCAGGTGAGGTAGGTGAACTCGATCATGGCGCCGCGGTCGGCCAGCTCGAGCACGTGGCCGAGCGTGTGGTCGGGGCCGACGAGGGTCTCGAGCGCATGCGTCATCAGCACCTGGACCCCGAGCGCCACCGCCGCATCCACCAGCGCGAACTGCTCCGGCAGGTCGATGTGGCCGGTGGCCACCACGGAGTCGTGCTCGCGCGCCAGGCGGAGGATATCCTCGACCGCGGGCACGAGCCTGCCGCGGTCGTCGAGCAGCGGAATGCCGGGGCCCGGCAAGCCGAGCTTCCGCCGGTCGACGACCGACGAGAACGTCGGCATCCAGATCACCCTCGCCCCGGTCCGGACGGCGCCCTCCACCGCGGCCGGGTTCAGGCCGCCGACCTCGAAGTCGCAGCAGATGCCGCCGAACACCCGCACGCGCTGCGCGGTCTTCTCCATCAGGATCGCGATCGGGCCGGTCGGGTAGGCGTGGCTCTTGAGCACCAGCGCGCGGAGCCCGAGCACATCCGCCTCGCGCACCGCCTCCGCCGCGTCCACGCTGCGCTCGCGGTGCGGATCCGGGCCGTGGTGGCAGTGCATGTCGATCGCCCCCACCACCAGCGCGTCCGCGTCGAGGTCCACGCCACGCCGCTAGCGAGCGGAGGTCGGCGCTGTCAAGCGCCCGCGGCCGCCAGAAGTCCCGGGAGGACCACGCGGGTCGAGAACACCTCCTCGGCCAGGGCGCGTGCGCCCCGCGCCGCGGCGGCGTAGTCGGCTTCGACCGCACGCACCGCGTCCTCCGCCTCGTCGAGCGTGGAGAAGACGCGCAGTCCGGCGCTCGCCGGCAGGTGCCCCTCGGCGCCGGTGGCCTCGACGATGCACGGCCGCCCGCTGGCGAGGTAGCAGACGGTCCGGTCGCTGATCCATCCGGCGCGCGCCTTGACGTAGGCCGGCTTGGTGGCGCTCAGCTCTCCCCGCGAGCGTTGCACGTAGCGCTGGAAGGACGCGGGTGTGCCGGCGACCGCGGCCGGGTCCACGAGCCGCCAGCCATGCTGCGCGATCAGCGCGCGATCCTCCGTCTCGTCGGCATGCAGGTTCGCGGCGATCTCGAGCGCGGGTGCCACGCGCCCCGCGAGGGGCAGCAGCGGCAGGAAGCCGGAGCGCTTGTTGCAGTCGTAGGTGTCGCCGTCGAGGAAGGCGTAGTGATTGTTCCACCACTGGGTCACCGTCGTGTAGGGCGCCTCCTGCGGCGGCAGCGGCTGGAACGCCCACGAGGGGAGATGCACGGTCGGCCACACTCTCGCCCAGTCGACGCCGCTCAGCGGGATCGGCGAGTCCGGAGCGCCGAGGTTCATGCCGATGGTGAGATGGGCATCGTGCCCGCCGACCCCCATGTCCCATTCGCGGGCCCAGAGCTGGAAGGTGCCGGGATCGAGATCGAGAAGCGCGGTGCGCCCGAAGCCCGCGCGCAACGGCGCCGTGGCGCTGTTCGCGAGATTGAGCAGCAGCGCGTCCCGCCGGCGCTCCGCGAGGGCCGCGGCCGTCATCCCGAAGTGCTCGGCGCGCCCGGGCGGCTCGTCCCGCGTGCCCTCCGGAAAGTAGATCAGGGCCACCTGGTCGCTCAGCCCGAACTCGCGAGCGCGGCGCAGAAACGTGTCGATGCACTTCTGGTCCCCGCCGCGGTCGCCCTGGGTCCAGAGGAACTCGAGCCAGTAGGCGTCGACGCCGAGCTCCCGGAGCCCGCGCACGTACTGCAGCGGGATCCAGTAGACCCCGCCGCCGCTCGGGTACTGCGCGACGAACGCCGAGCATATGAACACGGGAGCACGCACGGCCGCTGCCCTTCGTAGTCGAGCGGCGACCGGGAGTCGAGGCCATTTCCGCCGGTCGTTCTGCCGTCCGGCTTGAGCCGCCGACGGAGGTCACGTAGGGGTGGCCGCGCATGAAGTGGACGTCGTGGGTCACCGCCGTGGTGCTGCTGGCGCTGATCGGCTTCGTCGTCTACTCGAGCCTGCGCGTCGGCGGCGTGCGCTGTGAGGTCTGCATCGACTTCGAGGGGCGCCAGGCGTGCCGCGCCGTGGACGCGAACTCGGAGGCGGAGGCCCGCACGGCAGCCGTCACCAACACGTGCGCGTTGCTCGCATCGGGCGTGACGCAGGTGATGGCCTGCGAGCGCACGCCACCGACCAAGGTCGAGTGCCGCTCCTGAGATCCGCCGGTCGGTCAGCTCGCAGGCGATGCCAGGGCGGCGATCGCCGTCTTGGCGCTGCGCACGAGCCGGTGCTCGAGCGTGGCGCCGAGCACGCGGCGGCTGCGCCGGACCGCCCCGAGGAACCCCTGCAGGACGGTCCGTGCCTTCCTGAGACTGCGCCGCATGTGCTTCGCCTTCGTCGCCCCCTCGGCCTTCGCGAGCGCCGCCTCCGCAACGTCGAGCCGCTTGCCGAGCCGGCGACCCATGGCGGCGCTGCCATCGGGCAGGTCGCTCAGCAGGAAGCGCAATTCGTCGATGCGACACCCGGTCCGGCGTCCGCCGGTCGCCGCCGCATAGACGCAGCCCTGTTCCGGGTCGCACCGGTCGTCGGTGCAGAAGTCGCCGTCGCTGCACCGGATCTCCGGTCCCGGATCGCAGGCCCCGCCACGGCACTGTGCCGGTGCGTGGCAGCCGTCGATCGCCGGACACAGCGCGCCGTCGGCGAGGGCGGCGTGCGTGCAGCCGGTCGCGGGGTCGCAGGCGTCCGCCGTGCAGGGGTTCCCGTCGTCGCAGCCGAGCGCCGCACCCGCGATGCAGGTGTCGGCCGTTCCCGCACAGTGGTCCCCGACCGTGCAGACGTTGCCGTCGTCGCACGTCGTGGACGCCGGCCGCGGCAGGCACCCGCGCCCCGGCTCGCAGGTTCCCGTCGAGCAGACGCCGGTGCAGGCGACCGGCGGCCCCGGGATGCACGCCGTGCCGACGCCGTCGCAGTGGTCGCCGGCGGTACAGGCGTCGCCGTCGCTGCATCCGGCCCCTGCCGCGCGCAGGATGCACCCGCCCTGCGGATCGCACGCGCCCGTCTGGCACGGCGCGCTGCAGTCGAGCACCGACGACGGCACGCACGCGCCCTGGCCGTCGCAGCGGTCGTCGAGCGTACACACGTCACCGTCGTCGCACAGGGCTCCGGCCGGCTGCTCGGCGCAGCCGCCCGGATCGCAGAACGTGACGGGCGCGCTGGGCGCGTCGTTCCCGCGCGTCACGGTGAGCGTTCCGGCCGCGTAACAGTCGACGGGCATCTGGAAGACCAGCATCGTCGGAGTCACGGCGTGCACGTCCGCGTCGATCGCCTGCCCGCCGACCGTGATCGTCACGCGGTTGCCGCGGCCGACGGTATGGTTCTGCTCGACGATCTCCGGGCTCGCGGGCGAGCACGGATCGCTCGGGAGGCCGACCGGCTCGCCGGGATCGGTCCGGGTCCGGATTCCCGAGCGGCGGGGTCGGCGGGGTGCAGGCCACGCCGTCGATGGCGTTGAAGGTTCCCCCGTTGCCGTCGAGGCTGCCGTTGTACACGCGGACGAAATCTCCCGCCCGGGGACGCGCGGGAACGATGCGCGCGACCACCGGCGGTGGACCGCCCCCGGGCCCGGTCGGAGTCCCGATGTCGGCAGCGGTCGTGCCCGGCGGACGCAGGTCGAGGGCCTGCACCTGGGCCACGTTGCACATCGGGCCGTTGCCGCAGTCCTGCCACTGATTCCCGCGGGCAGGGATGGGCGGAGCACTCGTCGAGCTGGTTGTTCAGGTTGACGCCGCTGCCGAGGTCGGGTTCGGGTTCTGCGCCAGCGCGTTCCGTCCCGCGTCACGGCCGCCCGTCCCGAGGTCCACGATCGGGTTCGAGCATCCGCCGCCGCGCAGAGGTCCACGTCGTTCGCCAGACCGAAGCCCACCGAGACGCCGAAGCCGTCCGGCTCCCCGCCCGGCGGGTAGCGGCACATGCCCACGGCCATGCAATCGCTCGTTGCCGCGCGCATGGCTCCCTCCCGGCTGGGGACACACGTGCCGATGACCCGCTTGTGGTTGCATGCGAGCCCGACCCCGCGCAGCAGCGCCACGGGCGTCGGGCCCGGGATGCGTCGTCTCCACCCGGATCCCGGCCTGCTGCGTTCTCGGCCACGAAGTCGTTCGTGAACGACGCCCGCCGCCCGCGTTCACCACCGAGATGCCGCGCGCCCCGGAGAAGCGCACCATGTTGCCGTCGGTGGTCATCGTGTTCGCACTCCCCGACCTCGTTCGGGATCACCGACCAGGAGGCCGTTCTCCGCCTTGTGATCCTTCGATTTCCCCAGGCGGTTCAGCTGCACGACGTTTCGGATCGCGGTGACGTGACCGCCTTCGGTGGCTCTGGATGCCGCCGTTCGCGTTGTCGTGCATGCAGCTGCTCGGCGACGGTGGCGTGGCCGCCCCGTACTGACCTTGACGCCCTTGTCCTGCGCGCCGGTGATCTCCGAGTCGACGATCACCGCGTCATGCTCGGCGCCGCCGGGCGTCGCCCGCGCCGTCGCCGACGCTGAGCGCGTCGCCGTTGCCCGTCGCACCGCCGCGCCGCCCCGGACCACGCACTGCTCGATGCGGTTGCGCTGCGCGTCCGCTCCCACGATTGCGAGCGTATCGACGACGTCGGCAGAGTTTTCGGGGTCGCCCTCGATCCCGAGCATCTCGAGCCCGCGCAGGACGTTGTCGCTGCCGTAGATGCGCAGCAGGTAGCGCTCGCAGGTGCCGTTCACCAGGACGACGCCGCCGCGCTCGCCGCGGTCGTCGAGCGCGTCGACCGTGATGCGCGACCCGACGAGACAGTGGGCGGCCTTCTTGCCGTCGGCGCAGGTGTCGGGTCGTCGCACGACTTCGGCGGCCCTCGACGGAAGCCGACCGTCACCTTGGTCGGAGTGCCGCCGCCGGGGAAGACGTCGGGATCGAACGTCACCAGCGCGCGGACGTCCGGGCCGGACGCCGTGAAGGCGGCCGCCATGTCGAGCTTGGTCCGGAAGTCGTCGTTGCCGGCGTCGTGGACGACGAAGGTGCGCGGGAAGACCGTCCAGCCGACGACGTTCGACACCCCCGGCGCGCTCGCCAGCACGACCGTGCGCTGGCTCTGGTGCTGCGCCTCCGAGCCCGCAACCTGGACGTCGAGGTGGTGCACCCAGGCGCCCGGTCGCAGCCCGGGGACCTCGCCGCAGCGTACCGGTCCCTGGCCGCTGCAGGTGACCGTCGTGTCGTAGCTCGCCGCGCCGGCACCGGCGCAGGTGGTGTCCTCGGCGAGCAGCTCGCCCCGGACCCGCAGCGACATCGTCCCCCCGGGGGCGAGATTCTCGGCCTGGATCGCGATCGTTCCGGGTGCCGGACACGGCGGCGCGGCCAGGGCGAGCCCGGACATTCCGAGAAGGATCAGCGGCAGCCAGCGTCCCACGTGCACCGCATCTAACATACGGGGGCGGCAGGCCGTGCGGGAAGCATCCGGGCGCGCGCTGCCCCGCCGTCCGGTACGGCGGCCCTCGTGGATGTCTAGCGCACCGGCCATAAGGCGCCAGATCGGGTAGTACCTCGGGGTAGCTTCCACGCATCGACGTCTCGCGTATACTGCACCTTCACGACACGCTGCATACGCGCCCTCGGGAGCCCTCCACGTCCGATACCGAGAAGACATCGACCGCGACTGACTGGCCACGCTGGATGCGCGATCTGGGAGCCCAGGTGCTCCGGATCCGTGAATTCCTCGGTCTCTCCCAGGAGCAGCTCGCCCGCATCGCGGGCGTGAGCCAGGGAGCAATCAGCCGCCTGGAGAACGGCCGTGGCCTCGCCACCCCGCTCCTCGTCGTCATCAAGACCTGCGGGGCGCTGCGCGGAGCGCTCGCCCACCTCGACCAGGAGGTCCTCTCTCCCGAGGCGCGTGCGCTGGTCGCGGCCGGGGCGCACATCCCGGACGGGGACGGCGTCTACCCGAGCTTCGCGCCGACCCACGACCCCGGGATCGAGGAGGTGCTGCGTCTCTACAACGGGCTCTCGCAGCGCCAGCGCGAGCAGCTGCTCGCCGTGCTGCGGGCCATGGCGACGGCGCTGGTGGCGGGGTCGGACGAGAAGCAGCCGGCCGGCCGGTCCCGCTGACGCGGCCGGCAGCTCGCAGGCGGCGTTTTTTTCCAAGACCGCGGCCGGCTGTCGCCGTATGAGACTCCGAAACGACCGGCATCCGGCCCCTGACGGGGACCATGCCGCGGAGGAGGAGGTTCCGACATGAAGGCATCCGTCATCCCCACGATGCGCTACCAGGACGCGCCCCGCATGATCGACTGGCTGTGCGAGGCCTTCGGCTTCACGCGGCATCTCGTGGTGCCGGGCAACAACGGCGTCATCGAGCATGCGCAGCTCACGCTCGGAGAGGGCATGATCATGCTGGGCTCGTGGCGTGACGACGCCTGGGGAAAGCTGGTGAAGACCGCCCGCCAGGCCGGCGCCGTCACCCAGACCGCCTACGTCGTCATCCCGGACGTCGACGTCCACTACGCCCGTGCCAAGGCCGCCGGCGCGGAGATCGTCGACGACATCCAGGACAAGGACTACGGCGGGCGGGGCTACGCCGCGCGTGATCCCGAGGGACAGCTCTGGAGCTTCGGCTCCTACGATCCCTGGGCCTGATCACGCCCGACTACCCCGGGGCGCCACCGCTGCCCTTGAACACGACCATGCCGAGCGGCGGCAACGTGACGTTGATCGACTGCGGACGCCCGTGCCAGCGGACCGGCGCCGTGACGACGCCGCCCAGGTTGCCCTGTCCGCTGCCGCCGTAGAGCGGCGCGTCGCTGTTCAGGGTCTCGGCCCAGCGGCCCGGGGTGGGCACGCCGATCCGGTAGTTCCCGCGCGGCACGGGCGTGAAGTTGCAGGCGACGATGAGGACGTCGGAGCTCGAGCGGGCGCGACGGGCGAAGACGAGCACGCTCTGCTCCGCATCGTTGCAGTCGATCCACTCGAAGCCCCCGACGCTGGTGTCGAGCTCGTGGAGGGCCGGTTCGCCGCGATAGGTCGTGTTCAGGTCGCGGACCCAGCGCAGGAGCGCCGCGTGTTCCGGCTGGTCGAGCAGATGCCAGTCGAGGCTCGCTTCGTGATTCCACTCGCGCCACTGCCCGAACTCGCCGCCCATGAAGAGGAGCTTCTTGCCGGGCTGGGTGTACATGTAGCCCAGGAGGAGGCGCAGGTTGGCGCGCTGCTGCCACTCGCCGCCCGGCATCTTTCCCAGCAGAGAGCCTTTCCCGTACACGACCTCGTCGTGCGAGAGGGGCAGGACGAAGTTCTCCGCGAAGGCGTACATCATCCGGAAGGTCAGCTCGCTGTGGTGGAACTTCCGGTGGACGGGCTCGTGCGACATGTAGGCGAGCGTGTCGTGCATCCAGCCCATGTCCCACTTCATCCCGAACCCCAGCCCGCCGACGTACGTCGGGCGCGACACCATCGGCCAGGCGGTCGATTCCTCGGCGAACGTCTGCACCGCGGGCTGGCGCTCGTAGACGCTCGTGTTCAGATGGCGGAGGAAATCGATCGCCTCGAGGTTTTCCCGCCCCCCGTACTTGTTGGGAATCCACTCCCCGGCGCGGCGCGAGTAGTCGAGGTAGAGCATGGAGGCGACGGCATCCACGCGAAGGCCGTCCGCGTGATACCGGTCGAGCCAGAAGAGCGCGCTGCTCAGGAGGAAGCTGCGCACCTCGTTGCGGCCGTAGTTGAAGATGAAGCTGCCCCAGTCGGGGTGGAAGCCCTGTCGCGGATCCTGGTGCTCGAAGAGGTGCTCGCCGTCGAAGAAGCCGAGGCCGTGCTCGTCGGTCGGGAAGTGCGACGGAACCCAGTCGAGGATGACGCCGATCCCGCGCTGGTGAAGGTAGTCGATCAGGTACATCAAGTCCTGCGGCGTCCCGTAGCGGCTGGTGGGCGAGAAGTAGCCGGTCGTCTGATACCCCCACGAGCCGTAGAACGGATGCTCCATGATGGGCAGGAGCTCGACGTGGGTGAACCCCGCCGCGCCGACGTAGTCCGCCAGCAGCGGCGCGATCTCGCGGTAGCCGAGCGAGCGGTTACCGTCCTCCGGCACGCGGCGCCACGAGCCCAGGTGCACCTCGTAGATGGCGAGCGGAGCGCCCAGCGCGTTGCGACCGCCCCGCTCCGCCATCCACTCACCGTCGCTCCACTCGTATTCGAGCGGCCACACGATCGAGGCCGTCCGCGGGGGCACCTCGCCGTGGAACGCGAAGGGATCGGCCTTGTCGACCTGGTAGCCGCCGAGGCGCGACACGACGTGGTACTTGTAGTGCGCCCCGCGCCCGACCCCGGGCACGAACCCTTCCCAGATCCCCGACGCCGCGCGCGGGCGCAGCGCATGCTCCGACGGCCGCCACCCGTTGAAGTCGCCCATCACGGAGACCGCCTCCGCATTCGGCGCCCAGACCCCGAAGCAGGTCCCCGCAGCGCCGCCGGCGGTCATGGCATGGGCGCCGAGCTTGTCGGCCAGCCCGAGATGCGTGCCCTCGTTGAAGAGGTAGAGGTCCTGATCGGTGAGCAGGGTCACGGCCTGCGGCGTCGTGGAAACCTGGGCGGCGCGATTCATGCGGCGTCTCCGTTCAGCGCTTGCTGGCGAGCGTGCGAAGGATGCTCGCGAGCGGGACCCGGACCCAGTCCGGACGATTGTTGAGCTCGTAGCCGAGCTCGTACACGTTCTTCTCGAGGACCAGCACGCCGAGCAGCCGCGCGAGGTCCTCGCGCGTAGGCGGCACCAGCGGTCCGTCGCCGATCTGCTGCAGGTAGGCGCGCAAGAACGACGACGACGCCCAGAGCTGCCAGAAACGCGCCCACGGGGCCAGGATCGGCATGTCCTCGGGACGGATGACCTTCACCGCGCCCGCCTCGTACAGCGGTGTATGGGCCGCGTAGTCGAACGAGCGCAGCATCCCCGCCACGTCGGCCAGCGGCGAGCGCTTGAGCCGGCGCTCGGTCAGGGGCCGCGCCGGCTCGCCCTCGAAGTCGATGATGACGAAGTCCTTTCCGGTGTAGAGGACCTGTCCCAGGTGATAGTCGCCATGACAACGAATCCGCGTCGCCGCGATGGTCCCACCGAGGATGGCGTTGAACGCTCCCAGTATCTTGTCCCGCATGCCCGCCAGCGAGCGCGCATCGGCTTGCACGTCGGCCGGCAGTGACCGGCCGCGCTCGTTCAGCAGGCGCAGGACGCGCGCGCTCAGGTTGCGCATCGATTGGTAGAGTCCCCGCTGGTAGAAGCCGGTGATCGGCTCCGGGGCGAACGCCGGATCGTCGTCGCGCGAGGCGAGGGACTGATGCATCTCGGCCGTGCGCCGGCCGAGGAGACGCGCGAACTCGATGTAGGCGCCGAGCGTCTCCGCGACGAGGGGCGGCGGCTCCTCGCCGGTCAGGTCGAGGAGGGAGTGATCGGACACCGTGACCTTGATGCCCTCCTGATGCTTCGCGAGGGCGCGATCGAAGTACCGCTGCACCTCTTCCCGGGTGTAGCGCCAGGCGTCGCCCGAGTTCGGCACGAACTGGTGCAGGATCGCAACCGTCGTCGGCTCGCCCGTGCCGGTCCCGGTGCGGTACTCGAGCGCCCCGCCGACCGCCGCCGTGTACGGGAAGCGGGCACGCTCGGTGAGGAAGCGACCGATCTCCAGGTCCGGGTTGACTCCGTCGGCGACGCGCCTGATGAGCTTGAGGACGAGCCGGTCGCCGTAGATGACCGACGTGTTGCTCTGCTCGCCGCGTATCAGGGAAGCGCCGATCGGAGCGTCCGCCGGTCCGCGCAGCTCGCGAAACGCCCTCGTCCGCACCCCGATGAGCTCGCCACCCGATCCCTTGAACTGCCGCCGCCGGCCGATGGCGTCGAGGAGCGCCGCGCACGCCGTCGGGTCGGCCATGGCATCGTAGAGCAGCCCCGTCACCGTGGAACCGTTGCGGCCGTTCACATCGAGCTGGGCGACGACCGCCTCCGGGGCGTTGCCCTGGACCGCGACCGCGGCGACCCCTGACGCGAAGGTGAGCGGCCACACGTACATGTCCGGCGTCCCCTGCACGTAGTCGACGCGAATGAACGTGAAGCGGATCGATCCGGCCTCGTGCTCGAACGGGACGGTGGCCGCGATGGTGGTCGCCTTGATGTCGAGCGCCTTGCCCCCGAACCAGCGACGCCCGCGGAGCAGCCCGGGCAGCGCCGCCGCGAAGGCCATACCCGCCTCACCCTCGAAGACGTCCTCCCACGTTCCCGTCACCTGGAGGCGCGGCGGACTCGTCTCCTGCGTCGCGGCGGTGACGGCCTCTGCCGCCGGCGGTCGCTCCAGAGCGAACCAGTAGAACGAGTGGGGACCGAGCGTCAGGAGATAGGGCAGCTCGCCGATCGGCGGGAAGAGCGTGCGCCCGAACAGCTCCACCGCCACCAGCCCCTTGAAGGCGGAGAGGTCGAGCTCGACGTACTGGACGAAGCGGGACAGGTTCACCACGACCAGCAGCTGCTCGTCCTGATACCGCCGGATGAAGGCCAGCACCTTGCGGTTGCTGGGATAGAGGAAGGTGATCGTCCCCCGACCGAATGCCCGGTGGCGCTTGCGCAGGGTGATCAGCCGCTTCATCCACCACAGGTGCGAGTGCGGGTTGTTCTGCTGCGTCTCGACGTTGACGCTCTCGTAGTGGAACTGCGGATCCACGATGACGGGGAGGTAGAGCCGCTGCGCGTTGGCGCGTGAGAAGCCGGCGTTGCGGTCGCCGCTCCACTGCATCGGCGTGCGCACGCCGTTGCGGTCGCCGAGATAGAAGTTGTCCCCCATCCCGATCTCGTCGCCGTAGTAGATGACGGGGGTTCCCGGCAGCGAGAAGAGGAGGGCGTTCATCAGCTCGAAGCGGCGGCGGTCGTTCCCGACCAGGGGCGCCAGGCGGCGGCGGATGCCGAGGTTGATGCGCGCCTGCGCGTCGTGCGCGTAGACGCGATACATGTAGTCGCGCTCCTCGTCGGTCACCATCTCGAGCGTCAGCTCGTCGTGGTTGCGCAGGAAGAGCGCCCACTGACAGCTCTCGGGAATGCCCGGCGTCTGATCGAGGATGTCGACGATCGGGAAGCGGTCCTCCATGTGCAACGCCATGAACAGCCGCGGCATGACGGGGAAGTGGAACGCCATGTGGCACTCGTCGCCGGCGCCGAAGTAGCCGACGGCGTCCTCGGGCCACTGGTTGGCTTCGGCGAGGAGCATACGGTCGCGATAGCGCTCGTCGACGTGGCGGCGAAGCTCTTTCAGGAACGCGTGGGTCTCGGGAAGGTTCTCGCAGTTCGTCCCCTCGCGCTCGTACAGGTAGGGAACGGCGTCGAGGCGCAGGCCGTCGACCCCGAGATTGAACCAGAAATCGAGGGCGGCGAAGACCGACTTCCTGACGGCGGGATTCTCGAAGTTCAGGTCCGGCTGATGCGAGTAGAAGCGATGCCAGTAGTAGGCCTTCGCGACCGGGTCCCAGGTCCAGTTCGAGGGCTCGAAGTCCTTGAAGATGACGCGCGCATCTTTGTATCGCTCCGGCGTGTCGCTCCACACGTAGTAGTCGCGCCACCGGCTTCCCGGCGGCGCACGGCGTGCACGCTGGAACCAGGGATGCTGGTCCGAGGTGTGGTTGATGACCAGCTCGGTCACCACGCGCAGGCCACGCGCGTGCGCCTCGCGGAGGAACTCGCGGAAGTCCTCGAGCGTGCCGAGGTCCGCATGGATCTTCGTGTAGTCCGAGATGTCGTAGCCGTCGTCGCGAAAGGGCGACGGGTAGAACGGCAGCAGCCACAGCGTATTGACCCCGAGATCGTGCAGGTAGTCGAGCCGCTGGGTCAGGCCCGGGAAGTCCCCGGCGCCGTCGGCGTTGCTGTCGGCGAACGCCCCTACCCGCAGCTCGTAGAAGACCGCGTCCTTGTACCAGAACTGCTCCGTGCTCGACGCGTCGAGCCCTGCTCGCGGACCCTTCACCCGCACATCCAGTCCAGAATCACAGGAAGTAGTCGAAGTCTCGCTCGGTGCGCAGCCGCCGCCGGATGCGGAACACGTGACCCGGCACGGCGTTCGCATCGAGCGCCACGAAGCTGCGCGGTCCGGACCAGAGAAAGCGCGCGTCGCCGAGCAGGTCGTGGACCTGGAACGGCTGGCGCGGATCGAGGCCCATCTCCTCCAGCGGAACGTCCACCCAGCCGCTCTGCGGGTGGTGAGGATCGAGCGTCACGATCACCAGCACCTGATTTCCGAGATCCGCCGTGGTCTTCACGTACGCGATGAGCCGGTCGTTGTCGACGGGACAGAAGCGCAGCCGGTCGTTCGAGCGGAAGGCCGGGTTCTCGCGCCGGATCTCGTTCACCCGCGCGATGAAGGCGCGCAGGCTGTCCGGCTGCTCGAGGTCCCAGTGCCGGACCTCGTACTTCTCGCCGTCCTCGTACTCCTCGGCACCGGACATGGCGCGCGCCTGGCACAGCTCGAAGGGCGGGCCGTAGATGCCGTAGGTAGCGCCGAGCGTCGCGGCGAGGAGGAAGCGGATCTGGAACGCCGGCCGGCCGCCCACCTGGAGGTACTCGTTCAAGATGTCGGGCGTGTTGACGAACAGGTTGGGCCGCATGTACTCGCGCACGTCCGTCCGGGTGAGCTCGGTCATGTACTCGATCAGCTCGGCCTTGGTGTTCCGCCAGGTGAAGTAGGTGTACGACTGCGAGAAGCCGACCTTGGCGAGATAGCGCATCACCTTCGGGCGCGTGAACGCCTCGGCCAGAAAGAGCACCTCGGGCTGCACCGCCTGGACCTCGCGGATCAACCATTCCCAGAAGGCGAAAGGCTTGGTGTGGGGATTGTCGACGCGGAAGATGCGCACGCCGTGGTCGACCCAGAAGAGCACGATCCGCCGCAGCTCGTCCCACAGCGCCCGCCAGTCGCGGCATTCGAAATCGAGCGGGTAGATGTCCTGGTACTTCTTCGGGGGATTCTCAGCGTACTGCACCGTGCCGTCCGGCCGGTGCCGGAACCAGCCCGGGTGCGCCGCGACCCACGGGTGGTCGGGCGAGCACTGGAAGGCCAGGTCGAGGGCGATCTCGAGTCCGTGGTCCCGGGCGGCGGCGACCAGACGGTCGAAGTCGGCCAGCGTCCCGAGCTCCGGATGCACGGCGTCGTGGCCGCCCTCCGCGGCGCCGATGGCCCACGGGCTGCCCGGATCTTCCGGCCCGGCGGTTGGCGTATTGTTGCGTCCCTTGCGATGGGTGCGGCCGATGGGGTGAATCGGCGGGAGATACAGGACGTCGAAGCCCATCCCCGCGACGTACGGAAGGCGCGCGACGACGTCGGCGAGCGTCCCGTGGCGCCCCGCCTCGGCCGCCGCCGAGCGCGGGAACATCTCGTACCACGCGCCGGCTTGCCCCCGCTCGCGATCGACCGTCACGTGCAGGACGTGATCGTAGCGGCTCTCGGCCGTGCGATCGGGATGCCGCGCGACACAGGCGGCGAGCTCCGGCGCCAGCGCCGCGCTCGTCCGGACCGTCATCTCGCCGCTACCGCCGACCATGCGAGCCTGCTCGGAGAGCCAGTTCCGATCGGCGCCCCCGGCGCGCTCGGCCGCGCGCCGGAGGAGCGCGGCGCCCTCGAGCAGCTCGCTCGTCACGTCGAGCCCTGCGGCGGACTTCTTCGCCAACCCTCCGCGCCAGGACGCAAAGGCGTCGACCCATGCGTGCACCACGTACTCGTAGGTACCCAGCTCCGTCACGGTGAACGTCGCTTCCCAGCGATCGTTCTCGCGTGGCTCCATGGGGATCTCGTGCCAGGTCGGCTCGCCCCAGCGCCGCATGCGCAGCACCGCGGCAAGCCGATCGTGGCCCTCGGCGAACACGTCGGCGCCGACGGTCACGCGCTCGCCGACCACCCGCTTCACCGCGAAACGGCCGCCCTCGATCTCGGGCGTCACGCCTTCGATGACGACCCGCGGCGGCGACGTCGCCACCGCCGTACGCGGCGTCTCGCGGGCGCGCTCGTGCGCGGCACGCGGCGACCTCACGTCCCTCTCCGGCTGCGCGGTGTCTCTCATGAGATCGCTCGGGATCTGCTCGCCGGCCGCCACGCGCGGCGCGACCGCTCGCGCCCGCGTGGCCCTCGGGCCCCGACGAGACTGCCAGCGAAGCTGGCCCCTGTCGAGAACCCTTTCGGCGGCGGATCAGGCGCCGCCCCGGACGGCGCCGGCGGTCACGGGTGCCGCTGCCGCGTCCAGCCCCCGCAGCAGATCGCCCTCCTCGACCCCTCTCGCCCGGAGCGCCATCGCCAGCGCGAGTGGCAGGTCGAGCGCGCGTCCCGCGCGACGATCCGTCCGGTAGCCGGCGGCGTAGTCGGGCGGGACACGCAGGCTCCAGTTCTTCGGCCCGACCGTCCCCGGCACGTTGTAGGACTCGCGCAGGCCGAACAGGTCGGCGAAGAAGACCATCACGTTGCGCGCGGGACTGGCGAACAGATCGGCGAACTGGGCGTGCACCAGCAGTCCCGTGTCGGCGGCCAGCGCGCGCGCCAGGGCCTCCCGCCCACCGGGACGCTGAGCCAGGCGGCTGGCGAGATACCCGGCTCGCGCTCGCACCTCGCCGGAGCGGCCCCACGTCCCGACCACCGCCCAGATCGGATGCGTGTCGTGGGTGCCCACCATGATCCAGTCCTCCGGCCGTGCATTCTCGCTCCGGTAGGCGTCGGCCGGATTCGACAGCACGGCTTTCTGCGTCACGCGGAACCGGCCGAGGCCGTGAGCGCCGAGCACGCGCGCGAGCGGTGTGGGCAGCGTCGAGAGCACCTCGCACACCACGTCATCCGTGCTGCGTCCGAACCTGTGCGCCGCCGCGACGATGACGTCGACGAGGACCGCGTAGCGCCGAACCTGCTCGGGGTCGAGGGCGACCACCCAGTCGTCGGCGTACCGCGGCGTTCCTGGATCCGGATTGAGCTGGTCCGGCCGCGCGATCGCGTACGCCGCGAGGTCGGGGTGATCGGCCAGCGCGGGCGACTCGAAGAGACGCGCCCCGGTCTTGACTGCTCGCGCGTCGTCGCCGCTGCGAGCGTCGTACACCCACGGGCAGACCAGCCCGTGCGGGTGATCGACGCGGACGCCGTCGACGTCGGCGAACATGCGCTCGAGCCGCGCGGCGAGGAAGGCCAGCACGGGTCCGGGCCTCGAACCACCCTCGACGTACCGGCGCGGGTCGAACACGGGATAGCCCCAGGGCTGGCCCTCCGAAGTCGTCCGACTGGGCGGTGCGCCCATGCGATGGGCCTCGAGGAAGAGTCCCGGATGGCACCATTCGTCCTCGGTCGACAACCCGATGGGGAGGTCCCCGAAAAGGCGCAGGCCCAGGCTCCGCGCCGTCGTGGAGAATCGCTTCCGCTGCGCGTGCGCGATGAACTGCGTGAAGCGGAAGAACGCGATCGCCTCGGCATGGGCGGCACGAATCGCGCGCCGGCGCTCGACGGCTCCCGCGCACTCCGGGTCCCAGAGTCTCGCATCGGGCGAGCGACCCGCCGGACTTCCCCAGGCGCCCACGTCACCGGTGCCGTACGCCCCGCGCAACGCCTCGAAGAGCTCGTAGCGCTCGAGCCAGCATGCGTTGGCGTCCTCGAAGCGCCGCTGTTCGGCAGCGACGCCCGCGAAGGACTTCCGGCCGGGGCCGGCGAACGCGGCGAACGCCGCCCGCAGCGCGCGCGCCTGGAGGCGCGCGGCCTCCTCGTGATCGGCATGCTCGCCTGCACCGGCCGGTCTTCCCGCGACCGCCCGCGCGAGCGCGTCGGCCGGCAGCAGACCCTCCCATTCCGCATCCCCGGCGAGCGGCGCGAGCGCGATCGAGAGGATCTGCTTCGGAAACGCCGCCCCGCGATACGGCGACGGCTCGTCGGGCGGTGTCATCCCGTCCGGACCGAGCTGCAATCCGGTGAATCCGAGCGTCCGCACGAAGTCCAGGAAGCGGAGCCCGCCGCGCGAGGACGGGGCTCCGCGGCCGATGTCCTCGTCGGCGTCGCCGGGGAAGCTGGCGTCGTGGATGCACAGGGTCAGGTTCCGCACGTCGAGCGCCTGCAGCGCATCGGCCACGGGCGCGCGAGGGTCCCTTGCGTTCTCCATCGTCGACGAGGATCCCTCTGCACGCCCCGCAGGACCTCCGCAACCACACGGGCGCCCCGGTACCCGACTGCCAGCACAGTGACCGCCGAGCCATACGACCGCTGGACAGGTGGTCCACGGTCGGTCAGTCTCACGCCTTCCTGACCGCCACGCATGCCGACGATCACCACCCTGCACGATTTCCTGCGCGACCGCGGAGACAGCCTCATCGAACGATGGCGGCACCGGCTCCGCGAGCGTCTCGGCACCGACGACCTGAGCCGTGCCGAGCTCGTCGACGAGATGCCGGCCTTCGTCGCGGAGCTGGTGGCGGCGCTCGACCCGGCACGGCCGAGCGCCCTGCCCGAGGACAGCGAGGTGGCGCCGCAGCATGGACGCCAGCGCTGGCGAACGGGATTCGACGTCGACGAGGTGGTCCGCGAGTACGGTCTGCTGGGCGACACGATTCTCGCGGCCGTGAACGACGACGGCGGGACGATCTCGGCCCGCGAGGCGCGCATCCTGCTCACCAGCCTCCACACCGGCGCCGCCGAGGCCGTCAACGCCTACGCGCGCCGGCGTGACGAGGAGGAGCGCCAGCAGAGCGCGCGCCATCTCAGCTTCGTCGCACACGAGCTCCGCGGTCCGCTCAGCACCGCCTGGACGTCACTCAGCATCATCCGGCGGACGCTCGAGCAGGCCCCGCTCCGTGCCGTCGAGCTCCTCGACCGCAGCCTCGTCCGACTGCGCGAGCTGATCGATCACGTCCTCGTCGCCGGGCGACTGGGAGGCGGGGTGACGCCCGAGTACACGCGAATCGCCGTCGCCGGCCTGCTGCGGGCGGTCGCGCTCGATGCGACGCCCGAGGCCGAGGATCGCGGTCTCACCATCGTCACCGACGTGTCCGCGGGGCTCGAGCTGGACGGCGACGAGCGCCTGCTCCATTCCGCGATCGGCAACCTGGCGCGCAACGCGGTCAAGTTCAGCGAGCGGGGCGCCACCGTCACCCTGCGCGGCTACGCCCGGGACACCGAGGTGGTCATCGAGGTCGAGGATGGCTGCGGCGGCCTGCCTCCGGACGTCGGGCCGGACCTGTTCGAGCCGTTCGTGCAGCGCGCGGCGGACCGGACCGGTCTCGGGCTCGGCCTCGCCATCGTGCGCCAGGCGATCGAGGCGCATCGCGGGCACGTCGAGCTGCGCGACCGGCCTGGCTGCGGCTGCGTGTTCACGGTCCGCGTACCCGCCGTGCGCCCGGCGGGGTAACCGCGCGCGGCAGCGTCAGGCGAGTCGGGCGCTCAGCGCCTCGCCGTCCGTGGGCGGAAAGCCCTCCCCGCGCCGGCGACCCCGTTGCTTTTGACCGGCGTGCGCGGGCCGGGCTAGCTTCGCGTCGTGATGACCGCTCCCCCTGTCGCTTCTCTCGACGATGCGGCGGCCGCGTCGCGCGCCGAACCCGGCGAGGCACTCGTCGGGCTCCGCCGCTCGAGCGTGTTCATCCCGGAGCTGGAGGCCGTCCGCGGCGTCGCCGTCCTCCTCGTCTTCACGTTCCACGTCGACGGCTTCGCCCGCTTCCCCTTCTCGGTCGTGCAATCGACACCGCTCTCGCTGGCGTTCGTGCGCGCCGGCTTCACCGGCGTGGACCTGTTCTTCGTCCTGAGCGGGTTCCTCCTGTCGCTGCCCTTCCTCGCGGAGGCGTCGGACGGCAGGCGAGTCGTCGTCCGCCGGTACGCGCTTCGCCGTGCGCTCCGCATCCTGCCCCTGTACTACGTCGCGGTCGTGGTGGGGACCGTGCTCACCGCGCAGCACCTCGCCGAGCTCCGCTGGGCGTTCCCCTATCTCCTGTTCCTCAACTCGTTCCCGGGCGTTCGCACCTCGCTGGAGCCGTACAGCAACGTCTGGTGGAGCCTGGCGACCGAGGTGCAGTTCTACCTGCTCCTTCCTTTCCTGGCGCTCTTCTGGCGCTCCCCGCGCGGCCGCTGGATCGGCGGGATGCTCTTCTGCGGCTACGTCGTCGCCTACGCCGCGATGGTACGGGGCGTCCTCCAGATGCGGTCCGTCGACGGAGAGATGGCGCTCATCAACTCCGTGTTCGGGCGCGGCCCCCTGTTCGCCTGGGGCGTGGGAGCCGCGGCGCTGTATCGACGCTTCGGCGGGAGCATTCGCGCACGCCTCGCCCGAACGCACTGGCTCTCTCGCGGCGGAGCCGATCTCCTGCTTCTCACGCTGATCCTCACGAACGCCGTCTTCCTCAAGTGGCTCGTCTCGATCGGTCCGACGCGGCAGATGGGGTATCCCGATCAGCCCTGGCACGTCGTCAACGGCGCGCTGTGGGCCGCCTTCATCCTCGTGCTGCTGCTCGCGCCGCTGCGCGGGAAGGCGCTCTTCTCGAACGCCGTCCTGGCGCGGCTCGGCATCCTCTCCTACTCGATCTACATGATCCACGCGCCCTTCATGCACCTGTCGCTCCTTGCCGTCCGGCGCACATGGCCGGGGCAGTTCAACGGATGGAGCGTTTCCTCGGCGCTGGTCATCGCGGCCCTCACGGCCATGTGCCTCGCGCTCTCCGCGTTGAGCTACCGCTTCGTGGAGCGCCCGTTCCTGGTGCGCAAGGGGCGCCTCGACTCGTGACCGGCCGACCGTCCACGACGTGCAGGTCGTCGCACGCCGTTGCATCGTGATCCGCGATCACATCACGGTTAGACTGGGCGGCATGGGGACATCGCTCGCAGGAAAGGTCGCCTTGGTCGCCGGGGGGACCCGGGGAGCCGGCCGCGGAATCGCCGTCGAACTCGGTGCCGCCGGAGCGACGGTCTACGTCAGCGGGCGAACGACCCGGTCGCATCGATCGGAGATGAACCGACCGGAGACCATCGAGGAGACCGCAGCACTCGTGGACGAGGCCGGCGGCCACGGCATCGCGGTCCAGGTAGACCATCTCGTTCCCGACGAGGTACGGGCGCTGGTGACGCGCATCCGGAACGAGCAAGGCCACCTGCACGTTCTCGTCAACGACATCTGGGGTGCCACCACGATGGAGTGGAGCAAGTCGGTCTGGGAATCGTCGCTGGAGAATGGACTGCGCACCCTGCGGCTGGCGGTCGACACGCACGCCATCACCAGCCACTTCGCGATCCCCCTGCTCATCGAGATGCCGGGCGGGCTGGTCGTCGAGATGACCGACGGCACCGATGACTACAACGCGACCAACTACCGGGTCTCGTTCTTCTACGACCTCGCGAAGGCGGCGGTGAATCGGATGGCGTTCGCGCTGGCCCACGAGCTGCGACCCCGCCACGCGACAGCGGTGTCACTCACGCCGGGCTGGCTCCGATCGGAGGCCATGCTCGAGGCCTACGGCGTCACCGAGTCGAGCTGGCATGACGCGACGACGCGCTCGCCCCACTTCGCCATCTCCGAGACTCCGGCGTTCGTCGGCCGGGCCGTCGTGGCGCTGGCCGGCGACCCCGACGTGTCGCGCTGGAACGGAGCGTCGCTGTCCAGCGGCCAGCTGGCGAAGATCTACGGCTTCACCGACCTCGACGGCAGCCAACCCGACTGCTGGCGGTACATCACCGAGGTCCAGGACGCGGGGAAACCAGCCGACGTGACCGGCTATCGCTGACGCCTCGGCGCCCGTGCCTGCCTGGGCGGCTTGACCGACCCGCGACGCCGGCGCACGCATGCGACAACAGATGTCTCCGGTGCGGACCGCGCTCGTCGCCATCGGCCTCGTGCTCGCCTATGCTGCGAGCGGCTGCGCGCCGACCGCCCTCCAGACCTCCGAGCTGGATCCCCAGGCCACCTTCGCCGCCCACCAGGTACACGACGGCTTCCTGCTGGATCGGCTCCCGGGCAGCGACACCGGCATCGTGGAGCCACCGGCGTGGATCAACCTGAGCGGAACGCCCCGTTCCGCGTGCGGACGACCCGGGGCACCCAGGGCACGCTGCGAGTCACCGCGCCTGCGCAGGTCGTGATCTACGACGCCGGCGCACACCCAGCTGCCGGCGTCGCGCCGGCCTGGGACGCCAGCGCCGTGCACCTGACCCTCTTGCCGGCCACCGGGACGCCGCTTCGGCTCGGCCCCTTCGAACGCCTCGACGGCAACAGCGGCTACAGCGTTCTGACCCGCAACGCGCAGACCACTCTGGACATCCAGGGTACCTATCGCGCCACGATCCGGGACCAGGACGGCGGGCCGGTCGGCTGGTTGCAGGTCCGCATCGTCGAGCCCTACGGCGCTCGCCTCTTCCAGGGCGTCCTGCCCGGCCTCTCGCCGGAGCAGCAGGCTGGCCTGATGCTCGCGCTCGATTCCGAGATCGACTGGATCGAGAACGTGGTGACCGACGTCCACCGCGGGACGTCCGGGGGCCGCGGCGGTCACTCGTCGGGCAGCCGGTAGGCGATCGGAGGCGGCGTGGCCGGAGCGCGCGCCGACGGCCGGCCTGGCTACCTCGCCCGCTCAACCGAGCTGCGCGCGCTTCTCAGCTCGCAGGAGCGCAAAGAACTCGCGGCGCGTGGTGGGACCGTGCGCAACGAGCGCCCGCCCCTCGCGCGATCCACCCTGCTCGCCCTGGAACTCCGCGAGCCGGTTCGCCGTGAGCTTGCAGCGCTCCGCCCTCGGCTTCACTCCGTAGAGACGCGCCGAGTTGAGCCCGAGGATGAGACGCTTCTTCCGCTCGGTGAGGGCCGGGTACCCGAACTCCTCCTGCATCTCCTCGGGGATGGTCAGCGCACTGAAAGCGTCGATCAGCCACTGCGGCGATCCCCACCAGATGGAGTCGGTCCCCCAGAGGATGTTCCTCGGTCCGAGCGCCTTCAGCAGCTGCCCGATGAAGTGCGCCGCGGCGTCCGGACCCTGCGCCAGGACGATTGCGAACGTCGACCCGATCTCGGAGTAGACGCGCTTGCGCTCCTTCTTCGGGATGCTCGCCAGCACCTCCAGCCATTCGGTCAGCCCGACCTTCCCCTCGGGATGGTGGTCGTTGGAGCCGAAGTAGGCCGAGTGATACGCGCAGAAGCTGAGCCCGGGCCAGTCGTGGACGGCCTTCGGGAAATCGGTCGCCCGGACCGTCTCCTGGCTCCCGGGCGCGAACATGGCGGGCAGCCCCTTGTGCACGTTCACCAGCCGGAACCCGACCCGCTCGACTTCCTCGAGCATGGGATAGGCGACCGTCTCGTCGTCCATGCGCCAGTTGCCGCTGTAGGTGTAGCACTTGACCGCGCGCGTACCCTTCGCCCGCTGCGCGGACAGCGTCGAGATCGCCGTTGCCCCGTTCTGGAACTGCGGCGCCGGGTCGCACACCGCCTGGGCAATGCAGCGCTCCGAGCCGGCGAGCTCGTTCACCAGGTCTCGCGTCTCGAGCATGGCCGCGGGGCCCAGCGGGATGCCGCCGAATGGCAGTCCGCTGATGACGCCGACGTCGGTGTGGCTGTCGACGAAGATCTCCTTCACGTAGTTCGCCTGCCCGAGGCTCGCCGGGCAGCCGCCCGCCGCCATGCGGTCGACGAAGCGGAGAGAGCACCCCAAGCCATCGGGATAGAGATCGAGGTCGACGTGGTGCTGCTGCACGTCCATCACGAACATCTTCTTGTCGAGCAGCTCCCGTCCCGCGTCCAGGTCGTCGCAATGCTCCTTCTTGACGGCGAACGCCGTCGACCCGTGCAGCCTGTTCAGCACCATGAAGGCGGTGGCCGTGGCGGCCGCCGTGCGCAGGAACTGGGCCCGGCTCATCCCGTGCCGCTTGGCCCGCTCGGCACACTCGTCGGCGATCAGCCGCTCGGCGAGCCTCTGCTTCCCGGTGATCCCGGTCGGGACCCACTCCATGTTGGAGACTGCGTGGGTGGGAAACGGGACGATCGCACGGTCCTCAGGTGGGCGGCGCATGTGAACCCTCCGGGCAGCGGGCTGCCAGATCGGCTAGCACACTCCGTCTCCGCGGCGGAAGGGTGGCGGGCTGACAGGCGCACGGGGCGGGCACTGACCGCGGAAAACGCCTCCGAAGCGCCCCTCGTCGGAAGCCGAGGGCACCGTCGCGCGGAACGGAGTAGGCTCGCGCCGTAGCCATGCGCACCGTCCTCTCGCGCTTGCCGGTCGCAGCGATCCTGCTCGTCATCACCCTGCTGTGCTTCGATCTCAGCGCGCGCGCCTGGGGGAGCTGGTCGGGATTGCTCGCCAACCCGGCCCGCCGGGGCGCTCTCCTGGCGGGTCTGGTCCTCACTCTGGTGGGGGCGTTCTCTCCCTTCAACCTGAGTAGCGGCCGGCGTGCGGATGTCGGGGACCTGTGGATCGTGCCGGTCGGGCTGGTGTTCGCCTTGCTGGCAATCTGGCTCCCCCCCTTCCTCGATCACCGCAACCGCTGGGTGATCGACGGCGACGCGGTTCGCTGGCTCGGGCTGGCGCTGCTCGTCGTCGGCGGGGTGCTGCGGATATGGCCGATGTTCGTGCTGGGCCGGCGCTTCAGCGGTCTGGTGGCCATCCAGGAGGGTCACCGGCTGGTCACCGACGGGGTGTACCGCTGGATCAGAAACCCGAGCTACCTCGGCTACCTCATCGGCGGGGTCGGCTGGGCGCTCGTCTTCCGGAGCGTCGCCGGCTTGTTGCTCGTGCTGCCCTTCGTCTGGCTCATCCTGGCACGCATCCGGGCCGAGGAAGCCCTGCTCGCCTCCGAGTTCGGCGACCGGTACGCAGGTTACCGGCGGCGGACGTGGCGGCTCGTGCCCTGGGTGTACTGACCGACCGCGGCAACCCGTCCATCATTCGTGTGGGCGATGGCGCCACGGATGCTATCGTGCCGCTCGCATGAGTCGGCGCGCCACCCAGCTCTTGCTCGTTCGCCATGGCGAGACCGAATGGACTCGCCTCGGTCGCCACACGGGGCGCACCGACTTGACGCTCACCGAAGAAGGTAGAGCGCAAGCGCGCCGCCTCGCGCCGTCCTTGTCGCGACGGACGTTCGCGAAAGTGCTCACGAGCCCGCTCCTTCGCGCGAGAGAAACTTGTGACCTCGCCGGGCTCGGCGAACGGGCAGAGGTTCGTGCCGATCTCGCCGAGTGGCATTACGGCGATCTCGAAGGGCTCACGCACGAAGAGATCGACGCCCGCCATCCGGGTTGGGACCTCTGGCGGGACGGCTGCCCCGGCGGCGAGTCGCCCGACGACGTGGCCGCCCGGGTCGATCGCATCATCGCCGAGGTGCGAGCGATCGTCGGTGCTCCGGGCTGGCAGCCGAGCTCCGGCGTCGTCGCGGTGTTCGCGCATGGCCACGTGCTGCGTGCCCTCGGGGCTCGCTGGGTGGGTCTTTCGCCGCACGATGGGAGAATCTTCAACCTCGACACCGCCGCCCTGAGCGAGCTCGGCGTCGACGCAGCGCACCCCGTCGTCGCAACCTGGAACGACGGTCATCATCTCGAAGACTGACGGGCCTTTCGCTGCGGTGCCCGCTGTCGAGAACTCGCCGGCGTCAACACTGCTACCGCCTCGTCACGTGCGAAGCCACGTAGCGGCAATCCGCTCGGCAGACGTCGCTGCGCATGGCGGATGGGCACTCTCCTACCCCGCCGCCGCGCGGACCAGCGCCTCGATCCCGGCGTCGTCCCCGCGTTCGAGCATCTCTTCGAAGCGTAGGCTGTCCTGATCGCGGTAGATCGACGCCAGGGCAACGGCGCGGCCGGCGCGGCGGTAGACCGCCAGGAGGTCGCGTTTGGCGGGATCACCCACGACCTGGACCTGGTCCCAGGCGCCGCCGCCGACGTAGGCGATGGGGACGTCGTAGTGCTGGCTCCAGAAGAACGGGGCGAATTTGAAGGCGTGGTCGCGGCCGAGGACGTTGCGGGCGGCGACGAAGCCCATGCGCTGGGCGTGAACGAAGTGTTCGATCCGGATGAGGGTGCCGTCGGGGCCCCAGGGGAAGCGGGCGACGTCGCCCACGGCGAAGACGTTGGGCGCACTGGTGCGCAGGTGGTCGTCGACGATGATGCCGTCGTCACAGCGCAGACCCGCGGCCTCGGCCAGCTGGGTGTTCGGGCGCACACCCACGCCCATCACGACCAGATCGGCGTCCAGCTTCTTGCCGCTCGCCAGGGTGACGCTGGTACGATCGATCGAGGCGGTCGTGTCGCGCACGAACGCCACGCCGTGTTCCTTGTGCAAGGCTTCGACGAAGGTCCCCAGGGCCTCGCCCAGCACCTTCTCGAGCGGCACGGTCTCGCGCAGGACGACCGTGACCTCGAGGTTGCGGGCGCGCAGCGATCCCGCCACCTCGAGGCCGATGAAGCCGCCGCCGATGACGACCGCGCGTCTGGCGCCCGCGGCCGCCGCGATGATGCCGCGGCTGTCGGCCAGAGTGCGCAGCAGATGCACGTGGGGCAGATCCGCGCCCGGAATCGGCAGCCGGATGGGCGCGGCTCCCGTGGCGATCACCAGCGCGTCGAAGCCGACGTCGGCCGCGCCCTCGACGATCAGACGTTTGCCCGCCAGATCAATCTGGCGCGCCCGCACCGTCACGAGGCTGATCTTCATTTCCGCCAGCGCGCCCGCGTCCCGCAGGGGCAGCCATTCCTCGGGCGCCGTCCCGGCCAGGTAGTCCTTGGACAGATTGGGCCGATCGACCGGGATGCCTTCTTCGCCCACCAAGGTGATCGATCCGGCGTGGCCTTCGTTGCGCAGGGTCTCGGCGACCAGCGCGCCCGAGGGGCCCGAGCCGATGACGACGACCCGATCGGGGCCACGCACGGCCGCCTTGGCCGCGGGCGCCGGACGCCGATCCGCGATCCGGACCAGGCGATCCTGGCGCACGACCTGGAAGCAGGGCAGCGGGTTGATGCCGGGCCCGCCGAGAGGCACGCCGGTCGCCAGATCGAACCGCGAGTGGTGCCAGGGGCAGCGGATGGTGTCGCCCACGACCAGCCCCTCGGCCAGCGGTCCCGAATAGTGGGTGCAGGTCGCGCCGACCGCGAAGCAGGCGTTGCCGCGCTTGACCAGCACTACGGCCTGCCCGTGCGCGTGCCCCAGCAGCGGCTGACCCTCGTGCAGCTGATCGATGTCTATGCCGGTCTGAAGGTCGGGGCCCTGCAGTTCCTTGGAGTCGGATCCACTCATGCCGGGCACGATAGCGCCGCCCGGCCCCGGCGGCCATCCCGAGACGTGCTGCTCGAAGCGCGCGGGCACCGCCCGAGGCCCCTCAGCCCACCGCCCACAGGCGCCACGGCTCTTCGACGTCCTTCAACTGGTGCTCGCCGCGGCTCGCGAACCCGTGGCCCGCGCCGGCAGCCAGGTCCTTGACCGTCGACGAGACGAGCACTTCACCGGGCGCGGCGGCGGCCTGGATGCGCGCCGCGAGATTCACCGCCACGCCGACGATGTCGTCGTCGGTGATCTCGCCGGGCGGGATCGGACACCCCGCACCAGGTCTGTCGGGCGTATTGCGGTCGTCCGGGCTGGGAGATCGTGCAGCTCTATTGCCGCACGGATGGCGTCGTCCAAAGTGCGCACCGCGAGCGGCGCATTCGTCACCTCGCTGTTCGTCACCACGGTGCCGGCGGCCATACGATTGCGCGTGAACCGGCCGAGATACACACGGGCATCGTGCAAGAATGGCGGACCGATCTTCCCGAGGCGCTGCGCGGCAGATCAACGGTCGCGAAGATGCGGCGGCGGACGGCATCATCGAGGTCGCCGTCCTTTGTCAGCAACTTGTTGAGATGAGGTCGAAGTGGTCGACGTCGAGACCGCCCGGTGGTGGAGGTGGAATTCGCGCTCGTCGTGGAGCTGGGGCTGGCGTCGTGGTCGAGGCCGTAGTCGCGAGAAGCCTAGGAATGGTGACGTAGCGGTCGATTCTCGTTGCCCCTACCCCCCCGACCGGCCCGCCGGCTCGGCGCGGGTCTGCCCGCCGCGCTGCGGAATGCCGCCAACCAGCCCCCGGCGACGCGCTGGAGGAGTTCCGCCTCGAGTACGTACCAGCGTTCCCGCCCCTTCTGCTCGATGCGCACGAGTCTTGCGTTCTCAAGCACGCGCAGGTGCCGGGTCGTGGTGGGCCAGCTGCACGCGAAGCGGCGTGCGATGTCCCCCGCCCGGACGCGGCTGCCTCGCGCCTTCAGCACGCCCAGGATGTGACGGCGCGAGGCGTGCCCGAGCGCGGCGAACACGCGGTCGAGCTCGTCGAGCTGCTCCGCGAGCGATGGGCGGTCGCGGCTCACAGCTCGAGGCGCTCGACGTGCGGGAACTCCATGTTCGGACGCCCGTCGCGCGGCTCGCACAGCACGTCCATCGGCTCCCAGATCGCGAGCACGTCCGGATGAGTGTGCGCCTGCTGGAAGGCCCCTGGACTTTTCCAGGTGAAGATCTCCCAGAACGTCGGACGGCCCTTCCCGTCAACGCCTCGATAGATCTGACTCGGCTCGTCCGTCACGGTCCCGAGTCGCTTCAGCGTCGACCAGTGCCGGCGCAGCAGCGCTTCGAACTCCTTCTCGGAGCCGGACTTCACGTGGTAGTGGCAGATCACCGTCTCGCCGTGTTCCGTGCTCACCGCGAACCTCCTTTGCTTAGCACCTGAGCTAAGCATATGATTAGCCGATCCGCTAAGTCAACGCACGACTCGACTCGTCAGCGACACCCTTCCGAGGCTCGTCCATCACCAGTCGCCGGCCATGCTGGCCGCTTGGAGGTCTTCATGAAGGTAGAGTTCCTCGGCGCCGTGCTACTTGCTTCCCCCAACCACGATCGCCTGGCGGCCTTCTACCGCGACGTGATCGGCGTGCCGCTCGAGGAGGAGGAGCACGGGCCGTCGCTCAAGCACTATGGCTGCGAACTCGGCGACCTCCACTTCGCGATCCACCCCGTCGAGAACTTCGCGGGGGAAGGCTGCGGCGTGGGCTCCGTGAAGCTCGCGTTCGAGGTGTTCGATATGGAGGTTCACGTGAAGAGGCTCGCGGCGCACGGGGTGCAGCTCCTCTATCCGCCGCGGAAGATGGGGCCGATGACGATCACCGCGATCCGCGACCCCGACAGCAACGTGGTCGAATTCACCCAGTTCGACGAGCCGTGGTACGAGCACCTCGAGAAGAGACGCGCCGAAGGGCACGACATGATCCGGCGCTGGAAGGAACTCAATTCGAAGCGCGCGCCGGCTTCGCGGTGAACAGCCTCGTGAGCCGGCCGCCCTTCGCGCTCGTGGCGAGCGCCGCTGCGTCGGCCTTCGTTGCGCTGCGCCGCCCACAAGCTCGACGCCGCGCAACGCGTCGCACGCGATCGAGTAGCAACCACAGGTAGCACCGAGCGGCTACCAGAGAAGGCTGCTGCGGCGTTGGGCCGCCAAGCCCCTGAACCGCCGGCGGAAACGAGTGAGCCGTACTGGGATCGAACCAGTGACCCGCTGCTTAAAAGGCGCCATCGTGCTGTGCACCAGCCCATCCGACACCATCCCAGGCGCGAAACGGCGAGCCTTTCGTCCTTCGCCCACGCCCGGGATGGCGAGGGATGGGGACCCGTTCCGGTACACACCCGGTACACACCGAGTACAAGCCAATCGAGGGCATACCACTTGGACCCGCTGCCGAGCGGGGGGAGTAGTCGCACGTTCCAAACGAGACCTCGCCTTCGGAGCGGCCCGCGCGATCAGCGCGCCCGTGTTCCGAGTGGTCCGCGCGGCCACACTGCCCGCGCGGCGTCCTTCAGGGCGGTGGCGCACGCGGCCGACAGCTTCGCCTTCTTGCCCTTCGCGGCATGCGTCGCCGTCGCACCCGCCCGCTTGAGGAGGTGCTTCGCTCGCTGGCGGAGCTTGCGGGCCTTCTTGGCGGAAGCCATGGTGGCCTTATCGATGAGATACGCGGCCGTCGTGAGCTTACCGGCGACGCTTGCCGGAATGGGCTGACCTACGCACGCGGCGCCAGTGAGGGCAGCTCGCAAGGTACAGGTCGCGCTCGTGCAGGGTAGCGTGGTCGTCGTACAGGCCGCGCTCGTGCAGGGTCGCGTGGTCGTCGTACTCGTCGTACTCGTCGTGCTTGTCGTACCGCCGATCAACGTGTTGGCGGTCACCGTAAAAGGCAGCTGCTCTACCGACTGAGCTAACGGCTCGACGTAAGTAACTCGCGGAGTTACACGGCCACGTCGGTGCTCGCAACCTCCTGTGAGGCGACGGGTCGGGGTTCAGGAACCCATCTGCTGCACTCCCAACGCGTCCGCAGCGTCCGCCCCCGGGCGCAGGCGTCTGCGGCGCACGGCAACCCCAACCTCGCAGGTCGGATCGTCCAGTCGGCTTCCACGTCCATGCGAGCGTAGTGTCCCCGGACAGCACCACACCGTCAGCGCAACGATCTAGCCCGCCCCGGAATGTGCTTGTAAGGCGCCGAGAGAGCCTGGTACATGGTCCACGATGCCCACCATCCGCTGGAACGGCCCGAGCGGTAACGCCTCCAGCCAGAACTTCGGGCGGCTGGACTGGATCAGCCTGACGCTGCTCGTCGCTCTGTGCGGCTGCCCCACGCCGCGAACGGGCGCTCCGAGTGGCGCGAGTATTTCGGTACAGGAGTTCGCGGTGCCGAGTGATGCAGTCGTCCGGCGATACTCGGGCTCCCTCCAAACGATCGGCATGCGATACGCTCAAGTTCTCGCCGAGCAGCTATCGGGCCTTGGCTATCAAGCCGTGGTGATCCCCGAGGGTGCGCCCCTCACTGGGCAGCTCAACATCACAGGCAGCATCGATGCGATCAACGGCGGTAGCACAGCGAAGCGCATACTCATCGGGATGGGGGCCGGCCACTCGGAGTTCGACGTATACGGCACAGTGAGACGAGCGGACGGAAGCGTGGTGGGTGAGTTCACCGAAAGCCGTGGCGCCAACAAGGGCTGGAGCGAGGAGGGTGCGGTCGAGAACGCGATGGTACGGACGGCCAAGCTCGTGAGCCGGATGGTCTACACAGGGGAGTACCGGCGCAACGCGCCGCCGGAACGCCCTGCGGCGAAGGCGTTCGCGGAGAGTCACAACCCGCCAGCGGGAACTGCTGCGGCGACCGTGGAGCAAAGGCTCCAAGCACTTGAACGGCTGCGCGCCGGCGGAACGATCACACCAGCAGAATACGATGCGAAGCGCCGCGCGATCCTCGAGAGTCTCTGAGCGCGGTGGGCGCTTCAGCGACCGCGCGTCACGAAGTGCTCCAGCCAGAGCTGCAGCATGATCAATGCCCAGAGCTCGCGCCGGTTGTCCCGGCGGCGGGCGACGTGATCCCCGAGCAGCTCGCGCACCGCGTCTTCCCGGATCAGCCGCTTGTCCAGGCGGCCGAGCGTGTCGGTGGCGAACTCGCGCAGCGGGCCGGCGAGCCAGGTGGCGAGCGGAACGGTGAGACCGCGCTTCGTCCGGCGCACGATCGCTGCCGGGACGAGGCCGGTCATGGCGCGGCGCAGGACGCGCTTGGTCTGCAGGCCGCGCAGCTTGTGCCCGATCGGAAGCCGGCAGGCGAACTCCACGAAACGATGGTTCACGAAGGGGGCGCGCGCCTCGAGCGATGCCGCCATGCCGGCGCGATCGATCTTGGCAAGCAGGTCGTCGGGCAGGTAGCCCTCGAGATCGAGCGCGAGCAGCCCGTCGAGCTCCGTGCGGGCGGTCACGGCCGCCGGCTCCGGCGGGATGGTGAGTGGGCTGCCGGGGGCGACCATCGCGGCGAGCCGCGCGTTCGACATGCAGCCCGTCCAGGCGCGGTGGCGGGCGGCGGGCGCTGCATCCGCCTCCTCGATGAAGCGCCGCACCAGATAGCGCAGCGTGGTGTTGCCGGCGGACGCGCCCGCCGATCGGGCCGCCGACGCGAGCCACCCGCGCGCCACGGCCGGGAGGCGGCGGTAGCGCGCCGCCAGCCTCGCTGCCAGGTACGTCGGGTAGCCGGCGAGGAGCTCGTCGCCGCCCTCCCCCACGAGCACGACCTTGACGTCCTCGCGTGCCATCCGGGAGAGGAGAAACGTCGGAACGACGGCCGGATCGGCCAGCGGCTCGTCGAGCTGGCGCGCCAGCGCATGGACGCCCTCCAGCAGCAGTGCCGGCGTGACGGTCAGCGTGCGGTGCCGCGTCGCGAAGGCGCGCGCCGCCTGGCCCGCGTAGTCGAGCTCGTCGAACCCGGGCACGTCGAAGCCGATGGAGAACGTGGCGAGCGCGTCGAGGTTGGGCCGGGCGAGCGCGGCCATCGCCGTCGAGTCGAGGCCGCCCGACAGGAAGAGACCGAGCGGCACGTCGCTCATGAGCGCGGCCTGTACCGCGCGGGTCAGCTCCGCTCGCAGTTGCGTGGCGGCCGAAGACAGGTCGACGTCGAGCGCCGGCGCGGCGCACCAGGCCGGCGCGTTCCAGTAGCGATCCACCCGTGCGCCGTCGGGGCCTCGTACCAGCCGTCCGCCCGGCGGCAGCTTCTCGATGCCGGCGAACGCGCTCGCCGGCCACGGAACGTAGCCCTGGCAGAGATATGAGCCGAGGGCCGACCAGTTCGGCTCGGCACGCACCGCGCCGGTCGCGATGAGCGCCTTCGGCTCCGAGGCGAAGAGGAGATGGTCGCCGGCGACGGCATGGTAGAGCGGCTTTTCTCCCAGACGGTCACGGGCCAGCACGAGCCGGCGTGCGCGCACGTCCCAGACGGCGAGCGCGAACATCCCTTCGAGCTCGTGCACCAGGTCCGGTCCGTGCTCCTCGTAGAGGTGCGGGAGCACCTCGGCGTCGCTGCGCGTTCGGAAGCGATGGCCGCGCGCGGTGAGGCGGTCGCGGAGCGCGGCGTGGTTGTAGATCTCACCGTTGCAGACCGCGACCACGTCGCCGGTCTCGTTGGTGAGAGGCTGCGCACCCCCTGCGACGTCGATGATCGCCAGGCGCCGGCATCCCAGCGTGGCGTCGCCCACCGTGCGCGTCCCGTCGCCGTCCGGTCCGCGATGCGCCAGCGTGGCGCCCATTCCCCCGGCGAGCGTGTCGCTCGCCGGCCCGACGACTCCGTAGATGCCGCACACGGCCTAGCGCCGCAGGAGCACGCTGCGCGCATCCGCGTCGACGGGACGCAGCGCGCCGCCCGAGAGCTCGGCGACCTGGTCGAGCTTGGAGTGCCGCGTGACGACGTAGAGGGGCTCGCCGCTCGCAAGCATCGTCCTGAGGGCGGGGGGGCGCGCCAGGTTCGGACCGCCGGCGAAGCGACTCCGGTTGGCGCAGATGTAGTTGCTGGTGAGCTCGCCGGCCGTCGTGCTGAGCAGCGGGACGGGGCGCCGCAGGTAGAACGGCAAGCTGGTGCGGAACTGCTGGAACGCGACGATATTCGCGCCCGGCGGCACGAGCGTCGCCAGGGTGCGCGCAGAGCGCACGTCGACCCACGGAGCCAGCGCCCCGAGAAGGACGAACCCGGCTCCGGGCGAGAGGAGCGTCGCGCAGGCGATGGTCGGCCATGCGCCGACCCGGTGGATTGCGACGGTGAACGCGCCCCATGCAACGAGGACGAGACCACCCGCCATGAGAACGGAGGCCGACGCCGCCGAGGCTTCCGCCCCTTCGAGGTGCAGCCCGTGCATGGCACCAACCACCAGGGCGCTCCCGCCGACCACCGCGCCCAGCGCGCCGGCACGCAGCGCGCCAGCGGCTCGTTCCGGCCGTCTGGCGATCCCGACAGCGCACACGATCGCGAGCGGAACCAGGGCGGGAAGGATGTACTGGGGCCGCTTCGAGGCGGAGAGGGTGAAGAAGACGATCATGGTCCCCGCCACCCGGGTCGCGAACCGCAGCGCCGTCCCGTCGGACGTCGGCAAGCGCCAGCACCGTCCGAGCTCGGGCGCTACCCCGACCAGCAACACGCTCCAGGGCGCAAGGGCCCACACCAGCGTGAGCGGGTAGAGGTACGGCGCGCCACCCCGACGGAAGCGATCGACCGACGTGAAGCGCAGGAAGGTCTCGTCGACCAGGGCGTAGTGAAGGAAGCCGGGCTCGTAGCGCTGGACCATGGCGATCCAGGATCCGACCGCCGCCACGAACAGGAGACCGGCGAGGAGCAACGCGCGCCGAGGGGTGCGCTCCCGCGGCGCGGGCAGCGCTCCGCGACCGGCCAGCCAGGAGAGCAGCGGAAGCGCGACGCCGACCGGCCCCTTGGTGAGCGTCGCGGCGGCCATGGCCAGGCCGGCCAGCGGGACCAGCCACCCTGCTCCACCGTCCAGGCGAGCGCGCACCAGGCACCAGAGCGCGAGGGTGACGAAGGCCGTGAACGGCATGTCGAAGATCGCCAGGCGCGCGAAGATCAGGACGAGCGGCGCCGTCGCCACGATGGCTGCGGCGAGTAGCGCTCGCGGGCCTCCCACGAGCCGCCGCGCGAGCGCCCAGGTGAGTCCGACGGTCGCGACGGCGCTCATTGCCGCCGGCAAGCGGGCGGCGAACTCGTTCACGCCCACGACCTTGTACGAGCCCGCGATGAGCCAGAAGAGCATCGTGGGCTTGTCGAGGTACGGGATCTGGTTGAAGTGGGGCACGCTCCAGCGCCCGAGCTCGAGCATCTCGCGCGCCACCTCGGCATTGCGGCCCTCGTCCGGCTCGATGAGCGGCCAACGCCCGAGCGCGTAAAAGTACGGCGTGGCGACGAGCACGAGCACGATTGCGGCGAAGAACGTACGCTGCCGCCAGGAGCGTCGAAACGTGAGCCGGGCCACGCGAACGGTCTCGCGCGCGATCGGGCCGAGCCGCCCGCGCGTGGTGTACTTCGAAACGCCCGCGTGGCGGGGCCAGTGGCGAAGCGGGACCTGTACGACACGAAGCCCCGCCAGCGCGAAGAGCGCAGGCAGCCAGCGGTGGGCGCCGTCGAAGAGCGGCGTCACGTCGGCGAGCCGCGCCAGCGCACTCGCCCGCATCACGCGCGCGGGACACGCCAGATCGCGCAGGCCCGGCGCGAGGAGCATGCGCCGGGCGCCATTCGCCAGCATGGACGCCAGGCGGCGCGACCCGGGGTCCTGTCGCCCGATGCGCACCCCGCAGACGGCGTCGGCATCGCCCAGCGCCGCGAGCAGACGCGGCAGCTCTTCCGGGCGACACTGCAGGTCGGCGTCGAGGGTGGCGATCAGCTCGCCGCGTGCTGCGCCGAAACCGGTCGCGATGGCCGCGGTCTGCCCGCGTCGCGTCGCGTGGCGGAGGGGGCGGAGGCGAGGCTCCGCCGCGGCGAGCGCATCCAGGACGGCGGGCGTCTCGTCGCTGCTGCCGTCGTCGACCACGATCAGCTCCCAGGCGACACCGGCCGCGTCGAGCGCATCGCGGACCTCGGACACGAGCCGCTCCAGGTTCGGCGCCTCGTCGTACGCCGGGACCACGACGCTCAGGAGCTCGGCGGCCTTCGGCGGAGCGGCCCCGGTCACCGGCGCTCCCGCCGAACGGCAGACGCTTGGCTCATTCTTCAGAGTGCCTTCCCCGCCGGACCTCGCTACCACCGGCAGGAAGGGAACATACTGATAGCGTCTTGTCCATGAAGGTACGGTGAAGGAAGGGAGAGGGTACGCTCCCGCCGCTCTCAGGCAGCCACGCCCAGGAGCCGCTCGAGCTTCTCGCGCACCAGCGAGGGGTCGACCACCGGCTTCGCGAGGTAGTCGTCACACCCGATCGCCAGCGCCTTCTCCTCGTCGCCCTCCATCGCCTGCGCCGTGAGCGCGATGATCCGCACCGCGTCCCCGCCGGCCATCTCGCGTATCCGGCGTGTGGCCTCCCATCCGTCCATCACCGGCATCTTCAGGTCCATGAAGATGAGGTGCGGCGGATCGCGCTGCACCTGGTCCAGCGCCTCCAGGCCGTTGGTGGCCTCCCGGATGTCGAACTCACCGATCTTCCGGAGGCGGTACACGAGTATCCGGCGGTTGTCCTCGTTGTCCTCGACTACCAGGATCTTCTTGCCTGCCATCGCCGCGAGTGCCGGCAGCCCCCTGCCGGCCCCTTCAGTATGCAGCCGCCTCCGAGGAGGCTCAAACCCGTATCTGCCCGGGACCCCCGGAAGTTTGACATCGAGGATCCCTCCCGTTAGGTCGCGGCCATGCCGGTCCGCACCCGCTTTCCGCCCAGTCCCACCGGCCACCTCCACCTCGGAAGCGCGCGTACCGCGCTGTTCAACTGGCTCTTCGCCCGTCACCACGGCGGGCAGTTCATCCTCCGCTTCGAGGATACCGATCGCGAGCGCTCGACGGAGGCCTCGGTGCAGGAATACCTCGAGGGCTTTCAGTGGCTCGGGCTCGACTGGGACGAGGGACCGTTCTTTCAGTCGCGGCGGTACCCCCTCTATGCCGAGTACGGCCGATGGCTCCTCGAGCGCGACAAGGTCTATCGCTGCTGGTGTACCGCCGAGGAGCTGGAAGCGCGACGCGAGGCCGCGAACGCGGCGGGACGACGACCGGCCTACGATCGTGCCTGCCGGGAGCGGCCGACGCCGCCACCTGGGTGCACCGCCTTCACGGTGCGCTTCCGCACGCCGCTCGACGGCGAGACCGTCATCGACGACCTCGTCAAGGGTCGCATCGTCTTCCAGAACGCGGACCTCGACGACTTCATCATCCAGCGCTCCGACGGGTCACCCGTCTACAACTTCTGCGTCGTGGTGGACGACGTCGACATGCGCATCAGCCACGTGCTGCGCGGCGACGATCACGTGGCCAACACCCCGCGCCAGATACTGCTCTATCGAGCGCTCGAGGCCGCGCTGCCGCAGTTTGCCCACCTGCCGCTGATCCTCGGCGCCGACAAGACGCGGCTCTCGAAGCGCCACGGGGCCGGCTCGGTGTTCGAATACCATGAGCGGGGCTACCTCGCGGAGGCAATGGTGAACTTCATCGCCCGCCTGGGATGGTCGCACGGCGATCAGGAGATCTTCACCCGTGCCGAGCTCGTGGAGCACTTCTCGCTCGAGCACGTCGGCAAGGCCGCGGCGGTCTACAACGCCGAGAAGCTTCTATGGCTCAACTTCCAGTACATGAAAGCCCTCCCCGCACCGGAGCTCACCGACCGCGTCTGCCCCTTCCTTGAGCAGGCGGGCCTCCCGGTGCCCACCGACCGGGCATGGCTGACGCGCGCGGTCGCGACCCTCCAGGAGCGCGCGAAGACACTGGGCGAGCTGGCGCACCTCCTGCGCTTCTACGTGTGCGATGACGTCCAGCCATCGCCGAAGGCGGCCGCGGCGCACCTGCGTCCCGAGATCGCGCCCGCGTTGCAGACCCTCGCGGCTATTTTGGAAACACTGCCGCGTTGGGATACGACTTCCATAGAGGAAGCCTTCCACCGTACGCTGTCGACGCACGACCTGACGCTGGGAAAGCTCGCACAGCCGGTACGCGTCGCGGTGACGGGTGGCACCTCGAGTCCGGGCATCTTCGAGGTGCTCGAGGTCCTCGGGCGCGATCGCACGATCGCGCGCTTGCGCGCGGCACTTGCGCGACTCGGACCGGCGCAAGCTGCTCCTCTGCCTTGACTCCCCGCATCCCTTGCACTAGCGTCCGCGCGTTCTTGAGGAGTGGGCTAATTGGTAAGCCACCTGACTCTGGATCAGGCGATTGGAGGTTCGAGTCCTCCCTCCTCAGCTCCCGCCGGTCCCATCGTCTAGCGGCTAGGACACCGGCCTCTCACGTCGGTAGCGGGGGTTCGATTCCCCCTGGGACCACTCTGCTCTCTCCGTTGACGCCGTGCGCCTCGCGCGCCGAAGTCCTGGCGCCACCGACGAAACTTGACACCGTGCGGGCTGCGCGGTAACCTGGCCCACGCTTTGCGTGTAGGGGCGATCCGAGAGCGTCCGAACGCACGTCTGAGGTGGTTGTGGAAGTCGGGAGCGGCGCGGCACAGCGAGACGCTGAGTTCGTCGGAGGGAGTCATCCCCCGCACCCTGCACGGGATTGAAGGAATGGGGCCTGTCACCTCGCCACAGGCCTGCATCTTTCCGTCACGGCACAAGGCTTGCTTCGTTCGGATCCCGGAGCGCCAATGCAGCGTGCCCGGTATTGCGACGGTGGTTCTTTGCGACGCAGCGCTGACCATCGCAGGGGGGAAGACCGGTCGAGCCGGCCCCTGATGCAGCTGACTATACGGCGAGCCGAGAGGAGCTCACGTCAATGGACAAGCCCTCCTTCGAGCAGTTGATCCGCGAAGACCGCGCGGCGCGCGAATCGAAGCGCTGGCGCGGGACGTTCCTGGAGTACCTCGAGATGGTTCGCCAGGGTCCTGGCCTCTCGAAGCTCACCCACGGCCGTCTCTACGACATGATCATGCGAGACGGGACGCAGGACATCCTCCAGTCCGAAGACCCGCGCGTGAAACGCCTCTACAAAGACGAGGCGCTCAAGGTCTACAATTTCTTTCGCGACGAGTTCTTCGGGATCGAGAAGACGATCAGTCAGATCGTCCGCTACTTCCACTCCGCGTCGCTGAAGGGCGAGGAGAGTCGCCAGGTGCTCTACCTGATGGGGCCCGTCGGCTCCGGCAAGAGCTCCCTGGTGGAAAAGCTGCAGCGTGGCCTCGAACAATCCGACGCCGTGTACACGATCGACGGCTGTCCGATGTTCGAAGAGCCGCTCCACCTCCTCCCCCGCCACCTGCGCAAGGAATTCGAGAAGATGCTCGGCGTCAACATCGAGGGCGACCTGTGCCCGGTGTGCCGCTTCCGCCTGAAGGAGGAGTTCAGCACGCGCTACGAGGAGTTCCCGGTCGTCACGCGCGAGTTCTCCAAGCGCAACCGCGTCGGCATCGGCGTCGTGCCGCCGGTCGACCCGAACAACCAGGACACCTCGGTCCTGATCGGCAGCGAGGACATCTCGAAGCTCGACCTCTACAGTGAGGGCGATCCCCGCGTGCTCGACCTGAACGGCGCCCTCAACGTCGGCAACCGCGGCATGGTCGAGTTCATCGAGGTCTTCAAGAACGAGACCGAGTATCTCCACGCCATGATCACCGCGACGCAGGAGAAGGTCATTCCCGCGCCCGGCCGTCACGGCATGGTCTACGTCGACACCTGCATCGTCGCCCATTCCAACGAGGCGGAGTGGCAGAAGTTCAAGGCCGATCACACGAACGAGGCCATCCTCGACCGCATCGTCGTCGTGAAGGTGCCGTACAACCTGCGCCTCTCCGAGGAGGTGAAGATCTACCAGAAGATCATCCGCCACTCGGACTTCCGCGCCCACGTCGCGCCGCACACGCTCGACGTGGCCTCGATGTTCGCGATCCTGTCGCGCCTCGAGCCGACGCCCAAGTGCGACCTCATGACGAAGCTCAAGCTCTACAACGGCGAAGAGGTCGTCGAGAAGGGCAAGACCAAGAAGCTCGACGCCCAGGAGCTGCGTGACGACACCAAGCGCGAGGGCATGAACGGCATCTCCACCCGCTTCATCATGAAGGCCCTCGACAATGCGCTGTCCGACAACGTCGAAGGCAACTGCATCAATCCGATCAACGTCCGCGAGGCGCTGATCAACATGGTGAAGGAGACCGACCTTCCCGACGACAATCGCAAGCAGTATCTCGAGTTCCTCCAGGACGTGCTGCACAAGGAGTACCTCGAGATTCTCGAGAAGGAGATCACCAAGGCCTTCGTCTTCTCCTACCAGGAGCAGGCCGAGGCGCTCTTCCAGAACTACCTCGACCACGCCGAGGCGTTCGTCAACAAGACGAGGGTCAAGGACCGGAACACCAAGGAGGAGCTGCAGCCCGACGAGGGATTCCTCAAGTCCATCGAGGAGCAGATCGCGATCATCGGTTCCGCGGCAGAGGGTTTCCGGCAGGAGGTCATCGCGTATCTCTGGGCGTCCAGCCGGCGAGGGGAGCGCGTGTCCTACCGCTCCTACGAGCCCCTCAAGGAGGCCATCGAGAAGAAGCTGATGACCTCCGTCCGTGACATCAGCCGGATCATCACCAAGGCGCGGACCCGTGACGAGGAGCAGACCGAGAAATACGACGCCATGGTCCAGAACCTCCTCGAGTCCGGCTACTGCATGAGCTGCGTCGACGTCGTGCTCAAGTACGCCGCCAACAACCTCTGGAAGGACTGAGGGTCTCCCGGGCAAGCCGACCCGGATGACCGACGCCATCTTCCGTCCGTACACGCCGTCGGACGCCGAACGGAGCGACCGCTCCGCCGGTGACCGTGCGCGGCATCGCCTGAAGGTCCGCGAGTCCATCCGCGAGAACATCGCGGACATCATCGCGGAGGAGTCCATCATCGGGCAGAACCGCGATCGCATCATCAAGGTGCCGATCCGCGGGATCCGCGAGTACCGCTTCGTCTACGGCGACAACGCGCCCGGCGTCGGGCAGGGCAACGGCGACTCCGAGAGCGGCCAGGTGGTCGGCAAGGCGCGCTCGCAGGGCGCCGGCGAGGACAAGGCCGGCGACCAGCCCGGCGCCGACTACTACGAGACCGACGTCACGCTCGAGGAGCTCATCGACATCATGTTCGAGGATCTCGAGCTCCCCGACCTCGAGCGCAAGGCCTTGCGGCAGATCGAGGCCTTCCGGATGTCGAAGCGCAAGGGCTATCGCTCGGTCGGCATTCGCATCCGTCTCGACAAGCGCCGGACGGCCCGCGAACGGGCTCGCCGGCGCATGGCCGTGATCCAGCATCAGACCGCCGATCGCCTCGACTCGCCGGCCGCGCCCGAATCGCAGTCGCCGCGCCGCTTCCCGTTCCACGACGACGACCTCATCTACCGGCACATGATCACCGACACGCGCAAGGAGTCCAACGCGGTGGTCCTCTGCCTGATGGACACGTCCGGCTCGATGGACACGATGAAGAAGTACCTGGCGCGCAGCTTCTTCTTCCTCCTCTACCAGTTCATCTGCACCAAGTATCGCAACGTCGAGATCGCCTTCATCGCCCATCACACCGAGGCCAAGGAGGTCACGGAGGAGGAGTTCTTCCACAAGGGCGAGTCCGGGGGCACGTTCATCTCGTCCGCCTATCTGAAGGCCCTCGACATCGTGCAGGCGCGCTACCACCCGTCGCTCTGGAACATCTACGCCTTCCATTGCTCCGACGGCGACAACTTCGACTCCGACAACCCCCAGGCGTTGCGCGCCGCGCGCGACCTCAGCGACGTCTGCAACCTCTTCGGCTACGGCGAGATCAAGCCGCTCGGCTCCCGCTACTACGAGAGCTCCATGCTGAACATCTTCCGCCGCCTCGACGCCGACAACTTCCAGACCGTCCTCATCGAGCGCAAGGAGGACATCTGGCCCTCCTTCAAGGCGTTCCTGGGCAAGGATCGCGGCGCCCGGGACCAGAGCTGAGGCGGCCGGTGGCCAACTACACGGTCAAGGATCTCGAGTACTGGGACGCCCGCGTCCGCGAGAAGGTCGAGGAGTTCGGTCTCGACTGCTATGCGCAGGAGTTCGAGCTGTGCGACCACAACCAGATGCTCGGCTACATGGCCTACTCGGGCATGCCGTCGCACTACCCCCACTGGTCGTACGGCAAGGCCTACGAGAAGCTGAAGACCCTGTACGACCACGGCGTCTCCGGATTGCCGTACGAGATGGTGATCAACTCGAGTCCCGCCCTCGCCTACCTGATGCGGGACAACACCCTCTGCCTCCAGATCCTCACCATCGCCCACGTCTACGGGCACAACGACTTCTTCAAGTCCAACTTCACCTTCGGCTCCACGCGCGCCGAGTTCACCACCGGCACGTTCAAGTCGCACGCCGATCGGGTACGCAGCTACGCCGAGGATCCGAGCATCGGCTCCGACAAGGTCGAGTCGATTCTCGATGCCGCCCACTCGCTGTCGCTGCAGTGCCGCCGCAACCTCGCCGTACGCAAGCTCTCGACCGCCGCGGAGCGTGATCGCCTGGCGGAAGCGGCGATCCGCCCCCCGGATCCCTTCCAGAAGATCCACAAGCGCCAGGAGCAGGTCGAGGTCGACTTGAAGCGCACGCCCCCGTCGCCCGAGGAGGACGTCCTCCTGTTCATCCGCGACCACAATCCCTTCCTCACCAACTGGGAACGCGATCTCCTCACCATCGTCCACGAGAGCGCGCAGTACTTCATCCCGCAGATCGAGACCAAGATCATGAACGAGGGCTGGGCCTCGTTCTGGCACAAGCGCATCCTCGACAGCCTCGACCTGCCGCAGGCGCTACACCTCGAGTTCCTCGTCCGCCACAACCAGGTGGTGCGGCCGATCCCGGGAGGGCTCAACCCCTACCACCTCGGGCTGCGCATGTGGGAGGACATCGAGCGCTGCGGCAACGATCCGACGCCCGACGAGCGCGAGCGGATTCCGCCCGGCAAGACCGGGCGCGACCTGCTCTTCGAGACCCGCGAGGTCGACCGTGACGTGTCGTTCATCCGCCGCTGGCTGGGCGAGGAGCTCATGCGGGAGCTCGATCTCATCCGCATCGAGCCTCGCGGCGACGACCTCGTGATCAGCGACGTGTCCGACGAGGAAGGCTGGCGGACGGTGAAGGAGCTGCTGCTGAAAAGCGTCGGCATGGGCTCCGTGCCGGTCATCCGGATCGAGGACGCCGACCACGGGGGCAACCGCACCCTCCTGCTCTCCCACGCCCACGACGGCCGCGACCTGCAGCTCGAGAACGCCGAGCGCACCCTCTCCTACGTACACCGGCTCTGGGGACGCGACGTGGTGCTCGACACGGTCATGAACGGCAAGAAGGCCACCCTCACCTACGGCGAGAAGGGCTTCGCGGCCAAGGCTGCCAAGTAGATCGTCCTTCGCCCTGGCACCTGCCCGGCTGGCCTGGGTGGCGCGGGGCGTTATAATCCCGCCGTCATGCCGATCTACGAGTACCGCTGCGCGGGGTGCGGCAAAAAGGTCACCGTGCTCACGCTCCGCATCTCGGAGGAGGTCTCGCCGACCTGCGACCGGTGCGGGAGCGCCCATCTGAGCCGCCTGATGTCCCGCTTCGCGATGCCGCGCTCGGACGACGACCGCATGGACGGCCTCGGCGACGACGCGGCCGGCCTCGACGAGAACGACCCGAAGACCGTCGCACGCTGGATGCGCAAGATGGGCAAGGAGCTGGGCGAGGACGCCGGCGAGGACTTCGACGAGATGGTGGACGAGCTCGAGGCGGGTGACGGAGCCGGCGAGGCGGACGGTGGCGACGCGGGCGGCGAGGACGACCTCTAGCGTGCCGCCGCGCACCCATCCCAGACGGGAGGGGAGCCCGCGGGGGGCCGATCGCCTGCGCTGGGCCGACGTCCTGGCGAGCATCTCCGACGGCGTCATCGCCCTCGATGCCGCCGGCATCCTGAGCGCCCTCAATCCCGCCGCGGAGCATCTCACCGGAGTCGCCGCCTCCCAGGCGCTCGGCCTCCCGATCCAGGATCTCTTCGGTGACCGTTCGGCGAACGCGTGGCTGGCCGAGCTCGCCCTATCGACGCTGGAGCAAGGACTGGCGCGACGGCGAGGCGAGGACCGCCTCCGGGCTCGCGAGCACGAGATCGCGGTGAGCGCTTCCTGCGCTCCGGTACACGACGAGCAGGGCGAGCTGCGCGGCGTCGTTCTGGTGCTCCACGACCTCACCCTCGAGCGCGCGCTCGACATCACCACGCGCCGGGCCGATCAGCTGGCGGCCCTCGGCGACGTCGCGCTCGGGCTCGCCCACGAGATCCGCAACCCCCTCGGTGGCATCAAGGGAGCCGCCCAGCTCCTCCGCGCTCAGCTCATGGACCAGGGCCAGATCCAGGCCACCGACATCATCGTCCGCGAGGTCGATCGTCTCGACGAGCTGATCGAGCAGCTGAAGAGCCTCGGCACCCCGCCCCGCCTGCAGCTCGCGCCGCTGAACATCCACCGCATCCTGAACGACGTCCTCGCTCTCCAGCGCCAGGCCCCGGACTGGGGAACCACCGCCCTTCGCACCGAGTTCGACCCCAGCCTCCCCGAGGTGCTGGGCGACCGGGCGCAGCTCACGCAGGTGTTCTTGAACCTGGTGCGCAACGCGGTCGAGGCCCTCGGGGGTCACGGCGAGCTCACGGTCGCGACCCGCATCGAGACGCGCTACCACGTTCGCCGCCGCTCGCATCGCAACCAGTTCCTCTCGGTCACGATCGCGGACGACGGCCCGGGCATCCCCGAGGACGCCCGGAGCCATCTCTTCTCGCCCTTCTTCACCACCAAGGCCCGCGGGACCGGCCTCGGGCTGGCGGTCTGCCATCGCATCGTCGCCGAGCACGGGGGCATCATCGTCTACGAGCCGCGCCCCGGACGCGGTACCCGCTTCATCGTCACCCTTCCGGTCAGTGAGGATCATGTCGACGCCCGAGCCTAATCTTCCCGGGACCATCCTGGTCGCCGACGATGAGGAGTCCATCCGCTGGGTCCTGGAGCGCGCCTGCGCGCAGAGCGGCCACAGCGTCGTCACCGTGTCGAGCGGCGCCGAGGCCCTCGCCGCGCTGCGCTCCCGCCCCTTCGATCTCGCGCTGGTCGACATCCGCATGCCGGACGTCTCCGGGCTCGACGTCCTGTCGCGGGCGCGTCAGGAAGGTCTCGACACGCTGTTCATCGTCATGACCGCCCAGAACACGATGGCCAACGCCATCGAAGCGACCAAGCGCGGCGCGTACGATTATCTCACCAAGCCCTTCGATCTCGAGCAGGTCGCCGCCCTGATCGCGCGGGCGCTGTCGCTCCGACAGCTGACGAAGGACCTCGAGCGCCTGCGCGGCGAGCTCAAGCAGCGCCACGAGCTCGTCATCGGACGCACGCCCGCCATGCAGGAGGTCTACAAGGTGATCGGGCGGGTGGCCCCGACCGATGCCACCGTCCTGATCCAGGGCGAGACCGGCACCGGCAAGGAGCTGGTCGCCAACACCGTCCACTATCATTCCGATCGCCGGGGTCCCTTCGTCGCCATCAACTGCTCCGCCATCCCGAACGAGCTGCTCGAGAGCGAGCTCTTCGGCTACGAGCGCGGCGCCTTCACCGGCGCGGTGGAGCGGCGCATCGGCAAGTTCGAGGCCGCCGCGGGCGGAACGCTCTTCCTCGACGAGATCGCCGACATGCCGCTCGGCCTCCAGTCGAAGGTGCTGCGCGTGCTGCAGGAGCGCGAGTTCACCCGCGTCGGAGGCCGGGAACCCATCCGGGCCGATGCCCGGATCGTCGCCGCCACCAACCAGGACCTCGAGGCGGCGGTGCGCGCAGGCCGCTTCCGGGAAGACCTCTTCTTCCGGCTGAACGTGGTCCGCATCGTGGTGCCTCCGCTCCGCGACCGTCGCGCCGACATCCCCGAGCTCATCGAGTTCTTCATCGACAAGGTGAACCACGATCTCGGGACCAGCATCGTCGGCGTCGCGGAGGACGTGCGCGAGACGCTGATGCGCCATCACTGGCCGGGCAACGTTCGCGAGCTCGAGAACACGCTCCTGCGGGCCGCCGTGCTCGCGCGCGGGCGCACGCTCGTCCCCGAGGACTTCGTCTTCGCCGGCCAGGCACGCTCGGTGACGGGCGCGCCGCTTCCGCTGGAGGACGCCGTCCGCCATCGCCTCGGCGAGCTGCTCGAGGCCGGCCCGGAGAACGTGCAGGACCTCTACAACACCCTCATCAGCGCGGTGGAGCGGCCGCTCATCGAGGTCGTGCTGGAGCGCGCCGGCGGCAATCAGGTGAAGGCGGCCGACATGCTCGGCATCAACCGCAATACGCTGCGCAAGAAGATCACCGAGCTCGGCGTCGCCATCCGGCGCAGCGTCGGCGGTTCGCTCGGGTGAGCCGGCTCGCGCTCCCGCCGCTCTATGCCATCGTCGACCCGCTCGACACCGGTCGAACCGCTGAGGACCTCGCGGCGGCCCTCCTCGCCGGTGGCGCACGGCTCCTGCAGCTCCGGCTGAAGGACGCCAGCAGCCGCGAGCTGCTCGCCGCGGCGCGCGCCGTGCGGGTGCAGACGACGCGGGCGGGCGCGCTGCTGCTGGTCAACGACCGCCCCGACGTGGCGCTGGCGGCGCACGCGGACGGCGTCCACCTCGGCCAGGACGACCTGCCGGTGGCGGCCGCCCGCGCCGTCCTCGGCCCCGGCCCCCTGGTCGGCGTCTCGACCCACGACGTCGCGCAGGCCCGCGCGGCCGCCGGGGATGGCGCCGACTACGTCGGCGTCGGCCCCGTGTTCGTGACCGCCACCAAGCGCGGCGCCCTTCCGCCGCGAGGCCTCGATCTGGTGCGCGCCGTGCGCGCCGCCGTTTCCTTGCCGCTGGTCGCCATCGGGGGTGTCACTCCGGACGCGGCGGCCGCCGTCCGCGCCGCCGGCGCCGACGCCGTCGCCATGATCGACGCGCTCGTGCGCTCGCCCGACGTCGCCGCCGCCGTGCGCCACACCCTGGCACGCCTGGGCGGGGCGTAAACGAACTCTCGCCGCTGATCACGCTGCCGGGGTCACGCACATGACCCGCCGCGCCTTCCCCGATCCGCTGCGATCGCAGACCCGCGCCGCCGCATGAGCATGGAGCCCGCCCGCTGCAGAGCGCGAAGCACGCGCCGGGCGGGAAGATCGGCCATCAGGCCGCGACGACGAGGTGCACAGCGGGCGAGCCACGCTCCACCGGCAAGCCCCGCCATGAGCCGCCAGCTCACCGAGGTGAAGCCGGAGCGCACTTGATCGATGGACACCGTTCGGTAGGTGGGGGGTGGCCATGCAGCCCCGTACCGCCGAGTTGGCGCCAAGCGAAACACCCGCCCTGCTCGAGTTCCTGTTCCGCCTCGCGCAGGCGTATCTCGCCTGCGGTGAGCAGACGGCCGAACTGGAGCGCATCGTGCGCGACGTCGCGCTGGCATACGGCATGCGCGGAGCGCGGGTCGTGACGTTCCCGACTGCCGTGTTCATCTCGCTGGACGACGGCCAAGGCGAGCGGGTGACCCTGTCCGAGGGACCGGCACAGACCCTGCGTCTGGACCAGATCGCCGAGGTGTACGTGCTGGGAGACGCCGCTCAACGCGGCGAGATGACGCCGCGCGAAGGCCTGGAGCGACTGGCGGCGATCCTGCGCACACCCGCGCGCTTCGGACCCGTCGGCAGCATCGTGGGCCACACGATCCTGACGGTCGGGCTGGCGATCGTGCTCCGGCCTTCGCTCGACAATCTCGTCGCGGCGGCGGCGCTCGGCACCGTGATCGGGGTCCTGAAGGAGCTCAACAGGGGACGCACGATGCTCGCGGTCCCGCTGCCGGTCGTGGCGGCGGCGCTCGTGTCAGCGCTCGTCCTGTACGCCGAGAAGCGAGGCCTGGCGGTGAATGCGTTGTCGGCGGTCGTGCCGCCGCTGGTCACCTTCCTGCCGGGCGCCATGCTCGCGCTCAGCATGAAGGAGCTCGCATACGGCGACATGGTGAGCGGCTCGAGCCGACTCATCACCGGCTTCGTGCAGCTGGTGCTGCTCGCGTTCGGGCTCGTGGCGGGCGCGACGCTGGTGGGGGAACCGAGCACGTACCTCCTCGAACCGACCACACAGGTCACGGGAGCGCCGTGGGCCGCGGCGGCCGGCGTGGTCCTCTTCGGAGTCGGCCTGTACATCCACCTCTCCGCGCCGCCGAGGTCCCTCGGGTGGATGCTCTTCGTGATGTTCGTCGCGCTGGCGGCTCAGCGGCTGGGTGCAGGGCTGTTCGGCAGCATGATCAGCGGCTTCTTCGGTACCCTGGTCGCCACGCCGCTCGCCTACCTGATCCAGCAGCGCTTCCGGGGGCCGCCGGCGACGGTGACCTTCCTGCCGAGCTTCTGGCTGCTCGTGCCCGGATCGCTCGGGCTGGAGAGTGTGGCGCGCATGCTGGGAGACCGCGCGGCGGGACTCGAGGGCCTGACGACCGTGGTGTTCGCGATGGCCTCGATCGCGCTGGGTACGCTGGTGGGAGCCTCGTTCTACAAGTGGCTGAGCGAGAAGGCCCGCCGGGTGCAGCGGCGGATCCGGCGGGTCCGTTCATATGTCCGGCGCTCGGGCAGGGGCTGACGCCGCGCTGCAAACGAAGCGTAGGAGCTGTCCCCTGATTGCGCGGTGAGCTCGAGGGTGGTGCGTCAGCGAATGTGATTGACTCTCTCGATGGATTTCCCTAAGGGCGAGCAGGCGGCAGATTCCGTCTCGTCCACCCCGCCCGACCGGTCCAGCGTCAACCAGCGCGTGCCCAAGACATCGCCCTCGGATGACATGGCGAGGAAGGTGATGCAGTGACGACGACCCTTGCCGACCGGTGCGCTCACGCCGGCAGACACCCGCAGCTGGAGCGAGACGGCGGAGGGCACTGCATGATCTGCCCGCCGATCGTCGTTCCCGTCGAGTTCTAGGATCAGCGACTCATCGAGTTCCGGAGCGAAACTCCCAGCCGTGGCCACCGAGGCGGCCTCGAAAGCCGAGCCCAGACCCAGCGCGAGGCGGTCGTTCCAGTTCCCGTCCGCCGTCACGACGCTGGCCATCGTTACGCTACTGGTCTGGATCGCCGCACTGTTCCTCCCCGCCGGCCAGTACAAGACTGCGGCGGACGGCTCCCCGATCCCTGGAAGCTTCCACCACGTGCCTTCTCCGCTCGACTTCGGGGAGACGCTGCAACAGCTGGTCCTGGCTCCGGTCAACGGCGTGTACGGGCTCCGCAACCCCGACACGACCTTCGTCAGCACCGAGACCGTCGGTAGGATCTTCGGCCAGATCGGCGTGATCGTCTTCATCATGTCGATCGGCGCGTTCATCTCCGTCTCCTTCGCCACCAAGAGCCTGGAGGTCGCGGTGGCGGCGCTGGCGAACCGGCTGCGGTCCAAGGGCTGGCTGCTCATCACCGCCGTGATGGTGCTCTTCTCCCTGCTCGGCTCGACGATGGGCTTCTCGGTGGAGACCCTCGGCTTCTACGCGTTGTTCCTTCCGCTGATGGCCGCGCTCGGCTACGACCGTCTCGTCACCGCCGCAATGATCATCATCGGCGCTCTCGTCGGCGTCATGGGCGCCACGGTGAACCCGTTCTCGATCGGCGTCGCGGCCGGAGAGACTGCCGTCTCCATCGGCGACGGGATCGCGCTGCGGGTCGCCCTCTGGGCCGTGCTCACCACGATCGCGGTGGCCTGGGTGCTGCGGTACGCCGCGAAGGTCCGCCGTGACCCGAGCGCGTCGCTCGTCGGCTGGGACGGCCCCGACGGGGACCAGGCGACCGCCGCCAACCGGATGACCGCTGACCTCGAACGCCAGCCGCCGGTCAGTGCGCTCACGCTGACGAGAACGCAGAACTGGGTACTCGCCATCACCGCGCTGACGTTCGGCCTGATGATCTTCTCCGTGGTCCCGTGGTCGAGCATCCTGGGAGCCACCACCGGGCCGGCCGACGACCTGTACCTGCACAAGACCGCTGCGGCGCCCTTCTGGTTCGAGCTCAGCTGGTGGTTCCCCCAGCTGTCGATGCTGTTCATCATCGCCGCGGTCGTCGTCGGGCTGGTTGCGCGCTTCAACGAGAAGGAGATCGTCCGGCTGATCGCCGCCGGCGCCTCCGACATGATGGGACCGGCCCTCGTGGTGCTCCTCGCGGGCGGCGTGTCGGTCATCATGACCAACACCCAGACGCTCGACACCATCCTCAATTCGATGGAGCACCTGGTCAGCGGATCATCCGCCGCAGTCTTCGCGGCCGCCATCGAGCTGATCAACATCCCGCTGGCGTTCCTCATCCCCTCCAGCTCTGGCCACGCCACCCTGGCCATGCCGCTGCTCGCTCCGCTCGCCGACTTTGCCGGAGTCAACCGCCCGACCACCATCACCGCCTGGATCATGGGCCATGGCCTCACTCTCCTGGTGTCGCCGACCTCCGTGGTCCTGGTCGGCGGGCTCGCCATCGCAAAGGTCGACTACGACAGGTACCTGCGGTTCGTCTGGCCGCTCATCCTTGCCCTCCTCGGCGTCTCTCTCGCGGTCGTCGGAGGCGCTGCGGCATTCGGCTGACTGAAGCACACACGCGGAGACGTAGCGGCCTGAGCTCTACGGAGCGATGCTGCACTCTCCGCGCTGCGCGCCACAGTCAAACCGGCCTTGGTACGTCGGGCGTGCCCGTGCAAGGTCGAGTCGCCTGAGCAAAATGTCCGGATCCACTCATGAAACAAGGTATTGTCAATGGAGTCCCGGGCGTCGCGTGCAGGAGCCGGCTCGCCGGCTCTTGCGCCCTTTCATCCCGAACTGCGCCAATCGAGCGATCTAACGCGGCGCGCTGGCGTGCCGCTGACCATCGGGCACCTCTTTCTCAACTCGCCGCCTGCGCTTCGGGGAAGTGCCAACTCCCATTCAAAACCTCGGCGCGCGGGCGGTAGAGGCGCACCATGTAGTTCCAGCCCTTCGTGATCGGCAGGCAGTTCGGGATCTTCCCGTCGCAACCGCCGAACTGGATGGCGACTGAGCCGTCGCCGGCTTTCTTAGCGGTGATGTCATCCTTCACGTCCAGCTTGTAGACCGTTGTGTCATCGTTCCTGCTCGGCGTGATCGCTCCCTCCGATCGCGATCTCCTGGCCTACGCGCTGCGGCCGCTCAAATGGTTTCACCGCCGCGTCATGCTGCATCATGGTCTGCTGATCGCGAGGGCGCCGCTGACGCCGCTGGAACCTCGGCGGCCGCGCTGCCGAGCTTTTCGGACCTGTCCTACAGAGACGGAGCGGTCGTGATCCGGGCCTGAGTTCTTTCTCATGAGAAACCGCCCCCCGCACGCTTCCTGTCCGTGACAAGATCTGCGGGCAAACCTCGCACTCTCATCCCGTCCGCTGCGCCGGGCTCTCGGCACGACTTCTGCTGCGTCGATACGAGCATGCAGACCGCCCCCGTTTTCCCGGTATTGGGCCAACGAAGCCGGGCACCCAGAAGGGATCGGGGGATGAGTCACGGAAGGATGGCTGGAAGGTGAGGAACGTCGCCAGATTGAGCGTGCTCCTCGCCAGGATCCTGGCAATGGCGGTCGCCTTGGGTCCGCTATGGGCGACGGGCCAGCAGAGCGTCCCGCCTGGCGATCGCTACCTCTGCTACAAGGCTGGGACCGTGCGGGGCCAGCCGAATTTCATACCATCGCGGAAGACTCTTGAAGACCAGTTCGGCACGCGCTTGGTGACGGTAAAGAAGCCCGACGAGATGTGTAATCCTGCGCAGGAGAACACGGAGCCGTCTGGGGTCCGGTCCGACGTTCACCAGGTCGACTACCGCTTGAACGTTGCGAAGGGGCAGGCAAAGTTCGTGAAGAGCGCCCACACGGCGATCGACCAGTTTGGCCAGCATCCCCTGACCGTCGTGAAGCCCGTGGCTCTGCTGGTGCCTTCGGCGATGGCCCTCGGGCCGGGCGGCGCCGGGCTCGTCAACAGCGCGGGTATCGATCACTTCGCGTGCTACCGAGTCGGCACATTGAAGAAGACGCCGAAGTTCGGAATGATCCCGAACGTAACAGTGGCGGACCACTTCGGCGCTGCCGTCTACGATCTGAAGAAGATCACCAAGCTCTGTGCGCCAACCAACAAGAGCAACGAGGACCCCACCGCTCCCCATCATCTCGGCTACCTCGTCTGCTACGAGGCGAAGCTCGCGAAGCAGGCGCCACAGGTAACGTTCCACTCACAGACCGTGTCCGTAAACAACACGAACTTCGGGCCGACAGTGCTCGTCGCTCACGCGGTGACCGAGCTGTGCGTGCCGGCGTTCAAGGACACGGTGCCGACAACGACCACGTCAAGTTCGACCAGTACGAGCACGTCATCGACAACAAGCACAAGCGCGACCAGCACATCGACCAGTAGTGGCACGACTACGACCACCCTCGGGATCGAAGTCCTCGATCTCGGACACGCCACACCCATAGCGTCCCTCACGCACTCCGGCACTCGTGTTCTCAGCACGGACTCTACGGGTCACTGGGTGCTGTGGGAGACCACGGGTCGTACGAAGGTCCTGGATGGTTCGGCCTACGCCGCACTGGCAGGGGACACGATCATAGTCCAGCACGGAGGTCTTGTAGAAGTCAGGAACGCATCCGACGGGTCGTTGCGGTCGACCATCACGGACGTGTCCGGGGCAGTTCGTCTCGCAATTGATGGTAGCTATCTGTGGACTGCCACTGCCGAAGGCCTTTCCGTATGGGCCGCAGCGAGTGGCGACCTCCTCGTTGTCAGAGGGGGCAACTATGGCGCTGCAAGTATCTTCGGTGCTTCGGGGGAGCTTCGCATTGCTCGCGGTCCTGCAGGGGCTGATCGGGTCGAACTTGTATCGATCTCGGACGGCTCTGACACGCTAACACCTCCCTTCTCGGGAAGTTTTCACTCCTGGTTCGTCGACGGGCAGCGATTCATCAGCAACTTGTCCACCAGAGTCTGGATATACTCAAAGGACGGCGTTCAAGAGGCGACCGGAGTCCTTCCGACCATCGAGAACCTGACGGGCCAAGCGGGCTACGTCTGGACTTACCGGGAAAGGACGCCCGGATACCCCGTTGACATCTACGCCATGCGCAGCCTCGGTGCCGTACCGGTCGCGACCTTCTCGCCTGGTGTAGACGGCCTTGCGATTCCGGCGGGTAGACTGCTCGGCCTCATTCCGTTTGGCCAGGGCAGTATCAATATTGTGGACCTGGATCTCACAGAGGTAACGCAGACGCCGATCTCTGTGCCCGTCGCCTACCTTACAGCCTTCGCCGGAGATTTCCAGGGCAACTGGTCCGTAGGCAATGTCCATGGTGTCGTGTTTGACAGCGCCAACATCGCGCTGCCGGGAGGCCCGCGCTCCCTCAGCTACGGAGCGGCGTTTAGCGTCGCCGGCTCGGGCACAGGCATGGGCGCGATTGCCACGGCGAGCGGAAGGATAGTGCTTTTCGATCTCTCATCGGGCCCCGCGAAGCTGTCTACGGAGATTCCGTTCGCGAGCGCCCACGTTGAGATGTCAGCAGATGCGATGATCCTTGCGGCATCGGGAAATACCGTTGACTCCCAATATTGGGCAGATCGGTCCCTCAAGGTGTTCTCGCTTCCAACCGCCGCTGAGGTTGTAACTTGGCCCTACAGCTGGTCCACATATCCTTCCCTCTTCTTCGACTTTGTGCTCTCCAGAGGTGGCACACGGTTGGGTCAGGTATTTGGCACGTTCAACGCGCCGTTCTGGCAGTACAGGCGCCTGGTGACAGATTTGACGGGAAGCGTCACCGTTCTGGTTGACGAGGGACCGGGCACTTTGCCGGTCATTCTCATCTCCCCGAATAGCCATTTGGTTGCACTTCCTGAGCTAATGGGCGGAGAAATAACCCGGATCTATGACGATGGTGTTTTTGTCACTGCGGTAGCCGGTAGTGCGGTGGGGTGGCTTGCCGACGACCGCTTGCTCGTTGGTGGCGAAGTTACAGCCGATGGCGTTACTCCCGGGATGATCTACGATTCCTCGGGGAATTTCGTCTCCCAGTCTCCGCTGCCAGCAATTGCAAACTTGCAACTGATATCGGGAGTGCGCTTGTACTCTCGAGACACGAACGCAATCTATGATATTGGAAGCGGTGAGGTCGTATGGAGCGGTCCGAGCACGGCCGCCGGGGCAGTGGCCGGCTCGTACGTTGTCTTTCCGCACGGCGCTACTGTGGTAGCAGCAAGGTACTGACGCCTGGGCCGAGGAGCCGAATCAGATCCCACTATCAGCTCGTCCAATCCCCCGACGTCGCGCCGCACCCTCGCGGGCCTGGGGGAGCCTAGCCGGGGCCCTGCCCCGCCTCCTCCTGCAGCACCTCGCGGTTCTCGAAGCGCGTGTACTCGCGCAGGAAGGTCAGCTCGACGTTGCCGACGGGGCCGTTGCGCTGCTTGGCGACGATGATCTCCGCGACCCCGCGCTTGTCGGTGTCCTCGTCGTACGCTTCCTCGCGGTAGATGAACGCGATCACGTCGGCGTCCTGCTCGATCGCGCCCGAGTTGTGGCTGACGATTCCGTCCGCCAGCCAGCAGGCCGGACCCGGGACGGTCAGGTCGAAGACATCCTCTTCGCCCGCAGGGCTCACCTCCACCACACGGTCCCAGAAGAGATCGCTCTCCGCCGCCTGCCGGAGGCCGTCGTTCTCGAGAATCCGCGCGTAGCTCGACACCGTCGCGCGGGAGGGCGCAAATCGGAAGTGCGAGGTCCCGCCGTATGACGTGCCGCGGCCGGCTGCCATCGCCCGCTGGCTGATGCCGCGGGCGGCCATCGCCGCCTTCACCTGCCCGAACACCTCCCGCGGCAGGGTACCGACGTTGGGGTTCGGGCACCGCTCGGCGACGACCTCCGCGAGGCACGCGGCAGGAATCGCGCGGGGGCCAAACGCACCCACGACCTCGAGGAACCGACTCTGGAACTCGGCCCCCGACACATCGACGATATGGACGGGGCGATGGCCGCGCTGTGCCACCGTCCGGATCCGCGCCACGATACCGATTCGCAGCAGCAAGGCTGCGACGTCATCGGCGAGACCCCGGCCGCAAGTCGCGAAGTAGACGCGGCCAGGCCCACGGCTTCCGGGGCTCCGCACCGAAATGTGCCCGTCGGTCGCCCACAGGTGTCGGAGGAGCAGGGCAATCTGCCGGCTGCAGAGCGTGAATACCACGGCCGGCAACCGCTTTTCATGCGAGCGCTGCCCGTGGATTTCCAGCTCGCGCAGCCACTGCCCCACACCGGCCGGATGCCAGCGGTTGCCGTTGCCCGCAATCACCAGCCGGTGCCAGCGTCCCCGCCCCGGCTGGCGACTCACTCGTGCACCGAATTCCGTCTCCGCCGCGTGCCGGACGGCCTGGCTGTTCTCCTCGGACGCCGTCGTGTAGCGGAGCGGTTGGCGAGGCAGGTAGCTCCCATCGCCCACGAGGTGCGCGAGAAGGACCACGCGCGCGTCGGTCCAATGTGCCGGGCATTCCGGCTCGGGCAGCCCTCGTGCGAGGGCGAGGCGAGCGCCCGGTGACAGCGTCTCGACGCGCACCCACCCGGTTGCGCCGAGGAGCCGGTGCCGACCCGTCGCACGCAGCGAGCGACCACTCGCGAGTCGAACGTCGAACACCTGCCGGCGACCCACGGGCCAGACCTTGTCGGACGCTGCGCGAACGATCTTCTGATCGCCCGACACGGCAAGCACCCGGGGCGCCGTTCCAACGAGCTCGCGGATGGCGACCCGCCGTCCGTCGGCGAGCACGACGCGCGTATCGCCGGTGACACATTCGCGCAGATCGGCCAGCCGGGGCTTCGGCGGATTGCGGTTCTCGACCTGGCGGTTGAGCTGCGACAGCGCGAGCACGGGAAGGTTGAGCTCCTTGGCCAGCGCCTTCAGCGAGCGCGAGATCTCGGAGATCTCCTGCTCGCGGTTGTCCTTGCCCTCGCTGCTCCGCATGAGCTGGAGGTAGTCGACGATGACGAGCTTCAGCTTGGCCTCGGGATCGCGATGCAGCCGGCGGGCCTTCGCGCGCAGCTCGAGGATGGACAGCGCGGGCGTATCGTCGACGTAGATCGGCGCGTAGGAGAGCCGTGCCGCCGCCTCGGCCAGCTCGCGAAACTCGCGGTCGGTCAGGTGGCCGGTGCGCACCCGGGCCAGATCCACGCGCGCCTCGGAGCACAGCATGCGCATCGCGAGCTGCTCCTTCGACATCTCGAGGGAGAATACGGCGACCCCGGCCTCGGCCCGCAGCGCCGCGTGCTCGGCGATGTTCAGGCAGAAGGCCGTCTTCCCCATGCTGGGACGACCGGCGACGATGACCAGATCGGATCGCTGGAGCCCGGCCGTCAGCCGATCGAGGTCGGCGAACCCCGTGGGCACGCCGGTCACCGGCTGGCGCTCCTCGTGCAGCCGGTCGATGGTGCGGAACGCGTCGCCCAGCAGCCGGTCGATGCGAACGAACGCCGGCCGTACCTCGCGATCGGAGATGGCGAAGATCTCCTGCTCGGCGCGCTCGACCAGCTCCTTGACGTCCTGGCCCGGGTCGTAGCCGCGCGCGGCAATGCTGGTGGCGGTCGCGATGAGGCCGCGAAGAATTGCCCTCTCGCGCACGATGCGGGCGTAGTTGACGATGTTGGCGGCGGTCGGCACGCGCTCGGCGAGCTCGGCGAGGAAGGCGGCGCCTCCGATCGCCGCGAGCTCCCCGCGCGCGCGCAGCTCCTCGGGGAGCGTGATCAGGTCGACCGGCTCGTTGCGCTCCGAGAGGGCCTGCATGGCACGGAACACCTTGCGGTGCGCCTCGCGGTAGAAGTCGTCGGCCTGGAGGACTTCCGCCAGACGATCGATCGCCGCGTTCTCGAGCAGGATGCCGCCGAGTACCGACTGCTCGGCCTCGATGCTCTGCGGGGGCACCCGGCGGAGGCTGTCCTCGATGCTGGCCATGCGCGCGTCAGCGCAGCGGGATGCCGGAGTCGGCCATGAGCACCTGCCACATGAGGAGTCCCGCGGCCAGGCCGACGACGAGCATCAGCACCGGCCGGACCAGGGCCCGCGCCGGGGAGCTCTGCTTCCCTCCACCATACTGCCCCATGCCGCCCGTCCTTTCTCCCCGCCGCCTGGTGCGTCAGACCACGCGGGTTGCCGACGCCTCCACGAACTCTCCCAGTCGGGGCCGCAGTACCTGCCAGCCTCGACGCTGCGCGAGCCGCCGCAGCCGTGGATCGGGATGTACCACACGCGGGTGCCCGACGCGATCGAGCACCGGCAGATCCGTGATCGAATCGGTGTAGAAGTAGCTGCGTCCGAGATCGACTCCATGCTCGGCCGCGAAGCGCTCGGCCCAGTACACCTTGCCACGCCCGTAGCACACGGGCTCGATCACCTCGCCGGTGAATCGCCCGTCGCGCACCACCAGCTCCGTGACCAGGAAGTGACCGATCTCCAGGTCGGCGCCCAGGGGCTCGGCCAGGTAGCGCGTCGCGCTGGTCAGGATGACCGTCAGGTGACCGGCACGGCGATGCGCCTCGACCAGCGCTGCCATGCTCGGAAAGACGTAGGGACGGACCGCCTCGCGATACCAGGCGACGCAGTCGGCGGCCAGTGCCGCCTCGTCACGCCCACGCACGAAGGCCATCGACACCTCGAGCGCGGAGCGAACGTCGAGCAGCCCGAGCTTGTACCAGAACAGGTAGTAGAGGGTTCGCGCCACGTCCCGACGCCGGGCCTGGCCCGTACGTCGGAGGTGATTCATGTAGAGGTGGGCCGTGTTACGCGCGAGCAGCGTCCCGTCGATGTCGAAGAGGGCTGCAACCGCCACGGCCTACACAACGACCCGAGACTTCGTCTCGGGTCGAGACGGAGATCCAAGCATGAGGCGCGAGGAACAGTGCGGGCGTCGTGCCGCGGCCGGCAAAGCCGGCGCGGCAGATGTTCCAGAGCGCGAGCTGCGAGCCGGCACGGCTCGCTTGCGGGCGGGGCAGGACGGATTCGGCCGGCGCCGAGAGGGTGCCACGTTTTGCCGCGCCGGCTTTGCCGGCCGCGGCATGACGTGTGTCTCATCCACCGAACGCCACACGCTCGTCTCCGCTTCGACCCGAGACGGAGTCTCGGGTCGAGTGACTAGCCGCGCTCGACCACCATGGCGATGCCCTGGCCGCCACCGATGCAGAGCGACGCGACCCCGAGCCGGGCGTCGCGCGCCGCCATGGCGTGGAGCAGCGTCACCAGCACCCGGGCGCCGCTGGCGCCGATGGGATGCCCGAGCGCGATGGCACCGCCGTTGACGTTGACTCGGTTCTTGGGAAGCTTCAGCTCGCGCTGCACGCCGAGCGACTGCGCGGCGAAGGCCTCGTTCAGCTCCCAGAGGTCGATCTCCTCTTTGCGCAGGCCGGCACGCTCGAGGGCTTTCTCCGATGCCGGCCAGGGGCCCATCCCCATGATCGACGGGTCGACCCCGGCCGAGGCGTAGCTTCGGATCGTGGCCAGCGGCGTCAGGCCGAGCTCCTTCGCCTTGCGATCGGACATGATGACGACCGCGGCCCCGCCGTCGTTGACGCCCGAGGCGTTGCCGGCGGTGACGGTGCCCCCGTCGGGCTTGAAGGCGGCACGCAGCGGCTTCAGCTTCTCCGCCGTCGTGCCGGCGCGCGGATGCTCGTCGACCTCGAACCGGAAGGTCTCGCCCTTCTTCGCACCGGCGACCTCGACCGGCACGATCTCGTCCTTGAAGTGCCCGCCCTCGATGGCGGCGGCGGCCTTCTGCTGGCTCTCGGCCGCGAACTCGTCCTGCTCCTCGCGGCTGATGCCGTACTTCGCCGCGATGTTCTCCGCCGTGATGCCCATGTGTACGAGCGTGATCGGGCACGTGAGCCCGTCGGCGATCATCGAGTCGAGCAGCTGATCGTGGCCCATGCGGACGCCGAAGCGCGCCTTCTTCAAGATGTACGGCGCGCCGCTCATGCTCTCCATGCCCCCGGCGACGATGATGTCCGCGTCGCCCAGCGTGACCGCCTGCGCGGCGAGCACGGCCGCCTTCAGGCCGGAGCCGCAGGCCTTGTTCACGGTGAAGGAGGTGGTTTCCTTCGGCAGCCCCGCCTCGAGGGCTGCCACGCGTCCCGGGTTCAGCCCCAGGCCGGCGGGCAGCACGTGGCCGAGGATGACCTCGTCGACCTGCTCGGGTGAGAGCTTCGCCCGGCTGACCGCCTCACGGACGGCGACGGCGCCGAGCTTGGTGGCGGGCTGCTGGGCGAGCGCCCCAGCCAGCGTCCCGATCGCGGTCCGCGTCGCGCTCACGATGACTGCCTTGGCCATGAACAACCTCCTTGCTGGGAATGAGCGGGGCGTGAGGCACGCGACCGCAGGGGCGCGAGGACTCTAGCACAGGCCGCGCGCGTGATGCCAAGCCCGCGCCGCCTCGGACGCGGGCACGTTCACGCACCCGGATCGGAAGCGACCGCCGGATAGCCGGCGGGCCGGACGGCGCGCGGCGTGCGGCCTGGCGGCACCGGGACGCGCTCGCGCTGCTTGCGCGTGAGCCGCAGCATCACCTGCATCGAGTTCTCGAACTCCTCCATGGGCCGGGTCTCGAGCAGCCCGCGCCGTACCATGTCGTCGAACAGCGCCTCGCCCCGGGCCGACCGCAGTACGGTGATCGTCCAGTCCATGCACGCCACGCCCCCGCAGGAGATGTCCGCCAGCTCGGCGGTGAAGTCGCCGCAGTGATGGCACTCGGGGCGCGCGTACTCCTGCGCCTTGTGGAGGCTCATCTCCACCACCTCGCCGTCCTTCCGGTAGATCAGCACCTTCCCCTTCACGTTGAACTTCTTCACGTCGGCGAGCGGGATGCCCATCTCCTGCTCGATCTTCTGGACCATCAGGCCCTCGTAGGTGAAGACCTCCGTGCACAGGAGGCCTATGGTGAAATCGACGATCTCGCCGAAGCCTTTCAGGAACTTCGTCTGGCGCTCGATGTGCTTCTCCTTCTTGCGGCCGTTGGTGAGGAACGCCGGATCCGCGAGCTGGATCTTGCGCACCGGCGTCACCTGGCAGGGCACGCCGACGAAGCAGACGCGCTTCAGACCCATGCGCTCGGCGTCGGCGAGAGCGAGGTCGTTCGGGCAGTACGTGTACCACGAGCTGGCGCTGGCGATCGCGTCCTCGACCGTGGTGACCACTTTCGGCTTGGGAGCGGCGGGCAGGCTCTCGTCGGCCGCCGACACGCACGCGCCGTCGAACAGCCCCTCGCGCAGCCCATGGCACAGGATGGCCGTCACGACGCCGCCGTCCTGGCAGCGGGCGAGGATCGCGGGGTCCTTGCAGCGGGCGGCGACTACCCGGCGATAGCGACCGAAGAGTCCATCGTACACGCCGGCCTCGACCGGCAGGACGGCATCGCGCATGTCGAACTCGCGAATGCCCAGGCGGGGACAGACCTGCGCGCACACGTCGCAGCCGATCCCCTCGCTGATCCCGCAGTAGTCGAAGGCTGCCGTGGCCTTGGCCACCTGCTTCGGCTTGCCCTCGATGTAGTCGATGACGTTGTGGGGGCACACGAGGACGCAGGTGCCGCATTCGCAGCAGCTGCCGAAGTCCACCACCTCGTTCATCATCTGCTTGAAGGTGACGTGCGCCATGACGGGCGGACCCTAGCGCAGCGGTGCCGCCAGCGGAAGCGGCGCGCGCGGCCGGCTCGTCCGTCCGCGCGGGGCCTCTTGTCGCGACGCCGCGGGTGTGCGAGCCACTTGCCCGGACGACCGGGCCGCGCAGGGCGATGGCCGACGACAGCATCGAGAACCGCACCTTCGACCAGCTCTCCGTCGGTGATGCGGCGAGCCTCACGCGGACGATCACCCGCGAGGATGCCGCCATGCTGGCCGTCCTGGCGCACGGCCTCCAGTCGGAGGAGGTGTCGGGGACCGCCGCGGGTCGCGACGGTCCGACCTATCCCGTCGGGTATGCCGCGCTGGCGGCCATGCTCGTGCCCGTCGTGCTCGGCACGGCACTCCCCGGACCGGGCACGGTGTATCGCGGGCAGACCCTGCGCTTCCTCGAGCCCGTCCAGGGTGGCGACAGCCTGACGGCCACGCTCACCGTGACGGAGAAGCGCGCCGCCGACCGCACCGTCGTGCTCGAGTGCGTGGTGGTGAACCAGCACCGGCGAACGGTCCTCGCCGGCGTCGCCGAGGTGGTCACGCTCACCGCCGCGGTCGCCCATCCGTGCGACGACAGCTCCCTCGAGGCGGCCCTCGACGCCGCCCGGATCGGGCTGATCCGGCCCATTCTGGTCGGCCGCGAAGCCACCATCCGTACGCTCGCCACCGACCGCCACCTCGACCTCGCCGGCGTCGAGGTGCTCGATCGGCCGGACAGCCAATCGGCCGCGCTGGCCGCCGTCGAGCTGGTCCGCAGCGGCCGGGCCCACGTGGTGATGAAGGGGAGTCTGCACACCGACGAGCTCATGCACGAGGTCATGGCCCGCGACACCGGGCTCCGCACCACCCGGCGCATCAGCCACGTCTTCATCCTCGACGTCCCGACCTACCCCAAGCCGCTCTTCGTCACTGACGCGGCGGTGAACATCGCCCCCGGAATCGAGGAGAAGATCGACATCCTGCGCAACGCCGTCGAGCTGGCGCACGCGCTCGGCATCGCCACGCCCAAGGTCGCCGTGCTCTCGGCGGTCGAGACGGTGACGCCCCGCATCCCCTCGACGCTCGACGCCGCGGCGCTCTGCAAGATGGCCGATCGCGGCCAGATCACCGGTGCGGTGATCGACGGCCCGCTCGCCCTGGACAACGCCATCAGCCCGGCGGCTGCCAGGACCAAGGGCATCGCATCGCCGGTGGCGGGCGACGCCGACATCCTGCTCTGCCCCGACCTCGAAGCCGGCAACATCCTCTACAAGGAGCTCACCTTCCTGCTGCGCGCCGACGCCGCCGGGATCGTGCTCGGGGCGCGCGCCCCCGTCATCCTCACCAGCCGTGCCGACAGCGTGCGCGCCAAGATGGCGAGCTGCGCGGTGGCCGTGCTGTACAGCCACTGGCGGGCACAGGGGGCGGCCGCGTGACCGATCGCATCCTGGTCGTCAACGCCGGCTCGTCGAGCGTGAAGTTCTCGCTCTACGTCGGGGCGGCAGACGGAGACCTGGCGGCGGAAGCGCACGGCGAGCTGGAGGGTATCGGCGTGCGGCCGCGGCTGCACGTCACGGGGCCGCGGGGCGAGCCGTTGGCCGAACGTGACTGTCGCCCTTCCGAAGTGCTCGATCACGATGGTGCCATGGCCGCGATCCGGGCCTGTGTCGACGATCAGCTCGCTGGCCGGCCGCTCGCGGCGGTCGGGCACCGCGTCGTGCACGGGGGCGAGACCTTCACCGAGCCGGTGCGCGTGACCCCGGACGTGCTCGCGGCCCTCGAGCGTCTCGTCCCGCTCGCTCTCCTGCACCAGCCCCACAACCTGGCGCCGATCCGCTCCCTGCTCGCCACCAACCCGGACCTGCCGCAGGTGGCCTGCTTCGACACCGCGTTCCATCACACCCAGCCGCGGCTCGCTCGCACGTTCGCCCTTCCGCGCGCGTACACCGACGGCGGCGTGCGGCGATACGGCTTTCACGGCCTGTCCTTCGAGTTCATCGCGTCACGCCTTCCGGATCTCGGACTGGCATCGGCCCGCGTGGTCGTCGCGCATCTCGGGAACGGCGCCAGCCTGTGCGCGATGCGCGCCAGCCAGAGCGTGGCGACGACGATGGGCTTCAGCGTCCTCGACGGCCTCGTCATGGGGACGCGTCCGGGCGCGCTCGATCCCGGTGCCCTGATCTACCTGATGGACCACCACGGCATGGACGCTCGCGCGCTCGAGCACCTCCTCTACTACGAGTCCGGGCTGCTCGGCGTCTCGGGCGTGTCGAGCGACATGCGCGCGCTCTTGGAGAACGACGACCCGCACGCGCGCGAGGCGGTCGATCTCTTCGTCTACCGGATCGGCCGCGAGCTCGGCTCGATGGCCGCCGCCCTCGGCGGCGTCGATGCGCTCGTCTTCACCGGCGGCATCGGCGAGCACGCGGTGCCGATCCGCGCGCGCATCTGCCGCGACGCGGCCTGGCTCGGAATCCGGCTCGACGAGGAGGCAAATCGGCGGGGCGGGCCCTGCCTGTCCCCGCAGGGCTCGCCCGCGTCGGCCTGGATGGTACCGACCGACGAGAACCTGATGATCGCGCGCCACACCGTCGGCCTCCTGCATCCGACGCCCTGAGCCCCGCCGCGCCAGGAACCCCCTTGTGCCGCCTGCAGCGGCACGGAATGGTTGCGCAGCCGCATGCCGCACTCCTTCCTCACCGACTCGGTCGCGCTCGTCATCGCCGGCGCGAGCATCGCGTACGTCTGCTTCCGCATCGGCCTGGTGCCGATCGTTGGCTTCCTCGTCGCAGGAGTCGTCATCGGTCCCAATGCGCTCGGGCTCGTGCACGACCAGGCGGTGGTCGACGCGGCCGCGGAAGTGGGCGTCATGTTCCTGCTCTTCACGATCGGCATCGAGTTCAGCCTGGAGCGCCTTGCCGAGATGAAGACCGCCATCTTCGCGGGCGGCGGTCTCCAGGTCGCGCTCGCCTCCCTCGGGACGCTCGCCCTGCTGCTGGCGTTCGGTGTGGACTGGCGCAGCGGTCTCTTCACGGGCTTCCTCGTCTCGCTCAGCTCCACCGCGATCGTCCTCAAGCTGCTCGCCGACCGGAACGAAACCGCCACGGCGCACGGCCGGATCGGCCTCGGCATCCTCATCTTCCAGGACCTCGCCGTCGTGGTGATGGTGCTGCTCGTGCCGATGCTCGGGGGCACCGGCGGTTCGAGCACCGATATCGTGTGGGCGCTCGCCAAGGCGGGCGGCATCATCGTTGCCGTGCTCCTCGTCGCCCGCCGGCTCATGCCCCTCGTGCTCGAGCAGGTCGCGCGGACCTGCTCGCCGGAGCTGTTTTTGCTCACCGTGATCGCGATCTGCTTCGGTACCGCGTTCCTCACCAACCTGGCGGGTGTGAGCCTGTCGCTGGGCGCCTTCCTCGCCGGTCTCGTGGTCAGCGAGAGCCGCTTCAGCCAGCACGCGCTCGGCGAGATACTGCCGCTCCAGATACTCTTCAGCGCGACCTTCTTCGTGTCGGTGGGCATGCTGCTCGATCTCGGCTTCCTGGTGAGCCATCTGCCGCTGGTGGCGGCGGGCATCGCGGCGGTCCTCCTGGTGAAGATCCTCACGACCGGTGCCGGCGTGCTCGCCCTCCGCGAGCGCCTTCCGGTGGCGATCGCCGCCGCGCTCATGCTCGCGCAGGTCGGGGAGTTCTCCTTCGTGCTCGAGCGTGCCGGCCGCGTCGCCGGCCTGTCACCCGCCGGCCTCGGCGACGCCGGCTCGCAGGCGTTCATCGCCACCACCGTCGTCCTGATGGTGTTGACGCCGTTCCTCACCGCGCTCGGGGCAGCCGGGGCGCACCGGGTGGCGCGTCAGGCGCCCCTCCCGGAGGACGACAGCGCCGCGCCGGCTCTCGAGGGGCCACGGCGCGAGAACCACGTGGTCGTCGCCGGCTATGGCCAGGGCGCCCGCGGCCTCGTGCGGGTCCTCCACGGCTCGCACATTCCGTTCGTCATCACGACCCTCAGCCCCGAGGGTGCGACCGAGGCGGCCGCGGCGTCGCTCCCGGTGCTGCTCGGCGATGCGAGCCGCACGCACACGCTGCTGCTGGCGGGCGCCGACCGCGCCAAGGTCCTGGTGGTGCCGGACGACGACCCGGCCATGGCACACCGCGTGACCTCGGTCGCCCGAATCACGAATCCGACCATGCGCATCATCGTGCGCACGCGTTACATCGCCGAGGTGGAGCCGCTCATCGCAGCCGGGGCCGATCGCGTCATCGCCGCCGAGCTCGAGAGCGTCGTGCAGCTGTTCGCCGACGTCATGCGGAGCTACGATCTGCCGGCGGAAGAGATCGACCGCAACGAGGAGGTCGTGCGGCGCGGCGGCTACGCGGCGTTGCGCGACGATCAGCAGCCGGCATCGCCGGTCGTGGAGTGCGACCTGGGAGTCGACTGTCTCGCGCGCCGCACGGTAACGATCCGCGCGGGCGCGCCCGTGGAAGGGCTGTCGCTCGGAGACCTCCCGCTCACGGTCGAGCGGCTTCGCCGCGGCACGCTCGAGCAGCCGGCGCCGCCGGCGGGCGAGACCATCCGGGCCGGCGACGAGCTGATCCTCGCCGGTACGGCCGACATGTTCGCGCAGGCGGCGCCGCTCTTCCGGGTCGGCACGCTCGACCCGGTTGCGATGTCCGATGCCCTGGCGGACACTCGGACCGTGGTGGACACCGAACGCCCCGTCGAGCTCGACCCTCAGCCAGGGGTGCGCTGCGGGCACCTCGGACAGATCAAGCGCGTGATGCCGAGCGCCCGCGGCTGCGAGGATTGCCTGCGCACGGGTGATCGCTGGGTGCATCTCCGCATCTGCATGACGTGCGGCCACGTCGGCTGCTGCGATTCGTCACCCAACAAGCACGCCACAGCACACAACCACGCCTCCCATCATCCCATCATCAAGTCGTTGGAGCCCGGGGAGGACTGGGGATGGTGCTACCCGGACGCCGTCACGCTCTGAGGCGGGAGAGGCCTCCTCAGCGCTGCAGGATGGACTGGGCGCCCTTGGCGAACTGCTCGGCGTCCACTTCCGTCAGGTCCGGCATCCGGAACGGCACGTCGATCCCGCGCTGACACGCCGGACGGGCGGCCATCTGCCCCATCCAGCGTTGCAGGTGCTCGAGTCCCTCCACGGGGACGCCCGACCACTTGTGCGTGCGCACCCATGACCAGTTCGCGATGTCGGCGAGCGAGTAGTCGCCGGCCAGCCACTCGCCGTGGGCGAGCTGCCCTTCGAGTACCTCGAACAGCCGGCGGCACTCGTGCTGGTAGCGATCGATGGCCGGCTGGATCTTCTCCGGGAAGTAGCGATAGAAGACGTTCGCCTGGCCCATCATGGGCCCGATGCCGCCCATCTGGAACATCAGCCACTGGATGACCAGCGAGCGGCCCCGGCGATCCGAGGGCAGCAGGCGCCCCGCCTTCTCGGCCAGATAGATCATGAGGGCGCCCGATTCGAAGACCGCGAAGTCGCCCTCGTCGCGGTCGACGATGGCGGGGATGCGGCCGTTGGGGTTGATGGCGAGGAACTCCGGCTTCCTCTGGTCTCCTCCCATCAGATTCACCACGTGTACCTCGTAGGGAATCCCGAGCTCCTCCAGGGTGATCGAGGCCTTGTGACCGTTCGGCGTGGGGGCGGTGTAGAGGTCGACCATGATGCCCTTCGTCCCCCTGAGCGCCCGGCCGTGTCAACAGCGACGGTCCGCCGGCCGCCCACGAGGTCGGGATGGCACGGCGCGTCGTCATCCGCTCAGCGACGATGCTGCCCATTCACGTCGAGATGAACGATTTTTTCTGACTCTCTACAAAATTGTTCGTTGACAAAATGCCGGCGCCTCGTCTAGAGCAGGCACTCGGTAAACTGACATGTCAGTATCGGCGTGTCGCAATGACTCTAGGCGCCCGAAGGTACGGGACGGCGCCTCGCGACGATCGGCGCTCGCGCCGGTAGGCGGGCTTGGAGCACTCTCCCGCCGAGCTTGCGCACTGACCCCGGAAAGTAGCCGAAAAAACTCGCGAAAATCGACTCCGACCATGGTCTGGGGCTGTCACTCCCGATCGGGTCGCCCAGCACGCCGCCTCGCGAACCAAGTGCCCGCGAAGCGCCGGGAGGTTCGGGGCCCAAGCCTGAACCCGATACACCCACCCGCCGACCGCCCGGGGAATAGGCCCCTTCGGGAGGGCGAAGCATGAGAGCCGGCTGACCCAGGCGTGAGACCCGCTGCCGACCGCGGTCTCGCAGTCAACAGCGGATGAAGATGGACCGTACACAGACTACCCGGAAGGAGAGTGACATGAAGCGAATGCTGCTCGTGAGCGCCCTGGTATTCGGGGCACTTGCTCGGACCGCGACGGCGCAGTTCGTCACGGTATCCCCGAGCGACGTGCTGGTGAATTTCGACAACCTGCCCCCCGTGACGGGCGACATCACCACGGTTGTCCCGTTCACCAACGAAGTCGCCGATCTCGGTGTCCAGTTCGCCGGCTTCGGCCAGAACGGCGGGTTCCTCTTCGATCTCGGCAGCCCCAACACCCCGGGGATCTCGGAGCCCAACACGCTGGTCTTCGCGAGCTTCTTCTCGATGGCGAACGGTGGCGTCCCGCAGACGCCCGAAACCCTGACCTTCTACCCGCCGATCACCTCGCTCCAGTTCGACGCCACGACGCTCGGCATCGACTGTCAGGGGACCGCAAACGTGACCGTCCAGGGCTTCGACGCGAGCCAGGCGCCGGTCGGGAGCAGCACCACGAACGTCCCGGTCGAGGGCCTCACCATCTCGACCGAGTTCTCCGCTCCCGCCACGACGGTGGTCCTCACCTCCGGGCACGCGTGCGGCCTGTCGGGCCTGTTCGCCGGCGTCGAGATCTTCACCGTCGACAACATGGGCTTCACGATCGTGGGCACCGGCACCGCGAGCAAGTGCGCGCAGGGCGCGATCGACGCCGCCGGCAAGAAGGCCAAGGCCCTGGCGAGCTGCTACTCCAAGGCCCTCCAGAAGGGCGTCGAGGTCGATCAGAACTGCATCCAGAAGGCCGTCAACGCCTTCGACAGCGGCTTTGCGAAGGCCGGCGACAAGGGCGATTGCCTGATCGGCGGCCGGCACGGGGACAACCTCGACCCGGCCACGTTCGAGGGCGCGGTCGACAACATGATCGCCACCACCCTGCAGATCGTCAGCAACGGCGCGCCGGGCCCGGACATCTGCGCCGGCAAGAAGATGGCGTCGGTGGGCAAGAAGGCCCAGGCAGTCGCGAAGTGCTGGTCCAAGGCGGCGAGCTCCGGACTCGCAGTGGCCGAGAGCTGTGGCCCCAAGGCCGGCTCGTCCTTCAACGGCGCGCTCAAGACGTGCGGCACCCCTGACCAGCTCACACCCATCGAGACGGCGATCGACTTCTTCGCCCAGACGCTGTCGCGCTCCCTGACCGTGCCGACGACGAGCACGACCACGACGACGACGTCCACCACGACCACGACGCAGCCCCCGCCGCTCGGCACCCACCTGAGCTTCACCACCACGCCGGGCTCGGATTGCAAGCAGCCGAATGAGTTCGACCCGACAGTGGGGCTCGGACCGTTCTCGGGCCAGCTCTCCTCCGACACGGGCGGCACCATGCCGGTCCTGCAGCTCGGTCTCGGCTGCCTGTACATCGGTGGAGGCAACTCCAGCGAGCCGCCGTCGCTCATTCCCGAGAACGCCACCTCGATCTTCGAGTCGCCGGACAGCGTGAACCTGGTCGCCAGCCTCGGCACGAGCCGCGCGGATTGCACCACGGGCCCGCAGCCGACCCAGCACTGCGTCAACAATCCGGCGGTCGAGTGCACCAGTGACGGCGACTGCGCCGGGTTCCTGGGCGCCTGTGCCTTCGACCCGACCTGCTTCTTCGGGCCGCCGGTGCCGGTCAACGGCTTCCCCTCGACCTGCGTGGTCAACTCGTTCGCAACCGACGGCAGCGGCACCCTCGATCTCCTCACGGGCGAGTCGTCGGTCAGCATCAACCTCGCCTCGCGGGTCTTCCTGACCCTCGGCCGGCCGTCGGCCTGCCCGCAGTGCATCGGCAACGTCTGCAACGACGGCGACCAGGTCGGGCAGCCGTGCACCACCACCAACGTCAACCTGACGACCCTCGACTGCATGCCTGGGTCGGGCAGCTTCGTCGCCACGCTGCCGGTCAACCTGACCCCGCTCACGACCGGCACCGCCAGCCAGACGGCCGCGGACGGCATCTTCTGCCCGGGCCAGATCAATGCCGGCGCCTTCGGACAGGACACCGCCCAGGCCATCTCCCAGACGGGCTCGCCCGCGGGTGACGGCTCGGATGGCCTGCCGCATCCGTCGACCCTGGTGAGCATCTTCTGCATCCCGATGACCGGCAACCTGTCGGTCGACGGCATCGCCGATCTGCCCGGTCCGGGCACGATCAGCCTGCCCGGGAATGCGACGTTCACCGTCGTGCCCTAGGGCACGCGTTTCGCAGAATAGCTCGTAAGTAAACGCTCCCGGCGCCGGTCCTCCCGACCGGCGCCGGGAGCTGTCTTCTTCGATGAGCGACACGTTGCAACGAGGTTTCAGACGGAGAAGCTGCAAACCGGCCACACCGACCTGACTCCGAAGCTGTCACTCCGGACCGGGTCGCCCAGCACGCCGCCTCGTGAACCAAGTGCCCGCGAGGCGCCGGGAGGTTCTGGGGATGATCGAAGCACTCGACGCGCTCGCCGACCTCGCGAGCAACCGGCCCCTTCGGGAGGGCAATGCATGAGAGTCGGTTGACCTGACCCTCAGATCCCCGCTGCCGGCCACGGTGCGCGCGCTCGACGGCGGACGAACGACCGAACCGAACATTCTGCGGAAGGAGTGCGACATGAAACGATTCCTCCTCGTGAGCGCCCTCGTGCTGGCGGCGCTGGCCCGCAATGCGACGGCCCAGTTCACGCCGGTCTCCCCCAGCGACGTGCTGGTGAACTTCGACAACGTCGGCTCGCCCGAGTCCATCACCACGGCTGTTCCCGCGACCAACGAGGAAGCCGATCTCGGCGTCCAGTTCATGGGCTTCGGCGAGAATGGCGGCACGATCTTCGACATCGGGAGCAGCCAGCCGGGTATCTCGCCGCCCAATGTCTTGGTCTTCGCGAGCTTCGTGTCGATGGGCAGCGGCGGCATCCCGCAGTCGCCCGAGACCATGTTCTTCTATCCGCCGATCACCCACCTCCAGTTCGACGCCACCACGCTCGGCCTCGACTGCATGGGCACGATGGCCGTGACGCTCCAGGGCTTCGACGAGAGCCAGGCCCTGGTCGGGACCAGCACCACGACCATCCCGGCCGGTGGCCTCACGATCTCCCTCGACTTCAGCGCTCCCGCAACGACGGTCAGCCTCACCACGACACACTCGTGCGGCACGTCCGGCCTCTTCGCCGCCGTCGAGATCCTCACCGTGGACAACATGGGCTTCACGATCGTGGGGACCGGCTCGCCGAGCAAGTGCGCGCAGGGCGCCATCGACGCCGCTGGCAAGAAGGCCAAGGCCGAGGCCACCTGCTACTCCAAGGCGCTCCAGAAGGGCGTCCCGGTCGACGCGAACTGCATCCAGAAGGCCGTCAACGCCTTCGACAGCGGCTTCGCGAAGGCGGGCGACAAGGGCGATTGCCTGGTCGGCGGCCGCCACGGGGACAACCTCGACCCGGCCACGTTCGAGGCCGCCGTCGACAACATGATCGCCAGCACCCTGCAGATCGTCAGCAGCGGCGCGCCGGGCCCGGACATCTGCGCCGGCAAGAAGATGGCCGCGGTCGGCAAGAAGGCCCAGGCCGTCGCGAAGTGCTGGTCCAAGGCCGCGAGCTCCGGACTCGCAGTGGCCGAGAGCTGTGGCCCCAAGGCCGGCTCGTCCTTCAACGGCGCGCTCAAGACGTGCGGCACCCCTGACCAGCTCACACCCATCGAGACGGCGATCGACATCTTCGCCCAGGCGCTGTCGCGCTCCCTGACCGTGCCGACCACGAGCACGACCACGACGACGACGTCCACCACGACCACGACGGAGCCTCCGCCGCTCGGCACCCACCTGAGCTTCACCACCGTGGTGGGCTCGGACTGCCAGCAGCCCAATGAGAACAACCCGGACGTCGGGCTCGGACCCTTCTCGGGCCAGCTGTCCTCCGACACGGGTGGCACGATGCCGGTCCTGCAGCTCGGTCTCGGCTGCCTGTACATCGGTGGCGGCGCTTCCAGCGAGCCCCCGTCGCTCATTCCCGAGAATGCCACCTCGATCTTCGAGACGACGGACAACGTGAACCTGATCGCCAGCCTCGGCACCAGCCGGGCGGACTGCACCACGGGCCCGCAGCCGACCCAGCACTGCGTCAACAACCCGGCGGTGGAGTGCACCAGCGACGCCGACTGCACCGGGCTCCTGGGCGCCTGTGCATTCGACCCCACCTGCTTCTTCGGACCGCCGGTGCCGGTCAACGGCTTCCCCTCGACCTGCGTGGTCAACACCTTCGCGACCGACGGCAGCGGAACGCTCGACGTCCTCACGGGCGAGTCGTCCGTCAGCATCAACCTCGCCTCGCGCGTCTTCCTGAGCCTCGGCCAGCCGACGGCCTGCCCGCAGTGCATCGGCGGCGCCTGCAGCTACGGCGAGAACGCGGGCCAGGCCTGCACCACCACCAACGTCAACCAGACGAGCCTCGACTGCATGCCTGGTGCAGGGAGCTTCGTCGCCACGCTGCCGGTCGACCTGACCCCGCTCACGACCGGCTCCGCTACCCAGACGGCCGCGGACGGCATCTTCTGTCCGGGCCAGATCAATGCTGGCGCCTTCGGACAGTCGACCGCCGAGCAGATCACCCAGACGGGCTCGCCCGCGGGTGACGGCTCGGATGGCCTGCCGCATCCGTCGACCCTGGTGAGCATCTTCTGCATCCCGATGACCGGCAACCTGTCGGTCGACGGCATCGCCGATCTGCCCGGACCGGGCTCGATCAGCCTGCCCGGGAATGCGACGTTCACGGTCGTGCCCTAGGGCACGCGCTTCGTAGAGTAGCTCGTAAGCAAAAGCTCCCGGCGCCGGTCCTCCCGACCGGCGCCGGGATGCTCCCTTCGTGATCACCGCGCTCGCCGTCGCGGGCGGCGCGGGGACAGGGCGACCACCTCGATGGTCTGCATCATGCCCTTGTCCTCGTGCTTCACGACGTGACAGTGGAATACGAACCGCCCCACGATCGCCGGGTTGGTGAAGGGGATCACGACTTTGACCCTGCTCGGCTTGCCATCCTTCGCGGCGGGCAACGCGAACGTGTCGTAGAGGCTGTCCATCCGCTGCGGTGCGCCGTCGATTTCCGTGACGAGAAACTCGGTCTGGTGGATGTGGAAGTTGTGAAGCTGGTTGTCCGCGTTGACCAGCGTCCACTCCTCGATGTCGCCGAGCTCGACCGTGACGTCGGTTCGGGCCTCATCGAACTGCCGCTGGTTGATGAAGAACTTGGAGCGATCCGCGGTACGCGAGAACGTCATGGTCCGGCGCCGCGCAATGGGGCTCGCCCGCAGCGCGTCGATGTAGCGCGACTGGTTGACCGTCTCGCCCTCGACGCGTGATGCGACCGCGTCCACGTCGGCTGCGGGACCTTCGGACAGCACCGTTCCGAGCGCATGCCGCGGTAGCGGGGGCCGGCCCTGCTCCATCACGAACGGGATCGATTCGAACGCGTAGCGGCCCTTCGGTCCTCCGACCACCACGGCCTCGATCCGCCCGCCCGGACCCAGCAGCACCTCGTCCATGCGTGTCGGGTGGCCGAGGTAGTGTCCGTCGGTGGCCACCACGTAGAAGGGCATACCCGCCACGGCGATCTTCAGGAACAGATCGGCGCCGATGTTCGCAACCCGCCAGAGCTGTGCCTCGCCCGGCCGGATGGAGATGGCCGGCGCGAGCTGGCCGTTCACCGTGACCAGCTCCTGGTAGTCTGCCTGCGGATGCGGGATGTGCTTCAGGAGCAGCAGCCGCTCCCGCATCCCCGCGAGGAACGGGTAGTAGCGCTCGTCGCCGTCCACGAGGATGGCGCCCGACATACCGCCGATGATCTGCGGGCTGGTTCGGCCGTGCGCATGCGGGTGGTACCAGAACAGGCCGGGATGCTCGGGCACGGTGAACGAATACGTGAACGAAGCGCCCGGCTGGACGTGGACGAAGATGTTGTCGCCGTTTCCGCTCGGGGGCGCCTCCATGCCGTGAAAGTGCAGGTTGGTCATTTCGGGCAAGCGGTTATGGAGTGTGACGGTCAGGACGTCGCCCGGGCGGACGCGCCATACGGGCGGGATGTACGCGCCGTCGTAGAGCATCCCGGCGAACTGCTCGCCGCCGATCACGAACGAGCCCGGAGCCGCGTCGAGGTCCACCGTCAGCCGCCCGGCGCCGCTCGCGAGGACGGGGGGCTCGAAGAGCGGCGCGCCGCTCGGCGGCTCCGCCACCGCGGTCCCGATCGCGGGGTTGCGCGGCGTTTGGCGATCGCACCCGGCGACGCTCGACGCCAGCAACAGCACCGCTGCCAACCACGGAGGCAAGCGGCTCACCGTCGACCCTACGGTGCCCGCACGATGCCGAGAATCGTCCCGGCCCCCGCGCCGGCGACGATCAACCAACTCGCATTGAGCCGGAAGCGGACGAGCAGGACAGCGCTCCCGATTGCGAGCACCGCCGTATGGACATCCACGACGGCTGCGCGGCCGAGTTGCCAGGTGACGACCGCCATCAGCGCGAGGGCGCCGATCGTCACGCCATCGAGGATCGACGCGACGAGGCGGGATTCGCGGAGGAACGGCAGGAATGGACCGCTCGCGCCGACGAGCACGAAGGCCGGCAGGAAGATGCCCAGGGTGGCGACGCACGCGCCCGCCCAGCCCGCGAGCAGGTAGCCGATGAAGGTGGCCGTCGTGAAGACCGGTCCCGGCGTCACCTGTCCCACCGCCACCGCGTCCAGCAACTGATGCTCGGTGAGCCATTGCAGCCGTTCGACCAGATCGGCCCGCAGGAACGCCAGCAGCACATACCCGCTGCCGAAGACGAGCGCCCCGATCTTCACGAAGACGAGAAACAGGCTCGTGAGCGCGACCGGACTCCCGCCGGCACCGGCGGCGACCGAGGACGCGAGCGGCAACGCGACTGCGACGCCGCCCCGGCCGACCTGTCTGGCGTGACGCATTCCGGCGATGGCGATGCCCGAGACGAGGAGTACCGTGACGGGTGCCACCCCGGCAACGGTCAGCGTGGCTGCGGCGACCCCGACCCCCACCGAGAACCCATCCTTGATCGCCGCCCAGCCGAGCCGCCAGACCGCCTGAAGGATGATCGCCACGACGACCGGCCTGATGCCGTAGAGTACGCCCGCCATCTCCGGCAGCGAGCCGAATCGGGTGTACATCCACGCGAGTACGGCAACCAGCAACGCGGCCGGCACGATGAAGCAGGCACCCCCGACCACCAACCCGGGCCAGCCGGCGCGCACGTAGCCGAGGTAGATCGCCACCTCACTGGAGCTCGGACCGGGGAGGAGGTTGGAGACGCCGAGCAGGTCGAGGAATCGTTCGCGCGTGATCCACTGCCGGCGCACGACGGCCTCGTCTTCCATCATGGCGATGTGCGCGGCGGGACCGCCGAACGCGGTGAGCCCCAAGCGCAAGAATACGGCTGCAAGTTCGCGTAGCCGGCCGAGCTCGCGTTCCGGCCCGACTGGCGGTGGGCAGCCGGCCGATGCGCTCACAGCGAAATGCCGGTCCATGCAAGAAACAGCGAGCCCATCGGCGTCGAGTAGTCGGTCCGCGCTTCTGACGCCACGCTCCAACCGCGTGCGGCCGGTACAGACGGATGAACGCCCGCCAGCCGTCCCGGGTTGAGCTTCTCCCGGGGCGGCATCACGGCCGTCAGCGGGTTCGGGACCCTCACCGACCTCGGATCACCGCCCTGCCGCCACCAGCGCAGCGACCGTGAACCAGTCGTCGGTGGCCCCCGCCTTCTCGCCCTGGTGGAAGTACCACCCCTGCTCGCCGGGGAAACGCGGGCTCGGCAGCGACGCCTTGGTCGCGTGCTCGAGCTGCAGATCGACCATGACGATGGCGGGCGCGAAGGGCATCTCATCCTCGTACACGATCGCATTGTTCCCCGGAACCGACTTCCGGAAGCTGACGTCGTTGATCCAGACCTTCCACAGCTCTCCGGAGCGGTCATAGATGTCGCTGAATATGACGCCCCAGGACTCCTTGTCGATGAACAGCACCCGCTTGGAGTACGCATACTGGGGCAGCTTCGACGTGCCCTCGACGACGTAGACCTTGCGCTTCTCCCACACGTCGTCGAAGGCCCAGTCGATCTTGGAGTTCCACTTCACCGGGAAGTGTTCTGCGTGCACCGGGCCCAGGACCTCCTTCTCACCGAGGTACTTCCAGTCCATCCAGGAGACTTGCCCGGCGTAGCCGTAGTAGCTGTCGATGTCGACGTCCTGGCCGAAGAGCGCGTCGGAGCGCTGCGCCGTCGACAGCCGCCGCACGCGCCGCAATGACGGCAGGTAGAGCCAGGAGTCGTCCTGCTTGCCGGACTCGATGTAGCGGTTGCCGAGCCCGCCCACCCCCTTCAGGTCGAAGGGTTCGAGGATGGGATACAGCCCCTGCTGCACCCGGTAGCCGTTCGGGTTCGGCTTTTCGGGCTTGGGATCGACGTAGAGCCGGCCAGTCCAGAACAGGCGGCGCAAGTGATCGAGCAGGAAGTGCCGCTCGACCGTCATGGGGCCGTTCTGCGGGATCGTGCCCGTGTCGGCGTCGAAGTTGCGCAGGTCGGTGTCGTCCAGCCCGTTCGCGAACCCGTACTCGTAGTTCCACATGATCTTGACAGGGAACTGCGGGTCCTTGGGATCGAGGTTCGGGAACGGCTGACCCGCGACATAGTTGCTCACGGTGAGGCCGTCCGCCGACAGCTTTACCTGCGGCGCGTACTTCTCGGTGGCCTCCTTGTACGCCTTCGGCCACTCGATCCGCTTGGTCTCGCCGACCGTGATCGGGAATCCCCGCTTGATGCACCACTCGAGTCCCGGCGAGATCAGGTCTTTTGCCTTCGCCACGTTCGTCCCGTCGATCTTGTCGCCGGGGACAACGTCGGCATGCACGCTCGCGGCGAGCGCCGACAGGACCAGTGCGATTGCGGCACACCAGGAACGACCCATGTTCATCAACTCTCTCCTTTGACCTTCCCTCGCTGGCGCGCCGACGAGTGGAAGGTCGGCGATCGACCTGTGCACGTGCTCGACGGTTGCCGCCCGCTAGTCGACTGACTCGGAGGAACCTCGCGGGGGCCTTTCTGGGTCATTCTTCATTTCATCTGCGCATCTGACCTCTTCTCGGGCGCGTTCGGAGCAACGATCATGCCCTCCGCCTTCCCCTGGGAGTACACCCGGGAACGCGGCAACCCAGCCGCATCGGTCGGAATGAAACGGCCGTCTTTTCCCAACCCCGCGAAACGCCGCCGGGGGAATTCCGTACGGTCACGTGCCGGCAACCGTCCCCATCGTACGGCGCGGCTCCGTGAACACGCGAGCCGCGGCGCAGTCCAATCCCGCCGCGGCGCGGTCGAGGCCGCGGTGACATCGCTGTCAAACCCCGAGAATCCCTTGACTATACAGCGAACCGGAAGTGGACGATGTCCCCGTCCTGCACGACGTAGTCCTTCCCCTCGAGGCGGAGCTTGCCCACCTCCCGGCACTTGGCCTCGCTGGGGTGCTGCACGAAGTCGTCGTAGGCGATCACCTCGGCGCGGATGAAGCCGCGCTCGATGTCGCTGTGGATGCGGCCCGCCGCCTTGCGCGCCGGCGTCCCGCGACGCACGGGCCAGGCGCGGCACTCGTCCTCGCCGCCGGTGAGGAAGCTGATCAGATCGAGCAGCGCGTAGCTGGCACGGATGAAGCGGTCGCGGGCGCTCTCGGCGAGACCGAGGTCTGCGAGGAACGCCGTGCGGTCGCCCGCATCCAGCTCCGCGACCTCGGCCTCCACCTGCGCCGACAGCACCATCGCCTCGGCGCCGGCAGCCCGGGCGCATTCGGCGATGCTGGCCGGCAGCGGTTTCGCCACCTCGCCCTCCGCGACATTCAGCACGACGAGGAGCGGCCGCAGCGACAGGAAGGCGAAGCCGGCCAGCTCCGTGCGTTCCTCGGCGCTGAGCTCGAGGGTCCGCAAGGGGCGGCTGCCCTCGAGATGCGCCTGGAGCCGCTCGAGCAGCGCCACCTCGCGCTCCTTGCCCTTCTCCTTGCGGCAGCGCTCGATCCGCTTCTCGACCTGCCCGAGGTCGGCCAGCACCAGCTCGCTCTCGAAGTCGCCGATGTCCTCGACCGGACGTGGTGCGGCGCCCGTCAGGTCGGGAAAGCCGCGCACGACCTCGACGAGAGCATCGGCGTCCCGCAGTGCCGTCACCATCTCCTGATCCAGAACGGCGCGCTTCTGCGCATCCCGTGCGGGCGGAAAGTCGACGAACGTCACCTCGGCATAGGTCGTCTTCTTGGGCTCGTAGACACCGGCAAGGAAGTCCACGCGCGGATCCGGCACCTTGATGGTGCCCATCGTCGGACGTCGCTCTGCGGGATCCGGATGCAGCCCGGTGAGGGCCGCGAACACCGTCGTCCTTCCCGAGCCCGAGAAGCCGGTGAGGCCGACCTTCACGCCGCCTCCGCCGCGAGGTGAAGTCCGCAGATGGTCTTGGCATCGACGATCTCGCCCCGCCGGACCATGGCCAGCGCCTCGTCCAGCGGAACACGGGCGATCTCGGCGATCACCTCATCGTGATCGCGCGCGACTTCCGCCTGCGCCAGGTCGTGCGCCACGAAGAGATGGATGCGCTCGTCCGTGAAGCCCGGAGTCGTCAGGATGGCCCCGAGGGGCGCGAGGCGCCCTGCGCACAGGCCGGTCTCCTCGCGAAGCTCTCGCGCCGCGCACGACTCCGGCGACTCGCCCCGATGGTCGAGCACCCCGGCCGGCAGCTCCCAGACGTAGCCGCCCGCCGCGTGGCGGAACTGGCGGATCAGCACGACGCACTCCGCGTCGTCCAGGGCGACGACCGCCGCCGCCCCCTTGTGGCGGATGACCTCGAGATCGACCTCGGCCCCGTTCGGCAGCGTCACCCGCTCGATGCCGAGGTCGACGATGCGCCCGGCGTATATCTCACGTCGCATCCCGTGATGCATATCGGCTCGCCGGCTGGAAAAAAAGCGCGGCCCGGGATACGCAGGGCCGCCATGAATCGACGCGCGCAGATCGCCCTCACGGCGGAGGAGCAACGCGAGTACCTCGCGCAGTCCCACACCATCATCCTGGTGAGCAACGGCCGCCACGGCTTCCCGCTCCCGGTGCCGATGTGGTACCTCGTCGACCCCGACGGCGTAGTGGCCATGACCACGTTCCGGAAGTCGCAGAAGGCGCTCGACCTGCGACGCGATCCGCGCTGCACGCTCCTGGTGGAGAGCGGTCGCACCTACGTCGAGCTGAAGGGACTGATCATCCGCGGGCGAGCGTCGATCGACGACGACACCGAGCATGTCCTCGACGTCCTCGAGGCGGTGCAACGGAAATACAATCCCGCCATCGTGACCGAGGGACTGCGCGACGCGCTCCGCGGGCAGGCCAGCAAGCGCTGCATCATCCGCGTGCGGCCGGAGCGGATCTCGAGCTGGGACCACGCAAAGCTCGGTGCAGGCGTCTACTGAGGTCCCCTGCCCTCGTCCCACGCCCTGATCCTCCTCGCCGCGTCGACCGTCGCGGGAGCCGTCAACGCCGTTGCCGGTGGCGGCTCGCTGATCACCTTCCCGATCCTGATCTGGCTCGGGCGGGAGCCCATCCTCGCCAACGCGACCAACACGGTCTCGCTCGCACCCGGGTCGGTGGCAGCGCTCCACGGCTTCCGCCACGAGCTGGAGGGGCTCGAGCGCTGGGTGGTCTGGGGCAGCATTCCGTCGATCCTGGGGGGCTACGCCGGCGGATGGCTGCTGCTGCGGACGCCGTCGCAGCTCTTCGAGGGGCTCGTGCCGTGGCTGATCGCGTTCGCGACGGCGCTCTTCGCCCTCTCGGCGCCGATCACGCGCTTTGCTCGCCGTCACGCGACCGCCGAGGGCGGACGCGACCACGGCGTGCCCTCGCATCCGCGCTGGGGGCGCGTGCTGCTCTACCAGTTCCTCGTCTCGCTCTACGGCGGCTACTTCGGCGCGGGCATCGGCATCATGATGCTCGCCGGCCTGGCGCTGGTCGGCTTCACCGCCATTCATCGCATGATCGCGCTCCGCAACGTCTACGCGATCTGGATCAACGGGATCGCCGCCGTCTACTTCATCCTGCGCGGCACGGTCGACTGGCCGGATGCCGCCGTCCTCACGGCCGGTCAGATCGCGGGTTCGTGGCTGAGCGCCCGGCTGGCGCGACGCATGCCTGCGAGCGCCGTGCGCGCCTTCGTGATCGGGGTCGGCTGCGCGATGGCAGCGTCGCTCTTCCTGCGACGGCCCTGAGCGCGTCTCAGAGGAAACTCGCCACCGAGGCCAGGCGTTCCACCCATTCCGGCGGGATCAACGCCAGCTCGCCGCCGAACTGCTTGCAGTAGACGACCAGCTTCGCCGTCTCCTCGAGCATCATCGCCCGGGTGGCGGCGTCGCGCATGGTCTTGCCGACGGCCATCAGCCCGTGACACTGAAGGATGGCGCCGCGGCTCACCTTGAGCGCCTCGCCGACCGCGTCCGCCAGCTCCCTGGAGCCGGGCATCAGCCAGGGCACGATCTGCGTGTCGGCCAGGAAGATCGCGTCGGTGTTGATGGGCGGGAACTTCTGGTTGGTGATGCCGAAGGCGGTGACGTACGGCGCGTGGGTGTGTACCGCCGCCGTCGCTTCCGGCCGCGCCCCGTAGGACTGCCAGTGCATCTGGTACTCGACCGATGGCTTGCCCTCGCCGGCGACGAGCGTGCCATCGGCCATGATGCAGAGCAGGGAGTCGGCCGCGAGACTGCCCTTGTAGAGCTGGCTCGGCGTGATCCAGATCTTGTCGTCGTCGGCTGCCCGGGCGCTGATGTTGCCGCCGGTCGGCGTGAGCTGGCCCATGGCGAAGAGATCGTTCGCGATCTCGACGATCTGCCGCCGGGCTTCGTCGTCCGTCCTCATGCGTCTCCCGTACCGCTGGTCTCAGGTCCCGCCGCGCAGGATGCGGCCTCCACGCCGGCCGGTGGGCACGCCGCGCTCCACCACGGCGACCCCGTTCACCAGCACGTGCTCGACACCCTCCGCGCCCTGGAGCAGGCGGCGCTGGCGCTGCGGGAGATCGTAGACCATCGTCGTGGGGCTGGTGCCGACGCGACGGGGATCGAAGAGCACCAGATCGGCCGCGAGGCCCGGGGCGAGACGCCCGCGGCCCACGAGGCCGTAGCGCTCCGCGGGCACGCTGGTGACGAGCCGCACGGCCTCCTCGAGCGCGAGCGCACCGCGCTCGCGTACCCAGTGGCCGAGGAGATAGGTCGTGAACCCCTGGTCGCACAGCGTGTCCATGTGCGCGCCCGCGTCGGAGAGCGCGATCACCCCCGCGGGGTGACGCAGCATCGCCGCCACCGCCGCTTCGTCGAAGTTGAGCATCAGGGCGCCCCACTGGCCTTCGAGATCGTCGTCCAGCACGGTGTCGCAGAAGGCGTCGAGCGCGCTGGTGCCGCGCTCCGCCGCAATCTCCACCACGCTCCGGTCCTGCCAGCGCGTCGTGCGCTCCGAGCCCGGCATGCGAAGCACCAGGCGCTCCCAGCCCTGGGCGAGGGCGGCCACGAACGGCCCCCGGATGGCTCCCAGCTCGCCGCGGAACTCGGGGTCGGCGAACAGCCGCCGCCGCTCGGCGCGCGGCTTCGCCATGATGGGCCGCCAGAAGCCGTTGTTGTCGAGCCCGAAGCCGGGGGTCGCGAAGTCGAAGCGCAGCTCCAGAGGCCGGCAGCCTACCTGCGGGACGACCATGGTCCCGTCGCGCTGCATCTCCGCCGCCGCATCGAGGCAGCGCGGGCCCACGTCGGGCAGGAAGGGGCTCGCGAGCAGCGGCGCCCAGGAGACGATCTTGCCGCTGGCACGCGCCAGCTCGGCGAAGAACTCCTGATCGGCGAGCTTGTCCTCGACCGACCCGATCACCGTTTGCGGCGCCACCTCGATGACGCCGCGGTCGAAGCCCCGCAGCGCCTCGGCGAGTTCGACCAGCTCGCCGCGTTCGGCCGCCCGGCTCGGCGCGGGCCTGCCGTCGTCGGCGAAGAAGTGCGTGGGCGAGAGCGACGTCGACCAGCCGATCGCGCCGGCCGTCACGGCCTCCCGCACCAGCGCCGCCATCGCCGCGCGCTCCTCGGCGGTGGCCGCGCGCTCGGTGGCGGCCTCGCCCATCACGCGCACCCGAATCGCGGAGTGGCCGACGAACGAGGCAACGTTCACCCCGACCCCACGGGTCTCGAGCGCCGTCAGGTAGTCGGGATAGTCCTCCCACGTCCACGGCAGCCCCGCGCGCAGCGACTCGAGCGGCATGCCCTCGACGAACTGCAGCAACCGCATGAGGGTCTCGCGGTGCTCGGGGAGGCACGGGGCGACGGTGAAGCCGCAGTTGCCCATCACCACGGTCGTCACGCCGTGCCACGGCGACGGGCTCGCCGACGGATCCCAGAAGAGCTGGCAGTCGTAGTGCGTGTGCAGGTCGATGAAGCCCGGCGCGAGGGCGAGACCACCGGCGTCGAGCTCGATCGTCCCGCGCGCCGCCACCGTGCCCACGGCCCTGATCCGGCCGTCCTCGACGGCGAGGTCGCCCCGCCGAGCCTCGCGCCCCGAGCCGTCGCACAGCAGCGCGTCGCGGATGACCAGGTCGCTCATTGCCCGCCTTCTTAGCCAGAAACACCCGCGCCCGCCAAGGACGCGCCGCGTCCACCATCACCCTTGCCTTTCCGCATCTGCCATGTCACGCCTGACCGAGCCCGCGCCGCCCCGGCGCACGAGGAGGAGACCATGAAATTCAGCTGGTTCCATCTGATGCCGTGGCGCTGGCTGCCTGCCGACTTCCGCGAGCGCTATCACGGGGTGTGGGTCGACGTCCCGAACCGACTCTACGACCCGGAGCGCGGCCACCAGCTCTACAACGAGTACCTCGACACCCTCGAGTACGCCGACCGCGTGGGCTTCGACGCCATCGGCGTGAACGAGCACCACCAGAACGCCTACGGCATGATGCCATCGCCCAACATCATGGCCGGGGCGCTCGCCAGGCGCACGACCAACGCCATGATCCTGGTGCTGGGCAACTCGATCGCGCTCTACAACCCGCCCATCCGCGTCGCCGAGGAGTTCGCGATGCTGGACGTCATCACCGGCGGCCGGCTGATCGCGGGGTTCCCGGTCGGGACGTCGATGGACACCAACTACTGCTACGGCGAGAACCCGGCCACGCTGCGCGACAAGTACCGCGAGGCGCACGACCTGATCATCAAGGCCTGGGCGGAGCGCGAGCCGTTCGCCTGGAACGGGAAGTACACCAAGCTGCGCTACGTCAACCTCTGGCCCCAGCCCATCCAGAAGCCGCACCCGCCGATCTGGATCCCCGGGCTCGGCTCGATCGAGACCTGGGACTTCTGCATCGAGCACGGCTACAACTACAGCTACCTCTCCTTCAGCGGCTACAAGCGCGCGCAGCGCATGATGGAGGGCTACTGGGAGCACATGGCGAAGCGGAACAAGCCGGAGAATCCCTACACCGCCGCGTTCTTCCAGCAGGTCTGCGTCAGCGACACCGACGAGGCCTGCGAGCGCGAGTGGTGGCCGCACGTCGACTACTTCTTCAACAAGTGCCTGCACCTCTACCCCGGCATGGCGGAAGCGCCCGGCTATCGCACCGAGGCGTCCCTGCGCGCCGGCGTCGTCGCCCAGATCGGCAACACCACCGGCAACATGGGCATGAACAAGACCTGGAAGGAGCTGTGCGAGCAGCGCTACATCGTCGCCGGCTCGCCCGAGACGGTACGCCAGCAGCTCGAGGAGCTGGCCCGCTCGCTGCGCGTCGGGCACCTGGCGCTCGGGCTGCACATCGGCTCGGCTCCGGTCGATCTGGTGAAGCGCAGCACGGAGCTCTTCGCCACCCAGGTCATGCCGCACCTGCGCCCGATGTTCTCCGACTACGAGGACGTCGTCTGGCCGAAGCCGCTCGCCGCGAGCGCGCGCAGCAAGCCGGGCCAGTTCGTCGACGGCGCGTCGCACGTGGGAGCGGCGGCATGAGCGATGTGCCGTCGTCGCGGATGCTCGACCTCGGACGGGGCCGTCCGACGATCGAGGTGCTCGAGGGCGGAGCCGGAGACCCGCTCCTCTTCCTGCACGGCGCCGGCGGGGTCGCGGCCTGGGAGGGCGCCCTGCCCCTGCTCTCGCGCAACTACCGCATCTACGCACCGCTCCTCCCCGGCTTCGGTCGGTCGACGGGCCTCGAGCTGCTGGACGACCAGTGGGATCTGTTCTTCCACGTCTTCGACGTCATGGAGGCGCTCGAGATCGAGCGCCCGTACGTCGTCGGCGAGTCCCTGGGCGGCTGGCTGGCGGCCGAGATCGCTGCCCTGCGCCCGCGGGAGGTCGGCCGCCTGGCGCTGGCGGCACCGATCGGTCTGTGGCGCGACGAGGCGCCCGTCGTCGACCTCTTCGGGCACATGACGCACGAGCTGGTGCCGTATCTCTTCCACGATCAGTCCTGCCCCGCGGCCCAGCAGATGCTCGCGCTCACGGGGTTGATCAGCGAGAAGGACGACCGCACCGAGGACCAGGTCGAGCTCCTGATCAGCCTCGTGCGCGGCTTCCGGACGGCCGCCAAGTTTCACTTCCCGATCCCGGAGCACGGGCTGGAGAAGCGGCTGCCCCGCATCACCGCACCCACCCTCGTCGTCTGGGGCGCTGGCGATCGCTTCGTGGCGCCGTCGTACGGCAACATATTCCGGGAGAAGATTCCACACGCGCGTCTCGAGACGATTCCGCATGCCGGTCACCTGATCGGGCTCGAGCAGCCGGAGCCCTACGCGCATCTGCTCTTGCGCTTCGGCATCGACGGCTAGAAGCGGCCGCTGATACCGCATCTGCGCATTGACGCGGAGCCGTCGCCCACCTAGGAAGAGCGCCCCATGCCCACGGCCCTGACCGACGGAATCCGCATCTCGGTGGAGTCGACATACCTGCCGGATCGCTCGGCGCCCGACGAGGGGAGCTACGCCTTCGCATACACGGTCACGATCGCGAACGAGGGCGCCCCGCGCGCACAGCTTCGCCGCCGGCACTGGATCATCACCGATGGCGACGGGCACGTCGAGGAGGTGGAGGGTCCAGGCGTCGTCGGCCAGCAGCCCACGCTCGCGCGTGGCGAGGTGCATCGCTACACCAGCGGTGCCGTCCTCGCGACGCCCTTCGGCACGATGGAAGGCACCTACGAGATGCACACCGAGACGGGCCAGGTCTTCCAGGCGCGCATCCCGCGCTTCACGCTCCAGGTCCCCGGCATCCTCCAGTAGCTCGCGCCGGCGGGAATCGGTTGGCTCGGGACCCTGCTACCGCCCGGGCTCTTCGGCGTCGTGCGCATGGCCGATCGCCTCCCGCAGGCGACGGTCGAGCCTGTCACACCGGAAGATGACCTTCTGGGAATGCACCGCCTGGACCGCCTCCAGCGGGATGCGGAAGTCGCCCGCATTCTCTACGTAGACGAGCAGGTCGCCGACCGAGACCTCCCGGATCGCGCCGAACTCCTCGCCCCCATCGGCCACGAACGCCTGGTACCCGACTTCGATCTTCTCTCGCACGATGCACCTCGCGAATGGACGTCCAGCTTCATGCGGCCTGGGCATCCACGGGCAACCGCTCGACGCTGATCATCGTCCACGGGTTGTGGAACTCCCCGGCTCATCGCTAGCGACGGCGATCGTCTAGCGCAACACCTCCTCGCTGGCCGCGGGCAGCACCGCGGGCCCCGACGGGCGATGACAGCTTCGCGGCGCGGCCGCCTGATCCTCCAAGCGCCAGTTTCACGATCGTCGTCTCTGATGTAGAGGCGCAATCACACCTGGACATCGGCACATGACCGAGGGAGCGTGACGATGGCGGACATTCCAAAGCCCACCGAAGAAAGGCTCTTGGTGTGCGTGAGCCCGAGCTCCTCCTCGGCCCAGCTGATAACCTCCGCCAAGAGGATGGCCGCCAGCCTCCATGCCAAATGGTTCGCCGTATACGTCGAGCAACCCAGAATGGCGATGCTATCCGAGGCGGCGCGCAGCCAGGCCGCCGACAATCTGAGGTTGGCTGACGAATCGGGGGGAGAGGCGGTCACCCTACCCGGCCGCAACGTGGCCGAGGAAATCGTCAACTTCGCAAGGCAACGGAACATCACGCGGATCATCGTTGGCAAGCCAGGCCGCTCTTCGGCCAGAGGCATCCTTGCACGAAGCCCCGTGGATCAACTGGTGCGAATCAGCCGAGCGGCCGACGTCTACGTCATTGCCGGCGAGCCGGGAGAACAAAGAGAAGCGACCTACGTCCTTCGATCCAAGAGGATCCAGCTGTCGGACTATGGCACGGGTGTCCTGTACCTCGCCCTGGCCACCGCGATCTGTTTTGCGATGTACCCGTACTTCCACCTCAGCAACCTCATCATGGTGTACTTGCTGGGGGTGATCCTCACCGCCACTGACTGCGGGCGTGGGCCGGCGATCCTATCGTCTCTCCTGAGCGTCCTGGCCTTTGATTTCTGTTTTGTACCTCCCCGATTCTCGTTCACCGTGGAGGACGCCCAGTACATCGTCACCTTCGTGGTGATGTGTCTGGTGGCTCTGGTGATCAGTCACCTGGCCGCCGGGATGCGCCAGCAGATCACGCTTGCCCGTTTACAGGAGCGGCAGGCGGCAGCGATGCACGGTCTCAGCCGGCAACTCGCCAGCACCAGGGGGGTCGAGAGCATACTACAGGTGGCGGTACAGTACATCTCGGAGATCTTCGATTGCGAGGTCCTGGCGCTCCTGCCGGATGAGAAGCGCTCGCTGCACGTCGCTGCGGGTGACGTGTCGTCGGTGATGCAAAAAGACCTCGTGGAACAAATGCACTTTGCGCGATCGGCCTACGAGAGTGGCCAGATGGCAGGATGGGGTACCGGGAGCTCACCGACGGCAGAGGTTCTCTACGTCCCCCTGCAGGCGGGCGATACCCCCGCCGGCATTCTGGCCTTGCGGCCCAGGGAGCCCGAACGCTTTCTGCTCCGCGAGCAAATGACACTCCTGGAATCGCTGGCCAAGCAAGTCGCCCTCGCGTTGGAAGTGGAGCTCATGTCCCTGCGGAAGGATTCCCATCAGGGACACACGGCGTAGGGTAGACCGCGCCGCGCGGGTCTTCTGTCCCCTGCTCTCACCAACCCGAACAGGTCGGCGCAAGCTCTGCCCAACCGCGGGCGACGGTGAAGTCACGCGCTACCCCGCCGACGGCCACGCCCGTATGGAAGCCGCCGCCGACCATCGCGGTCGAGCGGCGGCTCTCGATCGCCGGCGGTGCGCCCGGTCCCGCCGTGCTCACGGTGAGGGCTGCGGCTCGTTCGCGCAGCCGACGATCTCGGCGGTGACGCTGGTCGGCAGGGCAGCCGGGGACTCCACGAAGAGAGTGCCGGAGCCCGACATGAGCGCGTTGTCATCCAGGACGATGGACGCGTGCCCGACGGTGTCGCCGCCGTATGCGAACGTCACGCCGAGCGAATTCCCGGCGTCCGCCTCCGGCAGGCCGAGCATCTGACCAAACGCAGGCCCGATGCCCACGATGCTTCCCGCCTCGAGAGCGATGATCTTTCCCGTCAGTGCCGTGAACTTGTCGACCTTGGTGGAGTACTTCTGCTTGAAGCGCAGGAACGCGACGGCCGACCCTCCATCCTGGAGCTCGATGCAAAACTCGGCCCGTGCAGGGAGAGCACCAAGCGCGAGGGTGCCTGCCAGCGCCATTGTCGTCAGCGCGAACCGCTTCATCCTCGGATCCTCCTTCCGTTGAGGACACCGGCACCGTGCTCACGGCGTCCGTCGTGACCGTGGCCTGCCGTGCTTGCCTTCTGCCTTCGATCCGGGCGCCCGGAGAACATGGCATGTGAGTCCACCCGTCGTGGCGCGTACCTGATGCCGCCGCGGGCCGTGCTTGCGGTCTTACGATTATGCTGGGCAGGCGCTGGTGATGCTGGGTCATGGCGCCTCTGCCATGCGGCGCGATCTGCGGGCGGCGCATTGTGCTGGCCTTCGGATTGGTCTATGCGTCCACCGTCGTCTTGTTTGTGCGTGAATCAGCGTCCATCCGTTCTGCCACGACAGGCTTCCCGCCCAGACGATGCGTCGATGTCGAACCGGCCCTGCGGGGCCCAGGAGGAGCAATGGGTAAGAAGCTGTTCGTCGGCAATCTGTCGTTCGAGACCAGGAGTTCGGATCTCGAGACCCTGTTCGCGCAGGCAGGCACGTGCGAGTCGGCCGCGGTCATCACGGACCGCGAGACCGGACAATCGCGCGGCTTCGGGTTCGTCGAGATGAGCTCGTCGGGCGAGGCGCAGAAGGCGATCTCGCAGTTCAACGGCACGGATCTCCAGGGTCGCACCCTGAACGTCAGCGAAGCGAAGGAACGCTCGTCCGGTGGCGGTGGCGGCCGGAACGGCTCGCGTCGCTTCTGATCGTCTGCATCGCACAGGGCGAGGTTGTGCCCCGCCCTGTGTCGCTCCTCGCCGGCTGAGCGCCCGATCCACGAGTGCTCGAACGCAACGCGCGAGAGGGGTGCCGGTGTCACCGCGCGCAAGTGGTGACATTGTCGCCCATCCGCCGCTGCGGGGCCGGCGTGCGTGCGCGAGCCGTTGAAGTCTCGATGCCCCCGGCAGGAATCGAACCTGCGACCCCCTGCTTAGGAGGCAGGTGCTCTATCCACTGAGCTACGAGGGCGTATCGTCCGAAGGTACCGAAGCGCCGTGGCAGCGTCCAGCAACCGCCGCACGCCGCAGCGCGTTGCTACGGGCGGGTGAATTCTCGTCGCCGCGTACTGTCGAAGCTCGCGAGGTATGCTAGGAGTCAACCTTCGACGCAACGAATTCGATCGGCAGGTGAGTATGTGGAGTCTTGTGGAGCCGCGAGTGCGGCGGCTGGTTGCGGAACACCTCGGCGTCACCGAGGATTCCCTGTCCCCTGAGCTGTCCCTGGTCGAGGATCTGGCTGCAGATTCGCTCGATTTCGCCGAGCTCGCGCTCGCCATCGAGGAAGAGCTCGACCTCGTCGTCCCCGAGGATGTGCTGGAACCGGTCCGGACCTACGGCGACCTGGTCGAAGCCACGCTCGTGCTCGCGCGAGCGCGTCTCGAAACGCAAGCTCCGCCGATCCCGGTGGTGGTGCGCGTCCGGCGTCCGACGCTCGGCACCGAAGGTGTGCTCGAGCGCGCCGGCGTTCTCACGCCGTACCTCGCCGAGACGCTCGCCGACGACGTGCTGCGGAGCGGACCGGGCGCCAGCCTCGAGGTGCTGGTGCCGGCTCCCGCGGAGGAGCTGGCGCTCCGCCGCGTGCGTGAGACCTTCGGGTGGCTCACGAATCGCGGCGTACACGTGCTCGTCCAGCGCGAGCGCAGCCTGAGCGGCGGCCATCAGCCCAACGCGGCCTGAGCCGCGCGGACCGACGCGTCTGTTCGTCTACGGAACGCTCACGGAGCCGGCGTCCGTCGAGCGCGTCACGGGTCGCCAATTCGCGCGCCGGGCGGCGACGCTGCACGGCTGGATCCGCGCCGTCGGCACGCACGGCTATCCGGTGATCCATCCCTCGCCTGGCGCCGCGGTCGATGGCGTCGTCCTCGACGACCTCGATTCCGACGCGCTGCACGCCCTGGACGTGTACGAGGACGAGGGGCGGCTCTACCTGCGCCGCGCGGTCACGGTGGTCGCCAGCGGGCACTCGATTCCGTGCCAGGTCTACGTCGGCCACTGCTCGAGCAGCCGGAGCAGGTACTGTCCGTAGCCCGTCTGCTGCATGCCGTGGGCCGCGCGACGCACCTCCTCCGGCCCGATGTAGGCCATGCGCAGCGCGATCTCCTCGAGGCAGGCCACCTTGAGGCCCTGCCGCTCCTCGATGACCTGGATGAAGCTCGAGGCCTGGGCCAGCGCTTCGTGCGTTCCGGTGTCCAGCCACGCGACGCCGCGGCCGAGCTTCTCGACCTGGAGGTCGCCGAGGCGCAGATAGTGCAGATTCACGTCGGTGATCTCCAGCTCGCCCCGGGCTGACGGCCGCAGACCGGCGGCGATGTCGGTGATGCGGGCGTCGTAGAAATAGAGCCCGGTCACCGCGTACGACGAACGCGGCAGCGCGGGTTTCTCCTCCAGCGAGACCGCCTGTCCGGCCGCGTCGAACTCGACCACGCCGTACCGCTCCGGATCGCGGACGTGATAGGCGAACACGGTTGCGCCGCGCGTGCGCGTGGCGGCGCGCCGCAGGCTCTCCGGGAACCCGTGTCCGTAGAAGATGTTGTCGCCGAGCGCGAGGGCGACCGAGCCGCCGTCGATGAACTGCCGTCCGACGACGAAGGCCTGGGCGAGCCCCTCGGGCCGCGGCTGGACGGCATAGCTGATGGAGAGACCGAGCGGGGCGCCGTCACCCAGGAGCCGCCGGAAAGGCTCCTGCTCGTGCGGCGTCGTGATGACCAGGATGTCGCGGATGCCCGCGAGCATGAGCGACGACAACGGATAGTAGATCATCGGCTTGTCGTAGACCGGCAGGAGCTGCTTGCTCACCGCGAGGGTGAGCGGATGCAACCGCGTGCCTGCTCCGCCGGCAAGGATGATCCCCTTCATGCGCCGCGGGCCCTCGTTACCACCCTTCGGCCGGACGAGGAACTCGCGCCTCGGCGAGCGCGGCCGCCCGTCCGAGCACGCGGTCGAGCATCGGCCGCGTCAACCTGCCGGTGAAGGTGTTCTGCTGGCTCGGGTGGTAGGAGCAGAGCAGCACGAGTCCCGACGGCAGCCGATGCTCCGCTCCATGCGCGAACGCCGGCCGCGGGCGTGGCACCATCCGGCCGCGGGCGGCCTCCGCCGCCAGGAAGGCGTCGTGCGCGACGCGGCCAAGCACGACGACGACCCGCAGGCGTTCCAGGAGCGCCAGCTCGGCGAGCAGCCAGCTCCGGCAGGTCTCGAGCTCCTGCGGCGTCGGCCGGTTGGCTGGCGGCGCGCAGCGCGCCGCCGCCGTCACCCAGGCGCCGCGCAGCGCCAGCCCGTCGTCCCGATGCACGGAGGCCGGCTGATTCGCGAACCCGGCGCGATGCAGTCCAGCGAAGAGCCAGTTGCCGCTCTCGTCGCCCGTGAAGATGCGGCCCGTCCGGTTGCCACCGTGCGCCGCGGGCGCAAGGCCGACGACCAGGACGCGGGCCGCCGGATCGCCGAACCCCGGGACGGGCCGCCCCCAGTAGTGCCAGCTTCGGAAGCGCGCGACGCGCTCCGTCGCGACGCGCTGGCGGTAGGCGACCAGCCGCGGGCAGCGCCGGCAGCGGACGAGGCGGGCCTCGAGGCGCGCCAGCCCGTCACTCGCCACAGAGGACGCCAGCCGTGATGAAGAGCGCATGCGTGTCCCGCACCGTGCCCGTCATCACCTCGCCCTCCCCCGCCGCTTCCACCCGCACGACACGGATCGGGGCGCTCGACTCGGCATCCGGCAGGTCCGGAGGCGTGTAGCCTTCGGGATAGCGGAAGGCGGTCTCGAGGGGATCGCCGGGCATGAGCCGCTCCGCGGCGACGGCCTCCATTCCGGCGCGATAGAAGGGATGTCCGCGTGCCGCCAGGACCTCGTGCCCCGTGCTCAGGACGACCCGGACCAGCGGCACCGGACCACGCGAGACGAGCTTGATCAGCTGGCGGAAGCCGAGCTGCCCCGAGGGCAGCCGCGTCAGCACGGCGAAGCCCTTGTTGGGCGTCTCCGACATGCGCACCGGACCCTCGGCCGTCTCGACGTGGGAGGTCGCCGCCAGCCCGCGCTCCGTGATGCCCTCACCGATGCCCTCGCCCGTCACGTCTCAGCCTCCGATGGGCAGCGAAAGCTGCCGGCGGTCGCGGCGCCGCCCGGCCGTGCGGCGCTCCGGGGCGTTGCGGCGGCCGCTGCGAACCATCCGCACCGCGTCCTCGATGGAGATGCCGGTGGAGCGCGAGTAGCGCTGCAACGCTGCGCCCAGGGCGAGAAGCTCCGCGCTGCCGCCCCACAGGTCGGTCATCACGCGGAGCCGCCGCCACGATGGCACCAGCGTGCCGCGCGCCCAGCGCCGCAAGACCGAGGGGCTGACGCGCAACGCGCGGGCCATCTCACCCGGCCCCACGCCATGCAAGCGCCCGACCGCCTCGAGGTAGATCGGCACGGTGACGAACGCCCCGCCCTCGGAGCGGCCGTTCCGGCGCGTGGTCGTGGCCCCGGCCATCGCTACCCCGCCGCCCGCGGCCCCCCGGCGGCCCGCGCCGTCGCTGACCGGCGCCGCTTGAGGCCTCCCAGGTGGCGCTCGAGGAGCGCGTCGGCCCGTGTCAGCAACCCCTCGTTCTTGGTGTAGCGCTCGACCATGTAGGAGAGATCACCCAGGTCGTGGAGCAGGAGCTGGATGGCGCGCTCGCGCCACCGCGGGCTTCGCACCACGCTCAGCATGTCGACCACGACGTCCTCGAGCTCCGATCCCTCGACGTCGATGGCCATCTCGAAGGCCCGCTCGAGCGACACGCTGCCGCTCCGCACCTCGCGCAGATAGGCGGTGAGGAGCGCCCGCAGCCGTGCCACGGTATGCTCGTCGAACCACACCCGTGCCGCCGCCGCGCGGCTCGGATCGGATTCCACGATGCTCTCGACCAGGGCGAGCGCGCCGCAGTGCCCCGCCTCGTGACGCGCCATCGAGAACCAGAAGTTGCGCACTTCCTCGGGCCGCGGGAAGCCCTGGACGAAGGCGACGTACAGCGCCATCGTCTTCTTCTCGAGCTCGATGGCGATGTCGAGCACCTCGCGGATGGTCGCGCGGCGCGCTCTCCGAGTCCGCGACCGGAGGGGCATCGCCCCCTTCTTAGCAAAGGCCGCGCCCGGTTGTAAGAAGCCGGATCATGGACGACGGGGCTGCCGATGCGCTGGAGCAGGCGGTCGCCGAGGCGGGCGGACTGCTGGTCGAGCTCGAGAAGTTTCGCGCCGGGAGCCGTGGCGACCTCGCGACGCTGCGGGCGGACGCCCTCGCCCTGGGCGACCGGGCACGCCGTCTGCATCGCGAGCACCTCCTGGCGGACGCGACCGGACCGCTGCTGCAGGAGGGCAGCCTGCTGGTCGAGCGCTTCCGGACGCGCCTGCGGGAGCTGCGGGATTCGCCCGCCTTTCGGGCCGCGACCGCCGCGCACGGCGCAGGCGACCATGCCACGCTCGCCGCGCTGCTGCCCGATCTGTTCGAGGGACTCGAGCTCGTGCCCGCTCCGCCACCGCTCTTCCACGCCATCCCGTGGCTACGACGCAATCGGCCGCGGCCGCCGGCAGACGTCGCCGGCGAGATCGCGCGGCTCCGACACGACGGCATCGAGGCGGAGAGCGACGCCCTGGCACGGGGAATGGCTACGGGGCTCCCGGCGGTGCCGCTCCTCGACCAGCGGCCGGCGGGGGACCCGGTCAGCCTGCGGTTCGCGCCCGACGCGCTACCGCCGGCGGTGTTCCGCCTGGTCGACAGCGGCGATCATCTCGTCCACGTCCGCCTGCTCACGGCACCGTTCGAGGTCCTGGTGGCCGAGTCGCTCGACCCGGACGAGGTCGGCGAGATCTCGTTCGATCAGGTCCGATACCGTGACGACCTGCTTCGTGCCCTCCGGCACGCGGGTGTCCCAGCGGCGTGCGCGTAGGTGCCCGCGGCACTCATCGTGCCGCGGGCACCTCGCGGCGCCATCCCTGGCGCGCCTCCTCTACCCCACCACCCCGGCTAGGCGAGTCGTGCCTCCAGCGTGGACACGACGGCTCGCAGCTCCGCATCGGTACGAAGCCGCTCCTCGATGGCGCCCAGGGCGTGCACCACCGTGGAATGGTCTCGGCCGCCCAGCTCCTTGCCGATCACGCCGAGCGGCGCGTCGGTGTGCCGGCGGCAGAGATACATCGCGACGTGTCGGGGAAGCACGACACGTGCCGTCCGACGGGAGGACGCCAGCTCGGCGCGAGTCACCTGATACTGGCGGCAGACCTCCCCGACGATGCGGGCAAGCGATTTGCGCGCGTCGTCGGGACGCCGGTATGGCGCCAGCGCCTCGCGCACCAGGGTGAGCGTCACGGGCCGCTGCGCGTGCGTGGCGAATGCTTCGATGCGCTTCAGGACCCCTTCGAGCTCACGCCCGTTGCGGCACCAGTGCTCGGCAAGGTGGCTCGCCACCTCGTCGTCCAGCTCGAGGCCGGCCTCGGCCGCCTTGCGACGCACGAGGGCCAATCGCAGCTCGGGATCGGGCGGCTGGATGTCGGCCAGGAGGCCGGCTGCCAGGCGGCTCCGCAGCGTGTCCTCGAAGCCCGGCAGCTCGTGCGGCGCCCGGTCCGAGGCGATCACGATCTGCTTCCGGCCGTCGTGCAACGCGTTGAAGGTGTGCGTGAACTCCTCCTGCGACCGCTTCTTGTCGGCGAGGAACTGGATGTCGTCGAGGATCAGCGTGCCGATGCCCCGGAAGCGCTGACGGAACTGATCCATCTGATGGCGTCTGAGAGCGGCGATCATCTCGTTCACGAAGGACTCGGCGGTCAGGCACGCGACGCCCGAGAGCGTGCGCCGCTGGTGCATCGCATGGGCCGTCGCGTTGAGCAGATGAGTCTTGCCGAGTCCGGTGCCGCCGTAGATGAACAGCGGGTTGAAGCGCTTGCCCGGTTCATCGACCACGGCGCGTGCACCCCGCCACGCCACCTCGTTGCTCCGCCCGACGACGAAGCTCTCGAACGTGCAGCGCGGTGCCGGTGACGGAGTGCTCTCGACCGGAAGCGCCTCGGCTCGCCGCAGCGGTCGTCGAGGCGGCGGTCCGGCCTCGAGCGCCCGGTTCACGACGAATCTCAGGCGCGTTCCGTGCCCAGCAGCGCCTTCGGTCGCCTGTGTCAGTGCGTCCAGATAGTGCTCCCGAATCCACTCGAGGCTGAAGGCGCTCGGAACTTCAATGGTGAGCTCCCCGGCCTCGAAGCAGGTCGCCCGCAGGGGGGCGATCCAGGTATCGAAGTCCTTCGCGAACAGGCAAGCACGGAGCTGCCGTCGCATCTCCCCCCACACGGCGTCGAGCATCCACCGACCCCTCGTTGCACCGATCCCCGATCGGTTCCTTCGAGATGCCCCGCGCGGCGTTATCCACACGTGGGGAGAAGTCGCAGAACACCCCGCGGGACAAGCCGTTCACGACTGCGGCCGCCTCCGACACCCACCCGCCACACCGCCGCTCCCATCCCGGGAGCGACCGCATCCAACCCTTAACCTCCGTCATGTTCAAGAAAGCAATATGTCGCGGGAGGGTCTGCGTTTAGCGCGGTTCAGCGAGTATTGCAAGGTGGGAGATCGTCGCGATCTTGTCGCGACGCCGTAACATCGCGCGCATCTTCGGGAAAAAAATTTTCCGGCACGCGAAGATTTCCGCGGCGCGCGTCCGTGATCAGCGCTTCACGTCGCCGCCGCGCGCGAGCGGCGCGGTGGGAGCGGGCGCGGCGGCCTCGTAAAGCCGCATCGCTTCAGGGATCCACGCGCGAAGCTGCACCGTGCGCGTGCCGCGGCTCGGATGCGTGGAGAGAACTTCCGGTGGCGCATCGCCGCCTCGTCTCCTCCATGCGCTGCCAGAAGTCAATTTCGGCACGCGGATCGTATCCTGCCTGCGCCATGAGCAGCAGGCCGATGTGATCCGCCCCGGCTCCCGCATGCGACCATAGGGCTACAGGCCGATAGCGGACGCGCCTGCGCTGCTGCCGAGTCCGATGGCGAGAGCCGCGCCGCCGAGTTTGTGCCAACGTGCTCTGGCGCGCGACGCGCGTGCGGTCTCGTCGCCGAGCACGACGGCGAGCTGCTTGATCCTGTGCGACCGGCGGGATGCCCGTGTAGACCGCCGCCTTGCCGCCGGGAAGACAGAACGCATTCACCCGCTGGTCGTCGTCGACCCACGAAGTTCCACTGGAAGTCCGGGCGGTTCGCCACCGTAGCCAGGCGCTGACAAACTTCCTGGACGGCGCGGCGACTCACCCCGTCGTTTGTCGCCCGAGGGAGCCGTCGATCATCTGCCGGAAGCCGTCGAGCGAGCGGTTCATCAGCCGCCGGCCGTTCACGAAGATCGTCGGCGTGCCGATGACGTCGACGCTCTTGCCTTCCTGCTGCTCGCGAGAGATCTGCGCGAGCACCTCCGGCGATTCCAGGTCCTTCTGGAACTGCATGACGTCGAGATGCAAGGACTCGGCCAGCTCGGTGAGCTTCTCGGGGCTCAAGTCGCGCTGATTCTGGAAGAGCAGGTCATGCATCTCCCAGAACTTTCCCTGCCGGCCGGCGGCGAGTGCCGCCTTCGCCGCGGCCATCGCCTGCGGATGGATCGAAGGCAGCGGAAACTGCTTGTAGACCAGACGAACGTCCTTGGGGTACGTCTCGAGTACCTCCTTCACCAGACCTTCGGCCTGGCCACAGAACGGACACTGGTAGTCGGCAAACTCGACGACCGTCACCTTGGCGTCGCTCGGGCCGCGCGCAGGGGAGCTCGCCAGCGGGATGTTGTAGACCTTCGCCGGATCGACCTGCGGGCGAGCCGGGGCGGGAGCGGGCGCTGCCTGCTTCACCTGCTGCACCGACTTCTCGAGCGCGGTGAGGCGGTCGAGGATCTCCTTCTGCCCCTTCTTGATGTCCTCGACGTCTGCCGGGTTGCCGCCACACGCGCAGCAGGCGAGGAGGAGCGCGAGCGTCACCGTCCGCACCCGAGTCCGCATGTGCCAACCTCCCGTGGCGCGGGATTAAATTGAGGCTCCGCCGTCGTGTCAAGATACGAACGACACCTGGACTGCGGCTGCGTGCTTCATACGCCTTGACTCCCAGGACCCTTTCGGTTACCGCACGCCTCGTTCCCGTTACTGCGCCCACGACCGGACGACACCTGAGGAGGGGACCATGCGGAGACCGCACGCTGTTGTTGGGGGGCTGGTGGCTGTCCTGACGCTCTCGGGATGCGCGAACTTCGCCGATCGTGAGTGGGGATCGTGCGCCGTGGGCGGCGCCATCCTCGGCGGTGCCGCCGGCGGCATCACCACCGGAGTGGTGCTGAACAACAACGGCGACCCATCGGACGGCGCGCGGGCCGGCGGCATCATCGGCAGCACGATCGTCGGAGCTGGACTCGGCGCGCTCCTGGGCCACGTGATCTGCGATCCGATTCGCGAAGCCGCACCGCCGCCGCCACCTCCACCGCCACCGCCGCCTCCACCACCGCCGCCGCCGACCGAGCGCCGCGGGGGCTGAGCCAGGCACCAGGCCCGCAGACGCGACCCGCACGGTAGCCGCCCGACGCTTGCTCCCACGCGCCACCTCCACTAGACCTCCGCGCCGTGTCGCGCTTCAGCGACTGCTTCCTGCTGCTCTTCGGGCAGCTGGCGGTGGGAGGCCTCGCCGGGCTCGCGGTCCCACCCTTCAGCGTGCTCGACCGCGGCTTCTACCGCTCGAGCGCCGGCATCTTTCTCGGCTTCGCCGTGCTGTTCGTCGCCGGCAAGGTGGCCCTCGTGTTTCGCTCCGGGGCGCTGACGAGCGCCGACGTGGGCGAGCTCGCCCTCTGGGTAGCCTTCACGGCTGCCCTCGGCACCTATCTCGCCTCGCTCTGGACCGATTCGAACGCGCTCCGGGCTCGCGCCTTTGCCGCCGGCCTGCTTCTCGGGATCGTGGCCCTGACGGTCAGCGCGCTCCGCTTTCGCCTCGGCCCCTGGACGGGTCCGGCCACCCTGCTCTATCCGATCGCCTTCCTCACGGGTGCGCTCGTGCTCGGAGCGGTCGCCTGCGGCATGCTCCTTGGTCACTGGTACCTGATCGACCTCGGGCTCTCGATCGATCCGCTGCGACGCCTGTTCCGGTACTTCGTCGCGGTCCTGCTGATCCAGCTGGCTCTCGGGCTGTTCACTCTGCTGGTCCTCGGCCTCACCTCGAGCGATGGCGCGGCCGCCATCGCGCGCCTCTGGCACGACCACGCCCCGCTCCTGGCGCTGCGTGTCGTGCTCGGCCCGCTCGCCGCCCTCGCCATCGCCTACATGATCCACCGGAGCCTGCAGATTCCGCAGACCATGGCCGCGACCGGCCTGTTCTACGTCGCCATCCTGGCCGTGCTGGTCGGGGAGCTGCTGGGACGGCTCATCCTCTTCCGCACGTCCCTACCGCTCTAGGCCGCTCCGGCTGGACCGCTCTGGGCGGAGCGCTCAGTCGTAGACCCGGATGACCGTCACGCGGCGGCCGCGCGACGTCCATCCCAGGTCGAAGCCGACGGTCATGCCTTCGCGCAGGCCGTCGATGCGAGGGATGGCTCCCCGGATCTCCACGAACGGATAGCGGAAACGGTACTCGCGGCCGCTTCCCTCGCTGCGCAGCGTGCCGCTCTCGCTCCCGTAGTAGACCCGGGTGATCACACCGCGGTAGTAGAGGTCCCGCGCCTCGTCCAGGCCGGCGGCGACCTCGCCCTCGCCCGGGTCGTCAGTCATGTCCGGTGCCGGCGGCGATGGCTCCATCGGCCACCTTGGCCAGCTCCTTGATGCCGATCCGCTCGACGAAGGTCGGGAACGTCTCACGGGCCTCGCGCCGCGCCTCGAAGAAGCGGGCCAGCGCCGCGATCGCGACGGGAGTGTCGTCCTCGCGGAAACGGCCGAGTCGATGACCGACGCGACCCTGCCCCTCACCGACGCTGCCGCCGACGAGGATCGAGTAGTAGGGATGCTCGGCCCCGTCGTCCTCCTTGACCGAGTGCCCGGTGAGCCCGATGTCGCCGACGTGATGCTGCCCGCAGGAGTTCGGGCAGCCGCTGATCTTGATGCCGAATCGCCCCAGCCGCGCCGCGAAGCCGTTGGACGTGTCGGGATCGTCGAGAAGCTGAGCACGGATGCGCTCCGCCACGCCCATTGATCGGGTGATGGCCAGCGAGCAGTAGTCCATGCCGGGGCAGGAGACCACGTCGACCAGCGTCCCGACGTCCGGATTGCCGAGCCCCATCTCGAGCAGTGCGGCATGGAAGGCCGCCAGCTCCGCCTCGGCGACCCAGGGCACGACCAGATTCTGGTCGTTGGTGGTGCGCAGCGTGCCGTTGCCGAGCTCGCGCGCAAGCTGCGCCACGGCCCGCATCTGATCGCTCGTGATGTCACCCAGGGGGAGCTGAACGAGCGCGGCGGTGAAGCCCTGCTGGCGCTGAGGCCGGGCGTTGGTGCGGCGCCAGTGCTCGAAGCCCGGACCCGGGCTCACTGGCGCCGAGCGAGCGCTCGCAGTCATGGGCGGCGGCACGGCATACGCTGCCACCTCCTCGCGCACTTCCGCCCGCAGCTCCTCGCCGCGCTCCGCCTCGACCCGCCGCACCTCCTCCTCGACCAGGCGCCGGAAGCCATCGATACCGAGCTTCTTGACGACGTACTTCATTCGCGCCCGGCTGCGGTTCTTGCGCTCCCCGTGGCGATGCTGCACGCGCACGATCGCCTCGCACCAGATGAGCGCGTCGTCGGCAGGAACGAAGTCGGCGAGGTGCTTGGCGAGGAAGGGCTGGGCACCGAGGCCACCGCCTGCATACACCGAGAACCCGCGCACGCCGTCGCGCAGCTTGGCGTAGAACCCGATGTCGTTCACCGGTCCCTGGGCGCAGTCCTCGGGGCACCCCTCGACGGCGATCTTGAACTTCCGCGGGAGGGTGAGGTTCAGCGGGTTGAACAGGAAGTAGGCATGGATGGCCATGCAGTACGGCGCGACGTCGAAGGGCTCGTCCGGAGCTACGCCCGCATAGGGGCAGGCCGTGACGTTGCGCACGCTGTCCGAGCAGGCCCCGCGCGTGGTGATGTCGACCGCGAGCAGCCGCTCGTACATGTCGACGATCTGCTCGACGGGCACCCAGTGGATCTGGATGTCCTGGCGCGTGGTGACGTGGCCGATCCCCCGGCCATAGCGGTCGGCGACCTCGGCCATGACGTCCATCTGATCCGCGGTGAGCATGCCGCCCGGAATCTTGATGCGCTGCATGTGGCTCGTGTGGTCGAGCTGGTAGTAGAGGCCGTAAGACAGCCGGACGGGCCGCCACGAGTCGGCCGGAAGCTCGCCCTTCAGGAAGCGTGCCAGACGATTCGCGTGGCCGGCCAGGGCTTGTCGGTGCTGCTGCTCGGTGGGTCGCATGAGACGGGGTCCCTCGAGTATGGGGGCGCGCCTTCCGCGAAGTCAACGCGCCCCGGACCGCTGGCGAAGATACCCCTCCGGCGGCACGATGGGACTGCCGTGGAGGTGGAGCGTGCCGAGATCGTCCTGCCGGCTCGGGGTCGCTTCGACCTGCGGGCGACCGTGCTCTCGCATGGTCACGGCGAGCTGGCGCCCTTCCGGTGGCACGATGGCGCCCGCCCGCTCCTGGAGCGTGCCGAGGAGCTGCCGGGCGGCGTGGTCTACCACCTCGCGATCCGGCCCGCCCCGGGCGGCGTCGTGCTGCGGGTGACCGGCGAGGACGCGAGCGAGATCGAGGCACTGGCCCCCCTGGCGGCACGGGTTCGACGGTCGCTCGACCTCGACCTCGACCTCGCGCCCTTCCACCGTCTCTGCCGGGGCGACCCGCTGCTCCGGTCCGCGGTCCCGCTCGGCCTGGGACGATTGCTCCGTGGGACCTCGCTGTTCGAGGACCTCGTGCGATCGATCGCGTGTGCGCGCGCGACGGGGATCAGCGGCCTCCGCCCGGCGGCCGCTCTCACCGCGCTCGGCCGCCGCTGCCCGGTGAGGCCGGACCTGCGTGCCTTCCCGAGCCCGCGAGCACTCGCGCGGCTGGACGTCCGGAAGCTTGCCAGCCGGACCGGCCTCGGGCACCGAGCGGCATGGGTTTCGGCTCTCGCCCGGAACGTCGACGCCGCGCGGCTCGATCTCGACGCGGTCGAGCGACTGCCGGAGGCGCGCCTGGCCGCGCGGCTCGCCCGCATCCCGGGTGTGGGACGGCTCACCCTCGCCTGGCTCCTCCTGCTGCTCGGCAAGCACGAGCGCCCCGTGCTCGACCGCGCCGCCCTCCGCTTCGCCGCGCGCGCGTTCGGCCCGGGAGGCCTGGCGGCTTCCACCCTGGAGGCCTGGGTCGCACGCCGACGGCCGTGGGGCGGTCTCGCGCTCTGGTGCGGTCAGGTGCTCGACGCGCGAGCGCGTTCCGGTCCGGTGTCGAACGGAGCCGCGCTCAGGAAGAGCCGGCCGTCGCGAGCCCCTGATCGCCGAGGCGCGCGTAACCGAGGTCGCGGAACGCACCGGCCTCCTCGGCGAGGAGCGCGAAGGCCGCCTCCACGCTCGGGAGGGGCAGCGACCCCGTGAGCCGCGCGAGCAGGTCGGCGAGCACGGTCCAGCCCGGCCGCGCCTCGCCGGGCGGGGACACCGCGGCCCGGAAGCGCTGCACGCGTCCGGCGTGATTCGTGAACGTACCGTCGCTCTCCGCGTGGGTCCCTACCGGCAGCACGACGCTCGCGAACTCGACCGCCTCTCGCTGCTCGGTGTCGAGCACCACCAGGTACGGCACCCGCTCCAGCGCGGCCCGCACCCGGGCCCCGTCGCGCCACGCGGTCAGATCGCTACGGTAGAGAACGAGCGCCTGCAGCGTACCCGCCGCGGCCGCCTCGAGCAGCCCGTCGGCCGTGCCGTCGAGCGGCACACCCTGGAGCGCGAGACCACGCGTGTTCGGGTTCTTGTCGGCCTTGATGAGGAGATCGTCGTGGTAGGCACCCGGTGGCGACCAGAAGATGCCGGCGACGGTCGCGCCGAGCGTCTGCCCGATCCGCCGCAGCAGCACGATCTCTTCGTTCGAGGCCTGCGCGGAGACGATGACGCCGATCGCATCCCGTCCGTCCCCGCGCGACAGCGCCGCCAGGCGCTCCGCGGCTCCGCCGAGCGCAACGTTCCACCCGGCCGCCGCGAAGGCGCTGTCGCCCCGCACCAGCGGCTGCGCCAGCCGGCCCTCGCGCTGCAGGGCGTAGGCCGTCATGCGCCCGTCGTCGCACATCCAGTACTGGTTCACCTCCGGATTGAAGCGCGGCATGTACCGGAAGATTCGCCCCTCGCGGTGATAGATCTCGATGTTGCACCCGTTGGCGCAGCCCGCGCAGAGGGAGTCGGTGCGCTCCAGGTACCAGACGCGGGCGCGGAAGCGGAAGTCGCGGTTGGTGAGGGCGCCGACGGGACAGATGTCGGCGACGTTCGTCGAGTAGGGATTGTCGAGCGTCTTGCCGGGCGCCGGGGCCAGCACGGTGTGGTCGCCGCGCTCGTAGAAGCCCAGCTCGTGGGTCTTCGTCACCTCGTCGAGGAACCGGACGCAGCGCGAGCAGAGCACGCAGCGCTCCTGATCGAGCATGATGTGGGGACCGAGCGTGAGCGCTTTCGCCTTGTGGACCTTGCCAGCGAGCGGCACCCGGCTCTTCTGGCGGTCGTAGTCCATGTAGTACTCTTGCAGCTTGCACTCGCCCGCCTGATCGCACACCGGACAGTCGATCGGGTGGTTGATGAGCAGGAACTCGAGGACGGCCTTCTGCGCCGTCTTGGTCTTGTCGCTCTCCGTGTGCACGACCATGCCGTCGGTCACCCGCGTGTTGCAGGCGATCTGCAGCTTGGGCGACTTCTCGATCTCCACCAGACACATGCGGCAGTTGCCCGCGATCGAGAGTCCGGGATGCCAGCAGTAGTGGGGAATCTCGATGCCGAGGCGGTCGGCCGCCTGGATGACGGTGACGCCGTCCTCGACCTCGATCGTCCGGCCGTCGATCTCAACCGTGGGCATGGGCTCTTCGTGCGGGCGCTTCGGCGCGCAGCGGACAGCGGCCGAGCGCCACGTGCTGCTCGAACTCGGCGCGGAACTTGGTGACGAAGGTGCGCGTCGGCATGGCGGCGCCGTCGGCGAGCGCGCAGATCGTGTTGCCCTGGATGTTGTTGGCGACGCTCAGCAGGAGATCGACGTCTGCCGGATCTGCACCGCCCTCCTCGAGCCCGCGCAGGACGCGCTCGAGCCAGCCGGTGCCCTCGCGGCACGGCGTGCACTGCCCGCACGACTCGTGGTGGAAGAAGCGGATGAGGTTGTGCAGGGCCCACACCATGCACACCGAGTCGTCCATCACCATGATCCCGGCCGAGCCCAGGAACGAGCCTGCCTTCTGTACCGAGTCCATGTCCATCGGGACGTCGATCTCGGCCGCCGTGAAGGGCGGCATCGACGCGCCGCCCGGAATCACGGCCTTCAGCTGGCGACCGTTCGGGATCCCGCCGGCGTGCTCGTAGATGATCTCGCGGAGCGGAGTGCCCATGGGAAGCTCGTACACGTCGGGCCGGACGACGTTGCCCGACACGCAGTACAGCTTCGGGCCGGGGCTCTTCTCGGGGCCGATGCCGCGGAACCACTCGGCGCCGCGCAGCACGATGTGCGGCACGCAGGCGAGGGTCTCGACGTTGTTCACGATGGTGGGGCAGCCGAAGAGGCCGTGCGTCGCCGGGAACGGCGGCTTGATGCGCGGATAGCCCCGTTTGCCCTCGAGCGACTCGAGCAGTCCGGTCTCCTCGCCGCAGATGTAGGCGCCGGCGCCGCGATGGACGACGACCTCGAGGTCGAACCCGGTGCCGAGGATGTTCCTGCCGAGCAGCCCGGCCTCCCGCGCCTCCTGCACCGCCTCCCACACGCGTTGGTAGCCGAGCAGCATCTCGCCACGGATGTAGATGAAGGCCAGGTGGCACTTGATGGCGAAGGACGAGATGATGACGCCTTCGAGGAGCTGATGCGGATCGTCCTCGAGGATCACGCGGTCCTTGAACGTGCCGGGCTCGCTCTCGTCCGCGTTCACGGCCAGATACACCGGCTTCGCCGTCTGCTTCGGCAGGAAGCCCCACTTCATGCCGGTCGGGAAGCCGGCCCCACCCCGTCCGCGCAGGTTGGAGGCCTTCACCATCTCGACCAGGTCCTCGGGCTGGTGCTCGGTGAGGGCCTTGCGCACGGCCTCGTAGCCGCCGTGCTGGCGGTACGTATCCAGGCTCCGGAGGCCGGGAATGTCCCGGCAGCGCGTCAGCAGGCGCTCGGGCATGCCGAGGGTCAGCTGGCGGCCGCGGCCGGGTCGTTGGCCCGCAACGACTGCTTCTGGCGCTGGATCTTGCGCTGCAGCGCCATCAGGCCGTCGAGCACGCCCTCCGGACGCGGCGGGCAGCCCGGCACGTACACGTCGACCGGCACGACGCGGTCGATGCCCGGCAGCGTGGCGTAGTTGTCGTAGAAGCCTCCGCTGGACGCGCAGGCGCCGAACGCCATCACCCACTTGGGATCGCCCATCTGCTCGTAGACCCGCCGCAGGATCGGCGCCTGCCGCATGGTCACGGTGCCGATCACCATGAGCAGATCCGCCTGTCGGGGGGTGAAGCGCGGCAGCAGCGCACCGAAGCGGTCGATGTCGTAGGGCGACATGGAGAGCGACATGTACTCCATGGCGCAGCATGCGGTCGCGAACGGATACGGGAAGATCGAGTACTTGCGCGCCCAGCCGATCGCGCGATCGATGCGGGTGACGACCACCGACTCCGCGATCAGCGACTCCTCGCCCGAGGTGGCGCGCTGGAGGCGCGGCGGCGGGAGCGGCTTGGGCATGTCGCTCAAGTAGCCCTGGAGCATCCGCGTGTCAAAGTCGGGTTTGCAGGGCGCGAACGCGCACGCTACCCGCCTGCCATGAATTTCCTCGCCCGCCTCCTCCACATTCTCGCGCTCGCTACCTACCTGGGAAGCACCCTCGCTCTGGTGGTCGTGTTCCTGCCCGCCACGCGCATCCTGGGCGAGGACCCGGCGTTGCAGCGCCGGGTCCTCGCGCGCGGACTGCGGCCGTACAACGTCCTCAGCGTCGGCGCCCTCGGCGTCCTCATCCTGTCGGGTGCGTCGTCGCTCACCGAGTGGAAGCAGGCGCTCGGTCCGGCGTACGCGCGCCTGGTCTGGCCACTCGCTGGCAAGCTGACCCTGACCTTCCTCCTCACCATGGTCGGCACGTGGCTGTCGTTCGGGCTGGCCCACCGCCTCGTGCGCGCGGAGCTCGGCGGCCTGCCGGTCGAGCCCGACCTCCAGCGGTCGATGCTGAAGCGCCTGGCTGCCGGCGGATGGCTGGCGATCGCGCTGGCCGTGTGGACGACCTGGGTCGGTCTCGGCCTCGGCCGCTGAGCGGGCTTGCGTCGGCGGCGCCGCCTTGGGAGGACGACACGATGGAGCGCTTCATCCGCGTCCCCGACCGTCTCGCGTTCGCCGCCGAGAAGATGAAGAAGGTCGGCCTCGTCGACACCGCGAGCCTCTTCTGCGACGTCTACTGCTTCGAGCCCGGCCAGGAGCAAGCCGGGCACAAGCACGCCGTCGGCGACAAGCTCTACTACGTGCTCTCCGGCGCCGGTCGCATCCGAGTGGGCGGCGAGGAGCGCCCGGTCGCACCCGGCGACCTCGTGTGTGCGCCCGCCGGCGAGGACCACGGCGTGCACAACCCGGGGCCGGAACGGCTGGTGCTGCTCGTGATGATGGCACCCAAGCCGGGTTGAATCCCGGCGCTCGCCGGTGCTAGGAAGCTCGGCTCACCGCAATTCCCCCCGGAGGATTTCCCGATGCCGTTGATTCCCGCCACGCAGCTCCGCGCGGGCATGACCATTCAGCACGAGAACGCGCTCTGGCGCGTCATGAGCATCACACACGTCACGCCGGGCAACTGGCGCGGCATGGTGCAGAGCAAGCTGCGCAACCTGAAGACCGGCACCCAGACCGAGCACCGCTTCCGCTCGGAGGATCGCGTCGATCGCGCCACCCTCGACCAGCAGGAGATGGAATTCCTCTACGAGGACGGGCACTACCACTTCATGAACACCGAGACCTACGACCAGATCGCGCTCGACCGCGAGGCGCTGGGCGACGCGGTCAACTACCTCACGCCGAACTCGCGCATCCAGATCGAGTTCTTCGACACCACTCCGATCGGCGTGAGCCTGCCGAAGACCGTCGATCTGAAGATCGTCGAGACCGCCCCGGGGCTCAAGAGCGCCACGGTCACCAACGCCCTCAAGCCCGCCACCCTCGAGACCGGCCTCATCGTCCAGGTGCCCAACTTCGTCAACGAGGGCGACCTGATCCGCGTCGACACGGAGACGGGGGCGTACCTGTCGCGCGCCAAGGGCGAGTAGGAGCGCGACCCGAGACTCCGTCTCGGGTCGAGACGGAAAGCGAGGGTGAGACGTGATGAACACTGCGGCCGTCATGCCGCGGGCGGCGAAGCCGCCGCAGCAGAGCGACCGGAGCACGACCGGATAGCCAAGACGGCACGGTGCGGGGGGCACACGACGGATTGGGCTGGAACGTCGGGCGTGTCACGTTTTGCCGCGCCGGCTTCGCCGGCCGCGGCACGGCGTCCGCCCAATCCACCGAACGCCACACGTTCGCCTTCACTCTCGACCCGAGACGGAGTCTCGGGTCGCTCTGCTAGGCCCCTGTCCAGCGAGGCTTGCGCTTCTGGGCGAAGGCGAGCGGTCCTTCCTTCGAGTCCTCGCTGGCCCACAGGCGTCCCACTGCTTCGTACGCCGTCGTGAGCGCCTCCTGCAGGGGCTTGCCCAGACCCTGGAGCGCGGCCTGTTTCGTCGCCTGCACGCACAGCGGCGAGCACTCGGCGATCTCGCGCGCCCAGCGCTCGGCCACCTCCATGAGCTTCGCCGATGGGACCACCTCGTTGACGAGCCCGAGCCGGAGCGCCTCCGGGGCCGTGATGGGCTTCCCGGTGAGCATCATGCCCATGGCCACCTTGAGGGGGATGTGCCGGGGCAGCCGGTGGACGCCGCCGGCCGCCGCCATCAGCCCGACGCGCGGCTCGGGCAGGCCGAGCGTGGCGTGCTCGGCGGCGACGATGACGTCGCACGCCAGGGCGATCTCGAGCCCGCCGCCGAGGGCGAAGCCGTTCACGGCGGCGATGACCGGCTTCCAGAGATCGAAGCGCGCCGTGATGCCGCCGAATCCGGTCGCCGGCATGCGCGGCATGCCGTGCTCCGCCGTCCACTTGAGATCGTTCCCCGCGGAGAACGCTTTCTCGCCCGCGCCGGTGAGGATGGCCACCCACGCCTCGGGGTCGGCCGCGAAGTCGTCCCACGCCCTGGCCAGCTCGTCGTTCGCTGCCGGGTGCAGGGCGTTCATGACCTGCGGTCGGTCGATGGTGACGCGGGCGACGTGATCGTGGGTCTCGTAGCGGATGAACTCGAAGGCCATGTCGGGCTCATAGCCCAGCCCGCAACCGTTTGACAGGCCGCGACCCGCTTCCTATCGAGCCCCCATGCCCCTCCAGCACCGACAGATACGCACGAACGGCGTGCGCCTGCACTGCGTCGTCGACGGTGACGGACCGCTCGTGATCCTGCTCCACGGCTTTCCCGAGTTCTGGTACTCGTGGCGCCACCAGATTCCGGCGCTGGCGACGCGCTTCCGGGTCGTGGCACCGGATCTGCGCGGCTACAACGAGAGCGAGAAGCCTGCCGGCGTGGCGGCCTACGCCATGCCCGAGCTGATCGCCGACGTGGAAGGCCTGATCCACGCCCTGGGCGAGCGCGACGCGGCGATCGTCGGGCACGACTGGGGCGGCGCGGTCGCCTGGTCCGTCGCCATGGAGCGGCCGGCGGTGGTCCGCAAGCTCGCCGTCCTGAACTGCCCGCATCCCGCGATGATGGTGCAGCACCTGCGGGGCAGTCCGCGCCAGCTCGCGCGTAGCTGGTACATGTTCTTCTTCCAGATTCCCTGGCTCCCCGAGTTCCTCCTCCGCCTCGGGCACGCCCGGGCGATCGGCCGCGCCATCCGGCGCTCGACCGTGCGCACCGACGCGATCAGCGAGGACGACCTGCGGCGGCTGCGCGATGCGGCGATGCACTCGGGGGCGCTCCACAGCGCGATCAACTACTATCGTGCCGCCTTCCGCGATCCCGCCAACCTGCCCGAGCCCGCCCGCCACTTCCTCTACGGCGAACGACCGATGGCGCCGCCGCGGCGTGCCCTCGCCGACTGGCCGACCATCGCGGCTCCCACGCTCCTCGTCTGGGGCGAGCAGGACGTCGCGCTGGGGAAGGAGCTGACCGTCGGCATGGAGCCGCTCTTCAGCGGCCCCTTCGAGGTGCGCTACATCGCCGACTCCGGTCACTGGGTGCAGCAGGAGCAGCCCGAGCTGGTGAACCGCTGGCTCCTCGAGTTCCTCGGCTAGGGGATCGCGTCCCGCCCGCTCGCTGCGATGGAGAACGTCCGACTGGCTCGTGTCTTCCGCGACCTCGCCGCCTACCTCGAGATGGACGGCATCCAGTTCAAGCCTCGGGCATACGAGAAGGCGGCGCAGGCGATCGAGTCACAGGACCGTCCGCTCGCCGACGTCCTCCGCGAACGCGGCCCGAAAGTCCTGCGCGCCATCCCCGGCATCGGAGCCTCGATGGCGCAGAAGCTCGAGGAGCTGCTCACCACCGGGCGGTGCGCACTCCACGAGGAGTACCGCCAGCGCCTCCCGGTCGACATCGCAGGGCTCACCGCGCTCGAGGGCATCGGACCCAAGGCGGTCCGCACGCTCTACGAGACGCTCGGCGTGCGAACCGTGGACGATCTGGCAGCCGCCGCCCGCGCCGGCAAGGTCCGGGCCCTGTCCCACTTCGGCGAGCGCAGCGAGCAGAACATCCTGCGGGCGCTGTCCGGAGCGGCCGCCGCCGGTCGGCATCCGCTGTCTGCCGTGCTGCCGGTGGTCGATGACCTCGCCCGCCGCCTCGCGGCGGTACCCGGTGTCGCGCAGCTGGTCATCGCCGGATCGATCCGTCGTCGCCGCGAGACCATCGGGGACGCCGATCTGCTCGCGGTCGCGCGCCGTCCCGCCGCGGTGATGGACGCCTTCGTCGGCTTGCCCGAGGTCGAGCGCGTCCTCGGCAGGGGCGGCACGCGCTCCAGCGTCCGGCTGCGCTCGGGGTTCCAGGTCGACCTCCGGGTCGTCCTCGCCGAGAGCCTCGGCGCCGCCCTGCTCTACTTCACGGGGAGCAAGGCGCACAACGTCGGCCTCCGCCAGCTCGCCATCCAGCAGGGCCTCAAGCTGAACGAGTACGGTCTCTTCCGCGGGACGCGCCGGGTGGCCGGACGGACCGAGCGCGAGGTCTACGAGCGTCTCGGGCTCCCGTTCGTGCCGCCCGAGCTGCGTGAGGATCAGGGCGAGATCCAGGCCGCGCTCGCCGGCCGCCTGCCGCAGCTCATCGAGCACGGCACGCTGCACGGCGACCTGCAGACGCAGACCGACTGGACCGACGGTGCCGATTCACTCGAGGCGATGGCGCGAGGCGCGCGTGACCTCGGCATGGAGTACATCGCCATCACCGATCACACCGTCAGCCTCGCCATGACCGGCGGCTCCGATGCCGCCAAGCTCCGGCGCCAGATGCGCGAGATCGCGCGTCTGAATGAGGGCCTCGACGGCATCCGGATACTCGCCGGCGCCGAGGTGAACATCACCCGGGACGGCACGCTCGACATCGACGACGAGACCCTGGCGGCACTCGACGTCGTCGGCATCGCCGTCCATTCGCACTTCCATCTCCCGCGCGCGGAGCAGACGGCGCGCATCCTGCGCGCCATGCGGAATCCGAACGCGGACATCCTCTTCCACCCCACCGGGCGAATCCTCCAGAAGCGCGAGCCGTACGACGTCGACCTCGACGCGATCATCGCCACGGCGCACGAGACCGGCACCGTGCTCGAGCTGGACGCCTACCCGGAGCGGCTCGACCTGCGCGACGAGCATCTCCGCCGGGCGGTCGCGGCGGGCATCAAGCTGGTCATCGACTCCGACGCGCACAGCGTCGCGCAGCTCGCGTTCGGCGAGCGCTACGGCATCGACCAGGCCCGCCGCGGCTGGGTGGCCGCGGCGGACGTGCTGAACACCAGGCCGCTCCCCCAGTTCCTGGCCGGCCTGAAGGGCGGGAACGTGCGCCCTCGGACGCCGGCATCGAGCCGGGCCGGGGTCCGCCGCTGAGGGCATGGCTCGTGGAGACCGACCTCTGGCTGGGCGTGTTCGGCAACGCCCGTGCGGTCGAGATCGAGATCGGTCCGGGACGCGGCGAGGTGCTGCTCGCCTTCGCCGCCACCCGGCGGGACATCAACTTCTTCGCCGTCGAGCACTCGGTCGGCCTGGCCGGCGCCCTCGACGCCCGGGCCGTGGGGCGCCGGCTGTCGAACGTCCGTGTGGTCGCGGGCGATGCCCGGTGCATCGTCGGCCGGCTCGTTCCCCCGGGGTCGGTGGCAGCCTTCCACGTCTACTTCCCGGACCCCTGGCCGAAGACGCGCCACCGGCACCGTCGCCTCTTCGACGATGCGCAGCTCGCCCGCGCGATGGCCCGCGCGCTCGTCCCGGGAGGTCTGGTGCACATCGCGACCGACCTGCCATTGCTGCACGAGCGCATGAGCCGGCAGCTCGCCGCCGCCGGTCTGACGCCCGGCACGGCGCCGCCGATGCGGCCGCTCTCCAAGTTCGAGCGGAAGTACGCGGTCGCCGGCACCCACGCCGCGACGTTCATCAAGGCCGGTTGACCGAGTGTCGCCGTCCACGGTCGAAGATTTGACCCGTCTTCGCGAGTGCGGGATGAGACGACATGCTCGACGACGCGACGGTTCGACGGTTCGCCGCCTCGCTCGGGGGGCACGTCGTCCTCCCCGAAGACGCCGGCTACGACGACGCGCGTGCCGTGTGGAACGCGGGCATCGATCGGCGACCGGCGGCCGTCGTGCGCTGCGCGGATCCCGGCGACGTGCAGCGTGCGATCGAGTTCGCGCGCAGCCACGACCTCTCGATCGCGGTCCGCGGAGGCGGCCACGGCTTCTCGGGTCACGCGACCTGCGACGGCGGCCTCGTGATCGACTGCTCTCCGATGCGGGACGTGGTGGTCGACCCGGTGCGGCGAGTCGTCCAGGTGGGTGCCGGCTGCACCCTCGGGGATCTCGACCAGGCGACGCACCTCCACGGCCTCGCCACCCCGATGGGCACGGCGCCGCCGACCGGGGTCGCCGGCCTCACCCTCGGCGGCGGGCTCGGCTGGCTCATGGGGAAGTACGGACTGGCCTGCGACAACCTGCTCGGCGCCGACGTGGTCACCGCGGACGGCCGGCTGCTGCGGGCGTCCGGCGAGGAGCATCCCGATCTGCTGTGGGGACTGCGCGGCGGCGGCGGCAACTTCGGCGTCGTCACCGGCTTCGAGTTCCGCCTCCACCCGATCGCGACCGTCCACGGCGGCTTCGTCAGCTATCCGTTCCCGGAGGCCGCCCAGGTCCTTCGCGCCTATCGCGAGTTCACCTCGGAAGCGCCCGACGAGCTCACCGCCTTCGCGGGGGTCCTCCCCCTCGCCGCCGGTCCGGCCTTCTCGGTCGCGGCGTGCTGGTGCGGCGATCCGGCGCGGGGTGAGACCGCCCTCGCACCCCTCGCCACCTTCGGCAGCCCCCACACCGTCGATCTCCGGACGATGCCCTACCTCGAGATGCAGCAGCTCCTGAGCCCGCCACCGATTCGCACCGCGGCGTATGCTCGCAGCAGCTTCCTGCGCGGGCTCGGCGACGACGCCATCGGGGCGATGGTGGACTACGGCGCCGCCGTGCCGCCCATGCTCGGGGCGTTCTTCGTGGAACACTTCCACGGCGCCGCGACGCGGGCCCGGGATGCCGCGTTCAGCCACCGGGCCGAGGCGTACAACTTCGCGGCCCTCGCGATCTGGATGGAGCCGGAACACGCCGACGCATCGGGGGCGTGGGCACGCGGCTTCTCCGATGCCATGGCGCCGTACTTCGGGAGCGGTGTGTACTCGAACTACCTGGCGGACGGCGAGGATGCCCGCGTGCGGGCGGCATACGGATCGGCGTACGAGCGGCTGCGCGTCGTCAAGCGAGCCTACGACCCGACCAACCTCTTCCGGCTCAATCAGAACATCGAGCCCGCGGAGGCGTAGCGCTCGGTCTCAGCCGCGGCCGAGGCTCACGCCGCGTGGTGGCGCGCCGGCTGGCCCGGGTCGGCGAGGCCGCAGAACACCTCGTAGTCGATCAGCTTCTTGACCGTCGGGTTCTCGCCGCACACCACGCACTTGGGATCGCGCCGCAGCTTCAGGAAGCGGACGTCGCCCGCCAGCGTGTCGAAGTGCATCATGCGCCCGAGCAACGGCTTGCCGATGCCGAGGATCAGCTTGATCGCCTCGAGCGCCTGCACGGAGCCCACGATGCCCGGCAGCACGCCGAGGACGCCCGCCTCGGCGCACGACGGCACCGCGCCGGGCGGCGGCGGCTCCGGGAAGAGGCAGCGGTAGCACGGACCCTCCGGCGGATCGAACACCGTCGCCTGGCCCTCGAACTGCCAGATGGCACCGTCGACGAGCGGCTTGTGCAGCATGACGCAGGCGTCGTTCGCCAGGTAGCGGGTGGGGAAGTTGTCGCAGCCGTTCACGATGATGTCGAACTGCTCGAAGAGCCGGAAGGCGTTCTCCGACGACAGGCGCTCGCGGAACTCGAGCACGCGGACGTCGGGGTTGAGGGCCTGGAGCGTGAGACGGGCCGACTCCGCCTTCGGCATGCCGATTCGATCGTTGGTGTGCAGGATCTGGCGCTGCAGGTTGGAGAGATCGACCACGTCCATGTCGACGATGCCGATGGTCCCGACGCCGGCGGCGGCCAGGTAGAACGCCGCCGGCGAGCCGAGCCCGCCGGCGCCGATGCACAGCACCTTGGCGTCGAGCAGCTTCGCCTGGCCCGCCTCGCCCACCTCCGGAAGCAGGAAGTGGCGGCTGTAGCGGATCTGCTGCTCGGCGGTGAACTGCCGGTCCTCGGTGACCGGAAGCCCCTGGTTCTTCCACGCCGTGAAGCCGCCGCGCATGGACGCCACGTCCTGGTAGCCGAGCTCCTTCAGGATGCGGCCCGCGAGCAGCGAGCGCGTGCCGCCGGCGCAGTAGGCCACGATCGGCGTGCTCTTGTCCGGCAGCGACTCCTCGACACGCATCTCCAAGAAGCCACGCGGGATCGCCAGCGCACCGGGTACGTAGCCCTGGCGAACCTCCTCGCGCTCGCGCACGTCGAGCACGACCGGCTTCTTCGCGCTGGCGAGGCGTGTCTTGACCTCGTCGGGCGAGATCTCCGGGACGATCTGCTTCGCCTCCGTCATGATCTGCTGATACGTCTTCGCCATCGTCATCCCTCGATGCCGTCAAAGAGGTTCATGCGGTACTCGAGCCAGCGCGCAACGCCGGCCGCGTACGCCGGCGAGACGAGGAGCCGGAAGAGCCCCAGGCTGCGCCACAGGGGGTAGCGCCGGGAGAGCTGGAGCGGGTCGCGCGCGCGGCCGAGGAAGAGCTCGATCTTCTCCCGGTCGGCTCGCCGCAGCAGGCCCCGCCGCCAGAGCGCGAGCAGGATCACCGGCCCTCCGCCGCGAGCGACTCATCCTCGCGATAGCCGCCGAGCATGTCGTCCATGAGCGCTTCCCGGCCCCGCGTTTCGAGGATGTGCGAGCGCTCCATCAGCACCTGCTTGGTCTCGACGAAATCCTCGCGCTGGTATCCCCAGATACGCGGGTGCACGAAGGTGTCCATCCGGATCGCATCGCACGGGCACGCCTCGACGCACATCCCGCAGTAGATGCACTGCAAGGTGTCGATCTCGTAGCGCACGGGGAACTTCTCGACCTCTGGACTGGGGTGCTCCCCGGCCTCGATGTGGATGCACTTCGCCGGGCAGGCGGTGGCACACAGGAAGCACGACGTGCAGCGCACCGAGCCGTCGGGCTTGAGGGTCAGCCGGTGCGCTCCCCGGTAGCCTTCCGAGTAGGTCTTGCGCTGCTCGGGGTACTGGACCGTGACCATCGCCGCGCGCGTCCGCGCCAGCCCGAAGAGATGCAGCGTGTGCAGGGCCATGTTGCGCACGAAGTGACCCGTGGTGACGGCGACGCCGCGCATCACCTCCGGGAGATAGAAGCGCTCCACCAGCGACAGCGGTGCCTGCTTCACCTGCATTGGGCGGCGACCCTAGCACCCCCCGCCAGCCGCTGCTACAGGCGGCGCCGCCACGCTCAATGCGCCCGGCGTACGCCGCGCCCGCCCGGATCGAGGCGCAGCTCCTCGAGCCGGAACTCGAGCACGTCGAGGAGGCGGCGGCCGCGCCCGGCGAGGTCACGAGCCTCCAGCAGTGCCTGCTTCTCGAGCGGGTCGAGGTCGAGGTGCTGGGCGAGGAAGTTGACGAAGGTCTCGTCGTCGATGCCGCTCTCGACCAGGCTCGCCTGCTCCGCCGCGCGGCCGGTGCGCCGGAGGTAGCGCAGCACGACGTCCCCGATCCCCGCTCGCATGTCCGCACCGAGGGCGTCGCGCGGGGGCTCACGCCAGCTGACCACCGCCTCGCGGTACGGCGAGCGGGTGAGCTCGCGATGGATCACGAACTCGCGCAACCCGCGCAGCACGATGTCGAAGCGCCCGTCGGGCAGCTCGTCCATGCGGGCCAGCTCGCCTACCGTGCCGACGCCGAAGATCTCGGGCGCGCCCGCGTAGTCCTTCTCCCAGTCGCCCCGCAGCAGCACCATGCCGATCAACCGCGGCCCGCGCACGGCGTCGCGCACCATGGCACGGTAGCGCGGCTCGAAGATGTGCAGCGGCAGCGGCATGCGTGGGAAAAAGACCACGTTCGGCAAGGGAAAGAGCGGAATGATGTCGGGCAGCCTCATGCCGACTCCCGGCACTCGCGGCAGCGTCCGAAGAGAACGAGCGTGTGCGAGGTGACGTCGTGCCCGGCGTGATGTGCCGCCTGGCGCGCGGGCTCGGGAGCGCTCTCCATCAGATCCTCGACCCGGCCACACTGCTGGCACACGAAGTGATCGTGCGCGTCGGGGGTCGGGTCGTAGTGCAGCGAGCGGGCGCCGAGCTGCGCCGCGCCGATCCGTCCCTCCTGCACCAGGCGCTGCAGGTTGCGGTACACCGTTCCGAGGCTGATCGACGGCAGGATGCGCCGCACGCGCTCGTAGATATGCTCGGCCGTCGGGTGTTCGGTGCCCGAGCTCTGCACGTCGTGGAGCACGACCGCGAGCTGCATCGTGCTGCGTCGTCTCTCGCGCGTCCCCTCAGCCATCTCGCACCCGCCGCAGCGCCTCCTCGGCGGCGCCCGCGTCGGTCAGGTCCGCGACCAGGCTCCGGCGCACGTCGTCGGAGAGCACCGTACGATGCCGATACGCCGGGTGGTCGACCGCGACGGCGAGCGGTGCCCCGGCCAGGGCGTCATGCTCGGCCTTCGCGTCGAGCGCGAAGCGCACGAACTGCACGGCCGACAGCTTCTCTGCCGTCTGCCGGCCCTCGTCGAAGACGGCGGGCACGCGGTGCTCCGATCCCACCTCCAGCCAGACGTGGCGGTCGATGCCGAGGAGCTGCGCCAGCGCCTCGCGGATGTGCGCCTGGTCGGCGATCTCGATGAGCAGGGTGGCCGACACCTCCGAGGGGCGGGGCAGCAGCGCCCCGTACACGGAGAGCTCCGCGCGGATCGCATCCAGGTCGGTGATGTGCTCGACCCAGATCATCTCCTGCGTCTGGTACCACACCGTGGCCCGATCTTCGAAGAGGAGCGAGATGCGGTCGCCGACCGTCACCCGGCGGCTGCGCTTGTGCTCGATGACCCGGCGGCGGACCGCCTCACGCATCGCTCCGTACCGCTCGCGCCCCAGTATCTCCTCGAGCCGGATGGGATCCATCTGCATCACGCCGGCAGCGGCGTGCCCCCGTAGGCCGCGTCGAGCGCCTCGACGGGATGGTACACCCGCTGGCCCCGCTGCTGCTCGAGCTGGAGCGCTGCCAGCGGGCAGTCGGACACGATGACAGACGGAGCCATCTCGCCGAGCTCGTGCAGGAGCGGCCGCGCCACGCGAACGGATTCGTCAAAGAACTCCCGCTTGAAGCCCCACGTCCCGTCCATCCCGGTGCAGCGCTCGAACACCTCGACCGAGGTGTCCGGCACCAGCCGGAGCAGGTCGCGCGCCTTGAAGCCGATCTCCTGAACGCGGAGATGGCACGGCGCATGATAGGCCACCCGCCCGAGCCCCTGGCCGAATCGCCGATCGAGCCGTCCCGCCGCGTTCAGTCGCGCCAGGTACTCCCCGAGGTCGAACACGCGCGCCGCGACGCGTTCCGCCTCCGCCCCCGGCACCAGCAACGGGTACTCCTGCTTCAGCATGCGGCTGCAGGTCGGGCCCGGCACCACGACGTCGCAGCCGGCGTCGATCGCACGGCCGAGATGCTCGAGGTTGAAGCGCGCGCGCCGCACCGCCGCCGGCACGTCGCCCGCGTCGAGCGCGGGCATGCCACAGCAACGCTGCGGCGGACACACGACCTCGAGGCGGTTGCGCCACAGCACCCGCACCGCGGCCTTGCCCGTGTCGGCGGCGTTGTACTCCACCGGCGTGGTGTAGAAGAGCGCGACCTTCCCGCTCGTGCCGACACCGGGCGGGGCGACCTGGCGGCGGAACCACACGCTGAACCGTTCGCCATACCGCGGCAGGCGGCGCCGCCGGTCGATGCCGAGCCAGCGTTCCGCCAGCGCACGCAGGACGCGGTTGCCGTTCGCCCAGTTCGCCAGCGCCGGCATCCGGCAGGCGAGGTTCCCGAGCAGCTCCGGATTGCCGAGGAGGCGCTCCCGCAGCGGGATGCCCTCGGCGGTCGCACGGGTCACGCGCGCACGCAGCATGAGGCGCGGGAAATCCACGGCCCAGCGGTGCGGCGGTGTGTAGGGGCAGTGGGGATAGCAGAGTTGACACGAGAAGCAGAGGTCGACGACCTCACGCTCCTCGCCAGCGGCGAGCGCCGTCCCGTCGCCGTCGTGATGCTCATCGATGGTGTCGAGCAGGTGGGTGAACGACGGGCAGAGATTGTAACAGCGCCGGCAGCCGGCGCAGATGTCGTAGACCCGCTGCGACTCGGCGGCCAGGGCTGCCGGATCACGGAACTCCGGCGCCGCGATCTGCCGCGCGATCTGCACTCACCCGAGGCTCAAGCCCTGGAGCCCCTTGCTGAAGCGGCCGGCGTGCGACTTCTCGGCCTTGGCGAGCGTCTCGAACCATTCGGCGATCTCGTCGAATCCCTCTTCGCGCGCCGCCTTCGCGAACCCGGGATACATCTGCGTGAACTCGTAGGTTTCGCCCGCGACGGCGGACTTGAGGTTCTGCTCGGTCGATCCGAAAGGCTCCTCGGTCGCCGGATCGCCCACTTCCTTCAGGAAGTCGAGATGTCCGAAGGCGTGTCCGGTCTCGGCCTCGGACGTGTCGCGGAACAGACCGCCGATGTCGGGATAGCCTTCGATGTCCGCGCGCCGCGCGAAGTACAGGTAGCGCCGGTTCGCCTGCGACTCGCCCCGGAACGCCTCCTTCAAGTTCTCGTGCGTCTTCGTGCCCTTCAGCGCCTTCGCCATGGCCTCTGCCTCCCGGGCGGGACGATGTCCCATCCAGTTTCGAGCTGTACTAGGAACGATTCCTAGTGGCAGGACGCAGCGATCCTGTCAATGTTGGCCGCGCGACTAGAGTCCCAGACCGCGCACGCTGGGCCGCGAGCGGATGCGATCGAGCCACGCCTGCACCGGGGCCAGCGCGGGCTCGAACTCGAAGCCCAGGCGTCCGAGCACCATCATCCGAGGAGCGAACGCGGCGTCGGCGAGCGTGAACTCGGGACCGACCAGGTACTCGCCGCTGTCGAGCTTGTCTCGCAGGAAGTAGAGGCACCGCCGGAGCTCGTCGCGGGCCTGCTCGACGCGCTGTCCATCCCGCTCCGCCTCGGGCTTGCGCAGCTGCGCGAGAAGCATCGTCGTCGGGGGGATGAACGAGTTGTCGCAGTAGTCCTCGAGGAGACGGACCTTGGCACGCGCCTGCGAATCCTCGGGCATCAACCGCGGAAGAGGGTACTCGTCCTCCAGATACTCGTTGATGACCGTCGAATCGTAGATGACCTCGTCCTCGTCTTCCAGAACCGGGACTTTGCCATAGGGGTTCATCCGCAGGAATTCAGCGGTTTTCTGGTCCTGCTTGCGCAGATCGACGAACACCTTCTCGTACTCGAGGTCCTTCTCCGCCAGGACCACCCGCACCTTCTGGCAGAACGGGCAGTCGGGATAATCGTACAGTTTGAGCATGGGGGCGCCTCCTCAGCGGAACGGCACGGTATGTGAAAACCGGCGCCCGTGCAATGTTCCCGGGGCAAAAAAGTGTCATTTTTCCCGAGTTTCTTCGGGAACGTGCGCCCATGCGTGATAAGAGCTTCGCACCAGCGGCCCCGACTCGACGTGGCGGAATCCAATCGTCAACGCCTCATCCTTGAGGGAGCCGAACTCTTCTGGAGGCACGTAGCGCTCCACCGGCAGATGCGCCTGTGAGGGCCGAAGATACTGGCCCAGAGTCAGGATGTCACAGTCGACCGCTCGTAAGTCGCCAAACACACGCTTCAACTCCTGCCGCGACTCGCCGAGCCCGAGCATCAGACCGGCCTTAGTGAGACAGCCCGATCGAACCCGTCTCGCCTCGGCGAGCAGGTCGAGCGAGCGTTCGTAGCGAGCCCCGGGCCGTACACGCTTGTACAGGCGCGGGACGGTCTCGAGGTTGTGGTTCAGGATGTCGATCGGCGACTCGACGACGGTGCGCACCGCGTCGTGATCTCCCTGGAAGTCGGGCACGAGGACCTCGATGCGGGTGCTCGGAACCATATCCCTGATCGCTCTGGCCGTGGCCGCGAAGTGCGCGGCCCCCCCGTCCGGCAGGTCGTCGCGGTTGACCGACGTCACGACGACGTGCCGCAACCCGAGTCGCGACACCGCGCGAGCCACCCGCTGCGGCTCGTCGGCGTCGACCACCAGCGGCCGGCCATGGGTGACGGCGCAGAAGCCGCAGTTCCGGGTGCACGTGTCGCCGAGGAGCATGAACGTGGCGGTCTGGTGGCCCCAGCACTCGCCGAGGTTCGGACAGCGCGCTTCCTCGCAGACCGTGTGTAACCCGAGCTGCTTCACCACGGCCCGCGTCTCGAGGAACCCGGGCCCCGCGGGCATCCGAACCTTGAGCCAGGGCGGGTGGCGGGAAACTGGCGCCGTATTCCCGGTGCTCACGGCCGTTGCTCCGGGTGGACCGCCTCGGGGAACAGGTCCAGGGCGCTCGACATCGTGTATCCGAAGTGCCGCATGAAGCGACGCACGACGACGTCGGCGACGTCCTCCACGGCGGAGGGACCGCCCTCGCCTGCGACCGACGTCATCACCACACCGTCCAGGCCGCAGGGCGTGATCGCGGCGAATCCCGACACATCGTGTGCCACGTTCAGTGCGAACCCGTGCGAGGTGACCCAGCGCCGGATCCCGACCCCGATCGAGGCGATCTTGCGCCTGCCGACCCACACACCCGTCAGGCCGGGGCGCCGCGTGGCGGCGACCCCCATGTCGGCGAGCGAGTCGATCAGAACCTCCTCGAGTCCGCGTACGTACCAGCGCACGTCGGGCCGGAGATCCCGGAGGCCGACGATCGGGTATCCCACGAGCTGTCCGGGACCATGGTACGTGACTTGCCCGCCCCGGCCGACCCGTACCACGGGGATGTCACCGCTCGCCGCGGCGCCGAGAAAGCGTGCGTCCGCACCGCGGCCCAGCGTGTAGACGGGCGGATGCTCCAGGATCAGCAACGTGTCCCTGCCGCCGTCGAGCCGGCGCGCGACCAGCGCCTCCTGCCAGCGGAGCGCGGTCTCGTACGGCACGCGCCCGCAGCGCCCGATGCGAAGCTCCACGCTCATATGTTGACCGCCTCGCCTTGCGCCGCAAGTGCGGCCTCCCGCAGCGCCTCGGAGAGGGTGGGATGCGCGTGCACGGTCTCGCGCAGCTCGCGGGTGGTGGCCTCGAGCGCGAGCGCCAGCCCGGCCTCCCCCACCAGCTCGGTCACGCCGTGACCGATGAGGTGGGCGCCGAGGATCTCGCCGTGACGCGCGCCGACGACGACCTTGACGAACCCCTCCGTGCGCCCGGTCGCGATCGCCTTGCCGAGCGCGCGGAACGGCACCTTGCCCACCTTGACCGGGCCACGAGCGCGCGCTTGCTCTTCCGTGAGTCCGACGGATGCCACCTCGGGCTGGCAGTACACGCACATCGGGATGCGCGCCGGGTCGACCCCGCGCGCGTCGTTGCGCTGCCCCGCGATCGCCTCCGCCGCGACGATCCCCTGCGCCGACGCGGCGTGCGCCAGGAGCAGGGGGCCGACGAGATCGCCGATGGCGAAGAGCCCCGGCGCACTCGTGCGCATCGTGCCGTCGACGGCGACGAAGCCGCGCTCGGTGCGCACGCCCAGCCCGTCCAGCGCGAGCCCGTCGGTGAGCGGCGCGCGACCGACGGCAACCAGCACCCGTTGCGCGGTCAGGGTGCGGGACCCCGATTCCGCGCTCATCGTGACGCGAGCCCCTTCGCCCTCGTACTCCAGTCGCTCGAAGCGATGCCCGACGAGCACCTCCACCCCTTGCCGGTGAAAGCAGCGCGCCAGCTCGCGCCCCAGGTCGACGTCCATGCCGGGCAGCAGGTTCTCGGCCATCTCCACCACCGTGACGCGACTTCCGAAGCTCGCGTAGGCATATGCGAGCTCGACGCCGACCGCACCGCCTCCGATCACCACGATCGAGGCGGGCAGTCGCGGATCGTCGAGCGCCTCACGACTCGTCTGCACGACCCTGCCGTCGATCGCGAGACCGGGCAGCATGCGCTCCCGGCTTCCGGTGGCGAGCAGGACGTGGCGCGCGGCGAGACGCTCGGGCGCCGCGCCACCACTCGTCACCTCGACGCCGCCCCGCACGGGTCGGCCGCGTCCCTGCACGAGGTCGATGTGGTGCTTGCGGAAGAGGGACTCGACGCCCTTCGCTTGCTTCTCCGCCACGGCGCGGCTGCGCGCGAGCACGCGAGCGAAGTCGACCCGCAGGCCGTCGGCGACGATCCCTCGCGACCCACCGTGACGCAGCTCCCGGTAGAGCTCGGCGTCGGCCAGAATCGCCTTGGACGGGATGCACCCCCAGTTGCCGCACACCCCTCCCGCGCGCTCCTGCTCCACGACCGCGGTCCGCACGCCGAGCTGGGCCGCCCGGATCGCGGCGACGTAGCCGCCGGGTCCCGCGCCGATCACCACCAGATCCAGCTCTCGCTCGGCCATGGCTCGGGTCAGCGCGGCGGCCGCGGGCAGTCCCGCACTAGATCACCACTAGGCCACCAGGGCGAGCGGGGAACCCAGGAGCGATACCAGCTCGCGCAGGAAACGCCCGGCCAGCACGCCGTCGACGATGCGGTGGTCACAGGACAGGGTCACCGTCATGACCTGGCCGGGGACCACCTCCCCGGCGCGCACCACCGGGACGGCGCGCACCGCGCCCACCGCGAGGATGGCGGCCTGGGGCGGATTCACCACCGCGGCGAAGTGCGACACCGGGTACATGCCCAGGTTGGAGACCGTGAACGTGCCGCCGCGCAGATCGTCTGCAGCGAACTTGCCGGCGCGTGCGCGCCCGACCAGGCCGCGCACCTGCGCGACCAGCATGCCGAGCGGCTGACGATCGCAGTCGCGCACGACCGGCACGATCAGCCCGTCGTCCACCGCGGTCGCGAGACCGACGTGGACCGTCTCGTGCAGGACGATGGCGTCGCCGTCGAGGCTGGCGTTCATCTCGGGCACGCGCCGCAGGGCCAGGCCGACGGCCTTGAGCACGAGGTGGGTATAGGTGATCCCGTCGTACTCCCCACCGAGCTCGGCGAGTCCCTCCTTCAAACGCGCGCACTCGTCCATCGGAACGTCGCTGCTGGCGTAGAAGTGCGGGATGTCGCGCTTCGCCTCCGCCACGCGCCTGGCCGTCGTCTGGCGCATCTTGCCGGGCTCGACCCGTCGTCCCGTCGGCGCCACCACCGGGCGCCCCGGCGGGCCAGCCGCTGGCCGCGGGGCAGCGTCCGCGACGGCCGCCGCGACGTCACGCTCGACGATCCGACCGCCGGGGCCGGTCCCGCGCAGCCGATCGAGCGCGACGCCCTCCTCGCGCGCCCGGCGCTTCGCCAGCGGCGATGCCCGCACGCGCGGCTCGGGCTCCGCGTCCCCGGCGGCGCTCTGCCGCGCCTTCGCCGCCGGCGCGGCTTCGTGCTGCACCTCGGCGGGCTCGGGCTCTCCTTCATCGGCCGGCGGCTCGCGCCGCTCCGGCTCGGGCTCCTCCTCGTCGGGAGGCTCACGCTGGGGCGCGGGCGGCTCCGGACGCTTGGCAGCCTGTCCCGATCGCGCGGCATCGGGTTCCTTCGCGTCCGCAGGCCGGCGCACCCGGGCGTCCTTCGGCTCCGCGGCGTCCTTCCGTGCGGCGGCGGCGTCCTGCCACCCCTCGTCGGGCACTCCCTTCGACCGCGACGCGGCAGCGCCCTCGGCGGCAGCGGCGGCATCGCCGAGCACCGCGATCACGGCCCCCACCGGGGCCGACTCTCCCTCGGGCGTCCGGATCTCGGCCAGCACGCCCTCGTCGAAGGCCTCGAGCTCCATGTTCGCCTTGTCGGTCTCCACCTCGGCGAGAATGTCACCGATCGCGACCGGCTCTCCGCGTTGCTTGAGCCAGCGAATGATCTTGCCCTCTTCCATCGTGTCGGAGAGCTTCGGCATCAGAACGTCGGGCGGCATCGCCACGCCTCAGTGCGCGACGGCCGCGGCCGGCAGCGCCGGCTCGGCGTCCCGTCCCAGCATGCGCCGCACGGTCGCCGCGATGCGCTCTGCCGACGGCAGCACGTCGTCCTCGAGGTTGCGCGCGTACGGCATGGGCACGTCGAGGTTCGTCACCCGCTCGGGCGGCGCATCCAGCCAGTCGAACGCCTCGTGCACCACCAGCGCGATCACCTCGGCGGCCACTCCCGCGAACGGCCATCCCTCCTGAACGACCACGCAGTGCTTGGTGCGGCGCACCGACTCGACCACCGCATCGACGTCGAGCGGACGGACCGTACGCAGATCGAGCACCTCCACCTCGATTCCTTCCTCGGCCAGTGCCGACGAGGCCTTGAGCGAAGCATGCACCATCTTGCCCCAGGTGATCAGGCTGAGGTCGCGGCCGGGCCGCTTCACGTCCGCGACCCCGAGCGGCACGACATGCTCGCCCTCGGGCACCTCGCCCTTCAGCGCATACATCGTCTCGCTCTCGACGAAGCACACCGGATTGTCGTCGCGGATGGAGGCCTTCAGCAGCCCCTTGCCGTCCGCCGGCGTCGACGGGACCACCACCTTCAGGCCGGGAACGTGCGCATAGAGCGATTCCAGCGCCTGCGAGTGCTGCGCGCCGAGCGCGTGCGCCGCCCCACCCGGACCGCGAAAGACGATCGGCAGGGTGAACTGGCCGTTCGACATGTAGCGCAGCTTGGCGGCGTTGTTCACGATCTGGTCGTAGGCGGTCAGGGAGAAGTTCCAGGTCATGAACTCGATGATCGGTCGCAGGCCGATCATGGCGGCGCCGATACCCACACCGGCAAAGCCGGTCTCCGCGATCGGCGTGTCGATCACCCGGCGCTCGCCAAAGCGCTCGAGCATGCCCTGGGACACCTTGTAGGCGCCGTTGTAATGGCCGACCTCCTCCCCCATCAGGAAGATGGCGTCGTCGCGCTCCATCTCCTCGCTCATGGCCTCCCGGAGCGCTTCGCGGAAGGTGATGACGCGGGAAGGCTCAGACATAGACGTGCTCGAGGACCGTCTCCGGCGCGGGCGGCGGCGACGCTTCGGCGAAGGCCACGGCGTCCTGCACCGCGGCCTTGGCCTCGTCGTCGAGCTGCTTCAGGCGCTCCTGGGTGGCGATGCCGAGCGTCTGCATGCGATGGCCGAGGACGTTGATCGGATCACGCTCCATCCACTTCTGCACCTCGTCCTTGGAGCGGTACTTGGCGGGGTCGGCCATGGAGTGTCCGCGGAAGCGGTAGGTCTTCGCCTCGAGGAAGAACGGCAGGCTCTTCGCACGCGCGCGCTCGACGGCCTGGCGGACCCCCTCCCGCATCTCGAGAACGTCGTCCCCGTTCACGATCTCCTCCTCGATGGGATAGCCGCGGGCGCGGACGGCGACGTCCTCGACGGCCAGCGTGCGGTAGAGCGGCGTCCCCATGGCGTACTGGTTGTTCTCGCAGATGAACACGATGGGCAGCTTCCACTGCGACGCCAGGGCGAGCCCCTCGTGGAAGGCGCCCATGTTGGCCGTGCCGTCGCCGAAGAAGCACAGCGTGACGTCCTTCTCGGCGCGGTACTTGGACGCGAAGGCCACCCCGGCGGCGATCGGCACGTGGCCGCCGACGATGGCCCAGCCACCGAGGAAGCGCGCGCCGGCATCGAAAAGGTGCATCGAGCCGCCGCGGCCCCCGACGCACCCGCCGGCGCGTCCGTAGAGCTCGGCCATCGCGCCGCGCGCGTCACCGGTACGGGCCAGGTAGTGGGCGTGCTCGCGGTAGGTGGCGACGATGTAGTCGGTGGGCGCCGCGCCGGAAACGGCCCCCACGGAGACCGCCTCCTGCCCCACACCGAGGTGCAGGAAGCCGCTGATCTTACCCTGCGAGTAGGCGCGTGCGGCCGCCTCCTCGAAGCGCCGGCAGAGCGCCATCTGCCGGTAGAGCTCGACCAGCAACGCGGAATCCATGATGACCACCGAATTATAGGGGAATCTCCGCCCGGGAAAAGCCGCGCGCTGCGCCGTGCCGCGCGATCAGCGGCCGGCGACGTCGAGCAGGCCGAGCTGCCGCGTCGGCTCGGCGGGCATCGCTGCGAGCACCGGCGCAAACGACCGTCGGTGGACGGGTGACGGACCGTGCGCCCGCAGCGCCGCCAGATGTGCGCGCGTCGCGTAGCCCATGTGGCGCCCGAAGCCGTACGCGGGATAGCTCTCGTCGAGGATGCGCATGAGCGCGTCGCGATGGGTCTTGGCGACGATCGAGGCGGCGGCGATGCTGGCCACGAACGCGTCACCCTTGGGATAGGCGCTCTGCGGGATACCGAGCTCTGGAATCTCGCGTCCGTCGACCAGGACGAAGCCTGGGACCAGGGGACGAAGCTGCTCGACGGCGAGCCGGAGCGCGAGCAGTCCGGCCTGATAGATGTTCAGGCGATCGATGTCGGCCGGCTCGACCACGGCGACGCCGACCGCGAGGGCGCGCCGACGCACCTCGGCGCACAGCTTCTCGCGCACGGCGGCGGGCAGCACCTTCGAATCGGCCACCCCGGGGATGTGCGTCTCTCCGGGCAACACGACGGCGGCCGCGACCACCGGGCCGGCGAGCGGTCCCATGCCGACCTCGTCGACTCCGGCGACGTGCCGGATGCCGACGCGCCAGAGGAGCCGCTCGAGATGCGGCCCCGCGGTCGCCACCGTGCGCCGGGGGCCGACTTTCAGGCGCTCTGCCATGCCCGTGGTCGTACGAGCGCCCACAGCGCCGCCAGCCCGCTGCGCTCGTCCCAGCCGTCGACGCCGTTGTACCAGGCGAGCCCGATCCGTTGCGCCCGCCGGCTCAGCCGTGCGAGCCCGAACCAGAACGCGGACCGAGGCCCGTAGAACCGCCGGGCCGCCCACTCGAGCCGGCGGAGCTTCCGTCCCAGTGCGCCGCCCTGGACGACGCGCGTGTAGGCGGCCGCCGCGGCGGCGGGGTCGCCGGGTGACGCCACGATCGCGTCCGCGGCGAGCATCCCGTACTCGAGCGCGTACGAGATGCCCTCGCCGAGGAGGGGATCGACGCCCGCCGCGTCCCCGACCAGGAGCGCGCCAGGCGCCGCGACCGGCGCGCCCGGCGTGAAGCCCCGGATGGGAAACGCCCGCCACGTGACCGGACGCGCCCCGACCTGCCGCAGGGCCGCGTCCAGCTCGGCCTGGAGCGCCGCACCCGATGTCGGCGGCAGCGCGTACACGCCCACGTTGACGTGCGGGACGCCGTCGATCCAGCACGGGAACGCCCACGCGTAGCCGCGCAGGCCGCCCAGGCAGGCGCGGAAGTCGAAGTCGTAGCGCCGTGCGGCGTGTCCGTCCCAGGCGCTCCCGGCGACCGGCACGTCGCACATGACCGCTCTTCCGAGCACCCCGGCCCCGGCCGTCACCAGCGACCGGCGCACGAGGCTGCCGCTGCCGTCGGCTCCCACCACCACCGGCGCCCACAGGGCGCCGGCCTCCGTCTCCACCCGCACGCCGGCGCCGTCCCGCACGATGGCGGTCACCCGGCAGTCCTCGCGCAGCTCGACCCCCCGATCGCGGGCCGCCCACGCGAGACGGGCGTCGAACTCGCGCCGGCGGACCACCCGGCACATGTCGTCGCCGGCGATGGACAGCGGGGCCGCGCCTGGGACCGCAACCGCCGCGCTGTCGACCCGCGCCTGCGGCACGTCGAGCGGCACGCCGAGCGTCCGGAGCAGCGCGCTCGCCTTGGGGATCACGCCGCCCGCACAGGTCTTGTCGCGCGGATGGCGCGTCTTCTCGAGGAGCACCGCGTCCGCGGCCAGTGCGGGCTCGCGCCCGGCGAGCCGCAGCGCCGTCGCGGCTCCCGCCGGCCCCGACCCGACGATGATCGCCGACCGCCGCTCCACGTCCGCGCTCTGTAGCGCAGGACGGCGACGGCTTCCACCGCTCAGCTCGGCGCGAGCAGTCCTTTGCCCGGCACGTGGTTCACCTCGAGCCGGATGCCGTCGGGATCCTCGAAGAGGACGGAGTAGTAGCCGGGAGCCCACGCCCCCTCCTCGGGCGGATGGACGATGGTGGCCCCGAGCCGGCACGCCAGCGCGTGCACGGCGTCGACGTCGGCCCGCTCCCGCGCCCGGAAGCAGACGTGGTGCAGGCCCACGCGTCGCTGCTGGAAGCGCTCGCCGGCGTATGCCGCCTCGGCCGGCGCGATGCCGAACGCGGTCCGGCCGCCGACGCAGTAGAAGAACTCGTCGATGTCGAGCACGGGCTGCAACCCGAGGAACGGCAGCAGCTCACCGTAGAAGGCGCGCGCCGCCGCGAAGTCGCTCACCGTGACGACGACGTGCGCCAGGCCGTTGATCTCCATGCCCGCGCACATCCCACGCGCTTCCGGGTGGGTCAACGATCGCACTTGGCCGGGCGGCGGACGTCTGCTACTCGGGATCCCGTGCAGGCGGAGCCCACCGCTGTGCGCGCGCCGTCCGACGAGTCGATCCGGCTACGCGCCGGCCTCCTCTCTCGTCGTCGCCATCGCGCTGCTCGCCGTCAAGTACTTCGCCTACCGCCTGACCGGCTCGTCGGCCGTGCTGTCCGACGCGCTCGAGTCGATCACCAACGTGGTCGCCGCCATGTTCGCGCTCGGCGTCATCGTGTTCGCAGGGCGCCCCGCCGATCGCGGACATCCCTACGGGCACGGCAAGATCGAGTACTTCAGCGCGGTCTTCGAGGGCGGCCTGATCGCCTTCGCGGCGGTGCTGATCCTCTGGCAGGCATTCCAGAGCCTGCGGGCGGGACACGTCGTGCGCGACGTCGATCTCGGCATCGCGCTCACGGTCGCGGCCGGCGTCGTGAACGCCGCGCTCGGCTGGTACCTCGTGCGGACCGGCGAGCGGGTGCGCTCGATCACGCTGATGGCCGACGGCAAGCACGTGCTGTCGGACTTCTGGACCAGCCTCGGCGTCTTCGTCGGCCTGCTCCTCGTCCGCCTCACGGGCATCGCGTGGCTCGACCCGCTCGCCGCCGCCGCCGTGGGGGTGAACCTCGCCGTCACCGGCGCACGCCTGGTCCGTCAGGCGGCCGGCGGTCTGCTCGACGAGGAGGACAGCGCCCTCCTCGATCGGCTCGTACGGGCGTTCGATCGGAGCCTGCATCCGGGGATCATCCGGCTGCACCGCCTGCGCGCCCAGCGCGCCGGCCGCTTCACCCACGTCGACGCGCACCTCATCGTCCCCGAGTACTGGACGGTGGAGCAGGCCCACGAGGCCACCGATGCGTTCGCCGACCAGGTCCTGGCGGCGTGCACCGTCGAGGGCGAGATCATCGTCCACACCGATCCTTGCCGGCGCGCGCTGTGCGCCATCTGCGACGTCGAGGGCTGTCCCGTGCGGGTCGAGCCGTTCCTCGGGCGGCCGCCGCTCACGCTGAGCGAGGCCACGTCGACCGACGAGGACTTCTGGCAGGGGATCCACCGACCGCCCGCGCAGCCGGCCCCCGCCTTACCGGCCGCCTCCTGACGCGCGTGGCTCGCCTGATGGATGCGCGGACCATGGGCCGCGTCGTCGCCCGTCTCGGGCGCGCCGCGCCGTCGTGGGACACCACGGCCCTGGCGGCGGTGGCGCGCGAGAGCGGACGCGATCCCTTCCGCGTCCTCGTCGGCTGCCTGCTCTCGCTGCGGACCAAGGACGAGACCACGGGACCCGCGTCCGCCCGGCTATTCGCGCTGGCCGACACCCCGGAGCGCCTGCTCGCCCTGCCGCTCCGGACGATCGAGCGCGCGATCTACCCGGTCGGCTTCTACCGCACCAAGGCCCGCGTGCTGCATCGGGTCTGCCGCGACCTGCTCGCGCGCTTCGGCGGGCGGGTCCCGTCGGACCTCGACGACCTGCTCACCCTGCACGGCGTCGGCCGCAAGACCGCAAACCTGGTGGTGACCTTCGCCTTCGGGCTCCCCGGCATCTGCGTCGACACGCACGTCCACCGCATCACCAACCGCCTCGGCTTCGTGCGCACCCGGACGCCCGAGGAGACCGAGCACGCGCTCCGCCGCCGCCTGCCGCAGCGATACTGGATCGGCCTCAACGACCTGCTGGTGTCGTTCGGTCAGAACCTCTGCCGTCCGACGTCGCCGCACTGCTCCCGCTGTCCGGTGCGCCGGTCGTGCGCGCGGCGCGGCGTGCGGCGCGCGCGCTGATGGGCTCAGGCGCGCGGGTGCAGCGCCCCGTGCACCCAGTCGACGATGTCCTGCGTCGAGGTGCCAGGCCCGAACAGCTCCGCCACGCCTGCCGCCCGCAGGGCCTGCCGGTCCTCGTCGGGGATGATGCCGCCGCCGAACACCGGGATGTCGCCGCCGCCGCGCCCGCGCAGCTCGTCGAGCACTGCCGGGAAGAGCGTCAGGTGGGCGCCGGACAGGATCGACAGGCCGACGGCGTCGACGTCTTCCTGGATCGCCGCCTCCGCGATCATCTCCGGCGTCTGGTGCAAGCCGGTGTAGATCACCTCGAAGCCGGCGTCGCGCAGCGCGCGGGCGATGATCTTCGCGCCGCGATCGTGGCCGTCGAGGCCGGGCTTGGCGACGAGGATCCGCAGCGGGCGCACGGCGGTCTCAGAGCCACGCCGGGTCGCGGTACTGTCCGAAGACCTCGCGGTAGACGTCGGCGATCTCGCCGAGCGTGCACCTCGCCTTCACCGCGGCGATGAGCGGCGGCATCAGGTTCTCGCTCGAGCGCGCCGCATCGCCCACCCGTGCGAGCGCCTCGCGAGCGGCGGTGGCGTGGCGCTCGCGCTTCACGCGCCGCACCCGGTCGGCCTGGCGCGCCTCCACCTCGAGCGGCACGCGCAGCAGCTCGGGAGGCCGCTCCTCGGGGACCTGGTAGCGGTTCACGCCCACCACCGTCTTCTCGCCGCCGTCGATCTGCCGCTGGTAGACCCAGGCGGCCTCCGCGATCTCCTTCTGCGGATAGCCGATCTCGATGGCGCGAATCATCCCGCCCAGCTCGTCGATGCGGTCGATGTAGGCGCGCGCCTCGCGCTCCATCCGGTCGGTGAGGGCCTCGACCGCCCAGCTCCCGCCGAGCGGGTCGACGATGTTGGCCACGCCGCTCTCCTCCGCGAGGATCTGCTGCGTGCGCAGGGCGACCGTCGCGGCCTGCTCCGAGGGGAGCGCGAGCGTCTCGTCGAGCGAGTTGGTGTGCAGCGACTGCACGCCGCCGAGCACGCCGGCGAGCGCCTGGATGGTGACCCGCACCACGTTGTTGAGGGGCTGCTGGGCGGTCAGCGACGCTCCCGCCGTCTGGGCGTGCGTGCGCAGCATCAGCGAGCGCGGATCCGTCGCCCCGAAGCGCTCGTGCATGAGGGTGGCCCAGAGGCGGCGGGCCGCGCGCAGCTTCGCGACCTCCTCGAGGAAGTCGTTGTGCAGGTTGAAGAAGAACGACAGGCGCGGCGCGAAGGAATCCACCGCCAGCCCGCGCTCGACGCACGCCTGCACGTAGGCGAGCCCGTCGGCGAGCGTGAACGCGAGCTCCTGCACCGCCGTCGAGCCGGCTTCGCGGATGTGGTAGCCGCTGATCGACACCGGGTGCCAGCGCGGAAGGCGGCGCGCGCAGAACTCGATCATGTCGACGACGATGCGCATCGACGACTCGGGAGGGCAGATCCACTCCTTCTGCGCGATGAACTCCTTCAGCATGTCGTTCTGGATGGTGCCGCCGAGCCGGTCCCATGGCACGCCCTGCTCGTCGGCGACGGCCAGGTACATCGCCAGGAGCGTGCTGGCGGTGCAGTTCACCGTCATCGACGTCGTCACCTGACCGAGGTCGATGCCGGCAAACAGCTCGCGCGCGTCCTCGAGCGTCGACACGGCAACGCCCTCGCGCCCCACCTCGCCGCGCGCCCGCGGGTGGTCGGCGTCGTAGCCCATGAGCGTCGGCATGTCGAAGGCGGTGGACAGCCCCGTCTGACCCTGGCCGAGGAGGAAGTGAAAGCGGGCGTTGGTGTCCGCCGCGGTCCCGAAGCCGGCGAACTGCCGCATGGTCCACAGACGCCCGCGGTACATGCTGGGATGGACGCCGCGGGTGTACGGGTACTCGCCGGGAAGGCCGAGGCGCGCCGCCTCGTCGCCGGGCACGTCGTCCGCCGTGTAGAGCGGCTCGACCGGCATGTCCGAGACCGTGGAGAACCGCACCGGACGCTCCGGCGACTCCCGGTACCGCTGCTCGAGCCAGTCGCGCTTCGTCACGTCACGTCCCCCGACCTAGCGGCCCGTCCACCGGGGTGGCCGCTTGTCGAGGAAGGCGCGCAGTCCCTCGGCGCGATCCTCGGTGGCGAACACGGTCGCGAAGGCCTCGACCTCGAAACGCAGGCCCGCCGCCAGGTCGGTCTCCACCGCCGCGCGCGTCGCGCGCTTGGCCTGCCGGAGCGCGACCGGCGCCCGCGTCGCCAGCTCGGCCGCGAGCGCCGCGGCCTCGTCCGCCAGGCGATCGTCGGGCACCACGCGGTCGACGAGCCCGAGGCGCAGACCCTCCGCGGCACCTACCATCGTCCCGAGGTACACCAGCTCGCGACCCCGCGCCAACCCGCAGCGGCGGACCAGCCTTTGCGTGCCGCCGAATCCCGGGATGAGCCCGAGGGTGATCTCCGGCAGGCCCAGCCTGGCGCGCTCCGCGGCAACGATGAGGTCGCACGCCAGCGCGAGCTCGAGCCCGCCGCCGAGCGCCACCCCGTTGACCGCGGCCACCGCCGGGACGCGCAGGTCGTCCAGGCGGCCCAGCACCGCGTGGCCGAGCCGCGAGTAGGCATGGCCCTCGACCGGGGCCATCGCGGCCATGGCCGTGATGTCGGCCCCGGCCGAGAAGGCGCGCTCTCCCGAGCCGGTGATCACCACGCTGCGAACTCCCTCGTCCGACTCGACCTCGTCGAGCGCTCGATCCAGCGCGGCCAGCATCTCCGGGCCGAGAGCGTTGAGCGCCTTCGGCCGCTGGAGCCGCAGCGTTGCGACGCCGCCGGTGCGCTGGACTGCGATGAGATCGGCCGCCGCATCTGCCATGAGACGGTCGGCTCATAGCCCGAACCTGCCGGCGTTGCCAATCATCCACTGCGGAGAACGATCGCGATCCTCTGAAGATTCGCGCGCTTGCGGCCGGCCACGACACGACGGCCGTCCGGTCGGAAACCGAGGTAGCAGGCCGCCACTCGAAAGGTAGCACCATGTGATTGAAACAGCGTGCCCGCTCCACACCCGAGAATGGCGAACAGAAGAGGACGACGACCGTGAACGCAGCACGACGAACAGATTCGACCCACGAGATCAGCCTTCCGGCACCGGGACACGGCTTCGCGCTCCAGTGGCAGGGCTCCCGTCAGTAGGCTATGTGTCGCCGCGGCGCGACGTGACGCCGGTTCTCCTGACGCTCGCGACGGCCGTCCTCTTCGGGCTGTCGTTTCCACCCGTCGGCGCCACGCCGCTCGCCTGGGCGGCACTCGCACCCTTCATGGTGGCGCTCGCACGCGTCCCTCCGCGCCGTGCTGCGGGACTCGCGCTCCTCCTGGCACCGGCCGGGGCGCTGGGCGTCACCTGGTGGTTCCCGTCCATGGTGAGCGCCTACTTCGGCACCGCGGCGCTCGCCGGCGTGCTCGCCTGGCTCGTCTTCTGCACCGCTTCCGTCGGTCTCCAGCTGGTGCCGTTCGCAGTCTGGACGAGCTGGATGGCCCGGCGCGGGGCCGCGTCGCCGCTTCTCGTCGCCGCGGCATGGGGTGCTTGCGAGTTCGTGCGCGCCCGGGTCTGGGTCGGCAATCCGTGGGGGCTCATCGCCTACTCGCAGCTGTCCTGGCTGCCAGTGGTGCAGCTCGCCGACGCCACCGGACCCTACGGCCCGGGGATGGTCCTGGCGGGCGTGAACGCCCTCCTTGCCGCGCTCGTGGCACCCGCGCTGCGCGGCCCGCACTTCCGCTGGTCGGCAGCTGCCGTCGTGCTGCTCGCAGCGGCGGCGCTCGGCTACGGCGCCTACCGCCTCGGGGAGCGGCGCGACGAGGGCAAGGCCGTCCGCGTCGCCCTCGTGCAGCCGGCGGTGCCGGCGGCCGAGCGCCGTACCGAGACAGGCCGTGCGCGCGCCGTGGCGTTCCAGCTCGACGCCACGCGGCGCGCGGTGGCACGGGGTAGCCGGCTGGTGGTGTGGCCGGAGAACGCCGTCGACTTCTATCTCGAAGAACCCTCGCCTGCGCGGGACGCGCTCCTCTCGGCGCTCCGCGATCTCGACGCCGACGTCGTCGTCGGGGCACCCTCGTATCGTCACGGCGAGCGCGGGATCCGCTACCGGAACTCCGTCTACCTCCTCCACCGCGGCACGGTGGCCGGACGGTACGACAAGATGCACCTGGTCCCGTTCGCCGAGGGGACGTTCGAGCCCGGCCTCCACCCCTATGCGCTGCGCACGGAGGTGGGCCTCGTCGGTCCCTTCATCTGTTTCGAGGCGATGTATCCGGAGCTTGTCCGGCGCATCGTCGTTGGCGGCGCGACGCTGCTCGCGAACCTCTCGAACGATGCCTGGTTCGGGGCACACGCCCCGGCACAGGCACACCTCGACATGGCACGGCTGCGCGCCGTCGAGGAGCGCCGCTGGCTGCTCCGAGCCACCACCACCGGCATCTCGGCCATCGTCGACCCGGCCGGCCGGGTGGTGGCGGCCACCGGCGTCGGGACCCCGGCCCTCCTCGAGGGGGAGGTCTCCCCGTCGCATGCCACAACCCCCTACCAACGCTGGGGTGACCTCACGGCCTGGTGTACCCTCGGCCTTGTGGTTGCCGCACCAATCTGGGTACAGATACGCAAGTCTCGAAGCGGAGGAACTCTATGACATCGTCGCGTTCGCTTCTCGCGCTCGCCCTGCTCGCCACGCTTCCCGGCCTTGCTCGCGCCGCCGTCGACTGCACGGCCCGCGAGCCCAAACTGCCGCACGTCTGTGACAAGGGGACCAACGCCGGGCTGGCGTGCGTCCCCGACTTCGGCTCCGTCACCGACACCCTCACCTGCAGCGTCTCGCGGCCCGCGGAGAACGACTTCTGCCTCGGCGCCAAGTGCACCATGGTCTTCGAGAAGGGCGCGACCTTCTCCGCCGTCATGACGATGATCGCGGACAACAACGTGAGCGCCCTCGACGGCTCGCAGACGATCCAGAACGCCGTCGCGCTCACGGTGATCATCGACCTCGGCAAGAGAGGCGTCCTGTCGCAGACCTATCAGGACCTGAGCGGTACGGACCTGAGCACCATCACCTCCGCGCCAAGAGACACCTTCGGGGTGGCCATCGACGAGCAGCGTCTGGTGAGCGAGACCGACACCGACATCCGTCTTGACGGGAAAGAGCCGATCGTCAACGACCTGCTCTTCCGGCCCCAGGACCCCGAGCTTGCCGACGCCCTGCGCGCGATCTTCGGCGCTACCGGCACTCCCGTCGTGACCAAGGTGAGCTCGGTGAGTCTGACCGATCGGGGCGCCGACGGGCTCGCCACCGTCCTGCGACTCAAGGTGAAGGGCGGCTTCGTGGCGAACTAGCAGCGCGCTGGCTCGTTGGACCCGGCCCCGGGGCAGCGGCCGGGGCGTTCTCATAGCGTTCCTCATGGTGTCGGATCGAGGCTCGAGCGCGCACTCGCGGCACGACGCGACCGTGGTCGTGGCGGACGTCTCCGGCTTCACCGCACTCGCCGAGACCCTCGACCCCGAAGCAGTCACCGAGCTCATCAACCGCTGCCTCGCGGCGCTCGAGGACGTGGTCACGGCGTATGGCGGCACGGTCGAGCAGTACGTCGGCGACTGTGTTCTGGCCGTCTTCGGACTCGGTGAGACGGGGACCGAGGGCACGCGGCGTGGCGTGACCGCAGCGCTCGCGATGCGCGCGGCCGTCCGCGAGATCGGCGATCTGGATGGGCAGCCGACGGCGCTCGACCTGCATGTCGGCATGGCCACCGGCCCGGTCATCATCGGCGGCATCGGCGACGTGCCGGGGCGCAGCGCGGGCGTGATGGGCGAGACGGTGCGCCTGGCCGAGCGGCTTGCGGCGACGTGCGAGACCGGCGGCATCCTCGTCTGTCCCCGCACCGCTGCCGAGACCGACGACGCGTTCCCGTACCGCTCGGAGGCGACCCGGGTGGTCGGGGCCGGCGGGGAGCCCGTCGTCGCTCGCGCGCTCGAGGGCGAGGCCCGACCCCCCCGGCCCGCCGTCCGTCCCAGCGAGCGCCGCCAGGCGACGATGCTGTTCGCCAACGTCGGCGGCTTCGCCGCGCTCTACGGCACGCTGCCGGCCGAGCGCCTGAAGGCCCTGCTCGACCGCTGCTTCGGCGAGCTGGAGGCGGCCGTGCAGGCGTACGGCGGGGTCGTCGACAAGTATGTGGGCGAGTGCATGATGGCACTGTTCGGCGTGCCCAACGCCATCGAGCACGCCCCGCGCCAGGCGCTGAACGCGGCCATCGATCTCCGGCGACGCCTCGCCGCCTTCCTGGAGGAACCCGAGGTCCGCGCCGCCCTGCTCGTCCCGCTCACGCTGCAGATCGGCATCAACACGGGACTGGTCATCGCAGGTGAAGTCGGCGGGCGCACGAAGCGCGGCTTCACCGTGATGGGCGATGCCGTCAACCTGGCGGCCCGGCTGTGCGATGCCGCCGGCGATGGCGACGTCTGGGTGGGCGCCGACACCCATCGGGCGACCGCCGCCGAGTTCGAGTTCGAGGCCCTCGAGCCGCTCCGGCTGAAGGGCAAGGCGAATCCGCAGCCGGCGTTCGCGCTGCGCTCGTCCCGGGAGCAGCTCCACCGCACGCCCCGCACGAGCGCCGCAGCGACATGGTCCATCGCGTCGGCGGTGATCGGGCGCGAGGCGGAGCTGGCGACGCTCGCGGACTGCGTGCGTCGCCTGGCCGACGGGAGCGGCGGCATCGTCGGCATCGTGGGCGAGGCCGGGCTCGGCAAGTCGCGGCTCCTCGCCGAGCTGCTGCGACTGGAGCCCGCGCGTCACGTGACGGTCCTCGAGGGACGCGCCTTCTCCGTCGGCCACGGCCTCAGCTTCCATCCCTTCGTCGATCTCCTGCAGCGCTGGGCGGGCATCGTCGACGACGACGAGGCAGCCGCCGAGATGAAGCTCCTCGCCGCCCTGGCCGGCATCATGCCGGAGGCCGAGCGCGACGAGGTGTTCCCGTTCGTCGCCATGATGATGGGCATGCGGCCGACCGGCGAGCACGCCGCGCCCGTACGCGGCGGCGAAGGCGAGGCCATGGTCGAGCTGATCCTGAAGCACGTCCGGCACGTGCTCCGGCGTCTGACGGACGTGCGTCCCACGGTGCTGGTCTTCGAGGATCTGCACTGGGCGGATCAGTCGTCGATCGAGCTCCTCGAAGCCCTGCTGCGGCTGGCGGGCCGGTACCCTCTCCTCTTCGTGGTGCTCGCACGCCCGGAGGCGCCGGAGACCTCGGATCGCATCCTGGCGACGGCCCGGACCGAGCATGCGGCCCTCTACACCGAGATCCGCCTCGGCCATCTCACCGCACCACAGTGCTACGCGCTCATCCAGAACCTGCTCGGCACGCCCGACCTGCCGTACGCGACGCGCGAGCTGATCGTCGGGCGGGCAGAGGGCAATCCGTTCTACATCGAGGAGGTGATCCGCTCGCTCATCGAGGACGGCGCGGTGACCTACGAGGACGGCCAGGTGCGGTTGACCGACAGGCTGCAGGCCGCGGTCATCCCCGGCACGGTGCAGGAGGTCGTGATGAGCCGCGTCGATCGCCTCGACGAGCCCACGCGGCGCGTGTTGCAGGTGGCGGCCGCGATCGGCCGCTCGTTCCAGCACCAGCTCATTGCCGATATCCTGGGCGACGAGCAGAACCTCGACGGCATCCTCGACGACCTGATTCGCCGCCAGCTGATCCGCGCCCGCCGGACCCGCCGCACCGGTGCCGTCCGCCGCCGACTGCTCTTCCCGGAGCGCGGGTACGTCTTCACCCATGCCCTCGTGCAGGAGACGATCTACGAGGCGATCCTGCAGAAAACGCGGCAGGCACTGCACCGGCGCGTGGCCCGGGCCATCGAGAGCATCTACGCGGACCGGCTGAGCGATTTCTACGGCATGCTGGCGTACCACTACAGCCGCGCCGAGGAGCTCGAGAAGGCCGAGCAGTATCTCTTCCAGGCCGGCGAGGAGGCCACGCGCTCGGCGGCGTCGAACGAGGCGCTGACCTTCTTCCGCGATGCCTCGCGGCTCTACCTCCAGCTCCATCGCGACGGCGGCGATCCCCGGAAGAAGGCGGTGCTGGAGCAGAGCATCGGCCTGGCGTTGCTCAACAAGGGCGACCTGACGGAGGCGATCGAGCACTTCGACGCGGCGCTGAGCCTGCTCGGCGAGCACGTGCCGCGGAGCCGTCTCGGCGGCTACGTCCGCTTCGCGGTCGATCTCCTGGGCGTGCTGGGCCAGCTCTACGTCCGCACGGGGCGCCGGCGCGAGGTGACCGACTGGCCGCGCGAGCGGCAGATCAGCGACATCTACTTCAACCGGGGCCGGGCCGAGATCACCAGCGACCCCACCAGGCTCCTCATCGACCTGGTCGGGGCCTTCCGGCGCTTCAACCGCCTCGACATGCGGCAGATCGACCAGGCGAGCGCCATGTACGCCTCGTTCGCCACCATGTTCTGCTACTCGGGCCTGTCGTTCGCGGTGAGCCGGCGGGCGCTCGCCATCGCAAAGGGTCTGATTCGCCCGGGCAACGTGCGTGACGTCTTCACCTGCGCCTCGATGAGCTTCATCCATCAGTACCTTCTCGGCGACTGGGGGGATGGCTCCGTGATCGACGAGGGGCTGGTGGAGGAGGCGCTGCGCTGCGGCCAGCTGTGGGACGTGAACACGTACCTCGGCCTCTACTGCGATCGGCGGCTGCGACAGGGCGACTTCGCGGGGGCGCGCGCGCTGCTCGGCCAGCTCGACGACATGAACGACAGCTACGGCTACGCCTTCGCGGGCGCGAACCACGACGGCATGACGTCCTTGCTGCTGCTGGAAGAGCGTCGGCTGGCCGAGGCCAGCGCCGCCGCCGAGGACTACACCGCGATGCGCCACGAAGACGCGCTGCGCGTGCTCGGGCTCGGCACCTACGCCAAGGCGCAGCTCCTGCTCGGCCGGCGCGGGGCAGCCGAACGCAGCCTGGCGGCGGCGGAGCGGATCACCAGCCGCACGATCGAAGTGCCGCCCTGGCACCTGAGCGCCTATGCCGCGGCTCGGCTCCGCCACCAGGTGGCGCTGCTCGAGGAGGCGGTCGCCGGCGGCGGCTCGACGGCCCTCCTCGGCTGGCACGCGCGCGGCAGCATCCGCTACGCGCTCCGCATCGCGGCCAAGGTCTCGATCCAGCGCACCGAGATCCACCAGCTGGCGGGCCGCATCTGGTGGCTGCTCGGACGACCCGCGCGGGCGCTCCGCGCCTGGGAGCGCGCGCTCACCGTGGGCGCGCAGATGGGGGCACGGCCCGAGGTGGCGCGGACCTGGGCCGTCGCCGGCGGGAGCCTGGCGGACGGCGGCACGCGGCTGCTTGGACTGAACGGCGCGGCCTGCCTGGCGCGGTCGCTCGAGATGTTCGGCGCCCTGGGCCTCGAGCGCGAGGCCGAGCACACGCGGCAACGCACGTTCCACGCTACGCCGGAACCGGAAACGTTGCGGGCGAGCGGGACGCCATGGTAACGCCGGCCGTGCGGCCCGTCCCGTGCGAGCCTGCGGCAGACACGCCCTCCGGACCGCGTCGGTCGTCGCTCCGCACGCGCCGGCGGGTCGTCGTGCCGCCACGGACGCCGGCCATCCATCACGCCCTGCGCTGGATCTTGCGTCCGCTGTTTCGCGTCTACTTCGGCATGCGCGGCGAAGGCCACGCCCACGTGCCACCGTACGGCCCGTTCGTGATCGCCTCCAACCACGTCTCCATGCTCGACTGGGCGTTCATCTCCTACTTCCTGCCCTGGCAGGTGCGCTTCCTGGTCGATCGCACCTACTGGGACCATCCGCAGCTCGGCACCTGGATGCGCTTCAACGGCGCCGTGCCGGTACGGACGGGCCGCCCCGATCCGCGCGCGATCCGTCTGGCCTGTGCCGTGCTCGCAGGCGGCGAGCCGCTGATCGTCTTCCCCGAGGGCCGCATCTCCCGCACCGGCCGCCCGCAGCACGCGCAGCCGGGCATCGTGCACATCGCGGCCGCGGCGCAGGCACCGATCGTGCCCGTCGCCATCCGCGGCGCCTTCGAGGCCTTCCCGCGCTGGCAGCGCCTGCCCCGCCCCGGCCGGGTGACGGTCGCGTTCGGCCGGCCGCTACCACCACCGCCGGCGCGACCGGCCGCGACGAGTTGCAGGCACAGGCCGACGGCCTGATGGCGCACATCACGGCGCTGCTCGACGGCCGCGAGCCGGAGGTGCCACGCATGGTAGCGTCGTCCCGCGACGTGAAGGCGCTCATCGGCACATTGCCGCCCGCCTGCTACGCCAACCCCGCGTGGCGCGGCCTCGCCTACCTGACGCGCGACCTGGCGATGTTCGCCGGCGTCACCGCCCTGCTCCTCGCCGTCGACCAGCCCGCCCTGCTGCCCCTCCTCTGGCTCGCCGGCGGGCTGGCGATCGGCGCGCTCTTCGTGCTGGGGCACGACGCCGCCCACGGCGCGCTCTTCCGGAGCCGCCCCCTCGCCTACTGGACGGCCCAGCTGGCGCTCCTGCCGAGCCTGCACGCCTACGAGGTGTGGGTGCTCGGCCACAACCGCGTACACCACGGGCACGCGGGGCGCGCTGGCATCGACTTCGTGTGGCATCCGCTGACGCCCTCGCAGTACGCCCGGCTGGGACGGCTCGGCAGGCTGCTCCATCGCGTCGAGTGGTCCGCGTGGGGCGCGGGACTCTACTATCTGCGCGTCATGTGGTGGCAACGCATGATGCGCATCGAGCCGCCGCCACGGCTGCGGCGTGCCTTCCGCCGGGATCGCCGCCGCGTGTGGACGTACCTCGTGCTCGCCACGGCTGCGCTCCTGTGGGTGGGGTGGACGCGGACCGGCAGTGCCGGCGGCGCGCTCTGGATCTGGGCCAAGGTGCTGGTCGCGCCGTGGCTGGCGTGGAACTGGCTGATCGGCGCGACGGTGCACATCCACCACATCGGCCCCGAAGCAGCCTGGCAGCCGCGCACCGACGGCCGCGGCAGCGTCGCCCCGCTGGACGGCGCGACGAGCCACGTGATTCCCGGCTGGCTGAACGTCTTCTGGCACAACATCTTCCTGCACACGGCGCACCACCTGGACCCGCGCATTCCCTTCTACCATCTGCCGCTTGCCACCGCGGTGCTGGCGCGCGAGAGCGGCGGCGCGATGGCCGTCCGGCCATTGCGCCTGCGCGCATGGCTGGCGGCGACCCGTCGCTGCAAGCTCTACGACTTCACGCTCGGCTGCTGGACGGGCTACGAGGCGGCGACGGCGCCGCCTGGAGCCGGTGCGTTGCCGCCACGCTCGAATCGGGCGCAGCACGCAGTCGGCTGATAGTCGGCTCGCGCGCCGCGTCACGAAGTTTGGCTTGGCGCCGAGGAGGCGGTCTGCTATCGCCTGCGGGACGGTCCTCCGGACCGGCCCCGTGCATGCCGACGTCGCGCGCGACCACCCGGCTCTGGCGAGCCTCCGTCGTCGTCCTGCTGTCCGTCGCCTTCGCCGCGGGCAGCGCCTCCGCCGCCAAGCGGAAGCCCGCCGCGCCTGCGCCCCCGCCCGTCCTGCGCTTTCCCGACAACGTCTCGGACGATCTCCTGCACGACATCACCCAGGCTGGCCGCGTCACGGCCGACCTGCCGCCCGATCCGCTGCAGTGGAAGCGCTGGGGTCGGGCGGCGCCCGACGATCAGGACCTCGCCGTGCGCGCGGTCGTGGACGCCCTGTCCAAGGCACGTCCGCCGATCGACCTGAGCGCAATGATCCTGGCGATCGCGCGGGTGGAGTCGGGGTTCAATCCGTTCTCCGAGAACCCCGCCTCGACCGCGTGCGGCATCTTTCAGTTCGTCGAGGGCACCTGGCAGTCGTACGCCGACACGCGTGACCGCTGCTTCGACCCGTACGTGAATGCCTGGGCGGGTGTGCGACATCTCACCAAGCTCGACCTGGTCCGACTCGGCGACGCGCGCCGGCTGCTCCAGGGCGTGCCCGACGAGGTGCAGCGGACGGAGTACCTCTATCGCCTCCTCTACGCGTATCACTACCACGGCGTGCGCTCCGTCTTCGCGTCGATCGGGGGATCGCGGGAAGCGCAGACGGCCGCCGACACCGGCGTCCCGTACCTGAAGCGCTACTTCTCCATCCTGAAGCGTGCCACCTACGTTCCGCCTCCCGTGCGCCGGCGAGCGACCGGGAAGGCGAGGCCGCGCGGCGGCGCGCGCCCGAGGGGCTCGGGTGCGCAGCGCGGCCACCGCCACCGGGCCGGGCGCTAGGAGACCGGCCCGAGAGCCGCAGCGATGTCGCGCAACGCCGCCTGCTCCTGCTCGCTGACCAGCGTCCCGCCGAAGCCCAGGAAGCCGCCCTCCTTCGACGCGTTCGCCACCCGCTGCGCGACCTCCTGCAACCACTGCGAGAACCCGGCCGCATCGCCCGGCGCCTTCTGACGGAGCAGTGCCGCGACCTGCTTCAGCTGCTCGAGCCCATGGCTCCGCGCCTTCTCGGGCGACATGCCCTGGACGTCGGTCGGCTTCGCGCGCTCGATGCCCTCGCGCGTGGTGATCTCGCCCACCAGTGCGCTCACCAGCGCATCGCCGCCCCCCTTCGCCTTGGTCTCGGCGACCAGCTTCGCCAAGGCGATCATCTCCTTGATGACGCCGAAGGGGCCGCTGGGACTCGCCGCCACGACGACCAGGCCTGCGAGCATCGGACTCCGGCACAGCAGCGACCACTCGTCGGCCGTGAAGTCGTCTTTTCCTGCCATGTCACACCTCCCTGAGCGCGAGCAGAGTCGCCCGCACGCATAGAGTCAATGCGGGCGAGCAGAAACGGGGTCAGTATTCCGGCTTGCGGTCGAAGTGATGGTGCGCCTGGATGAAGCGCACCGTTCGCGTCGCCACGCGCATGACGACCGAGTTGGTGACCGCGCCGCCGCGTACGTAGCGCACGCCGGCGAGATAGTCGCCGGGTGTGACTCCGGTCGCCGCGCACATCACCATGCCCGAGGTGAGCTGCTCGAGCGTGTATTTCCGTTGCAGGTCGAAGAGGCCGAGCGCGCGGCACTGTCCGGCCTCGAACTCGTTCCGGGGCCGGAGCCGCGCCTGCATCTCGCCTCCGAGACAGTGCAGCGCAGCGGCCGCGATGATGCCCTGCGGGGCGCGCCCCGTGCCGAGGAGCAGGTCGATGCCGGCCTCCGGCATCGTGGTGGCAAGCGCCGCCGAGACGTCGCCGTCGCTGATCAGCTTGATCCGCGCTCCGGTCCGCCGCACCTCGTCGACCAGACTCTCGTGCCGCGGGCGGTCGAGGATCACCACCGTGACGTCCTCGACGTAGACCCCCTTCGCCTCCGCCAGGGCATGGAGATTCTCGGTGGGCGTGCGGTCGAGATCGACCACGCCGCGGCCCTCGGGGCCGCACGCGATCTTCTCCATGTAGGTGTCGGGAACGCGCAGCAGCGTGCCCGGATCGGCGATGGCGATGACGGAGATCGCGTTGTAGGCGCCCGTGGCACAGCTGGTCGCACCCTCGATCGCATCGAGGGCGACGTCGACCTGCGGACCCTGCGCGGTGCCCACCCGCTCGCCGACGTAGAGCATCGGGATGGCGTCCTCCGGCCCCTCCCCGATGACCACGGTCCCGTCGATCGCGATGGCGTCGAACGCCCTCCGCATGGCCTCGACCGCCGCCGTATCCGCCGCCACGTCGTCGCCGCGGCCCATGTGCCGGGCCGAGGCGAGCGCGGCCGCCTCCGTGACCCGGACCAGATCCATCGCGAGGTTGCGTTCCATCGGACTTCCTCAGACGCGCAGCAGGCGCTCCAGGAGCGTGTAGGCCTCGGGGATGAAGATACCCTGCTCGCGCGCGTCGCGCTCGTGGTAGCTGCGCTTCAGCGTGCGACTCTTCTCCTCGTCGCGGGACACGTACACCACGAAGGGCACCGCGTCGGCGGTGTGGATGCGCCGGTCGCAGGGAGTCGGGTGGTCCGCCAGCGCCATCACGCGCCACTCGCCGCCGCGCGCGCGCAAGCCGTCGAGCAACGGGCCGAGCAGCTCCTCGTCGAGACGCTCGATGGCCTCGACCTTCTTCGGCGGGTCCCCGAGGTGGCCACTCTCGTCGGGTGCCTCGACGTGCAGCAGCAGGAAGTCGCCCTCGTCGAGCGCCCGGAGACCGCTATCCACCTCGGCGCGGAGGTCGGCGTCCAGCCGCCCCGTCGACTCCGGCAGTTCGATGACCCGGAGACCCGCGAGCTTTCCGAGCCCGCGCACCAGGTCCGCGCCCGCGATCACCGCGCCCTCGATCCCGAAGCGCTCGCGCATCTGGGGCAGGCTCCGCCGGCTGCCCTGCCCCCAGAGCCACACGCCATTGGGCGCGTCCTCCCCCCGCGTGCGTCTCGTCTCGCACCACGGATGGCTGCGCACCACGTCGCCGGCGCGGTCCATCATCGCGCGCACGCGTTCCCCGCCCGGTCCACGCGGGAGCGCCGGCGCCACCGGCTTCCCCGCGATCGCATGCGGAGGCGTCGTCTCGATGCCCTGCTCCCCGCCACGCCAGACGAGCAGATGGCGGTAGCCGACGCCGGGATAGAGCTCGATGCCGTCGCCGGCAATCGCGCGCGCCACGTCCTCGACGACGGTGCGGGCATCCGCCGTCGGCGGGCGCCCGCCGGCGAAGTCGGCCATCACGAGCGTTCCATCCTCGCGCCGTTCCAGCGTCACGAGGTTCATCCGGAAGACCACGTCGCCGGGTTCGAGCACGAGGCCGCGGGCGGCAGCCTCGAAGGACGCGCAGCCGTTCGGAAAGCGGCCCGGATCGTAGCCCAGGACCGCCAGGCTCGCCGAGCCGCCCGCCGGCGCGCTCCCCGGCGGCAAGGTGCGCGTGAGGCCGAGGATGCCACGGGACGCCATGCGGTCGAGGTTCGGCGTGCGGGCCACCTCGAGCGGCGTCTTGCCGCCGAGCGAGCCGATCGGCTCGTCCGCCATCCCGTCACCCACCACGACCACGCACTTCATCCCGGGTTCCCTCGCTAGTCGAGCTCGAGCACGGCGGCGAGCCGGGCGAGATCGGGGGTGATGGAGAGCGTGGCCTCCGAGTTGGCGATGGCGGTATCGGGATCCTTGAGCCCGTGTCCCGTCAAGGTGAGCACGAGGACGTCGCCGGGCCGCAGCTGTCCGCGGGCGCCCATGCGGATCGCACCGGCCAGGCTGATGGCCGACGCCGGCTCGGCGAAGACCCCCTCGGTGCGCGCCAGCAGCCGGTAGGCGGCGAGGATGTCGTCGTCCTCGATGGCCTCGATGGCCCCGCCCGACTCGTCGCGTGCCGCGATCGCACCCTGCCAGCTCGCCGGGTTGCCGATGCGGATCGCGGTGGCGACCGTGCGCGGCTCGGCCACCACCTTGCCGTGCACCAACGGCGCTGCACCCGCGGCCTCGAAGCCCATCATCCGGGGCCGGCCGTTCACCACGCCGGCCTCGAAATACTCGCCGTACCCGCGCCAGTAGGCGGTGATGTTGCCGGCGTTGCCGACCGGCAGGAGATGAAAGTCCGGCGCGCGGCCGAGCGCGTCACAGATCTCGAAGGCGGCCGTCTTCTGGCCCTGGATGCGGTGCGGGTTCACCGAGTTCACGAGCGAGAGGCGCGTGGGGTAGCGCTCCTTCACGTCGCGCACCAGCGTCAGCGCCTGATCGAAGTTGCCCTCGATCTGGATGACGCGGGCCCCGTGCATCACCGCCTGCGACAGCTTGCCGAGCGCGATCTTGCCCTGCGGCACCACGACGTAGGCCCGGATGCCGGCGCGCGCCGCGTAGGCCGCGGCCGACGCCGAGGTGTTGCCGGTCGACGCGCAGATGATGGCCTCCGCGCCCTCGGCCAGCGCGCGGGTCACCGCGACGGTCATGCCCCGATCCTTGAACGAGCCGGTCGGGTTCTGCCCCTCGCACTTGAGATAGATCTCGACGCCGGGCGCGACCACCGCCGCCAGGCGGTCGGCGCGCACCAGGGGCGTGTTGCCCTCGTTCAGGGTGACGATGCGATCGCCCTGCTCGATCGGCAGGCGGTCGCGGTAGTGCGCGATCAGGCCGCCCCAGGCACCGCTCGGCGTCACGTGAGCTGCTCCTCGATGCGGATGCACACCGGCGTCCCCCGCACCGCCTGCAGGCGCGCGATCGCGCCGAGCGCCCTGGTGAGATCACGCTCGCGCGCGCGGTGGGTCCGGATCACCACCGGCACGGTCGTTCCCGCGCGCCGCTCCTTCTGGATCACGGCGGCGATACTAATATCGAACCGACCCAGGACTCCAGCAATGCGCGCCAGCACGCCCGGGCGGTCGAGGGCCATGAAGCGCAGATAGTACTCTCCCTCCAGCTCTGCCAGCGGCCGGATGCGGGCTTTGCGCAGCGCGGCCTGGGGAACGCCCCACGGCGGCACCCGCACCGCCGCACCGACCGCGCGGTCGCGCGCCGCGGCGACGAGGTCGGCGACCACCGCCGTCGCCGTGGGCGACGCGCCGGCACCCTGCCCGTAGTACATCGTCGGACCGAGCGCCACGCCCCGGACGAAGATGGCGTTGAAGTTGCCGCTCACGTCGGCCAGCAGATGCCGCTCGGGAATCATGGTCGGATGGACGCGGGCCTCGATCGCGCGCTCGCCCTGCTTCGCGATGGCGAGCAGCTTGATCGTGTAGCCCAGCTCGCGCGCGAACGCGATGTCGATGGCGTCGACGCGCCGGATCCCCTCCGTCGGAATGTCGGCGAAGCGCGGCCGCACGCCGAAGGCGAGCACCGTCAGCAGCGCGAGCTTGTGGGCCGAGTCGGTCCCGTCGATGTCGGTCGCCGGATTCGCCTCGGCGAGCCCGAGCCGCTGCGCCTCGGCGAGGACGTCGTCGAAGCTGCGCCCTTCGCGGGTCATGGTCGTGAGGATGTGATTGCACGTGCCGTTCACGATGCCGTAGACCGCCGTCGTCCGGTCACCCGCCAGCGCCTCCTTGAGCGTGCGCAGGATCGGGATGCCGCCGCCGACGCTGGCCTCGAACCCGAGCCGGACGCCGGCCCGCTCCGCGGCCGCGACGATCTCCTCGCCGTGCACGGCGAGGAGCGCCTTGTTCGCCGTCACCACGTCCTTGCCGTGCCGGATGGCCTCGAGCACGAAGCGGCGTGCCGGCTCGTAGCCGCCCACCAGCTCGATCACCACATCGATGTCGGGATCGGCGACCATGGCGAGCGCGTCGCGGGTCATCCGGATGCCGGTCGTCGACACGCCGCGATCGCTGTCGAGGTCGACGTCAGCGATGGCGGCGAGCGTGACCGACCGCCCGGCGCGCCGCGTGATCTCCGCGCGGTGGGCACGGAGCAGCTTCACCACGCCGGCGCCGATCGTGCCGAAGCCGATCAGCCCGACGCGAACGGGCCGAGCCGCAGGCACCCGCGTCAGCCGGTCTGGGCCCGGCGCGCGGCCTGGTCGAGGCTCGCGCCGAGCGCCTTCTTGATGCCGCGGACGGCCTGGCGGGTGCGGTGCTCGTTCTCGATCAGCGCGAGGCGAACGTAGTCGTCACCGTACTGTCCGAAGCCGATCCCCGGCGACACGGCGACCTTCGCCTCCCGCAGGAGAAACTTCGTGAACTCGAGCGAGCCCATGGGCTTGTACTCGTCCGGGATCTCCGCCCAGACGAACATCGTCGCCTTCGGCCGCGTCACGTGCCACCCGGCCCGATCGAGGCCGTCACAGAGCACGTCGCGACGGCGCCGGTAGGTCTCCCGGATCTCGTCGACGTAGTGCTGCGGACCGTTGAGGGCGTGCGTCGCGGCGATCTGGAGAGGCTGGAAGGTGCCGTAGTCGAGGTAGCTCTTGATGCGCGACAGCGCCGCGATGATCTCGCGGTTGCCGACGGCGAAGCCGATCCGCCAGCCCGGCATGTTGTAGCTCTTGGACAGGGTGAAGAACTCCACCCCGACCTCGCGCGCCCCGGGCACCTGCAGGAAGGACGGCGCCTGGTAGCCGTCGAAGCAGAGGTCGGCGTAGGCGAGGTCGTGGACCACCAGACACTCGTGCTCGCGCGCGAACTCGACGATCCCCTCGAAGAACGCCAGGTCGACGACCTCGGTGGTGGGATTGGCGGGAAAGTTCAGGATGAGCAGCTTCGGCTTCGGCCACGTCGTGCGAACCGCCTCCCGCAGCAGCCCGAGGAAGTCGCCGCCGGGCAGGAGGGGAATCGAGCGCAGATCGCCGCCCGCGATGATGACGGAATACTGGTGTATGGGATACGTCGGGCTGGGACAGAAGACGACGTCCCCCGGACCCAGCATCGCGAGCGCCAGGTGTCCGATGCCCTCCTTCGATCCGATGGTGACGATCGCCTCGGAGTCCGGGTCGAGGCCGACGCCGTAGCGGCGCCGGTACCAGTCGCAGATGGCGACGCGAAGCTTCAAGATCCCGCGCGACACCGAGTAGCGGTGATTCTGCGGCTTCTGGGCGGACTCGACCAGGCTCTGCACGATGTGCGGCGGCGTCGGCCCATCGGGATTCCCCATCGAGAAGTCGATGATGTCCTCGCCCGCCTGGCGCGCCGCGTGCTTGAGCTCACCGACGACGTTGAAGACGTACGGAGGAAGACGCTGGATACGTGGGAACTCCATGGCCGGGCCCGGCAGGCCCGCTCATAGGGGATCACGCCGCGACCGTCAAACCTCGCGCGGCGCGGGCGTCGTCAGATGCGCCGTCGCAGGTCGTCGGGATACGGGTACTCCATCTGCCGCGCCGTCGCGCGCGCGATCTCCTCGCCGTGGTAGCGCGCGACGACCAGCAGCGCCATGTCGATGCCGGCGGAGATGCCGGCGGAGGTGAACACGTTGCCGTCCTCGACGACGTGCAGCGCCTCCTCGACCGTGACGTTGGGGAACGACTCGCGCATCCAGCCGAGCGATCGCCAGTGCGTCGTCGCGCGCCGCCCGTCGAGGAGGCCGGCCTGGCCGAGGAGCATGGCGCCGGTGCAGACCGAGGCCACGGTCTCCACCGTGCGAGCGCGCGCGCCGATCCATTCGAGCAGCGCCGGGTTGCCGATCTCGCGGCGCGTGCCCCAGCCCCCCGGAACGACGAGGACGTCGAGGGACGGGCAGTCCGCCAGCGCGTGATCGGGCGTCACCTTGAGACCGCCGGCGGCGGTGACGATGCCGGCCCGCTCCGCCACCAGCACGACCTCGAAGGGCGACGGGTCCTCGCGTCGCCGGCTCTCGTCCAGCCGGGTGACGGAGAAGACCTCGAACGGCCCGCAGAAGTCGAGTACCTCGACGGCGTCGAACACCAGGATGCCGACACGCTTGGGTTCCATGATTCCTCCTCAGCTCGCCACCCGGAAGCGAATCCGGTAGTCGCTCGGCGCCACCCGCAGGTGGCGCAGGAAGGTTCGCCGCATGGTCTCGGCGGTGCCGAAGCCGCAGCCCGACGCGATCGCGTCCACCCCGTCCGCCGAATCCTCCAGCCGCCGCCGCGCCGCCTCGACGCGCACCCGCTCCACGTACTGTGCCGGCGTCATGCCGCTCTCGCGCAGGAAGACCCGGGCGAAGTTGCGCGGACTCATCGCGACCCGCCGCGCCAGCGCCGTCACCGAGCAGTCCGCGCCGGGATGATCGACCACCCAGGCCTGCAGGTCCCGCAGCGGCTGGCGGTCGGCGGCCTGCGCCGCGAGCTGAGCGCTGAACTGGGACTGGCCGCCGGGCCGGCGAAGAAAGAGCACCATCTGCCGCGCCGTGTGGAGCGCGAGATCGCGGCCGAGATCGTCCTCGACGAGCGCGAGCGCCAGGTCCATTCCCGCCGTGACCCCGGCGGAGGTCCACACGTTCCCGTCGCGCACGAAGATGGGGTCGGGCTCGACCCGAACCCGCGGATAGCGCTCCGCGAGCGTCTCGCACCACATCCAGTGCGTCGTCGCGCGGCGTCCGTCGAGCAATCCCGCCTCGGCGAGCAGGAAGCTGCCGGAGCAGACCGACCCCAGGCGACGCACGCGCGGAGCCAGCCGGCGCAGTGCCGCGAGCAGCGGGCGGTTGCCGAGCGCCGTCTGGGTGCCCAGCCCTCCGGCGACGAGCAGGGTGTCCACGCCGCCGCGAATCGCCCCGAGCGCCCGCGCCGCGACGACACGGATGCCTGACTGGGTCTCCACCGGGCCCGCCGCCGTGGCCACGATCTCGGTGGTGTAGGCCCGGGGCTCGCCGGGCGCGCGCCCCGCGAGCGCGGCGGCGGCGGCGAAGACCTCGAGCGGCCCGATGACGTCGACGGCGTTGGCGCCCGGATAGGCGACCATCGCCACGTGGCGAGGTGGGGGCGTGCAGGGGGGCATGCCGGAACCATCGCAGGGCTCCGATCTGGCTGCAAGGCCATCGAGCCCTCGAATTCTGCCACCCGACCGGCGCGCTACGGCTTGTCGCCGGTCTGGGTGGGATAGCCCCGCTCCTTCCACACGCGCAGGCCCTCGTCGAGCACCGTCACCTTGGTGAACCCCGCCGCCATGAGCCGGCGCGCGAGCTCGCCCGACTCGGCGTGCGGGCAGGCGCAGTAGCACACCAGCCAGGCGTCCTTCGGCAGCTTGTCGATGTAGGGAGCCGGATCGTAGAAGGGGACGCTCACCGCGCCCGCGATGTGCTCGGTCGCATAGTCGGAGGGCGCCCGGGCATCCAGCAGGGCGAAGCGCGCGTGCGCGTCCAGCTGCCCCTTCACGGTGTCGACCGAGGTCATGTCCGGGTAGGTGCGGAAGCCCACGGGAGCGCGCCCCTTCGGATTGAGGGGCACGGGGCCGAGCGGGAGCGGCGGCGGGCGCGCCGGCAGGTGCTCCGCCAGGCCCGCGGGAAGCTGGAACGTGCGCAGCAGCGCGACCACGTCCTCGATGCGATCGGTGCCGAGGGAGCTCTGAAATCCGGGCATGCTGGTGCCCGAGCGTCCCTTCGCGATGGCGTAGCGCAGGAAGCCGTTGGTCGCGCTGCGCAGGAACAGCGGACTTCCGATGTGGATGTTGCGGCCGTCGACACCACGCTCCCCGTGGCAGTGCGCGCACTCCTCGGCGTAGATCGCCCGGCCGCGCGTGGGATCGCCGGACAGCAGGTGCTCGTCGAGGTGCGCGGGAGGCCCCTGATGCCACGACCGCATGAAGGCGACGAGCGCGTCGACGTCCGCCGGCGACAGGGGACCTCCGCGCTCCTTCCCCCAGGCCGACATGGTCGTGCCCGGCCGGCCCAGCGTGATGGCCCGGCGCAGATACTCGTCGGTGACCGCCGACAGGAAGTCGGGGTGTGCGATCCGCGGCGCCTGATCCGCCCGGTAGCCCTCGCCCGTCGGACCGTGACACACGGCGCACATCTTCCCGTACAGCTCTTTCCCGCGCGCCACCTGCTCGGGCGGCGGCGCATCCTTCGCCCGTGCGTGCGGGGCGAGGATCAGCAGGAGCACTGCGAGAACTCTTCGGCTGCTGCGGTATCGAGCGAGGTTGGTCCGGCGCATGCGGGCGGCAACCTACGCTGCCGCGCGAAAAAACACACGCGACGACCAGGGCCCTCGCGTCCGGGCGCGTGCCCCGTCCGCCCGCCGTTCGAGGGCTCAGTCGATGCGCATCAGGCCGTTCAGCTCCCCGACGCTGAACGTGGGCTCCTCGGTCGCCTCGACCCCGAGGAACGCCCGGGCGGCCTGGTACGCGCGGCGGTACGCCGCCTGCGCGATGGCGGTGCCGGCGCTCAGCCGCCGCACGCCGAGCCGTTCGAGCGCGGCGGGCGCCGGCAAGCCGGGCCATGCCAGCAGGTTGAGCGGCAGCGGCACCTCGGCGACGAATCGCGCGATGTCCCCCTCGTCGATCAGACCGGGGACGAACACGGAGTCGGCCCCGGCGCCGCGGTATCGCCGGGCCCGCGCGATCGTCTCGGCCATGGCGGTCGACGCCGGCGCGAGACCGCGCAGATAGACGTCGGTGCGCGCGTTGACCCACAGGTCGACGCCGGTCTTTCGAGCCACGGCCTTGATGCCCTCGATCTTCGCGCACAGCAGATCCGGCGCGTCCTGGCCGTCCTCGACGTTGATTCCCACCCCGCCGGCATCGATGACGCGACTCGCTGTGGCGGCGGCCGCTGTCGCGTCGTCCGCGTAGGCGGCCTCGACGTCGGCCGACACCGGTACCTCGACGACGCGCACGATGGCACGAACGGTCGCGATCAGGGCGTCGAGAGGCAGCGCCTGCCCGTCCGGATAGCCCCGTCCCCACGCGACCGCCGCGCTCGAGGTGGCGATCGCCCGCGCGCCCGCCTTCTCGATGATGCGAGCGCTGCCCGCGTCCCAGGCGTTCGGAAGGACGAGCAGGGCGGGCCCGTCATGCAGCGCCCGGAACCGCGCGGCGTCGTCGACTCGTGGACTGCTCATCAGCTCGGCCCTCCGATGGTCACGGTGTGCTAGGCGAGCGCCGCCTTGCCGGCCGACGCCCACAGGTGCTGCGCCGCATAGGCCCGCCATGGACGCCAGCGCTCCGCCCTCGCCAGCAGCGCCGCCGGTGTGGGCCGCCTGCCGTCGCACGCGACGACGGCGCTGCGCAGCAATCCCACGTCGGCGGCGGGAAAGGCATCGCTGTCACGCAGGGCGCGCAGCGCCCAGTACTGCGCCGTCCACGGTCCGAACCCGGGGAGCTTCAGCAGCCGTGCCACGGCCTCGTCGGAGGTGCCGGCGGGCTCGAGCAGCCCGGGGTCGGCGGCGGCGGCTCGCGCGAGCGCGACGAGCGCGGCGATGCGCGCACGGGGCATGGGGAGCGACGACAGGTCGGCGGCGGCCATGCGGGCGGGCGTGGGGAAGGTGCGCGAGAGCCCCGGAACCTCGATCGCGGCCGGCGCCAGCGCGGCCCCGGCGCGGACGACGAGCGCGGCGGCGAGCCCGCGGGCGGCGCCGACGGTCACCTGCTGTCCCAGCACGGCGCGAACGGCGAGCTCGAAGCCGTCCCAGGCGCCCGGAGTGCGCAGGCCGGGGCGCCTGGCGATCAGCGGTGCGAGACCGCGGTCGCCGGCGAGATGCGCGCCGATGGTCTCCACGTCCGCGTCGAGGTCGAAGAGCCGGCGCAGCCGTGCCACGATCGACAGCAGCGCGCGGACCTCGGGAAACTTGATGATCGCGACGAGATGGCTGCGGCCGGGCGAGACCGCCACGCTGCCGACCCGGCCGTCGAGCTCGATCGTGCGCGCGTAGCGATCGGTGGTCACCAGCTCGACGCCGGGGACGGCCCGCGCGGCCAGGAACGCGATCATCTCCTCCCAGTCGTAGGGCGGCCGGTAGCCGAGGCGCAGCGTCACCCGCGAGAGGGCCGCGCCACGGCCGCGGCGCACGCGCAGGCTGCTGGCCGGCCGCCGGTAGAGGGTGCGGAAGACGTGGTTGAAACGGCGCACGCTGCCGAACCCCGCGGCGGCGGCGATCTCCGTCATCGACAGCTGCGTCTCCTGGATGAGCTGCTTGGCGAACAGGATGCGTCGCGTCTGCGCCACCGCGATCGGTGGCGCACCGAGATGGCGCTGGAACAGCCGACGGAGATGCCGCTCGCCCACGCCGAGGCGCGCGGCCAGCTCCGGCACGCCGTGCTCGGCATCGAACGATCCTTCGCCGATCAGCGCGAGGGCCCGCGAGACGGTATTGGACGTCCCGCGCCACGCGGCGGCGTCGGGGGACAGCTCGGGGCGGCACCGCAGGCAGGGACGGAAGCCCGCCTCCTGGGCCGCGGCCGCGCTCGGGAAGAACCTGCAGTTCTCCGATCTGGCAGTGCGCGCAGGACAGATGGGCCGGCAGTAGATGCCGGTGGTCCGCACCCCGACGAAGACGCGCCCGTCGAAGCGCGCGTCGCGCGAGGCGAGCGCGCGGTAGCAGGCGTCGTGCGGCGGCAGGTCCATGCGGGAGAGTTGTGGCACACCCGGCCGCTCCAGTCTGGCCATTTTCGGACGCGAATGACAGCCGCTCGTGGCGCCCTGGACTCGCCTCAGTCGCCGCCCAGGTGCCGCCGGAAGAAGGCCACGGCACGCGGCCACGCATCGGCGGCCGCCGCGGGGCGGTAGGTCTCGGCTCGCGTGTCGTTGAAGAAGGCGTGGCCCGCGCCGGCGTAGGTGCGGATCTCGAACTCCTTGCCGGCCGCCGACAGGATGCCGCGCAGGGCCTCCACGTCGGCCAGCGGAATGAGCGCGTCCTCCTCTCCGAAGAGGCCGAGATACGGACACCCGAGCCGCGGGGCGAGGTCGAGCGGGCTCGCCGGCTTGAGGGCGTCGCGCTCCGCATAGCGCAGCATGCCGTACCACGACACGCACGCCGCGATGCCGGGAACGCTGCACGCCGCCATGAGCGCGTACTGCCCGCCCATGCAGAACCCGGTGATGCCGATGCGATGCGGCGCGGCGCCGGAACGCCCCTCGAGGTAGCGCACCGCGGCGGCGAGATCGCCCAGCACGCGGGGATCGGGAAGCTGGCGCATCCAGCGCAGGGCCGCGGCCACGTCGGGCAGCTCGGGCGCGCCCTCGCGGCTGTAGAGATCGACCGCCAGGGCGAGGAAGCCCTCGGCGGCGAAGCGCCGCGCGACGTCGCGATAGTGCTCGGTGAGCCCGCGTACGTCGGGGATGACGATCACGGCGCCCGCCGGCGGCCCGGCGTCCGGTGAGACGGCGTACGCCCTCAGCACGTCGCCATCGCGCGCGTAGGTCACGTCCTGCTCGTTCACGCCTGACCCCCTTCCTCGTCGAGCAGCGCCCGGGTGAGCGACGTCAGGTCCGCGCTCCGGACGCAATCGACACCGGCCCAGTCTCCGTGCGGATCGAGCAGCACGGCGTGCAGGCCGGCCGCCCGCGCCCCGAGCACGTCGACGGCATGCAGGTCTCCCACGTGGAGCGCGCGGTCGGGGCGTACGCCGGCGAGCGCGAGCGCGTGGCGGAAGATCGCCGGGTCGGGCTTCTCGATGCCGACCACGGCAGAGTCGACCACGGCGTCGAGGAGGGGACGCAGCCCCATCGCGGCGAGGCCCTCCTCGACCGTGCCGTCGGAGTTGCTCACCACCACGAGGGTGAGGCCGGCCGCACGCAGTGCGCGCAGCGCATCAGGGACGCCGGGAAGCACCTGCGACCACAGGCGCTGCGTCGGAACCTCGCGCCTGAGCCGCGCCACCAGGCGGCCGGCGAGCGGCGGGCCGTCCGCCCCGTCACGGCCCAGGCGGGCGAGCATGCGGGCGACGTAGAAGACGAAGGTGTCGCGGCGCTCGCTGGAGATGCCGTCGGCCAGGAAGCGGGACACCTCGGGCCGCGCCGCCGCCTCGGCTCGCGCGAGCGCCACCGGCGTGGCCGTGATCCCTTCGTCCGCCAGCATCCCGCACACCAGCGCGTGATCGAAGGTGATCAGGGTGTTGCCGGCATCGAGGAAGACGGCGTCCAGGTGCGCGCGGCGCGGCAGAAGCACGGACCCCAGGAGGTATCCCGCGCGTGCGTGCCATCGCAACCACGACCGCGGATGGGGTTGCCTCGCGTCGCGCCACCGTGACAGGACCGTGCTGCATGACCGAGATCGACGACCGCACGGCCATCCGCGAGCTGCTGCTGCGATATGCGCGCGGGGTCGATGCGAGGGACCCGCACCTCGTGGCCTCCTGCTTCACCAGCGACGCGGCCTATCGCGGCACGCTGGCCAGCGGCACGATCGCCGATGCGCTCGCCGCGCTCGGCGACGCGATGCGCCGCTACGATGCCACGCGGCATGCCATCACCGCGCAGGACGTCGAGGTCGACGGCGACAGCGCCCGCAGCCACGCCGACTGCACGGCGCAGCACTGGCTTCCGGACGGCAGCTCCCGCACCGTTGCCGTCCGCTACCACGACGAGCTGGCGCGCGGGCCGGAGGGCTGGCGCATCACCCGGCGCGAGGTCGAGCGCCTGTGGACCCGGGGCGCGGAGGAGCGCGATGGCTGAGCGCAAGGTCGCGTTCGTCACCGGGGCGAGTCGCGGCATCGGGCGCGGCTGCGCGCTCGAGCTGGCGCGGCGCGGGTTCGATCTCGTGCTCACCGCCCGCACCGTCACTGGCGCGGAGCGCCTCGAGCACTCCTCCACCGTCCGCCGCTCCGCCACCGACCCGCTGCCGGGAACGCTGGACGAGACCTCTCGCGAGGCGACGCGCGCTCGGCGCCGCCACCCTGGTGGCCGCGCTCGATCTGCTGCAGCCGGGCGATCCCCCGGCCGCGGTCCAGGCCGCCGTCGGCCGCTTCGGCCGCATCGACGTGCTGGTCAACAACGGTCGCTACATCGGTCCGGGGCACATGGACGCGTTCGAGGACACGCCGCTCGAGCTGATCGAGCGCATGTTCCGTTGCAACGTGTTCGCACCCCTCCAGCTCATCAAGCTCTGCCTGCCGCTCTGGAAGCAGCAGGGCTCCGGCATCGTCATCAACATCACCTCGAGCGCGGGGCAGATCGAGACGCCCGCCCCCATCGGCAAGGGAGGCTGGGGGCTCGGCTACTCGATCACCAAGGCGGCCTTCGGGCGCATGATCCCGGGGCTGGCGAAGGAGCTCCGCCCCCACAACGTGGCCGTGATCGGCCTCATGCCCGGCTTCGTCGCCACCGAGCGCATGGCGGCGGAGCTGGGACCGTTCGGCTTCGACGCCTCCAAGGGCCTCCCCGTGGAGAACCCGGGCCGGGTGTGCGCCATGCTCGCCACGGCGGAGGATCCGATGTTCTTCACCGGTCGCGACGTGCACGGACCGACGTTTCACGCCGAGCATGCGCTCACGCGATTCGATGGTTGAATCGCGCCACGCGACCCCCTAAACCGGAGCCATGGCCGAGCGCGCGCAGGCGGTCAACCCGGGCGAGGCCGTTGCGAGCCCCGGGCTCGCCGGTCTGGTCGACAACTGGCGATCGATCCTCGCGCAGGGGAACCTGCGCCCGGGCCGCGCCATCGACGGCGTGTCGCGCTGGCTGCTGATCACCCGCGCGTGCGTCTTCTCCATGACCATCACGTCGGCGCTGATCGGCGGGCTGCTCGCCGCCGCCACGGCACCCGCACCCCGCTGGAGCTACTTCACGCTGGCGCTGGTCGGGCTGGTGCTCGCGCACGCCGCCAACAACATGATCAACGACCTGTTCGACACCACCGGTGGGGTCGACACCAGCGAGTACACGCGGGCGCTCTACGCGCCGCATCCGCTCCTCTCCGGCCTGATCTCGAAGCGCGGCCTCGTGGCCAGCATCGCCGCCGTCAACCTCGCCGACCTCGTGATCCTCCTGGCGCTGGTGTCGGCGCGGGGGTGGCCGGTGGCGGCGTTCGCGCTCGCGGGCCTCTTCATCAGCGTCTTCTACGTCGCCCCGCCGCTCAAGCTGAAGCACCACGGCCTCGGCGAGCCGGGCGTGTTCGTGGTCTGGGGCCCGCTCATGATCGGCGGCACCTACTACGTCACCGCGGGATCGATCCCGCCCTGGGTCTGGGTCGCCACCCTTCCCTACGCCATCAGCGTCACGACCGTGCTGATCGGCAAGCACGTCGACAAGTTCGAGCAGGACTCGGCGCGCGGCATCCACACCCTGCCGGTGCTCCTCGGGCGGCAAGCCTCGCTGCGTCTGAACCAGGCGCTGATGGTCGCCTTCTACCCCATCGTCGTGGGGCTCGTGGCCTTCGGCTGTCTCGGCTGGGGCGTGCTGCTCTCGCTCGGGGCGGTGCCGCGTCTGGTGCGCGTGCTGAAGGCATACGGCGAGCCCAAGCCGTCGGCGCCGCCTGCGGGCTACCGCATCTGGCCGCTGTGGTACGTGGCCCTCGCCTTCCACCACAACAAGCTGGCGGGCGGCCTGTTCGTGCTCGGGCTGGTGGTGAACCTGGCGCTCTAGGGTGTCGACCCGAGACTTCGTCTCGGGTCGAAAGCGGAACGCGAGCGTCTGGCGTGGGGGCTCGGCTGGGCGCCATGCCGCGGCCGGCGAAGCCGGCGCGGCAAAACGTGGAACGCCCGACGGTCTGGCCTGCGCCACCACAAATATGGCGTGTTAGCGACAGCTTCGTGCTCCGGCACGTCTGCCGCGCCGGCTTTGCCGGCCGCGGCACGACGTCCGCACTGTTGACCAGGCCCCATTCTCGCCGTTCGTCCCGAGCCGAGACGGAGTCTCGGGTCGGACTGCTACCGCCTCGGCAGGCCCAGGATGCGCTGCGCGACGATGTTGCGCTGCACCTCGCTCGTACCCCCGGCGATCGTCATCGAGCGGTCGTAGAGATACTGCCGCGCCCAGCGCCCGTTCGACGGCGCGTGCTCGTCCCACATGAGCGCGGCGTACGGGCCGAGAATCTCCATCGCCGTCTCGGAGTACTGCTGCACGAGGCTCGTGCCCATGAGCTTCATGGCGGCCGAGAGGTGCGGGTTCAGCCGCTCGCGCAGCGAGTCGGTGAGAGAGCGCATCCCGGCGTAGCGCATGATCGCCCCCTTGATGGCGAGGTCGGCGATCCGCTGCCGCACGTTGGGATCCTTCGTCTTCCCCTGGCCGCGCGTCGTGGTGACCAGCCAGTCGAGCGCCTGGTCGCCGCGGATGCTGCCGGCGATGCCGGAGCGCTCGTTGACCAGCGCGCTCGAGACCACTTCCCAGCCCTGCCCTTCCTTGCCGAGCAGGTTCGCGACCGGCACCTTCACGTCGGTCATGAAGACCTCGTTGAACTCGGTGCCGCCGTCGATCTGCCTGATGGGACGGATCTCGACCCCCGGGCTGCGCATGTCCATGAGCATGAGCGAGAGCCCGCCCCACTTCGACTCGTTCGAGGTGCGCACGAGCACGAAGTACCAGTCCGAGATGTGCGCCAGCGTGGTCCAGATCTTCTGGCCGTTGACCACGTAGTAGTCGCCCTGGCGCTCGGCGCGGGTCTTCGCCGCCGCCATGTCGGAGCCCGAGGACGGCTCGGAGTACCCGGTCGCCCAGATCTCCTCCGCGGTGAGGATCTTCGGGATGAACCGTTGCTTCTGCTCGTCGGTGCCGTACTTCATGATCGCGGGCCCGACCCACCAGATCGCCATGGCGTTGACGACGCCCGGGGCGCGCACGCGGGCGAGCTCCTCGTTCAGGATCGCCTGCTCCATCGGCGACAGGCCGGCGCCGCCGTACTCCTTCGGCCACGACACGGCGAGCAGGCCGGCCTCGTGCAGCTTGCGCTGCCAGGCCCGCATGGCCTCGAGGTCCTCGGCGAGCGACCCGGGCGCCGGGGTGTTCTCCTCCAGCCAGGCGCGGACTCGCGCGCGAAAGGCCTCTTCCTCGGGCGTGTAGGACATGTCCATGCCGCGCATCCTAGACCGGCGCCCGCCGGCGATGCCAGCGCACGCGCTCGGCCCGGCGCGCGCGTTGACAGCCCCCCGCGCGCTGGGCAGTGTCGCCGCCGATGGGAGCACCGGTGCGCTTCTCGGTCGGCCTCGTGCAGATGCGCATGGGCGACGACGCCGCTGCCAACCTCGACAGCGCCGTCACGCGGATTCGCGAGGCCGCCGCCCGCGGCGCCGGGATCGTCTGCCTGCCGGAACTCTTCCGCACGCCCTACTTCTGCCAGCGCGAGGACGCGGCGCTCTTCGACCTCGCCGAGCCCATTCCGGGCCCCACCAGCGACGCCCTGGCCCGCGTGGCGCGCGAGCTCGGGGTGGCGATCGTGGCCTCGCTCTTCGAGCGCCGGGCCGCGGGCGTCTACCACAACACGGCACTGGTCCTCGATGCGGACGGCGCCGAGCGCGGCCGCTACCGCAAGATGCACATCCCTGACGACCCGCTCTACTACGAGAAGTTCTACTTCACGCCCGGCGATCTCGGCTTCAACGCCTTCGACACCAGGCGTCGGGAAGGTCGGCACGCTCGTCTGCTGGGACCAGTGGTTTCCCGAAGCGGCCCGGCTGACGGCCCTCGCGGGCGCCGACGTGCTCTTCTACCCGACGGCCATCGGCTGGCATCCGCGGGAGAAGGCCGAGTACGGCGAGGCCCAGGCGACCGCCTGGCAGGTCATGCAGCGCGCGCACGCCATCGCCAACGGCGTCTACGTCGCCGCGGTGAACCGGGTCGGCCACGAGGGGCCGGCCGGTGGCGGCGTCGAGTTCTGGGGGTCGTCGTTCGTGAGCGATCCGTTCGGGGTCGTGGTCGCCGAGGCCCCGCGCGACGCCGAAGCGGTGCTGGTCGTCGAATGCGACCGCGCCCACCAGGAAGACGTCCGGCGCAACTGGCCCTTCCTGCGCGACCGGCGCATCGACGCCTACGCTGCCATCTCGAAGCGTCTCCTCGACACATGACGCCCGCCCGGGGCACGCCCGCGGCGCAGGGCTATCGCATGCCCGCGGAGTGGGAGTCCCACACCGCCACCTGGCTCGCCTGGCCGCACGAGCGCAGCGACTGGCCCGGACCCGGGAAGCTCGAGGCGGTGCGCTGGGTCTACGCCGAGGTCGTGCGCCAGCTGGTCTCCGGCGAGCGGGTTCGCATCCTGGTGCGCGACGAGCGTCTCGAGCGCCAGGCGCGCGCCGTGCTGCGCCGCGCCGGCGTCGATCTCGCCCGCGTGGACTGGCTGCGGGTCGCGACGGACCGCTCGTGGACCCGCGACTACTGTCCGCTCTTCGTGCGCGGTGCCGACGGCGAGAAGGGGCTGGTCGGCTGGCGATTCACCGGATGGGCGAAGTATCCCGACCACCGGCGCGATGCGGCCGTGCCCCGCTACCTCGCGCGACGCCTGCGCCATCCCCTCTGGCTGCCTCTCGCCGGCATCGACGGCGCGCAGCGTCGCGTCGTGCTGGAGGGCGGCGCCATCGACGTGAACGGCCGCGGCGCCCTGCTCACGACCGAGGAGTGCCTGCTGAGCCCGGTGCAGGCGCGCAATCCCGGACTCGGGCGCCGGGACCTCGAGCGCGTGCTGGCGGAGCACCTCGGAGTCCGCAAGGTGCTCTGGCTCGGGGAGGGCATCGCCGGCGACGACACGCACGGCCACGTGGACGACCTCGCTCGCTTCGTCGACCCGCGGACGGTGGCGGTCGCCGTGTGCGACGATCCCGCCGACGAGAACTACCAGAAGCTGCGCGAGAACCGCGACCGGCTGCGCGACATGACCGACCAGGACGACACGCCCCTGCGCGTCGTCGAGCTGCCGATGCCGCGCCCCGTCCTGTTCGACGGGCAGCGCCTGCCCGCGAGCTATGCCAACTTCTACGTCGCCAATTCGGTCGTTCTCGTGCCGACGTTCAACGACCCCGCCGACCGCCGGGCCCTGCATACGCTGGCCGATCTGTTCCCCACCCGCTGCGTCGTCGGCATCCACGCGGTCGACCTGGTGCTGGGGCTCGGGACGCTGCACTGCATGACGCAGCAAGAGCCCGCGTAGCACCGAGACTGCGTCTCGGTGCTACGCGGAGAGCGAGAGTGAGGCTCGATGCACGGTGCGGATGTCGTGCCGCGGGCGGCGAAGCCGCCGCGGCAAACGTACCGGAGAGCCCAGGGCGTCGTGCGGGCCACGTTTTGCCGCGCCGGCTTCGCCGGCCGCGGCACGGCGTTCGCCAGAGCCACCGAACGCCACACGCTCGCTTCCGTGTCGACCCGAGACGCAGTCTCGGGTCGACACTTACTGCGGGCCGACGACGACCACGAATTCCTGATCGGGCGCGAGCTCGATGCCCGGCCACTTGGGGTCGGCCTGTCTGCGCTCGTCGAAGTAGGCGCGATAGCCCGATCCCGTCTTGAACGTGAAGCCGGTCGACTCGAGGGCCTGCTGCGCGACCGCGACGTAGGAGGGCGGGTCCTCGGCCGCGATCAGGATGCTCAGCCCCGGCTTGAGCAACATCCCGGTGACCGTCTGCGTGGCGCTCTCCCACCCCGCCTGCCTGAACACCCCCTCGAAGGCGTCCTTCAGCCCCGCCGACTCCGGGTCCCCGGCCGCAACCGCGAACCACACCTTGCGCACGGGCCCACTCTCGCCGGCGAGGACGCGCAGCATCGCCGCCCGCTCGGTGTCGCTGAGCGAGCGGGCGGGGCGCGCCGAGCTGCGGGCGGCCGGCGGCTGCGTCGTGGTCGTGGTGGTCACCGCGGCGGTACGCTGCTCCTGGTCGGCCGCTCCGCACGCGATCAGGGCGCCGAGCGCGAGCACGATGGGCGAGGGTCGATGCATGCGACGAGGATGTAGCGCGAACGCTCGGGATCGACCAAGCCCTACCCCACCTTGGCGAGCTCGAGCCGCCCGGCCCAGCGGTGGTGCAGCACGGCGCGCACCGTCCTCGACTCGGGCCGCGAGAGCTCGGGGTCGTGCTCGAGCCAGCGCGCCGCCTCGTCGCGCGCGGTGCGCAGCAGCGCGGTGTCGCGCAGCAGGTTGGCCACCCGGAACGGCGGGAGCCCGGCCTGACGCGTGCCGAGGAAGTCCCCCGGACCGCGCAGCCGCAGATCGGCCTCCGCGATGACGAACCCGTCGCTCGAGCGCTCGAGGACGCGCAAGCGCTGGAAGGCGTCGCTCGACACCCAGTCCGGCACCACGAGGATGCAATGGCCCGGCGCCTGCCCGCGGCCGACCCGCCCGCGGAGCTGGTGAAGCTGCGCCAGCCCGAAGCGCTCGGCATGCTCGACGACCATCACGGTCGCGTTCGGCACGTCGATGCCGACCTCGATGACCGTGGTCGAGACCAGCACGTCGAAGGCACCGGCCTTGAAGCGGCGCATGACGGCGTCCTTCTCGTCGGCCTTCATGCGCCCGTGGACGAGATCGAGCCGCAGGCCCGCCAGCGGACCGGCCGCCAGCTCCCGCACCATCGTCGTCGCGGCACGCAGATCGCTCTTGTCCGACTCCTCCACCAGCGGGTACACGACGTAGGCCTGGTGGCCGGCCGCGACCTCGGCGCGCAGGCGCTCGACCAGCCGCGCCCGTTGCGACTCGCGGCAGAGCGTCGTCGCGATCGGCGTGCGGCCGGGCGGGAGCTCGTCGAGCGTGGACATCGCCAGGTCACCGTAGAGCGTGAGAGCCAGCGTGCGCGGGATGGGGGTGGCGCTCATCACCAGCACGTCCACCGCCGCGGGCCGATCGGCGCGGCGCTGGAGCGCCGCACGCTGCAGCACCCCGAAACGATGTTGCTCGTCGACGATGGCGAGGCCGAGGCGGTTGAAGTCGACCCCCTCCTGGATGAGCGCGTGGGTGCCGACCGCGAGCGCGGCGGCGCCGCTCTCGAGCGCGGCGAGGGCGTCGCGCCGCGCGCGGCCCTTGATCGCTCCGGTGAGCAGCACCGCCCGCACGCCGAGCGGCTCGACCAGCGGCCGCACCGTCTCGAAGTGCTGCTCCGCCAGCAGCTCGGTCGGGGCCATCAGCGCCGCCTGCCAGCCGGCGTCGATCACCAGCAGCGCCGCGAGCAGCGCCACCAGCGTCTTCCCGCTGCCGACGTCGCCCTGCAGGAGCCGGCGCATCGGGTGCGGCGCGGCGAGGTCGGCCGCGATCTCCGCGAGCGCGCGCTCCTGGGCGCCGGTCAGGCGAAACGGCAGCCGCTCGCGCAGCGAGACGCCCAGGCTGCCCGTGCCCGGAAACGCGGTGCCCGGCTCCTGCCCGGCCGCGGTGCGCCGGAGCGCGAGCCCGAGCTGGAGGAAGAACAGCTCGTCGAAGATCAGCGAGCGGTGCGCCAGCGAGCGAGCCTCGGCGAGCGCCTCCAGGTCGACCTCGGCCGGCGGCAGGTGCACGTGACGGAGCGCGCGGCCGGGCTCGATCAGCCGCTGGCGTCGTGCGACGTCGGCCGGAACGGCCGCCGGCACCCGGTCGGCGAAGGCATCGACCGCGGCCTGCTCGATGCGCCGCATGACGCCGACCGGCATCGCCGTCGGCTTCTCGTAGACCGGCACGACGGGCGGCAGGTGCGCGAGGTCGCTCTCGTCGTCCAGCACCGTGACGTCGGGATGGGGTATGCGATGCGGTCCGGCGCCGAGCGGCGGCTCGACGCGGCCGTGCACCAGCAGCCGCTGGCCGACCCGGAACCGGCCCGCGAAGTACTGCACCTGGTTGAACCAGACCAGCAGGGTGGCCCCGGTGCCGTCGCGCAGCGCCACCTCGAGGACCCGCCGCCCGCGACGACCGGTCACACCCTGGCGCACCGAGGCCACCTCACCGACGGCGGTCACGTCTTCGCCCGCACGCAACGCGTGCAGCGGCGTCCGGGTGCGCCGGTCCTCGTAGCGGAACGGCAGGTGGTAGAGAACGTCCTCCACCGTCGTGAGCCCGAAGCGAGCGAGCTCGGCGGCGCGCTTGGGCCCCACGGCGGGCAGGGTCTCGACCGGCTGCGTGAGGGCGGCGAGCGCCGCATCGACCGGCCGCTCTCGCGCGCGATGGTCGTCCCGGCGCTCGGGTCGCAGCGCGGGGAGGAGCTCGTGCGCCCGGCGCAGGAGCGCGGTGCGGGCATCCGGCGCCGCACCGCCGAGCGCGGCCAGGACCTCGTCCAGCTCACCGAGCGCCCGGTCCACTCCCGGTGCCGCCTGGGCCCGCGCCCGCGCCAGGCGTTCGGCGAGCGCGCGCAGCGGCAGGCTGGTGCGCGCCGCCTGGCGGAACCCGTCGGCGGCCAGGTACTCGAGCGGCGGAGCGAGCGCGTCCAGCAGCTCGGCGAGCGGCCCGCCGCCGGCGGTCATCGCGCGCGGTCTTTGCCGTAGTGCTCTTGCAGGGAGCGCACCATGACGGGTCCGCCGGCGATCGTCTCGATGCCCGCGGCCGCCGCAGCCGCGGCCGCGATCGTCGTGAAGTACGGCACGCGGCGCTCGAGCGCCGTGCGCCGGATGGGGAAGGAGTCGCGGTACGATTCGGCGCCCGACGGGGTGTTGACGACCAGCGCCACCTCGCCCCGGCGCATGAGCTCGACGATGTTCGGCGATCCCTCCTGCACCTTGCGGAGCGTCGTCACCTCGAGACCGGCCGCGCGCAGCCGCCCTCCGGTCCCGACCGTGGCGAGGAGCTGGAAGCCCGCCCGCGCCAGGCGGCGCGCCACCGGCACGACGGCGTCGTACGCCGTCGGCGGCACCGACACGAAGGCGCTGCCCCCCTTCGGCAGGAGCGTGCCGCCGGCGCTCTGCGCCTTCGCAAAGGCGGCGCCGAAGCTGGCGTCGATGCCCATCACCTCGCCGGTCGACTTCATCTCGGGCCCGAGCACGGTGTCGACGCCGGGGAACTTGATGAACGGGAAGACCGCTTCCTTGACGCTCACGTGCGCCGGTACGATCTCACGGATGAAGCCCTGCGCGCCCAGCGAGCGGCCCACCATGCAGCGCGCAGCGATCTTGGCGAGCGGCACGCCGATGGCCTTGGACACGAACGGCACGGTGCGGCTGGCGCGCGGATTCACCTCGAGGACGTAGACCACGCGGTCTTTCACGGCGAACTGCACGTTCATCAGGCCGACGACGCCCAGCTCGCGGGCGAGCGCGACGGTCTGGCGGCGGATGTCGTCCTGCACCTCGGCGTCGATCGAGTACGGCGGGAGCGAGCAGGCGCTGTCGCCGGAATGCACGCCGGCCCGTTCGATGTGCTCCATGATCCCGCCGATCACCACCTCGGTGCCGTCGCTGACCGCGTCGACGTCGACCTCGATGGCGTCCTCGAGGAACTGGTCGATCAGCACGGGGTGCTCGGGCGACGCCCGCACCGCCTGGCGCATGTAGCGACCCAGGCTGGCCCGTCGTACACGATCTCCATGGCGCGTCCGCCGAGCACGTACGACGGCCGGACCAGCACCGGATAGCCGATGTGCTCCGCCACCCGCTCGGCCTCGGCGTCGCTGCGCGCGATGCCGTTGGGCGGCCGGCGGAGGTCGAGCGCCGTCAGCACCTGCTCGAAGCGCTCCCGGTCCTCGGCGCGATCGATCGAGTCCGGAGGCGTGCCGATGATGCGCACGCCCGCCCGCTCCAGCGGCACCGCCAGGCGCAGCGGCGTCTGACCGCCGAACTGCACGATCACGCCCTCGGGACGCTCGTGCCGGATGATGCGCGATGGCGTCCTCGAAGGTGAGCGGCTCGAAGAACAGCTTGTCGGAGGTGTCGTAGTCGGTGCTGACGGTCTCCGGGTTGCAGTTGACCATGATGGTCTCGAAGCCGTCCTCGCGCAGCGCCAGCGCGGCGTGCACGCAGCAGTAGTCGAACTCGATGCCCTGGCCGATGCGGTTCGGGCCGCCGCCGAGGATGATGATCTTCCGCCGCGCCGTCGGCCCGGCCTCGTCGTGCCCGGGCTCGTAGGTCGAGTAGAGGTACGGCGTGAAGGCCTCGAACTCGGCGCCGCAGGTGTCGACGGTCTTGTAGACCGGCCGCACGCCCGCCGCCTCGCGATGCGCCCGCACGTCCGCTTCGCCGACACCGAGGAGCGCCGCCAGCCGCGCGTCGGAGAAGCCCTGCTGCTTCAACCGGCAGCAGCTCGCCGGCATCGAGCGCGGCGAGGGTCTCGCCGGTGAGCTCGCGCTCCTCGGTCACGATCTCCTCGACGTGGCGCAGGAACCACGGGTCGATTCCCGTCGCCTCCGCGAGGCGCTCGACCGTCCAGCCTCGGCGGAACGCCTCGCCCGACGTGCCAGAGCCGGTCGGCGTTCGGCCGCGCAGAGACGGTCCGTGCACCTCCTCGTCGCTCGCCTCCAGGCGTGGCTCGAAGCCGTGGCTGCCGATCTCGAGCGAGCGCATCGCCTTCTGCAGCGACTCCTTGAAGGTCCGGCCGATGGCCATCGCCTCGCCCACCGACTTCATCTGCGGCCCGAGCGTGTCGCTCGCCTGGGGGAACTTCTCGAAGGTGAAGCGCGGGAATCTTGGTCACGACGTAGTCGATCGTGGGCTCGAAGCAGGCGGGGGTCTCGCGGGTGATGTCGTTGCGCATCTCGTCGAGCGTGTAGCCCACCGCCAGCTTGGCGGCGATCTTCGCGATCGGGAACCCGGTCGCCTTGGACGCCAGCGCCGAGCTGCGCGACACGCGCGGGTTCATCTCGATCACCACCAGCCGGCCGGTTTGCGGATGGACGGCGAACTGGATGTTCGAGCCGCCGGTGTCGACGCCGATCGCGCGGATGATCTCCACCGCGGCGTCGCGCATGAGCTGGTACTCCTTGTCGGTCAGCGTCTGCGCCGGCGCGACCGTGATCGAGTCGCCGGTGTGCACGCCCATCGGGTCGAAGTTCTCGATCGAGCAGACGATGACGACGTTGTCCTTGCCGTCGCGCATCACCTCGAGCTCGAACTCCTTCCAGCCGGCGATCGACTCCTCGATCAGGATCTCGCTGATCGGCGAGGCCTCGAGCCCCCAGATCACGTGGCTGCGAAACTCCTCCTCGGTCTGGGCGAAGTTGCCGCCCGTGCCGCCGAGCGTGCGCGACGGGCGCAGGATGGCGGGCAGGCCGATCTCGCCGCGCACCTGCTCGGCCTCCTCGAGCGTGTGGGCGATGCCGCTGCGCGGCAGGTCGAGGCCGATGCCGCGGATCGCCTCCTTGAAGAGATCGCGGTCCTCCGCCCTCTTGATGGCGTCGACCTTGGCGCCGATCAGCTCGACGCCGAAGCGCGCCAGCACGCCCGCCTCGGCGAGATCGAGCGACAGGTTGAGTCCGGTCTGGCCGCCGATGGTGGGCAGCAGCGCGTCGGGGCGCTCGGTCTCGATGATGCGCGACAGGACCTCGACGGTGAGGGGCTCGACGTAGGTGCGGTCGGCGAACTCCGGATCGGTCATGATCGTCGCCGGGTTCGAGTTGGCGAGGACGACCCGGTAGCCCTCCTCCTTGAGCGCCTTGCACGCCTGGGTGCCGGAGTAGTCGAACTCGCAGGCCTGGCCGATGACGATCGGGCCGGAGCCGATCAGCAGGATGGAGCGGATGTCGGTGCGCTTCGGCATCGATCGTCACCAGGGGGCGAGCCGCAGGCTCACCGCCAGCGCTCCATCATCTCGACGAAGCGGCGGAACAGATAGCGCGCGTCGTGCGGGCCGGGCGACGCCTCGGGATGGTACTGCACCGAGAACGTGGGCTGGCCCTTCACCGTCAGCCCTTCCACGGTCTGGTCGTTGAGGTTGACGTGCGTCAGCTCGGCGAGATCGCCGAGCGAATCCACGTCGACGGCGAAGCCGTGGTTCTGGGCGGTGATCTCGACCTTGCCGGTCGTCAGGTCCTTCACCGGCTGGTTGCCGCCGTGATGGCCGAACTTGAGCTTGTAGGTACGCCCGCCGAGCGCCAGGCCGAGGATCTGATGGCCGAGGCAGATGCCGAACACCGGCACCTCTGCCGAGCAGCCGGGCCACGTTCTCCGGCGCGCCCGCGACCGCGTCGGGATCGCCGGGGCCGTTGGAGAGGAAGACGCCGTCGGGGCGCAGCGCGAGCACCTCGCGCGCCGGCGTCGTGGCAGGCACGACGCGCACCGCGCACCCGGCTCCCACCAGGTTGCGCAGGATGTTGCGCTTGATGCCGTAGTCGTAGGCGACGACCTTGAACGACGGCCGGCCGAGCACGGCCGCGATCTCGTCCGCCGTCAGGTAGCCGCCGAGCTTCCAGGGACCCTGCTCCCAGTCGTACGGCTCGGCGCACGTGACCTCCTTGACCAGGTCGCGGCCCACGAGGCCGGGGGTGTCCTTCGCCCGCTGCACCAGCCGCGCCGGGTCGAGGTCGACGCTCGACAGCACCGCCTCCTGCGACCCGTGGTCGCGCAGGTGGCGCACCAGCGCACGCGTGTCGATGCCCTCGATGCCCGGGATGCCCAGTGCGCGAGGTACGCGCCCAGGCTCTGCTCGGCCCGCCACGAGGAGCGGCACCTCGCGGTACTCGCGCACGATGAACCCGCGCACGAAGGGGCGGCGCGACTCGACGTCCTCGCGGTTCACGCCGACGTTGCCGATCTCGGGGTAGGTCATGGCGACGAGCTGCCCCTCGTACGACGGGTCGGTGAGGATCTCCTGGTAGCCCGTCATGCTCGTGTTGAAGACGAGCTCGCCGGCCGCCTCGCCCGACGGCGCCGAAGGCACGGCCACGGAAGATCGTCCCGTCGGCCAGGGCGAGGATGGCGGTGCCATGCGCCATCAGGACGCCACCCGCAGCGTCGGCATCGCCGGCCGCTCGTCGTACACCAGGCGACCGCCGACCAGCACCGCCGTCACGCGGCCGACGAGCTCCCAGCCCTCGAACGGCGTGTTCCGCGCCTTCGACCGGAAGGCGCGCGCCGACACCTTCCAGCGCCGCTCCGGATCGACCAGGGTCACGTCCGCCGCGGCGCCGACGGCGAGCGTCCCCGCGGGCAGGCCGAGGAGCCGTGCCGGGCCCGCGCTCATGCGCTCCACCAGCGCGGGCAGGTCGAGCACCCCGTCGGCAACCAGCCGCAGCCCCAGCGCCAGCGCCGTCTCGAGCCCGACGATGCCGTTCGCCGCCTGATCGAACTCGACGTCCTTCTCGTCCCGGTGGTGCGGCGCGTGGTCGCTCGCGATGGCCTCGATCGTGCCGTCCGCCAGGCCGGCACGCAGCGCCGCGACGTCGGCCGCCGTGCGCAGCGGCGGCGCCATCTTGGCGTTGGCGTCGTAGTCGCCGACCGCCTCCTCGGTGAGCACGAGATGGTGCGGCGTGGCCTCGGCGCTGACCCGGACGCCGCGGGCACGCGCGTCCCGGACCAGCTCGACGGCGCGCGCCGTGCTCACGTGGGCCACGTGCAGGCGGCCGCCGCGTGAGCTCGGCGAGGGCCATGTCGCGCGCCACCATCACCTCCTCCGCCACCGCCGGCCGCCCGCGCAACCCGAGACGGACCGCCATCGCCCCCTCGTTCATCACGCCGCCCGCGCACAGGTGCTCGTCCTCCTCGTGCGCGATGACGGGGAGGTCGAAGAGCCGGGTGTACTCGAGCGCCCGGCGCATGAGCCCGGCGTGCATCACGGGGCGGCCGTCGTCCGAGACGGCGACGATGCCCGCCCGGTGCATCTCGCCGATCTCGGCCAGCCGCTCCCCGGCGAGCCCGAGCGAGAGCGCCCCGATGGGATGGACCCGCGCGCCGCCGGCCAGCGCCGCACGCTCCAGGATGAAGCGCGTGACCGCGCCGCTGTCGTTCACCGGGTCGGTGTTGGCCATGCAGGCGATCGACGTGAAGCCGCCCGCGAGCGCCGCCGCCACCCCGGTCGCGACCGTCTCCTTGTACTCCTGCCCCGGCTCCCGCAGGTGCACGTGCATGTCGACCAGCCCGGGCAGCACCAGCAGCCCGCGCGCGTCGAGCACCGCGGCGTCGTCGACGGGCGTGCCCGCCGGGAGGCGCGCGGCGATCCGCCCGTCGTCGATCAGCAGATCCTCGGCCCCGACCGTGCCGGCGAGCGGATCGACCAGGCGCCCGCCGGCCAGGAGCGTCCGGCCGCTCATCCGCGCACCCCACCCCGGCCGCGCACCGGCTCCGTCACCGGCTCGAGCTCGACGGCATCCACGGCCTTGCTGCGCGCGACGAGCAGGTAGAGGAGCGCCATCCGCACCGCCAGGCCGTTGGTCACCTGGTTCATGATCACCGAGTAGGGGCCGTCGGCGACGGCGCTGGCGATCTCGAGCCCGCGGTTCAGCGGGCCGGGGTGCAGGATGATCACCTCGGGCGTGCCAGGCGCACCATCTCCTCGGTGAGGCAGTAGTAGTGCGAGTACTCCTCGAGCGAGGGGAAGAAGTTCGCCCCCTGCCGCTCGCGCTGGATGCGCAGCATCATGATGACGTCGGCGTCGCGCACGCCGTCGGCCAGCCGCGAGTGCAGCTCCACGCCGGGGGTGGCGAACTCCGGCGGCAGCAGCGTGGGCGGTCCCACCAGCCGCACCCGCGCGCCCAGCGTCCGCAGGGCGTGCACGTTGGAGCGCCCGACGCGGCTGTGCAGCAGATCGCCGACGATCGCCACCGTGAGCCCGGCGATCTCGCCCCGCCGCTCGCGGATGGTGAGGCAATCGAGGAGCGCCTGCGTGGGATGCTCGTGGCAGCCATCCCCGGCGTTGAGGATGGGGCAGCCGACGTGTCGGGCAAGGAAGGCGCACGCACCCGACGCGGGGTGGCGCACGACGATCGCGTCGGGCTTCATGGCCTCGAGATTGCGCGCCGTATCGGCCAGCGTCTCGCCCTTGCTGGCGCTCGAGCTCGACGCGCTGATGTTGATGGTGTCGGCCGACAGGCGCTTGGCCGCGATCTCGAAGGAGGTCCGCGTGCGCGTGCTGGCCTCGTAGAAGAGGTTGATGATCGTCTTGCCGCGCAGCGCCGGCACCTTCTTGATGTCGCGCTCCGAGATCTCCTTGAACGACGCCGCGGTATCGAGGATGGCGACGATCTCCTCCCTCGGCACGCCCTCGAGCCCGAGCAGATGACGCCGGGTGAACGCCATGGTGCCTCCCTCAGCCCTCGATGACCACCTCGTCCACGCCGTCGGCCTCGGCGAGGCGCACCGAGACGCGCTCGCCGCGCGACGTGGGGAGGTTCTTGCCGACGTAGTCGGCCCGAATGGGCAGCTCGCGATGCCCGCGGTCGATCAGCACGGCGAGCTGGATCGACTGCGGGCGGCCGAAGTCCACCAGCGCATCCATCGCCGCCCGCGTGGTGCGGCCGGTGAACAGCACGTCGTCGACGAGGAGGATGCAACGGCCCTCCACGGGAAAGGCGATGTCGGTGCCCTGCACGCGCGGAGTCTGGAGGCCGCGATCGAGATCGTCGCGGTAGAGGGTGATGTCGACCACGCCGAAGGGAACCACCTGGCCGCTTTCGATGTCGTGCAGCGCCTGGCGCAGGCGCTGCGCCAGGTACACGCCCCGCGAGCGGATGCCGATGAGCGCCAGACCGTCGGTGTCGCGGTTTCGCTCGACCACCTCGTGGGCGATCCGGGTGAGCGCCCGCTGGATGGCGTGGCCGTCCATCACCTGGCGGGTGCCGTTGGCGCTCACGACCACCGGCTCCGATCGCGGGCAGATGCCAGGACGAAAAAAAAGCCTCCGCGGCGGGGCCGGGAGGCGTTCTGCGCGTGGCTCGCGTGGTCCGTGCAGGACCGCTTGTGATCGAAAAGCATCGAGGACCTTTCCTGACCTCGCCGGGTCAAGTTAAAAGGTGCCGGGCGATCGGCTGAAGCTGCAGTTTGATACGCGCCGGCCCGGGCGCTGTCAAGGAGGGAAGGTTCATGAGGGAAGGTTCATGACGCAGCCCGCGCTGCTGCTGCACCACTACGACACCTCGCCGTTCTCCGAGAAGATCCGCAAGGTGCTCGCGCACAAGCGACTCGCCTGGGGCGCCGTCGAGCAGCCGAGCATCATGCCGAAGCCGGACCTGGTTCCGTTGACCGGCGGCTACCGGCGCATTCCCGTGCTCCAGATCGGCGCCGACGTCTACTGCGACACGCAGTGCATCGTGCGCCTGCTCGAGCGCGTGGCGCCCGAGCCGACCATCTACCCCGAGGGATCGGTCGGGACCGCGCATGCCTGGAACCTGTGGGCCGACCGCCTGCTCTTCATGCCCGTCGTGGCGGTCGTGTTCGCGGACATCGGCGCGCTCGTGCCGCCGGCGTTCATCGAGGACCGGAGCAAGATGATGCCCGGACGCGATTTCCGCGACATCCCGAAGCAGGCGCCGCACGCCCGCGAGCAGGTGCGCGCGCTGATCGCCACCCTCGACTCGCAGCTCGCCGACGGCCGTCAATGGCTGCTCGGCCGCGCCTTCAGCCTGGCCGATGCCGCGTGCTACCACCCGCTCTGGTTCCTGCGCGTCGCGCCCGGAGCGCAGGCGCTGCTCGGCGAGTTCGGCCGCGTTGCCGGCTGGATGGCGCGCCTGGAGGCCATGGGCCAGGGCGAGCGGCGCGACGTGTCCGCGGCCGAGGCGCTCGCCGTCGCGCGCGCGGCGGAGCCGGCCGCGCCGGGCACGGTCGATTCCCGGGAGCCGAACGGGCTGGCGGCCGGCATGGCCGTGACCGTCACGGCGGACGACTACGGCTTCGATCCCATCGCCGGGACCCTGGTCGAGTCGTCGGCCGAGGACATCGCCATCCGCCGCGAGGAGCCCGCGCTCGGCGCCGTGGTCGTGCACTTCCCCCGCTTCGGCTTCCGCGTCGCCCGTACTCCTTGAACGGGAAGGAGGTCCGCAGGGCGGTCGACGGCGGTCGACGCCCCTCCGCGTTGCCGCGTGGCTCGCGTCTGGCGATGGTGACCCCGCAGGCCCCGGAGCGGCAACCGGAGTCCTGACCTCGGCGTGTCCGCGGAGCGCGCGACGCCGGGACGCACGTGCGGCATCACGAGCCCGGGACGCCGACGAGAGGCAAGTCCATCGTTGACCCACCCCGAACGACTCTGGCACTCCCTCAGGGCCATGGTGAGACAGGCGCGATGCGGCCGGAGGAGACCGCTCCCATGCACCGCGAGACGGCCGCCACGCGACGTCGGCGATTGGTAGGTTTGGTCCGTGCCTGGTTGTGACTTCACGCGACGGGACTTCCTGCGCTGGACCGCCGTAGCCGCGGCCTCACCATTCTTCGCTCGCCGCCTGTTCGACAACGGGGTTGCCGCCGCACGCAGCCGTAAGGACGCCGTGTCGCCGGTGAACCTCGAGCTCGTGACCCTCACCGAAGACCGGGCGGTCATCACCTGGTACACGGGATACACCGGAACCGATGACGGCCTGGGTCGGATGGAACCCGCTCCGGCCGACGGCGCGGTCTTCTGGGGAACGGACCCCCAGCGGTTGAACCGGGCGGCGGGGGGTCGCTTCCGCGACACGCCGTATCACTACGTCGAGCTCAAAGGCCTCGAGCCGGGACGGACGTACTACTACGAGGCCCGCTCCAACGATATTCCGGTATCCCCGACTCCGTTCACGCTCATCAGCGGGAACGCCGTCGGCACCTCCGACTTCGGTCTGATGACCGGCGGTCCATACAGCTTCACCGTTCCGGAGCCGCCGCCGGGCCGCTTCCTGTTCTCCATCGCGCTGTGCAACGACCTCCACATGGGCGAGACGACAGCCGGGCTCCTCGGAGGCACGGGGATCGTCGGGATCCAGCAGGCTCCCGGCCTCCCGCCCTATCCCGAGGTGATGCTCGAGTCGCTCGTCCATGATGCGAGCGCGCTCGGTGCATCGTTCCTGCTTGCCGCCGGCGACATCACGGCCGAAGCCGCGCCGGTCGACCTCAGCAGAGCGGGGAAGCTGCTCAGACGATTCGGCAAGTATCGCCGGGACTACTTCGTCGTGCGCGGCAATCACGATCGCGCGCATACCGGTGAGGCGTACGCGGCGTGTCGTATCGGCCAATGGCAGGGCAACGACTGCTTCCACGATCACTTCTTCCCGGGAGACGAGCCGACCTACTTCAGTCGCGAACTCCGTGGCCTCCGGGTCATCGGCCTCGACACCTACGACAAGCCCGGACGCGGCAGCGATGCCGGCGCGCTCTCCGCCGAACAGCTCGCCTGGTTCCGCGCCGAGCTCGCCAGGGAGCGCGAGCAGCCGACGATCGTGTTCGGGCACCATCCTCTCATCGTCGAGAAGTCACCGTTCCCGACCTCGGCGAGCAACAGGCTCGAGGCCGGACAGGTGGCGACGATCCTGGACGACTACTCGCAGACTCCCGGACTGTTTCTGCATCACGCAGGCCACACGCATCGCAACAAGCGCACGATCAGCGCGGTGGCTCCCGGGGTCACGATGCAGGAGATCGCCGCGGGCAAGGAGTATCCGGGCGGCTTCTCCCTCCTGCGGCTCTACACCGGCGGCTTCGCGTTGAACTTCCACAAGACGCGGAGCCGGCTCGCCCGGGCGTGGAGCGAACGCAGCCGGCAGGAGATAGCCGGCCTGTGGCCCCAGTTTGCGCTCGGCAGCAGCGTGTCCGATCGCAACACGATGGTCGCGCGCGATCTGTCCGGCTTGCGCGCCGTTCGGCACGGGCCCGACCGGTAGCGCACGCACCACTCGGTGACCGTGGTTCACGTGCAGCGATGCGAGCTGCGCGACGCCAGGGCGATCACTCCCCGGGTCATCGCGATCGCGTTCACCCGTCCCCGGCCGTGGAAGGCGTCGCGTCCCGCGGGCCCCAGATCGTCGGCGGAGCACCGCAGGACGGCCTGCACCTGGCCGGGAACGCTCAGGTAGACGGCGCGTTCGCCGAAGTTCGTGTAGCTCGAGGGCACGTCGACGTCGGTGCTCGGATCGACCAGATAGTCCGCACAAAGGCCCGATCCTCGCGGGTGCTCCCGAAGGAGCTCGAAGGACGGCCTCCGACGGCCTCGGAGGAGAAATGCTCCGCGCCGGTTCGTTGCCGACGCCGACGGAAGGGCACATTCACGGCGCGTTGCTGCCCGGGATGGGGGTGAACTCGGCACAGGCGCCCGTCCCGCCGGTCACGGCACCATCTGACGTGAACACCGGCGTCAGGCACAGTGCTGTGAAGCCCTCGCCAGCTGTCCGGGGGCCCAAGAACACCATGAACCCAACCAGCGCCGCGTTCTGTTGGGGATCGAAGCAGACGCACACCGTCTTCGACTTCTGCAACGCATCGCTGACGGCCTGTGCGCTGAAGACGTTGCCGAATCTCGGTGCGGCGTCCCTCATGAGCTTGCTGAGCTTCTCCCGATCGGTCGCTGAGTGTGCCGCAGGAGCCATCCCCATCGTGATGATGGTCGCAAGGAGCACTGCACGGAGATACGGCATGGAGGATCTCCTCTCTGGGGATCAATGTATTGCCTCAGCTCGTCCCCAAGTACGAGCAGCGTGTGCGGCCCCGCTTCAGTGCGCACCGGCTGCCCCGGAGCCACCCTGCGTCAAGGGGACGCGGAGCATGCCGCTGATCCCGGAATTCCTGGACGCCCTGTTCGACGCCCACGGGCAGGCTCCTTTCAGACCGGCGGACTGACGATGGCCGCGACAACCACCGCTTCGCCAAACGATGCCATCAAGCGCCTGTTGCCGTGGCTGGTCGCCGTTGCGTTCTTCATGCAGTCGCTCGACACGACGATCCTCAACACCGCGGTGCCAGCCATCGCGCGGGCCATGGACGTGGCGCCGCTCAGCGTGAAGTCGGTGCTGGCGAGCTATACACTGAGCCTCGCCGTCTTCATGCCGGTGAGCGGCTGGATGGCCGACCGGTTCGGCACGCGGCGCGTGTTCGCCACGGCGATCGGCCTCTTCACCGTGGGCTCGGTGCTGTGCGGCCTCTCGACCAGCCTCGAGATGCTGGTGGCCTGCCGCATCCTGCAGGGCGCGGGCGGTGCCATGATGATGCCGGTCGGTCGCATGACGCTGGCGCGCACCTACGACAAGGCCGATCTCGTCCCCGTCATGAGCTTTGTCGCCATTCCAGGCCTGATCGGCCCCATGGTCGGGCCGGTCGCCGGCGGGCTGATCGTCTCCTATCTCAATTGGCGCGGCGTGTTCTACGTCAACGTTCCGGTCGGCCTGCTCGGCGTCTACTTCGTGTATCGCCACCTGCCGGACTATCGCGAGCAGCAGACCCATCCGCTCGACGTCGTGGACCTGGTGCTGTTCGGCGGCGGCATCGCGCTCCTGTCCTACGTGCTGGAGGTATTCGGCGAGCACAGTTTGAGCCAGGCCGAGATGCTGGGCCTGCTGGCGCTCGCCGCCGCGCTGCTCGCCGGTTACGGCATCCACACCACGAGTGCGGCGAGCGCGGCGCGCTACGAGCAGATACTCGGACACGCGACCGACATCATCTATCGGACCGACGACACGGGTCACGTGACCTACTGCAATCCGATCGCCCTGCGCCTCATGCGATACAGCGAGAGCGAGATGATGGGCATCCACTTCCTCGTCCTCGTCCGACCGGATTCGCGCCGGCGAATCGGCCGCTTCTATCTGCGGCAATTCGTCGAGCGAATCCCGACGACCTATTGCGAGGTGCCTGCGATCGCCAAGGACGGCACGGAGCTCTGGCTCGGGCACAACGTCCAGCTCATCGTGGAAAACGGGCGGACGATCGGCTTCGCCGCGGTGGCCCGGGACATCACCGAGCTCAAGCGGGTCGAGGACGAGCGCCGTCTCCTGGCAGCCATCGTGGAGTCCTCGGAGGACGCCATCATCAGTGAAACACTCGACGGCACGATCCTCAGCTGGAATCGCGGCGCCGAGCACGTCTACGGGTACACCGCAGAGGAGGCGATCGGCATGCCGGTCGCCACCCTCCTGTGCTCCGACCCGACGGAGACGCTCCGCCTTCTCGAACGGGTGAAGGATGGCCAGCGAATCGCTGACTACGAGGCGACGCGCCGTCGCAAGGACGGCACCCCGGTCGCCGTCTCGCTGAAGTTGTCACCGGTCCGGGACACCGAGGGCGTCGTCACGGGCGCTTCGGCGATCGCGCGTGACGTCACCCAGCGCAGGCTCGTGGAGCAGGCGCTGCGCGACAGTGAAGAGCGATTCCGCACCATCACCGCGTCGGCGCAGGATGGCATCGTCATGATGGATGCGGACGGCCGCGTGGCGTTCTGGAACCGCGCGGCGGAAACGATCTTCGGATACTCGGAGGGCGCGGTGCTGGGGCGCGATCTCCATGAGCTCGTGGCGCCGGCGACGTTCCGGGAGGCGGCGGCGCGGGGTCTCGAGGCGTTCTGGCTCACGGGCGAGGGCGCAGCCATCGGCAAGACGAGGGAGGTCGTGGGACGGCGCAACGGCGGCGATGAGATACCGATCGAGCTATCGCTCGCGCCGATCCACCTCGATGGCCGCTGGCACGCGGTCGGCATCGTCCGTGACATCACCGAACGGAAGCGAGTGGAGATGCAGCTGCGGGAGGCCAGGGAAACGGCCGAAGCGGCCAGCCGCGCCAAGAGCGACTTTCTCGCCAACATGAGTCACGAGATCCGTACACCGATGAACGGCATCATCGGCATGACGGACCTGGCCCTGGACACGACGCTGGAGCCCGATCAGCGGGAATACCTGGAGATGGTGAAGGTCTCGGCCGACTCGTTGATGTCGGTCATCAACGACATACTCGATTTCTCCAAGATCGAGGCCGGAAAGCTGGAGCTCGATCCGGTCGAGTTCAACCTCCCGAATGTCCTCGGCGACGTCATGAAGGTTCAGGCGTTGTGCGCCCATCAGAAGGGGCTGGAGCTCACCTGGCGAGTCCTGCCCGATGTGCCCGAGAACCTCGTGGGCGACCCGGGGCGCCTCAGGCAGATCCTCGTCAATCTCGTCGGGAACGCCATCAAGTTCACGCCGCAGGGCGAGGTGGCCGTGGAGGTCGAGCAGGCGAGCGCGAGCCCGCCCGGTGATCGTCCGCCCGCGGCAGGGACAGGCCTGTCCAGATCCGAGCCTCCGAGCGCCTGCCCGCGGACCGAGTTGCGCTTCACGGTTCGCGATACGGGGATCGGCGTCGCGGCCGAGAAGCAACGGGGCATCTTCGAGGCCTTCGAGCAGGCGGACGGCTCGACGACGCGCAAGTATGGCGGCACGGGCCTCGGGCTCACGATCGCCAGGCGGCTGGTCAACTTGATGGAGGGAGACATCGAGCTCGACAGCGCCGTGGGACACGGAAGCAGCTTTCGCTTCACCGCGTGCTTCGGGATCGCCGCGGCGGCGCCCGCGATCAGGACGCCGGCGATGCTGCGCGATCTGCCGGTCCTCGTCGTCGACGACAACGTCACCAACCGCCGCATCCTCGAGGAGACGGTGCTGCGCTGGGGGGATGCGCCCCGTCGCGGTCGCGAGTGGCGCCGCCGCGCTCGAGGCCCTGGACGGCGCGGTACGGGCCGGTCACGGCTTCGCCCTGGTATTGCTCGACGAGGAGATGCCCGAGATGGACGGATTCACGCTTGCCGCCCGGATTGCGCAGAGCGCCCTGCCCGACCCACCGGCGCTCATCATGATGACCTCCGGCGGTCAGGCCGGCGATGGCGCACGGTGTAGAGCGCTCGGTATCGCGGCGCATCTGATGAAGCCGGTCAAGCCGAGCGATCTGCTCGATGCCGTTGCGCGCACCCTGCGAGCGTCCGGCGACCGCGTTGACCGTCCGCCGGCGGCGCCGAATCGAGCCGGCGCGGCACCGCACGGTGTGGAGGTGCACAGGCATATCCTGCTCGTCGAGGACAACATCGTGAATCAACGTCTTGCAGTCCGGCTGCTCGAGAAGCACGGGTGCACGGTCGCGCTGGCGAGCAATGGACTGGAAGCCCTGGCCGCGGTTCGGCGCGAGCCGTTCGACGCGGTGTTGATGGATGTGCAGATGCCCGTGATGGACGGGTTCGAGGCCACCGCGCAGATCCGGGGTGATGAACACCTCGCCGTACCGACGAGCGGCGGCGCCCAGACGCCAGCCGTTCGCGGCGACGGCGCCGCCACCGCTTTCCCGGCCGATGCCTCGGTTCACGTGCCCATCATCGCGATGACGGCACATGCGATGATGGGCGATCGCGAGCGCTGCCTGGCCGCGGGGATGGACGGATACGTCTCGAAGCCGATCAAGGCGCGGGAGCTCTTCGAGGTCCTCGAGCGGGTGGTCCGTCGGCGCGCTGGCGACGGCGCGGCCAGCTGCTGACCCGGGCGAAGCCGCGGCGCGGCGCACACGAAGGACGGCCTCCCAAGGGCTCCGGAGGACGGCTCCTCGGCGTCAGCGAGCGCAGCCTGTGGTACAAGCCGCGCAAGCACGGCTGTCGTGACCGGGCCCGAGGGACGGGAAGATGGGGCACACGGTAGGCTGGACGTCGGCCTCGTGGATCATCCCGATCGTACGAAGCAGCCTGCAGCACTGCGGGGCCGCCGCGACGTTGCAGACTCGCGCGGCGACGGTGCCCCGCCAGTGCGCGTCCGGAGACGGCACGACCGTTGCTCCCCGAGGAGCTCGTGCGTTCGCCGCTCGCTCGCCGCCGGCCGCGTGCGTATCTCGCCGCCTCGGCCGCGCTCCTCACCCTCGCCGCGGTGGCGGGAGCGACCATCGTCACCGGACCGGCCCAGCCCTATTGCGACATCGAGAACACCTACGGCCATTCGATGGCCGTCCTCGGGGGCCGTCTCGTGGTCGGCAGCGCAGGGGAGTTCTGCAACTTCGTGGAGGCCCTCGATCCCGGCACCGGCGAGACCGTGTGGTCGCTGTACGACCTCGAGGACACCGGCTTCGGGAGCCTGGTGGCCACGATTGGGCGCGATGTCCTCGTCGCACGGCTCGTGGGAGCACCAGGGCCCGAGGCGTTGCGCGTGGAGCCGGCGACGGCGGTCGTACGGGCCACGTACCAGGCTCCGAGTTCGGTCTCATCGATCGCAGCCCTCGTCGCCATGAACCAGCGAGTTGCGCTGCTCGACAGCGGGAGTTCGGTGCCGGGAACCGGCGGCATCCACGTGTTCGACGCTCGGACCGGAGCCCTGCTGCGAACGGTGCCGAATCCGGAGCCCCAGCGCTTTCTCCGTTCCGCCCTCGCGCGTGTCGGACGGCGCCTCGTGATCTCGCACTGGGGTCTCGGCAACCCGGACGGCAGCGTGTCGGGGGACGGCATCGTGTCGATCCTGGATCCCGAGACGGGCGCGGTCGAGACCGTCGTCGGCTCCCAGGAAGCCGGGGACTCCTTCGGCAGCGCGATCGCCGCCGACGGACCCGTGATCGCCGTCAGCGCCCCCGGGGCATCCGGCGGCCGCGGAGCCGTTCACCTGTTCGACCGGCGCGGCCGCCTGCGCCGGACGATCGTGTCGGACGACCCCAACGCCGGCTGCTTCGGGAACGCGGTGGCGGTGCGGCGCGACGCCGTTCTCGTCGGGGCGGCGTGCACGTCGCTGGCCGACGGAGAGGAAGGCGCGGCGTACCTCTACTCGACACGGACCGGCGCGCTGATCGGCAGCTTCCCGGGGCGTGACGAGGGCGGCAGGCTCGGTCTCAACGTCGCGCTGCTGCGCACGGCGGTCGCACTGGCCGGGCGCGGACCCGATAGCGCCGACAACGGCGTCGTCCGCCTCGTGCCGCGCTAGGGACCCGACCGCGATCATGGCCGGCCTCGGAGCAGAGGTCGGCCCACGCGTCCCAGGCTCGCGGGCCCTGCGCGACCGTCGGTGGCGCAGCGCGAGGTCTCGGGAACGGAGATACAGCTCCTCGGCCCTCGCGGCCCGCCCTAGCGAAGCTCGGCGCGGCGCTCGAGGTCGCTGGCGACGGCGAGAGAGCCGACCGTCAGCGTCCTCTCGCGCGTTTTTGATGCTGCCGGAACGAGCCGTCGCGGAGCATGCGGACGCGACGCCCGTCGGGATCCGCGCATTCACCCTGCATTGGCCGCCCGAAACGATCGGCCTGTCAGTGCATCTGTCCTTGGCGGCAGGGAGCGGGTCGCCCGATTCGTCGAAGATGGTCGCGACGACCAGGAGGGGACTCGTTCCGACGTTCCGGATGCTGCGAGCGGCGATGTCCTGATTCGAGCCGTCGAAGATCGCGGCGCTCCCGATGCTGCCGCCGGCTCCCGCCACTCGGGGCGCTAACCGGAGGAGCAATACCATCGTGGCAGTGGCCTGGCGGATCGTCGTCGGTCCCTCCGTGGTCATCGCAGATCGACGGCGCCGGTGGTGTGGAGGCCGCCGTCGGTATCCCGGATCGCGAGCGTTCCCCGCAGGTTCTTGGCGCTGCCCGACCGGGTGGTAGCGGAGCATCCGACGGGGCTGGTGGGGCGACGCTCGAAGAGGGCCACGCACGTGGCACCCGATCCGAGCGGCGCGCCGCGCGCCGGTACTCATCTCGTCGCGGACGTGCCCGCTTCGAACGCCGCCCGCAGGTGCGGGTCGAGGGTCAGGTTGCGAACGAAGTCGGCGAGCGCTCCGTTCAGGTCGGCGGCCTGGTCGAACCGGAACGTTCCGATGATCCGGCGCTCGAACGTCGTCTTGAAGAACCCGCTGACGGGGAACTGGACGGGGTCGGGCACCGTTCCGAGGAGGATCTCCGCGTCGAGCTGCGCCACCTCGCTGAGCGTGCCCACGCTGGGGGATGCCCAGAAGCGCCGCAGCGTCACGACCATCGGCACGTCCGCGGTCTCGCCTCCTCCCGAGACGACCCGACGTCCCCCGCGCTGGAACTCGTCGACGAGCGCCTTCCGGACGATCTCCGTGGACGGCTCGTCGGTGCGAAAGGTGCCTCGCACCCCGTCTGTCAAGCTGCTCAGAAGACAGCCTGTTGAACCATGCTGGGACGCGGCGCACGCGCGCTCCTCGCCGTCGGCGCGCACCCGGCGCGTCGCCCGGCCGAGGCACGCGACCGGGACGCGGCCGCCCAGCGACAGACGGTCCTGGCTCCCCGAAGGAGTCCGGAGGACGGCCTCCGACCGCGCACGACCGTCGCCCCGGGCGGGGCGCTCTCTCGGCCCGTGACCGCCCGCACCCCTCGAGGCGCGGCAGAGAGGATGCAGCTCGGCTCCTCCCCGAACCACGGCAACCGCATGCATCCGCGCGGGCGGGTCGCGCGTAGAGATGGCGATGCCAGCCTCTGCAAGCCGGCGCAGGCGTCTCGTTCGACTCGTCTGGTTGCTGCTCGTGGCCGCTCTCGGCGGCCCGCTCTTTCCCTCGAGCCCGCGAGATCCCTCGTGACGATCGGGACGAAGATCGAACCTTCGATCGCGCACCAGGTGGGACCTCGCGGTCTTGAAGACCGGTGAGGCCACTGTCGATCCGCTACACCGAACGGCTCGCGGCAGCAGGCATCGAGCCCTCCGTCGGCAGCGGCGACTCCTAGGGTAATGCCCTGGCCGAGTCCGTGATCGGCCGTACAAGACCGAGGTCATCGGCCCGCAGGGCCCATGGCGGCACGCGGAGGAGGTTGAGTCCGACTGCTCGAGCCCCCCGGTCAGGTTCCCCCCGTGGAGCTGTCTGCCAATACCTCCGATACCTACAACTCCCTCGGCGAATGGATTCGCCTCCTGCACGCGAACGGCTTCGAGATCGAAGCCCTCGTCGAGGGGCGCCCGCCGGCGGACGCCACCTCGCGCTCTCCCCTTCGTCTCGCTCGACTGGGCCCGGCGCTGGCCGTGCGAGCAGATCTGGAAGGCCAGACGGCGGGGGGAGCCGCCCCGCCGTCTCGCTTCACGTCACTCGTCCTCGTCCGGATCGGGGCCGTTCGGGTCGGAGTCGATCGGCCAGTTCGGCCGCAGCTGGCGCAGCCGCGCCGCCATGGTCGCGACCCGGGTCGCGTTCGCGGGATCGCTCGCCACGTTGGTCAGCTCGTACGGGTCGGCGATCAGGTCGTACAGCTCGGTCTCGAAGAGCGTCGCCGGGTTGCCGGGATCGTGGCGGACTCCTTCAGCGTCTTGCGCGCGGCGTTGGCGTCGTCGTCGGTGGTGCACTGCGCCGAGGCCCGCGCCGGCACGCCGGCCAGCACGGCGGCGGCCAGCAGAGTGATCATGAAGGTGCGCATCGTGTCCTCCCCCCCCGGGACACGACGGCCACCACGCGGCGGCGCGGCCGCAAACGCAAGATTCGCCAGACGGGGCGCTACCCGGTCGGCTGGCAGGAACCCGGCATGCCCTGACGATGCCGTTCCATGTCGCGGAGCGCAACTTTTCGGTCAACCTCGCAGCGCCTGCCGGAACCCTCCATCCGGCCGGCTTGCAACGAGGGGTCATCGAGGTCACGGGTTCGGTCACCAGGGACGAGGGGGAACGAATGGCAGGGGATACACACGAGTGGCTGTGCCGGGAGATCGTGCGGGAGGCATGCGACGCGATCATCCTGGCGGATCGCGACGGAATCATCCGACTGTGGAACCCGGGCGCCGAGGTCCTCTTCGGCTATCGCGTCGATGAAGCGCTCGGTCGCACGCTGGATCTGATCATCCCGGAGCGTCTCCGGCAGCGGCACTGGAGTGGCTACCGAGAATCCATGGCGACGGGAACGACTCGGTATGGACGCCGGGTGCTCGCGGTGCCGGCCGTGCGGAAGGACGGGACGTCGATCTCCGTCGAGTTCACCATCGCACTGCTCCACGACCCGGACGGTACACTGCTCGGTCCGGCGGCAATCATCCGAGACGTCACCGCGCGCTGGGAAGAGGAGCGTGCGCTGAAGAAGCGACTCGCCGCCCTGGAAGCGGGCACGCGGGGGTGACGCTGCTCGAGCACCTCACCCCTCTCGCGTGTGCCACTGGTCGGCGGCGTGCAGCGCGCCGCCAGGTGGGTCGAACTCGGACCCGACTCGGGCGAGGGTGAGTGCACCGCGCATCAGCCCGAAGTCGCGCAGCTACGCCGCGGCGAGATTTTCGAGCAAAGGCGATATGTGTTCCTCGTGACCAGAGCACGCTCGGTGGGAGGGGTGAAGGTATCTCGGAGCCTCGCGGTTTCCGGAGCGGTCTGCGCGGCCCTGCTCGCGTCCGGCTTTGCGGCCGCGGGTGACGGCGTCACGCCCTGTCCGCGCGAGAGAATCCGGACGGCGTCGGGCTGTACGAGCCTCGCCGCCGCGGGCCGCGAGATCCGGGCGATCGTGGAGCGGTCGGTCCAGGACGACGACCTGCGCGCGGCCCTCGTCCGGGTCAGCCTGGGCGACCGTTCGATCGCGCGCGTCTCTGCGGGGGAGTCGATGGACGGGGTGCCCGCGAACCTTCGCATGAACTTCCGCATCGGCTCGGTCGCGATCCCCTACGTCATCGACCTCCTGCTCCAGCTTCAGGACGACGGACGGCTGTCCCTCGACGACCGCCTGTCCACCTGGTTTCCCGCCCTCCCCGACGCCGATCGCGTGACTCTGAGGATGCTCGCCACCGCGACCTCCGGCTACGCCGACTGGATCCAGGAGGACCCCGCCTGGGTCAAAGACTGGTACGCGAACGTCTTCCGCCAGTGGCAGACGCGGGAGCTGCTGGAGATCGCGCTGGCGCGCCCGCGCATCTGCGACCCGGGGACATGCTTTCACTACGCCCACACGAACTTCATCATCCTCGGCAACGTGATCGAGGCCGTCACCGGCAAGCCGGTGGCGGAGCTGCTCCGCAAGCGCGTCCTTCGCCCGCTCGGCTTGCGCAACACGAGGATCTCCTCACTGCCCGACATCCCGCCGCCGGTTCTGCACGCGTACACTGCCGACCGCGGTCCCTACGAGGATTCGACCTTCTGGAGCCCTTCCTGGTCGATCGCCGAGAGCATGATCATGACGTCGACGATCGGCGACGTGCTCAAGTCGGCGCAGGCGTTCGGGAGGGGAGCGTTGATCTCCAAGGCGGCCGCGCGCGAGCGCATCGCCCCGACGACGGCGGGGCTCCCGGGGTTCAGCCAGAGCCTCTACTACGGGCTCGGCATCGTGATCGTGAACACCTGGGAGATTCAGAACCCCGAGATGCAAGGCTACACCGCGATCCAGGCCTATCTGCCGTCGAGACGGATCTCGGTCGCGCTCACCGTCACGAAAGGGCAGCGGGCGGCGGCCACCACGACGAACTACAGCGAGCGGCTGTTCACGGCGATCACGGAATACCTGACGCCGGACCGTCCCGCGAGGTTCTGAACGCCAGGGCGAGTTTCGTCGTCTGTCGCTGGTCAGCGCCGGTCAGTGAACGCGGGGAAGAGGCGATCGGTGTTGGCGCGGAGCGCGGCCAGCAGCGAACCCGGCGGGTCGCCCCGCTCGGCGAGTCGTTCACTCGCCATGGCGGCGGCGAACTCCGGGGTGAAGGGATAGTCGCTCCCGTAGTGCAGGTGCTCGATCGTGGTGAGCGTGAGGAGCGCGTCGAGCTGGCGGGGAACCGGGAAGCCGGCGAGGTCGAAGTGGAGTCGGCCCAGGTCGCGGAGCACGTCCACCGCGGGGTCGACGCCGAGCAGCTGGGAGAAGACGCTGACCCGGTCGGCGACCATCGGCAGCGTCGCTCCGGCGTGCGGGATGATGAACTCGACTCCCGGATGCCTGGCGACGGTGCCGTTGAGCACCAGGTCGACCACGGCACGGGTGGTGTCGAAGAAGAACTCGAGCATCGGTCGGGGACGCCCGAGCGAGGTGTGCTCCCAGCACGCCGGCGAGGTCGGGTGGATGAACAGCCGGGCGCCGCGCCGGTCGAGCTCGCCGAAGACCGGTTGGAACGCGGGGTCGCCCAGGTACGTCCCCCCGATGTTGGTGAGCAGCGCGAAGCCGGCGACGTCGAGCCGGTCGCAGCAGTGCGCGATCTCGGCGATGGCCGCATCGACGTCGGGCAGGGGGAGCGAGGCGAACAGGCCGAACCGTCCGGGATGGTCGACGACGGCTCGTCGGCCGGCCTCGTTCACCTCGCGGGCGAGGTCCCGCGCCGCTTGTTCGTCGGCGAGGTGCACGCCAGGTGACGAGATCGACAGCAGCGACGTCGCGATTCCGAGCCGGTCCATCGCGGCAACGTGCTCCTCGGCGGACCAGTCCGGGATCCGGGGGAAGCCGTCGGGTTCGCCGTGGCCGGTGTCCAGCAGCGCCGCCCGGTAGCTCGCCGGGACGTAGTGGGCGTGCACGTCGATCGTGCGGGATGCGCTCACGCCGTGATGCTCGTGACCCAGTCGAAGAGGGTCTCGACGTAGAGGTCGGGCCTGTCGCCGTGCATCGAGTGGCCGACGTCGGGGAACGACCGGTACTGCACGTCGACGCCCGCGCCGGTGAGGAGGTCCTGCACCCGCTGGGCCTGCTGGTCGGACATCGCACCGAACAGGAAGCCGCTGGCATCGTCGGTGATGCGCATGTGGTGCGTCAGCAGCACCGAGGGGACCTTGGCGCTGCGCAGCATCCGCTCGTGGTCGCACGCGGCGCCGACCGTCCCGGTCCAGAACGACCGGCCCCACTCGGGGTCGTACTCCTTCAAGTTCTGGGGCGGCTCGTCGGGCACCGGGATGAACCGCAGGTGCTCCGGCAGTCGAGTCGCCGATCCTTCGCGCATCGCGTCCCAGGCTCCGATCGACCACTGGTCGCCCAGGAAGCTGCTCCAGAGGTCGAACAACGGGCCGATACACTGGCGGATGCCGGGAGCGACGGCCGGCCGCACCTCCGACGCGAACAGCGGCGGGTCCTCGCAGAGCGCCGCGAGCACCTGACCGGGCTTGGCGTACGCCGACAGCCAGGCGGCGAGGACGCCGCCCGAGGACAGGCCGCTCACGATCGCCGGTCGCCCGATCACGAGGTCGAGGAAACGGACCAGATCGTTGCCCATGTTGTCGAGCGTGTAGCGGCCAGGCGTGCGCGTGCTGCGGCCCTGGCCCCGGAGATCGACGGCGAACACCTGGAAGCGGTCGGCGAGCAGCGGCATCGCCGCCTCGTAGCCCCACCACGACTCGGTCTGGCCCGGGATGAGAAGCAGCGCCGGCGACGCAGCATCGCCCACGGTCGCGTAGTTCATCTGGATCTCGCCGAGGTCGACCAGCTGCTCCGCGATCACGTGGGCGACGTAGGTCTCGCCGGGATTGTGCGGTCCGAAGCGAGCGCGGTGGTTGGCCATCGAACGACAACTCTGTTCGATCGATCAGGAATCTGTCAATGGCTGTTCATCACTCGACCCCTCCGCCGACGCCGTCTGCCAGACTACCAGCGGCGGCATCTCGGAAAGCAGTCGATCGTTGGAAGTCAATAAGACGGCTGACGGCCACTTCGGCGTAATGAAGAGACGCGGCAGCCGGGGTCCGAGCTGCGTCCCGGAGTGCGTCCTCGAGGTGCCGCAGTCGGGCCGGACGGCGCTCGGAGACGTCCGGACGCCCGTGTGGCGTCCCGACGGCAGAAAGCCTTGCCCGCGAGGTCGCCAGGGCGGTATCCAACCCCAGGGACGGGGATGGGCTCCGTCCATCGCGCATCCAACTGTAGGAGTTCCTAAGTGAGACTCGTACCCATCCTCCTGGCGGTTCTCCCGATCATCGGTCTCGCAGGCGTCGCCGGGGCGGCGCCTCTTCACGTGTCGCACTGCAGCGTGGGCGTCTCGACTCGCGTGGCGGCCGAATTCACGGCGCGGGTCGGACGGCCCGCGAACGGGGTGACGCTCGAGTTCGTGACCGCGGCAAGCCAGGCGGCTCAGCCGACGAGCACTGTAACCCTGAAGAAGGGGCCGCAGGCGCTCCTGACGCTCGATTCGGCCTCCGGCGCCGGCGGTCTCACCGTCGATCTCGAAGCCGGCTCCGGGTTTCGCGGCGTGCAGAAGGCCGACGTCGCGAGCACCGACGGCGTGACGTTCAGCGGCGCCGTCGACGGTCGCGACGTCGTGCCGTTCCAGAAAGCCGGGCTCGCCACGCTCGTCTTCGCGGACGGCCAGAAGGCCCCCGCCGTCAAGCTGAAAGCCTCCGTCAAGGGCGCGCTCCGGCGCCTCACGAAGCAGACGCTCAAGAGCCCATGCCTGAACGACCCGCTCGACGGCACCGCCGCGGGACTGCTCCCGGCGTGTGCGCTCTGCAACGTCGCCTGCCTCGGTCCGCAATGGCGGTGCGCGCTCAACGCGCTGGCGGCGCTCCCGAAGTGCTCGGGGGACAAGCTCGTCTGCGTCACGCTGCTCGAGACCGCGGAATACGGCTGCGCCGATACGGCCGCTCAGTGCGCCGACGCCTGCTTCAACTCGAGCGAGTGCGCGGCGGGGGCCACCGCCGCCCGCCACGCGTCGTGACGACGCCCCCGCCGTCGGGCCGCAGCGTCAGGCGCTCCTGGGCGATAGGGGCCGCAGCAGGTAGCGACACAGACGTTCGAGGCGCCGGCGATCCTCAGCCGGGCGAAGCCCCGCTCGAGCTGGCCACACCCGAGGAAGTCGCGGAACCCGCGCTCGATGAAGCGGGGCAGCCTCGGCTGGCACGGCGCCGCCGGGTTTAGCCGCCGCACCCGGGCAGCGCCGGCGGCGCGCACAGCCGCTCGCGCAGCACGTCCGCGATCACCGCATGCCCTTGCGGGTTCCAGTGCGGGTCGGCCCGCAGGCGGAGCCGAACCCCCTGGCCCCGGAGCGCGCCGAGTCTGGGTGCGGCGTCCGCCCAGTCGATGCCGGTGTCCTGGGTGAGGCGGACCAGCGGCTCGGTGAGCCACGGCGCGTCCTCGTCGATGTTGAGCAGGATCATGCGGGCGCCGCGGTCGTGCGCCTCGGCGGCGAAGCGCGCGACGAGCGCGCGGGTGACGTCCCAGGCCGGCGTGCCATCGTAGTAGAGCGCCTCGTCCCGGCGCCGCAGCTCGCGTCCCCAGAGCCAGCGCGCGAGGACGCTGTGGTCGGCCAGCGGCAACGGCGGCGCGAGGAGGCCGTCGCGCGCCACGACGTCGGGTGGCGGAACCGGAACGCCCATCAGGCGCAGCAGGCCGCCGCGCTCCAGCACGAAGTACGGCTTGGCGTAGAAGCGGAACCCGGTCACGTTGCGGTCGAGGTGGTAGTACGCGAAGGCGAGCACGATGATGTCGGGATCGTAGCCCGCTCCCTCGTGCTCGTAGCGCAGCAGCATCTGATCGGTGCCGTAGCCGTGCACGCCGAAGTTGAGCACCTCGACGCCCGCAAGCCCCGCTTCGAGACGGGCGCTGAAGGTCTCGTCGTCCGCCACCCCGCTGCCAAAGGTCTGCGAGCAGCCGAAGACGGCGATCCGCGTCACGCCGGGCGTCTTCTTGCGGGTCGCGTCGCGTGCGCCTCGCAGCCCCTGCGCGTCGGTGGTCACCATCACGTCGTACGAGCCGGGATGCGCGCTCCGGGCGTGCACGCCGGAACGCGGCCGCCACCCGAGCAGGGGATCCGGCACGTCGAACTCCCACGCCGCGCCGTCGCTGGCGTGATCCCGCTCCGTCCAGGCGAGCCGCCGCTGCGTCTCGGAGCTCGCGCCGACGTGCGGCAGCCGGGCCCACTGCTCCTTCGAGAGACGCAACCGTACCGTCCCTTCGAGCACGAGCAGCGTCGCGACGAGCGAGAGCGCCGCGAGGACGGGGGCCGCGATCCTCATCCCTTGATGACGATCAACGGGACCAGCCGCGCCACCAGCCGGGCCAATCCCGCGCGCACGACGACGTCGACCACCTCGGCCGCGTCCTTGTAGGCCCACGGCATCTCCTCGGCGACGCCCGCCAGGGCGCGCGCGCGCACCGTCACCCCGCGGTCCGCCAGGGCCGCCACCAGATCGACGCCCCGCCCCGCCTTCTTGGCTTGCGCCCGGCTCATCACGCGACCCGCCCCGTGGCAGGTCGTCCCGAAGGTCTCGGCCATCGCGCCCGCGGCCCCGACCAGGAGGAAGGAGTAGCGTCCCATGTCCCCGGGGATGATCACGGGCTGCCCGAGGTGGCGCAGCGCCGGCGGAAGGGCCGGATGGCCGGGCGCGAACGCGCGCGTCGCCCCCTTGCGATGCACGCAGAGGCGACGGAGCCGCCCGTCCACGACGTGCTCCTCGAGCTTGGCCACGTTGTGGCAGACGTCGTACACGAGGCGGAAGCCGAGGGTCGCCGGGCCGGCGCCCAGCACCTCGGCGAAGGTGCGCTCGGCCAGTCCCGCCATCACCTGGCGGTTCGCCCACGCGAAGTTGGCTGCTGCCGCCATGGCGCCGAGATAGGTCCGGCCCTCGGCCGAGCGCAGCGGCACGCAGGCGAGCTGACGATCGGGCACCGCGATGCCGTGGCGCTGCATCGCCGTCCCCATCGTGCGGAGCGCGTCGTCGCACACCTGGTAGCCGAGGCCGCGCGATCCGGAGTGGATCATCACGGCCGCCTGCCCTTCCTCCAGCCCGAGCGCCGCCGCCGCGGACGCGTCGTGGACGCGTTCCACCCGCTGCACCTCGAGGAAGTGGTTTCCCGAACCAAGGCTGCCCATCTGCGTGCGCCCCCGCGTCCGTGCCGTCTCGGACACGGCTTCGGGATCCGCTCCTCGCAGCCGGCCTTCCTCCTCGCAGTGCTCGAGGTCGCTCGCTCGCCCGAACCCTTCCTCGACCGCCCAGGCGGCCCCGCGCTCGAGCACGCGCCGGGTGTCGCGCGCCGACAGCGTCCGTACCGCGCCCGCGCTCCCGACGCCCGAGGGCACCGAGGCGAACAGCCGATCGGCGAGGCGGTCACGAACGGGCCCGATGTCTGCGGCGGCGACGCGCGTCGCCAGGAGGCGAACGCCGCAGTTGATGTCGAAGCCGATGCCGCCGGGCGTGACGACGCCTTCCTCGGCGTCCACGGCCGCGACCCCGCCGATGGGAAAGCCGTAGCCCCAGTGCACGTCGGGCATCGCGAGCGCGTGCCCGACAATGCCGGGCAGGTGCGCGACGTTGACGAGCTGCGCGAGCGCCGGGTCGTCGCGCAAGGTCGCCATCTGCGCCTCGCTGGCGTAGACGCGCGCCGGGACACGCATGCCACCGTGCCGCGGAATCTCCCAGACCACCTCGGCGACGCGCCGCAGCTCCATCATACGTCGAGGAGAATGCGCGCGTGCCAGCCGCTGGCGGTTTGCTCGACCGCGAGGCCGTGCCAGGTGACGGCTTTCACCTCGCCGTGCAGGCGGTGGCGGGCGGGATCGACGGGCTCGCCGGCGACGACGGCGCGCACCGCCTCGCCGTCGATCGCCACCACCTCGATCCCCGAGACCAGGAAGCCATCGACCTGGGCGAGCAGGAGGATGGCGTGCAGGAAGTCGTGCAGCAGGGCCGTGCGGTCCACCGCCGACACGGTCACCGTGCGGCGCTCGCGGGCCGCGACGCCGTCGAGGTCCGCGATGGCCGCCGAGAGGCCGAGCGCCGCCCCCTCGAAGAGCGCCTCCATGGTGGGCGCCTCGACCTCGAATCCGACGTCGGCCGTGTGCGCGAACTCGCGCACCGACACGGCGGCGTCTCCGGCATGCAGCACACGACCATCGATAGCAGGAAGGCGCCCGGCCCTCATCCCGCTCGCGGCTGCCGATCGGCGCACGCCGCCGGCTCGCGCAGCCGCTGGTTCTCGTGCTCGACCTGGATGGTCGTGTGCTCCACCTGGAAGTCGCACCGGCACACGTCGCTCACGGCGGCGAGCAGCGTGTCGTCGGACACCGGCCCACTCGCGACCACGTGCGCCGAGAGGGCGTGGCGCCCGGTGGTGAGGGTCCAGACGTGCAGGTCGTGGACCTCCTCGACTCCCGGTACTGCCGCCAGCGCGCGCTCGAGCCGGTCGACGTCGACGTGGGACGGCACGGCTTCCATGAGCACGTCTACCGCCTCGCGCACGAGCTTCCACGACGAGAAGAGGATGAGCCCCGCGATCAGCAGGCTGACGAGCGGGTCGATCGCGTTCCAGCCGAAGGTCAGGATGACGGCGCCCGCGAGGATCGCGCCGAGCGACCCGAGCAGGTCGGAGACGACGTGCAGGTACGCGCCGCGCAGGTTGAGGCTGCGTTCCTGGTGCACGCGCAGGCCGTGCGCCACGAAGAGATTCACCAGCAGGCCGCCGACGGCGAACACGAGCATCATGCCGGCCCGCACGGCGGGAGGCCGTTGCAGGCGCTGCCATGCCTCGAGGATGATGCCGAGCACCAGCACGCACAGCACGACCCCGTTCACGAGCGCGGCCAGGATCTCGGCGCGGTAGTAGCCGAACGTCTTGCGCTCGCTGGCGGGCCGGCCGGCGATCCAGAGCGCGAAGAGGGTCAGCGCGAGCGCGGCGACGTCGGTGAGCATGTGCGCGGCATCGGTGAGCAGCGCCAGACTGTTGCTGAACCAGCCGCCGGCGAGCTCCACGAGGCAGAGCACCGAGCTCGCGGCCAGGCCGGTGCGCACCGCCCCCATCTCGCGCGCGTGCTCCCGGTCGCTCATGGTCCCCCGCGCTCAATAGGACATCAGCGCGTGGACCTCGTGCCCGGCGAGTCGCGCCCGGCCGCCCAGGGCCGTCAGCTCGATCAGGAAGGCACAGCCCACCACGCCGCCCCCGCACTGCCGCACCAGGTCGACGGCGGCGCTCGCCGTCCCGCCGGTGGCGAGCAGGTCGTCGACCAGCAGCACCCGGGTCTCGTGGTCGAGCGCATCGTGGTGGATCTCGAGGCTGTCGGTGCCGTACTCCAGCGCGTAGCTCGCCCGATGGGTGCGATAGGGCAGCTTGCCCGGCTTGCGCACCACCGCGATGCCGGTAGCGAGCGCGTACGCCGCGGCCGCGCCGACGATGAAGCCGCGCGACTCGATACCGAGCACCAGATCGACGCGCCCCCGGAAGGGTTCGATCAGGGCGTCGATGGCGGCCCGGAAGGCACCCGCGTCCGCGAGGAGCGGCGTGATGTCCTTGAAGAGGATACCAGGCTTGGGGAAGTCGGGGATGTCGCGGATGTGCCGCTTCAGTTCGCTCATGGCCTCCGGTTCCTGCATCTGGGGGTCAGGGCTCGTTCCAGCCGTATGCGCCGCGCAGCTTCACGAAGCGGCACTCGCCGAGGTAGTCCTCGACGAGCCCCTGCGGGGCGCGGCGCAACCGCACCAGGGTCTGCACGTCCTGCTCGCCTATCGGCAGGACGAGGGTGCCGCCGAGCGTGAGCTGCGCGAGCAGCGGCCGCGGAACCTGCGGCGCGCCGGCGGTGATCACGATGCCGTCGTAGGGTGCCTCGTCCGGCCAGCCGAGCGTGCCGTCGCCGTCGAGCACGCGCACGCGTTCGTCGAGGCCGATCTCGGCGAGCACCGCGCGGGCACGCGCCGCCAGCGCCGGCAGACGTTCGATGGTGAACACGCGAGCGCCCATGGCCGCGAGCACCGCCGCCTGGTAGCCGGAGCCGGTCCCCACCTCCAGGACGCGCGGCTCCGCGCCGCGCAGGTCGAGCGCTTCGCTCATCAGCGCGACCATGTAGGGCTGCGAGATGGTCTGGCGCTCGCCGATCGGGAGCGGCGTGTCGTCGTGGGCGTGCTCGGCCAGCTCGGCCGCGACGAAGCGGTCGCGCGGAACGCGCCGCATGGCGTCCAGCACGCGCGCATCCCGGATGCCGCGCGCTGCGAGCTGCCGGCTCACCATGTCCTCACGCGCGCGCTCGAAGGCCATGCGGCCCGACCTCTGCGCTACGACCACGAGCCCACCAGCGGGCGCAGCGCGTCGAAGGACGCGTAGTTGGTGAGGTCGAGGTGGATGGGCGTCAGCGAGATACGTCCCCGGCTGACGGCGTCGAAGTCCGTGCCCTCCTCCTCGATGAACGACAGCTCCTCGCCGCCGATCCAGTAGTACTTCCGTCCTCTCGGATCGACCTTCTCGATGATCGCGTCGCCGTAGCGACGCTTGCCCATGCGCGTGAGCTCGACGCCGCGCGGGCGCTCGCCGTCCCGGAACTGGGGCACGTTCACGTTGAGCAGCGTATCCGCCGGCAGCGGCGCCGCCAGCACGCGCGCCACCAGCTCCGCCGTGAAGGCGGCCGCGATCGCGAAGTCGTACGGCCCGCGGCCGATCTGCGACACGGCGATCGAGGGCACGCCGAGCAGTGTTCCCTCCATCGCGGCGCTCACGGTGCCGGAGTAGGTGACGTCGTCACCCAGGTTCGCGCCCTTGTTGATGCCCGAGATCACCAGCGCGGGCCGCTCGCTGAGGATCCCGTTGATGGCGAGGTTGACGCAATCGGTGGGCGTGCCGTCGACGGTGTAGCGGCCGGGGTCGACCTCGTCGATGCGCAGCGGCCGGTGCAGGGTGAGCGCGTGGCTGACGGCGCTCTGCTCGCGGTCGGGCGCGACCACCACGACGCGACCGTGCGCGGCGACGGCGTCCGCGAGGGCCCGCAACCCGTCCGAGTGGATGCCATCGTCGTTGGAGACCAGGATGAGCGGCGCGGGCGGCATCGAGCGCGAGGAGCGTGCCACCAAGGCGGCGACGCTGCAAGCACACGACGCCGCCTCGGCTGCACGCTGAGTCGGGGCGAGCCGATTTGAACGGCCGACCACTCGCACCCCAAGCGAGTGCGCTACCTGGCTGCGCCACGCCCCGGCGTCGAGCGAGTCTTAGGGGCTCCGCGCCCGGGGGTCAAGGCGGCGGCGGTCGCGTGTCGTCCGGTGTACCAGCGCCACGACGGCGCGCAGGGCGAGGACACCGAGGAGGACGCGTCTCACCGCGTCCCGGCACCTGCCCGTCCGGCCAGCGCGCCCTGGAAGGTGCGGATGCGGGCGGCGTTGACCCCGCGATCGCCCTTGCCGTTGCGCGACTTGGACCGCATGTCGACGATGCTGGCGCCGGTGGGATGCGGCCGCACGCGGATCACGACGTCGTCCTCGAAGCCGAAGATGGCGCTCGTGACCACGGCCTCCAGCTCGCCGGCCTGCGGGTCGCGACGCGTGACCGTCCAGTGGGGCATGGCGGTCGCCACGCTGTCGACCACGGCGAAGGCGGCGGCCGGATCGAGCGCGAGGCGCTGCGGGGCGAGATCGGCGCAGCAGCCGCGCTGCACCTCGGCGAACGCCTGCGGGTAGCCCATGTCCCTCCCGACGTTGGCCGGCAGGCTCGCATCCTGCTTGAAGGCCGGCGGGTCGGCCGGGTCGGTCGTGTAGTCGTTGATCAGCGGCGCCGAGCCCCCCTGCACGATCGCCAGCCAGAGAAACACGAGCGCCGCGACCGTGGCCGCCAGCACCCCGCCGCGGCCGAAGCCGCGTCCGCGCAGCGCGCCGACGACGCCCATGATTGCCACCACCAGCGCCAGCAGGCCGCCGAGCGCGAAGAGGACGAAGCCGCCCAGGGCGGGTGCGATGTGCAGCTTGGCGAGCAGCGGTCCCAGGACGAACAGCCCGACCGCGAGAAGTCCCACGGCGTTGAGGGCAGGCGACGACCTGATGCCGCGAAGGGAAAGCCCCATGCGGCGCACCGCTAGCCGACGGGCACGGCCAGCGTCAATGCGGCCTCGGTACGGATCCGCACATGCGCGTCGGCTGGAGATGGGTCCGCCCTGGCAGTCGGAGGTCCCTCGTCACAGCGCCAGGATCGGCGCTGCGGCGACGTATCCGACCTCGACCAGCGCCGTGCGCGGCGCCACCCTCTCCATTTCTCGCCGGATCGGCGCGACGTCCGTCGCGACCGAAAAGCCCGGAAGCCAGTCGTCGTGGTGGCAGAGCACCACGCGCCGCGGGCGTACCAGGTCGACCTGGCGGGCGACGAACTGCGCGAGGCTCCCCTGGATGGGTTGCCCGTCGATGTTTCCGCGTCCCGCGGCTGCCAGGATCGCCACGTCCGGGCGCAGGTCGCGAAGGACTCCGCTCCAGTGGCCCGACGTGTCCTGATAGAGGATGCTGCCATCCGGCGTCTCGAGGAGATAGACGAGCGCGCCGCCGTCACCACGCGCCCCCTGATTGCTCGCGACCAGGTGGTCGAGCGTCGTCCTCCCGAGGTTGGTCAAGTGCGACACGAGCTCACCGAAGCGGCGTTGCTGCTCCTGCAGCGTGACGCCGAGGTCTCCGATGCAGACCTGGTCGGCCTGCGCCATCTGCCCGTGTGACCAGACGCACGAGTGCTGACTGGGGTATACCGACACCCGCACGCCGCCGCCGAGGTCGACCGTCTCGCCGCCGGCGACCGGCGTCATCCGATCGAAGGGCACCCCCGCTGCCTCCATGACGCGGATCGTCTCGTAGCTGCCGGCGAGCCGGGCGTGCGTGTTGCGCATGATGCGTTCGGCGCCCCAGAGGTGATCGAAATGGGAATGCCCGACGAGGATCCAATCGCACGCATCGATGGCGTCGGCGGTGAGCCCCGTGCCGGCAGCGCCGGCGACGCGGTCGATGTATGCATCGAGGAATATCGTGCGTCCGGCGGTGCGCAGGCGGAAGGTCGCGCAGCCATACCAATCGAGAGTCGTCACCCGTGGTCCTCGATGTCCGTCGGCGTGCGACGGCGTCGGCCAGGATGCGCGTTCCGGTGATCCTCCTCAAGGAGACCTGGCTTGACACCCTCCGGACATCGGGGGGACGCTTCACGGATCCGAACGAACGGGCCGAGCTCGGCTCGGAGGAGGTGCGCATGTCGAAACTGGCCATGCTCGTGGCCGTCGGAGGCGTCCTGACCCTCGGAGACCTCGCCCTTGCCGCCCCCCTGGTGACGCCCACGCTGTTTCCGGGAACCGCTACCGAGGTCACGTGCATCGTCACGAACGTCGGCACGAAGCCGGCGGACGTCACCGTGCAGATCGTCGGGGCGTTCAGCGCCAGCGTGGTGTCGCAATCGACCGGAACCCTGGGTCCCGGCCTGACCAACTTCACGACGGACACGACGCCGGGACCGTCCTACTGCCGGGCCCTCGGGCTCTCTTCCAGCAAGGGCCGCCTGACGCTCTGCATGGAGAATGCGAGCAACAACTGCATCTCTCAGGTGACCGCTCCGTAGCAGAAGCAGCAGCTCGCTCACGCCCCGTCGGAGCCCGCCGTCCCGTCGCCGTTCATCGTCTTCTTGAGCACCTGGCTCGCCTTGAAGGTGAGCACGCGGCGCCCGGTGATGACGATCTCCTCGCCGGTCTGCGGGTTGCGTCCCTTGCGCGGGCGCTTCTCGTTCACGACGAAGTTCCCGAAGCCCGACACCTTCACCTTCTCCCCCGCCTCCAGACGCCGTTTCACGACCTCGAAGAGGGACTCCACGATCTCGGTGGCTTCCTTCTTAGAAAAACCCACCTTCTCGTAGATCCGCTCGACGATGTCGGCCTTGGTCATCGTCATGGTTGGGTCAGCTCCGCAGGGTGAGGGCGAACCGCGCGCCCAGATGCGCGCGCACACGGTCGTGGACTGCGTTCGCCTCGTCGTCGGTCAGCGTGCGGTCGGCAGCGCGGTAGGCGATGGTGTACGCCAGGCTCTTCTTCCCCTCGGGAATCGGGGTCCCCCGGTAGCAGTCGAAGAGGCTCGCGGATTCAACCAGCGGATCGGCCAACGCGCGGATCTCCTCGAGGATCGTCTCGGCCAGGAAGCTCTCGTCGACCACCAAGGCGATGTCGCGGGTGACCGCGGGAAATCGCGGCAGCGACCGGAGGGCGACGCGGCGCGGACGATAGTGGGCTACCTCCGTGAAGTCAAGCTCGAAAAGCCACACTTCCCCTGCAAGATCGAGGGCCTGCGCCGCCCCAGGATGCAGCGCTCCGGCGATGCCGAGGGTCCGACCGGCGATCTCCACCCGGGCCGTCTTGCCGGGATGGAGGAAGGCGACGTCGGCCGCGGGCCGCCAGCGCACCTCGTCCTCCCCCAGCCCCAGGCCGGCGAGGAGGTTCTGCACCACGCCCTTCAGGTCGAAGAAGTCGATGGCGGGCCCGCTACGCTCCGCGCCCCGCGGGGGCCAGACGCCGCACAGCACCCCGGCGACGGCGCGCCGCTCGCGTACGGTGCCCTCGCCGTCGCGCCCGAAGCCCGTGCCCAGCTCGAAGGCCCCGACGAAGCCGGCGCCGTGGGCGCGGTTGAGTCGCGCCGCCCGCGCCAGCCCGGCGAGGGGCGAGTGGCGCAGCTCGCTCAGCTCGGAGGAGAGCGCGTTCGCGAGCACCACCGGCGCCACCCCGTCCCCCACCCATCCGGGAAGCAGGCGATTGGTCGCGGGATCGGTCAGCGAGAGGGTCACCATCTCGCTGAGCCCCTCCGCCACGAGCAGCCGTCGGATGTGCCGCGCCATGCGCCGCGGCGCGCCTTCGTCCCCGCCCGACGCGGGGACGAACGGCAGCGTCGTCGGGATCGCCTCGTATCCCCCGATCCGGGCGACCTCCTCGGCCAGGTCCTCCTCGATGGCGAGGTCGCCGCGGAACGACGGCGGGGTCACGACGAGGGCGTCGCCCTCCCGGCTGCACGTCATGCCGAGGGCCCGCAGCCGCCGCCGCATCTCGGACGGCGACACGTCGATCCCGAGCAGCGCCCGAGCGCGCTCGGGCCGGAAGCGAATCGGGCGCGCGGCGAGCGCGGCGAGGCCCGGCGCCTCCTCGACCCGCCCGGGCGCGACCTCGCCGCGCGCCACCCGGGACATCATGGCGGCGACGGCGTCGAGCGCCGCCGGCACGCCGTCGGGATCGACGCGACGCTCGAAGCGATAGGCGGCCTGCGACGGCAGCCCGAGGCGCCGGCTCGTCCGTCGCACCGCCGCCGGCGAGAAGAACGCGCTCTCGAGCAGGACGTCGCGGGTCGCGTCGGTCACCTCGCTCGCCCGTCCGCCCATGACGCCCGCGAGCGCCAGCGCCCCGCGCGGGTCGGCGATCACCAGGTCGTCCGGGACCAGCGCCCGCTCGACGCCGTCGAGCGTCACCAGGCGCTCGCCGGCACGCGCCCGCCGGACGACGACGGTGCCCTCGGCGACCGTCGCCAGGTCGAAGGCATGCAGCGGCTGCCCGCGCTCCAGCATGACGTAGTTGGTCGCGTCCACGATGGCGTTGATGGGCCGCATGCCCGCGCGCCGCAGCCGCAGGCGCACGGCGAACGGGGCCGCGGCGATCGAGACGCCGCGCACGATGCGTGCCGCATACCGGGGACACAGCCCCGGCTCCTCGATCTGCACGCGCACGTGCTCGACCGCCGGCAGTCCCAGCTCGCGCAGCCGCACGCGCGGCACCCGCACGCGCGCCCCGAGGACGGCCGCCAGATCGCGCGCCACGCCCAGGATCGACAGCAGGTCGCCGCGGTTCGGGGTGATCTCCAGCTCCACCACCGTGTCCCGCACCCCCGGGAGGTCCCGCAGCGCGCTGCCCGGGGCGGCGCCCGGCAGCTCGAGCACCCGACCCGTCTCCTCCCCGAGGTCGAGGTCGGCCTCCGTGCACAGGACACCCTGCGAGGTGACGCCGCGGAGCACCGCGGCCTCCACCGCCCGACCGGCCGGCAGCTTCGCTCCGGCCTGCGCGACGGCAACGCGGCGATCCGGGCGCAATCCGGGCGCGGCCGAGACGACCGTCAGGTGCTCGCCACCCACATCGAGCCGGCAGACCGCCAGGCGGTCGGCCTCCGGGTGCGGCTCGACGGCCTCGAGGCGTGCCACACGGATGCGGCCGTCGAGGTCGCCGACCTCCTCGACGGCCTCGACCTTGAGGCCCGTCATCGTCATGCGATCGACGAGCGCGGCGGTCCCCTCGTCCCAGGACACGACCTCCGCGAGCCAGCTGAGCGGGATGCGCACGAGCGACGGCCCTCAGAACTGCGCCAGGAAGCGGAGGTCGTTGTCGTAGAGCAGGCGCAGGTCGTCGAGCTCGTGACACAGGAGCGTCACGCGATCGATCCCCATGCCGAAGGCGAAGCCGCGAACGCGCTCGGGGTCGTAGCCCCCGGCGCGCAGGACGTTCGGATGCACCATCCCGGAGCCCAGGATCTCGAGCCAGCCGCTGCCCTTGCAGATCCGGCAGCCGGCGCGCGGGGCGTCGGCCGGACACTTGATGCAGGCGATGTCGACCTCGGCGCTCGGCTCCGTGAACGGGAAGAAGCTGGCGCGGAAGCGCACCCCGGTCGCGGGCCCGAAGAGGCGGCGCAGGAACGTGGTGAGCACGCCCTTCAGGTCGGCGAAGCTCACCTGCTCGTCGATCAGCAGCCCCTCGATCTGCTGGAACACCGGCGAGTGTGTGGGATCGGGATCGTCGCGCCGGTAGCACGCGCCCGGCATCACCACGCGGATGGGCGGCGGCGTGGTGCGCATGACGTGCAGCTGGACCGGCGAGGTGTGGGTGCGCAGCAGGAGACCGTCGCCTCCCGCGAGAAAGAAGGTGTCCTGCGCGTCGCGCGCGGGATGGTCGGGCGGGAAGTTCAGGCCGCCGAAGTTGTGGAAGTCGTCCTCGACCTCCGGACCCTCGGCGACGGAGAACCCCATGGAGACGAAGACGTCGACCAGATCGTCCTCCATCTGCCGCAACGGGTGGAGATGTCCCCGGGGGCGGCGCCGCCCGGGCAGCGTGACGTCGAGGCGCTCCTCGGCGATCGCCCGCTCGAGGCCGGCGCGGGCGAGCGTCTCGGCCTTGCCGTCGATCGCAGCCGCCACGGCGTCCCGCACCGCGTTGGCGAGCGCCCCCATCGCGGGACGCTCCTCGGGCGCCAGCTGCCCGAGCCCGCGCAGGATCGCGTTCAGCGACCCCTTGCGGCCGAGGTAGCGCACGCGGATCGCCTCCAGGCTCTCCGCACTCTCGGCCGCGGCGATCTCCGCCTCCGCGGCCCCCCGGAGCCGTGCCAGCTCCGCCTGCAACTACGCCGTCGCCGGAAGGTGGGTCTTGGCCAGGCCGGCGAGCTCCCCGAACGCCCGCGCGTCGTCGAGCGCCAGGGCCGCGAGGATCTTGCGGTCCACCGTGACGCCCGCGGCCTTCAGGCCGGCGACGAGACGGCTGTAGGACAGGCCGTGCTGTCGCGCCGCCGCGTTGATGCGTGTGATCCACAGGCCGCGGAAGTCGCGCTTGCGCTGCTTGCGGTCGCGATAGGCGTAGGTGAGGCCGCGCTCGACGGTCTCGCGAGCCTGGCGGTAGGTCTTCCGGCGGCCGCCGACGTACCCCTTCGCGGCCTTCATGATCTTCTTGTGCCGGCGGCGCGTCTTTGGCCCACCCTTGGCGCGTGGCATGGCGTCTCCTTCGGGAACCTGCGACGGCCGCGGTCAGCCGTACGGCAGCAGGCGCTTGATGTGCTTCTCGTCGGCCTTGTCGACGAGCGCGGGCTGGCGCAGGTGGCGCTTCCGCTTGGTGGTCATGTGGGTGTTGATGTGGCGCAGATAGCCGCGACGCCGCTTCACCTTGCCGGTGGCGGTGAAGGTGAAGCGCTTGGCCGCCGCGCGGTTGGTCTTCATCTTGGGCATGGGTGCACTTCCTCTCTCTACTTGCCTACCAGCATCATGGACATCTGCCGACCCTCCATCCGCGCGTTCTGCTCGACCTGGGCGACGTCGGCCACCTTCCCGGCGATGCGATCCAGCATGGCGCGACCCAGCTCCGGGTGCGTGATCGAGCGGCCCCGGAAGAAGATGGTGACCTTCACGCGGTGTCCCTCGCCGAGGAAGTCGCGAATGTGACCGACCTTGAAATCGACGTCATGTCCGCTGGTCTGCGATCCGAGCTTCACTTCCTTCAGCTGGCTGGCGGCGTTCTTCTTGCGCGATTGCTGCGCCTTCTTCTTCTCGGCGTACTTGAACTTCCCGTAGTCCATGATCCGGCACACGGGCGGGTTCGCGGTGGGCGCGACCTCGACCAGGTCGAGCTCCTTCTGATCGGCGATGCGCTGGGCATCGGACGTCGCCATCACGCCGAGCTGCGCCCCGTCGCTGTCGATCACGCGGATCTCGCGGGCGCGGATCTGCTGGTTGATTCGGACTCTCTCCTCGACCTTCGCTATAAGGCACCTCCTGGCATTCGGGCGTCGCGCGTGACCTGGGCGAGGAAGGCGTCGAGGGTCTCGCCGGCGCGGTTCTCGCCGCCGACGCGGGGCGCGACCGTGCCATCGGCCGCCTCTCGCTCACCGACGACGGCCAGCACCGGGATCTTCTCGAGCTGCGCCTCGCGGATCTTGTAGCTCAGCTTCTCGTTGCGCAGATCGGCCTCCGCCCGGAGACCCGCGGCGAGGCACGCCTGCTCCACCCGGCGGGCATACTGCTCGACCTTCTCGCTGACCGGCAGCACCCGCACCTGGACGGGCGCGAGCCACAGCGGCAGCTTGCCGGCCGTGTGCTCGAGCAGGATGGCGATGAAGCGCTCGAGCGAGCCCAGCACCGCGCGATGGATCATCACGGGTGTGGCGTCGGTACCCTCGGGCGTGACGTACTGGAGGTCGAAGCGCTCGGGCATGGCGCAGTCGATCTGCACGGTGGCGAGCGTCCACGAGCGCTCGAGGACGTCGCGGAAATCGAAGCCGATCTTGGGCCCGTAGAACGCGCCCTCGCCCGGCAGCACGGTGACCTCGTAGCCGGCGCCGCGCACCGCGCGCTCGAGCGCTGCCTCGGCCGCGTCCCATCGTTCCGGGCGGCCGAGGAACTTCTCCGGCCGGGTCTGCAGCGTGACCTCGACGCGATCGAAGCCGAACGCCTCGTAGACCTCGCGTGTCATGGCGATGAAGGACGCCAGCTCGCCGTCGAGCTGCTCCGGCGTGCAGTAGATGTGAGCGTCGTCCTGCGCCATCGAGCGGACCCGCGTGAGGCCGGCGAGCGTGCCGGAGGGCTCGAATCGGTGCAACCGGCTGAAGTCGGCGTAGCGCAGCGGGAGATCGCGATACGAGTGCTTGCGCGTGGCGTAGAGGTAGCAGTGCCCCGGGCAGTTCATCGGCTTCACGCCGTACTCGTCCTCGTCGAGCGTCATGAGGAACATGTCGTCGTGGAACGCCTCGTAGTGCCCGGAGGTCTTCCACAGGTCGGTCTTGTAGATCAGCGGCGTGATCACCTCGGCGTACCCGTAGCGCCGGTAGAGGCTGCGGATGTACGCGACCAGCGTGTTGTAGACGATGGCGCCCTTCGGATGGAAGAAGGGCGATCCCGGGGCGACGGGATGGAGGGAGAAGAGGTCGAGCTGCTGGCCGAGCCGGCGGTGGTCGCGCTGCTTGGCCTCCTCGATGCGCTTGAGATGCGCATCGAGCTCCTTCTGGGTGGCCCACGCCGTGCCGTAGATGCGCTGGAGCATCTCGTTGCGGCTGTCCCCGCGCCAGTAGGCTCCCGCGACGCTGGTGAGCCGGAAGGCGGCGACGTGTCCGGTCGATGGCACGTGCGGACCGCGGCACAGGTCGACGAACTCGCCCTGGCGATAGAGCGACACGACATCCTCGGGGATGCCGCGGATGATCTCCACCTTGTAGTGCTCGCCCATGCCCTCGAAGAGCCGGACCGCGTCGTCGCGCGGGAGCTCCTCGCGGCTCACCGGGAGGTTCTCGGCCACGATGGCGCGCATGACCTCCTCGATGCGTTGCAGATCGTCCGGCGTGAAACCCTCGGGTCGCTTGAAGTCGTAGTAGAAGCCGTGCTCGATCACCGGGCCGATCGTGATCTCGGTCCCCGGGAACAGGCGCTGTACCGCCTGGGCCATCAGATGGGCGCACGAGTGGCGCAGGACGTCGAGTCCGTCCGGCGAGTCGGGCGCCACCGACGTGACCCGGCAATCGGCGGTGAGCGGACGGCTCATGTCCACCACGCGTGCGCCGTCGGCGTCGGCGCTCTCGACGCGTGCGGCGACTGCACGCCGCACCTCCTTGCGTCCGGCTCCGTTGCGCTCGGCGTGCAGGCGCAACGCATCGCCGGCGGTGATCCCTGCGGGCAGACGCTCCTGCGCCCCGTCGGCGAAGGTCACGACGATCTCGGCCATCCGGACTACACGGTGACCGACTGGGCTGGTCTTGGGCGAACGTGGGCAGTAGGCACGGGCGGGATTGAACCGCCGGCCTCTTCCGTGTCAAGGAAGCGCTCTAGCCACTGAGCTACGTGCCTGCGTAAGTGCTCGATAAGGGGGCATTTCGTAGCAACGCGCGCGTGACCTGTCAAGGCGAGAGCGCTTGTACCGGGCACGCCGCGCCGCTACAGTCCGCGCGTGTCGCGCGAGCGGCTCTTCGCGGCCTTCTTCTTCGTCGTCCTCGGCCTGCTGCTCTATCAGTTCTTCCTCTTCCTCTCGCCGTTCTTGCGGCCCCTCAGCTGGGCCGCCATCCTCGCGCTCACCTTCTACCCCCTGACGACGTGGCTCGTCCGTCTGTTCCGGGGATCGCGGGCGCTCGCCGCGTCGGTGCTGGTCCTCGGCGTCCTGATCGTCGCGGTGGTGCCGTCGATCATGCTCGGGTCCCTGCTGGTGAGCGAGGCCGCCGGTGCCTACGACCGCGCCAAGGAGATGGTGCAGACGGGCGAGCTCGCCCGGCTCGTCGACCAGCTGCGGACCTCTCGCCCCGGCCTGCTGGTCGATCGCCTCGCATCGCCCATCATCGACTCGCTCAACATCGACCTGTCGCAGCTCGTGCTGGGCGCGACCAGCTATACCTCACAGTATGTCGCCGCCCAGACCGGCGCGTTCGCCCGCAACATCCTCGAGAGCGTGGTGAGCGGCGTGCTCATGCTGCTCGCGCTCTTCTTCTTCTTTCGCGACGGCGACCGCATGTCGACCGTGATCCGCGACCTGCTGCCGATGGACGCGGACCACAAGCACGAGGTCTTCGCGCGCGTCTACGACACGCTCACCGCGGTGGTGCAGAGCATGGTCGTGAACGCGGTTGCCCAGGGGATCCTCGGCGGCTTCGGCTACTGGGCGATCGGCGCCCTGCCCTTCAGCGTCTTCCTCGGCTTTCTCACCGCGATCGCGTCCTTCCTGCCGCCGTTCGGCGGCGCGTTCGTGTGGGTGCCCGCCGCCGTCTACCTCCTGGTCACCGGCAGCGTCGTCCGCGGCGTGCTCCTGGCCCTCTGGGGAACGCTCGTCATCAGCATGGTCGACAACATCATCCGTCCGCTCTTCATCGGCGGCCGCGCCCGCCTGCCGACCTTCCTGCTGCTGTTCGCCATCCTGGGCGGGATGAGCGTCTACGGCTTCCTCGGGATCTTCCTGGCGCCGGTGATCCTCGCCACGCTGCTCTCGTTCATCGACATCTACCGGGAGCTGTACGCCGGGCGGGACATCGTCGTGGTGGAGCCCACGCCCCCCGCGCGGGTCGTCGAACGGCGCTGATGGAGACCGCGCCGGGGTCAGGCCGGCGCGTGCCGGACGAGCCCGCGGCGAAGGATGTCCTCCGCCTGGGCGACGATGTCGCGCAGGATGTCCCCGGCGGGCCGGATCTCGCGAAAGCTCCCGATGCCCTGGCCCGCCGGCATGCAGGTGCGCTCGGGATCGGCCTCCGGATTCCAGTAGGCCATCACCTGGCGCGCGCTCGAGATCGCCAGCTGCTCGGGAAAGCGCTTGATCTTCGAGGGGTCGGCCTCGTACTCGGCGACGTAGGGATTCTTCAGCGTGCGGAGCGGCTTGCCCGAGTAGCACCGCGTCCGCACCGTCTCGTCCTGCTTCGCCCGCACCAGCGCCTCGCGGTACTGCCGCGCGGCCGTCGCCTCGGGCGTGGCGATGAACCGCGTGCCGATGACGGCACCCTGCGCACCGAGGGCGAGGGCGGCGATCACGCCGCGGCCGTCCGTGATGCCGCCCGCCGCGACGACGGGGATCCTCACCGCGTCGACCACCTGCGGAACGAGCGCGAGGGTGCCGATCTCGCCCGTGTGGCCGCCGGCCTCGGTGCCCTGCGCGGCGACCACGTCGGCGCCTGCCGCCTCGGCGCGAACCGCGTGCTGCACCTTGCCCGTCATCACCATGATCTTCATGCCGTGCCGCTTCATCTCGGCGACGTGCTTCTCGGGCACGGCGAGCCCGGCGACGAAGATGCGCACCTCCTCCTCGAACAGCACCGGGATGTAGGGCTCGATCATCTCGGGGATCGGGGCGAGCAGATCGACCGCGAATGGCCGGCTGGTCAGCTCGCGCGTCCGGCGGATCTCCTGGCGCAGGCCGTCGGGGGCGAGGTTCGCGGCGCCCATGATGCCGAGCCCTCCCGCGTTGGACACCGCGGCCACGAGCGGCGCCATCGAGACGCCCCCCATCCCGGCGAGGCAGATCGGCACGTCGATGCCGAAGAGGTCGCAGAGGGGCGTGCGGAGCGGCGAGGATGCGGAGCCGTTTGACCCGGAAGCGTGCGGCATGGGAATGACTTTCGACGCCGCTCCGGGCGCTGTCAAGGAGTCGCCCCCACTCCCATGAGTCGACCACTCCCCGTCCTCGTCGGTGCGGGCCAGATCACGGACCGCCCGGACGATCCGCGCCAGGGGCTCGAACCGCTCGCGCTCATGGAGACCGCCGCCCGGCGTGCGTGCGACGACGCGGGTGCTGGCGTGCCGCTGCTGGCTGCCGTCGACACCGTCGCCGTCGTGACCAACGTCTTCCACGACTACGGGGACACGGCACGCATGCTGGCCGGCCGACTCGGCATCGGGCCGCGCCGCACCATTCTCAGCACCTGGGGCGGCAACACGCCCCAGTCGTTGCTCTCGCACCTGTGCGACGAGGTCGCCGCCGGACGGATCGAGGTGGCGCTGCTCGCGGGTGGCGAGGCCGTGCACACGATGCGCGCGCTCGGCAAAGCCGGCCTCCCGAGCCCGTGGACGCCGCCGTCGGCAGCCGCCGTGGCGCGCTGGGGCGAGACGCGCCCCGGCGTCACCGACGTCGAGTCGCGCCACGGTGCGCGCGAGGCGTACGTCAGCTTCGCGCTGTTCGAGAACGCCTTCCGTGCGGCGCGCGGACAGTCGCTCGCCGGGCAGCGGGCCGAGCTGGGCGCCTTCGCCGAGCGTTGCGCCCGCATCGCAGCCGGCAATCCCTACGCGTGGTTCCGCGACGCGAAGGACGCGGCAACGCTCACCACCGTGGCCCCCGCCAACCGCATGGTGGCGTTCCCGTACCCCAAGTACCTGAACGCGATCATGGAGGTGAACCAGGGCGCCGCGCTCCTCCTCGCCAGTGACGCCGCCGCCCGCCGGCTCGGTGTGGCGGCGGATCGCTTCGTCTATCCCTGGGCCGGGGTCGACGTCGCCGAGCTGTGGTTCCTCTCCGACCGGGCGAGCTTCCACGAGCTCCCCGGCATGCGGCGCGGCGCCGCCGCGCTGCTGGCGAGCGTCGACCTCGACCTCGAGCGCATCGGCCACCTCGACCTCTACGGCTGCTTCCCGATCGCACCCCGGCTGTCGGCGGCGATGCTGGGTCTCGATCCGGCGACGGCCCGGCCACTCACGGTGACGGGCGCTCTGCCCTGGTTCGGCGGTCCCGGAAACGACTACGCGACCCACGCCATCGCCGCGATCGTGGACCGGCTGCGCCACGACCGTGACGGCTTGGGTCTGGTGCACGCGCTGGGCTGGAACTTCACCAAGCACGCGCTCGCGATCTACGGCCGCCAGCCGCCGCCGCGCGGATGGCAGCGCGTGGACACGAGCGCCATCCGGGCGTCGGTCGCCGAGCAGTCGCATCCTGCGGTCGTGCCGGAGCCCAGCGGGACCGGTCGGCTGGAAACCTACACGGTGGTCCACGGTCGCGATGGCGCCGCGGAGCGCGGCGTGGCGATCGGTCTGCTCGACGACGGCGAGCGCTTCGTCGCGAAGCTGCCGAGCGACCGGGCGCTGCTGGAAGCGGCGGAGCGCGACGAGCAGGTCGGACGCCGCGGACGGGTAACGACCACCGACGGGATCACGACGTTCGATCCGGCGTGATCGCTACGGGGCCGTCCGCCGCCTGGTCCTGGACTCACGCGGGACGTATGCTAGCATACGTCATATGAAGCGCACGACGGTCTTCCTGCACGAAGCGACCGAATGCGACTTGAAGGCGCTCGCGCGCCAGCAGCGTCGCCCCGTCGCCGACATGATCCGGGAGGCGATCACCGACTACGTAGCACGGCAGAAGGCGACGGCGCGCCGTCCGCTGCGCTTCGTCGCGGTTGGGCGCAGCGGCCACGGCGATACCGCCGAGCGCCACGAGGAGCTGCTCTTCGCCAGCCCGGAGCCCACGCCCGGCCCGCGCGCCCGCACGCGGGTCAAGGCGGTCGCGGCCACGGCAAGGCGCCGGCGCTGATGCCGGTCATCGTCGACACGGGGATCCTGTACGCTGCCGCCGACGCGGGAGATGCGTGGCACGCGCGCGTCCGCACCTGGCTCGAGAGGACGTCCGAACCGCTCATCGCCCCGATCACCGTGGTGCCCGAGGTGACCTATCTGCTGGCCGCCCGACTCGGACCGGACGCCGAACGCCTGTTCGTCGCCTCGCTCGCCGCGGGTGAGATCGGCCTCGAGCAGGTCACGGGGAGCGACGTCGAGCGGTGTCGGGTCCTGCTCGACGAGTACCCCCAGATCGGGTTCGTCGACGCATCGCTGGTGGCCGTGAGCGAGCGGCTCCGCGTGCGGGTCGTGGCCACCACCGATCGGCGGCATTTCGGCGCGGTGCGCCCGCGCCACGTCGCGGCGCTCGAGCTGGTGCCCTGATCGGCCCGGACGCCGGTTACGCCCTGCCCCACGCGAGCTGCGCCTGGGCGGGAATCCGCAGCACGTCCCCGGCCCGGTAGCGCTCGAGGCGTCCCGCGACGTCCGCCGCGACCGCCTCGCGCTCGGCCGGCGCGAGGCCTTCGATGAGCGGGGCCAGCGGTCCGGCGGTGTCGGTCATCATGCGCCAGAACCCGGCGCCATCGTACGCCAGCTGCGAGAGCACGACCCGCTCCTGGCCGACGGTTTGGAAGCCGGCGCCGACGAGCGCGCGCGCCAGCGCGCCGTCGCTCGAGAGGTGGAACACGCCGGGGACGCTCGGGTCGGGCACACGGGTCGCGCGGACCCGTGCGAGCGCCTGATGGGGCACGGTGAACCACGGGTTCACCTCGGGGGGCGCCCAGGCCGTCACCGCGATACGACCACCCGGGACGAGGCAGCCGCGCAGGCGTTCGAGCACCCGCGGCACGTCCTCCAGGTAGATGAGGCTCCAGCGACCGAGGACGGCATCGAACGAGGCTTCGGGAAGCGCGGCGGTGGTGACGTCCTCGACGCGGAACTCGGCGTGCGTGAGGCCGAGGACCGCCGCGCGCTCGCGCGCGATGGCGATCATCTCCTCTGCGATGTCGAGCCCGAGCACCCGACCGTGCGGCCCGACGAGCACGGCCACCTGGAGCGTCGGGTCGCCGATGCCGCAGCCCACGTCGAGCACCCGCTGCGCGCTGCCGATCTCCGCCACCGCCGCCATGCGCAGCGCCAGGGGCCACGAGAACGACTGGAACATCGGCTCCCAGCGACGCCAGCCCTCCGCGACCGCCTGCCACTCGTCCCGCGCCGCCGACATCCGCGTTACTAGTAGACCAGGCGTCCGAGCCGTTCCCAGCGCACCCACCGGTCCGGGCCGTCCCAGGACCAGTAGATCACCAGCGCCTCGCCCTTGATGTCCGCGATGGGCACCGGACCCCAGAACCGCGAGTCGTAGCTCTGGTCGCGGTTGTCCCCCATGACGAAGACGTGGTCCGCCGGCACCGTGTAAGGGCCGTAGTTGTCGCCCGCCGCCCCGCCCAGACCACGCTGCATGACCCAGGTGGCGTGGGGATCGTCCCACGGCTTGCCGTCGATGAAGACCTGGCGGTTGCGCACCTCGATCGTCTGGCCCTCGACCGCGATGACCCGCTTGATGAAGTCCTTGGAACGGTCCTTCGGCCAGATGAACACGACCACGTCCCCGGGGCGCGGCTTGCGCAGCCCGGGCAGCCGCCCGAGCGACATCTGGGTCAGCGGGATCTCCAGACGGGGTCCGTAGAGGAACTTGTTCACCAGGATGTGGTCGCCGATCTGGAGGGTCGGCAGCATCGAGCCGGAGGGGATCTTGAACGCCTGCACCACGAAGGTCCGGATCCCGAGCGCGAGCAGGAGGGCGACGGCGAGCGCCTCGACGTACTCGCGAAGGTGCGACTTGCGCTTTGGCAGGGTCGCGGGCACGCCCGCGACGGCCTCCCGTCGCCGAGCCTCCGACTCAGGCATGGCCCTCGATCATAGACGAGGGGTGCTTCACTCGCCACCCTTCAGCACCGCGAGGAACGCCTCCTGCGGGATCTCGACGCGCCCGACCTGCTTCATGCGCTTCTTGCCTTCCTTCTGACGTTCGAGGAGCTTGCGCTTGCGGGTGATGTCCCCGCCGTAGCACTTCGCCGTCACGTTCTTGCGCATCGCCTTGACCGTCTCGCGCGCGATCACCTTCGCGCCGATCGACGCCTGGATCACCACCTCGAACATCTGCCGCGGGATCAAGCCGCGCAGCCGCTGGCAGAGGTCCCGCCCGCGGAGGTAGGCGTTGTCGCGGTGGACGATCACCGCCATCGCGTCCACCGGGTCGCCGTTGATCAGCAGATCGAGCTTCACCAGGTTCGAGGGCCGGAAGTCGAGGTACTCGTAGTCCATCGAGGCATACCCCTTGGTGAAGGACTTGAGCTTGTCGTAGAAGTCGACCACGACCTCGGTCAGCGGCAGCTCGTAGGTGAGCATGGCCCGCGTCTCCGCGATGATCTTGAGCTCCTTCTGCTCGCCGCGCCGGTCCTGGCAGAGCTGGAGCACGTTGCCCAGGTACTCGATCGGCAGGTGGATGGTGGCCCTGATGTAGGGCTCCTCGATGTGCTCCACGCGCATCGGCGGCGGCAGCTTCGCCGGGCTGTCGATGACGATCGCGGTGCCATCGGTCTGCACGACGCGATACGCGACCGTCGGGGCGGTCGTGATGAGGGAGAGGGCGAACTCGCGCTCGAGGCGCTCCTGGATGATCTCCATGTGGAGCAGGCCGAGGAACCCGCAGCGGAAGCCGAAGCCGAGCGCGAGCGACGTCTCGGGCTCGTAGCTGAACGACGAATCGTTCAGCCGGAGCTTCTCCACCGCGTCCCGGAGCGCGTCGTACTGCGCCGACTCGGCGGGATAGAGCCCGCTGAAGACCATCGGCTTCACTGGCCGGAAGCCAGGCAGCGGCTCCGCCGCCGGCCGCTCGGCGTCCGTCACCGTATCGCCGATCCGCGTGTCGGCCACCTCCTTGATGGCCGCCGACAGGATGCCCACCTCTCCCGGGCCCAGCTCCGCCACCTCCACGGCGCGCGGCGCCAGCACGCACAGGCGCGTCACCGTGAACTCCTTGCCCACGGCCATGAGCCGGATGCGCTGGCCCTTGCGGAGCGTGCCGTCCATGACGCGGATCAGCACCACGGCGCCGTGGTAGGGATCGAACCAGGAGTCGAAGATCAGCGCCCGCGTCGGCGCCTCGGCATCGCCCTGGGGCGGCGGGATCTGGTGCACGATCGCCTCGAGGATCTCGTCCGTGCCGATGCCCTCCTTCGCGCTGGCGAGGATGGCGCCGGAAGCATCGAGACCGATGGCCTCCTCGATCTCGCGCCGGGCGAGCTCGGGATCGGCGCTCGGCAGATCGATCTTGTTCAGCACCGGGATGATGGCGTGGTCGTGCTCGAGCGCGAGGTAGACGTTCGCCATGGTCTGCGCCTGCACCCCTTGCGAGGCGTCGACCACCAGGATGGCGCCCTCGCAGGCCGCCAGGCTGCGCGAGACCTCGTACGTGAAGTCCACGTGCCCGGGGGTGTCGATCAGGTTCAGCACGTAGTCCTGGCCGTCGCGCGCACGGTAGGCGAGCCGCACCGAGCGCGCCTTGATGGTGATGCCGCGCTCGCGCTCGAGGTCCATGTCGTCGAGGAACTGCGACGACATCTCGCGCTTCGACACCGTCCCGGTCCGCTCGAGCAGGCGGTCGGCGAGCGTCGACTTGCCGTGATCGATGTGGGCGATGATCGAGAAGTTGCGGATGCGCGCGGTGTCCAGAAGTGGCCTCCCGGGGCCAGCGTCGGCCGACCTTACGGGCGCCGCCGGATGTCCGCAAGCACATGCCCGTCACCTTGCACCCGCCCGCCGAGGGGACCAGGCTTGGCGGCCGGGAGAGCGGGATCCGTGGAGTACCTCCTGGTCGCCGTCGTCGGCCGGCTCGGCCGGCCGCGTGTCCGGAAGAAGTCGACGGTGCGGGCGAGCCCTGTAGCGCACCGCCTAGCCGAATCTCAGAGCCGGAAGTGCTCCCCGGTGGCGAGGCGCTCGGAGGGCTTGGTCCGGCCGAATGCCCCCTCGATCCAGCCCAGGAACTCGAGGAACTCGTCGAGGTTGCGTACGGCTTCCCTGGGACGCAGACGAGCCTGATCGGGGACGTCGCCGGCGGCGATCGGCTCTCGAGGACCCATCGACGTCCGAGCCTATCCGCTCTTCATCTCGGCGAGCAACCGGTCGAGCTCGGACTCCAATCCGAAGAGGCGGTAGTAGTCGCGCAGCAGATCGGTGTTCAGCGAATCTCGCTTGGTCGCGAAGAGCGCGGCGATGTCGGCTCGATCCTGGGCTCGCCGCTCCGGCGCGTTCACCAGTGCCTGGAGTTTGAGTCCGATCAGGGCTTCGGCATCGACCACCGGGACGCGGAGGCGTGCGCCTCGAAGCAGCATCGGTCGTGCCCGCCGGAGCATCTCTCGCGCACGTTCGCGACGCGCGTAGATGAAGTCCACCGCGGCCAGCCCCCTGCCCGCGGAGTAGTTCGCGGCGTCCTCGCTCCGGTGCAGGCACCGTGCTCCGGCCGCGACCAGCGCCTCGTGCAAGGCATCCGCCGCCTCGAGGTCGAGGAGGAAGTCCACGTCGCCCGTCGCCCGCTGCACGCCGTGGAAGGGCAGCGCGAAGCCGCCGATCAGTGCCGCGCGGGCGCGCACCCGCCGCGTGACCCCGAGGACCAGCGCGATCGAGCGGACGAACGGGTTGCGCGGGCTCGCGGTCCGGGGCACCCGGGCGCTACCCGGAGACGCGCGCGCGGAAGAACTCGACCGTGCGCGCGAGGCCGTCGCGCAGCGACACCTCGGGCGTCCAGCCGAAGAGCTCGGCGGCGCGCCGGACGTCGATCACGCTGCGACGCTGCTCGCCCCCCTTCGCCGGCCCGTGGCGGACCTCGGACCGGCTGCCCGAGACCTCGAGCAGGGTCGCGGCCAGCTGGTTCACGTCGGTCTCCCGCCCGGTGCCGATGTTCACGGGCCCGGTGGCGTCACGCTCGAGCGCGAGCAGGCTCATGCGGGCCACGTCGCCGACGAACACGTAGTCGCGCGTCTGCGTGCCGTCGCCGTTCACCGTCACGGGCTCGCCCCGCAACATCCGGCCGCTGAAGATCGCCACCACCCCCGCCTCGCCGTGCGGGTCCTGACGCGGACCGTAGACGTTGGCGTAGCGAAAGGCGACGAAGGGCATGCCGTACTCGGCCTGGAAGAAGTGACAGTAGAGCTCGCCGGAGCGCTTGCTCACGCCGTACGGGCTGACCGGCCACGTGGGATGCGTCTCCGGCGCGGGGAACGTCTCCTGCTCGCCGTAGGCGGCACCACCCGACGAGACGAAGAGCACCTTGCGGACCCCGGCCTGGCGTGCCGCCTCGAGCAGCGTGATGGTGCCGAGGATGTTCGTGCGCGCGTCGAAGAGCGGGTCGGCCACCGAGCGCCGCACGTCCATCTGCGCCGCGTGGTGGTTCAGCACGTCCGGACGCTCGGCACGGATCAGGTCGGCGGTCCTCGGGTCGAGAATGTCGAGCTCGTGGAAGCGCGCCCGGGGATTCAGGTTCTCGCGCTTGCCGGTGCACAGGTTGTCGACCACCACCACCTCGTGACCCGCCGCCAGGTAGGCGTCGACCACGTGCGAGGCGATGAAGCCCGCGCCACCGGTGACCAGGACCTTCATACCTTGTCGCGGAAGTAGTCGATGGTGTGGCGCAGCCCCTCCTCGAGCCCGACCTTCGGCTCCCAGCCGAGGAGGGTCCGGGCGCGCGTGATGTCGGGCTGCCGCTGCTTGGGGTCGTCCACCGGCAGCGGCCGGCGCACGATCTCGCTCTTCGACCCGGTCAGCGCCTTGATGCGCTCGGCGAACTGCAGGATCGTGACCTCGGTGGGGTTGCCGCAGTTGACCGGGCCGTCGGCGTAGTCCGAGCGCAGGAGCCGCACGATGCCGTCCACCAGATCGGAGACGTAGCAGAAGCTGCGGGTCTGCGAGCCGTCGCCGTACACCGTCATCGGCTCGCCGCGCAAGGCCTGGGCGATGAAGTTCGGGACCACGCGGCCGTCGTTCAGGCGCATCCGCGGACCGTGCGTGTTGAAGATGCGGACGATGCGGGTCTGGATGCCGTGGGTGCGGTGATAGGCCATGGTCATCGCCTCGGCGAAGCGCTTGGCCTCGTCGTAGACGCCTCGCGGCCCGATCGGGTTGACGTTGCCCCAGTAGTCCTCGTTCTGCGGGTGGACCAGCGGGTCGCCATAGCACTCCGACGTGCTCGCGAGGAGAAAGCGTGCGTTCTTCTCCTTCGCCAGCCCGAGCGCCTTGTGGGTACCGAGCGATCCGACCTTGAGCGTCTGGATCGGCAGCTCCAGGTAGTCGACGGGACTCGCCGGCGAGGCGAAGTGCAGGATCGCGTCCACCGGACCCTTCACGTAGATGTAGGTGGTCACGTCCTGCTGGATGAACGTGAAGCGCCGGTTCGAGAACAGGTGCGCGATGTTGTCGGGCGTACCGGTGAGGAAGTTGTCGATGCAGATGACGTCGTCCCCCTCGGCCAGGAAGCGCTCGCAGAGGTGCGAGCCGATGAATCCGGCCCCACCGGTGATGAGTACGCGCGGCACGGCGGACGCCTAGCCCGCCACCCGCACCGGCGTGCGGCCCATCGGCAGGTAGGTGAAGCCATGCTGCCGCATGACCTCGGGATCGTACAGGTTGCGCCCGTCGAGGATGATCGGCCGCTTGAGCAGCTGCTTCATGCGCGGGAAGTCGGGGCGGCGGAACTCGTTCCACTCCGTGATGATGAGCAGCGCGTCCGCGCCCTCGAGCGCCTCGTAGTTCACCCGGTGGTAGCTCACCCGATCGCCGAACACCTGGCGCGCCTGTGCGAGGGCTTCGGGATCGTGCACCGCGACGGTCGCACCGCGCTCGAGCAGGCCGTTGATCACGGTGATCGACGGCGCCTCGCGCATGTCGTCGGTCCTCGGCTTGAAGGCCAGGCCCCACACGGCGAAGCGCCGGCCGGCGAGGCGTTCGCCGAACTCCGCGACCACCTTCTCGACCAGCCTGCGCTTCTGCGCGTCGTTGACCTCCTCCACCGCGTTGAGGAGCGGAAACCGCATCCCGTTCTCGATCGCGGTGTGGATCACCGCCTGCACGTCCTTCGGGAAGCACGACCCGCCGTAGCCGACGCCGGGGAAGAGGAAGTGATGCCCGATGCGCCGGTCGTGTCCGACGCCGCGGCGCACCTGATCGACGTCGGCGCCGACGCGCTCGCACAGGTTGGCGATCTCGTTCATGAACGAGATGCGCGTCGCGAGGAGCGCGTTGGCGGCATACTTCGTCATCTCCGCGCTCGCGTTGTCCATCTCGATGATGGGAGCGCCGGTGCGGACGAACGGCTCGTAGACCTCGCGCATCACCTTGAACGCCTCGGGCGAAGCGGCACCGATCACCACCCGGTCGGGCTTCATGAAATCCTCGATCGCCGCGCCCTCCTTCATGAACTCCGGATTCGACACGACGTCGAAGCCGTGGCGCGCGATGGGCTCCATCTGCTCGCGGATCCTGCGATGGGTCCCGACCGGCACGGTGCTCTTGGTGACCACGACGCGGTAGCCGTCCATCGACTGCGCGATGCCGCGTGCGACCGCGAGCACGGCGCCCAGATCGGCCGAGCCGTCGGGGAGCTCCGGGGTGCCGACGGCGATGAAGCACGCGACGCTGCTGCGCACCGGCGCGGCGAGATCGGTGCTGAAGCTCAGCCGGCCTTCGGTCACGTTGCGCCGGATGAGCTCCTCGAGGCCGGGCTCGTAGATCGGCACCTTGCCCTGCCGCAGCGCCTCGACCTTGGTCGCGACGTTGTCCACGCAGACCACGTCGTTGCCGCTCTCTGCGAAGCAGGTCCCGGCCACCAGCCCGACGTAGCCGGTCCCGACCACGCAGATCTTCATAGGCCGGCAGGATTAGCGGCGGGTCTGGTGGAAGTCAATTCGGGCACACCTCCTTCGACGATCTCGCGCACGCGGAAGATCGGCTTGCCCTGCGACTCGTGATACGTGCGCACCATCATCTCGCCGAGGAGACCGATCGAGATCAGCTGCACGCCGAGCACGGCGAGCAGAATCGCGAGCAGCACGATCGGACGCCCGGCGAGGCGCACGCCGAGCACGATGCGCTCGAACCCGAGGAACCCGGCGAGCAGCAGTCCGGGGACCGCGAGACCGAGCCCCATGAGCCCGAAGAGCTGGATCGGGCGGGTGGCGAACCCGGAGAGAAACTTCACCGTCAGCAGGTCGAGCATCACGCGGAGCGTGCGCGAGAGGCCGTACTTGGAGCGCCCCAGCGTGCGCGGCCGGTGCGCCACCGGGAGCTCCGTCACGCGCGCGCCCAGGTCCGCCGCGAGAGCGGGGATGAACCGGTGGAGCTCGCCGTAGAGCTGGAGCTCCTTGGCGAATCCGGCACGCATCACGCGGAGCGTGCACCCGTAGTCGTGCAGCCTGGTGCCCGTCACCCACGAGATGATGCGATTCGCGATCTGCGACGGCAGCCGGCGACTCAGCCAGGGATCCTGCCGCTCCCGCCGCCAGCCGTTGACGAGGTCGACGTCGTCGTCGAGCGCGGCGAGGAGCCGCGGGATGTCGTGCGGATCGTTCTGCAGATCGGCGTCCAGGGTCACGATGCGCTCGGCCCGGGCGAGGCCGATGCCGGCCGCGAGCGCCGCGGTCTGGCCGTAGTTGCGCTGCAAGCGCACGACGCGCAGGCGCGGCTCGGTCGCACGCAGACCGACCAGGCGCTCGAAGCTCCCGTCGCTGCTGCCGTCGTCGACGGCGATGATCTCCGCCGCCAGGCCGAGCTGGTCGAGCACCGTGCGCAGGCCGGTCACGAGCGCGTCGAGGCACGCGACCTCGTCGTAGACCGGCACGACCACCGACAGCGCGGGCGACGTCTGCACCGCGGGCTCGCCAGCCGCCGCTCAGGCTCCCAGACGGGCGAGCTGGGTCGCGTCCGCGCTGCCGAAGTTCGCCTCGTAGCGAGCACGGAACTCGGCCAGCGAGTAGGCCCGCGGCTGCGGTCCGATGGTCTCGAGCGCATACACCGCCGCGATGCTGCCGATGCGACCGGCCACCTCCCATGGCAGGCCGGCCAGGCGGGCGGCCAGCAGGCCGGCGCGATACGCGTCCCCGACTCCGGTCGGATCCAGCTCGCCGGCCTCGACCCTGGCCGGCGGCACGCGGATCGACTGCGCGCTTCCCGCCGTCGCGTCGCGCAGCGCGATCGTCGATCCCTCGCTGCCATGCGTGACGATGAGCACGGGCACCCGCGCCAGCAGGCCGGCCTGGTCGAGGCCGGTCCGCTTCTCGATGATGCCGAACTCGTACTCGTTGCCGATGAAGATCGCCGCCCCTTCGAGTCCGGCGAGGAGCTCGTCGCCGCCGAGGCGCGCGACCTGCTGGCTGGGATCGTACATGAACGGGATGCCGAGCTGGCGGCACTCCGCGGTATAGCGGGTCATCGCCTGCGGGTCGTTCGGCGCGATGACGGCCATCGCGACGCCGTCGCGATCGACGTCGTGGAAGCTCAGGTCGCGGGCGCGGTCCATCGCGCCGGAGTAGAAGGTGCCGACCTGGTTCTGGTCGACGTCGGTGGTGCAGAAGAAGGACGCGGTGAAGACGTCGTCGTGCAGCCGCAGCAGCGACACGTCCACGCCCGCGTCCGCCAGCCAGTCGCGGTAGTCGCGGGCGTCGCTCCCGGCCGCCGCCATGATCACCGGCCGCGCGCCGAGCCGGGCGAGGCTGTAGGCGATGTTCGGCGCACAGCCCCCGCGGACGCGGCGCATGTCGTCGACGCGGAACGACACCGAGAGACGGTGCATGCGATCGGGCACCAGGACGTCGAGGAACCGCTCGGGGAACGTCATCAGGTAGTCGAAGGCCACCGAGCCGGTGACCACGACCGAGCCGTTGCCGGGCGCGCTCACAGGTACCTCCCCGCGATCGGGCCCAGGTCGCGCTTCACCTGGGGCGGGATGAGCGTCCGGTCGGTGATGATGGCGTTCTCCAGGGCGCGCGAGCATGCGCAGCCGGTACTTGCGGGCAGGCGCGCCGCCAGCGCCGCCACCGTGCGCTGCGCGAGCTCGACGTTGGCGGCCAGCACCGCGAGGATGGCGTCGATCTGCACGTCGTCGTGGCCCGCATGCCAGCAGTCGTAGTCGGTGGCGAGCGCCAGCGTGGCGAAGCACAGCTCCGCCTCGCGCGCGAGCTTCGCCTCCTGAAGGTTCGTCATCCCGATGACGTGCGCACCCCAGCTCCGGTAGAGGTTCGACTCCGCGCGGGTGGAGAAGGCCGGTCCTTCCATGCACACGTACGTGCCGCCCGCGTGGACCAGCGCCCCGGACGCCCGCGCCGCGTCCACCAGGGCGCGTGAGAGCGGAGCGCAGAACGGATCGGCGAACTGCACGTGGGCCACGACGCCGCGCCCGAAGAAGGTGCTCTCCGCCTGACGGGCGCGGGTCCGATCGATGAACTGGTCGGGAACGACCACGTGCCCGGGGGCGATCTCCTCCCGCAGGCTGCCGACGGCGCTCACCGCCAGCAGGCACTCCGCTCCGAGCGCCTTCATCGCCCAGACGTTGGCGCGGAACGGCAGCTCGGACGGCAGCAAGCGGTGGCCGCGGCCGTGACGAGGGAGGAACAGGAGGCGCGTGGCGCCGAGACGACCCACGACCACCTCGTCGGACGGATCGCCGAAAGGTGTCTGCACCCGCGTCCGGTCCATCGCCTCGAGCCCGGGCAGCTCGTAGAGCCCGCTCCCGCCGATCACACCGAGTGTGCGTTCTGCCATCGTCCACGCCGCCTCCCGCGCGGCCGGCGTATGGTAGGGGAAATCGACTCGAGTGCAAGGTGCGCTTGCGTCGGCACGGCGGCTCCCGCTGAAGTTGCGGGAATGCCCTTCGCCCCCGCGACGTTCGCCACGCCGCGACGCGCCCTGATCTGGGCGGCTCTGGGCATCGTCTATCTGGTGTGGGGATCGACCTACCTCGCCATCCGCGTCGCCATCCAGACCCTGCCGCCCTTCCTGATGGCGGCGACGCGGTTCCTCGTCGCCGGCGCCGTCCTCTTCGCCCTGGCGGCGCCGCGCGGCGACCGCGCCGGCGACCGTCTCGGGCCGGCGCAGTGGCGCGCGACGGCGATCATCGGCGCCGCGCTCCTGCTCGGGGGGAACGGCGGCGTGGTGTGGGCGGAGCAGCGCATCCCGTCGGGCGTGGCGGCCTTGCTCGTCGCCACGCTGGCGCTGTGGATGACGCTGCTCGATCGGCTCGTCTTCGGACGGAGAATCCCCCGCCGTGCCGTCGTGGGCCTCGGGCTCGGGCTCGGCGGCCTCGCGCTCCTCGTCGGACGGATCGATCAGGGCGGCGTCGACCCGCTGGGCGCGGCGGTGTGCGCGCTGGCGTCGCTCTCCTGGGCCGCCGGCTCGCTCTACGCCCGCACCGCGCCCGTCCCCCATCGGCCGCTGGTAGCGACGTCCATGCAGATGCTCGCCGGCGGAGCGCTGCTGGCGATCGTGGGCCTCGCCGCGGGCGAGCTCCGCACCGCGCATCAGGCCAGCTTCTCCACCGCCTCGCTGGTCGCGCTGGGCTACCTGATCGTCTTCGGCTCCCTGATCGCGTTCTCCGCCTACGTGTGGCTGCTGCGCCACGCCCCCACGTCGCTCGTGGCGACGTACGCCTACGTGAATCCCGTGGTGGCGGTCCTGCTCGGCCGAGCCCTGCTGGAGGAGCCGGTGACCCCGCGCATGGCATTCGCGGGGGCGATCATCGTGAGCGCGGTGGCGCTCATCGCCGGCTCCCACCTTCCCCCGCCGCCGCTGGAAGAGGACGCGCCCGAGCCGGCGCGCGCCGCCGCAGGCTAAGAGAGCGACCCGAGACTGCGTCTCGGGTCGGCACGGAGGGCGAGATTGAGGCTTGCTGGACAGTGCGGCTGCCGTGCCGCGGCGGCGTGCGGACGGGGTTGGCCCCGAGCCTCGGGCGTGCCACGTTTTGCCGGGCCGGCTTTGCCGGCTCCGGTCACGGCATCCGCCCGATCCACCGAACGTCACACGCTCGCCTCCGCTCTCGACCCGAGACGCAGTCTCGGGGCGCTCCCCTAGCCGCGAATCAGCGCCACCCGCCGCGGCACGTCCAGCTCGAGACGCTCCATCGGCTCGAGGATGTCGCCGTCGAGCATCAGATGGGTCGGACGCGCGAAGCGAATGCAGAGCTGGCGTCCGATGCTGTCGTAGAGCAGCGGCTCGCCGGTGGGAAAGCCACGATAGACCCGCAGCGCGCGGCGAATCAGGCGGCGCGCCGGGATGGGTCCGCCGAGCACGTGGAAGTAGCCGCGCTTCCGGGTGGCCAGGTAGGTCGGCCGGAAGCCGAGCGCGATCTGCTCGATGGTCCCGGCGAAGAAGAAGGTGAACAGGCGGAACGGCAGCGGCTCGCCGTCGCAGTCGATGTCGGCCTCGACGGCCTGGAAGACCGCACGTGAGATGTGGGTGCCGGCGAGCGCCGAGGCGATCAGGCGGCCGAGCAGCTTCGCCGCGGGCCACGGCCCCTGGTTGTCCAGCGCGTAGTAGGCGCGCAGGTAGTTGACGGCCGTGCCGAAGCTCAGGAGGAAGCCGATCTCGCTGCCGTTGACGCGCAGCAGGTCGCGCTCCGTCGTGACGTGGGTGTGGCCGCGGCGATAGTCGCGCACCACGCGCGACAGCACCTGCTCCGGTGTACCGCGGCGGCCGCCGGTGGCGTCCGCCACGTAGTTGATGGTCCCCGCCCGCAACGGCAGCAGGAGCGGCAGCGCGTCCTCGCCGTAGTGGCGGTAGAGCGCCGTCAGCGTGCAGTGGTCGCTGCCGTCGCCGCCACAGATGGCGAGCACGTCGACGTGCCGCTCGTGGAACTCGCGCGCCACCTCGTCGACGTCGTCCAGGGTCGGGGTCACACGCACCCACCCGAAGGCGCCGACGATGTCCCGCATGCGTTCCTCGCGCGCGCCGACAGCCTTGCGGTTGGCCCTGGCGTGCGGATTGATGACGACACCGATGCCGGACATGCGCCTTCGGAGGTCAGGCCGCGGGGCGCGCCGCGGCGAGCTGTCCGCACGCGGCCTGGATGTCCTGGCCCCGGCTCTCGCGAATGGTGGCCGCGATGCCGTGCTCGCGGAGGATCGCCTGGAAGCGCAGGACGCGGCCGCGCGGGCTCGGCTCGAAGCCGGAGCCGGGAAAGGGATTGAAGGGGATGAGGTTCACCTTGGCACGCAGCCCGTGGAGCAGGCGGACGAGCGCACGCGCGTCGCCGTCGGTGTCGTTCTCGCCGTCGAGCAGCACGTACTCGAACGTGATGCGCCGGCGGCGGGCGAGCGGCACCTCCCGGCAGGCCGCGAGCAGCGCCGCCAGCGGATAGCGTCGATTGATCGGGACGAGCCGGTCGCGCTGGCGATCGGTGGGCGCGTGCAGCGAGACGGCGAGGTGCACGCGGGTCTCGGCGATGAACCGCGGGATCGCCGGCGCCAGCCCGACCGTCGACACCGTGATCCGGCGCGGCGATATGGCATAGCCCCACTCGGCGGTGAGGATCTCGACCGCCGCAACCACCGCGTCGTAGTTCGCGAGCGGCTCCCCCATCCCCATGAGCACGACGTTGGTGAGCCGGTCGGGCACCGCGAGGGCCTGTCCGGCGCGCACCTGACCGACGACCTCGGCGGGCCGGAGGTTGCGCACCAGGCCCATCCGGGCGGTGGCGCAGAAGGTGCAGCCCATCCCGCAGCCGGCCTGGCTCGAGATGCACAGCGTGAGCCGGTCGCGCGCCCCTCCGGCGCGCTCGGTCTGCGGGATGAGCACGCTCTCGATCGCCGCTGCCCGGCCGCCGGGGGCATCCGCAGGGAGGTGGAAGAGGAGCTTCCGGGTGCCGTCCGCGGCCTCGGACACGGCCGCGGGCTCGAGACGTTCGATCGTGAAGGCCGCTGCCAGCCGCGCCCGCAGCACCTTCGGCAGATTCTCCATGTCGTCGAATCGGCCCGCCCCCTGGCGATGGACCCAGGCGAGTATCTGGCGCGCCCGGTACGGCGCCTCGCCCGCCTCGACGCACCAGGCCTCGAGCTCCGCCGCGGTCAGGTCCTGGATGTCGCGCGTCGGCACGGGGCGGATGTTAGCGCCGCGACGGGGGAAGTGCACGTCGGGAGCGGAATGAACCTCACGTGCCGGAGGTCCGTACTACGGCATGAGAGGAGAATACATGACCGATCGACGCGCTTGCCCCTACTGCGCCGAGGAAATCGCCGTTCAGGCGGTGCGGTGCCCGCACTGCCGGAGTCGTCTGGTCACCTTCGACGCCACGGCGCTCCATCGCGACCATCCCGAGCGCAAGCTCGCCGGCGTGGCGGCGGCCGTGGCCCAGGCGCTGGCGGTGCCGGTCGCGGTGGTGCGCGCCGGCTTCGTGGTGCTCTCGTTCTTTCACCTCGCCGGTGCCGCGCTCTACGGCGTCCTCTGGCTGCTCCTTCCCTACGCACCCGGTGACGAGTCCATCCTCGAAGCCTGGCTGGCGACCGCCCAGAGTGCGCTGCGCCGGCTGCGCGGCGTGGCCACCGAGCCCCGGGTACCGGGGCCCCGCGCCGAGGGACCGCAGGCGTGATCGTGCTAGACCTCGCCGCGCGTGGGGATGCACGACGCGCGGCCGGACGAGGAGCTCATGGCACTGGTGGCACGGGGCGACGCGGTCGCGCTGGAGACGCTCTACCGTCGCTGGGAACGGCCGCTCTTCCAGTTCCTCGCCCGGCACACGGGCGGGCGGGACGTGGATGACCTGCACCAGGAGACCTGGCTGCGGATCGTGCGCGCCTCGGCGCGCTTCGACCCGGCACGGCGCTTCTCCACCTGGCTCTTCCAGATCGCCCTCAACCTGTGCCGGGACTGGCTGCGGCGGCCTCCACCCGAGCCGATCGATCCAGCGGCCCTCCCCGCGGAGGCCGCCGAGCGTCCCGACCAGGACGCGGTACTCGACGTCAGGCGCCTCCTTCTGGCGCTTCCCGACGAGCAGCGCGCCGCAATCGTGCTGCGCTACTACCACGACCTGCCGGAGGACGAGGTGGCCGTGATCCTCGACGTGCCCCGCGGCACGGTGAAGAGCCGGCTGCACACGGCGGTACGGCGCCTGGCGGCGCTGGCGCGCGAGCCGCGAGGTCGCTGATGGAGTGCGACGAGCTCCTCGACGCGTGGCTCCTGGCCGGCGACCTGCCGCCCGGCGGCGCCGAGCACCTGGCGAGCTGCGCTTCCTGCCAGGCCGATGCGGCGGCCCTCCGGACGCTCGTCCCGGCGCTGCGGACGTACGCCGCACCGGAGCCGCCGCCCGCGCTCGCGCGCGCCGTGCTCCGGGCCGCCGCGCCGCTCCTCGCCGCGCGGGCCGGGCCGGTGCCACGACCGGCCTGGCGGGCGCTCGCGGTGACGCTCCTGCCGCTCCCGCTCGTCCTCGTCGCCGACTGGTTCCTGGTCCGCGGCGCGCACGCGCTGCTCGCGGGGATCCTGCCGGACGCGCTGAGCCTCTATCTCGCCGGGAGCTACGCCGTCCTGCTCGCGACGTTGCTCGGCCTCACCTATGCGGCGGTGCCGCTTCTCGCGGCGCGGCAACTGCGACCGTCGCCCGAGGAACATCATGCCTGATCTGACCACCAGGGCCTGCCCGTACTGTGCGGAGGAGATCCGCGCCGAAGCGATCAAGTGCCGGCACTGCGGCAGCGCGCTGCGCAGCAACGCGCTCAGCCGCACCTGGTACCGCTCTCGCCAGCATCGCCGCATCGCCGGGGTGTGCGGCGGCCTGGCGGAGGAGTTCGGCGTGTCCGTTTCCCTCATCCGGCTCGCCTTCCTGCTCGCGACGTTGCTCGGGGGTGGCATCGGCTTCATCGTTTACCTGGCGCTCTGGGTCGTGATGCCACCACGACCGTCTGTCCCACGCCTGCAAGGACAGCCGCCGGCGCTCGAGATCAGTCCGCCGGTCCGGCCAGGCTGACGGCCACCGTCGCCGGCCGTCCCCCGGCCGCCAGCGCGATCGCCCCCAGCATGCACGCGGCCGCGACACCGACCTGCGCATCGAGTCGCTCGCCCACCACCAGCGCCTGCAAACTCGCGGCCGTCACCACGCTGGTGGCGGCCGCGAGGCTCGCCGTGGTCGCGGACACGTAGCCGAGGCCGTGGTGGAGCAGCCACTGTCCCCCCACCGAGGTGAGCACCACCCCCAGGAGCGCCAGCGCGAGCGGCGCCGAGAGCGGCGGCAGGCTTGCGAGCAGCGAGGGAGCCGTCAGCAGCGCCCCGACCGCCATGAAGTGGATCGTCACCAGCGACGCGCTCTCGGTGCGCCGCAGGTCGGACGCCGTCGCCACCGCCCCTCCGGCCAGGATGCCCCCGAGGAGCGCCCACGCCGCGCCCGCTCCGACGCCGGCGCCGAGCCGCACGCTGCCTCCGAGCACCAGGACCGCGCCGAGCAGGTTGAGCGCGAGCGCGCCGACGACGCGCCCCGTCAGCCGATCGCCATGCAGCACGGCCACCCACACCGCCGTCCAGACCGGATGGGTGCCATGGAGCAGCGTCCCCAGCCCGGCGCCGGCGCGGCTGATCCCGGCGTAGTAGCAGGAGATGGACATGGCGCCGAGCAGCCCGCGCAGCATGAGCCGTCCGAGGCTCGCCGATCGGGGCCATAGATCCCGCGCCCTGGTGGCGACGAGCAGGACGACAAAGGAGCCGGCGAAGCGCACGCACGCCACCTGCACGGCACCCATGTGCCGGGCGGCGAGCTGCACGCACACCGCCATCGCGCCGAAGAGGACCGAGGCCAGCAGGAGCGGCCCGAGCCCCGCCTTCCTCACGGAGCGGCGGTCGCTCCGGGCAGCTCGACGCCGGGAAAGAAGAAGGCGATCTCGGCGCGCGCGGTCTCCGGCGCGTCGGAGCCGTGCGAGGCGTTCTGCTCGACGTCGGTGCCGAACTCCCCCCGCACCGTGCCCTTCGGCGCCTTCTTCGAGTCGGTCGGCCCCATCAGGTCGCGCCAGCGCTTGATGGCGTCCTCGCCCTCGAGCACGCCGGTGAACACCGGCCCGGAGGTCATGAACTTCACCAGGTCGCCGAAGAAGGGGCGCTCCTTGTGGACCGCATAGAAGCGCTGCGCCTCGCCGACCTCGAGCTGGCGGATGCGGCCGGCGACGAGGGTGAGGCCGCTGGCCTCGATCATGGAGAGGATCTTCCCGAGCACCAGGGCGCGCAGGGCGTCGGGCTTGACCATGAAGAAGGTGCGTTCCGTCACTGGAGCTTCCCTGCCTTTCGCAGAACGTCGCGCATGGTGACCCCGAGGCGCGCCGGGCTGGGTGACAGGGTCACGCCCGCCGCCTCGAGCGCGGCCATCTTCTCGGCCGCGGTTCCCTTGCCGCCGGCGATGATGGCGCCGGCATGGCCCATGCGCTTGCCCTTGGGCGCTGTCTGACCGGCGATGAAGCTGACGACCGGCTTCGTCACGTGCGCCTTGATGAACGCGGCAGCCTCCTCTTCGGCCGTCCCGCCGATCTCGCCGATCATGATGACGGCGTCGGTTCCCGCGTCGTCCTGGAAGAGGCGGAGGGCGTCGATGAAGCCGGTTCCGATGATCGGGTCGCCACCGATGCCGATGCACGTCGACTGCCCGATCCCGAGCTGGGTGAGCTGGTAGACGGCCTCGTAGGTGAGCGTCCCGCTGCGTGACACCACGCCGACGCGGCCGGGCGTGTGGATGTAGCCCGGCATGATGCCGATCTTGCACGCGCCGGGCGTGATGACGCCCGGACAGTTCGGACCGATGAGGCGCGTCGGCTTGCCCTCGAGCCAGCGGGTGACGCGGACCATGTCGAGCACCGGCACGCCCTCGGTGATGCAGACGACGAGCGGGATGCCGGCGTCCGCCGCCTCGAGGATCGCGTCCGCCGCGCCCGCCGGAGGCACGTAGATCACCGACGCGTTGGCGCCCGTCGCCTGCACCGCCTGCGTCACGGTGTCGAAGATGGGAATGCCCTCGAAGGCGGTGCCACCGCGCCCGGGGGTGACGCCCGCCACCATCTCGGAGCCGTACTCGCGGCACAGCCGGGTGTGGAGCTGCCCGGTGGCGCCGGTGATGCCCTGGGTGAGGACGCGCGTGTCCTTCGAGACGAGGACGCTCATCGGCCTCTCCCGGCGGCGGCCACGGCCTTCTGCGCGCCGTCGAGCATGTCCGCAGCGGCGATGATGTCGAGCCCGGACCCGGCGAGGATCTGCTTTCCCTTCTCCACGTTGGTGCCTTCCATGCGCACCACCAGCGGCACCCCGAGCCCGACCTCCTTCGCCGCCTGCACGACGCCCTCGGCCAGCACGTCGCAGCGCAGGATGCCGCCAAAGATGTTGATGAAGATCGCCTGCACCGCGGGATCGGAGAGGATGATCTTGAAGGCGGCCTTCACCTTCTCGGTGTCGGCGCCGCCGCCGACGTCGAGGAAGTTGGCGGGCTGGCCGCCGGCGGCCTTGACGGAGTCCATCGTCGCCATGGCGAGGCCGGCACCGTTCACCATGCAGCCGATGTTGCCCTCGAGGGCGATGTAGCTCAGGTCGTGCTTCGCCGCCTCCATCTCGCGCGGATCCTGCTCGTTGGGATCGCGCAGCTCCCGGAGATCGGCGTGGCGGAAGAGCGCGTTGTCATCGAAGCCGATCTTGGCGTCGAGGGCGACCAGATCACCCGAGGTCGTCACCACGAGGGGATTGATCTCCGCCATCGAGCAGTCGTTCTCGACGAAGCAGCGCGCCAGCGCCTGCAGGAAGCCGACCGCCTTCCCCACCTGCTCCTTGGCGAGCCCGAGACCGAACGCGATGCGCCGCGCCTGGTAGCCGGCCAGGCCGACCACCGGATCGAGCGTCTCGCGCAGGATCTTCTCCGGCGTGCGAGCGGCCACCTCCTCGATCTCCACGCCGCCCTCGGTGGAGGCCATCACCGTCACGCGCTCCGCCGCACGATCCACCACGAGGCCCAGGTACAGCTCGCGCGCGATCTGGCATCCCTGCTCGACGAGCAGCCGGCGCACCACCCGGCCCTGCGGCCCGGTCTGGTGCGTGACCAGCATCTTGCCGAGGAGCTCCCCGGCGGCCGCGCGCGCGCCCGCCTCGTCCTTGACCAGCTTGACGCCCCCCGCCTTGCCACGTCCGCCGGCGTGGATCTGCGCCTTCACCACGCACGGGAAGCCGAGCTCGCGGGCGGCCGCGACGGCCTCGTCGACCGTGAAGCAGGCCTTGCCCTTCGGCACCGCGACGCCGTAGCGCCGCAGGACCTCCTTGCCCTGGTGCTCGTGAATGTTCATGCCGGGCTCAGCCCTGCGCGAGGATGCGGCCCGTGGCCTCGACCAGCTCGCGCACGTGCGACGCGGACACCTCGAGCGCCTTCTTCTCGTCCGCCGTGAGCGCGATCTCGAAGACCTTCTCGACCCCGCCCCCGCCGATCTGCACCGGCACGCCGACATAGAGGTCGCGCAGCCCGTACTCGCCCTCGAGGTACGCCGCCGCGGGCACGATGGTCTTGCGATCGCGCAGGTACGCCTCGGCCATCAGGAGCGCCGACGACGCCGGGGAGTAGTAGGCCGAACCGGTCTTCAGCAGGTTGATCACCTCGGCGCCCGCCTGGCGTACGCGCTGCTCGATGGCGTCGAGCCGATCCGCCTTGATCAGCGACGCCACCGGAATGCCGTTCACGGTGGTGTGGCTCCGGATCGGCACCATGTCGTCACCGTGGCCGCCCAGCACCAGCGCCTGCACGCTGGTGACCGACACGCCGAGCTCCCAGGCGAGGAACTTCCGGTAGCGCGCGGAGTCGAGCACCCCCGCCATGCCGACGACCTGGCGCTTCGGGAATCCGGTCACCTGCTTCATGAGCGTGACCATCGCATCGAGCGGATTCGAGACCACGATGACGAACGCCTTCGGCGCATGCTGCCTGAGCGCCTCGGCGACGGTCTTGACGATCTTGGCGTTGATGCCGATGAGATCGTCTCGGCTCATGCCCGGCTTGCGGGCCACGCCGGCGGTGACGATGCAGACGTCGGCGCCCGCGAGGTCGGCGTAGTCGTTGCTGCCCTTGATCTCGACGTCGTAGCCCTCGACGGGCCCGGCGGCGGCGAGATCGAGCGCCTTGCCCTGCGGCATGCCCTCGACGACGTCGAGCAATGCGACGTCGCCCAGCGACTTGAGCGCGCACAGGTGCGCGAGGGTGCCGCCGATCATGCCGGCGCCGACGAGGGCGATCTTCTTGCGTGCCATGGTGCGGTGTTCCTCCGGGGTGTCGCCGCGGGGTCGAGCCCGCGCGCGGGGCCTTGTCAAACAAGAAAACGCCCGGCCCTGCAAGCCGATGCGGATGCCGGCAGCGTCGTCACGGGTCCCCGTGCAATCACGCCACCAGCGCGTGCACGGCGGGGCCTCTCACATGTGGGCGACGATCGCCTGGCCGAATCCCGAGCACGACGTCAGGGTGGCGCCCTCCATCAGGCGATGGAAATCGTACGTCACCGTCCTGGCGGCGATCGCGCCTTCCATGCCCTTCATCACGAGGTCGGCTGCCTCGTCCCAGCCGAGATGGCGGAGCATCATCTCGCCCGACAGGATGACGGAGCCCGGGTTCACCTTGTCGAGGTTGGCGTACTTGGGCGCGGTGCCGTGCGTGGCCTCGAAGATGGCGTGGCCGCTGACGTAGTTGATGTTGCCGCCGGGCGCGATGCCGATGCCGCCCACCTGCGCCGCGAGCGCGTCGGACAGATAGTCGCCGTTGAGATTCGGCGTGGCGACGACGTCGAACTCCCGCGGCCGCGTCAGCACCTGCTGCAGCGTGATGTCCGCGATGGCGTCGCGCACCAGGAGCTTCTGCTTCCACTTTCCGTCCCCGTGCGTCGGCCAGAGCGCCAGCGCCGCCTCGACGTCGCGTCGCACCTTCCCCTGCTGATCCGGCGTCATCATGTCGTAGCCGGGATCGATCGCGCGCGCGTTGTCCTCGACGCCGAGGCCCGGCGTCTCCTCGCGGTTCCCGAGGATCCAGCTCTCGCGCTCGGTCACCACGCGCTCGCGGAACTCGCGGGTGGCGAGCCCGTAGCCCCAGTCGCGGAAGGCACCCTCGGTGAACTTCATGATGTTGCCCTTGTGCACGAAGGTGACGCTGCGGCGCCGGTGGCGCAGGGCGTATTCGATGGCCGCGCGGACCAGACGCTCGGTGCCCTCGCGAGAGACCGGCTTGATCCCGATGCCGCTGGTCTCGGGAAAGCGGATCTTCGTGACGCCCATCTCCTGCCGGAGGAACGCGATCACCTTGCGCGCCTCGGGCGACTCCGCCGCCCATTCCACGCCCGCGTAGATGTCCTCCGTGTTCTCGCGGAAGATCACCATGTCGACCTGCTCCGGACGCTTCACCGGGCTCGGCACGCCCGCGAAGTAGCGTACCGGTCGCAGGCAGACGTAGAGATCGAGCATCTGGCGCAGGGTCACGTTGAGCGACCGGATGCCGCCGCCGACGGGCGTCGTGAGCGGTCCCTTGATGCCGACGACGAACTCCCTGAAGGCCGTCACCGTGTCTTCCGGGAGCCAGTCCTTGAAGCGGTTGAAGGCCTTCTCGCCGGCGAAGACCTCCATCCAGGCGATCCGCTTGCGGCCGCCGTAAGCCTTCTCGACCGCGGCGTCGAACACCGCCTGGCTCGCACGCCAGATGTCGGGTCCGGTGCCGTCGCCCTCGATGAACGGGATGATCGGCCGATCGGGAACCTGGAGCGTCCCGTCCGCGCTGCGGATCGGGTCGCCTGCGGGGACGGTGACGACGGAGAACGCGGGCATGGGACGGTCAAACCGGAAAGCCCTGGGTGGTTCAAGCGCGCGCGTCCGGCGCGCGCGGAGTCCTCCGCAGCGGCGCGGGAACGTCGCCCTCAGCGCCTCGCGGCGGCCGGGGGTGTCTCGCTCCGCTCGCCGGCGAAGGGACGGAACGGCTCGCCGGCGTCGCTCCGCCGGTAGTCGCCGCGGGTGAGCATCTTCTCCAGCCAGACGTGCAGGACGATGAAGAGATAGCGGCTGCCCATCTCCTGGAGCTTCAAGCTCGAGACGCCGTGATGGCGCTGGCGCCAGCCGATCGGCAAGATCTCGTAGCTGTAGCCGCGGACGATCGCCTTGAGCGGAATCTCGACGGTGAGGTTGAAGTGCGGCGACAGGAACGGGCGGCAGCCCTCGATGACGTTGGCGCGGTAGGCCTTGAAGGCGTTCGTCACGTCGTTGTAGCGCAGCCCGAAGAGCATGCGGATGAACCAGTTCGCGATTCGGTTCACGAGGAGCTTGAAGCGGGGATAGTCCACCACCTCGCTTCCCGGGACGAAGCGCGACCCGAAGGCGCACTCGGCGCGGTCCCGCAGCACGTAGTAGTAGCGCACCAGGTCGTCCGGGCTGTCGGAGCCGTCGGCCATCACGATCGCCACGGCATCGCCGCTGAACGCGTCGAGCCCGCAGCGGACCGCGTGCCCGAAGCCGTGGACCCCGGCATTCCGCACCAGACGGATGCCCGGATCGCCCGCGGCCCGGGTCTCGACCTCGAGCGGCGTCGCATCGGTGCTGCCGTCATCGACCACGACCAGCTCGTACGGGATCGCCTCCCTGCCCAGCCGCGCGCGCAGGGCGTCCAGCGTGGACCCGATGTTGGCGGCCTCGTTGCGCGCCGGGATGACGACCGAGAGCCTCACTGTGGTCCGGCTAGACGACCCCCGGCGGGATTGCAAGGCGAACGCGCGTCGCACCTGCGCCGTCGTTGCTCCGGCGCGCCGGACTGCGGTAGATCCGCCGCCGACATGCGCGTCCTGGTCACCGGCGGGGCCGGTTTCATCGGCTCCTTCGTCGTCGACCGGCTGGTGGCAGCCGGGCACGCGGTGCGCGTGCTGGACAACCTCGACCCCCAGGTGCACCCCGCCGGACCTCCGGCGTATCTGGCGCCCCAGGCCGAGCTGATCCGGGGCGACGTGCGCGATCGTGCGCTGCTCGACCGCATCGTCGCGGACGTCGATGCGGTCGTCCACGCGGCCGCGGCGGTCGGCGTCGGCCAGTCGCTCTACCGCGTCGAGCACTACGTGGACGTGAACGTCCGCGGCACCGCCACCCTCCTCGACTCCCTGCAGTCTCATGCGTCCCGCCTGAGAAAGCTCCTGGTCTTCACCTCGATGACCGGGTACGGCGAAGGGGTGTACCGCCGTCCGTCCGATGGCTGCCTCCTCCGCGTCGACGCCCGGACCGAGGACGACATCGCCCGCCACGGCTGGGAGCCGGTCTGCCCCGACACCGGCGAGGCGCTCGAGCCGGCTCCCACGCCCGAGGACTCCGCGCTGCTCGCGCGCAACGTCTATGCGCTGACCAAGCGCTGGCAGGAGGAGCTCGCCCTGAGCCTCGCCGGCGTCTACGGCTTCCCGGTCGTCTGCCTGCGCCTGTTCAACGTGTACGGACCGCGGCAGTCGCTCAGCAATCCGTACACCGGCGTCCTCGCCATCTTCCTCGCCCGCCTGATCGCGGGCGAGCACCCGGTGGTGTACGAGGACGGCGGCCAGAGCCGCGACTTCATCTCGGTCCACGACGTCGCCGACACGGCGCTCCGCGTGCTCGCGACCGGTGACGCCGACGGCCAGGTGATCAACCTGGGCAGCGGCGAGCCCCGGCGCATCGCGGACATCGGACGGACCCTCGCGACCCTGACGGGTCGCGAGGACCTCACGCCGCGCGTGACCGGGCAGTTCCGCCGCGGCGACATCCGCCACTGCACCGCGGACGTGTCGCGCGCCCGCCGCCGCCTCGGCTTCGTGCCCCGCGTCGCCTGGGAGGACGGGCTGCGCGAGCTGCTCGCGTGGTGCCGCGACGCCGCCTCCGCGGATCACTTCGCGCAGGCGCAGCACGAGCTCGAGAGCCGCGGGCTGCTGAGCCGGCGGCTCGATCCGCCCGCGGGCGGGGAGTCGCCGGCATGAAACGCGTCCTCGTCACCGGCAGCAGCGGGCTCATCGGCTCGGAGGCCGCCGCCTTCTTCGACCAGCGCGGCTGGGAGGTCCACGGCGTCGACAACAACATGCGCCGCGACTTCTTCGGACCCGACGGCGACACCACCTGGAACCTGGCGCGTCTCCGCGGCATCACGAAGCGCTTCACGCACTACCCGCTCGACATCCGGGATCGTCCGGCGATGGCGGACCTCGTCGGCCGCCTGCGCCCCGACCTCGTCATCCACGCCGCCGCGCAGCCCTCGCATGACCTCGCCAAGGACCGGCCGTTCGACGACTTCGACGTCAACGCCGGGGGGACGCTGAACCTGCTCGAGGCGGTACGCCGCACCTGCCCGGAGTCGCCGTTCATCTTCATGAGCACGAACAAGGTGTACGGCGACGCCCCCAACGAGCTGCCGCTGGTGGAGCGCGACACGCGCTGGGACTACGCCAGGCCCGAGGACTTCCACGGCATCCCGGAGTCCTTCCGCATCGACGCCTGCCTGCACAGCCTCTTCGGCGCCTCCAAGGTCGCCGCCGACACCATGGTGCAGGAGTACGGGCGATACTTCGGCATGCCCACGGTGTGCTACCGCGGCGGTTGCCTCACGGGCCCGAATCACTCCAGCGCCGAGCTGCACGGCTTCCTGGCCTACCTCGCGCGCTGCGTGCGCGACGGCCGGCCGTACCGGGTCTACGGCTACAAGGGCAAGCAGGTGCGCGACAACATCCACTCCTACGACGTCTGCGCCGCGTTCCTCGCCTTCTACGAGGCGCCGCGCGTCGCGGCGGTGTACAACCTCGGCGGCGGGCGCGACAACAGCGTCTCGGTCGTCGAGGCGGTGGCACGCTTCGAGGAGCTGATCGGAAAGAAGCTCGCGTTCCAGTACGTCGACCAGAACCGGGTCGGCGACCACATCTGCTACATCAGCGACCTGCGCCGGCTGAGAGCCGACTATCCCGGATGGGAGCTCACGCGCTCGCTCGACGACATCCTGCGCGAGCTGGCGGCGCCGCCGGCCGCGGGCTGATGGACGTCGGGAATCACCGCCGCCGGTGCAGGCGGTGGGCGTGCACGACGCGGACCTCGGTGAGCGCATCCGGCGGCTCGGAGCGCAGGAACGTGGCGATCCCGAGCACCCGGATGTCGAGCCGCCCGCGATGCACGCGCTGCGAGCGCCGGTTCCCCATCAGGTCGATCAGCTCGACGCGCTCGACCGCGGGCGGCACGCGCAGCCGGAGCGCGATCCCGGGCCGCCCATTCCACGTCGGACCGAGCTCGTTCAAGTCGGCGAGCGCGACCGTCGGGCCGCCCGGGGTGTCGAAGGTGAAGGCCGAGTAGCCGAAGCCGGCGGGCCCGCCACCCAGCGGCGCGGCGGAACCCACGAGATCGCTCAGCGTGCGGAACGCGATCCCATCCGCACGTGGGGTGTAGTCGAGGTTCACGGGGTAGATCCCGAAGCGCTGGGCTGACGGCAGGTCGGCGTCGTCGAAGATCGTGTGGTAGATGTACGGGAACAACCGCTCCATCCCCAGGGCGCGCTGCTCGAGCCAGCGCGTGACGTGCCGGCGCGGCGCGCCGTAGGCCTCCGTATTCCAGAGCGTGCCGTTTGGACGCAGCAGCGGCTGGATTGCGCGCGCGGCGGCGACGAACTCGGCCCCCCCGTAGTGGTACCCGAAGACGTCCAGGAGATCGCTGGTGCCCCCGAGGACGACGTCCCGGAAGCCGAGGCCGTACGGCGTCTCCCGGTCGACCAGGTTGAGCACGATCCGCGCCTGCGGATCGACCTCGCGGAGGACCGTCGCGGACGAGCGCACGAGGTGCACGAAGTCCTGCGGTGACGACGTCCAGAAGACCGGGATGTCGGGCTCGTTCCAGATCTCCCAGCTCGTGACCCGTCCCTGGACCCGTCCGGCGAGCGTGCGCACGAACAGCTCCCAGTCGGCCATGTCCCGCGGCACCACGAGTCCCCAGCGCGGGATGCCGACCAGCGGCGTCACGTCGTCGATCGCCGACGAGGCCCAGCGCGCGGTGCCGAAGAGCACACCGAGGACCTCGATGCCGTGCGACCGGTAGGCGTCGACCCAGCGCTCGAAGCTGGTGGAGTCCAGCCACCCCGGATCGCTGGTGTCGGGACGCGTCGGCCGGTCGTCCATCCACCAGCCGTAGAGGAGCCGGACCCAGCGGATTCCCAGGCGCCGCATCTCGGCCGCGATGTCGTCCGCCATCGGAAGCTCGGAATCGAACGGCAGGACGAAGTAGCCCGCGCCCGACTGCTCGGCCGGAATGGTCTCGTCGACGTCCGGCACGACCGCCGCCGTCGCGTGGATCTTCGCCAAGCGGCGCCTGCCGGCTCCGTCGATCCTGCCCGCGACGGTGACCAGTCCCAGGTGGCGCACCTGCAGGACCAGGGAATGGACGTCGGTCTCCCCCGGTCCCAGGTCGACCGGGAAGGTGAGGCGACCCGCGGAGGTCCCGTAGGCGTCGTGGGCGACGATGCGAACCCGGCCGCGCAGGCCACGCTCGGCATCCGCCGTGGTGCGAACGAAGAGCTCCGGAACGTCGCTCGCCTCGAACACGTTGCCGAAGCGCGCCGAGTCGACGACCACGACGGGCTCGGCAAACGCCTGGCGGCCGAGCCCCGCGATCAGGACGGTCAGGATGATGCCGCGCGCGGCGGCCGCGGCGCCTCGAGTCTCGCTCGCCTTCAATGCTCTGGGCATCGCCGGGCACGGGCGAGGCCCGCGCGCACGGCCAACCGCTCCGTTCCTCTCCTGGTCAGGTACGCTGCCGGCCCGTGGGTCGTCAAGGGCACGCCACCCGGCGGGATGTCATGCCACGACCGTGTGGTTTGCCCTCCCGGAACCCATCGGCTAACGCTGCTCGCGGACGATGGAGCGCCCCGTGTCTGCCGCCTCCACTCCGCATGGTTCCAGGTCCGCCACGGGCGCCGCCCCACGCGTCGGAGACGCCGTGCCCGCCGTCAGCATCGTGCTCGCCACCCACGACCACGCGTGCTGGCTCGACGGGGCGATTGCGAGCGTTCGCCAGCAGACGGTCTCCGAATGGGAGCTCCTCGTGGTCGACGACGGCTCGACCGACGACACCCGCGCCGTGGTCCAGCGCCACGCCGACGACGAGCGCATCCGCTACCTCCCTGGCCGCCGCCTCGAGCGCTCCGCGGCCCGGAACCGCGGCCTCGCGGCAGCGCGCGGCCGGCTGATCGCCTTCCTCGACGCCGACGACCGCTGGCTGCCCGAGAAGCTCGAGCGCCAGCTGGCGGCGCTGGCCGCCGAGCCCGACGCCGCCCTGTGCTACACCATCGCCCGCTTCGTCGACGCCGCCGACACGCCCCTGCCCGTCCGCAAGCCGCCGCACCCGATCGCCGGCGACGTCTTCCCCGCGCTCATGCGTGGCAACTTCATGATCCTCGCATCCGTCGTGGTACGGCGCCGCTCCCTCGTCGAGGTCGGCGGCTTCGACGACACCCTGCCCGTCTACGGCTGCGAGGACTGGGACCTCTGGCTGCGCATCGCACGACGCCATCGGGTGACCGTCGTGGACGAGGAGCTGACGCTCTACCGCCGCCACGAGGGCAACACCGGCGCCGACGCTCTCCTGCGCAGCGGCCTCGCCGTGATCGAGCGGCGCTACGCCGAGCCCGGCACGGAAGCGGCCGCGCGCCTGGCGCCCGCTGCCGCCCGGGCCCGCCTGCGCTGGTATCTCGCCGGCGCGGTCGCCAGCGCCGATCGCGGCGCGGCGGTACCGCTCGTCCTCGGCGCCCTGCGCGACTCGCCTGCGACGGCGCTCGCCCGACCGGCTCTCGGCGCCCTCGCCGCGCTCCTCCTGCCGCGCGTCGCGGAACGCGTCCTGCGCCGGCTGCCGATCTGAGTCGCGCGGCGTCACGGCCGCTACCAGCGCACCGGCCCCCGGATCTCCTTCGCCCGATCGGCGCCGCGGACGGTGTAGTGCAACACCATCGACTTGCGCGTCGATCCCGGCCGGAGGACCGGCGCGCCCCCGTGCACGAGCATGCCGTGCCAGAACAGCACCTGGCCCTTGCGCGCGCGGAACTCCTCGCGCGGGTAGCGCGACGCGACCTCGCCGACGTAGGCCTCGTAGGCCTGCGCGAGCGCATCGTCGGCCGTGCGCAGGTTGGTCTGGGGATAGTCGGCGAAGCCGGGGAAGAACGGCGCCCGGTGCGAGCCGGGATGGATGACGAGCGGACCGCTGTCGGGCGCCACGTCCTCGCACGCGATCCAGGCACCGATCAGGTAATTGTGCGGGTAGATGTGGAACACCCCCATGTCCTGATGGAGGTGCTGGCGGCTGCCTTTCATGAAGTTGATGGCGGCGAAGGGCCGGGCCCGGCGGCCGAAGAGCCTGCTCGCGAGCGCGCCGAGGCGACCATTGTGGAAGATGCGGCGGGCGGGAGGATTCACGTAGTGGAAGCCGTGGATGCGCCAGTCGGACGCCGCCCGCGCCCGGGCGCGCCGCTCGCGGTCCCACCGCACGAGCTCGGCGTGCGCGACGTTGCGCGCGGGCGCGTCGGCGTCGTCGCGCAGGTCGAGCAGCACCAGGTGGGGCACGGGCGCCGCGCCGTCCCACAGGCCGTCGAGCGTCGCCACCATGGCGTCGATGTCGGCCGGGTCGACGAGATCGTCGACGACGACGTAGCCGTCGCGCACCCAGGCGCGCAGCAGGTCCGCATCGTCACCGTGGATGCGCTCGAGAGCATCCGGCTGGTCGAACCAGGGGAGCGTGTTCGGCTCGCGCGTCCAGCTCGGACGGCCGCCGTACACCGCGTGCCGGAGCGCGGGTGCGACGCGCGACCGGACCTGATGCAGCCGGCTGAGCAAGCCGTACGGCAGCGCCACTCGCCCGCTGTTATCTCGCATCGCGGCGGCAGGCAACGCCGCCGCCGCTCAGGCGTGCTTCTCGGCCCGCGCCGCCTGCGCTTCCTTGATGATGCGCTCCGCGATGTGGCCCGGGACCTCCTCGTAGCGCGCCAGCTCCATCTCGAAGTCGCCGCGCCCCTGCGTCATCGAGCGCAGGTCGGGCGCGTAGCGCAGCACCTCGGCCATCGGCACGTGGGCGCGGATGACCTGCTGGCCGCTGCCCTTGGGCTCGGCGCCGAGCACCTTGCCGCGGCGGCTGTTGAGGTCCCCGATGATGTCGCCCATGAACTCGTCCGGCACCGTCACGGTGAGCGTCACGACGGGCTCGAGCAGCACCGGCTTGCACTCCTCGAACGCCTTCTTGAAGCCGAGCGAGGCGGCGATCTTGAACGCCATCTCCGAGGAGTCGACGTCGTGGGCGGAGCCGTCGTAGAGCCGGACCTTGACGTCCACGATGGGATACCCGGCGAGGATTCCCTGGGGCAGGAGCTCGCGCACGCCCTTCTCGACCGCGGGGATGAACTGGCGCGGGATGGCACCGCCCACGATGTCGTCCTCGAACTCGAAGCCCTGGCCGCGCGGCAGCGGCGACAGCTCGATCCAGCAGTCGCCGTACTGTCCGTGGCCGCCCGTCTGGCGCTTGTGCTTGCCCTGCGCCTCCGCGCTGCCCTTGATGGTCTCCTTGTAGGGCACCTTGGGCGCCTTCAACTCGACCTCGACGCCGAACTTGCGCCGCAGGCGCTCCACCGCCACCTCGACGTGCAGCTGGCCGGCGCCCGAGATGACGAACTCCTTCGTCTGCTCGTCGCGGTGGACGCGCAGGGCGGTGTCCTCCTCCATCAGGCGATGGAGGGCCTGCATCACCTTGTCGTCGTCCGCCTTGCTCTTCGGCTGGAGCGCGAAGGAGATGACCGCGGGCGTGTCCGGGAGCGGCGGATAGACCACCGCCTGGCGTTCGTCGCTCAGCGTGTCACCCGAGTGGGTGTCCTTCAGCTTCGCGAGCGCGATGACGTCGCCGGCCACGGCCTGCGGGATCTGCACCTGCTTCTTGCCCTCCAGCCGCAGGAGGTGCCCCAGGCGCTCCTTTCCGTCGCGGTACGAGTTGATCACGTTCAGGTCCCCGCGCGCGTGCCCCGAGACGATGCGCAGCACCGTCAGCTTGCCGGCGAACGGATCGACGATGGTCTTGAACACGAAGGCCGAGAACGGCGCCGACGAGTCGGCCGCACGCTGCACGCGCTCGCCGGTGCGCGGATCGTCTCCTTCCCACGGTGGCAGGTCCGCGGGCGACGGCAGCAGCTCGACGATGGCGTCGAGCAGCGGATGGAGGCCGATGCCCTTGGCCCCGGCGCCGCACAGCACCGGCAGGAACTTGCCCGCCCGCGTGCCCTCGCGCAGCCCCGCCGCCAGCTCGTCCGCCGACAGCTCCGTGCCGTCGAGGTAGCGCTCGAGGAGCTCGTCGTTCGCCTCGGCGATGACCTCGACGAGCCGCTCGCGCGCCGCGGCCACCTCGTCGGCGAGCGCGGCGGGCACGGCTTCCTCCTTCATCGTGCCCGAGTCGCCCTGGTAGAGGAACGCCCGCTGCCGCAGCACGTCGACCACACCGCGGAACTCGGCCTCCGTTCCGATCGGGATCTGGAGGACCGCGGGCGTGACGCCGAGCAGCTTCAGGTCGTCGAGCGCGTTCGCGACGCTGGCACGCTCGCGGTCGAGCCGGCTGACGAAGCCGATCACCGGGATGCCGAGCTCCCGGCACCAGCCCCACACCTTCTCGGTCTCCACCTTCACCTCGCCGCCGGTCGGGCCGAGGACCAGTACCGCACCCGTGGCCGCAACGAGGCAGTTGCGCGTGTCGTGGAGGAAGGCGGAGTAGCCCGGCGTGTCGATCAGGTTCACCTCGTGCTTCCGCCAGGCGACGTGATGGAGCGCGGCCGCGATGGTGCTCTTGCGGCGCTGCTCCTCGGCCTCGGCGTCGAAGGCCGACGAGCCGTCGTCGACGCGACCCATGCGGGTGACTGCGCCGGCCGCGAACAGCAGCGCGTCGGCGACGCTCGTCTTGCCGGTGCCGCCCTGCCCGACGATGGCGACGTTTCGTAGTCTCGCGACCTCCTCAGCTGACATCGCGCCCTCCGTTGCGTGCGTAGATGATGCGGAGGCCGTCGAGGGTGAGAAACTCGTCGACGGACTCGATGGTGCTCGAATGCGGTGCGATCAGGCTCGCGAGGCCGCCGGTGGCGATCACGCGCGCCTGCGGGTCCTGTTCGGCGCGGATGCGCCCGACGAGGCCGTCGACCAGCGCCGTGTAGCCGAACGTGATGCCCGACTGGATGGAGTGCACGGTCGTCCGGCCGACCACCCGCGGCGGCCACGCCACCTGGACGCGCGGCAGCTTGGCGGTGCGGGCGATCAGCGCGTCGAGCGAGATTCCGATGCCGGGCACGATGACGCCTCCGGCGTACTCGCCGCGCGCGGTGACCACGTCGAAGGTGGTCGCGGTGCCGAAGTCGACCACGATCGACGCGCCGGTGACGCGCTCGGTGGCGGCAACGGCGTTGGCGATGCGGTCCGCCCCGACCTCCTTGGGATTGTCGTACAGGATCGGCACGCCGGTGCGCACGCCCGGACCGACGACCAGCGGCTCCTGGCCGAAGAGGCGGCGGCAGAGCTCCTCGATGCGCTCGTTCATGGGCGGCACCACGCTGCCGAGCACGATGCCGCGCACCGCCGGCCGCGGGTTGCCGCCCTCCGCGAAGACGCCGCGCAGCACGACCACCCACTCGTCGACGGTCCGCGCCGGGTCGGTGCGCAACCGCCAGTGCACCGTGAGGGTGGGACCCTGGTAGAGCCCGACCAGCGTGTGGGTGTTGTTGACGTTGATCGCGAGCAGCATCGATCAATCCGACCCGAGACTGCGTCTCGGGTCGGGACGAGACGCGAGGGTGTGACGTTCGGTGGGTCCTGCGGAGGCCGTGCCGCGGCCGCGGCGCTGGCCGCGGCCGGCGACCTGTAGCGGTTGGAAGGATGGCGTCCGAGCGACGGGCCCGTGCTCCGGAACGTTTGCCGCGCCGGCTCTGCCGGCCGCGGCACGACGTTCGCACTGATCACCGAGCCTCATTCTCGCCGTCCGTCTCGACCCGAGACGCAGTCTCGGGCCGAATTTCTCCGGCGATGACTCGCAACTCGCCGCGCGGACCGGCAAGCCGCAGCGCGCCATCGTCGTCGACGCCGAGAACCCGACCGGCCACCTCGCCCTCGGGTGCGGTCACCCGCACCTCCTTCCCGGTCAGAGCAGCACAGGCCTCCCACTCCGACCGCATCGCAGCGAACCCGTCCGCGAGAAAGCGCCTATAACGTGCCTCGAGCGCGGCGAGCAACCCGGCGGTGAAGAGGGCACGATCCACCGGGCGGCCGGCGGCGAGGCGAAGCGAGGTGGCCTTCGCGGCCAGCTCCGCCGGGAAGTCGTCGGTGTTCACGTTCACCCCGATACCCAGGATCACGTGGTGCACGCGCTCCACCTCGGCGTCGAGCTCGGTGAGAATGCCGGCGACCTTGCGTCCCGCGAGCAGGACGTCGTTGGGCCACTTGAGGGTGGCACCGGTCCCCGCTACCGCCCGGACCGCGTCCGCCACCGCGAGACCCACCACCAGCGCGAGCGCGGGCACGGCCGCGGGCGCGAGCGGCGGCCGGAGCACGATCGAGCAGTAGAGGTTGCACCCCGGGGGCGAGTGCCACTGGCGACCCAGCCGCCCGCGACCGGCCGTCTGGCTCTCCGCGATGACGACCGTTCCCTCGGGCGCCCCGCGCCGCGCGAGATCGCGCGCCAGGTTCTGCGTCGAGTCGAGCACCGCGCGCCACTCGACCCGCCGCCACGAGCCGCGCAGGTGCGGCGCCAGCTCGGCCGATCCGAGCCGATCCGGCACCGCGGCGAGGAGGTAGCCGGACGAGCGCCGGCCGCGGATGTCGTAGCCCGCCTGGCGCAGGGCCGCGATGTGCTTCCAGACCGCCGCGCGGGAGCAGCCGAGCCGCCGCGCCAGCTCCTGGCCCGATAGGGGCTCCGGCGTCTCCCGGAGCCAGTCGACGATCTGCTCGGCGGGCCCCACTAGGAGCGCGACCCGAGACTCCGTCTCGGGTCGAAAGCGGAGGCGAGTGTGTGGCGTCCGGTGGCGCTTGTGAACGCCGTGCCGCGGCCGGCGAAGCCGGCGCGGCAAGACGTCGCGCCCCCGAGGCTCCGGCCCAAGCCGTCCTGCGCCACCCGCACGCACGCCGTTTCGGCGCCGGGATCGTGCCCCGACACGTCTGCCGCGGCGGCTCCGCCGCCGGCGGCACGACGCCTGCACTGTTCATCGAGCTTCATTCCCGCTCTCCGCCCCGACCCGAGACGGAGTCTCGGGTCGGCCGCCCATAGTCGTCGTCGAGGCGCACGATGTCGTCCTCCTCGAGATACGTCCCGGTCTGCACCTCGACCAGGTGGAGCGGGATCAGTCCCGGGTTCTCCAGCCGGTGCGGCGTGCCGCTCGAGATGTAGGTCGACTCGTTCTCGCCGAGAACGATGGTCTGACCGTCGCGCTCCACCAGCGCCGTACCCTGCACGACCACCCAGTGCTCGGCGCGATGATGATGCATCTGGAGCGACAGCTTCTGCCCGGGGCTCACGACCAGGCGCTTCACGCGGAAGCCGGGGCCCTGATCGGTCGTCTCGTACGAGCCCCAGGGACGGTAGACCACGCGGTGCGAGACGTGCTCGACACGGCCTTCGCTCCGCAGCCGCTCGACGACCTCGCGCACGTCCTCGGTCCGGTCACGATGGACGGCGAGCACGGCGTCCTTGGTCGCGACCAGGACGACGTCACGCAGCCCGACCGCCGCGATCGCCGGCCCGTCGCTGCGCAGGAACGAATCCGCGACGTCGACCGCGATGACGTCGCCGTGGGTGGCGTTGCCGGCCGCGTCCTTGCTGCTCACCGCCCACAGCGCCGCCCACGAGCCCACGTCGCTCCAGCCCATGTCGACGGGCACCACCACCGCGTCGCCGGCGCGCTCCATGACCGCGTAGTCGATCGAGTTCGCCGGCGACGCGGCGAAGGCCCCGGCATCGAGCCGGAGAAACGAGAGGTCGTGCTCGGCGCCGGCGAGCGCCTGGCGCGCAGCCGCGACGATGGCGGGCTCGTGCCGCTCGAGCTCGGCGAGATAGCGGGCGGCCGGGAACAGGAAGATGCCGCTGTTCCACAGATAGGCTCCGCTGGCGACCCACGCCGCGGCCGTCGCCGCGTCCGGCTTCTCGACGAATCGCGCCACCGCGTGGCAACGAGGCAGCGTCGGGAGCGCCGCGCCGCGCTGGATGTAGCCATAGCCGGCGTGCGGTCGAGTGGGCGTGATGCCGAAGGTGACGAGGTGTCCCGCCTCGCTGGCCCGGAGCGCGGCGTCGAGCGCGTCGTGAAAGGCGTGCAGGTCACCGATCACGTGGTCGGCCGGCATCACCAGCATGTGCGCGTCGGGGTGCTCGCGGGAGAGCAGCAGCGCGGCCACCGCCGCCGCGGGCGCGGTGTTCCGCCCCACCGGCTCGACGATGAGCACCGCCGGCTCGACGGCCAGCTCGCGCAGCTGCTCGGCCAGGATGAAGCGATGCTCCTCGTTCCCCACCACGATCGGAGCGGCGAAGCGCTCCGGCGTCCGCGGTGCGGAGAAGGGTGTCCTGGAGGAGCGTTCGCTCGGAGGCCAGGGCGAGGAGCTGCTTCGGATACAGCGCGCGCGACAGCGGCCAGAGGCGCGTTCCCGACCCGCCGCAGAGCACCACCGGATGGATCCGTTGCTGCCCCATGCAGCTCCTCGCTTACCATGTGGCACGTGGGCGCGCACGTGCGACGTTGCCCGTGCCGGCGAGCGCACGATATCATGCGCGTCGCATGCGACGGCGCCGCCGCCGGAGGCTACCGATCTGACGGCGCGCCGACTCGTCGCGGTGGCGGCCGTCCTCGCAATCGCCGGCGCCGGCACCTGGGTGATGACGCGCACACGCGCCGACGCGTTGCCGCCGACCATCGCCATCGACGACCCGATCGCGGATCTCTCCCGGAGCCTCGACGGCGCCACCGTCGTGGCCAGCGCGGACGGGGATCCGGTGCGCAACGGCGAGATCCGGCCGGGCAACCGGCTCGCCGGCGAGGGGGAACGCCCCAGCCTGATCGCCCCGCCACCGGCGCGCGTACGCTTCACGCTCGACGTTCCGCCGGACGGCGTGCTGCGCTTCGGCGTCGGCGTCCAGGGCGACGGACGGCACGACCGACAGCGCAGCGGGGTGCGCTTCCGGGTGACGCTCGACGGCCGCGAGGTCTGGTCCCGCACCGTGAATCCCGCCCTCACGCGCCAGGATCGGCGCTGGTTCGACGAGCGCATCGACCTCGGCGCCGCGGCCGGTCGAAGTGCCGAGATCGTGCTGGCGACCGATGCGGAGCGTCCCGGCCGGCCGCTCGCCGGGATACCGGCCTGGGGCGACGTGCGGCTCGTGCGGGAAACGCAGCAGCCGCGCCAGGCATCGAGCGCGGAGAAGCCGAACGTGATCGTGCTGCTCGTCGACACCCTCCGTGCCGACCGCCTCGGGTGCTACGGCGCCAGCCCGAGCCCGAGCCCCAACCTCGACGCGCTCGCCGCCGGGGGACTGCTCTTCGCCCAGGCCATCGCCCAGTCGTCGTGGACCCTCCCGTCCGTCTCCACGCTCTTCACCGGTCTGTACCCCCGGAGCCACGGGGCGATCGGCGACGACGGTGACGGCGACGACCAGGCCGCCTGGGGATACCTCGCCGGCGACGTGGTCACGTGGGCCGAGCTGGCGAGCCGCGCCGGCATCACGACCGTCGGCGTGTCCGCCAATCCGCTGGTCTCGCGCGGCACCAACCTCGCCCAGGGCTTCGAGACCTTCGCCGAGCTGCCCTGGGATGCGAAGACGCGACGCTGGAGCTCGGCCGCCGACGTGAACCGTCGCTTCCTCGCCTGGCTGGCGCCGAACCGCGACCACCGCTTCGTCGCCTGGCTCCAGTACATGGAGCCGCACGATCCCTACACGCCGCCGCCCGCGATGCGGCCGCCGCCGCCCCCCGGCATGCGAGCCGACCTCGCCGCGGGCTGGGTGCTCGACGTGTCACGCAAGCTCGACTCCCGCACCGGCCCGCCCTTGCCGCCCGACCAGATCGCCTACCTGCGCGCCCTCTACGACGGCGAGATCCGCAGCTGGGACGCGGAGCTCCCCGCGCTCCTCGGCGGGCTCGCGCGCCTCGGGCTGCGCGACTCGACCGTGATCGTCGTCATCGCCGACCACGGCGAGGAGTTCCAGGAGCACGGCCTGCTGCTGCACCGGGCGCACCTCTACGACGAGCTGCTGCACGTGCCGCTCGTGATCGCCGGGCCGGGAATCCGCCCCGGGCGGCGCACCGATCAGGTCCAGGGCATCGACCTCTTCCCGACTCTCGCCGAGCTCCTGGGATTCGCCCTCCCGTCTGACCGGCCGGGGCGCAGCGTGCTCGCGGAGGGTCCGGAGCGGCCCGCCGTCTGCGAGACCGACGGCCTCGCCAACAACGGCACGCGTGTCGATCTCGTGGCCGTGCGTCGCCCCCCCTGGAAGCTCATCTACGCCCCGGCGCGCCAGAGGGCGGAGCTCTACGATCTCGGCACCGACCCGGGCGAGCACGCGCCGCTTCCCGTCGAGTCGGGCGAGGGACCGGCGCTGCAACGCACGCTGGACGACTTCGTGCGCACGGCGCCGCCGGCGCCGGCGCGCACCGGACGCGACCCCGCGCTGCTCGAGAAGCTTCGGGCCCTGGGATACGCCAATTGACCGTCGCGCGACCATCCTGTAGGCGCCGAGCTTGATGGGTGGGCAGCCGAGCCACGGTGGAGGGGAGGCGGTGCGCGCCGAGGTCTCGCCGCCGGCCACCGGCGAGGGCATGGATACGGCGTGGCCGCACGTGAGCGGCTCGCGTCCGCCGGCCGGTTACTTCCGCACTCGCGAGAAGCTGATCACCAGACGCGGGGTGCTGTGGCTCGGCCAGACGTGCAACATCCGGTGCCATTTCTGCTACTTCCTCGACCGGATCGAGCAGAAGGACCATCCCGAGCATCCCTTCATGGATCTCGAGAAGGCGAAGGCGATCTGCCACAGCCTGCGCCACAAGTACGGCAACACGTCGATCGACATCCAGGGCGGAGAGCCGACGATCTGGCGGCACATCGAGGAGCTGGTCGCGTACTGCCACGAGATCGGCCTCTTTCCCACGCTCATCACCAATGCGATCGCGCTCGCCAAGCGCGAGAAGTGCGTCCAGCTGAAGCAGGCCGGCATCCGCGACCTGCTGATCAGCGTCCAGGGCCTCGGGTCCGTCTACGACGAGATCGTCGGCGTCCCGGGCGGGTCGGCGAAGCAAGCCCAGGCGCTGCGCAACTGCATCGAGGTCGGCATCCCGTTCCGCTTCAACAGCGTGCTCAGCCTGAAGGCGATCCCGCAGTACGTCGACATCGCCCGGCTCGCCGTGTCGACCGGCGCGCTGGCAGTGAACTTCCTCGCCTTCAACCCGTTCGAGGACCAGGCGACCGGTCATCGCTCGACCTTCAACGTGCCGCGCTACGGCGACGTCGCGGTCGAGCTCAACAAGGCGCTCGACGTGCTGGCCGCGGCCGGCGTCGAGGCGAACGTGCGCTACTTCCCCATCTGCATGGTGGAGGAGCGCCATCGCAAGAGCATCTACGATTTCTGCCAGCTGCCCTACGATCCGCACGAGTGGGACTACGACTCGTGGAGCTGGACCGCAGTGCAGGCGCAGCGCATGAAGTGGGGACCGCCCTCGGCCCATCACGCGAGCCTGGCGGCGATCACCTACGATTCCTGGGTGTTCGCAAACCGGGTGGTCGGCACGCCCGGCAGCCTCAGGCAGAACGTGCGGGCGACGCTCAGCGAGAAGCTGCGGCCCTATCCTGCCGCGCGCGAGCGGCTGCAGAAGGCGTACCGGCTGGTCGCGTATGCGTCCGGCTCCGCCCGCAACCTCCTCCAGGGCCGCCGCCGCAGGCGCTCGACCGGCGACGCCGGCTACCTGGTCGCGGACGAGCTCGGCCGCGATCCGCAGGTCTACGTCGACAACGGCGTCGCCCGGGCGCAGGATCACTGCCACTACCAGTACTCGCCGCGCTGCGACGAGTGCGACGTGAAAGCGATCTGCGACGGGTTCCACGGCGACTACGTGTCGCTCTTCGGCAGCGACGAGGCGCGCCCGATTCACCTCGGAGGCAAGGTCGCCGATCCGCTCCACTTCATCAAGGATCAGATGAAGATCTACGAGCCGGAGGAAGCCGGGCGTCCGTTCCCGGCCGGCGCGGCTCTCTCGGGGACCGGCCACGCGTAGCGGGCGCGCGACACGGCACCTACCCCACTGCTGGCCCCGGTCTGCGAGTCGCGTGCAGCAAGCGCCCCGCGCATGAAGTCGTGCCCGGTCAGCGTGGTGATCACCACCCACAATCGCGCCGACATCCTCACCCGGTGCGTGCGCGCCACCCTGGCCGAGGCGCGCCGGCACCCGGGCGCCGAGGTGCTGGTGGTGGACAACGCCTCCGCCGACCACACGCCGGCCGTGCTCGCCGAGCTCCTGCGCGTCGAGGGACCGCCGCTGCGCGTGCTCGCCGAGCCGCGGCTCGGCGCGTCGCACGGGCGCAACGCGGGTCTCGCGGCGGCACGCGGCGAGCTGATCGCGTTCCTCGACGACGATGCGGTCCCCCGTCCCGGGTGGCTCGCCGCGCTCGTCGCCCCGCTGACGGATCGGGCGATCGCCGGCGTCGGCGGCCCGCTCATCCTGCAGCTCAGCGTCCCGCCCCCGCGCTGGTTCACTCCCGACTTCCACGAGGCCGCCGGCTCCTACGACCTCGGCGGCGTGCGCCGTCGCGTCCATCATCGCGGCGGCGAATGGTATCCCCCCAGCGCCAACCTGTGCCTGCGCACGGCGGACGTGATCCGCGAGGGCGGGTTCTGCGACGTCCTCGGCCCGCACGGTACGCGCCACTTCGTGCACGAGGACGCCGACCTGTGTGCGCGTCTCGACCGGCGCGCGGGCGAGATCCACTACGCGCCCGACGCCGTCGTCGACCACTGGATCGTGCCCGGGAAGCTGACCCCGCAGTACTTCCTCGACCACCACACCTGCTTCGGAGAGGGCGCCGCGGTGTACGCGCTCCGCAATCGCAGCCTGCCGCGCATCGCCTGGGGTCTGCGCTGGTACGCCCGCTACCTGGCCGCGATGCCGTATCGTCCGGTGGAGCCCATCGACCCGAAGCGCCTGCTCGCCGAGTGCCAGCGGCGGGAGGCGCGCGCCTACCTGGCGACCCTGGCGCGGAATTTTCCGCGGCGGGGCACCCTGCGTCGGGATGTGCGCCACTGAAGGCGGCGCCGCGGTGCTCACGATCGACGGGGACTTCTCCGTGTACCGCAAGCATGGTCGGCAGGCGATCCCGCTGATCGCGCCGGGAAGTTGATCGCTTCCGGTACTCTGCCTGCGCTACTCGACGTAGCCGAGCTGGCGCAGCTTGGCGCGCAGCGTGGGATCGGTCCCCGTCGAGCGCGGCGGCGGCGGCGCGCTCGCCGCCCAGCGATCGAGGCGCGCGCCGAGCGCCGCGGTCTCCTCCGAGGTCGCCGCCAGGTTGGTGCGCTCCCCGGGGTCGTTCGCGAGGTCGTACAGCTCGGTGCCGCTCCCATCGGGCAGGCGGATGAGCTTCCAGCGCGCGGTGCGCAGCGCGACCGTGCTTCCCTTGGCGTCGTCGCCGAAGCCCCCGACGATCTCCGACACCACGTCCCCCGCCGTCTGCGTGGCGAGGAGGTCCCGGCCTGGCAGGCCGGCAGGGGCCGGCGCGCCGAGGATCGAGGCGATGGTCGGCAAGAGGTCGATCCCCTGCGCCATGTCGGTGCGGCGACCGGCCGGAATGCCGGGCCCGACGACCACCAGCGGGATGTGGACGGTCTCCTCGTAGAGGTGCCCGCCGTGGGTGAGGTTGCCGTGCTCGAGGAACTCCTCGCCGTGGTCGGCCGTGACCACGACGATCGTGCGGTCGAGGATGCCGTCCGCCTCGAGCTGCTTCACCAGCTCGCCGAACGCGTCGTCCCAGCTGCGGATGTCGCCTTCGTAGAGCGCCCGGAGGTGGGCCAGCACGGCGGGGCTCGGTGGCGGGAGCCGATGCTCGTTCACCGCCAGGGCGAACTCCTGCACCCAGCCCGCCGCCAGATCGTCCCGGATGCCGGGCGGCGGCTTCGGGCGCAGATCCTGTGGCGGCGCGTACGGGCCGTGCGGCTCCATGTAGTGCAGATAGGCGAAGAAGCGCAGGCGGCGTTCCCGGCGCACCCAGTCGAGGAACCGCCGGTTCACCACGGCGGCGCGGACGAAGTCCCGGGTCTTGTGGTCGAAGGGCAGCTCGAAGAAGGTCTCGAAGCCCTGCGCGAGGTTGCTGGCGCGGCTCACGATCAGATTCGTCGAGAGGCCGAAGGTGGTCACACCGGCTCCCTGCGCGGTCTCGGCCATCGTGACGACGCTGTCGGGCAGCAGCGTGCCGCTTCCGGAGTGACCGTGCCCGTCGTCGGCGTCACTTCCTACCGCACCATGGCTGCGCGGATGCAGCCCGCTGAAGATCGACGCCACGGCGGGCATGGTCCACGATGCCTGCCCGACGGCCACGTCGAAGACGAGTCCGCGGGCGGCGAAGCGATCGAGCGCCGGACTCGGGCTCGGGTTCGCACCATAGATACCGAGCCGATCCGCCCGCAGGGTGTCGACCAGGAGGACGAGCACGTTCGGCCCGCTGCCTGCGGCCTGACGTTCGCGCTGCTCCTGGCGGACCAGGCGCATGCGGCTCCACCCGGCCGTCCCGGCGAGCGCATGGTCGGGCCGTTCCATGCGCGTCTCGAAGACCACGTCCACGCTCCGGCCCACCCACGGGCGCAGGTCGACCACGCCATCGATCCAGCAGCGATCCTTGCGCCTGCTCGCCGGATTGACGACGCGGGTGAAGGCGCTCTCCCCGTCGACCGTCACCCGGAAGTCCGCGCCGCTCAGCTCGGGATGACGTTGCTTGTCGCCTTCCACACCCGTGCTGAACCGGAGCATGCCGTCCGGCGGCACGTCGAGGTGAAAGCGCACCGCGGCGCCGGGCGGTGTCACGAGTGCGTCCTGCGGCGCGCCGCAGCCGGCGTGGTACCCGGGCTGGAGCACCGCACGCCGCACGCCGCTCGCCGATGGTCCTTCGACGCTGGCCCCCGGCGCGAGCGGCGGCGCCAGGTCCGAGACGACGTGCTCGATCGTCAGCTTGGGCGGCAGCGCATCGCGGCCGCAGGCGGCGAGAAGACCGACCACCACCAGGAGCGTGACCCGCCGCATCGAGCGGGAACGATACCGGCATGAACCCGATCGGGCAAACCGCTCCACGCGCGGCCGAGGCGGCCGGAGCGGGATCAGCACACGGACGGCCTACACGCGGCTCGCCCGCCTGGTATTCCCCTCGCGAGCTGCCCCTTGACATCTGATGTCATGATAGCAATCACGGACGCATGTCACAGCTGACCCTTCGCCTCTCCGACGAGCTCCTCGACCGGCTCCGGGCCGCGGCACGCGCGCGCCGTCAGAGCGTGAACGGGCTCGCGGCGGCGGTGCTCGGTGCTGCCGTCGATCCCGAGTACGCGGGCGACGAGGCGCAGTCGCTGCGGGAGCGCCTGGCACGAGCCGACTTGCTGATGGCCGCGCCGCCGGGGCGCCGCCCTCGGCCGCCCGCCCGGGCGCTTGCCAAGGCGCGCGCGGCGGCGGGGCGCGGTCGGCCGCTCAGCCGGCTCGTTTCCGAAGGTCGCCGGTGAGCGTCTTCGCCGACTCCTCGGCGGTGGTGAAGATCTATGCCGACGAGCCGGGGCATACCATGATCCGCAAGCTGGACGTTCTGGTCGTGTCATGTCTCGCCCGCCTCGAGGTACCGGCAGCGATCTGGCGAAAGCACCGTCGGGGCGAGCTGACGACCGAGCAGGCCGATGTCCTGACGTCTGCCTTCGAGGTCGACTACCTGGGGCACGACGATGCGCCACCGCGATTCGTGGTAGTGGGTATCGTTCCTGAGCTGCTCGAGGATGCCGCCCGGCTCTCCGCCCTACACGGACTGCGGGCCTACGATGCGGTGCAGCTGGCGAGCGCCCGTGCGGCACGTGCGGTCGACGAGTCGTGTGATGGCTTCGCCTGCGCCGACCGATCACTCCGGGCAGCTGCCGCCGCCGAACGCTTCCGTCTCACGGCGTAGTCGACAAACATCTTCCTGGAGGCGGCGAAGGGCTGCCCTACGGACCCGACGACGTGGCCACTACTCGACCCGCTCGAGCTTCAGGCTCAGATCCGCCGCCGGCGCGGAGTGGGTGAGCGTCCCGATGGCGACGTAGCGCACCCCCGTCGCCGCCACCGCCGTGAGCTGCTCCAGCGTGATCCCGCCGGAGGCCTCGAGCGGCACGCGATCGGCGGCGAGGCGCACGGCGGCGGCCATGTCGTCGAGCGACATGTTGTCGAGCAGGATGAGATCCGGCGCCGCCGCCAGCGCGCGCTCGACCTCCGCCAGCGTGCGGCACTCGACCTCGAGTGGGAGATCGGGAAAGCGCTGGCGTGCCGCCCGCACGGCGGCATCGAAGTCGCCTCCGCCGAGCGTCAGGTGGTTGTCCTTCACCAGGATGGCATCGTCGAGTGCCATGCGATGGTTGCGGGCACCGCCGGTGCGAACGGCATACTTGGCCAGCACCCGCATCCCGGGGACGGTCTTGCGCGTGTCGCGCACGACGAGCGCCGTGCCGGCGACGCGCTCCACGTAGCGCCGGGTGAGCGTCGCGATGCCGCACAGGTGCTGGACGAGATTGAGCACGAGACGCTCGCCGGCGAGCAGGGCGCGCGCGCTGCCCTCGACCGTCGCCACCACGTCGCCTGCCGGCACGACCTGCCCCTCCGCGGCGAGCAGCTCGCAGCCGACGGGGCCCAGGCGGGAAAAGACCTGCGGCACCAGCGGGAGCCCGCAGACGACCAGCTTCTCCTTCGCCAGCAGCCGGCCGCGTGCCCGCACCCCATCGGGCACCGTCGCCTGCGACGTCCGATCGCCACGACCCAGGTCCTCCGCCAGCGCCAGCGCGATGAGCGCCGCCACGTGCGGATGATCGAACGGAGCGTCCGTGGTCAGCGCTCCTCGACCGGCGCGAACGTCACGTCCGCCACCTCGAAGATGCCGTCGGCGAGCGCCGGGCGCGGCGCCACGGAGTGCCCGGTCACCCGCGCCGACGCCAGCACGTCGGCGAGCGCGGGCTCCAGGCGCGCGAGCGTCGTCGGGCTCGCCGCCAGGGTGACGGCGGCGACGCCCCGCCCGACCGACACGCCACCCTCGGACTTCGCCTTGTTGATCGCGGCGAGACACGTGACCGCGGCGTCGAAGCAGGCCGGCTCGCGCGGCGGCGGCACGGCGCCGAGGTCGGCCGTCCCGGGCCAGGGAGCGCGGTGGATGCTCGGGTGCCCCGCCTCCGCGGCGAAGGCCCACGACCACACCTCCTCGGTGATGTAGGGCAGCGCGGGCGCGAAGAGCCGCAGCAGCACCGAGAGCCCGAGTCGGAGGGCGGCGATCGCCGACCCGCCGCCCTCGCCGCGCGCGCGCGCCTTGACCAGCTCGAGGTAGGTGTCGGTGAAGTCGTGCCAGAAGAAGGATTCCGTCTCCTGCAGCGCCTGGGCGTACTCGAACTCGTCCAGCGACGCCGTCACGCGCTCGACCAGCCCGCGCAGCCGGTGCACGAAGGCGCGGTCCAGCTCGGCGACGATGGGCGCCTCCTCGCCGTCCTGCGACAGGACGAACTTGCCGGCGTTGAAGAGCTTGGTGACGAGCCGCTTGCCGACCTTCAGCACCTTGTCGTCGAACGCCGTGTCGGTGCCCAGCCGCGCCGACGCCGCCCAGTAGCGCACGCCGTCGGCGCCGTACTCGTCGAGCAGGTGCATCGGCGTCACCACGTTGCCGCGGCTCTTCGACATCTTCTTGCGGTCGGGATCGAGGATCCATCCCGACACGGCGACGTGCCGCCACGGGACGGCGTTCTCGTGCAGCAGCGCCTTGGCGATGGTGTAGAACGCCCAGGTCCGGATGATCTCGTGGGCCTGCGGCCGCAGGTCGGCGGGGAAGAGCCGGGCGTGGCGCGCGGGGTCGAGGAGCCACCGCGAGCTGATCTGCGGCGTGAGGGAGCTGGTGAACCAGGTGTCGAAGATGTCGGTCTCGCCGACGAACCCGCTGGCCACGCCGCGTTCCGCGGCGCGCCGGCCGGGAGGCACGTCGGTGGTCGGATCCACCGGCAGCATCTCCGCGGGCGCGACGATCGGGTGCGCGAAGTCCGGCGATCCCGCGGCGTCGAGCGGATACCACAGCGGGATGGGCACCCCGAAGAAGCGCTGGCGACTGATGCACCAGTCCGTGTTCAGGTTCTCGGTCCAGTTGCGATAGCGCAGGCGCATGAAGTCGGGGTGCCAGCGGACCTCGTCGCCCTTCAAGAGCAGCGCATCCTTCTTGTCGAGCAGGCGCACGAACCACTGCCGGCTGGTGACGAACTCCAGCGGCCGCTCGCCCTTCTCGTAGTACTTGACGGAGTGCTCGATCGGCTGCGGCTCGGCGCGCAGCGGAGCGTCGCTGCCGGCGGCGGCGTTCGCCGGATCGCGTAGCTGCTCGACGACGATCTGACGCGCCGAGTGCACGGTCTTGCCGACCAGGTCGGCGTACGCGCGGTTCGCGCGCGCGGCATCCTGGCTCTCCCATCCCGGGGCGCCGAACTCGACGGCAGCGAGGCGACCGTTTCTTCCCACGATCTGCCGCAGCGCGAGCCCCTGCTCGCGCCACCAGCCGACGTCGGTGGCGTCGCCGAAGGTGCACACCATGAGGATGCCGGTCCCCTTCTCGGGATCGGCGAGCGCGCTCGGGAAGACCGGCACCGGCGCGCGGAAGATGGGCGTCACGGCCCGCTTGCCGAAGAGCGCGCCGGTAGCGCGCGTCGTCCGGATGCGCGGTCACGCCCACGCAGGCGGCGAGCAGCTCGGGACGCGTGGTGGCGACGACGAAGCCGTCGCCCTGCCCCTCGACGGCGAACGCGATGTGGTGAAAGGCGCCGCGCGTCGGCCGGTCCTCGACCTCCGCCTGGGCCACCGCGGTCTGGAAATCGACGTCCCACATCGTGGGCGCGTCGACGTTGTAGAGATGCCCCTTCTCCCAGAGGTCGCGGAACGACAGCTGCGCCAGCCGGCGGCAGCGGTCGTCGATGGTCGAGTACTCCTCGCGCCAGTCCACCGAGAGACCCGAGGCGCCGCCAGAGCGCCTTGAACGCCTCCTCGTCCTCGCGCGTCACCTCGAGGCAGGTGGCGATGAAGTCCGGGCGCGAGACCAGGCGGGGCGGCTGCTTGAACTCCTCGGGCCGTGGGCGCCGGCACGGGCCCGAGGCTGGTCGTGACGGTCGGGTCGCAGCGCACGTGGCGCGCGTTCTGCACCCGCCGCTCGGTCGGCAGGCCGTTGTCGTCCCACCCCATGGGATAGAAGACGCTGCGGCCCCGCATGCGCTGGTAGCGCGCGATGACGTCCGTCTGGGTGTAGCTGAACACGTGTCCGACGTGCAGGGAGCCCGACACGGTGGGCGGCGGCGTGTCGATCACGAACGTCTGGTCCCGGCCGCGATTCGGGTCGTAGGTGGGGACCCCGAGCCGCTCCCACTCGGCGTGCCAGCGTGCCTCGGCGGCCGGCGCCTCGAAATGCCTGGGGAGACGCCCGGGATCGATCGTGCGCACGCGCGCCATGGAGGGCCTGGATAGCAGAGGCCCCGGCGGCGGGAAAAGCATCGAAAGGCCGTGGCCTCACGTGGATCCGGCCAAACGCCCGGGGGGCCTCACCTTCCCTTCAAATCGGCCGCGCCCACATGGTACGCCCCATCGGTGGGCGCATCCTGATGACCCGCGTTCGGCTGCGGCGTGCGAACCTCCCGACCCGGCGCCTCCTCGTCCGGCGCGTTCGCTTCATCCTGGCCATGTGCCTGATCGGGGCGACGACCTACGCGCTCCTCGACCTGGCGGCGTGGCGCCCGGAGATGCTGCGCTCGCTCCTGTTCAAGGCGTTCGGCGTCTCGCTCGGCCTCGGCGCGATGGTCCTGGTCGGCCAGCCCTGGGCGGTGCGGCGCGCCCGCTCCATGGCGATCCTGGTCGTCTCCACCTGCTACGTGCTCACCGCCACGGACCGCATCATCAGTCACGGCGGCGAGTATCGAGACCACCACGGTGCTGTTCGTCGGCGCCGCGCTCACCACCGCCGCCATCGTGCCGTGGGGGGTGATGGCCCAGCTGGCGACCGTCGCCGTCGGCGCCGTCGCGCTGGTCGTCGCCGTGATCCTGCATGACGGCAGCCTCGGCGCCGTGGCGCGCGATCCCGCTGCCGCCGTCGTGATCGCCTTCCTGCTCTCGCTGCTGGCGTCCAGCGAGGTGAACCAGTACCGGCTGGGGCTGCGCCCCGAGCTGCTCGAGCGGCGCAGGGCGGAACCCGCCGTGCGCCGCCTCGCGCAGCGGCTCGAGCAGCGGGTCGCGAGCGAACCGTGGCGCTCAAGCGCGCGCACGAGGCGCTGCGCCAGCACCAGGCGGAGCTGGCGCACGTGCTGCGCCTGCACACCATGGGCGAGATGGCGGCGGCGCTGGCGCACGAGATCAACCAGCCGCTCTGCGCGATCACCAACTATGCCCAGGGCGGCGTGCAGCGGCTGCGCGCCGGCGCCGTCGATCCCGACGCGCTCCGGCAGGCCTTCGAGGAGATCGCGCACGAGGGCCTGCGCGCGGGCGAGATCCTGCGCGGCATCCGCGACCTGGTGCAGCGCGAGACGCCGCGAGCGACGGCGTCGACGTGAACGCGCTCGCCGCCGAGGCGGTGCGCCTGCTCGAGCCGCAGGCGCGCCTGCACGGCGTCACGGTCCGGCTCGAGGGCGCGACCGACCTGCCCCGGTGCAGGCCGACGGCACGCAGATCGAGCAGGTGATGCTCAACCTGATGCTGAACGGCGTCGAGGCCGCCGCGGTGGCGCGACGGCAGCCGGCGCGAGGTGATGGTCGCCACGGCAGCGCAGCAGGGCGCGATCGAGGTCGCGGTGAGCGACACCGGCAGCGGCCTCGCGCCCGCGGTCGAGCGCCGCCTCTTCACGCCCTTCTTCACCACCAAGGCCCACGGGCTCGGGCTCGGGCTGGCCATCAGCCGTTCGATCGTCGAGTCGCACGGCGGCCGCCTGTGGGCGAGCTCGCGTCCCGGCGCCGGCGCCACCTTCCGCTTCTCCCTGCCGCTCGCGACCATGGCGCCGACGGCTCCGCCCATCGTCGACTGAGCCGCGTCGTCCCGCAACTCGCGGGCGTCGTCGACGCGGTGGTCGCGAAGCTGGTACAGGTCGGCGGCCTGTCCGCGGCGGGCGACCGCGGAAGCGGCCGTCCGGCACGGGCTGCGCGTGACGGTAACGACCGCCATCGAGACGTCGCGTCGAGCGCTAGCTCCGGCCCGCGGCCCACGCCAGCACCGCCCAGCCCGCGATGAAGCACAGGCCGCCGAACGGCGTCACCGCGCCGAGCCAGCTCGGGCTGCCGAGCGCGAGCAGATAGAGACTCCCCGAGAAGAGCACCGTGCCGGCGACGAAGAGCCACCCCGCCGCTCCGGCGGGGCTCGCCGGCCAGCGACCGAGCGCCCACGCCACGGCCAGCAGCCCGAGCGCGTGATACATCTGATATCGCGCGCCGGTCTCGAACACCGCCAGCAGCTCGGGCGTGATGCGGGCCCGCAGCCCGTGCGCGGCGAAGGCGCCCGCCACGACCGCCAGACCAGCCGAGAGGGCGCCCAGGACGGCGAACATCCGCTCCATCCGGGAAGAGTAGCAGAGATCTCGATGACGAATCGGCACGGCGTACCGACACAGGACCGAGCGATCGGCCGTCAGGTCTATATGCCCGCGGCACGTCGTGCGTCCGGCGGCACCGGACCAGCCTTAGATGATGCCAGCCTGCCCTCGCCCCGGTCCGGCCGCTCGGCTATGAACTCCACGATGCGAACTTGCACGCCGCGCTGGCTCGACAACACGTGACCTGGTTCGCGCAGCTCATCTTCGGCAACTTCTGGACGACCGTGGCGCTCGCGGGCGCGCTCGGGGAGTGGACCCTCGCCTGCTGGCTCGGCGGCGCGCCCGGCTCCTGGCTCGTGCACCTGGCCGCTCTCGCCGGGCTCACTCTGTTCAACCGCCTCGCGGCAGAGGCCTTCGACCGCGAGCGGCACTCGGCGCCCGCGCTCCACGTCGCCGGCGGCGTCGTCCTGGCGGGTGGCGTGGTGGCCGCGGCGGGCGCGGGTGCACTCGGCCTCGTCGCCGGGGCCTGGCTCATCGCCGGGGCGGCCGTCGGCGCGCTGCCGGCGCAGGCCGGCGCGCTGGACGCCCAGGCCGGGACCTACTTCGGGCCGCTCTTCGCACCGCTGGCGGTTGCGGCCGTCACCGTGGGAATGGCGATCGCCGCCTGGGGCTACACCCGGGGTCACCGGAGGCTGCGCACCACCCGCCTCGACGTGCCCATGCCGGGCTTGGCATCGACGGTCGACGGCGTGCGCATCGTGCACATCAGCGACCTGCATCTCGGGCCGACCGCGCATCGCCAGACGTTGCGCGAGGCGATCGATCGGGTGAACGCGCTCGACCCGGACGTCGTCTGCGTGTCCGGCGACCTGATCGATTCGCCGACCACCGATCTGGCGCACTGGACGCCAGAGCTGGCGCGCCTCCGCGCCCGTCATGGCGTGTACGCCGTGCTCGGCAACCACGATCGCTACGCCGGCTCCGATCGGGTCGCGGGTGCGCTGCGCACCCACACCGACTGGCGGCTGCTGCGCGACGAGGCCGTGCGGGTGAACGTGCGCGGCGCGACCTTCCACCTGATCGGCCTCGAGGATCGGCCCGGCCCGCAGAGCGCGGACATGCTGCCGCGCCTCCACGCCCAGGTTCCGGATGGCGAGCCCTGCGTCGTGCTGGTGCACCAGCCCGCGGCATTCGCGACCGCCGCCGGCCTCGGCGTCCCGCTGACCCTCGCGGGCCATACCCACGGCGGCCAGGTGGCCATACCGGGGCTGCCCGCCGTGAACCCGGCCCGCCTGCTCATGACCCACCTCGATGCCGGGACCTTCACCAGCGGTTCCTCCGTGCTGCACGTGAACAGCGGGCTCGGCACGAGCGGCCAGCGGGTGCGCATCGCCGTACCGCGGGAGATCACCGTCGTGACGCTGGCCGCAGGCGAGACCGCGGCCGCCGCCTGACGGGCTCACTCCAGCCCGCGCACCAGCACCGCGACCGGCAGCACGGACAGGACCCCGGCCGCGGGCAGGCCGGAGCCGCCCTCCGCGAACTCGACCGGCGCGCCGGTGAGGGTGTCCTGCCAGGTGCCGACGAGATCCGGCTCCCGCACGACCGCACTGTCCTCCCACACGCTCCCGTCATAGCGACGCGCATCGGTCGCCAGGAGCGTGCCGAACAGCCGCCCCGCGACGACGACGATGCGCTCGGCGCCATGCCGTCGGGCGAAGGCCACGAGGCGGTCCGCGTGCGCGCCGGAGGTGGCGAGCGAGTCGTAGCTCCCCTCCAGCCAGACCTCGGCCAGGCGACGGCGCAGCCGAAGCAGCCGATGCAGGACCAGCATCTTGATCCGGCCGTCCGACCAGGTCGCGAGCGCAGCGCTCACCTCCTCCACGCTCGCGGCCGGCTGCTGCTCCTCCAGCAGCCGGCTTCGTGCGGCGAAGTCGACCGGCGCGCGGTTGTCGGGGTCGACGAGGCTCAGGTCCCACAGCTCGGTGCCCTGATACGTGTCGGCAACCCCGGGGGCGGTCAGCCGCAGCACGAGCTGCGCGAGTCCGCTCAGCATGCCGACGAACGCGACCCGCTCGGCAAACCCGGAGAGATCGGCCAGGACGGGATGGGCCGGGTTCAAGATACCGCGCACGAACCCGATGCAGGCCGCCTCGTACGCCTCCGCGGGATTCTCCCAGCTGCTCACGACCTTGGCCTCGCGCACCGCCTTGATCACGTAGCGCTCGATCCGGGCGAGAAAGCCGGCGAGCGCCGCACGATCCGGCGATCCACCGAGGAGCTCCACGGGCCATGCGCCGAGCAACGTCTGGTAGATCATGAACTCGTCGACCGGCGACGGCGCGGGCGAGCCCTCGATCTCGCGCCGCACGGAACGGGCGAGCTCGGACCAGCGCCGCACGCCGCGGCCGCCATTGCGCCGGCATCTCCGACAGGGCATCGATGCGGAGCCGCGCATCCTCCCCCCGCTTGGTGTCGTGGGTGGCGGTCGTGAGCATCGAATGCGGCCAGTCCCGCGCGCGTTGCTGGTTGGCATGGTGGAACGCCGCCACCGACACCCCGAATTGCCGCGGATCGCTGCCCACCTCGTTGAGAGAGAGCAGACGGGGATAGCGATAGAAGGCAGTGTCCTCCATCGATTTGGCCATGATCGGACCGGTGTACTGCTGGAAGCGCATGGCGAAGCGCAGCACCTCGCTGCGCCGGAACGACTTCCCGCGCCCGGCGAGATCGCCGGTGAGCGCGTCGTGCACGAAGTCCAGGACCTCGCGGTCGGCTCCGCGCCAGCTCCGCCGGGCCTGCTCGACCGCCCAGTCGATGTCGCGCCGATCCTCCGCCGAGGTCTCGCGCTCGCTGACGTACGTGCGATAGACGGGGAAGTACGACACGACGGCCTTCAGCGCATCGCGCAGGCGCTTCATCGTGTAGTCGCGCGTGCCCCAGTCCCGTTCGGCGATGCGCTCGAGCGCGTTGGCGAGGACGTTCAGCTCACCCGACAGCAGCGTCTCGATCACCGTGTCCTTGGCCGCCAGCACCATGTCCCGGAACGGCCCCCGATCGCCGACGAAGTCGCGATAGAGCAGGTCCCAGGTGCTCTCGCTGGCGGGATCGACGAAGAGACCGTTGACCAGGCTCGTGAAATCGTACCCCGTCGTGCCGGCAATCTCCCAGTCCGATCGCAGCGTCTCGTGATGCGCGAGAATCTTCTCGACCACGACGTAGAATCGCCGCCGTCCGTCCGGATCGCCATGCGAGGCGTTCGCCCGTGCGAACGCCTGCAGCTTGCGGCAGTAGCCCCGGGGATCGAACAAGCCGTCGATGTGGTCGAGTCGGATGCCCTGCACGCGGCCTTCCCGGATCATGCGACCGAGCAGGCGGTGTGCGGCGTCGAAGAGCGTGCGGTTCTCCATGCGAATGCCGGCGAGCTCGTTGATGTTGAAGAAGCGCCGGTAGTTGATCTCGTCGGCGCCGACCCGCCAGAAGGCCAGCCGGTAGTGCTGGCGCTCGAGCAACGCGTGCAGCGCCCGGAAGCTCTCCGCATCGCCGGCGGTGCCGTTGAATGCAGCGGTCGCGTCGGCCATGAACCGGGCCGCCTCGGCATGGCCGGCACAGAGCGCGCCGAGATCGGCCTGGAGCGCCGCCACCTGGCGGTGCGCTTCCTCGCGCCGCCGGGTCGGCCGGTCGGCGCGACCAAGATCACGTGCGATCCGCTCGAAGGTGGACTCGGCCCCGTCGGCACCGGCCCGCCCGGCTCCGAGGCCGCGCCGGATCACGGCGGCGTACGAGCCGGGGCGCAGCGGCAGCCGGTGGTCGTGATACCAGACGCTGAGCGTGCCCTCCTCGGCAGCGAACCGGAGGGTCAGCTCGCCGCGCGTCAGGACGACGCCGTAGTGGTCCCCGAGGATGGGAAGCAGCACCCTGCCCCTCAGCCACGGCTGCGCGGGCATCCAGTCGATGTCGAAGTAGTCGCTGTAGGGCGACGCCCTGCCCCACTCGAGGACGTCCAGCCACCAGGCGTTGTCCGCCTTGCCGATCCCCATGTGGTTGGGAACGAAATCGAGAATCAGCCCCATCGCGCGGGCGCCCAGGGCATCGCTGAAGCGTACGAAGTCGTCCCAGTCGCCGATCTCCGGGTTGAGAGCGTTGTGATCGGTGATGTCGTAGCCGTGCTCGCTGCCGGGGCGCGCCTTCAGGAAGGGCGAGGCATAGACGTGGCTGATGCCGAGCGCGTCGAGATAGGGAACGGCGTCGAGGGCGTTCCGGAGCGTGAAGTGGGGACTCAACTGGAGGCGATAGGTCGAGCGCGGGAGCGCCAGCCCGCTCGCTGCCCCCGCCGCTCCTTCGGAACGGGAGCGCGGGCTGCTCGACGACGAGGAGGCCGCGGCCTCGTCGAGATCCGCCGTCACCCCGCCCCCGCGGGCGCCGCCAGCGAGAAGCTCACGAACCACGGCGGCAGCGCGTGAATCTCTCCGGCCGCGACGACGCCGGGCGCGGTCGAGTGGAGCGCGCGTCCGGCGAGCCGCAGCGCCAGACCGTCGATGGGCTCCGCCCCGAGCCATGCGAGGAGCTGCAGCACCGCGCCCTCCCGGAGCCGCCAGCGCACCTCGACGACCTTGCCGCCGTGCACCGCGTGCTCCGCGTTGCCCCTCGCCAATCCCGCGAGGCGAGGCACGATCTCGCGCCGGCGAATGGCCAGCAGCGCACGATGGTGATCGAGCCACGCGCCGTGCGCGGGCTCGGAGAGCAGCGACCAGTCGAGCTTGGCGCTCTCGTACGTCGCGAGCGCGAGCGGATCCGGAATCCGGGCTCGTGCGGCCTCGTCGGCGAACTCCGGGAAGTGCGCGAACTCTCGCCGGCGGCCTTCTCGCACCGCATCGGCCAGCTCCGGTCCGACGTCGCAGAAGAAGACGAACGGCTCGGGCGCGTTCCACTCCTCCCCCATGAAGAGCAGCGGGATCGAGGGCGACAGGAGCACGATCGCGACGGCGGCACGAAGGGCCGCCGCCGGCGCCAGCGAACCGATGCGCTCGCCCATGGCGCGATTGCCGATCTGATCGTGGTTCTGAAGGAACGAGACGAAGGCGGTGGGCGGCAGGTGGGCGCTCGGCTGCCCGCGGCGCCGGCCGCGGTGTGGCGAGTGCTCGCCCTGGTAGTCGAAGCCCTCGGCGAGCGTGCGGCCGAGCCGGGCACGCGCCGCGGCGGCATGGTCGGCGTAGTAGCCGCCCGTCTCTCCGGTCGTCAGCACGTGCAGGACGTGGTGGACGTCGTCGCTCCACTGGGCCGCGTACGCCCGCGCCCTGCCGGCGGCGTCGCGCTCGAGATATCGCGCCGTGTTGTCGTCGTTCTCGAGCACGAGATGCACGCGGCGGTCCGGCGCTGCGCCGTGCACGGCCGCCGCCAGCTCGGCGAGGATGTCGGGCCTGCTGTCGTCGTGGATCGCATGCACGGCGTCGAGGCGCAGCCCGTCGACGTGAAACTCCTCGATCCAGTAGAGCGCATTGTGGATGAAGTAGTCGCGCACCGTGCGGCTGTGCGGGCCGTCGAAGTCGATGGCCGCCCCCCACGGGGTGGCGTGGCGCTCGGTGAAGAACTGCGGCGCATAGCGGTGGAGATGATTCCCCTCCGGACCGAAGTGATTGTAGACGACGTCGACGAAGACCATGAGGCCGCGATCGTGCGCCGCCTGGACGAAGGCCTTCAGCTCCTCGGGTCGCCCGTAGGTGTGCTCGGGCGCGAACGGGAGCACGCCGTCGTAGCCCCAGTTGCGCGCCCCGGGGCACTCGGCGAGCGGCATCACCTCCACCGCGGTGATGCCGAGGTCGGCCAGGTAGTCGAGGCGCGCGGCCGCCCCCCCATACGTTCCGGCGGGCGTGAACGTGCCCAGGTGGAGCTCGTAGAGCACGCTCTCGTGCCACGGGCGTCCATGCCACGCCGTGTCGTGCCAGTCGAAGGCGGTGGGATCGACGACCTCGCTCGGGCCGTGCACGTCACGCGGCTGGAAGCGGGACGCAGGGTCGGGCACCGCGAGCTCGCCGTCGATGACGAACTGGTAGAGCGTGCCGGCACCGGCGGTGTCGCTGCGCGCGACGTACCAGCCCGCGTCCGGGCCGGTCATCGGGATCGGCCGGCCGGCGCTCCCGGCGAGTCGCACGTCGACCCGCCGGGCTCCCGGAGCCCACAAGCGAAACGCCACGCCGCCATCCGCGCAGAGCGCGGCGCCGAATGGCATGTCGTGCGCACGCCTCATCGGTCGTTCAGCGCCCGAGCAGCCTGGCGACGGTGTTGAGCAGCACGTCGACGTCGACCGGCTTCGCCAGGTGGGCGCTGAAGCCGGCCGCGAGCGCGCGCTCCCGATCCTCCGGCGTCGCGAAGCCGCTGACGGCCACGACGGGCGCATCGACGCCGCGAGCCCGGAGCCGCTCGAGCAGCGCATAGCCGTCCTTCCCCGGCATCGAGAGATCGCTCAGGACGGCGTCGAGCGGGTCGTCGAGCAGGGCGAGGGCCTCGTCGACGGATCCGGCGGCTCGCACGTGTCCGCCGTGCAGCTCGAGGGCCAGCGCGATGGCTTCGCGCGAGTCCGGATCGTCCTCGACGACCAGGAGGTGCCGTCCCCTCATCTCGCCGCGCGGCGACTCCGGCGCGACCGCGGGACAGATGGCGTCGGGATCGTGCATCGGCAGGTGGATCGTGAACCTCGCGCCGCGTCCCACGCCCTCGCTGTCCGCGGTGATCCGCCCTCCCTGGAGCTCGACCAGCCGCCGCGCGATCGCCAGGCCGAGACCGAGTCCGCCGTGCGGCCGCGAGCTGCTCGCGTCGGCCTGGCGAAACCGCTCGAACACGTGCGGCAGGAACTCGGGCGCGATCCCCTCGCCGCTGTCCTCCACGACGATCGTGATCTCTTCGCCCGCATGCTCGCAGCGCACCGCGATCCGACCCCCCGGCGGGCGTGAACTTGATCGCATTCGACAGCAGGTTGTCCAGCACCTGCTGCCAGCGTTGGGCGTCGCCCAGGGAGACCCCACGGTCGACGATGCTGGCGTCCAGCGTGATCCCGCGCGCGGCCGCGGCCGGCCGGACGCGGGCGACCGCCTCGCGTACGGCCGCCGTGACGTCCAGCGGACGCGCCTCCACGGTCAGCTTGCCGCTGATGATGCGGGACACGTCCAGCAGGTCGTTGATGACCTGGGTCTGCAGCCGCGTGCTGCGCTCGATCGCCTGCAGGGCCCGCGCCTGCTGGCTGGCCTCGAGGCGCTCTTCGCGCAGCAGGGTCACCCACCCCAGCACGCCTTGCAGAGGGGCCCGCAGCTCGTGCGAGAGGACCGCGAGGAACTCGTCCTTCGCCCGGCTGGCCAGCTCCGCCTCGCTTCGCGCGCGCTCGGCCTCGCGGAGCAGCGCCTCGCGCTCCTCCTCCGCCCGCCGGCGATCGGTCACCTCGTAGACGATCGCGGCGACGCTGAAGAACGGCGCGCCGGGCGCCCGCACGGGATAGTAGCTCACCTCGAAATGACGCTCGTCGGGTGAAGCCGGCGTGCGGCCGTGCGCTTCCGCGTGCTCGAGCGACTCACCGGTCTCGATGACGCGCGCGAACTGCTCGAGCACCTCGGGGCCGAGTTCCGGCAGCACCTCCGGGAGGCGCCGTCCCAGCTGCGCCTCCGGCGGCAACCCGTTGATCTCGGCGAGCCGGCGATTGACCCGGAGAAATCGCAGCTCGTGATCGTAGAGCCCGAGACCGACGGGCGCCGTCTCGAAGATGACGTCGAGCAGGGCGCGGGCCGCCTGCTCCTCCGCCAGCTTTTGGCGGGCACCGAGGTCGATCACGAACCAGAGCAGCGCTGGCTCGCCGGGTGCGATGGCGAGCGCGCCCACGAGCACCGGGACACGACGGCCGTCCGTGCGGACCAGGGTGCGCTCGTAGGGCGACGCGGCACCATGGGTCCTTGCCTCGGCGGCGGCGCGCTCGTCGAGCAGGCGTTCCGCCGGCAACGAGAGCGCCTGCCAGCGGACGGCGTCGCCCGCGAGATCCTCCGCTTCGCACCCGACGAGCTCCAGGAATGCGGGGTTCGCGTCCAGGCATCGTCCGTCATGATCGGTGACCACCACGGGCACGACGTTGGAGCGGACGAGCCGGTCGAATCGCTCCTGTGCGTGACGCAGCGCTGCCTCGGCATGGTCGGCGCGGCGATGGCTCTCCGCCTCGTGAACCAGCCTGCGCTGCGTCAGCGCCAGCTCCTCGGCGAGGTCGGCCGCGCGCCGCCGGCTGCGAAGCAGACTCTCGCCCGCCATGGCGAGGAGCACGCCGCCGAGCAGGAACGCGCCGAACAGGAAGAGGTCGAACCGCAGGCCGATGTACCACCAGGCGGGCAGCGCAACGCCCCCCGCACTGACGGCCGGCCCGACGCCCCCCGAGAGGGCGCCGGCTCCCACCGCGGCAATCAGGAGCACGACGGCCACGCTGCTCGGCATCGCACCCGCCGCGATCGTCGCGATCGCCGATACCAGGGCCACGGCGCCGACCCCTGGGAGATGCATCCGAGCTCCCGAGCGTACCCGGTCCGGAAGGCGAGAAAGGGGCTTTCTACAATCTGTCACAGGGTGCGCGCCTCGGCGACGAGCGCCCCCGACGTCGGGAGTGGCTGGTCTTGCCAGAAGCAACCGACGTGCCGTGAGATTCAAACCGGCGGCAGATGCAGGTTCGGGCTAGCCTGGCGCTACGCGTTGCGGCAATCTGCGATGGTTGAGCGTCAAGGTCTGGCCGGGAGCGGCCTATCCGCTGGGTGCGACCTGGGACGGGGCGGGCGTCAATTTCGCCCTGTTCTCGGAGCACGCGACGAGCGTCGAGCTGTGTCTGTTCGACGATGCGGAGGGCAATCGCGAGGTGGCACGCGTCCGACTGGAGGAGCGTGACGACCAGGTCTGGCACTGCTACCTCCCCGAGGCGCGGCCCGGCTTGCGCTACGGATACCGCGTGGAGGGGCCCTACGAGCCCGCTGCTGGCCATCGCTTCAATGCCGCCAAGCTGCTCCTCGATCCCTACGCCCGGGCGATCGACCGCATGGTGTCCTGGCACGATGCGGTCTTCGGATACCGCGTCGGCGGCGACGAGGAGGACCTGGCCCCCGACGACCGTGACAGCGCGCCCTTCGTCGCCAAGTCGGTGGTGATCGACCCGGCCTTCTCGTGGGGCAGCGATCGCCCGCTGCGGCGGCCGATCGACGAGACCGTGATCTACGAGGTGCACGTGAAGGGGTTCACCATGCGTCACCCCCAGGTGCCCGAGGCGCTCCGCGGCACCTACGCCGGACTCGCCTCACCGCCGATCATCGAGTACCTGCGCATGCTGGGCGTCACCGCGATCGAGCTCCTGCCCTGCCATCACTTCGTCGCCGATCGTCACCTCGTCGATCGCGGACTCACCAACTACTGGGGATACAACTCGATCGGCTTCTTCGCCCCCGACGTGCGCTATGCCGCGACGGGCGGCCTGGGACAGCAGGTGACCGAGTTCAAGACCATGGTCCGTACCCTGCACGACGCCGGCATCGAGGTGATCCTGGACGTCGTCTACAACCACACCGCCGAGGGCAACCAGCTCGGGCCGACGCTGTGCTTCCGCGGGATCGACAACGCCGCCTACTACCGGCTCGTCGATGGCCGGTACTACCAGGACTACACCGGGACCGGGAACACGCTCGACATGACGCATCCGCGCACGCTGCAGCTCATCATGGACAGCCTGCGCTCCTGGGTGCTCGAGCTGCACGTGGACGGGTTTCGCTTCGACCTGGCGTCCACGCTCGCGCGCGAGCTTCACGACGTCGACCGGCTCGGCGCCTTCTTCGACATCATCAACCAGGACCCCGTGCTCTCGCAGGTCAAGCTGATCGCGGAGCCCTGGGATCTCGGCGAGGGCGGCTACCAGGTGGGCAACTTTCCGCCCCTGTGGTCGGAGTGGAACGGCAAGTATCGCGACTGCGTACGTGATTACTGGCGGGGCGCCGACGCCACGCTGGCGGAGTTCGGGTCCCGTCTCACCGGCAGCTCGGACCTCTACGCCTCGGAGGGCCGCTCGCCCTCGGCCAGCGTGAACTTCGTCACCGCGCACGACGGCTTCACGCTGCGCGACCTGGTCTCCTACGACGAGAAGCACAACGAGGCGAACGGCGAGGAGAACCGGGACGGCGAGAGCCACAACCGCTCGTGGAACTGCGGTGTCGAAGGACCCACGGACGACCCCAAGATCAGCGGCCTGCGCGCGCGCCAGGTACGCAACCTGCTCGCCACGCTGCTCCTGTCGCAGGGCGTGCCCATGCTGCTCGGCGGCGACGAGCTCGGGCGCACGCAGCAGGGCAACAACAACGCCTATTGCCAGGACAACGAACTCTCGTGGTTCGACTGGGAAGCAGGCGATCTCGGCCTGTACGCCTTCACCCGGCGGCTGATCCAGCTCCGCCGGGAGCATCCCGTGTTCCGGCAGCGGCGCTGGTTCCAGGGCCGCGCGATCCGGGGCACGAGCGGCCGCGACCTGGTCTGGTTCAAGCCGGACGGCGGCGAGATGTCGGAGGACGACTGGACGACCGGATTCGCCAAGTCACTCGCCGTCCTCCTGAACGGTGACACGATCCAGAGCCCGGGGCGGCGAGGCGAGCGCATCCAGGATCAGAGCTTCTTTCTGATCGCGAACGCTCACTGGGAGCCACTGGATTTCAGGCTGCCCGACGAGTCTCTCGGCACCAGGTGGCAGGTGGTGGTGGACACGGCCCAGCTCGTGCCGGGTCCCGCTCCGGAGTATGCCGCCGGAGCCGCCGTACGCGCCGACGGACGCAACCTTCTCGTCCTCGAGCGGCGCGCGTGAGGCGGCGGCTCAGGCCGCGCGAGGCCCACCGACCGCGCTGAGATTCGCGTCGGCCTACAGCCGCCGCAACACGCGCGCCGCAATGTATCCCGCAACGGCGGCCGCGAGGAGAGCCGTGAGTGGCCGCTCCTGCACGAACTGCCGGAGGCGCTTGTCGGCGTCCGTGACGCCATCGCGCAGGCGCTCGACCTGCGACTCCGCGTCACCGACCGCTGCGGCGGTTGCGGCATGGAGGGGCTGCCTCATCGTCTCGGTCATCAACGGCTCCTTCGAGGTCTCCGTGGGAGGGCTCCGATGGCGTCCCCCGTCATCCGACGGCGGCGCGCTTGACCGGATAGGCCTCCACTGCTTCGTCCGGCTGGGGAACGTGACCGATGTGGGTAGCACCAGCAGGCTCGGGCATCTCCTCGCCACGCAGGATGCGGATACCGCGCCGGATCGCGCTCGGGTTCAGATCGAGATGCTCGCAGATGCGCAGGAACGAGAACGTCCACGTCCGGTCGTTGCTGCGCAGCCACCGGAGCGTCTCGCGCAGGATCTGCCGGGCCTTGGAGGTCTTCGGGGCGCTGCGCTTGCCGCACACCGCGACCGCATCCTCCAGGATGGCCGCCATCAGTCGCTGCTCACCGGTCCAGATCGAGGTCCGCTGCAACCGGGTGAAGTACTGTACCGGCAGGATGGTGTGGGGCTCGAACAGCCCCGGAAGCCTGTCTTCCGTCTCCTCCGACGTGAATCGCTTCATGCGGCAACCTCCCTCGGGGGGAACTTCAATGCAGCCCGCGTGCCACGAGCGACGGCCGAAACATCGACGGATTCGCGGGGAGATTTGCGCTGACTCGGCCGGAACGCCGGGGGTCGTTTCTACAACCGGGAGCCGCGAGCAGGCCGTCGATTGACGCGACGCGGAGCGCAATGCAAAACCTTTGCCGCCGGGGGTGAGCAGCTGAGCGCCCTCATCGACCATAACATGTCACGCGACGACGCCGTCTTCTCCGCACGCATGGCCAGCCTCTCCCGGCTCGCCCGCCCGACGGCGCACGAGGTGCGTGGAGTGCTGAACGCGCTCACCCTCCATCTCGAGCTCCTCGCGGTTTCCCTCGACACCGGTGAGTCCGTTCGCGAGCCCCAGAGACGGCATGTCGCCGTGGTGAAGGAGCAGTGCGCACGCCTCCAGCGCCTCACCGATGCCTTCCTGACGCTCGCTGCGCTTCCGGACGCGCCCGACGACACCGACACTGCCAGCGTCGTGGCGAGGACCGTCGACGCGGTTCGGCCTCTGGCCGCCACGCGACAGGTCAATCTCGAGGCAACTCCGGTCCCGTCGAAGCGGTGCGCGGGTGCGGCGCTCGAGGGCTGGCGACAGGAGCTCCTCGATGCTCTGCTGGAGGCGATCGCGGTCGCCGACTCCGGCTCCTCGGTGCAGGTCGAGCCGGCGCCCGGCAGCGGGGGTGTCCGGGTGCGAAGGGCCGACGGCAGCTGCGCCGACGTCTCGATGCCCCCCGGGGAACACGGGCCCGATGCCTGAAGCGCTCCTCATCGACGACGACCCCGACCAGCTGCGCGCCCTGGCCAGGCTGGTGGAGCGCGAGGGCTTCACCACCAGGACGGCGGGCGACGTTGCCACCGCGCGGGCGGCGCTGGCCGAGCGGATGCCCGACGTGGTGCTCAGCGATCTCATGCTCCCCGACGGCAGCGGGCTCGACCTGCTGAGCGTGCTCGAGGAGGACCCCGGAAAGACCCAGATGGTGCTCATCACGGGCAATGCCACCGTGGAGTCGGCCGTGGAGGCGCTCCGGCGTGGGGTGACCGACTACCTGACCAAACCCATCGACCTGCCACGCCTGAAGACCGTCCTCGCCAACGTGGCGCGATTGCTCGACTACACCCACGAGATCGGCTCGTTGCGCCACGAGCTCAGAAAGCTCGGCCGATTCGGCCCGATGATCGGCGCGTCACAGCCCATGCAGGAAGTGTACGACCTCGTTGCGAAGGTCTCGCCGACCGAGGCGACGGTGCTGGTCACGGGCGAGAGTGGAACCGGCAAGGAGCTCGTGGCGGAGACGATCCAGGGGCTCAGCCGGCGCCGCCGGGGGCCGTTCCTCGCCATCAACTGCGGGGCCGTGTCACCGAACCTCATCGAGAGCGAGCTGTTCGGGCACGAGCGTGGAAGCTTCACCGGCGCGGCGCAGCGCCATCGCGGCCACTTCGAGCGCGCCTCCGGCGGAACGCTGTTCCTGGACGAGATCACCGAGATGCCAATCGAGCTCCAGGTGAAGTTGCTGCGCGTGCTCGAGACCGGTCAGGTCCTGCGCATCGGCGGCGACCAGCCAGTTCCCACCGACGTCCGGGTGGTCGCCGCGACCAATCGCTCGCCGGCGCAATCCGTCAGTGAGGGCCAGCTCCGCGAGGACCTCTACTACCGGCTGAACGTGTTTCCGATCAGCCTTCCGCCTCTGCGCGAGCGGAAGGGCGACATCACCTTGCTGGCCCATCACTTCCTCGAAGCGCTCAACGCCGCGGATTCGACCCAGAAGCGCCTCTCGCCGTCCGCACTCGAACGACTCGAGCGCCACGACTGGCCGGGCAACGTGCGCGAGCTGAAGAACGCCGTGCAGCGCGCCTACATCATGGCCGAGGGGGAGATCGAGGCTACCAGCCTGCCCGCCGATCTCGGCGCGCCAACCGTCAGCAGCGGGGCGGGGCCGGGTGGCGGCGAGCCGGCGCTCAAGGTCGGTACGTCGCTCAGCGAAGCGGAGCGTCACCTCATCCTGGCGACGCTCGACCACTACGATGGCGACAAGAAAAAGACCGCCGAGGTGCTCGGGATCAGCTTGAAGACGCTCTACAACCGCTTGAACGTGTACAAGCGGGAGTAGCGACGCCAGTGCTATTCCGGTAGCGCGGGCGGAACGGCCGGCTGTGCCGGCATCGGTTTCAGGGTCGCGCTGGCGATCGGAACATCGCGCGAGGGCCTGACCGTGCGAGCGGACTTCGCACGGTCGCCGTCCGGATACACCGTGACGGGCAGTGCCGGAGCGAGGGCGAGCGGCGCCGCCAGGGCGACCCCGGTGAGCCCGCGGCACAGCCACGCATTTCGGCGACTGGTGGCGAGTCTCATGATGGCATCCTCTTCATCCGAATCTCCTCCAACCCCAGAGCGCCGTCGCGAGGCGCTCTCCTCATGATGCTCGCCCCGAGCAGGACCGCCCGGCCCTGCGCACGCGGCATCGGATCGCCGGACCTCTGCAGACGTCGCCGAGCCCAGGCACCGGGCGCGGCGCCCGGTGCCTGGGCTCGCTTGGCTCGGCTATGGCAGCGCGCTCCGGCCGCCGCCGAGCGCCCGGCTCAGCAAGCCGATCGCGAGGACGACGACCCCGAGAACGGCCAGTAGCCAACCGATGTTGGCCGACATCCCCGCCACTCCACCGAAACCCAGCAGCGCCGCGATGAGGGCGATCACGAAGAACGTCACGGCCCAGTTCAGCATCGTTCAATCCTCCTGTGGACTCGGTGAGCAACCGTCATGCCAGCGCAACCTCGTGGTGTGTCTACGGATTTTCTGCTGCACCCGGGTGTCGATTGGAGAACCTTCCCGGCGGGAGTTGTAGAGCATGCGCCTCGTTCGAAGGGCGCCCCGAGGCTAGCACTCCCGGCCCCCGCCTCCTAACCCACCCCCGCGTTGCGTGGCGCCGATGGTGGGGAAGGTGGTCATTCGATTCCGGCTCGCCCGGGCGTCTACGCCCGGGGCTGGTCCTGATCCTCGAAGAACTTGTCGACCTCACGCTGCGCGTCGTCCTTCGCCCGGCCGTAGCGCTCCTGAATCTTGCCGGCGAGGATCTCTGCGTCACCGTGAATCTGATCCAGGTCGTCATCAGTGAGCTTGCCCCACTGCTTGCGGACCTGTCCCTTCAACTGCTTCCACTGCCCCTTGAGGGTGTCCTTGTTCATCGTTTCCTCCTTCGGTCCAGGCGGACCGACGAGCGATCATGCAGGACCGGTGCCGGTCCTCGCGGAGCAAAGTCGGTGCGGCGTTCGTGACGCCGTCAGCGGGGCAAGGCGTTGTAAGTTGTAGAGATCGGCGGCATGCACGCGGGATTCACGGGCGCGCACAGCCCTTGCGAGCGGCACGGTTCTCGCTCCACCAACGGTTCATGCAAGCCGTCGTCGGTATCTTCCAAACGATAGAGGACGCGCGACGAGCCGGCCGGGACGTGTTTCGCGTCGTTCCCGGTGCGCGCGTTCGCCTCGTGTCACCGACCGCGTCCGGCGGAGAGATCGACACGCTGCCGACGGACGACGCGGAGCAGCCCGGGATGGGCGCCGCGGTCGGCGGGGTGGTTGGCGGTGCGGTCGGTGCGGCGCTCGCGAGCCTGCTGGCTCCGCCCATCGGCGCTGCCGCGATCGCGGGGATCGCCGGTGCTGCCCTCCTCGGCGCCGGCGGCGGAGCCGTGGCGGGTGACGTCGTGGAGGACAAGCTGTCGTTCGGCATTCCGCACGACGAGCTGGTCGTCTACGAGGAAGCGCTGCGGCACGGCCGGGCGCTTCTCGTTGCCGCGATCGAGACCTCGGACGAGGCCGATGCAGCCCGCGAGGCCCTGGCCGCCGCAGGCGCCCAGAGCGTCGACGTAGCCCGCCAGGACTGGGCCGTCGGGTTGCACGACACGGCCGGCGAGTGACGCCGCGGCGAACGAGCGTCTTCCAGACCTCGCAGTCCACGATGCCGATCAGACATGTCAGGTGGTCCATCTTCTTCCTCGTTCTGGCGCTCGCGCCACGAGCCGGTGCCCGGGACGCGGGCGACCCGATCAAGATGGCGTACGACGAGGGCGAGCTGACCGGCTTCGTCAACATCTTCGGCAAGGAGGGAACCGACCCCATCGGGGTCGTCCACTACAATCAGCGCCGCAGGGGCGACACGCTCGAGGCAAAGCGCGTCGCCTACTTCAACGACGGCTCCAGCGACGAGGATTCTGCGGTCGCGAAGATCGGCAAGACACTTCGCACCGTGCGCGGCGAGTCCATCATCCGGAACAGCGCGGGAGAGACGATCGTCGACATGCATGTCGATGTCGGCGCGGGTCGCGTCTGGGGATTCTACGGTCAGGGCAAGGACAAGACGGACTTCGACGAGCGTGGGGAACTTCCGCCGGGAACCTATTTCGGACCGCTGATCAACCTGGTGCTGAAGAACTTCGACGCCAACGCGGAAGGCGGCAAGCTCGTGTTCCATACCGTCGTGCCGACGCCCAGCCCGCGCAAGATGGACATGGAAGTGTCGCGTGGCGATCCGTCGACCGTCCAGCGGCCGGGGCACCCGGTCCCCGTCGTCCAGTACATCATGCGGGTGACCGTCAACCCGCTGCTCAACCCCATCGTGCACATGATCGCGCCGGACACCAGCTTCTTCCAGACCAAGGACTCCCCGCCGGCCATGGTGCGTTTCGTGGGGCCGAGAAACTACGCCGGGCAGGAGATCCGTCTCGAGTGACCCCTCGCGCTCGGTGTCCGGTGCCGGAAGCGTGTCCGCCGCGAGCGAGCGGCCCCGTCGTGATCTGCAGCCAGCGCGAGATGACACACGATGGCCCCACCGGCAGAGGTGAGGCCAGGCCCGCACGCGAGCCTGGCATCCCCGCCCCCGGCCAAGCTGGTGATTTGTAGAAACAATCCGCCAGCGCGCGGGTCGCCGGGTGAGCGACGCCCGTTGAAAATCGGCCGGTCACGCCGCTGGCACGCTCTTCGCTCCTGCCAACCGAAGCGTCGCAAGCGGGGATGCGAGGAGGAGCCAAATGAAGTCCGAGATAGTGTCGGCGGGACCGCACGCCACGCTGAGCAGCGAATACGACGTCCGGTTCTTGCTCGCGTGGCTCCTGGGCGTTCCCGGCCTGGTCGTCCTGACCTGGGCGCTGATCGCCGGCTGACGACGGACTCTCGGCAGATCGCGGATGGCTGCGGAGTAGAACGTACAAAGCGCACGCGGGCCCCGTCGCTCTCGCGAGCCGCCGGCAGGCGTTTGAGGCCCACCGCTTCCTGGCACGCGAGGTGCAGATCGCGTCACGACGATGCACCTGCAAGCGAACGGCTCTGATCAGCGGCCTGCTCCCTCGCTGACCGATTCCCTCGACCGGATGGTCGACGCCGCGCAGAAGGTGGTCGGCGACGAGGTGAGCCTGCTCGGCGTCGAGCTGTCCTCCGCCCTTTCGGGAGCCCTGCGGAACAGCGCGCTGATGTTGCTCGCAACGGTGCTGCTGGCGATCGGATGGGTGATCGCGCTGATGGCTGCCTTCGAGATCCTGGCGCCGCGGTTCGGCGCGCTGCAGACCCTGGGGGCCCTCGCCGCCCTGAACCTGCTCGGAGGGGGCGTTCTCATCGTCGGCGCACGCCACCGGCTGAAGGACATCGGGGATGGCTAGGCCGGAGAACCGGGAAGCGCTGCGCCAGAGCCTCGAGCAGCACAAGCACGAGCTGCGGCTCGCGGTGCAGGACCTCTCGGTCGCCGCGCGCTCGTGGAGCGATCCCTCGGAGTCCATTCGGCTGCGCCCGGGTGCGTGGCTCGCGGGCGCATTCGTCGTCGGCCTGTGGCTCGGCAGAGGGAGGTAGAAACATGGAGTTCTCGGAGGTGGAACGACGCTCGGACGAGGTCGCGAATTTCCTGCGCCAGGAGGTGCAGGCGGCCCCGTACCGTACGCTCGGCCTCGCGCTCGCCGCCGGGTACGTGCTCGGCGGTGGCCTCACGCCCGGCCTCGTGCGGCTGCTCATCATGACCGGCGGCCGCGCGATGGCCGGCAACGTCCTCGCCGCGGCGGTCCGCGGCGCATTCGACCAACAGAGGAGCTATCAATGACACTCAAGGATCTCTCCCAGCAGCTGGGAACCCGCCTCCCGGAACGTGACGACCTCCTCAACTGGGTCGGCCTGCAGCAGCGCAGCGCCAACGACACCGCGTTCACCATGATCGGGGCCTTCGCCCTCGGCACGGTGGTCGGTGGCGCCCTGGCGCTGCTGTTCGCACCCAAGCCCGGGCACGAGCTCCGCCACGATCTCGGCGAGCGGCTGGACGGCGCAACCCAGCGGCTCAAGGACCAGATCACCCCGACGAATTCCGTCGAGGCCGAGCCCCGGCACCACGCGTGATCGACGGCGGCCGGGCTCGGCCGGCAGCACGGGCGAGCCCGCCGCTGGAGGCCACTCGTGCGACGGAGACCGCGCACGCCAGAACGGCCCTCACCGCCGGCTCTGCCGGGTGCTTCCCTGCCCGAGCTGCGTCGCGAAGCCGCGAAGTGCCAGGCGTGTGACCTGTGGGAGCGCGCGACCCAGACCGTCTTCGGGGAAGGGCGCGCGCACGCGCCCGTGATGCTCGTCGGCGAGCAGCCGGGAAACGAGGAGGACCTCTCCGGCCGGCCGTTCGTCGGGCCTGCCGGAAAGCTGCTGGAACGGGCGCTCGCCGAGGCCGGGATCGAGCGCGCGCGCGCCTACGTGACCAACGTGGTGAAGCACTTCAGCTGGGAGCCGCGCGGGAAGTGGCGTATCCACAAGAAGCCGAACGCGCGCCAGATCGCGGCGTGCCGGCCCTGGCTGGAGCGCGAGATCGCCTTGGTGAGGCCGCGGATCGTCGTGTGCCTCGGTGCCACCGCCGCCCAGGCCCTGCTCGGGGCGCAATTTCGCGTCAGCCGCGATCGTGGCCGATTCGTCGCCTCGGCGTTCGCTTCGCGCGTCCTGGCGACGGTCCATCCGTCGTCGATCCTGCGCGCGACGGACGAGGACAGCCGCCAGGCGGCATTCGGGCAGTTCGTCGCCGACCTGCGTGTCGCCGCGGAGGCCCTCGGCGAAACCGCGACGGAGGCGCCGGGGGGCTCCCCGTAGCGCCGGTGGCTACGGCGACGCGGGCAGACGAGCGCCACGAGGCCAATCCCGCTTCCGCCCGAGACCGTTGACGCGGGCGCGGCGGACGACCAGGGGTACCAGGGGGATGCCGCTGGACGCCATCGTCGTCGGTGCGGGACCGAACGGCCTCTCGGCAGCCATCGTGCTCGCCCGGGCGGGGCGATCGGTGCTCGTCGTCGAGGCGGCGGACCGGATCGGCGGCGGCACCCGGACCGAGGAGCTGACGCGTCCCGGATTCCGTCACGACGTGTGCTCGGCCATCCATCCGCTCGGCGTCGCATCTCCATTCTTCCGATCCCTCGCGCTCGAGCAGCACGGCGTCGAGTGGATACAGCCGCCGTTCCCGCTCGCGCACCCGCTGGCGGACGGCGACGTGGCGGTTCTCGAGCGATCGCCCGCAGCGACGGCGGCGCGACTGGGACCCGACGAGCGAGCCTACGCCGACCTCGTGGGACGGCTGGCCGCCGACGTCGAGCCGCTGCTGGCCGACGTCCTGCGACCGCTTCGCGTTCCCTTGCATCCGCTGCTGATGGCTCGCTTCGGCCTGCACGCGCTGCGCTCCTGCCGCGCGATCGTCGACGCGCGATTCGGGGGCGCGCGGGCGCGCGCGCTGCTCGCCGGCTGTGCCGCGCACTCCACCGTACCGCTCGGGCATGCGGGGACCGGCGCGTTCGCCCTGATCCTGCTGCTCACCGGCCACGCGTTCGGCTGGCCTTGCGCGCGCGGCGGGTCCCGGTCGATCGGCGATGCGCTCGCATCCGTCCTGCGGCGCCTCGGAGGCGAGATCGCCGTGTCGACGCCCGTGCGGTCGCTGCGCGATCTGCCTGCCCACCGGGCGGTCCTGCTCGACTTGACGCCGCGCCAGGTGCTCCGGATCGCCGGCAACGAGCTCCCGCAGGCCTACCGCAACCGCCTCGCCCGCTTCCGCTACGGTCCGGGCGTCTTCAAGATCGACTGGGCGTTGCGCGAGCCCATCCCCTGGCGGCGGGAGGAGTGCCGGCAGAGCGCGACCGTCCACGTGGGCGACACGTTCGAGGCCATCGCCGCCGCCGAAGCCGACCCCTGGGCCGGTCGCGTCAGCGAGCAGCCCTTCGTGCTCGTCGCCCAGCCGAGCCTGTTCGACCCGACCCGTGCGCCCGCGGGACTGCACACCGGCTGGGCCTACTGTCACGTCCCGAACGGCTCGAGCGTCGACATGACCGCGCGTATCGAGCGACAGATCGAGCGCTTCGCTCCCGGGTTTCGGGACTGCATCCTGGCGCGCCACACCATCGCGGCGAGCGATTTCGAGGCACGCAACCCGAACATGGTCGGCGGCGACAACAACGGAGGCGCCAACACGCTGGCGCAGGTGCTGGCACGGCCCGTCCTGCGCTACGACCCGTACACGACGCCCAATCCTCGCATCCTCGTGTGCTCGAGCTCGACGCCGCCGGGCGGGGGCGTGCACGGCATGTGCGGATACGGAGCGGCGTGCTCCGCGCTGCGCGGCGTGCTGCGCTGACCCCGCGCCTCAGCGCTCGCGGCGGACGCCTCGCGGCGTGGCACCGGGCCGCCGTGCCGGCTTGCCGAGGATGCCCGGACGCGGCACCAGCCGCGCGGGCCGCGGGCCGCGCCGCACCGCGCCCGCCACCGGCAGATAGGTGAGCTCGCGCCCGTCGCGCGCGCTTCGCAGCAGCAGGCCGCCCCGGCTCATGTCGCCGCGCCCGACGAACTCGGCAGGGAAGATCAGGCGAGTCCCGAACACCTCCTGGAGCAGATCGACGTACTTTCCGGTGGCGACGCTGCCCAGCAGCACGACCTCGCAAGAACCGTCTCGAAGACCCTCGTGCAGGGCGCGGGCATCGCGCAGCAACGGCCCCGTGTAGCGCGCCTCGCCGGTGTCGATCGGAATCGCGGCCCAGCGTTCGAGCACATCCAGCCGCACGCGCATCTGCGGCGAGCACAGGCCCTCGCCCGCCGTCATGACGAACACGCCGGGTGTGCCGTCCGGCGGCCGCGCGTAGGTGGAGGCGTACTCGAGCTTGCCACGGAAGTAGAGCCCGCTCAGGAAGCTGAAGACCTGGCCCAGGGGCACACCGGCCGCGGTGCGCAGCTCGCGCGCGATGTCGAAGCGAGCCCGCGGATGGAAGAGCAGCCGCGCCCGCTGCCCGCCGCACGATGCCGGAGAGAGCAGGAATAACCTGCGTGGAGTTTCGATCGTCACTTCGGAGGAGCCGGGAGTGCCTGGCGGGTCCGGGCATAGTCCTTCCAGGGGTCGTGCCGCAACGATGCCAGCCGGCGCCCCAGATTCGACACCGTGAAGTGATCGGAGCGCATCCGCGGGCCGAGCTCGTCCCACGCCAGAGGCGTCGAGACCGGCGCTCCTGCCCGGGCGCGCGTCGAGTAGGCCGCGACCGCCGTGGCGCCGCGGAGGTTGCGCAGGTAGTCGAGATAGATCCGCCCGCGCCGCTCGCTCTTCGCGACGTCCGCGGTGAACGAGCGCGGCGATTCCCGTGCGAGGCGCCCGGCCACCGCGCGCGCGAACGCGAGACAGTCGTCCCAGCCGGGACCTCGATCGATGGGAGCGACCAGATGCAGCCCTTTTCCCCCGGTGGTCTTGAGGAAGGTCTCGAGGCCCAGGCTCCGGAGAAGGCCGCGCAGCGTTCGCGCCGCCACGACGACGTCGCTCCAGGAGACGCCGTCGCCGGGATCGAGGTCGAACACGAGGCGGTCGGGCTCTTCCAGCCGCTCCGCCGTCGCATTCCAGGTGTGAATCTCGAGGATGCCGATCTGCACGAGACCGACCAGCCCGGGCAGATCCTCGACGATGAGGTACTCCCCGACCTTTCGCTTCTCCTGGATCCGTACCCGTCGCAGCGCCGCCGGAGCCCACACGCCGACGTGCTTCTGGTAGAAACACTCCTTCGCGAGACCCTCCGGACAGCGCACCAGCGACGTCGGCCGCCCGCGCAGGTGCGGCAGGATCCACTCCGCGATCGACTCGTAGAACTCCGCGAGCTCGACCTTCGTGATCCCCTGCGGCGGGTAGAGCACGCGATCGGGATGGGTGATCCGCACCCCCGCCACCTCTGCCGTGCCGGCGCCCCGGGTGGAGATTCGCGCGGCGGCGGGCCGGGCGGGGGCCGCGGCCGCAGCCTTCCTCGACCGCGGTCGGGGCGCGGCCCCCGCCCCGGCGGGGCGTTCGCGCACGACCTCGCGCGCGGGCTTGTCCTCGCGCAGACCCTTCCACGAGGGATGGCGCAGGCGACCGTCCGGCGTCCACTCCGTGAACTCCACCTCGCCGACCAGCTGCGGTCGTACCCAGTGGGCGCGCGGCACGCCCGGCGGGCGTGGCACGAACGGACACGCCGGCATCCCGAGCGCGTCGAGACGACCACGAAGCTCGGCCGCCATGCGACTGGTGAAGCCGGTACCGACCTTGCCGACATAGACGAGCGTACCGTCGTCGTCGTGTACGCCGAGGAGCAGCGCGCCGATCCCGCTCCGCCTGCCCTCCGGATCGGTGAAGCCGCCCACGACGAACTCCTGCTCCTGGATGCACTTGGCCTTGAGCCAGCTTCGCCCGCGTCCGGATTCGTATCGCGCGTCGCGGCGCTTCGAGACCACGCCCTCCAGCGCCATGCGGCAGGCGTGGCGCAGGAACGCCTCTCCGTTTCCGGCGACGTGGTCGCTGTAGCGCAGCGTCGGTCCCGCGCTCGACATCTCCAGCAGCGCGCGGAGCGCCTCCTTGCGCTGCTCCAGAGGAACGCCGGTGAGATCGCTGCCGTCGAGGTGAAGCAGGTCGAAGACGAAGTAGACGAGCGCGTCGCCGCCGTCGCCGCCGAGCGCGTTCTGCAGTGCATTGAAGCTGGTGACCCCGTTCGGCAGCACGACGGCGACCTCGCCGTCGAGCATCGCGGACCGCGCCCCGAGCCGCGCTGCGGCACTCGCCACGCCCGGCAGCCGAGCGGTCCAGTCGAGCCCCTTCCGGCTGAGCAGCCGCGCCCCGCCACGCTGGATGCGGCACAGCACGCGGTAGCCGTCGAACTTCATCTCGTGGAGCCACTCGTCGCCGTCGGGGGGTGCCGTCACGAGGGTGGCCAGCTGCGGCTCGACGAACGCCGGCAGCGATGCGCGGCGTGCGCCGGGGAGTGCGGCAGCGTCCACGCTCCGGGGCGCCCCGGCCGCAGCGGCACGACGCGGTCGGGTCGACCTGGCGGGCTTGCTCGAACGCCACACCCGATCGCGCTGCCGGGCGATCTCGTCGAGCCCGCGCCCGGTCGCGACGCTCTCCGCAAGCGCCCCGGTGACGTCATAGTCACCCGCGCTTCGTGAGCTCTCGTCCCGGCCCTTGATCAGCAGCCAGGCCTTGTCCGCGTCCCGGCTCTGCCGGCCGCGGATCTTCACCAGCGTCCAGCGCCCGTGCAGCTTGCTGCCGTCCAGCGTGAACTCGAGCTTTCCCTTCGCGAGACCCTTGCGGGGATCGCCGAGCGGCTTCCAGATCCCGTGGTCCCAGAGCAGAACCGTCCCGCCGCCGTACTCGCCCTCGGGGATCACGCCCTCGAACGAGCCGTACTCGACCGGATGATCCTCCGTACGCATCGCGAGGCGCTTCTCGGCGGGGTCGAGACTCGGCCCTTTCGGCACTGCCCAGCTGAGCAGGACGCCGTCCAGCTCGAGGCGAAAGTCGTAGTGCAGACGGGTTGCAGCGTGCTTCTGTATGACGAACGAATCGCCCTTGCCGCGGGCCGGCTCGTGCCCGCCCGGCTCCGGTGTCACCGAGAAGTCGCGTTTGCGCCGGTACTCGCGCAGCCGGGTCGACGCCCGGCCGCCGGCGGTCTCGGGCGCGGCGAGAGGAGAGTGAGTGCGGGTCACGGGCGTCTCGAGCAGCGAACCTCTGGGTCCGGAATGTGCTCTCCGGCACCGTTGCGTGACAGGTAGCCGGCTTCGCCGACGCAGTACAGACCTGAAACGCGGTGCGGCAGGACGCGCGAAGGCCGCCGTGCACTCGCTTGCCGGCATTCCGGCGCTGCCGACCGGGAAAAAACACTTGACGAAATCCGCAACTGGCCTAGGCTTGCTGCATGTCCACGGACAGCGCTCCGCCAGCATCGGCGAGAGCGCGCCGCCGCCGACCGGCCCGTGGACTCGCGCGCGCCGTGGCCGCGGCACTCGTTCTCGTCGCGCTGCGTGGAAACGCGGCGGCGGAGGGCGCACCACCCATTCAGCTCGCCCTCCCGCTGATCACGACCCTGGCACTCGGGCATTCTTTCATGGAGGCGACGCTCGATGGCGACGGGCCGGCCGGGTTCCGCGATCGCGCGCGGGCAGCGCTCGGCGTTCTTCCCTCCGCCCTGAGAGTGCCCGATCTCTACGTGGTGAACAGCACCGAACGTGACCCGGCCCCCTTCGCGGCTCCGCTCGACCGCACGACCTACGCCTCGTTCAACCTGCTGCCACGCCGCTTCTCACGGGGTCGGTCGCTGTCCGTGCTGTACGCGACCGAAGGCGTCCGCGCCCTGCGCGATACGAGCACCCTGTTCGGACTCAACTTCTCGGTCGACTTCTAGTCGATTCCTGCCGCGGGGGGTGGCGGCCATTTGTACAAATGCCGGGCCGGCGCAGCGGCCGACCCCGTTCCCACCACGGTGGCACGAGCTTCGCTTCGTGGGACCATCGATGGCTGCCTCCCACCACCATACGATCCTCCTGGTGGACGATGACGAGGACGCCCGCACGGGAGTCGCGGAGCTGCTGCGCCTGGACGGCTACGAGGTCCTCGAGGCTACCGAGGGCGAGGCAGCCCTGGGGCATCTGCGCGCAGGACTGAGGCCATGCCTGGTGCTGCTCGATCTCAACATGCCAGGTACCTCCGGCTGGCAGTTCCGGGCGCTCCAGCTGCTCGACCGGAAGATCGCCGATATTCCGGTCGTCGCCCTTTCCGGGCATGACGGCATCGAGCAGCAGGCGAAGATGCTCAAGCTCGCCGGCTTCCTCGCCAAGCCGCTCGACTTCGACGCCCTGCTCGGCACCATCCAGCGCACCTGTCGCCTGGCGGCGTGACGAGCGGTTCAGCCCCGGCGCCTCATCTCGTCGTCAGGCCTCGGGGTCAGGCTTCTGGGAGGTAGGCCCGGCGGCTCCGACCATGGGCCGAAGCCGCCGGAGGTGCCAGCCGGTCGGCCGGCGGCGGGACCTTGTCGGTCAATCGGTACAGTCCGAGTGACCGCAATCGCAGGTATCGTGCTTGGCGACGTCCTTCGACGCCGCTTCGCAATGCGCGCTGCAGAACTGAGCTCCGTCGGTGACGGCGCACGAGCAGGCGGGATGTGCACAGGTGTCGATGTCCATGGGCCTACAGCCGTCCGGTCAGCAGCAGAATGATGACGATCAGGAGAATCGCTCCGCCAAGTCCGTAGTACATGTCCCCTCCCGCGCCGGCCTTCCGAGCAAGAGACGTACCGTTCGGCGCGGGCGTGATGTTCCTTCGCCGGCGCTGGAGATTCGCCGCTGCGTCGCCAAGCCGCGGCACGGCGCGTGCAAAATCTTCCCGGGGAAGGGGAAGATTCGTCGTGAAACCGCTACGAGCAATCCCGCTCGACCCGGAGCTCCGCCCCCTGCGATCGTCCAGCCTCTCCTGCAGGCCCTGCAGTTCCGTCACCTCGATTGAACAAAGTACGGGGTCGCACCCTTGAAGATGATGCACCGTCGGTGGCACGGGTGATGCACCGGCCACGATAGACCCGAGCGACGCCAGCCAAGGAGGCTCTCATGCCCGAGAAGGAGGTCATCGAGCGCGCGCGGAAGGATGCCGAGGAGGGCAAGTCGCCGAGCACGCAGGCCGGCGAGTTCGTGCGCGAAGAGATCAAGCACGTCCGGGAAGGGAAGCATGGCGCGAAGTCGGCGAAGCAGGCGATCGCGATCGGGCTGTCCAAGGCGCGCCGAGCGGGAGTGAAGCTGCCGGCGGGCCCGGGATCGTCCAGCGAGACGCGGCGCAAGGCGGCCCGTGACGTGGCGAAAGGGCAGCAGCGCGCCCGCCCCCGGCCCTCCCGCAAGCGCTCACGAGCGGTCTCGCGGGCTCTCGAGCGCGCGGGACGGGCCGCCGTCTCCCAGAAGGCTCTCTCGCAGCAGGCCAGCGCTTCGGCTCGCAAGCGCGGCGCGGCGGCCCGCTCGGCAGCGGCACGCAACGCGGTGCGCACCAAGGGGCCCCGCAAGCGCTCCCAGGCGGCCAAGAAGGCCGCGCGCACGCGCGCCGCACGGCGCACATGACCTGACGAACAGGAAGACCTCGCTCGGCTGTGGAGATGCGCTCCCTCTTCCGCGCGCGCGCCCGCCTGGCGGCGGGCTTCCTGCTGCTCGGAGCGCTCGGCCTTCCCGCGGTTCCTCGGGCGTCCGACGAGGACCGGCTCGCGCGTGGGCGCTACATCACGCACGAGGTCGCGATGTGCGTACAGTGTCACACGCCGCGCGATGCCAGCGGAGCGCTGATCGAGGAAGAGGCATTCATGGGAGCGCCGTTCCCCCTGCCAGCGCCGCCGTTCATTCCGGAGGGGGCCTGGTGCATCAACACGCCCCGAATCGCCGGGCTACCGGGGTTCACGGACGCCGAGGCCGTGGAGTTCTTCATGAACGGCGCCCGGCTCGGCCGCCATCAACCGAAGTGGCCCATGCCGCCATTCCACCTGAGCCGCGCCGACGCGGAGGCGGTGGTGGCCTACCTGCGCTCGCTTCCCGAGCGAGGAGTCGCACCCTCGTCGGCACCGCCGGCCCCCTAGAGAGGAGAGCATTCGCATGAACGTCGGACAGCTCATGAGGCGGCAGGTCAGGACCTGTCGTCGGGACGACTCGCTGAACGTGGCCGCGCGGATCATGTGGGAAGAGGACTGCGGCTGCGTCCCGGTCGTGGAGGAAGCAAGCGCCGACCGGCCCAAGCTGGTCGGCATCCTCACCGATCGGGACATCTGCATGGCCGCCTACACCCAGGGGCAGCCGCTGACCGGCATCCAGGTGCACAGCATCATGGAGCGCGACCTGGCGACCTGTGTCGCGACCGATCCGATCGACGTGGCGCTCACCATTCTTCGCACGCGCCGGCTTCGCCGCCTTCCCGTCGTGGAGGGCGACGGCGAGCTCGTGGGGCTGCTGTCGCTCGCCGACGTCGCACGGGAGTCGCACCGGGAGGCGTCACGGGTCGAGCGGCCGTCCGTGACGGCCGGAGCCGTCGGCGACACGGTGGCCGTCATCAGCGAATCCCGGAGCGGCGGCCGGGAGATCGTCACCGCCGGCTAGGTCACCCGGCGAGCCCCCCGCCGAGATCGAGGCTGGCATGGCGCGACCGGAGGGGTACGATCCCGGTCATGAAAACAAAACTGCGCCGTCGTCTCAGCCTTCTCCCCGCTATCTCGCTGGCTGCCTTCGGTATTGCCGTCGCCGCCGATGCGCCGCCCACCTCGCCCGTCGGGGCCGGGGTGACGGATGCCATCGCCGTCGTGGCCCCCACCCAGGGGCAGAAGGTGTCCGGGACGGTGCGGTTTCATCGTGAAGGCGACGCGGTGCACGTGACGGGTGAGCTGACCGGCCTCACGCCGAGCGCCAAGCACGGGTTCCACGTGCACGAGTTCGGCGACTGCTCCGCGCCGGACGGGGCCAGCGCCGGCGGGCACTTCGCGCCGGAAGCCCATCCCCACGGCGCACCCGATCCGGCGACCCACCACGCCGGCGATCTGGGGAACGTCGAGGCCGATGCGTCGGGGCACGCCAAGGTCGACGTCACGGTGAAGGGGCTGGCGATCGATACCGGCGAGCGAGCCATCATCGGACGCGCCGTCATCGTGCATGCGCAGCCGGACGATCTCACCTCGCAGCCCGCGGGCAACGCGGGCCCGCGCGTCGGCTGCGGCGTGGTGGGGGTGGCAAAGCCGGCAAGCTGAGCCGCGCTCAGGCTGCCCGGCGCTTCCGCCCTCCCCGCGCGCGCGTCTTGCCGGCGTCGCCGAGGCTCCGCTTGAGCGCGTCCATGAGATCGACCACCTTCGCGCCCTTCTTCGCCCCGGCTTCCTCCTCCACCTCCGTCTCGAGCACGAAGCGCCGCTTGGAGGCGAGCAGCTTCTCGAGCGCCCTGCGATAGACGTTCGGATGCTCGGTGGGATCGAACTCTCCCGCCATCTGCTCGATCAGCATCCGCGCCATCTTGATCTCCGGGGCTCGAACGGCTTTCTTCGGAACATCCAGTCCCTTCGGGCTGCGCAGCTCCCCGGACTCGCGCATCACGTCGAGCGCGAGCAGGTCGGGGCCGGGCAGCAGGGCGGCCAGCAGCGGACGCGTGCGGAGGTAGAAGCGGGCGATGCCGACGCGCCTGGTCTCGAGGAGCGCCTCCCGCAGCACCGCATACGGCTTCTCGCCGCCCTTCTGGGGCGCCAGGTAGTAGGGGCGCTCGAAGAGCAGGGGGTTCAGCGAAGCGAACTCGACGAACTCGAGCAGCTCGATACTCCGGTCGCCCTCGCCCACCTCCTCCTTCACCTTCTCGAGCTCCTCGCCCTCCACGACCGAGTACTTGCCCTTGGAGACCTCGAAGCCCCGCACGATCTCGCCCCCGGAGACCTCGACGTCCTCCTTGCTGCAGAACTTCTTGTAGCGGATGGGCGCCAGGTCCTTGCGGTGCAGCAGCCGGAAGTGGACCTCCTCGGAGGCTTCGACGGCGGCGTACAATCCGACGGGGATCGAGACGAGGCCGAAGGTCAGGTGTCCGCTCCAGATGGCGCGTGGCATGCCGGCTCAAGCGAGCGCCGTGCCAGCGATTGTGCGCGGTTGGCACGTTGGATCCGGCGCCGGTTTGTAGAATTGCCCCGGCCCGGTCAAGGTTCCTGCCACGAGAAGCGCGTGGCACGCGGATGGCTTCTATCCGCATGCTGCTGCACCACGAGCGCGACCCGCCTCGGTCCGGTAGCCGGTTCAGGCACCCCTGGCTCGTGGGGATCGTGGTACTGGTCGTGGCTCTGGGCGTGATCGCGAGCGTGGTGGTCGCGAGGATCGACGAGCCGCTGCGGCGCTACCTCGAGGGCCGCGTGAACGCCGCCCTGACGGGATACACGGTCTCGGTGGGGGCGCTCGACCTGCACGTCCTGGGGCTCGCCGTCGAGCTCAAGGACGTCACGGTGGTGCAGAACCAGCGCCCGTCTCCACCGGTCCTCCATCTTCCCAGCTGGCGCACCAGCGTCGAATGGCGAGCGCTGCTGTCATTCGCCCTCGTCGCGGACACCAAGTTCGACCACCCGCGCGCCTTCATCATGCTCGACCAGGCCGCCCAGGAGGCACAGGATCCGGTGCATCTCACCGACCGCGGCTGGCAGGACGCCGTGCAGGCGGTCTACCCCCTCAAGATCGATACCCTGCGCGTCATCGACGGGGACGTGTCCTACTACGACGTCGGCAACGTGCCCCCGCTCAAGCTGGAACACGTCTACCTGCGCGCGAGCAACATCCGGAACGTTCGCTCGACGGCGGGCCAGTATCCGTCGCCCATCGAGCTCAGCTCCTCCGTGCTCGGCGGCACCCTCACGGCGAGCGGCAACGCCGACTTCTTCGCCAAGCCCAGCCCCGCGATCGCGACCCGGTTCGACCTCAGCGATGCCAATCTGGTGCCTCTCGCCCCCATGGCCCGGGGCTACGATCTGACCATCTCCAAGGGAGCCGTGAGCGTGGAAGGGAAAGCGGTGCTGCAGCCCAAGGAGACGACGATCGACCTCGCGCGTGTCGAGGTGGTGAACCCCGCCATCGAGTACGCGCGTGATCCGCGCCCGGCCGAACGGCCCGTCGAGCGCGCCGTGGTCACGGCGAGCAAGGCGGCGACCACCACGCCGGGCGTTCACGTGGAGATGCAGGACGTTCGCATCCGCGGCGGAACGCTCGGCCTGAAGGTCGATGCCCTGCGCAGCGAGGATGGCGGCACGGTGTACGTGGAGGCGAAGGATCTGCCCCCGCTCCGCCTCGAAGACCTCGACCTGCACGCGACCGACATCAGCAGCGACCGGCGGCCGCGCTCCTCGCCGACCCGCTTCGAGGCGCAGGCTCGGGTTCTCGAGAACGGACGCCTCCATGTGGTCGGCACGATCGACCCGCTCGCCGAGCCGCGCCCGACGCTCGCAGCCGACTTCGACCTCCGGGACGTCGGCCTGAAGCCGTTTGCCTCGCTGGTCCGCCACTGGGCGTTCGACCTCTCCGGCGGCACGCTGGCAGGCAACGGGCATCTCGACATCGGACCCGACCAGGAGACGCTGGTGCTGCACCGAGTGGCGGTGACGAGGCCGTCGGTGAGCTACGTGAAGCGCACCGCCGAGGACGAGCGGCGGCTCCAGAAGGTCACCCGGGCCACGACCGTCGCCCAGCCCAAACCCACCTACCGGCTCGACGTCGAGGACGCCCGCGTCCGTGACGGCACGTTCGCGCTCGTCAACGAGGGCGACAACCCGGCGTACAAGCTCGCGCTCACGCATTCCGACGTGACGGTGCGCGGCTACAGCAACCAGGAGTCCAGGCGTCGCGGATCCGCCAGCATCCGCGGCCGCTTCATGGAGACCGGCAACGCCTCGATCGACGCCACCTTCGCGAGCGGAACCCAGCAGCAAGCGGACTTCGACATGGACGTTCGCCTCGAAGACGTCCGCCTGGTCGAGCTGAACGACCTGCTTCGCGCGAAGGGCGGGTTCGACGTCGCGGCGGGCACCTTCTCGTTCTACAGCGAGCTCGCGGTCCACGACGGTCGCGTGGAAGGCTACGTGAAGCCCTTCTTCAAGGACCTCGACGTCTACGATCGGTCACAGGATGCGAAGAAGCCAATCGGCCAGCAGGCCTACGAGGCGGTCGTGGGAGTCGCCGGCACCGTCCTCGAGAATCGATCACGGGACCAGGTCGCGACACGCGCGGACCTCTCCGGGCCGATCGAGAGCCCGGGGGCGCCGACGTGGCAGATCGTGATCGGCTTGGTGAAGAACGCGTTCTGGCAAGCGCTCCTCCCGGGACTCGACGCCCCGCGCGCGCACTGAGCTCGCCCGCGCACGCACCCGGGCCGCCGGCCGGCGGAGTTTGTACAAAGTACGCCTTCGCCACGGCCCGCTGCGCCGTCGTCCTCGGCGGGCTCCCGCCCTGCGCCCCAGTTCATGACGATCGAGCGTTCGGCACACGCGTTGCTCCTCGTCTGATCGAGACGAGCAAGAAACCGCGGCATTCCCCCGCCGGGACCCGTTCGGGGGGTGCCTTGCACTGCTGAGGGCGTGAAGCGCGCCGGGCAGACCAAGGAGACAGCAATGCGCAAGCACATCACAGGGCAGCGAGCCGCGATGGCGCTGGCATTCGGCCTCGCCGTCACTGCGCTGGGAGTCCTCGCCGCGTGCGATCGCCAGTCCGGCGCCGGCGCGGAGAATACCGCACGCAACGAGCGCGACAGCGGCGGTCGCACGGTCACCCCGATGGACCAGTCGGAGAACGAAGGCGATCGCACGATCACCCAGCGCGTGCGGAAGGTCGTCGTCGACAACGACGGGCTCTCGACCAATGCCCACAACGTCAAGATCATCACCCAGAATGGCGTGGTGACCCTGCGCGGGCCGGTCGAGAGCTCGCAGGAGAAGAACACCATCGTCGCCGCTGCCGAGATGACTCCGGGCGTGAAGCGGGTGGACGATCAGCTCGAGGTCAAGGCAGCCGACTGACCTCGCGAGGAGGAACAATGGCGAAGGCAGTAGTGGGCATCGCGAAGACTGAAGAGGCGGCGCGGAACATCGTCATGGCGCTCAAGGACACCGGCTTCCCGGCGAGCGAGATCTCCGTGCTGTTCCCCGACAAGGAAGGAACGCGCGACTTCGCGCACGAGCACCAGACCAAGGCGCCGGAGGGCGCGACGACGGGCGCGGTGACGGGCGGTGCGCTGGGCGGACTGGCGGGCTGGCTCGCAGGCATCGGGACGCTGGCGATTCCGGGCGTCGGTCCGCTCATCGCCGCGGGTCCGATCCTGGCCGCGCTCAGCGGCGCGGCGGCGGGCGCCGCAGTCGGCGGCGTCACCGGGGCCCTCGTCGGGTACGGCATACCGGAATACGAGGCGAGGATCTACGAGGGCAAGGTTCGCGAAGGAAACATCCTCCTGTCGGTGCACACCGAGGACGGAAACGAGCGAGCCGCCGCCAAGAAGATCTTCGAGCGTTACGGCGCGCGAGACGTCACGACCGCCGGCGAGGCGTCGCCGCCTCACGCGTGATCGCAACACACCACAGTAGATCGTCGCAGACACTGCGGAAGATGTGATCTCCTGCAGGAGCCACGGGGGCAGGAAGCGCGTGCCCCCGTGGCTTTCGTCGCGCGGCGCCTCACCCGCCAGCCCTACTCAATCGTGAGCACGCCCCTCCGCTCGTAGTCCCATCCCTCTCGGTACGGCCGCGTCGGCAGGACCGCAGGAGCGAGATCACGACCCACCACCGGCATCGAGGGCTCGTGCAGCATCTCCCCGCCGAGAACGGCGTGTGCCGTGCGGTCCGGGCGGCACGGCCGATGCCGTGGGCACATCGCGTTTTCTACAACCGGGACAGCGCTTCGTACGCGGCCACCAGGCCTGTCTGCGGGCAAGCGCCGTACGACCGAGGATTCATGACGGCGTCCTGGCTGGCCCGCGGTCTGCAGAACCACTCGTGGAAGGTCGCGGCACGATGTCTGACGCGGTGCTCGGAGGGCACGCTCGCCACGTCGAATTTCCAGCGGACGTGGCAGGGTCGGTGCGGAAGCACTTCGGCCGGCTCGTGGGCGAGTCGCCCGCCATGCGGCGCGTCTACCTGGAGATCGCCCGTGTGGCGCCCACCGATGCCGCGGTCCTCATCGCGGGTGAGAGCGGAACCGGAAAGGACCTGGTTGCGCAGCTGATCCACGAGGGGAGCACGCGTGCCGCCGGCCCCTACCTCCCGATCAATTGCGGAGCGATGTCCCCGTCGCTCATCGAGAGCGAGCTGTTCGGTCACGAGCGCGGCAGCTTCACGGGCGCGATGCTGCGGCATCAGGGGCACTTCGAACGAACGTCCGGCGGCACGCTGTTTCTCGACGAGATCACCGAGATTCCGCTCGAGCTCCAGGCGCGGCTCCTGCGCGTGGTCGAGACCGGGACCCTCTTGCGCGTGGGTGGGGAGATCGCGCTCCAGACGGACGTCCGGGTCATCGCCAGCACCAATCGGCCTCCCCAGACGGCGATGCATGACGGCAAGCTCCGGCGCGATCTCTACTATCGGCTGAGCGTCTTCCCGATCCCGCTGCCGCCACTGCGGCAGCGACCGGGAGACATCGATCTGCTGGCGCGCCACTTCCTGAGCGAGCTGAACGAAGCGCACGGCTCCGAGAAGCGCCTCCCTGCGGAGGTCGTGGGGGCGTTCGAGCGCTACGACTGGCCGGGCAACGTTCGCCAGCTGAAGAACACGCTCCAGCGGGCCTTCATCCTGGCCGGCGACGCCTCCGAGATTCGCTATTTCCCGAGGCCCGACGCGGCGCCGACCTCCCTGCCCCTCGCTACCACCATCGTCGGCAAGTCGCTCGAGGACCTCAACCGCGAGATGATCCTCGCCGCGCTCGCGCACTACGGGAGCCGAAGGAAGACGGCGGCCGCGCTCGGCATCAGCCTGAAGACGCTCTACAACCGGCTGAATCTGTACAAGCGTGACGCCGCCTCATCCGATCCCGGCTCGGAGCAGTGAGCCTGAACCAATGCCGGAAACGAGCTGAGCGTGCCGCGGCGTCCGCGCAGGATCCTGGCATGCAACCTGCTGCTTCCACTCGGTACCACCGATGCATCGCAAGGAGGCGATCATGGCCGGAGCTGCCCGCAAGACTACCCGCCGGTACGGCAAGAAGGCGCAGAGCACCGTCGCGTCCGCCATGCGCCGCAAGAAGCGCGGAACGCTCAAGAGTGGCAGGAGCGGCCGGAAGGTCACCAGTCGCAAGCAGGCCATCGCGATCGGACTCTCCGAGGCTCGCAAGAAGGGCGCAAAGGTGCCGCCGCGGCGCTCTGCCAGGCGCTAGCATTCAAGCAAGTGGCTCGATGTCCGGGCGACTACGTGGCCGCGGAGGCCGCGAGGTCGCCGACCGTCCGCCTCTGCGCAGGACGCGGCGCGCCCGCCAAGGCTCGTCGGAGTGCGGCGCAGCGGCAGCGGCGGACCGCCGGGACTCCAGCGGTGAAAGATATACACTCGCCTGACCGATCTACAGAGGTTTTGCCCACATCCAGCGATCGTTTCGGGCCTCAGTCCTGGATCCTTCCACGCGCGCCGCTGGCACACGGCATGCTCATCCGAGGCAAAGGATTCGCCAACGACACCGCAGGAGGGACGAAACATGGATCGCCACGACAACGAGAGTGGCAGGGTCGGCTACCTGGTGCTGTACATGATGGGCGTTCCCATCGGACTGCTGATCCTGCTCTGGGTGCTTCTGGGCAACAACATCTTCGGGCCGGGCTGAACGGCGCGAGTCGCACGAAGCACTCGTCGCCCGGGAAGCGTGTGGCACCAGCGGTTTGCGTGGTGACTCCTCTGCATCCGGCGACGAGAACGTCGTTCACCGCTCAGTGGTACCGGCTGCGCGGTGAACCGGGTGGGCGGCGGGCATGGGCCTCGTCAGAGGTCGATGCCCGCCCGACTCGTCGATGACGCAAGAGACCCACGATCTCTCCGACGCCGCGAAGCTGATGCAGCTCGTCTTCGGCGGATACGTCCAGTCGCAGGTCATCTACGTCGCCGTGAGGCTCGGGATCGCGGACGCGCTCGCCGATGGACCCAAGGATGCGGGCGCGCTCGCGACGGCGACAAAGGCGCACGCGCCGACGCTTCGCCGGCTCATGCGGGTGCTGACGGCGCTGGGCCTCTCCGACGAGAGCGCCGACGGACGATACTCGCTCACCGCGCAGGGGGAGCTGCTGCGCGCGGACGTCCGCGGATCGCTTCGCATGCCTGTGCTGTTCGGCGTCGGCGACTGGTACTGGCGGGCGTGGGGCGAGTTCCTCCACACCGTGCAGACGGGCGAGCCGGCCTTCGACCACGTCTGGGGGATGAACGCGTTCGAGTTCTGGGGCCGCAACCCCGAGGCCGGCGAGGTGCACGACCGTGGCATGGCGACGCTCACGGCCTTCGTTACCGCCGCCATCCTCGAAGCCTACGACTTCTCCCGCTTCGGGAGCGTCGTCGACGTGGGCGGCGGCACGGGCACGCTGCTCGCGGCGATCCTGCAGAAGCACGCCGCCTTGCGCGGCATGCTCTTCGATCTCCCGCACGTCATCGAGCGCGCGCCGGACGTGCTCCGGGCAGCCGGTGTCACCGACCGCTGCGAGCTCGCCGCCGGCAGCTTCTTCGAGGGCGTGCCCGGCGGCCACGACGCGTACCTGCTGAAGTGGATCATCCACGACTGGGACGACGCGCGCTCGATCGCGATCCTGCGCGCATGCCACGAGGCGATGGGGGGCGTGGCACGCTCCTCGTCGTCGAGCGGGTCCTCGGCGACCGCACCACGCCGGCCGAGCTCGACCACTACCGCGCCGATCTGCTGATGGCGATCGCGACGCCGGGCGGGAAGGAGCGCACGCGCCGCGAGTTCGAGGCGCTCTTCGACGCGGCGGGCTTCCGGCTCGCGGCCGTGGCGCCAACGCGGTCACCCATGAGCGTGATCGAGGCGGTAGTCCGTTAGCGTCGGAGCGCAGATCCTCACGCGGTCTGCCGCCGGTCTTGCTGCCCTTGCCCGCTTGCCGCACCCCGTCCTCGAAGACGACGCCAGCTCGAATCCATCATGGTACGACGCCCCCGGTGCGTCGGTGGGCGGCGCTTGCTCGACGCGCGACGCCTCGGGTTCGAGGGGCGGACCACGGGCCGGTCTGCAGGCCGGTCGGGCGCGGACCGCTCGTCCCCGCGCCCGGTCCCGTGGTGCGCGGTCGCCGGGATGAGCGAGGAGGAGGAGCCATGCGCGCGGTTGCGAAGGCGGCCCGGCGGCCGCAGGCCACCTCGGTGACGCCACCCGGACTGCCGATCGCCTCGAAAGGGTGTGCGAAGAAGATCACGAGACGGCATCGAAGAACGGGCGGCCGGTGGCGTCGACGTGCCCACCGGGGCCGTAGACGTTCCGCTGCGCGCCATTGGCGGGATCGGTCTGCCAGGTCTGCGCATGGACGGACGCGGCGCCGGCGAGGAGCAGGGCGAGCAGGACGGGCGCAGCTTCATCGCGAGAGACGTATCGCCGCGGCAGTCGGGGCGGCAAGACGCACCGTGCCCGAGCACGCGCCCCGCTCTCCGGGCTCTGCGTTTAGGGCACCCCCGCCGGGCACACCGCCGGCCCACAGGCATCGTCAGCTCGTCGAGGCCGGTGCGAAAGACTTGAGTTGACGCAACCTTGCCGCTATGACGGCGGTCGCGCGAAAGTGGCGGAACTGGCAGACGCGCAGGATTCAGGATCCTGTGGGCTAAACACCCGTGGGGGTTCAAGTCCCCCCTTTCGCACCTTCTTCTTCCGCAGTCTGTCGCCTACTCGGCGAGCACCCGGCACAACTGGGTCTGGGTCCGGCACAACCTTCCGTCCGAAGAGCGTCGGTCGAGCGGCGCGAATCGCTCCAGCTCGCGCCCGACGTCGCTCGGCATTCCACTTCCGGTGGTGGCGCCGGAGCGTGAGGTAGTTTGACGCCGTCTATGTCTCGAGCCACGCGATCCTCACCCCGGCATCGAGCGCGCCGTCGTGACGAACGTGCCCTGGGTCGAGTAGAGCCCGCGCACCCGGAGGCCAAGTGCGCGCTGCGCCGCGTACCAGCGCGGCAATGGCGAGTTCCACTCGATCGGGCCGACCCGCATGTTTAGAACGATCTGCGTGGTCGACTGATTCGGAGCACGCGTGATGCTGACCCACGTCGCACCGTGGCTCGTCGGCCCGCCGCGCCGCTCAGCGCGGCAGGCCCACGTTGCTCACGCGGGCCAGATGGCCGGTCTTCATCCAGAGCTTGCAGCCGCCGGCGCCTGCTCTTGCTTGCAGCGAGCCCGCCGGCAGGCGCAGCCAGGATTGCCTCTCGAACCGCTCGCTGCCTTCCTCGAAGCTTCCCTCCAGCACGAAGAGCTCGGCGCCCCCTGGCAGCGGCAATGACACGGAGACGCCCGGCGCCCAACGCTCGAGACGAACGTATTCCTCCGAGTCACAGAACAAGGGCATCAGCTCGACACCCGGCCGTTCCGGAGCGGGCAGAAACGGCATCTTGCCCGTGTCGATTCGCACGTGCGTCCGATCCGCGGGATCGAACTGCCACAGCTTCACGAGGATCGTGCAGCCCGGTTTCGAGCCGGGCGTGTGTCTCGAGGCAGGGGGGTTGCGGATGTAGCAGCCCACCGGGTAATCGCCGTGCTCGTCCTGGAAGACGCCCTCGAGCACGAACAGCTCCTCTCCGCCCCCATGCGTATGCGCGGGGAAGTGGCTCTCGGGCGCGTATCGGACGATGGACGTGGCGCGTGCGACCTCTCCGCCCACCCGGTCCAGCATGCGGCGCTCCACGCCAGGCATCGGCGAGGGAGCCCACTCGGAACGTGCGCCGTGGATCGCCACGCGCGCCGAAACATCTGCATTCAATCTCATGACCGAAGCTCCGTCCGAGCGGCCACCGTCTCGACGAGCAACGCTACGACCGCGCCGCGACACGAGATTGCCGAGATGGCGAGGAGTAGCGCTGCCGGGCCTGCGTCGGGTCGTCGACTCCGCCGTTGGAGCGACGCGCCGACCGACTCACCCCTTGGCCGCCGTGGTGGGGACCCAGAAGAGGATCGTGGACGTGCCCGCGACGCCGAGTACCACCGTCGCGGCCTGCGCCGTGACACCGACCGCCGCGAGCGCGGCGCAGCTGAGCGCAATCCCGGCCCACATCGACGCGAGGGCCGCGGCTTTTGCCCGCCGCGGCATCCCGCCCGTCTCCGCGAAGCGCTGCAGGTACGGCCCGAGCCAGCGATGCGCACGCAGCCGGCGCTCGAGTCGAGGCGAGCTGCGCGCGAAGAGGTACGACGCCGCGATCAGAAACACTGTCGTGGGGAGTCCGGGCGTGACGGCGCCGAGCGCGCCCAGCCCGACGCATCCGCAGCCCAGGCCTGCGTACAGGGCCTGCCGAACGCGTCCCGGTGCGGTGGTGTCGATGGTCATGGCGTCGTGCTCCTCACGCGCAGCCGTCAGGTCGCGTCAGACGTGGGCGACGGCGGGCCGAGTCTCGTCGCCGCGCCGGCCGCCCGGGATCAGCATGGGCACACGACGGCGGTACTCTGCGTACTCCGGATGCGCGTCGACGAGATCGCGCTCCTCGAGGCGGATGGCGATCAGGATGTACGCCGTGGTCGCGACCGCGAACAGAAGATGCGCCGCCGTCATGGTCGGGGTTGCCCAGAAGGCGAAGAACCAGCCGACGTAGAGCGGATGCCGCACGAGTCGGTAGGGACCGGGCGTGGTGAAGGGCAGCGGCCGGTAGGGGCGACCGCGCAGGTGGAGCCACACCTGCCGCAACCCGAAGAGGTCGAAGTGGTTGATGAGGAACGTGGCGACCAGCACCAGCAGCCACCCGAAGAAGAAGCCGGCATGCAATACGGCGCGACCGACGGGATCCTGCACGTCCCACACCACGCCGCCGAGGGGACGCCACTGCCAGAACAGCAGGATGAGCGCCAGGCTGCTCGCCAGCACGTAGGTGCTGCGCTCGACCGGCTGGGGCACGATGCGAGTCCACAGCCGCTTGAACGCGGGACGCGCCATGACGCTGTGCTGTACCGCGAACAGCCCGAGCAGGCCCACGTTGATGAGCAGTGACGTGCCGAACGGCCCGACCGGAGCCCCGTCGAGCGACGTCGGCGTCCCCAGGCCGCCGACGAAGGCAGCGGCGTAAAGGAACGTGACAAAGAAGATGGCGTACGAGACGACGCCGTAGATGAACGCGACGATTCTTCCCATGGCCCTTGCTCTCCCTTCCCGAGTGGGGTCGTGACCGTGCCATCCGGGAAAGCAGCCGCCGTGCCAGCCGAGGACGGGGCATCGAGGCCGTTGGGCCCTGACGCCGCGGGGAGGCGCGGTACGGGATGTCCGCGCGGTGGGCCAACGATGGCCGAGCCGGGCCATTTTACGGCCAGTGCCGGCCGTCGATCGCGCGACGTCGAGCGGGCGCATATGCCGAAGCGGCCTGCCACCGGCTTCGGTCCTCGGAGAACGACCGGATAGCCGCCGGTGAGGCCCAGCCCTTGGATTCGAGAGCGTCGCATCGTGTTCCCTTCCAGCCTCCAAATGCGATAGTGCGAATCATTCCGACGAGGCGGCGATGAAGCGCTCCGGGGCGAAGCAGGAAGGCGAGCCTGCATCTCGGCTGATCAGCAAGAGGATCGCCGAGCTCGGCGACTGGCGCGGCGAGACGCTCGGGCGGATCCGTGCTCTGATCAAGGAGGCAGACCCCGACATCCTCGAGGAGTGGAAGTGGATGGGGACCCCGGTCTGGTCGCACGACGGGATCGTCTGTACCGGCGAGACATACAAGAACGTCGTGAAGATGACGTTCGCCAGGGGCGCCTCCCTGAAGGACCCCTCCCGCCTCTTCAACTCCAGCCTCGATGGGAACGTGCGACGAGCCATCGACATCCACGAGGACGAGAAGATCGACGCGCCTGCCCTGAAGGCGCTCATCCGCGCGGCCGTGGCGCTGAACGGCTCAGTCAAGAAGGCTGCGCGCCCCAAGCGCGCAGGACGCTGATTGCTCCGCCCGGCGCGTCCAACCAGCCCGCCGCCCTTCGGTAACGCCGGAAGGCCGGACACCTCGGTGTTGAAGTCGGCCACGAGCGCAGGATCGTCGAGGGGTGATTGGTCCGTATGGCGGACTCATGGCGGTGGCTCCCATCGCGCTCTACACGTTGTCCCCTTCGGTCGAACTGGATCGAGCGCCGACGCTCACGCGCGACCCCCAGCGCCAGTCGGCGATCGCCGGCAGGTCGTCGCCATGCTGGGCAATGTACTCCTTGTGCTCGAGGAGCTTCTCGTGGATCGCCTGCTTGAAGTAGGCGGCGCGGGCGCCCAGCTGCGGCAGCCGGTCGATCACGTCCTCTACGAGATGGAAGCGGTCGAGATCGTTGCGCACCACCATGTCGAAGGGGGTCGTTGTCGTTCCCTCTTCCTTGTACCCTCGCACATGGAGGTTCCCGTGGTTGGTGCGGCGGTACGTCAGGCGGTGAATCAGCCACGGGTATCCGTGGAAGGCGAAGATGACCGGCTTGTCCCTGGTGAACAGGGCATCGAAGTCCCGATCCGAAAGCCCGTGCGGATGCTCGCTCGCCGGCTGCAATTTCATCAGATCGACGACATTGATTACGCGCACCTTCAGTTCCGGCAGATGCTGGCGCACGAGATCGACCGCCGCCAGGGTTTCCAGGGTCGGGACGTCGCCGCAGCACGCCATGACCACGTCCGGTTCGCTGCCCTGGTCGTTCGAGGCCCATCCCCAGATGCCGATGCCCTCGGTGCAATGCTTGACGGCCTGGTCCATCGTCAACCACTGTGGCGCCGGCTGCTTGCCAGCCACGATCACGTTGACGTAGTTGCGGCTGCGCAGGCAGTGATCGGTGACGCTCAGGAGCGTGTTGGCGTCGGGGGGCAGGTAGATGCGGATGACCTCGGCCTTCTTGTTGGCGACGTGGTCGATGAAGCCCGGATCCTGGTGGCTGAAGCCGTTGTGGTCCTGCCGCCAGACGTGCGAGGACAGCAGATAGTTGAGGGAGGCGATGTCGCGGCGCCAGGGGATGTCGTGGCATACCTTGAGCCACTTGGCATGCTGGTTGAACATCGAGTCGATGATGTGGATGAACGCCTCGTAGCAGCTGAAGAAGCCGTGCCGCCCCGTCAGCAGGTAACCTTCCAGCCAGCCCTGACACTGATGCTCGCTGAGGACCTCCATCACCCGACCGTCCGGCGCCAGGTGGTCATCGTCCGGGTAGATCTCGGCCATGTAGCAGCGGTTGGTGACCTCCAGCACGTCCTGCCAGCGGTTCGAGTTGTTCTCGTCGGGGCTGAACAGGCGGAAGTTCTTGCTCTCGAGGTTCAACTTCATGACGTCGCGGAGAAACTTCCCCATCTCTCGCGTCGCCTCGGCGGTGGGCGCCCCAGGGCTTGGCACATCGAGCGCGTAGCCGCGGAAGTCCGGTAGCTTCAGGTCCCGCAACAGCAAGCCCCCGTTGGCGTGCGGGTTGTCGCTCATGCGGCGGTGACTCTTCGGAGCCAGCTCCGCAACCTCGGCCTCGAGTCGGCCCTGGGCGTCGAACAGCTCTTCCGGCCGGTAGCTCTTCATCCACTGCTCGAGGATGCGGATGTGCTCGGGCTTGTCCATGTCGCCCATCGGCACCTGGTGGCTGCGCCAGTAGCCCTCGCATTTCTTCCCGTCGATCACCGCCGGGCACGTCCAGCCCTTCGGGGTACGGAAGACGATCATCGGCCAGGCCGGCCGCTTGGTGACGCCCTTGACGCGGGCATCGGCCCAGATCCGCTTGATCTCTGCCGTCACGGTGTCGAACACGCCGGCCAGCTCCTGGTGAACCGCTGCCGGGTCGTGTCCCTCGACGAAGTGCGGCGCGTAGCCCATGCCCTCGAGGAACTTCCGCAGCTCGTCTCGAGGAATACGGGCGAGGAAGCAGGGGTTGGCGATCTTGTAGCCGTTCAGATGAAGGATCGGGAGCACGCACCCGTCGCGCGCCGGGTTGAGGAACTTGTTCCCGTGCCAGCCGGTGGCGAGCGGCCCGGTCTCCGCCTCACCATCGCCCACGATGCAGGCGACGATCAGGTCGGGGTTGTCGAAGGCGGCACCGTATGCGTGGCTCAGCGCGTAGCCGAGCTCCCCGCCCTCGTGGATGCTACCCGGCGTCTCCGGCGCGACGTGGCTGGGGATGCCACCGGGAAAACTGAACTGCTTGAACAGTGCCTTCATCCCCTCCGCATTCTGGCTGATGTTCGGGTACACCTCGCTGTACGTGCCCTCCAGGTAGGCATGAGCCACCAGCGACGGGCCCCCGTGCCCCGGGCCAATGATGTAGATCACGTTCAGGTCATCGCGCTTGATGATCCGGTTGAGGTGGACGCAGAGCATGTTCAGCCCTGGCGAGGTGCCCCAGTGACCGAGCAGCCGCGGCTTGATGTGTTCCCGCCTGAGCGGTTCCTTCAGGAGCGGATTGTCCAGGAGGTAGATCTGGCCGACGGACAGGTAGTTCGAGGCGCGCCAGTACGCGTCCATCTTGCGCAGTTCGTCGGCGGACAGGGGGCCTGCTGCCCCGGTCCTGATGCCGTCTTCGGTCTTCCGCTTCACGTCGGTGCTTGTGACTGTCATCGGTTCACCTCGGGGGATTCGGGGTTCATTCGGCTGGCCATGCGCTGGGCCACCTTGGCTCGGGCGAACTGTTCGAGCTTGCGGGTGTCGGTGAAGAACTTGCGAATTTCCTCGCTCAGCTTCTCGACCGCCATCGCGTCCTCGTCGTGCATCCAGCGGAAGAGCCGCCCGCCTCGCGCTCGAGCTCGGACACCGGGACGTGCAGCCCCTCGCTCTGCGCCACCGCCGCCATCGCCGGCTCCTCTATCCCATCCGAGTCCTTCTTCGACATCCCCGATCCCGTCCGGACAGCCGATAGCCCAAACCGGCGTCCAGAGAAATCGGGTGCGCTCTAAGCTCTTCTCGACGCCGAGCTTCCTCAGGAAGCCCTGGATGCGCCGTCCTGCCTCCCCGACGGGAGCCCGAGGAGAGATCGCCCCGACCAGCCCTCGGCCCGGCGCGTCCGACCACCCGCCGCTCTTCCGTAACGACCGAAACCTGCGGGTCAGGCTACTTGTGGCGGAAAGGATACCCGATCAGCGAACCGGGGGGGCAAGTTCACGCGCCACGACAGTCGCTCGACGAATCGCGCCTCCGGCATGGAAGAGAGTAACTTCGTTGACGTTTGTGAACGAGGCCGGTGTGCTCGCCCCATGTTTCCTGCAAGTTGGTCGCCGGCGCCACTGGCGCCGTGACGCATCACCCATCATGGCACCGCCGTGCACTCGCCGTCCGACCCGTAGTTCTCGATGGGGCAGCACGGATGGGGCGACGGAGGAGGCGGCGGCGCACTGCACGGGGCGGAATCGGAGGCGCCCGCGCAGAGCATGATCGCGGGCCATCCGTGGCGCTGGCAGAAGCGGCAGGTGCGCGTCGCCCGCTGCGCCCAGGCGTGGTTGACGCTCCGGATGAGCCCCTTGCCCTTCTCGACGGCCCCCTTTTCCAGGGATCGCTTCGTCGTGTACCTTCGGCATCGACAGCGCCCTCGCGGACTCGTTCCTCACCGCTTAGCACGTGACGCGCCGATCCTGCGTCGCACCTCTCATCGCTTCGCTCGCACGGCGCAAGGGAGTTGCTGCGCTCGATCGCCATGCATGCGCGGCGGAGCGCTTTCTGCGGACGGGGTGATAGCATCGACGTGTCGCGACGTCTGCATCGCGGGGATGGGATCCCAATCGTCGGGAGCGTTCCTTTGTTCTCACGATTGGGAATGATCGTCCTGAGCGTGCGCGAAACTGAGACGGGCCCGGCACAAACGTATGGTCATCCTGGGCGCCGCAGGGCCTGGCTGCCACGACTTCATCGGGTGCTACCGGAACGACCTCGACGCCACCGTGGCAGCCGTCACCGCCACGCAGGTCGCGGGTGTGAGCGTGCGTCGGTTCCCGGCCGCACTGGCCGGCGCGCGCTATCCGGACGATCTGTCGTCGCGAGCGCGTCACCGACGTGGCGGCCGTGGGCATCATGAACATCATGCTCGTGTCGGTGACCGAGCGCGCCGGCGAGATCGCGGAATGCCACTGGGGGCTCCCCCCCGCGGGTCATCCTGCGGCAATTCCGCTCCGAGGCGACGCTGCGCTACGAGTGATAGCGTCCCTTGGCATGGCGCCTGCTGAGGTCTTCGAACTCATACCGTCAAGGAGGGAATCCTATGGCACGATCCAGCGTCGGCGGCTCTCTGACAGAAGTCCGCGAGTCCGTGAAGCGGCTCCGCGGGGAGGGTGAACGGTTCATGGGACGGATCCGCCGCGATACCCAGACCTTCGCACGCCGGACGCGCGCCGAGGTCGAGGCTGATGTGCGCAAGGTGCGCGACGAGCTCCGAAGCCGTGCGGACCGCTCGATCAAGGACCTCGAGACCCGGGGGCGTCGCCTGGTCGAGTCGTTCGAGAAGCAGCTCGCACGGGTGGCGGATACCGCCCGCAAGGGGCTGGCCCGCGACGTGGTCGAGGAGATCCCGAAGCTCGCCAAGCGCTTCGGGGCGCTCGAGCAGCGCATCGAGCAGCTCGAGCAGCAGCTGCGCGAGACGCTTGAGGACACCGCACCTTGATCAAACGCCGCGGCCCGTCTTCGCGACCTGGGAGCATCATGCCGACGCGGTGTTGGGCGTGATCCGGTCCCTCTGGGGGTCGATGCCCGGCTGATCTTCAACCGACTCCGCCGGCGGGCGCTCATCGCGTTTCTCGGCCAGCCGTGGCGACTCCTCGCCGGGCTGTCCGCCTGGGCCGTGTCATGAGCGCCGCCGGCGGCCCGTCCGGCGGCGGCGGAGCTGCGGTCTCGAGCTCCGAAAGTCGGACTACCGCGTCAAGGATGCGATGCGCAACGTGCTGAACGCGAGCGCCATGGTGCGCTGCGCCGCTTCCACGCAGAGCCCATCGTACAAACCGCCGAGCCGCTCCTCTTCGAGCTCCCGGCCGAGACCGCCCCGTTCGAGCGCCCCCCCGGGTCACGCTGGAGCGCCCTCCCGTTGCGGTGCGCCGGCGCACGCGGATCGAGCCCTGGCACTGTCGGACGCCGCTGGGGAGCCCCGAGGGCCTTCGAACATCGCGACCGGAGCCAGGTGGCAATCTCATGGGCCGGGAAGGCGCCGCCTTCCCTGCAGGAGGCAAGATCATTGCCGATGTGCCAACCGTGGGGCGCCGCGCTCAGCGCCTCAACGCTTTGCAGAGTCGCGCAGGACAGCTGCCGGCCATTCTCACGCTGGCATCGCCGAGGCCACGGCCCGTCCACACTCCAAGCACGCACCTTCCCGCTTGACCATCATGAACTGGTGAACGCTCCGCGCGGATTGCAGAAACAAGCGGCCTACGAGGAAACGGGCGCGAGTCCCCTGCGCGCACGTATCCGAGCGATGTCTTCAGCGGTGGGAGCATTGCGGGAGAAGACATCTTTGCCCAGGATGGTTGATTCCCAGTCCTCTTCCGGCGGACTCTCTCGCGTCAGGAGCCATGTCGTCGTGATGAGCTCATCTCCATCGTCGACGACCCTGAACTGCCCCGACCACGCCGTCACCGAGTGGCTATTGAGCCGCCCGTTCTGCCACGACACCACCCATCCGAGGCTCTGGCCATCCTCCGGTGTGCTGTCGACGCGCCCGGAGAGGATGTATTCTTCGACCGGATGACCCACCGCGCTGTGATACACGACCGTGAGACTTCGCCCGTCCGGTCCGAGCTCAAGCACCATCCAGGAGCCGAGTTCGTTGTACCACGTGCCGTCGATGCCCTTGCTCACGGCCTCCCCTCGCGTCTGTCGTGTTATGGATGGCAAGAGCGCATCGCCGCACTGGTTGCCGTCGTTTTCGCCTCGTCTCCCCACCTACCCCGAGGTACTGGCCCCTGGCGAGCGGGGGAAGCTGATCATGGCGTCGCGGCGGGCACTCGATATGTCGAGTCGCCGGCAACCCCCCCTCCGCGCTGCGAGGTTCGAGCGTCGCCGGTTCGCATCCTTGAGAACGACCGGCGCCTCAAATACGCGGAACTGGGATGCGATCTACCAGCCGGGGCGGCCGGCCGACGGAGTGTCGCCCGAATCGGTGCTCTGCCCGGGTTCATGAGTTGGGAGCGGACCCCGTCGGCGGCGATCCCGAGGCTCGCGCACAGGTTGACGAAAGAGAATGGCCATTCCCCTTGATGATCCGCGAAGAACCACCGCTCCGTCTCGTCCGCCAGGACCCGGTGCCGGCCGACTGGTACATGCGCGTACTTCCTATGGATCTCCAGCGCATCTTGGAGCACCGCGAGCATCAGCCGACGTTCCGCGGGTAGAGTGCGGGCCGAAAAAAACTGGACAGGCAGGACGCCGTGCGGATCCCATGGCGGGTCGGTTCGCGTGTCCTAGATCCTAGGCAATTGGCTTGCCAGCGTCGCGGCGGACCTGAGCGCGCACCTGGCGCACCCGTTGCTGGGCTACCATCGAAGGATACCGGCGACACGCCGGCGCAGGGACGGGGTTCATGCGAACGCGCACCGAACAGGCGATCGAGCTGATGATGGGATTCGCCGAGCGGACGGGTCTCACCGCGGGCCGTCCGCATCAGCGCTATTTGTGGACCGACGCGTTCGCCGTGTGCAATTTCCTCGGCCTCGCACGCGTGACGGGTGAGCCCCGCTTCACGGAGCTGGCCCTCCAGCTGGTCAATCACGTGCACCATATCCTCGGCCGTCATCGCACCGACGACCGCCGGAGCGGCTGGATCAGCGGGCTCCCCGACGAGCAAGGAGAAGCCCACCCCACCTGCGGCGGTCTACGGATCGGCAAGCCGCTGCCCCAGCGCACGCCCGACGAGCCCGTCGACGTGCGACTCGAGTGGGAACGCGACGGCCAGTACTTCCATTACCTCACGAAGTGGATGCACGCGCTCGATCAGGTGACGCGCGCGACCGGCCAGACGATGTTCAACCGATGGGCGCACGAGCTCGCCCACACGGCGCACCGCGCGTTCACGTACGTGCCACGACACGGCGCCGGCAAGCGGATGTACTGGAAATTGAGCGTCGATCTGGCGCGCCCGCTGGTCGAGTCGATGGGCCAGCACGACCCGCTTGATGGTCTCGTCACCTACACGCAGCTCGAGGCGACGGTCGCCGGAGCGGGACCGCCCCTCCACGACGCGATCGCGGACTTCGCCGCAATGGTCGACCCGCGCGGACTGGCGACGCAGGATCCTCTCGGCCTGGGCGGGCTGCTCGGTGACGCATTCCGCCTGGTGCAGCTCGAGCAGCACGATGCAATCGGCCGAGGGCTGGTCGAGCCGTTGCTCGCCGCCGCCCTCGCGGGTCTCGGGCACTACGTGGAGCAGCCTGACCTGCGCATGCCCGCTGGCCGACGTCTGGCATTCCGGGAACTCGGGCTCGCGATCGGACTCGCCGCGATGGAGACGGACGCGTGGCGTGGGGCGAGTCCCAGCGAGCGCGCGGGTGTGGATCGGCTGTGCCGCTACCTCTCGCTGCGAGCCGAGATCGAGGCGTTCTGGTTGCAGCCGGAGCATCGCCGGGAGGGGAGCTGGGTCGAGCATGCGAGCATCAACGAGGTGATGCTCGCGACGAGCCTCCACCCCGAGGGCTTCCTCGTCCTCGCACCGGTTCGCGTAAGCGAGGCCAGGAGCTAGCCATCGGTTCACCCAACCCGCCGCTCGACGCGCCAGCTGTGAAACCGCTCGCGGCCGTTGGCCCAACGCACGGAGCCCTGACGTTCGCCGGCATTCGGCACCGAGGCGTCGCCCTCCGTTGGTTGAGCACGTCGATCCTGCCGTGATATCCAGACCTGCGTTGCCCCGGGGTTCTCTCTGCGGTGCGGTCCCCTGTGTGCGCTCTGGACCGTCATGGCACAGGAGGAGGACGACCACGCCCGCATCCTCGACCACACGCGCCGGCATCTGCCGACCCTCGAGGCTGCTGTGCCACAAGGACGAGCCCCGTCGTCCTTGGGCTGCCGCGCGGTGGGGTACCCGTCGCCTGCGAGATGGCGCGCGCCCTCGACGCGCCGCTCGACGTCGTTGTGGTACGCAAGCTCGGCGCGCCACATCGGCCGGAGCTTGGAATCGGCGCAGTCGTCACGTCCGGGCCTCGCGGCGCCGTCAACGGGTGTCCGCCGCCGTGTCGTAGCGGACCGACAGGTCGATGCTCGGCTCGGCGAGGTAGTCGTCGAGCGAGAACGACCACGCCACCCGATCGCCCGACACGACCGCACCGCGGTTGGCCTTCCGGACGCGGCCCGGCAGGGACCACGTGATCTGGGGCCCGGGTGCGCCCGGTCGGCGCGGCGTCGCCCCTGCGGGGGCGATCGCCGTCAGGCGCGGCAGGATGACCGTCAACCGCTCGCCGTCGCCCTCGCGCTCCCGGACGACGCGCACGTCGCGGAACGCCGGGGCTGTCGGCAGCTGCGCCGCGTCGTCGAACGCCAGGGTGACCACCGTGTCGAGGCTCTCCGTGATCTTCACCGATTCGACTCTGACGTGCGGAGACGTGAAGCGGCGTTTCTCGAGGAACTCCGTGGCGTCCTATGCGACGCGGTAGCGCATGGTCATGGTCCCCGAGCCGTCCGGCGCGAGCCGGGCGCTCACGACGATGCAGCCGGCGAGCAGCGGCAGCACCGCGGCGACGCCCGCCGTCCGCAGGGCGGCCGCGCATCGCGTGCACGCGCCCGCGCCGCGGCGTCTCGAGGCGGCGCCGCTCAACGCCGCCCGGCTTCCGGCGGACGGCGCGCGCTCCGTGACGCTCCCGGCGCCAGCCAGCGATCGAGCCATGCCATCATCTCGTCCGACTCCACTTGCGACAACCCGTGCTCCGTACCGTGAACGACGCGATACCGGAAGCGATCCCCGAGTCCCGCGCGTTCGTAGACCGGCTCGACGACATCCGCGGTCGCGTCCGCGCACTCGATCGGGATGATGCGGTCGCCGTCCCGGACGACCAGCGTGACGGCGGCATGGAGCCAGCGGCGCGGCCGGCGGACGGGCTCCTGGCGGGCCAGCCACTGGGCGTATGCGGGCGCGAGGTCGAGGGGCGCCCCGTCCATGCCCATGCTCGAATACTGCAGGAACTTTCGGTAGTCGCCGCAGGCCGCCATGGCGACCGCCACCGTGATCCGAGGCTCGCGCGTCACCGCCTGCAGCGTGACGAGCCCGTACGTCGACGCGCCCACCATCGCGATCCGCGTCGCGTCGACCTCGGGCACCGTCCGGAGGTAGTCGACGATCTTCGGGACGGCGACGTTTGCAGTGATCGCGATGGTCCGCAAGTATCGCTCCCCGAGCACGTCGACCGATGGTGAGGCGAGGACCCACTTTCCGACCGTCGCCTCGCCGGCCTGGGCCTCCGGCGGCAGCGGCGGGTTCAGGTATTCCCAGTTTATCCGATACGTCGCCGCCAACCAGCCCCGCGCGAGGAACGGGGCATGATCTCCCATCGTCGAGATGATCGTGGGTTTCTTCGGATCGCCGCCGGGTGGGATATGGAGCCTCACGGTGACGAGGTCGTTCGCGAGCTGCACCTCGCGCGTCTCGACGTCGGAGGACGGCGCCGCGACGGACGGCAGGGTCGCTGGCTGGGCGGGCTCGGCGGGTCGCAGGCGACCGCCGCGACGATCGCCGCGAGCGCGAGGCCCGCCATTCGGGAGCGTCGCGCGGGCTCGTGCTGCTCGCGATGCTCCTCGCCGGCTGCGCGACGCGCGACCCGCCTGCGCGCACGCCGATCGAGCGCGCGATCGCGGCGCGCGGCGGGCCCATCCGCTCCGTCGTCCGCTGGGTCGACGCCGACGTCCGCACCGGCGCACCCGGCGCGTGGCAGGCGCGGATCGTCTCCATGTCGTCCCTGAGCGCTACGCGCTCACGATCGTGACCACGGACGAATTGCATCACCACATCTTCGACGGCACGGCGGCCCGCTCCTTCATCGGGAACGTCCTCGTCGGCGTGGAGGATTCCCGCGCCCCGCTCGGAACGCAAGCTCGCTTCGAGGCCGTCGTGATGCTCGATGCGCTGGCGCGTCCGAACGTCCCGTGGCGCGCGCTCGACCGCCGCGAGGCGCCGCCGGAAGTCGCCTCCGCCATCGAGGTGACGCCGTTCGCCGACGGCGCACGATACCGCCTCGGCTTCGACGACCGCGCACGGCTCGTCTGGGTCGCCGGACCACTCGACTTCTCGCCATTCGGCCGTGGCGACGTCGACCTGCGGCTCGAGGACTTCCGCGACGCCGGCGGCATCGTTTTCCCGTACCGGTGGACGTACGCCGCCGGCGGCCAGACGATCGTCGACATGCGCGTGCGCGCGGTGTGCCTCAACGTGCCGGGTGCCGGGGGGTTCGCGGCCCCGGCCGATCTCCCAGACTGCGACCAGCCGTGACGCAGCCGCACCCGCTCACGTGGCGCGCTCCTGCTCACCGCCGCGTGCACCCGCGCGCCGGAGGTACCCCAGCATGCCGCGGCGCTCTATCAGCGTTACTATGCTTCCTGTCACGGCGTAGATGGCCGCGGCGACGGGCCGGCAGCCGGTGCGCTAGTCCCGCCACCGACTGATCTGACCCGCCCTGAGCTCTCGCTATCGCATGGATGCTGCGTGTGGACCGATCGACGAGACGTCGTCGATCTTTTCAAACCGAACGCGCGCCGGCGCCAGGGATACCGACGCGAGTCGGCGATTCCGCTGGTACCGGGCGCGCTCTTCACCAGACATCGTGCTCATACGCCGCATGCGGCTGCGTTCGGTCAAGCGGACGGCTCGCGACATCGGCCGATGTCACGCCAGCCCACTGAGTGAGCCGTGCATCGCAGCTATCGAACGATCGATCTGGCGAGTACGCTGCGCGGCGGGGTCCGCAGGTTTTGTCAGCTCGTGCGGCAGACCGCACACCATCCGACGCCGGACCATGTCCACGATCTTCGCGTGCTGACGCGCAGGCTGCGCGCCGATCTCTGGCTCGTCCCGACGTCGGCTCGGAGCCGCGCGATCCGCCGGGCGCGGCACGACCTCCAGCGTCTGGGCACTGTGCTGGGCACACAGGGGAGTGCGACGTCGCCCTCGAAGACGCCGTAGGGTTTGGGCGTGACCGCGACGTCATCGAACGTGGTCTGGGCGCGGCTCGCGGCCAAGTCATCCGATCTTTGCGGCCAAAGAAGCGGACGCGCTACATCAACCATCTCCAGCGTGCGGCACGCGACGTCTCTTCGGTCGACACCTGTCGTGCTGTCGCAAGTCCGCCGCCTTCAGGAGCGCCTGCAGCGCGCGATCGAGCATCCGCCCACGACGAACCGGGCGCGGCATCGCCTCCGAATCAATGTCAAGAGAGCACGCTATGTGCGCGAAGCGACCAGGCGTCCGGTCACGCCGCTGGTGAAGCTGCAGGACCATCTCGGACGCTGGCACGACTTGATGGTCCTGTCGTCAGTCGCAGGCCGCACATCGCAGATCACGAGGGCCCGGAATCGGGAGTGGATGATGGCACGAAGGCTCGCGCGGCCGGCACTCAGACAGGCAATTCACAGTTTGTCGGCCCTACGCTAACCGCCTACGCCGGCATTCATGGTCCAGGACGAACAAGACTGAGGTCCCGGGCT
>CAWFFN010000006.1:0-21266 GCA_963815115.1 uncultured delta proteobacterium | reverse complement strand
CGGACCGCCAACGAGTGGTCCACCGTGCAGAACATCCCGTTGACGCCGACGGCCCTCGGAATCGAGTATGTGGACGTTCCGATCGCGCGCCTCCAAGCAGCTCCGATCCGGTTTACCTTCTTCTGGCCGGTGACAGATCGCTGGGAAGGCCACGACTTCCAGGTCGACGTCAGGGGCATCGCGTGAACGGAACCGCAATGCACACGATGTACGCCGTTCGCGCCCACGCGCGCGGCGGCCCCGAGCAGCTGGCGTACGAGGAGGCGCCGCGACCCGAGCCGCGCGTTGGCGAGGCGCTGATACGGATCCACGCCGCAGGGATCACGCCGACCGAGCTCGGATGGGACGAGACCTGGGTGGACCGCGCCGGCCACCCGCGCGTGCCGACCATCCCGTCGCACGAGGTTGCGGGAGTGGTCGAGGCCGTCGGGCACGGCGTCGTGCACGTCTCCGTCGGGGACGCAGTGTACGGGCTCATCGAGTTCGACCACGACGGCGCGGCTGCCGAATACGTCGCGCTGCGCGCCCGGATCTCGCCCGGCAGCCCGTCTCTGCGGGACACGTGAAGGCGGCCGCGATGCCGCTCTCGGGGCTGACGGCCTGGCAAGCGCTCGTGGAGCAGGCGCGCGTCGCGGCCGGCATGCGCGTCCTCATCCACGGTGGCGCGGGCGGCGTCGGATCGTTCGCCGTCCAGCTCGCACGTACGCTTGGGGCGGAGGTCTATGCGACGGCGGGGACCCGCGACGCCGACTTCGTGCGGAGCCTCGGCGCGCAGACCGTCATTGACTATCGGACGCAGCGGTTCGAAGAGATCGCGCACGGCCTGGACGTCGTCGTGGACACGGTCGGCGGCGAGACCCAAGTGCGCTCGTTCCGGAGCCTTCGACGCGGGGGCGTGCTCGTCACGGTGGCCGCCCCGCCTCCGGCGGACTTGGCCCGGGAGCACGGTGTCGGCGCCGTCTTCTTCATCGTGGAGCCCGACCGCGCGCAGCTCTTCGAGTTGAGCCGCCTCGTGGACGAAGGCAGGCTCCGCGCCGAGGTGGCCCGTGTCTTCCCGCTCTCGCGAGCCCGCGAAGCGTACGAGTTCGGACTCACGAGCCACCCGCGAGGCAAAGTCGTGCTCCAAATCGACGGCGGGACTCAACGGGGGGACGGGACGGGAGGACTTCAGGCGCCTCGGTAGTGAAGTTGCCGAGACGAAGGAGGAGGATTTCGAGCGTCAAGGAGCCACCGCCGGGCCTCCGCGTCCTGTATGGGGCGTATCAGGCGGCGATCATCAACTACGACACGTTTCTCGCGCGAGGCGATCCTCCGCGCGCTGCACGAGAGGAACTGGGCGCTCGGAGAACCTCAGGCGCCGCCATGCTTCTGGATCTCACGAGCGGCTCGCGCGCGAGCGATATGCCAAGAGCGTCCTCGCGCTCGCGGTGCGACGGGCCCTCGACGCGCCGGGCGTCTCCGCCGCGTCGTGGGGCGGGCGAAGCCCCGAGCAGCTGGAACCGCTCGACGAGGTCGTTGGCTGGTCGCTCGACGGAGAGACGAAACGCACAATCGACGAGATGTTGCGCAAGGTCGTGACCGATCCGATCGGCCCCGAATTCATGGCTCCTCCGCCCCGCACGCCACTCCGCGCGCTGATGCGAGGAACGGCGGCAAGTTGACCAACTCGTAAACCCCCTGCAGGGAGCCAGCTCAAGCGATGTTTGGTGAGCCCCGGGTCGGCGTGCTCGTGCTGCCACGAGATCGGCACGATGCCGACCGCTCGGCGTCTCGCCCTGGAGATCGCTTCACCAGCGCTGGGACCTCGTACGGCACGATAGTTGCGGAGGCAGTGGGTGCGACCACGGAGGCGAGACGATGCAACCTCTAGAGTCCGAGCTCGTGCCCGAGAGCATCCTACCCGCCCAGCTTTTCGACAGACCGTTCGGGGGTGCCCGGGTTCAGCCCGAGAAGCGTCTCCAGGTCGCGGTCCTAGCGGACGCCGTCCTCACGTTTCACCGATGGGCGGGCAACGAGGGCGCGCGAGCGCGGCGTCTCTTCGCGGAAGTCGAGACCTGGTTCGCCTCCGATGCAGCAGACGGCCCCTTCACCTTCATGGCCATCTGCGACTCGCTCAAGTTCGACCCCATCTATATCCGTCGGGGCCTTCGAGACTGGCGCGCGCATTTGGAAGCCACGGTCAAACCAAGGCGATCCCTTCGTCGTGACAGCAATGGGACGCGGCATCAGGTGGTGCTCCCACGGCTCCGGCGAGTCGCTTAAGGCCGCGATGCGGTCCGAAACTGATCCCCGGCGTGCCGTTGGGGGAAGCGCGCCCCGGCCGCATCGGTTTCGACGAATGGCTCCGCCGCTCACGGGCAAGAGCAAGAGCCTGATCCTGCATCCGCCAACCGAAGGAGCGGGCTCCATGAAACGCATCCTCTGTTCGCTGCTCGTTGCCACCCTGCCGTTCAGCAGCGTCCTCGCCGATGCGCCGAAGTCGAAGAACGCCAAGGTGACCCTCGTCTACCAGCACGAGCTGCCGAACGTTCCGGGCAAGAGCATCAAGGGCGTGCTCGTCGAATACGGCCCGGGCGGCTACTCGCCTGGCCACACGCATCCCAAATCCGCCTTCATCTATGCGACCGTGCTCGAGGGGGCGATCCGCAGTCAGGTCAACGACGGACCGGTGACGACCTACGAGGCCGGACAGAGCTTCTCGGAGCTGCCCGGCGACCGCCACGGCGTCAGCGCCAATGCCAGCGAGACGAAACCGGCCAAGCTCCTCGCGGTGTTCGTGGTGGACACGAACGAGACGGAACTGACGATCCCATTTGGAAGCTGATCGACGAAGGCCGGAAGACTATGATCCGTGGGGATAATTGCAGGATCGGCCACGCGTTGGGGTCGGTCCCGGTTTCTATGAGCTTCACTGGATTTGATCGAGTTTCGCTGCTCAACCGGCACCACTACCGGCACCTGAGGACAGGGGCTCGCTTCGGTGAGCCCGGCTCGTCGCCGCAGACTGTAGGTACGACAACTCTGTTGACCGCTACTTATCGGACGTTCGGTTCGGTTGGTTCCCCCCTTTCGCCCCGGCTTGCGGGGCACGAATTTCCGCTACCGGCCGCGCTCGGGACGATCAACCTGCACCGTGGTGTCAACGAGTGGACCTAGGAGGGAGAGCATGACCTTGAGCAAGGACGCCAGAGGGCTCGGAATGCCGTGGGAGGATCTGTACGGGTACGCCCAGGCGATCCGGGTAGGCGACACGATCTACGTCTCCGGCCAGCTGAGCCATGACGACGAAGGACACATTGTTGGGCCGGCCCCGCTGAACGAGAAAGGGGAGTATCCTCGATCATTCCAACATGGAGACCCAGATGCGGCAGACCTACGCAAACGCCGAGAAGATCCTGGGTCGGTACGGTGCGACCCTGCAGAACGTCGTCGAGGAGGTCCTGTACGTCACCGACATGAATGCGGCGTTCTCCGCGGCCGGCCCGGTCCGGAAGAAGGCCTACGGGTCTGAGCGGCCTGCGGTGGCGAGCACGATCGTCACGACGTCCCGCCTGGCTCTGCCGACGCAGCTCATCGAGATCAAGTTCACAGCCCGGGTCTGATACCGAGAGAGGCAGGGCCCCGATGCGCCGGGGGCGTGGATGGCGTAGTGCCCGCGACCGACGGGGGTAGTCGCGCTCAGACACGACCCTATCTCAGTCATGTCTCACATGTCGCATCGCATGAGAACGACTCCGGCGCATAGCAACGTCACCGATTCCGACCGACGGGGATGAGATGAAGTACCTCGGTCGATACACAATCGCATTGCTGAGCGCGCTCGTCGCGCTCACCGCTCTCGATCGCCTAGTCGCGTTTTTCGAGCTCGGCTACACGCCGTCGCGGGGCCGTCCCAACGAGCATCGTCGCCTCGAGCGCCCGGAGTTCTCCGTCGATGTCCAGCTGAACCCGCTCGGGTTCCGGGAGTCGCGTCTGCCGTCGCCCAAGCCGCCTGGGACCGTCCGCATTGTCGCGCTCGGGGACTCGTTCACACAGGGCTACGGCGTCGAGGACAATCAGTCCTGGCCGCGGCGGCTCGAGGTTCTTCTCGACGCGCGGGACGCTCGACCGCATGAAGTGATCAATCTCGGTGTTCCGGGAGCGAACCCGCGCGACTACCTGAGCTACCTCCGCGATCCCAGCCTCGCCTACCAGCCCGACGTGGTGCTCGTGATGGTGATGGCGAACGACGTTCAGGATTGCTGGATCCAACAGGAGTTCAGTGTCCATCTCGCCTCCGAGGTTCTCGCGGACTCCCGTCGCGCCGTGTTGGCGCCGCCTCCATCGTGGACGCGCATTCCCAAGGCCGTGTTTCCGGCCCTTTACCCGTTCGTGTGGAACCGGCTGCATACCCTGCGCCCGGAACCGCGGCCCGCAGCGGCCGCGGACAGCCGTGCGGCCTCGATGGGCGCGCGCATCGCGCCGCCACCAGCCGGCACGGCGGAAGCCGTCCTCCTGATACTCGCAGACCGCTATGGGCGGCGGGAGGCGGTCGAGGGCGCTATCGCCAGCATGCCAGCCGGCCGGCTGGACGCGTTCCAGTCCGTCCTCGAGGGCACCGCGTCGCTCGACGACGCTGCCGCCAGCGAGAACTATCTGCGGATCATGGCGCTGGTGCAGCCGCGGCTCTTTGCCGACGCGGCGCTGCTGCCGCCGCGCTATGACGCGGCATGGGACGATGTGAAGCGGCAGCTGCGTAGGATCGTGGCGCTCACCCGCCGCAACGGCGCCCGGCCGCCGCTCGTCTTCGCGCCCGCGGCGCAGCAGGTGACACCCGCCGCTCGGCGATACCTCGAGTCGCTCGGCTTCGTCTGGGATGCGCGCACGCTTACCGACACGACCTTCGCCGATCGGCTGCGCGCGCTCGCCCGCAGGGAGGACGTACCCTTCGTCAACCTGCTGCCGTTGCTGCGCCGCCGCCGCGACGACGGGCTCTATTTCCCCATGGATGGCCACTGGACCCCAACCGGCAACGCGGTCGTCGCCGCTGAGGTGGCGGGCGCGTTTGGACGTGACGTGGGAGTAGCGTCGTCAGACAACCGTGGACCGAGGATACCATGACGAAGAAACCACCAACGAGGGGGTTCGGCATCGCGTTCATCGGCACCATGCTCGGATACGCGAGCCGCCGGACGATGGTGTCGATCGATCGTGTCGCCGACGAGCGGCTCCGTCGCGAACGCTTGGAGCGTTACTTCTCTCCACAGGTAGCCGCTCAGCTCGCCGAGCCGGCTGCGCTACGAACGGCGGGGCAGACGCGGGAAGTGACGATCCTGTTCTGCGACCTGCGCGACTTCACACCGATCTGCGAGGCGTTGCGGGCGCCCGCTGTGGTCGCTCTGCTGAACACGTTCCTCGAACGCATGGTCGATGTGGTGTTCGCGCACGGCGGCACGCTCGACAAGTACCTGGGCGACGGCCTGATGGCCTACTTCGGCGCGCCGGTCGCGCAGGCGGACCACGCGGCGCGCGCCGTGCAGTGCGCCGTCGCGATGCGGTCGTCGCTCGCCGCGCTCAACAGCGAGCGCGCGGGAGACGGCGCATCGCCGCTGCGCATGGGCATCGGCATGCACACCGGTCCCGTGGTGCTGGGCGACATCGGCGCCCCGCGACGCCGCGACTATACTGTGGTCGGCGACGCCGTGAACATCGCGGCGCGCCTCCAGGAGCTCACCAAGGCGGAAGGCGTGGACATCCTCGTCTCGGAGTCGACCCGACTGCATCTCGGTGACGCCGTACCCCTTTCGGCACCACGCGCGCTGCGGATCCGTGGCCGCGCGGTGCCGCTCATGGTCTGCGTGCCGGCTGCCTGACGCGGCTCAGCCGGTCGAGATCGCGCCATGGCTCGCAGAGGCCCGGGACCGAAGACATGTCGCGGCGTGTCGCGCGCGGGCTGGATGGCGCCGAGGAAGGCACCGCTGGCCTATCCATAGATCGGACAGTCGACCGGCGGTGCCGTCCTGGGTTGACCGTCGAATCTATCGACGCGGTCGTTCCTGGCGGTGGTCGGGGGCTTGCCGCTCGCCTTCGCCGGAACGTCCGCGCACCAGGGTGGCGCCGTGCCGAGACGGACCTGGACGCCACCGTGCCCTGGAAAGGCGCGCTCAGAGTGGAGATAATAGAAGGCTGCACAACCTCGATAGCGGGCACGACGGCGGTCGGCGAGAGTCGCCAACGCACGCGCGACGGTCACCCGGACGGGGCGCATCACCGGTGCTGGCGCCGCGAGGCCTCGATGAGGAACCTCTGCCGCACCGTTTCCCCGCTCGATCCCTCCCTGCGGGACCGCCAGCACCGCGTACGGCTGCCCGCGCTCGTCGTCGTCGAGGTCGTCGCCCGGATCGACGACGATGAGGTCGACCTCGCTCGCCTCGGGCAGGTTCAACGGCTCATCGATGACGACCTTGCCGGCCCGCCGCATCCCTTCAGGGTGAGCACCATGGCGCGTGCGTACTGCCACACCCTGAGCGAACCGGGTGTGCTAAGTTTTTCTCCTTCGCCATCCTCGTCCGTGCGGTTCGATTCCCCCCGCCCCGATTGGCTCATTAGCTGCCGCGCGAGATCGGACACATTGATGTCTCTCGTCATTCTCCTCGCCCTCGAAGGTTGTTACCGGCGGTAACAACCCGCGGCGGTCGCAGGCGGTTCCTGGCGGTCGCTCCGATCGTTCCGTAAGGTAAATCAAGCACTTAGCAGAGCGCCAAAGGGGTTCAAGTCCCCCCTTTCGCACCTTCTTCTTCCGCAGTCTGTCGCCTACTCGGCGAGCACCCGGCACAACTGGCTCTGGGTCCGGCACAATCTTCCCTCCGAAGAGCGTCGGTCGAGCGGCGCGAATCGCTCCAGCCCGCGCCCGACGTCGCTCGGCATTCCACTTCCGGTGGTGGCGCCGGAGCGTGAGGTAGTTTGACGCCGTCTATGTCTCGAGCCACGCGATCCTCACCCCGGCATCGAGCGCGCCGTCGTGACGAACGTGCCCTGGGTCGAGTAGAGCCCGCGCACCCGGAGGCCAAGTGCGCGCCGCGCCGCGTACCAGTGCGGCAATGGCGAGTTCCACTCGATCGGGCCGACCCGCATGTTTAGAACGATCTGCGTGGTCGATTGATTCGGAGCACGCGTGATGCTGACCCACGTCGCGTCGTGCTCGTCGGCCCGCCGCGCCGCTCAGCGCGGCAGGCCCACGTTGCTCACGCGGGCCAGATGGCCGGTCTTCATCCAGAGCTTGCAGCCGCCGGCGCCTGCTCTTGCTTGCAGCGAGCGCGCCGGCAGGCGCAGCCAGGATTGCCTCTCGAACCGCTCGCTGCCTTCCTCGAAGCTTCCCTCCAGCACGAAGAGCTCGGCGCCCCCTGGCAGCGGCAATGACACGGAGACGCCCGGCGCCCAACGCTCGAGACGAACGTATTCCTCCGAGTCACAGAACAAGGGCATCAGCTCGACACCCGGCCGTTCCGGAGCGGGCAGAAACGGCATCTTGCCCGTGTCGATTCGCACGTGCGTCCGATCCGCGGGATCGAACTGCCACAGCTTCACGAGGATCGTGCAGCCCGGTTTCGAGCCGGGCGTGTGTCTCGAGGCAGGGGGGTTGCGGATGTAGCAGCCCACCGGGTAATCGCCGTGCTCGTCCTGGAAGACGCCCTCGAGCACGAACAGCTCCTCTCCGCCCCCATGCGTATGCGCGGGGAAGTGGCTCTCGGGCGCGTATCGGACGATGGACGTGGCGCGTGCGACCTCTCCGCCCACCCGGTCCAGCATGCGGCGCTCCACGCCAGGCATCGGCGAGGGAGCCCACTCGGAACGTGCGCCGTGGATCGCCACGCGCGCCGAAACATCTGCATTCAATCTCATGACCGAAGCTCCGTCCGAGCGGCCACCGTCTCGACGAGCAACGCTACGACCGCGCCGCGACACGAGATTGCCGAGATGGCGAGGAGTAGCGCTGCCGGGCCTGCGTCGGGTCGTCGACTCCGCCGTTGGAGCGACGCGCCGACCGACTCACCCCTTGGCCGCCGTGGTGGGGACCCAGAAGAGGATCGTGGACGTGCCCGCGACGCCGAGTACCACCGTCGCGGCCTGCGCCGTGACACCGACCGCCGCGAGCGCGGCGCAGCTGAGCGCAATCCCGGCCCACATCGACGCGAGGGCCGCGGCTTTTGCCCGCCGCGGCATCCCGCCCGTCTCCGCGAAGCGCTGCAGGTACGGCCCGAGCCAGCGATGCGCACGCAGCCGGCGCTCGAGTCGAGGCGAGCTGCGCGCGAAGAGGTACGACGCCGCGATCAGAAACACTGTCGTGGGGAGTCCGGGCGTGACGGCGCCGAGCGCGCCCAGCCCGACGCATCCGCAGCCCAGGCCTGCGTACAGGGCCTGCCGAACGCGTCCCGGTGCGGTGGTGTCGATGGTCATGGCGTCGTGCTCCTCACGCGCAGCCGTCAGGTCGCGTCAGACGTGGGCGACGGCGGGCCGAGTCTCGTCGCCGCGCCGGCCGCCCGGGATCAGCATGGGCACACGACGGCGGTACTCTGCGTACTCCGGATGCGCGTCGACGAGATCGCGCTCCTCGAGGCGGATGGCGATCAGGATGTACGCCGTGGTCGCGACCGCGAACAGAAGATGCGCCGCCGTCATGGTCGGGGTTGCCCAGAAGGCGAAGAACCAGCCGACGTAGAGCGGATGCCGCACGAGTCGGTAGGGACCGGGCGTGGTGAAGGGCAGCGGCCGGTAGGGGCGACCGCGCAGGTGGAGCCACACCTGCCGCAACCCGAAGAGGTCGAAGTGGTTGATGAGGAACGTGGCGACCAGCACCAGCAGCCACCCGAAGAAGAAGCCGGCATGCAATACGGCGCGACCGACGGGATCCTGCACGTCCCACACCACGCCGCCGAGGGGACGCCACTGCCAGAACAGCAGGATGAGCGCCAGGCTGCTCGCCAGCACGTAGGTGCTGCGCTCGACCGGCTGGGGCACGATGCGAGTCCACAGCCGCTTGAACGCGGGACGCGCCATGACGCTGTGCTGTACCGCGAACAGCCCGAGCAGGCCCACGTTGATGAGCAGTGACGTGCCGAACGGCCCGACCGGAGCCCCGTCGAGCGACGTCGGCGTCCCCAGGCCGCCGACGAAGGCAGCGGCGTAAAGGAACGTGACAAAGAAGATGGCGTACGAGACGACGCCGTAGATGAACGCGACGATTCTTCCCATGGCCCTTGCTCTCCCTTCCCGAGTGGGGTCGTGACCGTGCCATCCGGGAAAGCAGCCGCCGTGCCAGCCGAGGACGGGGCATCGAGGCCGTTGGGCCCTGACGCCGCGGGGAGGCGCGGTACGGGATGTCCGCGCGGTGGGCCAACGATGGCCGAGCCGGGCCATTTTACGGCCAGTGCCGGCCGTCGATCGCGCGACGTCGAGCGGGCGCATATGCCGAAGCGGCCTGCCACCGGCTTCGGTCCTCGGAGAACGACCGGATAGCCGCCGGTGAGGCCCAGCCCTTGGATTCGAGAGCGTCGCATCGTGTTCCCTTCCAGCCTCCAAATGCGATAGTGCGAATCATTCCGACGAGGCGGCGATGAAGCGCTCCGGGGCGAAGCAGGAAGGCGAGCCTGCATCTCGGCTGATCAGCAAGAGGATCGCCGAGCTCGGCGACTGGCGCGGCGAGACGCTCGGGCGGATCCGTGCTCTGATCAAGGAGGCAGACCCCGACATCCTCGAGGAGTGGAAGTGGATGGGGACCCCGGTCTGGTCGCACGACGGGATCGTCTGTACCGGCGAGACATACAAGAACGTCGTGAAGATGACGTTCGCCAGGGGCGCCTCCCTGAAGGACCCCTCCCGCCTCTTCAACTCCAGCCTCGATGGGAACGTGCGACGAGCCATCGACATCCACGAGGACGAGAAGATCGACGCGCCTGCCCTGAAGGCGCTCATCCGCGCGGCCGTGGCGCTGAACGGCTCAGTCAAGAAGGCTGCGCGCCCCAAGCGCGCAGGACGCTGATTGCTCCGCCCGGCGCGTCCAACCAGCCCGCCGCCCTTCGGTAACGCCGGAAGGCCGGACACCTCGGTGTTGAAGTCGGCCACGAGCGCAGGATCGTCGAGGGGTGATTGGTCCGTATGGCGAACTCATGGCGGTGGCTCCCATCGCGCTCTACACGTTGTCCCCTTCGGTCGAACTGGATCGAGCGCCGACGCTCACGCGCGACCCCCAGCGCCAGTCGGCGATCGCCGGCAGGTCGTCGCCATGCTGGGCAATGTACTCCTTGTGCTCGAGGAGCTTCTCGTGGATCGCCTGCTTGAAGTAGGCGGCGCGGGCGCCCAGCTGCGGCAGCCGGTCGATCACGTCCTCTACGAGATGGAAGCGGTCGAGATCGTTGCGCACCACCATGTCGAATGGGGTCGTTGTCGTTCCCTCTTCCTTGTACCCTCGCACATGGAGGTTCCCGTGGTTGGTGCGGCGGTACGTCAGGCGGTGAATCAGCCACGGGTATCCGTGGAAGGCGAAGATGACCGGCTTGTCCCTGGTGAACAGGGCATCGAAGTCCCGATCCGAAAGCCCGTGCGGATGCTCGCTCGCCGGCTGCAATTTCATCAGATCGACGACATTGATTACGCGCACCTTCAGTTCCGGCAGATGCTGGCGCACGAGATCGACCGCCGCCAGGGTTTCCAGGGTCGGGACGTCGCCGCAGCACGCCATGACCACGTCCGGTTCGCTGCCCTGGTCGTTCGAGGCCCATCCCCAGATGCCGATGCCCTCGGTGCAATGCTTGACGGCCTGGTCCATCGTCAACCACTGCGGCGCCGGCTGCTTGCCAGCCACGATCACGTTGACGTAGTTGCGGCTGCGCAGGCAGTGATCGGTGACGCTCAGGAGCGTGTTGGCGTCGGGGGGCAGGTAGATGCGGATGACCTCGGCCTTCTTGTTGGCGACGTGGTCGATGAAGCCCGGATCCTGGTGGCTGAAGCCGTTGTGGTCCTGCCGCCAGACGTGCGAGGACAGCAGATAGTTGAGGGAGGCGATGTCGCGGCGCCAGGGGATGTCGTGGCATACCTTGAGCCACTTGGCATGCTGGTTGAACATCGAGTCGATGATGTGGATGAACGCCTCGTAGCAGCTGAAGAAGCCGTGCCGGCCCGTCAGCAGGTAACCTTCCAGCCAGCCCTGACACTGGTGCTCGCTGAGGACCTCCATCACCCGACCGTCCGGCGCCAGGTGGTCATCGTCCGGGTAGATCTCGGCCATGTAGCAGCGGTTGGTGACCTCCAGCACGTCCTGCCAGCGGTTCGAGTTGTTCTCGTCGGGGCTGAACAGGCGGAAGTTCTTGCTCTCCAGGTTCAACTTCATGACGTCGCGGAGGAACTTCCCCATCTCTCGCGTCGCCTCGGCGGTGGGTGCCCCAGGGCTCGGCACATCGAGCGCGTAGCCGCGGAAGTCCGGTAGCTTCAGGTCCCGCAACAGCAAGCCCCCGTTGGCGTGCGGGTTGTCGCTCATGCGGCGGTGACTCTTCGGAGCCAGCTCCGCAACCTCGGCCTCGAGTCGGCCCTGGGCGTCGAACAGCTCTTCCGGCCGGTAGCTCTTCATCCACTGCTCGAGGATGCGGATGTGCTCGGGCTTGTCCATGTCGCCCATCGGCACCTGGTGGCTGCGCCAGTAGCCCTCGCATTTCTTCCCGTCGATCACCGCCGGGCACGTCCAGCCCTTCGGGGTACGGAAGACGATCATCGGCCAGGCCGGCCGCTTGGTGACGCCCTTGACGCGGGCATCGGCCCAGATCCGCTTGATCTCTGCCGTCACGGTGTCGAACACGCCGGCCAGCTCCTGGTGAACCGCTGCCGGGTCGTGTCCCTCGACGAAGTGCGGCGCGTAGCCCATGCCCTCGAGGAACTTCCGCAGCTCGTCTCGAGGAATACGGGCGAGGAAGCAGGGGTTGGCGATCTTGTAGCCGTTCAGATGAAGGATCGGGAGCACGCACCCGTCGCGCGCCGGGTTGAGGAACTTGTTCCCGTGCCAGCCGGTGGCGAGCGGCCCGGTCTCCGCCTCACCATCGCCCACGATGCAGGCGACGATCAGGTCGGGGTTGTCGAAGGCGGCACCGTATGCGTGGCTCAGCGCGTAGCCGAGCTCCCCGCCCTCGTGGATGCTACCCGGCGTCTCCGGCGCGACGTGGCTGGGGATGCCACCGGGAAAACTGAACTGCTTGAACAGTGCCTTCATCCCCTCCGCATCCTGGCTGATGTTCGGGTACACCTCGCTGTACGTGCCCTCCAGGTAGGCATGAGCCACCAGCGACGGGCCCCCGTGCCCCGGGCCAATGATGTAGATCACGTTCAGATCATCGCGCTTGATGATCCGGTTGAGGTGGACGCAGAGCATGTTCAGCCCTGGCGAGGTGCCCCAGTGACCGAGCAGCCGCGGCTTGATGTGTTCCCGCCTGAGCGGTTCCTTCAGGAGCGGATTGGCCAGGAGGTAGATCTGGCCGACGGACAGGTAGTTCGAGGCGCGCCAGTACGCGTCCATCCTGCGCAGTTCGTCGGCGGACAGGGGGCCTGCTGCCCCGGTCCTGATGCCGTCTTCGGTCTTCCGCTTCACGTCGGTGCTTGTGACTGTCATCGGTTCACCTCGGGGGATTCGGGGTTCATTCGGCTGGCCATGCGCTGGGCCACCTTGGCTCGGGCGAACTGTTCGAGCTTGCGGGTGTCGGTGAAGAACTTGCGAATTTCCTCGCTCAGCTTCTCGACCGCCATCGCGTCCTCGTCGTGCATCCAGCGGAAGAGCCGCCCGCCTCGCGCTCGAGCTCGGACACCGGGACGTGCAGCCCCTCGCTCTGCGCCACCGCCGCCATCGCCGGCTCCTCTATCCCATCCGAGTCCTTCTTCGACATCCCCGATCCCGTCCGGACAGCCGATAGCCCAAACCGGCGTCCAGAGAAATCGGGTGCGCTCTAAGCTCTTCTCGACGCCGAGCTTCCTCAGGAAGCCCTGGATGCGCCGTCCTGCCTCCCCGACGGGAGCCCGAGGAGAGATCGCCCCGACCAGCCCTCGGCCCGACGCGTCCGACCACCCGCCGCTCTTCCGTAACGACCGAAACCTGCGGGTCAGGCTACTGGTGGCGGAAAGGATACCCGATCAGCGAACCGGGGGGGCAAGTTCACGCGCCACGACAGTCGCTCGACGAATCGCGCCTCCGGCATGGAAGAGAGTAACTTCGTTGACGTTTGTGAACGAGGCCGGTGTGCTCGCCCCATGTTTCCTGCAAGTTGGTCGCCGGCGCCACTGGCGCCGTGACGCATCACCCATCATGGCACCGCCGTGCACTCGCCGTCCGACCCGTAGTTCTCGATGGGGCAGCACGGATGGGGCGACGGAGGAGGCGGCGGCGCACTGCACGGGGCGGAATCGGAGGCGCCCGCGCAGAGCATGATCGCGGGCCATCCGTGGCGCTGGCAGAAGCGGCAGGTGCGCGTCGCCCGCTGCGCCCAGGCGTGGTTGACGCTCCGGATGAGCCCCTTGCCCTTCTCGACGGCCCCCTTTTCCAGGGATCGCTTCGTCGTGTACCTTCGGCATCGACAGCGCCCTCGCGGACTCGTTCCTCACCGCTCAGCACGTGACGCGCCGATCCTGCGTCGCACCTCCCATCGCTTCGCTCGCACGGCGCAAGGGAGTTGCAGCGCTCGATCGCCATGCATGCGCGGCGGAGCCCTTTCTGCGGACGGGGTGATAGCATCGACGTGTCGCGACGTCTGCATCGCGGGGATGGGATCCCAATCGTCGGGAGCGTTCCTTTGTTCGCACAATTGGGAATGATCGTCCTGAGCGTGCGCGAAACTGAGACGGGCCCGGCACAACGTATGGTCATCCTGGGCGCCGCAGGGCCTGGCTGCCACGACTTCATCGGGTGCTACCGGAACGACCTCGACGCCACCGTGGTAGCCGTCACCGCCACGCAGGTCGCGGGTGTGAGCGTCGGTTCCCGGCCGCACTGGCCGGCGCGCTATCCGGACGATCTGTCGTCGCGAGCGCGTCACCGACGTGGCGGCCGTGGGCATCATGAACATCATGCTCGTGTCGGTGACCGAGCGCGCCGGCGAGATCGCGGAATGCCACTGGGGGCTCCCCCCCGCGGGTCATCCTGCGGCAATTCCGCTCCGAGGCGACGCTGCGCTACGAGTGATAGCGTCCCTTGGCATGGCGCCTGCTGAGGTCTTCGAACTCATACCGTCAAGGAGGGAATCCTATGGCACGATCCAGCGTCGGCGGCTCTCTGACAGAAGTCCGCGAGTCCGTGAAGCGGCTCCGCGGGGAGGGTGAACGGTTCATGGGACGGATCCGCCGCGATACCCAGACCTTCGCACGCCGGACGCGCGCCGAGGTCGAGGCTGATGTGCGCAAGGTGCGCGACGAGCTCCGAAGCCGTGCGGACCGCTCGATCAAGGACCTCGAGACCCGGGGGCGTCGCCTGGTCGAGTCGTTCGAGAAGCAGCTCGCACGGGTGGCGGATACCGCCCGCAAGGGGCTGGCCCGCGACGTGGTCGAGGAGATCCCGAAGCTCGCCAAGCGCTTCGAGGCGCTCGAGCAGCGCATCGAGCAGCTCGAGCAGCAGCTGCGCGAGACGCTTGAGGACACCGCACCTTGATCAAACGCCGCGGCCCGTCTTCGCGACCTGGGAGCATCATGCCGACGCGGTGTTGGGCGTGATCCGGTCCCTCTGGGGGTCGATGCCCGGCTGATCTTCAACCGACTCCGCCGGCGGGCGCTCATCGCGTTTCTCGGCCAGCCGTGGCGACTCCTCGCCGGGCTGTCCGCCTGGGCCGTGTCATGAGCGCCGCCGGCGGCCCGTCCGGCGGCGGCGGAGCTGCGGTCTCGAGCTCCGAAAGTCGGACTACCGCGTCAAGGATGCGATGCGCAACGTGCTGAACGCGAGCGCCATGGTGCGCTGCGCCGCTTCCACGCAGAGCCCATCGTACAAACCGCCGAGCCGCTCCTCTTCGAGCTCCCGGCCGAGACCGCCCCGTTCGAGCGCCCCCCCGGGTCACGCTGGAGCGCCCTCCCGTTGCGGTGCGCCGGCGCACGCGGATCGAGCCCTGGCACTGTCGGACGCCGCTGGGGAGCCCCGAGGGCCTTCGAACATCGCGACCGGAGCCAGGTGGCAATCTCATGGGCCGGGAAGGCGCCGCCTTCCCTGCAGGAGGCAAGATCATTGCCGATGTGCCAACCGTGGGGCGCCGCGCTCAGCGCCTCAACGCTTTGCAGAGTCGCGCAGGACAGCTGCCGGCCATTCTCACGCTGGCATCGCCGAGGCCACGGCCCGTCCACACTCCAAGCACGCACCTTCCCGCTTGACCATCATGAACTGGTGAACGCTCCGCGCGGATTGCAGAAACAAGCGGCCTACGAGGAAACGGGCGCGAGTCCCCTGCGCGCACGTATCCGAGCGATGTCTTCAGCGGTGGGAGCATTGCGGGAGAAGACGTCTTTGCCCAGGATGGTTGATTCCCAGTCCTCTTCCGGCGGACTCTCTCGCGTCAGGAGCCATGTCGTCGTGATGAGCTCATCTCCATCGTCGACGACCCTGAACTGCCCCGACCACGCCGTCACCGAGTGGCTATTGAGCCGCCCGTTCTGCCACGACACCACCCATCCGAGGCTCTGGCCATCCTCCGGTGTGCCGTCGACGCGCCCGGAGAGGATGTATTCTTCGACCGCATGACCCACCGCGCTGTGATACACGCCCGTGAGACTGCGCCCGTCCGGTCCGAGCTCAAGCACCATCCAGGAGCCGAGTTCGTTGTACCACGTGCCGTCGATGCCCTTGCTCACGGCCTCCCCTCGCGTCTGTCGTGTTATGGATGGTAAGAGCGCACCGCCGCACTGGTTGCCGTCGTTTTCGCCTCGTCTCCCCACCTACCCCGAGGTGCTGGCCCCTGGCGAGCGGGGGAGGCTGATCATGGCGTCGCGGCGGGCACTCGGTATATCGAGTCGCCGGCAACCCGCCCTCCGCGCTGCGAGGTTCGAGCGTCGCCGGTTCGCATCCTTGAGAACGACCGGCGCCTCAAATACGCGGAACTGGGATGCGATCTACCAGCCGGGGCGGCCGGCCGACGGAGTGTCGCCCGAATCGGTGCTCCGCCCGGGTTCATGAGTTGGGAGCGGACCCCGTCGGCGGCGATCCCGAGGCTCGCGCACAGGTTGACGAAAGAGAATGGCCATTCCCCTTGATGATCCGCGAAGAACCACCGCTCCGTCTCGTCCGCCAGGACCCGGTGCCGGCCGACTGGTACATGCGCGTACTTCCTGTGGATCTCCAGCGCATCTTGGAGCACCGCGAGCATCAGCCGACGTTCCGCGGGTAGAGTGCGGGCCGAAAAAAACTGGACAGGCAGGACGCCGTACGGATCCCATGGCGGGTCGGTTCGCATGTCCTAGATCCTATGCAATTGGCTTGCCAGCGTCGCGACGGACCTGAGCGCGTACCTGGCGCACCCGTTGCTGGGCTACCATCGAAGGATACCGGCGACACGCCGGCGCAGGGACGGGGTTCATGCGAACGCGCACCGAACAGGCGATCGAGCTGATGATGGGATTCGCCGAGCGGACGGGTCTCACCGCGGGCCGCCCGCATCAGCGCTACTTGTGGACCGACGCGTTCGCCGTGTGCAATTTCCTCGGCCTCGCACGCATGACGGGTGAGCCCCGCTTCACGGAGCTGGCCCTCCAGCTGGTCAATCACGTGCACCATATTCTCGGCCGTCATCGCGCCGACGACCGCCGGAGCGGCTGGATCAGCGGGCTCCCCGACGAGCAAGGAGAAGCCCACCCCACCTGCGGCGGTCTACGGATCGGCAAGCCGCTGCCCCAGCGCACGCCCGACGAGCCCGTCGACGTGCGACTCGAGTGGGAACGCGACGGCCAGTACTTCCATTACCTCACGAAGTGGATGCACGCGCTCGATCAGGTGACGCGCGCGACCGGCCAGACGATGTTCAACCGATGGGCGCACGAGCTCGCCCACACGGCGCACCGCGCGTTCACGTACGTGCCACGACACGGCGCCGGCAAGCGGATGTACTGGAAATTGAGCGTCGATCTGGCGCACCCGCTGGTCGAGTCGATGGGCCAGCACGACCCGCTTGATGGTCTCGTCACCTACACGCAGCTCGAGGCGACGGTCGCCGGAGCGGGACCGCCCCTCCACGACGCGATCGCGGACTTCGCCGCAATGGTCGACCCGCGCGGACTGGCGACGCAGGAACCTCTCGGCCTGGGCGGGCTGCTCGGTGACGCATTCCGCCTGGTGCAGCTCGAGCAGCACGATGCAATCGGCCGAGGGCTGGTCGAGCCGTTGCTCGCCGCCGCCCTCGCGGGTCTCGGGCACTACGTGGAGCAGCCTGACCTGCGCATGCCCGCTGGCCGACGTCTGGCATTCCGGGAACTCGGGCTCGCGATCGGACTCGCCGCGATGGAGACGGACGCGTGGCGTGGGGCGAGTCCCAGCGAGCGCGCGGGTGTGGATCGGCTGTGCCGCTACCTCTCGCTGCGAGCCGAGATCGAGGCGTTCTGGTTGCAGCCGGAGCATCGCCGGGAGGGGAGCTGGGTCGAGCATGCGAGCATCAACGAGGTGATGCTCGCGACGAGCCTCCACCCCGAGGGCTTCCTCGTCCTCGCACCGGTTCGCGTAAGCGAGGCCAGGAGCTAGCCATCGGTTCACCCAACCCGCCGCTCGACGCGCCAGCTGTGAAACCGCTCGCGGCCGTTGGCCCAACGCACGGAGCCCTGACGTTCGCCGGCATTCGGCACCGAGGCGTCGCCCTCCGTTGGTTGAGCACGTCGATCCTGCCGTGATATCCAGACCTGCGTTGCCCCGGGGTTCTCTCTGCGGTGCGGTCCCCTGTGTGCGCTCTGGACCGTCATGGCACAGGAGGAGGACGACCACGCCCGCATCCTCGACCACACGCGCCGGCATCTGCCGACCCTCGAGGCTGCTGTGCCACAAGGACGAGCCCCGTCGTCCTTGGGCTGCCGCGCGGTGGGGTACCCGTCGCCTGCGAGATGGCGCGCGCCCTCGACGCGCCGCTCGACGTCGTTGTGGTACGCAAGCTCGGCGCACCACATCGGCCGGTGCTCGGAATCGGCGCAGTCGTCACGCCCGGGCCTCGCGGCGCCGTCAGCGGGTGTCCGCCGCCGTGTCGTAGCGGACCGACAGGTCGATGCTCGGCTCGGCGAGGTAGGCGTCGAGCGAGAACGACCAGGTCACCCGATCGCCCGACACGACCGCACCGCGGTTGGCCTTCCGGACGCGGCCCGGCAGGGACCACGTGATCTGGGGCCCGGGCGCGCCCGGTCGGCGCGGCGTCGCCCCTGCGGGGGCGATCGCCGTCAGGCGCGGCACGATGACTGTCAACCGCTCGCCGTCGCCCTCGCGCTCCCGGACGACGCGCACGTCGCGGAACGCCGGGGCTGTCGGCAGCTGCGCCGCGTCGTCGAACGCCAGGGTGACCACCGTGTCGAGGCTCTCCGTGATCTTCACCGATTCGACTCTGACGTGCGGAGACGTGAAGCGGCGTTTCTCGAGGAACTCCGTGGCGTCCTGTGCGACGCGGTAGCGCATGGTCATGGTCCCCGAGCCGTCCGGCGCGAGCCGGGCGCTCACGACGATGCAGCCGGCGAGCAGCGGCAGCACCGCGGCGACGCCCGCCGTCCGCAGGGCGGCCGCGCATCGCGTGCACGCGCCCGCGCCGCGGCGTCTCGAGGCGGCGCCGCTCAACGCCGCCCGGCTTCCGGCGGACGGCGCGCGCTCCGTGACGCTCCCGGCGCCAGCCAGCGATCGAGCCATGCCATCATCTCGTCCGACTCCACTTGCGACAACCCGTGCTCCGTACCGTGAACGACGCGATACCGGAAGCGATCCCCGAGTCCCGCGCGTTCGTAGACCGGCTCGACGACATCCGCGGTCGCGTCCGCGCACTCGATCGGGATGATGCGGTCGCCGTCCCGGACGACCAGCGTGACGGCGGCATGGAGCCAGCGGCGCGGCCGGCGGACGGGCTCCTGGCGGGCCAGCCACTGGGCGTATGCGGGCGCGAGGTCGAGGGATGCCCCGTCCATGCCCATGCTCGAGTACTGCAGGAACTTTCGGTAGTCGCCGCAGGCCGCCATGGCGACCGCCACCGTGATCCGGCGCGCGCGCGTCACCGCCTGCAGCGTGACGAGCCCGTTCGTCGACGCGCCCACCATCGCGATCCGCGTCGCGTCGACCTCGGGCACCGTCCGGAGGTAGTCGACGATCTGCGGGACGGCGACGTTTGCGATGATCGCGATGGTCCGCAAATATCGCTCCCCGAGCACGTCCGCCGATCGTGAGGCGAGGATCCACTTTCCGACCGTCGCCTCGCCGGCCTGGGCCTCCGGCGGCAGCGGCGGGTTCAGGTAATCCCAGTTTATCCGATACGTCGCCACCAACCAGCCCCGCGCCAGGAACGCTGCATGATCTCCCATCGTCGAGATAATCGTGGGCTTCTTCGGATCGCCGCCGGGTGGGATATGGAGCCTCACGGTGACGAGGTCGTTCGCGAGCTGCACCTCGCGCGTCTCGACGTCGGAGGACGGCGCCGCGACGGACGGCAGGGTCGCTGGCTGGGGAGGGCTCAGCGGGTCGCAGGCGACCGCCGCGACGATCGCCGCGAGCGCGAGGCCCGCCATTCGGGAGCGTGGCGCGGGCTCGTGCCGCTCGCGATGCTCCTGGCCGGCTGCGCGACGCGCGACCCGCCTACGCGCACGCCGATCGAGCGCGCGATCGCGGCGCGCGGCGGGCCCATCCGCTCCGTCGTCCGCTGGGTCGACGCCGACGTCCGCACCGGCGCACCCGGCGCGTGGCAGGCGCGGATCGTCTCCATGTCTTCCCCTGAGCGCTACGCGCTCACCATCGTGACCACGGACGAATTGCATCACCACATCTTCGATGGCACGTCGGCTCGCTCCTTCATCGGGAACGTCCTCGTCGGGGTGGAGGATTCCCGCGCCCCGCTCGGAACGCAAGCTCGCTTCGAGGCCGTCGTGATGCTCGATGCGCTGGCGCGTCCGAACGTCCCGTGGCGCGCTCTCGACCGCAGCGAGGCGCCGCCGGAAGTCGCCGCCGCCATCGAGGTGACGCCGTTCGCCGACGGCGCACGATACCGCCTCGGCTTCGACGACCACGCGCGGCTCGTCTGGGCTGCCGGACCGCTCGATTTCTCGCCGTTCGGCCGTGGCGATGTCGACCTGCGGCTCGAGGACTTCCGCGACGTCGGCGGCATCGTCTTCCCGTTCCGGTGGACGTACGCCGCCGGCGGCCAGACGATCGTCGACATGCGCGTGCGCGCGGTGTGCCTCAACGTGCTGGGCGCCGGGGGGTTCGCGGCCCCGGCCGATCTCCCGGACTGCGACCGGCCGTGACGCAGCCGCGCACGCTCACCCGGCGGTCGCCTACGAGATCGCGCGTGCCCAGGCACCACGGCGTCATGCGGCTGCACCCGGACGGCCGGCGACGGACCGGTCTCCCGTCATCTCGGCGATCTGCGATCGCGTCACGTCTCGCAGCCGCACCATCTCGGGCCAGCCCGCCCCCTGCGGGGTGATGGGCGGCGCGACGGTCACCTCGATGGTGCCACGCCGTGGAAGCGCCCGTCCGCCACCGAGAATCGCCCGCGTCCCGACCACCGCCACCGGAACGATGGGCTTCGCGCTCTCGACCGCTGCCTTGAAGGCGCCCAGACGAAACGGACGGAGGCCGGGGGCGTTCGCGAACCCGCCTTCCGGGAAGACCAGCAACGTTGCTCCCGAGCCCAGCGCATCAACCACGCTCCGCGCGTCTTCGAGGCTGCGCGACACGTCGGCGCGTTCGACCGTCAGATGCCCGACCTTTCGGATGATCGTCCGGATGAGCGGCGTCGCGAGCAGCTCGCGCATCGCGACGAAACGCACCCCGGCCGGCAGTGCTGCCAGGAGCGCGACCGAATCGAGATAGCTCGAGTGATTCGCGCACAGCACCGCGGCGCCGATGCCGTTCAGCTGCTCCATCCCCCGCACGCGTAGCGGGCAGAGGCTGGCGCGCAGGACGAGACGGCACCACTGCTTCACGACGCGGTCGGCTGCGGGTCCGGGGGACGCCAGCTCAACGGCGAGCCAGAGGACGGGCAACGTGAACAGCAACACCAGGCCGACCCAGGCGGCGAACACGAGCTCGCCTGCGCGACGCCCCCCGGCCTGAGCAC
>CAWFFN010000005.1:0-1801076 GCA_963815115.1 uncultured delta proteobacterium | reverse complement strand
AGCCAGCCGCCCCGGAAGCCGGCCCGTCTCAGTCCCGCCACGATGTGGGGCGAACGGCGCATGATGTTCCAGATCAACCCCGTGCGGTAGTTCTCGATCATCAGGATCACGGGGCCCTGGTCGATGCCGAAGTGGTAGGGAGTGACCCACCAGCCCGTCGGGCTCTCGGGCACTTCGAAGGTCTGATTGAACGAAGGCTTGAAGCCGTAACGGCTGCTCACCCCGACGTTGAGCTGCGCCATGTGGTCGATGGTCGGGATCACGATCTCCGGCGCGAAGGGGAGCGAAGCGAGCACGACCCAGGGTGCGAGCGTTCCGTCGTCGGGGCCGTCGGGCGCTCCGCGGGCGATGTAGTCGAAGAACTGGCGTTCGACCCCTCCCACTTTGCGGGTCGTCGAGCCCGGGCCGTCCGACGCCGTGATCCCCCAGCAGTGCTCCCCGTAGCCGACAAAGCCGTGCGGGTTGCGGATCGCATACTCCCGATGCGCATAGGTCGCCTGACGGCTGTTCTCGAAATAGTCCGTACCGCGTTCCCGCATGAAGTCGTCGCGAATGCCTCGGAAGTCGATCCAGAGCTGGGACAGCTGATGCGTGAACAAGGGGCCGGAGTAGAGGACCTCCCGCCCATAGATCTCCCTCCATTGGTAGGTCGACGTGTATGCTCGATAGCTCTCTTCCGGTAGCGGAAAGCTCGGCGAGCCGAGGCCGAGGATGTACAAGAGGAGGGCCTCGTCGTAGCCCTTCCAACGGTGCGGGATGAAACCGTTCTCCGGGCGCCAGCCGTGGGAGAGCGCAGGCCCGCCGTCGAGGGCCCAGCGCCAGTCGGCTCGACGGTAGAGCTCGTCGGCCAGACGTCGTACCTCCGCTTCCTCCTCGCCGTCGCCGTCGAAATAGGCCGCACAGGTGAGCATGCCCGCGAAGAGAAAGGCCGAGTCGATGGTCGACAGCTCGCAGTTCCACACGCGCCGACCGGTCTTCATGTCGAGGAAGTGATAGTAGAAGCCCTTGTAGCCGGTCGCATCAGCCTCGGGTCCGTGCGGGCTGTCGCGGAAGAATCGGAGCCTCCGCAAGGCGATCGCTGGCGCGAATTCCCGGGCGACCACTCCTCGCTCGACGAGGATCGGAAGGGAGGCCAACGCCAGCCCGACCGCCGCGATGCTGGCCGGTGCGCTCTTCTCGGTCTTGTCGCGGATGAGACCGTTCTCCGGGTTGGCCTCGTGGAGGTAGTACTGCAGCGTGGTCAGCTGGAGCCGATTCAGGTCCTGCTCGGTCAGGACGTGGACGGCGTCGTTCTCGGCCATCAGCTCGGCATCCCCGCGCCCGCGCCGGCGCCGATCGCCGCGGTGTGCGAGAGTATCGACAGGGCGATCCGAAGCTGCGATCGATCGCATGGCAGGCGAGGAGAAGAGTGCCTCGCCCTCGGATCAGCGAGCATGAGCGGGAACGCTACGCGCCGCCCCCGCGCATCGCAACCATTGCTGATGGCGGATGGTAATCCCCAACGAGGATGATGGCGACTGCGAGCGCGCCGCCGGAAAGGAAGTCGCGCTGCACGTCGGTGACAACGAGCACGTCACCCGGGGCCGATCGAAATCGAGGGTGGTTCTTTGGGCGGAGATGGGCATGGCGCGTTCCCGCCGCCATCGCCACAGGCCACGCAGCGCCTCCGCGCGCGCCGTCGCGGGGTCCCCGCCCGTGTCGACGACCAGGTGCTGTTCGTCGACGCCGAACGGCTCGAACCGCTCGCGTTGCCCCACGTATGTCTCCCAGCGGGCGTCGGAGACCGAACGCCCCTCCTCGCGCGCCGCCAACCGGGCACGGACCACCTGCTCGTCGGCTCGGCAGGTGACGAAGACGCACGGCCGCCCCTGACGGTGCGCCACTCGCGCGAGCCGGTCGCGGTCGGCGCGGCGGATGAAGGTGGCGTCGACGATGACGCCCCGACCTCCCTCGAGGGCTGCGTCGACCTCGGCCACGAGGGCCGCATAGGTCGCAGCGCGGGCCTCTTCCGTGTAGAGGCCTGCACCGTAAGCCGCGCGGGCCGGCGCCTCGGGAGCGAGACCCGCGCGCTGCTTGCGGAGCGTGTCAGTGCCGAGAAGCGTGAAGCCCGTCGTCCGCGCCAGCTCGGCGGCGAGCGTCGTCTTGCCCGTGCCGCTGAGCCCCGTGCAGGCGATCACGGCCGGCCCATCCGTCGTCCAGGCGTAGCGCACGGCGAGCGCGAAATGACGCCGCGCGCGCGCCGCTGCCGCCTCGCGGTCTGCGGGCTCCACCTCCGCCTCGGCGCTCTTGAGCCCTTCGACCATGCCTCGGACGGAGGCGAGGTGACAGGCGTAGAAGGGCAGCAGGAGACGCACGTCCGGATCGTCCGCGGCAACGACGTAGGCCGCTACCAGGTGCCGGGCCAGCTCCGGGCGCTCGAGGCTGTCGAGGTCCATTGCCAGGAAGGCGATCTCGCAGGCGACGTCGTTGCAGCGCAGCGGCTGAGAGAACTCGATGCAGTCGAAGACGTATATGCCCGGTTCCAGCGGTAGCAGTTCGCCCTCGGCCTCGACGGGCGCATCGACGAAGCACACGTGCTCGGCGTGGAGGTCGCCGTGCCCCTCACGGATGCGCCCCGCGTGCTGGCGAGCGCGGAGCAGCGTCTCGTGCGCACGGATGAAGGCCGGACCGAAGTCGGTCAGGACCTCGTGGTCCTCGGGCGCGAGGAGCACACCGGCAAACGGCGCGGCGCTCGAGAGGACACTCTTCCAGCGCGAGGCCAGGCGCTCGGGATCGGCGTGCACGGAGACCTCCGACCCCTGGGAAGCCGAGCGGTGGAATGCGGCGAGCCGGCCGGCAAGAGCGTCCATCATCTCGAGGGACGCCGCCCCGCGCGTGACCAGGTTCACGAGGATCCGGTCCGCAGGAAGCCGCCGCATCCAGACCACATGATCGACGACGTCGCCGCTCCCGCCCAGCCGCAGGGGGCCGCCGGCTTCGCGCGTGATCGGCACGACGCCCAGGTAAACCGATGGGGAGAGGCGCCGGTTCAAGCGCACTTCTTCCTCGCAGAAGTGGCGGCGGAGCGCGGGCGTGCTGAAGTCGAGGAAGGAGAAGCGCACGGCCTTCTTGAGCTTGTAGACGTAGGGGCCGGCGAGGAACACATGCGAGATGTGCGTCTGCACGTGTTCCACTCGCTCGGGGCGATGCGGGTAGAAGCCGCGGATCCCGAAGCGCGCGGACGAGGTCCTCTTGGCTCATCCGATCGACCCGATGCTCGAGCCCTCGTGTGCATCGGACCTCCACTCATCGGGTTCGCGCATCGACCGTCTCAGCGAGCGCCTGGAGCGCCGCAGCAACGTGGACCGGGTACCGCTCGCCGCCTTCGAGACGGCGCAGTCGGTCCGGCACGGTCGTCAGCTGGGCCGCGGCATGCGCCCGCGACGCGCCGAGCGAAGGGGCTGGAGCAACTCGCCGTCCGGCGCGCATGACGGGCTCGATGAGCGCTTGCCCTTCCTGCGGATCGCCTTCCACGGTCAGGACATCCTCGCGCATGCGGCCGTCGCCGTCGTGACGGCGGTATACCTGCTTGCGACCCGGCCACGTGGCCTTGCCCTCCGAGCGCTTCCGCCGCGCGAGACCCGCATATTCCTGTAGTTTGTAGGCACAGTCCAGATACGGCGCGTCCGCCGAGGTGTCGAGACGCGAGCCGATGCCGAAGCCGTCGATGGGAGCGCCCCCCGCGAGCAGGTCGCGCACCCGGTACTCGTCGAGACTGCCGCTCACGAAGATCGTGGCATCGTGGAGGCCGCCCGCGTCGAGGATGCGTCGGACCTTCCGGGCGTGGTCCGCGAGGTCGCCGCTGTCGAGCCGCACGCCCTCGATGCGGATGCCCTCGGCCCGCAGCCTGGGCGCGAGCGCCACCGCCTTCTCGGCCGCCGCCTCGGTGTCGTACGTGTCGAGCAGGAGGACGACGTGATCAGGCAGGTCGCGGGCGTAGTGCAGAAACGCCTCGGCCTCGTCGTCGTGTGCCTGCACGAAGGAGTGCGCCATCGTGCCGTACACCGGCACGCCGAAACGCAGGTCCGCTAGGACGGTCGAGGACCCCGACATCCCCGCCAGGTAGGCGGCGCGCGCGGCAAGGAGACCCGCCTCCGCGCCATGGGCGCGGCGGAGCCCGAAGTCGATCAGGAGCTTGTCCGGCGCGACGAGCACGGCGCGCGCCGCCTTCGAGGCGATGAGCGTCTGGAAGTGGAGCAGGTTGATGAGCCGCGGCTCCACGAGCTGGGCCTGCGCGATCGGCGCCGTCACCCGAACTATCGGCTCGTCGGAGAAGAAGATCGTGCCCTCCGGCATGGCATGTACGTCGCCCGTGAAGCGGAGCGCCGCGAGGTAGTCGACGAACGCCGTATCGAAGCGCCCGCTCCGCTGCACCCAGTCGAGCTCCTCGGCGTCGAAGCGGAGTGTCTCGAGGTACTCGACGACCTGCTCGAGGCCCGCCGCCATCAGGAAGTTACGTCCGGGCGGCAGCTTGCGCACGAACAGCTCGAAGACCGCCGTCGCCTCCATGCCGTGGCGGAAGTACCCGTACAACATGGTCAGCTGGTAGAGGTCCGTGAGCAGCGCACTCGACTCGAGCGGAACCACCGTGACACCCTGCTACGGCAGCTTGAACGGCAGTCCGACGGCGCGCGCGACCAGGACATCGCAGCCTGCCGCGCGGATCACCGCCTCGGCCACGCTGCCGAGGAGCACGTGGGCGACTCCGGAGCGACCGTGTGTCCCGAGCGCCACGAGGTCGGTGTCGCGCTCCGCGGCGACGTCGAGGATCACCTGCCGCGCGTCTCCTTCCCGGAGCATGATGTTCGCGGACCCTGGCGCATCGCTGGCGGCCAGGAACGTCTCGACGGCGGCTTGCGCCTGCAGCTTCGCCTCGAAGTTGAACTGCCTCGCGGCCTCGCCGAAGAGGTCGACGTGGCGGACCGTGCTCTCGAGGATTGGCTCGTAGGCGTGGACGACGTCGAGCGCCTGCAGGCGTGGGTCCGCGAGCCGCCACGCGAGCTCCACCGCGCGCCGCGAGGTATCCGAGCAATCGACCGCCACGAGGGGCCGCGCGTAGGGCGCCGCGGGAGGCGAGGCCACGACGAGGATGGACATATCGCCCTTGCGGATGACGCGCTCCGCTGTCGACCCGAGGAGACGCTCGCGGAACGTCCGCTCGCCGTGGCGCCCGACGACGATCAGCTCGTTCCGCCCATGTCGCGCGCCGTGGATGATCTCCACGAACGGTGTCCCTTCGACGAGGCGAGGAAAGACGTCCGCGGCCTCCCGCCCGGCGCGGGCCGCAGCGTCGGCGGCAACCGATGCGGCGTGGCGCAGTGCGCGCTCGGCGTCCGGGCGATTCTCGGGTCGGGATCCGGGACGGAGCACGTGCAGCACGGTGAGCGCCGCGCCGGGACCGATGGGGAGTCGCGCCGCCCGCTCTACGGCGCGGGTCGCGGCGGTGGAAAAGTCCGTCGCGACGAGCACGTTCCCGAGCGGCCGTCGGTCTCTCATGGCCTGCTCTCCATCAGCAGGCGATCCCCGCCCCGGCCGGCCGATCTCGGGAAATGGCATCGGGCAGCTTGCGCAGCTCGGCGAAGGAGAATAGCGGCCCGTCGGTGCAGACGTAGCGGTAATTCACGGAGCAGTCGCCGCAGTGACCGGTCCGGCGCTTCATGAACCGCTCGACTGCGAGGTGGAAGATCATCCCAGAGGAAGCACGCTTTGACACAGCTCCACGTAGGCGTCGAACACGTCGCTGCGGGTGAGGATCCCGACCAGCCGCTCACCGTCGACGATCGGGATCGCGCCGATACGCTCGCGTCGCATGAGACGCGCTGCATCCACAACGAACGCGCCGGGAGCGAGCGCTAGGACGTTGCGTGTCATCACGTCCTCGACCGGGATCGTCGTCGGGTCGCTGCCTGACTTGCGCACGCGGTGCCCCACGGCTCCGGCGACTCGAACACCGACGGGAACACGTCGCGCAGGTCGCGGTCGGTGACGATGCCGACGAGTCGGCCGTCCACCACGACCCGCAGCTGATTGAAGCGGTGCTTCTCCATCACCTCTCGGGCGTGCCGGGCGGAGTCCTGCGGCCTCACCGTAGTGACGGGGTGCTTCATCCACGGTTCGATCCTCATGACCCTTCGGTACGGCAAAGACCGTGCCCGTCGCGCAGGGCGCAAAGACCTCCGATCGTGAGCCAACCGATTCCCACCTCTGCGAATGACCCTTCCATGCCGCCTTCGTGGGGTGGCCTGGGCGGATGATACCGGACGACGTGCCGGTCATCCCCTATCCGCGCTATAGTAGCAGGGAACGGGTGCGTCACCGTGAAGGACACGGCACCTACCGCGATCCACATGCTGATAGACGCGGGCCCCGAGCCGGTCGGAAGTGCGACCCGCGCGCCGGTGACACGGGCGCAGGTCAACTCCGCTTCGAGCCTGCGCTGGCAGTGCAACCTATGATCATGGACATCCTGAGCATCGTGCTCGCCCTGCCCGAAAGTCGCCAGTTTGAACCGCGCCGTCACAACGTGGCGCAACGGAGGTGACCTGTGCCGACATACATGGTGTTGACCCGGCTCACGCCCGAGACCGTCAAGACGCCGAGGGAGCTCAAACGACTGGAGAAGGCCGTAAGCGAGGCGATTCGCCGAGAATGGGGATGTCCCGGATCCTGCTGAACGGCTGATCTGAAGAAGAGAGCGGCGGCTCCTTTCTCCGTCCTGTAAAGGACGGGGTCACCACAACCAAGGAAAGGAAGCCGCCATGAAGAGAAGTCGCACAGGATCGTCCGCGGGGGAAGTCCCAGCCAAGTCGCCCGTCGTCAGCGTGCAGGTGCCCTTGCCGCTGCTCGATGTGCTCGCCGACATGAAGACCGCGTTCTTCGGGCTCTGTCTCAGCGCCGGCCAGCAAGTCTTCCACACGATGATGGAGCAGGATCGTGAGCGACTCTGCGGGCCGAAGACGTTCCGAATCCCGAGCGCCACGCTGTTCGAGGGGGCAGCGCACCCAGCGAAGTCGTGCTCGGAGGCCGCCGCATCGCGCTCCCTCGGCTGCGAGCGCGCAGCACGGACGGGCAAAGAGCTGCCGCTGCCGAGCTTCGCTACGCGAGCGCTCGGGATCCGCTCGATGCCTACACGATCGAATCGATCGCCGTCGGGGTGGCGACGCGGAAGTATCACCGCACGCTCGACCCCCTTCCGGCCGGCGTCGCGGAGACGGGCCGTGTCGAAGAGCGCGGTGTCCCGCGCTTCGTCGCGCTCACCCGCGACCGGCTGGTGACCTGGATGGCCGCGCCACTCGAGGATCTCGACATCCGGCTCCTCCTCATCGACGGACTCCATTTCCGCGATCACGTGATTCTCCTTGTCCTGGGCGTCGATTCGCAGGGGGCAAGCACGTGCTCGGCGTTGCGCGAGGGCACGACGGAGAACGCGACGGTGTGCAAGAGCCTGCTCGCCGATCTGCGGCAACGCGGACTCGAGCTCGACCGACCGGTGCTGTTCATCATCGACGGCGGAACGGGGCTGCGAAAAGCGATCCGCGAAGCGTGCGGCGATGTCGCGCTGGTCCAGCGCTGCCACGTCCACAAGATGCGCAACGTCCTGGAGCATCTTCCCGAGGAGATGCGTCCACGGGTGAAGAAGGCGATCGACGACGCGTACGGCCTTGCCAGTGCCGATCTCGCGAAGCGTCGTCTCGAACAGCTCGCGGCCCGGCTCGATCGTACGCACCCCGGAGCGGCTGCCTCACTGCGCAGGGATCGACGAGACGCTGACCCTGCAACGGCTCGGCGTCTCGGGGGCACTCTATCGCACGCTCCGCTCGACCAACGCGATCGAGAACCTCAACGGCCTCGTCGGGCACTTCGTCCGCAACGTGCGGCGATGGCGCGATGGCCGAATGCTCGTGCGATGGATCGCCGCCGGCCTCACCGAGGCACGTCGGAGCTTCCGCCGCGTTCGTGGTTACACCGACATCCCGAAGCTGATCCGTGCTCTCGATCGTCGAACTCTCGACACGAAGAAGGAGGTCGCGTAGACGCCCGTCAACCGAGCCGTCGCTCTCGACCGTTCAACAGAGAGCGGGACACGTGGCCGGCCAGCTCTGACAGATCGGGGTAGGCGCGGAGCATAACGGCCGGGTCCGCAAGCCAGCGCCGCAGCCAGTCGGCGTCCCGGCGGTGTGCCCACACCCTTCAGATCCGGGCCGATCACTGTACCGGCGTCCCGACCCCGTGGCAGCTGTCGCAGCCGCGCGTCGACGAAAGACCGTCTCGGCCGGCCTCCGCGCCCGGCGACCTGCGGCATCGGCTGACGGCTGGCGCGGCGTCTTCGGCTCGCCGGCCGCGGCGACCGCAGCGGGGCGCGGGACGATAGCGCGGCGGAAAGCTCTCGCGGCCGCCAGCTCACGCAGTAGCAGGGCAAGGGCGCGCGCCTCCTCGGGTTCGAAATCGAAGTCAGGCATCGTCGTTCCCGGCACTCACCTCACCCGCGCGTATCAGGTGCCGCACGTGCCAGTTGAAGACCGTCCGCGGTCCCGTCCACGTGGGTGAAGTCGAAGAGCTCCGGATTCTTATCACCGACGTAGCGTGAGCTCCGGAGCGCTTCCAGGCCGCCCCGTCCTCCACCACGGTGGCAGACCAGGCACTTGTTCTTCCGGAACGAGCGTCCTTCCCCCGATCGATCGATCTCCATGCCCGGCGTGGACTCGTCGTCGACGGTGGCATCCGTTGCAGCGCACCTGCATCAGCTCCGCGGCGCTGAACCCGTCACGCTCGGCGAGCGTTGCCGTCGAGCAACGGGTCCTCCCAATCCTGCGACTTCATCCGTGCGCCGCTCTCGCCGTGGTCGCGAACCCCTGGCCACCGTGGCAGGCCGTGCAGCCGAACTCGGTGAACGGATGCGCATCGAGGTAGGGCAGCGCCGGGATGCGGCGCGAGCGGCAGCTGCCGGCTCGCGGGCAAGACGTTCCCGCCGCACTCGTAGCCGAGATGGCAGGTGACACAGCGGTCGACGCGGCCGAGCTCGGGGAGCCAGAGCTGGCGCACGCCGGGGGTGAAGGCGCGCGCGGCACGCACCTGTCCGTGCTGCTCCAGCGCGTCCCGAAAGCGGACCTGGATCGGCCGCCACTCGCTCCGCTCTTCGCGGACCACGGCGGCGACGACCAGCCCGAAGAAGACCAGCGAGAGCACGACGAGCGACAGGGAAGTCTCGCGACTCGAAGCGGGAGAAGGGGTCTCGCACGTCTCACAGGCTCGTCGGGGGCCGCGGCCACGCTTGCCAGGGCCAGTAGCAAGCCCCAGGAGGGACCGCGGCAGTACATGCTGAGAAGGATCAGCGCGACGATGCCGAGCGCGATCAGCGCGAAGAGGAGATTCTGTCGCCGCCGCTGCGCCGCGAACCAGATGCCCTCGGTGCTCGGCCGGGGTGCGATCGAGGAATGGCCAGGCGGATGCCAGGAGCAGCAGGATCCCCGGCACCAGGATGCCGCCGATGAACCCGCCGCTCACCGTGAAGCCGCCGATGCGGACCGTCGTGCTCGCGACCAGCTCCTGCAGCCAGAGGAAGTACCAGGGAGCCTTCGCCGGGTTCGGGGTGACGGCGGGATTGGCGGCCTGCTCGAGGGGCGCGTCGAAGAGGACGCTCAGCGAGCAGCGTCACATTGAAGACGAGTAGGAACACCAGCATGATCCGCCGCACCAGCTCGGGCGAGGAGAACGCCACGTCCTCTTCCTCGAGCGCGGTCGGTGGAGAGTGTCTGGACGGTGGTGCCGGGCGTGACGCCGAAGATCGAGTAGCTCTTCGAGGGCGACGGCGGCGCCATGCGGGCGCTCGTGCGCTCGCGCGATCGGCTCGACGGCCGCGAGTCCGCCGTCCTTCCGGATCCGCCACATGTGGTAGGCGAACAGCAGCAGCACGACCACGGGCAGCACGAACACGTGCAGCACGTAGAACCGAAGCAGCGTCGCCTGGCCGATCTCCGTCCCGCCCAGCAGGAGGAAGCGGATCCGTGCACGCCGCCAGCGGTGCCTCGCGGGCGATGTTGGTGCCGACGGTCACTGCCCAGAAGGCGAGCTGGTCCCAGGGCAGCAGGTAGCCCGGTGAAGGAGAGCAGCAGCGTCGCCAGCAGGAGCGCGACGCCGACGAGCCAGTTGAGCGCGCGAGGGCCCCGGTACGCGCCGGTGAAGAAGACGCGCGCCATGTGGAGGAACGTCGTGCCCACCATCAGATGCGCCGCCCAGCGATGCTGATTGCGCAGCAGCCACCCGAAGCTGACCGCGAAGTCGTAGGTCCTTCATGCTCCAGTATGCGCGCTCGACCGACGGCACGTAGAAGAACATCAACAGCACCCCGGTGACGAGCAGGATCAGGAACAGCGACGCGGCCGCCGTGCCGAGCCAGAGCGAGTAGCTCCAGCTGGCGCTCGCGATCGCGACCTTGTTGGGAAACCAGTGCAGCCACAGGTTGCGGACGATCGCCTCGCCCGCTTCGCGTTCGCTCTCCGGCGCCCACGTCCAGACCGATCCGCGCCAGAGGGCTCTGCAGCCGCTCGCGGATCGGTCATCCGCGTGCGGGTGGTGGCGCTGAGGCGGAAGCCCCGGGCCACCTGCTCGTCGGTATCGACCTCCAGGTAGCCGTCGGGCGAGAGCGCTACGGCGTACCACTCGAGGGGACGGGGCGCGGGTCCGGCGATCACCGTGCCATCCTCCCGGAACCGGCTGCCATGGCAGGGGCAGTCGAATCCGGCGCTCGTCCGCCGCCACTGCACCGTGCACCCGAGGTGGGTGCAGACGCTCGAGATGACGTGGAAGTCGTCCTCGTCGCGGATCACGAACAGGCGATGATCGGCGTCGAAGGTCACCCCCTGGCGGGTAATCCTTCGGCTTGCGAAGCTTGAACCGGCGCGAGGGCTCGTACAGGACGTTCGGCACGAAGGCGCGGGCCGCCGCGGCGATCTGGATCAGGAAGGCGAGCGACGACCGATCCCTTGCCCAGGAATCGCAGGAAGCCCGCGACGGCCCTCATCGCATCGGCTCGCGGTCTCCTCGAACGTGGAAGCGCTCCATCGTGATGGCCGCGGTCGGGCAGCGCACGGCGCACAGGCCGCAGCGGATGCACTTGTCGCCGTCGTAGAGGAAACACTCGTGACGGCTCCTCGCCGCCGTGCGCCTCGAGCATCCGTCGCTGCGCGGGATCGACGTCGAGCGCGTCCAGCGGTGCGAAGCGAATGCAGTGCTCGGGACAGATGTCGACGCAGCGTCCACACAGCACGCACAGCTCGCCGTCGTAGATCGGATGCGTGTGGCAGTAGAGGCAGCGGCTCGCCTGCTGCGTGCGCCTGCGCGGCGGTGAACGGCGAGCTCCACCTCGGTGATGCCGCTGCGGCGCTCGAGCGGCACGATCGGGATCTGGCGCGCGATCGTCTCGCAGCCCGGCGTCATCGCGATAGCGTGTCCGTCGGCAGCTGCTCGACCGTGACACGCAGGGTCGCGACGGCTTCGGAGCATCGCCGCGCAGGTAGGCGTCGATGGAGCGCGCGGCGAGTCTTGCCCTGCTGCGGCGGCGGTGATCAGCAGCGCACGGCGGGAAGGCGCCATCGCCGCCGGCGAAGACGCCGGGGGCGGTGGTTGCGAGCGTCTCGGGATCCACCTTGATGGTGCCGGCCGGCGTGGTCTCGACGCCGTCCTCGGGACGGAGGAACGAGACGTCCGGCGCCCTGGCCGATCGCGAGGATGACGGCGTCGGCCTCGAGCACGCCGCGTCGTCGCCTCGTCGAAGACGGGATTGAAGCGGCCGGCATCGTCGAACGCGCGCACACATCGGACGAGCTCGATGCCGCCCACCTTCCGACCCACCCCGAGGATGCGCTGCGGGCCCCACGACGGCAGGAAGCTGATGCCCTCGCCCGCGGCGACCTCCAGCTCCTCGCGGCCCTGCACCGAGTTCGCCGCGGGCATCTCGCGCCGCCGACTCGAGGCTGACCACCGTCGACCTCGGCGGCGCCGCCCGGACCACCTCGCGCGCGGCGTCGAGCGCGACGCGCAGCGTGGTGGCCTCGACCGCGCTCTCTTCTTCGGGCGCCATCGCGAGGCCGGGAACGATCGCGCGCATCGGCGATGCGCGCGGCGTCGATCGCGACCAGACCACCGCCGACCACGACGACGCGCTTGCCGACCGGAACGCGGTAGCCGCGATTGATGTTGAGCAGGTAGTCGATCGCCTTCGATCACGCCGTCGAGCTCGCCACCTTCGATGCGAAGCCACGCGCGCCCGGCCGGCACCGATGCCGAGGAAGACCGCCTCGAAGCCCTGGGCGCGCAACTCCGCGCACGCCGAACGTCCGGCGTCAGCGGGCGTGCCGTAGCGGATCTCGCACGCCCAGCGCCCTCGATTTCCGCGACCTGATGGTCGATCACCTCACGCGGCAGGCGGTAGCTCGGGATTCCGTAGCGCATCATGCCGCCCGGGTGCGGCATCGCCTCGAACACGGTCACGGCGATAGCCCAGGAGCGCCAGGTCGTGCGCGCAGGCGAGGCCGGCGGGGCCCGCGCCCACCACCGCAACGCGACGGCCCGCGGCGCCGGGCACTCGACGGCGGAGCATCGCCTCGGCATGCCCCGGCGTCGTGCTACCGCCGCCCATGCTTCCGCGCACCAGCTCGGCAAGTGCCGTCGCGGAGAGCGATTCGGGCCCGTAGTTCTCGGTGGCGAAACGCTTGAGCGGGCGGATGGCGACGGGCGTCATCGATCTTGCCGCGCCGGCACGCGTCCTCGCAGGGCGCCCCGCAGGTGCGCCCGCAGATCGACGCGATCGGATTCGGAGCACGCGCCACGCGGTACGCCTCGGCGAAGCCGCCCCTCGGCGATCAGTTGCACGTACCGGCCGGCGTCGGTCTTGACCGGACAGGCCTCGAGGCAGGGGACATTGGCGCGGAACCACCACAGGTCCCGTGCCTCGGCTCGGAGCGGCCGCGACATCGTCGTTCAGTCCACCACGGACGCTAACTTGCTGCAGAAGGCTGCGCACGTACGCGACGAGGCCGTGGATTTCGTCGTCGTCGATGCCGTCCTTCCACGGCTGCATGTCCTTGCTCAGGTGGGCCGCCTCCCCGCCCTCCTTGATGGCCTTGAAGAGCGTGTCGTCCGAGATGGCCTTCATGCGCGCACAATCGGTGAAGTCGCGCGGCTTGGTCGCGAGCGCGTCGGCCTGCGGCCCGTCGCCTTTGCCGTCGGTGCCGTGGCACTTGGCGCAGAAGCGGACGAAATCCTTCTTGGCGGCGGCGATATCCGCCGCGCTCACGGGCAATCCGGTCGCCACCAGCAGCAGGACCGCACATCCAATCGATCGCATCCTTCGTCTCCTTCCGTCACCACGGTGTCCAGGCGAGCAGGTAGAGCGTGTTGTTGTCCCACGCATTGCGACCGAAGCCGTCGTAGTTCGATTGCGCGCCGTTGAACTTGAAGTAGAACGCGTACTGCAACGCGAGCTGCGTCATCGGGAGAGCGGGCCACTTGAGATCGAACCACTGCGAGAACGGCAGCACGTTCAGCTGCACGAACCCGCCCAGGGTGTTCGGGCTCCCGGTTCGACTGCCGCCTACGGGTCGGGAGCGTAGAGGCGGGAGTCGCGCGAGCCCGCGATATCGAAGAGGCTGAACGTGACGCCGGCGAGGTTGTAGTAGTAGTACGACATCCACATCTGCACGGTGTGGAGGTCGGCCGAGCCCCGCGTGGCGGCGCCCGCCGCCTGGGCGGCAGACAGCGCCCTGGTTTTCCCAGATGAACGCCGTCCGGAAGGTCACGAAGTTCGGCTTGGCGTTCCACTGGTACTGGATGTCGGCGCCGAGATCGAGGAAGCTGTTGGTCGGGCCGTGGGAGCCGGCTTGATACACTTTGTCGTAGAGGCCGACGTGACCCAGCGAGAACGAGTGACTCCCCTTGTTCTTGTAGAGCACGATACGCCAGTAGGGCGAGACGCCGTTGGTGATGACCTCCTTCGGGTTGCCCGCGGTGAGGAAGCTGAACGCGCCGGACCTCCCGGAGAGGTACGGGGTGACCTCGGCGTAGAGGAAGTTGTCCCAGAAGGCATAGGCGCCGACGCCTGCCACCTGCGAGATCAGGTTGCTGATGCTGGGAGACGCGGCGGGCCCGGGGGCCACCTCGGACCCGATCAGCTGGCTCCACGCGGGCAGCGTGTTCCAGGCGTCCTGCACGGTCGGGCCGTTGTTGAACGTGGCCCCGTACAGGAGCGTGTGCTTCTCACCGAAGCTGCGGACGTCGGTGAGCCGGATGTCCGCGTTGTCCATGACCCACTTGTTGTCGACGCCGCTGTAGGTCCCCATGAGGAAACCACCCAGCCGCCCGTAGTAGCGGCCGGCGAGGAAGAAGTTGGCCTGCTGCGGATAGGAGAAGTTGTCGTTGCCGCTCGAGGCGAAGTGGACGGTCGGCAGGTTGGAGACGCCCGGCTGACTCTTCTGGGTGTGCGTGTACGACCAGCTCTGCGCGGCGGACACGGGCGGCATCGGCTCGTACGACTGCTCCTCGTGTGCGCTCCAGATGTAGCCGTTCATCTTGAACATGCGCCCGAAATTGTTCAGCTCGGGAAAGAATCCCCCCGAGTGGCACCCCTCGCACGGCAGGCCCGTCTGACGCCCGAAGCTGGGGACCGCCTGCGCCTCCGGCGCGCCGAGCACGACGAGCAACGCGGCGGTACAACGACGGCGACGACTTGGAATCGGGCCATTGCACCCTCCCTTCCGCCGGCCGGCGCCGGACTGGCTCAACAGCAGTAGCCGTGCCACTGGTGGGTCTTCACCGCTCGGGTGGGTATTCGCAGGTTTGGCTCGCGATCCGGCGGCGGTATCCTACCGATGAGAACGGCCGAACATCTGGACGTGATGAAAGAGCGTCCGCCAGGCCCTCGGGCCGGCACGGCGCTTGTTGGACGGTTGCTTCACCACGCGGCTGGCATCGCTCTTGCTGCTACAAGCCGGTGTGAACCTGGACGACATGTTGGACCGCTGCTGCGGTTTCGAGACCCGTTCAGCGGCGCTCTATCGCAGCTTCGCCGCAGCCGCGCGCGACCAGCCGGACCTGTGTGCGCTCTGGACCGCCATGGCACGGGAGGAGGACGACCACGCCCGCATCCTCAACGACACGCGCCGCCATCTGCCGACCCATCGAGGCCTGGACGACGCGAGCTCTCGGCGAGGTGGGACAAGGTCGTGCGCGAGGTCGAGGCAAAGCTGTCCGAGGCAGAGCGGCTCGCGGGAGGTGCCGGCACCGACCAGCAGCTGTTAGCCGCCCTCGAGCTCGAGATGACCGAGATCGAGCCACTACGCCAGATGCTCGTGGCCGTGAGCCATCGCCGCCCGCCGCGACCCATCGCGGAGCACCATGCGCTCCGCCTCGCCGATGCGGCCGAGCGCTTCAGCACCCAGCCGGAGGTTCGGCAGCAGGCCGCGCTGCTGCGCGCCCGGGCCCGTCCCACCGCGCGTGACTCGCGCGCCTGAGTCGGCCTGCCTGCCCGCGCGATACGGACCGGCTTTCCACGACGAAAGGCAAATGCCGCGATGATGCGAACGCTACGACGGACTCTGCTCCTCCTGCTGCTTCTCATCGCCCGGACGCGTGCAAGCGGGAGATGAGGCCGGACGGCCGCTCTATCTGCGCTACTGCGCCGCCTGCCACGGTCGCGAAGGGCGCGGTGACGGTCCGGTCGCTCCGGCGCTGGGAGAGAAACCCACGGACCTCACGCAGATCGCAGCCGCGCACGGGGACCAGTTTCCCTTGCAAACGGTCGTCGAGGCGATCGACGGGACCCGCACGGTGCGCGCGCACGGCGTCTCCGAGATGCCAGTGTGGGGCGAGGTGTTCCAACCGGACCCAGCCTCACCTGAGCAGCAGCTGTGGCGCGCAGCAAGGTCATCGCCATCGCGGGCTATCTGCGCTCCCTGCAGGCTGCGCCACGGCCCTCGCACTGAACTTCCGCTGCATCGAGTCACGGAGCCCGGGGTGCTCCGGCGGAGCGATGACACGCAGGGCTCGACTCACCCGCCCGGCGACCCCCGGGGAGCGACGTGCTGCGGATGAACCGCGACGCCTATGCGCGGCTCGGCGGCAGGAAACAGCTCTCGATCGTGCCGGGCGCGACCCATCTCTTCGAGGAGCCCGGCACGCTCGACGCGGCGGCGCGGCTCGCCGTCGATTGGTTCGCCGAGCATCTCGCTGTCGAGCCATGAGAGGAGGCGCCATGTTGTTCGAGGATCGCGCCGACGCCGGCCGCCAGCTCGCGACGCGCCTGCTGCGCTACAAGGACGAGCGCCCCGTCGTCCTCGGGCTGCCGCGCGGTGGGGTACCCGTCGCCTACGAGATAGCGCGTGCCCTCGATGCACCGCTCGACGTCATCGTGGTTCGCAAGCTCGGCGCACCAGACCAGCCGGAGCTCGGGATCGGCGCCATCGTCGACGGTGACCACCCGCAGCGGGTGTTGAACGAGGACGTGCTGCACCAGCTCCACGTGTCGCGGCAGTACATCGAGCGGGAGGTCGCCCGGCAGCTCGACGAGATCCACCGGCGCCAGGCGCTGCTCCGCGGCGGCCGGCCGCGCGTGGATCTCGCCGATCGGACGGTCATCGTGGTCGACGACGGCGTGGCGACGGGCGGCACGGTGCGTGCGGCGCTCCGCGGTGTGCGACGCGCCAACCCCCGCCGCATCGTGCTCGCCATCGGCGTGGCGCCGCCGGAGACGATCGAGGTTCTCCGGACGGAAGTGGATGACCTCGTGTGCATCACCACGCCCGCGGACTTCGGGGCGGTCGGCCAGTTCTACCGCGACTTCCGTCAGGTCTCCGATGGCGAGGTCATCGCGCTGCTCGGCCGAGCGGCCGACCGCACAGCGCGAGCGAAGGGCGACGAAGCCGGGCGTGCGTGAGAAAGGCGCTCGGGACGGCACCGCGGCGTCATGCGACCGCCCGGATGGCTCGTGACGGGCCATTCTCCCGTGATCTCCGCGATCTGCGACCGCGTCACGTCGCGCAGCCGCACCATCTCGGGCCAGCCCGCGCCGCGCGGGGTGATGGGCGGCGCGATGGTCACCTCGATCCGGCCCCGCCGCGGAAGCGTGCGTCCGCCACCGAGAATCGCACGCGTCCCGACGATCGCCACGGGGACGATCGGCTTTGCCGCTCTCGACCGCTGCCTTGAACGCGCCGAGCCGGAAGGGACGGAGGCCGGGGGCGTTCGCGAACCCGCCTTCCGGGAAGACCAGCAAGGTTGCTCCCGAGCCCAGCGCATCGACCACGGCTACGCGCGTCTTCGAGGCTGCGCGACACGTCGGCGCGTTCGACCGTCAGATGCCCGACCTTTCGGATGATCGTTCGGATGAGCGGTGTCGCGAGCAGCTCGCGCATGGCGACGAAACGCACCCCGGCCGGCAGTGTCGCCAGCAGCGCGACCGAATCGAGATAGCTCGAGTGATTCGCGCACAGCACCGCGGCGCCGATGCCCTTCAGCTGCTCCATCCCCCGCACGCGCAGCGGGCAGAGGCTGGCGCGCAGGACGAGACGGCACCACTGCTTCACGACGCGGTCGGCTGCGGGTCCGGGGGACGCCAGCTGCACGGCGAGCCAGAGGACGGGCAACGTGAACAGCAACACCAGGCCGACCCAGGCGGCGAACACGAGCTCGCCTGCGCGACGCGCCCAGCCCTGAGCGCGCGCCGCGAGATCGCGGGCGATCAACCGTACCCACTGGCCGGCGAGCGACAGGCGGCCGGCTTCGAGACGCCCCTCGAGGTAGGCGTCGCGCGTGGCCCCGCGGCGGATCTTGCCGCTCGACGTCTTTCGCACCGAGCGCGGCGGCGCGATGACCACCGTGTCCGGCGGGATGCCGAGCCCCGCGACGATCCGGTCGATCACGGCCATGCGCAGTCGCTGGCGCGCCTCGGCGTCGGTGGCGCGCGACTCGGCGACCACGATCAGGCGTTCGGTGCCGAGCGCAGGATCGGAAACGCTGAACGCGGCGACGCACCCTTTGCGGATGCCGGGAACGCCGCCCGCCGTCTCCTCGACCTCCTCGGGGTAGAGGTTGCGCCCCCCTTTGATGATCAGGTCCTTTTGGCGCCCGGTGATGAAGAGCTCGCCGTCCGCCAGGTAGCCGAGATCGCCGGAGTCCATCCAGCCGTCGTGGACGACGGCGCGCGTGGCCTCCGGCTGCCGATAGTACCCTGTCGTCACGGAGGGCCCGCGGAACTCGATGCGTCCGTCGACGCGCTCGGCGAGCGCGTGCCCGGTCCGATCGACGATCCGCACATCGTGACCCGGAATCGCGCGTCCACACGAGACGAAGCGAAGCGGCGTCGCCTCTCCCGCCGCCGCGGCCACCACCCGCCGCGAGGCCTGGAATGGGTTCCGGGAAAGGCAGTCGATGCGCGGCGGGCGACCGAGAGGCGGCACCGTGAGTGCGACCGACGATTCGGCCAGGCCGTACACCGGGCACATCGCCTCGGCGCGGAAGCCATACGCAGCGAAGCGGCGCGTGAACCGATCGATGGTGTCGGGGCTCACCGCCTCGGACCCGTTCAGCGCCAGCCGCCACGAGCTCAGGTCGAGACCGACGATGTCCTCGTCCGGAACGCGCACGGCGCAGAGCTCGTAGGCGAAGTTCGGCGCAGGCGAGACGGTGCCGCGGTGCGCGTGCACGCTCCACAGCCAGCGCGACGGCCGCGACAGGAAGGCGAGCGGCGACATCACCGCGATCGGCAGCCCGAAGTACAATGCCGTGAGCCATGTCCCGATCAGCCCCATGTCGTGGTAGAGCGGAAGCCAGCTCACCCCGACATCGTCCGGTCGGATATCCAGCGCCTCGCCGATCGCGCGAATGTTGGCGAGCAGGTTGGCGTGCGAGAGGAGCACGCCCTTCGGCTCCCCGGTGCTGCCCGAGGTGTACTGGATCAAGGCGGGGTCCTGGCTGGCGGGCGTGCATGCCTGGGCGCCCCCCGGACACCGCGAGCCGACCCACGGTCACGACCTCGCGCAGCGACGGCACGCGCGAGCGCAGCAAGCCAGCGATACGGGTGGCCTCGTCGAACGTGATGAGCAGCGCGGCCTGTGCGTTGCGCAGGATGCCCACCTGCCGGTGCGCGTATTCCTCGAGCCGGTCGAGCCGAAACGGCGGGTAGATCGGTACCGGCACCCCGCCTGCGAGCAGGATGCCGAAGAAGCTCGCGAAGAAGGCCTCCTCGGTGCGCAGCATGAGCGAGACCGTCTCGCCAATCCCGAGGTTCCGCTGCCGCAATCCCGTCGCCACGGCCTGCGCCCGCGACCACAGCTCGCGGTAGGTGATCGTCCGTTCGTCGCCCGCGTCTTCACGCAGCAGGAGGTGCGTCCGATCAGGGTTACGCTCCGCCTGCCACACGAGCGCTTCGACGAGGCTCCGCGCCGAGCGGGGGGCGGCGACGCCCTCGCCGCCTATCGGCGCGACGACCGGGAACGCCTCGGGTCTCTTGGGTGCGCCGGCGAGCACCGCCGTGGCGAGGTCGGCGATGGTGTCCGCCGCCACCATCACATCGTCCGCCAGCCGGACGCTGAAGGCGTGCTCGATCCGGAGCAGCAGCTCGACCCGCTCGAGGCTCCCGAGCCCGAGATCGCGGTCGAGCGAATCGCGGGGACCGATCTGTCGACCCGGCACCGAGCCCAGCTCCGACAGCAGACTGGTGACGATCGTGGTGAGCTCGCGCTCGATCAGCGCGCGATCGGGGCATGCGCCAGCTTCGAGCGTCCCGGTCTTGCCAACCGCCATCGGCTCGCTCCCGAATGGTCCCTACTACTGCTGCTGCTGCGCGCCGTCGCAGATCGCGTGGCGCGCCGGGGCAGGCAATGGCACAGTCACGCATGCCGTGGAACTCGTCCTACTACCCGCGCTCCATGAACCACCTGCCCGAGGTCGTTCGATCCAAGGCGATCGAGATCGCCAACGCGCTCCTCGAAGAGGGCCATGAGGAAGGCCGCGCGATCCGGATCGCCATCGCGAAGGCGAAGGAATGGTCCGAGCGTCGCGGCCGCGTCCCTGGCTGACGGTCATGATCTCAGCACCCGATCGCGACCTGTCGCCGTCGCGCGGATTGCGAATGTCGCTATCGGCGACCAGGTGGCCGCCGTTCAGTGTACTACCAACACCGGTGTCCGCGTTCCTCCCAGGACCCGGTGCGACAGGCTGCCGAGAACCAGGCCAGTCAGCGCGCCCCGGCCTCGACTCCCCATCACCACCAAGTCGGCGTTCTTGGCGGCTTCGACGATCGCCTCGACGGGCGGCTGGAACACCACGCGGGTCGTGGCCGGAACACCGGCCTGCTCGCAGATCCTGCGACAGTGGGCGACCTGGGCCTCGGCATCGTCCCTGAGCGCGCCCTCGGCCTCCGCGGACAGGTCGAGCTCGCCGATCCTCGGAACCATGCGCAGCATGTCCGTCCAGCCGGGATCGACCGCGCAGAGCACGAACACTTCGCCATGCGCCATGGCGGCGAACGCGGCCGCGGTCGCGGTCGCGCGCACCGAAGGGCCCGAGCCGTCCACGGCGACGAGGATCCTGCGCGGGACGGGCGGGAGCGGCTGAGGCGCAGCGGGCGCCACCCCCTCGGCCAGGGCCATGTCGGCGCATCGTGCCGAGCAGAAGCTCCGGGCCTGCCCGCCGAGCATCAGCTCGACCGCGACGTCCCCGAGCACGTGGGACCCGCACACTGGACACTTGATCATCGTGCACCCTCCGCTCTGCTTTCGCGCTTGGTGACCCCTGTCTTCCCCAGATTCCCAGGCATGGGGGGCAGCACCGTCGCCCTTCCGACCACGCCTGGCGCAGCGCGCGCCCGGGGGCGATCCGTCCCGAAGGCGGCCCCTCCCCGGTCGTCGTGGCATGAGGATCGTCGCGCGAAGCAGGGGCCACGACGCGAGCGTGATGCCGCACACGGGCAAGGAACCAACACTACACGCTGACCACTGAATACTTCATCCGCCGGCGTAATCGCCACCCCGGCGGCGACCCTCGGTTGAGCGGGATTCCGAGCTCATTCATCTTCCGGTAGAGCGATGACAGCGACAGGCCGAGAGTGTCGGCCGCCCGGCGCTTGTCGTTGTCGAGGCGCCGCAGCGGGTTCTCGACGTGAATCTTCTCGTAGGCAATGAGCGCGTCGCGCAGATCGTCCCACACCGGCGGAAGCGCCACCTCTCCCTCGCGCAGGCTGCGTGGCAGGTCGGCCACCGTGATCCATTGGCCGTCGCCCAGGATCATTGGCGTGCTCGATGACGTTGTCGAGCTCGCGGGCGTCGGGTTCAAGTCCCCCCTCTCCCACTAGCTACGTGGGATGGTCGTCGTCGTGGGCTACGGGCGCGGTACGCAGGTGCCGGTGACGGGATCGCGTTGCTCGAGCACGCCGCAGCCCTGCATTGCCGATCCATTGCCGTCATCCAACGGAGTCCAGTGACGTGATCGCGCCATTGGTCGACGGAACACCTACTCGGGATGACAGCATCGTCGTGATTGCTTTGCTCAGCGGCCTGGTAGGCCCCGATCAGGAGCGAAAAGCGTGATGCTCATGGGAGCTCTCCGTGTGCTCCGGGATCACGCCAGGTCGAAGCGATCCAGGTTCATCACCTTGTTCCAGGCCGCCACGAAGTCACGGACGAACTTCTGCTGCGCGTCCGAGCTTCCATAGACCTCGGCCAGCGCCCGAAGCTGGGCGTTCGAACCGAAGATCAGATCGACACGCGTGCCGGTCCACCTGAGCTCGCCCGTTGCGCGATCGCGACCCTTCGAACACGTCCTTGGCGTCCGACACCGCCTTCCACGTCGTGCCCATGTCGAGCAGGTTCGTGAAGAAGTCGTTGGTCAGCGCCTCCGGCCGCCTGGTGAAGACGCCGTGCTTGGACTGGCCGACGTTGGCGTTCAGGACGCGCAGGCCGCCCACGAGAACCGTCATCTCGGGCGCGGTCAGCGTCAGCAGCTGCGCCCGATCGACCAGCAGCTCCTCGATCGAAGCGGCATATGGGCCCTTCTGGTAGTTGCGGAAGCCGTCCGCGGGCGGCTCGAGCACGGCGAAGGCCTCGACATCGGTCTGCTCCTGCGACGCGTCCATGCGCCCCGGTGTGAAGGGAACCGTCACCGCGTGCCCGGCATTCTTCGCCGCCTGCTCGACGCCGGCGCAGCCGGCCAGAACGATCAGGTCGGCGAGCGAGACCTTCTTGCCGCCGGACTGCGCGCGGTTGAACTCGCTCTGGATGCCCTCCAGCGTCTCGAGCACCTTCGCCAGTTGGGCGGGCTGGTTGACCTCCCAGTCCTTCTGGGGCGCGAGGCGGATGCGGGCGCCGTTCGCGCCGCCGCGCTTGTCGGAGCCGCGGAAGGTGGATGCCGACGCCCAGGCGGTCGAAACCAGTTGCGCGATGGAGAGGCCCGAAGCCAGCACCTTGCCCTTCAGCGAGGCGATGTCCTTCTCGTCGATCAACTTGTGATCGACGGCGGGGATCGGGTCCTGCCAGATGAGCTCTTCCGCGGGAACCTCCGGGCCGAGATAGCGGGCGCGCGGGCCCATGTCGCGGTGGGTCAGCTTGAACCACGCCCGGGCGAAGGCGTCCGCGAGCTGATCCGGATGCTCGTAGAAGCGCCTGGAGATCTTCTCGTAGGCAGGATCGAATCGCAGGGAGAGGTCCGTGGTCAGCATGGTGGGACGCGCGACGCTTCGACGGATCGTGGGCATCCGGAATCGCGCCGGCGCCTGCGCCATTCTTCGGCTGTCCACTGATGCGCACCGGCCGGGCTCTTCGTCAGCTCCCATTCGTAGCCGAACAGGTTCTCGAAGAAGCCGTTGCCCCACTTCGTCGGCGTCGTGGTCCAGGTGACTTCCAGGCCGCTGGTGATGGCATCGCCACCCTTGCCGGAGCCGAAGCGACTCTGCCAGCCGAGGCCCTGCTCCTCGATGTCGGCCGCTTCCGGAGCGGGCCCCACCAGCGCCGCATCGCCGGCGCCGTGAGTCTTGCCGAAGCTGTGGCCGCCGGCGATCAGCGCGACGGTTTCCTCGTCGTTCATCGCCATGCGGGCGAATGTCTCGCGAATGTCCCGGGCGGCCGCGATCGGATCCGGATTGCCATCCGGACCTTCCGGATTGACGTAGATGAGGCCCATCTGGACGGCAGCGAGTGGATTCGCGAGTTCGCGCTCGCCGGAATAGCGCGTGTCGTCACCCAGCCAGGTCTTCTCGGAGCCCCAGTTGACGTCCAGTTCCGGCTCCCAGATGTCCTCGCGCCCGCCGCCGAAACCGAAGGTCTCGAAGCCCATCGATTCCAGGGCGACGTTGCCCGTGAGAACGATCAGGTCGGCCCAGGAGATCTTCCGGCCATACTTCTGCTTGATCGGCCAGAGCAGGCGGCGCGCCTTGTCGAGGTTGACGTTGTCCGGCCAGCTGTTGAGCGGAGCAAATCGCTGGTTGCCGTGGCCGGCGCCGCCACGGCCGTCACCGGTGCGGTACGTGCCGGCGCTGTGCCACGCCATGCGAATGAACAGGCCCCCGTAGTGACCGAAATCCGCCGGCCACCAGGTCCTGCGAGTCGGTCATCAGCGCCAGCAGGTCTTTCTTCACGGCCGCCAGGTCGAGGCTCTTGAACTCCTCGGCGTAGTGGAAGTCCCCGCCCATCGGATTCGACAGCGAGGAATGCTGGTGCAGGATGTCCAGCCGCAACTGGTTCGGCCACCAGTCACGATTCGACGTAGCGCCGGCCTGATTGAATGGGCACTTCGTCTCGGTCGACATGGGCTTGCGGCCTCCCGTGGCTGGTCGTCGTTCGGCGGTGCCACACCTACGCCCGCGCCGTCACGGTGACAAGTTGAATGAACCGAGATCGGGGGAAGCGACACGCCGGGTCATGCCCGGATGAACGCGAGGAGGTCCGGGTTGATGATGTCCGCGTGTATCGTGAACGCCCCGTGCGGGTAGCCCTCGTAGACCTTCAACGTTCCATGCTTGACGAGCTTGACGGAGAGCAGGCCGGAATCCGCGATCGGGACGACCTGGTCGTCGTCGCCGTGCATGACGAGGACGGGAACGTCGATCTGCTTCAGGTCCTCGGTGAAGTCGGTCTCCGAGAAGGCCGCGATGCAGTCGTAGTGCGCCTTGGCGCCGCCCATCATGCCCTGGCGCCACCAGTTCTCGATCACTCCCCGTGACACCTTCGCGCCCGGGCGGTTGAAGCCGTAGAAGGGGCCGCTCGCCACGTCGAGGTAGAACTGCGCGCGGTTGGCGGCAAGCGCGGCGCGGAAGCCGTCGAAGACCTCCATCGGCGACCCGCCAGGATTCCGTTCCGACTTGACCATGATCGGTGGCACCGAGCTGATCAGCACCGCCTTGGCGACGCGTCCCTTGCCGTGACGGGCGACATAGCGCGCGACCTCGCCGCCACCGGTCGAGTGGCCGACGTGCACCGCGTTGCGGAGATCGAGCGCGGCCACGAGCTCGGCCACGTCGGCAACGTACGTATCCATGTCGTTCCCCGTCGCGGTCTGGGTCGAGCGACCGTGCCCGCGCCGGTCGTGCGCGATGACGCGGTAGCCCTTCTCGAGGAAGAACAGCATCTGGTTGTCCCAGTCGTCAGCGCTGAGAGGCCAGCCATGATGGAACATGATGGGCTGTCCCGTTCCCCAGTCCTTGTAGAAGAGCTCGGTGCCATCCTTCGTCGTGATCGAACCCATTGCCCCTCTCCTTTGTCCCGCCGTCAGGCGATCCGGATGAGATGTGATGCGCGGATCTCGTCGGCGGCCTCTCTCGACCCCGACGACGCTCGTTCGACTGGCATCGCAAACATCGCGCCAAGGTGGCTAGCGCTTCAGTGCTGCGTCGTCCAGCAGCGGTGGCTTGACGCTGCCGTCCTTCCGGCAGAGCTGCCGTCATCTGGGCAGTGCCAGGCAAGCGCGCGCCATCTTCCTGCACCGACGTGAGTCACGGCCGAGATCGACGCGCTGATCTCACACGATCGCGCCGACGGGATTGAGTGCCCGCGCGCACCGCGTCCCTCAGCTTCGTCGGCGAGATGAAGAGCTCCGGCTGCACGTACTCGTCCAGCGTCCGCCAGGTGGCGTCACCGTCGAGCATCTTGATGCGGATGCGGGCGACCCCGAGCTGATCCATCATGCGCGCGTTGACCGCGACCCTGCCGTCGGTGCCCTTCTCGGGGGATTCGTAGTGCGTGAGGCAGCCGCAGGTGCGGCAGTGGTAGAACTCCAGGCCGTTCTCGCGCCGGGAATAGGCCGAGCGCGCGTTCGCCCGGGCCATGATGTTGACCGACTTGCGGGTGTAGTACGCCCACAGCGCCCCGTAGCGCCGGCAGATCGAGCAATTGCATTGCGTGAGCTTGCGCGGCGTGCGGGTGACCTCGATGCGCACGGCGCCGCAATGGCACGAGGCATGGATCGGGTGGGCAAACGCGGTGGCCGGCATGGGCGCAGTATCGCATGAGGATAGGACGCACGAAGGGGGTATTCGCTCTTCGTGCCCCACCAGCCGTCTACCCGGCGCGTCGACCGGCCCGCCGCCCCTCCGCACCGGTCGCGGACGTCACTTCGTGACCGGTGTCCAGTCGTAGCACGCACTGCCGATGAAGTAGTCGCCCTCGGCGGTGAAGGTGGGGACGGTGCAGGTGATGCCCAGGTTCGGGATGCCGTTGAAGCTCTCGAGCACCCCGACCTGTTCGGTGGGATTGCAGACACAGAGTGCCTTCCACTTGCCCGAGGCGATGGTCCCGAACGGGGGGGCCACCTTGTTCTCGACGGCGGCCTTGAACTTGTCGGCGGCCGTCGCGGCGCACGCCACGTCGGCGGCCAGCATCGCGAGCATGAGGGCGAGCATCCAGCGCATAGCGGTCTCCTCCGGCGGAGACTGTCCCACGAGCGGTTTCTGGTGGTCAAGGAAACACTGCGCCGCAGTCGAGGCGCACATGACGGGCGAGCTCTTCGAGGCCGTCGCGGTTGTTGGCGGCGCTGTGGACGTTGGCCTGCAGGTCGAAGCCATCGAGGTGGACCTGGCGAGGCCCGGTGGATCAGCCCAGGGGGCGCCCGACACGCGCCCGATCTGCAGCACCCGCGCCCGGCCGCCCCAGGGCACTGCGGCCCTGGACCGCCGCGCTCGTGATGCCGGCGAGGGCGAGCGACGGCTCGCAGGGGCTGGGACGGGCGATCGGGCTTGGGCGAACCTCCAGGTGGGTCGAGCCGTGTGCGCCCGTAGCAAGCTCACGGGGCGCCCGACCACCGAGACGCTGGACGACGGACGAAAAACCCCTGTCGTCCAGGACTCCACGTGGGATAGGGTCGCGCCCGCTCGGCCGGCGCGCTGGCGCCGCAGACCGACAAGGAGGACTCGGATGAAAGCGATCTGCGTTTCGGTGTTCGTCTTGGGGCTGCTCGCGGCGGCGGCCCAGGCGGGTGATCTCTGTCTCGATGCCACCGCCTTCCTCGCCGGCCCTCCTCCGCCCACCCTGGATCACCCCGTCGTCATCCTGCGGGGCTTCAAGTTCCCGAAGAAGAACAAGTGCAAGCCATTTACCGGGGTCATCTCCACGGCGATCCCCTCGCGGCCGAGCGCCGTGACGGGCTCGGCCTGCACCTCGTTCGCCGGCGGCGGTGTGAGCTTCACGATCGTGGCCACCCTCGCGCCGACGGGCACCGGACCCGGCGACGATCCGGGGGTGGAGCTGCGCTACACCGCTCACGTCACCCCGGCGGGGAGCAGCGACGGGGCGGGGAGCATCACGCGCATCGAGCCGAATGCGACCACCAGCTTCCGCGTGGCCACGTTCGAGTGCCACAACGCCTTCCCGGACAACCTGTGAGGTGCGCACATATGGTTCGCCTTCGAGATTGACGAAGCCGGCGTCGACGAGGACCCTGCGATCAGGAGGACGGTGCTGACCATCAAGCGCGCGACCTGGACGTGCCCGTCGATACGCGACATCGCGCGCCGACACCGCCGTGGCGAGACCGACGCCGCAGCCGCGCGAGCGTGCAGTTCCCGCTTGAGACGGATGTGACCGACGTCGGCGGCTGAGAGTCGCGTGTCGCGCGCCACCGTCCACCGAATGGTCCGGCTCGGCGCGCTCGTGCTGCTCGTCGGCTGCAGCGCCTATCACCCGCGCCCCCCCGCTCGGCCGACCTTCCTGCCACGGGTCCAGACCGAGACACAGGGTCCGGTGCGCGTCAGCGTCGCCGCCCTCGGAGCGACCGAGAGCCAGCAGCACTTCGGCATCGATCTGGCGGCCCGAGGCATCCAGCCGGTCTGGCTCGAGATCGAGAACCGGAGCCCGACCACTCTCTACCTGCTCTCGTCGTCGGTCGATCCCGCATACTTCTCGGCTCGCGAGGCGGCCTACCAGGCCCACCGCACCTTCCGCCCCGCCGACAACCGGCGCATGGACGAGTTCCTGGAGTCGCAGGCGATCGACGCGGAGATTCAGGCGGGTCGGACGCAGTCAGGGTTCGTGTTCACGAACCACGACGAGCGCACCAAGTTCATCACGGTCCAGCTCTACGGCGAACGCCGGACGCATAGGTTCCAGTACGTGGTGGACGTTCCCGGGATCCGCACGGACTACGATACCGTCGACTTCGCCGCGCTCCACGCCGCTGACCAGGTCGTCGACCTGGACGACGAGGGCAACCTCCGGCGCGTGCTCGAGCGATTCCCGCCGTGCACGACGCGGCGCGACGGCACCGGATGCGGAGACGCCCTGAACTTCGTCCTGATCGGCACCTCCGACGAGGTGGGCGGCACGCTCGTTGCCGCAGGCTGGACCATCACGGAGGCCCTCGGACCCGGTGCCGTGTGGAGAACGTTCAAGGCGTTCGTTCTCGGCCGGCCCTACCGCTACTCGCCCATGAGCGCGCTCTACGTGTTCGGGCGCCGTCAGGACGCTGGGTTCCAGAAGGCGCGCGACTCGATCCACCAGCGCAACCACCTCCGCCTGTGGCTGACACCGGTGCGTTTCCGCGGATGGGACGTGTGGCTCGGGGCGATCAGCCGCGACATCGGCGTCTACTTCACCCCGCGCACCTGGAACCTGACGACGCATGCCATCGACCCGGACCTCGACGAGGCACGCGAGGCGCTCACGGAGGACCTCGTCACCTCGCAAGCGGTCCGGGCGGTCGGCTACGTGCGCGGCATGGGGGAGGCGACCGCCGGCCGGCCGCATCGCAATCTCATGAACGCGCGCTACTGGACGGACGGTAAGCGCGCAGTCTTCCTGTTTCAAGACGAACCCACCTCGCTCGGCGAGATCGACTTCCTCGACTGGGAGTGAGGCCCATGGTTCGCGGGGCTGCCGCCCCGGCACCGCGCTCACGTCTCGCGCGCTCGAAGACCGGGCGTATCCCGGCGGCGGCGACACGACACCGGTTCGCCTTGGTGCAGCTATCCTACTTGTGGCCGTTGTCCGCCTTGTAGAAGAAGTAGTCGGCCGTGTACGGCACAAATGCCTTCGCGCCGACGTCCGCTACCTCGGAGCATCCCTCCGAGGGCGCGACCCCGCCAAGGGATCGCCTTGCCCCCCCAGACGGTGCCGAGGTCCCGCGAGTGCTGCCACGTGGCGCGAATCGCACCGTTGTCGGCCGGGTTCGGGTTGACGCTGAAGAAATGGGTGGTGACCGGCTTGTGATTGTCGGCGAGCAGCGTGGCCTGCGGTGTGAAGAGTATCCAGGCAAAGCCGGAGGCATCGGGACAGCTCGTTGCAGGCGTCGTCGCGTTGGGACACGGCAGGCAGATATAGTTCTGGGTGCCGACGCCGTGACCCTCGAGGAAAGCCCTGTTCCCCGCTTGCACCCGTATGTCGGCGGGCACGGCGGGCGGCGTCACACGGTCGGCATGGGCCGGCCGAGGCCCCGAGACCGTGACCGCCGCGGTGAGAGCAGTGGAGCACGCGATCAGCAGGATGCGACGCGTGGCCTGACTCTCCATTGCGTTCCAGTTCTTCATTCAACTCTCCTTGCGCTTTCCATGCGCGGGCTACGGGGCGCGCCTACGGGCGTTCCCGGGGTCGCGCTCGCACGCATGTGAACTGGGGCCGTCGTGCCTCGCGTGCGGGCCGGTGACGTGTTTGGACAGATCGCCCGATGGCGTCCGCGTCGCACGTGGATCGAACATTCATGCAGCACGATGGCCTGGGCTCGTGCGGCGACGCGTCGGGACCTCGCGGATCTCGTCCAGCACGCTCGCAGTCGACTCGCCGTACCACCGCGAATTCTTCTTCTCGGAGAAGTTGCTCTCTGAACACGTCGTGTCTGCGCATCGGTCCCGTTGGTGCGAAGCGGATCCGCCTCGTACTCATGGCGCTACTTTTCGGGTAGCGGGCCGCGACCTGGCGTCGCGACAAAACGCAGCTCGGCGTTCGCCGGCTGAACGTTCAAATGACGCGATGGACTGATCGCAAGCGTCCGGGACGCACGGATGAAGGCGCGGAAGAGCTAGCGGCGAAGCTCTCGCGCCGGCCGCCGGGATCCATGGGACACGCGGCGCGCGGATGTCCCTCCGTCGTCGTAGACGACGATCCGCAACTCTGCGATCGTCGGCGGCCGTCGGTTGCTTGGCCTCCGAGACAGGGGACGGCGGCTACACGAAGCGATCTCCGTCCGGGAGCACGCGCGGGCCGTCAAACGGCTTCATTCATGCTCACTACGCGTGAAGGCACGGGTCGGATGCACGACGGAGCGAGGTCGCCCACCGATCACGACGTGCACGCCACCGAGGGGCGGGAGGCGTTCGAGTGCGGAGATTCAGCCGGCGAGAACTGACCGTCGAACGAGCGCTTCGCCGCGCCCGTGCTTCGGGTCGCCGCCACGGCACCCGCGATCTGTTCGAGGCGGCCGGTGCCGAACTCTCGGCACGTGCCGAAACGTCGGCACGCCGCCACACCGTCGGTCCCTTCGCGAGCATCGGGAGAAGCGCCGGCCGCTGGTGCGCCGCTTGCATCACGACCAGTCGGGGAGATGGGGCGCGCGAAGGATGGAGAGCGACGAGGAGCCAGACGGCGGCGCAACCGCACCGACGGCCATCGGTCGCAACCTGCTCCCTTGCGCCAGACCTCCGGTCGCGGTGACCTGCGTACCAGACGGATCGACGACGTCGCGGACGCCACGTACTGAGAGTCAGCAGACGGAGGAACCTCATGGCTCAGGCGGAACGGTATGAAATCCTGATTTTGGGCAGCGGAGCCGGTGGCAAGCTCCTGGCCTGGCACATGGCGCGATCCGGGCGACGGACCGCCGTCGTGGAGCGCCGGTGGATCGGGGGTTCCTGTCCCAACGTCAACTGCCTGCCCACCAAGAACGAGATTTGGAGCGCCAAGGTCGCACACCTGGTGCAGCACGCCGCGCAGTTCGGCACGATGACCGGGCCCGCCGCGATCGACATGGCGAGGGTTCGCCAGCGCAAGCGCGACATGGTCGACGACCTGATCGCCATGCACTTGCACAACTACAGGACGAGCGGCACCGAATTGATCATGGGGTCCGGGCGTTTCGTCGCGCCTAGAACGCTCGAGGTTCACCTGAATGACGGCGGGACGCGCGTGCTGGCGGGCGACAAGGTGTTCCTCAACGTTGGAACGCACGCGGCAATTCCGAACGTTCCAGGCCTCGAAGCCGCGCGACCGCTCACGAACATCGAGGCGCTGGAGCTCGACTACCTGCCATCACACCTCATCCTGCTCGGAGGTGGCTATGTCGGTCTCGAATTCGCGCAGGCCTACCGCCGCTTCGGTAGCCGCGTGACGGTCATCCAGCAGGGGCCGCAGCTCATGGACCGGGAGGATCCCGACGTCTCGGATGAGCTGCAGCGCATCCTCGGCGACGAGGGTGTCCAGTTTTTCGTGGCGGCCGAGACCCTCCAGGTGGACGGCCGATCCGGGAAGGAAGTCCGCCTCGTCGTGCGCACGACTTCCGGCGAGCGAACCATCGAGGGCAGCGACCTCCTGGTCGCGGTCGGGCGCATTCCGAACACCGCCGGGATCGGGCTCGAGGAGGCGGGCGTCGAGCTGGACGGTCGCGGCTACATTCGCGTCAACGAGCGGCTGGAGACGAGCGCGCCCGAGGTCTGGGCCATCGGTGAATGCGCCGGCAGCCCACAGTTCACGCACGTGTCCGAGGACGATTTTCGGATCATTCGGGACAATCTGGCCGGAGCGAAGCGCAGCACGCGCGATCGCCTGGTTCCATACTGCATGTTCACGGACCCTCCACTCGCCCACGTGGGACTGAGCGAAGTCGAAGCGCGCAGCCACGGCGTCCCCGTGCGCGTCGCCAGGTTGCCCATCAGCGCCGTGCTGCGGGCCGGCACGACCGGCGAAAAGCTCGGCTTCATGAAGGCGCTCGTCGGCGGGAGTGACGACCGCATTCTCGGCTTCACGATGATTGGCACCGATGCCGGTGAGGTCCTGGCCGCCGTGCAAACGGCGATGCTGGCCGACCTCCCCTATCCGAAGCTCCGCGACGCCGTCCTCACGCACCCCACGATGGCGGAGGGACTCGGCCCGCTCTTCTCGAATGTACCGGCGCAGTCCGTGCGATAGGACCACAGCTCCGTCAGCTCGCGGTGCAGCCGAAGCGTAGCACCACCGTCTGAGCGAGCCGGCGAAGGGGCGGCGCGAGGCGGAAGAGCACGTCGTCGATCGGGTCGACGAGGCCGCGGTAGCGAGCGCTCCAGCGCTCCTGCCGAAGCCGGGCCTCGAAGCCGTGGCCCGGGGGCGACACGAACTTCCACAGCATCCCGAGCAGCCGGAACCCGCGAGAATCCCCGTAGTCGAAGTGGTCGAGAATCTCCCGGATCATTGCCGGAGTGAAGAACTCGTCGGTGCCGTGCTCGTCACCCACCTTTCCCGGATACGGCAGGTGCTCGCGGGCGAAATCGAGGACCGGATTGCTCTGCGGCTCGAAGATCGCGCCTCGGCCGCCCGGCACGAGGAAGCGCCGCACCCGCGGCATCACGTCGGCGATGATCAGGTGGTGTACGACGCTCTTCGCGAAGAACAGATCGATGCTGCGCGCGGGCAGCTCCAGAAGCTCCGCGGGACTCTGCACCGTCGTCACCCGATCGCCAACGCCGAAGAACGCTGCCCGCTCGCGCGTCACCCGCAGCGCGCTGGTGGAGACGTCGACCGCGGTCACCCGTGCACCGCTGTTGGCGAGGGCGACGCTCACCACCCCCGAGCCGCACCCGACCTCGAGGACGTGCCGGCCGGCCACCGACGGTCCGAAGAACTCGTGGATGTGGCGGTACTCCGGATAGGCGGTGAACAGGCTCTCGTACGAAGGATGGGTGAGCTGCAGCATGGAGCGGTCGGCAAAGGTCTCGTCCCGGACCTTGTCCCAGAGCCGTTCCTCGATGGCGACGCGTTCGGCCAGTGGGGCTCCCCGCAGATCCCTGGCTGGCATGCGCTCCCTCCGCGCAGTCTTCTCTAGGGGATGTCGAGCCTGTCGGTCGGTCGGGTCGTGGCGCCGATGGAAGGGTGGACGGCAGCCGAAGCATCGGCACGAACGCTTGCCGCCGGAAGGTCGCTGACGATGGACAGGCCCCGCATCCGGTCCTCTCGCGCGAGTCGTTTGGACAGCTTCCGATGTACCTGACCGCTGCCCCCTATCCCGACTGTTCGGCCCACGTCAACGCCGCTCGCGGCCCGGCGAGCGCACCCGCCGGGCCGATGAGCGCTGCTTCGGCTCGGTCGATCTCGTTGACCCGGCAAAGCGTCGGGGCCTACAAAGTAGCCCCGGCCGCCGACCACGTGGAGGGATGGACATGAGAAGCGCCGCCGCTCCCCGCGCAGGTTTCCACTCGGTCACCCCGCGCATTGTGGTCACCGACGTCGCTGCGCAGGTTGCCTTCCTCCGTTCGGTCTTCGAGGCCACCGGTGAGCCCCACGCCGACCGGCCCGCCGAGATGCGGATCGGCGATTCTCTCGTCATGGTGACGGCGGCCTCCGGCGGCCGAGAGCTCTTTCCCGCCTTCCTCTACGTCTACGTCGACGACGCGGACGCGGCCTATGACCGCGCGATCGCGGCCGGGGCGGTTTCGCTCGAGAAGCCCCTCGACACTCTCTACGGCGATCGGCGGGCGATGGTCCGTGACCCGTTCGAGAATGTCTGGCAGATCGCACACGTCATCGAGCGCTGATCAGCCCGGGTGAGCGGCGCCCGCAGGGACCCACATGCCCACGAACGCCACCGGCTCGATGCGCATTCGAAGCCGCCACGCCGACCCACCCCCCGCAACACCGGCGCTTGATGTGACGGCTGTTACAGATAGGTTACGGGGCGATGTCTTTTCGGATCTTACCCGGCGTCCCCTTCGGAGAGGACATCCGGAGGATCGCCCTCGAGCTGATCGACGGTGCCGTGGCGGATTGCAGCGCACGGCCCACACCCAACCTCGAGGGCGTCCATTCCATCCGCAAGCGCTGCAAGAAGCTCCGCGCGCTGGTCCGCCTGGTCCGCCCCTGCCTCCAGGACGGATACGCGCCGGAGAACGAGTTCTTTCGGGACGTGGCGAAGGTGCTCGCTCCCCTGCGCGATCTGCACGCCGTCGTGGCTGCCTACGATGCGGTGGTTGAGCACTTCGACGGCGAGGTCGACCGCGCGACGTTCGAACCGCTCCGCCGGCGGCTCGTGAAGCGAGGCCGCCACCGGAGCAGGGTCGAGGAACGGCTGGCGGACGTTCGCAATCGGATGGAAATCGCTCGCGAACGTGTCCCCGCCTGGCCACTCGACGACGCTGCGGTTCCGGAGGTCTGGCGCGTCGGCTTCGAGCGCACCTACCGGCGAGCACGGAAGGCACTGGCAGCGGCCTACCGGGAACCGAGCGCCGAGCACTTCCACGAGTGGCGCAAGAGCGTGAAATACCACTGGTACCACGTCCAGCTTCTCTCGCCGCTCTGGGACGCGGCGTTCGACGCTCGCGCGAAAACCGCGAACGCACTCGGCGAGCTGCTCGGCTTGCATCACGACATGGCGGTGTTGCGCGACAAACTGGCCGGCCTCGCGGCCGCCGGCGGTGACGGAGGCTCCATGGGCTCGTTCCTTGCGCTGGTCGATCGCCACCAAACACACCTCGAGGCCGCCGCAAGGCCTCTCGGCATGCGCCTCTTCGCGGAGAAAGCGTCCCAGATCGGGGCCCGCTGCGAGAAATACTGGGCCGCGTCGCAGGAGGAGCTGCGGGGGCCCGGGGCGCCGGTCCGGCTGGCGCCTGCGGCATCCGCCTGAAATCCTCTGCGGCCGTATGGCCGAGCACATGACCGGACGCCTCGTCATCCTCGCCGGACCCTCATGCGTGGGGAAGAGTCCGCTGGCGAAGGCCCTCGCGCGCTTCCACCCGGCGCTCTCGGGACGCCTCCAACCCATCGTACTCTACAACTCGCGGAACCCCAGGCCGGGGGAGGCGAACGGGGTCGACTACCACTTCCGCTCCCGCGAGCAGATCGGGGGCCTGGGCGCCGACACTGCTCGCTACGTGGTGATGGACGTCCGCGGCGACCTCCAGGCCCTCGATCTGAACGACCTGGACGCACTGCTCGCGAAGGGCGACGCCTTCTTCGAGGGAAATCCCTTCGTCGCCCGGCTCTTGCTCACGCACGAGCGACTCCAGGCCGTGCCTCGCTTGAGCATGTTCGTCGCTCCGCTCGGCCGCGCCGAGATCCTGTCGCTCCGCGACCAGCCGGCGGTTTCCCTTCCCGCCCTCGTCGCCGACGTCATGCGCCGCAAACTACTCCGGCGGATGTCGCGCCAGAAGGGCGCGCTCTCCCTGCCGGACCTGGAGGAGGTCGAGCGGCGGTGTCGCAGCGCGTACGCGGAGCTCCGCTTCGCGCACCTCTTCGATCACGTCATCCCGAACCACGATGGCGAGGACAGCGAGCACTGGGAAGCCTTCCATTTTCCGGTCGGCGACGCGCTCCGCGCCCTTCTGGCGGTCGCGTCCCTGCTCGATGGTCGCACGCCCGAGGGCGTGGAGCGGTGGGACGAGGACCTGCTGCCGGAGACCGCGGCGAAGAGCTAGCCACGTTACACACGAGGAGTCGCGATGGAACTCGTACCCGGTCGCGCGACCGCCGGCGGCCCATTGATCGGTCCGGCGGACCCGCTACCGTGGGCACGGGTGAGGTGTTGATGTTCTCCTCCTGGTGGCATGGAGTCGTCGCGACCGGACTCTTCGGAATGGTGGTCTGGGGCCTTCGCTGGGTGCTTGCCGACTTCGTACTCGATCGCTTTGGCGACGTGCTGAACGATCACCTGCGTCGCCTGGACCGGCAACCTGACGGCGGATAGGACGACCTCACATACGGAATGTCGTCGTGCGCCACGGACCCGGCTTGCAGAAACCCACCGGCAGCCTTACGTGAGCACCCCGATGTTGAAGACCCGCTTCACGACGCTCCTCGGCTGTTCCGTCCCCCTCCAGCAGGCAGGGATGGGCGCCGTCGCAACCCTGCCGCTCGCGTCTGCGGTTGCGGACGCGGGGGGCCTCGGAATGCTCGGAGGCGTGATGGTGCCACCGCCTGTCCTCGCCGAGATGCTCGATACCCTCGCCGCCCGCACCAGGGGAGTGTTCGGGGTCAACTTCCTCATGCCCTTTCTCGACCGGCAGGCGGTCGCCGTAGCGGCGACTCGGGCACGGCTGGTCGAGTTCTTCTACGGCGAGCCGGACGAGGGTCTCGTCGACGCCGTCCATGCGGGCGGCGCATTCGCGTGCTGGCAGGTCGGATCGGTCGAGGAGGCGATCGCCGCCGCGCGTGCGGGATGCGACCTCGTCGTTGCCCAGGGCTCCGAGGCCGGGGGACACGTGCGGGGACGCATCGGGCTGCTGCCGTTGCTGGGCGCGGTCCTCGAAGCCGTCGACGTCCCGGTGGTCGCGGCCGGAGGCATCGGCACCCCGCGCGCCATGGCCGCGGCGCTCGCTGCCGGCGCGGACGCGGTTCGCGTGGGCACGCGCTTCGTCGCCGCCGCCGAGGCCGACGCGCATCCCGAATACGTCGCCGCCCTCGTGGGTGCGCGGTCGGAAGACACGGTCCTGACCGAGCGCTTCTCGGTGATGTGGCCCGATGCGCCGCACCGCGTGCTGCGCTCGGCCGTCGCGGCGGCGGAGGCGCACGGCGGTGAGATCGTCGGCGAGCTGGAACTCGCCGGCATCCGCCAGCCACTGCCCCGCTTTGCCGTCCCCTGCCCCACCCGCGCGACCACCGGGACGATCGCGGCAATGGCTCTCTACGCCGGCGAGTCGGTGGCAGCGGTTCGCGGCGTCGCGCCGGCCGGAGACATCGTCCGCGAGCTCACCACCGGCGCGGAGAACCTCCTGCGCCGGTGGTGAGCGGTTCGCTCGCGCGCGGCGTGGCCGGGCGCCCGCAGGCCGGCCTTGGGTCGCGGGAAAGCGTCAGCCGTTCGCCGCGCGCTTCTTCGGCACCGGTGGCGTCGGAACGCTGAGCGCCGCCGCGATCTCCTCGTCCGTCATGTGGAGGAGCGCCTCGCCACGCTTTTTCCAGTCGTCGGGGAACACGAAGTTCGGCCTGGCGTGCGGATCGGGCTGCGGCACGGTGCCGCCCCTCGAGCGGAAGCCCGCCGGCCGCCGGTAGCGAGCCAGGTCGGTCGCGTCGATGCCGCAGTGCGCGGCGACCTCCGGGTCGAGCCACTGGTCGGCGTCGATGGGTGCAGCGCTGGTGGAGAACTCGATCATGACGCCTTCGGGGGCAGTGGCGTAGATCGAGTGACACATGCCGTGATCGATCGGGCCCATGACGAAGTGCCCGTGGGTACGCAAGCGGTCCCGCATGGCGAGGAGATCGGCCTCGGAGTCGACGTTGAATGCGACGTGCTGCATGGCGCCGCCAGCCACGTTTCCCGCCGGGAAGCCCGGGCGGGAGACGCCGAGCGCGGGCTCGATGGACTGCATCTCCGGTGCCTGCACCAGGGCGAGCGACGAGCGATCGTCGAGCCGCAGGAACGCGTGGACCGTGTTCTCGACGCCGTGCATCCAGTACAGGGCGACGAGCTCCATGCCGCAGACCTGCGTGAAGAACTCGATCTGCGCCTTCGCGTCGCGCGTCGCGATCGCGAGATGATGAACGCCGTTGGCAAGACCCATTGCTGCCACCCCCTGGGTTGGAATGATCTACGGACCCGCTTGCCACAGAATTGGACACGTGTCAGGTGGCAGACTTCCTGATGCGCGGGATCGTCACGGCGCGCGCGTCGGGGACGTCGGGAGATGCACGGTGACCGCCAAGGTGACGCTCAGCTTCGACAACGGGCCGACGCGCGAGGTCACGCCCCGGGTGCTCGACGTGCTGCGCGAGCGCGCGATCCGGTCGACGTTCTTCGTCGTCGGACGGCAGCTACGGGTCTCGGGCACGCAGCCGATCGCACGGCGCGCCGCCGCGGAGGGGCACTGGATCGGCAACCACACCCTCACGCACTCGATCCCGCTGGCGGAGCTCGCTGACCCCGGTGCCGTCGATCGACAGATCGCGGAGACGCAGGAGCTGATCGGCGATCTCTCGCACCCCGATCGCCTCTTTCGGCCGTTTGGCCGTGGCGGGATCGTCGACGCGCGGCTCCTGGGACCCCACGCGCTCGGTCGTCTGGAGGAGGGGCAGTTCACCTGCGTCCTCTGGAATTCGGTGCCGAGGGACTGGGAGCAGCCCGCCGGCTGGGTGAGAACGTGTCTCCACGACGTCGCCACCCGGCCGTGGTCGGTCGTGGTCATCCACGATCTGCCAACCGGAGCGATGGATCACCTGCCCGAGTTCCTCGACGGGCTCGACGCCATGGGAGCCAAGGTGGTTCAGGAATTCCCCGACGAGTGTGTCCCGCTCCGCCGCGGCGTCCGCACGAGCGCGTTCGCGCAGCTCGGATTGGGAAGCGCTCGGCCGGAGAGCTGAGACTCGACTGGCCGACCTCCGAGTCTTCGCGCCGAGCACGCTGCCGAGGATCAGAGCCGGCCAAGTTGCGCAGCGCGCCAGGGCGTGCGCGCGTTCAGGCTGCCTGCGAAACGTCCTGGTTCGCGGACAGCCGGGGAGCGCTGCGCGGAGCAGTGGCGGAGAGGCGATACGGGCGTGGTGCCGAGGGGTCGAACAGCATCGAGGCCACGAGGCCACCGACGACCGAGACGGCGACGAGGATGGCGGCCAGCAGGGCCAGCGCGTCGACTGCATCCATCCGCGCGGCGGTCGACGTGGCAAGCGATACGGCGATTTGGGTCGTCATCGACTGCTCCTTCGCCCTCCTGTCGAGGGTCGAGTACGGACGGAGCAAGGACGGTGCCGGGCGCCGGGCGGCGCGAGTTGCCGCGGGACGCTCGCCCAAGCGCCCTACGGGTCTCGCTTGAGCAGCATCGAGTTTGCACTGTCACCGGGGCGTGGCACACCCAGGGCAGGCTGACGGCGGACGGATGGCCCGGGTCGCAGGCGGTGGTTACGGCGCGGCCTTCGCGGCCGCCTCCCGCGCAGCGCGCACCTTCTCGTTGGTCTGGTTGAAGAGGAGCTCCTTGCGTCTCTGCTGCTCTTCCTCGCTCAGCTGGCGCTCGCCCCACTCCCTGTGAAGCTGGCGGCCCCTAGCCACCGCGGGACGCGCGCCGACCTCGTCGACCCAGCGCTTGAGGTTCGGAAACGCCGTCCAGACGTTCTCGTCGATCAGCCGTCCCAGCAGCGAGGCCCAGGGCCACGTGATGATGTCGGCGATCGTGTACTCGGGGCCGGCGAGATGGCGACTGGCGGACAGCTGCGCGTCCATCACGCCGCACAGACGGTCGACCTCGCCGACGAAGCGGCGGGTGCCATACGCGAGCTGCTGCGGGTCGTCGACCAGCTGCTTCGCGTAGTTCTTGAAGTGGTTGGCGTTGCCCATCATGGGGCCGAGATTGGCCATCTGCCAGTGCACCCACTGCAGGACCGCGTAGCGCGTGCCGCCCGATCGCGGCAGGAACTTGCCGGTCTTGTCGGCGAGGTACTCGAGGATCGCTCCGGACTCGAAGAGCGAGAGCGGCTGCCCGCCCCCGGCCGGCTCGTGGTCGACGATCGCCGGCATGCGGTTGTTGGGGCTGATCCGGAGGAATTCGGGCTTGAACTGATCGCCGCCGCCGATGTCGACGGGAATCGTGCGGTACGCGAGAGCGCACTCCTCCAGCATGATGCTGACCTTCCAGCCATTGGGCGTCGGCCAGTAGTAGAGATCGATCATGAGTGCTTCTCCTTCCGTTCGACGGCGTCCCGTGGCTGCCGCCGTCCTGGCCCTCGACTGCGGACCTCCGGATCTCTGGTAGTCGCTACTCGGCCGGGGTCGCGGCAACCGCCTCGATCTCGATGAGGAAGTCGGGATGCATCAGGGCCTCGACGCCCACCCAGGTCGACGCGGGCGGCTCGACGCCGGCAAAGAACTCGGCGACCCGCGGGGCGATCTGCGAGGCGACGTCGCGGTTGAAGCCGACGACGTACACCTTGAGCATCGTGACATCGGCCGGCCCGGCGCCGGCAGCAGCCAACGCCTGCCCGAGATTCTGCAACGCGGCGGCCGCCTGCGCGCCGACATCGGTGCCGCCGACAGGGCGACCGCGCTCGTCGCAGGCGGTCTGCCCGGCTATCCAGATCAGACGACCCGGTGACGCCGCGACCACCTGGGTGAACCCGAGCTTGGCGCTGGGAAACAGGCCAGAAGGCTGGATACGCTCGATCATCGCGACACCTCAGGAGCCAGGGAGCCTGGCGGCGAGAAACACGCAGCCTGTCGTCGTGCCGCTGGGTAGGCGCTCACGGTCGGTCCTCCGTGGTGGGACCTGAACACGCAGCGGAATCTGATGCAATGCTCATCACGAGTCGGCCGCGCCGTCTTCGCACACCTCGGCTACGCGCTCAGGTACGTGCGAATCTCGATCTCCGAGGTCAGCGTCCTGTGGACCGGACACTTCCCGGCAATCACCAGGAGCTGCGCTCTCTGCGCTCCCGTCAGCGAGCCCGTGAGCTCGACGCCGACCTCGATCCGGTCGATCATCCCTTCGCGGGTTTCACACTCGCTGCAGTCGGTCGCATGGATCTTCGCGTGTCGGAGACGGACCGTGACGGTCTCGAGCGGCCACTGCTTGCGGCGCGCGTAGAACGCGACGGTCATCGAGGTACACGATCCCAGGCTGGCGAGCAGGAGGTCGTATGGGTCCGGCCCCGCGTCGGATCCACCCACGGCAGTTGGTTCGTCGGCCGCTAGCCGGTGCGGGCCGACGACGATCTCCTGCGCAAACCCGACCGCACCACCGCGGACGATCACCTCGCGCGGACCCGCCTCACGATCCCCGGCCTGTCCTTCGGCACGTTGGTGCATCGAGTGGCCCTCCGATACTCCCGGCGATCGTTTCCGTGAAGACGTCAACGACAACGTCGTCGGTCTCACCGGCGGATGAACGAGAGAGCACTACCAGCCCAGGAGATGGGCAAAGATGAGCGGGGCGACGATCGACGCGTCGGACTCGATGACGAACTTCGGCGTGTCGACCCCGAGCTTGCCCCAGGTGATCTTCTCGTTGGGTACCGCCCCCGAATAAGAGCCGTAGCTCGTGACCGAATCGCTGATCTGACAGAAGTATCCCCACAGGGGGACCTCCGTGCGACGCAGATCCTGATGGAGCATCGGGACGACGCAGATGGAGAAGTCGCCGGCGATGCCGCCGCCGATCTGGAAGAACCCGATCGAGGCGTCGCGGCTGGCCCGCACGTACCACTCGGCCAGCGCCATCATGTACTCGATGCCCGTCCGCACGGTGTGGACGTTCGTGATGTCGCCCGCCATGCAGTGCGCCGCGTAGATGTTCCCCAGCGTGGAGTCTTCCCAGCCGGGCACGAAGATCGGAAGCTCCTTCTCGGCCGCCGCCATCAGCCAGCTGTCGCGCGGATCGATCTGGTACTGCGACGCGAGCTGGCCGCGGCGCAGCAGCCGGCACAGGAACTCGTGGGGAAAATATTGCTGGCCGCTGCGGTCGGCCTCGAGCCAGTCCTGGAGGACGGCACGCTCGATCCGGCGCATGGCTTCCTCTTCGGGAATGCACGTGTCCGTCACCCGGTTGAGGTGACGCTCGAGCAGCGCCTGCTCGTCCCGTGGAGTCAGATCGCGGTACGTCGGGATGCGGACGTAGTGGTCGTGCGCCACGAGGTTGAAGACGTCCTCCTCCAGGTTGGCCCCGGTGCAGCAGATGCCGTGCACCTTGTCCCGCCGAATCATCTCGGCCAGCGAGATGCCGAGCTCGGCCGTGCTCATGGCGCCGGCGAGGGTGAGGAACATCTTCCCTCCGGCGGCGAGGTGACGCTCGTATGCCTCCGCCGCATCCCGAACCACGGCGGCGTTGAAGTGTCTGTAGTGACGCCGGATGAAGTGGCGGACGGGGCTCGCATCCGTCATGTCCTGTGGCATCCGAACTCCTCCCGGGCGCACAGTGTCACGGCGACCTCGATCGTGCCACCCGCCGCGTCGCGCGCCTCGCCGACCTCGTCGAATCTAGTGACACACGCCGGCAGTGCACACCTGGCTGACACAGTTTGCTTTCGGAACCCCGGCCGACGCGCATGACTTCCCGGCCGGGCAGCCGCCGCATATGTCGCCCCCCACCGCCAGGCCACCGCAGTCGGTGTCGGTCTCCGGTCCGTCCTTGACCCCGTTGTTGCAACGCGTCGGAGCACACAGGTTGAAGACACCGTCGAGCGGCAGGTAACCGCACCGCTGGGCACACGCCGAGCCGCCGCAGTCGATGTCCGTCTCGTCCTGATTCTTCAGTCCATCCGTGCACGACGGCACGTGTGCAGCGCAGTCGTAGGCATTGAAGACCGCCAGTCTGTCGCCCTGGAAGAGCAGCGCCGGACCCCTCGCGGCGTACGTCGACCGTGCAGTCGAACGGGTTGGCGACGGTGAGCGGAATCAGGGCGGACGCCGCCTCCCGCGTCACCGGCACGATCGGTACGCCGACGACGAGCGGATCACTCGCGGCCCTGATCCGGAAGCCCAGTGCTCCGTTCTCGTCGACGACCGTGACCGTCGACGTGGTCAGCGGAGGAGCCGCCGCCGTTCCACCCTGGACCTGACACGGGGTGCCGACCGGAACGACCCCCGGACCGGTGACCACGAGATACAGCGCCCCGTCATAGGGAGGTACGCCGGTCATGGTGAAGGTCATGAGATCGATCTTCGGCGCCTTGGGACCGTGCTTTGGCTTGAACAGCTTGAGCCGCGACACGACGGCGCCGGTGATCGGGAGCGTCGCACCGAAGAGGGCATGCGTGCACGCGGAGTCGGTGAACAGCGTCGGATTGAGAGCCGATCCGGTACCGACCTCCTTGAGCGTACCGTCGTCGACGAGGTAGCGCACCGCCACGTCGGCAGCGTGACCGGGCGTGATGAGCGCCAACACCAGCAGGACGACCGGCGCGCGCATGGTGCAACCTCCTCGGATCAGAGCTGACCGCTCAGCTGGACCGGCCTACCTGGTACGCAACCCGACCGCCGCCGGACCCGGCAACGGCAGCCGCGGCCGTCAGGCCGCAACCTCTCTTTCGAGCGCCTCCTCCTCGAGCATGCGGGGCGCGAATCGTTCCGTCAGGAGCGGCCCGAGGATGGACGTGGCCACCATCAGGACGAGCACCGCGTTGAGCATCTTGCCGTCGACCATCCGCTGACCGGCCGCGTCGACCGTGTCATGGGCTACCAGCGTCGCGGCAAGCGTGGCAGCGACCTGCGGCAGGGTCAGCGCCCACATCGTCGAGCGCGCCGCCGGCGTGTAGCCGAACATGCGGCCCACCACGGCTGCGGCGACCCACTTTCCCAGAACGAGCGTACCAACGATCCCCGCGACCAGAGGGAAATTGTCGACGACGCTCGTCGCGAACACCGACGGGTCGATGAGGAAGCCGGTCGCGATGAAGAAGCCCGGAATGAACAGGGCCTTGCCGAGAAACTCGAGCTTCGTCTTCGCCGAGTGCTTCCCCACTGCGGCATTGACCGCCAGTCCCGCCAGGAACGCGCCGACGATGTCCGGAAGGTTGATGTATTCTGCAAGCACGCCGGCCACCGCCATGATGCCGAGCATCAGGACGAAATAGGCGTTCTCGTTGTCCCGCACCCTGCCCAGTGCGTAGGAGCCGGCGCGACTGAGGCCGAACAGGATGAGCGGGACGAAGACGGCGATCTCGATCAGCTGGACGACGAGCCCGGCGGGCGAGAAGCCCGTCGTATAGGTCGAGACGCAGATCGCGAACACGATCAACGACAGCGTGTCCGACAGAACGGTTGCGCCGATAGTGACCACCATCGGTTCGAGCCGGGTGGCACCCAGCCGATCGATGACCGCGAGCCCGAGCAGGGTGTGGGATGCGAGCAGGGATCCGATGACGATCGCGGGAATGAGGGCATAGCGGAAGGCGAGGCCAAACAAGGTTCCGAGGAGGAGCGGTGTGATGGTGGTGAAGAGGCCGAAGATGATGGACCGGGTGCGAGCCTTGCGAAAGAGCGCGATATCGATCTCCAGCCCGGCCGAGAACATCAACAGCAGCTTGCCCAGCTCGGCGAAGAAGTCGGCGACGGGCCGATCCTCTCCGAACAAGCCGAGAGCATGTGGGCCCAGGACGACGCCGAAGAGGAGCAAGCCCACCATCTCCGGCAGCCCGGCGCGGCGAGCAAGGGGCGGAACGCCCGCGATGATCGCGAGGACGATGGCGAACTTGGCCAGAGGCGGCAGCGCCAGGACGTACACCCTCAATGCATCGGCCAACTCCATCTGCCTTTGATAGCCGCGCGGAGACGGAGAATCACGTCGCCAGATGCGCCAAATGCGCCCGAACCAGTCCGCGACGGTGTGGTCCCAGGGCCTGCTACTCGAGGGCGAAGATGAGCTTCCGGGCGAGCGCCAACGTGCGCCCGGATACACTCAGGCCCTCCGCGTCGCTCGATGGAGACCCGGGGCCTCGACGTGCCGCGGTCACTGGTTCACCACGATGTGCGTCACGACGCGCTGGATGCCCGGCGTCTGCAAGGCGACCTGGCGAGCCGTCTCGACCTGCCCCGGGTTCCTCGCCTGGCCCATGATGAACGCGGTCCCGTTCACGACGCGGTGCTGAAAGCTCTGCGATGCGATGCCCTCGGCGGCCAGCAGGTTCACGCCGAGCTCCTTGTTGACGGCGAAGTCGCCGGCCATGTCGCCGAGTCCGTCGCCGGTGGCGACCTCGATGTCGTCGAACACCTCGTTGTCGACCGCGACGCTACGCACCAGATCCACCGCCTTGCGGCGGCTGGATGGTCTGGACACGACGCCGGTCAGCATGACACGCCCGAGGTAGACGTCGACGTCGACGGACTCGGCCAGCCTGGGTGCATCGGCGAGCAGCTGCTGCTCGATGCGCGCCTTGAGATCCAGATCGGCTCCCTGCTGGGCGATGGAACGGTCGTCCACGATGGCGCTCGCTGCCGTCGTGGCCGCGGTGGTGATCGCCATCTGGGGGCATCCCGTGCACCACGGGAGCGCGAGCGCTCCGACGACGATCGCCACCCATGTAGTTCCATCCCGCATGCTGGTCGCCCTCATGAACTCCTCACCCATGCCCGTTGCGGCTCACCGGCGTCCGCGCCGATCTCCTGCTTCACGAAGACGAAGCGCGAGAACTCGTAGACGAACCGGTCGCAGGAGGCAAGCGGATGAGCCAGCCATTCGCTCACTCACCGTCGCAGTGGAGGGCCCCTCGCCGCCATCACGCGCGGCGCCCATGAATCGTCCACCAGAGAACGACGGCAGCCATGGCCCAGACGGCCGCCGCCGCGCCGAGGGTCACGACGGGCGATGCATGCGGTGAGAGGAGCCAGGCAGTTGCCGCAAAGGCCGCGAGCGCGATCGCACCCAGGATCGCGCCCCCGGCCTCGGTCACGGCTTTCTGCCGTCCTTCGTGACTGGCAACGAGGGTCAGACTGGCGGGGAGGATCGCCGGGAAGGCCAGGAAGAGGCCCCCGATGACCGGACCGACGGCGTGGGCGATGAGCCCCGTCATCGCCGTCATGCTCCCTCCGAACACGAAGCGAACCGCGTGCTCCGCCGGTGTCGTCTTGCGGAGCGTACCCGCATCGACGTGAAGGTTCATGAAACGACCTCGGAAAGCCCGGCCCAGAGGCCGAATGTCACCACGAACCAGACGATCCAGCAGAGCGCCGCACCCGCCCAGACTGGCACATCGGCCCGGGCCACGACCCACCTGCACACGGCGCCGTAAGCGACGAGGCCGGCTGCGCCGATCATCATGGCCCGCGCCTCCGTGGCGGCGTACGACGAGCCGCGTGTCGCGAAGGCCATCAGCAACGTGGCGAGCGCGAGCGACGGTGCCGAGCCGAAGATTCCCGCAAAGCTCGGCGGTCTGAAGAGCGCGCCGACGAGCGCGAACAGCGCTACGATCGTCCCGCCCAGCAGGAACCTGAGCGCGGTCTCGCCGATCACCTCACTGCTCCCGCCCCGCTACTCCAGGTCGCGACGCACGTAGTTCTCGGCAGCAGCCTCCTCGACGCCCTCGCGTCGCGTGAGTCGCACGACGCCGATGGGCGTGCCTGGGATGACGGAGCCGGGCCACGAGATGCAAGGAGCACTCCGGAAGGGAAGCGCTCGGAAGGGCGGCCTGGCTCACGGCCAACGTGGAAAAATCGACCGCAGGGCTGAAGGAACTACACGGGCCCGATTGGCGCACACCGTACTTCCGGTTCGCCGGGGGTGGCGAGCCGCTTGCATCTCAAGCCGCGCAGACGCGCTGGCCGGTCTGAACAGAAAGGACGACCCATGAAGGCGACCGTGCTCCTGAAGCGACAGCACCGGGAGGTGGAGAAGCTGTTCTCGACTGCCCTCAAGACCAAGAACACGAACACGCGCCGCAAGGCCGTGCGGGACATCATCGAGGCCCTCGAGCATCATACCGAGATCGAGGAAAACGTCTTCTATCCGGCTGTTCGGGGGATCGGCACGAGGAAGGCGGAGGACATGGTCGGTGAGGCATACGAGGAGCACCACGTGGTGAAGCTGGTGCTCGCGGAGCTGCCCGACGTCGATCCAAGCGCCGACAACTTCGCGGCGAAGGTGACCGTCTTGAAGGAACTGGTCGGTCACCACGTCGACGAAGAGGAAGAGGAGATGTTCCCCATGGCCGAGCGCCGGCTGGGAGGGGCGCGCAGCTCCGAGCTTGCGGAACAGATGGCGGGCCCCAAGGCCGCCTGACTCGAAGGGACGTTTCGACTGCGCACTACCGAACGCAGGAGGCGAAGATGAATCTCATACTGCTCGTGCTGGTGCTGCTGCTGATCGTGGGCGCCCTGCCCACGTGGCCCTACAGCTCGGGGTGGGGCTACTATCCGAGCGGCGGGCTCTCGTTGCTATTGCTCGTTCTGGTCATCATGGCGCTCACGCGGACTGCGCCGTAGCGTTCGCGAGCGCTCAGAACCGCAGCATGTCGAAGGGAGTCGCTCCCTCCGGCAGAGCCGGGCGCGCGGTGAGGGTAGAGAGAGGTTCCCCCGCGCGGTAGCGTGCCAGGAGCTCGGCCGGGTCGAACACGACGCCGATCGGGTTCGCCGCGAACTCGCCGCTGCGCATCCAGGCGTCGATCGCCTCGCTCGACGGCATGTTGTCGACCTGCAGCTCGACGCGACTCCCGTCCGGATCCTTGTAGTACATCGACGTGGTAGGGCCATGATTGATGCACCAGAAGGGAGTGATGCCCTCGGCCGCGAGTCGGACGTAGGTGTGGAGAAGGTCGCCCAGGTCGGCATACGTGAAGGCGATGTGGTCGGTGCCAGCAGCCAACGCGGGTTGCTCCCCGAGACCCGGAATGTTGGCGATCGCGATGCGATGGTGCTCGTCGTCGTAGGTGAGGAAGGCCAGCATGCCATCCGCGTGCACCACCTCGGCGCCCAGCACCGTGCAATACCAGCGCACGAGCTCGTCGAGACGAGCCGTACGGCGCACCACGTGCGCGAGCTGGCGTGGCTTCACGACGCCGCGCTCCGGCGCAAGGCTGCGGGCTCGATCATGCTGGGTGCTCATACCCGTGCTCCTTTCGATTTCCGTCCGGTCGCGACGTCGAGCGCCTCGGCAACCCCGATGCCCGTGTGCTCGTCCGGTCCGCTGAGGGCACGCCAGGCGACATGCCCGTCGGGGCGCACGAGGACGGCGCCGTCGCCGGCGATGCCATAAGCGCGCGGCCAGGCTCCGTCCACATCGACCAGGTCGGCAGTCGTGCCGGCCGGACCGACGTGATGGTGGCGAGCCCGATCCTTCCCATCGAGACCGCGGGCCCATGCGGCGCCGTCCTCGCCATGGGTCAGCAGGACGAAGTCGCGCGTCAGGACATCGAGGATCGGCAGCCGCTCGCCGTCGCGCAGCACCCAGCAGTGCGGCGCGCGTGCACCTGGCCGGGCGTTCGGCACATACTCGTAGACGGCATTCTCCACCGCGTGCTCCTCGGCATAGTGCCGCGTGCCGTCGGGCACGACGATGGCCGAGTCCCAGTAGCCGTAGCCGATCTCCTGCCCGAGGAAGAGGAAGTGCGTCTTCTGGCGCGCGATGGCGCGGGTCTTCTCGGCGCGCTGGGCTCGGCCCCGTGGCGTGTCGAGATCGACTTCGTCCGAATCCGGCACCCGGCCGCCGAAGGTGGCACCCGTGTCGCGAATGTTGACGGCATTCTCACGGCTCTTCTCGACGTTGAACTCGGCGACCGGACGGCGCTCCTGGTGGTAGCTGTCGAGTAGCGTCTCCGGGGAGTCACCATGCAGAACGCGGGCGAGTTTCCAGGCCAGATTGTGTGTCTCCTGCATGCCGGTATTGAAGCCGAACCCGCCGGTGGGGATGTTCGAGTGTGCGGTGTCGCCCCCGAAGAAGACGCGGCCCCTGCGGTAGCGGTCGATGACCTGCCCACACAGCACCCAGGAACCGATGGAGAGGATCCTGACGGGCAGCCGGTCGCTGCCGATCGCGGACCGGACACGCTCGAGGCAGCGCTCCTCGGTGAAATCCTCGACGCGCTCCCCATCCTCTGGAAACCACGGCGTGTTGAAGCAGTACTTCCGGCGGTCGCCACCGAGCGCGATGAATGCTCCCGGCGCCTTCGGCGTTGCGGTCCAGAACAGCGCCTGGTCACGTTCCTCGACGAGACTCTCGAGATCCGCCTCGAGATAGATGTTGATCACATGGCCGAACGGCGGTGGGCCGATCAGCGCACCACCGAGCTCGTCGCGCGTCACGCTGCGCACACCCTCGCAGACGATGACGTATTCCGCTTCGATCGCGGTCCGCCTTCCCGTGCTGCACTCGACGACGGTCGTGCGAACCATGTCGGCGCTCTCCTCGAGCGCGACCTTCTCGTGCCCGAACAGGATCGTGGCGTGTCTCGCCCGCTCGGCATGCTCCTTGAGTATCGCTTCGAGCACGATCTGCGAGGACACGCAGCCCGGGCTGGCGGTGGACCGCATGACACGCTCGACGTGGTCCGGGGCATCGGCGGCGCCCAGCACGCCGAGCTTGTAGCCGCAGAGGCTCGTGTAGAACGAAACTCCCCGGGGAAAGAGCGCGGTCGCGTACACGTCGTTGGCGACGCCGAGCTGGCGCAGCAGCTCCATGGTGCGCACGTTGAAGTAGGACGCCTTCGGATGGGTTGCGGTGGTGGGATGCTTCTCGACCAGCACGCAGTCGATGCCCTGCGCGTCGAGGTGCAGGGCGGTCGACAGGCCGACGGGACCTCCGCCGATGACGAGGACCTCGGTCTGCAGACGCGGTACGGTCACAGGATGCTGCCTTCGGGCTCGGCCACGACCCGGTTCTCGATCGCGCCGAGCTTCTCGATCTCGACGCGGACCACGTCGCCGAGTTGCAGGAAGCGCGGCGGCTGCATGGCACCGCCCACGCCGGAGGGCGTGCCGGTCGTGACGACATCGCCTGGTTCCAGCGTGAACGCGGTGGAGAGGTGCTCGACCTGCGCGTAGCAGTCGAAGATGAGCTGGCTCGTGCACGAGTGCTGGCGGAGCTCACCGTTCACCCAGGTCCGGAGCACGAGGGCGTGCGGGTCGCCGACCTCGTCCGATGTCACCAGCCACGGTCCCATGGGTCCGTGGGTGTCGAACGACTTCCCCATCGTCATCGTTGGCGTCCGGAGCTGCCAGTCGCGGACGCTGACGTCGTCGACGATGCAGTAGCCGGCGATCACCTCGTGCGCGCGCTCGCGCGGCACGTGCCGGCAGCGGCGGCCGATGACGAAGGCGAGCTCGCCCTCGTAGTCCAGGAGCGGCGACACACGCGGCAGGTGAATGGGCGCATATGGCCCGGTGACACACGTGGACTGCTTGTTGAACATGACCGGCACCGCCGGCGGCTCGAAGCCCGACTCCTTCACGTGATCGGCGTAGTTGAGACCGATGCCGAGGAACTTCGGCGGCCGGGGAACGGGCGCCTCGAGCGTCACGTCCGCGAGGGCCAGGCGGCCCCCTCCCCTCGTCGCGGCGGTGCGTACGCCGGCGAGGGCATCGCCCCCGGCCGCCAGCAGCGCCACCATGTCGCGGGGCAGCGCGGGCGCCGCCGCGGCGAGGTCGACGATGCCGTCGTCGGTGACCACACCGATGCGCGTCGCGCCGTCGTGGGTGAAGGTGGCGAGCCTCATATGGTGTCCCCCGTGTCAGCGCGAGAGCGGCGCGATGGCGGGCAGCGGCCGGCGAGCGACCGCACGGGCCTCGCGCGGGGGGAGCCCGAGGAGCGTCAGGACGGCGGTCGCGGCGCGCTCGGGTGCATCGTCGCCGAGCTCGCCGTGGAGACGCGCCGCCACGATGGCGAGGATCGCGCCGCCGGCGGCGACCATCGCGCCGATGGGGTCGTCGGTCGTGAAGCGCCCCTTCGCGATCCCGATCTGGACGTCGCGGGCGAGCCGCTGCCCGAGCGTGCTGCGCAGCCCGTCGGCGCGTGCCAGGGCCGTGCGCACGAGGAACCAGCCCCACGCCTCGTCGGTGGCGGCCGTCCCGACGGCATGCCGGACCGACGCTGCCAGCACCTCGGCGGGATCATCGAGCGTCTCCACGAGCCGATCCGCGGCCGCGCCGAAGCGCTCGAGCGCCTCCTCCATGACGGCGTCGGCGATCGACTCCTTGGACGCGAAATGGTTGTAGAACGACCCGAATCCGACGTCGGCGGTGTCGGTGATCTCCTGGATCGAGGTGGACCCGATGCCCTTGCGGGCCATCACCTCGCGCGCCGCCGACACGAGGCGGGCCCTGGTCTCCTCGCGGCGGCGGGCTCCGCGTCCACCGGCCGTTGCCGTGCGTGTCGTCCTCGGCGCCTTGCCGCGCTGGGCTCGCGTTCCGGCCATGGAGCGGACGATACGCCTCGCCTGATGGTCATGTCAAGACTGATGATATCATCAGTTCAGTACGTGCCCTGCCGGCGAAGGGCGTCGGAGCCCGCCGGCCGAAGCTACGCAGCCCGGATCTCGCCGCGATGCTTCGACGGCAACGTGAAGCAGAACGTCATGCCGCGATCCGGGTTCCCGATCGCCCACAGGCGACCGCCGTGCGCCTCGATGATCGAGCGGCTGATCGACAGTCCCATTCCGAGCCCGCCCGACTTGGTGGTGAAGAACGGATCGAAGATGCGCTCTCGTGTTGCCGGGGACATGCCGACGCCCGTGTCCCGTACGCTCACCTCGACCGTGTCCGCGGACACGCTCCGGGTCTGGATGAGGAGCTCGTGGCGGTCGGGAGCGGCCTCGCTGATCGCATCGAGGCCGTTCCGCAGCAGGTTCAGGATCACCTGCTCCACCTGGATGCGGTCCATGTCCACCAGCGGAAGCTCCGGCTCGAGGGCGAGCCGGATCGGGATGTTCATGCGGCGGGCATCCGGGCCGATCAGCTGGGCCGCGTCGCGCACGACGACATTGACGTCCGCTCGCTCGCGGTTGGCAACGCTCTGGCGCACGAAATCGCGCGACCGGCGAATGATCTCGCCCGCCCGCAGGCCCTCCGCCGCGATGCGTGTCACCGCCTCCTGCAGGTCGTCCGGCGCGAGCCCCCCCTCGCGCAGCCGGACGCCGATGCCGTTGGCGTAGTTGACGATCGCACCGAGTGGCTGGTTGAGCTCGTGGGCCAGTGCGGCGGCCATCTCGCCCATCGTGCTCACCCGGAGCACGTGCGCCAGGTGCGCCTGGTGCTCGCGCGCGCGCTCCTCGCTGGCGCTCAGCTCGGCAGTGCGCATGATGACGCGGGCCTCGAGCTCCTCGTTCAGCCGATGGACCTGCTCCTCGGCGTGCTTCCGTTGGGTGATGTCCTGACCGATCCCGATGACGCCCAGGGCCTTGCCGGCCGCGCCGCACAGTCGCCGGACGTTCCACAGCATGATGCGCTGGTCGCCGCTGCGCGTCTGGAGCACGGTTTCGTACTCGTGGACAGTCTCCCCGGCGAGGATCCGTCGAATCATCCCCGCCACGATCGGCCGGCGCTCGACCGGCAGGAAAAGCTCGAAGTAGTCCTTGCCGAGCACCTCGGACCGCCGGGCGCCGTAGATCGCCTCGGCCTCGCGATTGAACTCCAGGATCCGGTGCTCCGGCGATACGACGACGATCGCGCTGCCGGCCGTGTCGATGAGCAGCTGGTAGCGTGCCTGGGTTTCCCGGCTCTCCACGCGGGCATCGGCCAGGGCCTGCAGGTTGACGAGCTCGCGCCACCGCCGGCGGTGCTGGATCGCGGTGACGCCGATGGTCACGAGACTGGTGGCGATGAGACGGACGAGGTGGGCGCCAAATCCGATCGCGTCCGGTCCGCCGCGGGTCGAAAGGAACCCGACGACGTACACCGCGATCATGATCCCGCAGGCGACGGCAGACCAGGCGGGGCTCCACACGATCAGCACGGCCAGGCCGAGCACGACCAGGTTCATGCGGTCGTACTGCACGCCGGCCTGCGCGGGCGCCGTGACCGCGAGGTCGTGAAACGTGAGGCCGATGATGAGCACGAACAGCAGCGCGAGCTCTCTTGGCCGCCGCCTCCCGAGGCGGGTCCCGAGCAGGACGAGAACGACGACGAGCAGGCACATGCTCGCGAACCGGACACGCAGCAGCGCCGGGAAGAGAACGGGCTCCTCCACGTAGCTGTTGAAGGCGCTCACGGCGAGGAGCGTGATGGCAAGCCAGCAGAAGAGCCGGACACCTCGACGGCAGCGGACGATGCCGTCCTGCCGGAAGCGCTCGCGCAAGGCGTCGGCGTGGCGGAAATCGGGGCGCCGCAGGGGGCTCGACGCGACCCGGCGCGTGTGGCGCATCAGCGAACGGAGTTGCTGTATCGGGTTCGCCACCTGCTCTACCACCAGCCGCCGGCGCGTCCTCGGCCTCGACGCCGCCCGACTGCTGCGGGCCGGCGGGCGCGGTCGACCGAGCGTGTGCGCCACTCGCCCTCCGCTGCCGTCCGCATCGGCGTGCGAGCGTCACTCATCGTCGCCGGCGGCCGGAGCGCCGCCCATCCTCGCGACGTCTTCCTTGCGAACCTTCGCGATGTCGATCTTCCTCGCGGCCGCTTTGAGCTTGTCGATCGTGTCATCGAAGTCGAACGAGCCTCCCTTCTTGAAGCGCAGGAAGTTCACGCGCGCGACGACATAATACTTGAGATACGGGCTCACGAGGCCACGGGATTTGAGCTCCTCGACCACCTTCACGACCTCGTCATCGAGAGCGAGCAGCCGATCCGCACGCGCCTCGCGCAGCTTCAGTCCCTGGCTGATCGCCACGTCCTCGAACGCCTCGAGGCGCTTGACGATCGAGGTGTACGCGCCGGCGGAGAACCGGGGACGCTTTTCGTACGTCGCGCCGAAGGTGATGAAGTGGGGCTCTTCGAAGATCGCTGCGAAGTCGGCTTCCCTGTCGCTCCCGCGGGCGCCGACGAGGCCACGGTACATGCGGATCACCTCGAGCGACCGCTCCTTCAGGTTGTGCGCCTTCTCGGTGTTGAGAGCGAGAATCTGGAGGGCGACGTCCTCCTCGGGCAGCACGAGCGCGGTGATCGACTTCATGCCCATCAGGGCCATGGCCCCGAGGCGGTGGTTGCCGTTCGGGGTCCAGTAGTGGCCGTCCTTGCGGACGGCGATGAGCGGATCGAGGAACCGGCCCACGCGCTCCATCGCGCTCGCCAGCTTCTTCACGTGCGCCTCGCTGCGATCGCGCTGGTAGGGAGTGGGCTCGATCTTGTCGATGGGCAGTGCCGCCACCACCACCGGGTGGCCCCCCAGCGGATCGCGGTACATCCCCAGCACCTCACCGCCGTCGGCCGTGATGGTCGCCGCCATGCGCCGGGCATCGTCCTGGGGGTCGGCCACCTCCGCAACCGTGAGGCCCTTGCTGCTCGCCACCTGTCTCTTCCGCGGCGACTTGCGCTTCCTGGTCGAGGCGGCGGCCGGCGTCCTCACAGCCATTTGAGGCCGCATAGCACGAGTCGCCGGTTTGTCACCCCCGCGCGGCGCGGGGTGGTCGGGGGGCGATTCCGGCCGCCATGCGAGAAGGACGCGGCGCAGCTCGCCGGTCGTCCCGGGTTCCTTCGGCGGGCTCGTTCATGCCGCCCGAGCTCGGCGCCGACTGCGGGGCGTCAAGGTGCGCGATGGGGAACTAGTTTGACCGATTCGTGAAAAAGGTCCAGCCGTTCAGGCCGTGTTTGACAGGCGGCCGCCCAAACGCATAGAGGCCCACCGAGTGAGTGACACCATCGGCGGGTCGTATCTCGATCTCCATCCGTCCCTCGAGCCTCACCTCGACTTCCTGCTCGCCCGACACAAGGATGCCGCCGCCAAGACGGCTTGGTCCGGGCATGCGTTCTTGCCGCTGGCAGAGTTTCGCGGCGACGCCCGCCGGCATCGCCCGCTCTCGCGCCCTGCCTACCTGGCGGTCGAGATGGCGTTGCTCACCGAGGTGAACCTCCCCTGGTACACCGCCGGCCTGTATCACGGTCTCGAGGCATGCCCGGCGTCCCTCCGGGACTTCATCCGGGTGTGGACCTCGGAAGAGGATCAGCACGCGACGCTCCTCGAAACCTACCTGCTGCTGAGCGAGAACGGCGACCCCGCGGCGCGCGCCAGCATGCGCAAGGCGGTCATCGAGGCCGGCTGGTTCCACCAGCTGGACGGTCCGATCGAGGGGATGGTCTACACCGCCGTGCAGGAGGCGGCGACACGCACCTTCTATCTCTGCACCGCACGTGCGTGCGAGCAGGAAGACCCGGGGCTCGCGGAAGCGCTCCGTCGGATCGCGAAGGACGAGACCCTGCACATGGCGTTCTATCGCGACATCGTGAAAGCCCACCTCGATCTCGATCCGGACTACGTCCAGGCGCTGGCCGCGGTCATGCCCCGCTTCCAGATGCCGTGGTCGCCCGCGTTCGCCGGAACGTTCGCGGAGCGTCAAGTGTATCTCCACGCCCATGGCGTCTTCACCCTCGCCGACTACTACCAGGACATCGTGCAATACCTCTTGTCCTACTGGGGGATCGATCGTCTCGCCCCGAAGGGGGCAGGCGCGCGCCGCGCCCTGGTCGAGCTGCGAAAGTTCCGCGCCACCCTGCGCAGGGTCGCGGGTCTCGGGGCGGCACCGCGCCCTGCCGCGGTCGATCCCGAGGCCGCCGCGGAGACGGCGCCGTCCTCGCCGACCATCGTCGCGCACTGACACGGCCCGATGCGCCGGGGTGACGCCCGGTTGAACGGCGGCTTGACGCAGCACCGCAAGCTCCGTACCGTCGTTTCGTAACGTTGATACGAAATCAACGGACGGAGGTCTCGTGAGCACACTCGTCACCTACCGACGGAGCGATTCCGTCGCGACGATCGCGATGGACGACGGCAAGATGAACGCGCTGTCGCCCGACATGTTCGCGCAGCTCAACGACGCGTTCGATCGCGCCGAGAGGGATCGTGCCGTCGTCATTCTCACCGGCCGGGAGGGTGCATTCTCCGGTGGATTCGACCTGCGCGTCCTGCGGGGTGGCGGTCCCGACGCCTCCGGTATGGTGCGGACGGGGTTCGAGCTGGCGGAGCGGCTCCTGTCGTTCCCCGCGCCGGTCGTCGTCGCCTGCACGGGCCACGCGATCGCGATGGGGGCGTTCCTCGTCCTGTCGGGTGACTATCGCGTCGGGGCGGTGGGGGGATACAAGATCGGTGCCAACGAGGTCGCCATCGGCATCACCATGCCTTTCTTCGGCATCGAGATCTGCCGGCAGCGCCTCGCGCCCTCCCACTTCCATCGGGCGGTGATCAACGCGGAGATCTACCGGCCCGAGGACGCCGTCGCCGCCGGATTCCTCGATCGGGTCGTGCCTGCCTGCGACCTCCAGGAGGTCGCGCGCACCATCGCCGTCGACCTTGCCAGGCTGGACATGGGCGTCCACACCGCGACGAAGCTGCGCGCGAGAGAGCACGCGTTGCGGGCGATCCGCGCCGCCATCGAAGCCGACGACACGCTCCTTGGCCCGCGTACCTGAGGGATCGGGCCTCTCCAGGAGCGAACCCTGCCGCGAGCGAAGCAACGGACGCCGGAGCTGCGCGACCGCGTCCTGCGGGTGGCCGTGACGACGCTCGCCAGCGCGGGCGTAGCCGGGTTCACCACGCGGAAGGTCGCCCGGGAGGCCGACACCTCGACGCCGGCCGTCTACGAGCTCTTCGGCGACAAGGCCGGGCTCGTGCGCGAGATGTTCTTCGAGGGCTTCCGCCTGCTGCGGCAGGGGTTGGAGCGACCTGCGGAGACGGACGATCCGCGCGCCGACCTGGTGCGGATCGTCGCGACCCTCAGGGCATTCGTCCGAGACAACCCGGCCCTGTCGGAGGTGATGTTCGCGCGCCCGTTCACCGACTTCGACCCCGGCCCTGCGGAGCTGGAGGCCGGGAGCTCGGTCAGGTTGCTCGTCGTGGGACGCGTGCGGCGCTGCATCGACGCCGGCCTGCTCGAGGGCGACGAGACCGACATCGCGCACGTTCTCGTCTCCATGACGCAGGGTCTCGCCGCCACGGAGATGGCCGGATGGCTCGGCACCTCGCGAGCCTCCGTCGATCGCCGCTGGAATCTCGCGATCCGCGCCGTGCTCGACGGCGTGGCCCCGGCCGCCCGCCGGTCCGCGGAAGCGCGCTCCGGGCTACCGATTCGATCGCGCAACCGGGATCGCCGGATCCGGTAGTCGCCCCGGCCACGCCCTTCACTCGGCCATCGCGTGGCGTATCATTGCGGGCGTGGCCGATGACGACGACGTGTGCCTGATCACCGGCGTCGGACCGGGGACGGGGAGCGCGCTGGCGCGTCGCTTCGCCAGCGGCGGCTTCCGGGTCGCCCTGCTCGCGCGCAGCGCGGATCGGCTCGCCGCACTCGAAGCCGAGCTTCCCGGCAGCCGTGCCTTCGCGTGCGACGTCGGCGACGCCGGGACGCTGGCGAAGGTCCTGGACGAGGTGCGGGGTAGCCTCGGTCACCCGAAGGTCGTCATCCACAACGCCGTCGCGGGATCGTTCGGCACCTTCCTCGACGTCGACCCCGCCGTCCTCGAGCGCAACTTCCAGGTGAACGTGCTTTCACTGCTGCATCTGGCACGGAGCCTCCTCCCCGACATGATCGCTCGCGGGCGCGGCGCCCTGATCGTCACCGGCAACACGTCCGCGCTCCGTGGCAAGCCGACCTTCGCGGGCTTCGCACCCACCAAGGCGGCGCAACGCATCCTGGCCGAGGCCATCGCGCGCGAGGTCGGTCCCCGGGGCGTCCACGTCGCCTACCTCGTCATCGACGCGGTCATCGACGTGCCGTGGACGCGCCAGGCCTTCGCCAGCCGGCCCGACGACTTCTTCATCCAGCCCCGGGCCATCGCCGACGAGGTCTGGCACGTGGTGCACCAGGATCGATCGGCCTGGTCGTTCGACGTCCAGGTGCGACCGTTCGGCGAGGCCTGGTGAGCGTCGCGCGGCCCCGGGGAGCCCGGGCCCGCTCCGCGTCGATGCGCGCGGTTGACAACGCGGATGCGCGAGCCCCTATGGGCACGTCCGCATGGCAACGAAGCTCGACCAGGCTCTCGCCGTCCTGAACGGTGCCGTCGGCGACATGCTCGCCCGCACCGGCAACGGCTTGCAGCTCGAGATGGGCCTCGTCCGGGACGGACGACGCCTGCCGATCGAGCGCGAGGCGCTCGCGCGCGCCCACCCCGATGCGACGGAACGCGTGGGCATCCTCGTCCATGGACTCATGTGTACCGAGGCCGATCTGGGCGCTGCCCCGAAAGGAGGACGTCATGGCGGACATTGACGAGGACGACGACACCGCCTGCGTGCGATGCCACGGCGAAGGCACCATCCCCTGCGAGACGTGTCGCGGACGCGGCGGCCGCAACGTGAATCGCCTGCGGCCGGCCTCGTTCGACCATCGCGCAGGAAGCGAAGGGCTCGAGTGGGAGACGTGCACGACCTGCGACGGTAGCCGCCGAGAGACCTGCCCGGACTGCCTCGGCGGCGAGCGCTCGTAGACGGCTTCGGGCGCGGCGGAGAGAGCGTGTCGGAACCGAGTGGACGGATACCGCTGCGCCTCCCCCGAGAGCCCATCGATCGGCTGATCGAGCCCTTCGAGCGCTTCCTGCACGTCGAGGCCGCGGGCGGCCTCGTCCTCCTCGTCTGCACGGTGGTCGCCCTCGTGCTCGCGAACTCCCCGCTCTCGGACGCCTATCTCCACCTCTGGGAGACCGAGGTGGGCTTCCAGGTCGGTCGCCTGCAGGTGAGCCACACGCTCCATCACTGGATCAACGACGGCCTGATGGCGCTGTTCTTCTTCGTGGTGGGGCTCGAGGTGAAGCGCGAGCTGGTGGTGGGAGAGCTCCGCGACCCGCAGCGTGCCGCCCTGCCGATCGTCGCGGCCATCGGCGGCATGGTCGCTCCCGCGGCGATCTACCTGGCGCTGCGCGCCGGCACGCCGTCACAGCGCGGCTGGGGCATCCCCATGGCGACCGACATCGCGTTCGTCGTGGGCTGCATGGCCGTGCTCGGCTCGCGCATCCCGCACGCCTTGCGCATCATGATCCTCACGCTGGCGATCGCCGACGACATCGGTTCGATCCTGGTGATCGCCATCGGGTACAGTACGGGGATTCACCTCGTCCCGCTGCTCGTCGGGGCAGGCGGACTCGCGCTGGTGGTGCTTTTCACCCGTCTCGGCGTCCGCTCCTTCGGTATCTACACCCTGGTGGCCCTCCTGGTCTGGTTCGCGTTCCAGGAGTCCGGCGTGCATGCGACCATCGCCGGCGTACTCCTCGGGTTGCTCACCCCGGCGCAACCGCACCTCAGCGCGAGCGCGTTTGCGGGAATCCTTCAGCGCGTCACCGAGGTGGTGCGGGGCGAGGGTTGGGCGCAGGGGCGTGATCGAACGGCCAGCGTGCGCGCGTTCCGGCAGATCACGCGCGAGACGGTCTCGCCGCTCGAGTATCTCGAGTCGCTGCTTCACCCGTCCGTCGGCTTCGTCATCATGCCGATCTTCGCCCTGGCGAACGCCGGCGTGCCGCTCCAGCTCGCCTCCTTCGCGGATCCGACCGCGCTGGCCATCGCAGCCGGCCTCGTGGTCGGGAAGCCTGTCGGGATCGTGCTCTTCAGCTGGCTCGCGGTGCGCACGCGCCTGGCTCGCCTTCCCGAGGGCACCGGCTGGGCGGCGATCGCCGGGGGTGGAGCCCTCGCCGGGATCGGCTTCACCATGGCGCTCTTCGTCGCCGGGCTCGCCCTCGACGGCGCCACGCTCGAAGCGGCGAAGGTCGGGATTCTCGCAGCCTCCACCGTGGCGGCGGCGATCGGCCTGGCGGTGCTCGCGCGAGTGCTTCCTGCGACCCCCGACATCGGCGCCCGGGGGTGATCCGCGTGCAGCGGCGTCACTGCACCACCCGTTGCGGGCGTGCAGCGCCCGCCATGCAGAGGCCGGGCCGCGGCCAGCGAAATCGCGTCACTAGCGCTCGCCGCCCGTGGCACGACGATTGCGTTTGGAAGAGACCATGGACTGGCTGGGAGCTTTGACGGAGCCGCTCTACGGGATCATCGATCTGTTTCTCGACAGCCCGCTCGCGGCCGTCGCGATGACGTCCGCGCTCGGGGTCGTGATCGCGGCGATGGTGCTGACCCTGCGTTAGGGGCGGCTACGGGCGCGGCGCGGCGAGCCGCTGCGCCGGCTGTCGAGGTCCGGCGAGATCAGCAGGCGTCTGGGCGCGATCCGCCGCCAGGCTTCCTCGAGCAGCGCGGTCACCCGCCGGTGGTCGGCGCGCGCCAGGGTCACCGTCACGCCGCTGAGCTTCTTCCCCCACCACAGCTCCTCGAAGGCGGCCGGATCGTCGCCGATCGCCGCGCGCGTGGCGTCCGCATCCAGCATCACGCGCACGTGCTGGCCGTCGGGCACCGTCGCGAAGATCTTGTTGCCCACCCGGAACGACGGGATGCCGTGATGGTCCTCCTCCGTCGTCTCGGGGAAAGACAGCGCCAGCCGGCGGGCCTCGGCCATCGTCACCATGGGCGGGCGCAGGTCACGCGAAGCCCTTGGGCAGCACGCCGCTCTCGCGCGCCCCCCGCTCGAGCTCCTCGCGGAAGTCGGGATGGGCGATCGCGACGAGCGCCTTCGCGCGTTCCGCCACGGACTTTCCCTTCAGGTTCACGATGCCGTACTCCGTGACCACGTACATGACGTCCGTGCGCGGCGTGGTGACGACGTTGCCCCGTGTGAGCGTGCACACGATCCGGCTCTTGCGCTCGCCTCCGCGCTCCCAGGTGGAGGCGAGGCACATGAACGACTTGCCGCCGCGCGAGGCGTAGGCTCCGCGCACGAACTGGAGCTGGCCGCCGGTCCCGGTCAGATGCCGATGACCGGCCGTTTCCGACGCTGCCTGCCCCTGGAGATCGATCTCGGTCGTGTTGTTGATCGACACGACGCGGTCGTTGCGCATGATGTTCTGCGGCAGGTTGGTGTAGTCGACGGGCGAGGCGTGGACCGCGGGGTTGCGGTCGATGAAGGCGTACTGGCGATGCGATCCCGCGGCGAACGTGAAGACCACCTGGTAGGGGTTGATCGTCTTGCGCGCCCCGCTCACCAGACCCGCCTCCACGAGGTCGATCATGCCGTCGACCAGCATCTCGGTGTGGATACCCAGATCGCGCACGCCGGCATCCCGCAGGAGCGTGCAGACGGCGTTCGGCATGCCGCCGATTCCGATCTGCAGACACGCGCCGTCCTCGACCTCGGCCGCGATGAGCGCGGCGACCTTGTGGTCGACCTCCGTCGCCGCTGGGTTCTCGACCTCCGGGATCGAGCCGGTGCCCCCGTCGATCACGAAGTCGACCTCGCTGGCGTGCACCGCGGCCTCCTGGCCGAAGACGTACGGCATCGCCTCGCAGGTCTCGACGATCACGATACGCGCTCGTTCCACCATCGCCTTCTGGTAGGTGGCGGCGGCGCCGAAGTTGAAGTACCCGTGGGCGTCCATCGGGCAGGTCTTGATGCAGGCGACGTCGACGCGCTCGATGAAGCGGCGGTAGTAGTCCGGCGCCTCGCCGAAGTTCATCGGAATGTAGTTGCACCGGCCGCGATCGTGCTGCCGGCGGTCGTAGCCCGAGAAGTGCCAGTTGAACCACAGGAAGTGGTCGCCCGCAGGATCGGCCTCGAGCACCGCCCGCGGGCGCAGCGAGAAGCACGAGCGGACCTTCACGCCGTGCAGCTCGGCGGCCCGCGCCGCCAGCGCAGCGTCGAAGAGATCAGGCTGCCCGAGCCCGAAGCCGTAGTCGACCCAGTCGTCCGAGCGCACGAGCGCGGCCGCGGCCTCGGGCGAGATGCGCTCGGGAGCGTTGCTCGATCGCGGCACGGGGCCGGAAGTAGACCACTCGCCTGCATGGATTCAACCGGCCGCCGGCCTGCACTCGCGCTCCGCCGCCTTGCGACGTACCGGAGCGAATGATACGGCCCGCGCGACCTTGTCGAGGAGCGTCACGCCACCCGCGCTGCCCGCTCGCGCCCGTCGTCGGAACGCGAGGCTCGTGACGGCACCCGACGCCGTCGTCCTCGGCCTGCTGCTCGCGGTCGCCTGCACCGGACGCGGACCGCAGCTCCCGGCCGCCACGGTCGCGGGGACCGTCCGCCCGCCGGAGCGCATGACGCTGCCACCGGACGCCGTCGTCGAGGTGCAGCTCCTCGACGTGTCACGCGCGGACGCGCCGGCGATCGTTCTCGCGCGCCAGGAGATCCCCACCCAGGGACGGCAGCCGCCGTTCCGCTTCGCGATGCGGTACGACCCGGCGACCCTGCGAGCCGGCCATCGTTACACGGTGTCGGCGCGCATCCGCACACGCGACCGCCTGCTCTTCGTGAGCGATACCCACAACGCGGTGCTGACCGGTGGGGGCACGACGGCGACGATCGACGTCGCCGTGGTCCCGGTGCGGGAGTGACCGGGTGGGCGGCATCCGTGCGGCGCTGACCCTCCTCGGCTTGGTGCTCGATCTGGCGGCCCGGCCGGCCTGGCCGTGGGGCTGCGACGGCCACGAGATCGTCGCGTACATCGCGAGCCGCCATCTCCATCCGGCGGCGACGCACCAGGTCACGGCCCTCATCGGGCAGCCGTCGGCCGTGATCTTCGTGTCGCGGAGATGCAACGTGAGGGACCTCGAGCCCCTCGCCAACGTGTCGACGTGGGCCGACGACGTCCGCAGCGTCGTGCCGACGACCGCTCCGTGGCACTTCCTCGACATCCCGCGAGGCACGAGCGCCACGAGTCCGGCGGCGCCGTTCTGCCCACCGGCCGGCTGCGTGACGTCCGCGATCACGGATCAGCTTCACGTCCTCGAAGACACGCGCCGGCCCGGACAGGAGCGCGCGAACGCCCTCATGTACGTGGTGCACTTCGTCGGCGACGTGCACCAGCCCCTCCACTGCACGACCAACCGGGACCGCGGCGGCAACTGTGTCCCCGTCGACTTCTTCGCGCAGCGGGCGCACCCCGACCCGCAGTCCAGCCACGGCGACTGGCGGCCGAATCTGCACTCGGTATGGGACACGGATCTGGTCAAGAAGGCGATGGCGGGCGCGACGGTGCAGCAGTATGCACAGACGCTCGACGCTCGCTTCGCCGATCGATTCGCCTCGTGGCAGCGCGGCACCCCGGTGACATGGGCCCAGGAGAGCAACCGGATCGCCGACGAGGTGGTCTACGGCAAGCTTCCCGTTCCGCTACCTGTCGAATCCGGCGACGTGGCCCGATGCGACGAGGAGCACATCTCCGACCACTGGCGCACCTATCACGAGGAGCTGGAGCAGGCCTATGCCGACGCCGCGATCCCCGTGGTCGAGGAGCAGCTGGCAAAGGCGGGGGCGCGCCTCGCGATGGTCCTGAACGACGTCTGGCACTGAGGCGGCGCCCCGCGCGGGGCGCCGCCGGCTTGCCCAGCCGCTCGCTACCGTGGCCGATCGGTCCACGACTCGACGCCGCCATGCCGGCTGCAGATCCCCTGCTCCGCACCGGAGGAGTGCGCTACCGGCCATGGTCCGGCCTGCCGGGGCAGTTGACTGCAACGCAGGAACAGTGCTTGTGACCCGCGATGGCCCGCACGCTGCCTCACAGCCGCACCTCGGGGGCCCCTCGCACCACCGCGCTCCTGACGCCGGAGGACTTCGAGCGACATCTCCTCACGCGCGCCGCGATCATCGCGCCCGCCGACGTCACGGCCCTGCTCGCCCAGAGCGATCGGGTCCGGGAGCGCCTGAGCGGGGAGCGGGCCGTCCATCCGGTCCTGGCGCAGCGTGCGCGGGTCGCGCTCCATCTGCTCGCGGATCACGCGCGCGCCTCGTGTCCGCAGATTCCGTACCAGACCGTCAGCATTCTGACGACCGCCCTCTTCTACTATCTCGAGCCGATGGACGTGATCCCCGACTTCATCCCGCGGGCCGGCACCGCCGACGATGCCCTCGTGCTCGACATCGCCTGGCGGCTGTGCGCCGCGGGCATCCAGCGCTACCTCGACTGGAAGGAGCTGACGCCGTCCGACGAGCCGCCTCGCCCGCAGGCGATTCGCATGCCGCCCCCGAGGGCGAGCGCTGCCGGCAAGGCACGCGCAGCGAAGCCGCACGCCGCCAAACGCCGGAAGCCGGCGCGGCGCCGCCCGCGCTCGTAGCCGCCCGCCGTCAGCCCGCTCCCGCCTCACCGACGCGAGCGTTGCGCCGTCCCCTGCGCAGACTCGCGCGCAGGTAGTCGGCATTCATCTGCGCGATGAACTGCACGCCGATGGCCTTCGGGCACGCGGCTTCGCACTCGCCGTGATTCGTGCAGCCACCGAACCCCTCGGCATCGGCCTGTCCCGCCATGCCGAGCACGCGGTCCCAACGCTCGGGCTGTCCCTGGGGGAGGTTGGCCAGGTGGGCGACCTTCGCCGCCACGAACAGGGTCGCCGACGCGTTCGGGCAGGCCGCGACGCACGCGCCGCAGCCGATGCAGGCGGCGGAGTCCATGGCCAGCTCGGCATCCTCCTTCGGCACCGCGATCGCATTGGCATCGGGAGCGCTTCCGGTGGGCGCGCTGATGAAGCCACCGGCGGCGATGATGCGGTCGAACGCGCTCCGGTCGACGATCAGGTCCTTCACCACGGGGAAGGCCTTCGCGCGCCAGGGTTCGAGGACGATGGTGTCCTCGTTCTCGAAGAATCGCATGTGGAGCTGGCAGGTGGTCGTGCGCGGCCGGGGGCCGTGCGGGCGCCCGTTGATGACGATGCCGCACGCACCGCAGATGCCCTCGCGGCAGTCGTGATCGAACGCGATCGGATCTTCGCCCTTCTCGACCAGACGCTCGTTGACGACGTCGAGCATCTCGAGGAACGACATGTGTGGGCTGATGTCGGTCGCCCGGTAGGTGACGAAGCGGCCCCCGGAACGGGAGTCCGGCTGGCGCCACACGTGCAGGGTGAGGTTCATCAGGCGTAGCTCCTGGTCGCCAGGGGAACGTTCTCGAAGACGAGCGGCTCCTCGTGGCGCACCGGCGTGCGATCCGGACCTGCGTACTCCCAGACCGCGACGTGAGCGAAGCGCTCGTCGTCGCGCCGGGCCTCACCGTCGGCGGTCTGGTGCTCCTCACGGAAGTGACACCCGCACGACTCCTCGCGTGCGAGCGCGTCGCGACACATGAGCTCGCCGAGCTCGAGGAAGTCCGCGACCCGACCCGCGACCTCGAGCGACTGGTTCAGCTCCTCGCCGTTGCCCAGCACCTTCACGTCCTGCCAGAACTCCTCTCGCAGCGCGGGAATCTGCTGGAGCGCCCGCTGCAGCCCGCCCGCGTTGCGCTCCATGCCGCAGTGGTCCCACATGAGCTTGCCCAGCTCGCGGTGGAACGACATCACGGTGCGCCGGCCCTGGACGGCGAGGAGGCGCTGCACCCGTCCCACCACGCTCGCCTCCGCGGCCGCGAACTCCGCGTGGTCGGGCGCGAGCCCGTCGGCCTTCACGCCGGCGAGGAAGTTGCCGATCGTGTACGGCAGGATGAAGTAGCCGTCGGCCAGACCCTGCATGAGCGCGCTGGCGCCCAGCCGGTTCGCGCCGTGATCGGAGAAGTTCGCCTCCCCGACGACGAACAGCCCCGGCACGGTGCTCATCAGATCGTAGTCGACCCAGAGGCCGCCCATCGTGTAGTGGGTGGCGGGATAGATGCGCATGGGGACGCGGTAGGGATCCTCGCCCGTGATCCGCTCGTACATCTCGAAGAGGTTGCCGTACTTCTCCTCGCAGGTCTCCCGCCCGAGTCGCTTGATCGCATCGGCGAAGTCGAGGTACACGCCGTAGCCGCCCGGACCCACGCCACGGCCCTCGTCGCACACCCGCTTCGTGGCACGCGACGCGATGTCGCGGGGCGCGAGATTGCCGAATCCCGGGTACGCGCGTTCGAGATAGTAGTCGCGCTCGCTCTCGGGGATATCGCCCGGCGCGCGCCGGTCGTGCGGCACGCACGGCACCCAGATACGACCGTCGTTGCGCAGCGACTCGCTCATCAACGTGAGCTTCGACTGGTATTCGCCGCTCACCGGAATGCAGGTGGGGTGGATCTGCGTGAAGCAGGGATTCCCGAAGGCGGCGCCCTTGCGGTAGGCGCGCCAGATGGCGGTGGCGTTGCATCCCTTGGCGTAGGTGGCGAGGAAGAAGACGTTTCCGTACCCCCCCGTCGCCAGGACGACCGCGTCGGCGGTGTAGCGCTCGACCGCGCCCGTCACCATGTCCCGCACCACGACGCCCCGCGCCCGGCCGTCGATCACGACCAGCTCGAGCATCTCGTGGCGCGAGAACATCGCCACCCGTCCGAGTCCGATCTGCCGCTCGAGCGCCTGGTATGCGCCGAGCAGAAGCTGCTGGCCCGTCTGCCCGCGGGCGTAGAACGTCCGCGAGACCTGCACCCCGCCGAACGAGCGATTGTCCAGCAACCCGCCGTACTCGCGCGCGAAGGGAACCCCTTGCGCCACGCACTGGTCGATGATCTGCACCGAGACCTCGGCGAGGCGGTGCACGTTCGCCTCGCGAGATCGGAAGTCGCCGCCCTTGACCGTGTCGTAGAACAGCCGGAAGACGCTGTCGCCGTCGTTGCGGTAGTTCTTCGCGGCGTTGATGCCGCCCTGGGCTGCGATCGAGTGTGCGCGCCGCGGACTATCCTGGTAGCAGAAGCAGGTGACGCGGTAGCCGAGCTCGGCCAGCGAGGCGGCCGCACTGGCACCTGCCAGCCCGGAACCGACGACCACGACGTGGTACTTGCGCTTGTTCGTCGGACTGACGAGCCGTACCTCGGAGCGATGCTTCTCCCACTTGCGCTCGATGGGGCCCGACGGAACGTTGGCGCGCAGCTCCATGCCCGGGCTACCTGACGAATCCGAACAGCACCGCGAGCGGGAACGACACGTTGCCCGCCACCACCACCGTCGCGAAGCCCGCCGCGAAGCGATGGGCGATGCGCTCGTAGCGCGGGTGGCCGAGGCCGAGCGTGCGCAGCATGCTCCACATCCCGTGACGCAGGTGCAGCCACAGGAGCAGCATCGCGGCGATGTAGAGCATCGCGACCGGCACCACCCGGAAGCTCGCCACCACGTTGTGGAAGACGTTTCGGTCCTGGAAGCTCGGATTGACCGTGCCGAAGGTGAAATCGAGGAGGTGGTAGATCACGAAGGCGAACAGCAGCACGCCGCTCCAGCGCATCGTTCGCGAGGCATAGGTCGACTCGCGCGGCTCCCACTCGCGGTAGCCGACGGGACGGGCGGCGCGATCGGCGAGCGTCAGCGACGCGGCTGCCCAGACGTGCAGCACGAGCGCCGAGAGCAGGACGGCCCGAGCGATCCACAGGCCGGCCCCGTGCAGGACCTCGCGCAGGGCCACGGAGTACGCGTCGAGGGCTTCCGCTCCGAGATAGAGCTGCAGGTTCCCGAGCATGTGGGCGAGCACGAAGCCCGCGAGGATCGTCCCGCTGGCGGCCATGACGACCTTCTTGCCGATTGTGGAGCCGAGAAACGTCCGCGGCGCGCCCATGAAACCCTTCCTGCCTCAGCGTAGATCGCGAGCCGAAGGAGTCAAATTATCCGTGCTTGCCGCCCGCATCAGGGCGCCTTCACCGCGCCCTAGTCCGGCAGCGGGTGCGTCATGTCCTCGGGCCGGACCCAGGCGTCGAACTGCTCCGCGGTGACGTAGCCGAGCTCGAGCGCGGCCTCGCGCAGGCTGAGCCCCTCGTGGTGCGCGGTCAGGGCGATCTTGCGCCGACTTCTCGTAGCCGATGTGCGGCGTGAGCGCGGTCACCAGCATGAGGCAGGCGTCGAGGTGCTCCTTGATGCGCGCCCCGTCGGGCTCGATGCCACGCGCGCAGTGCTCCTCGAAGGCCTGGCAGGCGTCGGCGAGCAGCTCGGCCGACTCGAGCACGTTGTGCACCATCACCGGCTTGAAGACGTTGAGCTGGAAGTTGCCCTGCGAGCCGCCGAAGGCCACCGCGGCGTCGTTGCCGAACACCTGCACCGCCACCATCGTCATCGCCTCGCACTGCGTCGGGTTGATCTTGCCGGGCATGATCGACGAGCCCGGCTCGTTCTCCGGGATGCGCAGCTCGCCGATGCCGGCGCGCGGCCCCGAAGCATACCAGCGCACGTCGTTGGCGAGCTTCATGAGCGCGCCGGCGAGCGTGCGCAGCGCGGCGCTGACGTTCACCACGGCATCGTGTGCCGACAGGGCGGCGAACTTGTTGGGTGCCGAGACGAACGGCTTGCCGGTCTCCTCGGCGATGCGGCGCGCGGTCACGTCGCCGAAGCGGGCCGGGGCATTGATGCCCGTGCCCACCGCGGTGCCGCCGATGGCGAGCTCGTGCACGCCCGGCATGGCACGCGCGACCGTGTCGAGCGCCTGGTCGATCTGCGCCACCCAGCTCCCGATGACCTGCCCGAGCGTCACCGGCGTGGCATCCTGCAGGTGGGTGCGGCCGACCATGACGACGGCGGCATAGGCCTCGGCCTTGCCGGCCAGCGTGTCGCGCAGCCTGCGGACCGCGGGGAAGAGGTCGTGCTCGATCTGCTCGACGATGGCGATGTGCATCGCCGTCGGGAAGGTGTCGTTCGACGACTGGCTGCGGTTCACGTCGTCGTTGGGATGGATCGGCTTCATCGACCCCACCACGCCGCCGGCGAGCTGGATCGCGCGGTTCGCGATCACCTCGTTGGCGTTCATGTTCGACTGCGTGCCGGACCCGGTCTGGAACACGACGAGCGGGAACTCGCCGTCCAGCCTGCCGTCGATCACCTCCTGCGCGGCGCGCACGATGAGGTCGACCTTCTCCGCCGGCAGCTTGCCGAGCTCGCCGTTGGCGAGGGCGCAGCATTTCTTCAGGACGCCGAGCGCCCGGATCACCTGCCGGCCCCAGCGGAAGCGCTCGACGCCGATCGGAAAGTTCTGAATCGAGCGTTGCGTCTGCGCTCCCCACAGATGCTCGGCGGGGACCGGCACCTCGCCCAACGAGTCGTGTTCGAGCCGGATCGCCCCGGTTGGCCGCGCGTCCGTCATGTCGTCCTCACGCGGCGCTCTCTAGCGCAATTCATCCGCCGTGTCAGGCTTCGGCGACGGGGGCCGTGCCGCTCATCGGCCCCCCATCCGGCGGGACCGTTTCGGGCATGCAACGACCGGCGCGCGGCAGGGCAGCCGCGCCCCTCGTCACGGCACGACGTTCAGGACCTCCCAGCACGCGCCCATGGTGTGGTAGTCCACCTTCCCCGCCGGGCTCTTCTCGTCCGAGTACTTGCGGTTGTCGCGCGTCAGGATGCGGTACCACGCGCCATGGCGGTGGTCCACGAAGTGCTCCCAGCAGTAGGCCCAGATGCGATCGTACCACTCCCAGTACTCGGTCGCGCCGGTGTGCGCTGCGAGCAGCGCCGCGGCCGCGAGCGACTCGGCCTGCACCCAGAAGTACTTGTCGTCGTCGCAGACGGCGCCGTCGGGGGCGACGCCATACACGACGCCGCCGTGCCGGGCGTCCCAGCCGCGCTCCAGCGCCGCGCCGAAGAGCGCCACCGCGCGAGGCAGCAGCCAGTCGGCGGGCCGGTGCCGGTCGAGGATCAGGAGGAGCTTGGCCCACTCCGCCAGGTGGCCCGGCTGGTATCCCCAGGGACGGAAGAAGTTCGATCGGTCGTGGCGGTTGTACTCCCAGTCGACGGTCCAGCCGGGGTGGTAGTGCTCCCACACGAGGCCGCCCGCGAGTGCCGCCTGCCGCATGGTGACGTTGCGCGCGAGCGTCTCGGCGCGGTCGAGATGGCGCACGTCACCGGTCGCCTCCCACGCGGCGAGCATGGCCTCGCAGGCGTGCATGTTCGCGTTCTGACCCCGGTACGGCGCGAGTACGGTCCAGTCGGCGCTCGCCTCGTCGGCATAGAGCCCGGCCGCCTCCTCCCAGAATCGCGCCTCGAGCAGGGCGATCGTCTCGTCGAGGTGGCCGCGCGCCTCCTCGACGCCGGCAAGGAGCGCGTGGGCATAGGCCAGCACGACGAAGGCGAGACCGTAGCAGTGGTTGGTGGCGTCGATGGGCGTCGCCCGCCCCGCCTCCCAGGACAGCACCCAGGTGTAGCCGCCGGTCCGTGGGTCGCGATGGACGTCGCGCAGGAAGGTGATGCCGTGCTCCAGCGCCTCGGCCCAGCGCGGCTCGCGGAGGTGCCTCCACGCCATCGCGAAGTTGACGACGAAGCGCGTGCTGGAGACGAGGTGACGGGTGTGGGCGTCGTACACCGTCCCGTCGTCACGCAGGAAGTGAAAGAACCCGCCGCTGCGGTCGACGCAGCGCGGATGGTAGAAGGCCATCGTCTGGCGGACGTGGTCCACGAGGAAGGCGCGGCTGCGGAAATCGGGCACGATCATGATCGCGCCAGCACGTCCTCGACCTCCTCCCGGCTCGGTGCGTACGCTCCCGGGTGGCGGCACGCCGCTGCCGCCGTCGCGGCGGCGAAGGCGAGGTGCGCCGTCGGCGGCGCGGTCGGGCGCGCCAGCCAGCTCGCCACCCAGCCCCCGAGACAGGCGTCCCCGGCGCCGACCGGGTCGGCCACCGTCACCGGGAACGCCGGCCGGACATGGGTCGCGGTGGGGGTGAGGAGCCGCATGCCGGCACTCCCGCAGGTGTAGAGCACGAGCGCGTGCGGGTTCCACGCCCGCAGCATCGCGAGAGCCCCGTCGGCGGAACGCCCGGGCAGGAGCTGGGCCAGGTCCTCGTCGGACAGCTTCACCAGGTCCGCGAGCCGGACCATGCGCTCGAACGTCTCGCCGTACTCCCTCCCCATGGCGACGCGGTGGTTCGGGTCGAAGGTGATGCGCAGGTCGGCGGCGCGGCAGCGCTCGGCCAGCGCCACGAGCCGCCCGGCGAGTGGCTCGCGCGCGAGGCTGATCGAGCCGAAGTGGACCACGTGCGCCGCTTCCATCCAGCCGCGCGGAAGGCGATCGGGCGCGAAATGAAGGTCCGCGCTGTCGTCGCCGACGAAGAAGTAGCGCGGCGGCCGGGTCGAGGAGACGAACGCCAGCAGCGGCGAGCGATCGACCTGCTGCAGGAAACGCGAATCGAGGCCGGCTTCCACGCTGCGCTGGCGGATCTCCGCGCCGAAGACGTCCCGGCTCACCGCGCCGGCGAAGCCCGTGGCGATGCCGAGCCGCGCCGCGACGCGCGCCAGGTTCCACGGTGAGCCGCCCGGCCGCCCGAGCCAGTGGACGCCGTCGTCCTGTCGCAGCAGATCGGTGAGCGCCTCGCCGAAGACGACGAAGCGCGGCAACGGCGCCTCACGCATCGACTCTCCCGTCGGGCCGCCGGCCATCCGAGCGCCGTCGACGGGACGGACGCTACGAGCGGGGCCCGCGCGCGGCGCGGACCGGGCTGGGCACCGAGGCGGCCTCCGGCAGGTTCCCCTCGGCGATGTACCGCAGCAGCGTCGCCTTGCGCATCGATCCGATGAGCTCGTTGACGATGTCGATGCCCTGCTCCGCCATGCGGGCCGCGGTCTCACGATCGACGCGTCCGGTCACGCCGTGGGCGAAGATGCGCAGCTCCTCGCGCGCGAGCCAGCGCACGAAGTCGACGTAGACCCGGAGCTTGTCCGGCCCGAAGCCCAGCGCATCGGCATAGCCGGCACGGCGGAGCGCCGCCCAGCGCTCGACGAAACGGACGGCTTCGCTCTCGAGCCACTGCGTTCCGCGCCGCACGGCGATCTCGATGGCTCCGATCTCCTCGAGCCGGCGGATCTCGCCCGGCGACAGACCGGTCCGCCGGGCCACCTCGGACACGCGGGTCGGAGCGGCAGCGGCCCCGGGGTAGAGGGTGCCGTCGATCGCCTGCAGGGTCTCCACCTCCGCGCGCGACGGCGGCGTCTCGCTGGCGATCAGCGCCTTGATGGCGTGCAGCGGCAGGTAGCGCTTGCGCTGCAGCTCCTTCACCACCGCGATGCGCTCGACGAAGGACTCGTCGTACCAGGCGACGTTGCGGCCGGGCCGTTCCGGCTCCGGCAGCAGCCCTTCGCGGATGTAGAACCGGATGGTCTCCCGGCCGACGCCGGTCGCCCGCTCCAGGTCCCGCATCCTGAGGCGCTTCCTGCGCGTCATCCCGCCCGAGCGACCCGCAGGACCTCCTCGCGCCGGGCATCGAACTCCTGCGCCACCTCCTCGTCGCGCGCGCTGAGCGTGCTCGGGTCGACGTCGGCGTAGCCGAGGATGCCCATCTGCTCGTAGCCCTTGCGGATCTTCGGCCCCCACAGCCCGATGTCCTTGATCACCGGCACGATGCGGCTGAAGAGCGCGGAGCGATAGCGCTGCATGAAGCCGGACTCGAGCATGTGGGCGGCACACTCGGCGACCGGCAGGCCGAGGGTCTCCCACACCTCCTCGGCCTGGAAGCGGTCGCGCATGAGATAGCACGCCTCGACTGCGAACTCCTCGCGCTCGTCGCGCTCGGCCTGGCTGAGGGTCGGATAGTAGTCGCGCAGAGCGAAGCGGCCGAAGGCCACGTGGCGCGCCTCGTCCTGCATCACGTAGGCGTTCACCGACGCCGCGAGCGGGTTCTGCGACTGGTCGCGGATCATCGCGAAGGCGGCGAGCGCGAGCCCCTCGATGAGGACCTGCATGCCGAGGTACGTCATGTCCCAGCGCGAGTCGCTGAGCACGTCGTCGAGCAGGCGCTGGAGCGTCGGCGTGATCGGATAGGCGAGCTCGAACTTGTCGTGCAGGAGGCGGGAATACGCCTCGACGTGGCGCGCCTCGTCGATCACCTGCGTCGCCGCGTAGAACTTGGCGTCGATGCTCGGCACCTGCTGCACGATCTTCGCCGTGCAGATGAGGGCCCCTTGCTCCCCGTGCATGAACTGCGAGAGCTGCCACGCCTGGAAGTGCCGGCGCAGCTTGGCGAGCTCGGCGGGCGTCAGGCGCTCGAACGGGGCCGAGCCGAAGATGGGGATCGACTCGTCCGGCAGCTGCTCGGGGTTCTCCGGGTCCAGGTCCTGCGACCAGTCGATGCGGTCGTCGGCGTCCCACTGCCGCTGCTTGCCCTTGGCGTAGAGCTTGAGCAGCGAGTCGCGGCCGTCCTGGTACTCCCAGCGGAAGGTCGTCTCGAAGGTCCCGGGGACGTTCCACTGCACCCCGGCCGCGGTGCGGGCATAGCGATCGGTGGTCTGCATTCCGGCTGCCATCGAGCTGCCTCCTTGGCCGCCGAGGGCGCGGCCGCCGTGCGTAGTACGTAGCACTACTACGCAATCTGGCCCGCGCCCGTCAAGCCCTCTTGGGCCGGGCAGACGCTCAGAGCCCGAAGCGCTCGCGGTAGGCCTGGTAGCGCGCCGCTTCCTCGTCGCGATCGAGGCCGAACTCCGCCAGCGTGTAGCCGTGGCGCCCGTGCTTGTCCTTCGGGTGCTGGGCGAGGAACCGGCGCATGCGCTCCTCGGCCCAGGGCGTGAGGGCGAGGTCGAAGTGCCGGTAGATGCGGCGCACCGTGCCGAACGGATCCCGCAGCAGGTCGACGTAGCGCACGTCGAAGAACCGGTCGGCGGAGACGATGCCCTCGTCGCGCACCCGCAGCGCCCGATCCAGGCCTTCGGCCCAGCGTCGCGTCATCTCGGGTCCGACCCGCTCCGCGTCGACCTCGTCGCTGAACGTGCTGCGGAGCGCGGTGGTGAGGCTGGCGAGCGAGCCGACCACCTCGAGCGGATCGCGGTGGGTGAGGATGACCCCCGCATCGGGATACACCTGGAGCAACGCGCGGATGCCGAAGAGGTGCGCCGGCGCTTTGAGCACCCAGCGCTCGCCCCGCCAGCGCCACTGGAGATGCTGCAGGAAGCTGCGATGCTCTTCGTAGGACGGGCGCAGATCCTGGGCCTCGAGCCAGGCCTGGTAGCGCGGCACGTCATGGCTGGTCTGGAACTGGAAGCTGAGGAACGAGTGGCTCGTGATGATGAGGCACTCCTCCGGCAAGCGGGCGGCGAGCGGATGGATGCGGCGGAACGCGGGATTGAGGCGGTAGAACCAGCGGAGCTGGCGCTCGGACGCGGCGATGCGCGGGTCGTGGTGGTGGTGCAACCGATCGGGCGGCGGCGAGGGGAACATCATCTCCCAGTTGAGCGGCGCGCGGTGCCCCGGATCCTGCGCCAGCAACCCGTGCAGCAACGTGGTTCCGGTGCGCGGCAGCCCCGTGATGAAGAGCGGCCCACGCACCGGCTGCGCGCGGATCTCCGGGTACCGGCGGCGATCCCACTCCATGCGAAGGCGGTTGGTCAGCAACCGGATCGTGTCCTGACGCGCGGCGATGCGTCCGAGGAGGCTGAGCTCCGCCTCGGTGTCGTAGTCCGCGATCAAGCGCCGCAATGGCTCGTGGAATCTGGGATCGCCGAAGTCGTCGAGGCCGGTCCGCTGGCGTGCCTCATCGAGGAAGAGCTCCTCGTCGAGGCGCACGAGCGGGAGGCCCGCACGCTGGATGACCCGGCCGCCGCTCTTGAGGGCGCGCGCCAGCGCGCTGCCGGGCGCGCTCATGCGCTTCTCGCCTGCCGGCGCCCGTCTTCCCTGGCGGCGACGTCGAGCTGCCAGGCAATCAGGCCGGGCACGCCGAGGAGGATCTCGCGCACGCGCTTGGCGAGCGACAGCGCGAGCGCGGTCTCCGGGCCGAGCCCCAGCACGCGGCCGAGCATCACGTATCCTCCCTCCTGCACCCCGAGCGCACCGGGCACGGCGAACGCCCCGGCGCGGACGGCCTGTCCCAGGCTCTCCAGCATGACGGCGGACGGCAGGCTCACCGGGTGCCCCAGGAAGTAGAGTGCCAGCCACACCTCGCCGACCCCCACGATCCAGCTCATCAGATGCAATGCGCTGGCGCTCGCGATGGTCCGATGCTGGCGATAGAGCAGCGCAACCGACGCGTCGATGGCATCCCCGCCGGCGACCAGGGACACCCAGCGGCCACGCCCGAGCTTCGCGAGTATCTGCGCGAGCGCGCCGAAGACGCCCTGGCGCTGGGCGGCATAGAACGCCGCCACGATGCTCCCCATGACGACGACACCGACGGCGACGGGCAGCGCGAGGGGATGGCCGCCGAGATGGAGCAGGAGCAGCGCCAGCCCGAGCAGCGTGAAGATCACCTGGGTGAGCATCACCAGGGTGACGTCGACCACGACGCTGGCTCCCGCCACCGGACCGCCGACGCCGGCGCGAGCGAGAAGCCCGGCCTTGACGATGTTGCCGCCGACCTGGAGCACCGGCAGCAGGCCGTTCACCGACTCGCCGATCCAGCGCGCCCAGAGCACGGTCCGCACGGGCGGCCGCAGCTCCGCGGGCAGCAGACGGCGCCAGCCCAGCGAATCGACGAGCATCGGCAGCAGGTGGTAGGCCGCCACCGCGACCAGGCCGAAGCCGGCCGTCCGGAGCGCCGCCGCGACGTCGCTCGCGCCGTGCGCCACCAGCAGAGCGGTGAAGAGCGCGAGCCCGACGATGAGCCCGGGGTACGCGACCCGTGGGACCGGCAGCCCGTCACCGCCGGACGCATTCTCCTGTGCTTTCTTGCTCCTCACCCGCTCCTTACCCTGGACGGCCGGGGCGGTTTCGGACCGACCCGCCCGTATCTCCCCCGACCGGCATCGCTCTTATGCGTGCCGACACGGGGTAATCAAGTCCAGCGAGCCTCCAGTTGCGCCAGATGAGCCAGGACGCGAACAACGGGGTGCCCATCGCCACCGCGACCAGGAATGGCCCGAGCCACCCGAGCCACGTGAGCGGCGCGGTCACGTAGAGAATGTCCTCGATCTCGAAGCCCCCGGCGTGCGGCTGCTCGAATGCCTGCGGCCCGCGGCGGAGCGCCAGCGCGCTGCGCGACACGAAGATCGCCACCAGCGAGGCGCCGCCCAGGACTCCGAGCGGCAGGCCCCAGCCGCGCAAGGGGCCGTGGCGCAAGCTGGCTCCCATGCCGGCGAACAACGCCAGCTTGACGACCAGGTCGGAGACGCGATCGTAGCGGTGGCCGAACACGGACACCTTGCCCGTCAGCCGCGCCAGCTCGCCGTCGGCATGATCCAGGACGCAGGCGACGATCCAGCACACCGCCCCGAGATCGGCGCCGACGGGCGTCGCCGTGGCGTAGAGGCCCGCCGCGCCGAGCCCGACGAGAAGGGCGAGCGTGGTGATGTGATTCGGGTGCACCCGCGTGTGCTGCAGGGGCAGTATCAGCGCGTGAGCCAGGCGGCTGTCCCAGGGCTTCGTCGCCATCGGGTTCCGTCGGTGCGTCGAGCCGATCGTCGGCAGGCGCGGCGTGCCGTCAGTCAATCTCGCTAGCGGATCATCCCCCGAAAGTCCAGAGAGATAGTGCGCGCCGCTTGACCTGTGCCGGACGCCAGCATACGTGTTTTTCGCTTGCGGGCGCTTCTCTGCTGCCTCTGCCTCGTGCTCGTGGCGAGCGCGACGCGTGTGTCGGCCCATGCCGTTCTCACCAGGAACCCGTTGCGTGACGCCCCACCCAAGGCAGACACCGCTGCTTCCGTCACCCTCACCTTCAACACGGGCGTGGAGGCGTCGCTGAGCCAGGTCACGCTGCGCGGCGAGACCGGCCCGGAGAGGCCCCTGCCCGTCACCGGGGGAAAGCAGCCCAGCCAGCTCGCGCTCGACCTCCCGCCGCTCGTTCCTGGCTTTTACGCGCTGCACTACAAGGTGCTGGCCGCCGACGGGCACGTCACCGAGAGCGTGCTGCGCTTCCGCGTGATGCCCCGGGAGTGAGGCGTGCAGGGTTTCGCGGACTTCGCCGACGGCATCCTCGGCGGGGCGCTCCTGGTTGCGCTCTCGGTGGCTCTCGGCGGGGTGGCCTTCGCCTGGCTCGTCGTACCCGGCGACACCGGTGCCCCGGGGCGCGCCGTCCGCGCACGGTGCGCCGGACTCGTCGCTCTGAGCGCCGCGGCGCTGGCCTTCTGCCAGCTCGCCGCCCTCGGCCTGAAGGTCCACCTGCTCGCGGGGTGGGTCGGTCCCGACGCCCTGGCGCGCTTCTCCGACACCCTCCCCGCCCGGGCCGGCGTGGCGCGCGCGGTGCTCTCCGCCACCCTGGCCGTCGCCGCGGCGGCGCTCCGCCGCCGTCCCGATGCCCGGGGGCCCCAGGCGCTCGTCGGCCTGCTGGCGACGCTGGTGGCGGGGAGCGGCGCGTGGCTGGTACACGCCGCCGGACGCATCGAGCATCGCGCGCTGCTCATGACGCTCACCGTGCTCCACCAGGTGGCGGCGGCGCTGTGGGCCGGCGGCCTGGTGCATCTCGGCGCCACCTGGCGGCTCGCGCGACGTGACGCAGCGGTGAACGCGCTCTGGCCCCGCGTGGTGGCGCGCTTCTCGCGCCTCGCCCTCGCGAGCGTCGCCGCGCTCTGCCTGCTGGCGATCCCGCTCGCCAGCACCTACGTCGGCTCCATCGCGGGCCTCGTCGGGACGGGCTACGGCGCGCTGGTGCTCACCAAGGTCGTCCTGCTCGCCGCGGCCCTCGTGCTGGCCGCCGGCAACCTCGGCGCGGTCCGGGGCTTCCGCCGTGACGGCGGAACGGCGACGGTCCGCCGCCGGGTCCCGATCCTGCTGGAAGCCGAGACCATCCTCGCCATGGTCCTCCTCTTCACCGCCGCCAGCCTGTCGTCGCAGCCACCGGCGCGCGACGTCGGCAGCGAGCGCGCCAGCGCGGCTGAGGTCGTCGAGGTCTTCCGCCCGAAGTGGCCGGCGCTCCGGACGCCCTCGGTCCATACCATGATGGGCGACGCGTCCGATCCTTACGCCGTGGCCGGCGGCGAGCGCACGGCGGCCGCCTACTCGTGGTCGAACTTCAGCCACAACGTCGCCGGCCTCGCGCTGCTCGCGATGGCCGTTCTCGCGCTCGCCGGCGGGCGATCGGGGTGGCGCTGGACGCGCCACTGGCCGTTCGGGCTCGCGCTCCTCGGGGGGTTCGTGTTCCTGCGCTCGATGGCCGTCGACGGCGTGCGTCCCTTCGGCCCGAACGCGTTCTGGGCGACGACGCTCGCGAGCGCGGAGGCGTTCCAGCACCGGCTGGCCGGGCTCCTCGCGATCTCCCTCGGCCTGCTCGAGTGGCGCGCCCGGCTCTCCGCACGCCCGGGCGCTCGCCTTCCCTATGTGTTCCCCATGCTCGCCGCGGTCGGCGGCCTGCTGCTCCTCGTGCACTCGCACGTCGCTTTCGAAGCCAAGAGCAGCTACCTCGTGCAGGTGACGCACACGGCGATGGGGCTGCTCGCGGTGCTGATCGCGTGCGGGCGTCTTCTCGAGCTCCGCCTCGCGCCCGCCGGTCGATCCGCGGGCACGGCATCCTACGTGGCCATGCTGCTGGTGGCGCTCGTGCTCGTCTTCTACCGCGAGGCGAACGTCGTCGTCCCGCCCCCGTGACTCAGGCAGACACCAGCGCGCGCAGGACCATGCTGACCAGCGCCAGCACGATGGCCCCGAAGAACGCCGGGAGGAAGCCGCTCACGTGGAAGCCGGGCACGATGCCGGTGGCGATCCAGATGAGGAACGCCATCACCACGAAGTGGAACAGCCCGAAGGTGATGAGCGTCAGGGGAAACGTGAGGACGAGCAGCACCACGCCCAGGGTCGCGTTCACGAGGCCGAGGACCAGAGCGGCGATGAGCGCGGTGCCGAAGCCGTCCACCTGGAATCCCGGGATCACCCGCGCCACGACGAGCAGGCCGAGCGCGCTGATGACCCAGTTGAGCACGAACCGCATGGAACGCCGGATACGGCCCCGGCCACGGCCACGTCAAGGCTTGCCCATGGCGCGGCGCGAGCGACAATGGGCGCACGACCGACGCGCGATGCGCGGAGCGCAGTGAGGGAGGTTTCGATGCCCGTCCCGTTCTTCCGCCGGATTCTCGTCCCGCACGACTTCTCGCCCCAGGCCACCGCGGCACTCAAGGCCGCGGCCCGGCTGGCACGGGAGCACGATGGCCGGCTCACCGTGCTGCACGTCATCGTGCCGTTCTACGTGCCGGCGGACGTGCCGTTCGGCCTCGCCGCGGACACCTTCCCGGCGCCCACGACGTTCGTGCCCGAGCAGCGCAAGCGGCTCGAGACCCTCGTCGAGCGGGCGTTGCGCGGGGATGCTCCGCCCTACACCTGCCGGGTGGATGTGGGGGATGCCTCGCAGTGCATCCTCGATGCCGCGCGCCGCGCCGATTCGATCGTCATGAGCACCGCCGGCCGCAGCGGCCTCAGCCATCTGCTCATCGGCAGCGTGGCCGAGAAGGTGGTGCGCCACGCGCACGTCCCCGTGCTCACCATCCGCGTCCCCGACAAGCCGGCGCGGGCGAAGAAGGGATCGTAGCGCCGATGGGACGGCCGTAGCGCGCGCCGGCGGACGTGCGCCTCGTCGGGCAGCTCATCGGGCTCTTCACCTTCGACGTCGGCTACGAGATCGACCTGGCCCGCGCCCAGGCGCTGGTCAGCGAGGGAGAGCGCGAGACCGCGGCGCCGCGGCGCCGGGCGGCGCCGGCGCACCTGGCCTACGCGGCGCCGCCGGTCCGCGCCCCGCTCGGCACGTGCGAGGTGCGCGTCGGCGCGACCCTCGTGACCGCCACCGCGAGCGCGCGCATCCACGAGTTCGGCGCCGTGACCATCCTGCTGCAGTCTCCCCTCGATTGCGCGCTCGATGCGCTCCCCGCGCTCACCAGCACCCTCACCGGCGCCGGGCCGCTCGAGGACGCGGCGCGCGAGCTGCTCGAGCGACTGCACGAGCGCATCCGGCCAGCGGTCACGAAGCCCGGCCTGAATCCGTTCGTCGAGGACTACTACATCATCCAGGTCGATCGGCTCGAGCCCCCGACCAGCATTCCGGATCTGCTGGGGTACGGCAGGGCCATCCTCGCGGCTGCGCTGCGCTGCGAGGCGAGCCTGCTGTCGGACGCCGAGACCGACGAGGTGTTCCGCACGGAGCTCTCCTACTATCCCGACGACCTCGTCGTCACCGAATGGAACGTCGCGCTGGTGATCGACGACACCGACTATGCCGACACGGTGAACGTGCTCGAGCACCTGAACGTGCAGCTCCTCGAGCTCCGCTTCTACGACGACGTGCTGGACCGCTACATGGCCGAGACCTTCGCGCTCGCCACTGCCCCGGCCCGGGGCTGGCCCTTCCTCCACCGTCCGTTCCGGCGCGCCGTGACCGAGCTGGCTGCCATCCGCCTCGACGTCGCCGGCATCGTCGAGCGGCTGCACAACGCCCTCAAGCTCGCCGGCGACCTCTACCTCGCCAAGCTCTACGCCCGCACGGCCGATCGTCTGGCCCTGCGCGCCTGGGAGGAGAGCGTCGGGCGCAAGCTCGACGTGCTCCAGCAGATCCACAACCTGCTCAGCGAGCGCGTCACCAGTGCGCGCTCCGAGGCGCTCGAGGTGATCATCATCGTGCTGATCGTGCTCGAGATCGTCCTCTATCTGGTCGGCAGGATCTGACTCAGGCGACCTGCGTGCGACCCCGGAGCGTGCGCGCGCCGTGGCGGCGCACCGTGCGCAGGGCGCGGCGGCCGTCTCCGGGCCGCACGTCGACCGGCCGCACCGCGTCCTCCAGCACGACGACCCGGTAGCCGCGCTCGAGCGCATCGTACACCGTCCAGCGCACGCAGTAGTCGGTGGCCAGACCACCGACGAAGAGGCGCCGCACGCCGGCTCGCTGCAGCCGCTCGTGAAGGCCGGTCCCGTCGAAGGCCGAGTAGGCGTCACGCTCGGCGTCGGTCGCCTTGGAGACGACCTCGACTCCCGGCGGCAGCGCGAGGGCCGGGGCGAATCCGGCGCCTGCCGTCCCCGCCACGCAGTGGGCGGGCCAGGGACCACCGCGAGCGTGGAAGGAGCAGTGGTCGGCGGGATGCCAGTCGCGCGACGCGAGGACGGGCAAGCCACGATCGTGGAAGAGCGCGACGTACTCGTTCAGCCGCGGAACCACCGCATGCCCGTCGCGCACCGCGAGCGCGCCGCCGGGCAGGAAATCGTTCTGCACGTCGACGAGCAGGAGCGCGTCGCCCCGGCCCACCGATTCCGGACCGTTCCTCATCGCCTCCCGTCGTCCGGGATATACCCGCCCCGGTGCGCGCGCCAGACCGGTTGCGAGGCCCACCGCCGCGGCTTATGTCGAGCTCAGCATGCGCGCGATGGTGCTCGAGGCACCGGGCCGCCCGCTGCGCGCCGTGGAGCAGCCGCTGCCGAGCATCGGCGGGGGTGAGATCTTGCTGCGCGTACGCGCCTGCGGCGTGTGCCGGACCGACCTCCACGTGTGCGACGGCGAGCTGCCCGATCCCGCGCTGCCCCTCGTGCTCGGCCACGAGATCATCGCCACGATCGAGCGCGTCGGGGCCGACGTCACGCACCTGCACCCGGGCGATCGCGTCGGGGTTCCCTGGCTCGCCTGGGCCTGTGGCCGCTGTCGCTTCTGCCTCCGCGGCGCGGAGAACCTCTGCCCCCGGGCCCGCTTCACCGGCTACACGCGGGACGGGGGATACGCCGAGTACACCACCGCCGACGCCCGCTTCGTCCTGCCGCTCCCGCCGGAGCTGCCGGACGTCGAGGGCGCGCCGCTGCTGTGCGCCGGACTGATCGGCTACCGCACCCTGCGCCTGGCCGGTGACGCGGAACGCGTCGGGCTGTACGGCTTCGGCGCCGCCGCCCATCTGGTGGCCCAGGTCCTGCGTCACCAGGGCCGACGCGCGTTCGCCTTCACGCGGCCGGGCGACGCCGCGGCGCAGGAGTTTGCCCGCGGCCTCGGCTGCGCCTGGGCCGGCGATTCGACCGCCCGCGCCCCCGAGCCGCTCGACGCCGCGCTCATCTTCGCGCCCGACGGCGCGCTCGTGCCGCTCGCCTTGCGCGCCGTCGAGCCCGGCGGCGTGGTCGTGTGCGGCGGCATCCACATGAGCCCGATCCCGTCCTTCCCCTACGAGACCCTGTGGGGCGAGCGCGTCCTGCGCTCGGTGGCGAATCTCACGCGGGGGGACGGCGTCGAGTTCCTGCGCCTGGCGGCCGACGCCGGCTTGCGTGCCGAGGCGCACCGCTATCCGCTGGCGCGCGCCGGCGACGCGCTGGACGACCTCCGGCACGGTCGTTTCACCGGTGCGGCGGTGCTGGTGCCGGGCCATTGACCCTCCTCGGAGCCCGCGCTACGCCAGCGGGGATCACCAAGGAAAGGAGCTCGCGATGGGAATTCAGATCGGCGACATCGCTCCGGATTTCACCCAGGAGTCCTCCGAGGGCCAGATCCACTTCCACGACTACATCGACGGCAAGTGGGCGGTTCTCTTCTCACACCCGAAGGATTTCACCCCCGTCTGCACCACGGAGCTCGGCGCCGTGGCCAAGCTGAAGCCCGAGTTCGAGAAGCGGAACTGCCGGGTGATCGCCGTCAGCGTCGACGACGAGAAGTCGCACAAGGGCTGGATCGGCGACATCGAGGAGACCCAGCACACCAAGATGAACTTCCCGATCCTGGCCGATCCCGATCGCAAGGTCGCGAACCTCTACGGCATGATCCATCCCCAGGCCAACGACACGCTCACCGTGCGCTCGGTGTTCTTCATCGACCCGAACAAGAAGGTGCGCGCGATGATCACGTATCCGGCGAGCACCGGGCGCAACTTCGCCGAGATCCTGCGGGTCCTCGACTCGCTCCAGCTGACCGACAAGCACCAGGTGGCCACGCCTGCCGACTGGAAGGACGGCGACGACTGCGTCATCGTCCCGTCGCTCACCGATCCGGAGGAGCTCAAGAAGAAGTTCCCCAAGGGCTTCAAGGCCCTGAAGCCCTACCTCCGCATGACGCCCCAGCCCAATCGCTGATCGCTTCTCCGAGGAGTGCGCGTCCCCGCGCGGGATGCGCGCTCCTCGGACACGTCGCCGTCGATGCGCATCCTGGTCGTCGAGGACGAGCAGAAGGTGGCGAGCTTCATCCAGCGCGGGCTGGAGGCGGAGCACCACCGCGTCGACGTCGCGCACGACGGCGACGCCGGCCTCACCCGCGCCCTGGACGAGGACTACGACCTGGTCGTCCTCGACGTCATGCTGCCGCGGCGCGACGGGCTCTCCGTCCTGCGCGAGCTGCGCGCGCGCCGGCGCGCGGTCCCCGTGCTCCTGCTGACCGCGCGCGCGGGAGTCGCCGACAAGGTGGCCGGTCTCGACGGGGGCGCCGACGACTATCTCACCAAGCCCTTCGAGGTGGCCGAGCTGCTCGCCCGCATCCGGGCACTGCTCCGCCGCGGCGCCGTCGTTCCGGCCACGCTCGCGCTGGCGGACCTCCGGCTCGACCCCGCCACGCGGCAGGTGACCCGGGCCGGTCGCGCGATCGAGCTGACCGCCCGCGAGCATGCGCTCCTCGAGTACTTCCTGCGCAATCCCGGCCGGGTGCTGAGCCGCGCGATGATCGCCCAGCACGTCTGGGGAGTCAGCTTCGACACCTTCACCAACGTCATCGACGTCTACGTGAACTACCTCCGCCGCAAGATCGACGCCGACTTCGAGCCCAAGCTGATCCACACGGTGCGCGGCGCGGGCTACGTGCTGCGCGCGCCGGAGGGCTAGCCCGTGGCGCTGCGGCCGCGGAGCCTGCGCGCCCGGCTCACGCTCTGGTACACGGTGGCGCTCGGCGGCCTCCTCCTCCTGCTCGGCACGGTCGCGCTGGTGCTGCTCGATCGCGGGCTGCAGCACACCGTGGACACGTCCCTCGATTCCCTCGCACGCACCGTCGCCGCGTCGAGCCGCGAGCCGGCCCGACGCGGCGACCTGGCCGACGCCCTCGCCGCGCTCGTGGGACCCGCGCTCGCGGAGCGCTTCTATCAGCTCCTCGATCCGCTCGGACGACCCGATCCGAGACTCGCCCCGCGGCAGCGGCTCGATCTGCCGCTCGGCGCCGCCACGCTGCGCAACGCGGAGCACGGGCAGGAGACGTTCGAGACCGTCCGGCTGCCCGGCGCGCAGGCGCCGGTGCGCGTGCTGACCGCGCCGGTGATGGAGGGGGGGCGCCTGGTCCAGCTCGTCCAGGTCGCCATGTCGCTGGAGGTCGTCGAGGCGGCACGCGCGCGCTTCCTGCTCGTGCTCGCCGGCCTGCTGCCCGTGGCGCTCGCGGCCGCCGCGGCGGGCGGCTGGTTCCTCGCCGGCCGCGCGCTCAGCCCGGTCGATGCCATGGTCGAGACGGCGCGCCGCATCGGAGGGGCCGATCTGGCGCGACGGATCACGACGGAGACGGCGGACGACGAGCTGGGCCGCCTCGCCGCCGTCCTGAACGACATGCTCGCCCGTCTCGAGCGCTCCTTCGACGCCGCACGCCAGTTCAGCGCCGACGCCGCGCACGAGCTGCGCACGCCGCTCACGATCCTGAAAGGCGAGCTGGAGGTCGCCCTCGGGACGACCCCGCCGGGCGCGCCGCACCGTCGCACGCTGGAGAGCTGTCTCGAAGAGGTCGACCGGCTGGCGAGCCTGGTCGAGGACCTGCTCTTCCTGGCGCGCTCGGACGCGGGCGCGCTCGCCCCGGCGCGCGAGCGCGTCGACCTCGCGGGCGTGGTGAGCGACGCCGCTCCGGCGCTCGAGGTGCTCGCCGCCAGGGCCGGGGTCGCGTTCCGGGTCGAGCCGTCCCCCCGCTCGCCGTCCAGGGCAGCGGCCCCCTGCTCTTCCGCGTGGTGTTCAACCTGGCCGAGAACGCCGTCAAGCACGCAGGCGCTGGCGCCCACGTGACGGTGTCGACGCACGCCCGCGACGGCCACGCGCTGCTCGAGGTCCGCGACGACGGCCCGGGCATCACGAGCGAGGATCGGGAGCGCATCTTCGACCGCTTCTACCGCGGCGACCCCGCTCGCGAGCGCGGCGGATCGGGCCTCGGCCTGCCGCTCACGCGCGCGATCGTCCAGCTCCACGGCGGCGACGTCAGCGTGACGAGCAGCCCGGGTGCCGGGGCGTGCTTCCGGGTCTCCCTGCCGCTCGCACCTTCGTGAGAAACTTCTAATGCGCGCCTCACGGGATTCTCACGCGACGGCGCCATCTCACGCGTCCAATCTCCGAGACACCCCCGAAGAGGAGGAGGACGCATATGGATCCGAACACGAGGAATCGCATGCTGGCGGGAGGGCTCGCCATCTGCCTGGGCGGCGGCGGCTTCGGCTTCGCCGCCGGCCGGCTGCTGCACGAGGAACCGGCTCACGCTGCCCAGTCCGCGCCCGCGGCGGCCCCCGAGGAGCCCCGTGCCCCCACCAAGGCGCGCGGCCTGCCCTCGTTCGCCGGCATCGTCGAGTCGGCCGCACCGGCCGTGGTTCACGTCGGGACGGTCTCGGTCGCCAATGCCGCCGACGAAGGCGATTCCGACGACGATGACGGCCCGTCGGGTCCCGGCGGTCCGTTCCGCGGCTTCCGGATGCCGCACGGCCCGCGCTGGGGCGGCGGCGAGGCACGGCGCGGCGCCGGCTCCGGGTTCGTGATCCGCAAGGACGGCGTCGTGCTCACCAACAACCACGTCGTCGAGCATGCGAAGGAGATCACCGTCGCGCTGAGCGACGGCCGCAAGCTCCCCGCCAAGGTGCTCGGGCGCGACCCCAAGACCGACCTCGCGGTGCTGAAGATCGACAGCAAGGAGCCGCTGCCGGTGGTGCAGCTGGGCGACTCGGACGGGCTGGCCGTCGGCGACTGGGTGGTCGCGATCGGCAATCCCTTCGGCCTCGACAACACGGTCACGGCGGGAATCGTCAGCGCGAAGGGTCGCGCCATCGGCCAGGGGCCGTACGATCACTTCATCCAGACCGACGCGTCGATCAATCCGGGCAACTCGGGCGGGCCGCTGTTCGACGAGCGCGGCAACGTCGTCGGCATCAACACCGCGATCTTCAGCCAGAGCGGCGGCAGCGTCGGCATCGGCTTCGCCATCCCGATCAACCTCGCCAAGGAGCTGGTGCCCGAGCTCGAGGAGAAGGGCCACGTGACCCGCGGCTGGCTCGGGGTGTCGATCCAGAAGCTGACGCCCGAGCTGGCGGAGTCGATGGCGACCGACGGGTCGCAGGGTGCGCTGGTCGCCGGCGTGACCCCGGACAGCCCGGCGGCCAAGGCGGGCCTGCAGCCCGGCGACGTCGTCCGTCGCTGGGACGGCAAGCCGATCGACGAGCCGGGGACGCTCTCCATGCTGGTCGCCGGCACTCCCGTCGGCAAGACCGTGCCGGTCGAGGTTCGCCGGGACGGCAAGGCCCACGACCTCGAAGTGACGGTCGCCAAGCTCGCCGACGACGAGACGGCGTCCGACGACGCGGCCACGCGCCGCGGCAAATGGGGCCTCGCGCTACGCGACCTGACGCCGGAGGAGCGCGGCCAGCGCGGCCTCGAAGCCGGCGCCGGCGTCCTGGTGACGGCCGTCGCCCCCGACAGCCCGGCCGCCGAGGCCGCGGTGAAAGCGGGGGACGTCGTCCTGCAGGTCAACCGCAGGTCGGTCGGCTCGGTGGCCGCCCTGCGGGCCGAGGTCGGGAAGACGGCCGCCGACAAGCCGCTCCTCTTGCTCGTCCGCCCCGCCGAGGGCGGCGACCGCTTCGCGGCCCTGTCGGCGCGCTGAGTCGAGCCGGGCCTCATCCTCCCTTGGCCCGTGCTGCGGGGGTGGTCCACGCGGCCACCCCCGCTTTCTTTTTTTGGTTCTTCCGGCTTCAGTGTGGGTAGAGGTCGAGGCCGCCGCAGTGGAAGTAGATCGCCGTCTTGAAGTGCTCGCGGTTGCGGTAGCCGCGGGCCGTGTACCGGAGCCACTGGATCTTGGAGTTCAGGCCCTCGGCCGTGGCATTCGTGATGCGGTGCTTCAGGTAGGTGAGGATGTTCTGCAGGTGGGTCTTGAGCATCCGCGCTTTCTCGATCATCGGTGCGAGGCGCGAGTGCGTCGCCCAGAAGTACCACCGGCGGAAGAAGGTACGGGCCGCGCCGACGTACCGATACTCCCACAGGTCGGCCGCGGCCTCCTTCAGCGCCCAGGCGCGCGCCACCTTGAGGGTGCTGGTGCGTAACGCCCTGAACGCGCGCCACGCCTCTCGACTGAAGCGATCGGGATGCCGCAGCCACGTGTACTTCGTGCCGGTGAGCCGAGTGTCTCCCTGCGCGCGGAGCTCGCGCTGCTCGGCGCGTCGGACGCGATCGACCCCCTCGTTGAGATGCTTCGCGCAGTGAAAGCGATCGAAGACGATCTTCCGGTCGGCATCGGGGATGCGGGCGCGGGTCGCCTGCACGTACGGCGCCCACATGTCCATCGCGATCGCCGCGATGGCGCCCCGCTGGGCCTCGGTGAGCCCCAGGGCCCAGAACGCTTCGAGGCTCTCCTGCTTGCGGTCGTCGGCGACGTACAGGACGCGGGCGCCCTCGAGGTCGCTCACGACCGTCACGAACTCGTACCGGCGTTGGAAGGCCTTCTCGTCCACGCCGACGTACCGCAGCTCGAGTGTGCCGCGCCGCGCCAGCCCCCGCGCCACCGCCCGGCGCTCGATGCCCCAGACCGCGTCCCACCCCAGCTTGAGCTGGCGCGCGACCGCGGCGACCGCCGCCTCGCGGAGCCAGTCGATCGCCAGCCGCTCGAAGAGCAGCGTGAACTTCGAGCCCGGGGTCGCCCACGGGACGGCGCTCTGCACCACACCGTGGGTTGGACAGGCCAGGCGGGGGACGCGGGCATGGAGCCGGGTCTGCAGCTGGCAGGTGTCGAGATGCCGCCATTCCCGCTCGCGATGGTCGTAGATGGGGCAGGCGGTCTGGCACTCCGGACACTGCGCCGCCGCGTCCCCCGTGCGGGCCAACCACACGTGCACAGCGCCACCCGGGACGTCGACCTCAACCCGCTCCACCGTCCACGGCGCCGTGAGCCCCAAGATCGTCGCGTACAGTTCGTGGTCCCGCATCGTCCCCGCCTCCTCCCCCGGCTGGCCCCGGGACGATACCAAAACCACGCTCAGCCGGTCATGCTACCCACACGAACCCCGGAAGAGCCCTTTTTTTCAGGGGCACTTCCTTCCCGCCTCGCTTGCGGCTACGCTCCGCGGCGTCGATTCGCCGGAGTCGTTGCGCGTGACCCTGGGCCCGCTCCTGCTGCTATCGTTCGTCGCCGGCCTGGTCGGCGCGCTCGCCGGTATGGGCGGCGGGATCGTCCTCATCCCGGCGCTCACCCTCGCGGGCGAGGACATCAAGCGGGCCATCGCGGTGAGCACGATCTCGGTGATCGCCACCTCCACCGGCGCCGCCTCGGCCTACGTGCGCGATCACGTCACCAACCTGCGCGTGGGCATGTTCCTCGAGATGTTCACCATCGTCGGGGCCATCGTCGGCGCCTCGCTCACCGTGGCGTCGAGCGCGCGGCCCCTCTTCTTCCTCTTCGGACTGGTGCTGCTCGCGTCGTGGCTGGCGCTCTGGATGCAGCGCGGCAGGCCGTGGCAGCCGCCCGCCTCGCAGGACCGTTTCTCGCGCTGGCTCGAGCTCGAGGGGCAGTACGACGACCGGGCGAGCCGCCGCACGATCGCCTATCGCGCCACGCGCGCCGGAATCGGGGGACCGCTGATGTTCGTCGCCGGGCTGGTCGCGGGCTTGCTCGGCATCGGGGCGGGGGCGCTCAAGGTCCTGATCCACGACCTCGTCATGGGTCTGCCGCCCAAGGTCTCGACCACCACCAGCAACCTGATCATCGGCGTCACCGCCCTGGCGGGCACCAGCGTCTACCTGGCCGCCGGCATGATCGACGTCAACCTCGCGGCGCCGGTGATCGTGGGGGTGACCCTCGGGGCCTTCGCCGGCACGCGCATCCTGCTGCGCGTCAGCAACGAGACCGTCCACCGCGTCTTCCGCGTGGTCCTCCTCGTGCTCGGCGCGGAGATGATCGTGCGGGGCCTGCGGGCCCAGGGATGACCGGCACGCGTGCGACGGCCGCGGCAGCCGATCAGATGGACGCCCTCGTCGGCGCGCTTCTCCTGGGCGGCGTGCTGACGAGCCTCGGCTTGATCATCACCGGGCTGATATGGCACCGGCTGGCCACGGGGACCACGATGCTCGACCAGACCCTCGCGGGCCACGACGTCGTCCAGCTACTCGGGGCCGATCTGCGGGCCTTCGCGCGGGGCGCCATCCGCCCGCGGCTCCTCGTCAGCCTGGGGATCGTCGCGCTGCTGCTCACGCCGTACCTGCGCGTGCTCGCCTCGATGCTCTTCTTCGCCTTCGTGGAACACGACTGGAAGTACACCGGGTTCACCGCTTTCGTGCTGCTCGTGCTGACCTACAGTCTCGCGCTGCGTTGACGCCGCGGGGCGACCGCGCCCCGGGGGGGAGGAGGATCACGATGGCTCGGATGCTCGCCGCAGTCGCCTGGTCGCTCGCCGTGCTGCTCGTCGGCCTGGCCGCGCCGCCCGGGGCCCATGCCTCCGGCTTCCTGCTCCTGGAGCAGAGCGGCCGCGCCCTGGGAAGTGCCTACGCCGGAGAGGGAGCCATCGCCGCCGACGCCAGCACCATCTTCTACAACCCGGCCGGCCTCACCCTCCTCGAGGGTACGCAGATCGCCACCTCCGGATTCCTCGTATGGACGCGGTCGTCCTTCGAGAACCGCGGCTCGCACCTGAGTGAAGCCGTCGGCGGCGCGCCGCTGACCGGGGGCAACGGCGGCGACGCCGGCAACGCGCAGCCCCTTTCCAGCTTCTTCATCTCCCACCGCCTCACCGACCGGGTCGGTCTCGGCCTCGGCATCAGCACGCCGTTCGGCCTGCAGACGGGCTGGCCGCGCGGGTGGGTCGGCCGCTATCACGCCCGTTTCTCACAGCTCCAGACGTTCAACTTCAACCCCTCGCTCGCCGTGCGCGTGACCGACTGGCTCTCCCTCGGGGGCGGCGCCAACGCCGAGTATCTCAACGCGACGCTGACCAACAACCTCGACATGGGCTCCATCTGCCAGATTCTCGGCGGCCAGGCGGGCCTGCCGCCTTCCGCGTGCACCTCGCTCCTCGGCCTCCAGCCCCAGAAGGTCGACGGCTACGTCAGCTTGAAGGGCAACAGCTGGGCGGCGGGATACAACTTCGGCGCCCTCTTGCGGCCGACGTCGAGCACGCGCATCGGCCTCACCTACCGGTCGCGGATGGAGCACACCGTCGAGGGCGACGCGGACTTCCGCATCCCGAAGAAGGCCCAGTCTCTCCAGAAGCTCTCGGGCGCACTCGTCAACACGCCGCTCTCGGTGACCGCCACCTTGCCCGATCGGGCGTCGATCTCGCTCTACCAACAGGTCTTCGACGACTGGGCGTTCCTCGCCGACTTCACCTGGACGCACTGGTCGCTGTTCAAGCAACTCGAGTTCAACTTCGCGAACCCGAAGCAGCCGTCGGTGACCGAGCCCGAGGACTGGAACAACAGCGAGCGCTACGGTCTCGGCGTGGTGTGGACTCCCAGCAAGGTGTGGACCGGGCGGTTCGGGACGGCGTACGACTTCACCGGGGTCCCGGACCGCGAGCACCGCACGGCGCGCATCCCCGACGGCGATCGTATCTGGCTCGCCTTCGGGGTCGGCTACCGGCCGACGACGCGGCTGCGCATCGACGCCTCGTATGCCCACATCTTCTCGCCGCAAGTCTCCACCAGGAACCCGGACCCGATCACGGGCGCCAAGCTGATCGGCAACTTCCAATCGGCCGCCGACCTGTTCGCCTTCCAGGTCACCTACGACATCGACTGGACCTTCAGCTCGGGACTGCTGGGCGAGCCGATGTCGTGACGGGTCGCGCGGCTCAAGCGTCGTAGCAGGAGCGGAGCGTGTCGACGGCGGGAGACTGACGCAGCTTCGCGAGGGCCCTGGCCTCGATCTGGCGCACGCGCTCCCGCGTGACGGAGAGGCTGCCCCCGATCTCCTCCAGGGTGTGATCCCAGCGCTCGCCGATGCCGAAGCGCATCCGGAGGACGCGCAGCTCGCGCGGCTCGAGCTGGGCCAGGGCGACGCGCGCCTCGTGACGCATCCGGCGGGCGACGACCACGTCGGCCGGATCCTCGGCCGCGAGGTCCTCGATCGTCTCGCCGAGCGTGCGGTCGTCGTCGTCGCCCGCGGCGGTCTCGAACGAGATGGGGTCGCGCGCCACGGCGGCCCCCAGGCGCAGCAGGCGCTCGACCCGCTCGGGCGGGATGCGCAGGCGCTCCGCGAGCTCCTCGGCCGTGGGTTCGCGGCCGAGCTGATGGGTCAGGCGCCGCGCGGTCAGCTTCGTCTTGTCGAGCGCCGCGACCACGTCGACCGGGATGCGGATGGTGCGCGCGCGGTCGGCGATGGCGTACGTGATGGCCTTGCGGATCCACCACTTCGCGCAGGTCGAGAAGCGATACCCGCGCCGGTAGTCGAAGCGCTCCACCGCGCGCATCAGGCCCAGGTTGCCCTCCTGGATCAGGTCCGCAAGCTCGAGCCCGCGGTTGCGATAGCGGCGGGCGATGGCGGCGACCAGCCGCAGGTTGGACTCGATCAGGACGCGCTTGGCCGTCTCGACACGCTGCCGTGCCTCACGAACGGCGCGCAGGGCCCGCTCGCAGGCGACCGGGGGCATCCCGGCCTCGCGCTGGAGCAGAACGAGCTCCCGGCGAGCGTCGCGCACGGCACGAACGGAATCGGAATCGGAGGCGCCGCGCAGCCCCGTGAGCCGGGCGCGGAGCTCCTGCTGGCGCGCGACGAGCGCGGCCAGCTGGCGCACGATCTCCTCGATCGGTCGTGGTCCCAGGTCGAGCGCGAGCAGCGCGGCGTGCAAGCGCGAATCGTCGCGGACGCTCCGGCCCCGCGCTCCCGCCAGCGCTCGCACGCGGGTGAGTGCGGCGAGCAGGCGACGACGAACGGTCTCCTCTTCGTCACGCTCGTCGGCCCCGGGCCGCACGAGGTCGCGCGCCCGCAGGTCCCCGGCCTGCAGGCGGGCGTCGAACTCGAGAACGTGGCGGACCCCGAGTGCGGACGCGAGGACGGAGGCAGCGATCTCCCGCTCGCCCTCCTCGATCTGCGTGCCCAGCGCCACCTCACCCTCGCGCGTGAGCAGCGTCGAGCGAGCGATCTGCCGCAGGTAGAAACGTTCCGCATCCGGCTTCGCGGCAGAACGCCGATTCTCGCCCGCCTCCACGCTGGTCTGCGCGACCGCTGACCGGGCCGCGGCGACGCGGCGCGGCCCGAGCACATCGTTGCCAAGATACACGACAGATCCCCCGCGGGAGCCTCGTTGTCTCTCTCGGTGGCTACCGGGCTCCCGAAGCGCCGCCGATGGCGGGCCCACATGGGCCCGCCTCCCCGTTCCGTGTTCCCCTAGGAAGCGTGGCGGCCGCGACGGGTGCCGGTGGCTCCCTCGCCCGCGGACTGCAGCTTCTCGCGCAGCGCGTCGACGACGAAGGCCATCAACGAGACCTCGCGCGCGACGCAGTGCAGCTTCATCTCCCGGTGCAGCCGCCGCGGGATGCGCGTGGCAAGCTGGACCCAGGCTTCGTTCATCTCGGTCATTCTCCCTCCAAAACAGCTATGTGCGAGTGGCTTGCGGCGAGGTCGGCGGCGCTCCCGGCCCGGTCGCGCTGGGGAAGCGACGACCGATGGTGGGGTGGGATGCGGGCCGTGAACCGCGAGGTGGCTTGCCGTGGAGTCGCCACCGACGCTCGCTGCACGACCTCACTGCTGCACGCCGCATGCCGACGAAAAGTGTCGACTTTTCGCGCTCGTCCGGCTCTCGGGGCGTTCCGGAGGGGGCGGATCAGCACCGGGGATCCCGGCAAAAGCCTTGGAGAACCGGATACTTGAGGCGCCGTATCGCAAGGAAACACGGGTAGCAAGGAAACGGAGGTAGAAACGTTACCCGCCCCCGGTTGGTCCCCACCTCCGCAGCCCCGCGTGCACTTCCCGCACTCCCCCCGCAGCCACGGGCCGGAGCCGCTTCCCTACCCGTGTCCCAGGGTATACCTACGCCCGGCGATGAAGATCTACGACTCCTTCGGCCCGAACCCCCGGGCGCTCCGGATGTTTCTCCTCGAGAAGGACGTCGAGCTTCCCAGGCTGGAGATCGACCTGCTGGGGATGGAGAACCGCCGACCGCCCTACACCGATCGCAACCCGGGCGGACAGCTGCCGGCCCTCGAGCTGGACGACGGCCGCGTCATCGGGGAGACGGTCGCCATCTTCGAGTATCTCGAGGAGCGGTTCCCGAAGCCGCCGCTCGTCGGCTCCACGCCCGAGGAGCGCGCCGACACGCGCTGCTGGCAGCGGCGGGTCGAGCTCCGCATCACGGAGCACCTCTACAACGGCTTCCGCTTCGCCGAGGGGATCGAGCTCTTCCGCCCGCGCCTCCGCGTCCTGCCCGAGGCAGCCGCGGGCCTCAAGGCGACCGTGCAGGACAACCTCGCCTGGCTCGAGCCGCAGATGGCCGGCAAGCCCTGGATCGCGGGCTCGCGCTTCACGATCGCCGACATCATCCTGTACTGCGCCGTCGACTTCGGCCGCGGGGTCGGCCAGCCGCTCGCCGCCGAGCTCTCGAACGTGTCCGCCTGGTTCGACCGTGTCGGCGCGCGGCCGAGTGCGGCGGGCAGCCTGCACCCGCTGGCCGCGACGATCGGCTCGGCCGGCTGAGTCCTCGGAGGGCTACGTCTCCTTCGCCTCGGAGGCGCCGTACTCCTCGAGCTTGCGATAGAGGGTCTTGCGGGTGACGCCGAGCGTGTGCGCCGCCAGCGTCTTGTTGCCGCCGACGGACTCCAGGACCCGCAGCACGTAGCGCCGCTCGATCTCGGCGAGCGGGACCAGCTCCGAGGGATCGTCGGTGGCGATCAGCAGGTGCGAGCGCTTGTACGCCCGGACCGTGTCCGGCAGGTCCGCCACCGTGATCTGGGCGTGCTGGGTGAGCGCGATGGCGCGCTCGATGCAGTTCTGGAGCTCGCGCACGTTGCCCGGCCAGCTGTAGGCGAGGAGCTTTTCGGCCGCAGCGGGGGCGAGGCCGGTCACCCGCTTGCGCGCCCGCGCCGCGTGCACGTCCAGGAAGTGCTGGGCCAGCGGCAACACGTCACCGCCTCGGGCGCGCAGCGGCGGCAGCTCGACGTGGATCACGTTGATGCGGAAGTAGAGATCCTCACGGAAGCGGTTCTCCTCGACGAGCGAGCGCAGATCGCGGTTGGTGGTGGCGATCACGCGCACGTCGAAGGACTGCTCCTCGTCGCCGCCCACCGGACGCAGCGTGCGCTCCTGGAGCGCGCGCAGGAGCTTGGGTTGGAGCGCGAGGGGCATGTCGCCGATCTCGTCGAGCAGCATCGTGCCGCCGTGCGCCTGCAGGAGAAGTCCTGCGCGCGAGGCGCGGGCATCGGTGAAGGCGCCGCGGGCATGGCCGAAGAGCTCGCTCTCCAGCAGCGCCTCGGGGACCGCCGAGCAGTTGAGCGCCACGAACGGCTTGCCCTTGCGCGGACCGCGCTCGTGCAGGGCGCGGGCGGCGACCTCTTTGCCGGTGCCGCTCTCTCCGGTGATGAGCACCGTGGCGCTCGAGTCGGCGATGCGTCCGAGCAGGTCGTAGATGGCCGACATCGCCGCGCTCGTGCCGATCAGGTTCCCGAAGCGGGTCGACTCCTCGACGACGCGGCGGAGCTGCTGCACCTCCTCGCGCAGCCGGCGGTGCTGGACGGCGCGCTCGAGCGCGACGACGAGGGCGTCGATCTCGATCGGCTTGGTGATGAAGTCGTAGGCCCCCGCGCGGATGGCGGCAATCGCCGTCTCGAGCGTGCCGAAGGCCGTGATCACGATGGCAGGCACATCGGGGCGGCTGCCGACGATCTGCTCGCACAGCTCGAGGCCGTTCATCCCCCCCAGGCGCAGATCGGTGACCACCACGTCGACGTCGTCGTCGCGCAGGACGTGCAGCGCCTCCGCGGCGGCGGTGCGCCAGGTGACCGAGAAGCCTCGCTTGCCGAGCGCCGTGTCCAGCGTCTCGCACATGCTGCGGTCGTCGTCGACGAGCAGCACGCGGCCGGTCACGACGCGAGCCTCTCGAGCAAGGCCTCTTCACGCCCCGGCGGAAGAAAGACGGTGAACGACGCCCCTCGTCCCGGCTCGTTCGCCACCGTCACCCAGCCGCCGTGCTCCTGCAGGATGGCGGTCACCACGGCGAGGCCGAGGCCCGTTCCCTCGCCCACCGGCTTGGTCGTGAAGAACGGATCGAAGACGTGCGCCAGGTGCTCGGGCGCGATGCCCGGCCCCTCGTCGGTCACCCGGACCCAGTACGACTCGGCCGGCCGCCCGCCGTGCGACGCCGGGTTCTCCCCGGGGCCCCGCCCGAGCTCGACCCTCAGCCGTCCCCCGCGTGGCATCGCCTGGATGCCGTTCATCGCGACGTTGGTCACGACCTGCTGAAGCTGCGTCTGGTCCGCGCGCACGAAGAGCGCGTGCTCGGGCAGGTCGGCCTCGAGGCGCACGTCGTGCTGGTCGGCCAGCGGCTCGAGGATACCGAGGGCGCCGGTCACCACCTGGCGGAGGTCGACGAGACCCATCTGCGCCCCCTGCCGGCGGGAGTAATCCAGCAGCTGGCGAACGAGCGTCGTCATGCGCGAGGACTGGTCCAGGATGACCTTCGCGTTCTCCTCCGCCTCGGCGCCGGCCGCCTCGCCGGTGGCGATCAACCGGGCGCGCACGCCGATCACGCTGAGCGGCGTCCCGAGCTCGTGGGCCACGCCAGAGGCGAGATGCCCGATCGTCCGCAGCCGGTCGGCGTGCTGCAATCGCTCCCGTGCGGCGAGGCGCACACCGACGGCGTTCAGCTCGGTCGCCAGATCGGCGAGCTCGTCGCGGCCGCTGAGGACCACGTGCGGCACGGGCCCGCCGTTCCCGAGTGCGCGCACCGTGTCGGTGAGCAAGTGCACCGGCCGGCCGATGAGCCAGGCGCCGAGGATCACGGCCAGGGCGCTGCTCAGGAACAGAACCGTTGCTCCGAGGGCAGCGGTGTGCATGTCGGTGCGCCGGATGAACGCGTAGTGCGGCGCGAGCGATTCCGAGATCTCGATGACCGCCGGGGACGCTCCCGCGAGCCTCAGCGGGGCGTAGAGGTAGCGGACCTCCTTCCCGGGCTCCTCGGTCCGGATGCGCCACACCACCCGCCGGCCGAGGTCGGGGTCGTGCGGATCCACGGCTTCGATGTCGTGCCGCAGCTCCGGGTCGGAAATGTCACGCAGCCAGAGCCACTGGACGTCCCGTAGCGGCGCGGCCTCGTTGAGGGATTCGACGAACCCCCGGCAGACGTCGACGCCGGCGTCCGCGCACAGGGCGGAGATGCTCTCCTGCAGGACGTGGCCGATCCGCTGGTCCTGATCGATGTCGAGGGCGAGGAGCTCGGCGCGCCGCCGGTGCTCGACCCACCCCGTAATCGCGATGGCCACCAGCGCGAGCCCCGCGAGGCTGAGCAACAGCTTGGCTGCGAGCTTCATCGGTATCGTATTTACCGTATGTTGGGCTGGCCGCCCAACCCCGGCACCGGGCGCCGGCCGGGCATCCCGGCGGGTGACGGAGCACTTCGCATGATCGCCGACCTGGCTTGACCACGGGAAGCGGCCCGGGGAAGGTCAGGGTGTGCGGTGCGTGCTCGTCTCACACTTCCACTGGGACCGCGAGTGGTACCGCACCTTCGAGTCCTACCGCGCACGACTCGTCGACGCGGTCGACCGGGTCCTCGACCTGCTCGCCCTGGATCCGGGGTTCCACTTCCTGCTCGACGGCCAGAGCGTGCTGCTGGAAGACTATCTCGCTGTTCGTCCCGCGCGGCGCGACGAGCTGGTGCGCGGCATCGCCGAGGGACGCCTGGCGGTCGGGCCGTGGTACGTGCAGCCCGACTCGCTGCTGCCCTCGGGCGAGGCGCACGTCCGCAATCTGCTCCACGGCCGACGCGCCGCGGCGTCCTTCGGCCCGGTGTCGCGCATCGGCTACGTGCCCGATTCCTTCGGGCACCCCGCGCAGCTGCCACAGCTCTTCGCCGGCTTCGGCATCACCGCCTTCGTCCACTGGCGCGGCAGCGGCAACGAGATCGACCGCATCGGGACCGCGTATCGCTGGGTCGCGCCCGACGGCAGCGCCGTCACCGCGACGGTGCTCCGCGACGGGTACTTCGACGCCGCCTGCCTGCCGCGGGACGTGGAGGAGGCGGCGCGGCGGCTGGCGGAGGTCGTGGCTCGACGCGAGGACGGCGACGCGCCGGTGCTCCTCCTGAACGGCTTCGACCACATGCTCCCCGACGGGCACGCGGGAGCGGTCGCCGAGGCGCTCGCGCGTCTCACGGGGATCCCGGTGGATCGAGGCCTGCTCGACGACGGGGTGGCACCGCCGCGAGAAGACCTCCCGGAGGTGCGAGGCGAGCTCGGCGGCGCGCGCCTGGCGAATCTCCTGCCGGGGGTGTGGTCGACGCGCATGCCGATCAAGCTGGGCAACCGGCGCTGCGAGACCCTGCTGGAGGGCTGGGCGGAGCCGTGGGCCGCGCTCGCGCGTCACCTCGCGGCTCCCGACGAGCGTCCCGCTCTGCGACGCGCCTGGCGGCGGCTGCTGGAGAGCCAGGCTCACGACTCGCTCTGTGGCTGCTCCCTCGACGCCGTCGCCGGCGACGTCACCACCAGGCTCGCGGAGGTGGAAGGACTGGCCCACGAGACCGTGGCGCGGCTCCTCGGCCGGCTCGCCGGGCTCGGCGTCGAGCGCCGCACGCCGTGGACGGTCGAGCAGGAGATCGCGGTCTTCAACCCGTCGCCGCACCGGCGCACCGACGTGGTGCGCGTGCCGCTCGACCCCTACCCCGCGCTCCTGCTGCCGCTCGGGCTGCCGGAGTTCCCGCCGCTCGCCGTGGCCGCCGCGGAGGGCATGGGCTTCGAGATCGACGGCCGGCCGGCGCGCGTGGTGCAATCGAACGATCCGGCTCGGCCGCGCTGGCTCCCCGATCGGGAGCCGCTCGACCTCGAGCTGGTGGTCGCGGACATCCCGGCCTTCGGCTGCCGCCGCCTGCACCTGACGTCGGCGCAGCCGGCGGCGCATCACATCGACGAGGGGCGCGAGATCGACTGCCGGGGCGTCCACGTGCACGTCGCCGACGACGGCAGCCTCGACGTGCGCCTGGGCGACGCCGAGTACCGCGGCCTCCTCGCGGTCGAGGACCGGGGCGACCGGGGCGACAGCTACGATTTCGATCCCGTCGATCGCGATCAGGGCATCCATCTCGTCTCGGCGTCCCGGCGGCGATGGCGCCATCCCGCCGGGCTCGCCGGGATCGAGATCGCGCGCACCTTCATGCTGCCCCGCGGGCTCGATCAGAGCCGCACCCGGCGCCGCACCGAGCGCGCCCTGCTCACGCTGTGGTGCGAGGCCCGCGTCGCGCCCGGCGTGCCGCGCGTCGACCTCACCGTGCGCGTCGACAATCCGGCGGGCGATCATCGGCTGCGGCTGCTCTTCCCGACCGGCCGGCCGGTGACCGCGTTCCATGCCGCCACGACGTTCGACGTCGCGGCGCGCACGACGGCGCGACCCGACGACGCCGGCTGGATGCACGCCGCGCCCGATACCTTCGCCCACCACGGCTGGGTGAGCGCCAACGGGCTGACGGTCGTGGCCCCCGGGCTCCCGGAGGCGGAAGTGACCGCCGACGGCACCATCGCCATCACCCTGCTCCGTGCCATCGGATGGCTCGCGCGCTTCGATCTGCGGAGCCGGCCGGTGCCCGCCGGTCCGGTCATGCCCATCCCGGGCGCACAGGTGCTCGGTCCGCTCGAAGCCCGGCTGTCGCTGCTCGGAGGCGCCGATCCGGTCGCCGCCCGCGACGCGGAGCTGGGCTTGTGGGGATTGCTCGCCGGTCCGGAGCCGCTGCTTCCCGCGGGCCAGTCGCTCCTGGCGGTGGAGCCCTCCTCTCTCGTGCTGTCCGCGCTCAAGCCCGCCGAGGACGGCGACGGCATCGTCGTCCGGCTGCTGAACCCGACCGACGCTGCGCAGACCGCGGTGCTACGACCGGGCTTTCCGGTCCGATCGGCCAGCGCCGTGCGGCTCGACGAGGAGCCCGCGCCGGATGCCGTGACACTCGTCGGCGGCGTGGTCCGGTTCGACGTGCCGCGCCACGCGTTGCGCTCGGTCCTGCTCGCCTGAGATGCCTCTCAGGGGTCGCGCGCGCGCAGCGACGCGATGCGGCCGAGCACCGAGACGAGGAATGCCTCCAGGTCGCCGAACGTCGCCGCGACCGGGATCGGCGGCCAGTTCTCCGGCAGTCCGCCGGGTCCGGGGAAGGCGACGACCGGCTTCGCGTAGCGGACGGCGAGCTCGACCTCGCTGCGTGTTCCCTCGCCGCCGGGGAGTGCCACGACGACGTCGGCGGTGAGCACGTTGACGTGGTTGCGGCTGAGCGTGTCCGCGCCCTGGGAGCCGGACAGCGCCAGGTGGGTGCGGATCGGCACCTCGACCCAGGGGTTGGGCTTCGCGGAGACGACACGGCCGCCCGCGCCGGGAAACCCCTTGAGCACCCCGATCACGAGGCCCTGGCGGTCCGTCACCGCCGCGAACGCCTCGCTCACCGCCGCCATCACCCCGCCGCCACCTCCGGTGAGGAGGTGGTAGTTTCCGCGTGCGATCCATCGGCCGAGCGGCCCCGCGAGATCATCGTGACGCTCCACCCCGGAGCCCATCACGCCGACGATGAGCCGGCGCCGTCCGCTCACGACCGGTAGAGGTCCGCGCGCGTCCACGGCACGGCGTTGGAGCGCCCGCGTGCGAACACGACCTGGAAGAGCTGGAGCGAGCCGGCGCGGAAGGCGGCGATGGATCCCGCCAGATAGAGGCGCCAGACGCGCACGAACGGCTCGCCGAATCGCCGCGCCACCTCGTCGCCGTTGCCCTCGAAGCGAGAGAGCCAGTGCTCGAGCGTACGCGCGTAGTGCAGCCGGAGGTTCTCGACGTCGAGCACGGAGCAGTCGATCGGCTCGAGCAGCGCCACCATCTCGCGCAGGGTCGGGGGATACGCGCCGGGGAAGATGCGGCGCTGGACGAACGGGCTGAACTCGAGCGGCCGGTTGCGGCCGATCGAGTGCAGCAGGCCGCGACCGTGTGGCGCGAGCGTCCGGTCGATGACCCGGGCGAGCTCGCCGTAGTGCTCGGGCCCCACGTGCTCGAGCATGCCGACCGAGACGAACGCATCGTAGGTCCCGCGCACGTTGCGGTAGTCGTCGTCGATGAACTCGACCCGATCCGCGAGCCCCTCGCGGCGGGCGCGCTCGCGGGCCCAGGAGAGCTGCTCGCCGGAGACGTTGAAGGCGCGGACCCGTACGCCGTGCTGGCGCGCCAGATGGAGGGCGAGGGCGCCCCACCCACAGCCGGCCTCGATCACGGTCTCGCCGGCGCGCAGGCGGAGCTTGCGCGCGACGTGCTCCATCTTCGCCACCTGCGCCTGCTCGAGGGACGCGGCAGGGGTCGGAAAGTAGGCACAGGTGTAGACCATCTCGCGGTCGAGCCAGAGCGCGTAGAAGTCGTTGCCGAGGTCGTAGTGGTGCTGCACGTTGGCGCGCGAGCGGCGGATCGAGTTGCCGTGCCTCGCGAGGCGGCGCCACCGCGAGCCCAGCCGTGCCAGCCAGCCGTCTCCGGGCGCGGCGAAGGCGACTCCCAGCAGGCCCAGCAGGTCGCCCTCGACCACGATCCGTCCGTCCGCGTACGCATCCCCGAAGCAGAGGTCGCCCGCCGGGCCGAGGAGCCCGAGCAGGGTTCGCATGTCGGCGACGTGCACCCGCGCGATCGGGCGAATTCCGCTGGCGACCTCCTCGCCGTTGGGCAGGACGATCGCGATCGGCCCGCCGGGAAGGGCAGCGAGCAGGGCCTGCGCCATGGCCCGCGCGGGGGCTCCCGACCACGTCTGACGCGGGGCCGCACGCGCGGGAGCCCCTCGGGTCGCATCGGATGGCAGCTCGCGCAGCGAGGTCGTGCGCGGCTCCGGATGCCGGGCGAGGCCCATCGTGGTCTTCTCCGTGACGTCCGCTACCACCCATCACCCTAGCATGGACGATGGCAACCGGCGAGATGCGATCGTGATCCGGACGCTTGCTTTCCCGATCCGGCCCGTCCCTCTATCCTCGCGCCGTCTTGACGGATACCCGCGCGACGCCGAGGCGGATACGGTTCGGAGGCGGCTGGCTGGCGTGCCTGGTCGCGCTCGGCGGGACGGTGGGGTGCGTCGGGTCGTTCCCTCCCGGGTGGTTCTACGTGACGGCCGTCGACCGCACGGGCGCGACCGTGGTCTGGACGGGCACGAGCGGCGGCCGGAGCGTGTGCCGCAGCCGCGACGGCCACGCCGTCTCCGCCTCGGCAACCCCCGATACCCACGGCCTCCTCGCGGCACGCCTGAAAGACCTGCACCCCGATACGCTGTACGCGTGTCGGATCCTGGCGCCCGACGGCCGGTTCGTCACCTGGGTCCGCTTTCGCACCGCCCCGGAGGCCGACGGCTCGTTTCTCTTCACGGTCGTCGGGGACTCGGGGCACGGCGGCATCGCCGCGAGAGCGATCGCGCGCCGCATCCGGGCCGCGCACCCGGCATTCCTGATTCACGTGGGCGACCTCGCCTACCCCGACGGCACCGTGGGCGAGCTGGCGGCCACCTTCTTTCCGCCCTACCGAGAGACGCTCCGGCGGGTGCCCCTCTTTCCCACCCCGGGCAACCACGACCTCAACGCCCGCAGCGGCTACCGCGCGGTGTTCGCGCCACTGGCCGGGGGTCCGAACGCGGTCCGGCTGCGCTACTCATTCGACTGGGGGCCGGCGCATTTCGTCTCCCTCAGCAGCCCCGACGGCGCCGCGGGCGCACCCGGTCTCGCCGCAGAGCTCGCCGGGGTCCGCACGATGCCGTGGCGGATCGTGTTCCTGCACGAGCCGCTCTACACAGCCGGCAACAAGCGCGAGGTCCGCAACCTGCGCGTCGCGCTCGCGCCCATCCTGGAAGCCGGCGGCGTCGATCTCGTGCTCGCCGGACACCAGCACTTCTACGAACGCTCGCAGCCGAGCTGCGAATACGTCCCGACGGCGCGCGTCGTGCACGTCACCAGCGGTGGGGGCGGCGACGTCCAGCTCGATACCGTTCGTCCCCATCCGAATTTTCCCCGGGCCTTCGCGGCGGCGCACTTCCTGCGGGTGCGCGTCACGCCCGCCTGGATCGACGTGCGTGCCGTGACACCGGAGGGACACACCCTGGACCATTTCCGGCGCTTGCGCGCCCGGCCCGGGGACTGCCTCGCGCAGGGCTGGCCGACGCCAGACACCCACGCTCGCGGCCGCCGCCCCCGGCGGCGGCCGGCAGCACCGCCGCAGCCCGATCAGTAGCGCGCCCTCCGCATTCGTGGCGCGGGTCGCCGGCCACCGTCCCGAGGAGTAGTCTTCCATACGCGTGTTCGCCCGAGCCGGAGCCGCGCTCCTCGCCTGTGCAGTCGCGGTCCTGCTGCCGTCCTCGCCCATCATGGCAGACGGTGGCACGGTCCGGCTGATGCAGGCCGCGGGCCCCTTCACGATCACCCTCTTCACCACGCCGGCCGTGCTCGGCGTCGGGCTGGCCGACGTGAGCGTGCTCGTCCAGTCGAGAGCGAGCAGCGCCGCGCTCCTCGATGCCCGCGTCTCCGTCACCGCGGTCCCGCCGCAGGCCACCCGCGCACTGCCCGTCGCCGTCGAGGCAACGCACGCGGCGGCGACCAACAAGCTGCTCTATGCGGCCACCGTCGCGATGCCCACTCCCGGGAGCTGGACGGTACGGGTCGCCGTGTCCCATGGCGACGAGGCGGCGGAGGTGTCGTGCGAGCTGCCCGTCGCTCCGGCAGCCGCGGAGCCCGCCAGGATCTGGCCGTACCTGGCGATCCCGCCCCTGGCGGTCGCGCTGTTCGCGCTGCACCAGTGGCTGGCCGCGCGGCGAAGGCCGCCGGCGCCGGCCTGAGCGAGCCGCTCAGAGGCCCCGGGCATCGATCTCGTCGGCCAGCGCACGGATGGCCGGGGCGATCTCGACGGGAGCGAGCCCCGGCCGATCGAGAGGGCGAAGTGCGGGCGGCAGCCGCTCGAGCTGGGAGCGCGCCCGTGCGCGCGCCGCCGCCGCCGCCGGCAGCGTGTCCAGGCGGCGCCCGGCACGCATCGCGGGCTGGAGCAGCGGCTCCCCGGGCTGGGGATCGCCCACGAGCGTGACCACGTCCGCGGCGATCGTGCCGTCGGCCGCATGGCGGCGATACACCTGTCGGCGTCCCGGCCACGTGGCCTTGCCCTCCGAGCGCTTGCGCCGTGGCACGCCGGCGTACTCCTGCAGCTTGTAGGCGCAGTCGAGATGGGGAACGTCGGCGGAGGTGTCGAGTCGCGTGCCGACGCCGAACCCGTCGATGGGCGCCCCGGACGACACCAGCGTCGCCAGCGCGTGCTCGTCGAGGTTGCCGCTCGCGAAGATCGTCGCCTCCGGCAGCCCGCCCCGGTCGAGCACCCGGCGTACCCGGCGCGCGTGCTCGCCGAGATCGCCGCTGTCGAGTCGTACGCCGCGCAAGCGGATGCCCTCCGCCGCCAGCTGGCGTGCCAGCTCCACGGCCTTGGCGGCCGCCTTCTCCGAATCGAAGGTGTCGAGCAGCAGCACGACGTCGCCGGGGCGGTCGCGCGCGAAGTCCGCGAACGCCTGTGCCTCGCTGTCGTGGGCGAGGACGTACGAGTGCGCCATCGTGCCGTGGAGCGGGATCCCGAAGCGGGCGCCGGCAAGCACGGTCGCCGTGCCGTCGAACCCGCCGACGTACGCCGCACGCGCCGCAAGCAGCCCGGCCTCCGCACCGTGCGCCCGCCGCAGGCCGAAGTCGACGAGCAGCTTTCCCGGCGCCGCGAGCACGCAGCGGGAGGCCTTCGAGGCCACGAGGGTCTCGAAGTGCAACAGGTTGACGACCCGCGTCTCCACGAGCTGTGCTTCGGGCAGTGGCGCGATCACGCGGAACAGGGGCTCGTCCGGGAAGCACACCGTCCCCTCGGGCACGGCATCGACGTCGCCGGTGAACCGCAGCGCGGCGAGGCGCTCGACGAAGGCGTCGTCGAATCGGCCCGACGCGGCGACCCAGGCCAGCTCCTCGGGTGTGGCACGCAGCGCCTCCAGGTACTCGACCACCTGCTCCAGGCCTGCCGCGACCAGGAAGCTGCGGCCCGGTGGCAGCGAGCGCACGAAGAACTCGAACACGGCCGTGTCCTCCATGCCGCGTCGAAAGTACGAGTCCAGCATGGTGAGCTGGTAGAGGTCGGTGAGGAGGAGACTCGTCTCGGCGATCATCACCGCCCGACCCCCGCGCCGCCTAGCGGCCCGCCTCAGCCCGCCTTGCGCCGCGTCCGCTTCGGCCGGGGTGCCGCCTTCCGATGCCAGAGCCGGAAGCCGCCCAGGAACGCGTTCGTGTTGGTCACCAGGCGCGCGTCGGGCGGGAGCGTCTTCAGCAGCTTCGCGTTGCCGCCGCCGAGCACGATCTCCTCGGCGTCGAGTGCCGCCTTGAGTCGCATCACGACGTCCTCCACGGCCCGCCGCCACTTCTTCTTGCCGAGCCGCTCCAGGCCCCGAAGGCCGACGTAGTCCTCGTAGGTGCGGCCCTTCTTGTACGGCAGGTGCGCCAGCTCCATCGGCTCGAGCGCGCCGTCCACGATGAGGGCCGAGCCCAGGCCCGTGCCCAGGCCGAGGAAGAGCATGCGCCCGCCGCGGTAGCTGCCGAGGGCCTGCATGGCGGCGTCGTTGACCATTCGCACCGGCCGGCCGAGGGCGCGCTTGAAGTCGAAGCCCACCCAGCCCGGGCCCAGGTTGTGGGGCTCGGCGACCGCCCGTCCGTTCAGCACGGGTCCGGGATAGCCGATCGACACCGCGTCGTACCGCCAGCCGTCGGTGAGCCGCTTCACGGCGGTCACCATGCGCCGCGGCGTCATGCGCGGACCGGACGGGACCTTGATCGGCACGCGCCGCCCCGTGGCGAGCAGCTTCACGTGTGTTCCTCCGACGTCGATCGCCAGGATCCTCATACTCACGCTCTCTTCCTTCGGATCGGCCCCTACGCGAGTCGTCCCGTCGTGTCCACCGTCCGCGCGCGAGGCGCCACGTCTCGCTGCGCAGGAGTTGTCACCCGCACCCTGCCCCTGCTACCCATCGAGACGTCCAGGGTGGCGAAGCGTGCCGCGGACAGGGTCGGGCATGGCGAGCTCGTGAGGACCGGCGGCTCCGCCACGTGACACCGGATGCGGTTGCGTCTCCTGGGCGACGTCGCGCTCGTCGCGCTCCTCGCGGGCACCCTTCTCTTCTGGAACCTCGGCGGCCACGCCCTGTGGGATCCGGACGAGGCGCGCCCCGCGCTGATCGCGCGCAACGTCTGGACGTCGATCGACGCGCGCGGGTGGATCGTGCCGTCCATCTACGGGCGTCCGTACCACGACAAGCCGATCCTGCTGTACTGGGTCGTGGCCCAGGCCTACCGGATCGCCGGCCCGACGGCGTTCGCGGCCCGCGCGGTCTCCGCCACGGCGGCGCTCCTGACGGCGCTCGCCGTCTTCCTCTGGGCGCGTGCCCGCTGGGGCCGCGCGGCCGCCGCCGCGTGCACGACCGTGCTTTGCACCACGGGCGGGTTCCTCGGCCTGGGGCGCATCATCAACCTCGACATGCTCCTCACGCTGTGGACGACCCTCGCGCTGCTCGGACTGCATCGCTGGGCGACCCGCAGCAGCGAGGGCGCGACGCTCCGGCCGGTCGCGGTGGCGGCCGCGCTGGGCACGCTGACCAAGGGGCTCGTGACGCCCATCCTGCTCGTGGTGATCGGAGCACTCTACCTCGCCACCATCGGCCGGCTCGCTCTTCTGCGTGGTGCGCGCCTGGGCCGTGCCGCGCTGCTCTACCTCGCCGTGACGGGACCATGGTACCTCGCTGCCGGCGCTCTCGATCCGGGCTACCTGCGCGATTTCGTACTGGAGCAGCACCTCGAGCGCTTCTTCGCCCCGACGCCTCATCTGCGGCCGCAGCCCTTCGGCATGACGGCGCTGTTCGCTCTCGTGGGCTTCCTTCCCTGGACGCTCATGCTGCCGGCGGTGGGGCGTCGGCTGGCCATGCGGCGCGACGACGACGCATCGTGGTTCTGCGTCTGCTGGGCGCTCGGCGTCGTCGGCTTCTTCAGCCTGTCGCGAGGAGGCCTCGGGACCTACGTGCTGCCCGCGATGCCGGCGCTCGCGCTGCTGACCGGCCGCTTCGTGACGGCGCATGATCCGCCCGCGTCGGCTCGATCCTCCGAGCGCCGCCTGGTGCTCGGCGGCCTCGCGGTCGGGGGAGTCGCGGCGCTGCTGGCGCTCGCAGCGATTCGCTCCGGCGCCGATCGCTGGTCGCCGGTGCTCGCACCCGCGGCCCTCCCGCCGATCGCGGCCATGCTGATCGCCGCGTTGCTGCTCGGCCCGGTCGCGGCGCGGCGAGCCGACCTCGCAGCTCCCGCCGTCGCGCTCGTCGGGATCGTGGCGGCGCTCACCTTCTATGGACGGACGGCGCCGCTCCTGGGCCGCATTGCGAGCGACCGGGAGATCGCCCGGCAGATCGCGGCGGCGGCTCCGGACGGGCAGGTTCCGGTGATCGCCTACGCGGTCCAGGCCCCGTCCCTGGGCTTCTATCACGACGGTCCCGTCAGGCGGCTGGACCGGATCGACCAGCTCCGCCACGTGCTCCGCCGGCGACGCCTGGTCTTCGTGGTGACCGACGCCCCGCATGTTCCGGAGGTGCTGGAGGCTGGTCCGTTCTCCGAGCTGGGAGCGGGTCGGCATCTCCTCTTCGCCTCGCACCCGCCCGCGACTCGGTGACCACCTTGCGAGCGGAGGCGTCCCGGAACGCGAGCGCGACCGGTGTAACGTTGTCGGCAACGACGTGTTAGGTTGTCGAGACCATGAAAGGCAGCCGGCCCGTGCGGCTCGCGCTCGGCATCGGCGCGATCATTCTGGTGCTCGCGACCGGCCCGGCGCTCGCAGGCCCGCGGGTCGTCGTCGGCGGAGCCTTCGGTGTGCCGGGATATCCGTTCGGCTACCCGTACTATCCCTACCCGTATCCGTATCCCTACCCGTATCCCTACTATGGCCCGTCGAGCGTTCCTCCGCCTGGCTGGGTTGCCGGACACTGGGAGTGGCGCCAGAATCCATCAGGGCAGTCGGTCCGGGTCTGGATGCCGCCTCATCTCCAATGACCATGCTCGATCGTCGCACCGCGGCCATCGTGCTGGCCGCCGCCATCCTCGCGGCACCAGCGGGCGCGGCCGGCCCGTATCCACCCTACCCCCCGTACCCGCAGTCCGCGCCACCGCCACAGGCCGCGTATCCGCCACCACGCGTCATCGACCCCAATCCTCCCCCGCTGTCACCGATGATGCGGGCCATCTATGCACCCTTCTATGTCACGGGGCTCGTTCTGCGCTACGGCCTCTATTACGCACTGGTGGCGCCGGTCGAGGTGCTCACCCGCGCGATGACCTACGGCGTCGAGGGCGGCGTCGAGCACCGGCCTCCGCCGCCGCCCCCGGCTCCTCCTCCGGCACCCCCGCCGGGAGAAGGCTCATGACCGCCCGCTGGCGCCGAATTGCGACGGCGCTGCTCGCAGCGGCTGTCCTGCTGCTCGCCCCGCCGGCTGGAGACGCGCGCGGCGGAGGCGGGATGGGTGGCGGCCACGGCGGGTGGGGCGGTGGCCACGGCGGATGGGGTGGCGGGCATGGGGGATGGGGCCACTCCGGTTGGTACGGCCATCGCGGGTTCTTCGGACCGCGCTTCGTCGTGGGCGGCGGTTTCCTGTACGGCTCGCCCTTCTTCGGCTGGCCCTACTACTGGGGCTACCCATACGGCGCGTACCCCTACCCCTATCCATACCCCTATGGAGGCTACGGCTACGGCTATCCGCCGCCGTACGACGCGGGCGCCCCGGACTACCCGCCCCCCGGGACCCAGGCTCCGGCGCCCGATCAATCGAGCATCCCTCCAGCGGCCGCGCAGCTTCCCTCCGACCAGCCCGGCCTCGCCGCTGAGGCCGACGCCGCCGCGGATGACGACTCGAGCTACGGCCTGATTCAGCTGCGTGGCGTTCCCGAGAGCGCGACGGTCGACCTCGATGGGCGTCGCTGGCTCGACGGGCGCAACCTGAGCGGTCGCTGGCTCGCGCTGCCCGCGGGCTTCCACACCATCGCGGTCCGTGCCGACGGCTACGAGGAGTACGAACAGCGCATCGACGTCGCGGCGGGCCGGAACCGGGTGGTGACGGTCGGCCCCCTCCGCCCGCGACGCGGCTGAATAGGTCGCGGGAAGACCGCCGAGGCTCCCGTGCCACGGGCGAGTCATCCGCCGTGGAACTAGATCTTCGCCCGCGCTAGAAACGCCGCATGCCAATGGACGCGTACGAGCTCACGCTGAGCGGGCCGGGGAAGAATTCGCTCACCACCCCGCTGATGGAGAGCGTCGTGGCGGAGATCCGGGCGGCCGCCGGCCGGCCGCTGCTGGTGACCGGCGCCGGCGACGCCTTCTCGGCCGGGCTGAACCTGAAGGAGGTCGCCGCGCTCGATCGACCGGGCATGGAGCGATACCTCCTCCTGCTCGATGACCTCATCGACGCCCTGTACGGCTATCCGGGCGTCATGGTAGCCGCCGTCAACGGGCACGCGATCGCGGGTGGATGCGTCGTCGCGCTGTGCTGCGACATGCGCATCGCGGCGAACGATCCGCGCATCCGCATCGGCCTGAACGAGGTGGCGCTCGGCCTCGAGTTCCCACCCAAGATCATGGCGCTGGCCCGGCAGCGAATCCCCGCGCACGCGATCCAGCGCGTCGTGCTCGAAGGCGGTCTGTACGACCCGCGGACGGCGCTGGGCCTCGGGCTGGTGGACGAGCTCGCCGACGACGTCACCACGAGCGCTCGTGCTTGCCTGGAGCGCCTCTCGGCACATCCGCCCGCCGTGTATGCGGCGACGAAGCGGACCCTGCGGAGCGGAACGCTCGCCCTGTCCGACGACGAGCGCCGGTACTTCCGCGAGCAGCTGGTCCCGGCGTGGTGCGCGCCCGAGACGAAGGAGCGCGTGCGCTCGACGCTCGGCCGGCGACGCTGAGTCACGCCACGATGGCGATACCGACCGTCCCCTTCGGTCGCACCGGCCGCCACGTTTCCAGGCTCGGCTTCGGGGCCTGGGCCATCGGCGGATCGTGGGGCGCCACCGACGACGCCACCTCGCTCGCCGCCCTCGAACGGGCGATGGACCTCGGGGTGACCTTCATCGACACCGCCGACGTCTACGGCGACGGGCACAGCGAAACCCTGGTGGGTCGCGCGCGGCGGCCCGAGGTCCTCGTCGCCACGAAGGCGGGCCGCCGCTTGCCGGAGCAGACCGTCGGCGGCTACTCGCGCGACAACCTCGCTTCCTGGGTGGATCGCAGCCGCCGCCGGCTCGGCGTCGAGGCGCTCGATCTCCTCCAGCTCCACTGCCCTCCCACCGACCTCTATCGCGACGATCGCGTGTTCCGGCTCCTGGACGACCTCGTCCGCGATGGCCGCATCCGCCACTACGGCGTCTCCGTCGAGCGCATCGACGAGGCCCTCCTCGCCCTGCGATATCCGGGCGTCCAGTCGATCCAGATCATCTTCAACCTGTTCCGCCAGCGCCCCGCGGAGGAGCTCTTTCCCGCCGCCAGCGAGCGCGGGGTCGCGATCATCGCCCGCGTCCCGCTCGCCAGCGGGCTGCTCTCGGGCCGCATCACGCCCGACACGACCTTCCCCGCCGACGACCACCGGACGTTCAACCGCCGCGGCGAAGCGTTCGACGTCGGCGAAACCTTCTCGGGCGTCCCGCTCGATGCCGCCGCCCGGGCCGTCGATGCGCTTCGCCCCCTCGTTCCGTCCGGCGCCACGCTTGCGCAGCTCGCCCTTCGCTGGATCCTGATGCATGACGCCGTCACCATCGCCATTCCCGGGTGCAGGGGTCCCGCCCAGGCGGCGGACAACTTTGCCGCCGCCGCGCTCCCGCCCCTGGACGCCGACACCATGGACGCCTGCCGCGAGATCTACGACCGGTACGTCCGCGCGCACGTCCATCACCGCTGGTGAGTGCATATCTTGCTCGAGCCGCCCCCTAGGCACGGGGCAAAGTGCCACGCCGAGAGCGTCGCAACGCCCCGGCTCTGCCCCGAAAACCCCTGGATGAGGGGCGAGGTCGCCGCCGGTATCCTGGCATGCTCGTTGCTTTTCGACGGACAGGAGACGTGCCGGCGATGAGCCGGGAATGTCCCGGACTCCGTCGAGGCGAGGTGCAGTCGGCCGGGTGGTCGCGCGGGAGGCACAGCGGGGGATGAACGCGACGAGGACTCCAGGAGGGGTGCGGGCCGGGATCGGCCCGGCGACCGTCTCCGTACGCCGTCCGGTCGGCGTCCTCGCAGCCGCGCTCGCCGTCGCCATCGCCGTCGCCGTGTCGTGGAGCTGGCAGGTCCAGGCGTTCCACGAGGCGAGCCGCTACCAGCGTTCCGTGGCCGGGCTGCGTGCGCCGATCAAGTTCCTCACCCTTCCCTTCCAGCGCGCCGCGCTCGCGACCGGCCACACGCTTCCGATCTACGGCAGCTCGGAGCTGTACTGCTGCGGCGACCCCTATCGCCCGACGCAGCTCTTCGCATCGCAGCCGACGGGATTCGACGTCTTCGCGCTCGGTCGCTACGGCATCGGGAACCTGCTCTTCGCCCAGACGTTCGCAGCCCTCGGACGGGCGCTCGAGGGCAGGAAGCTGGTGATCATCGACTCGCCCCCCTGGTTCTCCAACGCGAGCGCGGTCGACCTGCGCTCCTATTCCCTCAACTACTCGCCCGAGGTCGCCCGGACCTTCATCTTCGAATCGCCTATCTCGCCGGCCCTGCGCGAGGCCATTGCCCGCCGCATGCTCGACTTTCCCGAAACGCTTGCCGACGACCCGGTGCTGGGCGCGGCCGTGCGTGCGCTCGCCGACCCGACGCCGCTGCACCTCGCGACGTACCGGGCGCTCGTGCCGGTCGGCCGTCTGGAAGCCTGGATCGAACGGGTTCGCGGCGCCAGGCTGGTGCGACGCTTCGTCCGCCGCCTGCGCTCCCCGGCGCCACCGTCGCTCGTCCGGCGGAGACGCTTCGACTGGCCCACCCTGGCGGCGCGCGGTACCAAGATCGCCGATCGCCGCGATTCGACCAATCCTTTCGGCTTCCCGAACGAGACCTACGCGCGCCTGCTCAAGAAGGGCGACATCATGGGCGCGCTCGCGCTCTACCGGAACGGATCGACCAACCGCGACGGCCAGAGCTATCCGCCACCGGCCGCGTGGCAGGACAGCATGTCCAGGTCGACCGAGTGGTCGGATCTGGGCCTCGCCGTGGCCGTCCTGCGCGAGCTCGGCGCACAGCCGTTCGTCTGGACCATGCCGCTCCCGGGGGTCTACGACGACTACACGCCGATCTCTGCCACCGCGCGACGGGCGTACTACGATCGCTGGGAACGGGAGCTGTCGAAGCTGCGAGTACCCTGGCTCGACTTTCGATCCGCGGACGAGGATATCTTCTTCATGACCGATACCGGAGCGCACTTGAGCCCGCGCGGCTGGACCTTCGCGGACCGGGCGCTGGACATGTTCTGGCATGGAAAGTCGAACGACGAGATCCGTGCCGCGCTCGACACCCTGGCCCAGGACGTACCGCCGCCCCGAACGGCCACCACGTGGGAGCGGCGCGCCCGTGTGCGAGGCTCCGGATCGCGATGACGGCGAACGGTACTGCCCGGGACCGCTCGGACGTGGGCGAGCGCGCCCTCGCCATCCTGCAGCAGGTGACCGGCGACGAGGGGGTGCTCGCCGACCCTGACCTGCCGCTCTACACGTCGGGCCTGCTCGATTCCCTCGCCACCGTCAGCCTCATCGTCGCATTCGAGGAGAATTTCGGGCTGACCATCTCGCCGGCGGAGTTCGACCGCGGAGCGTGGGAGACGCCGCGCGCGCTGGTCGCCGACATCGAGCGACGGATGTCGCAAGGAAGCTCCGAAGGAAGCGCCGGATGATGGGCGCCGTCCAGCGTGCCGAGCAGCGAGTGCGACGCGCCTGGGCGTCGGACGCGGTGCGGTTCATCGCGCTGACGCTCTACTACCTCGGCATCATCGCCGGCGTCGCGGCGATCCACGGCGAGCGGCAGTTCAAGCCACCGCCCTTCATCTACCAGGAGTTCTGACGCCGCGGCGGCGCCTCGAGAGATGCCGTTCGCAGCGCGTGCCATAGGCTCGCTCTTCGCCCGCATTGCCGCCGCGCCGGACCTCGAGCGGCGGGCAGTGGTCGGCCCCGAGGGAGCGCTCAGCTACGCCGAGTTGCTGGATCGCGCGCGTCGCCTGGCGGCCCGCGTCGGCCCCGGCACCGCTCCGGTGCTGGTCTACGGGCACAAGCAGCCTGCGGCGATCGTCGGCATCCTGGCGGCGCTCCGGCTCGGCCGACCCTACGTTCCCGTCGATCCCTCCGCGCCCCCGGCGCGGATCTCGCGCATGCTGGCGGCGGCGTCCCCCGCCGACGCCGTGCTCGCGCAGGAGGCGCCGCCCGCGCTCGCCGGAGAGCTGGCGGCACGCGGGATCCGTCGCTTCACGCTCGATCCGCTGGCTGCCGGCCTCGCCGCGGAGGCCGAGCGTCCCGCCCCGGCCACGGAGCCCGCGGCGGCCGATGCGGAAACGCCCGCGTACATCGTCTTCACCTCGGGGACCACCGGCGTTCCGAAGGGCGTCCCGATCCCGCACCGGGCGCTCGGCCACTTCGCCGACTGGTTGCTGGCGACCCACGGGTTCGTTCCGGGCGGCGAGGTCTTCCTGAACCAGGCGCCGCTGAGCTTCGACCTCTCCGTCATGGACCTGTACGGCGCGCTCCTCACCGGCAGCACCTTCTTCGCGATCAGCCGCGACGAGCTCGTCGATCCCCGCCGTCTCTTCCGCCGCCTCGACGGCGCGCCCCTCACGGTGTGGGTCTCCACGCCGTCCTTCGCCCGCTTCTGCCTGGCGGAGCCGCGCTTCGCACAGGACATGCTGCCGGCGCTGCGCCGCTTCCTCTTCTGCGGCGAGACGCTCCCGGTCGGCGTCGCACGCCAGCTGCTCGCCCGCTTTCCCCGCGCCGAGGTGTGGAACATGTACGGTCCGACCGAGACGACGGTCGCCGTCACCGACGTCCGCATCACCGCAGCGATGGTCGCGTCGGACCGGCCGCTCCCGGTCGGGCGGGCGGCACCCGACATCGACCTCTGGATCGCCGACCCCGACGATCCGCTGCGGCGTCTTCCGGACGGCACGCGCGGCGAGATCGTCATCGCGGGACCGCAGGTCGCGGCAGGCTATCTGCATGCCGGAGACGCGGCGCCGAGCCCGTTCTTCACGCTCCCGGACGGCCGGCGCGCCTACCGGACGGGCGACCTCGGCTCCATCGACCCCGGCGACGGCTCGATCGCGTGCGCGGGGCGGCTGGACGGCCAGATCAAGCTGCACGGCTATCGCCTCGAGCTCGAGGAGATCGAGGCACACCTGCGGGTGGTCCCGGGCGTCTCGGACGGCGCCGTGCTGGCCATCGATCGCGACGGGCGGCCAGACCATCTCGTGGCGGTGGTCGTCGGGACGCCCGGCGACCCGTCGGCGCTGCCGGACGGCGGCAGGCCGCTCACCCAGCGCGTGCGTGCCGCCCTGGCCGAGTCGCTCCCGGACTACGCCCTCCCGCGCCTCGTGCGGCGCGTGCCGGCGCTGCCGCTGACCAGCAATGGCAAGGTCGACAGGCGCGCCCTCCGCGAGACGCTGGGGTGACGCCGTACGTCGATCTCCACTACTTCCTGTTCCTCCTCTACCCGCTGGCTGCGCTGGTGGTCCTGGCGCTGCTCGGCCTGCTCCGGCGCCCGGTCGTCCTGCTCGCCAGCATCGCGATCCTGCTCTTCCAGTACGGCGACCCGCTGGGTCTCGCAGGATCGCCGGTCACGGGGTTCGGACAGCTCGGCTTCCTCACCGCCTACGCCGCGGGAAGCGTGGCGCTGGTGCTGGCGTATGCCGCCATCCGGCGACGGCACGCCGGCGGTGCGCCGTTCTACGCCGCCGTCGCGCTCGCGCTCGCTCCGCTCGTCGCGCTGAAGGTCTACCCCGTGCTGCACGGGTTGCTGCTCGCGGCACCGGCGAGCGGCGCGGTCAAGCAGGGCGCCGCGGTGCCCGGCGTTCCGGCCGTCACGACCGGATTCTTCGACGCCTTCGGCTTCCTCGGCATCTCGTACATGGCGCTCCGGGTGGTGGACGCCATCGTCGTGCTCCGCGACGGCGTCGTCACGGGAATGCCCAGGGCGACGGACGTGGCGAGCTACCTGCTCTTCGCCCCGACCGTCAGCGCCGGGCCGATCGACCGCTTCCATCACTTCACGAGCGAGCTCGATGCGCTCCCGCCCCGGGGGTTCGGCGCCCTGCGCAACGTCGAGGCGGGCATCCAGCGCATCGCGCAGGGCTTCCTCTACAAGTTCATCGTCGCGGCGCTCGTGTACCAGCACTGGCTGGCGCCCGCCGCGCATCACTCCGGGCTGGCGGCGAGCATCAGCTACATGTACGCCTTCAGCCTCTACCTCTTCTTCGACTTCGCCGGGTACAGCGCGTTCGCCATCGGCGTCGGCCATTTCTTCGGCGTCCGTGTGCCGGAGAACTTCAACGCCCCGTTCCTGAGCCGCAACTTCCGCGAGATGTGGGACCGCTGGCACATCACGCTCTCCTGGTGGCTGCGCGACCACGTCTACATGCGGTTCATGCTGACCGCCGCCCGTCATCGCTGGTTCGGCGGCAACCGCCAGCGCGCCCATCACGTCGGCCTCATGCTGACGATGGGCCTGATGGGCTGCTGGCACGGGCTGCAGCCGCAGTACGTCGTGTACGGCCTCTACCAGGGGGCGATGCTGGTGGCTTACGACGTCGTCGAGCGCTGGAACAAGCGCCGCCGCGTGCTCCCGGAGGGCCGCCTGGGTCACGTCGCCGGCATCGTCCTCACCGTCAACCTCTTCTGCTTCGGGCTCCTGATCTTCTCCGGATGGCTGTTCCGCTGAGGGACGCGCTCGGCGTCAGCGGCGGCGCGCCGTCTCGAGGCAGCCGCCGGGCCCGCTCAAGAGCTGCGCCCGTGCGTGTCTGACGGGCGTCGTGCCCAGCCTCGCGCTGAGCTTCACGCTGAGCCGGCTCCCGCCTCGGCCGCCGAAGCGGACGACGCGCACGCCATCGGAGCCACCGGCAGGATCCAGATAGGCGCGCGCGTGGAGATCGAAGATGACCGGGAAGGGGCCTGTCTGGTCGGCCGGCGGCAGGGTGACGTCGGCGTCGAGCGGCACGCCGTCGAAGCTCTCGACCCGCGCCCCCATGCTCCCCTGGCAGAACTGGACGCCGTCGCGCTCGACGCACGGCACGCGACCGCCAAAGACCGCGGCGACCTGGACGGCGAGAGCGGGCGAGGAGAGCACGAGGAGGGCGAGCGGCAGGAGGCGGCGGACACGCATGAAGATCAACCTCCGCGAGGCCGCCCTTCGGGCACAAACCCGCAGAATCCCTGGACCCTGCGCCGAGCCGGACCGCTTCGCGCACGGCGGCCGGGCAGCCCGCCTACCAGGACGACGACGAGCGCTTCTTCACGCTGGTGCGGGCCTCACTCGGAGACGAAGGCACCACTGGGCGACGCGCCACACGGCAGACACGCGAAGACGAAGACGTCCTGATCCGTGCGGGGCTTGACGTCCCGCGGAGCCGTTGCCCGTGCCGCGCAGCGCACGCGACCGCGCCGGCGGCCGCCCTGCTTGAGCGGCACGGCGAAATCGACGAAGGCCCCGCACGCCGACCCCGTCAACGTCGTCGGCGGCGGCAGCGGGCACCGCCGGCTCACGTGCAGGCGGGCGAGCGATGGCGGCAGAGCGCACTGCACCGCATCGGGCTGACCGGTACAGATGCGAGCCTGGAACTCGCAGCGGCCGTTGCACACCCCATCCAGGTCGCAGGTCGGATCCCCGTCGGCGCAGTTGACGAACTTCTCCTGCCGGACCGCCAGCGTCCCCCTGAACTCGGCGTAGGCGTAGCAGTCGCTGCCGAGGGCGCTTCCGTTGGGCAGCGGCCCGCCGCCGGAAAAGATCGTGGCGAAGCTTCGGACGGCGAAGATGGAAAGCAGGACCAGGGCCGGAATGGCCACCAGAAGAGCCCGACGTCCACGGCGAACCCGAGCTGGAATCCCCCACCTCCTGTCCGGACTGCGAGGACGTAGCTACCTATCGGCGCACGGCACGAGTGTCAACCTGAATCGCCCTTGGCTGCGATCGGTGGGAGCCGCTGGCTCAGCCGTCTCGCTTCGCCGGGTCGCTCACGAGGAGCGTCCCCTGGGCGACGCACACGGCCTGCTCTCCGCTCGTCACCTCGACCCGTACGACGGCGGTGCGCTTTCCGAGCGACACCACGGTCGATTCCGCGCGCAGCTCGGCACCGGCGAAGACCGGCGCCAGGTAGTTGAGCTTGAACTCGGTCGTGGCGGCCCACTGTCCGCGAGGCATGAGCGGATAGAGGACGCAGCCGAGCACGTGGTCGACCAGACCCGCCATGACGCCCCCATGGAGCGTCTTGAACGGCGTCAGGAGCTCGTCGCGCACCGCCATCGTGGCCACCAGGCGCCCGGGCGACATCTCGACGAAGCGGATGCCGAGGTAACCCGGCAGCCCGGTCGCCTGTTCGCTCATCGCCTTGAACGTGTCGGCGACCTTCTGGTCGAAGTGCGCGAACGTCGGCTGCCGGGCCATGTCGCCGTGTAGCGGGGGAGCCGCTCCGCGGTCAACGCCCCGGACGCCGCATGTTCGCCGGGCGAGCACTTGCTCCAGCACCGGCGGCCGCGCATGGTTCGGACGGAGGGAGGAAGCCCATGCTGACGCTGTACCATTCCCCGCAGAGTCGCTCGATCCGTCCACGCTGGCTGCTCGAAGAGCTCGCCGTGCCATACGAGGTGAAGACGATCAGTCTCGCCGACGGTGACCAGAAGAAGCCCGACTACCTGAAGCTCAATCCGAACGGTGCCGTCCCGACGCTGGTCGATGGGGACCTCGTCCTGTGGGAGTCGGCGGCCATCTGCCAGTATCTGGCCGACAAGTTCCCCGAGAAGCGCCTCGCACCGCCGGTGGGGACGCCCGAGCGCGGCAAGTATTACCAGTGGGTGCACTACGCGATGTGCGGCATCGAGCCGCCGGCGGTCACGATCTTCCTGCACAGCGTGCGGCTGCCCGAGGCGGAGCGCATCCCGAAGCTCGTCGACGAAGCGCGGCAGCAGCTCGCCGCGGCGATCACGGTGGTGGACGGCGCGCTCGCGGGGCGCGAATGGATCCTCGGCTCCCAGTTCACCGCCGCCGACGTCATGGTGGGCTCGACGCTCGCCTGGTGCCAGATGATGGGCTCGATGGGCGACAAGTCTCCCAACGCGACCGCCTATCTCGGGCGGTGCGCGGCGCGCCCGGCCTTCCAGCGCGCGAGCGCCGGCTGATAGAACCGCTCCACCCCGGCCCGGCGCCGGCGGATTCCGTCATCGCCGGAGCCGGGGGTTGCGGGGACGCGACATGAAGATTCGCCTGGAGTTCGACATCTCGGCCACCGAGGTCCGCCGGATGCTCGGCCTTCCCGACGTCGAGCAGCTCCAGAAGGAGGTCGTCGACGCGATTCGCGAGCGCATGGTCGCGGGCGTCGACGGGTTCGACCCGCTCTCGCTGCTGCGCTCGTTCCTCACCATGACGCAGAGCTTCCCGGGGTTCGAGTCGCTCCAGAAGCTGCTGCGCCTGGCGATCACGCGTGGCCGCGCTCCCCGGCCCGACCCTCCGCCGGACGACTGAGCGCGCCCGCCCGGTCAGCGAAAGGCCGGCATCACGCGCTCCGCGACCAGCCGCGTGCTGCGCTGGTCCTCGACCCGCCCGTACATCCCGATGAACCCGGTGATGCCCGCATCCCGATAGGCGTGGATGCGGTCGATCACCTCGTCCGGGGTGCCGGCGAGCGCGCGGGCGGCCATCTGGTCCGGTGACACGCCCCATGCCGCCGCCAGCCGCTCCAGCCGGGCGCGTGCCCGCCCGGCATCGACGTCGATGACGACGTTGCCGAACCAGGTCCGCTCGATGGCGTCGAGGGAGCGATTCTCGGCGGCGCAGTGCGCGCGGAGGACCTCGATCTTTCCCGCCAGCTCCTCGGGCGTGCCGGAGCAGTTCCACATGTCGGCGTGGCGCGCGACCAGGCGGAGGAGTATCTTCTCACCGCCACCGCCGATGAGGATCGGAGGGTACGGCTTCTGCACGGGGCGCGGCTCGCACCAGGCGTCGCGCAGGCGATAGAAGCGGCCGTCGAACGACGGGCGGTCCGTGGTCCAGAGAAGCTTCTGCAGCCGGAGCGACTCGTCGAGCTGCGCGAGTCGCGTCTTCACGTCGGGGAACTCGTAGCCGTAGCCCTGATACTCGTCCTCGAACCAGCCGGAGCCGAGGCCGTGGATCAGTCGGCCGTTCGACAGCACGTCCACGGTCGCCGCCATCTTCGCGAGCAGCGCGGGGTTGCGGTACGAGTTGCAGGTGACGAGGATGCCGATGCGCACGCGCGCGGTCTCGCGGGCGAGCGCGGCGAGCAGCGTCCAGGCCTCCGCCTGCGCCTCCGCGCGCGGCCGGACCACCGAGTAGAAGTGGTCGTCGAGCCAGACCGAGTCGAAGCCCAAGTCGTCGGCGCAGCGCCAGTGCGCGGCGAGAGCCTCGAACGTGGAGCCTTCCTGGGGCGTCTGGATCCCGAAGTGCATCCGGCGGGACGACTGGCCTACCAGCCTTCATCGGGATCGGGCACGTCGCCACGGAGGAGGGCGGCGTCCGCAGCGTCACGGAGCGCCTTGCTCCGACGCCGTGCCGGATCCGCGGCGGCGCGGTCCTTCATCTCGATCAGATCCGCCGTCGTGACGACTCGCACCGTGATGTCACCGAACCGGATCTCTTCGGCTCGCTCGATCATGGGATCGAACCGTGGATCGAACACGATCCGGACGGGCTCGCCGCTGGCGTGGCGGAAATTCACGCTATGGGCGAACTCGCCGCGCAGCGAGAATCCGGCAACCGTGAGCGCGCGTACGACGGCGTCCCGCTCGACCTCGCTCGCCACCGCGAGATCGGTGTCCAGAGTGGCCCGTGGGACGCCGGACCGGATACCGACGGCCACCCCCCCGATCAGCGCCCACCGCGCTCCCAAGTCGTCGAGGAGCCGGCCAGCGGCGCGCAAGGCACCGACCTTGTCGCTCTCGTCAATGAGGCTTCCCCTTGCCGTGGCGATGCGGACGAGTTCCCGGTGTGACAGCTCCGCCACCATCTGGAGGCCGTCGCGTTCCATGGCGCACGGAGCCTAGCAGGGCACCGCCCGACCGGGAAGATCGCGGGGCGCGGCTGTCCTCACCGCAGACCGAGCACCCGCCAGGCGAGATCACGCGGCCGGGTCGACCACGGCGGCCGCAGCCGCGATTGTCATCACGTTGCTGCTCCGCGCGTCGCGGCGAGGGGCCTCGAACGTCGACCATCAGCCCTCGTCGATGCGACACGTGCGACACTCGTGCGACAGCTGCGACACTGGATGGATGCCGTCGAGCTCCATGGCGCCTGGAGGCCAGCAGGCTGGCGCGCGGCCCGGAAGGTCGCGGGGAACGATTCCAAGCACCCCACTGCCAGCCCCGCGCGCTACCCTCTGGACACGATCCGTTCCGATTGGCGATAGTCCCGCGCACAGACGAGCGCGCAGGTCGATTCAGTGGACAAGCCGGCCGAGGTGGCCGTCAGGAGCACGAGCAGGATGCCGATGCGACCGCGGGCCGAGGGTACCGTAGGCAAGATCGCGCGTCCCGGTCGCCCACGTTGGCTGGAGGCCTCGGCCATCATCGTGATGCTGCTCGGCGCGACGGCCGCCCACGCGCAGTACGTCACGCGCTTCAGCACCATCACGAACGGCGCCGTCAGCTTCACCGGCAACACCCTCGGCCTGAGCAAGGCGTCGAACCTGAACCAGCCGGGCACCCAGGACGCGATCGGCGCCTTCACCACCACCAACACGGCGCTCCAGGTCGGGACGTTTCCCCCGGGCACGACCCTGGCCTTCGCGCAGAACTCCTCGAGCGCCACGTTGAACCTGCCCGCGAACAGCACGGTGCTCTACGCCGAGCTCACGTGGGGCGGCAGCTATGGCCTCGGCGGGCAGGACGTGAGCGGGTCTCGCAACAACCCGATCACGCTGACGACCCCGGCAGGGACGTCGACCGTCACCCCGGACCCGGCGTTCCAGCGCCAGCTCGGCAGCCCGAACACGGGCGCTGGCTGCACCAGCAACTGCTTCTACGTCCGGACGGCGAACGTCACCTCGCTGATCCAGGCGGGCGGAACCGGAACCTACACGGTCGGCGGCGTGCCGGCGACGGTCGGCGCATCGGACAACACCAACAACTCTGCGGGCTGGACGCTCGCGGTCGTCTATCAGGACTTCTCCAAGCCGGTGCGTAACCTGGCGCTCTTCGTCGGCTCGGAGCTGTCCGGCGCACCGGCGGCGTCGACGAGCGGCTTCTGCACGCCGCCGGCGGGGAAGCTCTCCGGTCGACTCGCCGTCAGCGCGATGGAGGGCGACGCCAACAAGACCAACGACACGATGCTGTTCGGCCCGGCGACGCCGCTGGGGACGACGAACCAGCTGAAGGGGCCGAACAATCCGCAGACCAACTTCTTCGCCTCCCAGGTGAACCGCGACGACGGTACGCTCGACACCGGCGGCACCTTCGGCACCCGCAACGCCAACGCCTTCACGAGCAGCCTCACCTCGGGCGGCCGTCAGGGCTGGGACATCACCAACGTCGACGTCTCGGCGCAGCTGAGGAACGGGCAGACCCAGGCGTTCGCGCAGGGCACGACGAGCGGCGACACCTACGTGATCTCCGCCCTCGGGCTCCAGATCGACGTCGGCGCGCCGGTGTTCCCGCAAGCCAAGTCGGTCGACAAGGCGACGACCTTCGTGGGCGACACGCTCACCTACACGACGACGGTGTCGAACACCGGGATCGTCGACGCGACCAACGTCGTGTTCACCGATCCGCCCCCCCCGGGCACGACGTTCATTGCGGGGAGCTTCAAGGTGGACGGCGTCGTCCAGCCCGGCGCCAACCCGGGTGCTGGCGTCAACCTCGGCACCGTTGCCGGCGGCGGCTCGAAAACGGTGCAGTTCCAGGTGAGGGTGAACTCGATCCCCGCCAGCCCGGCGCCGGCGCAGTACGACGCCACGGCGAGCTTCACGTATCAGTACGTGAGCTGTGCGGGGCAGCCCACGCAGAACGGCACCTTCACGACCAACACCGTGACGACCCTGGTGCCGCGCATCGAGGCCGCCAAGACCGCATCGCCGACACCGGCCGTGCCCGGTGCGCCGCTCGAGTACGCGGTGGCGATCCAGAACACCGGCACCGCCGCAGCGACCGGGGTGACGCTGACCGACCCCATCCCCGCGGGGACGACGTACATCCCGGGCAGCACGACCCTGAACGCCGTCGCCATCCCCGACGTCGGCGGCATGATGCCCTTCGCCCTGGGCGCGCTGATCAACGATTCCGGCGATCCGCCAGGCGTCATCGCCGCCAGCCGCTCCGCGAGCCTGGTGTTCCAGGTCGTCGTCGACCCGAGCGCGACGATGCCGATCACGAACACCGCGACGATCGACGCGGACGGGCCGGGGTCGCTCCAGCCGTTCCCGGCCGCGGTCATCAGCCCGGTGGCGGCCATGGCCGACGTGACCGTCGCGAAGGACGGCCCCGACCGCGCCGTGGCGGGAACGAACGTCACCTTCACGATCACCGTGACCAACGACGGACCGTCGGTCGCGACCAACGTGGTCCTCGCCGATCCCACGCCCCCCGGCCTCGGCTTCGTCTCCAACAGCGGCGCCTGCACGACCGCGTTCCCGTGTGCCCTGGGGACCCTGGCGCCGGGTGCCACCCGGACCGTCACGACGACGTTCTCCGTACCCGGCACCTACACGACTCCCGATCCGATCGTGAACCTGGCGAGCGTGACGAGCGACACGCCCGACCCGGCGACGGGCAACAACGCGGCGCAGGCGTCGGTGAGTGTCGCGGCGCCGGTTGCCAACCTGACGATCACGAAGACCGACGGCACGTCGAGCGCCGTCCCGGGGAACACCACGACCTACACCATCACGGTCGGCAACACGGGGCCGAGCGCCGTGACCGGCGTCCGCGTGACCGATCCGGTGACACCCGAGCTGAGTGGCTTCATCTGGACGTGCAGCGGAAGCGGAGGCGCAAGCTGCGCCGCGGGCAGCGGCTCCGGCGCCCTGGACACGACGGTGAACCTGCCGGTGGGGACCAGCGCGACCTTCCTGCTGACCGCGACGATCGCGGCCGACGCCCGCGAGGCGGTGAGCAACACGGCGACCGCCGCGAACCCGCCGGGAGTGGGCGGAACCTCCCAGGTCGCTGACACCGACACCGACCAGGTGAATGGGCTGGCCGACCTCTCTGTCGTCAAGACGGGCCCGCTGACCGCCGCCGTCCCCGGCACCAACGTCGTCTACACGCTGGTCGTCCGCAACGCGGGGCCGTCCACCGCCCGCGATGCCTCCGTGAACGACCCGACGCCGGCCGGGCTGAACTTCGTGTCGACCTCCGGTGACTGCAACACGGCATTCCCGTGCGAGTTCGGGACGCTGCTACCCGGAGAGACCCGTACCATCACCGCCACCTTCGAGGTCCCGCTCGGCTACACCTCGCCCAATCCGATCGTGAACACGGCCAGCGTGTTCGACACCACGACGGACCCGAACCCGGGCAACCGGAGCACGAGCGCGCAGACCCCGGTCGACCTGAACGCCGACGTCGCGGTCCTGAAGAGCGTCGCGCCGACCTCGGCGCTCGTCGGCGACACGGTGACGCTGTTCGTCAGCGTCCTCAACAACGGCCCGAACCAGGCGAGCGGGGTCGTCATCACCGACGTGCTCCCCGCCGGCATGACCTTCGTCTCGGCCTCGCCGCAGCAGGGATCGTACGTCCCGTCCTCGGGACAGTGGCAGGTGGGCGACCTCCAGAACGGCGCCAACGCGACGCTGACCATGACGGCGGTGCTCACCCAGGCGGGGACGATCACCAATACCGCCACCAAGACGTCGGCGAACGAACCCGATCCCGACACCAGCAACGATTCCGCGGTCGCCACGCTGAACGCCGCTGCCGCGGCCGACGTCGCCATCCAGAAGGCGGTGGACAACCCGACGCCATCGGTCGGTCAGATCGTGACCTTCGTCGTGACCGCGACCAACAACGGACCGAGCAACGCGAGCGGGATCACGGTCACCGACGCGCTGCCGGCGGGTCTCGCGCTGGTCGCCTCCACGCCGTCGCAGGGGACCTATGACGCGGCCACCGGGGCGTGGACGGTCGGCGCGATTCCGTTCCCGGGTTCGGCCACCCTCACCGTGCTCGCCTCCGTGAACACGCCCGGGATGATCGTCAACACGGCGAACAAGACGCAGACCGAGGCCGATCCCAATCCGGCCAACGACGAGTCCAGCGTCTCGCTCAACGCCGGCACCACGGCCGACATCCGGGTCACCAAGGCGATCAGCAACCCGACGCCCGCGGTCGACCAGCAGGTGACGTTCACCGTGACGGCGACCAACCTCGGCCCGAGCCCCGCCACGGGCGTGCTGATCACGGACCAGCTGCCTGCGGAACTGACGTTCGTGTCGGCCACGCCTTCGCAGGGCACCTACGACCCGGCGAGCGGCGCCTGGACCGCGGGGAGCATCGCGGCGTCCCAGTCGGCCGTGCTCTCGATCACGGCGCTGGTCGCGCAGCCCGGCCCGTTCACCAACACCGCCATCAAGACCTCGGCCAGCGAGGAAGATCCGAACCCCGGCAACGACTCGGGGAGCGTCACGGCGACGGCGGGTCGCGTGGCCGATCTGTCCGTGACGAAGACGGACGGACTCGACACCGTGGTTGCCGGCGCGATGGAGATCTACACGATCACGGTCGCCAACGCCGGACCCAGCACCGTGACCGGCGCATCGGTGAGCGACACGTTCCCGGTGGTGCTGACGGGCGTCACCTGGACGTGCAGCGCCACCGACGGGGGCGCCTGCGGGACGGCGAGCGGCGACGGTCCCATCGCGACCACGGTCGACCTGCCGGCGGGCGCGGCCGCGATCTTCACCGCCACGGTCACGGTGACACCGGACGCCATCGGAGCCCTCGCCAACAGCGCCAGCGTCACGCCGCCCGCCGGCACCACCGATCCGACACCCGGAGACGACACGGCGACCGACACGACGGCCATCACCCCCTCCGCGGACGTGCAGGTGAGCAAGACGGCGAGCTCGGGCTCGGTGACGGCCGGCGACGACATCACCTTCACGACCGTCGTCACCAATATCGGTCCCTCGACGGCCGTCGGCGTCGTGGTCGACGACCCGACCCCGACGGGGCTGACGTTCACCTCGAACGGCGACGCCTGCACGACCGTGTTCCCCTGCACCCTCGGCACCCTCGCGCCGGGGGCGAGCGCCACCATCACCTCGCTCTTCCACATCCCGGGCAACTACGCCGGCCCCGATCCGATCGAGAACACGGCCACGGCGTCGAGCGCCACGCCCGATCCGGTTCCGGCGAACAACGCCGGTAGCGCGAGCGCGAGCCTGAGCGACCGGCAGGCCACGCTGACGGTGACGAAGGACGACGGGACGGCCAGCGTGGTACCGGGCAATCCGACCACGTACACCATCACCGTCACCAACAGCGGCCCGAGCGATGCCAGCGGTGTCAGCGTGCAGGATCAGGTGACGGTGCTGAGCGGCGCGACGTGGACGTGCAGCGCGACGGGCGGCGGGAGCTGCACGACGCCGACCGGGGCGGGCTCGATCGACACGACCGTCAACTTGCCCGCGAACACTGCCGCGACGTTCGTGCTGACGGGCACCGTCCCGGCGGATGCCACGGGGACGCTGACCAATACCGCCGAAGCGATGCCTCCTGCGGGCTTCGCCAATCCTGGCTCCGGCGTCGCCACCGACACCGATGAGCTGACGCCGCAGGCGGATCTGGCCCTGACGAAGTCCGGACCGCCGACCGTGGTTCCGGGCAACGCCGCCGTCTACACCATCGTCGTGACGAACGAGGGGCCGTCCACCGCGACCAACGTCGTGGTGAACGACTCGACACCGAGCGGTCTGACCTTCGTCTCCAACAGCGGCGACTGCACGACGCCGTTCCCGTGCACGCTGGCCACGCTCGCCCCGCGAGCGTCTCGGACCATCACCACCACCCTGCTCGTGCCGCCGGGCTACCAGACGCCGAACCCGATCGTGCAGACGGCGAGCGTGTCGAGCCAGACACCCGACCCCGTCCCGGGGAACGACTCCGCCAGCGTACAGACGCCGGTCGACGCCAATGCCGACGTGGAGGTGACCAAGTCCGTCGCTCCCGCGACCGGAATCCTGGTTGGCGACTCCGTCAGCTTCACGATCCAGGCGCGCAACAACGGCCCCAACGCTGCGACGGGAGTCGTCGTCACGGACCTCCTGCCGGCCGGCCTGTCCTTCGTGTCGGCGTCGCCCACGCAGGGCGCCTACACGGACTCGAGCGGCGAGTGGGTGATCTCCGCCCTCGCCGCCGGCCAGTCGGTCGAGCTGACGATCCAGGCGCAGGTGACGCAGCCCGGCGACATCACCAACCTCGCCATTCGCACGGGCGGCAACGAGCCCGACCCCAACCCGGGCAACGAGTCGGGTGCCGCCACCATCAACGTCGCCGCCGCGGCCGACGTGGCCGTCCAGAAGACGGCCGACAAGACGACACCCTCGGTCGGCGAGAGCGTCACCTTCACCGTGACCGCGACCAACCGCGGGCCGAGCGACGCCACCGGCGTCGAGGTGCAGGACGCGCTGCCGGCAGGCCTCGCGCTGACATCGGCCGCTCCGTCGCAGGGCACCTACGACGCGGCCAGCGGCATCTGGACGGTGGGGGACCTCACCGCCTCGACGTCGGCCACCTTGACCGTCGTCGCGTCGGTCAACACGACGGGCACGCTGGTCAACGTGGCGCGGAAGACCGGCCAGACCGAGATCGACCCCAACCCGCTCAACGACCAGGCGAGCCTGTCGCTCAACGCCGCCGCCACCGCCGACATCGACGTCGGCAAGACGATCAGCACCGCCTCGCCGGCGGTCGGAGGCCAGGTCAGCTTCACGGTCACCGCGACCAACCACGGGCCGAGCCCAGCCACCGGCGTCGTGGTCACCGACCTGCTGCCGCCCGGGTTTGCCGTCGTGTCGGCCCCGGCGTCGCAGGGCACCTACGACGAGGACTCCGGCACGTGGACGGTCGGCAACCTCCCGGCCACCCGCTCGGCCATCCTCTCCATCACGGCACGGGTCACCAGGCTGGGCTCCTTCACGAACACCGCCAGCCGCACCGCCGGGAACGAGATCGACCCCAACCCGGCGAACGACGCGAGCAGCGTACCGGGCACGACGGCGCTGGTCGCCGACCTCTCCATCACCAAGACCGACGGCCAGACGCTGGCTCTTCCCGGCGCCCCGCTGACCTACACCATCACCGTCCAGAACGCCGGACCCAGCGACGTCGCCGGGGCGCCAGTCGGCGACACCTTCCCGGGGCCGCTGACGGGCGCGAGCTGGTCGTGCAGCGCGACTCCTGGCGGAAGCTGCGGCACCCCCGGCGGTACGGGGGCCATCGCGACGACCGTCGATCTGCCGGCCGGCGGCGGCGCCACGTTCATCGCGACCGCCACGGTGCCGCCCGATGCCACGGGCGCGGTGACGAACACCGCGAGCGTGCGGGCGCCCACCGGGACCGTCGATCCCGACCCGACGAGCGACGACGCCACCGACTCGACGGATCTCACATCCTCGGCGAACCTCGGCGTGACGAAGGCCGGCCCGGCGAGCGCGTTCCCCGGAGAGCGCGTGTCCTACACCATCGTGGTGAGCAACGCGGGGGCGTCGACCGCGACCGATGTGGTGGTGACCGACCCGACGCCGCCGGGTCTCGCCTTCGTGTCCAACGGCGGCGATTGCATGACCGCGTTCCCGTGCGCGCTGGGGACGATCGCGCCGAGCGGCTCGCGCACCATCGTCGCGACCTACACCGTGCTGCCCGAGGCCACCGAGGTCGTGAACAGCGCCACGGTGGCAAGCTCGACTCCAGATCCCGATGCGTCCGACGACACCGGCAGCGTCACCACGGAGGTCGGGCTCGTGTCGCCTCCACCACCGACCGACGCCGATCTCGAGGTCAGCAAGACCGGCACGCCCACGAGCGCAGCATCCGGTACCCAGGTCACCTACACCCTGCGGGTCGTGAACCACGGCCCGGCCTCGGCGAGCAACGTGCTCCTCACCGACACGCTACCGGCCGGCGTCCAGCTCGTGTCCGCCACCGCGAGCGCCGGAGCCTGCACCGGCGGCAACCCGATCACTTGCACGGTCGCCAGCCTCGCGAGCGGCGGTACGCTGACGGCCACCATCGTCGTGCGCGTCCTGCCGAGTGCGTCCGGCGCGCTGGTCGACACCGCGACGGTCAGGAGCGATCAGCCCGACCCGGTCGCGACGAACAACGGCGCCACGGCACAGACGACCGTTCCGGCGCAGGCCGACCTCCACCTCACGAAGAGCGTCAGCCCGGCGCAGCCGAGGAACGGCGAGGCGCTCAGCTATACGCTCACGGTCACCAACGCGGGTCCGGCGAAGGCGACGAACGTCACCGTGGTCGATCCCCTGCCCTCTGCCGTGACCCCGGGTACGTTGACGCCGAGCCAGGGCACCTGCACCACCGCCGTGCAGGTCGTCACGTGCGTCCTCGGCGACCTCGCGTCGGGTGCCACCGCGACCGTGGCCATCGTCGGAACGCGCGCGAACGACAACGCGTTCAGCAACACGGCCACCGTGACGGCCACGGAGCCCGATCCGAATCCCTCCGACGACACCGCGACCGTCGCAACCCCGGGCCTGACGCCGGAGGACTGCGGCAACTGCATCGACGACGACCAGAACGGGCTCGTCGACGCCGAGGACCCGGCGTGCTGCACGGCCCAGTCCCTCACCTTCACGCAGGCACGCTTCCGCCCGGGGAAGTCCACGCTGCGCGCCACGGCCACGCTGGCCCCCGGCGCGTTCGCCGGGGTCGACCCGCGCGCCCAGGACGTGCGCGTGCAGATCCGCGCCGATTCGGGCGAGCAGGTCTGCTGCACCATCGGAACGCAGCAGTGGCAGAAGCTCTTCCACCAGACGTACGGATTCTTCGACCAGCGGATGACGCTCTGCCCGCCCATCAAATGCGTTCGCCTGGTGGTGCCCAGGACGGGACCGGCGAAGGCGACGGTGATCCTCGGGCGGATGAAGCCCGGGAGTCCACTGCTGTCGCCGGTGGAGATCACGATCGACACCGGGAGCCAGTGCGCGGCGGGTCGGCTGAGCCTGCAGCCGAAGGGCAAGCACGGCGCCGGCCTCCCCTGAGGCGGCAGCGGCCGTGTCACCCGTCACACCGTCGGCCAGAGGTTGACCGTCGAGTGGATGCCGCCGTCCGCCGAGATCACCTCGCCGGTGATCGCGCGCGCCGCGTCGGAAGCCAGGAAGACCACCACGTCCGCGACCTCCTCCGCCGTCGAGAGCCTGCGCATCGGAATCACGCCGAGCACCGCGTCGGCCACGCCGGGCTCGGCGAGATGCTCGCGCCACATCGCGGTCTCCACCACGCCCGGCGCCACCGCATTCGCCCGGATGCCGCGCGGGCCGTACTCCATGGCGAGCGCACGCGTCATGCCGTCGAGGGCGGCCTTGGTGGCCGCGTAGAGCGCGCGCCGCGGCGCCCCGCGGCGCCCGGAGATCGAGGAGATGCTCACGATCGAGCCCGAGCCGCGGGCGATCATCGCGGGCAGGACGGCTGCGCCGAGCAGGAGCGCGGCGCGCACGTTGACGTGCCACAGACGATCCATCTCCTCGACCGTCAGGGTGTGGCTGTCCTTGCGGACGCCGGCACCGGCGTTGTTCACGAGCACGTCGAGCCGTCCACCCAATGCGTCGAGCGCGGCGGCGGCGGCTGCGGCCGGTCCCCCCGCCGTGCCGAGATCGGCCGTCACGACGACGGGGTCGTTGCGAAGGCCTGCAGCCACCTCGCGCAGCTCGGTCTCCGTGCGCGCAACCAGCGCCACCCGGGCGCCGGCGGCGTCGAGCCCGCGTGCGATGGCCGCCCCGATGCCTCGCCCGGCGCCGGTGACGATCGCCGTGCGGCCGCGCAGGTCGACGCCGCTCATGTCCCCCTTCTCGCGTCGCGCGGTGTAGCGGTCAAGGGTCGGGCGAGGCGCGAGGTCGGAGTACGCGCTCCTTGACAGGGAAGAGTGCGTCACGCCAGAAGCCTCATCACCGGACGAAAGGGGGAGCCCATCGATGACCCGATGGACGCGTGTGCTCGGGGCAGGACTTGGACTGGCGGCGCTGGCCGGGTGTGCGGGGCAGACCCGACCCGCCCCCACCTCCAGCGCGGCGCCGGCCCGCAAGACGATCTTGATCGGCCGGAGCATCATCGATCCGCCGGATCTGACGATCGGAACGGCGGAGACCGTCGGGTTCACCAGCACGGCGGACCAGCCCCTGCGGGTCGAGTTCGTGACTCCCAGCGTACAGGCCGGAAAGGTCACGTGCCGCCTGGCAGACCCGAAGCGGCTGGAACGTGGCGAGGCGCCGTGGGCGGAGTTCCGCACCGGGGAGGATGGCCATCTCGTCGCGGACATGCCGCCAGGTGACTTCGGAAGCGTCTGCTCGTTCGCGCCGGGCTACTACGCCTTCACCGTCAAGGTGATGGACCAGGCGCGGCCGATGGACGAGAAGCTGGGCCGGCAAGGAACGATCACCGTCAAGTAGTCGTTCGCCGTCGCACGCCATCGGTGATACGCCCCCGTCGCGGAAGGTGAGCGTTGCGCCTGGTCTTCCGTCTCCTCCTCCTGGCCCTCCTGTCCCTCGCCGGGTGCTCGCCGTATCGAGCCGGCCAGGGGCCGAGGCGACTCGACGCGATCCAGCACATCGTCGTCATCTACGCCGAGAACCGCAGCTTCGATCACCTCTACGGCCTGTTCCCGGGCGCCAACGGGATCGGCAACGCCAGGCGAACCATCCAGGTCGATCGCGACGGCAAGCCGCTGCCGGTGCTCCCGCCGGTATGGAAGCCCAGCGCTCCCGGACCGGTGTGGAATGGCAACGTGCCCGATCCCACCTTTCCGACGAACCTTCCGAACGCGACGTTCCGCATCGACGCGGCGCCGATCAACCGGTCCATCGCGGAGCGGACGCGGGATCTCGTCCATCGCTACTACCAGAACCGGGCGCAGATCGACGGCGGCAAGCTCGACCGGTACGTCGCGATGTCCGACGGCGGCGCCCTGCCCATGGGCTACTACGACGGCGCGACGCTGCCGATGTGGGCCCTGGCACGCCAGTACACGCTGGCCGACAACTTCTTCATGGGCGCATTCGGCGGGTCGTTCCTGAACCACTTCTGGCTCGTCTGCGCGTGCACGCCCGTGGATCCCGACGCGCCGTGGTCGGTGCGCGTGATGCTCGACCAGAACGGGGAGCTGCTCGCCAGACCCGGCTCCCCGGCCTCCGCGATGTCGGGGCCGCCGTTTCTCTTCGACGGCAGCGTGACGCCCGACGGATACGCCGTGAACACCGAGCAGCCGCCGTTCCAGCCCAGCCAGATTCCTCCCGCGCCCGGCGGCGATCCGCGCCTCGCGGATCCGTCGAAGCATCCGCTACCGCCCCAGCGTCAGAAGACCATCGGCGACACGCTGTCCGCGAGGGGAATCTCGTGGGCCTGGTACGCGGGAGCCTGGGAAGCCGCTACCAGAGACGGGATGCAGCCCCCGGACGTCAAGCGCAGCGTGATCTACGAGAACCCCGTCAACTTCCAGCCCCATCACCAGCCGTTCAACTACTTCGCGCGCTTCGCTCCCGGCACGGCAGACCGCACCGATCATCTGAAGGACCTCCACCAGCTCCTGGCGGACATCGACTCGGGCGCCCTGCCCCAGGTCGCCTTCTACAAGCCCGAGGGCAGCCTGAACGAGCATCCCGGCTACACCACGATCCTGCCGGGCGACCGGCACATCGCCGAGATCGTCGCGCGCATCCAGGCGAGCCCGCTCTGGCAGAGCACGGCGATCATCGTCACCTACGACGAGAACGGGGGTTTCTGGGATCACGTCCCGCCGCCCGCGGGCGACCGCTGGGGGCCGGCCACCCGCATCCCCACCATCGTCATCTCGCCCTTCGCCCGGCGCGGCTTCGTCGATCACACCCGCTACGACACGACCTCGATCCTGAAGTTCATCACGCGCCGCTTCGATCTCGAGCCGCTGCCGGGCGTGCGGCGAGGGATGGGAGACCTGAGCGCCGCGTTCGATCTCTGAGCGCGCTCAGCGCGAGAGCAGCAGCTCGCTCGATTCGGCGGCGAGGAGCTGCGCGGTCGTCGCGGTGCAAAGGCCGCCGCGCGCGTCGATCACGTCGATGTGAAAGCCGAGTGACGCGAGCGTGTCGAGAAATGCTCCCGCGTCGCGCCCGGCGTTCGCCATGAGCGGCGGGGCGAATTCGATCACCGCGCGCAGATGCGGGCTGCGCGCGAGCAGCTCGCTCATGCCCGCGAAGATCAACGGCTCGGTGCCCTCCGCGTCGATCTTCAGCAGATCGATCGGCGCGGGGTCTGGCCCGAGAAACCCGTCGAGCGTGGTCACGGGCACCTCGAGCGGGCTCGCCTGTTCGGCGTGGTGCTCGAGGTACGCGTCGCCTCGCGGGAAGAGACTCGAGCTTCCCTGCTGGCGCTCGAGCAGGTGGAGCGTCGCCCGACCCTGGCGGTCCGCGACGGCCGACACGACCACGCGCGTCCACCACTGGTAGCCGTTCACGATGACGGCGCGTCGCAGGCGCTCCGCGGCGCGCGGATTGGCCTCGAAGGCGACCACGCTGCCCGACGGGCCGACGCACGAGCCCGCCAGAACGGTGTAGTAGCCCACGTTCGCTCCGATCTCGACCACTCGCATGCCGGGCCGCAGCAGGCGCAGGAAGACACGCGTGACGTTCGGCTCCCAGACCCCGCGCAGGGCGAGCGCCGGCAACAGGCTGTCGTCGCGTGTGTCCAGGTAGAGGACGTGACCGAAGACCGTCCGGGTCATCAGGGTATGGTCGCCGAGATAGACCCGCGGCCGCACCAGCCGATCGAGCACGCGCGATGCCACGAACGCAGGGGCGCTCACGAGGGCGTAGTGGCGGAGCGCGATCCTGGAGCGCGGCAGGCGCGGCACGCGGTCTCTTGCCGGCACTCGCCCGCTTACCTCGGCACCGCCGGCAAGACCAGCACGCGCCGCCTCACCCGCGGTGGCGTGCGCCGGCGGGGCGGTGGTAGCACCCTCGTCTGGGGCGGGTGAGCGACGGTGGAATACCTGATCCTCGCCGCGACCGCGGCAGCGCTCGCTCTGCTGGTCACTCCCGTGGTGCGCGCCGCCGCCAGGCGCATCGGGGCCGTCGACGATCCAGGTCCGCGCCGCGTGCACGTCCGCCCCACTCCGCGGCTCGGCGGACTGGCGGTCCTCGTCGCCGTCGCTGGCGCGCTCGTCCTGGACGGGCTCGCGGGGGGCAGCGCACTCCACGCGCTGGCTGCGCCAGGGCGCACCCCGGGGCTGCTGATCGCGGGCTTCACGGTGATCGTCGCAATCGGCGTGGCTGACGACCTGGCCGGGCTCCCGGTCGCCCCCAAGCTCGCCCTCCAGGTGCTCGCCGCCACGCTCGCCGTCGCCGGCGGCTACACCCTCGAGGGTCTCACCAATCCCTTCACCGGACACTGGCTCGACCTCGGCGGCGCCGGTGGCGTGCTCACCGTCGCCTGGATCGTCGCCATCACCAACGCCATCAACCTGATCGACGGCCTCGACGGTCTCGCCGCCGGCACCGGTGCGATCGCCGCGACGGCGCTGTGCCTGGTCTGTCTGGCCGAGGGGCGGTACGACGCCGCCGGCATGTGGGCTGCCCTCGGCGGTGGACTGGCCGGGTTCCTCGCCTACAACTTTCCGCCCGCCTCGATCTTCCTGGGAGACACGGGAAGCCTGCTCATCGGCTACACGATGGCGATTCTCGCGCTGGAGTCGCTGGCCAAGAGCGCGACCGCCGTCGTCGTGCTCGCACCGGTGCTGGCCCTCGGGCTCCCCGTCGCAGACACGGCGCTGGCCGTGCTGCGGCGCGTGCTCGCCGCCGGTGTCGGGGGCATCGCGCGGGCGGACCAGGGACACATCCATCACCGCCTGCTCGGCGACGGGATGAGCCACCGCGGCGCCGTGCTGCTCCTCTACGGGGTTTGCGCCACGTTCGGCGCCGTCGCCGTCGTCGCCGTCGTCGCCGGACGCCCCGCAACGATCGCCGCCGTCGGCGGCGCCGTGCTCGCCATCGCCGTCACGGCGCGATGGCTGCGCGCGCGCGGCTCCCGGTGAGCCCTCGTCACCTGCGCGCACCGGCCGACCGGAGGAGAGCCTCGCAGGCCGCCACCACGTCGGCAGCCGCCTCCGGCCTGGCCGCGGCGGCGATCCGTATCCTGGCAGTGCGCCGTTCATCCGGCGAGGCGACCAGCGCGGCGAGCCGCTCCTCGACGACGGTCGCATCCCAGGCGTTCTCGCCCGTCCACCATACGCCGGCGGCAGCGGCGAAGGCGCTCGCGTTCGCGCGCTGGTGGTCGAGCGCCGCCGTCGCGAGCGGCACCAGGAGCGCCGGGAGCGCGACGACGGCCAGCTCGGCCAGCGTGACTGCACCGGCACACGCGATCGCGATGTCTGCCCAGCGGTAGGCGTCCGTCATGTCGTCGAGGGATGACACGACGCGGGCGGGCACGCCGTTGCGCTGATAGTCGGCGCGCACCGGATCGGTGTCGCCACGGCCGGTCTGGTGCCAGACCTCCACCGCGAGCCCGCGACCCGCCACGCGCCCCGCCGCCTCCGGCACGCGCGCGTTCAGGAACGGCGAGCCCTGCGATCCGCCGAGGACGAGGAGTCGAATCGCTCCCGGGGCACGCGTCTCGCGCGAGGTCGCCAGCCCGCCGAGCGCGGCCCGGACCGGCGTGCCGGTGAGCAGTGTCGCGCCGCGTGGAAAGGCCGGCGCGGCGTCGGCGAAGCCGAGCAGCACGCGATCGACCAGCCGGCCGAGCAGCCGGTTCGCCACCCCCGCCACGGCGTTGGCCTCGTGGATCACGGTGGGGAGTCCGAGCGTCCGGGCGCCCAGGACTGCGCCGGCGGCTGCGAAGTTGCCGAGGCCGAGGATGAGCTCGATCCCCTCGGCGCGCAGCACGCGGCGCGCCTGCGCGGCGCCGGCAGCCAGCGCCGTGACGCTGCGCAGCCGGCCGACCGGTCCGACGCCGAAGAACGGCGCCGCCGTCACCGTCGCGAGCCGATGGCCGTGCGCCGGCACCAGCCGGCTCTCGGCTCCGGTCGGCGTCCCCAGGAAGAGGACCTCGACGTCGGGCACCGCGGCGCGGTACGCCTCGGCGACGGCGAGCGCCGGCTGCACGTGGCCCGCGGTTCCACCCCCCGCGATGGCGATGCGGCGCCCGTGGAGCGTCCGCGGCGGGTGGGCTATGACACCGGCCGTCTCCATGCCTCGCTTCCGCGTGACCGTGGTGGTGCTGGGGGATCTGGGGCGCAGCCCGCGGATGCTGTACCACGCACGTGCGCTGGCCGACAGCGGCGCGGACGTGCACCTCGTGGGCTACGAGGAGACCGAGTATCCCGTCCGAGATCGCAAACGACCCCCGCGTCGTGGTGCACATCCTCGCGGCGCCGGCTGGCGCCCGACGCCACGGGCTGCCCCGCCCGCTCTTCCTGGCCGTCGCCCTCTGGAACGCCGTCCGCGCAGCCGCCGCGCTCCTCGCGACGCTCTCCGGCACCGTCGAGCCCCGCAGCGTGATCCTGGTGCAGAACCCGCCCACGATCCCGGCGCTCGTGGTGGCGCTCGCCGTCTGCCGCATCCGGAGCGCCCGCCTGGTCGTCGACTGGCACAACCTCGGCTGGGCGATGCTGGCGTTGCGCCTGGGCCCGCGACACCCCCTGGTCGGTCTCGTCGCGCGGTCTCGAACGGGGCCTCGGACGATGCGCGGACGCGCATCTCTGCGTCTCGCGCGCGCTCGCCGCCGAGCTCGTCCGCTGGAAGGTCGGTCGTGCGACGGTCTTTCGTGACCGGCCCGGCGCGGGCTTCGAGCCGCTCCTTCCCGACGACCGGCGAGCAGTGCTCGACGAGCTGGCGTTACGCCTCGACCTCCCCGGACTCGCCGGCGACGGTGACGAGGGACGCCCGGCACTCGTCGTCAGTCCGACCAGCTGGACGGCCGACGAGGACTTCGAGCTGCTCGTGGACGCCGCCCTCAAGTGGGACCGGCGCGTCGGGACGACGCGGGCGCGGCTCGCGATCGTGGTCACGGGTCAGGGACCGCTCAGGGCGGACTACGAGCGCCGCTTCGCGGCGCTCCGGCTCGAGCGGGTTCACCTGCGCACCCTGTGGCTGCCCTCCGCGGAGTATCGCCGATTCCTCGGCGCGGCCGATCTCGGGCTCTGCCTGCACCGCTCGGCGTCGGGACTCGACCTCCCGATGAAGGTGGCCGACCTGTTCGGCGCGGGGGTGCCCGTCGTGGCGTTCGACTACGGACCGTGTCTGGGCGAGCTCGCACGCGAGGGAGACAACGCCCTCCTCTTCCGCAGCGCCGAGGAGCTGGTGGAGTGCCTGCGCCGCGTTCTCGATGGGTTCCCCGATCAGGCCGCGCTGCTCGACCGCCTCCGGGCAGGCGTGGCACGCGAGACGGATCAGCGCTGGGCGGACGCCTGGACGGCAGCGGCCCGCCCGGTGCTCGTTCCGGACCTGGCGTGATGACCACCATCCGGAACGCCCTCGCGCTTCTGCCACCCGCCATGCGACGGCAGTGGGCGGCGCTCGTGCCGCTGTCGCTCGCCGCCGCGGGAGCGGAGGCGCTCGGCGCGGCCGCCCTCTACGTGCTCATCCGCATCGTGGGGGATCCGGCGGCGGCAGGCCGCCTGCCCGTGGTCGCGGCGCTCGCCGGAGGCGACTGGCGTGGAACCGTGGTGATCTTCACGGTCCTGCTGGCGTTCTTCTACCTGGCGAAGAACGCCTTCCAGGTCTGGCAGGCGTGGGTGCAGACCGCACGCGTGGCCGAGGGACGCGCCGAGATCGCGCGCCGCGCGCTCGCCGTCTATCTGGGAGCGCCCTACCCTTTTCACCTCCGCCGCAACTCGGCCGAGCTCATCCACAACGTCACCACCGGCGCCGACGACGTCTGCCGCCGGGTGCTCGCGCCCGCCGTCACCGTGGCCACCGAGATGCTCGTCGTCCTCGCCATCACGGCCGTCCTCGGTTTCACGTCACCCGCCATGACGCTCGGGCTCGTGCTCGCGCTCGGCGCCACGGGCGCGATCCTGCTGCACGCGACGCGGGCGCGCGCCCGCCGCTGGGGCGAGCGCACGTACGCGCTGGAGCGTGACATGCTGGGAGGGGTGCAGGCCACCCTCGGCGCCGTGAAGGAGATCAAGGTCCTCGGCCGCGAGAGCTTCTTCTTCCGCCAGTTCGCCCGCAGCCAGGACGCACTGGCGCGCGTCCGGCACCTGACCGACACCCTCGCGGCCCTGCCCCGGGTGCTGGTCGAATCGGTCTTCGTGCTCGGGGCGCTGGCGGTCGTGGTGGCACTCGTTCGCCTCGGCAGACCCGGCCCGGACGTCGTCCCGCTGCTCGGACTCTACGCCTACGCGGGCTTTCGCGTGATTCCCTCCGCCAACCGCATCCTCATGCTGGTGAACGAGATCCGGGCCGGCGGGGCGTCCGTGCGCGCGCTGCACGCGGACCTGGCCGGCGCCGCTCCCGCGCTCGCCAGCGACGCCGGCGGGGCACCGCTTCCCTTCAGCAACGCGATCGTGCTGGCAAACGCGTCGTTCGCCTACGATGGCGCACCGGGACCCGCGCTGGCCGATCTCGACCTCACCATCCGGCGCGGCGAATCGGTCGGCGTCGTCGGTGCGACCGGCGCGGGCAAGAGCACGCTCGTGGACCTGCTCTGCGGACTGCTCTCCCCGACGGCCGGCCGCATCACGATCGACGGGCGCGATCTCCGTGAGGTCCGCCGCGCCTGGGGACGTGCGATCGGGTACGTGCCGCAGACCGTCGCGCTCGTGGACGACTCGTTGCGCCGCAACATCGCGCTCGGCGTCGCGGACGATGCCGTCGACGAGGAGCGGGTGGGTGAGGTCGTGCGCATGGCGCAGCTCGACGAGTTCGTCGCGGGCCTGCCCCAGGGGCTCGCCACCACCGTCGGCGAGCGAGGCGCCCGTCTCTCGGGCGGGCAGCGCCAGCGAGTCGGGATCGCGCGCGCGCTGTACCACCGGCCCCACGTCCTGGTGTTCGACGAGGCGACCGCGGCGCTGGACAACCACACGGAGGCAGAGCTGCTGCGCGCCATCGAGCCGCTGCGCGGGGTCCTCACGCTGGTGGTCGTCGCGCACCGCCTGACCAGCGTCCGCTGCTGCGATCGCCTGGTCCTGCTCGCCGATGGCCGCATCGCCGCCGAGGGCCGCTACGAGGACCTCCTGAGCGACAACGCTGCCTTCCGGCACCTGGCCGCCGCCGAGGGATGATCCATCCCCGGATTCTCCTGGACACGAATAGCCGCGCCGTGATACCTCGGCCTACGGAGGACGAGCGATGGAAGGAACCCGCCGCCGGCCAGCGTGGGCCGTGTGCGCCGCCGTCGTGGTCGCGGCAACGGTTCTGTCGCTGCTCTGGACGGACACCGCGTCCACGCAGATCGCCCCGCAGGGATGGCGCTGCTACCCCGGGAAGCCGCCCAAGGGCTCGCCGAAGTTCGTGCCGGTCGACATGATCTTCAACGGCACCCTCCAGGGCACGACCGGGCAGGCCCTCAAGCCCGTCCTCTACTGCGACCCCATCAACAACGGAGGCTCCAACGATACGGCGCTGAGCCTGGTCTGCTTCAGCATCAAGGACGACTCGGGCACGCCGAAGTTCCCGGGAGCGACGGTGGGAGTCGGCGCCCTCGATTTCCCGTTCAACGGCTCGCTGGCGCTCAAGAAGTCGAAGACCTTCTGCACGCTCGCGGTCCGTCAATCGGGAAAGTAGCGGACTCGCCAGGTCACGACCCGCTCGCCGGCCGCCGTCCGCTCGTCGACCTGCTCGAACGGGCTCCCCGCGCCGTCGCCGAGAAACATCAGGCGAGCGAACGTGGAGCGCAGCAACGCCGGCGTCCCCACCACGGCGCGGGCATGCTCGACGTTGAGGAGCACTCCCACCGGGCTGCGATCGGCGGCTGACGGCTCGAGCGATCGCACCTGACCGCCGGCCGCGAGCATCACGACCGCCGGCGCCATCTCGCGCGCTGGCCCGCCGTCGAAGGACTGGACCACGAACCGCCCCGCCGCCGGGTCGGCCTCCGCATAGACGAAGCGCTCGATCAGCGAATCCGCGAGCGCCGCTCGCACGGCACACGTGCGGGTGCCATGGCCGTCGGGACGGCAGGGCGTGGCATCGCCCGACAGCTCCAGCGCCTCGGGCTCGTCACTCCAGGAGCCGAGCACGGTCCACGTCGTCGCTGCGGCCTGCGCACTGCTCAGCACAACGTAGGTCGGCGGAGGCGTGCAGTGCGTCGAGGCGAGAACGTCCTCGACCGCGGCCGCATCGAGGCCCGCCGCCCCGAGGCGCCCGGCTGCGGCCGCTCGATCGAGGCTGGCCACGGCGATGACCAGATCGTGTGCGGTCCCGCCGTCGATGCCGTGGGCGACCAGCTTTCCCCATGCGCCCCGCGCGCCCTCCGGGTGCGGCGACGCGTCCGAGCCGCAGGCGATCATGCGGAGCAGACCCGCGCTCTCGCGCTCGCTCTGGGCGAGGAGCGCGCGGGCGATCCAGTGCGGCGCGTGCGTGAGGAGCGTGCTCCCGTCGGCCGCGCTCGCCCGCTCGGCGACGTACTCCACGAAGTAGCCGTAGTCCCACCACGCGACGACGACCGCGTCCTCGGACGCCTCGCGGCGGAGCCGGGTCAGGCCGTCCCACCAGGCGTCCCGCATGCGCGGCAGATAAGCGTCCGCAGCGTCGAGTCCGTTCCGGAGCGGCTGCAGGAGAACGGCCGCGACCACGAGCCAGCCGGCCACTCGCGCGGCCGGACGCCACGGACCAGCCGCCTCCTCGAACCACGACGTCAGGCGGCCGAGCGCGACGCCGAACGCGAGCGCGAACGGCGCCACGAGCAGGATCGTGAAGCGCACCCATTCCCACGCGAGCAGGAACGTGGCGAGAAACCACACCACGACGAGCAGCCGGGTAGCGCGCTCCTGGTCGTCGTCATCCTCACCGATGGACACGACCAGCGCGGCGACCAGCGGCAGCGCGACGAGCCCCAGCAGGATCGCCCGGCTCATCTCGGGCGCTGCCAGCAGCCCGCGATAGAGGAGCGTTCCCGCGATGAGCACGGCGAAGTGGGCCGGTCCCCAGTTCCGGCGCGGGAGCACCAGCAGGAGCAGGCCGAGCCAGCCGACGAAGCAGAAGAGCGCGCCGCCCACGCCGCTCGCGATACCCGCGAGGCCGGAGTGCGACAGCTCGGAGACCGTCGCCAGCGTGTCCGGCCAATGCTCGCCGGACGGGGCCGGCACGTTCCCCGGACCGACGAGCGCGGTCAGCGCGTCCAGTGGCACGCGGAGGAAGGCGCGCGCCTCGCCTCGCAAGGCGGCGAGCCCGAGACCGGCGAGGCAGAGCACGACGAGCGTCAGACTCGTGCGACCGAGCGCGCCGGTCGCCGCTGCACGGTGCCGGGGGCCGAGCGCGCGCGCCGCGGACACGGCGACGTCGAGGGCGAGCGCTCCGACCACCACGCCCCACGTGACCAGCGCCCCGCGCCAGCTGAGCGCGTGCACTGCCTGGAACCCGGCCGCCAGCGCCGCGAAGCCCATGCATGCGATCGGGCGACGTGCTTCGAGTGCGGCCGAGACGGCCCACACGACCGCGAGCGGCAGCACGACGTTCCACACGTCGTCGTCACCGCCGATGCTGCGTCCGAGGAACACGGCGTTGGTCCCGCCGACGATCGCCGCGCACAGACCGCCCGCGTCGCCCGCGAGCCGGCGGCCGAGCGCGAATGCGGGCAGCACGCCGAGCGCGCCCACGATGATCGGGACGAGCATGGCGCTCGACGGCAGCGGCCAGCCCGGCCGGAGCCGCGCCGCGATCCGCTGCACGGCAACGATCGCCGCGATGTGGATCGATCGCCCGTAGCGCATCGAGCCGCCGACGGGCGCCAGCGTGTGGAGGTCCCGGCAGTCTCCGTGCGCCACGGCGTCGCAGGTGGTTCCCGCCCGGAGGTACTGCCGCGCGCGCCGCAGCCACAGATAGCTGTCGTAGTCCCCGAGGTAGACGTGGTCGCGCCCGTCCTGGGCCCTGTACGTATAGGGTCGCGCCAGCCGGTCCCGCGTCGACGCCACCTTGCGGGCGTAACGCGCCCGATGCTCGGCGATCCACGCATCGACGGCCGCGTCGTCGAGATGCCTCGCTCCCGCCAGCCGGTCCCGCACCTCGGCCGCCGCATGGACGTCGAGGCCGTGGAGTCCCAGCGGCCGCTGGCGGATCCACGTCACTGCGACCACCGCAGCCGCGGCGAGCAGCGCAGCGGGCCACCGGAGGCGTGCGCCGCCCATGTCAGGTCTCGAAGGCCGCCACGATCTCGCGCACCTCGTCGACGAAGCGGGCCGGGGCGAACCGCTCCGCGCGCGCACGGAGATGCTCGCGCAGCCGCCGCTCCTCCGCCGGGTTCGCCAGCACGGTGGTGATCTTCTCGGCCGCCTCCTCCTCGGTGTCGTACAGGAGCGCGTCCTCGCCGCCGACGATCTCGACCTGGCCGCCGCCGCGTCCGAGCCAGACGAGCGCCCCCGCCCGCACGAGCTCGGCCGGCGCCATGCCGAAGTGCTCCTCTCGCATGCCGTGGATGCCGTAGCGCGACGAGGCCATCAGCGCACGCAGCGCTTCCCGTGACGGGTTCTCGCGGAACGTGATCCACGGACCGAGCGACGCGGCGAGGCGGGTGAGCCTGCGATGATAGCGCCGCGCCCGGGCGTCGCAGGTGCCCACGATCGTCAGCTCGACGCCCGGAGCCTGGCGCCGCACGCGGGCAACGATCCGCATCGCGCGCTCGATCTCCTTCTCCGGAGAGATGCGACCGACGAGGAGGAAGCGGCGCGCGCGCTCTTCCCATGGCGGTGGCGGGTCGGGATCGGCCACGGGTGGGTAGACGGTGCGTGCCGGCACGCCGAGCAGCCGCTCCACGTGCCGCGCGGTCCAGTCGGAGTTGGCGAGCGTGAGATTCGAGCGCACCCGGTCGAACGACAGGCCGGCCGCCCGATCCGCGAGCCGGTAGTAGCCGTCCAGCAGGCGCCGCGACTGGTGGTACCAGCGCATGTCGACGCGCGGGCGTGGGCGCAGGTAGGTCGGGTAGTGCACGTACTGGATGCCGCGCCGGCCGAAGTCGGCCTCGTTGTGCACGCCCAGCACGACCTCGTAGCGCGAGCTCACCCGCCGGGTGAACCGCATGAGGAGCGCGTTTCTGAGGAGACTCGCCGGAATCGGGAGGCGGTCCAGCATCGTCACCCAGGCGGGCGGCGGGCCGAGGGTGTCGAACCCGACCTCGCGCAGGCTGGTGCCGAAGAACCGGTCGATGGGCGCGACGTCGACTGGCCACCACGAGAGGACGGTCACCCGATGCTCGCGCGCGAGCGCCTGGAGAAACCACGCAGCGACGCCGTTGCCACCTCCCGGCGGTTGCAGCGACAGCTGCACGAGCAGGACCCGTCGGCCCATCTGGTCTCGCCGACTACGATAAACCGCGGGAGGACGCGAGCCGTGAGCGCGGTCCTTCGGGCCACCGGTCGCGACGGCGTGCACGGGAGGATAGGGTTTCTCCCCCATGCAGACAGGCCAGTACAGCAAGACCGCCCTCGCCGCGGCGTTCTACCGGGCGCAGCACCATCTGCACGACGAGCCGAAGCTTCTGGACGACCCCTACGCACACCGGCTGCTGACCCCGGCCGAGATGGCGGCGTTCGAGGACCGGCGCACGCGCGACGGGCTCGAGGCAGGGCTCCCGCCCGGGGATCCGCACGCCGTGCTGGCGCGCGCGCTGCGCCTGACCACCCCCGCTTCGCTCGTGCTGGCCCGCGCTCGCTACAGCGAGGATCGGCTCGCGATGGCCGTGGACCGCGGGGTGAGCCAGTACGTTCTGATCGGCGCCGGGCTCGACACCTTCGCCTTCCGGCGCGCCGACGTGCGCGACCGGGTCCAGGTCTTCGAGCTGGACCATCCCCGGAGCCAGGCGTTCAAGCGGGCGCGCCTCGCCGCCGCCGGTCTCACGGATCCGCCCAACCTTCACTTCGGGGTGGTCGATTTCGAGCGCGAGAGCGTCGCCGATGCGCTCGGCCGCCTCCCGTTCCGCGCCGAGCAACCGGCGATCTTCTCATGGCTCGGGGTCACCATGTACCTCACGCGCGTCGCGATCGACGACACGTGGCGTGCCGTGCGAACGGTCGCCGCGAGCGGCAGCGAGCTGATATTCGACTTCATCCATCCGCAGGCGCTCTCCGGGGCCGGATCAGAGCGCGGTCGGAAGACGCTGGAGCGTGCTCGTGCGGTCGGCGAGCCGATCATCACGGGTCTCGATCCCACCACCCTGGAGGCCGACCTGCAGGCAACGGGATGGACGCTGATCGAGCAGCTCGATCCCCCCGAGATTCAGCGACGCTACCTCGACACGCGTACCGACGGCTACCGGGCCCGGCCGATGGGCCACCTCGGCTGCGCCGGGGTCGTCTGATCCCCGGCCCACGAGACGTCGTCGCGGGATCCGCGGCGCGGGCACCTTTCGGGTCCTCCCGACTCCATCAAGGTCAGGAGGTGTTCCTCATGACATTCGAACGAGGGCCACGCCGGACGGCGACGTACGTCGACATCGCGAGCACCGCGCCGATCAGCAGGTCGCCGCCGAGCTTCACGCTTCCCGGAATGCCGTCCCAGTTCGCGGCGACGACCGACACGACGCCCAGCGCCAGGGTGCCGGCCCCGAGCACGCCCAGGGCGTAGAGGGCGACCGGCGCGCGCTCCGATTGCTCGAACGCCCGGATGCGCGCCCGGGTGTCGCCGTCGATCAGGCCAGCGTCTTCCCAGCGCGCGAGCTTGCGGTCGAGGCTCATCGGCGCGCGACACCTCCTCTAGCCAACGGCTAGGCGAGACCGAGATCGACAGCGAGGTCTTGCGGAAGGACGAGCCGCCCCCTGTCTCCCTGGCGCGCGATCTCCGTACCGGGAAGCGTCCCCAGGGATGGCACCCACAAGACTCTGTCGCCAATCCGGCAGCGCATGACCAGGCTGCCGCTGTCCATCACCTCCACGTCCGCGATCTCCACGCGCTGCGCCCCCTCGAGCATGACGAGCCTCCATCGATGGGCTCGAGAACCATAGCGGGCGCCGGTGTGCGCCGCTCGAGGTACGCGCGGGGAGCCTGTACGCGAGCGCAGCAGGGAGTGCTGGGGAGCCTATGCCTTCGCCACCGGAATGCAAATCGATCGGGGAGCACGTACTGAACTCAGTTTGAAGCGCCGGCTCGCGACCGAAGACACGCATGACGAGACGGCCTGCGGCGGCTCAGGCGACAAAACCTGGCGCTTCATCTGCTGTTACCAGCAGACACGGATGCAACCCGCGTAGGACTACGCAAGGAGTTTCCCGAGCTTCCGGCGTCGCCCTTGTGCTGGTATCCGGGGTGACGCTGCATCTCGCGGCGCGGAAGCGCACTGGAGGGATCATGCACGAGGAAGAGGAGTCCACGGCGGTCGCGGCCGACGTGCCCGGAGACCTTCCCGAGGACGAACACTCACTTCCACCTGAGTTAGTCGAGCACGGCTGCCGACCAGGAGAATTTGCCCCTCGTGGTTCCGCCGTCGGCCTCCTGTATCGTCAGCGGCGGCATATGTAAGATCAGGAACGACGCTGCTGCTCCAGTACCAGCCGCGCGTCGGACCGTGGGACGCGCCCGACTCTTCGACCCGCTGGCAAGCGACGCCGGGGGTAGTGAGCGAATCGACCTAGGCGCTCCTTAGGGGGTGGCGGCGAGACCGAGCTGGCGCAGGACGGTGGCGGCGTCGAAGTAGACCCGCTCGCAGGTGAGGCGATCGCCGCCGTTCTCGAAGACGAAGAGCGCGACCATCGGGCAGCGGAAGTCGCGACCCGTCGGCGGTGTACCGAGGAACGTCCCGCGATGCGTGCCGAGCAGATCGAACTCGACGATCACCGCGTCGTCGGCGTGCCGGAGGGTGCGCAGCTCGTTGCGCTGGTCCGGGAACGCCGCCCGTGACGCCGCGTAGTACTGCCGTACGGCCTCCGCGCCGTCGAACACCTGGTCCGTGGGCACGATCTCGTAGCGCGGGTGCGCGAACGTCGCGAGGGTGGCGGCGAAGTCCTGGCGGTTCTCCGACTCCATGTGCTCGCGGACGACTGCCTCGCGGCGGTCGCGCAGCGCGGACGGAGCAGCCGCGGTCAGGCCGAGCGACCGGCGCACCGAGTCCTCGAACTCCCGCGCTCCCGGACCGGCGTGCAGGGCTCGGAGCTCCGCCAGTCGCGGGTGGCCGGCCCGGCTCTCGGCGTCCCACTCGGCGGCGAAGCGACCCGAAGCGATGTCGTCCATCAGATCGCGCATGCGCGACAGCACGTCGAGGTGATCGAACGCGCCGCGCCGCGACAGCTGGCCGTACTGGCTGGTCGGCGAGTGGTAGTCGAGCTGGCGCACGAATCCCTCCTCGCGCAGGAGCCGGTAGTTCCGCTCGACCTCGCCCGACAGATAGAGCTCGGTGAGGATGGCTTCGATCGGGATGCCGCGCTCGAGGAGCGCCATGACGAATGCCCCACTGGCATGCGTCAGGATCGGCGACAGGGCCTGCTCGACGGCGAGATCGAGGAGTGCCTCCTGGTGCGGCGTCATCTCGATCGCCCCCTGGCGCAGCCCGCCGATCGCCTTGGCGACCGCGAGGACGCGCTCCAGGGCGTGCCCGGTACGATCCTCGTGCACGCCGAGCGCCGTGATGAACCCGCCGCCCTCCACGTAGCACCGGCGCACCTCCGGCCCCAGCATGCGCGGCGCGATCAGACCCACGTCGCCGGCGGGCGCGAAGCCGCCGAACGCCAGCGAGTACCCGCTCGCCACGATGGTGAGGCCGTCGTCGGGGCGGACCAGCGGCAGCCTCGGGATCACGTCGTCGGGCACCAGCACGCAGACCACCGGGGCGGCGCTCGCCTCCTCGACCTCGCCGATCGAGAAGCCGTCGGCCAGGGCGCGCCCGCGCGTCGCGTCGTCGCGTACGTACACGCCGACGTCGCAGCCCGAGTCACGCAGGTTGAGCGCCCAGGAGCGCCCCTGGTTGCCGTATCCCACCACCGCCACGCGCCGGTCGCGCAGCATGGCGAGGTCGCCCTGGTCGTCGCGGTAGATCGTCGTCATGGCCTAGGCAGTGTACGGCGCGGCCCCGCCGCGCACGAGGCGTCCCGGCAGGGCGCCGCTCGGCACCCCCTCGCGCGTGACCACTTGCCCGCTCACGAGCGTCGCCACGTAGCCTTCCGCCCCTTGCAGGAGTCGGCGGGCACCGGCGGGGAGGTCGAAGGCCATCTCCGGAAGTCGCAGCCGGAGGCGATCGAGGTCGATCAGGTTGACGTCCGCCTTCAGCCCCGGGCGGAGCACCCCGCGATCGCCGAGCCCATAGAGCGCGGCGGGGTCGCGCGTGAGAGCCCGGACCGCGATCTCGAGGGGAATCCGCGGTCCTCGCCGCCGGTCGCGCACCCAGTGCGTCAGCATGAACGTCGTCATGCTGGCATCGCAGATGATGCCGCAGTGGGCCCCGCCGTCGCCCAGGCCGAGCACCGAGCGCGGATGGAGGATCATCTCGCGGATCGGCTCGGCGGTGCAGTCGGCGTAGTTGAGCACGGGATAGAAGAGCAGCTCGCGTCCCTCGTGGTGCAGCATGAGGTCGTAGAGCACCGCCTCGGGCTCCCGGCCCTCGCGCGCCGCGACGGCGGCCACGCTGGTCTCGGCCGTCGGTTCGTAGTCCGGCGGATCGCCGAGCGGAAACAGCCGCGCGTACATCGCCGGCCCGAGGAGGGCCGCGAGCGTCCCCGGTTCCGGGTCGCCCACCGGTCGTTCCGCGAGGATGCGGCGGCGCACCTCGGGGTCGCGGAGGTGGCCGACCCGCTCGGCGAGCGGGAGGGCCGCCACCGTCCGGTACGTCGGGCGATCGGCGAACGGGTTCACGCGCGACTGGTGGCCGGCCAGCATCCCGAACGGCCGCGCGGCCACCTGCGGAACGAGATCGGCCCCCTGCCCGGCCGCTTCGTCGGCGAGGTCGAGCAGCCGGCGCCAGGCCCCCGGATCCTCCTCGCTCTGCATGACGAGGAAGCTGACCGGGCGCTGGATCGCCGCCGACAGGCGCGTCATCCACGCGACCTCTGCCTCGGCGGCGCCGGGCGGATCACCTGCCGCCTGCCCGCCGGTGCCCGCCTCCGCGACCTCGAAGACGCCGCGCCCCACCGCCGGCGAGCGCCTTCCCGATACCGACCAGCTCGTCCTCGCCCGCGAAGGTGCCCGGGACCGGCCGCCCGTCGACTCCGCGATGCCCGATCGTGCGCGAGGTCGTGAAACCGAGTGCCCCAGCCTCGAGGGCTGCGCGCACGAGGCCTCCCATGGCCTCGATGTCGCGGGGCGTCGCGGGCTCGTTCGCCGCTCCCCGATCACCCATGACGTAGGCCCGTACGGCGCCGTGCGGGACCTGCGCGCCGACGTCGAGCGCCCGCGGCATGCGCGCGAGCGCGTCGAGATACTCGGGGAAGGTCTCCCAGTCCCACCGGATACCGGCCGACAGCGCCGTGCCGGGGATGTCCTCGACGCCCTCCATCAGCCCGATCAGCCATTCGTGGCGATCGCGCCGCGCCGGGGCGAAGCCGACTCCGCAGTTGCCGAAGACCACGGTCGTCACGCCGTGCCAGCACGACGGCGCGAGGTGAGCATCCCAGGTCGCCTGGCCGTCGTAGTGCGTGTGGACGTCGACGAAGCCGGGCGTCACGAGCAGGCCCCGCGCGTCGAGCGTGTCGCGCGCCGGCCCTCGCACGACGCCCACGGCAGCGATCCGCGCGCCGTCGATCGCGACGTCGGCGGTGCGCGGCGGGCCACCGGTGCCGTCGACGACCGTGCCGCCGCGGATGACGAGATCGTGCACCCGTCTCTTCTAGGAGCCCGTCGCGTGCCGGGTCAATGCGCTGGACAGCATGCGCGCGGCCGTTCAAAGCTCGGGGGCGATGCAGGACCACTCCTTCTCGTTCGTGGTCTCCGCCACCCCACGCGAGATCTGGGCGCTCTTCTGGGGACACCGCAACCGCATCGTCCAGCACGGCGACGTACGGATCGAGTATCTCCACTGGGGTGACGACACGGGGGAAGGCCGCATCCGTCACTGCCACTTTCCCGTCCCGCGCTATCTCCTCTCCGGCGGGATCGGACGGTCGTGGGAGTGGCTCACCGAGGTGAGGCCGTGCGAGTCCTGGCGTTACGACGCCATCGGCAAGCCGCTGTGGTCGCGCGCCACGGGCTGGACCCGCCTGGAGGACCTCGGCGACGGCCGCACGCGCGTCCACTTCCGCGAGACGTACGAGGCCTTCAACCCGATCCTCCGCGCACTGCTCGAGCGCCGGGTCCATCGATTCATCTCGAAGGACAACGATCGCTTCATGCAGTCGGCGATCGACAAGGGCATCCGGGCGGCGCGCGCCGGCCGCGAGGGTCCGCTCCCCGAGACGGCAGACACCCGCCGAGCCCCGTGATACTCGGGAGCCATGCGCCGCCGGATCGACCCCGACGACGTCCGCGATCTCGTTCGCGCCTGCGCCGACGCGGATGCCGCGGCGCGCCGCGCGTTCCAGGAGCGCTACGGCGAGGACATCTACAACTTCCCGGTCAAGATCTACGGCGTGCCGACCGAGCGAGCGGTCGATTTCTACGTCTACGTCTTCGAGCGCGACCGGATATTCACCCGCATGCGGACGTTCGAAGGGCGGAACGGCATCCAGTTCCGCACCTTCCTCGGCTACTACGTCCTGCGCAGCCTCTTTCTCGAGTGGCAGCGGCGAAACCGCGAGCTCGATACGGTCTCGCTGAGCGACCGCCACCTCGGAGCGGACGACGGGTCCGCTTCCGATCCCGGGACCCGCGAGGAGACCGCTGTGGCCCCCGCCGCCGACGGGATTGCCACCGTCTGGGCAACGCTCGACCCCGAGGAGCAGCTCGATCTGAAGCTCCTCTCGCTGCTGGAGTACCAGCTCACGTCCGACGACATCCGCCTGCTCTCCCGGCTGTCGGGGCGATCCCTCCCGGACACCGCCGCGCTCCTCGCCGAGGTGGAGGCCGGGCTGCGCGGACGCGACGTCAAGCTGACCCGGCTGCGCGACGATCTGGACTCGGTTTGGGGGTGGATCGTGCTTCGCCAGCGCGAGCTGCAAGAAACGAACGAGCGATTGCGTCTCATAGGGTCAAACCACAATTCGGCCACGGCACGGCGACTCGTCGAACGCCGGGGCGATCTCGAACATGCGCTCGCAAAGCGCATGCGCCAGCGTGAGGGGCTCCTCGACGAGATTCGGGAGTTCAAGATGACCACGCCGTACAAGGACATTGCGCGTCTGCTGAACTCCCCGGTCGGTACCGTGTGCTCGCGTATCTTCCGGCTGCGTCAGCGCCTGGAGCAACGGTGGAAGCCGGCGGAGGCAAAGCCGTGAGCTGCCCCGATCTCATGCTCCTCTCCCAGCTGCTCGACGGGGAGCTGGCCGCCACCGAGGCGGCGTCGATCCGGCCTCACGTGGACACCTGCGATACGTGCCAGGCCTGGCTCGAGCGGCTCGAGCGGGCGACGGCGGCCGGCCGCGCGGCGATGGCGGCGCGCCCGCGGGTATCGACCGGGGCACCGGGCGCGGACTGTCTCGCGCCCGACCGCCTGGCGGGATGGGCTGCACGCGCCCTGCCTCCCGACGAGATGCGCCCCATCGACGGTCACCTCGCGGGCTGCGACGTCTGCCTCGAGGAGGCGATCGGGGCAGCCCGCTTGATGACGAAGCTGGATGCGGGACCCGCGCTGGCCGTCCCGGCCACCCTCCAGGCCCGCGTGGCCTCGCGCTGGCCCGCGCCACCGGCCGAGGAGTCCCTCACCACGCTGGCGATCCGGGTCGCACGCGCGGGGCTGGTGCTCCTGGAACGCCACGTCGTGGCGCCGGTGGTCGGGGTCGAAGAGGTCGCCCGCGCAGCCGTCGCGCGTCGAACGGGAGACCGCACGGACGCGATCAGCTTCCGCATCCTCGCCCCGGAGGCGCAGATCCGCGCCACCGTCGTCGCCGAGGGCGAGGCCGTCGGTCTCACTCTCACGCTGCTGGGAAGCAACGACGACGCGCTCGGCGGACAGCGTGTCGTCCTGCGGCGGCATGGCCGCTCGATCTACTCGGCACGCACCGACGCTGCGGGCGCCCTCGCCATGCCGCACCTCGAGCCCGGGGTCTACGAGATCGCCTGCCCGGGGATCGGGACGAGCTTCCGGCTCGATCTGCGGCCATAGTCGGGGAGCGGGCCACGCCCTTTCGACGCCCGGGGGCGCCTGATAGACCTGCCCCGGGCCCGTGCCGGACCGGTCACGCACTCCGATCCAGCTCACCATCCTTCGTCAGGGTGATCTCAACATCGTCGACCTCGCCGAGCTGGGATCGCTGATCCCCCGCAGCGAGACGCACGTCGACGACGACTTTCTCCGTGACCTCGCCGCCGAGACGGCTCGCCTCGCCGCGGCGGCCCGCGGCGGTGCCGGGGCGTCGGCCCGGGCACTCGAGCGCGTCGGCGGCCTCGTCTTCTCGCACCTCCTGACCGAGCCCGCACGCCTGCGCCTGCGCGAGGCGGCGCCTGCCGACCTCTACCTGCGCCTGGACGAGCGCCTGGTCCACGTGCCCTGGGAGCTGTGCCACGACGGCCGCGACTTCCTGGTGACGAAGTTCCGCATGGGGCGGCAGGTGATCACGAGCGGGCGGATCCCGGAGCCCGGTCCGGTGCGTGAGCCCGGGAGACACCTTCGCGTGCTCCTCGTGGCGGATCCGACGGAGACGCTGCCGCAGGCGGGGGACGAGGCCGAGCAGCTCTGCAGCCTGCTCGACGCCCTGCCAGCCGTCGACGTCACGCTCATCGCCGGGAAGAGTGTGCGCCGCATCCCGCTGCTGGCCGCGCTCCAGGAGCACGACGTCGTGCACTTCGCGGGCCACAGCCGCTACGATCCCGAGACGCCCGCGCGCAGCGGCTGGCAGCTCGCCCAGGGCATGCTCACCGCCAGCGACCTCTCGAAGCTGCGGCCGGCCCCGGCGCTCGTGTTCTCGAACTCGTGCGAGGCGGGGACGAGTCCGCCCTGGGAGGGAGGCTACCGATACGAGGGTCACGCCTTCGGGCTCGGGAGCGCGTTCCTACTGGCCGGCGTGCGCAACTACGTGGGCACGTTCTGGGTCGTGCACGACGACGAGAGCGTGCTCTTCGCCAGCATGTGCTACCGCGCCCTGGCGACGGGCGCGAGCCTCGGCCAGGCGCTCCTCGAGGCCCGCCATGCCATCATCGCGCAGCGCGGCCGGCAGGGGCTCACGTGGGCGAGCTATCTCCTCTACGGCGACCCGGCCTTCACACCGCTGCCGCCCGGGGAGGCGGCGCCGGTAGCGCGCCTCGCGGCGGCGCCGGCCCCGGAGCGGGAGTACCGCTTCGCCGTCCAGGTGTCGGCGCGGGCTCAGGAGGCGGAGGCCACCGCGGTGGGCGTCCTGGCGCTCGCGGCGCAGGTGGTCGGGCGCGAGCGCGAGCTCGCGCACCTCCAGGAGGCGCTCGATCGCGCGCGCCGGGGTACCCGCGGAGTGACCTTCATCTGCGGCCCGGCAGGGATCGGCAAGACGACCCTCGTGGACGCCTTCCTCGAGCGCGTCCAGGCCGCCGGTGGCACCCATGTCGCGCGCGGACAGTCGGTCGAGCAGTACGGGATCGGCGAGGCGTACCTGCCCGTGCTCGAGGCATGGACGCACCTCGCGCGCACCGCCGCCGGCGAGTCCCTGATGAGCCACCTGCGCCTCCACGCGCCGACCTGGCTGGCCCAGCTTCCCACCCTGCTCGATCCGTCGGAGCACGGCGCACTGCGGAACCGCGCGCAGGGGGCTACCCGCGAGCGCATGCTGCGCGAGATGGCCGAGCTGCTCGAAGCGGCCACGGCAGAGCGACCGATGGTCCTGGTGCTCGAGGACCTGCACTGGAGCGATCACTCCACGCTCGAGCTGATCGCCTACATCGCGCAGCGACGGACGACCGCGCGCCTCCTGCTGATCGGCACCTACAGGCCCGCCGAGGCCAAGCGCGGCGATTTGCCGCTGCGCGCGATCGCGCAGGAGCTCCAGGCGCGCCGCTGCGGCGAGGAGATCCAGCTCGCGCCGCTCGCACCGCCGCACGTCGGCGACTACCTGCGCGGCCGCCTCTTGGGGGGCCGGGTCGACGACGACCTGGCGCGCCTGATCCATCAGCGCACGGACGGGCATCCACTCTTCCTCGTCAACGTGGTCGACTTCGCGGTCCGCGAGGGCTTCCTCGCCGAGGAGTCGGGACGCTGGACGCTGCGCGGCGGGGCCGGCGCCCTGGAGTCGGCCGTACCCGACAGCCTGCGGCAGATGATCGAGCGCCAGCTCGAGACCCTCGCTCCCGACGATCGACAGGCGCTCGAGGCGGCCAGCGTGATGGGCTCCGAGTTCTCGATCGCCGGCGTGGCGACCGCGCTCCAGTGCGACGCCGAGGCGCTCGACGACCGCTTCGAGGCGCTGGCGTGGAAGGGACACTTCATCCACGCGGCCGGTGTCGAGGAGTGGCCCGATGGAACCATCAGCGGCCGCTACCGCTTCGTGCACGCGCTCTACCGCGACGTCCTCTACGACCGCGTGGCCGAGGCGCGGCGCGTCCGGCTGCACCGGCGCATCGCCGCGCGCAAGGTGGCCGCATTCGGCGCCCATGCCGGCGAGATCGCCGGCGAGCTCGCCGCGCACTTCGCGGCCGCGCGCGACACGCGACAGGCCATGTCGTACCACACGCGGGCGGGTGACAACGCCGTCGCACGCCACGCCGACCACGAGGCCATCGAGCACTTCACGAAGGCGCTCCGCCAGCTCGCCACCCTGCCGGAGACGGCGGAGCGCAACGAGCTCGAGCTGGCGCTGCAGGTGAAGCTCGCCACGCCGCTCATGTCCACGCGCGGCTACGCCGCGCCGGTGGTCGAACGCGTCTTCGAGCGTGCGCACGCCCTCTCGCGCCTGACGACCGGCGGACCCCACCTCTTCCCGTTGCTCCGCGGTCTGGTGTCGTTCTACCAGGTGCGTGCGGAGCATCGCAGGGCGCGCGACGTCGGCGAAGAGCTGCTCGCGCTCTGCGAGAAGACGCACGATCTGGTGGCACAGGTCCAGGCCCACTACGGCCACGGCGTCACGCTGTACGACCTGGTCAAGCTCGAACGCGCGCAGGTTCACCTCGAGCGCGCGCTCGTGCTCTACGATCCCTACACCCATCCCGTGCACGTGTCCGTGTACGGCGGCTACGATCCCGGCGTCGCGTGCCGGAGCTGGCTCGGGTGGGTGCAGTGGGCACGTGGCCTTCCCGACCAGGCCCTGCGGAGCGTCGAGGAAGGGCTCGCGCTGGCCGAGCGCCTCGGGCATCCGTTCTCACTCACCTTCGCGCACCTGTCGGCCGCCATGGTCCGCCTGTTCCGGTGGGAGTCGGAGGCTGCCCTGACCCATCTCGCGCGCGCCTCTGCCATCTCGGACGAGGAGGGCTTCGCGTACCAGCGCGCCGTCGGCGCCACCCTGGAGGGCTGGGCATGCCTGCTGCAGGGGCGTCCCGACGACGCGATCGCCCGTCTGCGCGACTCCCTCGCCGGCTACGAGGCCACGGGCGCGGCCGTGGCCCGGCCCGGGACCATCGCGCTGCTCGCCCACGCAACGGGGATGACGGGTCGCGTGGCCGAAGGGCTCGCACTCGTTGCCGAGGGGATGGCCGACGCGGAGCGCACGAGCCAGCGCTTCCACCTCATCCAGCTGAACCTCACCCGCGGCGACCTGCTGCTCTGGGGAACCGACCCGGCGGCACGAGCAGCCGAGGTGGAAGCCTGCTTCCGACGCGCGCTCGACCTGGCGCGGGAGTTCGACGCCTCGATGCACGAGCTGCGAGCGGCAACCGACCTGGCGCGGCTCTGGTCGGAGCAGGGACGGCGCCTCGAAGCCGTGGCGCTCCTCCGGCCGCTGGTCGCAGCGTTCAGCGAAGGCCTGGACCTGCGCGACCTGCGCCTCGCGCAGGCCATACTCGAGCAGTAGCCCGTAGCCCTCGCCCGCGGGCGCAGCCCGCCTGGCTAGGGGCGCAGCCCTTCTGTGCGGCCGTCCCCGAGCGGCAGCGTGAAGGAGAAGGTGGTCCCCCCGGCCGCGTTGCGCTTGGCCCACACCTGTCCGTGGTGCGCCTCGATGATCGAGCGGCTGATCGACAGGCCCATGCCCAGGCCGTTCGCCTTGGTGCTATAGAACGGCGCGAACACGTCGACCGGCTCCTCGGGCAGGCCGACGCCGTTGTCGCGCACCGAGACCTCGACGGCATCGCGTCCCGCCGGGGCGCTGGAGATGGCGATGCACCCCGCGTCGGCGTGGCTCTGCACGGCATCGAGCGCGTTGCGCACGAGGTTCAGGATGACCTGCTCGATCTGCACGCCGTTGCACACGACCGGCGGCAGCTCCCCGGCCAGGTCGAGCCGCATCCGGATGCCGAGCTGACCTGCCTCGCCCTCCATGATCCGGGCCGAGTCGCGCACCAGCGTATTCAGGTCGAACGGCTTCTGCTCGCTGGGCTCCTTGCGCACCAGGTCCCGGATGCGCCTGACGATCTCGCCGGCGCGGAGCGCCTCGTGCGCCATCGCCTCCAGGACCGGGAGCAGCTCCGCGGGTTGCACGGTGCCGTTGCGCATCCGCAGCACCGCACCCTGTGCGTAGTTGGCCACGGCGCCGAGCGGTTGATTGATCTCGTGCGCAAAGCCGGCCGCCATCTCCCCGATGGTCCCGACCCGGAGCACGTGCGCCAGCTCGGCCTGATGCTGCCGCGCCTGCTCCTCGGCCCGCTTGCGCCCGGTGATGTCGGTCGAGATTCCCCAGACCCCGACCGGCTCGCCGTTGGCATCGAACTGCGGGAACTTGACCGACACCCACGTGCGCACCCCGTCGGCTTGCGGGATGGTCTCCTCGAACTGCATCGGCTGTCGTGACTCGAGCACCTGGCGATTGTGCGCGTTCAGCGCGTCGACTGCCTCCGGCGGCATGATCTCCTCGACACCCTTGCCGACGACGTCCGCCGCCTGGCGTCCGGCCCGTCGCTCCCAGTGGCGATTGACCAGCACGTAGCGCCCCTCCGCATCCCGCAGATAGATCGCGACCATGGCGTGATCCAGCACCTCCTGCAGGCGACGCTCGCTCTCTCGCATGCCCGCGATGGCGTGCTGGTGCTCCTGCACCTCGCGCGCGAGGTGGCGGGTGGTGCCGTCGAGCTGCTCGGTACGTTGCTGCACCCGATGCTCGAGCTCGGCGTTGAGCTGTGCCAGGCTCGCCTCGGCATGCCGGCGTCGCAGTATCTCGCCGAGCATGCGCACGCGATGGCGCTGCAGCTCGACGGCGAGCCCGACCGAGACCACGAGCGCGAGCGCCACCGCCGTGGCGGCCTGCCCGGGCGGCCCGGCGAGATCGCCGGTGACGAAATAGCTGTTGGTCACGATCGCGCTTCCGGCGATTCCTGCCGTGGCCACCTGGGCCACCACTCCCCAGGGCATCGTGGCCGCGCCGATGAGCGCCAGCGCCACGAGGGTGATGGCGGTCGTGGCGACGTCGCCGTGGCCCACGCCGGCGATCGCCCGGGAGCAGCACCCGAAGGCGAAGATGACCAGGGCGAAGGGAACCGGCCGGCGCTGGATCGACGGAAGCGTCAGCACCGCGAAGGCGATGCCGATGAGCACGGCGGTGACGAGGTTCATCACGTCGCTCCACAGGGGTGGCCGGGACGACCACAGGTGGTTGCTGGCGGCAAACGTGACCACCGTCGTCAATCCGATCCACAGCGCCACCCTGGTCCGGTCGACCACCAGGCGATTGACCTCGAAGCGCAGCTCCTCCTGGAGGCCGGTGGCTTCCGCCGACATCGACCCGGAATGTAACGCAAAGGAACCGCGGAATGGGAGGCTTTCCGGGGCGGAGAGTTCGATTAAATGTAACGCCTGAAGGCACTTTCCGCGTTTACCTCGCCGGGGAGGGGGTCTACACGGGAGATGGGGAGGAGGACCTGTCCGCGCCACAGATCAGGCCGGCCGAGGGGACCGCGACCGGTGCGCGCCGTCCAGGCACGGCCGTGCCCGCGGAGCTCGCACAGGCGCTGCTCGGGGTCACCTGGGCAACCGCCTCGTGCCGCGACCTCGAGAGCCTGCTCCACCAGCTCGTCGCAGCCCTCAGCCGCGAGGCACACTTCAACGAGATGGTGATGGTGTTGCACGATCCGGTCGGTGACGTCATGCGACTGCACACGACCGCGGCGGTCAAGCATCCCGTCGCCCCGCCGACGGTGCTACCCGTCGCCGAGTCGCCCTCCGGCACGGCCTGGCAGACGCAGCGGCCGCTCGTCATCCCGGACATCGATCGCGAGACCCGCTACCCGGTTCCCATGGAGATCTGGCTCCCCGTTTGTCCGTCAGCTGGCTCAGGTTCGTTGTCGTCGCCCCCATCGTGCGCCCAGTCGAACGTGAAGCTGAAGAGGCGATAGAAGACGCCGTTGAAGGCGTTGAGCCAGCTCTGCCTCGGGGCACCGCCCCCGCCCTTCGGCGGATTGATCCAGGGCTCGTCCCACCCCTCGCTCAGGAAGGTGCTGAGAGACAGCGGCTGCCACCGTTCGGGATCGACGTAGGGATCGCCGAAGAGCGAGTCTCTCGCTGCGCCGAGCACCGAGTATTCCCGAGCGACCGGCACGGACGACGTTCGGCCCTGGTCCGACGGGTCCGCGCTCCAGCCGGACGTCGGGAACGCAACCATCCCGCCAGAGCCCAGTACGACGACCAGCGCTGCGAGCCTTGCCCTCATCGGTTCCCTCCCCGTCGAGACGACGTCCGGTCGAGGCAATCGCGGCTGTCACTCAGTCTTCCGAGGGATTCCTGTTTCCTTCCCGGCGTCAATGACAATTCGGACGCGATGGCGTCGGATCGGCAGCCAGCCCGATCGGGTCGTTGGCCCGGATGATGCACAACGGACCGGTGTGAGGTTCACCCCAGCGGGAACTCGAGCGGTATCGCCGCGAGCCGGTCTCGCCACGGAGCCGGCGCCGTGTGCTATTGACCAACCCCGAAGGGGGGGATTCGATACGAACGTGATCGTGGACGGGAAGCTCCACGAGGCAGCGCCGGGCGAGCGCCTCATCGACCTGCTGAACCGCTTCGGCCTCGAGGTTCCGCAGGTCTGCTATCACCCGCAGCTCGGCCCCATACAGACCTGCGACACCTGCATGGTGGAGGTCGACGGCGCGCTGCTGCGAGCGTGCGCGGTGGAGGCCACGAACGCCATGGTGGTGTCGACCACGTCCGTGGCAGCGAGGCATGCGCAGCGCGCGGCGTTCGACCGCATCCTCGGCAACCACCAGCTCTACTGCACGGTGTGTGACAACAACAACGGGAATTGCCTCGTCCACGACACCACCACGCTGCTGGGCGTCGAGAACCAGCGAATTCCCTTCCTGCCGAAGCCATACCCGGTCGATCACTCCAATCCGTTCTATCGCTACGACCCGAGCCAGTGCATTCTCTGCGGGCGCTGCGTCGAGGCGTGCCAGAACGTGCAGGTGAACGAGACGCTGTCGATCCGCTGGGAAGATCCCCACCCGCGCGTGCTGTGGGACGGCGGCGCCCCGATCGGCGAGTCGAGCTGCGTCTCGTGCGGCCACTGCGTCACCGTGTGCCCGTGCAACGCGCTGATGGAGACGACGATGCTCGGGCACGCGGGCTTCTTGACGGCGCTGCCGACGTCCGCGTTGAACGGCATGATCGACGTGGTCAAGGCCGTCGAGCCCGAGACCGGATACGGGCCGATCCTGCGGGTCTCGGAAGCCGAGGCGGCGATGCGCGAGGCACGCATCCGGCGCACGAAGACGGTCTGCACCTACTGCGGCGTCGGCTGCACCTTCGACGTCTGGACCAAGGACCGCCACATCCTGAAGGTCGAGCCGGCGGAAGGTCCGGCCAACGGCATCTCCACCTGCGTGAAGGGAAAGTTCGCCTGGGACTACGTCAACAGCAGCGACCGGCTGACGAAGCCGCTCATCCGTGAGGGCGACCGCTTTCGCTCCGCCACCTGGGATGAAGCGCTCGACCTGGTGGCACGCCGGCTGAGCGACGTGAAGGCGGCCCACGGTCCCGACGCGATCGGCTTGATCGCCTCCTCGAAGTGTACCAACGAGGAGAGCTACCTGATGCAGAAGCTGGCGCGCGCCGTGGTCGGCACGAACAACATCGACAACTGCTCGCGCTACTGCCAGGCGCCCGCGACCACGGGGCTGTTTCGCACGGTCGGCCATGGTGGCGATTCCGGCTCGATCGCCGACATCGAGCAGGCCGCGCTCGTGGTCATCATCGGCAGCAACACCGCCGAGAGTCACCCGGTGCTGGCGACGCGGGTGAAGCGCGCCCACAAGCTCCGCGGCCAGAAGCTGATCGTCTCGGATCGACGAGAGCACGAGATGGCGCGGCGGGCCGACGTGTTCCTGCGCACCAACACGGCCACCGATCTCGTCTGGCTGTCGGCGGTCAGCCGCTATCTGCTCGACAACGACCTGGCCAATACGGAGTTCCTGCAGAAGTGGGTGCACGGGCTGGATGCGTACCGCAGCAGCCTCGAGCCGTTCTCGATGGAGGCGGCCGCGCGGATCTGTGGCGTGCCGGTCGATACCCTCGAGCAGGTCGCGCACATGATCGCCGAAGCGGAGCGCGTCTGCATTCTCTGGGCCATGGGCGTCACCCAGCAGATCAACGGCTCCGATACGTCGACGGCCATCTCGAACCTCCTCCTCCTCACCGGCAACTACATGCGGCCGGGCACGGGCGCGTATCCGCTCCGCGGACACAACAACGTCCAGGGCACGAGCGACAACGGCTCCATGCCCAACACGCTCCCCGGCTACCAGCCGGTCGGCGACCCCCAGGTCCGGGCACGGTTCGAGGGGGCGTGGCAGGTTGCGCTGCCCACCACCAAGGGGCTGGACAACCACGAGATGGTGGACGCGATCCACCGGGGCGGGCTCCGAGCCCTGTATCTCCTCGGCGAGGAATTCGGCATCGTCGACTCGAACGCGAACTACGTCGACGCCGCCCTGGCGAAGCTCGACTTCTTCGTCGTACAGGACATCTTCTTCAGCGAGACCTGCCGCTATGCCGACGTCGTCCTGCCCGCCTGCCCGAGCCTCGAGAAGGAAGGGACGTTCACCAGCACCGAGCGGCGGATCCAGCGCCTCTACCGTGTCTTCGAGCCGCTCCAGGGCAGCCGGCCGGACTGGGAGATCCTCCAGGATCTCGCACGGCGTCTCGGCGCGCGCTGGCACTACGATCACCCCGCGGAGATCATGCGCGAGATCGCGGCGCTCACCCCGATGTTCGCCGGCGTCAGCTACGAGCGGCTGGAGGGATACCGTTCGCTGCAATGGCCTGTCGCCGCGGACGGCACCGACCAGCCGCTGCACTACACGAAGGGGTTCGCCTTCCCGGACGGCAAGGCCAGGCTCTTCCCGGTGGCCTGGACGGAACCCGTCGAGCAGCCCGATGCCGAGTTCGATCTCCGGCTCAACAACGGCCGCCTCCTCGAGCATTTCCACGAGGGCAACCTCACCTACCGAAGCGCGGGGATCCGCACCAGGACACCGGACACGTTCGTGGAGGTGTCGCCGGAGCTGGCGGCCGAGCGCGGGATCGAGGACGGGACCTGGGTACAGCTGACCTCGCGCTATGGCCAGGTGCGGGTTCGCGCGCTGGTCACGGACCGGGTCCACGGCAGGGACATGTACATGCCGATGAACTCGACCGAGAATCCCGTCAACCGGCTGACCGGAAGCCACACCGATCCGGTCACGCACACACCGGCATACAAGGAGGCCGTCGTGGCGATGCGCGTGCTGCCCGAGATCGGGGAGAGTCCGCTGCCTCGCGTGAACCATCGCTTCGGACACCCGACGCCGCAGCGGGGAGTCGAGGTCGAGCGCAAGTGGCAGCGCGCCGACTACCGGCCCCCGGCCTGAGGGACCATGGCCCACCCGATTCGGCTCGAGCTGCCTCCTCGCGACGAGCGCGCGGAGCTCGCAGCGCGCCTCGCCGCCGCGCCGATCGAGCACGCCGAGGCGGTCCTGGCGGCATACGAGGTCCTGCGCGGGCTGCACGACCAGGGGGTCCTCGACATCCTGCGCGGCGCCCTCGGCTCCCGGGACGCCCTCGTCGAGATCGCCGCCAAGGCGGCCGACACGCCGGAAGCGACCCGCGGACTGCGCAACCTGGTCCTGCTGGCGCAGGCGTTCGGCAGCCTCGACCCCGCGGTGGTCGCCGATTTCACCCGTGCGATACCGGCGGCACTCGCGCAGACCCGGGCCGAGGACGCGCGGCCGCCGGGCCTCTTGGCGCTTCTCGGCACGTTCTTCAGCAAGGACTTCCGGCGGGGACTGGCAGCGGCGAACGGTCTTCTCGTCGCGATCGGCTGGAACCTGTCGCGCGTACACAAGGGGACGAAGAGATGAGCTTCGAGCCGTCAAGCCTGGTCGCCGCTCGCCCATCAGCGCCCGCCGAGCAGGGCCTGACCGAGGTCGTCGTCCAGCGCATCGCCGGGAGCACGTCGTCAAGCGGATGTGATGTGCTCGCCGTCGAGGAGCCGCTCGAGATCCGGCTCGGCTACGGGGCCGGCGCCGAGCGGACCCGGCGCAGCATCACGGTGACCATGCGCACGCCCGGCCGCGACGTCGAGCTGGCCGTCGGATTCCTCTTCGCCGAGGGTGTCGTGCGCCGGCGCGAGGACATCGTACGGGCCGAGAGCTGCGGCCCGCCGGCGGGCCCGCTCGGCGTGCGCAACATCGTACGCGTGGAGCTCGCGTCCAGCATCCCGGTCGACGAGCGGCTCGTGACCCGGAGCTTCCTGACCAGCTCGAGCTGCGGGCTGTGCGGGAAGGCATCGCTCGACGCCCTCCCGGCGACGGGCCACCTGCACCTGCCCGACGGCTTCGCGGCCCCGCCCTCTCTCGTCCACGAATTGCCGGAACGCCTGCGCAGGGCGCAGGCGGTGTTCGACCGGACCGGCGGGCTGCATGCGGCGGCGCTGTTCGACGGCGACGGCCGACTGATCGACGTGCACGAGGACGTCGGCCGCCACAATGCGGTCGACAAGCTGGTCGGCGGGCAGCTCCTCGCAGGCACGGTCCCGCTGTCGGACCGCTTGATCTTCGTCAGCGGACGCGCGGGCTACGAGCTGGTGCAGAAGGCGATCGTCGCCGGCATCCCGATGCTCGCGGCCGTCGGAGCCCCGTCGAGCCTGGCGGCGGATCTCGCGCGCCACGCCAACCTGACGCTGCTCGGCTTCGTGCGCGACCGCCGCTTCAACGTCTACAGCGGCGGGCACCGGATCCGCCCGCGCGTGCGATCCGTCCTCGACCCGGCGCCTCAGCGACGGGGACCGACCGCCGCCACGACCGCCGCGCCCGAGCCCCGCTCGACGCGGAACGCGACGTGCACCGGCGACGTGCCGTCGTCCCACGACGCCACGTAGGTCGCCCAGGGTCGCCCGAAGCTCGACCATGCCGTGCGCGTCCGCGTGGCGGCGTTCGCGCGGGCGAACCGGACGGCGCCCGGTCGCACGCGCGCGGCCCTTCGCGCTAGACTCGCGGGGGTGACGCGGACCTGTCTGATCGGTGCCAGCGTCGCGATCCTGCTGCTCGCGGCGGCCCTTCGCCTCCCCGGTCTCGACGACCAGAGCTTGTGGACCGACGAGATCTACAGCGCTGACTCCGCGCACTGGCCTCTTCCGGTTCTCCTCTCGGTCCAGGACGGACATCCGCCGCTCTACGGCCTCCTCTTGAAGGCGCTGGATCGCTTCCGGGATTCGGATGTGAACGGACGCCTGGTGTCCGCCGTCGCGGGCATCGGCACGGTGGCGGCGCTGCTCGCCCTCGGGTGCGCGGTCGCCGACCGCCGCACGGCGGTGCTCGGCGCGTTCATTCTCGCGACCGCGCCGTTGCACGTGTGGTACTCGCGCGAGGGCCGCATGTACGCGCTGGTGGCTGCGTGCAGCGTGACGGGATCGTGGCTGTTCGTGCGGGCGCTGCGCGACGGCGGTCCGGGCGCGTGGATCGGCTACGCTCTGGTCACGGTAATCGGCCTCCTGACCCACTACCTCTACGGTGCGATCGTGCTGGCGCAGGCCGCGTTCGTCGTTCTCCGGCGATTTGGCGATCGCCTCACGCTCCGCCGGCTCGCGATCGCCGCGGGAGCTCTCCTCGCGGTGGCCGCCCTCGCCTTCGGGCTGCTCGGCCGGGAGGTGGCCGCCGTCGGCCACCAGCGCGCCTTCGAATGGCTCGCGGTTCCGTACACCGCGTTCACCTTCGTCGGCGGCTTCGGCCTCGGACCGCCGGTCGAGACCCTGCATCGAGAGCGGGGACTCGCGACGATCGCAGCAGCCTACTGGCCAGACTTCGCGGCCGTCCTGCTGATCGGGGGGGCCCTCGCCTGGGCCGCCGTACGCGCGCTGCCGTCGCTCGGCGAGTGGGGGCTGTACCTCGTGCTCTGGATCCTCGTGCCGGCGCTGGTGACCTTCGGCGGCGCCTGGCTGAAGGACGGTGCGTACAACGTCCGCTACCTCTTCGGAACGTTCCCTGCCTTCGTCTTGCTGGCCGCGGCCGGCCTCGCCCGCGCCCCACGCTGGTATGGCATCACCTGCCTCTCGGGTCTCGTCCTTCTCGCCGCGCTCTCGATCGGCCGCGATCGTTTCGACGCCCGTTACGCGCGCGAGGATCTCCGTGGAGCAGCCCGCTATCTCCGCGAGCACGTGAGCGCCGGAGCCCCGGTGACGGTGAGCGCCCACTACGTGATCGAGGGGCTCGAGCACTACGACGCTCCTCCGCGCCTGGAGCCGCTCCCGGTCCACCCGGTGCAGAGCGTCGCGGATGCGGACACGGTCCTCGCGACGCTGACCGGCTCCGGGAGGTGGCTCGTCCTCAGCCGCGACTGGGAGGACGATCCCGCCGGCTACCTCGACCGGGCGATCGCAGCCCGGGGCGCCGGCGCGGAGGTGGCCCGGTTTCCCGGCATCCGCATCTTGCGCTTCGACGACCCCCAGACCGGGCGGGACGGCTCGCAGGAGCTACCTCGGGCCCGGACTCCCTGAGTCCAGCAGGGCGCCCAGGCGCGCTCCGACGACGTCCAGAGAGAACTCCTGCTCGACCCGCCGCCGCGCGCGCTCCCCGGCCGCCCGTGCCAGCGCATCGTCATCCACGAAGCGTCCCAGCGCCGCGGCGAGTGCGTCCGATCGCTCGGGAGGAACGACGAGGCCAGCCGAGCCGGCCTCGTCGCCGAGGATGTCGGCGACGCCGGCCACCGCCGTCGCGACCACCGGGAGCCGGCACGCCATCGCCTCGAGCAGCGCAACCGGGAAGCCCTCGTGCCGCGAGGGCAGGACGTAGACGTCCGCGGCGGAGAGATGACACCGGATCAGGGACGGATCACGCACGTAGGCGTCGTGCCAGTGGACCGCGCGCGGCCCCCGCCCGTCGAGCAGGCTGCGGAAGCGGTCGGCGTCGTGCCCCGAGCCAACGAGGATCAGGCGGAGGTCGCGTTCCGGCCGTTCGCCGGACAGCCGCTGCCAGGCATCGAGGAGGACGTCGAGGCCCTTCCGGCGAACGTCGACGCGACCGTGCCAGGCCACCACGCGAGCCGCTGCGGGGATCCCCAGCGCGGCCCGCGCGGCGGCGCGATCCCCGGCGTGCCAGAGATCGAGATCGAGCGGATTGCCGATCCGGGCGATCGGGGTCTGGCTCCCGTAGCGGACGCGGACGCGCGCGGTCTCCTCCGCGGCGCCGATGACGAGGCCCCGTGCGCCGCGTACGGCCAGCGGGCGCACGACACGCTCGAGGCGGCTCACCTGGAAGCTGCCGCCCTGGAACACCCCGAAGACCGGGCACCCGACCAGCCGGCCGACCGATACGCACACGTCGAACCGAGGATACTCGTACTCCTGGCAGAGGATCCCCTCGCAGCCCTCGCTGCGCAGCGCGCGCGCGAGGAGCCGCGGAGGGGTCGCGAGATACGAGGCGACGTCCTTCAAGGCGGACGCAAGCAGCGGGACGCGCAGCCGTCCGAACGTCTCGTCGGCAGTCGTGGCGAGGGGATCGCGCATGTGTCGCCGGAGCCTCCGGTAGGCGGCCGGTGCGGGCAGGACGCAGACCGGCGCACCCGTCGGCCGGTGCGTCCGACGGGTCACGACATCCACCTCGGACGATACGCAGACGATCACCGCCTCGATGCGCGCGCGCCGCAGCGCTTCGACGTATCCGAAGAGCCAGCCCCCGGTCATCTCCTCGCAGAACTGGGAGAACGTCATCCCGAGTCCAGCGAGAAAGTCCTCGATCACGTCGCCCCACGGCAGGAGGGCGACCCGGCGGATGGGCCGTGCGCCATGCTCGGCCCGGGTGGGAGTCATCCGCCGGTCTTGATCCACAGCGCGACGGTCTCGGTACCGCGCCCCGAGTCGTCGAAGAGCGAGGCCAGCCACACGACCGGCGCGACGGCCGCGCAGGCGAGCGTCCGCAGCGGGCCCGGCAGGCGCGAGAACGCGAGGTCGTGGGACACCGCCGTCCACGGCGTGATGAAGGACGCGGCACCCGCGTGCGGCAGGGCCAGCATCGCGTCCAGCCGGGACAGGGCGTACCCGCGCCGCACGTGCCCCCACTCCCTCATGATGGCCTCCTCGCCGGGACAGAGGGCGCGCATCACCGCATGATACGGGAAGCGCCAGCGCTCGTTCGGTGAGCTGACCAGCAATGCGCCGCCCGGCCGGAGTACCCGCAGGGCCTCGTCCAGCGCGCGCCGATCGTCGCCGACGTGCTCGAGCACGTCGAAGCAGGTGACGGCATCCATGCTCGCCGGCGCGAACGGCAGCATGGTGGCGTCGCCGCAGACGAAGCTGAGCGCCGGCCGCGCATTCGGCGCCGCCGAAGCGTACTCGCGGACCCGGTCCAGGTTGACGATCCGCGCCCGCGGGTAGAGGAGCGCGGTGAGGCCGCTCTGACCGCCCCCGATCTCGAGGATGGTCGCGAACTCGCGCTCGGGGGCGACGCGATGAATGGCGCGCATCTTCTCGCGATAGAAGAAGCCCGACGTCAGCGGATGGGGAAATGGATTGGCCCGCAGGAACGCCCGCCGCGGGGCGCGCCCGTCGCCCGACACCCGGACGGCGCGATCGGCGCTCATGCGACCGGTGGCGCGCTGCGATGGCGGAGGTAGAAGCCGACGCCGGCGACCGTCCCCGACACCGCGGCCCACCACAGCGGCCCTTCCATCTTCCGGCGCCGGGCCACGTCGCGCAGCCAGGCCGCGTAGAAGATCGGGAGCTGCAGCACGATGCGACGCACGTTGCCCCAGTGTCGATAGCGCGCGAACTGGACGAGGAGCGCGGCGACGTGGCCGCGCATGTACGCGTGCCATTGCCGGCGAAGCGCCTCCGGGTCCGCGCGATGGTAGTGGAAGACCACCGCGGACGGCTCGTAGACGCACTGCCAGCCCTCCGCCAGGAGCCGGTACCAGAGCTCGGAATCCTCGCTGCAGCCGGCAGCTCCCGCCCCGAGGCGCTCGTCGAAGAGGCCGACGTGCGTGAAGGCCTCGCGGCGAATGGCCATGTTGGCCCCGGCGCCGATGTGCCATACGGGAACGCCGCGCGCTCGCATGCGCGCGAAGTACCGCGCATCGAAGACGAGCGGCCGGAACTCGCGGTTGAAGCTCCACATGCGATCCTCTGCCATGCGCTGCGCGGCGCTCTCGAGCTCGCCCGGCAGCACGATGCCGGTCACGGCCATCACCCGGTGATCGGCGAATGGCCCCACGAGGCGCGGCATCCAGTCCGGATCCACCACGACGTCGTCGTCGGTGAACGCGATGATCGCCCCGGTCGTCGCGCGGACCCCGGTGTTGCGCGCGATGGCGAGGCCGGGACGCGGCTCGCGGAGGTAGCGCACCCCGGGCATGCCCGCGACCACGCGATGCGTGCCTTCGCCGCTCGAGGCGTTGTCGACGACCAGGAGCTCGCGCGGCCGCGTCCGGCTCGAACGCAACGATTCGAGGCAGCGCGCGAGCGCCTCCGGGCGATCGCGCGTGCAGACGACGACCGACACGTCGGCCGTTTGCGCCGAGCCGCCGGCGCCGGCCAGTCGTGCTCGCAGCGCCGCGAGTGGGCGCCGGCACGCGAGGAGCGCGCCCGCGTCCCGCGCCGGCCTGGCATCGGAGCCGGCCGCCGGCATCGGCGCCTCGAAGTCCCCGGCGAAGAGACGCCCGCCGACCGTGGGGGCCACCGCCTGGCTCGCCAGGGTCGCGATCGTCGCCACCGACAGCGGCAGATCGCTCGCTGCCACCTCGCAGCGGCCGAGGGGCAGGCCGTCGAGCCAGAACACGAGCTGCAGGCCGGCGCGGTCACCGTCCGAAGAGATCTCGCAAAGCGGCTTCCCGAGGTCGACGTGGAGGATGCGCCAGCCGGGCTCGGGCGCGCTCATCGCGCTCCTCCGCTGGCGAGTAACCCGCCGGTCGCCGGTGCCCGGCGAAGCTGCTCGACCCGCCGGCACGAGCGCCCGTACTCACCGCACAGCCCGACGGCGGCTCCGCCCAGCTCCGCCAGGGTCAGGTCGACCGGCGGGGCGTCCCGGCCGAGAGCCCGCCCCGCGAGCTGGCGCGCCTTGCTGACGAGCCACCAGGCGAGCAACTGGCGGAACTTCGCTCGCTGCGTCGGATCGGCGCGATACGACTTGCCGACGAACGCCATGAAGCCCAGCCCCCAGGTCCAGAGCTGGCGGCGCAGCTGCTCGTGGGTGCGCCGATGCTGGTGCAGGACGAGGCAGCGCGGCTCGCTGACGATCACGTGGCCGGCGCGCACGAGGCGGTAGAAGATGTCGAGGTCGCCGCCGCCCGGCAGCCGTGCCCCGGTGTCGAGCGCCTCGTCGAAGCCACCGATCCCCCGCACGGCGTCCCGCCGGAATGCCATGTTGCAGCCGGCTCCGAAGATGCCCGCGCCGCAGGGATAGGCGTCGTTGCCCGCGAGCGTCGTGCCGAAGCGCATTCTCCGGAATCGGTGGCCGAAGCCGCCCAGTCGCTCGAACTCGACCTGGGCGCGCGTGACCAGCTCGAGCGGCAGCACGGGCCCGGTGACGGCGGCGGCATCGGGATGGGCGGTCCGGGCCTCCACGAATCCCTCGAGCCAGCGCGGGTCGACGGTGACGTCGTCGTCGAAATAGGCGACGAACTCGCCGGCAGCCTCTGCGAGTCCGCGGTTGCGCGCGAAGTCGAGGCCGGTGATCGGCTCGCGCACGTAGCGAATGCGAGGACGCTGCGAGACGACGTCGCGCGCCGCCTCGTCGGACGGGGCGTTGTCGACGACGAGGATCTCGAGCGCCGGTGTGTTCGCCCGCCCGCGCTCGCGCAGTGCGACGAGGGAGTCCAGGCAGCGCGCCAGCAAGTCCGGCCGATCGTGCGTGCACACGACCGCCGTCACCGACGGCGCCGGGCAGGTCGCGGTCTCCGCCACGAGCTCCCGCCGGATGCGCTCCTCGATCAGCGCGAGCCGCTCCTCCGGCCCGAGCAATCGACCGACTCCCTCCGGATCGAGCGTCGCGCCGGCCGGCAGCTCGTGCAGGACGAAGCCGATCGGCCGTCCGTCGAGACGTACCGTCAGCCCCACGCCGGCCTCGTCGGCGCCGAGGGCGATCGCGGGCAGCGGACGGGCGAGGTCGATCGTCACGAGCCGGTAGCGGGTCTCGGTCACGTGCGCGCTCTCACTCGGCGCCGCTCCGCCGCGCATAGAGCCGGCGGAAGGTGCCGTCCCGTTCGAGCAACGCCGCGATCTTCCCCTCCTCGACGATCCGGCCTCCTTCCAGGACGACGACGTGATCCGCATCGAGGATGGAGTCGAGGCGGTGCGCGACGATCACGACCGTGCACGACCCGCGCGCCTCCTCGATCGATCGCCGCACGAGATGCTCGGAGACGCCGTCGAGCGCGTTCGTCGCCTCGTCCAGGATCAGGAGGTCCGGCCGGCGGATGAAGGCGCGCGCCAGGGCGATGCGCTGGCGCTGGCCCCCCGACAGCCGCACGCCGCGGTCGCCGACGACGGTGGCGTAGCCGGCGGGCAGGTCGACGATGAACTCGTGCGCGTGCGCCCGCCGCGCGGCGTCCTCGATCTCGGCCTCGCCCGCGTCCAGCCGCCCGTAGGCGATGTTGTCGCGGATGCTGGTGTTGAAGAGGAACGTGTCCTGGCTCACCAGGCCGATCCGCTGCAGCCACGCCGCGCGATCGAGCGTGGCGAGCGGAACGCCGTCGACGGCGATGCGCCCGAGGGTCGGGGTAAGGAACCCGCACAGCAGGTGCAGGAGGGTGGTCTTCCCGGCGCCGGATCCTCCCACGATCGCGGTCACCTGGTTCCGGGCGATCCGGAACGAGACGTCACGCAGGACGACCTTCGCGTCGCCGGGATAGTGAAAGGTGACCTGCTCGACCGCCAGCGCGCCGCCCGCAAGCGGTCGCGGGATCGTACGCTGCACGCGCGCGGGCGACGGCCCGGCCGGGGCGTCGAGAAACGCCTGCACGTCGCGCACCGCACCGAGGAGGCCGAAGAGTCCCGCCCGAGCGGTCTCCAGCATCCGCATCTGTGGCTGGAGCCGGTACACGAGGAGCGCGAAGGCGAGCAGCGCCGGGAGCATGCCGCGGTCGCGCAGGGCCACGACCACGATGACGAGCAGGAGCGCGGCGTGCAGCGTCTCGGAGACGGGACCGACCAGGCCGGAGATCACGTCGAGGCGGAGAAAGGTCCGGCGCACCTCGCCGGATGCCGCCGCGAAGCGCATGCGCTCGTGATCCTCGACGCCGAAGGCCTGCACCGTCCGCAGCCCCGCGAGGGTCTCCCACATGCGCTCACCCAGGCGCGCATTCGCCTGCACCGAGGCGCTTCCCGTGTGCTTCGCTCCCTCGGCCATCGTCCGGACGAGCCACGAGACCGCGAGGATGCCGAGGACGAGCGCGAGGGTCAGCCGCCACGAGATGACGAGCAGCAGCGCGACCAGCACGGCGATGGTACAGAGGTGAACCAGGATCGCGAGGAGCAGCTGGACCGCCTGCGCCGCGCGCCACGATTCGCTCGAGAGCAGGGTCAGCAACGCGCCCGAGTCGGCGCCCTCGAAGGCCGCCCAGTCCATCCGGAGCAGGCGATCGAAGAGGCGCCCGCGGAGCTCCGCGCCCACCTCGCCGAACATCCGCGACACCACGCAGTGGTTGGCGAAGCCGAGGGCGTTCTTGAGCAGGATCGCCCCCAGGATCAGCAGGGGCAGGACCATCACCCGCCGATCGCCGGGCACGAGCCCGACGAGATGCGCCAGCGGCCACGGCAGCGCGCCCGTCGTCGCCGCCGGGTCGATGCTCTGCACGAGCGGGATGAAGAGCGTGATCCCGATGCCCTCGGCGGCCGAGGCGAGGATCCCCAGGGCGACGACGAGCCCGACCGCGAACGGGTGGGCCGCCAGGAGCGGCCGCAGGAGGCGCACCGCCGCGAAGGGGCGTAGCCGATCGGCCCCGGCGGCCGTCTCGTCCGTCACGGACGCATCGCAGCCGCGACGGCGTATGCCTGGATCGCGATGGCTCCGATCGCGAAGCCCGTGGTCACGACGAGACCGAGATTGATCGGGGCACCCAGCCGCGTCGCGATGCCCAGCGCGAGCAGCGCGATCAGCGCGAGCTGCGCAACGACGAGTCGAGGATGGGCTTCCACGGCGCGTCGCTTGGGCGTCGCGATGTGCGGCAAGGGAATGCCGAGAACGGCACGGACCAAGGTGCCTAGGTAGATCGGCCAGAGCGCGAAGGCGAGCGTGTAGCCGCGCCACTTGATCCCGACCGCGTCGGCCTGCACGTTCCAGAAGGTGTTCGCGAGCGCCCGGGCGCCGACGACGGCGGCGATCAGGGGCACGGCCCCGAGCACATACGCCGCGAACCCTTCCAGGGCGGCGGCGCTGCCGAAGAGGAGCAGGTAGACCGCGAGGAACGCGTGCACGGCGAAGACCGGTCCGATCAGGTGGTAGCTGGAGCGCACCAGGTAGGCGATTCGCTGCGACCAGGAGAGCTGGCGCCAGACGCGCGGGTACACGTCGATCAGGACGCCGAACACGCCGCGCGACCACTTGCGCTGCTGCATGGTGAAGGCACGGAAGTCGCTCGGCACGAGACCCGAGGCGTGCACGGCCGGAAGAAATTCGGAGCGCCAGCCCGCCGCGTGCAGGCGCATCGAGGTGTGGAGGTCCTCGGCAAGGCCCGGCTGATAGCCGGCGATGCTGTCGAGTGCCGCGCGGCGGAAGGTGGTATGGCTCCCCCAGACCGGCGACGCGCCGCAGCCGTGCATCCCCATCGACGTCGGTCCGTAGATGTCGTACGCCTGCTCGATCGTGGCACGCGCGACCAGCGAGTCATCGCGATTGTAGAAGGCGACACCGCCCTGGACGAAGGCGACGTCCGGGGCCGCGAACGCGCCGAGCACCGCGTCGAGGAAGTCGGGCGCCGGGATGTGATCGACGTCCAGGATGGTCACGAACTCGCCGCCGGTGCGGGCGAGAGCGGCGTTGACGTTCCCGGCCTTCGCGTCCTGGGAACCCTCGCGGGTCAGATAGCCGACGCCGAGACGGGCGGCGAGCTCGGCGAACTTCGCATCGTCGGCATCGTCGAGCAGGTACGTGCGATGCGGATAGCGCATCGCGACCGCCGAACGAAGCGTGGTCTCCACCAGCTCGACGGATTCGTCGTAGACCGGAACGAACACGTCGACCGAGAGCCCGGGTCGTGCCGCCGGGAGATCGTCCGGCTCGATACTGAGGTAGACATACCAGGCGCAGTATATCTGCATCGCCACGTAGGCGGCGGCGAGCACGAGCGCGAGGAGGAGCACGGGATGCGTCAGGCGGTCGCCCGCGAACCACCATTCGAAGTAGAAGACGGACGCCACCATGCCGAGCGCGACCACGCCTCCCATGATGGTGCGGCGGCCGGCGACGGAGAGCGGGAGCGTGGCCCGCCGCTCGGGGAGGATCGGCTGTGTCTCCAGACCGAGGTTCATCTCACCGGCACGAGAAGCCACGTTCATATGAGGCCGAGGGGCGAGACGACCGTCAGCAAGCGACGCTCACACTTCCATACCCCGCGCTCGGAGTCGATGACCCTTGTGGCCTGCCGGCTCCGGGGGCGATGGCGACCTTCCGGCGTCGGCCCGGCGGAACCGGCCCGGGGCGGTCGTCGCGCGAACGTCATTCCAGGGAGGACGGAGTGAGGCGAGGACCTGTGTCGACCGGAAGCGAGCCGGCTGGCCCGGACCCGGGTCCTCCGGCTATGGTGGCGCACATGGCCCGGGACGCGACGCACACGGTCCAGACCCCCGACGGGCCAATGGCTGTCTACCAAGCCGTCCCGGAGGAGAAGGCAGCCGGTGCCGTGATCGTGATCCAGGAGGCATTCGGCGTGAACGACTACATTCGCGACGTCACGCGCCGCTTCGCCGCCGCCGGATATCACGCGGTGGCGCCGGCGATGTTCCACCGCGCCGGAGGTGGCACGGCGCCCTACGACGACTTCTCGAAGGTGATGCCGCTCTTCCGCGGCGTCACCGACGACGGCATCGTCGCCGACGTCGACGCCACCGTCGGTCACCTCCGCGCAGCGGGATTTGCCGACGCCCGGATCGGGATCGTCGGCTTCTGCTTCGGCGGACGGGTGACGTTCCTGGTCGCGACCCGCCGCACGCTCGGGGCCGCCGTGGGATTCTACGGCGGCGGCATCGTGAGCTCGCGCCTGCCGTTCTTCCAGCCGCTCATCGGCGACGCGGCCCGTCTCGCGACGCCGTGGCTGGGTCTCTTCGGCGACGCGGATGCCGGCATCCCGGTCAGCGACGTGGAGCAGCTGCGCGAGACCCTCGCGCGTGAATCCGCGGTGGACCACGAGATCGTCCGGTATCCGGACGCCGAGCACGGATTCCACTGCGATCGCCGCCCCGCGTACCAGGAGGCCGCCGCCACGGACGGCTGGAAGCGCACGCTCGCGTGGCTGCACCGCCACCTCGGCGCCTCGTGATCGAGCCCTACCCTGGCCCCGTCGCCAGCGCCGCGCGGACGCGCTCCGGCGTGAACGGGATGTCGCGCAGCCGCACGCCGACCGCGTCGAACACGGCGTTGGCGATCGCCGCCGGCGTCGGCGGCTGCGCCGCCTCGCCGCTCCCGAGATAGGGCTCCCCGGGCCGGTCGACGATGATCGTCTCCAGGGTGGGCACCTCGGGGAAGCGCAGGATCGGATAGCTCTCCCAGTCCGTGCTGGTGACGCGCACGCGGTCGAAGCGCACCTGCTCCCTGAGCGTCCAGCTCGCGGACTGGATCACCCCGCCCTCGAGCTGATTGGCGAGCCCGCCCGGATCGATGGTCTGCCCGGAGTCGGCCGCGATGACGGCCCGCTCGAGGGAGATCTGGCCGCTCGCGCGGTCGACCCGCACCTCGGCGACGACCGCGGCGTACGCCTTCTGGTTCTTGTAGCGCGCGAACCCGAGACCGACGCCGCGCCCGGCTTCCCGCCGGCGCGAGGTGTAGCCGGCGCGCTCGGCCGCGGCCGTGAGCACCGCGCGGGCGCGCGGGTCGTCGAGATGCCGCAGCCTGAAGGCGAGCGGGTCGACGGCGCCGGCGTGCGCCAGCTCGTCCATGAAGGACTCGATCGCGAACACGTTGGCGTAGGCGCCGAGGCTCCGCAGCGCCGAGGTGCGGAGCGGCGCCTCGCCGACGAAATGCTTGACGATGCGCCGGGACGGGATGGTGTAGAGCGGGTCGGCGTTGCGGTGAATGCCCGCGTGGTAGAACGTCACCGGCTGCGCCTTCCATCGCGGCATCGGGGTCTCGCGGTGCCAGGCGGCCAGGAACGCCGAGCGCTCGCCGAAGGGGAGCGCTCGGTCCATGTGCGTATGACTCCAGGTGTCGTGGTTCCAGTCGCACAGACGCCCGGCGGCGTCGACGCTCGCCTGCACCGCGACGACCATCGGCGGCCCGTAGGGCTCCCAGGCGTGCTCGTCCTCGCGCATCCACTTGAGGAGCACCGGGCGTTCGGGAACGGCACGCGCGACGAGCGCGGCGTCGAGCGCCGCATCGTCCGCGCCGTTGTGCCCGTAGCAGCCGGGCCCCTCGACGTGGATCGCGCGGATCCTGTCGACGTCCACGCCGAGCGCCTGCGCGAGGGCCGCGCGGACGACGAAGATGCCCTGGCTGTGCGACCAGACCGTCAGGCCCCCATCGCGCCACTCGGCGAGGGCGGCCGAGGGCCCGACGGACGCGTGCATCTGATAGGGCCGCGTGTAGGTGGCGGCCAGGGTGCTCACCGCGCCGGCCGGCGCCGCGATCGGCGGGATCGGGTCGTCACCGGCGACCCCGCCGACGACCAGGAAGCTCCGCGCCGGCTGCGCGACGAGCCACGCCGGCAGATCGTCGACCGGCGGAAGCGTCGCCTCCTCGCTCCACTGCGCGCGCTCCCGCAGGGCCTCCATCGCGCGCACCGCCTGCTCCTCGCGCACCGCGACGACGGCGAGGAAGCTCCCGTCGCGCACGACCGTGACGACCCCTGGCATGGCGCCGACGTCGTCCGTGTCGGCCGCGACGAGACGGGCCTGCGGGCTCGGCGGCCGCACCACGCGCGCGTGCAGCATGCCCGGCCGCACGAGATCCTGGACGTAGCGCGCGGTGCCGGTGACGAGGCCGATCAGGTCGGCACGTCGCCCGGCCCTGCCGACGATGCGGTAGTCCGCCGGGCGCTTGGGGCGCACCGTGCCGGTCGCGCTGCGTTCGAACCGCCGGCCGCCGAGCAGCTCCCAGTAGGTCGTGCGCGCGCCCGTGTCTTGCGCGACGACGCTGCCGTCCTCGACCTCGAGGCCCTCCACGGGAACGTCGAGCCGTGCCGCGGCGAGCTCCAGGAGATGGCGGCGCGCCTCCGCGGCCGCCTGACGCATCGCCGCACCGCTCTCCTCCATCGACTGGCTGCCGACCGTGAAGAGCTCGTTCAGGCCGTGCGCCGTGTCGGCGGTGGACACGCGGATGCGCTCGAGCGCGACGTCGAGCTCCTCGGCTCCGATCCGCGCGATCGCGGCCTTGAGACCCTGTCCCAGCTCCACCTTGCCGGTGAAGAGCGTGATCGTGTCCGCGGGGTCGACGCGGACCCACATGTCCAGCTCCGGATGACGAGCCAGGCTGGAGGGGAGATCGCTCACGGCCGCATCGCCCGCGCCGCGCGGCGGACCGCCTTCAGGATGCGAGCGTGGGTCCCGCAGCGGCACAGGTTGATGGCGAGCGCGGCGCGGATCTCGTCGTCGCTCGGATCGGGGGTCTGGTCGAGCAGCGCTTTCGCGCCGACGATCATGCCCGGAATGCAGTAGCCGCACTGGGCGGCTTCCTCCTCGACGAACGCCTGCTGGATCGGATGCAGGCGGTCGGGGTCGCCGATGCCTTCGATCGTGACGATGGTGCGGCCGCGGAACGAAGCGACCGGGGCGCGGCACGTGGGCAACGCCTCGCCGTCGACCAGCACCTTGCAGGCCCCGCACTGCTCGAGCCCGCAGCCGAACTTCGCGCCCGGAAGCTCGAGGTCGTTCCGCAGGACGTACAGCAGCGGCGTGCTCGGATCGACATGGACCCGGCATGTCCGTCCGTTCACGTCGAGCGCGATGTCCTCTTCCATCGTCCGGGCCTCCCCGTTCTGCCTGCTCGAGGATGTATGGAGCGCCCGGCGATCTGTCGAGCGGCTTCCCGGGCAGCGCCGGCGGCTGGACCGGCTCGGCGCACGTGTGGCAGAGAGCGACGGATGGCGGACGCAGCCGTGGCCGATCTGGTCGACGAGGCGTTCCCGGAGATCGTCGAGACCCGGCGGCACCTGCACGCCCGACCCGAGCTCTCCTTCGAGGAGCACGAGACGACGGCGCTGATCCGCGAGCGCATGCGCGCGCTCGGCGCCGACGAACGGCGCTGTCCCACCCTGACCGGCGGCGTGTACGTGGTCGACGGAGGCGCGCCGGGTCGCACGGTCCTCCTGCGGGCCGACATCGACGCGCTGCCGATCGACGAGGCCGTCGAGCACCCCTGGCGCTCGGAGGTCGGCGGCCGCATGCACGCCTGTGGCCACGACGCGCACGCGGCCATGCTGCTGGGCGCGGCCCGGGTCATCGCGGCGCGTGCCGATCGGTTGCCGGGACGGTACGCCTTCGTGTTCCAGCCGGGCGAGGAACGCCTCGCGGGTGCGCGCGCCATGCTCGAGGGCGGGTTGCTGGACACGGTCCAGCCCGCACGCGTGGTCGGCTGCCACGTGTCGTCGATGCTGCCCGCCGGCCTCGTGATGCTGCGCGCCGGGGTCGCCATGTCGGACGGACAGGGCCTGCGGTTCACGCTCCGCGGACCGGGGGGCCACGGCGCCGGGCCCGACGCGCCGGGCAACGTGATCGTCGCGCTGGCCGCCCTCGTGCGCGCGCTGCCGGACGTCGTCGCGGGCATGGAGCACGAGGGAACGCCAGCCGCCTGCTCGGCCGGCATGGTGCATGCCGGGACGGCGTCGAACGTCCTGCCGTCGACGGCGGTGATCGAGGGCACCCTGCGCACGTTCACCCCCGCGCAGAAGTCGGAGGCGCTCGAGCGGCTCGCGGCGATCTGCCGGGCTCTCGGCGACCGGCACGGTGTCGGCGTCGAGACCAGCTACACGGCGCACGCGCCGGCGGTGGTGAACGATGCCGGGGCGACCCGTCTCGTCCGGTCCGCAGCCGAAGCGGCTCTCGGCGCGGGCGGCGTGGTCGCCGGCCTTCCCGTCACGCCGAGCGACGACGTGAGCGAGCTCCTCGCGCGCGTGCCGGGCTGCTACTTCCTGCTCGGCGGCGCGCGCTCCGACGGTTCGAGCGGCATGCACCACAGCCCGACCTTCGACATCGACGAGGAGCCGCTCCGGGTCGGCACCCGCGTGCTGGTCGATGGCGCGATCGCGCTCGCAACCCGGGATCGCTGAGCGCGGAGCTAGGGCGACCAGTACCGCGAAGTCAGCAGCACCGCGCTCATCGACCGCCTCTCCCATCGGAGGCTGGCATCCGGAACTGACTTGGACCGGCATCGACCTGCCTGTCGATCCGAGCCCCCTCCGTTCGACGAGGTCATGAAGGGAGAAGCCCATGTGCCCTGCATGCATTTCGACGGTGGCGGTGGCCCTGGCCGGCGTGACCTCGACCGGAGGTCTGGCCGCGCTGCTCGCGACCAGGCGTCGTGCCAGGAAGAGATCTGACCCGGCGGAGCGTCGGCCGACGCTCCGCACGACCCGCGCCAGCAGAGGAGAGGAGTGACCATGCAGCCACACCGAATCGTGTCCCGGGCGGAGTGGATCGAGGAGCGCGTGCAGCTCCTGGAACGGGAGAAGGCGTTCACGGACAGGCGCGACGAGCTCAACCAGCAACGTCGTGAACTCCCGTGGGTTCGCGTCGAGAAGGAGTACGTCTTCGACGCGCCGGAGGGCAAGGTGAGCCTCGCCGATCTGTTCGACGGCCGGAGCCAGCTCTTCATCAAGCACTTCATGATGGGACCCGGCCAGCTCACGCAGTGCGTCGGCTGCTCGTTCGAGGTCGATCACGTCGCGGGCCTGCTCGTGCATCTACAGAACCACGATCTGAGCTACGTCGCCGTGGCGCGCGCCCCCATCGACGAGATCGAGGCCGTCCGCTCGCGGATGGGATGGCGCTTTCGCTGGGTCTCGTCCCACCACTCGGACTTCAACTACGACTTCCACGTCTCCTTCAGGCCCGAGGAGATCGCCGCCGGCCGCGCCTACTACAACTATCGCTACACGAACATGGCCCTCGAGGATCTCTCCGGCGACAGCGTCTTCTTGAAGGACGACACGGGGCAGATCTTCCACACCTACTCGACTTACGGGCGCGGCGGCGAGCAGTTCCTCGGCGCCTACGACTACCTCGACGTGACGCCGAAGGGGCGGAACGAGAACGGGCCGTTCCGAAGCTTGACCGACTGGGTGCGGCCCAACAACATGTACGGCAGCGGCGGGATGGTGGAAGGCAACGGCCGCTACCATCGGCCGAGCTGCGAGTGCGCGGTCCATCACGCGGCCGCGGCCGGGAGCGACGCGACGTGATCACGATCACCGCCTTCGGATGGGTGCCGCCGCCCGTGCAGGGCCTGGTCCGCGACCTCCGGGTCCGGTGGGCGCTCGAGGAGGCCGGCCTGCCCTACCAGGCGCGGTTGATCGGGCCGGACGTCCAGGCATCCGCCGACTATCGCGCGCGGCAGCCGTTCGGGCAGGTGCCGACCTTCGAGGAGGACGGCCTCGTGCTCTTCGAGTCGGGTGCGATCCTCCTCCACGTCGCCGCCCGGAGCGACGTGCTCCTCCCGGCCGACGCGGCCGGGAGGGCGCGCGCGATGGGCTGGTTGTTTGCCGCGCTCAACACGATGGAGGTGGTGACCGAGCAGCTCGCCGGCCTCGATCTCTTCTTCGCCGACCAGGAGTGGGCGAGGCTGCGCCGGCCGGGCGTGGAGGAGGCCGTCAGACGCCGGCTCGCCGAGCTCGCCGTCTGGCTGGGCGATCGTGACTACCTGGAAGGCCGCTTCACCGTCGGCGACCTCGCGATGACGACGGTGCTCCGCGCCCTGCGCCACACCGATCTGGTCGATGCCGCGCCGGCGCTGAAGGCCTATCGGGAACGGTGCGAGAGCCGGCCCGCGTTCCGCAGGGCGCTCGCGGACCACCTGGCGCCCTTCGAGGGCCGGGCAGCGTAGGCGTCGCCCCGGCGCTGCCGTGCTACCGCTTCACGGCAGCGGCGGACACCGGCTCGGTGCCGGCATGTTCCGCTCGCCCTCGAACTTCGCGGGCGTGTCGTTGCGGTCGTCGGGGTCCTTGGCCGGGGCGACGGCGCAGAAGCCGGTCCGCGCACCGACCTCGAGCCGCACGGTCATCGAGCCGTACGGCGCCTGCGCCAGGGAGTAGAGCGCTGCGCCGCGGCCGCGGACCTTCAGCTTGCCGCCGCTGAGCGAGACCGAAGTGATCGGCCCGTTCGTGTTCCGCTTGTCGGCGTACTTGTACCCCGGCTTGGTCGCGCTTCCCGACCGCGTCCAGCCCGCGGCGGGCAGCGACAGCGTCAGCACCGGATTCCCCGGCGCGCCCCCGTGGACGGTGACCTGAGCACCGCCTCCGGCGGCGCCCTGCGACGTCGGATCGCCGTCGCTCCCGAAAGCCGGCACCACCACCCCGCTCGGCGTGCCCTTGTGGGGGCTCGAGCGGAACTTCAACGTCCGCTTGCCCGGGTCGATCGGGGGCGTCGCGTCGTCCTTCAACCCGATCGCGCTCGCCAGGACCGGCGCCTCGGGAACGCGCGCGGCGTCGGCCGGATCGCTGCCCACGTCGAGCTCGTCGCGATCGAGCACGCCGTCCTCGTCGCGGTCGACGCCCATGCGGGCGCCGGAGCCGGGCGGCGCGCACGTGTAGGTGAGCTCCTGCCCGGGGGTCGCGGCGAGGGCGCGCAGAGCCGCCTCGGCGCGGACGTCGCCGGCCCGATCCATCTGGAAGGTGCCGTCGGGCAGGCGATGGCCGCCCCGCGCCTCGCCCCCGATGGTGCCCTTCACGACCACCTCGCACTCGAGCGCGTCGTCACGCTGGAGCATGAGATCGAGCCGCGGCCCGACGACCGGGGCGTTGGTCGCGGAGAGCGTCACCTGCTGGCCGACGATCGGGTTCAGGTCCGAGTCCATGACCAGCACGAAGCGCTCGAGCTGGTTCTGCTCCATCCCCGTCAGGCTGAAGACGCTCGAGCCGAGGAAGCGGCGGATCGTGTCGATGCTGCCGTCGTGCAGGAAGCCGAAGCCACGGATCTGCGGCCCGCGCGGCGCGTCGGTCGGCCGGCCGAACATGCCGATCTTGGTGTAGGCGTTGCGCAGGTGCGGCACCTTGAACATCTGGGTCTCGCCTTCGAAGGTGCTGAAGGCGCTGGTCCCGAACTGCTTCGTGGCCGGATCGAGGGTGTGGCAGCCGTCGCAGTTGAAGAGCACGTCGGTCACGCGGCCGAAGAACAGGTCGTGCCCCGCCTGCTCGGCGCCGGCGAGCGTGTTGTTGAGCCGGCGGATTGGGTTCGGCGGATACGTGACCGTCAGGATGAAGTCCGTGAACGCCTGCATGTCGGCGTCGCTGAGCTCGGCGTCGTTGCCGACCAGGCCGGGGAAGGCGACGTTGAACTTCTTGAACGCGGCCTCCTCGTCGAACGGATCGCCGCCCGGGTCGTTGCCGCCCGTCCGATCGCCGCGCCAGTGCATCGAGCCGTTGTGCGCCATGCCGCGCAGGCTCTGCGTCGTCATCGGCCCTTTCAACGGATGGAAGTCCGCGCTGATGTTGAGCGCCGGGATCTTCACCGGGATCGGGTTGTCGAGCACGACGCCGTCCGGGTCCCCGAGGTCCCAGGCGAGGCTGTCGAGGTCGCCGAAGACGTGGCAGCTCGAGCACGAGGCTTCGCCGTTGCTCGACGTCGCCGTGGCGTCGTAGAGGAACCGCCGTCCCTTCAGGATGACCGCAGGCTCGGGCGTGTGGAGCGGGACGTGCGCTTCCTCCATCGCCAGGCTGGTGTTCACGACCGAGATGGAGTCGTCGAAGCGCGTCAGCACGTAGAGGCGGCCGCGCGCCTCGTCGAGCACGAGCCCGGTCGGACCGCCGCCGCTGACCGCGATGTGGCTGCTCGCATCGGGAACGAAGGTGTCGCTCTCGAGCGCGGCGGTGCTGAAGACGCCGATCTTGGACGAGCCGAAGGCGGCGACGTAGAGCGTCGCGCCGTCGCTCGTGACCGCGAGGCCCACCGGGGTCGCGAGGCTCCTCTCCTTCACGCCCGGCGGCGCCGGGCGCTGCGCGTAGTCGATGTGCTTGTTCAGGTGCCGCGGCAGCACGCTCGCGCCGTCGAGGACGGTGATGCGCGCCTCGTGCAGGTGCCCCTGCACCGTCGTGTTCCCGAAGGTGGTGCCGAAGCCCTCGAAGCGGACCTCGTTCCGGGCCTCCGTGTTGCTCACGTAGACCCTACCCGACACCGGATTCGTGACCATGTCGAAGAGGACCGTGCCGACGTGCGCGAAGCTGGCGGTCTGCACGGGCACCGCGGCCGACGCATCGATCGCGAAGACGTCGAGGTCGGGGAGATCGAACGTGACGGCGCCGCTCCAGTCGCGGCCGGCCGCGTCGAGCCACCTCGCGCTGGTCGCATCGAAGCGCGCGATGAGACCGACCTCCGGGCCGGTGACGCCCTCGACGTTCGTGTTCGGCGCCGGCAGGCCGCCGGGGAACTGGAGGAACGCCCCGCAGGCCGAGGCCGCCGCGCCGCCGTTGCACACCGCGCCCTCGCCGATGGTCGTCGTCTCGTTGCCGGACTGGAAGATCGCGGCGTAGACGGTGTTGCCGTCGGCGCTCCGGGCGAGCGCGCGCGGCGTGTCCCCGAAGAGCTCGACGTTCGCGATCGGCGTGCCTTCGAGCGTGCCGTCGAGGTTGGCGGCGTCGTAGACCTGGACCACGGCCCGCGGGGTGCTCGCGTCGTTGTGGTTCAGCGCCAGCGGGCAGTTCTGACCGCGGCGCGCCGTCGTGACGAAGGCGCGCCCGTTGCCCGGGCCGGCGAACACGATGTCGTGCGGCTCGTCGCAGGTGAGCAGCGTGCGCACGACCCGCGGCGGCGAGGAGGCGACGTCGACGATGCTCACCGAGTCGGAGAGCAGGTTCACGACCCAGACCTCGCCGTCGTTCCGGGCGGCCACGGCGATCGGCTCGAGGCCGACCGGCACGGAGCCCGTCCGCGCGAGTCCCGCGGCGTCGAGCGTGAAGATCTCGAGCCGGTTGTCCGGCGTGTTGACCGCGAAGAGCCGCGTCCCGTCGGGTGACATGGCGAGCGGGCGCACCTGCCCGCTCTCGAAGTTGACGAAGCTCTCTGCGCTCGCGACGCCGCCGGCAACGAGCGAGGCGAGCACGGCCGTGAGGATGCGGAGGGGCGCGGTTCGGGTGGTGGTCGGCATGAGGCCCTCTGTCGGCGCCCCGCGAGCGAGCGCAGTCAGCAACATCCCTGGCGCTCGCGCGGAACGCAATGAAGACTGCTCGAACGGTCAAATTGCGGAGCGATCCGCCGTGCGGCCGCCCGGCACGCCTCACGCGCGGCTGAAGACCTCCATCCAATCCCGCATCGCGTCCTCATGACCGGGCACGAGCTGGATGGCGAGCTGCTGATAGCCGGCGTCGCGCAGCATCCGGACGCGATCGATCAGCTCCTCGCGCGTGCCGGTGAACGTGGAGAGGCGGATCAGATCACCGGTGACGAAGCGCTCCTCCTCGGGGCGGACCCACATGAGATGACCGGTGTGCAGGCGGAGGTAGCGCGCGTCGGCCGGCTCGTAGCTCTCGTAGACCTTGCGGTACGCCTCGGCAGTCGCCTGGAGCTCGGGCGGCAGCATCGAGGACCGGAGCGAACCTTCCATGAGCCCGTGGAAGAACACGGCGGCCAGCGGCCCCGCCTGCGCGCGGGCGCGCGGGCTGTCGGGCGCCTCGCCGGGACGGAGCACGCAGCCGAGCGTGAAGCCGGTCTTGTAGAGCGTCTCCGGTGCGCGGCCGGCCGTCCGGCACGCGGCGGTCATCTCGGCGACCTCGTGAAGCGCCACCGGCAGCACCGCGATGAAGTTCATCCAGCCGTCACACTCGCGCGCCGCCATCGCGCGTGCTTTGGGAGCGAACGCGGAAAGATGGACCGGGATCGGTGGCGCGATGTCGATCAGGCCGGCCTCGGGGTTGAGAAATCGGATCTTGCGCCGCGTCCCCTCGTGCAACCACTCGATCGTCTCGCCGCGCAGGAGACCGCGGACGACGTCCAGGTACTCGCGGAGCGCCGACAGCTTCATCGGGCCGAGGCCCATGGTGAGTCGCGCCGTGAAGCCCGTGCCGATACCGAGCGCGATCCGCCCGGGCGCGAGCTTGCTGAGCGAGGCGAGCCCGTTCGCCGCCACCGGCGCGATGCGGTTGGTCGGCACCAGCACGCCGGGGCCGATCGTGATGCGCCGCGTGTTGGCGGCCGCCAGCGCCATCGCGACGAAGACGTCCGCGCACAGGAGCTGCGTGTCGTAGAGCCACGCGTGCGAGAAGCCGAGCGCCTCGGCGCGCTGGACGGTCTTCCAGGCGTCCGCGGCGGGAGCGAGCGCGATGCCGAGGTCCATCTGGAACGTATCCGGCTTTTCTCGATCCTCGCGCAAGCCTCGGCCTCCGCCCCCCGTGTGACCGGGTGGCCGAAGCGCCGCGGGCCTGCTAGCAGAAGGTCTAGACCGGCGTGCAGGTGAGCCATGCAGCAGAAACCGATCGAGGTCATCCTCATGCGGCAGCTCGCGAGCAGCCTCGTCATGCCGATCTTCATCGTGGATGCCGAGGGTACGCTCCTCTTCTACAACGAGCCCGCGGAGCGGATACTCGGGAGGCGGTTCGACGAGACGGGCGAGATGTCCGCAACCGAGCTGGCCGCGTGCTGGGAGCTCTCGGACGCCCACGGTGTCGCGCTCGCTCCGGAGGCCATCCCCCTGACGGTGGCGATCGTGCAGCGCCGGCCAGCGCATGGCGACTGCTGGCTGAGGGGGATCGACGGCGTACGCCGGCACATCCAGGCGACGGCGATCCCCTTGATCGCCGTCCCCGACAGGCTCCTGGGCGCCGCCGCCATCTTCTGGGAAGACGCGGGATGAAGGTGCGCCTGTGGGGCACCCGGGGATCGCTGGCGGCGCCCGGCGCGGAGACCGCGCGTTTCGGCGGCAACACCGCGTGCGTCGAGGTGCGCGGAGACGCCGGCACCGTGCTGGTGCTCGATGCCGGCACGGGAATTCGCCGCCTCGGGGCCGCCCTCGGGGATACGGTGAGGCGCCTGCATCTGCTGCTGTCGCATCTGCACCTGGACCACATCCAGGGCCTCGGCTTCTTCGCGGCGCTCTTCGATCCCGAGGTCGAGACCCATCTCTGGGGGCCGGCGAGGACGGCGCACGATCTGCGTGACCGGCTGGTGCGCTACCTGTCGCCTCCGCTGTTCCCGGTCCACCTGCGCGACCTGCCGCATCTCGCCCTGCACGAGTTCCCCCATCGACCGTTCGAGATCGGCGAGTTCCGCGTCCTGGTGGACCGGATCTGCCACCCCGGGCTCACCGTCGGCTACCGGATCGAGGACGAGCGGGGACGGCTGGCATATCTCTCCGACCATGAGCCCGCGCTCGGCGTGGCGGGGTTCCCGCTGCGCCCGGACTGGACCTCCGGATATTCGCTGGCGCGGGATGCCGATCTCCTCGTCCACGACGCGCAGTACAGCCTCGCCGAGTACCGCTCGCATGTCGGGTGGGGGCACAGCGCTCTCGATCACGCGCTGGCGTTCGCCGGCCTGGCAGGCGCTCGACGGCTGGTGACGTTTCACCACGACCCCGCTCACTCGGACGACGACATCGATCGCCTGACGGCCGAGGCCACGAGCCGCGTGCAACCATCGTTCGCCGTCACGCCGGGCGCCGAAGGCGCGGTGTTCGAGGTCGGCTGAGCGAAACCGGCCGCGCCTTCAGCGGCCGGCGTACACGTCGATCCAGCTCGCGAACGCCGTCGCGAACGAGGTCAGAAACGCGCGCGTCTTCGGATTGGTGAGCTTGCCGCTCTCGTCGAGCAGCTCGGTCACGCGGCCGATGTAGGCCTCGGGCGACTGCATCACCCGCACGTCGAGGAACACGAACGACTGGCGGAGATGGTGATTGGCGCCGAACGCGCCCGTCGCGCCCGGCGAGACGCTCACCACCGCGCCCGGCTTTCCCTGCCACACGCTCTGTCCGTTGGGCCGCGAGCCGACGTCGATCGCGTTCTTCAGCGCACCGGGGACCGAGCGGTTGTACTCGGGCGTCGCGAACAGGACCGCGTCGGCGCGTCGAACACGGTCCCGGAACGCTACCCACTCCACCGGCGGCTGGGCTTCCTCCAGGTCCTGATTGTAGAGCGGAAGCCGGCCGATCTCGACGACGTCGAACGACAGCGAGGCCGGTGCCACCTCGCCGAGCGCGCGCGCGATCTTGCGGGTGTAGGACTCCCGCCGAAGGCTTCCGACGAGGACTGCGACGTCACGTGTCGTGGTCATGGCGCGACGCTAGGCGAGCCGCGCAGCCTTCGCAATTCCATACGACGCGGCGCTCTCGCGCCCACGGGCGCACGCGGCTAGCGTCGGCTGCGCCCCGCGGAGGCGGCTCGCGAGATGCCGGTCGGCGGCAGGGGCAGTCCCAGGAGCTCGACGCGCAGCGAGGCGTAGAGGTCGTTCACCCAGTCCGTCGGTGCTCGATAGTCGGGCGGGAGCGCTCTCCTGCGGAAGTCGACCGGGCTCACCACGACGACGGCGTCCTTCCAGCCGGCATCGGCCGCCAGGACGAAGAGCTCCTCGGACGCTTCGTCGCCCACCGCGAGGCACCCCGCCGAGCCCGAGCCGCCGTGGATCATGATGTCGCCTCCGAGGGCGTCGGCGTCCCGGCCGTCTTCCTGCGCGCGGGCGCGGTCGTAGTCGTTGGGATAGCTCAAGGCGAGCGACAGGTGAGCGACGCTGTTCGGGTTGAGATAGACGATCCCGTAAATGCCTTCCGGAACCTGCCGATCGCCCTCGCGCAGCTTCGGCCCGAGCACCCCGCTCGCCCCGTGGATCGGATAGGCGCGGATGAAGGCGAGGCGCTGCCCGGCGCCGGACGCGAACAGCTGCAGCTCGCGCTCCCGCTTGAAGCCCACCAGCATGAAGCGCGCCGGCGGATACCGCACCCCGGCGGCGGCGAAGTATGGCGCCAGCCGGGCCCTGGCCGTCGGTCCGTACTGTGCTACCCGATCGGCGATCGTCGGCTCTCGCGGAGGAGGAGCGGGAGGCCGATGACGGCGAACGGGCGCATGGCATCCCACCACGGCCACGATCGCGACCGCGAGCGCGATCCGGCTGGCACGCACGCCACCTTCCGACCTCGAGAACGGCACTGGGGCCCCGCGCTCATGCAATGCCGTGATCGGGGGCGCGAATCCAGTCGCTGCCGAGCACGCCGGCTCGACGCGGACGGCCGGGGCTGGCCATCGCCTGGCTCGACGTGCTCTATCGCGTCGACATGGAGCTCTCGATGTCTCTCGAGGAAGCGATGCGGAGCCAGCGCGCGATCCGCCGGCTGAAGCCCGACCCGGTGGACGACGACCTCGTGCTCCACCTGATCGAGCTCGCCCTCAAAGCGCCGACCGGAAGCAACGCGCAGAGCTGGGAGTTCGTGGTGGTGCGCGACCGCGCGGTGAAGGAACGTCTCGGCGCGCTCAACCGCCGGGCGTGGAGCGTGTACGGCGGGATTGGCCGCCGCCTCTACCGCAGCGACCCCACCATGCTCCGCATCATGAACGCGGTGCAGTGGCAGGCGGACCATTTCGCCGAGATCCCGGTACTCGTGATTCCGTGCCTGCGGGGCTTCATTCCGCCGTGGCCCCGGGTCGCGGTGTCGAGCCTGTATGGCTCGATCTATCCGTCCATCCAGAACCTGCTGCTGGCCGCGCGTGCCGCCGGGCTCGGCGCCGCGCTCATCACCCTGCCGCTCTGGAGCACCTGGCTCGCACGCCGCGCGCTCGGACTGCCCTGGACCGTCACGCCGTGCGCGGTGGTACCGCTCGGCTGGCCGCGCGGCCGCTACGGGCCGACCACGCGCCGGCCGGTGGGCGACGTCGTCCACCTCGACCGCTACGGCCATCAGCCCTTCCGCACGGGCACCGGCGCCGTGAGCGCCTGACGGCGCCGGGCGCTCGGGCCCGCGTCGCCGGCGGCGGGCATCGTCCCACCAAGCTGCAATAGAGTCGGGCCATCAGCTCGTCCTCTCAGCAGTCGCCGGCGCGGACGGAACGCGAGCGACTCCCGAGGTGTGATTGCGACAAACCATCGAGATCGCGGAGCGTTGCGACCAACCCGGCCCGGACGACACCGGCGACGACGCCGGCTCGCTCGCCGGGAACACGGATCGCGGCGACGGTGCCGCGCGGATTCGGCTGCTCCGACCCCTGCCACACGACCGGGCGCTCCAGCTGCGGCAGGTGGCCGCGGAAAACGGCGCGCTGGTGCCGGGGAGGGGCCCGGCGACCGAGGTGGCCGGACAGTGCGAGCCGCCGAGCTGCCCTCGAACGCTCGGCCCGACCGTCCCGCTCATCGGCCGGGATCACGAGCTCGCGGAGCTGCGTGCCGCCCTCGACGCTGCCCTCGACGGAAGCGGGTGCGTCGTGCTGCTCGGCGGAGAGCCGGGGATCGGCAAGACCTGCCTGGCGAGTGCGCTGGCCGACGAGGCCATGTCGCGCGACGTGCCGGTGTGGTGGGGACGTGGCTGGGAGGACGGCTCGGCGCCGGCCTTCTGGACGTGGAACTCGGCGCTCCGGCGCTGGATGAACCGGGTCGGCGACGAGGTCGTCGCAGCCGCTGCCGGTCCCTGGCGGGACGACCTGGCTCACGTCTTCCCGGTCCTGCGCGATCGCACGCCCGATCTCCCGCCGCGTGAGAGCTGGGATCTGGACGGCGCGCGCTTTCGTCTGTTCGACATCGCGAGCCGCTTTCTCGGCGCCGTCGCCAGGCCGGCAGGCCTGGTGGTCGTGCTGGACGACATCCACTGGGTGGACCGCCCCTCGCTCAAGCTGCTCGAGTTCATCGCGACCGACCTGAGCGACATGCCTCTCCTCGTGGTCGCCACCTACCGCGATACCGAGCTGCAACGGGGCCATCCGTCCTTTGCCACGCTGTCGCGGCTGGCACGCGAGCCCGCGACCCGCAGGATCATGCTCGGCGGGCTATCGGCCGCTCACTGCGCGCGCTGGATCGCCCTGGCGGAGGCACGCGGCGACGCCAGGGCGCTCGGAGAAGCGCTCCACCGCGAGACGAACGGCAATCCATTCTTCGTGGGCGAGATCGTCCGCCTCCTGGCAGCCGAGACCGATCCGGGAACGGGCTGGGATACGCAACGCGTCCCGCACGGTGTGCACGAGGTGATCGCACGCCGGCTGGACCGGCTCGGCAACGAGTGTCGCACCCCGCTCGCCGTCGCGGCGCTCCTCGGTGACACCGTCGATGCGGGAATGCTGGCCGACGTTCTCGGCGACGCACCCCTGGCCGACCACCTCGAGCGCGCCGTGCGCGACCGGATCCTGGTCGCAGAGGAGGGGCGGGCAGGACAGTACGGGTTCGCGCACGCCCTCATCCGACGGGTCCTGGTCGACGAGCTCCCGCCCTCGACGCGCAGCATCTGGCACGCTCGCATCGCCGCCGTGCTCGAACGACGCGCAACGGCCTCGGACGTGGTGACGACGGAGCTCGTCCGGCACCTCGCCTCCGCCGGCACCCCCGAGGCGCTGCGCAGGGCGTTCGACCATGCCTGCCAGGGCGGCGAGCAAGCCGAGCGCGGACTGGGCTGGGAGGAAGCCGTGCGGCTCTACGAGATCGCGCTCGACGTGGGCGCGCGCTCGGGTCTGCTCGACTCGAGCCGCGCGATCGAGCTGCGACTGGCTCTGGCGCGCGCGTTGCGCGGCGCGGGCCAGATTCCCGCAGCGCGCGCGCGCTGCGACGAGATCATGGCGGCAGCTCGCCGGACGGCCGATTCCGAAGTGCTCGCGCGAGCGGCGTTGATCCATGCCGGACCGATCCCGGAATGGGGGCGGGTCGAGCCCGCCGTGCGGGCGGTTCTCGAGGAAGCCAGCCGGGCGAGCCTGGCGCTCGACGATGCGCTCAGGGCGCGACTCCACGCCCGCCTCGCCGGCGATCTCATCGCGGCCAACGAGCTCGCCCAGGGCGCGCGCGTCCTGGCCCTGTGCGAGGATGCGGCGGCCGCGGCGCGACGCGCGGGCGCCAACGGCCCGCTCTCCATCGCCCTCGCGGGGATCTACTACGCCGCGGCAATGGGCATGTGCCCGGCCGATGCGGGTGGCACCGTGCCCAGCTCCCAGGAGATCCTCGAGATCGCGGAGGCGGCCGGCGAGCACGAGTGCGCCGCCGCGATCCGGTACATGCGGGTCATGATCCTCCTCGCGATCGGCGAGCCCGAGGCCTTCTCGAGCGAGGTCGACGGCCTGGCCACCGCCGGGGCCGCGTCGCGCGTTCCCGAGGCGCTCTGGCTGGCGGACGCGCTCGCGGCGCTCCGCGCCACGGTGCAGGGGCGGTTCGGCGACGCGCGGGAATCGATGGAACGTGCCCTCGCCACCGGAAGCCGCATGCATCTCCCCAACACCGCCGGCGTGTATGCGGGCCAGCGCATCATGTGGCATGCGTTCCAGGGCCGGCTGGCGGAGATCGCACCCGAGATCGAAGCCTTCGTCGACTCGCACCCGGGCGGCCCCGGATGGCGGCCATTCCGGGCGCTCGCCCGGCTGGCGCAAGGCGATACCGTCGCCGCCCGCGCCGAGTTTCACGGCCTCCTGGCGAGTGGGCTCGCCCCCGCCGAGCACGGCGTGATGGCACGGTGCTACCTCGCGGGCCTCGCCGCGCTGTGCATCGCGCTGCGCGATCGCGAGCACGCGCCGATGCTCTACGAACGCGTCGTCCAGCGAAACGACGTGTGGAGCGTCGACGGGTGCCAGACCCTGGGGCCGTGGGCCCTGGTCCTCGGCGAGCTCGGCCGGCTGTGCGATCGGCCGGAGGACGCGGTCCGACATTTCGAGGCCGCGATCCGGGTCGGCCGGCGCATGGCCGCGCGGCCGATCGTGGCCCGGGCACAGAGCCTGCTCGCCGGCGTGCGTCTCTCGTTGCACCCGCAGGCGGACGAACGCGAGCGGATCGCGGCGATGCTCGCGGAGGCGGCGCAGTGCGCCCAGGAGCTGGGGCTGGTCGACGTCACGACCCGGGTCGAGCGGCTGCAGGGAGCGCTCGTCGAACGGCACGACCACCACTCCACCAACGCGTTCCGCCGCGACGGAGACGTCTGGACGGTGCGCTACGACGGCCGGGACCTCCAGCTGAAGGACGGCAAGGGCCCGCGCTACCTGGCGACACTGCTCGCCGCGCCCGAGCGCGAGCTGCACGTGCTGGAGTTCGTCGCGATGGCGGCGCCGCCCACCCCGACGGCCACGGCGCACGGACTCTCGATCGGGACACGGGGAGGCGCGCTGGATGACGGCGCCGATCACCGAGCCCGCCGCGAGTACCGCGCGCGGCTCGCCGACCTGCGAGCCGAGCTCGAGGAGGCCGAGCGGTTCGCCGACATCGGGCGCGCCGAGCGGCTGCGTGTCGAGGCGGACCAGCTGACGGCCCAGCTCGCGCGGCGCTTCGGTGCGCGGCCCGCGCACCATGGTCCGGCGGAGACGGCACGGAAGGCCGTGACGAAGGTGCTCCGCACGCAGATCGGCAAGCTGCTCGACGTCCACCCCGCCCTCGGCCGGCATCTCCGCGACGCGGTCCGCATGGGAACGATCTGCGTCTACGCACCGGCGACGCCCGTCCAGTGGGACGTCGAGTTCGGGTCGGACGGCTAGCGACCGATTCGCTCAGTCCTCGCCGGCTCGAAGGACGCGATGGCGAAGCTGCACCGGGTCGTCCGCGGGTGCCGCGCGCGGCCGATCGGATCCCGGGGCGTCGACGAAGTCCGGCCCGTGCCACTCCCCGAACGCGGGCGTCGAGCCCGGATTCCGGGACAACGCGAGCTTGAAGAGCCGCGTCGGCTGGTCCGGCAGGGACACCACGAGCAACCGTGAGGAGGTCTTCAGCGTGAGCGGCACGCCGCCCGCGATCACCTGGTGCTCGCCCGCGGTCCGCAGCCACGGGTCGGAGAAGTAGCTGTCACCGACGTTCTTGTCGGTGTGCAGCTCGACGCGCACCGCCGAGCGCCCGGGCAGATGCATGCTCGCCGGCACCCGGATCTCGAACTCCAGCGTGGGTGGCGCTTCGTTGGAGTAGGTATCGATGGTGAGGAGGCGTAGCCCGATCCCCGCGCCCACGAGGGCCGCGATGGCGGCGACGACGAGCCCGAGGCGGCCGAGCGTCGGGCCGAGCCGCGCCCTCCCCTGTCCGACGCGCAGGACGCCCCAGACCGCGAGGATCATGAAGAGCAGTCCGCCGATCGGTCCGACGAACAGGAAGGCGAACATGCCCCGGGCGCCCTCGAAGTCGCTCATCCCGTAGAGACCGGCGATCCACCCCGCCAGCGCACCGGTGACGAGCCACCCGGCCACGGCGCCGGCCATCCCTGCGAGGATGGCTCCCAGATAGAGCATCGCGGAGAGCCGTATCACGACGGCGGCCGGCGCCGGAACGTGCCGCGCGACTTGCGACCTTCGCCGCCGGCGTGCTCAGAACGCTGCGCGATGTCGTACGCCGACCTGCTGCGCGGGCACGCCAGCGATCCGGCGGCAGGGGGACGTCCATTCCTCCGCTTCGAGGGAGCGGGGTGGACGTTCGCGGAGACCCTCGCCGAGGCGGCACGCTACGCCCGGCTCTTCCTGGCCCGCCGCGACCCGACGCGTCCGTTCCACGTCGGGCTGCTGCTCGAGAACCGCCCCGAGTTCGTCTTCGCCGAGCTGGCAGCGGGCCTGTGCGGGGCAGTCATCGTGGGCCTCAATCCCACCCGCCGCGGCGAGCCGCTCGCGCGCGACATCACGCATGCGGACTGCCAGCTCGTGATCACCGAGGCCCGCTTCGCCGCGCAGCTCACCGACGCGCTGGCGGTGCCCGGGACGACCACGGACGTGCTGGTCGCGGAGGCGTCGCTCGCCGGGGCGCTCGCGACGCAGCCCGCCGACGACCCCGGCGCGCCGGCCGATCCCGATGGCCTCGCGCTGCTCGTCTTCACGTCGGGCACCACGGCCGGTCCCAAGGCGGTGCAACGGAGCCACGGGAAGCTCGCGCTCATGGCGCACGGCGCCGTCTTCACCATGTGCCAGGCGACGGCCGACGACGTCGTCTACTGCGTGATGCCGCTCTTCCATGCCAACGCGCAGATTCTGGGACTCGGCGTGGCGCTCGCGGCGGGCTGCCAGCTGGTGCTCGGGCGGCGCTTCTCGGCATCGGGCTTCCTTCCCGAGGTGCGGCGAGACGGTTGCACGCTCTTCCCCTACGTCGGCAGTCCGTTCGCCTACATCATGGCGACGCCGGAACGCCCCGACGACGCCGACAACCCGCTGCGACTCGCTTACGGCAACGAGGCCCCACGACAGTACCTGGACGGCTTCGCACGCCGCTTCGGCTGTCGCGTGGTCGACGGCTACGGCGCGAGCGAGGTCGGCGTCTCCTTCACGCGGACCGACGGCGACCCGCCCGGCGCGCTCGGGCTCGCCGGACCGGGCGTCGAGATCCTCGACGAGGCCGGTGTTCCCCGCCCGGCTGCCCGCTTCGACGAGCACGGCCGTCTCGCGAACCCCGAGGAAGCCATCGGCGAGATCGTCAACACCGCCGGCACCGGACTCTTCGAGGGCTACTACAAGAACCCCGACGCCACCGCGTCGCGCACGCGCGGCGGCCGCTTCCACACCGGCGACCTGGGCTATCGCGACGCGCAGGGCTACGTCTACTTTGCCGGGCGCGACGTCGAGTGGCTGCGCGTCGACGGCGAGAACTTCCTGGCGCGGCCGGTGGAGGCGATCCTGCAACGCCATCCCGACGTCGTCCTGGCCGCCGTGTACGGCGTACCCGACGCCGAGGCCGGCGACCGCGTCATGGCCGCGCTCGAGCTGCGCACCGGCGCGCGATTCGACCCGGAGCGGTTTGCCGGGTTCCTCGCGCTGCAGCCGGACCTGTCACCCAAGTGGACGCCGACCTACGTGCGTGTCACCCCGGAGCTCACGCGCTCCGAGACCAACAAGGTGCAGAAGCGCGCGCTGCAACGGGACGGCTTCGTCCGCAGCGCCGCCGCCGATGCCCTCTGGTGGCGTCCTCGGGGCGCTGCGCACTACCGACCCTTCACCGCGCACGACCTGGCGGCGCTGCGCGAGCAGTTCGCACGGGCAGGGAACGCCGCACGGCTCGATTGAACCTCCTTGGCCCGTGATTCTTGCACCCGGACCCGATGTCGGGTCAGAACTTCCGTACCATGATCCGTCTCCTCGCCGTCTTCCTCGCCGTCGGTCTCGTCTCGTCGCTCTCCGCGTTCGCCGGGTGTCCTGCGGACGCCACCACCGCCGCCTTCCTCGCGCCGGGTCCCCACGCGGTCGGCGTCCGCTCGCTGACCTTCGCCGACTCGAGCCGTGAAACGCCGGCGCACGCGGGCTTGCCCGCCCTGCCCTCGCGCACCCTTCCCACGCAGGTGTGGTATCCGGCCGAGGGCCCGGCGGGCGCCGCGCCGGTCCCCGACGCCCCGCTCGCCAGCGGCGGCCCGTTTCCCTTCGTCGCCAGCAGCCACGGGTACGGCGAGCTGAACGTCGGCGAGGCCTACCTTGCGATCGCGCTCGCGCGACGCGGCTTCGTGGTGGCGGCGCCGACCTTCCCGCTCACCAACCTCACGACGCCGGGCGGCCCCGACCTCGTCGACGCCGCCAATCAGCCGGCCGACGTTCGCTTCGTGATCGACCAGATGCTGGCGCTCTCCGACGGCGGCGGCTGGCTCGCCGGCGGCATCGACCACGAGCGCATCGGCGCGCAGGGCCTGTCGCTCGGCGGCCTCACGACGCTGCTCGTCTCGTACAACCCCGTGCTCCGGGATCGCCGCATCCGGGCGGTATTCGCGATGGCGCCGGCGTCCTGCGAGCTGAAGCGCAAGACGCTCGCGCCGAAGCCGCCGCTCCTCCTGATCGACGGCGACCAGGATCTCATCACCCCCATCGACCAGAACGCTGGACGCAACTTCATGCGCGCCCGTATGCCGCGCACGCTGATCACGCTCGCGCATGCGACGCACACGGCCTTCTCCGGGCTCGTCTCCGTCGACTCGACCGTCAGCTACGACGCCGCGCTCGGCTGTGCCTTCGTCGCCAGCATCACCCAGCAGCAGGTCGACGACCTCATCGCGGCGTTCGGCCCCGCCGCCGCCGGAACGGACACGAGCGGCTGCGACCTGCCGTGCAAGGGTCCCGTGCCCTCCAATCCCCCGATGCCCGCGAGCCGGCAGCATGACCTCACCCAGGCCGCCGGGACGGCGTTCTTCCAGGAGCAGCTCCAGAAGTCACGCGCCGCGCACTGCTTCCTGCGGAAGGTCCTGGCCGCGGAGAATCCCGAGGTGACCGCGGCGCGGCGCGGAGGCGCGGCGGCGCCCTAGCCGTCGTGATGGCGTCCTACCGGCTGATGCTCGGGGGGCGTCCGACGAGACGCCTCCTGGCATCCCTGTCAGATGAGGGGCGCACCCGGCGGCAGCCCGAGGAGCACACGGCCGATCACCTCGTAGCGTCCCGCGGAGAGGATCACGTGCTGGGTGATGGTATGCACGTCGCGCCAGGAGCGCTCGAGGGCGGACGAGGTCTGCACGGCGCTCATGCCGGCCGCGTCGTGCATGAGATCGACGGCCTGGGCGGCGAGCTTCACGGCGGTGACCGAGGCGAGTCGCGCCGACGCCTGCGCCGGCGCGTCGAAGGGCACGCCCGCTTCGCCTCTTCGCCAGACCTCGTCGGCGGACTCGTAGAGATAGGCGCGAGCTGCCCGGAGCAACCCCTCGGCCTGGCCGAGCTGGAGCTGGAACAACGAGCGCTCGCGCAGCGGAGCCCGCGTCTCGATGGAGACCTTCACCGCCGCGACCTCGATCATCGCGTCGATCGCGTGGCGCGCTGCGCCGAGCGCGACGGAGGACAGCGCGCCACCGAGCTGGGTGACGAGCGGGATGGTGGCGAGCGCGCCACGCTGCCAGGTCGGGCGCGGATGCGGCCAATCGTACGTGAAGGCCGCAGGGACGACGACGTCCTCGAACACGCAGTCGTTGCTGCCCGTGGCGCGCATTCCCGACACCGACCAGGTGTCCAGGATGCGACACTGGCGGATCGGGAACAGGCCGGCGCGCAAGCTCGGCACACCGTCGACGATCTCCGGACTGCCGTCGCGCATCACCAACCCCGCGGCCATCAACCAGCTCGCCTGGGCCGAGCCGCTGACGTAGGTCGCCTTGCCGGTGAACCGCCAGCCGCCCTCACACCGGGTCACGCGCGTGGTCATGGGATTGAGCGAGCCGGCGACGATGGCGCGCCGATCCCGGAAGATCGCGTCGTACGCGTCGCGCGCGAGGAAGTGGCCGAAGAGCGGGCCGTCCGCACAGATCGCGAGGTTCCAACCCGCCGACGCATCGAGCCGCGCGACGGCCTCGAAGACGCGCAAGCTGTCCGGCACGGTGAGCCCACCGCCGCGCATGTCCTCGGGGAGGAGGATCCGGAACAGGCCCGCCTCGTGAAACGCTTCCACGACGTCCGGCGAGAGCTGCCGCTCGCGTTCCGAGCGGTCGGCGTGCTCGAGGACGAGCGGGGCGAGTCCCCGCACGCGCTCGAGATATCCAGCGACCCGATCTTCGGCGGCGGCTCCCATCCGGCTCGTCCTCCTGGGCGGGGGCGATCTATCACGGCGCGGGAACGGACTGGAAGCGAATGGAGGGGCGGTTTTGCCACGCTGGCATCACCCCGACCGGGAGCGACCCCCGCGGAGCATGCGGGGGTCGCTCCGGTGAGGATGCTCAGGGGAGAGGCTCCTGGCGGTCGACGATGGGCGGCCCGCCCTGGACGTCGGTACCGGCGCGATCGGGGTCGGCCTCGCCATTGCCGAACTTGTCGGGCAGCGCCAGGTCATCCTCGTCGAGGAGGTCGCCGCCGTCCAGGCACTTCTCCTCCTCGTGCGTCGTGTCGTAGTAGCTCACGGTCTCACCCTCGCGTGCGATTCCACAGGCGGTACCCGCGAGCTGGGTGAGCTGGAGGGTGTCGGACGGCGTCGTGCTCTCGACGTGCGATATCTCCACGTAGGGGTACGAGAACGCCTCCGCCCTCGGCGGGCTGGTGTCCTCGTCGACGCCGCGATCGATCGAGCACCACTCGGTTTCGTCGGGCGAGCTGGTGATGTCGACCGTGTAGAGGTGAAGCCACTTGCCGGCAGGATTCCATTTCACGTCGTGGTCGGTGGTCTCGTCGTTCCAGCCGAGGTTCATGGTGAGGACATCGAGGCCGCCCAGGCGGCGGTACCCGGTGATGACGGCGTAGTGGTCGATGGTTCCCGCCACCGGTGTCCCGTTGGAGAGCTCGCCGATGTAGACGGTCTCCCACGCCGAACCGTTCCACACCGGGATGCTGACATCGAACGCGCGGCCGGAATTGAACCCCATGATCACCGGACGGCCGGCCTCGAGCTCGTCCTTGATGATCCCGAGCGCGGTGCCGCCCGTGATCTCGTCGTCGGCTCCCGCCGTGCAATCGTCGCACACCTTCCAGTGCTCGACCTTGGCGTGGTAGCCCGCGTCCTCGATGTACTCGCGGAGCCCGCTCGTCATCTTGCCCATGAGCACCGCGTACTGGCCGCCCCCGAACGGGACGCAGATGCCGCCGTTCAGGTAGTTCGCGCGCAGGTCGCGAACCAGCGCCTGCCAGTCGTGCTCCTGCTCGGCCGGCCCGGAGCCCTCGCCCACGAGGAAGTCGTCGACCAGGCGGCCGTAGCCGCGCTGGGCCCACCAGTACATCACCATCGCCGCCGAGACCGGCCCGCAGCCGACGGCGTTCGCGCTGACCAGGTTGCTGCCGCACATGTAGTCGAATTGCCAGAGATCGGGGATGCCGGTGAGGACGACGTCGTCGAACGGACCGTGCTCGAACTCGGTCGTCTGCGCGAGGGCGGTGCAATCGCACTCGCATCGCAGCAGGTAGTTGCAGTCCGGGCCGGTCGGCTCTTCCTGACAATCGAGGAGGACGTCGAGGTCGGCACACTGGGACGCGGTACCGTCGCAGGACTGCACCGAGGCCTCGGCGCCGTCCCGGTAGGTCTGGACGCACGAGCAGACATAGGAACTCTGCAGGTGCTGCCAGGCCCCGCCGGCGTTCTCGCTGCTCGTCTGGGCCGTGGCCGTGCTGGCCGCGGCGGTGAAGGCGGCGCCCACCTGCTGGCTCCAGGCGAGGGCGGCCACCAGGCCGAGCACGATCGTCCGGCCCGGCACTCGCTTCATGTGTTCCATGTCCTGTTTCTCCTTCTGCCGCGGCCGGATCGCCCGGGCGGGCGGAAAGAGCACAACGCAACTCCCGTGCCCCGGACGAAAGCGAGCACGAACGAAGACTTGCACGCGAAACGCCGAGCGCTTGCCGGCAACAAGACGTTGCCACGGTCGCGGCGCGTTGCCCGTCGAGCCACGGCCCTGACGCCGCGCGCGTTGTACCCGCCGGGAGTTCCCTGCTACGCGCGCGGCATGCGCACGCTCGACGAGCTGTCCCGCGGCGAGCTCGCGACGCTCGGTCGCGAGTACATGCTGTTCGGCCATCTCCTCAATCGGGCCGCTCTCCCGCACGTGCACTTCCAGGTCGGCGCGGAGGCACGCGAAGCCGTCGCGATCGAGGAGTGGATGGGCGCCAGCCCGGTCTACACCCGCCGGATGCAGGCCCGCATGGATTTCACCGGCGACCGGCGTGAGCACGATCTTCAAGGGCTTCCAGCTCGACGTCGGGTTTCCGCACCAGTACATGGACGTGCACTACGACCTCGAGAGCGACGAGCGCGGCACGTTCTGGCTCATGAGCTGCGGCGCGCTCCTCGAGGTCGAGCAGTACGGCGAGGCGGCGGTGCGCTCGATGTGCCACGCCATCGAGGATCCCACGTTCGATGCCAGCGCGGTCGCGACCAACCCGCGCGCCCGCTGCCGCCCCATCCATCGTCCGCCGCGGACGCCGGCCGATCGCGTGCCGCACTGCCGCTGGGAGGTGTTCGTCGATGGCGACGCCGAGCCGCTCCGCGAGGCCGCGATCACCCGGCGCGTGAGCGAGTCGCGGCTCGCGCGCATCTTGTTTGCCGCGCCGCCCACGGATGCAACCGGCGGGCGGGACGACTACCGCTGGCCCGTTCGACCCGGGGTTCCGGCTCGAGCATCTGTCGCGGGCCGCGCTGGTGGGCGTGTGCCGCGAGTTCCTCGTGCAGGACCATTTGCTGATCCGCTCGCTCATGATCGCGGTGGCGGAGCGGGCGGGAGACGCCGTCGCGCGCGACATCGCCATCAAGCAGTGGATCGGCGCCGGAGCCGTCGCGGCCGCCCGGCTGCACCGGGTCCTGGCGAGCCCCGGCGACGGCGTGGAGGCGATCGCCGCCGTCCTCCGCCTGCACCCGGCGTTTGTGCCGGGATACTCCGGCGTCCGGGTCGCCGTCGCGGGAGAGCGCGTGCGGATCGGTCTCGAGGACTGCGAGGCCCTGCGCGAGGGTGACGGCTACACCTGGAGCGCGCTCCTGGACGGCGTCGCGCATCCCGGCCTCGACGCCATGGCGCAGGCGGTGAACCCGCGCGCGCGTTGCGTCCCGGCGACCCCGACCGGCGCGGAGCGGCTCGCCTGGGACGTTCTCATCGACGGCCGGACCGCGTCGGCCGAGACGCCGCCGGAGGTCGCCATGGTCTCGGGGACGAACACGGCGAGGTTCGCGTTCCGGTCCGTGGCGCCGTCACGCTGAGGCGCACTCCGGCAATCAGTTACCCTCACCACCAGGTCGCGGCCGCTCGCGTTCGTCGGCTTCTTGATCGCGATCTCCCGCACCCCCTGCGGTGGGGCGGCGGGCAACGGCGCCACGGACGGTGTGCAGCCCAGGAGGACCGCGAGCGAAGCGACCATCAGGGTGCGCGACGGCGGACGGGGAATCATTGTGTGCTCCTCCGTGGTGAGGATCGACCCGCCTCCGGTCCGTCCGGTCAGCGACAGGAACTCTCGTTCGACCCCGATCTACCTCTCGGGAGGCGCGAGAGCCAGGGGCAATCCCGGCGAGACCTCGCGTTGCGAGCGGAGGCCGGGCCCTGATCCCTTGACAGGTCCGCGCCGCGATGGTGGAACGACATCGGAATGACGAACGCGAGTGCGCGACGATGCTGCTGTAGCAGCGCCTGGGAGCGGTCCCGGGTCGGTGGCGTCGCAGCCTTGCGTGTTCTCTCCCGCTGCTGAGCGACTCCACGCCGGGCGCGACCCGGGCGAATCGCGACCTGCCGCCCGTCAACGGGCGGTGACAGCCACCTGGCCGTCCACCGGCAGAGCCGGAGCCGGCCATCCAAGCAAGGAGCTTTCTCATGACGCCGTCGTCCCCCTCGGCGAACTCGATCTCCACCACACGTCCCCCGATCTCGGCCCTGGAGAACCGGCTCCGCGAGCTCGTCGCGCGGACTCTGGGCATGCATCCCGACCAGCTCGTCGGCTACCTGTCCGACATCGACCACCTCGCCGGCGAGCCGGACGTGCCGCCGCTCCGCGCGCGCGCCTGGCTGGGCTCCGCCCGGACAGGAGGCCCTCGGCTCGGACGCGTCTTTCGCCTCGATCCCTACACCCTGCAGGTCCTGATCGACGACGCCCAGCGAGCGGGACGCGGTACGCGGCTCGATGTGGTCGTCGCGCGCAGCACTCCGTCCTTCGTCATCGCCGCCGTCCGCAGGCGCCTGGCTTCCCTGGCACGGCGCGGGATCGACGTCCGCGTGCGCAGCGAGCGCCGGCGCCGCCAGGGCTCCCGCCTGCTCGCGCCATGAGGGTTCGCGCTCGGCATCGGGCTCCTCGACGGTATCGAGGGCACGCCCTCTTGCGCACTATGGCCGTGGTCCCGAGAGCTGACCGTTCACCATGTGCTCGAGGGAGGTGCCATCGCCGTCGGGGACCCCGACACGTGGGAGCGCGAAGGGGTCGCTGTCGCGTCCCACGAGCACGTCACTCGGCAAGAGTCTTGTGCACGAGCTGCACGCAGATCGAGCCCTCGCCGACCGCCGACGCCACCCGCTTGATGCTGCCGGCGCGGGCGTCCCCGACCACGAAGATGCCCGGGACGCTCGACTCCAGCAGATAGGGTGCGCGTTCCAGCGGCCAGCGGGCCGTGGCGAGCTCGTCGGGGCCGATGTCGGGGCCGGCCTTCACGAATCCCTTGTCGTCGAGCGCCAGACAGCCCCCGACCCACACGGTGTTGGGAGCGGCGCCGGTCATGGAGAACAGGTGTCGGATCGGGCGGGTCTCGACCTCGCCCGTGGCCGAGGAGCGCCAGCGCACGCGTTCGAGGTGCGTCTCGCCCTCGAGTGCCTCGATCTCGGTCCGCGTGCGCAGCGTGATACGAGGACTCTGCTCGATCCGGCGAATGAGGTAGCGCGACATGCTGTCGGCCAGGCCTTCCGAGCGTACCAGCATGTGCACGTGCTGGGCGGTGCCGGCGAGAAAGACGGCGGCCTGCCCCGCGGAGTTCCCGCCCCCGACCACGATCACCTCCTCGCCCCCGCAGATCTGCGCTTCCACGGGAGACGCCGCGTAGTACACGCCGGCGCCCTCGAAGTCGGCCAGCCGGTCGAGGGACAGCTTGCGGTACTGCGCTCCCGACGCGACGATCACCGCCCGCCCGTGCACGACGTCGCCCGTGGAGAGCCGCACGGCGAACGGCTTCTTCTCGCAGAGCAGCTTCGTCGCCGAGCGCGCGATGGCCACGCTGGCGCCGAACTTCTCCGCCTGCGTGAACGCGCGCCCCGCCAGGTCCTGACCGGAGATGCCCCGGGGGAAACCGAGGTAGTTCTCGATCTTCGAGCTCGAGCCAGCCTGGCCGCCAGGGGCATGGGTCTCGAGTACGAGGACGTCGAGGCCCTCGGACGCGCCATACACGGCGGCCGCCAGTCCGGCGGGCCCGGCGCCGACGATCAGGAGATCACGCACCACACCGACGTCGATGGAGGCGTTGAAGCCGAGGCAGTCGGCCACCTCCTCGAGGGTCGGGTTGCGCAGGACGACTTCGCCCCGGCAGATCACCACCGGGACCTGCTCGACGCCGATGCCGAGCTTGTCGAGGAATTTCTCCGCCTCGGCGTCGCGCTCGACGTCGATGTACTTGTACGGGTGCCCGTTGCGAATGAGAAACTCGCGCACGCGGAGCGTGCTCGGCGAAAAATGCGAGCCGATCAGCACCACGTCGCCCCAACCCTCCTTGATGAGGCTGACGCGACGGAGGATGAAGGCGCGCATCAGGAGCTCGCTCAGCTCGGAGTCGCTTTGTACGAGCGCGCGCAGCGCATCGACGCCGAGCTCGAGCACCTCGCCGTCCTCGACGACTCGCCCGCGGGCGAGGCTGCGACGGCCGGTGAGCAGGGTGGTCTCGCCGGTGAACTGACCCGCGCCATGCACGACGATCAGATCCTCGGTGTCCTTGTGGGGGCGGACGACCGCGAGCGCCCCCGAGAGGATCACGTAGAACGATACGTTCTCCGTACCCTGGTCGAACAGCAACTCCCCGCGATGCACGCGACGCCGGGTGCCGTGGCGCGCGATGCGCGCGATCTGATCCGGCGACAACGTCGGAAACGTCTGTTCGGGGCGTTCGACCCCGGGTGCCGCGGTGGCCATGGCGAACGATACTGACCACGCCACCGCGCCGAAGCCAGCGCGCCCCGGCGGTCGTCGCTCGAATGCATTGTTCCTGCCCGCCTGCGCGGCCCCCTCTGACTCATGGGCCACGGGACGCCCGAAGGTCGTACGAAGGCCCCTCCGCTCGCGGCCGACGCGGCATCGGTCGACGCGGCACGTGGCTTGCTTCCTCGCAAGTCCATGACACACGAGGCTCGCCGCATCTCGTTGTCCGGATGGCTCGCGGCGGTGACGGTGTCGACCGTCGCGGCGACCTGGGACCGGCCGCTCGCCGGGGCGGGCTTCATCCCGGGTGGCGGCCCCGAGCGCTCCGACTGCTACACGCAGCTCTACGTCGCGCAGATCGACGGCCCAGGCCCGCAGGTGAAGGGCAGGCGCATCGTCTCCTGCACCGACGGCGACCCGTGCGATTCAGATCGCCTGGACCAGTTCCCCTATGGCGGCCGGCCCGCCTGCGGAAACAACTCATGCGAGTTCTTCGTCGCCGTCTGCGCGGGACAGACCAACCCGGATCTCCCCGCCTGCTCGCCTGCCCCGCTGCGGGCACTATTTCATCAGGTGCGGCGCCTCGGGATACCCGGCCGGGACTTCGAGCCCGACTACATCCCGCGGCGCTCGCTCTTGACCACCGCCCTCCCCTGGGAGCAGCGGTCCGGGCCCAGCTGCGGCCAGCCCATCGGGATGGATGTGCAGGGTCGAGTCACGAAGGACGGCCGGAAGTTTCCCGGCAGGCTCGAGATCTCCCTCGACGCGTTCGCGGCGCGGGGGGTCAGTCCCGCCCGCGACCACGACACGATCGTCCTCGAGTGCTTGCCACGGACCACGCCGTGCCCGGACGAGCCCCCGTCGACCACCACGACGACGCTTCCGGGCATCTCCGTCAACCCGACGGTCATCGTCGGCGCCGGCGGCGGCATCCGCTTCGATCCCGACACGGTTCGCATCCGGGCCGGTGACACCGTGCGATGGGTGTGGGAGGGAAGCGGGTACGACCTCGTGAGCGAGCCGGGTCGAGGCGCGGACGACGTGTTCTGCTACCCGGGCTGTGACGCACATCCCGCGAACGACCGGGTGCTGTCCGGGACCGTCTTCGAGCACACGTTTCCCGATCCCGGCACGTTCGACTACGGCAACACGTGGGACTTCCCGATGAACGGACGGGTGATCGTCGAGCCCTGACTCAGTGGGCGACCGTCACCGTCGTGGAGCCCGTGGACGCGTTGCCGGCCGGATCCGTGCAGCGGACGGTCAACGTGTAGACCCGGCCATCGCCGCCGCCCGAGCGCTCCGCGCGCACGTTGACCGTCGTCGGTCCCGTGATCTGCCAGTCGGCCGCGGTATTGCCGTCGCCGTGGCCGTTCGCCGGCTCGTTGCTCGTGACGCTGGCGATCTCACAGCTCGCCGCACCGCACACGTCGGCCGCTGCCGTCGTCACGCTGACTGGCACCATCTTGTGATTGGGCGGCCAGAGACGCGACGGCGAGGCGGTCACGCCCGTGATCGTCGGCGGGGTGGTGTCGGCGACGGCGACCGCGGTCACGTCCTCGGACGCCTGTCCCAGCGCATCGACGACCGAGAGCACGTATGCCTGCGCCGTTCCGAGCGGCTGCGCCACGTGCACGACGGGATCGCCGCCGAGCTCCGGGCCGATCCGGGAGCCCTGGCGCCAGGTGAACAGCGCGATGTTGTCCTCGGGGTCTCTGGTCGCGCTGCCGTCGAGCGTGACGTTCGCGCCGGCGGCCGACGTGCACTCCACGGTCCGCGGCGTGGCGCCGGCGTTCGCCGTCGGCGGCTCGTTGAGGATCGTGCCGGTCAGATCGACGCCGACGATGGTGTCCGCGTCCTCGATCGATCCCAGGACGGCGCCGCTCAGCGCACACGAGTGATTCACCCAATCGACGCGGACGTCGAGGGGCGCGCCGTTCGTGCCCGTGTAGCTGGCGGATGCGCTGCTGACCTCGCCACCCAGGACCTGGTTGCTGCGGCGCCCGGCGCCGTTGTTGCTCGTGGTCGCAACCGGCAGCGCTCCGACGCCCGAGGCGTCGACGACTGCCGTCCCGGGTGCGCTGGTGCCGGCCGCAGTGATGTCCTTGAACTCGACGCTGGCAAACCCCCCGAACCCGTCGAACGAGAAGTTGTCGACGTGGTCGAGGCTGTACGACACGCCGACGGCGCACGACGCCCCGGGGCACGGCGTCCCCGTGAACTCGGCAACGCCACTGGCCGCGGGGGTCTCGGTCTCGCCGTCACGGGTGACGCTCACGCCGCCGTCGAGCTGGCACTCGCTGGTGTGCCCGAAGATCGCCGATGCGAATGGCGCCGGCGGCAGCGCGCTGCCGGGCGCGCCGACCACGCACACCGGCTCGTCCCCCGGGAAGTTGGTGGCCGTCACGTCCCCGGCCTGGGGATCGAAGTTGCTGCAATCGGGGGCGAGGTCCTCGCCGACGCAGTGCGAATCGCACGCGTTGCAGCTGGTGGTCAGCTCGGCGATGCCGGCGCACGAGCAGGTGATCCGGTTCGAGACGCACTGTTGCGCCATGTCCTCGAGGTTGCTCTGGACGCGCGTCTCGCAGTCCTCGCGAAGCTGGTCGGACGAGGGCACGAAGTCGGGAGGCAGGGCCGGATTGAGGGTCGGATTCAGGCTCTCCGGCACGCAGACGTTGCTGTCGAGGCTGAACGACTGTCCATCTCCACGGCAGGCGCACTTGCACGCGTACGCGTGTCGGACGCTGCACGTGGTCTCCTCGATCCCGGCCAGCTGGGCGCAGCCGCTGCTCAGCGCGGCGAGCCACAGCAGGGCTGCCGGAACGACGACGTACCTGCTCGTGTCGCTCATTCCCGCTCTCCCTAGTGGGCGACGGTGACGGTCGTGGTACCCGTCGACGCATTGCCGGTCGGATCGGTGCAGCGCACCGTGAGCGTGTAGACGCGGCCGTCGCCTCCGCCCGAGCGCTCGGCCCGCACGTTGACGGTGCGCGGACCGGTGATCTCCCAGTCGGTCGCGGTGTTGCCGTCGCCGTGGCCGTTCGCTGGCTCGTTGCTCGTGACGCTGGCGATCTCGCAGCTCGCCGCGCCGCACACGTCGGCCGCGCTGGTCGTGACGGTGACCGGCACCATCTTGTGGTTCGGCGGCCAGAGACGCGACGGCGACGCGGTCACGCTCGTCACCGCCGGCGGGGTGGTGTCGACGACGGTGACCGCCGTCGCGTCTGCCGAGGCCTGCCCCAGCGTATCGACGACCGTCAGGAGGTAGGTCTGCGCCCCCCCGAGCGGCTGCGTCACGTGCGCGATCGAGTCGGCGCCCACCTCCGGGCCGACCCGGTTGCCGCGGCGCCAGGCGAACAGCGCGATGTTGTCATCGGGGTCGGTGGTTGCGCTGCCGTCGAGCGTGACGTCGGCGCCCGCGGGCGACGTGCATTCCACCGTCCGCGGCGTGGCGCCGGCACGGGCCGTGGGGGGCTCGTTGAGGATCGTGCCCGCAAGGTTCACGTCCACCGCGGTGTCCGCATCCTCGAGCGATCCCAGGAGGGCGCCGCTCAGCGCGCACGAGTGGTTCGCCCAGTCGACGACCACGCCGAGGGGCGCGCCGTTCACGCCGGTGTACGCGGCCGAGTCGCTGCTGACCTCCCCGCCGAGCACCTGGTTGCTCCGCCGCCCGCTTCCGGTGTTGCTCATGGTCGCCGGCGCGAAGGCTCCGACACCCGTGGCATCGACGATCGCCGCCCCGGGGCCGCTCGCGCCGACCGAGCTGATGTCCTTGAACTCGACGCTCGCGAAGCCCGCGAACCCCGAGAACGAGAAGTCGTCGACGTGGTCGAGCTGGTACGACACGCCGACGGCGCACGACGCGCCGGGGCACGGAGTTCCGGTGAACTCGACGACGCCGCCGGCTGCCGGCGTCCGGGTGTCGCCGTCGCGGGTGACCGTCACGGCGCCGTCGACCTGGCACTGGCTCGTGCTCCCGAGGATCGCGGCGGCGAACGGCGCCGGGGGCGGTACGATGCTTCCGGTCTGGAAGGTCACGCAGACCGGCTCCTCACCGGGAACGTTGGTGGCCGTCACGTTCCCGTTCTGCGGATCGAAGTTGCTGCAATCGGCGGCGAGGTCGTTCCCGAAGCAGTGCGTGTCGCAGTCGAAGAAGCTGTCGACCAGGCCGACCGTGGCTTCGCACGAGCAGCGAATCCTGTCCGCGACGCATTGCCGGGCCATCTGCTCGAGGTTGCGCTCGACACGCGTGTGGCAGTCGTCCTGCAGCGCCGCCGCCGGCGGCTCGAAGTCGGACGGAAGGTCGGGATTGAGCGCCGGATTCAGGTCCTCCGGGAAGCAGACCGCGCTGTGGACGTCGAACGACTTTCCGCCCCCCGTGCAGTCGCAGTCGCACGTGTAGGCACGTTGGGGACTTTCCGTGGTCTCGTCCAACCCGAAGACCTGGTTGCAGCCGGCGCCCAGCACCGCGATCCCCAGCAGCACCGCCAGGCCCGGCACGTAGTTCGCGATGTCACGCATTCCCGAGTCTCCTCGTCGTTTCGCCAGGTTCGCCGCGCACCACTGGACGCGATGCGCCGCCACCTCGCCCTCGGGATTGGGCTGCTACTTCTCGGGTAGCGGGCCGCTACCTTCACCGACGGACTCAGCCGAGCACCGTTCGAGAGATTCGGCCGTGGCGATACGGGCTGGACGGTCACGCGGAATCGGCTAGAGCTGATCCGGGAGTGGGACCCCGCTGCCCGGCTCGGAGGTCGATCATGACGACGACGCGACGGGACTTTCTCGCAGCGAGTGCGTCGATTGCCGGCATCGCGGCCGGTATCGCCGGGGCCGGACCGCTGGACCAGGCCCGGGCTGCGGAGTCGAGGAAGCCGGCGGGAGGACGCCCGCCGGCAACCGTGCGGAAGGGCGACATGCTCTATCGCTCGCTCGGCCGCACCGGCGAGCGGGTCTCGCTCATCGGCCTCGGCGGCTACCACATCGGACAATCCAAGGACGAAGAGGAGTCGATCCGGATCATCCGGCGCGCCATCGATCAGGGCGTCACCTTCATGGACAACAGCTGGGACTACAACGGCGGCGCCAGCGAGATGCGCATGGGCAAGGCCCTGCGCGACGGCTATCGCGACAAGGTCTTCCTGATGACCAAGATCGACGGCCGGACCAAGGAGGCCGCGGCCAAGCAGATCGACGAGTCACTGCGACGTCTGCAGACCGATCGCCTCGATCTCCTGCAGCACCACGAGGTGATCCGGCTCGAAGACCCGGATCGGATCTTTGCCGTCGACGGCGCGCAGGAGGCGGTGCGGGATGCCCAGAAGGCGGGAAAGGTCCGCTACATCGGATTCACCGGCCACAAGGACCCGTCCGTGCACCTCCGGATGCTGGACATCGCGAAGCGGCACGGGACCCGATTCGACACCGTCCAGATGCCGCTCAACGTGATGGATGCCCACTTCCGGAGCTTCGGGCACCAGGTCCTCCCGGTCCTCCTCGAGGAGGGGATCGGCCCGCTCGGCATGAAGTCGATGGGCGACAAGTTCATCCTCAAGAGCGGCGTCGTCACGCCGCTCGAATGCCTGCACTACACGATGACCCTGCCGGTGTCGGTCGTGATCACCGGGATCGATCGGATGGAGATCCTCGATCAGGCGATCGAGGCGGTCAGAACGTTCGAGCCCATGACGTCGGCGCAGGTCGACGCCCTGCTCGCCCGCACCGCCAAGCCGGCCGCCGACGGGACGTACGAGCTGTTCAAAACGACCAACCACTTCGACAGCACCGCGCAGAACCCGGCCTGGCTCGGCTGAGCACGGCGGGAGGCGGCGAGTCCCTACCCTGCCCGCCGGCGCTCGAACTGCCAGCAGGTGTCCGGCGCCGCATCGGCCAGGCTCGACTCGAGCTTGGAGCCGCGCAGCACCTCGAGCGACTCCGGGTTGAGCTGGGTCATCCCGTCGTCGCCACCGGGCTCCTCGGCGGCGAAGAGCCGATCGTACACGTCGCCCCGGAAATCCGCGAAGCAGCGGCGCCAAACGCCTCGCAGGCCCGGGGGCAACTCAGCGGCCGGTATCGATGTGGAAACGGTGCGGGCGACGATTACACGCTCATGGCGCCCTTCGGCGGAGCGCCCACGCGCGGCTTCGACGACTCGCGCGAGCGCTTGGCCGAGCTTGCGCGCTACTTCAGGGCCGGCGCCACCGGGTCATGCAGGGACACGGCATGCCGTGTCCCTACACCCATCGGATCTATCGGATCGCGGCCTGGGCCCGCGTCGGGTCGGCGGTGAGGAACGGCGTCGTCACCGCGCTGCTGCCCTCCGAGTTACAGACAGTATCGGCCGGGTCGTCGCCCGGTCCGGTGGCGGCGCCCCAGAAGTTGTTGGCGGCGTGCAGCGTCGTCCCGGAGAAGTTGGACACGCCGCAGTTGGTGCTGCTTCCGGCGAACGTGTTCCCCCGGAAGGTGGGAATGTCCATGCCGAGCAGCACACCGGTGCCGTTCCCGATCAGGGCGTTGTTCGAGAATTCGGCAACGGCCCCCCTGTTCAAGTCGAACCCGAAGCCGCCCGGGACGTTGAACCCGCTGCCAATGACCGTGTTCTGGACAAAGCGGACCCCTTCCGAGTCCTGTGCAGAGATGCCTGTGGTACAGCCCAGGACCACGTTGCGGGTCACCAAGTCGGCTGACTGGGCGAGAAAGATCCCGAAGGAGCAGCCGCCCGGGGCCACGATGCGATTGTGCTCGATCCGACCTCGCGTGTTGACCGCGAGAATCCCGGCCGGTCCGCGCGGGTCGTCGATCACGATCACGTTGCCGCCCACCCGCACGTTCACCAGCTGACCACCGCCGGCCACGAGCACGGGATTGCCGAGCGTCTCGATCGTGAACCCGCTGCCGAGGACGCCGAGCGTCACGCCGCTCGACTCGACGAGAAAGACCGGACCGAACGAGTTGACCAGCGTGCTGCTCGCGCCGAGCTCGGAGACGATCTGCAGTGGTTTCGTGATCGTGATCCCGCCCCTCGGCTCCTCGCCAGGCCCGCTCACTCCCGGGTCTCCATCCAGATTGTCGCTGTACAGTCCGGGGCCCACGACGATCTTGTCGCCCGCCGCGGCATTCGCCACTGCTCGGCCGATCGATCGACAGGGACTGGTCCCACCACACCCCGGCCCATCCGTTCCCGTGTTGGACACCTTGAGCGTGGCCGACAGGGCGCTGGTCGGGATCCCGACGACCAGCACCAGACCAAGACCCAACCATCTCTGACGCTTGCCCATTCACGCTCCTTCTCAAGGCACAGCTCCGGTGACGAGGCCATGCGCGATTCCATCGGACCGGCAGATCGCGAAGTCCTTCTTCGCTGCCGTCCCCCCTGCAGCCCAGGGGCACCTAGGGAAGGATGCGCTACTTTCCGGGTTGCGGCGCGCTACCTCAAAGGTAGCGGGAGGCCGTCGCTTCCAGCCTTCCGTAGCGACGGCGAAATCCGACCGACCGCGCGGGCGCTCGACCGTGCGGACACTCCCTACCCCGCCTGGCGGCGTTCGATCCGCGCCCAGGTATCCCTGAGGGTCACGGTGCGGTTCCACACCGTCGCGCCGGGCCGCGAGTCGACCGGGTCGACGCAGAAGTAGCCCATGCGCTCGAACTGCCAGCGGCTGCCCGGCGCGGCGTCGGCCAGGCTCGCTTCGAGCTTGCCGTCGCGCAGCACCTCGAGCGACTCCGGGTTGAGCTGGGTCATCCAGTCGTCGCCACCGGGCTCCTCGGCGGCGAAGAGCCGATCGTACAGCCGCACCTCGGCGTCCACCGCGTGGGCCGCCGACACCCAGTGGATGGTGGCCTTCACCTTGCGACCATCGGGTGCGTTGCCGCCGCGGGTCTCGGGATCGTAGGTGCAACGCACCTCGACGACCTCGCCGCGGTCGTTCTTCACGACGCCCGTGCAGGTCACGAAATACCCCCAGCGAAGCCGCACCTCTCGGCCGGGTGAGAGCCGGAAGTACCTGGGCGGGGGCACCTCGCGGAAGTCGTCCTGCTCGATCCAGAGCTCGCCAGAAAACGGAACCCGGCGCGTCCCCATCGAGGGATCCTCCGGGTTGTTGACCGCGTCGAGCTCGTCGACGCGACCCGCCGGCCAGTTCTCGATCACGATCCGGAGCGGTCGCAGGACCGCCATGACACGCGGCGACCGGCGGTTGAGCTCGTCGCGAATGGCATGCTCGAGCATGCCGACGTCGACCGTGCTGTTGCGCTTCGCCACCCCGACCGATGCGGCGAACGCCCGGATCGCCTCCGGCGGTACGCCACGGCGCCGCAGCCCCGACAGGGTCGGCATGCGCGGGTCGTCCCAGCCCGTCACGCGGCCATCGGTGACCAGCTCAAGGAGGCGGCGCTTGCTCATCACGGTGTAGTTGAGGTTCAGCCGCGCGAACTCGTACTGGTGCGGTACCGCCTCGGTCCGGCACTGCTCGATCAGCCAGTCGTACAGGGGGCGATGGTCCTCGAACTCGAGGGTGCAGATCGAGTGCGTGATCCCTTCGATGGCGTCCGACAGCGGGTGGGCGAAGTCGTACATCGGATAGATGCACCACGCGTCCCCGGTGCGGTGATGGCTGGCCCGCCGGATACGGTAGAGCACCGGGTCACGCATGTTGAGGTTCGGCGAGGCCATGTCGATCCGGGCACGCAGGACATGCGTCCCGTCGGCGAACTCGCCCGAACGCATGCGCCGGAAGAGATCGAGGCTCTCGTCGGCAGGGCGGTCGCGGTACGGGCTCGAACGCCCCGGCTCCGTGAGCGTGCCTCGGTGGGCGCGCATCTCGTCGGCGGAAAGGCTGTCGACGTACGCCTTCCCGTCGCGGATCAGGAGCTCGCCGAACTCGTAGAGGCGCTCGAAGTAGTCGGAGGCGTAGAACAGGTTCGCGCCCCAGTCGAACCCGAGCCAGCGGATGTCCTCCTGGATCGAGTCGACGTACTCGACGTCTTCCTTGAGCGGGTTCGTGTCGTCGAAGCGCAGGTGGCAGACGCCGCCGAACTCCTGCGCGATGCCGAAGTTCAGGCAGATGCTCTTGGCATGCCCGATGTGGAGGTAGCCGTTCGGCTCGGGCGGGAATCGGGTGACGACGCGCTGGTGCTTCCCGCTCCGGAGGTCATCCGCGACGACGTCACGGATGAAATCGGATGGCGCGGGCGCCGTACCGGGAGCGTTCGCGTCCTCTGCCATGAAGTCCCCTACCTAGCGGACCGGCGGCGGGATCGCCACACGCGGACCGCTGCGCGCGCGGGCCGGCCGGTTGACCGCCACGCCATCGTGTGGTCACGGAACGCCATGAGGCGGCGGCAGCGTCACCGGTTGCGTGCGGTCCTCTCCGCCGTCGCCGCGATCGTGCTGGCCGTCCAGAGCGGGCGAGCCGGTGCGACCCTCCGCGAGATTCCCCTCACGCGGGACGGCGCCGTGTACCGGGTGCCGGTGACCTTGAACGGCTGGCTCGTCCGTCCGTTCATCGTGGACAGCGGCTCCGCCGACGTGCAGGTGTCTTCGGACGTGCTGTTCGCGCTGTTCCCCCGAGGCTCGGCGCCTCCGAGGTACCTTCCCGGTGGCTCGTACCGGCTCGCTGACGGCCGCGTCGTCCGCAGCCGGCGGGTCCTGATCCCGAGCTTGCGCGTCGGCGATCACGAGTTCCGGCAGGTGGCCGCCTCGATCAGCGGTCCCGGCACGCCCCTGCTGCTCGGGCAGAACGTCCTCGGCCGCCTCGGCACGTGGAGCATCGACAACCGCCGCAGCACGCTGGTGCTCGGCGGGCCGGCTGGCGAGGCGTCCCGCGCTACGTGCTCCGACTGGCGCACGGCGCCCGGTGGATGCGAGGTCGCCGTCGTACGGGACTACCTCCGTGAGGTGAGGCCACCGCACCAGGTGACGAAGCTCCGGTTGCTGGGGAGTGATGGCCGGCGCGCTGCCGTGTTCGTGGACGTCGTCCGCTGGAACGGCCCCCGGAGATCGGCACGCCTCTGCGGGCCGATGGACCTGCGCCGGGCGGACACGGGATGGCGGGTCGTCGGCGCCTCCGGGCTGCGCGAGGTCGATCCCGCCGCCCGCTGCTTCCCCTGACGTGCGTCGAAGCTTCGCCTTGCATCGAGCCCGCGCTTTCCGCTAGAAGGTTGCCTCACATGTTCCCCGCCGGTCACCGCTTGCCGCTCGACACCGTCGTCGTAGTGGTCGTGCGCGTAGCCGGGGCCGTCGCGCCTTAGCGGGGACGATCACAGACACGATCCGAAACCCCTGCCGGCGCGAGGCCGGCGGGGGTTTCGTCTTTTTGGGCCCCCGCTCCTCCGCCCGCAGACATGACATCAGGAGGAAGCGATGAAGATCACCGGGGCACGATTGCTCATGCGGTTGCTCGAGCGCCAGGGCATCACCACGATCGCCGGCATTCCAGGCGGCGCGAGCTTGCCGCTCTACGACGCACTTCGCGAAAGCTCCATCCGTCACGTGCTGGCGCGCCACGAGCAAGGGGCAGCGTTCATCGCGCAGGGGATGGCGCGGGCGAGCGGACGGCCCGCGGTCTGCTTCGGCACGTCCGGGCCCGGGGCGACGAACCTCCTCACCGGGATCGCCGACGCCAAGCTCGATTCGATCCCGCTCGTCGCCATCACCGGCCAGGTGCCGCGGGCGATGATCGGCACCGACGCATTCCAGGAGATCGACACCTACGGGCTGACGGTCCCCATCACCAAGCACAACTACCTGGTGCGCACGGCCGCCGAGCTGCTCGAGGTGGTTCCGGACGCGTTCCGGGTCGCGTCGTCCGGCCGTCCCGGCCCCGTCGTCATCGACGTGCCGAAAGACGTCCAGCTGGAATTGGCCCAGGTCGACGAGCTTCCCGCTCCGGGCCGACCCGATCCGCCTCCGGCGCTCGACTTGGACGCGCTGGCTCGTGCAGCCGCGCTGCTGAACGCCGCCGAGCGGCCGGTGTTCCTGATCGGCGCCGGCATCATCGCCGCCGGAGCGAGCGGCGCGCTGCGGCGGATCGCGGAGCGGACGTCGGCGCCGGTTGCGGCGACGCTGCTCGGCCTGGGTGCGATGCCGCACGATCACCCGCTCTTCCTCGGCATGGTCGGCATGCATGCGGCGCGGTCCACCAACCTCGTCCTCGAGGACTGCGACCTGCTGGTCGGTCTCGGCATCCGCTTCGACGACCGCGCCACGGGCAAGGTGTCCGAGTTCTGTCCTCGCGCCCGCGTCGTCCACATCGACATCGACCCGAGCGAGCTCGGAAAGATCAGGCAGCCGACGGTCGGACTGGTCGCCGACGTGGGGATGGCGCTGGACGCCCTGGAGCCACTGGTGGCAACGGTTCCACGGAGCGCCTGGCGGGCGCGTGCGGATGCGCTCCGTGCGGCGTACCCGCTCGTCATGCCGGACGCGGACGATCCCTGCTCGCCCTACGGCATCGTCCGGCACGCGGCCGCACTGGCGGGGTCCGACGCGATCGTCACCAGCGACGTCGGGCAGCACCAGATGTGGGCGGCGCAGGCATATCCCTTCACCCGCCCGCGGCAGTGGCTGACCTCCGGCGGCCTGGGCACGATGGGCTTCGGACTTCCAGCTGCGATCGGCGCCGCGCTCGCCCAGCCGGGTCGTCCCGTCGTGTGCTTCACCGGCGACGGCAGCCTGCTGATGAACATCCAGGAGCTCGCCACGCTGGCCGAGGAGCAGGTGCCGGTGAAGGTGATCCTGCTCGACAACGGCCATCTCGGCCTGGTGCGCCAGCAGCAGGAGCTGTTCTACGGACGCCGCTACCACGCGTCGCGCTTCCATGCCGAGCCCGATTTCGCCGCGATCGCACGGGGCTTCGGCATCGCCGGCCACGATCTCGGTGACACGCGCGAGCCGCTCGCCACACTCGCGCGCGCGCTCGGCACGCCGGGCGCCTGTCTCGTCCGCGTGCCCATCGAGCGCGCCGCCAACGTCTACCCGATGGTGCCGCCAGGCGCCGCCAACCGCGACATGATCGAGGAGGCTCCCCATGCCGTCTGATACCCCTCCCGCCATCCTGCGGCTCACCGTCCGGAACCATCCCGGCGTCATGTCGCACGTGAGCGGCCTGTTCGCCCGCCGCGCCTTCAACGTCGAGGGCATCCTGTGCGTGCCGTTCGGCGACGGCGCGCAGAGCGTCGTGCTGCTCGAGGTCGCCGACGACGGCCGCCTCGAGCAGGTGATGGCCCAGCTGCGCAAGCTCGAGGACGTGCGCGAGGTGAGGCTCGACCCCGCGGCCGGGGCCGCGTTCGAGGCCGTGGCCCGTTGGATCACCTGATGCCCGCCACGCGTGCCGCCGGATCCGGTTTGCGCTACAGGGGCGCATGCGGCCGTGGTGGTCCCGGCTGGCGCTGGCAGCCGTGTTCGGTGGCGTCGTGTTGCTCGGAGCGATCCCGGCCGAGGCCGCACCCGATCCGATCGCGGGCGTCGCCACGGTACGCGACGGTGACACCGTCGAGATTCACGGTCGGCCCATCCGACTCTACGGGATCGACGCCCCGGAAGGCCGGCAGGCATGCCACCGGGACGGCCGCGACTGGCGATGCGGCCAGGCTGCAGCGCACGCGCTGGCCGACCACATCGGTCGCCGTCCACTCAGCTGCCAGCCGCGCGACACGGATCGATACGGCCGGCCGGTCGCGGTCTGCCTCGTCGCCGGAGAGGACATCGGCGCGTGGCTCGTGCGCGAGGGCTGGGCGCTCGCCTATCGTCGCTACGGCACGGACTACGTCGTCGACGAGACGGCAGCGAGGGCAGCCAGGCGAGGCATATGGAGCGGCACGTTCACGCCGCCCTGGGAGTGGCGCGAAGAGCACCGGTCGGAGTCGACGACGGCGAAGGGCGGCGCCGTTCCGGGCGCCTGCGCCATCAAGGGCAACATCAACCGGAAAGGGGCGCGCCTGTACCACCTCCCCGGAGATCGCGGCTACGACGAGACACACATCGACCCGGCACACGGCGAGCGCTGGTTCTGCTCCGAAGCGGAGGCCCGTGCGGCAGGCTGGCGCCGGTCACGCTGACGCCACGCTCTCGAACTCGCGGGAATCGAGCCGCGGCGCACCTCGCAAGCTCGACATCGGCGCGCCGCGCATGGTATCGGCCCGACCGGGGGAATGTCGTCATTCAGCCGCGCGAGGTCTGCGGTCCTGGCGGTGACGCTGGTCACTACGAGCGGTCTCGCCGTCTCGCCACGCGCCTGGGCCGTGCCGCACTTCGTCGCGGGATTGACCTGGTCGGAGACCGTGGAGATCCCCAACGAGTCAACGACCCACACCGGCGACATGAAGGCCGACGACCATCCCGACACGGCCCACGCGATACTCTCGCATGCCGGCTCGACGGTCGCCCTCGTCGTCGAGGAGTCGACCGGGGAAGCCACCGCCGGGCGCCAGGGCCTCGGCGTCCTCCAGAACAGCCATCTGATCGTCCCCGTCACCCCACCCGCGATCACTTTCGACACGGACGCGGCGGCGCTCATGGTATTCGACGATCTACGCTTCACGGGCCCGGCGGGTGCCACCTCCGTGTCGGCCAGCCTCAACGTGAGGATCGACGCCCTCCTGTCGGTGGACGCCGTGAACTTCGCGGCTGGCGAAAACGACCTGAAGGTGGCTTGCGCCCTCGGCGACCATGCCGCGATCGATCTCTTCGTCAGCGACTTCCCGGAACCGAACGAAGACCCCGGCATCGAGATCGTCCCCTCCGGCGTCGTCGTGATGCACAACATCAGCGCGGATGAGACCGACCATTCCGCGTCCATGACGACCGTCGACGGAGACTTCGCGGCCTGTGCGGCGAGCGTTCCACTCGGCGCGCCGGTGACGCTCACGCTCGAGCTGGAGATGAGGGGGACGACCGTGGCGCACCTCGGAGAGCTCGACCCCACGTCCAGCATCTTGCTATCGGGCGACGCGTTCCACACGTTGAAGCTCCCCAGCACCGGGCCGGTCTTCAACCTGCCGCCCGGCTACAGCGTGAGCTCCGACTCGGGGTTGATCGTGGACAACCTGCTGGTGACGACGGCGACGACCACGTCGAGCACGACCACGACGACGCTCGTCGGAAATACGACGAGCACGACCACCACGACGCTTCCCGGCGCGGGCTGTGGAGACCGCAGCGGAATCGACGTGATCGATTGCGAATGTGCGGCCGGCATCCCATCGGTGTGCGCCGGCCTGGCACTGCCGGCATCGGTCACGAACGGATTCCCGAAGGCGTGCGCGACGGCCGATTCGGCCGCGAGCGCCACCGGCAAGAAGGCGCGCCGGGGGTTCGGGCACGCGTCCAAGCGTTTCGGGAAGCTCGGACGGACCGTCGGCAAGCACAAGGTGGCCAGGAAGCTCTCACCGAACTGCGTCGCGGCGCTCCAGGTCTTGTTCGACGATCTTCACGCTCGCGTCGGCACCTTGCGGCAGTAGGACGCTCCCTCTCACCACGGAACGCGCGTCCGAGCTGGCTAGGCAAGCGCGGCTCGAGCGGATGCGTGCGAGACGGTCGGGCGGTAGCGGGATGCCGCGATCGGGTCGCTTCGCAGGACGCGGCCGAGTACGAGGCCCTTGTCGCGTCGCTCGTACCTGCCGGCCTCGCCGTCTGGGCTCCACGACGGTCACCTTGCGTCGGGCATCGAGCCGCACGCCTGATCGGCACGACGCGGCGCCGATGTTCCCGATGGTCCGTCCGTCGCGCTGAGCCCTACCCGTGGTGATCAGGGATCTCGTGACCCCGCCCGCGCCGACCCGGGGGCAATCGGCCGGCCGCACTCGGCGATTCGACGCTACAGGGCGTCCGGCCGCAGGAGCGCGTCCGAGCCACCGTCGACGAACAGCACCGTACCGCAGCAGAAGGCGGCGTCGGGCCCGAGCAGGAACGCGATTGCCGCTGCCACGCGGCCGGGGTCGCCGAAGCCGCCGAGCGGGATCGGGAAGCCACGAATCGCCGCACCCAGGGTGGGGTGGTCGAGGCCGCCCTGAAGCAGCGGGGTCAACGTCGCGCCCGGCGCGACGGCGTTCAACCGGATGCCGCGTCCCGCCCAGAGGCCCTGCGTGGCCGTCCGCCGCACCCAGCGGGCCAGGGCGAGCTTGGCGCCGGCGTAGGCGGACAGTCCGTCGCGAGCCGCCGCCTCGCGACGCGCAGCCACCTCGTCGCCCTCGCGACAGGCACCGGCGAGCGAACCATCGGCGCCGGGACTGATCGTGGCCGAGTTCGACGACACCGCGACGGCCGCGGGAGCGCGCCCCGCGGCGAGCGCGTCGCGGAGGCCGTCGAGGAGCGCGATCGCGCCGAAGTAGTTGACCGACACGATGGCCGCGGGATCGTCGTGCTGCGGGCCGAGGCCGGCGCACGCCACCACCCCGTCGAGGCTGCCGGCACAGGCGTCCAGCACGCCGCGGACGGCCGCTGCACGTCCGGCCTCCGAAGAGAGATCGACCGTGACCTCGGCGTCGTGCACGTCCACGCCGATCACGCGCTGCCCATTGCCTTCGAGCCGCTCGCGCAGCGCGCGGCCGATGCCCGAGGCAGCGCCGCTCACTGCAACCGTCCGTCGTTCCGCCGCGGTCACGAGGACCGGGTTAGACGGAACGCGGACAGCGACGCAAGTGCCGCGCCAACCCGGCCCCTACGACGCTGGATGCTACGCATGCACTTGCTGGAGTGAAGCGAAAGCACCTTGACGTCTTGCCCGGGGCTGGTCTATCGAGCAGCCAACTCGCGGAAGCAACATCTGTACAGCCGGGGGGGACCTGGACATGCAGCGCTGGGCGATGCTCGTAGCGTTCGCGGTCTCGGCGGCAGTGTTCTCGACGGGCGCGCGTGACGCGCGAGCAGAGCCCGTCACGGCGAGGTGCTCCGCCGCGAAGATCAGGTGCGCCACCAGCAGGGAAGCGGACCTTCTCCTCTGCCACGCCAAAGCCGAGGCCCGCGGCACGGCGGTCGACCCGTCGTGCGTCGCCCGGGCGGAGGCCAAGTTCTCCGACCCCCTCACCGCGAAGGGGTGCATGGAGAAGGCCGAAGCGCGACCGCCGTGCGCCACGACGGGTGACGCGAGCATGCTGGCAACCACGGTCGACGACTTCGTCGCCAGCGTCGTCGCCGCCGTCGACCCGCAGTTCCCCACGCCCGTGCTCGATCGATGCGGCGCGGGCAAGAAGAAGTGCGCGGCAACCAAGGTGAAGGAGCTGCTGGCGTGCTATCAGAAGGCCGCCGCGCGGGACGTCGCTGCCGATCCGGTCTGTCTCCAGAAGGCACAGGACAAATTCGACGGAGGAAGCACACCCACACGGGGCTGCTTCGCCAAGCTGGAGGCAAAGTTTCCGCTCACCGGCGCCTCGCCCTGCCAGACCTTCGCTGACGCCGGCGCGCTCGAGACGCTGGCCGATGACTTCGCCCGGGATGTCAATGGCGCCCTGCGCCCCGTGACGATCCTCGACTTCACGCTCGCTGCCGGTGGCGGCTTCTGCGGCACCACGCGCGACGGCTCGGCAACGCTGGTCGCGAGCCTCGTCTGTGGCAGCAGCGACCTCGGCGACGGCAACTCTGTTCAGCCCGAGACCTCCTTGCCCGACGGGTCGACCAGCCGCTTCACGCTCGACTGCGCCGGTGCGAGCTGCACGGCCGGCGCAACGTCCACGCCTCCCGCTCCCGACAGCGCCGACCCGGACTGCACCGACACCGGCTGCGCCTTCGGGACGCCCGTACCCACCCCGAATCCGACCATCGTGTACCTCTCGACCTGCACGATGAGATCCTGGAGCGCCCCGGCGAGTGGGACGCTGGATCTCACCACCGGCAGCTCGACGATGTCCGTCGGGCTCACCTCGGACGTGTATGTCACCGGCAACGTATTCCAGCCCTGCCCGCGCTGTTCGGCGACGGGCTCGCCAGGGAGCCCGGGAACGGGGACCTGCGACCGGGGCCCGCGAGCGGGCAGTGCGTGTGCCTCGACGAACTCGCACGGGCTGACGCGCGACTGTCCCACCGGGGGTGTCGGCCCGGGTCTTCCCTGCGGGCCGGGCGACGGCTGTGTCGACGGCAATCGCGTCGGTCCAACTGCCCTCGATCTTTCGCCACTCACCACCGGGACCGCCCAGAAGATCAGTCCAACCGGACTCTTCTGTCCGGGTCAGTTTCAGGCGGGGTGCTTCGGCAAGCCGAGCTGTCGCGAGATCACGCTCATCGGGTCTCCCGCCGGGCTGCTCGATCCCGGGGTCGGGGCGAGCGTGACGCTGGTGTCGACGTACTGCCACGCGAGCACCGGCACCCCCTGCTGGACGCCGCCGCCGGCCTGCCGGGGCCGGGTGCCGAATCCCTGCCGGGGATCTTCACCGTACGCTAGACTCGCCCGAGCAACCTGGCATCGAGGGAAGCGGCGTCAGGCGCGTCCGAGGAACCGAGCCACGGCGGCGCGCATCGCGGGCAAGTCGAGCGGGACGCCGAGCTCGACCGCACCCAGGAGCCCGAGCGCCGAGATCACCAGGAGCTGCGCACCCACCTCGGGAGCGACGTCGCGCCGCACCGTGCCTCCGGCCTGCCCGCTGCGTGTCGCCTGCGCGACGCGAGCGACGGCTTCCCCGACGATGTCGACCAGCCGCGCGCGGATCGCCGGCGAACGCGCCGCTGCCTCGATCAGCCGGGATATCTGCAACGGGCCGAGCAGCGGGCTCGCGCTCCAGCTCCGCGTCCCCGACGGGCGCTGGACGAGATCCAGGGCGCCGGTGAACCGATCGAGCGTGTGCCCCAGGTCGTGCGCTTCGTGGCCGGTCGCGATGACCGCATCGAGAAACCGCCCCAGCACGTCCTCCATCACCGCGACCAGAAAGTCGTCGCGGTCCTTGAAGTGGACGTAGAAGGCACCGCGGGTGAAGCCGGCGCGGGCGCAGATGGCATCCAGGCTGGGCGCGTCGAGCCCTTCGGCCGCGAACGCTTCGAGGCCGGCCTGGATCAGCGCCTCCCGGGTCTCGCGCTTTGCCTGAGCCCGCGCACTTGACGCCATTCCATCTCCTATGTAAACGAGCATAACCCACATACCAACCCGTATGTGGGCTCATGACCCTCTGAATGGGTACCGCAACGTCAGCGGCCAAGCCGGCCCTCTCCATACGCCACCCCGTGCGCGCGTGGGCTGCCCATCTCCTTGCCTTCGCGCTGCCCATCGCGTGCCTCGCCTATCTGCTGACGGGACCCTGGGCCGGCTGGCATGCGCTGGCGTGGTTGTCGGTGCTGGCGGGATCGGTGTGGGTCGACATGTGGGGACCCGACGAGCGCCGTCAGCCTGCGGCGACGCTGCCGGGCTGGCCGTTCGACTCCGTGCTCTACGTGCTCGGCGCGCTCCACCTCGTGATCGTCGCGCTCCTCGTGGTTCGTGTTGCGACGCATGGCTTCTGGACGCTCGACACCCTCGTGGCCCTCACGCTGGTCGGCGTGAACTCGGGCTACTCGGGCATCGTCGTCGCGCACGAGCTGCTGCACCGGCCCCAGGCACGGCTCCATTTCCTCGGCCGCCTGCTCATGGGGAGCGTCCTCTACGAGCACTTCGCCACCGAGCACATCCGCGGCCACCATCTGCGCGTCGGCTTGCCCGACGATCCCGCGACGGCACGCTTCGGCGAGACCTACTTCGGCTTCTTCAACCGCACCGTCCCCGCGCAGTTCCGCAGCGCCTGGCGGCTCGAGAGCAAACGGCTCGGCGACGAGCGCATGCGTCTCACCGATGTCCGCATGCTCCGCCATCGCGTGCTGCACGGCGTGATCGTCGAGTGGGCTGTGACCCTGGCGATCCTGCTCGGGCTGGGCGCCGGTGCGTTCGCCGCCTATCTCCTGCAAGCCGCCACCGCCGTGCGACTGCTCGAGGCGGTCAACTACTTCGAGCACTGGGGCCTCGCGCGGCGCGGCCGCCGCGTGACGCCCGTCGATTCGTGGGACACCGATTCGCGCTTCACGCTCTACACGCTGGTCGGCCTGTCGCGGCACGCCGATCATCACGCCTGGTCGTCCCGCCCCTACCAGCAGCTCCGCTACTGGCAGGAGAGCCCGAAGCTGCCCTATGGCTACTTCGGCACCGTCGTCCTGCTGCTCGTCCGCAACGGGCGTTTCCGCGAGCTCATGACGCAGGAGCTCGAGCGGCGGCGCCTCGGTCCGTTCGCCGACACGGCGGCGGCGTCCTAGTCCTGTCCCGAAGCCGTACGCTCGAGGTCGCTCACGGCTTGCGTCCGAGCGCCTCGACGTGGCCGACAATGGTCCCCTCGAATCGGCAGCAAGTGGCTCGTTGACGCAGCCCCTCGTCGCGACCTACCGACGTGCAACGGAGGCGGACATGAAGCTCTACCACTCGCTCAAGCCGCATCCGCTCGTCGGCGCCGGGCGGGAGGTGCGGATGTTCCTGCACGAGAAGGGACTGCGCATCCCGGCGGTCGATCTCGACCTGATCAGCGGCGAGAATCGTGCGGCCGCTTTCATGGCGAAGAACCCCGCCGGCCAGCTGCCTGCACTCGAGCTCGACGACGGCCGCACGATCGCCGAGAGCGTCGCCATCTGCGAGCTGCTGGAAGACCTGCATCCGGAGCCGGCGCTGATCGGCAGCACGCCCGCGGAGAAAGCAGAGACGCGCATGTGGCAGCGTCGCATCGAGCTGGGCATCACCGAGAACATCTTCAACGGCTGGCGTTTCTCCGAGGGCCGACCGTTCTGGGAGAAGCGCGGCCGGGTCATCGCGGAGGCCGCCGACGGCCTGAAGGCGACGGCGCGCGACAAGCTCGTGTGGCTCGATGGACTGATGGGCGACCGGCCGTTCGTCGCCGGCGATCGCTTCACCCTGGCCGACATCCTGCTCCTGGTCGGGCTCGATTTCGCCGCGGTGGTCGGCCAGCGGCCGGAGGACGGGCTCGCCAGCCTCGCGCGCTGGAGATCGCGCATGGCCTCGCGGCCCAGCACCGAGGGCAGCCTCCACGCGCCCGAGCCGCCATGAGCGTTCGCTCAGCGCCGCAGGAGCGTCTCGAAATCCGCGCGCAGCGTCTCGCCCTTGCGCTCCTGGAGCGTGGCCCGCACGTGGACGGGCAGCGTGGCGCTGCGCGACAGGAGGGTCCGGCCGGTCTTGTTGAGCTTCAACTGCAGCGTGCCCTGGCCACGGCGCGAGCGCTTGAACTTCCGCGACGCGGTTCCCGTCACCGGCACCAGGCCCGCCGGCGGGCGGGAGTGGCGCCTGAGAACCGCGGCGCTCGACGCTGCGGGGCACAGCGTGGCGAGCTGCTGCTGGAGCTGCCGGCACGCCTTGGTGGTGCAGGCGCCCAGCGCCGGCACGTCGTCGCAGGACACGAACGCCTGGAGCTGGACGGCGGTCGATTGCGCGAGACCGTCCCCGAGGTCGAGGACGACCGGGATACGGACGGGACTCCGGGACGCCGGGATCTCCGCCGCGACATCCACGCCGATCTCGACTCCGCGGCAGACACTGCCCACGCACGCCGACGTCCCGGTCGCGGTGTCGCCGTCGTCGCACAGCGCGCCGTCGCTCAGCGGTCCGCTCTGCGGACAAGCGGCACTGGCACCGTCGCACACGCCGGCGCCCTGGCACGCGTCGGAGGCCTCCCGGCACACGGTTCCGGCGGCCGCCACCCGGCAGGTGGCGTCGCAGCAGGAGCCGGGCATCCCGTTCGCCGCACCCGCATCACACTGCTCCCCGAGTGCGGAGTCGACCGCACCGTCTCCACACCGGGCGGTACAGGCGACCGTGACCGGGATCGACCCCAGCGTGCGGGCGCTTGCGGGCTCCCGGAACTCGAGGGTGAAGGAACCCTGCGGCTGTCCGCTGCCGGTCAGCGTGACGTCGAAGCAGGCTTGCTCTCCCGGCCGCACGCCGACGACGTCCGTCGCCGGGCCGAGCTGTACGCCGCCGGGAAGCATCCCGGCCGTCGCGAGACGCACGTCGATCGGACGCATCGCCGCCGTCGCGATGGCGTCGATCACGGCCGCCCGCAGGACCGGCCCGACCTCCTCGACATCGAACACCAGAGGTGCGCCCGTCGAGTCGACCGTTCCCGTGAGTCGGGCCAGGGCGGTGAGAAACGCGTCCGCGCTGAAGGTGGGGCCCAGCGGGGTACCCGGCGGTGGCGCTCCACCGGAGCCCATGACCTTGGGGAAGACGCCGATCACGCCGATGGCTGCGGCGTTCAGCGCCTCGACCACGGCGGGCACGTGCGCCGCCCCGGCCGGCGCCACGGTCTGGTCGTTGTTGCCCTTGCTCTTCGCGTCGGAGGTGAACCCGAAGCGATTGTCTCCCGGGTGGGTGCTCGAGCAGGCGAACTCCGTGATCGGAACCGTCACGCCGCTGGCCTGGAGCTCGCCGGGGATCGCGACAGCCGGATCGAAGGCAGCTATCGCGCACTGGTCGGTGGCGACGACCACCAGATGGATGGCATCGCTGCGGAACCCGGCGCCACCGATGGAGCCGGAATGGATCACCCCGGGGGCGAGCGAGGAGAATGCGGGGACGTCACCGCTGACGTCCGGCATGACCTGCGTGGCGAGCGAGCCGGCGGCCTGGACGCCACCCTGCCCGGTGGTGGACCCGTCGCCGTCGCCGTCGAACCCGGCGCCCGTGGCGACCTGGTACAGCCCTTCGAGCGCCGCTTCTGGGCCGTCCCCGCCGTTGCCCGGCGCCGAGCGCGACAGTGCGTCGGTGATGAGCTTGTTGCGCGCGTCCGCTCCGCCGGCATCGGCCGAGGTCACGATCGGCTGGTCGAGGATGAACGGCCGCCCGTTCATGCTCTCGGAGCCGAACGAGAACCCGGGGCCGCCGTAATCCTCGAAGCGTCCGACTCCGAATCCGAATTCGACGCCGGGAAGAGCCGCTTCCAGCTCCCCGACGAACACGGTGAACACGTCGGCGAGCGTCGGGATGATGGCCTCGAAGCTGCTCGTGTCGTCGAACAGCCCGAAGAAGTCGATCTTGGTAGCCGTCGCGGCGGGCGGAAGCTGCACGCAGACGTGCTCGACCGCGGTGGACGCCGAGCACACCGGACTGTCCGACCCGATCGCGAGAGACGTCGGGGTCACGACCTGGGCGCCGGCGACTCCCCATCCGAGCATGACCGCGGCGAGAGTCCACGCTGCGACGAATGGGTGCCTTCCGGGGCCTGCGACGGTTGCCGATGTCTGGCTCCGTCGCAGTGGCATCACCATCCATGATGAGCGCTACCTGAATGAAACTCCAGTGGTCAAGGCGCACCCCGCAAGGCACGCACTGGTTCCCACCATGCCGATTGTGTTACCTCGCCATGGCGTGGGGACGCGGTTGGGCCGACCTCGCGCGAGGGGCATGACGCGGGCTGGAAAGACGGTGCTGGCGGGCCGGATCGCGCTGGCGGCGATGTTCGTCTTCGTAGTGCGCGGCGTCGTTCACGCGCAGACCGGCACGGGCACCGCACTGGTCAACGAGACCTTCAGCGGCAGGACGGTTCCCGATCCCAACTTCAGCGTCCAGGGCCAGACGTGCCTGACCGGCGCGAATGCCGCACCTCCGCCGGGCGCGGCGAACATCCCGCGGTGTCCCGCGAATCAGAGCGGCAACGTCCCGCCGCGTGGCGTGATACCCGGCTATCTCCAATTCACCGATCGCTCCAACAACGAGGCGGGCTCGATCCTCTACAACCGGCCGATCCCGTCGAGCGCGGGCGTCATCGCCACGTTCGAGCAATGGCAATACGACGGGACTGGCGCGGACGGGATCGCGTTCTTCCTGGTCGACGGCGCCACGACGCTGACCGAGACCGGCGGGCTGGGCGGCTCGCTGGGCTACGCGCAACGGTTCAGCGAACCCGGCGTCAAGGGAGCCTACCTGGGGATCGGCTTCGACGCTTTCGGGAACTTCTACAACGACGGCGAGAACCGCGGGAACGGCTGCGCGATGAAGCCGCCCTTCCTCCCCAACCAGAACACGCTCGTCCCGGACGTGATCACGCTGCGCGGCCCCGGGAACGGCCTCACGGGCTACTGCTGGCTCGGCAGCACGACCACGATGACCACCCCACCGGTCTCCAACCTGGGTGGATCGCTCCGGGCCGCGACCCTGGCTCTGGGACGCAGGAGCGTCCAGCTCATGGTCTCGCCTGCCCCGTCACCTCGCGTGACCGTCAGCATCGACTTCTTCGACGGCCGGGGACCGCGCACGGTGCTCGACATCCCGGCTCCGCCCAATCCACCGGCGACCTACAAGTTCGGCTGGTCGGGCTCGACGGGCGGATCGACCGACATCCATCTGATCCGCAACGTCGTCGTGAAGACCGTCGTCGCGCTCAATCAGCTGAATCTCGTCAAGCAGATCGACCTGACCAATCCCCTGCCGAATCCGATCGTCGTCGGCAGCGTGATCCCTTACCAGTTCACGCTCACCAACACGGGCCTCGAGACGCTGACGGGTCTGGCGTTGACCGATCCGAAGATCACCGGCCTCACGTGCCCTACGGACCGCATCGACCCCGCGCCCGCGCCGACATCGACCGTGGTCTGTCGGGGCTCGCACGTGATCACGCAGGCCGACCTGGACGCCGGCCAGCTGGTCAACACCGCCGTGGGGACCGCGGTCGCGCCCGGTCCGAACCTCATAACGTCGAACCCGTCCACCGTGACGCTCCCCCTCGGCACCACCCCCCGCGTGGCGATCCAGAAGTTCGTCGACACCCCGGGACCCTACTTCGTCGGCAAGTCGGTCGCCTATCGATACAACGTGACCAACACCGGCACCGTCACGCTGACCAATCCCACCGTCGCCGACGACAAGGGTTTTCCGGTCACGTGCGCGCCCCCGACCACGCTGGTGCCGGGCGGCGCGTTCAACTCCTCGACCACCTGCACGGGCACGTACGTGATCCGCCTCGCCGACATCAACCCGACGACCGGTCTCCTGACCAACACCGCGATCGCGACCGCCCAGGCGTCGACCGGCGGGAGCGTCACCTCGGCGCCCGCGTCGCAGACCATCGCGGTGGGTGTGGACATCGTCGTCACGAAGACCGTCGACATCCCGACGCCCCTGCTTGGCCAGATCGCCACGTTCACCATCACCGCGACCAACACGGGGCCTGGCGATGCCAGCGGGCTCACGCTCACCGATCTGGTCCCGGCCATCCTGTTCTTGTCCGCCACGCCCTCGCCCGGCACGTCGTATGACGCGACCTCCGGTGTCTGGACGATCGGGAACCTCCCGAACGGCCAGTCCCAGACCCTGCAGATCAGCGTGCAAGCGGGGCTGACCCCGTTCACCAACACGGCCAGCGTCACGACGCTCGCCCAGCCCGACATCGATCCCAGCTCCAATTCCGCGAGCGCGACCATCACGCCCAGGAGCAATGCCGACCTCGACGTCGACAAGACGGTCGACGACCCGACGCCCGCGGTGGACCAGCAGGTCACGTTCACGGTCACGCTCCGGAACCTGGGGCCGAGTCCGGCCCTGGCGGCCGTGGTGAACGACCTCTTGCCTGCCGGGCTGCAGTTCGTCTCCGCGACGCCGTCGCAGGGGACCTATGACCCGGCGACCGGTCTCTGGACGGCAGGAGATTTGCCGGTCTCTCCACCCGCCAATCCCGCCACGCTCTCGATCACGGCGCTGGTCACCCAGACCGGCTCGCTCACCAACACGGCGACCGCAACGGCTCAGAACGACCCGGCGGGGGATTCGGCGAGCGCCACCGTGACGGCCAGCCGGGTTGCCGACCTGTTCATCGCGAAGAGCAGCGGGCTCACCTCGATCGCGCCGGGCACGAACGTCACGTACACGATCACCGTCGGCAACCAGGGTCCGACCAACGTCGTCGGCGCCGCGGTCAATGATCTGTTCCCCGTCCCTCCCCTGCTCGGGAATCCGAGCTGGACCTGCGCGACGACCGCGGCGAACGGCACCTGCGACGTGGCGAGCGGCACGGGCAACATCGCGACCACCGTCAACTTGCCGGTCGGCGGAGTGGTCACCTTCACCGTCACCGGCACGCTCGATCCGGCGGCGGCCGCCGGCACGCTGACCAACACGGCGACCGTGGCGCCGCCGGCCGGGACGACCGATCCGATACCCGGGAACAACACGTCCACCGACACCGTCACGATCGCGCCGTCCGCCGATGTGATCCTCACCAAGAGCCTGACCGTCCCGCCGTCGCCGATGACCGCCGCTCCGGGGCAGGATGTGATGTTCGCACTCCTGGTCACGAATCAGGGACCATCCACGGCCAGCAACGTGGTGGTGACCGATCCGCCGGTGACCGGTCTCGACTTCGTCTCGACCGACGTCTGTGGCCCCACCTTGCCGTGCGCGCTCGGCGACCTCGCGCCGAACGCGAGCAGGACCATCAACATCACGTTCCACATCCCGTCCAACTACACGGGACCCAACATCATCGTGAATACGGCGACGGCGACGAGTCCGACGCCGGACCCGGTGCCCGGGAACAACTCCGGGCAGGCATCGGTGTCGCTCGGAGCTCCCATCGCCGACCTGTCGGTCACCAAGGACAACGGGACCACCACCGTCGTGGCGGGCGAGCAGACCACGTACACCATCACGGTCACGAACAACGGACCGAGCGACGTGACCGGCGTCACCGTCACCGACAACCCGCCGGGAGCGCTCACCGGCGTCACCTGGACGTGCACCGGGAACGGCACCGCGACCTGCAGTCAACCGAACGGGACCGGCGCCATCGCAACGATGGTATCGTTGCCGAACGGGCAATCGGTCACGTTCACCCTGAAGGGCACGGTCGACCCCGCCGCCACCGGACAGCTCGTCAATCACGTCACGGCGCAGAACCCGCCCACGGTCGTGGATCCCACACCCAGCGAGGCCACCGACACCGACACGATCACGCCCATGGCGGACCTCTCCATCAGGAAGACCGGACCGCCCGTGATCGTGCCGGGGAACGATCTCGTCTACACGCTCGAGGTGACGAACCTGGGGCCGTCGACCGCGGCCGCAGTCGGAGTGACGGACACCATCTCGAACGGCGTCACCTTCGTCTCGGTGAGCGGCGCATGCAGCACGCTCCCGTGTATCATCGGCGATATTCCTCCGGATCGCGTACCGCGTACCATTACCGTGACGTTCGCCGTTCCCCTCAGCTACGTGACACCCGACCCGATAGTAGATACGGCGGTCGTCACGAGCGCGACGCCGGACCCGGACCCCTCCAACAACACGTCGACCGCCGAGACCCCGCTCGACACCGCGGCCGACATCGCCGTGACCAAGACCGTCAGCCCGGCGACCGCCACGGTCGGCGACACGGTGACCTTCACCGTGACCGCGACCAACAACGGACCCAACCAGGCGACCGGCGTCGTGATCACCGACGTCCTGCCCGCGGGGCTCAACCTCGTGAGCTTCTCGCCGTCGCAGGGCACCTATATCGCCAGCCAGGGCACGTGGACGGTGGGCACGCTCGCCAACGGCGCCAGTACCCAGCTCGCGCTGGTGGCCCAGGTCGCGCAATCGGGCGCCATCACGAACGTCGCCACCAAGACGGCGGGCAACGAGCCCGATCCGAACACCAGCAACGACTCGGGCACCGCCACCCTCAACCCAACGACGCCGCCGGCCGACGTCGGGCTTCTCAAGACGGTCGACAATCCGAGCCCCGCCGTCAACAGCATCGTCACCTTCACGGTGACGGCGACCAACTTCGGGCCGGGCAACGCCACCGGCGTGGTCGTCACCGACCTCCTGCCGGCGGGTCTCGCCTTCCAGTCCGCCACGCCTTCGCAGGGAACCTACGACCCGGCGACGGGTGAGTGGGCGGCCGACGCCATCGCCGCCGGGGCGTCCGCAACGCTGACGATCGCCGCGCAGGTCAACGCCTCCGGCCCGTTGTTCAACAACGCCCGCAAGACCGCGCAGACGGAGCCGGATCCCAATCCCGCGAACGACGCGGCCCGCGCCGTCGTGAACGGGGCGGGTACCGCTTCGGTGTCGGTGGCAAAGTCGGTCAGCAACTCGATGCCCGCGGTCGGCGAGTCGGTCACGTTCGTCGTGACGCTCAACAATCTGGGTCCGGACACCGCGACCGACATCGTCGTGAACGACGTCCTGCCGCCCGCGTTCACCTTGACCTCGTCGGTCCCGCCGCCGCCGGCGTTCACGCCCGACCCCGACGCCGGCACTGGTGTCTGGACCGTGCCATCGCTCGCCCCGTCGCAGTCGGCCGTGCTGATACTGACCGGCACGATCAACCAGCCCGGTCATTTCGTGAACACCGCCACGAAGACGTCGCAGCAGCCTGCGGATCCCGACCCCGATCCGGCGCACAACACCGCATCCGCTTCCGGGGATGCCGGCCTGGTCGCAGACCTCTCGATCACCAAGACCGACGGCCTCGAGACCGCCTTCGCCGGGCAGGTGGTCACGTACACGATCACGGTCGCGAACGCGGGTCCCAGCCCGGTCATCGGCGCTCCGGTGCACGACACGTTCCCGATCGAGCTGACCGCCGTCACATGGACCTGCGTCGCGTCTCCGGGCGCCGTCTGCCGGTCGACGCAAGGCTCCGGGACGATCGACGCCCTCGTCGATCTGTCAGCCGGCGGCTCGGCAGTGTTCAGCGCGAGCGGCACACTCTCACCCGACGTCGCCGCTTCGGTCGCCAATACCGCGACGGTGTGCCCGCCTCCTTCGGACCTCGTTCCCCCTCCTCCCCCCACATGCCCGGGTACATGCGCGCCTTCCCTCGTCGTCGACCCCAATTGCGCCAACAACACGGCCACCGACACGACGAACGTGACGCTCCAGGCCAACCTCGAGATTCAAAAGACGGGACCGGCCAGCGCGGCATCCGGGACGACCGTCACCTACACGCTGGTAGCGGGGAATCTCGGACCGTCGACCGCGACCGACGTGGTCGTGACCGATCCGACACCCGCCGGTCTGGCCTCGCCCGTCGTGAGCGACCCGTGCGCCGGCGGCTTCCCCTGCAACCTGGGCAGCCTGCGCCCCGGGGCGCAGGTCACCGTCACCGTCACCTATACCGTGGTGGCCGGAGGCGGCACGGTGACCAACACGGCGACCATCTCGAGCCCGATCCCGGATCCCAATCCGGACCAGAACACCAGCAGCGTCACCACCGACGTCACTCCTGCGCCCACGACGACCACCGTCGCCACGACCACCACGGTCGCCAGCACCACGAGCACGCCGGTGACGACCACCACCACGACGACCGGCGGCAACGAGATCTGTGACAACTGCGTCGACGACGACGGCGATGGGCTGGTCGATCACGCCGATCCGGACTGCTGCACCGAGACCGGAACGTTCGACGTCACGAGCGTGCGCATCACTCCGCGGCACGGGAATGCCCATGATGCGAGGCTCCGGGTCATCGGAACGCTCGGAGGCGCCGGCTTCTCGAGCGCCGACCCGCGCCAGCAGGACGTGTCGCTCCTCTTCGCCGACGGCTCCGACACCGCCGTCTGCTGCACGATCGCCCAGAACCACTGGCAGCGGCTGTTCAAGAAGACCTTCGGATTCTGGGACAAGCTGGGGCGGATCTGTCCGCCGATCATCGACACGCGCCTGAGTCAGCGTCGCACCGGAGCGGGCATCACGATCTCGAGCCCGCACTTCGACGCCACGCAGCTCATGGGCAACAGCCTCGCGCTCACGGTCCGCGTGGGCGGGAGCTGCGCCTCCAGCACCGTCCAGCTCCGGCGCGTCGGACACCGGATCGTGTTTCCCTGACGGGAGCCTCCCGGGTCACGGGGAGGTGCAGTCGTCCGCACAGCCGTTCTGCGACGCGCATCCGCTGCGACAGGCGGCTTCCACCTGAGGACAGTTCGCGCCGCCACACTGGCCGTAGCTCTGGACACAGAACGGGGCGCAGTACGTGAGCGTGCAGTGATCGAGGCAGGCCATGAGCGACCGCCAGCAGATGTCGGCGCACGTGCACCCGGCCTGGCACGTCGTGCAGTCGTCCGGGAAGCAGATTCCGCAGCGGTCGATCGGCGTGTGGCGACAGCCGCCCGCGCCGTCGCACGCATCGGCCGTACAGACATCGGCGTCGTCGCAGGCGTACGGAGTCCCCGGAACGCACGAGCCCGTCGTGCAGCGATCGGCGGCAGTGCAGGGGTTGCCGTCCTCGCAGGTCGTGCCGTCCGGCATCGGCATGTTGACGCAGGCCCCGGTCGCGGGATCGCACTGTCCGGGCTGGTGGCACTGATCGAGCGTGGGACACGCGACCGGTGCGCCCCCGGTGCAGGCGCCCGTCTGGCACGTGCCGTTGTGCCGGGTGCACGAGGCCGCGTCGTAGCAGGGCCGTGCTTCGTTCGTCGGCACGCTGTCGCAGGTGCCGGTGGCGGGGTTGCAGACCTCGGCCGTGCAGGGGTTCGCGTCCTGGACGCAGCTCACGGCCTTCGGAGCACACGTGCAGGCACCCTTCGTCACCAGGCCGTCGTTCACGGTACAGGCGTTGTGGTCGTCGCAGGCCGCGGCCGGAACACCGCTCCAAGAGCTGTGCCGGCACGCAGGTGAGGCGGAGGCGGCGCGCGCGGCGATGGTCGCGGGTGGAATCGCGCAGGATGGGGAGTTTGCCCCACCCCGCGGTCCGGTCCGCAGGTGTCGCCAGGCCGCCCGCGCCCGGCTATAGGTTCCCGCCATGGCCAGCGATGGTGGGCTCGCCGATCGGCTTCGAGAGCTCGAGAAGCTTCACGCGAGCCTGCGGGCGATGACCGCGACCCTCGACCTGGGCGAGCTGGTTCGCACGGTACTCGAGGCGATCAAGAGCGTGACGACTCCCGAGGCACTCTCGCTCCTCCTCTTCGATCCCGAGCGCGAGGAGCTCGTCTTCGCCGCGAGCGAGACGCTCTGCGAGCAGACACTGGTGGGCCGACCCGCCGCGGCCTCGGTGGGCGACCCAGGCCACGATCCCGCCCGCCTGGCGGTCGCGATGCGGCGCGACGACCGCTCACTGGGCCTGCTCGAGCTCCGGGAGCGTTGGGATGGCCTACCGTTCGACGACGCCGATCGCGCGCGCGCCGAAGGGGTTGCTGGCGAGCTCTCGGCGACGCTCGATCCCGGGACCATCGCGCACGACGCCGACGCTCTCCAGGCCGCCTTCGCTCGGATCGCAGCCGCCGTGCCGAGCCACACGAGCCTCCTCATGCTGCACGACGAGGAGGGTCGGGAGCTCGTGTTCTCGTCGTCGCGCATGCTCCGTCCGGGCGTCGTCGACGGTGTCCGGCTGCGCAAGGGGCAGGGCATTGCCGGCTGGGTGGCGAGCCACCGCGAGACTGTGATCGTCGACGACGTCGCGGCCGATCCGCGTCACGATCCGACGCTCGGCCGGCGGACGGGCCTCGTCGCGCGCACCATGATCTGCATCCCGCTCATCCATCGCGGCGCGCTTCTCGGCGTGATCCAGGTCATCAACAAGGTCGGCGGGGCTCGCTTCAGTCCCGACGAGGTCCGACTCGTGGAGTCGCTCGCGAGCCAGGCTGCGATCGCCATCGCGCACGCCCAGCTCTACCACCAGGTCGAGATCGCGTCGCTCACCGACGATCTCACCGGGCTCGGCAACACGCGGCGCTTCAACGCCGTCCTCACCGCCACGCTCGGGCACGGCGGTCCGGTGTCGCTTCTCATGCTCGATCTCGACGAGCTCAAGAGCATCGTCGACAGCTACGGCCATCTCGTCGGAAGCCGCGCGATCGCGACGGTCGGGCGGTTGATCTCCGAGTGCATCCGCCCCGGCGACATGGCCGCGCGCTTCGGCGGTGACGAGTTCGTCGTCGTCCTGCCGGCGACGCCCCGCGCCGTGGCGGCCGAGGTCGCCGAGCGTATCCGCGCCGCCATCGAGGCCTGCACGCGGCCGGACGGGATGGAGATCGACATCTCGATACTCACCGCGAGCATCGGAGTCGCGACGTTCCCGGACGACGCCCCGAATCCAGCCGACCTCTTCCGCGCCGCCGACCGCGCTCTCTACCGCGTCAAGTTCGCGGGCAAGAACGCCGTCGGCGTCGCGGCCTGACCCTGGCCTGACGCCGCCATGTCGACAGCGCGCATCGAGGTGAACCACGTCGAGGGGGACCGCTTCCGGGTGACGATCCACGAGGGCCGTGCGAGCACCACCCACATGGTCACCGTCGATCCCGCCTACGCCGGCCGGCTCGCGGGTGCAGTCGCGCGTGAGGACCTCGTTCGCCGCTCGGTCGAATTTCTGCTCGAGCGCGAGCCGAAGGAGGCGATCCTGCGCTCGTTCGATCTGTCGGTGATCGCCCGCTACTTCCCGGAGTACGAGGGCGAGATCGCCCGGCGCGTTCGCGCGATTTGAGATTCCGGGCCGCCCGGAGGCTCGCTAGGTTGGGGCACGGATGCTCCCGCCCGGTCGAGCAACGGCGCCGCCCACGATCTCCACATCGCGACGTTCGGGGCCAGAGCTGCGCATCGGGACATCCGGATACGTCTACGCGAGCTGGAAGCGCCGATTCTATCCGGTGCGGTTGCCGGCACGATCCTGGCTCTCCTACTACGCCGCGCACTTCGACACCGTCGAGCTGAACGGCACCTTCTATCGGCTCCCGGAGGCGCCCGTGTTCGCGCGCTGGCGTACCCAGGTCCCGGCAGGGTTCACGTTCGCGGTGAAGTTCAGCCGGTTCGGGACCCACATGAAGCGTCTCCTGGGCGCGCGCGAGACGATCGGTCGCTTCGTGCGGCGGGCTCGTCGTCTCGGGCAAAAGCTGGGCCCCGTCCTGGTGCAGCTGCCGCCACGCTGGGCGCCCGATCTTCCCCGTCTCGATCGCTTCCTCGCGGCGGCGCCGCGCGACATGCGCTGGGTCGTCGAGGTGCGCGACGCGCGCTGGCTCGGGGACGAGCTCTATGCGCTGCTGCGCCGGCACGACGCGGCGCTCTGCATCCACGACATGATCTCCGACCACCCGCGTATCGTCACCACCGACTATACGTACATACGCTTCCACGGGATTCACTACGGCGGCTCCTACAGCGCTGCTGCGCTGGCACCCTGGGCGGCCTGGATCGCCGGCCGGCTTGCCGAGCACGTCGCCGTCTTCGCCTATTTCAACAACGACGTGGACGGGCACGCCATCGAGAATGCGCGCCACCTCGCGCAGCTCGTGGCGCGCCTGGTGGGCCGGCGCGTCCGCGCGGGTGCGCTTGGTGGGTGATCCTCCATCGACGTGCCGGGAAACGGCCCCCCCGCGCGCTATTCGTCGCGGGGAGGCGCGGCGACAGGGGCCGCCGGAGGACACCTGAAGTCTCCGATGCGCTCGCCACACATCCCGTCCCAGGCGCGACGGACCTCGAGGTAGTTGGTCTGAAGATCCTGGATCGTCGTGCGCGCCAACCTCACGGCAACCGTGTCCCGGAGAGCAACGGCACGATCGCCATCCGGGGACTCGACCACCGAGACGATCCCAACTACCGGCAGGTCGGCGAATGTGCCGTTGGCGACCACGTCGAGATGACGACCTCGCGTGGCGCCCACGCGCATGGCGCCGCAGAAGAGCACGAACGCGTTCTCGGTCAGGGGCACCTCCGTGCCCGCCACGAATCGTTCGACGGAAGCCGGGATCGATGCGCTGGGCGGCACTGCCGGAAACAGCCTCGGCGACCGACGAACGTTCTCGAGGATCCGACCGCGGATTGTCCCCTCGATCACCGCCAGGACCTCCGGTCGATCTCTGAGGATGCTCCGAAAGCGATCGTGGTGGATCTCGAGCATCAGGGTACCCTCGATGGCGCGCAGGGTGGCCGTTCGCGGCAACCCTTCGATCCACAGTCCGAACTCGCCGAAGAGCTGCCCCTTCTCGCTCCGGATGACACGGTGATCGGGCAACTCGATCTCGATCGTGCCCGCGATCGGCACGTAGCAGCTATGGGCCACCTCGCCCTCGCGGCAGATCACTTGCCCCCGTTCGAACTTCCGGGGCATGGCCTGCTCGAGAACCTCCTGAAGGGTCTCCGCCGGCATGGCACTGAAGAGCGAGTGCTGTCGCCTGGGATAGGTCGCGTCGGGGATGCCTGGTCCGCCGCCGATCATCTGACACAGACGTGCAACCTCGTCGTGGTTGCCGAGCCGGAGGAGAAACTTGGCCGCTGCGAGCGCGGCCGCGGGCTCGTCCGACTGCATGGTGTCTGCGACCAGATAGGTGTACTCGCGCATCGTCCGTTCCCACAGACCGCCCACAGCCTGCCAGCGCAACGCGTCCGCCTTCGTGTTGCTGAGGCAGAGGTCGTGGTAGTTGATGTTCATCACCTCAACATAGACACCGTGCTTCACGGTCCGTTGATAGGGTGTTCCGATCTCGAAGCCATGGCGCCGGTTTGCGATATACGTGTCGTGGTACTGCCGCGACACGAGTAGTTGAGCCTCGAGCGCCACGGTGAGGATGCGGGCAGCCGTATTGATGCCCATGCCCCATATGTTGGTTCCCCGGCCGAGTTCCTCGGCCTCCTGAACGGTGCCAGCGTGCAGCGCCATGCGCAGCTGCAGAAGTTCACCCGCTCGGGGAGTCCATTCCGGTTCGCGAATCTTCTGGGCGATCGAGAACGCTACGTCGATCGCCTTCTCGCAACTTCGCGGCGAACCGAACGTGAGATATCCTCCGTCACCGGCGCCGCTCCAGCGGTATTCGGATTCCTTGATGCCCCAGTGGAGGAGGGCTTCCTGAACCCAGCGCAGGAGATGCGCGATCGCTTGCAGCTGATCGTCCTCATGGAACCGCGAAAACGCGACCATGTCGATCCCGAGGACCGCCAGCGAGCCCCCGATTCTTCTGGAACGTGCAGATTGGCGCGTTCGCCTCGGCGTTCCTGCCTGCTCTTCGATGCCCACTGTTCCCCCCGTCAAACCAAGAGGACTTTCACTTTGCTTGATCGCATGCAAGTACCCCGAACGCCAGGAACCTGCGTGCCCGTGTCATCCGCGACACGTCAGACATTGACAGCAGCCAGTCACTAAGACAACGTGTTCGCATGATAGCGGGCGCGCCTGCGACCACACCGACCGCTGCCCGTCCCCCGCACGACTCGCCGGCGCCCGCACGCGAGCGCCTCCTCTACCTCGACAACCTCCGCACCTTCCTCACCGGGCTCGTGATCTGCCATCATTCCGCCGTCGCCCTGGGTGCGTCGGGCGGATGGTACTACGTGCTCCCGCCGCCGCCCGGCAGTGCCGCACCGGCGGCCCTCACGCTCTTCACCGCGGTGAACCAGGCCTTCTTCATGAGCCTCTTCTTCGCGATCTCCGGCTACGTCACGCCCGCGTCCTACGACGCCAAGGGGCCCTGGCCCTTTCTGCGCGACCGGCTCGCGCGTCTCGGCATCCCGCTCGTCGTCTACTTCTTCGTCCTGAATCCGCTCCTCGTCTTCCTGGTCGCCCGCCTGCAGGGCAGCGTGGACGGCCCCCTCGCGTTCGTCGGCCAGGACTACCCGAGCACGGTAGGAACCGGCCCTCTCTGGTTCGTGCTCGCCCTGCTCGTCTTCGGGTCGATCTATGCGGGGCTCCGCGTCGCGTCCGGGCGCGAGCGCGAGCGGACCGGAACGCGACCCTTCCCCGACACCCTCACGATCCTCGGCTTCGTGCTGGCGATCGGCGGGCTCGCCTTCGTCGTGCGCCTCGTCTTCCCCACGGGATGGAGCATCCTCGGTCTCCAGCTCGGCTACTTCCCGCTCTACGTCGCGTTCTTCGTGTTCGGCGTCTGGGCGCACGGCAACGGCTGGCTCGCCCGGCTCGATCGTGCGCAGGTGCGGTTCTGGGGACGGGCGGCCCGGATCGCGAGCCTGGCCTTTCTGGTCGCGGTCTTCCTCGGGGGCGGCCCCGACGCCGTCAACGGGGGCTGGAACCTTCCCGCGCTGGCCTACGCGATGTGGGAGCCCTGGCTCTGCGTCGCGATCAGCCTCTGGCTGCTGGTGCTGTTTCGCGAGCGCTTCGCAACGCAGGGAGGGCTGGCCCGGCGGATGGCGCGCAGCGCCTATACCGCCTACATCATCCATCCGTTCCCCGTCGTCTGCGGCACCGCGCTCGTCGCCCGGATACCCGTCGATCCGCTCCTCCGGTTTCCCGTCCTCTGCGTGCTCGCGGTGAGCTCGACCTTCGCGCTGTCCGACGTGATCCGTCGCGTCCCGCGTCTGGCCCGCATCCTGTGACCTTGCAGCAGCACGAAGACGAACAGCCCGAGCCACCGAGCGCCGCCCTTTCAGCTCGGACTCTCCGCGCGGTGGACCTCGCCTGCGCGCGACGACGGTGGCGGGGCAACATCGCGCGGACGCGGAGTTGGAGTTCGACGAAACGGAGGGGTGATTACTGAAGGTTGTCCCTCGTCGCGCGCAGCTTCGCGATCGTGTCTTCCGCCTCCGCCACCTTGTCGCGCGCCTCCTTCACCGTCTCGGGCGGTGCGCGATCCGCGAAGCTCGGGTTCTCGAGCTTCTTCTTGTTGGCGTCGCGCTCCTTCTCCTTCTGCGCGATCAACTTGGCGAGGCGTTCGAGCTCGACCTTGATGTCGATGTACTTCGCGAGATCGACGTAGGCCTCGAACGCGGGATCGATCTGGACCGCCATGCCCTTGGCCTTGGCTTCGACGAACTCGATCGCTTCGAGCTTGGCGAGAAACATGACCGAGCCCTTCGCTTGCTCGAGCATCGCGCGGGCAGCGGGGTGGATCGGCTTCACGTGGACCACGATGCGATCGCTGTCTTTGATGTTCGACTGCGCGCGCAGGCTGCGGACGGCCATGACGAAGCGCTGCAGGATCGCGAAGCGCTCTTCGATCTCCGGCTGGGGCGCCCGCCGGGGTTTGGGAAACCGCTCGCGGATCAGGAGCTCCGAGTCCGGACGCTCGCCCTTCCAGAGCTCGAGGTGCGTCATGAGCGGCGCGACGCGACTCCACAGCTCCTCGGTCACGAACGGGACGATCGGGTGGAGCATGCGCAGCATGTCGGCGAGGACCGTGCCCATGGTGGAGAGCACGCCGAGGCGAACCTTCTGATCGGGGCTCTGAAGTCGCGTCTTCGAGAGCTCGAGCGCCCAGGAGCAGAAGTCGTCCCAGACGTAGTGGTAGAGCTCCTGCGCAGCGCGGCCGAAGTCGAAGCGGTCGAGGCCGTCGCGGACGGCGCGGATCGTGGAGTCGGTGCGCGCGAGGATCCAGAGGTCCTCGTCCGTCGGCTCGGCGATCGGTCCTCGCGAGGTCTCCGCCTCGAGCGCGGTGATGATCCGGCCCGCGCCGTTCCAGAGCTTGGTCACGAAGTTCCTGCCCTCGGTGAAGCGGGACAGCGAGAGGCGAACGTGCTCGCCCTCGGTGATCGAGTAGATCAGCGTCCAGCGCATGGCGTCGGCGCCCACGGCCTCGAACCCGTTGGGGAACGTCTTCTCGATCTTCTCCAAGCGCCGCTTCATGTCCGAGGGGCGCGCGGACATCACCGGCTCCTTGAGCTTCTCCAGATTGCCGCCTTCGATCAGCACCATGGGGTCGAAGCCGTTGCCCTTCGACTTCGACATGGTCTGACCTTCTTCGTCCGCGAGCGTCGAGTGGAGGTACACGTCGCGGTAAGGCAACTTCCCCGAGAACTCGAGGCCGGCGAAGTTCATGCGCGCGACCCAGAAGAAGAGGATGTCCTTCGCGGTGGAGAGGACGCTCGTCGGATAGTAGCGCTCGAGGTCCGGCGTTTTCTCCGGCCAGCCGAGCGTGCTCATCGGCCAGAGCCAGCTGGAGAACCAAGTGTCGAGCACGTCCTCGTCCTGGCGCCACTTCGCGGGCTCCGCCTTCGCGCGCTCCGGCATGTCGACGTCGACGAGGATCTCGCCAGTATCGACGTGGAACCAGGCGGGGATCCGGTGGCCCCACCAGATCTGGCGGCTGATGCACCAGTCTTTGATGTTGGCGAGCCACTGGAAGTACGTCTTCTCGAGGTACTCGGGGTGGAGCGTGAGCTCGCCGGCCCCGGGCTTCTTCGTCCACTCGCCGCCTTGCTTCACGAACCCGCTGGCCTCGAGCGCCTTCGCCGCGAGCGGCTCCATCTTCACGAACCACTGATCGGACAGCCGGAACTCGATCGGCTGCTTGCTCCGGTAGCTGCGGCCGATCGCCATCATGTGGTCTTCGATCTTCTCGAGCAGCCCTTGCTCCTCGAGCTCCGCGAGCGCGATCTTCCGGGCCTCGTACCGGTTCTTCCCGCGGTACTTCTCGGGCGGGACGTCGTTCATCGTCGCGTCGACGTTCATGACGTCGATCTGCGGGAGCCCATGGCGTAGCCCGACCTCGAAGTCGTTCGGATCGTGCGCGGGAGTAATCTTCACGGCGCCTGTGCCCTTGGTCGGATCCGCGTGCTCGTCCGCGATCACCGGGATGATGCGACCCTGCAGCGGGAGCCGGAGCTTCTTGCCGATGTGCTGCTTGAGGTTCTCGTTCTCGGGGTGGATCGCGACCGCGACGTCGCCGAAGAGGGTCTCGGGCCGCGTCGTCGCCACCACGAGGTGTCCCGATTCTTCCGCAAAGGGGTAGCGGATGTAGAACATCTTCCCCTTCTCTTCTTCCTTCTCCACCTCGTCGTCCGACAGCGCGGTCTGATCCACCGGGCACCAGTTCACGATCCGCTTGCCGCGGTAGATCAGCCCTTCACGGTAGAGCTGGACGAACGCTTGGCGCACGGCGAGGTTCAAGCGCTCGTCCATGGTGAAGCGCGTGCGCGACCAGTCGCACGAGCAACCCATGCGCTTCAGCTGCTCGAGGATCGCGTTGCCGTATTGGCTGCGCCACTGCCAGATCCGATCGACGAACGCTTCGCGTCCGAGCGCGCGATAGTCGATCCCTTCGGCGTCGAGCTGCTTCTTCACCACCGACTGCGTCGCGATCCCTGCGTGGTCGGTGCCCGGGATCCACAGCGCGTCGAAGCCGTCCATGCGCTTGTAGCGGATCAGCACGTCCTGCACGGAGTTGTTGAGCGCGTGTCCGAGGTGGAGCCGGCCCGTGATGTTCGGGGGCGGGATCACGATCGTGAATGGCCGCGCGGTCTTGCGGTCGGGATCGACCGAGCGCCCTTCGGAGTCCCAGGCCGTACGGAAGGCCTGCGCGTCGAGCCATCGCTGGTAGATACGGGGCTCGGCTTCGGCGTAGTCGAAGCGCTTGGGAAACTCGCGCGGTGTGATCACGGCCCATCGGTTACCACACCGGGGCCCTTCGTAAGAATGGGGATGACAGTCCTCCCCGGACGTGGTTTGTCGGCGCACCGCAAGCTATAATGCATCCGAACAAACTGACGCTTTTGGGAATGATCGTGTTGGCCGCCTCGTGTGGACCGGACAAGGGGAAGCCGGATCTCGCCACCGACGGCAAGACGTTCGAAGCCGCAGAGTCCGCGCTTCGCACGACCGGCAACTGGCGGCTCATCGAGACCGTCGAGAGCGCGCATCCCTACGCCGACCGCTTCTTCCGGCTCTGGCAGGTCAACGCTGATCCCGGAACGGTCGAGATGCTGGTTGTCTTTGATCGGTTCGAGCTCGAATCCGGTTTCGACTATTTGTCCGACATTTCCCAGATGGACGGGGCCCATCCGTGTCCCTGGGCTTGGATACCGGCCTTGTGACCTCGCGGGCAAGGGTTTTCTTCTGTCGTGGCGCCCGCCACGGGAGTCCGGGAGGCCTCCGAGCGCCGGCCGGCCTGACTGCGGCTCCCCGAGGACGCACTCCGGGCGCAGCTCGACCCCCGGCGGCCCTCCGGGACACCCTTCCAGCGTCAGCATGGGGCCGGCTCTGGTGGCCGCAGCCTCGCGATCAGTCCGAGGAGGCGGCCGAACAGCTCACGCGGCACCGCCACCTCGGCCATCTGGAAGACGAGGTAGCGGCCGTGCGAGATCACCTTCGCGCCGATCTTGACGACCTTCTCCCGCAGCGTGGTTAGGGACCACTGCGCGATCTCGTCCGGGAGCGCCAGGGTACGGAGGAAGTTGGCCAGGTTGTACGCCAGCGCGTGGAGTTGGAGACCGACCGCGTTGGCGCGGAAGGTGGTGCACGACGGCCGCGTCCACTTGACCGCGTGCTTTCCCTCCTTGATCCATTGCTCGGCCGTCCCGCGCCCGTTGTAGAAGGCGACGACCTTCTTGGCCGGACGACGCAGGTTCGTCACGATGAAGCCGACGCGCGGGTACAGCTCACCGGGATGCCACTCGACCTTCGCCACCACCCGACGCGGCCGGCTCCAGCTCTGCGCCTGATAGCGGAAGCTCGCGTAGAAGCGTCGGACGTAGTGCGGGGGCCGGCCCACCGGGCGCCTGAGCAGATGGCTGATCTGCGCTTGGAGGACCTGGTTGGCGGGCAGGCGAATCGCGTAGTGGAAGCCTTCCGTTTCGAGGTACTCGTACACGTCCGGGAGCGCGAAGGCCGCATCGCCGCGCAGCAAGCGCCGGAGCGCCCGGCCACGATACCGCGTCACCACCGGGTCGAGCACGTCGCGCCAGCCGTGGGCGCTGTGCACGTTGCCCGGCCGCAGCGCGCACCGTTCGAGATCGCTGTCCTGGTTAAACACGAAGAGCGGGTGATAACAGGTGCACGCGAAGTGGCCGTTGTAGGCCGTGCCCTCTTGCGCGCCGTAGGTCGGGCTCACGCTGCTGTCGATGTCGAGCACGAGCGCCGTCCGGCCACGCCGAGCTTGGGCGCGGTCGATCCAGCGCCCCGAGAGATCAGTCAACGCCGTCAGGTTCGCCGTCGAGATCATCGCGCTCGTCTCGAAGCGACCCATCTGGCTCGTGGACGCCGCCGACTCCGTCACCGCACGCCCGCCGACGATCCAGCGCATCGCGGGATCGCGCCCGAGGCGGTCGGCGTCGTTCACGTCCTCGTAGCCCGCGAGGCGGCCGAACACCGACTGACGAAGCTGAGCGATCAGGCTGTGGCGCCCGTTGCGCCCGGTGCGGGGGTCGGCGAGCATCTCGGCCGCCATCGCGGTGAGGCCGAGGGCGTCGTCGAGTTCGCGAAACGCGAGTAGCCCGGCATCGGAGGTGACGGTCGCGCCGTGGAATTCGAGTTTCAGCCGACGGTCGAACGCGACCCGCAACCCGTTCCCTTCCGCTTCACCCGTCGCCTCGTCCATCCGCCGCCTCCTCGATGGCCACGCAACCCGCGCCGTTCATAGCCGATTCACCCGCCAGCGTCATCGCGCGACGCGGTCATCTGGGAAATGCGGGTTCAGATGGGGGCGTGATCTTGTCGCGGCAGCTTCTCCCGTTGTAGCAGCCATCCATGCCACTTGCCGTCGACGTGTTCTGGTCCTTTCGCTCTCCGTACTCGTATCTCGCCACGCCCCGGCTCGTACGCCTCGCGGCCGAGTACGAGGTCGAGGTCAGCGTCCGGGTGGTGCTGCCGATCGCCGTCCGCATTCCGGGCTTCTTCACCACGGTGAACCCGCTTTGGCCGCCCTACCTTCTACGCGACACGACGCGGATCGCCGAATATGCGGGGATTCCGTACGCCTGGCCGCGGCCCGACCCGATCGTGCAGGAGTTCTCGTCGGGGAAGATCGCGGCGGAGCAGCCCTACATCCACCGGCTGGCCCGCCTGGGCGTGGCCGCGGCCGAGCGCGGGCGTGCCCTCCCCTTCGTGGCCGAGGTCTCGGCAGTCATCTGGGGCGGCAAGGTCATCGGCTGGCACGAGGGGCCGCATCTCGCCGAGGCCGCGGCGCGCGCCGGGCTCGACCTGAAGGAGCTCGAGACGGCGATCGCGGCCGATCCCGCCCGCCATGACCGTGTCGTCGCGGAGAACCAGCACGCGCTCGAAGCTGCCGGTCACTGGGGCGTGCCCACGATGGTCTTCGAGGGCGAGCCCTTCTTCGGCCAGGACCGCCTCGATCTCCTCGTCTGGCGCATGAGGCAACGCGGGCTGCGTCGGCGAGCCGGCTGAGCCGCCGCGGCAACGCGCGGGTATTCACGCGGCTTGCCGGCCGCATCCACCGCCCGTCGGCCGGCATGTCGGCACCTGCCGAGATGCGGGCGGTATCTGCGCCCCTGGTGCGACGAGAGGCGCAGGCTCGGATCGCAGGTCCGGGGCTGCGGGTCGCCTTCGACCGCCGGCTGAAGCTCGAATTCCACGCGGTCAAGTGGACGCGGCTGTCGTGCACGACCTTCCGCGCGAACGCCGTCCCTCGCGCGAGCTGTTCGGCCGCATCCTGGATCAGATCGCGAGGCTATCTCCGCCAGACCTAGCCCCATGCTGACGATCGGAGGGAGAACGGAGGGCAGCCGGGGGTCGAACTGCGCCCGGTGTCCATCCTCGGGGTGCCCCGGTCAGGAAAAGACGGTGCTCGGAGGCGTCCCGGATCCCCGTGGCGGGCGTCACGACGCCAGAAGACCCTTGCCTGCGAGGTCGCTCGCGCGCTATCCAAGCCCAGGGACGGAGATGGGGCCCGTCCATTTGGGAAATGTCGGTCAATGGAGACGCCGAATGGGCGACCTAATTCTGACCACCTTCGATTGGGTTCCCGACGCGCCGCGGGGCTATGTGCGTGACTTGCGTGTGCGTTGGGCGCTGGAAGAGGCCGGGTTGACGTATCGCGTCCAGAGCGTGCCATTTGGCGATCGGAATGCCGAGCACTTCGCGCACCAACCCTTCGGTCAGGTGCCGTGGTTGACCGATGGCGACATCTCGATCTTCGAGAGCGGCGCGATCCTACTTCATCTGGGTGAGCTCAGTGATGCGCTGATGCCTACCGATACGCGCTGTCGCGGCGAGGTCATTGAATGGCTGTTCGCGGCGCTCAATTCCGTCGAGATGGCGAGCCTACCCTGGTCCTTGTTCCAGTTCTCTGGTGATACCGGCGATACCCCGGGGTGGAAGCGCTTTGATGACTTCCTGAACGCTCGGCTCCAGCGCATGGAGCCGATATTGGCCGGACGCGAATGGTTGGCCGGGAGCTTCTCCGTTGCCGACATCCTCATGGCGGATGTGCTGCGCCTTGTGGATCGGTTCGACGGACTGGCGAAATATCCCGCCTGTCGCGCCTATGTCGCGCGCGCCGCGGGCCGCCCGTCCTTTGAGAAGGCGCACGCAGACCAGATGGCGCACTTTGCCGCGGCAGACCGACGTCTCCGGCCCTAGTCCAACTCCGTTCGGATTTCTTGGAGTAACTCCGCCCGCGGCAGAGCCGGGACGATAGGGGCCAGGAGATCTTCTCGCTTGGACCTGCCGATCGGTAAGGGCCTCGCTGCAGCCGCGACACGACATATACTCGGCCTGGTCGCGCTCACTCCGATGGGATCAGCGCCGGGGTTGATGATGGGCCTTCTCATATGAAACCTGCTGACCCCGAGGAGGCAACTCGCCATGGCGGACTTCTTGAAACGTTCCGGGAACCATCGCCGGCGGCTCCGCGACCTGCTCGTCGCGAACCGGCCGGTCCTCGCGCCCGGAAGTCACGATGCGCTCTCGGCCCGGCTGGTGGAGCAGGCGGGATTCGAGGCAGTCTACATGGGCGGTTTCGCAACCACCGCCTCACTGCTCGGGCGTCCGGACGTCGGCCTGCTCGGCGGGTCCGAGATGATCGACAACGCCCGGCGCATCGTTCAGGCCGTCGATCTGCCGGTGATCGCCGACGCCGACACCGGCTACGGCAACCCCATCAACGCCATCCGTACGGTGCGCGACTACGAGCAGGCCGGCGTCGCGGCCATCCACCTCGAGGATCAGGTGATCCCCAAGAGGTGCGGCCACATGTCCGGCAAGAGTGTCGTGCCGGTGGAGGACATGCTTGCGAAGCTGCGCGCCGCTGTCGCCGCCCGGACCGATCCCGACTTCGTGTTGATTGCCCGTACCGATGCCCTGGCGCTCGAAGGCGTCGACGCCGCGATCGACCGCGCCCGGCGCTATGCCGACGCGGGCGCCGACATGCTGTGGGTCGAGGCGCCGACCACGGAAGGGGAAATCGAGAGGATCGCCACCGAGCTCGACCGTCACGCGGTGCTGCTGAACTGGGTCGAGCATGGTCGCACCCCTTCGATCGGCATCGACCGGATCCGCCAGCTGGGTTTTGCGCTCGTGCTCTTTCCCATCGGCTCGGTGCTGTCCATGATGGCCGGACTGCGCGAGCACCTCGCGTACGTCCGGGCGCATGGCACTCCGGCCGGCCGCCTCGAAAAGCTACCGACCTTCGCGCAGTTCACGGACGCCGTCGGCCTCGGCGAGATCGAGGGGCTCGAGCGGCGCTTTCCTCAGGGGCGAGCCTGAGCGGTTCCCGGTGGCGGGCGGGGTACAGCACGCCTGCCAGCACCGCCGCAGCTCGAGCCCGCCGCCCGGCGGCTCGCCTAGTTCGCAGCTGCCTGGAGGTACGCGAAGGGCTCCGCCGGCTGGAACTGCGCCGCGGCATTGCCCGCATAGACCTCGCCTCCGGTGAGGGCGAGCTTCCTCGTCGGACGGCCGGTCGTGAAATCCAGGTCGCCGAGCGCTACCCAGAACACGTTCGGACTACGAGCCGACTCGAAGAAGTAGCGCCTGGTCTTGTGGTCGGACACCGTGCGCCAGATCGTCGACGAGATGTTGGGCTGGCCGGGCGTCGATATTCCCAGCGGCACGGACACGTTGCGGATCACGGAGAAGGCGCTGGCGATGGCCTCGTTCATGTTCGCGGTCTTGGGAACGGCATTGATGTAGAACGAGGCCCGAACGAACCGATCGGCGGCTCGGTTCGTGCCCGGCAGCATCGTCGTGCCACCGATCTGCTGCCAGTAGCCATCGAGCGCAAGCTGCTGGTCGTAGATGGGAGAATTGGTCATGACCTGGTACTGTCGGCCGTGGTGGATGACGAGCTTGCCGTCCACATACTCGAAGATGGCGGAGTCGCCCGACGGGTCGGAGATCGCCAGGTGCACGGTCCCCTGGTGGCCGTCCGGCGTCATCACCGGCACGACGTCGAAGGACTCCTTCTTCAGGTCGTCCACGGCTTCTGCCACGGTTGCGTGTTGGAAGCGTGCTCTTCGCCTGCACCGCGGCCGACTGCCGCGCGCGCATGGCGCCCGCGAGTGGCGGCCGCCTCGCCGTGAGCCTCGACGCGCGCGGCGTGAAGCTCGCGACCCCCGCCGGTCCGCTCGAGCTTCAGGTGACCGGCGACGACCCGCTCGACCCCCTGCGCGGGCGATGCGGCAGCGTCGCGTTCGCTGCCGCTGTCTGCCGGACGACGCGCCGACAGGCGCGCGAGCGCTGTACCGCCCCACCGCGTGCGGGATGATCCGCGAAGATTCGAGGCCTTGCGCGGCCAGTCAGATCGAGGCCAGGGTACCGGCCGTGACACCCGCATTCGACATTCAGACCATCGGGGAGGACGTGCCGCTGCTGGACGGCCTCCGCACCACGCGCGCGCTGCGCCGGCTGCTCCCGGACCCGATGCCGCCGGAGCTGATCAGGAAGGTGTGCGAGGCCGGGACATTCGCGCCCAGCGGCGGCAACCGCCAGCCGTGGATCTTCGTCGCCGTCACGGATGAGGAGCGCAGGCAATGGGTGGCCGACCGCTACCGGCCGCTGTTCCATCGCTACATTGCGCCCGCGCTCGAGGCGGCGAAGGACCCGGCCTACCCCGAGGCGAAGCGAAGGAACATGCGCGCGGCGATCTGGCTCGCCGACCACCTGCACGAAGCGCCGGTGCACCTCTTCGTCGCCGGGTGGATGCGGCGCGGAGCGCCACAGCTCCAGGCGCTCTTTCCGGCGGTGCAGAACGTCCTGCTCGCGTGTCGCGCCGTCGGGCTGGGGGCGTCGCTCACCCAGCTGCACGCCGTCGGACGCGAGGTGGACGCCTGGCTCGGATTGCCCGAGCAGTGTCCGACCTGCGCCCTCATCCCGATCGGCTGGCCACGTGGTCGCTATTCCAGACCCGAGCGGCGGCCGGTGGACGGCTGTCTCTTCTGGGAGCGCTTCGCTGTGCCGCGGGACTCTGCACGCACATCCGAGCATGCTGGTAGCCGCCGACAGCGTGGCGGTCGAGTGCCGATGAGGAGTCGAACCTGAACGACCAGCCCGACCTCGTCATCCGCAATGGCACGATCGTCGACGGCAGCGGCCGGCCACCCTACGAGGCCGACGTGGTGGTGCGTGGAGACCGGATCGCCGCCGTCGGTCGCCACGACGGTCCCGTAGGAGGGCGACCCGAGACTTCGTCTCGGGTCGCTCTCACGGGATCGAGGCCATCGTTCGCCAGTTCAGCCGCCTTCGTGGTACCAGCGCCGTCATGTCGAACGGACATCGCGCCGCGCTGACGCTCCTCATCGCTCTGGTCATCGGGGTGTTCGCCTCGCCCCTACACGCGGAGGTTCTCTGCCTGCCGAAGAAGGGCAAGGGGTCCCTCCAGGTGTTCCCCCAGTGCAAGAAGAAGCAGACCCAGGTCGATCCCACGGCGCTGGGGTTGGTGGGACCGACCGGAGAACCCGGCGTCACGGGGCCCACAGGGTCGAGGGGACCGACGGGGCCAACGGGGGAGTTCGGCCTGCCGGGTCCGAGGGGCCAGGCGGGGGCTCCCGGCCTCTCGGGCTACGAGATCGTCACGTCGAGCCAGGACGTTTTCGTCAACAACAGCGGAACCCCATCCGGCCTGAGCAACGTCATCACGCTCTCCTGCCCGCCGGGGAAGCAGGTGGTCGGCGGTGGATCGAACCTCGCCGGCACCGACAAGGGTATCCTGCGGGACGTGCGCGTGGTGGTCAGCGAGCCGGCGGCGGACGGCACGGGCTGGGAGGTGCAGCTCTTCAATGGGAGCACGCAATTCGACTTCACCGGCGTGCTCGAGATGCGCGCGGTGTGCGCCGTCGTGGCCATGTAGCACTCGAAATCCGTGAGGAGAGAAGGGATCGTGCCGTCACGTCGAGAACGACGTGCCGCGTCGGTCTCAGGGCGTGGCCTTTCGCTCCTTCGTCAGGTCCCGCAGCGTCGTGAGGTCGCTCACCAGCTCCCCTCCGCATCCCGGGGGCAGCTTCTTTTGCACTCCGTGCTTGCCCGCGGCGCTCGACAGCGTGCGCAGCCGACCGAGCGCCTTGCCGAGAAGCTTCTTCCGCTTCTTCCCGCTCGCGGCCGCAGCGCGGTCGATCAGGTTGCACGCCTTCCCGTGAAGCGCATCGATCTTGTGTGGGACGTTCGCCCCCGCGCAGAGGCCGATCGCGAGACCACGACCGCAGAGACACTGGAGCCCGCCGATCCCCGGCGTGGCCACGCAGTCGGACGGAGTCGGCAACGTGGTGGTCGTCGTCGGGGACGTGGTCGTCGGTGTGGTGGTGGGGAGCGAGGTGGTCGTCGTGGGCAAGTCGCCGCTCACCACCACGCGATCGTGGTCGCGCGTCGTATCGGAGTCGACCCAGACGAGCTCTGCCGCCGAATCACCGGTCACGTCGCCGACGATGAGCGTCGGGGTACTGTTGTGCCCCTTCCAGAGACGCCCGGACATCACCTGGAGCGGCGACACCGAGAAGCCACCGGAGCCGTCGGCCAGCAGCTCGTGAACGACACCGGAGTTGAGACTCCTCGTGTCAGAGGGGGAGCTCAGCGCGTAGAGCAGGAGATCGACCTTGCCGTCGCCGTTCACGTCGCCGCGCTCGAGTCTGAACGAATTCCAGTATCCGAAGCCGAGATCCTGCGGCGATGTGACGGCGAACGTGCCGTTGCCGTTGGACAGCGCGACACGAACGAGCTGCGAGCCTCCACCCTCGCACGACGAGTCGCCGGGGCAGGTCGCGAGCCAGAGCAGATCGTCCAGACCGTCGCCGCTCACGTCTGCCATGTAGACGAAGTGGTCGTTGTACTCCTTCCAGCCGGACCCGTAGTTCTGGAACGGACCCAATGCGAAGCCACCGAAGCCGTCGCCGAGCGCCGTGAAGATGTAGTTGTTGGTCCCCGCAGAGCAGATGAAGTCGGTAGGACCGCTTGGCTGGCACGTCGAGTCGAACACGAGGTCGACGTTGCCGTCGCCGTTCACGTCCCCGACCAGCGCATGGTACCCGCTCCAGCCGGTGCCACCGAGGGTCTGCGGCGACGTCAGCGCGAACATGCCGTTCGCGCCCCCGAACGCGACCGCAACCTGGTTCACATCGCCAACGGAACAGCTGTCCCAGTCGAAACCCTTCCCGTACACGCACACCGTCTCCCAGACGAGGTCGGCTCGACCGTCGTGGTTCACGTCGATGAGGTAGGGGTTCGCATATGTTGGCGGGTTCAAGGTCTGCTTGTCGCCGAGCACGAACGAGCCGTCGCCGACGGCCCGCGCCACGTACACGTCCGAGCTGGTGCTCGATACGAACTTTATCCAGACGAGGTCGGTGAGGCCGTCACCCGTTACATCGCCGGCAAACGACTGGACGTCCTCGAATCCGGAAGGGCTCAACGTCTGCCAGGAACCGACCGCGAAGCCGCCCGTCCCGTCGCCGAGGAGAACGCTCACCAGGTTCGCATCCTCAGCGCACGCGAAGGCCCCGAGCTTCTGGCACGTGGAGTTGCGGATCAGGTCCGGCCGCCCGTCGCCGTTCACCTCGCCGACGAAGTATTGCACCGCCGTCTGCCGATCCCTCGGCGCCGCCACTTCGGGATGCTCCCGGATCAGCGGCTCGGCTCCGCAGCGCAGGACGAGCGCGTCGGTGCGTGCGTCGCCGACGAAGTTGCCGAAGACGGGCATGGGGCCGTCGACGGTGTTGAGGAGCACCGCATCGCCGGTGCCCCCTGGCCAGTAGAGCCACTCGAAGCCGCCTCCCGGAAGCGGGTGGAGGGCGAACGGATCGGTCTTCCCGTCGCCGTCGAAATCGCCGAACCCGATCTCCGGGATCGCGTACGGCGTCCGCGCGAGGTTCACGAACGCCGAGGCGCCGCCGGGCGCATACTCCCACTGGAATGTCCCGTCGCCCTGGTCGACTGCGGTGAAGAGGTCGGTCCGGCCGTCGCCGTCGAAGTCGCCGAACCGCAGGTTCTGGCGGCTGACGGTTCCGGTCATGAGCGGCGCGAATGCTCCGACGCCGCCGGGCGAGTACTGGTAGGGGAACATCCCCGAGAGATACCCGGTCTCGATCGCCGCCAGGATGTCGGTCGACGGGCCCGCGTCGAACCGGCCGAACCCGAGCTGGTACATGGCGGCGCTGCTATAGTTCAGGTCGACGTAGCTGTTCACGCCGCCGCTCGAGTAGCTCCAGTAGTACTTCGAGGATCCCCGGTACTGGACGGCGAGGACATCGGTCTTCCCGTCGGCGTCGAAGTCGCCGAACGCGAGATTCGACATGGAGTCACCCGCGTACGCCATGTCGATCCACGCCGCCGGCGCGCCGCCGGCGACGTGCTGCCACTGTCCGAACAGATCCGGGCGGACGTGCTTCCGGAAGACATCGGTCTTCCCGTCGCCGTCGAAGTCGAGTCCCCCTTGCTCGGACAATGTTCCACCGGCGGCGGCGAAGTCGGCGTCGAAGCGCATCGCAAGCGGCGGGGTGCCGTCGGGATCCGTGAAGAACACCTGTGGAGCTCCGCGGGCCGCGTCGTAGACGAGCCAGTCGCACGGCGCGGCGACTGCTGCTACGGAGTAGAAGCCGAGTCCCAGGACAACGGCGACGCGGACGAGCACGACGCGCATGGTCGCCAGGAGTACCGCGGCCCGCGCAAGGCCGTCAACGAGAAGGGCGACGTACCGTGCTCGCTCGTGTCTCGGCGAGGAGCGCAGCAACCTTAGGGACTCGCAAGAGCACGGCCGTTGTCGGCTACACCACGACGCGACCGGTGAGCTTCGGCGCCTCATCGGTCGCCCACGCCGCTCGCCGCAGCGGTGTGCGCCGCGCTCGGGCGCTGACCGGACCTGCCAAGGTGCCAGGGGGTGTCGAAATCGAGCTTGCCGGAACGACTCATGAACGAGGTCACAATCGGCCGCGTCAAGGAGGCAGACCATGCGACTGTACGAGTTCCCCCCTACCCGCTCGATCCGCGTCCGCTGGACGCTCCAGGAGCTGGGCGTCGACTTCGAGTCCGTCACCGTGAACCTGATTGCCGGTGACCATCGCCGGCCGGAGTTCCTTGCCCTCAACCCCGCCGCCAAGGTCCCCGTGCTGGTGGACGGCGACGTCGTCCTCACCGAATCGGTGGCCATCGTGATGTACCTGGCCGACAAGTACCGCGAGCAGGGCCTCCTTCCGGGTTCGGCCGAGGGGAGAGCACAGGCGTACCGCTGGCTTCTCTTCGCCGCCACCGAGCTCGAGCAGCCGCTGTGGCGCATCGTCCGTCACACCAGGCTCTATCCCGAGGAGCAGCGTCTTCCGGCCGATGTCGCGATCGCGCGCCGCGAGTTCACCGAGATGGCGGCCGTCCTCGCTCGTCACATGGAGGGGCGCGAGTTCGTCGTCGGCGCCCACGCCGGCGTGGTCGACTTCGTGACGGCCTATACGCTCGACTGGGCCAACGAGAGCGGCCTGCTGGGAGACTTCGCGGGCCTGCGCGCCTACATGGAGCGGATGTACGCCCGCCCGAGGGCCGGCCTGCGGATCGCGGCTGCCTTCGCGGGCCTCCGGTCCTGAGGAACGCACGGCACAACCGCCATGGCGCCTGGTGCTTCTCTCCGAGGAGGGCGATGGGGGTCGAAGTCTCGCGGCGGTGATGGAAATCTTCAAGCGCCCTGCCTGCAAAGTGCTGGCCGCGCAGCGGTCGCCCGTGGTAGCCACGCTCCGTGGGCTGGTCAACCTCCCGCCTGGCCGTCATCGCTTCCGCCCGGAAGCGCCTTCCGGCCGGCGTTCTCCTCGTCGTGATGCTTGCGGCGACTGCCGCGGGCGGCTGGGAGCCTCCCGTCCGTCCGATCGATGGCAGGGGCAACAACCTCGCCCACCCCGGCTGGGGCGCTCCGGGTGCGCACCTCCTACGGGGCGCGAGCGGCTCCCACTATGCCGACGGCATTGCAGCCCCCGCCGGGGCGACCCGGCCGAGTCCCCGCCTGCTGAGCGACGCGATCTTCGATCAGACCGCGTCGTTTCCGAGCGCGATCGGACTCAGCGACTACATCTGGACCTGGGGCCAGTTTCTCGATCACGATCTCAGCCTGACCGAGGGAGCGCGCGAGGGATTGCCGATCGCCGTCCCCTCCGGCGACCCGTTCTTCGATCCCTTCTTCACCAACCTGCAGGTGATCGCATTCCATCGCTCGCTCTTCGATCCCGCCACCGGAACCACGAACCCTCGCGAGCAGGTCAACGAGATCACGGCCTACATCGATGGGTCGAACGTCTACGGCTCGACCGCCGAACGGGCCGCCTGGCTGCGCACCGGAAGCGGCGGTCGACTCAAGGTCACGGAAACGGCCGCGGGCGCGCTCCTGCCGTTCAACGACGGCACGCAGCCGAACGCCGGCTCACCCGAGGCCCCGAATCTTTCGACCGACGCGTTCGTGGCGGGCGACATCCGAGCGAACGAGCAGCCGACGCTGGCTTGCCTGCACACGCTGTTCGTCCGCGAGCACAACAGCCAGGCAGCGCGGATCGCGAGGGTCCATCCTCGTCTATCCGACGAGGAGATCTACCAGCGCGCGCGCCGAATCGTGATCGGCGAGATCCAGGCCATCACCTACGGTGAGTTCCTGCCCGCTTTGCTCGGTCCGGACGCACTGGGGCCCGACGGCCCCTACGATCCGACGGTCGACGCGGGAATCGCGACCGTCTTCTCCACCGCGGCCTACCGCCTCGGCCACACCCTCCTCAGCGCGGTGATCCAACGCCTCGACGCGCGCGGACGGACAGTTCCCGAAGGACCGCTCGCACTTCGCGAGGCGTTCTTCAGCGCAACCCCGCCGATCCTCAAGCAGGAGGGCCTGGAGCCGATCCTGCGCGGCCTCGCGGTCCAGCGCGCACAAGAGCTCGATGCCCAGGTGATCGACGACGTGCGGAATTTTCTCTTCGGCGCCCCGCGCAGCGGCGGCCTCGATCTGATCTCCCTCAACCTCCAGCGCGGCCGCGATCACGGACTTCCGGACTTCAATACCGTGCGCGCCGACTACGGACTGCCGCGCAAGCGGACCTTCTCCGAGATCACCTCCGACCGCGCGCTGGCAGCAACACTCCAGCAGCTCTACGGCGACGTCGACGATGTCGACACCTTCGTCGGTTTGCTCGTCGAGGACGACCTCCCGGGCCGCATCGTCGGAGAGACGCTGATGACCGTGCTGGTCGAGCAGTTCACCCGCTCGCGCGCCGGCGACCGCTTCTGGTACAGCCGCCTCCTGCCGCGTGGCGAGATCTACCGGATCCGTCAGACCCGCCTCTCGACCGTCATCCGGCGCAATACCACCATCCGGCGGATTCAGCCCAACGTCTTTTTCGTCCCCGGATATCCCGGCGCCAACGGCTGAGATCGTCACGGCGGGCCGCCCTGCGCTGAACGTTCGCGCAGCCCCGAGCTGGCGGGTTGCACTCGCGTAGATCCGAGCATCCCTGCTGGGCCAGCGGCTCCGGTGGCGCGCCGTGACACCGTGACGAGCAAGCGGCCGTTCGTGAAGGGTATTTTCGGGTAGCGGCCCGCTACCTGGAAGGTAGCGCACCTAGCGCAATTGAATTCGGGAAACCGGCGTCTCTTGAGAACGACCGGCGGCCCGGCGTCAGGTCAAGGAGGACCACCAGATGAACGGTATTCGTTCCATCGCCATCGCTGCAGCTGCGCTCGCGCTCGTCGCGGGCCGCGGGGATGCCGCTTTGTGCGTCAAGAAGTCGGGCGTCGTGGTCCTGCGCGACGCGTGCAAGAAGAAGGAATCGCCCATCGATCTCGCGCAGTTCGTCGGTGCGCAGGGTCCCGCGGGAGGCAACGGCGCGGCCGGCAGCGCGGGCGCACCCGGCGCTCCTGGAGCTCCCGGCGCGAAGGGAGCGAAGGGCGACCCCGGAGATTTCCCGGTGGTCGACAGCACTGGGAGAATCATCGGCATCGGCGACGTCGGCCATTCCGACTCGATCGCCCTCAAGGTGCCGGGGGTCGGGGCGGGCATCCTCTTCGCCGACGAGAACGAGGAAGGTTTCTTCCAGGGCTCGATCACACTCTACCACGAGAACACCGACTGCACGGGAGAGACCCTCGTCCAGGTGTTTCGTTCCGATCTCGTCCCCTTCATCGGGGCATTCGCCAACAATGCCTACTTCCCGGACCTGCCGGGCAGCACGCACACCGTCAAGTCGCAAGAATTCGACACCAACACGTGTTCGACCTTCATCACGACGCGCGGCCTCTGCTGCGAGAATTTCCAGACACCCGATGACATCTTCGCAGCGTCCGCCGTGGTGGTTCCGCTGGCCAACCTCGGCACGCCGCCGTTCCACGCGGATTTCTGATCCCGGTCCCCGCTCTCTCGATTCCGGGCCGTCGGCCGCGCATGTCTCTGGTGCGGCCGGCGGCCCGGCCGCATCTCAGCCCTCGCGCACCCGTCGCAGCGCGTCCTCGAACCGACCCGCGTAGAACAGCTCGCCGATCGCCGCCAGGCGATACAGCTCGGGCATCGCCCCCGCCTGCAACGCCTGACCGACGGCACCGAGATAGGCCTCGCGTGCCTCGTCGTAGGCCGGCGGCAGCGCCGGCCGCAGCGCGTCCCGCGCCGGCAGCGCGGGGAAGGACGCGTGCGGCTCCGTCTGGTACCAGTAGGCCACCGACGCGTACTCGTTCGCGAAGTTGTTGGCGTGGCCGTGCTCCACCGTCCAGCGCAGCGAGCGCGTGAAGCGGATCGGGTCGTGGACGAACCAGCGATACGCGCCGACCAGCCCGGCATGGTCGGGCGACTCGATCAGATGGAACCCGTGGTACGGCGCGGCGAACTCGCGCACGGGGCACGCGCCGCCGCCGAAGATCTCCTCGGTGCCGGTGCCGTGGATGGACGGCGGCCACGAGTCGCCGTCCACGAAGACCATGTCGTCCCCTTCCCCGTACCACCCGCCGGCGACGTTGTTGATCTCGAGCAGCAACCCGACCATCTGGCCGGCGCCGACCGCGTCGAGCGCGACGTAATTGTCGGCGCCGTCCAGGTTGACTCCTCCGTGCAGCTGCACGTTCGGGCGCGGCCCCACCGCGACGGTCGGACGTTCCTGCCGCCACTGCGCGTGGAAGCGCAGCGTGTCGGCGGGCGGCGGGGCGTCGTAGGTCTCGTAGTCGATGTGGTACCAGAGCGCCGGGCAGCGCGCCGCCGAGCGCCCGGTCGCCGCGATGCTCGAGCGTGATCCGTGCGCCGGTCGCGAACGGCATCGGGAAGTAGGCGTGCAGGCCGTGCGACGAGCCGAAGCCGGGGTTGATGGCGACCAGCGCGCTGCGCAGCAGCCGGATGCGGGCGTGGGCCACGCCGAAGAAGTCGCCCAGCGGCACCTCGACTGACGGGCTCGCCTCGCCGTCCCAGTAGCAGCGCAGGATCGCGTCGCGGTAGTCCGTCAGCTCCGGAAACGCCAGCGCGCAGTAGACGTGCATGACGCACCCGGGACCCTCGTGCTCGAGCAGGGTGACCGTCTCCCCGGAGCCCACGACGAGAAAGTCCCAGTTGCGGCCGCTCCGGTCCCACGACGAGGCTCGCCGGCTGCGCGCGCCGGTATCGGTGAAGAGGCTGCGAAGGGGATGCTCGTGGAGCGGGTGGCGTGACATGGGCGCGGGACTATCACGAGCGGCCCCCGGGGTGCAGGCCGTTTGCGACGAGCTCAGGCGAAGGTGATCGACAAGCCCGGAAGGTCGATACCGTCGAGCACCGTGGCCCAGGTCTGGCCGGGTGAAACCGGCAGCGCCTTCGTCAGGGTGCCGGTCGTGACGACCTCGCCGGCCTGAACGGGTGCGAACCGCGCTTGCTTCCCCAGCACTTCGGCGAGGTGCGCGAAGGCCAGCAGCGGAGTGTCCAGCACGTTCGTCCCGCCGCCTCTCGCCGTCCGTCCGTCGTCACCCGACAGGACGATCGTGAAGTTGCGCAGCTTCGCGGCGCAATCGTCGATGTCGCGAACGGCAACGGGCCGGCCCACCACCAGCGCACCGTGGAGACCGAAGGCGGCGATCGCGTCCACCTTGCGGAATCTCCAGTCGGGGTAGACGCTCTGGACGATCTCGAACCCGTGCGCGATCCAGTCGATGGATTCGAGAATCGCCGTCTCGTCACGCGTCACCGGCGGGGTCCGTGCGAAGTGCAGCTGGATCTCCGGTTCGATCCGCGGCTGGAGCAGGTGGCCGATCGCGAGGCGCGCGTTGCCGTCCTCGGCATGGTGCACGGTGGAGTCGTAGACGTGGCTCCAGATCGGAGCCCACACCCCGTACTCGGCCCAGATCGTGCGGTTGGTGAAGCCGATCTTGCGGCCGACGGGCTCCTCGCCGCGCTCACGGCGCCGCGCGTGGACGTCCCACGCGATCGCGTAGGCCCCGTCGTCGTCGAGGGACGGATCGCGGTCGGCTGAGCGGCTCGATCAGTCGGCGGCGGTCCATGGCGTCGAGAACGGTGTCCGCGAGCTTCATCGGGGGGCACCGCCAGCGGATGCCGTCGACCCCGGCCTCCGGGACCAGGCCCCGACGAGCCCGATGCACGCGCCGAAGGTGGTCGTACCGGCCAATTCGGCTTCCAGTCTCGCCCCGAGCGACTCCACGTCGCCGAGCACACTGCCGGCAAGGTCGTTCGGCGGTATCCGCGGTCGCAGGCTGCAAAAGAGATCGTACACCCAGCTCGCGATCTCCGGGCCGTCTCCGACGGGGACGTCGATCCGCATGCTCGGCGCCGGCAGACCCGCCGCCTGGAACGTCCGGTAGAGAACGAGCTCCATGTCCATGTTCACCCCCGAGCGCCGGAAGGCCTGAATGAGCGACGCGCACTGGCCCCTCAACGGCAGGTGCGCCGTCAGCTGGAGCAAGGGACCCCAGCACGCGCCCTGAAAGGCCACGATACCCCCGGGCCGCACCAGGCCGGAGAGCGAGCGCACGACCGCACCAGGCGCGGGCAGGAACTCCAGGATGAGGCGCCCCACGACTGCATCGAAGGGCTGGTCGCTCGCGACGTCGCCGACGTCGGATTCCATGAACCTCACGTTGTGGAATCCGGCCTCGGCGGCGCGGGATCGCGCCTTCGCCAGCGTGCTTCCGTCGCGCTCGACGCCCACGACCTCCCCCCTCGGGCCGACCAGCCTGGCCACCAGCATGGCCACGTCACCGACGCCGGAGCCGATGTCCAGAACGCGCTGCCCCGGCCGATCCCCGCATCACGGAACAAGCGTTCGGTGAAGGGATCGAAGATCGCAGCCTGTCGAATCAGCCGCCCGTGCTCGGCGCTCGTGCCGCCCAGGAGATATGGCTCGCCGGGACCTGGGCCCAGGCTGCTGGACTTCATTGCGGGGCGCCGCGCTGAACCGCTACCCTCCGAGCGAAGCCCAGAAGTCGCACTTGTGATCGGCGTTGAACCCGGTCTCCGTCTCGGGCGTCGGCGGCACGAATGATTGAACCCGGTCGATGGCCGCCGCGTACCGCGGCCAGAATGGCGTGTGGAACGAGTTCGGATCGCCGCTTCGCGCGAACTGAATCCAGTAGCGGACCATGTCGTCGGAGAGCTGCTCCTGAGCGGCGGTCAGCGGCGGCGCCGGAACCTCCGCGGTCAGGCCGAAGAGATACTGAATCTCGGCGGCGTGGTAGGCGCCGTACGGGAAGCTGACCGGTGGCAGGAACAACTGTGGCGCGTCGGCGTCGTTGAACTCGTATTCGAACGTCCGTACGTGCGCGGACAGGCGCTGGGCCGAGATGCGAGCGTTGCAGGCGAAGATCCCGTCGGTGCCCAGCGCGCCCAGGGCGACGCTCGGACTCGGGTAGTTCGCGAGCGGGTACTCGGCGACGAACAACGGCACCACCGCCGGCGGGACGCCCAGCGTCGACGCGATGGCGCCCGGGTACTGCGCCGGTGTCAGCGGACCGGTGACGAACTCCTGGTTCAACGCCACGAAGAGGCGCCACTCGTCGTGGTTCGAGCCTTCGATCACCGGGACCCGGTTGAACTGGCCGCTCGCGAAGGCTGCACCGATCGACTGGGGGAGCAGCCTGCCATCCAGGTTGGGGACGAAGCCGCCGCCACCCTGGTTGGCCAGGAAGGTCTCGACGGGCACGGCACGCAGGCAGGCGGCTGTCTGGTCGCTGCAGCCGACCAGCGTCGCGAAGGCGGTGCCCCCGGCCTCGGCAGCCGCCAGCGGAGGCTGCGTCAGCGAGTAGGCCCCGCTTTCCACGATCGCCTTTCGGAACAGCCCAGCTGCCGTGGGAGACGCGAGATGCGACTGGACGCTGAGTCCGCCGGCGGACTCACCGAAGATGGTCACGTTGGCGGGATCACCGCCGAAGCCGGCGATGTTCCGCCGCACCCACCGGAGCGCGAACTGCTGGTCCATGAGCCCGTAGTTTCCCGACGCATGGTCCGGGGATTCGGCGCTCAATGCCGGATGAGCGAGGAACCCCAAAGCTCCGAGGCGATAGTTGATCGAGACCACGATCACGTCGCCGGCTTCCACGAGTCTGGTCGGGTCGTAGTCGTCGCTCTCCCCGAGGAAGAGCGCGCCCCCGTGGATCCACACCATGACCGGGTGGCGATGGGGCTTGCCGTGGTTGATCCCGAGGGGTGTGTAGACGTTCAGGAACAGGCAATCCTCGGTGACGCTCGCGCGCCCGAAGGGCGAGGGCGGCTGCGGGCAATGGTTTCCGAACGCGCTCGCGTCGAGCGGCCCGTGCCAGCGCGCATGCGGCTGGGGCGGCCGCCACCGAAGGTCGCCGACCGGGGCGGCGGCGTAGGGGATGCCGAGGAACTTCTGCATCGTCGGCGTCACGATGCCTCTGACCGGACCGTTGTCCGTGTTGACGACCTTGCTCTTGGGTGCCGCGCTCGCCGTCGAGCCCGTCAGCACGGCGCAGACCACCATCAGTCCGATCCCGACTCCGCTGAAGCGATACCATCTCCGGTGATTCGTGCTCATGGTTTCCCCTCCAGATCTGAGCCGAATTCCCCAATAGTCGAGACGCTCTTCCTTCCGGTGGCCATAGTCCTCCGGAGAGTCGCTTGGCAAGCGTGCTTTCGCGTTCGTCGGCCCCCAACGTGCCCCGTGATCCAAACGACCCGCTCGCGCGCAGAGAAGAGCAAGGCGCGCGCGTGCCTGGATCAGCGCCTCGGCCGCGCGACCTGAGCCCGTCGGCCGTCTCCGCCCCGCTGCCGCGGCCTCCATCGGGCCACACCTGACAGGCGCGGCGCCCCCGGATGCCGTGCGCGGGCGGCCCGCCCTCGGCGCCCGTCGTGCCGCCGACGTCAGCGGAGCAGGCAAGAACCGGCCGCGAGTGATGCGCGTATGTCGGGTGCGCCCCAGGACGGGTGCAAAAAAAGGAGGGCAAACAGATGATCCGAACGAAGTACATGACCTTCACCGTCGCTCTCGGGATCGGCCTGGGCGCCGCCGCCGCATCCGCCGCGACCGTCAACCTGACCGATTGCACCGCGTCGCCGGTGAAGCTGGTCGGCAAGAAGACGGTGGTGAACCTGCCGGGCGACGATCTCGTCATCCAGTGCGCGCTGCTCCCGCTCAACGGGCAGAGCAAGATCGAGGTGACGGCACGCTCGATCGCGGTCGATGGCGACGAGGGTGGCTCGGTCGCCGCCGCCGGAAAGGGAACGGCGATCAAGCTCCTCGCCCTGGGCGTCGGGCCCGACGGCCGGAGCATCCGGATCGACGGCTCGAACGTGACCGGCGCGAACCGCAACGGGGACGTCGAGATGGAGAGCCCCGGGGCGATGGACGTGCGGGGCAGCGGCCTCCAGGCGGGTGGCCTGCTCCGCCTGCGCTGCACGGGAACCGCGTGTCCGATCACGCTGGATGACGTGACCACGGCCTCGAACGACATCGACGTCGATGCGCAGGGGACCGTCACCATCCGCTCCTCCCACATCGCGACCAGCTCGCCGATCGACCGGGTGGACATCGCCTCCGCGACCGGCGACGTCCAGATCACCGTCGCCGGGCCCGTCGCGGCGCAGAGCCGGGCTGCCGCCGGCCTGGTGTGCCGGGACGACGTCCTGGCGCTCTGTCCCGGGCCCGACTGTCCGCTGCCGGTGACGATCGCGAGCCCGGAGGAGGCGGTGGCCTTCTGCGAGTGCGAGGATCCGCCCCCGACCGAGATCGTCACCGGGATCGAGGGCGACGTCCAGATCGACGCGCCTCAGGGCGACATCGACCTGCGCGGGACGAGCGTCAAGGCGGGCGAGGACGTGGACCTCGTCGCGGCCGGCAGCGTGCTGCTCGATGACGCCTCGGTGCAGAACTGCGGTCCCAAGACCGGCAAGGTCACCGTCAGCGGCGCCGCCTGCACGGTCGAGCGCGCCACCCTGCTCGACGACGAGCCCGAGACCCAGCCGACCCTGAACTGCGCGCTGAGCGGAACCGCGGCCCAGATCGGGAGCTGCTCCGCACGCAACTGAGCGGCGCACGGCTCGATCGGTTCCATCTCGCCGCGCCCCGGGGATCGTCACGTCCCCGGGGCGCGCGCGCGTCAGGAAATGCGAAGGGATTGCCGCTCAGCGACCGGTGCCCGGCTTCGGAGCAGGTTCGCTGCTGACCGGCGCGACCCAGAACCGGCCGGGTCCGAGATCGCGTCTGCCCTCCGCGAACTTGCACGCCTCCTTCGGATGCAGCAGCCCCTCCGCGGTGTAGAGCGCGACCGCCGCCCCGTAGTTCATCATCAGCCGGTACTCGCGCTTCCGCTTCTGGTCCGCCGGAAGCTTCATGTAGTCATCGGTCTTGAAGGACTCGAAGCCCTTCTCGAACTTGTCGCGATCGAGGCTGAATCCCGGACAGCCCCCCGCCGCGGCGGCGGCGAACGCGAGGTCGTGCAGCAGGCTCTCCTGGTCCTTGCTGAGGAACTGGTCGTTGCTCTGGGCGAGTCGCTGCCAGGCGGGATCGAGTTGGGAAGCCAGCGCGCGATTTCTCTCCTGGGAGCTGGCCGACGACGCCTGCCAGACGAGCAGCGCGACGACGACCCCGACGCATCGAGCACGGATTGGCCATGTCATGCCGACGTCCTCCTCGTCCCGCTCTCAATGCCGTCGGCCGCGACCGCCGCCTCGTCCGCCGCCGTAGCCTCCACGACCGCCCCGACCCCCGGCGTTCCCGCGGTAGGCGTTCCGGTTCACGTTCCGGTTGACGTTCTTGTTGTAGTTGTAGTTGTTGGTGCGGTGGTAGTTGTTGTTGACGTAGGTGTTCCCCCCGCCTCCCCAGCAGCAATCGTCGTGGTCGGAAAGCGCCGCACCCAGGGCCACCCCGCCGGCCAGGCCGAGACCGCCGGCCACCAGCGAGGTGCCGACCGGGTCGGTCTGGTACGTTCCCGTCGCCGGATTGTAGGTGGCGCACCCAGCTACCCCCAGCGATGTGGCCAGCATCACGACTCCGACGCCGATCCGAGTCATGCCCGGTCCCTCCTTTTTCGAGGCGCGTAGGCGATTGCCATAGAACGTTCTCGCCTGCTGCTTCAAGCCGGTCCCGGTGATCCCCCAGCGTCGCGGCATGACGCCTCACTGTCCGGCCGGCGGGAACGGGCGGTTCCGCGCCGGCCGCGGTGGCTCGCGAACGTCAGGAATCGACCCGGCGAGCGCGACGTGGTCCGCGAAGTACCGCAGGATCCCCGCCCGGTCGAGGACCTCGTCGAGCCGCGCGCCGCGGCAGTCCACGTAGCGGGCGAGGAGCGTCGCACGCGCGTCGCGCAGGAACTCCGTCGCGCCGACGGCGATCCGCGTTCCGTTCTCGAAGACGAGGTCGGCCGTCCCGTCGGCGCACGCGCGGTTGACCCACGGGAGGTAGCGCTTGCCGAGCTCGGCGAGCACCGCGGTCAAGGTCTCGGGCACGTCGGCCGGATCATCCCACCCACCGAACTCCTGGTCCTCCGGCTCCAGCAGCCGGTGCGTGTGCTGCACGACCGCCGGGCCATCCTCGTCCACCCACCGCCGGCAGAGGGGATCGTTGACGAAGTGCGCCGCATTGCCGCCGAAGAGCGCGAAGTCGGCGAGCGACGGACGGTCCCCGAGCAGGTAGGGCCGGCGAGCGAGGTGGGCACCGAGGACCCGCATCCACGGCCGGAGGACGTCGTCGACCCAGCCCTGGATCGTGTCCGCGCTGGCACCGAGCGGCGCGCAGCTGCTCAGCACGTGCGCTCCGACGGCGGCGTGGGCCTGATCGCACGACATGGGCATCCGGACCGTCATGTCCCGTGCGAGCTCGAAGCCACCGACCGCGGCATTCTCCGGAAAATGCCAGCGGGTTCCGACGGCCGGCCGATACAGCCATTCGTCGGCCGCATCCTCGAGCACGTAGCAGACGAAGCGTTGCACCGGGTCGGGCGGCAGGACAGCCGGCTCGGGGAAACGGAGCTCGAGATGATGGATCATGGACGTCGAATCCCACATGAAGTCGCCGCTGGGCGTCTCGACGACCGGCATACCGCCCGGGAAGCCCGCCGCCATCGCTTCGGGACTCGCACCAGGAAAACGACGAAACAGCCAGGGGATGCCCTTGTAGTCGAGGTACCCGGCCATCTTCCGGGTGAAGTAGGACTGCATCATGCCGTGCACGCGGTAGACGTTCGCTCGCATGGCACCGCACCCTATCACCTCCCGGCTCGAACGGCGCCGCGGCCTGGTCTAGATTCGGCTCGCGCACAGCGCAAGGCGGGGGCGAGCGCGCGCTGGTGGTCGTGATGTACGAGCAAGCGGCCGAGGACCTGCGCGCCCGCCCCGCGGCGCGTCCCAAACGCTCCGGGCATGGGCAGAGGCGCGCGCGTCCGCCCTGGCGTGGATCCTAGTTCTGTCGCGTTCCGTTGGGTTTCGTCTCGGAGGGTTCACTCCAGCGGTTCGAGATGTCGGATTGAATCAGCGCGCTCGAATCGACGCGGGACTTGAGCCACGCCGCGCGAGCCATCGCACAGGTCACGTAGGCCTCGCGGTCCTGCGCATCAGGCGGCGTCGGTGGAGTCGTCGGCGCGCGGGGACGAGCGGCATCTGCCTGCGCCGTCGCCGCCGCCGCCGCGGCCAACGAGGCAGCGTCCGCCCGCGAGTATTCATAGTGTGACACCACCAGCAGGAGCAGGCCGAGGTTCAGCAGCAAGAGCCCCGGATTTCGCACCCACCGCCGTCCAGCATCCGATGGGCTGGGAGGTTCCCACAGATTGCCGCCGATCACCGCGCACAGGCCGAGCAGCGCTGCGAGCGACGCCAATGTAGTGTGGAGCACCGACCGCTTTTGAGCGAGGTCTCCGAGTCGAGCGCAATACCTGTACCCTTCGTTCTGCGCGTAGACCGGCCAGGAAGGCACTGATGTCCGCCAGGCATAGATAGCCGCCACGACGATGATGCTCACAACGAGTCCTCCGCCCCCGACCATCCCCCATGTTCGCGGTTTGATGGACATCAGCTGACGCCCTCCCGGTGGCTGCCGACGGACGCCGGTCTACACGCCCGGGCGAGGGCCGGCGCTCGCTCGAACGACAAGTTCGATGGGCGGATCATGGTGGGCAGATGAACGGGGCCAATCCGCACCTCCGAGCCTGGACACTAGCGCTCTTGTAGCCTTAAAGGCAAGCTGTCTTCCCACGACGCAGGGAAGCCGTTCGCGGGGAAGGTCTGTACGACAGCCGCATCCACTTGACGGCGTTCCCCTCCTTGATCCACTGTTCGGCCGGCCCGTGCCCATCGGAGAAGGTGACGACCTTCTTGGCCGGGCGACGCAGGTCCGTCACGATGAAGCCGACACGCGGGTACAGCTCACCGGTGTGACACCCCACTTTCGCGACGACGCGGCGCGACCGGCTCCGGCTCTGCGCCTGATAACGGAAGCTCGCGTAGAAGCGCCGCACGCTGGGAAATCCGGGCTAATTCCGCCCCTTCACGACCAGTAGTGCCCGAATGAGCGGGAAAGCGCCGCTTTTCAGCCGCGTGTAGGGTGACGGCATGGGAACCGGACGGCTGGAAGCGTTCAGCGACGGCGTGATCGCCATCATCATCACCATCATGGTGCTCGGGCTGAAGGTGCCGCAGAGCGCCGACCTCGCCGCACTCCGCGAGCTGCTCCCCGTGCTCGCGAGCTACGTCCTGAGCTTCGTCTACGTCGGCATCTACTGGAACAACCATCACCACCTGCTGCACGCGTGCGAGCGCATCAACGGCGCCATCATGTGGGCCAACCTGCATCTGCTGTTCTGGCTCTCGCTCGTTCCCTTCGTGACCGCCTGGGCGGGCGACCACCGCGACGCGTCCCTCCCCGTCGCGCTCTACGGGGTCGTCCTCCTGATGGCCGGCGTCGCCTACGTCGTGATGGAGCGACAGATGGTGCGAGAGAACGGTCCGCGCTCGATGCTGGCCGAAGCGGTCGGCAGGGATCGCAAGGGCATCCTGTCACTTGCCGGCTACGTCGCGGCGATCGCCCTCGCGTTCGTGTCGCCCCGGCTCGCCGAGCTGCTCTACGTACTGATCGCGATCATGTGGATCGTGCCCGACCGCCGCATCGCGTCGCGCGTGCGTGCGTCGGGGTAGCCTTCTCCCGGCCTCACGCCTTCCCGTCGCTACCCAGCATGCGAATGCGCAGGACCGTCTCGTCGCGGATGGCCGCTTCGACTTCGCCCATCAGCTCGTAGAGGTTGAATATGTCGGGGCGCTCGACCAGCACCTGGCGCAGGCGTCCGAGCGCCGCCAGGCGAAGGTCGGAGTCGGTATTGACCTTGGCCACACCGAGAGCGACCGCCTCCCGGATGAGCTCCGGCGGGATGCCCTGCGCGTGGGGCAGCCGCGCGCCGTAGCGCTCGGCAAGCGCGATCGCCTCCTGCGGCATCGACGACGCGCCGTGCAGGACGATGGGCTGCGGGATGCGGCCCGCAATCTCCTTGAGCCGCTCGAGGTCGAGATGGGGCACGCCCTTGAACTTGTACGCGCCGTGCGAGGTCCCGATCGCGATCGCGAGCGCGTCGACGGCGGTCTCCCGCGCGAAGCGCACCGCTTGCTCGGGGTCGGTCAGCATCGAGCGCGCCGCCGTCTCGCCGAGGTCCTCGATGCCGCCCAGCGTCCCGAGCTCGGCTTCCACGTGCACGCCGTGCGCGTGCGCGTACTCGACGATGTGCGCCGTCTCGCGCATGTTCTCGTCGTAGGTCTGCCGGGAGGCGTCGATCATCACCGAGGTGTATCCGGCGTCGACCGCGGCGCGCGCGAGCTCCTCGCTCTTGCCGTGGTCGAGATGCAACGCCACCGGCGACGGGCTCTGATCGGCGAGCGTCCGCACGATCACGACCGCGTTCTGGAGTCCCATGTGCTTGACCGCGCCCTCCGACGTCTGGACGAGCAGCGGCGCCTTCTCGGCGGCGCCGGCCGCGATCACGGCGCGCGCCGACTCCAGGTTGAAGGCGTTGAAGCCACCCAGGGCCCAGCCCTCACGGCGAGCGCGGGCGAGGTACTCCTTCGGGTTCGTCAGCATTGCGGTTCTCCCTCGATCCTCCGGGGTTGCGGTTCCGTCCAGCACGCATCCGTACAGTGGTAGGCTGCTACCTCGGACGCGGCCCTGCAACCCCGTACCGAGCTTGCGTGGAGCTGTCGATTCCACCTCCGCTGGCGCGATGAGCGGAGGTAGCGGCCCGCTACCCCGAAGGTAGCGCCCTCGGGGCAGGACCGTCCGCGACTCGGCAGATGCCGGCCGATGCACGAAACCACTCGATGAGGAGAGACACCATGCAGATCGGAACCCTGGTTGCGCTCGTCGCCGCGCTCCTGCTGCCGCCCGTGGCCGGCCAGGCGAGCACCCTCCCCAACTGCGACGTGACGAGCTACCCGCTCGGGCCTGGCGGCGTCCGCCAGATGAAGAAGGCGAACCTCGCCGGCTGCGACCTGTCGGGCGCCATGCTCGAGGGCGCGGATCTGCGCCGCGCCGACCTGACCGGAGCGATCCTGGACGACGCCGACCTCAACACCGCGAATCTCGCCCGGGCGAAGCTGGCCGGCGTTTCGCTCGACAGCACAGCGTTGAACGACGCCGACCTGACGCGCGCCGATCTCCAGGGCGCACGGATCTCGGTGACCGGCCTGAACGACTCGAATCTGACCCGCGCCGACCTTCGCGGCGCGCGGCTCTCGGTGACGGGCTTGAACGGCGCCAACCTGACGCGCGCGCTTCTCTCGAACGCCACGATCTCGGTCTCGGGCTTGAATGGCGCCAACCTCACGAAGGCGAGCCTGCTGGGCGCCACGATCACGACCTCCGGCTTCAGCTCGGCCATCTTCAGGAAGACGATCTGCCCCGACGGCACCGACAGCGACGACGACGGCGACACCTGCGCCGGCCACGGCATCTGAGCGCCGAGGCGCGGCTCTCCCCGGCTTCGCTGCTCAGCGGCCCGGCCGGAAGCGCCGCGTCGTCCGACGGCGCGTCCCGCCGCCGGGGCCGGGCCCTCGGACCGGCTCCGAGGGCCGTTCCGGAGGGCGGCCGGGTCCACCGCGTTGATGCGAGCTCGCCGGTTGGTGCTGGCCCGCTGGCTGGTACCTTCCTCGCGGCTGGCCGTGTCCCTTCGACCGCAGCTCCTCCCGCGACCGGGCGCGGGCGCGCTCCTCGCTCTTGCGGGCACGGATGGCGGCGATCCGCTCGCGCAAGGGCACCTCGAGCCGTTCCGCCGGCTTCCGCGCATAGTCGAACTCGGGCAGCGTGACGCGCGGCAGCCGCTTGCCGATCGCCCGCTCGATGCCGCGCAGGTCGCCCTCCTCGTCGGGCGCGACGAAGGTGAAGGCGTCACCCGTCGCCTCCGCTCGCGCGGTGCGGCCGATGCGGTGGATGTAGTCTTCCGGCACACCGGGCACGTCGAAGTTGACGACGTGGCTCAACGCCTCGACGTCGATGCCACGCGCCGCGATGTCGGTGGCAACCAGGACCCGGTGGCGCCCCGTCTTGAAGCCCGCCAGCGCTGCCGTCCGCTGGGCCTGCGTCCGATTGCCGTGTATCCGCGCGCACGAGACGCGATGCCGCTCGAGGAAATCGGCCAGCCGGTTCGCGCGGTGCTTCGTCCGCGTGAACACGAGGACGCTCTTCAGATCACCGCGCTTCAGCAGCTCGAAGAGCAGCGTGCTCTTCAGCTCCTGCGGGACCGGGTACACCGCCTGTGTGATCCCCACCGCCGGCGCCGCCTTACGCTGCAGGTTCACCGTGGCGGGGTTCTTCAGCATCTCGTGCGCGAGCTGCACGATGGGCGGCGGCATGGTGGCGGAGACGAAGAACGTCTGGCGGCGCGGCGGCAGGTGCCGGAGCACGCGGCGGATGTCGGGCAGGAAGCCCATGTCGAGCATGCGATCGGCTTCGTCGAGGACGAGCACCTCCAGGCCGTCGAGGCGCGCGTAGGAATGGCTGAAATGATCGAGCAGCCGGCCGGGCGTGGCGACGATCACGTCCACGCCGCTGCGAAAGGCATGCTCCTGAGGGGCCATGCCCACCCCGCCGTAAACCGCCGCGCCAGAGAGCGGCGTGTGGACGGCGAGCTCGGTCAGGTGCTGATCGATCTGGGCGGCCAGCTCCCGGGTGGGGGTCAGCACGAGTGCGCGGGTCGTGCCACGACGTTTCGCGAGCAGCCGCTGCATGATGGGGAGCAGGAACGCCGCCGTCTTCCCGCTGCCCGTCATCGCGCACGCGAGCACGTCGCGACCCGCCATCGCGAGCGGAATGGCTTCCTGCTGCACGGGCGTGGGACGCGTGAACCCGAGCTCGCGCGTCGCGCGCACGATCAGGGGGTCGAGGCCGAAGTGGGAGAAAGGCATGACCGGCGGCGGCGGATAGCACGCCTGCCACCACGTGGGCAAAGCACCCCCGCGGCCGTGCGCGCCCGCAGCGGTCACCGATTCCGGACCTTGGAGCGCCGGGAGGCGTCGGATAGCATCCTTTCCGGGTCAGCGCTCGCGAAACGGGACCTCACGCCGCCGATCGTCGGCGAGCACAAGGGAGTCTGAGATGAAGCACGCGAACCTCGGCAGCACCGGGCTGCGCGTCTCGCGCATCTGCCTCGGGATGATGAGCTTCGGCAAGCACGAGAGCCGCCAGTGGGCGCTCGAGGAGGCGGCCGCCGAGCCGATCGTGCGGCGCGCCATCGAGGGCGGGATCACGTTCTTCGACACCGCCGACGTCTACAACGGCGGCCAGAGCGAGGTCATCACCGGGCGCCTGCTGAAACGGTTCTTCGGGATGCGCGAGGAGTACGTCGTCGCCACCAAGGTGCACGGACGCACGATGCCCGGCGCGAACGGCCGTGGCCTCTCGCGCAAGCACGTCATGGCCTCGATCGACGGGTCGTTGCAGCGGCTCGGGCTCGACTACGTCGATCTGTACCAGATCCACCGCTGGGACCCGCGGACCCCGATCGAGGAGACGATGGAGGCGCTGCACGACGTCGTGAGGGCGGGCAAGGCGCGCTACATCGGCGCGAGCAGCATGTACGCGTGGCAGTTCGCCAAGGCGCAGCGGCTTGCGGCCACGCGCTTCGTCTCGATGCAGAACCACTACAACCTGATCTATCGCGAGGAGGAGCGGGAGATGATCCCGCAGTGCCTCGACCAGGGCGTCGGCGTGATCCCCTGGAGTCCGCTCGCGCGGGGACTGCTGGCCGGAAGCCGGACCGCCGCCGGGAACGCGCTGACGAAGCGCGCCAGCACCGACCCGTTCCTCGACGCGCTCTACCGGCCCGAGCTCGATTTTCCGGTGATCGACCGCGCGGGCGAGGTCGCAACAGAGCGCGGGGTCCCGAAGGCGCAGGTCGCGCTCGCCTGGCTCCTGCACAAGCCGGGCGTCACCGCGCCGATCGTCGGCGCGACGAGGATCGAGCACCTCGAGGACATCCTCGCAGCCGAGGAGCTGTCGCTGAGCGCCGACGAGATCGCGCGGCTCGAGGAGCCGTACGTGCCGCATCGCGTGGCGGGCATCGAGTTCTAGCCTCCCTCGAGGGGCAGTCTTCCGATGAACGCACGCCGCTCTCGCTGGCGCCAGCTGCTCGGCAACCTGCTGCTTGCGGGCGCCTCTCTGATGTTCGCGCTCATCGTCGCGGAGGTCGGGTTCGAATTGCTCGACGCCCACAAGCAAGCAGCCCGCTCGCTGCGGGCGCGGCCCTTCTACACCTGGTCGGTCCACACGTTCGCCGGCGATCCGATCGGGAGCCAGCGGGGGCTGCTCAAGCTCATGCTGCACCCGCTCGTCGGTAGCGTGAACCTGCCGGATCAGAGCACCCAGTTCTTCAGGATCAACCACCTCGGGTTCCGTGGTCCCGAGCTGGGCTCGAAGGAGCCGCATCGGCGCCGCGTCGTCCTGGTGGGCGGTTCCGCCGCCTTTGGCACTGGCCTCGGGTCCGACGCCGAGGCCCTCGCGGCCCAGCTCGAGCAGCGGCTTCCGGATACCGAGGTCGTGAATGCAGCCGTCATCGGGCACCGCTCGGGTCAAGAGCTCGCTCTGCTGGTCTCGGAGCTCGTCGATCTCGAGCCCGATCAGGTGGTGACGCTCGACGGTTGGAATGACTTCTGGGCCATCCAGCAGGAGCCGACACCGTGGTCCGACGTGAACGGAGCGCGGCAGATGAAAGAGGCGCTCGAACGACTGCATGCGCTCTCGTATGCACCGCTCAACGTGCGACTCCGGCACCTGCCCGACGTCGTGCTCGCGTACACGCTGCGGCGGATCGGCGCGTCGCCTCTCGGTGCGGCGGAAGACCTCCCGGCGGGTGACGGCACCACCCGCCGCAACGACCTGAACGGCATAGCGGCGCGCTACGCCCGCAACCAGGTAAAGATGGCCCGCGTCGCCGCAGCGTTCGGCGCCAGCTTCCTCTGCGTGCTCCAACCCAACGGCGATATCATGTGGGGGGCCACGTCCAGCCGGTACACGCGCTTTCGCGAGCAGGTGCAGACCGAGCTCCGTCGCGAGGGTGTCGCCTGGCTCGACCTGAACGATCGTGCCGACGTGCTCCGTCCTGACATGTTCATGGATCCCATCCATCTCGATGCACGGGGAAATGCCGAGATGGCGGAGATCCTGGCCCCGGTCCTGGAAGCCAGGCTTCGGACGTCGGTACAGCGATAGCGGGTTACCTCCCTGGAGCTGCGCTACCACGACCCCCTGGGCGACGATCCAGGGGGATTTGTCGGAATCGGGTACTCTGGTATGTGGCTGGCGACAGCTGTGTGCGCCCGCGGATGCCCCCCACCTCAACTCCACTCACCCTGCCCGTTGCTGCCCGAGGTTCGGAGGCCAGCCAGCCGACGAATCTCGGCGAGGAGCGATCCATGAAGTGCTTGTACGGCGGAGTCCTCGCCGCGTTGTTGCTCTCCGCTCTCGCGACCCCCGCCTTCGCGGCATGCGTCAGCGCGAAGTGCACCGACGCCAGCGCCATCGAGCAGGCGCGAGGAGTGATCCAGACCACCTGCGGCTGCACCCGCGAGGGTCAGAAGCACGGAACGTACGCGAAATGCGTGAAGAAGACCCTCATGGCCGCCGACCTCACCGCCATCATCCCCGAGAAGCCGTGCCGCAAGCTCATCATGAAGTGCGAGAACTCGTCCATCTGCGGCAAGTTGAGCTCCGCGGTGTGCTGCGTCGCCAAGAAGAACGGCAAGGTCAAGGCGTCGATCGTCAATTCGGCGACGGCGTGCAAGAAGGGTAGCGCCTGCGGCGCCTTGCTGGGTCTCTACAGCACGTTCGACGCCTGTGCTGCCGATGGCACGTGCGCCGGGCCGACGACGACGACCACCACGACCATCCCTCCTCCGTCGGGCGGGGCCGTCCTGAAGGGCGCCCTGACAGCCACTGCCGGCCGCTTCAACTACAACAATTCGCTGGGACTTCCCGGGGCCAACGCCGCGTGCGGCACGAATTTCCCCGGCACCCATGTTTGCACGTATGCCGAGCTGCAGAGTGCGGCGAAGGCGGGTGACCTCGTCGGCCGGAAGGACACTGCCGGCGAGACGGTCACGTCCTTCTGGGCGATCGACTCGTCGCAGCCCCCGCTCCAGCAGTGCAACGACGACGTCAACTCCGGGCTCAACTGGGAATACGCGACGGCACACACCATGTCCCGCGGTCAGAAGGTGGATCTCACCAACGCCACCGGCGTGCTCGGACCGCTCCAGACTAGCCTGCAGTGTAATTTCTCGACCAGCTGGGTCGGCTGCTGTCAGTGAACAACCTGGCGTCGCCGGCACCTCGCGTGCCGGCGATGTCAGTGCGCCGCGTTGGACAGATCGAGCTCCCAGTACAGGAAGTTCGTGGTCTGGTCGAGGATCTCGCTGCGGTGCTGCACGTACGGGACGTGCCCGGCGCCGGTCCAGGACGTGAGGAAGCAGTCGAGGCCTGCGGCCAGCGCCCCGTTCTGGGTGCCCACCGCCCACTGATACGGCACGACCACGTCCGCCGTGCCGTGGAACAGCAGGCTCGGGGCGTCGCCCGAGTCGATCGCGACGAACAGGGCCGCACCCGAGAGGGACACCGCGGCGCCGACCGCCGCCGTCGGATCCTCGCTGGAGCGGAACCCCACGTTGAGCGCCGTGATCGCGCCGGCGCTCGAGCCGCCGATCGCGATGCGACCCGGGTCGATCCCGTAGGTCGCCGCGTTCGTGCGCAGGAACCGCACCGCGGTCTGTGCGTCCGCCTGCGCCTCCTGGATGGCCGTGACGCAGTCCGCGGTCGGTGCTCCGGCCGAGCACCCTCCGGGCTCCAGGCGATAGTTGATCGACGCGTTCACGTAGCCCTTCTCCGCAAACGTGTTTGCCTCGTCGACCAGCTCCGGCGAGGTCTTGTCGCCAGAAGAGAACGAGCCTCCGTGGACCCAGACGATGGCGGGCCGCTCCGTCACCGTGTCGCCGGTGGGCTCGTACAGATCGAAACGCAGCGTGATCGTCTGCCCTGCGATGTTCGTCGCGCTCCCGTAGACGACGTCGCTGCTGGTGCTCACCATGCCGAACACCGCGTCACGATAGCGCAGCGGCGCGTCCCCGGGCGGCGGGATGAAGGGAAGGCCCAGGGTGGTCGTCGTCGTGGAAGAGGTGGTCGTCGTGGTCGTCGTGGTCGTCGTGTCGGCGCGCACGAGCCCTCGCCGGTCGGCTTCGCGACCTTGAAGAGCCCGGGTCCCTTGTTGGTCACCTGACCGGTCGCGAACTGGATGCTGTACGCGTCTCCCCCGCCGATGGTGAGGAACACGCAGCCATCCGAGCCGGGATTCGGCGGCACGACGTCCACCGCACCCCCCTTGCCGTCGATCGCGACCTGGATCTGGAAGGTCCCACCCTTGAGCTTGATCTGGGCGCTCTTCACGGGACCGTGCTCGCCCTTCGTATCCTTGTACTTGAACCCCTTCACCGCGTCCCCGCTCCAGAAGAGCTTCTGCGTGATGGCGCTCACGCCGGCCGGCAGCGTGAACGTCTGGCTGGTCGGGGTTGCGCCATTGGCGGTGATCGTGACGGTCGCGCCGCTCGTGGTCGGGTCGCCAACCAGCGTGTCGTCGCTCGCGGTTTCCTTCGCCTTGACGGTGATCTTGCGCTTGGCGGATGTGCCGGGATCCTTGACGACCAGCGTGTTCCCGCGGACTGTCTGGTCGGCCGAATGAGCGAGCGGAAGTGCGGGCAGCACGAGGAACGCCAGGAGCAGCAGGCCGCGCGTCATCGATTCCCCCCCGTTCAGCATCGGCGTCGGGCCGAGGCGGGCGGGAGACTACCACCGAGCCCGCCATCGGGGTCAACTGAATTGCCTGACCTGTCCCTCTGGCGACTCGAACGGCTCACGGCTACGGCGTGGCGCCGTCCGAACGCTCACCGAGGGCCTGCAGCCGCGCCGCGGCCGTCGCCGACCCCACCCTATCCTCCGCAGAACTGCGCCGGCGGAATGGGCGTGTCCGCGCACGCGCCCAGCAGCTGTTGCTTTGCGCGGATCAGGGGGGCGTTCCAGCCCGGGGCACTTTGCCGGAGACATCCGGCCGGCGGGACCACCGGCCGGTGGTCCTGGTCGTCCGGGACGAAGTCGGGCGGAGGCGGAAACGTCACCCCGAAGCCGTACACGCCACCGTCCGGCCAGTCGATGTCCTTGCCCGCCCATCGAGCGCAGATGTCGTTGTCGTTGCAGATCTTCGTGAACGCTCCGTCCTCGTTGCACTGGCAGCCCTTCTTGCCGAGCGTGCAGAAGCTGGCCGGCTGGCAGAAGTCCCGCTGCGCCCTGGCAAACTCCGTCTTGAACGTGTCGAACCCCATGTCGACCGTGACTTGCAGGATGCCCGTGCCGGGATCGTACTCACGCAGCCATCCCTGCGGCCAGGTGACCCGATCGTCGGTGAACTGGAAATGGCTCTGGCCGGGAAACGCGCGCGTCAGGAAGACGCTCTTCACGGGGTAGTCCGGCGCGAGACCCTTGCCGACGTAGAGCTGGTAGACCTGATGCGTGGTCGGCGTCGCGTAGACCAGGATGACGTAGTACGTGTGGCCGGCCTCGAAGATGTTCTTGTTCGGGCTGCCCGCCTGCTTGGTGGGGCCGGCGGCCGTGTCCATGTAGTAGACGCCGTTGTTCGCCGTCAGCGTGCTCCGCTGCCAGAGGTTCGCGCCCATCATCCGGATCGCCTGCGTCCCGTCGAAATGCTCCGCGCTGGTCAGCCCCTGCCGGAACAGCGGGACGCCGTAGCACGTGCCGGTGGTGCAGTCGCTCCACCAGTTCGGGTTCTGGAGCGGCTCCGGCGTCACCGGGTCGGTCGGCAGGCGATACCCGCAAGCCGGCTCGGTCTCCGGCGGCTGCGGACCGTTCAACCGGGCGCAGGCGGGATAGACGGCGGTCGTCAGGTACTCGTACGGACTCGTCTTCGCCGTGCCCGCCGGAAAGTCCGCCGGGGGGTTGGCGACGTCGGAGCCGCACTCGACCGCTTCGATGGGCGCGTCGAAATAGCTGTCGAAGTTCACCGAGATGGTCTCGCGCTCCGCCCCCTTCGCGCCGCCCGGATTCGCGATCAGCCCGGTGAGCGAGCCGTCGTCGTCGTTGAGCACCGTCTGTCGATCGACGTCGGTGAACCCCTGGAAGAGGCCGAAGGAGGGATCCGCCGGCGTCGGATACGTGCAGTAGCGAGCCGTCACGCGCGTCGGGTCGGTGTTGAACGTCCCGGGCATGAACTCCGGCTGGATCACGAAGTGCCGGATCGCCGCGTTGTCGAAGTAGAGGTTCTGCGAGTGGAACGCAGGTGGATAGAAGAACCCGTTCGGCTGCTTCCACCCGATCGCGGCGTTCGGGAGATAGCATGCGTTGGTGGCGTCCTTCGGCATCCCTCCGAGCCGGCCGTACAGCTTCATCGCAGCGGGACAGGAGTTGCCTTGAGTCGGCTGGCACTGCGACGCGAGGTCCGGGAGCCTCGTCGGCACGATGTCCAGGTAGGCGTTGGAGTCCTGGTAGGAGGGTCCGTCGTAGATGCTGAACAGCCGCTGGTTGGTGGCGAAGTTCGCGACCTCGAAGTCGACCCCGTCGTCCGCGGCGATGCAGTGATTCGGCAGGGCGTTCAGCGTGGGGTCGTTGATCGGGCACTGCAGCTTCGACTGCGGGTTGAACGGGCCGACGTCCGCCGCGTACGGATTTGCCTTCTGGTCCTCGCTCACGTCCGGCTGGGTCCGGCCCACGAAGGCGCTCTTCGCCGCCACCGACCAGACCCCGTCGATGACCGAGGACCGCGTGTAGTCGCCGCCGGTCACGAAGGTGATGCCGCCGTTCTGCACGTCGGTGATCGCGCTGTTCGACAGGACGAACCAGAACTGCCGCAGCCACACCGCCGCGAAGTTCGTGTCGGCCCAGGTGAACGACGAGGTGTAGCGGTCGAGCACCGTGACCATGCAGTTGGTGATCGGTTGATTGGCGGGAGGTGGCAGCGGAGGCGGCCCGTTGGCGGCGCACTTGAGGAACATGGCGTCGTTCCCGCAATCGAGATCCGCCACCTTCGCCGGATCGGCGCCGCACCGGGTCGCCGGACGCGACGCGCCGGCGAGCACGCGCGGATAGTACACCTCCAGGTCGATGTTGCCCTGCACGGGCGGCGCGAGCGGGTTCGGGATGGGCGCCAGGTGCTCCTTGTCGTCCGGGCCGGTGAGGGGCGCGACGCCGTTGCAGGCGGCGAACTGGCCGACCGTCTGGAACGAGTTCATCGCCGACGTGCACGTGTTGCCGACGAAGTTCATGAGCGGCGTCATCCCCGCGCGCCCCAGATTGCTCTGCATCGATGGGTAGCCCTTCCACGCCATCTTGGAGTACGGCGCGCAGATGAAGCCGGCGCCGTTCGATGTTTCGCACTCCGATTGTGCGGGTGGTGGCGGGGGCGGCTGGTTGAGGCACGCCGCGCCGCGCTGCCCGGTCGCCGGATTGTAGCAGGAGAACGAGTTCTCGATCCCGCTGTTGTAGCCCGGGGTCAGCCAGTAGCAGGCGCCGCAGCTCCCCGCGCCCGCCGCGAAGTTGTACTGGAAGTCGTTCCACCCGTTCATGATCCAGAACACCGTGGGGGTCTCGGAGTCGGAGTGGTACGGCGAGTTGTACTGATGATCCGTGAACGCCGCCGAGAGAATCCCGGGAACCTTGCGAGGATTCTGGACGTTGTCGACCGCGGCGCGGGCGAGGATGCCGATGTTCGAGTACAGCTTGTTGTCGGTCTCCGTGCCGTCCTCGATGTAGTAGCCGTGCCCGATGGACATGTATCCGACGTTGCGCGCCAGCAGGACGCCCTGCGTTGCGTGCAGCGTTATCCACCGGGTCATCGAGTCGTGAATCGAGCAGTCCTTTACGAAGGTGTCGCTCGGCGTGTTCCGGACCATGTGGAAGTGAACGGGATAGTGGCCGAGGCGTCCGCCCTGCCCCAGCTGATGGAACTCCACGCCCTGCATCTGGTACGCCTTGAATCCCTGCCGGACCATCGTGTGACCGCCGTACTGGTAGCCGGAGGCGGCGGGCGGGAAATCCATATCGCGCGTGTCGCCGGCCGAGACGATCCGCACGCTGCGAGTGAGTAGCGCCACCGCCGCGCGGGTGTCCACGGAGTCGATCTCGAGGTCCAGCCGGCCGATTCCCGGATGCTGCTTGTTGCCCAGCGAATACTGCTCTCCCCAGTGATGGTACTTGACGCCGCACGATGGCGAATCACCCGGCGGACACGTGTCCTTCGTGAAGTGGATCTTCGTCCGCTTCTTCGCCACATTCACGATCGTCCCGGTGATGATCAGCTCCTCGGAGTGCCCCGGCAGGTAGTCCGTGGTGGTGACGACGATGTGATCGCCTTCGCGCCAGTCGACCACGCCGTCGACCACCAGCGTTTCGTCGCCGGGTGCGATCGACCCGTCGAGCCGCTGCCAGCTCCGTCCCGAGTTGGCCGGATTGGCGTCACCGTGACCGTACAGCGCACCGCGCCTGCCGAAGATCCTCAGCGTGCCGCCGTAGGAAACCGCGAGCACCTTGGAGCCGAAATAGCTCGGCGTCGAGGGCTTGCCCTCGGTGACGGGCATGACGGCGTAGTTGTAGAAGAAGTCCGAGCCGCCCGGGAGCATGGACTCGACGGGCGGCTTCGTCGGATCGGCGTTCGCGTTCCAGACCGCCGGATCGACGCCGCACGTCGGCGACGACTTGCACTCTATCGGCCGGTCGCCGTCGGCTCCGTACAGCCGGATGGTGAGCCGCGAGCCAGCCCTGGTGCCGATGGGTCGGGGTTTTCCCATCGCCGACGACCAGCCGGCGAGCAGAAAGCCATTGTTCTCGACCAGGATCGAGCGTGCCGAGAACGTGATCTTCGCATCCCGGAACCTGAGGGTGGCCGGCACCTTGTCGGTGCCGAAGACGTTGACGTTGCCGTAGGAGTACTCTCCCGCGCCCACGGTGCACGTCCCCGTGACCTCCAGGTCCTGCCCGTCGCCGCCCTGGGGCAGCGAGGCGCTGCCGCCGGAGGGACAGGTCACCACGGCGTGGGCGAGGCCGGCTGCCATGACGATCGCACCGACCACCAGCGCGATCTCGACCGTCGGGCGCACCGCGCTCCGGCGTTCCTCCATGCTCTTCGTCTCCCTCGTGCCCCCGGCACTCGGCGCCCCCGGATCACAGTGCGCCGAGAACGCAGCGGATGTCCCATACTTGCCCGAGCGTCGCAACGCGTTCGGCCAGATCGCATGCTGGCATGCTCCACGCGCGACATACCGGGTCGAGAGCCTTGCCATTCTTCGGGGATTGACGGACCCTTTCCAAGGCGCCGCGAATCCGGCTGAATTGCATCCTCGATCGGTGTCGGCTGCTGCTGAAACGCAAGATCGAGCAACGGGAGGTGAGCGATGACTCACGAGGGAAGCTGCTTCTGCGGTGCGATCAGGCTCGAGGTCACCGGGACGCCCGAGGCCATGGGCTATTGCCATTGCCGGTCTTGCCGTTCGTGGTCCGGCGGTCCGGTGAACGCCTTCAGCCTGTGGAAGCCGGACGCCGTGCGGGTCACGTCGGGCGCCGAGCATATCGCGACCTTCCAGAAAACACCGCTCAGCCAGCGGCAATACTGCGCCAAGTGTGGCGGCCACCTGATGGCCAACCATCCGCCCCTCGGCCTGGTCGACGTTTTCGCCGCAACGGTCCCGACGCTCGAATTCGTGCCCGGCGTACACGTGAACTATGCCGAGACCGTGCTGCCCATGAAGGACGGCCTGCCGAAGCTGAAGGACTTTCCGAAGGAGTTCGGGGGCTCCGGGCAGACGATCGCCGAGTGATCGGTGGACCTACCGCCAGACCGCGACGCTCGACGTCCCTCCCAGCGTGCAGCGGTCGGGCGGTCGCAGTCGAGCAAGCCATCGGGCTATATCTCGGGTGGAGGATTCGACGGATGAGCAAGGACGCCCACCTGCGCCCCCAGGGCAACGGCGAGCAGCCGCTGTACGACATCGACGTTCCCACGCCGACCCATGGCGAGCGAGCGCGCACCCTCGCCGCCGCGATCCGCACCGGGACGCTGTGTACCATCGCCACCGATCCGGCGGGCGCCCCCTACGGCTCGCTCGTGACGTTCGCCATGGACGGTCCATCGCCCGTGTTCTTCATCAGCGAGCTCGCCGAGCACACGAAGAACCTGCGGGCGGATGCGCGTGCCTCCCTGCTCGTCGCCGAGAGCGGCGACGGCGATCCGCTGGCGAAGGGGCGCGTCACGCTGCTCGGCCACGCGCGCGTGCTCTCCGACGGGCCCGAGCGCGACGTCACCAAGGACGCCTACCTGTCCGCGCATCCGAACGCCGCCTACTACGTCGACTACTCGGACTTCGCCTTCTGGCGCCTCGACGTCGAGAGCGTGCGCTACATCGGCGGCTACGGGCGCATGTCCTGGGTCGACCTCGCCGACTGGCGCGGCGGCCAGCCCGACCCCATCGCGCCCCACGCGAGCGCGATCATCGAGCACATGAACGCGGACCACGCGGACGCGATGATCGCCTTCTGCCGGGCGCTCACGCGCGCGACCGACACCACCGCCGCAACCATGACCGGGGTCGATCGCTACGGCTTCGAGATGTCGGCGCAGACCGGCCGTGGGCCGCGGCCGATCCGGCTGCCGTTCCCGGAGCCGATCGCGACGCCGGACGACGCGCGCCGCGCGATGGTGGCACTGGTACGACGAGCGCGCGAGGTGCTGTCCGCCGGGGAAGCGGAGACGTCGAAGCGGACCTAGCGGCGTGAGACGGAGCAGCCGGTACGCCAGCGATCGGGCAGTGCTGCCCACGATCGGGGCGGTGGCGTGCCGGCTCGGAATTCTCGTCCTGGCCAGTGCGTGTGCCCTCGCGCCGCATGGACCGCCGCGCGACTCGACGAGCGCCGAGCGGGTCGCCGCCGGACGCTACGAGGTCGGGAGGCGCGACTACGTCTTCGTCGATGCGTCCCGCCCGAATGACGCCCGCGACGGCGCGAAGGCCGGGACCCGGCGGACGCTCGTCACGACGGTGTGGTTCCCGCGCGGCGTGCCGGGCTCCCATCCACTCGTGCTGTACAGCCACGGCTACTTCGGCGCCCGCAGCGACGGAACCTATCTCGCGGAGTGGCTCGCGCGGCGTGGCTACGTGGTGGCCGCGCCCGATCATCCATTGACGCGCCGGTGGACGGCACGCGGGAAGACGATCGGCGACGTCGCGAATCAGCCGGGCGATCTGACCTTCCTGATCGACCGGGTCCTCGCCTGGGACGAGCGCGAGCGGCCGTTCGACGGCGCCATCGATCCACGACGCATCGGGGTGATGGGTCACTCGCTGGGTGGGATGACGGCGACGCTGGCCGCGTATCATCCGCGTCTCCGCGATGAGCGGATCCGGGCCGTGGTCTCGCTCGCCGGGCCGATGACCATCTTCGGCGCCCGCTTCTTCGCAGGGGCTCCGGTACCGTTTCTGATGCTCGCGGGTGACCAGGACGTCGTGATCGACTACGCGACGAACGCACCCCTGGTCCTCGAGAGGGTCCCCCACGGTCGGCTGGTGACGATCCACGGCGGGAACCACGTCGGTTTCACCGACGAGTCCACCGGCATCCTGCGCGCCCTTCCGAACGCCGACACCGAGGCGTGCTGGCTGCTCTCCTGGACGCTGGACCTGCAGCGGGGCCGCGACACCCTCGCGGCGCTCGGCGGGCCGGACGCGGGTCTCGTCGTACCGGCCGAGATTCCCCGTCCCTGCACGACGCCGGCCCCGGTCGCGGCGATGAGTCCCGTCCGACAGCACCTCATCGCACAGCTCGCCGTCGGGGCGTTCTTCGACAGCGTCCTCGCCCCGGACGAGGCGGCCCGCACCGCCGCACGACGCTACTTGCAGGAGGACCTGGAGCGCGACTTTCCCGAGGTCCGATACGAGCAAGCCTACGGTCGGGTAGCGAGCGGCCGTGCTACGGACCCTGGCGGTCGAACTCCAGCACCTGCTGGAACGTCGGCCGGTTGGTCGTCGGGAACGTGGTCGGGAGGACACCCGGCACGAAGCCCGTCCGCGACGCCGTCTTCCGCCACAGGCTCGGGTCCACCTGGCCCTGCTGCGCGGTGAGCGTGTCGGCGGCCGCGTGAATCGCCTGCCAGAGCGAATCGACGCACGGCATGAGCGAGCCGAGGCCGCAGTACGCGAGGCTGAAGGGACCTTTCACCGGGTCACCGAGCAGCGTGCGGAGGTCCTTGTCCACGTAGGACTCGCCCTCCAGGCCGTCGAGGTCGCGAACGTTGTCCAGGTCACCGATGAGCGCGCCGAACACGGGAGACATCACCGCATTCGCGATCGGCCGCCAGACCGCGTCCATGATCACCGGCCCGGCCTCGTCGTAGAACGTGTCGGCGTCGGCATCGAGACGCGGGGCGTCGCGGCTGACCCAGTCGTCGAGGATATCCACCACCTGCTGGTCGCGGGGACTCGGAGCCGCGCTCATGTGGAGCGCCCGGCTCACGACCGGCCAGACCGGTGAGCGCACGTCCTGCGTGGCGGCGCGGTTCATGATGCCGACGTTGTCGGTGATCTGAGCGTGCGCCGGCCACTTGTTGAACATCTCCACGCGCTGCACGGACCCGTAGGGCTCGTCGTCTCCGTGCATGAACCCGGGGGCGGAGCGGTTGTTCCAGTTGAGCAGCAGCCCGTCGGGGCCGCTGACGTCGTGCGGATGCTTCTTCTGACTGAGAAAGCCCGCCCACTCGTACTGCCCGGTTCCGAGCGTCGGCAGCCGCCGATCGAGCCCGCGCGGCCGCTTGGGAAGGTACCCGGACGAGAAGTAGGCCGTCTTCTTGCGCGAGACGTAGGCCCAGTTGAAGGTGAACCCGAACTGGTTCGCGGCACGGTAGAAGCGTGCGGGACTCGACGCCTTCCCCTCCGTCATGTCCTTCAGCGCGGCGAGGTTCAGGGAGTCGCGCCCGAACGTCGAGCGCCGGCGCGAGAGGGCGTAGAGCTTCCCGCCGACGGTGGCGGTGGCGAACACGGGGCCGTGCACCGAGACGTTGTAGATCAGCGGCGTGCTCCCGAGCAGGCCGGCGTTGAAGGTGTCGAACGTCTGGCACACACCGTTGAAGAGGTAGTGCGTCGACGCCCGCGTCGGCGGCGAGGCGTCCGGCTCGCAGAGCTCCTCGGCGTACACGTCGCGGACGTCGTGGCCGGCGGAGGTGAGGCTCCACGCGTAATCCGGCGTGCGGCCGATCAGGATGTACATGGCGAGGCCGGGCACGGCGGCGCCCTGCGCGTTGATCCCGGGACCGTGCAGATCGATCTGCTGGACGATCTCCGGATAGTAGTAGCCGAGCTGCGGACCCATGACCGCGAGCGAGTTGTGCGACGCCGAGCGCGATGGCGCCGCGACCAGGAAGTTCGACGCGCGCCGGCGAGCGGGTGCCGCGGCGGCCGCTGCGGCCGGCTGGCGCGGGTCGATGCTCTGGATCGAATCGGGATCGAGCACCACCGACCCGGTCACCGGGCCACCGGTCAACGGCCCGTACTTGTACTTCCGCTTGATCGTCGTCGGGGCCTCGGGATCGTCGGCCAGCATCACGTCGACCCATGCCTGGTGACCCGTGTCGGCGCCGAGCGACTGCTCGAGCTTGGCGAGCAGATTGGAATTGGCCGCCTCGCCGCCGCCACCCGCGCCGAAGATCGAACCGATGAAGGCCGTCACCGCGATGACGTCGTTGACGGTCGCGGGCGGCTGGTGGACGTCGTTCGCCGCCCAGTAGGCGTTGATGCCGTCGGCGTAGGCCTGGGCGTCGCTGAGGACCTCCTGCCCCTTGGCGCCGTAGGTGTCGACCAGGAGCTGGGCCTGCCGCGTCACCAGGGCTTCGGCCTGGGCGCTCGGCGTGAACGTCTGGAGGCTGGTGACCAGCGAGAAGGCGTCGATGTTGGGCACGTCGGCGACGGCGACGCGCGCCGGGCCACGGCCGAGCTGGATCAGGAGACTGCGGTCGCGCGCCGTGGTCCATCCGGCCCCGAACGCGACGTCCTCCCGGGTCTGTCCGTAGACGTGGGGGATGCCGTAGGCGTCGTAGATGAGCCGAAGTCCCGGCCGCCCGGTCACTTCCTCGTGGGACGGCTCGATCGGCGTGAAGTCCTCGGGAAGGTAGAAGTGGTCGATGTCGGCTGCCGTGATGTTGTCACGCAGCGGCGAGAGACCGGAATAGAGCGGAAGCTGGTCCGTCGAGTTGACGGTGACGGGCAAGCCGCCGAAGTTGCCGGGAGGCAGGATGTAGCGGGCGAGATCCGCGGCCGCCGCGGGGACTGCGGCAAGAACTACGAGCGTCAAGACGGAGCGGAGCGATCGTTTCACCAGTATTTTTCCTTCTGCAATTCCGACCAACGTGGGTTTCACCGATCCACCGGTCGCCGCATGGCGACGCGTGGGGCACAGGACTGCGCAAGGTCCATGCCATGGGTGACAGGGCGAGCCGGACGCCCAACCATGGAGTCCGATTGGACTTTCGACACCGGCCAAGGCCTCCGCGGTGGATCGTTTGGAGGCGTCGTTTCCTTCGGACCCGCGGAAGCAGAGTCCTCGGACGGTGCTCGCCGCGTTGGTCGGATCGCCGCCATCCGGTAGAGTTGCCGAAGTGACCCCGGAGCCCTTCGTCCTGCTCACCGGCGCGACCGGTTACGTCGGCGGAAGGTTGCTGCGGGAGCTCCAGCGCGCCCGCGTGCGCGTCCGCTGCCTCGCGCGGCGCCCCGAGTTCCTTCGCCATGTCCTCGACGAACGCACCGAGCTCGTCCGCGCCGACGTGCTCGATGCGGGCAGCCTCGGACCGGCGTTCGAGGGCGTGCACACCGCCTACTACCTCGTGCACTCGATGGGCTCTCCCGCCGCGTTCCAGGAAACCGACCGTTGCGCCGCCGAGCGCTTCGGCGCCGCGGCGCGGGCGGCCGGGGTGCGACGCATCATCTATCTGGGCGGTCTCGGGGACCCGCAGGCCGCGCTCTCACCACATCTGCGCAGCCGCCAGGAGGTCGGCCAGGTGCTGCGCGCGTCGGGCGTGCCGGTCATCGAGCTGAGGGCCTCGATCGTGATCGGCTCGGGCAGCCTGTCTTTCGAGATGATCCGCGCGCTGGTCGAGCGCCTGCCCGTCATGATCATGCCGCGCTGGGTGTCGGTGCTGGCCCAGCCGATCGGCATCACCGACCTCCTCAAGTACCTCGCCGAGGCGCGCGACCTCGCCGGCGACGAGAGCCGCGTCTTCGAGATCGGGGGCGCCGACCGCGTCTCCTACGGCGAGATCATGCGCGAGTATGCGCGCCAGCGCGGGCTGCGCCGTCTGATGATCCCGGTTCCGGTCCTGACGCCGCGCCTGTCGAGCCTCTGGCTCGGCCTCGTGACCCCGCTCTATGCACGGGTCGGACGGAAGCTGATCGACAGCATCCGGCACCCGACGGTGGTGCGGGACGACGGTGCGCTCCGGGCGTTCGCCGTGCGCCCGCAGGGCATCCGCGAGGCCATCGGCGCCGCGCTTCGCAACGAGGACGAGACGATCGCCGCCACCCGCTGGTCGGACGCGCTCTCGGCGGCGGGCGAGCCGCGCGACTGGGGCGGTGTCCGCTTCGGGAATCGGCTGGTCGACTCGCGCCTGCTCCAGGTCGCGGCGACGCCACACGAGGCGTTCGCCCCGATCCGCCGCCTCGGCGGGACGACCGGGTACTACTACGGCGACTGGCTGTGGCGCATGCGCGGCTATCTGGACGTGCTGGCCGGCGGGGTCGGCCTGCGCCGCGGTCGGCGCGATCCCGAGACCGTCCAGGTGGGCGACGCCCTCGACTTCTGGCGCGTGGCGGCGGTCGAGCCCGACCGCCGCTTGTTCCTCGAGGCGGAGATGAAGCTGCCGGGCCGCGCGTGGCTCGAGTACGAGGTGGTGCCACGCGAGGGTGGCGCCACGATCCGACAGACGGCGATCTTCGACCCGATCGGCCTTGCCGGCCTCGCCTACTGGTACGGAATCTATCCGCTGCACCGCCTGGTCTTCGAGGGCACGCTGCGCGGCGTCGCGGCGGCGGCCGAGGCCGGGCACCGGCGCGCCGAGCTCGCGGCCTGCGATGCCGCGGGTCGAGAGAGCTTCGCGGTCTCGGACCGCCGGGCCTAGCATTCGATGCTCCCGGGCCGCCGCGGGAAGAAGGAGTCCGGCGCACCCTCCCGGGGCTCCATGCGCGTCGCCGGCCTCCTCCTCGTCGCCCTGTCGCTCGGCTGCGGGGACAATGGCGAACGGCGCTGGACCATGTTCCCGGCGCCGATTCTGATGAAGGATCCGCGCCTCGACTTCACCCGCTTCGTGGCGCCCGAGCATCGCGACACCGACGTGCGCGTCTTCTATGCGACGACACGGGCACCGGCGCCGGAGGGCCATCGCGAACGCTACTCCCGGGAAGTCGGCGACGCGGTGCGACTCGGTCTCGCCCACGTGCACCTCGGCGAGTCCGACTGGACCTTCGAGGACCTCGTCGAATCGGATCGCAACAGCCGTGCCGACGCGCTGCGCCCGGCACGCGTCACGTCCGTCGAGGAGTTCGGCGTCTGGGGCAGCGACGCCGAGCGCGCCTTCGTCGAAGGCATCGATCGGCAGGTCCAGTCCTCGCGCACCGGCGAGGCGGTGATCTACGTGCCGGGGTTCCGCGTGACCTTCGACCAGGTGATGGTGCTGATGGGCACCTGGGCACACTACCTCGGCCGCTCGTCGGCGGTGGTGGCCTTCAGCTGGCCGACGGGCACCTCGGTGTGGAACTACCTGGTGGACTGCCCGCGGGCCCGCGCTTTCGTTCCCGACATCGCGCGGCTCATCGAGCTGGTGGCGGAGCACAGCCAGGCCCGGCGCATCAATCTGATCGCTTTCAGCTGCGGCTCGCCGCTGCTCGCCGAGGCACTGGTCGAGCTGCGCGATCGCCACCCGGAGGAGGACCAGGCCGCGCTCCAGCGCCGCTATCGCATCGCCAACGCGATCTTCGTGGCGGCCGACATCGACCTCCAGACCTTCGCGCGCTCGCACCTGCCGGCCCTGCGGGACGTCGCTCGACGCACGGAGGTGTACGTCTCGGAGAACGACGGCGCGCTCAAGTTCGCGGCGCTCCTGTCCCGCGCCTCGCGCCTGGGGCGGCCGCGATTCGACGAGCTCACGCGGGAGGAGCTGAAGACCCTGGCGTCCGACGACCGCCTGGTGGGCATCGACGTGGCCGGCGTACCCGGCCCCCACGAGCTGGCCGGCATGCGCGGCCACGGCTACTGGGTCGCGAACGAGCGGATCTCGAGCGACGTGCTGCTGTCGATGGTCTACCCGTTCGATCCGGCCTGGCGCGGCCTCGTGCACGACGCCGGTCGCAGCCTGTGGACCTTCCCGGACGATTATCCCGAGCGCGTCGGTGCCGCGGTGTACGGGAGCGCGCCGGCGCTGCGTCGCGACGGGAGCCGATCCGCGGTCACGGACGGGTCCCGCCTGGCGCAGGCGTGCCGCCGGGAGGCGCGCTCATGCCGACGGCATCGGCCTGCGCTTCGCGCAGCAGCAGCGCCGCTTCGCTCTCCAGGCTCATCTTGGTGACGTCGACCGGGAAGAGCAGTGCGAACGTCCAGTCGGTCACGATGCGCAGCCGGCGGCCCCACCCCGGCATCTGGAGCAGGTAGTAGGTACGGCGCACGAACCACGCCACGACGCCATGCACGCGCACCCCCATGAGCTGGCCGAACGCCTTGCCGTGACCGAGGGATCCCATCATGCCCAGGGTTTCGTAGACGAACGGTCTGGGTGGCCGGCCGTCGAGCACGGCACGGAGGTTCCCGGCCAGCACCCTGGCCTCCCGCAGGGCATGCTGGGCCAGGTTGGGATAGGGCTTGCCCTCGGGCGACGGAATGAACGCACAATCCCCGATCGCCCACACCTCCGGGCGATTCTTGCAGCGCATGGTGCCGTCGACGACGATGTGCCCGCGCTGGTCCTTTTCCAAGGGGAGGCTCGCCACGACCGGGTTGGGAACGATCCCGGCCGCCAGGACGATCGTCTCCGCGTGGATGGTCTCTCCCTGCAGGTGGACCTTGCCCGGCTCGATGGCCCGCACCGCGGCGTGGATGCGAATGTCGGCCCCGCGCCGGCCGCCGAGCACGCGGACCCCGTACGCCGTCAGCTTCGCATCCATCTCCGGCATGATGCGTTCGCCACCCTGGAGCAGGATGCAGCGCACCTCGTCGCGGCTCACGTGGGGGTACAGCGTCGTGGTCGCGTCGATGAACGCGGTCACCTCGCCGAACAGCTCGACCCCCACCAGCCCCGCGCCGATGATCACGAACGTGAGCAGCGCGCGCCTGCGCTCGGGGTCCGGTTCCGTGTCGGCGCGTTCGAAGCGCTCGATCATGTGGTTGCGCAGCAGCAGGGCGTCGGCGAGCGTCTTGAAGGTGAACGCGTTCTCGGACCCCGGGATCATGTTCTGGTTGGTCAGGGCCCCGAGCGCCAGCACCAGCTGGTCGTAGGCCAGCTCGCTGCTTCGACCGGCGAAAGCCACGCGGACCGTCCGTCGCTCCAGGTCGACGCTCTGCACCGTCCCCTCGCCGAACCGGGTGGTCCGCAGGAAGGCCCGGACCGGGAAGCAGCAGTGCCGCAGATCGAGGGTGCCCGAGCACACCTCGAACAGCAGCGGCGTCACGAGGAGGAAGTTGTCCCGGCTCACCAGGATGACTTCGACGTCCGGCCGGCGCTTGCAGAGCCGCTCCAGGTGGCGGGCGGTGTAGACCCCGCCGAAGCCACCGCCGAGGATCACGATGCGAGTCTTCCGAGCCTGGTCGGGTCCACCGGCCGTTGCCCCGTCGTGGTCGGACGCCAGAGGCAGCGGAGGCCCTCCCACGCCGCAAGGGTAGCAAGCGATTGATGGAGACGAAAGGGTCGCTTCCGAGCGGATGCCCGTGGCTCGACGGGAGAGTCGAGCCACGGGCACCGTCAGCGGGCTAGAGAGTCTTGGTGGACGGGACGCAGAGCTCCTCCCGCCGGATCAACTGCAAGGTCTTGTCGCCGAACTGATCCGTCGTGAAGACCGGGGATATGTTGATGGAGTCGCGACCGAACCTCGTCTCGTAGCAGAGGAGGTGCATCGGGTGCAGCTCGGCGCCCGGCGACTCGCCGTTCTTGTCCACCGGCGTGCAGAGGAATCTCGGATCCACCACGGTGACGACCTTGGTGCCGAACTGGTCGATGAGGGTGACGCCCGGGATCGGCGCGAAGGGGGGCGTGCCGGGGATGTGCCGTACCTTGTAGCAGAGAAAGTGGTCGATCACCCCCGGCGGGAGGGGCGGCGGCTGGGCGACCAGGCTCTTCGCGGCCGGCACCAGGAGGTTGGCGAATCGCACCACATCGATGCTGACGGTACCGAACTGGTTCGTCACGTGCACGTTGCGCAGGGGCTTGAACTGGTGCGCGTCCCCGCGCAGGTCGTATCCGACCAGGTGCGCGGGATCCGTCGGGGCGTTCGGGTTCTCGCCGTTCTTGTCGACCAGCGCGCACAGACGGTGCGGCCGCCGGGCGCTCATCTGGAAGGTGCCGAACTGGTCCACCAGGGTCACCGGGACGCTGGCCACCGCCTGCCGCTTCGTCTCATAGCACTGGAAGTGCGGGGCCAGGGTCGTCGTGGTGGTGGTCGTCACACAAGCCACCGAGACGGTCTTGATGATGTCCGCGATGTCGGTACCCGCGGGATTCAGCTCGAGGCGTCCGGGGCCCGCGTGGACCCGCGCCTGATAGACGCCGCTGTTCGTGCCGCACGAGCAGGCCGCACCGCTGTTGTCCCCGATCACGCAACTGACCGCCGGATACGTCGTCGACGACGGTGGGATCGCGGAGAAGTTGTCGGCAGCATCCACCTCGACGCGACGCGCTTCAGCCGGCTGCTGGTCCCGGCCACGAAGAGCTCGACGGGGCCGCCGCCGCTCGCGCCGACGGGCCTCGACCACTACCTGTGCTACAAGGTGCGCCGCACGTCCGGATCCGCCAAGTTCGTCCCCGTGTCCGGGGTGCAGCTGATCGACCAGTTCGGACCCCAGACGGTCGACGTGGTGCAGCCGCGGACGCTCTGCACCCCGGCGAACAAGAACGGCGAGTCCCCTGGCGCCGAGACACATGCGATCCATCTCCTGTGCTACGACGTCAAGGTCGGTCGCGAGCACCTCGACATCCCGCCGGTCTTCACGAACGACCAGTTCGGCCCGAGAGAGCTCGACGTGACCAAGCGCAGCGAGCTGTGCGTCGCGTCCACCAAGGTCGACTGACCGCCCGCTTCGCTCTCGTTCCCGAGGGACACCGGAGGGAAACCTACACAAAGGACGCCGCAAGAACGTGACCGTGGCTCCTCATGCAAGTCGCGCGTACAGCTCCCGCGCTGCCCGCAGATCGACCGCGTCGGCATCGCTTGCAAACGAGGACAGCACCGGCTGCAGCAAGTGACGCGCGGCTGCTCGCTTCCTCTCCTGTCCCCACATCGCCGCGAGGTCCACGGCGGCACGCAACTCCCACAGCCTGGCGCCTTGCGCGCGGGCGACCTCGATGGCCTGTCGAAAATGCGCCTCGGCCGTCTCCGGCTCCCGCGACTGCACGACGGTGCCGCGGAGGCGATGCAACTCGGCCTCGTACCAGCGTTCGCGAGTGTCGCGCACGTGCGCTTCGGCTCGTTCGAGCAGCTCCATGCCGGCTTGCTTCCTGCCGGCGCGGATGTGTACGCGAGCCGCCAAGCAGAGAAGCGACGACAGCAGTGCCCGCAGCCCCATCCGCGTGTATTCGTCGAGACCCTGCATCACGGGGCCGAGCGAGCCGGCATTGCGTTCTGCGTCCGCCAGGGCCCACGCCGTGATGAACCGCCCGATGGCTCTCCACTGCCGGTATCCGTACTCGTCTGCCACGGCGACCGCTTCTGCGGCCAGCCTGCCCGCGGCCGAGGGCTCGTTCATGAAGGCGTGGAGCATGCCGGCAAGCGCCAGTGCGGTAGCCCGGTCGACGGGGCGCGTGCTCTGGCGTGACCAGGCGAGGCCCTCCTCCGACCGGAGCCGTGCCGCGTCGACGTTTCCGAGGGCCATCTCGACGAACGCTGCGGTCCCGAACGCATACCCGACGAGATCGAAGGTGGACGGAAATGACATGGCCTCGACCGGTTTGGCGGTGATCGCCTGCATGGCGTGCTCGCGCGCGCGGGCAAGCTCGCCCTGGTTCCACCGCAACCAGGCAGCGCACGTATTCGCGACCAGCGACGCTTGCGGCAGCGGCAAGCGCTCGGCGAGCTGGATCATGCGCGGGACGATGCGGTCGGCGTCGGTGAGCTGCGCGCGGGCAGCGTGGTAACCGTGCAGCCCGGCCAGGGCGGTCAGCAGCGGGGGGAGCGCGTCGGCTTGCTCGGCGAGCTGCTGGACACGCCGGAACGCGGCCTCCACCGCGGGATCGGCGTAGTCTTCCGCTACCAGCAGGGAGGCACCGAGCTGGAGGTTCAGGAAGATGGTCCGGTCGGTGCGCTCCGGCGTGTCCGGCTGCAGCGAGACGATCTCGAGGGCACGCCGGACGCTCGCGGTCGCTTCTCGATGGGCCCCGCGGCGGTTGCAGTCTGCCGCGACCTTCTCGAGATAGGCGACCGCGCGCGCCGGGTCGCCGCCACGGTCGAAGTGGATCGACAACTCCGTCGCCAGCTCGTCGGCGCGCGATCCGTAGGCTCGTTCGAGGCGCTCGCCGATGCGTTGGTGGAGCAATCGCCCGCGGGCCGGCGGGCGGTTCTCGTAGAAGACGCTCCGGTACAGCTCGTGGCTGAATCGGTAACCGCCCGCCACCGTACCGTCCGGCCATTGCCAGGGATCGGCCGCGCGAAGGAACTGGCTCGCGCGCGTGAGCGCGTCGCAACGCGCCTCCACGGAGACGACGTCTTGCTCCACGGCGGCGGCGACGCTGGCCGCCGAGAAGTGCGTGCCTGCCGTGCTGGCGGCCTCCAGGAGGAACCGATCCGCGTCGTCCAGACGCTCGGCCTGCCGGTCGATCATCAAGCGGAGGCTCTCCGGGACGCCGAACTCGGCGTAGCCTGGCTGGACGCTCCACTCGCCGTGATCACACGCGACCATGCCAGCCGTGGCCAGTGCCTCGAAGAGCATCACGAGAAACAACGGGTGACCGTCGGTGCGCCCGTGCAGCCATGCCACCAGCGCTTGCGGCGGTGATGAGCACAGGCATCCGAGCCACTGGTGCACGGCGTCCACCGTGAGGCGACCGAGAGGGAGTTGCTCGCTGCGCCGGCGCGCGCGCAGCTCGGACGCGAGTCCCCGCAGCGGGTGGCGACGGAGAATGACGTCGGTCGGCCGGTAGGTGGCGAGCACCATCAGCCGGCACGGTTCCGACCGTTGCGCAACGTACGAGAGGACGTCGATCGTCGACGGATCGCTCCAGTGCAGATCCTCCAGGACGAGAACGATGACGCCCTCTGCAGCGACAGCTTCGACTGCGCCGCCGAGCAGGCGCACGGCGCGTTCGGGCATGATGCCGCCCGACCCGGGGCCGATCGATCTGGATGCTGCCGGCGACAGCAATGGATCCGGTAGACAGCGCTCCAGAGTCGACGCCACGGAGGTGTTGTCCGGCTCGCGACCCAGCCGCACCAGCGCATCGAGCAGTGGCAGGAAGGGCTCGGCCGGGCCGTACTGCTCGATGCATTGCCCGCGAGCGACGAGACAAGGGGCCTTGAGCAGATCCTCGAGAAAGGCGTCCACGAGAGCGGTTTTCCCGATGCCAGCTTCGCCGGTGACGAAGACCACCTGCCGTACCCCGCTCGCGGCGTGCGCGAGCCACGACCGGAGTTGCGCGACGTCCGCTTCGCGACCGACGAAGATGGGGACCGGCTGCGGGGCTCCCGCTGGCGTCGAGAGCCGGCGCTGTTCTCCGCGCTCATCGTCGACGGTTCCAGCGATCCATCGATAGCCGCGTCGGTACACCGTCTCGACGAACTTCGCCGCGCTCCGGGTATCGCCGAAGACTTGCCGCAGTTCGTGCACGCATCCGACGAGGACGTCCTCGGAGACGTATACCTCCGGCCATATCTCCTTCAGCAGCTCGTCCTTGGTCACCAGCCGGCCCGGGCGGGCCACCAGGTACTCGAGGACGGCAAGCGTCTTGCCTCGCAACGGAATGACCTCGTCGCCGCGGTACAGACGCGCGTTCGGCGCATCGAGCGCAAAGGGGGCAAAGTGGATCAGATTCGCCCCCTTGGGCGCCGAGGTCATGCACTTGTGTCTACCCGACGTCCGGGCCATCGGACAAACGCGTCGAGGGAGGCCTGGGGGCACCCCCAGGTAGGCTTTCCCGGAATTGCGGAATGATCGCGCAATGTTCGCGGGACTTCGGCGCCGGTTCGGGGCTACGACGCCGGCGTGCCGGACCCCCGTGGAGATCGCTCGACGACCGCCGAAAGCCCCGTCTTGCTTCCCCGAGGGGCATTTCTCGTCGAGTGCAGTAGCAGCGAAACGGCGCCCGACGATCAGCTCCGTGGCCGGGTCGAGCACATCGTCTCGGGCAGGGCGACGTCCTTCGGGTCCGCCAGCCAGTTGATCGACTTCATGCGCGGGGTGCTGGCGCTCGGGCAAGTGAGCACGGGAGCTGGGGACGTGAGGACGGCCCGCGAGCTGGAAGTATCCGATTCGACGAGGTCGACATGAACATGTCGACATGAACATGTGGTCGATGCCCGACGGCCGAGCGTACGATGGGAATCCGAGGCCGAGCCGGCGCGCGCACTCTCGAGGGTGCCGCCGCCCTTCCACCCGGTTCCGGATGACCTGCGACAACCGTCCGACCGTGCACCGTCCCGCGAATGACCGGCGCAGGCGTCCGGTAGATGCGAGGGATCATGTTTGAGGATCGAGCTTCCGAGGCAACGCTCTCGACCACGGGTCGCTCACGAGGGATCGTCGTCGCCTTCCGGCGGCGGCCCGACCCTCGCCGGATCCCGAACGGCGCCGCGGAAACCGACCAGAAGTCGGTGGCTTGCCTCGTTCGGCTGTACGAGAGCCGTGATGTCGTCCTCAACTCCGACTGGGACCGGCTCATCAGACTCAGCCTGGAGGCGTGGTGCTGGCGCGACCCGGAATGCCTCGCCGCGGTGGAAGGCTGCCTCGCGAATCTCAGACGATCGGTCGATCGCGAGTGGTCCTGACCTCCGGTTGTTCGCCCGCCGCGCCCTGGCCGTCCATGCCGAGCGGGGTGGCGCATCCTCACGCCCCTCCGCCCGCGGCGCGATCCCCGGGCCTGCCACCGAGCTCGCCGGCGTGACGGCGGCAACGCCGTCGCGGCACCTTGCGCGAAACGGCGCCAGCGACGACCACCTGCCCCTCACCCCGAGACGAAGGGGCATGGCACGCCGCGGCAGGCGACGGCGGATCGAACGTCGACGGTGCACTCGGTCATGGTTCGCTTGCACCTAGATTCCAGGCACCCATGTCTCGTAGTGTCATTAGCAGGATGTCGCGTCGGGGTACTAGACGCGCGGCGCGGCGTGTGCGCGGAATGCACTTCCGCATGCGGCTCTCCTCACATCCACTGGCACCAGGTCTCGACCACGGCGGAGCGTCAGCAACCGAGAGGAGCGCAAGATGAAGAATCTCCTCGCTGCCGGAGCGGTCGGCCTCGCACTGATCGCCGCCTCGGCGCCTGCCGCGTTTGCCGCGTGCGTCAGCGACAAGTGCCCGTATGCCGCCTCCATCGATGAGGCGCGCGGGATCATCCAGGACACCTGCGGCTGCACCCGTGAGGGGCAGACCCACGGCACCTACAGGGGCGACTACCACTGAGGGCGCTCACGCCGCCCATCGAGGATCCACACATCGCCTCTTGGCTGTCCCGCGCCGTCTCTCATCTGGCCCCGCGGGCGCTCGCGACCGGGAACGCGCCAGGAAGGTCCTGGTAGCCGCCATCCGGGGTCGCTCGAGCCTTGGGGGCGTCGTGGTGCCGGCGCCCTGCGAGATCCTGGGTGTGCTGCCCGACGGTGAGGCTGCCCGACCACTAAGCCACGAGCGTCGCGCTCGCGGCGGACTACGAACGACCCGCCCGTCGAGCCGGTCGGAGTGCCGTCCCGCCCTTCCGCACCGGTCTGCCCTTCTCGTTCAGGGTGTAGACCTCCTCGAAGCGCACGCGGTCGCCCTTCCGGACATGGTGGTCGTGGGTGGTTTCGAAGAGCACCGGGCACGAGTCGCAGAAGTGTCTCTTGAGCTCGGGCTCCCGACCTGAGCGCCCCGGATCGGACACCAGCCGCCGCGCCTGCCGATACTCCGGCGAATTCCAGATCGCGACAAGGTCCCTCGCGAACACGTTGCCGAACACCCGCGCATCGGCGTTTGGCACATACTGGCTCCCATGGCGGTACGTGCAGCAGGGGATCACGTCGCCGTTCCACTTGATGACGGTCGAGAAGTACGGCCAGTAGCAGCGCGGCAGGGCCCTCGCCGCGCGCGGACTGGTCACTGCACAGTTGCCGGGATCGTGGTCGGTCCAGTTGTGGAGATCGCCCCAGAAGGCCGAGAACTGATCGACGCCGAGGTTCCCGCAGAGCGTGCGTGCCTTCTCTACCTCATCGAGGTTGTGCTGGAACATGATGTACTGGACCTCGATGAGCGGGGACTTCTGGCCAAGCTCCGTGCGCACCGAGGCGACGCGCTCGAGATTGCCCACGACGCGAGCGATATTGCCGCCGACGCGTGTGCGCTCGTATTTCTCCTGCGAGAGTCCGTCGATGCACACCGTGAGGTGCGAGAGACCGCTCTGCACGATGCTGCGAATGCGCTCGTCCGTGAACCCGAAGCTGAAGTTCGTGGAAACGTGGACCTGCAGTCCCGCATCGGCCGCGATGCGGCACATGCCGTCGAGATCCGGGTGGGTCATCGGGTCGCCCAGATAGTAGAGCGATACCGCCGCCGTCTTGCCCTTGATCTGCTCGATGATCCGGCGGTACTGATCTACTGCCATCCTCTGCCCCCGCCCGAATGTCTGCTTCTCGAGGGCGGCGTTGCCGTTCGGGTCGGCGTGCACGCACGCGGTGCAGCGCAGGTTGCAGAGGGGGCTGATGTCGATCTTCACGATCGGCGGGAGCGCCCGAATCTTCTCGCGCTTGAGGGCGAAGTCCACGGTGGCAGATGCGAGGTTCAGAGCCTTGTGCACGTCGAGGCGTCGGAACAACCAGGCTCGACGGCGCGCGATCACCCTGATCAGCAGCTTCGTGTCCATCGAGCTACCTCCCGCGATGGTGCTCGGAGCGAGGCCGTGACGGTGCAGGTGAATCTGCTCGGGTGCGGTCAGACGGAGGCCGGGACCAAGGGCCGAGGGGCACTGCAGGATAGGGTTCTCTCGACAGATATCCGAGGATCTGTCAACCTAGGCCAAAGAGCCGTTGGCAACCACATCTACAGGTGCCGCCGGTGAATGGGCGGCCGGTACGCGGACGGCAGCTGGCTCCAAGCTTCCCGGCGGGCCGCGAAGGCGGCCCCGAGAGCTCCGAACGATCGAGGAATCCCGCCGTCAGTCGGGGCTCGATCCAGTCGTAGCCGTACGGTGCTGACGCAACCGTAAGGTCCGACGCTCGGCTCGCCCCGGCTGGCGCGGATCATCCGCGGATGGCGTCAGGGCGTGACGAGCTGGGCGCTGGTGACCTGCGTGGCGATCAGCTGCACGGCGAACGCCGTGGCCTCGGAGCCATCCGGATCGGTCGCACACACGATCGAGATGCTGCCTGGCGCGTCCTGGACGACGGTCGTGCTGGCAAGCGTCAGCGGAACGTCCCGCCCCGCGCCGACGAAGGCACCGGTGAAGTCGAGTACCTCGGCGTCCTTCCGCATCTCGCACATGACCGAGATGTCTGCCGGCGGAGGACCTGCCTGGTGCGACAGATAGAGCTTCCCGATCAGGACGTACTGTCCCGGATTCAGGGAGAGCGTTCCGGATATCGTGCTCGGGGTATCCGTGACCGTGGACTCCTCCTGGAACGCGCGCAGCGCCAGCGAACCGCCGCCCGTCGCGCCGGTTGGGCCCGTCGGACCGGTGTCTCCAGGCAATCCTCTCTCCCCCTGATCGCCCGTGGGGCCGACCAGCCCGGTGTCGCCGGTGGATCCTGTCGCACCCGTAGGACCGGCGGGACCCTGGTCTCCGGGCGAGCCGGTGTTGCCTGTATTGCCCGTATCCCCCTTGTCGCCCTTGTCGCCCTTCGTGCCCTGAGCCCCGGTCTGCCCTTGCGGACCCGTCGGACCGATCGCCCCCTGCGTGCCCGTCGAGCCGGTGTCGCCCTTGTCGCCCTTCGTGCCCTGAGCCCCGGTCTGCCCTTGCGGACCCGTCGGACCGATCGCCCCCTGCGTGCCCGTCGAGCCGGTGTCGCCCTTGTCGCCCTTCGCGCCCTGAGTCCCGGTCTGCCCTTGCGGACCCGTCGGACCGATCGCCCCCGGCGTGCCCGTCGAGCCGGTGTCGCCCTTGTCGCCCTTCGCGCCCTGAGTCCCGGTCTGCCCTTGCGGACCCGTCGGACCGAGCGCTCCCGGCGCACCCGTCGAGCCGGTGTCGCCCTTGTCGCCCTTCGCGCCCTGAGCCCCGGTCTGCCCTTGCGGACCGGTCGGACCGATCGCCCCCGGCGCACCCGTCGACCCGATGTCGCCCTTGTCACCCTTCGAGCCCTGCGGGCCCGTCGGGCCGATTCCGCCCTGCGCGCCGCTGGGCCCGGTATCGCCCTTGTCGCCCTTCTGCCCGGTGAGTCCGGTCGGACCTGCGGGCCCGATCCCCCCCTGAGCACCCGGCGGACCCGCGGGTCCGACGTCGCCGGTCAAACCGGTGGGACCGGTAGGACCCGTGGCACCTCCCGGTGGCCCGGCCGGCCCGGTGGCTCCGGGCGCGCCCGCAGCGCCCGTCGGTCCGGCCGCTCCGGCTGGACCGGGCCGCCCGTCCGCGCCCGGCGCGCCGTCCTCCCCCTGCCGGCCGTCCTGCCCATCCTGTCCGGGCGGACCGACGAGACCGAGGTCCTCGATCTCGACCGGGGTCTCCTTCTTCGCGCAGAAGCCCACGCGCACGGAGAGGGCGCCGTTCTTCTTCTGGCACATCACGCGCGACTGGGCCTGCGCCCGGCCGGCAGATGTCAGCGTGATTGCCAGCGGTACTGCGGCAAGAAGGAGGAGTCTGATGCGGAGCGTGCTCATGGGACCGGGCCCAGGAGACGTAACCGACTGGCGCCGGTCCGGTCAACGTTTTTTGGAGCGGTGTGGCAGACCCTAGAGACGCCGGGCCAACCGCTACCGCTTCCCGATGCAGAGCATGGGGCGAGGGGGGCCTGCCGCATCCTGTTTGCGATGGTGCGGGGCGGCGCGGGGTCCGAGGTCCGGGCTCACCCGGGCTTTCCATGACACACTCAGGTCGGCGCCTGATTGATCGCGAGCTCGTCGTAGGCGGTCAGCAGGTAGTCGTAAAACACGCCGAGTGAGACCGGCTGGTCGATTCGCTCGTTCCAGCTCTGGACCACCGTCTCGTAGACCTGCTTCTCCCGATCACCTCGCTCGAGCTCGCGCCGCCACGACGCCAGGTCCAGACCGGCGACGCTCCACGCGCGCGGAGGACAGGCCGCGTCCCGGCGCAGATGGACGGCGCCGTCGCGGAGGTACGCGGGGTAGGTCCGGCAGACGTTCGGGCGCTCCGCGTAGATGCCGCAGCGGCCGCTGCCGCCCGGCAGCGGAAGCCAGAAAACGCACGCCCACTCGCCTTGTGGGTTCTCGACGCGCTGCTTGCCGAGTGCGAGGACGAACGCTCTCCCCGAGCGGTCGAGACGGAAGGCGTTCGGCTGATGCTCGGTAGCGTCGAGCGCGACGACGAACTGCGCGGCGTCCAGCCGGAGACGACGGGCGATCAGCCAGACGTCGTGGCCGGTGACGTGGACGGCGTACGCGAAGCAACAGCGCGCATGGCACGTCGCGCAGACGCTCGTCCCGGTGTCGGACATGTCACGCGCCCAGCCCGCCGTACCGGCGTTCGCACAGATTGATCAGGAAGTCGCAGAACTCGGGGTAGTCGCGGTGGTCGGGATCGGCGGCGACGAACGCGTTCCACTCGGCGACCATCTCGTAGTGCTCGCGTCGCTCCCGCTCCAGACGCCGGAGCCTCTCGAGCTCGTCGGCGTCGTCGAGCGACGCCTGCGTCCAGGGGCCACACGTGCAGCCGGCGTGGTCGCCGACCCGCGCCTTGCCCCCGTCGAGGACCGCTGGATAGGCCTCGCACACGGTCGGCCGCAGCTTCCCGAGCGCGCACTGCGCGTGGCCGTCCGGCAGGCGCAAGAGGAAGAGACAAGGCCCGTCCGCCGCCCGCCTCGCGAGCACGACCTGGAAGCGCGGCCCGTCCGCGTCGAGTGCGAACGAGCCCGCCCCGCCCGGCTCCGCATCCGCGAAGCGGGTGAACTCCCAGACCTGGAGCTCGAGCGAGCGAGAGATCCGCCAGAGGTCGGCTCCGGTGGGCATCACGGAGTAGGTCGAGCAGCAGCTCTTCTCGCGGCAGCCGAGCCAACGGAGCTCGTGAGCCGAGAAGGCCTCGACGCTCACGGACCGAGCTCCGCGAACAACCCTGCGGCGATCCGGGCGACCTCGGCGTCCGCGCTCCCCCGCGCCTCGATCAGCGCCCGGCGCACCTCCTCGTCGAGACGCTCGAGGTTGATCGACGCCGTCACCGGGTCGGCGAGCACGTACCGATCGCCGCGGCGAACGAGGAAGAGCGCCGCGCGTTCGCCCTGGGCGAGACGTGCCAGCGCGGAAGGCTCGTCGAGCTCCAGCAACTCCACCTCGGCGAGCTCGGCCGCCGATCCCGCGAGCGCCCGCTCGACGTCGAGGGACGCCACGACGCGGTCGAACGACACCGGCGCGCCGTTCACGAGGTACGTCACCGTCCCCAGCTTGCTCACACCTCTCACGCGGGCGACGCAGACGAGGTCCGAGGCCGCGACAAGCCGCGCGAGGTCGGGGGGAACCCCGATCGTCCCGGGGAAGACGCCCGGAAACGGCTCTGGCGGGTTCGGCATATCTGCTTCCGTCATTCGTGGGCGGCGTGATCCCGATACTTCTGGAACGTGTTCGTCTGGACCTTCGTTCCCTTCCCGGGCGTCGTGCTGCCGACGTACCACTCCTGGGTCCAGTGCTGGACCTTCGTGCTGCCGAGCGGTGCCTGCGGGTTTTGCGGGGTCGGGGTCTTCGAGCTGACCTCGCCCTGCATGTTGTCGAAGAAGGTCGAGCCGGGCGCATGGAGACCGCCCGCGGCGCCGCGGCGCCAGTCACACTTGGCTGCGTCGTTGGTCGGCGCGGTCGTGAACTTCTCGTTGACGTCGAAACCCTTCATTGGCACGCCCTTGTCGTCGAGTACCTCGTAGTTCTCGTGCGTCTCGTAGGCAAAGGTGGCGTGGCTGCTGTGGGTAGCGCCCTTGTGCTTCATGCTCGGAGCAGACTGCGGCAGCGCCGTCGCCGTCCGCATCTCGTCCTCGGTCTTCTGCTTTTCCGGCTCATCCACGACCGCGCCGTGGTCGTCGGTGTCCGGATACGCGGCGACCGGCGTCGCCACGGTGTGGCCGGTGGCACGCATCGTCGAGGGCGTCCGCACGCCGAGCCGCGCCTCTCCCGCCCTCACGGCGCCGCTTCCGTCGCGGTGGGCGACGCCGATTCGGACGTCGTCCTCGCCCTTCGTGCTGCCGTCCTTGCTCCGCACGCGTACGCGGTTGTCGTCCTGCGATGAGACGGCGTGCCCGGAATCGTGGCCGACGACGAACTCGACCTTGTCTCCACCCTCGACGACCTGCCAATCGAAGCGGCCAGCGTGGCTCGTCGCCGCCGTCAGGGTCACCTCGGTCGGATTCACGCTGTCGTTCCGCTCGCCGTTGAAGTACCAGAGACTCTCACTGCTGGCCTTCCAGGCGGGACCGTGGAAGCCATCGCGCTGCACCGGCGCGTTCTCGGGAGCCGGAGGGCTGGTCGTGGGTCGAAACACCCAGCTCGCGAGGGCCGCACTTCGAGGAGCGGACGGGCTCTCCAGGGTTGCAGGAGTGGAATGCAGCCCACCGTGCGGACCCGTCGGCCCGACGGCGGCGTGCACCGGTATCCGGCTGAAGTCGTGGCCGGAGCGGGCGATCTCGGTAATCGGGCCGGCTCCTTCGACGTCTCCCGTCCTGGCTTCCGGCGGCCGCTGTTCGGTCTGATTCCCGAGCGTGCCCTGTCGTCGAGGGCTCGCGCTCACCCCATCGCTCCGATGAGGTGCCTTCGGTTTCCATGCGAAAGTGCGCATGGTCGGTCTCCGTTCGTTCGCCTATCAGAGGCCCGAGCGCAGAGGCAATCCCCACGGAGCATCGCCGGCTCCGCAGTGATCGCGGCACGTGGCCACCCGGGGAGCAACCCGCATGCCGCCGGGACTCGTCACACCGTGCCGCCAGAATTCACGCCTTCCTTTCAGGAGGCCCGCCGATGTCACGACCGTCGCTCGCCGCCTTCGCGATCCTCGTCCTGGCCGCCGCCCCGCCCGGCCACGCCGCCAACACGAACGCCCTCGTCGCCGCCCGCGGCGCCCGGCTCCGGCTCGAGATCGTGGCCCCGGGTCTGAACCGCGCCGCCGCCCCCACCCTCCGCATCTTCTACCGGGATCCCCGGACGGTCGTGCGCGCCGCCGCCGCGCCGCGCTTCGCGCTCGACCGCTGGGTGATCAAGGCGCCCGTCCCGAAGACGACGACGGACGCGAGCTTCGCCGTGACGCTGCCAGCGGGCAGCGGCGGGGGGCAGGTATGGCTCGGGCGGTACCGCGTCATCCCGTCGCGGGACCGCGTGCCCCTCCTGGTCGACAGCCCGGACGGGACCTTCCGGGCGAGGGTGCCCCCCGAGATGGCCGGGACGGCGCGGCTCTTCGTCATCGGGAACGCGTACGTGCCGACCGGCGCCATCCCGGGCGGCTACGCGCTGGTGAGCGAGGCCTGGCGCTTCGGCATCGGGCGGCTCGCGCGTTCGCAGCAGGCCGTCGACGTGCCGCTCGAGTACCTGGCGCCCATGACTGACGACGGTCCGCTCGACCCGCGCCTCGCGGGTAAGCCGGTCGTGATCTTCACCGACCTCGGCGGCACCTGGCACGCGGTCCCGACGACGTTCAACCCCGCGGTCGGCGTCGGCGGCATCCAGGGGCGCTTCGACGCGACCTACGTGGCCGCGGTTCCGGTTCCGTGACGGAGGACCCATGGCGAAGACCATTGGTGTGCTGGCCCTGCTCGGGCTCGTCGCGGCGGCCCCGCCGCTCCGTGCCGACGACTTCGTCTCGGTCCAGCTCATGACCGGCAACGACGACTTCCGCGCCGGGAGCCGGGCGGACCTGCTGCTCGAGCTGGGCGACAACAGCCTCGTCGTCGTGCCGAGCGTGGCCGGTGGCACCCGCCTGCCGGACAACACCCTCACCCCGTTCTCCCAGCACCCGATCGGTCAGGTGGTCGACCGGACGGACGTCCGGCGGATCGGCATCCGCTTCGTCGCCGACCGGGGCGGAGGCCTCAATGACGACCAGTGGGTCCTCCGCTCGATGAGCGTTCGCATGGGCAGCTCCGCTACCCAGACGGCGTTCGCCGACGCGGTGCTCGACCACAAGTTCGAGAACGACGGCACGGCCTTCTCGGGCGTCCTCCCGTCCTTCGATCCCTCGAAGCTGCGGGACATGGTCTCCCTCGCCGTCGGCATCGACACCGACGACGACAACCTCGAGGGGGGCAGCACCGTCAACCTCGCCTTCGGCATCGACGGCGAGGCGCCGCGCACGTTCGTCCTGGTCCCGTCCTCGGTCAAGCTCGTCGACCACAACCGCAACTACTTCATGGTGCCGCTGAGCCCGCCCGTCCCCCGCGACAAGGCGCGGAGCATCAGCCTGACATTCCTGCCGAGCGGCAACGACGAGTGGCACTTCAACCGGGTCGAGGTGGACGCGACCGACGTCGCGGGGTTCGACCAGGTCTTCGACCCGAGCCACGGCATCGCCGGCACCGTGAAGCTCAAGAAGGCGAACTCCACCTTCGCGCCCGCCCCGTTCCCGCCCTTCCCGGTCAAGCCGGCCGGCCCGGACGTCTTCCTCCTGGTACTCGACGAGTCACGCAACCCGGTGCCGGGCGCGGAGGTGTTCGTCGACACGATCGCCGCCGGCACGACCGACGCGGGGGGCATGCTCGACCTCGGCGTCATCACGCTGCCGCGGAACATCTACGTCCGGAAGCTCATTCTCGAGCACCCGACCTACCGCAACACGCACATGGCGAACTCGATCCAGAACTGGAACTACCGCGTCTACCTGACCAACGCCTGGGTCGGGTTCGACGGCAAGGTGACGCCGGCGAAGCCGTCGGACCCGAGCCAGCTGATCGTCACCACCGTCCGGAAGGACCGCGTACTCTTCGGGCTCAACATCCTCGCAAGCCTCGAGTGGGACGGCGACATGGCGGACCTCATCCTCGAGCGCGACAAGATCATCGCCGCCTCGCGCTTCCTCTTCAACGCCACCGACGGCCAGTACTTCATCGACCGCTGCACCGTCATGGACGACCGCCAGGCCTATGACGACTCCGACTACCGCGTGCACGCGGACGCCAACCTGCGGGCGGAGGTGAACAACGTGACGGGCGGCTTCCTCGGCAACAACGCGCTCGGCAGCTCGATGCAGATGTCACGCTCGGACACCCCGCCGACCCACGCCCACGAGTTCGGGCACTACGGCTTCGACCTGAGCGACGAGTACGAGGACAACAATCCCGGCAAGGCCTGCAGCAGCAACCTGTTCGTCGTGACGAACCCCTTCACCGTGCTCGATCCGGCGCTGCCGGATCCGACGAGCCCCGGGGGATTCAAGCTGAAGGCGCCTCCCGGAAACCCGATCGCCTCCTGCATGATGTGGCTCCAGAGCCGCGCGCCGAAGATCTGCTCCGGACGCGAGGAGAACCCCCACGCCGACGGCACGTGGGAGGGAAGCACCCCGTGCTGGGAGAAGCTCCGGAGCCGTTACGTCGACGCCGCCGATCGCTGGCGCATCCTGACCCCGCTCGATCGCGACTCGATCCTCGGCAGCATCACCTTCCCCCCCGTGCTCGGTGCGCCGCCCGGGGCCCACCCGATCGTCGCCACCCAGTGCTCGGTCGTGAACAAGGACGAAGACCGCTTCGTCGGTCACGTCACGGTGTTCGCGCTCGACGCGGTCGGGGCACCGGTCGCGGGGCTCCCAGTGTACCTCCAGACGACGAACGACCTCCTGTACGAGGGCATGACGAACAATGTCGGCGGGCTCGATGTCGCGGGCTGCCACGGCGGCGACACGGTCTTCGTCGGCAACGCGGTGCTCGGACCGCCGACGGGCCAGGGCACGATCACGGGACCCGGCCCCCTCGTGGTGTTCGTGACCTGACGCTGCATCTCTTCCTTCGCCCTGGCACCGCCACCCCGCCGTCAGGTAATAGACCGGCGGGGTGCAGCCCGAGGTGCCAGGCGCGCCGGCCGGATCGCCGTCGTTCGTCGGCCGGCAGTTCGAGATCGGGATCCTCGCCGACGCGCTCGCCCGCACGTGTGCCGGGCAAGGCGGGCTCGTGCTCGTCTCCGGCGAGCCGGGCATCGGGAAGACGCGGCTTGCGATCGAGCTGGCGGCCCGGGCGCGCGAGCGGCAGATGCCGGTGCTCTGGGGCCGGGCGTGGGAGAGCGGCGGAGCGCCGCCCTTCTGGCCGTGGGTGCAGGCGGTGCGCGCGCTGATGGACGAGGTCGGTAGCGACGCGCTCCTGCTGGCGCTCGGCGACCGCAGCCGCGAGCTGGTCCGGCTCCTGCCGGAGCTGGCCGAGCGTCTCCCGCGGCAGTCACGGCCCCCGGAGGTCGAGGCCGAACGCGCCCGCTTCCTGCTCTTCGACGCGACGGCGGCGCTCCTGCGGGAGGCGGCGGGGGCGACGCCCACGCTGCTCGTGCTCGACGACCTCCACGCCGCCGATTCCCCGTCACTCCTGCTCCTCCTCTTCGTGGCGCGGACGGCGCCCGCGAGCCGGCTCCTCGTGCTCGGCCTCATGCGCGAGACGGAGATCCGCAGCTCCCCGGCGACGGCCGAGCTCTTCGCGCGGCTCGCGCGGGAGGGGCGTACCCTCTCGCTCCGCGGCCTCGACGAGACCGAGGTGGCGGCGCTCGCCGGCGGCCGGGCGGGCCGTGCGCTCACGCCCCAGACCGTGCGGGCGATCCACGAGGCGACGGGCGGGAACCCGTTCTTCGTCGACGAGCTCGTTCGGCTGCTGCTCGTCGAGCAGGGTCCCCGGGGCATCGATCGACCCGCGCCGCTCCCCATTCCCGACGGCGTGCGCGATGCGATCCGCCAGCGCTGCGCTCCACTGGCGCCCGAGGCGCGCGACGTGCTGCGGCTCGCGGCGGTGCTCGGGCGGCAGTTCGACCTTCCGGTGCTGGCCGGGCTCGCGGAGACGCCGGCCGCACGCCTGGTCGAGCTGCTGGCCGACGCCATCGACCTCGGTCTCCTGGCCCCCGTCGCCGGGCATCCCGGCCGCTTCCGTTTCGCCCACGTGCTGGTGCGCGACGCGCACTACGAGGACCTGCGACCCGCCGAGCGTCTGCGGCGGCATCGCGAGGCCGGTGAGACCCTCGAGCGTCTGCATGCGGGCCACCTCGAGCCGCACCTCGCGACCATCGCGCACCACCATCTCGAGGCGGCCGGCGCAGGCGACGTCGAGCGCGCAGCCGGCTACGCGCGGCGCGCCGCCGAGCACGCGCTCGCGCGCCTCGCGCCCGAGGAGGCCGCCCGGCACTGCGAGCTTGCGCTCGCGGCGCTCGCCGCCCACGGGTCGGGGGAGACGGAGCGCGTTCCCATCCTCCTCGTGCTGGGCGAGGCGTACCGCCGGGCGGCCGACCCGGCGCGGGCACGTGCCACCTTCGCGGAGGCCGCCGCCGCCGCGCGCCGGCTCGGAAACGCAGAGCTGCTCGCCCGCTCCGCGCTCGGCCTCGGGCACTCGGCGCCGACCGAGTCGGGCGGCCCGGATCGCCGGCTGGTCGACCTGCTGGAGGACGCGCTCGCGGCCATCGGCCCGGCGGAGGTGCCGCTGCGCGCCCACCTGCTCGGGCGCCTCGGGGAGGCGCTCTACTTCACGAAGGCGCGGGCGCGGGGCGCCGCGCTCGCCGGCGAGGCGGTGGAGATGGCGCGTCGCCTCGGGCGGCCGGACGTCCTCGCGACCGCCCTCATCCGGCGACACTTCACCATCTGGGGTCCGGACACGCCGGACGAGGGGCTCGCGCTCACCGCGGAAGCGGCGCGCGTCGCCGCGAGCCTCGGGCTCCGCGAGGTGGAGCTGGTCGCGACCGGCTGGTACGTCGCGCACCTCCTCGAGCACGGCGACGTCGGCGCGGCCGACCGGGAGATCGCGGGCTACGCCGACCTCGCCGACGGCCTCCGGCTTCCCGAGTTCCGCTGGCGGGCGCGGCTCCTCCGTGCCGCGCGCGCGCTCATGCGCGGCGACTTCGAGCGTGCCGCCGCGCTCTCGCGCGAGGCCGCGGCGATCGAGGAGCGCCAGGGCGTCACCGCCCTCCAGTTCTTCGCCGTGCAGCGGGTCGCCCTCGCGCTCGAGGGCGGCCGGCCGGGTGCGCTCGAGGACGTCGTCGGAACGATGGGCGAGCTCGCCGAGCGCTTCCCGATGCTGCCGGTCTGGCGCTCGGCCTTCGCGCGCGTGTGCGCGGAGCTCGGACGGGTCGAGGAAGCGCGTCGCGAGCTCGATCTCCTCGCCGCCGACGACTTCGGCGGCGTCCCGCGAGATGGCAACTGGTTCCCGGCGATGATGAACACGTCCGAGACCGCCGCGCTGCTCGCCGACACGCCGCGCGCCGCGGTCCTCTACCGGCTGCTCGAGCCCCACGCCCACCTGCACATCGTCGTCGCCCACTCCGCGTGCTTCGGCTCCGTGGAGCGCTACCTCGGTCACCTGGCGGCGACGCAGGGGAACGTGGACGTCGCGGCGGACCACTTCGCGCGAGCCGAGGCGGCCGACTCCCGGACGGGAGCCGCGCCCTTCGTCGCCCAGACCCGGGCGGCGTGGGGCGAGATGCTGCTTGCCCGCGGAGCCCCCGCCGACCGCGCCCGCGCGCAGGAACTGCTCGACGGTGCGCTCGCGACCGCCCGGGCGCTCGGCATCGTGCGGCTCGTGGCGCGCCTCGAGCGGCTCGGCACCGCCCCGCCCTGCGCGGTCCATGGAACGCACGCGGCCACGCACCGGTGGGTCTTCCGTCTCGAGGGGGAGTACTGGACGGTCGGCAGCGGCGAGCACGTCGTCCGCCTGCGAGATGCCCGGGGGCTCGGCTACCTGCATCTGCTCGTCGGCCACCCGCGGCAAGCCTTCGCGGCGACGGAGCTCGTCGGGACGGGCAGAGCCGGTACCGGACCCGGGTCGCCCGGCCGGCGGGGTCCCGCCGAGCCGGTGCTCGACGAGCGAAGCCGCGCCGAGTACGCGAGCCGCCTCGCCGCGCTCCGCACGGCGCTCGACGAGTCGTCGGCGGAGCACGACCTCGGGCGGATCGCGCCCATCGAGGCCGAGATCGAGTGGCTGACGACGACCATCGCCAGCGCCGTCGGCCTCGGCGGCCGTTTCCGCCAGGCCGGCTCACCCGCCGAGCGGGCGCGGACCGCCGTCACCAAGGCGATCCGCGGCGCCGTCCGCCGGATCGCGGAGGAGAGCCCGACGCTCGGACACCACCTCGAGCGGAGCGTCCGGACGGGGATCCTGTGCGTCTACGAGCCCGACCCGACGCAGCCGGTCTCCTGGGAGCTCTCTAGCGCGCCCGGCCCGCCGCGTCCGCACGGCGCCGTGTTGCGGGCTCGATTCCGGCCGCGCTCTGCACGATAGAACCGGCGTGCCTGAAGCTGGACGGTTGCGATGACGACGCTCGATCCGGTCAGGGCGCCTGCGAGGAGGGTCCTGATCCGACGTGGCGGAACGGCCCTCGCCGGCGCAGCCTGCCTCGCGACCGTCGTCGCGTGCCCGGCCGCAGGGCCGTCGAGCCGCTACGTCGCGGAACACTTCCGCACGACGCGCACCAACTTCGTGTACGTTCGCGATCGCGTCACCGGCAACTGGGTGAATCGCCACTGCGAGCTGCGGGTGCCGGTCGCGCGCGACCTGCCCGATCCGCTCATGACGGACGAGCGCGGCAGCCTGCTGTCGGTCCAGCTGTTCGAGCCCGAGAGCGTCCGGACGGGAGGCCTCCAGTCGGTGACCTTCGAGGTCCGCGACCAGTTCCGTGTGTGGGCGATCGACGACGTGTTGGGGCAGGCGGATGTCGAGGGCCGCACGAGCTACGGCGTCCAGGTGGCGTGGCCCGACTCCGGGCAGCCGACGCGGCACGATGCGCTCGAGCTGTTCCATCTGCCACGTCTCGGAAACGAGGCGCCCGACACCTGGAGCCCGTGGGTCGTCGCGAGTGCGACCCGCGAGGGGGCGTTCGGATGGTGGAGCGAAGCCCAGGGGACTCCGCCGGAGCCGCCGCAGCCGATCGCGCATCCGTTCGAATTGCGCTGTCAGGTGGTTGCGACGGATACGCCGGGCGTCGTCCGATAGAGGGGCCGGGTGTGTGATCTCGTCCGCGCGACCGGGGCGAACCGCTCTTGCAGTCCGAGGCAGAGCCATCGTATTAGGCATGAAGGCGCGCCCGGACGCGCGAGAGAGGGCCAGGATGCTGGTGGTCACGATCTCCACCGTGCTCAAGCACAAGGGAGCCGAGGTCTGGTCGCTGCTCCCGAGCGCCTCCGTCTACGAGGCCATCGAGATGATGGCCGAAAGAGGTGTGGGAGCCCTGCTGGTGATCGACGAGGGCCGGCTCGTGGGGGTGGTCTCCGAGCGCGACTACGCCCGCAAGGTCATCCTCAAAGGGAGATCCTCCAAGGAGACGCGGGTGGGCGAGATCATGACGAGCGCGGTCATCTCGGTGACCCGCGATCACACGATCGACGCGTGCATGGCTCTCATGACCGCGAACCGGGTGCGGCATCTCCCGGTGCTCGAGGGCGACGAAGTGGTGGGCGTGGTCTCCATCGGCGACCTGGTGAAGTCGATCATCTCCGAGCAGGAGGAGACCATCCAGCACCTCGAGAACTACATCACCGGCAAGTATCCTGCCTGAGGCCGCCCGGCCGCACCGTCGCAGCCCAGGGCGCGAGACGGCGCTGGAGTGCTACGCCGCCGATGCGCACGGAACGAGTTTTCGCGCCCATACCTGGCTCATCCGCGGCATCAGAGCGAGTACCGTTTCATCCTCCGCGATCCGCTGCATCTCGCCCAGCAGGCGAGCCAGCTCGCCGCGCGTGACGAGTCCTGCGGCAAGGAACGCTGGACCGGCTTCTGCCACCGACCACTCCAGGAATCGCTTGTTCTCGCCGCGAGCCACCACGGGTTGGTTGAAGGTGATCTCCGGGCTGGAGAAATTGGCCGCGAGAATCATCCGAAAGAGATCGCGACCGACCGTGTAGTCCAGCCCGCGAGTGGGACCCAGACGGCCCCAGAGGTCGGCGAAGGCGTCGAGCGCCGAAGGAGGATGACTGCCTGCCGACGTCAGATCGCCGTCCTCGCAGACCAGGACACCGTCCCGCCGGAGCAAACCATGCATCTCCCGCAGGGCCTCCTCGGGCTCGGTGAGGTGAAGCAAGAGGAAGCGGGAATAGACGAGGTCAAATGACTCGGCGGGCAATCCGGTGTCGGCCGCGCTCGCCTGGATGAAGCTGACGTTCGAGACGCCGGGGGGCAACAGCTCGCGCGCTCGAGCGATCTGCTCGCCGCTGGCGTCCACTCCGACCACCTGCCCGTCGGGACCGACGAGTTCGGCCAAGAGCGTCGTCACCATGCCTATGCCGCATCCCAGGTCGGCGACCCGCATCCCGCGCCCGATCCCAGCCCGAAGAAGGACACGGCGGGCGCCCGCCCCGTAGAGGCCATGCAACACCCGAAGCCGGTGCGTAGCCGCCTCGCCGGTTGCGAGAGCATACTCGCCTCTGACGTCACCTTGCCGGTTCTGTTCCATACGTCACCTCAAATCCTCCGGGTCTGCGAAGGCGACCATCGGGCCAGGGGAACTTCGACCCCGAGGAGATTGCTGATGGGGCTCGCGCGTCGCCGGCCGCCTCCCATGGGACCCTCCCGAGAGGTGCGCTACTTCTCGGGTAGCGGGCCGCTACCTGGCGGCCGTTCGGCTCTCGGTATGGGATGAAGTCTGACGAGTGCGGCCGGCCACGCTACTTGCAGCTCGGCCCCGAGCAGTCAGTGCAGCTGTCGGCGCCGCAGATCCACTCGAGCAGCTTGCCGTCGCAGTACAGGCATTCATAGCTGCGCTGTGGCTTCTCCTCGCACGTGGTCGGACAGACGGCCAAGCCACCCGGCCCACCGCAGAAGTCCGGCGGGAGCTGCGCGTTGCCGCAGCAGCCGGACGCGGTGTAGTAGGCGCCCGGCGATCCCACGGGCGGATCGCTCGCAGTGCGCGCCGGGTATCCGCACAGGTGGTCGAGCGGATCGCAGCACTGACCAGGGCAGCTGCTCGGATCGCCGGGAGTGCACCCGCACCGGCAGTCCGCGGTGCAGCGGCCGGGACACGCGGCGTCATCGGAGCGATCACACTCCTCGAACGGCGCATCGGTCGTGCTGTTGCCGCAGATCGCGCACGTGCAGTCGGACTTGCACTTGCCCGGGCACACGTCGGCGTCGGTACCGTCGCAGATCTCGCCCGGGTCGACGTGGTTGTCGCCGCAGCGCGTGCCGCAGAGACACGAGGCCGTGCACTCCCCCGGGCACGCCGCATCGTCCGTCCCATCACACTGCTCGGGATCCTGGCGCACGCCGTCACCGCAGCCGCCCTTCGTGTCGACGTCCGCGCAGGCGACGCCGATCGGATTGCCGCCGTCCGGCGGGGTCAGCTCGACCCCGACGTCGTCGATGCCCTCGTCGTTCGACGAGTCGTTGGCGGTGTACGTCGCCTCGTCCTGCATGCCCTCGAAGTCGTCGGGCGGCCCATCGCCGGTGAGGTGTCCGTGCTCGGCGGTGTTCTTCCAGTGGAAGGTGAGCTCGCACGACCCCCTGCCCTGGGCGTCGGCCCGGAGCACGGCCTGCTCGCCCGGGGCCAGGTCGGACGTCTGCGGCGTGACGCTCGCCGCTCCCACGTAGGCGATGATGCGGAGTCCCGTGGGCACGAAGTTCGCCTGGGCCAGCTCGGCGAGCGTGCGGAACGAGGTCGGATCGGGAACGTGCCCGAAGAGCGCGTGCGGGTCGACCTTGGGCGAGACGGCGTCGTATGCGTCGCCGGTCGTCTCGTACCGCTTCACCAGGTGCTCGAAGAGCTGCCCCACGACCGACGAGGTGTAGTCTTGGTGCGTCGTCCAGTCGTAGCCGAAGTGGACGCCGACGCCGAGTGTTCCGTAGGGAAGCGCTCCATTCTTGTACGCGCTGTAGCAATGGCTGGCGTACACGATGGCGTTGGGCGGGAAGCGGCCGGGGATGGCGGCGATGAAATCCTCCGAGACCCCGAGCAGGCCCTGCGTTTTGCTCACCGGCAACACCTCGACCTCGACGTCACCGTCGGCGAGCCGCTTCTCCTCGCTTCGTAGCGACTCCAGCGTGCCGCCCTCGGCCGTGACCAGCACGACGCGGTCGTATCCGTCCACGATGCCATGGCTCGAGATCACGACGGTCTCGTAGTTCGGGAAGTCGAGCACGGAGGCCACATCGGCCGCGGCGCCGGTCACGATGTGCGGCTTGCCGAAGCCGAGGCAGGCGCCGGCAGCGAACTTCTGCTGCGCGATCGGGCCGTCCTCCACCTTGAAGAAGCCCGGATACCAGATGAGCACGCGCCGGCCGAGGAGCGGCGCGCGCGCCGTCGACGATGTGCAGCAGACGCCGGACCCCTCGGCGGGACACGAGCGGAAGACGCTGAGCGGGGTACCCGATCCGGCGAGGTGTGCGGAGGGCGTCGCCTTCTCCGGACGAGGGACGGATTGCGCTGCGCCGCCATCCTCGGCGGGGCGGTTCAGCACGAGACCGCCGAGCCAGCCCGTCGTATAGCGCATCACGATGTCGATACCGTCCGGACTGAGCGCCGCGTCCATGATGCCGGGTACGCCGCCCAGCGCGCGCAGCGTCTCCATCCGTGCGGCGAGCGTGTCGCCGAGGCGGTCCCGGCTCTGCTCCCAGAGGGCCTCGGCCTCCTCGGCCGCGGCGCCGACCGCCGTCAGGTCCTGATCGGTCGGCGGCGCGACGACCGGCAGCGTCACGCCGGGCGAGGAGACGTCCGCCCCGGCCGCCCGGCCCGTGACGACGAGGGGGACGAGCGACGCGGCCGCCTCGGCGACCGTGGTCGAGCAGCCGAAGGCACCGGGAGCGGCGGGGTCCGGCGACATCGTGCACAGCGCGTCGCCGGCCGGGCTCCCGGCGCCGTCGGTCCGGAAGAGACGGACGCTCGCGGTGTCCAGACCGGCCCCCGCCGGGACGTCGACCCGGACGCGCACCTCGGTCGAGACGCCGACGGGAACGGTGACCGGCCTCACGCGCGGGATCCCCAGGCCACCGCAGGCGTCCGCGCGGACGACCGCCAGCCGGATCGTGGGGCGCTTGCGACGCCGACCGGCGCGGCCACGCAGCCGGGCCATGCTGCAGTCGGTGGCGGCGTCGGTGCCGATCGCGAACCTGAACGGGTTCGAGAGACCGGCGAGCGCCCAGCCCGTGGCGGTGAACAGGAAGCGTCGCTTGCGAAGGTCGATCCGGAGGCGCGAGATCTGCCCCGGTCCGCCCGGGCCGCGATGGGTCAGGATGCTCCGCTTGCGGGCGAACGACGCGAGCGGCACTCGCAGGGACACGCGATCGATCGTCACCACGACTGCCGCAGCGCCGTCGATCGTGACGCCGTCGTAGCGTCCCTTCACCCGAACGTCGTCCGAGCGCGAGGCGAGCTTCACGCTGCCGGCCTCGATGACGAGCGCGCGTGCGGGTGATGCCACCAGGAGCGCAACGATGACGAGGCCCCCCAGGCTCACAGCTCCCGGCGTCCGCCCTCGAGTCATTGTTCAGGGTGCTAAGACACCGCGAAGGGACGGGTCAAGGAAAAGCGCCGATGAGCGATGCGCCCGCGCAGACGCCTTGTTGCTGCCGATACCGGGCACGACGTCGGGAACCTGGGGCGTACCCGCTATCGCACGTCCTCGTTCACCTTCCAGCCGAGCGCTTCGAATTCCCGTCGGGCCCGCGGCGACATCTTTCCCGTGAGCCAGATGCTGCGCTCCGACGCCTTCAGGTCGGCGCGATTGGCGAAGCGCGCCACACGCTCGGTCCACGACACGTAGTCGACCGGCGCAGGGACGACGATGCCACCGCCCTTCTCCCGGCCGACGACCGTGCCGGTCGCCGTCACCTCGTCCAGTGCGTGTGCCTTCCCGAGCAGGCGAACGGCGGTGACAAGGAAGCGCGCCTGCTCCTCCGAGCGTGCGGTCGCGGCGAGCGTAACCACCTTCGCGCGGCCCTTGACGTCGCCGAGTTTCTCCAGGCCCTGCACCAGGTCGGTCTTGACGCTCAAGGGGATCGCCGCGTTCTTCATGAACGCGCGCGCGGGTGCCTCGGGAACCTGGAGGTCCTTCAGGGCGGTCTCGTTGCGCACGATCAGATCGCCCCGCGGCGTGTCCCAGACGAGGTCGTTCGTGAAGGACGTCGCGCTGATGGCGATCGAGCCCGGAACCACGACCGCCATGACCACGTTCGTGCCCAGGCGTCCGGAGAACGATGCCCACGCCACGTCGTCGAGCTGCTTCGCGAGGACGGAGTTGCTCGTGTACGGATCGACTTTCAGCTCCTTGGCGAGCGAGCGCCGCTCCTGCTCGTATCCGAGCGCGTCGCGCGCGGCCGTTCCGCCACCCTTGAGGATGGCGCCGGCGCGGTCCTCGCCCGATCCGGGGCTCGACGCGGCTTCGGCCAGCCGGTTCGCACCCGACTGGACGCGATCGAAGAAGCGCCCGACTCCGGCGGGAAGTCCCTGCACCGTCTCCTTCGGGTGGGTCACCATGTTGACGGCCGCCTTGACCGGCTTCTCGGCGGCGTTGCGGGCGGCCGTGAGGAAGACCTTGCTGTGGCTGACACCCTTGAGGTGCTGGATCGCGGGTAGCTCGGTGACCCGCACCGCGAGCATCTCGAGACCGTGGGCGGGAAACGTGCCGGCGGCGGAGCGGATGGTGTACCGACCGAGCAGCCCGTCAGTCGGGACCTTGTCGTCGATCCTGTAGCCCTTCCCGGCGAGGATCGCCGAGGGCACGATGTCCTTTGCCGACAGGACCGGGGGCTTCTCGTAGTCCGCGGCGACCGCGATCGCAGCGAGTGCAACCGTGAGCACGAGCATGGCGCGTGTCGTCATCGTGGCCCCCACAGAGCGCCCGCGTCGCGCGAGCGACCAGCGCGCCTGGCGGCGTCTCTCAGAGTCGTACTGATGCAACTCTTTGGCAGCGCACCCCCACCCCGCACCCGCAGGCACCGAAGCGAGGGCCACCGTTCCGCGGCAGGGCGTCGTGCACCGCGTATCCGAGGACCTCCTGGCAGCGCCGCGGCAGGGTGCGCGCGCCGGCGGTACGGCGAGGTAGTTGTTCTCCTCGGTGCGCAGCCACCCGAGCGTGTAGCTGATGTCGCGCACGGCGCGCTCGATCGTCACGAGGTGGTCGGTAGCCAGAGCGCCTCGGCCGCACGGCAGGCGACTGACCTGGCCATCCGCTCGAGCGGACCTCGCCGGGCAGCCGAGCGACCCAAGCCAGCGCCTACCGGACCTGAATCGGCACGTCCCCGATGGAGTTGCTCCCGTAGCCGAGTCGGTTCCACTCGGGGCTTCCGGGCTGCGTGCGACCGCCGCGGTCGGTCGCGCGAACGCGCACGATGGTCGCCCCCGGCTGATCGAAGCGAATGTCACTTCCCCCTCGCCGTCGCGCCATCTGCCGTGGGGGAAGTGCGAGGTAGAGCTCGTCCACCACCGAACGAGTACCCTAGCGTCCGTACGCGTCCTCGAACCGCACGATGTCGTCCTCCTCCAGGTACGGGCCGGTCTGCACCTCGACCAGGTGGAGCGGGATGCGGCCGGGATTCTCGAGCCGGTGCGAGGTACCCGCGGGGATGTAGGTCGACTCGTTCTCGCCGAGGAGCAGCGCCTCGCCGTTGCGCTCCACCTTGGCCGTCCCCTGTACGACGACCCAGTGCTCCGCGCGATGATAGTGCATCTGGAGCGAGAGCTTCTGCCCCGGGATCACGACGAGCCGCTTGACGCGAAAGCGGGGGCCGTGGTCGGTGGTCTCGTACGACCCCCAGGGCCGGTAGACGACAGTGTGCGCCACGTGCTCGCCCCGCCCACCGCGGCGGAGTTGCTCGACCACCTCGCGCACATCCTCTGCGCGCTCGCGTGACGCGGCGAGCACGGCATCCTTGGTGGCCACGAGCACGACGTCTCGCAGGCCCAGAGCCGCAATCGCCGGGCCCTCGGTCCGCAGGAGCGAGTCCGCCACGTCCACTGCGATGACATTGCCGTGCATGGCGTTGCCGGCCGCGTCCTTGCCGCTGATCTCCCAGAGCGCCGACCAGGACCCCACGTCGTTCCACCCCATGCTGACGGGAACCACGACTCCGCCTTCCAGGTCTTCCATCACCGCGTAGTCGATCGAGACGGACGGTGACGCCGCAAAGGATTCGGCGTCGAGTCGCAGGAAGGACGGGTCGCGGTCGCCCTCGGCGAGCGCGCGCCGGCACGCGTCGACGATCGCCGGCTGGCGGCGCTCGATCTCCTCGAGATACCAGGCCGCCGGAAGGAGGAAGATGCCGCTGTTCCACAGGTATGCTCGACGGTCGACCCACGCCTTCGCGGTACCAGCGTCGGGCTTTTCCACGAAATGATCGAGATCGAAGCACCCCGGCAGCTCGGGGAGCGGGGCACCCTTACGGATGTAGCCGTAGCCCGTGTGCGGCACCGCGGGCTCGATGCCGAACGTGACCAGCCGACCGCCGGCCGCGGCGAGCAGCGCGCGTCCCACGGCTTCGCCGAAGGCGTCGCCGTCGGCGATCACGTGGTCTGCGGGCATGACCAGCATCAGCGCGTCGGGTTCGTGCTGGGTGAGGAGCATCGCAGCAACCGCCGCCGCCGGTGCCGTGTTGCGGCCGACGGGCTCGACGACGAGCGCCCGGGAGGCGATCCCGAGCTGACGGAGCTGCTCGGCCAGGATGAAACGGTGCTCCTGGTTTCCCACCACCAGTGGTGGCGCGAAGCGCGTGGTATCCGCCGTCCGCAGGATCGTGTCCTGAAAGAGCGTCCGCTCAGAAGCGAGCGCCAAGAGCTGCTTCGGGTACAACGCGCGGGACAGTGGCCACAGTCGTGTTCCGGACCCGCCGCACAACACAACCGGGTGGATGCGTCGTTCCCCCATCGCCAACTCGCGACCCGGCAGCGGCAGCCGACGGCGCTCGCCTTGGCGCCCCCTTCCTACAGAAGGCGAAGGTTCGACGATCGTCTGATGACGCGCCTCCGCCATATCGTCACCACCCGCCGGTCCTGCTCCGGTTCAGTAACATCCGGGTACGAGACGCCAGGGCACGCGCCGGGTGTACGCCTGATAGTCGACGTACCGCCCCAGCACCGCCTCCTCGGTTCGCAACCGCACCACCAGCAAAGCACACGCCGCAATCGCGAGGGTGGCGTTGTGGGCGCTTGGTTCCCCCGCCACATAGGCGACGAACAGCAGCATGTAGGCGGCATACATCGGGTGCCGCACCACCGCGTATGCGCCCCGCGTCGTGATGCCGCGCACCGCGGGCAGAACTCCGAGATGCCGACCCAGGGTGGCGGTCGCGAGCAGCGCGAGCAGCAGGCCTGCAAGCTCGAGCGCGGGGGAAACGTTCGCAACATCATACCCCGGCGCGTGGAGGCCGAGCGGCACGAGAAGCGCCGCAGCTGCAACGAGGCGGTCGCTCCGTCGCAGCGACTCGGCGCGCGACGACCGCCGCGCGAGCAGCAACCCGGCGACCAGCAGCTCCTGCGCCGCGAGGAGTGCCGTGGGCAGCGCGCGCCCGGGGACCGCAGTCCCGGCCACGCGGCCAACCGCGAGCGTCGTGTAGGCCGCAGCCAGCGCCACTGCCGCCAGCCGGTCTCGCGCCATGTGACCGAACCGCGTCACGCCGCCGTCTCGGCTGCGCTGGACAGCGGCCGCTGCGACCAACCACCGGCGCTGGCAAGCGCCTGGGGGCTCGGGGTGTACCCTGGCACGGCTTGCTGCAGCAGGCGGAGCGCGCCCGCGGTGTCGCCGCGGCGCAGGCAGAGCTGCAACCCCCCGAGCCACCCGGGCGGAAGGACGTGCCGCGGCCCGTGCACCACCCGAAGGCGGTCATGCACCGTCGTCATGACGCGTTCGCCCTCGTCGACCAGCTCCTCCTCGAGCTTCTCACCGGGCCGTAGTCCGGTGAACACGATGGCGATGTCTTCGTCCGGCTCCAATCCTGACAGACGGATCATCTGGCGTGCCAGGTCGGCGATGCGTACCGGGCTGCCCATCTCCAGGAGGTAGGTGGCGCCCGGCTCGCGGGCCGATGCGCCTCCAGGATCAATTGCACGCCTCGGGGATGGTCATGAAGTACCGGGTGATCCGGGTGCGTGACGGTCACCGGGCCGCCGTCCGCGATCTGCTCCGAGAACAGCGGCACCACGCTGCCGTTCTCCCCAGCACGTTCCCGAAGCGCACCACCACGAACCGATACGGCCTGCCGTTCGCGAGAGCGACGATCCGCTCGGCGAGCCGCTTGGTGACGCCCATCACGCTGGCTCGGCCTCACCGCCTTGTCGGTCTACACCAGCACGAACTTCGCGCCGTGCTCCGCCGCCGCCTTCACAATGTTCGCGTGCCGAACACGTTGTTGTGCACCGCCTGCAGCACGTTCACTCCATCGAGCGGCACGTGCTTGTACGCGGCGGCGTGGAAGACGAGCGCCGGCCGGTGCGACGCGAATGCCGCCTCCACTTGATCCTCGAGCAGGAGGTCGCCGAGCACCGGCGCGATCTCCACGGCCGGGAAGCGATCGCGCAGCTCGCCCTCGAGGAGAAACATCCCGTTCTCGTGGCGGTCGAACAGGACGAGCCGCGCCGGTCCGTGTGCGGCCACCTGCCGGCACAGCTCAGAGCCGATGGAGCCGGCGGCACCCGTCACCAGGACGGTACGATCTGCGATCAACGACCGCACCTCCGGCAGGTCGAATCGCACGGGCTCGCGGGCGAGCAAGTCGTCCAGCTTCACATCGCGTACCTGGGTGAACATCACGCGACCTTCGACCAGCTCGGCGAGCGAGGGCACCACACGATGCCGCACCCGCGCCTCCGCACAATGCTGCGCAATGCGGCGCATCACGGCCCCGGGGGCCGACGGGATGGCCACTAGCACCTCGTGCACCTCGCGCGCCCCTAGGAGCCGGGGGAGGTCGTCGATCGTGCCCAGCACCTCTGCGCCCGCGATTCGAGTTCCCCGCTTGCTCGGGTCGTCATCTACGAATCCGAGCACGGCCATCCCGTGGCGCGTGCGGCTCTCAATTTCCTCGAGGAGTCGGATGCCGGTCGTCCCGGCCCCGACGATGAGGGCGAGCGTGTCGATGCGCCGGACTGCGTGGCGCCCGTTGCGCTCCCGGACGACACGCACCCCGACGCGAAGTCCGGCCATGACGATCGTGCAGATGAGAAGGTCGATCACGAAGACCGAGCGGGGAAAGCCCTCCAGTCCGGGGCCGAACACGATGGCCAGCAAGAACAGGAGCGATCCCACCGCATTCCCCCGCACGATGTCGACGACGTCTCGCAGGCTCACGTGGCGCCACCAGCCGGACAGGAGCCCTGCCATCCAGAAGCCGAGCACCTTGCAGAGCACGAGCGTCGGGAGGGTCGACAGGAGGAGGGGCAGGACTTCGGGGGGTAGCGAGAGGTCGAATCGCAGCGCCAGGGCGCTCACGTAGGATCCCGCCGCGATACCTATCCCGGCGACGGCGAGGCCCACGCGCCGGTGCTCGACGACCAGGCGCCGCAGGAACACGCTGGCCGGTCGCCGCCCGGCGCCCGCGTCGGAGAGGAGGGCCGGGACGGCGACCGGCGAACTGGGCATGTTCATCTATCGGACCCTCTTCGTGCGGACCTTCTTCGTGTCGTCGACGCGCGCAGCATCGACGAAAGCAACTGACGTGCCTGCCGCCGTCGAGCCCGCGGCATGCATCGTGCTTGATGGCGGCAGCAGCCCAGCACCGGGAGGCGCGACACACGATGACGAACAAACAGATAGTCTCGATCGCGGGGGCAGCGTTTCTCGTGCTCGCGTTGGACGGATGCGCAAGTCGCAGCCCCCACGTACCCGACGCGAATCAAATCCCGACGGTGCCGCAGGCCGCCGAGCAGCCTGCCGGATCCCCGGTGTCTCAGGGCGCCGTGTCTCAGTCTCACGCCGCGGCGTCTCAGGACACGCGCGTCCACGCGCTGTGGGCCGAGCGCAGCGTAGCGGCCGAGAGCGCGTTCTGTCTCGGCCCCGGCGATCTGCTGGAGGTGAGCGTGCCCCGGGTCGACGAGATCCAGGCGTTGCATGCGCGCGTCTCGCCGGGCGGCACCATCACGCTGCCCCACCTGGGCACCATCCAGGCAGCCGGTCTCACCGAGGACCAGCTCGGTGATCGCATCAAGCAGCGGCTGGGACAGACGCTGCTGCGCGACCCGCAGGTGAGCCTATTCGTCACGGAGCACGTGAGCCAGCAGGTATCCGTCACCGGAGCAGTCGCGCGGCCGGGGCTCATCGGTCTCACGCGCCAGACCCGCACCGTCGCCGACCTGCTCTCGGAGGCCGGGGGGATGAACGAGCACTCCGGCGGAACCGTCCAGTTCTACCCGGCCGCTGGCAGGGCCTGCTCCACGGCCTCCCGGTCGCTCCCCATCGCGCCCGGTACGGCCGCCGGCGGAACGCCGATCGAGATCGATCTGAACCGTCAGTGGCAGCCGCCGAACGAGAGCCCGCTCAACCTGCCAGTCGTCGGGGGCGATGCGCTGGTGGTGAACGTCGGGCGCTACTACGTCGACGGCTGGGTGAAAACGCCGGGCGCCTACGACATCTCGCCCGGAACGACGGCGATGGGCGGCCTCACCGCGGCCGGCGGCGCGATGTATCCCGCCGACCTGCACAGCATCGTCGTCTGGCGGACCGAGCCCGGCGGCACCAAGAAGCACATCGACGTCGACGTGGACGCCGTCCGCAAAGCGCAGGCGCAGGACCTCACGCTCCAGGCCGGCGACGTGGTCTCGGTGCCGGCCTCGACGGCGAAGATGGTGCCGTACTCCGGCTACTGGTTCCTCACCAACGTGGTCCGCGTCGGCGCGGGCCTGTCGTTCACGGCGTTCTGACATGCGCCGGCTCGACGTCGTCCCCCCGGCGCCGCCGGGCGCCTTCGTGGTGTACCCGTCCGCGGGCGGACTTCCCCGACCGTCGCCACGCGCGCGCGAGTCCCAGCTGCGCGACATGCTCGCGATGCTGCGGCGACGCTGGCATCTCGTGGCGGGCCTGGCCGCCGCGGGCCTGGTCGTGATGGCGCTGGTGAGTCTGTTCACGCCCCGGCGATGGACCGCCAGGGCGGTTCTGCACGTGATCACGCAGCCGCCGCAGGTGACCAACCTTCCCCAGGTGGTCGCGCCACCGGCCTACTTCGAGGGCATCGAGTACTTCCAGGATCAGGTGAAGTTCCTCGAGAGCCGCTCCCTCGCCGCCCACATGATCCGCGAGCTCGGGCTCGAAGACGACGCGGCGTTCACCGGGATCAAGAAAGGCGGCCGGGGCGTGATGAGCGCAGTCCGCACGGGGATCGGGACCCTGCTGTCTCCGCTCAGCTACCTGCTGCCCGCGGGCAAGGAAAAGCCGAAGGAGAAGGCCGGGGAGGCGGTCAACGAGGGCGTTTGTCCGGGCTGATCGGGCAGTACGGCCACTGGCTCGAAGTGAAGCCCATCACCAACTCGCGCCTCATCGAGGTCAGCTTCACCAGTCCCAGCGCCGGCCTCTCGCAGCGCGTCGCCAACGCGCACGCGCGCGGCTACATCCTCCAGGGCCTGCGGTCGAAGTTCCAGCTCACCGGGGAGGCACGGGACTTCCTCCAGACCGAGATCGCCCGCGTGGAGCGCGAGCTGGCGGAGGCGGAGCGCGCCCTCAGCGACTTCCAGCGGCAGCACGCCGTCGTCTCGCTCGACGATCGCGAGAACGCGATCGTCGAGCGGCTCACCGATCTCGGCCGGCGCGTGACCGACGCCGAGGCCGCGCGAATCGCCGCGGAGGCCGAGTACCGCCTGGTGCAGAAGCGCGAGAGCGATTCGCTGCCCAGCGTGCTCACCAATCCGCTGATCCAGGGGCTCAAGCAGGAGGTGAGCCGGCTCGAGGTGCGCTACGCCGAGCAGGCGCAGATCTACATCCCGAGCAGCCCGCAGGTGAAGGAGATCGACGCACAGCTCAAGCGCGCGCAGGGCCGCCTCGCGCGTGAGGTCTCGCGCGCCGTCGGTGGCATCCAGTCGACGTATCTCGCCGCCCAGGCGAAGGAGCAGGGGCTCCGCGAGCAGTTCAACGCCCAGCAGGACACGGTCCTGAATCTGAAGGAGCTCTCGGGGCAGTACATCCGGCTCGATCAAGCCGTCAACACGACGCGCGCGCTTCACGCGACGCTGCTCCAGCGCCTCCAGGAGACCGACGTCGTGAAGGGCGCGCAGCTCTCGAACGCGACGGTGATCGATCCCGCGGAGCTCCCGACGGTTCCCTCCGAGCCGAACACTCCCTTCAATCTGGCCTTCGGGCTGCTCTTCGGCGCCGGCCTCGGGCTGGCGCTCGTCTTCGGGCTGGAGAACGTCGACAGCTCGCTCAAGACGCCGGACGATGTGCGCCACGATCTCGAGCTGCCGACGCTGGGGGTCGTGCCCGACTATGAGCGCCTCACGGGCCCTGCCCTGCGCATCCCGTCGGGCGTGCTGCGCATTTCGCCGGCCGTGCTCCGGATATCGAATGGCGTGCTGCGCATGCCGGCGTTGGCCCGGAGATGGCCGCGGAGCAGCCGCGCCCGTTCCCGGCGGCGGCTGCTCGGAGCAACCCCGACCGCCGAGGCGTTCCGCAGCATCCGGACCAGTGTGCTCTCGTTCAATCCTCAGAGTCCGCCACGCTCGCTCCTCGTGACCAGCAGCCAGCCCCGCGAGGGCAAGACCGCCACCACCATCAACCTCGCGGTCTCCTTCGCCCAGCTCTCCCGGCGCGTGGTGGTGGTCGACGCCGACATGCGCCACGCGCGCTGCCACCGGACGCTCGGCGTGAAAGCCGGTCCCGGTCTCTCCGACGTCCTGCGCGGCGTCGTGCGCCTGCCGCAGGCCATCCAGCGCCTCGCGGTGCAAAACACCCGCGTCGCGGCGCCGCAGGCCGGGTGGACGGGCCCCGAGCTGCACCTGCTGCAAGCGGGGCGGTCGGTCCCCGATCCGTCGTCACTGCTGGCGACGCCGCAGATGGACGAGCTGCTGCAGAGCCTCCTCGAGGCCTACGACCTCGTCCTGATCGACTCCCCGCCGGTGTTCCCGATCACCGACTCGGCCATCCTGGCTCCGCGGGTGGACGGGGTCGTCCTGGTCGTGCGCTGCCATCGTACCGCGCGCGACATCACCCGCGAGGCCCTGGAACGCCTGCGCTTCATGCAGGGCAACGTCATCGGCGTCGTGCTGAACGCCGCCGATCCCACCAGCAGCGCCTACCAGAGCTATTCCTACTACTTTGCGGCGTGACGGGCGGGAACGATGACGAGTGTGGCGTGGAGCTCGATCGGCGGGGGACGCGGGACGGCGCCCGCCTCGCGCGCACCGTGGATCGCGGCTGCCGTCGCGCTCGTGACGCTGGGGGCGGGCGCGGCGGCGTGCTTCACGAGCCCGCTGCTCGGCGTGGCCGCACTCGCCCTCCCCGCCGCACCGCTCCTCCTCCTGGCCCCCCACCTGGCGATCCTCGGGCTCGTCGCGGCACTCCCGTTCGACGCGCTGACCTCGCTCGACGACACCGGCGCGCTCACCATCACGCGCCTCCTCGGGATCGCGGTGGTTGGGGGCTGGGTGCTCCACGTCGTGGCGAGTCCCCGCCGGCGCGTCCGCCTCGGCCGACCGGGAGTGCTCCTCTTCGCCTACGTGACGTTCGCCACGATCAGCCTCGGCTGGGCGAGCGACACCGACGTGACCCTGGCGGCGCTGCGCACGCTGGCTCAGCTGTTCCTGCTCTACGTGATGGCTGCCAACGTGCTGGACGACTGGTCGCGCATCGCGCGCGCCCTCGACGTCCTGCTCCTCGCCACCACGGTGCTCGCGGTCCTGGTACTCGTCGAGGCGACGAGTGGGGCCGGGCGCGCCGTGCTGCGCTACGGCGCGTACGAGGTCAACCCGAACTTCCTCGCCGCCCAGCTGGCAGTGCCGGCGGTCGCCGCGCTCGCCTTCCGCGCGCGGCGGACTCCGCTGGGCTGGTGGCGGGCGGTGGCGGTGATCCCCATCGTCCTCGCGCTGGTCGCGACGGGCTCTCGCGGCGGAGCGGTGGCCTTCGCGGCGGGGCTCGTGACGCTGGCCATCGGGCGCCCCCGCCTCGGGGCGCGCGGTCTCGCCGCCCTCGCGGTGGTCGGCCTCCTGCTCCCGGTCGTGCTGCCTGACAACACCCTGCAGCTCCTGCGCCACCGCTGGGAGAAGACGGAGAACGACCGGCTCGCGGGCCGGTTCGACATCTGGCGCGTCGGCCTCGCCATGGTCGCCGACAAGCCGCTCCAGGGCACGGGCTTCGCGGGCTTTCACGACGCCTTCTACGAGTACATGCTCGAGACGCCCGTCGACCCGCGGTTCGCGCTCATGCACAGCCGCGGCAACCGCGTCGCCCACAACATCTACCTCAGCACGATCGCGGAGCTGGGGCTCATCGGGGGCACGTTGTTCCTGCTCGCACTGGCGGCGCACACGCGCACGGTCTGGCGGCTGCATCGCGCGGCCATGCAGGTGGGAGACGACGAGGCCGAGGACGTGGCGCTCGCGCTACTCGGGGGCCTGGTCACCCTCCTGGTCGGGGGCGCGTGCACCGAACTCCTGCTCTGCAAGACACCCTGGCTCGTCCTCGGGGCGGTCCAGGGCGCGGCGATCGCTGCCGGCTGGGACCGCGCATGAGTCGCGCCGCAGTCGCCGCCTTCCCGCGCAGCGTGCGCGGCAACCCCTACTGCGATCTCCTGTACCGGAGCCTTGCCGCCCGCGGCGTCGCGGTCGCTGCCGGTGCCGAGCTGTCGCCCCGGTGGCTCGTGCGCCACGCCCGCGCGGTCAAGGTCCTCCACCTGCACTGGCCGGAGTTCTACTACCGCTCGGGAGGCCGGCCGACGGCGCGCAGCGTGAGCGCCTTCGTGGCAGCCGTGCTGCTCGCGCGCCTGCTGCGCTACCGCGTGGTGTGGACTGTCCACAACGCGCTGCCGCACGAGACCCATCCCGTCGACCGGGTGCTGCGCTGGTTCCTCGTTCGCTCGACCCGGCTGGTGGTGCACGCGGAAGCAGCGCGCGCCGCGATCCCGCGGAGCCGCCGGCCACCGGCCGTCGTGCCGCACGGGCACTACATCGGCTGCTATCCGGACGACCTCCCGGCCACCGTGGCCCGTCGGAAGCTGGGGCTGGCCGCAAGGACCGCGTCTTCGTGTGCTTCGGCCAGCTGCGCGGTTACAAGGGCGTCGACGCGTTGCTGGAGGCGTTCGCCGACCTGCACGATCCCCGGCTGCGGCTGGTGGTCGCCGGGACGGCCAGCGACGGACGCCGACGCGCTGGGTGTCCTCGCCGCCGCGCAGCGCGATGCACGGGTCCGCACGCACCTGGACTTCGTCCCCGATCCGGACGTGCAGCGGTTCTTGAAGGCCGCCGACTTCGTTGTGCTGCCGTATCGCGACGTCCTCACGTCGGGTGGCGCGTTGCTGGCGCTCTCCTTCGCCCGGCCGCTGGTGGTACCGCGCCGCGGCTGCCTGGGAGAGCTCGAGCGCGAAGGGTGTGCCATCGCCTACGACCCGGACGCGCCGGGCGCGCTGCGCGCGGCGCTCGCGGCCGCAGCCGCGGTCGCGGACCTGGAATCGTGGCAGCAACGCGCGGCAGCCGCCGCGCGCAGGCGCGCGTGGGAATCCATCGCCGAGGCGTACGCTCGGATCTGCCGTTGAAGCTGAGGATGGACCTGTGTGACTACTACGACCGCCACTGGACCGAGCTACCCGAGGGCGAGGTCGACTTCGACCGGCTGCGCATGATCACGAGCCGCGTCGAACCCGGCGAGCGCCTCCTCGAGGCCGGCTGCGGCCCGGGCTTCCTGGCGAAGCTGCTGCGCGACCGCGGCGCGGAGGTCATCGGGACCGACGTCTCCCGCGTCGGCGCGGAGCGCACCGCCCGGCGCGGCATCCTTCCTGGCAGGTCGACCTCGACACCATGACGCTGCCCTTCCCCGACCAGCACTTCGACACCGTCGTCTGCAACTCGAACCTCGAGCACCTCTTCTATCTCGACGACAACGTCGCCGAGTGCGTCCGTGTGCTCCGGCTGGGCGGGAAATTCATCTGGATGGAGCCGAACACGGCGCACTGGCGATATCGCCTGTGGCTCCTCGCCGGGCGATTCCCCTACATCCCGGAAGCCGACCGACCCGTACCACATCCGCCACCTGACGGCCGCGGAGCTGCGGCGGCACTGCGAGCGCAACGGCCTCGAGGTGCGCGAGCTGCTGGGCCACGCGGACTCTGGTGTCGCGGCCTCTACCCGCGGTGGTTCTACGCCCGCGGCATCGCACGCGTCGTGCACGCGATCTACCCCACGCTCGTCCGTCTGCGCCCGTCGCTGTTCGCCCGCTACCTCTTCGTGCGGGCGGAGAAGCGTCTGCACGTGCCGCACGTGGCCGCCGCACCGCGCCGCCGACTCGAGCAGGTGGCGGTCGCTTGAGGGATGGCCCGATGAACGAAGCGCAACGCGATCCGGACGCATGCGGCGGTGGGTCAAGGCGGTCCGGACGACGCTGAACATGCCGGTCAAGTACGCGACGTACGCGACCGCGCGCAGTGCGGGTCCGATCTTTCCCGATCGCATCTACGTCGAGTCCACGAACCACTGCAACCTGAAGTGCATCATGTGTCCGACGGGGCTCGGCGTGATCCGGAGGCCGAAGGGATACATGGCGATGGACCTCTACCGGCGCGTGGTCGACGAGATCGGCCCCTTGGTCGGCTCGGCGGTGCTCCACTCCGTGGGGAGAGCCGCTCATGCACCCCCAGCTCTTCGACATGATTCGCTACGGCAAGCGCGCGGGCATCCGCATGGAGACCTCGACGAACATCACGCTGCTCGACGAGGAACGCGGCCGCCAGGTGCTCGATGCCGGACTCGACGTGCTCTATCTCGCCATGGACGGCGCGACCAAGGAGACCTACGAGCGCGTCCGCGTGAACGCGAAGTGGGACCGCGTGCTGCGCAACGTCGATCGGTTCCTCGAGCGCAAGGCGCGTACCGGTGCCACGACCCGGGTGGTGATGCAGATCATCGCCATGAACGAGACCCGGGACGACGTCGAGGCCTTCCTGGCCCGCTGGCAGCGTCCCGAGGTCGAGCAGGTGAACGTGAAACACCTCGACACCTGGGGCGACCAGGTCGACGCCATCACCGAGCATCGCACCGACCGGGAGTCCCTCCCGATGCGCCGCCTCCCGTGCCCCAATCTCTGGTACCATGCCTACGTCTTCTGGGACGGCACGCTGGCGTCGTGCGAGCGCGACTACGACCTGAAGACGCCGCTCGGCAACGTGCAGGACGGGGTGCTCCGGGCCTGGAACGGCCCCGCCATGCAGGCCCTTCGCCGCATGCATCGCGACGGCAACTTTACCGCGCCCGCCTGCGAGCGCTGCGTGGAGTGGAGCTGGTGGACCCCGACGCCGTGGCGGTCGAAGGGCACCGCCCCGAAGGTCGAGAGCCATGAGCGAGCGCATGACCAGGAGGGGCCGTAGCATGGAAGTGGGCTGCAACACCTACAGCCTCCGCCACCTCGTCGGGTCCGAGGCCCTCGCCCAGTTGCGCGCGCTCGACTTCACGGCGGCCGAGCTGTGGGTCGGACACGCCAACTACCTGAGCATCGGCATCTCGGCACGTCAGGTGGCGGCCGAGGCTGCTTGCTGCGGCGTCGTGCTCCGCGCGTACTGCATCGGCGGTCTCTTCGGGCTGCGGCCGCGCGTGGTGGAGGATCGCCTCGCTCGCGCATTCGACTTCGCCCGCGAGCTGGGTGTGCACCTCGTGACCGGCGTGCTCGATCGCACGGCCGTGCCGGTCGCCGACGCGCGCGCACAGCGCCAGGGCGTCCGCTTCGGGCTGGAGAATCACTGGTACACGGAGATCGCCAGCCCGCGCGACGTCCTGGCCGCGCTCGACGCCTGCTCCCCCGCCGTGGGCGCCGCCATCGATACGGGCCACTTCGCCTTCCTCGGCTGCGACCTGGCGGCGGCGGCACGCCTGCTCGGCCCGCGCGTGCTGCACGTGCACCTGAAGGTGGTGCGGCGGCCGGCCATCGCCGCGCGCCTGCTCCGCCAGCTACGCAAGCGCCATCACATGGAGCCGTCGCTGCCGGGGCCGCGCGACGGACTGGATGCGTTCGCGTCGGCGCTGCGCGCCGCCGGGTATGCCGGCATGCTCGCCGTCGAGCACGAGGGACGCGATGATCTGCCCGACGCGCTCACGCGCTATCGCCGCCGCGCCGAGGCGCTCGCGGGGAGCGTGCAGCCGCCGGAGGCCCCGGAGGCGGTCGGTGCCTGAGCTGCCGACGGTGGCCGTGGTGGTGCCCGTGCGCGACGGCGAGGCGACCATCCGGACGTGCCTCGAGGCGCTGCTGGCACAGGACTGGCCGCGCGAGGCGCTCGAGTTGATCGTGGTCGACAACCGCTCCACCGACGCCACGCGGGCCGTGGTCGCCGAGTACCCCGTGCGCCTCCTCGAGGAGACCGCGTCCAGAGCTCCTACGCCGCGCGTAACCGCGGCGTCGCGGCGTCGCACGGCGACCTGCTGGCCTTCACGGACGCGGACTGCGTGCCTGACCCGAACTGGGTCCGCGCCCTCGCCGCCGCCTTCGAGGACCACCGCGTCGGCCTCGCCGCCGGGTCCATCGAGGCGTGGCGCGCCGACCGGCTCGTCGAGCGCTACCAGGCGGTGCGCGCACTGCGCGCCGAGCGCACCGTCCGCCACCCGGTCCTACCATTTGCACAGACCGCCAATGCCGCGTGCCCGCGGGTGGTGTTCGACACCGTCGGCGGATTCGACGCCGCGTGCGTCTTCGGCGGCGATCTGGACTTCTGCTGGCGCGTGCAGCGCAGCACGGGGCTGCGGCTGGTCTACGAGGCCACCGCAGTCGTGCGGCACCGTCATCGCACGACGTGGCGCGGGCTGTTCACCCTCTACCAGAAGAACGCGCTCGCGAACTGCCTCCTCGCCGAGCGCTGGGGGCACTATGCGCCGTACCCGTCGCTGCGCACGGCCGCCTTCCTCGGCCGCGAGATGCTACGGAGCGGACTGCGCGTGCTCGTGACCGGTCCGGGCGGCCGGGGTGATCCCGGGCGCGCTCCGCTGCCCGAGATGGTGCGCTGGGCCGGAGAGCTGAGCGGCTGGCTCCGCTGGCGATGCGGTGTGCGTCCCCCGTCAGGCGCGGGATGCGGAGGCCGCGTGAGCGGCGGACTTCCAACGGAATTCGGCGTGGCGGGCGCCGCGTGCAGCGGCACATCCGGGATGACCCCGCCCGAGGCGCGGACATGAAGGTCGCCGTCGTGGGATGCGGCCGCATCGGAGCGACGCACGCCGCTGCCGTGCGCGGCCTCGGGGCCGGCGCGCCGCTCGTGTTCAGCGATCCCGACCTGGACGCCGCGCGGCGCACCGCTGCGTCGTTCGGAGGCGGCGCCGCGTACCGGGACCATGGACGACTGCCTCGCGGCCGAACGCCCCGACGTGGTCCACGTCTGCACGCCTCCCGGCACGCACGCCGAGCTGGCGATCCGGGCGCTGTCGGCGGGCGCCGCGGTGCTGGTCGAGAAGCCGCTCGCCCTCTCGCGCACGGAGACAGCGCTGGTCGCTGCCGCGCTGCGCCGGCGGCCGGGAGCGCTCTGCGTCGACCACAACTTCCTCTTCGAGCCCTGCATGCTGACGGCGCGCGGCTGGGTGAGCACCGGCCGCATCGGTCGCGTGCTGGCTGCCGACATCTTCTACGGCGTCGAATCGCTTCCGGCAGGTACGCGGCCCGGCCCCTGGGTCAGGACGCTGCCGGGCGGCCGTTTCACGGACGTTCTCCGCACGCCATCTACCTCGCGCGCCACTTCGTGGGCGACGTCGAGCGCGTGGCGGCGTGCGACGCCCGGGACCCGTGGGCCGGACGGACCTGGGCGTCACCCTCGCCTGCACGCGCGGCCTCGCTGCCCTGCGTGTCTCGCTCGCCGCCACGCCGTGGGAGCTCGGCGTCGTGCTGCGCGGCGAGGAGGGCACGATCCGCGTGGATCTCGCGCGCCAGCGGGCCGTGCTGGCCCAGGTCACGCCCGGCGCCGGCCGGCGGATGACGCAGCTCCGCGTCGCCGCCGCGACCGCCGCGCAGACGGCGCTGGGCGTCGTGGATCGTGCGCTCGGCAAGGCGACCGGCCGCCTGCGGGGCTATCCCGGCATCGCGCGCGCTGATCGCCGCCTTCCACCGCAGCCTGCGCGACGGGCTCCCCCCGCCCGTCCCGTTCCAGGAGGGCGCGGCGGTGGTGGCTGCGCTGGAGGCGATCCTCGCGTGCCTGCGTGCGGGGGACGCCCTCGCGAGCGCCCGGAGTGTGCCGGCATGAAGGTGCTCGTCACGGGCGCCACGGGCGACGTCGGCCGGTACGTGACGACTCGCCTGCTCGCCGACGGCGTGGCGGTGCGGGCGCTCTGTCGCTCCCAATCCGACCGCCTGCCGCGCACGGTCGAGGTGGCGCGCGGCGACCTCACGGCGCCGCAGACGCTGGAGCACGCGGTGGCGGGCATGGACGCCGTCGTGCACTGTGCGGCGCATCTCGGAGACGGCGGGCGGGCGCTCCACTGCCGAGTCAACGTCGGGGGAACGCACGCCCTGCTCGCGGCGGCCGAGCGCGCGCGCGTCGGCCGCGTGGTGCACCTGAGCACCGTGGCGGTCTACGGCCGCAAGGGCGACGGGCAGGTCGTCCGCCCCGCGGACGGCTACGATCCTTTCCCGAGCTGCGCTATGACTACGCGTGGTCGAAGATCGGGGCCGAGCGCTGGGTCGAGCTGTATCGCCACGGCGGGCTCGACACCGTCGTGCTCCGCCCCGGCATCGTCTACGGAGGGCGGCGCGACTTCGTTGCCCGGTCGCCCGGCGGCCCGTCGGCCCGCTGCTTCTCGTCCTCGGCTCGCCGGGAATGCTGCTGCCGCTGGTGCACGTGCGCGACGTCGCCGAGGCCGTCGTGCGTGCGCTGCGCAGCCACGGCGCGCCCGTCGAGCCACTCGACCTCGTGGGACCCGGGATGCCGACGCAGGCCGAGTATCTGGCGCACTGGAGTGCCGCGCGTGGCGAGCGTCTCGAGCCGGTCTACGTCCCCGCCGCACGCCTGCTGCGCCGGATCGCGGGCCTCCCGAGCCCGCGGACTGCACGCGCCCTCGCCTACCGCCTCGCCTGGGCGACGCAGTCGGTGCGCTACGAAACCGGGCCACTCGCGCAGGCGCTCGGCTGGTCCCCGAGCATCGAGCTTGCGCAGGGACTCGCCCGGACCGCCGGACCCCGGATGGTCGCGCCGGCCGCCGTTGCGAGCCGCATTCCTGCGACCGCGCCCACGGTACAGCCATGAGACGCGCCACCGAGCTCGCACGCCACGAGAGCGATGCGCCCGCCGCGGGACCAGCGGCCTGGCTGCCGTTCCACCGGCCCTCGATCGGCGAGGAAGAGATCGCCGAGGTGGTCGACACGCTGCGCTCGGGCTGGCTGACCATGGGCCCGAAGACCGGGCGGTTCGAACAGGCATTCGCCGCGCTCCTGGGCGTGCCGCACGCGCTCGCCGTCAGCTCCGGCACCGCCGGCCTCCATCTCGCGCTCCACGCGCTCGGCATCGGCGCGGGCGACGACGTCATCGTTCCACGCCTACACCTTCGCGTCGACCGCCGACGCCGTCATCCATGTCGGCGCGCGCCCGGTGCTCGTCGACTGCGAGCCGGACACGCTCAACATCGAGCGTCGCGGACGTCGCCCGCAAGTGCACGCCGCGCACGAAGGCGATCATGCCGGTGCACTTCGCCGGCCATCCCTGCGACATGGACGCGATCCTCGCGCTGGCGCGCGAGCGGCGGCCTGCCGGTGATCGAGGACGCGGCGCACGCGCTGCCGGCGCGCTACCGCGGGCGCATGTCGGCACGCTCGGCACGCTGACGGCCTTCAGCTTCTACGCCACCAAGAACCTCACCACCGGCGAAGGCGGCATGCTGGTGACGACGCGACGCCGAGCTGCGCCGAGCGGCGTCCGCATGCGCCGCCTGCACGGCATCAGCCGCGACGCCTGGAAGCGCTACAGCGGCGACGGGCACCTGGCGCTACGAGGTCCCCTACCCGGGCTTCAAGTACAACACTGACCGACATGCGGCGACCTCGGCCTGGTGCAGCTTGCGGCGCTTGTACGGGTTGCGCGACGCCGGCGCTGCCGACTCGCCGCGCACTACGACGCGCCGTCGCGCACCTCGACGCCGTCGAGCTGCCGCCGCACGCACCGCCGACGGCGACGCACGCCTGGCACCTGGTACATGATCCGGCTGCGCACCGGCGTCCTGCGGATCGTCCGTGACGGCTTCATCGACGAGCTACGCGCCCGCAACGTCGGGACGAGCGTGCACTTCATTCCGCTGCACCTCCGATCCGTACTAACGAAGGCGTGGGGCTACCGTCCGCGGCCAGTTCCTGGGGACGGAAGCGGCCTGGAGTCGGGTCGTGAGCCTTCCGCTCTACCCCGCGATGTCGGACCGCGACGTCGACGATGTTGTTGCCGCCGTGGCCGACGTGACGCGCAGGCCCGCCGCTAGGAGCCGCGCCATGCGCTTTCGCCGATGACTTGCTCCGCCGCCTGCTCGACCTGACCTCGCGGGCCTGCTCCTGGTGCCCTCGCGCCGCTTCTCGCGGTCCTCGCGCTGCTCGTGCGGGCGACGTCGCGGACCCGGCCTCTTCCGGCATACCGGATCGGCCGCCTGGCGGCCATTGTCCTGCTGAAGCTCCGCACCATGCGCGGCGGCGCTCCGCGGACGGGCCCCGCGATCATGCGGGCGCCGATCCGCGCATCACGCCGCTCGGCGCGCGGCTCCGGCGCGCGAAGCTGGACGAGCCGCCGCAGCTCTGGAACTGATCTGCGGCGACATGAGCCTGGCGGGGCCGCGTCCCGAGCCGCCGCACTACGTGGCGCGGTACACGGACGCGCAGCGCGCGGTCTTCGGCCCGCCCCGGCCTCAACGACCCCGCGTCGCTCGCCTGGGCGATCGAGGAGTGCACCCTCGCGACGTTCGCCGATCCCGAGCGCGCCTATCGGAGGTGGTGCTGCCGGAAAGCCGGCACCCCTCGCCTACCTGAACGACGCACGGTCTGGACGCCTCGCCATCGTGACGCGGACCGGGGTCCCACGTGGCCCGGGCCGCCGTGTCTGCGGCGCTCCGACGGGCGGGCGGCGGGCGCGGCCATCCGACCGGATCGGTGGCCGCGCCCGCCTCACGAGCTCGAACACCAGCAGACAGGGGAGGGATGATGAGTCGTGACAGGGGTCGATGCCCTCGACATGAGTTCCGGGAGCCGGACCGATGAGCATCACGTCGTCCTTCTCGGTCGGCCTTCCCTGGACGCGAGGCCGGGTCGACCCGGTGCACGTGCGCCCGGCGCTCTCCCTCCGCCCGCGTCCCGGTCGTGGTGGTCGTCCCGACGCCATGGGCGCCTCTGCGCTCGAGGGGCCGGGCGGCGGCTGGGCCCGTACGCCGCGCACGCCGACGAGCCGAGATCGACGGACTGCGCCTGCTGTTCCGCGCTATCTGCTGGTGCCACGCATGGGACCGTGGGCAGGGGTCTGCCATGGCGCTCGGGGCGGTGACCCGGTCGCCGCGCTGCCGCGCGAGGGGCAGTCCGACGTCCTCTTCGCGCAGGCCGTGCTCGCCGATCGGCTGGCCGCGGTGCTGCTCGGGCGCCGGCTGGGCGTGCCCGTCGCCTGCCTCGGGCGAGGCACCACGTCGATGGCCTCCCGCATCGCGTCCGCGACGGTCCGCTGGCTCGCACGGTGGGCGATTCGGCGCTGCGCGGCGGTCGCCGTGGTGGCGCAAGCCCGGGCGCACGCTCGCCGGGAAGGGGCGCGGCGCGCCCTGTACGGTGTTGCCAGCGGCGTCGACCTCGGCTGTTCAGATCCGGCGACGCGCGAGACGCGAGCCGCGCCCTCCACGTCGACGAGGAGCCCGCTGAATCCTATAGTCGGATGTCTTGCCGACGGGAAGGACTCGACATTGCTCGAGGCCTTTGGCGCCGCGGACCAGCCGTTCCGATGCGTCCCGCGCTGGTCGGGTTGGGGCCGCTCCACGCCCGGCTCGAGCGCGGCGTCCTCGGGCGGCTGGCTCCTGGCTGCGGCTGCTGGCGAAGCTCGCACCCGGCGATCCCCCAGTGGATGCGGGCGGCCGACATCGTGGTGCTCCGAGCGCGGCCGAGGGCCGAACGTCGTGCGCGAGGCGCTCGCCTGCGGGACGCCGGTCGTCGCGACGCCGCTCGGTGACGTGCCCGCTGCTGACCACCGGCGGGCTGTCGTGCCTCCCGGCAATTCGACCGCGCTCGCGGCGCCCTCGCCACGTCCTCGCGCGACGCCGGGACCCCGCCGATCCGCGCCGACGTGAGGCATGACGTGGGAGCGCAACGCCGAGGCCACCGCACGCTTCCTCGCGGCCGCCATGGAGGCCGCGTGAGCGGCCGACTTCCGACGGACTACGGCGCCGCAGGCGCCGGCCGCGTGAGCGGAGAGAACATTGTCTGCTTCGCGAAGGACTGGGACGCGATCCGACCAGCAACATACACCTCATGCGGCTGCTTGCCCAGTGCAATCGCGTGCTGTGGCTGGAGTCCCTGGCCATGCGCGTGCCGCGCCTGGGCAGCGGCCGCGATCTGCGCCGCATGGCGCGCCGACTCGCGCGGCGGCTCGGCGCGCGCCGGGTGGAGGCCGATCTGTGGGTGGCGAGCCCGCTCGTGCTGCCGTTGCCACACTCGCGGTGGGCCGCGACGGTGAACCGGTGGGTGCTCCGGTGGCCGTCGGGCGACTATGCCGGCGGCTCGGGATGGAGCGCTTCCAGGTGTGGACCTTCCTACCCACCGCCGGCGATCACGCCCGCGCCCTCGGCGGCCGGCCGCTCGTGTACTACTGCGTCGACGACTGGGCGCACTCGCCGACTACGACGGCGCGGCGTGGCCGCGGCCGAGGCGCGTCTCTGCCAGGCGGCCGACGTCGTGTTCGCGACCTCGCAGTCGCTCGTGGCGGAGAAGCGGCAACGGAATCGACACACTCACCATGCCCCCCACGGGGTGGACCACGCGCACTTCGCGCGCGCACTCGACCCGGATCTCCCGGTCGCAGCCGAGGTGGCGTGCCTGCCTCGGCCGGTGCTCGCGGTCGTCGGCCTGCTCGACTGGCGGATCGACACCGAACTGCTCGCGGAGCTGGTGATCGCCGGCCCGACTGGAGTCTCGTGTTGGCGGGCCCCGTGCTCGCCGACCTGGGCGCGCTCGCGGCACGCCCAACGTTCACTTGCTCGGCCGCCTCCCCTACGCCCGTCTTCCGGAGGTGCTGAAGGGGTGTGCGGTCGGCCTGGTCCGTTCGTCGTCGGCGAGTACACGCGCCACATCGATCCCGTGAAGCTCCGCGAGTACCTGAGCGCGGGCCTCCCGGTCGTGGCGACCGCACTACCCGAGGTGGCCGCGATCGACGTCTCCTGCCGGATCGTTCGCGGCGTGGATGAACTGGTCGTCGCCGTGGAGGCGGCGCTGCGGGACGGCGGCCCGGAGGCGCGCAGCCGTCGGAGCAGGGCCATGGCGAGCGAGACCTGGGAGACCCGCGTGGAGGCACTCGGCGCGCACCTCGAGCGGCTCTGCGCCGTGGAGGCCGCGGACCCATCGGCGCCGGAGGCGCCGGCTGCATGAGGCAGCCACCGAGACCGTTCCGCGTCGGCTTCGTCGGCACCGGCGCGATCGCCAGAGTACACCTCGACGCCCTGACGCGGTTCCCCGGCGCCGTGCTGGTGGGCGTCACCGACCGCGACGCGGCGCGGGCGCGCGACTTCGCGGCCCGTGCCCGCGGCGTCCGCGTCTTTCCAGACCTCGAATCCATGGTCGCCGCCGGCATCGACGTGGTCCACGTCCTCACCCCGCCCCACACGCACGCGCAGGTCGCGCTCGAGGCCCTCGAGCGCGACTGCCACGTGCTGGTCGAGAAGCCGCTCGCGACCAGTGAGGCCGACTGCATGCACCTCGCCCAGGTCGCCTCGCTGCGCGGTCGTCGCGTCGGCGTGAATCACTCGCTGCTCGCCGATCCGCAGGTGCGCCACGTGCTCGACGCCGTCGCCGCCGGTCGCGTCGGGCAGCCGTGAGCGCCGAGTACTTCTGCAGCGCGGCCTATCCGTCGTGGCAGGAGGGCCCGCCGCCCGAACACTACCGCGACGGTGGCAACCCGTTCCGCGACCTCGGTGTGCACGGGCTCTACCTGCTGCGTGCAGTGCTCGGCGAGATCGAGGGCGTGGAGCCCGTCTTCGTGTCACGAGGCGGCGACCCGAACCTGTGCTTCGACGAGTGGCACGTGGTGGTGCTCTGCGAGCGCGGGGTCGGACACGTGCGGCTATCCTGGAGCGTCCGGCCCTTGCAGACCGTCTTCACGGTGCACGCGACCGGAGGCACGCTGCGTGCCGACGTGGGATCGATGTTCGCGACCGTCCGGCGCGCCAGCGGCCTGCCCCACGCGCTCGACCGTGCCGCCGGGGCCCTCCGCGAGGGCTGGCCCGCACTGCGCTCGGTACCCGCGAACGGCTTGCGCTGGGTGTCGGGGAGGCTGCGGCCGTATGCGGGGCTGCGGCACGCCGTGGAACGGTTCTACGTCGCGCTGGCCGACGGCACGCCGATGCCCGCATCGCTCGAGGACGGCCGTCGCGTGGTGCGCTGGGTCGAGGAGGCAGCCCGGCTCGCCGACGCGGCCAAGCGGCTGCGCGAGCAGGCACGACGTCCTCGTGCCGGCGCCGACGCGCTGGTGACCGGCGCGACCGGCCGGCTCGGCCGCCAGCTCGTGGAGCAGCTCGTGGCGCGCGGCCAGCGCGTGCGTGCCCTCTGCCGCCGGCCGCCCACGGACGGGCCGCTCCGCCACCCCCGAGTGGACATCGTCCTCGGCGACCTCGGGGACGCGGTCGCAGTCGACGCCGCCGTGGCGGGCGTGCGGGCGGTCTATCATGCCGGCGCCGCGCTGCACGGACCGTGGGCGGAGCATGCACGCGGCACGGTGGCGGGAGCGCAGCACGTGGTCGACAGTGTCCTGCGGCACCGCGTCGCGCGGCTGGTCCACGTGAGCTCGCTCTCCGTCCTCGACTGGGGCGCGCTCGATGATGCGCTCGTCACCGAGGAGGCGCCGCTCGAGCCGAGACCCGAAGCGCGTGGAGCCTACACGCGGGCCAAGCTGCTCGCCGAGCGGCTCGTGCTCGACGCGGTGCGGGAACGGGGGCTGCGCGCCGTGATCGTCCGCCCGGGGATCCTCGTCGGCCCGGACGGACCCGGGATCGACGCGCTCAACGCCGTCGTGATCGGACGGCAGCTCGTGTTCTTCGGAGACCCCGCCGGTGCCCCGCCGCTGATCTCGGTGCACGACGCGGCCGAGCTGATCGTCCGCGCCGGCTCCGTTCCGGCGCTCGAGCCCGGCACGGTGCTCCACGTGGTGAGCGACCAGACGACGACGGCGGGCACGCTCGCGACCCGCCTTGCGCGCGACCGTCGCCTTCGCGTGCGGCGCATTCCCGAACCTCTCGTGCGCGCCGGCGCCGTCGCGGCCGCGGCACTCGCTCGCCTCCTGGGACGCGAGTCGCCGATCACACCCTACCGCATGCGCGCCGCCGGCGCGCGGCTCCGATTCGACTGCACGCACGCCCGGACGGCACTCGGGTGGACCGAGGATGCGAGCGGACTCGACCCGACGGGTACACCCGCGGCGGTGGCGTGATGGCTGTGGCAAACGAGATCGCCCGGGTGCGGCGCGTCTACCGCGGGTACGCGGAGCGTGGGCGCGGCGCGCGGGAGTGGGCGGCGAACCATCCCGGCAATCGCGCCATGGCGGACGAGCGCACACGCGTACTCGCCGGGTTGCTCGAGGGGTCCGGGCGCCTGCCGCTCGGCAGCCGACGCGTGCTCGACCTCGGCTGCGGGGACGGCGAGGTGCTGGCCGGCCTCGTTCGCTGGGGCGCCCTGCCCGCTCGCCTCATTGGCATCGACGTCCGGACCGACGCCGTCGTGCGCGCGCATGCTCGCTGGCCCGAGCTCGCCTTCGACGTCGCCGATGCCACGGCCCTCCCCTACCGCGACGCCAGCTTCGATCTCGCGCTCTGCTTCACGCTGTTCACCTCGGTCCTCGACGACGGGGTCGCACGGCAGGCAGCGGGCGAAGTGCGACGCGTGCTCCGACCGGGCGGCGCGCTCCTCTGGTACGATTTCCGCGTCGGCAACCCGCGGAACCCGCACGTGCGGGCGATGTCGCGACGGTCCGTCCGCGGGCTGTTTCCCGGGTGGCCTGGAACCTTCCGGCTGGTCACGTTGCTGCCGCCACTCGCCCGCCACCTTCATTCTCTCACGCCGCTGCTCTATCCCGTGCTCGCCGCCTCCCGCCGCTGCGGACACACTGGGCGGCGCTGCTGGAGCGCCCTCGATGAACGCCGAGCAGCAGCCGTTCGTGTCCGTGGTGGTGCCGGCTCGGGACGAGGAGCGATCCCTCGACCTCTGCCTCGCCTCGATCACGGCACAGCGCTGGCCCCGCGACCGGCTGCAGGTCGTCGTGGTGGAGAACGGGTCGCGCGACCGCACGCGCGCAGTCGCCGAGGCGTGGGCGGCGCGCGACCCCCGCGTCGACGTGCTCCTCTCCCAGGCGGTCAACCACGCCGAGGCCATGAACGCCGGAGTTCGGGCCGCGCGCGGAGAGATCGTCGCGCGCGTCGACGCACACAGCCATCTCGATCGAGGCTACGTCGCCGAGGTCGTGGCGGCCCTCAACCGCCATCCCGAGGCGGCCGCCGTGGGTGGGGCGTTCCTGCCCGTCGGTGAGACGCTGCGCGAGCGCGTGGCCGGTCTCGCGCGCTCCTCACGCCTCGGCGTGGGGGGCGGCTACGGCGCGGACCGTCTTCCACATGACCATCCAGTCCGCACCGTGCAGTGCGGCGCATACCGGCGCGAGGCGCTCCTGTCCGTCGGTGGATTCGACCCCGCCATGGCGTATGGCGAGGACGAGGAGCTCAACTGGCGCCTGGGGCGCCGTGGCTTCCAGGTGATGCTGTGCCCAGCGCTGCGCCAGCTCTACCGTCCGCGCGCATCGCTCGCGGGCCTGTGGAGGCAGTACTGGAACTACGGCCGCGGCAGGATGCGCGTGTTGCGCAAGCACCCCGACTTCTTGGCGCCGCGCCACCTCGCGCCGAGTGCGCTCGTCGTCGCGTTCGCGGGGCTCGCGGTGGCCGGTACCGTCGTCCCGGCGGCGCACGCCGCGCTGGCGCTGCTCGCGGGCGCGTGGGCGCCGTCCTCGTCGGGGCCTCGTGCGCCGCACGGGGCGCGCGCTGGCGGGAGCGGCTGCTGCTGCCGGGCGCCGTGGCCGGCATGCACCTCGCGTACGGCCTCGGTCTGCTGCGGGGGGCAATCGGAGACGCGGTCGGGCCCCCGAACAACCTGGCTCAAACGGCCGGCGAGTCCGGCACCAGCCCCCGCCCCGTCACCCTCTCCATCGTCATCTGCACCAAGGACCGCCCCGAGCTACTGGCCGCGTGTCTCGCGTCACTTCGGTCCCAGACCCGGCGTCCAGAGGAAATCGTGATCGTGGATGCCAGCGCGACGCCGGCCCGGGACGCGGCCGACCGCCTCGCCGGAGGCATGCCGGGCTGCCGGGTCGCGCTGATCGGCTCGCTACCCGGGCTCCCTCGCCAACGGAATCTCGGGACGCGTACCACGACCGGCTCGGTTCTCGTCTATCTCGACGACGACGTCATCCTGGAGCCGGCGTACCTGGCAGCGGTTGCACGCACGTTCGAGGAGGATCGCACCGGACAGATCGGCGGAGCGGGCGGGGCGCAGGTTCCGGATCCGACCCCGCGTGAAGGGTTTCTCCGACGGACGGCGTGCCGGCTCTTCCTCCTCGACACCTACGGCCGCGGTGTCGTGAAACGGTCGGGACGTCCCGACTACGTGTTCTCCCCGCGCTCGAGGATGGAGGTCGAATGCCTTTCCGGCTGCAACATGGCGTACCGGCGCGAGGTGCTTCACGCCCTGAGCTTCGACGAGCGACTGGGTGGCTACGCGCTCGGTGAGGACCTTCAATTCTCCTACCGGGTGTCTCGCCGCTGGAAGCTCGTGCTCACGCCGGAGGCTCGGCTGGAGCATCGGCACGCCGGAGGAGGTCGGCCGCTGCGCGACGAGCATCAAGCGATGGCGGTGTTCAATCGCTACCTGTTCTTCCGGGAACACCTGGCGCGCGGTCCCGTCGACTGGATCGTGTACGCCTGGTCGTCCCTCGGTGCGATGCTACTCATTCTGCGCGATCCGGCCGCCCGCGGCCTCCGCGGCGCGCTCACCGGCTACCGCGCGATCCTCCGGCATCTGCATCGTCACCAGCTTCCGGTGGGGCTTCGCTCGCAGCCGATGCTTGCGGACGACAGCCATGCGCATTGACGTGGAGGCGTTCGTGGACGTTCGTGCACCGGATCGGGCCGTCGTTGATGCCCGCCACCACGGCGCCGCACGGGAAAGCTCCGGTGGCAGGGTCCCAGAGGGCCTGCGGGGTGAGCTTTCCGTCGGTGTAGCGATCGAGGATCGTGGCGCCGACGTCGTGCGCCCCGCTGGCAGCGTTCTTCAGCGTCGAGCTCTCGGGAACCCGGATCAGACACTGCGCGTCGCCCAGACCCATCTCGGGTGCGTCGACCGTTCGGGAACGCCTGATGTGGCCGGCGTCATCGTCGAGGGGCTCCGGCGACCCGTAGTCGACCCGGTTCCCCGAGGCGTTCGACCACTCGATGAGCCAGTTCTCGTACCCCGACACCAGGAAGCCGTGGCCGTGCTTGTGGCCCAGCGACAGCACGTAGCGAGCGATCAGACTGCATCCCTCCGAATTGCTCGAACCGCACGACCCGCCAAGCCCCGGATCGCCACCGTCGGCGACGAGGCCACCCGGTCCACCCGAGCCGTACAGCGTCGCGTGCTCGACGAGCGTTCCGGTCGCTCCGCGCAGGTAGATGCCAGCGCCGCTCATGCTCGCGGCGATGAAGTCGCGTATCTCGTTCCCCCCGGCGTTGCGGTACGTGCCGTCGACCATCCGGGAGGACACGAGCAGGGGCACGGAGTCGTCCAGGGACACGCTGCCCAGGTCCGATTGTCTCGTCCCCCGCTCCCGGACGGGTCGAGGGGGTTCGCGATGCCGTGAATCTGGAAGCCGTTCGCTTCGTTCTCGCTGATACTGTTCTCGACGATGCTGTCCGACGTTCCGTAGAGCGAGAATGCCTCGTCACCATACGCACGATTGTCGATCGTGCTGCAGCAGCCACGCTCCCCGTACCGCATCGAGTTCGCATAGCACCGCCGGACCGTGACGAACCGCGAGCGCCAGATGCTGAACGCGTGGCGGTGGAAGAAGTAGGCTTCGCACTCCTCGAGCAGTACGTTCGTGCTGTCCTCGACGGCGAAGACGTGCGTGTTCTGCCGCCGATTGTTGTGGGAACCGAGCAGCCGTTTCAGCGTGACGTGATCGACTTTGGAGAGACGCACCGGGTAGCCACCCGCCTGCGGCGCATCGGCGTCCCGGCTCGCCGCCCGAAGTCCCTCGACGCGCCACCAGCTGCACCCTTCCATGGCGAACCCTGGAGCGTCGCCATCCGATTGGAGGAAGGCCCGTCGTTCGTTCTGCGCGCGTACGATGATGGGCCGACCCGGCGTCCCGTTCCGCGCGTTCCCGTCGGTGCGGCAGTCCACGTGGGGCAGCCCGGTCGTTTGACGCGTGTAGGTGCCGTCGAGGAGGACGACCGTGTCACCGGCACGCAGAGGCCTGGAGGCGTTCAGCACCTTCTCGAAGTGCTGCCAGGGGCGATCGGGGGTCGTACCTGGGTTCGAGTCGTCCCCCGTGGGCGAGAGAAGTAGGTGGCGCCCTCGGCGACCGGCGATGCGCCGCCGGCCCGTGCTGCCCACGGGCCGCCGAGCACGGCGATCGCCAGCGAGAGCGCGAGCATGGTGCGGGCGCCGAACATGATCTGGGCCATCAGGTGGCGAGGCGGCGAACCGAACGGCCTGGCCGTCGTCGAACACTAAGCGACCCTCCGAGAACGTTGTCAACGCATCTCACGCAATCGTGGTCCAGCTGGCGACCTCGGCCCAGGCGGCGCGGGTTCACATGTCTGGACTGAGACTACGGCTGCGCATGGCGGACCCGATCCAGCAAGGGCGCTGACGTGACCGTCACCGGACGCGTCGCGGCCGTGTCTGTACGGTTCGCAGCCGTGCTGCTGAGCATCCTGCTCACCGTGGCGGTGCTCGACCGAGCGATCGCGTTCTTCGACCTGACCTACACCCCGGCACGGGGCCACCCGAACGAGGAGCGGCGTATCGAGCACGCGGAGTTCTCGGTCGACGTGCGGCTGAATGCGCTCGGATTCCGCGAGCGCCGGTTGCCGTCGCCCAAGCCGCCAGGCGTGCTGCGGGTGATCGCGCTGGGCGATTCCTTCACACAGGGATACGGCGTCGCGGAGCACGACGCGTGGCCTCGGCGCCTGGAGGCCGTGCTCGACGCGCGAGACGGAGGACGGCACGAGGTGGTGAATCTCGGCGTCCCGGGGGCGAATCCGCGGGACTACGTGGGCCACCTGCAGGATCCCGGGCTGGCGTACGAGCCCGACATGGTGATCGTGACGGTCATGGCGAACGACGTCCAGGATCGCTGGGTGCAGCGCGAATTCGGGGTGCAGTTCGCGTCTCGTGTCCTCGTGGATGCTCGCCGCGCAGTGCTGGAACCGTCTCCCACGTGGACGCGCATCCCCCGCGCCTTGTTCCCGGCGTTCTACCCGTTCGTGTGGAACAGGCTGGAGGCCCTGCGCCCCGGCTCCGCGCACGCACAGGCCGAGGGTCTCCATCCCGACACCACCGCGGCTGCGCCATCTCCAGCCAAGGACACGGCCAAAGCCGTTCTGCTGGCGCTGGCGGACCGCTACGGGCGGCGCGAGACGGTCCAGGACGCCGTCGCAACCATGCCGGCCAGCCAGCTGAACGCGCTCCGACCCGTCCTGGAGGGAACCGTTCCGCTCGACGACGACGCCGCGACGGAGCCCTACCTCCGGGTCATGGCGCTCGTGCAGCCGCGGCTCTTCGCCGATGCGGCGTTGCTACCGCGGCGGTACGACGCAGCGTGGGACGACGTCACACGTGACCTCGCTCGCATCGTCACGCTCGCGCGCGACGCGGGTGCGCGGCCCGTGCTGGTCTTCGCGCCCGCGGCGCAGCAGGTGACGGCAGCGGCCAGGCCCTACCTCGAGTCGCTCGGCTTCGCGTGGGACGACCGCGCGCTCACCGACACCACGTTCGCCGATCGGCTACGGGCGTTCGCACGCACCGAGCAGGTCCCCTTCGTCAACCTGCTGCCCATCTTGCGCGCTCGCCGGGACGACGGTCTCTACTTCCCCAAGGACGGCCATTGGAATCCGGCGGGTCACGCGGTCGTGGCCGATGTGGTCGCGAGTGCGCTGGAACGGGCCGAGCGCGACGGGACGCACCCCAGCCGACGAGCGTCAGCCGCGGGTGTGGCTCGATGACGTCTGGGTCGGATCAGGTCGGGGCACGGGGAGCGCCGGTGCCGGAGGCAACCGCTCCGCTCCGTGTCGGCCTCCTCGGCTCGTGGAAGTCGCGGCTGCCGAGCGCCGACGCGTCCTACTCCTCGCTCGACGCCGTCGTCTGGAACACCGCCCAGGCGCTGCGGCGCCGCGGCGCGTCCGTCACGGTGGCGTGCGCGGAAGCCACCGCCACCACGGCCGACGGCATCGACGTCGTCGCCGTCCCGACCGGCTCGACCCGGTGCTCCGCCGCCTCGTACCGCTGGGACGGACCCGGTGGTCCGCTCGGCGCCACCATCCCTGGCACCTTCTGCGCGGGGTCGAGACGCTGCGGCGCGCCGGGGTGCAGGCGATCCAGGTGACCCATGAGTTCGCGAACCTGCTGCCCGCACGGCTGCTCGCCCGGGGGACCGCGCTCGTCACACTGCTGCACGCGGTCTGGGTGGACGATCACCCGCGGCTCGCGCGGCGTCTCCTTCGCGCCGACGCGGTCACCACCGTGAGCGACTACGTTCGCGACGCCGTCATCGCGGCGGAACCGCGGCTCGCGGAGCGGACCTTCACCGTGCGCAACGGCGTGGACCTGAGGGCGTTTCCGGGCCGCTCCGCCGTCGCCGCGGCCGAAGGAGACGAGGTCGCATGGTGGCGCGAGCGCCTCGATGCACGTGATCGGCCGCTCGTCCTCGTCGTGGGGCGGGTCGCACCGGAGAAGGGTCAGCACGTGCTGGCCGCGGCTGCGGCCCTGCTGGCCGAACGCGGCCTGCGGCCCGTCGTGGCGATGGTGGGGCAACTGGGCGGTGCCTACGAGCGTCCCGGGCGCGCGCGCGCCGCCGGCTGGCGCGAGCTCGAAGCGCTGGTGCCGAAGTACGCCGAGCGCGTGGCGGGCGGGGCAGCCGGCGCCGACGTGCGACTGCTCGGCGCCCTCGCGCCCGCGGAGGTGAGGCGCCTGCTCGCCGCCGCAGACGTCTTCGTGTCCCCCTCGCTCGCCCCCGAGCCGTGCGGGCTTCCAGTGCTCGAGGCACTCGCCATGGACCTTCCCGTGGTGGCGACCCGTAGCGGCGCAACGCCCGAGCTCGTCGGGGACGCCGGCATCCTCGTCCCGCCCGGAGATCATCCTGCGCTCGCCGATGCGTCGCATCCCTCCTGTCGTCGCCGGCGGCGCGCCAGGCGCTGGCGGGCCGCGCCCGTGCCGAGGCTTCGCGCCACTCCTGGGATGCGACGGCAGGGCAGCTGGAGGCCGTATTCAAACGACTCGTCTAGCATCGCGCGAGGCCGCTCCGGCATCCGTGACCCCGGCGCTCGGTCGTCGCGCCGCCCGCGGCGCGGCGTGGATCGCCTTCTCCTTCGGTACCACGCAGCTGATCGCGATGGCGAGCAACGTGCTCCTCGCGCGTGTCCTCTCGCCGCAGGACTTCGGACTGGTCGCGATGGCCAACCTGCTGCTCGCCTTCGTCGGCCCGTTCCACGACTCTGGGCTCCTGCCGGCGTTCGTGGCGCGGAAGGACGCGATGCGCGAGTCGGCGGCCACGATCGCCTGGAGCACGCCGGTCACGGGGCTCGGTGTTGCCGCCCTGGCCGTGCTCGCGGCGCCGCTGGCGGGCGCGCTCTTCGGGCGGCAGGACGTCGTGCCGGTCATGCGCGTCCTGGCGCTCGTCTTCGTCCTCAACGGCCTGGCCGTCGCGCCGCTCGCCGTCATCTCCAAGGAGCTCGCCTTCCGCACGAAGGCCACCGTGGCCATCGCCGCGGCGCTGACCGAGGGCTCTTCGGGATCGGCCTCGCGCTGCGCGGGGCGGGTTACTGGTCCCTCGTCGGCGCTCAACTGGCACGCGCAACGGTCACGGGTGTGGCAGCCTGGTGGCTCGCGCCGTGGAAGCCGCTCGGGCGCTTCGCGTGGGTGCGGTTCCGCGAGATGGCGCGCTTCGGGCGACACATGGTGGCCGGGAACCTTCTCGGCCTGTTCGGCTCGTACCTCGACAACATCGTCGTGGGCCGCTGGCTCGGCGCCGAGGCCCTCGGTCTCTACGGGACGGCCTTCCGCTGGGGTCGCCTGCCATCGCAGGCACTCGGGACGACCGTGAACCAGGTGGCCTTTCCCAGCTACGTCGCGGTGCGGGACGAGCCGGCGCGCCTGCAGGCCGCGTATCTCCGCGTCCTGCGCACCGTCAGCACCGTCGCACTGCCCGCATCGCTCGGTCTGCTCGTGATCGCCCCCGTCCTGGTCGCCGCGCTCTATCCACCGCGCTGGGCCGGCATGGTAGCGCCGCTCCAGATCTTCGCGATCTTCGGCCTCGTGAACGCGCTCGTGGCGACCACGGGGGACGTCTTCAAGGCCGCGGGCCGGCCGGGGATGGATCCCGGGTCTCGCCATCGTGCACCTGCCGTCGCTTGCCGCCGCTCTCTGGTTCCTCACGGGCTACGGGCCCGTCGGCGCGGCCTCGGCCCTCCTGCTCGCGACAGTCGTCTCGGGCACGGTGGCGCTGGCAGCCGCATTCCGCCTTCTCGGCGTCTCGGTGCGAGAGCTTGCCGGCAGCCTCGCGCCGCCGACGGGCGCTGCACTCCTCATGGCGGCCTCCGTGTATGCGCTCCGACCCGCGGTGGCGACGTCGAACGTCACGGCGCTCCTGGTTCTCGTCGCCACCGGCATCCTCGTCTATGCCGCCGCGTTGCGGCTCCTCGGGCGCGAACGCTGGCGCGAGCTCGCCGCCACGGCGCGCGACGCGCTCTCCGGCGGGTGGTGACGCTCAGCGCGGAGCGGCGGCCCGGGCACGCCCTTCGCCGTTCGTGATGATCGCGACGACGACGCGGCGCCCCGCCGCCCGCGCCCGCACGATGACACCCGCGGCGCCGAGCGCCTCGTCGTCGGGATGCGCGCCGACCACGAGGACTGGTCCCGCGGCGTCGCGGGCTGCCGCGTCGCCGAAGCGGCGCGTCCAGAAGAACTCGTGGCGCTTGACGAACGCCCGCATGTATCCGCAGGAGGCGCGGTAGTGGCCGTCGTCCTGCCGCGTGCAATCGACCTGCGAGGTGTAGCACGCGATGGCGCGCCACTTGAGGTTGCCGCCGGGCTCCGCCGCCTGCATCTCCGACGGGACCTCCACGAGCTCGTCGGGCGGCCCGAGCGGACCCCAGGCCGCCCCGTCGGGACGGATCGCGCACGGCGGCAGCGGCGGCGCGGCGACGTCGAGCGCGGGAGTGAAACGCGCGAATGGATCGTCGTCTTCGAGGGGCGGGTTGGGCCACTCCGCAGCGGACAGCGCCATGCAGTCGGCCGTGCCCTGCGGATGGATCAACGTGGTGTGCAGGACGGCACCGCGCCGGCTGCGCGCGAGCGCAGCCGCCACCTGCCTGGACACCTCGTCATGATCGGGGTGGCCGTCGAAGTCGGCGTGTGTGTAGACGTCGACCGGATGGGTGAGATCGAGGAGGGCATCGAGATCGGCGGCAAGCATCCGTGCCGTGAGCTCCGCATGCCGGCCCTCGAGGAGATAGTGGAGCTCGCCGTTGCACGTCGCTCCGACGCCGTCGAAGTCCTCGGCGTAGGTGTGGTGGAGGCCGGTCGCGTCGTCCGGCCATGCGGACTCGGCGCCCGCGATCTGCGTGAGCCCCAGGTCCGGATAGCCGAGGAGCAGCACGTCCGAACGCCGCGGATCGGCGGACCAGTGAAGGCCGAGGACCTCCATGGCCGCGACGCTCTCCGCCGCCCGACGGAGCCCGAGGGCGGCAGACTTCGACGCGCCACCCGGCGCGGCTCCGCAAGGCCGCCGCTCGCCACAGCCCGTGGCGAGCAGCCCCAGGCAGGCGATCGCGAGGAGGCCGGATCCCTTCATGCGGGTAGCGGGCACCAACGACCTTCCTAGCAAAAGCCGAACCTTCGATCTCGAGGCCGAACGCGCCAATGTCAAGGTGGAACGCCCCTCGATGCGGGCGCCGTTCGACGCTGGCCGCGCGGGAGGGGACAGCGTCGTGGGGCATCGTGTCCCCGGCGCCGTCCTGCTATGCGGTCTGCCAGAACGTGCGAATCGGGCTCAAGATCTCCCTGTGCCTGCTGGGGATCGCCGCGCTCGTTGGCGTGGTCGGCTGGCGCTCGACGGTCGCGAACAACGCGGTGCGGGTCCAGGTCGAGCACCTGCGGCGCAACTCCATCCAGGAGCTGGTGGGGGCGGTCGACATGTTGATCGCACTCAAGGAGACGGAGCTCGCGGCACGGGAGCTGGTGTCGGCCTCATGGAGCGAACGTTCGGCGCGCCGCGGCTCGCGGTCGCAGCAGCCCAGATCCGCCGGCCAGTCGAAGGCCATCGAGATCGGCCTGTCCACCTTCGAGGAACAGCTCGAAGCGAGCCGGCGCGCCACGGAGGGCGCGCTGGCGATGGCCGAGCAAGTGGGAGACGCCCGGGCCAGCGCACGGGAGCGGTACGAGATCTCGACTTGGCTCGACCGGCTCGACGACGAGATCGCGGCCCACCGATCGTTGCTGGGGCAGCTCGAAGAGGTCGCGCCCTCGGACCCGGACGCGGCGGGGCGCTACCTCGACCAACGGATCGAGCCCCACTACGTCGACGTGCTGTTGCCGCTCATCCAGGGCTACCAGGAAGCGGCCGAGCGGGAGCTGCTCGAGGCGGTCGCCGTGGTCGAGGCCGCCCTCGCCAAGGCCGATCGTGACAACACGCTGCTCACCGTGTTTGCGCTCGGGCTGGCCGTGCTCCTCGGGTTCCTCACCACGCGCTCGATCGCGCGTCCGATCGCGGGACTCTGCGACGCGGCCGACCGTCTCGGGGCCGGCGACCTGGCGGTCCGTGTGGCGGAGACTTCCTCGGACGAGCTCGGGGCGCTCGCCGCCTCGTTCAACGAGATGGCGGAGCGTCTCCAAACGACCACGGTATCGAAGTCCTACGTGGACGACATCATCCGGTCGATGGGCGAAATGCTCATTGCCACGGACCCGGCGGGTCGCGTTCAGACGGTGAACCAGGCCGCGATCGAGCAACTCGGGTGGAGCGAGGTCGAGCTGGTGGGGCGCGACGTGGGAGAGGTGATTCGCGGGCCAGGCAACGGCGCCAACGGCCCGGGCGAGGCCGAGGTGGTCACGCGGAGTGGCGCGACCCTGCCGGTCGTCTGCACGCCACGAGACCTTCACGACAGTGCGGGACGTCCACAAGGCCGCGTGTGGGTGGCGCGGGACATCCGACGCCGGAAGCAGGTCGAGGAAGAGCTGCGCCGCTCGCTCGCCGAGAAGGAGGCACTGCTGCGCGAGGTGCATCATCGAGTGAAGAACAACCTCCAGGTGATCTCCAGCCTCTTGTACCTCCAGGCCGAAGACTCGGCATCGCCCGAAGCCGCGCGACTCTTCCACGAGAGCGAGAACCGGATCCGCTCGATGGCCCTGATCCACGAGCAGCTCTACAGGTCGGGTGATCTCGCGCGGGTCGACTTCCGCGACTACGTCGAGGGGCTCACGCGGAACGTGCTCGCATCGGCGGGAGTGGTGGGCCGGCCGGTCAGGCTCACGCTCGACGTCGACCCGGTCGCCCTGGAGCTCGACGTCGCAATCGCCTGCGGGCTGGTCCTGAACGAGCTGCTCTCGAACGTCCTGAAGCATGCCTTTCCCGACGGCCGGAGCGGGACGATCACCGTCGCGTTCCACTGCGGGGACGGCTCCGCGACCCTCGTCGTGGCCGACGACGGCGTCGGGCTTCCTGTGCTGCCGAATGGCCAGGAGCATCCCGGGTCGCTCGGACAGAGGCTGATCGCGGCGCTCGTGCGGCAGCTGGGAGGGGTCTCGTCGGTCGAGGGCGACAGCGGGACCCGGTTCACGCTGACCTTCCCCGTGGTCGAGAGACCGCACGCCGCGGTCGCGCAGCGCTGAGCCCGTGGACCCCACGAAGCCAACGCGCATCCTGGTCGTCGAGGACGAAGCCGTCGTTGCGCTCGACGTCGAGGGCCGGTTGCGTCGGCTCGGATACCAGGTCGTCGGCATCGCGGACTCGTATGCCAGTGCTCTCGCCCAGGCCGCCGCGGTGCGACCAGACCTGGTCCTCATGGACATCGCGCTGCGCGACGGTGCCGACGGCATCGCCGCGGCGGAGCGACTGCGCGCCGAGCTCGCCGTACCGGTCGTCTTCGTCACCGCGTTCGCCGATGCGGAGACGCTCGAGCGTGCGAAGCGCGTATCGCCACACGGGTACATCGTCAAGCCGTTCGACGAGCGCGACCTGCACGCGACGATCGAGATCGCGCTCTACCGCGATGGCCTCGATCAGGCGCTACGACGCAGCCACGACGACCTGCTCGCGGTCCTCGATGTCCAGCGCACCGGCAACGTCCTCGTGGAAGCAGCTGGTCGGATCGTCTTCGCCAACGCCGCCGCCGGCCGCATCCTCGGCGTCGACCCCGGCACGCTGCTCGACCTCCCTTGGCCGGAAGGGCTCCGGCTATCGGGCGACGCCCGGCGCCGCGTCGAAGCGCTCCTGCGGACGACGCCGACGCGGCGGCAGAAGGTCGTCGCCCGCCTGCCCGGCAGCTCGCCCGACGACTCGGTGGTGGAGATCGAGATCGAGGACGACCCACGCGCCCCCGAGCGCAAGATATTCTTCCTCACCGACGTCTCGGAGGTGCACGGCCTCCGCCGGCTGCTGGACGAGCAGGGCAGTTTCCACGATCTCGTCGGGCGGAGCGAGGCGATCCAGCGAGTCGTCCGGCTGGTGAAACAGGTCGCTCCGACCGACGTCACGGTGCTCATCGAGGGTGAGACGGGTACCGGGAAGGAGCTGGTGGCGCGGGCGATCCACGGCGAGAGTACGCGGCGGAAGGGTCCGTTCGTCGCGGTGAACTGCGCGGGCCTCTCGGAGGAGCTAGCGGCCAGCCAGCTCTTCGGCCACCGCCGCGGCGCCTTCACGGGCGCGGTCGCCGACTCCACCGGCATGTTCGAGGCGGCGCGCGCCGGCACGCTGTTCCTCGACGAGATCGGCGATCTTCCGCCGCGCGTCCAGACCACCCTCCTGCGCGTGCTCGAGGAGCGGACGGTGATGCGGATCGGCGAGACCCAGCCTCGGCCCGTGGACGTCCGGATCGTCGCCGCGGCGAACCGCGAGCTGGCGACGGAGGTCGCGGTCGGCCGATTCCGCGCCGATCTGCTGTACCGGATCCGCGTCGGGCGCATCCATCTGCCGCCGCTGCGCGAGCGCCGCGTGGACCTTCCGCTGCTCGTCCGGCACGTCCTCTCCGAGCAGCGAGCCCTCACCGGCCGTCGCGTGGATGCCGTGAGCGACGAGGCAATGCAGGCGATGCTGGCGTACGAGTGGCCGGGCAACGTCCGCGAGCTGAAGAACACCCTCGGCTACGCGGTCATCCACTGCGCCGGCGCCGCAATCGAGCTCGAGGACCTGCCGTCCGAGGTGCTCGAGCATGCTCCGCCCGTCGCCACCGCGGGTGATCTGCCCGCCGACGAACGCGAGCGCATCGTGGCGGCGCTCGCGCGCGCCGGCGGGGAGCGGAAGGCCGCGGCGGCGCTGCTGGGCGTCAGCCGGGCGACCCTCTATCGCCGGATGGCGCAGCACGGGATCGGGTAGCTGGACCTACGGTACTGCGGCGGCGCCGCATGCGCCGCGACAGGCGAGCGACCCGCCGCTGCATTCGTAGGCGCACGCATCGTACTCGCCCCCGGTGATCGGCTGGTCGCGGCATCGTGCGAGGCAAGCACGGTAGCGAAGGTTGCACGAGCGACGGCAGGGCACATCGTCGACCCTGGCGATGGGAGCCGAAGGGGGTGTGCTGGAAGCCTTGTCGACCTGGCGCGTCGAGGGCGGCGGGACCGCCTGACTATCAACCCGCTCGGTCGGTGCCGACGCGCCGCCGGTCTCGTCGCGCTCCACAGTCGGCGCCGGCAAGTCGGGACGCGTGGAACCCGCATGCGACGTTCCGGCACGGGTCGGGACGGCCGCGCGCCCCCACTCCCGTTCGAAGCGCGTCCACTCGAGCGCCGCGTAGCTGTCGGCCATCTCGGTCAGGGCTTCGTTCAGGCCCTCGTAGATGTGACCGCTGCCGTAGCGACGAGTCGCGCCCCTGCCGCTCACCGGTCCGATCTCGACATAGTCTGCGTCCGAAAGCTCCCGCTCCAGGTAGTCGGCGTAGCGGCGGTAGCGCGTCCGGACGGCTTCCTCGTAAGCGCGGCGGACGACGTCCCGAAGCCGGTCGTTGGCCGGACCTGACGGGGCCAGCCGGCGTGCAATCTCGGCGGGTTCGGGTGGTCGGCCGAGCTTTGCCACTATAGGCGCGATCGAGATGTGCTTTTGCGAGCACAAGTCGGCGCACTCCACTCCCGGCAGCACGCTGGCAGCTACCCCGAGAGAGCCCCCCACGATTTCGCGATCGGGGCGCTCTCCGAGTTCCCAGCAGTACTGGGGCCCGTGGTCGCCGCGGCCATCCTGCGGGCATCTGAATGCGGCAGTGAGCCGCCGGGCTAGCGTCGGCTCGACCTTCGAACCGACGCGACTCCCCTGCCGATCCGCAGCGGGGACATCGCCACGCATGGCTAGATCCACCCGTTGGCGCGTCACCGAGCAGGCGGCGACGAGGCACGCGACGGCGAGGAGGCCCCCCCGGCCAAGGACGACTCGGGCCGGCATTGCCATCCATCTCTAGCCGAAACGCAGCTTAGCGCCAGCCTGGTTCCATGCGACGATGGCTTCACAAGCGGCGGTTCTGGACTGGGGGCGCGCCCTCCCGGCCCTCGTCGAGCACACCTGGAGGATCAGGACGTCATCCAGCGATCGCAGTGCCCGGCATCTCGTGCATCGGCGCAATCTCGTCGTGTCCGCCGATCGAACAGGTACTTGAAGCAAGCGCTGGGATCGCGGGACTGGTGTGGCTGTATCCTTCGTGAGTCAGAGAGGCCGCGTTTCCCAGCCCCGTTCTCGGAGGTTGCCCGTCTCAGGGCGCGCCGACTCGATCGCGGCCGGCATCTGCCTCAGGGCGGCGTCCGCGGGTCGCCACCGATGGTCCCGTCCTCGAGCAGCTCGAGTGGATCGCGCAGCGACACCATGCCGAGGTAGCCACCGTTCCGCGGCAGGGCGTCGTGCACCGCGTATCCGAGGACCTCCTGGCAGCGCCGCGGCAGGGTGCGCGCGACCGCCGGCGGTACGGCGAGGTAGTTGTTCTCCTCGGTGCGCAGCCACCCGAGCGTGTAGCTGATGTGGACCCCTCGGCGCCATCGATCGAGCGTCGAGTTGGCGCCGCCGCCGTGGAGCGTCGAGCCCAGGTAGACGACGGCCGAACCGGCGCGCATGACGGCGTCGGCGATCTCGTCGTCCTCGGGATGGCGGTCGAGCTCCCAGCGATGGCTGCCCGGCACGACACGTGTCGCGCCGTTCGCCGTGTCGAAGTCGACCAGCGCCACGAGGGAGGCGAGCTGCAGCTCGGGATGTGGGCGCGGCACCAGGTTCCACACCAGCTCGTCGCGATGGAGATACTGGTGGTCCGCGCCCGGACCGCGTGCGATCAGGTGGGCGAGGTTCAGCTGATAGCTCGCGCACGAGGGGCCGAGGACGGCATCGCAGATGCCGAGGTAGAGCGGGTGGATCATGACCTCGGTGGCGAACGTGCGTGACTTCCCGGCGATGCCGCCGACGTGCTTCGTGCGATCGCCGAAGAAGATACTGGATCGCGGGGTTCAGATGACGCATCGCCGGATCGGCTGCCTCGACGTAGCCGTCCACCTCGGCGTTGATCGCGGCAACGGTGGAACGGTCGATGACGTTCTCGACGATCACCCCGCCGTCCTCACGCAGCACGCGAACCACGTCGTCCACCGGCGCGCTCGCGGGCACTCGCCTCAGCTGGGCCATCTCGTACCTCCGTTGGTCGGTCGATCGGCTCGGGTGCAACGAGGAGGAGGCACCCCGACGCGCAAACGGCATAGCACGGTCGCGGCCGTCCCAGGAAAGCGACAGCGCGGATGAAGCGGCACGCGTCCCGGTGTCGTGTGACCCCTCGCGCTCCCGCTCACGGCGCCCCGGCTCGCAACGCGTCGATCAGGGTGCGCCCTTCCGCCAGGAGGGACTCGACGTCGCCGCGGCAGGTCTCGGAGAGCTTCGCCCGGCTGCGATGGCTGCGTAGCGTGGCGCTCGCATGCCGGAGCCGGGTCTTGCCCCGACCCAGGAGCGTGCGTGCCTTCTTCGCGGGTTTCCCGAGCGCCTTGTCGACCTGGGCGCACGCGCGCACCAAGTTGCTGCCGACGCTGGCCGGCACCGGCTGGCCGGTGCACGACGGCGCGCCGACGCCCGCGGCGCAGAGGCAGTGCAGGATGTCGAGGTTGCTGGCCCCCGTGCACCCGCTCGCGCCGCCGCCGCCACCGCCGCCTCCACCGCCACCCGGCAACGTGGTGGTGGTCGTGCTGCTCGACGGCGTGACCGACGCGCCGCTCACGATGTAGCGTGCCAGCGCGAACCGCGTTTGCAACGTGCCGGCCTCGCCGGCCACGAGCAGCTTTCCGTCGGGCTGCAGCGCCATGGCGTGGAGATCGGCGCTCACGCCGGCGCCGAAGGGAGTGACGACGAGCGTGCCGCTGGGATCATCGCCGAATGCCACGTCGTACTGGCCGTCGGCGGTGAAGCGCGTCAGCACGAATGCGCTGGGGCCGGCGCCGTCCTTCACGTTGGAGGGACCGACGGCCGTGCCCCCGACGAGCACCCGGCCGTCATCCTGCAGCACGACCGCGGTGGCGTTGAATGCGATCGTCCCGCTCGGGTCGCCGAAGGCAGTCACCCCGACGCCGGCCGGACCGAAGGCCGGATCGAGCGTGCCGTCGCCGTTGAAGCGCGCGGCGACCGCTGCCTTCGGAATCGCGCCGATCCCGCTCCCGGCGGTCCCGACCACGATCAGCTTGCCGTCCGGCTGCCTGATCATCGCGCGGGGCAGCGAGAAGCTGTCGCTTCCCGGGATCAGCGCGACGCCGCCCGAGCCAAAGGCAGCGTCGAGGGCTCCGGACGCGGCGAAGCGGGCAATGCCGAAGCCGTTGGTTCCACCCGGGGTACGGGTTGCCGTGACGTAGATCTGACCCGTGCCGGGGTCTCGTACCAGGCCGCGACAGGAGAGCTCGCCGAGGGGCTGCTGCGTGATCCCGCCGCCCGCGAAGGTGGCATCCAGCTTCAGCGAGGAGTCGAGCCTTCCGAGCGCGCACCGGTTGGCGTAACCTTCACCGGCGGCGAGGAATGTGCCGTCGCCTACCGGAATGAGCTGGTGCATCGAGCCCAGGCTGAAGCCGCCGGCGCTGGTGAACGACTCGGCCCCCACGGATGCTCCGTCTGCCAGGAATCCATTGAGCGTGAACGCGTTCCCGCCCCCCGTCAGCAGGTTGCCATTGGCGAGGCGGATGATCGCTTCGGCGGAGCCCTGAGCGCCGAATACGATGCCCGGCACCGAGCTCGAGCCGCCGGGGTCGGTGAACGAGGAGTCGAGACTGCCGTCCGCCAGGTAGCGGGCCAGGACGGTGACGTTGTTGTTGGTTCCCGCTGCAACGATCCGAACCGCCGGGCCGTTGGTGACCAGGGCGAGCGCGTTCACGGCGCCCTGCCCGAAGACGTCGGTGGTCACCACCCCACCGGACCCGAAGTGGGTGTCGAGCGTGGCCGTGCCGGCCCGGGCCACCGGCGGCACGGCGAGCAGCGCTGCGATCAGCGCACTGGAGGTGACGCGGAAAGGCCGACGATTGCATCTGCGGGCGGGCAACGTGCAGGGGAACATCGTGCGGTCGTACCCGCCGGATTTGACGAGTGTCAATGAAAAATACGCCGGCGCGGGCTCGGCGAATCTCCGCGTCAGAGTGCCGCGCGGAGCGTCTTCATGTCGGCGAGGATCGGATTGGCCGCATCCTGGAGCTCGGTCGAGGTCGCGAGCGGGATCACCTTGCGTCCAGGCAGCGAGCGCAGCTTGTGGATGAAGCTCCTCATCCGGGCGATCGCCTTCTTGAGCGCGTTCAACGACTGCTTCCGGCGTGCCCTGGCATCGAACTCCTCGGCCTGGATCTTCTTGGCACGCGCCTTCGTGACGATCCCCTCGAGGCTGCGCTCGAGCCGGCCCAGGTCCGTCGCCGATTGCACGCGGGCAACCAGCACGTCGAGCCGGCAGTCGATCGAAACGAAGGTCGGCGCCTGCGGGGCCGCACACCCCCCGGGCAGCGTCGTCGTCGTGGTGCTGGCCAAGGGGAGCGTCGTCGTGACGGAGACGTCGCGCTCGTACGCGCCGATGTCGCAGCGCAGCCCCTGCGGACGGCCGATGCCCCGCTGGTCCGTGGCCTCGCAGGCCGTCTCGGTGCCGGGCAGTCCGGGATCGCCGGCGTCGAGAGCGGGGCTCCCGGCGAGGAGGGCGCGCGTCCGCGTCGGGCCGCCGTTGTCGCCGAGGGGAGCGAGGAGTGGATCCGCACCGGTCAGATCGCCGGCAGCGGCGGCGAAGCCGGCGCAACCCGTGGTGTTGCCGACGATGTTGTGACCCTCGGTCAGGACGAACGAGTCGAATATGGGGCCCGAGGGATTGCTCCCCAGCGCCGAGCAGTCCGGGCGGCTCGGCGCGCTGTTGCCGGCGACGATGGTATTGCGGAGGGTGAAGACGCCACGCGTTGCCTCGAGTCCGCCGCCCGTGCCGTTCTGGGCCGTCATCGTGTTGTCCGAGATCGTCACGTTGTTGAGGGTCCACTTGCCCCCGCCTTCGGAGAACAGGCCGGCGCCGCCGGCCAGCGCGGTGCCGGTATTCGTCACCGAGTTCCCGGTCACGGTCGAGTTGATCATGGTGACCGTCGCGCCGCCGTTCTCGCCCATCCCTCCGCCATAGACGGCGGTGAATCCGCCGTTCTGGTTGGCCGTCGCGTGGTTGTCGCTGATGGTCGTGCCCTTGATCATGAAGGTGCCGCCGCCGACGTCGAGGATCCCGCCTCCGAGGGCTCCACCGCTGCTGGCCGTCTGCGACACGGAGTTGCCGCGAACCGAGCTGTCGACGATCGTCACGTCGTCATGACCGTACGTTGCGATGCCCCCGCCCTCGTTCGCGGAGTTGCCGTTGATGGTGGTCCGCGTGAGGCGCAGGATCTGGTCGTTGTGGCGCAGGCAGATGCCACCGCCGTTCTCCGCAGCGTTCTCACTCACCGTGCTGTCGACCAGCGTCACCTCGGGAAACTGATCGTCGTAGGCCAGGATCCCGCCGCCGAAGCAGACAGCACCCGTGCAGGTGTTCTGCGTGACCGTGCCGTTCGTGATGGTGAGCTTGCCACTGCCGAGCACGCGGATGCCTGCGCCACCGTCGCTGAAGATGGGAGGTGGGGCGGTGATGAAAGTCACCTTCCCGCCCTTGATGGTGACCTGGTCGAGCGTCAGATCGCCCGACGAACCGACGTCCAGGATGCGGAACTCGGTGGCGCCGGTGCGCTGGATGGTGGCGCCGTTGCCCTGGATCACGATGCGGCCCGTCACCTCCGGGAGGCCGGTCACCTGATGGTGGGGTGCCGCGAGGGAGTAGGTGGCACCGGGTGCCAGGACGATCACGTCGTCCTCCCCGTTGGCATTCGCGGTCTCCAGTGCCGCCACGAGCGCCGCGGCGTCACCGGCCGGGACGGGCAGATTCGCGGCGCGGGCGTCGAGCCCCCCGGCCACGAGGAAGAGAGTCAGCAGGAGGCTCGTTGACGATCGCATTGACGCTTGTGTCACCACGTTCGCGTTCGCACCGTCAAGTCGAAAGAGCGCCCACCCCGTCGCACCGCACCGGCGCTCGGCATGCGTAAAGTCGGCGCGTCGGGGCCGGTTTCGCCGCGTTGCGTGTTGACATCCGGCCGGCAGCACGCGAAGTGGCTGGTTCATGCGCACAATCGGTGTGATCGTGCTTCTCTGCCTGATCTTCACCGTGCCGGCCGACGCCAAGCGGATGCATCTCCATCGGCCCCCCGCCGGTGGGTTCCAGATGCGCATGACGCCGTTCCCGATCCCGGTGGGCGGCGAGCGCGAGGTCTGCGAGTACCAGACCACCCCGAACGGCAAGCCGATGGACGTCGCCGAGCTCCAGCTCCGCTCGACGCGCGGATCGCATCACTTCGTCCTCTGGGAATATCTGGGCAACGATCGCAGCCCGACGGATTTCTGGAGCGGTCCTCGTGATGCCCCGGGTTGTGTCGGTCTCGGCCCTCAGGACGGTTTCACCACCACGGCGAACCTGTTCGGCATGCAGGTGTCGCCCGCCCGCGTGAAATTCCCGCCGGGGGTCGCCGTTCGTCTGGAACCGCACGCGATCGTCTACTCGAACCTCCATCTCCGGAACTTCTTCCCGGAGCCGATCATGGCCGAGGCGGTGTTCAACGTGATTCCCGCGAAAAAGGGCAGCGTGCGTCACCACGCGCAGAGCTTCACGGTGGGCTCCTGGGACATCGACATCCCACCGCAAGCGAGCGCCTCTCTCACCGGGGAGTGGCATGCGCCCGTCCCGCTGAACATCGTGCAGATCTCGACGCACCAGCACCATCGCGGAACGCTGGTCTCGGTGCATCACATGGACGCCGCCGGCAACGACCTGGGCGAGCTCGTCGCGTCGCCCGACTGGGAGCACGCGAAGGTCCGCTGGTTCCCGAAGGCCCTTCGCGTCGAGGCGGGGGAGAGCTTCCGCTTCACGTGCAACTGGACCAATCCGGACGATCACCCCGTGCACTTCGGCGTCACCACCGAGGACGAGATGTGCTTCGTGGCGGGGTACTTCTATCTCGACGATGACGCGGGACGTGTGAGCGCGCCCGGTTGCCTGCCCCAGGGCGCTGGGCTCGAGTGCTTCGTACCGAGACTGCCTCAGGCCGGCGCCGTTGTCCGACCTTGAGCCCGGCCTGCCTGTTCACCGGGCCGCGTCCGAATCGCCCCTCGCCGTCCCGGCCGGCGAGGGCGACCGAACCGGTCGTCCGGACGCGGCGCCCAGGAAACAACGGGGGCCGGCGACGGCGCCGGCCCCTCGACGTTCGCGCGAGTATTCGCGCCGGTCGAGTCTATCGGCAGGTCTGGGCGGCCAAGGCGGCGCCGGGGCTGGTCGGGAGGAGAGCAGATTCGCGGACACTGGGTGAGGTTCAGGCGAGGTTGGACGACCGGATCGTCACCGAGCCGCGGCTCCGGGATGCGATCGCCCACGGCGGCGCGCGTCGCCCGTCCCACGGCGTGATGCCGGCGTGCGTATTTCAGGGTACGGTGACGCCACATGCCGGCACGCGATCGAACCCCGAAAACGGCGCGCACTCCCATCGATGATCTGCGAGGCGCGACCCGCCTCGCGATCGAGGCGACCAGGGGCGTGACCGACCTGGTCGAGGCCATGCACCACAACATCGGCGGCGGTCCGAGCGTCCTGGGCCGCCCGCTCGAGCGCCCGACCCGTCTCCTCACCGGCCCGGTCTACGGAAGCATCCGCGGCGTGACGCGGCTGGTGGGCGCGGGCATCGACGTCGCGCTCGCGCAGCTCGCACCGCTGCTCGCGCCGCTGCTGCCCGAGGGCGCGCCCGGGTTGGAGCGCGAGGCGGTGGTCGCCGCGCTCAATGGAGTGCTCGGCGACTATCTGGCCACGGTCGGCAACCCGCTCGCCATCGAGATGCAGCTGCGCCACGGGGGGCATCCCCTGGAACTCGAGCGGCAGGCGCTGCGGCTGGCCCTCCCGCAGGCCACCAGCAAGCTGGTCGTCCTGGTGCACGGTTCCTGCCTGAGCGATCGGCAATGGACTCGGCGGGGCCACGACCACGGTGCCGCGCTCGCCCGCGATCTCGGGTTCACCCCGGTCTACCTCCACTACAACAGCGGATTGCACATCTCGGCGAACGGGCGCGAGTTGGCCGCGCTGCTCGAGCAACTGGTCGCAGCGTGGCCCACGCCTCTCGACGAGCTGGTGATCGTCGCGCACAGCATGGGCGGGCTGGTGGCACGGAGCGCGTGCCACTTCGGCGAGGCGCCGGCCCACGCCTGGCGCCCGAAGCTGCGCAAGCTGGTGTGCCTCGGCTCGCCTCACCACGGCGCACCCCTCGAGCGCGGGGGCCACTGGATCGATCTGTTCCTCGGCGCCAGTCGGTACAGCGCTCCGCTCGCGCGCCTCGGGAAGATTCGCAGCGCCGGCGTGACGGACATGCGCTTCGGCAACGTCATGGACGAGCACTGGGCGGGCCGCGATCGATTCGGGCACGCCGGCGATCCTCGCGGCCAGCTGAAGCTGCCCGACGGCGTGCAGTGCTACGCGATCGCCGCGACGAAGTCGCGCGGGGCCGGCGGCAAGCTCTCGAGCGATGGCCTGGTCCCGGTCGACAGCGCGCTCGGCCGGCACGCGAAGCCGGAGCTGACGCTCGGATTTCCGGAGACGCACCAGTGGATCGCCTACGCGATGGGTCACCTCGATCTGCTCGGCCGGGCCGAGGTGTACGAGACGATCCGGTCGTGGCTCTCCGCGTGAACAGACTCAGTCACCAGCGCGGAGGAATCCGATGAATCCAAACAAGGCACTTTGGGAAAACGGCGATTTCATCCGCATTGCCGAGAGCATGCGCGAGAGCGGAGAGGCCCTCGTTTTGCGCCCAAGCCGCATGATGTGGCCAAGGAGAGACGGTGCGCGTGACCCGCCCCGGCGGACGCATCGTCATGGGCAACTGGATTCAGGTGATCCTACGCTGGTCGCGCAGATTCTGAAGATCAGCGCCGCCTACACGCCGCCGCCGCAACCTTCCTGCGTGCGACCGTTGCGCTCTGAAAACCGAGTTTCTCGTCGTCGCCGACATCCCCACACGACGAGCGCGGGCGGCAGGTCGCTCGTGGAGAGACCTGCCGCCCGCATGTCGAAGGACAGCGAGCGTGAGCGCGTCGCGCTCGCTAGTCCTGAGGGACGCAGCCGCAGCCGGCCCCGACCGGTGCACACACCAGCGGCGGGACCCCTGGCGGGTTCGGACATTGGCCGGCGCAAGCTGGCGCGCTCGCACCGCCGCACGGCACGTTCGGCCAGCCGACCTTGAACGCCGGGGTGCAGAGCAACTGCGCCTTCGTCGTCTGGATTCTTCGCTCCCCGAACTGATCGTTGATGGTGATCTCGCGCTTCTCGTCGTCCTGGCAGCTGACCTTGTAGCAGAGGAAGTCGGTGTCGAGGGCGTCACCGCGCGGATCGTTCGGCACGAGCGCGTCGTCGACCTTCCACTTGACGGTGGGGGCGCACAGGTACGAGGCGCGCTTTCGCACCTTGCACTTCTCGTCGCCGAACTGATGGTTCGACAGCTCCGCGAGACGTGTCCCTTGCGGGAGCTCGTCACGCACGACCTTGTAACACTTCAGGTGATCCTCATCGTAGAGCACCTGTCCAAGGGCGGTGGAGGCCCTGAGGCTCACGCACGCACCCAGCAGCAAGGGAATGATCATCGAGTTCTTCATCGCAGTCTCCTTTTTGGGAAGCCGTTGCTTCGTCATCTGATGCGGTGCCCCTGCCTCGTGCGGGCGCGGGGGGCCTCGGGCAGAGGCGCGCTCGGTGTCGCACCTCCGTCGATCGAAGGTACGAGACCGAGGCGAGTGAGGTTCGGCACGGATGAATGCGAGTGAGATCGACATTCTCGGAGATCGTCGGACCGCGTCCGGTTCTGCGACGCGTGATGCGGCAGACCACGGTGCAAGACCGAGTCCCTCGCGACGGGACGCCGGAGCGCGCCGCGACGTCTCCGCAAGTCATCGAAAGAGCTACTGGTGCGTCGGCGACGGGCGGGAGACCCCCAGCAACGCCGTGATGCGATGGCAGCGTTTCGTTGCGCCTGCCGGTCGCCTGTTCGGCGTCTGTCGGCGCCCGCAACGGGACTCACCTCGAAGACGCCGCGCTGCGCCGGCAACTCGCGGTCGCCCTGCGCTCCAAGGCCGAGAACCGGCCGAGGGCGTCAGGTGACCGCTCGGTACGGTGGGCGCCCGGCGCTCGCCGCTGCCGTGGGCACGGGGTCGGCACGCTCGGCCGCGTCGCCTCCGGGCGTGCGCACGGACGCGTCGAGCCGGCGGGCGTTGGCGACCACCGCGACGCTGCTGCCGATCATCGCCAGCGCGGCCACCAGCGGATTCAGCAGACCGAGCGCCGCAACGCCCACGGCGACGGCGTTGTAGGCGAACGCCCATGCCAGGTTCTGGCGCATCACCCGCACCACCCGGCGCGCGTGCGAGACCCCCCAGGCGAGCGCCCGCAGGTCACGGCCCATCAGCGCGACGTCGGCCGTGATCCGGGTGAGGTCGGTCGCGCCGCTCACCGCGACGCCGACGTCCGCCGCCGCCAGCGCGGGCGCATCGTTCAGGCCGTCACCCACCATCATCACGCCCGCCACGCGCCCGGCCCGCACGTGAGCCAGCTTGTCCTCGGGAAGGAGACCACCCAGCGCGGCTTCCCGGGGATCGAGCAGGGGCAGCACCACGTCGGTCCGCTCGTCGCCCGTGAGCACGCCGACCTCCAGCCCGAGACGCCGCAGGGCGGCGACGGCCTCGGCCGCCGTGGGTTCGAGCGACTCCGCGACGCGGAGCGTGCCGAGCACGCGCCCGGCGCACAGCATCACGAGCGGGGTGCCTCCGCCCCCCGCCACCGCGACCAGCCGCCCGAGCTCGGTCGCGACGAAGCGGGGGCTGCCGATGACGTGTGGCTGGCCACCGATCCGTCCCCGGACGCCACGTCCCGGCACGACGAGGAGGTCGGACGCGTCGGGCACCGCAAGTCCGCGAACGAGCGCCGCATCGGTCACCGCCCGGGCGAGAGGATGCGACAGGCCGGCCTCGAGGCCGGCGGCGCGCGCGAGCAGCTGGCCGGCGTCGAGCCCGCTGTCGGGTGCGGGCTCGATCGCGACGAGGCGGAGCTGTCGCGCGGTCAACGTGCCGGTCTTGTCGAGCAGCACGCGCCGCACCGCCGCGAGGCGCTCGAGCACCGGCGCGCTGCGCACGACGATGCCGCGGCGGGCGGCCGCGGCCACGCCCACCCACACCGCCATGGGCGTCGCGATGCCGAGCGCACACGGACACGCCACGACCAGCACGGCGAGCGCCACCAGCACGCCGCGTGCGGCCCCGTCGCGCACGCCCCACACGCAGCCCGCCGCCAGCGCCACGACCATGACGAGCGGGACGAGCACGGCGGCCACGCGGTCCGCCACGCGCTGGCCCGCCGTGCGCGTGCGCGCAGCCTCCGTGACCAGCGACGCGAGCCGCGCCGCGGCGCTGGCGGACGCGGGCGCGGTCACGCGGATCCGGAGCCGCCCGTCGAGGTTGCACGTTCCCCCGGCGACGGCGTCCCCGGGGGCCTTCGGCACGGGCACGTGCTCGCCGGTGAGGGCCGATTCGTCGATCCCCGCCGTCCCGTCCGTCACCACGCCGTCGGTCGGCACCAGGTCCCCGGCTCCGACCTCGACGACGTCTCCCGGCACGAGGGTGGCGACGTCGACGCCCTGGCGCCCTGCTCCCTCGTCGACACGCACCGCCACCTGCGGCGCCGGCGCGAGCTTCGCGCGCACGGCGGCGCCGGCCTCGGCGCGCGCGCGGGCCTCGAGCCAGCGCCCGACGGTCACCAGCACCAGCAGCATGCACGCGGTGTCGGCATACACCTCGGCCCGCCCCGCGACGGTGTTCCAGGCCGAGAGCGCGTAGGCCGCCAGCGTCGCGACCACGATCAGGAGGTCCGCGCTCGCCGCCCCGCCGCGCAGGGCATCCCAGCCGGCGCGAGCGATCGGCCACCCGAGCAGGGCGAGGACGGGCGCGGCGAGGAGCAGCGCGAGCACTCGCATGAGCAGGAACAGCGGCCCGTCGGTGGGCGTGTCCGTGCCGCCATACAGGAAGGGCACGTAGCTCGGCATGCTCACCATCATCACGTTCATGGTGAAGAACAGCGCGAGGCCCAGGCGCACGAGGAGCGCCGCGGCGACCCCGTGCTCGCCGCGCGAACGCGTCACCTGGAGCGCGAGCACGCAGCCGGTGCAGCAGAAGCGTTGCCGCTCGCCGGCCACCGCGGCGGTGACGGCCCGGCGGCCCAGCGGCAGCCCGCAGTGCGCGCACGCTGGCCCGGCGTCCGGCGGCCGCATCGCCGACTACCGGATCATGTTCCTGATCAGATAGGTCACGCCGAACACGAAGAACGCCGCCCACATCAGACCGACCCACCAGGGCGCCGGATGCGACTCGTAGATGTGCCAGCGGCGCTCGTCCCCGGGAGGATCGGGGCGCGAGGCGGCCGCGGGGCTCTCGCCGCGCGGCGCGAGCACCGGGCCGGTCGGCTGCTCGCCGTCAGACATCGCCCAGCTCGCCGCCGCGCTCGATGGCAGCGTCCATCTCGAGCATGCGCGTGGCCGGCCGCTCGACGTCGCGGAAGCGTCCGGTCATCACCGCCCACAGCGTCAGGAAGAGCAGCGGCAGCATCCCGAGCAGATACGTGGCGACGGCAACGACGCCGAAGCCGGCCACCTCGTCGCCCAGCATGGTGAAGGCGAAATCGAACATCTTGTGGATGAACGCCCCGCCGGCGAGCACCATGACGCCGATCGCCATGGCGAACACGACGAGTCTCCGGGTGCGCATCATCGACCTCCCGGGCGCTGGTCCTCGGGGATCCAGCTTCCCAGCCACTGGAGATAGCTGACGAGCGCGAGCGCCGCGCTCCGTCGGCCGCCGCTCGCGTCGAAGAACCACGGGTACGACGGCATCACCGAGTACGGCGCCACGCTGCGCGGATCGTAGAGATGCGCCATCTGCCAGTCGTTCGAGTGCTTGCCCGCTTCGCGGATCAGGTCGGGTCCGACGCGCCGCGTGCCGAAGAGGTGCGGCAGGTTCATCATGTTCTGGTACTCCGCCGGCGTCGAGACCGGGCCGAAGCGCAGGTCCTCGTTCGACACCGGCCGGACGAACTGCGAGTGGCAGTGCCAGCAGGCCTCGGCGATGTACGTCGCCTTGCCCTCGCGCAGCGCCCGCGCGAAGCTCTCCGGCGACGGCTGCGCCGAAGGTCTTGCTGGAACTCGTCGGGATAGTCCTGGGCGAGCTGCACGAAGTCGGGCGGCACGGTCTGCGCCGATCTCCTCGACGGTTGCCACCGGCAGCTTGCGCAACGTGATGATCGGCATCACCCCCTGCAGGAAGAAGCCGAGCAGGAACGTGATGACGCCGGCGATGAGGAAGCTCGCTCCGATGCGTTCCATGCGTGCGCCTCACGCCGCCGCCTTGGTGGCGGCGCGGCTCTGCCACCGGCGCCCGCGCGGTCTCCCACATGGCCCAGAAGAGCAGCCCTTGCGCCCCCGACGATCACGAGACCTGCGACCGTGCGCACCCACCAGAAGGGCATCGAGGCCACGACCGATTCGCCCCAGTGCGCGAGCGACGCCCAGCTGAAGCCCTGCACCAGCCCGGCGGCCGTCAGGTCGACCACCATGAGGGAGAGGCCGGCGAGCGTCAGCCAGTAGTGCAGCGTCAGCAGCCGCGGCTTCACCCACGGCCGGCCCACGACGCGCGGCCACAGCTCGACGAACACGCCCATGATCCAGAAGCCGAAGACGCCGAACATCACCATGTGGGCGTGCGCCGACCACCCAGTCGCGTGAAGTGGATGATCCTCTGGAACGTCAGCGTCACCTGGAAGGCGCACTGGAAGCAGGTGATGGCGTACATGAGCATGCCGGTGTAGAACCAGCGGATCGCGAGGTTGCCGCGGATGGCGTCGGCGCGCCCGTGCAGCGTGCCGAAGAAGTTCACGATGCACGGTGACCACCACGATCTCGACGGCGATCGTCGCCACGATCGCGCCGTACTGCGCGTACATCGGGATCGGGCTCAGCAGGAAATGATGCACGCCCTGCATCGGATAGAAGAACGCGATGCCCCAGAAGCCGATCAGCGAGAGCGCGTGGCTCCAGATCGGCTTGCGCAGCAGCAGCGGCACGAAGAAGTACATCAGGCCCCAGCCGATCGGCGTCACGAACAGTCCGACCAGATCGTGAATGAACAGCCCGGTGATCGCCGCGCCCGCCGTGCCCGGCACCCAGAACTGCGGCAGGTAGTTGCCCATGAAGTAGACGAGGCCCGTCCAGGCGAACGCGGCGAGGAAGTACCACAGGCTGACGTACAGGCCCGTCTCGGTGCTCTGGAAGATCGGCGCCGCGAGGTTCAGGACGAGCAGCACCAGCCCGACGAGGACGAGCGGGTCGACGAAGATCGGCGTCTCGCCCCACTCGATCCCCTGGCCGTAGCCCGCCGAGCTGACCCGCGATCGTGAGCACCAGGATGAGCTGCCAGGCGCCGAAGATGAGCCAGCCCAGCCGATCCGACAGGATCGGGCGCAGGGTCAGACGCGGGATCGCGAACAGCATGCCGCGCGATGAAGGCGTTGGCGATGAAGCCGTAGGCCGCCATGTTCGTGTGCACCATGCGCACGCGGCCGGGGGACAGCCACTCGATGCCGGCGAAGGGATAGAGGTTGTTGAACTGGAAGGCGTAGGCGAGGCCGCCGAGGAGCGAGACGGCGAAGAAGACGGCGCTCGCGACGAGGTGCCAGCGAATCAGATCGGCGTTGACGAGCGGGCGGCCGTCCACGGTCGCGGTGGCGATCATGGCGTGGCCTCCTTCGCGGCCGCGGGCGCGGCCTGCGCCTGCTGCGGCGCCGGCGGGCGCAGCGAGAGCACGTAGGCGACCAGGTTCCAGGCGTCGCCCTCGCGGATGTTCTCGCCGTCCGGCGCGGCGAAGATGTCGGCGTAGGACGGCATGGCCGTCCCGCTCAGGCCGGTCATGAAGGTGCGATAGACGTCCTCGGGGGCGGCGCCGCTCTTCAGCCGTCCCTGGTGAAGTCGAACGGCTTCGCTGATGGTGCCCCAGGCGTCGGGCGACAGCGTGGCGGCCGACGGCCCATCGCCGCGGCCCTGCTCGCCGTGGCAGGTGGTGCACTCGAGCATGACGTAGAGCTCGCGGCCGCGGGCGATGCGTGCGGGGCTGGCGAGGTCGCTCGGAGGGCTGCGGGATGAAGATCGGCGCGCCGGCGCCGCGCTCGTTCCAGCCGGGATAGAAGTGCTTCACGTACTGAGACCAGCGCCCAGCGCTCGCGCTCGGGGAGCAGCGACCACTCGGGCATCGAGGTGCGGTAGACGCCGCGCTGTGATCGTGCGGAAGAGATCCGCGTCCGTCGGGCAGCGTCCCCGCCGGCGTCGAGCGGAACTTGAAGACGCCCTTGGTGAAGTCGCGCGGCTTGGTGATCAGCATCGGCGCGGCCGCGGCCCGTTGCCGTCGCCGGACGCACCGTGGCAGCCGACGCAGTACCGTCCGTAGACCACGGCGCCGTCGCCGGGGTCCGCCGCTCGGACGGGAGCCGCGAGCGCGGCACCGACCAGCAGGATCGTCGCGGCCCGCATCACACCTCCGCCGGACGGTACGGCACGAATCGTCCGAGGGGCTGCAGCAGACCGAGGGTCAGCCCGTAGACGAGGTGGGTGAGCGCGGCGATCCAGGCTGGCATGAGCTCCAGCACGTAGGGCTCGCCGACCAGACGCGGCTGCAGCCAGATCGAGGATGCAGTAGAAGTTGACCACCCAGATCAGGAGCCCGTAGAGCCCGCCGAGAACGATCTGGAAGGCAGGCCGGTCGGGAACGAAGCGGTTGACCAGCACGTGGAACACCGCACCCGCCACCGCGCCGAGCGAGAAATGCACCACGGCCACGAGCATGAAGAAGTTGAGATCGTCGGTGGTGAGCGCCTTGGCGCCCAGGAAGACCGTGCCGTACACGCGCAGGATGTGCAGCGGATCCTGGTTCACGAGCAGCGAGCCGAAGACGTTGAACAGGAAGCTGGTGAGGCTGCCGAGGATCCCGAGCAGCAAGCCGGCCACGACGTAGAACGTGAGGTAGAACCCCCGGGGTGGCCATGGTGCGGCGGGCGGCTCGGCGGCGCGCAGCCGGCTTTCCAGCGTTGCGAGCGCGGTCCGATGCTCCTCGATCTGCGCGAGGATCTGTTCGCGGTCGTTCACCACCGCCACCACGGGGCCTGCAACGCAAGCCCCATACCAGATCGGTGACTATGAAAACACCTAGGGTCATTCCCATGGCTGCACCGGGAGCCCAGTTTCGCAGGCGCGAGAAACGGGCGCTGGCAAGCCGATTGCATCGAGGGCTCGGCATGCCGCCGCTCTTCGGCCCGCTTCCACTCGCTGGCCCGTGGACCGCGCTCGGGCTCACGCGCGGGCAGTTCCTGGGCATCCTCGCCCTCTCCTTCGGCCTCTTCGTCGTGTGGGGAGGGCCGGTCTGGAGCCACCTTCACGACGGTCACTTCTGGCGTCTCGGGGTGAGCTACGCGGCGATCCCGCCGGCGGTGGCCTGGGCCCTGCATCGGAACGGAGGGCTCCAGGCCGCGCGGGTGCTCGTCGCCAGCGGGGTGCTCGCGCTGCTGAAGCTGGTGCTGACGGCCGGTCTGATGGTGCTCGTCGCGCTCGCGGCTCAATGATGCAGGTGCAGCGTCTCCAGCAGCGCGGTGCCGCGCAGCATCGTCACGAGTCCGACGGCCACCACCAGGACCGCGGCGGTGCGCTGGAGCCATAGCCGGACCGGTGGACGCGCCAGCGTCCCCGCGAGACCCAGGACGAACATCGCCGGGACCGTCCCGAGACCGAACGTGACCATCACGAGCAGGCCGGACGCGGGCGACCCGGTCGCGGCGGCCTGCGCGGCGAAGGCGTAGATCAGCTGGCACGGCAGGAAGGCGTTGAACACACCCAGGGCGAGCGGCGCCGCGAGCGACGGCGAGCGCAGGACGCCTGCCAGCGCGCGGGTCAAGGTGGCCTGCACGAGCGTCGCACCGCCCGCCGTCACGCGCCCGAGGAAGCCGAGAATCTCGAGCCCCACCACGACCATCACCGCGCCCGCGATCACGGCGAGCGCCCGCGCCCCGATCCGCAGCGGCGCGTAGCCGATCACGGCGGCGCCCAGCATGCCCGACGCCGATCCGATCAGCGCCAGGGTGCTCAGGCGGCCGAGATTGTAGAGGACCTGCCGGAGCACGGGACGATCCTCGCGCCGGATCGCCATCGGGAACGCGCCACACATGCCGACGCAGTGCAGGGACCCGGCGAGTCCGCCGACGAAGGGCACGAGCAGCCACGTCACCTCGCGTCTCACCTGCAACCCGCCGGCCAGCGCGATCTCCCGCTGGCGCTCCGCAACCGTCTCACGATCCGGAAACCGGGAGCCCTTCCGTTCCGCGCAGCGAGAAAGCATTCGGCTTGCAGGCGGACCCGGATGAGTCGATATCCCGCCCGGGTGGAGTTCCTGCCCCTCATCGCCTTGGCGGTCGCCTTGTGGGCCCTGCGGCGCGTCCACGATCACGAGCGCCTGCGCCAGCGGGTCGACGCGCTCGAGGCCCAGATGACGGTGCTCCGGGCAGCGGGCGCGGTCCCGGCGACGACCCCCGCGCCCGCGGAGATCCTCGCGGAGCCGGCCGAGCCGACCGGCACTCCCGAGTCCTCGGAGGACGTCGCGTCCGAACCAGCGCCTTCGGACGTGGCGCCTCCCTTCGACGCCGTGCGGCCACCCGCGCCCCCGCCGCCACCCCCGCGCGGGCAAGTCGACTGGGAGCGCTGGATCGGCGTGCGGGGCGCCGCGGTGCTGGGCGGTGTCGTACTCGCGCTCGCCGGGCTGTTCTTCTTCCGCTACTCGATCGAGCATGGCCTGATCCCGCCCTGGCTACGGGTCGTGATTGGCACCCTCGTCGGTCTCGGCTGCGTGCTGGCCGCCGAGCGTGGCCTGCGGCGCGACTACGGCCGGACCGCCGACGCGCTCGCCGGCGCCGGCGTCGTCATCCTCTATGTCTCCTTCTGGGCGGCGGGCCCACGCTACGAGCTGGTCGGCAACCTTCCCACCTTCGCGCTGCTGGCCGTGGTGACCGCCGCGGGCGCCGTGCTGGCACGCCGGCACGGCTCGCAGGTGATCGCGGTCCTGGGCCTGGTCGGCGGCTTCCTCACGCCGCTGTTCGCCTCGAGCGGTGCCGACAACCCGATTGGACTGTTCGGCTACCTTCTCCTGCTCGATCTCGGGCTCCTGCTCCTGGCGCGGCAGCAGAACTGGCCATGGTTGGGGGTGCTCGCTCTCGCCGGCACCACGATCTACCAGGGCCTGTGGATCGGCAGCCGCATGGGCCCTGGCCAGCTCGTGCTCGGCCTCGCCGTGCTGGCGACGTTCGCGTTCACCTTCGTCCTGAGCAGCCCGCGCGGCCGCACGCGCGATCCTCGGTGGCTCGCTGCCCAGGCGGGCGGGGTCCTGCTTCCGTTCGCGTTCGCGCTCCAGATCGCCGGGCGCGGCGACCTGCCGGGCTTGCTGCCGCTCGGGGTCCTTCTGATTCTGCTCTCGACCGCAGCCGCGTGGCTGTCGCGCGTGCAATCGGTGCCGGGCATCGGGCTTGCCGCCGCGGCCGCCGCACTCGGTGTCCTCGTGGTGTGGATCGGAGAGCATCCGATCCTGCGTGGCACCGACTGGCTGCTGGCCCTGGTCGCGGTGGCGCTCGCCCTGCCGTTCCACGTTGCCTCCATCCGCGAGGACGAGGCGGCGGGCTGGCGCGGCGTCGCGCCGGCGGCCGCGCTGGCGGCGCTCGCCCAGATGGGCTTGCTGATCTTCGTCGGCCTCAGGGCCGTCAATCCCGAACCGTGGCCGATGCTGCTCGGGTTGCTCGCGCTGGCGGCGATGCTGCTGCGCCAGGGCACGCGCGCCGACACGGGGCCGCTCCAGCCCGTGGGGGCGGTCGGTGTCGCGCTCGGCATGTTCGTGCTCCATCTGTCGCACGCAGGCGACGAGGCGGCGCCGTCGTCCGCCGCCTGGCTCGCGATCGTGATCGCGGTGGCGGTGGGCTTCCAGGTGAGCGCGCTCCTGCGTCGTGGCGAGGACGGGCAGCGGTGGCACCTGCGCGCCGCGGCGCTGGTCGCGCTCGCGAGCTGCCCGCTGGTGTGGGCGCTCGGCGCGCACGCGGCCGTGCTGCCGCGCCTCGGCGGTACCCTGCTGCTCGGCCTGCTCGCGGCGCTCGCGGCCACGCGCCTCGGCGACGGACGCTGGCTGTTCGCCACGGTGCTGGTACTCCCCGGGGTACAGGCGACGACCGCCGACGATACCGTGCGCCAGCTCCTGCTCACGCTCGCCGGCGTGGTCGTCTTCACGGCGTGGCCCACGCTGGTCCCGTCGCGCCTGCGCGACGACCGCTGGGCCTGGCGAGCGGCCGCGCTCGCGGCGCCGCCCTGGATGCCCTCGCTGCTCGCCACCTGGAACCACCTGTGGGACCGCCATGCCATCGGCCTGGTGCCGATCCTGCTGGCAGTGGTGATGGTCGGCGTCGCGCAGCGAGCGCGGGCGCTGTGGAGCGAAGACCATCCGGTGCGCCTCAGCGCGCTCGTCTGGCTGCTGGCGGTGGCGCTCGGCTTCATCACGGCGGCGGTGCCGATCCAGCTGGATCGTTCCTGGCTCACCATCGGCTGGGCGCTCGAAGGCGTCGCGGTGATGATGCTGTGGCAGCGGCTCGACCATCCAGGTCTCAAGTGGTTCGGCCTCGCGCTCCTCGCCGCAGTCACCGTGCGCCTGGTCGCGAACCCGGAGGTGCTGGCGTACTGGCCGCGCTCCGGCTGGCGCGTGCTCAACTGGATCACCTACTCGTACCTCGTACCAGCGGCGGCGCTGTTCGGCGCGGCGCGCATCCTCGAGCCGCTCGAGGTGCCGCGCCTGCGTCCGTCCGAGCGACAGATCTATGCCGACCGGCCGCTCGCAGCCGAGGCGACCGGGCTGGCCGGGCTGGCGGTCGTGTTCGTGTGGCTGAACCTCACCATCGCCGACTGGTTCGCGACCGGCGATGTCCTGCGCCTCGACCTCGAGCGCCTGCCGGCGCGCGACCTCGTGACCTCGATCGCGTGGGCGCTCTACGCGCTCCTCCTGCTCGCGCTCGGCGTGCGACGCCGCAGCGTCGGCCTGCGCTGGGTGAGCCTCGGCGTCATGATGGTGACCATCGCGAAGGTGTTCCTGTACGACCTGGGCGAGCTCCAGGACCTCTACCGCGTCGCATCGCTGCTCGGACTGGCGGTGTCGCTGATCCTCGTCTCGCTGGCGTACCAGCGCTTCGTACTGCGCCGCGAGCCGGCGCCGGATCAGGCGCCGTGAAGGGCCTGCTCGCCGTCCTGCTGCTCCTGGCGACGAGGGCGGGCGCCGGGGACCCCAGCGCGCTGGTCCGCCTGTTCCCAGAGGAGGCTGACGTCTACGTCGCCGACGCCCGCCTCGCGCGCCTGCCCCTGCCGCCCGCGGTGCTCGCCGCGTGCCGGGCAGACCTCTCCGACGTGCGCCTGTTCGATCGCGATGGGAACGAAGCACCTTATGTGGTCGACACCGGGCGCGCCGCCGGCGTCGCCATGGCGGAGACGCGCACCGTCGAGCCGCACGTGACCGACGTGCGGCGCTGGCACGAGACGCGCGCCGACGAGCCGCCGCGGGTTCGCGAGGAGTACCAGCTCGCCCTGCCGGATGATTCCGCCCCCGCCACCGCCTGGGAGCTCGTGATCGCCACGCCGCGCACCGAGTTCACCCGGCGCGTGACGGTGTCGGGTGCGGGAGAGGACCAGCATCCGCGCCTGCTGGTCGAGGATGCCCCGCTGGTGCGCATCGCGGGTAGCGAGCACACGCGCGTGCCGCTGCCGGGCGGCGTCCGTGGCACGATCACGGTCGTCATCGCCGGTGACGAGGCCGACTTCCTGGAGCCGCGCTTCACGCTCGAGAGCCAGCGCACGCTCGGGCCCGGTGCCGAGCCGTCGGTCGTGGGGCTCGCGCCAGTGACCGCGACGTCGAATCCGGGCACCACGGTGCTGGCGGTCGAGCGTCCTGCGGGTCTGGTCCCGGAGGTGCTGCGCATCGACACCGACACCCCGTCGTTCGACCGTCGCGTGACCGTCTGGGACGTGCGTCCGGGTAGCCCCGACGTCCGTCTCGGTGGTGGCCGCATCCTGCGCGTCGGCACGCGAACGCCACTCGTCCAGACCGACGTCGATCTCGCCCCGGCCCGCGGTACCCGCCTCCGGGTCGAGATCGTCGACGGTGACAGCCCGCCGCTCGGCGGGGTGCGCCTGAGCGCCCTGCTGCGACAGCGGTCGCTCCTCATCGCCCTGCCCCCGAACGGCGACGCGCCCGCGGGGACGCTCCGCTTCGGCGGCGGACGCGCCGCGGCGCCGCAGTATGATCTCGCGGCCCTCCTGCACGACGGGCCCGGGGCCGGCGTGGCGGGCCGGCTCTACGATCCCGCCGAGGTCGGCGAGGCACGTCTCGGTCCGATTCGCCCCAACCCCGCCTTCGACGACGCTCCGGCGCTCGCCTTCGCGATGCGTCCGGGCGCCGTGGTCGACGCGCGCACGTTCGCCTGGCGCCGTCCGCTGCCCATCCCCTCCGCGCCCGAAGGTCTGGTGCGCGTTCGACTCGGTCCGGACGACGGCCCGCGCCTGCGGCCCGACCTCGGCGACCTGCGGATCGTCGACGCCGAGAACCGCCAGTGGCCGTACCTCCTGGAGCCGGCCGCCGCGGACGACTGGGTGACGCTCGCCGTCGGCGCGCCGACGACGCGCGACGGCCGGACGCGCTGGCGGCTCGTTCCGGCCAGCACGCCGCTCGCTGCCAACGCGCTGCGCCTCGACATCGGCACGCCGTTCTTCCACCGGACGGCCCGCATTGCCGCTCGCGATCGCGACGGCAGCGAGCGCGTGCTCGCGTCCGATCCGCTGGCACGTGACACGCGGGATTCCCGGGCGATCGTCATCCCGCTGCCCGCGGCGCGTGTCGACGCGCTCGAGCTGGAGGTCGAGGACGGCGACGAGGCACCCCTGGCTCTCCGCGGCGCCGCGGCGCGCGTCACCGTGCCGGCCCTCTTCGTCGCCGCGCCCGCGGGGGCGTACACGCTGCTTCTCGGCGATCCCGACGCCGGCGCGCCCCGGTACGATGTCGCGCGCGCCCGTGACGTCATCCTCGCCGTGCCTGCCATCGACGCGACCGCCGGCGCCGCGGAGCCGAATCCCGTGTTCAGCCAGGCGGCGCGGCTCGCCGCCGGCGGCGGTTCCCGTCGATGGCTCGAGCAAGGTGCGGTGTGGATCGTCCTCCTGATCGCGATCGTGGTGCTTGGCCTCCTCACCTTCCGTACCGCCCGCCGGCCAGGATAGGCGGAACGGGGGATGACCCGGAGCGGCCCTCCACACCTGGAAGCTCGGCCGTCTTCTGGATCGAGTTCTTGCGCGGTCGTCTCCCGGTCTGGATGTCACCCTCCCAGACGCGTCGTATCGAGCACGAGCACCGCGGTCTGCGTCGACAGGTACAGGCGCCGGCCATCGGGGCTGACGACGACCTCGCGCGGCTGCGTCGGCGTCGCCATCGTCGCGACTACTGCGCCATGCTGCGCATCGATGACGGTGAGCGCACGCGCCATCTGGCTCGCGACATAGACGCGCGTCCCGTCGGGTGACACCGCGAGCCCCGAGGGCTCGACGCCGACCGGAATCGTTCCGACGACGGTCCCCGCCGCGACGTCGACGATGGATACACTCGGCGCGGCGAGGTTCGTCGTGTAGGCGCGCGTGCCCGCGGGCGAGAGCGCGAAACGATATGGGGAGGGGCCGACCGCAAACGACCGCACGGTCGACATCGTCGCCGTGTCGAGCGCCTCGACCGTTCCCGTCGTGCAGAACTCCCGGCAGCCGGTGACGTAGAGGGTTCGACCATCTGGCGTGAGCGTCACGTCGCTCGGCCGCAGGTCGAGCAGCGATTCGTTCGCCGGTCCGCCGCGGAGGTCGGCGATCGCCAGGTACTCCTTCACCTGGTTCGCCACGTAGGCCCGCCGGCCGTCCGGCGAGACGACGATTCGCTCGAAGCCGCCAGGATGGATATCCATGATGAGCGGGATCGGCCGCCGCACGACGCCGCTGGCCGCATCGACGACGGTGAGCGACACGCCCGACACGCTGTTGATGAGCACCCGCGCGCCGTCGGGCGTGACAGCCACGCCGCTCGTGTACGGCGGGATCGGCACGGTTGCCGCAACCTGCGCATCGCTCGCCCGGATGATCGACAGCTGGCCGCTCGACGCCGCGAAGACCCGCGAGCCGTCGGGGCTCATCGCGAGCAGCGTGGGTGGCGTCCCGACGGGAATGGTCGCGACGATCGCCGACGCCGGCAGCGACGGCGCGCTCGGCGCGTGGCCTCCCCGCGTCGCGCATCCGGCAAGCACCACGAGCATGACGATGATCCGACCCATCGCGACCTCCCCGCGAAACGTCGAAGCGACTGCGTGCGAACCGACAAGACGTCCCGCACCGCAACGGCAAGAGTCGTATCGCGCGTCGACGCTGTTCATGCCCGTTTCCTGCGTCTTACGGAAGGGCGGCAGGCTGGTAGACGCGCCGGGCAGCGGGCTGGTAGGGGCGAAGGGTAATTCGAAATACACGCAATGACGGATTGGCCCATGCGGGTCGAGTGCGTGAGGCCGTGGGTCCCGAAGATCGGGCCCACCAGAGACAAAGGAGACGCCGTGGCCTGGGACTTCTCGACCGAACCCGAATTCCAGAAAAAGCTCGACTGGGTGGAGCACTTCTGCCGCGAGGAGGTGGAACCGCTCGACTACGTGTTTCCCTATGCGGTCCGCTCCAAGGACCCGAAGATCAAGGCGCTCGTGAAGGGCCTCCAGGACCAGATCAAGGACCAGGGCCTCTGGGCCATCTTCCTCGACGGGGAGCTCGGCGGTCCCGGCTACGGCCAGCTCAAGCTCGGCCTCCTCAACGAGATTCTCGGTCGCTACGGCTCCGCCCCGGCCTTGTTCGGCGCCGCCGCGCCCGACACCGGGAACATGGAGATGCTGGCCGCCTACGGCACCGAGGCGCAGAAGGAGCGCTGGCTCAAGCCGCTCCTGAACCAGGAGATCTTCTCGGCGTACTCGATGACCGAGCCGCAGGGCGGCTCGGACCCGAACCTGTTCAGGACCCATGCGGTGCGCGACGGCGACCAGTGGGTCATCAACGGCGAGAAGTGGTTCACCTCCGGCGGTCGGGTCGCCGACATCCTCTTCGTCATGTGCACGAACGGCATGTTCGTGGTTCCCCGCGAGACGCCGGGTGTCGAGATCCAGCCGGAGCCGCGCACCCACAACCACATCATCTACAAGGACGTCCGGGTGCCTCTCGACCACCTGCTCGGTCCGCAGGACGGTGCCAAGGTGCTCGCCCAGCGGCGGCTCGGCGGCGGTCGCATCCACCACGCGATGCGCACCATCGCGCAGTGCAAGCTCGCCTTCGACATGATGTGCGAGCGGGCGCTCAGCCGCGAGTCGCACGGCAAGACCATCGCGGAGCACCAGATGGTGCAGGAGACGATCGCGGACTCCTACGCCGCCATCCGCATGCTACGCCTCTTCGTGCTCGAGACGGCCTGGAAGATCGACAACAGCAGCACCCGGGAGGCCCGAACCGACATCGCCGCCGTGAAGTACACGATGGCCAAGGTGCTTCGTGAGGTATCCTACAACGCCCTGCACATCCTCGGCTCGCTGGGCACCACCGACCTCACGCCGATCCAGGCGATGTACGCGGCGGCACCCACCATGGGGATTGCCGACGGCGTCGACGAGGTCCACAAGGCCACGGTGGCGCGCAACGTCCTGAAGGGCTACCGGCCCCACGAGGGCTACTGGCCGAGCGAGTACATCCCGGCCAAGCGTGAAGCGGCGTGGCGGAAGTTCCAGCCGAAGTTCGACGCCGATCCCGACCTGCTCGCCCTGGCCGAGGGCTACAAGAGGTACTTCCGTAGCCGGCGCTGACCGGGCGCGTCTTCTACCGCGTTCCTTGAGCTCCTGGATGACCCGGACGGCGGTTCGAATTCATTGCGACAGTGGAGGCGGGGGGAATCGAACCGCCGGTCGAGGACGAGGAAGGAGAAGAAGGTAGCATCGGCGGGACCTTGAAGATGTCCAGGTTGCCGACATCTCCCGTCCCTACCCACCACGTCGTCCCCGAGGGACGTCATACCGGACCGCGCACTCTCAGATCGTGACCGGAGAACTCAGCCCGGAGTCGAGGCGTCGTTCGATTGGGCCATGGATGGCGGAGAACTGCCTTGGCCTCCTGAAACTCGCCTACACGGTGGCACCATCATACCTGGTAGTCGCTCGGGGGTCGGGTGAGCGCCCGCGCCGCGTTCTGATACCATCGTCCGTGCCGTTCGACGTACTGGCGAAGGAAGGTCGTGAGGCGGGGCATCGTGTTGAACTCGAGGCCGAGGGAACGGCCTCGCTGCAAGCACTCATCCACCGTGAGCGCATGCTCGCACGCAAGCACGAGGAGGCCAAAAACGGTGGCCCGCCGGCCGGTCGTGCAATGGAGCAGGACGCGGGGCGTGCCTTCGGCAACCAGCCGGCGAACCGCGTGCCCGAGCCCGTCACTGAGCGACGGTGGCTCCACCGGCTCCTGGCGATAGGCGAGGCCTGCGCGCCGGGCGAGCTCCGCTTCTTCCCACGGTGGCAGCCCTTGCGGGCGGGGCTCTCCGTCTCCGCGTAGGTCGATGATGCTGCGCACACCGACACTCACGAGCCGCGGAAGGTCCTCCGCCAATGGAGCGCCTCCAACGATGAGTCGGTCGCTCACTTCGTCCAGATGCATCTCTCACTCCCCTCTGGCCAGAGGCGACCCGGCTCAACAATGGAAGAACACTCGCGATGGTGACAGCCATGTGCGTGTCCCGCTCGACGTCGTGGCGGCAGATTCGTGAGCATCACCGGAGCGAGTCGCGCCGTCGCTGCGGGGCGGCGATGCGCTCGCCGCGGTGGGCAGCCACGCAGATGCGATCGACGGTCAGTGAGACGGCTGCCCGCCGCCTTGCAGGAAGCGCAAGTACCGGGCAATGGCAATGACTCTCCCGCCCGCCACGATCTGTTGCTCGAGCGGCGCGGCGGGGTCGGCCTGGAGGACCTCGCCCCAGATCGGCATCTCGGAGACCCCGTGGGCGCGCAGCGTGCGTGTTCCATCGATCGCCTCGACGACAGCGTCCAGGTTGTAGACGCCCCCGTTCGCCGCAGCGAGCTTGGTCAGGTCCGTGGGCTTCTCACCCAGCGCGGGAGCGACGGGACCGTCACCGCGTCCGTCACGACCGTGGCAGGAGGCACAGTAGCGCAGATACAGCGTCCGACCGGCCGGATCGGCAGCGCCCACCGTCGTCGCGAGAAGCAGCACGAGCAAGCCACCTCGTAGGGTCGGGCTCATCGTTGTCGCACGATCGTCTCATCTGAATGTGCACCTTTCAAGTCGCCTCACGGATTTTCGACATCCAGGCATGGCATACGGCTGGCGCACCACGTCTTCGACCGGCACATGCCGTCTTTCGTGTCGAACTGGACGATGCGGTTCCACACGTCCCGTGCGGACACATCGAGCCGCGCTAGAAGTCGTGCCCTCCCCGCCGTCGTGCGGGTGCGACCCGCTCAACCGGGCTGAAGAGCGGTGCGGCGGCCAGCGCCAGGATCGCCACCAGGGCGACGAGACCCAGCGCGACCCGGATGCCGGAGCCTTCGCGTTGCTGGCCACGAACCATGTGCACGATCCACTTCCCGTGCAGCACGACGTGCACCGAGAGCGCGGTCAGGAGGGCGACGGCCGTCCAGTAGTGAATCCCCCCCCACTCGTGCCGATTGAGCCCCCAGATGCTCGTGCGGTGACCGCTCCCCGGCGGCAGGACGAAGCGCAGCAGGACACCACTCGCGGTCATGAACACGAAACCCGCGAACGCGATCGCATCGACCACGAGGTTGAGCGCGGGGCGTCGCATCGGCGAGCTGCTTGGGTCTACCTGACGGCCGGAGCCGAGGCCGCTCCGCCGATGCTGGCGCGGCGGCGCGCGACCAGGTGCTCGACCGCCATCCCGGCCAACATGGCCGACACGAACACCACGGCCTCGGGCATGCCGCCGCCGAGTGCGGTCACCGCCGGACCTGGGCAGAAGCCGACGAGCCCCCACCCGACGCCGAAGAGCACGCCTCCCGATATCAGGGATGCGTCGAGATCGGTGCGGGCGGGGAGAACGAAGCGGGATGCCAGGACAGGCGCCGACCGGCGCAGGACGAGCCGAACGAGGAGCCCATGCACCACGAGCGCCCCCGCCATCACGCAGGCGAGGCTCGGATCCCAATCGCCGCCGACATCGAGGAAGCCGATCACCTTTGCCGGCTGCGTCATGCCACCGAGCCCGAGGCCGAGGGCAAACACCAGACCGGCCACCAGCGCCGCCAGAGCGATCACGGGGCGCCTCCGAGCAGGCGCGCCGCGAGCGCGGTCAGGACTCCCGTCGTCATGAAGGCGACCGTCGCCGCCAGCGAGCGCCGCGACCCACGACTGAGACCGCACACCCCGTGACCGCTCGTACAGCCGTTGCCGAGCTGGGTGCCGTACCCCACCAGGAGGCCGGCAATGATCAGCGTTGCCGGGGAACGTTGGAGCGCGAAGGCGACCGTGGCCGGGGCGACGAGCCGCAGCACGAGGCCACCCGCGAGGAGACCGACGACGAAGGCGGCGCGCCATGCCATGTCGCCGGGTCGGCGGCGCAGCAGACCGCCGACGATGCCGCTGATGCCGGCGATGCGGCCATCGAGCCAGAGCAGCAGCGTCGCCGCGGCGCCGATGAGCGCGCCGCCGGCGAGCGAGGAGACGGGCGTGAACTCGGTCACGGAGCCACCTCGGGCGTCCGCCGCCGGCCGAGGTAGTCGAGGGGGATGCGCAGGTAGGACACGCCGTTCGGCGCTGGTTCGGGCAGCGCGCCGGCGCGGATGTTCACCTGCAGCCGGGTGCCGTCCGGCATGGCGTAGAGCCGCTGGATCGAGTCCCAGAGCTGTTCCGCGGAGCCGCCCGGAAAGTCGCACCGCGCCGTACCGTAGTCGGGCGCGAAGAGGGTATCGCCAAGAAACACCGCGTCGCCGATCTGCCACGACATGTGCGCCGGGGTATGGCCCGGGGTGTGCAGAGCCCGGACGGTGAGCGACCCGAACTCGAGTCGATCGCCTTCGTCCAGCAGCACGTCGAACTGCCGGCCATCGACGGGGAAGTGGGGCCCGAGATCGTACACGTCGCGGAAGATGCGCTGGATGGCGCCGATTTTGCTCCCGGTGACCGTGCGCGCACCGTAGCGCTCGACGAAGAACGGCAGGCCCGTCATGTGGTCGGCGTGCGCATGGGTATCGATCGCGTAGTCGACCACCAGACGCCGCTCGTCGAGATGGTCCGCGACCGCCTGTGCGAACGCCCACGAGGTGCCGGCGTTGCGCGGATCGAAGTCTCGCACCGGGTCGATCACCACCGCGTGGCCGCCGTCGTGCACGACGTATGTCAGCGTCGAGGTGGCTGCGTCGAAGAATGGATGGATGTCCATCGTGAACTCCCTGTGCCACGAGCCGCCCGATCCCGCTCGACAGCATACCAGAACCCAATAGGTCGCGACGTTCTGGCACCACGGAGCGAAGATCACCACCGAGGAGCAAGGGCGAGCCGCTGGTGCTGCGCGCGCAGATACCCTCGCTGCCAACCCGGCTGAAGGTCACGCCGGACTGGCAGACCGGCCCGGGACCTCGTCTCGGCCGGAGTTTCTCGCCGGCGCCAGTTCGAAGCGCCCGCGCGTCGCACGGAGGGGAATGCCGCCCGGAGGATGCGCGGTGCATCGTTGGCACGCCGAGTGCTATGAGTACGAATGCCTCCAAGACCGCTGCGCCGCCCGGATTCTGTCGCTGGGGCCACGGTGACGATCCGCGACGTGGCAGCGGTCCGGAGCGCGCGTGGCCCTGTCACGCTGGACCGCAAGACGGAGCGGGCCCGAGCTGGCCACCGGCGCGCCCACCGAGGCGGTCTCGGCGGAGCCGGGCATTGCCGCACGGCGGCGAGGTGAGGGGCGTGGCCAGGCGGCGCGTCCTCATCGTCGGAGGGGTCGCCGGCGGCGCATCATGCGCCGCGCGGCTGCGCCGTCTCGACGAGTCGGCGGAGATCGTGATCTTCGACCGCGGGCCACACGTGTCGTTTGCCAACTGTGGATTGCCGTACTTCGTCGGCAACGTCATCGCGGATCAGCGCCAGCTGCTCGTCGCCACCAGCGACCTCTTCCGCGAGCGCTTCGCCATCGCGGTCCACACGCGGCACGAGGTGACCGCGATCGACCGGGAAGCGCAGACGATCACGGTGCTCGACCTCGCCAACCGCCGCGTGCGCCGGGAGCCCTATGACGCGCTCGTGCTGTCCCCGGGTGCGGCGCCCATCCGTCCCGCGATGCCGGGCATCGACCTCCCGGGTATCTTCGCCGTCCGCACCATTCCCGACAGCGTCGGCATCCGCTCGTGGATCGAGCAGCGCCAGCCGGCCCGGGCGCTCGTCGTCGGGGGCGGGTTCATCGGCCTCGAGATGGCCGAGAACCTGGCGCGCCGCGGCCTCGCGGTGTCCGTGCTCGAGAAGCTGCCGCAGGTGATGCCGCCGCTCGACCCCGAGATGGCGGAACCGGTGCGCGCACACCTGGCCGAGCAGGGCGTGACGGTGCGCCTGGGCGACGGCCTGGCGCGCTTCGAGCCCGACGGCTCGGGCATCGTGGCCATCACCGAATCCGGCGCGCGCCTCGCGGCCGACCTCGTGATCCTGGCCATCGGCGTGCGGCCGGAGACCGGCCTCGCGGCGGCCGCCGGACTGCCGCTCGGCCCGCGCGGCGGGATCCTCGTGGATGCCCAGATGCGGACCGCCGACCCGGCCATCTGGGCGGTGGGCGACGCGGTGGAGGTGTGCGACGTCGTCACGGGCCAGGACGTGATCGTGCCGCTGGCCGGCCCCGCGAACCGCCAGGGCCGCGTCGCCGCGGACGCGATCTGCGGGCGCCATCGCGAGTTCCGGGGCGTGCAGGCCACGGCGGTGGTGGGCGTCTTTGGACTGACCGTCGCCTCCACCGGCGCCAGCGAGAAGGGACTACGGCGGGCGGGCGTGACCGCCTTCGAGCGCGTCTACCTGCATCCCGGCCATCACGCCGGCTACTATCCCGGCGCACGCCCGATCCATCTGAAGCTGCTGTTCTCCGTCCCGGAGGGCCGGGTGCTCGGCGCCCAGGCCATCGGACTCGAGGGCGTCGAGAAGCGTATCGACGTGATCGCCACGATGATCCAGATGGGCGGCACGGTGCGCGACCTCGCGGAAGCGGAGCTGTGCTACGCGCCGCAGTTCGGGGCCGCGAAAGATCCCGTGAACCTTGCCGGCATGATCGCCACCAATCACTTGGACGGGGACATGCCGCTCGCGGACTGGCAGCGCCTCGGCGAGCGACACGTCATCGACGTGCGCGAGGCGGAGGAGTTTGCCGCCGGACATATCGAGGGCGCGGTCAACGTCCCGCTGTCCCAGCTCCGTCGGCGCCATGCGGACCTGCCGCGTGATCGGCCGCTGGCCGTGTACTGCCAGGTGGGGCAGCGCGGCTACTATGCCGTGCGCCTGCTGCGCCAGCACGACCACGACGCGGCGAACCTCTCGGGCGGCTACACGACCTATCGCGCTCTGCGCGCTGCAGGCCTGGTCGGCCCCGGCGGAGATGCGTCGCCCGCGGCGTGAGCCGGCCGCTGGACAAAAGTCGCGCGGACCGAAAGCGCCGCTGCGCGTCGGTCAGCTCGATGATCGAGCCGAGTCCGGTCTCGTAGCGCTTCTCGGCCAGGTCGAACTGGACCCGGGAGGCGGCGAGCGCCGCCTCCGCCTGGTCGATGCGATCGAGCGACGCCTGCCAGTCGAGAAACGAGCGCACGCTCGGCCGCTACCGGGACCACGTGTGAACCTCACCTTCCGGCACATGGTCGGCCTTCACTGCTCCCGGCGCGACGAACCATGCCGCCACTGCATCGAAGCTCCGCTCTGGCCAGATCAGGTCGTGGCGAGCGCGTCGAGGCGTTCTTCTACCTCGAAGTCCCGGCACCAGCGGCGGACTCGCTCGAGATCGAAGGTGGCTCCATGAAGCGCGAAGATTCGATGTGCATCTGCCATGTCCTGGGGCCGGCCCGCGATGAGCTTGAACACGAAGAGATCCTCCGGAAGGCGAACAGGAGATCAACGACGATCGGTTCGTCAGTCTCGCCGCGGACGTCTGAGACGGACGGCCTCACCCTTGGCGTGCGCGCGAGCGAGGTCTCCACGCAGGACCTCGAGCCCGGCGTTCGTCAGCGCGTCCCGGAGCTCAGCGGGAGACGCACGTACCCGCAGGGATACGTCGCAGTCCTTGGTCGCTCGCGGCTCGGCCCATACTCCGACCGCCAGACCGCCGATGAGCATGTATTCCGCTCCGATCGAGCTCAGCGCTCGGCCGAGCGCGGCGATCTGCTCAGCAAAGACGCGCTGCAGCTCCGCGGCGTCGTACTTCACCGCAGGTGGCTGCCCAAGCCCGCCGGAACCGGACGCTCCGCCAGGGGACGCCCGCCCGAACGCTCGAGCTCGTCGGCCAGCAGCACCGCCGACCAGGCCAGCACCTCCTCCAAACGCTGCTCGATCGGGACGTCGTGCAGGCGTGCGCGCTGCGCCTCTAGGTCGAGACGGTTCCAATCCGCCACATCGAAGCGTTGGCCGAGCCGCACTCTTCGAGTATGCGATCGGGCTTCCCGCAGTGCAATCGGCCCCAGGCTGCTCCAGGTCCGGCGTCGTTCTGCGCATGGCCGAGCCGCGCTGCTCCGGAGCGAGGCGTCGATGGCGGCTCGACGGGTCAGGGCTTCAGTTTTCTAGCACGCGCACCGAAAGTCGATGCCGCCGCCCGGGAACGACGAGCTGATGTGGCCATAGACCTGAGCGGGCCGGCGAACGTCCCGTCGACGAACGAGCCGCCGCGCAGCAGCGCACCGGGGTTCGTCCGTGCTCGCCGCCCCACCAGGCCCTGGAAGTCGACCATCGGGCTGGCGCCCGCGCTCCAAATGCCGCACGCCGTCCGCCGCGGCACCCAGTCCGCCATCTTGGTCTCTTCACCTGCAGCCCGCTTGTCGGTAGGCTCAATTGAGACTACGGCAGCGACGTGCGACGCCGCGTGCTTGCTCGAGGAGGAAGCGGGCGGGCGCTGCTGATGCGCTGGGGTCGCTTGCACGCCGTCCGGAGCGCGCCGGCTCGGCCGCGTTCGTCGTCGAGCTCATCCTGCTCGCCGAACGGTGACGCGCCGGCGACCGGCGACGTGCCGACGATCAGCACGTCGCCGTGCACACCCCCGCGCCGTTCAGGCCCCGCGCGTGCGCGCTACTCGCACACGCCGTCCTGGCAATGACCGACCCCAGCCCCCAGGGAGCAGGGGGTGGTGGGTGGAAGATTCGTGTGCCCACAGCCCGTGATGGGGTCACAGAAGTCGACAGTGCAATCGTTCCCGTCAATACAGATCGGGGGAGCCCCGGCCCTACAGGCGGCCTGGTGGCAGGTCTCATGCCCGTTGCAGAAATTGCCGTCGTCGCACAGAATCGCGTCAGGGGCGGGCCTGTGCGCGCACAGGGGTCCGTCCTCCAGGTCCTGCGTGCAGGGATCGTTGTCGTTGCAACCCGGACAGACGGAGCAGCACACCGGCGGGACCTCCGTGGTCGTCCCGCTTGGCTGGAAGCACGCCTCGCCCTTCGGACAATCGGCATCGGAGGCGCACGTGGTCAGCGAACAGGTGTGGCCGACGATCGCCCCGTGATCGATGCACACATTCCGATTCTGACTGCTGGGGAGCGCCGGCTCGCAGATGCCGCCGCCGGCGCACGACCCGCACGCCTGCTCCGGAACGGCGCACGGCGGGTCGGATGGCAGGAGTACCGACAGCCTTGCGACCAGGTCCTCGAGCGTCAGCTGGATCGAGTGGGCATCGTCGGTGGTGACGCAGCCGCCCTTGGCCTCGAGCTTGACGAAGGCTTCGGCGAGGCGCGCGCCGGCAGCCTGGGTGCAGGGGCCCGGGGGAACACCCTGGTCGGTAGGTGGTCCCGGTGGCAGGACGCACTTGAGCATCGTCCCGACCACCTTCACCGCCTCCTTGAGCTTCTTGGCCGCGCAGGTCTGGCCGGGACTCAGGCCGGCGGTGGCATCCCCTGCGAAGAGGCCGATGCCGGCGGAGGCCACGAGAACCAGGGAGCCGAGGGGAAGTTTCCAGAGAGCCCGCTGCGCTGCGGTGCCGTGCGACGTGGACATGGCGCGTCCTCCGTTTGCTCTGGTGTTCTCACCAGCTGTCGCCCCATGGCGGAGGGAACGACCCGGAGGGAGCGCGCAGGGGGCGGGGTTGGGTTGCCGCGGCTACCTTCCTCACCTCGTGATCACACAGGTATCCGCCGACGCCCCCGCGCGGCGTGGTGATCCGGGCCACCCATCCGTCAGCGCAAACGCATCCATCGCTGCTTCCTGCCGACCTTCAAGCATGCCTTCCTCTCACTTCGCAAGCCTCATCAGTAATGTATTTGCTCTTGAGCCGGGAGGGCCAGGGCACGCAGTAACTCGCGCACGGCGTCGTTCATCGCTGAGCGGTGGAAGAGCGACCGCTAACCTCGACTTTCTCCCGCTCGTGAAAGCCGGTCGGGCCGAGTTGCTCGAGGTGTCTTGGCTGGCCACTCGGCTCATCGGGCTCGAAGGCCGGACCAGCCGCAGCGACCGAGACAGCATCGACCATGCGCCCGGGGGGCATGACGATATGGCCACGCTCGTCGCGGACGCGCTCGTCGCGCGGACCGCGGTGTTCCCTCGGGACGAGTGGCACTTCCGGCTTCGGCCTCCGACGGGCATCGCGGCGCTGATGCAAGCCGATCCGGCGCTGGGCGGTCACCCTCCGCAACCCACACCCCCAGGACGACGACCTCCCCGAGGACTTGATCATCGAGCCTGGCCCGCGCACGCGGTCGTAGCAGATCGTAGCGAGCCGACCGATGGCCGGCAGTGTAACGCGCGGTTGCGCCGGGTGTTGACCCCGCCGCCTCGGTGCCCAGTGCCAGCTCGTCTTGGCGTCCTGCAGCGAGGCGTTGCCGCACGGCACGGAAGCCGCTGGGCCCCGCGCCGTGGCTCCCTACGCTCCGCGCGCCGCCGCCGACACGGTCCTGCACGGGGTGGTCCAGGAGCATCTGGAGACCTTCCTCGCCGCGGCCGCCGCCCGCACCGACGGGGTCGGCCTGCCCCGCTTCATCGAGCGCGAGCTCCGCGGCTTCCTCCGCTGCGGGCTGCTCGTCCATGGCTTTTTGCGGGTCCGGTGCGACGACTGTGCGTTCGAGCGCCTCCTGCCGCTGTCCTGCAAAGGCCGCGCGGTCTGCGCCAGTTGCGGCGGGCGGCGCATGGCGGAGCAGGCGGCGAATCTCGTCCAGGCGATCCTGCCCTGGGTCCCGGTCCGGCAATGGGTGCTCACCGTCCCCCACCGGCTGCGCTACCGGCTCGCCTTCGACCACGCACTCTGTCGGGCCGTCATCGGGGTGTTCCTGCGGGCCGTGCTCGGCTGGTATCGTCGGCGGGCGCGGCGCGCCGGGGGGATCGACGGCGACTCCGGCTCGGTGACGGTGATCCAACGCTTTGGCTCGGGCCTCCAGCTCAACGTGCACAGCCACGCGTTGTTCCTCGACGGCGTGTTCACGGAAGCCGCCGACGGCACGCTGCGCTTCCACCCGGCCCCGGCGCCGACCGATGCCGAGGTCGCCCGGCTCGTCGCCACCATCCGCACCCGCGTCCTGCGCCTGCTGCGGCGGCGCGGGGTGTTCGTGGAGGCCGAAGACGACGACGCGCGCGATCCCCTGGCCGAGACGTCCCTCGCGCTCGCCGGCATCACGAGTGCGGCGGTCCAGGGCCGCAGCGCCCTCGGGCCGCGGGCCGGGGCGCGGGTGCTGCAGCTCGGCCGCGTGCCGGGCGCGCCCTGGGTGACCACCACCGGCACCCGCCAGGCCCACCTGGACGGCTTCGATCTCCACGCCAACGTCGCCGTCGCGGCGAACAACCGCGACGGGCTGGAACAGCTCGCGCGCTACGTCCTGCGGCCGCCGATCGCGCAGGAACGGTTGAGCCGCACCGCCGATGGCCGCGTGCTCCTCACCTTGAAGGCGGAATGGAGCGACGGCACCACGCACCTCTTGTTCGAACCGATCGAGTTGCTCGAACGGCTGGCGGCGCTCACGCCGCGCCCGCGCGATCAACCTCGTTCTATACCATGGTGTGTTAGCGCCGCACAGTCGGTGGCGCGCCCGGGCGGTCGCCTACGGGCGGGACACCCTCGCCCCCGTCGGTCGCAACGCTGCGGTCGCGTGCGGGTCGGCAACTCCGCCCGTTCCATCGAACGCACCGCCGTCCGACGGCGGACTGGAGGTGAGTGTTGCGGCGCACCGCGATCCCGTCGTGACGCTCGGCGGACACCAGAGCGAACCCGCTGTCGGCTCCGGCGCCGGTGACGAGTCGAGACCCGGCCACCACCGTGAGCGTGGAGGCGCCCCCACCGCCGGCGTCGCGCAAGTGGTCGTGGCCGGAGCTGATGCGGCATACGTTCGGGGTGGACGTGTTGGCTTGTGCTCCGGTGTGGCGGCCGCATGCGCGTCGTGGCCACCATCGAGGACCCCGTCGTCATCCGGAGGATTCTCACCCACCTCGGGCTCCCGACCGAGGCGTCAGCGCTCCGGCCGGCGCCGTCCGACCTGTTCGACTGGAGCTGAGCCCGTCCACCGGTGCCCGCGCCGACGCCCGGGGTGTGTCCGCCCGGCGATGTCTGGCGACTGACCACCGCCCAGTCGGGTTCCCGACGGCGGCCCCGGCCCCACGGGAGGACCCCTGCGGCCACCCCGGCCCACCGATTGTGCGCTGCGTTGTTACGGAGCAGGCGAACACGCGGCGAACGTCCGAGATGGGGCGTTCCGTAAACCTTCGCAAAACCCCGTTCATCGCTCCTATCGGCCTCGGGTGGCGGTGACGAAGGGCCTCAAGGGCGCGCTCGAGCGGATCGCGGCGAGTCATCCCGAGCTCGGCCGGCATCTGACGGCGACGGTGCGGCGCGGGTACTTCTGCGTCTACCGTCCCGACCCGGCGCGGCCGGTGCACTGGGACACGTCGTAACCCATTTCCTTAGGGCCGAGGTCGACCGGAAGCCCCGATCCGTCGTAGCGAAAGGCATTCTGCGTCGCGCTGAAGCCGGAGCCGAACACCGCTGTTCCGCAGATGGCCCCGGATCGGTTTATCTCACAATTCCCAGCGGATCGTGCAGAGGCGAGATGGCGCCGCCCGACGCGGGTGCGCCGGGCGGCCCGCTGGATGAAGAAGCTATCTGTCGTTGGTGAGGAAGCCGTGAACGATGCCGCGCGTGATCGTGCCGCCGCTGTGCAGGCACGGTGTCACGCCGCTCTTGATTGGGATGTTCGGGATGAACACGTCGTGTGCGACGTCTCCGACGGAGTCGGCGATGGCGCTGTCGTTCCAGGGTGCGTTGGTGAAATCGCCGTTGATGTCGACGAGGATGCCGATCAGGCGTCCCGGCATCCCAGCGCTGGCGCCCCAGGCGATGCCGTCGAGCACCAGGACGTGTCCGGCGGGGAGCTGATAGGCACGACGAAGGGCCTTTTGCCGCGGAGGCTTACAGAACGCCCCATCCCGGACCTTCGCCGCATTTTCGCACGCTCCGTAACAGGAGATGGGTGCGCTCGGCGGTGCCGAATGCGATCGCATCGTGGCCGCCATCGATCTCGCCGAGGCACGCGGGGTGCCGCTGGAGTGGGTGCCAATCTCGAGCGGCGCCCGCATCGCCATGGACAGCGGAACCGAGAATCTCGATGCGACCGCCCGTGTCGTGCGGCGAATCGTCTCCTTCACGCGCCGGGGCGGCGTCATCCATGTGCTGGTGTCGGGGGTGAACGTGGGCGCACAGAGCTACTGGAATGCGCTCGCCACGATGCTCATGCACACGCGCGGCGCGCTCGTGATGACGCCCGGGGCCTCGATGGTTCTCACGGGCCGGGCCGCGCTCGAGGCCTCGGGCAGCGTCGCGGCGGAGGACGAGGTGGCGATCGGCGGCTATGAGCGGGTGATGGGGCTCAACGGCGAAGGGCAGTACGACGCGCCCGACCTGCTGGGCGCCTATCGTACCCTGTACGCACACTATCGCTTCACCTACGTCGCACCCGGCGAACGTCGTCCCCGCTCGCACCTCACAGACGATCCGTTCGACCGCGACGTCCGCGACTATCCCTATGTGAGCGACTCCGACGACGGCTTCGCCACCGTCGGCAGCATCTTCGACGAGCGCACCAATGCCGGCCGCAAGCGACCGTTCGCGATGCGGGCCGTCATGCAGGCCCTCATCGATCAGGACGGCGACTGGCTCGAGCGCTGGCGCCGGTGGGCGAACGCCGAGACTGCCATCGTCTGGGATGCGCATGTCGGCGGGATCCCGGTATGCCTGATCGGCATCGAAAGCCGGCCCGTGCTCCGCGAGGGGTATCGGCCGTCGGATGGCCCGGCGGCGTGGACCGGCGGCACGCTCTTCCCGCTGTCCTCGAAGAAGGTGGCGCGCGCGCTCGGGGCGGCGAGCGGCAACCGGCCAGCCGTCGTGCTCGCCAACCTCTCCGGCTTCGACGGCTCACCGGAGTCGATGCGGAACCTCCAGCTCGAGCACGGCGCCGAGATCGCCCGCGCGGTGGTCGAGTTCGAGGGTCCGATCTGCTTCCTGGTGGTCTCGCGCTATCACGGCGACGCGTACGTCGTATTCTCCAGGGCGCTGAACCCGGCGCTCGACGCCTCGGCGCTGGAGGGCTCCTACGCTTCGGTGATCGGAGGAGCGCCGGCCGCGGCCGTCGTGCTCACGCGCGAGGTGCGGGCACGGGCCGCCGCCGACCCGACCGTGCAACGCCTCCGCGGTGCGCTCGGCCCGCATCCGAGCGGAGAGGCGCGGGCGGCGCTGCAGCGTGCAATGGACGACGCGGTCCTGGCGGCGCAGCGACGGATCGCCGACGAGTTCGACGCCGTCCACTCGGTCGAACGCGCGCGGCGTGTCGGCTCGCTCGACGCCGTCGTACCTGCGGGGCGCATGCGGCCTCACCTGATTGGTCTGCTGCACCGCGCCCTCGGCGTCGGCGGCGAAGCCGCGGCCGCGCGCGGCTGAGCACCGCCGTCACGGGGCGGCGGGAAGGCAGCGGACCTTCAGCTTGTCGCGGTCTGGTTTCCCGCTGGCCAGGGCGGCGCTCAGCTTGAGCACGGCGCCCTTCCTCCCCGCCGGCACGTCGACGTCGACCCGCCGCGTACACGCTTCTCCGGGACCCACCGGGAGGTGCAGCTCGCTCAGGGCACCGATCAGCGCATCGCGAACCGTGCCGCCGTCCGAAACGCGCGGCTGCACCACGTCGACGCTGGCGACGGTGGCAGCCGGGCATCCCAGCCGGACATCAGCGCCTCCCAGGCACGAGAAGACGTGCAGGCGACAGGTACCGGACGTCGCGTCGAAGTCGCACCGGGGATCGTCGTCGACGCACTCCTGGGTGGTCTTCGGAACGCCCCGTCCGTCGACCGCGGTCTCGCTCGCGTCGAGGACCAGCGCCCATTCCTGGGCGCAGTCGACCGGGCGGCCGCCGCCACCCGGGATGCGCAGTGCGGGCGGGGTCTCCGTGCAGGCCGCCGTGCAGCCGGTCGCGGGCGGCGGGTTCGGCATGCCGGCGTCGCACTGCTCGTTGCAGTCGATGACGCCGTTGCCGCACGCCTCCGCATGGCAGGTCGGCGAGCAGCCGTCGCACCCCTGCGTGTTGCCATCGTCGCAGTTCTCGCCCGTGCCGACGACGCCGTCTCCGCACACCGCGGTGCTCGGGGCACAGTCGAGCCTCAGCGGGTTGCCGGTCATGACGTGGCCGTCGACGTCCTGGGCGCCGAGGTCGAAGCGGCGGCGCTCCTTCCTCGCGCCATGCGGCACGACCAGCGAGAGCGGCGGGGTGCAGTGATCGAGCTGGGGATCCGGAACGCCGGCGTGCAGGACCGTGGTCCCCTGCTTCACGGTCACGCCCAGAGCGCTCAGCGCATCGCGCAGGACGTTCGCGTTGGCGACGTCGGTCGGGTCGTCGGAATTCAGAGGCAACGGGGACTTCATCTTGACGCTGTCGATCGCGCCCGGCGCACAGTCGGGAAGTCGCGGGTCGCGGGCGCGCAGGCAGACGCGTGTCCGGATCGTGCAGCGGCCATCGTTGGCGGCGTCGGCGTCACAGGCGGTATCCCCGTCGATGCAGCTCTGGGTCGTCTTCGGGAGGCCATGCGAGTCCAGGGTCGGATCGCCGAGCTCCACCTTCCACTCGAGCTCGCAGCCGTTTCGACGAGGCGCGCCGGGAAGCGTGACGATGGCCTGGGGCAGCACCTGGCAGGCGGCGTCGCAGTGCTCGAGGTCCGGTGGATCGCACACCTCGCCGCAGTCCAGCCGGCCGTTGCCGCAGAGCTCGACCTGGCAGCTGGCCGAGCATCCGTCGCAGGACTCCGTGTTGCCGTCGTCGCATTCCTCGGATGCGTCGCGCGTCCCATCGCCGCACGCGGCCAGTCCGGCGCAGGGGGTCAGAGTCGGATCGAGTCTCGGGGTCGTCGGGGGGACGACCGCTCCGGTGATGATCGGCGGGCTGGCGGGGTTGCCGAAGGCGAGGACGTTCGCGCCGCCCGCTTCGAGACGCCCCGCGACCGTCATCAGGCCATGGGCGAGCAGCGTGTTGCCGCCGTCGGAGCCGTTCGTCTGGATCACGACGCCGGCCAGGATGCTCACCGTACAACCCTCGACCAGGACCGAGCCCCCGCTCCCGGCCGCCGCCCCACTGGCGTCGAGGTCGGCACGGATGTCCGCCGCGCGCGCCGCGGTGATCGTCACGTCTCCCCCGGAGCCGTCCGCGTTGGCGCCCGCGGTGACCCGACCCAGCACCGTCACGTCGCGCCCGGCCGACGCGTCGAGTGATCCTCCGCCGCAGGAGTCGCCGCCCGCCTTGATCCGTCCGATGGTGAGATCGCGCCCCGCGTCGAGCGAGCTGGGGGAGCCACCGCAGCCTTCACCACCGCCTTCCGTGTCGAGCACGGACGAGGTGGCGATCCGGAGGTCACCGCCCGCCTGCAGGTCGAACGTGCCGCCATCGCCGTCGGGCGCCGTGCCCCCGAGGAGGATCGAGCCGTTCACCGCGAGGTCGTCGTGCGCGGTCACCTCGACCTCACCGCCGCCACCGCCGAAATCCGGGTCGCCGCCGCCCCCGGGCGCAGCGAGATCACCGTTCAGCCTGATCGAGCCCTCGCTCTCGACCGTGATCGAGCCGCCGTTGCCCGACGGGCCCGTCGCGTGCACGTCCAGCTTCTGCGCGGTGAGGTCGCCGCCCGCCTTGACGTCGATCGAGCAGGTCAGGCACTCGCCGTGCGAGGCGTCGACGAGGCCGTTCAGATCCACACGGCCGCCGGCCACGACGCGGACGCTCGCCCGATCTGTGATCGGATACGCCTGGGAGCCACCGCTGGCGTCCACGTCGTCGAGGCGGACCGCGGCGTCGGCCGCGACGAAGATCGATCCGCCGAACGCGGGTATCCCGACCCCCCTCGCGCGCAGCGCGCCGTCGATCAGGACGTCGGCGAGCGCGAACAGCACGATCGCCCCGCCGCCGCCCGTGGCCGAGACGTCGATCCTGGCCGCAGCGTCGACCGTGATGCGATCTTCCGCGAGGACGCTGACCCGGCCGCCGGCCGCGAGCAGCCGGGATCCGGACCCGAGCGTCACGGCGCGGGCGACGATCCCCATCTGACCAGCGCCGGCGTCGAGGATTCCATTCGCCGCGAGGATGAGAGCGCCGGGGCGAAAGTCGAGAACAGATCCGGGCGCCACCGCGCGGTACGTCGTGATCCGGCAGGGATCGGGAACGGGGTTGCCGCAGAGATCCTGAGCGGTGGTGGCACGGACCGGCGACCCAGTGAGGGCGACGACGAGCGAGCCAAGAGCTGCGAATCGCAACACTGGCGTTCCCCCCGCTCCCGCCTACCACGGATCCATTGCGCGCGTGAAGTGGAAAAGGACGTCGGGTGCGGGCGCCGTGCGCTTGACCCGATCCGGACCCGCTCACTACACCCAGCACGAGCTGGCGCGCAGCTTGCGCGCGCGCGGGAAGCGCGGCGATCGGGAGCGCGCCGCCACGCTGAGCGCGGAAGCGGCCGCCACGGCGGCGCGGCTCGAGCTCGTCGCCCTGCAGGAGCGGCTGGCGGCAGACGAGGCGGCGTCGCGGACACCGGCGGCCGTCGCGGTGGCGCTCGCCCCAGCCGTCGGTGCGCCACGCATCGCCAGCCTGCGTCACGAAGGCGACGTGTGGAGGGTCACCTGCGACGACGAGCTCACGCGCCTCAAGGACATGAAGGGCGTCGCGTACCTCCTCGAGTTCCTTCCGCAACCCGGGCCACGAATTTCATGCCCTCGACCTCGGAGGCGCCGAGGACCTGCACGCCGGCGATTCCGGCGAGATGCTCGACGCCGACGCCCGCCGCGCCTACAAGGCGCGGCTCGGCGAGCTCCAGGGCGAGCTGCAGGAGGCGCAGGAGTTCAACGACATCGGACGTGCCGCCCGGCTGCGCGAGGAGATGGAGATGCTCGCCGACGAGCTCAATCGCGCGACCGGCCTGGGCGGACGCGCCCGCAAGGCAGGTTCGGACGCCGAGCGGGCACGGCTGAACGTCACCCGGGCAGTGCGCAAGGTCGTGCGCAGGATCGAGGCCGGGTGCCCCGTCCTCGGCCGTCACCTCGACCGCGCCGTGCAGACCGGACTCTTCTGTGCCTACCGGCCCGATCCGATGTTCCCCGTCGAGTGGGAGCTGTAGCGCCGTCGCGCCGGCTAGATCACTTGCAGCGCGCCGCCCGGCCCGAGCCGGAGAGGGTGCACGCATCCGACGGGTCCGCGAAGCAGCGCGGGCCGATCTTGATGAGTGCCGTGCCCGTGCCAGCGATGAACGGCGGCTCGTCGAGCCCCTTCATCTTGAAGCTGTACTTGACGAGCGTGCCGTCCCCCGCGACGGTGAACTTGCTCGCGCGGACACCCGCGTGCGCCATGGTCCGGTCGTTGAACTTGAAGCTGCGCCGGCTGCTGGACGCGACGAAGCTGCCGGCGGGGATCGTGCCCGAGTAGTAGGTCGTTCCGGTGCCGTCCGTGAGCCGCAGCATCACGTCCTGTCCGTCCGGCGCCAGCGTCAGACCCGACGGCAGCCGGAAGCTGCCCTTGGTCTGGGCGCTGTCGCGAGCGGCCGTGGGCGACAGCTTGACCGACGTCTTCAGCGTCTGGGTGGGCGCCGTCACGCTGTCGGCCGGGAGACAATCGATGCAGCCCGGCTCGTCGGTCTGTCCGTTGCAGTCCTCGTCGAGGCCGGTGCCGCAGAGCTCGCCCGATGGCTCCACGTCGCGCACGCAGGTCAGCGTTCCCTCCTCGCAGCGCATCGTCCCCGCGGCGCAGACGCCCGATTCACCGGTGGTGCAGGCGGCGCCGCCACCTGGATTGCCTTCGTCGATCGCGCCGTCGCAGTCGTTGTCCTGCCCGTCACAGATCTCGGGGACTGCCGCATTCGCGACGCACAGCAGGGTTCCCCCCTGACACTGGCGGGTTCCCTCCGCACACACGCCGGGCAGTCCCGTCGTGCAGCTTCCACCACCGGTTCCCTCGTCGACCGCACCGTTACAGTTGTCGTCGACGCCGTTGCAGGTCTCCGAGGTCGGGTTGACGTTGCGGACGCACACCAGCCCACCGCTCTGGCACTGCATCGTGCCCGCCGAGCACACGCCCTGCTGGCCGGTGGTGCAGCTCCCGCCGCCCCCCGGATTCCCATCGTCGATCTGACCGTCGCAGTCGTTGTCGTGCCCGTCGCAGATCTCGGTTGCGGGTGCTCCCGGGGTCGCACCGCAGGTGGTGCCCGAGCCGTCGCCGAGACACACCTTCACGCCGGTTCGCGCGCAGTCGCCGATACCGACGCTGCACGTGCCACCGAGGTCGGCGAAGGTCTCGTCGACGCTGCCGTCGCAGTCATCGTCCAGGCCGTTGCAGCGTTCCCCCGAAGGACCCGTGTTGCGCACGCACTGCAACGCGCCGCCCTGGCACTGGCGGGTGCCGGCCGCGCAGGTGCCGAGCTGGCCGGTGTTACAGGGCTGGCCGGCATCGGATGGCGAGTCGTCGATCTGACCGTCGCAGTCGTTGTCGTGTCCGTCGCAGACCTCGGTCGTGGGCGTTCCCGGCGTCACGCTGCACGTGGTGCCCGATCCGTTGCCGAGACAGACCTTCACGCCGGTCCTGGAGCAGTCGCCCACCCCCACCGTGCACGCGGTGTTCAGATCGGTGAACGCCTCGTCCACCTGCCCGTCGCAGTCGTTGTCGATCCCGTCGCAACGCTCGGTCGTGGGCGTGCCCGGGATCGCGTTGCAGACGGTGCTCGTCCCCTCGCCGGTACAGACGCGGAGGCCGGTGGCCGCGCACGCTCCGACACCCACCGTGCAGGCGGCGCCGACGTCGGGGAAGGGATCGTCGGCCGTGCCGTTGCAGTCGTTGTCGAGGCCGTCGCACAGCTCCGGCGCGCCGGGGAACATCGCTGCGTTGTGATCGTTGCAGTCCGCGGGCGGCGCCCATCCGTCGCCGTCGGTGTCGCCGGGCACGGGGTAGCGGGCGACGTACTGGCCGGCGGCGGCGGGGAAGAACGCGTACTCGATGCCTTTGATCGTGCGCGGGGTGAAGGCGACGGGACTCCCGCCGAGCGTGATCGTGCCGAGCACGCCGCGCGCGGAGTGCGTCGGCAGCATCGCCTGCAGGCCGTTCACGCCCGCCGCCACGCCGACCGTGAACCGCAGGGTGTCGACGCTCCACGAGATCGAGCCGAAGGCGGCGCCGTTGCGCCCGTCGAGCCATTCGAGCATCTGGCGTCCCGACACGATCGGCACGCCGCGCGCCTGCGCGGAGGCGACGATGGCGTCGGAGCCGTCCGACGCCTCGCTGTCGGTGTGCATGTTGGCCGTGAAGACGCCGTAGTAGCCCTCCGGGCCGAGGGCACGGTCGAGCAGGGTGTCGATCGTGAACGGGAACGTCTGCCCCGATTCGTCGGTCATCTGGGTGACGGCCTGGTAGACATCGATCATCGTGCCGTCGACGTCGGCAAAGCGCATGGGCATGCCGGACCCGGTGAACAGCCCCGGCCGATCCTGCACCCAGTCCGGCGGCCAGTAGTAGTAGTTGGTGTCGAGCCGCATGCCGTGCGCGTTCTCGACCTTGGGCTGCGTCGCCCAGTCGCTCCACGCGATGCAGTGATTGCGCTCGCTCGCGGGCGGGGGGAGGCCCTCGAGCTGTGACTCCAGCGCGTCGAGCTGGTTGTCGAAGAAGGCGTCCAGCGACGCCGGGGTCCAGTCCTCGCAATTGGTGAGCACGTGGATGCTGATCTCGAATCCCTCCGCGCTGTAGCCCACCGCGTTGTCCAGGTTCGGCGTGCCGGGATAGACGTACGAGGTGCTGCGGACGCATTCCCAGTCGGGCACGGAGCACCCCGGCGGGCTGTCGGCGATGTAGCCGTCGAACCGCCCGGCGGTCCCGCCGTTGCCGTGGTCGTCACCGCTCATCAGGACGGCCGCCTGGAGCCCGCGCGGGAGGTACCAGAAGCGTGGCAAGGGTTTGCGGTCCAGGTTCATCTGGAGGATCAGGTTCGCGAGCAGCCGTTGCTGTTCGTCGGCCTGCGGGATGGCGACCTTGCCGAGGTCGACCCAGTCGGGCTGCGGATCGCCCGCGGCATTCCCGAAGAACAGGTCGTCGGACCGGCGCGGCGGCGTGCCGTCCCGCTCCTGACCCGCCCATGCCGGATTGCCCTGCCGCGTGTAGACGACGGAGCGCGCGAGATCATACGTGAACGCCGCCGCCTGACCACCCATCGTCCCGACGCTCCGGAGCGTCACGGCCGGGTTGGCGGTGGCGCTGGACGCGTTCGCGTACAGCGTGGCGACGGCGGTGGCACCGCTCGTCGTGTAGCGGTCGGCGGCGCCGTGGAACTGGATCGTCTGACCGACGATGCCGGCTCCCGGACCTGCGGCCGTGTTGACCAGGAGATACGCATTGGACAGCGGACTGCCGGCCGCAGTGAGGCCGAGCAGCGAAGCGAGCTGGGCGTCAGGGCGCATCGCGATGAGGTTCCCGCCCGCCGTCACCCAGCTGGTCAGCATGGACACCTGAGCCGCGTTGAGCGGCATCGAGGCCAGCACGACGACGTCGTAGCCCGCGAGCGTCGATGCCGACACGCTCGCGATGTCCGCCACGGCGAACGCCTGCAGGCCCTCGGCGCGCAGGATCTCGGCGTAGTACCGACCGAAGGGATCGGCGGGTCGCGTGATGACCAGGATCGGTCCGCCCGGACCCTGGTTCGGGTCCTGGAAGCCGCCCGTCGTCACCGTGACCGGCGCGCCGGGCGCACCCAGGTTGCCGCTGTCGTCCACGGCGCGCGCCAGGAGCGTGATGGAGCCCGATTGTACCGGCACCGTCCACGAGTAGCTCCACGCCGCCCGCCCGCTGGCGGGATGCCAGGTCGTACCGCCGTCGACGGAGACCTCGACGCCGCCCACCACGCCGCCGCCCCCGTCGGCGGCAGTGCCGCTGATCGCGACCGTGCCGCCACTCGCGACCACCGCGCCGTCGGCCGGAGACGTTATCGCCGCAGACGGGGGGGAACCGTCGGTCGACGCGGTGGCCGCGACCAGGCCAGGCTGTCGCGTGGCGGGCTGCACGCCCATGTCGGCCAGGAGATTGACCGTCGCCTGCTGCATGCGGACGTCGGGCGGTGCACTGCCGCGGTCGTGATTGTCATCGAGCCCCCAGGACCACTGCACGGTGCCGGCGCCGAACACGAGCGCGCCGTTCGGCTGCCTGTGCAAAACCAGACGATGGGTCGCCGTCCCGGTGCCGTAGTTCGAGCCGAAGTCGAGCAGGCGCTGCGGCTCCGTGAGGGTGGTGGTCGAGAGACGCACCAGGCCCGGGGGACGCACGCCGTTGTCGAGATCCTCGTCCCACTCGTAGCCGAGCGTCTCGGGAGGGAGCGTAGCGGTCTGCCCGGGGCCGAGCGACGCCACGGTGGTGTTGCGCCAGAACCGCATGCGGCCGTCGGCCGACGGAACCGTGATCGCGTCCGAGCAGCAGTTGACGGTGAAGATCGTGCCGGTGAGGCCGTTCTCGGGCCGCCCGCCGTCGGCCGGCGGGCTGAAGCGCGGATCGCGCCACGTGCCCGTCCACACGTTCGGGAGCGGATCGATCTTCGCGTTGGCGTGCGTCTCCTTGTAGGTGACCAGCGTGCGATACGGCGTGGACGAGCCGTCGACGCTGTTCTCCCACCGCGTCTTCCAGAACACCTCGTTGCCGCTGAAGAAGGCGAGATGGAGGCCAGCATCACGCGCCGCCTCGACGTTGGCCCGTTGATCGCCGGACCAGTACTCGTCGTGGCCGACCGACAGGAACACGCGGTGCTCGAGGAGCTCCGCACCTCTCCGCGCCGTGTCCACTCCGGTGGTGTAGCTCACGTCGTAGCCGTTGGCCTCGAGCCAGCGGACCATGGGGTACTCGGCGTTGAACACCCAGTCTTCCGGCGTCGGCCCGCGTGTGGTGAACGGGCGATTGTAGCTCACCTTGAAGGCGCGCCCCGCGGGCGAGCCGACGTAGAGGCTGTTCCCGCCGTACTGGTTGTAGGCCTGCCAGGTGGTGTCGGAGGTCTGGAAGAACAGATCCGAACCGCCGTTGTCGTCGCGCACGACGAAGACGACGTGGCTCGCCCCCGGCGTGGCGTCCTCGCGCACGAGCAACGCGAAGTAGATGCCCGACGTCGCGTTCGTCGGCACGTTCCACGACGCCGAGACCGCCCAATTGCCGCAGTCGACCAGGCCGGTGGACGGGTCCGTCAGGCAGGCGGGTTGGTTCTGGGGCAGAGAGGCGGTGGGCTGGACGGTGGCAACCCTGCGGGCGCCCATGCCGCCGTAGTAGCCAATGCGATAGATGTCCAGGCGGTAGCTGGTCGAGTCCGTGTCGATCTTGAAGAGCACGGTCTGACCGCGGTTGACGCTGATGTCGGTGGCGAATCCCTGGATGCTCGGATCGCCCGCGCCGCTCACGTCCCAGGTATCCGGCGAGTCGCCCGGGAGGCAGTTCTCCGCCACGATGGGGTTCGCCGGCGTGTCGCAGGGAGCAGCATGAGCGCTCGCGGACAGGGTGACGGCGATCGCCGTCGCCAGGAGCATCCCGCGAGTCGCACGCCCCTGCATCTCTCCTCCTCGCGCTAGCGGCTCACTTGCAGAGCGCAGAGCTCCCGTTGCCCGAGACGGCACACGCGTCGTGCGGGTCGGCGAAGCACCGCGTCCCGATCTGGATCGTGGCCGTCCCCGTGCCGGCATTGAACGCCGGCTCGTCCAGGCGACCCGACTTGATCGTGTACTTCACGGTCACGCCGTCGCCCTTCACGGAGAATTTCGCCGACACGATCCCGTCGTGAGCGCCAGTCTTGTCCGTGAACTTGAAGTTCCGGCCGTTGCCCGTGGACACGAAGCTGCCCGCCGGGATCGTCGCCTGGTAGTAGAACCCCAGATTGTCGGTGAGGCGCAGTCTCACCTCCTGCGTGTCCGGCGCGATCGTGCCGGGCGCCGGAAGCAGGAAGGTGCCCTGCGACTGCACCTTGTCGTTGGCGGGGGTGGCCTTCAGGCGGACCTTCGTCTTCTTGGTCTGGAAGGTCGACGTCACCGTGTTCGCAGGCTGACAGAGCACGCAGTCCGCGAGCTCGTCGGTCTGTCCATCACAGTCCTCGTCGGCGCCGGTGTTGCAGAGCTCGGTCGACGGACCGGTGGTGCGGACACAAGCGAACGCACCGCTCTGGCATTGGAGCGTCCCGCCGGCGCAGACACCGAGCTCGCCGGTGGTGCATGCGCCGCCACCGCCCGGGTTGCCCTCGTCGACCTGCCCGTTGCAGTTGTCGTCCAGGTTGTTGCAGACCTCGGGGGTCGAGGCGGCATTCGGCTGGCAGCTCACGTTGCCGCCTATGCAGTGCTTCGTTCCGGGGCCGCAGACGCCCGCCATGCCGGTGGTGCAGCTCGCGCCGCCGCCCGGGTCGCCGTCGTCCACCGTGCCGTCACAATCGTCGTCGATACCGTTGCAGATCTCGCCGGACGGCCCGGTGTTGCGGGCGCAGGCGAGGTGGCCGCTCTGGCATTGCTGCGTGCCGGGGGAGCAGACCCCCTGCTGGCCGGTGGTGCACGCCGCGCCGCCGCCGGGATTGCCCTCGTCGGTCTGCCCGTCGCAGTCGTCGTCGATGCCGTTGCAGAGCTCGGTGGTGGGGCCGGTGTTTCGAACGCACATGAGGTTGCCGCCGGCCTGGCACTGCATCGTGCCGGCCGCGCACGCGCCGAGCTGGCCCGTCCCGCACGCCGCGCCGCCGCCGGGATTGTTCTCGTCGACCGTGCCGTCGCAGTTGTCGTCCAGCCCGTTGCAGGATTCGGCGGACGGGTCGACGTTGCGCACGCACGTGAGCTGACCGCTCACGCATTGCTCCGTGCCCGGCCCACACACGCCCTGCTGGTTCGTGTTGCACCCTCCGCCGCTGCCCGGATTGCCCTCGTCGACAGTGCCGTTGCAGTTGTCGTCCAGGCCGTTGCAGGATTCAGCGGATGGGTCGACGTTGCGCACGCACGTGAGCTGACCGCTCACGCATTGCTCCGTGCCCGGCCCACACACGCCCTGCTGGTTCGTGTTGCACCCGCCGCCGCTGCCCGGATTGCCCTCGTCGACCATGCCGTTGCAGTTGTTGTCGTGACCGTCGCAGATCCTCCGTCGTCGGTGTGCCCGGTGTCGCGTCGCAGACGGTGCCCGTGTGGTCGGGGCTGCACACCTTCATGCCGGTGGCTTCACAGTCACCGACGCCCGCCGTGCACGCCGTTCCGAGGTCGGGGAAGGTCTCGTCGATCTGGCCGTCGCAGTCGTCGTCAACGCCGTTGCAGATCTCGGCCGTGGGCGTGCAGGAGTCGTAGCAGGCCTCGGTGGCATCGAGCTCGGGGGTCTGGTTGGGGTCGGAGGTCGAGAGCGTGAGCCGGTACTGGAGATAACGGGCCGTGGAACTCCCGATCGTCGTGCCCGAGACCGCCTGGTACGGGCCGCCGAGCGGGAGGGTGTTGCCGGTGCGGGTCTCGATGGTGATATCCGTGCCGGCCGGGAGGGCCGACGAGGCCGTGAGCGAGCTCCAGTCGGCGCCCGCGTTGCCGCCGTCGAAGACACGCGACTCGAACTGGCACGACAAGCCGTAGGGCGTCATGCGCAGCCAGTCTGCCGAGAGCACGGCGCCATCGAGGGTCGCGTCGCTGACAGCCGGTCGCATGCTGCCAGTGATCGTCACGTCCTCGTGGTGGACGAGGGCGCCGTCGATGAAGAACTCGAGGGCGCCCGTGGTCCAGTCGATGCGGTAGTGGTGGGGTCTCCCGAGGCAGGTCCCGTTGTCGATGTCGCTGCTGACACAGCTCGCCCCGACAGGGAAGTCGAGCATGCTGCCGCCCACGTTCCAGATCCTGGCCCAGAGCTGCACGCCATCGTTCTTGGTGCTGAAGATGGCCCAGGGTGGGGAGTTGAAGGTCTGATTGCCCAGATCATTGTTGTCGTCGGTGTTCCCGAAGCCCACGTGCTGAAAGGGACCGGCAGCAAAGGTGGCGACGAACTCGAGCGAGCGCCCAGCGGGGCCAGCGGGGTAGGACGCATTGGTCCTCGCGATCGCACCGTTCACGGTGACGGCACCGCTCCCAACGCTCACGGTGCCGCTCGGATCCCACGTAAAAGACCCCCAGCCGGTCGGCGGGAAGACGCCGGAGAACTCGCCCCCCTCGGTCGGGGCGAGCACCACTTCCCCGTCGGCGACCTCCGCCAGATAGCAGTCGCCGCTCCCGGCGGCGAAGTCGCTCGCCAGCGTGTCGGTGGAGCACACGGTAGCCGCGCGCCCCGCCGACGCGAAGACCACCGTCAGGACGAGCAGCCCGCTCATCGACCAGCCGAGACGCGCCATTGACCACCCCCTGGTGATTGTTGAGATTCTTAGCAAACTGAAGGTAGCTGATGGGGTGCTACCGTCCGTGAGCTCCTGCTGTCAAGGCAGATAGTCCTCTGCTGGTAGCTCTTTCCCAAAGATCAACGGGGCTCGACGCCGGGACGGCCCCCGGGCAGCCCGGATCGAGCACTGCCGTCCGCGGCCTAGGGCCGGCGGGGGCCTGGGGGCGTTCCCGCCCCGCCCAGGCTGATGGCGCGGACGTGACCGACGACCTGCCAGCGCTCCGTGTCGCTCAGGCCGGCGAAGGCCTGGGCATGCGATGGAGCTGATAGGCACGACGAAGGGCCTTTTGCCGCGGAGGCTTACAGAACGCCCCATCCCGGACCTTCGCCGCATTTTCGCACGCTCCGTAACAAGAGGGCTTGGAGAGCTCGCGGCCGAGATGCTCGACATAGGCCGCCACCAGCACCGGGTTGACGGCAGCCAGGTCGCTGATGCCGCGCTCGCCAAGCCAGGCGCAGAACAGCCGTACGGCGTGCGCATAGGCCCGGCGGGTATTCTTGTTCCGGATGTTCGCCGTGAAGAACTCCAGGAACCGCCACGCCGCTTTCTCGCCGGCGCCGGCAATGATCGCCGGCACACTGGCCAGAACTTCCGCCGCGCGGCTGCGCGGCCTCTCGACAACCGCAACTTCCCACACCGCGCGCCCGCCGCCGCCGTCCATTAGCGTTCCCTGATCCACCATAAAACTTCCGACCCCCCTTCCACAAAAACCCGTCTCTTTCATGCATGATAATGGACTTGCCCCCGACCGGCGAACACCCCAGATGTGGGCGTGAGCCCACGAGGAGGGTGTTCGGATGCGGAAGAAGGTGGAGGGCAAGGGAGCGAGTCGCCGCCCACGGCGATCGTTCACGAGTTCGTTCAAGGCCGAGGTCGTCGCCTTGGTGCGACAGGGTGACCGGACGATCCCGACGATTTGTCGGGAGATGGACCTGAGCGAGACGGCGGTGCGCCGCTGGGTCGAGCAGGTGGCGGTCGACGCGGGCGAACGGGAGGGGCTGACGACCGAGGAGCGCGAGGAGCTGCGGCGGTTGCGGCGCGAGGTGCGGGTGCTCCGCGACGAGCGGGACATCTTGAAGCGGGCGGCGGCTTTCTTCGCGATGGAGACCCGATGAGCCGGTACCGGTTCGTCGAGGCGGAGAGTCGTCGGTATTCGGTGACGCAGCTTTGCCGGATCGCCCAGGTCTCCCGCACCGCCTACTACGAGTGGCAGGACGGGCCGCCGTCGCAGCGTGAACGAGACGATGCGGCACTGCTGGCGAAGATCAAGGCGATCCATGCGGCGTCGGACGGCCAATACGGCGTGCCCCGCGTGCTGGCTGAGTTGCAGGCCCAGGGCCACGAGGTCGGCCGCAAGCGCGTAGCGCGGTTGATGAAGGCAGCGGGCCTGCGAGGTCGTCGCCCACCGCGCTGGGTCCGTACGACGACACCGGAACCGACACCGCCGGCGATCCCCGATCTCGTGCATGGGAAGTTCGAAGCGCCGTCCCCCGACATGCTGTGGGTCGGCGACATCACCTACATCCGCACGTGGGAGGGCTGGCTGTACCTGGCGACGGTCATCGACGTCTTCTCGCGTCGCGTGATCGGATTCTCCCTCGCCGGTCACTTGCGCGCATCGCTCGTGTGCGATGCGTTGATGATGGCCGTCGCTACGCGCAGCGGAAACGTTGAGGGTGTCATCTTCCACTCGGACAGGGGAAGCCAATACACCTCGGCCGAGTTCCGGGCACTGTGCGATGCGCACGGCGTGAAACAGTCAATGGGAAAGACCGGCGTCTGCTGGGACAACGCCCTCGCCGAGTCCTTCTTCGCGACCTACAAGCTCGAGCTCATCGAGCCCCGGTCATGGCCGACCCGGGCTCGCACACGGACGGCGACCGTTCACTGGATCGAAGCCGTCTACAACCGCCAGCGTCGGCACTCAGCCATCGACATGATGAGCCCCGTCGACTACGAGGACCGATACTGGAATCGCCGCGCAGCGGCTTAACTCAGGTGTTCGCCCGGACGGGGCAAGACCATAATGTCCTTTACCGGCGAGCCCTGAAACAAGGAGGTCGCTCCACACCGAAGGACGTTCCCGCCGGGGAGCACGGCGACCGCTCAACGGCTGGACTTATGCGAAGCGTGAACAGGCCATGGAGCAGCTGCAGGCCCAGGGCATCAAGAAGATGAGCGGGACCAACATCTACCTGACGCTGGCCGGACCAGAACGGCACTCCCATCATCCGCATGGCGAGAAGCCAGACCGTTCAGGATATGCGGTGAGGTCTACAAGATGCTACGTCTATTCCCTACGTTTACGCATGCTTAACTTGCACTTGTTACGGAGCGGGCGAAAATGCGGCGAAGGTCCGGGATGGGGCGTTCCGTAAACCTTCGCAAAACCCCGTTCATCGCTCCTATCGGCTTCGCGGGGTTGGGAAAAGACGGCCGTTTCATTCCGACCGATGCGGCTGGGTTGCCGCGTTCCCGGGTGTACTCCCAGGGGAAGGCGGAGGGCATGATCGTTGCTCCGCAAGTGCCCGAAGAAGAGGTGGGATGCGCGAATGAATGGAGGATGACCCAGAGAGGCCTCCGCGAAGTTCCGCCCGAGACAATCGACAAACGGGCGGCGACCGTCGAGGACGTCACGGGTCGATCGCCGACCTTCCGCTCATCGCCGCGTCGGCGAGGGAAGGCCAAAGGAGAGAGCCGATGAACATGGGTCGTTCCTGGTATGCCGCAATCGCACTGGTCCTGTCGGCGCTCGCCGCGAGCGTGCATGCCGACGTTGTCCCCGGCGACAAGATCGACGGGACGAACGTGGCGAAGGCAAAAGACCTGATCTCGCCGGGCCTCGAGTGGTGCATCAAGCGTGGATTCCCGATCACGGTCGGGGAGACCAAGCGGGTCGAGTGGCCGAAGGCGTACAAGGAGGCCACCGAGAAGTACGCGCCGCAGGTGAAGCTGTCGGCGGACGGCCTCACCGTGAGCAACTATGTCGCCGGCCAGCCGTTCCCGAACCTCGATCCCAAGGACCCGCAGTTCGCCCTCAAGATCATGTGGAACTACGAGTACGGGTTCGCGAACGGGCTTGACGACACCGACCTGCGCAACTTCGACGCCGACACGGGCACGATCCCGCAGAACGGCCCGATGACGGTCGAGCGTCACTTCCTGCTCGATCATCTGCGCCGCCTGTTCTGGACCGCCCGACTCTACGTCGATCCCAAGCCCGAGAAGCCGAACCCGAACGGCTACCGGGTGCAGCAGGGGCTGTATCCGATCCTCGAACCCTTCGACCTGAAGGGGGTGGGCGCGCTCGGCAACCGCTACGTAGACACCGGCAAGCAGGACGACTCCTGGCTCTACCTGCCGTCATTGCGGCGCGTGCGGCGGCTCTCGACGGCGCAGCGCTCCGACGCGCTCTTCGGCCAGGACACCGACGTCGACAGCTACTACGGCTACGCCGGGCAAGTCTCCTGGATGGACTGGAAGTACCTCGGTGAGAAGGAGGTCCTGGGTGCGGTACACGCAGAACACTTCCCGGTGAAGTGGCACTCCAAGGTCGACTGGGCCTTCGACGACGTGTGGGAGAAGCGCAAGGTGTACGTCATCGAGGGCACGTCGAAGCTGCCCCAGTATGCGTACTCCAAGCGGGTGCTCTTCATCGACAAGGAGTACTGGGGCATCCCGTTCAGCGACATCTACGACCGCTCCGGAGAGCTGTGGAAGCTCTGGATCAACGACCTCAGCTTCCGGAAGTCGGTTCCCGGGAGCAACGCGATCGTGTACGAGGACGAGATGCCCTTCGCGCCGGCCATCGTCATGGTCGATCTGCAGCTCGAGCACGCGACCAAGGCGTCGCTGCCGAGCCCGCGGTTCCCGGGTGAGCAGGGGTGGTACTTCCACCAGGGCGAGAAGGCCGGGATCACCGACGACTGGTTCACGGTCGCTGCGCTGGTGGCGGCAGGGCGGTGATCCGAGGTCGGCGAGGGTCCCGAACCCGCTGACGGCCGTGATGCCGCCCCGGGAGAAGCTCACCTTGTTACGGAGCGGGCGAAAATGCGGCGAAGGTCTGGGATGGGGCGTTCCGTAAATCTTCGCAAAACCCCGTTCATCGCTCCTATCGGCCGTCTACGTCGACAACAGCAACGGCACGATCACCGACATGACGACCGGGTTGATGTGGGAGAAGTTGTCGGATGACGGCAGCGTGCACGACAAGGACGACACGTATGCGTGGGCGGGCGCGTTCGGGAAGATCACGACGCTGAACGGGGGCAGCGGCTTCGCCGGCTTCACCGACTGGCGGCTGCCCAACATCAACGAGCTGGTGACCCTAACGGTGTACGGCGCGCTGTTCCCGTCGATCGCGCCCGCGTTCGACACGGCCTGCGCGCCGGGCTGCACCGTCCTGACCTGCTCGTGCACGGAGCAGTTCGCCTACTGGTCGTCGGCGACCTACGAGCTCTCGCCGAGTGTAGCGTGGGGCGTGAACAGTACGGACGCCTACATGAACCCCTTCGACAAGACCTTCAACCAGTACTACGTGCGCGCTGTTCGTGGTGGCTCGTGACCGTGCGATCACCTAGTCCTTGATACCGAACCCGGACCCGTTCGGGACGTATGAGGAAAGCCCACGAGGAAGCCCAACGATGTTGTGTCCGTGTCGCTCGTGCAAGCGGCGAAGCACGGGATCGATCGAATGGCACACGACCGTCAGCCCGAGTCTCCACGAGGGGACTTTCAAAGTGGTCGCGGACATTGGCGTGAAGCTGGGATCGGAATTCAGCACCTCTACCCACATCGTTGCCGGAACGCCGTCACTATGGAGGTACACGTCAATCTGGACGCCGTCGTCGAAGAACTGGAGTGGGATTGGAAGGTTTGGCCGACGGATCTCACCCGCAAATTTCGGCAGACTCGTGTACTTCTGCACTATGACCTGAAACACGACGAACGGATTGCGAATCCTGTCGACCGGTAACTTGCGACCCTTCGCATTGTACCTACCACCCGCCTTGAAGTGGGTCGCGGCGTCAGCGTGATACGTAACTTCGAACCCCCGATGACGAATCAATGGTCCTGGCCCCGGGAACACGCCGTCGTTCTTGAACGTGAACTTGAGCTCCGGGGTCCTGCTTCGGCTCATGTTGATTAGATTGAATAGCTGGTACTTGGTGTCGGTGTGCACAATTCCGATGAACCGATGTGTCAGCTGTGACTTCATCACGGTGTAGTTGTTTCACAGGCAACCACACGACCGCGAGGCTGGTCATTGCACCTTGCGGGCATCGCACCGCCGCCGCGAGCACGCCGGCATTGAGGCCGAGGGCATCGCACAAGACCCGGAGGAATCCGCGTGCGTGGCTAGCCCGACGGTTTCCAGGTGACCCGAGGTCCGCAGTCTCACACCGGTGCCGTTGGTGTGGAACGCCCCCGCCGTCGACTTGGTCGTTTCCCACAGGGCGTTGGCCTCGGCGACGTCAAGCAACTTCCGTGGCCCGTGGACAGGCACCGGCCCCCCCGCCGTGACAGCCCGTTGCCGCACCGCCTCGCGGCTAATGCCCCGACGGCGCGCGTAATTCGCCTGCGTGACGAGCGCCACGCGACCCCTCGCGGGTGGTGCCGGCGCCGCGTCGGGTGTCAAGGATTCAACGAGCCTATCGCTAGGCGCCCCTGGCAGGGCGTCGCCTCGCCGACCAGGCGCCACCGGGAAGGACCCGCGTCGACGCGCCGCAGTCACGTCGCCGCCGTCGCGGCGCCGGCCCGCGACCCCGGACCGTACATTGTTCGATCGGTTTGAACGCCCCCGGAGTGAACGCCGACGAACAGGTCGCCGGCCGGAGACAGTAAGGAGGATGCGCCAATGACACATCGGTATTGGACACTCGGGCTGCTGGCCGTGCTGGCGGGGGGGGTCACCGCGAGGCCTGCTGCCGCCACCGACCAGGACACGTTCAACAGGCTGATCGGGAAGGTCGCTCCCCAATTTACCCCCGGGCAGAAGACTCCCGCCAAGATGAAGGTCGCGTGTGTGTGCCACGAGCTCGGGGTGTACGACCAACCGGGCTTCGTCTTCACCGACGTTGGGGGAGTGTATTGCGCGGTCCCCCTCGGCTACGCAGCCGACGGGACCATAATCTCAATCGCCGACTGCGAGAACTTCGTGGCACTCGGACACTGACCCGCGGGCCTGTTTCTGCATCGTCGTGCTCCCCCGCGCGCCGCCCCTCACCGGGCGGCGGCCTGCGCCCCGGCCGGCCGGCGGAGCGCGGGCGCGCACGCGGCCCGCCGCCGCTCCGCCAGGGGCCGCAGGGGGGCGCGCTGGCGCGTGGCTGCCGCAGCGGGCGGGTGCTCCGCAGGCGGACGGCATCGGCGAGCGCCTCGGGGTCCAGGCCCAGCGCACTGCACGCCACCGTGATCGGCACGACGACCTCGCCGTCGAGCTCCCCGAGCAGCCAGCGGCGCGCGAGCACGCGGGCGGCGGCGCGGCGCCGGGCCTGGGCGCGCACGAAGGGCGTCGCCGTGGGCGGTGGCGCGACCGTGCCGCGTCGGGGCGCGAGGCCCGCCTCCTCGACCGCGAGGAGGAGGAGCGCGCCAAAGCGCCGCAGCGCGGCGGGGCATCGAGCACGCCGGGCAGGCGGATCTTGGTGCCCGGCGCGGTCTCGAGATACGGGGCGCCGTCGATCATCTGCACCAGGCCGGCGGCGACGAGCAGCGGGCGCGCGCCCGCAGACGATGCACCGCCCAGCATGCGAGGCGCAGCAGGGCGCGGTCGCGGTAGCCGGGCGACGCGGGCGTCAGCATGGCGCGTGTCAGGCGGCCGGCGTGAACACCCCTCGTCGTCGCCCCCGCCGTGGTAGACGCGCCCATGACGACCGCGCCCGTCGAGGAAGCAGACCTCCCGCCGTTCACCAACATGCGCGCCCGCTGCGCTCGCTGCGGGAACCGCCGCCTGATCCGGGTGAACTTCGATCGTGACTGTGCCGAGGCGCGCGGCGATCACTTCCACCGCGTCTGCCCGTGCGGGCACCGCTGGGTCGAGCGCTGTAGCGAGTAGCGGATCGACCGCACGTCGCGATCGCCGGGTTCCCTCCTCAACGTGGCCGGCATGACAATTGTGAACAGTGGAATGGGATGGCCATCCTGGAAAGAGGCGACGGCGACCGCGCTCGTGGTCGCTGCGCTGGTCCTGCCAAGGAGCGACGCGACTTGTTACGGAGCGGGCGAAAATGCGGCGAAGGTCTGGGATGGGGCGTTCCGTAAACCTTCGCAAAACCCCGTTCATCGCTCCTATCGGCCCATCGCCGAGCCGCCATCCGATTCGAGACCGATCGCACACACCGTGTCGGGCGGGCGTCAAGACGTCCATTTGGGATCGTGATTTTCTTGCCAGAGACGTGACGGCCGTGCTACGCGCGTGCTTGGCTCCGTGCGACGGCCGCACGTGAAAGGAACCGGAGATGACCTGGCGACATCGATCGACCATGACCGCGAGCCTGCTCTCCTCCTTGCTGGTGGGTGCGCTTTCCCCCTGGCCCGCGCGCGCGGAGTTCTGCGTCGGCGTGAGCCCGGGCTCGGCGCAGTTCCTGCTGCCGAAGCTGAAGCTCAAGAAGCGCGCCGTGAGCTTCTCACCCGGCCAGCGCATCGACCGGTTCGGTCAGGCGAGCCCGGCCACCGCCATCTTGGTGATGAACGCGGCGGGCACGTTCGCGGCCATCGCGATCGACGTCCCCGAGGTCAGCGTGGGGATCGGCGGGGCCGCCATCAGCAGCCTTCCTCCGTCGCACTACACCGCGGTCTTCCGGCCGAACAGCGGGAAGTTGAATCCGGGTGACACCGGGTCCGGGCTGGCCCCCGGCATCTCGGCCACGTTCACCATCCTCGACTGCGACACGGTGCCCGCCATTCCCTGACGACGGATCTCGCCGGCCACACGAGGCCGGCCCCCCGCTGTGCGCGCTGCTGGCCTTCGCCGAGCGGGCTTTGCTAAGACGCGGGACACGCATGCCCACGCTCCCTCTCGGCCGGTTCAAGATGCTCGACCTGTCCCGGCAGCTGCCGGGGCCGTTCTGCTCGACGCTTCTCGCCGATCTCGGCATGGACGTGCTCGTGCTGACCGCGCCGCGCGACCCCTTCGGCATGGGCATCCCGTTCCTGGCGCGCAACAAGCGCAGCATGACCCTCGACCTCAAGACACCGGCGGGCCGCGACATCTTCCTATCCTTCGGAGCGCCGAGATGCGTCGGATAAGTTGCTCATGGCCCCTGCGGCCCCACCCTGGCGCACGAAACCGTGGTACGCTGGAACGCCACGGCGGCGGAGAGCTCGGGAAATGGAGTGGTGCCTCCGAGCCCGTCGATAAGTTTGAGCCAGGGACCTTGCGAGCACCCCGGACTGTCGCCACGGCGACGTCGCTGTCGCCAGAGCACGCGTCCCAGGCTTCGATGACGCGGGGCCCGCGCCGCCGTCGCAGAAGGAGGGCCACACGATGGAGGTGTGGCCTGCCCGCTGTGCCGGCCGCGACGTGCATCAAGCGACGGTCGTCGCCTGCGTGCGACGCGCCACGCGGAAGGCGGTGCGCCGGGAGACCCGGGAGTTCGGGACGTGCACGCGGGACCTGCTCGCGCTCGGGGACTGGCTGCGCACGCACGAGGTCACCCACGTCGTGATGGAGTCGACCGGGGTGTACTGGAAGCCCGTCTGGCACGTCCTGGCCGGGTCCGTCGAACTCGTCCTCGCCCATGCGACCGCGGTGCGCAACGTGCCTGGGCGCAAGAGCGCCGTCCGCGATGCGGCGTGGTTGGCGGATCTGCTCGCGCATGGCCTGATCCGGCCGAGCTTCGTGCCCGCCGCGGCGACGCAGGAGCTCCGGGGGCTCACGCGGACCCGGACGCAACTCGTGCGCGAGCATACCCGGCACGCGCAGCGCGTCCACAAGGTCTTGGAGGACGCCACCCTCAAGCTCGCCACCGTGTTGGCGGACGTGTTCGGCAGCGCGGGGCGCGCGATCCTGGCGGCACGGGTGGACGGGGAGACGGACCCGGCGCGCCTGGCCGCGCTGGTCCCCACCCGGGTCCAGGCCCCGCGGGCCGCGCTGACCGCGGCGCTGCACGGGACGGTCACCGACTACCATCGGTTCGAGTGGCGCCTCCACCTCGAGCGCAGGGCCCAGCTCGATCACGCCATCGCGGAGGTCGAAGAGCGCATCACCCATGCGCGCGCCCCCTTTGCGCTCGTCGTCGAGCGGCTCACGACCATCCCCGGGATCAGCCCGACGACGGCGCATAGCCTGCGCGCCGAGATCGGCCGCGACATGACGCGGTTTGCCACGGCTGGGCACCTGGTGGCGTGGGCCGGCCTCTGCCCCCGCCTCGACGAGAGCGCCGGCAAGCGCCGCTCTGTCCGCGTCCGCAAGGGCGGCCGGTGGCTCAAGACCGCGCTCGTCCAAGCGGCCTGGGCCGCCATCAAGGTGAAGGACTCCTACGTCCAGGCGCAGTACGTGCGCCTCAAGGCGCGGCGCGGGCCGAAGCAAGCCATCATCGCGGTGGCCGCCTCGATGCTCGTGGCCGCCTACCACATGCTGCGCGCCGCGACCAACTACTGCGACCTCGGCGCTCACTACTTCGACCGCCGCGACAAGCGCCGCGTCGCCGCCCGCCTCGTGCGCCGCCTCACCCAACTCGGCTACGCCGTCGAACTGCGGCCCGCCGCTTGAGGTGTGCCGATCAGTTTCGTACCAGACCCTTTCCGTCACCTTTTGCGAAAAAGGGCCTTCAGGTCGCCTATCTGCTTCATGTCGCCCATCTGCCAAAGGTCATCTAGGTGCGCCCCGGCAGCTGCCCCACCGGGGAGATCGCGACCATCCTCAGAAGCCGCGTTGCAGAGATCACGGCGTTCAGACGACCCGGCGGAGGCGGGCGCCGTCCGTGGTTTCGTACCGCTTGGCACGACGTACGTCCGCAAGCAGCGCCGTGATTCGTGTTCCTCCGGGTCGGGCCCCCAGGGACCAGCGCGGGGCGAGGTGGAGGCGGCTCCCTCAGAGGCCAGAGACTCGTGACACGCTTGGGAGCGATATGTCGTCAGAGTACGAGGATCACCGCACGCGAGGGGAGACCGTGGGTACGAGAGCGCAAGCACGTAGACGTAGCAGATGTCATGTGACTAGGCCGGTTCTGCGGCTCCTCGTCTGCCTGGCGGCCATACCGGGCGTGGCATCGATTCCTCGGAGCGGGTTCGCGGCGAGTCCGCCAGCGCAACGCCACATGATTCCAATTCTGCCAGGTGAGACCACCAGTCGGCTCGTCGCGGTCCAGAGTCCAAAGAACGGTCATGTCGTAGCGCCGGGGGACGTCGTCGAGGTGAGCCTGGTGAGTCTCCCGGGTCCCACTATCGGTAGCGTGAGCGTGATGAGTCTGGGTGACCCGCAGGTCGCTGAGGTGACGGCGCTGCCAGCTACGGTCCGGATCAAGGTGCCGGCGGACGCCGCTGGGAAATTCGGGATCGTCATCGTGCCCGAGGATGCCTCCGGAGCTCTCGCCATGCCGATCGAACGGACGCTCGAAGTGGTGCCGTCTGCGACGCTGGAATCGTTGAAGATCGCACCGCCGAGCGTCAGGCTTCGCGGGCCTGACGACGAGCAGACCCTCTATGTCGTCGGGCACTACAGCGACGGTGTGGATCGCGATGTCCACTCCGCAAAGGCCACGACGTACACCTCGAGCGACAGCCGCATCGTGACTGTTTCCGAGTCCGGGGATATCAGGTCGATGACGGTCGGGGCAGCGAACGTCCTCGTGCGGAACGCCGGGGTCGTCGTCACGGTGCCAGTGACAGTCGAGCCGGCCTCAGAGACGCAGTGACTCTACTGGCACTGGCTCACTGTTGAGTCGCTGAATCGATCGATCCACACCATTCAATGGCAAGCGGAAAAAGTGCCGAGGAGAGCCGAACTCCCGTTGTTACGGAGCGGGCGAAAATGCGGCGAAGGTCCGGGATGGGGCGTTCCGTAAACCTTCGCAAAACCCCGTTCATCGCTCCTATCGGCCGACGTCCGGCTGCTACGAGACGGCGCGCAAGAGGTTCGAGAGCCGGTGCCAGACGGCCTGCGCCGATCCGCCGGACTGCGGTGGCCTCGTCTGCTTCGGCGGCTCCAACGCGGGGAATCCATGCACGCACAGCGCCGAGTGTCCGGACAGCTTCTGCGAGGGGCCCGTCTTGCGGCCCGGCACCATTTTGACGTGCTGGGCGTTCACCAGCACCAGCGCGACGCGCCCCTCGAGGAGGTTGTAGACCGGCCGCCAGCAGACGCCCGTCGACTCCAGCGCGACGTGCGTGCAGCCGGCGCTCGTGCGTCGTGGTGCCGAACATCCGCACCTCCTCGCGGCGCTGGGCCCCGTCACCGGGCGAGCGGAGACACGCCGTGACGCTCGCCTTGTGCACGTCGAGCCCGGGTCGCCGAGGGTTCGAGCTTGGGACGGGCCGCGGGGAGATAGTCCGCCATGTCGAACTTTCGGCGCAGCGTCAAGCTCAACGCAATCCGCACGTACAGTGCCCACTCGCGCCAGCGTCGAAGCCAAACGCCGACGAAGCGGCGGCTGAGCATGCGTTGCAACGGGAGCATCTCGTACTCGTAGCCGTTAAACAGTAGGTTGAGCAACACGATGTACTTCTTGCGAGCCGAGGTCACCCGGTAGCGCACGCGCTTGCTGATCGCCAGATGGGAAAACAGATCGAGACCCATGCACTGCTTCAGGATGAAAACCGACGTGTGGATCTGCATCGGGTGCGACGCATCGGTGAACCGCTCCAACTCCCGAACGGTGCGCCGGTAGATGTCGACCTCGAACAGCAGCTTGCGCTCTCCCGCGCTCAACACGTAGCAGATCGGGCGGTCCTTGTAACGGCGACGGACGACCCACGGGATCGCCGCGGTGAACTTCTTGAAGTAGTTGTCCACCTGCTTGACCGTCAGCGTGGAGCTCGCCTCCTGGGCATAGAACTTCTCCAGCACGTCGCGTTTCTGCTCCAGGTACTGCGCCAGATGTCGATCGCGGTTCTCGAAGAAGTCGTTCGGCGGCACGTCGAAGCCGCCGTCGCTCGACCAGGAGTCGCCCGAAACCATGATCTTGACTTCGGGGGTGCGGATGCCCTTGCGCTCGAAGTACTCCACGACGCGTTGCGGGGTCATCACGAGGTCGTTGAAGCGGAACACATCCTTGTGCAGATGGCAATGATTGCTGGCGAAAGGAATAGCGTAGCGGGAGCCGGAGGCGACCGCGAAGTTCGCGAAGTCCGTCACGTACCGCTCGATATCATCGACGACTTCGGTCGGGTCATCGATGATCTCGTAGCACAACCGCGAGTTGGCCGAGCTGTGGCTGCGAAACACGAAGTCGATTCCGCCGTGCGTGCGCAGGATCTGGCCGAGAGGCTCGCCCATGAACTTGGAATCGTTGGCGTTGAGCAGCGTCACCCCTTCGGTCTCCACGACCAGAGCGCTGTCCATGAAGAGATTGAACTGGTAGCTGCTGATGCGGAAGTCCGGAGCCAGCTGCAGCGACGTTCCGTGGTCGATCTCGGTGACGCTAGTGAAGCCCATCTGCTTCGATACCCGGCACATCCGCCTGTTGGGCGAGCGCGGAACCAGGATTTTCTGGTCCTTGCCGAACTTTCGCAGCGAGGGACCCTGGAAGTGGTCCCAGTGCGTATGGGTCAGGTAGATGTAATCCGGTTTGAGGCTCTCGATCAGGGCGCGCGTCACGGGGGGATAGTTCCACCAGGAGCGCCAGTACGTGCTGCCCAGGATCCATGGATCGAACAGCAGCCGGACTCCGGAGCCTTCGACCAGCAGACCGGCGTGAGAGACGATTTGAAACCGCATCTTCGCGTCCGACCCATGGATCGTACGGCGAAAGGCGGGCGTTCGCAATCGACTTCGATACTACGAAAAAGGTGCGGTTCAAGCCGCATCCTTGGCGAGGGTCCCCGTGTAGCCAAGGGCGGCCAGCCGCTTGGAGTGATAGCGCGTGAGGCGGTCCGTGTTGAGACGATCGAAGTAGCCGCCGCCCAGCTCGCGGTACGACTGGCCGTCCCGCAGGACGTGGTACGCGATCACGAGGATGCTGTGGGCGACGGCGACGATGGCCTTCTTGTCGCCCCGGCGCTTGGCCAGGCGCCGGTACTGGGGCGCGAGGTAGCAGTCGCGTGTGCGGACAGCGCCGCGGGCGCTCTCGACGAGCGCCGCGCGTAGCGTCCGGTTGGCGAAGCGGGTGCGGCCGCTCAGGCGCTTCCCGGCGCTTTCGTGGTTGCCCGGGCAGAGGCCGGCCCATGAGGCGGCATGGCCGGCGGTCGGGAAGCGCGTCATGTCGCAGCCGAGCTCGGCGGCGATCACCTCGGCTGTCCGGCGCGCGACGCCGGGAATCGTGTCGAGCCGAGCGAGTGCGTCCGCATCGGCCACGGTGAGCGTCTCGATGTGGCGATCGCAGGTGGCGATCGCCTCGTCGAGGAACTCGACGTGGCGCAGGAGCTGCTCGAGCAGGAAGCGGTGATGGGCGGAGACCCACCCGGTGAGGGCCTCCCCGAGGGCCGCGCGCTTCCGGCGCATCCGCCGCTGGGCCAGCTCGGCCAGGGCTCTCGGGCGCTGCCGGTCCCCCGCGATCAGCGCCTTGAGCATCGCCCGCGCCGACACCCCGAGCACGTCCGTGACGACACTGGCGAGCTTGATGTTCGCGGTCTCCAGGTGGCACTGACTGGAGGTGAAGGTTGCCGCGCATCTCGGAGTTCTTCGGGATCGTGATCTACATGTACTGGCTCGACGTTCAGAAGCACCGAAGGCCACATTTTCACGCCAGGTCGGCGGCGAGGAGGCGGTCTTCGATCTCCAGGGCACCCGCCTCGAGGGAGATCTCGGCTCACGTGCCAATCGTCTCGTCACCGAGTGGTGTCAGGAGCGCGGCCCTGAACTTCGTGCAGCGTGGGAAGCTGCGAGCTCTGGCAAGGAGGTTCCATGGGTACCCCCACTCCGCTGATTCGCTCGGTCACAACGCCCGCCTACATGCGCGTCCTGATTGAGGCCAGCGACGACCGGCGGTACGAGGCAGATCTGTCGTCGTTCGCGAGCGTCTACTGCTTCCCGCGCAACGCCGAGGGGTGGTCGAAGGTGTCGATCGATTCGTATGGCCTGGGTCTCGTGTGGGCCAGTCGGTTCGAGGTGCACGTGGACCAAGTGCTGGGACTGGCAACTCGGAGCGAGCCCATCGAGACTACACCAACAGACTCTCCAATTGCCCACTGACTTTCGCGTTCGATCCGGAGGCTCCATGGGGCCGGCGCGGCGCCGCTGGGCAACGATCAAGCAGGAACGGCGCGAGTCGGTTCCACGCCGGGCCGGTTATCGACAGGCCAAGGGGCGTTCGAGATCGCCAAGCGTGTTCGGCCGGCGACGTGAACGTCGCGGCGTCACACACGCAGAGCTGGCCGCTCGCATCGACACCTCTCAGCCCGCCTCGCTCGGCTCGAAGCCGAAGGCGTGACGCCGAGCTTGGATACCCTTCGTCGGATCGCCGGGGCTCCCGACCTGGAGCTGGTCGTCGACCTCCGGCAGGCGCGCCGGTCGGCCTGACGCCCGTAGCACCGGACGGCGCTCCTGCAGGCGCCGTCTTCCCTGGACCGTCGCTCGTGCCGACTCCGTCGAGCGGGGAGCAATACGGCATGCGGGGCAGGGGCCAAGGTGAAGCGGGAAACGATCGCCCGGCTGGGTGCCGGTCCAGTCAGCCCGACTCCTGCACAATAGCCGCACATGGCTGAGAAGCCCTCGCGCCACTTGGGCGTGTCGGCCTGTCCGGCGCGGAGGGGTCGCTGCTCACGGCCGACGCGGCGTATCCCTCGCGTCACCATGCCGGCGGTCACCCTCAAGGCGCACTACGACGGACAGCACCTCCTCCTGGACGAGCCGTTCGAGATCCTCCGAACACCCCGCTCATGGTGACCCTCGCTCCGGGAGATGCCGGCCATGCTGCCGCCGACTGGCCGGTGATCGCCCGCGAGGCGCTCGCCAGGGCCTACGGCGACCACGAGCCCGACTACACCGACGCCGATCTGCGGCGATGAATGACGGCGACGTCAGTAACTTGGCGACTGCGGCAGCGCTGCGTCCAGATGATAGCGTAGCTCATCTGTAGCCTACGCCGAAACGCTGCCCCCCGCCGCTGCTCTGTGACGGAGCAGGCGAAAACTCAGCGAACGTCGGAGCAGGGGGCGTTCTCTAAGCCTTCGCGGAAAAAGGCCCTTCATCGCGCCTATCTGCCCTCCAGGGTCGGGATGAAGTCGGCCTGGAGTCCCTTACGATTGAGGGGCACCAGCGCGTTCGCCGAGAGCACGACGTTCTCCGCGCACCGCCAGCGGATGCCGACCGACGAGTCGAAGGTGTCGCTGCGCTCGATCTGGTGTAGCGGCCGTCCGCACCAGGCGCTCGGCTATCTCAGCATCTCAGCCGCGCCATATCGTGCGCAACAACTTCAACGTGTGGCTTGACCGGGGGGAGCACTACACGGCTGTGTTCAGGGCACAACGCACCGGGGAGAGACTCTTGGGCTGTTCCCTCACCGCCATGCGCAGCGTCCCACGACAAGCGACAGAAATGACGCTGAGCCTCCGCCGTGCCCACGCAGTCACTCACGCGCGCGCCTGTCGGCGCACTTCGCTCGGAGTCGTTCGAAATCGTCGTGCTTGGCGGTTGCCTGCCACTTGAAAGCACGATCGAGCTTCTTCTGCTGCTTCATGGCCTCGGCGCGCTGCTTGCCCGGCTCGTGCACCGCGCGGAAAGCCTGCGCGCGAACGGCGACGACGGGCTGGCGAGTTCTGATGCGCGCCGCGAGCTTCCCCGAAGCCGCGCAGGTCGGCCAGCGGGGCTCGCTGCTCGGCGCGCTCAGCTACACCCTCGCGCGGGTCTGAGGGCGCTCGCGGAAGAGATTGACAGCCCACTCCGCGGGTCGCAGTCTGCTGCCCGAGGAGCCGAGCCGTGCCCCCCCGGTCCAGCGAGCGGCGCCCGTCGCAGGGCGTCGGCAATCCTCTCGAGTGGAGCGTCATCGAGCGCTGTCGGGTGATGATTCTGCTGACGCTGCCCTTCTACGTCGGCTACGCGCTGCGCTCCGCGTACCTGATCACGCATCCCGAGATCGAGCCGTACTTCTCGCGCGCCTGGCTGGTGGTCATGCGCGACGGGATCGCCGGGCTGGTCGCGTTCTGGATCGCGTTCCTGGCCCTCGGCTCGCTCGAGCGCCGGCGCCCGGGTCCCCACACACTCTACGCGCTGGTCGGGACTCTCTCGTGGTGGGTCGGCGCCGCAGGGATCGCCTATGGGCTCGGCCCGATCACCAGCCCGGCGTGGATCGCGATCATCGTCGGTGTCGTCTGCCAGCTCTTGCTCCTGCCGCAGGCGATGGCTCTCGGCGGAATCGCCTTCGGCCTCTGCCTCGTCGTCGCGAGCATGGTGGCCGTCGGGCTCGGAGCGGTCCCGTACGCGCCCATGATGTCGGCGGCCCCGATCGCCGACGGGCGGATCGCGCTGCCCCACCTGATCGGAGCTACGGCCGCGAGCGTGGCGGCGACGCTCGCCCTGCTCGGCATCGTGCAATACATCATGTCCCAGTGGCGCGACGCGCACGAGCACCTGGCGCAGGTGAACGCCAACCTCGAGCGCATCGTCGAGCAGCACCGCAAGACCGAGGTGGCGCTGCGCGAGGCCAACCGCCGGGCCGAACGGGAGATTGAGAAGCATCACGAGACTGAGGCGGCGCTGCGCTTCGCCATGCGCGAGCTCGATCACCGGGTCAAGAACGCGCTCGCCACCGTGCAATCGGTCGCTGAGCAGACGCTTCGCTCGACGACCTCAATGGCGGCGTTCTCCGATGCCTTCTTCGGCCGCCTCCACGCGCTGGCCCGCATCCACGGCGCTCTGGCGGCGAGGCGCTGGGAGGGCATGATGCTCACCGAGCTGGTCGAGCTCGTCGTTGGCCCCTATCGCCATTACCCCGGCAGCATCTCGGTCGACTGCGGCGGCAGCTTCGTCTGGCCGGAGCTGGTCCGTGTCCTCGGCATGACGCTACACGAGCTCGCCACCAACGCCGTCAAGTACGGCGCGCTTTCCAGCCGGCAGGGGCGGGTCGCCATTTCGTCGCGGAGCGACGACGGCGGCGGCTCGCGCCTGCTCATCTGCTGGGCCGAGCACGACGGCCCGCCGATCGGCGCCAAGGGCCGCCTCGGCTTCGGCATGCGGCTCATCAAAGAGGCGCTCGCCTACGAGATCGCCGGCAGCGTCACCACCCTGCGCTTCCTCGATCACGGCCTGCTCTGCGACATCGCCATCCCGCGCCCGCCCTGCCCGTGACAGCGCTGACCCGCGCCGGCACCCCCTCGCGCGACGACTACGCCGATGCGCGTTACGTCATGCCATCAGCGAGGGCGGTGTCGAAAATCAACCAACGCCCCGCTACGTGCTCGTGCCGACCTGGTTACGGCAGACAGCCGTAGCAATGAAGACGGGCTGCCCTCCGCCGCGATACGGTTCGCGTGGACCACGGGGTCAGCCGAGACGGCGCCCAATGAGCAACGCTCGCGCTTGTATCCGTCAATTCGCGTCGTTACGGCAGGGCGGCGGCTAGTAGACGCGCCTGGGGCAGATGGCTGGTAGGCGCGAAGGGCGAATGCCCCCTTCTTGCGTCCTATCGGCCCATGGCCCTTCGCGTCACCTCCGATGGGAGACTCGGGTCCTGTACCCTGTCCAGTCCAGGAGGGGAACCAGCTCAAATGGGCAAAGAATATTGCGCTTGAGCATGGACTTACGAGTACTCTACCGTGACAACTGCCGTGATCTCGCTGACCAGCTCGAAGTGCATCGTCGTCTCCGAGTCATCGCATCACAGCAGTGTCCAACGACAATTTGGTGGCCACCTAACGCACGACCGGCAGATCGATGCGTGAGGCATGCAGTCGGCTACGGTGTACGGCCACCGTCGGGGGCCCGCCGGGGAGGAGGCCGAAGTGGCTCGCGTCGGCCCCGGCGATGGCGACACGGATGCGGTGCCCGGGTTGGAACAGATACGACGTCGGCAGCAGGTCGAACACGAGGTCGGCGACCTCACCACGCACGAGCGGTAGCGCATCACCGTGCTTGAAGGTTCGGTACGGAACCGCCTGTTGATACGGAGGCATCTCGCCGCTGAGTCGGCGATGGATCGCGCGGAGCTGGCCCTCGGTGACGTAGGAGACATGCCCCCGTGCATCGACGTCCTCGAGGTAGGCGAAGAAGGTCCCATCGCTCGCGCTCGACGTGACGAACAGGGTGATCACGGGATGGCCCGTTACCTCGAGCGGTTGGTTGAGGGGCGCCGACGTGAAGACGAGCAGCTTCTCGTCCTGTTGGTTGCGATCGGGGTAGCGAACGGCGGCATCGATGGCGGCTTGTGTTCGCCAACGTGAATGCTCGCCGGTGCCTGCGGTCTGATCTACCCGGTACTCGTCTGCGCCGTCCTCTCGGCCGGGCGGGTCGGGGCTGAGGAGCCGGTTGGCCCCGAGGTAGTAGCTAAGCGCCGCGGCTCGAGGTGGCCAGGTGTCGGCCGATTTCCACCGGCCCTCGACCATCGTAAAGTAGCGTACGGGCGCTTCGCCCGCGATGCCGGAGTCGCGGACCTTCAGGTGGTGATCGAAGAAGCGCAGGAGCTCGCCGTCGTGGTCGAAGGTGGATTTCGTCGGTCCCCGGACCTGGTCGATGTTCCAGCCGCCGCCGTGGTTCCACGGACCCACGATCAGCCGGCTACCCGGCGTATGAATGCTCTGGAAGCGTTTGGTCGCCGCGTGCGGATACCCGCCGTCAAGCCAGCCGCTGTAGCTGTAGATGGCGGCGCCCGACGCCTCGATGTCACGCCGGTAGTTGTGCGGGCTGAAGAGGTCGATGCTTCCCGACACGTCGGCCGGTGTCCCGATCAGCTCCATCCGTACTCCCAGGTCGTGATGGAATGGATCGGTCGGTGCCACGTCGTCGCGGTAGTTCAACGCGAGCGCCTGTGCGTGCACGTCGTAGTTGTCACGATGGGCGCCGATTGCCCCGGCGCGGAGCGAGCGGCGGCGGTCGTCTTGCACTGGCTGAACGCCCGTCACCACGAGCTTCACCCACCAGCCAGCGACCTCGTGCGGGGCATTCCGGTCGAGTGCGTCATTGTTCCGGCCCCAGTTCTCGGTAAGCCAGGTAGCATGAACCCCACCGGGAAAGGCGATATCGGTGTACGCGTCGAAGAGCGCGAACCGCGGTGCAATGGCCTTCACCGCAGGATGCCGGTTGACGAGCAAAAACTCCGCCGCGGTGCCGTCGTACGAGATCCCCATCGCGCCCACCTGGCCGCTGGACCACGGCTGGCGGACAATCCAGTCGACGATCTCAGCACCGTCACGAACCTCGTCCGGTGACCACTCGCAGACGCGCGTTCCGTACGACGCCCCCGAACCGCGCACATCGACGTCCATCCACGCGTAGCCGCTGGTGACGAAGCGCTGCCGCCGCCGGCGATAGAGGCCGGTGTGGTCGAACGGCTTGCCGCCCAGGAAGAGCCGCAACGGCCAGCGCAGCTCCATCGAGCGATGGTACCGGGTCTGATGAAGAATGGTGGGTAGGCGCTCGCTGCCGCTGAGGCCCGCGGGCAAGTAGAGGTCGGTCGCGATCCGCACCCCGTCACGCATGGTCAGGTAGCGAGAGGAATAGGCCATGCCGCGGTACGCCGACCGCGCCACCGTTCTCCCCGGACCGTACCAAGCTACGTCTGAGCCGTTGATCGACATCCGCCCCCGACGGACACGGACAAGCTCAGGGCATATATCCATGCGCCAATAGCACCAACGAACCTCCGGTCATGGGACCTCCTGCCATGGTCGATCCGCATGCCAGCTAACTTGATTTGGGCAGTTCCGTATAATTCGCCGAACGCTGACCGGCCTCGCAGGTTAACGCGCGACGCCACCGACGACTCGGAAGCCGAAATTTGCATGTTCCCGCAGTCTTCCCTCACGAACCCTCGAACCTCCGCGGCGGCGTTAGCCTGCGAAGGGCTGCAGTGTATCACGCGAGTAGTGCCGGCGGAGTCGCTGAGCAGGGGGCTCCGGTCGCACGACGATCCCGAGCACCGTGTGGCCTTGGAGATGCTGCGTGCTGCCCTCGCCGAGAAAAGCGGACACCGTGACCGAGAATCGGACGGAAGGGGATATGGCGTGGCGCGTCAGAGGGGGGGCCCGTAGCTCACCCCGACCCGTCGCCCCGGAGCCCGATCCACAACTATTGCGAATACCTCCGAGGCGCCGGGACCTGGTTCTGCGCACAGCGCCAGAGCGTGTAGTGCTGCGTGACGTGCAGAACGGGCTCGGCGACGAGGGCCGCCAGCAGTCGCTCCCAGGCCGCCGTCGTCCTCAGGCTCGTGCTGAGCGGCCCCAGCCCGGCCGCGCGGAGCAACCGCTTGACCGCGTTGACCTCCGCCACGCGCACCTCTAGACGCTCGCCTTCGCACGTGGCTGCATCAGGGATACGGCATCGCCCAGTGCGCCTTTCAGTTCGGGCACGGGTTCGCGTTCGTCAGCGATCTCGGGGCGAGGAACCTCGCGATGGGCTACCTGCCTCTCGTCGTCTGCTCCAAGCGCGCCGCAAGCCCCGTCGAGCAGCTGCTTCCCTGAAGCTCGCGATCCGGCCGGACCCGGATGCGGCCGCTCGACGAGGCAGTCACCGAAGCGTCGCAGTCAGTCGGTGCTCGCTGGACGCTGCGGCGACACCTCGCTACCCTCGGCTTCAGGCCAGGGGCATCATCGCGTGCGCTCATGAGCGTTCTCGTCGGCACCGCAGAGGGTCTCTTCGAACTCGGGCCCCCGCAGCTCACGTGCCGCGATCTACCGCCGACGCCTCGACGGCCAAGACGATTTCGAGCGCTGTCGCCGTGGCCTGCCGGAGTGGTTCGACGGCAACATCGACACGGGTTGCCTCGCTGCGCAGGGGGCTCGTGTGGTCTTCGGCACCGCGGACGGGCGCATGTTCCGCTCCGAGGATGCCGGCGGCAGCTGGGAGCTGGCGGCGCGCGGCTTGCCCGCCGTCCGCTGCATCGTCGTCGAGTAACGGCACGACGCAGGACCCCTGACCGTCCGCCGCGGCGGACAGAACGCGCGTGCGGTGTCCGCACGACCAGACACTTCACGCGCGGAAGTGCCTCTCCACGGCGTTTTTCGGCCGCCCCGATTCTTGCGTCCCGGTGTGGGCTCTGCTCTACTCCTCATGCGCGCAATCAAGAGGAAAGGATGTCTATGTCAGGCACATTGACCGGGATGTCGGGCCTCGAGGGATTTCCGGGCGCGGGATGCGACACCGATGCCGACGGCATCGTCCGGCGCGAGCGCGATCTGTATCTCCGACTCCTCGAGCTCGGGCAGCAGCATGACCTGCCGCCGTTTCTGCGCGAGGCGCTCGCGCTCGTGGTCGAGATCACCGGGGCACGCGGGGCTACCTCGAGCTGCAGCACGACGACGACATGCCGGGACAGCCGCGCTGGTCCATCGCGCACGCCCTCTCCCCCGACCAGGTCGCCGACGTGCGCGCCACCCGCTCTCGCGGCATCATCGCCGAGGCGCTGGCCACGGGCGAGACGGTCTGCACGAAGTCCGCGCTCGACGACCCGCGCTTCAACGCGCGCGAGAGCGTATGTCGCGCGCGCCTCGATGCGGCGCTCTGTGCGCCCATCGGCAGCGATCCGCCACGTGGCGTGCTGTATCTGGCTGGGCGCATGTCGGCTGGGTCCTTCGCATTGCACCATCGGGAGTGCGTCGAGCTCGTGGCGCGTCACCTGGCGCCGGTGGTCGACCGTCTGCTGCTGCAGGAGCGTCTCGACGACGGTGACGACCCGACGCGTGCGCTGCGGGCGCAGCTCAAGCTCGACAACGTCATCGGTCGCAGCGAGGCGATGGCAGCGGTCTTTCGCGAGGTCGCCATCGCCGGGCGGTCGGCCAAGACGGTGCTCCTGACGGGACAGAGCGGCACCGGGAAGACGCAGATCGCATGCGTCATCCACGAGAACAGCCCGCGCGCGAAGCATCGGTTCGTGGAGATCAGCTGCAAGACCCTCACGGAGACCCTGGTCGAGAACCTGCTCTTTGGCTACACGAAGGGTGCGTTCACCGGAGCCGATCGCGACAGGTCGGGTCTCGTGGCAGCCGCCGAGCATGGGACCCTTTTCCTGGACGACATCGACAGCCTGTGCCTCTCCGGGCAGGCGGCGTTGCTGCAGCTCCTGCAGTGCAAGCGCTACTACCCCCTGGGCCAGACGACGCCGGTCCAGGCCGACATCCGGGTCATCGCCGGAAGCCATGTCGATCTCCAGGCTGCCGTCGAGAAGGGACAGTTCCGTCAGTATCTGCTCTTCCGTCTCGACGTCGTCACCATTCGCCTGCCACCGCTGGAAGAGCGGGGGAGGGACATCCGGCATCTGGCGGAAGGCCTCTGCGCCGGGCGTGGTGCACTGAGGGGCTCGCGCCGCGCCAGCTGTCACGAGACGCCCTGCGCGCGATCGAGACCGCGAAGTGGCCGGGCAACGTGCGCGAGCTCGAGCACCGAATCGAGGTCGCCGTGGAGCGCGCGAGGTACGAGGGCGCCATGCAGGTCGAGCGCAGGCACCTTTTCCCGAGCACGCCGGCTAGCGCGCCGACGCCGGATCGAGCCCCGACCTACCAGGAGGCCATGCAGGAGTGCCAGGCCAGGGTGATTCGGGATACGCTCGAGCGCACGAACGGGAACGTGTCGGAGGCCGCGCGGCTGCTCGACGTCACCCGAGGGTATCTCCACGAACTCATCAAGGTCCACGACATCAAGGTCGAGCGCAAGTGACGCGCATATCCCGCGTGCAAGCACGCGAAGCGGATCGCCGGAGCCGGGCGGCCCGGCTCCGGTTCCCGGCGATCAGTCGCCCTGACAGTGCTTGTTGGCGCCGCCGCGGCACTTGCCCGAGGCGCACTGTGCGTTGAACTTGCACGGTGAGCCCCCCGGCAGGAGCGCCGGCCCCTGGCAGTGCTTGTTCGCGCCGCCCCGGCATTTGCCCGACAGGCAGTCGCGGTTGAACATGCACGGGCTTCCCTCGGGAAGCCCTCCCGCCGCGGTACGCCCGGGCATGGCAAGGCACACCGCGGCGAAGGTGAGTGCGACGACGAGCGTTCTCATGATCACGCCCTCCTTGTCGCCCCCGACCAAGTCAGGTTGTTATCTACATCGTCGGTCGGGTCAAGGGGAGAGGACGCTCGTGACGGCTCGCTGACGCATCGATCAGCCGCAACCGGTTGGTCCGTCGGTCGCCGGAGGCTCCGCCGGATGAATCATCGCAGGTGCGATAGCGTCGCCGACTCGCGAGCTGGCACGAGCGAGCTACTGGAGGATGCCGGGCACCTGGAGCGAGAAGCGGGGGATGCGGGCCTGGAAGACGCGGCCGCCCTCGGTGTGCATCTCGTAGGTGCCTTCCATCGTGCCGAAAGGTGTCGCGAGCACCGCGCCGCTGGTGTAGCGATGCGCTTCACCGCGCGCGAGCGTGGGCTGCTGGCCGACGACGCCCGGACTACCAAGTAACTCGCACCGCCGGCGACCTCAGGCGGCGGGGCGGAGGGTAACCTCATAACCGAGGTGGTGCAGGCGGCGGGTGAGCCCAGCGACGAGGCGGGCGTGGTCGCCGCGCCGGAAGTGATCGGCCCCGAGGTCGTGATAGTCTTGGCCGTCGCGCAGGATGTAGTAGGCGGCGGTGAGCATGGAGGCGGCCACCGCGACGATGGCCTTCATCGGCCCGCGCCGCGGCTTGAGGCGGAGGAACTGGGCGCGCAGGTACCCCTCGCGGCCCCGCACTGCGGCCCAGGCGCCCTGAATGAGCACGGGCTTGAGCCCCGGCGCCCCTTTGCGGAGGCCGCGCGCGTCCGCCGCGGCCATCGCGGCGTTGAGCGGCTCAAGCAACGCCACCAGGGGCGCGATCAGCGCCTGCTGGGCCGGCGGCAGCGTGACCGCCGCCAGCCGCCGCCCGAAGGCCGCCGCGCCCCCGCTCGGCACCCGCATCCCCTCGCGCCGCAGCAGCGCCCGGATCACACTCAGGTAGCGCGTCCGGGTCCGGACCAGCGCCTCCCGCACCGTGAGCTCCGCGCGGACCTCGCGCTGCGCGGCCGACGTCCGGTGCGCGGGGTGATAGGCCCCCAACCGACACGCGTCGGCCAGCGTGCGGGCGTCCCGGCGGTCCGTCTTCACCCGCCGCGACCGCGTCGCGTACATCGCCGCGTAGTTCGGGGCGGCCACGATCACCTCGTGGCCGAGCGTCTCGAGGTGCTGGGCCACCCACTCACTCTCGGTCGCGGCCTCGAGCAGGATGCGCGCCTGCGGCCGCCCGCCCAGCAGGGCGGTGCACCGCTCGGGCGTCGTGCGGATCCGTTGCTCGAGCACGACGGTGCCGGTGGCGTCCTCGATACAGACCTGGGTTTCCTGCTTGTGCACGTCCATGCCAATATGTTCCACGGCTGGCCTCCTCTTCGCTGCGGCATCGACCGCGTTGAGCGTTGTGGGGCTCAGGCTACCACGTGCGAGTGGAGGCCAGCCGCGAGGAATTGTCAAAAGGTGTGGATTGGGTCGTGGTCGCTCGGTGCGGCACGCGTAGCCTCAGCCTTGGGGCCAATCCGTCAGCGCGACAGGTGACGCTGTTGCAGCTAAGATTCTCTCCGTCTTGGACGTTGGTGCGGCGGAGCGTCGTCGTGCGTGCGGCCGTGTGACCTCGATAGCGCCAGCCACGCGGCCAGAGCGGCGTTCTTTTCGGGTGCCCGCCACGGCGTCCCGACCGTATGCGAGAACGCTTTGAGTGCGGCGTTGAGGTCTCGCGTACAGCGTCCGAGTCGTTTCGTGGCCGCTGCGCGCAGGGTGTTCTCGACAAGAGTGACGACTTCAAGACCGCAACCGCGCAGCGCAGCCTCGACCGCTTCGCGGTAGAGCTTACGCTCTTCTGCATGCGCTCGCGCGTGCGCGCCGCCTATCCGTGCGGGGTCGGCAAGACTCCGAGCGACGACGGTCGCCGTGGATGGTTCGAGACCGTGACGTCGCATTTCGTTCACCAACGCTCGAATGACTTGGCGGGATACCCTTCGGGCCGCCTCGCAGCCGCGTCGCCGCGCTTGTTCACCTGCGGAGCCGCTCTCTCCGAGCTCCTGGTGGTACGGGTGCATGGACTCTCGAATCCACGGGTCGGCCAAGTCGATCTCGTTGCGGAGTACGATCTCCGGCGTCTGGAACGTCCCCACGAGAATGACCACGACGGCCCGCCCCGTATGCACCTCGAGCCCGAGACCAGCGGCATGTGGTGGCAGCGGCATCGACTAAACGACGCTTGGATCACTCGGTGCGCACCACTTCCGGTGCACGGAGCGCATCTGCGGGGTCAGCACGTCTTCCCACCTCGTCAACATGACGCGATCAATCCACAGCTCGAAGGGGATTTCCGCCGCGTTCGCCATGTGCTTCGCGTCTCGAAGTATTCCCGCGCGCGCCGCTGGATCGTCAACGCGGAATGCCTTGCCGGCGATGTAGAACTCGTCGCTGCCAGGCTTCGGTTGGGGGAACGTCTGAAGCGCGTACCTGCCATCCCGCAACAGGTCATAGCGCTTGGGGGACGTCGGAGTGATCAGAACAAACAGGCGGTCGTTCGACACGACGGGGCACAGGGGATGAAGGCGTGGGGCGCCGTCTTTTCGCACGGTAGCGAGAAAAGCCAGCCCGACGCCAAACTGAAAGAGCAGCGAGCGGCCTGCTTCGGCCAGTTCGGGCTCGGCGACAACGAACTCGTGCCATGTCACCATGGGAGTACTTCCCCTCTACCGCTTCAACGAAACGGCGAAAGGTGAGGTGGGGGCTGATCCGGAGGACCTGCCCATCACGCGGCCCTCGCTCGCGTCTTGCTGCCCTGGCGTGGCTGCTGCTCCCCGTCGACGAAAACGATGCCGGCTCCGACGAGCGGCAGGAGGTGAGCCCCGTCGAGCCGCCGCCATCGGGCCCGCGCCATGTCCAGGAGCTTGTAGGCCATCAAGAGGCCCTTCGTGCGCGAGCCGGCGCCCTTCGTCACGCGCTGGCGCAGCCGCACCGTCGCGAACGGCGACTCGATCACATTCGACGTCCGCAAGTGCTTCCAGTGCTCGGCGGGGAAGTCGAAGAACGTGAGCAGCACGTCGGCGTCCTTCTCCAGGGTCGTGACGGCCTTCGGATACTTGGGACCTTAGTCGGTGGCGAACCGCTGCGCGGCTTCGCGCGCCTGGTCACGGGTCTCGGCGTACATCATCTCGTGGAGCGCGGCCTTCACGCGCGGCTGGAGCCGCTTCGGGAGTTTGTCGAGGATGTTGCCGAGTTTGTGAAACCAGTCCCGCTGCTCACGGGTCTTCGGCCACACGTCCCGCACCGCCGCCCAGAACCCAAGGGCACCGTCGCCCACGGCGACAACGGGCGGGCGCATGCCTCGGCGCTTCAGGTCCCGGAGCACGGTCTTCCAGCTCTCGGCGCTCTCCCGGTAGCCGTCCTCGACCGTGATCAGCTCTTTCGTCCCGTCGGGCCGCACGCCGATCATCACGAGCGTGCAGAGGCGGTCGTCCTCCAGCCGGACGTTGAAGTGGACGCCATCGACCCACACGTAGACGTGGTCGCGGTCCGCGAGGCTCCGCTTCTGGAACGCGCGGTACTCGACCTCCCACTCGTTGGTCAGCCGCGCGATGTTGTGGCGGACAACCCGGCCGCATCGTCCCCGAGCAGCGCCGCCAGTGCCTCGCGGAAGTCGCCGGTGGAGAGGCCCCGCAGGTAGAGCACGGGCAAGACCTCGGCCACCTTCGGGGAGCGGCGCATGTACGGCGGCAGGATGCGGCTCGTGAATCGGCGTCGCTCGCCGTCTTGGTCGGTCCGCCGATCATTCACGCGGGGCGCGCTCACCGGGATCGTCCCGGCCCCGACGGTCACCTTCCGGGTGCGACCCTTGCCATTGCGGACGACCAAGGCGTGACCCTCGGCATCGTGTTCCTCGCGGTGCGCCTCCAGATACGCGGTGACCTCGGTCTCCAGCGCCGCCACGAGCATCCGGCGGGCTCCCTCACGGGCGATCTCGTCGAGCAGCGATCGCCCGTCTCCCTCGTCCTACGCCGTCTCGGTGCCGACGACCTTCAGCATGCGTGCCGCCTCCCTCCCTCCGCGCACCACGGGCCGGCGGTCGATCAGGCGGGAGGATACGCCGCCGGGGTCACGGACTCCACGATCCACAACTTCCGGTCATACCTCGCCAGCCGCTTCACCCCATCTATCGGCCTTGACGCCCAGAGCCGATCGCTGTATCGAGTTTAAACCTGATAATTCCCTGCTGAGGTGCACATGGTACAGCTCTCCGACATCTTCCCCGTCACTGACTTTCAACGAAACACCAAGGATCACCTCAAGCGCCTGGAGCGGTCAAAGCGTCCCCTCGTCCTCACGCTCAACGGCCGGGCAAAGGCCGTCGTCATGGACGCTGACAGCTATGAGCGGATCATGGCCATAGTTGATCAGGCCGAGACCCTCTCCGCCGTCGCCGAGGGTCTTGAGGATGCGAAGCATGGCCGCACGAAGCCTGCTCGGGCTTTTCTGGAGCAGATGCGCCGAAAGCACAAGCTGCCCAGGAGCGCATGAGGTTCGGCGTCGAGGTCACACGACGGGCCGAGCGAGACATTGACCGAGCGTATGCGTGGTACAAGAAGCGCTCGCCGCAGGGGGCGGATGTCTGGCACACAGACATCCTTGCGGCGATCGAGAGATTGGAGACTCTCCCCCGTCGCTGTCCGGTAGCCGAGGCCGAATCTGAAGCGTTCGGGGTCGAGGTCCGACAGCTCCTCTGCCGTGAGCACCGCGTTCTGTTCAGCGTGGAGAAAGAGACCGTCTTCCTCCTGACGGTGCGCCACACGAAGCGGAAACCGCTGGGACCTGCTTCCTGAGGGCCGACGCCCGACTCTACGGATGCCGCCGTGCCTCCGATCAGCCTGGTCCCGGTCCGCGAACAATGACCCTCACCGTGCCGACGCGAACAGCCACCGCCCGTTCACCTGCCGCAGCGTCTTCGTCAGCCGCACCGACACGTGCCCTGGTCGCCCCGTCTGGACGTCGACGAAGTCGTCCGTCCGCGTGTAGCTGACCACGGCTTCCTCGCCGACCACGGCGGCCTCCACGTGAATCGATCCCGATCCGGAGGTCTCGCACGCCGGCGAAGTAGCGTTCGAGCGCCGCGTGCTGCGCTGGAGAGAACGACGTGTACATGGCGGCGAGGTCGTCGACATCGTGAGCCTCGGTGGCGCGGCGATACTGCTCCAGGAACGCGGTGATCTCCCGAAGCGTATCGTCGGCCTTGTTACGGAGCGGGCGAAAATGCGGCGATGGCCCGGGATGGGGCGTTCCGTAAACCTTCGCAAAACCCCGTTCATCGCGCCCATGAAGACGGGCTGTCCAGGGGGGCATCGACGTCGCCGTCTGTTGATCGTTCTGCCGCTCGTCGTGAGGGTTGAGTGAGTCTCCGCCTCGGGATCGTCCCGATACGTGTGTCCGCTGCGCCGGCACTCACCAAGCGTCCATTCGGGGTCGCGGGCGCGGCCCACGTTGCACTGAGGAGAGCTCGGCCCCAAACAGCTATCTGAGCTCGTGGCTCAGGAGACGACCCGGGTCACGTGCTCGTCCTCGAGTGCGGTGCGCAGTGGCGTGGGCAACGGCCGCGCTACGCGGGCGTTGCGGTCCGCTTCAGCCGGTCGCGCCGGATGGTCGTGCGTTCGACCGGGCCCTCCTCGATAGTGAGCTGCGCGACGTCGAAGTCCGTCCCGTCGCGCAGCATGGCGAACGTGATCCGGGCGAGCCGGTGCGCGACCGCGATGGTCGCCATCTTGTAGCCGCGCTTCGCACAAAGCAGCGCGAAGTAGGGGTGGAACGGATGGGTCGGGCGACTGGCATGGTGGGCCGCCTCGCACAGCATCGTGCGCAGCTCCCGGGACCCCCGCTTCGTGATGCGCCCGTAGGCCTCGCGGTCGCCCGAGTGATACGTGGCCGGGACCAGGCCCGCATAGCTGGCCGCGTGCTTCGCGTCCGCGAACCGGCGCACGTCGGAGAAGACCGCCAGGACGGTGGCGGCGACGATCGGCCCCACGCCGGGGATGGTCTGGAGCCGGCGGAGGGCGGGGGCGAACGCGGGCGCGGCCAGCTGCACGGTCAACGCGCCCTCCAGTGCCACCCGCTGCGTGCGCGCGCAGCGCCACAGTTCGCGGTGCGGTGCGACGTAGTCGCGCCGCTCGCCGTGGCCCGCCAAGCTGGCGACTAGGGAAGCTCTGCACAGCCCACCCCAGAGTCCCGAGACTCCGGCTCAGGCGCGCCAGCCCCGCGCCTCGCAGTAGCCGTTTGACGGCGTTCACCTGCGCGGTCTCGAGACGCACCACGTGCCGGCGCCGCGCCAGCGTCTCGCGGAGCCGGGCAACGGGCCGCGGCGGCACATGCACGATGGTGCGATCGATCCCCCGCCGCAAGCCGTCGCAGAGCTCGAACGCATCCCGCAGGTCGCTCTTCTGGGTCGGCCGCTGCGCCTTGAGCCGCACCTCGCGGGCATCGACCACGAGCGGCGCGCACCCCAGCGCCGTCAGCTCGCGCGCGACAAAAAAGGCCACCGTCCCGGTCTCCAAGGCGACGGGCGTCCCCGCTGGCAGGCGCTGCGCCTCGTGCCAGCCCCGGAAGCCGGCCGGGGTCGTGGACATTTCCCCCTGCGCTCGCACCTGCCCGTGCCCGTCCTGGATCACGAACACGCTCGCCTTGCTGTGCACGTCCAATCCCACGGAGCATTGCATCGGGCTGCCCTCCTCAATGCTTGGGGCGCCGTCTCGGCTGACCCCGTGGTCCACCGCGAACCTATCGCGGCGGAGGGCAGCCCGTCTGCATTGCTACGCCTATCGGCTTCCTATCGGCTCCTCCCGCGGCGCTACCGCTGAATCAGTCGGTAATCCGATGCTGAGCGGACAGTTCATGTTTGCGACGCGCTGCCCACAGGGCTCATCTCGGTTTGGTGATCGATCGTCGGCGAGCGTGACGGAAGTACACGACGTGGACGGCGTGCTGCGCCTCGAGGACCTGGTAGTAAAGGTGATAGCCGCTCCGCCGGAGGAGCAGGCGGCGGACGTCACGGAAGAGCGTACTCGTCGTGCGGCGCCCCGCCTGGGGTACGTGCTCGATCAGCGCCAGGGCACGATCAACTTCGTTCGCAAGCAAGCCTCGGGACGCTGGTCGGTTGCGACTCCACCACAGCAGCGCGGCTTCGATCTATGCATTGGCAATCGGCGCAACGGTGACGGCGTAGGGAGGCACCGCCTGAGTCTCCCCCTACGGCGGTCAGGGGTGCCGGCGAAGCTTCCGACGAACGGTGCGCGCCGGGATGCCTCGGCCCGACGCAATCTCGGATATCCCCTTGAGCACGCCGGCTTCCTCGTCGGGGTCGAGGCCGACCGGTGGTCCGTCGTCGTGAGGAACGAGCGTCAGGCGTGTCCCGTCGGGGAACCTCGCGCGTGTGACGATCGAACCCCGGACCACCCGGGCACTGGCAAGCCGCATGGGCATACGGTAGCAGGGCACTGTTCGGACCGCCACGGTCGTCGGGGAGCCCTCGCCGGCCGTGACGGCGGGCTGGGGAGACGGGTTCACGAGGAGGAAGAATCCATCATGTGTGTCATCTGCCGACAGGGCGAGATCCAACCCGGGAAGGCGAGCGTGACGCTAGAGCGCGGCGGAGCCATCGTCGTTGTCCGGGGGGTGCCCGCGGGCGTCTGCGACAACTGTGGCGAGGAGTATCTCGATGGGACGACGACCGCCGAGCTGCTCAAGACGGCCGACGCCGCACCACTCCCGGCGCAACTGCTCCGCGGTACGACTCCCTCGGTCACGAGTATCGGGCGAGCGGGCTTATTGAGGACTGGAGAGTCACATGAAGGTCGAATACGACGGCGAGACGGACACGCTGACGGTCACGCTTCGCGAAGGCGTGGTGGCCGAGAGTGACGAGGACAAGCCGGGCGTGATCCTCGACTACGACGAGGCGGGCAACCTGCTGTCCCCCTGAAGGACCCGGCTCGAAACTCCGTGCCAACCGAACCTGATCACCGCCAAGGAGGCGCAGAGCGGGCAGCTGCTGGCGTGCAGAACCGGCCGGGCAACTAGTCACCATGCGGAAGGGCTCTCGAACGCGGTTCGCGGTGTGTATTGACAACTCGGGCTTTGCGGCTTCCTTGGAGCGGCATGATATCTACCGCGTCATTCCCAACGACCAGGTCTGGGAGGGCGCCGACCTCCGCGTCCAGACGGTCATGGGTTTCGTGAGCCATCACGAAGGGAGGGAATCCTGACGATGTCTTCTCAACGACTGCTGCAAATCGCCCTGGCCCTCTTCGGCGCCGTCTTCCTCCTCGTCTACCCGCTGGCGATCGTGTGGCCGTCCGGCTGGGCGTGGCACGCGGGCGCCCCCCACGACTCGCAGTACTTCATGATGATCGTCGGAGTCTACGCGACGCTCGGCGTCTTCCTGCTCATCGCGTCGAGAGATCCACAAGCCCATCGCAGCTTGATCTGGTTCACTGTGTGGTCGAGCGTCGTGCACGGCGGCATCATGGCGGTGCAGTCGATGCCGGCCGCGCATCACGGGCACCTGCTCGGGGACGTGCCCGCGCTCTTCCTCGTGGCGATCGTGCTTGGCGGGTTGCTGGTGTCGTCGGACGCGGGGCAAGGCAAAGCGGCGTAGCCGATGCAATGAAGCGGCCGCTTCACCGAGGACAACGGCCTCTGACCGTCTTCGATCCCGCTTGAACCAAATCATAAAGAGGGGTCATGTCGCATCATTTCGATACGCCTACCGCCAAAGGAGACCCCCGCATCAACGTCTGCGACTTCTATCTCCTTCGGGGGCCGCCCCGGCACAACGGTATGGCCCTGACCGTGAACCCGAACGCCGGCGTCGGCGCGCCGGACACTTTTCGTGACGAGGGCTTCTACGCCTTTCGCTTCGACACGAATCGCGATCTTCGCGAAGACGTCGCCTTCAAGGTCCAGTTCGGCGCGCCCGCCCACGCCGATGGCGATGCGCACCGTGGTCTTGCCCCCGTCCGGGCGAACACCTGAGTTAAGCCGCTCCGCGCTTCCGCATCCGAACACCCTCCTCGTGGGCTCACGCCCACATCTGAGCTGTTCGCCGGTCGGGGGCAAGTCCAGTCGCGCTCGACCTGTTCGCACCAGAGTTGCTCGGCAGCGGTGTGGACCTTGGCTCGCGTCTCGCCCTTCGCCCGAATGCGCGCGCGTAGCGCAACCATCGGTGAGTAGAACCGCTCGAGTTGCTCCCGGATCGCCGCCTGCCGGCGCTGCTGGCGCTGGTGGTACCCGGTCAACCACCCGCCGACCAGCACGCCGACGAACCCGACAAGAGCGCTTACAGTAGCGAGGTCATGTGGTCAGTGAGGAGCTCCGCGTCAGGCGACGTCTCGCACGAGCCGCTTGACGCCGGCGGTCCGCGTCCGGCGGGCGTCCCAGAGGTCCCGCTGCATCTGGAGCCGGAGCCAGAACTCCGGCGTCGCGCCAAACGCCTTCGCGAGCCGCAGCGCCATCGGCGCCGTGATTCCCGCGTGACCGTTCAGGATGAGCGAGAAGGTCTTGCGGCTCACGCCGAGCGCGCGCGCCGCCGCCGTGACGCTCAGCCCGAGCGGCTTCAGGCACTCCTCGGCCAGGACCTCGCCCGGGTGCGGCGGGTGGTGCATCGAGCCCACCCGCTCAATGGTAGTCTTCGTAGTCGACATCGGTGATCTCCTTTTCGGCCGTGACGGCGAAGGTCACGCGCCAGTTGCCGCTGACCGTGACGGCCCAGCGGCCCGCGGCCGCGCCTTTGAGCTGATGCAGGCTCAGCCCTGGGAGGGCGACATCCTGCGGCCCGCTCGCCGCGTCGAGGACCGCAAGCAGTCGGCGCAGCCGCGCGGCGTGCTCCGGGCGGATGCCCGCCTTCGATCCCGTGGCAAAGAACCGGGCGAGTCCGGCGTGCCGGAACCCCCGGATCGCCATCGCTGCGACTGTAACCAGTTACGTAACAGTCGGCAAACCGATCACGGCGCCGGCCGCACCTGGGCCGTCCCGCCGCCGCAGCCCGGGCCGTATCGCGGCGGCTACGTCTGGTTGGGACTATCCTCCGATGCCCCCCGAGCCTACCGACGTCTCCCGTCATTTCCCGTCATCATGTCCCTCGGGGACGATCCGCCCGAAGGGTAACTCGAGGGCCTGGGACGACCACCGCGGCCCGCTGCCCCCCCGAGGGGAGGGGACCCGTCGCGGTGGCACACGGTCAAGGTCGATGGTACGTACGCGGTCACATGGTGCTCACCTTGAAGGGGCGCGTGCGGGCCGGCAAGGTCGTCATCGATGAGCCGTTGAACCTGCCCGAGGGGAGCGAGGTCGACCTCATCGTCGTCGACCCAGGCGACGACCTCGACGACGACGAGCGCGCGCGGCTGCACGCGGCCCTGGCGGTGGCGCAGGAAGAGATCGAGCGGGGAGAGGGTGTCGCGGCGGAGGATCTCATCGAGGCGTTGCGGCGCCAGCATCGCTGATGCAGCGTTTCCGGGTGATCGTCGCGCCGCAGGCGGTCGCTCAGGTCGAAACGATCGCAGCATGGTGGCAGGCAAACCGCCCGAGCTCACCGGACCTCTTCGTCGAGGAGTTCGCGGCCGTATTGACACGGCTGGGATCGGCACCGTTGGCAGGAGCAGCGTATCGACTCGGGCCACGGCCTGATCTCCGGCGCCTCCTGCTGCCCAGGACCCGCTACCACGTGTACTACGCGACGGCCGAGGACGCCCGCCGCGTATCAGTCCTCGCTGTCTGGCACGCCGCTCGAGGCGGCAAGCCCAGGCTTTGATTGTCTGATGGCATCGGCGGGACCGCAGGCAGCCAAGACCGCGTGGCTATTCGACGATCCACGCGGGTGGTCTCCCGATGCGAAGGGCGCGACGAGCGATCGAATCCGGCCCGGCGCGGGAGCTGGTGGCGTCCACGTGGTCCACGGTTGCCGTCGTCATCGCTGCCGTCGCTGCAATGCTCGCTGGGTGCAGAGAAGGTCCTCGAGACTCACGGCGCGGTGCGTTCCATGCCAGAGCAGCCCCGCGGACTCTACGAGCAGCTGATCACCGAAGCGCTCCACGCGCGCCTGGACGCTCTCGGCGATCGCTGGGCGGCCGCGAGAGAACCGCTTCGCGCTGCGGACGCACCGGACCGGATCGCACTGCACCTCGGTCGTCTGATCCAGCGCGCCCTGGCCGCGGTGACCGAGGAGGAACGGGTCGCCGTGGCGACGACACTCGCTCGCCGGCTCGCCGAGGAGATCGGCGGCACCGTTCGTGGCGCCACGTCGGAACAGGATGCTCCCGTGGCGCCGGCAACGGTCTTGCATGCCATCCTCGCACGGCTCCCCGACGGCCGCAGCGAGACGATCCCCGAACCGCTCATCCCGCTGCTGGACACAACCGTCCTCACGAATGCTCCGGGTGAGCCGCGCGTCGGAAGCCAGCTCGTCGCCGAGATCGCATCCGCGGACCGTCTCGACGTGGTGATGGCGTTCATTCGTCGCTCGGGGATGCGCCCGTTCCTCGAGGCGCTGCGGCGACACGCTGCTGCCGCTCGGGGCCTCCGCATCCTCACGACGAGCTACACCGGCTCCACCGAGGGGGCGGCGCTCGATGCGCTGCGCGCCCTCGGGGCGGAGGTGCGGGTCTCGTATGACACGACGGCCACCCGCCTCCACGCCAAGGCGTGGCTCTTTCACCGAGCCTCGGGCTTCTCCACCGCCTACATCGGCTCGTCCAACTGGACACACGCGGCGCACGCGACCGGCCTCGAATGGAACGTCCGGGTCTCGGAGGCGCGCAACCCGGAAGTCGTCACCAAGATGGTCGCCGTCTTCGAGTCGTACTGGAACGGCGGTGACTTCGTCCCGTACGACCCCGACGAGTTCGCCCGCCGCGCTGCACCACCCGACCGGGCGAAGGCGATCGCCCTGCCCCCCACCGAGCTACGCCCCGATCCCTTCCAGGAGCGTCTCCTGGAGGAGATTGCCGTCTCCCGCCGCCTGGGCCACCACCGCAACCTGCTCGTGTCGGCCACCGGAACCGGGAAGACCGTGATGGCGGCGATCGACTACCAGCGGCTCCGCGACGAGCTGCCCCGTGCGCGGCTACTCTTCGTGGCGCATCGTGCCGAGATCCTCCAGCAGAGTCGGGCGACGTTCCAGCATGCCCTGCGCGACGCGACCTTCGGCGAGCTGTGGGTGGGCGGCGAGAGACCGAGTCGCTTCGAGCACGTCTTCGCGTCCATCCAGAGTCTGTCGTCGACCGGCTTGCGCCACCTCGACCCGACGCACTTCGACGTGGTGATCGTCGACGAGTTCCACCACGCCGCGGCCGACACGTATCGCGCCGTGCTCGAGCACGTCCGTCCGCTCGAGCTGCTGGGGCTCACCGGCACGCCGGAGCGCAGCGACGGGTTCCCCCTGCTGCACTGGTTCGACGACCGGATCGCGGCCGAGCTGCGGCTCTGGGACGCGATCGACCAGCACCGGCTCTGCCCCTTCTCCTACTATGGGGTGCACGACGGCCTCGACCTGCGCGACGTCCCCTGGCGGCGGGGGCGCGGCTACGACGTCGAGGGGCTATCCCGGCTCCTCACCGGCAACGACGTCTGGGCACGTCGTGTCATCGCCCAGGTGATTGATCACGTCGACGACCCCCATCGCATGCGGGCGCTCGGTTTCTGCGTCAGCGTGGACCACGCCCGTTTCATGGCGCGCGCCTTCGGCGACGCCGGGATCGCCGCCGCGGCCGTGTGGGGCGACAGCCCGCCGGACGAACGGCGCGAGGCGCTGCGCCGGCTCACCGAGGGTCGGGTCAACGTCGTCTTCTCCGTTGATCTCTTCAACGAAGGGGTCGATCTGCCCACCGTCGACACGCTGCTCCTGCTGCGCCCAACCGACAGCCCCGTCCTCTTCCTGCAGCAGCTCGGCCGTGGCTTGCGCGTGAGTCGCGGCAAGGTCGGCTGCACGGTGCTCGACTTCGTCGGGCGCCACCGCAGCGAGTTCCGCTTCGACCGGCGCTTCCGGGCTCTGCTCGGCGGCAGCCGCAGTCAGCTGATCCAGCAGATCGCCGGCGGCTTCCCCTTCCTCCCCGCAGGGTGCCACATGGAGCTCGATCCGGTCGCCGCCGACATCGTGCTCTCCGGCATTCAGAACGCCGTCCCGTCACGATGGACGGGGAAGGTGGAGGAGCTGCGGGCCATGGCGAGCGGCGGTCGCCAGGTGCGCCTGACCGAGTTCCTGAGCGAGGCGGGCGTGGAGCTCGAGGACGTCTACGCGGGCAACAGGAGCTGGTCGGACCTCCTCGAGGCAGCCGGGGTGTCGACCCAGGCGTCCGGGCGACACGAGGCTGCCCTGCGCCGCGCGTGCGGCCGCCTGCTCCACGTCGACGATGCCGAGCGCCTCGACACATACCGCCGGATCATCGATACGGAAGCGGCTCCCGATCTCGCCGCCCTGACGGCGCGCGAGCAACGACTGCTCCGAATGCTCGTCGCGTCAGTCGCGGGCCAGGTCGTCGACAAGTCGGCATCGATCGCCGATGCCTGCGCGGTGCTCTGGGCACATCCGCAGATTCGCGTCGAGATCCTCGAGCTGCTCGATGCCCTCGCCGGCCGGGTCGACCACCTGCACACGCCGCTCGTTGACCCCTCGGACGTACCGCTACAGATTCACGCGCGCTATTCCCGTCTCGAGATCCTCGCCGCCTTCGGCCGCGGGGCGGGTGCGAGGGTTCCTCCCTGGCAAACGGGCGTCTACTGGGCGAAGGAGCGGCGCGTCGACCTCCTCGCGTTCACGCTCGACAAGACCTCCGGGCAATTCTCGCCGACGACGCGCTACCGCGACTACGCCATCAATCGCGACCTCGTCCACTGGGAGAGCCAATCGACGACGCGGGCCGACAGCGAGACCGGTCTTCGCTATCGGCAGCATCGCGACCGCGGAACGTCGATCATGCTGTTCGCCCGGCTGCGGACGGATGATCGCGCGTTCTGGTTCCTCGGACCTGCCCACTACGTCAGCCACGAGGGAGAGCTCCCGATGGCCATCACGTGGCGGCTCGAGCAACCTCTCCCCGGCGACCTGTTCGCCTCCTTCGCTGCGGCGGTCGCATGAACCAGTCGGGGTCCACAGATCCGCTCCCCCGTAGGCGAACGGGCTGGCGAGGCCGGCTCCCCTCTGCCGTGTACAGCGTCCCTCTCGCGTCCCCAGAAACGCCCAACCCATTGATTTAATTATGGAGGCGGGGGGAATCGAACCGCGCGGGCGGGGAGGAGGAAGGAGAAGAAGGTAGGAGCGGCGGGAAGTTGGGGATGTCTGGGCTGCCGACGCCTCCCGTACCTTCCCGCCATCTTGTCCCCCAGGGACATCATAGTGAGGGGCGCTTTCACAGATGGTGACGCAGGAACTCGATCGGGCTCACGATCTGGACAGTCCGATACCCTGCCACGCGAACGGCCTTGATGGGCAGCAGGTGCTTCCGGTCGTCGGTCACGACGTGTCTCGCGCCGGCTTCCAAGGCGCAGGCGACGACCGGGTTGTCGTCGGGATCGCGAGCGACGAGATTGACGGCGTATACCCCTTCCACGACCTGGGCGACTTCGGCCAAGGCTCCGATGAAGCCCTTGATCTGCGAATCGGTCAGCTTGCGAAGGGCGCGGACCGCAGGTTCGCGCAGCGTCTGCTCGACTTCGGCCAGCAGGTACGGTGAGAGCACGAGTTGGAACCGTCCGTCGATCGCGGCATCGAGCAGGCGAACGGCGACCGAGCGCGGCCGGCGCCGGAGGAGACCGCGAATCACCAGGTTGGAATCAACGACCGCCCTAACGGCGGGCCGCGCGTTCACCCCGCACCTTCCGCACCGCTCGGTCGACGACCTGGTCGATCCGCCGCTCGTCACGGGGACCCGCCTGCTTCCTGACTTGCCTGACGATCAGACGGAGCTGCATCGCCGGGGTGAGCAGGCCCTCGACGAGGGCAAGCTGATCACGCGACGGGAGGGCCTTCGCCCGCCGAAGCATCGCGTCCAGTTCTGTGCGGCGTGTCGCCATGACCACGGCGTGAGTACCACGCTCGACGTCAGCCGGCCATCCCGACACCACGGTGTCGACCTGGCGGCCCGGCGCATCAGAGGGAGCGAGAACCCTGCCGAGGCAGAGGTCGCCCCATCGAGGTCCGTCGAGCTCCGCCCGGCCGGAATTCCCATGCTCGAACGCTCGACCGAGAGCGCGGCGACGAGGCAAGGGTGTCCGCCTCTCGCCGTCTGCGTTCCGAGCCGACACTGAGTGTGGCAGAAGGGCTGGCACATGTGAGAAATTCCACCGAGGAGCGCGTATGGATCCGAACGACGCGGGGGTCATCGAAGAGCTCACGCTGCTGCTGCTCGACCTCACGTCCTGGAGAGAGGACAGCATGGGCACCACGGTGCGCCGGGCGTGGAAGGGCTACCCCTTCGAGACGCTGGATGCGCTCGACGCCAAGGGCTTCCTCACGCAGGGCAGACGAGCGAAGTCGGTCTGTCTGACCGATGCGGGCGTGACGCGCGCCGCCGAGCTGAGGCAGAAGTACCTCCGCTGACGCACGGCGATTTCACCGCTCAGCCGAACTCGCTCGGCACGGAGGTCGATGGCCCGCAGTGATCGGCGGCAACTCCGGACGGCTTCACTGCCCACGTGGCGTTCTTGCCCTCGCCGCACAGCGACGCGTCTCCTGGAGGCGCCCGGCGGCGGCAAGCAGGTCCGCCACCGTTCGCGGCTTCAGTGGGCGAACCTCGGCTGGGTGCCGCACCTTCTTAAAACGGCGGAGGAGTTCGCCGCGCATGTCAGAACCATCACCGGCCGCGAGCCGAGCGAGCCAGGCAGTCTTCTCGGCCTCCGGCAACGCGGCCACGAATCGTTCGATCTCGTTGCGTTGCGCGGCAGCGCTCGGGTTCGGGTTTCGCTGGGCGGCCGCAGCCATCAGGTCACCATCGATCCGTAGGAAGTCCGCGAACGCTTTCAACCGAGCGCTGAGCCGTCGAAGCCCCGGCGGAACAGGCGGCTCGGTCGCGTGTGAGGCCAGCTCCCCATGCTGGACGGCTAACAGCCACGCGAGATACAGCGCCCGATGGTCGCCGGCGGCGATGTCGCCGCGCACCGGGATGAGCGAGGCGAGCCAGCCGCTGCCGTCGTCGTCCCAGCCGTCCCCGGATTCGTCCTCGGAGGCGAACGACAGGATCAGGAAGTCGCCCTTGGCCCTCACCCGGACGGACTCGCCCCGGCAGTACCTCCTTGTAGTCAAGAGGTCGAGGACGGGGCGGGAGAAGCGCAGCATGAGCCAGCGCGTGCCCCAGCTGGCCACATAGAGAAACGCGTCGAAGTATCGTTCCATCCAGACCCACGGGTCGCCCTTCAGGTCGCCCCACTCGTAGTGGTTGACGAAGCGAGTCGACGTGATCGTCGCTCGCGTCGAACATGCACGAAGCTCGCGCAGCGCGCGCTCGTCGAGCGGCCGATCGATCGCTTGGAACTCGTAGTACTGGTGCTCGCTCATCGCACGCCGCTCGGACGTCCCTGTGCCCAATACCGGTATGCCTCGATCCACTCGGCACCATGGGGTGGTGGGCTGGGCATCGGCAGGTCGAGGATGCCGATCCGCTGTCGCGTTCGCCCACGGCGGCAGATGGCGATCACCTCGTCCGCGGCGGTCAGGTCGAGCCGCTCGACCGTCACCGGCACGCCGAGCACCTCGGTATCGAACGGCAGCGCGAGACGGTCTTCCATCATGGTGAACAGCCCGCAGCGCTGCTCGGAGTCGCCGTAGGCGTCGACCGTGGCCTGCTCGACGAGTTGGTCGAGGTGAGCCTGGCTGGGCCGCCGGGGGCCGTCCCGTCTTACTTTTGCCGCGCCCTTCCGCATGCGGGAAAGTTCAAGTCGGGGAAGTAACCTCGCAATGCCCGGCCAGGCTCGTGGAGGTACGCCCCCGGCTCTAGCCCACCTCGTATCGCAGCGCGGGCGGCATTCTGGCAAGCCGCTTCTCAATCGTCCGCGCGCGCAACGGCCGGTACGATCTGCTCCCAGGTTTTGCACGGGCCGGTTCGTGGAGGCGCTTCTCGCACCGGACCATGCCACATCTCCACCAAGGCTGGGACGGAATTGGAGTCGCGTATCCTTCCGGCTCATGCAGCTCGGAGATGGACGAGGCTGAACTACGGCAGCTCCCGATCAGCATCGACCCGGAGGTGATGAGCGGTGTCCCCGCCTTCCGGGGGACGCGGTGCCTGTAGGTAGACACCAACATCGAAGCAACGATGTCGAGCGCGTCGACGAGCTCTCGGGTGCCCACTGGTCGCCGCGGGATGCTGGCGTCCCCAGCGCGTCCCCCAGGGACGCTAACCTATTGATTTCACGATGGAGGCGGGGGGAATCGAACCCCCGTCCGAAGGTGCATCCCCGAGCGCGTCTACGAGTGTAGCCGGTGATTTAGTTCTCGCCGCGCTTGCTCCCATCGGCAGGATCGCGCGCGGCCAGCCGGCGAAAATCTCGGCCCCCGTGCCGCCGGCATCGCGGGGGCCCAGCCCGAGGAAATGACGTTTCTTCCGGCTTTACGGGCGCCGGCCGGGGAAACGTGGTCGCCTAATTAGGCAGCCAGTGCGTAGTTGTTGTCTGCAGTTAAGCAGTCCAGGTCGTTTTGACGAGGTGGCCAGGAACCCCGACTCGCAACGCTCGCTTCCTCACCCCCGTCGAACCCATATCGCCCCCGCGAGCGGAACACGCCGACCATACTATGTCCGGTCCGGACCACCCGCAACGGGCTCACCACGGGGCTCGCCGCGCCGACCCTGCTGGCGGTCCGTTCACCCCCGGCTCGGAGAGTCGGCCCGCCCACCGCGCAGGGACAAGGCACCTGGTTCGTGCGACCACCACGGTGCTAGACGAGTGCTAGACGTCTGATTGGTCGTCCTGCGGACGGGACGTCGTGGCGCGGCCGCCTTCGGGTCGACCCTGGCCCCGAGCATGGAGAAGATACGCATCGTCGTCGTGGGTGCGGGATTCGGCGCCCGCATCCAGGTTCCCGCCTTCCGGGCAAGCGGCCGGTTCGAGGTCGTCGCGCTGGTCGGGCGCGATCCGGACCGCCTCGCTCGCGCCGCCGCGCGGTGCGGGGTCGAGCGGACCTGCCGGACGCTCGAGGAAGCGCTCGCCATTCCGGACCTGCGGGCGGTGTCGATCGCGACACCGCCCGCCACGCACGCCGGCGCCGTCGTCGCGGCGGCGCGTGCCGGCCTGCACGTCCTCTGCGAGAAGCCGATGGCGCGGACGGTGGCCGAGGCGGACGCCATGTGCGACGCAGCTCGGAACGTCGTCGCGCTGGTCGACCACGAGTTTCGCTTCGATCCGGCGCGCGCCATGCTGGCGCGCCTGATCGGGCGGGGCGATCTCGGCACGCCACACCTGGTCACCGCGATCAGCACGATGCCGCTCTACGTCGATCCGTGGCGTCCGCCGCCGGCGTGGTGGTTCGACGCCGCCGAGGGCGGCGGGTGGCTCGGCGCGTGCGGCTCGCACTGGATCGACGCGCTCCGCGTCTGGCTCGGCGAGATCGCCGACGTGACGGCGCTGATCGACGCCCGCGCGCCGGCGCCGGCGGGGATCGCTCGACAGGCCGACGACACCTATGCGCTCCTCTTCCGCACCCGCGATGGCGCCCAGGGCGTTCTCCAGCAGAGCGCCGCCACCTGGGGCGACCGCTTCGAAACGCTGCGCATCGCCGGCTCCGATGCCACCTGCTGGATCGCGGGCGGCCGCCTCTGGCGTGCCGGCCGCGACGGACACGAGGCCGCGGTCGATATCCCCGACGACCTCCGCTTGCCCGAGGTCGCCACGGCACCGTGGATGGGACCATTCGCCGCCGTCGAGCTCCCGGCGTTCGTCCGTCAGGCCGAGCACTTCGCGAACCTGATCGACGGCCTGCCCGTCGGGCACGCCGCTCCCGCCACGTTCGCCGATGGCGCCGCGTGTCAGCGCGTCATGGATGCCGCCCGCACGGCTTCCACCGACGGCCGCTGGATCCGTCTCTGAGCCCGGCCCACCCGCGACGGCCTCACTTCGCGGCGCGCCGCGCGAACCCGCGCGGGCGGCGCTTCCGTCGCCGGCTGGCTTCTTTCTGGCGCCTCTCGGCCTGGTCGACCAGCATCTGCTGGCTGCTCTTCCAGCCCTCGCCCGACACGCCGTGAACGTACGTCCCGTCGGCCTGCATCTCCCAGGCGCCATGCCCGACCGCGAGCTGCGAATCGAGCACCGTGCGCAGCTCCTGTCGCAGCAGCGGGTCTTCCACCGGCACCACCACCTCGACGCGGCTCTCCAGGTTGCGCTTCATGCAATCGGCGGAGCCGATGAAGTACTCCTCCTCGCCGCCGTTCCGGAAGTAGTAGACGCGGCCGTGCTCCAGGAAGCGTCCGATCACGCTCACCACGCGGATCGTCTCCGACAACCCCGGCACACCCGGCCGCAGGCGGCAGGTGTCGCGCACGATCAGATCGACCTTCACGCCCGCCTGGGACGCGCGGTAGAGCGCCTTGGTGATGTCGATGTCCTCCAGGGCATTCATCTTGAGCTGGATCAGCCCGGGCGGCGAGCTCGTCTGGTGCCCGATCTCGCGCTCGATCTTCGCGAGCAGCGCCTTCTTGAGCACGGTCGGCGCAGGGAGGAGCTTGTGGTATGCGCGCTTCGGGCGGTAGCCCGTGGTGAGGTAGTTGAACAGCTCCGTCAGGTCCTCGCCGATGGCGTCGTCACAGGTGAGGAGGCCGAAGTCGCTGTAGATGCGCGCCGTGCCGGGATGGTAGTTGCCGGTGCCGATGTGCGCGTAGCGGCGCAGCCCGTTGTAGTCCTGCCGCACCACGAGAACCACCTTGCAGTGCGTCTTGAGCCCGACGACGCCGTAGGTCACGTGGATGCCGTAGTCCTCCAGCCGGCTCGCGAACTGGATGTTCGCCGCCTCGTCGAAGCGCGCCTTCAGCTCGACGACCACCGCCACCTGCTTCCCGTTGCGCGCCGCCTCGGTGAGGTAGCCGATCATCCGCGCGTCGCTCGACGTGCGGTAGAGCGTCATCTTGATGGCGCGGACCTTCGGATCCTCGCTCGCCTCGCGCAGAACGCGCTCGACCGAGGTGGCGAAGGAGTCGTAGGGATGCGCCAGGAGCATCGACCCCGCGTCGCGGATGATGTGGAAGACGTTCCGGCGCGTGTCCTGGAGCCGGGGATGGTCGATGGGATGGTGCGGGGGATCGTGCAACGCCGGGTCGTCGCAGGCCGCCAGCTCCATCAGGTCGCGCAACGCCATCAGGCCGTCGACCTCGAAGACGTCCGTGCGCTCGTCGAGGCCGAACTCGGCCGCGAGCATGCCCCGGTGCACCGCGCCCATGTCCTTGCTCACTTCCAGCCGCACCGTCGGCGCGAAGCGCCGGTCGCGCAGCTCGGACTCGATCATCGCGAGCAGGTCGTCGGCTTCCTCCTCGTCGCGCTCGGTATTGGCATTGCGCGTCACGCGAAACAGCTCGCAGGCGTCGATCTCCATGCTCGGGAAGAGGAGATCGAGCGTGTGCGCGATCACGTCCTCGAGCGGCACGAAGGTGCGCCCGTCGTCGAGCCGCAGGAAGCGCGGGATGCCGGCGCCCACCGGGACCTTGACGCGCGCCAGCAGCTGGTCCGGATCGTTCGGATAGCGCACGGTGACGAGCAGGTTGAGGGAGAGGTTCGAGATGAACGGGAACGGATGGGCCGGGTCCATCGCCAGCGGCGTGACCAGCGGGAACACGTTCTTGAAATAGCGCTCACGCAGCGCCCGCTGGTCGGCTGCGGACAGGCTGTCCCACGAGCTCACGCGGAGGTCGTTGCTCTCGAGCAACCCGATCAGCTCCCGCAGGAGGTCGCGCTGCTCCTGCTCCATCTCGCGGATGTCGGCGTAGCACTCCGTGATCTGCTGCACGGGGGTCCGCCCATCCACCGTGAGCTGCTGGAAGCCGGCGGCGACCTGCTGCTTCAGACCGCCGATGCGCTTCATGAAGAACTCGTCGAGATTGGAGGAGGTGATGGCGAGGAACTTGACCCGTTCGAGCAGCGGATTGCGCTGGTCCTGCGCCTCGGTGAGGACGCGGCGATTGAACGCGAGCCAGGTGAGCTCGCGGTTGAGATAGAGCAACGGCGACTCGAGATCCGCGAGCGGCTCCTGCGGCGCGCGTTCCCCAGCGACCTCCTCGACCGTTCGCGACTGTGCCATCGCCTCCGCTCCCTTCGTCAGCCGCCACGCCGAGGGTGAGATCGATCCGGCGCGGGGGAGCGACAGTGTAGCCGATTTCGGGTTCATGGGAAGGCGGCGGCCCTCACGGTTGCCGGCACCGCGGTCAACGGCTAAGGCGACCCCTCGGAAGCTGACATGAGCCCGTGGGAACGCCTGCCCCCGCTCCTCGGAGCGAACGAGTTCCGCCTCGTCCTCGTCCTGATCGTGACGGGGCTGGTCATCCGCCTGCTGCTCCCGGCACCGGCACGACGTCGCGTGACGGCCGCAGTCGCGATCCTGATCGTCGCGGGTGCGCTGCACCTCCTCCCGGCCGCCGCCACGGGACCCCTCGCCCTGCTGGCATCGGTCCTCGTTGCGACGGGAGCGGTCGTCCTCGCGGGAGTGGTGGTTTTCGATCTCGCGCTCGGGCGAGCCGCGGTCCACGTGCCCTCCATCGTGCGGGACCTGCTCCAGGCCCTGGCGCTCTTCCTCGTGCTGCTGATCCTGCTGGGGAACGCGGGGGTCAACCTCGCTTCGCTCGTCACCACGTCGGCCGTCCTGACCGGCGTGATCGGCCTCGCGCTCCAGAGCACCATCGCGAACACCTTCGCCGGCGTCGCCCTGCAGGTCGACGATTCGATCCGCATCGGGGAGTGGATCCGGATCGGAGAGCAGGAGGGAGCGATCATCGAGATCCGCTGGCGCTCGACCATGCTGCTCGCTCGCGACGGCTCGACCGTCATCGTTCCGAACAGCGAGCTGGTGAGCGGCAAGGTGATCAACCTGTCGAAGCCGCCCGGCAAGCACCGGCTGACCATCGACGTGGGGTTCCACTACCGCCACCCCCCGCGGGAGGTCCACCGGGTACTGCTCGATGCCGCCCGCGGCACACCGGGCGTCCTCGCCGAGCCGACTCCGGATTGCCTCACGGCGAACTTCGGCGACAGCGCCGTCGGCTACACGCTACGCTTCTGGACGAGCGACTTCCTGCGCGAGGAGGTGACGCGCTCCTCCGTACGTACGCGGGTCTGGTACGCAGCGCACCGCCACGGCCTGGAGATCCCCTTCCCGATCCGCACCCTGCTCGGCGGCTCCCAGCCCGCCTCGGCAGAGGACGAGAACGAGCTGGCCGATCGCACGCAGGCGATGGCAAGGGTCGGGGTGTTCTCCTGCCTCGACGAGACGGACCGCGCCGGCCTGGCGGCGGCGATGCGACCGGCGCTCTTCACGGAGGGCGAGGAGATCATCCGGGAGGGCGATCCCGGCGACTCGCTCTTCATCATCCAGCGCGGTCATGTGGAGGTGCTGAGCGGAGACGGGCGCCGGGACGTCGCCCGCCTCGGCCCCGGCGACGTCTTCGGCGAGATGTCACTGATGACCGGGGACCGGCGCAATGCCACGTGCCTGGCCGTCTCGGACGTTGCGTGCTGGGTCGTCGATCACCGGCCCGTGCGCCGGCTCCTCGAGACGCGGCCCCGCCTGGCCGAGGAGATCGCCCCCCTCCTCGCCCGCCGGCAGCGGGAGCTCCAGGGGGTGCGCGACAGACCCTCCGAGGCGCCGGCGGACGCCCAGCACCAGCTCCTGGCCCGGATCAAGCAGTTCTTCCATCTCGACTGAGCCCTCGGGCGAAGGCCGCGGGAACTCGGCCGGCAGTGTCTGGCAGTGACCGGCCGCCATGTCCGGCTGGCTACTTGCTAGATTTGACTCGAGCGGCTTGCATGCGCTACCCGCATGCTGCGAAGGATCGAGTCGGTATGAGGCTGGGCGTGACCCTCGTTGTGGCATGTCTCGCGACTGCCGCGGCCGCCGGCGGCGAGGTCGTGCCCGACGGCGACTATCGAGGGGCCGGATCGTGCGCGTCACCCAACTGCCACGGCAGCGTCACGGCGCGCGCCGACAGCCGTTGGGTCCTCCAGAACGAGTACGCCACGTGGCGGAGCTGCGATCGCCACGCCTCGAGCTATGCGGTGCTGCACGAGCCGCGTTCGCTGAGCATCGCCCGCGGTCTGGGCATGACCGAAAAGCCGTGGAAGGCGGACAAGTGCCTCGACTGCCACGCGCTCAACGTGCCGGAGAAGCCCGACGGCCCGCGCCTGGCCGACGGCGTCAGCTGCGAGGCGTGCCACGGCCCGGCCGGATCGTGGATCAAGGAGCACACGGAGAAGGGTTGGCACGAGCAGCCAGGGATCGAGGAGCGGAAGAGGCAGCTCCACATGACCGACACCACGGAGCCCGCCGTGGCCGCCGGCACCTGTCTCGAATGCCACCTCGGGAGCGCCCGCAAGACCGTCGACCACGCCATGATCGCCGCCGGGCACCCGGCGCTGGTCTTCGAGCTGGACTCGTTCGCCGCCAACATGCCGCCGCACTGGAAGCTGCACCCCGACAACGCCCACTGGTTCGACGGCGGTGCCTGGGCCGCCGGGCAGGCGGTCGCGCTGCGGGTGGCTGCCGACGCGCTGACGCGCCAGCGCCGCGAGGCCTGGCCGGAGTTCTCGCAGTACGACTGCTTCACCTGCCATCATCCGCTCGACCCGAGCGGAGCACGTCCCCTGCGCGGGGTCGGCGGGCACCCGCCGTTCGACACGTCGCGCTGGCTGGGAGTCGATCCGCTCGCGTCCGCGGTCGACGCCGACCGCGCGGAGCTGCTGCGGCAGAACATCGCCCGGTACCAGCAGCTGGCCGCGCAGAGCCAGCGCGGTGAGCCGGTCGAGCCCGTCGCAGCGGCCATGCAGGCAACGGCCAACCACCTGCTGGCGCGCAGCAAGAGCGGTGCCCTGCATGAAGACGAGATCAACGCGGTGCTGCGCGACCTGACCGCGCCCCGCAAGCCGCCGCCCGGCTTCCGCGGCGCGCAGCAGATCGCGTGGTCGCTCGCCGCTCTCGCCTCGGCGCGCAGCTGGATACAGTGGAAAGCCGGGCAGCCGGCGCCGCCCGTGCAGGGATGTCCGGTCGCACCGCCGGAGACCGGCGGCCTGCAGGACGCGATCAAACAGGTGTTCAAGGGTCTCCAGGATCCCGCGGCCTATGATCCGGCGCTCTTCGCCCGGGACGTCGCCGCCGTGCGACGGCAGCTCGACTGAGCAGGGCCGGACGCTACGAGGCCCTGAGTTGGAGCGCCGCCGCCCGCGACAGGTCCAGCAGGCGACTCGTCAACCGTGGCTGCATGCCGGCGACCCCGCCCTCGAGAAGGCCGATCAGCTCGCGAAGCGTCCGTTTCGCAGACGCCACGTCCGCCGGCGCGGCGTGGAGCGCTCTCTGCGCGTCGCCGATGAGCGTACCGACGCGATTCGCCTGCGCGGTGCTGCCGACCGTCAGGTCGCTCTGCCCTTGCCGATAGGTGCTGGCGAGCGCGTCGACGTTCGTGCGGGACGCGTCCAGCGCGCTGTCTTGAGTGGCATGCCGGCAACCCAGCACCGCCACGCAAGAGTCGAGCGTGTCCCGATCGCCGTCGTCGCACTGGAGCGCGGGCGCCGGGCAGGTGCGCGGATCGACGGCGAGGAACGTGCCCAGCGAGACCGGGAGACCACCGAGGGGGGTCTCCAGCGGATGAACCTCCGGATGCTCCGGATCCTTGGTCGGATCGACGACGGAGATGCTTCCATCTCTGGTGTTCGCCACGAAGACCTTGCCGTCGGGGGCGACCTCGAGGCCGAAGGGGAAGCGGCCGACGCGGACGCGAGCGATCTCCCGATCCTGTCCGGCGTCGATGACGGAGGTCCTGTTCGCCTGCGCGTGCGTGACGAAGAGATGACTGCCCGAAGAGTCGACGGCCACCCCTGCGGGGTGGGAGCCGACCCGGATCGTGTCGATCACCATGTTGCTCGCGGTGCCCACGACCGTGACCCGCGCCGCGAGATAGCTCGCGACGTAGACCCGCGTACCGCTCGGATCGACTGCGACTCCGATCGGTCCCGCGGGAACGGCGATCGTCTTGACGACGCGATCGCGCCTGTCGGCGACGTCGATGACGGACAGGCTGTCGCCACGGTAGTTGGTGACGTACAGCCTGGTGCCCTGCGAGTTCACGGCGATTCCGGCTGGGCCTTTGCCCACCTTGATGGTCTTGACGGCCCTCGTCGTTGCGTCGACCACGGACACCGTTCGGCTGTCGAGGTTCGCGACGTAGACTCGACTCCCGTCGGGGTGAACGGCGATCCCGACCGGACGTTTCCCGACCTCGATCGAGGCGACCTCGACGTGTGTCGGGTCGGCCGTGTCGACCACCGAGAGGCTGCCACGCTTGACCCGGTTGGACACGTAGACGGTTCGACCGTCCGGGGTGACGGCAACCCCCCACGGCGCTCCTCTCGGACCGACCTGGGGAGAGGGGCTCACGAGCAGTCGATCCCTCACCACGTCCAGCGCGGCGATGGTGCCGTCGCGGTAGTTCGGGAGGAAGGCCCCGAGCACGCTCGCGGCACACGACGATCCCTGCGCCCCGACGGGCGTGCAGATGCCGTCCCTGCACGCATCGCCGCCGTTGCAGACGTCCCCGTCGTCGCAGGGCGCCGTGTTGTTCGTGCGCGCGCAACGTCCGCCCGTGCAGGTCTCGTCCGTGCAGGGATTCCCGTCGTCGCACTCCTGGGCGGCCCTGCAGACGCCGCAGTCCACGGAGACGGGGATCGTGCCGAGCAGCGCGCCGCCGGCCGAATCCCTGAACTCGAGGGCGAAGTTGCCTGCCGGCGGGACCGTCGCGCTCGCGAAGGTCACGTCGAAGCAGGCCTGGCCGCCGGGCGCGACACCGGACACGAGAGAAGGTGCGACGGCAACGGACAGCCCGGCGGGGATCGCGCCGGCGACGGTCAGAGCGACGCCAACCGGCGGCGGCTCCACGGCTTGAACGACGGCGTCCCTGAGGGGACGCTGCCCGGCGTCGCTGTCGACCACCAGCGGCGTTCCCGTCGCGTCCACCGCGCCCGTCACGCGCGCGATGGCAGACAGGAACACCGAGGGGTTCGCCGGGTCGCTCGGGTCGCTGACCGGCCCCGAGCCGAGCGGCCGCGGTCCCGCGCCCGGTCCGAGGCCGAGCACGCGGATTCCTGCCGCGCCGAGCGCATCCACCGCCGCTGGCAGCGTCGCCGCGCCCAGCGGAGCGACCGCATCGGGAACCGTATTGTCGGCAGATCTCTTCGCATCACCGGCCGGGCCGATCGGGGGGGAACCGCAGTCATCGGTGGAGATCTCGAAATCGCCGACCGGCACCGTGCCGCCTGGCCCCGTGATGGAGGCCGGGGGGAGCCCGGAGAACACCTCGACGGAGCCGTTGTCCGTGGCCACGATGATCAGCTTGAGCGCGTCGGGTCGGAAGCCGGCGCCACCGACGCGTCCAGCGGTGATCACCCCGGGTGCGAGCGTCGCGAAAGCCGGTATGTCACCGCTGTCGTCCGGGTGCGTCTTCGTCATGTCGGCAGCGGCGGTCTGAAGGCCGCCGATCCCGGTGGTCGACCCGTCGCCGTCGCCATCGAAGCCGACGCCCGTCGCGATCTGGTAGAGGGCTTCGACGCTGTTCGAGCGGATACAGCTGCCACCCACGCTGGGCGAGGCGAGGCCGAGGGCGCCGTTGACGAGCGCATCACGGCTCGCCGAACCTCCTGCAGCCGCCGCCGTGACGATGGGCTGGTTCAGGATCAACGGTCGACTGGCAGGGAATTCCAGGTTGTAGTCGTCCCCGGCTCCCCCGTAGCCGCCGAGATTTCCCGCGCCGATGCCGAATTCGACGCCAGGCAGGACGGGCTCGAGGTTCGCCGCCAGGTCGCCGAGCAGCGACGTCACCGGGACTCCGAAACCGAACAGATAGAAAATGTCGACCGCGCTCGGCCCAGCCGGAAGCGTGAGACAGGCCTGCAGCGTCTGCGCGCCCGGTGCACAGACGGCTGAAGCCGGCGGGAGGCTGATCGATGGCGGCATCACGGTCTGCGCCAGACCCGCGCGGGCCATGGCGAGCCCCGCGAGCACTGCACAGAGCACACCGCGGAAGCCGCTCGCGACGCGCATCGTCGTTCCGTCAGGGATGCCGGAGGTCGGCCGCAGCCACATCCCAAAGGTAGGGCACATGCTTGCGTCCTGTCAATCACGGCGGGGAGTTGCGGTAGCTTTGAAACGCAGTTCCCAACGGAGTGGACTCGCAAGCAGTCGTCGGTGAGTCGCTCCCGCGGCGAGGAGGCCGCGTCGAGTCGGACGCGAATCAGCGCGGCCGAGAGCCATGCCTAGAAATCGCAGCCGCTTGTCGGCAAGGCAGCGGGCTGCTATCAAGCCAACCGTCGCAGACACCCGAAGGGGGACGATGGCGGGACGGCATCGGCGACTGATCGCGCTCGGAAGCGCCTTGGTCGTGTTGGCGCTCGCCCCTGGCGTCGCCCGCGCCTCCGAGCGCTCGGAGCTCCTGGTAGCGCGCGCACGTGCCGCGTACAACGCCGGCCGCTTCGAGGACGCCCGGCGGGACTTCGCGGACGCGGCGGCGGCCGATCCGCGTGACGCCGCGGCGGCGTACGGCCTCGGTCGGGCCCTCGTGCGGCTCGGCCGCCTCGAGGAGGCCGGCCGTGCCTTCGAGCAAGCCCTGGCGAGCAAGCCGGACTTCGCCGAGGCGAAGCGCGAGCTCGGCCTGGTCTCGCTGCGACTCGGGCAATCCGCCCTCGAAGCCGGGGACACGGTCGAAGCCACGCGCCTGCTCGATCGGGCCGTGGCGATGTCTCCGGGCCTCGCCACCAGCACGCGGGCCTTGACCACGCTGGCGCGCACCCGCGGCGAACGGCCGTCCAGCGTCGTCGCCCCGGGCAAGCAATGGGGGTTCTATGCGGGCACGGGAGTCGGCTACGACAGCAACGTGAAGCTGGATCCGCACGGCGCCGGCACCGGCTTCTTCACGCTCGACCTCGGAGGTCACTACGACCCGCTGCGTCGCGGCGACGCGATGCTCCGCCTGCAATACGACTTCTACCAGACCCTCAACACCGACGCCGGCAGCTTCGACTTCCGCGCGAACGAGGTCGGTGGCACCGGCGCCTACGCGATACGTCCGTGGCTGTGGGCCAACCTGCAGGCCCTCTACGGGCACTACGCCCTCGGCAGCTCGGCATACATGCAGGAGCCCATCATCACGCCCTACTTGACGCTGCTCGAACCGCCATGGGGGCAGACGCAGGGCATGTTTCGCTTCGAGTACCGGAACTATCTCGCCCAGCCTTTCCGGGACATCCGTGACGGTCCGGACTACACGGCGGGCGTGAACCAGTTCCTGTTCCGCGACCCGGAGCACTACCTCACCCTCGGCTTCCAGTTCGAGAACGAGCAGCCGCGCAGCATGGCGGGCAACGACTTCCGGCAGCGTGCCTATCAGGTGCACGCCGGCATCTACTTCCCGGCCTGGTGGCAGACCAGCGTCGCGCTGACCTACCTGTTCCAGTACGACGACTACCCCGAGCTGAACAGCTTCGTGGCGTTCCGGACCAACCGCGTCGACCACGAGCACGTCTTCTTCGCGGAGGTCTCACGCGTGCTGAGCCCCCATCTCAACCTGGCCCTCACGTACTACGGCACCATCAACAACTCGAACATCCCGGTCTTCCAGTATCGGCGGTCGGTGGTGCTCGCCCAGCTGCAGGTGGTCTACTAGCATGGGGGCCGTGCGAAGACTCTTCGCGGCGAGCCTCGTCGTCGCGGCCCTCGCGCTCACGGCTGCCGGGCAGGAGCGCGCCGCCACGGTGGCCGCGGTCGAGGGAACCGCCGAGGTGCTCCATGCCGGCCGCCCCGCACGGGAGCAGCTCAGGCCGGGGGACCCCGTCCTGGACGGGGACCAGCAACGGACCCTCTCGGGCTCGAAGCTCCAGACGCAGGCCACTACCCCTGGCGGCCAGACGGTGGTCCAGACGCTTGGCCCCGATACCGAGGGGACCGCGAACACGGCGTTCTCATTCTCGCTCATCGTGGGCAGGATACGCGTGGTGCTGAGCAACCTGTACGCGCGCCCGCGGACGACCGTCGAGGTGGATACCCCGACCGCCGTCGGCGGTGCGCGCGGGACCGGATTCATCGTCCAGTACGATCCCGCGCGTGCGGAGAGTCTGTACCTCGGGCTCTACGACACCACGTTCGTGCGCTCGAAAGCGGACCCCCAGGGACGGCATGAAGTGTTCCTCGGTCCCGGCATGGCGACCGAGGTCGCCCGCGGCAAGTTGCCGACCAGGCCGCATCCGCTGCCCGAGGAGCAACGACGCGAGCTGCTCGCGGCGACCGAGCTGCTGACCGGTGGCCTCCCGCCCGAGAGCGAGATCGAGCCGCTGCCCGGCATCGCGCCTCCGCTGGCGACGTCGCCGGGCTTCCCGCCCGCGACCGTCGTCAATCAGCCGCCCGTGAAGCCGCCCCAGGGCCGGGAACAGCTCCCACCTCCCCTCCCCAAGGGGCGGCGCTGATCGGCGCTCGTGAAACGGACATGGCGGCTGCCCCGCCTCACCGTCTGGCGAGTGGTGCTGTGCATCGCCTGCCTGTTCGCAGGTCTCCGGCTCGCTGGCCTGCCGCTGCTCGAGCTGTACGACATGAAGGCACTCGACTTGCGCCACCGACTCCGGGGACCGGTCCCGGCCAGCGGCGAGGTCGTGATCGTCGCCGTTGACGAGGCGAGCCTCGCGGAGCTGGGACGCTGGCCGTGGCCCCGGGCACGGCTCGCCACGCTGGTAGACCGTCTCACCGAGGGGGGCGCCCGAGCGATCGGGTTCGACGTCCTGTTCGACCAGCCAGACCCGAGCGTCGACCACGAGACCCTTCACCACGTGCTCGAGACCGAGCCGCAGTCGGCCGGCGAGCTCGAGGCGGCGCTCCTCGCGTACAATGACGCGCGCATGGCCGCCGCGCTGCGCGCTTCCGGGCGCGTCGTCCTCGCGCACTTCTTCGACCTCGGGCCCACCGCGCCCGACACGCCGACCACGGGCGATGCGGCCACGATCCCGGAGATCGCGGCGCAGGTCGCGGCCGGTGCGAACGTCGGCATCATCCCCGCCGCGACCGCCTTTCACGGCAACATCGCCATCCTCGCCAACGCCGCGGCAGGTACCGGACACTACAACTTCCTCCCGGATGGTGACGGAGCCTTCCGCCGCGTCCCGATGGTGGTACGCCTGGACAAGCGATACACCGGGGCGCTCAGCCTGGAGACGTTCCGCCGCTTCGCGGGAGTGGCCGCCGCGAGCATGACCGTCGAGGGCTACGGCGTCGCAGCGCTGCGGGTCGGCGCCACCGAGATCCCCGTGGACGAGGCGGGCGAGCTCTGGATCAACTACCTCGGCCCCAAGGAGAGGACCTTCCGGTACATCCGCGCGTCCGACGTGATCGCCGGTCGCCTCCCGGAAGGCGCCGTGGACGGGAAGATCGTGCTCGTCGCGCTCACCGCCGTCGGCTCCGACAGGCGAGCCTCTCCCTTCTCCGCCGAGATGCCGGCCGTCGAGATTCACGCGACCGTCATCGACAACATCCTGCAGCGCCAGAGCCTGCACCGGCCCAGCTGGATCATCCCGCTCGAGGCAGGCGTGGTGCTCCTCCTCGGGGCGCTCGTCGGATCGTTCCTGCGCATCCCTGGCGCGTGGGGCTTCTGCGCGAGCGCCGGACTGCTGATCGCATACGCATGGGGCACGCAGCAGCTCTTCGAGAGGCGCGGGCTCGTGCTCAGCGCCCTGTATCCCGTCGGCGCGATCGGGTTCGCGGTGCTCGGGGGCGGGATCGTGCGCTACCTCGGCGAGGAGCGCGAGAAGCGACGGATACGCGATACGTTCCGGCTCTACCTCGACCCCGAGGTGACCGAGCAGCTCGCGCGCGAGCCCGAGCGCGTTCGTCTCGGTGGTGATCGGTGCACGGTCACGGTCTTCTTCTCGGACATCCGCGGCTTCACGACGAACGTCGAGGCACTCCAGGAGCGCTCAGGGCCCGAGGAGGTCGCCAAGCTGATGAACGAGTATCTCACCGCGATGACGAACATCCTCTTCGAGCATCGGGGGCTACTCGACAAGTACATCGGTGACGCGGTGATGGCGCTCTGGGGCGCCCCGGTCGCGGTTCCCGATCACGCGAAGCGCGCCTGCCAGACTGCACTGCACATGCTGGACGCGCTCGCCCCGCTCAACCAGCGCTGGCGCACCCTCGGGTGGCCCCACGTGGCCATCGGCATCGGCATCGACACCGGCGAGGTCGTGGTCGGGAACTTCGGCTCGGCGACGCGCTTCAATTACACCGCCATGGGTGACCACGTGAACCTGGCATCGCGCCTCGAAGGCCTGAACAAGACCTACCGCACCCGCATCCTGCTGTCGGAGACGACGCAGCGCGAGGTGGCCGACGACTTCGTCTGCCGCGAGGTCGATCGTGTCGAGGTGAAGGGCAAGCACCGGTCCGTGACCATCTACGAGTTGCTCGGCCCGATCGCCGCCGATACCGATGGCAGCCGGCGGCGACTCGCCGCCGGCTTCGCCGAGGTTCTCGCTGCCTATCGGGCACGCGACTGGGAGGGCGCGGAAGCGCGGGTCGCGCGTTTCACGGCGGAGTGGGGCTGCGACGGACCGGCCGCCGAGCTTGCCCGCCGCATCCGAGAGCTGCGCGCGGCACCGCCCGACGAGGGTTGGGACGGCGTCTACCGGCCGAAGGAGAAGTGAGCCGTCTGGAGTTGCCCGGGCCATCGTGATACGTCGACGCCCGCGGATGGCGGAGCTGCTGAAGGATTTCTACCTGCTGCGCAGCCACATGGGCGACGACGTCTCCGCGCCGACCCTGCTCAGGACGGTCATGGAGGCGATCGCCGAGAAGCGGACGTACGCGCCCGGCGAGGTCATCTTCCGGCAGGGCGACATCGCCGATGCGCTCTACCTCGTCGAGGCCGGATCCGTGGACATCCTCGCCGCCGACTCCGACGCGACCGACGGCGAGACGCTCATCACCACCCTCGGCGTCGGCGACGAGTTCGGTGAGATGGCCTTCCTCGACGTGCACCACGGGCCGCGCTCGGCCACGGCCGTCGCCGGCGCCCATTGCTCTCTGATCCGGGTGCCGTACGCGAGCCTGCGCGAGGAGCTCCGCAAGCGGCCGCAGGCGGCCGCCCTCCTCTACCGCAACGCCGCCGCGTTCCTCGTCGAACGGCTGCGCCGCACCACCGCCGAGCTGTCGATCGAGCGCGACAAGAACCTGCACCGCCTCTAGCGCGGCGCGCCGAACTCCCGCCGCACCGCGGCCGCGTCGCGCAGCACCGGCACCGCGTACACCCCGCCGTCCCGGAGGTAGAGGCGGTGCTGATCCTCGAGGGTGAGCGGACCGGCCCCACGCCGCCCGAAGACCGCCACCTGGTTGCCGCTCTCGTCGACCGCGCGGTCGCGGTCGAGCCCCTTCGACAGCGCCACCGCTGGACCGTGCGTGCGGTAGGTGGCGATGAGCCCCAGCCCCGGCAGATCGGGACGTGGCCGCGGGCTGAAACCGGTGTACCCGGGCGTGTCGGGCGACATCAGCTGCACGACGCGAAGCCCGTTCTTGCCGTCCGCGAGGTAGGCGAACAGGCTGGCGTTCGTCATGCCGACCTTCACCGACCGGGTGTCGTCGATCTGCCTGTCCGCATCGTACACCTGATCGATGGAAGGATGCTCGGGCTGCTCGACGTCGACGATCACCAGACCCTGCGCGCCGCCCGCCACGTAGGCGTACGTCCGGGCAACGTAGACGTCGCGCGCGTCCGCGATCGGGACGGAGGCGCGGGGCACGGGTCGCGTCGGGTCGGTCACGTCGATCACCTCGAGGCCGCGCGCATCGGCCACGAAGGCGTAGCGGAACTGGATCACCACCGCGCGCGGGTCGTCCACGGCGGGCGACGCGAGGGTCGCGACGACCCGCGGGGCGAGGGGATCGTCGATATCGACGACCAGGAGACCGGCGCGGGCGCACACGTACAGGTAGCGTCCGGCGACCTGACCGTTCACTGCACCCGTCAGCACGCCGCCGGGGTTGAAAGCGGTCGTGCCGTCGCGGAACCGGGCTCGCTCGAGGAAGTTGTCGTTCGGGTCGCCGTTGAGCAACGTCTTGGCGGGCGTGACCACGAGGCCCTCCTCGCGATCGAGGATGTAGAGGTACCCGTACAGCGTGTGGATCGGCTTCCGTTCCTCGTTCTCCGGTAGGTGGGGTCGCGTGGGGTCGACCGCCAGCGTCGACGGTGACAGGACCGCCGCGGCGTCGCGCGTGCGCACGTAGAGGCGCTGGCCGAGCGGCGAGATGACCGACGTCGTGATGCGCTCGGGGTTCTTCTTGTTGTCGATGTCGGCGACGTCGAAGATGCGTGCGCCGCCCGGGCCGTTGGCGCTGTAGAGGTATTCGCCACGGAGCTGCAGGAACTGCACCTTCTCCCGCGTCCAGGGCAGCGAGAGGACGTCGTGTCCCGGGTGCTCGAACATGCGCGAGCCCGGCAGCAGCCGGCCGCGCGCGACGTGCGCCTGGTAGCGCTGGGGATAGGCCAGCGAATGCAGCCGGCTCCCGATGACGGCCTGGGGCTCGTCCTGCTCGGTGACGACCACGGCCTCCAGCCCTTCGTCCTCCTCCGCCACCCAGACGTAGCGCCCGAGGAAGTTGACGAAGTTGGTGCCCTGGAGGAGCACCTGGGCCATCCAGGCGTTGTTGTCGTCCTCCTTGGACACGTGGCAGTCGACGCACTGCTTGGTCTCGTTGCCGCCACGCACCGCGTGCGGGAAGTGCGGATTGAACGCCTGCCCGGCGTAGCCCTCGCTCGAGACGGTCTGCTGCTGCGAGTAGAGCCACTCGCGGTTCAGGTTCTGGGAGCCGACGAGGACCGCGCTGGACGACCGGACCGGCGCGATGCGGTTCCGCTTCACCGTACCGTCGCGGCCGAGCATGAAGACGTCGTCGCGCAGGACCTGGTAGTTGTAGCTCGTCCAGTTGCGCTCCTCGTCGCCCTCGTAGTGCAGCAGCGGCCGCTTCCAGTTGGCCCGCATCGGCAGGTGGCAGCCGAAGCAGCTCGTCATCCACGACGTGTGACAGGTGTAGCAGGCGAGGTCGTCGTCCCGGTGCGCCAGGGTGCTGGCCGGGTCGCCCGCCGGGCGGGGAGCCGGTGTGCCCCACGCGGGCGGATCGCCGCCCGCGCGGACGTCGGCCGCGTCGGGCGGCACGTCGCCCCACGTCCTGCCGTCGCGGCGGAGCGTCTTCGCCAGGCGCGACAGCTCGCTGTAGTGCGGATTGCCCGGCGTGATGCTGTCGAGGACCTGCACGACCTCCCAGGACCGATCGCGCTCGACCATGGAGTGCTGCACCAGTCGATCTCCCCGGCGTTCGAAGAGCGGCGTGCCGAAGGGCGTCACCTTGGTCGAGAGGTCGGTGCCGCCGGGCGGGGCGGCGGGCCCCGACGTGTGCAGCGTCGCGCGCCCGCGAACCGTCCCGTGGCAGTCGACGCATTCGACCTCGATCGCGTTGCGGGTCTCGCCGTACAGCTTTCCGTTGCCGTGCACGTCCTGCTCGAAGTGGCAGTCACTGCAGTGCATGCCCTTCTCGAGGTGGATGTCCTTCAGGTGCACGGGGATGCCCGCCCCGCCGTGCGGCCGGCCCTCCACCGCAGTCTCGAGCGCGACCTGGGTGTTCTCCGGCGTGACCGGATCGACCACGTCACCCTGCGCGTCGAGCAGATCGCCCTTGCGGTCGTGCTTGAAGATCGCCCGGAACATCCAGCCGTGGCCGTGGAAGTCGGCGAACTTCGTCAGGTGAAGCTGGGGGTTCAGCTCCCAGGTGCGCTCGAGGAAGTCCGGTCCCCCGACCTCGCCGAGGTGGTTCGCCTGGTCGGGATAGAGGTCCGACCACAGACCGCGGAGCGCCGAACCCTCGGGGTTGGCGGTGTAGCTCTCGTACTCCTGCTCCTGTGTCGGATGCTGCTCGCGGCGCGGATACATGAACTCGCCGTGGGTCTCGTTGTCCCACCACGTGAAGCCGAGATAGGCATTGGCGAAGGACGTTCCGGGGTGCACGTGGCACACGACGCACTGGCTCGACGGGACGCCGCGGGTGAAGACGTGGTGGATGGGGTGGCCGCGCTCGTCGTGCGGGATGGTGGGATCGGCGGTCGCCGCCGTGCCGAGGTTGCCGTACTCGGCGTACGGCCCGGAGTGGAAGCGATCGCGGTCGTTGGCGTAGACGACATGGCAGGCGGTGCAGCCGCTGGAGCGGTAGTCCCCGGGATGGTCGTTGGTGCCGAGCAACGAGAGGATCGGGTCGAGAAGCCGCGTGCGCTGGAGACCCTGAAAGACGGGGTCGGTGCGGTTGAGGGTGCCGAGTCCGCGAATGCTCAGCCGATTGTCGCCGCGCTCGAAGACGCGCAGGATGTTGCTCGGCTGCGTCACCTCGAAGCGCGGCAGCGGATCGAGGAACGGCAGGATGCCGTGGAGCGTGGTGTCGTCGGGAGCGGGCTGCGGAATCGTCTGCAGGCGCTGGGGCGTGCCGTCGAGGCCGTAGCTCTCGCCGAAACGGGCGTTCTTCAGCGGAAACGCCCCGTTGTTGTAGAGCGCCGCCTCCCACAGCATGGCGCCGTGGGTCATCATGCTGGTGCGCACCCGGGCCACCTCGGAAGGATGACAGCCCGCGCGGCCGCAGCTCTTCTTGGCGGCGCGAAGGTCGCCGGGGTTGATGAAGCGCACGAAGTCGGCGCTCTCGCGGTTGAGCGCCGTGTACGAACGCACGGGGTTCGCCGAGGTCTTCCAGACGTCCGGATGCGCGGGCAGCACGTGAGCGCGCCGTAGCGCGTCCTCGTATGCCGGCGTCTCGGGCTCTGCCCCTGGCGGCCGGAAGACCTCGGGGTGGCCACCGTGGCAGTCCGCGCAACCGAGGTTCACCGTCCCGCTCGGGTGCATGGTTGCGGAGTCCTCGAGGACCGCCGTCCGCTGCACCCTGTCATCGTAGACGGTGTGGCACGTGATGCATCCCTCGCTGCCCGCCGGCACGCTCGCCGCCGGCTGGTTCTCGAACAGGCCGGGCGGCGGCGGCGCCGCGCGGGCGACGCTCGCCCCCAGCACCGCGAGGATCAGAAGACGTCCGGACACGCGCATCAGTAGGTCAGGATCACGTTCAGGAATCCCTGGAACAGCGTCTGGGCGGTGTAGATGTCGCGGAAGCCGTCGAGCGGCGTCAGCCCCGCGAGGCCAGCGACCAGGATGATGTTGTCGATCAGCAGCGGCCGGTAGGTGAACGCGATGCTGTAGTCGATCCCGACGGAGTGCCCGATCTGGTGCTGGAGCAGCACCAGCTTGAGCGGCGCCGGCTCCTGGAAGCGCAGGTAGTTGACGTTGGCCTCGAAGGCGAGCTTCGGCGTCAGGCGGCCGAACAGGCCGACGTTGAAGATGAAGATGCCCGGGTTCACGAAGTTCTGCTGGCCCTGGATGTTGCTCGGTCGGAGGTTCGGCAGGAGGCTGAAGCGGTTCGTGAGGTTGACGTTCGTGCCGGTGAGCTTGATCCCCTGGCGATCCCAGAAGCTCGTCGGGCCGCCCACGAAGAGCGGATCGTCGAGGATCGAATCGAAGCCCCGCGCCGTGCCGTCGGTCGGCTTGCCGTCACCCGACGACCAGAAGAACGACGCCTTCGGACGCAGCCAGTCGCGGTCGTACGACACCTCGAGCGCGGCCATCTGCGCGTTCACATCGGTGGCGCGGCCGGCGATCGGGTTGCGGTCGTCGCGTCCGATCGCCTGGAAGAAGGCATGGCTGACGCCGATGCGGTCGATGTGGCCGTCACCGGTCCAGCCGAGATAGCCCACCGTGATCTGGTGCGGGGCGGCGTCGCCGATCGCCGCGGGGCGCACCAGGAAGCCATTCGAGTCGAAGCGCTTGCTCGCATTGTCGCGGTCGAACGCCCCGATCAGCTCGGCGAAGTAGCCCGGAAAGAGGAAGTCCTGGCGCGTCAGGGTCCCGATCGCGACGTTCTGATCCCGATCGTGGAACGAGTTCAGGCCCGTGTTGGTGTCCTTGTCGAGCGGCCGGAAGTAGGCGACGTTCCACTGCGTGCGATTCGCGCCGTACGTCCCCGAGAGCTTCAGGCCCGCCGGGTGGTCGACGAACAGGAAGCCGCGAAAGTCGCTGCTGAACCCCTGGATGCCGCCCCGCACGTTGATGGTGTCGAAGTAGGGCCCGACCGTCGCCAGCTCGTAGTCACCGAAGAGCTCCTGCATCGCCACGTGGCCGTCGAGCCGCGTGGTGCCGTGCGCCGGATTGATGTTGACGACACCCTGCTCGCGCGCGGAGAGGTAGTTGACGTTGAAGACCGGCGTGGCGCGCAGCTCCCACTGGCGGGGGCGGAATCCCGCGTTGCCCTCGAACAGCTCGACGGTGAGCGGAAAGTTCTGGTTGAAGAGCAGCGACGAGCCGTTGCCGAAGAACTGGTAGCTCCCGGGCCGGGCCGAGCTGACGTCGCTCGGCGTCGGCAGGCGCCGGCCTTCGAGCAGCGTGTCGCTGCGCAGGGTGAAGGCGAAGAAGGTGTTCTGGGTGCCGAAGACCGGGTAGTCGCCCTTCAGCACGTTCTGGTCGTACGGATCCCACCACTGCCCGCGGACCAGCGGCGCCTCGTGGATGTTGTCGGGCTGGCGATTGTAGAAGGGCAAGCCCACGCGCCAGCGGTTCCGGGAGTCCACCTCTTCCTCCGCCGGGAACGTCTCCGGCGGCGCCGGCGGACCGGTGTAGCCGGTCGGCTCCTCGGTGTTCTCCACGGGCGGCCCCGGCTCGACGGCGGGGGGAGGCTCGGGCGGCGAAGGCAGGGGGCGGCGCCGCGGCGTGGCATTGCCTGCGTCCTGCGGCTCCGCCCACACCGGAGCGGCGAGCGCGAGTGCGACGAAGGCCAGCGCCAGTGCGTGGACGAGCTTCGTACCTGGGTCTCCAGATTCGTCGTGAATGTCGGGCGCGCATACCAAATCTTGCGTGTTCGGTCCACATTCGCTAAGCAAGCCCGCGTGCGGGCTCGGCTGCCGACGCTGACCGGCGCGTGCTTGGCCGGTGCCGTGGCGCTGACCGCGCCCGCGGCGTCTCAGACGCTGACGGCCGCGGACGTCACGCGCGTCATCGGCCAGGCGGTGAGCGAGGCGCAGCGCGTCGGACTACCCGTCAACATCGCGGTGCTCGACCGCGAGGGGAACGTGCTGGGGACGCACGTGATGGACGGGGCGGATCAGTCCATCAGGATCGACGGTGGCGCCAAGAACCCACAGGGGCTCGACGGAACGACCCTGCCCCCTCAACCCCCATGCTTTCCGGACATACCGCCGCCCGGGCCACCGGTGTGCCAGGTCAACTTCGCCATGCTGGCGGCGCTCTCGAAGGGGGGCACGGCAGCTTTCTTCAGCACCCAGGGCAACGCGTTCACGACTCGGACGGCCGGCTTCATCATCCAGCAACATTTTCCGCCCCTGATCCGGAACACGTCGAGCGGCCCGCTCTTCGGCGTGCAGTTCTCCCAGCTGCCGTGCGGCGATGTCATCCCGCGGCCCGGGGTCACGCTACCTCCGCCGCTGCTGCCACTGCCGGCTGGAACGCTGCCGCTCGGCCTCTCGGCCGACCCGGGCGGCCTCCCGCTGTACAAGAATGGGCGAGCCGCCGGTGGTGTCGGGGTGGAGGGGAACGGGCGCTACACGGTGGATCGCAACCCGACCGATCTCGAGGTGACCGACGAGGAACGCATCGCGGTGGCGGCGACGCGCGGGTACGAGGCACCGGCCTTCATCCGCGGCGACCAGATCCTGGTGAACGGCCTCCGCTTCCCGTTCTCGAATCTCGATGAGACACCGATCGTTCCCGCGGCCACGGTCACCTTCGGTCCGGGGGACGTCGCTCCGATCGATACGCCGCCAAGCCGATTCGTTCCGGCTACCCTGGGTGGCGTGAAGGGGACCGTCGACCCGCGCTACTACCCACCCCGCGACAGCATCGATCCGCCGCCCGGGCCGGGGCTCACGGCCGCGCAGGTGCAGCGCTTGCTGAAGCAAGGCGCCCACCAGGCGAACCGCACGCGAGCCGGCATCCGCCGGCCCCTGGGCGACCGGGCGCGCGTCAACATCACGATCGTCGACCGAGCCGGAAACATACTCGGCATCTTCCGCACGCAGGACGCCCCGACGTTCGGGTTCGACGTCTCAGCGCAGAAGGGCCGTACGGCGGCGTTCTTCAGCAGCTCGCAGGCGGGTGCTCGACTGCGCAGCAGCGTCCGACTCCTCAATCAATCTCGACCAATTCGTTGAAGCGGCGCGTCGCGAGGGCATCGACCTCGACGGCAGCGTCGCCTTCAGCGACCGGGCAGGCGGATTCCTCAGCCGTCCGTTCTTCCCGGACGGAATCGACGGGACCTTCCACGGTCCCTTCTCGGTGCCCATCGGCGACTTCAGCATTTTCAATGACGGGCTGCAGATCGACCTCGTGTTCGGGCGCCCTTGTCATGCTCCTGACGGTGGGACTGATCGTATCGCCGTGCAGCACCATCCCCGGCATCGGCAATGGCATCCAGATCTTCCCCGGCAGCGTACCCCTCTACCGAGGTCGGAGGCTCATCGGGGGTGCCGGGGTGAGCGGCGACGGCGTCGATCAGGACGACATCATCTCCTTCGCCGCCGGCCGCGGATTCCGGCCGCCCGCGGACATGCGCTCCGATCGCGTGAAGGTCCGGAACGTGCGCCTTCCCTTCGTCAAGTTTCCCCGCCGCCCGACGACCCGCTGAGAAGCCGGCATGGCCCGCCAGCGCAAAGCGAAGCTTCGCGCCCAGCGCATCGAGCGAGACTACTACCTGCGCCGGCACTGGTTTCGCAGCCTGCGGGTGTGGCTGACGCTCGCTGCACTCGCCGCCGCCGCGCTCTGGATCGCACCGATGCTCGGCGGACGTGCCCACCCTGCGTCTCCGGGCCGTCTCGCGAGAGCGCACGCGATGTACGAGGAGGACTGCGCCGCGTGCCACATCGCGGCTCGCGACCTCGCACACGGGACCGCCACCGACGCCGAGCCGCCGCATTTCCGGCGTGCCACCGACGCGGCGTGCCAGACGTGCCACGACGTGCCGGTTCACCACCCGAACCAGGACTCCACGCCGCCGTGTGCGACCTGCCACACCGAGCATCGCGCCGCCCCGAACCTCTCCGCCGTCTCGACGGCTGCGTGCACCGATTGCCACGCCGACCTGCCGCAGCACACCAAGGGCCCGCCGGCCTTCGTGCTGCGAGGGGACGCGCAGAAGATCCATGCTTTCGCGACCCGGGACAACGCGTTGCACCCCGAGTTCGCCGTGTGGACGGGAGACCCCGAGCACCCGCACCGCGAAGCACTCGATGACGTGCCAGCGCCCCGCGACATGGCGCAGCTCAAGCTGAACCACGCCACCCACCTCACCGCCAACTTCGTCGGGCCCGAGAACAACTTCCGGGTGCAGCTCGTTTGCGGAAACTGCCACTGGGGGACGACGTCCATGGCGACTCCGCTCTTCGGCAAGCTGCCCGCGGGGTGGGCACCGCCGGTCAAACCCGAGCTCGCTCCGGCCGAGACCACTCCCTACATGGCGCCCGTGCGCTACGCCCAGCACTGTGCCGCGTGTCACCCGAATACGTTCGCCGACGATCGCTTTCCCCCCAGCATCGTCGTCCCCCACGATACGCCTGCCGTGGTCCACACCTTCCTGAAGGGCCTCTACGCCGACTACATCGCCCGACATCCCGGCGAACTTCGCGGCACGCCCAGGCCGCGGCCGTTCCCAGGCGGAGCGACCGCGCGCAGTGCGCCGGACCGAGACGCCTGGATCGCCGAGCGAGTCGCGACCGCCGAGCGCGTGCTCTTCAGCGAGTCCTGCTACTGCAAGCAATGCCATACCATGATCGCCGCCCCCGACTCGGGCCTCCCGAGCGTGGCGCCGACTCGAGTCCCAATCCGCTGGTTCCCCCAGAGCCGTTTCGATCATGGTGTCCATCGTCAGCTCGGGTGCCTCGCCTGCCACGCCAACGCGAAGGAGAGCAGGGACACGGCGGACCTCCTGCTGCCGGGCCGCGATATCTGCGCACGATGCCACCGCCCGGGCAGCGCGGGGACGGCCTGCTCCGAGTGCCACACCTACCACGCGGCGATCGGGCCCGACGAGATGAATGGACGTTTCGATATCCAGGGACTCACTCGTGGCAACTAGGAGCATCGACTTGTCAGGGAACGGGCTGGTGTTCTAGGAAACGGGGTAGGGATATCTGATCAGATGGTAGAGGCTCCGGACGCTCGCCTGACCGACGCGCACCTGATGGAGGCGCTCGAGGAGGCGCAACGCCGGAACGGCGATTACCTGACGCCCGCCACGCTGCGTGCCCTGGCCGCGGAGCTGGACGTCCCCATCTACCGCCTGCACGGCGTCGCGACCTTCTACCCGCACTTCCGCCTCGCGCCGCCGCCGACACGAGACGTCCGGGTGTGCACCGATCTCTCGTGCCGTCTTCGCGGGGCGGAGTCGCTCCTCCACGACGTCGAGGCCGCCGGCGCGAGCGCGGCCAGCCGGCGAGGTGACCGTCGAGCGCGTCTCCTGTCTCGGACGGTGCGACGGCGCACCCGCGCTCACCGTGAACGACGCACCCTACTGGCGCCTGGATGCCGGTGGGATGGACGTGCTCATCCGTGCCCTGCGCGACAACGAGGCGCTCCCGGAGGCCGCATCGTCGCCCGCAGTCGCGATCCAGCACGCCGACCCGTACGCCGACGGGCAGCACCAGCGCTGGGCCGCGTTGCGCCGCGTCCTCGACAGCGGCGCCGACGCGGTGCTCGCCGAGCTCGAGACGGCGCAGCTGAAGGGCATGGGAGGCGCCGGCTTTCTGGCCGTGAGGAAGTGGCGAACGGTCCGCGACCAGCAGGTGACGCGGAAATACATCGTCTGCAATGCCGACGAGAGCGAGCCCGCCACCATCAAGGACCGCGGCATCATCACCTGGGCGCCGCATCTGCTGATCGAGGGCATGGCCATCGCCGGCGTCGTGAGCGGCGCGCGCCAGGGCATCATCTACATCCGCCACGAGTATGCCCGGGAAGCCGAGGCGCTGCACCGCGCCATCAAGCTCGCCCAGGCCGAGGGTGCGCTCGGCCAGCGGATGCTCGGCTCCGACTTCGCCTTCGATCTCGAGATCTTCGTCAGCCCCGGCGGCTACATCTGCGGCGAGGAGACGGCGCTGCTCGAGGCGCTCGAGGGGAAGCGAGGCCAGCCCCGGCTGAAGCCCTCCATCCCGGTCTTCCACGGCCTCTTCGACATGCCGACCGTCGTCAACAACGTGGAGACGCTGGCGCACGTGCCGTCGATCGTGCTGCGCGGCGCCAGCTGGTATCGCGCCCTCGGCACGGCGGACGCCGCAGGCTACAAGTTCGTCGGGCTGAGCGGCGACGTCGAGCGGCCCGGGGTCTACGAGGTGCCCTTCGGCACCACGCTGCGCGAGATCATCGAGCGCTGGGGCGGCGGGGTGCGCGGCGGCCGCAAGCTCAAGGCCGTGGTGCCGTCCGGGGCCTCGTCGGGCTTCTTGCCGGCACACCTCGCCGATACGCCCATGGAGTGGGGCGCGCTCGCCAAGCAGGGCTCGATGGTGGGATCGTGCGCCATCGTCGCCGTGGCGGAGGGCCGCTGCATGGTCGACCTCGCACTCAACATCGCGCGCTTCTTCGCGCGCGAGTCGTGCGGCAAGTGCTGGCCCTGCCGCGTGGGCTCGGAGAAGATCGTCCACCTGCTGGAAGCGGTGACCGAGGGTCGCGCAGGAGCCGCGGGGCTCGCGGTGGTCGGCGACCTCGCCCTGACGCTCCGTCAGACCTCGATCTGCGGACTCGGTCAGGTGGTGCCGGCACCGGTCACGTCCATGATGCAGCACTTCGAGGACGAGGTGAACGCCCACCTCCAGGAAAGCCGCTGCCCGGCGGGCACGTGTCCGATGCGGCCGGCGCTGGCGGCCGCCGGAGGAGCGGCGTGAGCGACCAGCCCATCGAGGCGACGATCGACGGCCGGGTGGTGAAGGTCCCCCCCGGCACGACGATCTTCGATGCCGCCCAGACGCTCGGGATCACGATCCCGACGGTATGCCACCTGCCACCGCAGCAGCCGGCCGGCGTCTGCCGGGTGTGCTGCGTCGAGGTGCGCGTTCCGCGCGACGGCAAGCTCGCGCGCGAGAACGTCATGGCGGCAGCCTGCGCGCGCGAGCTGTCGGCGGGTATGGTGATCTCCACCGGCAGCGAGGAGGTGCAAAGGGTCCGGCGCACGCTCGTCGAGCTGCTGATGGCCGATCATCCTTCCCCGTGCGCCCGGGAGCGGGAGACGAACGACTGCGAGCTCGAGGCGAAGGCGCGCGAGCTGGGTGCCCTGCCCGACCGCTACCGCCCCGGACCGCCCAAGCGGCCGCCGATCGCAGGCTGGACGCCGCACGACGACTCGCACCCGAACATCGCCGTCGACCACGCGGCGTGCATCGTGTGCGACCGCTGCGTGCGCGCGTGCACGGACGTCGCGCACAACAACGTCATCGGACGCGCCGGCAAGGGCAACGCCACCGTGATCACGTTCGACGCGGGCCAGGTCATGGGCGAGTCGACCTGCGTGTCGTGCGGGGAGTGCATGGTGTCCTGCCCGACCGGCGCGCTCACGAACAAGGGGTTCGGTGACGCAAGGATCCCCGGCGAGCCGGTCGGCGCGGAGGTACTGCTCGGCCTGCGCTGGCCCGACGGCACCCGGCTATTCGAGGGCATAGCCCCCCGCTTCCTCGAGAAGGCGCTCGGTCCCATCGGCAAGAACGAGGGCGCAGTGGTCCGTCGACGGCTGAGCCCCAGGGACGACGAGCCCATCTGCAAGGAGGGCGACTTCGGCTCAACCGCGTTCTTCATCCTCGAGGGCGAGGTCGAGGTGAGCATCTCCACGACCCAGTCCCGCGTGCACAACCGCACCGGCCCCGGGATGCTCCGGCGGTTCGCGCTCGGGATGAGGAGCATGCTCGGCCGAGAGGATGACGACGAGGCCCCAGGCGCCACGATTCCGATCGACGCCCCCGTAGACTTGTTGCGTGCGGAGCCGGTGGCCCGACTCCCCCCCGGTGAGCTCTTCGGAGAGATGACGTGCCTCAACTTCTACCCCCGCTCGGCCACGGTGACGGCCACGAAAGACACCGTCGTGCTGGAGATGCTGCGTCCCGTGCTCCAGCTGCTTCGTCGCTCGAAGGCCTTCGCTGCGCAGGTCGACGCCCGCTACCGCAACCGCACCATCGCGACGCATCTGCGCGGAGTCTGGTGCCTGGCGGACCTCGACGCCGATTTCATCCACGACCTGGGCAAGCGCGTCACGCTGAAGAGCTTCGAGCCGGGCCAGGCCATCTTCAAGCAGGGCGACCCGGCCGATGCCTTCTACCTGGTGCGCCTCGGCTTCGTGAAGGTCGTCGTGGGACTCCCCGGGGGCGAGCTGGTACGCGCCTACCACGGGCGCGGCGGTTTCTTCGGGGAGATGGGCCTGCTGCTCGACAAGCCGCGGAACGCGAGCTGCATCGCCGTCGACCATGTCGATGTCGTACGCATCGCTGCCGACGACTTCTGGACGATGCTCGAGCACTCTCCCCGCGGTGAAGGACCGGCTCGTCGCCGAGGCCGAGCGGCGCGCCGGGGAGAACCGCCTGATCGCCGCCACGACCAGCAACGTCGAGCTCGAAGATTTTCTCCAGCAAGGGCTCATGGAGGCCCAGAGCCTCCTCGTGCTCGACCTCGACCGCTGCACGCGCTGCGACCTCTGCGTGCAAGCGTGTGCCACGGCCCACGACGGCGTGACGCGGCTCATCCGCGAGGGACTGCGCTACGACAACTACCTCGTCGCCACGTCCTGCCGACAGTGCCGCGACCCGCTGTGCATGGTGGGATGCCCCGTGGGATCGATCCGGCGTCGAGACACGCTCGAGATATACATCGAGAACTGGTGCGTCGGCTGCGGCGTGTGCGCGGACAACTGCCCGTATGGCAACATCAGCATGCACGAGTTCGATGTGAAGGGCGACGATCGCCAGCGCCCGGGACCTCGCAAGGCCGTGGCACGCGAGAAGAAGGCAACCGCCTGCGATCTCTGCAAGAACCTCGCTCCGGACCAGGACCCGAGCTGCGTGGTGGCATGCCCCCACGGCGCGGCGGTGCGGGTGGAGAACCCTCGCGAGTTCTTCGCCACCACCATCGGAGTCGCAGGTAAGCATGGCACTGATTGACGCTCGCCAGCGGCGCTGGATCGTCGCCGCAGCGGTCCTGGGCACGGCGGCGACGGTCGGCTACGTACGCTCGCGCCCCGGCGCCGGACGCGAGCTGACCTGGTCGCGCGGGCCGGGCCTGTGGTTCGGCATCGCCGCCGCCACGCTCATGCTGTTCGAGGTCGGGCTCAACGTCCGCAAGCGCCTGCCCACGTGGCGAATCGGGCGCGCCGAGACCTGGCTCAAGGGACACGTGTGGCTCGGGCTCCTCATCGTTCCCCTGGTGTGCTTCCATAGCGCCTTCCGCTTCCAGGGCACGCTCGCCCTCGCCCTCTCCCTCCTCGCCTTCGCCGTCATCGTCTCGGGCGTGTACGGCCTCGCGCTGCAGCAGTTCGTGCCGCGCTTGATGTCCGCGTGGGCTCCCGGCGAGACGGTCTACGAGCAGATTCCCCACGTGGTCGGCCTGCTCGGTCTCGAAGCCTACGAGACGGCGGCGGCCGTGTGCGGCCCGATTCCCGAGGCGGCAGAGGAGAGGAAGGAGAGCGAGCGCATCCATTCCGATCCCAAGATGGCCCGCCGTGTCGCGGCCTACCGACCCGCCGACGCACCGGCCGAGGGCTCCGAGCCCCTGCGGCGGTTCTACGTGGAGATGGTGCGCCCGTTCCTGCGTGGCGACGGCCGGCGCGGACCGTTCGCGGACGCCGCGGTGGCGGCTCGCACCATCGAAGGGCTCTGCCGCGAGCTTCCCAAATCGCTGCACGAGGCGGCGCGCGATCTCGCCGACATCGCGGCCGAGCGCCGCGATCTCGCCGTGCAGCGCCGGCTGCACCACTGGCTCCACGGCTGGCTGTTCCTGCACGTTCCGCTCACGGCGGCCCTGCTCGTGCTGCTCGCCGCGCACGTCGTCGTCGCGCTGCGCTACTCCTTCTAGGAGACGGGACCATCGCCGCCTTCGACTTGATCGTCATCGGCAGCGGCCCCGCCGGCGAGAAGGGCGCCGCGCAGGCAGCCTACTTCGGGAAGAAGGTGGCCGTCGTCGAGTGCGAGGCCGAGCCCGGAGGCGCAGCGGTGCACACGGGCACCCTGCCGTCGAAGACGCTGCGCGAGACCAGCGTGTATCTCTCCGGCTACCATCAGCGCGAGCTCTACGGCATCAGCGTGGCGATCACGCCCGAGCTCGCCGCCCCGCGGCTGCTCAGCCGGAAGGACGCCGTACGACGGGCCGAGGTGGCGCGCATCCGCGCGAACCTCGATCGCCACGGCGTCACCATGGTCGCCGGCCGCGCGCGCTTCCTCGATCCCCATGTGATCGAAGTCGTCCGTCCGGACGGACGCGGAGCGCATCACCGGTGACGTGGTCCTCATCGCCACGGGCTCCGTGCCCCACCGTCCCGCGGACATCGACTTCAGCGACCCCGACATCGAGGACTCGGACACGGTGCTGCACTTCGATCGCATGCCGCGCTCGCTGACGGTCCTCGGTGCCGGTGTCATCGGCTGCGAGTACGCCACGATGTTCGCGGCCCTCGGCGTGCCCGTCCAGCTGGTCGAGCCGCGCGATCACATCCTGCCGTTCCTCGACGACGACATCGGTGTGGGACTCCTCAAGGCGATGAGCGGGCTCGGCGTCACCGCCCACCTCGGCGATGCCTGGTCGGGGGTGCGCCGCGTCCCCGGTCGCGGCATCGTCACCACGCTCAAGGGCGGTGGCGAGGTGGTGTCCGACCAGCTCCTGTTCGCCGCCGGACGTTCCGGCAACATCCGCGGGCTCGGCCTCGATGCGATCGGTGTGAAGGTCGGCAAGCGCGACTACGTGGAAGTGGACGCCAGCTACCGGACGAGCGTCCCGAACATCTTCGCCGCGGGAGACTGCATCGGCTTCCCCGCCCTCGCCTCCACCTCGATGGACCAGGGCCGTGTCGCCGTCTGCCGCGCCTTCGCCTTCCCCTACAAGCGGCAGCTGGGCGAGCTGCTGCCGTACGGCATCTATACCATTCCCGAGGTGTCCTGCGTCGGCTACGGCGAATCGGCGGCGCGGGACGCCGGCTACGTGCCCGTGGTGGGGAAAGCCTTCTACCAGCAGAACGCCCGCGGGCAGATCGTGGGCGACCGCGACGGGATGATCAAGCTCGTCTTCGACCCGGCCAGCCGCATGCTCATCGGCTGCCATTGCATCGGCGAGCGCGCGACGGAGCTCGTGCACATCGGCCAGGCCGTCATGACGCTCCAGGGCACCGTCGAGACCTTGATCGGCATGGTGTTCAACTATCCGACCCTCTCCGAGCTCTACAAATATGCCGCCTACGACGCGCTCGGGCACTGGCCCCAGGCGGGCGCGATCCGCCCGCACCCGTGAGCGACGGTCGGACGCAAGATCCCCGGCTGCTCCTTCGGCCGATCACTCGACGCCGAAACCCGGCGGCAGCGGGTCCGGAAGCGCCGGAAAGGCGCGCCGGAACGCGGGATCAGGCCGGCTGATGGTCAGAAGCTGGTCACCGGTCACGGGGTGCCTGAAACGCAGGAGCGCGGCATGCAGGAGGAGCCTCTGAAAGGCGGGGCCGCCGTAGGCACGGTCGCCCACGATCGGGCAGCCGAGGTCCGACAGGTGAACGCGAATCTGATGCTTCTTGCCGGTCTCGACTCGGACGAGGAGAGCCGCACGGCCCCCATCGCGACCGATCACCTGCCAGTGCGTGCAGGCACGTTCGGCCCGGCTCGCGACCTCCGGCGGATCACCCCCGCGCAGGCTCCGTACCTTGTAAGGACGCCGATCGGATTCGACCAGCCGGGTCGCGACGGTACCCGTGTCGGCGCCCGGCTGCCCGTCGACCACCGCAAGATAGACCCGTTCGACGTCGTGACGCGCAAACGTCTCGTGGAGCGACTCCTGAACGGCCGACGTCTTCGCGAACACGAGGAGCCCGGAGGTACCTTCGTCCAGCCGGTGAACCAGGAACGGCTCCTCGCCGGAGCCCGCAAGGTACCTGCGAACGGCGGCCCATGCCGACGTTCGCCCGGCGTCTCTCGACGCCACCGAGAGCAGTCCGGCGGGCTTGTCGATCACGAGGAGATGGCGGTCTTCATGGACGACGTCGACCGCGACGGGCGCCGGTGAGGCCACCATCTTGCGCCCGAGGGCCACCCGGGCGCCTTCCGGAATCTCCGCATCGGCGCGGACGACCGTGCGGCCGTCCACGGTGACGCGCTCGTGCGCCAGCATCTGCCGCAGCGTGCGCTTCGAGGCGCCCGGATGCCGTGTCACGAGGATGTCGAGGAGCCGGGCCACGTCGGACGCTCGCCGTTCGCCGCGGCTCAGGCCTTCCGCCACACGGTCGCGAGCCAGGGCTGCTGGCCGCGCGGCAGTCCAGGCGGACGGTAGTAATGGTCGAGCTCGACGAAGCCCGCCGCCGCCACGTGGCATCGCCACGTCGCGAGATCGTGCCAGGCGCCGTAGCGCTCGCCCTGCCAGCCCTCGCTGTCGGGCCCGTGCGGGTTCGACGCGAAGAGGACGCCGCGCGGCCTGAGCGCCGCCTGGAGCTCGCGAAGGACGCGCGGCACCTCCTGCGCGGGGACGTGGAAGAGCGAGGCGTTGGCGAAGATGCCGTCGAAGCGCGCGGGCGGCAGGTCGAGCGCCAGGAAGTCCTGATGCCACACCTCGCACCCGGTGTCGGCGCGCGCCATGGCGACGAAGCGCGCCGCGCCGTCGAGCCCGATGGCCTCGTGGCCGAGGGCGCGAAACCGCGCGAGATCGCGACCGGGGCCACAGCCGAGATCGAGGATCGCGAACGGGCCCGGCCCGTCGAGGCGCGACAGCAGAGCGTCCACGTTCTGGCTGACGTCGTGGTCCTTCGTCCCCTCGCGGAAGCCGTCGGCGTGGCGGTCGTAGCTCCCGATCGTCACCCGCGCAATGTGGCGCAGCTCGTCGGGGCCGAGCATGCATGCGGTCAACGTAGCTGCGACCTGGTGCGGTGGTTGGTCCCGAGGCACCGGCCGGCGAACGAGCCGGTCAGGTTGAGTCGGACCAGGTCGGCGGAGGCGACGGAACTCACGCACGGCTCGGCGCTACTACAGATCGCGCCCCCTGCGCCAGGGCGGCGGTCACCCGACGGACACTGGAACCCGAGGCGGATGCTCCCCGGCCCGTCGGCCATGCGAAAGATGAGACGCCCGAGCCCGCGGGCCCCGGGTTTCGAGGGATTCGCGCGCTGGCGTGTGGAAATGACGCGCGACGGCTCGATGGTCGAGAACCTCGATGCTCGTCTGAGAGAGATCGAGGCCGAGAAATCTGCTCTTCTCGGTGCGCTGGCCACTCGCGGCGCCACGCCGGCTGCGGGCACGACTCCGCCTGCGACCCGGCCGGCCCCTGCCACACGCAGCGGCGGCGTGAGACTCCGGTACTGAGGTGGAGGGACCAGATGCTCACCATTCGGACCGGGAGGCACATCCGCAGCGCTCGCACGATCAAGGGATTCCGCTCGTGCCCCGCGTCGACCGGTGCGCCCATCCGCACGCACGACACCCGGCGGCTGCTGCGCGGCGCGCTCGCCCGCGGCATCGGCGACACACGTCGCCAGTGGCTTGCCGAGGCGTGGCATGCCCACGAGGCGCGCCTGGACTCGCCGAGGGACCGGTGATGCGCCCGCCGGAGCAACGGACCGCCCGCGCGCTACGCGTCGGCCTCGTCGAGGAGTGACGATCATGCAGATCATCTGTCTCGCGTGCGGCCACAAGATCGATCTCGGCGATGCCTACGACGACTATGCAGGACTGGTACGCGACTCGACCTGCAGCGCGTTGCTCGAGATCAAGACCGAAGGCGGCAATCTCCGTTCTGTCTCGCCGGTGCCTGCGACGGCGGTACCGTCAGCGGGCCGCCGATCGGAGACCTACGGCTGATGACCCCGCAAAGAGGAGGCCCATCGATGAGGCCCGCGTCGCTCAAGCCGAAGCTGTACGTCTACGCGGTTGCGCCGCACCTCGACCACCGGATCCTCGGTCCGATCGGCCTGGACAGCGGCATCGTCCACTCGATCACCAGCGGCGCGCTCTCTGCGTTCGTCAGCGAGATCGCGGGCCGGTTCCGGCCCGAACGGCGCCACCTGGCGGCGCACCAGGAAGTCCTGCGCCAGCTGATGGAGGTGGCGCCGGCGGTGCTGCCGGTGGCCTTCGGCATGGTCGCCGACGACGGCAAGGTGATGCAGCGGATCCTTTCACGGAACCAGCAGTCGCTGCGGGAACAGATGGAGCGCGTGCACGGTCGCATCGAGATGGGCTTGCGGGTCACCTGGGATGTGCCCAACATCTTCGAATATTTCGTCGCGACGCACGAGGAGCTCCGGGCCGTCCGCGATCGCTTCTTCGCCGGACATCGGGAACCCACGCAGGACGACAGGATCGAAGTCGGGCGCCTCTTCGATCGCTTGCTCAGGGAGGACCGTGAGACTCACGGGGCGCGGGTGGAGGAGATCCTCGGCCCGTGCTGTGACGAGCTCACGCACAATACGACCCGCGGCGAAACCGAGGTCTTTCATCTCGCCTGCCTCCTGCGACGCGACCGGCAGCCGGCATTCGAGGCCGCCGTGTTCGATGCCGCCAAGCTCTTCGACAACAGCTACGCGTTCGACTACAGCGGGCCGTGGGCGCCGCACCACTTCGTCGATCTGGCGCTGGACCTGCGCCCGGGGCACGCCTCGGCACATGCGCGTGGGTAGCCTGACGCTGGCGAACGGATCCGCGCCGTGCTCCTGATCGACGATCTGCTTTTCGCTCCGTTCCGGGGTCTGCTGTGGGTCGCGGAGCAGGTGCACGACGCAGTGCAAGCGGAACGGGCCGGCGAGGCCGACGCGATCACCGAGGAGCTGCGGCAGCTCTATCTGCTGCTCGAGCGTGGTCAGATCACCGAGGCGCAGTTCGACGCGCAGGAGGGGCAGCTGCGGGAAGCGTTCAATCTCGAAGAGGACGACCTGAACCTCGACCTGGGTCCGCTTGGCAGGCTGTTCTAGAGGCCAGGAGACGGTAGATACCCTTCGCATCCGGAGTCACGAAATCGACATCCAGCGCCACGCTCGCCGACGTGCTCGAGCGAGTGCTCGACAAGGGTATCGTCATCGCAGGGGACATTCGCGTGAACCTCGTCGAGGTGGAGCTGCTCACGATCCAGATTCGCCTGGTGATCTGCTCGGTGGACAAGGCGAAGGAAATGGGCATGGACTGGTGGGTGAACAATCCCGCCTTCAGTGCGCACCCGCGCCCGGTCCTCGACGGCGAGCGCCTGGGAGCTCTGGAGCAGCGGCTCGTCGCCCTGGAAGGGACCGCAGCCAGGGCGGCGGACCGCGTGGGCAGCATATAGCCCGAGTGTCAGTCACTCGAGGACGCGACCCTGAACTGGGCGAATCTCACCGACGCGCTGTACTACGCGGGCATCGGCCAGTCGATGATGTCTCGCGTGGCGATGTTGCGAAGACGCCACGTCCGGCCCTGATGCCGCGGCACGCTCGCGCGCTCCTCGAGGTCGACTCTGCAGCTCGCCAGTGAGCGAGGCTCGATGCCCGACAGAGGTTCCCACCTCTCGCCGCCGACGCCGCTGCGCCTCTCGATCACCCACGCGCGGTCGGTCGCTTGAGACATCCGGCCCTCCCCTCGCGCACTCTACCGAGAGACCGGGCAATGGGCCAATGCCTCTGCCGCCAGCCGCTGCATGTCCCCCGACGACCCCTCACGGCAGGCGTCTCAGGAACGGAGCGCGGCGTCAAGCTACGCGGCCGCCGCCAGCGTGTGGATCGCCTGGAGGAGGTCGCTGACGTTGACCGGCTTGGACAGGTAGGCATCCATGTCGGCGTCCAGACATCGCTTCGGGTCGTCGACCATCGCGTGGGCCGTCAGCGCGACGATCGGGATGTGCTTCGTGTCTGGACTGTCGTCGGCCCGTTCGCATCGGCGGATCGCCGCCGCGGCCTCCAGACCGTCCATCTCCGGCATTTCAATGTCCATGAGGACGACGTCGAACCTCGCGTCGCTCAGCTTGGCGAGCGCTTCCTTCCCGTTGGCCGCCACGGTGACGTGGTGGCCAGTCCTCTCCAGCACCCGCACCATCAGCGCCTGGTTCAGGGGGTTGTCCTCCGCCAGCAACACACGGAGCGGCCGCGGCGATGTCAGCTGCTGCGCATCGGATTCGTCCGCCGCTCTCCCCGTGGCGGGCGACGCGCTCAGGATCTCCCAGATTGCCTGCAACAGCTCCGACTGCCTGACGGGCTTCACGAGATAGCCGGCCACGCCGAGCTCGCGACAACGGTCACGATCCTCCTTGCGTCGATCCGAGGTGAGCATCAGGATCGGCGCTCGGGACAGGTTCGGGTCATCCTGAATTCGCTCGGCGACTTCAAAGCCGTCGAGCCCCGGCATCTGGACGTCGAGGATCACCAGGCGGAACGGTCGCGCGCTGCCCGCGGCCTCCTGCAGGGCGCACAGGGCGTCGGCGCCACACTCCATGGCCGTCGGCTCCATCCCCCAGCCGCGCAGCATCATCTCGAGGATGCGGCGATTCGCGAGGTTGTCGTCGACGACCAGGACCCGCATCCCGCGAAGCGCCGTCGGTCGCGACGGCGAAACGGCCGGGGATGGCCGGACCTGGCGTTCGAACGCCGCGGTGAAGTGGAACGTGCTGCCCTGACCGACGACGCTCTCGACGCCGATCTCACCGCCCATGAGATGGACGATCTGCGCCGAGATCGGCAGCCCGAGGCCCGTACTTGCGAAGGACGGCGTGGTCCCGCCGTCACCCGGTTCGAGGACGTCGAAGACGCGAGCGCGCTGTTCCGGGGAGATGCCGATCCCGGTGTCTCGAACCGAACAGCGAATCCGTGTCTCACGATCGCTCGACGCCATCGCGTCGATGGTTACCACCACCTCGCCGCCGGCGCGCGTGAACTCGATCGCGTTCCCCACCAGGTTGACGAGGACCTGGCGCAGACGAGCCGGGTCGCCGTACAGCTCGCCCGGGACATCGTCCGAGCTCGTGTAGGTGAGCTCGAGGAACTTCTGGTGGGCCGAGACGGCGAGTGCCTCGAGCGTCTCGCCGACGCAGTCGCGCAGGTCGAAGGCGACGTGCTGGAGGTCGACCTTGCCGGCCTGGATCTGGGAGAAGTCGAGGAGGTCGTTGATCACGGTCGACAACGCGTCGGACGACGCCCGGGCGATCTCGACGAGTTCACGCGGCGCGGTCGTCAGCGGCGTGTGAACCAGAAGCTCGGTCGTACCGACGATCCCATTGAGCGGCGTGCGGATCGCGTGGCCCATGCGGGCGAGGATGGCGAGGTTCGTCAGATTGGCGGGCTCTTGCTCGGCCCGCCGACACGTTCGGACCTCTGCCTCGGCCTCGCGCTGCCGGCGCATGGCGAAACACGCGATCGCCAGCGTGCCCACGGCGAATGCGAGGATCAACTCGTCGAACGGCCGGGCTCCGCTCCGTCCCGCCACGGCGCAGGTTCCCACGATCGCCAGCGTGACGACCATCAGGCCGCGTCCCATCCGGAGTCGTTTCATACGCTATCCTTCGGACCCGAATCGGCATCGCCTGCGGGATCGAGTCACCACGAAACAACAGCAACCGACATGCCACGCAGCTCGGGACCGGCGGGGGCGTTCCGGCACGGATACCGCCGTCCTGGTGAGCTAGGACCCGTCTGGCAGCTGGCTTCCTTCCCGGATCTGCGACCCCGAGGTGCGGCGCTGGGAATGTCCCCAGATGGATGCCGCGCGTACATCGAGCCCGCACCGTAGAGGCAACCGAGAGCGTGAAACGTGAAGAGGCGAACCAGGGGACGGTGCTGGCCAATTCAATTGCCCTCGCATAGCCTCGGTCGCCGTGCCGCTCACGGCGACGAGAAGCGCACCGGGCACCGGCGTCGGCAGGCGTCGGGTCGGTGCAGCAAGGTCACTCGGGGCGCGCGTGGTGGTGGTCTCGGGCAGGTGGATCCCGGCGATCGGTCTCTCGATCCCCGAGGCAGTGCCGTTCCGGTCATGAGCCAGGAAGCGAAGTTTCTCCGGCCGAGGCGGGGCAGCTGGCTGGGGCTGTTCCTCGGGCTGGCAGCGCTCGGCGTCGCGCTGGCGATCGCGCTGACCAGATCGCCGGCTCCGGTTCGCCGCATCACGCTGACGCCCGGAGTCATGGATACGACGCGGGCGAAGGTCGCGCACACACTCGTCGGGGCGCTGGCGGGCCACGGTCTCGACGCCCGCCTCGTGGAGACCGCGACCACCGAGGAGGGACTCGCCCAGGTGAGCCAGGGCGCCATCGACTTCGCGCTGGTCTCGGGAGCCTACCGGATGGAGCGCTACCCGAACGTCCGCGCCGTCACGCCGCTCTACACCGAGGCCCTCCACCTGCTGGTGAAGGAAGAGTTCGCCGACAGCGTTGCCCACGGTCTGGACGCGCTGCGCGGCCGCACGGTCGATCTCGGACCGAACGGCTCGACGACCGCCGGCCTCGCGACCGCTGTCCTGGACTTCGCCGGTGTCGGGCCCCGCGGTGCCACGACCGACGACGGATACCTCGCTCGGGCGTCGTCCCTCCCCGAGCTCCAGGCCCTCGTCGAGCGCGGCGATCGCTCGGCCATGCCGGACGCGGTCCTCCACCTGGCCACGGTGCCGTCGATCATCGCGTTGCAGCTCATCCGGTCCGCGGGCTACCGGATCGTGCCGCTGCCCTTCGCGGAGGCGTTCCGGCTGGGCATCCTGATCACGGATGAGCCGTCGCAGGGCGCCGGGTCGGCAATCGAACGCCGGCACGTCTCCGACACGGTCATCCCGGCCTTCACGTACGAGATCGATCCCCCGATCCCCGACGCGCCCCTGCACACGATCGGAGCCCGGCTGATGGTCGTCGCGAACGACCGGGTGCCGGCCGAGGCGGTCGAGCGCTTCCTCGACACGGTGTTCGGTGCCGAGGTCGCCCAGGTCACGTCGCCTCCCCTCGATCGCGGCTTGCTCGCGCTGCCGTCGCGCCTCGAGCCGCACGCCGGCGCAGTCGACTACCAGCGGCGCGACCTGCCCTACGTCACCGACGACACCGTCAACGCGCTCAGCAACTCGCTCAGCATCCTCGGCGCGCTCGCGGGCGGCGCGCTCTTCTTCTGGCAGTGGTGGCGCCAGCGGACGCGGGCCCGGCGGGACGAGACGTTCGGGAGCTACATGCTCCGCGTCGCGGACGTCGAGCGCCGCATCGCCACTCTCGAGCTCTCCGCGACGCTCGAGCTGGAGCCTCTGGCAGAGCTGCAGCGCGAGCTGCTGGAGCTGAAGAGCGAGGCGCTGGACCGCTTCGCCGCCGGCGACCTCGGCGACCAGGCGGCGCTCTCGGACCTGCTCTCGCCCATCAACGCGGCCCGCGACCACATCGGCGGCCTCATCCTGCACATCCGCGACAACATCGAGCAGCAGGCCGATGCGGAGGGGCGCACCGCAACCGCCCTGTGGACCGAGGCGATCGAGAAACCCGAGGACGCCGGCAGCTAGACCGTCGCGCCGCGGGCGACCCGTGTCTCGGTGGGGATCGTCGGGGTCGCCTTCGTGCGCCGGCCCAGGATGAGCAACCGCTCCAGGAGCGTCAGGTCACGCGGCGGCTCCTTGGCGATCACCCGGTAGCGCACGCGGAGCGCGCCGTCGTCCTCGGCGAGCTCGAAGTAGTTGAGCTGGTAGGATGGGACGTAGACGCCGGGCAGGTGCCCCACCCGGACCGGAACGTAGTCGAGCCGCTTGAGCCACGTCCCGGTGTTGATCACGTAGCGCCCCTCGACCTCGCGCAGCGAGGGGATGTGGGTGTGCCCGTACACGAACACCGCCACCGTCGGGTCCGCGGCGAAGATGCGCTTCGCCGCGGCGACGTACTGCGCGTCCTTCTCGACATTGAGGAGCTCGCCGCGCGCCATGCCGTAGCGCGCGACCGCCGCGCGGATGTCCCGGAGCAGGAAGTACAGCGGGACGGCGAGCACCAGGAGCGTCGCGATCACCGTGCTGTTCACGAACTGCACCAGGTCGATCACCCGGCCGGGAAACCCGAGGATCGGCTGCAGGTTCATGTCGAACACGCTCGTGTCCCAGCCGAACAGCCGACCGGCCGCGCGGAGCCCGAAGACGACCACGCTCACGGTGAACAGGAGGAGGAAGGGGAAGAGCCCCCAGCGCAGCAGCGGCGTCATCTCCTTGTAGAAGTGGTTCGAGAGCACCCAGAACGGGATGTCCTCGTTCGGATACACGGACTGGACGTCGTCGAGCCACTCGCTCTTGCTCCGCTCCGCGCTCCGGGCCGCGGAGGCGACGACGCCGCGGGTGATGAAGTAGCCCAGGGGCAGTCCCCAGCGGTTGCCGAAGTCCGGAAAGCGGTTGAAGTCGTCGTACTGGTTGCCGTGCTCGATCCAGACGGTGCGGCCCGCGATCGTGCGGGTGATGTACACCACGGGCTCGAGACGGATGTTGTAGCGCGCGAGCTCCGCCTGGTACGCCGGGACGCAGGCCAGGTCATAGTCGTGGTTTCCGGGGAGCAGGGTGATCCGCACGCGCTCTCCGGTCTCGCGCAGCTGCCGGAAGAGCGCCGGCAGCGCCGTGGCGATCGTCTCGAGCTTCGACGCCCCCTCCCGATCCGTCAGCTCCCAGAAGCCGAACGCGTCGCCGACGATGATGAGCTCCGCGGGCTGTGGTCCCTCCGCGATCCCGGCGAGGAACTCGATCAGCTCGCGCTCGAAATCGCAGTGCGCGAGCCCGCCGTCGCCGCCGATGTGCAGGTCGCTGATGAGGTAGTAGGTCGTCGGCATCCGCGGCTCCGCCCGCGCGCCGCAATGCTACCGCAAAGGACCACCCCTTTCACCGAGCACGCGATCCGGCTAGAGGACGCCCAATCGACCCATCGGAGGGACCACGATGAACGGACTGCGGATGGTGACGATGCTACTCGGCGCGGTGGTGATTTCGGCGAGCGGCGCCCGCGGCGGCGAGGGGGTGCAGGGAGGCACGGGCGCGGCGCAGCCCATGCCGCCCGGCTGCGCCAAGGTGGTCGCGGTGCTGGACGAGGGGGGCGGCGGGCTCAGCGCGGACGAGGTCGCCAAGAAGAGCAACACCGACGTCGAGACGGTCCGCAGCTGCACCGACCTCTGGCGTAACTCGATGAAGGGCGGCGGCAAGAAGTAGGAGCGGCCGCCCCGGAGATCGGAACCCGTCCGACAATCCGTGGTTGGTCGGGAGGCGCTCGTGAATCGCCGCCGGCTGCAGGAGGGCTCCACTCGCGTGCCCCGCTGTGATGGGCGGACGCGAGTGCTGGCGGGCATCGGCGGATGGCTCGCCGTCCAGGGCGACGTCCCGCGCCAGTCCGGGCTGGCGCGGGCATCGGCCCCGTCGGCGATGAGAGCAACGGGACTAGCGAGCGCAGCGGAAGCCGACGATCACGTTCGGGCCGGACAGCGGGTTGGTGCCGAGGACCGCGAGCGGACCGGCAAGCGAACCGCCGATGTAGCTGCCGCCGCGCAGCAGCGCCGCGGGTTCACCCGTCGCGGCCGCGCCGGCGAGGCACTGGTCGTCACCGGTCGGGCTCACGCCCGGACTCCAGCTCCCGCACCCCGTCGAGTGCGGTACCCAATCTGCCACCCACTCGTAGAGGTTCCCCACCATGTCGAACGCTCCCCGTGCCGACACGCAGGCCGTGCGGGATCCGGTGGCGACCGCGTGGAACGCGCTCGCCGTGTTGCACTCGGTCGTGCCGTCGTCGTCCCCCGGGTCGGGCGTTCCCGCCACCTCCGCCTGCCACTCCGCGTTCGACGGCAGCCGCTTGCCCGCGTTCGTGCAGGCCTGCTGCGCCTGGAACCAGGTGATGTTCGCCGACGGCCGTACCCCCGGCAGGCTCACCGCGTAGACGTCGTCGGCGCAGTTCTGCCCGCTGTCCGCGCACGGCGCGTAGTTGTCGCTGCCGCCGATGCCGAGCTGCGTCGCGCCCCCCGCCGTCAGCAGCGCGGCCGTTGCCGTGCCCTGCTGGATCTTCTTCACCAGGCTCCTGTTCGCGGCCAGCGGGTTCGGCACCCGCCACACGCTCGCCTCGTACTTGTCCATGCACCCCGCACCGGACACCACGGCGTCCACGGCGCACTTCCCGAGTGGTCCCGCCGGAGGGCCGGCGGCCCCGGCCGCGTCCGCCAGGAGTGCCACCGCTGCCGCTACCGTGATCCCAAGCAATACCCGTCTCATCGTCGTTCTCCTTTCGCGCGTCTGCGCAGCTGGCCCACCAGGAAGCCGACCAGCTCCTTGAGGGATCGGAAGCGGATGGCCTCGCCCGAGGCCACCAGCTCGACCCGTCCGCGGAGGCGGCTTCGCTCGCCCTCGACGGGGTCGAACTGGATCACGAAGGCCCGCTCGGTCGGTCTGTTCCGTCCGCCTTCTTGCGCCCGCTGGTCGTCCCGGCTGGATTGCACGCTCATTGGTTGCGTGGGATAGCGCCCAGGGCTCGGGCAGTCCTTCGAGTTCGGTTAGAGCGCGGTTAAAACGCAGGTAGACGGCCGGACCGACGATGGTTCACTTCGACCGCTTCCGATTCGACCGCGCCAACCAGCGGCTCGAGGACCCGGCCGGGGCGATCCGGCTCACCCCCAAGGCATTCGATGTCCTGGGGGTGCTGATCGAGCGGCCCGGCCAGCTCGTCTTGAAGGACCAGCTTCTCGGCCGCGGCGGCGAGATCGAGCTTCTCGAGGAGCGCCTCGCGCGGGCGCTGCGTGGTGAGCGGCAGGTGGTGTTCGTCACCGGCGAAGCCGGCGCCGGCAAGACGGCGCTCGTCGAGCATTTCGTCGCCGGCGTCGCGGAGCATCACACCCTGGCCGTCACGGGCAGCCAGTGCCTCGAGCAGCGCGACCGTTGAAAAGGGCTTGTGCAGCGGCGGCCGCCGCGTGTAGCTTCGCCACTGAAAGCCGGAGACGGCCCCACGAGGGGGCCAAGCCATAGACTATCCCTGAGAAGGGACTTGCCGGAGGCGTTGCTCGCACTGTCGGTGGACGATTCGCGCCATCGTCGTGCAGCGCCTTGCCGGGTTAGGAGGCGAGCGGGCCAGCGGCTCGCTCGGAACCATCTGTGTCCCTTACACGCAAACCACAGGAGGTGGGTAACATGTTTCGAAAGATCACTGTGCTCGGCGGGATCGCGACTCTGATCGGTGGCAGCCTGTTGGTCGGCAGCGCCGGCGCCGCCGGGCCTCCCCCGATCGACGCCACGAACTACACGATCAAGTGCGACACGTTCACCAAGGCGACCGCCGGCTTCAAGCCCTCGCTCGTTCTCGGTGGCACATTGCCCGACGCCATCAAGATCAAGGGCACGCTCAGCGGCTGCGTTGCGACGCCCAACGGCGCGAACCCCGCCGTCACCGTCGTGAGTGGCTCGGTCTCGGGCCTCCTCAACGCCACGAACAACGACTGCCTCAGCCTGCTCGGCCCGTCGACGGCCGCTGGCACCCTCACGATCAAGTGGAAGACGGTCGAGAAGCTGAGCAGCGCCACGACGACCATCACGATCGGGTCCGGCGACGTCTCCGGTGGCACCGCGACTCCGTTCGCGGACACCGCGACGTACGGTCAGTTCAATATCGCGAGCACGACCCAGACCGGCCCCTTCGGCGGCCCGACGGGCACCGGCGCGGCATCGAGCACCAAGGCCCTCACGGTGGAAGGCATCACCGCCCTCGGCGGCGCCTGCGCCGATCCCAAGGGGCTGAAGGCGGTCAACTTCGGTCCGACAGAAGTCAACCTCGGGTAGCGCGCGCCCCACGCGGCATCTCGCCGACGAGGGTGGGTCTCCGGCCCCACCCTCGTCGGGCGAGGGGCGTTCACGAGGGGCTGCGTGTCGTGAAAAGACCATTGTGCCCCCCTCCTCGCGGCGATAGAAACCCGCGGCATGGAGCCGCGTGTGCTGGCAACGGGGCTGGGATTTCCCGAAGGACCGGTCTGGGTCGGGCCGCAGCGGATCGCCTTCGTACAGATCCGCGGCCAGTGCGTCTCGCTCTGGGACGGCTCGTCGGTGTCGACGATCGCACGGACCGGCGGTGGACCGAACGGCGCCACGCTGGGACCGGACGGCGCGCTCTACGTCGCCAACAACGGCGGGCTCTCGCTCGGGCACGAGGGCAAGTGGGAAGCCCACGACGCGATCCCGGGGCGCATCCAGCGCGTGAGCCTCGTGGGAGAGGTCCGCGACGTCGCCACGACGCTGCCGGGCGCACCGCCGAATCGTCCGAACGACCTCTGCTTCGGTCCCGACGGGCTGCTCTACTACACCGATCCGCACAACTGGGAGGACCTCCAGAACCTCGGGGTCGGGCGGGTCGCGCGCACGTCGCTCGACGGTCGCGTCGAGCTGCTCTCCGAGGTGCCGTTCTTCCCGAACGGCATCGCGTTCGGCCCCGACGACCGCCTCTACGTCGCGCAGAGCATGGCGCAGACCGTGCTGGTGATGGATGCGAAGCCCGGCGCCAAGCCCGTCGAGTGGGCGAAGCTGCCGAAGGGATTCCCCGACGGCTTCTGCTTCGACCGCGCCGGACGGCTCTACTGCGCCGGCAGCCTCGGTGACGTCCTGGTCGTCTTCGAGCGCGACGGCCAGGTGCGCGAGGTGATCGAGACCGGCCCGGGCAGCGAGCCGACCAACTGCTGCCTGGGCGACGGCGTGCTCTACGTCACGCTCTCCGGTCCCGGCGAGCTGATCTCGCTCCCGATCGACGAGGAACCCCTGGCGCTCTACCCTGCCCGACCCTGACGCCGCCCGGAGGCGGCGTCAGGTCTGGCCCTCGCTCACCGCACCGTGCAGCGATCGGTTCGCGGCGAGCACGACACGCCGTCCGGGCAATCGCCGGGATCGCCCTTGCACACGAGGTCGCGGAGCGAGAGCCCCTTCTGGCGCCGCTCGACGACCCGCTCGCCGAACTCGCCCGGGTCGGCATCCTGGATGCGGCACGGGCCACCGACGAACGGCGCCACCAGGTTGCACGTCGCCAGCGCGCTCGCGACGGTCGGCTTCGTCCCGTGCTCCACCCATGCGAAGAGCGACGTCAGGGCAGCGACGTGCTCGGCAGGTGTGAAGCCGCAGTGTCCGCCGGTCGGGGTGTAGAGCTGCACCAGCTGGTCCTCGCGCTTCACCGTGCCGAACACCTCGAGGTACTTCTCCTCGTTCTCCGGAATGACCAGCCCGTCGTCGAGCGCGTGCAGCGTGACGATCTTGCTCTGCGTGTACCCGCGCTCTTCGTAGTTCCGCCGGAGGTACTCCATGGCGGCAGGGTCGTTGGTCGCTCGCGGCACGCCGGCATTGTAGGCATCCTGCTCCGCCGGGCTGAGAGCCGGCGACCGGTAGGTGACGCCGTCGTTGCTCCACGGCACGCCGCCCCCGGTCCGACGGTTGCGGATCTCCCCGAGCGCGACGGACGCGAAGAAGAGATCGGTGAAGAGGAAACTCGGGGGGATCTGGGTGCCGCGCAGGAAGAGGTCCCGGCGGGCCTGCTGGTCGGGCGTCGGCGCCGCGAGGCCGAAGCACGCGCCGACGTGACGCGCGACGAAGTCGTTGAAGCGCGGCTCGGGCTTCGGGTCGCCGGGCCTCTTGAGCACGAACTCGCTGCACTCCGGTGTGAGTCCCCATTCCGGCGGATAGGCCGGCTCGAGATCGCCACACGTCTGACCCGATGGGCAGTCCGCGTCGACCAGGCAGCGGCTGGTTCCGTCCGTGCACACGTTGCACCGGAACTCGGCGTCGGGCACGCCGGCGCAGACGTATTCGTAGGCGGCGCGCAGGTCCCAGGCCCCGTTCAGGTTGCGCCGGCCTCCCGCACCGAGCGCGCACATCGGCAGCGCACCGTCGTAGTCGTGCGGCCGCTTCTCGATGACCGTCTGCGTGACCATGCCGCCCTCGGAGTGCCCCCAGACGTAGGTGAACGTGGGCTTGCCGACGCGCTTGCGGAATCGCCGGCGGACGTTGTCGACGTCACGCCAGGCGTCGGCGACGGCCCACCCGACGGAGCGGTATGTCGTCGTCCCCACGGCGTAGCCGAGGGTGAGGGGAATCTGCAGGATCAGATCGGCGCCCGACAGCTTCGAGCCGATGTTGGCAGGCGTGATGTCGGACGGGTACGGCGTGATGTCGCGATAGTCCGCGTCGTAGCCGTGGGCGTAGACGATGAACGCGCCGTTCCAGCTGTGGGGCACGATGATCAGCGAGAACGCACCGTCCTTCTGGAACGCGTCCACGACGTCGAACGAGTCGGCGCTCGCGGCGGGGCGAGCGGACAGACCGAGCAGCAGCACGGCGGCGGCCACGAGCAATCGCATCGCGAGGTCCTCCTCCGGGCACCGCGCCCTCGACCAGCAGCGACGTTCCCCGTCGAGACCTTTATGCAGCAGGCTTCAATCGGGGCAAGACGAAATCGCCCGTCCCGGCAAGCAACCGGGCGCCGGCTCAGCGGCGACGTCGCCCCGCGGCCATGGCGCGGTCCACGTCGCGCTTCTCCATGCGCTCGCGAATCGCCTCGCGCTTGTCGTACAGCTTCTTCCCCCGCCCGAGCCCGAGCTCGACCTTGGCACGGCCCTTCACCCAGTAGAGACGCAGGGGCACCATGGTGAGCCCGCGCTCCTTGAGCTTGCCTCCCAGCTTGTCGAGCTCACGCCGGTGCAGCAGGAGCTTGCGGTGCCGCTCGGGCTCGTGCCCGAACTGGCTCGCCGGGCCGTAGGGGCTGATGTGCACGCCGATCAGAAAGAGCTCCTCGCCGACGAAGCGCGCGTAGGCGTCCTTCAGGTTGACCCGCCCGTCGCGTAGCGACTTCACCTCGCTGCCGACGAGCGCGAGACCGGCCTCCAGGCGCTCGTCGATGTGGTACTCGTGGAAGGCCCGACGGTTGACGGTGATGTCGCGGTCTCGGGCCTTGTCGCTCATTCCGTCGCGGTCCGGAAGCCGATGTCGACGCGCTCGGGAAGGCGGGGGCCGGGAACCTCCGCGCGCTTCTCCCGGATGCGGTTGTGCTCGTCGACGAACACCACCTTGGGCTGGTGGCGACGGGCCGCATCCTCCTCCATCCAGGTGAAGGCGGCAATGATGAGCAGATCGCCCGGCGAGACCAGGTGCGCAGCCGCGCCGTTCACGCAGATGACGCCGCTATCGGGCGGTCCCTCGACGGCGTAGGTCTCGAAGCGGTGGCCGTTGGTGACGTTCCACACGCAGACCGCCTCGTTGGGCAGCAGATCGGTGGCGTCGAGCAGGCGGCGGTCGATGGTGATCGAGCCCTCGTAGTCGACGTCGGCCTGGGTGACGGTGGCGCGGTGGATCTTGGCCCGCATCATCTTGCGCGTGGTCATCGTTCGGTTCTCCCTGGACTCAGGATGCGATTGTCGATCAGCCGCACGCCGCCCACCCATACCGCCAGGGCGAGCAACGCCGGTCCCTTCACCGCCTCCAGCTCGGTCAGGGAATCGGGATCCCGGACCTCGGCGTACTCGAGCCGCGCCTGCGGCTCGCGCGCGATCACGGCGGCGGCCCGGTCGACGACCGAGCGCGCCGTCGTCTCGCCGCCCGCCACCGCCGCTGCGGCCGCCTCGAGGGCGCGCGGCACGCAGACCGCGGCCCGCCGTGCCTCGGTCGCGAGCAGGCGGTTGCGGCTCGAGAGCGCGAGGCCGTCCGCCTCGCGGACCGTCGCCACGCCGATCACCTCGATCCCGGTGTCGAGGTCGGCGGCCATCCGCCGGATCACCGCCAGCTGCTGCCAGTCCTTCTCGCCGAACGCCGCGCAGTGCGGGCGCACCGCGTTGAACAGCTTGGTCACCACGGTGGTGACGCCGCGGAAGTGTCCGGGCCGCGTCCGGCCGCAGAGCGGCTCGGAGAGCCCCGCCACCTCCACGCCGGAGGCGAACCCCTCGGGATACATGGCGCCCGGCGACGGGGCGTAGACGACGTCGACGCCGGCGGTGGCGCACAGGCCGGCGTCCTCGTCGAGCGTGCGCGGATAGCGCTCGAAGTCGTCGCGCCGGTTGAACTGGATCGGGTTGACGAAGATCGAGACCACGACGCGGTCGGCCCGCGCGCGCGCCACCCGCACCAGCTCGAGATGTCCGTCGTGCAGCGCGCCCATCGTGGGCACGAGGGCGACGCGGCGGCCCGCCCGGCGCTCGCCGTCGGACCAGGCCTGCATCGCCCGGGGATCGGTGATGATCTCCATGGCCGTCACCTCAGCCGTTGGCCGCCACCGGCTTGAGAGCGTGGTACGAGTGGGCATCGGTCGGGAAGTCGCCCGCCTTCACCTCGCGGACGTAGTCCTCGGCGGCGCGCACGACCTCGTCCGCCAGCGCCGCGTAGGCCTTGGCGAACTTCGGCGCGCGCTGCGAGAGCCCGAGGAGGTCGTGCAGGACAAGGACCTGGCCGTCGCAGAAGGCGCCCGCACCGATGCCGATGGTCGGGATGCCGAGCTCGGCCGTGATCTCCGCGGCGAGATCGAGGGGGATGCCCTCGAGCACGACCGCGAAGGCTCCTGCCGCCTCGACCGCTCGCGCGTCGTCGAGGACGCGGCCGCGGCCGCCCGGCGCGTTGCCGTGACGCCGGCCCTGGACCTTGGGGCCACCCATGCGGTGGACCGACTGGGGCGTGAGTCCGACGTGCCCCATCACCGGGATGTCGACGCGTGCGATCGCCTCGATGGTCGCCGCCATGTTGAGGCCGCCCTCGAGCTTCACCGCTGCCGCGCCGCCTTCCTTCACCAGGCGAACGGCGCTCTCGACGGCGCGCTCGGGGCTCGACTGGTAGGAGCCGAACGGCAGGTCGCCGACCACCAGCGCGCGACTGGCCCCGCGGGTCACCAGCCGCGTGTGGTAGACCATCTCGTCGAGCGTGACCGGCAGCGTCGTGTCGTGGCCCTGGATCACGTTGCCGAGCGAGTCGCCGACCAGGAGCAGCTCGACGCCGGCAGCATCCAGCAGCCGGGCGAAGGTCCAGTCGTAGGCGGTCACCATCGTGATCCGCTCCCCCGCCGCCTTCATCCGCCCCAGGTCCGGTACCGTGATGCGCGTCGTCTCCATGTGAAAAAGCCTCCTCGGACCGGTCGTCCGGGAGGCCGTATGGAGCGTTGCCGTGGGAGAGCGTCCCGCCGCGTCCCTTCCGGATCCCCTGCCGCGTTGCTCGGGGTCCCGGGTCGTGCCGGGAGAGTGTCAGTGCTCGCCGTGAGCTCGCGCCGTCGTGCCTGCCCGTCTCGGTCCGTTCAATCCCCGCCCCGGAATGGGGTCGGGGTCGTTCAGCGGGATCCAAGCGGAATGTAGTGCTGTACCCCCTGTTTCATGCCCCTGACTTCCTTGATCAGGTCGGCGAGATCGCCGCCGTGTTCCACGAAGTCGATGTCCGAGCAGTTGATCACGAGAAGTGGGGCGTCCGAATAATGATGAAAAAAGGTCCGGAATGCTTCCGTCAAGCGCTCCAGATACTCCGGGGTGATGCCGCGCTCGAAGTCACGGTCGCGCTTGCGAATTCGTCGCAGGAGGACGTCGGGCCGGGCCTCGAGGTAGATGACCAGGTCGGGCCGGGGAATCTGCGCATCGAGGAGCTGGAAGATCTGCCGGTAGAGCGCCAGCTCGTGCGGATTGAGGGTGACGCCGGCGAAGATGCCGTCCTTGGCGAAGAGGTAGTCGCACACGCCGCCGGCGGCATCGATGCCGTGCTGCTCGAGCTCGCGCTGCTGGCGGTAGCGCTCGAGGGTGAAGAACAGCTGGGCCTGGAAGGCATGTCGCTCGGGGTCCTCGTAGAACTTGCTCAGGAACGGGTTGTCTTCGACTCGCTCGAGGACCAGCTGCGACCCGAACTCGGTGGCGAGCCGTCTCGCGAGGGCCGTCTTCCCGACTCCGATTGGCCCCTCGACCGCGATGTAGCGCCCCACCCTTCGGTTCGCCGCCATCCCCGCCTACTCAGACGCCACCGCTAGCACAGGTGGGTCGGTCGTTCCAGCAGAACTTCGTTCGTGCCTGACCCGTTGCTATAGGCCGTGCAATGGCCACCAGCCTGCTCCGCCGGACCGTCTCGGGCCTGTTCATGACCGGGATCCCGGGCCCCGCGCTCGACCCCGCCACCCGCCGCGTCCTCACCGAGCACCCGCCTGGCGGCGTCGTGCTCTTCCGCCGCAACATCCGCTCCGCCGGCCAGCTCCGCGACCTCGTCGCCTCGCTGCACGAGCTGGGGGCCGGGGTCGCCCCGCTGATCGCCATCGACCACGAGGGTGGTCGCGTCGACCGCCTGCCGAGACCCTTCACCCACTTCCCGCCCGCCGCCACCGTCGCTGCCAACGGCGATGCCCGCGCGATCGAAGCGGTCGGGCTGGCCATGGCGCGCGAGCTCGCCGCGGTGGGAATCGACCTCGACTTCGCGCCCGTGCTCGACGTGCTGTCGAACCCGCGCAACCAGGTGATCGGCGATCGCGCCTTCGGCGCGACGCCGCAACGCGTGGCACGCTTCGGCCTCGCTCTCGCTCGTGGCCTCGCGCGCGGCGGGGTCGTGGCCTGCGGCAAGCACTTCCCCGGACACGGCAGCACGGCCGGCGACTCGCATTTCGTTCTCCCGCGGGTGCGGCTCTCGCGACGCATGCTGGCGGAGCGCGACCTCGTGCCCTTCGCGCGCGCCGTCGGCGCCGGCCTTCCCGCCCTGATGACGGCCCACGTCGTCTACACGGCCCTCGATCCGCGCCGCCCGGCGACGCTGTCGCCGCGCATCTGCCGCGACCTGCTGCGGCGGCGGCTCGGGTTTCGCGGCGTGCTCTTCAGCGACGACCTCGACATGGGCGCGGTCGCCGGGAAGCGCTCGCCCGAGCGGATCGCGGTGGCGGCGCTCGAGGCCGGCTGTGACATGCTGGTCGCCTGCCAGTCGCTCGAGGCCGCGGTGCGGGCGATGGAGGGGGTCGAGCGCGCCGTCGAGCGCGGCAGGCTCGATGCGAGGCAGGTGGCCGGCTCGCTGCTCCGCATCCACGGGCTCCGCCGCCGCGCCGCCACGCTCCGCCGGCGACGCCGCCGCGACAGCCGGCTCGCCTGGCCAGCGCACGCGCGGCTCGCGCGCCGGCTCGGGGGATAGAGCAGCGCGGCCCGAGACGGAGTCTCGGGCCGCCCTCCTAGCGGCGGCGTTCCTTGCGCGCTTCGCGGCGTCGCTCCGGCCGGCGCTCCGCCCGCGCGGGCCGCGTCGCGGCGGAGCCGCTCGCCAGGCGCGCCAGCGTCCGGCCGAGCGGCTGGCGGGCGACGCCGCGCTCGGTGATGATCGCCGTGACCAGCTCGCTCGGCGTGACGTCGAACGCGGGGTTGGCGATCTTGACGCCGCTCGGCGCCACCTGACGGTCGAAGACGTGGGAGACCTCGCGAGCGGGGCGCTCCTCGATCGGGATCTGCTCGCCGCGCGCACAGGCCAGATCGAGCGTCGAGAGCGGCGCGGCCACGTAGAACGGAATGGCGTGCCGGTGCGCCAGGACGGCATGGCCGTACGTGCCGATCTTGTTCGCGACGTCGCCGTTGGCCGCGACGCGGTCGGCGCCGACGACGACGCAGCTCACCTTGCCACGTTGCATGAAGTGCGCCGCCATGTTGTCCGTGATGAGCGTCACCGGGATGCGGTCGCGCTTGAGCTCCCAGGCCGTCAGCCGCGCGCCCTGGAGGAAGGGGCGGGTCTCGCAGGCGATCACCTGGACGCGCTTGCCGGCCTCGCGCGCGGCCCGCACGACACCCAGCGCCGTGCCGTAGCCAGCGGTGGCGAGCGCGCCGGCGTTGCAGTGCGTGAGGATGGTGGCTCCGTCCTCGATGAGCGCCGCGCCGTACTCTCCCATGCGCCGGTTCGCGGCCACGTCCTCGTCGTGCATCGCGAGCGCCTCGCGCTCGAGCAGCGTGCGCAGGGTGTCGATCGGCCGGTGCTGGTTGCGCACGAACACCCGCCGCATGCGCTCGATGGCCCAGAACAGGTTGACCGCCGTCGGCCGTGTCGCCGCGAAGCCGCGGCAGAGCCGTTCGAAGTCGCGGGCCAGATCGCCGGGCCGCAGCGAGCGCGCCCCGAGCGCGATGCCCATCGCCGCGGCTACGCCGATGGCGGGTGCGCCGCGGATGACCATGTCCTTGATCGCACGCGCCACCTCGCGGTGATCGCGATACACCCGGTAGACCTCGCGCGAGGGCAGCAGTCGCTGGTCGATCATGACCACGCTGCCGTTTCTCCATTCGATCGTCCGTACCGCCATGGGAATCTCCGGGGCGGAGCATAGCGGATTTCGCCCCATAGGGAACAGCCGCAGATCCGCACACCCGCCCTTGACGCGCCTCCCGCACGCCGGCTAGAGGGGCACGCGTGAGCGAGTATCGCCAGTCGTACTCGACCACCATCGCCGCACCCGTGACCGATTGCTTCGCCGTCCTCGTCGCGTTCGAGGACTATCCGCGCTGGTCGTCGCCGATCACGAGCTGCCGCGTGCTGGAGCATCACGCCGACGGGCTGCCGAAGCGCGTCGAGTTCCTGCTCGACATGACCGTCAAGACCATTCGCTACGTCCTCGACTACACCTACGACCGGCCGCACGGCGCGACGTGGGAGTTCGTCGAGGGCGACGTGCGGGCCATCAGCGGCGAGTACCGCTTCGAGGAGGCCGGCGGGCGCACCACGGCGACGTGCTCGCAGGCGATCGATCTCGGCTTCTGGTTGCCCGGGTTCGTGCGTAGCGGCCTCGAGAAGAAGGCCCTGCACGACTCGGTCGAGGAGTTCCGGCAGGCGGTCGAGGCGCGGCGGCGCGGCGCCTGATCCCCGGGTCCACGTACGACCGCCGGAGCATCGAGCCCGCGCCGCCATGCTGTCGCCCTACCGGGTGCTCGACCTGACGAACCACCGCGGGCTCCTCTGCGGCCAGATGCTGGCGGACCTCGGGGCGGACGTCATCCAGGTCGAGCCCTGCGGCGGCTCGGCCGCGCGCCGCATCGGACCCTTTCTCGACGACGTCGCGCATCCCGACCGCTCGCTCACCTGGTGGGCCCAGACGCGCAACAAGCGCAGCATCACGCTCGCGCTCGAGCGCGTCGAGGGTCGCGAGGTGTTCCGCCGGCTGGTCGGTGGCGCACATTTCCTGATCGAGTCCGGCGACCCGGGTGCGATGGCCGCCCGCGGTCTCGGACCGGACGAGCTGCTCGCCGAGCACCCCGGGCTGGTCTACGTGTCGATCACTCCGTTCGGGCAGACCGGTCCCAGGGCCGCCCTTGCCGACAGCGACCTGATCCTCCTCGCCGCCGGCGGCCCGCTGCTGCTGACGGGCGACGACGACCGGCCGCCGGTGCGGCTGCCGGTGCCACAGGCGTACCTTCATGCCGGCGCGGAGGCCGCCGTGGGAGCACTGATCGCGCACCACGAGCGCCAGCGCTCCGGCCGCGGCCAGCACGTCGACGTCTCCGCCCAGCAGGCACTGGCGCTCGCGACGCAGTCCTACATCCTGTGCGCCGCCGTGGGCGCGCCGCAGGTCCACCGCGTGGCGGGCGGCATCAAGCACGGCGGCTTCACGCTCCGCTTCGTCTTCCCGGCTCGCGACGGCCACGTGGCGATCGCCTTTCTCTTCGGCTCCGCCATCGGGCCGTTTGCGCGACGACTGATGGAGTGGGTGCACGAGGAGGGGTTCTGCGACACCACGACGCGGGACAAGGACTGGATCCGCTACGGCGATCTCCTGCTCTCGGGTGCGGAGCCGCTCGACGAGTTCGAGCGCGTGAAAGCCTGCATCGACGCCTGCACGCGCAGGCGGACGAAGGCCGAGCTGCTCGCCCTGGCTCTGGCCCGCGGGCTGCTCATCGCGCCGGTCTCGACGCTCGACGAGGTGGTCGCGAGCCCGCAGCTCGCCGCGCGCGACTACTGGCAGCGCCTCGAGCATCCGGAGCTCGGCCGCGCCTTCCCCCATCCAGGCCCCTTCGCGCGGTTCGCCGCATCCCCGATCCGCTACCGGCGCAGGCCCCCGACCGTCGGCGAGCACAACGCCGAGATCTACGGGAACGAGCTCGGCCTCGACGTGGACGGCCTCGTCCGCCGCGGGATCGTCTGACCATGGCCGCCGCGCCGCTCTCCGACGTCAAGATACTCGACTTCATGTGGGTCATCGCAGGCCCGTCCGCCACCCGCGTCCTGGCCGACTACGGCGCCACGGTGGTGCGGGTCGAGTCGACGCGCCGGATCGACACGGCGCGAACGCTCGCGCCGTTCCACGGCGGCCGGCCCGGAGCCGAGCGCTCCGCGCTGTTCCACAACGCCAACGCGAACAAGCGCATGCTCACCCTGGATCCGAGCCGCCCGGAGGGCCGCGCGGTGGTGCTCGACCTGGTGCGCTGGGCCGACGTGGTGACGGAGTCGTTCGCGCCCGGGGTGATGCGCCGGTGGGGGCTCGACTACGACGCGCTCCGAACCGTCAAGGCCGACGTCGTGATGCTCAGCACCTGTCTCATGGGACAGACGGGCCCGTGGGCGTCGTTCGCCGGCTACGGCAACCTCGCCGCCGCGGTCTCGGGGTTCTCGAACCTCGGCGGCTGGCCCGATCGCCCGCCGGCGGGCCCGTTCAGCGCATACACCGACTACGTGTCGCCGCGCTTCATCGCGGCGGCGATCCTGGCGGCCCTGGAGTACCGGCGCCGCACGGGAGCCGGGCAGTACATCGACCTCTCCCAGGCCGAGGCGTCGCTGCACCTCCTCGGCGCCGCGCTGCTCGATCACGTCGCCAACGGCCGGCTGCCCGGCCGGGTCGGCAATCGCGACCGGGACCTGGTCCCGCACGGCGTCTATCCCGCGGCGGGCGACGACCGCTGGGTGGCCATCGCCGTCGACGGCGACCCGCCGTTCCGGGCGCTGTGCACCGCCATGGGACGTGCCGAGCTCGCCTGCGACCCGCGTTTCGCCAGCGCCGACGCGCGCCGCGCGCACGAGGCGGCGCTCGACGACGAGCTGGCCGCCTGGACCAGGCCGCGTGACGCGGCGGCGATCGAGGCCCTGCTCCAGGCACACGGCGTCGCGGCGAGCGCGGTCCAGGACAGCGCGGCGCTGTGCGCCGACCCCCAGCTCGCCCACCGCGGCCACTTCCTCCGCGTTCCGCACGAGAGCCTCGGAGCGACCACGATCGAGGCGACGCGCTTTCATCTCTCGCGCACGCCGGCGATCGTCCCCGACGACGCACCAACGTATGGCCGCGACACCTCGACCGTGCTGGCGGATCTACTCGGCTACGACGAGGCGCTCATCACCGAGCTGGTCCGGAGCGGGGCCCTCGAGTGACGGCCGGCGCCGGGCGAGCTCGACGTCGTGCTCCATCACGGTGATCGCGAACTCCTCGTCGCCCTGCCGCAGCACGGCGCTCAGCTGGAAGGCATCGCGCTCGACGGCGAGGGTGGCCGGTTTCGCGCTGCGCGGGAGCAGCGCATAGCCGGTGACCAGCGGCAGCGCACCCTCGACCGTGACCGACAGAGCGGGGGCGGGCACGAACTCGCCAGGACCCGTCGCATACCATCCCTGTGGCCTGGCTCCGGCGAGACCGGTGTGCACCCGTACCTCGCCGCCGCTAGCGAGGACGATGGCCACCCGCGACGTCTCGGAGCGCTCGGCAACGAACGACGGCCGCCCGGCGCACGTCGCCAGCAGCCGCGCCTGCGGATGCAGGTGCACCAGCGATTCGCCCTCCCAGTGCCCGTTGCCTATCAGCTCGTCGCAGACGATCCAGAAGCGGCCCGGCAGACAGAAGACGCAGCGCCGGTGGCGAAGGTCCGCGCTGCGCTGGTCGAGGCCGGAGAAGCACAGGAGGCCGTCCCGCATGGTCCAGTAGATATGGGCTTCGTGGGCGCCTCGTCCCGGCAGGGGCGCGAGGGTCTGGCGGTCGAGGACGACGTTGCGCGCCCGAGCGCTGCGCGCGTACGGCGCCATGGGATGGCCGTCGTCGGCGCCGGCTCCCGCGCCGACGATCAGGAGCTGGCCGCCGACCGACAGCTCGAAGGCGAACCCTCCGATGCGGCCGCCCGCGCCCGACGCGGAGGCGTCGAGCACCATGACGTCCCCGTCGGCGCCGGGCAGCACGTAGAAACCCGTACGCCTGAGCGCGCGCGGCGCCGGCGCCTGCGGCAGACGCGCGAGGCCCTGATACACGCGCCGGCCCCGCTCGCCGAGGATGGCGAGCGGCCAGATGCCGGGCAGGTCGCCCGGTGCCGAGAGGGCGGGCTCCTCCAGCACGACTGCGGCCACCGAGAGAAGCTCGCGACCGGGGTGCGGCGGCGCGAGGGTGCCCCCGTCGCCCAGCGCGAGCTCGCCACTCGGGTGCAGCAGGCGCGCGAGGCAGTACGCCATCGCCTTGACCCGCTTGCGCTCCCACGCCGGGATCTCCTCCATCGCCGTCCACAGCGAGGCGAGGACCTCGAGGTATTCCGCGAGCGCCAGGGCGTGGCGAGCAGGGTTGCGATCGCGCAGGCCGCCGTCGTCGTGCACCAGCTCCCGCAGCTGGCGCCACAGGATCGCGGTGGCGCTCTCGACCCACCCGCGCGCCTCCTCGCCGTCGAAGAAGCGGCCGGCCGTGAAGAGGGCGTTCGCGCCCACTACGAGCCACACGTCCGCGGGCTGGCGCGGCACCGTCACCGCCAGCGAGGTGGCGTCGGTGTAGACGGCGTCCAGCAGCGCGCGGCGCGCATCCGGGTCGGCGAGCAGCTCCTCGGAGAAGATGGTGGCCAGGCGGATGAGATTGGTCGTCCGCCGCGTCTGAGCCTCGAGCCGTGCAGCGGCGCCGTGGCCGCGGCGTCCTTCGTGCAGCCAGTCGAGCAGGTGTGCCCTGACCAGCTCCCACCACGTCGCCCGCTCCTGCGGAGATTCCGCGAGGGCGGCGGCGAAGCCCGCAGGCATCAAGTGCTCCAGGCCGTGCAGTGCGACGCGCCACGATGGCGTGGCGTCGCGCGCCGCCCAGTCGACGCCCCGATCACACGGTGCGGTACGGCCGAGCAGAGTGAGACGTTCCGCGCGCAGGGCATCCGCGGCGACGAGGATCGGTCCCGCCGCGGATCGCTGCGAGGGCCCGAGACAGGCGAGCCCCGGCAACAGCGACCATCCGAAGCGCACCCTTGGCTCGGGGGCGCGGGTCCGGCCTCGCGCGAGGAAGGCCGAGCGCACGCGGGCAGGCACGTTCGACCCGGTCGTCAGCTCGCTCGCCGGAACGCGTTCCTGTGCCTCATCGCCCACCGCGTCACCTCCTGGCACCGATTGCGCGGAGTGTAGCGCAGGAGCCGGCGTTGGTCGACGGGAGGCGCCCAGTTTTCTCCCCGCCGCGGAGGCGCACGCCGGTCGGGTTGCACCCCATCGACCCCTCATCTACGAGCAGGCATCCATGCTCCGCCACGCGATCCGGGAGCTGCGCCGGCACGCGCTACGAAGCATGCTCACCGCCGGCGGGATCGCCATCGGGGCGGCCGCGCTGGTCCTCCTGGGAGCGCTCTCGGAGCGGACGAGCCGCCTGGTCGAGGGCGGACGCGACTTCGGTGCCGGTCAGATCACGGTCAGCGGTGCCGGCGGGGACATCGGCACCGGCATGTCCCGCGGGGCCCTGGTCGCCGGCGAGCAGCTGGAGGGAGTCCGCCAGGTCCCGGGCGTCGCCGAGGTCGCACCGATCGTCATGTTCCCGGTCGCGGAGAGCCCCACCTCCATGCCCTTCACCCTGGCCCCCCTCGTCTTCGGGGTGGACGCGGCGCTCCTCACCCGCAACAGCCGTTCGCCACCGCCGCGCGTCCGTGTGGGCCAGTTCATCCCCGCCCCGGATGGCAACGAGGTGGTCATCGGGAGCCAGGTGGCCAAGCGCTTCGGAGCGGACCTCGGCTCGACGATCCGGGTGCGCGGACACGATTTCCGGGTCGTGGGGGTGCTCGAGCCCACCCTGACCGGCCCGGACAGCTTCGTGATGATGCCCTTCGCCACCGCCGAGCGCCTGCTGCTCGACAGCGAGCCGGTGCTCCGCCGTCTCACGCTCATACCGGGGGCGACGGTGCTGCCGATCGCCACCGCGGCCGCAGTCTTCTGGAACGAGGGCGAGGATCCGGAGGCGCTCGCCCAGCGCATCCGCGACCACGTGCCTGGCCTGTCGGTCGTGTCACCCGCACAGGCCGAAGCGCAGCTCGACCGCACCCTCGCCTTTCTGAGGGGCGTGATCGAGGGAGGCGGCCTGGTGGCGCTGCTGGTGGCAACACTGGCGGTCGCCAACACCACCATCACGGCCATGGTGGAGCGGCGCCGTGAGATCGGGCTGTGGCGGGTGGTGGGAGCGACCCGCGCCCAGATCGTCGGCCGGCTGGTGCTGGAGGCCGTGCTCCTCGGCCTTGCGGGCAGCCTGCTCGGGCTGGTCGCGGGCGGCATCCTCACGCACGGGCTCAACGTCATCACCGAGCGGGTGGGCGCGCCCGTCTTCCTGGTCACTCCCCGGCTCGTCGCCGCCGCCGCGCTGCTGCCCCCGGCTCTGGCGGCGCTCGCCGCCCTGCCGCCGGTCCTGCAAGCGACACGCCGGGCGCCGGTCGAGGCGCTTCGCTACGCCTGAGACGGGCTCGAGGTCGACGTGGTCTCGGTCCGCGCTCCGTGACTGCGGCGCCGGCGCCGCCGCCGGCGGTGCCTGCTCGCCCCGGGGGAGGAGGCGCGCCGGCAGCAGTGCCGTCGGTCGGAGACGGAGGCAGCCCGGGCGCGCCCAGCTCGGCGGCGAGATCGTCTGCCTCCGGATCGAGCGGAGGCAGCGCGAAGGATGGTGGTGGCGGGGCAGCAGCTTGAACCGGCTGCTGCGGCACCGGGCCGGCGCCCCCGCGCCGCCGTCCCCGCCGACGCCGACGGCGACGCCGCTCGCCGTCCTCGGCCGGTGCGGCGGCGATTCCCTCGCCTGCCGGCGGTGCCGTCACTCCGGGCGCGACGCCGCCGCGGCGGCGATCGCGATGGCGCCGCCGCCGGCCCGGACGCGCAGGCTCCGCCACGCCCTGGGCGCGACAGAGGTCGCACCGCCCGCACGGACGGGAGTCGACGTCACCGAAGTAACGCCGCAAGGCGTCGCTCCGGCAGCCCGCCTCGGTCGCGTACTCGACGACGGCGCGCAGGCGGCGCGCGTCCTCGCGCCGGAGGATCTCGAAGCGGCTGCGCAGTCCCTCGACACGCTCGACGAGCGTATCGAGCGCCACCGTCGGATGGACGCGCCCTCCCGGCACGCGCTCGCAGATCCCCGCCTCGACGAGCACGGTCACCAGCGAGCTGGCCGCGCGCTGCGAGATGCCCGCCGAGAGCGCCAGCTCTTCGATGTTGGCGTCGCGCTCCTCACCCGCCCAGGCGGCGAGTGCGCGCCCGAAGCGCCCGAGCAGAGTCGGCGACAGGCGGGAGAGCGCCAGGAGATGCTCCTGGATCGCGAGATCGCTCTCGTCGAAGAGCAGGATGCAGCGGGCGATCTGCCCGTCGCGACCCGCGCGTCCGGCCTCCTGCACGTAGCGCTCGAGGGACGCCGGCGCCTGGTAGTGCACGATGTAGCGGATGTCCGGCTTGTCGATGCCGAGGCCGAACGCGCTCGTCGCCACCATGACGATGCGCTTGCCCTTGCGCATGAAGCGAGCCATGTGCTGCGTGCGATCCTTGTCGGTCATCTTCCCGTGGTAGCGCGCGCACGGGACCTTGATGAGGCGGAGCCCGAGCCACACGTCCTCGACCGACTTCGTGGTGGAGCAGTACACGATGCCCGGACGCGGCAAGCGCCGGGCGAGCTTGGCGAGCTGGCGCAGCTTCTCGTCGCCGCCGGCGCGCCGCACCTCGAAGAGCAGGTTCTGGCGGTGCGGGGACGAGACGATGATGTCCGGCTCGCGCAGCGCCAGGTAGCGCACGATGTCGTCGCGCACGGGCGGAGTCGCCGTGGCCGTCAGGCCGAGGATGCGACCGGCCTGGAGCTGCTGCAGGCGCTGCCCGAGCGCGAGGTAGGCGGGACGGAAATCGTGGCCCCACTCCGAGATGCAGTGCGCCTCGTCCACCGCCACCAGGGCGGGCGGCACGATCTCGAGCAAGCGGCCGAGCTCGTTGCCGGCGAGCGTCTCCGGGGTGGTCAGGATCAGCAACGGACCGCCCTTCGCGATGCGCGCCAGACCCTCGCGACGATCCGCGACGCCCACCGTGCTGTCGAGGCGAACGGTCGGGACGCCGAACTGCTGCATCTTCAGATACTGGTCTTCGAGCAGCGCGAGGAGCGGCGAGACCACGACCGTGGGCTGCGGCAAGAGCAGCGACGGCAGCTGGTAGCACAGCGACTTGCCACCGCCCGTGGGCATGACGAGCAACGTGTCGCGGCCCTCGAGGACCGACGTGATGGCTCGCTCCTGCTCGCGATAGAGCCGCGATATCCCGAAGCGCTCGCGCGCCGTACGACGGATGTCGTCGAGACCGACCGTGGCAGGAATCTCCAGGGCTGTGCTTTCCAGGGTCTCCACCGTGCTTCCATTCGCTGGAGGCCAGGCCGATGAGGACCTGGCGGACCGGCTTCGCAAGGCCCTCGGGCCTCGCGCCTCGTGACCGCGTGCGCCCTCGGCTTGCGCGTCGCTCGCGCGCGGGTGGGCTTCTGAGCGCGTCGCCTATGCGCTCGGCCCGGGTTCAGTGTCGCATCTACCCCATCGGCGGAGGAAAAGCCACCCTCCCCCCGACGGTCAACGATTTCAGAGGAACATCAGCATCGCGGCCATGGCCGCGAGGGAGACACCGGCAGCGGTCACACCGATGGCCACCTTTCCCACGTTGGACGCCAGCTTTGCCGCGTCGCTCGCCGGGGCCGTGCCCTCGACGACCTGCTCGGTCCCGCTGCCGAAGCCCTCGACCACCTGCTCCTGGCCGGGGCCGAAGCCGTTGACCTCCTGCTCTGCGGGCGGCGCGATCCCCTCGACGGTCTGCTCCGTGCCCGCCCCGGCGTGCGAGGCGAGGGCAACAGCGAGGCAGCCGACGAGCAGCATCCGGCGCATGGTGGCGGAGGATAGTCCAAACCCGCCAAGAAGGCGAGCCCCGCGTCGGGTTTGCCCGGGCTTCGGGCGCGGGCTAGGAGGTCGGCAACGGGGGACGGCACGGATGAGCACACGGCGACTGGCGGAGCTCGAGGAGGTCATCGGCGAGGTCGCGGGGAGCTATGGTGCGGGTCGCCTGATCGACAGCCTGAGCAGCGCGCAACTCCCCAACAAGCGCCAGGTGATCGAGGCCCTGAATCACCTCAAGGCGGTGATGTACCTGGGGTACTATGCCACCGGCGAGCTGCACGAGCAGAAGCTCCGCCACGCCGTCTCCACCCATCTCTATCCCGCCTACGAGATCCTGAGCGACCAGATCCGGCGCGCGGTCAGCTACGAGGGGTTTCGCTCGGCCGCCGCCCCGCAAGACGCCGACTGGCCGGGCGCCGCCACCCTCGAGTTCCTGCGCAAGGTGCCCCGGCTGCGCGCCCTGCTCTCCAAGGACGTCCTCGCCGCCTTCCAGGGCGACCCGGCCGCCAACGGCGTCGAGGAGGTCATCTTCAGCTACCCATCGATCGAGGCGGTCACGGTGCACCGCATCGCCCACGAGCTCCATCGCCAGGGGGTGCCGATGCTGCCGCGGATCATGGCCGAGCACGCGCACTCCATCTCCGGCATCGACATCCACCCTGGTGCCACGATCGGCGAGTCCTTCTTCATCGATCACGGGACCGGCGTCGTCATCGGCGAGACCACGGAGATCGGAGACCACGTGAAGATCTACCAGGGCGTGACGCTCGGGGCGCTCAGCCTCGAGCGCGACCCGACCCTCGTGCGCGGCACGAAGCGCCACCCGACGATCGAGGAGCACGTGACCATCTACGCCGGCGCGACCATCCTCGGCGGCGAGACCGTGATCGGCGCTCACTCCGTCATCGGTGGCAACGTCTGGCTGGTCGATTCCGTTCCGCCGCGCAGCCGGATCACGGCCGAGACCCACGGCGCCCGCGGGCACACCCAGCGACCTGCCTGACGTGTGCACGAGACCCGGTTCTTCCTCGATTTCGGCCTGCTCTTCCTCGCCGCCTGCGGCGGGGCGATGCTCGCGCAGCTCCTGCGCCAGCCGCTGATCGTCGGCTACGTCCTGGCGGGCATCCTGGTCGGTCCCTTCACGCCGGGGCCGACCATCGCCGACCCGCACCCGTTCGAGCAGATCGCCGAGATCGGCGTCATCCTGCTGATGTTCTCGATCGGGGTCGAGTTCTCCCTGCGCGAGCTGGTGCGCGTCGGCCGCCTGGCGCTGATCGGCGGACCGCTCGGCATCGTCCTGATCACGCTCCTCGCCGTCGGGGTCGGCTGGTTCCTCGGGTGGGGGACGACCGCATCGGTCGTGGTGGGGGCCGCGCTGAGCGTGGCCAGCACCATGGTCCTGCTGAAGCTCCTCATGGAACGCGGCGAGCTCACCGCGCCGCACGGGCAGGTCGTCGTCGGGATCACCCTGGTCGAGGATCTCGCGGTGGTGGTGATGACGCTGCTCATTCCGGCCCTCGGTCCGTCCAGCGGCAGTCATCTGCTCTCGCTCGCTCGCGGTCTTCTGCTCGCCACGCTGATCCTCGTCCCGACGGTGTGGCTGGCGCGCTACGTCATCCCGCGCATTCTCGTCGCCGTCGCCCGGACGGCCAACGACGAGCTGCTACTCCTCACGGCCGTGACCATCGCCATGGCGACGGCCGCACTCACGGTGGTGCTCGGCCTGTCGCACGCGCTGGGCGCGTTCCTGGCCGGCATGGTGATCAGCGAATCACAACTGGCGCATCGGGCGCTCGACCGCGTGCTGCCGATCCGCGACATCTTCGTCGCGATCTTCTTCGTCTCGGTCGGGATGCTGATCCGGCCAGCGGTGCTGATCGCCGAGCTGCCAGCGGTCATCGCCATGGTGCTGCTGGTCTCGCTCGGTAAGCTCGGCGTGTGGACCGGCATCATCCGTGCGGCCGGCTACCCGACCGCCACGGCGACATTCGCCGCCCTGACCATGACCCAGATCGGCGAGTTCTCCTACATCCTCGGCAAGGTCGGCCTCGACCACGGCCTCCTGACACGCCCGCTCTACGACGCCATCCTCGGGACGTCGCTGGTGACGATCCTGATCAATGCGCTGATCGTGCGAAACGCGCGCCACGTTCCCGGCATCGCGGCTGCTCGGTGACCCGGCGCCGACCTCAGCGGATCTTCGGCAGCAAGCCGCGCTCCAGCGCGATGCGGAGCGCCAGGGCCACGAGCGATGCCGCGAGGGCGAGATAGCCGAGGTTGAGCGCGCTCGCCCAGGCGAGCTGGTCCCACGCGATGCGGTGCTCGAGGAGCACCGTCCGCATGCCCTCGAAGACGTGCGTCGCCGGCAAGGCGCGGGCCACGACCTGCAGGCCCGGCGGTAGCACCGAGACCGGATAGAAGACGCACGACACGGGCAGGACCGTGAAGGGCAGGCTCCAGGCGAGGATCTGCCAGCGGCCGCCGAAGCGCAGGATGATGGCGAAGGCCACCAGGCCGAGCGTCCAGCCGAAGAGAACGAGGTTGCCGGCGAACGGCAGGAGCGCCCAGCCGAGCGTGGTCAGGCGGAAGGCATAGAGCGCCCACGCGGCCAGCCCCATGAGCGCGAGCGACATGACCACCTTCACCAGGCCGACCAGCATGACGGAGACCGCGAACTCGGCGAAGGTGAGCGGCGAGGCGAAGACGGTCACCACCGAGCGCGCCCACACGTCGTCGAGGAAGGAGACGCTGACGTCCTGGGCCGCGCGCAGGAAGACGTTCCACAGGATGGCCCCGCCCAGCAGTATCGCCATCGCGTTCGGCAGCTGCATCTGCGCGCGCCAGATGAAGAAGGTGAAGAGGCCCCACACGGTGATGTCGAGCAGGGGCCAGTAGACGAGGTCGACGACCCGCGAGTAGTCGCGCCGGATGAGGAGCAGGTAGCGCAGCAGGAGTGCCCCGATGCGCCGGCTCATGCCGCGCCCCCCCGGGAGATCTTCAAGAACACCTCCTGCATCGAGGCGGCGTCGAGCGCGTCGCTGCCGAGCACCTGGCGCGAGACCGCGAGCGGCGTGCCCTCGGCCACCACGCGGCCGTGGTGAACGAAGACCACGCGATCGCAGACGTCCTCCACCTCGGTCATGTTGTGCGACGAGTAGAGGATCGCGAGGCCGCGTTCGCGGCGCACCTGGAGCAGAAGGCCGCGGGTCTTGTCGGCGATGTCGGGGTCGAGGCTCGCGGTGGGCTCGTCGAGCACGAGCAGATCCGGATCGTGCAGCAGAGCGCGGGCCAGGCCGGCACGGGTCTGTTGCCCGAGCGACAGCTCGCCGAAAGGCTGGCGCGCCAGCGGCTCGAGCTCGAAGCGCTCGACCATGCGTTCGACCGCGTGCCGGCCCACCCCGTACAGGCCCGCATAGATGCGCAGGTTCTCGGCGACCGTCAGGCGCCAGTCCATCAGCGCCTCGGGCGACGCGAAGCCCACCCGACGGAGCGCCGCCTTCCCGTTCGCGCGCGGCCCGTGGCCGAACAGCTCGACGCGACCCGCGCTGGGCAGGATCAACCCGAGCAGGATGTGCAGGGTCGTGGTCTTGCCCGCGCCGTTGGCGCCGAGCAGCCCGACGACCTCTCCCGCGCGCACCTCGAAGGACACCCCGGCCAGCGCCGTCGTGCGCGCGAAGCGTTTGCGGAGGTCGTGCACGGCGACCGCGGGAAGCTCGAAAGCGGGCATGACGGGGCCGGTGCTACCAGACCGCTGCGCGCCGGGCGACCTGCGCATCCCTCCGGAAGCCTCTTGCGCACGATAATTGACATGTGTTAACTATTGGCCTGCATGAAGGCACGGACGGCGCAGACGGCCGACGTTTACGAGGCCATCGGCCGGTTGCAGCGCCTGGTGGACCTGTTTCGCCAGCGCCGTGCCCAGCTCGCCCAGGGCGCGGGCCTCACCGAGGCACAGTGGGACGTGCTCGAGCGCATCGCCAGCGAGCGCTTCATGCCGTCGCTCTTCGCCCGCCACCGCGACTCGAGCCCGCCGGCCGTGTCCCGCATCATCCGCCAGCTCCTGCGCAAGCGGCTCATCACGGTGTCGGTCTCCGACACCGACGGCCGCCAGCGCCGCTACCAGCTCACCGCGCGCGGCCGCAAGACGCTGGACGCGCTGCGCGGACTCCGCCGCCGGGCGGTCGACGTCGTCTGGATGGACCTCGATCCCCGCGCGCTCGCCGCCTTCACCGACTTGAGCGGCGAGCTGATCACCCGGCTGGAGTCCTACGCGACCCGCCACGCCAAGGAGGCTCCATGAGCCGCACGCTCTACGAGAAGGTCTTCGACGCGCACACCGTGCGCCAGCTGCCCTCGGGCCAGTACCAGCTCCTGATGGGGCTCCATCTCATCCACGAGGTCACCTCCCCGCAGGCGTTCTCGATGCTGCGGGACCGCGGACTGCGGGTTCTCTACCCCGAGCGCACCTTCGCGACCGTCGACCACATCATCCCGACGCACAGCCAGGCGCGTCCGCTCGCCGACCCGATGGCCGAGGAGATGCTCCAGCACCTCGAGCGCAACGTCGCCGAACACGGCCTGCGCTATTTCGCGCCAAGCGCGGGCGAGCAGGGCATCGTCCACGTGATCGGGCCCGAGCGCGGGCTGACCCAGCCCGGCATGACGATCTGCTGCGGCGACTCCCACACCTCCACGCACGGCGCGTTCGGTGCCATCGCCTTCGGTATCGGCACGTCGCAGGTCCGCGACGTCCTCGCCAGCCAGTGCCTCGCCATGGACAAGCTCCGCGTCCGCCGCATCGAGGTGAACGGCCGGCTGCGTCCCGGCGTCTACGCCAAGGACGTGATCCTCTGGATCATCAACCGCCTCGGGGTGCACGGCGGCGTGGGCTACGCCTACGAGTACGCGGGCGAGGTCATCGATCGCTTCTCGATGGAGGAGCGGATGACGGTGTGCAACATGTCCATCGAGGGCGGCGCGCGCTGCGGCTACGTCAATCCCGACCGCACCACCTACGACTATCTCCGGGGCCGCGATTTCGTGCCCGGCGAGCCGGCGTGGGATCGGGCGGTGGCCTACTGGGAATCGATGCGAAGCGACCCGGACGCGCACTACGACGACGTGGTGCGCCTGCGCGGCGAGGACATCGAGCCCGTCGTCACCTGGGGGATCACGCCGGGTCAGTCGACGCCGGTGGGCGCGGCACTGCCCGCGGCCGGCGACTTTCCCGAGGCCGAGCGCCCGCTGGTCGGCGAGGCCTATCGCTACATGCGTCTCGAGCCCGGCAAGCCCATCCGCGGCACGAAGATCGACGTCGCGTTCATCGGCTCGTGCACCAACGGCCGGCTCTCCGATCTCGAGGAGGTGGTGCGGCGCATCCGCGGCCGCAGCTTCCGGGTCGCGCCGCACGTGCAGGCGCTGGTGGTGCCCGGCTCGCAGCGCGTGCGCGAGGAGGCGGTGCGCCGCGGATGGGATCGGGTCTTCCGCGACGCGGGCTTCGACTTCCGCGAGGCGGGCTGCTCGATGTGCCTCGCCATGAATCCCGACAAGCTCGAAGGCACCCAGCTGTGCGCCTCGTCGTCCAACCGCAACTTCAAGGGCCGCCAGGGCTCGCCGACGGGCCGCACGCTCCTCATGTCGCCCGTCATGGTCGCCGCCGCCGCCATCGCCGGCGAGGTGACCGACGCTCGCGAGCTCTTCGGCATCGACACGGAAGGAGCCTGATCATGGAGGAGGCCAAGCGCGTACGGAGCGGCGGCCCGGCGATCCCGGTCCGCGGCCACGACATCGACACCGATCGCATCATCCCCGCCAGGTTTCTCCGCAGCGTCGTCTTCGAGGGACTGGGCGCCGCCGCGTTCGAGGACGACCGCGCCCAGGCAAAGGCCGCGGGTGAGCTGCACCCGTTCGACGATCCCCGCTTCCGGGCTGCCCGCGTCCTGCTGGTGAATCGCAACTTCGGCTGCGGCTCGTCGCGCGAGCACGCCCCGCAGGCCATCATGCGCTGGGGCCGCGGCATCCAGGCCATCGTGGGCGAGTCGTTCGCCGAGATCTTCGCCGGCAACTGTCTGGCGCTGGGCATCCCCTGCGTGACGGCCGATGCGGCCGCCGTGGCCGACCTGATGGCTCGCTGCGAGGCGAATCCCGCGCGCGAGATGTACGTCGACCTGGAGGCCATGCGCGTCACCGCGGGCGACGCGAGCTTTCCGATCTCGATGCCGGAGTCCGCACGGCAGCAGCTCGTCGACGGCACCTGGGACACGACGGGCGAGCTGCTCGCCGCCCGGGACGCCATCGCCCGCACGGCCGCTGCGCTGCCCTACTTCGCGGACTGGCGCGTCACCCCCTAGCCGCGCCGCGATCGTCGCGGCGCCTGTCGCAGAAAGTTCACCTTCGGGAAAAGCCGAATCGGGCTACCATGGGTCGCGTGGGAGCCTTCGACGGTCCCGGGAGCCGCCCCACCAGCCCCGCGCAGCAGCTGGCACTGGCCGTACTCGAACAGGCCGTGGCGGACCTCGAGCGACGCCGCGCCCTGCCGCGACCGCTCGCGCTCCCCGAGTCACTGGCGCGAAGCCGCTCCCTGATCGACGGGGTCGAGGGCTGGTTCGCGTCCGACGACACGAAATGGCTGTTCAGCTTCGAGAACGTGTGCGCGATGGTCGGCATCGACGCCGAGGCGGTGCGCCAGAAGCTCGGCGTCGGACGGCGGCGCGCGCTCCGGCTGCGGCATCCCCGCCATCAGCTGCACTCGGTCTTCCCCGCCGGTCGAGAAGGGCATCCGGACCCCGAGCCCGCGTGAGGTCTTGACAGGAATGAACGTTTAGAGGCAAACGTTCATTATGACCAACGGGCCCGCTCCGGAGGCGATCTCCAGGGCCCGGATCGTCGATGCCGCGCGACAGCGCTTCGAGGCCTTCGGGTACCGCCGGACGAGCATCGCCGAGATCGCGCGCGCGGCGGGCGTCGCGGTCGGGACGGTGTACCGGTACTTCGCCGGCAAGGAAGCGGTCTTCCTCGCCGTGGTGCAGGCCATGAACGACGCCTGGCTGGCGGAGTCGCGCCGCGCGCTCGAGGGCCCGGGCACGGCCGTGGAGCGCCTGCGCGGGCTGGGCACCGCCAGCGTCAGCTTCGCGGCGGAGAACGCGCTCATGACCGCCATCGTCACGCGCGACACCGACATCGTTTTCGCGCCGCTGATCGAGCAGCTGTACGAAGACATGCAGCGCCGTAACGTGGCCATGATCGCCGACGTGATCCGCGACGGAATCCGCGAGGGCACGTTCGGCGACATCGATCCCGAGCGCGCCGCCTACGTGCTCTTCCTGAGCGGCGGTATGCTGTCGCTCCAGCAGCACATTCCGTACGCCGAGCTGATGCCGGTCTTCGAGCAGATCGTCTACCAGGGCCTGCTCCCGCGCTGAGCTGCCGGGCCGCGGCCCCACGGAGGTTCCGATGAGCGCTCTCCGCTTCCAGCTCCAGGACGCTTCTTCCCGGACCGAGCCGACGGGGCCGTCGCTGCCGCCCGGTCCCACCGCGCCGCGATTGTTCCAGACCCTCCGCTTCGCGTTCCGGCCGTTGCAGACCATCGAGGCGTGCGCGCGGCGCTGGGGCGACTGGTTCACCCTTCGCCTGATCGGCGGGCGCACCAATGTCTTCTGCAGCCACCCCGACGCCATTCGTGACATCCACGCCGGGAATCCCGAGACCTTCCGCGCCGGCGAAGCGGCCGGCGACATCCTGGTGCCGTTGCTCGGCAAGCATGCCCTGCTCGTGCTCGACGGCGAGCGCCACCTGCGCGAACGCCGGCTCATGTCGCCGCCGTTCCACGGCGAGCGCGTGTACCTCTACGGGCGGCTCGTGCGCGAGAGCGCGCAGCGCGTGCTCGACGGCTGGCCGCTGGGGCACCCGTTTCCGATCCACCACGAGATGCAGACCATCACCCTCGATGTCATCCTGCGAGCCGTCTTCGGCATCGACGACGGCCCCAGGCTGGTCGAGCTGCGGCGCCGGATCGATCGCTTCCTCGCCCTGGCAGACGGACCGGCCGCCGCCTTCGTCGTGCCTCCGTTCCTCCAGGTCGAGCTGCGCGGTCTCTCGCCGTGGGGCCAGTACGTGCGCCGGGCGCGCGCCATCGACGACATCCTGTACGCGGAGATGGCCAGACGCCGCACCGAGGGCACGGCGGGCCGGACCGACATCCTGTCGCTCCTGCTCGACGCCCGCGACCAGCACGGCGAGCGCATGACCGACCCCGAGTTGCGTGACGAGATGTTCACGCTGCTGATGGCCGGGCACGAGACCACGGCGACGTCGCTCGCCTGGGCCTTCTACCAGGTGCTACGCCATCCCGACGTGCACCGGCGCCTGCGCGACGAGCTGCACGCCGTGCTGGGCGACGGGCCGCTCGAGCCCGAACACGTGAGCCGGCTCGAGTACCTGGACGCGGTCCTGAAGGAGACCCAGCGCCTGACGCCGGTCGTTGCCTTCACGGGGCGTATGCTGCACGCTCCGGCGTGCATCGGCGGACGCGACCTGCCCGCGGGCGTCGTCGTCTCGCCCGCGATCTACCTCGTCCATCGCCGACCCGACCTGTGGCCGGAGCCCGCGCGCTTCCATCCCGATCGCTTCCTCGGCGTGCGCCCGAGCCCGTCTCACTTCTTCCCCTTCGGCGGCGGCGTGCGGCGCTGCCTCGGTGCGGCGTTCGCCACCTACGAGATGAAGGTCGTGCTGGCCGAAGTGCTGCGGCTGGCCGACCTGCGCATCGCGCCCGGCTACCGCATGCGCCCCGTGCAGCGCGCCATCACGTACGGGCCCTCCCGCGGCATGCCGGTGGTGATGGACGCGCGGCACTGAGCCGCTCACTCGCCGATCACCATGACTGCCGGGGCGAAGAACACCAGGACAGGAGTGAGCACTGCGTCCACCGCCAGCAGCGGCGGCACCAGCGGCCACGCCCACGGTGCCGTCCGGGTGCGGGTGAGCGCCGCGAGCGGGACGGGCGCATTCGGCGGCGCGCCGGGCGCATCGCGCCAGACCAGGGCCGTGTCGCGACCATCCTTCTCGACCACCTCGAGCAGCGGACCGGCGCAGGTCGATCCGCCTCCCGCCCCCGGTGCGCGCTCGACCACGATCGGGACGCCGCCGGCAGCTCGCCGCGGTGACGGCCACGACGGCGAGACGCGATCGGCCAGCGGGGACTCCGCGCTCCGCATGGTCGCGAGCGGGATCGCCGCCGCGCCGTCGGTGGTGCCGAGCGGATCGCCGTCGGCGTCACGCACCTCGGCGGTGTAGCGGACCACCAGGCGCTCTCCGTCGATGGCCGCCGCGGTGACCCTGATCGGCCGCTCGCGCCGCCGGGCGGCATCCATCAGGTGGCCGGTGACGCAGCCGGGCAGGACGGCGGCGAGGAGCACCAGCGCCGCGAGGCGCCGCCTACAGGAGCAGGCCATCATAGATGCCGTACGCCTTCACCGGACCGCCCCCGAAGTAGGGCGTGCGTGGGAAGACGAACGTGCGCCCTCCCCTGTCCCAGCGCACGACGATGGGAGCGCTGGCGTCATTCGGATCATAGGCCTGGAAGCGCAGCTCCTCCGGGGTCTCCTCGACCTCGAAGAGCAGCACCATGTGATTCAGGGTGAGCGCGGGAAAGCGGACCACGTGCAGGATCGGCGTCTCTCCCCGGCGCAGCGCATCGGCGAGATGGTCGGCCTCGCGCCGTTGCTCGCCGGGCAGGAAGGGAAAGATCATGCGCCAGTTGCCGCGCTGCAGGTGGCTCAGCAGCGCGCCGCCGAGCTCCCGCTCGAACAGCGGCCGGTGCGCCGCCGTGAGCTGACGAAGATCGGCATAGCCCGGGATCAGGACCGGATCTGCCGAGGGTCGGGTCTCGCGCGGATCGCGCGCGAGCACCTCGCTCACGAGCGCGCCCAGCGTGGCTTCGTCGGGCGGGCTCCGGTCGGGTGCAAAGCGAGCCTCGAGATGAAACTGGCGGGCCGCGCGCGCCATGTTCCCGCAGCGCAGCGAGAACGGTGGTCGCGGATCCCGGCGGTGCCAGGTCGCGTGTCCCGTCGCCTCGTCGATGTTGTACTCCCAGACGGTCTCGTTGGAGAACGCAAAGGTGTCGTTGGCGAAACGGAACGGCGGCCCGGCGGGCAGCCGGACGCGCTCGGCGCAGCCCCAGGCCGCGAGGCACGCGGCCACGATGGCGAGAGACCGGCTCACCCGCGCGTCAGCGACGCCGTGAGCTGCTTCAAGTCGAGCGACCGCGCGCGCTCCTGGATCTCCGCCTGCACCTTGGGATAGAGCGTCTGCGCCTGGTCGCGCAGCTTCGCGAACAGCGCCTGCAGATCCGCCGTGCCGAGATCGCGTCCTTGCCGGTAGTACTGCTCGGCGGCGTGGCCGAGGGCGTAGGTCGCGGCGAACACGGTGCCCGCGCCCGCAGCCGAGCCGGCGACGCCGCCGACGAGCCCGCCGAGAAGCCGGCCGAGCACGCCGCTGGCGACTCCGCTGAGCACCCGGCGCGCCGCACCATCGAGCACCTGCGTCGCGGCGCCGATCCCGAGCGTCGCCAGCAGGTCCTTCGCCTGCGCGGCGTCGAGCTGCTGCCCGTGCCGCTTGCCGATCTGGTAGACGAGCCGGAGCTGCACCGGGATCACCGCCAGCGACGCCAGTGTCTGTGGGAGCAGCTCGAGCGCACCCGCCAGGACCGCCTGCTGGAGGATCAGGTCGTCGGTCGACGCCGCGGCTCCCGCCGCGGGCGCGCCCGCTACCGCGGAGCCGGCGAGGGCTGCGCCCGTGCTCGCCGCCGCCGCGACGCTCGCCTCGCTCAGCCCGAGCGTGCCGCGCAGGGTGGCGAGGAAGCGCATCTCGGCCGCGTTGGCGCTGCCGTCGGCGTTGCACACGGCGACGGCGAGGTCGTAGGCGGACTGCCTGGCCTCGGGCGTGTCGAGGCGGGTCGCCAGATCGGGCGGCAGGCTCGGGTCCCTCCCGAGTTCCGCGCTGCTCTCGGCGCCGGCCGCGCGCGCCAGCGCGTCCAGGTGGCTGCGCTCTCGCTCGTCGCACACGCCGTCGGCGAGTGCCGCGGCAATCCCGATCCGGAGCAAGGCCTCGTCGCGCGCGTCCATCGATCGTCCTCCCGGGTGCGGAGCCTATCCCCGCGTCCCGCCGCGTCAAGGGATGAGGTACATCGGGTTCGGCACCTTGCAGACGTGGAGCGCGTGGCCGCCTTCGAGGTCGCTCTGTTGGTCGCCGATGTGGGCCACGACGGTGTTGCCCTGCTGCTCGATCGCCGCGACCTGATTTGACCGCCGCCGACCGCGAGGTCTAAGGAAGCGCCAGCGTGCGGGCGACGGTGATGGGGGCTCCCGCGAAGCAGCCATCGGGGGCACGGTGACGCGGCGACAGGTCGCCGTCGCTCTGTTGCTTGCCGCCGGTCCCGCGTGGGCGCGCTCGCTGAGCGACACGCTCGGCATCTTCCAGCCGGGCACGGTCACGATCACCCCGGCCATCCTGGCCCTCCAGCGCGAGCTCGCGACCGCCACCGATTTCCCCGCCACCACGACGACGCCCGGCTTCGTCTTTCGCTACGATCCCGAGTCCGGGACGTACGCCCGGGTCTCGGGTACTCTCGGACCGGCATTCCTCGAGCGCGCCGAGACGGTGGGCAAGGGGCACTTCGACCTTGCCGTCTCCTATCTGTACGCGCGCTTCACCCAGACTGGTGGGGAGAGCCTCTCCGAGAGCCTCAGCAGCAGGTTCGTCACCAAGGACGGTAGCCTCATCATTCCGCAGCGCGTGGAGACGCGCGACTTCGCGCTCACCTCCCACGTGACGTACTTCTCCGCCACCTACGGCATCGACGACCAGACCGACGTCAACCTGCTGCTGCCGCTCTACTACACGGTGATGGACGGCAAGCGACGGTTCTCGGTGCTCGGCCAGGCCGGAAGCTTCGAGTCCCTCGACGACAACGCTTTCGGGCCGGGCGACCTGCTGCTGCGGGCGAAGCGTCGCTTCTTCGAGCACGGCTCCTGGGACGTGGCGGCCGGATTCGCCCTGGAGCTGCCGAGCGGCAGCCAGGACGACTTCCAGGGGATCGGCGACGTCGTCCTGGGCCCGTCGCTCATCGCGTCGTGGATCGGGCCCTCGGTCGAGGCACATGGCAGCCTCGGGATCGACATCAACGCGGGCGATCTCCAGCGCAGCGGCGTGCGCTATGGCCTGGGGGCGTCCTACGCGCCGCTCGAGCGCCTCACCCTGCTGCTCGACCTGGTCGGAACGAGCGGCTTCTCGCAGGACGACCTCTCGTTCTTCGAGCCCGACCGGCGGCTCGTGTCCATCCGCGGCGAGTTCAATCCGCCGCTCCAGGCGCGGGCGGTCGGCAACGGAACCGAGTTCACCACCACGCTCCCGCGACTGGACGTGGTCGACCTCGCGGTGGGATTGAAGGTGAACGTCTACGGCAACCTGATATGCTTTCTCAGCGCGATCGTTCCGCTCACGAACGACGGTCCCCACGCCGACGTCATCCCCACGGGAGGCATCCAGTACGGCTTCTGATGGAGAGGCGCTTCCCGTGAGGAAGAGGTGGATCCGGCTGGCGCGGGTCTCGGGGTGCGCGTTGCTGCTCGTGCTGGGCGCGCCAGGAGGGGCACGGGCGCAGGAGGCCAACCTGTGCCAGAAGCACAACGGCCTCGTCATCCTGCGCAGCCACCCCTGCAAGCCCGGCGAATCGTCGATCGGTGCGGTCGGCCAGCCGGGTCCAGCGGGTCCCCCGGGCCCCACCGGCCCGGCTGGCCCTCCCGGGGCAACTGGGGCGACCGGCGAGCCCGGGATCGGCCTGCCGGGCGCGACCGGTCCGACCGGTCCGGCGGGTGAGCGAGGCCCGACCGGGCCAACCGGCCCCACCGGTGAGCGGGGCTCGACCGGAGCGACCGGTGCGACCGGTGAACGAGGCTCGACCGGGGCTACGGGCCCCACCGGACCGACGGGCGCCACTGGCAAGGAGGGAGCGCGCGGCGCGACGGGTCCGACGGGCCCCACCGGTCCCACGGGTCCCACGGGTCCCACGGGACCGCGGGGGTCTGAAGCTGGAGGGTCGTCCGAGGCCGATGCGAGGAGCGCGCCGCGTCCGGCAACCGTCACCCTGAGCGCGCTGTCGACCTGTCCCGCCTTGCCCCCCGCGGTCGACGCGGGATCGCTGGCGAGCGTCGCCGCGGGGTCGTATCTGGTCACGGCGATCACGCTGCTGGAGAGCCTCGATGGCCAGGCACACGCCGTCCAGTGTGCAATCCTCGGCGACGACACCATCGCGCTCAGCCCGGTGGTGATCGTCGGCGGCGAGACCGGCGACGATCCGGTGCAGCTCGACTGGAACGGCATCGACCGGATCGACGGCGGGCGAGTCCTGGTACGCTGCGGCGTACGGGACTGCGGAGGCACTGCGCCCGCCGCGGTGCGGGTGCTGCGGGCGAGGGTCGCCGCCAACCGCTCGGAGTGAGCTGCGGCGGCCCCTCAATCCAGGTCGATCTGGAGCTCCTTCATCTCGTGGCGCACCTCATGCACGATGCGAACCGTCTCCACGACTAGCAGCCCCGTGTAGGCGAGCACGCAGGCGGTGAGGGCGATCTTGGCGCCGCGTGAGAAGCGAGGGCTCCTCCAGAGATACGGTAGTCCCAGCGGGCCGAGAACGAGGAAGAGCAGCACCAGCACCCAGAGCGGGCGGTAGTACCACTTCACCGTGACCGGGCTTTCGGTGGCATGCACGGCCCGCATCTTGCGCCCTGTCATGCGCGCGCTCCAGCCGCCCTGGTCGCCAAGCCTTGTCGCCCTCTCGGCCCTCGGGTAGGTCAACCGGAGGAGGAAACTCGTCCGACCATGCGTAGGTCACTTCGCCAGCGTCCGAATCTCGCCGCCCACGTCGTCGGGCTCGCGCTCGTCGCCCCGCTGCTCGCCGCGCCGGCCGTGACCGTCGCATCCGCGGACGTCGCCAGCCCCACCGTGGAGGGCCCGATCACCAGCGGACGCGGGACGTTCATCGCGGCCACCACCTTCGATCTGAGCCCATTCGGCTACCTCGAGCAGGAGTACTTCATCTCCGGCACCGCCAGCTCCTACGCCAATGCCGGGACCTTCGGCTCGGACGGCCGGTGGATGGCGACCCCGGCGGACAGGGCGCCCTACAAGACGCGCATCGTGGTGCACCGGCCGACGGACGCCGCGAAGTTCAATGGCACGGTCGTCGTCGAGTGGCTCAACGTCAGTGGCGGTCTGGACTCCGCCCCGGACTGGACGTCGGCGCACAGCGAGATGCTCCGCGACGGCTTCGCATGGGTCGGCGTCTCGGCCCAGCGCGTCGGCATCGAAGGCGGAACGACGATCGTGGGACAGCTAACCATCTCGCTCAAGTTCGTTGATCCGGTACGCTACGGGTCGCTCAGCCATCCCGGCGACAGTTTCTCGTACGACATCTATTCGCAGGTCGGCCAGGCAATGCGTCACCCGGTAGGCGCCGACCCGCTCGGCGGCCTGAAGGTAAAGAGGGTGATCGGATCTGGAAACTCGCAGTCGGCCTCTCGGCTCGTCACCTACGTCAACGCGATCCATCCGCTCGCCGGCGTGTACGACGGCTACCTCGTCCACAGCCGCTACCGCGCCGCAGCGTTGTCGGAGCCGCCGCAGGCCGTGGTCGCGACGCCCTCCCCGGGCCGCATCCGGAGCGACCTCGACGTCCCGGTGCTGATCTTGCAGACGGAGACCGACATCTTCGGGCTCAACTTCTTCAAGGAGCGTCAATCGGACAGCAAGCGCATCCGGCTCTGGGAGATCGCCGGGACCGCCCACGACGACGCTTATGGGTTGGCGGTGGCGAACTCGGACCCGCTCGGGTCGGCCGCCGCCGCCGCTCTCGTGGTGACCTCGTCGCCCATCCCGGGCATCGTCTGCAGCTCGCCCATCAACGCCGGACCGGCGCACTACGTGCTGAATGCCGCGTTCGCCGCGCTCCATCGCTGGGTACGGCGCGGCACCCCGGCACGCCACGCCCCCCATCTGGAGATCGCTTCGGGTTCGCCGCCGGCCCTCGCGCGCGACCCGCACGGCAACGCCCTTGGCGGCATCCGGACGCCGCAGCTCGACGTGCCGATCGCCTCCCTGTCGGGAGAGGGACAGAGCGGATCGGGGTTCTGCCTTCTCTTCGGCACCACGGAGCCGTTCGACGCCGTGACGCTCGCCTCCCTCTATCCCGATCACCGCGCCTACGTCGCGAAGGTGAGCAGGGCGACACGCCGGGCGGTCCGGGCGGGCTTCATGCTCAAGATCGACGGGAAGGCGATCAAGGAGGCCGCGGCGCGCTCGAGCATCGGGGAGTGACGGCCGCCGGACGACGCTAGCCGGTCGGCGGCGGCATGCTGCGCTGGACGCATGCCTCGCAGCGGGCGTCGCCGAGACACTTCGCCCCCGCCTTGCGCAGCTCGTCGATCCCTTCCCTCCACCCGATGCGGCAGGCCTCGCGCAGGGGGGGCCCGAGGTGCATGTCCTTGCGGACCTCGTTCAGGTTGCCGCGCTGCTTGATGGCTTTCTGCAGGTCGGCCAGGTTGCGCGCGAGCGTGGCGGCGAGCACGGGGTGCGTCCGCGCCACCTCCGCCATCACGATCTCTTTCTGGAACTTCGAGGCCGCGGCGCGCTGAGCCTGCTCCGCGCTCACCTCGGGCTCGGGCGCCGGCTTGGGCTGGATGAGCGGTACGCGGGACGGGCCGCACCCGATTCCGCCGGCGGTTCCGATCGCCAGCGCGACGGCAGCCAATCTCGGGGAACGCATCGCCATCTCCGGGTCCGCGGCGCGCGAAGTAGCAGAACGGAAGTCCTGCTTCCAGTATGGCTCGGCGACGCGCTCTCCGTCCCCGAACGGCCGAACCTAGAGCGCGAGCTGCTTCGGCGGGCGGACGACGATCTCCGCGACGTTCACGTCGATCGGCTGCGTCACCGCATAGAGCACCGCGTTGGCGACGTGCTCGGCGCTGGCGAGGACCTGCTTCATGATCGGCTGCAGCTTCTCCATCACCTCGTCCGGCAGCCGCTCGCCGCGCTTCACCTCGATGTCCATGCCGGTCGCGCGGATGAAGTTGCCGACGAACGCCGGGTCGAAGTTCCGGGCGAAGTTCGTCGCGATGGCGCCGGGCCGCACGTCCACGATGCGGATGGTGTCCTCTTCCAGCTCGCGGCGCAGGGTATGGCTGATGCACGTGACGGCATGCTTGGTCGCGCCGTAGACGCCCGAGTCGGCGCGCTGCGCGGCGATCGAGGAGAGGTTCACGATGTGCCCCTGCGCCTTGCAGGCGCGCATCGCCCGGATGGCGGCCTGGCAGCCGACGAGCAGCGCCAGCACGTTCGTCTCCAGCATGGACCGCCACTCCTCCGGATCGCCCTCGATGATCGGCGTGGGATACGAGAGGCCGGCGTTGTTCACCATGATGTCCAGGCGCCCGGTGTCGCGCGCGGCACGTGCGACCAGCTCCTGGACCTCCCCGACGTCGCGCACGTCGAGCCCGACCGCCACGGCGCGGCCCCCTCCCCGCTCGATTCGCGCCCGCGATTCCTCCATCGCGGAGACGGTGCGGCCCGCCAGGTACACGTGCGCCCCGGCGTCGCCGAGCTTCTCGGCGATGGCACGCCCGATGCCGCTGGAGGCGCCGGTGACGATGGCCGTCTTGCCGTCGAGAGAGTGCGTCGCGCTCATGGATGCTCCTCCTTTTCGGGCTCTGGTCCTGACAGTGGTTCGCGATGGAGTCAACGCGGCGCGCTCGACGCGTCCGCGACCGCAGGCTCCTTCAGAAGATCGTGGTCATCTGGACGCCGAGGGCGTACGCGTCGCGGCGTGAGAACGCCGGGTCGAAGAAGAACTGGGCATCGGGCTGCACCACCAGCCAGGGAGCGATCGCCAGCTGGTAGGTGACCTCGAGGACGGTCTGTCCGTGGCCGACCGGAGTTCCGGCGACTGCCTCGTGCTGCTGGAAATCGTCGGTGAAGCGCAGCACGGAGACCGCGGCGCCGAGCACGTCACGCGGCCGCGCCGGCACGGGGCCGAACAGCGCCAGCCCCGCGGCGGCGTAGATGCCGACGACGTTTCGGGCGTCCTGCGGGCTGCCGGAGAGGCTCGCGAAGGCGCCGAGCACCGGCTCGCCGCGGTCGTTCGCGATGAGCGCCTGGTCGACCATCAGGTAGAGCTCGTAGTGCGCGCGGCGCTCCTCGCCGGTACCGAACTGGGCCGAGCCCCCCGTGTCGAAGATCCCGCCCAGCGTGTAGGTGGCCGGCAGGCGGCCGGCGGAGGCTGCCGCGGCGATCTCGGAGAAGAAGGTATAGCCCGCGTTGTTGCCGATCGCCCAGCCGAAGCCGTGATTGCCGGCGACGTCGTCGCCCGCGTCACCGGAATAGGCCCCGAAGCGCGCGGTGAGCCATGGCAGCGGACGGCCCGAGGCGAAGAAGCCGGGGGCGGCGAGCGGATAGACCGGCGCATCCAGGTTGAGGTTCTGCGACGGCAGGTCGCCGAACCCGGCATTGAGGAAGACCCCGCCGTAGCGCGAGACCATGAAGTCGGTGTCGGCGGCTATCTGTCCGATCTTGAGGACGAGACGATCGCCATCGAAGGCCTGGCGCAAATAGAGGTTGAAGACGCGCAGGGTGGCGGCGGCCTCCCAGTCGCTCAGCGCCAGTGCGAGCACACCGCCCACGAGCTCGTCGGTCGGACGCCGTCCCTGCCACCAGTGAAGGTCGGCGTGGAAGCCGAGCCCCTCCCACGCGCCGAGCTTCGTCAGGTCGACCTCCAGACCGAAGTCGAGGTAGCCGTTGAACCGCACCCCGGTGGCGCGTCCGCCGGCGAGGTTCGACCACATCGTCGCCGTGTAGGTGAGGTAGGGCTGGAAGCCGTGGGCGGAGAGCACGGGACGGATGCCGTTCCAGGTCCCGGTGAGGTACTGGCGCTCGAGTAGTGGCTCGTCGGCCGCTACCGAGGAGGCAGCGACCAGGCCGATCAGGGCGCCCAGGAACGTTCTCGACACGGCCGGGTTCCTCCTCGCCGGGGGTCAGATAGCACGATCGGGCGCTGCCCGTCCGCGCGCCTCCCCGGGACACGACTGATGCCCGGTGGCACCCGCCCCCCGTGGATCGTAGAGTGCGCCGGATGCTGAAGACCCAGAACATCCGGGTCGCCCGCGTCGAGCCACTCACGCCGCCGCAGACGCTGCGGGCGGAGTTGCCCGCCGGCGACGCCGACTACGCCGTCGTGCTGCGCGCGCGAGAGACCATCCGGAGCATCCTGGGCGGTCGCGACGGCCGGCTGCTCGCCGTGGTCGGCCCGTGCTCGATCCACGATCCCGAGGCGGCCGTCGAGTACGCGCGACGGCTCGCCGGACTCGCTCGGCTGGTCGAGGACACGCTCTTCGTCGTCATGCGGGTCTACTTCGAGAAGCCCCGGACGACGATCGGCTGGAAGGGGCTGATCAACGACCCGCATCTCAACGGCACGAACGACATGCAGCTGGGTCTCCGGCTCGCTCGGCGGCTGCTGCTGGACGTCACCAGGCTCGGGCTCCCGGCCGCCACCGAGCTGCTCGATCCCATCGTCCCGCAGTACGTCACCGACCTGCTCAGCTGGACCGCCGTCGGCGCGCGCACCACCGAGAGCCAGACGCACCGCGAGATGGCGAGCGGACTCTCCATGCCCGTCGGCTTCAAGAACGCGACCGACGGCAACCTCGCGGTGGCCGTCAACGCCATCGAGTCGGCTCGGTATCCACACACGTTTCTCGGCATCGACCCGGCTGGCACCGCCTCGGTGATCCACACGACCGGCAACCCCGACGGCCACGTCGTCCTCCGCGGAGGCCGGACGCCCAACTACGACGCTGAGAGCCTGCGCACGTGCGAGGCGATGCTCCGCAAAGCCGGCCTCCCGGCGCGAGTCATGGTGGACTGCAGCCACGCCCAGACCGGGAAGGATTACGCCAGGCAGCCCGACGTCCTGGCCGAGGTGGTCCGCCAAGTTCGTGACCAGGCGCGCGACGGGGGGTCGCCCGTGATGGGTTTCATGCTCGAGAGCAATCTCGGCGCCGGAACACAGCGGCTCACGGGGGGCCGCGACGGCCTGGCCTACGGCATCTCGATCACGGACGGCTGCATCGACTGGCCCACCACCGAGCGCTGTCTGCTCGAGGCGGCTGCCACGCTGCGATCGCGTGGCGACGCCGTCACGGCCCCGGATCGGACGGCCTGAGGCCCGAGGACGGGCGTCAGCCGCTCGGGGGCAGGGACACCGGGACGGGTGGCGGAGCCGTGTCGCGCACCGCCGGGCGGTCGAGAAGTCGGCCTACCCAGGACGCAACCAGCGGGCGAGCGTCGACCAGATCGCCGAGCCCGACGCGGTCGAGGACGGTCAGGAACGGCGCGTAGCAGATGTCGGCGAACGTGTAGCGATTGACCAGCCAGTCGCGCCCGACGAGGCGGCGTTCGATGACGTCCAGATGCGCCGCGATCTTGGCCCGCGCCTGCGCGCGCCCGGGGACGTCGACGGGGGCATCGGGGGCGAGCGCCGGTCGCATCCAGGTCTCCCAGGGACCGCTCAGGTAGTCGCCGCTCCACAGCATGAACTGGCGCGTGACGGCGCGCGCGGCGGCGTCGACGGGGAGCAGGCGCGGATCGGGGAAGCGCTCTTCCAGGTACTCGAGGATGGCGACCGACTCGCAGATGACGAGCGCATCGTCTTCCAGAACCGGGACCTGACCGAACGGATTCAGGCGACGGAACTCCGGGCCGCGATGGGCGCCGCGCAGGAGATCGACCTCGACCTCCTCGTACGGGATGCGCTTCTCCCGCAGGACGATCCGGACGCGTCGCGGGACAATCGAGAACGGATGCCAGTGCAGGCGGATCATCGGCTGGGCCTCCGGTCTCGCCGGACGCTGTCTGGTCTCTCCTTTCGAGAATGGTCAACCGGCGCGATCGTTGCAAATCCGGCGCGAACATTCGATCACACTGCCACACGGATTCCGGCACATCGGAGGGTCTTGCAGATCATGCTCACGACACGACGCCAGGCCTCGAACAGGCCCGGTGCCCACGCGGTTCGTTGGACTCGCCGCGTGGCCTTCGCGCTCGCCGTCGCGCTCGCCGGCGTGGCGGCGCGGGCGCTTGCCGGCGACGCCGACGCCCAGGCGGCGCGAGGCGCTCGCCGGTTCGTCGTCGACGCCGCCCCCGTGCTGCTCGGTCAGGCCGTCGACTGGCTCGACGACGAGCACGTCGTCTGGCAGGACCCCACCACGCGCGACGAGGACGGCGACGGCGAGATCCAGATCCATCGCTCGACGCTCGACGGCACCGAGAAGGTCTGCCTCACGTGCGGGCTCGCGGGGCCGAACCAGGTCCCGGTCGTGCAACCGCACGGCCGGTGGATCCTCTTCCACTCCTGGAGCGGCCACGCGGTGAAGATCGGATCGCCCGGGTTCGGAGGTCTTGGCTCCGACATCTGGGTCATCACCCGGGACGGCGACCGGCCCACGAGGCTCACCCTCGACGGCGAGCTGCACGACAACTTCCACGCCTACTGGTCACCCGACGGTCGCTACATCGTGTGGACGGCGCTCAGCTGGAACGCCGACGAGGGCGGCAACGGGAAGTCCGACATCCGGGTCGCACGCTTCGACCCGCGCGGTCCCAACGGCCCGCGGCTGGTCGACGCGCACGTCGTGCGACCGGGCAATGGCCACTGGTACGAGACGCAATGGTGGGCACCCGACGGGTCGGGATTCCTCTACACCGAGACCGTCGACACCGCGATCAATCCCGAGCTCTTCTTCTGCCGATTGCCGGACCCCGCCCGGGACACGTGCCGTCCGGTGCGCCTGACGAGTGATCCCGCGTGGGACGAGCAGGCGATCTTCAGTCGCGACATGAACCGCGTGATCTTCATGTCGTCCCGCAACCTGCCCGGCGCCCACAACGACTGGGCCACCGTCGCGACGCTGCTCGGCCTCCCCGCCGAGTACGACTACCAGCTGATCCTGCCGGTCTTCAACGACAGCTACCTGCAGCCGGTCTTCCAGCAGGCGACCGACCTCTACCAGATCGCGCTGCGCTGGAACCGCGCCCGCACCAGGTTCAAGCCCGGGCGGATCGTCCGCTTGACCACCTCGGGTGAGGAGGGCTGGGTCATTCCGGAGTTCGCGTTCGATCCCGGCGGCCGGCGGCTTCTCTGGACCCAGAACAAGTTCGACGACGGCCAGCGCGTCGACCAGGGCTGCATCGTGCGCCAGATCCGGGCGGCGATCGTCGACCGCCTGAGCGGCGTCCAGACCATCCTGCAGGTGCCGTTCGACCTCCCCGACCAGATCCGGGACCAGGCCGTCGACCTGCTGCGGAATCCGAGGTCGTTCTCGTTCCACGGACGCGGCTGCGGCGGTGACGCAGCCGCCGGCAAGGCCGCCCTCGTGCAGGAGACGCGCATCGGCCGCTATGCCGAGTAGCGACTGGCGTGCCGCCGTCATCGCCAGCTTCCTCGGCTGGACGCTGGACGCGTTCGACTTCTTCCTCGTCGTCTTCTGCCTGACCGCCATCGCGCACGACTTCGGCCGCATCGACAGCGAGCTGGCGCTCTCGATCACCGTGACGCTCGCGTTCCGGCCGCTCGGAGCGTTGATCTTCGGCCTGTTCGCCGACCGCTACGGCCGGCGCATTCCCCTGATGCTCAACCTGGTCTTCTACTCGGTGTGCGAGGTCGCCTCCGGGCTGGCGCCCGACTACCGGACGTTCATCCTGCTGCGGGCCCTGTTCGGCATCGGCATGGGCGGGGAATGGGGGCTCGGGGCATCCCTGGCCATGGAGAAGGTACCCGCCCGCCTGCGGGGACCCGTGTCCGGCCTCCTGCAGGAAGGCTATGCGGTGGGCTATCTCCTGGCTGCCCTCGCCTACCTCGTCGTCTTCCCGCGCTGGGGCTGGCGCCCGCTGTTCTTCCTCGGCGGCCTTCCCGCGCTGCTCGCCGTCTACGTCCGGAGTCGCGTCACCGAGTCCGAGGTCTGGGAGCGCACGAGGCTCGGGAGCTGGGGGGCACTCGGGCGCGGCATCGTGTCCAGCTGGAGGCTGTTCCTCTATCTGACGCTGCTGATGGCGATGATGAACTTCGTGTCGCACGGCACGCAGGACATGTACCCCACGTTTCTCGAGCGCCACTGGGGCTTCGGCGCGCGCGCGCGCGCCGGGATCACGGCCTTCTCGATGGTCGGCGCGATCGGCGGCGGCGTGCTCTTCGGCGCGCTGTCGGGCCGGATCGGGCGCCGGCGCGCCATGGTGACCGCGCTCTTCGGCGCGCTCACGGTCCTGCCGCTGTGGGCGTTCGCGCCGTATCCGGCCGTGCTCGTCGCCGGCGCCTTCCTTCTCCAGCTGATGGTGCAGGGCGCGTGGGGCGTGGTCCCGGCACACATCTCCGAGCTGTCACCGGACCCGGTGCGCGGCTTCCTGCCCGGCTTCGCCTACCAGTGCGGCGTCCTGGCCGCGAGCTCCGTGGCATACATCGAGGCGCTGCTCGCGGAGCGCACCAGCTACGCCAATGCGATGGCGTCGGTGGCGGTGGTCGTGCTGTCGGTCGCCGCCCTCGTGGTGGCGCTGGGACCGGAGCGGCGCGGCGTCACCTTCGGAGGGGCTCGCGCGGGTGAGGCCGCCGAATCCTGAGGCGGAGGCTTCCCGGCGCCGGCCGTGTCGGCCGGCGCCGGGAGCTCCGTGCTGCTGATGCTACGTCTCGAACGAAGCTACATTACGGAACGGTGACGAACTGCGCGTTCCCGGGCAAGCTGAGCGAGCCCGGTCCCGGCAGGTCCGCCAGCCCGTCGAGTGCCAGGCTGCCGGTCGGCGGGATACAGAAGTTGCTCACGAGCACCCCGGGGTGCGGCAGGCCGTCGGTCAGATCACCGGCCGGCGAGCCGTTCTGCGTGATCACCACGGCAGTAACCCCGGGGATCCCGTTGTCCGGGTCTGGGGCCACCGTCGTGCCGAATGCTCCTGCGTGCCCCTGCGCCGGGCAGAACAGTCCGTCCGGCGTCGAGGCCGTGATCGTCGACGAGGTCAGCGGATTGAGGCTGATCGGCAGCGTGGCCACGAAGGTGCCGGTATCCGGCATGCAATCGAGCGACGTCTGCGTGCTGTTGTTGGTCGTGCAAGCCTGCCCGGCGTTGGCGCCGTAGTTACAGAAGCCGCCGTCGCAGATCGGGCACACGGTGGGCTTGGCCAGGGTCAGGTAGACGAACGAGGCGAGCTCGATGTCGACCGTCGATTCGCCCGTGGCCAGGTTGAGGGTCCCGCTCGCACTCTGCGCGAAGGCATTCACCACGCAGCTCGAGGGGAAGCCGTTCACGAGGACCGGCGGGCCGAAGTAGCAGGTCGGGTCGGCCTGGCAGCCGCCCGGCGCGAAGCAGTCGCCGTCGGTGGTGCACTCGGCCCCGGGGTTGTTGACGCAGTGCTTGGTCGTCCCCTGCGGCCCGACGGAGCAATCTGCGCGGCCCGTTCCCAGGCTGCCCGCGAGCGTCGTGCCGTCGGGGCTGTCGAGGACCGTGGTGGCGTTCTCCGGAATGAGCGACGGGTTCACCGTCGCAGCGCCGCCGCCGATGTAGAGGCAGCCGAGCCCGAGGTCCCTGATCTTGGTTCCGACCGCGTCGGAGTCGAGCTCACCCGAGAACGGCGGATCGGGCGGCGAGCCGAACTGACCGGTGGTGCCACAGTTGGCCGTGCCCGCCGTCGTGGTGAACGACAGGTGCTGGCCGAGCGGCGGAGGCAGGGTGGTCGTCGTCGTGCTCGTGGTCGTGGTGGTGGTGCTCGTCGTCGCCACGGTCAGCGACCGCGACAGTGCCACGCCGAAGGTGTCGAGCGCCGACTCCACCGGCGCGAGCTGGGTCGGCGTGCCGCACGCCTTGAGCGAGCCGTTGAAGGAGGCCGCGGCCTTCTGGCCGCAGGCCTCGTCGACCTGCACGCCCGACTTCGCTGCCTTCGAGAAGCACTTCGTGAAGGACTGCGCCTTCTTGCCGATGGAGGTGAGCTTCTTGGCGAAGCAGGCGTCCGGTCCTGGTGCGCCGCCCGTCACCGTCTGGATGACGCTCGCCAGCATGTTGTCGACCGCGCTCTCGACCGCGCCCGCGTCCGTGTCGGGGGCGAGGCAGTCGCCCTTCGCCTGCGCCTTGGTGAAGCCCTTGTTGAAGGCGTCAACGGCCTTCTGGATGCAGGCGGCATCGACCGGAACGCCCTTCTGGAGCGCCTTGGAGTAGCAGCTCGCCTCGGCCTTGGCCTTCTTGCCGGCGGCGTCAATCGTGCCCTGATCGCACTTGCTCGCCGCCGAAGCGACAGGCGTGAAGGAAACCCGGTCCATCGTGAAGAGCTCGACGCCGTGGAAGAGGAAGCTCGGCGGTCCGCACGTGTGGGTGCTCGTGATGACGACCTTCTCGGCCGGCGACGTGAAGCTGAGCTGGACGGTCGAACCTTCGATGACGACCGGGTGCGTGGCCGAGCCGACCAACGTGCCGCCGGCGTCGAATCCCTGGACCGTCAGCACCATCGTGGTCGCCAGGCCGGCGTCCTCATCCGCGCAGCTGATGCCGACGGTGCCGGTGTCGAACTGGAAGGCGGTGATGGGGGGGTAGAAGGTGAGGGTCTCGGGCGTCTGCGGGAGTCCGCCGGTCAGCAGCGGGAACGCGCTGACGAACAGCATGATGTTGTTGCCTTCAATTTCCGGCGGGCCTTGTTGGCCTGCAGCGAAGATGCCGCCACCGTTCTGGGCCGGAAAGCCGGAAAAGATCACGCCGCGGTCGGCGTACTCGGTCGTCAGCGGGAACATCGACAACGCGTCGGGCGCCCCGAAGACCTCCTCGAAGCCGACGAACGTCGAGGTGATCGGGGGTGGAATGAGCTGTGCCGGAGCGGTCCGGCACAGGCCGCCTAGGATCAGCGCTCCTGTGAGTAACCATCGAACCATCAGAAAGACTCCTTCGTAGGGGCCGTTGGTTCCGGTGGCTCCTCGGGGTCGCCCGGGGGTCCCCCGGCGCGTCGCGGGCACTTTGTGCGCGAGGCGGCGAGCGGGACAGACCGCGTCGAAGTGACAGCCCCCGGCGCGGCTCCTGACTCCTGATTCTGGCTATCTCCTCATGGGCCGGGGAACTGACATGTCAGTCTGCCCTAACCAACCTCCCCCGCTCCTGTCAATCATTTTTTGCGTAAACTGATGCGAATCTCGGTACCTGAGGGGTAGGCGCGCAGGCCGAGACGCGTCCCGGCGCAGGCCGCGTGGGCCGGCGCCGGGAGTTCCGTACAGCCGATGCTACGTCTCTACACTACGGAACGGTGACGAACTGCGCGTTTCCGGGCAAGCTGAGCGAGCCCGCGCCCGGCAGATCGGCAAGCCCGTCGAGTGCCAGGCTCCCGGTCGGCGGGATACAGAAGTTGCTCACGAGTACCCCGGCGTGGGGTGCCCCGTCGGTCAGATCACCCGCCGGCGATCCGTTCTGCACGATCGCCTCAGCCATCACCCCCGGGGTCTCGTCGCCTGGGGGCACCGTCGTGCCGAAGGCTCCCGCATGCGGCTGCGCCGGGCAGAACAGTCCGTCCGCCGCCGAGGCCGTGATCGTCGACGAGGTCAGCGGATTGAGGCTGATCGGCAGCGTGGCCACGAAGGTGCCGGCATCCGGCAGACAATCGAGCGACGTCTGCGTGCTGTTGTTGGTCGTGCAAGCCTGCCCGCTGTTGGCGCCGTAGTTACAGAAGCCGCCGTCGCAGATCGGGCACACGGTGGGCTTGCCCAGGGTCAGGTAGACGAACGAGGCGAGCTCGATGTCGACCGTCGATTCGCCCGTGGCCAGGTTGAGGGTCCCGCTCGCACTCTGCGCGAAGGTGTTCACCACGCAGCTCGAGGGGAAGCCGTTCACCAGGACCGGCGGCCCGAAGTAGCAGGTGGGGTCGGCCTGGCAGCCGCCCGGCGCGAAGCAGTCGCCGTCGCTGCTGCACTCGAAGCCCGGGTTGTTGACGCAGTGCTTGGTGCTGCCCTGCGGCCCCACCGAGCAGTCCGCGCGGCCCGTTCCCAGGCTGCCCGAGAGCGTGGTGCCGTCGGGGCTGTCGAGGACCGTGGTGGCGTTCTCCGGAATGAGCGACGGGTTCACCGTCGCAGCGCCGCCGCCGATGTAGAGGCAGCCGAGCCCGAGGTCCCTGATCTTGGTTCCGACCGCGTCGGAGTCGAGCTCACCCGAGAACGGCGGATCGGGCGGCGAGCCGAACTGACCGGTGGTGCCACAGTTGGCCGTGCCCGCCGTCGTGGTGAACGACAGGTGCTGGCCGAGCGGCGGAGGCAGGGTGGTCGTCGTCGTGCTCGTGGTCGTGGTGGTGGTGCTCGTCGTCGCCACGGTCAGCGACCGCGACAGTGCCACGCCGAAGGTGTCGAGCGCCGACTCCACCGGCGCGAGCTGGGTCGGCGTGCCGCACGCCTTGAGCGAGCCGTTGAAGGAGGCCGCGGCCTTCTGGCCGCAGGCCTCGTCGACCTGCACGCCCGACTTCGCTGCCTTCGAGAAGCACTTCGTGAAGGACTGCGCCTTCTTGCCGATGGAGGTGAGCTTCTTGGCGAAGCAGGCGTCCGGTCCTGGTGCGCCGCCCGTCACCGTCTGGATGACGCTCGCCAGCATGTTGTCGACCGCGCTCTCGACCGCGCCCGCGTCCGTGTCGGGGGCGAGGCAGTCGCCCTTCGCCTGCGCCTTGGTGAAGCCCTTGTTGAAGGCGTCAACGGCCTTCTGGATGCAGGCGGCATCGACCGGAACGCCCTTCTGGAGCGCCTTGGAGTAGCAGCTCGCCTCGGCCTTGGCCTTCTTGCCGGCGGCGTCAATCGTGCCCTGATCGCACTTGCTCGCCGCCGAAGCGACAGGCGTGAAGGAAACCCGGTCCATCGTGAAGAGCTCGACGCCGTGGAGCAGGAAGTCCGGCGCTCCGCACGTGTGGGTGCTCGTGATGACGACCTTCTCGGCCGGCGACGTGAAGCTGAGCTGGACGGTCGAACCTTCGATGACGACCGGGTGCGTGGCCGAGCCGACCAACGTGCCGCCCGCGTCGAATCCCTGGACAGTCAGCACCATGGTGGTCGCCAACCCGGCGCTTTCGTCCGCGCACGAGATGCCGAAGGTGCCGGTGTCGAACTGGAACGCCGTGATCGCTGGGTAGAACGTGAGGGTCTCCGGCGATTGCGGGAGGCCGCCGTTCAGCAGCGGGAACGCGCTCAGGAAGAGCATGAAGTTGTTCCCCTCGACCTCGGGGTGGCCACTATCCAGGCCGAGGCCCAAGATGCCGCCGCCGTTCTGAGGCGGGAAGCCGGAGAAGATCACGCCGCGATCGGCATACTCGGTGGTCAGCGGCCCAGGCACCGACAGAGCATCGGGTGCCCCGAAAACCTCCTCAAAGCCCACGAATGACGAGGTGATCGGGGGCGGAATGACGTCTGCCGAGGCGGTCCTACACAAACCGCCCAGGATGAGCGCTCCTGAGAGTAGCCATCGGACCATCGCCAGACTCCTTCGTAGGGGCCGTTGATCCCGGATGGCTCCCGGCCCGCCCGGAAGCCCCGGCGCGTCGCGGGCACTTTATGCGCGAGGCGGCGAGCGGGGCACTCCCCCGCCGAAGTGACAGCTTCGGCGGGGGGTCCGGGTCCGTCACGGCGGGCCGGATTGAACTGACATGTCAGTCCCGCCCTATCGAAGGGCACCCCTCGCTGTCAATGGATTTTCGCAACTATCTTCAGGGGGTTGAGAGATGCCCCGGTAATCGAACGACCGACCCAGGCATCTTCCGTCGACGCAGCGCGCTGGCGGCTCCTGGAGTCTTCGTGGGGCGCTTCCCGGTCGCCGCCGGATCCTGGTCGCGCTCAGCGTCTCAAGGGTGCGCCGGCTCGGGGATCGGCAGGCTGTCGTGAACGGCGGTCGCCAGAGCCGAACCATGTCGCATGCTCGGGGCGTTCACGTTCTCGGACGGGTTTCCTACGAATTACCGCTCCCAACGTACTGCGCGGTCACCCGGGGGCTCGACGCATCGCGCGCTACCCGTGCCGCTTGAAGTACTGCACGGCGCGCTCGTGCTTCTCGGCGGCCTGGCGACTGGCGAACGTCCCGAGGTTCTTCCGCTTGCCCGCCTTGTCCCTCTTCTGCGAGTACAGCCGATACTGGCCCGACTTGAGCTTGCGAATCATCCCGGTCCTCCGCGTTGCGATCTCCTGTGAGGATCGAGCCAGCAAGGCGCATGCCGTGACTGCATGCCGCGGGCACCGGCACACCATCGCCGCGGTCACTCCCAGCCCGATGCGCCGCGTAGGAACGCGCGGCAAAGCGGGAGACAGGCCGGAGAAACCGATTTGGCCCCTCCGGGGCCGCGGGCTTGTCTACCGGCCTTGTCTACCGCTCTTGGCTACCGCTTTTGGACCCGGGGAACAGCGGCACGCAGTCGGCGCTACATGACGACGACCGGTCGGGCACCACGGCGGGACGGTGGAGAACCGCTCTCGTTGGTGTGACGCGCACGCTCCGCGCGTCGTCGCCGGCCCCGACGCTGGCCGTACCGTCGACGATCAGACTGTAGTCGCCCTCGGTTCGCACCGGAAAGAGCAACGACACCGACGGTCGCGCGCACGCGTTCGCTGCGCTGCGCCTGCCGACGTCTGCGACGATGGCCCCGCCCTCCCAACGGACCGGCACATGCACCGCGTGTGGCGAGCCGTCGTCGGATACCGTCAGCAGGTACGTGGTGGCGTTGCGCTCTTCGACGGCCTCGCGCAGGCGTTCGAGAGGAACCGGGACGCTCATTGGTCCTACCTTGGGGGGCGTACCTCGGGTTTGCCTTGCGCTTGCCGTGCGGTCATTTGCCGATGATCACCTCGGTGGCCTTGATGATCGCCACCACCGCATCGCCTGCCTTGAGACCGAGGCGTTCGACCGAGGCCTTCGAGATCATCGACACCACCTCCTGGCCGCCAATGTCCACCACCACCTCGCTCATGACGGCTCCGGAGGTCACCTGCTTCACCTTGCCCTTGAGCTGGTTCCGCGCGCTGATCTCCATCGTGCCTCCGGTCGCACGATAGCGGCGCACGTTCGTAGCAGCAACCGCGCCCGGCTTCTCGCGAACCGTGTGGTGCACCGGGGCTGTTCGCGGCGGACTGGGCGGCATGCGGCGGCGCGCTACGGCGAGCTGGTCGGCCGCTGCTTCCACTCCTCCATGATGCGCGGCTTCGGTCCGGCCCAGCTCTCGCCGGTCTTCACGAAGAAGAACGGCAGCTCGCGATGGAGGGTGAATCGCCAGCCGTCCTCGGTGCGCACGTATTCGTCCTCGTAGTAGCCCGCCGCGACGAATGCGACGCCGCCCATGTCGCCGACGGCCTCGAAGCTCGACCGCCCGCGGGCGCGATCGGGTCCAGCGAACGTGATCGCCAGGTTGTGGACGAAGTGCATGCACGACTCGAAGCGCGGCCAGAGCCGGCGCAGGTACGCCGCCACCGCGGCGTGACCGCGATGAGCCCGCGACCCGTCCGTGCTGTTGTCCCAGACGACGTCCGGATGGCAAAGCGCCAGAAATGCCTGCACGTCGACCTCGGCGTGGCTGGCATGGCCGCGGTCGTGAACGAAGCAGTAGTGGGCGTGCAGGTCGCGGATCGCCTCGCGGTCCTCGAGGCGACGGAGCACGGCTCGGAGGTCGTCGTCGGTCGTCATCGACCGACTCTAGAACCGCCGTTCCCGTGAAGGCAATTCCGAGGTCCTCAGTGGAACCGATCGAGTCCCTGGCGCTGCGCTTCCGTGCGGACGTGGAGCGGCTTGTGCCAGAACTCCTTCGGCTCCCAGTCGTCGACGAAGAAGCGCTTCGGAATCCTCCCCATCACGAGCTGCGTGTTGTCCACCGACTCCGCGATGTCGAAGTCCACCGCGAGACTGGCGAACGCGCGCGAGTCGGACAGCGAGAGGCCCTTCTCCGTCTGCAGAAACGAGAGCGCGTCGGCGAGGGCCAGCATGTACGCCGTGTCGTGATCCTGGTCGATGCCCATCGTGATGAAATGCGTCGGGGTCTCGGCGCGCGGTCCGGTGAGGCCGCCGCCCTTGTGAACGATGAACTGGATGGTGACGGTGTTGGACTGCTCGAGCGCATTGCCCGAGACCTCGCCATTGCCCTGCACACCGTGCGGATCGCCGGTGAAGAACTGGGCGCCGGTCCGGAACACGGGGAGGTAGAGGCTCGTTCCCTCGCCGAGGTCGTTGGTGTCCATGTTGCCACCGAAGGGCCCCGGCGGGGTCGAGCTGACGATCCCGACGGAGGCGGCGCTGCCGACCGGTGAGACGAAGTCGTCGGCGGCGGCGACCGCCATGATGCCCTGGAACCGCTTCATCGGGATCTCGACGCCCTCCTTGAAGAGCACGACGTCACCGTTGGTGCGCATCAGGCGAACGGTCGACTGGCTCAGATAGCCCGGCAGCGCACCGCCGGAGCTCTGCGCGTTGATGCCGTACGGCACCCGCGATTCGACCTTCAGGATGCGAGCCTCGAGGGTGTCGCCGGGTTCCGCGCCGTCGACGTAGATCGGCCCGGTGAGGTAGTGGCCGCCGCCCCCGCGCGGCGCGCGGTGGTCGGGAGGCAGGTTGTTGAAGGCGTTGATGACGTCGGGGAGCACCTCCTCCGGGCTGACCCCGAACTGGCCGAGGAAGGCGACCGGGTCGAGACCGTTGCCGCCGACACCGCGGTGCGAGATCGTGTCGATCTTGACGACCGCGCCGCTGGGCACGGTGAGCGCCGGCGGCGCGTCACGCGGGAACCACCCGAACCAGAGGTTCTCGGGGGTGGAGGACAGGAAGTAGTCGGCTTCGTTCTTCCTGGCATTCGCGGCGCGGTGGCCGAGGACCCCGAGCGCAACGAGTGCCGTCAGCGCCGCCCCGATCGCGATGGCGCGCCGTGTGGTCGACTTGGTCAACATGCCCATCCCCTCCGTTCCTATCGGATGTCCTCGAGACCCTGACGCTGCGCTTCGCTCTTCACCGTCAGCGGCTTGTGCCAGAAGTCCGGTTGCTTCCCGAAGTCGTCCTTGAAGAAGCGCTTGGGGATCCGCGCCATCACGAGCTGCGTGAAGTCGACCGCCTCCGCGATGTTCATGTCGACGGCCAGGCTGGCGAACGACATCGCCTCCGCGGGCGTGAATCCCTTCTCCGCCTGGAGGAAGTCGAGCGCGTCCTTCAGCGCCGCCCGCATGGCCACGTCGAGGTCGACGTCGATGCCCATCAGGATGTAGTGCGTCGGCGTCTCGGCGCGTGGGCCCGTGAGACCGCCGCCCTTGTGCACGATGAACTGGAAGGTGACCGTGTTCGACTGCTCGAGCGCGCTGCCGCCGATCTCGCCGTTGCCCTGAACCTGGTGCGGGTCACCGGTGAAGAACTGTGCTCCCGGGCGGAAGACCGGCAGGTAGAGGCTGGTCCCCTCGCCGAGATCGTTGGTGTCCATGTTGCCGCCGTACGGACCGGGCGGCCGCGTTCCGGCGAACCCGGCCGCCGCGACCTCGGGAATCGGCGAGACATAGTCGTCCGACGGGCACGTCGCCATGATGCCCTGGAACGGCTTGAGCGATATCTCGATGCCCGGCGCAAACAGCGCGCGCTTGTTGTCGATGTAGACGATCTTGCCGCCGGGCGCCCGACCCCAGGGCACGCGCGCCTCCACCTTCAGGATGCGCACTTCCAGCGTGTCGCCCGGTTCGGCGCCGTCGATGTAGATCGGCCCGGTCAGGACGTGGGTGCCACCGTTCTTGGTCCGGTTGGCGTAGTCGAGATTGTCGTAGACGTCGATCGCGTCGGCGAGGACCTGATCCGCCGGAACGCCGCTGGCCGCGGCCTGGGTGACCGGATCCGGCTGGCCGCTCGGCTTCTGGTTCAGCCCCTGATGCGACAGCGTGTCGATGCGCACGATGGCCCCGCTCGGGACGGTGAGGAGCGGCGGCGCATCCTTCGGATAGAAGCCGCGCCACACCGTCTGCGACGTCGAGGGCGCAAAGTACGTCGCCTCGCTCTTCGTGGCATTCGCGGCGCGATGACCGAGCACGCCGAGGCAGACGGGAATAGCTACGCCTGCTGCGACGGCGACCGTGCGTGGTGCCGTGAATCCTTTCGCCATGGATTCCCTCCCTCTTTCGAACCGACCCATCGTCTGAACGCTGCTGAACGAGCGTGAGTAGCAACGATGGTGCCCGCAGCGACGTCCGCGCAGATCGCTCGACCGTGAAACGCGACGTCGCCGTGCTGACGATTTCGGCGATTCGATGCCGACGTCGCACGCACTCTGCACGTGCGAATGGGCCACGCATCAGGAACTGCCGTCGGCATCATGCCTGCTAAGTCGCGCGGGGCATCCGGCTTTGATCGACTTCATCATCGCGGTGGTCCGGGAGACCGGACGTACGCTGTACGAGGGCGGGCTCTGGATCGTGTTCGGCTTCGCCGTCGCCGGCGCGCTGCACGTCCTGATCGATCCGGCACGACTGGTGAAGCATCTCGGCAGCCGCAGCCTGGGCGCCTGCGTGCGCGCGTCGCTCCTCGGGGCGCCGATCCCGCTCTGCTCGTGCGGCGTGCTTCCGGCGGCGATGGCGCTCCGCCGCAAGGGCGCGAGCCGGGAAGCGACGCTGTCCTTCCTCATCACCACCCCCGAGGTCGGCGTGGACTCGGTGGCCATCACCGCCGCCTACTTCGGCCCGGTGATGGCCGTGATCCGCCCCGTGGTGGCGACGATCACCGGCGTCGTCGCGGGCATGCTCTCGCTCCGGCTGCCCGACCACGGCTGCGAACGGGGATCATTCGCCGTCGATTGCCACGATCACGGCGAGGCACCCGCCACCGGCGAGATCTCGCTTCCCGGGCGCACGAGACGGAAGGTCCGGCGCGCGGCGCACTACGCCTTCGTCGAGCTCTTCGACGACGTCGGGTTCTGGCTGCTGGCGGCCGTGCTGCTGACGGGGACGCTGGGCGCGATCCTGCCGGCCGATTTCTTCGATCGCTACTTCCCGTCGTCGATCGCCGCCATGGCGGTCATGGTCCTGATCGGCGCTCCTCTCTATGTCTGCGCGAGCGCGTCGACCCCGCTGGCCGCCCTGTTCGTCGCCAAGGGGGCGTCGGCCGGGGCGGCCCTGGTGTTCCTCCTCGTCGGTCCGGCGACCAACGGCGCCACGATGATGGCATTGCGGCGCATGCTCGGGCCCGGGCTGATGCAGCTCTACCTCGGCACGATCGTCGGCGTGGCGCTGGCGGCGGGGCTCGTGGTCGACCTCCTGCTGCCCGATCTCGGCCAGGCGGTGGCGCTTCGCGGTCCGGCCGGCCCCGAGCTGCTGGCGCCGCTCAAGATCCTCGGCGCGGTCAGCTTCGCGTGGCTGCTGCTCCGCTCCTTGCATCGGACCGGCGTCCGCCCGGGCCTGCGCGACCTGGCCACGAACGCGCGCGCCTCGCTGGCATGGATGCGCGACCTGCGCCTCGGCCCGATCGTGCGCAGCCGGCCGGTCCAGGCCCTGGCGGCCCTCTGGGTCGTCGCGGCGCTCCTGGGCGGATTCCGTCGCGTGTCGCCGGGTGAGGAGGCCGTGATGCAACGCTTCGGTGCGCTCGACGGCACGCCGCGGGCGCCCGGCCTGCTCTACGCGGTCCCGCTCGTCGACACCGTCTCACTCGTGCGCACCGCCCAGGTCCGCGAGCGCCCGATCAACTTCACGCTCGAGCCCCGTTCGCTGGAACGCGAGGCCGATCCCGATGCGCCCCTCTACGTGACGGCCGACGAGAACCTGATGGACGTGCGCGCCGAGGTCCAGTTCCGCGTCGGCGACTCGGTCCGCTACCGGCTCGGCGTCGCCGATCCGGAAGCCGTCCTGACGGCGATCGCACGAGGCCAGCTCGTGCACGCGCTGGCGACGCATCCCATCGACGCCGTGTACACGCGCGATCGTGCCGAGGTGGAGGAGTGGATGCTCCGGCGGGTGCGCGACGACGTCGAGACGATGGGCCTCGGTATCGACGTCGGCGGCGTCCGCCTGCTCGACGTCCATGCGCCGCCCAAGGTGCACGACGCGTTCCGCGACGTCGCCAGCGCACACGAGGACCGGCTGAACACCATTCACCAGGCCGAGGAGTACGCCGCGGGGGTCGTCGCCGTGGCCCGCGGCGAGGCGGAGAAGACCGTGGACGAGGCGCAGGCGTGGGCGCTCGAGCGGCGGGTCCGGGCGCACGCGGATGCCGGGCGCTTCCTCGCCCTCTCCGCCGCGTATCGAACGGCGCCCGAGACCACGGAGACGCGCATGTACATCGAGACCGCGGAGCGGGTCCTGCCGGGCGCGAGGAAGGTGATTCGATCTGCCCGCGGCGGTCCACAGGGCTACGAGCTCTGGCTCCGGGGTGACGGCACGCCCGTCGTGCCGCCACCCCTGGCGCCGCCGGTGACCCCTGCCGCCGCACAGCCGCGGCGGACGATCGCCAACATGCTGGGCCAGAACGAGGACGACGACCTATGACCACGAGACGGATTCTCCTCGCGGGCACGCTGGTGGTGACGGCGCTGGCGCTGCTCTCCCCCTTCGTCGTGGATGCGACCGAGTACGCCATCGTGACGCGCTTCGGGCGCCCGATCCGGACCTGCATGACGCCGGGGCTACGCTTCCGGGTGCCGCTGATCGACCAGGTCGTGCGGCTGGATGCGCGCGTCCTCCTGACGGAGCCGCCGGCCACCGAGTATCTGACTCTCGACAAGAAGAACATCGTGGCGCGGTCGTTCCTCACCTGGCGCGTCGCCGACCCGCTGCGGTTCCTGCAGACCATGCTCGTCCGCGACACCGCCGAGGCGCGCCTCGCCGCCGTGTCGGCCTCGGAGCTGGGCGCGGCGTTCGGCTCGGCGCCGTTCGAGGCGCTCGTGTCGCCCGATCCGGCGCGCATGCGGCTCGACGCCGTGGTGAGCGACGTCGAGGAGCGGGTCCGCGCCACGGCGGTGCGCGAGTTCGGCATCGAGCTGGTGGCACTGCGTCTCGAGCGCCTGTCGTTCCCGCAGCAGAACGAGGCCAGCGTCTATCAGCGCATGCGCGCCGAACGCCAGCGGATCGCCAAGCAATTCCGCTCCGAAGGCGAGGAGCGCGCGCTGGAGATCCGTGCCGAGGCCGATCTGAAGCGCGCGCGCATCATGTCGGAAGCGGAGCGCAAGGCGTCGGAGATTCGCGGCAAGGCGGAAGCGGAGGCCGCACGCATCTACGCCGACGCCGTCGGCACCAATCCCGACTTCTACCGTTTCGTACGCACGCTCGAGGCCTACGAGAAGATCATCGACAAGGACACGACACTGGTCCTCCCGGCCGACTCGCCCTTGATGACGAGCTTGCTCCAGGGGCCGCCGGGGATCGCCGGTCCCGTGCATGCGAACGGAGCCGAGACGCGATGACGCGAACGTGGGCCACGTTCGCGGCGGTCGCCCGGCGTCGCGGGGTGCCGGCCGGCGTCCTGGCCCTCACCCTGCTCGCCTGGACGGCCAGCGGGACCTTCACCGTACCATCGACCACCGTCGCCGTGACGCGGCTGTTCGGCGAGGTCAGCACCAGCCCCGTTCCGCCCGGCGTCCACTGGTGGTGGCCGCGGCCGTTCGGACGCGTCGACCGGGTCCCGGCGACCCGGACGTTCTCCCTGCCGATCGGCTTCCGGGCAGGCGCCGGCGGCGAGCCGGACACGAGCGACCCGGTCGAGAGCCGGTGGCTGACCAGCGACACGAACATCCTTCACCTGCGCAGCAAGGTGACCTGGCGGATCGGCGAGGCGCGCGACTACCTGCTCCACAGCGAGAACCCGGAGCGCATCCTGCAGATGGCGATCGGCGCCGCGTTCACCGCCGCCGCCAGCGCGCTCCCCGTCGACGACGTGCTCACCTCGGGCCGGCTGATCCTGCGCGAGCAGGTGCGGGCGCGGACCCAGACGATGCTGGACGCGTGGCGAACCGGCATCCAGGTCCTGGCGGTGAACCTCGAGGCCGTCGAGGCGCCGCCCGTCGTCGTGAAGGCGTTCCAGGACGTCCAGGACGCCCGCGCCGACCGCGAGCGCCTGGTGTCGGAGGCCGAGACGTATGCCAACACGACGGTTCCGATCGCGCGCGGCGAGGCCGAGAAGACCGTGCGCGAGGCCATGGCGTTCAGCGACCAGCGCCTGAACGCCGCGCGCGCGGACGCGGAACGCTTCGTCCTGCTCGCGGCCGAGCACGCACGCTCGCCCGCGTTGCTCGAGAAGCGTCTCTACCTGGAGACGGTCGAGCGCGTGCTCCCGCGGGTCCGGCGCTACGTGCTGGAGCCGGGCAACGAGCACTCGATCCCGATCCGCCTCGTCGAATGACGACGCTGTTCCGGGTCGCCTCGGCCTACGAGGGGGCCTTCCCGGAGGTGCGGGTCCCACCCCCGGACTTCGGTCCGCTGCCGGGCGAGCCCTGATCGTGCCCCCGTCGCGCGGACGCCAGCAGGACGCGGATGGCATCGCCGGCGCGCCGCGCGACGCTCTCGGGCGGTTCGGCGGCGAGGCGCTCGGAGCAGACCTCGACGCCGATCGGCGCGGATGATGCGCGTGCGTCGAGTAGACGCAGGAATCCGACGAGGTCGAGCGCCCCCTCGCCCGGCATCAGCCGCCGGGTGAGGGTCGCCGCGAGATAGTCGGACTCCGGCTCTCCGACGCGTGGCGAGTCGCTGATCTGTACCGCCACGATGCGCGCGCCCGGGACGTCCCGGAGCAGTGCGGCTCCATCCCGCGTTCGCGCCAGGTGCCAGGTGTCGACCAGCAGGCCGCCGTTCGGACGATCGGCCGCCCCGACCACCGCCGCCGCCGTGCGAAGGTCGAGCCCGGAGCCGGGCCAGAACTCGATGCCCACCAGGAGTCCGAATGCGGCGGCACCGTCGCACAGCGCGGCGAAGGCCTCCGCCGCGACGTCCACCGGCAGCGGCGCTCCCGGCCCCTCGACCACGCTGATCGAGCGCGCCCGCAGCGCATCGGCGATCTCCAGAACCCGTGGCGCAACGTACTCGGGGCGTGACGGCGTGGTGCCCGGCCGCCACGCGGTGAGCGCCTCGAGCTCCGCGACGGCCATCCCCTCCCCCGCCAGCAGCGAACGGACGTCTGCGTCGGACAACCCCTCGGCGCGCGCGCGGGTATAGTCGTGCAGACGAAGCGAGACGCCGTCGAACCCGCCCGCGCTCGCCGCGGCGATGCGCGCGCGGAAGGACGCGCGGGGAATCGTCCCGGCGCAGAGGACGATGGAGTCTCCGGTCACGGGCGAAACATCACCGCGCGGCCCTCGCGGATCTGGCGGTAGACGATCAGCGGGCCCTTGTAGCCGTCGCGATCCCACGGTGCGAAGCCGACGGTGGTCCCCGCGGCGCCCGCCGCGGCGGGCAGGCCGCGCAGCCTCTCGAGCCCGATGCGCACGCCCGCTGGCGTGAGCGTCGGGGCACGGCGCAGCGCTTCCACCGCCGTGACGGCGAGGTCGTGCGCGGCCGCCAGCCCGAGCAGCACCGGATGTGGGCCGAATCGAGCGTGCCATTGCCTCGCGAAACGCTGCAGGACCGGGTTCGCCTCGTCGATCACGTCGGTGAAGACGATTCCCTCCAGAGCGGGTTCGGGAAAGACGCCGAGGCCGATGTTCCCGATCACCGGGACACGCCAGCCCCGCGCGCGCAGCGTCCGGCAGAGCGAGACGCCGTTGGGCCCGAGACCGAGATAGACGACGCAGGGAGGCTCGTGCGGGCCGAGCGCGTCCGCGCATCGCGCGGCATCCGTCGCATCGGACATCTCGAGATCCGCCGCCAGCGCGACGCCCACGCTGTCCAGCCCACCTCGCAGGAAGCCGGCGTACTCGTCCCCGATCGGGCCGCGGTCGCGCACCAGGGCGATCGCGCGGTCGCCCCGCGCCGCGATCAGACGGGTGAGATATCCGGCCTCGTCCGGCAACGACCCGATCTTGAGCTGGAACCCCCATGCGCCTCGCGCCAGGCCGCTGCCCGACCAGTTGATCGCCGGCACCCGGATCTCGTCGAGCACGGGAATCAGCGGCACGGCGAAGTCGGTGACGGAGGGCCCGAGGATCAGGAGACATCCCTCGGCGGCGAGCCTGCGTGCCCCCGCGACCACCCGCTCGACGCTGCCGACGGCGTCGGCGTCGACCACGGTGATCTCCTGTCCCGCGATGCCACCGCCGGCATTGACGGCACCGAAGATCAGATCGATCGCGGCGCGTCCGTAGTCCAACGTGCCCGCGGCGGTCGGATGATCGAGGAGGCGGCCGATCTTCAGCACGATCGTCCCGTCCTACGACGGGGTCCCGCGGGCAGTCCAGTCGCCTTGACCCTCGCCGACCCGCCGGGCAAAGGATGCGCGCACCACGAGCGAACGGGACGATGAGGCTCGCAGGCAAGGTGGCCCTGGTCACGGGTGCCACGAAAGGCATCGGTCGCAGCATCGCGACGGTGTTCGCGCGCGAGGGGGCGAAGGTCGTGCTCGCCGGCCGGACGGTGGCGGCCGGCGAAGAGCTCCGGGCCGAGATCGCGGCCGCCGGCGGGGCGGCGATCTACGTGCCGACCGACGTCGGCAAGGAGGCCGACGTCGTCCGCGCCGTGCACACCGCCGTCGAGCGGTTCGGCACGCTCACCACGCTCGTCAACAACGCCGCGGCGACCCACCTCTCCGGCTTGCCCGAGCGCGGGGACTCGGGCGTCGGCGAGCTCGCCAACGACGTCCTCGGCGAGGCGTTGCAGACGAATCTCTGGGGAATGGTCTGGTGCTGCAAGCACGCGATCGCGGAGATGAGCAAGGCCGGCGGCGGCTCGATCGTGAACATCTCGTCCGGCGTGGCGACGAAGGGCGCCGCGATGATGGATGCCTACTCGGCGACCAAGGGGGCGATGAACGCCCTCACCCGCTCGATGGCCGTCGGCTACGCGAAGCGCCGCATCCGGGTGAACGCGATCTCGTCCGGCCTGATCGAGAGCGGCGAGAGCATCACGCAGCTGCTGGGCGATCCCGCCACGCGCGACTGGCTCGAGCGCAGCATCCCGTTGCCGTACTTCGGCGTCCCCGAGGACATCGCGTGGGGCTGCGTCTACCTCGCGTCAGACGAATCGCGCTACGTCACCGGGGCGGTGCTGCCGATCGACGGCGGCTATCTGGCCTGCCCCGCGTGAGTCAGGACCGCTCCGCGTACGCGGCCATGTAGGCATCGCGGCGCGCGGCAAACAGGGGATCGGACGGCGGCTCGATCCCGTCGACGAGGTGGGTGGGAAGGAACCCGATGCGGCGGGCGAGGCCGTCCTCGTCCGTGGCGAGCTTCGTCAGGCGGAGCACTCCGAGCTCGGCCAGCAGCCGGTCGTCGGCCCAGCGTCGGGTGGCGTCGTCGAGCGGATCGCCCGGGCCGGCGATCTGCACCCGGTAGCGGAAGAGCACCGGGCCCGACGCCAGCCGCTGCCGCAGCTCGGTGCGCAGGTAGTCGGGCGCCAGCGCCGCGGCAGCCTCCGCGGAGTAGTGCTGGACTCCGGCCACCGGCTCGAAGCGCGGACGGCCGAACGTCGCCTTGCCGTCGCCGGCGACGTAGCGAAAGGCATGGACGCCGAAGTAGACCTCGGTCGCGTAGCTGACCGGGGCGGCCTCGGGCGCCTCGAGGAACGGCTGCGATTCCGGGTGCGCGGCACGGAACCGCTCCACGGCCGCGCTGCCCTCCGCCACGGCGCGAAGAAACAGCACGAGGTCCTCGGCCGTCCGGGTGGGAAAGCCATCGTACGAGTGCGCGATCACGTCGGTGCTGGCGTCGTTCGGAAGCAGGAAGCGCACGGCGAAGCCACGCCGCTGCGGCGCGTTGTCCGCGCCGTCCGGATCCCCGACGAAGTTCGAGAACCGCGCCACGACGGGCGTCGGCGCGCCGTGCAGGAAGGCGGCACGCGAGAGTCCGGCGGGCGGGTCGGCGGGGAGGAACTCCCCTTCGAGAAACACACCTCGGGTGTGGACCGGTCGCAGGCCCCGGTGGAGCCCGAACAGGCGATGGAAGGCACCGAGGACGTCGTCTGCGAGCGTTGGCATCCTCGAGACAAAGAAGCCGCCGCCGACCTGTTGCAAGCCGCGCTCGCTTCCGGCGTCAGCCGCACCATGCGACGGTGGTGCTGCCGTTCACCCGGGAGCATCCGCTGGACACCGGACCGTGCGCTTGAGGCTCTTCACGTCGTCCGTGATGGGATTCCCCTCGGCGAGGAGGTCGGCGCGCAGGGTACCCGGCAGCTTCTTGCGGGCGCGGAGCGTCTTCAGGTGGTGCGCGAACTGAATCATGTCCGGGTCGTCTGCTTGAGCCGCCGGTTTGCGAGCTTCAGGTCCGAGGCCGCGCACGCGATGCCGCCCGCCTCCTCGGCGTCCTTTGCGTTCGACAGGTTCTGGACGAGCTTCGGCCCGAAGGTGCCGAGGTCGGACTCGGAGTCTACCCGGCCGAGCAACGCGACGAGCCGGCAGTCGAACGACCCGAAGGGCACTCCCAAAGGTCGTCAGCTTCCTGGCTCCGACGAGCGCCGCGCGATGTGAACACGCGCGCATAAGTTCGAGCCGAGGCGAAGTGCCCCACACGCCTCTCAGGCGATCGGGTGAAATGGGGCAAACTTCCGCGGCCGCTTCACCGGCTGGGTGAGCAAATCGCTCCTCGTGCATTTGCCGCGCGGCGAGACGCTGCCGCCGTAGGACTCGACGCGGGATCGCATCGCTCGGCCACGCACTGACTCCCGGTTCAGAACGGCAGGGGCTGGACGGCCGGCGACGGCCACCTGGCGACGGCTAGTTGGATCCAACGACGATCTGCTCAATGGCTTTGCGCTCCAGCGCAATGACCTGCGACGGGAGCGGCGCGTACCGCAGCGCAGTGGCGAGCGTCTGACCGTCGGCGAGCATCCACTCGAGGAACTTCTTCATCGCTGCGCCCTTCTGGGTGTCGGAGATGCGCGCCGGAATGAGCAGCCAGGTGAAGCTCGAAATGGGGTAGGCATCAGAGGCTTCCGCGTCCGTGATCGACACGCGGAAGTCGGCGGGCATGTGGTCGGCGACCGCGCGGGCCGCCGCAGTGACGGAGTCGAGCGTCGGCAGCGGGAACTGACCCGCTCGGTTCCGGACGCCCGCATAGGGCAGGTCATGCTGCTCGGAGTAGATCAGCTCGACGTAGCCGATGGAGTTTGGCGTCTCCTTCACGAGGTCGGCGACCCCCTGGTTGCCGTTTCCGGCTACACCGACCGGCCAGTTCACGGTCGTGCCTCGCCCGACCGCCGTCTGCCACTCGGGGCTCACCTTGGAGAGGTAGTCGGTGAAGACATAGCTGGTCCCGCTGCCGTCGGCGCGATGCACCACGGTGATGGGGGCGTCGGGAACGGGCACGGAGGTGCTCCGCCGAATCGCGGGATCCTTCCAGTTGGTGATCTTCCCGAGGAAGATGCCCGCGATCGTCTCGGGGTCGAAACGGAGCCGGTCGATGTGGTTCACGTTGAAGGTGATGACGACCGCGCCGAGCGCCGTCGGCAGGTGAAGGACGGGCACGGCCAGGGTCGCGAGCTGCTCGTCCGTCATGGGGCCGTCGGTGGCACCGAAGTCCACCAGCCCCGCGCTGATGTTGCTGATGCCGGCCCCGCTCCCGACAGCCGCATAGTTGATGGTGATGTCAGGGTCGTGCTGGTGAAAGACGTCGCCCCACTTCATGTAGAGGGGAGCCGCGAACGTCGAGCCGGAGCCATTGAGGAGGATGGTGGCATGTCCGGGGCGTGCGGGCGACGCAGCGACCACGAGGAGAACGAGCAGCCTCAGCAGCAGCCGGTCCATCCCCGCTCCTGCGCGGCCTCGGTCTGCTGACCGAGAAAGTCGCGGAGCTGCGCGTCCGCCGCCGTCTCGGCCTCGGCGTCGGCGAGGAGGGTGTACATCTCCCACGGCAGGCCATCGGCGTCGCGCACCCAGAACTTGTCTGCCTTGGCGTAGCAGCAGGTCGTCCCCTGCTGCTCCAGCAGATCGAGCTGCTCCTGCTTGGTTCGCACCAGCGCGGACGCCACGTCCCCCGTGCCCGGGTAGCGGATGCCGAGATGGCTGACCGTGCCCGGTTCGCCGCCGGTGTTGAGCGACAGGATCACGGGCGGGTCCTCCAGCTCAAACTTGGCGTAGTCGTGGCGCACCTTCGCGGGCTCCTGGCCCAGCAGCTTGCGGTAGCGGGCGACGGCGGCGTCGAGGTCCTGCACGTAGAGGGCGACGTGAAACGTGTTGTGGGCCATTGGGCGATCCTCCTTCATCGATCGTTGTCGATGGTATTGCACACCTCATCGACATCTGTCAATATCCAGCCATGTCGATAAAAGGTCGAGGCGTGGGGTGCTGCGCGCCGATCCTCCGGAGCCGCATGCGAGATGAGGACGCGGAAGCGCTCGCGGGCGTGTTCAAGGCCATCGCCGATCCGGCGCGCCTCCGGCTGCTGAGCTTCATCGCCGCGCAGCCCGGAGCCGAAGCGTGCGTGTGCCATCTGATCGCCCCCGTCGGTCTCTCGCAGCCGACGGTCAGCCACCATCTGAAGGTGCTCACCACCGCGGGGTTGCTGGAGCGCGAGCGGCGCGGAACGTGGATGTTCTACCGACTCGTCCCCGCCCGGGTGGAGGCGCTCCGCCAGGCACTGGCGCTGTCGGCCGAGAAGCCAAGCAGGACCAAGCGTTCCGCATGAGCCGCGTGAGTCCGCTGGCAGCGGTACCGCCGGCCATCGCACCGGTGACGAAGCGACTCTCCACCCTCGATCGCTTCCTGCCCGCCTGGATCGGCATGGCCATGGCTGTCGGGCTCTTGCTGGGGCGGCTCTGGCCGGATCTCGGCCTCTGGCTGGCCAAGGGCGAGGTCGCGGGGGTCTCGCTACCGATCGCCCTCGGGCTCCTGGTGATGATGTACCCCGTCCTGGCAAAGGTGCGGTACGACCGGCTGGGCAGCGTCACCGGTGATCCGCGTCTGCTGGTGCCGTCGCTGGCGCTCAACTGGGTGATCGGTCCGGCCGTGATGTTCGCCCTCGCCTGGATCTTTCTCACCGACCTGCCCGCGTACCGCACCGGGTTGATCATCGTCGGCCTGGCCCGGTGCATCGCCATGGTGATCATCTGGAACGACCTCGCCGGCGGGGACCGGGAGGCTGCCGCCGTGCTGGTCGCCCTCAACTCGATCTTCCAGGTCCTCGCCTTCGGGCTGCTGGGCTACTTCTACCTGGAGATCCTTCCGGGCTGGCTGGGCCTGTCCACCGCGCACCTGGAGGTGCCGACCTGGACCATCGTCCGCAGCGTCCTGATCTTCCTCGGCATCCCGCTGCTCGCCGGCTTCCTCACGCGCCGGATCGGCGAGCGGCAGAAGGGACATGCCTGGTACGAGGCGGCGCTGCTCCCACGTCTCGGCCCGTTCGCGCTCTACGGACTGTTGTTCACCATCGTCGTCCTGTTCGCCCTGCAAGGAGACACCATCGTTGCCAGGCCGCTGGATGTGGCCCGCATCGCGCTGCCTTTGCTGGTCTACTTCAGCGTCATGTGGACCGGCTCCATGGTGCTCGGCCGCGCCCTGGCGCTGCCATATCCCCGGGCGGCAACGCTGGCATTCACCGCCGCGGGCAACAACTTCGAGCTGGCCATCGCGGTGGCGATCGCGACGTTCGGCGTCACCTCCGGCCAGGCCCTCGCTGGCGTGGTCGGTCCGCTTATCGAGGTCCCGGTGCTCGTTGCCCTCGTCTACGTCGCGCTGGCCAGCCGCCGCCTGTTTCCGGAGGACCGCGCGGCGCGGGACGGCGTTTCCCGATATGCCGCCGACGTCGAGCCGAAGCACCGGTCACAGGCCGCCGGGCGTCCGTGAAGCCCGATGACCACCGTGCTCTTCGCCTGTGTGCACAACGCCGGCCGGTCGCAGATGGCTGCGGCGTTCTTCAACGCGCTCGCCGACTCATCGCGGGCGACGGCCGTGTCGGCTGGGACAGACCCCGCCGAGCGCGTGCATCCCGAGGTCGTCGAAGGGATGCGCGAGGTGGGTCTCGACCGAGATATGGCCAGACCACGTCGCCTCACCGAGGACGTCGCGAATGGAGCAACGCTGCTGGTCACGATGGGCTGCGGCGAAGCCTGCCCCTACGTGCCGGGACTGCGGCGCGAGGATTGGGCCGTGCCGGATCCCAAGGGCCAGTCGGTCGAGCGGGTGCGGGACATCCGCGACGAGATCCGCCGCCGGGTGGAGGCATTGATCACGGTGAACGGCTGGGTGCGGCCCGCGCGATGACCGAGAAGCCGCGCGTGCTGTTCGTGTGCGCCCACAACGCAGCGCGAAGCCAGATGGCGGAGGCGCTCCTGCGGCAGAAGGCGGCACACCGGTTCGAGGTGGCGAGCGCCGGGCTGGAGCCCACCGAGGTGCATCCTCTCACGCGCGAGGTGCTCGGGGAGATCGGTCTCGATACGAGCGGCCTCTACGCGAAGGGCACACGGGAGTTCCTGGGAAGACAATCGGTGCGCTACGCGATCATCGTGTGCGCACAGGACCAGGCCAACTGTCCACGGGTCTTCCCGTTCGCCAGACAGACGCTCTACTGGCCCTTCGACGACCCTGCCGCGTCGCAGGGGTCACCAGAACTCCAACTCGCTAGGTTCCGTCGCGTACGCGACGAGATCGGCGCACGCATCGGTCAGTGGCTGCGTGAGCTTGGCCCTTCGACCGGTTGAGCTCGGGTCCGTCGCCCCAGGCCTGCCTGCGACCGAGTCGCCGAGCAGACGGCATCACCTCGACCCGGCCGCAGTCAGTCGAGACGGCGGAGGCTCAATGCCGACGCGGTGGAGTCGGGAAGAGCCGAGCGACTGGCGAAGAGGGATGAGCGGAGCCAATGGAAGTCGAACGCCCGAACTCTTGAGTGCCATTCCGTGCTCATGGAAACATGGCCGGCCACCCACACCGAGCACTACCGCAAGATGCCCGCCGCACCTCTCAGGCCTTCTGCTAGTGCACTATTTGTATCGTAAACGAGAACGACGTCGCATCCTTCCGAAAGGAGCAGGTCCAGAGATCATCGGAATCACGGCTCTCGGATACCGTTTCCATGGAAACCCTCGAGACGCTGGCGTGCACGTAGTTGGTCGTCTCGCCGGCGACCCACTTTTGCGGACCGCACCGACCGCTGCATCTAAAATGCGTGCCGTTGTCACCGAAGAATTCGAGGCTGGCGTCGGCCTGCCCTGTCTTAGTCGCGGAGATGCGATATTCCCTTCCGCTGTCGCAATCGAACTTCCATCGAGTTCCTTGCCGCTCAATGTTTCGGAATACCATAGACACCTCCGCTACAAGCCGGGACATTCGAAGACACGTTCCACAGCGTGCAGGCTACCGCACGCCGCGAGGCGGCGGGTTCGACTCGAACGTCGCCATGTCTTCTGGAAGACCGATCCACGCGTGCCTGTCCTTCGTCCAGACCGACTGCGCCGGTCGGGGGAAGGTCGGGTCCCCGAATGCGCCGACCGCGACGCCGACGAGGTCGAGCATCCGCACCGGCTCCCAGTACACGTTCGATCCACATCGGCCACAGAAGTGGAACCTCACGGGAAAGCCACTGGCGGATCCGCGCTCGAAGACCTCGGATGTGCCGCGCTCGATGCGCACCCTGCCGCGCTCGTAGAAGACCGCGACGCTGAAGACACTGCCCGTGCGACGCTGGCATTCGAGGCAGTGACACATCGAGATCCGCCTCGGCTCACCAGAACATGTGAGTTCGAGTTGCCCGCAATGGCAGCGTGCGGAGCGAGACTTCATTGCGGGCCTCTCGACATCCCTGGATCCGCGTTGCGTTGATTGCGCTTCCTGCTTCTCCCCGTACTGGCGCTCGAACGCAACCGGACTGACGCAGCCGGTGGATCCCCGCCCGGCATCGACCTCCGCCGGCTGCACCCGGTGCCGCAGCCGCCAGCCGGAGGCGGCCCTCCGCACGCCAGTCGTTGACCGCACCGAACGGCGCGTGGCAGGGGAAGCCATGTCACACGGCACGTTCGAGGAACTGCGGACCCGTCATGCTGCCGAGAGGGATGCTGCCCTCCCGAGATATCTGAGCCAACTCGAGTGGCCGGCGGCCCAGCTCCGAGTCGAGCGCGAGCGGCGCATGCGGGTGTTGCTCGCGACCGCACAGGCACGCTCGGCGTGGCATCGCGATCGCCTCCGCCACGTCGATGCGGCGGCCTTCACGGAGACGGATCTCCGCTCGCTACCGATCATGACCAAAGGCGACCTCATGGACAATTTCGAGGCCGTCGTGACCGATCCGCGTCTCACGCGCGCTGCCGTCGACAGCTACGTGGAGCACCCCCCCGAGAACCTCTATCTCTTCGATCGTTATCTCGTCATCGCGTCCGGGGGGTCGAGCGGACGCCGGGGCGTGTTCGCGTACGACTGGGACGCGTTCATCATCTTCACGTGCCAGCTCGCCCGCTGGCGGATGAGGAACGGTTTTCCGGCTGAGGCTCCCTGGGCAAACCTCTGGGCTCCGCGCGGAGCGCACGTCTCGTGGGTCTCCCTCGAGGTCTTCCCACCGCCCGTAGAGCTCACGAGCATCGCCCCGACCTTGCCCCTCGCGGACATGGTGCAGCGGCTCAACGCCCTCCAGCCGCGGACCCTGTCGGGGTACGCCTCGACGCTCGCGCTCCTCGCGGGGGAGGCGAGGGCCGGTCGGCTGGTCATCGCGCCGCAATCGGTGTTCACGTGTGGCGAGCCGCTCCTACCGGAGGCCCGTGACGAGATCGAGGCCGCGTGGCCGGTTCACGTCCACAACTACTACGGCATGTCCGAGGGACCGTACGCCATCCCGTGCCGCGCGGGCGACGCGATGCATCTGCCCGACGACCTCTACTACATCGAGCTGGTCGACGATGCGGACCGCCCCGTGCCGCCCGGCACGCAGGCCGCGAAGCTGCTCATCACCAATCTCTACAATCTCGTCCAGCCGCTGATCCGCTACGAGGTGACCGACCAGATGGTCGTGCTCGCGGAGCCATGCGCCTGTGGCGTGGAGTCACGTCGCATCGATCACGTGCTCGGACGGAGCGACGATGCCTTCACCTACCCGGGTGGGGTCTGCGTGCATCCGCTCACCATCCGCGCTCCGCTCGGCCGCCATCGGCACGTGGTCGAGTACCAGGTGATCCAGACCGACCGGGGGATCCGGGTGCGCCTCTGCGCGAACGGACCGGTCGAGCTGCCGGAACTGGCCGGCACTCTCGAAGCGGAGCTGCGCCGCTGCGGCCTCTCGGACCCCGCCGTGATTCTCGAGCAGGTGCCGGAGCTGTCGCGTCAGATTTCCGGAAAGGTCAAACGTTTCGTTCCGCGCGGGGCCGCGTGACCAAGGTCGTCGGCGGTTACTCGGACCACATCTCACCGGCCATGATTGATGACGCTTTTGCCGCCGAGGGTACGTGACATGTTCTCCCCGAGGATGACGTGGCCCGGTCTGGTCGCCGTGTCCATTCTGTCCGGCAACATGCTCGCCGCCCAGTCGAAGGAGCCTGCGATGGCGCAGCATGTCTCGTACCGTACGGTGAACGTGGACGGCCTCTCCATCTTCTACCGCGAAGCCGGGCCGAACGACGCCCCGACCATGCTGCTGCTTCACGGCCTTCCGTCGTCGTCGCGCATGTTCGAGCCGCTGCTCGGGCGGCTGGCGGGCCAGTTTCACATGGTCGCTCCCGACTATCCGGGCTTCGGGCACAGCGACGCGCCGACACCGAAGGAGTTCTCGTACACCTTCGACAGCATCGCCAAGGTGATGGATCACTTCACCGAGGCGTTGAACCTGACCAGGTACACCCTTTACATGCAGGACTACGGCGGACCGGTCGGCTTTCGGATGGCGCTCGCTCACCCGGATCGCGTCGAAGCCCTGATCGTTCAGGATGCCGTCGCCCACAACGAAGGGCTCGGCGACAACTGGAAGACGAGGCGTGCGTTCTGGGCGGACCGCACCTCACACGAGGCTGCGCTGCGGACCAACCTGCTCTCTCTGGACACCACGCGGACGCGTCACGTCGGCAACGACCCGAACCCCGAGAAGTACGATCCCGATCTCTGGACCGACGAATACGCGTTCCTGAACAAGCCAGGAGAGGCCGACATCCAGAGCGATCTGTTCTACGACTACCGCACCAACGTGGACGCCTACCCGAAATGGCAGGCATGGATGCAAAAGACCCAGCCGCGCCTGCTGGTGCTCTGGGGAAAGTACGACCTGTCGTTTGAGCTGACGGAGCCCGAGGCGTACCACCGTGACGTTCCGAAGGCCCAGGTTCACCTCCTCGATGCGGGGCACTTCGCCCTGGATACCGCCGCCGATGAGATTGCCGACCTCGTTCGCGGTTTCATGTCGAACAAACAGTAGGCCCACAAATTCCATGATGCCGGGTTCTGCTCATCTCTGGGCGATCGGCTTCGAGGGCTAAACGACGATGAGCGACCCACGGAAGACTGCCCTGGTGACCGGAGCTTCGCAGGGGATAGGCGCGGGAATCGTGAAAGGGTTTGTCGAACGCGGTTTCAACGTGGTTGCCAATTCCCGCAAGATGACCCAGTCCGGCGAGGTCGCGGCTTCCGACCACGTCGCTCTGGTGGACGGCCACATCGGCGAGCCGGCAACTGCCGCCAGGATCGTCGAGACGGCGCTGTCGCGCTTCAAGTCGATCGACGCACTGGTCAACAACGCCGGCATCTTCTTCACCAAGCCGTTCACCGACTACACGGCCGAGGACTTCAGGTCGCTCGTCTCGACGAACATCGAGGGCTTCCTGTACGTCACCCAGCTCTCCATCAAGCACATGTTGGCGCAGAAGACCGGCGGGAGCATCGTCACGATCACGGCGGCCCTTGCTCGCAACCCGATCCGGGGCGTCACGGCGGCCGTGCCCATGGTCACCAAAGGCGGTCTTGAGACGGTCACCCAGCACCTTGCGATGGAGTACGCGCAAGACGGCATCCGGGTGAACGCCGTCGCGCCTGGCGTCGTCTACACGCCGCTTCACCGGGAGACTCCGCAGGACGTGATGGAGAGCCTGTCGCCGATGGGTCGGCCCTCGACGGTGAAGGACATCACGGACGCGGTCATGTACCTCACGGATGCCGCGACGGTCACCGGTCACATCCTGTACGTCGATGGCGGCTCTCATTTCGGCCGCTGGTAGTCGGGCGCGCCGCTGTGGCTGTGGTACCGCCTGCATGTTCTCCTGAAGCTGGCTCGCCTGTCTCACTGCCTTTGCCGATGATCGCCCATTCGTGTATCTGCCGCCCGAAAGGATGACTCGATGCCGAGACAGAAGAGTTTGCTGACGATCATCCGGGACATGGTGCAACAGGAGGTGCGCTCTGCGATCCAGGCGTTACTCGGAAGCGTCTCCCCGAGGAAGACGAAGCCGAAGAACGGCCGCCGCCGTCGCAGGCGTCGCCGTGGCCCCGGCCGTCCGCCGGGATCGAAGAACAAGAAGGCGTGAGCAGAGCCGAGTGATGGCAGCGGGATGTATCCTTTGAGTTGATGCGCGCGCTCCGGCCGCTGGCGCCACCGGGACGATCACGGGCGAGCGCGGCGTTACCCGGGTTGGCGCCGGCGCTCCACGACGACCGGCATCCCGCGCGACGGCGCGATCGTGACAGCGCGGAGGACCGGCCGCATGCGGTAGCCGGGCGCGATGCGGAGGTCGACCCGTGACAGGATCTCGGGCAGGACCGTCTTCATCTCGTAGGTCGCGATGGCCGCGCCGAGGCAGCGCCGGACGCCGCCGCCGAAGGGGAAGAAGGTGAACGGATTGGGACGGGCACCCAGGAAGCGGGAGGGGTCGAATTGCTCGGGGTTCGGCCAGGCCTCCGGCCGGCGGTGCGCCATGTAGATGTTCGCGCCGACGCTCGTTCCGGCCGGGAGGTCGAGGCCGCCGACGCGCGCGGGCGCGTGGAGCCGGCGGGCGACCATGGTCGCGACAGGTGTCAAGCGCATCGACTCCTTGATGACCGCATCGAGGTACTCGAGGCGGGGGAGATGCTCCGCCTCAAGGTCCGCACCACCGGTCACCCGCGCGATCTCCTCGCGCAGCCTCGCCATCACCCCGGGATGGTTGAGCAGGTGCCAGACGACCCAGGCGAGCGAGGTCGCGGTGGTCTCGTGCCCGGCCATCAGCAAGGTGAACATCTCGTCGACCAGCTCGTCGTCCTGCATCGGCTCGCCGTGCTCGTCGTGGGCCTCGAGGAGGAGCGACAGAATGTCCGTGCGCCCCGCCACGCCATCGCCGCGCCGGCGCTTGATCTCGGCGAGCACGCTGTCCCTGATCACCTGGCGGTTGCGCACGAACCGGCCCCAGGGCGAGAAGCGACCCAGATCGACCTGGAACGGGTGCAGTGCGATGAACGATGCCGAGGGGCCGTTCACCTGCGCGACGAAGCGTGCGACCTCGGCGCGGAATTTCGTGAACAGCGCATCTTGATCGACGCCGAACACCGCGCGGATGATGACGTCGAGCGTGATCGCCTGCATCTCGCGATGGATCGGGAATGGCTGGCCCACCGGCCAGCGCGCGATCGCGCGCACCGCGATGTCGCGCATGAGGCGGCCGTAGACGTGCATGCGCTCGCCGTGGAACGGCGGGCTCATCAGTCGCCGCTCATGCAGATGCCGCTCCCCGTCGAGGACGAGAAGCGAGTGCCAGCCGATGAGGGGACCGAGGATCGCACCGGTGGCCTCGCCGGCGCGGAGCGTATCGCCGTCGCTGCCGAAGATGTCCCTGACGGCCTCGGGATCCGAGAACACGACGAGCTTCCCGCGCGTGCCGATGGCCTCGACGGTATACCGGTCACCCCACGGTCGCGCGGACTCGACGGTGGCATAGGGCCGGAGGGCGTAGGAGAGGCTCTGCCAGAGGCGCGGCGTGCGCGGTCCGGGCGGGAGCGGCGATCCGACGCCCGGCAGCGGAGCTGCGGCGGCCTGCATGGGACCACCTCCTATCACGGCACGGGCAACGAAGTCGCGCCGCGGCCGGCGAGGTCCGACGGCGGGTCGGTGCTCACCGCGGACACGCCCCAGATGACCGCGGCACGACGGCACGCCGGTGCAGCGTGCGCTCGGGTGCTGCTCGGGATCGCCGAGGGCCGGTCGAGCGGCATCTCACGGCGCCGGCCGGGATACTGCGCCGGAACTACCGGAGCTGTCGTGACCGCAGGTCGCGGCTCTGATACCCCGGGGCCGATGCTCGGATGGGCGTTGTCGGCGGCGGTCATCATCTCCCTCGTCGCGGTCGGTTTCGGGGCACTCGCGGCGCCACGCCGATCGGCTGTGCTGTACGGGATCGTGCTCGACGATCCGCGAGGGCTCGCGTTCATTCGCGCGATGGGCGCGCGGGACGTCGTGATCGGCGGGCTCCTCGCCGTGATCGCCTTCCAGCATCGACGCGGGCCACTTGCCTTGGGGCTGTGCCTCACCGCGGTGGTCGCGCTGGCGGACTACGTCGTCGTCACGGATGATCGTCGCGCGGCGATGTCCGGAGCGCGGGCGCGTGCGATGGATCCGCGGGTGCTCCATGCCATGGGCGCCACCGGCCTCGTGCTCGCGGCGGGGCTGCTCCTCGCCGGCTACTGACCCGGCCGCCACGGGCCGACGGCGGGACACCTCCGGGAGCCGCGTTGGCCACGGGTGGGCGACGCTCCGCGTCGGCAATGCATGGCCGGTCCGGCGCAGTGCTGGAGACGAGCGCCGGCGATCTGCGGTCCCACCCTCGAAGGGCACCTGCGCCCGAGCGCCGGCGGCCCACACGACCGGGAACGCACCCGACAGGAGCACACTGGAACCGCCCAGACGTCCTCGCGAGCCGCGCATGTGGACTTCCCCCCCATGGCATGTCGCTGCCATCGGTCGCACGCGGCAAGCTGCGTACCCCGGTCAGTACGGCTTCTGCCCCACCCAGTTCCCCGGCGGATCGTAGTCGCAGACGATGAAGGTCCACGTCGGGTAGTCGTGCCCGAAGGGCGATCCCGTCGTGCACACCTTGATCCCGCACCCCAGCCGCTGCGTCGACCGCCAGACCATCTGGGTGTAGTGGCCGCAGACGCCGGAGCAGCGATTGTTGGAGTAGGTGTAGTTCGGCGCCTCGGCAGCCCAGAGCCCGGCCGCGCCCACCACCGTACCGGAAGCCGATCCGTAGGCAGCGATGTTCTCGCCGTAGACACCGCGCAGCGCGGTGTTGTGCTCGTAGTGGCAGCGATCGGCCCACGCCTGCGCCGTCGCCTGCACGGTCGTGCTGTAGCAGAGCGGGTTCAGCGGAGGGTTGGGCGCCGGCGTCGCGCTCGCGCGCACCTGGTTGTGCCGTGCCGTGACGCCTCGGACCGCCGCCGGCTCGGTGCCGCACGCGAGTGTCGTCGTGGTCGAGGCGGGGCTCGTGATGGTGGTGGTCGTCGATGAGCCGCCCAGTGCCGGGACGATGGCAGCGACGCAGTCGTCGACCGCCGTGAAGACCGCCGCCGCATCGCCGGTCGTGAGGCAGTCGCCCCTCGATTCCGCCCTCGCGAAGCCGTTGCCGTATCTCGCCGCTGCCCTCGCCAGACAGTCGGAGTCGACGGCTGCCCCACGCGCCGCCGCCTTGGCCCAGCACACCAGACTGCCATTCACGGCCGTTCCCGTGGCACGCAGCTTGTCGGCCGTACACCTCGAGGCGGCCTGCGCTGCGCCCGCGACGCCGAGGCGGCTCCGGACGTCGTTCACGCACGCGTCGACCAGCGCCTCGACCTCCGCCGCGTCGCCGACCGTCGCGCAGCCGCCGCTGGATTGCGCGTTGTCTTCCGCCTTCTCGAAGGCACGCTCGAACCGGTGCTCCGCCTTCGCCAGGCACAGAGGATCTGCGGCCTCACCCTTGATTGCGGCCCTGGCCGCGCAGGCGAGTTTCCCGTCGACCTTCGTCCCCGCCGCCTTGCCCTTGGCGGCGCTACACGTCACGGCGGCGTCAGCGCCCGATGCGGGGCCCGAGGCAGCGAGCATGATCGCCAGCCCTGCACCGATCGACCGGAAGATGGAGCGCGAAATCGGCATGATCTAATCCCTCTTTCCTACGAGTTGTCGGCAACTGGAGCGTGCAAGGGTCTAGCCATGTCTCCCGCCGAAGCCAAGTCGCGCGAGCGCGGGCGGCGGCTGGTCGTGGAGGAGAGGCATCCGGGTATTCTCGTTGTGCCAGAGCGACGGTCGAGCTACGATCCGGACATGCGACTCGTTCGGCTGTTGCCCGCCGTATTCGTGCTTGCCGTATTCGTGAGCGGGACGGCGACTGCGGCGCCAGCGGGCGACGGCTTCAAGCTGATCCACGTGAACGACCTCGTCGCCCTGAGAGCCGCCCCGAACGCGGCCGTCACGGTGCTCGACGCCAACGCGCCGGACTTCCGGGCGCGAGAGGGCGTCATTCCCGGCGCGGTCCTCCTGTCGAGTGACAACAAGTACGACGTGGCGAAGGAGTTGCCGCCTCGGAAGGACGCCCGGCTGGTCTTCTACTGCGCGAACATCCATTGACTGGCGTCCCACGCGGCTGCCCGTCGGGCGGTCGAAGCCGGGTACACCGACGTGAGCGTCATGGTCGACGGACTCAAGGGCTGGAAGGCGGCCGGAGAACCCGTCGACCAGCCCCACGGGTAGCGGATCCGGGGTTCAACAGAGACCGACGCGCTCGACCCGGCGTGGGCAATCGTGACCGACCGGGGAACGTACGGTCGCCCGGCGGCCTACTGCTCGACCGCCCGCTCGGTCTTCGCCAGCAGCGCGTCCACCGCGCGGCGATGGGCGCCTGTCGTGAACGTCATCGGCTCGGCGAACTCCTCCGTCAAGATCGCGTGCTGCCAGCTCATGTCGGCCGCCGCCCGCATGAGGGGCTTCGTCATCGAGACCACGTGCTCGGGAAGGCGCACGATGCGATCGCACCACCCGAGCGCCGCATCGAGGAGGCCGTCGTGGGGGACGACCTGGTTCACGAGGCCGAGCGCGAGCGCCTCGTCGGCGGCCACGGTGCCGCCGCGGACGAAGAGCTCGAAGGCCTTGCGGTGTCCCACCCGGCGCGTGAGCGCCCAGTTGGTACCGACCTCGGGCACGAGGCCGATGCGGCCGAAGGCGAGGACGAGCTGCGCGCGGTCGGACGCGACCACGAGATCGCTCGAGAGCGTCCAGGCGAGGGCGACACCGGCGACGGTGCCGTTCAGCGCGACGACGACCGGGGTGTCGGACTGAGCGATGAGGCGCGCGATGCCACCGAACTGGTAGCGGATCCACTTCCAGATGCCGACGGAGCCCTCGTCACGTCCTTCCGCCGTGTGCGCGCGGTCGCGCATGAGCTTCCAGTCGCCGCCCACCGAGAAGAACGGACCGGTGCCGGTGAGCACGACGGCGCGCACGGACGGATCGCCGAGCGCGCCCGCGAGCGCCCGGCGGAGCTGCACGGTCAGGGGCCCCGAAAGCGCGTTCATGTTCGTGGGGTCGTCGACACGAAGCACGGCGGCATGCGGTCGCGGGCGCTCCACCCGCACCAGCGTACGCGGATCAGCCTCGAGCTCGCGGACGAACTCCTCGTAGTTCAGTTGCTCCATGGGCACCTCCGAGGCGATCAAGCCACGCGGACATGCGCGAATCAAAGCGCGGTCGCGCGGGAGCGCTGCACTGGGCGTGCCCGGCTCATGCGCGGCGGACCACGAGCTTGATCGCCGGCTCCGCGTACGCCGCCGGCGCCTCCTCCCAGTCGACGACACGCGTGGTCACCTCCGCGGGGCGCAGGCGTCCTGCCTCGATGAGGGGCATCACCTGGGGAAGCAGGGCCGCCGCGTGGGCGCGGCCGGTGAAGAAGCGGATGCCGAGCGTGTACAGGCGGCCGAGCGGCATCGGCGTGTCGCCGCCGGCGTAGAAGCTCACGCTCTGCAAGGTGGCTTCAGGCGCTGTGGCACGCACGGCGTAGCGCAGACCGTTGGGCGTGAGTCCCGCGTCGACGACGATCGGGTACCGCCGCTCAGGCTTCTCGAAGTCGGTGCGAATGGGCCGAGCGCCGAGACGCTCGGCGATCGCCAACGCCTCGGTGTCGTCACTGGCGTAGTCGACTCGCCCGGCGCCGAGGGCGAGCGCCGCCTGTGCCGCGTAGAGCGGGACGCTCTTCAGACCGTGACACACGATGAGGACGTCGGCCCCGGGCTGGGCCGCGAGGTGCGGGGCGACGGCGCGATAGCCGTCGAGCACGTTGTCGGACACGCTGCCGAGCGCGATCGGGTCGAGGCCCGGGGCGACCGGTGCGAGCATCGCCTGCGCGTGCGGGACGCGGAGGACGTCCGAGAGCATGCCGCCGTACTCGGTGCCCGAGAGCGGCTGCATGCCGTAGTCGGAGAGCACCGGATAGCGATCGCAGTTCGCGGTATGGCCCGCGGCGCAGGAGCCGCAGGTGCCGCACGACACCTGGAAGGCGACGACGACGCGCTGGCCAACCTCCAGCCCGCGTACCGCATCCCCGAGCTCGAGGATCTCGGCGACACCCTCGTGGCCGAGCGCGAAGGGCCCGCGCGACGGGAACAGGCCGGAGGTGAGGAAGAGGTCGATGTCACACCGTGCGACGGAGAGAGGACGGACGAGGGCCTCGTCGTCTCCCTGGAGCCGCGGCTCGGGAACCTCCTGCCATCCGATGGTGTTGGGTGCGCTGCACGTGAGCTGCCTCATGGACGGCAGCTACCGAGCGGCGCGGAGCCACGCAAACGATTTCTCCGCACGCGCGGTTGCGCAGGACGCAACCGCTCTGCCTCGCCGAGCGCCTCGACCAGCCAGTCACGGAATGCGACGATCCGCGAATCCTCGAGCCCTTCCGGCCGACAGACGAGATGATAGGTCGACGCCGAGCGGGCCCGGACCGTGAACGGCGCCCGGAGTCGCCCTGTCGCCAGCCGCTGTGCGCACAGGAAGTCGCTCGACAGCGCGACGCCGTGACCGGACTCCGCCGCGCTCAACGCGATCGACAGATGGTCGTAGGTGATGCTGCGCCTCGGCCGCAGTCCAGGGACACCCGCCTGGCGCAGCCACTCGCTCCACGCATCGGGGGTCTGGCTCACGTGGATCATCGTGTGCCAGCGCAGATCGCTGGGCTCCCGGACGGGCGACTCGCCGCCGAGCGTGGGGCTGCACACGGGGAAGTAGGTCAGGTCAACGATCGGCTCGCTGTGCAGACCGGCCCACGGTCCCGTGCCGAAGCGGATCGCCACGTCGACCGGATCGCGCTCGAAGTCGGCGTAGCGCAACGTCGCCTCGACCTGCAGCTCGATGCCGGAATGGGTGCGCTCGAAGTCGGACAGGTGCGGGATCAGCCAGCTCTCGGTGAACGACTCGAGGGCGCTCACGCGCAGCGGGCCCGAACGAGGGCCGGCGAGCGCATCCTGCGCGCGCCGCAGCTCACCCAACACGCGATTCACCGCCTCGAGATAGCGCAGGCCCTCCTCGGTGACCTCCAGCCCCGGGTTGAGGCGACGAAAGAGCGTGACGCCGAGGTGCGCTTCCAGCGACTGAATCTGCCGGCTCACCGCGGATGGCGACAGGTTGAGGTCGGCCGCCGCCTCCTTGAGACTCAGCGTCTCCGCGGCACGGGAGAAGGCGCGGAGAAACGCGATCGGCGGCAGCTCCTCACGCATGAGCAGTGGTAGCCCCTGTGACCCGTTTCAGCGGGCACCTGCTCCGCGCCTGGTGTACACGGCACCGACGTACTCGTCGAGCATCCGCGCGGCGCAGAAGCGGGGGCCGTTGGTGCGCAGGGAGCGCTTGATCCGGTGAACCCAGCGGCGCGGGATCCCGGCTGCGTCCCGGTCATAGAAGAGCGGCATGATCTCGCGCTCGAAGAGATCGAGGACGAGGTGACTGTCGCGGTCGTCGCGCGCCGCCTCGTTCTCCGCTGGGTCGGCCGACACCGCCCAGCCGTTCGATCCGTCGAAGGCCTCGGCCCACCAGCCGTCCAGCACGCTCAGGTTCAACGCGCCGTTGAGGACGGCCTTCATGCCGCTGGTTCCACAGGCCTCGAGCGGGGGCCTCGGCGCATTCGTCCAGACGTCGCACCCCGCCACGAGCCGTGTGGCCACGGCGAGGTCGTAGTCCTCGACGTACGCAAGGCGCTGCCGCTCGTTGTCGCGCTGTGCCCCCAGGCTGGCGGCGCTTCGCTGCAGCAGCCCCTTGGCCTCGTCGTCGAGCGGGTGCGCCTTGCCGGCCGTGAGCCACTGCACGGGAGGATCTCCCTGCAAGTGCGCGCGGAAGCGCTGCGGATCGCCGTGGGGAAGCAGATGGATCCGCTTGTAGGAGGCGAGCCGTCGCGCGAAGCCCACGGTGAGGATTTCCCCCGACAGGGGCGCCGTCCAGCTTTCGATCAAGGCGAGCCCATCCGCGCGGCCAAGGCGATCGGCGATGGTGCGCTCGCGGACGAACTCCACGCAGGTTCGCCGCATCTGGTTGCGCACGGCCCAGATCTCCCCGTCCGGGATGTCCTCCACGGCCTCCCAGGTGCGGGAGTCGGCGGAGCGTTCCATCCAGTCCGCCCCGAGGTAGCGGTCCATCAGCTCCCGCATGGGCGCTGCCATCCAGGTCGGGAGGTGCACGCCGTTCGTGACGTGGCCGATCGGGACATCCTCCACGGCCCGATCCGGCCAGAGGGGGTTCCACATCCGCCGCGCAACCCCTCCGTGCACTCGGCTCACGCCGTTGGCGCTGCGGCTCGTGCGCAGCGCAAGCACCGTGAGCCCCAGCGGCTCGCCGCTCTCCTCGGGATGGATCCGGCCCCAGCGCAGGATCTCTTCACGAGGGAGGCCCAGCTCCTCGGGGAGATCTCCCAGCACTCGCCACAGGACCTCGGATGCGTAGGTCTCGTTGCCGGCCGCGACCGGAGTGTGGGTGGTGAAGACCAGCCGCTGACGGGTCGCCTCCAGGACCTCGGCCGGAGCCGCGTGCGCCTTTACCGCGTCGCGCGCCAGCTCCAACGCTGCCAGCGCTGCGTGGCCCTCGTTGAGGTGCACCACCGAGGGCTCGATCCGCAGGGCCCGCAGCGCGCGCATCCCGCCGATCCCGAGCACGGCGTACTGGCCCAGGCGCACCTCCCGGTTGGAGTCGTAGAGGCGCGCCGTGAGCCAGCGAGCGATCTGCGAGTTCTCCGTGCGATCCGCGTCGAGCAGGTACAGGGAGGTTCGCCCCACCGCTGCGCGCCAGATCTGCAGCACCACGTCCTGGCCCCAGAGCCGAACGCTGACCGTCAGCGGAATTCCCCAGTCGTCGGTCACCAGCGCGATGGGCACCCGGTGGGGCGGGGTCTCGATCCAGTATTCGTGCTGCCAGAAGGAAGGGTCCAGACGCTGGTGGAAGTAACCCTGACGATAGTAGAGGCCCACACCGACCAGGGGAACGCCGCGGTCCGACGCTTCCTTGAGCAGGTCTCCCGCGAGCACGCCGAGGCCACCGGAATAGATGGGGAGGGACTGGTAGATGGCGAACTCGGCGCACAGGAATGCCACCGGGGAGGTGGCGGAGATGGGCCCGGTGGAGACGAAGGGCCGGGCGCTCTGTTCCTGGAGGGAACGCCACAGGGCCTCGGCGCGGGCCAGGAGAGCCCGGTCCTGGGCGGCCCGAGCGAGGTGGAGCGCGGGGGCTTCCGCCAGGAATCGAACGGGATTGCGCTCGCACCGCGCCCACGTGTGCGAATCGATCGCGGCGAAGAGCTCCCTGCCCTCGGCACGCCAGAAACCGGCGAAATTGTAGGCGAGGCTCGCGAAGACGGCGAGCTGGGACGGTAGGCGCGCTGCCAGCAGCTCGGCCGCGCGGACGGTATCCGCGACGCCCGCGGGCTTCGCCGCGTCCCATCGTGATCCCTCCGCGCGGGCACCCGTGGTCATCCGTATCCCTCTGGCTGCTCCTACCACGATGTGCACCGTCGCCGATATCCAGCAGAGCAACATCGCACCAACCCGCCGCGCGGGGGTCGGGATTGGGGCAGGAAGCAGAGCGCCTGGCGCGAGAAACGGCGTACGGAGCCCGAATCGACAAACCGACGAGGTCTTCCTTGACGCCTTCCTGATAGGAGACTAAGCGGACAGTGGGGCTCGTGAACCGGCGGCTGCACGCCCGTGACGGAGGGGCTCGATGCGTCTGAGCGGCACCGACGCGATGTTGCTCTATCTGGACGGCCCGCGGCAGTATCAGCACACGCTGAAGATCGCGATCGTCGATCCGTCGGCGGAGCCGCGCGCCGCGTCGTACGAGTGGATCAAGCGCCTGTTCGCGGAGCGCCTCTATCGCGTGCCCCCGCTGCGCTGGCGGTACGTCCCCACCCCGCTCGGGCTCCACCACCCTGTGTGGGTCGAGGACCCCGACTTCCACGTCGACTATCACATCCGTCGGGTGGTGTGCCCGGCACCGGGCGACCAGAAGGCGCTCTGCGAGCTCGTCTCCTCGCTCTACGCGTGGCCGCTCGACCGCAGCCGCCCGCTCTGGATCATGTGGATCGTCGAGGGACTGCAAGGGGGACGATTCGCATGCGTCATGATCGTCCACCACGCCTACTTCGACGGCATCGGGGCGGCGCGCGCACTGCAGGAATTCGTCCGGCCCGACGAGCCCGGCGACGCCGAGGCGGCGCGTTGGGATCCGAAGCCCTGGCCCTCCGCTGGCCGCAGCATCCTGTGGGCGCTGCGGGATCTCCCCGGCGTCTTCCTGCACGACGTGCCGCGCGCGCTGGCCGGTCTGCGGAAGCGACGCGCCGTGACCGCCGAGTACCGGCGGGCGGGCCGCCCGCTGCCGCCCACGCAGACGGACGCGCCGCTGACTCCGCTCAGTCGCATGCTCAGCCACGGGCGGACCTTCGTCTGCGATTCGCTGCCGCTCGACGACTTCCGCACGGTGCGTTCCGCCCTCGGGGCCACCATCAACGACGTCTTTCTCGCCTGCAGCGCGGCGGCGATCCGCCGGTTCTTCTTCGACTGCGGCTACGACGCCGACCGCGGGCCGATCGTGGCGGCGATCCCCGTCGGGCTGGAGCGTCCTGCCGACAAGGTGGCCGTCGGCAACTTCACGACGATCGACTTTCTGTGGCTTCCGACGCACGTCGCGGATCCGCTCGCACGGCTTCGGGCTGCGAGCGCGGCGGGAACCGCGATGAAGCAGCACTTGGAGGCGGTCAGGGGCGGAGACCTGGGCGCGCTGTTCAATGCCATGCCGCCGGTCGCCGGCCGCGTGGTCGACGCGTTCATCCGCCGAAAGCGCGGGACGTTCTCGCTCTTCGCGAACGTCGCGCTCTCGAACGTGCAGGGGCCGAGGGAACTGCTCTTCCTGGACAAGATCCGCTACGAGAACTGGTTCTCGATGGGACAGATCGTCCATGGCACCCCGCTCAACATCACGGTGTGGAGCTACCATCGGAACATGAACCTCTGCATCATGGCGGACAGCGCCATCGCGAAGGACGGTTGGGTCCTGTTCGGCTACTTCCGCGAAGCGCTCCAGGAGCTCGTGGAGCTCGCAGGCGACCGGGTGGCCGCCGTCGCAGCCGTGCCGTGATTCCGATCGACCCGATCGCGCTTCTGTTCCTGTCGATCGAGACGCCGGAACGGGCCGCCACCATGTCCGGCGTCGGGATCTACGACCCGCCGCAGCGCGAAGGAGGCGGTTTCGGGCAGAAGGTGCTGCGCGCCTTCCGCGCCGCGGCGGTGCACCCCCCGTTCGAGCGCCGCCCGACCTGGATCCGGCACGGACTCCCGGCGTGGGAGATCGTGGAGCCCGATCTCTCGCACCACGTGCGGCACGTGGCCCTGCCCGCACCGGGGTCGCTCCACCAGCTGTTCGAGGTGGTGGGGATGCTGTACGCGCCGCTGCTGGACCGGAACCTTCCGCTCTGGGAGTGCTACGTCATCGACGGGCTCAAGGGCGGGCGCGTGGCCATCATGATCAAGGTGCACCACGCCCTGCTCGACGGCATGGCGACCATGCGCCTGCTGCGCGAGTCCCACTCCGAGCTGCCGCACGACGACCACATCCACCCCATGTGGGGGCAGCCGCCGCGCCAGGATCGAGGCTCGTTGGGGAAGCGGAGCGATCGCGTGGACACATCGGCGTCCGGGGCCTCGCTCGCTCCGTTCACCGGCATGCTCTCAGCGCTGGCTGGAACCGCCAACGCGGTGCTCGCCATGGGGCGCGGGGCCCTCGGCGCCTCCGATCCGGTCCGCCTGTGGGCGACACCGAACGCACTCAACAACACCGTGCGCTCGTCCGCCCGCAGCTACGCGGGATTCGCCCTCCCGCTCCGGCGGGTGAAGGCCGCGGGTCGGGCGCTCGGCGCCACGGTCAACGACGTGGTGCTCTCGATCGTCGACGACGGCGCGAACCGCTATCTCGCGCAGTTGGGGAAGCCAGCGTCCGCGCCGCTCGTCGCCCTCGTGGCGATCTCGCTGCGGGACGAGGGCGACACGAGCGGAGGCAACGTCGCGGCCGCGTTGCCGGTTCGTCTGGGTGAGAACCGTGCGACCCCTCGCCGCCGTCTTCAGGGCATCGCCCGCACGATGCGCGAGTTCAAGGACGCGGCGCGGCGGACGCCGCGGCCCTTGTTGCAAGCGCTCACCGTGGGAGTCTTCGTCACCCAGACCGTGCTGGATCTGCTGCCCGCCCTCGGGGGCGCCGTGCCGAGTTACAACCTCATCGTCTCGAACATGTCGGGGCCGCCGCGCACGCTCTACCTGGGCGGCGCACGGCTCGTGGGATTCGTCGGGACGCCCATCGTGCCGCCGGGGGCGGGCCTGAACGTGACGTTGCTCAGCTACGACGACAAACTCTGGTTCAGCATCGGGGCGACACGCGAGGCGGTGCCCGACGCACCCGCCCTGGCGCGCTGCATCGAGGCGGCATTCGCCGACCTGCGGGCGGCGGTCGCGTAGGGCTGCACATCTCATGAGAGCCATGTCGCAAACGCGCGGGCGTTCGCCTCGCCGTCACGGCCAGCCTATGGCGCGCCGGCTACCGCCTCCGCGGCAGCCGCTTCCAATAGCCGCTCCCGTGCCCACGCGTAGTCGGGCTTGCCGTTGACCAGGCGTGAGATCGCATCGACCCGGACGAACAGCCGCGGGCGCTTGTAGCCCGCCATCCGGTCCTTGCAGAACGCGGTCAGCTCGCGGGCAAGCTCGTCGGCGCGGACGCGCGTGGCCACCACGGCGGCGATGCGCTGCCCGAAGCGCTCGTCCGGGATGCCCACGACGAGGGCGTCCTCGACCTGCGGGTGCGTCTTCAGGATCTCCTCGACCTCTTCCGGGAAGACCTTCTCGCCCGCGGTGTTGATGCAGCTGGAGCCGCGCCCGAGCAGGACGAGCGACCCGTCCGCGGTGAGCTTGCCCCAGTCACCCGTGAACGCGTACCGCTTGCCGGCCACGACGCGGAACGTCTTCGCCGACTTCTCGGGATCCTTGTAGTAGCCGCGGGGCACGAGGATGCCGCCGGCGGCGATCAGGCCGGCTTCGCCCGACCCGGGCGCGATCTCGCAACCGTCCTCGGTGAACAGCCTGGTGTCGGCGGCCTTCATGAACGTCCCCGTCGCGGCGTCCATGCCACGCCGGGTGATCTGATAGCCCATCGCGCCTTCGGTGGCGCCAATACCGTCGATCAGCGTGAAGTCCCCGAACTCGAGCAGGGCCTTCTTCAACTCGGCCGACCACATCACACCCGACGAAAGGACCAGCCGGAGCGACGACACGTCGTACGGCGTGCCCTTCGCCCGTGCTGCCCGGAGCGCCTCGATCATCGGGCGCGCAAACGCGTCGCCGACGATCACCATGCCGGTGACCCGCTCCTCCTGCACCGCCTGCCAGAGCGCGTCCGCGTCGAAGCTCCGCTGCGGAAGCGTGACGATCTTCGCCCCGAGCAGCTGCATCGCCATGCTCTGGAACAGGCCGGCGGTGTGCATCAGCGGCGACGCTGGCAGGAAGGTCATCGCCTGTCCGGCCGCGTGGAGACCGGCCACGAACTCCGCCACCTCCGCGTCGCTGGAGACGGGCGGGCGCCCGAGCAGCACCTGCGGATAGAGGTTGGCGAAGGCGGCGCTGATGTCGCCCGCGTCGTACATGACGCCCTTCGGCATTCCGGTGGTGCCGCCCGTGTACATCATGAACAGGTCGTCGGGCCGCCGTTCGATGCGCGGCGCGGGCGCGTGCGCGGCCAGCGCGTCCTCGTAGGCCACGGCCCCGGGGATGAGGGGAGCCCGGTCGTTCACCTGGAGCAGCAGCCGGAGTCTCGGCATCCGCGGCACGACGCGCGCGATCGTCTCTCCCAGCGATCCGTGGAACACCAGCGCCTCGCTGTCCGAGTTCTCGAGCAGGTACTGCACCTCCGCGTCGACGTAGCGGTAGTTGACGTTGATGGGCGTCATCCGCTGTTTCAGTGCGGCGAGCTGTGCCTCCAGGTATTCCGGGCAGTTGTAGAGAAACAACGCCAGCGTCGCGCCCGGTCGGAGGCCGGCGGCCCCGAGGGCGCTCGCCAGGCGCGCGGCGCGCTGGTCGTACGCCGCCCAGCTGTGGCGGATCGAGCCGTGGTGCACCAGCGCCTCCGACTCGGGAAGCCGATCGGCGATGGCTTCGATGATGCTGGCGTAGTGCATGGTGGCTCCCGGTTGATTGACGCAGCGTCGTCGCGATCGTACCGACCGGGCACGACGCATACCAGCCGTGTACGTTCCCGAGTCCCGCCGGACAAGTGCGAGCTCCGCTGCCGACACGAGCCCCGTGGGCGTCACGGTCGTCGTCCCCGGGATATTCCAGTCCGACATCCTGAGCGACGAGAAGCCGGCGCAGGCCGGCGGTCAGTGCCGTATGCTCACCGGCATCCGCGGCAAGCAGCGGGAGAGGCGTCCACTTCGGCGCACGTCGTCGCGTGCGTGGAGAAGCGGCGGCTCTTCTGTCTCCCCCACGCCGACATGCGGGTCGCGTGGTGGCTCAAGCGCATGTTCCCGGAGCTGAACCGATGCGTGATCGGGCATTTCGCACGCAAGCGCCTCTGGGTCTTCTCGAAGATCGATGACTGAACGGCTCAGGAGGAGGCGGCCCGCTGCAGCTCGTCGAACTCGGCGCGGACGTCGAGCACGATGTCGTCAATGTCCGCCGCACGCTCCGACTGTCGTCGCGGCTCAGTGGACCGAGCCCAACTCGACAACGCGCGCGTCGTCGAGGCGCTCGTCGGACGCGAACGGCTGGGCCGGCCACTTCGCGGTGATCACCGACGACCGGGTGAGGCTGCGGCCGCTGCCGAAGAGCGGCTGACCGTCGCGTGGTCGGCTCGCAGGTCACCGACGGTAGAGAACCGGCGGTGCGGAAAAAGTGCAGCCGAGGAGAGTCGAACTCCCGACCTCTTGAATGCCATGCGGAGGATGGGGGTGTACGGACGGTGCGCGACAATGCGCAACCGCGCGCGAAATCTGGCTCCGCCGGGCGCCCCGGAGCCTCATCGCGCACCGTCGCGGACGGTCCGTCCCGCGCAATACCCGCACACTGCCCACCGGAACGGGGCATCCCCCGCTACAGGGTCAGCGAAGCGCCTGCAGGAACTCGTCCACCGTCAGTCCGGACAGGCGAATGAGCTTCCTCAGCGTGCCCGGTGCCAGCTCTCGGTGGTCGGGAATCGACAGCGACACGATGCTGCCAGGCCTCGTCAGGATCATGTGACTCCCGGTCTGACGGCGGAAGACCCAACCGAGGCGCTCGAACGCCTGGCGAGCTTCACGGCCGGAGACGACCGGCAGTTCAGCCAACGGCTACGTCCACCTCGACCGTCCGAACCGTGAGGGGTAGGCCCTGCTCGGCGCGAACCTCCAGGCAACCGACGATGGCGTCCCGGATGTTGGCGAGTGCCTCCTCTTCGGTGTTGCCCTGACTGACGCAACCGGGGATTGCCGGGCACTCCGCGACGATCATGCCAGTCTCGTCGCGCTCCAAAGTGACGGGAAGCCTCATGGCTCCAGCTAGTAGCACCTCATGGCGAGACGAAAAAGTGGAGCCGAGGAGAGTCGAACTCCCGACCTCTTGAATGCCATGCGGTCCATCGGGAACCGCAGTGTCCTCGACCGTACGCAAGTGTTCAAGAATTCGAGGGCTCCACTCCTGCCCCGCAGATGGTCGCGGACGGTCGCGCACCCTGCGACCGCCCCAGAACCGCCCCAGGTCAGACCTCTCCCCATCCGAGACCGCCGGAGAGCTTTGAGGAGCAGTTCATGCGGCGAGCACGGCGTTGAGCGCGCGGCACACGTCGCTGAACGCCGCGAGCGCGCGGGCGAAGTACAACCATCGACGGTGCGGCTACGACGGGCAGGTCGGGACGCACTTGTTGAGCGCCCCATTGCAGGAGCATTCCGCGCACCCGTTACACTGGGGGTCCGAGCCGCCGGGGCAGATGTCTCGAAAACCGCACCCGGTCGCCGTGCATTGGGGAACCAGGCACGAAACCGTGGAGGGGGGGCACAGGTTGTCATTGAACACCACTGTGCAGTCTTGGCCGGGACCGCATAGTGCACGCGCACAGACGGGGATTTGGCCGCAGTTGGCAGGGTTGAACACGTTGCTGCAGACGCCCGTCGACGGGTCGCAGGTGTCGGTGGTACACCGCAGGCCGTCGTCGCACTTGCCCGGGGGGCAGGCCAGCGTCGTGGTGGTTGTGGTCGTCGTCGTGGTGGTGGTTGTCGTGCTGGTTGTGGTCGTGGTGGTGGTTGTCGTTGAGGTTGTGGTCGTCGTCGTGGTGGGCGCCGTCGTGGTGGTCGTGCTGGTCGTCGACGTGGTGGTCGTCGTCGGCCCGGACGGGCACACTCCCTCGTTCAGCGGCTTGGTCGCCTTGAAGAGCGTGCCGTCCTTGTTCGTGATCTTGTTGCTCTCGGGCCCGAACTGGACGCTGTAGCGGTCGCCGGACGTCCCGAGCTGCACGGCCACGCACGCGCTGGTGCCAGGGTTCGGCGGCACGATCGAGACGGGCCCGTTCTTGCCGCTGATCGAGGCCTTGATCTTGAATGTCCCCTTCTTCAGCGAGATGCGGAGCGACTGCACGGCGCTCTGCTGGCCCTTGCTGTCGCTGTACTTGAAGCCCTTGACCGCGTCGCCCGACCAGAACGGCTTGCCCTTGCCGTTGGTTCCCTGGTTGAGAACGAAGCTCTGACTGGACGGCGTGCCGCCGTTCACGACGATCTGCAGGACGGCCCCTCCCGCGCTGCCCGCGGTGGGATCGCCCACCAAGGTGTCATTGGTGTTCTTCTCGACGGCACTGGCCTCGACTTTCGTGGGACTGCCGGGCTTTGCCTTCACGAAGAACGACTTGCCGAGGATCGTCTGATCGACGGCGTAGGCCGCGATCGCGGCGAGGCCCACGACACACGCGCTCACCAGAAGCAGACGAGCCAGCTTTTTCATCTCTGTGGCCCCCTTCGATGCGCGTACTCGCGCGCGGTGACGTCCGTCGCTCTCCGCCGGATATCAGCCCGGGGAGACCGTTTTCAAGAGGATTCTGCGAACGCGCTGAAGAATTCATCGTCCGGTGCGGCATTCGCGTACGGTGATCGGAGCCCAGACCCCACGCGCCCGCATGAGAACGCGGCCTGTGTGAATCGATGGTATGCTCCCGCCGTGTCCACCCTCCCTGCGCTGGTGACCCCGCTAGGTGCGGGAGGAGCCGAGCACCACGTCGACACCACCATCTCCGTGAGCCGACATGGCCGAGGGGGGCCGCCGCAGCGAGGCCGGGGCCGCCCGACGAAGCTCACTCCCGAGTTGCAGGACCGGCTCGTCGCCATCGTGCGCCAGGTCGGCTTCCTGAGCACAGCCGCTCGGTGCTGCGGTCTTCCGCCGTCGCTGGTGTGCGAGTGGGTTGCCAGGGGCGGCGGCCGCGATCCCGATAGGTCGCCGACGAGGCCGTTTGCCGAATTTGCCGATGCTATAAAAAGGGCTCAGGCTGATTTCGAAGCGGAGTGCCTGCTCCGAATCAGCGCGGCCGCAAAGGCTAAGCCCGAGAACTGGCGCGGGTCAGCCTGGCTGCTCGAACGCGCTTTTCCGCTGAGATATGGGCGCCCGCGGTTCGTCCTGGCTGCCCGGACCATGGCTGTGCAGGCGGTCGAGGCGCTGCTCGACGCTGCCGTCGACGTCGTGCAGCGTTCCGTTCGACCGGAGCGCCGTGAGGCGGAACTGGCGAACCTCCTCGCCATCGCCGATGAGATTGTCGGCGGGCTGCGCGACCGCCCGCTAGGCGAGTAGCCTGGAAACCCCTGGCTGGACAGCCAGCGAGCCGACCGCCCGGCGCATCCGCCGCATCGAGCAGGCAGCCGAGGCAGGAACCTGGACCGCGGATGCCTGGGCCGTTGAGCGCATCGATCCAGACACGTGGGGTCGCAGGGATCGCGTCGATGTCCAGCAGCACGTTCCCCTAGCGGAAGTTCGAGGCTTGCTTGAGGCGGTCGTCATGTTGATCGAGCGGTACGTGCCGCCCGCTAAGCAAGATGCCGAAATCGCCGACCTGATCGCTGTGACGCAGCAGATCGTCGTCCGCGGTCCCCGGCCGTTGCCTCTCCTCCCGGAACGCTAGTCGCGCGCTCGCTCGTGGCCGTCCCGACGCCTGCCGACGCGAGCAAAGCCGACCTCGGTGGTGACGCGGCGAAGTACTGGGCGCGGCGTACAATGCCATCCTCTCGACACCGAAGCCTCAGTCCTTGTGGGGCGAATTCACGCCGGAGAACATCGGGCAATTCACCTCCACCGCGATGAGGTGATCAAGCAGCCAACGGCCGGTATGCCGTCGCCATGACGAGCCCTCCCGGCGCGTGCGCGAGGTCCACCCCCCTGTGCCAATGAACGTGAGAGAGGAGGCGATCCGAATTTAGTGTACGAGGGGACGGAGGAAGGCGAGCGAGGTGGGAGTGAAGGTGAGGGATGGCGGGGGATCAGGAAGCGCGCCCGGAACGGAAGGAGCCCGTAGGGCGACTGAAGTTGCGGGCGCGCCGGCGCCGACGGGCCGCAAGGATCCGGAGGTTCCGGCGAAGGCGCAGCGGCGCCGGTTCACGGCCGAGTACAAGCGACAGCTCCTGGCCGAGGCCGACGGGTGTCGCGAGCCGGGGGAGATCGGGGCGCTGCTGCGACGCGAGGGGCTCTACACGTCGCATCTGAGCGTGTGGCGTCAGCAGCGCGAGGCGGGGGCGTTGGTCGGGCTGGCGGGGCACGCGCGCGGGCGCAAGGCGGTGGCGCATCCGTTGGCGAAGCGACTCGCCGGGATGGAGCGGGAGAACGCGCGGCTGCGGGAGGAGCTGCGCAAGGCGCACGTGATCATCGACGTTCAAAAAAAAGTCTCACAGTTGCTGGGGCTGCCGCCGAGCGACGAGGAGGTCGGGAGCTGATGGCGACGGCGCAGACGTTGGCCGACGCCGTGGGGGTCCAGGCCGCCTGTGGGGCGTTGGGCGTGGCCCCGGCAAGTTTTTACCGGTGGCGGCGACCATGTTCGGAGACGGCGGTTCGATCGCGGCCGCCGCTGGCATTGTCCGAGGTCGAGGAGGCTGCCGTTCTCGACGTGCTGCATTCGGAACGGTTCATCGACCAGGCTCCGGCGGAGGTGTACGCGACGTTGCTCGAGGAGGGAACCTACCACTGCTCGCTGCGGACGATGTACCGGATTCTCGATCGGCACGGGGAAGTCCGCGAGCGGCGCAACCAGCTGCGCCACCCGGTGGCGACGCGGCCCGAGCTCCTGGCGACGGGACCGAACCAGGTGTGGTCGTGGGACATCACGAAGCTCAAGGGGCCGGCGAAGTGGACGTACTTCTACCTCTACGTGCTGCTCGACATCTTCAGCCGCTACGTGGTGGGGTGGCTCTTGGCGGATCGAGAGTCGGCGACGTTGGCGCGCCGCTTGATCAAGGAGAGCTGCGAGAAGGAGGGGATCGCGGAGGCGGTCCTGACGCTGCACTCCGACCGCGGGCCGGCGATGACGTCGAAGACGGTGGGCCAGCTGTTGGCCGACCTGTCGATCACGCGGAGCCTGACGCGACCGTACACCAGCAACGACAATCCGTTTTCGGAGTCGCAGTTTCGCACGTTGAAGTCGCGTCCGGAGTTTCCCGAGCGATTCGGGTCGCAGCAGGACGCCCTGGGATTCCTGCGGCGATTCTTCCCCTGGTACAACGAAGAGCATCGGCACAGCGGGATCGGGTTCCTGACGCCGGTGAGCGTGCACAGCGGGACGGCCCTGGCGATCGTGGCACGACGGGGGGAAACGCTCGCGGCGGCATTCGCGGCTCATCCCGAACGCTTCAAGGGGAAGACACCGCGGGTGCAACAGCCCCCGACGGAAGTGTGGATCAATCCGCCGGCCCTCGACCGCAATGGCGTTCCGAGCCCGCGATCGCGAAGAAACGTCGCGCTCAGAGCCCCGCAGACGCCCGCAACGGAGCCGGTCCAAGGTCCAGGTACCCCCCCAGTCTCGATGCTCGTGGCTGCGGACGACCTCCTGCTCGCGGAGCTCGACGTCGCGGCGGGACAGTAATTTCACCATGCCCCTCTCTCATCTCATTGACACGCGCCGCACGCGCTCGAAGCCACTCGCTTCGAGCAGGCTGCCGACTTCCTCGGCCGTGTAGAACGTGTACACGCTCTCCGGGAAGTCCGCGGCCCTCTTGTCCTTCCTTGAGTGAAACCCCAGCACGAGTCGCCCGCCGTATGCGAGGACACGACGAATCTCACGGAGGTGCGCTTCCGGGTCGGCCCAAAAGTAGACCGTGTGAATTGAAAGCGCCTTGTCGAAATGCTGATCGGGAAACGGAAGGTGGTCACTGTCACCGACCATGAGTGCGACCTTGCCCTGGGGGCTCAGGTGACGGCAGCGACGTTCCGCCATGCGGACCATCTCCTCCGAGAGGTCGATTCCCGCGATGAACCCCGTGGCGAGCGCCGTCGCGGCGCGCTCAATGGTCCGTCCGTGCCCGAAGCCCACCTCCAGCACGCGGTCGCTGGGTTGAAGATCGAGGAGCGTGAGCGCCTCCTCGTTCGCGGTCGCCGTTTCGGCAGACATGATGTATCCGATCAGTCGTCCAAGCAGCCCGGTCGGACAGCGGGACTGCCGAGCAATGAACTCGGGGCGACGCATGCTGGGTTCACCGCCGGTGATTGCGGAGGACGGTGCGTAGACCGAAGATGCAGGTCACGCACGCCCCAACGATGGTCACGGCGAAGCCGAGGGTGAGATTGTTGACCCCGGCGATGCAGCTTCGGGGGATGACGATGCCGTATCCGATGCCCACGGTCGGCACCACGAAACCCGCGAGCGGCACGAGGTAGCGCAGCTTCATCGGTCGTCCTCCCGGCAACTCCGGTTCTCGGTCCCGACGCGCGTCCACGTCGTGGTGCGACCGATCAGTGGGATGCCAACGTAAGCACGTAGCCGCACCCGGTCATCGCCGTCGAGCGCCAGTTGGCAGGTGTATGTGTTCCCGCTGCCAGGGTCGTAGATGCGCCCGTTCACCCACGTGCCGTCCGGCCGCGGAGTGAGCCCCCGCAGAATCTCCAGGCCCTCGACCTTCCGAGCGCGGAGCGTCGGGTCCGGGTTGTGCCGATCCCGGAGGTCACAGCCGTCAACATCGTACGGGGAGCGGAGCCATTTGACCCGCCCACACAGTTCGCTTCCGCACGGCTCGATAGCGACCTGCGCAGCACCGCCCTCCGCATACCAGAGGCCGACCGGGGTCGCTGCAACGCTCCGGGCGGGAGATGCGAAGCCAATGGCGGCGAGTGTTGGCGATCACCGAGAAGCGCAGGATTCTCGACGTGAGGTCGTCGTTCGATGCTGAGCCTGTTTGCTGCGGGCCGTCCCTGCGGTAGAGGGCGCGGCACAGCAGGCAGCCCAAAGAGCGAGGGCCCGGAGCGACAATCTCCGAGCCCTCCGGCTGAGACGCAGGGACGCGTAGCAGCCGCGGTCGTTGTCGCATGAGTCCGTGACGTCGTCCACTCCACCGGCCGCCGGTGGCAGGGACGCGTGGAGTCGTTGCGGTGCGTGGTGTGTGCGCGGGCGGCGTGCGGGCAAGTCTTCTTCCTCTGCTCGCACTGCGACCGCGGGCAGTGGTACTGCAGCCGGCCCTGCGCGACGACGAGGCGGCGCCAGACCGTGCGCGCGGCCGGGACGCGGTACCAGGACACACGGCGCGGGCGCCGGCGGCATGCCGCGCGCCAGCACCGGTACCGGGCCCGCCGCCGGGAAAAAGTGACGCATCACCCTCGCGCGGCCCGCGCATCCTGCGGCATGGACACGCGCACGCGCGCCGTCCCCGATGACGGCCGCATCGAGGAGGTGTCCGATGTCGTTGCCGCTCGCGATGGGCGTGGTCCCGGGGCCGCTGGCGACGCGCGTCCTGGTCCACGACGGGTCGACCCCGCTGCTCAAGGCCCGGCTGCCGCACAGTCCGGCCCATCCTCGCGCCGTGCTGGCGCTGGCCGAGGCCCTGACGCTGTGGACGGGGCGCCCGTGCCGCGTTGCCATCGCTGTGGTCGGCCGGGGCGCTTTCTGCGCCACACCACGCTGGCTCGACACGCTGGAGACCGTCACGCGGCCGGTCGCCGTCACCGTCGCGTGCGTCCGGCATGACGCCGTGCCGGCCGATCCTGCACCGGGGACGGGCTCGGGGGCGTTCGCGGACGTACGCCGGCTCCTGCGCCGCCGGGCGGTCGCATGATCCCGCCCGAGGTCGCCGCCCGCATCCGCCGGCTCTACTACGCCGAGCACTGGCGGATCGGGACGCTCGCCACCGAGCTCGGCGTCCATCACGACACCATCGTCCGCGTGCTCGGCGGCGAGCGACTCGGGCGACCGAGCGTGCTGCGGCCGGTCCGGCCGTCGGTCCTCGATCCGTACAAACCCTTCCTCGCCGACATCCTCGCCCAGCACCCGCGGCTCCGCGCGACGCGCCTCCACGCCATGCTGCGGGGACGCGGGTACCTGGGCGGCGTCGTCACCGTGCGCCGCTACGTCCGCACGATCCGGCCCGCGCGCCGGGCCGAGGCGTACCTCCGGCTCCAGACGCTGCCGGGCGAGCAAGGACAGGTCGACTGGGGCCACTTCGGGACCCTCGCGGTCGGCCATGCCCGCCGGCCCCTCGTCTGTTTCGTGCTCGTGCTGTCGTGGTCGCGCGCCGTCTACGCCCGCTTCGGCCTCGACTTGGGCCTCGAGAGCTTCCTGCGCGGGCACGTCGCGGCCTTCGCGGCGCTCGGGGGCGTGCCCCGCACGCTGCTGTACGACAATCTGAAGAGCGTCGGCCTCGAGCGGGTCGGGGAGCACATCCGCTACCACCCCCGCCTCCTCGAGCTGGCGGGCCACTACCACTGCGCGCCCAAGCGTGCGCGCCGTACCGCGGGAACGAGAAAGGCAAAGTCGAGCGCCAAATCCAATACCTCCGTCACGCCTTCTTCGCCGCGCGCCGCTTCACGAGCGTGACCGATCTCAATGCGCAGCTTGCCGCCTGGATCGCCGCGACGGCGCACCAGCGCCCGGTGCCCGGCGATCCCACGGGCCAGCGGGTCGCGGACGCCCTGGCGGCGGAACAGCCCCGGCTCCTCCCGCTCCCGCAGCACCCGTTGCCCTGTGACCTCGTGCGGCCCGTGCGCTCGGGCAAGACGCCGTACGTCCGCTTCGACGGCAATGACTACTCGATCCCGCACGCCGTCGTCCGCCAGCCGCTAGCCTCGATATGACGAAAAATCGAGGGAGCGCGTGACGCGCAGAGAATGAGAAGGCCTTCCGTTGTGGTAAATTCGTGGTGTCGAGCCAACGAAAGCACCCTCAACGAAAGGCCATTCCCAATGCGGTGGAGAAAAGCGGATTTGCGGCGGCGGGTCAACGGGAATCTGGCGCTGCGCTTCGAGCAGCGGGGGCTCACGTCGTACGGTGGACTCGAGTTCGTGCGCCGGTACGTCGACCTGCTCGGCTTGGTGCCGGTGCTGCGGCGCGAGCTCGGCACGGGCCTGCCGCGGAGCGCCTTCGGCGTGCCGGCGATGGTCCTCGTGCTGCTGACGCTCGTGATCAGCGGGGGGCGCCGGCTGCGCCACCTGCGCTACCTGGCCGGTGATCCCCTCGTGCTCCGGCTGTGCGGGCTGACCCGTCTCCCGACACCGCGGACCGTCGGCCGGTGGCTCACCGGGTTCCGCGCCCGGCATCTGCCGCGGCTGCAGTGGGTGAACGCGCTCGTGGTGGCGCGGACGATCCGGCACACGGGGCTGCGCCGCCTGACAATCGACGTGGATGGGTCGGTGGTGTCCACCGGCCAACAGGTCCAGTGGGCGCACCGCGGCTACAATCCCCATCACCGCAAGGTGCCGAGCTACTACCCGATCACGGCCTACGAAGCGCAGAGCGGGCAAGTGCTGCGGGTCCAGAACCGGCCGGGCAACGTGGACGACGCCAAGGCCGCCCGCCGCTTCTTGCGCGACCTGTTTGCCCAGCTCCGCGCGACGCTCGGGGCGGGCTACCCCCTCGAATTCCGCATGGATGGGGCGTTTTTCCGGCGCTACATCATCGCGCAGCTGGAGCAGGCCGGGGCGGAGTACGCGATCAAGGTGCCCTTCTACGCGTGGGTCGGCCTCAAGCAACGCGTGCGGCAGACGCGGGTGTGGACACGGGTCGAGGAGACGGTGAGCTGCGCCGAGCACACCATCGTGCTGGCGCCGTGGGGCGGCCGGCGCTTCCGCATCGTCCTATACCGTCGTCGGGTCCAGCACGAGACGGTCAAGAACTTCCAGCTCGATCTCTTCGACCCGAGTGACGGGCACTACGAGTACTCTGCCGTCGTCACGAACAAGACGCTCAGCGGGCCGGCGCTGTGGGCCTTCATGTGTGGCCGCGGGGTCCACGAGAAGGTGTACGGCGAGCGCAAGAGCGGCTTCGCCTTCGCCTCCGTGCCCACGATGCGCTACGCCGCGAACAGCGCCTGGCAAGTGCTCAGCGTCCTCGCCTTCAACCTCATGCGCGGCTTTCAGCTCGCGACGACGGCCGAGCGCCGCGGGGCAACCCGCACGCGGCGCAGCCGCTTCCGCTTCGAGGCCATTCACACGCTGCGCTACCTCTGCCTGCACCGCGCCGGGGTGATCGTCCGACCCGATGGCTATGCGACGCTCGACGTCGGCCCCGCCCCAGCCATCGTCGACCGCTTCAAACGCCTCGACCGCCTCTTGGCGGCGTAAATTTCTGTCTCACTGAGGCTAACGCTCGTCGCGAGCGAGGACACCGTCCGCCTCCTCGACGGCGCGACCGAAGTCGCCCGCCATGCCCGCAGCTACGACCACCGGCGCGTCGTGGAAGACCCCGCGCACATCGCGGCCCTCGCCGCGGTGAAACGCGCGGCGGCGGAGCTGCGGGGCCGCGATCTCTTGCGCGCCACGTGCCCGCAGGCGGTCGCCTTCCTCGACGCGCTCGCGCAGCGCGGCCAGCCCCTCGCGCCCCACACCCGCCAGCTCGGCCAGCTCCACGATCGCTACGGGGCCGCCGCGCTCGATGCCGCGCTGGCCGAGGCGCTGCGCCGCGGGGCGGTCGGCGCGCCGGCCGTCGCCCATCTGCTCGATCAACAGACCCGCGCGCAGGGCATCGCCCCGCCGCTGGTCGTGCCGCTGCCCGACGATCCGCGCGTGCGCGAGCTCCGCGTCACCCCGCACGCGCTCACCGGCGACGACGCGCTCAGCGTCACGCCCACGCGACAGGAGTCCTCCGATGACGACGACCCCGCTGCCTGAGCTGCTCGCCACCCTCGGGCTCCGCGCCACGGCCACGCAGCTCAACGACCTCATCGCGCTCGCCACCAAACATCGCTGGAGCCCCACGCAGCTCCTCGAACACGTCGTCCAGACCGAGCAGGACGACCGGGCGCGCCGCGGCCTCGAGCGCCGCCTTACCCGCAGCCGCCTCGGCCGCTTCAAACCGATGGCCGACTACGACTGGCAGTGGCCGACGAAGATCGATCGCGCCGCCGTCGAGGCCGCGGTGCGCCTCGACTTCCTCGCCGAAGCCCGCAACATCGTCCTCGTCGCGCCGCAGGGCCTCGGCAAGACGATGATCGCCCAGAACATCGGGCATCAGGCCGTGCTCGCCGGCCATTCCGTCTGCTTCATCACCGCGAGCCAACTCCTCCTCGACCTCGCCGCCCAGGAGTCGGCCCGCGCCCTCGACCGGCGGCTGCGGCACTACGGCGGCTGCATGAGCCTGCTGATCGTCGACGAGATCGGCTACCTCTCGTACGACAGCCGCAACGCCGATCTGCTCTTCCAGGTCGTGAGCCGCCGGCATGAACGCAAAAGCCTCATCCTCACCACCAACTTGGCGTTTAGCGACTGGCCGACCATCTTCCCGAACGCCACGTCCGCCATCGGCCTCATCGACCGGGTCATCCATCACGCCGACATCCTCGCCATCGAAGGCGAGAGCTACCGCAAGCGCGTCGCCGAGGAGCGGCTCAGCAAGAAGCCCCGGCCGAAGGGGTAAGCGACGCTCGGTCCAGAATTCGGCGCTTCCTCAAGTCCGGCAACATGGCCCGCACGCCTCGCCACGCTTCGGCGCCAGGGCCGTGCTTAGCAAGGTGGTAGAGGAGCGTCAGCGCGTGCGTCTTCCCGCCCCCGAACTGCGTCGCCATGTTGAAGACGGGAGAGGTGGCGACAGTGATACCCGAGAGCCGCCGCACGGTCTGGGCAGCGAGGTCGAGCAGACTGGCCGTCATGTAGTTGCGCTCGAAGAAGCGGTCGGGCTCCTGGTAGTCCTTTGGGGCTCGTTTCTCACGGATGTGGTCTAGGTGGACGGCGAACTCGGAGGCGTCGAGCGGTTTGCCCTCGCGGAGGTCTTCCCGGGGCTGGACCACGTGGAACCACGGTTGGAGCTTCGCCATGGGTCGATCCTCTCAGGTCCGCGCGAAGCGGCCCGTGTTCGGGTCCAGCACCCAGCCCTTGAAGTAGCCGTAGGGGAACGTTTCCGCCTCACCCCGGTTGCCGACGATCAGGCACGTCTCCCCGCCGAGCGCGAGGCGGTCGTCGATGAACATGCCTGCAATCACGGCGTCGGTGAGCTGTCCCACCAGCGCACTCCCCTCCGAGCTGTCACGCCGATACGCGAACACCACTCGGAGTGGGGCACGAACGCAGAGAACCTTCCAGAGCGAGTATGCGACGCGGTCCAGGGTGGGGCTGTTCTCCAACTCGAAGACGGCGACGGGCAGCGGCCACCGCGACTCCGCGTTGGGAGCGAACGCTACGATGTCCAACGCCAGATACGCGTTCCGAGGGACGGGCAGCACGTCTCCCAGGTGCCCCCGCCCTGCTGCTCTCCAGCTCATGGCACCGCAGACGGATACCACGGCAGCGGTGAGATGCTCCGTCCAGGCGCCCAGCGCACCTTCAACTGCCGCCTCTTTGAGCCGTGGTCCCGTCTCGCTCGATTCCAACAACGCGAAGAAGGCACCGCGCCACCGCTCGATCAGGGTCCCCTGATCCTTCACAGCCCGAGCGCCTTCTTCCGCGCCAAACTACGAGCTGCGCCGCAACCGCTCCATCGACTCCATGCGGTACTCCTTCAAGCACCTCCGCGAGTACTTCGGGGACAGCGCGAAGGTGACCAAGCTGGGCGCACGGCTCGACGGCTACGTCGCGGCACGGCGCGCTGAGGGAGCGGCCGATGCGACGCTCCGCATCGAGCTGGCGTTGCTTGACCGCGCCTTTAAGCTCGCCGTTCAGAAGCGGCTCATCAGCCAGCGCGCGCGTCCCTACATCGAGAAGCCGGCGGAGGACCCCTCGCGGGTCCGCAAGGGGTTCTTCACGCGCGAGCAGGTCGAGGCCCTCGCAACCCATCTTCCTGCCCCGCTCGCGGACCTCGTGTTGTTCCTCTTCTTTTCGGCGTGGCGCATCGGCGAGGCGCGACACCTTGAATGGAAGCACGTCTTTGCAGCCGAATCTGCCATCCGGCTCCCGGCCGAGCTGCACAAGAACAAGAGGCCGAAGGCGCTCCCCATCGCGGGCGATTTGGCGGTCATCATGGAGCGCCGGCTCGCTGCCCGCGATCTCACCTGCCCCTACGTCTTCCACCGAAACGGACGGCGCATCGGCGACTTCCGGAAGCTGTGGACGAAGGCGTGCAAGGCGATCGGCGCCACGGCCCGCATTGTCCATGACCTCCGCCGCTCCGGCGTGAAGCACCTCATCGAGACGCCCGGGAATGACCCGCACACCGTGATGGCGTTCTCCGGGCACAGCACGCCGTCGATGCTGCGGCGCTACCACATCATCGACCTCGACGTGATGCGCCAAGCGGCGGAGCGGGCGAGCGCTCGGCGCAGCGACCCGGGGACCGTGACGCCGCTGCGCGACCGCCCTACTTCGGCCCTACCTCGCTAGGGTCCGGGATCGTGGTTGAGTCGAGCGAGCGCTAAGCATTGGGAATGATGGGGATGGTAGAATGGAGCCGAGGAGAGTCGAACTCCCGACCTCTTGAATGCCATGTGTCTGACAGTGCACCTGCGCGGACCTATGCACGGCTATCCCCGCGGAACTGCTCGAGGTGGCAGTTGCGCGGGGCTACTCGGAGATACCATTTGGGGTCGTAGTGGCAACGTAGTGGCAACGGGTGCTCGAAAACGTGCCGAGATGACCTCTTAAAAACCGGCCCGATGTTCGCCCGCTCTTCGCCTGCGGGCCGCAACCCTCGGCGCCACGCTCGAGCGCACATTCAGGCTTTGGACTGCTCATGCAGATCAGACCCTCCCAGGCGCCCGGTTCGCGGACCTGGCACGGACGCCGGCCCTGCTCACCTGAAATGTTGCAACTTTTCGATTCGCGGAAGAGCGTGCGACCGGGGTCGAACCGGTCCGGTGACGTCCAGCTTGGGAAGCTTTGTTGGCCCTTGCGGCACTAGGGTTTTTCGGCGGCGGTAGCAGAAACGGGATAACGCAATCCGGGCCGAGGACCGCCCGTTGCCTCCGCGTCATCGGCTGACCTATTAGACGCCACAGCGGTCCGCGCCGCGGGCCCGGCTCCATGCACGACACCCTCCCGCCCCTCCAGGGTCTCGACGAGAGCGCCGCATTGCGCTCGATCATGGAGGGCACCGCCACCCACACGGGCGATCGCTTCTTCCAGACACTGGTCGAGAGCCTCGCCCGCGCCCTCGGGACGCATGGGGCGTGGGTCACCGAGTACCTCGCGGAGTCGCGCCGCCTGCGGGCGCTCGCGTTCTGGCTCGGCGGCGAGTGGGTCCCGAACTTCGAGTACGCGATCGACGGCACGCCGTGCGAGGACGTTATCGACAGCGGTCGCCTGGTTCACATCGCCGACAACGTGATCGCGCTCTACCCGAACGACGAGCCCGGGCGCGAGATGGGAGCCGTGAGCTACCTCGGCGTCCCACTCCTCGATGTCGACGGCAGCGTCCTCGGGCATCTATCGGTGCTCGATCGACGCCCGATGCCCGCCGAACCGCGGGCCGAGGCACTCATCCGGATCTTCGCGGCGCGGGCGACCGCCGAGCTGCAGCGCCTGCGCGCCGAGACCGAGGTACGCCAGCGTGAGGAGAAGCTCAGGCGCCTCGTCGACAGCGCGATGGACGCCATCGTCGAGCTGGACGACGGGCTGCGCGTGACGCGCATGAATCCCGCCGCCGAGAAGCTGTTCGGCTGCGGAGCCGCCGGTACCGACTTCCGGCGTTTCCTCTCGCCGGATGGCGGCGCACGGCTCGCCGGGCTGGCGGCCGAGCTCGGCGCCCGGGCCGAGGGTGAGCGCTCACTCTGGATCCCGGGGGCGCTCACCGCGCGGCTGGCCAGCGGTGCCGAGTTTCCGGCCGAGGCGACGCTCTCCCGCTATGACGTCCACCGCCGCGTCTTCTACACGCTCATCCTGCGTAACGTGAACGAGCGCCTCGAGGCCGAGCGCCGCATCCGCTCGCTCACCGTTGAGACGGAGTACCTCCGAGAGGAGCTGGCGGCGCTCGGCGGGTCCGATGACATCCTCGGTGCCAGCGACGCGCTCCGCGGCGTGCTGCAGGCAGTGAAGCAGGTGGCCGCGACCGATGCGACCGTGCTCATACTGGGCGAAACGGGCACGGGGAAGGAGCTCGTCGCGCGCGCCATCCACGCTGCGGGCGGGCGGCGCGCGCGACCTCTCGTCAAGGTGAACTGCGCGGCCATCCCGGCGGCGCTGGTCGAGAGCGAGTTCTTCGGCCACGAGCGCGGCGCGTTCACGGGCGCCACGCAGCGGCGCGAGAGCCGGTTCGCGCTCGCGCACGGCGGCACCATCTTCCTCGACGAAATAGCGGAGCTGCCGGCCGACCTGCAGGCGAAGCTGCTCCGCGTCCTCCAGGACGGGGAGTTCGAACCTGTCGGCAGCTCGCACACACGGACGGTGGACGTGCGGGTGATCGCGGCGACCAACCGCGATCTCGGCCGCGCGGTCAGCGAGGGGCGGTTTCGCGAGGACCTCTACTACCGGCTGCACGTCGTCCCGATCGAGGTACCGCCGCTCCGCGAGCGCGGGGACGACGTGGTCATCCTGGCGGCCGCCTTCGCGGCGGGTGTCGGGAAGCGCATGGGTCGCACAGTCGAGCTGCTCGCGGCGGACGACGTCGCGCGGCTGCGCGCCTACGCCTGGCCCGGGAACATCCGCGAGTTGCAGAACGTGATCGAGCGCGCCGTCATCACGTCGACCGACGGTCGACTCGGCCTGACGCGCTTTCTCCAGGCGGGCTCGAGCCTCGCGGCGCCGACGGCAACCGATCGTACGCGGGGTGCCATCAGGACCATGCACGACCTGGAGGAGATCGAGCGCGAGAGCATCGTCGCGGCGCTCGCGGCTGCGGCCGGCCGCGTCGCCGGCGCAGACGGCGCCGCCGAACGGCTCGGGACGAAGCCGTCGACCCTCCGCTCCCGCATGAAGGCGCTCGGCATCGCCCGGGACGATTGAGCGGCGATCCGTGGCGAGATCTCGCGTCGTCCGGCGCGATATCTCGTGCTCCATACGATCTCGCCACTGGACTGCCCTCGAGAAACCGCCCACCTACGCGCTCAGTGGCTTCGGTCACGCCTGGCGCGCCGCTTGCGAATGAGCCGGCAAGGGCTCGCACGGCGCGAAGCCCGGAAGGGAGACAGCGATGCCATTGGTGAACGTCCAGGTGATTGAGCCCCGCACTTCCCAGACCACCACCCGGAGCGTGACTCCGACAAGGGAGGGAACCCGATGACGTCCCCGCACAGGCTCTTGCAAATTGCCCTGGCTGTATTCGGCGCAGCCTTCCTGCTGATCTATCCTCTGGCGATCGTGTGGCCGTCTGGCTGGGCGTGGCACGCCGGCGCGCCCTATGAATCCCAGTATTTCATGATGCTCGTCGGGGTATACCTCACGCTCGGCGTCTTCCTGCTGAATGCGTCGAGAAACCCGCAAGCCCATCGCAGCCTGATCTGGTTCACAGTGTGGTCGAGCGTCGTGCACGCCGGCATCATGGCGGTTCAATCGATGCCCGCTGAGCATTGCGGTCACCTGCTTGGTGACGTGCCCGCTCTCTTTCTGGCCGCGATCGTTCTCGGCAGTTTGCTCGTGTGGTCGGAAAACGGGCAAGCCAAGCCGCTCGGTCCTTCGGTGGCTCTCTGAGACGGCGCGAGCCGAGGTGGAGTGACGGATGACCGTCCGCGCGTGTCCCCTGACGCTCATCCGACCCGAAGGGAGAAGAGTCATGCCGAAGTACGTGATCGAGCGCGACATCCCGGGAGCGGGGAAGCTCTCGACCTTCGAGCTCCGGAACATCTCGCAGCGGTCGTGCGCGGTCGTCGAACGCCTCGGGCCGAAGATCCAGTGGGTGCAGAGCTACGTCACCGACGACCGTATCTACTGCGTCTACATCGCACCCGACGAGGAGGTCGTTCGCGAGCACGCGAAGCAGGGTCGCTTCCCGGCCAACCGCATCTCGCGGGTGCGTACGGTGATTGATCCGACCACCGCCGAGGACTGAGGAGGCCGACGATGGCGATCCCGGTCTGGGTGCTGCTCCTCTTCGCCGGCTGGACGCTCGCGACCTTGCTGGCCACCGTTTGGTCTACGACCTGGTGAAGCGCCCGAGCGGCGACCCGTCCTCGATCGTCCCCGTCCAGCTCACATTCATCTTCCCGAGCGGAGAGCAATGAAGCGGCTGCTTTGGGCCCTACCATCCCTCCGAGGTGGTCCCCCTGGGAGCGACGTCCGTTGATGCGCGGGATTTGGCAGGCTTTTGCTCGTTCGTGAGCCCGCGAGTCGTGATAGCGTCCATGTCGGCGAGGAGGAATCGACCATGACCAAGCCCAAGACCCGCACGCTTGGAGCGGTCCTCTACGAGGACTTCGAGCTGCTCGACCTGTACGGGCCGCTCGAGATGTTCGGCAGCATCGGCGCCGAGCTGCGGATGGTGACCGTCGCCGAGAAAACCGGACCCGTCGCGTCGTTTCAACGGCCGAAGACGGTCGCCGAGTTCGACTTCGCGAGCGCGCCGATGCTGGATCTCATCCTTCTGCCGGGTGGCTTCGGCACGATCCCGCAGCTCGAGAATCCCGCGATGCTCGATTTCTTACGGCGACGAGCGGCGACGGCCGAGGTGACGATGTCGGTATGCTCCGGATCGGCGATTCTGGCGAAGGCAGGTCTACTCGACGGACGCCGGGCGACTTCGAACAAGCAGTTCTTCGATCTCGCACGAGCGCAGGGCGCGGCCGTGAAGTGGGTCGAGCAAGCGCGCTGGGTGGAGGATGGGCCGTTCGCGACTTCTTCGGGCGTCTCGGCCGGCACGGACATGGCGCTCGCCGTGATCGCCAAGCTCTACGGCAAGGAGATCGCGCAGCAGATCGCCGAGTCGACGGAGTACGAGTGGCAGCAGGACTCGACGCGGGATCCGTTCGTGGGCTTCCTGAACAAGGGGGATGTGGGCGAGGTGTTGAGGAGGATGGGGAGAGGGTAGGTGTTTTCAGCCCGACTGAGCAGGTTCGGGTCGGGTGAGGATCGGCCTACCGAGCGCGCCGGCGGTCGCACTCCCCGGTGCCGGGAGCCCGTGATCTCCACCCGCTGTCAGGGACGCCACCAACACGGTTGCCCACACCCGACCGTGAGCGCCAGACGGCCTGCGGCCACCCGCGGCGCATAGCGACGCCCTCCGGCTGCGCTCGCAGCGACGAGCTTGCTAGCCGTATTAGTGGTGAAGGCGACCAGGATCGGAAGCAACGGCCTCGGCGACGGGATATCGCGCCCGCCGCGAGCGAGAAGATCGATGTTTCCGCGGCGTGCACGTTCGGGCCGGCGTCCGAGCGCCAGCGTCGCGTCGAGCCGCATCCGGACGGTCGCGTCGCGCGTAGGAGTGCTGACGCGTTGCGACGCCGGCACCGCCGGCACTCTACCGCGCAACGCAGGAGGAGACGAATATGCAGACTTCAATCAGGCGATCGGTCAGCGCCCTCGCGCTCACCATGGTCCTCGCCGCGGGTGCGAGCGCGGCGTCGCTCGACCCCGCCGTCGCGTGCGGCTTCGCCAAGATGCACGCGGCGCTCAAGGCATCGTCGGCACTGAACGCATGCTTTCGCCACGCGATCCAGACGGGGAGCGACCCGGACCCCGCCTGCGTCGACGCCGCGCATGCGACGCTCGGCACGACGTTCGCGAAGATCGACGCGAAGGGCGGATGCAGCGCCACGGGTGACGCGCCGTCCGTCGCACTGCTCGTCGATCGATTCTCGGAGGAGCTCGCGCAAGAGCTCAACGGGACCTGCCTGCCGGCAGGCTCGCCATGCGGCAATATCACGCTTTGCTGTGCGGGTCTCGCCTGCACAGTGACCACCCTCGGGCAGACGCCGATCTGCGACTGAACGCGCGGACCGCTCATGTCGACTCGGCGCGCGGGCGGACACTACGATGCGACGATGCAACTCTACGTCGACGGCGAGCTGTTGCCCCGCGAGGCGGCGAAGATCTCCACCTTCACAGCTCAGCAGCGTCTTCCCGCTGCAGCGCCTCTTCGCCGCAGCGCTGGCCAACCTGCAGCGCGCCGCTCCGCTCCGCTGCTGACGGCGCACCCGGTCGGCGGTCCCTCTTCTCCAACCGGCGGCGGCGGCCGTGAGGTCCTGGAGTGCCCGCCGCCGGCTATCCCACCTGGTGCCGGTCGCCCTGGGTGTCCGACGGGGCGCGGACTGCGCCCCGTCGGACACCAGCACCGGAATCGGACCGATGGTGGCCGCCTGCGCACCACCGATCGTTGGCTTGGTGAGAAATGCGGGCTAGAACGCACACGTTGCCAGCGAACTAGCCGGAGAATTCGGATGCGAATGGCTCTTGCGGTATCGCGCTCCTGCCCGCATCGCCGCATCGTTGATCCTGCTGAGTGCGTGCGGCCTGTGCGACGACTGGGTGCATCCGCAGTACGCCCCGCACTCGAACCAGTACTACGCTGACCGACAAGACTGCATGCGCGCCTCGTACAAAGGGCCGAGCGGCTTCGGGGGGAAGATGTACTCGCGCGAGCGCTTCAGCGTCTGCATGCAGGCACGCGGGTGGCGGAATCCGTAGCGCGCAGGGTGGATGTGCCACGCACCGCACATGGTCTCGTATGGGAAATTCGACCGCCGATATTGCCCAACGGACCACGTTGGTCCCGGCAGCCGCGACCTTCTGAGTGCGGGGTGACCGAGTCGAACCGGCGACCTTGTGCTTGGCAAGCGCCGCGACTCCCGTCACCACGCCATCTCAGCCCATCGCATCCCGGGTAGCTCGTACGTCCCGCACGCTCGGCGCAGCGTGAGATGGGCTCGGACGGCATCCAATCCGGTACAACGGTGCGTGTTGCCGCGCCCGGACGTGCTCCGCCCCTCGAGTGCCCTCAGGCCGGCAGTGGCTTGCGGGCTTCGAAGAGCCACAGGCGGCCGTCGATGAGCATTCGCTCGGCCGTGGGTCTTCCGAACGGCGAGCGCTCGAAGACATGTCTCGCCTCGTCAGGGGACAGCGCCTTCGTGAAGACGCGCGGGTAGATCAGCCGGAAGAACCAGTGACGCAGGCGCCGGCGCTGGGCTGCCACGGCCTGCGGCGGGGCGAGGCGATTCATCTCGGCGACGAAGGCGCGCCCGCCCGGAGCGAGCACGCGGTGAAGCTCACGCAGCCCCGCGACCGGATCCGGCCAGTGCTTGATCGACCCGGTGCTCAGGACCGCGTCGAAGTGAGCGTCCGGGAAGGGCAGCGCGCCGACGTCCGCCTCCTGGAAGTGAAGGCGCGCGGCCGCGGGCGACTCGCGCGCGTGGGCGCGCGCCAGCTCGATCATGATGGGAGCGACGTCGATCCCCCATACCTCCGCGTCCGGCAGGCGCTCCGCCACGACGATCGTGAACTGGCCGGGTCCGCAGCCCGCATCGAGCACGCGGCGCGCCGTGCCGAGTTCGCTGAGCAGGTCGCCCGCGAGGGCCAGGAACATCTCGCGAAACGCGGCCTGGACGCCGCGGTCATAGCCCCGGGCGATCCAGCCGTCCATCGGGCCCTTGCCGGTCCAGAGCATCCTGAGCGAGTTCATTGGCGCTCTCTCGCCTCAGCCGAGCTTCGCGGCGATCCGGCGCAGCAGACGCTGGACCGGGTAGCGTTCGGGATCGGCCTCGCGCACCTCGCGGAGCCGCTGGATGCCGCGCTCGACCGCGCTCTTGACCTGCGTGCGGAGTGCGAAGCACACCTCCGGATCGTCGTGCCTCCCCCGGAAGCGATCCGTCGGGATGGGCTCGCTAAAGAGGAAGTACTGGCGCTCGATCCGTGGCAGCGCGCCTGGACCGGTGCCGCGGGCCACGGGCGGCAGGATCTCACCGTGGCGGAACCAGGCGCGCTCGGTGATGCCGAGGGACCGCAGCAGGTGTCCAACCGGCGAGCTCAGCACGTCGTCAGCATCGAGGACGATCTCGAACATGTCCTCGACCCCCACCGAGGCGAAGGGGACGATGGGGACGCAATACTGGATAGCGAGTCGCGCGAAGCCGACGCGTTCTTTCCACACCAGCTCGTACTTCTCGCCCTTGTGCTTGAAGACCTCGCGCCCGCCGCCGGGGAAGACGAGCACGGCCTCGCCGGCCTCGAAGAGGCGCCCGCAGTTCTCGCGCGTTCCGCGCACCGCCCCGAGCCGCGTGAGAAGGTCCCGCCAGACGGGCACGGCAAAGTGGTTGTGGTCCCCCAGGCCGCGCACCACGCGGCCGGTCTTCTCGTAGACCTCGAGCGCGAGCATGGGGAATCGAGCAGCCCGTAGATCGTGTGGTTGCCCGCGAGCAGCACCCCCCCCTCGCGGGGCACGTGCTCGACTCCGATCGCGACCGGGCTGAGCAGCCGCTTGAGTGGCGCCAGGAACCGGTCCAGTTCCTTCACGAGCGACGGATCGAAGGACAGCTCGTCGTGCTGCGTCCCGGCCATGGAATGCCCTGAGGAGTCGGCCGCATTCTGGAGCCGCACGCCCGGGGGCGGCAAGGGCCCCGGTAGCGACGGCTACCCCGCCAGCCGCACGCGAAAGCTCGCGTCGGGCTTCGGGTCGTAGCCCAGCAGGCGGGCCAGCGCGACGAACGGCCAGAGATACCAGTACTTCGCCGCGACGAGGTCCATCACGTGGCGCTCCTTGGCGGCGTCGCGCACGCGCTCGCTCGTGCCGGTGAATGTCTCCCCGCCGACGGCGAAGGAGACCTGCGGGTTCGCTTGCACGTTGCGCACCCATTGGCGCTTGGCGTTGGCGGTTTCGAGATAGACCGCGTCGCCGTCGACCACGAACCAGATGGTCACCTGGTACGGCTTGCCGCTCTTGCGGCCACGGTGGGTGAGGCGGCATGTGGAGCGGCTGGAGATCGCCGCCAGCCGATCGGCGAGCGCCGTCATGCGCCGAGCGCGCGGCGGAAGCGCTCGATCACCGAGTCTGCCGTCGCCCTGGCTTCGGCGAGGGCCGACTCGGCCGACTGTTTGATGTCCTGCGAGGATTCGTCGGCCGCCGACGCGAGGCGCTTGAGGGTCTGTGCGAGGTCGCGGCGACGCTTCTCGAGCCCGGCGAGCTGCGCGCGGACGTCCTTGCGGAGCGCTTGGATGCGGGCACGCGCCGCCGCCTCGATGTCCCGGCCAGCCTTCCACAGCCCCTGCTGGATCTCAGCGATCGATTTGCCGAGACTCCGCACCCCGCGCTGGATCTCCGTGTAGGCTGCCTTCACCTCCGGCGACATCCTCGGGAGCGCGCGCTTCGCCTTGCTCTTCGTGGGCATCGTGCCCTCCTTCGTGCCGTATTTGCCACATGGGTGGGGCGCCGCCCCTTCCGGGCGGCTCATAGTCGGCGTCGGCCACGGCTCGCAAGCGACCTCGGCGTGGCGTGACCGGACTCGTATCGGAAGGCTGCCGCCGCGTCGCGCACCGGCTCGGCAACGCCGTCCTGCTGCCCCCCACGGCCACACCAGCGTCAATGGTGTGTGCGCCGGCGGCAAGCTTGATGGATCTGGCATTGATGGGTCTGGCAGGTGCCGCCGGTGTCGACGGCGGGCGTGTAGGTGGTGCCGGTGGCGGTGATCTAGATCTTCGCGCTGTGGACGCCCGGCGCGGCGCGGCCCCGGTACTCGAGGCGTGGCCGCGCGGGCAGCGGTCCGGGTGGTCGCGGCGGCCGCTGACGGCGTTTCGGGGGACCGGAGAGCGCCGGCAACTGATCCCGCTCGAACTCATCAGCTTACGGTCCTCCTTGTCGCATTCGTCTCCGCCACGGAGTATGTCCCGCATGACAGTCGAAGAGATGTCCATCTGGTGGCGATTAGAGCCGCGCTCCGCCGCAACCACCGCGAGGGTTTGTCGCATCGATGCCCGTAGGTCCGCCATCTTCAGAAGAACCTTCGATGTCCGCGAACGACGCCGTGCAAGCTGACGGGTCCCACCACAGGATCCGATCCTGAGCGGGCCCCCGCGGGCCGTCGCCAGGATCCACGCTGTCGTGTGCGCTCTCTTGACGCGGCGCATATCGGCACCGGTGCCGTCGTCGATGATGCTGGAAGCATCGCCGGGGGGCCGCGCGGCGTCGCTTCGCGGGGACTCCAGTCATGGCGAGTCACGGCCACCCAAGGGAGAACCGTCGCATCAGGCTCGACTGCGGACCGCCTCCGTCCCGCGCGCGCTCGCGGAGCCTTCGCCCCAGGGTGACGGTATTGCGGCAGAGCGTGTTTCCCGGCGGGGAACGGGCGCCCGGTCGGCTGAAGTTTCTTCAATTGGCTCCGCGCAACCTGTACGCCGGCCGCCACGATTCACACCGTACGGGCCTGGGCGTCCCTAGGGTACCCGATCCGTTAGCTGATTTTGGGGCAGGCAGGAGGGACCACGCCGGCACCCGAGCCGCTCATCTCCTCGGCGGGCGTCGAATCCACGTGCGCCCTACGCTCACGATCTCGTCGCTTACCAGCTACGTTTGGCCCGCAGGCAAGCCAGGCCCTGATCACCTAACGGTGGGCATTCAGTTGCGATAGCTCGTTGGCACGCCGTTCGCTCTTCCTCAGCACGCACCGTCGATGCGGCGAACGGCCGCAGGCCGCTGGAGCGTAGATCGTCGCGCCTTGGGTAGGCGGAACGAGTTGCAAAATCGCATGGATAAGAACGCCGCAATCAGACCGCGCCACGACACCAACCTTCGTATCGTCTGTGTAATCGAGGGTGTCGAGCAGCGAGGGGAGTCACTGAGGACAGCGGAAGGACGGCCCGGCGACGACTTCGACGGCGCCGAGACCGATTTCGGAGACGTGCCATGACGACGACGATGCGGCCATGCCCCATGTGCGGCGCGCGCCTCACGGCCAACCCGTACGAGCCGCCGACGTGCGGTGGATGCCGCAGTGAGCTCGGCTACACCGTCATGAGCCCGGCGATCCAACTCCGCGAGAAGGCCTTGGCCACGGCCTCCCTCAACATCGCCGCGTGACGCCGCACAGCTCGGAGAGGAACTCGATCCGGAGGTAGGGATCCCAGCGAACGTCCGCCTCCGAGGCGTTCGTCAACCCTCGCGGGGCAGGTCCACCCACGCGCTCCACGTTCGCGTCTCTTCTTGCCGCAGTTCGCGTGACCGTGGTGCTACAGCACCGACGCGCGGAGGCCGAGGGTCGGCAACGCCGCGGCCTCATGGTCGAGATCGCTCGCTGCAGAAACTTCGTCGTCTCCTTGCCGATCGCGCCCTGGCACTTGTTCAGAGTCGATTTCATGCCGAACTGATCCTGGTTCGACCATCGCGTAGGAGAGCGTGATCGCCTGGTCCACCGCGGACTCGCCGACGCAGCGAGGCAGGTTGCGATGTCGGCGCACGACGCGATCGCGTTGGTGCACGATCCGTTCTCGAAGTTGGGGTCACGCGTTATCTGGAGAGTACGGGGCAAGGCGGGCGGGATGTCTCGTCCTCCTTTAAGTCGTCGCTGCCAGCACGCGAATAACGTGCGCCGGCTCGCGGCCGGGTCGATCGGGAGGCACGACCTCGGACGGATAGTAGAGACGTGCGTCGCGGAAACCCGCGGCGCGGAGCTCCGCCATCGTCTCGTCGGCCGAGGCGAAGTGATAGCGTACCGGCCCGCGGGCGAAGAGCTCGAGCCCCACGCGAAACAGCTCGGGGATCCACATCCCGTCGACGTCGGAGGCAAGATGGAGGTCGGAGAGGTAGAAGCCGTGCGCGAAGCCGCGGATCGTCGCGGCGACGCGTCGCCAGAGCGTCAGGACGGCGTCGCGGGCGAGGTAGCTGAGAAGACCTTCGGTGATGATCGCGAGCCCGCGCGACGCCACGAGCTCGGCCGCGACGGCTCCGAGGCTCGCCGGCCCGTCGCCCGCGAGCGCGTCGAGCGGCCGCACCTCGTGATTCGGTCCGCGCAACCCGGCCTCGTCGAGCGCGCGGCGCTTGTACGCCGCCATGCCGGCCAGGTCGGTCTCGATGTAGCGCAAGGCGGGGAAGCGTCTCGCGAAACGGTAGCCACGACCCGCGAGCCCGGCCGCGATCTCGATCACCTGCCCGACGCGTCCCGCCGCGATCTCGCGCTCGAGGAGACGGTCGAGCGCGCGATGACGCGCCACGAGCATCGCGTCGAGGTTCGGCCGCCCCGAGAGGCGGCCGTAGGTCTGGTTCAGCGGTGCCAGCGCGGCATGGAGCACCGCGCCGAGCCGGGTGGAGAGAGCAGGATCCGAGAGACCCGAGCGCACCCAGACGTCCGCGGTGTAGTGCGCGGTCGGGCTGATGCGCGAGCCGTCCTCGACGAGGGCGCTCATACCAGCGTGCCCCCCCTGAGATCCGTTTCCGACGGCATTCATCGCAGCAATGGCGGACATCGGACGCGTCGCACCCTTTGGCGGCTAGCCGGTGCAAATCGCGAGCCGGCCCCGTTCGTCCATTGACACCCCGGAAAACGGCCAGGGGGCAGCAGCCCTTTCTCGGGAATCGGAACACCATCTGACCCCCCCGCCTTCACCAGGCTAGGTCCCGCCCTCGTGGACTACTCGGCTGGGCTGCGGTTCCGGAGCATGAGGTGCTTGGCAGTCATCCAGCGCTTTGGTCCCACCCCGGCATGGGCAGCTGGCACAAGAACGCCGCCGGCCGCGTGACGACCACGTCGCCGTGGCGGCTCGTCGACTACTGGGGGTGGAGACGAGGGAGCCGGGATCTGGCGGATTTCCGGCTGGGTTATGCCCGCGCCAATGAAGGGGGAGAAGCCGCTGTACACGATCGCGTTGCCGCGCTGCGCCTCGGGCAACCCGGGCGAGGGCCCGCTCCTCCGCCCGCTTCGACCCCGTCATCTTCGACCTCGACGGCGTCGTGACGCACACCGCACGGACGGACGCCGCTGCCTGGAAGCGCACCTTCGACGAGTTCCTCGCCGGCCACGCCGGGGAGCGGCCCGTCGTTCCCTTCAGCGACGAAGACTACCGGTCGTTCGTCGACGGCCGCCCCGGGTCTCGAGGGGGGGCGTTTCTCGCGTCGCGCGGCATCGCGCTTCCCGAAGGAACGCCCGACGACGCCCCAGGGAGCGCCACCGTGTGGGCGCGTCCGTGGCGACGGGCGGTCGTGGCAGAACCCAGTTTGCTGCTAGGTTCGCCGGCATGAACCCACTCCTCGAAAGCGTCATGGGTCCGCTGCTCACCGTGCACCAGTGGCTCTACGAGAACACCGATGGACGGATCGGCGCGAGCCTCGGGGGCCGGCCGATGCTGCTTCTGCGCACCGTCGGGCGTCGTAGCCGTGAGCCCCGCACCGCCGCGCTGCTCTACGTGCGCGATGGGAAGGCGTACGCGGTGATCGCGTCGAAGGGTGGCGCGCCGCACCACCCGGGGTGGTTCCACAACCTCACCGCTCAGCCCGACGTGGAGATCCAGGTGGGCCGCGCGCGGATCCCGGTGCGCGCCCGGGTCGCCGAGGGCGAGGAGCGCTCCCGACTCTGGGCGCGCGCGGACGAGGTCAATCAGGGCCAGTACGCCACGTACCAGTCCCGCACGAGCCGCGTGATCCCGGTCGTGGTGCTCGAGCCGCGCTGAGCGCTCGGGGACCGCGGCCCGGCACCCCAGGATAGCAGGCACCTTGTGCGTCCCCTTGAACAAACATTTTCTTCATTCATGCGCTCGGTGATGCGACTCCTACCTTCCGTTCACGAGCCCCGGGGCGGGTCGACTCGCGCATCGGCTTGAACATCGACTTCGCGGTGCGACCGGGTTCATCGGCCGCCACGTGATGCGGGCGCTCGCCCCAGCGGCTGCCGGGCGCGATGCGGCTGGGCAAGGTCGCACGGCAGCTCGACGCCCTGCGGCGCCGCGTATCGCGGGTCGAGGCCCGGGAGACGATTCCAGGCGACTGCGCATCGACACTGGAGGGCGTGATCGAGTCGGCGCAGGCGCTGATCCGTAGCCTCGCCGGCTGAGCGTGTGGCCAAACTCGCCGCCGGCGGGCTGCCAAGCCCGTGCGCCAGGGTACGAGCGGCCACCATGCAGGCGGGCACAACCGTCGCCCCTCCTCTACTATTAGGTACTCGACTCGCAGCACGAGGTGCACGTCGCGTACTTCCGTCACCCCCACCGACGATCGATCGCCAGACGGAGATGCGCTCGGCAGGCGGCGCCTCGACGACGCCAACTGGCCCATGTCCGATCCGCTCGAGCTCGCGGTACCGACTGATTCAACATGTTTCTCCCCAAAAGAGGCAGAGAGGCTCGAGCCCCCCTGCCTCCTTACGTTCCTGGTCAGTGGGACTGCACGTACTCGACGAAGGAATTGATCGCCTGCACGTAGTCATGAAACTGGATGCTTATTCTATGAGTCGATGATGCCCAGTTCGGGACGTTGACCACCTCTTCCGTGCCGCCGCCGCCTCGTGGTGTAAGCACGTTCGATATGGTCGCATCCGGGGGATCTGCTCCAGGAATAAAGAGATCAACCCCGGTCAGGAAGGACAGCCCAAACGGGAAGACGGGCGTGGACAGGTCGCTTACCCCATCCAAGTTGTTATCATAGGTGAATATCGCAGTGACTCGTCTGCTGATCGGGCAGATGGCAGCGTTGACGACGTTGACTCCGTTGATCAACAGCGTATCATTCTCGACGCCCTGATCACCCCAGAACTCCTTGTATCTGATGAGAATCAGGGCGCTGGTGTCATCGCTCAAATCCGATTCCAGGACTGCGCCAAGTCCCGTGCCGGGCTCCTCAGTGTTCAGGCGAATCAGGTAATCGCTCCTGAAGAAGGGCTCGTAATAGAAATGATGCGTGAAGGCACCCGGAAGCACGAGGGCAAATTCATAATGTTGACCGCCCTTCGCCTTGAACGGCCCCCAGTTCCCATCTGGACCAATAGCGAAGACGGCCTTCGGTTTCTTGTCAATTCTCGCGCCGGTATCGGCGTCGACTCTCCATATCTGCAGCGTGCGGCCCTCCGCGCCGCTATTTTGGGGAAAAAGGACCGCCCGTCCGACAAGCCGAACTTGACCGGGAGGTTCTGGCACAATGTCCTTTGTCGCAGGCGGTTCACCCGTAAAAAACTTGTACATTTCGACAAATGACTCGGCAGAGGTCGCACATTGTACGTGGGTCACGTCGGGGATGGTAACGTTCGTCGCCCCCACCATCGTCCGGCCGGGAACTCCTCTCCCGGCCCATAGTGCCAGGGTGTTCACGCCATCCGGAAGGGTGCTCTGGCCGTCAATATTCACATAGTGCGCAACCTTTGCGGCACGCTCCGGCGTACTTGTGAGGTACCCAAACATCAATGTGGTGCCAAGAGAATGCCCCAGAATATCAACCTGATCGGCGCCGGTCGCTTGCAGAACGGACGCAACGAGCTGATCGAGATTAGCGTAAATCTGTGGCACCAGGGCGGTAAAATGGGAGGAATCGTACTCAAGCACCGCGATAAGGTTCTGGGGGTAGCCGTTGCTGGTAAATCGCTGCGCTTGGGATTCAAATTGGGCTCCGGAACCGGAGCCGCCATGAACAAAAATGATTGGCCTGAGGCTGTTGGGATCAGCATGGGCCGATGGCGGAGGGAGGAAAAAGGCGCTCAGCATCAGAACGACCGCGCTCATGCGAAGTAACTTCGCTTTCATATTGGCTCCTGCTTGGATTCGTGTTCCGATGGTCGACAGAAACGCGTTGCCACAGATGCGACCTTGGGTCTCATCCGGCGGCGGACCCCGCGTCCGCCGCGCGACGGGTGGCGACGCCGCTGGAAGGCGAGCGCCGAAAGCGGTGGCGAGATCGACTGCCCCGTCAGGACCGATCTGGTGCTCCATAGCTCGTCCCTACGCCGACGCGCTCTAGTCGCATCCTGAGCGTCCAAGCGATCGATGGCAACTGGGGGTTTGCACCGATGCTGTCTCGCCCGGTCCACCCCTTTGTCGCGGTGTCGCGGTGCAGGCAGAAACGGGTCACAGGCTCGTCGAAGTAGGCCCGGCAAGAAGCGCGCCGCGTTGGGGCGTTCTAGGCTGCCCTCGGCTACGCTGTCACACTCACCCCACGTGCTGCCTGATGCGGCCCCCACCTCCATTTCCGTAGGATCAACCCATGCCCCCGTGCGGGGCACCCGCGGCGCATGAGAAAGCCCGCCCCGTGGTCGAGCCGGGGCCGCCCGACGTGGACGCCCCGGCGCTCTGAACTTCCGAAACTCCGGGCCTACCGAGAGCGGGGGCACCTTCGCCGCATTCCCGCCGGCTGCTGCCCTCCGCCCGCTTCGACGTGGGGGGCACGGGGGCACCCCCGTCGTCGATGATGCGCCGGAGTGCTGCGACTCGACTCTGTCGTGACGACCGCTGGACGTCGGAGCGCTTCCGGGGCGGCCGGTCCGACGACCACTCAAGAGCCCGGGTTTCACCATGATCGTGGGAGACCCGCCGCCACCGGCCGCGCGCAGGTGGTCGTGGCCGTGTGCACCGCGTCGTGACGGAAATGCGGCGGGCTGGTGGACGCGCAGGGCAGATGGCTGGGACGCACGAAGGGCGAACACCGTCTTCGTGGCTCCTACCTCGCCCCCGCGACCGATGCGACGTCGTGCGAAGGACGCCTCCTAGTGTATCTTCCGATCGTGGTCGCGACGATCGACGAGTACCCCGGAGTCTTGACGGGCGATCGCTGAGCGTGGGACGCGCTCCATGGATTTCCCCGGCCTCGACTTCGAGCCGATTTCGTCCGACTCCCTGCGCAGCGTCGCCGAGCCGCTGCGGCGGCTGTTCTCTCCCGTTGCGATCGGCCTCGAGCACATCCCGCGCGAGGGAGCCGTGCTGATCGCTGGCAATCATACCATTTATGGGCTCGTCGACATCCCGATGCTGGGGCTCGCGATCCTGAACGAGACGGGCCGCCCGGTCCGCGCGCTCGGCGACCACAACCACTTCGCCGTGCCGATCTGGCGCGACGTGCTGCGGCGGCTCGGCGCCGTGCGCGGCACCCGTGAGAACTGCGCCGCGTTGTTCGCGAAGGGCGAGGCCGTGCTGGTCTTCCCCGGCGGCGGACGCGAGGTGATGAAGCGCAAGGGCGAGCGCTACAAGCTGATCTGGAAGGAGCGCGTCGGCTTCGCGCGGCTCGCGATCGAGCACGGTGTGCCGATCGTGCCCGTCGCCTCGGTGGGCGTCGACGACATGTTCGAGATCGTTGCTGACGCCGTGGACCTGCTGCGATCGCCCGTGGGCGGTCTGTTGCGAGCGCTCGGCATCACCGAGCAACGCTGGTTCCGGGGCGGCGAGATCGTGCCGCCGCTCTCGCGCGGGAAGGGCCCGCTCGGGCTGCCGCGCTTCGAGCGCCAGTACTTCCTGTTCGGGCCACCGATCGATACCCGCTGCTGGGCCGGCCGACACGAGGATGCGACGGCTTGCCGCAAGCTGCGCGGCGAGGTCGCCGCCGCGATCGAGATGCAGATCGCCGACCTGCTCGCGGTGCAGTCCGCCGATCCGGAACGCTATCCGGTACAGCGCCTGCTCCGCCGCATCGCCGGGCGGCTCGGTGCCTGAGCGCGTTACGGAATCATTGTGACGCTCCCGAGTACCACCGGCGGCCCGCGCCAGCCGGGCGCAGCAGGGAACTGGCCGGGGCGGCGGTCTGATCTGGGGGTGATCCGTCAACTTTCCAGGCTCGACCTGTCTCTAGAAACCCGTTCGGACCCGACCCCTTCACGGTCGATGAAGTGAGTCGGATCACCGGCTGGTTCGAGAGGAAGGCCTTCGGCTTTCACCTCGGTCGACGCAACCGAGGGCGATCGTCCTCGGAGCCACCCGCCGTACCACGCGTTCGTTCACATGCCCTTCTTGGACGGAAATGCGTCCTTCCGAGGCAGAGGGCTTTCGCTGGAGCCATCGATCTGGAGCGGGCGTGATCAGGATGGTCCGGTCAAGATGCCTGTACGAGAACTACTTCGACGGGGATGAGCACGACCGCGTCACCGCTAGCACGCGCGTCGGCTCGCTGCCCTCGGCTACGCTCACCCTCGCCAAGCACGCGGCTTGAACTGCCCTTTTTCCGGGTAGGGCACCCTCCGGGAAATCGGAAGTGCGGGCGTGTTCTCGGATCTGAGACGAAAGGCGGCGAATTAGCGTCGCGAAGCGGCTGCGGCGCAGGCATGGGTCATGCAGCGCCAGTCTGTAAGTCCGTTCGGCCACACGTTCCGGCGGGGAGGCAGCCATGATCCGTGCTCGCGTCGGGATCGGTGGAGAGGCCCCGCAGGTAGAGCACAGGTAAGACCTCGGCAACCTTCGGCGAGCGCCGCATGTACGGCGGCATGATGCGGCTCGTGAACTTACACCGCTGGCCGTCGGTGTCGACCCGCCGGTCGTTGATGCGTGGGGAGCATTGACGGCGATCGTTCCCGCGCCGAGGGTCACCTTTCGGGTGCGGCCTTGCCGTGCGGACCACCAACGCATGGTCAGCGGCGTCGCGCTAAGCGGCATGGGCTTCCAGGTACGCCGCGACCTCGGTCTCCAAGGCTGCGAGGAGCATGCGAGGGTCGGAGTGAATGAAGGTAAACGCGGGGATGACCGGAGCCAGCGCTGGACGCGCGGGGCTCTTGTGCGTGCTGGAGTTGTCGAGGATGGGTGGAGGTCCACGTCACCCGGTGTCTCGCGGTCGATGCGGTTGCGGAAGCGCAGGAACTCCCCCCCGATGTCGGGGAATGCACGGTGCCGATCGCCAGCCCATCGAGCAGACTTTTCGGCGCGACTGCGATCCTCCCTGACGCGACGTTCGCGCCAGCCGCCCGCGCGGGTCAAGACAGATCGCCTGTCGGCGCGGTCAACTATGCTGAGGCCCGGCAGGAGCACCGCGGATGTGCCCGAGCCACTCGAGGTCCTCGAGCAGGCGCTCTCCTTCATCTCGGGGGAGGCCCAGCACCAAGGAGACGGTCGTCGCGTTAGCGCCACCACGCAGGAGGGTCAGGACGCCGAGCACGGCAAAGTGGGCTTGCGTCAGTGAGAGAGACGACATGTTTGGCTCCTTTCATCGTATGCGCCGGCCGCGAGTGACTTCTACTTACAGAGGCCGAGTTTTGCGGCGACGTCCCGCGGCAAGATGAGACGGCCTCGGTCGCCGCGCCGGGCGATGTCCGTCCCCGGCAGCATTCTCAGGGACGGCACCCCAACGAACTTTCCTTCGACGAAGCATCGCAAGGTGAAGTAGGTCGCTGCCACCACTTCCACGTCTGTGAACTCAACCCCCTGCGCGCCGTCGATCATCTCGACCTCCAAAGTCGGGAGTTTGTCGCGTCGCGCTTCCCTGCGCGAAGCCTCGCGAGTGTGTACGCGGTGGTCCGACTACACCGCCAAGGCACCTTCGTAAATAGTCTTTCTCAAGTTTCCTCCGGGTCAAGTCGTTGTGCCCGTCCCTCCGTCAGGTGGTGTCCTTCTTGTGTTTCTCGGATTGCAATCCCGACGAAACCGAGCGGTGCGCCAGACATCTCTTCGAGCCCCCGACGGGGCTCATGATGATCGTGTCACTTTTCTCGCTCTGGAGCGAAAGGGGCTGCCCAATCACCTGGACGGTCCCGCGAGCCATGACGCTCGGCGGACCATGTCTGCCGCGAGCTCACTCACCCCCGCACGCTCGTGCGTCGCAGCACCGCGAGATAGTCGTTGTCCTCCTTCTAAACGTGGTAGGCGATCTCCGCGAGTCGTCGCGCCAAAGCCACCCGCGCGATCTTCGTCGCCTTCTGCCGCTGGAGGCCACGGAACCACCCGCGGCAGCGGGCTGGGCCGACGAGCCGCCTGCGTGGCCGCGATGACCAACGCCCAGCGTAGCAGCCGCTTGCCTTCCTTGCTGACGTGTCCAGTACGCATCCGGTCGGCGCTGGCCCGGACCCGCGGCGTTACCCGATGTAGCTCGCCACGTGTTTCGCACTGGGAAAGCAGGCAATGTCCGCGAGCTCGAGCACGAGCAAGATCGCCACGAACGGCCCGACACCGGGAATCGTCTGCAGCCGCTGCACGCGCGGATCGTTGCTCCAGCGCCGGGCGAGTTCCTGGTCGACACTGCGGATCTGGGCATCGAGCAGTCGGAGCAGAATCGGCGTCTCATCGCGGATCGTGCCGGCCGGCGCTCCCAGGCTCACCTCCGCCAGTTCACGTCGGCCCCCGACACTCATCCAGTGCGTCGCGGCGCGAGGCTGGAGATTGCGACGCGCGAGCAGGGCGAGCAAGCCAAGGTCGCGTTGCGACTATGACCGGTACCCGACCTCGGCCGACTGCGATGAGGCGGTTTGCCGCCGCTGCATGGCCGGGCGCCGAGACCTCAAGAGCGGAGGGCGGACGCAACCATCTCGGGCATCGCCGCGAGACCTCGCCGGGGCTGGAACCGGTCGGCCGCCTCAGTGAGGCGGACATCGTCGTCGTCAGAGAGCTGAAGCTCGGCGGCCGCCGCGTTCGCTTCGAGCTGCGCGACGCTGCTCGCTCCCGGAATGGCCACGACGTTCGGCCGGCGAATGACCCAGGCGAGCGCCACCTGGGCGGGGGTCGCATCGTGGCGGCGAGCGATCTCCCGCAGCGCAGCGAGCAGCTCGGCGGCGCGCGCGAGATTCTCGCGGGTGAAGAGGGCATTCGTCCGCCGGATGCCACCAGGGGCGGCGCGGTGCTCGTCGTAGTGGGCTGAGAGAATGCCCTGAGCGAGCGGACTGTACGCGATCACGAGGCGACCAGCCTGTCGGGCATATGCGAGCACGGTGTGCTCGGCCTGGCGCGCAACCAGGCTGTACTCCACCTGATTGCTGACGACCGGAGTCCCCAGCGCGTGTTCGGCCGCCCCCCACTGCGATGCCGAGAAGTTGCTTACCCCGACGTGGCGGATCAGGCCTGCGCGCCGAAGCCGCCGCATGCCCTCCATGGTCGTGTCGATCGGGATAACCGGGTTCGGCCAGTGCACCTGGTAGAGGTCGATCGTGTCGACACCGAGCCGGGCAGCGCTCGCGCGCGCTCGCTGCTCGACGATGAAGGCGAGGGGCAGCACCGGGAAGACCTTGGTCGCGACGAACGCCTCGTCCCGACGCCCGGCTATCGCCTCGCCCACGATGCGCTCGGAGCGCCCGAAGGCATAGATCTCCGCGGTGTCGACGAGGTTGATCCCGAGGTCGAGCGCGCGCCGCACGATGGCGAGCGCCTCGTGCTGGGCATACGCGTCGCCGTAGCCCCACTCCCAGGACCCGAACTGCCAGGTCCCGAGCCCGATGGCCGACACGCGGACCCCGTTCACCTCGACGTAGCGCATGGGCGGGATACTACCACCGGAGGCCGTTTCATGGGTGAGACGCGCCTCGGCATTCCGGCGCCGCTCGACGCGCTGCTCGCCGATCCGTCGCGTGCCGTCGATGTGCCAGCCGAGGAGCGACAGGCCGTGCTCGACGCCGTCGCCGTGTGCGAGGGACGCTGCGCGGTCGTGAGGCAGTTGCTGACCGCCAACGTGGTGGGCAGCGCCGAAGCCGAGAACTGCTCTCGAAGGCTGCTGCCACCCTATTCGCTGCGCGAGGCCGCTGCCCTGCTACTGAAGAGTCCCGCTTGGCTCCGACGTCAAGCCAAGGCTGGCGCGATCCCATGCGCGAGGAAGGTCGGCAAGTCGTGGCAGTTCCCCCGTGCAGAGTTCGACCGCTTACGTCAGCGCCGTCTCATCGGTTGCTAGCAGCAATGCCGGTCACTTTGCACGAGACCTCCTGCGATGCGGACGATTCCGCGGATAGTTGCTCATCTTGATCTTGACGGCGCGCGGGTAGCGCCGCGGCCGCCGCTCGGGCAGGACGAAGTGCGCGAGTTCGTCGAGCAGGGCCTCGAGCCGCCGGGGCAGCGTGCCAGGCGACGTGTCCCAGGCGGTGTGCCAGAAGGCCCGGACGGCGAGGAGGGCGTAGCGATAGCTCAGGCGGCCCGGGGGCACGCGAGCGCGCGGCGCCGCGCGGCTCATGACGAGGCGGACGAGATTGTAGGCGAGCAGCAGGCCCCACATTTCCTGCTCGACGCGGGGAGGGGCTTTGCTGCGCAGCGCTTCGGCGCGCTCGCAGGTGTGGGTCTTGAGTTCGTCGAAGGCGAGTTCGAGTTCCCAGCGCTCGTGGTAGAGCGCGGCGAGTTCCGCGGCGGGGTGGGTCGCGGGGTTCAGCAGCGACGTGAAGACCCAGTAGGGACGGAAGCCGCGGCGCTGGACGCGGACGGCACGGACGCGCAGCGTGGGCGGCAGGTCAGGGTGCGCGGCACGGGTGGCCCGGCTGGGGCGCAGCTCGACGAGGGCGTCGCCGGAGCCGAAGCGCTCGACGACGGCCTGCGTGAGCGCGGTCGGTCCGCTGCGGGCGCGCACCACCCAGTGCCGGTCGTGGTCGGGCGGCGCGAGCACGTGGAAGAGGGCGTAGCTGCAGAAGCCGCGGTCCAGGATGACGACCGCGTGCTCGGGCAGCGCGGCCCACACCTGGGGCGCCAGCGCGAGTTCACTGGTGCGGTAGGGGCCGAACGCGGCGGCGGCAAGCACCCGGGCGCGCAGGGCGAGCAGCGTCACGAGGCGCAGTTGCGGATAGCCCGCTCCCTCGCCGTGCCGACTCGGTGGCCGCCCAAAGTGGGCGACATTGTCGGGCGTGTCGGCGACGCGCAGCGTGGTGCCGTCGAGGCCGTAGACGGCCAGCCCCCGCCAACGATCCTCCGCGGCAGCGCCGTGAGCCCACGGGGTCGCCGTCTGCGTGAACAGGGCGGCGAGCGGGGCCGCGCCGAGCTGGTCGCGCGCCTGGACGATGGCCGCGTTGGTGACGTGCCGGCGCTCGCCGCCCGCCGTCGGCACCACGAGCTCGAGATGGTGCACGACCTGCGCGATGCTGCGATCGCGGAACAGGCCCATGCCGATGACGAGCCACACCACATGCTCCGCGGGCAGCTTGCGGCGGCGGACCGACGCCGTGCCGGTCGCCGCCAGCGCCTCGGCGATCCACTGCGGGTCGATCGCCGCACTGAACTGCTCGAAACTCGCCGGCCGCTCGCCGGCGCCCAGTGCCTCAATGGCCTCCCCCAACCCCATCGCCCCCACCTCCGTGGGGGAGACCATTTACTACCTGGTGGAAAAAAGATCCAGAACCCGGTCGCTTACGCGTTAAGCGACCGGCATTGTTGCTAGCAGGCATTTGACTATACGATCCTAGCCTCCATGCCCCACAAACGGCGGGTCAAGAAACGGCGCGGCAGGGACATGACCACGACGGTCACGCTCCCGGTCGAGTTGATAAAGCGCGCGAAGATTGCCGCCATCCAGCGGCAGACCTCGTTCAAGGCGCTCGTCGAGGAAGGGCTCCGCGTCGTGCTCACCCGCAAGGAGGAGACATGAGAGGTGACGGCGACGTGTTCTTGAAACCAGGGAGTCGATTCTACCACTACGTGTTCTGGGTGGACGGCAAGCGCGTGCGGGGGTCGACCGAGGAGGTAGACGAGGAACGCGCGCGGCGGGTGCTGCGCAAGAAGATCGAGAAGGTGAAGTGCGGAGACGCTGTACCCCACGAGGAGCGCCTCGCGCTGCGGGACATCGAGAAGTTGCTCGTCGACAACTACCGATTCAAGAAGAACCGCTCTCTCCCGACCATGCGCTGTTCCTTCCGACACCTCGTCCACTACTTCGGGAACCGGGCCAAAGTGGTGACCCTCGGGGCTCGCATCGAGGAGTACGTCACGCACCGCCGCGAGCAGGGAGCAGCGGACGCCAGCATCCGCATCGAACTGGCGCTCCTCGACCGCGGGTGCCGGCTCGCAGTGGAGAAGAAGCGACTCTCACCTCGGTCGCGGCCTTACATCCAGAAACCGGCTGATGACGAGAGCAGAGTCCGCAAGGGCTTCTTCCGCCGCGCAGCCGTCGAGCGGCTGTGCCAGCACCTGCCGTCGCACATCGCCGCCGTGGTCCTGTTCCTGTTCTTCTGCCCGTGGCGAGTGGGAGCGGCCCGACGACTTGAATGGCGGGACTACTCCGAGGTGGATCAGGCGCTCACCCTCCGCCGGGAACTCAACAAGACCAAGCGCGAGATGCAGATTCCCGTCGACCCCGAGCACACGCCCGAGCTGATGGCCGTCATCGAGCGACAGCAGGCGCAGCGCCGCCCGACCTGCCCATTCATCTTCCACGCCCGAACCTGCGGCGCTCCTCGTTTCGACCGGGACGGTAGTCGTCGGCCGTGTCTCGGGGATTTCCAGAAGGTCTGGGACCGCGCCTGCGCCGCGATCGGCATGGCCGGGCGCATCCCGCACGACCTGCGGCGCTCAGGCGTCAAGCACTACATCGACGCCGGCGTCGACCCGCATACCGTCATGCTGTGGTCGGGGCACCGCACCGAGTCGATGCTCCGCCGCTACCACATCGTTAATTTGGACGACCTCCGCCGCGCCGGGAAGAAGGCGAGTGACTACCGGGGGCGCAAGGAGAACGTCATCAAGGGCGACTTTGGGCAAACCGCCCCAGAACCGCCCCAGGACGTCAGAAATTCAAGGCCCGCGCCGGCGCCGTCGTTGAGCTGAGCGAGTGCTAATCATGCGGAATGGTAGGAATGGAGCCGAGGAGAGTCGAACTCCCGACCTCTTGAATGCCATTCAAGCGCTCTCCCAACTGAGCTACGGCCCCACAACGGCGGGTTCGGCGCGCCGGCCGCCCCTATAGCCGGCTACCCCTGCGTGGTCAACGTCAGCGGGCGCGCGGTGCGGCCGCCGCCGGCGAGATAGCACATGGGATCGACCGGCGCGGTGCCGACGCGCACCTCGTAGTGGAGGTGCGGGCCGGTCGCGCGGCCCGTCTGCCCGACCGCGCCGATGATCTGGCCCTCGCGCACCTGGTGCCCGACGTCGGCGTAGACGGCGGAGAGATGCCCGTACACGGTCTTCAGGTCGAAGCCGTGATCGACCACCACCATGTTGCCGTAGCCGTTCATCCAGCCGGCGAACATCACCGTGCCGGCGCCCGTCGCCGCCACCGGCGTGCCGGCCGCCGCACGGATGTCGAGTCCGGGATGGAACTCCCAGCCTCCGCCGTAGGGCGAGCCGCGGCTGCCGAACTCCGAGGTGATCGGTCCCGACACCGGCCAGAGCCACGGCGGCGTCCCGTCGCCCGGCGCTCCGTGCTCGACCAGCGCGCTCAGCAGCACGACGGAATCGTGGACGGCGACGGTCTGCCCTTCGAGCAACGCGAGCTGCTCGAGGGCCTGCGCCGTCGTCTCCGACACCAGGGGCTGTCCCGAGTCGAGCACCGCGATCTGCTCGACCGGCGACGTCTCGGGCTCGCGACTCTCCTCGAGGCGCGCCAGGCGGCGGAGCCGGGCGGCGTGCTCGCGCGCGTCGGTTCCGACGCGCGTCGCGCGCGCGACTCCGGCGGCGAGCTGCGCCAGCTCGTTCTGCTGGCGGCGCACCATGTCGCGTTTCTCGTCCAGCCGTGCGCGTGTCCAGTCGAGCTCCTTCCTCGCTTCGCGCAGGCGCGCGTGCGTCGTCTTGAGCTGGACCGCGCATGCGATGAGCAAGCCCAGGCCGGTGAGAAGCGCCAAGAGCCGACTCGAGCGCAGCCGGCGGACGAGAGTTTCCGCTTGGCGCATCGATACCTCCGGGGGTGAGTGGGGTCCGCTTGGGCTATCGAACCGATCCCATGGTGTCAAGACATGACGCCATAGATGCGGAGATACAGCAGATTACGCCGCGGGACGCCGCCCTCCGCGACCTGCGCGCAGCAGCTCTTCGGCGTGCTCCCGCGCTTCGCGCGTGCGACGCGCCCCGCCGAGCATGCGGGCCAGCTCCGCCACCCGCGCGTCGTCCGACAGCGGGTTCGCCGTGGACACGGTCCGGCCGCGGACGGTGCGCTTCACGACCGCGACGTGATGCTCGGCGAAGGCCGCGATGACCGGCAGGTGGGTCACCGTGAGCACCTGGCGCCGCCGGCCGAGCTCGCGGAGCTTCCATCCCACCACCTCCGCCACCCGGCCGCCGATTCCCGTGTCGACCTCGTCGAAGATCAGCGTCGCGCCGTCGCGCTCGCCCGCCATGAGGGTCTTGAGCGCCAGCATGATACGCGACAGCTCGCCACCCGAGGCGACGCGCGCCAGCGGCCGCGGGTCTTCCCCCGGATTGGCCGCGAGGAAGAACTCGAGCTCGTCCGCACCGGACGGCCCGAGCGTGACGCCGTCATTCTCCGCGAAGCGGACCGTGAAGCGCGCGCCCTCGAGCGCGAGCTGGCGCAGCTCCATCGCCATCGACCGCTCGAGGCGACCGGCAGCGCGGCGGCGAGCGGCGCCGACCCGCGCCGCCCATTCGCTCGCCCGCCGCTCGGCGTCCTCGGCGGCCGTGGCGAGCGCGGCGATTCCCCGCTCGCCGTCCTCGGCCATCGCGAGCTCCTGCTCGAGGTCGTCGCGCTTGCGGATCAGCTCCTCGATCGTGCCGGCATACTTCTTCTGCAAGCGGGTGAGGTCGGCGAGCCGCCGCTCCACCGCCTCGAGGCGCGCGGGGTCGGGCGCGAGGCCCCGCAGATAGCGTCCGAGCTGGCCGCCCGCCTCCTCGAGCTCCGCGAGCGCGGTCTCGACGAGCGTGCGCATCGGGGCAAGCCCCGGATCGAGGCGCTCGGCCTCGCGCAGCGAGCCGAGCGCGCGCCCCAGCGTGTCGACCGCCGACGCCTCGCCCGAGTACGTGGCCGCCTCCGCCGTCCCCGCCAGCGAGCCCAGGCGCTCGGCGTGCGCCAGGCGCGTCCGCTCGGTCAGGAGCTCGGGCTCTTCACCGGGTACCAGCGCCGCCCGCTCCAGCTCCTCGCGCTGGAAGCGGATCAGGTCCAGCCGCTCCCGCGCCGCGCGCTGCGCCTCGCGGCGCCCATCGAGCGCCTGGCGCGCGCCCGCGAGGCACGTGAAGCGCGCCCGCATCTCCTCCACCTCGGCGGCGAGCGATCCGGCGGCGTCGAGCAGCTCGCGGTGACTCTCGACGCGGCGGAGCGCCTGGTGCTCGTCCTGTCCGTAGACACGCAGGAGATGCTGCGCCAGCTCGCGCAGCAGCGCGAGCGAGCCGAGCGCGCCGTTGACGTGGGCGCGCGTCCGTCCCCCGCGGCCGATCACGCGACGCACGAGCAGCTCCGGCCCCGCATCACACCGGATGCCGGCCGCCGTCACCAGCTCGACCACCGCGGGGGAGACGTCCACGAAGAGCGCCTCGACGACGGCCTCCTCGGCGCCCGTGCGCACGAGGTCGGCGTCGGGCCGGCCGCCAAGCGCGATGTCGAGGGCCTGCAGGAGGATGGACTTCCCCGCGCCGGTCTCGCCGGTGATGACGTTGAATCCCGGCTCGAGCACGAGCTCGATCTCGTCGATGATGGCGAGGTCAGAGACGCGCAGCGCGCGCAGCATGCCCACCTCCCTGGAGCGCCCCCCACCCGAGCTTCGAGCGCAGCACGTCGTAGTGCGTCCGATCCGGTGAGTGCACCAGCAACACCGGCTCGCGGCCGCGGCGCACCACGACCACGTCGCCGCCCGCCAGCGGCGTGCCCTCCTGACCGTCCACCGTGAGGATCGCATCCTGCTGGCCGGGCTCGATCGTGATCCGCACCACCGACTCGGGCCGGAGCACGACCGGGCGGTTGGACAGCGTGTGCGGCGAGATCGGCGACACCAGCAGCATCTCCAGGGTCGGCTCGACGATGGGGCCGCCGACCGAGAGCGAGTACGCGGTGGACCCGGTCGGCGTGGCGACGATGAGCCCGTCGGCGCGATAGGTGGTGAACGGGTGGTCGTCGACGGTCACGGCACAGCGCACGATGCGCGCCAGCGCGCCGTTCGACACGACCACGTCGTTGAGCGCCCGGAAGCGGTGCTGCACGCGGCCACCGCGCTCGAGCACGGCGCTGAGCGTCATGCGGCGGTCGACCTCGTAGCGGCCGTCGAGCACGCGCCGCAGCATCACCAGCGCCTCGCCCTCGGCCACCTCGGTGATGAAGCCGAGCTCGCCCATGTTGACGCCGAGGATCGGCACGCGGGGACCGGCGCGCCGTGCCACCGCCAGCAGCGTGCCGTCGCCCCCGAGCACGACCAGGAGATCCGCCTCGCGGGCGAGCGAGCCGGTGGGTCGCGACGGCACGCCGGCGAGCGGCGACGTGACGTCCGCGAGCACGCTCACACGACGGCGGCGAAGCGCGGCGACCATGCGACGCGCGAGCCGCGTGGCACGGGGCCGGTTGCGCTTGACCACCAGGCCGACCGTGCGGATGCGCCCCATCACCACCTTCGCCGCCGCGCCGTCGTACCATGGCGTCCGCGGCTGTTCCAGTCCGAGAGGCGTGTGGTAGCCTCGCCGTGCATGCCGCGGCAGCCGGAGCTGTTCCCGCGCAAGGCGGCGACGCCGACGGCGAGGGGCCGCGCGCCGCTGCCGGAACGCATGCGGCCGCGGAGCGTCGACGAGTTCGTCGGGCAGCGCCACCTGCTCGGCCCGGGTCGCGTGCTGCGCGATCTCCTCGCCAGCGGCCGGCTCGAGTCGCTGATCCTGTGGGGGCCGCCGGGATCGGGCAAGACCACCCTCGCGCAGCTCCTGGGCGAGGCGAGCAACGTTCCCACCGTCACGTTCTCCGCCGTGCTCCACGGCGTCAAGGAGCTGCGCCAGATCGTGGCCGACGCCGCCGACGAGCTCGCCCGCAGCGGCCGCCCGACGCTCCTCTTCGTCGACGAGATCCACCGCCTGAACAAGGCGCAGCAGGACGCCTTCCTGCCGCACGTCGAGCGCGGGACGGTGGTCCTCGTCGGCGCGACCACCGAGAACCCGTCCTTCGAGGTGATCCCCGCGCTCCTGTCGCGGACGCGCGTGCTCGTGCTCGAGCCGCTCGACGCCGAGGACATCGGCATGCTGGTCGACCGGGCGCTGGCCGATCCCGAGCGCGGGCTCGGCAAGGCGCACCTCGCGCTCTCCCCCGAGGCGCGTACGTTCCTGCTGGCGCACGCGCAGGGCGACGCGCGCGTCGCGCTCGGCACCCTCGAGCTCGCCGGCCACCTGGCGCGCGCGCGCCGGACCCAGGCGCTCGACCTCCCGCTGCTCGAGGAGGCCGCGCAGCAACGCGCGCTGCGCTACGACAAGGGCGGCGAGGAGCACTACAACGTCATCTCCGCGTTCATCAAGAGCATGCGGGGCGGCGACCCGGACGCCGCCGTCTACTGGCTGATGCGCATGCTCGAGGCGGGCGAGGATGCGCTGTTCGTCGCGCGCCGCATGGTGATCTTCGCCGCCGAGGACGTCGGCAACGCCGAGCCCCAGGCGCTCGCGGTCGCGGTGGCCGCGAAGGACGCGGTACACTTCGTCGGGCTGCCGGAAGGTCGCCTGCCGCTCGCGCAGGCGGCGACCTACCTCGCGACCTGTCCGAAGTCGAACGCCGCCACGCGCGCCATGATCGCGGCCACCGAGGACGTGCGCAGCACGGGCCCCCTCCCCGTCCCGCTTCACCTCCGCAATGCGCCGACGCCGCTCATGAAGGGTCTCGGATACGGCGCGGGCTACGAGTATCCGCACGACCATGCCGACGCCGTCGTGGCGCAGGACTACCTGCCCGACGCGCTCCGCGGCCGGCGCTACTACGAGCCCACCGACCGCGGCCACGAGCGCGAGATCGGCGAGCGCCTCCTCGCATGGCGCAAGCGGCGAGGTGATTGACGGGCGTCCTCGGGCCCGCATACCGTGCACGCATGCCCCTCGGCGCCGACCGGCTCGTCGCGCGGCTCCGCTACGTCACGCGGACGGCGCGCGGGCTGCTGCAGCATCCGGGGTTCGAGGGCACCCGCGTCACGCCGCGGCGCCTCGCCAACCTGTGGCGCGCACGCTGGGAGCATCGCGCGCTGCGCGCCGAGCTGCGCAGCCTGCCCATCAAGCTGATCCTCGAAGCGACGAACATCTGTAATCTCGGCTGTCCCGCCTGCTTCACCGGCGACGGCCAGGTCGGGCGCGCGCGCAGCCACATGTCCCTCGAGCTCTACCACAAGCTGCTCGACGAGCTCGGGTCCACGCTGTGGCGGATCGAGCTGTGCAACTGGGGAGAGCCGCTGCTCGGCCGCCACGTCGTTCCGATGATCGAGGCGGCGTCGGCGCGCGGCATCTCGACCCTCATCAGTACCAACTTCAGCGTGCCGTTCGACGCCGCGCGCGCCGAGCGCCTCGTGCGCTCGGGGCTCACCGTCCTCGGCGTCTCCATCGACGGCGCGCGTCAGGACTCTTACGAGCGCTACCGCGTGGGCGGCGATCTCGCGACGGTGCTGCGCAACTGCCGGCTGGTCCTGGAGGCGAAGCGGAAGCTGCGCTCGAAGACCCCGGCGATGAACTGGTCGTTCCACGTCTTCCCGCACAACGTGGAGGACGTGGAGCTCGCCCGCGCCATGGCGCGGGAGCTCGACATGACCTTCGTGGTCGAGAAGGGATGGGTGGTCGGAGACGAGTGGGATCCGGACGGGCGCTATGTCTACTACGGCGAGCCGAAGCCGTTTCCCTGCGTCTACCTCTGGTCGTACGCGGTGGTGAACAACGACGGCGGTGTCGCCCCGTGCTGCGGAAGCTTCTACCGCGAGGACGACATGGGACACATCGCCGTGACGCCCGACGAGGTGGGCACGGCCAGCTTCCGCGAGGCCTGGAACGGGCCGCGGTTCCGCCAGGCGCGTAGCCTCTACCGCGCGCGCGACGGCGGCGGAGCGGCGGCACGCTCGATCTGCTTCGACTGCCCGCAGACCGTCATCTGGGAGCGCTGGCAGCAGCACCTGGGCGGGGGCGGCACTCCCGAGACCTTCCGTCCGGGCTACGGCGTGAACGACATCTTCAACTACTTCTGGAGCCGGCGTCCGGAACGGGCGGACCGGACACCGCCCGGCGCCGGGCCGCCAGGCGACCGATCGCGAGCAGCATGAGGACGCCCGGTCCGAGGAACAGCGCCACGACCAGCGGCGCCTGAACGAGCAGCGCCCTGGTGTCCGGCGCTGGCCGGCACGCTCCGGGGTACTGCGGCCCGCACAGCACGCCGGTCAGGGTCCGGGATGCGATGCCGTTCCAGACGACGTGCTCGCCGATCGCGGCAAGCAGCCCCGCCAGCGCGACCGTGAAGCGCACACCCGCACGGCGAAAAGCGCGCGATCCCACGAGCGCCGCGCCCGCGATCGCGGTGAAGGTCGCGTGCACCGGGCCGCCGAGCAGCCCGCGCAGGTAGATGCCCCGCAGCAGCCCGGCGGGGCCGCCCTGGAGCGCGGCCAGGGTGAGGTACGAGAAGTTCTCGGTCATCGCGAAGCCGATGCCGACGAGCGCGCCGTAAACCATGCCGTCGAGCGCCCCGTGCACCTCCTCGCGGGCGAGCACGAGTACCAGGACGAGCGCCGCAGCCTTGGCGCCTTCCTCCACCACGGGGGCGAGCAGCACCGGCACGAGATCGGGATGCTGCGCCGCGGCCCCGCTCGTACCCGTCCACGCGAGGAGAGCGTCGTTCAACTGGACCGACGCGCACGCCGCCATGATCGCCCCCCAGAAGAACGTCGCCAGGGTGACGCGCAGCGGCTCACGCCTGCGACGATCGAGCACGCGAACGACCACGGTCCAGGCCACCGCGGCCGCGACCCCGATCAGCACGACCGGCGGCGGCGTACCCGCGAGCACCCCGATGAACCACCAGACCGGCCATGCCGCGAGCACCAGGGCCGCGCTCCCGACCATCCACGTGCGACGCCGTCCCGCCACCGGCGGCGGCGTTAGCAGGACCGCAAGCGGGAAGAAAGAGCGCTTGGGGGTGGCTCGGGGCTAGTACCGCACCTCGACCAGGGTGAGTCCGCGCGCCGGGGCCGTCGCCCCGGCGCGCGTGCGGTCGCGGCCGGCGAGCAGCTCGGCCATGCAGCCGGTCGCACGTTCGCCGAGACCGACCTCGACCAGCGTGCCGACCACGTTGCGCACCATGTGCTTCAGGAAGGCCGTCGCCTCGACGCGATAGACCAGCAGAGGAGGGTCCGCGCGCACCGTGCTCTCGAAGATCCGCCGCACCGTCGAACGCGGGGTCTCCTTGGCGTCGGCACCGCGAAAGGCGGCGCAATCGTGCTCCCCGACCAGCGCGAGCGCCGCCGCCGCCATGGCGCCCACGTCGAGCGGGCGCGGCACGTGCCACGACCAGCGCCGCCAGAACGGCGACTGGGCCGGCGAGGCGAGGATGCGATACTCGTACACGCGGCTGCGGGCATCGCGGCGGGGGTTGAACCCGTCGTCCACCAGCGCGACGTCACGCACCGCGACGTCGTCCGGAAGGAGCGCGTTCAGGCTGCGGAGCAGGCGGCCCGGGTCGGCGGGCGGCGCGGACACGCGCGCCGCCGCGACCTGGCCGCGCGCGTGGACGCCCGCGTCGGTCCGCCCCGCGCCACGCACGCGCACCGGCTCCCGCAGCACGACGGCGAGTGCGCGTTCGAGCTCCCCCTGCACGGTCGGACCGCCGGGCTGGAGCTGCCACCCGAGGAAGCGCGTTCCCTCGTACTCGACGGTCAGGCGCAGCTGCACGCCCGGCCCCGCGGCGACGCCAGGAGCGTCACAGGTGATCGCGGGCGAGCAGCTCCGCGATCTGCACGGCGTTGAGCGAGCCGCCCTTGCCGACGTTGTCGAGCGCGATCCAGAGCGCCAGGCCGTTCTCGGTCGACTGATCCACCCGGATGCGACCGACGTGGGTGGCGTCCGAGCCGGTGACCTCGACGGGGGTCGGATAGGCATCCTCGTCGGAGGCGTGCACGAGCACCCCGCGAGCCGTTTGCAGGATCTCGACGGCCTGGTCTGGGGAGAGCGCCTCCTCGGTCTCGAGGTGCACGCTCAGGCCGAGCCCGAAGAACATCGGCGCGCGCACGGCGGTGACGTCCAGCGGCAGACCCGGCTGATCGAGCACTCGCCGGGTCTCGGCCACCGCGCGCAGCTCGTGCGTGGTCGCGCCGCCGGGCTCGATGTCGCCGAGCTGCGGCAGGCAGTTGAAGGCCATGCGGCGCGCGAAGCGCGTGCGCTTGAGCCCGCGGCCGTTCAGCAGCTCGATGGTCTCGCGGGACAGGCCCGCGACGGCGGAGCGACCGGCGCTCGCGACACCGGCGTAGGTGGAGACGACGACCCGCCGGAGACCCACCGCCGCGGCGAGCGGCGCGAGCACCACCGTGAGACCGACGACCGTGCTGCTCGGGCTGGCGACGATCCCGCGCTCCCGGACGCTCGCGAGCGCCTCCGGGTTGACCTCCGGCACGACCAGCGGCACCGTCTCGTCGAGCCGGAAGCGGCTGCTCAGGTCGACCACCAGAGCGCCCGCCTGCGCCGCCACCGGCGCCCATTCGCCGGCCACCGTCGGTCCGGCGGAGAAGAGTGCCAGGTCGATGCCGTCGAACACGCCCGGAGCGAGCAGGTGGACGGGAGCCTTCAGGTCGCCTTCCTCGATCGTGGCCCCGGCGGTGCGCAACGACCCGAGCAGGCGAAGCTCGCCCGGCGGCTCGTCGCGCTCGCCGAGCAAGCGCAGGATCTCCCGGCCCGCGAGCCCCGAGGGCCCGACGACGGCGACGGTCAGCCGCTCCACGAGATCACCTTCAGACCTCCAGACGGTCGCGCACCAGCCGGCCCATCGCCCGGCAGCCGACGGGCTCCTCGCCCTGTGCGACGAGGTCCGCGGTGCGGTGGCCCGCGGCCAGCACGTCGGCGACGGCGCGCTCGATCGCATCCGCCGCTTCCGGGAGCGTCAGCGAGTAGCGGCAGAGCATGGCCGCGGAGAGAATGGCCGCCAGCGGGTTGGCCTTGTCCTCGCCGGCGATGTCGGGCGCCGATCCGTGGATCGGCTCGTAGAGACCCTGGCACGGGCGGCCGGGCACGGGCGCACCCGCCAGCGACGCCGACGGCAGCATCCCCATGGAGCCCGCCAGCATCGCCGCCTCGTCGGTCAGGATGTCGCCGAAGAGGTTCTCGGTGGCGATCACGTCGAAGTCGCCGGGGCGGCGGACGAGATACATCGCCATCGCGTCGACGAGGACGTCCTCGTGGCTCACGTCGGGGTACTCGCGTGCCACCTCGTGCGCGATCTCGCGCCACAGCCGTGACGAGGCGAGGATGTTCGCCTTGTCGACCGAGGTGAGCTTGCGGCGGCGCTGGCGGGCGAGCGCGAAGGCCGCGTGCAGCAGCCGCACGATCTCCTCCTCGGTGTAGACGAGCGTGTCGACGGCGCTGCGCTCGGGGGAGCGGCCCCGGCGTTCGCTCGGCTGGCCGAAGTAGATGCCCCCGGTGAGCTCGCGGACGACGACGAGATCGACGTTCTGGAGCACCTCCGGGCGCAGGGTCGACGAGCCGATCAGCGCCGGCACCGTCCAGACCGGGCGCAGGTTGGCGTAGACCCCGAGCCCCTTGCGCAGCCCGAGGAGTGCTTGCTCGGGCCGCACGCTCGCCTTCGGGTCGTCCCACCTGGGGCCGCCGACGGCGCCGAGCAGCACGGCATCGGCCGACCGCGCGCGGGCGAGCTCCGCGGGCGGCAGGGGGATGCCGGTGGCGTCGATGGCAGCGCCTCCGATGGTTCCCGAGCTGAAGGTGAGCCGCACGCCGTGCCGCGGCACCACCGACTCGAGGACGGCGACCGCCTCGGCCGTCACCTCGGGCCCGATGCCGTCGCCCGCGAAGAGAGCGACCGTCGCCTCCTGCCTCACGGGCCGACCTCGGGCGGCGTCTGGCCGCACGCCCGGCGCGTCTCCAGCTTGTTGAGGGCGTTCACGTACGCGAGCGCACTCGCCTGGATGATGTCGGTGTGGCTTCCCTGCCCCGTGACGGTGACCCCGTGCGCGCTGACCAGGCAGCTCACCTCGCCCTGCGCGTCCGTCCCGCCGGTGATCGCCTTGACGGCGTAGCGATCGAGCCGGGGATGCTGCCCGGTGAGCTCGCTGATCACCTTGTAGCAGGCATCCACCATGCCGTCGCCCGTCCCCGTCCCCCCGACCTCCTCGCCGTCGATGCGAAGCTTCACCGTGGCGAAGGGGACGTCCACGCTCGACGAGGTCACGTTGAGATAGACCAGCTCGTAGCGATCGCGCACCTGCGCACCCCGGACGGATTCCTGCGCCACCAGCGCGATCAGATCCTCGTCGTAGACCGTCTTCTTGGCATCGGCGAGCGCCTTGAAGGATTCGAACAGCCGGTTCATGTCGACGTCGGTGGTGTCGAGCCCCAGCTCGCGAATGCGCGCCACGAGCGCATGACGGCCGGAGTGCTTGCCCAGCACCAGGCGATTCGACGCCAGGCCGATGCTCTCGGGGCTCATGATCTCGTAGTTCTGGCGGTACTTGAGCACGCCGTCCTGGTGGATCCCGGCCTCGTGGGCGAACGCGTTCTCGCCCACGATGGCCTTGTTCACCTGCACCGCGAGGCCGGTGATCTGCGTGACCAGGCGGCTGGTGGCGAAGATCTCCTCGGTGACGACCCCGGTGTCGACGCCGAAGCGCTCGCCACGCGTCTTGATGGCCATCACCACCTCTTCCATGGCGGTGTTGCCGGCGCGCTCGCCGATGCCGTTCACCGTGCACTCGATCTGGCGCGCCCCGTTCTCGACCGCTGCCAGCGAGTTGGCGGTGGCCATGCCGAGATCGTTGTGGCAGTGCGCGCTCCAGATCACGCGGTCCGCGCCGGGCACGCGCTCCCGCAGCATGCGGAAGAGCGAGCCGTACTCCTCGGGCATGATGTAGCCGGTGGTGTCGGGTACGTTGATCACCCGGGCGCCCGCCTCGATCACGGCCGTGAAGACCTCCACGAGGTACTCGGGATCGCTGCGCGAGGCGTCCTCGGCGGAGAACTCGATGTAGTCGAGGTGCTTCTTCGCCCGGGTGACGGCCCACACGGCGGCGTCCACGACGTCGCGCCGGCTCATCATGAGCTTGTGCTTCAGGTGGATGTCGGACGTGGCGATGAAGATGTGGATGCCCGGCCGTTGCCCACGCTCCACCGCGGCGATCGCGCGGTCGACGTCCTGCTCGCGCGTACGCGCCAGCGAGAGGACGACCGGCTTCGACACGGCGGCCGCCACCCGCTGCACCGCCTCGAAGTCGCCTTCCGACGATGCTGCGAACCCGGCCTCGATGACGTCGACGCCGAGGCGTTCGAGCTGGCGAGCGATCACCAGCTTCTCCTCGATGTTCATCGTGGCGCCAGGGGACTGCTCCCCGTCGCGCAGCGTGGTGTCGAAGATTCGTACCCGGTCCATCGTGGCTCTCCCTTCCGCCACGGGGATTCGCCGCTCCCGGCTTCCGTCTGACCCCAGAAACACGAAAGCCACGAGCGACTCGATCCGCCCGTGGCCTTGCGCTGGTAGGTGTTGCTTGCCCTACACCCTCGCGCGCGCCCCGGGCGGGCTGGTAAGCAGGAGGCCGCCGAGAAGCGCTCCGAGGAGTCGGGCCGTTTCCGTCATCGATCTCGGGGCTTATCCGCGGGCACCTGGCTTGTCAAGCACGACGGCTCCCGGCGACGCGTCCGCAGACGCGGCCGCGGGAAGCGGGCGCCGCCGCCGGCGCGCGAGCCGCCAGAGCGCCGTCACCGGCGCGGAAAGGGCGTAGCCCGTGATGCCCAGGAAGAGCATGACCTCGGGCGCGCCGATGGTGAGCATGATGAGGAAGATGAGCGCGAGGAGCACCGGGAACGGGTGGCGATGGTGCAGCCGGAACTCCTTGAACGAGAAGTAGCGGAACTCGCTCACCATGAGCGCCGCGACCGCGTAGATCACCAGCAGCATGAGGACGTGCTTGTTCGGGTCGCCCTGCCCGTTCAGGTAGTAGTACAGCAGCACGGTCGCCGCGATGACGTCCGCCGCGGCCGGGATCGGCAGCCCGAGGAAGTGGCGTCGCTCGACCGAGCCGTACTGCACGTTGAACCGCGCCAGACGGAGCGCGCCGCAGGTGACGTAGAGCGTGGCCGCGAGCCACCCCCAGCGACCCCACGGCCGCAGCGCCCAGGTGTAGACGAGGATGCCGGGCGCGACGCCGAACGCGATCAGGTCGGCGAGCGAGTCGTACTGCACACCGAACTCGCTCGCGGATCTCGTCAGGCGCGCGATGCGGCCGTCGAGCACGTCGCAGAGCTGCGACACGAGGATCATGATCGCGGCCAGGCGGTAGTCGTGGTTCAGCGTCGCGATGATCGAGTAGAAGCCCGCGAACAGCCCGGCCGAGGTGAAGAGATTCGGCAGGATGTAGACGCCCTTGCGCAGCGGAGGAATGCGCCGCCTCGGGCGACGCGCCGGATCGGCGGCGACGCCGATGCGCCTCATCCGGACGCTCCGGGCGGCAGCTCGGCGACCACCGTGTGGCCGGCCCGCACGCGATCACCCCGGGACACCGCGGGCCGCACGCCCGGCGGCAGGAAGAGGTCCACCCGCGACCCGAACATGATCATCCCGAAACGCTCGCCGCGCGCCAGGTGGTCGCCCACCTGCCGGTGACAGACGATGCGCCGGGCCATCGCCCCGGCGATCTGCACGACGAGGAAGCGACCGCCCCGGGTCGTCAGGAGGACGGCGTTGCGCTCGTTGTCGAGCGACGCCTTGTCGGCGAAGGCGGCGCGGAAGCGGCCGGCGGTGTGACGCACCAGCTCGATGGTACCCGCAACCGGGCTGCGGTTCACGTGCACGTCGAGCGGCGACATGAAGATGCTCACGCGCGTCGCCGGGCCGTGCAGGAACTGCTCTTCCCGCTCCGCGCGTACCTCGAGCACGCGGCCGTCGGCAGGCGACACGACGAGACGGTCGTCCGGCGGGGGCTCACGCTCCGGATCGCGGAAGAAGTAGACGCAGAAGGCGACGCCGACCAGCAGCGGCACCACTGCCACCGGGTGCCCCGCCGCGACGCCGACGGCGGCGACCACACCGAGGACGCCGGCGGCCATGCCGATCACCGGCCAGCCCTCGCGGGCGATCGGGATCAGGCTCGTGATCCTTCTCCTAGTTGCGCGAGCGGTCGACCAGACGATCCGAGGCGAGCCACGGCATGAGCGACCGCAGCTTCGTCCCGACCTCCTCGATGGGGTGCTTCGAGGCCTCGCGGCGCAGCTCCCGGAAGTGGGGCTGGCCGCAGCGGTGCTCCGTCATCCACTCGTCGGCGAACGTGCCGGACTGGATGTCGTCGAGGATCTTCTCCATGGCCTGGCGCGTCTCCTGGCCGATCACTCGCTTGCCGCGCGTCATGTCGCCGTACTCGGCGGTGTTGCTGATCGAGTAGCGCATGTTGGCGATGCCGCCCTCGTAGATCAGGTCGACGATCAGCTTCACCTCGTGCAGGCACTCGAAGTAGGCCATCTCGGGAGAGTAGCCGCGCGCGACCAGGGTCTCGTACCCGGCGCGGATCAGCTCGGTGAGCCCGCCGCACAGCACGGCCTGCTCGCCGAAGAGGTCGGTCTCGGTCTCCTCCTTGAAGGTGGTCTCGAGCGCCGCCGCGCGCGTACCGCCGATACCCTTGGCCCAGGCGAGCGCGACCTGCCGCGTGTCGCCGCTGGGATCCTGCGCGATCGCGATGAGACAGGGGACGCCCCGGCCCTTCTGGTACTCGCTGCGCACCAGGTGGCCGGGCCCCTTCGGGGCCACCATGAACACGTTGACGTCGGCGGGAGGCACCACCTTCTTGAAGTGGATGTTGAAGCCGTGCCCGAAGGCAAGGTACTTGCCCGCCGCCAGGCCGGGCGCGATCTCCTGCTCGTAGATCTCCGCGCCCTGCTCGTCGGGGACGAGCATCATGACGATGTCGGCCTCGCGCGCCGCGGTCGCCGCGTCGACCACCCGGAGGCCCTCGGCCTCCGCCTTGCGGCGCGACGCGCTGTCGGGTCGCAGGCCGACGCGCACGTCGCATCCGCTGTCGCGCAGGTTGAGGGCGTGGGCATGCCCCTGGCTGCCGTAGCCGATGACCGCGATGCGCTTGCCACGCAGCGGCTCCAGGGTGGCGTCTTCGTCGTGATAGATATTCATGATGCGGCTCGCTCCTTGTCCTTCCCGTCCACGGTGAGGAGCCGCGTGCCGCGGAACATCGCCACCTTGCCGGTGCGTACGATCTCCTTGATCCCGATCGGCTTCAAGAGCTCGATCAGGGCGTCGATCTTGTCCTCGGTGCCGGTCACCTCGATCACGTAGGAGCGGCGCGACACGTCGATGATCTTCCCGCGGAAGACGTCGACGATGTTGACGACCTCGCCGCGCGAACGCTCATCGATCCCCACCTTGAGGAGGACGAGCTCGCGCTCCACGTGGGCCGTGTCGGTGAAGTCGATGACCCGGATGACGCTGATGAGCTTGTTGAGCTGCTTCTCGATCTGCTCGAGCACCTGGTCCTCGCCGCGCGTGACCAGCGTGATGCGCGACACGGTCGGGTCCATCGTCTCCGCCACCGAGAGGCTCTCGATGTTGAAGCCGCGGCCGCTGAAGAGCCCGGCCACGCGGGCGAGGACCCCGAACTCGTTCTCGACCAGGATGGAGATGGTGTGACGCATGCGGCCCCCTAGTGCGTGCGGTGGCGCGCGAGTATCTCCATGATCTTGTCCTTGCCCGCGAGCTTCAGCTTCTGCAGGCGCTTCTTCTCCACCTCTTCCTCGGGGGTGAGGTAGTGCTTCTGCTGGAGCGTCTCGAGCTGCTTCTTGAGATCGTTGTGCTCGTCGTAGTAACGCCGCAGCTCCGGCTCGCGCTCGAGCAGCGAGGCGATCAGCTCCTCGTCCTTTCTCTCCATTCGAAACCTCCGCCAGAACGCCGCTTCGCGACGGTAATACGCCGGAAAATGGATTGTCAACGCGCGGCCGGGGCCGCCGCGGACGCCCGCGCCAGCTCGGCCTCCGGCGCTCGTACGTAGACGGGCTCGAGCGGGCCGAGCGCGACGGCCGCCCCCGCTGCCAGAAGGCCGGCCCCCAGCCGGGCGACGACGCCGCCGCGCGGATGGACCGTCGCGAAGGGACGACGCACGGCCCCGGACCCGAACGCTTCCGGATAGGCCTCGACGGCATCCCCGACCAGCACGGTGCCCGCCGGCAGCCGGGCTGCCAGCGCATCGGCCGCGAGCGCGAGGTCCGCGGTCATCCGCTCGACACGGCCCGTCTCGCCGACCCGGAAGAGCGCTGCGTACACCTCACGCTTGCGAGCGTCGAGCGCGGCGCAGACCGTCTCGCCCGGGGCGCATTCCGCGGCCTCGGCCAGCGCTTCGAGCGTGGGAACGGCCGCCACGGGAAGCCCACCCGCGAACGCCAGGCCCTTCGCGAAGCCGAGCCCGATGCGCAACCCGGTGAACGAGCCGGGCCCGATCGAGACCGCCAGCCCCTCGAGGTCGTCCATGGCGAGCCCGGCGTGCGCCAGGACGCGCGCCACGAGCGCCGGCAGCGAACCCACGTGCGACCGCGAGGCCGTCTCCGAGTCCTCCGCGAGGACGATTGCGTCCCGTGCCACCCCCGCGGTCGCGGTCCAGGTCGCCGTGTCGAGCCCGAGAACGATCAGGAGCTCAGCCCTGCACGAGACGGTGGATGTCGTTGTAGAACACGAACACCATCAGGCTGAGCAGCAGGAGCAACCCGACCTGCTGCGCGAGCTCGCGATGCCGCTGCCGGATCGGCCGCCCGAGCGCGGCCTCGATCCCGAAGAGGGCGAGATGACCGCCGTCGAGGGCGGGGATCGGCAGGAGGTTCAGCACCCCGAGGTTGATCGAGAGGAAGGCGAGCATGCTGAGATAGTAGCGCGTCCCGGCGCGCGCCTGCTCGCCGGCGGCGCGCGCGATCGCGATCGGGCCCCCGAGCTCACGCAGCGGGACCCGACCCTGGACCATGAGCACGAGGCCCGCCGCCACCACGTAGGTGGCGTTCGCCGTCTGCTGGGCCGCCATGCCGAGCGCGTGCAGCGGCCCGACGCGCTGCCAGTCGTGCGAGGCCTCGATACCGATCAGGTAGACCTGGCCGCGGTCCTCGCCGAACATCGATCGATTGTCGCGCAGCTTCGGTGTCACCGTGACCGCGAGCTGCTGGCCGTCGCGCTCGATGCTGAGCCCCAGCGGGGCCCCCTTCGAGTCGCGCACCGTCTGCGCGAGCGCTTCCCAGGTCGTCGTGGGGCGCCCGTCGACGGCCACGACCTTGTCGCCGGTCTTGAGCCCGGCCTGCTCCGCCGGCGAGCCGGCGGCGACGCCGCCGACGCGCGGCTCGTTCGACGCCACCTCGGCGCCCACGGCGACGAAGAGAAGGGCGTAGACCAGAAACGCGAAGACGAAGTTCATGGCCGGGCCGGCGAACACGATCGCAGTCCGGCGCAGCGGCGTCTGCGTCGAGAAGGCGCGCTCGGGCTCGGTCACCGCCTCGTCCTCGTCGTCCTCACCCAGCATCTTGACGTAGCCGCCGAGCGGCATGGCCGACACCGCGTACTCGGTCTCGTTGCGGCGGCGCGAGAACACGACGGGCCCGAAGCCGATCGAAAACCGCAGCACCTTGACACCAATGCGCTTCGCGACCGCGAAGTGCCCGAACTCGTGGACGAAGACCAGGAGGCCGAGCGCCACGAGAAAGGCGACGATGGTGACGACGGGTGCGGGGAGGGCCATGCGGTGTCTCCTTCCTACCAGGCCCGTGTGGCGACTGCGTAGTAGTAGTACGCGAAGACGAACGGGAACAGCAGGCTGTCGAGGCGGTCGAGGATGCCACCGTGGCCGGGGATAATCCAGCCCGAGTCCTTGGCGCCGAAGGCTCGCTTGAGGGCCGACTCGCAGAGGTCGCCGAGCTGGGCCAGCATGCCGATCGCGAGCGCCAGCCCGAGGGTCTGCGCGACCGGAAGCTCGCGGAAGAAGACCAGCCGGCAGATCGCCCCGATGAGCACGGCGCCGGCGAGCGCGCCCACCGAGCCCTCCACGGTCTTGCTCGGGCTCACGGCGGGCATGAGCTTGTGGCGCCCGTAGGCGCGCCCCGCGAAGTAGCCTCCCGAATCCGATCCCATCGCGGTGTAGACCGTGAACAGGACCCACCGCCAGCCCTCCGGCTGCTGGCGCAGCAGCGCCACGTGCGGGATGACGAAGCCGACGTAGAGGACGCCGAGCAGCAGCAGGCCGAGCCGCCCGACGGCGAGCGACAGGTCGCCGTTGCGCAGGAGCGCGAGCACCAGGCCGCCGATCACCGCGAACGACAGGGCGGCCCCCGTCCACGGGATCATGCCCGCGATCACGCTCGCCGCGACCAGGAGCCCGAAGATCAGGAGCGCCCCGCGCGCCGGGCGATCCTGCGGGAAGGCCATGCCGCCGTACTCGTGCAGGCCGATCGCGGCCACCGTCAAGATGAAGGCGACGAACAGCGGCGCCCAGAGATACTCGATGATCAGCCAGAGCGCGGGCAGCGCGATGGCAGCCGTGACGAGTCGCGTGCGAAGCAGGGCGCCCTACACTGCGCGCAGCCGCTCGCGGTCGATCTGCGACGAGGTGCGCCCGAATCGTCGCTGCCGCTGCTGGAAGAACGCCAGGGCCTGGACGTACTCCCGCTCGCGGAAGTCGGGCCAGAGCGTCTCGGTGACGTACATCTCGGTGTACGCGAGCTGCCAGAGGAAGAAGTTGCTGATGCGCATCTCGCCGCTGGTCCGGATGAGCAGGTCCGGGTCCGGCACTCCCTTCGTCCCGAGGTGCTCCGAGACGGTGCCCGCGGTGATCCGGTCGGATGCGAGCTCGCCGCGCTCGACGCGCCGGGCGATCGCGCGTGCGGCCTGCGCGATGTCCTCGCGGCCGCCGTAGCTCACCGCCAGGATCACGGTCATGCCCTTGTTCTTGCGCGTCGCCGCGATGCTCGCCCGCAACGCCTGCCGGACCGCGGGCGGAAGCCGCCGCAGGCTGCCGACCGCGAGGAGGCGGATCTGGTGCCGCATCATCTTGCCGAGCTCGCTCGCGAGGTACTTGCGGAGCAGCGTCATCAGGCCGTCCACCTCGCGCGGCGGGCGGTTCCAGTTCTCGCTCGAGAAGGCGAAGAGCGAGAGGTACTTGATGCCGAGCTTGCGGCTCGACTCGACGATCGCGCGCACCGACTCCTTGCCGACGCGGTGGCCGTAGATGCGCGACAGGCCGCGCTGCTCCGCCCAGCGACCGTTGCCGTCCATGATGACCGCCACGTGGTGTGGCAGCCGGCTCTGATCGAGCTCGATCATCACACCGCCATGATCTCGTCTTCTTTGGCCTTGAGCGTCTTCTCGAGGCGATCGACGGCGTCCTTGGTCGCGGCCTCGACCTTCTCCGAGCCGTGCCGCCGGTCGTCCTCGGTGATCTCGCGCTCCTTCTCGAGCTCCTTCAGCATCTCGAGCGCGTCACGCCGGTGGTTGCGCACCGAGACGCGGTAGTCCTCGGCGACCTTCCGGGTGTGCTTCACCAGCTCGCGGCGCCGTTCCTCGTTGAGCGCCGGGATCGGCACGCGGATCAGCTTGCCGTCGCTCTGCGGATTGAGTCCGAGGTCGGACGATCGGATCGCCTTCTCGATCAGCGCGACGACGCTCTTGTCGTACGGCTGGACGACGAGGAGCGTGGGATCGGGCACCGACAGCGTGGCGACCTGGTTGAGCGGCGTCTTGGCGCCGTAGTAGTCGACCATGATCCCGTCGAGCAGCGCCGTGTTCGCCCGGCCGGTACGCACGTGCGACAGCTCCTTCTTGAAGGCGGCGATGGTCTGCTCCATCTCCTGCCTGCACGACGCGAGCACATCGTCGGTCATGTGCGTCCTCCGTGCACCAGCGTCCCGATCCGCACCCCCGAAACGGCCTTCATGATGTTGCCCTGCTCGAGCATGTTGAATACGAGGATCGGCAGGCCATTGTCCATGCACAGCGAGATCGCAGTCGAGTCCATCACCTGGAGGTTGCGGTTGAGGACGTCGATGTAGGTGAGCTCGTCGAAGCGCGAGGCCTCGGGATGCTTCTCCGGGTCGGCGTCGTAGACCCCGTCGACGCGGGTGGCCTTGAAGATGACCTCGGCACCGATCTCCATCGCGCGCAGGCTGGCCGCCGTATCCGTGGTGAAGAAGGGGTTGCCGGTGCCCGCCGCGAAGATGACCACCCGGCCCTTCTCGAGATGGCGCGTCGCGCGCCGCCGGATGTACGGTTCCGCCACCTGCCGCATCTCGATGGCGGACAGCACCCGCGTCGGCACCTCGAGCTTCTCGAGCGCGTCCTGGAGGGCGAGCGCGTTGATCACCGTGGCGAGCATCCCCATGTAGTCGCCGGTGGCGCGGTCGATGCCGAGCGCGCGGCCCGCGATGCCACGGAAGATGTTTCCCCCGCCGATCACCAGCGCGAGCTCGCAGCCCACCGCGTGGACCTCGCGCAGCTGTGCGGCGAACCCGACCAGCAGCTCCTGGTCGATGCCGTAGCCGCCCGCGCCCGCAAGGGCCTCCCCGCTGATCTTGAGGAGGACGCGGCGATAGCGCCCGGCGCGCGGCAGAGCCGGCCCGGGCTCAGGCTCCGGGCGCGCCTCCAGCCAGGTTCTCCTTCTCCTCCGGAAGCCGCTCCTGCGCCTCTCCGAGCTGGAAGCGCGCAAACCGCCGGACGGTGACGTTCTCTCCCAGGCGCGCGATGGCTTCCTGGACCACGTCACCCACCGTCCGATCGCTCTGCTTGATGAAGGGCTGCTCCAGAAGGCAGACGTCTTTCAGGTAGCGCTCGAGCTGGCCCGCGATGATGCGCTCGATGACCTGCGGGGGCTTGCCGCTCTGCTCGGCCTGTACGCGGTAGATCGCCCGCTCGCCCTCCTGCTCCGCCTCGGGGACCTCCTCGCGGCGGACGTAGCGCGGGCTCGCGGCGGCCACCTGCATGGCGAGGTCGCGCACCAGCTGCTGGAACTCGTCGGTCTTGGCGACGAAGTCGGTCTCGCAGTTGACCTCGACGAGCACGCCGACCTTGCCGCCGGGGTGGATGTAGGCGCCGACCGCGCCGTCCGTGGCGACGCGAGAAGCGCGCTTCGCGGCCTTCGCGAGTCCCTTCTCGCGCAGCAGCCGGAGCGCCCTGTCGAGGTCGCCCTCGGCCTCGCCGAGCGCCTTCTGGCAGTCGAGGAGACCGGCGCCGGTCTTCTCGCGCAGCTCCTTCACGAGCGTCAGGCTCATGAGGGCTGCGCCTCGAGCTCCTGCACCTCTCCGACCTCTGGCTCGGCACCGTTGCCGCCGGCGACGGTCGAGGCTCCGGCTCCGCGCTGGCGCTCCTCGTAGAGGTTCCGTCCCTCGATCACCGCCTCGGCGACGGCGGCGCAGAACAGGCGGATGGCCCGGATGGCGTCGTCGTTGCCGGGGATCTTGTAGTCGATCATGTCGGGGTCGCAGTTGGTGTCGACCACGGCGACGACCGGGATGCCGAGCTTGTTCGCCTCCTTGACCGCGATCTCTTCCTTCTTCGGGTCGATCACGAAAAGAGCGTCCGGGAGCTTGCGCAGCCCCTTGATGCCGCCGAGCGACGACAGCAGCTTCTCCCGCTCGCGCCGGAGACCCTGGACTTCCTTCTTGGTGAGCGCGTCGGCGACCTGCGTGTCCTCGAGCATTTCGTCGAGCTTCTTCAGGCGGTCGATCGACTGCTTGATGGTCTGGAAGTTGGTGAGCATCCCGCCGAGCCACCGCGTGTTCACGTAGAACGCGCCGCAGCGCTCGGCCTCCTCGCGGATGGCGTCCTGTGCCTGGGGCTTGGTGCCCACGAACAGCATCTGGCCGCCCTGCGCCGTTCGCTCGCGCACGAAGTTGTACGCGTCGCGGAACATCTTCACCGTCTGCTGGAGGTCGATGATGTAGATGCCGTTGCGGGCGCCGAAGATGTACGGCTTCATCTTCGGGTTCCAGCGGCTGGTCTGGTGGCCGAAGTGCACGCCGGCCTCGAGTAGATTCTTCATGGTGACGTCGGTCATAACCAGGCGCTGGGCGCTCCACCCTCCCTTCGCGATCTCCGTCGAAACGGGTTCCTGTACCAGAAACCGAGGCGCCGAGGCAATCTAAGTCCCCGAGGCCTCACTGGCTCATCGAATCCAGGAACTCCTGATTCTCCTTCGTTCCCCTGATCTTGTCGTGCAGGAACTCCATGGCCTCCACCGTGTTCAGCTGGGTCAGGAGCTTGCGGAGAATCCAGACCCGGTTGAGCACCTCGCGGGGAAGGAGCAGCTCCTCCTTGCGGGTGCCCGAGCGGGTGACGTCCATGGCGGGGAACATGCGCCGGTCCATGAGGCGCCGGTCGAGGTGGATATCCATGTTGCCGGTGCCCTTGAACTCCTCGAAGATGACCTCGTCCATCCGGCTCCCGGTGTCGACCAGCGCCGTGCCGAGGATGGTGAGGCTGCCGCCCTCCTCGATGTTGCGGGCGGCGCCGAAGAACTTCTTCGGCCCGCGCAGCGCGTTCGAGTCGACGCCGCCGGAGAGGATCTTCCCGCTCGGCGGCACCACGGAGTTGTAGGCGCGCGCCAGGCGCGTGATCGAGTCGAGGAGGACGACCACGTCACGGCCGTGCTCGACCAGGCGTTTCGCCTTCTCGATGACCATCTCGGCGACCTGAACGTGGCGGGTCGGCGGCTCGTCGAACGTCGAGCTGACGACCTCGCCGCGCACCGACCGCTGCATGTCGGTGACCTCCTCGGGACGCTCGTCGATGAGGAGCACGATCAGGACGACGGCGGGATGGTTGGCGGTGATGCCGTGCGCGATGTTCTGCAGCATCATCGTCTTGCCGGTGCGGGGCGCCGCCACGATGAGGCCGCGCTGTCCCTTGCCGACCGGGGTGAGCAGATCGATGATCCGGGTCGTGAACTCCTGCTGCTCGAACTCCAGGCGCAGCTGCTCCTGCGGATAGAGCGGCGTCAGGTTGTCGAACAGGATCTTCTCCCGCGCGCGCTCGGGCTCCTCGAAGTTGATGGTCTCGACCTTCAGGAGCGCGAAGTACCGTTCGCCCTCCTTGGGAGGGCGGATCTGTCCCGACACGACGTCGCCGGTGCGCAGGTTGAAGCGCCGGATCTGGCTCGGAGAGACGTAGATGTCGTCGGGACCGGGCAGATAGTTGTAGTCCGGACAGCGAAGGAACCCGAAGCCGTCGGGCAGGATCTCGAGGACGCCCTCCCCGCTCACCGCCCCGTCGAGCTCGGCCTGGGCCTGGAGGATGGCGAAGATGAGCTCCTGACGACGGAGCGCCGCAGCCCCTTCGATGCGCATCTCCTTCGCCAGGGTGGCGAGCTCGCCGATCTTCTTCTCCTTCAGCTCCTGCAGGTTCAGCGCCGGGACGTTGGACGCCGGAGACGGCGCGGCGGGCTCCTCCACCGGCGCGGGCTCGCCATTCGAGACCCCGGGCGCGGTTGCCGGGACGGCGGCCGCGATCGCCTCCGCCTCCGCCACGACCGCCCGGACGATCTTCGACCGCGGGCGGGTGGTGGTCTCGGTGGACGAGCGTTCTCGGGGGCTCACGTGCGGTGCCTTCGAAGGTACGCGAGGGACATGACGATCAGAGATGGACGCCCGAGCGCCGGGAGTGGCGGGATATCGGGTCGGAAGTGACGTGAATCTCGCTGCAGATGGGAGCCGGCCTCGACCGGCCGAGGCGGAAGGTAGGGAAACCGCCCGGGGCTGTCAAGCCAGCAAAGTGCTCCGCAGGGAATCGAGCAGCCGTACGAGATCCGGCGGCAGTGCCGCTCGGACCTCCAGCCGCACTCCGGAGACCGGGTGCGTGAACGTGATGGCCTCGGCATGCAGCGCCTGGCGGGGACAGGCCTCGAGCGCGGCCGCGACCGCCGGGGGAATCGACGGGCTGCGGCGCCCCCGGATGCCGCCATAGACCCGGTCCGCGACGATGGGATGGCCGAGCGCCGCGAGGTGCACGCGTATCTGATGTGTGCGGCCGGTCTCGGGGGTCAGGCGCATCAACGTGGCGCCCCGGAAGCGCTCGACCACCTCGAAGCGCGTGACGGCGGCCCGGCCGCGCCTCGTGCCGACGCTCATCCGCTGGCGCTCCAGCGGGTGACGACCGACCGCCTGGTCGATCACGCCGGTGCCGGGTCGTACCACGCCGTGCACCACCGCAAGGTAGCGCTTCGAGAGGGTGCGTTCCCGGAACTGCCGTGCCAGTCCTTCGAGCGCCTGCGGGGTGCGCGCGACCAGCAGCACGCCCGAGGTGTCGCGGTCGAGGCGGTGCACGATTCCCGGGCGCTCCGGATCCCCGCCCGTCTCCAGCGCGCCGAGGCGGTGCAGGACGGCGTTGACCACCGTGCCCCGCCGCACGCCCGGAGCAGGATGAACCACCATGCCCGGCGGCTTGTCGATGGCGAGGAGATGGGCGTCCTCGAAGAGGACGACGAGTGGCAGGGCCTCGGGCTCGACGCCCGTTGGCTCCGGCGGCGGCACCGTGACGGCGATCCGCTCTCCCGCCTTGACCGCGTGGGCCGATTTGCGCGGCAATCCGTCGACCGCGACCCGACCGTCGTCGATCAGGCCCTTCGCACGCGAGCGCGTCCCGAGCTCCGGCAGGGTGGCCAGGAAGCGGTCGAGCCGCATGCCGGCCGCCGCCACCGGCACGCGCACCACGAGCCGGCTCGCGCGCGCCACTAGGAGCGCGACCCGAGACTCCGTCTCGGGTCGAGAGCGGAGGCGAACGTGTGGCGTTCGGTGGATCGGGCGGATGCCGTGCCGCGGCCGGCAAAGCCGGCGCGGCAAAACGTAGCTCGCCCGAAGCTCTGACTCAGCCAGTCCTGCGGCATCTGCAAGCGTGCCGACCCAACGACCCCCTCGCGCTCCGGAACGTCTGCCGCGCCGGCTTCGCCGGCCGCGGCACGACGGCCGCACTGATCATCACGTCTCATTCTCGCTCTCCATCCCGACCCGAGACGAAGTCTCGGGTCGCGGCAGGAGCGGCCAGGACCTCGCGGGCGCGGGTCACGTCGGCGGCGATGGCCTGGCGCAGCGCCTCGGGACCCGTGAAGCGCTGCTCGCCGCGCAGGCGGTCGACCAGCTCGAGCACGAGCCAGCGCCCGTAGAGCGAGCCGTCGAAGTCGAGCAGGTGTGCCTCGACGGTGCGCCGGAGCACCCCGAAGGTGGGGCGCACGCCGATGTTCAGCACGGCGGGATGGGGCCGCCCGTCGAGCCGTGCGCACACGGCGTACACGCCGTCGGCCGGCAGCAGGAGGCCGCTCGGCTGATGCAGGTTGGCCGTCGGGAAGCCGAGGGTCCGGCCGCGCTGCTCGCCGCGCACCACGCGGCCACGCAGCGTCACCGGTCGCCCGAGCAGTAGCCGCGCGCGGCGCACGTCACCCGCGGCGACCATGCGGCGGAGCGCCGTGCTGCTCACCTGCTCCTCCCCGACGGTCACGGGGCCGACGGCGTCGACCGCGAATCCCAGGCGCGGGCCGAGAGCGCGCAGGGTGTCCACCGTCCCCGCGCGCCCGTGTCCGAAGCTGACGTTGTTCCCCACGACGACGTGCAGGAGCTCCAGATGGTTGCCCAGGAACTCGCGCACGAACGCCTCCGGCTCGAGGGCGGCGAAGCGTTGCGTGAACCGCTGCACCACGGTCACGTCGGCGCCGAGGTCACGAAGCAGCACGAGGCGATCGCGCAGCGACTGGATGAGCGGCGACGCGCGCTCGGGCGCGAGGACCGCCACCGGGTGCGGGTGGAACGTGAGCACGACGACCTGACCGCCGAGCGCGCGCGCCTCGCTGACCGCGCGCTGCACGATCGCCTGGTGCCCGAGATGGACGCCGTCGAAGTTGCCGAGCGTGAGCACGACGCGCCGGAGGGGCGGGAATACGTGCGCCAGGTGGCGGATCACGCGCATCGCTGCGGCCCGTATAGCCCAGGCCCGGACGCCTTTGAAGTTACTGGTCGAGCTCGGCCAGCTTCTGGCGTGCCAGTGCGGCCTCGCTCGACGCCGGATAGTCCTTGATGAGCTTCGACATCGACAGCCGTGCGTCGGGGGCGTCGCCCATGCGCAGGAAGAGCTTGCCCTGCTGCCAGAGCGCCGCCGGTGCCTTGTCGCTCTTCGGGTAGCGCTGAACGACGTCGTAGAACCTGCTCACCGCGCCGTTCTGGTCACCCCGCGTCTCGGCGCAGCGCGCCTGCCAGTAGAGCGCGTTGTCGGCCAGCGGCGAGCCCTTGGAGCCCGACGAGATCGCGGTCAGCTTCGGCACCGCCTTCGAGCAGTCGCCCCGCGATAGCCCCTCGAGCGCGTTCAGGTAGTCCGCGCGCTCGGGCACGCCCATGGTGCCCGCGACGGCCTGGTCCTGGGCGACCTCGCGCTTCCATTCCTCGTCGACGGCCGCGGGCGGCGGGGGGGAGGCGGCGGTGGAGGGGGCGGCGCGAGCGCCGCCGTTTGCTGCGGAGGGAGGGTGGTGGTCGGCGTCTCGCCGGCAGCGGGCGGCGTCTCGCCGGTGCTGCCGGTGTCGGCTGCCGGCTCCTCGGTCGACATGCCCTCGGGCGACAGGGTCATGCCGATCTGCTTCGAGCCGGACTCGAGCTGCTGCACCTTGCGTTCGAGGTCGCCGAGGCGCTCGTGCTCGGGCACGGGCTCGGGCGCCCTGCTGGTGCGGTGGCCACCCTCCTCGACGTCGGCGCGGAGGCGCTCGACCTCGCGCTTCACCTGCGCGATCGAGCGTCCCTGCTCGCGCATCATGCCGCGGAGCCGGCGATCCTGGTCGAGAAGGTCCGCGCGCGTCGCGCACCCGGCGAGCCCGATGGCGAGCGCGACCGCAGCCGCACGCAAAACCAGACGCTTCACTGGCCGGCCACGACGGAATGCACGCGACGGTTGCGCGCCCAGCATTCCTCGGTCTCCTCCTGACACAGGGGCAGCTCCTTCCCGTAGCTGATCGTGGACAGGCGCTCGCCGGCGAGTCCCTGGCCGGTGAGGTAGTCCTTCACCGCCTTCGCGCGCCTGGCACCGAGGGCCAGATTGTACTCGATGGTCCCCCGGGTGTCGCAATGGCCTTCGAGCTCGGCCCTCGCCTTCGGATTGTCACGCAGCCACTGGAGGTTCTGGTCGAGGGTTCCGCGTGCCGTCTCGTCGAGATCGTCGCTGTCGTAGTCGAAGTGCACGTCCTGCAGGGGACCCCCCTCGGCGGCCCCGAGCCCTTCCCGGGCCCGGTCGAGGCTACCTCCCCCACCGAGGCCTTCCTCGCCGATGCCGCTCTCGGGCGCCTCGGCGTTCTCGTTCGGGGATGGGCCCTTCTTCTTGCAGGCGGACCCGCCGAGAGCGACCAGGGCACAGAGCGCCAGCACCCAGCCCCGCGTCCTCCTCGCCCTCGTCATGCGCACGCTCGTGGCCTCACTCGGACCGCGACGACCACGCCGGCGACGTATCATCGCCACCCCCGGTGGTCAATTCTTTCTGAGTCCGGCCGTCGCGGTCGGCGAGCCACAGCGTGCGCCGTCCGCTGCGCGACGACGAGAACACCAGGTAGCGCCCGTCCGGCGCCCACGACGGATCCTCGTTGCTGCCGGCGCCCGTGATGGTCTTCGCGTCCGCGCCGTTGGCGCGGGCGACCACGATCTGGAACGTGTCGCCGGTCCGCGTGGCCCAGGCGACCAGGTCGCCCTTCGGGGACCACGCCGGCGAGGTGTTGTAGGCGCCGGTCCGCGAGACGCGGGTGGGCTCCTTCTCGTCGATCGCCATGGTGTAGATCTGCGGCGAGCCGGAGCGGCTGGAGCAGAACGCGAACCGCCGCCCGTCGGGCGCCCAGGCGGGCGAGACGTCGATGCCCCAGTGATCGGTGAGGCGCCGCACGACCGCGCCCCAGCGATCGAGCAGCTCGATGTCCGTGTTGCCGTCGTCCTCACGCGTGGCGAGGACCTGCGTGCCGTCGGGCGACCAGGCGCCGCCGATGTAGACCCGCGCATCGGTCGAGAACTGGGCGACGGCCCGGCTCGTCAGGTCCACCTCGAAGAGCCGGGGCTGGTGCTCGCGATAGGATGCGAAGAGGACGCTGCGCTGGTCGGGACGCCACGCCGGCGCGACGGTGATGGAACGCTCGTTGGTGAGCCGTGCCGGCACCGTCATGTCGAAGGTGTAGACGTAGACGTCCTTCAGGCGACCGCCGCGGGTGCTGGTGAGCGCGATCTTCGAGTCGAAGGGACCGCGCTCTCCGGTGACCACCGCGAGCAGCTGATCGGCGTAGCGGTGAGCCAGCCGAGGGACGTCCGCGCGTGATCCCTGGAGCCGCCGTCCGGAGTCCGCCAGGTCCCGCCGCTCCGCGACGTCGAACAGTCTCACCTCGATGGTGACGGAATCGCCGTCGCCGTCGATCGTGCCCTTCACGAGCTGCTGCGCGCCGATGGAAGCCCAGCTGACGAAGTCGATGGCGTCGGCGGTCACGCCGGCGGTCTGCTGATCCTCGACGAAGGTGCGCGGGTCGAGCACCCGGAAGTACCCGGAGAGCTCCAGGTCACGGGACAGCACGCGCGCGAACTGCTGCGCCAGCGACGCGGCGGTGCCGCCGCCGGTGCTCCTGGGCGGCACGACGGCGATCGCGAACGACTCGCTGCCGGGACCGAAGATGCTCCCCGTGACCACGGCGTACGCCGGCGCGGTGGCGAACAGCGCGAGCAGCGCCGCGCCGATGAGGGCCATGCGTCTCATCCCGTTCCGCGTCCTCCCTCCTCGGAATGGAACTCGATCACCACCTCGTGGAAGGCGTCGCGGTGCTGCTCGGGCGGCGGCGGGAGCGGGCTGGAGCGCTCGACGGCGCGCATGACCGACAGATCGTAGGCCTTGTCGCCCGAGCTGCGCTCCAGCCGCACGTTGCCGATCTCACCCTCGGGCGTGATCTCGAAGCGCACCAGGGCGACGAGCTTGGACTTGCGGTCGGCCTGCACCCAGTTGGTCTTGATGATGCCGAAGATGCGCTGTCGGTAGGCCAGGAACTCGGTCCCGACGACCGTGCCTCCACCGCCTTCCCCCGGCGTGCCTTCGCCGATGGGACCGTGCTCGGCGGCGGCGCCGTCGAGCCCGCCGCCGCCGCTCGCCATGCGGCTCCGCCAATGCTCGGCGGCGGCGGCGAATTTCTCGTCCACCTTCTCCTCTGCCGATCCGCCGCTCCCCGTTCCTTCGGTACCGGTCGCGGGCGCCGCAGGCGGCGGCGTCTTCGCCTCGCCCGGTCTCACGGTCGCCGGCCTGCTCTCGCCCGCTTTCATGGGGGCCGCGCTCGGGACCTCCGCCACTTCGGTTGGCTTGGACGGCGGCATGGGCCTGGGCCTTCGCCGGCGCCGGCTTCGGCTCGGGCGGCGTCGGCTGTGGGGTCTTCGCCTTGACCTTCGCCGCTTCGAGCGGTGTGGCAGCCGGCGGCGGCTTCGCCGCCTCCACGGGCTTCGGCTTGGCGGCCTCGGCCGGCCTCGGCTTCGCGGGCTCGACGGGCGTCGGCTTGGCGGTCTCCACCGGCCTGGGCTTCTCGACCTGCCTGGGTGGCTCGGTGGTGACCTTCGGCACCGCCACGGCGTCCGCAGGCGGCGCCGGTTTCGGCGGCAGGGTCGCCGGGGGCGTCGTCGCCGGAGGAGCCGTCGGCGGCGGCGCCTCCGCCACCTTCACCGGCTTGGGCGCCTCCGGCGGGGCCACCGGCGCCGGCTCGCCCGTCCGGGCCGGCCCCTCGGCTGCCCCGCCGCTGGCGGGGGCGATCCGTGCCGGCCGGCCGAGCGGGCGATCGAGCGGGCCGAAGGCCAGCCGGCCGCCCAGTGCGCTCGGATCGGTCAGCTCGACGGTGTACGACTGCAGCGGAGGGAGCGGTACGGGCGCGAGCGTGATCAGGAACACGACGAGCGCCCCCAGCGCCGCGTGCAGCAGCGCCGAGACGCCCACCATGACGGTGAAGTCCCGGTCCCACTCGGGGGCGATCCCGAGAGGCAGGGTGCGCGACATTCCCTATCGCTTCCTATCGTGGCTCGGGCGGCGGTTCCGTCACCAGCCCGACCCGCACGAGGCCGGCCTCGCGTACCGCGGCCATCGCCCGCATGACCTGTCCATAGGGCACCGCCTGGTCGGCACGGACGTAGATCGGGCGGTCGCGATGCGCCGAGCCGATCGCGCGCAGCTTCTCCGTGAGCTGGGAGAGCGTGCACGGCGTGTCGTTCAGGTAGACCTGACCGGTCTTCGCGATGTTGACGACGAGCTGCTCCTCCGCGCCGGCGAGAGCCCCGGCCGTGGTCTTCGGCAGGTCTATGGCGACGCCCTGCTGCAGGATGGGCGCCGTCACCATGAAGATGATGAGCAACACCAGCATGACGTCCACCAGCGGCGTCACGTTGATGTCGGCGATGGAGTCGCCGCTGCCCGGTCCCCCGAAGGCCATGCTCACTTCTTCAGAAAATGCCGCTCGGCGATGTTCAGGAATTCTGCGCCGAAGGTGTCCATCTCGGCAGTCAACACGCGAACCTGGCGCGCGAAACGGTTGTACATGACGACCGCGGGAATGGCCGCCGCGAGCCCGACGGCCGTCGCGATGAGCGCCTCGGCGATTCCCGGAGCGACGGCCTGGATGCTCGACGACGTCGTGGTGGAGAGTCCCATGAACGCGGTCATGATCCCCCAGACCGTGCCGAAGAGCCCGATGAAGGGGGCCGTGCTCGCGGTGGTGGCGAGAAACGTGAGCCCGCGCTCGAGCCGCGTCACCTCCTGCGTCCGGGCCCGCTGCATGGCGCGCTGCACGGTCTCGATCCCCCCGAACTCGGAGTCGGCGTCCTCGCCCGCCCCGCGCTTCGCCCGCGTCAGCCGCTGCAGCTCCTGGTAACCGGCCCGGAAGACCTGGGCAACCGGGCTCTCCTTCATCTCGCTGCTCGCTGCCTGGATGGCGCTCAGGTTCTTCGCTTCCCAGAAGACGTCGATGAAGCGACCGGACTGGCGCCGGGCGCGGCGCATCTCACGTCCCTTGGCGAACGCGATTCCCCAGGAGCCGATCGACGTCGCGAGCAGCACCACCAGTACGAGGCGAACCATCCAGCCCGAGCCGATGAGCAGCTCCCAGACCTCGCGCTGCGGGACGGGCAAGGGCTCCACCGCGAGCCCGTTCGTCTGCGCGGCGGCCGTCCCGAGACCGATCAGAAGACCCAGGACCTGAAGAACCATGCGCCGATGAGGGCCGGGCCGCGGCCGCCTCTCCACACCACTGCGCTGCGTGTATCGCAGGGGTCGGTGAGCGTCAAACCCGCCGGCCACTCGCCTTGACCCTGCCGGCGCACGCTGGGTATACGCCAAGCGCCCGTCGGCGCGGGCATTTTCCGGGAGAAAGAGGTTCTGGGCATGGCGATCCGTGTGGGCATCAACGGCTTCGGACGAATCGGCCGCAACGTGTTCCGGGCCTGTCTCGACGAGGATCAGCTCGACTTCGTGGCGGTGAACGACATCACCAGCGCCGAGACCCTCGCCCACCTCCTGAAGTACGATTCGATACACGGAACGCTCGCCCACGAGGTGAAGGCGGAGGGCGGCGCACTCGTGGTCGGCCAGCGCAGCGTCAAGGTGCTCGCCGAGCGCGACCCCGCCAGGCTGCCCTGGAAGGCCCTCGGCGTGGACCTGGTGCTCGAGTGCAGCGGCCTCTTCACCGATCGGGACAAGGCCGCCAAGCACCTGGAGGCCGGCGCCAGGAAGGTGATCATCTCGGCCCCCGCGAAGGGCGCCGACTTCACGATCGCGTACGGGGTGAACCACGCCGCCTACGACCCGGGGAAGCATCACGTCGTGTCGAACGCGTCGTGCACCACCAACTGCCTGGCGCCGATCGCCAAGGTGCTGCACGAGAGCTTCGGCATCACCCGAGGTCTGATGACGACCGTGCACGCGTACACCAACGACCAGCGCATCCTGGACCTGCCGCACGAGGACCTGCGCCGCGCCCGCGCCGCCGCCCTCTCGATGATTCCCACCAGCACGGGGGCCGCGAAGGCCATCGGACTCGTCATCCCCGAGCTGGCCGGCAAGCTCGACGGCATGGCCGTGCGCGTGCCGACGCCGAACGTATCGCTCGTCGATCTCTCCTGCGAGCTGGGAAAGCCCACCACCAAGGACGCCATCAACGCTGCGATGCGCGCGGCGGCGAGCGGACCGCTGAAGGGCATTCTCTGCTACAGCGACGAGCCGCTCGTCTCGGCCGATTTCAACCACAGCCCCTACTCGTCGATCTTCGACAGCCTGCTCACCACCGTGATCGACGGCAACTTCGCCAAGGTGCTGTCGTGGTACGACAACGAGTGGGGCTTCTCGAACCGCATGCGGGACGTGTCCCTGCTGATCGGCAAGAAGCTCTAGGCGCGGGACATGCGCTCTCTGCACGATCTCGACGTCGCCGGCAAGCGCGTGTTCGTGCGCGCCGACTTCAACGTGCCGCTCGCGAACGGCGGCGTCGGCGACGCCACCCGCATCGACGCCACGCTGCCGACCCTGCGCTGGCTGCTCGAGCGCGACGCCAAGCTCGTGCTCGCCTCGCACCTCGGACGTCCGAAGGGAAAGCGCAGCGCCGAGCTGTCGCTCCGGCCCGTGGCAGACGTGCTGGCGTCGCGTCTCGGCCGTCCGGTCACGCTCGCACCCGACTGCGTCGGCAGCGAGACGGAGCAGCTGGTCGGGAAGATGGAGCGCGGCGACGTCGTGCTGCTCGAGAACCTGCGCTTCCACGCCGAGGAAGAGCGCAACGATCCCGCCTTCGCCGCCCAGCTCGCCCGCCTGGCGGACGTCTACGTCGACGATGCCTTCGGTGCCGCACATCGGGCGCACGCGTCCACGGCCGGCATGGTGCCGCTGGTGCGCGAAAGCGCGGCCGGACTGCTGCTGGCGCGCGAGGTCGAGATGCTCTCGCGTCTCATGCGCGCGCCCGAGAAGCCCTTCGTGGCGGTGCTCGGCGGCGCGAAGGTGTCGGACAAGATCGGCGTCATCGAGCACCTGCTGTCGCGCGTGACGTCGTTCCTGATCGGCGGAGCGATGGCCTACACGTTCCTGCGCGCACAGGGAAAGCCCGTGGGTCGCTCGCGCGTCGAGGACGACAAGATCGAGCTGGCGCGCGAGACCCTGGAGCGCGCCGCGCAAGCGGGCGTCGGCGTGCTGCTCCCGATGGACCACGTCGCGGCAGACAAGCCCGAGGCCGGCGCGTCCACTCGCGTGGTAGGGGCCGACGAGTTTCCCGCCGACCTGCTCGGCGTCGACATCGGCCCCGAGACGGCACGGCGCTATGCCGCGGAGATCGCCGCGGCCCGGACCGTGCTCTGGAACGGACCGATGGGCATCTTCGAGATCGACGCGTTCAGCCACGGCACGATGGCGGTGGCGGCGGCGCTGGCGAGCTGTGACGGCGTCACGGTCGTCGGCGGCGGCGACTCGGTCGCCGCGCTGGCCCGCGCCGGAAAGACCGCTGCCGTCACCCATGTCTCCACCGGCGGTGGCGCGTCGCTCGAGTTCCTCGAGGGACGCGAGCTGCCCGGCGTGAAGGCCCTGGAGGGCTAGCGCTCATGGCCCGGATCCCCCTGCTCGCCGGCAACTGGAAGATGCACGGCACGCGCGCCGAGACGGGCGCGCTCGCCGGGGCGCTGGCGAAGAGCGTGGGCGCCGTCACCGGGCGCGAGTCGCTGATCGCCCCGCCGTTCACCGCGCTGGAGGCCGCGCGCCAGGCGATCGCGGGGACGCGCATCCTGCTCGCGGCGCAGAACGTCCACGGCGATCCCAGGGGCGCCTTCACCGGCGAGATCTGTGCGGCCATGCTCGTCGAGGCCGGGTGCACGCACGTCATCGTCGGGCACTCGGAGAGGCGTCAGTACTTCGGCGAGACCGACGCGGGCGTGAACGCGCGTACCCGTGGCGCGCTGGGCGCAGGCCTGGTGCCTATCGTCTGCGTGGGCGAGACGCTCGCCGAGCGCGAAGCCGGGACGACCGGGACGGTCGTCGAGCGCCAGGTACGCGGCGGCCTCGCCGGCCTCGACGCCGCGGCGGTCGGACGCTGCGTGCTGGCCTACGAGCCCGTGTGGGCCATCGGAACCGGGCGCACCGCCACGCCGGCCCAGGCGCAGGAGGTGCATCGGGCGATCCGCGGGCTGCTCGCCGATCTGGCCGGCGCCGCGGTGGCAGACGGCGTGCGGATCCTGTACGGGGGCAGCGTCAAACCCGACAACATCGACGCGCTGATGGCCGAGGCCGACATAGACGGTGCGCTCGTTGGCGGCGCCAGCCTCGACGCGGCCAGCTTCACGCGGATCGTGCAGTATCAGGAGTCTCGCTGATGGGAACCGTGCTCTTTCACTACGTCGTTCCGACCGTCCACGTCGTCTCGTGCATCTTCCTGATCGTGGTGGTCCTGCTCCAGACCGGCAAGGGTGCCGACATGGGCGCCGTCTTCGGAGGCGGCAGCCAGACGCTCTTCGGCTCGAGCGGCGCGGGCAACTTCCTCACCCACCTCACCACGGCGACGGCGATCATCTTCATGGTGACATCGCTCGTCCTGACGTACGGCCAGACGCCCGGCTCGTCCCGGCTGATCGAGCGGCTGCCGCCGCCCGCTGCCCAGCTCCCGACGCCGCCGGTCGCGCCGGAGGTCCCGGCCGCCGAGGGCGGCACACCCGCGCCTCAGCCGCCCTTCGCGGCCGCACCCGAGGCCGTACCGCCCGCCGCGCAAGCGCCCTCCCCGACTCCGCCGGCCGGCGGCACCGCACCGGCGGAAGGCAACGCTCCTGCCGCGGGCGGTTCCGCACCCACGCCCGCGCCGGCGCCAGCGAAGAAATAACTCCCCGACTCGACAGCGTTTGAGGGCTCTGTTAGGACCCGACGCTGCCCGAGTCCCTGCCGTGCGAGGATGGCGGAATGGCAGACGCGCTAGTTTGAGGGGCTAGTGGGGTAACACCCGTGGGGGTTCAAGTCCCCCTCCTCGCACTTCTGACCGACCACACGCATTGGCGCACCTCGGTCAACGAGCTCTCCGACGCTGGCCACCAGAGTGAAGACCTGTCCGAATCGTCGGCTCGCGAGCACTTGCAGCCGTCCGACCTTTCGTATATACGAAACTCGGTGTGTTCGAGTGGGATGAGGGGAAGGCGCGGAGCAACTACGCGAAACATGGTGTCTCGTTCGAAGAGGCTGCGAGTGCTTTCGACGACCCCGTCGGTCTTGACGGCACTGATCTGCGCCACTCTACTCGCGAGGCCCGGAGGCTGCGTCTTGCACGCAGCACCATGGGACGCATCGTCGTAGTCGCCTACACGCTGCGGGGCACAATGGTACGGATCATCAGTGCACGCCTCGCCAGCCGGAAAGAGCGCAACCAATATGCCGAAGCGTAAGATCGACTTCAGCGACATCTCCGAGTTGTCCAACGAGCAGCTCGCGAGCATGCGCCGGGTCGGGCGGCCACCCCTTGGGCGCGTCGCGCGGACCGCGATCTCGGTCCGGGTCGACCCGGAGGTGCTGAGTCGCCTGAAAGCGACGGCCGCTAAGCGCCGCATGCCGTACCAATCCCTGATCAATGACATTCTCGCACGCGCGATGCGGCGTGCCGGCTGACGCTGTCCGCGACCCAGCAAGGCCGACCACGGATCGGGTCCGACGGACCCGATCTCGTCATAGGCCGTCATGCAGCGTCACGACAAGCTCCCGAAAGACCTCGAAGTCACGGGGATTCTCAGGGGTTCAAGTCCCCCTCCTCGCACTCGTCAAGCTACTGATTTGGCGGGGTCTCCAGCCCTCGGACGCGGTTGTCCCCCTCCTGTGTTTCGAGCCGATCCAGCTCTCCGAATGCTCATCACCGGTGCGGAAACAAACTTCGCTGGCCGGTTGGAGCGTGCGCGCTCAGGGATCCGGTCGCACGTTCGGCAGCGCGCGTGTCCGGTGCCTCGCCGGCTCGACGATGACGACCGCGCCGCTGGCCAGGGCCTCCGCCGATGCAGGGAGAACTGCCTGAAGGCGCTCGATGACCGAGAGTATCTTGTATCGGGCAGTCGGAGACGACGCTCGCCACCCGTCCCCTCGCAAGGGCAGCGATCTCACCGAAGTCCAGGTCGAACGTCAGGACTACTCGGCCTTCCGCGATCGCCTTGTCGAAGATCGCTTCGTCGGAAAGGCGGTGCAGTCCCTCGTCGCGCAGGTGGACGGCATCGTGGCCAGCCGCGCGCAGCCAGGCGACGACCCGTTGATCGACGCCCATGTCGGCGAGGAAGCGCACGACGGCCGGCTACGAGAGTTGCACCTGCTCCTGGGTCAGCCAAGCCGCATACTCGATGGCCTGCTGAATGTCCTCGCGTTCGAGGTCGGGATACCCCTCCAGGATCTCCTCGAAGGTAGCCCCGTGCGCGATCTGCCCCACGATGACAGACACCGGGATGCGCATCCCGCGGATGCACGCCCGTCCCCGCAGGATGTGGGGGTCGAAGCTGATGCGATCGAACATGGCTAGTCCTCCGAGGCGACTTCGTACCTACACGGCCCGAGATAGATCGTCGAGCAGCCGGGGCCACATGCAGGTGGGTGCGGCGCGGTGAGATCGGGGCCGAGGGACCCGATCTCGTCATGGCCCGTCATGCAGCGTCACGACAAGCTCCCGAAAAACCTCGAAGTCACAGGGATTGCCAGGGGGGTCAAGTCCCCCTCCTCGCATTTCGACTTCCGCGGCGGGTCAATAGCTTCCGACACGCCGAGGCGAGGCAGCTCAGTCCCGTCAGCGAGCGCAAGATCCAGTCGACTTCATCGGCCGACATCCCTCACCCTGCCAGCGCGAGGTTCTCACGAACACTCTCGGGTGCCGGGCGGCGATGCGCAGCAGCGCAAGGGCGGGTCCTTCCGGCATGCGCCTACCCTGCTCCCGGTTACGGAGTGTGTAAGCGCTGATACCCAGAGCCAGAGCGAACGTCTCTTGCGACAGCCCGATGAAGCGACGCAGAGCCGCTACGTCTTCACCGCTCTTGAACTCACCGCGCACCAAACGATCGCGGAGTCGTCGAGGGACGCTCGAAGTCAGCGGCGGTCAGTTCCCTGATCTCGTCCTTCATCGCTTTCGGCCTCCCGCTCGCCTGTAAAACGCCTCTTCCTCGATCCGCGTCGCCATGCGAGCGCTGATGACGCGGACGACATCGTCTTTCGGTCCGCATACGCCACCGTGCCACTCCCCTCGCAACTGGCCCGATGGCAAGGACCCGGTCCTCGTCGTCGCCGTGCTCTTGGTCATGGATCACCAGGTGGTCGATATCGCGCTCGAAGAGAATCCGGACCTCATCGAGGGCGAGACCGTGTTCGACGCGGTTCGTGCGGTCCTTCTCCGGGTCCCACTCTACTCGCACCGCCGCATTCTATGCCATTGGCTTACTAAGTCAATGAGCGATTCGGGGCACTCCAACCCGACCTGCATATCCAACGGGACCGACGGCCATTTGGGGGGCGCATCGCAGCTGAGCGGGACGAGCCCCTGGTCAAGGCGACAAGCGGCCCTCGCTCGTCCTGACCCGTCAGGGACCCGGCGCCCCTGCTCCCAGTTGGGCAGCGTTCCCACCGGCACACTGATGAGCGCGGCGAAAGCGGTCTGCGACACGCCAAGCTGGCGGCGGATCGCCTTCACGTCCAGCGGGCGGAATCTTCGTTCGGAACCACTCGAGGATCGCGTCGCGTTCCGCCGGCGTGAACGGATCGGGATCGGGCTCATGCTCGTCCTCGTGCGCCCAGCCGCCCTTCAGGCCGACGCACAGCTCGGAGAGTCTCAACGGGACCGGAATCCTGTCGATCTCGAGTGCGTCACGCAGGATCGCACGGAAGCTGCCGACGATGATGTTGCGGACGTACTTCGTGGAGAGGCGCGGCACGCCGTCCACGTCCGCCTCCTCGACCACGTACTTCCCACCCCGTCGCCGCTTCTTCGCACTCGCGATCTCGGTCTTTCGCTGCTCGATCGCCTCTCGGCGTCCCATCTGAAGGGCGGGCGAGGGCATGGGGCTCTCGATGCGCCGCTCGATCATCGAAGCCCATCACGGCAGCCTGAGCGGCGCGCGCAACGCGGGAGGCCGGAGCACCTTCTCCTTCAGGCTCCGCTCGGCACGGTACGCGGGGAGCTCCTCGAGGAGCGCGCGCATCCTCGAGGAGCTCTCCCGGCCGCGGCCGATCGGCCGCGACGATCGGCCTAGCGAAGGGCCTGCGCCCGCACCGGGACGCCGGTGCCGGTGCTGTCGAACAGGAGCAAGGTGCCCCGCACCTTGTCGCCGTTCGACACGGTCGCGGTGCAGGCCACGGCCTGGCCGGAAGGGATGCTGGGCGCGAAGATCTGGCAGATGAAGCCGGCCGGGATCGCGCTGCCGCACCCCCGGTTCACCGGGAAGGCATTGCCGGACTCGTCGACGATGTCGAAGCCGGTGACCGGGATGTCGCGGGTACCGAAGTTGCCCAGGTTGCACTGGGCGCTTCGCTGGCTGGAGGCCCCGAAGATCGCGGGGGTGGCGAGGAGCTGAGACGCGCGGGCACTGCCGGTGAGCGCCAGCAGGCACGCGATGGCGGTCGAGACGACGGACGTTCTCATGACGATCTCCTTTCTCGCTGCGCCCTAGCGCATCTCGTCGGCGGCGATGACCCGCAGCCCGCCCGTGACGGATTCGCGGATCTCGACGTTGCCGCGTACGTTCTTCGCGCTTCCGTTCACGACCGCGGAGCAGGCGAAGGTCACGTCGTCGTCGAGAGCGTTCAACAGGCCCACGCAGGTGCGCCCGGGCGCCAGCGGCGCCTCGTTGCAGTTCTCGAAGCTAAACGTTCTGAAGTCGGGCGTGAAGTTGATCAGCGGCGACACCGTCAGCGAGACCGGACGCGTTCCCACGTTCCGGACGTAGCAGGCGCCCGCGTGGCTCAAGCCGGTCCACAGCGGCGCGCTGGCGATCGTCTGCGCCGCGTGCGCCATGCCTGCGCCGGCCGTCAGACACGCCAGCGCGGTGAGGGTGGTGCGAAGCTTCATTGGACCTCCTCGGAGAGATTGCGTCACGGTTCGCGGGCGGCAGGCGCCCGCCACCGCGACGTCTGGCCCCATGAGACGAGCGGGACGCGCGCTCTATTGCAGGGGCCCGAGCACACGCGGGGTGGCGCGCCCGCCTACCCGTCGAGGATGGTCCGCGCGATCCTACCAAGCACCGCTTCCACCGTCCGCGAAAGACGCTTTTGATCGCCGGTATGCGGCGGGTGGAAGGGCGGCTTGCCCGCGCAGCCGATCCTCCATACAGAATGGCCGCTGATGCTGACCGCTCGCGCACGCCGCATCTCGGGTCTCGCTTTCGCCGTCGCACTGCTCCTCCTCCCCGCGGCCGCCCGGGCCTGCCTCGTCGGCACCGGCACCGCCCCGAGCTGCACCGAGGCGGCACTGGACGCCTGCCTACCCGCCGGCGGCGGCTTCGACGGCAGCGTCACGTTCTCCTGCGGCGGCAGCGCCTCGATCACCGTCACCGGCACGAAGGACATCAGCGCCCCCACGACCATCGACGGCGGCGGCGTGGTCACGATCAGCGGCGGCAACAGCGTGCAGGTGTTCACGGTGGACTCGGGCATCGCCTTCACGCTGCAGAACCTGACGATCGCCGACGGCCGCGACGCCGGCTCGGGCGGCGGCATCGCGAACGACGGGACGACGACCGCGACGCACTGCACGTTCAGCGGCAACAGCACCACGGCCGGCGGCAACGGGGGCGCTCTCTACAACACCGGAACGCTCACCCTCACCGACAGCACGCTCACCGGCAACGGCACCACGGCCGGCGGCAACGGCGGTGCGATCTACAGCAACGGCACCCTCACGGTCAGCCGCTGCACGGTCCGCGGCAACACCGCCGCGGGCGGCGGCAACGGCGGCGGCATCTACAACATGGGCACCCTCACCATCGCGAACAGCACCATCGCCGGCAACGGCGCGCCGACCGGCGACGGCGGCGGCCTCTATCACGACAGCGACGACGGGACCGTCGTCAACTGCACGATCAGCGGCAACAGCGCCGGCATCGACGGCGCCAACGTCTTCCTGAGCGGCGACGCGACGTTCACGAACACGATCGTCGCCGGCACCCCGGACGCGAATTGCAACATCGGCTCTCCACCCAACGACGGCGGCCACAACATCGACGACGGCGCCACCTGCCGCTTCACGGGCTCCGGATGCGCCGATACCAGCGGCACCTCGTTCTGCGACACGAACCCCGTGCTCGACCCCGCGGGACCGGCGAACAACGGCGGCCCGACGCAGACGATCGCGCTGCTGGCGGGCAGCCCGGCGATCGACCACGGGGACCCCGACGCGTGCGCCGGCGCACCCGTCGACGGCGTCGACCAGCGCGGGGTCTCCCGCCCCGCCGGACAGTGTGACGTCGGCGCCTTCGAGGGCGGCGCGGCGCTGCCGACGACGACGACGATCGTCACGACCACCACGACGACCGGCACGATGAGAACCACGACGTCGACCACCCCCACGACGACGACCACCACGACGACCGTCCCCGGATCGTGCGACGTGCCGCGTGCGCCCACGTTCGTCTCGATCGACTGCCGCCTCGACGCGCTCATCGCGCAGGTGCAGGCGGCGACCGACCTCGGCCGCACGCAGCACTCGATGCTGGCGTCGCTGACGAAGGCGCGCGACCGGAAGGTTTCGGCGGAAGGCCTCCCCGCGACGAAGAAGAAGCAGGCGACGCACCGCCTGAAGGCGGCGATCCGGAAGATGACCTCGTTCGGCTTCCGGGTCCGGTCGCTGGTCGCGCGTCACCTCGTGCCCGCGGCCACGCGCCAGGCGCTCGAGTTTCAGGGCACGTCGATCCGCACCGACATGAAGACCCTCCTGCGGACGCTCTGACCCGATCCCCGGCTCAGGTGCCTTCCCAGTCGAGGTGGAGGAACCCGCCGACGATCTCCTGCGATGGCCGGGGGCAGGCCGCGCAGCCGCAGGAAACGGTTTCCGACTCGTGCGAAAGTGCGCACGTCGGCTCCAGCGAGAGTGGTTTCAAACGGCACGGACAGCACGCGGCATGAGCCTTGCTCGTGGAAGCGTGCGACTTCTGCTTGCTGCCCGTCTCCGCCCGAATTCCAAGTGGCTCGCTTCCGTTGTCCTCGTGTGTCTCGGCGGACTCCCATCCTCGGCATACGCGCGCTTCTACTCGATGCTGCCACCCACGGCGGAGGGATCGTTGAACGCGGGTGCCACCGAGAGCGGCACCGTGACGCTGTCGGCCGATGCGCACGGACACTTCTTCACGAGCGGCGCCGTAAACGGACAGGCCATGCGCTTCCTGGTTGATACGGGCGCGACCTTGACCACGCTCTCTCGGGCGGATGCGGAGCGTGTTGGCCTGGACTATCGTACCGGCACGCCCGTGAAAACGATGACCGCGAACGGGGTAGCGAGTCGATGGCGGGTTTCGCTCGACTCGGTGACTGTCGGCGACACGACCGTGCGCCACATTGACGGGTTCGTGACCGACGCCGACACGCTGCCATTTGGGCTGCTCGGCATGACCTTCCTCGACCGCTTCGACATGAATCGACAGGGCTCCACGCTCGTGCTGCGGCGCCGCTGACAGCTCGGTGTGTGTCAAAGGCATGGATGGAGTTTCGGCCGAGCCGTCCCTCCTCGGTGATGAAGAGCCGCCTGGCCGTGTCTCGGAGGGCAAGGGCTGCCGGGATCGACACATCCTTTGCGGCCGGATCGTCCTGGTTTGCACATGCCTCATTCGGTGGTCGCTCCTTGGTCGTACTTCTCATCGAGCGACCGGCTCGCGGCGGCCCTGGGTGCGTGGTTGGTCAAGCGTCCCGTCGCCCTGATCCGGCAGTCGGTGCGGGCACTCGGTCGTGGCAGGGCGCTGCGACCGATCGCGCTCGATCGCCACGACGAGCGCGGCGGGCCGGCGAAGGAGCCGAATGCCGCGAGCGAGCGGATCGTGGCGCGCGAGCGACTTCAGCATGCCGATCGCCTGCAGACCATCGGTCACCTGGCTTCCGGTGTCGCCCACGAGCTGGGCACACCGTTGAGCGTCATCGGGGTGCGAGCGCGGCTGATCGCATCGGGTGAGGCCACCGGCCGCGAAGCGCAGGCGAGTGCCGCAGCGATTCTCGACCAGTCGGCTCGGATGACGGCGATCGTGCGCCAGCTCCTGGACTATGCGCGGCGTCAGGCATCGTCGATGGCGCTCATCGACGTTCGCCAGGTGGTATCCAGCTCGCTCGCCATGGTCGAGCCGCTGGCCGAGAAGCACCAGGTCCGGGTCGATCTCGCGCTGCCCGAGCAGCCGGTCCTCGTCCGTGGCGACAAGACGCAGCTCCAGCAGGTCGTGACCAACGTGGTGATGAACGGGATCCAGGCCATGACGGAAGGCGGCCGGCTCCGGGTGGAGATCGGCGAGGCTCCCGGACCGCACGGGCGCGCTGCCGCCGACTGGATATGGCTCCGCGTGACCGACGAGGGATCCGGCATCGCGGCCGAACACCTGCCGCACGTCTTCGAGCCCTTCTACACGACGAAGCCGGTCGGCGAGGGCACCGGCCTCGGGCTCGCCGTGGTGCAGGCGATCGTACAGGAGCACGGCGGCCGGGTCACCGTGAAGAACGAACCGGAAGCCGGGGCGTGTTTCACCGTCTTCCTGGCTCGCGCACGCGAGGAGGCGGCGCCCGAGCGGCTCGCATCGTGACGGGCCGCGTCCGGCTCGTCGACGAAGCGAAGCTCTTGCCGTCCGCTCACGGCGCCCGTGCCGTCTACGCTGCGCCGGGTGCGGTTCGATCCGTGTCCACGGCCGGTACGGTTCGTCGCAGCCCGGCGGCGAGTCGACAAGATCAGGGCGACGAGACTAAGAAGTCCACTACCGATGCCGGACCAGCGCGACGCTCTCGAGGCGACCCGCTGACGAACCTGGCACGACACGCGACGAAGGGGGACTGGACTGATGGCGACCGCCCGCGACCCGATGAAGCGCAAGGAATACGAAGCGCACCTGCGCTCGCTCCAGGTCGAGCTGTGCATGCTGCAGGACTGGGTCAAGGAGAAGGGTCTGCGCGTGGTCGTGGTCTTCGAAGGACGCGACGCGGCCGGCAAGGGCGGCACGATCAAGGCCATCACCGAACGCGTCAGCCCGAGAGTGTTCCGCGTGGTGGCGCTCCCCGCGCCATCCGACCGCGAACGGTCACAGCTGTACATGCAGCGCTTCGTCCGGCACTTGCCGGCGGCCGGCGAAATCGTGATCTTCGACCGCAGCTGGTACAACCGGGCCGGCGTCGAGTACGTGATGGGGTTCTGCTCCGAGGCCCAGCACCGGCGGTTTCTCGTGGTGTGCCCCGAGTTCGAGCGCTACGTCGTCGACGACGGCATCATGCTCGTCAAGTACTGGCTGGAAGTGAGCGACGTGGAGCAGAAGCGGCGCTTCGAGGCGCGCATCACGGATCCGCTGCGACAGTGGAAGCTGAGCCCGACGGACCTGTGCTCGCGCAGCAGATGGTTCGAGTACTCGCGAGCGCGCGACATGATGCTCGAGGCCACGGACACGGAGTTTGCGCCCTGGCACGTCGTTCGATCGGACGACAAGCGGCGCGCGCGGCTGAACTGCATCAGCCACCTGCTCGGCCTGATCCCCTACAAGAAGGTGCCGCGGAAGAAGATAAAAGTCCCGAAGCGCTCGACGAAGCGCGCCTACGACGATCAGGCGACGCTCAAGGGCAAACGGTTCGTGCGGGACCGGTATTGAGAGTTCGATCCGAGCTCGGGACGACCGCGGCCGGAGATCAACGGCGTGCCGCGGCCGGCGGAGCCGGCGCGGCAGAACGTTCACACCCTCGATAGCGCCGGCGCGGGAACTCCTCGTGACGAAGACCGGGTACGGAGGATGAATTTCTCGGCTTCCACGACGAGGAAGAAGAGGAAGCCCCCGACAAAGAGGGGCGGCCAGTAGCGGAGCGGCATGGATTCGGTGTGGAACAGCGCCTGGAGCGGCGGCGCGTAGGTGAAGAGGAGCTGCAGGACGACGACCGCGCCGATACCGAGCGGAAGGTACGAGTTGCCGAGGTGCGCCCGCAGGGACAGCGACGAGTCGAGCTTGTAGCGGCTGTTGAGCAGGTAGAAGACCTGGCCGATGACCAGGGCGTTCACGGCGAGCGTCCGGGCGAGATCGTCGGATGCATCCTGGGACTTGGCCCAGAAGAACGCCCCCAGGGTGAGCGCGAGCAGCAACGCACCGACGAAGACGATGCGCCAGATACCGAACGCGTCGACGATCGGGCGGTCGACCGCCCGGGGCGGGCGCTGCATCACGTCCAGCTCGTGCGGCTCGAAGGAAATGACCAGCCCGAGCGCCACGGACGTCACCATGTTGACCCAGAGGATCTGCGGCGCCGTGATCGGTGAGGTGAAGCCGACGAAGATGGCCGCCATGATGACCAGCGCCTGGGCGATGTTGGTCGGCAGCATGAACAGCATGGCCTTCTCGATGTTGTTGTAGACCGTACGGCCTTCCCGTACGGCCGCCGCGATCGAGGCGAAATTGTCGTCGGCGAGCACCATCGCGGCAGCCTCCTTCGTGACCTCGGTGCCCTTGATGCCCATGGCGACGCCGATGTCGGCCTTCTTGAGGGCCGGGGCGTCGTTCACCCCGTCGCCGGTCATCGCCACGATCTGCTTGTTCGCCTTGATCGCCTTCACCAGTCGGAGCTTGTGCTCGGGGCTGGCGCGCGCGAAGACATCGCAGTCGCGGACCCGCTCCTGCAGCGTCGCGTTGTCCGTTCCCTCGATCTCCGCCCCGGTGAGCGCCGTCGTCCCGTCGCCGATGCCCAGCATCTTGGCGATGGCCGCGGCGGTGATCTTGTGATCCCCCGTGATCATCGTCACGCGGATGCCGCCGCCATGACATTCCTTGATGGCCTCGATGGCCTCCTTGCGCGGCGGATCGAGCAGCCCGATCAGACCGAGCAGGACCAGGTGCTTCGGCAGATCTTCCGGACCGAGACTCCCCGCCGTGACCCCCGGGTCGTCGAGCCACGCCAGGGCCAGCACACGCTCACCGTTCCCCGCGAGCCTGTCCGACGCCTTCATCCAATGATCGCGATCGATCGGCGCGTGCTCTCCGCGCTTGGTCTCCTGCCGGTCGCAATGATCGAGGATGACTTCCGGTGCACCCTTGACGAACAGGACCTGAGCGCCGCCGGACGAGCCATGCAAGGTCGCCATGAACCGGTGCTCCGATTCGAACGGGATGGCGTCGACGCGCGGAGCGGCGGCTTGCTCGGCGCGCCGTTCCAGCCCGAGCTTGGACGCGAAGGGGTAGAGGGCTCCCTCGGTCGGATCGCCCTCCACCTTCCAGGTCCCTTCCTCCTGACGGAGCTCCGAATCGTTGCACAGCATGGAGACGCGCCCGATGAGCTCGAGGACGCGATCATCGCCCGCGGGCCGTCCGTCCAGCAGGACCTGCCCCTCGTTCGCATAGCCGTCGCCGGTGACCTGGTAAGCCGATTCGGCGGTGACGGCCGATACCACCATCATCTCCATGAGCGTGAGCGTGCCGGTCTTGTCCGAGCAGATGCGGGACACCGATCCCAGGGTCTCCACGGCCGGCAGGCGCCGGATGATGGCATTGCGCCGGGCCATTCGCTGCACGCCGATCGCGAGCGTGATCGTGATGAGCGCGGGCAGCCCCTCCGGAATGGCCGACACCGCGATGCCGGTGACCGCCTGGAAGAGCTCCACGAAGGGCATCTCCCGCACCCAATGGCCGAAGGCGAATATCAGCGCGCTCACCACGAGGATGACGGCGGTGATGGCGGATCCGAACTTCTTGATCTGACGCAGGAGCGGAGTCTCGAGGGCACTGACCCCGGCGAGCATCTGGTTGATGCGGCCCAGCTCCGTGTCGCTGCCCGTCCCGACGACGACCCCCGTCGCGCGGCCGGACACCACCAGCGTACCGGAGAACGCCATGCCCGCGCGATCCCCGACGGTGGCGTTCGCGGCCACGGCGGCGGTCGACTTGTCCGCGGGAACCGACTCGCCGGTGAGCGCCGCTTCCTCCGTTCGCAGGTTCTTGACGTCGGCGAGGCGCAGGTCCGCCGGAATCCGGTCGCCCGATTCGAGAAGCACGACGTCGCCCGGCACCAGCGCCTCTGCCGGCACCATGCGGGGCTCCCCGCCGCGCACCGTCCGGGCTTCCGCCGACAGCATGCCGCGGATGGAATCCAGCGCCTTCTCCGCCCTGCCCTCCTGAACGAACCCGAGCAGCGCGTTCAGGATGACGACGCCGAGGATGACCGACGCGTCGAGCCACAGACCCATCATCGCCTTGATGAATCCGGCGCCCAGCAGAACGTAGACCAGCACGTTGTTGAACTGGAGCAGGAGTCGCATGAACGGACCCTGCTTGGCGGCTTCCGGCAAGCTGTTGGGGCCGTATTTCTCCAGGCGGCGCTTGGCCTCGGCTGCATCGAGGCCCGAGTCGGTTCGGCTGTCGAGCCGCCGCACGACCTCGTCGGCGGCGATCGCATGCCACGCCGTGGCTTCGCTCGCGGGTCCAGCGTTGGCCGCACCATTCATCCGCAGGCTCCCTTCCGCCACCCGCCTCCGCGGGGAGACACGCTCGACTACCAGTACCGGCGCAGGATCGTGATCCACAGGAACAGCAGCACGAGATAGACGAGGAGCTGCGGCCACATCACGGCCAGGAAGCCCCGTTCCTTGATTTGCCGCTGCTCCGCGATCAGGGCCTCGCGGCGCGCCTCCTGCAGCCGGACGAGCCACAGGTCGCCAGCTTCGTGGACCTGCTCCCCGTCCTGATGAAGGAAGACCGTCGCCCGGGAGGTCGCGAGCCAGAAGATCAGATACAGAATGCCGCCGAAGAACGGAAAGAAGATCACGACGAACAGGAACATCCACCAGTTGAAGGGCCGCCTCCCGATGAGGGATGCGCTGGTCTCCGTGGTCGTGACGGGTTCCCAGCCGCACTCGACCAGCTCGTCCATCCGCTTGGCCAACGCTGTCTGCATCGCGATCCTCCTTCAGGACAGGTGTCGAGGGCCTGCTCAGTGCGTCAGCGCATCCTCGACGACCAGTCCGCCATCCATCACGAAGGCGACGCTCCGGAGCTCGAGCACGTCGTTCAGCGCATTGCTGATTGAATCGCCCGCCCCGTACCTCCGATGGGGCCAGGGCGTCAATGGGCGTTCGCTCGGGAGGCGCCGATCTGCCCATGACGCGCGATTGCCTCGACGAGCGCGGCGGTTGGCGACGATCGAGGTGACTGCGGGGAGATCGCAATCTTCGACCGCAGCTGGTACAAGCCGCCACGGTCGAATCCGTGATGGGATTCTTCTCGAAGGCGCCCGCCGGCGCTCTTCACGAGGTCTGCGCCGAATTCGAGAGGTATGTGGTGGACAGCGGCATCCCGCGATGACGGATCGCTTCGGGACGACACGGCCGGCGTCGTGAACGCCGGCACGAGTAGCCCATGAACACCTACTCCGCCGTGACCCTCCTGGGTGGGCTCGGCCTGTTCCTGCTCGGCATCCACCACCTCACCGAAGGCCTGAAGGGGCTTGCGGGCGATTCGCTCCGCCGCGGACTCCAGAGGCTCGTGTCCGGGCGATTCAGCGCCGTCGCGTCCGGCGCGGTCTTCACGGCGCTGATCCAGTCGTCCACCGCGGCCATCCTCACCGTCATCGGCTTCGTCAGCGTGGGACTGGTCACCTTCTCCCAGGCGATCGGGGTCATCATGGGTGCGACGCTCGGCACCACCTCGACGCCGTGGCTGCTGGCGATCTTCGGCTTTCGGGTGCGGATCGCGACCGCGGCGCTTCCCATCCTCGGCGTCGGCGCCCTGATGTGGATAGTCGCCAAGGGGAAGACACGCTCGCTCGGCGCGATCCTCGCGGGGTTCGGACTGCTCTTCACCGCGATCGAGTACATGCAGACGGGGATGAAGGGCGTCTCGTGGAACTTCGAGGCGTTCACGGGTCCCGGCTCGCAATGGATTCTCGCCGGCATCGGGATCGTCATGACGATCGTCATGCAGAGCTCGACCGCGGCCGCTGCGGTGACGCTCGTCGCGCTGAATGCGGGCTCGGTGACCTTCGAGCAGGGCTGCGCCATGATCGTCGGGCAGAGCATCGGAACGACGGCGACGAGCGCGCTGGTGATGATCGGCGGCGGCCTCGCGGTGCGCCGCGCGGCGCTGGCGCACATCCTCTTCAGCTCGATCGTCGGCATCCTGGGGATGCTGTTTCTCCGGCCGCTGGCGGCAGCCGCGGACTGGGTGGGTGGTCGGCTCTACGATCCCGACGGCGTGCTGGCGCTCGCGGCGTTCAGCAGCATCTTCAAGTTTGCGGGAATCGCGGCCTTCTTGCCCTGGATCGATCGCTTCGCCCAGCTCATCGTCCGGATCTCCGGAAGCGGAAGCGAGTCGGCCGTCGGCCGCCTCGAGCCCGCCCTGGCCGACGCGGGAGCGCCCATCGCGCTCGAGGCGGCATGGCGTGCGATCCTGGAGGTCGCGCACCCTGCCGTCGATGCGGTCCGCAGCACGCTCGCCGGCGCATCCGCAACCCAGGACCCTCCGGTCGACTCGGTCCAGCAGATCGAGCATTTCCTCGAATCGCTCTCGCTGGAAACCACCGATCTGGGGACGATCGGGCCCCGCCTCGTCCGCCTCACACACGCGCTGGATCATCTCACCCAGCTGCACGACGACCTGACGCGCATCCCATCTGCCGTCGGCGGCGGGAAGCCCCCCGGGGCCTTCGCTGCGGGCGCCCAGGCACTCGCCGCGTGGCTCGGCGCGACGAAGGACCCCGAATCGGCACCCGACCCGGCCATCTTCGCGGCGCTCGAAGATGCCTCGAAACGGCTCAGCGCCGAATGCAGGGCCGGCCGCGAGAAGACCTTGGAGGATGTCGCCCTGCAACGCGTACCCGCGGCGACGGCCCGCACCGTTCTCGAGACGCTCGCGTGGGCCGATGGCTCCCTCTACCACGCATGGCATCTGGCCGAGTCGCTGCGAGTCGCCTCCGGCAAATAGCCGCCTGTCGGGGGGGCAAGGACGGCAATGCACGGGCGGCCCGCCCTCATCATCATGCGTGACGTGATCCCCGACCGATACGACCCTCGCGCGCTCCTCCTTGCCGGACTGGGCCTGGCGGCCCTCGGCGTCACGCTCGCGCTTCCGGCCCTCCACCAGTGGACGAGCTACCATGAGTTCGCCGACACGCGTGGATTCCGGAATCTTCCCAACGCGCTGAACGTTCTTTCGAACCTACCCTTCCTCGTCGTGGGCGCGCTCGGTCTCCGGTTCGTGGCGCGGCCCTCCCCCTCGTTCCGCGAGAGCTGGGAGCGCGCGCCCTCGGCCGTCCTCATGCTCGCCCTCTTCCTCACGGCGTTCGGGTCCGCCTACTACCACTGGGATCCGAACGACCGCAGCCTGTTCTGGGACCGCTTGCCGCTGGGACTGCTCTTCAGCGCGCTCCTGGGCATCACGATCATCGAGCGGGTGAGCCTCCGGTGGGGCGCAGTCCTGTTCTTCCCGCTGGTCGCCGCCGGAGCTGGAAGCGTGGTCTACTGGGTCGCGCGCGGCGATCTCCGGTTCTACTTCCTCATCCAGGCAATGGCGGTGCTCGCGATCCCGCTCATGGTCGTTCTCTTTCCGCCGCGCTACACCGGCGGCCGGGAGCTTCTCCTCGCCGTCGCGCTCTACGGCCTCGCCAAGGTCTTCGAAGTTCTGGACGAGCCGGTCTACCGCCTGGGCCACCTCGTCAGCGGCCACACGCTCAAGCACCTCTTCGCCGGACTCGCCGGCTGGGCCTATCTCCGCATGCTCCGGCGCCGCCGCCCGATACGGAGCTCGAAATGATCGGTGGACGGGACGGCTCTTCCGACGCCGCGGCGCCTGTGCCAACGGACTACTCGGGCCCTCTTGGCACCGCTCCTCTCGTTGCGACAACATCCACAAGGAGGAAATCACGATGCATCGTCTCGTTCTGGCAGGAGGCCTGGTGATGTTGCTGGCGACGTCGAGCTTCGCGAGGATGCCAGACGGCTCGCATTGTCGGTTCGACCGGCAATGCGCCTCCCGCTACTGCCAGGGTGCAATCTGCCGAAGCGGTCGGACGCGCACGCACCCCTCCGGCGCACCGTGCACACGGAACAGCCAGTGCACCAGTGGCACCTGTTCGGGGTCACGGCGTGCCACCAGGCATTGCAAATGACCCGACGCCATGACGTACCTCGCAGACCGTCCTGAAACCACCGAACGGACCGCTCCTCGCTCTCCGGCGCCTCCGGCGTGTTCCTGGATGGAAGGGAGAATCGGCGATATGGTCACCCTCAAGCTGCGCACCGCTCTGTCCGCGCTCGCGCTGTCGGGCATGCTCGCCGCGCCCGTGCTGGCGACGACCCATCCCCGCAAGCCACCCCATCACCCGACCAAGCAGCAGCGGCCGCCCCATCATCCCACCAAGCAGCGGCCACCCCATCACCCCACCAAGCAGGGCGTCACCGGCCAGTAGCAACGGGCCGGAGTCGAACCGCCGCGACGACGGCTTCCGCGAGCGGAATAGCGGACGCGGGCGCGGCGTGATCGCGCCCGTGGCTTCGTGTCAGTCCGTGATGCTGATCGTTTCGCAACCGGCGGAGCCACGGTGGACACGGCGCTTGAGTACTCGATGGCGCCGAGCGCACCGCCCGCTCGCTGCGTCTGCGTGATGACAAGGCGCAGTACCCGCGCGAAAACGGTCGCACATCGCGTCTTGTGCGGTTGCGTATCCCGCATAACCTTCATGCGGGAGGACGGTTCACCGACACGCAGGAGGTCCGTCAGATGCGAACCACGATACTTGCTGCCACGCTGCTGGCCTGCAGCGCGCTGATCGCACCCGCGAGCGCTCGGGTATCCATCCACACGCCCGGATTCTCCTTACATGCGGGCCCTCCAGTCGGGCCGCCGGTCGTCGTTACTCCCCCACCCGCGGTGGTCTACTCGCCGCCGGTCTACTACGGCCCTCCGCCGCACAAGCACTACTGGAAGCACTGGGAACACTGGGACAAGCACCACAAGCATCACCATCACCACGATGGTGACTGGGACTGATCGCTCTCGGGGCCGACCAGAGGCAACTACTAGAGCCGGTATATTCGCGCCACGTTCTCGCCCAGCACCTTGGCGCGGGCAGCGGGGGCGAGCGGCTCCACGAAGCGCTCGAGGGCGCGCACCCACGTGCTGGGATGGTCGGGGTGCGGGTAGTCGGTGGCCCAGAGGAAGCAATCCGCGCCGACGTGCTCGATCGTCAGCGGTGCGGCGGTCTCGTCCGGATCGCCCGAGATGAAGCACTGACGGCGGAAGTAATCCGACGGCTTCATCGCCAGCGCCACGCCGCTGGCCGAGATCGTGTCGTGGATCGCGTCCATGCGATCGAGGAACGCGCCGACCCAGCCCGACCCGGCCTCGAGCACGCCGAGGCGCAAGGTCGGGAAGCGGTCGAGTGTGCCGAGCGCGAAAAAGGAGAGGAATGCCTGCTGCACGCCCTGGCGCAGCATGACGTTGTAGAAGAACTCCCCCGAGCGCCCCAGCCCCTTGAACCGCACCGGCATCGCCCAGGCCGGCTCGTACGTCGGGTGAATGCCGAGGGGGACGTCGAGCGCGCACGCCTTCGCGAACAGCACGTCGTGGTCGGGATGTCCGTGTGGCTTCCTGCTGTGCGTGAACGGCGCGAGGAATGCGCCCCGGCAGCCGTCCTCGACCGCACGCTCGAGCTCCGCGGCCGCCGCCCCGGGATCGAGCAGCGTGAGGTGCGCGATCGGCACCAGGCGGCCACCGGTCGGGCGACAGAAATCGGCGATCCAGCGGTTGTAGGCGCGCATGTACGCGATCGAGATCTCGGGATCCGTCACCTCGCACTCCCAGAGCAGGCCGATCGTGGGATAGAGGACGCTCTTCTCCAGGTTCTCGCGAGCGAGCAGCTCGACGCGCTCGGCCGCGTCGCCGGCGCCGTAGGGCACGTGGTCCATGTAACGCCGCTCGGGTCCCGGCTTGGCATCCGGATCACCCATCGCTCCCATGAGCCCGAGCACGCCGTTCTTCGTCCGCTCCGAGGGACGCCCGTCGAGCTCGAGGTACTCGAGCCCGCGCTCGTCGGCGCGCACCCGCATGGCGCGCGGCCGGAAGCGCTCCTCGAGGTATTCCTCCCAGAGCCACGCCGGCTCGAGGACGTGTCCGTCCGCGTCGATCGTGCCGCCGTAGGGGAACCGCAAGACCTCGTATCCCATGCGAAGCGCCTCCTGCCCATGCGTCATGGGCCGGCTCCGGGCCGCGGGTCAAGCCCGCAGCGAGAAGGTCGCGCGATCGTAGGCCATGAGCGGGCAGAACTGCGGACCTGCTCGCGTAGCGAAGGAAATGGGTTGGGTTATAGAGTCGCTCCATGGAAGGTCCGGGATCGCTCCCGCTGCCCGAGGACCCGGCGCTCGCCGCCATGGCGGCAGCGCTGCGCGACGTGGGTCACTGGGCCGAGATCGTCGACCGGGACTGGCGGCTGGTCTACAGCACCGAGGATCTGCGTCGAATCTACGGCGGCCTGACCGATCTCGCACCCGTCGCCCTCGGGGTGCACTACTTCGGATCCGAGGCGATGAGCATCCGCTTGCGGTGGCGCAGCGGTCCGAACACCCTGGAACTGGTGCGCGACCTGTTCGGCGCGTTCGGCGGACTGATCCTCGCCGATACCGCGGGCGGCCGCGACGAGCTGCGCCAGCTCGTCCACCCCGCGCTTCGCGACCTGGTCGATCGGATGTCACCCGTCGACGACTCGCCGGCGCGTTCGTTCGCATGGCGGGGAATGCACCTCGGCACGCCGGTCGACGCCCTCACCACCGCGGTGCGCGTCCACGATGCCGCGGGACGGCGCGCGGGAACCGCGCTGATCTCGAAGCCCGGAGCCGGCATGGCAATCCTCGCGACGGTCGCGGTCGGAGTCGATCTACGGCACTTCGAGCGCATGCAGCTGGTCGCGAAGGCGGCCCGGCGCCCGGCGGCGATCCTGTTCGCAGACCTCGAAGCTTCGTCGCCGCTCGCACGTCGCCTGTCTACGGCCAGCTACTTTGCGCTCGGGCGCCGCCTCGCGCGCGCCGCCGATCAGTGCATCATCGACGCCGGCGGCCTCGTGGGCCGGCACATCGGCGACGGCATGGTGGCCTTCTTCCTCGCCGAGACCGCCGGCTCGGAGTCCGCCGCCGCCCGGGCCTGCATCGCCGCCGCGCGCGCACTCAGGAACGCGATCACCGACGTCGCACTGCGAAGCAACCTCGCCACCGAGGAGGTCGTTCTGCGCTTCGGGCTGCACTGGGGGTCGACCCTCTACGTCGGGCAGGTCGCGACCAGCGGACGCACCGAGGTCACCGCCCTCGGCGACGAGGTCAACGAGACCGCCCGCATCGAGGCCTGTGCGACCGGCGGGCGCGCTCTCGCCTCCAAGGCGCTGGTGGAACGCCTCGGTCCGGCCGATGCTGCCGATCTCGGACTCGACCCCGACCGCGTCACCTACAGGCGCCTGGCCGACCTGGCCACCACGACCGACAAGGCCCGCCGCGACGCCCCGGCGATCGCCGTCTGTGAGGTGTAGGAGGCCGCCCCGATCGCATGGGTCGGCGCGCCGCGTTCGCCCGCGAGGATGGACTCGTTGTAAGCTGCCGCGCGGCAGGGGTCGCCGCTGGCGGCGAGTCGGGGAGCAGGCGGATGGCAGAGCAGGACGATCGCGAGACCAAGCAGTATCTCCTCGCGAACTTCTGGGAGGCGGCGCTCGGCTTCTGGCGGCGCGGGGCGGGTCCAGCGGCCTGGTTGCTGACGGCCCTCCTCGTGGTTCTGGCCCTCGTGAACCTGGCGGTACAATACCGGCTGAACGTCTGGAACCGGGCCATGTTCGACGCGCTCGACCACAAGGACGCCGGCGGCGTCCTGCGGCAGTCGATCATCTTCCTGCCGCTCACGCTGGCCAGCGTCAGCATCGCCGCGGCCAGCGTGTTCGGCCGCATGACCACGCAGCGGCGCTGGCGCGCCTGGTTGAACGGTCACGTGCTCGATCGCTAGATCAGCAGCGGCCGCTACTATCAGCTCAGCCTGATTCCCGGCGATCACCAGAACCCCGAATACCGCGTGGCCGAGGACCTGCGGCTGGCCTGTGAGGCGCCGATCGACTTCGCAGTGGGCATCTTCTCGGCGGTGCTCTCGGCGGTCACCTTCATCGGCGTGTTGTGGTTCATCGGCGGCGCGCTGACGATGCAATTCGGAGAGACCACGCTTTCCATTCCCGGCTTCCTCGTGATCGCGGCGGTCCTCTATGCGGTGCTGGCCAGCGGCGCCATGGCGATCATCGGCCGGCGCTTCGTCGCCGCGTCCGAGAACAAGAACCAGGCCGAGGCCGAGTACCGCTACGGGCTCACCCGGGTGCGTGAGTATGGCGAGAGCATCGCGTTACTCGGTGGCGAAGGCGAGGAGCGCTGGAGCCTCGACGAGGCCTTTCGCGGCGTCCTGCGACGCTGGCGGGCGCTGGTGACGCAATGGATGCAGACGACGGTCGTGTCGCAGACGAGCTCCGCGTTCGTGCCGGTCCTGCCGATCCTCCTCTGCGCGCCGAAGTACGTCGCCAACGAGATGACGCTGGGCGAGGTCATGCAGGCGTCGTCCGCGTTCGTCATCGTGCAGGTGGCGTTCAACTGGCTGGTCGACAACTACCCTCGCCTGGCGGACTGGACGGCCTCGGCGCGCAGGCTCGGCTCGCTGCTGGTGTCGCTCGATCGCCTCGAGCGGGCCGACCGCGAGGAGAGCACGGGGCGCATCCAGTACGGCGAGTCGGAGGGCGCGGCGCTCCACCTGCGCAACGTGTCCGTCATGCTGGACGACGGCAGCGCCGTGGTGAACGAAGCCGACGTCGACATCGCACGCGGCGAGAGGGTGCTGGTGGTCGGGGAATCGGGTACCGGGAAGAGCACCCTGGTGCGGGCGATCTCCGGCCTGTGGCCGTGGGGACAGGGCGAGATACTGATCCAGCCGAACGCCCGCCTCTTCCTCATGCCGCAGCAGCCCTACGTGCCGCTCGGCACGCTGCGGCGGGCCGCCACCTATCCGCAATCGCCCGACGAGGTCGACGAGGCGGTGATCCGCAAGACGCTGGGGGACGTCGGCCTCGATCAGTTCCTCGACCGCCTCGACGAGGACGCGCGCTGGGAGAGCATCCTGTCGGGTGGCGAGAAGCAGCGGCTCGCGTTCGCCCGGGTGCTGATGCAGCAACCGGACATCGTGGTGATGGACGAGGCGACGGCGGCGCTCGATCCGTCGAGCCAGGACCAGCTCATGAAGCTGCTCTTCGAACGGCTGCCGACGGCGACGGTGGTGAGCGTGGGGCATCGCGCGGAGCTGGAAGCGTTTCACAACCGGAAGCTGGTCCTCGAGCACCACCAGGAAGGAGCACGCCTGGTGCGCGACGAAGCGCTGGGGTCGCCGTTCCGCCGGACCGCCCGCTTCCTGTCGCGGCTGTTCACGAGCCTGCCGACGACCGGCGCCCGCGCAGCGTAGAGGTCTTCCAGGCGTGTCCCATCCGAACTAGGAGCGTGACCCGAGACGCCGGTGCGGGGGCGTGGGGTCACCGTCTCCGCTCAGCGTCCTCGCCCCATGCGCGCCGACGAGTGTGCAGCGCCGCATCGATGGGCCGCGAGCGCGTGCAAGGGGCTGCGGATTCGCTCCGACGGCGACCCCACGCCCCCGACGCACGCCGCGTGTGCGGCAGAGTCTACGCCGGGACGAGGCCCAGCGCCCGCAGCCGCCGCAGGTTGAAGGCCGCGCACACGAGGTCCCACTCGCCGCCGACCTTCGCCACGCCCCGCAGCGCGACCCGGCGAAAGCCCATCGCGTGCTTGATCTCCGCGTAAGGACGCTCCGCCTGCGTCTTTCGCCAGGCATACCAGCGCTGCGCCCACGGCAGATGGAGCAGGCGATGCATGCGCTGGGTGTGCGGTCCCTGCGGCCACCGCACGGCCTTGCCCTCGCGGCCCACCGCCACGAGACACCGCACGCCCCGCTCCGCGAGGGTCGCGAGATTCGCCTCCGTGAGATACCCATTGTCGGCCACCGTGCAGCCAGGCGACTCTCCGGTCGTCGCGGTCACCGCCTCGATCATGGGGACCAACTGCCCAATGTCCCGCACCGCCGTCGTCACCCCGGTCGCCACGATCAGCCCGTCCGCACTCACGGCTGCCTGGGCGTTGTAGGCGTAGACCAAGGCCCCGTCCCCCGCGCGCATCATCTGCGCGTCGGGGTCGGCAAAGCTCTTCTGGTGCCGCGGCTTCAACGTCGCACCCTTCTCGGCCTCCAACTGCGCCCGCACCGCCCGCAGCTTGGCCAGCCGCTGCTCCCGCGTCCGCAGCTCGGCGGGTAACCCCCCACTGCCGTCGTCGTCCTCGCCGTGTTCGCGGTCCTCCGCGGCCTGCACGTCATCCAGCTTGGTCACCAACGCGGCGAGCTCGGCCTCGAGCCGCGCCTCCTCCTGCTGGAGCCGCGCGTGGCTCATCGCTTTGTGCCGCGACGTGTTCGCCCGCAACTTCGTGCCGTCCACCGTCACGAGCCCGAGCTTCACCAGCCCGGCCCCGCGCGCCAGCCGGACGGTCGCCCGCAGCACCCAGGCGAAGTCCTCCCGATGCCGCACCCGGAAGCGATTGATCGTCCGGAAATCTGGCACCGGCCCGTCCCCCGCCAGGTACCGGAAAGCTAGGTCGCGCCGGAGCCGCCGCGCGATCTCCCGGCCGCTGAATACGCCCTGCGTCGCCGCGTACAGCCACAGCTTGAGCAACAGCCGCGGCGCGTAGGCATGCTCGCCCGTCTCGGCGTAGCGCTGCTCGAACGGCGTCAGGTCGAGACTCTCGACGGCGTCGTCGATGAAAAAGACCGGATCGCTCGGGTCGAGCGTGTCTTCAACGAACGTCGGCAGCAGCTGCCCCTGCCGCTGCACATACGGCTTCCACCGCCCCGCCTCCGCCATGTCGCCCTTCTAGCAACATAATGCGGCGGAGTCTTGGGTCAGGCTCCTAGGCCGTCCCGAGCATCCTCTTCACCTGCTCCTCGCTCATCCCGATGCGGGACCAGCTCTCGATGGCCGCGGACTCCTCCCACGCCGAGCGCGGGCCGACGGTGATCCCGCCGTCGACCGCCAGAAACTGACCGGTGACGAAGCGGCTCAGGTCGCTCGCGAAGTACGCCACCGCGTAGCCGATGTCCTCCGGCGAGCCGGCGATGCGGATGGGCTGCCAGCCGTGCGCCCGCTCGCTGATGTCGCGGGCACGGCGGTCCGCATCGGCGATGGACTCGCCCAGCGCGCGCCCGAAGATCGACGTCGGGATGATGCCGGGACAGATCGCGTTCACCCGGATCCCGTCCTTGGCGAGCGCCGCCGCGGCGACCCGCGAGAGGTGGACGACCGCGCCCTTGGCCACCGAGTAGGCGAAGGGGCCGTACCCAGCCTGGAGACCGGCAATGCTCGCCGTGTTCACGATCGATCCGCCACCGCGCGCGACCATCGAGGGCAGCGCGTACTTGATGCCGAGGACGACGCTGTGCACCAGGAGCTTCTGGACGCCTTCGAAGATCGTGAGGTCGAAGGGATCGGATCCAAGCGGCTCGGCGGCGCCGGCGTTGTTGAAGAGCGTGTCGATCCCGCCGAAGCGCTCCGCCACGCGCCGGAAGGCCGCCCCGATCTCGTCCTCCGACGTGACGTCGGCGTGGACGTAGAGCAGACCGTCGCCGATCTCCTGGGCCAGCGCATGCCCCTTCTCGTCCTGGACGTCGACACATGCGACCCGTGCGCCGGCGCGGTGCAGCACCTTCACCGTGCCGCGCCCGATGCCGCTGCAGCCGCCGGTGACGATTGCGACCTTTCCGCTCAAATCGATCATGCTCGTGCTCTCCTCGCCGTGGGCGCCGGGCGCCTCGAAATGTCAGGGTCGGACGCCCTGCCCTCCTCGACGATGTCTCGCCTGAGGTGTGCCGAATCCTCCCTCCAACGGTGCCGCCGCGTCAAAGGCTCGGTCGCCATCATGCGTGTCTTGACATCGCCGATGGTACGAGGCAGGGGATGGGCGCCGCGACGGGCGGTGGAAGGGGAAGGGGTTGCGAACCCGGCGCTCCACGAAGTGCGCTGCGGTCTCACGATTCGCGTGGATCGCCGCGTTCCCTACCGCTGGCTGCGCCCTCTCGCCGTCCGTGAACATCCTGGGCTCGTTCTTCCCGGCGTGGCTGATCTCCATCGTCGCCGGGCTGGTGCTCGCGCTGATCGCCTGGCGGGTGCTGACAGCCACCGGCATCGCGCCGTACGTCACGCCTGCAGGTCTGGTCTACCCCTGCCTGGCGGCGCTCCTGATCTTCGCCAGCTGGCTGGTCCTGTTCGGCGGGTGACGCGAGATGCGTGCGCTGGGAAGGCTGCTCAGCATCGCCATCATCGCGGGGGCACTCGTGCTGGCCGTCGTGGTCGTCCGGCGCGTCGTGCGACATCCACAGACCGACGATGCGACGGTGATGGCCGACGTCATCAACGTCGTCCCCGAGGTCGCGGGCCGGATCGTCGAGCTCCACGTGGTCGACAACCAGGCCGTCAAGCAGGGCGATCCCCTGTTCCTCATCGACCCGCGGGCCTACCAGTACGCGGTCGCACATAGCCGGGCGGACGTCCAGGCGCTCGACGCGGAGATCGACCTCACGCAGCGGCGCATCCAGGGCCAGGAGTACGCGACCGCCGCGGCCCGGGCGGCTGTCCAGCGCGCCGAGGCGCAGGCCCGGAACGCCGCCGACACGTACAACCGCCTGGTGCCCCTGGCGCAGCAGCAGTTCGTCACCGCGGAACGGCTGGACCAGGCGCGGGCGGCGAAGCTGTCGATGGAGGCCAGCCTCGACGAGGCCCGTCGGAAGATGATGCAGGCCGAGAAGGACGTCGGCGACCTGAATTCGCTGCGAGCGAAGCGGGACGCCGCGGCCGCTGCGCTCGGGAAGGCGGAGCTGGATCTCGGCCACACGCGGGTCGAGGCGCCGTTCGACGCGCTGGTGGTCAATCTCCACACGGCTGTCGGCGCATTCGTCACGCCCGGGCCGCTGCCGGTCTTCGCGCTGGTCGATACCCGCAACTGGTATGTCCTGGCCAACTACCGCGAGTCGGAGCTCGATCGCATCGCCCCCGGCATGGCGGCAGAGGTCTACCTGATGACCGATCCGCGCCGGCGGTACCGGGGCACGGTCCAGGGGATCGGCTGGGCGGTGAATCCGGAGGACGGAGCCATCCTGCCCGGGATCCCCACCATCCGGCGCGAGCTCAACTGGGTCCACATCGCGCAGCGCTTCCCCGTCCGCATCCACATCGACGACCCGCACCCGGCCGACGCCTTCCGCGTCGGCGCATCGGCCGTGACGATCATTCTCGGAAATCGGAACGAGGCAGAGCCGCCCGTTGAGCGTTGACCCTCCGCCGCATGGCCCTCGCTGAGACCGTGCCGCTCCCGGCGCCCCGGCTCGTGCAGCTGCTTGCGTTTCTCCGTCGCGAGCTGGCGCCGGTTCCGGGTCGAGCGATCGGCACGGTCCGCATCGTCATCGCGTGTGTCGTGACGCTCGTGCTGTGCATGACGCTCCAGGTGCCGGAGGCACACCTCTCGGTGTGGGTGGCTCTCCGGGTCGTGAGCGAGGAGGCAGGGGAGACGCTGCTCTTCGGCGTCGTGGCCCTGATCGCCCTCACTATCGGCCTGGCCGGGTCGCTCCTCCTGCTGACCATCGCGATGGATCAGGCGTGGCTGCGCTTCTGCCTGATGGCCGCGCTGGCGGCCCTGGGACTGTTCCTCAGGCGAACGTTCGTGATCGGCGCGCTCGGGTTCGTCGTCGGCCTCGTGGGCACGCTCATCATGACCGCGCCGGACTTCATCCCGATTCCTGAGCTGGTGGTCCGGGCGAGTCTCTGGCTCTGGCCGATCTTCGCCCTGGGCATCGCGGCGTCGGTCGCCGTCAACCTGCTGATTGCGCCCAGCGATCCCGCGAAGCTCCTCGACGAGGAGCTGGACATGCGGATACAGGCGACGGAGGACGCTCTGACCCATCTGCTGGAGGGGTCCGGCAGGGGAACCACGCCGTCTGTCGGCACCCTGGTGACAGCGGGGATGGCGAGGATGCTCGCGCTGCTCCGGAGCGCCACGATCGTGCACCCGTCGCTCAGGCGACGGCAGGGGCAGCTGCGCGCACTGATCACCCTGGCGGATCGCTTCGTCACCGCGTCCGCGGCGCTCGAGCTCACCAGCACGGCACCGCTTCTCGCGGCCGAGCGCGTCCGGCTGCAACGCGTTGCCGACGAGTGCGGCCGCGTGCGGCAGGCGCTCGCAACGGGACGTTCCCCGGAGCACGCATCGCCCGGCAGCGCGCCACCGCCCGGTGCTGACGATCCTGTCGTCCACCCCGCTCTGGTGGAGCTCGAGCACGTGGTGAACCTCCTGCGCTCCACGCTCGAGAGCGAAGACGTCCCCGCCGAGGTGGCCCCGCTGGCCGAGCCGCGCCGCCTGTTCGTGCCCGACGCGCTCACCAACCCCGAGTACCTGCGCTACGCCTTGAAGGGGTCGCTCGCCGTGATGATCTGCTACCTCCTGCAGAGCGCGGTCGACTGGCCCGGCATCCGCACGTGCATCGTCACGTGCATGATCGTCGGGCTGACGAGCGAAGGGGCGACGATCCAGAAGGCCACCCTGCGCCTCTCGGGCGCCCTGGTCGGCGCGCTGATGGGCTTCCTGTCGATCCTGCTGCTCATCCCGGGCATGGTGTCGATCACGTCGCTGGTCCTCCTGGTTGCCGCCGGGACCGCCGTCGCGGGATGGGTCAATCTGGGGAGCGCCCGCATCTCGTACGCCGGCGTGCAGATCGCCTTCGCGTTCTTCGTATGCGTGATCCAGGGCTTCGCGCCGAACTGGCACTTCGACACCATCCGGGACCGCCTGGTGGGGATCCTGCTCGGCAACGTCGTCATCACGCTGGTGTTCCTCTACGTGTGGCCGGTCGATGCCCTCATGGCGCTGCGGCGCAACCTCGCTGCGGCGCTGCGGACGACCGCGCGCCTCGCGACAGTCGAGGGTGAGACCGAAGACGCGGCAGCGACGGCTCGCAGCACGGCCGCGCTGCGGGCCGAGGCCGATCGAAGCTTCGGCGCCGTTCAGCAATCGCTCGAGGAGGCCGGGTTCGAGCCCGGCGTCCCCGGTGAGGGAGAGTGGGACACCCGGGCCGCCCTCCAGCGCGTGACCATCGATGCGCAGGCCGTTTTCCTGAACCAGCTCGCCATCGCGCGGCATCGTCCCGACTTCGCACTGGACGTGCTTCCTTCGCCCGTCCGCGCCGCCGTCCGCCGCCTGAACAGCGCCGTGGCGGCGAGTCTCGATGCCGTGGCGAATCGCATCGAGGGAAGGACGGAGACTCCGCTCCCGGATCTTCAGGCGCCGCTCGCCGACCTGGCGGACGTCGCACGCTCGTCCCTGGGACGCGTGGCCAGCACCGACGTCGCAGCGCAGGTACGCGGTCGGCTCGAGCTGTATCGCGTCCTCGTCCCACGGATCGAGGCACTGTCCGCCGCGAGCTCCACGGAGCGCCTGCACCCGGGTGCCGGCCGATGATCCGCGCGCGGCAGTGGATCGCAGGCGCGGGGGGCATGGTGCTGTGCACGGGCTGCGCCGCATGGAGTCCCATGCGCAACACCCCGCCATCGCCCAGCCGGCCGTGGGCTGCCCCGGAGCTTCCGCGCGCGTCGGCGGATCTCGTGGAGCGGGAGCGCGCGAGCGAAGCGAGCACGACGGTCAGCATCGATCCCGAGAAGACGTACGAGCTGCCCGAGCTCGTCGACATTGCCCAGCGCACGAATCCGGAGACGCGCGTCGCGTGGGAACGGGCGCGGCAAGGGGCGATCGCGGTGGGGCTCGCTGAAGGCACGTACTATCCGCTGCTCGCCGCGAGCGCGACGGGGGGCGCCGCGCATCTGGCACTGCCGTTCCCGCCGAATCTCATCCCGGGGGGCCTGCCCAAGGGCTACCTGACGGCGAACACCCAGCTCGTGCTCCCGATCGTGTCACTCGAGTGGTGGCTGCTCGACTTCGGGCGCCGCGGTGCCACTGTCGACGCCGCGAAGGCCCTTCAGCTCGAGGCGACGGTCGGATTCAATGCCAAGCACCAGCAGGTCGTGTTCGCGGTCACGCGGGCGTTCTACACGCTCACCGCGGTCCGCGGCCGGGTCGCCGCGGCGCGTGCGGCGCTCGAGTCGGCGCAGACGCTGGAAACGGCGGCGGGGGCGCGACGGGTGCACGGCGAAGGGACGCTGCCCGAGGCGCTGCAAGCACACGAGGAAGCCGCGCGCGCGCAATACGACGTCGACGACGCCCTGGCGGCCGAGATCGATGCCCGGATGGCGCTGGCGGAGAGCATGGGCGTGCTTCCGACGACTTCGATCCGCGTGATCGACGTATCGCAGCAGCCGCTCCCGCCAGGGGCGGAGGAATCGGTGGACGACGCGGTCGACCGGGCCCTGGCGCAGCGTCCCGACCTCCTCGCCCGGCTGGCGACGCTCCGCGCGAAGGAGGCCGAGGTGCGTAACGCGCGCGCGGACTTCTTTCCCAAGCTCGGGATCCGTGCCGCCACCGGCCGCAACATCGGACGGATCAGCATCCTGGGCGGTCCGTACGATACGGTCGACGCGCAGCAGTGGGACGCGGGGCTGCGCTTCGAGTGGACGTTGTTCGAGGGCTTCGAGCGGCGCAACCGGCTGAGCCTGGCCGAGTCGGCGCAGCGGGTGGCCGCGGACGAGCTCACCCTCGCGCGCGACAAGGCGGTGCGTGACGTGTGGAAGGCGTACAACGACACGAAGGTCGCGCTCGCCCGGCAACAGGCGGGCGTCGCGTTGCTTGCGGCGTCCGAGAAGAGCTGGACCGCTACCCTCTCGTCGTACGAGCACGGGCTGGCGACATACCCGGACGTGCGGGAGGCCCAGCGCAACCTGGCACGTGCCCGCACCCTCGACACGGAGGCCCGGGCGAAGGTGTTCACGACGGCGGCGGAGCTGGCGTTCAGCACCGGCGATCTCGCCCGGCCGGAGCCGGCCGCGGAGCGCTGAGTGCTCGAGGAGTCCAGAGAGGTGACGGGTGCATACCGTCGTGGCGGTGTCTCGGTCTTTTCAGCCACCGGCGGAAGCTTGCTCCTGGCGACCTGTCCAGCGTTCCCATTCACCGTGGATGAGCTGCGTAGACCGAGCACGCTGACCGGCTGAGTGGAATCCCATTGTCGCTTGCTGGTGGTTCGGTAGCCGGCTGGCGTGCTATGGCGACCCGACTGCTCCCCTGACGCGAAAGGGAGGACCCATGCGGCGTCTCTGGATCACGCTCGGCGTCGTCGTCAGATCCCGAACGGCAGGGTGCCCTGCCGGCCCGCCTCCGCCTGCTGATGCGAACCAATCGCTACGACGGGTCCACCGGCGTCCTGACGATTGACCCAGCCCGCGCGCACGCGTTCGACGCCAACCAGGCGCACTACGCGATGTGCTGCGAGAATGGAGCTCAGTATCCCACGACATGACCCTCACCGCGGAACAGTCTGTGCGGCGAGCACTCCTGTCCGCGCCGGCCGCTCGCGACGTGCCCGGCCGGTGACCCGATCTGCTGAGCACGGCACCACCGGTGCCATCTGGAGGCGGACTCACCGTCCCGGTTGATCATGGATCCCGCGTATTTCTCTGCTTTCGCCGCCCTGGCCGGATCGGTGATCGGAGGGCTGACCTCGTTGATGACGTCGTGGCTGGTCCAGCGCACACAGGTGAAAGCGCAGCAGTCCACGCAGAGCATCGAGAGAAAACAGGAGCTCTACAAAGTCTTCCTCGTCGAGAGTACGAGGCTCTACGCCGATGCCTTCGAGCACGACAAGGCCGAGCTCTCGAACCTCGTCGGTCTCTATGCGATGATCGGCCGGATGCGCATCCTGTCCTCGACCGCGGTCGTGACGAACGCGGAACAAATCGCGCAGCTCATCGTCGAAACGTACCTGGGGCCAAACAAGGCATTCCGCGACGTGCGGCACATGCTGGAAGACCAGGCGATCGACCCCTTTCGGAATTTCAGCCAGGCGTGCCACGAGGAGTTGCGCCGACTTGGCGCATTCTAGGCGTTTCTACGCGGTGGTCCCGCTCGTTCTCGGTGTGCACGAGAGGCTGGCGACGGGTTGCGATCTGCATGGCATTGGCGGACGTCGACTTCGTCGATTCGGCAGGAAAGCTGCTCCTCCTCGATGTATCGAGATGGCGTCGATATCCTGGCACGCAAGCAGACGCGGCAAAGCGAGCTTCGCAGTCTGCACACCTGTCCCAGTCATGCGACGAAGACAACTCACCTCGAGACCGGGATCGTGAGGGTCGGGATCGTCTGCGGGGTGCCCTCGACGAGCCGCATGCCGATGAGCGCTTGCAGGAGCCGGAACGTGAGCTTGCTCACTCCGTCGTCTGCCGAGATGTAGAACCAATAGCCGCGATGGCGGACCGCGACGAGCACGTCCGTAGACGGAGCATTGGTCGAGCTCCGGATCCTCAGCAGGCCGTGCACGGGCGAGAGTTCGTCGAGCCCCTGGTTCGCAAGGCCCTGCGCGGCGTGCTCGGGCGGTACCTCGACCGAACTCGCCGCGATCTCGATGAGGTCGTAGACCGAGCGCGTCTGCACGTTGAGCTCGGGCTCCGTGGCCCTTCCGTAAGCCAGGTTCAACGGCAGGACGATGTCGCGATCCCCCTGGGCGAGCGACGCCGGAAGACCCCACTTCCGCAGCAGCTCGCGGACTACGACCCGGTTGTCGCGCGCGTAGTCGTGGATCACCAACGCGAAGGTGGCGTCCTTCGTCGAGGTCGCCCCCCAGGTCGCTTGCCCGGCGTCTTCCAGGCGCACCAGCAGGTTGACCGAGTCCTGGAACGCAGCGCGGTCTTGCGGCGGGCCGTACACCGGATTCGGCAGGTCGTTCAGCTGCTTGACGAGGATCGTGATGAGCTGGTGCGGCGCGTGCTCGATGCTGAGAAGCAGCACCAGCACGTCGAGCCCGAGCGGAGAGAGGATGCTCTTGGCGTAGCGCTCTCCCTGAACGGGAGTGTATGCGATCGTCGGGTTCTCCTCGTAGGCGAGGCCCAGGGACAGCGGCACGAGGTTCCCCTGGTAGTTCGCCGAGGGGCCGACGCCGAACTGGGAGTTGGCCGTCGCCGTGGTGCGCAGGTTGGCCGTCACGCTCGCGACGGAGAGGAGTCCGCCCGGCTCGCCGTAGCGCGCGCGAACGATCAGCCCGAGCGTCTGCTGGTTGTTGGTGTAGTTGATGACTTCGTTGTAGAGCTCTCGCCCCCGCACGATCGCTCCGGGCCCGAGGGTCGCCCTGGGGCCCAGAAATCGGCCGCAGCCGGAGAGCCAGAGGACAGCCGCTGCTGCGGCTACGCGCGCGGCGACGATCGCCCGCGTACATGGCTCGGTCGACCCCTCACGGGTTCTGGTCACGCCGTTCAAGGCGCTGGAGTAGTGGCACTCGGCGGCCCATCGGGCAAGCGACCAGCGCATGGAACGTGCGGCCTCGGTAAAGGTCACTGCCACCGGCGATGGATCGCCCGTGAGAGCCACCGACGTGCCGATGATCTGCCCCGGTCTCAGCGCCGCGATGCGCTCGACGTGCTTCGGACTTCTGCGCTCCCAGTGATTGGGATGCGAACTCCCGACACCGGATTCCCTTCGGCCACGACTCTCTCATCGGCTTCGGTGCTCTTCCATTCTCCTACGAGCGACAGTGAAACGGGCTCGCGCGGACGAAGCGAACGAAACCCGGCGGCAACGGCAAACCAGCGCAACCAGCGTCTGTCGCATCGGGTGCGGCGCGACCGTCGCGCCAAATTTCGACGCAACGTCACCGTGAACCCAGTCGTGTGGCTACTGGCCGGCGACAAAGGTTGGATGACATGGCGAGCGTTTCGCGAAGCCCGTAGGGTCGTATAAGGGTGCGCGGTGGCCAGTCAGACGTCGGCTTCGATGGCGCCGGTCACGGCGACCCTTGCCACGCACCGCGACGGCGACACCCTGGTGGTCGAGCTGAGCGGGCAATGGAACCTGCGCGCCGGACTCCCGTCGACGGCGCCGGTCGAACAGGCACTCGCCGCCACGCCGCAACCACGCACGGTCGCCTTCGACACCGCCGGGCTCACCTCGTGGGACAGCTCCGGCCTGGCGGTGCTCGATCACATCGCGACGCTCTGCAGGGCGCGGCAGATCGCGCTCCAGCCCGAGGGCCTGCCCGAGGGATTGCGGCGCCTCCTCGCCCTGGCAACCGCGGTACCCGATAAGAGCGATGCCCACGCCGCCGCGGCTCCGCCGTGGCTGGCACGCCTCGGCACCGCCGCGCAGGGCGCCTGGGAGGGAACCCGGGCGGCGACCCTGTTCCTGGGTGAGGCCACCCTCTCCTTCGGGCGCTTCCTGCGCGGCGCGGCGATCTTTCAATGGCGCGACGTACTGCTCGTGCTGCAAGAGAGCGGACCGAATGCGCTGGGCATCGTCACCCTGATCAACTTCCTGGTCGGCCTGATCATCGCCTTCGTGGGCGCCGTGCAGCTCGAGAAGTTCGGCGCCAGCATCTACGTGGCCGACCTGGTCGCCATCGCCACCGTACGCGAGCTGGCGCCGATCATGACGGGGATCATCATGGCCGGGCGCACCGGCTCCGGCTTCGCCGCTGAGCTCGGCACCATGCAGGTGAACCAGGAGATCGAGGCGCTCTCCACCATGGCCGTGCCACCGATGGACTTCCTGGTTCTGCCGCGAATGCTGGCGCTCTCGCTCATGATGCCGCTGCTCTGCCTGTACGCCGACCTGATCGGCATACTGGGCGGCGCTGTGGTCGGAATCGGCATGTTGGGCCAGGGACCCCGGCTCTACTGGGAGGAGACCAGGGGGGCGATCGGACTGGTCGACATCAGCATCGGCGTCGGCAAAGGCCTGCTCTTCGGCATCCTGGTCGCACTTGCCGGGTGCATGCGCGGGATGAGCTCCGGCCGCGACGCCGCGGCGGTCGGGCAGGCGGCCACCTCGGCGGTCGTGCTCGGCATCGTGTGGATCATCGGTCTCGACGGCATCCTGGCCGTCGTCACCAACGTGCTGGGCATCTAGGATGGCTGCCGCCCGCGAAGCCCACATCGACGTCAAGGACCTCACCATGGCGTTCGGCGACTTCGTGGTCATGCGCGACCTGACCTTCAGCGTGCGGCGCGGCGACATCTTCTTCATCATGGGCGGCAGCGGGGGCGGGAAGAGTACGCTCTTCCGTCACCTGATCGGCCTGAACGAGCCGGCGAAGGGCGCGGTGTGGTACGGGAACGTCAACTTCACGGCCGCCCGGGAAGAGGAGCGGGACGCGCTGCGCAGCCACTTCGGCATCACGTTCCAGGGCAGCGCGCTGTGGAGCGCCATGACGCTGGCGGAGAACGTCGGCCTGCCGCTCGGGCAGTTCACCGACCTCTCGCCCGCGGAGATCCGGCAGGTCGCCAAGGTCAAGCTGGCGCTGGTCGGGCTGCGGGGCTTCGAGGATTACTACCCGTCCGAGATCAGCGGCGGCATGCAGAAGCGGGCCGCTCTCGCCCGCGCCATCGCGCTCGACCCCGAGGTGCTGTTCTTCGACGAGCCCTCGGCCGGCCTCGATCCGATCAGCTCGCGGCTGCTCGACGACCTGATCCTGTCGCTGCGCGACAGCCTCGGCGCAACGGTCGTGATGGTGTCACACGAGCTGCCGAGCATCTTCGCGATCAGCGACGACTGCATCTTCCTCGACACCGAAGCGCGAACCATGACCGCGCACGGCAACCCGCGCGAGCTGCGCGACCATCCTCCGAACGAGCGGGTGCACCGCTTCCTCACCCGCGGCGGGGAGGACGCGCACCCGTGAGCCGCGGCCGCCGAGGAAGCCCCATGCGGGTCGGCGCCTTCGTGCTGGGCGCCGCCGCGCTGGCCATCGCCGCCGTCCTGGTGTTCGGCTCGGGACACTTCTTCCGCCACGAGGTCACGCTGGTGTCGAACTTCAGCGGGTCCGTGAACGGGCTCATCGTAGGCTCGCCCGTCAAGTTCCGGGGCGTGCCGATCGGGTCCGTCTCGCAGATCCGCCTGGGGCTGCCGGGGGCGTCCGCGGCCGACGTCCGCATCCCGGTCTGGTACACGGTCGATCTCGACACCATCTCCGGGTACCAGGGGCGCCGGTTCCTGCTCGATCGCAAGCGCCTCGACGAGCTCGTCGCCGCCGGGTTCCGGGCCCAGCTCCAGACCGAGAGCTTCGTCACCGGCGTCCTGTTCGTGGGGCTGGACTTCTTTCCCGATGCGCCGGTCGTACTCGAGCTGACGGGGCAGCCCGAGGTGCTCGAGGTCCCGGTCATGCCCACCACCATCGAGAGAGCGATCCAGACCTTGGACAGGCTGGTGAAGCGGGTCGAGGCCCTCGATCTCGAGGGCCTCGTGGCCTCCGCGCACCGTGCCCTCGACGGCGTGGACAACCTGGCCCGCTCGCCCAAGGTCCAGGATGCGCTCGTCGCGCTGCACGATGCGCTCGTGTCGATCCACCAGGTCGCTGCCGCGCTCGAGCCGGGCGTCACGCCCACGATGAAGGGCTTCGACGCCACACTCGCCCAGGCACGTCAGACGTTGATCCGGGTGGAGCCGCAGCTCGACCAGACGCTGGCAAGCGTGCAGACCCTGCTCGACTCCGACGCGCCGCTCGCCGTCGGGCTGGCGAGCACCCTGGCCGATCTGAGCGAGGCGGCGCGTAGCATCCGCGACCTGGCGGATTTCCTGGATCGCCACCCCAACGCGCTCCTGACCGGAAGGCCGAAGCAATGAAGCCATTCGCCGTGGCCGTCGCGCTGGTGCTCGCCGCGAGCCAGAGCGCCTGCATGTTCCGGGCCAACCCCGACTCGTTCCGCTACTACACGCTCGAGCCCTCCACCGAGCCCTCGGTGCGATCCGCCAGCGGGCTCACCGTCGGGCTCGGGCCGGTGACGCTGCCCGGCTACCTGTCGCGTCCCAGCCTGGTCACTCGGGTGGACGGCACCCAGGTGCGCTACGCCGAGGGGGAGCGCTGGGCCGAGCCGCTCGGGAAGCAGTTCAACCGCACGCTGAGCGAGGATCTCTCTCGTGCGCTCGGCGGCGCGCGGATCATCGACTACTCGTGGTATCCGGGCACGCCGATCGACGTCGCCGTGGCCGTCAACGTGCTCGCCTTCGAGGTCGCCACCGCCGGCACCGCGACGCTGAACGCGGGCTGGACGCTGCGCGACCCCCACTCGCGCAAGGTCGTGTACGAGGGCCAGACGGCGATCGTGGAGCCGGCCGCGGGGCCCCCGGGAGAAGGGAAAGGTGACGCCGCCGTGGCGGCGCTCAGCCGTGCGCTGGCACGGATGTCGGGCGAGCTTGCGCTGGCGATCGCCAACCACACGCGCAGCCGCTAACGTGGACGCGACGTAACCCGGCTCGGTCGCGCCCGGGTCTCACGACACCGATACTTGCCAGTCGTCTACGCCACCAGATATGGGTGCCCGATGGCACGGAAGCGGGAGACAGACGACACCGATTCGAACGTCCCTGCGATCGTGGGCCTCCTCGCACGCGCGGCCGACGGTGACACGCTGTTCCGGGATCTGTACCTGCTGCGCGCACGCGAGCTGCTCGCTCCCGTCTTTGCCGAATCGCGGTACCGCGGCGCGGTTGCGGGGCGTAAGGAAGCCGAGCGCTGTCTGCAGCAAGCACGCATCGCAGCGACCCGCCGAGAGTGGGAGCAGGTGCGTGAGCTCAGCACCCGGGCCGCAGCGTTGCAGCAGAGCCTCCAGGCGACGCAGGACCTGTTCACGCTGGCCGAGTCGGTCTATGAGGCTCCCGCCGTCGCGCCGGATCTGTTCTCGCCTGGCCTGGCAGCGCGCGGGAAGGATCCCCGAAGCCTGCACGCGGACGTCGTCGATGCGCTCGGCAAGCTCGAGACAGCCGACTCCGCCAAGGCCGAGCTCTATGCAGCGCGCCGAGCCGCGCTCGCGGCGGTGCAGCCGTCCAAGGCTGCGGCGGCGAGCGAGACGAAGGCTACGGAAAGCGCCGAGCATCGCCTGCGGCTCGCCTCGGAGCACGGCGACGCCGAGCAACTCCGCGAGCTGGCAGAGAAGATGCTCTCCGCTTCGCCCGCGGCCAAGCCGACGGCCGGGGACGCGGCGGCCCCTCGGAAGCGGTTCGAGGCCCCCGCGGCGCTCGCCGAACCCTTCCCGCAGTCCAGCATCGAGCGCGCTGGAGCGCTCGGCCTGGAGGCCGTGCAGTCCCACGTGGTTCCCGAGGTGACGGCGGCCGTCCGCGAGTTTCTCGACAACTACGGCTGGGGACCCGCGACGCCCGAGCTCGGAAAGGCCAGGGATGGAGTGACGCAGCTGCGCGCGCTGGCCAAGGAGCACATGCCCTCGCCCGATTTCGCGGAGACCGCGGCCGATACCGTATCGCTGTTCGCGACGCAGATATTCATCAACTCTGCCGGATTGCGCTACGTACCGCTCCCCGTCGACACCGAACCGTGCCTCGTGGAAGGCTTTCCGGAGGGCGAAGAGCCCGCGAGTGATCTCCTCCACGAGCTCGGCTTGCCCGGACGCCGGGCCCTCGCTCGCGTTACCATCGAGAACGCCCTGCTCCTGCATGCTTCGCGCGTGGTCGAGGAACGCCTGGGGCTCGATCCGCGGGAGTTCCGGCTGGTCTGCATACCACCCGATGTCTACCTCCGTGTCGGCCGCGAGCGCGGCTGGGGGCAGCGACCCCAGTGGACGCATTTCGACGGCTATCGCGTCCTCGAGGGTGGCCGGCTCCTCGCACTCGTCGGCGGCAACAGCCGCTACGGGGGGCTGGTCGATCTCTGCGGAATCAGTCCCACGGACGAGCGCGACAACACCGTTGCACGCTTCGCCGTCATCAGACGGGCCCGCCTGGGGGCTCGGCCGGCGGCGTGATCATCGGCAGGGTCGCGCGAGCCGCCGCTGCTCAGGACGCCTCGGGCACCACCTTGTACGGGTAGTCCGGCGAACGATACTTGCCGGTCTTCCGCTTCGGCAGCTTGACCTTCTCGCCCGGGGCAGATTTGTACCTGACGTGGTCGAGGAGGTGCGAGATGATGTTCAGCCGCGCCCGCCGCTTGTCGTCCGAGTGGGCGACGTACCACGGTGCCCACGCGGTGTCGGTGGCCGCGAACATGGCGTCGCGGGCGCGGGAGTAGTCGTCCCACCGGGTGTACGACTTGAGATCCATCGGCGAGAGCTTCCAGATCTTGCGGCCGTCCTCGATCCGGTCCTCGAGCCGTTTCGTCTGCTCGGCCTCCGACACTTCCAGCCAGTACTTGAGGAGGATGATCCCGGACTCGACCATCACCTTCTCCACCATCGGCGTGACTCTGAGAAAGCCCTCGACCTCCTCCTCGCTGCAGAAGCCCATCACGCGCTCGACGCCGGCGCGGTTGTACCAGCTGCGGTCGAAGATCACGATCTCGCCTGCGGCCGGCAGGTGCGGGATGTAGCGCTGCGCGTACATCTGCGATTTCTCGCGGTCGGTCGGAGCCGGCAACGCGACCACCCGGAACACGCGCGGGCTGACCCGTTCCGTGATCGCCTTGATGGTGCCGCCCTTCCCGGCACCGTCCCGTCCCTCGAACACGATGCAGATCTTGAGCCCTTTGTGCTGCACCCATTGCTGGAGCCCCACGAGCTCGACGTGCAGCTTCCGCAGCTTCCGATCGTAGTCCTTCCTCTTCAGGTTCCCGGCTTTGCCGGCACCAGCGTCGTTTGCATCCGCGCCGCGCTTTCGCGAGGCTTTCGCCTTTCTGTGGTCGCCGTGCCTGCTCCCGCTACGTCCTTTCATGCTGCCCTCCTCGCGCGACACCGCGCGTCCCCGGGCGGTCGTGCGGCGCACCAGCTACGGTCGCCCGATGCTCGGCGACGGCCTGCTCGAGATTGAAGAATCCTGTCGCGGCCCAAGGCCGCGCCCCCTGCCGCCGCGCCAGCTTCACCTCGTCGCGCCGCATGTGCTCGCAGGAATCTTGCCCGCCAGGTGGGTCGCGACGTCCACGCGCGCCCGCTTCGTGTCGCGGCAGATAGCCGCAGAGGCCCTTTTTCGTCAAGGCTGACCCGCGGCCAACGCGGACAGTCGGAGAAAGCTCATCCCCACCGTTCACGCGTCGCCCGGCCGCACGTACAAGCCGACGAGCCGGGCGACGAGAACCGTGACGCACAGCTGCCCGGCCACGGCCTCGAGGATCGCCCGCCCTGGGCCGCTGCCTCCGTTCGAGGTCCTCGCGCGTAAGGAGAGGTGAAGATTCGCCAACGACTCACCGACCCGATGGAGGATCCACCGATGAGGACCCGACGCCTGCCATTCGTCCTTCGCGCCCTGGCCGTGGCCGCCGCGTTCCTTGCCCAGTCCGCTCCCGCCCGAATGGACATCGGGGATCGCCTCCCGGCCCAGCCCGATCCCTCTCCGGGAACCTCCGTGGACTCCGGCGGCGGCGGCGCGTGTTTCCCAGATCCCCACCGCTGTCACGGCGTGGTGGGCCTCGCCTGCGACGGGGTGCTGTCCACCGAGGCCGAGGCGACGATCGTCCTGGCCGCCGGGACGATCTCGCCGCAGGCCGTCGGGCTCGGCGTCGCGAGCGTCCTCGAGACGGCCTACAGCGGCTGCGCCCCCGACGGCTCCTGCGTCATCAATGCGGGAAGCTGGGACCACGACGAGTGCTGCTTCGACCACCCGTCGGGTCACTTCTGCGGCATCGAGAATGCCTTCGCGTCGGGCAGCTGCACCGCGGTATGGGACAAGGCGGTGCACCGGGTCGTGCACGGGCTCAACTGGCGCCGCCACGTCGACCAGTGTCGCGTCGACGACGACGGGGTCGTCGACTTCGCCGAGTATTGTGCGCCCGCCGGCACCATCGTCGCCTCGACCGACCGCCTGAAGTGTTGCGGCCGCCGCACGCGTGCCTTCCGCCTCGAGCGCGACCTGGGGCAGGCGGTCGCGCAGGCCCTGATTCTCGACGGCACCTTCCAGGCCCGCGTCTGTGTCGGGGGACGCGCCCAGGATCCGACGCCCACCGGCGGGGGATCTTCCGGGTCCGGCGGCAGCGCGCCGCAGCAGCCGTCGATCAACGGCCAGCCGTGCACGACGAACGCGCAGTGCGGGTCGGGGGCGATCTGCACTGCCCCGAGCCCGGGTCAGCCGAAAGTCTGTCTCCTCGTCTGACCATCGACGCCCATCGGCGCGGGTTCGGACGTTCACTCGGGCAGCCCAGGGAGCATCGAATCGGTGCCCCTACTCCAACAAGACCTTCATATTCTCGAAATCGAAGGTCACTGCATAGGGCTTGAAGAAATCGTGGCCGACCATGCCCGCGAGGTGGAAGCCAAAGACGTTCTCCCAGGGGAACGGCCCATCGTAGAGCCCCGCGACGTTCTCTTCCTGCACCTTCCCGAACGAAAGGCGATGCACGACGTAGGGCACGATCTTCAGGGTTCCGCCGCCGCCCGCCCCGACGGACGCCTTGTCTTCCTCCAGCTTGATCCCGGCTTCCTTGATCACCGACTCTGCCAGCTTGACTCCTGCGCCAGCCAGCCCCGTGTCGACGAAGAGAAGCGCAGGGGGGAGCGTCTCCACGCGCCCCCAGCCAACCATGAAATGGTCGCTTGCCATCCAGAAAGGAACCGCGACGCTCTTGCCAGAGGCTCCCACGAGCTGCTCCAGGTTTGCCGCGTTCTTCCGGCGGAGCACGAGCTCGCCGTGCGGAAAATCGAGGGTCGCGAGGAAATGGTAGAAGAGCGTGGTCCCGATGATGCCGTCGATCTGCTTCGCGCCAAGGCCTTCGGAGAGCTGGCGGAGGGGGAGCATCACGACGGGCAGGTTCTTCACCGTCCAGTCACCGACAGTGAGGGATTCGATCCGCCCTTGCTGAACGTCGGCGTGCTGGCCGCCGGAAAAAGTGCCTTGCACCGTTCCGAAGAGCGGAATGCCAAGCTCCTTGGCGAAGGCCGTGTCGAGCGCGACCTCCGAGCCCCCGGTGTCGATGAAGAACGTGACCTCGTCGCCCCCGTTGACGCGCACGGTGATCAGCGGCAGCGGATCCGTCCGCAGGAACTTCAGGCGCGTGATTTGCCCGTCGCCGCGCACCTCGTAGGGCGTCTGGCCCTTGAAGCTCTGCAGCTTCGCGACATTCAGCGTGGGGTACTGCACGGCGACCAGCGGGTTGGTGCCCATGTCGACGCCGTTCAGCGCAGCCACCGCCTTTTCGAAATCGTCGCGGCGATAGTACGCCTCGGCGAGCATGACCTTGGGGTCGGCGTCGCCGGGCCGCAGCTCGACGGCTCTCTTCAGCCAACGCTCCGCATCGTCGAGCCGGTTGGAGAGAAGCGCGATCCGACCCAGCTGGAGGGTTGCCGAATAGTCGTCGGGGTGGTCGGCGGCGATCTTGGCGTATTGTTCGCCGGCCTGGACAAATTCCCCGATTCGGAAGAGCCGGTCGGCGGAATCGATTGACGATGGCTTCTGCTCCGCCGCCCTCGCCTGTCCCGAGATGGCGCAAAGCGCGAGCATCGCCACGAGTGCGACGCCGATCCCGGCTGATTTCATTGTTTCGGACTCCGCGAGCGGGTGCGGCGCGACGAGCGGCGCATATCAGGCAACCGGCCGCGGCGGAACGACCTGCGCTGCGTGGGGCGGCGGATCAGATCGTCCTCAGCGCAGCAGATACTGGATCGTCGTCTCCAGCTTCGAGGGATCATCCGACCAGTCACCATAGATCTCGAGGCTGTATCCGCCGATCGCCCGTCGATTGGCGGCGCACCACTCGTGCAGGGCACCGTGAGCGGCACGCATCTTCTCGTAGGGCCCGCGGTGGACGACCACGGCGGCTTCGCCCGCCGGCGTCGTGACGCACTGGACTTCGTCCTCGCCGGTGAAGGTGCGGACCACCTCGACGCCGAAGTCGACCGGCATGATCTCCGGAGTCTCATGGTGATAGAGGAAAACGTTGTGGCCGTCGGTGCGGAGGCCGGGGTTCCTCTCGAGGAACGCCCACACTTTGTCCAGCGCCGGCCTGAATTCCCTGCCGACGTCGTTCATCGCGACGCGGCGACGAACGGCTGCGAGCGTGCGGGGGCCAAGCGTCTCGACGGTTACTTCGTAGATCACGACTCCCTCCCGGGCTGGCCGGACGACATCGCGGCGTTCGCCGGCTCAACCGTTGGGGAAGTGTTGGAGAATCTGGTCGACGGCTGCGTCGAACCGCTTCTTCTTGCGCTCGAACGACATGGTGGGGACGAGCCGCGCCTGGGCCAGTCCGACCCAGACGATCCGCTTCGACGTCGGCTCGAGCGCCGCGATGTAGAGCGTGCCCTCGTCGTAGTTGTCGGTGTAGTAGGCACCGCCGCCCGTCATCCAGTTCGCCGACCAGACGCCGCCCCAGTGTCCTCCTGGATCCGCCCGCACGCTGCTGGCGGGTTCGCTGGCGAGCCGATAATTGAGCAGGAAGTCCGGTTGCTCGCCGGATCCGGCCGGCCGATAGCCCTTGGCGGTGAGGTCCTTGGCGACGTCCGCGCGGATGCGGCGGTCGAAATAGCGGTCCTGCACGCGCTGGTCCGCGGGGGCCGCCTGGTCGGGCGGTAGCCAGGCGTAGGTGCGCATACGGCTCCAGTCCGTGCTCGGATCATGGCTGGAACGCACCCGGAACTGGCTGCATCCGAGCAAGCCGATCGCGAGCAGGAGAAGCGGGGGGAGACGGGATCGTACCATCGTATACCTCTAAGGGAGCTCACCGCGCCGCGCGCGCTCGAGGCGTGAGCAGATCCGTTCGGCCCAGAAGTCGAAGAACCGGTCGACGTCGGCCCAGGTCAGGTCGGCGGGGAGCGGCCCGCGGTCGACGCGGCGGTCGATGCCCTGGGCGAGGAGCTGGCCCGTCTCCGCATCGGTGATCTCGCCCTCGATCGAGGCGGCCTCGATGAACGCACGCGTCTGGGAATCGACGGGTCCGTTCGCCTTGGCCCGGCGGACCGACGGGGCTTCGGTGGTGAGGATGTCGAGCACGGCGTCGGTGGCCCGCGCTTGCGTGATGGCCAAGCGCACCCGCATCACGCCGGGACCTGGCGCGTTCACGAGCGTCCAGTCCTCCCCGAGCCGTCGGCGCACCGCGCGCTGCAGGTCGCCGGCGAGACGGAGCAGGTCGCGCTCCGGGACGGGGTCCAGCGACTTGCGCCCGCTCCGCCACAGGGCCACCGGCTCGAACAGGACCTTGTCGTATGCGTCCCAGCGTGCCGCCGGATCGCGGTAGACGAAGCGCACCTCGCCCGGGCCGCCGGGACGCAGGCGCGAGTAGTCGTCGAGGAAGCCCGACAGATCCGCGGGCGCCGTCGCGACGGGCACCGGGGCCGTGGGTTGCCGCGCGGCACAGGCGACCACGAGCAGCCCGAGCGCCACGGCCCCGCTGAGCCGTGTTCGCCTCACCCTCCTACCGGCACCACAGCGCTGCTTCGGCCTGGCAGCGGAAGAGGGGGCGGCCCCACGGATCCCGGGTCGTGTCCCACTGGCACACTCCCCTGCGCGTCCCGGTGGTCGGCCTCGGCACTCCACCGGCGGTGTAGCACGCCTGGGCGCTGTACTCCCGGGCGATCTGCAGCGCGCCGTCGCAGCAGTCGCGCTTGCTCGCGTACACCCAGCCCGTGTCCCCCCAGGCAGGATACTGCGCGGCGAATGCGCCGGACGCCGCGAGGAGCGCGGCCGCGACGGCGATGGCCACGACGGGACGCGGGCTCCGCACGGCGCGGGAACCTAGCAGAGAGTGGTCTGCTCGCTCAAGGAGCTGGTCAACGCTTACGCGCTGCGTCGTTACGCAGGAAGTTCGGACTGGTAGGCGAAAGGGACAAAATGTCCATTCCGTCAACCCGCCACTGAGCTTGCTAGCCGTCTTCCGGAAGGACCCCCCTCATGATCGCAGGCAACCGCAGACTCTCTTCCGCGCGCCTGCCTCCGTACCGAGCGGTCGCAGCCATCGGACTTCTTCGCCTGATTGTCGCCGTGACGCCGATGCTGAGTGCGACCGACGCCAACGCCTTCTTCCCCACCAACGTGCGCACGGCGGGGCCCCTCCTGGGCCACAGCCACGAGAGGATCACCACGGATGCGCTGGAGGCGCTGGATGCCGAGTTCTTCGGCGTCCAGTCGCCGAGCGGATCGATGCGCGCGGCCAACGAGGCGATCGTGGACGGCAACATCCACGTCGACGACGACCAGATCCATTCGGCGTTGCATTTCGACGGCGAGAACTTCGTCGCCGGCCAGGGGCGGATCCTGGGGCTCAAGGAGATCGTGATCGCCTCGCTCCAGCAGAACGACGCCCAGGGCGCGCGAGAAGAGCTCGGCCAGGCCCTCCACTCGATCCAGGACTTCTACGCGCACAGCAACTGGACGAACAACAACAGCGGCCTGAACCCCGATCTGGGCGTCGACGGACACCAGCTTCAGAACACGCTGGGCATCAACGATCCCGCCGAGGTGAACTTCGTGCTGACCACGGCACTCACCAGCGGCTACTACCACGGCGAGGACCGCGTGCCGCCGATGCTGTCGAACGGCCACAAGGACCGGCACGGAGGCCCCTTCGACAGCCTGTCTCTCCTGGATTTCGGGTTCGGCCTGAACCGCGACAGCAGCGATCCGCAATTTTCGCCCCAGTCGTTCGAGCACGGAGCGGCGGCGAGCCTGGCGGGTGAAGCGACCAAGAAGTACATCCGCGAGATCGCCGGACAGATCACCCAGCAGCAGCTCGCCCTCCTGCTCGGAAAGGGGCCGACGCTCGGGATCGTCATCGACACCACCAACAGCATGGGACCGATCATCGCCGCGGTCCGCACCGCCGCGACCCAGCTGGTGAACGCCGTCCTCGGCTCGGCTGAAGAGCCGTCCCAGTACGTGCTCGGACAGATCAACGACCCGACCACGCCGGCGCCGGTCGTCACCGCGAACCCCGACGAGTTCAAATCCGCCATCGCCGCGCTGACGACCAGCGCGCCGGGTGTCGACTGCCCGGAGCTGGCGATGGCGGGGATGCTGGCGGCGCTCGGGCCAGCCGATCCCGGGGGGCAGCTCTTCGTCTTCACGGATGCCACCGCGAAGGACTCGGCGCTGTCCGGAAGCGTGAGTGCACTGGCGCAATCGAAGCGCACTCGGGTCTACTTCATCCTGTTTGGGAGCTGCTCGCCGATTGATCCGGGATACATCCAGATCGCCAGGGAGACGGGCGGTCAGCTGTTCTTCCTCACGCCCCAGCAGGCAGATCTGGCCTCGAACCTCCCGGGGCTCCTCGTCGGGACGAACGTGGTCACCCTGCTCTCGGTCCGGGACTCGGTCGTGAGCGGATCGAAGAGCTACACCGTCCCGGTGGACTCCACCATGACGGACGTCACGTTCTCGGCAGACACCCCGTCGATGCAGGTTCAGCGGCCGCCGAACGGCGATCTCGTTCAGGCCGGCGACCCGGATGCGACGACGCTCCAGCTCGACGGTGGACGGGTCGTCAAGGTCACCGGCCCGGCGGTCGGCCTCTGGACGGTGACGATCGGCGTCGCATCCACGTTCAGCCTCGCAGTGTCCGGCTCGAGCGATCTCGACATGAGCCGCTTCGATTTCGTCCAGTCCGGCGGGCGGGACGGGCACGACGGCCTGTTCCCCATCCCTGGACTTCCCGGAGCCGGAGCGACCAGCTCCGCGGTCGCCGTGCTTGCGGGAGGTTTCACGGCCGCCCAGTTCGATCTGCGCCGGCCCAACGGCGAGCACATCCAGGATCTCGCGCTCGCGCCCGTCGCCGACGATCTCCCGGGCGAGTTCGAGGGCGCGGCGAACCTGCCGGCCGAGCCGTTCCTCGCGTACGTCGCGGGTCAGGATGCCGGCGGCAACGCGTTTCAGCGCGTGCTGCCGAACCTGATCCAGCCGCAGAGCGTCTCGATCGCGACGCCGATCCGCCAGGACCTCCACGCGGGCGTCGCGACCACCTACGCGTTCACCGTGAGGAACCTCGGGGATACCGGCACGTTCAAGCTGACCGCGACGGACGACAAGGGCTTCATCGTCAGCGCCGATCCAGCCCAGGCCTCCATCCCGGCCGCGGGGTCGGCCGACCTGACGGTCGTGCTCCAGCCGCCCGCGGACGCGGCGCCGGGGACCTCCGATGCCTTGACCGTCCGGGCCGAAAGCGTGAGTACGCCGGGGCTCGAGAACTTCGCGTCCTTGACCAGCGTCGTCCTCGAGGTGGAGACGACGTCCACCACCACGACCTCGAGCAGCTCGACGACCACCCGGCTCGCGACGACGACCATGCCCTCGGTCTCGACGACGACCACGAGTGTCGTCTCGACCACGACGACCACGCTTCCATGCACGACTCCTCGCTGCACGATCGACGCTGCGCTCGCAGGTCCCGAGTGCGGAGACGAGATCGTACCGCCGCCGATCGGGAAGAAGCTCGACCGGGCGATCGCCCTCCTCGACCGCCCGGCTGGCGACTCGCCGAAGAAGGCGAAGCGCTCCCTCAAGCAAGCGAAGCACCTGCTCTCGCTCGCTGGAAAGGCGGCAGGAAGGGCCGCGAAGGGCAGGAAGCCGAAGCTCACGCAGGAGTGCGCGACCGCGATCCAGCGCGCGATCGCCACTGTGGGCAGCAGACCACGGCCATAGCGACCGTCGTCTGAACGCCGGGCAGACCCGCCACGGCGGCCCAGGCATGGCTTCGCGCCGATGGCCGGCGCAGGACCCGGAATTCATCGTCGAACCGTGTCGAAAGTGCGCACGTACCGATCCGCCGCCGCCAGGCGATCGTCGCGTCTTGCGGACTGCCGTGATCAGTCCGCGTCGTCGTCGAGAGCCCGGAGCTTGCGCTCGAGATCCCCCAGGGACGCACGGGCCTCCTCCACCGCCTTTGCAGCCGCCTTCACGTCGTTCTGCAGAAGCGACAGCGCACGCTCGCGCCGACGCAGCTCGGCGTGGGCGTCGCGAACGGTCGCCTCGATGCGTTGACGCTCCCGGGCTTTCAGCGCGGCCCGCTTCTTCGCCCGCTGCTCCTCCGCGCGCGCAGCCTGTCGTTCCCGTGCTGCGTCCCGGGTCGCCGCGGCCCGCTGCCTCTGCGAGTCGCCGCGGGGCTCGTGACGGGGCGTCGAGACCGTCTGGCCGACGGCGTCGAAGCCGGGCGGATCCCGATCGGTCGCCAGGGCGCCCGGCGGATCCGGGTCGAAGCCGCCAGCAGCCGCAACGGCGGCGAGAGTCCCCGTCACGCGACGCAGCGTGCCTGCTGCCGCGGGGTGGCCAGCACCCCGAAGCCGCGCAGCCGCGCGCTTCCGCAGCTCGCCGAGCGCCTCGCGATAGGCACGCATCTCTCTCAGGTCGCCCTTCGCGATCGGTGCTGCGGCAGCGAGCAGGGCATCGAACGAGCGGCGCTCGTCCCAGTAGAGCTGATTGACCGTCCACGCGGACGCCGTCGGTCGCCGGCGCTGTGCGAGCTGTTTCGCGCCATCTGCGTCGCCGGCAGCGCGTAGCTCCGCGGCGAGCCGCCTGCGCTCCGCGACGAAGTCCGCGAGCGGTGCCTGGTAGAGCGTTTGGAGGGCTTGCCGATAGTCCGTCATGAATAACCCGATCCGTGTCGCGCCCGGCCGCCCCGGAGGGCACGACCCGCGGCGCTCTACCAGGGTTCGCCGCGCTCCGGTAGGGACGTTTCGATCGTTCGAGCCTACCGCGGCCACGTCGCCCGAGCCCCGAGGCCCGCCGTTCGCCGGAGTCCGCGGCGCTGACCCTTTCTACAATTTCAATGCTTCGCGCCTCGTAGGGGACGTCGTCTTCGAGCTGTCGTGGAAGATCGACGTTCTCTCTGCTCGGGCGCGCGTCTGACAACAACAGCGAGATCGACCGCTCCCTGGCCTCCCGTCCAGCGGCCACCCGGCGGCGCGCTTATTGCTCCGCCAGGGCCAGGTCACGCGGGTCACGGCTGCTGAAGGCCGACGTCACACCCTGGGCCGAGCTCCGCCTCGAGCCCGCTCACCCCACAGGAGATGATTCACCATGAGAACCCGTCGCAACTCGCGGAGCAACGACCGCGCGCATCGGGAAGAGAAGACAGGACACGGCGGTGAAGCCCATCAGACCGCACAGTCTCCCGCGCACGCGTTGACCAGCAACCAGGGGGTTCCGGTCGCCGACGACCAGAACTCGCTGCGCGTGGGTCTCCGCGGACCGTCGCTGCTGGAGGATTTCGTCCTTCGCGAGAAGATCACCCACTTCGACCACGAGCGGATTCCGGAGCGCATCGTCCACGCCCGTGGCTCGGGCGCGCACGGCTACTTCCAGGTCTACAAGTCGCAGGCGCGCCTCACGAAGGCCGCCTTCCTCCAGGATCCGAGGAAGCAGACGCCAGTCTTCGTCCGGTTCTCCACCGTCGCCGGCGGCGCCGGGTCGGTCGATCTCCCACGCGACGTCCGCGGCTTCGCGGTCAAGTTCTACACCGAGGAAGGCAACTTCGATCTGGTCGGCAACAACATCCCGGTGTTCTTCATCCAGGATGCCCTCAAGTTCCCCGACCTGGTCCACTCGGTGAAGATGGAACCCGATCGCGGCTTCCCGCAGAACGCCTCCGCGCACGACACCTTCTGGGACTTCGTCTCGTTGATGCCGGAGAGCATGCACATGCTCATGTGGGTGATGTCCGACCGTGCGATCCCGCGCTCGCTGCGCATGATCGAAGGCTTCGGCGTGAACACGTTCCGCTTCGTCAACGCGCAGGGCCGTTCGACCTTCGTCAAGTTCCACTGGCGGCCCCGCCTCGGTGCCACCTCCGTCCTGTGGAACGAGGCCGTGAAGATCAACGGCGCCGATCAGGACTTCCACCGCCGCGACCTTTGGAACGCGATCGATCGGGGAGATTTTCCCGAGTTCGAGTTCGCCGTCCAGACGGTCGACGAGGCGCAGGCGGATCGGCTGCCCTTCGACATCCTCGACGCCACGAAGCTGATTCCGGAGGAGCTCGTGCCGCTCGAGGTCGTCGGCAAGATCGTGCTCAATCGGAATCCCGACAACTTCTTCGCCGAGACCGAGCAGGTCGCGTTCTGTCCGGCCAACATCGTGCCGGGAATCGATTTCAGCAACGATCCTCTGCTCCAGGGGCGCCTGTTCTCCTATCTCGATACCCAGCTCATCCGGCTGGGTGGCCCGAACTTCCACGAGCTCGAGATCAATCGCCCGAAGTGCCCGCTGCGGAACCTCCAGCGTGACGGACACATGCGCATGACGGTGGCGAAGGGACGGGTCGCATATGAGCCCAACAGCCTCGATCCCGAGGGTCCGCGCGAGGAGCCGCAGCGCGGCTTCACGAGCGTCGCCGCGGAGGAGAGCGGCCCTCGGTTGCGCACCCGTGCCGAGAGCTTCGCGGATCACTACAGCCAGGCACGCCTGTTCTGGCGGTCGATGACCGAGCCCGAGCAGCGCCACATCGCGAACGCGTTCGCGTTCGAGCTCGGCAAGGTCGAGACGGTGGCGATCCGCCGTCGCATGCTGGGCCACCTGGCCGTCGTCGACACCCGGCTCTCCGAACGGGTGGCGCACAAGCTAGCGATGGAAGGCCAGGTCGAGCGCATCGAGCCCTCGCGTCCGCCGATCGAGATGAAGCCGTCTCCGGCGCTCAGCCTGGTGGCCAAGGCCCCCAGGACGCTGGCGGGGCGTACGGTCGGGGTCCTCGTCGCCGACGGCAGCGATCGCGCGCTGATCGACGGGCTGCGGGGCGCAGTGGAGAAGGAGAACGGTCGCCTGGAGGTGGTCGCGCCGGGGATCGGTGGCGCCGCGGGCGCCGACGGCAAGCCGCTCACCGCCGATCACGCGCTGGCCGCCGGCCCGTCGATCCTGTTCGACGCCGTCGTCGTGGCCGTGACCGGTGAGGCGGCACAGCGGCTCGTCTGGCATCCCAGCGCCGTCGACTGGCTGCGCGACGCCTACGCGCACCTGAAGGTCATCGGCCACGTCGCGGGCGCGACACCGCTGCTCGAGCGCGCCGGCATCGAGGCTGGCGACGGAGTCGTGGTGCTCGACAAGGCCCGCGACGTCGCCGCCTTCGTCACGGCCGCGAAGGGCCCCCGCATCTGGGATCGCGAGACCCAGGTCGAGGAACGCGTCGAGCACACCGCGAGGCGCAAGGAGTCGCGTCGCGCGGCGAGCAGCGCCCGATAGCGGCTCGTCGCCAAGAGAATCCCACGGGGAGCGTCATGGAGCCATCGTCGGCCAGCCCGCGGTGGATACACCACGGCGACGACGGTACTCTCGCGCGAACCAGGGGGCGCGCGATGCTCAAGGTCTGGGGCAGGGCGACATCGGGCAACGTCCAGAAGGTCATGTGGACGATCGGTGAGCTCGGGCTACCGCACGAGCGTATCGACGTGGGACGCGGGTTCGGCGGCCTCGATACCCCCGCATACGGCGCGCTGAACCCGAACCGCCGCATTCCGACGCTCGAGGACGGAGACGCGGTCGTCTGGGAATCCAACGTCATCGTGCGTTACCTCGCGGCCAAGTTCGGCTCCGGAACGCTCTGGCCGCTCGACCCCGCGGCGCGGGCGATCGCCGACCAGTGGATGGACTGGCAGCAGACGACGCTGCTCCCGGACATGCGAACCGTCTTCTGGGGTCTCGTCCGGGCCTCCGAGCGAACACACGATCGGGCGCAGATCGACGCGGCGGGGAGCAACCTGAAGGCGAGCTGGGCGCGTCTCGACCGGCACCTGCGCGGGCGGCAGTTCGTCGCCGGAGATCGGCTCACCATGGGCGACATCCCGGTCGGCGCCGCGTGCTATCGCTACTACACCCTCGACCTCGACCGTGCGCCGCTCGAGCACGTCCTCGCGTGGTACGAGCGGCTCAAATCTCGCGACGCATTCCGGCAGCACGTGATGCTCCCGCTCGAGTAGCGCACTCACGTCAGGAAGTCGGGCCGGCGCTTCAGGCTGGAGCGAGCGGACGGATCATGTACGTCGTCGAGGCCCGCGCCGCGAGCTTGCCACCCGCCCAGACGTCCACCTCGGCGTAGGCGCTGCGGCGGCTCGACCGCAGCACCGATGCCTCGGCGGTCACCACCCCGGAGACGATCGGCTCGAGGTAGTTGATCTTCATCTCGATCGTCAGCAAGGCGTAGCCGGGCCCGTAGATCGTCACCAGGGCGGCCGCGACGGCGGAATCGGCGAGGCCGAAGCTGGCGCCGCCGTGCATCACCCCCGACGGGTTCATGAGCTGCGGCGTGGAATCGACATCGATGCGGGCCCAGCCCCGGCGAACGTCCACCAGACGGTAGCCGAGGTGACCGCCGAACCGATCACGATTGATCTCGTTGAAGCGCTCGATGAGCTCCCGCCGGAGGCCGGCGTCGAGCGGCGGGTGCTCGGGGCGGGGACGATCGTCCATGCTGGGTTCCGGCAACCTCCGGGCGCACGCTGCCGGTTCCATCCAGTGGTTGCAACGTCCGGCATCGTGGGCCGCTGGCAGGTAGCGGGCGGCGTACGCGATGGTGACGACCGCGCCTGCCGACGGCCTGCGGCCTACGGCTCGACGATGACCGGGGTCCCGAGGCGGACGTGCTCGTAGACCCGGAGGACGTCGGCATTTCGCATGCGGACGCATCCGTGGCTCACCGCGCGACCGAGCAGTTCCGGATTCGGCGTTCCATGGATCCCGACCGTCCAGCCCTCGCCGTGCGCGAACTGGATCCAGCGTTCCCCGAGCGGATTGGTCGGCCCGGGCGGTATCCGTTTGATGACGCGAATGGGGACGACGCTGTCGTCCACCTTCAAGAAGTCCGGGTGCTCCACCATCTCCTCCACCTGGAAGCTCCCCGTCGGCGTTTCCCAGCCTTCTTTGCCGATCGCGATCGGGAACGACGAGGCGGGCGCTCCGGATCCGTCCTGCATCAGGTAGAGACGCCGCTCCCCCAGGCGGAGCACCAGGTGCGTGAGCTCTCCGTCCTTCTGACTCGTCTTGCCGCCGTCGCTCGTGGCCTGCCCCGTACCGGGCGCCGACCCTGGAGCGCCGGCCGATCCCGGCTTCGCGGATTGCGGTGACGGTCCCGCCACCCCGCAGCCGCTGACTGCCGCGCCGGCGAGGAGCGCGATCAGCACGGGGATCGCGGGCTGACGAAGCGATGCGAGGAGATGGTGGCCCATCGGCGGCGGTTTTCGGCATGCCCGGGCGCACCGGGTCGCGTCCCTACTATATGCCACAGTCAAAGGTTTTCGCGAGCTCAAGCGGCTGCGCGTGAAAAAGATCGGCCGGTGCAATCGCAGACTTCAAAAGCGATCTCGATTCTGGCATACGATCGCAATGCCGAGCCTACCCACACACCAGCCTCCTTCCTCACGCACGCGCCATAGCGCCTCGCCAGCGCGCATCCTGTGCGCCGTGCTCCTTGCGCTTGCTTCCGGCATCGTCGGATGTGCGACCATGGGACCGAGCCCGGCGGCCGCCCCGGTCAGCAAGGAGCCCTATCTCCTCCTGAAGCTCAGCGAGCGGAAGGTCTACGTGGTCGACGATCCGGCTCGGCAGCCCGCGGGTGGATTCCCCGTGGCGATCGGGCGGCCGCAGTACCCCACCCCGACCGGCAAGTTCCAGGTGAACGAGATGATCGTGAACCCGGACTTCGTGGTGTTCGATTTCAACAACCCCGGCAAGTCGCGCGATCGCGGGCGCATTCCCCCGGGCATCAACAACCCGCTCGGGCTGCGATGGATCGGGTTCGCGTTCGACCACGGCTGGGCGATCGGTTTTCACGGAACCGCCAAGACCGAGGTTCTGGGGCAGGCGGTGAGCCACGGGTGCGTGCGCATGTCGAACCCCGACATCGTCACGATGTACGACCGGATCAAGCTCGGCACCACGGTGGTCGTCGAACCGTAGCGGCTCGGGTTGCTTGGTGATCCGGGACCTCCCTAGCAGCCCCCGCTAGCGGGCTAGAGGTGCCGCGGAACCCGCCTCTCGGCCGTCAGCGGCGGGGCCTGGCCCGGCTGGTGGCCGTTGCAGGGTCGGGCCGCCGCCGGCACGGTGGGCCATCACCATCGATGCGAGACTGGAATCGCCGCCCCGGACGTGCCTCACGAGCAGACGACCGGCACAAAAATGTCCACTTCTGTGGTTGACAGACCCCCCAGAATCCGACGTTTCTGGTGTGTGACTCTTGAGGAGCGGGTCGTAGAAGAGCTTGATTGTCACCCCGCCCTTGCTATCTGACTTGGTCGATGGCAGAGGGCTTTCACCAACCGCGAGAGGGGAGAGCATCATGAGACGACTGGTGAGAATGACGGCAGGAGGGTTGCTCGCCTTGGTCGCGCTGAGCGGGTGCGCGACCCTGCAGGAGAACAGGCCAGCTTGCATGGCCGTGACGACCCTTGCTGGCGCCATACCGGGCGCCATCGGCGGCGGCGTCGGTGTGAAGAACATCAACCGCGACAACAACCCTGACGTTCCGAACGGGCACATCGCCGCCGGTGCTGCAGCCGGTGCCGTGGCGGGCGGCCTCGTCGGGCTGCTGGTCGGTTACTTCGTCTGCCCGGAGGAAGAGGTCGCACCACCGCCTCCGCCTCCGCCGCCTCCGCCTCCGCCGCCGCCAGTGACTCGGCGCCGCGGCGGCTGAACCGCAGCGTAGTCGCGATCTGATTGGCAGTTCGGGGGCCACGCGGGAACCTCCCGCGTGGCCCCCGCGACGCGACCGTTGGCGCCGGCTCCCCGCACCCGGGACAGCCTGGCGTCGGCGCCACCACGCTGTCGTTCTCGGTCGGCACTCGCAGGGTATCGCCCGCGGCGTGCGGCCGATGAGGTGGACCCGCGCGTACCCCCGCGTCCGCTGGCGGGAAGCAGCACCCACCGCTGACCCTGGACCGGTCTCCAGGGGTGGTCTACTCTCGGGGAAGAAAGCGTCCCGATGAGGAGGCTCGCGCAGGCACTGGGCGTCTTCCTTACCCTCCTCGCGACCGGCCTGCCGGCGCCGGCCGGGGCCTTTCCGATGCGGTTCGGCGGCCCGCGAGGACACGTCTTCGCGGGAGGCCGCGCGTTCCCCAGGAGCTTCATGCGGGCTCCCTTCACACGGCGGCCGTTCTTCCGCTCGCGAGCCTTCGGCGCGTTCCTCGTGCCGCTTCCGATCGGGATCTACGGGGCCTGGTCGCCGTACTACGGCTATCCGTCACCGTACTATGGCTACCCATCTCCGTACCCGGGCCCGTACGACGCGCCGTCGTACTATCCCTCGCAGGCAACGTACGACGTCGCGCCGGCCTACGCGCCGCCGCAGGTCCGGGCGATTCCGCCCGCGCCGCCGGCGGCGCCGCCGATGCCGGACGTCGTCGAGTTCTCGACGGGGCGCTACGAGCGCCGCGGGGACGGGATCGGTACGCCCTATACGTGGGTCTGGATTCCCAACCCCCCGGCGGCGCCCCCCCCACAGGCGGACCCCGGCGATACCAGCACTTCGCCGGCGCGTCCGAACCCTGGCCGGCTCTTTCGCTGGACCGACGACGCGGGCGTGGTGCACCTGACCAATCTCTGGCAGGAGGTGCCGCCACAATATCGCCGCCAGGCGAAGCATCCGCAGACGTCCTGACGTCGGGGCCCGAGCTCCGGTCGTCCGAACGATCGAAGCATGCCGGCATCTGGCGACGCCTCGCCGGGCGCGCTACGGCTGTGGTCCATGAAGCTCGGTGTCGCCATCTTTCCGACCGACTACACCATCCGCCCCGACGACTTCGCGCGCGCCTGCGAGGAGCGCGGGTTCGAATCGGTGTGGTTCCCCGAGCACACCCACATCCCGGCCAGCCGCAAGACACCCTACCCCGCTGGCGGCGATCTGCCCAAGGAATACTGGCACACCCACGATCCCTTCCTGGCGTTGATGGCGGCGGCCGCCGTGACCAGGACGATCAAGCTCGCGACCGGCATCTGTCTGATCATCGAGCGCGACCCCATCACCACCGCCAAGGAGGTCTCGTCGCTCGACCAGCTGTCGAACGGCCGCGTGCTCTTCGGCATCGGAGCGGGCTGGAACGTCGAGGAGATGGGCAACCACGGCACGGCCTTCGGGCGTCGCTGGACGGTGCTGCGCGAACGCGTCGAGGCGATGAAGCGCATCTGGACCGAGGAGGCGGCGGAGTATCACGGCGCCTTCGTGAACTTCGATCCCATCTGGCAGTACCCCAAACCTCTCCAGAAGCCGCATCCACCGATCATCCTGGGGAGCGCGTCGCGCAAGAGCCTGAGGCGCGTCGTCGACTACTGCGATGGGTGGGTGCCGATCGGATTCGCCCTTCCCGACCTGCCCGGCGCCATCCGCACGCTCCACGAGCAGGCGGCCGCCAGGGGACGCGACCCGCGCTCCATCGAGCTGTCGCTGTTCTGGGCGCCGGGCGATGCGGATGCGCTCCGTTCCATGCGCGACCTCGGCTTCGCGCGCGGCATCCTGCCGGTGCCGTCGGTCGGGCGCGACGACGTGCTCGCCTTGCTCGACCGGCATGCCCCGCTGGTCGAGCAGCTTCGCGCCTGAGTCGGCGTCTCCGCGAGCGGGCGCTGGACCGTCCCCACGAGACCTCCGCGCCCGACCTGACGCTGGCTGGTCTCGGTGGGCCGCCGCGCGCCTCGCATGTGCTACGCCGGGCGACGGCGAGCGCGGCCGACATCCCGTAGTAACCGCGACGGTCCACGGGTGTTCGACGACGCACGTGGCCATGAAACCAGCTTCGCGTCTCGCGTCGATCGCTGCTGGCGCTCTCTCCCTCTCACTCGCGGTCGCCGGCACTGCGCTCGGAGGCCCGCACGGCGGCGGTCACGGTGGAGGAGGCGGACCGGGCGGCGGTGGACACGGTGGCGGACCAGGTCCAGGTGCCGGCCGCGGACCTGGCGGCGGCCATTTCGACGGAGGTGGACGGCATCCGGGGCCCGGCGCACGGGGGCCGGGAGGACGATCCCCCGGAGGACCGCGACCTGGATGGAGCGGGGGTCACGGACCAGGCTGGTCGGGCCCACGATGGGGCGGCGGCTGGGGCGGCCATCCCGTTTGGGTGAGGCGGGGCCCCGGCGTCGTCATCGGCGGCGGCTTCGCCTACAGTCCCTATGCGTACCCCTACTACGGCTACGCCTACCCGCCCGCGTACGCTCCCGGCGCATATCCGACGGATTCGGATCCCTCGTACCCCTCCTATCCTCCTCCCGGCTACTACGGGGGTGATCCGGACACTTCCCCGGATGCGAATGCCGCTGCGCCATCGCAGTATGCCCCGCCTCCTGAAGGCGAGGCGCCGCAGGACGACACGGCCCCCGAAGCCGAGGCGCCACCTCCCGATGACTACGGTTCCACCTATGGTCTGGTGCAGCTCCGCGAGGTCCCCGACGGCGCCACGGTCGACCTCGACCAGCATCCCTGGGTCGATGGTCGCGGTCTGGACGATCGCTGGCTCGCGCTTCCGGCAGGAATGCACTCCATCACGGTGCGCGCCGCGGGCTACGCGCCGGCCGAGCGCCGCCTCGACGTCGCCAGCGGGCGACCGCAGGTGGTCCACATCGGTCCGATGCGCGCTCTCACCGCCTACCGCGACGAGCAATAGATCGCGCCTGGACCAAGCGGGGAGGCGGGTCGAGCCTGCGGGTCGGCACCGTCATCCTGCCGGAGCACCGGTGGGCAGACGCGCAGTCGATCTGGCGGCGCGGCGGCGACCAGCCGACCGCCCTACCCTTCGTCGGGTATGTAGATCGAGCGCTTCGGCGCGCTGAACACCTGGCGAACCATGGGCTCGAAGAATTCGAGCGGCAGCGTGGCGTAGGCAGGATCGAAGCTGTTCTGGTCGTACGCCGCGCAGAAGTGCGCGCACGCGCGCCAGTGAGGGTGATCGCGGTAGCGATCGCGCATGTTCCGGTCGAGCCCGACGTGATGGAAGAAGTAGTACCCCTGGAAGATTCCGTGATGCTTGACGATCCAGTGGTTCTCCTCGGATACGAACGGCTCGAGGATCACCGCGGCGAGCTCGGAGTGGTTCATGCTGGCGAGGGTGTCGCCGATGTCGTGCAGGAGCGCGCACGTCACGTACTCCTCGTCGCGCCCGTCGTGGTGCGCCCGCGTGGCGGTCTGCAGGCAGTGCGTCAGCCGGTCGACCGCGTATCCACCCGTGTCACCGGCGAGCAGGGACAGGTGACGGAGGACACGGTCGGGCAGTCCTTGCATGAAGCCGAGCGAGTGCCGGGCGATCACCGCGTAGTCCTCCTGCGTCGCGTCCGTCATGCGGGTGAAGGACGTTGCGGCAGGGCGGTCGTCGGCCATGCGACACTGATACCGCATCCTCATCGCCGTTGCGACACTTTGCACGCAGGGGCATGTCGAGCGGCCCGCCGCGCGAATGGCCCGCCCTTGGCATGTCGCGGCCCGGGGCCCCGCTCACGCGAGCATCGGGTGCGCCTCGGGAACCAGCACATCCGGGGCGAGCCCATGCGGGCACGCGCCCGCGCACGCCCGCGCGCTGCACGTGAGGCACGCGCGCGCGCCGTCGCCGAGACGCGCGTATTCCCGGCGCGCCAGCGCCAGGTCCTCGTAGTCGCGCGCGTACATGCGGGTGCGCAGCACCTCCGCGATCGGGACCCCGCTGGGGCAGGCATCCTCGCACGCGGCGCAGCCGTGGCGGCAGTAGGCGTCGCCCTGGATGCCCAGGTAGCGGGCGAGGAGCACGAGGTCGCCGGCACGCAGCGCCGACGCTCCCGACGCGCCCAGGTACTCGTCGATGCGCTCGCGGCTGGTCATCGAGATGACGACCCCGCTCACGGCGGGATTGGACAGCACCCAGCGGAACGCCGCCTGCGCGAACGTCTTCCCGCCCGTCTCGTAGGGACGCATGTCGTTCAGGCGCGCGCCCATCAACGTCTTCATGGTGAGAACGCCCACGCCCTTGTCCTTGGCCTTGCGGATCACCCGCGGCAGCTCGGGCTGCAGCGAGATGGTGTCGAAATCCCGCAGCAGGCGCTGGTAGAAGGCGGGGTCCTGGCCGAAGTTGTAGGCCACGAGCACCACGTCGACCAGATCGTGATCGAGGGCGTAGTCGAGGCACTCGATGAGTCGTCCGGCATGGCCGGACATGCCGGCGAAGCGCATCTTGCCCTGCTGCTTCGCTTCCGCGACGAAGGCGCGCCACTCCGGGTTCTTCATGCGCGCCACGTCGTTCACCGCATGATTGAAGTACACGTCGACGTGGTCGGTGCGGAGCCGCCGCAAGCTGCCCTCGAGCGACTGCATGAAGTCCGACCGCCGGCCCGACGCCGAGGCTTCCACCTTCGAGGCGAGGAGGCAGCGATCGCGCACGCCCTGGAGCGCCTTGCCGATGGCGGTCTCGGACGCGCCGCCGTTGTAGGTCTCGGCGGTGTCGAAGTAGTTCACGCCGGCGTCGAAGGCGTGCCGGACGAGGTCGTCGTCGTTCTCGCCGAGACGGCTCGACCCGAAGGCGATGTCCGACACCTCGAGGCCCGTTCGCCCGAGCGTACGATGCGCCTGGATCTGCGGCGGGCCGGGCGATTCGGCGTTGCTGACCGCCAGCACGGCGTTCGGGGCGAGCCCTGCACCGAGTCCGAGCAAGGCGCCGCGACGCAGGAACTCACGCCGATCGATGCCGTCGCCCGTGCGTTCGGTCACCATCCCCGCCTACGCCCGCCGCCTGGTTTGTCAACTCAAGGCGTGGATTCCTCCTGCGTCCCGCGCCGGATCGTGCGCACCACGCCGCGGATGCGGTCGACCAGCGCCGGGTCCTCGACGGTGCGCGGTCGAGGCAGATCGATGCGGAAGCGAGCGCGAAGCCAGGACGCGCTCGCGCAGGTAGGCGGCGTCGATCCCGAGGAAATCGCACAGGCTCACGAAGCCGAACAGCGGGCGGGGATCGTCGCTCGTCAGCCAATCGAGCTCCGCCTCGAGCCTCTTCTGCGGGACCGGCCGGCGTGTCGCCGTGAGGATGGTCCGGATGCCGTCCTCGAGCGCCGCCAGCATCAAGAGCCGCTCGCCGCGCGAGAACAGCCGATCGAGCGGACCGGCCACGGCCGGATCTTGCTGCCCATGTCTCATCGTGGGTCCCTCCGTGAATACTCGTCACGTCGTGCCGACAGGAAAAACGAAGGCCCGGGGGCGGGTGCCTCCCGGGCCTTCGGATCACGACGGAGTTCGCTCGAGCTACTCGGCGAAGGACAACGCGACGCGACCGCGAGCGCGGAGGGCCCCCCGGGCCTCGGTACAGCGACAGCGCGCTCCGAACGACGACGTCACGGAGGACCAGATGCCCGACGCGCGCCAGGAGGTCAAGTATGCCTGCGGACCCCTGACTCACACGACGAGGGGAGTCGACAGCTCGTGGGGATAGACCGAGGGAGCGAAGAACCAGCTCTCGATCGCGTAGCGGACGTTCGGCATCCCCTCGTCGGCCGCGGTGCGATGCAAGGTGAGGTGATCGAAGAGGAGCACGTCGCCCTCCTCGAACTCGGGCCGCCAGATCGGCACGCCTGGCAGCTCGCGAGCGACCGTCTCGGGCGAGACCGTCCACCCGTAGTGGCTGGCACCCTCCCCGACCGGCAGCACACGATCGAGGCGGAGCGGGATCACTTCCATGCCCGGCGCATCGCGACCGCAGCGCGACAGCGCGAACCACACGTTGACCGTGCGGATGCCGCCTCCGAGGAAGGCACCATCCTGGTGCCAGTTCGCCAGGCGGACACGCCAGTCGCGCGCATCGACACGGAACAGCGTGCACTTCTCCGCCGACAGCACGGGACGCTCTCCCAGATAGGCGGCGATCAGGCGATCGAGACCGAGCTCGTGTACCGTCTCCATGAACTCGAAGAACGCGCGCGGCGAATCGGCGGTGAGGACGCCGTTCCCTTGTCGCCTCCAGGCGCGCGCGATGGCCGGGTTCTGGATGCCGTCCAGCGGGGAGTGCCAGCGTGCCATCCCCGCCGTCGCCCGGCCGGCGTCGGTGGCGTCGTAGGCCTCGAAGGACCGGTCGATGGCGCTGCGCAACCGCGCCACCCGTGCGCGCGGCACGAGGCCCCGCACCCAGACCGACCCGTGTCGGAGGATGCCGTTCAGCAGCAGCCCAGGGGTGAGCCCGGCGGGCGTCACGACCGGCGGTCCTTCCGGACCGCCCGCGGTATCCTCGGGTACGACCGGAGGCCACGCCCGCGGCGAGAGCGAGTGGTCGAGTTGTCCAAACGCCGCGCCCCGCAGGCGCACGAGGCGCTGCTCGACCGCGTCGTCGGGCCGCAGGCGGTTTGCCTGCACGAGCACCTCGAGCGCATCGAGGAGGTGACCCTCGGCCTCGAGCGCATCGCCCAGGGCGAGCGCCCGGGCGGCATCGAGCCCGTGCTCCAGGACCTCCTCGCGCAGATCCGCCGCCATCGAGGGCGAAGCGGCTGCGGGCGCACGGTCCGCGTCTCGCGGATTTCTCCTCAAGGCGGAAAGGAATCTCATGCGTCGACGACTCTCGACCATCACCCAGGCCGACGGGGATTGCAAGATCGCGGCGCTCCTCGAGCAATCGAGCGCCCTGCGCGAGCGCGGCGTCTTGACGCACGCCACCCGGGCGCAGTAGCCCGGCCGCATGTCGATTCCCCGCCTCTCGGCAGCTGCCGCCGGTCGCGATGTCGCGGACGCGCTCGCCCAGCAGGGCTGCGCCATCGTGGAAAGCGTCGTGCCCCCGGCGCTCCTCGATCAGGCTCGTGCCGAGCTGAAATCCTACCTCGACGCCACCCCCGTGGGACCCGACGACTTCGCCGGGCGCCGGACCCGGCGCACCGGCGGGCTCGTGGCGCGCTCGGCCACCTGCCGCGACATCGTCATGCATCCCCTCGTGATCGACGCGGTGGGCGGCCTGCTGGCGCATGCGACCAGCTTCCAGCTTCACCTGACCCAGGTGATCGCCATCGGCCCGGGCGAGCCCGCTCAGCTCGTCCACCGCGACCAGTGGGCCTTCGACTTCTTCCCCTTCCCCTCGGGGTACGAGGTGCAGTGCAACACCATCTGGGCGATGACGGATTTCACCGAGGCGAACGGTGCCACGCGCCTCGTTCCGGGAAGCCACCGCCTCGAGGACCGGCGCGAGTTCCGGGAGCACGACACCGTGCCGGCCGAGATGCCGGCGGGATCGGTGCTGTTCTACACCGGCTCGCTCTATCACGGCGCCGGCGCCAATCGCAGCGACGGCACCCGATTCGGTCTCAACATCACCTATGCGGTGAGCTGGCTGCGCCAGGAGGAGAACCAGTACCTCTCGGTGCCCGTCGAGATCGCGCGGACGCTGCCGGAGCCGCTACTCAGGCTGATGGGGTACGCCCGCGGCGCGTACGCTCTCGGCTACGTCGACGACCTGCGCGACCCGCTCGAGGTGCTCCTCGGATCGGCAGGTTCCACCGTCGGCCTCGGCAACCTCGCAGCCGCCGAGGAACGGGCGCGCGGCTTCACCCCGCGTGGCGAGGAGGCGCCGCGGAGTCCCGGTCCGACACGGGACTCCGCTCGCTGACGTCGCCTTACTTGTCCCGCGCCGCGTCGGCGGCGTCGTGCATGGTCTTGGCGGCTCCGTGCGCCGCATCGGCAGCCTTGTCGGCCGCGCCGGCCGCCGCGTCGCGGGCTGCATCGCCGGTCGCTCTGGCCGCGTCCTTCGCATCCGCCGCAGCACCCTTGGCTGCGCCGGCCGCGTCGGCGGCAGCGTCCTTGGCCGTGGCGGCGGCGTCCTTGGCGATGTTCGCCGCACCGGCGGCGGCATCCTTTGCCGCGTCCGCCGTCGCCTTGGCGGCGTCCTTGGCCGCCCCCGCGGCCGTCGCAGCAGCGTCACCCGTAGCCCTGGCCGCATCCGCCGCCGCTTCCTTGGTCGCATGACCGGCCTCGTCGACCTTCTTGCCGAGCGTCTCGGCCGGTCCCTTGGCTTCGTCCCGGCTGCAACCGGATCCGACGAGCGCCACGGTCCCCACCAGCGCCCCGACGAGCGCCATCCCTCGCATGCCACGCATCATGACGGCTCCCCCTTCCGGGACCCGACAGGGTCCCTACCGGATATCGCGGACCTGGGTCCGATCTCCCGGCTCCGGGCGCGGCCGCCCGCGGGCCGACCACTTTCGCCGTGTCACCCGCGGTGTATCCGCCGTCGGGGGGGTGTTCAAGCGTCCGGCGGGCGAGGACGGCTACTGCGTCGGCGCCGGCTCGACGGAGACGGCGAGCGCCTCGCGATACGTCGCCTGGACGCGATCGCCGACCTTCACCCTGTCGAGCAGCGCGGGGTCCCTCACCTTGACGGTGAGCCGCCTGCCACGCGGGCCCACGAGCGTCGCCGTCTGCCCTGCGCGGTCGATGCCGACGATCTTGGCGGTGGCGGTGACCACGTCCCCAACCTCTGCGGCGGGCCTCTGGCCCGGCTCGGCGGTGGCGACCTCCTCCGTCACCGTCGCCTCCGGGGGCCCGCCCGGCTTCTTCAGGCGCAGCGCAACCGACTCCGTGTAGGACACGACCACGTGATCGTTTCTCCGTACCCGGTCCAGGTTCCGTACGCCCGGACCGACCCGGAGGGTCGTCACCTGCCCGTCGGGTCCGACCAGCGCCACCATGCGGCGCCGCGGATCGACCCGCCTGACGACGGCCGTGACCGTCAGGACCTGGTTCACCTCGACGCCGCCCGGCACCTTCTCGACCGTCCGGACGGCCGTAGGCGGAGGCGGCATCGGCGGCGGTCGATGCGCGCACGCGGCGAGCGCGAGCCCGCCGGCCAGGCCGATTGCAACCGTCCGAAGTCCCATCATGACCCCCTCCCTTTGCGACCCCGGCATCCTCGCCGCGGGGCGCGCGTACATCAATCTTTCCCCGCTGCGTGTCAAGCTGCCCGGACGCGTCAGCCGTCACGCCCGCCGGACGTGGGGGTGTCCGATCTGCCGCTTCTGCAAGCGCTCGACCGACGCGATACCGGCGCGCGCCGCCGCCGCCATCGCTCCGTCGGAGCCGGCGTCGAGCACGGCCAGGAAGTGCTGGTACGCGGGCGTCGGCTGCTGGGACTCGAGCAGGACCTGGCCGGCGAGCAGATGTGCCTCCGCGAGACCCGGGCCGTTCGGGAAATCGCGCATGTGCCGCCGGGCCACGGCCAGCGCGGCTTCGAGGTGCCGGTGTTCCTGCAGCCAGCGCGCCAGTGCCATCGAGCGCTCGGGCGTGAGAAGTCCGCGGCTGGCGTGGGCCGGCACCTCGAAGTATTCCACCGCCGCTTCCTCCATGCGTCCCTGGTCGATGGCGCCGGCGATTCGGGCGCGCCACTGGGGCTCCTCGCGCAGCGAGACCTCCAGCGCGTCGGCGAACTCTCCGGGACGCACCGTGACCTCGCGCCGGTCCATCACCCAGGCGGCGGCCAGCCCGGCAAGGAAGCCGCCGATGTGCGCCCCGTGCGCCACGCCCGCATCGCTGCTCACGATCAGGTAGGGGAGCAGGTTGTCGAGCACGAGGTAGATGCCGAGCACGATGCGCGCCGGGACCTCGAAGACCTGCATCAGGAACGGCGGGAGTAGCCAGAGCAGGCGCACCCGGTTGCGCGGGAACCACACGAAGTAGAAGCCCAGGATTCCCGAGATGGCACCCGACGCGCCGACGAGCGGGATCTCGGAGCCGGAGGCGCCGAGCATGTGGAAGAGCGTCGCGGCGATCCCCGTGCCCAGATACCAGCACAGGTAGCGGACCGGGCCCAGGCGGTGCTCCACGTTGTCGCCGTAGATCCAGAGGAAGAGCATGTTGCCGAACAGGTGGAGGAAGCCGGCGTGGAGGAACATGCAGGTGAACAGGTCCGCGGCCGACGGCGCCGCAGGACGGAAGCCCCAGCGGAACACGACCAGGTCGTACGCCGACACGCTGGTGAGGACCTGCTGGAGCTGCGCGCGGTTGGCCACCGCGTGCGACATGACGCGGACGTACTCGTGCAGCGCGGGATCGTTCGCCGCTGGACGCCGCTCACCCAGCGGCAAGGTGACGAGCAGGTAGACCGCGACGTTCGCCGCGATCAGGAGATACGTGACGACCGGAACGCCCCTCGGGTTCGGCGCGTCTCCGATCGGAAGGACCACTCAGCCTCGCTTCACCGCCGGGTGGTAGAGCACGACCATCTCGTAGAGGAGCGCGGGCCGATCGCTGCCGACGACGTGGACCACGATCTCCTGCGTCATCTGCGTCCCCTTGGGATGGGCCTCGACTCCGATCAACCGCCCGTGCGAGTGCACCTTGGCGCCTGCCGGCACCGGCGAGACGAAGCGCAGCTTGTTGGCGCCGTAGTTGGTGGCGTTGCCGTAGCCGACCACCTTCCAGGCGGCCTTGCTGCGCATCGCGGGGAGAAGGCTCAGGGTGAGAAAGCCGTGCGCGATGGTTCCACCGAAGGGACTCTCGCGCTTGGCCCGCTCGACGTCGACGTGGATCCACTGATGGTCCCCGGTCAGCTCGGCGAAGCGGTTGATCATGTCCTGCGTCACCTCGAGGGGATCGCTCCAGTCCCCGAAGGTGTCGCTGATCTTGGACTTGAGGGTCGCGATGTCGTCGAACCGGATGTCTTCCACGGGACGTCCTCCTCTGATGACGGCGTCACCCTTAGCCCAGGTTCGCGGCGCGTCTCAAGCGTCGCGGTTGCTGCGCCTCGCCGGCCTCTGCTAGCTGCGCCGGGTGTCTCCGCGGTCCTGGCTCGTGTCGCTGATGATGGCGCTGGCGGCGACGGCGCGGGCCGCCGCGACGGTGGAGACGACGGCGACGGCCGCCGTGACCGACCGTACCGCGCTGCGACTCGAAGCGGCGAACGGTGGCGACGCTCCCCTCGACGACGTGACGGCCGAGGTCGTCTACCAGGGGCGCGACCAGCGCGGCGCAGCGCTCGCCGCGCTGCCGCCCGGGGCGCGTCACACCTGGACCTTCGACCTGCCCCCGCCAGCGGAGCCAGGCGCCGTGGCGGCCATGTTCCGCGTGACGTACACGGATCGGACGGGGCACCGCACGTCGATCCCCGCCGTCACGGCAGTCGAGACCCCTGGCCTGCTGCCCGTCCCCGAGGTGCACGCGACCCTCACGGTCTCACCCGTGACCCGCTTCGGACGCGCCGCCCTGGCGCTCGAGAACCCGACGCCAGCGCCCGTCCACGGGCGCGTGATCGTCGCGCTACCTGGCGGGCTCACGATCGAGCCGGAGAGCCAGCCCGCCGCCGTGCCGGCGCAGGGCCGGAGCGAGGTGCCGCTCGTGGTGCAGAACGACGGCGCGGTGCCCGGCAGCAGCGCTCGAATGTTCGCGCTCTTCGACTACGTCGTGGACGGCCGCCGGCACCTGAGCGTGGCCTCGGCCGTCGTGACGGTCGACACCGGACGCGCTGCCGCTTCGCCGCTCCTCGTCGGCGCGGCCGCTCTCGGCCTGGCCCTCATGCTCCTGGGAGTCGCCTGGCGCCGAGCGGGTCGGCGCGCCGCCGAAGCCGGAAACGCGGCGTCCCCCGGCGCTCGCGATCCCTGAGCCGTTGTGTCGCAGTGCTTGAAGGAAAGCCTAGACCGCCGCTCCAATGGCATGCTAGAAGGCGGCCACGGGAGATCGGGCGGCCACGCACTACGCGAGGCTGAGCGGGAGCGAGAATGGGCAAGCGACTATACGTCGGAAACATTCCCTACCAGACCACCGAGGCACAGCTCCGCGCCCTCTTCGAAGAGGGAGGCGGCCAGGTCCACGAGGTCAAGATCGTCATTGACCGCGAGACAGGCCGGCCGCGTGGCTTTGCCTTCGTGGAGATGTCAACGGACGACCAAGCCGAAGCTGCCGTCGGCGCGCTGAACGGGAAATCGTTCGGCGGACGGCCGCTCACGGTGAGCGAGGCGCGCGAGCGAGCACCGGGATCGCGGGGCTAGGAGGACGACCCGAGACTTCGTCTCGGGTCGAAAGAGAAGGCGAGTGTGTGGCGTTCGATGAATCGCGCGGACGCCATGCCGCGGCCGGCAAAGCCGGCGCGGCAAAACTTGGCTCGCCCGAGGCTCTGGCCCAACCTGTCCTGCGCCCCCCGCAATCGGCCGTCTCGGCCGCAGGGCCAGGCTCCGGAACGTCTGCCGCGCCGGCTTTGCCGGCCGCGGCACGACAGCCGCACTGTTCATCCCGTCTCGAGCTCGGCTCGGCTCTCCGTCCCGACCCGAGACGGAGTCTCGGGGCGCTCTCCTGGCCGCGCGCCCGGGCGCTTCGCGCTTGCAGCCGCGCGTCCACGCCCGCTAAGGCAGTGCGGCCATGCGTCCCCGGGTTCCGGATTGGCTGGTGGTCGTCTGTGCTGCGTGGCTCGCCGCCACGAGTGCCGTGGTATGTGCCACCGACGTCGTCCCGTGGCGGGCGGCATCCGCGTACGTCGGGGACGTGGTGACGGTCGAGGGTGACGTCGTCCAGGCGCACCTCGAGGCTGCGACCTGCGTGCTCGACTTCGCGCCCGACGATCCGAGCGCGTTCCGCGTCGTCCTCCTGATCCCGCTGCTCACCGATCTGCCGCACCAGCCGCAGCGGCTCTACGAGGGCAAGCGTGTCCGGGCCACTGGCACCGTGCGCCGATTTGCGGGACGCGCCGAGATGATCGTGCGCAGCCCCGACGCGATCGAGGTCGTGGGCGTGGCCAGCGCACCCGCGGTCGCCGCGGCACCGCCGCCGACGACCCTGCCGCCACCCACCACGCCGCCTCCGACCACTCCGCCGACGACGCTCCCTCCGCCCCCCGCACCGCCCCCTGCTCCCGCAGCCGCTCCGCCGACGCCAGCGCCGAGCGTCGCGCCGCCAGCGCCCGAAGCATCACCGCCTCCTCCCCTCCTCCGCCTGCCGCCAAGATCGCGCCGCCGCCTCGCACCCCGGCCGCACCGCCGCCGCCCGCCGCCACCGTCGTACCGCCCCCGTCTCCGTCAGCCCCCGCGACGCCCGCGCGCGGCGCCCAGGGAACGGAGGAGGAAGAGCCCCCTCGCCTCTTCGAGCGCGTCGATCCGTGCGTCCGGGCTCGCGAACGCTGGCGCCAGGCAGCCGCGGTCGCCAACGCCCGTGCCGCGGACCTCACGCGCTGCCTGCAGGGAAACAGCTACCGGTGCCGCCCGGTAGCGTCTGCGCTCGCACCCGCGCTCAGCGAGCTCGAGTGGGCCGAACAACAGGTCGAGTCGGCGTGTCCGTGACCGGCCACGCCGTCGCGACTACTCGCCGCCGTCGCCCTCGTCGGTCTCGACGAAGATGTCGATCTCGTCGTTACCCTTGTTGCCCTTCTGATCGGTGACGGTCAGGGTAGCCGTGTACTCGCCCACCTTGTCGTAGGTGTGAACGGGATTCTGCTCGGTGCTCTTGGCGCCGTCGCCGAAGTCCCACGCGTAGGTCCACGGCCCCCCCTCCTCTTCCTCCACCGATGCGGTGAACTGCACCTTGAGGGGCGGGGCGCCCTCGTCGGGCTCGGCTTCCGCGATCACGTCGAGCTCGTACTCGTCCTCGTCCTCGGTCTCGCCGGACGGGGCGGCCGTGGGCGCGGCCGCCTTCGGAGCGACGGTGGTCGTCGTGGTGGCCTTCGTGCCGCCGCCCGCCCCCGCACGCGACCAGCGCGAGCGGCACGGCGGCGAACCAGGTGACCCAGGCGACCCGGTGAAGCTTCCCGTCTCCCATGGCCGGCGTAGCTACCTGAGGCCCCCCCGGGACGCAAGCGATGTTCGTCAGACGGGCGTCAGCCAGTCGGCGTAGCGCGCGTCCCCGCCGTGGACGACCGCGAGGAAGAGCTCCTGCAGTCGGGCCGTCACCGGACCGGGACGTCCCGTGCCGATGCGGCGCCCGTCCAGCTCGCGCACGGGCGTGATCTCGACGGCCGTGCCGGTGACGAACGCCTCGTCCGCGAGATAGACCTCGTCGCGCGTGAAGCGCTCCTCGCGAACCGCGACGCCGAGGTCGGTGAGGAGGCGTATCGCCGCGTCGCGCGTGATCCCGCCCAGCACGGTCGGCAGCGGCGTGGTCTTCACCACGCCGTGCTGCACGATGAAGATGTTCTCGCCGCTCGCCTCCGACACGTAGCCGTCGACGTCGAGCAGGAGCGCCTCGTCGTAGCCGCCGCCGCGCGCTTCCTGCGCCGCCAGGATGGAGTTCACGTAGTGTCCAACGGCCTTCGCCTTGGTGAACAGGGTGTTGGGATGGAAGCGCTGGAAGGAGCTGGTCTTGAGCCGCACGCCGTTGCGGACGCCGTCGTCGCCGAGGTACGCGCCCCACGGCCACGCGGCGATCGCGACGCGCGTCGGCGGCCGCGCCGAGAGTCCCATGTCGCCGTCGCCGAGGAATGCGATCGGGCGCAGGTAGCACTCGCGCAGGCGGTTGGCGCGTACGGTCTCGCGACAGGCATCGGCGAGCTGCTCGCGCGAGTACGGCATGGCGAGCTCGAGAATGTGGGCCGATCCGAACAGGCGCTCGAGATGCTCTCGGAGCCGGAAGATGGCCGAGCGTCCGTCGGCACCCTCGTAGCAGCGGATCCCCTCGAACACACCGAGGCCGTAGTGCAAGGTGTGCGTCATCACGTGCACCTGCGCGGCCTCCCAGGGAACCAGCTCGCCGTCGAGCCAGATGCGCTCGGTCTTCTGCATCGCTCGCCAGAGCTAGCCCGAAGGTCGCCGGCAAGGCAAGCCGCGTAGGTCACGACGCCGCGTCGGCAAAGGCCCGATCGTACGCTTCGCGGATCGCCATGCGATGCCGCTCGTGATCGGCGCGCAAGGCCGCCACCGCCGCTTCGTCCGGCCCCGCGTACCCCAGCCGGCGGGCAACGCCGAGGAGCGAGTCGGGGTCGGTGTCGAGGGCTTCGACCGGCTGGTCGCGCTCGATCCGCAGGCGGCTCTCGAGGGCACGCAGGAAGTCGTAGCCCTCGTGCAGCCGGCGGGCGTCGTCCACCGGCAGGAAGCCGGTCGCCTCCAGCGCCGCGAGCGCCGCACGCGTCCCCCGCTGGCGCAGGCGCGGCTCGCGGTGACCATGGCGAAGCTGGAGCATCTGGACGACGAACTCGACGTCGACCAGGCCGCCGCGGCCGGTCTTGATGTTGAGGTGCTGCCCGTCGTCTGCGGCGCGCTCGGTCGCGATGCGCTCACGCATCCTGTTCATCTCGCCCACGTCGGCCGGGTCGAGGCCGCGCCCGTAGACGAACTGCGTGATCGTCGCCTCGAGCCGCGCACGCAGCCCTTCCGGGCCCTCGAGGGGCCGCGCCCGGATGAGCGCCTGGCGCTCCCAGAGCTGGGCGCTCGACCGGTGATAGGCCTCGAAGGCGTCGAGCGACGACACCAGCGGGCCCTGGTTGCCCGACGGTCGCAAGCGCGTGTCGATGCGGTAGGCAACGCCCTCGCGCGTCGACGTCTGGAGCACGTTCATCGTCCGCTGCGCGACGCGGGTGAAGAACTCGTGCGGCGCCATGTGCTCGCGCCACCAGTCCGCGTCGCGCGCGTCGTAGACGAAGATGAGGTCGAGATCGGAGTGGTAGTTGAGCTCCTCGCCGCCGAGCTTTCCCATCGCGATCACGGAGAGCCCCTCGCTCGGGGGCTCGGGTGGCAACTCGAGCCGCCGCGTCACGTCGCGCCACGCCAGACCGCGCGCCTGCGCCAGGCAGACGTCGGCCAGGGCCGAGAGCTGGCTGCAGACGTCCGCCGGTCGCAGCTCGCCCTGGATGTCGTGCACACCGATGCGCAGGAACTCCTCGTTGCGGAAGCGGCGCAGGATGTCCAGCTCGGACTCGTAGTCCTGTGCGGAGCCGAGCCGCGCACCGAGCTCGCGCGCGAGGTCGTCGCGGGAGCGCCTGAGCCGCACGAGATCGGCGCGCACCAGGCTGTCGAGGAGCTCGGGATGGCGCAGGAAGAAGCGGGACAGGAACTCGCTGGTGGCGAAGAGCCGCACCAGCAGCCGCATGATGCCCGGGTTCTCCAGCAGCAGGTGGAGATAGCTCGTGCGCGCGCCGACGGTGGTGATGAAGCTGGCGACGTGGTGCAAGGCACCGTCGGGCGCCGCGGAGGCGGCGATCTCGGCGAGCAGGCTCGGGGCCAGCGCCGCCAGCGCTTCGCGACGGCGCGGCGACGCCGGCGCGTAGGACGGTCCGTCGCGTAGCAGGCGGAGCTCCCGCCGTGCGCCCTCGAGGTCGCGGAAGCCGAGCTGACCGAGCCGCGAGAGCGCCTGCTCCTCGTGCTCGAGCGAATCCATGAGGGTGGTGAGCTCGGGACGCTCCTCGCGCCGGCGCTCCTCCTCCGGACCGTGGAACAGCGCCGTGAAGGCGGCGTCCACCACACCCGTGTGGGTTTCGTGGCGCCGCCAGAACTCGGCCTCGGCATCGTCGCCGGTGAGGCCGAGCCGGCGCACCAGCATGCCGAGCTCCTCGGGATCGTCGGGAACGATCTGCGTCTGGCGCTCCTGGACGATCTGCAGCTTGTGCTCGAGATCGCGCAGGAAGCGGTACGCCGCCGCCAGCGTGGCGGTCTGCTCCCGGGTCGCGTAGCCGGCGTCCGCGAGGACGGCGAGCGCGCCGAGCGTGCTGCGCTCGCGCAAGCGCAGGTCCTTGCCGCCGTGAATCAGCTGGTGCGCCTGGACCCAGAACTCGACCGCCCGGATGCCGCCACGCCCCAGCTTCACGTTGCGCCGATGGGCGCCCGGGTCTCGCAGCGACGCGTCCACGCGCCGCTTCATCGCATTCAGGTCCTCCAGCATGCCGTAGTCGAGGAAGCGCCGGTACACGAACGGCGTCAGCTCCCGCGTGATCGCCTGACCCAGGTCGTGATCGCCTGCCACGCGGCGAGCCTTCAGCCACGCGGCGCGCTCCCAGGTCTGACCGAAGGCCTCGTAGTAGGAGACGAGCGCGGCCAGCGACACCGCCACCGGTCCCTCGCCGCCTCCCGGTCGCAAGCGCAGATCGACGCGGAAGCAGAAGCCGTCGGCCGTCACCTCCGCGAGGGCACGGGTCACCTCCTGCCCGATCCGCACGCAGAACTCGCGCAGCGTCCGGCCGCCGGGATGGTCGCCGTCGCGATCGTAGACGTAGACCAGATCGACGTCGGAGCTGTAGTTGAGCTCGCCGCCGCCGAGCTTGCCCATGCCGAGGACGACGAATGCGACCTGCCCGTCGCCTCCCCATTCCTCCGCCAGGCGGGCCCGGGTGGAGGCGAGCGCGGCGTCGATCACCGCATCGGCCAGCGCGCTCAGCTCGCGCATCGTGTCGTCGACGGTCGCGAGGCCGAGAAGATCCCGGCCTCCCACGCGCAGCAGCTCGCGGCGGCGATAGAGGCGGAGCCGCGCCTGCAGCGTCTCGCGCGGGAGCGCCCCGGCGACGCCGAGGGCATCGAGCGCGTCGCGATGCGCCGCCGCGTCGCGCCGCTCCTCCGCCAGGAGCCCGCGCAGGACCGCCGGCCAGCCAGCGCCCTCCGCGGCGAGCGCCTTGGCGAGCGCGGGGCTGCCGCCGAGCAGGCGCAGGAGCGCGACGACCTCGGCGGAGGTGAGCGCCGGCCGGGTCTCCTCGAGCAGTTGGCGGAGCACGTGCAGCGCTCCGGCCGGATCGGCGGTGACCGAGAGACCGGCGAGGATCGGGCCCGGCGGCGCAGCCTCCAGCCACTCGCCACACGCCGCGGCGGCCGCGAGCACGCGGCCGGGATCGGGGACCCGTGCCGCGGCGAGCTGCTCGGCGGTCAATCCCACAGGGCTCGCAGGTCGGCGTCGACTCCCGCGCTCGCGAGCCGTTGCCGGAGATAGGCATGGCGCACGCCGTGGTCGCTGGCACGGACCGTGGTGACGCCCGACGCACGCGCCACACGTTCCAGCACGCACGCCCCTGCCGGCAGGACGCGTGCGCGCCCGGGATCGAGGACACCCTCCGCGGCACGGTGCGCCCGTCCCGCGAGCGCGGCGAGGCGTCCGACCGCCAGCGCGTGACCGTGGACGCGCGCGGAGTCGTAGGCCGGGAGCCCGAGGTCGAGCGCCGCGAGCGCGGTCGCGGTCCCGCCAGAGGCCAGCACGGCGGCCCCCCGCGCGCGCGCGAGGGCCGGCAGCTCGGTGGTGGCGAGCGCGGCGTCGACGAGGCCAGCCGTATCCCCTCCCCGCTCCGTGAGCGCCAGCGCTCCGATCGGAAGGCTCAGCATGCCCTCGACGGCATCGCCGCGGCCGAGGGTCAGCTCGGTCGTCGCGCCCCCGATGTCGACCGTGAGGAGTGCCGCGTCGTCGCCGCCGAGCGCGTGCCTCACGGCCGCATACGCCAGCGCGGCCTCCTGCTCGCCCGACAGCACCTCGACGGGACAGCCGGCGGCGCGCGCCAGCTCGGCGGCGAAGGCGCGGCCGTCGCTGGCGCGGCGCGCGGCGCCGGTGGCGAAGGCCCAGATCGAGCGGGCGCCCAGCGACCGGGCTCGCCGCGCCATCTCCACCACCGCATCGCGGGTTCGTGCCCGCGCCTCGGGGTCGAGGGGCTGGCCGTCGCGCAGGCCGGCGGCGAGGCGCGTCGTGGTCAGCGCGGAATCCCGTGTGCTGGCACGACCGTCGGACCGGACGCCGAGGGTGAGGAGCAGGACCGTGTTGCTGCCGACGTCGACGACCGAGGCGCGCAGTGCCTCCGAGCCGGCGGCGCCGGGCATCACGCCACCGACACCGAGCCCGCCCCCGCGGTCGCGAGCCCGGCCTCGTCGCGCCAGCGCCCGAGCGCCCCGAGCGCGCGCTCGGCGAAGGCACGCTTCTTCTCACCGCCTCGCAGCGACCGCGCCATCGGCGGGAAGAGCCCGTAGTTGGCGTTCATCGGCTGGAACTCCTTCCGCCCGCGCTGGGTGATGTAGGCGAGCAGGGAGCCCAGCGCGGTGGTCCGCGGCGGAATCACCGGGACCGCGCCGCGCAGCAGGCGCGTGGCATTGAGCCCCGCGAGCAGGCCCGTGGCGGCGGACTCGACGTAGCCCTCGACTCCGACGATCTGCCCCGCCAGCAGCAGCTGCCGCCGGTGCACCACCTGGAGCGACGGCATGAGGAGCGCCGGCGCATCGACGTAGGTGTTGCGGTGCAGGCTCCCGAGGCGCACGAAGTCCGCCTTCGCGAGGCCCGGGATCATCCGGAAGATGCGGCGCTGCTCGGGATAGGTCATCTTGGTCTGGAACCCGACCATGTTGTAGAGCCGGCCCTCGGCGTCGTCCTGGCGCAGCTGCACGCACGCGAACGCCCGCGCCCCGGTCCGCGGATCGATCAGCCCGACCGGACGCATCGGACCGAAGGCGAGCGTGTCGGGCCCGCGGCGGACCATCTCCTCGATCGGCATGCAGCCCTCGAAGTAGACGCAGCGCTCGAAGTCGCGCGTCGGCACCTTCTCCGCCGCCGCGACGGCGCCCACGAACGCGTAGTACTCGTCGCGCCCCAGGGGACAGTTCACGTAGTCGTCGCCGCCCTTGTCGTAGCGCGACGCCTTCCAGGCGATCGCCATGTCGATCGAGTCGGTGGTGACCGTGGGGGCGATGGCGTCGTAGAAGTAGAGGTGCTTGGTGCCCAGGGCGTCGCTGAGCGCCGCCGACAGCGCGGGCGAGGTGAGCGGCCCCGAGGCGACGATGGTGAGACCCGCCGGGATGGCCGTCACCTCCTCGCGCACGAGGCGGATGAGCGGCTCGGCCTCGATCAGGCGGGTCAGCTCCGCGGCGAAGCCGGTGCGATCGACGGCCAGGCACGCTCCCGCCGGGACGCGGTGGCCGTCGGCCACCTGCATGACGACGGAGCCGAGTTGCCGCATCTCCTCCTTGAGCAAGCCCACCGCCGTCTCCAGCGAGGCGTTGCGAAAGGAATTGGAGCAGACGAGCTCGCCCAGCCGATCCGTCGCATGCGCCGCGGTGCCGCGCCGCGGACGCATCTCGTGGAGGTCGACCGCGACGCCGGCGCGTGCCAGCTGCCAGGCGGCCTCGCACCCGGCCAGCCCGCCGCCGACGATGGCGACCCGCTCGCTCATGGCGACGCCCGGCGCGCGCGACCCCGAGCGCGGGCAGGCGCCGGGGTCCCGACCGCCTTGGCGGCTGCCTTCTTGCCCCCGGCCGGGGGCTTCGCGCCGGCCGGGCGCCGGCGGACCTGCGCGGCGGCGCGCGCGGGCACCATCTCGACCCAGCCCCCCTCGTCCTCGTCCATGCGCACCTGCCACCCGCAGCCCTCGCGCACGCAGCGGCGCACCGTGCCGTAGCGCTTGGTCACCTTCTCGGTGATGAAGGGCGCGCTGCAGCGCGGGCACGGCTCGGCGATGGGCTTGTCCCAGGCGACGAAGGTGCAGGCGGGATAGCGGTTGCAGCTGTAGAAGGTGTTGCCGCGGCGCGAGCGACGCTCGTGCAGCTCCCCCTCGCCGCAGACGAAGCACTTGATCCCCGTCGGCACGGGCTTGAAGAGCGGCTGCACGTTCTTGCAGTCCGGATAGCCCGCGCAGCCGAGGAACTTGCCGAAACGGCCGAAGCGGACCTGCATGGGGCGGCCGCATTTCTCGCACGTCTCGTCGGTCACCTCGGGCTCGGCGGGCTTGATCGTGCCGTCCTCGTCGCGCGTGAAGTTGGTGGTGTTGCGGCACTCGGGGTAGCCGCTGCAGGCGAGGAACTCGCCCCGGCGGCCCCACTTGATGATCATGGGCTTGCCGCAGCGCTCGCAGACCAGATCGGTGGGGCGCTCCTCCCGCTTCACGTCGCGCATCTCGACCTGGGCGCGCTCGAGATCCTTCGCGAAGGGCGTCCAGAAGCGCCGCAGGGCGGCGACGTACGGCTCCTTGCCCTCCTCGATGAGGTCGAGCTCGTCTTCCATGCCCGCCGTGAACTCGACGTTGAGGACGTCGGGAAACGACTCGACCAGCAGATCGGTCACCAGGCCCCCGAGCTCGGTCGGCCGGAGCCGCTTCTGCTCGTCCTCCACCACGTACTCCTTGTTCAGGATGGTGCCCATGATGCTGGCGTACGTGGAGGGCCTTCCGATGCCCTTCTCCTCGAGCTCCTTGATGAGCGTCGCCTGGGTGAAGCGCGGCGGCGGCTGGGTGAAGTGCTGCTCCGGCACGAGCTCGCGGAGCTGCACCACCTCGCCCTCCGTCAGCGCCGGGAGCTGGCCCTCCGCATCCTCGTCGTCGGCAGTCGTGCGGTCGTCCTGCCCCTCGGTGTACACCCGGATGAAGCCGTCGAACTTGAGCACCTGGCCGGTGGCCCGGAAGCGGCACGTGGCGGCCTCGATGTCGATCGAGGTGGCATCGTAGACCGCCGACGCCATCTGGCTCGCGACGAAGCGATTCCAGACCAGCGTATAGAGCGCCTGCTCCTCGCGCTCGAGATAGGGCGCGACCTTCTCCGGGTCCCACTCCATGGAGGTCGGCCGGATCGCCTCGTGCGCGTCCTGGGCGTCCTTCTTGGATCGGTACACGTTGGGATCGGCGGGCAGGTACTCGGGACCGAAGCGCTGCGGGATGTAGTCACGCACGGCGGCGATGGCTTCACCCGAGACGCGCGTCGAGTCCGTGCGCATGTAGGTGATGAGACCGACGGCGCCCTCGGCGCCGAGCTCGACACCCTCGTAGAGCCGCTGCGCGATGCGCATGGTGCGGGAGGGCTGGAACCCGAGCTTGCGCGACGCCTCCTGCTGCAGCCGGGACGTGATGAAGGGCGGCGTGGGATGCCGTCGCCGCTCCTTCTTCTCGATCTTGGCGACCGTCCAGGTGGCGCCCTCGAGGCCGCGCAGGATCTCGTCGACCCGCGCGCGCGTGTCGAGCTTGAGCTGCTTGTCGACCTTCTGTCCGTCGACCTCGGCGAGCCGCGCGCTGAAGGGCGGGGGCTGCCCCGCCGCGAGCCGCGCTTCGACGGTCCAGTACTCCTCCGGCTCGAAGGCCTGGATCTCGCGCTCGCGCTCCACGATGATCCGCACCGCCACCGACTGCACGCGGCCCGCCGACAGGCCGCGCCGCACCTTCTCCCAGAGCAGCGGCGACAGCCGGTAGCCCACGAGACGGTCGAGCACGCGCCGCGCCTGCTGCGCCTCGAAGAGGTGCTGATCGAGGTCGCGCGGGTGCTGGAGGGCGTCCAGGACGGCCTTCTTGGTGATCTCGTTGAAGAGCACGCGGCGGACGTTCTTGCGCTTGGGATGTCCGAGCTTCTGCGCGATGTGCCAGGCGATGGCCTCGCCCTCGCGATCGGGGTCGGGCGCCAGGTAGATGGTGTCCTTTTCCTTCGCCGCCTGCTTGATCTCGTTCAGGATGGAGTTCTTGCCGTGGATGACGGTGTACTCTGGCTCGAAGTCGTTCTCGATATCGACGCCGAGCTTCGACTTCGGCAGGTCGACGACGTGGCCGATCGACGCCTTCACCTGGTAGTCGCGTCCGAGATACTTGCCGAGCGTCTTGGCCTTCGCGGGCGACTCGACGATGACGAGATGCTTCGCCACGGTCAGGCCGCCCGTGCCCGGAAGCGCATCCCGGGCTGCTGCTCGAGGAGTCCGCGGAGCTCGAGGGCGAGCAGCGTCTCGAGCGCGAAGCCCGGGGCCAGTGCCGTGTGGCGGATGACGTCATCGACGTGCGCTCCGCCAGCACGCACGGCATCCATCACCCGGATCTCGACGTCGCTCAGGGCCGCCGCAGTCGCCGCCGCGCGCGCGGCCGCGAGCCGTGCGCGCAGCGCCGGCGCGATCTCGTCGATGACGTCCTCGGCGCTGCGCACGAGGGTCGCACCCGAGCGGATGAGCTGGTGCGTGCCGCCGTGCAGCGCGACCCCCACCGGGCCCGGCACGGCGAAGACCTCGCGCCCCTGCTCCAGCGCGTAGCGCGCCGTGATGAGCGAGCCGCTCCCGGGCGTCGCCTCGACGACCACCGTGCCGAGGGTGAGGCCGCTGATGAGCCGATTGCGACGCGGGAAGTGATGCGGGAGGGGCGGCGTGCCGCAGGCGAACTCCGAGACCAGGGCGCCGCTGGCGGCCACCTCGCGGGCGAGGCCGGCGTGCCAGGGCGGGTACACCCCGTCGACGCCGGTCGCCAGCACCGCCACGGTGCGCCCCCGGACGACGAGCGCCCCGCGGTGGGCGGCCGCGTCGATCCCGGTGGCGAGCCCGCTCACCACCGTCAGCCCCGCCGCCGCCAGCCCCTGGGCCAGCTCCTCGGCCACCCGGCGGCCGTAGGCGCTCGCCCGCCGGGCGCCCACCACGGCGACCGCGAGCTCGTCGGCCTCCAGCGCGCCGCGGACGGCGAGCGCGAGCGGCGGATCGGCGATCGCCCGGAGCCGTGCCGGATAGGCGGCGTCGTCCCACGCCCGTACGGAGGCGCCGAGCCGGGCGAGTCGCTCGAGCTCGCTGGCAGCGAGCCCGCTCGCCCGGGACCACGCGTCTGCGACTACCGCCGCGACACCCGTACCTGCCAGCGCCGCCGGGGACAGCGCACAGACCGCCTCCGGGCTGCCGAAGCGCTCGACGAGGCGGCGCGCCTGCGCGGGTCCGAGTCCGGGCACGAGAGCGAGGGCCAGCCAGGCTCGCGTGCGGCTCGTCGCATCTGCCAGCCGCGGTCCCATGGAAGTCGAGCCGGCTACTATACCGCCCGGACTGGTGCAAATCACCCTGCATCACTGGACCATCGGAAGACACGCAGTGCATTTCCGCGGAGATACTGCTCGAGGACGCCCTCGCGGAACGGGAGCGCCTCGGCCTCGCGCAGGCAGCGCTCGAAGGAGAGCACCGGGTGATCGGAGGCGAACAGCACCTTCTGCGTCCCGCGCGTGTTCATGAATTGGATCAGCTCGGCCGGCAGGTACTTCGGCGCGTAGGCCGACGTCATCATGTACAGGTTGGGGTACTTGAGCAGGAGCCGGATCGCCTCGCCCCACCAGGGGTCGGCGCCGTGCGCCATGACCACCGTGAGCTCCGGGAAGAACAGGCACACCTCGTCGAGGTAGAGCGGGCGCTGGGGCTCCGCCGGCATGGGGGGACCCGGGATGCCGGTGTTGATCGAGATCGGCAGTCCGAGCTCGATGCACTTGGCATAGACCGGATAGTAGCTCTTGTCGTTCGGGGGCCGGTTCACCAGGAAGGGCACGATGCGCACGAGCCCGAGGGCGTGCTTGGTCGCAAGGCGCTCGATCAGGCGCAGCGTCTCCATGCCGTGTGTGGGGTCGACCACCGCCGAGCACAGGAACTTGCCCGGGAACGCCTGCACGATCTCGTCGAACGGCTCCGGGTTGCTCGCGTCCATGGTGATGATGGCGCGCTCGACCCCGGACTCCTCCATCTGGCGCAGCAGGTCGGGCAGCGGCGCCGGCTCGAAGATCTCCTGCTCGCGCTTGAAGTAGTCGCGCGCCACGCGGACGAGGAACTCGGGCCGGTAGCTGGCAAAGCCGACCGGAACGTTCAGCCAGCAGTCGATGGCCCGCGGGCGGGCACTCGCCATGTCAGCGCATCTCCGCGGGCGTCCAGGCGCTCGTCACCTGCTGGGCCAGACGGAGCACGAGGCTGTCCGGCACGAAGCGGGTGGACTGCGCGCGCAGCCAGTTGAGCCATCCCGAGATCACCGACGGCTGCCGGCCGAGCGCGGCCAGCGCCACGGCGACCACCTGCTCGGGCGGCTCCCCGCCGTGCGCCAGCTCACCTGCCACGGCCTGGAACTCGGTCGCGGTCGCCCCGGGCTCGAGGACCAGGACATCGACGCCGGTGCCCTGCATCTCGGCCCACAGCGATTCACCGAGGAAGCGATCGAAGGCCTTGGTGGCGGCGTAGACGCCGTGCAGCGGGAGGGGCTGGCGACCCGCCACGGATCCGACGACGATCACCGCGCCGCGCCCACGTTGCACCATCGCGGGCAGCAGCCCGCGCGTGAGGACGACCGGCGCGACGCAGTTGAGATGCACCATCGCCTGCAGGCGGCCGGCGTCGAGCTTGTCGAAGCGGCCGGCGCCGCCGAAGCCGGCATTGTTGACCAGGATCGCGATGGACAGGTGGGCGACGGCGGCGATCAGCTGCTCCGCGCCGCCCGGCTCCGCCAGGTCGACGGCCTCGACCAGCGTCTGCACGCCGTACGTGCCCTGGAGCTCCTGCGCCAGCGCCTGGAGGCGGTCGGCACGGCGAGCCGTCAGGACGCACGACACCCCGTCGCGTGCGAGCGAGCGCGCGAAGGCGGTTCCGATGCCCGCCGAGGCACCCGTGACCACGGCCCAGTCTCCATACCGCTCGCGCAGGGTCGTCATGAACGCTCCTCCTGTCGGGCCGCTACTTCGCTACGCACACGTTCACGAGGTTGCCGACGCCCTCGATCGCCGTGGAGATGACGTCGCCGGGCTTCAAGTACCGGCGCGGCGAGCGTACCGAGCCGACGCCCGCCGGCGTCCCGGTGAAGATCAGATCGCCCGGCTCCAGGGTGCAGAAGCGGGAGAGGTACGACACCAGCTCCGGCACCGAGAAGACCATGTCGGTCGTGCGGGCGTGCTGCAGGCGCTCGTCGTTCACGGCGCACACGATCTCGAGGTCGTTGGGGTCGGGGATGGCGTCCAGCGACACCACCTCCGGGCCCAGGGGGCCGAAGGAGTCGATCGACTTCCCGAGCGAGAACTGCGGCGGCTTGTCGCTGAACTGGAGCTTGCGGTCCGAGATGTCCTGGCCTGCAGCGTAGCCGGCGACGACCTCGAGCGCCCGCGCGGCGGCGACGTCACGCGTCCGGCGGCCGATGACCACGACCAGCTCGGCCTCGTAGTCGACGAAGTCCGACGACAGGCTCACCCGGGCGTGCGGGCCGGCGAGGCAGTTCGGGAACTTCGTGAACACCATCGGCGCGGTGGGGAGGTCGAGCCCCGCCTCGCTCGCATGACCGCGGTAGTTCAGGCCGATGGCGAAGACCTTCGCGGGCCGTGGGACCGGCGCATCGAAGCGCGCGCGTTCCGCCGGCTCGTCGAAGCGGCCATCGCCGAGCCCGCTGCCCCAGTCGACGAGCGCACTCCAGGCTCCGAGCCCGGCCATCGGATCGGCCGGGAAGCGCCCGTTCGAGGCATGCTCGACGTCGAGGCAGCGATCACCGCGCACGAGCTGGGCGCGGCCGCCGGTACACGCGAGTCGGATCGCCATGGCTCGCGTCTATCGGCCGCCATGCCGCGGGGCAAGAGCCTGCCGGGGCTCCGCGCGCGCCGGAGCGCGTCAGCCGACCGCGGGACAGGCGAGGCCGATCTGCCGCAGAAGGTCGAAGAGGTAATAGAGCTCGGGATAGACGAGCGGCTTGCCGCTGGTGAGGAGCGCCGCCGCCACCCGCCGCTCCGGATCCGCCCAGCACAGGATGTTGGTGAAGCCGATGTGACCGTAGGCATGGCGGGTATAGGGCCCGTACGGGCTGAACCACTCCGCTCCCAGCATGAAACCCATGCCGTAGCGGAAGGGAAACCCCAGGGTGAGGTCGATCTCCAGGTAGGAGTGCTCGACGGTGGCGCGCCGCACGGTGCGCTCGTCGAAGACGCGCACCCCGTCGAGGATGCCGCCGTCGAGCAGCAGCTGGAAGAACCGGCTCATCTCGTTGGCCGTCCCGATCACGTTCCCCGACGGCACGATCCCGGTGAGGAACCGCACGTCGTTCGAGATCTCGACGACCTCACGGTGGCTGACGCCGAGCGCGCGCCGGAGCAGCGTCGACAGGGGCGGCAACGGCGGCGGTCCGGTGACGTAGTTGGTGACCACCTGGCCGGTGTCGGCGGGATCGACCCCGTAGCGCAGCCAGCGGAAGCCCAGGGGACTGGCGATCTCCTCGTCGAGGACCGTGCGCACGGTCTTGCCGGTCACACGCCGGACCACCTCGCCGAGGACGAAGCCGCCGGTGATGGCGTGATACGCGAGCTGCCGGCCCGCACGACCCGTCGGGCGCGTCGCGCAGAGGATGCGGATCACCGCGTCCGGGTCCCCGAGGCTGCCGAGGTGCATCACCTCGGGCGGCAGGTTCGGGATGCCGGAGCGATGGGTGAGCACGTGCCGGATCGTGATCCATTGCTTGTCGTTCGCGGCGAACTCCGGGATGTACTCGCAGACCGGATCGTCCAGCCGGAGCAGATTCCGCTGATCGAGGAGATGGATCAGCATGGCGGTCACCGCCTTCGACGCCGACAGCGTGCAGAACGGCGAATCGGGCGTCAGCTGCACCCGGACCGCATCCGGCGAATCGCCGGGACCGTTGCCGCGCACGTGGCCGATGGCGCGGTCGAGCAGCACGCCGCCGTGCCGGCGGACGCAGAGCGCGAGCGCAGGATGGAGGCCGCTCGAGTACAGCCGCTGTGCCGCAGTCCAGACGCGATCCCGCGCGTCCACCTCGACGTCGAGCTCGCGCGGCGCGATCTCCGCCTCCCAGCGGACGCGGGTGACGGCGTCGAGATCGCGAGCGACGGTGGCGCGGGGGTAGAGCAGCACGCGAGCCCGGCATTGTATGAAGGGCATGCGCCGGACGCGAGAAGCACTCTCGACCCGGGACTCCGTCTCGGGTCGAGTGCGGAGGCGAGCGTGTGGCGTTCGGTGGATCGGGCGGTCGCGCTCCGGAACGTCTGCCGCGCCGGCTTCGCCGGCCGCGGCACGACGGCCGCACGGTCCAGCCAGCCTCGACCTCGCTCTCCGTGCCGACCGAGACGGAGTCTCGGGTCGCTCTCCTAGTCGCCGCCGCCCAGGGGAGGCGCTTCCGGCTCGCCCAGCAGCTGGCGCATCTGGTTGCGCAGCTCGCGCATCTTGGCTTTCACCTCGACGGCCTTGGCGAGCTGATCCTGGCTCAGGAGTCCCCGGACCTGGAGGGCGACGTCGAGCCCGTGGCTCATGATGTCGCCCCGGACCTTCATCACCTGGTCCATCAGGGGCTGCAGGTCGGCCTTGGTGAGAGGGCCGGCCGAGATGAGCTTGTCGGCGAGGGCCTGGTTGGCGGTTCGGAGCTGGCCGAAGAGCGCGAACAGCGCCGTCCGGTTGGTCTTCAGGATCTCCTGGATCTGCTTCTTCTGGTCCTCGTTGAGCCCGACCCCCTGGAGCAGCGCCGGAAGCATCAGCCCGGGATCGTCTCCGAGCAGCATCTGGTCGTGAAACGGCCCGTGCATCCCGCCATGCATGAACATCGGCGGGCCTCCACCCATGTCGGGACCTGCCCGCGCCGCGACCGGCGCCAGACTCGCCGCCAGCAGGCTCAGCCCGAGAATGTACCTGATCATGTCGATCTCTCCTTCCTGGTTCCGTGGTTCAGCTGCAGTCGCGGTCGAGCCACGGATCGGGGTACGCGCACGGCCACTCCCCTCGCAGCGCGGCCTGCACCGCGAGGAAGTCCGAGCGCCGCACCGGCTTGGCGACCGCCTCGACCTCGTCGGTCGCGAAGAGCGCCGCGGTGACGTGGTCGAGCGACAGAGGCTCGGCATCGGCGACCTCCGCCGGCACCGGCGGACGGCCGAGCAGCGTCCAGCCGAGCAGCGCGACCGCCGTGCCGGCGCCCAGCATCGCCGGCACCCAGCGGCCGACGGCTGCGGGCCGGTCATTCGCCGCGGGCTTCGCCGGCACCGCTGGCAGCGGGCCGTCACGCAGCACGCCGCCGAGCAGTCGAACCTCGCGCGCGAGCTCCCCGCGGCGCCCGGCGCACGTGGCGCACGATGCGAGATGCTCGCGCTCCTGGGGGCGACTCTCCCCCTCGAGCGCTCGCAGCAGGGCGCGTTCCCCGAGATGGCGACTCATGATCCCTCCGAGAGCGCCGCCCGCAGATGCCGGACGGCGCGGAACAGATGCCGCTTGACGCTGCCGGTCTCGAGCCCGAGCGCGTCGGCGACGTCCTGCGTCGACCAGCCCTCGACGTGGCGCAGCACGAACACCTCGCGCTGCCGGGTGGCGAGCCGGTCGAACGCCCCCCAGATCCGCCGCCGCTGCTCGGCACCGAGCACCTCGCCCTCGGGCGTCCGCCCCGGCGCGGCGACGCTCCCTTCGTCGAGCTCGTCGGCCGCCATCCACCAGCGCCGCCACCAGCGCGAGCGGCGGCGATCGCGGCAGGCATGCACCGCGACGCGCGTCAGCCAGGGCCCCCAGGCCATGTCCGGGCGCGGGGTCTGGCAGGCACGGAAGAGCCGCACGAAGACCTCCTGCGAAACGTCCTCCGCCTCGTCGGGGTCGCCGAGCAGGAGGCGGCACAGGCGCAGCACGCGGGCGTGGTGGGCGCGGTAGAGGTCGTCGTACTCCGGCCCGCCGGGGTGCACGGACGCAGGGTGCGCCATGCTCAGGGCCGCCGCCACCGCTCTGCCCCCGGGAGCGCGCTGGCGGTCGTCTGCCCCATCGCCCTGTCAAACGGCGGCAGGGCTCGGTCGGTTGACGCAGCCCGCGCTGCTCAGCCGACCATCTTGCCGTAGTCGACCGAGCGCCAGCGCTCGGGGCGCATCTCCACGAGGACGCTGGCCTCGCGAGCTCGCTCCTCGGCGGTCATGGCAAGATACATCTCGCCCATCTCCGGCCCGAGGTAGCGGATCGCCATGGCACGGACGTCGCGCTCGAGGTCGGGCGTCGCCAGGGTGACGGGTCCCTCGACGCTCACGTAGCGATACGGCGCCGTCTCGGTCTGCGCGCACAGGCTCATCCGTCCGGCCAGCCGCAGCAGCCGGCCCTTCAGCGACGCCGCACCGGTGACCACGCGCACGAGCCCGCCCGGCTCGTAGTGGTACCAGACCGGGACGGTGAGGGGACCACGTCCGGGCTCGTCGACACCGAGCATGCCGACCCGGGTCTCGGCCAGGAACCCCTCGCGCTCGGTCCGCGTCATCGCGTAGCTCATGCCTCGCTCCTGCCGGCGGAGCGGACCTGGTGCAAGCACCGGACGGAGTCACTCGGCTCTACGCACCGGGGCCCGCGCGCGGCAGGCGGAGAACGACCGTGACGCCGCCACCTTCCCTCGACTCCGCACGCAGGTCGCCACCATGCGCCCCGGCGAACTCGCGCGCGATCGCGAGCCCGAGGCCAGATCCCAGCTCCTTGGTGGTGAAGAACGGAGCAAAGACGGCGTCTCGATCGGCCTCGGGTATACCCGGGCCCCGATCCGACACCACGATCTCGGCGATCCCGTCGTCGAGATGAGCGTGAACCGCCACCTCGCCGCCGCGCGACGAGGCCTCGATGGCGTTGCGCAGCACGTTCACCACCGCCTGGCGAATCTTGAGCTTGTCGAGCCGCGCCGTCGCCTCGGAGGGACACTCGAGACGCAGCGTGACGTCGCGCTCGGTCGCCTGCGACCGGCAGTCCTCGACGCACTCCGCGAGGAGATCGCCGAGGCGGTGGTCGTAGAGGTTCAGACGCAGGTCGCGGCTGAACACGAGGAGGTCTCGCAGGACGCGATTGACGCTGCCGAGCGCGTCCTCGATGGCGGCGGCGTTTGCCTTCGCTCGGTCGATCGCCGTGCCGGCGTCCTCCCCGGGCTCCGCCTGCCGGATCAGATCGGCGTAGAGGCCGATGACACCGAGCTGCTGGAGCATCTGATGTGAGATCACCGACGACATCTTGCCGATCGCCGCCAGCCGCTCGCGATGCTCCAGCTCGCGATCGAGCGCCGTGAGCTGGCGGTTCTGCTCCTCGACGGCCAGGCGGCGCTCCGTCAGGCGCTTCAGCGTGAAGTGCAGTCCGAGCGAGGAGAGCGACCAGACGACCGCACCGGTGAGCCCGTGGGTGGCGTAGCCATAGACGATGAGGAACACGAACGGCGTCAGGGCGAGGACGAAGACGAGTCCGAGGTCCTGCGCCACCGGCCGGAAGACCCGCCGCGATGCGATGGGCGGCAGGAAGGGGCGATAGGTGAAGATCGGCAGGAGCGCGAATACGCCCCAGACGGCATAGCCGGCGATCTCCGCGACGGCGATCGCGCCGGGATGCTGTGTGACGTCGCCTCCCGGCACGATCCACCGCACCACCCACCAGCGCACCGCCAGACCGACGCCGAACACGCCCCACTCCGCCGCCACCGCGGCCCGCTCGCGCGACTGCAGTATCCGCCACGGCACTGCGGCGAGCCCGACGGCACCACCGACCGACGCCGGCACGCGGGCCCCCCAGCGAGCCGGGAGCAGCCAGCGCAGCGCGTCGATCACCAGCGACTCGACGAGGCGCAGAGTGATGACGGGCAGCCCACCCAGGTAGAGGAAGCCGATCGTCAGCGCGAGGCCGGGCATGGGCAGGATCAGATCCTCGAGCATCTCGACGTAGGGCCGGAAGAGCACGAGCGAGAGCAGCACGTAAGCGACGTAGATCGGCCAGTCGGCGAGCCGGAAAGCGAGGATGCTGAGCAGCGCCACGACGGCGCCGGCGGCGATCGTGAGACCGCGCAGGGCGGCACGCAGCGTCTCGCTCACGGGCGTTGCTTGTCGCCGAGCCCCAGCTTCACTGCCAGCAGCGCGGCCTTGGTGCGATCGTTCACCTGCAGCTTCCGGAAGATGCTCGCGACGTGGTTCTTGACCGTCTGCTCGCTGATGAAGAGGCGCTTCCCGATCTCGCGGTTCGATTCCCCGGTCGCGAGCAGCTTCAAGATCTCCTCCTCGCGTGCGGTCAGGGCGTCGAGCTGCTCGCGAAAGCGCTCCTCCGCCCGCTCGCGCTCGAACTCGCGCAGCACGCGCCCCGCGATCTCTCCCGACAGCATCGGCTCGCCGGCGGCGGCGCGCTCCACCGTGGCGCGGATCTCGTCCGGCGACACGTTCTTCAGCAGGTAGCCGACGGCGCCCGCCTTGAGCGCCGCGAAGACGCGCTCGGAGTCCGAGTAGGCGGTCAGCATGACGACACGGATCTCGGGATGCTTCTCGCGCAGCACCCGGGTGAGCTCGATTCCCCCCTCCCCCGGCATCTCGACGTCCATCAAGACGATCTGCGGGCGCCCGTGAGCCCGGAGCGCCTTCCACAGCTCGTCGCCGCTGCCCGCGGTGGCGAGGACACGCACCGTCTTGCGGGCCTCGAGACATTGCCGGAGACCGTCACGGAACACGGGATGGTCATCGACGATGAGAACCTTGATGGCATCACGCACGACGAAGCCGTCCCCCGAGGTCAGTATCGATCCGATCCGGCGTCGCCACCAATAGTACGGCCGTACCAGACGAACCACCCGATCGTACCGGCCCGTCCGCGCCCCGAGAAATGACACCGCCGGGCGATTGTGGGTGGCCCGCCCTGCTTCCTATCGTCGGCGGCGACGGGAGGTGCGGCGATGATGCTCACGCCCCTCGGTGGCATGGCCGACGATCGGATTCCCCTGCTCGGCGCGGCGGTGGGCGACACGACGACCGTCATGGGTGCCCTGCTCTTCGGGCTGCTCGTCGTGACCACGCTCGTGATCCTGCTCGGTGGTGTCCGGAGGTCGCGGTGACGGACACGGCGGCGACGGATGGCCAGCAGCGGGGCTTCCCCGGTGCCCGCTCTCTCGCAGCCGGGACGTTCCCGCCCGGGACTTGCGCACAGCCGGGCCTCCGGGGGATGTCTGCGGTCCCGAAAGGAGGACCCAGTGGACTTCGCATACTCCGAGAAGGTGAAGGGCCTGCAGCGCAGGGTGCAGGAGTTCCTGGACGCGCACATCCTTCCGAACGAGCGCGTCTATGCCGAGCAGGTCCAGGCGAATCGCTGGGCGCAGCCTCCCATCATGGAGGAGCTCAAGCAGAAGGCGCGCGCCGCGGGACTCTGGAACCTCTTCCTGCCCGAGAGCCCGCACGGGGCCGGCCTGACGAACCTCGAGTACGCGCCGCTGTGCGAGATCATGGGCCGCTCCCGGATCGCGTCCGAGGCCTTCAACTGCGCGGCGCCGGACACCGGCAACATGGAGGTCCTCGACCGCTACGGCAGCCCGGCGCAGCAGGAGCGCTGGCTGAAGCCGCTGCTCGCGGGCGAGATCCGCTCCGCCTTCGCGATGACCGAGCCCGACGTCGCCTCCTCGGACGCCACCAACATCCAGTGCAGCATCCGTCGCGACGGCGACGAGTACGTCATCAACGGCCGCAAGTGGTGGACGTCCGGCATCCTCCACCCGCACTGCAAGATCCTCATCCTCATGGGGAAGACCGATCCCGAGGCGCCGCGCCACCTGCAGCAGTCGCAGATCCTCGTACCCGCCGATACGCCGGGCGTGAAGACCCTGCGTCATCTTTCGGTCTTCGGCTACGACGACGCCCCGCACGGCCACGGCGACGTGCTGTTCGAGAACGTCCGCGTGCCGGCGTCGAACATGATCCTCGGCGAGGGGCGCGGCTTCGAGATCGCCCAGGGCCGGCTCGGTCCGGGACGGATCCACCACTGCATGCGCGTGATCGGCGTCGCCGAACGCGCCCTCGACGCCATGTGCCGGCGCGTCAAGCGCCGCGTCGCCTTCGGCAAGCCGCTCGCCGAGCGAACGGTGACGCTCGAGCGCATCGCCGAGGCGCGCATCGGCATCGAGCAGGCGCGCCTGCTCGTGCTGAAGGCCGCCTACATGATGGACACGGTCGGCAACAAGGCGGCACGCAAGGAGATCGCGATGATCAAGGTCGCGGCGCCGAAGATGGCGCTGCGCGTGATCGACTGGGCGATCCAGGCGCACGGCGGGGGCGGCGTCAGCGACGACTTCGGCCTCGCGTCGATGTGGGCGGGCACGCGTACGCTCCGGCTCGCCGACGGTCCCGACGAGGTCCACCGCAACCAGATCGGTGCGCTCGAGCTGCGGGAGCACGAGTGACCATGGCCACGTCCGTCGCGGTCGTCACCGGCGCCAGCCGGGGCATCGGCAAGCGGCTCGCCGTCGATCTCGCGCGCGCCGGCTGGGACGTCGTGTGCGCGGCGCGCTCCAGCCGGGACACGCCGAGCAAGCTGCCCGGAACGGTCGACGACACCGCGGCGGCCGTGGAGCGCGAGGGACGGCGGGCGATGCCGGTCTCGCTCGACGTCCAGGACGAGGGCGCGGTCGGCGCCCTCGCCGAGCGCGTGTACCGGGAGTGGGGGCGCTGCGATCTCCTGATCAACAACGCGGCGATCGCCCCGCCGCGGCCGGCACTGGAGGACTCCATCCGCCGCTGGCGTCTGGCCGTAGACGTCAACGTGAACGGCCCCTTCTACCTCACCTGGCACTTCGGCCGGCGCATGGTCGAGCAGGGGACCGCTGGCCGCGTGATCAACGTGTCCTCGGGCGCGGCGGTGATGCCCTCCTTCGGCCGGCCGAGCTACACCGCGACGAAGCTGGCGCTCGAGGGCCTCACCGAGGCGCTGGGCCACGAGCTTGCAGGACGGCTCGCCGTCAACTGCATCCGCATCGACATCCCGATCTGGAGCGAGGGCTTCGAGGCGACGCTGCCCGCGAGCTACGACACGTCGGGCTTCGAGGACGCGGCCATCATGACGGACGCCGTCCTCTGGCTCGTGCGCCAGGACCTGTTGCTCACCGGGAAGGTGCTCTGCCTGACGGAGATGCGCCGCCAGGGCGTCGTCCGTCCCGAGACCGCTCACCGGGGCCGAGAGCCGCAGCCCTAGCGGCCGAGGCCGCACCGGATCGCGGCGACGACCGCCGCCGGCGGCGGCGCGGCGTCGACGATCAGGCTGCCCACGGGCTCCTCCAGCGTGTCGAGCTGGCTCGCGAGCAGCGCCGGCGGCATGAAGTGCCCGACGCGGTGGCGGAGCCGCTCGTCGATCAGCCCGCGGGGCGCCTTCAGGTAGACGAACGTGACCTCGGGCCGGTCGTCGGCCAGCACCGCCCGGTAGGCCTGCTTCAGCGCCGAGCAGGCGACGACTGCCGACTCTCCACCCGCGACCAGCTCGTCGATGCGATGCCGGAGTGCCTCCAGCCACGGGGCGCGGTCGTCGTCGTCGAGCGGCTCGCCGCGACGCATCTTCGCGACGTTCGCCGGCGGGTGGAAGTCGTCGCCCTCGACGAACGTCCACCCGAGATCGGCCGCGAGCAGTCGCCCGACGGTCGTCTTCCCCGACCCCGTCACCCCCATCACGACGACGATCGTGACCACGTCGCCGGCTCCCGCCGGCTCCGGCGCCGCGCTAGAGCAGCACCCGCGCCAGGATGCCCGGGATCTTGAGCCAGCTCGGCGACGCCTCGAGGTCGGCCACCAGCGGTGCGACCCGGTCGGCCTTCGGATTGCCGGCGAACCAGAGCGGCATCGGCTTCACGACCAGCGGCCCCCGCACCACGGCCTTGTCGATGCCGTCGAGCATGGAGCTGTTGTGTACCCAGCCGAGGCCGCTCTCGATGTTCTCCAGCGTCGCGCTCTGGTGGCCGCCCCACGGCAGCGTGCCGAAGGCATAGCCGAGCGCCGGCCAGTGATTCACGGCGACGGTGCCGTAGCGCAGGTCGACGATCGCGCGATCGAGCGCGGCGGCGACGCTCGGATCGCGCTCGAGCTTCGGAGGGACCACCAGCATGGCGTTCAGCGTGCCCCACAGCCGGTCGTTCATGAAGCGCGTCGACTCGGCGAGGAACTCGACCGGATCGGTCGAACCGACGCTCGTCTCGCTCAGCATCCCGCAGAACGGCTCGGTGCGAAACAGCGGCTCGCGCTCGTCGCCGGCGTCGAGCCCGGGAACCAGCGCCCACGCCAGCATCGTGTCGCTGGCACGCCCGAAGCGCTGCGCCTCGGGGTGACCGGAGAGCAGCGTCCGGTAGCGGTCGAAGGCGCCCGGATAGTACGCCTTGCGCGTCGGCACCGCGGCGAGCCCCTGCGCCACCAGGTCGAGGAACCGGCTGCGCTGCGGCCAGCCCTTCGCCGTGATCAGCATCTTCGCCGCGTTGCAGTTGAAGGAGGCGTTGTTGCACACCATGGAGACGACGTTGCTCGCCTGGAAGGCGAGCTCCTGGTCGCTGTAGCCATGGGGCAGGATCGCGACCGGGCTCACGTTGCCCAGCTCCGAGGTGATCGGGATGCGCAGCAGCGGGTCGCGCGCGGCGATGCGCCGGTCGCGCTCCGTTCCCGGCGGTCCCCACACGATCAGGTCGTGCGTGCGATCCGAGCCCGTGATGTGCACGTCATCGGCGAGGGGATGGTAGGCCAGCGCCGATCCGACCTCGGCGCCGCCGTAGACGACGCGGAGGTAGCCGCGCGTGACCAGCGGCTCGAGCGCGCGCTCGAGGAACGGACCGACCCACTCGTTCACCGGGTTCATCTTGAGCACGCACACCATGCCGTCGACGAACATCTTGCTCGCGACGTCCATGGGCGGAATGCTCGCCACGTTGCCCGCGCCCAGGATGACGGACAGCCCGCCTTCCGGGTCGCGCCGCTGGTAGAACGCGGCCTGGCGCTCGCGCGCACGCTCCGGCGTGACGCCTGGATCCATGAGCGTGTGGCCCGTGAAGCCCATGAACGTGACGCGATCGAGCGTGCTCGACGGAAAGAGTGCGATCTCGGTGCGGCCGTCCGGGCGGGTGCGCGCGCCGCGGCCCAGCGGCGGACGACCCGAGGCCGCGATCGCGTCGAGGCTCTCGGCCAGCAGCCGGAAGAGACGCACCGTCGCGGAGGGCCCGGCGAGCCATTCCTCCGACGGCGCGGAGCCGCGCGCCGCCGCGCCCGTGGCGACCCAGCCGGGCGCCTCGGCCATGAGCCGCGGGATGCACTCGCGCAGCAGCGACGCCTTGGCCGCCGGTGCGAGGCGGGCGAATTCGCGCGCCTTGTCCTTGACGAGTGCGACGTCCTCGTCGAGCGTCTTGCGCTCGGTCGGAGCCGCGCTCGCGGCATCGGCGCTCATCTTGAGGGATGCGCTCGACATGCCGGCTCCAATAGCAGCTTTCGCCGGATTCCGTCGAGGTGGTACGGCGCCCCGCCGGTATGCTAGGCCCGCCCCCGTTGCACGCCGTCCTCCTGCCGCTCGCGCCGGTCGCACGGTACCGCGTCCTCTTCGCCGACTGCGATCCGATGCGCATCATGTACTACGCGAGCCATTTCCGGCTCTTCGAGATCGGCCGTGCCGAGCTCTTCCGCAACCTGGGCCACTGCTTCGGGGACTACGTCGCGCGCGGGCTCTACCTGGCCGTCGTGTCGGCCACCTGCCACTACCGCCGGCCGGCACGCTACGACGAGGTGCTCGAGATCCGCGCCGGGATCGCCGCCATCGGCCGCGTGCGCGTCACGATCCTCTACGAGATCGTCCGCGACGGGGAGGTGGTGGCCGACGGGGTGACGGAGCACGCGCTCCTCGACGACGGCGGGAAGCCGCAGCGCCTGCCGGCGGAGATCCGCGCGCTCGTCCCGGCACCCGCGGGGGTCACGCCGGCAGTCCCAGGCGCCGGCGCACGTGAGCGGTGAAGCGCGCCGCGTCCACCGCGGTGGCGCAGCGCATCGCGAACGTCCCCGGCGTGCGCGGCGGACGCTCCAGCGTCCGGAAGACGCCGTCGACCGTCGCGGGCTCGATCGCCAGCTCCTCGACGGTGCAGAAGGACTCGTCGGACGCGCAGGCGAGCGCCAGCGGGTCGTGCAGGAACGCCATCACCTCGGCCCCGAGCGGCGTCCCGAGACCGGCGAACAGATGGCGCTGGATCGGCGCCCAGAGGCGCACCGCGCGGGCGAGCGTACGCTGCAACGGCGCCGCCGCGCGCTCGAGCCCCTCGACGTCGGCCGCCGTCAGCCACACCTCGACCGTCACGTCGACGGGAACCAGGCGCGTCGGGATGGCCGCCGAGAGGACGCGCCGGGAGCCGACCGGGTCGGAGCACAGGTTGTAGTCGACGGCGGGAAGCAGCGGCCGGCCCGCGATCGCGGCGCCCCGGATCCAGCCGCCCATGAGGGTCAGGCGGGTGATGCGGCGTGCCAGACCGGGGTCCCGCTCCAGCGCCACGGCGAGGTTGGTGAGCGGACCGACGGCGACCAGCTCGAGCTCCTCGTCGGCCCGGAAGAGACGCAGGAACGCATCCACCGCGGGCTCGGCGGCGATCGCGTCCCGCGTGTCGTCGAGGATGTCGCCGAGTATGCCCTGACCCTCGTGGCCGAAGCGGGCGAAGCCGCCCCCGGCCGCAAGCGGCGTCTCACATCCGGCGTGCACCGGCACGTCCGCACGCCCGCCGAGCGCCAGCAGGCGAGCGGCGATGCGCGCGCGCAGGGCCGTATCGCCACTCACCGTCGTGACGGCGACCAGCTCCAGCTCGGGCGAGGCCAGCGCGAGCGCCAGCGCGAGCGCGTCGTCGACGTCGGTGCCGATGTCGGTGTCGAGCACGATCCGCCGGGCCATCGCGCGGTCCTACGCCGGCGCCCGGGGTGCCGCCATCGCCGGTTCGACGAGCAGCGCGAGCGCCTTGCCGAGTCGGTGCACGATCCACACCGCGACCTCGAGGTCGTTCAGCAGTGCCACCACCTTCAGGCGCGCCTCCCCCGGGATCGGCATCGTGTTCGGGTCGAAGCGGCTGCGCAGCCCGGCGAGCAGCGGGCCGTGTTTCTTCGTGTCCTCGACGAGCGCGTGGATCTGGCCGCCGTCGAGCCGGTCGGCCGCCGCGGCTGCACGCGCCACCACCGCCGCGAGCGTGTCCGTCACCCCGCTTGCGACCGCGGCGTCGTCCGGGTCGGCACCGAGCCGCCGGAGCGCATTGCACACGTCGGCGATGGCGTCCTCGAGATGGCGCACGGTGGAGAGGGTGCCGCGGAGCAATTGCAGCCGTATCGCCTGGGCCTCGGAGAGCTCCCCCCTGGTCGCGAGCCGGGCTGCGAACTGCTCGATGGCCTGCGCCACCGCAACGAACGCGGGCGACGGCTGATGCTCGCCGTCGCCCGAGTCGGGCTCGGCCGTCGGGTCCACCGCCAGCATGCCGATCAGTCGCGCCAGCTCCTTCTCGAGGAGGACGATGGCGGTACCGGCATCGTGCAGCGCGGAGGTCGTCAGGTAGCGCGGCTTGCCCGGTACGTCGCCGGGCTCCGACGGGATGAGCCACTCGAGCAGGGCCCGGCACCAGCCCAGCGCGGGTGTCAGGACGAGCGCCGGCAGCAGGTTCGAGAGCAGGAAGACGAGCGCGAGCTGGAGGCGGAGGTCATGGCTGAGCGCCTGGACGCCGCCGCGTACCAGGGGCACGCCGGACGACTCGAGCAGATCGAGCCCGACCATGAGGAGCCCGCTCGCGATGCAGAACAGGTCCTCCATGCGAACCAGGCGCAGCGAGCGACCGTGGAGGCCGAGGGCGAGCACCGAGCGAAGCACGATGGCGCCGAGGTTGGTGCCGTAGATGAGCATGGCCCCGGCGTGCAGCTCGAGCGCGCCGGTGCCCGCGAGCGTGATGACCAGCATGCTCGCTCCGGTATTCGACTGGAGCAGGGCGGCGGCCAGGACACCCGCGCCGAATGCGAGCAGCGGGTGGTCCGCCGCCGCCGTCAGCATGGACTCGAACCAGGGCGCGCCGCGCAGCGGAGCCAGGGCGCCGCTCATGGTCTGGAGGCCGAAGAGGATGAGCCCCGTTCCGAGCAGCACGAACGCGACCGCATGCTGCCGCGGCCTGCGCAGCGTGCCCGACGCGATGCCGGCCCCGCCGACCAGGTAGGCGACGGCGGGATGGATGTTCAGCGTGGTGATGAAGGCCAGCGCGGTGAGGCCGACGTTGCACCACACGATGATGGGCATGGCCCCGGCCATCTCGATGACGCCGCTGCTCACCAGGCCCACCAGGATGAAGGTGACCGCGGTCGCGCTCTGCATGAGCGCCCCGAAGAGCAGTCCGACGAGGGCGGCGAGCGCCCGCGAGTGGGTCGTGCGCCCGACCAGGACGCGGAAGCTCTCGCCCGAGAGCTGGCGGAGGTACTGTCCGATCAGCTGGATGCCGAGGAAGAAGAGGCCGAGACCGAGTACCAGCGGGCTGAGCGTGGTGCTGCTCATGCGGCGCGGCGTCTCGCGAGCGAAGGCGCCGCGGCGGCATGGCGCTCGCTACCGGCGGCACCCGATCGCAGCCCCCGTGATCGTGGCACCCTTCGGTCGTCCAGCAGGTTGGAGCGGACGCCGGATCGCGTCCCGGCGGCACGCAGCTCGCGTCGCAGTCCCCGCATGCGAACCCCCTGCACTCGACCGGTGGTCCGGCGCAAGCGTCGGCGCGTGCTCGGACTCGTGACCGCGCGTGCGTCCAGGGGGTCACCCGACGCCGCCGCGTGGCCGGCGTCGGGCACCTCCGTCGCGGCGACTGCCGGCGGGGTCGAATGGAGCGCCCGCTGAGTCGGAGCTTCTAGAACTCGTCCATCATCCACGGTACCGGGCCGGCAAACGCACGGTCGAGCGCCGCGCGCTCCGCGCGGCTTCCCCCGTCGAGCAGTCCGGTGCGGGCGAGCTGGGCCGTCGTCGCCCAGCCGCTGTAGAGGGCGGCGAGCGCGCCGATCCCCATGCGCAGCGCGCCCGTACCGCCCGGCTCCAGCCGCGCCGCGGCGTCCTCGACGATCAGCGTGCGGCGGCCGGCGTTCCACGGGCAGGCCGCGTCGGCGATCTCCAGCGGCACCGCCACGCGCACGTCGGGGGCGTAGCCGCGCGCCGCGATCGCGGCCGTCGCGTCGACCAGCCGGAGCATCCATGGACGCTCCCGGGTCACCGCGACGTCGAGCGCGTCGATGGCGTGGATGAGCGGTTCGATCGGTCCGCTCCGCAGGAACACCATGGGGACCACCGACGAGGCGCGGGCCAGCATCCCCCAGAGCGCACGCCATGCGTCCGCCGTCGTGGCGACGAGGTCGAGCACCAGGAGGCGATATCCCTCCGGCCCCGCGGGCGGCTCGTCGACCACGCGGTAGAGCGCGTACCCCTCGCCGTCCGCGACGAAGAGATGATCCTCGGCGAAGCGATCGAAGATCCATTCCCACCGGCCGTGCGGCCGATCGAGCCAGCCGTTGGTGACGCGAGCGACCCGGTCGTAGCTGGCGCGAATCGCCGGCCGGTCGGCCACCGCCGCCCGGCGAACGTCGCGGCCGCTCGCGGGAAGCGCGCCGAGCGCGCGAGGCGTCACCTGGCGAAAGATCACGGTTCCGGCCACTTCCCAGCCGAGGTTCCGGTACGGGCGCGTCACCGCCGGGTAGAGGACCGAGAGCGCCTCGCCGCGCCGGTGCATGGCTTCGAGGCATGCCCGCAGCACGCGCGTGGCGTGGCCGCGGCCGCGCAGCTCCGTCCTCGTCATGACCGCGCGCACGCCGCCCATCGGCACCGAGCGTCCGCCGAACCACTGCGCGTACGCGAGCGCGCCCGCGATCGCCACCAGGCGGCCGTCGAGGAAAAGCCCCTCGCACCGTTCGAGTCCGATCGCACGCTCCCACCGCTTCCACGGCTCGCCGTGTGCCGGATCGGAGTGAAAGACCTCGCGCGAGAGCTCCCACATCTGGTCGAGGTCGCCCTCCGCCAGTGGCCGCTGCTCGGCTGCCATCGGGTTTGGATGCTACACCGCTTCGCGATCGACGCACCACGCCGGCGCGACGGCTGCTCGCGATCAACTCGCCTGGGGCGCGAGACCGGCGAGCACGACGGCGGTCGCGTAGCCCGCCAGGTCCTCGATGGAGTGCGCGCGCAGCACGGGAGGCGGCAGCTGCTCGTCCACCACGAGGACCGCGAGGCCGTGAATCATCGACCAGAGCACGAACGCCTGCTGCTCCGGATCGCCGGCACGTATCCTTCCCGCGCGCTGACATTCCCGGATGGTCGCCATCAGGAGGTCCCACGCCGCACTCGCCGCCTGCAGCAGCGACGGATGGTCCCGGCCGCGCACGGCCGGCCCGCACATGAGGCGGTAGCGTGACGGGTGCTCGGCCGCGAAGCGCACGATCGCCTGCGCCATGGCCTCGAGCGCGCCGGCGGGCGAGCCACGATGGCGGCGGGCGGCGCCGCGCATGGTTCGCACCAGGCTCTCGAATCCCGCCTCCGCGACCGCGGCGAGGAGCGCGCTCTTGCTCGGGAAATGCCGATAGGGCGCGGCCTGGGAGACGCCGGCCTGGCGGGCGGCTCCGCGCAGCGTCACCCCGAGCGGGCCGTCGCGCTCGAGGAGAGCGCTGGCGCCGTCGATCAGGGCCGAACGGAGGTTGCCGTGGTGATACGTGGTCCGCGGGCGTACGACGCCCGGCCGCGAGGCGGCCGCTCTCCGCATGCCCGGCGTGTCTGGCAGAGAATGTTGACAGAGTCAACTTCGCGCGCTAGATGTTGACACCGTCATCATCGAACCCGGGAAAGGAGCGTACGATGTCGCCGCTCAGCACGATCGTTCTTCTCTGGCTCGGTTTCGCAGGATCGCATCTCCTGCTCTCCAGCGTGCCTGTCCGGCGGCGTCTCGTCGCCCGCATGGGCGAGCAGCCGTTCCGCGGCCTGTACTCGCTGGTCGCCTTCGCGTTCTTCATCCCGCTCGTCGTGACCTATTTCACGCACAAGCATGCCGGCCCGGTTCTCTGGATGCTTCCCCACGGGCCGGTGCTGATCGCGACGGTGTACGTCGTCATGGCGTGCGCCTTCGTGCTGATCGCCGCTGGCCTCATGCAACCCAGCCCCGCCTCCGTGATTCCCGGCGACGCGACGCCGCGCGCGGTGCACCGGATCACCCGCCACCCCGTCATGATGGGACTGGCGCTCATCGGACTCGCGCACCTGCTGCCGAACGGCGGCGCGACGGACGTCGCGTTCTTCGGGGGCGTGGTGCTGTTCGCCCTCATCGGCTCGGCGCACCAGGACCGGCGCAAGCTCGCCGGCGGCGACGAGCGCTTCCGGCGCTTCTACGAGGCGACGCCGTTCTTCCCGTTCACTGGCCGCGCGGTTGCGGGCGGTCTCGGCGGGCTCGTCCCTGCCGCGGCGGTCGGTGTCGCCGCCGCCTGCATCGTGCGCTACTTCCACGCGTCCTGGTTCGGCGGCTGAGACGGAACGCTCGGGCCCCAGACGCGCGCGAGCGCGCGGGCCGAAGCCCACGCGCTCAATCTTTCGTAGGAGGCTTCCGGCCGACCACGGCCAGCGCGCGCGTGGAGGCACGCGGCGCCCGGAAGCGAAAGTCGCCGTACGTCGCCTCCACCACGAAGCCGGTGTGCAGGTAGAGCAGCTCCAGCTCGCGCGGGAAGTAGACGTGGCTCTCGAAGTCGCTCACCCAGCGCTCGGCATCGTCGTCGCGCGCGAACTTGTCGTACAGGAATCGGATGCTGGCGCGCTGCTCCTGCGGCGCGTACACGGTCGTCTTGTAGCGCAGAAGGCGGCGGCCCTCCGCGTCGGCCGTGTCGCTGTCGACCTCGACGAGCGCGCGTGGCGGCTGGCGCAGCGACTCCGCAAAGCTCGCCAGATCCGGCATGGCGACGTCCACGACGAAGCGCCCTCCTGCCACCAGGTTGGCGTGGGCCTGGCTCCAGACCGCGAGCTGATCCTGGAGGGTGAGCAGGTGGCTCACCGACGCGCACGGCACCAGCACGAGGTCGAACGGCTCGGGCGCCTCCCACGTGCGCATGTCGCCGGTCACCAGCTCGACACGCTCCCGTACGCGCGCATCCGCATCGGCCAGCTTGCGCTCCGCCGCCTCGAGCATGTCGGGCGAGGCGTCGAGCGCGGTGATCGCAAAGTCCGCGTGCGCGGCGAGCTCCGCGAGCGGCACCGTCACTCGTCCACTGCCTGCGCCCAGCTCGAGCACGCGGCGCGGACGGAGCCGTCTCGTCAGCTCGAGGTAGAAGGCGACGTCCTCGTCGTCGTCCTCGTGCTCGAGGTCGTAGTCGCGCGGTCGGCGATAGATCTGGTAGTCCATCGCGGTTGCGTCATCGCTCCGGAATCGCTTCGACGTCGACCGTCATGCCGAGGAAGTCGGCGGGTGCACCGGTCCACGTGCCCGCGACGGGAATGGCCTGCGTCGGATCCCGCGTCACGGCCACGCGGACGAGCTTGTGGCCGCCGACGAGGGCGTTCGTGGGATCGAACTCCACCCAGCCGCCGCCGGGCAGGTAGATCTGCACCCAGGCATGCGTCGCACCGCCGCCGACCGCCTGATCGTCGTACAGGTAACCGGACACGAAGCGGGCGGCGAAGCCGAGGCTGCGCGCCGCCTCCATCATGAGCAGCGCGAAATCGCGACAGGTGCCGGAGCCGCGCGCCAGCGTCTCCACGGGCGTCTGCGTCCCCTCGGCCTCGCGCGCCTCGTAGCGGAGCTCCCGGCGAATGGCGGCCGTCATGTCGACCAGGAGCGCCTGCGTGTCGGTCTCGCCGGGTGACGTGACGAACCGCCGCGCCCACCCGTCGACCCTGTGCTCGGGATCCGGGTAGTGGCGCTCGATGGTGCGCCCGAGGTCGGGCACCTCTTCCGCCGAGTAGCTGAACGGGTGGTGGCGGGCGTACGCCTCGATGGCGAACTCGAGCGCGAGGGCGGGAAAGTGCTCGAGCCGGATCGTGCTGACGAGGCGCAGGTCGGTCGCGGGCTCGGTGAAGCTCGCGACCGCGATCGAGTTGCCGAAGACGTCGTGCAGCCAGCGCACACGCGCGCCGGGGCTGATCTCCAGGCCGGTCTGCAGCAGCCGGAGGTCGTGGCTGTCGCGCGGCCGGAACATGAGACGGTGGTCGCCGAATGCGACGGGCCTGGCGTACCGGTACGTGGTCGTGTGGCGAATGGTGACGATCGGCATGGGCGGCGTGTACGGTGGATGCACGGCCCATGCCAGCGGACAACGGCACCACGGCGCGTAGGTCGGATGGGCAACGCTTCGGCGCGTGTAAGAACGGGCACGCGTCGCTTCACAAGGCAATGCGTCTCTCCCGGCTTCTGGCGTTCCCACGGGTCGTGTGGGGCGAAGGCCAAATACTTAAGGAACTACTTGACCAATGTCGCCGGGCGGACTAATCGAGGCGACCATGACCAAACGCACCGTGCAGCATGCCACCGTCATCGTCGAGCGAAGCTTTCGCGCGACCCCCGCCCGCGTCTTCGCGGCGTGGGCGAACCCGGACGAGCGCCGCCGCTGGGACGTACCGGGCTGCGGCAACTGGATGGTTGCCGAGCACGAGCAGGATTTCCGGGTGGGCGGCCGGGAGAGAAGCCGTTTCGGCCCGCCCGGTGACCCGGCCTACACGAGCGATGGAACCTATCTCGACATCGTTCCCGATGAGCGCATCATCACGGCCGGCACCATGCACGACCGCGACGCGCGCGCCACCGCCACGCTGTGCACGGTCGAGATCCATCCAGAGGGCAGCGGCGCTCACCTGATTCTCACCGATCAGTCGGCGTTCTACGGCCTGGAGTCCGAGGCGGACCCGAAGGAGGGCTGAGCCATGCCGAACCCCGCGACACGTGTTTCCGACGAGGCGCAGATCACCGCCCTGCTCGACGCCTATGCTGCCGCACTCCAGGTCAAAGACGCCCGGGCCGTCGTCGAGTTCTACACCCGCGACGTCGTCGCCTACGACCTCGCGCCACCTCTCCTCATCCCGTCCGCCGCCGTGCGTGATCCGAGATACATCCAGCAGTGGTTCGATACCTGGAAGGGGCCCATCGTATCCGAGGCCCATGACCCGGAAGTCGTCGTCGGTGGCGACGTCGCGTACGCGTTCGCGCTCCGCCACATGACCGGGACCAAGAGCGACGGCGAGCGGATCGACCTCTGGTTCCGCGCCACCGCTTGCTTCCGGCGCGAGGACGGCGCGTGGAAGATCGCCCACGTGCACAACTCGGTCCCGTTCGCGATGGACGGGAGCGGGCGGGCGCTGCTCGACCTCACGCCCTGACGCGACGTCACCGATCGAGCTCGTGCGCTACCCGCACCGCGCATGTGCCGACGGAGCCCGATACCGCATTCCGCAAGCTCGGCCGATCATCGCGAGCGACGAGCCACCTGTGGTACGGACGGGGCCTCATGTTGAAGGTCCTGCCCCTCGTCCTGATGATCTCGACGACCTCCTTCGCCGGCGGCTCCGGCGGCTGGCAGCTCCTCGCGGGCGAGCCGGCCCGCAACCCGAGTGAAGACCTCGGGGGGATCACCCGGATCTTCGACGGGGTGCCCACCAGCGACTACCCGGCGGTCGCCGGGGTTGCCGTCCTGCTCGCCGGCGGCACGGTGGCGTCCTGTACCGGCACGCTCGTCAGTCCCTCGGTCGTGCTCACGGCCGCGCACTGTGTCGCCAGCGGGCCGCTGGCGATTCTCACCGTGTTCTTTCCGGGCGGCAGTGTCGGCGTGCAGTACAATGTCGTGGCCTACGACATCGAGCCGGAGTACTCGTCCGACGTCCTCGCGATCGCGGACATCGCGCTGCTGCTGCTCGAGAGTCCGGTGGCAGACGTTGCGCCGGTTCCGCTGGCGACGCGCAGCCCGCGCCCCGGGACCAAGAGCATCATCGTCGGTTACGGCCAGGACGAGACCGGTAGCTTCGGGCTGAAGGAGTTCGGCACGGTGAGGCTGAAGAAGTGCCCACGAACGTTTGGTCCCGCCCGGCTCTTCCGCGGACAGCTCTCGCGTTCCCTGTGCTGGCGTCCGAAGAAACACCACCAGGATACCTGCCGCGGTGATTCGGGTGGTCCCCTCCTCGTGAAGTCCACCCTGGCCGGGGTCACGTCCGGAGGCTACCCGGACTGTCCGGGCATCCTCAGCTGGGACACCGACGTCGTGCCGTTCCTCCCCTGGATCAACCAGCACCTGCAGTAAGGCGAACGGTCGCCGTCGTCGACGAAGCGCGTGCCCCCCGCAGCGCCGCGTCGATCCCGATCGTCGCGTCGGCGACACGACGCAGGCGCGGCGCGGGATGCTACAAGATCGTTTCGCCGCCTCCTCGAGGGTGGCGCGGGTACGGCATTTTCGGCATCATCCGACGGTCGCGCGCGAAGGACGACTGTGTCAGCCTCCTACGACTTCGATCTGCTGTGTCTCGGGAGCGGCCCGGCCGGCCAGCGTGCCGCCGTGCAAGGTGCGAAGTTCGGCCGGCGGACGGCGGTCGTGGAGAAGGGCCGCATCCTCGGCGGCGTCTGTCTCGATACCGGGACCATCCCCAGCAAGACCTTCCGGGAGGCGGTGCTCGCGAGCCTGGCGGGCGGCCACCAGGAGTCGCAATTCGGACACGTCCCAGATCGCCGTCCCACCATCGAGCAGCTCTTCTCGCGCGTGACCGACGTCGTGCGTCGGGAATGCGAGGTCATCCACCACCAGCTCGATCGGAACGACGTGACCGTGCTATGGGGCCGGGCGACGTTCGAGGATCCGCATACGGTCTCGATCGCGTTCGAGAATTCCCACCGGACGGTCACCGCGGAGCACATCCTCATCGCGGTCGGCACAGAGCCCTCGTCCCCGCCCGGAGTCGCCCCCGACGGGGATGTGATCCTCACCAGCGACGACATTCTCAACCTGAAGCGCCTGCCGAAGACGCTCGCCGTCGTCGGCGGCGGTGTGATCGGGCTCGAGTACGCCTCGATGTTCTCGGCTCTCGGCGTGAGCATCACGCTGGTCGAGAAACGCGAGCGCTTCCTCGAGTTCCTCGACGACGAGATCGTCGACGAGCTGATGCACCAGATGCGGAAGCGGGGCGTCACCTTCCGCATGCGCGAGGCCGTGGAGCGGCTCGAGCTCTCGGAGGGGCCGCCGCGGCGGGCCGTGCTCCTGCTCGAGTCCGGAAAGCGCATCGTGGCCGACGCGGTGCTGTTCTCGGCCGGCCGCGTCGGTGCGACGGCGGCGCTCGACCTGGCGGCCGCCGGCCTCGAGGCCGACGAGCGCGGACGCATCCCCGTGGGGGACGGATTCCGGACCCGGGTGCCGCACATCTTCGCGGCCGGTGACGTCATCGGCCATCCCAGCCTGGCGGCGGTCTCGAGCGAGCAGGGTCGCCTGGCCGCCTGCCATGCCTTCGGGATGCCGACGGGGCCGATGGTCGAGCACTTCCCGTTCGGGATCTACGCCATCCCCGAGATCTCGATGGTCGGCGAGACGGAGCAGGGACTCACGCGGAGGCGCGTGCCGTACGAGGTCGGCGTCGCCCGCTACCGGGAGATCGCTCGCGGCCAGATCCTCGGAGACGACAGCGGCTTCTTCAAGATGATCTTCCATCGCGAGGGCCGGCAGCTGCTGGGCGTGCACACCATCGGCACCGGGGCCACGGAGCTGATCCACATCGGCCAGGCCGTGCTCGGGCTCCAGGGGGGCCTCGACTACTTCCTGCAGACCGTCTTCAACTACCCGACGCTCGCGGAATGCTACAAGGTGGCTGCTCTCGACGCAGCCAACAAGCTGGCCCGCTGAGCATCGCCGCCTCCGCACGAGCTGGAGACGCGAAAAAGTGCATTGAGCCGATTCGCGGCTCGCGCATACTCCCATCGAGAAGGAGGGAGAGCATGCGAATCTCGGCGCGCAAGTCGGCAGTGACCGCGGTCCTTCTCGGGTGCTTCCTGTCGTTTCCGGTCGGCGCCGGAGCCGTCCCCAATCCGACGGTGACTGGACCGATTCCGGCGAACGCGACACCGGGTGATCCGTCGCACGACTATCCCTTCTTCAGCTTCGCCCCGCAGCTCGCCGCCTTGAAGGGTCCGCACCACTACGTCGAGGAAGAGTTCTTCTTCTCGGGAACCGCCAACCGCTACACGATCCCGACCGGGGTGCCGCCGGAGGACGCGACCGCGACGATCCTCGACAGCGTCCATCCCTACGAGACGCGGATGATCGTCAGGCGGCCCGCTCGCCCGCGCGATTTCAAGGGGACCGTCTTCGTGGAGTGGCTCAACGTCACGGCGGGCTACGACATCGAGGCGCAGTGGACGGTGGGATGGCCGCACATGGTGGACGAAGGCGCGATCTACGTCGGCATCTCCGCGCAACGCATCGGCGTCCAGGGCGGCGGTCCCGGTTCGCTCACGGTGTGGAGTCCGACGCGCTACGGCTCCCTCGACGTGACCGACGGCGGCACGATCACCGACGACGCGCTGTCCTACGACATCTTCTCGCAGGGCGGGCAGGCGGTCATACATCCGCAGGGCGTCGACCCCCTGGCCGCGCTGCGCTCGAAGGTGAAGCGCGTCATCATGTCCGGCGCATCGCAGTCAGCCTCGCGGCTCCAGGTCTACTTCAACTCGGTACGACCGCTGGATCCCATCTACGATGCGCTCTTCCTGATCGTCGGCGGCGGGCTCACCCGGACCGACCAGGGCATCAAGGTCTTCAAGTTCACCAGCGAGACGGATGCGCCGAGCCAGCTCGCGGTGCGCCAGCCCGACACGGACGAGTTCCGGCACTGGGAGGTCGCGGGCGCGGCGCATGCCGACTTCTACTTCAACTCCTATCTCGCACCGCTCGGCGCACGTGACGGGATCCCCCCGACCCCGATGAACTGCGACCGGCCTCCGCTCAGCCGCATGCCGTTCTACGAGGTGGGCAACGCCGCCGGCGATGCCCTGGTCCGCTGGATGACGGACGGAACGCCGCCGCCGATCGGGGCCCCGCTCGCGTTCGCGTCCACGAGCCCGCCGGTCATCGCGCGTGATACGCTCGGCCTGGCCGTCGGAGGCATCCGGCTTCCGGACATCGTGGCGCCGCTCGCCCTCAATACCGGCCAGAACACGGGCCCGGTCTTCTGCCTGCTCTTCGGCACCTACGTCCCGTTCGACGATGCCACCCTGCATCAGCTCTACCCGAACCGCGGCACGTGGATCCGCGAGTTCACGCAGGCTTCGCGTGACGCCTTCAACGCCGGCTTCATCGGGAAGACGGATCATCGCATGAACCTGCAGCGGGTCCGGCACACGGGCCTGTTCCGCTAGCTCGGTCCGCACGGCTCGTATCGGTTCAACGTGTACGTCCGCCGCCTGGAACGACCATGAAGGCGCACGCGGCCCCGGAGGTGTCGGTGGTCGTCCCGACGCGCAATCGCGCGCGGAGCCTGGGCCGCACGCTCGCGGCGCTCGCGGCACAGAGCCATCCCCGGACGCGCTTCGAGACCGTGGTGGTGGCAAACGATTGCTCCGACGACACCACGGCCATGGTGCGCGCGCTCCGCGAGCCCGACGCCGTGCGGCTCATCGAGATTCCCCGCCCCGGCCTGAGCCGGGCGCGCAACGAGGGAGCGGCGGCGGCACGCGGACGGCTGCTGGTATTCCTGGACGACGACGTCGAGCCGCTTCCGGGCTGCCTCGCGGCGCACGCGGAAGCCCATGGCCGCCGGACCGACCTCGTCGCGATCGGGCCCCTGCTGGTGCCGTCGTCCCCGCGGCGGCCCCGGAGCCTGCTGGCCGAACGCCTGCATGCTCTCGACCAGGCGTTTGCCGGGGTGCTGGCCGGCAGGAAGGAGCTCGACTGGGCCTGCATGACCGGGGGCAACGTCTCGATGCCGCGCGCGCTCTTCGACGAGGCAGGACGGTTCGACACGACGATCGTCGGGTACGGGAGCGAGGACTACGGGCTCGGCCTGCGAGCGCAGAAGGCGGGAGCGCACTTCGCGTTCGTCCCCGATGCCGGCGGCTACCATCACCGCCTGGGCGACGATTCGCTCGTCGCGTACCTGCAGCGAGGGCGATCCGTGGGACGCAACGACGCCAGGCTCGCGCGGCGGCACCCGGAGATGCTCGATCATCTCGCCCTCGCTCGCATCGACCGGCCGCACACCCGCATCGGTCGGGCGGCGCGCACGCTCGCGTTCGACCGGCCCGGCGCCGGCGACGCCGTCGCGCGCACGTTGCGCGTCGCCGGTTCCGTGTTGGCCTCGTTCCGGTGGCGGCGGCGATGGAACCGACTCGTGGACGGTCTCCATGAGTACTGGTATTTCCGGGGGGTCGCCGACGAGGTCGGCGGGCGGGCTGCGGTGGCGTCGTATCTGGCAGAATTGCGCCAGGCACGCGGACCCGTCTGAGACGATCCGTCAGCACCCCTCTTCCGCGGCGCGCCGGCGGCGGCGAAGGTCCGCGAGTGCCGCCAGCGCCCGCCGCCCGGACGCGGAGCGTCCGAGGACAGGTACCGCCAGGACGAACCAGACGATGCGCGCGATCATCGTGAGCCGGTCCTCGCTGGTGCGCACCGCCGCCCCGAGGCTCCGCAAGGCCCGCCCCGGCTCACCCGCCTGCAACCAGCGCTGTCCGCGAAACAGATGAACGTTGGCGTAGGCAGCCGCGCGCAACGCGCGTACCCGGGGCGGGAGGTCCGGGTCCCGGAACAGCTTGTCCAGCGGGACGGTCCTCGCGCCCAGGACCTCGGCGAAATGCGGCGAGCTCGGACCCGTCAGGTTGCCGTCGTGCAAGCGGATGGCGACCACCACCTTGTCGACGAAGGAGAAGCGGTAGTGGCGTGCCACCCGGAGCCACATGTCCCAGTCCTCGCTCGCCACCAGGTCCTCGTCGTAGTAGCCCGCGCGTTCGAAGCACTCCCGGCGCGCGAGCAGCGCCACGTTGCACGTCCCGTCGTCGTAGACGAGGCTGCGCAGGCTGTCGCCCGGAAAGCGCTCGGGAAGACCCTGCAGGTTCGGAAACCGGCGCCCGCGCTCGTCCATGGCCTGCCCACGCGCGTAGACGACTCCCACGTCGGCTCGCGACTCGAGCACGGGGAGGAGGGTCTCCAGCATGTCGCGATGCCACACGTCGTCCGAATCCAGGCGCGCCACGTACCGGCCGCGCGCGCGCCGCAGGCCCCGGTTGAGCGCCGCGCCGATGCCGGCCGGCGGCTGGTGGATGTAGCACAGTCGCGGGTCCTCGACCGCCTTCACGAGGTCGCCGGTGCCATCCGTCGAGCCGTCGTCGACCACGAGCAGCTCGAGATCGGCGAACGTCTGCGCGAGCACGCTGCGGATGGCCTCGTCGAGGTAGCGCCGGCGGTCGCGCGTCGGCACGATGACCGTGACCACCGGCGAGTGGGTGGCTGGATCGGTCTGCGATCGATCGCGTTCCATCGCAGGGCCCGGTCAGCGCGGGTGCACCCACACGATCGCCGGACCGAAGCGCGTCCTGATCATCCGCTCCGGTTGCGCGCGGAGCTTGTCCGCGACGCGGATCGAGCGAACGTTGTGCGGAGCGATCAGGGAGATGAGCCGATCCACGCCGCCTCCGTCGTGGCCCCACGCGCGGGCGGCGCGCGCGGCCTCGGTCGCGTAGCCATGGCCCCAGAAGGCGCGCGCCAGCGTCCAGCCGAGCTCCGTCTCGGCGTCGTCGCCCGCCTCGGCCACCGAGGAGGTCTCCCAGGTGCGCCGGTCCCAGACCAGGAATCCGACACGGCCGAGAACCCGGCCGTCCTCCTTGCGCTCGACCGCGAAGTGGCCGATGCCGTCCGCCTGCCAGCAGGCGAGCCAGCGCGCGACGGCCGCCACCGCGACGTCGCGGCCCCCGGTCTCGCCACCGATCCACCGCATCACCTCCGGGTCGCTGACGTACTCCACGATCGCGCCGGCATCCCTCCCCTGGGGCAGCCGAAGCACGAGCCGCTCGGTCTCGATGCGCATCGTCACGCAGCAAGGTCCACGAACGCAGCCGTTTGTAAATGCCGGCGGCGCCCCGGAGGGGCTGAGAGCCACCCCGACGAGGTGGCTCCCGAGCTGTCCCCCGGGAAGCGCGGCGCTAGGGAACGATCCGCACGAGCCCGAATCCGGAGCCGGATCCGTTGCTGGCGAGGCCCCCGACGAGGATGGCCCCGTCCGCCCGGGTCACGACGCACCCTGCCCCGTCCGCCTTGCCGAAGAAGTCCACCGCGAGCTGGCCTCCGTTGCCGAAGGTGGTGTCGGGGCTGCCGTCGGCGTGGTAGCGCGCGACGCCGAAGTCGGACCCGGTTGCGCTCGACGCCTGGCCGACGACGACGATCCGTCCGTCGGGCCGGAGCGACATCGCGCGTGCATAGTCGTCCCCCGCAGCGAACGCGGTGGTGGTCACCCCGTGCGTGCCGAAGGCCGTGTCGAGCGCCCCATCGGCGCGGAATCGCGCCAGCGCGTAGTCGAACGTGGCGCCGACGAGCGCCTGGACCGCCACCAGGATGGCGCCGTCGCTCGTGACGGCGACATCCGAGGCTTCGTCCCACGAGCCGCCGCTCACATCGATCAGGACGACGCCGCTGCTGCCGAAGGTCGCGTCGAGGCTGCCGTCGCCGCGATAGCGCACGATGCCGACGTCGGGGTCTGCGGCCCCGTCGACGCCGGCACGCCCGGCCAGCACGATCGCACCGTCTGGCTGGAGCGCGGCGGCGTAGGCGAGATCGGTGCGCCCCGCGACGTTGGTCTCGGCCTTGCCACCCGTTCCGAAGCTCGCATCGAGCTCGCCCGTGGAGGTGTAGCGCGCCACCGCGTAGTCGTTGCCGGTCGCGGACGTCGGCGGCGTCCCCGCGTGCCCGGCGACGACGATCTTGCCGTCGTCCTGGATCAGGACCGCGTATGCCCGGTCGGTGGTGCCGTGCCAGTCGGTGACGACGACGCCGCCCGCGCCGAAGCTCGGATCGGGGGTGCCGTCGGCGAGGTAGCGCGCCACCGCGAAGTCGGTCGGCGAGCCGAACTTGGCGCCGGTGGACCCTGCCACGACGATGCGTCCGTCGGGTTGGAGCGCCAGGTCCCGTGCCTCGACGCTGAGGCCGCCCCCGAATCCGACCGTGGCGGTGCCGCCGGTCGCGAAGGTCGGATCGACCGCTCCGTCGGCGTCGAAACGGGTGAGAGCACGCGCGCCCAGCACCAGGATCTTCCCGTCGTTCTGGACGACGAGCGCGCGCGCATCGCCAGGCAAGGTTCCGGTGACCAGACCCCCGCCGCCAAAGGTGGGATCGAGTCCGCCGCCCGGCATCGGCGTCGCGCAGGTGACGACGACGTCGGTGACGTCGGAGGCGGCGATGGCGCCGGTGTGATCCGTCAGCGTGCAGATCTGCGTGGGGTTGCTGGGCTGGGTCGCAACTCGCACCTCGTAGGTCGAGCCGTCGGCAAACCGCGCGCCGAAGGCGAACGGGCCATTGCCGGGGCTGACCCGGGCACCGGAATCGATCTCCACCAGCTCGAGGCCCGCTCCGAGCAGCCCGCTGACGGTGCCGCCGACGGTGTACGTCTCGGCCGGTGGGGCGATGGTCCCGTGGTCGTCGTCGATGATCGTCAGGACGGTGCTGGAGCCCGCGCCGCCCGTTCCGCATTCTCCGGGCGGGGAAAGCGTCAGGGTGACGCTCTCGTCCGGCTCGCCGCTGCGGTCGTCGATGATCGGTACCGTGATGGCGTGCGGTCCGACGTCGCCGTCGTCGAAGGTCACGGCCGAGGACGGGCGAGCATAGTCCAGGCCCGGGGTTGCACCCGCGATGCCTCGGCTGGGCGACACGGTCGCGGTGAGGGGGCCGGTGCTGCCACCCGTGCGGAGAACCTCGAGGGTCACGGCTCCGTCCGCCTCGGACGCCTCGTAGGTCGGCGCACCGAAGCGCAGCACGCCGGCGGCAGGATCGCAGACGGCAGCATCGAGCAGGCCGAGCGCCTCCCCGAGCACGCCGTGGATGTCGGCCGCACACGCCGGCGACGGCTTCGCTCCCCGCTTCGCGCTCTCGCGCTTCCTGACGGAACGATCGGCCTTCTCGAGCTTCCCGCGGAGGCTCTTCACGAGCTTGCGCAGCTTCTTGGCGTTGGTCTCCTCCAGCGCCTTCGAGACCAGCGCCCGGGCTCGAGCGATGTGCCGATCGAACCCGCCCGGCAGCTCATCGTCGGTGCAGCTCTCCGGCGGCAGCCCCGTGTCGAGCAGACAGGCAACGCCGGCGAGCCCGGGCTCGTCGCAGCGCGGGATGTCGAGCTCCGTCAGCTCCTCCGACTCGAACCTGACGGCGTCGTCGGTCAGCTCCTCGCCGGAGAGCGGATATCTCGCGAACGCGTAGGCGGAGGTCTCGCCCTGGCTCGGATCGACCGCCCGAACGGTCAGCGCGAAGTAGATCGTGAACCGGGCGTCCCGCCCGACCCCCGACAGATCGATGTCCTGGGTGTACGGCCCCCGCAGCTTCGCGCGGTGGAATCCGTATGCCGGGTCGGTGCACGTCTCGCAGTCCCACTGCCAGCGCGGCGTGCGATCGATCACCTGCGCGTGGGGACCCCTGGTCTCTCCGGTGACGTCGAGGACCCAGGTGTCGTCCGCGAGATCGTACAGGTCGATGCCGACGTCGCTGCGCGCGAGAGCGGTCTGGGTGAGACCCCACACGTATCCGACCCCGTCCTGGAACACGTCGACCTCCATGGTGATCTGGGCGTAGGGGGCCTTCCACGGCGGTTCGCCGCTGCCGAAATCCATCACCTCGAGGCGTGCGGCCGAGTAGGTGAACCGGAGCGCCGAGACGTCGCTGTCCTTGTGGTAGCGCTTCTTCACCTGGATGAACGCGTCGCCGCCGACGGTGTTGCCCGCAACCCCTCCGGCGATCGGTGACTGGGCGTGGGCGAAGAAGGTATTGCCCTCGTTGTATCCCGCCACCGAGAGCGTCGCGTCGTCGCCGAACACGGTGGGACCGAGCAGATCCCAGATGTCGATGACGTACCCTCCCCTCCGGTCCTGGAACGGCTCCGGTACCAGCTTGAGCCCGCCGGTCAGGTCCTGCTCTCGCCACTCGGCGAATTGCCAGAGGTATTCGGGCTTCGCGAAGGCAGGGCGAGGAACCCAGAAGCCAAGGGCCAGAACGCCAAGGAGAACGGTGCGACGCAGCATCATGACGGTGACCTCCTGGCGGACCCCGGGAGCAAGGCGCGCACCACGAGCGGAGGCGTTCAGCATGGCGATCTGGCTCGGCTTTTGGGGAGATCGGCGAGTGGGGACAGGTTCGGCCGGTTGCCCCGGGCAACCGGGTGTTACCGATCGGGAGCCGTCCGACGTCGTGCTGGAGGCCGGGTCGTGATCGTTCCCGGCGCGCCACGATCGAGCCACCTCCCCCGCGGGTAGCCGGCGGGCTGCCATGGGTGGGCGCCGGCGCGGGATTGCTCCGGAACCCGGCGGCGTTCTTCGCGGAGATGCGCCGGAAGCTGGGCGACACGTACGTGGTCGATGCCTTCGGCTACCGTCTGTTCTGCGTCTTCTCGCCCGCCGGGGTGCGCGCCCTCTACGGCGTGCCCGAGGACCACGCCAGCTTTGGCCTCGCGACCCGGCATCTCCTCTCCCTCAAGCTGCCGTCGGAGCTCTTCGAGGGACGCCGCACCACGGCTCGCACGCTCTTCGGGGGCGAGGACGTCGAGCGCTACCTCGCGAATCTCGAGGACACCGTCCGTCTCGAGGTTGCCGAGCGCGGCGATTCCGGGACCTTCGAGGTGTTCGCCACCATGCGGCGGCTGGGCCATCGGCTCGGGCTGGCGTCGTGGATCGGGCCGGAGGCCGCCGCCCCGCCCTGGCTCGACCGCCTGGCACCCCTGCTCGACCGGCTCGACTCCGCCGATGCCTTCGTCCGGCCGGTACGCGCGTTTCTGACCGCCGCGACGCGATACGCCAGCGAGCGTCGTGCGATGCACGCCATCGAGCGCGCCGTGGCCGCGATCCGGGCCGACCAGCTCCGCGATCCCCGGTCGTCCCGGGCTCGATCGCATCTACGCCGCCTACGGAGACCTGCCCGACGCCGCCCGCCACGTGCGGGCGGCGCGCGACGTCATCATGCTGCACCTGGGCTCGCAGTCGAACCTGTACGCCGCGCTCGCCTGGACGCTCGTGGAGATCGTGCGACGTCCCGCGCTGCTCCGTCGCGTCCGGGCAGGCGACGACGTCCTGCTCGAGCAGTGCGTGAGCGAGTCGATCCGCCTCGCGCAGCGATCGATCACCTTGCGGCTCGTCCTGCGACCGCTCGAGATCGCGCTCGAGGGCGGCACGTTCCGGCTCGCCCCCGGCGTGCTGCTGGCGACGATGCTCTCGGTGAACAACAGCACGGCGGCGGCGGGGCTGGAAGGCTTCGACCCCGCGCACTACGACGGGCGTCGCCTCGCGCCGACGGTGCCGCTCGACGCGAAGGAGCTCGTGAGCACCTTCGGACATGGCGCGCATGCCTGCCCGGCGCAGCGCTTCGCGGTGACGGCCATCAGGGTGGCCGTGCGCCGGCTCGTCGAGCGCTACGAGCTGACCCCGCGCTTCACGATCGTGGAAGCGCGCCGGCGACAGCTCGGCGCGGTGGCACGGGCCGAGGCGCCGTGCGTGATGGAGTACCGGCCGCGCTGAGTGCGCTCCGACCCGCCGTTTCGAGTCTTTTCTTCGCCGTCGGGGGCCTGCATGATGGCACGCGATGCGGGCGAAGGCGCGCAGCCGCGCGCAGGCCGATCAGACGCATGCGACGGCCGGGACGGGAGCGGCGTCGGGAGGCCCGGCACGGTTCCCGATCCCTCCGCCGGTCGAGCCGATGCTGGCGAAGGCCGCGGAGGGCCTGCCCCAGGGCGAGGGGTGGCTGTTCGAGCCGAAGTGGGACGGCTTCCGCGCCCTCGTCTTCAAGGATCGCGAGCAGATCTACACCCAGAGCCGGGACCTGCGTCCCCTGGACCGCTACTTTCCCGAGCTCGGGCCCGCGTTCGCCGCACACCTGCCGAAACGCTGCGTGGTGGACGGCGAGATCGTGATCGTCGGTGCCGGGGGGCTCGACTTCGATCTCCTGCAGCTGCGACTCCATCCCGCGGCCTCGCGGGTGACGAAGCTGGCGGCCGCCACGCCCGCGTCGTTCGTGGCGTTCGACCTCCTCGCGCTCGACGAGCGCGACCTGCGCGATGCGCCCCTCACCGAACGGCGCATGCTCCTGGAGAAAGCGCTCGCCCGCACCGCACCGCCGATCCATCTCACGCCGATCACGCGCGATCGCACGCTCGCCGGCGACTGGTTCCGGCGGTTCGAGGGAGCCGGGCTCGACGGCGTGATCGCCAAACCGGAGAACGGTCCGTACGAGGCCGGCAAGCGGGCGATGCTGAAGATCAAGCACGCGCGCACCGCGGACTGCGTGGTCGCCGGCTTCCGCTGGCACAAGGAGGGCACGGGCATCGTCGGCTCGCTGCTCCTCGGCCTCTACGACGAGCACGGTGCGCTCCAGCACGTCGGCGTCACGTCCTCGTTCACGATGGCAAAGCGCCGAGCCCTCGCCACCGAGCTCGCGCCGTTGCGTGCCGGAGCGCTCGCGACCCACCCGTGGCGGGAGTGGGCCAGCGCCACGGACGAGGCCCAGCGCATGCCGGGTGCGCGGAGCCGCTGGAATGCGGGCAAGGACCTCTCGTGGGAGCCGCTGCGCATCGAACGCGTCTGCGAGGTGAAGTACGACCACCTGCAAGGACAGCGCTTCCGCCACGCCGCCACCTTCCTGCGCTGGCGGCCCGACAGGTCACCCGAGGACTGTCGCTACGACCAGCTCGAGGTCACGCCGGCCTACGAGCTGGCGACGATCTTCGGCGCCGACCACCGGCTGCGCTGACGGGCGGACTTCCTCTTCGGATGGCCGCCTGCCGCAGCTGGCGGCTCGGCGGCGGCGGTCGCTGCGCTCGATCGGCGCCCCGGCGCGCTCGTTCCCCGGGGCGGCTCGAGATCGCGCAGCATGCGGGTCAGGCTCGGCCGGTGGACGCAGAGGAGCTCTGCGGCGCGCCGCTGGTTTCCTCCGCTCCGCGCGAGCGCGGTCCGGATCAAACGTGCCTTGTAGCGCTGCACCAGCTCGGCGAGCGACGCCCTGCCGAGCTCCGTCGGGCGTTCCCCGCCGGCGGACACCGCCGGCCGCACCAGGAGCGGCTCTGGCAAGCGGAGCACGCCGTCGGGGCTCATCACGATCGCCCGCTCGACCAGGTTGCGGAGCTCGCGCACGTTCCCGGGCCAGTCGTAGCGCTGGAGCGCGGCCAGCGTCTCCGCCGGCAGGTCGCGCATCGGTCGGCCGACGCGGCCACTCTCGCGGCGAACGAAATGCTCGACCAGGAGAGGAATGTCCTCGCGACGCTCGCGCAGCGGCGGCAGCCGGATCGGCACGACGTGCAGGCGATAGTAGAGGTCCTCGCGGAAGCGGCCGGCGCGCACCTCGGCGAGCAGATCGCGGTTGCTCGTCGCCACGAGCCGCACGTCGACGACACGCACCCGGGTCCCGCCGAGCCGCTGCACCTCTCCTTCCTGGATGGCGCGCAGGAGCTTCGCCTGGATGCCGAGTGGCAGCGTGTCCACGTCGTCGAGACACAGCGTACCGCCGTCGGCGAGCTCGAAGCGACCGAGCTTTCGCGTCGACGCTCCAGTGAACGCGCCCTTCTCGTGACCGAAGAGCTCGCTCTCGAGGAGGGCCTCGGGGACCGCCGCGCTCGCCACCTGCACCAGCACGCGGTCGGCTCGCCGGCTCTGGCGATGGATCGCGCGCACCACGAGCTCCTTGCCCGTACCGGTCTCGCCGAGCACCAGCGCGGCCGCGTCGGTTGGGGCCACCTGCTGTACCTGCGCCAGGACCGAACGCAGGCCGAGACTTTGCCCCACGAGCTCGCCGGAGTCGGCGGCAGGGAGAGCCGCCTCGCGCAGATACGCGTTCTCCTCCCGTGCCCGGCGCTCGAGCATCTCGATCTCCTCCCACGCTCGGGCGTTGGAGATCGCCACGGCAGCCTGCGCGGCGAGCGTCTCGAGCAGCGCGCGATCGTCCCGCGAGTAGGGCGTCCCGCTTTGCCGAGGCGCGAGCACGAGCGCGCCACAGAGCTCGGGCCGTTCGGGGAACGGGACGACCAGCGCCCCCGTCGCCGATGCGTCGATCGCTCGTCGGGTCTCTTCACCAGAGCCGCCGACGACCCGGACCGCGGCGACGTCCAGCCCGCTGCGCAGCGCGTCGCGGACCAGCGCTGCGACGTCGGCCTCGTCATGCACCCGCGCGAGCTCTCGCACCGCGCGATGAATTCGCTCGCGAGCCCTGACGTGCCGTTCGGACAATGTGCCCTCGAGCAGGAGTTCGACGCGGCGCCGCACGGGCTCGAGGAAGCCGAGCACCGCCCCCACGACGGCCGCCGCGAGCAAGGCGCAGATCCAGGCCGTCGCCGGACCGATCGCCATCTGCACCAGCGCGAAGAGCCCAAGGTACACCGCTCCTGTCAGCGCAGCGAAGAGCACCGCCGCAGCTGCGCGTGACACGGACCGCGACCACGCGAGCATCAGTCCACCCCTCCACGTTCGGCGTCGTCACGCATCATGCGCGCGAAGCTCTGCCGGTGGAGTCCGAGCAACCGCGCCGCCTCCTGCTGGCTTCCGCTGGCCTGGGCGAGCGCCTCCTCGAGCAGCCCGCGCCGGTAGCGACGCAGGAGCTCGGCCAGTGGGGCGGAGCCGACCTCCTCGGCCGGAGCCTCGCCGAGCTCCCCGGTGCCGGCAACAGGGACGAGCGGCGCGGGAAGGCGCAGCACGTCGCCTGCGAGCATCACGAGCGCCCGTTCGACCACGTTGCGCAGCTCGCGCACGTTTCCGGGCCACGTGTAGCGCTCGAGGTCGGCCATCGTCTCGGCCGCGATGCCGCGCACCTCGCGTCCGAGCTTCGCGCTACCCACCCGGACGAAGTGCTCGACGAGCAGCGGCACGTCGCCGCGGCGCTCGCGCAGCGGCGGCACGCGGATCGGCACGACGCACAGCCGATAGTAGAGATACTCGCGGAAGCGGCCGGCCCGGACCTCGGCCAGGAGATCCCGGTTGGTGGCAGCGATCACCCGAGAGATCGACGCGCACGATCCGTGCCGTGCCGAGGCGCTGGAGCTCGCCCTCCTGCAGGGCACGCAGGAGCTTGGCTTGCACGGCGAGTGGCAGGGTATCGACGTCGTCGAGGAAGAGCGTCCCTCCATCGGCGATCTCGAGACGGCCGAGCTTGCGCTCGTCGGCTCCGGTGAATGCGCCCTTCTCGTGGCCGAAGAGCTCGCTCTCGAGCAAGGGCTCGGGAAGCGCGGCGCACGCGACCTGGACGAGCGCCCGATCGCGGCGCCGGCTGAGCGCATGAATCGCGCGCACCACCAGCTCCTTGCCGGTCCCGGTCTCGCCCTGCACGAGGACGTATGCGTCGGTCGGTGCCACCTGGCGGACCTGGGCCACGACGTCCCGGATCGCCGGCGAGCTTCCGACGAGATCACCGAGCGCCGGATCGAGCCGGCCTTCCTCCCGGAGCTGCACGTTCTCGGCCGAGAGGCGCTGCTCCAGCGCCCGCAACGCCTGCACCGCCTGCGCGTTCTCGAGTGCGGCACCGATCTGTCCCGCGAGTGTCGCGACCAGCTGCTCGTCGTCATGCGTGTACAGCCGATCGTCTCGACGCTCCCCCAGCAGCAGAGCGCCGATCCTGCGCCGTGTCGGTGGCAGCGGAACGACGAGCGCGGCCTCGACCTCCGCCGCACGCCGGACGGCGGCACGCGACGGTCCGGTTCGATCCGCAGCCGGAACCGCCGTCCCCGAGACGGTCAGGCCACGCCGGATCGCGACGTAGAGTGGATCGGCCGGCGGGAGGACGAGCCCGCGCGCCGGGTCCCGCGGGACCACCTCCTCGAGTGCCGCGTCCGGTGGACCGCTGACGATGCGCAGGCTGGCACAGCCGAGCCCTGCCTCGAGCGCCTCGCGCAGGAAGGCGAGCAGATCGTCCGGTCCACGCAGGCGGCCGAGCTCTCCGGCCGCGCGCCGCAGCAGCTCGCGGCCCGCTCGCTGTGCCGGGAACAGGAGTCCCTCGACGAGACGGTCCGCGCGCGAACGGACGACGCCGAATGCGGGAGCCGCCAGCAGGACCAGCACCGAGGTGGCCACCGCGGAGGCCCAGGCGAGGCCAAGGTCGAGCGACCAGCGAAGTGCCGTGAAGACTCCGAGGTAGGCGGCGGCGCCCGCGAGCCCGAGCAGGCCAAGGGTCACGCTGCGACGCACCACGGCGTCGAACTCGAACAGGTTGTGCCCGAGCATCGCGTACGTGAGGCAGGCCACGAGGACCAGCGCAGGAAGAAACTGGATCGCCAGGTACACCTGGATGGAGAGCGCGTTGGCGACGGCAAAGAGCGCGAGACCCAGCGCCATCGCGAGCGGGCCGGGAAGCACGATGCGTGCCTGCTGTCGCTCGAGCGCAGTCGGCGCATGGCGCGCCGAACGCGCGAGGTTGGCCGTCAGCAGCGCGAAGCCGGCTACCAGCAGCGCGAGGAGAGCCAGCGCGCTGATCGCGAGGATGCGGGCATCGTGGAAGAAGCCGAAGAGGTGAAAGGCGAGGAGGAGGGCACTGCCACCGTAGATCGCGCCGAGCACCGCGGACGGGGCGCGGACGAGGGGCGCCGTTCGCCGAGGAAAGAGCAAACCCAGATGGACGAGCGCGGCAGGCGCGAGGAAGGCGAGCCCGCGTAGCCAGGGGCTCAGCCGGTAGCCCTCGTAGTGGTCGGAAACCAGCATCCCCGTCGGGATGCCCAGTCCCGCCGTGAACACGAAGACGAGCCGCGTGGCCGCCAGCTCGGGACGGGCGAGCACGGCGATGGTGCCGACCGCGAGCAACGCGGCTCCGAGGACGAGAAACGGACCGTAGATGCGCCAGACGTCTCGCCGTGTGGGCCGATCGACCGGCACGTGCTCGACGTGGCGGGTGCCATCGGGACGCTCCAGCGTGTAGGCCACGGGCGTTCCCTCCGCGAGGCGCAGGGCGTGATGACGGATCTCCCTGCCGGAGGCGACCGGCATGCCGTCTACCTCGACGACCCGGTCGAACGGCCGGAGCCGCTCGCTGAGACGTGCGGACGGGTCGGTCTCGAACAGTGCGAACGAGACCACGCCGTTCGAGAAGACCGGAAACCCCGGCGCCGACCGATCCACGACCGCCTCCAGATCGGACCAGACCAGAACCGTGCACGCGAGCGCGACGGCACACATCGCTGCGACGGTGAGGCGAACGAGACGGTTCACGTGGCTACCCGCCGGGCGAGACAGTACCGTCAGCCGCGATCAGGAAGCCACTGCCCGCGCCAGCATCGCAGGATGGCACCGCGGCCTCCGGCGGGCGCACCGCTGGAGGAGCCACCGCGTGCTGCCGGGCACGCTCACCCCGAGCTGGTCGGGAGCCATTCCGTTCCCCCAGGCATGCGACCACCCCGGGAGCCGCCAGGCGGCGCGTGAGGCGGTCCCCGCAGAAGGAGAGAGTCCGACATTCTCGTCCACCTTTGGTAGGATACCCTGCTCGTCGCCCGACGTAGGGCGATCCCTGATCGGGCCGATCTCACCGTCACGGTCGCATGAATGACGGCCCGTACCGTCTAGAGGAACAGCGCCAGACCCGCGGCAGCCCGTGCGGCGCTTCGCGCCCGGCAACGATGCCGGGCCGTTTCTCTCTCTGATGCAATGGTTAACATCACATCTTTTTTGCCTTGACAACGACCTCGCTCAGGCGCTAGGTTGGCTGTCTAGTTCTTCAAGCTTCGAGTCATACGGGAAGCGCACCAGGGGGCGCGTGCTCGTGTAGCCTTCGATCGCGATCCCGGTCTCTAGACCACCCTTGGCCCATCTGCCTGGGCTCCCGGACCGGCGGCCATCACAGTCGACCGACAGGGGGATCACCATGGAACAACACCAGAATCGTCATCCGCGGACCGGTGGTCTGATGGCGCTGCTCGCGTCGCTGCTCGTCGGGCTCGGCCTGAACGCGAGCGCCATCCCCGCGAGCGCCGCGGACCGGATCTACTGGAGTGCCGAGGGGGATGGCGCCATCCGGGTCGGCGACCTGGACGGTACGCCCCCGGCTTCCACGGTGCCGGGGCTTGGCGGAGAGAGCGCTCCGTGCGGCGTGGCCATCGACGCCGCCGCCGGCAAGATCTACTGGGCCAACTTCAACGGCGGTCAGATCAGGAGCGCCAACCTGGACGGTAGCGACCCCCAAAACCTGATCCAGGGCCAGCAGAGCCCGTGCGGGGTGGCGATCGACCCTGCGGCAGGCAGGATCTACTGGGCGGAGTTCTGCGCCATCCCGGATTCGTCGTGCCCTCCCGTGGGCAACATGGGATCCTGCGGTTGCGGCAAGATCTGGACTGCGGATCTGATGGACCTCGAGAATCCGACCCCCCTGGTCTCCGGCGAGGACGGCCCGAGCGGGGTGGCCCTCAGCCTCACCGAGGGCAAGATCTACTGGACCAATCAGTTTCCCAACACGACCAAGGGAACGGTCCGCCGCGCGAACCTGGACGGCTCGGGCGCCCAGACGCTGATCGGCAGCCAGTCGAAACCCATCGGGGTGGCGGTTGATCCCGATTCCGTTCCCGGCAAGATCTACTGGGCCAACCTGGATTCCGGCACGATCCGGGTCGCCGAGCTGGGAGACGTCTCCGGCACCGCAACAGACCTCTTCACGGGTCAGAGCTCCCCGGGCGGCGTGGCCTTCGATCCTGACGCGCAGAAGATCTACTGGGACAACGGCGGTTCCGGGACGATCCGCGTCGGGCCCCTCGGCGGCGGCATGGCCCAGGACTTGTTCTCCGGCCAAGGCTTTCCGCTCTTCGCGGCGTTGCTGCGTGCGCCTATGGGAACTTCGCCCCCGACCATCTCGGGCACTGCAGTGCTCAACTGCACCCAGGGGGGCTGGGCGCCCGACCTGCTGGGGGCATTCCTGTCTCGCGCGCCGCGCACCTACGCATATCAATGGCAGAAGGACGGAGTCGACATCGTCGATGCGACCGGCCAGACCTTCACACCCATGGAGCCGGGCTCGTATACCTGCCGTGTCACGGCCACCAACGATGCGGGCAGCGCGTCGCAGACAAGCGCCACCACGACGGTGACCACCACGACGACGACGACCAGCACGACCACGACGACCTCGACCACCACGACGACCTCGACCACGACAACGACCACCGTCTCCTCGACCACCACCACCACATCACCGACGACCACCACCACGACGACTTCGACGACACCGACGACCACCACGACCTCGACCTCCGCCACCACGACCACGACCTCGACAACGTCGCCCACCACGACGTCGACCACGACCACCACGACCAGCACGACGACGACCACCACATTTGGACCGCTCTGCGGTGCGACGCCGGCGGCTGGATGTCGTCTCGGCCTGCCGCTCAAGTCGTCGCTCCAGATCGACAGGGATATGACGAACCACGATCGGGACCGGCTCAAGTGGAAGTGGGGCAAGGGTGCCCTGACGGCCATCGGTGACTTCGCGGACCCGGTGAACGGCTCCCCCTCCTATCGGGTTTGCCTCTACGATGCCTCGGCGAATCCGCAGCCGCTCCGAAACTCAACCGTATCGCCTGGTGGGACCTGCGGCTCGAAGCCTTGCTGGAAGACCGTGGGGGGCACGTTCAACCCGAAGGGCTACAGGTACAGGAACAAAGCGGCCACACCCGACGGCATCACCGACATGAAGCTTCAGGCGGGGACCGCGGGCAAGGCCAAGCTACAGGTGAAGGGGAAAGGAGTGAACCTGGCGCTCCCCCCGCTCGGCCTCACGCTTCCGGCGACCATGCAGCTCACCATCTCCAACGGCATGACCACCCACTGCTGGCAAACGACGTTCGGCGCGTCCCAGTTGAATACGCCGACGAGGTTCAAGGCGAAGGGACCCTGACGGGGCACGGTCTCCATAGGAACACCCGCCGCCGAGTGCTAGGTGCGTCGTATGCCGAATGCGACGCTCGCCCTCGAAGGAAAGTTCGCTCTCGTCACCGGCGGTGGGAGCGGCATCGGTCTCGCCTGCGCGCGACGGCTCCTGCGTGACGGGGCGACCGTGACCATCGCCGGCCGGTCGGAGGACAGGCTCCGTCAGGCCGCGGCGGCCCTCGAGGCGGACGTCCGCCCGGGCGCCGCGGTGCGCGTGGCCATCTGCGACGTCACCGACGAGGCGGCGGTCGCGGCGGCCGTGGAGGCGGCGGCATCGTCGGGCCGCCTCGACATTGCGGTCGCAAACGCCGGCGGCGGCGCCATCGGGGCGGTCCTCCGGATGTCGCTCAGTGAGTGGCGCTACACGGTAGAGCTCAACCTCACCGGCACGTTTCTCACCGTCCAGCACGCCGGTCGCGCGATGGCCGGCGCCGGCGGCGCGATCGTCGCCATCTCGTCGATCGCCGGTACGCTCACGCACCGCTTCATGTCTGGATACTGCGCGAGCAAGGCGGCCGTGGAGATGCTCGTGCGCTGCGCCGCCGACGAGCTGGGCGCCCTCGGCATCCGGGTCAACGCGGTGCGCCCCGGCCTCGTGCCGACCGACCTGGCGGCGCCGCTCGCGACCGACGACGTGGTGGTCGCGGACTACCTCGATCAGATGCCGCTGGCGCGGCTCGGCACCACCGACGACGTCGCCGAAGCGGTCCGCTGGCTCGCCGGGCCCGAGTCGTCGTGGGTGACCGGGCAGTGCGTCGCGATCGACGGGGGCCACACGCTGCGGCGCGGCCCGCGCATCGAGACGATGGTCGAGTCGTTCTTCGGACCCGAGGCGGCGAGCATCAACCCGCGCTGACGGCGCGCCCCGGGGTGGCGAGCGGCCGGATCAGCGATCTCCACCATCGTCAAATCTGGCCGACACCGCCGTCCACGAAGAGCTCGATGCCGGTGACGAAGCTCGAGTCGCTGGAGGCCAGGAAGAGCGCGGCGGTCGCGATCTCCTCGGGCCGACCGATCGTGCCGCGTGGGATCATGGCGACGAACGCGGCCTTCGCCTCCTTGGGGAGGCCGTCGAAGATCCCGGTGTCGATCGTGCCGGGGCTGAGCACGTTCACCCGGATCTTGCGTGCCTTCAGGTCGACGGTCCACGTCCGCGCGAACGATCGGACGGCGGCTTTGCTGGCATTGTAGACGCCAAAGGCGGGGAACCCCTTCACGCTCGCGATCGAGCCGTTCATGATGATGGACCCGCCGTCCACGACCAGCGGCAGCGCCTTCTGGACCGTGAAGAGCGTTCCGCGCACGTTCAGGTCGAAGGTCTTGTCGAAGTGCTCCTCCGTCACCTCACCGATCGGCGCGAACTCGCCGACGCCGGCGCTGGCGAAGAGGACGTCGATGCGGCCCTTCTCGCGCTTCACGACGTCGTAGAGGCGGTCCAGGTCGGCGAGATTCCCGGCATCGCCCTGGACGCCGGTGACGTTCCGGCCGATCGCTCTCACCGCGTCGTCGAGCTGCTTCTGGCGCCGGCCCGTGATGAAAACGTACGCGCCCTCTTCGGCGAACAGCTTTGCCGTCGCGAGCGCCATGCCGGACGTGGCGGCCGTGATGACCGCGACCTTGCCCTCGAGCTTTCCCATGTGTCCTCCGATCCGCGCTGCTGCGTCTCGACGAGACGACGTCCGAGTGTTGCGTTCCTCGAGGCCGAGTCAATCGCGGACGTTCCCGCCCGACGGCATCGACCCCGCGACGATCAAGGCCGCTCGAGGTATGCCGCCGTGGCCATGCCGCCCGCCGTGCAGACCCCGACGATCGCGCGCCGACCGCCTCGGCGCCCGAGCTCCAGGAGCGTGGAGCCGAGATACCGGATGCCCGACATCCCGTAGGGATGGCCCAGCGGCACCGCGCCGCCGTTGACGTTGGTGATGTCCCAGGGCGTCTCCAGCTGCGCCTGATTGTACAGCGTGGTCACCGGCTGCTCGCAGGCCGAATTCTGTGCGCGCGTCGTGGTCGTGAAGAAGTCCGGTCGGAAGGCATGCGCCAAGGCCGACTGGAAGAACGACGAGCCGACCATGACGGCGAAGACCGCCGAACTGCGTCTCCGGCAAGAAGGCGAAGACGTGCGAAGCCGCGCTCCGAGGCGGGAGCGCCGCCGGCTCACGGCGGTCCCGGGCTCGGGTCGCGCCGTGAGTTGGCGTCCGGCCGCGCCACCCCGTTTACGGCGCGTGAGCAAGTCCGCCGCGCGCGGCCGCGCCAGATCGGACCTCGCGCAGACCCGCGTGGGACTCCCGATCAGGTGATCGCCAGCATGTGGCGAAGAATTGACTCCGGAGCGAGTAGGCTACCCGCTTGGCCCCCGCGTGTGACCGGCCCATGTCATCCTCTTGATGCTCGGTCGGTGTCCGTTCTCCCTCTTGCGCCGCGGGGACGGAATGGGCGACTGTCGGGACCCGCCGCGAGTTCCCCGTGTGGCGGGTGGAGGGGGATATCTCGTGAACCGTCGTGAGTTCCTACGCGGCGCCATGGTCGGCGCTGCCGCGAGCATGTGGCCCGGGAGCGCGTCGGTCGTCCTCGGCAGGGCTCGGCCGCACCTGAAGGGCGGCAGCATCCTCGACATGCCGGCGGCGCACGCGCCGATCGATCACGTCGTCGTGGTGATGATGGAGAACCGCTCCTTCGACCACTACCTCGGCTGGCTCGGATCCGACGAGGCGTATCTGGAAGCCGGACGGAGCGCGTACGGTCGTCGTTTCACCGTGGACGCAAACCCGGTGCAGCGCTACGCCATGTCCGACGGCACCCAGGTCGACACCCATCACCTGACGACCGGCCCGGAGACGAACCCGTTCCGGGGCTGTCCCTTCGGCGACCCCGGCCACGGCTGGGACGCCGGCCGCGCGCAGCGCGACGGCGGCTTCCTCGCCGAGGGAAGCGGCAACGACGCGTTCGCCCTCGGCTACTACACCGCCGACGACCTGCCTTTCTACGCCGCCCTCGCCCGGCGGTTCACGATCTTCGACCGCTATCACTGCTCGGTCCTCGGGCCGACGTATCCGAACCGCGAGTACATGCACTCCGCGCAGTCGGCTGGCTTGAAGAGCAACCTGTTCCCGCCGGAGGCCGGCTATCCCACGGGTTTCGACTGGCCGACGATCTGGGACAAGCTCACGGCCGCCATGGTGCCCGCCCGCTACTACTACAGCGACCTCCCGGTGACGGCCTTCTGGGGCAGTCACCTCGTCGGGGTCACCGCTCCGGTGGCGAGCTACTTCGAGGACGCCGCCGCCGGCACGCTGCCGAACGTCACCTTCGTCGATCCCGGCTTCCTCGGCGACGGCGAGACCGACGAGCATCCTCTCGGCGACGTGCGCGCCGGGCAGCGCTTCGTCTCCGAGGTGGTGAAGGCCTTCGTCGAGTCGCCGCACTGGCACCGCGGTGTGATGTTCCTCACCTACGACGAGTGGGGCGGATTCTTCGAGCACGTCCCTCCGCCCACGATGCGCGACGATCGCGCCAGCGACGTCGACGAGGACAACTTCGGGCAGGCCGGCTTCCGCGTGCCGACGCGCATGATCTCACCGTACGCGCGTCCGGGCTTCGTCGACCACCAGCTCTACGATCACACCTCGATCCTGCGCTTCATCGAGTGGCGCTTCCTCGGCGCCCCCGCGCACGGCGCCGGCCGCACGCACCGCAACTGGTGGCTCACGAGCCGCGACCGCTACGCCAACAACATCGGCTGGAGTCTGCGGCCCAGGCGGCCCGACCCCGAAGTCGAGTTCCCCGAGGCGACCGTCGACACGTCGCCGGGATGTCCCGCCGAGCCCTCGGGCCTGGTCGCCGGCACGCGCCTGATGACGGACCTCGAGCGCGGCTTCCACGAGGGCTTCTTCGAGCGCATGGGGTACCGGGCCGTCGGGCGCTGACGTGGGGGCGGCGAACCCGGGGTTCGTCCGGGCACCCCGGTGGCCTGGTGACGAGCACGAGTAGCCATCCAAAGGCGAACCCGGCGAGGAGTACCGCCCGGGCCACGGGGTCCTGGACGTCCCACACGATGCCGCCCAGGGGCCCGCCACTGCCAGAAAAGGAAGATCAGCGCGAGGCTGCTCGCCAGCACGTAGGTGCTGCGCTCGACAGGTTGCGGCACGATTCGCGTCCACGTGCGCTTCAAGCTGTCCCCCGCGACGCTGGCCGGCGATGAGACGCGGCGCGAACTCTCGCGTCGCGCGAGACCCCGCACCGGCCGCCGCTGCACGACGGCCGCGCCTGGCGGTCCTGGCTGGCATCGACCCAGAAGACGCCGGGATCCTTGCGCTCGATCGCAGGGCCCGGTCAGGGGAGCCGCGCGTCAGACCGCGATCCAGGCGGGCCCAATGAGCGGTGGACGATGGATTTCGTGAGCGACGCGTTGTGGCAGGTCCCAGGCCGGGGCGGACCCCACGCCGGTGGCGCCGAAGGCGCCAGGACCACGTTACTCATCGCGTATCGGGCGCCGTGTAGCGCGGTGAGCCGAGCGCGATCGATCATCGCCTGCGCCGCGACTCGGCCCAGAAGGGGGCGGCGGGCCCGCGCACGGGCAGGTGAAGGCGAACCTCACCTGCCCGCGCACCGTCGTCAGCCGTAGGGGGGCAAGAACAAATGGGAAACGTGGATGCTCGTCACCGGGGGCCTATCCGGTGATGATGACGTCGCGGACACGTCTCTCGGACGAGATCGCACTCGAACGTCTGGAAGATCGTCGTGACGACCACCACGCCCGGATCACCCGCCGGCTTGCACATGACAAGAAACTCGCTGCTACCTATCTCTAGCTGACTATGCCGCACGCATATTCGACGCGATCTGGATTGCAGGTTCCAAGGTCCGGGAAGGGAGCACCCACCTGGCCCTTCACCGAGAAGCAGATGATATCGCCTCCCGGATCCTGGCAGTAGAACGCCTTGCTCTGAACGGTGAGCGCACGGTTCTGGACGACGATCGGGGATGGGTTGTGGAAGCCGCTGAGATTCTTCACCTGAACGCACTGCCCCCCATTGCTGGTAATGAAGCGCACGCGGCTCTCACTGCTACCGATAGTGAAGGGATCAAAGGTCGTATTGCCGATTGTCGTGTGCACAGTCACACCCGCAACCGAGAACGACGCGTTCACATTCGACACCTCAGTAAGCGTGATGGTCGTCTGACCGTCATTGATGACGAAGTGAGGCTGGCCGGAGGCGGCGCACTCATATACGAGCAGACCGCCCTGCTGAGGTACGCAGCACTCCGGTGGACATCCGTTCGGCTCGCACTCAGCTGGACACACGGGGGCCCCGGCCCACGCAGTCCCGGCCAGCAGGATCGTGGTGACGTACGCTAGAAACCTGATTCTCATCTTAACCTCCTGTTATTTCTGTGTGGTTGGTGCCCGCAGGGGGCAGGTGCACTCTCATGGGGCCGCCGCCCCGGCGGCGGCGGGGCGACGATGGACAGGCGGAGGTCGCGCCGCGGCGGCGGCAACGTCGCGGCGGGTGGCGATCACCCACGCCGCCCGCGCGGCCGCCGCCACGACGGTTGGAGACCCCGGAGGGTCCCCAGTGCAATCATCTGATGTGCCTCCTTCGTGCCGCGCCGAGGGGTGGAATCCTGGACGCGGAGTAAGCCTTAGGTCTAAGCAACTCCCGTACCATGGGATCCTCGTCTGGACCTGAAAACGCTGCGAAATCCGGGCACGAGTCGCCCGGGGTGAATTGCATCCGTGCACGCTGAGGCATGGCCGCTACGACCACGGCAGCGCTTCGCGCCACCAAGTGGCCAATCGGGACCGCCTGCCGCGGCCCGTGTGATGCGCCGGGTGCTGCCAGGGGTCCCGGATATCGAGCCCAGGGGGCCACGCGTTCCGCGTGCGACCCTAGCGCCGCTGTCGCCGCGCCGCGGTCGCGGCTCCGTGAGGGCCCAGCGGCCGCCTGGCGGCTCCGCAACAAGTCCCGCGGCGCGAGGGCAGCCGTACTTCCGGTGCGCGCCGACATCCCCGAGGCTTGCGACTTCGACACGCATGACTCGCCGGCCCGCATCCGCTCGTGGCGGCCGTCGTGCTGCTCGGATCGACGGCGGTCGCGAGGCCGTGGCGCTCGGTCTGGCCGGCGCCTCCGAGACCCTGCGGGGGGCGTGGCTGGCATTGCGAGATCGTCGGTCGTCTCGGGATCAGGCCGAAGCCGGTGGACCCGACGCCGAGCTACTCGTCGACCGTGTCGTCGAAGAGCTACTGCCGCCTCCGCGGCCCGTAGAGCTGGTCCGGTTGAGCGGCGGCGGACCGGCCAGGCTGTAACAGCCGGCCACGGCGCCAGCCCGGCCATTCGTGTCCTGCCGTTGAATTGCAGGAACTCCGCGGTGAACTCGGCGCCCGGAATGCGCAGCGGTCTCTCGAGGTCGAGGCTGAGGCCCACGAGGAGCACATCGTTGGAGTGAGCGCGCCCTTCGCGGGCGCCCAGCTGCCCGGGCCATGCGGGCACGCGTACACCTGCCTTCCGGTGATGCCCGGGAGATTCCGCACGGGTCCGAGCGTCCACGGCCGTCGCGTCGCGTTGCGGGTTCGCGGATGCGTCGGATGACGGGCGCAGGGCGACTACTCCCAGGCGATTTGCCGCCATCGGACCGTACCCTCCGGAGTGGTCACACTGCCGACTGGAATTGAGCACCTTAAAATTACCTCAGACTAGTTTCTCTCTTGACTGCGGCGACCGTGAGCGCAAGCTGGCAATCTAAAACCGCGCCCCGGCCCGTGGCGCGAAAGGGGGGTTTGTCATGGAGGCTGTGCGTTCTCGACAGGCCGAGCGGGCGTTCGTCGTAGCTTGGCTGGCGTTCCTCGCGGGACCCGGCGCCGCGGGCCCTGCGCGCGCATGCGACGCCGCACCGGGTGCCGCCGCGACGTCTGGCTCCGCGGCGGCGGCGCGGGGCATGGTCGCGCACCGCGACCCCGCGACGGACACCCTCGGCGTCCCGCCGCCCGATACCGCGCCGTTCGCGGCGCGAGAGGCCGCGCCGTCAGCACTCGTCGCGCTTCCCGAGACAAGGAGGTTCGGATGAGCCCGATGACCTTGACCGTGGCACTCATCATGCCCGTCCTGCTCATGACGACCGAGATCGCGCAGGCTGCCGAGAACCGCTACGGCATGAGCGCCGCGCCGTCGCACCACACCACCATGATGGTGCTGACGGACTACAGCGCGGAGGAAGGCGAGGCCGAGCCGTATCCGGTCGATATCACGCACATCGGTCGCGTGGTTGCGTCCAGGACCGGCGTGACGACCGTTGCGTATGAGCTCGGTCCGTTCCATGCGCTCGATGGCCTGGAGAATGTGCTGGTTGAAAGTGCCGTCGCGGACCTGGTCGTCACTACGCGGGGTGTCCGGTGGATGGAGTTCCCTGCACAGGTTGATACCGAGCCGCCCCTGGTGATCCCATCGCCCGGTGCACGGCGTCCGGTGTCGGTCTGCTACCAGATTCGTCGGGCAGTGGGATCGATCATGGAGAAGGAGGTCGAGACGACGGATGCGTTCGGCACGCAGCGTCTTGTGATCGGTCGCCCGGAATCACTGTGTGTGCCGGCCTCTGTCGCGTTGCCGGGTGATCCGTATTTCTACTACCCGGCGTACGGGGTGGCATTCCCCCCTGCCCCTCTCAGTCCTACGCGGCTCTGTTTCAAGGTCCGACCCGAGCGGCCCGCGCTGCGCCCACCACCAGTCGCAGTGGCGACGTTCTTCGGGGATGCCGTTGGTGCGCTCCAACCTGTACGCGAGCATTGCGTCGAGGCAACGATCACGCCAGGAACCGAAGAAGAGCACTGACAACGAGCCGGGGTCGCCGCCGGCCGGCGGCGTCCCGGTCGACCTCCAGGGCCGCCTGGACTTCCGATGCGGGCGTTTGAACGAGCGCCACGGCCGGGTGCCGCTTCGCGGTCCTTCGACCCTTGCCAGCTCCGGCGCGGTGCGGCCTTTCTCGATCGCCGTCCGATGGCGTTCGAGAAAGGCCGCCATCTCGTCACGTCGCGCGCATCTCGACTCTCACGGCGTCGCAGATCGTATCCAGCGCGCCGGTCCAGTCGCGCTGCGGGTCCGTCACGAGCACCGACTCGACCGTCGGCAACAGCTCGTCCACGACCTGCTCCCACGCGTGATAGAGCTCGACCACCGCTCGCTCTCCAGCGAGCCCGCGCCGGCGCGCCCACGGACACGCCGACACGAACGCGTAGTTCTGCGACGACCATGGCTCCCCGCGCTCGGCGTGCACGCGCCGGACCGCGTTCACAACGTTTCTCGGACGGAGGTACACGAGCAATGGCGCCGCGCGGGCAACGCGCGCGGCGATGTCGACAAAGACTTCCTTCACGACGGCGATTGGTGCACCGTCGATGAAGTACGGCATCACGGTGTTTTGCAGGAACGTGCTCTCGACGATGAGGATCTGAGCGTCGCGGGTGCAACGATCGGCCAGTGCGTTCCACTGGTCGGCGCAGTTGGCGCTGGCCGGCCCCCTAGCGGCGGTGCGTAGTAGGTCGACGCTTCTCGTCCGGATCGGGTGATCGTCGGCGAACTCGTTGAACGCGTAGACGTCGCCTCGCCCTCCTTCAGCCTCGCGGCGAGGCGCTCGGCCATCGTCGATTTCCCGGCACCGATCATGCCTTCGATCAGGATGAGTCGTCGTTGGGGCACGTTCCTTGTCTCCGGGTGCGGGGCCATCGCGGCGCGATTCCGGCGGATCAATAGGGCCGTTGGCCGACGAAATTCCCCGGCGGCTGGTAGTTGCAGACGACCAAGGTCCAGTTGGGGAACCCCGGGCCGAAAGGCGTGTTCACCGTGCAGTTCTTGATGCCGCAGCCGAGGAAATCGGTCGAACGCCAGACGATCTGCGTGTAGTGCCCACAGACGCCAGAGCAACCGTTCGTGGCGTAGTCGTAGTCCGCGGCCTCGCCGGCCCAGAGAGGCTCCGCGTCCTGTGCAGCGGTGGCCGGGAAGCCGACGCTGACCGCGGCTGCGTAGATGTTCTGGCCCTCGGACAGGGCGCCGAGGTCCGGATCGTGGCTGAAGTTGCAGGTGTCGGCCCAGGCCTGCGCGTGCGCGCTCACGGCGTCGCTCCAGCAGAGCGGATCGAGGGCGGGGCTCGGCGCCGGCACGGCCGTGGCGCGGGTGACGTTGTGCTGCGCGGTAATGCCCGCGAACGCCGGCGACTCGGTGTCACAGGTGGGACCCAGCGTCGTCGAGGTGGTCGTCGTGTTTGGAGTCGTCGTCGTGGTCGGGGTGGGGCCCGGGAGCGCATTGACCAGGGCTGTCACGCAGTCGTCGACGGCGGTCTCGACGGCTCCCGCGTCGTTCATCGTGAGGCAGTCGCCCTTCAACTCCGCCTTGGCGAAGCTGGCATCGTACTTCGACTCCGCCGCAGCGAGACAGTCGGCGCTCACCGACAGGAGCTTCTTGACCGCCTTCGCGTGGCAATTGAGTTTCCCGACGAGCTTCCTGCTGGTCGCCTTCAGCTTGCCGGCCGTACACAGCGACTTCGGCGGCGTTCCGGGAACGGCGAGCACGCCGCGCAGCGTCGCGAAGCAAGCGTCGACCGACGCCTCGATCGTCCCCGCGTCGTTGCTCGTGAGGCAGCCGCCCTTCGCCTCGGCCTTCGTGAAAGCGGAGGCGAACTTCGTCTCGGCCCTGGAGATGCAGAGCGGGTCCACCGCAGCACCCTTCGAAGCCGCCTTCGCCACGCACCCGAGCTTGCCGTCCGCCTTCTTGGCCGCGGCCTTGCGCTTCGCCGCCGCGCACGCGGCGCCCGGGTCGCCGGCGTAGATTGGAGCGGTCGTGAGCGAGATAGCAAGGACCATTGCACCCGATACGCACCTTGGGGCCAAGAGATGCAGCATGGTTGAGCCCTCCTGAATGAGTTCCCTACACGCTTCCGTAGCGTTCACTCAAGGGACTCTGGTGAGCGGCGAGCGGTATTTCGGCGACGGCACCCCGTCGCATCCTCTTCGGGCCGCGCCGATACGGCAGAGCATGCGCCCGATCGCGATGGATGCGCCGTCGCTTGAGCGCGGCATGGTCCCGCTATCCTCGCAACGCCAGCGTGCGCTGCAGTGCCGTCTCGCCGCTCATGAGGGCGCCTTCCACGTAGCCGCGATAGCGGCTGGCAATCTCGGCGCCGGCAAACACGACGCGGCGTCCCCAGGCGGCAAGGTAGCTGCAGGCATCGCTCATTCCGCCGACGCGGATATGCGAGTTGTAGCCGCCGCCGCACCAGGGATGATCGACCCAGTTGCCTTCATGCAACGCATGCACGCGGCGCACCGGTTCGCCGAACGCCTTCTCGAGCAAGTCGAGCAACGCCTGCTTGCGGAACCGGGCATCGTGCGCGGCCCACTGCCGGGCCAGCGGCCCGCCCAGGAAGGCCGCCAGCCTGGGCCGGCTGCCATCGTCCAGGCTCGCGTCCACGACGTTCAATCCTGCCGGGTCGGAAAACTCCACCTGGCCACTGAGGCCGGCATAGCGCCAAAACGGTCGATCAAAGGTGAGGATGAACTTGATCAGATCGCCGGGAATGAAGTCGTCCAGTGCGCTGGCGAGACCTGCATCGACATCGTCGGTCGCCAGGTGGATGCGCCTTCCAGTGGACGGCGGAACCGCGATGACGACATGCGCTGCCGACCATGATCCGGCCTCGGCCTGGACCAAGACCCGACCACCGTTCTGCACGACGCTGCGGACGGGGGTTTTGAGGCGCGGCTCGTGATGCAGTCGCCCGGCCAGATACTCGACCACCCCACCGAAGCCGCGGCGGAACTGGAATTCCACATCGCTGCGTGCGGAACGGAAGCTCTGCATCTCCTTGATCGCGCCCAGCCCGTCCAGCGCATGCGCCGGCTGGCCGAACATCTCGGCGATGGTGCTGTGGATCAGCTGCGTTTCCTGCCGGTCCAGCGCCAGCGCATCCAGCACCTGGCCCAGCGAGGGCGAAGCGCCATCGGCTTGCACCCGCGCCACCACATCGGGCGCCAGCAACGCCTCCATCCAGTTCTCGCTGTGGCGGTCCAGGTCGCGATAGGCCCTACCACCCGCCAGCACCGTCTTCATCGCGCCGCTGCTGGGCACCGGCGCCAGATGCAGCCCGGCGTCCTGCGCGATCTTCAGCACCGACGCCATGTCTCCGTTGACCAGTTGCCCGCCCAGATCGATCCACGTCGAGTCGGCCTGCACCGACCAGAGCCTTCCGCCCAGACGATCCTGTGCCTCGAGTATCTGGCAACGCAGCCCGTTGCGCTCGGCGGCCAGCGCTGCCGACAAGCCGGCCACCCCGCCGCCGATCACCACCACATCCACCCTGCCCTGCTCATGAGCCGACATCTTCATTCCCCGTGACGAACGTTGGGGACCGTGCGCGCGCATACGGTCCGGCCCCGAGCCCGGGCCCGGATTTCGCCAACCTCGACCGTCCTGTCAATCCCGCATGCCGACACAATCGCTGGTCACCGATTCTCCGAGAGTCCGACGTCCGATCGTCGATCCGGGGGGCGCCGAGGGCGACGGCGGTCCGCGCGAGCGACCAGGTACCGACGCTATTCCGAACCCAGCGATTGTGCCGGCCCGTCGTGACCGGCACGTGCGAGATCATGCTGGCGCGCGTCCGCTCCGGCGCACTTCGCGGCATCGAGGCGATCGTCGTGGACGTCGAGGTCGACGTCTCCTCGGGCCTGCCGCACACCACCACCGTCGGTCTTCCCGACGGTGCGGTGCGCGAGGCCGCCGACCGCATCCGCGCGGCGCTACGCAACTCGGGCTTCGAGCACCCGCAGCGGCGCGTCACGGTCAACCTTGCCCCCGCCGGCGTCCGCAAGGAAGGGCCACACTACGACCTGCCGATCGCCCTCGGCATGCTGGCCGCGGCGGCGGCGCCGGCGCTGCCCGAGCTGAGCGGGTGGTGCGTGCTCGGCGAGCTCGGGCTCGACGGCCGCGTGCATGCCGTACGTGGCGCCCTCCCCGTCTCGGACGCCGCGCGGCGTGCCGGGCTGTCCGGACTCGTCGTGCCGGCCGCCAACGCGGCCGAGGCCGCCCTGGCCGGCGGCGTCCCGGTGATCGGGGTCGAGACCCTCGCGGACGCCGTGGCTCATCTGCGCGGCGAGCGGCCCCGGCCGTGCACGACCGTCGATGCGGCCGCGCTGCTGGCCGAAGCGCCCGCGGCCGCGGGCGATCTGGCCGACGTCCGGGGGCAGCCGCATGCCAAGCGCGCCCTCGAGGTGGCCGCGGCCGGCGGCCACAACGTCCTCCTGCTCGGACCGCCTGGATCGGGCAAGACCATGCTCGCGCGCCGCCTGCCGTCGATCCTTCCGCCTCTGACCCTCGACGAAGCGATCGAGGTGACCGCGATCCACAGCGTCGCCGGGCTCCTCGACGGCCGGCCGCTCATCGCCGCACGACCGGTGCGGGCGCCCCACTGCACGATCTCCGACGCGGCGCTGCTCGGTGGCGGCCATCCCATCCGTCCCGGCGAGCTCACCCTCGCACACCGCGGGGTGCTCTTCCTCGACGAGCTGCCGGAGTTCCGGCGCAACGTACTCGAGCCGCTGCGCCAGCCGCTCGAGGAGCGCCGCCTCACGGTCGCCCGCGGCAGCGGAGCCGCGATGTTCCCCGCCGACGTCCAGCTGGTCGCCGCGATGAACCCCTGTCCGTGCGGCATGCTCGGCGACCCGAGCGACGTCTGCCGGTGCAGTCCCCCGCTGCTCGAGCGTTACCGCTCGCGCGTCTCGGGACCACTGCTCGACCGCATCGATCTGCACGTCGAGGTGTCACGGGTGCCGGTCGGCGCCCTGGCCGACGATCGCCTCATCGGTGAGCCGTCGGCCGCGGTGCGGGCGCGCGTCACCGCGGCGCGGGCAAGGCAGATCGACCGACGCGGCTGCGTCAACGCGCGGCTCGGCGGGCGCGAGATGCGTCGGATCTGCCGCCTCGGACCCGCCGGGCGCCGCCTCCTCGAGCTGTCGAGCGAGCGGCTCGGCCTCTCCGCGCGCGCCTACACGCGCATCCTGCGCGTGGCCCGCACGATCGCCGACCTGGCCGGCGAGGCCGAGGTGAGCACGGCGCACGTCGCCGAGGCCATCCAGTATCGCAGCCTCGATCGCCGTCCGAGGCCGTAGCGGCTTTGACCTTTCTCGCGCGGGTCACGTCATCCATCCGCAGTGAGCGAGTCGACCACTTCGCAGACAATCGGCTCGAAGCTCGCCCGCGCCGCCCGACCAGGCGCGCGTGCGGTCGATTTGCCGCTCCCCCGTTCGTCGATCAGGTAGAGCTCGGCGCCGCCCGGAGCGAGCCGGAAGGAGAACCCTCATGCAGTCTGGCACTCGAACAGCCGCCCCCGCGGACACGCGCCTCTGGGCCGGCCGCATCATGACCGGCTTGGCCCTGGCGTTCCTCCTCTTCGATGGCCTGGTGAAGTTCACGCGCATCTCGGCCGTCGTCGAGGCGTCAAATCAGCTCGGATTTCCGTTGGATCTGAATCCCGGCATCGGGATCCTTCTCCTCGTTTGCGTCGCAGCCTACGCATTTCCGCGAACATCGGTGCTCGGCGCGATCCTGCTCACGGGCTATCTCGGTGGCGCCGTCGCCATGCACGTGCGGGTCGGGAATCCGCTCCTCAGCCATGTCCTGTTCCCGACCTACATCGGCGCGCTGATCTGGGGCGGGCTCTACCTTCGCGACGCCCGGCTGCGCGCACTCATCCCGCTTCGTGCTGACGGGCCCTGAGCCACGAGGACCGCGCGTCACACGTCACGCGGCGGTATCGCTGCCTCGCCCGCCGTCCGGAGCCGTGGCGGCGTCACGTTGACAAGGACCTCGGCGGACGCCATCACCGGGAGGCTCGCCTCCGTCCGGGCGGGCATCACATGCCACTCGCGACCTCCGCACGTGCGCTCTTGCAGCGCCTTCGTCCCTGGCTGGGCAAGGCGGTCCACGTGCGCTGGACGCTGCACCGTTCCTTCTACCAGCGCGAAGCCGACGCGTTGCTGCTCGCGCTCGCGCGCTACCAGGGCCGCATGCCCGCCGAGCTCGCTCTCCGCCTCGAGGGCTTTCTCGGCCGCCTCCATCGCGAGTGGTTCCCGCCGACGTGGCGCAAGGAGCCCACCTACGCCGAGGTGGTCCGGGACTTCCGCTGGTGGCTCGACATCGCCGAGCGCTGGTCGGAGCCGCGTTCGCGCACACGCAAGCCGGCGGCGCGCGCATCGCGCTCGAGGGAGCCCCTCGCGAAGCAACCCGAGAAGCTGCTTCGCCTGCTACGGCTGCCGCAGAACGTGACGCGCACCAGGTTCCTGGTGGCGTGGCGGCGCTTCCTGAAGGAGAACCATCCCGACCTGAACCCGGGCCAGAGCGCGGAGGAACGCCGGCGCTTCGCCGAGGCCGTCGCCCTCTGGCGGCGCTAGGCGTCTGCTTCCAGTCCCGGGGCAGGCGGCACCGCGGCCGCGGCGGCCGCCTCCTGGTCCATCTCCCGGTCGAGGTAGGCATTCACCTCTCCGCCGAGCAGCATGAAGAGCGCCAGCAAATACATCCACACGAGCAGGATGATCACCGCGCCGAGCGAGCCGTAGGTCTTGTCGAAGGAGCCGAAGCGGGCGACGTAGTAGGAGAAGGCCACCGTCGTCGCGCCGAAACCGAGGGTGAAGAGGACCGATCCAGGCGAGAACCAGCGCCACGGCAAGTCGACGTCGGGACAGAAGTGATACACGCTGGCGATCACCAGCGTGATCGCCCCGAGGACGACGAGCCAGTTTGCCACGAGCAGGGCAATGCCGCCGACCGGCCCGAGCTGCTCCGCCACCCAAGCGGCCAGCGGTCCGCTGCCGACCGCCAGGACGAAGGCCAGTATCATGAAGAACGACAGCGCGACGGTGAGCCCGATGGCGAGCAACCGCACCTTCCACCAGGGCCGGCGCTCGCGAACGCCGTAGGCCACGTTGAGGGCGCTCATCAGGCCGGCGAACGCGCTCGAGGCGCTCCACAGCGCGAGCACGGCACCGAGCGAGAGGATGCCGCCGCGGGGCTGCGAGAGGAGTCCGTTGATGACGCCCGCGAGCGTCTCGTACGCCTGGCCGGGCACCACCTGCGCGAGCCACTGCAGCAGCCAGAGCTGCAGGCCCTCGACGCCCGGCATGAACGTGATCAGCGCGAGCACGAAGAGCACGAACGGGAAGAGCGAGAAGAAGAAGTAGTAGGACAGCGCCGCGGCGAGCGTGGTGAGGCCATCCGTCGCGATGTGGGACGCGAGCCCGCCGACGAAGCGGCGCGGCCGTCGAACGGCCCGGCGCAGCGCCGTCCAGCGCCGGGTGCCCACCGCGTGGTCGCGGAGCCCCACCGGCTCGGCGGCCTCGACCGGCGCGTTCCGGGTCATCGGCGCATGTTGGCCTCCGGGCCCACATCGAACAAGCTCGGATCGTCGGCCCGCTCGCCGGCGGCGAGGTCGGCTCGAGCAGCAGGCCTGGCCGAGTCTGCCGCGCCGGCTTTGCCGGCCGCGGCACGGCCTTCGCCCGACGCACCGAACGCCCCACCCTCGCCTCAGCTTTCGACCCGAGACGAAGTCTCGGGTCGACGCTTCTAGGCCGCTGCGGCGCCCGGCGCCTTGGGGTCGTAGCCAAGGCTGGGCGAGAGCCAGCGCTCGACCTCGTCGACGCCGCTGCCCTTGCGCCGGGCGTAGTCCTCGACCTGGTCGCGCGCGATGCGCCCGACGGGGAAGTAGCGCGCCGCGGGATGGCCGAGATACAGCCCGCTCACGCTCGCCGCCGGCAGCATGGCGAACGACTCCGTCAGGCTCATCCCGACGGTCCCCGGGTCGAGCACGCGGAAGAGCTTCGGCTTCTCGCTGTGGTCCGGGCAGGCGGGATAGCCGAACGCGGGACGGATGCCGCGGAAGCGCTCGTGCAGCAGGTCTGCGAACTCGAGCCGTTCGTCGGGTGCGTACCACTCGCGCCGCGCGCGCTCGTGCAGCCACTCGGCAAACGCCTCGGCCAGGCGATCGGCGAGCGCCTTCGCCATGATGCCGTGGTAGTCGTCGTGGTCGGCGGCGAAGTGGGCGACCAGGTCGTCGGCGCCGAGGCCGGCGGTGACTGCGAATGCGCCGACGTAGTCGCGCACCCCGCTGCCGGCGGGCGCCACGAAGTCGGCCAGGCAGGCGTGCGGCGCGCCGCTCCCCGTGCGCGCCTGCTGGCGCAGCATGGGGAAGCGTACCAGCTCGGTCGCGCGCGACTCGTCGGTGTAGAGCACGATGTCGTTGCCTTCGCCCTGCGCGGGCCAGAAGCCGTAGACCCCGCGCGCCCGCAGCAGACGCTCGCGCACGATGCGCTCGAGGAGCGTCGTGGCCTCCCCGTGGAGGTCGCGCGCGGCCGCGCCGTAGATGGGATCGTCGAGCACCTCGGGGAACCGTCCGGGCAGCTCCCAGGCGGTGAAGAAGAAGCGCCAGTCGATGTACGGCACGAGCACGTCGAGCGGGACGTCATCGAGGACCTGCCGGCCGAGAACGGCCGGCGTCGCGACCGCGCCCGCCTCCCACGTGATCGCGGGGCGTGCCGCGTTCGCCACCGGCAACGGGTCGAGTGGCCGCGCCACCTTCTGCTGGTAGACGTCCCGCATGCGGGCCTGCTCGGTGCGGTTCTCGGCGTCGAGCGCGGCCTTCTTCTCGCGGTCCATCAGACTCGCGACCACGTGGACGGCGCGGGACGCGTCGAGCACGTGCACCGTGCTCTCGCCGTAGCCTGGCGCGATCTTCACCGCCGTGTGCTCCCGGCTCGTCGTCGCCCCGCCGATCAGGAGCGGCAGGCGGAGCCCGCGGCGCTCCATCTCCTGGGCGACGTGCACCATCTCGTCGAGCGACGGGGTGATCAGCCCTGAGAGCCCCACCAGGTCCGCGCCGGTCTCGACGGCCGTGTCGAGGATGCGATCGCACGCCACCATGACCCCGAGATCGACGACCTCGTAGCTGTTGCAGCCGAGGACCACGCCGACGATGTTCTTGCCGATGTCGTGGACGTCGCCCTTCACGGTGGCCATCACGATCTTACCCTGGCTGCGCGCCCCGCCGGCCCGCTCGGCCTCCATGTACGGCTCGAGATAGGCGACCGCCTTCTTCATCACCCGCGCGCTCTTCACCACCTGCGGGAGGAACATCTTGCCCGCGCCGAAGAGATCGCCGACGACCTTCATGCCGTCCATCAGCGGCCCCTCGATCACCGCGAGCGGCTTCGGATAGCGCTGCCGCGCCTCCTCGACGTCCTGCTCGACGAAGTCGACGATGCCCTGCACGAGCGCGTGCGACAGCCGCTCCTCGACCGGGCCCTCGCGCCAGCGGAGATCGATCTCGCGCCGCTTCCCCCCGCCCTTCACCTGCTCGGCGAACGTCACCAGGCGCTCGGTGGCGTCGGGGCGGCGGTCGAACAGGACGTCCTCGACGTGGGCGAGCAGGTCCTTGGGAATCTCCTCGTAGACCGCGAGCTGGCCCGCGTTGACGATCCCCATGTCCATGCCGGCACGGATGGCATGGTAGAGGAACGCCGAATTCATCGCCTCGCGCACCACCGCGTTGCCGCGAAAGGCGAACGACAGGTTGCTGACGCCGCCGCTCACCTTGGCGCCGGGGCACGTCGCCTTGATGTTGCGCGTGGCCTCGAGGTAGGCGCGGGCATAGTCGGCGTGCTCCTCCATGCCGGTGGCGACGGCGAGGATGTTGGGGTCGAAGATGATGTCGAGCGGATCCAGCCCGGCGCGCTCGGTGAGCAGCCGGTAGGCGCGCTGGCAGATCTCGAGCTTGCGCGCGGCCGTGTCGGCCTGCCCGGTCTCGTCGAACGCCATCACCACGACGCCGGCCCCGTAGCGGCGTACGAGCCGGGCCTTGGCGAGGAAGTCGGCCTCGCCCTCCTTCAGACTGATCGAGTTGACGATCCCCTTGCCCTGCACGCACTTGAGCCCGGCCTCGATGACCGACCACTTCGAGCTGTCGACCATGATCGGCACGCGGGCCACCTCGGGCTCGGTGGCGACGAGATTGAGGAACGTCGTCATGGCGCGCTCGGAGTCGAGCATGCCCTCGTCCATGTTGACGTCGATGATGTTGGCACCGCCCCGGACCTGCTCCAGCGCCACCCCGAGCGCGGCCGTGAAGTCGCCTTCCTTGATGAGCGACGCGAAGCGCGCCGATCCGGTGACGTTCGTGCGCTCGCCGATCATGGTGAAGTTGGACTCGGGACGCATGGTGAGGGTCTCGAGTCCGCTGTAGCGGGTCAGCCGCTCGGGTGACGGGAGGCGGCGAGGCGGCAGGCCCGCGACCGCCTCCGCGATGGAGCGGATGTGATCGGGCGTGGTGCCGCAGCAGCCTCCGACGAGGTTCAGCAGGCCGGCTTCGGCGAACTCCCGCAGCAGGCCGGACGTGGTCGGCGGATCCTCGTCGTAGCCGCCGAAGGCGTTCGGCAGGCCGGCATTCGGGTAGCAGCTCACGTGAAATGGCGTCAGGGCAGCCAGCTCCGCGAGGTAGGGACGCATCTCGCGGGCGCCGAGCGCGCAGTTGATGCCGACCGCGACCGGCCGGGCGTGCGCGATGGCGGCGTGAAAGGCATCGATCGTCTGCCCGGACAGGGTGCGGCCGCTGCGGTCGGTGATGGTGACCGAGATGATCAGCGGAAGACGCAGCCCGAGCGCGTCGAGCACCTCGTCGATCGCCACCAGGCAGGCCTTCGCGTTCAGCGTGTCGAAGATGGTCTCCACGAGCAGCAGATCGACGCCGCCCTCGACGAGGCCGCGCACCTGCTCCGCGTACGCCTCCCGCACCTGGTCGAAGGTCACCGCACGAAAGGTGGGGTCGTTCACGTCGGGCGAGATCGACAGCGTGCGGTTGGTCGGCCCGAGCGCCCCGGCGACCAGGCGCGGGCGGTCGGGCGTGCGGGCCGTCCACGCGTCGGCGGCGGCACGAGCCAGCTTCGCTGCCGCCACGTTGAGCTCGTACACCACCGGCTCGAGACGGTAGTCGGCCTGGGCGATGGCGGTCGAGGAGAAGCTGTTGGTCTCGATGATGTCGGCGCCGGCGGCGAGATACTCGTCGTGAATCCCCGCGATCACGTCGGGGCGCGTGAGACAGAGAAGCTCGTTGTCGCCCTTCACGTCCTGGGGGTGGTCGCGGAAGCGCTCGCCGCGATAGTCCGTCTCGCCCAGCCCGTGGCGCTGGATCATCGTGCCCATCGCGCCGTCGAGGACGAGTATCCGCCGGGCGAGCTGCTCGTGCAGGATGGCGGCGACGTCGGCTCGGGACATTGGCATGCTCTCCTTACGCGGCCTTGCGGGCGAACGCGGTGATCACCTGGAAGTGGGGCTGCCGGCGCTCGCGCGACGTGATCTCGCAGGCGTCGACCGCGAGTCCGGCCTGCGCGAGCAGGCGGCGCACGACGGCCGGCTTGAAGCCGGGGTGCACGTGGCCGTAGCGGCCAGTCACGTCCGCGTGCTGATGCGCGTCGAGCGCGACCAGGGTGAGCCCGCCTCCGCGACGCAGGACCCGCGTGGCCTCGGCCACCAGGCGCGCCGGCTGCCGGGCGATGGTGAGGACGTTGAACAGCAGGACGTGATCGAAGCGCTCGGCGCCGGCCGGGATCGCCTCGAGGTCGCCGAGCAGGTAGCGGACGTTGGGCACCCGGGCCAGCCGTTCGCGGGCGGCGCCCAGGACGCGCGGACTCCGATCGAGACACGTGACGCTGCGGGCGCGCGGGGCCACGAGCTGCGCGATTGCCCCGTCGCCGGAACCGCCGTCGAGAACGTCTCCGAGGCGAACGAGGCCGAGAAACGCCCGTGCCGTCGCCTCCCAGGTCCTGCCGGGCGAGTAGTGACGCTCCATGTGCCCGGCGACCGCGTCCGGCCACCCGGTCCCCTCGTCGCGCGCGCGCAGCAGCGCTTCGCAGCGCCGTGCGTCCGTCGCCAGCACGGCGTCGTCGATCTGGCGCTCGAGAAGCGACCACAGCCCGCGGGCCTCCGGCGGCATCGCGCCGTCGTTCAGCGCGTAGACGGTGGAGGCGCCGTTACGCCGATCCCGCAGCAACCCCGCCTCACGAAGCCGCCCCAGGTGGGTCGACACGCGCGACTGCGCAACCTCCAGAATGCCGGTCAGCTCGGCCACGGTCAGCTCGTGCTGCGCGAGCAATGCCAGCAGGCGCACCCGGGTGGGGTCACCGAAGAGGTGCAGCAGCTCGGTCGTCGCAACCAGGCCGGACATCATCCGTCCATCCTGATATAAGGATGGACGATGGATTCCGAGCTGTCAAGCCGTCCCCCGGCGGGGGATCAGGCGTCGAGTCGCGCCTCCACGGTCGGAGCCTTGGCCGACGCGCGCAACCACTCCGGGACCTTCATCTCCTCTTCACCGCTCACCCGCCCGCTCGCGTCCGTCAGCTTGAGGGTCGCGTTCTCGAGATCCATGGCGCCGTTGTCGAGCCAGAAGAACGGCAGCTTGTCGGGCAGGAGCGGCTCGAGAACGCGCGGGAACCGTCGCACGAGCCGGGAGCGGCTGAGGGCGCGGACCAGCGGGCGCGGCAGTTCCGTGCGGGTCAGCAGGTAGAGCTTGTGCCAGTACTCGTACTGCTCGGGAGTCAAGGCGGGCTTGCGATCGCTCGCCTGGACCTTGAGCGTGTAGCTGTAGTTCGGGAAGAGGTTCATCGGATAGAAGCCGACGGTCTTCATCCCCTTCGGGAAGCGCATCAGGAACTCGAAGGTCTCGCGGCAGGTCTCTTCGGTCTCGTACTCGCTCATCGTCATGAGGTCGAAGAGCCCCTGGATGCCGGCATCGACGATGATCTGCGCCGCCCGGATGCTGATGTCTCCATCCACCGGGCGGTTGTACTCGCGAAGCACGGTATCGCTGCCCGACTGGACGCCCATGGTCATCGACACGCAACCGGCGTCGCGCAGCAGCTCGATGTCTTCCTTGCGGGTCGAGCGCGGGTACGTGTAGCACCAGAACGGCAGCCCGATCTCCTCCTTGTAGCGCGGGGCGAACTCGCGCAGCCAGCGCGGGTTCACCGTGAAGACGTCGTCGTAGAACATGACCCCGAGCGGCTGGTAGCGCTCCTTGGCGATGCGCAGCTCCTCCAGGGCACGGTCCACCGACATGCGGCGGAGCGACGCCGACTTGCCGTGCTGGTCCTGGTACCAGCTCTCGACGCAGAACGAGCACGAGTAGGGGCACCCGCGCTGGGTCATCATGTGGTACTGCCGCGCCATGCTGTGCGGGTAGACGTTCCACTCGCGGCGGTCGTCGTTGATCCAGACCGAGCGCGACCGGTCGTAGTCCGGCATGGCGGTCCGGTCGACGTCGATCAGCGGGCGGTTGGAACCCTTGGCGATCTCTCCGTTCGCCTGCTTCACCCAGACGTTGGGGACGCCGACGAGGGACGCGCCGGCGTCCAACCGCTCGGCGATCTCGACGATCGACTCGTCGGCCTCGCCGACGCAGACCATGTCGGTCCATTCGAGGCAGCGATCGGGTTCGAGAGTCGGTCCGACGCCTCCCCAGATGACGGGCAGGCCCGGGAACGCGGCGCGGACGCGCTCGGTCACCTGCGCGACTTCGCGGAGCGGTACCGAGCAGAGGCTGAAGCCGATCAGATCGGGCTTGAACCGCTTCAGCGTGTCGACCAGCAGGTCGTACTCGGCCTCGCTGAACGCCTTGTACAGGTTGCCGTTGACGAGCTTGCCGCGGGCAGCGACGTAGGCACCCCCCAGCTCGCTCTGGCAGTACTGCTCGCGCTCGGCATCGGGGGCAAAGACGTAGTCCTTGAAATAGATGATCAAGCTCTGGTGGCCGGCCCGCTGCAGCTCTCCGGAGAGCTGCGCCACCCCCATCTGGAGGCCGGTGAACACCTTGATGAACGCGATCCGCGCCATGTCGTCCCTTCCGGGGCCGGCCGCGGCCGGCGAGCGCACCAGCAGCGGCCGTGCGCTGGGCACTCGCTCCCCGTGGAAGAGGACGCTACGCCGCATCGGCCGCGGCCGTCAAGGGTGAATCGAGTCTGCTGGCGCGATCAGGCGGTGAGGCCGAGCCCGACCGGTTCCCAGAGGCCAAGGACCTGCCAGAGACGCCGCGACACCGGCGTCACGAGACCGAGCTCGAGGCAGAGGTCGCGTACCTTGCCGAGCGCCTCGTGCACGCGCGAGCGGTGAGCCGGGTTGTGCGTATAGGCCTCACGGATCACGCTTCGGGGGATGCCGTAGGTGCGGACGACGTGCTCGGACGGCCGCATCATCAGCGGTGCCATGAGGGCGAGGATGAGCGGCGCCCCCAGGGCCAGACCGAATCGCCCGACGGGACCGAGATGCTCGCCGTGCTCGCGGAGATAGTTACGCGCGAAGCAGAGGTGCCTGGCCTCCTCGGTGACGTGGATCTGCATGATGCGGCGCAGGAGGGGGTGCAGCTCCCGGCCGCTGCGCAGGGCCGTGCGCTGCACGTGGTCGATCGGGTCTTCCCCGCCGAGGACGAAGACGAAGAACAGCTCCGGAAAGACGCGGCCGAGGCGGATCACCAGCCGGGCGCCCACACGCTGCCACCACGCCAGGCCGCCGATGTCGTAGCCCGTGCGATTGACGAACTCCTGGAACATCAGCGAGTGCTGCGCCTCCTCGATGACCTCGTGATACGCGTAGCGGAACTCGGGCGAGCCGTTGGGGAGGCGCAGGGCGAACTCGAGCAGGCCCCGCTTGAGCACTCCCTCGAACTGGAGACCGATCTTCATGAACGTGGCCATCATGTGGAGGCCGAGACGGGAGCGAACTCCCGGCGGCTGGCTCCGGTACCATTCGGTCGCGCCGAGCACGTCGTCGGGCGGCAGCTCCCAGCGCGGATCGTCGGGGTCGATGTGGAACTCGGGGCTGTCCCAGGCGATGTCGGCGTAGGCGTCGAAGTGCTTCACGACCGACTGCTGGCTGAGCCGGGCCACCAGCTCCGGATAGCTCTCCGAGCGGGCCCGCCGCGCGGGGTGGCGCCGTTCCTCCTCGGGGACCAGGTAGGCGGTGCCGAGCATTGCTCCGCTAGGGGTCGGCATGGTCGTCTCCTTCCTCACGGCGCGCTGGATGCCGGCGGCATCACGAGGCGGGCGAGGGCTTTCAGGGCGTCGATCACCTGCGCGGCGTGCGCGTCGTCACCGCTCGCGACGCGGCCCACGGCGAGGCCGTCGAGCAGCGCCAGCACGAAGCTCGGCGCGACGGCGAAGAACGGGTTGTCCGCGGCGGACTGCGGGAACAGGTCACGGAACGTCTGCTCGACCACCTCGCGCATGTAGGTCGTCAGCTCCGCCACCCGTGGCCGCAGCTCGGGATCCGTCCGCGAAGCCAGGGCGAGCTCGCGCCACGCATCGGCCGTGGGACCGCAGAGCATCGACCACAGGATGTCGATGCCCGCGGCATAGCGATCCGCACCCGCCGGCACCCGGGCGAACGCTTCGCGGAACTCGCGGTTGCGGCGCTCGACGAGGTGCTCGATGGCGCCCGCGACCAGCTCGGCCTTGGTGGGATAGTGGTGAAGCTGGGCGCCGCGCGACAGGCCGGCACGGCGCGCGATCTCCGGGGTGGTGGTCCGGGCGTAGCCGAGGTCGCACACGCACTGGAGGGTGGCATCGAGGAGACGCGCCCTCGTGGCCGCGCTGCGCTCGGCCTGGGTGCGCCGCACCCGCTCGGCTACCGCCTGACCCACGCCGCGAGACGTAGCAGACCGAACACAAACAGTCAAGCCTGAACGTAAATATCCACAGAGTTTCAGCGCATTGAACGACCTACGCGGTGGGCCACGACCTCAGGAGCCGTACTTCCTGGCCAGATTCGAGGTGATGCCGTGGTGCCGGGCGATGGCCCGAAACACCTTCGCGCTGGCTCGGCGGTGCCGCTTCCCGGTGGCCGGGTCGTAGGCGTACAGCCCGAACTTCGGGAAGTAGCCACTCGACCACTCGAAGTTGTCGGTGAGCGACCAGTGGAAGTAGCCGCGGACGTCGGCGGTGCCGTCTGCGATCACCTCCTGCAACGTCGAGAGGTGGTCGAAGATGTACTGCGCGCGCTTTGCGTCGGCCGCGTCGGCGATGCCGTTCTCGGTGACGTAGAGGGGCACGCCGAGCGAGCCCGCGAACGTGAGCACCTCGCGCAGCCCGGGCGGATAGATCTCCCAGCCGAAGTCCGTACAGACTGTGGGGCACGGCGGCGCGCTCGGGTTCTGCGGCGTCTGGTAGGACTGTGTCGGGAGGAAATCGAAGAGCGGCACGAGCGGCGTCACCGAGAACCCGAGTCCCGTCGCCGTCGCGCGCAGGTAGTAGTTGACGCCCAGGAAATCGCTGCGGCCGGCGAGGTCGGGCCGCTGCTCGCCCGGATCGCTCGTGTCACCGTCGAGGTTGGCGTCGAACGCGCCCGAGGTGATCGCCGTCGGGTAGACCCGGTTGAAGAGATAGTCGGCGTGCGCCGCCCCGGCGACGTCCAGGGCATTCCCGGGGTCCTTGGGGGCGAAGGCGACCATGTTGTGCACCACCCCGGCCGCCACCGCGACTCCGTCGCCGTCCGCGTCGAGGTCGTCCGTGGCGTGCAGCGCATCGTAGGCACGCGCGTGGGCCGTCACGAGCTGCGGGATCGCCTGCAGCACGGCCGCGAAATTGAAGATGCCGGGCGGGAAGTTCCCTCCGACCCCCGGCGCGTTCACCATCCCGCTCACCAGGATGACGACGGGCTCGTTGATCGTGCACCACAGGTCGACCAGATCGCCGAACTTCCAGCCGGCGTACGCCGCGAACTTCGCGAACTCGCCGACGATGGCGGGGTCGAGCCAGCCCGCCCGCTCGAGACCGGGCGGGACGCCGCCGGTGAGCGGATTCACTCCGGCGAACGCGTCGCGGACGGCGATCGGGTCATGCAGCCAGAGCGGCAGGCTGAAATGGTTCAGGGTCACCATGGGCTCGAGCCCGCGCCGGCGCAGGGCCGCGAACACCTCGCGGTAGTGTTCCACCTCGATCGGGTCGGCGATCGCGTCGAGGGCGGCCAGCACCGCCGGCGTGAAGCCACCCGACGCATCGATCCCGGCGGTCGACGTCGGGAAGATGCGGCTCCACTCGATACCGAGGCGAAGCGTGTCGTTGCCGAGGCCCTTGCGGGCGAGCACCGCGTCGCGCGCGAAGAGATCGTAGAAGCCCGGTCCCGACTCGGGCAGCTCGCCGCTCACCCGGCCGCTCGAGACGTTCGCGGCGTCGTGAACCCAGACCCACCAGTCGGTCGTCGGATCGGCCGGGGCGCCGACGCCCATCTCCGACTGGAAGCCGCTGATGGCCGTCCCCCACCGGAAGTGGGAGGGGAAGGGCTGCACCACGCGGGCGGACGCCACGGAGGCGCCGGCGAGCAGGCCGATTGCGAGAACGAGCCGAGCGTAGCGCAGCCTCATGAAGAGCGAGCTACGTGCTCCCTCCCTCGCCTGTCAATCGAAAATGGCTCAGGGACGCGCCTGCGAGGCGAAGAACCGCCAGATGCGCTCGCTGGCGTCGTAGGGCCAGGCGTGTCCCTGCGTGCCCTCGCAGGCGACGACGTCCGCGGCGCAGCCGCTCCAGCGCGTGCAACCGTCGCTCGGCGCCGATGAGCGGCAGGCGTTGTGCTCGGCCCACCAGGTGACCGCGCCCGCGACCATGTCGGGCGCCACGATGGGATCGCGGCTCCCGTACAGCAGGAGGATCGGCACCGGCCGCGCGGCGCGGCAGGTACCGAGGTCCAGGGCCCCCGCCACCGGCGCCACGGCCGCGAGCCGGTCGGCGAGCTGACAGCCGAGCAGGCTCGAGAAGAATCCGCCGTTCGACATGCCGGTGGCGAAGATGCGGCGCCGGTCGATGCAGCGCTCGCCCTGCAGCCGATCGAGCAGCGCGCGAACGAAGTCCCGGTCGAGCGTCTGCTCGGGCCGCAAATCCCAGCCGCGCCCGGTGGTGCCCAGGAGTGACACACCGTCGTGGCCCTCGGGGTACACGGCAATGAAGCGTTCCGTCCGGGCCAGCTGCGACAGCCCGGTTCCTGCGCGCAGATCGTCGGGGCTGCTCCGGAAGCCGTGGAACGCAAGCACCAGCGGCAGGGGATCGTCGGCCGGCGCAGCCGGCGCGTCGACGAGGTAGGTGCGACCCTCCAGATCCTGCCGCGCGCCGTTCGCTGCCGGCAGGCTCCCCGCGCGGCAGCCCGCGCTCGCGGCGACGCCCGCGTCGCGCCGTTCCGAGGCGGCACGCTCGCAGGCGGCGCCCACGATCGCCAGGGCGATCAGGGCGATGCCCGCGATCGCGGGCCGACGCCGCCTGACCCGCGGACTCGCCGCCCGTGCAGGGCCGCGCGGGGACTCGACCCTCGGCATCGATCGGCCTATATCCGACCTCCATGCGGCTGCTCCACACCATGCTGCGCGTGAACGACCTCGACGAGTCCCTGCGCTTCTACTGCGACGTGCTCGGCATGAAGCTGCTCCGGAAGAAGGACTACCCGACCGGGCGGTTCACCCTCGCCTTCGTCGGCTACGGCCCCGAGAGCGAGCAGACCGTCCTGGAGTTCACCCACAACTGGGACACGCAGCACTACGAGATCGGCACCGCGTACGGCCACGTGGCCCTCGGCGTGGAAGGCATCCACGAGATGGTCGACGGCTTGCGCTCGCGCGGGGCGAAGGTGACGCGTGAGCCCGGGCCGATGAAGCATGGCGGCTCGACGATCGCCTTCATCGAAGATCCGAACGGCTACAAGATCGAGCTCATCGAGCTGCGCGGCCGGCAGGACTGACTGCTCGCGGGCGGCGCGGCGATCGAACGTGCTCGGGGCGGGACGACCGTCGCCGCCCCGCCCCGAGGGTACACTCCGGGTGGGGCAGCGCATGCGCCGCCCCACCCGTCGTCAGGCTAGGAATTCGGCGGGAGCTGGAGCCTCCAGCCGTTCGGCCGCTTCTGCCACGAGGCCTTGTAGTAGGCCTCCTCTCCGGCGAGGAGCACCTGCACGCCCATGAGCGGCACCGTCGCCAGGCCGAGATCGGAGTAGGACTGGATCTGGATCCTCACGTAGCCCAGCTTGCTCTTGATCTGGACCTTGTAGAGGCCGCCGGTGTGGTTGGCGGTCTTGTTCTTGAAGAGCGCGCCGCTGCCCTTCTTCACCAGCTGTCCGGCGTCGAGCACGCCGCGGAAGATGGTCCCGTTGGCGTTGGTCAGCAGGACGCCGAACTTCGAAGAGAACATCGCGCTGGCGTTTGCCAGCGTCATGCGCCCGTGGACCTTGAACTTGTCCAGACCGGGCTTGTTCGGGACGAACACGATCGATGCCGGGTCCTTGCCGAAGACCTGGCAGTGACAATCGAGCACGTCGTCGCAGTCGACCAGCCCGTCGCCGTCGTTGTCGATCAGGTCGGTGCAGATCTCCTGGAGCTTGCAGTCGTGTGAGCAGCCGTCGCCGTCGGCGGTGTTGCCGTCGTCGCACTGCTCGCCCTGCGCCTGATCGACGACGCCGTTGCCGCACCGCGGCAGCGTGCAGTCGGCCTCGCAGCCATCCGCATTCGCGTTGTTGCCGTCGTCGCACTGCTCGGTCCCGCTGACCACGCCGTTGCCGCACCGGGTGGTCTTGCAGTTGGTGTCGCAGCCATCGCCGTTGGTCTGGTTGCCGTCGTCGCACTCCTCGCTGCCGGCGACGATGCCGTTGCCGCAGACGCTCGTGGTGCAATTGTCGTCGCACCCGTCGCCGTTGACCTGGTTGCCGTCGTCGCACTGCTCGCCGTGCGACGCATCGACGATGCCGTTGCCACACTTCGGCAGCGTACAGTCGTTCTCGCAGCCATCGTCGTTGTTGTGATTACCGTCGTCACATTGCTCGAGCGGCGGGTTCACGATGTGGTTTCCGCAGCCCGGGAAGGTGCAGTTGGTGTCGCAGCCGTCGTTGTTGACCTGGTTGCCGTCGTCACACTGCTCGGGCGGCGTCGGGATGCCGTTGCCACAGCCCGTCGGCGTGCAGTTCGAGTCGCAGCCGTCGCCGTTGACGGCGTTCCCGTCGTCGCAGGTCTCGCCGTGCGAAGCGTCGACGATGCCGTTGCCGCAGCGCGGCGGCCGGCAGTCGTTGTCGCACCCGTCGTCGTTGATCTGGTTGCCGTCGTCACACTGCTCGTTCCCGGCGACGATGCCGTTCCCGCAGCCCGAGGTGGTGCAGTTGGTGTCGCAGCCGTCGCCCTCGACGGCGTTGCCGTCGTCGCACTGCTCGGGGGGCGTCACGACGCCGTTGCCGCACCCGGTCGGCTGGCAGTTGTGGTCGCAGCCGTCGCCGTCGACCTGGTTGCCGTCGTCGCACTGCTCGATGCCGGTGACGACGCCGTTGCCGCATGCGGTCGGCGTGCAGTTCGAATCGCAGCCGTCGCCGTCGATCGTGTTGCCGTCGTCACACTGCTCGTTCCCGGCGACGATGCCGTTGCCGCACGTGGAGGGGGTACAGTTGTTGTCGCACCCGTCCCCGTTGACCTGGTTGCCGTCGTCACACTGCTCGGTCACCTGGTTGACGCTGCCGTCGCCGCACTGGTTGGTGACCCAGTTCTTGACCGCCGTGCCGGTGGCGGCCGCGTCGGCGTCCTGCCCGGCGATCACGATGCCCTGGATGCCCTGCTGCTTGAACGCGATGCCCGTCGACACGGTGTAGTGCGCGGTCGCCGTGATGTGGTCCGGGCCGCCGGCAAGCAGGTTCGCGTTGCTGTAGCAGAAGGGGAAGTCGCCGTTCTGGTCCGTCGTCCCGGTGATCGGCCCGACCGAGCCCGAGGGACCGTTGGCGACCGTGACGACCACTTCGATCCCGGCGACGGGGTCGCCGTTCGTGTCCGCGACGTGGGCGGTGGCGCAGTGCTGCGGGTCCTGCGGCAGGACGTTGGTCGCGCTCGGCGGCGTGATGGTGATGTTCTGGGGCGCCGTCGGCGCCACGCAGCTGTGATGGTTGGCCGCGTCGGCGATGATCTGGTCGGCGCGGTCGAGGATGTCCGAGTCGGTGTCCGGCTCGGCGGTGAAGCAATCGGTGAAGTGCCAGATCGCGATCTGGGTCGCGGCGGCCTCGTCCCCCGGGCTCGCCAGGGCTCCCGGCGGGCTGGCGACCTTGGGGTAGTAGTTGTTCAGGATCCACACCGCTTCGCAGGGAAGATCGGGAAACTGCGCCTGCGGCTCGCACTGCCCGTTGCTGATGGGGTGCGTGATGTCGATGCAGTAGCCCAGGGTGGGATCGCCGTCGACGGTGATGTTGAACGTGCCGGCGTAGAAGTGACCGCCGCCGTCCACCGGCCCGGCCGGCGGGCACGTGAAGCCCACCATCGGCACGATGCTGCCCGTGGCCGTGGCGCCGTGCGCCGGCGGATTCTCGTTGATCAGGCAGCCGGTCCCGGCAAAGGCCCGGCGGGCCGGTCCGGTGAAGACCAGCGCTGCCGCGAGGACGGCTACGGCAAGGCGCCCTGGCACGTGCAGCCCGCCCGGGCGTGTGCACGCATCTCGTCGCTCCCTCATGGTCCCTCCCTTTCGCGGCGCCCCCGGCGACCGCATCTGTCGGCATGTCGATGTGTGCGTGCGCCGTACCTGATGGGAAGCGTGTCTGTCAATCAATTTTTGCTAGGGCTTTGTTGCCGATGCCGCTAGGGGTGACGCTGGATGTCAGGTCAGCATCCACGGACACAAGCTTGACCGTTGATGTCGAGCCGGCGGGCTTCTCGCCGGGCGCTCGCCCCCTCGCACCGGCGGCGAAGCCGCCGCGGCAGGAAAAAGGGCCGGCCGCTCAGGCCGCGGCGCGCGGCGTTTCCGTGCCGGCGTCGCTCGTGCCGGCGACGACCAGGAGCGTGGTGCCCGCGAGCAGGAACGCGCCCAGGCCGAATGCCGCCCCGTCGCCGAGGCGTTGCATCACCGCGGTTCCCCAGATCGGCCCGACCGTGCGCCCCAGGCTCTCCAGCGCCGAGGCGGCCCCCTGCACCGTCCCTTGCTCCTCCGCTCCGGCCCGACGGCTGATCAGGGCCGAGAGGGCAGGCGTGCACAGCGCCGAGCCCACGGCGAGGGGGACGAGGAGGACGAGGAAGGGCATCAGCCCGGACGAGGCGGCGGCGCCTCCGAGGCCCACCACCGAGGCCAGCAGACCCAGCGCGAACGTCCGGCGCTCGCCGAGTGCGGCGACCACGCGGCCCACCAGTCCCACCTGCACGACGACGCCCAGGACCCCGAACACTGCCAGGACGTATCCCACGTGCGATACGCCGAAGCCGAAGCGATGCGCCGAGACGAGCGCGAACGTGCCCTGGAACACGGCCGTCGCGGTCCAGTACGCGAGATCGACGATCAGGAGCGGCCGCAGGGTACGACGGCCGAACGCGGCGCGCAGCCCGGCGAGCAGCGGGCTCGGATTCGCTGCACCACGGTGGACCGTCTCGGGCAGCCATGCCCAGGCGAGCACGGTCGCCACCAGCGTCAGAGCCGCCGCGGCCCAGATCGGCGCCGTGTAGCTCACGTGTCCGAGCGCACCCCCCAGCGCCGGCCCGAGCACGAACCCCACCCCGAACGCCGCCCCGATCAGCCCGTAGGCCTTCGCGCGCTCGTCCTCGGTCGTGATGTCGGCGATGTAGGCGCGCGCGGTCGAGATGTTCCCGCCCGACAGTCCGTCGACGAGGCGCGCCGCGAACAGCATCGGGACGCTGCGCGCCAGCGCCAGCATGACGAAGCTCGCGACCGTTCCGACCAGGCTGAGCACGAGGATCGGCCGCCGGCCCCAGCGATCCGACAGCGCCCCGAGCGCCGGGGAGGCGATCAGCTGACACAGCGAGAAGGTCGCGATCACCAGCCCGATCACCTGCTCCGACGCGCCGAACGACTTCACGTACAGCGGCAGGAGCGGGATCATGATCCCGAACCCGATCAGGTTGACGACGAGCGTGAGGACGATGACGAGAAGGCGGCGGTCCACGAGGTCCGGTCGAAGGAGCGGGACGCGGCGCGGGGCGCCGGCGGCTCAGCCTTCCCAGCGTCGCATGATCAGCGACGCGTTCGCCCCACCGAACCCGAAGGAGTTGGTGATCGCGGTACGGACATCGGCGCGCCGTGCCTCGTGCGGCACGTAGTCGAGGTCGCACTCCGGGTCGGGGTGGTCCAGGTTGATCGTCGGCGTGACGATGCCGGTCGCGAGCGTCTTGGCGACGATGAGCGCCTCCAGGGCTCCCGAGGCGCCGATCAGGTGACCGGTCATCGACTTCGTGGCGCTCACGGGCACCCGTCTGGCATGATCGCCGAGGGCCAGCTTGATGCCCTGGGTCTCGTTGACGTCGCCGAGCGGCGTCGACGTCGCGTGCGCGTTCACGTAGTCGATCTCCTCCGGCCGCACGCCGGCGCTCGCCATGGCCCCCTGCATCGTCGCCGCCGCGCCGATCCCGTCCGGCAGGGGCGCGGCGATGTGAAACGCCTCGCTGCCCGTCGCGTAGCCGAGGATCTCCGCGTAGATGCGGGCGCCGCGCGCGCGCGCGTGCTCGAGCTCTTCCACGACCAGCATCGCGGAGCCGTCCGACAGGACGAAGCCGTCCCGATCGCGGTCGAATGGCCGACTCGCCCGCGCGGGCTCGTCGTTGCGCAGGGAGACCGCACGCGAGTTCGAGAAGCCGGCGATCTCGGTGGGATCGATGAGCGCATCGGTGCCGCCGGCGAGCACGGCGTCGCAGCTGCCCTCGCGCACCAGGCGCCAGGCCTCGCCGACGCCGTTGAGGCCCGACGCGCAGGCGTTGCCGATGGTGAAGTTCGGGCCGCGGACGCCGAGCCGGATCGCCACCTGCCCCGCTCCGAGGCTCGTCGTGATGGCCGTGATGTAGAACGGCGACACCGCATCGGGCCCCTCCGCGTTGAACTGCGTGACGGTCTTGAAGATGGTGCGCGCGCCGCCGTTGTTGTTGCCGAGCATGACCCCGATGCGCTGGCTGTTCTCGACGCCGATCGGCAGCTTCGCATCGTCGACCGCCATCACGGCCGCCGCCACGGCGTAGCGAGCGAAATCGTCCATGCGCTTCAGGTGCTTGGCCGGCATCCAGCGCGCCGGGTCGAACCCGCGCACCTCGCCCCCGATGCGGCACTTCTGGCGCGAGACGTCGAAGAGCGTGATCGGGCCGATGCCCGAGCGACCCGCGGCGGCGCTGTCCCAGATGGCGTCCACCCCGATGCCGATCGGCGTGACACCGCCCAACCCCGTGATCACGGCTCTCTTCACACGTCGACCTCGTCCACGCGCGGCGCACGCTCCATGATGAACTCGAAACGCGGCGCCACGTCACGCCCCATGAGCGTCTGGATGGCCTGCTCGGTGGCCGCGGGATCGGCGATGCGCACGCGAAGCAACGCACGGCGCGCGGGGTCGAGCGTGGTCTCCTTCAGCGTGGAGGGGTTCATCTCGCCGAGTCCCTTGAAGCGCTGCACCTGTACCCGATCCCGCCGTCCATTCAAACCCGCGAGCAGCCGGTCCCGCTCCGCGTCGTCGCGCGCCCACAGAACCTGCTTGCCGGCGTCGATGCGATAGAGCGGGGGCTGCGCGATGTAGACGTACCCCTGGCGGATCAGGTCGGGCAGGTGGCGATAGAAGAAGGTGAGGAGCAGCGTGCAGATGTGGTTGCCGTCGGAGTCGGCGTCCATGAGCAGGCAGATCTTGTGGTAGCGCAGCTTGCCGGCGTCGAAGTCCTTGCCCGCGCTGCATCCCAGCGCCGAGACGAGGTCGGACAGCTCCTTGTTGCCGAGCACCTTGGCCGTCGACGCCTGCTCGGTGTTGAGCACCTTCCCGCGCAGCGGCAGGATGGCCTGGAAGGCACGGTCGCGGCCTTGCTTCGCCGAGCCGCCTGCCGAGTCGCCCTCCACCAGGAAGAGCTCGCATTCGGCGGGGTCGGTCGAGCTGCAATCGGCCAGCTTGCCGGGCAGGTTCAGGCGGTGGGACACGGCGCTCTTGCGCTGCACCTGCTGGGCCGCCGCGCGCGATGCGCTGCGGGCCTTCGCCGCCAGGATCACGCGGCCGGCGATGGTATCGCCCACCGTCCGGTTGGCGTTGAGGGCGTTCTCGAGCGCGGTGCGCACGATGCCGTCGATGAGCGGCGTGACCTCGGCGTTGTTCAGGCGCTCCTTGGTCTGGCCCTGGAACTGCGGCTGCGCGATCTTGATCGACAGCAGCGCCACCAGCCCCTCGCGGGCGTCCTCGGCCGCGATCGTGAGCCCGCGCGGGACGAGGTTGTGGGTGGTCAGGTAGTTCCGGACGGCCTTCACGAGCCCGGCGCGCAGGCCGTTCTCGTGCGCGCCGCCGGCGGTGGTGGGGATGCCGTTCACGAAGGACTGCACCCGCTCGCTCGTGTCCTCCGTCCAGGCCAGGGCGCACTCGAGATGGAGGCCGTCCTGCTCCTTCTGGATGGTGACGAGTTCCCCTGCCAGCGGCGCACCACCCGACTCACGAACCAGCTTCTCGAGATACGCCCGCAGCCCGTCCTCGTAGTGAAACGAAGCCGAGGTACCGGCGGCGTCGTCGCGCAGCTCGATGGTGAGACCTCCGTGCAGGTAGGCCTTGGCCTCGAGGCGCTCCCGGATCAGCGTCGGGTCGAAGCGGGTGCTCGGAAAGATCTGTCCGTCGGGCTTGAAGAAGATGCTGGTGCCGCTCCCGCGCGCGGCGCCGACCTTCTTGAGCGGACCGGCCGGCTTGCCGCGGACGAACGCCTGCTCCCACTCCGCACCGTCGCGCTTCACGTGCGCCACCAGCTTCTCGCTGAGCGCGTTCACCACCGACGCCCCCACGCCGTGCAGCCCGCCGGAGTGGTAGTAGCTCTTGGCTTCGAACTTGCCACCCGCGTGCAGCGTGGTGAGGATCAGCTCGAGCGCGGGCTTCTTGTACTGGGTGTGGCGGTCGACCGGGATGCCGCGGCCGTTGTCGGTGACGGTGGCCGACGCGCCGTCCTTGTGGAGCACCACCGTGATGCGATCGGCGTGGCCGTTCATGGCCTCGTCGACCGAGTTGTCGACGATCTCCCACAGGAGATGGTGCAATCCCGACCCATCGACGCCGCCGATGTACATGCCCGGACGGCGCCGCACGGGCTCGAGGCCCTCGAGCACCAGGATGTCCTTCGCGGTGTAGCTTGCCGCCATCCCCTACCCCTCCACCCGCCGGATCGCGGCCACGCCGCCGCGCTTCACCACCTTCTGGCCCTTGCCGCCGCGCCGGCCCACGGGCACCTCGGCCAGACCGAGCTTGCGCTCGCCGCCCTCGGGCGTGATCGCAAGGAACGTGGACGGCTCGGGAAGCGCCAGCGCGCCGACCAGGCGGTCGTCGCTCCCGGGCCGCATGAGGATGACGCCGCGGCCGGGCCCGGACAGCTCGGCGACCTCGTCGGCGACGAAGCGCAGCATCTTGCCCTTGGCCGTCGCCGTCACCACCGCCGGTCCCTCGATCGGCTCGACGGAGATCACCTCGTCGCCGCCGCTGACGCGCGCGAGCCGCCGGCCCGCGCGCGTCGTCTCCGAGACGTCCGGCGTGCACCGGAAGCCGTAGCCCTTCGTCGTGGCGACCAGGAACGACGCGGCCGCCTCGGCGCCGAGCCCGGGGAGCGCCTGCTGGCCCGGCACCGGCTCCGGCTCGCGCACGAGACGCGCCGTCACGACGCGCTCGCCGTCTCCGAACTTGAGCAGCGACTGCACCGGCTCGCCGTAGCCGGTCGTCGCCGGGAGGTCGGCCACGCGCAGCACGTAGAGGGTCCCGTGGCTCGAGAAGAGGACCAGCCGGTCGCGGGTGGTGCCCGGGAGCACGGCCACGAGCGCGTCGCCCTCGCGCAGCCGGGTGGCGGCCGGATCCTTCACCTGGGTCTGGCGCTTGATCCATCCGTCGCGCGAGAGGAGCACCACCGCCTCCTCGTGCACGATGTAGGCCTCGGGATCGTAGGCCAGCTCGTCCCCGGCCGCGAAGCGCGTGCGGCGCGCGTCTCCGTAGCGCGCACCGAGCTGCTCGAGCTCCTCGCGGATGACCCTCCAGCGCGCCTTCGGACTCTTGAGCAGCGCCTCGATCTCGCGCACCCGCTTGCGCTTCTCGGCCTGCTCGGCCCGGATCTTCTCGATCTCGAGGCGCGCGAGCTGGTAGAGACGGATCTCCAGGATCGCGTCGCCCTGGATCTCGTCCAGCGCGAAGGCTTTCATCAGCTGCTGCCTCGCGTCGGCACGCGACTCGGCCTTGCGGATGATGCGGATGGCGCGGTCGAGGTCGTCGTAGATCTTGACCAGCGCCGCGAGGATGTGGAGGCGCTCCTCGAGCGTGCGCTTCTCGTGCTCGAGGCGGCGCGTCACCACCGTCATGCGGAAGTCGAGGAAGTGACGGCAGAGATCGCGCAGCGTGACCCGCGCCGGCTGGCCGACCGAGGGATTGGCCGTCGGGACGAGGCAGGTGAGATTCACGTTGAAGTTGGTCTGCAGGCTCGTGTGCTTGTAGAGGTACGCCATCGCCGCTTCCGCCGACGCCTCGCTCTTGAGCTCGAGCACGATGCGCACGTCGCTGGTGGACTCGTCCCGCACGTCGACCAGCAGCGGCAGCCGGCGTGACGTCACCTCCTCGCCGATCGCCGCCACCAGCTCGCCCTTGTTCACCATGTAGGGGATGGAGGTGACGACGACCTGCTTCTTGCCGCGCGGCGACGCCTCCACCGTGTACTCGCCGCGCAGGCGGACCGGCCCCTGCCCGGTCTCGTAGATCTCGCGCAGCTCCTTGCGCAGGTTCAGGATCTCGCCGCCGGTCGGGAAGTCGGGGCCCTTCACGTGCTTGAGCAGGCCCTTCACGTCGATGTCCGGCTCCTCGACCATGGCGACCAGCGCCGCCACGATCTCGCGCAGGTTGTGCGGCGGGATGTTGGTGGCCATGCCGACGGCGATGCCGGTGGAGCCGTTCATGAGGAGCTGCGGGATCGCGCTGGGCAGGACGATCGGCTCTTCCTGCGTGGCGTCGTAGTTGGCCCGGAATGCGACCGTGTCGGCGCCGAGATCGGACAGCATCTCCTCGGCCAGCGGCGTCAGCCGGGCCTCGGTGTAGCGCATGGCGGCGGCGCCATCGCCGTCGACCGACCCGAAGTTGCCCTCGCCGTGGACCAGCGGGTAGCGCAGCGCGAAGGGCTGCGCCATGCGAACCATGGCCTCGTAGGCCGCCAGGTCGCCATGCGGGTGATACTTTCCCAGCACCTCACCCACGACGGCCGCCGATTTGCGCGGGCGCGCCCCCGCCGTCAGGCGGAGGTTCTGGTACATGGCGTAGAGGATGCGGCGCTGGACCGGCTTGAGGCCGTCGCGCACGTCCGGCAGCGCGCGTGACGTGATCACGCTCAGCGCGTAGCTGAGATAGCGCTCCTCGGCGGCCGTGCGGAGATCGGTTTCGAGCAAGGGTGCGGCGGCGGTCCCCATCGTCCTCCCCTTCCACCTCGTCGAGCCGCGACATCTTAGCAGTCCGCCGCGACAAGGCGAACGTGCGGGCGTGTCCGCGCCGGGGAGTCTCCGCCGGTTCTACCGCCGCCGCCCGGCCCGCCTCGGGGCGGGCTCGTCCAGCTCGGGATAGCGCCGGAAGATGCCCTGCTGGTTGAACGGGATGCGCCGCTTCGAGCGCAGGTATGCCGCGATCCGCGGCCGCGCCGCCACTCGATCGCGCAGGGCGACGAGGCGCGGGATCTCGGCCTCGTGGCGGACCATGGCGTTCGGAAACGCGTAGCGCAGCCCCTCCACGATCTGAAACGCCGACAGGTCGACGTACGTACGATTCCTGCCCACCAGCCAGCGCCCGGCGCTCTGCTGGTTGCGTGCGAGAACCCGCTCGAGCCAGCCGAGATATCTCGGGATGCGCTCCTCGACGAAGTCCTTCGCCCGACGCTTCGCCTCGCGCTTCTGGTCCTCGTAGTACAGCGCGCCGGAGATCGGGTGGTGGGTGTCGTGCGCCTCCGCGACCAGGTCGGCGATGGTGAGCTGGATCTGGCTCGCCTCGGCGCGCAGCGCCTCGTCGCGGGGAACGAGGCCGAAGCGCGGCGCGAGGAAGGCGACGATGTTGGCGGTCTGCGAGACCACCACGTCGCCCACGCGCACGAACGGCGGCGCGTACGGCAGGGCGCCGCGTTCCTCGCCCTCCATCAAGCGAGACATCGCCGCCATGCCGCCCTTCCGGCGGGCGACGTCGACGTAGTCCGCGCCCGCCTCCTCCAGAAGCAGGCGAACGAACTCGCCGCGCCCCTGGATCGTGGGCCAGTAGTAGAGCAGCACCCGCGGGGTGCGCTTCCTCAATCGATCCTCCCCGGTCGCGACGACGGGACGGCGCTACTCGAACTCGCCATCGTCGGGGTCGGATCCGCCACCGACCGGGTTGTCCGCGCGCGAGACCGCCGTCTCCGGCCAGCCCGGATCGAGCGCGCGCAGGCGCGCCGCCATGATGGCGATCAACGCGGCGTTTCCCGAGTTGCCGGCGACGTTGCCGAGCTCGAAGGAGTCCGTGTCCTCGTTGTAGAGCTCCTTCTCGTCGCTCGCCAGCTCGGCGTACTTCCAGGTGTGGGCCGGTTTCCCGGGCTTCGCGAACAGGCCGCGCACCTGGGCGTAGTCGGGGATGTTCCCGTCCCAGTGCTCGTTCAGAAGATCGCTGCGCCAGGTGGTCGCATTGTTCCGGAGGAGGGGGACGAGACTCGCTCCCTCGACCCCGGGATCGGGCGTCGCGCCGGCGAGCTCGGCGAACGTCTGGGCGAAGTCGATGTTGAGCGTGATCCGCTTCTCCTTGCGCGCCTTCGTCACCAGCGGTGCGTAGCGGATGATCAGCGGGTCGCGCATGCATTCCTCGTACTCGCACTGCTTGGGTTTCCAGCGATGCGAGCCCCAGGAGTAGCCGTTGTCGGCCGAGTAGACGATGAGGGTGTTGTCCAGCACGCCGCGCGCCGCCAGCGCTTGCACGATGGCCGCGACCGCCTCGTCCACCGACTGCAGGCACTCGAGCTGCTTCTGGCGGAAGGTGTCGGTGCTCTGCTGGTCCTGCTGCGTCCACGTGATCGCCTGCACCCATGCAGGCTTGTCGGTTGCGTCGGGCTCCGCGTAGTTCGGCGGGCGCCACGGCGGGACGCCCGAGAACGAGCCGACGTGGCGCGGCGCCGGCGTCGCGGGCCCATGGGGATTGTAGGGCGTGAACTCGACGAAGAACGGCTGTCGCGCCGTGGTGATGAAGTCGACGACCTTGTCGCGCAGCACGTCGGCGGAATAGTCGGTCTCGGCCGATCCGTACGGTACGTCGACGCCGTTCTCGATGAGGTGGTAGCCGAAGTAGCCGGGCGCCTTGAAGGCGTGCCACTCGTCCCACCCCGGTGGCTGGTACGGCGCGATCTTGTTGTAGCCGTTGAGGTACTTCCCGAAGAGACCGGTGCGATAGCCGGCGGCCTTCAGCCAGACCGCCACGGTGGACGAGTCGTCGAACGCCTGCACGCCGCCGTCGCTCCCGCCGTTCGAGTGGACGCCCGTGGTGTGAGCGTACTTGCCCGCGAGGATGCTCGAGCGGCTCGGGGCGCACAGCGCGGTGGTGACGAAGTGGTTCTGGAAGAGCACGCCCTTCTTGACGAGCAGCGTCGTCACGTTCTGCATCACCGGCGTCTTGCCGTCGACGGAGTGCGTCTTGTCGATGGTGTCCCAGCGCTGGTCGTCGGCAAGGATGAACACGATGTTCGGTCGCGAGGCTGCGGCGACCGGCGCGGACATCCCCAGAACGGAGAGCAGCGGCAAGAGGGCAATCAGACCGTGGTCACGGACCCTGATCGGCGCCATCGGAAGCCTCCCTCCACCGAAGGACGTTGAATGGCTGCGACTCTGTAGCAGCCATCGATGGAAGACAAGCCAGAAAATGCACCGGCACGCCTTCCCCGTGCGCGAGCCGGAACGGTGACGGGATCGGCTGGCACGGTCGCTCGCCGCACGCTACGTTCGCCCCGGTGTCGGACGGGCAGCTCCAGGCGGTGCGCGGCGCGGCGTTCGTCGTGGCCATGCTGGTGGCGGCCCTGCTGCAACGCGTCTCGCCGCATGCCCGCGTGCGCGGAAGCTGGCAGGTCAACGGAGCGGTGTGGCTCCTCGCCCTGGTCGTGGTCGGCATGGTGTGCGGGGCATGCAGCTTCACCGCGGCCCGCTGGGCGAAGGGAGCGGGGTTCGGTCTCCTGAACGGGGTCGCGCTACCCGTCTGGGCAACGATCCCCGCTTCGCTCCTGCTCCTCGATCTCGTCTCCTACGGCTGGCACATGGCGAATCATCGCGTACCGCTGCTCTGGCTGTTTCACCAGGTGCACCACTCCGACCCGACCTTCACCGTCTCCACGGGGGTACGCTTCCATCCCGGCGAGCTTCTCCTCTCCCTTCCGGTGCGGGTCGCCGCGGTCGCCCTCGTCGGCGCCTCGGCCCAGGCGGTGCTGCTCTTCGAGGTCGTCTTCGGCTTCGCCAACCTCATCGAGCATGGCGACATCGACGCGCCCCGTGGCGTCGAACGGATGCTCGGGCGACTGCTGGTGACGCCGGCGCTGCACCGCCGGCATCACGCCCGGGTCGGGCCGGCCCGCAACTCGAACTTCGGGACCGTCTTCTCCGCGTGGGATCGGCTGTTCGGAACCTATCTCCACAGCGACTCGGCGGCCGAGATCCAGACCGGCCTGCCCGGCCTCGAGACGGTCCCCCTGCAACGCGCGCTGGTGCTGCCGTTCCGGCGGCAGGGCGCGACCTGAGCCCGCGCGTCAGCGCGAGACGGGGCGCTCCGCGTCGCGGAAGTCCGTCGGCTCCCCGGCCGCCAGCAGCCTCTGCAACTGGGCGGGATCGACGGGCTTGGTCAGATGATGGTCGAAGCCCGCTTCCCTGGCCCGCCGGCGATCGTCATCCTGCCCCCAGCCGGTGATCGCGACCAGGACGGCACGCCCGGAGCCTTCCTCGTCGCGGATCCGCCGCGCGACCTCGTAGCCGTCCATGTCGGGCATGCCGATGTCGAGCAGGACGACCACCGGCGCGAATGCGCGCATCACGACGAGGCAGTCCTCGCCGGCATGAGCGACGCGTACCTCGTGCCCCATGGTCTCGAGCAGCAGGGCGAGGGTCTCGGCGGCATCCCGGTTGTCGTCGACCACGAGGATGCGGCGGCCGGCACTCGCGCGGGGCGGCTCGCCGTCGCGCGCCGCTCCGACGGCTCCATCCGATCGCGCCAGCGGCAGCCGGACGGTGAACTCGCTGCCCTTCCCCGAACCGGCGCTGTACACCGACACGCTCCCTCCGTGCATCCCGACCAGGGTCTTCACCAGCGCGAGACCGATGCCGAGGCCGCTGTGCGAACGCGACGACGAACGATCGACCCGGGTGAAGGGTTCGAAGACCCGCGATCGCATCTCCGGCGGGATGCCGACGCCGTCGTCGGCGACGTGGATGGAGACCCCGTCGTCGTGCCGTTCGGCGGAGAGCGTGATGTGGCCGCCGGGATCGGTGTAGCGGGCAGCGTTGTTCAGCAGGTTCGCCACGATCTGCGAAAGGCGTACCGGGTCCGCGTCCAGCACCAGCGGCTCGGAGGGCAGCGTGACCACGAGGCGGTGGCCGCGCTCGTCGATCAGCGGACGGCTGGTCTCGATCGCGCCGGCGATCGCCGACTCGAGCCCGACGGGCTCGCGGCGCAGCTCGATGTCGCCCCGGGAGATGCGGGAGAGCTCGAGCAGATCGTCCACGAGGCGGACCAGGTGCTGCACCTGGCGGTCGAGCATCTCGCGCACCCGCGCGGACCGGGGATCGTCCTGCTCGACGACGCCGAGCAGGTGAAGGCCGGCGCGAATGGGCGCGAGCGGGTTGCGAAGCTCGTGCGCCAGCATCGCGAGGAACTCGTCCTTGCGGCGATCGGCTTCCCGCAACGCCTCCTCCGCTTCCTTGCGCTCGGTCACGTCCATGTTGATGCCGAGCATCCGGAGCGGCTGCCCCGCGTCGTCGTAGAAGACCGTTCCCTTCGCGGCGATCCGGCGGATGGTGCCGTCCGGCCAGATGACGCGGAACTCGGTGTCGAACGGCGCACGCTCCTCGACGGCCCGGGTCACGTCACCCTGGGCCCGGTTCCGGTCGTCCGGATGCACCGCCTGCAGCCAGTTCTCGTAGCGGCCGCCGAAGGCGCCGGGGGTGAGTCCGTAGAGCGCCTCCTCGGCTTCGGTCCACGTCACCTCGCCGGTCGGGATGGTCCATTCGAACGTCCCGATGCGCCCCGCGCGCTGGGCCAGCTCGAGCCGTTCCTGGCTCCGGCGCAGCGCCTCCTCGGCGCGCAGCCGATCGGTGACGTCGATGGCGATGCCGCCGACGAGCATCGGCGCGCCGGCCCCGCTCTTGATCGGAAACTTCGCCACGATCGAGTGATGGACGAGGCCGTCGTCGTGCTCGAGCCGTTCGATGGTCTGCACGCCCGTTCCGCCGGCGAGCGCCAGCTCGTCGTTCTCCCGGAACTGCGCGGCGGTTTCGGGCGGGAAGATGTCGCCGTCTCGGCAGCCGTAGAGCGCCTCGCGCGTGGTGCGAAAGGCCAGCAGCGCGGCGTCGTTGGCATAGCGATAGCGCCCTTCCAGGTCCTTGATCCAGACCAGGCCGGGCAGATGGTGGGCAAAGCGCGAGAAGCGCTGCTCGCTCGCGATCGACGCCTCCTCGGCCCGCGTGCGCTCCAGGAATTGCCCGATCTGGCTGCCGATCGCGGTCAGCATCTCGAGCAGGTCCTCGTCCGGCTGGCGGATCTCGCGGCTGAAGAATTCGAGCACACCGAGCACCTCGCCGTTGAGCAGAATCGGGAAGCCCAGCGCGCCGTGCAGGCCGCCCTCCCGCGCGGCAAGTGCACGCGGGAAATTGGAATCGATGGCGACGTCGGGTATCCACGCGGGGCCCCGGGCGAACCAGACGCGTCCCGGGAGACCGACGCCCGAGCGGAAGGTGAGCCGCCGGCTCATCTCCTCGAAGGCGGTCACGCGGAGTGACGGCCGGCGCCACACGTCGGCACAGCGGAGCTCGCCGCCCTGGTGGTCCATCTGCCACAGACCGCCGAGCTCCCAGCCCAGGTGCTCGCACACGGCCTCGAGGATGCGCGGCGCCGCCTCGCGCAGGGTACGCGACTCGGCCAGCGCGCGGGTGACGGCGTCCTGGGTCGCGAGCCGGCGCTCGGCCTGCTGCCGCTGGCTCGCCTCGCGCGCGAACAGGAGAGCGGCCGCCAGCTGGCGGGCGGCGACCTCCAGCACCAGCCGCTCCTCCGCGTCCGGGAAGCTCGCGCGGCACGCCGCGGCTGCGAGCGTACCGAGCTGGCCGTCGCGGCCCAGCGAGACGCGGTACTCGACCGGTGAGTTCGTGGCGTCCCGGATCTGGCCGCGCGTGACCTGGACGTCCGGCGCCGCCAGCGTGATGGTCACGACCTCGAGCGCGAGTTCGCGCAGCAGCTCGTCGCCGAGGTCGGCCGCGATCGCGACGGCTTCGAGACCGACCCACTGCGTCTGCCGCGACGACAGCGCCAGCAGCGCACGCTCTCTCATCCGTCCCGCGTCGTACCCGGGTGCGCCCCCACGTGCAAAGGCCGGCGCGGGTCCGCCGTGCGGCTGCCGGGCGCCCGAGATTGACTTGACGTTCAGAAGTATCTAAACGTTCGCAACGGTTGGTCATGGAGCACGCGGTTGCGATCTTCGTCGACGGCATGGGGGCGGCAGCCGCCACCTCGGGCATCCTCACCCAGCTCGAGGGGAGGATCTTCGCCCTCCTCTATCTTCACGAGGAACCCCTGGCTCTCGAGGAGATCGCCAGCGCGCTCGGGCAGAGCAAGAGCAACATCTCCGTCAACATCCGCGGGCTCGTCGACTGGCACCTCGTCCGTCGGGTCCGGGTCCCCGGCTCGCGCAAGGATCACTACGAGGCTGCGAGCAATCTCTGGCGCGTGATGCAGGAGGTCATGGAGCGCCGCTTCCGCTGGAACGTTCGCCAGGTGATGGCCACGGCGACCGAGACCAAACGCGCGCTCGGCGCCGCCTCCGGTGGCAGCAAGGCCGGGCGTACCTTCCTCGGCGCGCGGCTCGACACCCTGCTCACCTTCTTCTCCGTGCTCGACGCCGCCATCAGCGCCATCAACCAGGGGCAGCCGTTCAGCCCCGCGACCCTGCAGAACGTGCTGCCGATGCCGGTCGCCCGCGCCGGGCGGAGGGCCTAGTCATGGTCGGGCGCCTGCTCGCAACGGTGCCAGCACGGCGATGAGCGTCATGGTTTCCCGCCGCCAGGCGCTCGCCTTCGCGGGCTCGACTCTCCTCGCCTACATCGGCGTCGTCCACGAGGTCGTCGGCGTGCGGCTCTACCCGTACGGTCCGAAGTTCTTCGGCGGACTGGCCGGCTGGCACGCGGCCGGTCTCGGTCTCGTGGCGGCGGGCATCGCGCTCGCCGCGGCGACGCTCGGCGTGCTCCGGCTCCCCGTCGTCGCGCTGGCCCTCACGCTCGCGGCCGCGGGAGCCGCCGTGTTCGCCGCCGAGTGGTGGATGCACGCCGAGTTCCACCTCTTCGCCTTCACCATGCTCGTGGCGGGCATCGTGGTCGCACTCGTGGCCCCGAGAGGGCCGCACGCCTAGGCGCGCCGACTCGCCTCGATGGCGACGAGGATCCCGGGGACGATGATCACCTACTGCGGGGGCGTCCAGTCGCGGTGCAGCACACGGCGCACCATCGGCTCGAACGTCGACATCGGCTCGGACCGATAGGCGGGGTCGAACGGATCTCGTCGTAGAGCGCGCAGAACTCGGCTGCGCGTTCGAAGTGCGGGTCGTCTCGATAGCGCTCGCGCGCGTTGGGATCGACCCCGAGATGGCTGCCGTAGAAGTACACCTGGAAGACCGGATGGTGCTCGAGCATCCAGTGGTTCGCCTCGGAGACGAAGGGCTTGAGGACCGCCGCCACGACCTCGCCGTGATTGAACGGCCCGAGTGACTCGCCGATGTCGTGCAGGAGCGCGCAGACGACGTATTCCTCGTCCCGTTTGTCGCGCAGCGCGCGCGTGGCAGCCTGCAGGCTGTGCTGCAGCCTATCCACCGGAAAGGCTTCGTCGGCTCGCAGATTCGTCAGCAGTCCCATGAGCAGATCAGGTAGCTTGCGGATGTTGGTCCCGTGCACCCGTGCCAGCACGGCGAAGTCCGCGTCGGTGCCCTGGTCCATGCGCCGGAAGTGCATGTGTCCGTCGTCGTCGGCCATGGGGTCCTCCTGCCGAGGCTCGTGCCGCGCGGGTGCAGCGCCTTCACCCCGGTCGGCCTCGTACCACGGGATGGCGGTGACCCCCGGCGTCCTCGGCGCTCCACCTGGAAGGGTGGCAGCTCAGCAGCACCGTGACGGCTTCCTTCAGCCGCCGCTCGGCCTCCCATTGCTGGCGCGCGATGTGCAGAACCGCGGGCCAGCTCCACGGCCTCGGCACGAGGGCGCGTGCCACCCGCCAGAGATCGATGTCGCCGGTGGCGGCGTCGATCGCGTCGGAGAGCGCCGGCAGCTCGTCGGTGACGCCGTCGAGCACCACGCGCACGGCGGCGAAGGGAACCCCGCGACGCTCCGCCTCGTCGGCGAACGTCCAGCTCTCCATGTCGACCAGGAGCGCGCCGCACCCGGCCGCTGCCGTCTTCTCGGCGATGGTCAGCAGCACGCCGGGACTCGACGCCACCGCACCCTCGTGCGCTCCCAGGTCGATGCGCGGCACGACCGCCGCCGCCCGTGCCTCGGGGCGACACCACCCATCGAGCTGGACCACCTCGGTGGCAACGACCACGTCGCCCGTGCGCAGCCACGGCACCAGGCCGCCGCCACAGCCGAGCGACAGGAAGGCGTCCGCCGACGGGACGGCACGCGCCGCCGCCGCGGCCCGAGCCGATCCCATCCCGGTCTGCACCACCAGGCAGGTCCCGCCGTCGGGGAGCCCCCCGCACCAGCGCCGTGGCCCATCCGCCGGGCGGACGTCGCGCAGCCCGGCGAGCACCGCGCGTGCCTCCCAGCCCAGGGCCGCGAAGGCGACGACGTCGAACTCGCTCACGCCACCTGGCTCGGGACCGCGTCGGCGCGGCGCTGCCGTTCGGAACGGACCGGATCCCGGCGAGCGATCGGCTCGACGCCCGCCAGCGCACGCAGCTCGTCGAGGCAGGCACGCAGCGCGGCGCTGATGCGCTCGCCATCGCTGATCAGGCCGGGGTCGAGATTCGCCCCGATGGTGATGGTGTCGGCATAGCTCAGGATGGCGAAGGCGAGTCCGACACCCTGGGCGAGGGGCACGATCGGCACCATCGTATCGAGGCGTCGACCCTGGAAGTAGAGCGACACCGGCGGCCCGGGGACGTTCGTGCAGATGGTGTTGACCGGCGGCGCGCTCTGCACCCAGCCGAGCTGGTGTTGCAACGGCACCGGGACGTAGCTGAGCAGGTCCATCATCCGGCTCATGCGAAGCGACTCGCCGGAGCGCTTGAGCTGCTCCATGGCGGCCCGCACCTGGCGCAGGCGCTCCAGCGGATCGAAGATGCCGACGGGCAGCGGCGCCATCAGGGCGGAGACGCGGTTGCCGAGCTTCAGGTGCTCGGCGGCGGTGCGCAGGTTCACCGGGCACATGGCGCGCAGCTCGACACGATCGGGATTCACGCCGCGGCCTTCCAGGTAGCGCCGCAGCGCCCCGCTGATCGTGGCCAGGATGACGTCGTTCACCGTGCCGCCGAGCCGGTTCTTGATCGCCTTCACCTGGTTGAGATCGAAGGTGGCCCATTCGATCCGCCGCAGCGTCCCGACGAAGCCGTTGAAGGGCGTGTGCGGGATCGGCGCGAGCGCGAGGCGCACGAGCTCGCCGATCCCGGTCAGGGTCGTGCGCACCTCCTCCCACCCCTCGGCGGGATGGCGGAGCAGCCCGCCGAGCCCGCGCAGGCCCTCGACGGAGGTTGCCGCACCGTCGGCCAGCGCGCGCCAGGCCTGCGCCGATCGCGTCGGCAGCGGTGGTACCGGGGTCGCCTCGGGCGCCGGCGGCGGCGGCGCCGGGCTGGGCGAAGGATCGAACATCACGCCGAGGAGCTGCACGCCGCTCACGCCGTCGATCATGCAGTGGTGCACCTTGGCCAGGATGGCGCTGCGATCGCCGCGATAGCCGTCGATCTGGTGCAGCTCCCACAGCGGCCGCGAGCGAACCAGCGGCTCGGCGAAGAGCCGGCTCGCGAGGCTCCGGAGCTGCTCGTCGTCGCCCGGGCGCCGCAGCGCGTGCCGGACGACGTGCAGGCGAATGTCGAACCCGCGGGCGGGCTCCCAGGTGGGATGGCCCAGGTTCAGCGGCACCGGCACCACGCGCTGCGTGTAGCGCGGGATGAGGTGCATGCGAGCCGAGAGGTCGGCCAGCGTGCGCTCGTAGTCGAGCGCGCCGGCGACGGTGTAGATGCCGCCGACGTGCAGCAGCTGGCCGGTGCGCTCGAGATGGTAGAACGCCGCGTCCAGCGCGGTCATGCGGTCGCCCATGGGACCCTCTCAGGTGCCCTCGAGAACGAAGGTGACCTGTACCGTGGCACGGTACTCGGCGATCTTGCCGTCCTCCACGGCGGCATTCTCCTTGAGCACCTCGATGCCGGTGATGCCGCGCAGCGTCCGGTTGGCGCGCTCGAGCGCATTGCGCACCGCATCCTCCCAGCTGTGCGGAGACGCCCCGATCACCTGCGTGATGCGCGCGACGGCCATGGTCCTCCCTTCCGACCCGGCGGCTCACTCGAGTAGGAACACGATCTTCATGTCCACCCGGTACTCGACGATCTGTCCGCGCGCCACCTTGACGCGCTTGCCCGTGATCTCGAGTCCCGTGATGTTGCGCAGCGTGCGCGTGGCGCGCGTGATGCCCTCCTCGACCGCCTCCCGGAACCCGTCCGGGGAGGAGGCGATGATCTCCGTCACCCGCGCGACTGCCACGAAGGTCGGGTAGCAAGGGGCCGGGCTCCGCGCAAGTCAGGTCGATGGGTCCGCTCGACACGCCGGACTTGAGGCGAGAGCCGGACTCGTGCGACTTCGGAGTGGCCGATGCCCCTCCTCCTCCTCATGCGCCGCCAGCTGCGCAGTCACGGGGCGCGCGCTGCCCTCACCGCGGCGGGCATTGCCTGCGGCGTCGCCCTCGTGGTGGCCATCGAGGTCATCAACGCGAGCACCCTCGGCGCCTTCACGGACGCGATCGAGGATCTGGCCGGCACCGCCGCCCTGCAGGTGCGCGGCCACGGCCCGTTCCCCGAAGCGGTCGCGGACGGGCTGCGCGATCTGCCCGGCGTGGAGCACGCCGTCCCGATCCTCACCGACACCTTCTTCGTCGTCGACGGTGCCGCGGCCGGCGAGGCGCTCTCGGTCTTCGCGGCCGACGTCACCGACGGCCATGCCATCAAGACCCTCCGCCTCGTGCGCTCGGGCGACCACGTGGTCGACGATCCGCTGTCCTTCCTGGTCGACCCGGCCAGCATCATCCTGACCGACGTCTTCGCTCGCCGGATCGATGCCCGCGTCGGCACCACGCTCCGGCTGCGCACGCCGGTCGGCGTCCGCACGTTCACCGTGCGCGGCATCCTGCCCCCGGGGGGCGTCGGACGCGCGTTCGGCGGCAACCTGCTCCTGATGGACGTCGTCGGGGCGCAGGCCGTCCTCGGTCGCGAGGGTCTGATCGATCAGGTCGACATCGCCCTCGCGCCCGACGTGGACGTCGACGCCGCCGAGCGCGCCGCGCGGGCCGTGCTGCCGCCCGGCACCGAGGTACTGCGCCCGGCCCGGCGCGGCGAGCAGATCGAGCGCATCCTGCGCTCCTACCGCACGCTGCTCTCGGGGATCTCGGGCCTCGCGCTGCTGGCCGCGATCTTCGTGGTGGCGAGCGCGGTCTCCACCAGCGTCGCGGCACGCCGGCAGCAGATCGGCCTGCTTCGCTGCATCGGGGCCGCGCGCCGCCACGTGCTCCGTCTGGTGCTTGGCGAGGCCGCGCTCCTCGGCGTGGTGGGCACCGCGCTCGGCGTCCTGCTGGGCGTCGTCCTGGCGCGCCTGCTGCTCGACACCGTCACCGAATCCGCCGAGCTGGTCTTCTCGCTCCGGTTGTTCCGATCCGCCCTCGACGTGTCGCCGCGTGCCATCGCCCTCGGGGCGGCGGCGGGCCTCGGGGCCACGCTGGTGGCGGCGCTGCTCCCCGCCCGCACCGCGACCGCCATCTCGCCGCTCGCGGCCGTCCGGACGGCCGGCAGCACGCCGGTCGGACGGCGCTGGCCCGCGCCGGGCGTGGTGCCCGGCGCGATCCTCGTCGCGCTGGCGGGATTCGCGGCCCAGATTCGCCTCGATTCTGCCTGGGCGGGCAACATCGCCGCGATCGCCACGGACGTGGCCCTGGTCTGCCTGTTCATGCGGATGGCCGGCGGGCTCAGCGCGGTGGTGCTGGGTCCGTTGCGAACCCGCGTCGGGTTCGCGGCGCGGCTCGCCGTGGATCGGCTGGTTCGCATCCCGGACCAACTCGCGCTGGCGGGGGCGGTGCTCGCCCTCGGGCTCGGGCTGATGCTGATGGCCGGAACGCTGGCGCGCAGCTTCGAGGCGTCCGTCCTCGACTTCATCCGCCACCAGGTGCGGGCCGACCTGGTGGTCGCGTCCACGGCCGCGACGGGCTGGATCGAGTCGCCGCTTCCCGAATCGATCGGCGACCGGCTCGCCGCGCTGCCCGGCGTGGTCCGGGTCGAGCGCGTGCGTCTCGCGGAGTACGACTTTCGTGGCCAGCGCGTCGGCGTCGACTCGCTCGAGACCGGCGCCTTCGCGTCCGAGCGGCGTGACGACTTCGTCTTCTCCGCGGGCGATCCGACCGCCGCCCTGGCAGCGGTGCGGGCGGGCGATGCGGTCCTCGTGTCGAGCAACTTCGCGCGCCTCTTCGGCGTCCGCGTCGGCGATCACCTCGCCCTCGACACGCCCGGCGGACGCTTCGAGCCGACCGTGGCGGGCATCGTCGTCGACTACGTGTCGCCGCGCGGCAGCATCATCATGACCCGCGACGCATGGACGCGATGGTGGGGAGACCCGACCGTGACCCGGTTCCACGTCTCGCTGGCGCCGGACGCCACCGTGGAGAACGTGCGCCGCGCCATCGCCGCCGACATCGGCCGCGAGGAGGGCCTGAAGGTGCTGACGCAGCGCGAGCTCTACGCCTATCACCAGGACGTCGTGCGCCGCTCCTTCCGCTTCACGCATGCGCTCGAGGTCCTGCCCCTGGTGGTCGCCGCGCTCGGACTGGCGGAGGCACTCCTCGCGGTCGCGCTCGACCGGCGCCACGAGCTCGCGCTGCTGCGCGCCGCGGGCACGACCCGGAGCCAGGTCGCTCGCAGCGTCGTCGCCGAGGCGGCGGGCGTCGGCGTGCTCGGCTTCGTCGGCGGTCTCGCCATGGGCTGCCTGCTCTCCGTGCTCTGGGTGCGGGTGAACTTCGCCTACCAGCTGGGCTGGGACCTCGATCTCCACCTCTCGCTCGGCAGCGTGCCGCTCGCGGCGCTCGCGGCCGCGCTGGTGAGCGTGCCCGCCGGCCTGCTGCCGGCCCGCCGGATCGCGCGGCTGCCGGTCCTCGACGCCTTGCGGGACGAGTGAAGTCGGTCCGCGCGCGCTCCCTTGTCGCCCGGTTCGACCGCCGGATATGGTTCGCGTCCCGATGACGCTCCTCCGAGCGGCGGCGCTCTACCTCGTGCTGGGCGCCGTCTTCCTCGAGGTGAAGGTGCTGAGCGTCGCCCAGAGCCCGACGGGGCCGTCGGTCAGCGATCTCGTCGCCTACTACTACCCGATGCTGCGCTACGGCTTCGACCAGATGCGCGCCGGAGCACTCCCCCTGTGGAACCCCCACCAGCTGGCCGGCGTGCCGCTGCTCGCCTCGCCCATCGTCGGCTTCCTCTATCCGCTGTACGTGACGTTTCTCTTCCTGCCGCCGGCGACCGCCATCACCGTGGACATCGTGCTGCACCTCGCGATCGCTGGCGTCACGATGCACCTGCTCTGCCGGGCCCTCGGGATGCGCGCCCCCGCCGCGCTCGTCGCGGGGATCGTGTTCGCCTTCCAGGGCGGCATGATGATCAAGCTGCACTATCCGAGCTATCTCGCGTCCGTCGCCTGGATGCCCGCGATCTTCCTGCTCACGCACCGCATCCTCGAGCGCCCCACCCCGCGCCGCTGCGCTCTGCTGGCGGCCACCTTCGGGGTGAGCCTGCTCGGTGGTCACGGACTCCAGTTCGCCTACTTCACCGCCTGGACCCTGGTGCCGCTGGTCGCCTACGGCGTCGTCCGGCGCTGGCGCCACGCCGGCGCACGCGTTGCGCTCCGCGCGACCGCGGTGCTGGCGTGCGCGTTCGGGCTCGGAGTGGCGCTCGCCGCGGTGCGGCTGGTCCCCGCGGCCGAGCTCGCCCGGGAGAGCTGGCGACCGCCGGGAAGCCTGCCGATCGAGGTCAGTGCGAGCATGTCCGCGGACCCGAGCATCTTCCTGCGCAATCTCGTCAGCGCGGAGCCGAGCCCGCACCCGCAGCTCGGGCTCGCCTACCCCGGCGTGCTCCGCGAGGGTTACGTCGGGATCGTCCCGCTCGCCCTCGCGCTGGCCGGCGTGGTGCTGTGGCGGGCGAGAGGCATGGCCCTGGCAATCGCCGGCATCGGCGCCGGCTCCGTGCTCTACGCCTTCGGGCCGCACGCCTTCGTGTATCCGATCCTCTATCACCTGCCCGGCGGCAGCTGGTTCCGCGGACCGGACCGCGCCCTGGTGGTATTCGGCTTCGCGGTCGCCGTCCTGTGCGGCGCGGGGCTGGACGAGATCGGACGGCGATCCAGCGCGTGGCGGCCCGCGCTCGGCGCACTCGCCATCGTCGCCATCGGCGCACTCGCGGCGGCCCGCGGTACGGGCGCCTGGCTGGCAGTGCTCTATTGTGCCGTCGCGGCGGCGCTCGTCGGCTGGCCGGCGCGCGCACTGCGGGGCCACCGTGCCCGGTCCGCCCTGGCACTCGCGATCGCCGCGCTCGTGCTGGTCGATCTCTGGCGCGGCACCCCGGTGCACGGCGCGCTGCCCTCCCAGCTCGGCACCTACTTCGCGCGCCTCGATCCATTCGTCCGCGAGGTCCTCGGTGCGCAGGGGCTCGAGCGCACGTACATCTGGGCCTCCTTCCGGCCCGACGACCCGCTCTACTTCTTCTCCGACGTCGCCAAGGCGGGCCAGGTGCACGGCCTCTGGCTGCCGACGGACTACGAGGGGCTCGCCAGCGCCCGCATCGAGCGCTACCTGCGCTTTCAGGCCCCGGGCGCCTTCCTCGAGGGATGGCCGATCGATCCCTTCGGCTACGTTCCCCTCCATCTCGCCCCGAGCAACGTCCGGCTCGCGTCCCTTCTCGGCATCCGCTTCTTCCTCATCCAGGACAGCGACAAGGAGCGCTACCTCGATCCCTCCCTGGACGTGGAGCGCGCGTGGCGACTCGTCCGGCGAGAGGCCGGCGTGTCTCTCTACGAGGACCCGCACGCCGTGCCGCGTGCCTTCGTGGCACCGAGCATCGTCACCATCGAGGAGCCGGATCGGCTGCTCGATCGACTGAGCGCGATCGACCCGCTCCAGGTGGCTCTCGTCGAGCAACCGGTCGCCGTGCCGCCCGCCGCGGGCGGCACGGCGGGCCCTTCGCAGGCTCGCATCAGCGAGTATCGTCCGGGACGTGTCGTGGTCGAGACGAGCGGTCCACCAGGGCTGCTCGTGCTGACCGACCAGTACTATCCGGGCTGGCAGGCGACGGTCGACGGAGAGCCCGCGCCGATCCTGCGCGCCGATTACCTGTTCCGGGGCGTTCCCGTCCCCGCGGGTGACCATCGCGTCGAGTTCGCCTACCGCCCGGCGACCTTCCGGACCGGCGCCACCATCAGCAGCCTCGCCCTGGCGGCGATCCTCGCCGTCTCGCTGGCCTCGCTCCGACGGCCGGGCGTCAGGCGCGCCCGACGCCGATGATCGAGTGCCCGAAGGGGAAGTTCATGCCGGAGAGCAGATGTCGCTCGCTGCCGATGACGTCGGCGAGCAGCCGGTTGAGCGGCGCCGGCACGTGGTGCGACAGATTGGTCCGATCCCCGACCGGCCGGAACGATTCCTGGAGCTTCTTCATGAGCACGGTGGGGAGGATCAGCGGGAAGAGGAGCGTGTTGAAGTAGGTGACCTTGACCGGGGCCAGGCCGGCGGCCGACAGTCGATGCCGGAGCTGGCGTCGCGTGTAGCGACGCAAGTGGTGCGCGACCCGGTCGTTGTTCGCGTACAGGAACTGGTACGCGGGGACCGACAGGAAGACGAGGCCCCCCGGCTTGAGCGCACGATGACACTCCTGGAGGACCTGGACGTCGTCCGGGATGTGCTCGATGGCGTCGAACAGCGTGATCAGATCGAGCGAATGCGGCTGGACCGGCAGCGCGTGGCCCGATGCGACACACAGCCCCTCCCCACCCCGGGAGCGCGCGAAGCGAAGAACGTCGAGCGAGATGTCGAGTCCCATGACCTCGCCGTAGCGTGACAGCGTCCGGAGCATGCCGCCGCTCCCGCACCCGATCTCGAGGATGCGAAGTCCCTGGCGTCCCTCGAGCAGCCGATCGAGCAGATGGAAGAATATCCGGCGCCGGGCGAGGAACCAGAAATGGCTGTCCTCCAGTTCTGCGAACTGCCGGTAGGCGGTCGCGTCCATCCGCGTCTCACGTTTCGCCGCGGCCGCGCTCGGTCGAAGCGCGGTCCGGGCGGGCGACGACGATCATCTCGTCGCCCAGGTTGACGTAGAGGTTGGCCTTCTCCGCGCGGGCGAGCGGCCGCAGCAGGCGCGACAGCGCGGGGTGGATCCGGGCCGCGCGCTCCGCGACGAAGCCCAGCGAGACGTACTTCCCCGCCGAGCCGTGGGCCATCTCGACGACGTGCAGGCCGGCGCGGGCGAGCAGCGCGCGGACCGTGGAACGGCCGAAGTGATAGAGGTGCTCGTCGTGCTTGAAGTGATGCCACCGCCTGCCGAGCAGGCGGGCCACCAGGCTGTCGACGTCCTGGGTCTCCAGGATGAGGGTGCCGTCCGGGTGGAGCAGCTCGCGCGCACGCCGCAGCAAGGCGATCGGATCGGGCACGTGCTCGATGACGTCCCACAACGTGACGAGGTCGAACGTGCCCGGGGCGTGCGGCGCGCCGTCGAGCGTCCCGACGTGGATGGTGCCGAGCCCGAGGTGCTCGCGCGCATGGGCGACGATCCCCGCCGAGGGCTCGACGCCGTACACCGTCCAGCCTTCGTCGCGCATCACCTGCATGAAGAAGCCGGCGGCGCAGCCGACGTCGAGCAGCGTACCCGCACGGGAGACGTGGCGCCGCACGACCGCGAGCCGCTTGCGAAACGTCTTCAAGTACAGGGGCTGGTCGCGCCGGTAATCGGCGTAGCCGCGCGCCCGCGGCGCGACCGACCGCCAGTAGCTCGCGTCGTACACCGCAGCGAGTGACCGTTCCGTGAAGCGCGGCGTCACCCAGACGAGACCGCACGAGACGCAGCGCACGACCGTGTGGGGCGGCTCGACGAACAGGGCATCGGCGCGCTCGCTGCCGCAGAGCAGGCAGCGCGGGACCGCGATGCGCCCGGGGGCGCTCTCCGGCGGCGCCGGCGTCAGCGGGGCGCCGGCCTCGAGGGCGGGCGTCAACCGAAGTAGCCCTCCCCGGTGGCGACCGCCTCGTGGCCGGCGTCGGCGTCCTGCAGGATCGACCACGCCATGCGGCGGCCCATCTCGACCGACTGATCCATGTTGTTGTAGCGGAACAGCCCCTGGCGTCCCCCGGTGCGGATGTTGCGGAGGGTGTGGACGTACTCCAGGATCGGCGTCAGGTGCGTGCGGTACTCCACGTCGTAGACCGGATAGGCATAGGGGATCTTCTTCACGAACGCACCGAGCACCTCGGAGCGATGCAGAAGGCCGACGCTCTCGAGGTCGCGCACGGCGATGTCCCGCAGCTCCTCGACGCTCGCGCGCCAGATCTCGTCGCCGCCACGGCAGGTGATCTCGGCGCAGACCATCGTCTTGTCGGACGGGGCGCAATGCGGGCTGAAGTTCTTGAACTCCGAGATGCGGTGCACGGTGAGGTGCTTCTCCGGCAGGTAGAGCCAGTTGTCGGGCGACACCTGCGGCTTGTCGACCTTGAGGTAGATGAAGACGATCGAGATGTAGCCCAGCGAGGCGATGGCCTTGCGAACCTCCGGCGGTGCCGGAGGAACGAGCGCGCGGGCCAGCGCCGTGATGGGAATCGTCGACACGTAGGCATCGCCCTCGACGAACTTCCGCTCCCTCAGGCCGTATTCGATCCGCGTGATCCACGAGCCGTCGCGATGCACGCGCACGGCGGGCATGTCCACGAGCACCGTGCCGCCGAGGTCCCGGATCGCCCGCGTGTACCCGCGCGCCAGCTCGCCGATCCCGCCCTGGTCCGGGTAGATGAAATCGGTCACCAGCGTGCGCGGCACGTCACGCGGCCGGAAGAGCGTCTTCTTCACCGTGTCGGCGAGACTCAGGAGCGAGATCCGCTGGCTCGCCCAGTCGGCCGAGATGCGGTTCGGCGGCATGCCCCAGGCCTTCTCGGTGTACTGACCGAAGAAGAGCCGGTAGAGCGTGCGGCCGAAGCGGCGGGTGACCCAGGTCTCGAAGTTGTCGTCCTGGAAGCGCTCGAGGCGGGTCACGTCCTTGAATCGCACCCACGCGTAGTCGAGGAACGCCCGCACGAGCAGACGGGTCGGGAGGTTCCGCAGCACGTTTCCGGCCTTGAGAGGGTAGTCGAAGAAGCGGTTGAACAGCACGATGCGCGACAGCCGCTTCGCCTCGCGGCAGTTCCCGTTCAGGACCTCCTTGACGTGTGCCTTGAGATCCTCGTCGTGGGTGTGGAAGCGGTGCGGCCCGAAGTCGTAGGACCAGTGCTCCGATCCCTCCTCGACGAAGGACGACGCCATGCCGCCGACGTGCTCCTCGCGCTCGAGCACGGTGACGCGCTGGCCGGCCTTGGCAAGCTCGTACGCACATGCCAGGCCGGCGAGGCCTGCGCCCAGGATCACGACGTGCTTGCTCATTGCTACCTGAAGGCTCTCCCGCGCATGTCCAGCGACTCTATCGCACTCGTCGGGCGTCCGTCACGAGGGAAAGGGCGGACGTCGCGGGAGTCGAGCGAGAGGCCTCACCCCTTGTCGAGGTTGGAGACCGTGAAGATGCCCTCGGGCACGCCGTTGTCGTAGCGCACGTTGCGCAGCGTGAAGTTCGTGCGGGTGTTCGCGGGGAGGTTGGCAATGTCCGACTCGACGGCGGTCTGGTAGGCGCCGACCTTCTCGTAACGCTTCGGGGTGACGCGCTTCAGGACGGTCGTGTCGTCCTCGTAGAAGTCGACGCGCCAGAGCAGGAAATCGTCGGTGCCGAACCAGAGCCGGTACTTGGAGTACGGAAACTCCTTGTTCTTGGGCACCAGCTCCACGATGCGGGACGGGTGTCCTTCGACCGTCTCCTCTCCGACCAGCGTGGCGGTGGCCTCGGCGTCGTTCCACTGCTGGATCCGCACCAGGAGCTCGAGGTCCCGGTAGCTCAGATCGGTACCGAAGAAGTTCTCGTCGCGCTGGGCGTCGCCCAGGCGTCGTACCCGTCGCGTGGTGGGCGCCCACAGCCACTGCTGATCCTTGTCGTCGCGCGGCGAGAGGTGGAGGAACCGCGTGTTCTGGACGTCAGCCGGCGACGTGAAGCGGAGGAAGGTCCGATGCTCGCCGCGCGGGTCGGTCTGCTCGGTGACGTCGATCTCGCGGGTGCGGGCGAGGGTTCCCTTGTCCCACGTCTCCATGGTCGCGGCGGCGGTGCGGTCGTGCCAGGTGGAGAAGCCGTTGCGCTGCTGCGCCGTGTCGATGACCTCGCGCCCGGTCATGGCCGCCACTGGACCGCCGACGAGGACGAGACCCACGAGCAGCCCGATCGAGAGATGACGACTCATTGCTCGAACTCCTGGTAGTTGGTGACGCGCCAGCCCTCGGGCTCCCGGCGCACGGTGACCAGCCAGCGCCGCTCGAAGGAGTCGGCCCCCTCGACGGCGACGCTGCCCCGGTAGACGTAGCTCACCGCCTCCGCGCCGTCCGGACGCTCCTCCAGCAGCGAGTAGTGCACCGTCGGCTTGCGGGTTGCGTCGTCGATCGTGATCCCTTTCACCAGCTCGATCTCCGACTCGACCTTGTGGCGGGCCACCCCGCTGGTGAACGGAAGCGCCGACGGAAGATCGATGTGGACGTAGTGCGCGTCGAGAAATCCTTCCGCGGTGCCGCGAGGCGTGGCCGGATCGGGGTGGCAGGCGACGGCCAGCAACATCGCCGCGCCGCTGAGCCAGACGCGGAGACTCGCCGCGCGCGTCGTCGACACCGTCACCTTGTTCCGTCCGGACCCGGTTGATAGCATCGCGTCGCGTATGCCGACAAGGACGGCGCAGGGCACTGCGGACGCCGTCGCCGCCTTCGCCACCCATCTGCGTGCCGAACGACACGCCTCCCCGCACACCACGCGAGCCTACCTCGCCGACGTGCGCGGCTTTCTCGACGCCGCGCCGGGGTCCACCCTCGCCTCGATCGGCCCCGACGCGGTCAGACACTGGCTGCGGGGCCTGGACGGCAAGGCAGAGCGCACGTCGATCGCCCGGAAGCTGGCCGCCGTGCGCGGCTTCTTCCATTTCTGCACGCGGACCGGACGGCTCGCCCGTGACCCGACGGCAGGCATCGCCACCCCGAAGGTGCGGCGTTCGCTGCCCACCCACCTGACCCTCGACGACGTCGATCGCCTCCTGGCCGTGCCGTCCGCCGACACGCTGTCCGGACTGCGCGACGCCGCCATCCTCGAGCTGCTCTACTCCTCGGGCCTCCGCGTCTCCGAGCTCACCGGTCTCGACTGGCCGCACCTCGACGCGGAGAGCGGCTCGGTGCGCGTCCTCGGCAAGGGTCGCAAGGAGCGCGTGGTGCCGGTCGGTCGGCCGGCCTTGCGCGCGCTCGCGCGCTACCGGACGGGGTGCGCCGCCGCCGGCCTCGACGCCACGGGCGGTCCCGTCTTCCGCAATCGAGCGGGTGGTCGGTTGACGTCACGCAGCGTCGACCGGCTGATGGCGCGCTACGTCGCCGCGTCCGGGACGCCGGCGCGCGCCACGCCGCACGCGCTCCGCCATACCTTCGCGACGCATCTCCTCGGCGCGGGCGCCGACCTGCGCGCCATCCAGGAGCTGCTCGGACACGCCAGCTTGTCGACGACCCAGCGCTACACCCACGTCGACCTGCGACACCTCATGGACGCCTACGATCGTGCGCACCCGAGAGCCTGAGCTGCACGGCACGACCATCCTGTCGGTGCGTCACCGGAACCGCGTGGTGCTGGGAGGCGACGGCCAGGTCACCCTCGGGCAGACGGTGCTGAAGCACAACGCCCGCAAGGTGCGTCGCCTCCACCACGATCGGGTCCTCGCCGGCTTCGCGGGCGCGGGCGCCGACGCGCTCACGCTCTTCGAGCGCTTCGAGGTGAAGCTGCAAGCGGTCAGCGGCAATCTGCGGCGGGCGGCCGTCGAGCTGTCGAGGGACTGGCGCACCGACCGGTTGCTGCGGCGGCTCGAGGCGCTGCTGGTGGTCGCCGATCGCGAGTCCTCGTTGATCGTGTCCGGGACCGGCGACGTCATCGAGCCCGAGGACGGCGTGTGCGCCATTGGCTCGGGCGGAAACTTCGCGATGGCCGCGGCGCGCGCGCTCGTGCGCCACTCGCCGCTCGACGCCCGACAGGTGGTGGAGGAGGCCCTGCGCATCGCGGCCTCCATCTGTGTCTACACCAACGACCAGCTCGTGCTCGAGGAGCTCGAGTCGGGCACCGACTGAGGACACGCGATGGCGACGTTCACGCCGCGCGAGATCGTTTCCGAGCTCGATCGCTACATCGTCGGCCAGCGCGAGGCCAAGCGCGCCGTCGCGATCGCGCTCCGCAACCGCTGGCGGCGCATGCAGGTTCCGGAGCCGCTGCGCGACGAGATCGCGCCCAAGAACATCATCATGATCGGCCCCACCGGCGTGGGAAAGACCGAGATCTCGCGCCGGCTCGCCAAGCTCGCCCAGGCCCCCTTCATCAAGGTGGAGGCCTCGAAGTTCACCGAGGTCGGCTACGTGGGACGCGACGTGGAGTCGATCATCCGCGATCTCACCGAGCTCGCCGTGACCATGGTGCGCGAGGAGGAGAAGGCGAAGAACCGGGTGAAGGCCCGCGAGCTGGCCGAGGACCGGGTGCTCGACCTGCTCCTGCCGCCGCCGCCGAAGAGCTCGCCGATGGCCGGCGCCGCGCCATCCGACCTGACGGAGACGCGCGAGAAGCTGCGCCGCATGCTGCGGGAGGGAAAGCTCGACGATCGCTCCGTCGAGCTGGAGGTCACGAAGGCGGCGTCGCCGATGATCGAGGTGATGACGCCGCAGGGGATGGAGGAGATCGAGAGCAACCTGCGCGAGTTGCTCCAGAACGTCATGCCCAAGCGCACGAAGAAGACGAAGATGCTCGTGCCGGAGGCCCTCGACGCGCTCGAGCAGGAGGAGGCGAGCCGGCTCATCGACCAGGAGGCGGCGACGCGCGAGGCCATCCGGCGCGTCGAGCAGTCGGGGATCGTCTTTCTCGACGAGATCGACAAGATCGCCGGGCGCGAGGGGATGCACGGACCCGACGTGTCGCGAGAGGGCGTGCAGCGCGACCTGCTGCCCATCGTCGAGGGCTCGACGGTGTCGACGAAGCACGGGCCGGTGCGCACCGACCATGTGCTCTTCATCGCCTCGGGCGCCTTCCACATCTCCAAGCCCTCCGACCTCATCCCCGAGTTCCAGGGCCGCTTCCCCATCCGTGTCGAGCTCGAAGCGCTCACCCAGGCCGACTTCGTCCGCATCCTCACCGAGCCGGAGAACGCGCTCACCCGCCAGTACACCGCCCTGCTCGCCACCGAGTCCGTGGCGCTCGTGTTCCGCGAGGACGCGGTCGCCGAGATCGCGCGCATGGCCGCCGAGGTGAACGAGCGCATGGAGAACATCGGCGCCCGGCGGCTGCACACGGTGCTGGAGCGATTGCTCGATCAGGTGTCGTTCGACGCACCCGAGATGAGCGGCCAGGAGGTCATCGTGGACGCCGCGATGGTGCGCGAGCGGCTGGCACCGATCCTCGAAGACCAGGATCTGTCCCGCTTCATCTTGTAGGCGCGGCGAACGCCGCTCAGTCGGTCGCGGCCGGCAGGCGGGGGAAGATCACTCGCAGGCCCGCTGCCGCCAACCGGAAGAGCCGGTAGATCGGACCCTGGTCGGGGCCCTCGGGGAGGACCTCGGGAAGGCTGAGCTCGTAGACCAGGAGCCCGTCGCGCAGCGTCGGCTTCGCTTCCGCGTCGACCTCCTGCAGCATGCTCTTCACCGGCTCGTTCGAGGGCAACACGTGGCAGACGAACTTCGTCAGCTCACGCTCGTGCGCGGCCCTGATCAGGGCCGCGAGCAGCAGCCGGCCGAGACCCTTGTGCTGTACCTCGTCGATCACGGCCACGGCGGCCTCGGCGGTGGTCGGGTCGTCGTCCAGGCGCACGAAGCGTGCGATGCCGAGCCCGTAGCTCGTGTCCGCGTCCGCCGCGGCCAGCTCGGCGCCGAGCGCCACATGGTTCCAGCCGTCGGTTCGGGTGAGGTAGTCGAGGGTGGATTCCGAGAGCGTGGCGGGAGCGGCGAAGAACCGCCGGTACTTCGATTCCGGCGACAGGCGGGCAAACCCGTTGCGCAGCCGCTCGCGGTCGCCGGGCTCGATGGCACGGATGCGCACCAGCGTGCCGTCGGCCAGCCGGTGCGTCGTGGGGGCCGGCGGTTCCGGCGCCCCTCGGCGTTGCTCCCCGTCCACGGTCATCTGGGTGGATCTGATTGCGCTTCTCCGCCGACTCTGCAAGGGAGCAAAGAGCGGTTGGACCGAGCGGGCAAGGGAGGAACCCCACCATGCCGGTGAAGTTCGAGAACCTGGTCGACCTCTGCGAGCAGAGCTGCCGGACCCATGCCGGACGCCAGCTGTTCGGTGTCAAGCAGGGCGCCACGTGGACGTGGATCACCTATGCCCAGTTTCACGAGCTCGTCGGCGCCTTCCGCGGCGGCCTGGCGAGCCTCGGGGTCGGGCCCGGCCACAAGGTCGCGATCATCGCCGACAACCGGGTGGAATGGGCGGTGGCGTGCTACGCCACCTACGGCCTCGGCGCCGCGTTCGTCCCGATGTACCAGGCGCAGCTCGCCAAGGAGTGGCACTTCATCATCGAGGACTGCGCCGCGACGATCGCCATCGGGGCGAACGACGCCATCACGGACCAGCTCAGGCAGATGCGCGGCGATATCCCGAGCCTCGAGCACGTGATCGGGCTGGAGCTCCCGGCGTCCGACGATCACTCCTACGCCGCGCTCCTGGAGGCCGGTCGCAAGCGCCCGGTCCCGCCCGGCTCGCCGGCGGCGGGAGACGTCGCCGGCTTGATCTACACCTCGGGTACGACCGGGCTCCCGAAAGGGGTCATCCTGAGCCACGGCAACTTCACGTCCAACGTGAACGCCATCCATCGCATCTTCACCTTCGACCCCGACGATCGCTCGCTGGCGTTCCTGCCCTGGGCGCACTCGTTCGGGCAGACCTGCGAGCTGCACTGCCTCGTCAGCATGGGCTGCTCGATGGCGATCAACGACGACGTCAAGAACCTCGTCGCCAACCTCGGCGAGGTGAAGCCCACCGTGCTCTACGCCGTGCCGCGCATCTTCAACCGCCTCTACGAGGGCGTCAACGCCCAGATCGCGTCCAGACCGGGCGTCATCCAGCGACTGTTCAAGCACGGCATCGAGACCGCCAAGCGGAAGGCACGCGGGGAGCCCGTGGGGGCCTTCGATCAGCTCGTGCTCGCGCTGGCCGATCGCCTGATCTTCTCGACGGTCCGCCAGCGCTTCGGCGGCCGTCTCAAGTACGCCATCAGCGGGAGCGCCGCGCTCAACCCGGACGTCGCGGACTTCATCGACGCCCTCGGCATCACGGTCTACGAGGGCTACGGCCTCACGGAGACGAGCCCGATCGCGACCGCCAACTATCCCGATCACCGCAAGCTGGGCAGCGTGGGCCCCGCGATTCCCGACGTCGCCATCCAGATCGACCGCTCGATCACGGGTGACCCCCAGCACGGCGAGATCATCGTGAAGGGTCCGAACGTGATGGTCGGGTACCACAACCGCCCCGAGGAGACCGCCGCCGTCCTCATGGAAGACCGCAGCTTCCGCACCGGTGACATGGGCTACCTCGACCCCGAGGGGTACCTCTACATCACCGGACGCATCAAGGAGCAGTACAAGCTCGAGAACGGCAAGTACGTCGTCCCCTCGCCGATGGAGGAGCAGCTCAAGCTCTCACCCTACATCGCCAACGTCATGATCTACGGGGCCAACAAACCCCACAACGTCGCGCTGGTCGTGCCCGATTCCGATGCGCTCCGCACCTGGGCGGCGAGGCAGGGCATCGCGCTCGGCGACGTGCGGAGCAACCAGAAGGTGCGCGACCTGATCCGCAGCGAGATCGAGACGCTGAGCAAGGAGATCAAGGGCTACGAGCGGGTACAGAACTTCGTGCTCGTGCTCGAGGACTTCACCACCGAGAACGGCATGCTCACCCCGACGCTCAAGGTGAAGCGGCGCGTGGTGCTCGAGCGCTACGAGCAGGAGCTCGACGCGCTCTACTGAGTCGTCCGAGTCGTCCTGCTCACTCGATCGGCTGCCGCCCTCCCTCGGTGCGGCAGATCAGCTTGTTGCCCTGATTGCGGAAGAAGCACTCCGTGTCGGGGAAGACTTCCTCGCCACATATCCCCGCGCTCCCTCCGGCGCCGGGCAGCAGCACGCGGATCGTGATCGGCAGCGTGGGAAGCGGGAAGGTGAGCTCCTGGCCGAAGAGCGAGAGCCGCGCCGAGGAGGCCCCGTGCCGCTTGAGGACGAGTCGTCTGATGCCCGAGACGTGGCCGTCGCGATCGCGCCAGTTCCACACCGTCCCGCTCGCGTTGGCGAGCCAGCCGAAGCCACCGACGTCGAAGCGGACCCCAGGCAACGTGACGTCGATGAGCGCCCCGGCGGCAGACCCGAGCATCTGGAACTGCAGTCCGTTGGTGGCGGGATCGAGCGTCACGGTGGGGTCGACGTCGAACACGCCGCGGAAGAGGATGCGCTCGTTTCCCGTCCCGCTGTCGCCCACCTTGCGCAGGCGCAGCTTGTTCTGATCGATCGGAACGCACCCCGGAGCCTGCGCGAACGCCGTCGCGCTGCAGAGCGCGCTCCAGACCAACACCATCAGGATCGCCGGCACTCCTACCCGCCGGCCCGCTGTCCGTCTTTTCATCGTGGTCGCCCCTCCCCGGCCTGCAAGCCGAAACGGCCTCGGGGATCACAGCAGGAACCGTGCCCCAGCGGCATCGCGGGCGACTGTCAACGGAATCAAGCCTTGTCGGCGTCACGAGGCCGACGTTCGTCCTACGACCAAAGGGCCGGGCGGATCAGGCGCGCGTGAGGGCTGCGCCATTGCAACACTCGGTTGGCAGCTCCGGATCGCCCACAGTACTCCCGTGTCAGCGCCCTTCCCGCGTCCGATCCGCTGCCAGGTAGAGGGGTTGCAATCTATCATACATGCCGAGACGAACCTCGCGGCGACGGCGGCCGAGCGCCTCACGACGGCGATGGACGACCATCGGAGCGCATCGCGTTGGGCACACGCTCACGGCCGCGTTGGTGGAATCCATTCGATCGAGAATGACTCACCGCTGTCGATACCCCGAACTCGGATGTCTGCTTTGTGAGGTTTCGGTTGAACTCTGCGGAACATCGCGTACAACCCCCGCCGTGTCGCGGGTCGGTGCCGGCAGGAAGGCGGCGATGCTGCTCGCTCTCCTCGTTCTTCCCGCGCGAGGCTGGGCGAACCCGAGCACGACGCTCACGCCAACCGACGACACGTGGATTCGCGACGGCTCGCCGCGCAAGAACGGCCAGGCGCGCAAGCTCCTCACCGGGCGCCTCCGGACGATCCTCGTCAAGTTCGACCTCACGTGTCTCACGCCCGACACCACGATCGTCCAGGCCGTCCTGCGGATGGTGCCGAAGGGCAATCCGCCGCAGGCGACGGTCTCGGTCTCGGCTGTGCTGGGCCCGTGGGACGAGGACACGGTCAGCGGGGTCGCGCCTCCACCCATCGATTCCACGGCGGAGTCCACGACCACCGTGCTGGCGAACGCGCCACGACGAGCGGTGGCCTGGGACATCACGCAACTGGTGCAGCAATGGGTCACGACTCCGTCGCAGAACTACGGCGTCGCGCTGCGCGCGTCGCCCATGCGGGTGATCTTCGCGAGTCAGGAGGACCTGGCCCGGACGCCGCAGCTCTTCATCAGCTACGAAATGAAACCCACTCCCGAGGGCCCGACAGGAGCGACAGGGCTGGAGGGTTCGACGGGGCCGACGGGCGCCACGGGCGCACCAGGTCCGACCGGTGCGAGCAGCACGCCGGGGCCAACGGGATCAACCGGACCGCAAGGAATTCCCGGAACAACGGGCATCAGCGGCGCGACCGGAGTCACCGGTCCCAGTGGATCCACTGGACCGACCGGAGCGACCGGTCCAACCGGACCTACCGGGGCGACCGGACCGGAGGGCCCGAGCGGTAACACGGGTGCACAGGGCCTCGTCGGCGCCACAGGGGCAACCGGGACGACGGGGGCCACTGGCGTCGTCGGGCCGAGCGGCGCGACCGGCCCACAGGGCCAGATCGGGCCCACCGGTCCGCAGGGGACGATCGGGCCCACGGGTACCATCGGGCCGCAGGGGCTCATCGGGCCCACCGGCGCCACGGGCACCACTGGTGCGCAGGGCCTCGTCGGCACGACCGGCGCGACGGGCGCCACTGGCGTCGTCGGACCGAGCGGCGCGACCGGCGCGCAGGGTGAGATCGGGCCCACCGGTCCGCAGGGCACGATCGGGCCGACGGGTCCAACGGGTTTGCAGGGGCTCATCGGGCCAACCGGCGCCACGGGCACCACCGGTGCGCAGGGCCTCGTCGGCGCGACCGGCGCGACGGGGACCACGGGCGTCGTCGGACCGACAGGCGCAACCGGATCGCAGGGCGCCGTCGGCGCCACCGGTGGAACCGGACCTCAGGGCGTGATCGGGCCAACCGGAGCGACCGGCAACACGGGCACGCAAGGAATCGCCGGCGCGACGGGCGCCACCGGCACGACAGGAGCAACCGGATCCACCGGTGCCACGGGTGCCACCGGCACGGTGGGAGCGACCGGGTCCACAGGCGCCACCGGGGCAACCGGTACGGCGGGCGCCACCGGCGCGACCGGATCGCAGGGCGTGGTCGGTGCAACGGGTGGAACCGGGTCTCAAGGTCCGATCGGCCCGACCGGTGCCACAGGGGTCGCCGGAACGACGGGAGCGACCGGGTCCACCGGCGCCACCGGGTCCACCGGGACAGCTGGCGCAACCGGCGCGACCGGTTCTCAGGGAACAGCCGGGCCCCCAGCCGGGCGCCGCGTTGGAGAGTACGTGGCAGCCTCGACCAACGTGGCAACGGTCACCGCCATCGGGATCACGGGGCCGACGGGCTCCCCGAACATCTCCGGAACCGTGACGGCGCAGCCTGGGCTCACCGGTGCGACGCGCATGTATCTCAGGGTCGCGAATGGCACGACCACGGTGAACACGCTCTCCGGGCTGAGCGGTCCCTTCACGCTCACGCGACCGAGCTATCGGCCGGAGCTGGACGGCGTGCTGTACATCGATGGCACCGCCAATCGTCGCGTGTGGTTCGCCCTGGCCTCCGCGGCCTTGACGACTCAGACGATGGCGGACAGCGGCGCCACCAGCCTCACCTTCGTCGGAGTCGGCTTCGACACCAGCGTCAGCCCTGGAAACGTCTGGCGCTGCTGCAGCGGTGCCGGGACCACCGCCACGTGTCTAACCGTCCCCAGCTCATCCGTGGTCGTGAACACCGAGTACACGCTCATCGTGAACTGGAGCACGGCCGGTACCCTGACGTGCAGCGTGCAGGCCGGCTCCGCCACCCCCAACACCGTCTCCAAGAGTGACAACCTGAGCACCTCCGCCGTCGACCTGGGGATCTTTGCTGGCTCCACGAACCTGTCTGGCGGGAGCACCACGAACCTGAACGCCGCGACCATCGCGCTCGAGCAGAACTGACCGAGTCCTCGACTGCGCATGGACGCGAGGGCCGCCCGCACGCGCGTCTGTGTGGCCGGCGCGGCATCCGACCGGCGAGCACGCGATCGGGCGTACCGCCCGCGGGTTGTACCCTCTCCCGCTGCGAGGCATAAACCCCTGGTGGATCCGGTGGATAAGGCCGAGGTGCTCCTCGAGGCGCTGCCGTACATCCGCCGCTTCTCCGGGAAGATCCTGGTCATCAAGTACGGCGGCCATGCCATGGAGCGCGACGACCTGAAGGACGCGTTCGCCCAGGACGTGGCGCTCCTCAAGTACGTCGGCATGAACCCCGTGATCGTCCACGGCGGCGGGCCGCAGATCGACGCCGCCGTCCGCCAGGCGGGCATCGAGCCGCGCTTCGTGCGCGGCATGCGGGTGACCGACTCGGCCACGATGGAGATCGTCGAGCAGGTGCTTGCCGGGAGCATCAGCGGTGAGATCGTCGCGCTGCTCAACCGTCACGGCGCGCGCGCCGTCGGGCTCTCGGGCAAGGACGGCGAGCTCGTCGTCGCCCGGAAGCGCAGCGGCGCGGTGGATCTCGGGCTGGTCGGCGAGGTCGTGGGCGTGAACCCGCAGGTGATCGAATCGCTCGCGGGCTTCGTGCCGGTCATCGCCCCCACCGCCGCCGACTCGGACGGCCAGACGTTCAACATCAATGCCGACCTGGTGGCGGGGAAGATCGCCGAGGCGCTCCACGCGGAGAAGCTCATCCTCCTGACCGACGTCGAAGGCGTGAAGGGCCGCGACGGCACGCTCATCTCCACGCTCTCCACCGACGAGGCACGCGAGCTGATCGCGGAGGGTGTCGTCGACGGCGGCATGATCCCGAAGATCGAGTGCTGCATGGAGGCGCTGCGTGGGGGCGTGAAGCAGGCGCACGTGATCGACGGGCGGGTGAAGCACGCGCTGCTGCTCGAGGTGCTCACCAGCCAGGGTGTGGGCACCGAGGTGCTGAGCGGCGCCGCGCGCCGCCCGCGCCGCCGTCTGGCGCGGGCATGACCAGCGCCGAGGTCTTCGCCCGCAACGCCGCACACGAGATCGGGCTCTACGCGCGGCAGCCCCTGGCCATCGCCAGGGGGCAGGGGTGCTCGGTCTGGGATGTCGACGGCAAGCGGTACCTGGACTTCTTCGCCGGCGTGGCCGTGAACAGCCTCGGTCATTGCCACCCCGCGGTGGTGGAGGCGATTCGCCGTCAGGCCGGCGAGCTGCTGCACGTCTCCAACCACTACCACACCGCGATCGAAGGCGAGCTCGCCGGACTGCTCTGCCGCCACTCGTTCGCCGAGCGGGTGTTCCTGTGCAACAGCGGCACCGAGGCCGTCGAGGCGGCGATGAAGCTGGCGCGGCGCTGGGGCGCCGAGATGGGCGGCGGGCGTTACGAGATCCTCGCGACCCACGGTTCGTTCCACGGCCGCACCTTCGGCGCGCTCAGCGCCACCGGGCAGGAGAAGTACCACCGCGGCTACTTCCCCCTTCTGCCGGGCGTGCGGCTCGTGCCCTACGACGATCTGGACGCCATGGAGGCCGCGGTCGCACCCGAGACCGTCGCGATCATGATCGAGCCCATCCAGGGCGAAGGCGGCGTGGTCGTCCCGCGGCCGGACTACCTCCAGGGCCTGCGCGCGCTTGCCGAACGGCGTGATCTCCTCCTCGTCTACGACGAGATCCAGACCGGCATGGGCCGTACCGGGAAGCTCTTCGCCTACGAGCACACCGGTGTCGCTCCCGACATCATGGCGCTCGCCAAGGCGCTCGGGGGCGGCGTGCCGATCGGCGCGCTCTGCACCACCGAGCGCATCGCCGCCGCCTTCACGCCCGGAGCGCACGGCACCACCTTCGGCGGCAACCCGCTCGCCTGCGCCGCGGCGGTGGCTGCGCTCGAGACGATCGCCGGACGCGACTTCCTCGCCCACGCGAACTCGACGGGGCGGCGGCTGCGCGACGGCCTCGAGCGCCGCGCCGCGCGCCATCGGCAGGTTCGGCAGGTGCGCGGGCTCGGCCTCATGCAGGGCCTCCTGCTCGACGGCCCCGGCGGCGACGTCGTCTCGCGCTGCCGCGAGGGCGGACTGCTGATCAACTGCACGGCCGAGCGCGTCCTGCGGCTGACGCCCCCGCTCATCGTCACCGCCGACGAGATCGACGAAGCCCTCGAGATTCTCGACGGTGCCCTCGCCGCGGCATGAAGCGCGATCTGCTCCGCATCGCGGATCTCTCCACGCCGGAGATCGACGCCATCCTCGCCCTGGCGCGCCGCCTGAAAGCCGACCTGCGCGCGCGCCGGCCGCACGCGCTGCTACCGGGACGCACCCTGGCGATGATCTTCGAGAAGCCGAGCCTCCGGACGCGGGTGACGTTCGAGGTCGGCATGGTGCAGCTCGGCGGCGCGGCCATCAGTCTCGCGCCGGGCGACATCCAGTTCGGCGAGCGCGAGACGGCGGGCGACATCGCGCGCAACCTCGAGCGCTGGGTCGATCTCATCATGGCGCGCGTGTTCCTCCATCAGAGCGTCACGGACCTCGCACACGCCGCGCGGGTGCCCGTCATCAACGGGCTCTCGGATCTCCATCATCCCTGCCAGGTCCTGTCGGACTGCCTGACTCTCCTCGAGCACCGCGGCCACGTCGACGGGCTTCGCGTCGTCTTCGTCGGAGACGGCAACAACATGGCACACTCGTGGATGGACGCGGCTGCGCGCCTCGGGTTCGACTTCGTGCTCGCCTGTCCCCGTGGCTACGAGCCCGACCCCGCCATCACCGCCGAGGCGGGGGCTTCCGCGACGGTCACGCACGACGTCGAGGCGGCGGTCCGCGGGGCCGACGTGATCTACACCGACGTGTGGACCAGCATGGGTCAGGAGAGCGAGGCCGCCGCCCGCCGGCGCGCCTTTCGCCAGTACCAGGTGAACGAGCGGCTCGTCGCCCTCGCGGGTCCGGAGGTGCTGGTGATGCACTGCCTGCCGGCCCATCGCGGCGAGGAGATCACCGACGCGGTCATCGACGGACCGCGCTCCGTCGTCTTCGATCAGGCCGAGAACCGCCTGCACGCGCAGAAGGCCGTCATGGCATGGCTCGCCGGCGCGACGACGGCGGCGGACGATCCCGCACGCTGAACCAGGGCGCTCAGGCGCGAGTGGACAGCCAGCGCGCGTCCTCGCGGACGGCGCGCAGCACGACGTAGAGAGCAGGGCGAGTCCCGCGTTGGTCGATGCTCATGGCCTGTGCTAGGAGGCGATCCTCCATGGGCGCCACGGTTCGCCGCATCGTGCTCGCCTACTCGGGCGGGCTCGACACCTCCGTGATCCTGCGCTGGCTCGTCGACCGCTACCAGGCCGAGGTGATCGCCTTCTGCGCCGATCTGGGCCAGGCGGAGGAGCTCGACGGGCTCGACGCGAAGGCGCGTGCCACCGGGGCCACGAAGTGCATCGTCGAGGACCTGCGCGAGGAGTTCGTGCGCGACTTCGTGTTCCCGATGTTCCGCGCCGGCGCGATCTACGAGGGCCAGTATCTTCTCGGCACGTCGATCGCCCGTCCGCTGATCGCGAAGCGACAGGTCGAGATCGCGCACGCCGAAGGCGCCGACGCCGTGGCGCACGGGGCCACGGGCAAGGGCAACGACCAGGTCCGCTTCGAGCTCACGTTCGCCGCCCTCGGTCCCGAGCTGACGGTGATCGCCCCGTGGCGCGAGTGGGACTTCAAGGGACGCGCCGATCTCGTCGCCTATGCCGATGCCCAGCGCATTCCCATCACGGTCACCGCCGAGAAACCGTACTCCAGCGACCGCAACCTGCTACACGTGAGCTACGAGGGCGGCATCCTCGAGGATCCCATGCGCGCGCCCTACGACGACATGTTTCAGCTCACGGTCGCGCCGGAGCAGGCGCCGGACCGGGCGCAGGAGATCGAGGTCGAGCTGGAGAGCGGCGTGCCGGTGGCGGTCGACGGCGAGCGTCTGTCGCCCGCGGCCCTGCTCGCCCGCCTGAACACCATCGCGGGGGCGCACGGCGTCGGCCGGGTCGACCTGGTCGAGAACCGCTACGTCGGCCTCAAGTCGCGCGGCGTCTACGAGACGCCGGGCGGTACGGTCCTGCGTCAGGCGTTCCAGGCCGTCGAGTCGCTCACCCTCGACCGCGAGGTGCTGCATCTGCGTGACTCGCTGGCACCGCGCTACGCCGAGCTGGTGTACTACGGCTACTGGTTCGCTCCCGAACGCTCGATGCTCCAGGCAGCCGTCGACGATGCCGCCCGCGCGGTCACGGGCACGGCGCGGCTGCGACTCTACAAGGGAAGCGTGCGTACGGTCGGCCGCGCGGCGCCACGCTCGCTGTACGATCCGAAGCTGGCGAGCTTCGACGAGGCGGGCGGCTATCAGCAGGCGGACGCGAGCGGCTTCATCCGGCTCTCCGGGCTGCGGCTCCGCATCCGGGCGCTGGTCGAGCGCGGCGCCAAAGGCGCCACCAAGAGCACCCCCAGATGAGCCGGCGGCCGGCCGCCCGGCGCGGTCGTTCCGCTGCGAAGGCGTGGGCCGGGCGCTTCGAGGCGCCGACCGCGCGCATCGTCGAGGACTTCACCGCCTCGCTCGCGGTGGATCGCGTGCTCTACCCGCACGACATCGCCGGCAGCCGCGCGCACGTACGCGCGCTGGTGCGGGCAAAGCTCCTCTCGCCGGCCGAGGGTCGCCGGCTCGACGCCGGCCTCCGGCGCGTCCTCGCGGAGCTCGACGGCGGCCGCTTCCGCTTCCGGCCGGTGGACGAGGACATCCACATGGCCGTCGAGCGGCGGCTCACCGAGCTGGTCGGTCCCGTCGGCGGCAAGCTGCACACGGGCCGGAGCCGCAACGACCAGGTGGCGCTCGACCTCCGCCTCTGGCTGCGGGCGGAGTGCGACGCCATCGACCGCGACCTGGCCCGGCTCCAGGGCGCGCTCGTCGCCGTCGCGCGGCGCCACGTCACGGCCGTCCTGCCGGGCTATACCCACCTGCAGCGCGCGCAGCCGGTCCTCCTGGCGCACCACTTCCTCGCCTACCACGAGATGCTCGGCCGCGATCGCGGCCGCTTCCGCGACTGCCGGGCGCGGGCGGACGAGCTGCCGCTCGGCGCCGGCGCGCTCGCGGGGCCAGGGTTTCCCCTCGACCGCGCCTACGTCGCCCGCCTCCTCGGCTTTGCGCGCGTGTCGCGCAACAGCATCGATACGGTCGGCGACCGCGACGCCGCCGCCGAGTTCCTCGCCGCGGCCGCGATCGCCGCCGTGCACCTGAGCCGGCTCGCGGAGGAGCTGGTGCTGTGGGCGAGCGAGGAGTTCGGCTTCGTCCACCTGCCCGACGCCTTCGCCACCGGCAGCTCGATGATGCCGCAGAAGAAGAATCCCGACGTCGCCGAGCTGGTGCGGGGGCGTACCGGCCGGGTGGTGGGCGCGCTGGTCGCGCTCCTCACCACGCTGAAAGGCCTGCCGCTGGCGTACAACCGCGACCTGCAGGAGGACAAGCCGCTGGTCTTCGACGCCGCATCCACGGTTCGCGGCAGCCTCGGGATACTCGGCGCCATGCTGCCGGCGCTCGACTTCGACACCGCGCGCATGGCCGGCGCCGCCGACGGCCTGCTGCTCGCCACCGACCTGGCCGACCTGCTGGTCGAGCGCGGCGTGCCGTTTCGCCGCGCGCACGAGATGGTCGGCGGCCTCGTGCGCCACTGTCTCGCCACCGGCACCGCGCTGCGCGATCTCGACGACGCCACGCTCCGGCGCCACGCGCCCCGTCTCGACCCGGCGCTCGTCCGCGCGCTGACCCCGCAGCGCTCGATCGCCCGCCGCCGGGTCGTCGGCGGCACGGCGCCGGTCGAGGTGCGCCGCCAGCTCGCGCGCGCGGCCCGCGAGGTGCGCGCGTGAGAACCGCCGCGATCCTGTCGGTCGTGCTGCTGCTCGCGGCCTGCGGCAACAAGACGCCGCCGCTCGCCCCCGAGCTGGTGCAGCCGCGCGAGGCAACCGCCCTCACGGCCACCTCGACGACCGGCGGCGTGCAGCTCGTCTGGCGCCGACCCTCGGAGTACACCGGCGGCAAGCGCATGAACGACCTCGGCGGCTTCGAGATCGAGCGTGCCCCCAAGGGCGCCGGCCCGGAAGCGTTCGTCCGAATCGGCGACTTCCAGCTCAGCGACGAGCAGCGCTTCCGGCAGAACCGCAGGCTGGAGTGGACGGATGCGAGCGCAGCTCCCGGCGCGAGCTATCGCTATCGCGTCATCGGCTACACGCTCGACGGCTATCGCAGCAAGCCCGCCGGGCCGGTCGAGGTGACCTTCACCCCGCCGTGACGCGCTCCACGTGACATCGCGCGGCGGATCGGGGTTTCAAGGTTGACCCTCCTCGGGCGGGGCAGTAATGACGGAGCACGCCACGCAGGCGCCGCTCCCGAGATGACCACGCTCTCCTTCGCCAAGCTCCACGGCACCGCGAACGATTTCGTCTACGTCGACGCGCGCCGGGGATTGCCCGGCGACCCGGCGGCGCTCGCCCCGGTGCTCTGCGACCGCCATCGCGGCATCGGCGCCGACGGTCTCATCCTGCTCCTCGACTCGGTGCGAGCCGATTGCCGCATGCGCATCTTCAATCCCGACGGCAGCCTCGCCGAGATGTGCGGCAACGGGATCCGCGGCTTCGCCAAGTTCGTCCACGACCGTGGGCTGATCACCCGGGTTCCCCTGCGGGTGGAAACCGACGCCGGGGTGAAGGTCGTGGAGCCGGAGCTGGCGAGCGGCCGCGTCGCCCGGGTCGCCGTGGACATGGGCACGCCCGTCTGGGACGGCCGCAGCATCCCCGTCGACGCCGACGGCGAGGTCGTCGAGCGCGCGCTCGAGGTCGGCGGGCAGGAGTATCGCGTCACGTGCCTCTCGATGGGCAACCCGCACTGCGTGGTGTTCGTCGACGAGGTCGCGTCGCTGCCCCTGGCTGTGCTCGGGCCGCGCTTCGAGCACCATCCCTTCTTTCCTCGCCGCGTGAACACGGAGTTCGTCCGCGTCGAGAGTCCCGCACGGCTCGACATGCGGGTCTGGGAGCGCGGCGCCGGAGAGACGCTGGCGTGCGGGACGGGGGCGTGCGCGGCCGCCGTGGCCGCGGCCCGTACCGGGCGCACGGGCCGGCGGGTTCGGGTCGCGCTGCCCGGCGGCCCGCTCGAGATCGAGTGGCAAGCCGACGACCACGTCCGCATGACGGGCGACGCGGTCGAGGTCTTCGAGGGCTCCATCGAGGTGTGACATGTGGAGAGGATGCCTGACGGCACTGGTGACTCCGTTTCGCAACGGAGAGCTCGATCTCGGCGGCCTCGAGAAGCTGGTGGAGCAGCAGATCGCCGGCGGGGTCAACGGTCTGGTCCCCTGCGGCTCGACGGGCGAGTCCGCCACCCTCACGCACGACGAGCACATCGAGGTCGTGGAGGCGGTGATCCGCTTCGCGCGCGGGCGCGCGCCGGTGATCGCGGGCACGGGCTCCAACTCCACCGCGGAGGCCGTGCGCCTGACGCGCGCCGCCGAGGAGGTGGGCGCCGCCGGCGCGTTGCTCCTGTCGCCCTACTACAACAAGCCCACGCAGGACGGCATCTACCAGCACTATGCGGCCGTCGCCGAGGCGACGAAGCTGCCGCTCCTGGTCTACAACATTCCGGCGCGGACGGCGTCGAACATTCTTCCCGAGACCATCGCCAGGCTGTCGCGGATCGAGAACATCGTCGGGATCAAGGAATCGAGCGGCTCGATCGCGCAGGTGATCGAGATCATCGCCTCGGTCGAGCCCGGCTTCACGGTCTACTCGGGCGACGACGCCACCATCTTGCCGATCATGGCGGCCGGGGGCGGCGGAGCGGTCTCCGTCTGCGCCAACGTCGTGCCGCGGCGGATGGTGGAGATCACCGACGCCCTGCTCGCCGGCGATCTCCCCCGGGCGCGGCGCCGATCCGCCGACATCTTCCCGCTGGTGCGCGCGCTCACCATGAGCTTCGAGGTGAACCCGATTCCCGTGAAGACCGCCGTCGCCCTGATGGGCGTGTGCGCCGAGGAGTTCCGGCTGCCGCTCACCCGCATGGTCGCCGGAAATCGCGAGCGGCTCGAGCAGGTCCTGCGCGAGTACGAGCTTGTCTGACGCTGCTCCCATCGTGGTCTGCGGGGCGGCGGGCCGCATGGGACGGCTCCTGGTCGGCCTCGCACGTGACGAGCCCGCCGTGCGGGTGGTGGGTGCGGTCGAGGCGCCCGGCCACTCCCGGATGGGCGAGGACGCGGGCGCCGTCGCGGGGGGCGCGGACATCGGCGTGCTCATCGGCGACGACGCGGGCGCGATCCTCGAGCCGGCGCACGTCCTGATGGATTTCACCGGGGTGCCCGAGGCCACGCTGCGCCACGTCGGGCTCGCGGTCGAGCGCGGCGCCGCGCTCGTCGTCGGCACGACCGGGTTCGATGCGAGCCAGCGCGCCGAGCTGTCGGCGCTCGCCGCCCGCACGCGCAGCGTCGTCGCCGCCAACTTCAGCGTCGGCGTCACGGTGCTGACCGAGCTCGTGGGCGCGGCCGCCCGGCTCCTCGACTCGAGCTTCGAGAGTGAGATCGTGGAGCTCCACCACCACGCCAAGCGCGACGCGCCCAGCGGCACGGCGCTGGCGCTCGGACGCGCCGTGGCCGCGGCCCGCGGTCAGGACTTCGAGCGCACGGCGGTGCTCGCCCGCGAGGGCCTCGTGGGGGCGCGGACGCCGGGCGAGATCGGCATCGTCGCGCTGCGCGCCGGCGACGCCGTGGGAGACCACACCGTCGTCTTCGGCGGTCCCGGGGAGCGCCTCGAGCTGGCGCATCGGGCCCAGAGCCGCGAGTGTCTGGCGCGCGGAGCCCTGCGGGCGGCGCGATGGGTCGCCGGCCAACCCCCCGGGCTCTACTCCATGCGCGACGTGCTGGGCCTCTGAGCCCGCACGCCCGCTGGGAGGGGCCGCGCGACCCCCTGGGTCGTTCGTTTGACCGTAGGGCTCGCGGTCCGTGGACAGAGCACGCCGACACGGTATGTCTCCCGGCATGCGGTCCTTCTCCCTCCTCCTCCTGGTGAGCTGCCTCCTCGTGCCTGCCCGGGGATGGGCCGACGACGCCTGTCTCACGGGGGACTCCACCCTGGCGGATCAGCGAAGCCTGGCCGCCCTCGCGGACACCACCGAGGCCGCCTGCCCCTGCGCCGAGGCCGCCAGCGGGCGAAGCTACCAGCGCTGCGCCCGCGGCACCCTGCGCGCCGGGATCACCGCCGGCGCGCTGCGCGCGCCCTGCGTGAAGGCGGCGAAGGCGACCATTCGCGGGACGTCGTGCGGCAGCGCCAAGGTGGCCTGCGGAGGCGTGTCCACCGCCGCCACCGGGACGCCGTCGTGCAAGCTCTCCCGGCCCGCGACCTGCAAGGACTCGCGGCGCATCGACCGCACGGCGTGCACCGACGAGACCTCGTGCACCGACGTCGTCACGTGGACGGCGGGCACGTGCTTCGATCCACGCGACGAGGGGCCGTTCGCCGCGGGCGTGCGGACCATCTCGTGGACCAAGGACTCGGCCTTCCTGCCCGGCACGCCGCGAACGCTCGACACCGTCATCTGGTATCCCGCCCCGAAGGGCAGCGCTCCGATCTCCGGCCAGTTCCGCGCGGTCGTCGACGCGCCGCTCGACCCGAGCGGCGGGCCCTACCCGGTGGTGCTCTTCTCGCATGGCTCGTGCGGCTACCCGGCGCAGAGCACCTTCCTCACTTCGGTGCTCGCCTCGCGGGGGTTCGTGGTGGTGGCCCCGCCACACCCGGGCAACACGATCGCCGAGCTGTCGACGTGCGGGACCGCCACCGCCCAGGTGACGTCGTTCGTCGAGCGCCCGGCCGACATGATCTTCGTGCTCGATCAGATCCTGGCCGCGGGGCAGGATCCCGCATCGCCGTTCAACGGCGCGATCGACGGCAGCCGGGTGGCGATGACGGGCCATTCCTTCGGCGGCCTCACGGTCTACCTGGTGAGCCAGCGCGAGCCGCGCGTGAAGGTCGCCGTCGCCATGGCGCCGGCCGCGCTCATGAACCCCCATCTCGAGGTTCCTTCGCTCACCATGCTGGGCGGCATCGACAGCGTCGTGAACAACACCCTGACCCGGACGGCGTACGACGCCTCGGTCACGCCGAAGCTCCTGGTGGAGATCGAGCACGCGGGGCACTTCGCGTTCTCCGACGGGTGCTTCCCCTCGCCGGACTGCAATCCACCCGCCACGCTGACGCAGGACGAGGCGCATGCGGACGTGCTGCGCTACGTCGTCCCCTTCGTCGAGCACTACCTGGGGGACGAGGCGACGGTCACGCCCCTGCTCGGCCCGCCGACAGGCCCCGGCTTCGCCTACCAGGCAGCGCTCTGAGGCGGTTGGCGCGGCCTGGGAGAGCCGCGGTTTGTAAACGGCGCCCGAGTCGGTTAGAAGCACGCGCCAATCGTGGTTCGCTTGCCGCAGGAAAGCGACAAAGCCGAGCAAATCCAGTCGTGTAGCGCCGCCCACGAGCGAGGACTCAGCACCGGGGACCCCGCCCCCTAGGAGCAGGCGGGACCGCGTATGCCGCACCGCGTGCACATCGGCATCGGGTCGAATCTCGGTGACCGGAGGGCGAACACGGCGGAGGCCATCGAGAAGGTCTCCAAGCTCCCCGGCACGCGCGTCGTGCGCGCCTCGTCCCTGTACGAGAGCGAGCCGCTCGGCAACGCGAAGACCTGGTTCGTCAACAGCGTCATCGAGCTCGAGAGCGACCTCGCCCCCGACGCGCTGCTCAAGAAGCTGAAAGCGATCGAGGAGGCGATGGGCCGCAAGCGCGTGAAGGGCAAGCGCTGGGGATCGCGCATCATCGACCTCGACATCCTGCTGTTCGATCAGGACGTCGTCGACAAGCGCACGCTCAAGATCCCGCATCCCGAGATGCACAAGCGGCGCTTCGTGCTGCTGCCGCTCGCCGAGCTGGCGCCGCAGGTGATCCACCCGCAGCTCGGTCAGACGGTGTCGACGATGCTCGCGACCGTGAAGGACGACAAGCGCGTCGTGCTGATGCCGCGCGGCTGAGCGTCCGTCGCCGCCCCGCGATGCTCGGCGCGGAGCGCGTCCTCGACGGCACGCCCGGCGTCCTCGACCGCAGCGAGCGGCGCCGCGAGCGTCGCCCCCGCCTCCTCGCCGCGCTGTGTACGCCGCGTGCTGTCGAGGGTGTCCACGAGGGCTCGGTAACGCGCGATCAGCGTGTCGAAGGCGGCGAGCGAGGGCGGCACCGCATTCCCCACCCGCGCGTGCGCACTCCGGGCGAAGGCTTCGGCGCGTTCGAGGGGGTAGGTGAGCTCGGGCATGTTCTCGGCCGTCAGCCGGTCGCCGCGCACCAGGTCGACGCCCTTGCGCGCGATTGCCACCATGAGCTCGCTGTGGGTGCGCAGCCGTGGCGCGTAGGAGCGCCAGAAGCAGCCCCCGCCCGCGACCGCGAGCAGCACGGCGATTCCCTTGACCCACGCCGTTGCGGGCCCTACCATGCCCAGTCGCCTCCGCATGGAGCCCGTCTCCCGCCTCCCCGCCATCTACTTCGAGAAGCTGCTCGAGAGCTCGCCGGACATCGTCGTCGCGGTCGACCGGCACGGCATCATCATCTTCTACAACGACGGGGCGCGCAGCACCCTCGGCTACTCGCAGGACGAGGTGCTCGGCCAGCACGTCACGCGCCTGTATCCCGATCTCGCCGAGGCCCGCAAGGTGATGATCGCCATGCGCGAGGGGTACGGCGCTCAGGCACCCGGCAAGGTGCGGAACTTCGAGACCACGTTCGTCGACCGGAGCGGCGTCATCATGCCGGTCGCCATCTCGGGCTCGCTGATCAATACCGACGACGGCGTCGAGCTCGGCTCGATCGGCTTCGCCAAGGACCTGCGCCAGATCCGGCGCCACGATCGGCTGGTCACGCTGGGCGAGGTCGCCCTCGGCGTCGCGCACGAGATCAACAACCCGCTCGAGGTCATCGTCAACAACTTGAACCTGGTCGAGAAGCACATGGCGCGCGTCAGCTCGGACGAGGACTTCATCGTCGAAAGCGAGCGCTTCGACTCGACCAACGCCGCCATCGCCCGTATCCAGCACATCGTGACCCGGCTCACCGAGCTCGCGGAAGGCACGGAGTACGCCACACGCGAGTACCTCCCCGGGCGCGAGATGACCGACCTCGGGAGCGCGCCGGTGGCCGCTGCCAACGCGTCCACCTCGCCGCGCCGGGACGCGGCCGACTCGGAGCTCGCGGGCGTGCGCATCCTCGTGGTCGACGACGATCTCGGCGTCTGCCAGTCGTTACGCGATCTGCTCACGCAGGAAGGCTGCGACGTGCTCGTGGCAACGGGCGGACGCGAGGGCCTCGCCCGCCTCGACACCGAGGCCGTCGACCTCGTGCTGAGCGACGTCGTCATGCCCGACCTCGACGGCCACGAGCTCTTCCAGGAGGTGCGCGCCAGGCACCCGGGGCTGCCCGTGGTCCTGATGACCGCCTTCCACTTCGACAAGGACCACATCATCAAGCGCAGCAAGCTCGCCGGCCTGGAAGACGTCGTCTACAAGAAGCCGATCGACCCCCAAAAGCTGCGCACCATCATCAAGCGACACGCGCGCCGTCCCGACAACATGCCGGCCTGAGCCGGCGCGTGCCGCGGGTGGACAACCCCCGGCGGGCGACGGTAGGAATGGAGCCGTGGCGATCCGGATCACGCGCGTCTACACGCGACGCGGCGACCAGGGCGAGACCGATCTCGTCGGCGGCGCGCGTATCCCGAAGGATGCGCTCCGGATCGACGCCTACGGCGCCGTGGACGAGCTCAACGCGGCCGTCGGCGTGGCGCGGGCCTTCAACGCCGCCGAGCTCGAACGCTCGCCCGCCTGCCGCGAGCTCGACGTCGTGTTGCGGCGCCTGCAGAGCGAGCTCTTCGATCTCGGCGCCGAGCTGGCCACGCCGCCGGCGGCCCTCCAGCCCGGCATGTTCCGCGTCGGCACCGCCGAGGTGACGGCACTCGAGCAGGTCATGGACCACTGTCAGGAGGAGCTCGCTCCGCTGCGCTCGTTCATTCTTCCGGGCGGCGGCCGGGTGAGCGCGCTGCTCCACGTGGCCCGCACCGTTTGCCGGCGCGCCGAGCGCGACGTCCTGCGCCTGATGCGCCACGAGGCGATCGGCGATCAGCCGCTCGCCTACCTGAACCGCCTCTCCGATCTGCTGTTCGTGCTCTCGCGCTGGATCGGACACCGCCTGGGCGAGCAGGAATATCTCTGGGAGCGGCCGCTCGAGCGCGAGGCCCTGAAGGCCAGGAAGACCTCCTCATGAAGCAACCCATCTACTTCAAGCAGCTCGAGCTCGGGCCGATGCAGAACTACGTCTACCTGCTCGGCGATCCGCATACCCACGAGGCCGCGGTGGTCGACGCGGCGTGGGACATCGACACGATCGTCGAGACCGCCGAGGCCGACGGCTATCGCATCACGCACGATCTCGTCAGCCACTTCCACCCCGATCACCTGGGCGGAGCGTTCATGGGCAACAGCGTCATCGGCGCCGCGGAGCTGGTGGCCCGGGTGCCCGCGAAGGTGGTCATCCACAAGGCCGAGCTGCCGTTCGTGCACCGGCTCACCGGGCTCTCCGACTCCGACCTGATCGCAGTCGAGGGCGGCGACGACGTGACGATCGGCCAGCTCAAGGTGAAGCTCCTCCACACCCCGGGGCACACGCCGGGCTCGCAATGCTTCCTCGTCGGGAACGCCGTGGTCTCGGGCGACACGCTCTTCATCGGCTCGTGCGGGCGTGTCGATCTGCCGGGATCGAATCCGGAGGACATGTACCGCAGCCTGCACGACGTGCTCGCCGGGCTGCCCGACGACACGCGGCTCTTTCCGGGACACAACTACGCCGCCGACAGCTCCTCGACCATCGGCGAGGAGAAGCGCACCAACCCGATGATGCGCTTCAGGACCCTGACCGAGTTTCTCTCCGTGATGAGCCCGCTCCGGTTCTGACCGGACCTGCCCGGGAGACCACACGCATGAAGGACCTCTACCAGCTCGGAGACACGCCGCCGCTCGGCGAGGTGCCTCCCCGCATGCTGGCGCAGGTGATCCGCCAGGAGCGCTTCGGCCAGCCGATGCAGGCGTTCGAGATCGAGGAGATCGCCACGCCCGCCGACCTGCAGCCCGACGAGGTGCTGGTCTGGGTCATGGCCGCCGGCATCAACTACAACAACGTCTGGGCCGGGCTGGGCTCGCCGGTCGACGTCATCAAGGCACATCAGCGTGACAAGGACTGGCCCGACGATTCGCCCTTCCACATCGGGGGCAGCGATGCGTCGGGCATCGTGTGGAAGATCGGAAGCGCGGTCACCAGCGTGAAGGTCGGCGACCGCGTGGTGATCCACTGCGGCATGTGGAAGGCGGACTGCCCCGCGGTGAAGGCCGGCACCGACCCGATGTTCAGCCCCACCTTCCGCATCTGGGGCTACGAGAACAACTGGGGAAGCTTCGCCCAGTTCACGCGCGTGCAGGCGCACCAGTGCCTGCCGAAGCCCGAGCACCTCTCCTGGGATGCGGCTGCGGCCTACATGCTGGTCGGGGCCACGGCCTACCGCATGCTGATGAGCTGGCCCCCGCACACGGTGCGGTCGGGTGACGTGGTGCTGGTCTGGGGCGGGGCCGGCGGGCTCGGCTGCCAGGCCATCCAGATCGCGCGTGCCGCAGGCGGCATCCCCGTCGCCGTCATCTCGAGCGACGACAAGATCGACTTCTGCACCAAGCTCGGTGCGAAGGGCACCGTCAACCGCAAGCACTTCTCCCACTGGGGCATGCTGCCGCACTGGAAGGACGGCGCGGCCTACGGCGAGTGGCTCAAGGGCGCGCGCGCCTTTGGCGCGGCGCTGTGGGAAGCGGTCGGCGAGCGCAGGAGCCCCCGCCTGGTGTTCGAGCACCCGGGCGAGGATACCGTGCCCACCTCCATCTTCGTCTGCGACACCGGCGGCATGGTGGTGATCTGCGCCGGCACCAGCGGCTACAACGCCACCCTCGATCTGCGCTACCACTGGATGCGGCAGAAGCGCTTCCAGGGCTCCCACTTCGCGAACGACGACGACGCGCGGGCGCTGAACGACCTGGTGCGAGCGCGCAAGGTCGATCCCTGCCTGTCGCAGACCTTCCCGTTCGACGAGATTCCCCGCGTGCACCAGCTCATGCACGACAACCGCCACCCGCACGGGAACATGGGGGTGCTGGTGAACGCGACCGCCGCCGGGCAGATGGACACCTCCCGCTGATGCTCGACGACGGCGACGTACGCAAGATCGTGCAGGCCGTGAAGGCGGTGATGCACGCCGAGGAATCGGTCACCGGCGAGATCGCCGAGCGCTGGACCGGTGGCCAGCTCGTGCTGCGGCCCGGGAAGGCAGGCACGCAGGAGAAGGTCGTGCCCATCGAGAGCTTCTTCCGCAAGATCATCGCCGTGCGCGAGAAGCTCCGGGTGCTCGAGCAGCGCATCAACGGCCATCCCAAGCTGTCCGACGAGGACCGGCTGCAGCTCCAGGATTACATCACCCGCATCTACGGCAGCCTCACGACGTTCAACGTGCTCTTCGCCGACCCTGCCGACCGCTTCACCGGTAGCGGGGGCCGCGACGAGAGCTGAGCCGGGCGCCGCTCAGAAGACGAGCGGCGGAGCAATGCCACCCACGAGCAGGCGGATCAGCTCGGCCTGCCGGCGGGTGCCCGTCTTCGCGAAGATGCGCGCCAGCTGCGTCCGGACGGTCGGCAGGCGCACGGCGAGCACCTGCGCCGCCTCCTCGAGGCTCCGGCCCGCGGCAAGCTGACACGCGAGCGCCGCCTCGGCTGCCGTCAGACCCCAGAGGCGGCGCAGCACCTCGACGGGCGGTGGCGTGACGTCCTCGGGGTCGCTCACCAGCACCCCCGCGGCGGCGACCCCGCGCACCGGCCAGCGATCGCGTGCGAACGGTGTCACCAGCGCCATCAGCGGCCGCAGGCCGGACGGCCGGGGAAGGATCAGCGCACCCCCGGCCGCGGTGCCGCGCCCCTGGGTCGTGTCCGCCGCTTCCGCGACCAGCCGGTGCAACGTGTCGGTCGTCTCCCGCCGCATGGTGACGAGCCCGTCGCGACCGACGCCGAGACCGTCGCACGCGTCCAGGAGCGTCTGGGCGCGGTGGTTCATCAGCAGCGGTCGAGCGCTCGCGTCGACCAGGATGACGCCGACGCCGACGCGGTCGAGCGCTGCGCTGCGCGCGTCGTGCTCCGCCTCGAGCCGCTCGAGGTGCTCTCCCAGCGCGAGCGCTCGCCCGATGTGCGGCACCAGCGCTCGCACCAGCGCGACCTCCTGCATGCCGAGATGGCCGCGCGCAGGTGCGCGCGCGAAGCTCAGCACCACGGGCTGGCGCGGGGTGCCGACGATGGCGAAACCGCCTGCGCCGAGACCCTGCGGCCGCAGCCAGTCCTCGAAGTACTCGGTGCGGTGGAGCTCGCGATCCGGGCACACCGCCTCGGCGCGCACCACGGTGCCCGGCGCCAGCATCCATGGCTCGGATCGCTGGGTGTACGGGTTGACGTCGGGCCGCCCGTAGTAGGTGTCGTAGCGCGCGAGCAGCACGGGATCATGGCCCACGCACAGGCTCGCGTACGAGTTCGCCGGACCCGGCTCGAGCGGGAATACGCCGATGGCCGGGCACCGCAGTGCCTCGCCGAGGGCGGAGAGGCAGACGGACCAGCGGGTGGGATCGGCGGCAGCGTCGTACGCCAGGCCGATCAGCTCGAGCAGCCGTCCGGAGCCCACCATGTCGAATGGATCACCCGCGCGGCGCCGGAGCGGACTCCAGCGCACGATCGGGTGGCGCGGGCGGGGTGCCCGCTCAGCCGAGCTTGCCGAGCACCGACTCCGCGCTCGACACGTTGAGGCCGCCCGCCGGCTCGACGAGAAGCTCGGTCACCTTCCCGTCCTTCACCAGCATGGCGTACCGCTTCGAACGCGAGCCCATACCGAACCCGCTGGCGTCCATCTCGAGGCCGACGGCGCGCGTGAAGTCGCCGTTGCCGTCGGCGACCATGCGGACCTTGTCGCCGGCGCCGTGCTCCTTGCCCCACGCTCCCATGACGAAGGCATCGTTCACCGACAGACAGACGATCTCGTCCACGCCCTTGTTGCGGATGTCGCCCGCCTTGTCGACGAAGCCCGGCAGGTGCTTCATCGAGCAGGTGGGGGTGAAGGCACCCGGAACGGCGAAGAACACGACGGTCTTGCCCTTCGTGAGCTCGCCCACCGTCACCTGCTTCGGGCCCGCGTCTCCCATCTCCATGAGCTTCACGTCCGCGGGCAGCGTGTCACCGGCCTTGATCGCCATGGTCCGTTCCCTCCTCGTCGAGTGCGACGCTGACCCTATTTGACCGGGGCGGCCCCCGGCGTCAATCTCCGGGCACCATGGCAGAGGACCTTCGCCGCCGCAGCCGCACGCTCTACGACGGCCCCGACCGCGCTCCCGCCCGGTCCTACCTGAAGGCGATCGGCCTCACCGATCGCGACATCGGGCGCCCCATCGTCGGCATCGCGAGCACCTGGACCGAGACCATGCCGTGCAACTTCACGCTGCGCGCGCTCGCCGAGCACGTGAAGCGCGGCGTGCGCGAGGCCGGCGGCACGCCGATGGAGTTCAACACCATCGCCATCAGCGACGGCATCACCATGGGCACCGAGGGCATGAAGACCTCTCTCGTGTCCCGCGAGGTGATCGCCGACTCCATCGAGCTGGTGGCCCGCGGACACATGTTCGACGCGCTCGTCGTGCTGGTGGGCTGTGACAAGACCATCCCGGGCGGCGCGATGGCGCTGCTGCGCCTCGACGTCCCCGGTCTCGTGCTCTACGGCGGGTCGATCCAGCCCGGCAGCTTCCGGGGCCAGTCGGTGACGGTGCTGAACCTGTTCGAGGCGGTGGGCGCGCACGCCGCCGGCAAGCTGTCGGATGCCGATCTGAAGGAGCTGGAGGACCGCGCCTGCCCGGGACCGGGAGCCTGCGGCGGTCAGTTCACCGCCAACACCATGGCGATGGCGCTCGAGTTCCTCGGCCTCTCTCCCATGGGATCGGCCAGCATCGCCGCGACCGACCGGGCGAAGGACGTCGTGGCCGAGGACGCGGGGCGGCTCGCGATGGATATCCTCCGGCGCGGCCTCCTGCCGCGCCAGATCGTCACGCGCGGCGCTCTCGAGAACGCCATCGCCGGCGTCAACGCGACCGGTGGCTCGACCAACGCCGTGCTCCACCTGCTCGCCATCGCGCGCGAGGCCGGGGTGCCGCTCACCATCGACGACTTCGATCCCATCGGCCAGCGCACGCCGCTGTGGGCCGACATGCAGCCCGGCGGAAAGTACACCGCCGTCGACCTCGAGCGGGCGGGAGGAACCGGCGTCGTCGCGCGCCGCCTGGTCGAGGCGCGGCTGGTCGACGGCGACGCGGTGACCGTCACCGGACGCACGTTCGCGGAGGAGGCGGCGCGCGCGCACGAGACCCCGGGCCAGGACGTGGTGTGGCCGCTCGACCGGCCGATCAAGCCGACCGGCGGCCTGGTCATCCTGAAGGGCTCGCTCGCGCCCGAGGGCTGCGTCGTGAAGGTCGCCGGGCACGAGCGCCTCCAGCATCGCGGCCCGGCCCGGCTCTTCGAGCGCGAGGAGGACGCCATGGCCGCGGTGCTGGCTGGACGGATCCGGCCCGGCGACGTCGTCGTGATCCGTTACGAGGGGCCGCGCGGCGGACCCGGCATGCGCGAGATGCTCGGCGTGACGGCCGCGATCATGGGCGCGGGCCTCGGAGAGAGCGTGGCCCTCCTCACCGACGGTCGCTTCAGCGGCGCCACCCGAGGACTCATGGCGGGGCACGTGGCACCCGAGGCGCAGGTGGGTGGACCCATCGCGCTGGTCGAGGAGGGCGATCAGATCCGCTTCGACGTCGCCGAGCGCCGTCTCGATCTCGACGTGCCGGAGGCGATGCTGGCGGAGCGTCGCGCCCGCTGGCGCCCCCCGGCGCCACGCTACACCGGCGGCGTGTTCGCCAAGTACGTCGCGCTCGTCACCTCCGCGGCCGAGGGAGCGATCACCCGGCCGACTTGAGCCCGGAGGCCGTGTCGGCGGCGGCGGTGGACGTCGTCCGCGACGACAGGAAGCCGGAGAGCAGGCGCTCGAGGTCGGCGCGGGCCTGGACGGCGTCCAGCCCCCTGCGTGCGAGCCATCCGACGGCGCGGTTGACGGCAATCGGGACCTCGACCCCGGCGACGATGGCGCGCACCACCGCCTCGAGGGCTCGGCCGACGAGCCAGCGACGCCGCGCGGCCATGAGCGGGACGATCGGAAGCAGCGCCGCGTAGACCGCGCCCGCAACCCCGCGCACCATCAATGCGCTCGTACCGTCGCTCTCGCAGTGCGCATCGATGTCGCGCCAGTATCCATGTACCGTACCCCCGACGAGGCTGCGCTGCGCAAGCTGGGCGATGGTGCCGACATCGGCGAGCAGGCGTTGCATCGGGAATCAGACGACGCAGGTCCGGGATTCTGGCTAACCCGACAACAGCTGCCGCGCAATCACCTTCAGCTCGAGAATGGGCTTCACGCCCTCGAAGATCGGCAAGACCGTGGCGTCGACCACGTGGCGGGAGATCGCGTACTCCTCGGCGTAGCCCCAGCCCCCGTGGATGAGCTGCCCCTCCTGGGTCACCCACACCGCGACGTCGGAGGCGAAGAGCTTGCACATGGAGGGCTCGAGGGAGATCGATTCGTCGCCGTCCATCAGGCGCGCCGCCGCGTAGGTCAGCTGGCGTGCGGCGGCGAGGTGCGTCGCCATGCGGCCGAGCTTGTACTGCGTGAGCTGGAACTCCCCGATGGGCCGGCCGAACTGCTTGCGCTCCCCGGCGTAGGTGGCGGTCACCTCGAGCGCGGCCTGGGCCAGGCCGCTGGCCCGCCCCCCGGTCTGCAGGCGACCGGCCGCGAAGCCCTGCATCTGGAGATAGAAGCCCTTGCCTTCCCCGTCGCCCTCCCCGATCAGGTTCGCGGCAGGAACGAAGTAGCGCTCGAAGCCGAGCGTGTAGGAGTGCATGCCGCGGTAGCCCGGCGTGCGATCCGCCTTGCCGTGCAGCACTCCCCCACCCGGCTGCTTCATCTCGAACTCGTGCCCCGTGAACGAATCCTTCGGCACGACGAAGAGCGAGAGTCCGCGCGCTCCCTTCGTCGCGTCGGGATCGGTGCGCGCGAGCAGCGCGAGGACGTCGGCGCGGCCCGCGAAGGTGCACCACGCCTTGGCGCCGTTGATGAACCAGCCGGCGGCACCGCCCTGCTCGCCGCGCTCCGCACGGCAGCGGACCGACGCCACGTCGGACCCGGTGTCCGGCTCCGTCACGGAGATGCCGACCATGAGCTCGCCCGCCGCCACCGGCGGCAGCCAGTGCCGCTTCTGCGCCTCGGTGCCGCCCTTCAGCAGCGCCTTGGTGAGGATCTCCGGCCGCGTGATCAGGCTGCCCGCGGCGGCGAGCGACGCCGTCGACAGCTCCTCGGTGATGATGATCATCGGCAGGTTGCCCATGCCCTGGCCGCCGTACTCCTCGGGCACCGACATGCCGAAGTAGCCCAGCTCCCGCATGGCGTTGATGATCGACTCGGGCACCAGGTCGTCGTGCCGGTGGATGTGCTCCGCGAGCGGGGCGACCTCCTTGCGGGCGAAGGCACGCGCGGAGTCGCGGGCCATCTCGGCCAGGTCGCCGTCGATGTAGCCGTTGTTGGCGGCGCGGGTGCGGATCACCTCCTGACCGATGGCACGGAAGCGCGACTCGTGCTGCGCGGCGCGCACGGCGCTGCTCATCTCGGTCGAAGCGAGGGTGCGCGCGAGCACGTCGTCGGAGACGCCGAAGTCGTCGCGATGGGCCTCGATCGCGCCCCGCAGCTTCGCCGCCACCTCTCCTGCGAAGGCTCCCGCCATCGCATCCGTGGTCGCATCGGACGCGCCCGCTTCGCGCCGTGCCGCGGCGTAGGCGGCGAGGGCCTCGGCCGCCTTCACCTCGGTGGCGGCGTAAGCCAGCCGCTCGGCGTGCACCTGGTGATCGTCGATCGCGCGGCCGCCCTCCGTGAGCCGGCGGCCACTCTCGAGCGCGCTGTCCATGACGGCCCGCAAAGCGGGCAGGATCGCGCTCACCTCGTTCTCCATGCGGGCATCTAGCACCGCGGCAGCGCGAAAGACCAGAGCCCTTCGATTGACGCCACCGGCTCGAGTGTCGTATCGCCCCGGGACCTCGGCAGGAGGGGGATCTGCACATGGAGATTCGCAGAATTGGCGTCCTGGGCGCGGGACAGATGGGGCTCGGCATCGCCCAGTCGGCCGCGCGCGCGGGCTTCGAGACGTACATGGCCAAGGCGACGCCGGGCCCTCTCGATGCGCAGCGCGGCAGGGTCGAGAAGCAGCTCCAGAAGGACCTCGAGAAGGGCAAGCTCACCGCGGCCGATCACGGCGCATTGCTCGAGCGCCTCCGCTGGACCACCCACCTCCACGACCTGGCCGACGTCGACCTGGTGATCGAGTCGATCGTCGAGGAGCTGCCCGTGAAGCGCGAGCACTTCTCGCGGCTCGACGACGTCGTGAAGGACGACGCCATCTTCGCGACCAACACGTCGACCCTGACGGTGGCCGAGCTCGCCGCCGCGACGCGCCGGCCGGAGCGCTTCGTGGGACTGCACTTCTTCAACCCCGTGCACGCCATGAAGCTGGTCGAGGTGGCGCCCTCGCTGCGCACGTCGTCGGAGACGATCGACACCTGCATGGCCTTCGCGCGCAAGCTCGGCAAGCTGCCCGTGCTGGTCGCCGACTCGACGGGCTACATCGTGAACCGGCTGCTCGTCCCCTACATGGTCGACGCCATCGACTGCCTCGAGCGCGGCCTCGGCTCGATCGCGGACATCGACACCGCCATGCAGAACGGCGCGAACCACCCGTTGGGACCACTCGCGCTGGCCGATTTCATCGGCCTCGACATCGTGTTCCACATGGCCTCGCTCCTGCACGAGGAGTACAAGGAAGCGCGCTTCGCCGCCCCCGGCCTGCTGCGCCGGATGGTGCTCGGCGGCTTCCTCGGCCGCAAGAGCGGCAGGGGCTTCTACGATTACGGGCAGACTCCGCCCGCGCCGTCCGACGGATTGCTCAGGCGATCGAGCTGAACGACCGCGCAGCCGGCTCGCCGGCGGCTCGACGCCGCGCGTGCCATCGTTTCCCTTGACGGTCCGCGAGCACGTCGCGTACATCGCGGGTTGTCCGGTCGGCCTGGATGACTCGTGGCGAAAATCGCAGGGGGACGGCATCAGCGGCTCGCACGTATCCGAGCGATCTTCCCGTCACGCCTCCGCGGGTCAATCTCCGGCAGATGGAGGGCGCGGGCCGCAGCACCCGGCGCGAGGCGCAGCGCGCCGACCGAGCCACCGTCCCGACCGAGCTTCTCGCGCTGATCCGACGTGCGTACCTGGGGCGGCGTACCCGGGCGCGCCTGATCGTCGAGCACTGCCTGAAGCGGCTGCCGCACTACCGCCGGCTGCCGAGGGCCCGCCTCGCCCAGGTGCGCGAGAGCGTGCTCCACCACGTCACGCTCTTCTACCGCGTCACGCTCCAGGCCGGCCGCGCGCTCACCTCCGAGGATCTCGAGCACTCGCGCCAGATGGCGCGGCAACGCGCGGCGCAGGGCACGCCGCTGGGCGAGTACCTCACCTTCTTCGCGGCGGGCCTCACGCTGCTCTGGGAGCACCTGATCGAGCTCGTCGGCCAGGATCCGGTCCTGCGCGCCCAGCTCCTCGAACGGGTCGACCTGATCCTCTCCAATCAGACGAGGCTGATGAGCGCCCTGACGGAGTCCTACGTCGAGGAGCGCGAGCGCCTGTCACGCTTCCGGGAGCAGGACGTCGACGAGTTCTTCCAGCTGCTCCTCTCCGAGGACGCGGCGGACAGCCTGCTCGAGGCGCGTGCCCGGGCGCTCGGCGTCCCGCTCGACGAGCTGCACGCGGTCGCCATCTTCGGTCCGGCGGCCTCCACGGCGACGGAAAGCGCGACGGTCGCGCCCGACGACGTGCGCCGCCTGCTCGCGAGCCGCATGCCGGAAGCGGCGACCTGGGTCGGCCACTCCCGTGAAGGCTTCGTCGCGCTCCTGCCCGGAGAGCCGGACGCCAGATACCTGGAGGCCGTCGCCGAGGGTCTGCACGGGGACGAGCGGCGCGTCGGCCTCGGGGGCGCCGCACGCTACCTCGCGGGCGCGCGCCGGTCGGCCCGCGAAGCGCTGCGTGCGCTTCGCATCGGAACGATCCTGCGTCACCAGCAGCGGGTGCACCGCTATGCCGACCTCGCGGTGCTCGACCTCGTCGGCATCGGCTCTCCGGAGGCCGATGCCTTCGTACAGCGCGTGCTCGCTCCCCTGACGCCGAGCGGCCAGCGCGCCTACCTGGAGACCCTGCGCCACCTCTCCCGGAGCGGCTATCGCGTCAAGGTCGCGGCGGCGGCGCTCTCGGTCCACCCGCACACGCTGACCTACCGCCTGAAGCAGCTCCGCAGCCGTTTCGGCATCGACCTCGCCGACCCCGAGGCGCGCCTGCGCGTGGATCTCGCGCTCCTCATCCTCGACGCCCAGGGCCGGACCTCTGGCGAGCGAGCTCGGCGGCCGCACGGCTCGGCCACCTGACGTCCGCGGAGACCGGAGGGGCGGGCCGCATCGCCCGCCCCTCCTCCCCCGTCTCAGCGATAGGTGAACGTGTCGGTGTCGCGGCGCACCCGGCCGCCGACCGTCCCGCTCACCTGGATCTTCAGCTTGTTGGACCTGTGCGACTGATCCATCGCCAGATCCCACCTTGCGCGAGCAGCCTGGCGTCAGTGGCTCGAAGCTCGTCACGATCGTCCGGTTCAGCTTGAACGGCCGCCGGACCGCGAGATCGGGCGCCGCCCCGTAGTTCGCCACCACCCGACAGGTGTTCGCCGGCAGGTTGCACTCCGCGTTCGTCGTGCACGGGTCGGCGATCTTGCCCGCCGTGCAGAAGCCGTTCGCGCCGCAGATGCCCGCGGTCGCACAGCTCGGGTCGGTCGCCCTGTTCACCTTGCGGTCCTTCGGTGCGAGATAGGTGACGAGGACGTCTCCCGCCGCGTGTCCCCCGCCGTAGGTCGTCGGTTGCGCCGGAATCTCGGCGGCGTCGCCCGGATTGCACCCGACCGCCGTTTCCGTGGCGTCACAGTATCCGTCTCCGTCGGCGTCGGCGCCGCTGGTCCCGGCGCATTGCCCGTTCGCGCACACGTCGCCCTGCGTGCAGCCGTTGTGATCGTCGCACGCGAAGCCGTCACGCGCGGGCCCATCGTGCATGCATCCCGTCGCCGTGTCGCAGGAGTCGACCGTGCAGGTGTTGTCGTCGTCGCAATTCGGCGGCGCCCCGCCGACGCAGCTGGTGCCGCCGTCGCAGGCATCGCCGGTGGTGCAGGCGTTGCCGTCGTCGCACGCCGTGCCGCTGGCCTTGAACTGGCACGTGGCCGAGCAGCAGCTCCCGAGCGTGCCGTTGGCGGCGCTCTCGTCGCACGCCTCGCCGCCGCGGACGAGCCCGTCGCCACAGATCGGCGCGCACGCCGACGGGCTGCCGGCGCAGGTCCAGCCCTCCTCGACCGTGCACGTCGCCGCGCAGCCGTCGCCGCCGCTCGTGTTCCCGTCGTCGCAGGTCTCGCCGCCGACGATCAGGCCGTCGCCGCAGATGGCGACGCACGCGGACGGGCTTCCGGTGCACGCATAGCCGGGCTCGACGGTGCAGGTGGCGGAGCAGCCGTCACCGCTGGCCGTGTTCCCGTCGTCGCATGCCTCGCCGATCACCTCTCCGTCGCCACACACCGGCGGGACCACCATCGAGGTCGGCGCCTCACCGAGCGGCTCGCCGCCCGGACCGTTCTTGAAGGTCGAGCCACCGTCCGAGGGCACCTGCCCGACGCCGGGGAGGGTCCAGTCGCAGACCCCGTCCGGGAAGACGGCCGCCAGCCGGGCCTTCTGATCGTCCGAGAACACCACGCCGTTGTAGTCGGGGCTGTCGAAGTCGGGCTGCTTCAGCTGACACTTGAAGACGTCCTCGCTACGCGGCCCGCCGGCGACCTGGCGGGGCGACGACTGGAACTTGACCGGGCAGGCGGGATTGGAGAGGCCGACGTCGACGATCTGCGCGTCGGTGGCGCCGTTGGCCACGATGCACATGTCGGTCGCGCCCACGGGCTTGTCGTTCACCACCTTGAGCTCGATCGGGTCGTTGCTGGCGTCGTTCTCGATGTTCGTGAGCCATGCGTCCATGGTGAGGAAGGACCTGAGGGCGAGCGCCGCACCCGGCGTGATGGGGCTGCCGAAGGCCCAGATCAGCTGGTTGTCGTGGTTGCCATTCGCGTTGTCGAGGCGGGCGCGAACCTCGAGCGCGCGCCAGTTCAGGTGGATGTCGACGGCGCCCTGGTTGCCGCGGAGATCGATGATCGCGGTCTTCGCGAGCTGGTAGCCGTCGGACACGAGCCCGGCGGAGTACACCGTGTGGAGCGCGTCCATCGACGCCACGCCGCGCTGCGGATGCACCCAGACGAGATCCGACGTGAAGGTGCCGACGCCCTCGTTCAGCTGGACGAAGTCCTCCGCCGTGATGGCGCCTCCGGCGAGGGCCTGCAGGCCGTACTGGACGCCGACGTTGTCGAGCGGCGACTGGGCCTTGGTGTTGCCGTCGGTGTCGACGAAGGTGCCCAGCATCGACGCATCGTGGTCGAAGGTCGTGCAGCGCACGCCGTCCGGCCGGAGCACCGGATCATAGGTGACGGAGGTGGGGAAGCCGCTTCCACAGTTGCCGGCGAGCGTGGGATTGCCGAAGTTGAGGAACGACCCGACCCAGGCCAGGCACTGATTGGCGTTGGCGTGGCCGTTGATGGCGGTGCGCTTCGCGGTCGTGAGCGCACTGCCGGGCGCCACGGTGTAGTACCGGCCCCCGAGCAGGCCGCAGTCCACCACCTCCATCGCCGTCGTGAGGGTGTCGGGGAAGGTGCAGTTGGGCTGGATGCCATTCAGCAGGCCGGGGTACGCGGCGGCGATGTTGTACTGGAGGATCGAACCCCCGGAGCACCCGGTGCCGATGGTGTAGCGGATCTCGCCGTAGGTCTCGGCGATGTGCTCCTTCACCATCATCACGAACTCGGCCGCGAGCGTGTCGTTGGAGTTGGTGTCGTGATCGCTGAGCGATCCCGACGCCACCATGAAGCCGCGCGACAGGGCCCTGGCGTCGAACACGCTGACGCTCGGCGGCTGCTCGAACCGCCGGGGCCCCGACGCGGCGCCGAAGGACCACAGCAGCTTGCCGTTCCAGCCCCGCTGCCGGTTCTGCGGCGTGTTCGGCTGGCCGGGGTCGTAGAAGGTGACGAGGTCGTAGATGCCCCGGTCGACGGTGCCGCGCTCGACCAGGATGATGCTCTTCACGGTGTCGCCCCGGTCGTTGGTGAAATCCGCGACGTCCGCGTCCGCCGGCGGACTGTTCGGGTCGTAGGTCTGGAAGCAGGAGCCGGCGGTGTTCGGCGTGGTGAACGTGCAGCTGCCGCCCTCGAGCGCCTTCGGCTGGTAGAACAGCGTGAACTTCGACGCCGCGTTGCACTGAGCGTCGACCGGATCGGCGTCGAGGCCGCTCACCCGGGTCGTCGCCGTCCCGCTGAGCGCCGTGTTCGGCACCGTCACGGTGACCGGCGTCGCGACGGTCGTCGCGCAGATGAACGGCAGCAGCTGCGCACCCGAGAAGACCGGGCCACCGATCGGATAGTTCGTGATGGTGATCTCGGCGGCGTCCTTGAGCGTCGGCGGGGCGACGAACGCTTCGAGGTGGTTGTCGCCGATCTGCAGACCGGTGACGACGCCGACGAAGCGGCCGCTGCCGTCGACGCCGAATGCGCCGGTCACGTCCGTGCCGTTCAGCGCGACGCGCACGTCGGCGGTGGCAACGTCCGGCGGCACCGCCACCTGGACCAGCGCGTTGTTGGCCGAGATCAGGTCGGCGCGGTTCGAGAGGACGTTGATCGCGAGCTCGTCCGCGGCGGCGGGGGCGATGCCTGCCGCGAGGAGCACGATCGCGAGCAGCCCCGTGCCGAGGCCGCTCGTGCTCCGACGCCATGCCGGCGGATTCGGATTCTTCGTCATCGCGGGATCCTTTCTGCGTGACCGCTCGGTCACGCGGGCGACGCGCGGAGCGGACGAGAGGCGGGTCGTCCCCGCCCCTCGTCCACGGCCGGATGTTTCTCAGCGATAGGTGAACGTGTCCGAGTCGTTGCGCTTGCGGCCGCCGACCGTCCCGCTCACGCGGAGCTTCAGCTTGTTGGACTTGCGCGACGTGTCCATCGCCAGGTCCACCTTGCGTGAGCAGCCCGGCGTCAACGGCTCGAAGCTCGTGACGACCGTCCGGTTCAGCAGGAACGGACGCCGGACCGTCAGATCGGGCGCCGCCCCGTAGTTCGCGACCACCCGGCAGGTGTTCGCCGGCAGGTTGCAATCGGCGTTGGCCGTGCACGGATCGGCGATCTTCCCGGCCGTGCAGAAGTGATTCGCGGCGCAGGCGCCCGTGGCGGCACAGCTCGGATCGGTCGCCCGCGCCACCTTGCGATCGGCCGGCGCGAGATAGGTGACCAGGATGTCCCCCGCCGAGTGCCCACCGCCGTAGGTCGTCGCCTGCGCCGGGATCTCGGCGGCGTCGTTGGGATTGCAGCCGACCGCCGTCTCCGTGGCGTCGCAGTAGCCGTCGCCGTCGGAGTCGGCACCGCTGGTGCCGGCGCACTGCCCGTTCGAGCACACGTCGCCCTGCGTGCAGCCGTCGTGATCGTCGCACGCGAAGCCGTCACGTGGCGGGCCGTCGTGGACGCAGCCCGTCGCCGTGTCGCAGGAGTCCGCGGTGCAGACGTTGCCGTCGTCGCAGCTCGGCGGCGGCCCGCCGACGCAGCCGCTGCCGCCGTCGCAGGCATCGGCGGTCGTGCAGGCGTTGCCGTCGTCGCACGTCGTGCCGGCGGACTTGAACTGGCACGTCGCCGCGCAGCAGCTCGGAAGCGTGCCGTTGGCGGCACCCTCGTCGCACGCTTCGGAGCCGCGGACCAGCCCGTCACCGCAGATCGGCGCGCACATGGACGGCTCGCCGGCGCAGCTCCAGCCCATCTCGACCGTACATTCCGCCCCGCACCCGTCGCCGCCGGCCGTGTTGCCGTCGTCGCACACCTCGCCGTCGACGACGAGACCGTCGCCGCAGATCGCGACGCATGCGGACGGGTTGCCCATGCAGCTGAACCCGGGTTCGACCGTGCAGGTCGCCGAGCAGCCGTCGCCGGCCACGGTGTTGCCGTCGTCGCACTGCTCGGGGCCGGTCACCAGCTCGTCGCCGCAGATCGGCGCGCACATCGACGGCGCACCGGTACAGAAGTAGCCCGTCTCCACCGTGCACGTGTCGGAGCAGCCGTCGCCTGGCGAGACGTTGCCATCGTCGCATTCCTCACCCGCCTCGGGAGCGCCGTTGCCACAGGCGATGCCGACGCTGGAGCTCTGCGCGGCTGCGATCGTCTCGGCCGCGTCGGCCGGGAGGATGAAGCCGGCGGTCAGGAGATTGTTCGTCGCGGTGGTGAACGCCGTGACGTAGGCGTCATGGGTCGGGTAGAGCGAGCTCACGGGGACCGGCAGCGGAATGGTGCGGCCGAAGAGCACGCAGAAGGGGCTGCCGGTGTTGCCCGTGCCCTGATGGGTCGCGATCGGCACGTCCATCTCGGGCAGCCGGATGCCGCCGAGCGCGATGTTGTTCGCGTCACGCTGGATCGCGCCGCTGACGACGGTGATGGGAGCCGGAGCGTTCGGAGGAGGCGCGCCGCCGGTGATCCAGTTGCCCAGGTGGTAGAGCGCGGCGTTCATCACGTAGTGCTCGTTCGCCATGTTGTTGGGAAAGTTGCAGACCGTGGGCGGATACGAGGGTTCGGAGGTCGCCGCGTTCTGGTTGAAGAACGTGAAATCGTAGTTGTCGACGTGCGCGGTACCCGCCGGCTCCCAGAGCCGGTAGTTGGGACCGTCCGGCTGGCGCGCGTTGAAGTGACCCGTGGTGTCGGTCTCGGTCTCGAAGACCAGCACGGGGGGGACGTCGGACCGGATCTTCGAGGGGCTGGGCACCGCGCCTCCGGCGCCCGAGAAGAGGCCGGACCCGGCAGCGCCGCGGCTGTGGATGAAGTACCCGTCGAAGACCTGCGCCAGCGGGGCGATGGCGTCGACGTAGGTGACCATGCGTCCGGCGGACTGCGACTCCCCGTCTGCGATCATGGCGGTGATGTGGTAGTCAGCGGGGATCGGGCTGAGGCCCGACGGATTCCGGATCGCCTGCGCGGCCTGGGAGAAGATGTCGTAGCAGTAGTTGTCGCCGGGGTGGAGCAGCGATCCGTAGCGCACCGGGTCCCAGGACTTGAGGGCGAAGCCGGCCGGGATGCCGCCGTTGATGCCGACCGCCTGCGCGCTCACGCCGACGAAGATGGCGCCCTCGCGGCGCAGCTGCGTGCGGAAGTAGCCGTAGTCGGGCGGCAGATCGATCCCGGCGGTCTCGTTGAACCACTCGAGCACCACGATCCCGTTGAACTTCGTGGGGTCGGCCGGCCGGTGGACGAGCACGCGGCTCTTGTACGCCGCCGGCGCGAGCGTCGTGCTCGGCCGCGCGGTCCAGAATCCCGTCGTGTCCCACGCCGGCGCACCCGGATCGCGCTCGAAGGCCGTCGCGGTGCCCTCGAAGAAGAACTCCTCCTCGACGTAGTCGGCGTCGATGAACTCCTGGAGGTTGCTGCCGCCGTCGAAGGCATCCGGAATGTGAATGCCGTTGGCAGGTCCCGGTGGCGATGGACACATCGGGCTGCACACCGCGGTCACCGGTCCGGTGACCGTCGGATTCGGCACCGCCCCCGCGCGGGTCGCCGCCGTCGCGACGAGCAACGGAGCGAGCGCGATTCCGAGAAATGGCGTCGCAATGCCGGAGATCGTCCGCCGGACGCCCCGCGCCCGAGTTCGAAACGCGTTCACGATCATGGGTCCCCCAATCGAGAGTTCGTTTCGGTTCTGCCCGTTCGTGGAGCGGGCGCTGCTGAACGGAGACAGCGCGAAGAATAGTGAAGCGGTTCTCACCCGCGCAATGCGCTTCTCCACGCATTCCGCGGCGCGCCAGTTGTGCCTGCGGGACAAAGCGCGGCGCATTCGGGAGCGGATCGGTGCGCCACGCGCGCGAGCCATGCCGGCGACCGCGCGCCGACCGGGTGCCGGCCCTCCGGCGCGGGTCGCACGCCTTGACCGTGCCTGACGCAACGTGTTAGCTCGCGCCCCCAAGCGGGCAGATCGAGCAATGCGATTCTACGAGTACGAGGCGAAGCTGCTCTTCGGCCGGCACGGCATCCCGCTGCCCAAGGGCCGGGTGGCCAAGACCCCTGCCGAGGCGCGCGAGGTCGCGGCCGAGATCGGCGGCCCGTTGGTGCTCAAGTCGCAGGTGCTCACCGGCGGCCGCATGAAGGCCGGCGGCGTCAAGTTCGCGGACGACCCGGCCGGCGCCGCCGATGCCGCGAAGGCGATCCTCGGTCTCGAGATCAAGGGGCAGAAGCCGCGCGGAGTGCTGGTCGAGCAGCGCGCACCGGTGGCGCAGGAGTACTTCGCCGCCGTCACCTGGGACGGCCGCCGCAAGCTCCCGGTGCTGGTCTTCAGCGACATGGGGGGCATCGACATCGAGGAGGTCGCGGAGACCCATCCCGAGCACGTCTCGCGCACTCACTTCTCCACGATCATCCCCTTCAGCGCCTACCGCGCGAAGGAGGCGATCGGCGCGGTCGGCGTGACCGGCGACGTCCTCAACAGGATGACGCCCATCCTCGCCACCCTCGTGGAGCTCTTCCTGCGCTACGACCTGACGCTCGCCGAGATCAATCCCATCGGGCGGCTCGAGGACGGACGCGTCGTCGTCCTCGACGGGCACGTCGACCTCGAGGCCGACGCGCGCGACAAGCACGCCGCCCTGCTGAAGGACATCGGCATCGGCAAGGAGGAGACGCGCGAGGCCAAGCCGCCGACGCCCTTCGAGATCCGCGGCGCCGAGGTCGACGCGTCGGATCACCGCGGGGTGGCCGGCAACGTGCGCGAGTTCGACGGCGACCTGGGTCTCGTGATCGGCGCCGGCGGCGGCTCGCTGACGCTGTTCGATGCCGTGCGCAAGCACGGCGGCCGACCCGCGAACTACTGCGAGATCGGCGGCAACCCGAGCGTCAAGAAGGCCTGCGAGCTGACCAAGCTCATCCTCTCCAAGCCGGGCGTGAAGAAGATCGCGGTGATGATGAACGTGGTGTCGAACACCCGCGTCGACATCGTCGCCCGCGGCGTCATCAAGGGATGCGTCGAGTCGGGTCGCGATCCGGCCGATGCCATCGCGATCTTCCGCATCCCGGGCGCCTGGGAGGACGACGGCTTCACGATCCTCCGCAAGTACGGCGTCGAGTACTGCGACCGCACCGTCTCGATGTACGAGGCGGCAGGGAAGGCGGTCGCCAAGATGCAGGCGTGAGCTAAGGCGCGGCGGGCGCGCTGGGGCTGAGGGCCCCGATGACGATTCCGGTCAGCGCAGCCACCACGAGATACGCCAGGAAGCCGATCGCGACGACGGCAACGGCACGACCCGTGCTCTCGTAGTCCAGCGCCTGGCGCACGGCGATCACCATCGCAACCAGCATCCACAGTCCGACGACGACGTTGATCACCTCGCCGAGCCCGGGAATCACCCCGAGGACCGCGACGACGCCGGGCGCGCTGGCGAAGCCGAGCGTGCGCAGCAGCTGGCCGACGTCGGCCTGGGTCTTGGCGCCGGGGAGCCACCGGGTCCCGATGAGGCAGGTGACCAGGGCCCAGACGTACCAGCCGAGCAGGCGGAACAGGGTCACCAGCACCAGCCCGATCACCCCGGCGCCGAGGTGTCCGCCGATCGCGAGACAGATGCTCGAGATGACGACGACCAGCGCGGCCTGTCCCGTCGCCCCGGCGTCGGCCTCGACCTCCTCGTAGGTCCCGGCGTCGAGCCGGGCCGCGCCCACCATGCGCTCCGCGAGCGTCGCCATCGACCGCCCTCCCCGCCACTCCTGCCTGCCGCAGAAGCCGCTGGTGCCCTATTCCCTTTCGTCGGAGGGCGCAACCGGACGCCCCGGAAACCGCCCCGGGGACCCGCGCGTAGTAGGGGCATGGTCCGCCTCGGGCGTCGCGTCTTGCCGGAGCTTCCCCCTGCCACCCGCTGCAAGCTGTGCCTGGCGCCCTCGGGCGGCCTGATCGGCCGGATCGCCCGGCTGTTCCGGCAGCGGCGGACGGCCGCCCCGAGCCCTCTCTGCACCCCCTGCCTGCGCGCGATCGCACCCGGATGCGAGCGCGAGGTGTCGATCCTGTTCGCGGACGTACGCGGCTCGACGGCGCTCGCCGAGCGCCTCACCCCGACCGGCTTCAGCGAGGTCATGCGGGGATTCTATGCCCGGGCCAGCTCGGTCGTCGGCCGCTTCGACGGGACCGTGGACAAGTTCGTGGGCGACGGCGTGGTGGCCCTCTTCTTCGCCGGCGAGTCGGGAGACCACGCCCGCTCGGCGGTCGACGCCGCGCACGCGCTGGTCGCGTCCCCGGACGGAGATCGTGAGAGTCGGCCCTGGCCGCCGGTCGCGGTCGGCGTGCACACCGGCACGGCCTGGCTCGGTCTGATCCCCGGGCCGCACGGCACCGACGACCTGACCGCCCTCGGCGACCCCGTGAACGTCGCGGCCCACCTGTGCACGGCGGCGGGTGCCGGCGAGGTCGCCATCTCGACCGAGACCTGGAACGCGGCGGGCGTTCCGGAGCCCATGGCAGCCCGGTCGCTGCGCTTGAAGCGCCGGCGGCGCCCGATCGGGGTGCGTTTCTCGGGCGGTGGCGCTCAGTCGTGCTTCGCGCTCGACGGCGGCGAGTCGAAGAGCTTGCGATACTCGCCGTAGCCTTCCGCCTCGAGCTTGTCGACGGGAATGAAGCGCAGCGACGCGGAATTGATGCAGTAGCGCAGCCCGTCGGGTCCCGGCCCGTCGTCGAAGACGTGCCCGAGGTGCGAATCAGCCTCCTTCGAGCGCACCTCCGTGCGCCGCATGAACAGCCGGCGGTCCTCGCGGCGCATGACGTCCTTCTCGTCGATGGGCCGCGTGAAGCTCGGCCAGCCGGTGCCGGAGTCGAACTTGTCGCGCGAGCTGAACAGCGGCTCGCCGGACACGACGTCGACGTAGATCCCGGCCTCGTGGTTGTTCCAGTACTGGTTGTGGAAGGGCGGCTCGGTGCCCTCGTGCTGGGTCACCTGGTACTGCTCGGGGCTCAGTTGCTTCTTGAGTTCATCGTCGCTCGGCTTGACGAACGTCTTCTTCATCGTCTCTCCGGATTGGGTTGGGGTCGGCTCCGCCGCCCACGGGGGTCCCGGCAACGCGGCGAGCAGGGCAACCCCCAGCACGGGAGCGAGCAGGAGCAGGCCGGAGCGGAATCGCATGCTTTCGTTTCCTCCGCCAGGTTCGATGTCGGCAACGCGAAAAGGATACGGCGGTCGGCGGCGGATGCAAGCGACGCCGGCCGCCGCGATCGTCACGGCGCGGCGGCCGGGACGCAGCCGCTTCCGATCGATTCGTACGTCGCGACGATCTCGGTCTTCTCGGCTCCCGTGACGATGCTGCACGTACAGCCGAGCTTGGTGCAGTCGCCCATGCCAGCACAGCCCCCCGTGCCGCTGAAGCCCGTGAAGGTGCTGGCGCAGTACAGGTCGCCCAGGAAGGGCAACGGAGGCAGGTCGCGACGCGCCGTCACCGTGACCGTCGTGTCCGGGTGATAGAAGGTCGGGCAGACGATGTCGTCGGCCGAAACGGGCACCGGCGACCACTCGGTGATGCCGGCCGAGCCGCAGCCGATGCGGACCCCGACACCGCCGGGGACGTCCACCAGGCCGTCGCCCCCGCCGTCGATCTGGAGCGCGCCGAGGCGCGCACCGCTCCCGGCGAGACGGAAGGTCACCACGGTGTGCCCGACGACGTCGACGCACGTGTCCTCGCCGGATTGCTGGCAGATGGCATCCGACGTGCACGTCGTGTGGCTGCCGCCGCTGCACCGGCAGAACGACGCCGGGATCACCGAGGTGCAGGGTCGGCTCGCGAGCGTGGTCGTGGTGGTCGGGCGGGCGGAGGTGGACGTGGTCGTCGTCGGGAGCGTGGGGCTCGTGGAGCTGGTCGACACCCTCGTGGAGACGGTGGTGCTCGTGGTGGTGGTCGTCGTGCGGCGGGCGCGCAGGCGCTTGGCGACCTGCCGCGACACCTCGGCGAGGAGGTCGCCCCAGTCGCGCCCCTGCGTGTCCACGGCGAGGCGCTCGAGCACCTCGCCGGTCGTCGGATCGACGACCCGCAACTCGCCCGTGACGTCGGGGCCATCGGTGGTGAGCTCGCCCTCGATGCGGAGGTCGGGCGCGAGCGGTCGGTCGACGATGCGCGTCGACGGCTCATCGCTCAGCCCCTGGTCCTGCAGGACGAGCTGGCGCTGGCGGGCCCGCTGCACCGCCTCGCCCGTGTCCACCCAGCGCAGGAAGGCGCTGGTGTCGTTGAACAGCGGCGTGAACAGCGCGCCGGCGATCGAGACCGCCACGCCATCCGGCCCGGCGATCGTCACCGGTCCCAGCGTGGCGACCATGCTGCCCGGCGCGGCGAGCCGTCGGATGACCAGGGCGCTGACACCGACCATGGCCGTGACCGGCTCGAGGGCGATCCTGAGCCTCGCTGGCGCGCTCCCATCGTACGCGAACACCGGGCTCACGCCCTCGCGCAGGCCTTTCGGTCGGGTGACGCTGGCGACGGCGAACTCCACCCCGGGTGGCGGGTTCACCTTCACCTTGCCGCGCATGCCGAGGGTCGTCGCCGCCAGCACCTCGGCCGTGCTCCCGTCGACGACGCGCAGTCCGCCGACGGTCCGCGCGCCCTGTCCGGGGCCCGCGCGCTTCACCTGCACCGTCACCCCGCCGCCGCCGGTCCGGCCGAGCACGAAGGCGCTCGCGGCCGGGATCGCCGCGATGGTGGCAACGAGCACCGCGGCGCAACCCGCCCGCCAGCGCGACGGGACAGCGGGCTTGGTGAGATGCATGGGGGATCTTCCCTGGCCCGGGCGGGACCGCGCGGCGCAGGTGTCAGTTTAATATACCCTTCAGCACAGCTATGTAGTCAAGCAGTCCGACCTCCTGCTCGACGCGAACATCGTGCCTGCTCTGGCATGTGCGCTAGCGGAGCGCCGACGATGGCACGCTTCATCCTCGCGCGGTTCGGTACCGGCGGGGCGCAGTCGGGGAACGTCACTCGTCGACGCGTCGCTCGACGCACGGAGAAACCGCCGACACCCAGCCGGGACTCTCCGACATCGTCGTGCGACATCGGTGCGTCGCGCGCGCAACCGGCGGAACATCGTGCGAACGTCGCCGCGAACGTCGCCGCCTTGACCCTCCCCGACATCGCGTGCTACCTCGCCCGCGGCCTGCCGGAGCACGTCGCATGTCCATCCTCATCCACAAGGACACCACCGTCATCATCCAGGGGATCACCGGCCGCGAGGCGGTGAATCTCACACGGGAGGGTCTCGACTACGGGACGAAGATCGTCGGCGGCGTCACTCCCGGCCGCGCCGGACGCGACGTCTACGGCGTTCCGGTGTACGATTGCGTGCGTGACATCACGGCGAAGACGCACGTCGACGGCACCATCGTCACCGTCCCGCCCCGGTTCACGCGCGATGCGGTGTTCGAGGCGATCGAAGCGGGCGTCAAGCTGATCGTCATCGTCACGGAGCGCATCCCGCGGGGCGAGGTGGCGCAGATGGTCGAGCTGGCCAAGCTCCGCGGCGCGCGCATCATCGGGCCGAACTGCCTGGGCATCCTGTCGCCGGACGAGGCCAAGATGGGGGGGCTCGGCGGCCCCGCGGTCAACGTCCGCCGGGCGTTCACCAAGGGACCGATCGGGGTGATGTCGCGCTCGGGCGGCATGACGACGGAGATCTGCAACACCCTCACCGCCACCGGGCTCGGGCAGTCCACCGCCGTTTCCATCGGCGGCGACGCCATCATCGGCTCGACCTACGCCGAGCTGATGCCGCTCTTCGAGGCCGACCCGGAGACCCGGGCGATCGCGATCTACTCGGAGCCGGGCGGCCGGATGGAAGCCGAGCTGGCCGACTGGGTGCGCGAGCACCGGTCGCGCCTTCCCATCATCGCCTTCATGGCGGGTCGCTTCATGGACGAGATGCCCGGGATGCGCTTCGGGCACGCCGGGACGATCGTCGAGGGCAAGGCCGACACCACGGCGGACAAGATCGAGCGCATGAAGGCGGCGGGCATCTCGGTCGCCGAGCGCATCGAGGACATCCCGGCGCTGGTGAAGGAACGGCTGAAGGGACACTGAACCATGGCGGGCATGTTCATCGACGTGCGGGTGGACACGGCGGTCGCGACCGACCCGGCGCTGGCGAAGAAGCTGGCCGAGGTCTGCCCGGTCAACATCTTCCGGACCACCAAGAGCGGGGCCCTCGAGATCGTCGACGAGAACCTGGACGAGTGCACCCTGTGCGACCTCTGCATCAAGGCCGCCCCGGCGGGCACCGTGCAGGTCGTCAAGCTGTACCAGTCGTAGCGTCCGGTGGGCTTCGCGTCCGGGCGTACCGCCCCAGCGCCGCGCTGAGGCCCGTCGCGACCAGCACCGCGAGCAGGGGGTCGGTCTCGAATCGGACGCGGTCGTTCTCATCGAGGACGAGCAGGTTGGTGAGCACGAAGACCCAGAGCAGCGAGATCGCGATGAAGGCGAACGTCGCTCGCTGTGGGGAGCGCGAGCTCGCGCGCGCCAGCGCGAAGAGGATGGACGCCGGGTAGATCAGCATCAGCAGGTTCGGCACGTCGAGGCCGGTCCCGCCGAGCAGGCCACCCAGAAACAGCCACCGGTTCCACGCCTCGATCCACGGCCGGAGCCGGGACTCGTTCATCCGATGCCAGCCGAAGAGGCGCCGCGGACCGGGCTGGAAGAATTCGTACGTCCCGAGGCGTATGCGGGCGAGGTACCGGTCGGGGTAGGCACGGATCAGGGCGAGCGCACCGCGCAGCATGTCGTGCGAGATGCGTGCGTACTCTCGATGGTTGTAGTTCGGAAAGCCGGTGCTCCGGTACGGCGCGTCGAGCGCGGGATTGGTGCCTGGGTTCGGCGGGAAGTAGCCCAGGGGCGCGACGATCTCGGGCGCGGGAAACGCCCCCGCGAGCCAGACGGGCGGCACGCGACCGTCCTCCACGAGTGGCCGGACCTCGTCGAGCGTGAACTGCTCGGGGATGTCCATGCCGAGGTGCAGGGCCATGCCGGCCCATGTGCTGGCGCCATACTCGTCCACGAGGAGCCAGTTCTTCAGGTAGAGCAGGTTCACGACCAGCAACGGCGTCAGAGACGCCACGAGAAGACGACGGCGCTCGGCTCGTGGGATCATCGCGCCGATCACCGCGACCGCGCCGACGAACCAGAGCAGGTGGAATATCTGCCGGGCGAGCATGAGCACGGTCGCCGCGCCCGCGAACGCGCGCGCCCAGCGATCTCGCCTCGTCTCGAGGAAGCGAATCAGCGCCGCCGTGGTGAGCAAAAGCAGCAGGGCGTTTGGCAGGGAATAGAAGAGCCAACGCTGGTAGACGATGAACGCCGGGTGCAAGGCGAACAGCGCGCACACGCCCACCGCCACGACGTCCGACGCTCCGAGGTGTCTCATCACCCACAGCATGGTCAGGACGAGCAGCGCTCCCATCGCGAGATACGAGAGCGAGAGCGGAAAGCCCGCAGCGGAACCGAACAGCTTGAGGGCGACGCCGACGAACACGTTGAAGAGCGGGGGTTGCATGTGCAGGCTCAGCGCGGCGCGGAGGAGGTCGTCGCGCAGGAGGACCGGATCGAGGAACTGCCAGAAATCACTCAGGCCCGCGGCCTCGAACGGAACGCCCGCGACGCGCGCTTCGAACCAGCTCGCCACCAGGGCGACTGCTACCGCGAAGTAGGGCCACCGGGTCGGTCGCCCTCCACGCACGTCGGTCGTCGCGGCCACCAGCGCATTGGCACCGGCGGCCAACCTCCTGTCAAGAAATTCTTCTCTCGGGCCCGCGGCCGGGGGACGTGCTCGGTCCGCGAAGCGGCTCCGATCGGCCGCCCCGGTCCCGCGCTCTGGCGCGGGGGGTGGCAAATGTTATAGGAGGCCACCACCTATGCGGAGCCGGGCGGTGGTGGCGGCGGTGGTGGGTCGGTTCGTGTTGCTGGTCCTGGCGTTGCACGTCGCGGGCTGTGCGCCCAGGGTCAAACGCCGGGTGGCGTATCTCCCGCCGGTCGCGCAGACCGACTGGCCGAGGCCCGAGGTCCTCGATCTGGCGATGCGGGCCTGGCGCTGCGGGGTTCAGGAAGGCGAGTTCTCCTCGCCCCTGCTCACGGTGATCGACTACTCGATGCCCTCGACGCAGCAGCGCCTCTGGGTCATCGACGTCCCGCGTCATCGCGTGCTCCATCACGAGCTGGTGGCCCACGGCGAGGGCAGCGGCGACAACTATGCCGTCGCCTTCTCGAACGTCCCGGGTTCGCGGCAGTCGAGCCTCGGACTCTTCCGCACCGAGTGGACGTACAACGGCGGCTCGGGCTACTCGTTGCGCCTGAACGGCCTCGAGCCGGGGGTGAACGACCTGGCCCTGGAGCGAAACATCGTCGTCCACGGCGCCGACTACGTGGAGCCCGAGATGATCGCGCAGTACGGGCGGCTCGGTCGGAGCTGGGGATGCCCGGCGCTGCCGCGCGAGGCCGCGCGCAGCGTCATCGAGGACATCAAGGGCGGGAGCGCGGTGTTCGCGTACTATCCCGACACGCAGTGGCTGACCTACTCGCACTTCCTGCGCTGCGAGGGTGTGGGGCTGGCGCGGCGCTAGCCGTTCCGAGACACGGGACTTGCCTCGCCGCCCCGGCTGGCTCAGGGAATAAAGGGGCGTTCTCGGGCGTTGTGCCAGTGAAGGGGGCAACGGCTGCTCGCACCGGGCCAGACGCGCAGGCGACGACGGCAGTTCGAGGCCGAGCTCGGCCCGCACCTGCCTGCGCTCTGGAGCTTCGCGTGCGCCCTGGCGGCCGCCTCCGACGCGCCTGATCTCGTTCAGACCGCGTGCCTGCGGGCGTTCGAGCGCTTCGCGGCGTTTCGTGCCGGCAGCGACTTCCGGGCCTGGATCTTCACCATCCTGCGCAACGAGTTCGTGTCCGGCTGGCGGCGGCAGCGGCGACACGCCGACGCCGGGCGCGCCGAGCCCGTTCCACCGCTCCTCCCGAACGACTGCGGCCCCGATCTCGAGGAGCTCCTGATCGAGCAGCAGTGGTCGGAGGAGGTGCGCGCGGCGCTCGTCGCATTGCCGGAAACCTACCGCGTGCCGGTCTTTCTGAAGGACGTCGCCGGCTTCGCCTATCGCGAGATCGCGGAGGTGGCCGGCTGTCCTCTCGGCACCGTGATGTCGCGGCTCGCACGCGGACGGGCGCTCCTGCGCGCGACCCTGCTGCGCCAGGCTCGAGAGCGCGGCATCGTCGGAAGCCGCCCCGCAGAGCGAGCCGTCCGATGAGCTGCGGGATGATGCGCGACCGGGTGCAGGCCTACGCCGACGACGAGCTCGACGTCGAGGGCGCCATCGAGGTGGAAGCGCATCTCGGGCGCTGCGCCGCCTGTCGCGACGCCTTCGAGCGTCAGCGAGCCTTCCGCGGCATGGTCGGCGTCCTCTATCCGCGGCAGGTGCCGGACGATCTCGGGACCCGGGTGGCGGCGAGCCTGCGCCCGCGGTCCCGGCCATGGCCGCTGCGCGCGGCCGGCGTCGCGGTGGCCATCCTGGGGGTCGTGCTGGCCGGGACGCTCGCGCGGCGTGGCGAGCGCGCGCTGCCGCCCGAGGTGCGGGCCGCGCTCGACGTGCACCGGACCACGACCCGAGGCCGGGCGCCCATCGGGCTCGCGTCGCGCGACGCGGTCGAGGTCAGCCGCTGGCTGCAACGGCAGGTCCCATTCTTCACGGACGTGCCGGAGGCCGAGACCCGCGGCTTCGCGCTGCGCGGCGCCGCGGCGGTCGAGCTCGCGGGCACGCCGGCCGGCTACGTGCTCTACGACGGCGGGGCGCGGCCGGTCTCGCTGTTCGTGCTGCCGCGGCGAGCCTGGCCGCCGGTGGGTCGCGCGCTCCGATCGGGGAACGTCGAGTTCCGCTGGATCGAGGCGGGTGGCGAGCGGATCCTGGCGTGGACCCACGATCCGGTCTCCTATCTGCTGGTGTCGGATGCGGCGCGAACACCATCGGAGACCTGCGCGCTGTGCCATGCGAGCACGGGCCCGGGCAGCATCGGAGACCTGCGAACGACCGAGCTCACAGGGGAGAACTCATGATGAGGCGAGGAACGTTCGGCATGACCACCCTCCTGCTGCTCGTCGGCGCCGGCCTGCCGTGCGCAACCGAGGCGGGCCACGCGGCCGACGAGGGCCTGCACGGCGCCCTCGCGCCGCAGGCGCAGCTCGAGCTGCTCGAGAAGCTCGGCGTCGCCCCCACCGTGCCCAGGCAGCCGGGAGGCGTCGATATCGCGACCTGGAGCGAGCTCATTCCCGCCGACAACGCGACCACGCCCGAACGCATCGAGCTCGGGCGCAAGCTCTACTTCGACCTGCATCTCTCCAAGGACGGCACGGTCGCGTGCGCCACCTGCCACGACGTCGCCAAGGGCTTCACCGACCAGCGGCCGGTCTCCGAGGGCATCGGCGACCAGCTCGGCCGGCGCAACGCGCCCACCACCCTGAACGCGCTCTTCTTCCAGGAGTTCTTCCTCGACGGCCGCGCCCCGAGCCTGGAGGAGCAGGCGAAGCTGCCCATCGTGAACCCGGTCGAGATGGGGCAGCCCTCGGGCGAGGCCGTGGTGCAGGCGATCGCCGGCGATCCCGCCTATCGGGAGCTCTTCCAGAAGGCCTACGGCCGGCCACCCAACTACGACGACATCGGGCGCGCGATCGCCGCCTTCGAGCGCACGCTCGTCTTCCTGGGCTCGCCGTTCGACCGGTTCCTCGCCGGGGACGGGCAGGCCATCTCCGATCAGGCCCGCCAGGGCTGGGTGCTGTTCAACGGCAAGGCGCGCTGCATGAGCTGCCACGCGCTCAACCCGTCGAACCCGATCGGCACCGACAACCGCTTCCACAACATCGGCGTCGCGGCGCGGCACCAGAACTTCAACGAGCTCGCCAAGAAGGCGCTGAAGACGCTGGCGGAGACGAAGGGGAAGGCCGGTCTCGAGGCGATCGATCACCTGGCGCTCGAGACCGACATGTCCGAGCTCGGCCGCTTCATGGTCACGAAGGACCGCTCCGACATCGGCGGCTTCAAGACGCTCCAGCTCCGCAACGTGGGCGTCACGCCGCCCTACATGCACGACGGCTCGCTCCAGACCCTGTGGGACGTCATGGATCACTACAACAAGGGCGGCGAGGCGAACCCGTACCTCGACGGGGGCATCGAGCCCCTGGCGCTCAGCGAAGACGAGATCGACGCCGTCGTCGCCCTGCTCTTCTCCATGACGGACGACCGGCTGAAGGACGAGAACGCCCGGCAGCACGCCGCTCAGCAGGAGCGCTCGCGCACCCAGCGGCCGTTCCGGGACGAGGAGCTCGCCATGCGCCGCGTGCTGCCATTCGAGGAGCGCGCGGCGGGCGGCCCGGGAAGCGGAGGGCGATAGCGATGCGCCGGCACACGAGCGTCGAGACGCGATACTACGAGGAGCGCGATGCCCTGCTCCGGGGGCTGCGCGGACTGGACCGCCGAGGCTTTCTCAAGGTGTCGCTGGCGGCGGCCGCCGCCGCGATCGGGAGCGGCGCGCGCTTCCATCCCCATTCCTTCCAGACCGTGTCGGTGGCGGACGCGGCGAGCGGGAAGGTCGAGCCCTTCACGTTCGCGTACGTCTCCGACTCTCACCTCTACAAGCGCGAGACGAACGACCGCTTCGTGCGCCAGCTGCTGCGCGCGGTCGACGACGTCAACGGGCTCGACCCCGCGCCCGACTTCGTGCTCTTCGGCGGCGACCTCGCGCAGCTCGGGGCCCCCGAGGAGCTCGACCTCGGTGCGCAGATACTGAAGAACCTGAAGGCGCCCGTCCACATGATGGTGGGCGAGCACGACTGGTACCTCGACCTGGGCGACAAGTGGCGTACGTTGTTCGGGCCGGAGACCTACTCCTTCGACTGGAAGGGCGTGCACTTCGTCGTCCTGCAGAGCGTCGTCGAGAAGGACTTCTGGACGGCGCGCGGCATGACGCCGGAGGAGCGCATGCACACCGTGGCCGGGCTCGACAACGGCATCCAGAGCCGCTTCGAGGTCGGCGATGCGCAGCGCGAGTGGCTGAAGCAGGACCTGGCGAAGGTTCCCGCCGACACGCCGCTGATCGTGTTCTCGCACTCGCCGCTCTACAAGTACTACCGGCCCTGGAACTTCTGGACCGACGACGCCGAGCAGGTGCAGGCGATCCTCAAGCGCTTCGCGCACGTCACGGTGATCCATGGCCACACCCACCAGATGCTCACCAACCGCATCGGGAACATCCACTTCCACGGCATGCTGTCGACCGCGTGGCCGTGGCCCTACGCACCCGAGGGCCTGCCGAAGCTCACCATCCAGATGAACCGGCCGGACCCGTTCGATCCCAACGACGGCCTCGGCACCGGCTCCGTCAACGTGCAAGCGAACGGCATGGTCGATGCGGTGTACAACCTGTGGAACCGCAATCCGATCCAGGTGTCGGCCGCCTACGTCGCGACCGGCAAGACGCCGCCGGCCCCGGCCACGCTGACGAGCTACTGAGGGGGGCGACGATGAGAACCAGGCGAGGAATGCTGCTGGTCGGCGTCGCCGCGGTGGCGCTCGGTGGCGGCCTGCTCGGCACGCGGTGGCTCGGGCGCGCGAATGCGCAGCCGGGGACGACGGTCGTCACGCTCTGCGACAACCACACGACCACGTCCGTCCCGTCGGGGCCGAAGACCCGCGAGCAGGGCCAGGAGATCGCCGACGCGCTCATGTCGCAGTGGCGCCAGAAGAACCCCGAGCGCGACTGGGTCAAGGACGAGCTCGAGAAGCACGAGCTGGTACAGCCGGCGGACAACAGCCGCCTGATCGGACGGGGGCAGGGGCAGACCTACGGGCAGATCAGCAAGCGCGACGTCGAGACGTGGTCACGGGAGTCGATGGTCATGGCGGCCAGCGGCTCGCGCGTGTTCCACGACGCCAGCGAGCTGGGCAGCACCATCGCCGTGTCGTGCGACATGTGCCATCCCCACGCCGCCAACACGCACCCCGAGACCTACCCCAAGTTCCAGGTCCAGCTCGGGCGCGTGGCCCTGCTGCGGGACATGATCAACTGGTGCATCGAGCATCCCGTGCGCGGCACGCCGCTGGCGCCCGACGATCCCAAGATGCGAGCCCTCGAGGCCTACATCTACGCGCAGCGCAAGGGGGCTCCCCTGGACTACGGGCGGCGCTGAGGCATCCCCGGCCCGCGCCCCGCGCGGGTTGCACCGGCCCGGCGGCGCCGTCTACATGAGGGGGCCATGCGAAGCCCCCGGGATTTTCTGAAGCCGCTCGCCATCGGGGCCCCCGACCCGGTGCGCGAGATTCCGATCAAGCCCTCGCGCTGCATCCACTTCTTCGATCCGTCCAACGAGAAGATGGCGGCGAAGCTTCCCGACATGGCGAAGCAGGCCGACATCCTCCTCGGCAACCTCGAGGACGCCATCCCCGCCGACAAGAAGCTGGCGGCGCGCGAGGGGCTGATGCGGATCGGGCGCGAGATCGACCTCGGCGGCACCCCGCTCTGGACGCGCGTCAACAGCCTCGACAGCCCGTGGTGCCTGGACGACATCGGCAGCCTGGTGGGCGCGATCGGCAACCGCCTCGAGGTCATGATGATCCCGAAGGTCGAGGGACCCTGGGACATCCACTACGTCGACCGCCTCCTGGCGCAGCTCGAGGCCAAGCATCGCGTGGATCGCCCCATTCTCGTGCACGCGATCCTCGAGACCGCCCAGGGCGTGACCAACGTCGAGGAGATCTGCGCGGCCAGCCCGCGCCTGCAGGGGATCAGCTTCGGGCCCGCCGACCTGGCGGCTTCGCGTCGGATGAAGACCACGCGCGTGGGCGGAGGCCATCCGGCCTATCTGGTGCGCAGCGATCCCGACCCCGCGCATCCGGACGCTCCGCGGCCGACCGCGCAGCAGGATCCGTGGCACTACTCGATCGCGCGCATGGTGGACGCGTGCGCCGCGATGGGCGCCCTGCCCTTCTACGGTCCGTTCGGCGACATCGGCGACGCGCTCGGCTGCGAGGATCAGTTCCGGGCCGCCTTCCTGCTCGGCTGCGTCGGCGCCTGGTCGCTGCATCCCAGCCAGATCGCGATCGCGCGGAAGGTCTTCAGCCCGCCCGCCGACGAGGTGCGCTTCGCGAAGAAGGTGCTCGAGGCGATCCCCGACGGTCGCGGCGTCCACATGATCGACGGCAAGATGCAGGACGACGCCACCTGGAAGCAGTGCAAGGTGATGGTCAACCTGGCCCAGATGCTGGCCGCCAAGGACCCGGAGCTCAAGGCGGCGTACGGCTTCTGAGCGCCGCACCGATGCGGCTCGCTGGCGAACGCCTGCTGGTCACCGGATCGACCTCGGGCATCGGCAAGCACACGGCGATCCTGTGTGCCCGCGAGGGGGCGCGCGTGGCGGTGCACGGACGCGACGGCGCGCGCGGAGCCGCGGTCGTCGAGACGATCACCGCGGCGGGGGGCGAGGCGGTCTTCCTCCCGGCGGACCTCGCTGGCGAGTCCGCGTGCACCGGCCTCGTCGAGACGGCGGCCGCGCGTCTGGGCGGCCTCACCGTGCTGGTCAACAACGCCGCCGTGGCCATCGGTCGCAGCCCGGTCGGCGAGCTCGACACCGCATCGTGGGAGCGCGTGCTGCGGGTCAACCTGACGAGCGTGGCGTGGCTCTGCCGCGCCGCGATCCCGCACATGCTGCGGGCGGGTCACGGCTCGATCGTCAACGTGTCGTCGCGCCAGGCGGAGCGCGCCAGCGCCGGCTTCGCCCCGTACGTCGCCAGCAAGGGCGGCCTGAACGCGCTGACGCGCTCGATCGCGGTCGACTACGGCCGCCAGGGCATCCGGTGCAACGCCCTCTCCGTCGGCTACGTGGTGAACGAGCGGCGCGACGCGGGCATGTCGGCCGAGCGGCGCGCGGAGCTGGAAGCGATGCACCTGACGCGCCTCGGGCAGCCCGACGACGTCGCCTGGGCGGTGGTGTACCTCGCGAGCCGGGAGAGCGAGTTCGTCACCGGCGCGCTCCTCCCGGTCGACGGCGGCGGCACGGTCGCGCGCGGGCGCGTGCTGGGCTGAGGTGTCGGCGGCCGGGGGCCGCGTGCTACACCGGGCCCCCGATGGCTACCGATCCCGCGACCGGCGGGTTCCTCGCCGGCGTTCGCATCATCGAGAGCTCGCTTCTCGGCCCGGGTGCCGTCGGCATGCATCTCGCCGACCTGGGCGCCGAGGTCGTCAAGGTGGAGAACCCGGGCGGCGACTACGTGCGCCGCATGGCGTTCCCCATCATCGACGGCATCTCGCTCCTCCACTGGCATCTGAACCGCGGCAAGCGAAGCATCGTCCTCGACCTGAAGACCCCCGGAGGCGTGGCGACGTATCTCGACCTCGTGCGCCGCGCCGACGCGGTGATCGAGGGCATGCGGCCCGGCGCGCTGGAGCGCCGCGGCCTCGGCTACGACCGGCTGCGCGAGGCGAACCCGAGGATCGTCTTCTGCACCCACTCGGGCTACGGCATGACCGGCCCCTACAAGGACATGCCGAGCCACGGGATCGCGTACGACGCCTGGGCAGGCGTCGCGCGCCCGGCGTACGACGCCGAGGGCTTCCCGACCATCCCCTCCTATACCCCGGTCGGCATCAACGCAGGTCCCCTGTATGCCGCGCTCGGCATCTGCGCGGCCATCGTCCGCGCGCGCGCCACGGGCGCCGGGTGCCGCTTCGAGGTGGCGCAGAGCGACGCCGCGGCGGCGTTCAACTGGAACGGCATCGAGGGCAACAAGGCCTACGAACGCCCCGAAGACCAGGTGACGGGCAACGACGGCGACGGCAAGGGACCGCGCCGCCCGGTCGGCGACGACAGCATGAAGGAAGCGGTCCGCTACCAGTACTACCGCTCGCAGGACGGCCTGATCCTCTTCATGGCGTCCGAGCGCGAGTTCTGGAAGAACTTCTGCGACGGCATCGGCCGCTCGGATCTCTTCGCCGCGAACCCCGGCGCGCGCTACGCCGACCACGCGCGCGGGAACGTCGTCCTCCGGCGCGAGCTGGCCGCGATCTTCGCCACCCGCACCACCGACGAGTGGATCGCCTTCGGGCAGCGCGTGAACACGCCGATCTGCCCGGTGAACACGGTGAAGACGGTGCCGCGCGACCCGCAGTTCGCCGCCCGCATGCCGATGCGCCCGCATCCCGAAGCCGGCACCGACCTCATGCCGTCGCCGATCAAACCGATCGGCGAGGCGCTGCCCGTTCCAGGGATCGCGGCACGCGAGCCCGGACGGGACTCCGACGCGGTGCTGCGGGAGGTGCTCGGCTACGACGCCGCGCGGATCGAGGAGCTGCACCGCTCGGGCGCGCTCGGCTAGCGTGCGGGCGACGCACACCTCACAGACGCGGACGTCGCACGGCTGGTGACCGCGGTCGCCCGCCGCATCGGGCGAGTGCTGGGCGGGGACGACCGAAGGCAGATCGAGGCCCTGCCGATGGCATCCGAATGCAAGAGGGCCGAGGCATGCTGCTCCACCTCCAGATGTGGCTCCATATCTAGCGAACGCAGCGAAGTCCTACGGCGTTGTCCTGGGTGACCGGCTCGTCCAGCCATGTGAACGAGATGCCGGCTTCGTCGCCGGCATCCCACGCGCCGCCGCGATAGCGAGTCGTGGTGTAGCCGTCCATGGTCCACTCCGAGACGTTGCCCACCATGTCGAAGGCGCCAGCGCTCGACACGCAGCGCGACCGGGAGCCGGTCTTGACCGGTGCACCCGCGGGGAGGATGCCCGCACCGGTGTTGCAGTCGTTCGCGCCGTCCCGGCGGTTGGCGGCGGGAGTTCCCGCCGCCGCCGCACTCCATTCGGCGCTGGTCAACAGGCGCTTCCCGGAGTATCCGCACGCGGCCCAGGCCTGGTAGGCGGAGACGAGGGTCGAGGGCAGGACGCCGGGAATCGAGACCGCGTAAACGCGGGGCATGTAGGCGCCCCCTGGCAGGAAGCTGCCGGGGACCGCCGCATGGCCGAACGGGGGTCCCGGGAACCCGACCTGCCGGACGCCGGGGCCCGTGAAATCGGTCAGTGTAGCGGTCCCGTCGATGACCTTGCGGATCAGGTCGACGCGCGCATCCGGGATCTCCCACAGGCTCGCCTCGTACCGGTCCACGCAGAGCAGGTTGAAGGGAACCGCATCGCGGGGGCACGGCGGCGGGCGCTGCGCCTCGCGGCCGGCGACCTCCGTCGCCTGCCGCTGGCAGTCGTCACCAATCGGCTTCACGCCCGGGCCCGTGACGCGCAGGTACAGCGCAGGCGGCGGCGTCTCCAACGCGACATCCGTCTCCAGCGTCAGCGCCGCAGGCTGCCGCGTGGCATTCTTCGTCTGCCGTCGGAGGCGAGCTGGCGCCGCAGGAACCGCCTCGACCTGGACGAATTCCTGCTTCAGGGCGGGGCCGACGCAGGGGCGCGTGGAGTACAGCTCGAAGAGCAGGGAACGCGTGGCGCGCGGACTGGTCTCGAAGTAGTGCCTCGCATCGACGTGATACCGGACACGGACGGTCGGGGCGTCTGCGGAGCGAACAACGGCGAAGGCGATCAGGACGATCGAGCAGGCCCAGCCGAAGCGAGCCATGGCGGTTCCACCACTACCGGACGCGCAGGTAGTCGGCCAGCTGTGCCGATCGGCGCAAGCCCCAGCGAGAGTGGTGGGCGAGGCGACCGGCGAGCGCCCGATATCGAGGCGTCAAGGTTCGCGCGTTTGCCCCCCTGAAGACGGGCTGTCCAGGGGCCCCGGCAGAAGTCGAACCGCTGGCGAACGTCTGACTTCGGCCGTCCTGTAAGCCCACGCGCGCAGTAGGCTCTTCCTGCTCGCCTGTCCACAGCATCCGACGCGTCGAACGCCAACGCCCGGGTCCGCTTGCGGCCCGCGCTCACCTGTATTACAGACGTCATACATGGCGACCAGGACGGTGCGGCTCGACGAAGAAGCGGAACACGCCCTCGCGGAGGTCCGCCGCCACACGGGCCTCTCCGTCTCTGGTGTGCTGAAGCATGGCCTCCTGGCAGCACGTCGGGCGGTGCTCGACGAGCGCGGTGCGGCTCCCTACGAGATCTATCGCGCGATCGACCTGGGGGCGGGTGGCTCCGCGCGCGTGCCTGCCCGGCGTGCAAAGCAGGGACTTCGAGCCATCCTGCGCTCGAAGCATCGTCGGTGATCCTCGTCGACACCGGTCCGCTGGTCGCCCTGTTCGACCCCAAGGACGACGCCCACGAGGGCGCACGGTGCATCCTCGAGACCCTGCGTGCTCGGCTCGTCACGACGGTGCCGGTGTTGACCGAGGCGATGCACCTGCTGCATCCCGGTAGCCGAGGAGCCCGTGCGCTGCGTGCGTTCGTCGAGGCCGAGGGGATGACGGTGTGGTTCCTCGCCGAGCGCTCCCTCGCGAGAGCCTTCGAGCTGATGGATCGATACGCGGACCACCCGATGGACCTCGCCGACGCGTCGCTCGTCGCCGCCGCGGAGGCTTTGCGGACGACCAGGGTGTTCACGATCGACCGGCGCGACTTCCTCGCCTACCGCGCCCGGATCGGGAAGACGACCCGCGGATTCACGCTGATCGACGGCTGAGACGCCTCGTCGAAGCCGGAGCGGCAGCATGCGTGCTTGCTGGGTAGCTTGGTCGCTTCAGGCACCCGCCGCGAGCACGAACCGTCCCGGAGCCCGCACCAGGCGGCCGGCCGCTCGCAGCCCGACGACGGCACGGGTCACGTTGGCGCGTGCCGCGCCCACCATGCCGGCGAGATCGGCATGGCTGAGCGGGAGGTCGATGCAGACGCCTGCCGGATGCGCCCGGCCGAAGTCGCGGGCGAGCACCCGCAGCTGGTGCAGGACCCGGTCCGCGACCGGCATGGCGAGCAGCGCCGAGCGCTCGTAGAGCCGGCGGGACAGCGTCTGCCAGGCACGAGCGGCCAGGCGCAGGCTCTCCTCCACGCGCAGGTGGCAGGCCACCTCCCGCCACGCCGTGCTCGGCAGGTAGGCCACCAGCGCGGGCGTGTGCGCGATGGCGACCACGTCGGAGCCCGACTCGCAGGTCGCGGTGTCGAGCTGGAGAATGCCGCCCGCGCCGACCATCTGCACCGTGATCGGCTTCGACGACGAGCCCTCGCAGACGATCCTCACCACCCCGCCGACGACGAGGCAGACGGCGCCCGCCTGTGCCGAACCCGAGACGATCTGCTCTCCCGCGCGACAGCACAGGAAGTGCACCCGACAGACCATCGCCTCGACCGCCGAGGCGGACAGACCGAGGTCGGCCTGCCGCGCGAGGAGGGCGCGCAGCGTCTGACGCGCCGGGCCCCAGCTCCGGGCGCCCCGTTCGTCCAGGATCGGTTCCGGTGTCATCGCAGTGCCAGCACGCGGCCGCCGTCCGACCCGAGCCGCGCGATCCGCCTGCGCAGGCGCGCGGGGTCGAGATCGAGCGCCTCGCAGACGTTCAGGAAGGAGAACGGCCACGCCACATCGTCCGACTCGAACCAGGTCTGGACCTCGGCCCGCTGTCGCCCCGCCGCGCCGATCCACACCTGCACGGGCCGCGACAGCTCTCGCATGGCATCCTCGAGCACCGCAGCCATCAGCTGCTGCTCGGGCGAGCGATACGGACGTCCGAGGACCTGGGGTGGCAGGAGCGGGGCGAGCCAGGTGACCCCCGAGTCGTCGCCGCGCTCGCCCTGTCCGGCTGCACGTCGCGCTTGCTGCTCCATCGTTGCCTCCCGATGACCGCGCCCGCGCTCGGGCGCGGTCCTCTCACCATCATGCCTGCCAGAAGGGTCCCCGTGGAGTCAATGCTAGCTTGCTTAGCAGGCCCACATTTTACTCTGCACCGGAGCATCTCCCCACCGGCTCGATGCGCAGCATCGAACATCGGGGTGACGGGCGGAGCTGCCGGACGCGGGCCGGGCATCCCGCGCGCCGCCGCCGGCACGGAGGCCGGGACGACGGCCGTCGCGTATTCCGGATCGGAAGGGTTTTGGCGTGCAGCGCCCTTCTCGCCCTTGACACTCCGCCCGGGCGCGTGTCAGCGTGGTGTCGTTCGCCACCGCCCGATCTCGGGAAGGAGCCATGCGCCAGGGCACCGGCATCCGCTACGCGCTCCTGGGAGTCGTCTCCCAGCATCCCGACGGGGTCCACGGCTACGCGCTCAAGCGGCACTGCGAGCGGCTGCTGGGCAACTTCTGGCAGCTCAACTTCGGCGAGGTCTACCGGGTGCTCGACCGCCTCGCCGCCGACGGGCTGATCGAGCACGTCCTGGCCGGTCCGGAGTCGAGCCGCAAGCTCTACCGGATCACGGAGAAGGGCCGCCGCAGCCTCGACGACTTCATCCTGCTCCCCCCACCGACGCGCCCCGGCCGCTCCGCCAGGAGCTCGCGGTGAAGCTGCTCTTCGCCGGACCGGCCCGCATGCCGGAGCTGCTCCGCCTGATCGATCACCAGCGCGAAGCCTACATGCGCCAGCTCAGCCTGCTCGGAGTGCACCGGCGCCGACTCGCCCGCTCTCCGGTGGACTCCTTCGTCACGCAGCTCCTCATCGACGGCGCCGAGCTCAGCGTCCGGGCCGAGCTCGCCTGGCTCGACGAGGTCACGCAGAAGCTGCGGGAGCGCTTCGCTACCGGGACATGATCGAGCTCCGTCAGGTCACCAAGGTCTTCGGCAGCGGCGAGACCGCGGTCCGCGCCGTGGACGATCTCTCCTTCGCGTGCCCGCCCGCGGGGTTCTGGGCGCTCACCGGCCCGAGCGGGTCGGGCAAGAGCACGGTGCTGCACCTGATCGCCGGCTTGACGCCCCCGACGAACGGCCGCGTCCTCGTGGACGGCGCGGACGTCGCGGGAATGAGCGCCGCCGAATCGGCCGCTCTCCGGCGCCGCCGCATCGGTTACGTGCTCCAGGCCTTCAACCTCCTCCCCTTTCTCAGCGCCCGCGAGAACGTCGGCATGCCCCTGGTGCTGGACGGCGTGCGCCAGGCGGAGGTCGACGAACGCGTCGACGAGGCCCTCGCCCAGGTGAGCCTGAAGCACCGGGCGGGCCATCATCCCACTCACCTCTCCGGCGGCGAGCAGCAGCGCCTCGCCATCGCGCGCGCGCTCGTCATCCGGCCGGCGATCATTCTGGCCGATGAGCCCACGGGCAACCTCGACCGGGTCGCGGGACGGCAGCTCATGGATCTGATCGGCGAGATCAACGAATCCACCGGCGTGACCGTCCTGCTGGTGACGCACGATCCGGTGTTCGCCGCGTACGCCCACCGCGTGCTGCGTCTGGTCGACGGCGCCCTCCGTCAGGACATGGCGCTCGTCGACATGCCGCGCGACCCGGCGCGCGCCCTCGCGCGCTAGCATCTCGTGCTGCGGCTCTTCCGCCAGGTGAGCCTGCATCAGCTGCGCAGCAACGGCGCCCGGACGGCGCTGGTGATCGGCGGCATCGCCACCGGGACCGCCCTGATGGTCGCGATCGCGATCATCAACCGCAGCGTGCTGGACGATTTCCGGCGCACGCTCGAGCTGATCGCCGGCCCCGCGCAGCTCGAGATCACGCTCGGGACGGGCGAGGTCGGGTTCCCGGAAGCCACGGTGGACACCGCGCGCGCCGATCCCGGCGTCGAGGTGGCGCTCGGACTCGTGCGCGGCTCGCTCGCGGTGGCGGACGATCCCGGCGAAACGCTCGAGCTGTTCGGCGTCGACCTGACCCAGGAGGACACGCTCGCGCGCTACCACATCGGCCTCACCGATGGCGGCTCCGACACCCTGGCGTGGCTCGCCGATCCGCGCTCGATCGCGCTCACCACCAGCTTCGCCGCCAGCCGCGGACTCGGGGTGGGCGACCCGCTCCGCCTCTCGACGAGGGAGGGGATGGCGACGTTCACCGTACGCGGCCTGCTCGAGCCACAGGGCATGGCGCGGGCGTTCGGCGGCGCGCTGGCGGTGATGGACCTGCCCGCCGCGCAGATGGCTCTCGGCAAGGACCACCTCGTCGACCAGATCGACCTGGTACTCCGGGGTAACGCCGCGCCGGAGGTGGTACAGCGCCGCCTCGGGGCGACCCTCCCGCCGACCCTGAGCATCGCGCCACCGCTCCAGCGCGGCACGCTCTACGAGGGCATCCTGGCGTCGTTCCAGGCGATGCTCACCGGCCTGAGCCTCCTCTGCCTCCTCGCGGGCATCTACATCGTCTACAACACGACCTCGACCGGCGCGGCGCACCGCGCGTTCGTGCTGGCCTCGTTGCGGCTGAGCGGCGCCGATCCGGGACAGCTCCTGCGCCTGCTGCTCCTCGAGGCCCTGGCGCTGGGCGTGCTCGGCGTCCTGGTCGGGCTTCCGCTGGGCATCGGGCTCGCTCATCTGCTGCTCGGCATGGTGTCGGCGTCGATGGGGGTGATCTTCCAGCTCCGCTTCCCCGTCGACCGTCTCGTCGTCGAGGCGCGAACGCTGCTGCCGCTCGCCGCCGCCGGCATCGGCGCATCGCTCTTCGCATCGTACTTCGCCGCCCGGCGCGTCACGTCGCGCGAGCCGCTCGAGGTGCTGCGGGCGGACCCGCGCAGCCTGGGGCCGCACACGCGCGTCGGTCTGCTGGTCGTGCTGTGGCTGGCCACCAGCGCGGTCGTGGTGGCGGCACTCGCCCTCGAGGTGCGGCTCAAGTCGAGCCTGTGGGGGAACATCGGCTCGACCCTCTGGCTGGCGTCGGCGATCGTCATCGCCGTGCCGCTGGTGCACGTGTCGGCGCGGCTCCTCGGGCGGTGGCTGGCACGGCTGTTCGGACCCGAGGGACGCGTGGCGGCGGAGAGCCTGCTGCGTGCGCCGACCCGCACCGGGGTCACCGTCGCCGCCATCGCGCTCGTGCTCGCCGTCGCGATCACCGTCGCCTCGCTGTCCCTGAGCCACCGGACGTCCGTGAAGGGCTACTTCGTCAACGGCTTCCTCGCGAGCGACCTCGCGGTGAGCGCGGTCGCCACCGAGGGCGGATGGCTGGAGAGCCCGATCCCGGCGACGCTGGCGGTGGATCTGCGAGCGCTGCCCGGCGTCCGGGCGACGGACATGCTGCGCATCGTTCCCGGCATGATGTACCAGGGCCAGCGTGTCGCGCTCGCGGCGCTGAGCGACGGGCTGCTCGAGCCGTCGCGCTACCCGAGGTCGTGGTATCGCGCCGGCGACCCCGACAGCGCCGCCCGCGCGGTGCGAGAGGGGCGAGGCATCAACGTGTCGGAGAGCTTCGCCGATCGCTTCGGCAAGCGGCTCGGCGATCCGGTCGACCTCGACACGCCGAGCGGGGTCCTCACCCTGCCGGTGGTCGGGATCGTACCGGACTACGTCTCGAACCGGGGCACGGTGATCCTCAGCCGATCCGTCTTCGTCACCCACTGGCGGGAGCCCACGGTGAATCGCATCCTCGTCTTCCTCGAGCCGGGTGCGTCGCGGGACGCCGTCCGCCGTCTCATCCTGGAGACGTTCAGCAACCGCTATCGGCTGAAGGTCCAGTCCCTGGAGGAGGGCGTCGACTATCTGGCGCGCAAGATCGACGAGGCGTACGCCTTCACCGTCGCCATCGAGCTGCTGATCGTCATCGTCACCCTCGCCGGCATCTTCGACCTGCTGCTGGCCGATCTATGGGAGCGCCGTCGCGAGCTCGCGCTCTGGCGCGTCATCGGCGCCGACGAGCGCACGGTGCGGCGTTCCGTGGTGATCGAGTCGGCTGCCATCGGGATTCTCGGGTCGGTGCTCGGTCTGTTCTTCGGGGTCGTGACCACCTGGATCTGGCTCGACGTCAACTATCGCTATCTCCTGGGCTACTACCTCGACTTCCATTTCGCGTTCGCCACCACCGCCCGCTTCGTGGCCCTCGTCCTGGTCGCCACCATCCTGGCCGGCTGGGGCGCCGCGCGACACGCCACGCGACAGCCGATCCTGACCGGCATCCAGGCGGAATAGCGGGCGTCCGCGGCACGCAGATCCCGCCATGCGAATCGCCGCCATCTCGCACGCGCTGCCGCGCCGCCGCCTCACCAACGCCGACGTCCTCGACCTCATCCGCAGCCACAGCCGCGACCGGCTCGACGCAGCTTCGCTCGCGGCGGTCACCGGAGCGGTCGAGGCCTTCTGCGCCGCCGCCGGGACGGAGGTGCGTCACGTGCTCGCCGACGGCGAGAAGGCGGTCGACGTCGGCCTGCGCGCCAGCCGCCAGGCGCTCGAGCAGGCGGGCGTCGCGGCCGCCGACGTCGATCTCGTCATCTACGCGGCCGTCGGCCGCGGCTGGCTCGAGCCGGCCATGGCGACCGCGCTCCAGGGCGAGCTGGGGCTGACGCAGGCGACCAGCTTCGACGTCCTCGACGCCTGTGCGAGCTGGCTGCGCGCCGTGCACGTCGCGCACGGCTTTCTCACGACCGGGGCATATCGGTGCGCCCTGATCGTCGGGTGCGAGTGCGGACTCTACCGCGCCTGGGCCGACTTCCGCTTCGACGACGCGGGCGCGCTCGAGCACCGCCTCGCCTCCTTCACCATCGGCGAGGCGGCGACGGCAACCGTCCTGGTGGCGGATCGGGGCCACGACGACTGGCTGTTCGCGTTCCGCACCTTTCCGGAGTTCTTCGAGCTGTGCGTGCTTCCGCTCCGCGGGCTGGCGGACTTCCATCCCGGCGTCCCGGACGTCCGCTGCGTGCCGGACCGTCTCTTCTCGCTCTCCCGCCCGCTGGTGGCAGCGGGCATACGCCGCGTGGGCGAGGTGTGGGAATCGCTGCCGGAGCTCCGGGCGCGGGTAGCCGACATCGGCTTCGGTCACAATCCGAGCGAGCCGGCCTGCACGCTGGTGGCCCGTCGCCTCGGCATGGAGGACCGGTTCTTCCCCACCCATCGCGAGTACGGCAACACCGTCTCGGCTGCGCTTCCGCTGGGCCTGAGCGTCGCGCGCGACGCCGGGCGACTCGAACGGGGCGCCCGCGTGCTGCTCGTGGTCGGCTCCGCCGGCATCACGGTCGGCTTCGGCAGCTTCACGTTCTAGGGCATCCGCGCGGAGGCCCATGTCGCCTTGCAGGCCCCGGAAGCGCCTGGTAGAGACGCCCCTCCCATGCTGACCCGCGTGCATCACGTCGGCCTCGTGGTGCAGCGCCTCGAGGATGGTCTGGCGTTCTGGCGCGACGGGCTGGGGCTGCGCGTCTCGAAGCAGGCCACGGTGCTCGACCAGGGCGTCAAGGCGGCGTTGCTTCCGATCGGGCGCAGCGAGATCGAGCTCCTCGAGCCGGTCGACGCCAAGGGAGGTGTCGCCAGGTTTCTCGAGAAGCGCGGCGAGGGCCTGCACCACGTGTGCTTCGAGACCCCGGACGTCGGCGCCGAGCTCGCCGGCGCGCGCGCGGCCGGCTTTCCGCTCATCGACGAGACGCCGCGCGCCGGTCTCGCCGGGACCATCTGCTTCCTCCATCCGAAGGGTACGCGCGGCGTGCTGGTCGAGTTCGCCACGCCGCCGCCCGGCGAGTCGCATCACGCTCCCGCGGGCAGCGGTCCGCTGGCCGGGCTCGCCCTGGCCGAGGTCACCGCCCGCAGCCGCGACGTGGCAGGCGCCGCGGAGCTGTTCGCCGGCAAGCTCGCTCTCGAGCGGCTCGGCACGGACGCGGTGGCGGCAGGCGGGGTGCGGCTCCGCTTCGTCGCCGACGACGCCGACGGCGAGGGGCTCACGGGCCTGGTGCTCGACGTGACCGATCTCGGCGCCGCGCGTCCCGCCCTGGCGGCCTTCGCGCCGACGGCGACGGGCGGCGGCTTTCACCTCGACCCGGAACGGTGCCACGGGGTGCCGCTCCGCTTCCAGCGCGGCGCCTGAGAGCGCCGCCGCCCGGAGCCCTCGTGGACCCGTCGTGGACTTGATCGGCACCATCATCGACGTCCTGCTGCACCTCGACCGGCACCTGAACGTGTGGGCCGGCACGCTCGGTCCCTGGCTCTACGTCGTGCTCTTCGTGGTGCTCTTCTGCGAGACCGGGCTCGTCGTCACGCCCTTCCTGCCCGGCGACTCGCTGCTCTTCGCGGTGGGAGCGCTCGCCTCGATCGACGGATCGCCGCTCTCGCTCCCGCTCCTGCTGCTCGTCATGGTCTCCGCCGCCGTGCTCGGCGACGCGGCCAACTACGCCATCGGCCACTACCTGGGGCCGAAGGTGTTCTCCAGCCCGCGCTCGCGCCTGCTCAATCCGCAGCACGTCCGGCGCACCCACGAGTTCTACGCCCGCCACGGGGGCAAGACGATCTTCCTCGCGCGCTTCGTGCCCATCGTGCGGACGTTCGCGCCCTTCATCGCCGGCATCGGCGAGATGTCGTACCCGCGCTTCGCGATGTGGAACGTGACCGGAGGATGCGTGTGGGTGTTCGGCCTCACCCTCGCGGGCTACTTCTTCGGACGCATGCCGATCGTGCAGCAGAACTTCGAGGCCGTCATCCTGGCGATCGTCGTGATCTCGATCCTGCCGCTGGTGGTGGAGTGGGTGCGCGCGCGCCGCGCCTCGCTGGCCTGAGCGATCGCATCGACGCGTAGCGCCGCTGCCGGTCCCGGACCGCGGCTTGACCCGGCGCGCCCCAGGCTCGATACACCGGGCATGTCCGAGCGCATGCACGTGGAGACGAGCGGCGGCGTCGCCGACGTCCGGCTGAACCGCCCCGACAAGCTGAACGCCCTCGATCCGGCGATGTTCGAGGCGCTGGTCGCTACCGGCCGGCGGCTGGCGGGCGATCCGTCCCTGCGTGCGGTGGTGCTGTCGGGAGAGGGCCGCGGCTTCTCGGCAGGGCTCGATTTCGCGAGCTTCATGGGTCTCGACGGCGGCGGCGGCCAGCGCCTCGCCGAGCGCGAGACCGGCGACGCCGTCAACTTCGCGCAGCGCGCCGCCTGGGTGTGGGCGGAGGTGCCGGTGCCGGTGATCGCGGCCGTGCACGGCGTGGCGTTCGGGGGCGGACTGCAGATCGCGCTCGCCGCCGACCTGCGCCTGGTCGCGCCGGACGCCCGGCTGTCGGTGATGGAGGTGCGCTGGGGTCTCATCCCCGACATGAGCGGCACCCAGACGCTGCGCCATCTCGTGCGGCTCGACGTCGCCAAGGAGCTGACGTTCACCGGCCGCGTGGTGTCGGGCGAGGAGGCGGTCGCGCTCGGCCTCGCGACGCGCGTCGAGGAGTCGCCGCGCGAGGCGGCGCTGGCGATGGCACGGGAGATCGCCGGCAAGTCGCCGAGCGCGGTGCGCGCCGCGAAGCGCCTCCTCAACACCACCGTGGCGGCCAGCCGCGAGGAGGGCTTCCGGCTCGAGGAGGCGATCCAGCGCTCGCTGATCGGCTCGCCCAACCAGCTCGAGGCGGTGCAGTCGAACCTCGAGAAGCGGCCGGCGCGCTTCGTCGATCCCGAGTAGCGCGGGCGACTCGAGGGCCGTCAGGGCGTCGCCGTCGAGCCTTCCCACGTGATCGGAACGTGGCCGGGCTGGGCGCGCACGCGCTCGAGCCACGCCCGGACCGCGGGATAGGGCTCGAGCTCGAAGCCGCCCTCGTCCGCCACGTGGGTGTAGGCGTAGAGCGCGATGTCGGCGATGCCGTAGCGCTCGCCGACGAAGAAGGTCTGCTCGCGCAGATGCCCTTCCATCACGCCGAGAGCAGCGTGGCCCAGCCGCCGCTTGAGAGCGAGCATGGACCGCCGTTCCTCATCGAGCCCCGTGTGCAGCCAGAAGCGCACCGTCGCGATGTTCGGCTCGTGGCTGTACTGCTCGAAGAACATCCACTGCAGCACGCGGGCGCGCGCGAGGCGATCTGCAGGCAGGAAGGCGGTCCCGTCGGCCAGGTAGAAGAGGACGGCATTCGACTCGGCGAGGTGGCTTCCGTCCTCCAGCGCGAGGGTCGGGATGCGGCCGTTCGGGTTCCTCGCCAGGAACTCCGGCGTGCGCGTCTCGCCCTGCACGATGTCGAGCTCGACCCGCTCGAACGGGATGCCGAGCTGATGGAGCAGCAATCGGACCTTGTAGCCGTTGCCCGACGCGAGGTGGTCGTAGAGCCGCAGCACGGCTACGCCCCCGCCTCGCGCGGCCGGATGCGGCCGCGGATCTCCTCCAGCGCGGCGTCCTCGAGCTCCTCGTAGGAGGCCCGCCTGGCACGCTCGGCGGGCCACGCCGCCATCACCCGCTCGAGCTCCTCCACACCGAAGCGGCCGTAACGTCCCGCCACCGCCCGGGCGAGGAAGTGGCGCTCGCGGCGCCGCAGGGACGTCGCGTCGGGTGGCTGCACCGTCCGGCGCAGGAAGGCGGCCAGCTCCGCGATCCCGGTTCCGCGCAGTGCGCTCGTCTTGAAGATGGGATGGGCCTCGCGGCCGACGCGGGCCGTGTCGAGCGCCGAGCGCAGCTCGTGCAGGCTCCGCCGAGCCAGCGCGGCCTCGTCGCACTTGTTGATGACGAACACGTCGGGCACCTCCATCACGCCCGCCTTCAGGAACTGGACATGGTCGCCCGCGAGCGGCTGCAGGACGAGCGCCGTCAGATCGGCGAGCGCCGTGACCTCGATCTCGCTCTGCCCGATGCCGACCGTCTCCACGAAGACGAAATCGAAGAGGTGACGCAGGAGACGCGTGACCGCGAAGGTGCGGCGCCCGACGCCGCCGAGATCGCCGTCGGTCGCCTGGGAGCGAAAGAAGATGCGGCGCTCCCCGACGGGAAAATGCGTGCGCACGCGGTCGCCGAGGAGCGCCCCGCCCGACTCGGCGCTCGAGGGATCGATCGCCAGCACCGCGACGCGCGCGCTCGGGTCATCGTGCAGCAGCTCGAGGGCGATCCGCCCGATCAGCGTCGACTTTCCCGACCCCGGCGTTCCGGTGATGCCGATCACGCGGGCGCGGAGCGGGTAGGCGTCGGCATGGGCCGCCAGGTGGCGGAACAGCGCGGCACGCCCGGCGCGACCGGCGTCGTGCTCCTGCTCGACCAGCGTGATCAGACGCGCGAGCGGGTGCTTCTCGAGCCGTGCCGCGCGCTCGAGCAACGCCCGCACGCCGGCATCGAGCGCCGGGGGCGCGCCGCCACGCCTCGCCGGCTCACGCGCTGGCGACGCGTGCCTCGGGCTCATCGCGGGGCGCACCGATGACGTCGAGGATGCGGTCCATCACGGCCATCAGGTCGAAGTCGCGGGGCGTGAAGACCGCCTTGACGCCGAGGCGCCCGAGCGGCTCGACGTCCGCATCCGGCACGATGCCGCCGAGGACGACGGGGATGGCTTCGCGCGCTCCCTGTCGCTCGAGCGCCTCGAGCACCATGCGCGCGATCTCGAGATGCGACCCGGAGAGGACGGAGAGGCCGAGCACGGAGGCATCCTCCTCGACGGCCGACTGGACGATCTCCTCGGGCGTCATGCGGATGCCGCCGTAGACCACGTCGAAGCCGGCGTGCTTGGCGGCGACCGCGATCATCTCCGAGCCGTTCGAGTGGCCGTCGAGCCCGGCCTTGCCGACGACGATGCGCGGCCGCGTCCCGTGCCCCGCCGTCCAGGCGGCGACCCGGGCGCGCACCGCGGCGACCCGGGCGTTCTCGAGGCCGAGCTGCTGGCCGTCGATTCCCGTCGCCGGCCGGTACTCGCCGAAGATCTGCCGCAGCACGTCCGCCCATTCGCCGGTCGCGACCCGCGCCTTCGCGCAGGTGATGGACGCCGGCATGAGATTCTTGCCCGCGACCGCGTCGTCACGCAGGCGGCGAAGCGCGTCGTCCACCGCCGCCTGGCTGCGCCGGCTGCGGGTGGCGCGCAGCATCTCGAGCGTCTGGGCGGCGGACCCGGGGTCGACCCGGAAGAGTCCTCCGTCCTCGCCCGAGAGCAGCGGCGACGGCAGGCCCTCGGTCCAGCGGTTGCGGCCGACGACCACCGCGTCGCCCGCATTGATGCGCGCCATCCGCTGCGCCTGGCTGCGAACCAGCGCCGCCTTCAGATAGCCCGACTCGATCGCCTCGATGGCGCCGCCCAGCTCCTCGATGGTCGCGATCTCCGTGTAGGCGGCCGCCTTGAGCGCCGCGACCTTGGACGCCACCACGGGCGAGCCGTCGAACAGGTCGGGATACTCGAGCAGGTCGGTCTCGTAGGCCAGGATCTGCTGGAGGCGCAGCGACCACTGCTGGTCCCAGGGCCGCGGCAGGCTGAGCGCCTCGTTCCACGTCGGCAGCTGGAGCGCCCGGCAGCGGGCGGTGCGGCTGAGCGTGACCCCGAGCGCCTCGATGAGGATGCGCCAGGCGTTGTTCTCGGGCTGCTCCTCGGTGAGGCCGAGGGAGTTCACCTGCACGCCGTAGCGGAAGAGCCGGTACTTCGGATTCGTCACGCCGTACCGGTCGCGCGTGATCTCGTCCCACATCTCGGCGAAGGCGCGCAGCTTGCACATCTCCTCGACGAAGCGGATGCCGGCGTTGACGAAGAAGGACACGCGCCCGACGCAGCGCTCGAAGTCGTCGCCGCTGAAGCCGCCGCGCGCGCGCACGGCGTCGAGCACGGCCATGGCGGTGGCGAGCGCGAAGGCCAGCTCCTGCGTCGGCGTCGCGCCCGCCTCCTGCAGGTGGTACGAGCAGATGTTCGACGCGTTCCAGCGCGGGACGTGGTGCAGGCAGTGCTCGTACATGTCGACGATGAGGCGGACGGACTCGCGCGGCGGGAAGATGTAGGTGCCGCGCGCCAGGTACTCCTTCACGATGTCGTTCTGCGTCGTGCCCTGGAGCCGCGCCGGGTCGACGCCGCGCTGCTCGGCGAGGGCGACGTAGAGCGCCAGCAGCCACATCGCGGTCGCGTTGATCGTCATCGAGGTGTTGATCTCGTCGACGGGAATGCCGTCGAAGAGCAGCGCGAAGTCGTCGAGCGTGTTGACGGGAACGCCCACCTTGCCGATCTCCGGCACCGCCAGCGGATGGTCGGAGCTGTAGCCGCACTGGGTGGGCAGGTCGAAGGCGATCGAGAGGCCGGTCTGGCCGCGGGAGAGATTCGCCCGGTAGAGCGCGTTCGACTCCTGCGACGTTGGTGTGCCCGGCGTAGGTGCGGAAGATCCACGGCGCATCGTGCGTGGGCTTGCCGTCGGCGTCGTAGAGCAGGTGCGCTTCGCGTGTCATCGCTCGGGCTCCCTCGTGGGCGTGCGCGCGGCGGGCGCGGCAGGTGTAGTGTACTCCGCCGCCGGGCGCTTTCGCCAGCCGTTGCCCTCGGGCCCGTGAACCACCGGGAGGACCTCACCGATCAGGCGCTCGGTCTGATCGAGCACCTCGGCGTCCCCGGCGGCGATGGGGAGCAGCACGAACTTCGACGCGCCCCCCGCCCGGAACTCGTCGAGGCGGTCGAGGATGTGGGCCGCGCCGCCGATCGCGACGTGACGCGCGGGATCGGCACCCTGATTGCGCTGCGCGAGCTGCGTGCCGACGGCCTGCACCAGCGGCTCGTCGGGCGATCCGAAGCGGAACGGGACGGTGACCCCGTAGTGGTCGGGATCGATCGGCCGGCCGGCGGCGGCGCTGGCCTCGCGGATCGCCGCGATGACCGGCCCCACCTGCTCCGGGCTCTGCGGACCGGCCAGCCACCCGGTTCCCAGCCGCGCCGTGCGCCGGATCGAGGCCGGACTGCTGCCGCCGATCCACAGCGGCAGCGGCCGCTGCACCGGCAGCGGGGCGATGCGCGCGCCGGCGTAGCGGTAGTGCTCGCCCGTGAAGGTCAGGCGCTCGCCCGTCCACAGACGCGCCATGATCTCCAGCGCCTCGTCCGCGCGGCGCGCCGCTGCCGGCGTACGGCCGGCTGGTGGCAGCCCATTCGGGGGCGATCGCCGGACCGACGCCGAAGGCGGGCAGCAACCGGCCGCCGCTCAGGAAGTCGATCGTGGCGCACTCCTTGGCGAGCACGAGCGGGTCGCGGAAGCTCACCACCGTGACGTTCATGCCGAACTTGAGCCGCTCGGTGCCGCCCGCGAGCGCCGCCATCACGCTCATCGGCTCGAGCTGGGGCACCGAGGACACCAGGCGGTCGGTCTGCCACAGGGAGTCGAGGTCGCTCGCCTCGCAGCGCTCGATGAAGCGCCAGAACGCCCGCGCGTCCGCGAACGGCAGCTGGGCGAGTCCGAGTCCGACGCGGATCTTCACGGTTCACCCCCGCGCACGGCGCGGCGCGCTCGCGCGCTCGCCGCCGTCGCCGCCGTCGTCGAGCAGTGCGAGCAATCGGCGCGCCGCCTCCGTGGGCGTGATCTTCGCCGCCACGACCGCCGCCTCCAGGTCGGGGAGGAGCCGGCGGACGTCCTGGCGCTGGCGGAAGCGCTCCTCCAGGCCGTCGCGCAGCATCGACACGAACCACTGCTGCTGCTGGTCGCGGCGCCGTGCGGCCAGCTCGCCGGACGCGCTCAGGCGTGCCCTGTGGTCCTCGACCGTGGCCCACACCTGCTCCATGCCCCGACCTTCGAGGGCGCTCACCAGCAACACGGGAGGGTCCCAGTTCGCGCTCACGTGACGGAAGAGGTGCAGCGCTGCCCGGTACTCGCCCGCCGCGCGCTCCGCGCGCCGCACGTTGTCGCCGTCGCACTTGTTGACCGCGAGCGCGTCGGCGAGCTCGAGGATGCCCTTCTTGATGCCCTGCAGCTCGTCGCCCGCGCCCGGGAGCATCAGCACCAGGAAGAAGTCGACCATCGAGGCGACCGCCACCTCGGACTGACCCACGCCGACGGTCTCGACCAGCACGACGTCGTAGCCCGCCGCCTCGCACACGAGAATGGCCTCGCGAGTGCGGCGGGCGACGCCGCCGAGCGATCCCCCAGACGGGCTGGGCCGGATGAACGCCTCCGGCGCGACCGCCAGCCGGGCCATGCGCGTCTTGTCGCCGAGGATGCTGCCGCCGGAGCGCGCGCTCGACGGATCGACGGCCAGCACCGCGACGCGCTTCCCCCGCGCGATGAGATAGAGCCCGAACGCCTCGATGAACGTGCTCTTCCCCGCGCCCGGCGCGCCGGTCACGCCGACACGGACGGCGCGCCCGGTCCGGGGCAGGACCTGCTCGAGCAGCCGCTGCGCCCCCGCCTGGTCGTCGCCGCGCGTGCTCTCGACCAGCGTGATCGCCTTGGCGAGCGCGCGGCGATCGCCGGCCACGAGGTCGGCCGCGAGCCGCATTACCACGCCCCGAGACTTCGTCTCGGGGCGAGAGGGGAGGCGAGCGTGTGGCGCCCCGTGAACCCGACGACCGCCGTGCCGCGGCCGGCAAAGCCGGCGCGGCAACCCTTGGGAGAGGCCAGAGGCGAGCGTTCGCCGCTCACGAGCATGTCGCTTCCGCTGCCGGCTCGTCTGCCGCGGCGGCTTCGCCGCTCGCGGCACGACGATCGCACCGGTCAAGACGTCGCACGCTCGCTCCCCGTCCGACCCGAGACGAAGTCTCGGGTCGGAACCTTGATCAGCTCGAGCACGCGGCGCGCCGCCTTCGGCACGTTCGTGCCCGGGCCGAAGACCGCCTTGACGCCCGCCTGCTCGAGCATCCGGTAGTCCTTCGCCGGGATGATGCCGCCGACCGTGACCACGATGTCCCCGGCGCCGAGGCGCTCGAGCTCGCGGACGAGCTGCGGCACGAGCGTCTTGTGGCCGCCCGACTGGGTCGAGATGCCGACCACGTGCACGTCGTTCTCGACCGCCTGGCGTGCCACCTCCTCGGGCGTCTGGAAGAGCGTGCCGACGTCCACGTCGAACCCGAGGTCGGCAAAGGCGGTCGCGATCACCTTGGCGCCGCGATCGTGCCCGTCCTGGCCCACCTTCGCCACGAGGAGTCGCGGCCGCCGGCCCTGATCGTGTACGAAGCGGTCGATCTCCTCGCGCATTGCCTTCCAGTCGGCGTCGTCCGCGAAGTGCCCGCCGTAGACCCCGGAGATCGACCGGATCTGGGCCTGGAAGCGGCCCCAGACGCTCTCGAGGGCGTCCGAGATCTCGCCGATCGTCGCCCGCGCCCGCGCCGCTTCGACCGCGAACCCGAGGAGGTTTCCCTCCCCCGTCTCCGCGCAGCGCACGAGTGCCGCCAGCGTGTCACGGACCTTGCCCGCGTCGCGGGTGGCGCGGATGCGCTCGAGACCGCGTACCTGCGCCTCGCGCACCGCCGTGTTGTCGATCTCGCGCGTGTCGATCTCGGGCTCCTCCGCCAGCTTGAACTTGTTCACGCCGACGATCACGTCCTCGCCCCGGTCGACGCGCGCCTGACGGCGGGCGGCAGCCTCCTCGATGCGCAGCTTCGGCATGCCGGCCTCTATCGCCTTGGTCATGCCGCCGAGCTGCTCGACCTCGTCGATGATGGTGAGCGCCTTCGCCGCGAGCGCGTGGGTCAGAGCCTCCATGAAGTACGAGCCGCCCCAGGGGTCGATCACCTTCGGGATCCCGGTCTCGAGCTGGAGGATGAGCTGGGTGTTGCGGGCGACGCGTGCCGAGGCGTCGGTCGGCAGCGCGATGGCCTCGTCGAAGGAGTTCGTGTGCAGGCTCTGGGTGCCGCCGAAGACGGCGGCCATGGCCTCGATGGTGGTGCGGACGATGTTGTTGAAGGGGTCCTGCTCGGTGAGGCTCGCGCCCGAGGTCTGGCAGTGCGTCCGGAGCATCAGCGAGGCCGCCTGCTTGGGCCCGAAGTGCTTCCTCATCAGCGTGGCCCACAGGAGACGCGCCGCGCGCAGCTTCGCCACCTCCATGTAGAAGCTCATCCCGATGGCGAAGAAGAACGACAGGCGCCCCGCGAAGGCGTCGATGTCGAGCCCTTTCGAGAGCGCGGCGCGCACGTACTCGAGCCCGTCCGCAATGGTGAACGCCAGCTCGAGATCGCACGTCGCCCCGGCCTCCTGCATGTGGTAGCCCGAGATCGAGATCGAGTTGAAGCGCGGCATCTCCTTCGACGTGTACTCGATGATGTCGGCCGCGATCCGCATCGAGGGTGCCGGCGGGTAGATGTAGGTGTTGCGGACCATGAACTCCTTCAGGATGTCGTTCTGGATGGTCCCGGTGAGCCTGGCCCGCGGCACGCCCTGCTCCTCGCCGGCCACGATGAAGCTCGCCAGCACCGGCAGCACGGCGCCGTTCATGGTCATCGACACGGACATCTTGTCGAGCGGCACGCCGTCGAAGAGGATCTTCATGTCCTCGACGGAGTCGATCGCGACGCCGGCCTTGCCGACGTCGCCCACGACGCGCGGGTGATCGCTGTCGTAGCCGCGATGGGTGGCGAGATCGAAGGCGACCGACAGGCCCATCTGTCCGGCAGCGAGGTTGGCGCGGTAGAAGGCGTTCGACTCCTCGGCGGTGGAGAAGCCGGCGTACTGGCGGATCGTCCACGGCTTCTCCGCGTACATGGTGGCGCGCGGGCCGCGCAGGAACGGGAATTCGCCGGGCACGGTGTCGAGGACGTCGAGACCGGCGACGTCCGCCTGCGAGTAGAGCGGCTTGACCGCCAGACCCTCGGGCGTCTGCCAGACCAGGTCGTCCGGCTCCGCTCCGCGGCGCTCCTTGCGGGCGAGCTCCAGCCAGCGGGTGAGATTCGCTCGGTCGTTGGACTCCGCCATGACCGGCCGAGACTAACCCTTTCGTCCCGGGGTTCAAAGACCGCGCTGGACCGCGTCGTCCTGACCCCACGCACGTGTTCCCGGACTGCGTGGGCTCGATCGCGAGCAGGCTGGTCGCGGCCGAAAGCGCACCGCTCAATCCGCAAGCCGCAGCGCGGGCCGGTCGGCTTTCGCGTAGTCTTCGGCTGGCGGCGGCCAGGCTGCCCATCGACCCAACAGGTTATGCGGACCCGTTTGCCTAACTCGCCTTTTTGGCCTGCCGCGCGCCGGCCACCAGGGGGGGACTGGTGTGTCTTTGCCGGGCCAGCCGAAGACTACACGGGTCTTCAGAGCAAGGGCGGTGCCAGGATGACGCCCTCGCCCCTCGCACCTTTCGAGCCTGACGACGACAGCACCGCTCGTTCCACGGGCATCGGCTTGCTCGCCGTGAAAGCACCCGCTCCACGGGTGGTGCTCACCGGCCGCGTGTCCCCGGGCCCGCCCCTTTCGGGATCGGCGTCGCAGCCACGACGGCATCGGCGCGGAACGTCAGCACGTGGTCGCTGTCGACCCGCATCCGCCAGCGGCGGCGGTCGGCGCCCCGGACCGGACGCACCTTGCCGCGCACGACGAGGATGACCTCGATCGTCTCGCCCGTCTCCGCCGCCTCCACCAGGCGGGCGTTCACGCCGGAGATGTCCACGTCCCTTCCGTTCATGAGCGGCCCGTCACGCTGCGAAACGGCGCGTGCCCGGGAAGGCATTCCGCCCTCCCGAGCACGCCGGTCAAACGCCGCCTCATGGGCGGTCCTGCATCCCGGTTCGCGACCCTACACCGCCGCGGCGCCCCGTTCGCCGGTGCGGATGCGGATCACCTCCTCGACCGCGGTGATGAATATCTTTCCGTCTCCGATCCGCCCGGTACGCGCTCCCTCCAGGATCGCCTCGACCGTGTCCGCGATGCGCTCGTCGGGCACCAGCACGGAGACCTGCACCTTGGGCAGGAAGTCGACCACGTACTCGGCCCCTCTGTAGAGCTCGGTGTGGCCCTTCTGGCGCCCGAACCCCTTCACCTCGCTCACCGTCACCCCATGCACGCCCGCCGCCTCCAGACGCTGCTTCACTTCATCGAGCTTGAAGGGCTTGATGATGGCGTCGATCCGCTTCATGTCGTGACGTTGGTAGCAAGACGCTCGCCACGGATCCCGCGTATCCTGGCGTCGAAACACGCGGTATCCGACGGCACGATGCTCAGACCGTAGGCAGCGCTGCCCAGCCCGCGGGCGACGACGCGAGCGAACGACGCTTCACGGCAGCGCCGCGATCGCGCGCAGCGGGCCGCCGCTGCCGCCGCGTATCTTCATCGGAAGCCCGACGAACGTCGCGCCGCGCACCGGCATCTCCTCGAGCGCGGCCAGGTTCTCGAAGATCGGGACGTTCGCGGCCCCGAATGCCCGGTGTGCGAGGAAGTCGTGCGACTGACCCCGGTCGATCGATGCCGTGTCGATGCCGACGGCGCGGATCCGGCGCCGAGTGACGAGCCACGCCGCCGCGTCGCCCGAGACGCCGGGGAAGTGCAGATGCGCGGTGTCGCCCGCGACGGCGGTGCCGAGATAGCTGCCGGGGTCGGCCCAGTAGCGCGACCATCCGGTGCGCACGAGCACGATGGCCGCATCGGGGATCCGACCATGGGCGGCCTCGTCGGCCTCGAGATCCTGCACCCGGAGCAGCGCGTCACGATCGCCGGCAACCCGTGCGCGGAGGTCGACCACCACCGCGGGCCCGATCAGGCGCTCGAGCGGGATCTCGTCGGCGGTCCAGTGGCCCTCCGCGAAATGGATGGGTGCGTCCATGTGCGTGCCACCGTGCTCCGCGGCGCAGAAGTTGTTGGCGGCGTACCACCACCCCCCGGGTGTTTCCCCGTGGGCGACGACCTCGAGCTGGAAATGGCGCGCCGTCGGCCAGTAGATCGTCGTCTCGTCGAACGGATGCGTGAGGTCGACCAGCCGCGCCGTCCCGAGGTCGATGGCTCTGCTCGATCCGGCCGAGAGCGCGAGCAGCAGGAGCACACCGCCGATCCGCCCGTTGCGCGAGTCCCGCCCCTGCCTGTAGGTCATGAGGCGACTCCCTGCGCCGACGCGGCGCGGGCTGTCAACAGCGAGGAGAGCGTCATGATCTGCCCGGATTGCGGTCGTCAGATGGAACGGCGGGCGATGCGCCTGGCGAGAGGCTCACTGCTTGCGCTGTGGGGACTGGGCTTTCTCCTGGCAGCGTGGCTCGGCGGCGACCTCCTGCACGACGTGATGGAAGGGATGCAGAAAAGCCTGCTGCCGATGTGGAAGCTCTGGCTCCCGGTCATCGTGCTGCTCGCGGCCGTGGTCGCCACGACCCTGCGCGTTCACCGGGTGGCGTGTCCGGCTTGCGGGGCGGGCGCACCCGCGGGCTTCGTCGCCACGACGGAGGGATCGACCCGTCGCGCGGTGCTGCGCGCCGGTGGCGCCGCCGTGGCGGCCTCGGTGGGCGGCGCCGCGGCGGCCGTCGGCCGGAACGCCGGCTGGATCGCGGTCGGCCGCGAGATCTTCAACGCCAAGGTCGAGAGCACCGCACCATCGCCGCGTCCGGAGTGGGCGGGCTCGCAGATCCGCGCGCACCGGCGCCTCGGGCGCACCAACGTCATGGTCTCCGACATCTCGCTCGGCTCCGGCCGCATCCGCGATCTCGAGGTCCCCTCGGCCGCGCTCGAGCGCGGCGTCACATACGTCGACACGGCTCCCGACTACGCCGACGCCGGCTCGGAGACGCTCCTCGGCCAGGCGATGAAGGGGCGGCGCGACCAGATCTTCCTCGCCACCAAGTTCTGCCGGCCCGACGGTCACCTGCCGAGCGACACGCCAGTGCCCCGGATCATCGAGTCCGTGGAGGAGAGTCTGCGCCGGCTCCAGACCGACCACGTGGATCTCATCCACATCCATTCGTGCGACCGCGTCGATCGCTTGATGGCGCCCAACATCCACGAGGCCTTCGACCGCCTGAAGGAGCAGGGCAAGGCCCGCTTCCTCGGCGTGAGCACGCACACGCCGAACCTGGAGGAGGTCGCGAACACGGCGATCGACTCGGGACGCTTCGACGTCATGATGCTCGCGTACCACTTCGGGATGTGGCCCCACTTCGGGCACATCATCGAGAAGGCCAAGCAGCACGACGTGGGCATCGTGGCGATGAAGACGCTCAAGGGTGCGCGCCACGCCGACCTGGCCGGCTTCCGCGACGGTCAGGCGGCATACTCGCAGGCCGCGTTCCGCTGGGTGCTCTCGAATCCCAACGTCTCCTGCCTGGTGATCTCGTTCTCCACGCTGCAGCACGTCGACGAGTATCTGGCCGCATCGGGCAGCGCGCTGCGCAAGGAGGACGTGGCGCTTCTCGAGCGTTACGATCAGCTGGTGGAGGGCGACTACTGCCAGCCGCACTGCGGGCTGTGCCTGGGGTCCTGTCCCGAGAGCCTTCCGATCCACGACGTGCTGCGCTACCGCATGTACGCCCGCGACTACGGCTGGGAGCGCGAGGGCATGCGCCTCTATGCCCGGCTGGAGAAGTCGGCGTCGGTCTGCGCCGGCTGTCCCGCGCCCTGTGCGGGTGCCTGCCCCCACGGCGTGCCCATCCGCACCGCCATGCTGGACGCCCACCGCCGGCTCACCCTGTAGATATCCCGCGAATCGAGGGCTGCCTGCCGGTTGGGCAGCGCCCCGCCCGCCAAACAGGCCCGGTCCGGGACAGATCGCCGGTCTTTTGGGCAATGTGAGCCGATACTCGCGGCACGCGGGTTGCTCGGCCATCTCGCAGGTGACTGTGGCCTCGTTGTTGAACGGATACGATCCCGGGGGGTTCTTCGACGAGATGTTCGAGGACTCCGGCGCACCGCGTGCGCACTATCGCAAGATCCATGCTCGGCTCAGAACCATGGGCCGCGAGGAGCTCGACGAGCGCCGCCGACTGGCCGATCTCTCGTTCCTCCTCCAGGGCATCACCTTCGCGGTCTACAGCGACGGGCGCGGGACGGAACGCCTCTTCCCCTTCGACCTCGTGCCGCGCATCCTGCCGCGCTCGGAATGGGACCGTGTCGAGCGCGGCCTCGCCCAGCGCGTCGTCGCGCTGAACCTGTTCCTGCAGGACGTCTACGGAGCGCAACGCATCCTGCGCGACGGCAAGATCCCGCGCGCCCTGGTGCTGTCGTGCGCGCAGTTTCGCCGCGAGGTCGTCGGGATCGAAGCGCCGCGCGGCATTCACGTGCACATCGCCGGCATCGACCTCGTGCGCGACTCCCGGAACGGGGAGTTCGTCGTCCTCGAGGACAACGTCCGCACGCCCAGCGGCGTCTCCTACGTGATCGAGAACCGGCTCGTGATGACGCGCACCTTCCCCATGCTGTTCCAGGAGTACGAGGTGCGTCCCGTCGACCACTACCCGACGGAGCTGCTGCAGATCCTGCGCAGCGTCGCGCCGCGCGGCGGCGACCGTCCCAGCATCGTGCTGCTGACGCCGGGCATCTACAACAGCGCCTACTTCGAGCACAGCTTCCTCGCCCAGCAGATGGGCATCGAGCTGGTCGAGGGCCGCGATCTCGTGGTCGACGGCGACGTGGTGTTCATGAAGACGATCCGGGGCCTGCGGCGCGTCGACGTGATCTATCGCCGCATCGACGACGACTTCCTGGACCCTCTCGCCTTCCGGCCCGACTCGATCCTCGGCGTTCCCGGACTCATCGGCGCCTACCGGGCACGCAACGTCGCGCTGGTGAACGCGGTCGGCAACGGCGTCGCCGACGACAAGGCGGTGTACGCCTACGTGCCCACCTTCATCCGCTACTACCTCGGTGAGGAACCGATCCTGCGCAACGTCGACACCTACCTGTGCCACCGCGCCGAGGATCTCGGCTACGTGCTCGAGCACCTGCACGAGCTGGTCGTGAAGCCGGTGGGCGAATCGGGCGGCTACGGCCTGCTGATGGGGCCGATGGCCGACCGTGCCACGCTGGCGGCCTTCCGCGACCGCCTGCGCGCCGACCCTCGCAACTACATCGCGCAGCCGCTGGTCGGGCTGTCGCGCGTTCCCTGCTGGGATGCCGACGGCCGCCGCCTCGTCGGCCGGCACGTCGATCTCCGGCCCTACTGCCTGTACGACGGCGACCGGGTCACCATCGTACCCGGCGGTCTCACGCGCGTGGCGCTGCGCGACGGGTCGATGGTGGTCAACTCCTCGCAGGGCGGCGGCAGCAAGGACACCTGGATCCTGCAGGGCGAGGACTGATGCTCTCCCGGATCGCCGATTCGCTCTTCTGGATGGCCCGCTACATGGAGCGGGCGGAGGACACCGCCCGCATCCTCGACGTCAACTACTACATGATGCTCGAGGGCGCGCATCAGCCCTATCGCCTGCGCTGGGAGCCGCTCGTCATCATCAGCGGAGCGCATGAGCGCTTCTTCGCGCAGTACGACGAGGCGGCGCCGCGCTCGGTGTTCGAGTTCCTGGGCTTCAGCCCGGACAACCCGGACTCGATCGTGGAATGCGTGTCCAAGGCGCGGGAGAACGCGCGCACCATCCGCGACCGCATCTCGCGCGAGATGTGGGAGGACCTGAACAGCCTGTACCTCGAGGTGACCCGGTTCCGCGTCGACGACGTGCTCGCCTCCGGCCCGCACGCCTTCTGTGACCTGGTCAAGTCGGGAAGCCATCGCTTCATGGGCGTCAGCCGCGCCACCTTCCCGCGCGACGAGGGCTGGCACTTCCTGAACGGCGGTCAGGTGCTCGAGCGGGCCGAGATGACGGCTCGCATCGTCGACGTGCAGTACCACACGCTCGTCGAGGGCCTGCCCGGCATGAGCGACCCGGACAACCACCAGTGGATGGCGGTGCTCAAGTCGGTCGCGGCGTACGAGTTCTACCGCCGCACCTACAACACCCGCATCGAGCCCGAGCGCGTCGCCGAGCTCCTCCTGCTCCATCCCCAGCACCCCCGCTCGCTGCGCTTCAGCATCGGCGTGCTGCAGACGGCGCTGCGCGCGCTCAGCGGCTCGGGACCCGATGCCTATGCGAACGAGGCCGAGCGCCTGACGGGACGGCTGTACGACGGTCTCAAGTACGACCGCATCGAGGACATCGTCGGCCGCGGGCTGCACGCATTCCTCGCCGAGGTGGAGCGCACCTGCCGCGCCATCGGCGAGCACGTGGCGCGCACCTATTTCTACTACGAGGTCGGCACATGAACCGCGTTCGTCTGCATCACGTCACCCAGTTCGAGTACGACGGCCCGGTCTCCGAGAGCTACAACGAGCTCCACCTCCAGCCGCATGACGACGAGGCCCAGCACTGCATCGGCTTTCGGCTTCGCACCACCCCGGCGACGGCGCCCTCGACGTCACGCGACTACTTCGGCAACTGGGTCCACCGCTTCAACATCGTCCAGAAGCACCGCCGGTTGCGGGTCGAGGCGGAGTCGACCGTGATGGTGCAGGAGCCGGCACCCGCGCTCGACCGGGGCATCGCGCTGGCCGCGGTCGACCGCGAGCGAGAAGCACTGCTGGACGCGCACTACGACTTCCTGGTGCCGTCCACCTACGTGCCGAACCCGGAAGGAATCGCGCCGCTCCTGCGCGCGGTCGAGGAGGCGAGCGGCGGGAGCGCCCTGGGGTTCGTCCGCGCCGCCACCACCGTCGTGCACGACAACTTCCGCTACGAGAAGGGCTCCACGCACGTCCATTCCTCGGTGCACGACGTCCTCAACGCCGGCGCGGGCGTGTGCCAGGATTTTGCCCACCTCCTCATCGCCCTGGCGCGCAGCCGCGGGCTTCCGGCGCGCTACGTCTCCGGCTACCTCGTGCCGCGCAACCCCGCGGCCGCGAGCCTCGAGGAGGTCATCGGCGGTCAGGCCTCGCACGCCTGGGCCGAGGTCTTCGTTCCCGACATCGGCTGGCTCGGCCTCGATCCGACGCTCGGCGTGCCGGTGTCGGCCGGCCACATCCGGGTGGCGTACGGCCGGGACTACGGCGACGTGGCTCCGGTGCGCGGCGTCTATCGCGGCCACGCGGGTCAGCGGCTCTCGGTCGACGTCCGCGTGCGGCCCGCCGTCGACGACGACGGCTGCGAGCACGTGCGCGAGAACGTGGCCAGCGCGGAGCCCGAGCCACCGCCCGACGCACTCCCCCAGCAGCAGCAGTAGGGGCCGGGGCGGCTCCCGGGCGCCCTCCGCTCGACGACGGCTTGACCGCGGGCGCCGCCCCGGCGTAACCCGGCCAGCGACATGGCGCGTGGCTCGATCGATGGGCCGGGGCGGCGCGCCGCCCGCGGCACCCCGACTCCCGAGGCGACGGCCGCCGCCTCCGCCGCGGCCGCCCCCCAGGCCGGCGCCCGGCCGGGAGAGAAGATCCTCATCACCGGCATCGCCGGCGGGCAGGGGCAGCTCATCGCCAGGCGGCTCGGCGGCACCTTCGCCCTCACCGGCGTCGATCGGACACCGTGGGACGACCATCCCCCGGAGATCAGCGTGCACGTCCTCGATCTCCGCAAGCGCAAGATGGAGGACATCTTCCGCACCGAGCGGCCCGACGCCATCGTGCACCACGCTCTCATCCGGCACTTCCGCGTCGAGCCGCGCGTGCGGCACGAGGTGAACGTCCTCGGGACGAAGATGCTCCTCGAGTACTGCGTCGCGCACGGGGTGAAGCGCATCGTCGTGATCTCGAGCAGCTACGTGTACGGCGCGCTCCCCGACAACCCGTACTACGTCGACGAAGAGTATCCCCTGAACGTCAGCCGCACCTATCCCGAGATTCGCGACCTCGCCGAGGTGGACACGCTGTGCACGGCGTTCCTGTGGCGGCATCCGGAGATCGCCACCACCATCCTCCGTCCGGTGAGCATCCTGGGACCTCACGTCTCGGGCTCGATGGCGCAGTACCTCCGCCAGCGCTACGTCCCCACCATCATGGGCTTCGACCCCATGATGCAGTTCATCCACGAGGAGGACGTCGCGGATGCGGTCGCCCTCGCGCTCCAGAGCGGGACGCACGGCGTGTTCAACGTGGTGGGACCGGGCGCGGTACCGCTCTCGGTGGCGGTCGAGCAGACCGGCGGCGTCGCGCTCCCGATCCCCGAGCCCCTGGCCAGACTGGTCTTCGGGCAGCTCTTCAATCTCGGCCTCTACCACGTGCCGCCCGGCGCGTTCGACTTCGTCAAGTATCCCTGCACGCTCGACGGCCGGCGATTCCGCAACGCCACCGGCTTCACGCCGCGACACTCGCTCGAGGACACCTTCGCCAGTGTCCGTCGCTGAGTCACTGCTCCAGACGGTCGCCGGGCTGTTCCCGGGAACGTCGAAGGTCGCCGAGGAGTCGCTCGCCGAGATCGAGGACGAGATCGACTCCCGCCTGCGCCGCATCCCGACCCACCTGAACGCCTACGGCTACGACGCGTTCGGCTTCAGCCCCGTCGCCGCGAGGCGTGGGCTCGTCATGAGCGCCCTCCTCTACCGCTACTGGTTCCGCGTCGAGACGCATGGCATCGACCGCCTCCCGCAGGGGCGCATGCTGCTCATTGGCAACCATGCCGGGCAGGTCGCCATCGACGCTTCGATGATCGGCACGGCGATGGTGCTCGAGGCGGAGCCGCCGCGCATCATCCGCGGCATGGGCGAGTACTGGCTGCCGACGGTCCCGTGGGTCAACATCGCGATGGTGCGCACGGGGTCGGTCGTCGGCACCCGCAAGAACTGCGTCGACCTGCTCGAGGCCGACGAGTGCGTCATCGCCTTCCCCGAGGGCGTGCGGGGCATGAACAAGCTCTTCTGGGAGCGCTACCAGCTGCAGGACTTCGGCTACGGATTCATGCGGCTCGCGCTCGAGACGCACAGCCCGATCGTGCCGGTCGCGGTCGTCGGCTCGGAGGAGCAGACCATTGCCATCGCCAACCTGCGCGGGCTGGGACGGCTGCTCGGCATGCCCGCCTTCCCGGTGACCCTCACCTGGCCCTGGCTGGGCCCGCTGGGCCTCATCCCGCTTCCCGTGAAGTACCACATCCACTTCGGCGAGCCGATGCGCTTCGAGGGCAATCCCAACGACGAGGACGAGGTCATCGCCGAGAAGGTCGATCAGGTGAAGGGGCGCATCGCCGGCATGCTCGCCGACGGCCTCGCCGCCCGACGCTCGCTCTTCTGGTGAGGATGCGGCTCGAGACGCGCGTCCGCCCGAGCGATCCGGAGTTCCGCGCCAACGCCGAGCACATGGCACGGCTGGTGGCCGAGCTGCGCGCGGCGCGCCAGCGCGCCGCGCAGGGCGGCTCCGACGAGGCCCGCGCCCGGCATACCGCCCGTGGCAAGCTGCTCGCTCGCGAGCGGGTCGAACGCCTGCTCGACCCGGGCACGCCGTTCCTCGAGCTGTCGCCGCTCGCCGCGTACGGCTGCTACGACGACGCCCCGGGCGCCGGCCTGGTGACCGGGATCGGCACCATCGCACGCCAGCAGGCGGTGGTGGTCGCCAACGACGCCACGGTGAAGGGCGGCACCTACTATCCGCTCACGGTGAAGAAGCATCTCCGCGCCCAGGAGATCGCGCTCGAGAACCGCCTCCCCTGCGTCTACCTGGTCGACTCCGGCGGCGCGTTCCTGCCGCTGCAGGCGGACGTGTTCCCGGACCGGGATCACTTCGGCCGCATCTTCTACAACCAGGCCCGCATGTCGGCGGCCGGCATCCCGCAGGTCGCCGTCGTCCTCGGCTCGTGCACGGCGGGCGGCGCGTACGTGCCGGCCATGTGCGACGAGGCGGTGATCGTCGGCAACCAGGGCACGATCTTCCTCGCCGGCCCGCCGCTCGTGAAGGCGGCCACCGGGGAGGACGTCACGGCCGAGGAGCTCGGCGGCGGCGACGTCCACACCCGCCTGTCCGGGGTGGCCGATCACCTGGCGCAGGACGACGCCGACGCGCTCCGCCTGGCGCGCGAGATCATGGCCGCCGTGCCCGCTCCGCCCCCGCCCGCGCTGGCGCGCGAGGCGCCGGAGCCGCCGGCATACGACCCCGCGGAGCTCCACGGCATCGTCGCGCGCGATCCCCGGCACATGACGGACGTCCGCGAGGTCATCGCACGGCTGGTCGACGGCAGTCGCTTCCACGAGTTCAAGCCGCGCTACGGTCCGACGCTGGTCACGGGGTTCGCACACCTGCACGGCTGTCCGGTCGGCATCCTCGCGAATCAGGGCGTTCTGTTCTCCGAGTCGGCGCTCAAGGGGACGCACTTCATCGAGCTGGCGTGCGCCCGCCGCGTGCCGCTGCTCTTCCTGCAGAACATCACCGGCTTCATCGTCGGCAAGCGCTACGAGCAAGGCGGCATCGCGAAGGACGGGGCCAAGATGGTGCACGCCGTCGCCAACGCCGCGGTACCGAAGCTGACCGTGCTGATCGGCGCCTCGCACGGCGCCGGCAACTACGGCATGTGCGGGCGCGCCTACTCCCCGCGCCTCCTCTTCACCTGGCCCAACAGCCGCATCTCCGTCATGGGAGGCGAGCAGGCCGCCCAGACGCTGCTCACCGTCAAGCGCCAGCAGCTCGAGGCGCGGGGCGAGACGCTCGAGGCCGCGGAGGCGGAGGAGCTGGCGGCCCCGATCCGGGCCAAGTACGAGACCGAGGGCAGCCCGTACTACGCCACCGCGCGGCTCTGGGACGACGGCATCCTCGATCCGCTGGAGACCCGTGACGCGCTCGGACTCGCCCTCGCGGCCGCCCTGCATGCGCCGGTGCCACGAACCACGTGGGGCGTCTTCCGCATGTGATGATGCGGCGAGTGCTGATCGCCAATCGGGGCGAGATCGCCATCCGCATCGCCCGCGCCTGTCACGCGCAGGGCCTCGCCGTGGTCGCGGTGCATTCCGACGCCGACCGACGGGCGCCGCACGTGCTCGCGGCCGACGGCGCCGTCGCCATCGGGCCGCCCCCGGCCCGCGAGTCGTATCTCCGGATCGATGCGCTGCTCGAAGCGGCCGCTCTGTCGAACGCCGACGCCGTGCATCCCGGCTACGGCTTCCTCGCCGAGAATGCCGCCTTCGCGCGCGCCGTCGTCGATGCGGGCCTCACCTGGATCGGCCCGTCGCCGGAGGCCATCGCGGCCATGGGCGACAAGCTCACCGCACGCGCCATGGTCGCGCGGGCGGGCGTGCCCCTCGTGCCGGGCGCCGAGGTGGCTGCAGGCGACGTCGGCGAGGCCTCCCGACGCGCGGCGAGCCTCGGCTATCCGGTGCTCGTCAAGGCCGCTGCCGGTGGCGGCGGCAAGGGCATGCGTGCGGCGGCGAACGCGAACGAGCTGGAGGAGTCGCTGCAAACCGCCGCCCGTGAGGCGGACTCCGCGTTCGGCGACCCGCGCGTCTATCTCGAGAAGCTCCTCGAGCGACCGCGCCACGTCGAGGTGCAGGTGCTCGGCGACGGCCACGGCACCCTGCTCCATCTCGGCGAGCGGGAATGTTCGATCCAGCGCCGCCACCAGAAGATCGTGGAGGAGACACCCTGCCCGGTGATGACGCCCCGGCTCCGGGCCGAGATCACCGAGGCCGCGCTCGCGGTGGCGCGCGCCGTGGAGTACACGAGCGCGGGCACGGTGGAGTTCCTGCTCGACGGAGAGGGACGCTTCTACTTCCTCGAGATGAACACGCGCCTGCAGGTCGAGCATCCCGTGACGGAGTGGGTGACGGGAATCGACCTGGTGGCGGCGCAGCTGCGGGTGGCATGCGGCGAGCCCCTGGGGCTTGCACAATCCGACGTCACCTCCCGCGGTCACGCGATCGAGGTGCGGGTGTGCGCCGAGGATCCGGCCGCAGGCTTCCTGCCCAGCGCCGGCGTGATCCTCGCCCTGCGCGAGCCGGCCGGGCCGGGTGTGCGTGTCGACTCGGGAATCGCCGTGGGGATGTCCGTGCCCGTCGAGTACGATTCGCTGCTGGCCAAGATCTCGGTCTGGGGACCGGGGCGCTCCTCCGCGGTCGAGCGCCTGCGGGAGGCGCTGCGCGAGACGACGGTGCTCGGCCCGGCGACGAACCTCGCCTTCCTGCAGGACGTGGCCGCCCACCCCGCCTTCCTCGCCGGCGCGACGCACACCGGCTTCGTCGACGAGCACCTCTCGGGCTGGCGGCAGGACGAGGCCGAGGTCGTGGCGGCCGCCGTCGCCGCAGCGCTTGGCCTGCGGGCGTCGACCGGGGCGACCACCATCGCGGCCGGCCCCGCAGTGGCTCCGTCGCCGTGGGAAACCCTCGGACGCTGGCGGCTCGCGACCTGAGCGCATGGAGACACGACTCCGTCTGGGCGAGCGCACGCTCACCGTCGAGCTGCCCGATCCTCCCGGGAGCGCTCCGGCCGCGGTCGACGGGCAGGAGCACCACGTGCGACAGCTCGCCCACCGTCCCGTCGGCGCGGTTCCCGGCGGCGGCACGGAATTCGTGCTCGCCGTCGACGGTCGCGCGTGGCGCGCCGTCGTCGTCCGTCAGGGCGATCGCGTGCTGGTCGCACTCGACGGGCGCCCCCACGCCTTCGCGCTCGGCGAGGCGCCGCGCCGCGCTTCCGCTGGCAGCGGAGCCGGCGTGGCGATCGCCCCCATGCCTGGCAAGGTGATCCGTGTGCTGGTGTCCGCGGGAGACCGGGTGGAGGCCGGCCAGGCGCTCGTCGTGCTCGAGGCGATGAAGATGGAGACCATGTTGCGCGCCGAGCTCGCGGGCACCGTCGCCGTCGTGGCCGCCGCGCCGGGTGACATGGTCGACGCCGGTGTCGTCCTGGTCGAGATCAGTCCGACCCGAGACTCCGTCTCGGGTCGGGAGGCAGAGCGGGAATGAAGCTCGATCTACGGTGCGGACGTCGTGCCGCGGGCGGCGAAGCCGCCGCGGCAGACGTTTCGGAGCACGCCCGGAGCTGAAACGGCACGCGTGCCACGTTTGCCGCGCCGGCTTCGCCGGCCGCGGCACGGCGCTCGCCCACGCCACCGAGCGCCCCACCCTCGCCTCCCCTCTCGACCCGAGACGCAGTCTCGGGTCGATCCCGCGTATTCCGATCGCAGTCGTTGTCTCCGTGGCGGCATTTGACTAGCGTCGCGGGTGCCCCTTTCAGGGAGGTCGTCCGGCCGATGCGGGTGCTGCTCCTCGACGACGAACCATCTGCCGCCACGCTGTGCGAGGCGCTGCGGGCTCACGTCGCCGACCTCCGGCGCGCGTCCGCGAGCGTACGCGATCCAGGGTCGCTCCTCGACGTCGAGCGTCCCGACGTGATCGTGCTCGGCCCCACGGGTCGTGCCGAGCTGGGACGCGTGATGGCAGCCGTCGGCGGCCGCACGCCGCCGGTGCCGGTCGTGGTCGTGGGCGAGCACGATCGGGCCGAAGCGGCGATCGACGCGCTCAAGGGCGGCGCGACCGACTACCTGATGCTGGGCGCACCCGAGATCGGCGCTCGCGTCGGTGCGGCGGCAGCCTGCGCCCCGCCGCGACGGGTCGCATCCCCCGGCGACGAGCCGCTCGCGGGACTGATCGGCGCCAGTCTCGCGATGGAGCGGGTGAGGGCGCTCGTGCGCACCGCTGCGCGAACCGAGGCACCGGTCCTGCTGGAGGGAGAGACCGGCACCGGCAAGGAGGTGGTGGCGCGGGCAATCCACACCGCCGGCCCCCGGAGCGGGCGGGCCTTCGTGCCCGTCAACTGCGCGGCGATTCCCGAGACGCTGGCGGAGAGCGAGTTCTTCGGCCACGCGCGGGGGGCCTTCACGGGCGCGCTCGAGTCGCGACCGGGCGCGTTGCGACTCGCCGACGGGGGCACGCTCTTTCTCGACGAGATCGAGGATCTGCCGCTTCCTCTCCAGGCGAAGCTGCTCCGCGTGGTCCAGGACGGCGAGGTGCGCCCGCTCGGGGGCAGTGCGGCTCGCCGGGTGAACGTCCGTCTCCTCGCCGCCTCCAACCGGGAGCTCTGGCGCATGGTGGAGGCGGGGACCTTCCGGCGCGACCTGTACTACCGGCTGCGCGTGCTGACCATCCATCTCCCACCGCTGCGCGAGCGCGGCGCCGACCTCGCGCTGCTGGTCTCCCACTTCGTCGCCGCCTTCAACCGTCGCCACGGCACGCGCTTCGCGGTGCCGGCGCCGGCCGCGCTGCGCCCGCTCCTCAATCACTCGTGGCCGGGCAACGTGCGCGAGCTCGAGAACACGCTCGAGTCCCTGCTCATCCTGGCCACCGCCGAAGGAGACGATCTCGCCGGGCTGCTGCGGCGCGCGCCGATGCTCGACGGGAGCTTCTGGCCAGACGAGCGAGCACGCATCCTCCGCGTGCTGAACGACCATCGCTGGAACCGGCAGCGTGCCGCCGCCGCACTCGGCATCTCGCGCGTCACGCTGTGGCGCCGCATGGAGCGACACGGCATTCGCGATCCCCTCACACCGGCAGGCCGTGCAACGAGCTGAGCACAGCGGCTACAGCGGCCACCCGTCCGCCTGCGAGGCTGCGGCCGATTCCGCCGGCACGACCCCTGCACTGGCACCGCGAGCCTTCCCGCCCGGGCGAAGGAGGTCTCATGTCACATGGGCAGAGGGTCATGGTCGTGGCCGCGGGCGTAGTCGTCCTCTCGGGACTGGTGCTGCGCGCCGTCACGGTACACTCGGTGGGGAACGCGCCACTCATCTACCGCGTGACCACCAACAACAACGATCTCGACGGCGTCGAGGGCATCGCCGCGCCGGGCCGGCTGGTGGAGCTCTGGTACCGGCAGCGGAACTTCCGCGAGGGCATCGACGGGGCGGAGCCCGGACAGGATGCGTTCAGCTGGTGCGGCTGGAAGAACCACGGCAACGCGGTGCTTCTCGGAAGCGCCTGGACCGACGGCCGTGGCATCTGGCATCTCGCCAACCTGCGCCAGGGTACCACCGTGATGGTGTTCCCGTCGGCGTCGGGCGATCGCACCTGCCAGGGAGGTGTCTACACCGAGCTCCTGCCACGCGCCTGCGACTCACCCGGGATCAACTGCACCGCCTGGCGCGCGCCGACGATGCACTGGCTCAACGTGAAGCGGCAGAATCCGATCACCGCCACGGCGGCCGGCTCGCTGTCCGGAGCCGAGCAGGCGGCGATCGCCGTCGCCGACGGCCCGGACGACGGTCCCGAGCCGAGCAGCATCTACGACGTCGACTCGAACGGGATCGACACCACCCGGCCCGGCTTCTCGCCCGGGCAGCGGATCAGCTGGAAGTGCAGCGCCGGCGGGACCGCGGTGTGTCCGAGCATCACCGTCCACGACGGCACCACGATCACCGCCCCCGATCCCGAGTATCCCTTCATCCTCGGCACGATGCAGGGCCACGCGGCCGGCGGCTCGGTCCTCGCCGCCGCGGCGATCCCGCGCGGCGAGCCGCTCGGCTTCACGGTCAACGTCAACGTCAAGCTGCGCGGCCGCCTCGACATCAACCTCGGCTGCGATCAGCGCAAGCTCTTCGATTTCTCGGTGCCGCTGGTCTACTGACCGCCGGAAACGCCAGGGTCTCCCAGACGTGCCCCCGGCGTGATGCCGAGCGCGCTCGCCACCTCCACGGCGGCGGCCTTGGGGCCGTCGCCGCGGGCGCGCGCGCAGCGCACCGAGCCCGCGGCGGCCGCGACCACCACGCCGTGCGCATCCACGGCGAGGACCTGGCCGGCCGGACCGCTGCGCTCGTCACGCCGGGGCTCGAACAGCCGGAGCCGGGTGTCGCGCCAGGTGGTGTGCGCGCCCGGCTGCGGATCGCAGCCACGGATCAGGTCGTGCACCTCGGAGGCGGGTCGCTTCCAGTCGATCGCGGCGTGGGCATCGGTGAGCAGCGGGTCGTACGTGGCGCACGTCTCGTCCTGCGGCTCGCGCGGCGCGCGACCCTCGGCGATCAGCTGCACGCTGTCGAGCACGGTCTGGACGCCGAGAGGAAAGAGGGTCTTGAAATAGAGCGTCGCGGCCGTGTCCTCGGGATCGACTGCGGCTTCACGCTGCAGGAGCACCGGACCGGTGTCGATGCCCGCGTCGGGCCAGAAGACGGTGACGCCCGAGCGCGTCTCGCCCCGGATGAGCTGCCACGGAATCGCGCTGCCGCCCCGGTAGCGGGGAAGCAGGGAGGGATGAAAGCAGATCGCGGTATGCCGGGGCAGCTGGAGAAGCGGCTCGGGGACGATCTGCGTCACGTAGGCCAGCACGGCGAGGTCGGCGTCGGCCGCCGCGAAGGCCTCGCGGGCCGCGGGGGCCTTGAGAGAGGCGAACTGGCTCACGGCGATGCCCCGGCCGACGGCCGCCGCCTTCACGGGATCGAGCTTGTCGCCACGGTCGGGAGGGCAGACGACTCCCACCACGTGGTGACCGGCCGTCGCGAGCCCGGCCAGCACCTGCTCCGCGAACGCTGCCTGACCGACCAGGAGGATGCGCACGCGTCACCCGTCAGACGCTTGCAAATGCTTGGCGAAGAACGACTTCAGGCGACCCCACGCGTCCCGCGCCGCGTCCGGCCGATACGAGTCGCGCTCGTCGCAGAAGAAACCGTGCGGCGCGCTCGGGTAGACGACCGTCTCGAGCGACTTGCCCCGGCGCTTGGCCTCTTCCTCCAGCGCACGCACCTGGTCGAGCGGAATGAAGGCGTCGTCCTCGCCGAAGAAGGCGAGCACCGGCGCCCCCAGCGTCGCCGTCCGGTCGATCGGAATGCCACCCCCGTAGAACGGCACCGCCGCCTTGATCTTGTCCGGCAGCGCGCAAGCCGCGAGATAGCTGACGCGCCCTCCCATGCAGAAGCCGGTGATGCCGATGCGGTTTGCCCGGACGAACGGCTGGCCTTCGAGGTGCGCGACGGCAGCACCGACGTCCTCGACGATGCCGGCGTCCGTCAGCTCCCCCATCAGGCGAAGCGCCTCGGGAAGCTGGTCGTAGCCCGCCACGCGGCCTGGCCCGCCGCGATGAAACAGGTCGAGCGCGAGCGTCACGTAGCCCTCCGCCGCGATCCGGCGGGCGACGTCCTTGATGTGGGCGTTCAGACCGAACGCCTCCGGGATGACGATCACTGCCGGAGCCGGCGCATCGCCACCCGGGCGCGCGAGCTGAGCCGGCATCGCGCCGCCAGGGGTCTGCACCTCGACCATCGCGCTCTTTCCGTCCATCGTCTGCTCCCTTCGGCGCGCAAACGTTCCGCAGCGTCGCGTTCCTGTCAAGACGGCGTTCGCCTGCTCGGACATCGCAGCGTGATCCATGTAAGACTTAGATTCTGCAGGCGTTTGCGGCCAGCTCTCGAGGCCGCCGGCCCGCGTTGACTCCCCGATGGCAGCGTCGTAGTCTAAAACGCGTTTTTGGGAAGGCCACCGAATGCGCCGCGAGAAATCGAACTACATCATCCAGTCCGTGTCGCACTCGCTCGACGTCCTCGAGCAGTTCTGCCTCGACACGGAAGAGCTCGGCGTCACGGAGCTGTCGAAGCGTCTCAAGCTGCACAAGAACAACGTCTTCCGCCTGCTCGCCACCCTCGAGTCGCGCGGCTACATCGAGCAGAACCGCGCCACCGAGAACTACCGCCTCGGGGTCCGCTGTCTCGAGCTGGGGCAGAGCTACGTGCGACACATGGGCCTGCTCCGCCAGGCGCGGCCGATCATGATCGAGCTGGTCCGTCAGGCGCGCGAGACCGCCTACGTGGCGGTGCTCCGTCGCGACGGCGTCGTCCCCGTGGAGATCGTGGAGGCTGATCGCTCGGTGCGCATCGTCTCGCAGGTGGGTGAGACGCTTCCGCTCCACTGCACCGCAGCCGGCAAGGCCCTTCTCGCCTTCCAGGCCGAGGAGGATCTACGGGCCATCCTGCCCGACCCGCTTCCCAAGTTCACCGAGCGGACGCCCGTCGACCGCCAGGCGCTGCAGCAGCAGCTCAAGTCGGTGGCGTCGAACGGCTACGCCATCGACATGGGCGAGCACATGGAAGACGTGCGCGCCGTCGCGGTCCCGATCCGCGACTACACGCGCAACGTGGTCGGCACCCTCGCGGTGGTGGGACCGGCCTACCGCTTCCAGGCCGAGCGCATCGACAAGGAACTTGCGCCGCTCATCGCGAAGGCAGGCCGCGATCTCTCCAGCCGTCTCGGCTTCGACGTCGGGCGCCGGGAAGCGAGCTGACGCCGACCCCATGCTTCCTTGACTGCCGGGACCGAGCGGTGTAGCGAAAGCGGGTTTCGGTTCCGGAATTCCCCCCGAAGGAGACTCACCCCGTGAAGATCCTGGTCACCGTGAAGCGCGTCCCCGATCCGGAGACGCAGCTCAAGATCAACGCCGACGGCACCGGCTTCGTGATCGACAACATCAAGTGGGTGGTGAACCCCTTCGATGAGATCGCGGTCGAGGAAGGGCTGCGCCTGAAGGAGAAGCACGCGGGCTCCGAGGTCGTGCTGGTGAGCATCGGCCCCAAGGCCGCGCAGGAGCAGCTCCGCACGGGGCTCGCGATGGGTGCCGATCGCGCCATCCTCGTGCTCACGGACGAGAACCTCGAGCCGCTGGCGGTGGCGCGGGTGCTCCAGAAGCTCGCCGAGCAGGAGAAGCCCGAGCTGATCCTCATGGGCAAGCAGGCCGTCGACTACGACAACAACTGCGCCGGCCAGATGCTGGCCGAGCTGCTCGGCTGGCCGCAGGCCACCTTCGCCTCCAAGCTCGAGCTGGCGGACGGCCAGGCCAAGGTCACCCGCGAGGTCGACGGCGGCCTCGAGACGCTCGCGTTCGCACTTCCCGCGGTCGTCACCGCCGATCTCCGGCTGAACGAGCCGCGCTACGCCTCGCTCCCCGGCATCATGAAGGCGCGCAAGAAGGAGCTGAAGGAGATTCCGGTGGCCGACCTGGGCGTCGACGTGACGCCGCGGGTGAAGGTCGTGAAGTTCGAGACCCCGCCCAAGCGGGCCGCGGGTCGCAAGGTCGCCTCGGTGCAGGAGCTGGTGAAGATCCTGCACGAGGAAGCCAAGGTCATCTGAGGTCGAAGGATTTCGTCATGGGAAACGTACTGGTCGTCGCCGAGCATCTCCACGGAAAGTTCCCCAAGACCACGCTGGTCGGTCTGACGGCGGGCAAGACGCTCGCCGAGAAGGCGGGGGGCAAGTGCCTGGCCGTCGTTCTCGGCTCGGGCATCGACGCCCTCGCCGGCGAGCTCGCCACGTACGGCGTCGACGTCGTCGCGGTCGATGGCCCGCAGTTCGAGCACTACGTCGCCGACGCGTACACCACGGCCCTCGCCGAGGTGGTGAAGGAGAAGAGCGTCGAGGACGTCGTCGCGACCGCGACCGCGGTCGGCAAGGACCTCCTCCCGCGCCTCGCCGCCCGCCTCGGTGCGGGCATGGTGTCGGACATCAGCGGCATCGTCGACGCCACGACCTTCGTCCGTCCGATGTGGGCGGGCAACCTCTTCGTCACCGTCAAGATCGAGGGCAGCCCGCGCGTCGTCTCCGTGCGCGGCACGGCCTTCCCTCCCGCCACGCCGGGCGGCAGCGGCACCGTGACGAAGGCCTCGCCCCCGGCCGGCGACGGCAAGACCAAGTTCGTCGAGTTCGCCGAGACCAAATCCGATCGTCCCGTCCTCACCGAGGCGTCGATCGTGTGCTCGGGCGGTCGCGGTCTCAAGAACGGCGAGAACTTCACCACCTACCTCGAGCCGCTGTGCGACGCTCTCGGCGCGGCGATGGGTGCCAGCCGGGCGGCGGTCGACGCCGGCTACGTGCCGAACGACCTCCAGGTGGGACAGACCGGGAAGGTGGTCGCGCCCACGCTCTACATCGCGGTCGGCATCTCCGGCGCCATCCAGCATCTCGCCGGCATGAAGGATTCGAAGGTCATCGTCGCCATCAACAAGGACGAGGAGGCCCCGATCTTCCAGGTGGCCGACTACGGGCTCGTCGCGGACCTCTTCAAGGCGGTCCCCGAGCTGACCGAGGAAGTGAAGAAGCTGAAGGCCTCGTGAGCGGCGCTCGCCGCGCTTCAGTGTCCCTGTCCTCGCACGAGCGGCCCCTGGGCCGCTCGTTTTTTTTGCAGCCCACGCTGCGCGTGGCCCGGGCACTGCTCGGCAAGGTGCTCGTCCACGAGACCCGCGAGGGACGCACCGCCGGCCGCATCGTCGAGGTCGAGGCGTACCGCGGCCCGCGCGACCGCGCCGCGCACAGTGCCGGCGGCCGACGCACCCCGCGCAACGAGACCATGTGGGGTCCGGCGGGACATGCCTACGTGTACTTCGTCTATGGGATGCATCATTGCGTGAACGTGGTGACCCAGGGGCCGGGCGTGCCGGAAGCGGTGCTGCTGCGGGCCCTGGAGCCGCTGGAAGGGATCGCGCTCATGCGCGCGCGGCGCGGGCTCGACGACGGGCCGGACTGGCGGCTCTGCCGCGGACCCGGCTCGCTCTGCCGGGCACTCGGGCTGACGCGCGCGGACGACGGCGCCGACCTGGTTGCGGGCCAGCTTCGCATTCTCGACGCCCAGCCGGTTCGAGGAGGGGCGGTCGCACGGACCCCACGCGTCGGGGTGGCGTACGCCGGCGCCGACGCGCTGAGGCCTTGGCGCTTCCTGCTCGTGGGGTCCGCCGCGGTGTCCGGACCGCGCCGGCCGTCCGGGCAAACCCGAGCCTGACCCGCGCCCCGCCGTGTCCCGCCCCGGGACGTACATGACCGGCGACCGCGTCACGGGCCCTCTTTACAGAGCGGTCGGCCAAGCAGTACCAGCAACCATGACCGCTGAGCCCGTGAACCCGGAAGGGTCCCTCCAGCCACTCGGACGGGACGAATGCCTCGGCCTGCTCCGGCGGGGCCGTGTCGGCCGCCTCGCGGTCGTGATCGAGGGCCGGCCCCACCTGATTCCCCTCAACTACGCGGCCGACGAGCACGGCGTCGTGGTGTTCCGGACGGCCGAGCTGACGGTGGCGACCGAGGTGGCACTCGCCCACGTGGCCTTCGAGGTGGACGACATCGACGTCGAGGGCCGCCGGGGATGGAGCGTCACGGTGCACGGCTACGGGCGTGACATCACCAATGCCATCGACCGGGAGTCCGAGCTTCTTCGCCAGCTCCCCGTCCGGCCCTGGGCCCCCGGTCCGCGCGACCAGTGGTTCAAGATCATCCCGGCGGAGATCACCGGCCGCCGGCTCACCCCTGCCAACGCGGCATCGTAGCCTCCCGAGCGGGCACCGCGCCGCCGTGACGCGGCACGGTTGCTCTCGGGTCGGATGCCGCGAATTGTCGGTCGTGGCTGCGGCGCGGCTCGGGGGACCGGCGCCCTGCCCGCTGGCGTTTTCTTCCCGACCCCACTAGGTAGAGGCGCTCGGACCGGGCCTCCCCGCCTGGGTCCGCTCCCGGAAGTCCATGGCGAAGCCGAAGCCGAAGACGACGACGGTCTCACCCGCGGTCCCCGCGCTCGACGATCCGCTCGCGGGTGCCGGTCCCGACGCGGGCACCACCACCGCGACGCCGGGTCCCTACGACCGGGCACTCGCCGCCGGCGAGGAGCTGCGGCGCAAACCATACGTCGCCGCCGGCACGATGCAGACGATCCGCCAGCACGCCAAGGATCGGATGACGGTGTGGGAGCGGATCGAGGTCCTGCAGGATCCCGACACGCAGCCGACGGTGCTGTACCAGAACTGGGGTCCGAATCTCGACGGCGCATCCATCGTCACGGCGGTGGTCAAGATCGGTGGTCGCGACGTGGCACTGTACGGCCACGACTTCACCATCCGCGCGGGCTCGATGGATGCCACCAACGGCCGCAAGCTCGCCAACCTCATCTACCTGGCCGGCGACCGCGGCATTCCCTGCCTCGGCATGAACGACAGCGCCGGCGCCTTCGTGCCGGCGGGGATCGGCGGCCTCGACGGCTACGCCGAGGCGTTCACGGCGCTGCGCAAGATCAGCGGCGTCGCGCCCAGCATCATGTGCATGTTCGGGTACAACGCGGGCGGCGGCTCCTACCTGCCGCGCCAGGGCAGCTTCGTCATCCAGGCGGCGAACACCTTCTTCGGCCTCACCGGTCCTGGCGTCATCAAGAGCGTCCTCGGCGAGGACGTCACCCCGGACGACCTCGGCGGCCCGAAGGTGCACGGCGCGAGCGGCGTCGCCGATCTGACGGTGAGCGACGAGGTGACCGCCCTGCGCACGGCGCAGCGCCTGCTGAGCTACCTCCCCAACTCGAGCCGCGTGGCGCCGCCCTTCGAGCGCACCAGCGACTCGGTGGACCGTCCGACGACCGAGATCGACACGCTCCTGCGCAAGGCCTTCAACTCGCCCACCGGCTTCAACACGCCGCTCGACGTCACGATCCTGATCGAGCGCATCTGCGACCACGGCGACTACTTCGAGGTCCAGCCCGACCGGGCGCGCAACGCCATCACGGCCTTCGGGCGGCTCGGCGGTCATGTCGTCGGGTTCGTCGCCAACAACAGTGCCGTCGCCAGCGGGCAGATCGACGTCGACGCGGCCTACAAGATCGCGCGCTTCGTCCGCTTCTGCTCGATCTACAACACCCCGGTGATCTTCATCGAGGACACCACCGGCTTCTTGCCCGGACGTGACCAGGAGACTCGCGGCATCGTGCAGGCCGGGCGCGCCATGCTCGACGCCATCATCGACATCCGCACGCCGCGGGTGCTGCTCATCCTGCGCAATGCCTTCGGCGGAGCGTACGCCGCGTTCAACAGCTACGCCACCGGTGCCGACGTGGTGCTCGCGCTTCCCACCACGCGGGTCGCGGTCATGGGCACCGCCGGCAAGGAGTTCGTCTACAAGACCGAGATCCGCAAGATGCGCGACGAGGCCGCCAAGAAGCGCCGAGCGGGCGTCCCGGAGGCCGAGGTGGCGGAGTGGGTGAAGGCGCGCGAGGCCGAGCTCAACCAGCGCTACGAGCGCGAGCTGATGAACCCGCGCGAGGCGCTGTCGCTGGGCTCGATCTCCGAGATCGTGATGCCCACCGACCTGCGCCGCGTCCTCACCCATCACCTGCGCTTCCTCCTGAATCACTACGTCCCGGGGCCCATGGTCGGACCGCAGCGCGAGTTCCACTGATGGCCATTCCAGCCCGTCCCCTCGACCCGGCGAAGGATCGCGATCGCCGGCTCGCCGAGTCGCGCGCGCCCTACCGCGACAACCCCTACCAGTTCCGGGACCGCCGCCTGGGCGAGTCGCGCTCGGCGTGGGCCCGCACCTTCGCGTGCGACGACATGAAGGTGCTGATCGTCTGCCGCGGGCCGATCCGCAAGGAGGCGATCGACGTCTTCCGCGAGATGGGCATGGTCCAGGTCGGCATGCTGCTGTCCGAGAAGGACAGCATCGTCTTCCCGCGCGCGCTGTCGCCCGAGCTCCGCATCATGAACCCGCGCTTCGTGCATCCCGTACCCGACTACACGGGCGCCACCAAGGAGGAGCGCGAGCAGCGGGTGGCCGACATCATCCGGATCTGCCGCCAGCACGCGTACGATGCCGTGTTCGCCGGCTACGGCTTCATGGCCGAGGATGCCGCGTTCGTGCGCGCGCTCGAGGACGCCGGGCTCACCTTCATCGGCCCGTGCTCGCACACGCAGATGGCGGCCGGCGCGAAGGACCAGGCGAAGCGCACGGCGATCGAGAACGACGTGTCGGTCACGCCCGGCATCAACGACGCGACCGTGCGCACCCTGCTGCGCAAATGCCCCGACCATGCCGCGCTCGCGCGCCTGGCGAAGACGCACGGGCTCGAGGTACCGGCGCTCCGCGATTCGGCGAAGCCTCTCGCGGATCTGGCGACGCAGGTCCTGGAAGCCTCCTACTCGCGGCACGTCGACCTCTTCACGATCGACGAGCTCGGCGAGACCCTCCGGCTCGAGGCAGAGCGTCTGCTGCGCGAGCAGCCAGGACGCCGTTTCCGGCTGAAGGCCATCGGCGGCGGCGGCGGCAAGGGCCAGCGCATCTTCGGCGACGCCGCGCGGGTTGCCGGGCTCGTGCGCGAGGTCCTCGCCGAGGTGAAGACCACAGGCGTGGGCGACAACAAGAACATGCTGCTCGAGCTGAACGTCGAGCACACCCGCCACAACGAGATCCAGATCCTCGGCAACGGCGAATGGTGCATCTCGCTCGGCGGTCGCGACTGCTCCCTCCAGATGCACGAGCAGAAGCTCGTCGAGGTCTCCATCACCCAGGAGGGACTGCGTGACGCCATCGCGCAGGCGCGCGCCGCGAGCCAGCCGACGAAGGCGAAGACGCTCGAGGGCGACCTCGGCGTCCTCGAGCGCATGGAGGCCGAGGCCGAGCGCTTCGGCGTGGCGGTCGGGCTCGACTCGGCATCGACCTTCGAGTGCATCGTCGAGGGCGAGCGGCACTACTTCATGGAGGTGAACACCCGCATCCAGGTGGAGCACCGGGTCTCGGAGCTCTGCTACGGCCTCCGGTTCACCAACCCCGACGACGAGACCGACGGCTTCGAGGTGCACTCGCTGGTCGAGGCGATGGCGCTCATCGCCCGGCACAAGCGGCGCCTTCCCAGACCCGCGCGCTTCCGGCGCGACGGCGCCACCATCGAGGCGCGGCTCAACGCGACCGACCGCGCGCTCAGCCCGGCCGCCGGCGGGGTCATCATGTCGTGGTCCGACCCCATCGCGGGCGAGATCCGGGACGATCAGGGCATCTCCATCAAGAATCCCGACACGGGGCTCTTCATGCGCTACCGGCTCGCGGGCGCCTACGACTCCAACGTCGCGCTGCTGCTCGCGACCGGCAAGGATCGTCCGGAGAGCTGGCAGCGCCTGGTCGAGATCTTCCGCCGCACGGCGCTCCGGGGCATGGACCTCGCCACCAACCTGGAGTTCCACTACGGCATCCTGATGTGGTTCCTGGCGCGCGATCCGTGGGCCAAGCCGACCACCAGGTTCGTCGTCCCGTACCTCACGCTGCTCGGCGAGCTCGCGCAGGAGGCCCACGGCATCGATCTCGACTACGCCTTCCAGCAGATCGCCCGCCGGGCGACGGCGGCTGCCAGCTCCGACGCGCTCGAGGCCACGCGCCGGGTGATCGAGTTGAAGGAGACCCTGCTCGAACGGCCGATCCGCCTGCTGTTCGACGAGCCGCATTTCCTGTCGGCGTGGCTCTCCCAGCACCGGCTCGACTACGTCGTCCGCGACGGCGAGGTCGAATGGCAGCGCAACCCGGTCGAGGTGCTGGCCGAGACCTACCGCCTGCTCGACATGGACACCGTCCACACCGCGGCTGCCTACCGCATCTGGGATCACGACCGGGAGCTCCTCGACACCGCGCTCGCCTTCTACGAGAAGGTCGGGACGCACGTCCCGGCGGGCACGACGTGGCCGGAGCTCGATCTGACGCTCCGGGGCGACGCGCCCGCGTTCGGATTCGACGACCCGGCGTGGGGCCGCGTGCGCGCGGCGCACGCCGGACATCAGCTCGGGCTGGACATCCTGGCGCTGCTGCCGCTCATCGCCGACAAGACCGGCTTCTACGACCTCGCGCTCGAGGACGACCTGACCGTCCGCATCCCGGAACGGCTGCACGAGCCGTCGCACCAGGAGGCGATGCGCAAGGTCCTCGTCCCGCCGCCGGTGACCAAGGCGGACGAGATCGTCGCCGCGATGGGCGGGACGTTCTACTCCCAGGAGGCGCCCGACCTACCACCCTTCATCACCGCGGGAGGTCACTTCGAGCGCGGCGACGCCCTCTACATCATCGAGGTGATGAAGATGTTCAACAAGGTGTACGCGAGCTTCGCGGGCACCGTCACCGAGGTGCTGGCGACGAGCGGGGCGGTCGTGCGCAAGGGCCAGCCACTGTTCCGCATCCAGCCGGACGAGGTCTTCGTCGAGGAAGACCCCACGGAGCGGGAGCAGCGCCTCCGCGCCAACACCGAAGCCTATCTCGCGCGCCTCGGCTAGCTAGTGTGAAGCTCGCGCTCCGGAATCGTCTGCCGCGGCGGCCGTGCCGCCCGCGGCACGACGTCCGCACTGCTCATCGAGCCTCATTCTCGCTTTCCGTCCCGACCCGAGACGGAGTCTCGGGTCGCTCTCCTACCGCGTCGCGCGGTCGACGATCTCCATCACGTCGAGCGTCTGCACGCGGTCCTCGAGGTCCTTGGCCTTGATGCCGTCCGACAGCATCGTCATGCAGAAGGGGCACGACACGGCGATCACCTCGGGGTTGGCCTGCAGCGCCTCGTCGGTGCGCAGCAGGTTGACGCGCTGGTCGGCGCGCTCCTCGACCCACATGCGCCCGCCGCCCGCGCCGCAGCAGCGCCCGAAGTTGTGGTGGCGGTGCGGCACCTCTTCGACCCTGGCACCGGACGAGCGCAGCACGTCGCGCGGCTCGTCGTACACGTTGTTGAAGCGGCCATAGTAGCACGAGTCGTGATAGACGGTGCGCTTGTCGAAGCCGCCGTTCAGCTGGAGCTTGCCCGACTCGATCAGCTGCTTCACCAGGTCGGCGGCGTGCACCACCTCGTAGTTGCCGCCGAACTGCACGAACTCGTTCTTGATGGTGTTGAAGCAGTGCGGGCAGTTCACGATGACCTTCTTCACGTTGTAGCCGTTGAAGGTCTCGACCGCCATCTGCGCCATGCTCTGGTAGAGGTACTCGTTGCCGAGACGGCGGGCGGAGTCGCCGTTGCAAGGCTCCTCCTGAGCCAGGCAGGCGAAATCGATGCCGGCCTTCTTGAGCAGGCGCGCGAACGCCTGCGTCGTCTTCTTGTTGCGATCGTCGAACGCCCCGGCGCAGCCGACGTAGTAGAGATACTCGGCGTCGGGCTTGTCGGCGACGGTCGGGATGTCGAGCCCGTCCGCCCACTCGAAGCGCTTCGCCGGGCCGACACCCCACGGGTTCGACTGCGTCTCCATGCCCTTGAACACCCGGTTGAGCTCGCTCGGGAAGCGCGCTTCCTCCTGCACCAGGTGGCGCCGCATGTCGACGATCTTGTCGACGTACTCGATCATCACCGGACACGACTCCTCGCACGCCCGGCACATGTTGCACGACCACAGCACCTCGTCCTCGATCACGGGGCCGACGATGTTCTCGCCCACCGCGGGCAGCTCGGCACCTCCCGCGCCGTCGGTCGTGACGCCCACGCGCTTGGCGATGACCTCGTCCTGGTGCTTGTAGAGGTAGTCGCGCAGGTCGAGCAGGAGCTGGCGCGGGGCGAGCGGCTTCCCGGTGGCGGTGGCCGGGCACTGCGACGAGCAGCGCCCGCACTCCGTGCAGCTGAACATGTCGAGCACCTGCTTCCAGGTGAAGTGGTCGATGTGCGAGGTGCCGTAACGGACGGTGTTCTCGTCGTACTCGGGCTTCGACAGCTGCCCGAGCGGCTCGAGCTTGCTGAAGAACGCGTTCGGCAGCGAGGTGATGACGTGGAAGTGCTTGGCGAGCGGGAGGAAGTTGAGCATCACCAGGACGGCCAGGTTGTGCACCCACCAGGCGGCGTCACCGAGCGGCTTGGCGATGCCGGGACCGCCGATGGCGTCCATCACCCGGCTCATGAGATAGGAGAACGGCTCCCAGCGGGCGTCGCCGGTGAAGCTGTCGACGCCTGCCGCGAGCAGGCGGCTGCCGTCGTAGACCGGCCCGAAGAACACGATCGCCCCGATGCAGCCGAGGATCAGGTACGCCTCCCAGTGCGAGTGGTGGCGGTGGCGCTCCTCCGCGGGCGCGTAGCCGAAGAGCCGGCGCGGCTGGGTGACGAGCCAGCGGGTGAGCAGGATGAGGATACAGACGAAGACCGCCGCCTCGAACAGGTCGCGCACCAGCCAGTAGGGCCTGCCGAGCAGGTCCGGCGTGAACGGGAAGGGATAGAAGTTGCTCGAGTAGGCGCGACCGAACATCGTGGTGATCTGGAGGCCCAGGATCACGAATCCCCAGAACACGAAGAAGTGGACCCAGCCCGCCGTGCGCTCGCGGACGATGCCCACCTCCGGCCGGATGAACTTCTCCTGCCCGAAGGCGTACACCAGGGTCGCCCGGATGCGCTCCGGAACGCGATCGAGGGTGAACCTGCCGGTCGCCGCGCGCAGCAGGTTGAAGCGTCCCCAGACTTGGTAGAGAAAAATGCCCAGGGCGGCGACCAAGACCACCGTGAACGCGGCAGCGTTGAGCATCCTTTCGCTTATTCCACGCAAGTTCGTCGTGCAACCGTGCGCGACCGTACTGACGATCGTCCTGACGTTCGCGCTGGCTTGCGGCGGACGGGACGGCCCCACGGCCGTCGTGCACGGCACGCAGAGCGCGCCGGTCAGCGTCCAGCTCGAGGTCGCCAACACGCCTGCCGACAGGGAGCGGGGTCTCATGTATCGCCGTTCGCTGCCCGAGGACGGCGGCATGCTCTTCATCTTTCCGGGGGAGACCGACCAGTCCTTCTGGATGAAGAACACGCTCATCCCGCTCGACATGCTGTTCATCGCCCGCGACGGCCGCATCGTCGGCATCCATCCCGACGCCGTGCCGCTCTCCCTGGCGCCGATCTCGGTGGGTGCGCCGTCAGCGTACGTGCTCGAGGTGAACGGGGGCTGGGCGGCGCGCCACGGCGTGCGTCCGGGCGACCAGGTCGAGCTCCGCGGGGTGCCGGGCTCGCCGTGAAATTCCCGCCGTGTCCCCGGGCCGATGTTGTGCGACCAGGGCGATCATGTTAGGCGCTCCGGGGACTACACGAGGATGAGCAGCCCAGCGTTCGTCACCAAGAAGATCTTCCTCACCGCCGGCGTCGGCAAGCACCGCGAGAAGCTCTCGAGCTTCGAGATGGCGCTGCGCGCTGCCGGCATCGCGCAGTTCAACCTCGTGCGCGTGTCGTCGATCTTCCCGCCGCACGCCAAGCTGATCTCGAAGGCGGAAGGGCAGAAGCTGCTCAGGCCCGGACAGATCCTCTACGTGGTGATGAGCGAGAACGCCACCAACGAGCCGCATCGCCTGGTGGCCGCCTCGGTCGGCGTCGCGATCCCCAAGGACCGCTCGCAGTACGGCTACCTCTCGGAGCACCACAGCTTCGGGCAGACCGACAAGCACGCCGGCGACTACGCCGAGGACCTGGCGGCGTCGATGCTGGCCACGGTGCTGGGCGTCGACTTCGACCCCAACACGAGCTACGATGAGCGCAAGGATCTCTGGCGCGTGAGCGACAAGATCGTCATCACCCGCAACGTCACGCAGTCGGCCATCGGCGACCGCGACGGCCTGTGGACCTCGGTCGTCGCCGCGGCCGTCTTCGCCGAGTAGCCCCGCGCCCACGCCGCCCGATCCCGACCTCGACGCGCGCCTCCTCGCCGCGCTCGCGCGCCGCCGCCGGCCGGCGACGCAGGCGGCCCTGCTGCGCGCTGCGCGGGTCGGGCGTGCCGAGCATGCTCCGGCCGTCGCGCGGCTGGAGGCCCTGGAGCGCGACGGCCGCGTGCTCGCGCTCTCGGGCGGCCGCTGGGCGCTCCCCGGGGAGTCCGGCCTGGTGGCCGGCCGCGTGAGCGCCAACCCGGGCGGATTCGGATTCCTCGTGCCGGACGATCCCGCGGCCGAGGACGTCTACCTGTCGGCCCGCAGCCTGAGCCCGGCGATGCACGGCGATCGCGCGCTGGTGCGCGTCCGGCGGCTGGGACGCGGCGGGCGGCCGGACGGCCGCGTGGTCCGCATCCTGTCGCGCGGCGTGGAGACCTTGCTCGGCGTCTACCGCCCCGCACGCGGCCGAGCGCTGCTGGTGCCGCGCGACCCGCGTGTGACCGTGCCCGTGCTGGTCGACCGCGGCGCCGACGGCGGCGCGCGCGACGGCGATCTCGTCGTCGCCCGCCTGGTGGCGTACCCGGAGCGGAGCCCGGAAGCCGTCGCCCGCGTCGAGCAGGTCCTCGGACCGGCCGACGACCCGCGCGTCCAGACCGAGGCGGTCATCCGCTCTCACGGCCTGCCACTCGACTTCCCGGCCCCCGTCCGCGCGGCGGCGCGCCGCCTGCCACGGCAGCTCGCAGGCCCCGACCTGCGCGACCGGCTCGACCTGCGCGCGCTGCCCCTGGTCACGATCGACGGCGAGAACGCCCGCGATTTCGACGACGCCGTCCTGGTCGAGGCGCTCGGCACCGGCTTCCGGCTCACGGTGGCCGTCGCCGACGTGGCCCACTACGTCCCCGAGGACGGCGCCATCGACCGCGAAGCGCGTGCGCGCGGCACCAGCGTCTACTTTCCCGATCGCGTGGTACCCATGCTGCCCGAGGAGCTGTCGAACGACCTCTGCAGCCTGCGCGCAGGCGAGGATCGCCTGGTGCAGGTCGTGCGGCTCGACCTCGACGCACGGGGCCAGCCGCGCGCGGCGGAGTTCGCCGACGGCGTGATGCGTAGCGCCGCGCGTCTCACCTACACCGAGGTGCGCCGCGTGCTGGCCGATCGCGATCCCGCCGTGCGTTCCGCGCTGGGGCCTCTCGTCGGGCCGCTCGAGCTCGCCGAGCGCCTCGCCGGGCGACTCCTCGCCCGGCGCCGCGCCCGCGGCGCGATCGACTTCGATCTCCCCGAGGCCGAGATCCTGATCGACCTCCGCGGCCGGCCGGAGCAGATCGTGCGCGCCGAGCGCAACGTCGCACACCGCCTGATCGAGGAGTGCATGCTGGCCGCGAACGAGGCCGTCGCACGCGAGCTCCTGCGGCGGCGCCTTCCCGGGCTGCATCGCGTCCACGAGCCGCCCGACCCGATGCACGTCCGCGAGCTGGCGCAGCTTCTCGAGGGCTTCGGGTTGCGGCTTCGTCTGGATCGCGGGCGGGCGACGCCGGCGGCGTTCCAGGCCGTGCTGGACGCCGTCGAGGGGCGCCCGGAGGCCCGGCTCGTGAACACCGTGCTCCTGCGCTCGCTCAAGCAGGCGCGCTACGCGGCCGAGCCCCTCGGCCATTTCGGCCTCGCCATAGACGCCTACATGCACTTCACGTCGCCCATCCGGCGCTATCCCGACCTCGTCACGCACCGGGTGCTGCGCTTCGCCCGGACGGGACGCGGACGCATCCCGATCGATCTGCCCGCCATCGCCGAGGAGACGTCGCGGCGCGAGCGGGTGGCGGTGGACGCCGAGCGCGAGATCCTGCAGCTGAAGAGGGTCCAGTTCATGCAGGACAAGGTCGGACAGGAGTACGACGGCGTCGTGAGCAGCGTCACCGGGTTCGGGTTCTTCGTCGAGCTCCGCGAGGTCTTCGTCGAGGGGCTGGTGCACATCGGCACCCTCGGGGACGACTTCTACGAGCCGCGCGAAGGGCAGCACCTGCTGCGCGGCCGGCACACCCGGCGCACGTTCCGGGTCGGCGATCCGGTGCGCGTGGCGGTCGCGGGGGCGTCGCCGGATCGCCGTCAGATCGACTTCGTGCTCGCCGACCGGGAGAATCGAGTGCCATGGCAACGACCACGTGGGCGACGATCCTGACCCTGGTGCTGCTCGCCGGCACCACGCGCGCGGCCGCGCCGGAGACCGATCCCGCGCGTCGCAGCCGTGTCGTGGAGGCGGTGGAGCGGGCCGGGCCCGCGGTCGTCAACATCTCCACCGAGCAGGTCGTCGTGCAGCGCCAATCGCCGTTCGGCGGCGATCCGTTCTTCGACCAGTTCTTCCGCGACTTCTTCGACTCGCGGCCGCGACGCTCCACGCGCACCAGCCTCGGCTCGGGCATCATCGTACAGGGCGACGGCACGATCCTCACCAACGAGCACGTCATCCTGCGCGGAGGACGCATCCACGTGACGCTCGCCGACGGCCGCGAGTTCGACGCCAAGCTCGTCGGGCGCGACGCCGACTCGGACCTGGCGGTGCTGCGCATCAACGCCGGCGCGCTGCCGCACATCGCGCTCGGGCACTCCGACGACCTGATGATCGGAGAGACGGTGATCGCGATCGGCAATCCCTTCGGCCTGTCGCACACGGTGACGACGGGGGTGGTCAGCGCCGTCAAGCGCAGCCTGCAGAGCGGCGGCCGCACCTTCACCGACTTCATCCAGACCGACGCCTCGATCAATCCGGGCAACTCGGGCGGCCCGCTGCTCAACATCCTCGGCGAGCTGGTCGGCATCAACACCGCGATCTACGGCAACGCGCAGGGCATCGGCTTCGCCATCCCCGTCGATCGCGCCCGGCGCGTGGTGGACACCCTGGTGTCGGGCCGCCGGCCGCCCGAGCCCGACGGGAACTCCCTCGCCTGGGACCTCCTGGGACTCCAGGCCCGCGAGGGCGACGACGGGCTCGTCGTGACGCGCGTCCGCGGGGGCAGCGTGGCGGAGCGCATCGGCGTCGAGCGGGGCGACCGCCTCCTCGGCCTCGACGGCGAGGGGCTCGACTCGCTCGATGCGCTGGGCCAGCGGCTGGAGGCGGCGCGCGGGGCGCCCGGCATCGTGCTCTCGCTGGGGCGTGGCGGCCGCCGCTACGACGTCCAGGTACCGCTCGCCCGCTCGCGGGGCTGACCGCCGATGCGGCTCCCCTTCCTGGTCCGGGGCGACATCGATGGCTTCTTCGGACTCGCGCTCGACAACCTCGTCCAGCTGCTCCTGATCGACTCGCTCTGCCGGATCGTGCTCGGCATGCCGTCCGCGCTGCTGTACGGCCGGATCCTGCCCGGCGCCGCCGTGTCGCTCGTGGTCGGGAATCTCTTCTATGCCTGGCAGGCGCGCCGGCTCGCGGCCCGCACCGGGCGCACCGACGTCTGCGCGCTGCCCTACGGCATCAACACCGTGTCGCTCTTCGGTCACGTGTTCCTGATCATGTTGCCCGCGAAGCTCGCCGCGGAAGCCGCGGGCGCGGCCGATCCCGCGCGCGTCGCCTGGCAGGCCGGCCTGGTGGCGTGCCTCGCGTCGGGCGTCATCGAGCTCGTCCTGGCGCCCGCGGCGGACGCGGTCCGGCGGGCGACGCCTCGCGCCGCGCTCCTCTCGACGCTCGCGGGCATCGCGCTCGGCTTCATCTCGCTCGGCTTCTTCTTCCGGACCTTCGCGCACCCCGTCGTCGGCCTCGCGACGCTCGCCATCGTGCTGGTCACGTACTTCGGCCGCGTCGGCATCCGCGGCGGGCTCCCGGGCGGCCTGGTCGCGGTCGGCGCGGGCACGGCGCTGGCGTGGCTCACCGGCGTCGCACCGGGCGAGGCGCCGGCGCTGCCGGCCGCGCTGCACGCGCCGCTGCCAGCGCTCGGCGACCTCCTCGCCGGGCTCGGCAGCAACCACCTCCTCGCCTACTTCTCGGTGATCCTGCCGATGGGTCTGTTCAACGTCGTCGGCTCGCTCCAGAACATCGAGAGCGCGGAGGCCGCCGGCGACGCCTATCCCACCGCGCCCTCGCTCGCGATGAACGGCCTCGGCAGCGTCGCCGCCGCCTGCTTCGGCTCCTGCTTTCCGACGACCATCTACATCGGCCATCCCGGCTGGAAGGCGATGGGCGCGCGCTCGGGCTACTCGGTCCTGAACGCCGTTTTCGCGACGGTCGTCTGCCTCACCGGCACGGTATCGCACATCGCCTGGGCGGTGCCCATCGACGCCGGCATGGCGATCGTGCTGTGGATCGGCATCGTCATCACGGCGCAGTCCTTCCAGGCGACCCCGCGGGAACACGCGCCCGCCGTCGTCCTGGGGCTGCTGCCGGGGGTCGGGGCCTGGGGCGCGTTGATGGCGAAGAGCGGGCTGCGGGCGGCGGGGGTCGGGATGCCGGGAGGACCGCCGTTCTCTCCCGCGCTGATCCCGGCCTTCCACGCCAGCGACACCTGGATCGACGGCGCCTTCGCTCTCGAGCAGGGGTTCATCTTCACCGCCATGATCCTCGCCGCCGCCACCGTGGCGATCATCGAGCGCCAATTCGAACGCGCGGCGGCCTGGTGCGGGCTCGCCGCGGCGCTCGCCGCCGTGGGTCTCATCCACTCCTATCGCTGGACCCCCGGCGACACCGCGATGGCGCTGCGCCCGGCGTGGCCATGGGCGGCCGGGTACGCGCTGATGGCAGCCTGGCTGCTGGCCGCGCGCTGGCTCACGGTCGAGACCGAGGCGGGCCACTGACCGCGTCGGGCGAGCGCTCGACGCCGTGCCCGAGGCCCTGGCCGAGGTCTTGATGGACTGGCTCGGGTGGGCGAGCGTGCTGTCCGCGGCGGCGGCGACGGCGGGCGCGGTCGCCGCCGCCCGTCGCGGCCGCTCCGGACTGGCGCTCGGGCTCGTCCTCCTGACCGCCGCGATCCTGCGCGCCAATCTCGCCTGGCACGCCTGGCTGGGCGCATGGGACGAGCGCTACCACGCCCTCGTCGCGCGCCACCTGATGGAGCATCCGCTCCTCCCGACCCTCGTCGAGCGGCCGCTGGTCGACGTCGGCCCGGGCCGGTGGACGCAGTCGCACGTCTGGCTCCACAAGCCGCCGCTCGCCCTCTGGCTGATGGCCGCAGCGATGGGCGTCCTCGGCCCGAGCGAGCTCGCGCTCCGCGTGCCGAGCCTGGCGCTCGGCACCGCCGCCGTCGGCTGCACCTACCTGCTCGCCCGCGCCTTTCTCGACCGCTCCGAGTCGCTCGCGGCGGCCGCCTTTCACGCCTGGCACGGCCGCTGTGCCCTCGTCGGCGGTGGTCTGCGGGCGACGGATCACGTCGACGCCATCCTCTGGGCACTCGTCGGTCTCGGTGCGTGCGTCGCGGCCTGGACGGCAGCCGCGGCCGGGGCACGACGCCGGCGGGCGTTCCGCGCCGGCACGCTGGCGGTGGGCGTGGTGCTCGGCCTGGCCTGGCTCACCAAGGAATGGCCGGCGCTGGTGATCCCGGCCTTCTTCGGGTTCTGCCTCCTCGGCCGCCGGGTCTCGGCGGCGACCGCCCTCGCCGCGCCCGCGGTTGCCCTCGGGGTCGGGATCCTCGTGGCGCTGCCCTGGACCCTGTACACGGCGCACGCGTTCCCCGCCGCCTTCGCTGACGCCAGCGCGCGAGGCGGCGTGCGCCTCTTCCATCCGGTGGAGGGACACGGAGGGTCGTGGACCTTTCATCTGGCACGCCTGCCACTCGACTACGGCCCGCTCGTGTGGCTCGTGCTCGGCGCCTTCGTGGCGAAAGCCGTGACGCGCCGGCGCGACTGGCTCCCCCTCGTCGCCTGGCTCGTGCTGACCTATGCCGCGTTCACCCTCGCCGCGACGAAGATGAACGGCTACGTGCTGATCGCACTCCCGGTGGTCTTCTGCGCGTACGGCTGGTTCGTGGCGCGCGGGCTGGCGAGGGGGCGCCTGATGGCGGCCGCGGCCGTAGTCGTCTGCATGACCTTCCTCGGCCACGCGGTGATCACCGCTCAGCAACCCTGGCTCGCGGGCTGGCGCGCGGAGCCGTGGGCCGAGGAGGTGCGGTTCTTCGCGCGCGAGGCAGACGGTCTCGGCGAGGGTCCCTGGGTGGTCTTCAACTCCCCGCCCCCGATCGAGACCATGTTCCAGACACCGGTGACGGCGGTCCTCGCGCTGCCGAGCGACGACCTGCTGGGTCGGGCGCGGGAGCGCGGGTTGCGCGTGGCGGTCTACGGCGAGCGCGCGGAGTTCGGCGACGGCCGCTGGCCGAACGATCCGGCGGTTCGCTGGCTGGCACCCGATCCGCGGGTGGCTGCCGAGCGGCGCCTCGCCACGATGCTGCGCGGCCTCGGCGCGGGGCGGGTCCAGGTCTACAACGCGGCCCCTGTGCCCGAGCTGCGACGCTACCTGGAGCGCAACCTGGACGGCGACGTGTGGCCGGGCCTGCCGGTGCGGGACGCGGGCCTCGAGCGAGCATTGGCGCGAGGGGGACGCCTCGTCGTCCTCGACGACGGGATGCCCGCGTCCGCGCGCGATCGCCTCGCACGGGAGTTCCCCGAGGCGGTCTTCGTGCCCGTCGCGGAACCGACGGGGGGGATCGTCGCTCCAGGGCCGATGGCTCGGTGAGGGCTACGGCGTCGGCGTCAGCGCGTCGCACCCCGGTGGCGTGACCACCCGCACGGAGTCGAAGCGCGATTCCAGCGCCGGGCGGATCTCCGCCGCCTTGCCCACGATCACGATCGCCACCCCGCTCGGGTCCGGCATCCAGCGCGCCGCCGCGCTGCCGGCGGTCGCTGGCGTCACCGCGGCGACACGCGCCTGGTAGGTCGCGAGGTCGTCCTGCGGCAGCCCGAAGAACTCGATCTCCGCGAGCCGAGCCGCCAGCGCTTCCGGGGTCTCCAGCCGGAGCGGGAACTGACCCTGGAGGTAGGCCTTGGCCTTGGCGAGCAGCTTGGGATCGATCGGCCGCTGCCGGAAGCCGCCCGCGACCTCGAGCGCCAGGGCCAGCGCCTGGACGGCCGTGGGACTCTTCGAGAACGTGCTGATGCGGAAGTCGCCCCCGGTGAGGCGCGCCACGAAGGCGCTCGACGCGCCGTACGTGAGGCTGCGCTTGATGCGCAGCTCGTCCACCAGGATCGAGCTGAAGCCGCCGCCGAGGACGGTGTTGGCGACCTGCGCGGGGAGCAGCTCCGAATCGTTGCGCCGCATCGCCATCGCGCCGATGCGAATCTGGGCCTGGCTCGCATCCGGCTTGTCGACCAGGAGCACGCGGCGGGCACCGACCGGCCGGCGGCGGACCGGCCCGCTCGGGCACCGCGTCGGGCCGCGCTTCCCAGGAGCCGAAGGCATTGCGGATGCGGGTCACGGCGTCGTCCGCCGTGACGTCGCCCACGACGGCGAGAATCGTGTTGTTCGGACGGTACCAGCGGCCGTAGAAGTCGCGCACGTCGCCCCGTTTGAGCTTCGTGACGCTGCGCGCGTTGCCGTCCTGCCATCGCCCGTAGGGGTAGCTGCCGTAGAGGAAGGCGCTGAAGCACTTCTCGGCCACCGTCGATGGGTTCTCGAGCGCCGCCACGAGAGCGGCGAGCTGTGCATCACGGCCGCGCCGCACCTCGTCGCGCGCGAAGGTGGGCTCGCGCAGCACGACGCGCAGGAGCTCCAGCCCGGCGCCGAAGTCGTCGCGCAGGAACTCCCCGTCGACGATCGTGCCGTCGCTCCCGGCGGCGGCATCGAGCGTCGCGCCGAGAGAGTCGACCGAGCGCGCGAACTCCTCGGCGGAGAGATTGCCCGCCCCCCTCGTCAGCGCGTCGGCCGTGAGCGACGCGAGCCCCGCCTTCCCGGCAGGATCCTGGGCTGCCCCGGCGCCGACCATGACGTAGAACTCGACCAGCGGCACCTCGTGCGTCTCGGCGACGATGACCCGGAGGCCGTTCTCCAGCGTGAGACGCGTCACCGGCGGCAGCTTCAGCGGCTCCGCCGCGCGTGCGACGAGGGGGAGGAACAGCGCGAGGGCGAGCGCCGCGCCGCGGGTCATCGCGCGTGTCCCTCCGCCGCTACCGGCTGGAGCACGACCGTGGTGCGCTTCTCGAGCCGGAGATAGGTCGAGGCGACGCGCTGCACGTCGGCCGCGCTGACCGCGTCCCAGGCCGCCTCCAGATCGAACAGCTTGCGGTAGTCCCCGAACACCACCTCGAAGTAGCCCAGCTGGTTCGCCTTCCCGCTGTCGGTCTTGAGCCCCTTCACCAGCTCCATGCGGAGCTGCCGCTTGGCGCGGGACAGCTCCTCCGGCGTCACCGGATCGCTACCGAGCCTGGCGACGCCGTCGTCGATGCCGTGGAGGAGATCGTCCGCCGTCTTCCCCGGCTTCGCCTTGGCGTAGATCAGGAACAGGTCGGGGTCGATGCCCCACTGGAGGTCCGCGCCCACGGAGGTGGCCACCTCGCGCGTGCGCACGAGGTCGAGGGTCAGCCGGCTGCTCTCGCCGCCGGTGAGCACGCGCGCCGCGACGTCGAGCGCGGCCCGGTCGGCATCCAACGCACGCACGCCGTGATAGCCGAGCAGCACGGCCGGCAGCTCGGCTTGCTTGCGCACGCGGATGATACGCTCCCCGTCCTGCACCGGCTCTTCCGCGTCCACGGGCGGCGGCGGCGGGCGGCGCGGAATGGGACCGAAGATCCGGCGTACCAGGGTCATCGCGGCCTCGGAGGTCACGTCACCCGCGAGCACCAGCACCGCGTTGTCGGGCGCGTAGTAGGTCTCGAAGTACGCCTTGGCCTGCTCCAGCGTGATGTTGCGAAGATCCTCCATGAAGCCGACCGTGTTCCAGCGGTACGGGCTGCGCTGGTAGGCCTGCAGGTAGAGTTCCTCGTTCATGGTGCCGTCGACGTCGTTGTCGATGCGCAGCCGGCGCTCCTCCATCACGATGCCGCGCTCCTGCTCGAGGTTCTTCGGGGTGAGCGCGAGATGCCACATGCGGTCGGCCTCGATGTCGAGCACGAGCGGGAGCGCGGCGCGAGGAAAGTTGTTCAGGTAGGCGGTGAAGTCGCGCGTGGTGAAGCCGTTGGTGTTGCCCCCGTTCCCCTCGATGAGATCGTCGAACATGCCGGGGCCGTACTTCTTCCCGCCGTTGAACATCATGTGCTCGAAGAGATGCGCGATGCCGGTGGCGCCGCAGTGCTCGTTGCGCGAGCCGGCGCGGAAGAACACGTAGGACGAGATCACCGGCGTCGAGTGATCCTCGTGCACCAGCACGCGCAGCCCGTTCGGCAAGCTGAACGCTTCGACCGGAAGGGTCACCGGCGCAGCCGTGCGCGGGACACCGGCCGCCAAGAGGGCCAGGAGTTGCAGCAGGAGGCGGCGCGGCACCGCGCCGGATTTAGCAGATGACGACCCGCCGTCAAGCTGCTAGACCCGATGCGCGAATGTCACGGCCCTCGCGCGACGTCCAGCACGAGCTGGCCGAGCTGCGTCGCGCCATCGCGCACCACGACCATCGCTACCACGTGCTCGACGACCCTCAGATAGCGGATGCCGAGTACGATGCGCTCTTTCGACGCCTCCAGGAGATCGAGGCGGCGAATCCCGCGCTGGTCACCGCCGACTCGCCCACTCAGCGTGTCGGCGCCGTGCCGCTGAGCGCCTTCGGGACCGTCCGGCACGGACAGCAGATGCTCTCGCTCGCGAACGTCACCACGCGCGAGGAGATGGAAGAGTTCGACGCCCGCGTGCGCCGTCTCCTCGGTCGCGAGTCCGTCGACTACGTGGTCGAGCCGAAGCTCGACGGTCTCGCGGTCGAGCTGGTCTACGAGCGCGGCGTCCTCGTCGTGGGCTCGACGCGGGGCGACGGCATCGTCGGCGAGGACGTGACCGCAAACCTGCGAACCGTGCGCAGCGTTCCGCTGCGCTTGCGCGATGGCCGCCGCGTTCCCCGGCGCCTCGAGGTGCGCGGCGAGGTCTATCTTCCCGTGGCCGCGTTCCGCGCGCTCAACCGCGAGCGCGAGGAGGCGGGGCAGCCGGTGTTCGCCAACCCGCGCAACTCAGCGGCGGGATCGCTCAAGCAGCTCGATCCGCGGGTGACGGCGTCGCGACCGCTGGAGCTCGCCTGTCACGGTATCGGGGCGGTCGAAGGCGTGACGTTGACGACGCACCACGCGCTCCTCGAGGCCTTCGCCGAGTGGGGACTTCGGCCCGCGCCCCGCCATCGGCTGGTCCAGAGCCTCGACGCGGTCGCGGACGCCTTCGCGGCCCTGGAGGCCGAGCGTGACGACCTGCCCTTCGAGGTCGACGGCCTGGTCGTCAAGGTGAACGACCTCGAGCTGCAGCGACTCCTGGGACAGGTCTCGCGCTCGCCGCGCTGGGCCGTGGCCTGGAAGTTCAAGCCCCGACAGGCGACCACCAGGATTCTCGCGATCGCGCCGTCGGTGGGCCGCACGGGTGTCCTCACGCCCGTCGCGGAGCTGGAAGCCGTGGCGGTCGGAGGCGTCACCGTGCGCAACGTGTCGCTGCACAACATGGACGAGGTCGAGCGCAAGGACGTCCGCGTCGGCGACACGGTGCTGCTCGAGCGCGCGGGCGACGTGATCCCCTACGTCGTGCGCGTGCTCCCCGAGCACCGCACCGGCCGCGAGAAGCGCTTCCGCATGCCGAAACGCTGCCCGGTGTGCGGCGGCGACGTCGTGCGCGCCGAGGGCGAGGTGGCCTACCGCTGCCTGAACGTGTCGTGCCCCGCCCGGTTGAAGCAGGCCCTGCGTTTCTTCGGCTCGCGCGGGGCCATGGACGTCGAGGGGCTGGGCGAGAAGCTCGTCGACCAGCTCGTCGAGCACCAGCACGTGCGCGACCTCGCCGACCTCTACCACCTCGACGCGACCACGCTCGCCGGCCTCGAGCGCATGGGCAAGAAGTCGGCCGAGAACCTCGTCGCCCAGCTCGAGCGCAGCAAGCGGACCACCCTGCCCCGCTTCCTGGTCGCGCTCGGCATCCGACAGGTCGGCGAGGCCACCGCGACCGCGCTGGCGCAGCACTTCGGCACCCTCGCGAAGCTCATGCACGCGAGCGTGGAGGAGCTGACCGAGGTGCGCGACGTCGGTCCCGAGGTGGCCGCGGGCATCCATCAGTTCTTCGCCGAGGCCCACAACCGCACGGTGATCGAGCAGCTCCTGGCAGCCGGCGTCGAGCCGGCGGCCGTGAAGGCCGCCCGCGGGCGGCTGTCAGGAAAGAAGTTCGTGCTGACGGGCGGCCTCGCCAGCATGACGCGCCCCGAGGCCCAGCGGCGCATCGAGGCCCTCGGAGGCCGGGTCGTGTCGAGCGTCAGCAAGGAGACCGACTACGTGGTCATCGGCGAGGACCCGGGCTCCAAGCTCGCGCGCGCCGAGAAGCTCGGCGTCGCTCGCCTCGACGAGGACGAGTTCCGCAAGCTGGTGGGGGCATGAGCGCCGTCGCGCACCTGGTGATCCGGGGTCGCGTGCAGGGCGTCTGGTACCGCGGCTCGATGCAGCGCGAGGCGCGCCGCCTCGGCGTCGCCGGCTGGGTCCGGAACCGCGAGGACGGCAGCGTCGAGGCGGAGGTCGCCGGCGAGCGCGCAGCGGTGGAGGCGCTGGTCGCCTGGGCACATCGCGGGCCGAGCGGCGCGCGCGTGCGCGACGTGACCGTCACGTGGCCCGGGACGGGCGGCTGCGGGTGGACCGACTTTGTGGTCCGGGGCTGATCTCGCGCGGCGACTCGCGTCGCCGCGAACGCGGGGCGTGCTGCTGGCGCTCGCCTACGTCCTGCTCGCGCTCCACGGCACCGGCAACGTCGCCATCGTCGGCGACGACGAGGCGCGGGAGGCGGGCATCGTGCAGGACATGGTCGCCGGCCACTGGCTGTGGCCGCGCTTCAACCAGGAGCTCCTTCCCGACAAGCCGACGCTCTACCACTGGCTGGCGGCGATTCCCTGCGCGGCCGGCGGATTCTCCGAGACGGCGGTCCGCGCACCCTCCATCCTGGCGGCCGCCGGGATGGTCTGGTGGACCGTCGAGTTCGGCAGCTGGCTTCTCGGGCCGCCCGCGGGGCTCGCGGCGGGCGTCGTGCTCGCCACCACCCGTTCGGTGTTCGCCCACGCGCGCGTCGCCCGGCCCGACGCGCTCCTCGTCCTGCTGCTCTGCCTGGCGCTCGGCCAGGCCTACCGCTGGTCGCTCGAGGGCGACCGCCGTCGCGCCGCCATGGCGCTGGCGCTCGTCGGCCTCGGGGTGCTCGCCAAGGGTCCGGTGGCGCCGGCGCTCTTCGCCGTCACGCTGATCCTCTTCCTGCTCTGGCAGGGGCAGCTCCGCCGTCTCACGTCGTTTCTGACGCCCGCCGGCGTGGTCGCGTTCGCCGTCCTCGGCCTGGGGTGGTACGCGCTCGCCTGGGCCGGCTGGGGCGACCTTTTCGTCCACGAGCATCTCGTCGGACGCTACGTGCGCAACCTCGCCGGCGGCCTCGCCTCGGGCGAGGCCTACTCGCGCCGGCCGTGGTACTATCATCTTCTCTTCTACCCCCAGCACCTTCCCGCAATCGTCTGGCCCTGGACGCCGTTCGTTGCCGTCGCCCTCTGGCAGCTCTGGCGCCGCGGCGGCCTGCGCGATCCGCGCGCACGCTTCCTCCTGTGCTGGGCCGTGGCGCCGGTTCTGGTGTTCACGCCGGCGGAGTGGAAGCTCCGCTACTACCTGCTGCCGTCGGTGCCGCCGCTGGCCCTCCTGACGGCGCCGCTGTTGATCGCGCTGTTGCGGGCGCCGCTCACGCCGCTGCGCGTGACCCGCGTCTCGGCCGCGGTCGCGGCCGCCTTCATGCTGGCCGTCACCGGCGCCGTCCTCGTCTTCGTCGAGCATCCGACGTGGCTCTCCGAGTCGGATCAGCTGACCCGTGACGCGGTCGTCACGGCGCTCGGCGGCGTCGGCGCGACGGCCATGGTGATGGGAATCGTCGCCGGCATGGCGGCCGTCGCCATCGCCTGCCGTGCCTGGGCGGGCCTGGTGGTCCTGGTCACCGCGGCGAGCGTCGTGTGGCTCGTCTCCGGGGAGCCGGCGATGGACGCGGCCTCCAGCAGCAGTGACTCGCTCGCCTCGTTCGCCCGCACCGCCGCGGCGCGCTTTCCGCCGGGCCGCCTCGCGTTCTACGGTCCGACCGTGCGGCCGGTGGTGGTCTATGCGGGTCGGCCGCTGCCGAGCCTGGAACGACGCCCCGAGCGCATCCGGCCCGGCGACGGCGTGATCGCCCTGGCGCCGGCCTACCAGGCGCTCAGGAACGCGGAGCTCGTGGGGCCGCCCCTCGCGAGCGCCGCGGGACGCATCGGCAACGTCGAACGCGCCACGCTGGTGCTGGCCGAGGGCGCTGCGCCGCCCGCCAGGCCTCAGACGAACTCGAGCGCCGCGCCCGAGTCGACCAGCCGGCGGTAGTAGCAGCCGCGGCGGCTCTGGCCGCTCGCGTCGCGCGTGTGACAGGCGCCGCCGGCACGCCGCCGCACCCGGTAGAGGAGCGAGTTCTGCTCGCAGTTGACCGAGACGTCGACCAGGTCGAGGACGTCACCCGAGGTCTCTCCCTTGCGCCAGAGCTCGTCGCGCGAGGTGGACCACAGGACCGCCCGCCGGGTGCGCAGGGTCTCCCGCAACGCCTCGGCGTTGGCGTAGCCGACGAAGAGCACCTCGCCCGAGTCGGCGTCCTGCAGGACGACCGGGACCACGTGCTGATCGCGCTCCGCGATGCGGCGGAGCTTCTCGAAGTCGAGCTGGAGAGCGGTCCCTTCCTCGAGCGGGTTCGCCTCGGCTGCCATGGCGCCATAGAGCCGGGCGGCGGCGCACAGCGCAAGCAGGCGGCACTCGGGCTGGCGTGGTCGATGCCGTCGGCGGAGAAGGCGGCCGTTCGGCGTCACGCGCCACCAGCGGCCGCGAGCGAGCGCGGTGCGGAGGAGAGGTCAGATCCCCGCTGCGGGCGGCGGGGTGACGAAGATCTGCCCGTAGTTGGAGGGCACGCCGAGGGCAAGCGGAGCGCTGGCGCTCGCGGCGATCACGTCGAGCTCGGCGGTGCGGTTGAGGCGATCGACCATCTCGCGGTAGGTCCCCGCCCGCGGCGCGGGCACGGTGAGCGTGCCCGGGCTGTCGGAGAAGTTCAGCAACACGAGGGCGATCTGTTCCGGGCGCCCCGGGACCGCCGGCGATCTCCGCTCGAACGCGACCAGCCCCTGCCCGGGGCGCGACTGCGCGTTGAAGTAGAAGAAATCGCGGCTGCGCAACGCGGGCAGCTTGCGGCGCAGCTGACCCATGCGGCGGTAGAGGCGTACCAGCGGGTTTCCGTCCTCGTCGTAGAAGTACTCCCAGTGCATGCCCCGAAGAAACGAGATGCGCAGCGCGCCCGCGCCAGCGATGGCGTAGTTCTCGCCGAGCTCCTCGCCCTCCCACAACATCGGCACGCCTCGGCTGGCAAGCAGCGCGATGGCATAGGGTTGCATCTTGAAGAAGCGGCTGCGGTCGCCGAAGCGGATGTCGTCTGGCGTGAGCGGCGGTTCGAGCCCAAAGCTGGTGATGAACCAGCTGTGGTCGTGCGAGTTGAGGTACTGCAGCGGCGCGACCGGGAATGGACTGTCCCCGGCGGGTGATGCGTCCTTGGTATCGGGGAACGGATCGGCGCCGAACCCGGGGTCGAGGCGGAGCACGAAATCGTCGTCGACGTAGTTGCCGTTCTCCGCCATGTTGCGGACCTTGCCGAGCAGGCCGTCCTGCCAGGTAGCGCTGCTGAACGTGTTGCGCAGGATGTCCCTGGGGTTGTCCAGGTCCTCCGCGATCTGAATGATGCGGCTGAAGTTCCCCGTGTCCTCGAAGCGGGCGATCCCGCGGCTGTGGACGTAGGTGTCGAACACCAGGGTCCCGTACTTGGCCAGGGGGTTGCGATCGTAGAACCCCGGAACGTTGTCGTAGCGGAAGCCGTCGACGTGGTACTCCTCCAGCCAATGCTTGTTGGCCTCCAGGCAATACTGGCGTGCGAACGCCAGCGTGTGATCGAATCCGCGGCCGAAGCCGTCCTGGTTCGGGTCCTGCATCATGGGATTCGCGACGTGTAGACCCGTCGAGCGCTTGATGTCGTCGTAGACCACGCTGTAGGCGAAGGACTGGTCGGCGTGGCCGTAGACGACGTCGAGCACGACGGCGATGTTGCGCGCGTGAGCAGCATCGACCAGCTGCTTGAGCCCGAGCGGCCCTCCCAGGGAGTCCTCCGGCGCAAGATATCCGAGCGGGCCGTATCCCCAATCGAACTCGTGTTTGACGGGAGTGATGGGCATCAGCGACAGACAATTCACGCCCAGCCCTTCGAGGTAGTCGAGCCGCGCGATGGTGCCCGCGAAGGTGCCGTAGAACTCGGCCACGTTGAGCTCGTAGATGACGAGCTCGTCGAGGGGCGGGGTCTGGTAGGCGGTGTCGGTCCAGGAGAAGCCGGGTTGTGGCCCCACCGTGAACACTCCGAGCAGGCCAGGTCCATTTTCGACCGCGAACGGATCGAGGAAGATCTTGGTGACCACCGCGTCGTTGCGGAGCAGCTCGTAGCGATAGAGATACTGCCCGTTCTGCCCGAAGTGCGAACCGCTCGGCGCGGTCACGGCCGCCAGGTCGACCGCGGCGCCCCCCGACAGGCTCCACAAGCCGAGCGGGTGCGTGGGATCGAACGCGAGCGACAGGGGCACCGAGGGGAGCTCGGGCACGAACTGATCGGCCATGTGAATGATCCGGACCCTCAGGTCGAATCCGTCGGCCGCGGTGACCCCGGGCAAGTAGACGCCGAACTCCACGTTCGTGCCGCTGACGTGCGCGCCGACTTCGTTGCGCTGGATGGGCATGGCTCCCGTTAGCTCCTTTCGCGGTGCGGAGGAAAGCTCGATCGTGAAGACCGCTGCTGAAACCCGACGCTACCGCGCGTCATCGTGCCGCGGCTGCGGCCCGTGCGAAGTCAGCGATGGCGTCGAGCAGCGCCGTCTGCTCGAACACGTCGTTGTGGTGGGCTCCCGGGAGATGGAGGAAGCGTTTGGGTTCTCCTGCGGCGGCGAACAGCGCCTGGCCGAGCCCATACGGCACCACCTCGTCCTCGTCGCCGTGCGCGACGAGCAGCGGGACGTGGACGCCGCGGACGCGGCGGAGCGAATCGAATCCACCGCCGGCGAGCAGCCCGGCCACGCCGTAGTGGAAGCGCGCCACCTCGCGCATGGTGGTGAACGTCGAGACCACGACGACGGCGGCACAGGGGCGCACCGTGGCCAGGTGGATCGACACCGCGCCGCCCAGCGACTCGCCGAACGCGACGAGGCGTGCTCCGGGGTGCGCCACGGTGTCGTACGCTGCTTCGACGTCGCGGTAGACGCCCGCCTCGCTCGGCGTGCCCCCGCTTCTGCCGTAGCCTCGGTAGTCGTAGGCGAGGACGCCGAGCCCGCGGGAAGCGAGCGCGTGGAAGACCGGGGCACGGCCGGCGATGTTGCCGGCGTTGCCGTGCGACCAGACGAGGGTCGGCGCCCCCTCGGGGGCGACGGCGTGCCAGGCGTGGAGGCGCACGCCGTCAGCGGTCGTGAACCAGCGCTCCACCACGCCCGGCGGGGGTGGCGGAACGTCGTGGTCGGGGAAGAATATGAAGTGATCGAGTGACACGAACGGCACCATCGCGGCGGCCGCGATGCCCACGGCGAGGCCGCCGAGCATTCTCAGCCTCACGCGAGCCCACTATCAGGAATTGCGGCCGCGAGGGAGAACGCGACCGCGTGTTTCGGCATTGCGCGTACCCTGCCGCTTGCCCCGCCGCATGCGTCCCGCTCGATCGTGGCGAGTCCGATCACGAGCCTGCTCCGGAATCTGCCGAGGTGGACAAGTGACAATCCCCGGTCTACAGGAGGATGACACCGTTCACCCGTTCGCCAGATGCAACTGAGCAGCTCTCTGCAGAGAGGTTTCGCGCGGAAGACCCGCCCGGTCGGAGGAACCGGAGCGGCCACGCCAGTATGACCGGCGCGTGGCAGCCTCGTGACAGCGGATCTCCCGGACGGCCACAGGGCTGGCGCGAAAGGAGATTTCACCGAGCCCGCATCGCAGCGGCGGGCGTAGCTGCTGCACTTTCCGTGATCGATCGCTGAGCCGGTCCCGATGCCGCAGGAATTCTCGTCGCCCGAAACGATTCTCTCCCGAATCCGGGAGCTACTCGGCGTCACCCGTGACGACGCAGGCCCCGGGTTCTCGACGCCGTCGCTCGACGCCGTCCTGCGACACACGCGCCGTCAGCTACTGGAAGGTGCCCGCTACCTCGGTCTCACCGGCATCCACCGGCTCACCAAGGATGCGCTCGCCACCCAATTCCTGCAGGCCTTCCAGAGACTTGCGCTCCTGGCAGGAGCCGAGGCGCGGGAGCCCGCCGATCGTCCGCACAAATTCGACCTCGGGCGCCCGGCGGAGACGGCGGTCGAGGCAGGGCGGATTCCGTGGGGATACGGACAGGACCGTGTCACGGCCATGGTCGTCGATCCCGAGCGGCTCTACGTCTACTGGGAGGTGACCGACGAGGCGATCGAGCGAGCCCGGGCAGGTCTGGGCCGCGGCGGGCAGGACGCCTGGCTCAACCTCCGCGTCTACGACGTCACGAACCGCATCTTCGACGGGACCAACGCCCACGGCTACTTCGATCAGTCGGTGTCGCGAACCGACCGGCAGTGGTTCTTCTTCATCGGCAAGCCGACGTCCACGGCCATCATCGAGCTCGGCCTCAAGTCGCAGGAGGGCTACTTCGTCCGTATCACGCGCTCCGGCCGGGCGGACTTCCCGCGCGCGGAGCCGGTAGCTCCCGGCGGAGTCGAATGGCTCACGGTCCACGCCAGGACCGGCGAGGTCGGCGAGCCGGCCGCGGACGGCCGGACGCCCGCGGTCGTCCCCACCGCGCGCGGGCTGACCGCCCACGTCGAGCCCGTGCGCGTCTGGGACATTCGCCGCACGCACGCGGGGGCGGACGGCGAGTGGATTCTCCGCGACGAGAGCTTCGGGACCGGGTGGGAGAGCGTGTTCGACTGGGCCGGCACACAGCAGCTCGAATGGGAAGGGCCCCTCGTCCGGACGAGCTGGGACGCCGGCCCGTTCCCCTACCCGGTGGAGCCGTCGCCGTACATCGAGGAACGGTTCGGCGGCACGGTGACGGTCCGCTCCGTGGACGGCAGGACCCACATCGTCTACGGCCCCTGGCACGTGGTGATCCGGGGGCTCGGTGCCAGAGCCGAGCGGAAGGTGCTGGCCATCTGGGAGACGTATCGGTCGTGGGTGGGACAGACGGGCGGCGCCGCGCACCTCACGACGCGGGGGGACCGCCGCACGCCGGGGGGCTCGGAGCAGATCGCGCTCGGCGCCAGCGAGCGTCACTGGCGTGCGGCAAGCGAGCTCAGGCTGGGCGGGGCCTCCGAGGTCTACCGCCTCGGCGCCAGCGAGCTGCGCTATCTCGGTGCCAGCGAGATCCTCTATGCCGGCGCGAGCGAGTGGCGCCTGCAGGGGGCGAGTGAACGTCGCTTCCTCGGAGCCAGCCAGTGGCTCTCCGGTGGCGCGAGCGAGCGGAAGCACCTCGGTGCCAGCGAGCGCCGCCTGGGAGGAGCGAGCGAGAGCGTGCTCGGGTATCCTGCGGATGGACCGACGACCAGGGCGGAATCGGTGCCACCGAAACGGTGATCCGATGCCTACCGGATATCTCGCGCTCGTGCTGCACGCCCACCTGCCGTTCGTTCGGCATCCCGAGGACCCGACGGTGATGGAGGAGCAGTGGCTCTACGAGGGCATCACCGGGACCTACCTGCCGCTGGTGCAGATGTTCGAGGGGCTCGTCGCCGACGCGGTCCCGTACCGCTGCACCGTCTCGCTCTCGGCGCCGCTCCTCACGATGCTCACCGACGATCTTCTGAAGGAGCGCTACGCCCGCCACCTCGACCGGCTGATCGAGCTCGCCGAGAAGGAGCTCGACCGGACACGTCCGGAACCCGACTACCACCGGCTGGCGCAGATGTACTCGGATCGCTTCCAGTCGCTGCGCCACACCTGGCGCTGCCACGAGGGCAACCTGGTCCGGGCGCTTCGCCGCCTGCAGGAGGCGGGACGGCTCGAGGTCATCACCTCGACGGCGACGCACGCCTTCTTCCCGCTCCTCGACCGCAACTGGGCCGCGCTGCGCGCCCAGGTGCACATCGCGGCCGACCTGTACGAGCGGCACTTCGGCCGTCGTCCGCCGGGCATGTGGCTCGGCGAATGCGGCTACGTCCCCGGCGTCGACGAGCTGCTGCGCGAGGCGGCGATCCGCTACTTCTTCGTCGACACGCACGGGATCCTGTTCGCCGACCGCCGCCCGTCTACGGCGCCTATGCCCCGCTCTACTGCCGTAGCGGCGTGGCCGCCTTCGGGCGCGACACCGAGTCCTCCGAGCCAGGTGTGGAGCGCGCGCGACGGCTACCCGGGCGACCGGCACTACCGCGACTTCTACCGCGACATCGGCTTCGACCTGCCGCTCGACTACATCGGCCCGTACATCCATCCCGAGGGCCACCGCATGTACACCGGCATCAAGTACCACGCGATCACGCACGACCAGCTGCACGACAAGTGGGTCTACGATCCCGACATCGCCCGGCAGCGCGCCGGGCGAGCACGCGGCGCACTTCCGGAGGCGCGGCAGCGGCAGGCCGAGGGCCTCGCGGCCGGCATGGATCGCCCGCCGATGATCGTCAGCCCCTACGACGCCGAGCTGTACGGCCACTGGTGGTACGAGGGACCGCTCTTCCTCGGCGATCTCTTCCGCCAGCTGCACTTCGACCAGCACGACGATCGAGACGATCACGCCGGGGGACTACCTCGATCGCCACCCCACCAACCAGGTGGCGACGCCCTGCGCGTCGTCCTGGGGGTGGAAGGGCTACAACGAGTACTGGCTCAACGAGAGCAACGCCTGGATCTACCGCCACCTGCACGTGGCCGCGCGAGCGCATGGTCGAGCTGGCGCGTCGCCATCCGTCGGCCGACGGGCTCACCGCCCGCGCTCTCAATCAAGCGGCGCGCGAGCTGATGCTGGCGCAGGCGAGCGACTGGACGTTCATCATGCGCACCGGGACCACGGTCCCCTACGCCACCCGCCGGATCAACGAGCACATCCTGCGCTTCAACCGCCTGTACCAGGACCTGAGGGCCGGTGAGGTGACGGAGACCTGGCTCGCGGACATCGAGGTCAAGGACAACATCTTCCCCCAGATCGACTACCGGATCTACGCATCGTGATGCGGCGACCTGGAGGTCTTCGACCCATGGCAGCCCCGCTGAAAGTCCTCTTCGTGACGCCCGAGTGCGCGCCGTTCGCCAAGACGGGCGGGCTCGGCGACGTGATCGGGGCCCTGCCGAAGGCGCTGCGCCGCCGGGGACTCGACGTCCGCGTGGTCATGCCGCTCTACGCCGGCATGCCGTGGCCGAGCTCGAGCTGCTGGAGGGCGTCCTCTCGGTGCCCATGTGGTTCGGGACGGCGCACGCCCGGGTGCGTCTCGGCCGGCTCCCGGGTAGCGAGGTGCCGATCTACTTCCTGGAGCATCACCGCTACTTCGATCGTCCGCACCTCTACGGCCCGCCGCCCGAGGCCTACCCCGACAACCTGGAACGCTTCGCCTTCCTGTCGCGCGGCGCGCTCGAGCTGGTGAAGGCGCTCGGCTTGATCCCCGACGTCATCCATGCCAACGACTGGCAGACGGCGCTCGTCCCGGTCTACGTCAACACGGTCGAGTGGGCGCAGCCGCTGCACGGCAGCGCCACCGTCTACACCATCCACAACCTCGCCTATCAGGGCGTGTTCGACGGCGGGGCGTTCTTCATCACCGGCCTCGGACCCGAGCACTACGATGCCCGCGAGTTCGAGCACTTCGGCACGACGAACCTCACGAAGGCCGCGCTCCACCACGGCACCATGCTCACGACGGTGAGCCCGACCTACGCGCGCGAGATCCAGACCCCCGACTACGGGTGCGGTCTCGACGGCGTCCTCGCCCAGCACCGAGACGATCTCGTCGGCATCCTGAACGGCATCGACGTCGACGAGTGGAACCCGGCGACCGATCCGCACCTCGCGGCACACTTCGCCGCGGACGACCTCGCCGGCAAGGCACGATGCAAGGCGGCGCTGCAGGAGGAGGCCGGCCTGCCGGTGCGTTCCGCGGTGCCCATCCTCGCGCTCATCGGCCGCCTCGTCCCGCAGAAGGGAGTCGACGTCCTCGCCCACGCGCTCGACACGATCCTCGGATGGGACGTCCAGCTGATCCTGCTCGGGTCCGGCGACCCCGAAGCGGAGCGGTTCTTTGCTTCACGAGCCCGCTCGCACAGCGATCGGTTCTGCGCCTGGTTCCCGTTCGACGACGCTCGCGCCCATCGCATCGAGGCGGGCGCGGACTTCTTCCTGATGCCATCGCGCTTCGAGCCCTGCGGCCTGAACCAGATCTACAGCCATGCGCTACGGGACGCTGCCCATCGTGCGGGCCACCGGCGGTCTCGTCGACACGGTGGCGAACTACGACGAGGGCAGCGGCACGGGGACCGGGTTCGTGTTCCACGATCTCCGCCCGGACAGCCTCGCCGACACGATCGGCTGGGCCGTCTCGACGTGGTACGACCGTCCGGCGCATCACGTCGATGCGATGCGCCGCCGGGCGATGGCGCAGGACCACTCCTGGGACCAGGCGGCGCAGGAGTACGCCCGGCTCTACCTGCGGGCCTACGCGCGCCGGCGCGGGCACGCTTTCGCCGAGGCGGTCCCTCCGCAACGGGACGGGGTCGCGGAGCGGGATCCACGAGACGCTGCGCATCCCTCGGCGGGTGGGATGCCGGACGCCCGGACGGTGAGGGGAAGGGTCTCCGCGACGCCGATGCCGTTCGACCGCTTGCCTCCGCTGCCCGCGCGCCGTGGCCGCGCACCCGCGGTTCGCATACCTTCCTAGCGCCATGCCGAGCGAGCGCCCCTCACCGCTTCCCCTGCACCTCCAGCGCGCGGCGGTACACCTCCCGGCGCGGCAGACCGAATCGCATCGCGAGCGCAGCGCTCACCTCACGCACGCTGCGACCCGACGCGAGTGCCACCCGGATGCTGTCGTCGAGGGCGTCGGATGCCACGGGCTGCGGACCTTCGGCACCCGCGATCACGATCGTGACCTCGCCCCGCACCGGCTCCCCGGCGTCCACGCGCGCGCGCAGCTCGCCCAGCCGGCCACGCAGCTGCTCCTCGTGCAGCTTGGTGAGCTCGCGCCCGATCACCGCCTCGCGGTCTCCCAGCGCCGCCTCCGCGTCCTTCAGGAACGCCGCGAGCCGCCGACCCGCTTCGAGGAAGACCACCGCGCGCCGCTCGCTCGCGAGCTCGCGCAGGCGCGCCGCACGCGCGCCCGCCCGCGCCGCCAGGAAGCCCTCGAAGGCGAACCGCTCGACGGGCAGGCCCGCGACCGAGACCAGCGCCGTCACCGCGGAGGCGCCCGGGACCGGCACCACCGGGATGCCGGCCTCGATGGCGCCGCGCACGAGGTGGTAGCCGGGATCCGCGATGCCGGGCGTGCCCGCGTCACTGACGAGCGCCACCCGCGCGCCGGCCCGCATCCGCTCCACCAGCTCCGGGGTGCGGCGCCGCTCGACGGCGTCGTAGTAGCTCACCTGCCGCGTCCGGATGCCGTGGTGGCGGAGCAGGATCGAGGTGCGCCGCGTGTCCTCGGCGGCGATCACGTCGACCTCCGCGAGCACCCGCAGGGCCCGCAGCGTCACGTCCTCGAGGTTCCCGATCGGCGTCGCTACCACGTAGAGGACGCCGGTCGTGCTCACCCCCGGAACACCCGGCCGGCCTCCGCGACGATCCGGAGCAGCCAGCCGAACTGCACGACGAGAAACGTGGTGGCGAGCGACAGCGCACTCACGACGCCGAGGTCGATGGGATGGAAGGAGACCCGGGGGTCGTCCGGTCCCGGCTGGTCGAGGATCATCATCTTCACCACCCGGGCGTAGTAGTAGAGCGAGACCACGCTGTTGAGCACCGCGATGACGACCGGGACGTAGAGGTGACCCTGGATGGCGGCAGCGAAGACGTAGAACTTGCCGAGAAACCCGGCCAGCGGCGGCAGTCCGGCGAGCGAGAAGAGGAAGACCGACAGGGTGACCGCGGGCAGCGCCCCGCCGCGCCAGGCGAGGCCACGGTACCCGTCGAGATCCTCGCGCCCGGTCTGGATCGCGACCAGCATGACGACCAGGAACGCGCCCAGGTTCATCAGGTAGTACGTGGCGAGGTAGAGCAGCACGGCGTCCATGCCGTCCTGGCGAAAGACCACGACGCCGAGCAGCGCATAGCCCGCGTGCGCGATCGACGAGTAGGCCAGCAGGCGCTTCATGTTGGTCTGCTGGAGCGCCGCCAGGTTGCCGAGCGTCATGGTGGCGATGCTGATCGCCACCAGCAGCTGGGACAGCGGGATGCTCGCGACGGCGGCCGACGGACCCTCCGGCGTGATCCCGAAGGCGAAGAAGCGCAGCAGCATGGCGAAGCCCGCCGCCTTGGAGCCGACGGCCAGGAACGTCGTCACGGGGAGCGGCGCCCCGGTGTAGACGTCGGGGGCCCACATGTGAAACGGCACCGCCGAGATCTTGTAGCCGAACCCGGAGAGCACGAGCAGGAGCGCCACGAAGAGCGCGCCGCGGCTTCCGGCGTCGAGCCGGCCCAGGCCCGCGGCGATGCCCGCGTAGTCCATGCTGCCGGTGAGGCCGAAGAGCCAGCTCATGCCGTAGATCATCGCCCCGGACGCGACGCCTCCGTAGATGAGGTACTTGAGCGCCGCCTCACCCGATCGCCGGTTGTGCTTCAGGTGCCCCGTCAGGACGTAGGAGGTCAGACTCACGAACTCGAGCGCCAGGTAGGCCGTGAGCAGGTTGGCCGCCGAGGCCATCAGGAACATCCCGAGTCCGCTGCCGAGGAGCAGGGTGTGGTATTCGCCCTCGTTCGGCCGGCCGCGCACCTCGGGCGAGCGCAACGACATCCACACCGCGGCCAGGAGCGACAGGCCGAGCAGCAGCTTGAAGAACACGCTGAAGGCATCGAGGACGAGCATGCGGCCGAACAGCCAGTGCTGGGGCACCGCGCCGAGCAGGCCGCCGCTTCCCATCACGCCGGGGAGGCACAGCGTCGTCACGAGCGCGGCCGCGGCGCCGACGAAGGCCACCGTGCCCGGCCACTCGCCGCCCTCGGCCCCACGGACCAGGTCGACCGCGATGACGACGAGCAACGTCGCCGCGAGCACGAGCTCCGGCCCGAACCAGCGCAGACTCTCGAGCGAACCCATGACGCGCTAGCGAGCCGCCTCCGCCCTCGCCACCCGCGCCGGGCCGCCCGGACCGGCCTGGACCACCTGCCCCGCCAGCTTGACCAGCGCCGGACTCTGCAGGTCGAGGATCATCTTCGGGTAGATGCCGAGCACGAGCACGATGACGGCCAGCGGCACCAGCGTGAAGAGCTCGCGCCCGTTGATCTCCCAGCCGGTGTTGGCGTAGCGCGGGTTCGGCGGCCCGAGATACATGCGCTGCAACGCCCACAGCATGTAGCCCGCCGTCAGCACGACGGCGCTCGCCGCCACCACGGTGAGCGCCGGGTAGACCTGCCAGGCACCCAGCAGGACCAGCACCTCGGAGATGAACGCGGAGAGCCCCGGGATCCCCATGGCGGCGAAGAACGCGAACCCCGTCACGCCGGTGTAGAGCGGCATGATCGAGGCGAGGCCGCCGAAGCCGTTGATGTCGCGGTGGTGCGCCCGGTCGTAGATCACCCCGACGAGCAGGAAGAGCATGGCGGTGATGGTGCCGTGGTTGAACATCTGGAGCACCGCGCCGTTGATCCCCTGCGCGGTGAACGCCGCCATGCCGAGCATCACGTAGCCCATGTGGCTGATCGAGGAGTAGGCGACGAGCTTCTTCAGGTCCTGCTGCGCCATGGCGCAGATCGCGCCGTAGATGATGTTCCAGGTGCCGAGCGCGGCGAGCAGCCAGAACGCGAGGCTGTGCCCGCCCCAGAACTCCGCCAGCGTGGCGGCCGGCAGGATGCCGTAGTTGATCCGCAGGATGCCGTAGGTGCCCATCTTGAGCAGCACGCCGGCGAGGATCACCGAGATCGCCGTCGGCGCCTCGACGTGCGCGTCGGGCAGCCAGGTGTGGAACGGAAAGGCCGGGATCTTGATGGCGAAGCCGATGAAGAGCGCCACCCAGAGGATCGTCTGCACGTGGATGGGGATCTTGTCCGCCACCAGGACGCCCAGTCTCGTCATGTCGAACGACGCCTGGTCCGGCGTGAAGTAGAGATAGAGGATGGCGACGAGCATGAGGACCGAGCCGAGGAGCGTGTAGAGGAAGAACTTGATCGCCGCGTACTCGCGCCGCGGGCCGCCCCAGATGCCGATCAGGAAGTACATCGGGAGCAGCATGAGCTCCCAGAAGACGTAGAAGAGGAAGAAGTCGAGGGCGACGAAGGTGCCCAGCATGCCGGTCTCGAGGAGCAGGAAGAGCGCGAAGTAGCCCTTGAGCGCCTTCTCGATCCCGAACGAGGCGATCATGCAGAGGAAGGAGAGCAGCGCCGTGAGCACGACCATGGTGATGCTGAGGCCGTCGACGCCGACGAAGTACTGGATGTGGTAGGCGGGGATCCAGTCGCCGCGCTGCACGAACTGGAATCCCCCGTTGGGATCGAAGCGCGACAGGAGCACGACCGCGAGCAGCATGGGCGGCACCGTGAAGGCCGTCGCCGTCCAGCGGATGGCATCCTTGACGCCGGACGGCAGGCAGAGGACGACGACCGCGCCGATCAGCGGCGTGAAGACCATCAACGTGAGCAACCAGTGTTCCATCGTATCGTTCTCGCTCCCTCCGACGTCAGGAGGCAGACGCCCACGACCACCACAGGAAGACACCGCCCAGCACGCCGAGCACGACGACGTAGAGGTAGGCGTTGATGGCGCCAGTCTGGATGCGACGGACGCGTCCCCCGACCGCGAAGGTGGCGTCGGCGACCGCGTTGACGGCGCCGTCGACGATCAGCAGGTCGAGGAACCCGCCGAGGCGTGACACCTCCCGCACGATCACGGCCGACAGGTTGACCACGCCGTCGACGACGTGCTGGTCGAACCAGGCCGCCGCGCGGGACAGCAGGAGCACGCCCCGCACGAACACCAGGTCGTACAGCTCGTCGACGTAGTACTTGTTCAGCACGGCGCGGTACGGCAGGCCGCCCGCGAGCTCGCTGAAGGTCTCGGGCGCGATCGACCGCCGGTAGTACATGAGGTAGGCGAGCCCCGCGCCGGTCGCCGCCACCGCCACCGAGATGACCATGAGCAGGAGCTCCATCGCCGTCTCGCTGCCGCCGGCGTGCTCCTCGACCGGTCCATGTCCCCCGAACACCGGCGCCAGCCAGTCGTTGAAGAAATGCGGGATGTGGGCCGGGCCGCTCAGCACGTGCGGGATGCCGAGATAGCCGACGGCGATCGAGCCGATGGCGAGGATCCAGAGCGGCACCGTCATCACGGGCGGCGACTCGTGCAGGTGGTGCTGGGTCTTCTCGTCGGCCCGGCACTCGCCGAAGAAGACCATGAACACCTGGCGGAACATGTAGAAGGCGGTGAGGCCCGCGACGAGCGTCGCGACGAGCCAGAGCAGCACGTGCCCGTGTCGGCTCGAGAACGCCTGCCACAGGATCTCGTCCTTGGAGAAGAAGCCGGCGAGGAACGGGCAGCCGGTCAGCGCGAGCGTCGCGATCAGGAACGTGCGCGAGGTCGAGGGCAGCTTCGACCACAGACCGCCCATCTTCCGCATGTCCTGCTCGCCCCCCATGGCGTGGATCACGCTCCCCGAGCCGAGGAACAGGCAGGCCTTGAAGAAGGCGTGGGTGAGGAGATGGAAGATGCCCGCGCCGTGCGCGCCCACGCCCATGGCGAGGAACATGTAGCCGAGCTGCGAGACGGTGGAGTACGCCAGGACCTTCTTGATGTCGTTCTGGGCGACGGCGATGGTGGCGGCGAGCAGCGCGGTCGCGGCCCCGATCGCCGCGACGACGTGAAGCGTGAACGGCGCCATGTCGAAGAGGAAGTTCAGGCGCCCGATCATGTAGACGCCGGCCGTCACCATGGTGGCGGCGTGGATGAGGGCGGAGACCGGCGTCGGTCCCGCCATGGCGTCGGGGAGCCAGACGTAGAGGGGGATCTGCGCCGATTTCCCGGTGGCGCCGACGAAGAGCAAGAGCGTGATGAGCGTCACCGCCGGCACGCCCCAGAACGTGGCGTCCGCGAGCAGATGCGTATGCTCGCGCAGCTCGCGGAAGGTCAGCGTCGGGTGGCCGTGGTCCGCCATGGTCCAGAAGAGCAGGAAGATGCCGAGCACGAAGCCGAAGTCACCGATGCGGTTGACGATGAAGGCCTTGTTGCCGGCCGTCGTGTTGGCGAGCTCCTTGTGCCAGAAGCCGATGAGGGCCCAGGAGCAGAAGCCGACACCCTCCCAGCCGAGAAAGAGGAGCAGCAGGTTGTCGCCCATCACCAGCGTCAGCATGGCGAAGGTGAACAGGTTCAGGTACGCGAAGAAGCGCCAGAACGCCTCGTCGTCGTGCATGTAGCCGATGGCGTAGACGTGGATCAGGCCGCCGATCCCCGTCACCACGAGGAGCGCGATCGCCGCCAGGGGATCGCACGCGAAGGCCATGTCCACGCGCAACTCGCCGACGTGGATCCAGGGGAAGAGGTCGGCGAGCAGGCGGCGCTGGTCGGGAGCCAGCCGGGCGAGCTCGACGAAGGCGACGACCGAGAGCAGGAACGAGATGCCCACCGCGGCGCAGGCGATCCAGCCGACGAACCCCTTGCCGAAGCGCCGCTGCAGCCGCGCCCCGCCCAGGCCGAGCGTCAGCGCCCCGGCGAGCGGCAGGAGCGGGATGAGCGCGAGGTAGGGTGCGGCGATCGGCTCGCTCATGCGGGTCCCGTGCGGCTCATCCGCGCAGACGGTCCGTCGCGTCGACGTCGATGGTCTCGAACATCTGGTAGATGCCGAGGACGATGGCGAGGCCGATGGCGGCCCCGGCGGCGGCGAGCATGATGACGAAGATGGCGAAGATCTGCCCGTCGTACCCGGTGCCGCCGTAGCGCGCGAACGCGACGTAGTTGATGTTGGCGGAGTTCAGGATGAGCTCGATCCCCATCAAGATCCCGAGCGCGTTGCGGCGCGTGACGACGCAGAAGAGGCCGAGGCAGAACACCACGGCGCTCAGCACCACGAAGTGCTGGACCGTCAGCCCGCCCATCAGCTGCCCAGCTCCTTGCGCGAGACCATGACGGCGCCGATGAGCGCCACCAGGAGGACCAGCGACGCGACCTCGAACGGCAGGACGAAGTCGGTCAAGAAGGCGGTCCCCACCCCGTAGGTGGTCGGAATCGGGGCGGCGACGTCGGTCGTCACCCACGTCGCCCGCACGGCGACGCGAATCAGGCCGACGAGCACGAGCCCGACCAGCACCGTGGCGGCGCCGCGCCCGACGGAGCGGTTCGAGACGTGCACGTCGGCGATGCGATGGGTGAGCATGATGGCGAAGAGGCTGAGCACGAGGATGCCGCCGACGTAGACCAGCAGCTGCACCACGCCGAGGAAGTCGGCGCCGAGCAGCACGAAGATGCCAGCCGCGCCCAGCAGCGCACCCATGAGCGCGAAGGCGGAGTAGACGATGTTGTTCGCCAGGGCGACGCCCAGCGCGGACGCCGTCATGAACGCAGCGAGAAGATAGAAGGCGGCTATGGTGGTCGACACGAGTGCGGATCTCGGTCGGGAGAGCCGAAATCTTGCGGCGTCTAGCAAATGCCGTGGCCGAGGGTCAAACGCTGCACCGCGTGGCACGCGGCGCGCACGACGAAGCACGGTCCCGTTCGGCGCGTCACTCCGCCGCGCGGTCCGGGATGCTCGCCTCGACCGCCTGGGGGACGCTGCCCTGCGGCGTTGACACTTCGACCCGGCTCGTGCTCGGGTGAGGACGGTCCAGCGCCCTCTCGCTGCGCTGGCCGCGGAGGGAACCATGGACTCCGATATCGCCGACGAGGAGATGGCCGGCCTCGAAGAACCCGAGCGCTCCGGCGCCCGGCGGGTTCTCGACCAGGACACGATCCGCGAGCCGATCCGCCTGCTCAGTCCGCGCGCTCCCCTGTGCCTCGCGCCGGATGCCAGCCTGGACGAGGCCGTTCGGCTCATGCGGGAGCACCACGTCGGCTGCGTGCTCGCCGTCGAGGACGGCCGCCTCACCGGCATCCTCACCGAGCGCGACCTGCTGCTCAAGCTCGAGGGCGTCGACCTCTCCAGGCCCGTGCGCGAGCTCATGACGGCGGCGCCCGAGGTGCTGCGGCTCGACGATCCCATCGTCTACGCGCTGCACCGCATGAGCGTGGGCGGCTACCGGCACGTGCCCCTGGTCGACGACGGCAACCGCCCGGTGGGCATCCTCTCGGTGATGGACATCGTGCACTACGTGGTGTCGTTCTTCGTGAGCGAGGTGCTCACCCTGCCCCTCGACCCGGTGCGCAGCGAGAGCTGGCGCGGGCGCGACGGGGCGTAGCCGCGCCAGCCGACGCCGCTCAGGCTCCGGCGCCACGGGCACGGCGGCGCCGGCTAGCGCCCGAGCGCGAAGCTGATGACGCCGCCCGGACCCGGCCCACCGAACAGGGTGAAGCCGTAGCCCCACAGCACGCGGCCGTTCACGATCGACGGCCCGCAGCCGGTTCGCGCGGGTGCGTCGTAGGTCCACAGCCTCCGGCCGGTACGGGTGTCGAGTGCGGCCAGCGTGCCGGCATCCGTGCCGACGAATGCCACCCCGGGCACGGCGCCGACCGGCGCGAAGATCCTCCCCGGGAAGTCCTCGGCTTCCCAGCGGATGGTCCCGGACGCAGGATCCAGCGCGAAGACCTTGGCCACGTTGGTCGGTGCGTTGGTGGCAGGGTTGCCCACGTTCGACACGACGACGAGCTTGCCGTCGACCAGGGCCGCCGATCCGATCTCCCCGCCGAAGACGCTGCCCGGCGTCAGCGTGGTTTCCCACGCAATCTCCCCGGTGTCGCGATCGAGAGCGTGGTACGCGCCCGCCTTGTCACCCGCTCCCACGAGGGCCCTCCCCCGCGATCGCCACAGGTTGGGTGAAGCGCCCACGTCGGCATCCTTGCCCTGGGGATGGCCGGCGCTGAAGACGTCCGGATGGGTGAACTGCCTCGACCACGACAGCGTGCCGGTCCTGTACTCGACGGCGAGGATCGAATCGGAAAGCGGGGCCGTCGGCTCCGCGTAGGTGTTGCCGCTACCGACGTAGAGCAGGCCGCGCTTGCGATCGACGGCCGGCGTCGACCAGATGCCGACTCCCGCACCGCCCGCTGCATCGTTCGGAGTCGTGTACAGCCTCCACACCTCGCGGCCGGTGTCGGCGTCGTAGGCGCCGATCGTCCCCCGGAAGGTGTACTGCGACTTCGGGATCGTGACCTCGAAGCTGGCGACCCCCTGCAGGACCAGGCCGTCGACCACGACCGGCGAGGCGTTGATCTGGGCCAGCGGATGCTCGTTGGTGACGACCTTCCACTGGACCGCGCCCGTGTCCCGATCGAGGCGATAGAGGGTGGCGCCGCTCGAGGCGTAGACCGCCTTCCCGTCGATCGCCGGTGCGCCGACGACGAAGCCTCCGATCTGCGTGTGCCAGACCTCCTCGCCGGTCGCCGCCTCGACGGCCCGTATCGTCCCCCTCCAGTCGCCGAAGTAGGCGACGTGTCCCGAGACGGTCGGCGTTCCCGACACGCCGACCAGGCCGTCCTTGGTCCAGCTCGGCGTCAAGCGCGCCACCGAGCGGGGAGTGATCCGCTTCTCGCGCGCCGCGAGGCGCGTGTTCGACAGATCGTGGCCGTATACCGGCCAGTCCTTGCGCCGCGAGTCGGCGATCGATCCCCGGCCATGAGCTGCGACGGCCACTCCCGCGGACATCGCCGCCCAGACCACGACGAGCACGACGGGGATCAGGCGCCTGGTCATCGCGACACCAGAGCGGAAGGCACGCGCACCGTCCAGAGTCCCTACGGGCAGCGAGCCGTCGCGAGGAGATTCAGATCGACGGCGGCGGCCATCGCGCCGTAGCCGGCGGCGTTGGGGTGGAGGTGGTCGCCGCTGTCGAACGCGGGGTTCAGGCGGTCCGGGTCGAGCGGGTCGCGCAGCGCGGCATGGAAGTCGACGACGCCGTCGGCGGCGTCGCTCGTCCGGATCCAGTCGTTGATCTGGTTGCGGGCCGCGACCGCCGCCAGTGTGCCGTGGAGGGCGAACGCGAAGTCCCTGCACGGGGGCAGCGTACCCAGGATCACGCGAAGACCGGCGCCATGCATCCGGTCGACGGCGGCCTCGAGGCCGTCGATCACCTGGGCGGCGATGGGCGGCGGGGTGATCCCGATGTCGTTCGTGCCTTCCATGAGGATCACGACGCGTGCACCGGCCTGGTCGAGCACGTCGCGGTCGAGGTGATCGAGCAGCTTCGGGCCGAACGTGGGCGCCGCGGCGTCCCGCAGCACCTGGTTCCCGCTGATGGCCTCGATCTGGACCGCGAGCCTGGTGCCGGCGGCAGCCAGGCGACGCGCCAGGAGATCCGGGTAGCGCCGGTCCCGATCGTTCGGGCTGCCCACGCCGTCGGTGATCGAGTCGCCGACCGCGACGAGCGCTCCGACACGGCGGGGGGCTCGCACCTCGACGTCGGTGAGGAACGGCCACGTCGTCATCGTCCCGGTGAAGGCGGCACCGCTGGTCGTCCCGGTCTGATCCCCGCTCCCCGGCGCGGAGACGTAGGACGTCTGGAACGCCGTGACGTGCTCGGTCGACGGGCCGCTCGCGCCCTGCACGTCGACGCTCACCACCAGATCCTGGAACGCGTCGAACCTGAGCCGCACCGGGTCGCTCACCGCCTCGCCGCCGGGATCGACGGTGACCGGCCGTTTGCGTGCGAAGCGCAACCCGCGGATCGTCCCCGGCTCGGCGTCCGCGCCCGATGCGCGTCGTGCGATGGTGGCGGCACCGAAGGTCACCGGCTGCGATCCGTAGCGGTTGGACAGCCGCACCCGGACGCGCGCGCCGCCCAGCGTCGGGTTGACGACGAGGCGAAGCGTCTGGTCGACGAACGACGCGCCCAGCGCATCCGATGGGCTCGCCGCCCACACCCCGACCCAGTGCTTGCCCAGGCAACCGCTGGCGGCGTCCGCGCGCTCGGTCCCGAGCGCAGCGAGGGCGATCGCCGCGAGCACGATCGCTGCGGAGACGCGACCGGCACGCGTGCTTCCCATCGCCCCCACCGTACCCCCCTCGCAGCGTCCCGGCGAGCGCACGCCGCACGCCCGGCGCCCCGGCCATCGCGCGCACAGGGCCGTTGCACCCGGGCGCTCGCCGCGCCGGAAGACCTGGCACTTGCGAGGTCGCACCCGGACAATTTCATTGACGCGACGACGCACGCGGCGGTAGCACCTTCGCGGTGATTCGCCGCCTTCTGCTCGCGCTCGCAGTGGCTCTCGGCGTCACGGCCGGGGGCACGGCGGCCGTCGCGAAGAAGCCGCCGCGCTGTCCCGACAGCACCTATCTGATCATGGAAGCGAGCGCCGGCCTGCCGGTCATCGCGGACAGCGTCACGGTCGAAGGATCGACGGTCGCTCTCGGTCCCGGCTGCCCGCCCAGAAAAGGCATGGTGATCGGCACGAGGCGGGGCACCAGCGTCCACGCCAAATGGCGCCGCTGTGCCGGCCTGAAGAAGGTCGCGCTCCAGGCGCTGATCGACACGACCTGCACCACGATGAGCGGAACGGTGAGGGCGAAGGGGGTGAAGCCGCAGGCCGTCCACGGCACCCCACCGCCGGACACGACGACCACCACGACGACCCGAGCGCCGTCCACCACCACGACGACCCCGAGCTCGGCGACGACCACGACGACGATCCCCGGCCGCACCTGCGACCAGTCGGACCGCGACCGGCTCGAGGCCCTCATGCAGAGCGGCGGGACGCTCGATCTCCCCTGCGCCGGCCGCATCGAGCTCGACCACACGCTGGTGGTCGACGGCGTGAGCGCGACGCTGCACGGCTTCGTGACCATCGCACGCGGCAACCCGACGTCGGCGCCCCCGCCCGCCTTCCGCCTCTTCGACGTGCGCAGCGGAACCCTCGTGCTGGACGGCGTCACGCTCAGCGACGGCCTCCACCTCGGAGCCGACGGCGACAAGGGTGTGGACGGCGAGGAGGGAGCGGAAGGATCGCTCGGAATGGATGGCGGCGAGGGAGCCAACGGGATGCCGGGTGGTCCCGGCGGCGACGCGACCGCCGCGAGCGCGGGTGACGACGGCTCCGACGGCAGCGGCGGCGCGATGCTGATCGCGGCCGGCAGCTCCGTCATCCTGCGGAACTGCCGCGTCACGGGCAACGTCGCCGTCGGCGGCCGTGGTGGCGAGGGCGGCTCGGGCGGACGGGGCGGCCAGGGCGGTCCGGGCGGCCGGGGTGGTGCCGGGCCCGGAAAGAACGCCGGATCCGGCGGGCGCGGCGGAGACGGCGGCGAGGCCTCGGACGGCGCCGACGGGGGCGCCGGCGGCAACGCGATGGGCGGCGCGATCGACAACGCCGGCACGCTCACCATCGAAACCTGCACCTTCGACGGCAACGCCGCGCAGGGCGGCATGGCGGGACGCGGCGGGTTCGGCGGCACCGGCGGGGGCGGCGGGAACGGCGGCAACGGCGGCAGCTCTTCGAGAACGACCTCCGCGCCGCCCGACGACACCGGCAAGGGCGGCATCGGCGGCAGCGGCGGCGACGGCAAGGACGGGACCGACGGCGGCTCGGGCGGTGACGGCGGCAGCGCCTTCGGCGGCGCGATCCACAACAGCGGTACGTTGACCGTCTCGGACACGACGTTCCGGAGCAACTTCGCCACCGGGCAGCCGTCGAGCTTCGGCCGCACCGGCGGCTCCGGTGGTGGTGGCGGTGGCGGCAGCACGGGCGGCAGCGGCACGCCCGGCGGCCAGGGCGGCGACGGCGGGAACGGCGGCAACGGAGCGAACGGCGGCGACAACGGCAACGGCGGAAGCGGCGGCGGCGGCGCGATCTTCAGCACCACGCCGGTGACGCTCACCACCGTCACGTTCCAGAGCAACGGAGCCATCGGGAGCAGTGGCGGATCGGCCACCTGTGTACCGGGCGACTTCACCTGCTTCGGCGCGGCCGGCGACGGCGGCCTCGGGGGCAACAAGGGCCTGGGCGGCCTCAACGTGCCGCTCGGCGGCGACGTCCCGAGCGCGCCGAACGGCAAGGTCGGCATCGACGGGACGGGCGGGAGCGACGGACAGCCCGGTACCTTCAGCGTCGGCGTCGGATCCGACTGCTACGCCGCCGGAGCTCTCTGCAACTGACGGACCGCGCGCGGGCCCGGATCACTTCGCGTCGGGGCTCGCGAACTCGGCGATGTAGCGCATGCCCCGGTCGAGGATCGGCTTGATCACGGGGTCGTCCTCGCCGGCCTTCTTCGGCTTGTAGGCCAGCGTGGGCGCCTTCACGAAGCGACGCACCAGGCTCTCGAGCGAGTAGTCCGAACCCTCGAACTCCGGGGTATGGTGGATCGAGCCCGTCGGGCACGGCTCGCTGCACAGCCCGCAGTACATGCACTTCGCCATGTCGATGTCGAAGCGGGTCATGACCAGGCCGCCCGCCGCCTTGTCCTTCTCGGCCTCGATGACGATGCAATCGATCGGACAGGCGCGCTCGCAGGCGAGGCAGGCCGTGCAGATCTCGAGATCGACCTCCAGGATGCCGCGGTAGCGGAACGGCAGCGTATCCTGCACCCGCACGCCGTCGGGCAGGCGGTCGGGATACTCGAGGGTGACGGGCTTGCGGATCATGTGCGACGCCGTCACCGCCATGCCGTCGGCGATCGTCGCCACGGCGTCCTTGATGTTGCGCAGGTAGGTTCCCAGCCCCATCGCGATCACCCGGGCGAGCGTGCCGTCGCGAGCGGATTGAAGCTCAGGTGCCGGCGCTCGAGGCCCGCCTTGCGGATGTGGAAGCCGACCCGGCGCACGAAGGCGACGAGCGCCACCAGCGACAGGAGGAGCAGCACCCAGCGCACGAACGGCAGGCCGGCCGGGAACGCGACCATCCACGTCGCCGTTCCCAGGAAGTTCACCATCGCGATGGGCACGAGATACTTCCAGCACATCTCCATCATCTGGTCCACGCGGATGCGCGGCAGCGTCCAGCGCAGCCAGATGGCGAGCACGACGAAGGCGTACGACTTCAAGAAGAACACGCCGAACTGGAGCGCATTGCGCAGCACCGGGTAGTCGGTGAGCGCCCAGGGAATCTGCCAGCCGCCGAGGAAGAGCGTGGTCGCGATCGCCCCGATCACGTAGAGGTTGCCCCACTCCGCCATGAAGAAGAGCAGGTTGCGCATGCCGCTGTACTCGGTGGCGAAACCCGCCACGAGCTCCGACTCGGCCTCGGGCAGATCGAAGGGCGTGCGGTTGCCCTCGGCCAGCGCCGAAACGAAGAGCACGAAGAAGGCGAGGAAGGTGAACGGGTTGTCGAACAGGTACCACGACCACGGGGCCGCGCCCTGGGCGCGGATGATGCCCTGCATGCCGAGGGTGCCGGCGAGCATCACGACCGGGAAGATGGAGAGCCCCGCCGGGATCTCGTAGCTGACGATCTGCGCCGCGGAGCGGATGCCGCCGAGGAGCGACCACTTGTTGTTCGACGCCCACCCGGCCATCAAGATGCCCACTACCACCAGCGCCGTCACCGCGGTCACGTAGAGGATGCCCACGTTCAGGTCGGCGACGATCAGGCTGCCGGCGAAGGGGATGACGGCGAAGGAGCCGACGAAGCCGGTCATCACCACGTAGGGCGCGGCACGGAAGAGCGGCCCGTCGGCGGCCGACGGGACGATGTCCTCCTTCAGCATGTTCTTGACGCCGTCGGCGAGCCACTGCAGGAACCCGAGGGGTCCCACGCGGTTCGGCCCGATGCGGCTCTGGATGCGGCCCATCACCCGGCGCTCGACCCACGTCGTGATGCCGGCGATCGGCAGCACGAAGCCGAACACGACGATGCCACCGAAGATCAGCATGGCCAGGAGCTGATGGACCCAGACCGGGAGGCCTGCCGGCGCGGCGCCGGTCTCGACCAGCCCGCGGACCAGCGACTCCATGGACGCGAACTCGGTCACCGGTCGATCTCCGGAGCCACCAGATCGAAGCTCGCGATGACCGCGATCAGATCGGCGAGCATCAGGTTGCGGCTCACGTGCTGCGTCATGCTGATGGCGGCGAACGATCCCGTGCGTATCTTGCACCGATAGGGGAACGCCGTGCCGTCGCTCACCACGTACCAGCCCATGTCGCCGCGCGCGCTCTCCAGCCGCACGTAGCACTCGCCCGCCGGCGGCTTGAAGGTGCGCGGCACGCGGGCGATCACCGGCCCCTCCGGGAGCTGGCGGAGGCACTGCCGGAGGATCCGGCAGCTCTCGCGCATCTCGCGCATGCGGACGATGTAGCGGTCGAAGCAGTCACCGAGAGTGCCCATCTCGCCACGTCCGACCGGGACATCGAACTCGAGCTCGGGATAGACGGAGTAGGGGTCGTCGAGGCGCACGTCGTAGGAGACCCCCGATCCCCGCAGATTGGGCCCCACGAGATTGTAGTCGACGGCTTCCTCGGCGGTGATGACCGCCACGCCGGCGAGCCGCTCGGTGTAGATCTTGTTGTAGGAGATCAGGCGATCGTACTCGTCGACGATCGGCTCGAAGCGGTCGAGGAAGTGAATGACCTTGTCGGTCCAGCCCGGCGGCAGATCCCATCCCACGCCGCCGATCCGCATGTAGTGAAAGGTGAGGCGCGCTCCGCACAGCTCCTCGAAGAGATCGTTCAGGTACTCGCGCTCGCGAATCGCGTGCGTGAAGGGCGTGAAGGCACCGATGTCCATCGCCATGGAGCCGACGGACAGAAGATGGCTGTGGATGCGGCACAGCTCGTCGGCGATGACGCGGCAGTACTCGCCGCGCTTCGGCACCTCGATGCCGGCGAGCTTCTCGGCGGCCATCGCCCAGCCGTGATTGCAGAACATGGCGGCCACGTAGTCGACGCGGTCGGTGTAGGGGAGGAACCCGTGCCATCCCACCTTCTCGGCGATCTTCTCGATCGAGCGATGCAGGTAGCCGATGTCCGGGATGGCCTCCTTCATCACCTCGCCGTCGGCGCGCACCACGAAGCGCAGCACCCCGTGGGTCGAGGGATGCTGCGGTCCCATGCTGAGCGTCATGTCCTCGGTGACGAAACCGCCGCCCTCGGTCTCGCGCTGGACCTCGACCTCGAATCCGGTGAGCCCCATGGTTCAGGTCCTGAGCAGGCTCTCCCGGGACGTCGAGATGCCGTGATATTCCTGCGGCTCCACGAAATCCTTGCGCAGCGGATGTCCCGGCCAGTCCTCCGGCATCAGGATGCGACGCAGGTCGGGATGCCCCGTGAAGTTGACGCCGAGCAGGTCGAACACCTCGCGCTCCTGCCAGTCGGCGGCGCTCCACACGTCGGACACGGTGGGCACGACGGGATCGTCGCGCGACGCGTTCACCTTGAGGACGATCCAGTGCCGCAGCGGATACGAGAACAGGTGGTAGACCACCTGGATGGCGCTCTGCTTCGGGTAATCGACCCCGGAGAGGTTGGAGAGACAGTCGAAGCGCAGCGCCGGCTCGGTCCGGAGGAACTGACACACCTCGGCGATGCGTCCGGGCTCGACGGCGCAGCTCGCGTCCCGCCCCGCGCCGGCGAGGTCGCCGATGGCGGCCCCGAACCGGTCCCGGAGCCGGCCGTGCACGCCGGCGGAATCGAGCGCCATCCTAGGCTCGCGCCCCGGCAGGCTCGCTGCGCCGCACCAGCCACTTCTCCTGCTGGATCTTCTCCTGCAGCTTGACGAGTCCTTCGGTGAGCGCCTCCGGCCGCGGCGGGCAGCCCGGCACGTAGACGTCGACGGGGATCACCTTGTCGACGCCGTCACACACCGAGTAGGCGAGCTGGAAGAGACCGCCGCAGTTGGCGCAGCTGCCCATCGACACGACGTACTTCGGATCGGGCATCTGGTCGTAGAGTACCTTGGTGCGCAGCGCCATCTTGAGGGTCAGCGTCCCCGAGACGATGATCACGTCCGAGACGCGCGGCGTGGCGCGCGGCGCCATCCCGAAGCGCTCCAGGTCGGCGCGCGGACCGCCCGTCTGCATCATCTCGATGGCGCAGCAGGCGAGACCGAACATCATGTACCAGACGGACGACTTGCGGGTCCAGTTGAGCAGGTCGTCGATTCGCGTGGTGAGCGCCATCTCCGGCGCGGTGTTGATCAGCGACACCGGTTCCCTCCCCTATGCTGCCTCGCGCACCCCGGATGCCGGGGAACGCTGCGCTCGCGGAAGCCTCTTCAGCCATTGCAGATCGCCCTTCACCCACACGTACACGAGACCCACGGCGAGGATGCCGACGAAGAGGGCGAGCTCGGCCAAGGCGAAGAGGCCCTGCCCGCGCGTCACGACCCAGTCCCGGAACACGGCCGCGACCGGATAGATGAAGGCCAGCTCGACGTCGAAGATCACGAAGACGAGCGCGATCAGGTAGAAGCGGATGTTGAAGTTGATCCAGGCGGGTCCGCTCGGGGGCTCGCCGCACTCGTAGGTGCTGAGCTTGCCGGGGTGCGGGTTCGACGGCCGGAGCAGCGCCCCGAGCCCGAGCATGATGCCGCAGAGCCCGAGCCCCAGGAGAAACATCACCGCGACGCTCGCGAACTGGAAGTACATCGACACCGTTCCCACCCGGGACCCTAGCAGGGGCGCCCGGTAGCGGGCAAACGTGAGCGACGCGGCTCAGCCGTCGTCGGGCACCGGCAGCACCACGGGAGCGTGCGTGAGCGCGTGCCGTCCCACCCACACCCGGGCTCCGAACACGCGCTCGAGCGTGACCGGCTCGAGCACCTCGGCGGGCAGACCCGCACGCACCATCCGGCCGCCTGCCAGCAGCACGATCCGGTCGCAGTACGCCGCGGCGAGGTTGAGGTCGTGCAGGACCGAGAGGACACCGAGGCCCTGCTCGCGACAGAGCTTGCGCGCGACGTCGTGCACACCCGTCTGATGACGCAGGTCGAGGTGCGTCGTGGGCTCGTCGAGCAGGAGAACCTGGGGCTGCTGGGCCAGGGCACGCGCCAGGAAGACCCGCTGGCGCTCGCCGCCCGACAGCTCGTCGATGCGACGGGCCTCCAGATCGCTCACCTCGAGTCGGCCGAGCGCCGCGCGCGCGATCTTCAGATCGTCGGGCCCGGGAAGGGCGAGCAGCGACAGATGCGGTGCCCGGCCCATGAGCACGACCTCGAGCACGGTGTAGGGAAAGTCGACGCGAGGATCCTGCGGGACCAGGGCGACCTGCCGCGCCACCTCGATCCTCGTCCAGCTCGCGATCGGACGGCCTGCCAGGTGGAGGGTGCCCGCGCGCGGCCGTACGAGGCCGGCCAGCAGCCTGACCAGCGTGGACTTCCCCGAGCCGTTGGGCCCGATCAGCCCGACGATCTCCCCCCGTCCGAGTGCGAGGTGAACGTCGGCGAGCACGGTCCGGGAACCGTAGGCGAAGCTCACCCCCTCCGCGTCGAGGAGGCTCATGGCTGGCCCCGGCGCAGGCTCCGGCGAAGAAGGACCAGGAAGAACGGCCCGCCGAGCAGTGCCGTCACCACCCCCACCGGCAGCTCGCTCGGCGCGAACGCGGTGCGCGCGAGGGCATCCGCCCACACGAGGAAGGCGGCGCCGCCGAGAAACGAGGCGGGCAGCAGGAGGCGGAGGTCGGGACCGAGCAGCAGGCGCAGGAGGTGGGGGACGATGAGCCCCACGAAGTTGATCATTCCGCTCACCGACACGGCGGCACCCACGAGCAGGGAAGCCGCCAGGAAGACCGCCCGCCGCACGCCCTCGACCTCGACGCCCAGGGTGAGCGCACCCTCCTCGCCCGCCGCGAGGAGGTTCAGGTTCTGGGCGTGGCGGAAGAGCACGGCCGCGCCGAGGAGCGCATAGAGGGTGACGATGGCCACCAGCCCGTAGCTCTGTGCGGACAGCGAGCCCATGATCCAGAAGAGGATCCCCTGCGCCTGGGTGTAGCTCGCGATGGCGTTGACGAGCATGATCGCCGCCGCGCCGAGCGCGTTGCAGACGACCCCCACCAGCAGGATCGCGTAGGGCGACGTCTTGCCGGCCGCGCGCGCCACGAGGAACACCGAGGCGACCGTGGCCAGCGCGCCGGCGAACGCGGCGAGGGGGACCAGCGGTGACACCGGATCGGCTCCCGCGACCAGGGCGATCGCTCCGGCGACCGCGGCCCCTGCGGAAACGCCGAGCAGGTGGGGATCGGCGAGCGGGTTGCCGAGGAGCGCCTGGAGCGCCGCGCCCGAGCAGGCGAGAGCGCCCCCCACGACGGCGCCCAGCAGGACGCGGGGCAACCGGGCACGAAAGAGGATGGCGAAATCGGGCGTGTGCTCGCCGCCCGGCGCGAGAGCCGTCCACAGGCTGGCGTGCACCGGACCGACGAGCGCCGCCGCGACGACCGAGGCCACGAGCAGCGCGCCGAACCCGGCCGCGGTGACCGCCAGCCGCCGGCGGGTGAGATGCGGGGGCCGCACCGCCACCGCCTCAGGAGCCGAAGGCCTCGGGGTGGATGGCGGCGCCGAGCGCGGCTGCGGCCTCCGCCACACGGGGTCCCGCCCGGAAGAGCGCGTCGGGCGCAAACGCGACGATCCGCCCGTCGCGCACCGCCGGCACGCTTGCCAGGTCGGCGAACAGCTCGCGTCCGCCTGCTTCCGTGCCCATCGCCGCATCCACGATCACGTCCGGGGCACGGGCCACGACCAGCTCGAGTGGCACCTGCGGGAAGGCCGCTCCGACGTCCGCCGCCACGTTGACGCCGCCCGCCGCCCGCACCAGCTCGTCCTGCAGGGTCCCGCCGCCGGCCACGATGAGCGGGCGATGGCCCACCACGAGGAGCACGCGGCGCGGCGGCAGCCCGTCCACCCGGGCCCTGACCCGATCGAGCGCGCCGCGCACGTCGCGTTCCATCTCGGCCCCGCGCTCGGGGAGGCCGAGAGCGCCCGACACGGTCCGGATCGCGCCCCAGAGATCGTCCAGCGTCCGGTCGGCCGTCACGAGCACCGGGATGCCGGCGCGCTCGAGGGTCCGCACGGCCTCGCGATTGCCGGGCGACGGCACCACCAGGACGAGGTCCGGTCGCTGGCCGAGGACGGCCTCGACGCTCGGGGCGAGGTATCCGCCGACGTGAGGCAGCAGGGTGGCTTCGTCGGGATAGTCGCACTGGGCGCAGACCCCCACGACCCGATCTCCCGCTCCGAGGCCGAAGACGATCTCGGTGGTCGACGGCGCGAGCGAGACGATGCGAGACGCCTCGCGAGGGACCGGGGGCGAGCTGGACCCTCCGCATCCGCCGAGGGCGCCCACGAGAGCGAGACCGACCGTGAGCAGCGCGACGGCGACCGGCGCATTCAGGCCCGCTGCCCATTCGCTGGGCAGCGCGCGCTTCCAATCGGGCACCCCCAGCCACGAATCGTCGGGGAGCGGAAGCCCCAAGTTCCCGATTCCTCGACCTCCGGCCCGGAGCCTCACCGTTCTGCGCCTCGTTTGAAGTCCGGCATTTCGGTTGCTATGTCCGCCCCGCCACCGTGATTCCGCGTGGGGCGGGGAGTTCTTCAACGGCAGAGGAGGGAGGGTTCATGGAGCACAGTGGGAAACCTCGCGGCCGGGCTGGCCTTCTCGGGCTCGCCGCCGCGGCAGTCGTGTTGCTGACAGCGCCAGTCACGCACGCGGCAGTCAATACGGGCAATGTCAACTTCAACGCTGGAATGGACTTCACGACCGCCTACTTCTTCCGCGGCATCCTCCAGGAGCGGGGCGGCTTCATCTGGCAGCCGCACGGCGAGGTCGACTACCATCTCTACAAGGACGAGAACGGTGCCCTGACCGACTTCACCATCTACGCCGGGAACTGGAACAGCATCCAGAGCGAGAAGACGCTGGCCACCGGAAATGGACCCGGCAACTGGTACGAAGCCGACGTCTGGGCCGGGCTCCAATTCGGCTTCTGGAACACCGTGACGGTCAGGCCGTTCTACTACGTCTACACCTACCCGAACGGCGCCTTCCCAACGGTGCAGGAGATGGACCTCCTGGCCAGCCTCAGCGATGCCCAGTGGCTCGGTCCGTTCGCACTGAACCCGTCCGTATTGATGGCCTGGGAGATCCAGAACACGGCGCTCGGCACCAAGCCGGGCACCTATGCCGAGGTGGACATCAACCCGAACTGGGTCGTGCTCCCGTCCGACACCTATCCGGTGACGCTGGCGCTCCCGATGCAGATCGGCATGAGCGTCAGCGACTACTTCGAGAGCCCGAGCGGCAACGACCAGGGTTTCGGCTTCTACAAGGGCGGTGCGACGCTCAGCCTCCCGCTGGCCTTCGTGCCCGAGGAATACGGCGCGTGGAGCGTGGCCGCCGGCGCCGCGGTCTACGTCTTCAACTCGAACCTCAAGAACTACAACAAGGGCAACAACCCCTGGGTCGTCGGGACCTGGAGCCTCAACTGGACGTACTAGACGCGACGCGCGACCTCGGCCCCGGACGGCGCAGCGCTGGGGAGCTACGCCGCCGGGGCCACGCTGTTTCATGACCTGCACTACTTGCAGGTCACCTTCTTCTGCTTTCTGTTCAGGGCGCAGGTGTGGTCGGCGTCCGTGAAGGTCGCCTCCCCGCACTGACCCACCGGGTCGAGGATGATCGAGGCGGCCAGCGGCAGGTCCGCGGCGGCCACCGGCACGCTGCCGTTCTTGCCGGTCACCGAGACCTTGAGCAGCCCCGGGGTCTTCGGCACCGCCTTGACCGAGACCTTGGTGATGCCGAGCGCCCCGACGGGAGCCTTGCTGGAGAAGGTCCAGGACGTGCCCGAGCCGTTCACCTTCCAGCCGGTCTTGGTCGTCTTGTCGAGCGCACCCGGCGGCACAGCCGTCTCCGTCACCCCGCCCGTGGCGCACGCGATCGACACCCGGACGCCCCTTGCGACGGGATCGAGCGGCGGATCGAACGGGGCCGGGAGCTTCACCTGCGCCTTGACCGTCGTCTTGTCGTCGCCCGGAGGCGTGTCGAGCCCCGCGACCGTCAGCTTCGCCTTCGTGACGGTTCCACCGCCGGTGCACACCTGGTCCGCATCGCAGACCGTGTTCCGATCGCGGTCGCGGCAGATGGCCGCGATCTGCAGCGCCTCGAAGTCGAGGACGAGCGTCTCGTTGCGCACCGGGTCGAAGTACATCTCGCCCGACGAGCCGAAGCCCCGGGCCCGCTCGGTGACGCTGCCCGTCGAGTCCACGGCGATCACCGTGCCGCTCGAGAAATCGTCGGTGAATCCGCCGCTCACCAGCACGAGCCCGTCGCCGTCGACGACCACGCCGTAGCTCCCCGAGAGCCCGCCGACGAGCGGTCCGCCCGAGACGCCGGCCAGATCGTACTTCCCGACCGAACCGGTGAAGCTCCCGTCCAGGTTGCCGACCAGCAGCGTCGAGCCATCGACGGCCAGCCCCGCCGAATAGTCGAGGCCGGTGATGAGGTTGGTCGCAATCCCACCCGCCACGCGCACCACGGTACCAGCGCCCGGGCCGACGGAGTTGCTCACCAGCACTGCTCCGGGAACCACGAGCGCGTCGGAGGCGAGGTCGATGCTTCCGGAAGGAAGCACCTCGGCCGCAGCGGCGGCCAGCACACTCGACCGAGTCGGCGCGTCCGGGATCGCGTACAGCGTGTCTCCCGACGTGGCACCGCTCGCCTCGAGCCCGTTGTCGACGACGTAGAGCGTGCCGTCCGGCGCCAGGTCGAAGCCGCCGAGCGAGTTGAAGCCGCTGGCGACGGTGGTCGCCGGACCGCCCTCGCTGAAGCGGATCACGCTCTGTGCGGCGCCCGTGAACGTCGGGCCCTGGCCGACGAAGATGTCGCCACCTCGTCGGACGACTCCACCCTGCACCTTGCCGGGCGTCGGAATCGCGCGCACGGCGTAGCCCGGCGCCGCGGTGACGGCGGCCTCTGCCCGCCATGCTGGAGGCGCCGCCCCGCACAGTGCAGCCACAGCCAGTGCAACCCGTAACGTCCTCATGGATGTCCTCTCCTCTCTCTTTCGCAATGGTGGGGACGGTGGTTCGCGTCAGCGGACCGTCCAGGTGAAACGGTCGCGGTCCACGCGGCGCTTGCCGCCCTGGCCTACCGGCTCCGCGCTCAGCTCGACGGTGAGGCGACGTCCCGTCAGCGGCAGCCGCAGCGTTCGTGTCGACCCCGGCACGAAGGGAGGCAGCGTGGCGGTCACGTCGCGTCGCTTGATCCGGACCCGCACGCTCCCGGGAGCCACCTCCGGTGAAACGATGACCATCAGAACCGCCTGCGTGGTGCCGGGCGCGACGCGCACCTTCGGCTGGCCGGGCTCGGCGTAGCCGAGCAGCGTCTCGACGGATCCGCGCTTCCCCTTTCCCATGAACGCCGGCGCGACCATCGGGCCGCACGCCGCGTCTGCGGGGCACGGATCGCACGCGTCGCCCGTCCCGTCGCCGTCGCGATCGCCCTGCCCGGGATCGGGATTCAGCGGGCACCGGTCGCACGCGTCACCGACGCCGTCCCCGTCGGCGTCCGCCTGCGAGGGATCGGGCACCGTCGGACAGACGTCGACCGCGTCGGGCACGCCGTCGCCGTCGGTATCGGGCGACGGCTGGGGGCCAGGCGCACAGGCGTCGCCGATCCCGTCGCCGTCGCTGTCGCGCTGGTCCGGATTGGGCGTACCGGGACAGTTGTCGCACGCGTCCCCGACCCCGTCGCGGTCGCGATCGCGCTGATCCGGGTTCGCGACCGTGAGGCAGCGATCGCAGGCGTCGCCGACGCCGTCGCCGTCGCCATCCGCCTGGTCCGGGTCGGCGATTCCCGGGCAGTCGTCGGCCGGGTCGGGCATGCCGTCGCCGTCGCTGTCCGGAGCGCCGGCGGTCTCGATCGAGTGCACGCCCGCCATCGCGTCGAGGTCGAACCCCGACAGGCCGGCCAGCCGGCGATCGATCTGGCTCGCATCGATGCGCACGAAGCGGATCGCGGCGAGCCCGACCGCCGCGAGGTCGAAGGAGTCGCCTCCCGAGCCCGGCGGCGGCGCGAACTGGTCGATCGGAATGCCCACCAGGTCGGCGATCGGCACCGTGCTCGGCACCACCGGTGAGGGGCTCGACGGATCCGTCGCGTTGGCGAACACGGGATAGACACCGGCGCACCCGGGATAGTAGGGCGCCTCGTCGACGGCGCACGGAAACGTGCGCCAGTGAACGCCGTCGGCGCTCACCGAGACCGTGCCCGGCTCGGCGTAGGGCGGGAGCGTCGTGAGCCCGCTCACCAGGAAGGCATTCTCGAAGACGGTGAGATCGGCTCCGGGCCGGTCGACCACGGCATTGTCGGTGAACTCGACGACGATCTGCCCGCCCAGTCCGAGCGAGAGGGTATCGCTGGAGCCCTCGAAGGCGCCGCTGCCGCGCGGGGGGCCGAGCACGTTCGCCTGATCGCCGGCCCCGCCGCCCGTGCCGATCGTCACCTGGACGACGCGATCGAGGAACGGATCCGCCCGCCCCGGTACCGGAAGAGCCAGCGCGAGAAGCAGCGCGACCAGCGAGAGCGTCTTCATGGCGCGAATCCGATGGAGAAGGGCGGCAGCCCGACGCCGATGAGTCGCGGGGTCAGCTCCCGGTCGGTGGCCGGTTCGAAACGGCGCAGTCCGGGAGTGGGCAGGCTCTGGTCGGCGAGCCACAGGAGTCCGTCGGGACCGATGATGATGTCGGGCAGGTAGGCGTCGCGGGTGAGCAGATCGCGCAGCAGGGTGCCGCTGCTGGGATCGAACGAGATCAGGTGATTGTGCAGCGCGGCGTCCTGGGTGATGGCGTAGCCCTTGGTGGCCGACACCAGGACGAAGTCGAGGATGTTGCCGCCGAGCGCGTCCTCGGTGACGAAGAAGCGACCCTCCGCAACCAGCGTCTCCGGATCGACGCGCTCGAGGCCGCCGTCTCCGATGCGGTAGATGTCGCCCGGCGTGGCGAGCACGAGGCGGCCCGTCTCGGGCTCGCGCGCGATGCCGCTGGCGTCGCCGAAGGCATTGGCCCCGTGCAGCTCGATGCCCGTGATCACCGTGTCGGTCGCGACGTCGATCACGACCAGCTGGCTCGATCCCGTGGGGGTGAACCCCTTTCGCCGGTCGAGCCGCTGCACGCTCACGAAGAGACGCCCTCCGACCACTGCCGTCTGGCTCATCTCCGGGAGCCCGTCGCCGTCGGCGAAGGAGCCGAGATCGATCGTGCCGCGATGGAACCCGTCGCAGGACGCGGACGCTCCCGGATCGACGATCCAGAGCTCGGGACGTCCGTAGCGGGTCACGTACGCCTTGTCGGGCGCGGTGACGACGATGTCGTTCGGATTGGATCCGGGTCCGGTGGAGCACTGGAACTGCGTGCGGAAGCCGTGATGCGGGTCGAGCAGCTGGATGTTGTCGCCCAGGAACCGATTGACGACGAACAGCCGGCCCCCACTCGTCCGGATCACGGCGTCGTCGTGGATCGCGCTGTCGGGATACTGCACGCGCCGGGGTGTGCGCAGTGCCAGCGTCGCCAGACGTCCCGTCTCGAAATCGGTGGTCGCCACCACCGCACGTGCGCCGCCCGCACGGCGGCAGGTCACGGCGAGGCGATCGACGTCGCGTCCTCCCGACGCCTCCGTCGCCTCCACGCGCAGCGTCGCGGCGCGCCGGGCGTGGCCGTCGAGCGCGACGCGTACCGGGAGTGGACCGGCGCACGTGTCGGCGACCGCCACGGGGCTGCTCAGCGCCGCCGCAAGCTCCCCGGCGACGCGGGTGTCGCTGCCGTCGACGTGAACCTGGATCGGCGCCGCCGCGCACCCGCCGACGTCCAGGCAGAGGGTCGCGGACACCGTGCAGACGCCGTCGGCCGCACCGTCGTCGTCGCAGGCAGGGTCGCCGTCGCGGCACGTGATCCTGCGACTGCCGAGCGCGTCGGGAAGCGCGCCGACCCGCCAGGCCGAAAGACACTCCTCGGCAGCCCGCGCGATGCATGGATCTCCCGCGCTCGCGAGCGCGAGGACGATGGCGAGGGCGGAGGCGATGCGTCGCGACTTCAAGCGTCTTCTCGCCTGCCGGGGAGACGAGCGCCGGTGCCCGCCGGTCACACGACCGGTGTGGAACCCGACGACCCAGCTCCTTCCCCTCGGAAGGCCTTCCTTGCTGGCTCAGTCGGGCAGGTTTTCTGGCTCGGGGCTCGTCCTCTTCCGGTTCCTTCCCACCCCTGGCGGGGCAGTGGTTGTGACCGGAATCGTCACCCCTTACAGCTGCGGGGCAGCGGGGGCCTTGCACCCCCTTCCCGTACCCGACTGTGTCGGTGCGCACTTAACGTGACCTCGCTCCGACTGTCAAGCTAGTACCGAGGTAACGAGCGACGACTGCTCGGGTCTGGTCGCGCGCTCGGCATACGGTGAAGACCGGCGGAGTCCTGGCCCGTCGCCACGCGACACCCGATTCCGTTCGCTGCCGGCCACGCTACCGTCGTAGGCTCGCTGGGAACGTAGGAGGTGGTCATGAACTCATTCGGCTCGCTCACCCTCACCACGGCCCTCGCCGTCCTGGCGAGCACGGCCCTCGACGCGGGGGCGGACGTCTTCTGCCGCGCCAAGAAGGGCAACGTGTCCGTCCGCGCGGCCTGCAAGAAGAAGGAGGTCCCGCTCAATCTCGCGGACTTCGGCGCCCTCGGCGAGACCGGCGCGCCGGGTACGCCCGGAACGCCGGGGTCGCCCGGGAACGCCGGGGCCGACGGCCAGCTCCGCATCTATGGCGACGGCTCCGCCGGCGCCCGGACGGTGGGGGCCGACGAGAACTGGGAAGATCCACTCGTGGCACCGACGAACTTCCAGTTCACCGATCTGACCATCGTTCCGGGGGTGACTCTCACCATCCCCAGCGGGACGGTGATCCGCTGCACCGGGACGTTCACCAACAACGGCACCATCAACGTGCAGGGAGCAGCAACCGGCGCCGACCGCGACGGCACGGATGCAGGCACCATCGAGCCATCGGTGCGCAATGCCAATCCGGGGCTCGGGCTCAGCCCGGCGGGCAGCGGAGAGCTGGGTCCCGCCACGAGTACGCTCAGCGCGGGCGAGGGCGGCGACGGGATGGGCCAGACAGCGGCGCGCCAGCTCGTCGATCCGGGCCCGTTCGGCGGCGGAGGCGGGGGTGGGGGGTTCGCGGGCACTGGCGGAACGGGTGGCGGAACGCTCGTCGTGCTCGCCGCGACCGCGATCCGGAATCAGTTCGCCATCAACGCCGATGGTCTCGCCGGTGCCACCGGTACCGGCGGGGGCGGTGGCGGTGTCGTGATCCTCGCCTCGCGCGGGACCGTCTCCCATGCCGGTCCGGCCACCATAAGCGCGAAGGGCGGCGACGGATCGCCCAGCGGTGTTTCGGACGGCGCGGGAGGAGGCGGGGGAGGCGGCATCGTGCACCTCCTGGCCCCTGCGCTCGTCAGCGATGGGACGGTGACCGTCGACGGCGGGGTCGCCGGAGCTGCCGGCGCCGCGGCATCGGTCACCGGCGATCCTCGGTCGGCAGGCGGGGGCGGCGGCAGCTGCGCCGGCGAAGGGGGGAACGGCGGTGGCGTCTCGACCGGCGGGACTCCCGCCACCGCAGTGGCGGGACAGGCGGGCCACTTCCTCCAGACCCAGGCCGATCCGACCGCGCTCTTCTAGAGAGGCCGAGGCGCTCGGGGCACACGCGACTTCCGTGCCGCCGGCCTCCCGCTCCGGAACGTCTGCCGCGCCGGCGTCGCCGGCCGCGGCACGGCGCTCGCACCGCTCATCGAGCCTCACCCTCGCTCTCCGCTCCGACCCGAGACTCGGTCTCGGGTCGGTGTCCTAGTCCCAGCGCGCGAAGCCCCACGACACGGTGGCGAACACCGAGCGGCCGGGCAGCGGAAACCCGAGCACGTCCTCGGTCCGGTCATCGGTCAGGTTGCGCAGGGCGAGCCCGAGCGTGACGCCGTGGAGCGGCGGCACCTGGAGCTCGAACCCGATTCCGAAGAGGGAGCGCGACGGCACGAGCTGGGTGTTGGCGGTGTCGAGGAAGTTGTCGGCGATGAGGTTTGCGTCGAACCACAGCCGACCGGGCCAGAGACGTGCGGTGGCCGCGCCGAATGGCAGGGGACGCGTCGGCGACCAGGAGAGATCGAGCCGCACGTAGCCCTCCTCGGCGGGACGGCCGGGCAGCTGGTTGCCGTTCCGGAACGGCACGTCGCTGATCTCGCGCGCGTCCTGCTGCGTGAAGTTCGCGCTCACGGCGATCCGCCTCCAGACCTCGACCTGGGCGGCGATCTCGTTGCCCTGGATGCGGGCGTCGGCGATGTTCACCGGCTTGAAGACGCTCACGCTGCTCGGCACCAGCACGATGAGATCGTCGACCCGGTTGTCGAAGTGCCCGTACTCGAACGACGCCGAGGTGATCGGGCCCCAGGGCGGTGCGACGGCGCGGAAGCCCAGATCCCAGTTGCGCGACACCTCGGGCTGCAGGTCCGGATTCCCCTGCACGACGCCGCTATTGCCGAACAGCTCCTGAAGGTTCGGGACGCGGACGTAGCGCCCGACGTTGCCGAGCAGCGTCAGCCCGGGCACCGGCTGCGCGCGCACGCCGAAGCGCGGCGAGACCTCGTTGAACACGTCGGTCCCGGCCGTACGCAGCGCGGGAGGGAGGCGCGGGTCGCCCGGGAAGTCGTCCCGGTACACCTCCGTGCGCACCGCCGGAACCAGTGACACGCGGTCGCCGAGCAGGAGGACCTCGTCCTCCGCGGCGACGGTCCCCCGCAGCCGCGTCCGGGTCGGCGACTCGCCGGGCTGCAGCACCGGGAAGACGCCGACCTCGTTGCGCTCCCGGAGCGCCTCCTGGCTCACGGCGACGAGCAGCCCCGGCACCTGGTGCGCCCCGACGGCGCCGCGCACGAGCAGCTGCCCGCCGCCGACGAGGGTGTGCTCGGTGACGTCCGTCGGCAGGAAGACCGGATCGTTCGGCGGCGCTTCGAAGTGCTCGTCCTGGTAGACGAGGAACGCGCTCCCCTCCAGGGTGAGCGGGAGGCCGCCAGCGGGCGTGAGCCGCCCGCCGAGCTGCGCGAGCTGGCGGATCAGGTCGCGATGGGCGTCGGGTGACTGCACGGAGCCGCGTCCCGGTATGCCCTGCGTCTTCCCGAAGCTGTCGGTGGTGAGCCACGCCGAGAGCGGCCCCTCGGGGTCATAGCCGACGCGCGCGGTGAAGCTGCCCGAGTTGAAGGCATTGTTGATGCGCCGTTCGGTGCGGTCGTCAGCCGTGTTCTCCGGCGTTCCGAGATCGTTCGTGAAGGTGAAATCACCGAGGCTCCCGAAGTACTGGCCGAAGGCGAGATAGTCCCAAGGGCCCGAGCTCGCGCTGCGGGCGAGATCGACCTTGCGGGTCTCGAACGACCCGTAGGACGCGCTGGCCGCGGTGAACGGCTCCGCACCCGCACGCCGCGGCACCAGGTTGACGACGCCGCCGGGACCCGACTGGGCGAACGCCAGCGGCGTCACGCCCCGGTAGACCTCCACCCGGTCGAGGGCGTCGATCGGCAGGTCGCTCAGGTTGACCACCTCGTTGTTCGCGCGGCTGAGCGGCACGCCGTCGAGGTAGACCTGCACCTGTCCCGGCGAGAAACCGCGCACGGACACGGTGCTGAAGCTGCCGAGCCCGCCGTACTCCCGCACCTGCACGCCGGGAGCGGTGGAGAGCGTATCCGCGAGCGTGCTCACGCCGGCCGGCGCATCCTTCGTATCGAGCACCGTCGCGAAGCCCGTGACGTCTTTCGGCGCAGGGGTGGCTTCGCGCTCCGGCGGCGCGGTCACCACCACCTCGGGGAGCTTCTCCTCTCCCCGCGCGATGACGGCGGCGGTCAGCGCGACGAGCGCGCATGCTGTGAGACGTCCGGGCCTGATCCCCAGCTCCTTCCCCGCGGAAGGTCGGTCGCTGGCCTCGGTCGGACCGGTCTTCTGGCTCGGGGATCCTCCTCGCCCGGTCCCTTCCCGCCCCGCGTCCGGGGCAGTGGCGACGACCGGGGTCGTCCCCCCTCACAGCTGCGGGGCAGCGGGGGCTTCGCACCCCCTTCCCGTGCCCGTCGAGGTCGGGCGCTCCTACCCTTCCCGTGCGCCGCCCGTCAAGCACGGCGACCCTTGACTGCCGGCCGCGCCGCGATAAACCCGCCCCGCATGGGACGGTACCTGGAGGACTTCCGCGCCGGCGAGGTGATCAAGCACTGGCCGGGACGCACGATCCGGGATTTCGACGACACCTGGTTCACGCTGATGACCATGAACACCAACCCGCTGCACTTCGACGAGCACTTCGCGAGCCAGAGCCAGCACGGGCGCTGCCTGGTGAACGGCACCCTCGTCTTCGCCCTCACCGTGGGGATGAGCGTGCGCGACGTCAGCGAGAACGCCATCGCCAACCTCGAGTACGAGAAGATCCTGCACCACGCGCCGACCTACCACGGCGACACCATCTACGCCGAGTCCGAGATCCTCGAGGTGACGCCGTCGACCACGAAAGCGGATCGCGGCGTCGTCTACCTGGAGACGCGCGCCCGCAACCAGCGCGGCGAGGTCGTGCTGTCGCTGCGCCGGCGCGTCCTGACACCTCGCCGTCCCGCCTGAGCCCGCTCACCCGCGGGCGAGCAGCGCGAGCACCACGAGCGTGCCGGTCTCGATCACCTCGGCGGTGGCCGCCAGCTGGCGTCCCGTGAGGCCGCCGGCACGGCGGTAGGCGAGCACGCGCAGCGCGACCGTCGCGAGCGTCACCGCGAGCAGCACGACCAGGCCGACGGCATCGAGCACCGCCAGCGTCGCCGCGAAGACGAGCGCGCTGGCCCAGCCGAACTCGCGCAGGCGGGCGCGGCCGACCAGCACGGCCGCCAGCCCGCGTGCCGCGACGGGGCTGCCGCCGTAGCACTGCACGACCACTGCCCAGCGGCCCAGCATCGGCGCGAGCATGAGCGCGAGCGGTCGCGCCGGCTCGGGCACGTGCAGGAGCGCCCAGACCTTCACCAGGAAGAAGCCAGCGGCCACCGCAGCGCCCGCAGCCGACGGCCGGCCGCGCAAGCGGGCGAGCACGGCGGAAGGTTCTCCAGGTGCTCCGAGGGCGCCCGCTGCGCCGGCAAGACCGGCGAGCGTCCGGCCGCCCGAGGCGGCCGCCAGCACGACGAGGGCGGCGATGGCCGCCAGGCGCGGTCCGAGCGGGCCAGCGAGACGAAGAGCCACCACGGCCGCCAGGCCGATGGCAGCACCGACCAGCGGGTAGAAGACCAGCCCGCCGACCTGGGCCTCGCGCGGCACTCCGCGCCCCACCCGGCGCAGTCCGGTGACCCCGCCGACGGCGGCCCGCAGCTCGTCGGCGATCGCCACCGGCCGCGGGTAGCCAAGCGATGGCACGCGGTCAAGGCGACGCGGGCGGGAGACGCCCCGATTGCTCCGCCGCCGTCTCGCGGCTATCAGTCCGGCAACCCATGGCGCAGCCCGACGAGCGGCTCGAACGGCAGCTCGAGACGTACAGCCAGGACGTCCAGGCGGCGCTGGGCGCGCGGATCGTCTGCCTCGCCCTCTACGGCAGCGCGGCCGGCGACGACTTCTTCGATCCGCACTCGGACGTGAACCTCACCATCGTCGTGGAGGCCGTCACCAGCGAGGTCCTGGAAGCCCTCGCCCCCGTCGTGATGCGCTGGGAGCGACGGCACTTCGCCATTCCGCTGGTCATCGAGCGTTCGTTCCTCGACAGGGCACGCGACGTCTTTCCCATGGAGCTGGACGACATCCGGCGCCAGCATCGCCTGCTCGCCGGGACCGACGTGTTCGCGGACGTCACCGTCGACCGGGATGCGCTGCGGCGGCAGTGCGAGAAGGAGGCGCGCGGCAAGCTGCTCCGCCTGCGCGCCCTCTATCTCGGGACCGGCGGCGCGCCCAGCGCCCTCGAACGGCTCATGCTGGAATCGCTCAAGAGCATCCTGATCTTCCTGCGCCATCTCCTGCGGCTGCAGGGAACCGATCCCGGACCGCGCTACCGCGACGCACTCGTCGCCGGCGAACGTGCCCTCGGTCCCTTCCCGCTCATGTCGCGGCTGCTCGACCATCGCGAGGGCGTCACTCGCCTCGTGCCCCGCGCCGAGCGCCTGGAGTTCCGTGAATACCTGGGAGAGGTGGAGCGGATCGTCAACGCGCTCGACACGCTCGATGCGTAGCGCGGGCCTCCTCGGAGGCTTGCTCGCGGCGCTTGCCGTCCTCACGGCCGACGCTGCACGCGCCGTGGATCCACCGATCCCGGCGCCCCAGGGCTTCGTCACGGATCTCGCCGGCGTCATCCCGCCCGACGTCCAGCAGCGCATCACCCGCGTCGCCGAGGGGCTCAAGGCCAAGACCGGCTCCGAGATCGCCGTCCTCACCGTCCCGACCACCGCGCCGCTGGACGACTTCACCTACGGCATGCGCGTCGCGGATGCCTGGAAGGTGGGCGCCCGCGGGCAGGACACCGGCGTGCTGATCCTGCTCGCCACCAAGGACCGCAAGCTGCGCATCTTCACGGGCTACGGGGTGGAGGGCATCCTTCCCGACGGCCTCGTCGGCGCCATCCAGGACCAGGAGATCGTGCCCTCGTTCAAGGCCGGACGGTTCGACGAGGGCCTCGAACGCGGCGTGACGGCGATCGCGCAGCGCATCCTCGCCGCCCGGGAGGGGACACCCGTTCCGGCCGCCGACCAGGGCGTCGACATCCCGCCCTGGGTGCTCCTTCTGCTCCTCCTCCTGCTCTTCCTCTTCCTCTCCTGGCTGGGGAGGCGATTCTCGGGAGGCGGGCGCGGCGGTGGGACATTCGGTCGCGGAGGCGGGTACCACGGGGGATATCCCGGCGGATTCGGCGGCGGATTCCCGGGTGGATTCGGCGGCGGCGGCGGTGGGTTCGGGGGGTTTGGAGGCGGGACCTTCGGCGGCGGCGGCGCCGGCCGGAGCTGGTAACCAAGGAGGACGATGCCATGACGACTACGGCGATACGGCGGATGCTCGCGATGTTCCTGGGGGCGGTGCTGTTGCCCGGATGCGGCTACAACCAGCTGGTCGGCCTCCAGCAGAACATCCAGGCCTCGTGGGCGCAGGTGCAGAACCAGCTCCAGCGCCGCAACGATCTGATCCCGAACCTGGTCGAGACGGTGAAGGGCTACGCGACGCACGAGAGCGGGGTGTTCGAGGCAGTGGCGAACGCCCGCTCGCGCCTGCTCAACGCCGGCACCCGTGACGAGCAGATCGACGCCGCCCAGAACCTCTCGGGCGCGCTCGGCCGCCTGCTCGCGATCGCCGAGCAGTATCCCCAGCTCAAGGCCAACGAGCAGTTCAACCGGCTCTCCGACGAGCTGGCAGGCACCGAGAACCGCATCGCGGTCGAGCGCATGCGCTTCAACGATGCCGTTCGCGCCTACAACACGACCCGCAACAGCTTCCCGACGGTGCTCTACGCCAACTGGATCGGCTTCAAGGAGGAAAAGTACTTCAACGCGCCGGCCGAGGCCCAGCAGCCGCCGCGGGTGAACTTCGGGGCGCCCGGCGCGGCCACCGGCGCCAGGTAGGCTGTCCGTGCGCGTGCTCGTCCTCGGCGCGGGCGCCGTCGGCGGCTACTTCGGCGCGCGCCTCGCCGGGGGCGGGCACGAGGTGACGCTGGTGGCTCGGGGCGCGAACCTGGACGCCCTCCGCCGCGACGGCCTCACCGTCCAGCTTCCCGACCAGACCCTCCGGCTCCCCGACATCGGGGCGGTCGGCGACGCCGCGGATGCGCCATCGCCCGAGCTGATCCTGGTGTGCGTCAAATCGTACGACACCGCCGCGGCATCGCGCGCCCTGCGGCCGGCCGTCCGGCGCGACACCATCGTGCTGTCGCTGCAGAACGGGGTGGAGAACGAGGCCGTCCTCGCCGCCGGCCTCGACCTCCCGCCGCTCCTGATCGGCCTCACGCGCATCGGCGTGGAGCTGACCGCGCCCGCGACGGTGCGCTACACCGGACGCGGTGAGATCCTCTTCGGCGAGCCCGACGGCGCCGAGAGCCCGCGAGCCCTGCGCGTCGCCGGAGCGTTCGCGGCGGCCGGCCTGCCGCATCAGCTGCGGCGCGACGTGCTGGTCGTCGCGTGGGAGAAGCTGGCCTGGAATGCCGGCTTCAACGCCGTCACCACGCTGACCGGCACGACGGTCGGCGAGGCGCTCGGGCAACCGGCGAGCCGCGAGCTCGTCCGCGGGGCGATGGAGGAGACGGACGCCGTCGCGAGCGGGCTCGGGATCCCCGTACGGCGCGCGCGGCTCGAGGAGGTGCTCGCCGAGAGCGCGGCCGAGATGCCCGGCTTCGCCACCTCGATGCTGCAGGACCTGCGCCGCGGGCGCCGCCTGGAGCACGACGCCCTCAACGGCGCCGTGGTGCGCGCCGCGGCCCGCACCGGCGTGCCGGTGCCGGTGAACCGCGCGCTCCTGGCGCTCCTGTCGCGGCTCGATCCTGGATAGCAACGACCCGAGACTCCGTCTCGGGTCGAGAGCGGAGGCGAGCGTGTGGCGCCCTCCGGAACGTCTGCCGCGCCGGCTTCGCCGGCCGCGGCACGACGGCCGCACTGCCCCAGCAAGCCTCAATCCTGCCCTCCGTGCCGACCCGAGACGGAGTCTCGGGTCGCTCAGCGCAGCGATCCGAACGACACGGCGGCGACCTGCAGCGTGCCGGCGGGCAGCGCGCCCAGGAACAACGTCCCGGCGAGCGCGACGGCGATGCAAGCGACGAGCCAGGGCCGGGCGGGGAGCGGCGCGGGCTGCTCGCTCTCCCGACCGAGATACATCTGCACGATCGGGCCGAGGTAGTAGTAGACCGAGACCGTGCTGTTCACGACCGCGATGAGCGCGAGCCCCGTGCGACCCGAGTCGACGATGGCGCGGAAGAGAAAGAGCTTGCCGACGAAGCCCGCCATGGGGGGCACGCCGGCGAGCGAGAGCAGGAACACCGTCAAGCACGCGGCGAGCACGGGGTGGCGGAACCCCACACCGGCGAGATCGTCGAGACGGTCGCGCGGCTCGCCGCGACGTCCGAGCGCGATGAGGACGCCGAACGCGCCGACGTTCATGAAGGCGTACACGGTGAGATAGAAGAGCAGCGCGGCGCCGCCCTGCGGCGTGTCGGCAACCACGCCGAGCAGCGCGTAGCCCGCGTGCGCGATGCTCGAGTATGCCAGCATGCGCTTGACGCTCCGCTGGCTCACCGCGATCACGTTGCCGACCGTCATGGTGAGCGCTGCGATGACGCCGAGGAGCAGGGTCCACTGTCCGGCGAGCTGCGGCAGGCCGGCGAGGAAGACGCGTCCCGAAGGCCGCGAAGGCCGCCGCCTTGACCGCCACGGCCATGAACGCCGTCACCGCCGTGGGGGCGCCCTCGTAGACGTCCGGCGTCCAGGCCTGGAAGGGGATGAGGGCCACCTTGAAGCCCAATCCCACCAGCACGAACGCGATGCCGAGGAGCACGAACGGTTCCAGGGCCCGCGTCGCGATGACGTGCGCGATGACGTCCAGGCGCGTCGAGCCGGTCGCGCCGTAGAAGAACGCCACCCCGTAGAGCAGGAAGCCGCTCGCGAAGGCGCCCAGCAGGAAGTACTTCATCGACGCCTCGTTCGAGCGCAGGTCGCCCCGCAGCATGCCGGCCAGCACGTAGAGGCCCACCGACATGGTCTCGAGGGCGATGAAGAGCACGATGAGGTCGTTGGCGAGGACCAGGAACACCATGCCGGCCGTGGAGAGCAGGACCAGGGTGTAGTAGTCGCCCGCCGGCAGGCCCCACTCGCGTACGAAGTCGACCGACATGAGGAGCGTCAGGGCCGCGCTCAGGCAGACCACCACGGTGAAGAAGAGACCGTAGCGATCGGCGCGCAGCATGTGCTGGAAGGCGGACGGATCACCGTCGCCGGACCACGCCGAGACCGCCACCGCCACCGCGGCCGCCAGTCCGACGACGCCGAGGCCGGCGAGCACGCTCCGGCTGCCGTCGCGCAGGAGGAGATCGACCAGCATCACGACCATCGCCGTGCCCACGACCACGATGGCGGGCAGCGCGGCCTGCCAGTTTGCCGCGAAGGCGCCGACGTCGATGGGCGTCATCCGACGAGGTAGTAGGTGACCAGCACCAGCGCGCCGACCAGGAACGAGAGCGCGTAGTGCTGCACGTTGCCGGTCTGCACGCGGCGCCAGGCCCCGCTGGTCGAGACCACGAAGGCGCCGACCCCGTTCACGATGCCGTCGATGAAGTCGCGGTCGATCACCCACGCCGCGGCGTCGGCCATGGCGAGCACCGGACGGTAGATGACGAGGTCGTACAGCTCATCGATGCGGTACTTGTCGCGCACCAGGCGATAGAAGCCGCCGAGCGCCGTCGCGATCCGGTCGGGCAGCCCGGGACGGAGCACGTACAGGAGCCACGCCAGGCCGAGGCCACCGAGCGCGAGGCCGATGGCGACGGCGAAGGCCGCGAGCGGCGCCTCCTCCATGTGGACGTGCCCCGTGACCTGCTCGACCACGTGCGGCACCGGCAGGAAGCCGCCGACGGCGGCAAGCACGGCGAGCACGACGAGGGGAATCGTCATCACGGGCGGCGACTCGTGCAGGTGGTGTTCGGCGTGCGCGTCGAGCCGTGAGGATCCGAAGAAGGTCATGCAGATCAGGCGTCCCATGTATAGCGCGGTGAGGCCGGCGGCCAGGTAGCCGACGACGCCGAGCAGCGGATGCGGATGTGGACCGGCGAACGCACCCCAGATGATCTCGTCCTTGCTGAAGAAGCCGGAGAGCGGCGGGACGCCCGCGATCGCCAGCGTGCCGACGGCCATGGTGGCGAAGGTGATCGGGATGCGCCGCCAGAGGCCGCCCATCCGCCGCATGTCCTGCTCGCCGCCGAGCGCGTGCATGACGCTGCCGGCGCACAGGAAGAGCAGCCCCTTGAAGAACGCATGCGTCACCAGGTGGAACACGGCCGCACCCGGCACCCCGACCCCGACGCCGAGGAACATGTAGCCGAGCTGACTCACGGTGGAGTAGGCCAGCACCTTCTTGATGTCGGTCTGGGCGACCGCGATGGTGGCCGCGAAGAGCGCCGTCGCGGCACCGACGGCGGCGACGGCGGCGAGGGCGGCGGGGGCGAGCGCGAAGAGCCCATGGAGACGGCAGGTGAGGTAGACGCCCGCCGTCACCATGGTGGCGGCGTGGATCAGGGCGGACACCGGCGTGGGGCCGGCCATGGCGTCGGGCAGCCAGACGTAGAGCGGGATCTGCGCCGACTTGCCGGTGGCGCCGAGCAGGAAGAGCAGGCAGACCACGAGGGGCACCGACCAGCCGCCGACCGTCGCGCCCCGCAGCACGTCCGCCTGGCGCTCGAGGCCGGTGAAGTCCAGGGTCTGGGCGTGCTGGATGAGCAGGTAGAGACCGACGAGGAAGCAGGCGTCGCCCACGCGGTTGGCGAGCATCGCCTTCTTGCCGGCCGTGCAGTTCTCGTCGTTGGTCCACCAGAAGCCGATGAGGAGGTAGGAGCAGAGACCGACGCCCTCCCATCCGACGAAGAGCAGGAGGAGGTTGTCGGCGAGCACCAGGACGAGCATCGCCGTCACGAACAGGTTCAGGTAGGTGAAGAAGCGCGGCACGTCCGGGTCGTCGTGCATGTACCCGACCGAGTACACGTGGATGAGGAAGCCGACGCCCGTGACCACCAGCACCATGACGGCGCTGAGCGGATCGAGCCAGAAACCGACGTCCGCCCGCAGCGTGCCGACGTCGACCCACGGGAACACGGCGTCGCGCAACGCGCTCTCCGGGGGCAGGGCGTGCAGCTCGATCACCGCGAGCACCGCCGCGACCAAGGCGGCGAGGAGCACGCCGGGACCGACCACCTTCGCCGTGCCGGGAAAGCGTCGGCCGAAGAAGCAGTTCCAGAGGAACCCGAGCGCCGGGAAGAGGACGATCCAGCGCAGGGTATCGGTGGCCGTGACCGTCACCATCGCAGCGTCGTCACCTCGTCCGCGTTGAGGGTCTCCCGCAGGCGGTAGAGCTGGAGCATGATGGCCAGCCCGACCGCCGCCTCGGCCGCCGCGACCGCCATGACGAAGAACACGATCACCTGCCCGTCCATGGACCCGAGGCCGCGGGCGAAGGCCACGAAGCTCAGGTTGACGGCGTTGAGCAGCAGCTCGATCGCCATGAAGACGACGATCAGGTTGCGCCGGGTGAGCACGCCGACCGTGCCGATGGCGAACAGCGCGGCGCTCAGCACGAGATACCAGGAGATCGGCGTCTCGCCCACGCTCAGGCTCTCCGCTTCCCGACGACCACGGCGCCGACGATGGCCACGAGGAGAAGGAGGGAGGTGAGCTCGAAGGGCAGCAGGTACGTCGTGAAGAGCCGTTCCGCGAGCGGCTCGGTGCCGCCGTAGTCCGCGTGCACCGGCATCGGCGCGGCGAGCGGCGTCCGGGCGATGCCGACCAGCACGAGGGCGCCGAGGAGAAGTCCGCCCGCGGTGGCCACCGCGAACAGCGGTCGAGGGACCGTCGCACGCTCCTCCACCTGGAGATTGAGCAGCATGATGACGAACAGGAAGAGGACGACGATCGCGCCCGCGTAGACGATGATCTGGAGGACGGCCACCATGTGGGCCTCGAGCCCGATGAAGAGGAGCGCCAGCAGGAAGAGGGTGGAGACCAGCCCGAGGGCGCAGTAGACGGGATTGCGGTGGAGGACGACCACCAGGGCCGACGCGACCGTGAGCGCCGCGAAGATCAGGAACAGCGGGATGCTCACGTCCGGCCCTCGCGCAGGAGCACCAGGGCCGCGGACACGACGACGTTCAGGAGCGACAGCGGCAGCAGTCCCTTCCAGCCGAGGCGCATGAGCTGGTCGTAGCGGAAGCGCGGCAGCGTCCAGCGGATGACGATCTGCAGCCACGTGAAGAAGACGAGCTTCACCGAGAACGAGAGGATCTGGAGGATCGCGACGACGAGCGACGGCAGCGCGATGGTCGTTCCCCACGGGAAATGGAAGCCCTCGCGGCCGAGGTACGGGATCTGCCAGCCGCCGAAGAAGAGCGTGGTGACGAGCGCCGCCACCAGCACCACCTCGACGAAGTCGGACATCATGAACATCAGATGCTTCGCCCCCGAGTACTCGGTGAAGAAGCCGCTCACCAGCTCGGACTCGCTCTCGGGCAGGTCGAAGGGGATACGCTTCGACTCCGCGATGCCGGCGACGAAGAGGATCAGGAAGCCCAGGGGCTGGTACAGGATGCCCCAGGCGGGGAGCCAGCCCCAGAGGAGCTCTCCCTGCCGCCGGGCCATCTCCTGCAGATCGAGGGTGTCGTAGGTGAGGACGACGCCGATGAGCGCGAGGCCCATCGCGATCTCGTAGGAGATCATCTGCGCCGAACCGCGGATGCCGCCCAGCAGCGACCAGCGGTTGTTGGACGCCCAGCCGGCGAGTACGACGCCGTACACCCCGAGGGAGGCCAAGGCGAGGATGTAGAGGATGCCGACGTCGAGCGACGCCGCCTGGAGGTTGATGGTGCGACCGCCGATCTCGAGCACGTCGCCGAACGGCACCACGGCGAAGGCGGCGAGCGCCGGGATGACCGCGGCCAGCGGGGCGAGCGTGTGCAGGAAGCGGTCCGCGCCGGCCGGGCGGACGTCCTCCTTCAAGAGGAACTTGAGCGGGTCCGCGACCAGCGTGTTGATCAGGCCGTGCCCGGCGAAGCCCAGGATGGCGGCGCGGTTGGCTCCGATCCGGTCCTGGATGATGGCGCTCACCTTGCGCTCGAAGAAGACGCCCATCCCCATGACCTGGAGGGCGATGAGCAGGATGACGACCGCCTTGGCGCAGGCGATGGCGACGTCGAGGCCCATGCGTCACGCGGCGGCGAAGCGATCGAGGAGCGCCTCGAGCGCCGCGGGGTCGAGACGCTCGTGATACTCGGCGTTGCTCACCTGCATCACGGGAGCGGTGCCACAGCTCGCCAGGCACTCGACCTCCTCGAACGAGAAGCGGCCGTCCTCCGTGCGCTGCCCGGGCTCGATGCCGAGGCGACGCGTGATCACGTCGCACAGCGCGCCCGCGCCACGCAGCGCGCACGACAGGTTGACGCACACCTGGAGATGCCAGCGGCCCTTCGGTTCCTGCCAGTACATCGTGTAGAAGGAGACCACCGACGTGACCCAGGGGAGCGGCATCTCCATGAGCTCCGCGACGTACTCCTGCACCGGAAGCGACAGCCAGCCGAACTCGCGCTGCGCGAGCCACAGCGTCGGCATGAGGGCCGCCCGGCGCTCGGGATAGCGCGACAGGATCTCGCGATGCTCGGCCAGCGCGGCGTCGGAGAACCGCGGCCGCTCGCCGTCAGCGGTCACACTCGCCCCCGATCATGTTGATCTGGCCGAAGGTCGTGATGATGTCGGCTATCATGGCTCCGCGCAGCATGTCGCCGAGCGCCGACATCGCGTAGAAGCACGGCGGGCGAACGCGGACGCGGTACGGGCGCCCGCTGCCGTCGCTCACCAGATAGAAGCCGAGCTCGCCGTTGCCGCCCTCGGTCGCGACATACACCTCGCCCGGCGGAATCTTGCTGCCCTCGATGACGAGCATGAAGTGGTCCATGAGGCCCTCGATGGAGGTGTAGACCGCGTGCTTGGGCGGCAGCACGTAGCGCGGGTGGTCGGCCATGATCGGACCATCCGGGATCTGGGCCAGCGCCTGCTCGATGATGTGCATGCTCTGCTGCATCTCGGCGAAGCGCACCAGGAAGCGGTCGTAGTTGTCGCCGCGGGTCCCGGTCGGGACGTCGAACTCGAAGCGGTCGTAGACGAGATAGGGCTCGGCCTTGCGGACGTCGTACGACACGCCCGTCGCGCGCAGGAGCGGTCCGGTGAGCCCCCACGACACGGCTTCCTTCGCACCGATGGCGCCGACGCCCCGCATGCGATCGACGAAGATGCGACTGCGCGACAGGAGCTTGTCGCAGTCCGTGAGCACTCCGCGCAGGTTCCGGAAGGCCGCGCGGATGCGGTCCCCCACGTCCGCCGGGAGATCGTTCATGACGCCGCCGAGGCGGCAGTAGGTGACGGTCAGCCGGGCGCCCGTCAGCGCCTCCACCAGATCGTACAGGAACTCGCGCGCCTCGATGAGGTAGAACCCGGCCGAGGTCGCCCCCACCTCCTGCACGGCCATGCCGAGGCAGGTGAGGTGATCGGTGATGCGGGAGATCTCGCCGCCGATCACCCGGATGTACTGGGCGCGCTCGGGCGCGGTGATGCCGGCCAGCTTCTCGAGCGCGAGCGCGAAGCCGACGTTGTTCAGGATGGGCGAGGCGTAGTTCAGCCGGTCCGCGTAGGGCACGCAGTGATTCCAGGTGCCCTGCTCGCACATCTTCTCGAAGCCGCGGTGCAGGTAGCCGATCTCCACGTCGATATCGAGGATGGTCTCGCCGTCGAGCCGGAGATTGAACTTGATGGTGCCGTGGGACGCCGGATGCGACGGTCCCATCTGGATCTCCATCACGTCGCTCGCGCCCCGATCGGTCTCCTCGAAGCGATCGGGCATGAGCGAGCCCGGCGTGTGCGGCATGGCTAGCGGCCCTCCACGCGCGGATACCACGGCTCGCGTACGGGATCGCGCTCCGGCACGAGCGGCTGGCGGCGATTCACCGGGTAGTCCTTGCGCAGCGGGTGGCCCTCGAACTCGGGATACATGAGGATGCGGCGCAGATCGGGATGTCCGGCGAAGCGGATGCCGAAGAGATCCCACACCTCGCGCTCGGCCCACAGGGCCGCGTTCCAGAGCGGTGTGGCGCTGGTGATGGTGGGATCGTCGCCGGGAACCGGCGCCTTGACCCGGAGCCGATGATGATGGGTGAGCGAGTTCAGCTGGTAGACGACCTCGAAGCGCGGCTCGCGTCCGAGGTAGTCGACCGCGGTCAGGTCGGACAGCGCGTCGAGAGCGAGCTCGGCATCGTCGCGCAGCGCGCGCAGCGCATCGAGCACCCCGTCGCGCGCGACGATGACGACGGCCGCCCCGCGCACCTGGTCCGCGGGCGCCGGCACGGCGGCGGGCAGCAGCGTCGCGACGCGCGCCATGACCTCCTCCGGCGTCATGCGGTCGTCGCCGCTCTCAGTCCCACTCGAGCGCGCCCTTGCGCCAGACGTAGACCAGACCGAGCGCGAGCACCACGATGAAGATCAGCATCTCGACGAAGCCGAACACGCCGAGCCGTCTGAAGAGCAGCGCCCACGGATAGAGGAACACCACCTCGACGTCGAACACGATGAAGAGGATGGCGGTGAGGTAGAACTTGACCGAGAATCGTCCCCACGCCGGGCCGCTGGAGAGGTTGCCACACTCGAACGGCTCTCCCTTCACCGCCGACGGCCGGCGCGGTCCGAACAGCGCGGACACGGCGAGGAAGAGGCCCGGCACGAGCGCGGACAGCACGAGCATGGCGAGCACCGGGATGTACTCGAACTTCATCGGATCCGCTGGCTCGATAGGCAATCGGTCCAGGCCTGTCAACAGCAGCCGCACGTCGCGACGTTGCGTCGGGCGGTCGTTTTTGACTCCGCGACGACGCTTTGGTAGCGCCGACGGCGAGCGATGTCGTCGGCGATCCCGCACGAAGCGCTGAAGCGCGCCGCGACGATCGCCCTCGGTGACGCCGCACGCATCACCGCGGTCGAGCCCTTGCACGGGGACGCGTCGACACGCCGCTACCTCCGCCTGCGGCTCGCCGGCGCTCGCGTGCCCACGGTCGTCGCGATGCTCCTCGGCGAGGGCCGCTTCGCTCCCGCCTCTGACGAGCTGGGCGGCGGCGGCGCCGGCGGCGAGCTTCCCTTCGTGAACGTCGGCCGCTGGCTGGCGGCGCACGGCTTCCCGGTGCCGAGGGTGATCGCGGATCGCTCGCGCGAGGAGGGCTTCCTGCTCCTCGAGGACATCGGCGACGTGACCTTGTGGGCGGCGGTCGAGGCGGACGCAGCGCGGGCGCGGCCGCTGTTTGCCGACGCCGTCGATCTGCTGGCCCGTCTCCAGATCGCCGGGACGCGTCACCCTGATCCGGCGTGCGTCGCCTTCGGACGGCGCTTCGACGGCGCCCTCGCGCGCGCGGAGCTCGAGCACTTCGTGGAGCACGGCATCGAGACGCGACACGGGCGCGCGTTGCCCGACGGCGAACGGCGCGCGCTGCTCGACGCCCTGGCCCCGTGCGAGACGCCCTTCGTCGAGGGACCGCTCGTCCTCTCGCACCGCGACTACATGGCGTGGAATCTGCACGTGCAGTATGGCCAGCTCCGGATGATCGACTTCCAGGACGCCCTCCTCGCCCCCGACGCGTTCGATCTCGCGCAGCTGCTCACCGACCGCACCACCGTCGATCGCGTCGATGCGGCGCTCGCCGTCGAGCTCGTCGGCCGCTTCCGCGGCGCGATGGACGCCGCCGGCCTTCCTCTCGCGCCTGGCTTCGAGGAGCGCTACCACCGCTGCGTGCTGCAGCACGCGCTGAAGGTCATCGGGCGCTTCTATTTCCTCGAGCGGGTGCGTGGGCGTCCGGGCTATCTGGCCTACCTGCCGGCGGTCTATGCCGTCACACGGCGGACGTTCGCGGCACTGCCCGAGCTGGCAGCGGCGCAGGCGCTGGTCGCGCGCCACGTGCCGGAGCTCGCGTCCGGCCCCGCATGATCCATCGCGCGATGGTCCTGGCGGCCGGACGCGGCACGCGCCTCGCCCCCGCGACCGACCGCTTACCGAAGCCGCTGATGCCGGTCGCCGGGCGGCCGATGCTGGCGCACATCCTGGACTTCCTGCGCGCGGGCGGGATCGACGAGGTGGTGATCAACCTGCATCACCTCGGCCATCTCATCGAGGAGGAGATCGGCGACGGCGGCCGTTTCGGGCTGACGGTGCGGTATTCCCGGGAGACGGAGATCCGTGACACGGGCGGCGGCGTCAAGCAGGCCGAGCCCCTGCTCACCGGCGAGCCGTTCGTGGTCGCCAACGGCGACAGCCTGCTCGAGCTTCCGCTGCGCACGCTGATCGAGTTTCACCGCGCGCGCGGCGGAATCGCGACCATGGTCGTCCGGCCGGCTCCCGACGCGTCGAGCTGGGGGTTGATCGAGCTCGACGCGGACGACCGCGTCAGGCGGGTCGTGGGGGTTCCGGAGGGACCAGACCGGGCGGAGCCGCTTCGAGGATTCATGTTCCCGGGCCTTCACGTCTTCGAGCCCGGGGTCTTCGGGTGGATGGACCCCGGTCGGACCTTCGGCCTCATCCGCGAGACCTATCCCCGCCTGCTGCGGGGCCACCAGCCGGTGTACGGTTTCGTCACCGAGGCGCGCTGGGTGACCATCGATACGCCCGAGTCGCTGACGGCTGCCAACCGGGCTCTGGCCCGGGATCCTTTCTCCTTTTGACTTGCATGGGCGCAAGGGCGCGCGCGGGGGCCAGCCGAAGCACGGGCCGGTTGGAGACGTGGGCATTCAGTTGACTCAAGGATTTCGCACGTAGTAACCGACGTGTAGCGGCTGCACTGGAGTCTTGACGCCCAGGAAGGAGGGTCATGGCACGGGCATTGCTCGGCATCTCCCGGAGGATGACGCAACGCTCCACCCTCGGGTGACCCTGTAAGTCCTCAGCCAGCGTCAACATTCCATGGGCCTCACGATCGTCCACAAGAGCGACCTCGCAACCCGCAAGCGCAACCCCCGCATCGCACTCGTGCTCGCAGGCGGGGCCGTCACGGGCGGAGCGTACAAGCTCGGCGGCCTGAAGGCCCTCGACGACTTCCTGGTCAATCGGAAGACGACCGACTTCGACATCTACGTCGGCCTCTCCGCGGGCGCCTTCCTCGCCGCACCGCTGGCCGGCGGCGTCACGCCGCCCGAGATGCTGCGCTCGCTCGAGGGAGTCTCCGAGGACTTCACCGCATTGAAGGCCGTCGACTTCTATCGCCTGAACGTCGGCGAGTTCGCGCGCAAGCCGGTCGAGTTCCTGGTCGATCTCCTCACCTACGTCCCCGGCGTGGTGTACGACTTCCTGGTCCAGACGCCGAAGTTGCTGCAGGCGCTCGAGGAGCCGCTGGTTCGCGCGCGCCGGGCGCCGAGTCTCGGCAATCTGCTCGACTGCGCACGGCCGCTCGTCGACGCCGTCGGCGCGGCCCGCGAGTTCCCTTTCCCGCTGGCGTATCTGCCCTCCGGTCTGTTCGACAACGCCAGCCTGGAGCGATACCTGCGCCACAACATCGAACGCCGCGGGATGACCAACGACTTCCGCGTCCTCCATCGCGTGCGCGGAATCGAGCTCTACATCGTGGCGATGAACCTCGACACGGCGGAGCGCGTCGTCTTCGGGCACGACGAGGATCCGTCGGTCACCATCTCCGAGGCCGTGCAGGCATCGACGGCGCTCCCCGGCTTCTACAAGCCGGCGCGCATCAAGGGCGTCGACTATGTGGACGGCGGCGTGCGGCGGACCGCCAACCTCGACGTCGCCATCGAGCACGGGGCCGATCTGGTGATCTGCTACAACCCGTTCCGCCCGTTCTCGAACCGGGTGACGCGGCGCTTCGTTCCGGAGCAGAACACCTACGAGATCGAGGGCCGCCCGCTCGCCGACCAGGGCATGCTCACCGTGCTCAATCAGGTCTTCCGCACCCTCCTCCATTCGCGGCTGCAGCTCGGAGTCCGCCAGTACCAGGACGACCCGAACTTCCAGGGGGACATCATCCTCCTCGAGCCCGCCGAGACGGATCAGATGTTCTTCAACATGGCGCCACTGAACCTCTGGGCCGGCCGCAGCGCCGGCGCGCACGGCTACCTCTCGGTGACCGAGACGGTCGAGTCGCACTACGATCTGATCCGCCAGATCCTGCAGAGCTACGGCGTGCAGATGACGCGCAAGGAGGTCCGCGAGGGCCTCGAGCGGCTGCTCACCAGCGACAAGACCGAAGCGCCCGACGACGTGCTCCTGCGCGACGTCCCGAAGCGAAACCTGCACGTCGCCTGAGGCGCCCGCTCAGCTCTCGTCCGGGTCGGCGTCGCGTTCGGCCATGGCCTCGCCGTGTAGCTCGAGCAGCGCCTCTCCCAGCTGACGCACGAGCCAGCGGTGCACCAGGTCCACGGTGTGCTGCCAGCGGGATTCCACGAGCGGCCAGTGTGCGGCGCCGGGGATCACCAGATGCTCCCCCCCGAGCCTGGCGGCGAGCGCCGCGGCGGCGTGTTGCGGCAGCAGCGGGTCGCGATCCCCACCCGCGACCAGGACGGGCACCCCGATCGCGCCTGACGCCGGAGGCCGTCCCCGGACGACGTCGAGCACGGCGCGCGTCGTGTCGGCGGCGAGGTCCGATGCGGCGGTCGCGGGAAGGTCCCCGAAGACTGCTCCGCGAGGGGGCGGCATCGGCCGGCCGAGCAGTACGGCCGCGATCGCGTCCCGCCGCCGCGTCAACGCACGGAGCGGCGCACTGCCCGCCAGCAAGGGGGCCAGCAGCACGGCCGCCGCGCCGGCGCCGGCACGTGCGGCCTCCAGCGCCACGATCGCGCCGGCGCCGTGCCCGATCAGCACCGGGCGAGCGGGAAGCGCACGGGCATGCCCGACGACCGCCGCGACGCGCTCGCGCAGATCGCCGGTTCCCCGAAGCTCGAGCATCTGCCCCTCCCAGCCGCGGTGGCCCAGGAATGATGCGATCGGGAGCCAGAGCCGGGCGGCAGCCCAGAGCTCGGGAAGAAAGAGCAGCGACGTCCCGTAGCGCGGGCTCTCGGCGCGGATCGGGGTCGCGGCCAGCATGGTCTCCCACAACGAAAAAAGCCCTCGGCGCTTTCGAGTCGCCCGAGGGCCTCTTTCGGGACCCCGAAGGGCCCGCTCTCGCCTGAGACTGGACTCAGCCTCTCAAAAACCTACGTGCCTAGCGTTGAAAACCGAGAAGCGAACGATCGGACACTACTTCTTCTTCTTGGCAGCCTTCTTCTTTGCAGGAGCCTTCTTCTTCGCCTTGCTCGTTGCCTTCCTCTTTGCAGCCATGAGTGCCTCCTCTGTGGCCTCCCTCAGGAAGCCAATGCGTGTGTGTGAACTGCCTCCCAGGCGAGAACCCCCAGCCACGTCCTCCGCAACCCCACGGCGGCGGAGTATAGAGGTGCATGGGTGCACGAGTCAAGAGACGACCGCCGTTTTGGAAATTTTTTTTTAAAAGTGCCCCCTGCGTTTCCGCTGTGATCCAGCCCATAGAATGCCGTTCGCCATCTCATGTGAGCCACAGTAGCAGGTCGTTTTACCGCTGGGAGCATTGCCAGTTCACCAGGTTTCCGCTACCTGTCTGCGGCGTGCGGTGGAGGAGTGCGGACGCGGCGCTGACCATCGCGGTGATGGTCGCCATCGCCGCCGTCGCAGCCTCGCTGGTGATCGGGTCGGACGGCGTCACGCGGTACCTGGCCCTGCGGGCGGAGCGCCAGGAGCTGGGCGCCGCGGCGGTGCGGCGCATGCAGGAGAACGCCGCGCTGCGCGCGGAGATCGCGCGCCTTCGAACCGATCCGAGATACCTCGAGGCTCTGGCTCGCAAGCAGCTGGGGCTGGTGCGCTCCGACGAGTTCGTCTACCGCTTCAGGGCGCCCGACGAGCCGTAGCCCGACGGCTCAGCCCTCCTCCTCGCCGGCCGCGAACTCCTCGTACTCGTCGAGATCCATCAGGTCCTCGAGCTCGGCTTCGTCTCCGATCTCGATCTCGATCATCCAACCTTCGTGGAGGGGATCCTCGTTCACGATCCGGGGATGATCCTCCAGCTCGGTGTTGACCGCGGTAACCGAGCCGCTGAGGGGCGAAATCAGCTCGCACACGGTGCGTACCGTCTCGACCTCGCCGAACGGCTCGCCCTTCTCGATCTCGTCCCCGACGTCCGGGATCTCGACGGCGATCACCTCGCCAAACTCGTTCTGCCCGTAGTCGGAGATGCCGAGCTTGGCCCGGGTTCCTTCAACGCGCACCCAGAGGTGATCCTCGGTGAACTTCAGGGTATCAGCCACGGCGGTTTTCCTGGCTGGCAGAGACGGGGAGCATCATGGAGCTGACAGCGCGTCGATAATCAGCGCGCGACGGGCCTGTCAAGGCCGTCCCCCCCACCGCCACCACCCGCGGGGCGCCCCGAAGAGCGCCCCGCGTCCGCACCCGCGGACCCCACCACCACCGGGAGGTACCCACGCCACCACCACCCTCGTCAGCGCCTCCCGCGCCACCACGTGTGTCAGCCGTCAGATGCCGTCAGATCAAGAGCAGCCGCTGGTCGCGCCACAGTTGAAGCACTTGTAGCAAGCCCCATTGCGAACCATGAGCGAGCCGCACTCCGGGCAGCTCGGAGCGTCGGCCTGGGGGCTGAAGGTGATCGGAGCCTGCGCGACGGGGCTGCCCGTGGCGAAACCTATCGGATTGCCGGCCGGATGGCCGCCGGGATGGCCTGCCGGCACGGCGGATCCGACTCGTGCCGTGACCGTCGTCGTCTCGCCGGCCTCCATGATCGGCGAGCCCGCTCGAGTGCCGCGGACCGGCTCGTCGCGCTCGGCCAGCCCGACCGCGGCCCGCTGCTCGCCGGAGAGGAAACGCGCCCCCAGGAACCGGAAGATGTAGTCGATGAGGGACTTCGCCATCGGGACGTCCGGGTTCTTCGTGAAGCCGGACGGCTCGAAGCGGACGTGACTGAACTTCGAAACCAGCACCTCGAGGGGAACGCCGAACTGGAGCGCCATCGAGGTGAGCACGCCGACGGTGTCCATGAGCCCCGAGATCGTGCTGCCTTCCTTCGCCATCTTGATGAAGATCTCGCCGGGGGTGCCGTCCTCGAAGAAGCCCACGTGGATGTAGCCCTCGTGACCGGCGACGTCGAACTTGTGGCAGATCGCCTGGCGATCGGCCGGCAGCCGGCGCCGGACCGGGCGCGCTGCCGGGGCAGGCTCGACCACCGCAGACTCGCGCGCGGGCTTCGCGGTGTTGAGGGGCTGCGACTTCTTGCAGCCGTCGCGATAGATCGCGACCGCCTTGAGACCGAGACGCCAGGACTCGATATAGGCCTCCTCGATGTCCTCGATCGTCGCCTGCTCGGGCATGTTGATGGTCTTCGAGATTGCGCCGGAGAGGAACGGCTGCACCGCCGCCATCATGCGCACGTGCCCGAGCGGGGCGATCGATCGTGCCCCGCGCGCGGGTCTGAAGGCGCAGTCGAAGACCGACAGGTGCTCGGCCCGCAGCGCGGGCGCTCCCTCGATGGTCTCCTGCTCGTCGATGTACTCGACGATGGTCTGCACCTCGCGGGAGTCGTAGCCGAGACGCTTGAGCGCGCGCGGCACCGTCGTGTTGACGAGCTTCAACACGCCGCCGCCGACCAGCTTCTTGTACTTGACCAGCGCGATGTCGGGCTCGACGCCCGTGGTGTCGCAGTCCATCATGAAGGCGATGGTCCCCGTCGGCGCCAGGACCGTCACCTGGGAGTTGCGTACGCCCGATTCGCGCGCCGCCGCCAGCGCCTCGTCCCAGCTCTCGCGCGCCGCCGCCAGGAGGTCGAGCGGCACCAGGCTGGGATTCAGCTTGTAGGCGTGGCCGCGATGCTTCTCGATCACGTGCAGCTGTGGATCCCGGTTGAGGCTGTATCCCGCGTAGGCGCCGCTCGCGACGGCGAGACGGGCCGACTGCAGGTAGGCCTCGCCGCACATCACGGCGGTGACGGCGGCAGCGTACTCGCGGCCGGCGTCCGAGTCGTAGGACAGGCCGAGCGACATGAGCAGCGCGCCCAGGTTGGCATAGCCCAGCCCCAGCTCGCGGAACGCGTGCGCGTTGGCCGCGATGTCCGGCGTCGGGTAGCTCGACCGATCGACGACGATGTCCTGGGCGGTGATCGCGATGTCCACGGCGCGACGGTAGGACTCGACGTCGAAGGCGCCCTCGTCGTCCACGAAGCGCATGAGATTCAGGCTCGCCAGGTTGCAGGCACTGTCGTCGAGATGCATGTACTCCGAGCATGGATTCGACGCGTTGATACGCCCGCTGTTGGGGCAGGTGTGCCAGGCGTTGATCGTGGTGTCGAACTGCATGCCCGGATCACCGCACTGATGCGTGGCCTCGGCGATCATGTGCAGCAGGTCCCGTGCCTGGTAGACCTTCGCCTCCTCGCCCGAGGTGACGAACCGCGTGCTCCAGGGGCGGCCCTCGAGCGCCGCCTGCATGAACTCGTCGGTGACGCGCACGGAGTTGTTTGCGTTCTGGAAGAACACCGAGCCGTACGCTGGTCCGTCCAGGGAGGCATCGTAGCCCGCCCCGATGAGAGCCCACGCCTTGCGCTCCTCGTCCGCCTTGCAGCGGATGAACTCGACCAGGTCCGGGTGGTCGGCGTTCAGCACGACCATCTTGGCGGCGCGCCGCGTCTTGCCGCCCGACTTGATCACACCCGCCGACGCATCGGCCGCCCGCATGAATGACACCGGCCCGGAAGCGGTCCCACCGCCGCCGAGACGCTCCTTGGACGAACGCAAGCGGGAGAGATTCACTCCCGACCCCGAGCCACCTTTGAAGATGACGCCTTCCTTGCGGTACCAGTCCAGGATCGAATCCATCGTGTCGTCGACCGACAGGATGAAGCAGGCGGAGCACTGCGGCTTCGGCTCCACGCCCACGTTGAACCAGACCGGGCTGTTGAAGGAGAGCTTCTGCTGCAGCAGCAGGTGGGTGAGCTCGTCCTCGAAGACTCCGCGATCGGCCGGGTCGGCGAAGTAGCCCTGCGCCGCGCCCCATTCGCCGATCGTCGAGACCACCCGGCCGATCAGCTGGCGGACGCTGTGCTCGCGCTGCGGAGTGCCGAGCGGGCCCCGGAAGTACTTCGACACGACGACGTTGGTGGCAAGCTGCGACCATGGTCGCGGCACCTCGACGTCGCGCTGCTCGAATACGGTCTCGCCGCCCTCGCCCTGGATGACGGCCGAGCGAACGTCCCACTCGACCTCGTCGTAGGGATTCACGCCCGCGGCGACGAAGTGCCGCGTGAGGCGCAGCCCCGCCCCGAGACCGGTGCGCTCCGCCGGGGACGTCGTCCGCCCCGCCTCCGCCTCATCCCGTCCCTGCTCCCGCGGCCGCTCCATGGCCATCGTCATCCCCCTCCCGGGCTCCCAGATATTGCGCTTCTCTGAGGCAGGGGACCGGGTATAGCACTATATCTTGTGCTGTCAACCGGACTGTCACGCGTCTGTCGCCTGCTTGCAATCGACCGCCGCTTCGGTCACAGACGCGTCGGTGGCCCGGGAGGTGACGACGCTCGGCGACGCGCTGCGAGCCGCGTTCGCGCGCTTTCCGGCGGGCTCCGAGCTGGCGAGCTTCCCGATCTGGACCGAGTGGAGCGACGTCGTCGGCGCCACCATCGCGCGTCACGCGCGCCCGCGCCGGCTGCGCCGCGGCGTGCTGCTGGTCGAGGTGGATGGAGCGGAGTGGATGCACGAGCTGCAGTACCTGAAGCAGGACCTGCGGACACGGCTCAACGCGCGTCTCGGCCGCGCCGCGGTGCGCGACCTCTTTCTCGTGCTCGCCGGCGGCGCGTGAACGCAGCGCGCGCCTTTCCGCGTCCCCTCCGCGATGCTAATGTCGCGAGTGGGGCATGCGTCGCACCATCTCGCATGCCCCCGTGCACCGCTTGCCCGACTCGGGATACTGGGATCACTCCGCTGGATCGCATCGCATTCGACCCCCTCGCCGCCGCACTGTCGCGCGAGCTCGCGGCGCGCCGCCGCATCGCGCTCGCGCCCTCCGACAAGACGGCCGCCGCCGTGCTGGTCCCGTTGCTTCCCGTCGACGGCGACCTGCACGTGCTGTTCACGCGGCGCGCAGCCTCGCTGCCGCACCATCAGGGCCAGGTCGCCTTCCCCGGCGGCACGCGCGACGAGAGTGACGTCGATTCCGAAGCCACTGCGCTGCGGGAGGCCGAAGAGGAGATCGGGCTGCGGCCGGCCGACGTTCGCCTGCTCGGACGTCTCGACGACCTCGAGACGGTCGCCTCTCGCTTCGTCATCACACCGGTCGTCGGCGTGGTCCCCGATCGCTACCCCTGGAAGCCATCGCCTCACGAGGTCGACACCATCTTCACGGTCCCGGTCTCCGAGCTGCTCGCTCCCGGGGCGGAGCGCGAGGAGCTGTGGGACTTCGAGGGGCACCGGATTCCCATCAGGCTCTTTCCGGTCGCCGGGCAGGTCATCTGGGGCGCGACCCATCGGATCACGTGCAACCTGCTCGACGTGCTGGCCCTCGTGAGATGAGTCGAGATGAGATGAGGTGATGCGCGCGCTCGTCGCCCTCTTCGTGGTCTTCGCGCTCGCCACGCTGGTCGCCACCCGTGCGGAGCCGCTCGCCCCCACGGTCACGGTGGAGGGAATTCCGGACACGGTCGGTCGCGGCACGCAGATGCGGGTGACCGCGAAGGATCGCGGGAGCGGGCTCGCGCACGTCGAGGTCCGCTTGGTTCCCGGCGATGGAAGCGGCGCGCTCGTCCTGGCGCGGCAGGAGTTCCCGCGCACCGGCTGGCTCGGGAGCGGGGTGTACGAGGCCACGCTGGCGCCGACGCTCGGGGCCAACGTGCCGGTTCCCGAGGGCCACGCGAAGCTCGAGGTCTGGGCCACCGACCACTCGTTGCTCTCGGCGCTGCGACGCTCGCCACGCTACACGCGCGACGTCACCGTCGACGTCACGCCGCCGGCGCTCGGCGTGCTCAGCAAGCGGCATGCACCGCGCGTCGGGGGCAGCGAGCTGGCCGTCCTGAAGGTCGGCGCGGATGCGACCGACAGCGGCGTGCAGGTCGCCGACGCGTTCTTCCCGGCGACCGCGGGGATCTTCAAGGACCCGCAGCTGCGGGCCGTTCTCTTCGCGGTCCCGGAGAGCACGCCGGGTGCGGTGCCGGTCGCGGTCGCGACCGACGGCGCCGGCAACCGGGCGGAGGTGGCGCTCGACGTCCACGTCGAACCGCGCAAGTTCGCGCAGAAGACCCTGGCGATCACCGACGCCTTCCTCTCCCGCAAGGTGCCGGAGCTGCTCGCCGCGAACGGCCTCCAGGACACTGGCAACCTCGTCGACGGCTACCTGCGCATCAATCGAGACCTTCGCCAGGCCACCGAGGCGCGCATCCGGGAGCTGTGCCGCGACAGCGCGCCGGCGCCGCTGTGGACCGAATCGTTCCTCCGCATGCCGGCGGCGCCGCTCTCGGGCTTCGCCGATCGCCGCACCTACACCCACGACGGCCAGGTCATCGACCACCAGACGCATCTCGGCTACGACCTGGCCTCGCTCAAGAACATGCCCGTCCCGGCGGCCAACGCCGGCCGAGCGGTGTTCGTCGGCCCGCTCGGCATCTACGGCAACGCGGTGATCCTCGATCACGGGCTCGGGCTGTTCTCGCTCTACGGCCATCTCAGCGAGATCGGGGTCACCCAGGGAGCGGAGGTCAAACGCGGCGATCCGATCGGCAAGACGGGCGACACCGGTCTGGCAGCCGGCGACCATCTCCACTTCAGCATGATGATCCATGGCGTGCACGTGGATCCGGTCGAGTGGTGGGACCAGCACTGGGTCGGCGATCACGTCCTGGCGCGCCTCGCCGACCACCCGAAGGCGGCGCCACCGCCAGCGCCAGCACCCGCGCCACCGGCGGCGCCACCGGCGGAGCCATCGCCGTGAGCCGGCGGCGGGACGCCGCCCTGTCCACGCTGCGGCGGCTCGGTCTCGATGCCGCGGGCGTGAGCGGCGACGACCCGCCGGACGACCGAGTCGGGCCGCTGCTCGACGGATCGGACGCCGCATCGTTGGCCGATGCGCTCGGCGAGCTGGGTGGAGGGGCCACGGCGCGCCTGCTCGCGGAGCGGGCGGCGGCGACCAGCGACCGCGCCCTCCGCAAGGTGTTGCGCCGGGCGCTCTTCCGCCTCGGCCAGCGCGGCATTCCCGTGCCGGTCCTCGAGGCACCCCAGCAGCCGACCCCCGTCGCGGGCCCGGAACTGGAGGGCTTCGTCTCGGCGTTCGACGGCCAGGGCGATCGGCTCATCTGGCTCGTGCGTCCGCATTCCGCCGGCGGCCTGCTGCTCCTCATCGCGGAGGTGAACGAGCCGGAAGGCCTGCGGGACGTCCGCCTCGTGGAGGTGAGCCGCAAGGACCTGCGCGCCGCGCGCGAACGCCTCCAGAAGGACACCGGCCTCCGGCTGGTGGCGGCGGACTGGCGCGTGCTGGACGCCCTCGTCGTCGAGGCACACGAGCGCGCCGGCGCACCGGACCGGCAGCGCGACTATCTGCGACTTCGTTCCCGGCTCGTCAGCACGCCTCCGGCAGCGCCGAGCGAGCTGCGCTCGGCCCTGGCGCACCCGCCCACCGACGACGAGCAACCCGCGTTGCTGGCCGATCCCAGCAACCTGCTCGCCCTTCCCGAGCTGCGAACGTGGTGGCCGCGGCCGGAGGCCGCCGCCCCGTTCGTCGAGGAGCTCACCGCCGTGCGCGACAGCCCGCTCGTCCTCGGACGCATGCAGCAGGAGGAGCGAGTCGCGGCCGTGCTGGCACGTGCCGCCGCCGCGCTCTTCCCTCCCGAGGTGGTCGCGCGCCGCCTCGAGGGTACGGCGTACGTTCTCGCCGAGACTGCCCGCGGCGCGGCTGCCCGCCAGGCGCTCGCGGCAGCGCAGGCACTCGGCGCGGGGGTCAGTCCGGGCGACGTGCCGTTGCTGCGTGCCCTCGTGCAGCAGACCCTGGGGACGATCCTCGCGTCGGACGAGTCGCGACGTCAGGAGGAACGACGCGGATCCCTGGTGCTCACGCCGGCCGAGGCGGTCACAGATCCACGCTCATCCCGTCCCGGGCGCACTCGAGCTTGAGCTCCTCCGACCGCCGCAGCAGCTCGCTGCCGAGGTGGGAGAGCACGAGGCGGCGGCAGCCGAGGCTGCGCGCCCGCTCCGCGATCTCCGGATACGAGATGTGAATGTCGAGCTTGGTCTCGAAGGTCGAGCACTCGCAGACGAACAGATCGACCCCGCGGGCGTGCTCCGCCAGCTCGTCCGTCCAGGCGGTGTCACCGGAGTAGAGCAGCGAGCGGCCCTCCGCCTCCACCCGGTACGCGAAGGCCACGAGCTCCGGCACGTGGTGCACGCCGATCGCGGTGACGCGCGCGCCGCCGACCTTCGCGACGTCGCCCGGCGACAGCTCGTGGTACTCGACCGGGAACGGATGCGGGTCGGCGGCGGTACGTTCGTAGAGCACCTGGAACAGCGCCTTGATGCGCTTCTCGGTGCCGACCGGTCCGTAGATGATGAGCGGCCGCGTGCGGGGCGTCTCGTAGCGGTACTCCATGAACAGGAACGGCACGCCGCCGAAGTGATCGCCGTGAAGGTGGGTGAGCAGCACGGCGTCCAGGCGCGCGAGATCCCAGTGTACGCGCTTGGCCGCCTGCAGGATGCTCGGTCCGCAGTCGAGCAGGAACGACGCGCCCGGAGCCTCGATGAGGTATGCGCTGTGCAGCCGCCCACCGGCGCCGAACGCGTCGCCGGAGCCGAGCACCGTGACGCGCATGACGCGTTGTGCCAGATCGGAGCGCGACCTCGTCCCGGGCGCGGCCCGGCCGGCGCGTCGATCGCTCGTGCCCTGCCGTGCCTCAAGGGCCATGCCGTCTTCGATTTACGCGACTCTACACTCTTTGACCAGAGGCGTTCGTGACGCGCGTCAGGGCTGAGCGGCGGGCTTCTCGCCGGCGTCGTGCTGCCCTCCGCGAGCGGGCTGCTCTTCCTCGGCCTGCGTCCGGTAACGCTTCTCGAGGTCGTTGAACGCGCCCTCCATCCGCTCGAAGCGCCTCGCGAAGTCGTCCGCCTGGCGGCCGAGCTTGTCACGCTGGTCCTCGACCTCGCGCAGGCGCCGCTCGAGATCCTGCACGACCTCGGTCCGGCGAATCACGAGATCGCCGGCCTCCGAGTGGACCAGCCACAGCGTGGTGCCGGCGCCGATGACGAACCCGAGCAGCAGTGCGAACAGAAAACGGATCACGACCATGGTCCCTCCCCTCCCTTGGCGCGCGTCAGCGGTCGATCTCCAGAGCAGCCTCGAGCGCGTCCCCCAGCTGCCAGCCACGCGAGAGGAGAGCGGCTCGCAGCACACCGTCACCGGGATCGACCCAGGCCCTCACCTGACGGCATCCGCGCCGGCGCGCGCGCTCCTCGGCGAATGCGATGAGACGATCGAGAAGCGGCTCGCGCGGACCCGCGTGCGCGCGGGCGGTGTCCAGCACGGCGGCGAAGCGGCCAGCGCGCAACGAGCGCAGGTACGCGACCGCCACCACGCCGACGACCTCGCCGCCGGGTGCCTCGGCCACGTACACGTCCTGTGCCATGTCGGACAGCGTGCGACGGTCGAAGCGCTCGCGCCGTGGCCCGTCGGCGGCGGCCAGCAACGCGTGCACGCCGTCGAGGTCACGGCGCCGGCCGCGCCGCAGCCGGACGTCGGTTCCGGGAAGCCGTGCCGACATGACCGCCGGCCCTGTAGCACATTTCCGACCCGGGTTCGCGCTCCATCGCGCTTGCCCCGCGGCACCACGCGTGCGCACTGTTCGCGGGTGCAGGATGCCGACGCGCCGCTCGAGCTCGTGGTGGAACGTCTGGCGTACGGCGCCGACGGCCTCGCGCACCACGAGGGGCAGGTCGTCTTCGTGCCCTACGTCGCGCCGGGTGATCGCGTGCACGCCCGGATCGTGGAGCACCGCGCCGGATTCCTGCGCGCCGACCTGTGCGAGGTCGTCAGCGCGGGTCCCGACCGGACAACGCCGCGCTGCCCCGTGTTCGGGCAGTGCGGCGGCTGCCAGTGGCAACATCTCACCTTCTCGGCGCAGCGCACCGCCAAGGCGGCCCTCGTGGCAGAGCAGCTCGCCCGACTCGGCGGCCTGCGCGACGTGGACGTTCGTCCGCCCCTCTCGGCCGACGATCCGTGGGGCTACAGGACGCGGATCACGCTGCTCGTCGAGGGACGCCGGCTCGGGTTCCGGCGCGCTCGCTCGCACGCGCTGGTCGAGATCGACGACTGCGCCATCGCCGATCCCGCCCTGGTGACCCACCTCGGCATCGTCCGCGCGTGGGTGGCGAGCCTGCACGCGGTGCCGGTCCGCCTCACGATCGCCCGCGCCCCCGAGGGCGTGGTGCTGGTGACCGAGACGCGACGCTCCCCCGGTGCGGCAGACGTGGAGGCCACGGAGGACCTGCTGGCCCGCCACGCCAGCGTGCGCGGCGCCGTGCTGGCGGGGGCCGGGGCTCGCGTCGTCGTCGGCGACCCCCATGTCCTCGTGCCGCTCGAACCGGACCTCCAGCTCGAGGTCCCGGCCGACGCCTTCACCCAGGTGAATCCGTCCGCGAACCCCCTGCTGGTCGCCACGGTCCTGGAGCTCGGCGACGTCGGGCCGGGCTGGCGGGTGCTCGACCTCTACTGCGGGGCCGGCAATTTCACGCTGCCGCTCGCCCGCCGCGGGGCCGACGTCCTCGGCATCGAGCGCAGCGACGTCGCCGTCGCCGCGGGACGCGCCAATGCGGCGCGGCTCGGCATCGTCGGGGCTCGCTTCCTCTGCGGGAAGGCGGCGATCCGAGCTCGAGCGCCTGCCGGCTCAGGGGCTCGACGTGGTGGTCCTGGACCCCCCCCGGACGGGCGCTGCGGACGTCGTCTCCTTGCTGGTGGCGCGACGGCCTCGCCGGGTGGTCTACGTGTCCTGCGATCCCGCCACCCTCGCGCGCGACGCCCGCTCCCTCTCCGGGGGCGGATACCGGCTCGGCCGGGTACAGCCGGTCGACGTCTTTCCGCACACGTATCACATTGAAACGGTGGCGGAATTCGTATTGAAGTGAGGTCGGCATGCCGAAGCAGACGGAGCGCCCCGCACGGCCCAAGGTCACCATCATCCCCGGGCGCGGCGTCGCGCAGACCATCAACTACCTGCTCGAGGACCGGGATGACCTCGAGTGGCTGGTCGCCGTCGGCCGCAACAAGAACGGCGAGATCTTCTTCTACGACACGGGCGGCGACATCATCGACGACCTCGGCACGCTCGAGTACCTGAAGGAGCGCATCACCCGGGCCCACTTCGGCGACGAGCCGGAGTGAGTCGGCCAGCCCCTCCCCTTCGCACGGCTCCGATGCCTGAGCAGGTGCAGTCCCGGCCCCCGCGGGCCAGGTCTTCCTTGACAACCGTGTGACGGGTCTGGGAATCGTTCATGTCATGCGGACGCCAGGTCGTGCCCTTGGGATCCCGTGTGCCCTCATCGCCGCGCTCGCCGTCGCCGGAGGCGCGGCAACGTCCCGTGCCGCCCTGAGCCCTGCCGAGGCGAAATGCCGCCAGGCCGTCGGGACGCAGGGCCGCGTGCTCCTGAAGAACGTGCAGAAGGCGCTCTCGAAGTGCCTCGACGCCGTGAGCAAGGGCACCCTGCCGGCGATGACCGACTGCACCATCGAGCCGGGCGCGGCCGCCAAGATCGGAAAGGCCGAGACCAAGCTCACCACCAAGGTCCAGGCCGCCTGCCCCGGCGGTGTGGTCGCGCAGCTGGTCTTCGGCGGGGCCTGCTACGGGAGCGCCACGGCCGCCGACCTGGCGACCTGCCTGATCGACACCCACGAGGAGCAGGCGCTGGCGCTGGCAGACGTCGCCTACGGGACGAGCGGAACGATTCCCGCCCTCCAGCAGAAGTGCCAGTCGGCGGCATCCAAGGAGGGGCAGAAGCTCGCCGGCAAGCGTCACAAGCTGATCGCCGGCTGCAAGGACAAGGTCGGCGCCGGCAAGCTGCCGGCCGGGACCGACTGCAGCGCGCAGACCGCCGCGAGCATCGCGACCGCCACCAGCAAGGGCGCGCTCAAGATCGCCTCCAAGTGCAGCGACGCCACGGTCGCAGCGCTCGTCTTCGGAGCGCCGTGCGCCGGCGTTGCCACCGGCACGAGCCTCGGCGCCTGCCTGCTCGGGCAGCACGCCGACCGCGACGACCGGCTGATCACCATCGAGTACGGCGCGGCGCCGGGAGGCAAGACGGCGCAGGCCAAGCAGATCACGAACACGGCCGACTGCGTGAAGGGCCCCCTCAGCCGCTGCCGGGCCAACGACTACCTGCTGGCCAACGACCGTATCCGCGTCGTCGTCCAGGACCTGCAGCGCAACCTCTTCGGCATCGGGCAGTTCGGCGGTCAGATCATCGACGCCGATCTCGTGCGCACACCGCCCGACCCCGAGCGCGACAACTTCGAGGAGTGGTCGACCGCGATCAACGTCGAGAACACCGCCCACTACACCTCGATCCAGGTCCTCAACGACGGCAGCGACGGGCAGGCCGCCGTCATTCGCGTCGCGGGCGTCGACGACCTGCTCGACTTCCTCAATCCCAGCACGGTGGTGGCGGCCTTCGGCCTCCCGCCGACGGCGTTCCCCGCCGGCGCCAACGACACCGATCTGCCGGTCGACGTGCTGACGGACTACATCCTCGAGCCCGGCCGCAACTGGGTGCGGGTCGAGACCACGGTGCACAACACGGGCGCGGCCCCGCTCAGCATCTTCTTCGGGGAGTTCCTGAACGGATCGGGTCAGGTGCAGCAGTTCCAGAGTGCGTACGGCTTCGGCGGGCCGACCGTCACGCTGACGTGCCCGGTCGGAGCGGCAAATCCGTGCAACGTCGTCGTCTACGCCGGCGTCCACGACGCCGCCGGCGTGTCCTACGGCTACACGAACGAGGTCCCGCAGTCGTCCGCGTTCTCCACCTCGGGCGTTGCCGTCCCCTTCATCAACACCGAGGTGCTCCTCGCCGTGATCGGTGCGGCAACGCCGCCGTGGACGATGCAGGCGAACGGCAGCCCCGGCGACGCCGTCACCTTCACGCGCTACTTCATCGTCGGCGACGGCTCGGTGTCGTCGGTGCTCGACGCGCGCAACCAGGCGCTCCTGATGGCGACGGGTCGGATCGAGGGCACCGTCACGGCGGGCGGCAGCCCGGCGGCCGGCATCCAGCTCGCGGTCCTCGGCCCGGCCTCCGGTGCGCCCACGGGTCTCTCGCGCAACGTCGTCTCGCAGGCGATCACGGACGCCAGCGGTCACTACGCGCTCACCCTTCCGCCCGGCAGCTACTCGGTCGCCGCCAACCTGGAGGGATCGCCGTACGAAGGAGGAACCTCCGCTCCGACCGAGCACACGGTCGCCGTGGCAGCCTACGCGACGGCGACGCAGGACATCGCGCTGCCCGCCACCGCCACCCTCGTCGTCAATCTGGTCGACGAATCCAACGCGCCGATCCCGGGCAAGGCCTCGATCGTCGGCTTCGATCCCAGCCCCGATCCGCGCAACACACAGAACGTGCTCAACCTGATCAGCCTGAACCTCGGGATCTTCAACGACTTCGGGCCCGAGGACACGCCGTTCGGCATCACGCGGGCGCTCTTCTTCGACGAGAACGGCACCACCGGCCCCGTGCCGCTCGAGCCCGGGAGCTACCGGGTCGTGGTGTCGCGCGGGCCCGAGTACTCGATCGCCACGCAGGACGTGACGCTGACGCCGGGCGGCACCGCCACGGTGAACGCCCAGATCGCACGCGTCGTCGACTCGACCGGCTTCGTGGCGAGCGATTTCCACATCCACTCCATCGAGAGCCCCGACAGCGAGGTCTCGCGCCACGACCGCGTCCTCACCCTGCTGGCCGAGGGGGTCGACTTCTTCACGCCGTCCGACCACGACTTCCGGACGGACTACACCCCCGACGTCGCGGCGGTGGGCGCGAGCAGCCTCATCTCGACGGTCCCGGGTGCGGAGATCACCAGCTTCGACTACGGCCATTTCAACGCCTGGCCGGTGACCATCGACCCGTCCCTGGTGAACGGCGGCAGCGTCGACCACGGCGGGGCGGCGCCAGCCGGGCAGGACTTCCCCTCGTTCGGGAACTACAGCTTGACCCCCGGGCAGATCATTGCCGCCGCGTTCGCCGATCCCGCGGTCGGGACCGTCCAGATCAACCACATCCACAGCCACTTCGGCATGGACGGCAACTCCGGCCTGGCCATCGACACCGGCGTGGTCCCGCCGCAGTCGGCCGTGCCCGGCTCTGCGCGCCGGCTCAACCCCGCGATCACCAACTACTTCGACCCGGGCTTCAGCGCGCTCGAGGTGTGGATCGGCGACGATCGCGGCCAGGTGTACACCAACTTCCTCGGACAGAACGTGGGCGACTGGTTCAACCTGATCAACCAGGGCATCGTGCGCAGCGGCGTCGCCGACTCCGACACCCACGTGAAGATCGTCGGCCAGGCCGGGATCCCGCGCACCATGGTCGCGTCACCGACCGACGACCCGGCCGCGCTCGCCGGCATCGCCGACTCGCTGTCCGACAACGTGAACGCCGGGCGCGCCTTCGGCACCAACGCACCCATCGTGCGCGTGACGACCACCGCGGCCTCCACCGGCCAGACCGGCGGGCACGCACTCGGCCTGCCGACGACCATCGCCACCACCGACGGCGCCGTCGACATCCACGTCGACATCCAGAGCCCGATCTGGGCGGAGTTCGATCGCGTCGAGTACTACATCAACAGCACCACGACGCGGTCGTCGAGCACCAAGCAGTCGGGAGGCGGGCCCGTGTCGGTGAAGCGGTACGCCATCACGCCCGACCAGGTGCAGACGGTGACCCCGAGCGTCGTGACGGTGAACGGCGGCATCCCGGGCGCGCAGCGCCTGGAAGCCTCCACCACCCTCAGCCTGACCGGCCTCGCCGAGGACGTCTGGGTGGTGGTGATGGTGAAGGGCACCGACGGCGTCTCCAGGCCGCTCTTCCCGGTGATCCCGGACAGCCTGAAGAGCTCCACCAACCCGACCCTCGCCGATCTGACCGACGGCAATCTCGGCGAGGACGGCATGACGGCGCTCGCCTTCACCAACCCGCTCTTCGTCGACGTGGACGGGGGCGGGTGGACGCCGCCGGGGCTCCAGATCGTCCCCTGACGCTGCGCTGGCTCATCGCGCTGCTCGTGGCAGCCGGCTCCGTCGCGCACGCCGCGACGGACCGGACGCCTGCGCTCGCGCAGCAGCTGGCACGCGCCCGCCTGGTCATCGCCGGGGCGGTGACGCAGGTCTCCTCCTACGATGACGGGCAGCTGACGGTCGCGCGCGTGCGTGCCGAGCGCGCGCTGAAGGGCACCGCGGTCGGCGACGTGAACGTGGTGGAGCATCACGACCTGCCGTCGGTACCCGACCTGCTGCGCGACGGCGATCACGTCGTGCTGTTCCTCGTGCCGGCCGCCCCCAGCTCATCGCTCGCCCGGGCGCTGCCGACGGGGAAGTACTTCGAGCCGGCCGGCGGCCGTCACGGGGTGATCGCCGGATCCGCGACGGAAGCCGACGAGGCTGCCGCCATCGTGGCACGCCTCGTCGCGGCGAGCGCGGCGCCCGAGCCCGACCGCGTCCAGCGCGCGGCGCAGCGTCGCGCGCTGGTCTTCGACACGCTGGCCGGCCGCCACCCACGCCTGGTCGCCGACGGGGCAGCCGCCCTGCCCGGCGTTCCCGATCTCGCCGCGACGCTGACCGACGCCGAGCGCCGCCGGCTCGAGGCCGCGCTCGCGCGCACCGACCTGCCGTCCTGGGTGCGGGTGCAGCTGGTCGAGTCGATCGGTGCGGCGAGCCTCACGGGCCTCGCGCCGGCGCTGCACACGCTCCCCGGTCCCGACGCTGCGGTCCTGGAGGCGTCGTGGGCGGCGCTCCGGCGCCTGGGATCACCGCCGACCGCGGCGGACGTCGCCCCGTCGCTCGCCAGCAGCGATCCGGCGGTGCGCGCCGCCGCCGCCCGGGCGTTGCTCGCGACCGCCGAGCCGGACGCCGTGTCGCGCGTCACGCGCCTCGCGCTCGATGATCGGAGCAGCGACGTCCGGACCGCGGCGACCGAGGCCCTGGGCGCCACGCAGCGCCCCGACGTCCTGCCGTCCGTCGAGGAGATCTTCCGCCGCAGCGACTGGCCGACACGCCAGGCCGCGGGGCGCGCGATCAACCGCGTCGGCGGGCGGACGGCGCAGGAGAGCCTGACGCGCCTTGCCTTCGATCCCGATCCGGAAGTGCAGCGCTACGCCGTCACCCTCCTGCTCGTCACCGGCATCTCGCGCGACGATCCCCTGATGCAGCGGATCCGCGCGTCGCATCCCGACCCCGACATTCGCCGGCTGGTCACCGAGGGAGCGCCGAAGTTGTTGCACTGATGCGTACCGGACTGGCCATCGCGTGCAGCGTCCTCCTGTTCGGCGTCGCGGCGGCGCATCCGCCGCCGCGCACGAATCCCCGCGCGCTGCTGCGTCTCCAGGGACATCCCGGCACGGTGACGCCGCCGGCAACCGCCACGCCGCTCGTCCTCGTCGCGCTCGGGACCGAGCACGCCTTCGCGGCCTCGGACGTTCGGACCTTCGGCTTCGCCGACGTCCCGCCGACCGACCCGCAGCCGGGCACCCGCTTCGTCCTGCAGGGATCGCGCGATCTCCTGGTACGCTACGCCGCCGCGCGTCCCGATCAGACCGTGACCATCCTGGCAGAGCATCGTCCCGGCTCGAGCGATCTGTTCATCCTGACCCTCGACCTCTGTCCCCCGCGCTGAGCGCATCCATTCGTGCTATGAGGAGCCCGCATGTCCGACCATGCCAGCCACTTCAGTGATTCCCGCTTCTGGGACACGGTGCGCCGCTTCGCCCGGCGCGCCGGCGGCGAGGTGATCGAGGAAGCGATCACGCTCTACCACTGCCTGCGCGACCCCGACACGCCGCGCTGGGCGCGCGCGATCATCGCCGGAGCGCTCGGCTACTTCATCCTCCCGACCGACCTCATCCCCGACTTCACCCCGGTCGTGGGCTTCGCGGACGATCTCGGCACGTTCGTCGCCGCCACGGCCTGCGTGGCGATGCACATCAAGCCGGAGCACCGGGCGCGAGCCCAGCGTCAGATGCAGACCTGGTTCGGGCTCGCGCGGTTCCGGCAGCGGGCTTAGTCGGGCAGCGGCCCGGGATCGTCGGCGAAGATCGTCCCGTGCTCGATCCGCAGCGGGACGCGGGTCAGCGACTTGCCGCACGGCGGTCCGGCGATGCACTCGCCGGTCTCCGGCACGTAGTAGGCGCCGTGGGTGGCGCACTGCACGTACTGCCCGTCCTCGGTGAAGAACTGGTTCTCGACCCAGTCGAGTCCCATGGGAACGTGCCGGCAGCGGTTCACGTAGGCGTGGAACGCGCCGCCCACGTTGAGCAGGAACCCTTCGACCTCCGTCCCCTCGACCGTGAGCAGGAACTTTTTGCTCCGGCCAGGCGACAGCTCGTCGGTGCGGGCGATCGGGACGGTCATGCGAGCCCGATCCTACGCGATCGGATCGTCCCGCGCACTGCCGCGACGCGCGCGGCGACGGTGCGGCACCATCGAGCACCGCGTCGCAGCTCGCGGCGTTGAGGCGGAGCACGCTGTCGCCGGAAGTCGCGGGCGACCTCGGCCGGCGCATGACGCCACTTGCCGTCGCATCGCAGCATTGTGGCACCGGCTCGACGACGCGTCATCGGTCGCGGCGGCGGAGCCAGGCCCGGGACGGGAAACTCCGCGTCCCGCCGCTGACGGGCGGGGCGCGGAGTCCGCACCGACGACGGGCGAGATCGAAGGCGATCCCGTCGGCGGCTTCCTGGCCGCTGGTCCCGCGTCCGATGCGCGCGACTAGCGGCACTTCGTGCCGAGGATAACCCAGTCGCCGTCGCTGCACAGATACGTCGTGCCCTGCTTGCAGATCGCATGGTTGTGGGCGACCGGCGCATCGTTGAAGAGGCAGCCGCGCCCCTGGGGCACGACCCGCACCGGCGAGTCGCCTACCGGACATGCCGTACTGAGGCTCGCCCAGGCGCCGTCGTCGCAGCGGAACTGATTGCCTCCCTGACAGCTCGCCGTGCCGTTCGGATACGTGACGCCGGCGAACTGGCAGGCGCGTGACGCGACCGGACTCGTGGCCGGGTTGTCGCTGCAGGCGATGCCGGCAGCCTTCCAGCTGCCGTCGTCGCACCGGAACTGCATGCCCGCCTGGCACGATGCCGCGCCCTCGGAGAACTTCGTCCCCTGGTAGGTGCAATCGTCAGATGCTGCGGCGTGTTGCACGCCGAACCCGAGAAGCAAGCCCCCGAGCACCGCGAGTGATCCGAATGAGCCCTTTCGTTTCATGCTGAGCCTCCTTTCGCCGGACCCTCGAAGAACAATTGGCGTGCCAGGGCATTGCACCGCCAGCGCCCCGTGGAGAGCCGCCATCTTCCGATGAAGGACGCTCCTTTTTTCAGGGAAGCTGTAGAACTTGCACAGCGCGCGCCCTGGCGCGCTCTCGAAATGCCCGCAGGATCCAAGCCGGCGGCGGGGGCCGTGCGTCCAGCGACCGCTCGACGGCCCGCCCGAGTGCGGTCGCGGCCTGGGCATCGTTCCCGATCTGCAATTCGCTCCTCGCGAACCCGACGTCCACCGCACAGGCAGATATCGACCGGCGCTCGCGTTCGGCAGCGAATCATCGATTTCAACAGCGCACTCGCGACGGTGTGTGCCTCGTTCAGAAATTGCAAGTTCGACAACGACGCGACCTTCGATCACCAATGGGTGCCGAGCGAGATCTCGACCGCCGACTACATCCATCCGAACGTCACAGGACAGGCGAGCCTCGCCGCCCTCACGTACGCTGCGGGCTACGGGTGGTAGCCACTCATACGGCGCCTACCAAGCAACTCGCTCCGTGCGCGGCGCTAGCTCGAACCCTGGCCTTCGGCGAGCGCCGCAAGCTTCTGCATCAGCGACTCGAATCCGGGTGGCGGGAGCTGGCTCGGGTTGTCACCGGCGAGGATCGCCCGCATCCGGTGCTCGATGATCGGGTTCCACTCCGGGTGGGTCAGGATGTAGAAGCGATCGTCACGGATGGCCGCCAGCACCTGATCGCCGACCCGGCGTGGATCGAGGCCCTGCTGCAACTGCTCCGCGAACCACTCCCGGAAGGCGTCTGCGACGGGCCCGGTCATCGGCGTCCCCGTCGCGGCCAGCTCCGGGGGTCGATTGCGGGCACAGTCGAGAATGTTCGTGTTCACGAACCCGGGACAGAGCACCGAGATGCTGGGGCGGTAGCCGCGCTGCTTCAGCTCGAGGTACACCCCTTCGGATAGCGCCACCACGCCGAACTTCGTCACGGCGTAGGGGATGTTCCCGCCGGTCACCAGCCCCGCCAGCGATGCGGTGTTGACGATGTGCCCGCCGGCCCCCTGGTTGATCAGGATCGGCAGGAAGGTGCGCACGCCATGGATGACACCCATCAGGTTCACGCCCAGGACCCAGCCCCAATCGTCCAGCGTCCCGCTCCAGCCCGGTATGGTTTCGGTGGCGACGCCGGCGTTGTTGCAGACGACATGCACGGCGCCGTAGCGACGCAGCGTCTCGGCCGCGAGCGCCTCGACCTGCTCCGGTTTCGAGACGTCCGTCACCACCGCGTGCGCGTCCGCACCGGCTTCCCGCAGCGCCCGGGTGCTGCGCTCGAGCGCCTGCTCCTCGACGTCGGCCAGCACCACGCGCATGCCGGCGCCGACGAACGCCTCGCACATGCCGCGCCCGATCCCGCTCGCGGCGCCGGTGACCACGGCGACCTTTCCATCGAGGTTCTGCATGGCTCGACTCCTCCCGCTCACCGATACACGACTCCCGGGTCGACACCACTCGCTGGTCGGGTTGGGCACCGCCGCAGCTGCCGCCCGCCAACCCCAGGGGCGTCGCGGGTGATCCGGTTGCCTGCTGAAAGAATCGTCGGGCCATGAACCCGCCTCTCCACCCGCGGCGTGAGAATCTGCGGAACACCCGTACGAGGTGAGCCCCTCGTCGATTGCGCGACACCGCGCGTTCCCACCGGCGAGCCATGCGAGGCGCGATTGCCGCCCGCACGAGAGCGAGCTCCGCGCGGCTGCTCGGACTGGACGTTTGCACAAGGACGTCGTGGCGCAGCAGCTGCGGGGTGGACCGCGGAGCTGGCGGATCGCGGTCCGGGGTCGCGGCGAGCGCTCGTTTCCATGGACGTCGCGTTGCCTCGCGTGCTATCGCGGGGAGCGTGAATGCTCGGGAGACCCGTGGCTGCCGACGAGCTCGTCTCGCCCGTCGCCTCGCCGCGCTGATCGTCGCCGTCGCCTCGCTGGGCGGCGTGCGGCGCGCGATGGCGTCGATCACCTACTCCGCCGAGGCGGGCTGGCTCATCCCGGGTTCCGACAGGAGCATCCCGCACCAGGGGTCGACACCGCCGCAGCAGGCGTCCAGTGGCGACTTCTCGTTCGGCGGCGCGCTGTGCCCGGCGCCCGGGACCTCGGATTTCTTCTGCGCCAACGTCTTCGCGGAAGCGACGCTCACCATTGACGGCGTGACCCTGAGGGCGTCCGCGAGGGAATCCCGACACGACGCCCAGAAGCTGGGCGTCTCGTACCTCGCCCACGGGGACGCGTCGGTGATGATGTGCGGTCTATCGGGCTCTCTCCAGACACCCGCCAGCGTCGTCAAGTTTCACATCGGGCTCACGGGCACGGCGTCGCACGCCGGTTCGGACGACCGTATCCTCACGCAGGCCTTCGGCACCGCGAGGCTCAACGGCCAGCTGATCCAGTGCACGGGCGACAGCTGCGGACCCGTGGAGGTCGCGCACTGGGACCCGGCAGGCTGTACGACCCTCGAGCTGCGTGCGGACACGGCCTTCGCCAACCAGCAGGGCATCACCGGCTGGGACGCCGAGGCGGTCGCCGACTTCGGCGACACGCTCAAGCTCCTCGCCATCGAGCCGCTGGACGACCACGGGCAGATCATCCCCGGACTGCAGTACTCGATCACCGATGCGCAGGGGATGCCGGTGTTCACGTTCCCCAAGACTCCGCCGCCCTCGACGACCACGAGCACGACCCTACCGGGCAGCGGCTCGACGACCACCTCTACCCTGACGACACTTCCAGCGAGCACGACCACGACGACAACCGTCCGGTCGATCGACGGCGCGACCACGACGTCGACGTTGCCCGGGGACGCATGCGACGGACTTCCGGCGTACGAGTCCACGCGCTGTCGGCTCGATCAGCTCGTCACCGCGATCGCCGCGAGCAACGCGGGAGCCCTGGCGTCCAAGCTGACGCTACGAATCCAGCACGCGAGCGCCGCGGTCGCCCATGCGGAGCAGGTCCTCGGACAGCGCCACGGCCACGCGTCGCGAGCCGCGCTCCGGACGGCGCAGAGGAACCTCGCCGCATACGGCAAGCTCCTCGGCTCGAAGAGATCCCGACACGAGCTGTCAGACGAAACGCGCGGGGCGCTCGGTGCCCCGCTCACGGCCCTGCGCGCGGCGATTCGCGCCCTGCCGACGTCTTCCTAGCCGCGGCGCGGGCGCCCGACGGGTTCGAGCGTCCCGGCGCGTCACCCGCACAGCCGACCGACCAGCGGCGCGTGGCGATCGATCGTCGACAGGATCTCGCCAGATGGGATCGAAGTCGACCAGCTTGTCACCAGACCGTTCCGACGTCCCCAGCCGTCTGGCCAGGTCTATTTGAAATTCCCCGACGTTGGTGTTTTTGCGGAGCTCCGTAGTGACGCCGAGATTGACCAACGGCTTCGGGGTCCGCGAGAAGACCCGTGACGCTACTGGCGGTTGGCCTGCGCGTTTTGGAGAGTGGCCGGGTCATCCTGGCTCCCTGACGGAGCTGAACTCCCGTCATCAACGTCCAACCCACTGAAATTCCGCATGCGTTCAATTGCCAGCTCTGTCATCCCTCTGCTCTTCTGTTTCGCCGTCAGCGCACCGGCGCGTCCTGCCGTCAAACCGGCGGCCCTGTTTTCGGACGGCTGTGTCCTGCAACAGCACATGCCGGCGCCGGTGTGGGGCTGGGCGGCGAACGGTGAGAAGGTAACGGTCGACTTTCAAGGACAAAGGGCTTCCGCCGTCGCTGCAGATGGCAAATGGATGGTCACGCTGCACAGCCTGACAGCCGGCGGGCCGTTCGAAATGACGATTACCGGCACCGATACCGTGACAATACAAAACGTACTGGTGGGCGAGGTCTGGCTGTGCAGCGGCCAATCGAATATGGCATTTCCCCTGTCGCACACCACCAACGCACATGCCGATATTGCGGCAGCGAACCATCCGACGCTTCGGTTCTTCACCGTGCCCCGCAATCCGCAGGATGCGCCTGTCGCCGATGTCAGAGGTAACTGGTGGGAATGCACGCCAACTTCGGCCGCGAACTTTTCTGCTGTCGGGTATTTCTTCGGTCGCGCGTTGCAACTGGCGCGGCACGGTGTGCCCGTTGGTTTGATCAATGCTTCATACGCCGGTACGCCAGTCGAATCGTGGACGAGCGGTCGCGTCGTGGCGAGTGATCCAGCTTTTGCCGGAGTTCGCGCTCGTTACGCCACGTCTGTTGCCGCCTGGCCTCAACACAAAGCCACGTGGGACGCCGCGATGGACACATACAAACGGGATGCCGCCGATGCCAAGGAGGCAGGGACGCCCGCACCGGCAGCGCCCGCCAAACCGATGGGGCCGGAACATCAGAATCGTCCCGCGGGCCTGTACAACGGGATGATCGCGCCGTTGGTTCCATACGCGATGCGCGGCGTGATCTGGTATCAGGGTGAAGCGAATGCGACTCGTGCCTACGAATACCGAGGGACCTTTCCTGCGATGATTCAGGATTGGCGCAAAACATTCGGACGGGATAGGGGAAATGACCTGCCGTTCGTGTTTGTACAGCTTGCGCCGTACGCACCACCAGCGGCAGGCACGTGGCCGGAACTGCGCGAAGCGCAATCGCTGACCCTGGAATTGCCGAAGACCGGGATGGCCGTCATCACAGATGTCGGTGAAGAACGCGACATTCATCCAAAAGAGAAACGCCAGGTGGGCGAACGGCTGGCGCTGGCCGCGCGCGCTATCGCTTATGGCGAAGAGATCGAGTATTCGGGGCCGGTGTATTCTGGCCTGAAGATCGAGGGCAATCGCGCTGTTTTGAGCTTCACCCATGTCGGCGGCGGCTTGGTCGCAAAGGGCGGGAAGTTGGCTGGTTTTGCCGTGGCGGGTGCAGATCGGAAGTTCGTGTCTGCCGTAGCCGACATTGAAGGCGAGAAGATCATCGTGTCCAGTCCGCAAGTCGCACAGCCTGTCGCCGTGCGCTTTGGTTGGGAGAACTATCCGATGGTCAACCTGTGGAACAAAGCTGGGCTGCCCGCCTCGCCCTTCCGCACGGATCACTTCCCGATGGTCACCGCACCGCGCGATCACGCGAACGAGTAGAGGTGGAGAGAGGCGTGGTCGGGTCGGGCGCTGCGGATGCCGTCGTGGCGATGCAATTGGCCGGCGGTGCTGCGTCGGCTACCGCACCGCAACGAAGCGACCGCGCCTGGCTCTGGAGCCCTGGACCACCATGCACCAGCCTTGGCGTCGTCCCACTTGGTAGTGCCCGTGGCATCTGCACGGCCCTGTCGGTGGTGACCAAGACGAAGTTCTTCGCGCCGTGCGCGATGGGCACGTCCCCAGGATGCCGTCGCGCGCCGCCCCGACGTCGACGTTACTGAGCCCGCTCTCCGGCAATCCCCCGCGACGCCGTCGGGGCATGCGCTCTTCGGCCAGACGGTGACGATTGAACGCCGTCCAAGAGGGGGGCGTGAGGCTCCTCAAGAGCCACGTCGAACCCTCGGCCACACAGGAGCCGTCCTGCCTGTTCGCGGCCATCATCTCGACCCGGCTGATTCTCCGCCAACTATGGGCGGCTTGCGCGTACACACGGGAGGGAAGGAGTGAAGATGACGATGGCCGTGCCTCATGAGCTCGGTTGACGTGGTCCATCCCTCTGGCGGGCAGGCGCACGACGCGGTAAACGTTTGAGGCGAAGCGAGCCACAAAGATGACGGTGGCCTCCACGGTCCAGGGTAGGGACGCCCGATGCAGATCCAACTAGTCTCCCACGCGTCCGTCATTGTGCAGGCAGGGGACGTCCGAATATGGACCGATCCGTGGCTAGCGGGAAAAGCATTCAACGAGTCTTGGTCGTTGTACCCGCCAGCATGCTGGGACCCGAAATGGCTTGACGAGATCGCCTACCTGTGGATTTCGCACGAGCACCCGGACCACTTTCACATCCCTACGCTACGAGCCCTCCCATCGGCGTTCAAGGAGCGCGTCACCGTGCTCTTTCAAAGGAACAACTCGGACAAGATGTTCGACGCGTTCCGCCGTCTGGGCTTTCGCGAGTTTCGAGCTCTGCCCCATCGCAAGACGGTCCAGCTCACCCCGTCCTGCGATGTCTACTGCTACCAGGAAGGTTTGATGAACTCGTGTCTCGCGGTGCGCAGCGAGGGGCGCGTGCTCGTGAACGTCAATGACGCGGAGATCCGCACGCCGGACTGCAAGCTCATCCGCCGGGACATTGGTACCGCAGATGTAGTACTCAACCAATTCTCGCTCGCGGGCTACTCGGGTATGCCGGAGCGCGAACGACGTCTCACCGTTCTGGCGCACAGCGTCTTGGAGAAGGTGGCGCGGAACCACCTCGATCTCGGCGCCCGTACTACCATTCCGTTCGCCAGTTTCGTGTACTTCTCGACGCAGGACAATCGATACATGAACGACTATGCGAACGGTGTCCGCGATGTGGTTGACTTCTGCCGCGCGAAGACCGTTGACGTGGCTGTCCTTTACCCTGGCGACGTGTTTGACCTCGACGTCCCCTACGACTCCGCGCCGGCGCTAGCACGGTTCGATAAGGACCATGCGAAGGCGCCGGATCTGCCATACGATCCGCCGAGCCACGTGCCGGCGGAGGAACTCAAGGCGGCATTCGAAGAGCTCGCGGCACAGCTACACCATCGCTATGCGGGCCCAGTCCTCCGCCTGCTTCAGCCCGTCGTGGTCCACTGCCCGGACATCAATGCACGGTTCGAGTTCTCCGTCGCTAAGCGCAGTTGGCGCCAACTCGGCCCGGAGATCCCACCCCACTTGGTTGTCAACTCGCAGCCGCTGCACTTTGCCTTCAAGTTTCCTTTTGGCGTGCAGACTTTGGGCGTTTCGGCCCGCTGCACCCTCCTGGCGAACGAAGGGAACTGGAAGCGCCATCGTATCCTGTTCAGCCTCAACAACGCCGAAGTCTTCCTACGGCTCCGCTACTTCCTGTCGCAGCGGAATCTGGAGTTCATCACCAGCCGCATGCGCGGAGGCGCCTCTCAGCTCCGGCGCCGGCTCGCAACGATGGTGTGAGCCATCCCGCGGCACGCACCACCGATCCCACGACGGGACTGAGCATTCCGCAAGATGCTCCACGACGCCGACGCGTCTTTCAGATCGACGATCCGGCCGAGATCGTGGCCGGCCCTTGCGTCTCGCACGCCATCCGGAGTTCCGCGCCTGCTCACGACCGCGGGACGACGCGGAGCGGAGCCCCTGGCAGCGCTGCGCGCGTGAAGTTCCCCTGTCCTCTGTGAGGCCGCCGGCAGCCGCGGCTGGCCAGTCACGCTCCCGCTAGCTTGCGCGGGGCGAACAGGAGCCGGCGCAACCGCTGCGGCCAGTCGCGTTGCATCGTCGGTCGCTCGACCATGCGGAAGAAGCCGGCGCCAACGACCAGTGAAGCAAGCGGACCGAGCACCGCAAGTCCTATCCACTGGAGTGTGGGATGCGGCATTCCTACGAGGACATGAGCAACAAGGTAGATGACGGCGTTATGCGTCAGGTAAATGGAGTAGCACATGCCGCCGATGACGACGATCGTCGGGATTCGAAAGAACGAGCGGGTCGCGCGCGCGTGGAAGACGGCCCAATAGCACAGGACGATCAGGCCGGCGCGCAGCACCTCTGCGACCGCATACTCCCGTGGCCACTGGTCGATGCTGACGAAGATCACGAGAAACGCGAGCAGGCACACGATGTCGAAGCCGCGGTGGCCGTGCTCCGGGCCGGGATCCCGCCACGCGATGTACCAGTCAGCGAGAAGCATCCCGGCGAAGAAGTACTGGCCGTTCACCAGAATCGATCGTCCCAGATGGAACCTGTCAACGAAACCGCCGGGATTCCAGCTCACGAACGCGACGAGACCGACCGCCATCGCGATGAGTGTGAGGCGCCGCGACGAGACGGATGGAAGGCGGTAGACGAGCGCAAGGAGCGGCGCGAGCAGGTAGAATTGAAACTCGACCTCGAGCGACCACGCAACGCCGCTGATGTAGCTGTCGTGGTTGTAGACAAAGTCGTGTACGTATCCCATGCTGGCCACGAGGTTCGGAGCGAGGGCCCGAGCCCTTGACAGGTTTCCGCCGACCTTCACGAGGTAGATCGTGACGAGGCTGACGAGATACGGAGGCTCGAGGCGAGTGAGACGCCGCTTGAAGTATGCGCCGACCCGGACCGGGGGCCCCCTCTGGATGTACTGGCGCGCGAACGGCAGGCCGAGCACCATGCCGCTGATCACGAAGAAGAGCTGAACGCCGAACGCGCCGGCGTGGGCCCATCGCGTCACCTCTGCCGATCCGGGCACCCCCACGTAGCTCTCAGATGCGTATAGGACGACGTGGTGCGCGATCACGCCCGCAATGGCGATGAACCGCAGGCCGTCGATCTCCGGGATGACGTCGCGCCCCGACGTGACCCGGGAGAATCCGGCCAGGAATGACCTGTACCGGTCCGGGTTCTCTGGACATTGTCCCGTCCTAGTCACGCTGCCGCGCGCATCTTCGCCCGGACCTTCGTCGCCTTCCACCCCACGACTTCGTCCGTGCCGTGCTCGATCGCGCCGAAGAACCCGCACCAGCCGGCGCGCGCCGCCCAGAAGCACGTCGCATCCGTCCCCCAGGGCTCGCCCGGGCCGAAAAGGCCCGTTGAAACCGCAGGGACTGTGTAGAGGTCGGCTGCAGAATGGTGCCGCTCAGCCCGTCATCTCTCTGCGCATGCGACGCCGATCCTACGCGATCAGATCGCCCGGCGCACGGCCGCGACGAGGGCGCCGAGTGTGAGGCACTCGAGCACCGCGTCGCAGCTCGTGGCGTAGAGGCGGAGCACGCTGTCGCCGGTGTCCCAGCGCACGCGCGGCTCGGGGTTGAGCCAGAGGAGGCGCTGCACGCGCTCGCGCACCGCACGCAAGAGGTCGGCACGGGGCGGCAGGCGATTGTTGCGCGCGTCGCCCAGGACGAGCACGAGGGTGCCGCGGCCGAGCACGGCGCGCTCGCGCTGCCAGAGGTCGGCGAGGACGCGACCGAAGTCCGAGCGCGCATGGAGATCGAGCGGGCCGGCCGGCGCGACGTGCCCCTGCTCGATCGACACGGCGCACAGCCGGTCGACGTACCCGAAGAGGTGCACGCGGCGGAAGTAGCGCGCCGCCGGCGCGACCAGCCCGAGGAGCAGCTCGCTGGCGGCGGCCACCGACCCCGAGAGATCGCACAGCGCCACCAGGTCGGGGCGGCCCGGCCGGCGCGCCCGGCGGCGCAGCCGCAGCGGCACGCCCCCGCTCCCGACGGCGGCGCGCAGGGTCCGGCGCAGGTCGAGGCGGCCCCGGCGCAGCGCACGCTCGCGCCGGGCGAGCCGGCCTCGCAGCCGGGCGCCGAGCTCGCGCACCAGGTCACGAGCCTCCGCGACGTCGCGGGCAGTCAGCAGCTCGAGCGGCTGCTCGAGCAAGGCTCGCCGCCTGGCAGTGCGACCGCGGTCGTCGCGTCCTTCCGCCGCGCCGGGCATCTCCTCTCGCGGGACGAGCGCGCCGGCCGCCCGGCCGGACTCACGCTTCTCGTCGGGCATCCCACGCGGCCGGCCACCCGATCCACCCGGCTGCGACCCGGTGCTGCGACCCGCGCCGGGCACGCCGAGGCCACCGGCTGCGCGCCGCCGGGTGCGGCCTTTCTCTCCGTCGCCCGCCAGGGGAAAGGCCGCCTCGAAGAGGCGGTCGAACAGCGGCCGGTCGCGCTCGTCCTTCACCAGCGTGGCGGCGAGCGCCTCGCGCAGTGTCTCGCGCTCCACTCCGGCGGCCGCGACCGCGGCCACGGCGTCCATCGTCTCGGCGACCGACACCTCGATTTCGTGTGCGCGCAGCGCCTGCGCGAAGGCGAGCAGCCGGGCGCGCATGGTCAGCCGCGGCCGGCGCCCGCCGAGATCAGCGAGCCCACCTTGGCCTCCGCCTTGCGCAGGTCGTCCTCGTGCTTCAGCACCAGGGACAGCGTCTGGCGGACCGTCGCGGCGTCCAGCTCCCGCACCCCGAGCGCGCACAGCCCGCGCGCCCAGTCCAGCGTCTCGGCGATGCTCGGCGCCTTGCGCAGCTCGAGGCGCCGGAGCCCGGCAACGAAGCGCGCGATCTGGGCGCCGAGGCGCGCGTCGAGGTCGGGCACCTTCAGGCCGATGATCTCGGCCTCCTTCTCGGGGCCGGGGAAGTCGACGAAGAGGTGCAGGCAGCGGCGCAGCAATGCCTCCGAGAGGTCGCGCGTCCGGTTCGAGGTCAGCACCACGACGGGACGGTGGCGCGCCGTGAGCGTGCCCAGCTCCGGCACCGAGACCTGGAAGTCGCTCAGCACCTCGAGCAGGAAGGCCTCGAACTCGGGATCGGCCTTGTCGATCTCGTCGATCAGCAGCACGACCTTGCGCGGCGAGGTGATGGCGCGCAGCAGCGGACGCTCGAGCAGGAAGTCGTGCGAGAAGACGTCGTGCGCGACGTCCTCCCAGTGCCGGCCCTCGCCGTGATCGGCCTGGATGCGCAGCAGCTGCTTCTGGTAGTTCCACTCGAAGAGCGCGCGCGATTCGTCCAGACCCTCGTAGCACTGGAGCCGCAGCAGGTCGGTGCCGAGCATGCCGGCGAGCACCTTGCCCAGCTCGGTCTTGCCGGCGCCCGCGGGGCCCTCGGCGAGCAGCGGCTTCTCGAGCGTGAGGGAGAGGAAGAGCGCGGTCTCGACCCGCGGCGTGGTGATGTAACGCGCCTGGCGCAGGCCCGCACGCACCTGCTCGAGGGTGTGCTCGGCCATCGCCTCAGCTCCGGAGCCTCGGGACGCGCAGCGCGTCCGTCAAGCGATGCGGCCGGCGTATGGAGCGGATCCAGTCGACGTAGGCGCCGAACTCCGTCAGCAGGGCGTCGACGTCGAGGCCGTGCGCCGCCGGCCGGTAGTCCTCGAGCGTGACCAGGGCCTGCGACATCAGATGCTCGGCGCCGCGCATGCCGCCCCGTCGCGTGCGGAGGTGGAGGCCGCCGGCGAGCTGAACCAGCGCCTCGAGGAACCCGCGCGCCTCGGTCGGTGCCGCGCGCCAGGCGTCCTCCCACAACGCCTGCGCATCGAGGTAGCGACCCCGATTGAACAGCCGGACGCCCCGCTGCACGACCTTCGGGACATCCAGCGCGGTCACCGCAGACCATGGGGACCGAGCTTGGCGTGCAACTCGTCCTGCTCACGCTTGGAAAGCCCGAGCGCGGCGAGATCGGGCCGCTCGCCGGCGAGCAGACCCCGGACCGCCTCGCGCTCGGCGCGTGACAGCGTCATGGCCTCGAGGCGGTAGTCGACGAACGCCTCCCAGGCCAGCGGCACCCAGCGGCGCGCGACGTCGCCGATCGACCGCGCGTACGCCCGGATCTCCTCCTGGGCGTGGGCGTCGCCACGCAGCAGGAGGAAGTGGAGCAGGTTGTGCAGGTCGGTCTTCCAGTACCACTGCGTGTAGAAGCCGAGCGTCAGGTTGATCCGGGCCAGCTCGCGCGCCAGCGAAGGCGCTCCCGGCCGCAGGGGCCGGCCGGCGTCGTCCTCGTTCAGCATCTCCTGATAGTGGTCGTAGCACCGGATGGCGTCGTCCCTGAGGAGCTGGAGGACGGCCGCTGCCCGCTCGGCCTCGAGGCTCTCGCCGCGCCCCTGGCGGTTGCCGGTCGACTGCACGCACAGCGCGTCGGCCGGCGGCAGGTAGAACTCCCGGTCGAGGATCGAATAGCGCCCCGAGTATTCGTTCACGTTCGCCGTCCGGTGCCGGATCCACTGGCGCGCGACGAAGATCGGCAGCTTGCAGTGCAGCTTCAGCTCGCACATCTCGAATGGCGTGGTGTGCTGGTGGCGCATGAGGTAGCGGATCAGGCCGCGGTCCTCGTTGACCCGCCTGGTCCCCCTGCCGTACGACACGCGCGCAGCCTGCACGATCGCCGCGTCGTCGCCCATGTAGTCGACGACGCGCACGAAGCCGTGATCGAGCACCGGCAACACCTGGTAGAGCAGCTCCTCCAGCGCCGGGACGGTGGGACGGCGGGTCTCGGTGCACGCCGTGCGGGCGGCGGAGATCTCGGCGTCCTGTTCGGGCGTCGTGCGCATGAGCAGCCTGATTGCAGGTTGCAGGCGGAGCGGCAAGCGAGCGGCCGCGTTGCCCGCGACAGGTCGTGCCTCATGCCCTCGATGACCAGCCGCTCCGCCCCCGGGATGGCGTCGGCCGTGTCGACCCCGCACGCGAGCGGCACCAGGGGATCGTCGACGCCGTGAATCACGAGCGACGGCACGCGCACGCGACGCAGCGCCTCGCGCCGGCTGGGCGCAGCGAGGATCGCCATGATCTGGCGAGCGGTGCCGGCGGGATGGAAGCAGCGGTTCCAGGCCCGGGCGGCGCGATCACGTACCCGCGCTCGTCGAACGGAAAGCCCGGGCCGCCCATTCGCTCGGAACACCTGGACGCCGCGCGCGATGTTTCCCCTCGCGATCGGACGGCACCGGTATGAGCAGCGCCGCCGCCCCGGGCGTGGCGCCGGGCAGACCCCGCTCCCCGGTCGTCGACATGATCGAGGTGAGGCCGGGCACGCGCGCGGGATCTCGCTGGCGAGCGTCTGCGCGATCGTGCCGTCCAGCGGCGCGCCCACGATGTGCACCGCATCGATGTCGAGCACGGCGAGCAACCCGGCGGTATCCGCGGCCATGTCGCTCAGCCCGCAGGGCGCCTCCACCGCATCGCCTCGCGCGACGCAGGCGAAGGCCCTGGGCAGCCCGCGCGGCCGTGGATTCGCAGCCGAGTGGCCGCCGTCCCTCCGGCGACGGCCGCAGCTGGGTTCCACGGCTCCGATCGGCTCATCGCAACGAGCGGTCATGCCACCTCCTCGATTCCCTTGACTTGTACGCAGAGCTTCAGTTAGTCCCTCACCGCTCACGTTCCCTATCTAGTCTCGCAGGAGGGCTCATGCGAACCGCGTTGATCGTAGGCGCTGCGCTCCTGGCCGGCATCGGGTCGGCCAGAGCGGATTCCATCTCCGTGGACTTCGAATCACCGGCTTACAACGTCGGCTCCATCGACGGGCAGGACGGCTGGGGCGGGCAGACCCCGCCGGGCATCCCCGTCAACTCGTCCATCGACCAGGGAGTGACCGGCGCGCTGGCACATGCGGGCTCGCGGAGCTTCCGCGAGTCGAGCTCGTTCACCAGCGGCTCCTTCGGCGACCAGATCTTCTCGCCGTCGCTCACCGACGAGGCGGGCGAGCCCGGCGCGATCGCCGGGGGCTTCTCGGGCGGGGTTCTCCGGCCCCGCTTCACCGCCACCTTCTGGTTCCACTCCGTCACCGGCTCCGCGCAGGACTCGCACGTCGTGGTCAGCGCCGACCGGGGCGACGGCGCGCGCATGAGCTGGATTCAGGTGAGCGACAACGTGACCGACCCCGGCGACGGCCGGGTCGGCCTCTCGGTGAGCCTCAACGACTACCGCGTGCCGCCCGGCGGGTGCACCGACCTCATCAACAACCCTCCCGACAGCGAGGGCAAGTGCTTCGTCTTCCACGTGCTCAGCCCCACCAATCTCAGCCGCACGGACTGGCACCGGGTCGACCTGGAGATGGAGTTCTACGACGGGAAGGCGAACGACGTCGTGCGCGTGAGCGTCGACAACGGACCGGTGCAGCGCATCACGTCGTGGGAGGACTTCTTCCCGAACAACCAGCCCGTCGACTTCCCGAGCAACCCGCCGACCGTCGACTCGCTGCTGTTCCGCGTCGGCGGCGACGCCGAGGGCATCGCCGGCCAGGGCTTCTACTTCGACGACGTGAGCTACGCGAGCACCGTGTGCATGGCCGCCACGCGATACGTGGCCACGACCGGCGACGACACGTTCAACGACTGCCGCGTGGTCGCGGAACCCTGCAAGACCGTGCAGCACGCGGTCGACGTCGCCTGCGCCGGCGACGTCGTGCAGGTCGCGGGCGGGACGTTCCCGGAGCAGGTGAGCATCCCGAAGAACCTGACCGTCGTCGGCGCGGGGGCCGGTTCCACGATCATCCAGGCCCCGCCGACCCTGCCGGCGGCGGGTGACATCGTCCAGATCGTCGGCAGCCCGGTCGCGGTCGACATGAGCGCGCTCACCGTTGCGGGCCCGGGTCCCTCGGGCTGCGGGAGCATCAATGCCGGCATCCACGTGATGAACGGCGCGTCGGCCGATCTCCACGACCTGTCGGTGACGGACATCCGCGACCAGCCGCTCAGCGGCTGCCAGTTCGGCCGTGCCATCCGGGTCGGCGATCCGGGCTCGCCCGCAACGGCCATCGTGCGCAGCAGCAGCATCCTGAACTACCAGAAGAACGGCATCGACGTGCGCGATCCCGCGAGCACCCTGAACGCACACGACAACACGATCACCGGCCCCGGCCCGACGCCGGCGATCGCGTCCAACGGCGTGGTCGTGATCGACGCCAAGGCGACCATCGTGCACAACGACATCTCGGGCAACGAGTGCAACGTCCCGACGACGTGCGGGCCGGACCCGATCAACGACACGCAATCGGCCGGCATCCTGCTGCTGCCCGCGGGCGCGGGCACGACGGTGTCCGGCAACACGATCGGCGCGAACGACATCGGCGTCTACAACACGGGCACCTCCAGCATCAGCGGGAACCAGCTCACCGGCAACCGCTTCGAGGGCCTGGTGCTCGACGATGGCAATGCGACCGTCTCCCTCAACACCATCCAGGGGGGCAATCTCGGCGTGGCCGCGCTGTCGTTCAGCGGGAACACGGGCAACTCCGCGGGTACCCTCACCTGCAACCACATCACGGCGGCGAGCGTGGCGGGCATCGAGGTGATCGACGACGACACGGGCGATGGCGTCGTCCCGCTCGTCGGCGGGAACTCCAACTCGATCAAGGGCAACGCGGCGGGCTTCGTGAACACGGCCCCGGCTGCCCCCCAGACGTTCACGGGGAACTGGTGGGGATGCGTCGCCGGACCGAACAATGCCGGCTGCGACACGATCTCCGGAGCGGTCACGGTCGCGCCGGTGGCGACGGCCGTCCCGGCGTGTGTCAGCTGCAGCACGCCTGCCGACTGCAGCGACGGGCTCGCCTGCAACGGGAGCGAGACGTGCAGCGCCGGCAGCTGTCAGACCGGCACGCCGGTCGCGTGCCTCGGGAACCAGTGCAACAACTCGGCCTGCAGCGAGCCGACCGGGACCTGCGTGACGACGCCAAAGCCGAACGGAACCGCCTGCGCCGGCGCTCCCGACAGCTGCACCCTCTCCGATACCTGCCAGGCCGGCACCTGCGTCGACGGCGGCGGTGGCGATCCCGACGGCGACCTGATCTGCAGTGCCAACGACAACTGCCCCACGGTCGCGAACCCAGGCCAGGAGGACCTCGACAACGACGGCGCGGGCAACGTCTGCGACGGCAACGACGCGGCGATCAACCTGACGCAGGCCAAGTTCAAGAGGAACACCAGCGCGACCGGCGCCAACGGCTCGATCACCCTGAAGGGCGACTTCCTCACCAGCGGGCCGGGTGACGCCCTGAACACCTCGGCGCCGATCGGCATCCAGGTGAACGACAACCTCGGCACCAGCCAGAGCTTCGTGTGGACCACGTGCATCGCCAAGGGGAAGAAGATCGGCTGCAAGAGCACCGATTCCCATCACGCCTCGCAGGCGACGTTCAAGCAGCTCGGCGTCCCCAACCAGTGGAAGTTCGTGATCAAGTTGAAGCGGCGGCCGATCGTCGGCCCGTTCGCGGGCCCGGTGCGGGCGACCGTCTCGCACGACACCGGCATCGACCGGACGGACGACATCTCGGACTGCCGGGCGACGAGCTCGGGCGTGAGCTGCCGCGAGTTCTAGCGCGAACCAACGGGGGCCCCGGGAACGGGGCCCCCGTTTCACCCGGCAGACGGGGGGCGCGCGACCACATCGAACACCAGACCCGAGGCGAGCTTCGGGTAGAAGTAGGTCGACTTCTCGGGCATCAGCTCGCCGGCGAGGCAGACCGCGCGCACGGCGGCGACGCTCGGCGGGTTCAGGAGGAAGGCCGCCGTGGCACGGCGGGACGACACGGCCTCGAAGGCCTCGCTGTCCTCGTGCGTGAACTCGAGGTCCCCGGACCCGACCCCGAGGATCGGATCCAGGATCGCGCCGTGCAGCACCGCGACGTCGAGGCCGCGGATGGTGGGCGGCAGCCCGGCAACGCGGACCAGCGCCGCGGCCCGCGGGTGCAGCCGCAGTCGGCGGTCGGGCAGCACCACGTCGAGCGCGCCCGCCGGGCGCGGTCCCTGCGGCGGCAGCGGTGCCACCGCGAAGGACTGCCGCAGGCTGGCCTCGAGATCGCCGGGCGCGAGGCGCAACGGTACGCGGAGCAGCCGGTGCGTCGGCAGCACCACCAGCCCCGGCTCCTCCATGTTCGAGATGAAGGCCAGAATCGACGGCGGTCCCGCCGCGCCGCGCTCGGCACGATAGGCGAGCGCCGTCTCGTAGCGGTGGTGGCCGTCGGCGATGAAGATGGTCTCCCCCGCCAGCGCCGCCGCGACCTGCGCCACGGCGTGCGGGTCGGTGACGCGCCACAGGCGATGGGTCTCGCCGTGCTCCTCGGTGAGCTCGACGAGCGGCGCTCCGTCGATGCCGGCCACGTCCCGGAGCCGCTCTCCTGGGCGCGCGTAGAGGCCGAAGATGGGGCTCAGGTACGCGCCGGTCGCGCGCAGCAGCGCGAGCTGGTCCGCCTTGGGGCCGGGGAAGGTGCGCTCGTGGGGACGCACGACGCCGCTCGCGAACTCCTCGAGCCCGAGGCGGCAGAGCACGCCGTCGCGGCGGTGCCGCGAGCCGTCGCTCAGCGAGAACTCCTGGGAGTAGAAGTAGAGCGCCGGCTCGGGATCGAGCGCGAGCACGCCCGACTCGATCCACGCGCGCAGCGTCGCCGCCGCGGCCCTCGCGCGCTCGGGCTCGCGCGGCAGGATCAGACGCACGACGTTCCACGGGCTGCGAGCGTAGAGGGCGTCCTGCTGTGCGCCCGAGATGACGTCGTAGGGCGGCGCCACCACCGCACCGAGATCGCCGACGCGCGCCGCGTCGTAGCGCAGCGCGCGAAACGGGCTCACGACGGCCATGGCACCTCGTCCAGCGCCGCTCGCAGCGCCGACTCGGGAACCGGTCCGGCGCGCAGCACGCGCAGCTCCCCTCCGTCCACCGACGCCACCGTCGACCCGCCGCCCGGCAACGCGCCGCCGTCGACGTACACCGCGACCGCGTCGCCGAAGTAGGCGCGCGCCGCCGCCAGCGTGCGGGGCGGCTCCGCTCCGGGGGGGTTCGCGCTCGGCGCCGTCACGGGTCCGCCCAGGCCGGCGACCAGCGCGCGCGCCGTCGGATGCGCCGGAACGCGCACGCCGATCGTGCCGGTACCCGCCGTGAGGGGCGCCGGCAGACCGTCGCGCGCGGGCAGCACGAGGGTCAGTGCGCCCGGCCAGAAGCGGTCGGCCAGGCGCCGCGCCTCCCGCGATGGCTCGCGGCTCACCGATGCCGCCATGGAGAGATCGGCGACGAGGACGAGAATGGGCTTGTCCGCCTCGCGCCCGCGCACCGCCACCAGGCGTTCCACGGCTTCCGGCGATCGCGCCTTCGCACCGAGCCCGTAGACGGTCTCGGTGGGGAAGACGACCAGCCCGCCGGCGGCGAGCGCTTCGACGGCAGCGGCAACGGCTCCGGCCTCCGGCGTGCTCAGGAACGCTGCTCCTCCGGCGGACGCCCGACCGCCCGGTGTCCGATGTCCTGCCGGTAGTGCATGCCGGGCCATGCGATGCGGGCGACCGCGGCGTAGGCCTCGGCGACCGCGTCCGCGACGGTGCCGCCGCGAGCGGTGACGCCGAGGACGCGGCCGCCGTCGGTGACCACCCGGCCGTTCTCGCGTCGCGTCGCGGAATGAAAGACGACCCCGCCGGTCCAGCCATCGAGCGCGTCGAGCCCGTGGATGGGTCGGCCGCGCTCGACCGTGCCGGGGTACCCCTCGGCGGCCAGCACGACGCAGGCCGCCGCCCGCGGATCCCAGGTCACCGTCTCGTCGGCCAGGGAGCCCTCGCAGGCCGCTTCCATCAGCGCCGCCAGGTCGGACGTCAGCCGCAGCATCAGGACCTGGGCCTCGGGGTCGCCGAAGCGCACGTTGAACTCGAGGACCTTGGCACGGCCCTCGCGCACCATGAGCCCGGCGTAGAGAACGCCCGTGTAGCGCACGCCCTGCCGCGCCAGCCCGATCACCAGCGGCTCCATGATGTCGCGCATCACGTGGTCGCGGAGCCCCTCCGTCATCAGGGGAACGGGCGAGTAGGCTCCCATGCCGCCGGTATTCGGACCGCGGTCGCCGTCGAGCGCGCGCTTGTGGTCCTGCGACGGCTCGAGCGGCAGCACGGTGTCGCCATCGCTGATCGCCATGAACGACAGCTCCTCGCCCTCCAGGAACTCCTCGACCACGACCCGGGAGCCGGCGTCACCGAACAGCCGCTGGCGCATGATCTGATCCACCGCTTCCCGTGCCTCGCGCACCGTCGGGCAGATGAAGACGCCCTTGCCGGCGGCGAGGCCGTCGGCCTTCACGACGACCGGGGCGCCGACCTCGTCGACGAACCGCGCCGCCTCGTCCGGATCGGCGAACGCACCGAAGAACGCCGTGGGCAACCGGAGCTGGCGCAGCAGCTCCTTGGCGAAGACCTTGGATCCCTCCAGCCGCGCCGCCGCGGCCGTGGGGCCGAAGGCACGGAGGCCGTCCTGCGCGAAGCGATCGACCAGGCCGAGCGTGAGCGGCAGCTCGGGGCCGACCACGGTGAGATCGATCCCGTGCTCGTGGGCGAAGCGCGCGAGGCCTTTCACGTCGTCGACCGCGATGGGGACGCAGGTCGCCACCTCCGCGATGCCCGCATTGCCGGGGGCGCACCACACCGCCTCCACGCGGGGGCTGCGGGCGAGCTTCCAGGCGAGCGCGTGCTCGCGGCCTCCCCCGCCGACGACGAGAACGCGCATCACTCAGTGCCGGAAGTGCCGGATGCCGGTGAAGACCATGGCGACGCCGCGCGCGTCGGCCGCACGGATCACCTCCTCGTCGCGCGTGCTGCCGCCGGGCTGGATGACGGCGGTGGCGCCCGCGGCGATCGCCTCCTCGAGGCCGTCCGCGAAGGGAAAGAACGCGTCGCTCGCGAGCACCGAGCCGGCGAGCGAGATGTGCAGGCGCTCGGCACGCGCCCGCGCGGCCCGCACCGGCTCGACCCGCGAGGTCTGCCCGCCACCGAGGGCGAGCGTGCGGTCGGCGGCCGCGAACACGATGGCGTTCGACTTGACGTGCTTGACCACGCGCCAGGCGAAGTCGAGGGCCCGGAGCTCCTCGTCGCTGGGGGCGCGCCGGGTCACGACCTTCGCCGTGCGGGCATCTTCGATGGAACGGTCCGCGTCCTGCACCAGCAGACCCGCGACGACGCCGCGCATGACGGGCCGGTCGACCGGCGCCGCAGCCGGATTCCAGCGCACCAGGCGGCGCGCCTTCTTCCGGGTGAGCAGCTCCCAGGCCGCGGGCTCGAACGCGGGCGCGATCAGCACCTCGGTGAAGATCTCGTCGACCGCCTGCGCCAGGGCTTCCGTGAACGGCGTGGTCGAGACCACGATGCCCCCGAAGGGCGATTCGGGATCGGTCGCGTACGCTCGCTGCCAGGCCTCGCGGGCGTCCCGCCCCACGCCGACGCCGCACGGCGTGTTGTGTTTCAGGATGGCCACGGCCGTCCCGGGCCCGGCGAGGAACTCGCTGGCCAGCGCCAGGGCCGCGTCGATGTCGACGACGTTGTTGTAGGAGAGCTCCTTGCCGTGCAGCGGCTCGGCGACGCACAGGAAGCCGCCGTAGAGCGCGGCACGCTGGTGCGGGTTCTCGCCGTAGCGCATGTCGAGAGCCTTGGCACCGCTCCAGTGGAAGGTCTCGCCGAATGCGGTCTCGGCGCGCGCTCCGAGATAGTCGGCGATCGCGCCGTCGTACGAGGCCGTCACGTGGAAGACCTTCTGGGCGAGGCGGCGGTTGGTCGCCGCCGACACCTCGCCCCCGGACGCGCGCAGCTCGCCCAGCACCGACGCGTAGTCGTCGGGGTCGACGAGGACGGTCACCGCGGCGTGGTTCTTGGCCGCCGACCGCAGCATCGACGGGCCGCCGATGTCGATCTGCTCGATGGCCTCCTCGAGCGTGGTGCCCGGCTTCGCGATGGTCTCCCGGAAGGGATACAGGTTCACCACCACGAGATCGATCGGCTCGATGCCGTGCTCCCGCATGGCAGCCAGATGGGCCGGCAGGTCGCGCCGTCCGAGCAGGCCGCCGTGGATCTTCGGGTGCAGGGTCTTCACGCGGCCGTCGAGCATCTCGGGGAAGCCGGTGTAGTCGCTCACCTGCGTCACCGGGAGCCCGGCGTCGGCGAGCAGCTTCGCCGTCCCGCCGGTCGACAGCATCTCGACTCCGAGCTCGCGCAGTCCGCGCGCCAGCTCGAGCAATCCGCGCTTGTCGGAGACGCTGAGCAGCGCCCGCTTCACCCTAGGCATCGAACTCCTCCACGTAGACGCGCGGGACGCGCTTGCCGACGGACGTGAGCACCTCGTACGCGATGGTGTCGCTCCAGCCCGCCACCTCGTCCGCCCCGAGACTCGGGCCGAAGACGGTCACCGGGTCGCCCGCACGCGGCTCCGGGGCGTCGGTGACGTCCAGCATGACGTGATCCATGCACACCCGGCCGGCCACCGGCACGCGCCGGGCGCCGACCAGCATGTGGCCGCGGTTCGACGCCGCACGACGGTAGCCGTCGGCGTAGCCGAGGGGCAGCGTGGCCAGACACGACACGCGCGCGGCGGTCCACGTGCCGCCGTAGCCCACGGGTGTCCCGGCGGGCACGCGGCGGACCTGGGCGATGCGCGTGCGAAGCCGCATCGCGGGCCGCAGCCGCGCGCGCGCCGCCAGGTGCGGTGCCGGCGCGTAGCCGTAGAGCATCAGGCCCGGCCGCACCATGGTGAAGTGCGCCGACGGCTCGGCGAGGACGGCGGCGCTGTTGGCGAGATGGACCTGGGGCGGGCGAATCCCGGCCGCGGCCAGCTCCTCCACGGCCGCGGCGAAACGTGCCAGCTGGGCCCGCGCCGACTCCGTCTCGACGGCTTCGGCGGAGGCGAAATGGGAGAACACGCCTTCGAGCCGGAGATGCAGCTCGCCGGCCAACGACTCCCCCAGCGCGCGCACGTCTTCCACCTCGCATCCGAGCCGCGTCATTCCCGTGTTCACCTTGAGGTGGATGGCAGCCGTGCGGCCCGCGGCACGTGCAGCGGCGGCCAGGGCGCGGCCGCCCTCGAGGGTCCACACGGCGACGGCCAGATCGTGCGCCACCGCCGCCGCCTCCTCACCGGGGAAGGCGCCACCGAGGACCACCACCGGCGCCTCGATGCCCGCGCGGCGGAGCTCGCTCCCCTCGCTGACCATGGAGACGCCGAGCCCGGTCGCACCGCCGTCGAGGAACGCGCGCGCCGCGGGCGCCGCCCCGTGGCCGTAGCCATCGGCCTTCACCACCGCGAGCACCGACACCCCGGCGGGCACCAGCGCCACCGCCTGACGGCAGTTGTCGCGCAGGGCATTGAGGCTCACCTCGGCGATCGTGGGTCTGCCCTGGGTCCTGCCCTCCATGTCCTGCATGCGGCTCCGACGACCACGTCCCATACCAAGCAGGCCGCAGGTTGTCATCTTCGCGAGACGCCGCGCGCCGAAATATCCCTTGATCCGCTCGGCTCGGATCCCGCACTCTGCTGGCATGACTGCCGCCGATGTTCCGGCGACGCGGCTCGATGCGCTCCAGGCGATCCTGGTCACCGCGCACGAGCTGGCCGAGAAGCTCACGGCCGACCCGCTCACCGAGCGCGTGCTGCGCGTGTTCGCGAAGCTCCCCCAGTCGGACCGCGAGCCGATCCTCAAGATTCTGGAACGCGATGCGACGTGGTGCCGGATCGCGGAGCAGACCGCCTCCGAGACCGGCGTCACGGTGCTCCCCAACCCGCACGCCAGCCTCTACGTGCACGTCTTCCGCAATGCCACGGGGATGCCGTCCGAGCCCTTGCGGCGCGACATCGACGTGATCCGTTTCGGCATCGAGACCTTCGTCCGGCTGCTGCCGCTCTTCTTCCAGGAAGGCGTGCACGAGCAGTGGATGGCGTCCGCCCGCGAGCTGGTGCTCGATCTCGACGACGAGCTGCGCGACTGCGTCATCCGGCTCGCCGGGGAGGTGCTCGATCTGGTCGCGCAGCCGGGCGAGCCGTGCGAAGCGCCCGGGCGTTGACGGCGCGCCCGGGCGAGGCGGACAATCGCGGGATGATCTTCGAGGAGGTGCGCACCGGTGGCTGCCTGTCGTACCTGATCGGCTGTCCCGACACCTGCTCCGCGATCCTCGTCGACCCCGAACTGAGCCAGATCGACCGCTACCTCGCGCTGACCGCGAAGACCGGCGTGCGGCTCCAGTACCTCGTCGACACGCACACGCACGCGGACCACTTCTCGGCGACGCGCGAGCTGGGCCGGCGCCTCGGCGTGCCGATCGTCATGCACCGCGCCAGCCCCGCGCCCTACGTCGACGTGCGCGTGGACGACGGCGAGACGATCATCGCCGGGCGTCTCCGGCTGCGCGTCCTGTACACTCCGGGCCACACCGACGACTCGATCTCGCTCGTGCTCGCCGATCGCGTGCTCACCGGCGACACCCTGCTCCGCCTCGGGACCGGGCGAACGGACCTGCCGACGGGGAACCCCGAGGCGTTGTACGAGAGCCTCTTCGGGAAGCTCCTTCGCCTCGACGACGCCCTGCAGGTCTTCCCGGGCCACAACTACAAGGGTACCCCGGTCACCACGCTCGGCCGGGAGAAGGCCGAGAATCCCCGGCTCCAGCACCGCGAGCCAGCCGACTTCGTCGCCCAGATGCGGGCGCTCAAGATCGATCTGCCCGACCACCTCACCGAGGCGCTGCGCGCCAACCGGACGGGCGGGAAGACGGTCGCGCAGATGCTCGACGAGGCGGCGCGCCGGATCGCGTTCATGTCGATGGAGGAGGTGCGCGCGCGGGTCACCGAGTCCGACCCGGAACTCGTCGTCCTCGACGTGCGCGAACGCGACGCCTACGAGGCGGGCCACATCCCGCGAGCGCGCCACATCCCGCGCGGCCAGCTCGAGCTCCGCGTGGACAAGGAGCTCCCGGATCCGACGGCGCGCATTCTCCTGTACTGCGAGTTCGGCAAGATCTCGACCCTGGCGGCGGCGATGCTTCGCACGCTCGGGTACACGCGCGCCGTCGCGCTCGACGGCGGCGTGCGCGCGTGGCGGGAGGCGGGCTATCCGCTGGAGCCCCCCGCACCGGCGTGAGACGGCGGGAGTTGTTGTCAGGCTCCCGGCGGGACGATATCGTCGGGCGTACGGTGACGGTGGTGGTGAACGACGAACAGCGCGCGCTGCCCGACGGCGCGACCGTGGCGGATCTGGTGGCCATCCTCGGCCTCGGTGCGCGGCGCATCGCCGTCGAGGTGAACCGCGCGGTCGTCCCGCGCGCCGCGTACCCCAGCACGACGCTGCGCGAGGGCGACGCCATCGAGGTCATCCACTTCGTCGGGGGCGGCTGAACGCAATGACGGATCCCTTCGTCCTCGCCGGTCGCGAGTACCACTCGCGCCTCATCGTCGGCACCGGGAAATACCGCTCGTTCGAGGAGACCCGCCGCGCGGTGGACGCGTCCGGAGCGGAGATCGTCACGGTCGCGGTCCGGCGCGTGAACATCACCGATCCGGGCAAGGAGAACCTGCTCGACCACCTCCCGCTCGACCGCTTCACGATCCTGCCCAACACCGCGGGCTGCTACACGGCCGAGGACGCCGTGCGCACCGTGCGGCTGGCGCGCGAGGCGGGCGTCGGCACCCTGGTGAAGCTCGAGGTGATCGGCGACGAGCGGACGCTGTTCCCGGACGTGCCCGCGACGATCGAGGCGGCGCGGCAGCTCGTCGCCGAAGGGTTCCGGGTGTTGCCCTACGTCACCGACGACCCGGTGGCCTGCAAGCGGCTCGAGGACCTCGGCTGCGTCGCCGTCATGCCGCTGGCCGCACCCATCGGGTCGGGGCTCGGCATCCGCAACCCGTTCAACCTGCGCATCATCGTCGAGCAGAGCCGCGTCCCGGTGATCGTCGACGCCGGGGTCGGCACGGCTTCGCACGCGGCAGAGGCTCTCGAGCTCGGCTGCGACGCCGTCCTCATGAACACGGCCATCGCCGGCGCGCGCGATCCGATCCTGATGGCGGAGGCGATGCGGCTCGGCGTCGACGCCGGCCGCAAGGCCTTTCTCGCCGGGCGCATCGAGGCGAAGCTGCACGCCGCGGCGTCGAGCCCGCTCGACGGCCGCATCCGGTAGGTTTGGAGCCAGTCAGGCCCCGGGCCGCCCGGGTGCGGCATGCCAGGCGCTGCGGAAAGCCGCCGTCCGGAACGCCGGGCTCAATCTCCGCGACGCCGCGGCCGAACCGCTGTGCCGGCGAGCGGCGGAGTACCCGGTGCGCCTCGGCGGGACGCTGTTGCAGCGGTTGCCTTCACTCGCGCCAGCGGATCGGCCGCCGGGGGTCGGGGCGGTAGACGCAGAGGTAGCCTCGTCTCACCGTCGCCGTGAGATGCTCACCCAGCGCCGGATGCGCCGCTCCCAGCCGTGCCAGTGCCGCCTTGATCCCCTTGGTGACGGTCAGCCGGGGCGCGCTCGGCATGGGACGCCGTCCGCCGGCCGCCGTGCAGCGCCGCCAGGTGCGTCCGCAGCAGCTCGATCTCCCCGCGGATTCGCGCGAGCTGTCCCAGGTCGTTGCGCGCCTCGGCCTCGGCCAGCTCGGCGTGCAGCTCCACGGCCCGTCGGCGGTACTCTGCGGCCGCCCGCGCGTCGAGGAGCGGACCGGCATCGCCCAGGTCGCTGGCCACGACGGTCTCGTCATCGCGATCCGCATGTCGGCCGTTGGCGTTCTGGCCGCCCGCCAGGAAGGTCGCGGGCATCTTCCGACCGGGGTGGCGCAGCAGCTGCGCCAGATACCCGAGGCCGCGGCCATCGCGGACCCGCACCGTGCGCTCGCCGTAGGTACTGGTCCAGTAGTCGCCCTCATGGCGGAAGACCCCTTCCTCGCTGGGACTCGGGCGGGTAGACGGGAAGCGCCGGCGCGGGGCCGCGTCCGCCGAGACGGACACTTTTCTGAACAGTGGTAGACCGCGCTCATGGCGAAGACGATCCCCGCGGCCAAGTTCGCGCCAAGTTCAAGGAGCAGTGCCTTGCGAGGTCACGAGGCGCGCTGAGCTCGGTCGCATCGAGGTGAATCTGCGCGACGGCGGGGGCGTCGGGCGAAAGGCTTTGATGTAGCCACATCGCCCGTGTAATGTGGCCCCATGGACGTCGGCGTCCGCGAGCTGAAGCAACGGCTGTCTCGATACCTCGAGCGTGTCGCCCGGGGAGAAACGATCCGGGTGACGGATCGTGGGGTGCCCAAGGCCATCCTCGCGCCCTTGCCGGCCGCACCCCGCCTGGAGGAAGGTGTCAGCCAGGGTTGGATCTCGGCGCCAGCAGGTCGGGTTCCGCCGCCTGCCAAAGTCCGCCGCGCGCGCGGCGTCGTGCGCATCGACGAAGCGCTCGCGGAGGACCGTGGCGAGTGAGCCTGTACGTCGACACCAGCGCGCTGCTCAAGCGCTACGTCGACGAGGACGACAGCACGGCGTGCGAGCGCTTGCTGGTAGCAGATCCGTCGTGGGTCACGGCGCGCCATACCTGGGTCGAGGTGCTCCGCAACCTGGGCCGGCTCCTGCGCGGGCCCGAACGTGCCCGCGTGCGCACGGTCTTTCGTGCGGACTGGTCGCGGATGCTGGTCGTGGAGCTCGACGAGACCACCTGTGAACGCGCCGGCGTCCTTGCCGAGACGCTGCAGGTCCGCACGCTCGATGCGCTCCACCTGGCTGCGGCCGAACGGGCAGGTGCAGGTGGCTTGCCGTTTCTCACCTACGACGTCCGCCAGGCTCAGGCCGCGCGCTCGCTCGGGTGGACCGTTCTGGGGCGGTAGCATCGCGACCGCTCCGGTGGCGTCACAGCATCCGGTGGATCGCCCTCACGCGCGGCCAGGCGGGCGCCGGGGGTCTCGCGCTCACCGGGTCGCGGCGCGCGCGGCCGGCGCGGGCGACGCGGGCACGACTCGACCGGTCCGGCGCTCGGCGATGGCGCACAGGCCGTCGGATTCGATTCCCAGCGGGCCATTCAGCAGGTTGAAGTAGTTCTCGACGGCGTTGAGCCAGGTGATGGCGACGATCTGGCGGTCGTCGAAGTGCGCCCGCAGCTCGGCGAAGGTGGCGTCGGAGGCGCGCTTGGTGCGGGTCGCCTCCTCCACGTACCCCAGGGCGGCGCGCTCGGCGGCGTCGAAGAGCGGGCTCGTGCGCCAGCTCGCCACCGCGTCCAGCTTCTCCAGCGTGAGGCCCCGGTAGGTTGCGATGGCGCGTCCGATGTCGACGCAGAAGGTGCAGCCGTTGAGCGAAGCGACGTGGCTCTGGATCAGGAGCTGGAGGTCGGGCGCGAGGGATAGGCCCTTCTCGAGCCCCCAGTACACCGCGAGCTGGGTGGGAACCGCACGCGGCAGCCGGGTGAAGATCACCTGCCAGGGCGTCAGGCTCTTCCCGAACTGACGCCGCATCATCCAGCCGGCGAGCCGCATCAGGGGACCGGATTTCTCAATCGGTGCGATGCGCATGTGAACCTCCCGTATCGACGGCCGGGTCGGCGCGGGCGTGCGCGCCACCGAGCCGGTAGTGAACAAAGGGCAAGGTCGCGAGGAGCAGCCCGAGGATGATGCCGAGCGCGATGCGAGCCGCGGCCGTCATCGCGCGGCCCCGCTCGAGCGTGCAGCCGCCACGGTGAGCACGACCAGCAGCACCGCGGGCCCGTACACGCCGGGAAAGTCGATCAGCCAGTGTGATGGCGGCAGCCGTCCCCCGACGGTGTCGGTGACGTGGACGAGAGCGTGCAGGACGTAGAACCCGGCAGTGGCGGCGAGCGCGGGGACCCGGAATGCCGGCCACACCGCCGCGGCGAGCAGGGCGCCCCCCATCACCGCGAACGCGCTCCCGATGTCGCGGACGAAGTGCAGGTTGAGCGGACCGGTGTCCGGGACGGCGGCCGGGAGGGTGGCATACCAGTGCGCGGGATCGGCCAGCATCCAGGCTGCATTGGCGAGGTTGGCCAGGCCGAAGACGCCGAGCGCCCAGAACCAGAAATCACCCCGCTCGCTGCGTGCCATCGCTCCTCCTTCTCGCCAGCCGCTCGCCCGCGGCCGGCCGCCGAACACCAGCCGGGTGACCGCTCGACGCCACCTCGCGGATCGCGCGCGCCAGCCGCGCGACGCCCTTGGCGATGGTCGCCTCGTCGACCGCGGCGCAGGCCAGGGCGATGTGCTCGCCGCCACGGCCGTCGGCGAAGAAGACCTCGCCGCGCGTGTAGGCGACACCGAGCGCGAGGGCCGCCTGATGCACGCGATCCCCATCGACACCGGACGGGAGCGTGAGCCAGACCAGATGTCCGCTGCGCGGCTCGGTCCAGCGCGCGCCCGCCGGCATCTCGCGACCCAGGGCGGCGAGCAGGGCAGCCATCCGCCGGCCATAGAGCCGCCGCGCGCGCTGCAGGTGGCGGTCGAGAGCGCCGGTAGCGAGCAGGCTGGCCAGCGCCGCCTGCTGCACGACGCCGCTGCCGAAGTCACTCGCCGCACGCGCCGCGACCAGGCGCTCGAGCAGCACGCGCGGCGCCACGACGTAGCCCACGCGCAGCCCCGGGAACAGCACCTTGGAGAAGGTGCCGGCGTGGACGATCTGACCGGCGGGATCGGTCGCCTTGAGCGCCGGCTGGACCGGACCCGCGTAGCGCAGCTCGTTGTCGTAGTCGTCCTCGAGGATCGGCACCTGATGCTCGTCGGCCAGGGCGAGGAGGGCCTCGCGACGCGCCGGGCTCATCATCGCGCCGGTCGGGCTCTGGGTCGCCGGCGTGACGTACACCAGCTTGACGCGCCGGAGCCGCAGGACGCGCGCGAGACGGTCGGTGCGCAGGCCCTCGCCATCGACGTCGACGCCGAGCACGTCGGCTCCCCGGGCCGCGAAGGCCAGGGCGGCTCCGAAGTACCCGGGTTGCTCCATGACCACGGCGTCGCCGGGCTCGACCAGCACCCGGGCCGCGAGGTCGATGGCGTGCTGGAGGCCGTTCACCACCGCGACCTCGCGAGCGTCGCACGAGATGCCGCGCCGGACGAGGAGGCGCGCGATCTCGCGCCGCAACGGCGGCCAGCCGGCGGGATCGTGGTGTGACGCGAGCGCCTGGAGCCCCGCCCGGGATCGGAACGCGTGCCCCATGGCCCAGCGCAGGTCGGCCAGCGGCAGCGCCGAGGCCTCGATCCGGCCGCCGCGGAAGTCGTAGGGAGAGGGGCCGCCGCGCTCGGCCCGGCGGAGGCTGAGCGGCACCGGCGGCACCCGCGCCAGGAGGCCGTCCCACGCGAACTCGCGGGGCGTGCGAGCGGCGGCTGCGCGCGGTGCGGCGGCAGGCGGCGGGGTGCCGAGCAGCACGAACGTGCCCTGCCCCACATGCGCAGCGGTCAGCCCGCGAGCGGCGAGCTGCTGGTACGCCGCGCTCACGGTCTTGCGCGAGACGCCGAGCGCGATCGCGGCTTCGCGCGACGCCGGCAGCCTGGAGCCCCCGAGCAGGCGTCCGCTCGTGACCAGCGTCGCCACGTGGTCGGCCAGCTGCCGCGCCATGGGCACCTCGCTGGCGCGATCCGGCCGGAAGGCGATCTCGAGCACGGCACAAGGGTAGTGGAGTCCAATTGACCCTGGAAGTGGCTCCAGGGGGCCAATCCGGTACCTTTCCGGGGAGCCATCTCCCCCGCAGCGCCGCGCCCGCCGCGGAGATCAGGCGAAGAGCTGGCGGTCGACGCTGTGCAGATCGGAACGGAAATCACCCGCGCTCGCGGCACGGCACGACCCGGTGGTCGCGCGAGCGCCGGCATGCGACAATGCCTACGGCTCGGACTCGACGCGTTCTCAACCATGGACCTCACCGGCAAGACCGTCCTCATCACCGGCGCGAAGCGCGTGGGCGGCGGCGTCGCGCTGGCGCTCGCGACCCGCGGTGCCGACCTCGCCTTCTCCTACAATCGCTCGCGCGAGGACGTCGAGCGCGCGGCCGACGCGGTGCGGGCGCTCGGACGGCGGGCGACGGCGTTCGCGGCCGATCTGACCAAGGCAGCCGAGTGCGACGCACTCGTGGCCCACGTCGTCGAGACGCTCGGGCGCCTCGACGTCCTGGTCCACATGGCGTCGCGCTACGCCAAGACCCCGTTCGACGCGCTCACCGAGCGCGACTGGGACGACAGCCTGGCGGTCGACGCGCGGGCGGCGTTCCTGTGCGCGCGGGCGGCTGCTCCCCACATGCGGGCCGCAGGCGGAGGGCGCATCGTGCTCTTCGCCGACTGGCTGTCGCGCAGCGGCCGGCCTCGCTATCCGGGCTACCTGCCGTACTACGTCGCCAAGGCGGCCGTGGTGGGTCTGACGGAAGCGCTCGCGCTCGAGCTGGCGGGCGACCAGATCCTGGTGAATGCCGTCGCCCCCGGGCCGATCCTCGCTCCCCCCGAGCTCGGCACCGAGGAGCGGCGCGCGGTCGAGCGCGAGACACCGCTCGGGCGGTGGGGCGGCGAGGAAGCGATCGCCCACGCCGTGCTGGCTCTCATCGAGAACGACTTCATCACCGGTGAGACCATCCGGGCCGACGGCGGCCGCCACCTGCGCTGATCCGCGGCCGCTCTTCGCACAGGTCGGCGCGGCGAACCGTGAAGCGCCGTACTCGATGCACGCCACGCGTTCTCGTCGCCCGGCTGCCGGCGTGCATCGCGCTTCACACCGACCCCGGGGGGGCTGATCCAAGCATCGAATCGAGCTGCATCTCCGCGGGGGCATCCCGCTTGCTGGGCTCGCGGCGATGGTGGCGAGGACGGCCCGCGGCGCAGCGTGCGGCGGTCTGCTGCGGGCGACGCGACTCTCCGTGCTGCTCGCGTGGAGCGTCGCGGGCGCCGGCCCGGCGCGCGGCGCTCCGGCCGCCGCCGCCCAGCAGCCGCTGCCACGGCGCCCGAACCTCCTCCTGATCACCGCCGACGACCTCAACGCCGACTCGGCGGGGTGGATGGGAAGCCTCATGCCGGCGACGCCGCGCCTCGATGCGCTGGCCCGCTCCTCGCATCGCTTCGTCAACGCCCACCTCACCGCGTCCATCTGCGCGCCGTCGCGCGCGGCGCTGCTGACCGGGCGCGTGCCGCACCGCAACGGCGCGCTCGGGTTCGGCCCCGTCGCCCGCGACGTTCCGACCCTGGTCGAGGTCCTGCAGGCACGGGGCTACTTCACGGCCGCGATCAACAAGCTGTCGCACATGCGCCCCCCTGCGAAGTTCCCGTGGGACCTCGCCCTGCGCGGCTCCGGACGCCGACCGTCCCGGATCGGCGCGGCCGTCACGCGCTGCCTCGACGAAGCGCGTCGCGCCGGCCGTCCCTTCTTCGTCGACGCCAACATCACCGACCCGCATCGCCCCTTCCTCGGCAGCGATCTGGACCGATGGCCGTCGGGCGTCGGCGGACGTTTCGAGCGGGCCGCGGTCCACGCCTGGGCGCTGCGGGCCGGCCCCGGCCTCGTGCCCGGCGTCCTGGAAGACCTGCCGCCCGTCCGCCGGGAGCTCACGCGCTACTATGCGAACGTCGCCCGCATGGACCGGAGCCTCGGCGCGGTGCTCGACGCGCTCGATGCCGCGGGGCACGTCGGCGACACGGTGGTCGTGTTCCTCTCCGACAACGGCATGTCGGTCCCGTTCGCCAAGGCCACCGTCTATCGCGACGGCACCTGGTCGCCGGTGGTCCTGCGCTATCCCGCCATGCCGCCGGCGGCGTCGCACGAGGCGATGGTGAGCAGCGTGGACCTGATGCCGACGCTCCTGGGGCTGCTCGAGGTCGCCCCACCGGCGGGCATGGACGGCCGCTCCTGGGGCCCGCTGCTGCGCGGGGAAACGCAGGACGGACGCGACCACGTCGTCACCCACGTGAACACGGTGCGCAGCGGCGCGGCCTTTCCGCAGCGCTGCGTGCGCACGAACACGCGCTCGCTGATCTTCGAGCCGTGGGCGGACGGCCGGAGGCGGTTCCGGGTGGAGGCGATGAACGGGCTGACGTTCCCTGCACTCGCCGCGGCGGCGCGCCACGACGCCGCGGTCGCCGCGCGCGTCCGGCAGTACGTCTTCGGCACCGTCCTCGCCCTCTACGACCTGGAACGCGACCCGGACGAGCGTCACAACGTGATCGACGCGCCTGCCTATCGCCATGACGTCGAGCACCTCGCAGGGCTGCTGCTGGCGCACATGGAGCGGACCGGCGACCCCCAGCTCGAGCCGTTCCGCGCCGCGATCGCGGACGGGAGCACGCGCCGCCCGGCAACTGACCCGCCCCATGGGCTGCGCTAGAGTGCGTGCGATGGCGGCGCCACCGAAGCTCGTGCTGGTCACCGACCGCCATGCCACCGGCGGGCGCGACCTGTGCGACGTCGTCGCGGCGGCGCTCGACGCCGGGCTGCCCGCCGTGCAGCTTCGGGAAAGGGATCTGCCCGGGCGGCCTCTCCTCGTACTCGCCGAGCGGCTGCGCGCCCTGACGGCCGGTACGGGCGCGCTGCTGCTGGTGAACGACCGCGTCGACGTCGCCCTCGCCGCCGGCGCCGACGGCGTGCACCTCGGCGGCGGGTCGATGCCGGTGGACGTGGTCCGCAGCCTGCTGCCGGCCGGCGCACTGATCGGCATCTCGACGCACGCGGCGGCGGAGGTCGCCGCCGCCACGGCCGACTTCGCGTTCTTCGGCCCCGTCCATGCCACGCCGTCGAAGACGTCCTTCGGCCCGCCGCAGGGCGCCGCGCGCCTGCGCGGCGCGGTGGCGGCAGCGCGCATTCCCGTCCTCGCCATCGGCGGAGTCACGGCCGCCAGCGTCCCCGAGCTGCGGGCGGCGGGCGCGTGGGGCATCGCCGTGATCCGCGCCATTCTCTCGGCCGGAAACCCTGGCGCGGCCACGCGAACGTTGCTCGACGCAGTCCTCTGACCAGCTTCCGAGGGGGCTTCCCTTGTTTGCCATACCTGGCAGGATGCGGCGCGGTGAGGCGAGCCGCGTTGGCCCCGAGGGGCGGCCGGGCGTACCCGCGCCACGAGGAGGCCGGGAGATGACGTGCGTCTTCTGTCGCATCGTCGCCGGTGAGATACCCGCCGAGGTGGTGGCCCGCGCACCCGACGGCGTCGCCTTTCTCGACCTCGAGCCTCTCGCCGATGGCCACACGCTCGTGGTGCCGACGGCGCATGTGCCCACCATCGAGGCGCTGGAGCCGGCGGCGGCCGACGGTCTCTTCCGCCTCGTGCGCCGGCTCGCCGATCCCGTGCGCCTCGCGGTGGGCGCGGCCGGCACCACGATCGGCATCAACAACGGCGAGGCCACCGGCCAGACGGTCCCCCACGTTCACGTTCACATCGTGCCGCGATGGCCGGGCGACGGCGCCGGAACCATCCACACGATCTTCCCTCGACGCACGTCGCGCACGCTGGCGGACGTGGGCGCGGCGATCCGGAAGGCGACCACGGCATGACACGCGACGAGCTGGGTACCCGCGCGCTGGCCCGCGCGGCGTTCGCGCAGTCGATCGCGCGCGGTCTGGGCGACTCGCCGCGCTGGCTCTCCTGCCGCTACCTGTACGATGCCGAGGGCAGCGGGCTGTTCGAGGACATCACCCGCCAGCCGGAATACTATCTCACCCGGACCGAGGATGCGCTGCTCGCCGCGCACGCTTCCCGGCTGCGCGCGCGCGCGGGAGCGCCGACCCTCGTCGAGCTGGGCTCCGGCAGCTCGACCAAGACGCGCCACCTGCTGCGCGCCTGGACCGCCGGCGGCCAGCGAGCGCGCTACGTTCCGGTCGACATCAGCCGCGACATGCTGGACGCCTCGTGCCGGACGCTGGAAGGCGACTTCCCCAGCCTGCGGGTACGCGCCCTCGCCGGCACCTACGAGCAGGCCTTCGCCCGGCTGCGCGAGTTCTCGCCCCTGGTGCTGCTCTTCCTCGGCAGCAGCCTCGGCAACTTCGACCGCACCGAGACCGCCGCGTTCCTCGAGCGCGTCACCGACGGCCTGTCGGCCGGCGATCACCTGCTCCTCGGCCTCGACCTGGTGAAGGATCCGGCCGTCCTCGAAGCGGCCTACAACGACGCGGCCGGGGTGAGCGCGGCCTTCACCCGCAACCTCTTCGCCCGCATGAATCGCGACCTCGGCACGCGCCTCGATCTCGACGCCATCGAGCACGTCGCCTACTGGAACGAGAGCCGCGAGCGCATCGACATCTTCGCCCGCTTCACCCGCCCGGCGGTCATCGAGCTTCCCGAGCTCGACCGCTCGTTCCGCCTCGCGGCCGGCGAGATGGTGCTCACCGAGGTGAGCCGCAAGTTCCGGATTCCGGAGATGACCGCCGCGGCCGCGCGCCACGGCTTCGAAGCGGTCGAGACCATCACCGATCCCGCGCAGGCGTTCGCGCTGCTCCTGCTGCGCCGGCGCCCCGCCCCTCCCCCGCCCTCGACGCGCCTCGTGGCCGAGCGCCTGCTCGGGCGAGCGCGTGCCCGCACGCTCGAGCTGGTCGCCCCGCTCACCGAGGAGCAGCTCACCCGGCAGCACAGCACCCTCATGAGCCCGATCGTCTGGGACCTCGGCCACATCGCGAACTTCGAGGAGCAGTGGATCCGGCGCGCCCACGATCCCGAGGGCCGCCGCGACGACGAGGACCGGCGGCGCGATCACCTGTACGACGCCGTCGCCCATCCGCGCGCCACCCGTGCCCGCCTGCCGTTGCTGCAGCGCGCCTACTGCGTACGATACTTCGACGAGACGCGGCGGCGGACGTTCGCCGTGCTGGCGCGCGCGACCTTCCCCGCCACCGCCCCGCTGCTCGCCGGTGGCTTCGTGCACGCGATGCTGGCGCAGCACGAAGCGCAGCACACCGAGACCATCCTGCAGACGATCCAGCTCATCGACGACCTCGTCTACGAGCTGCCGCGCCGCTGCGACCCTCCCGAATCGTTCGGTCCTCTCGCCGCCGCCGAGGTCGTCGTTCCGGCCGGGGCATTCCTGATGGGAACCGACGATCGCCGCTTCGCCTACGACAACGAGCGGCCGGCGCACGAGGTCTTCGTGCCGCGCTTCCGGATCGACCGCTGCCCCACCGTCAACGGCGACTTCCTGCGTTTCATGGAGGACGGCGGCTACCGGCGGCGGGAGCTGTGGACGGAGGCCGGCTGGCGCTGGCTGCTCGACGCGGGCGTCAGACATCCGGCGCAGTGGTGGCAGGCGAGCGACGGAACCTGGCACGAGCGTGCCTTCGGCCGGCTCGTGCCGCTCGCGCTCGACCAGCCGGTGATCCATGTCTGCTGGTACGAGGCCGACGCGTACGCGCGCTGGATCGGCAAGCGGCTGCCCAGCGAGGCGGAGTGGGAGAAGGCGGCGGCCTGGGACCTGGAACGTGGCACGCCGAGACGCTACCCTTGGGGCGATTCGCCACCGACGCCCGAGCTTGCGAACCTCGACCAGCGCACGTTCTCGCCCGCCGCCGTCGGCGCCTACCCGCAGGGCGCGAGCTACTTCGGCTGCCACCAGCTCCTCGGCGACGTGTGGGAGTGGACGGCGAGCGACCTGGCGGCCTATCCGGGCTTCGTCGCCTTCCCCTATGCCGAGTACTCCGAGGTCCACTTCGGCAAGGGTTACAAGGTGCTGCGTGGCGGATCGTGGGCGACGCAGCCCCTGGTCGCCCGCAATACCTTCCGCAACTGGGACCTGCCGCAGCGCCGCCAGCTCTTCGCCGGCTTCCGCTGTGCTCGCGACGCCTGAGGCGCTGCGCACCGCGCTCCGCGCGCTCGCGGTGACCATCGAGCAGGTGAGCGTCGAGGTCGGCGCCGTGGACGTGCCGTCCTATCCCGACGGTCCACGTCCGAGCTCGCGGCTGACGCTGCGAGGCAACGGGGCTGCGGGACGGAGCGAGCACGTCGGCTGGACCGAGGCCGAGCACGGCGCCTTCCGTGACCGGACCGCGCCCCGCGTGCCGCGCGGCACGTGGCGGCTGGACGCGTGGAGCGCCGCCATCGCGGACTCGATCGCAGAACCCTACGACCGGGCAGCGCTCGAGGCGGCGGCCATCGATCTGGCGCTGCGCCAGCACGGCGTGAGCCTGTTCGAGATCGCCGGTCATGCGCCCCGGCCGGTGCGCTACGTCGTGTCCTTCGGGCGCGTCGCCGACCCCGCCGCCGAGGCGCGCCGTCACGGCAACGTGGAGCTCAAGGTCGACGCCGACCCGGCGTGGGACGATGCCACCCTCGCCGCCCTCGCCGCGTCGGGCCGGATCGCCGTACTCGACTGGAAGAACGCCGGCACGCGCGCCGACCACGAGCGTGCGCACCGCATCCTCCCGGACGCGCTGGTCGAGGACCCGTGCTGGGACCTGGCGCCGTGGTCGGGCGATCTGCAGCGCCGGCTCGCCGCGGACTCTCCCCTCTCCACTGCCGACGACGTCCACCGGCTGCCCGTGCGGCCGGTGGCCGCGAACCTCAAGCCGGCGCGCATGGGCGGGATATTCGAGATGCTGGCGGCGGCGGCGGCCTGCCGGTCCCGCGGGATCGCGGTCTACCTCGGCGGCATGTTCGAGGTCGGCGTGGGTCGCCGGCAGCTCCAGGCGCTCGCGGCGCTCCTCTGTCCCGACGGCCCGAACGACGTGGCCCCGATCGCCAGGGCCGGCGAGACGCCGGCCCGTCCGGCGCGCATCCAGGTGGACGGCGCCGCGCCGGGCTTCGGCCCATGAGCGGCTCCGGCTTCGTCGAGTACGACGGCGCCTCGGTGCGCACGCCGGCGGGACGTCCGATCCTCGACGGCCTCGGGCTCGATGTCGCCGAGGGCGAGACGCTGGCGCTCATCGGCCGCAGCGGCTCCGGGAAGACGACGGCGCTGCGGCTGGTGAACGCCCTCCTCCTGCCGACGACGGGCACGGTGCGCGTCGCCGGTCGTCCCACCACCGAATGGGATCCCATCCGGCTGCGCCGCAGGACCGGCTACGTCATCCAGGACATCGGCCTGCTGCCGCACCTCACGGTCGCGGCGAACGCGGGTATCGTCCCGGAGCTGGAGGGCTGGGACGGCAATCGCCGGCGGGCGCGCGTGGAGGAGCTGCTCGAGCTCGTCGGCCTGCCTGACGCCGAGTACGGTCGACGCTACCCCCACGAGCTCTCCGGCGGCCAACGGCAACGCGTCGGCGTGGCACGCGCCCTCGCCGCCGACCCGCCCCTGCTCCTCCTCGACGAGCCCTTCGCGGCGCTCGATCCGATCACCCGGCGCGAGCTCCAGGAGTCCTTCCGCGCGCTCCAGCGGCAGCTCGGGAAGACGGCCGTCTTCGTCACCCACGACCTGCGCGAGGCGGCGCGCGTCGCCGACCGGCTCGCGCTGCTCGCCGATGGCCGGCTCCTCGCGGTCGGCACGCCCGACCAGCTCGCGGCAACGGACGATCCCACGGTGCGAGCCTTCCTCCAGGCCGGCCAGGACTGACCGCCGTGGCCACCGAGATCCTGACCGAGACCGGCCGCCATCTGCTCCTGGTCGTCGTCTCCGTGGGGATCGCGACCGCCATCGGCGTGCCGCTCGGGATCGTGCTCACCCGGCGGCCCGGCTGGCAGCGCCTCGTGCTGGGCGCGGCGAGCGCCGTGCAGACGATTCCGAGCCTGGCGCTCTTCGGGCTCCTCATCCCGGTCCCGTTCCTCGGCGGCATCGGGACGCGCACCGCGCTGATCGCGCTCACCCTCTACTCCGTCCTGCCGGTCCTGCGGAACACCGTGGTCGGGATCAGCGGCGTCGATCCCGCGGTGCGCGAGGCGGGCCGCGGCCTCGGCATGACCGACCGCCAGCTGCTCCGCCGCGTCGAGCTGCCGCTCGCAGCCAGCGTCATCCTCGCCGGCGTCCGGCTCGCCACCGTGATCGGCATCGGCCTGGCGACGATCGCGGCGGCCATCGGAGCCGGCGGCCTCGGGGTCTTCATCTTCCGCGGCGTCGCCATGGTGGACAACCGCACCATCCTCGCCGGCGCGCTGCCCGCTGCCGCGCTCGCGCTCGGCGCCGACTCCCTTCTCGGCGCCCTGGAGCGCCGCCTGCGTCCGCCGCGATGATGCGCGTCGCTGCAGCAGTCCTGCTCCTCGTCGCCGTCACGGCGTGTGGCGGCCGCGGCGACCGCGTGGTCGTCGGCTCGAAGAACTTCACCGAGCAGCGCATCCTCGGGGAGCTGCTGGCGCAGGTGCTGGAGCGGGCGGGCATCCCCGTCCAGCGCAAGCTCGACCTCGGCGGCACCTTCGTGGCCGACGCGGCCCTGCGTGCGGGGCAGATCGACGTCTACGTCGAGTACACCGGCACCGCGCTCACCGCCGTGCTGAAGGAACCCCCCGATACCGATCCGGCGCGCGTTCTCGCGCGCGTCCGCGAGGCCTACGCGCCCGGGCTGGTCTGGACCGAGCCGCTCGGCTTCGACAACACGTTCGCCCTCGTCGTGCGTCCCGAGGCGGGCGTGCGCACCATCTCCGCGGCGGTCGGTCCGGCCCGCGACTGGACCGCCGCCTTCGGCTACGAGTTCCAGCAGCGCGCGGACGGCTTCCCCGCCCTCGAGCGGACCTATGGCCTCGCGTTCCGCGACGTCCGCACCATGGACCTGGGCCTCCTCTACCGTGCCCTCGCGGAGCGGAAGGCCGACCTCGCCGTCGGCAGCGCGACCGACGCGCAGATCGACACCCTCGCGCTGGTCATGCTCACCGACGACCGTCATGCCTTCCCGCCCTACGAGGCGGTGCCGGTGGTGCGCCGCGCGACCCTCGAGCAGTTCCCCGGCCTCGGCGACGTCCTCGCGGGCCTCGCGGGAAAGATCTCGGCGACGACCATGCGGCGGCTCAACCGGGCGGTCGACGGCGATCACCGGTCGCCGGCCGAGGTGGTGCGCGAGTTCCTGGACAAGGGTCTGTGAGGGGTGAGGGGATGCCTGCTCGCCTCCTCATGCTCGTCGCGCTGGTGCTCGTGCTCGCGGGCGCGTGGGCGGCGCTGGTGACGCTCTTCGTCCCGCCGCTCACCCTCGGCTGGCGCGAGTTCCTCGACGCCATGGTCAGGCGGTGGGCGCGCAATGCGCTCTTGCTCGGCCTCGCCCTGGTTCTGCTGCTCGGGCTGTGGCTCCTCTTCCTCGCCGTGTCGCCGTGGCGATGAGGTGCGGCCGGGGAAGGCGCCGCGCCCGGGCGGCGTGGACGTCGACCCGGCGCAAGCGAACACCGCTCTCCTGCGGCGGTCTCGGGCGCTGTATCGTGCGCCAGCCGTCGATCAGCCCGGGAGGGACGATCGAGGTCGAGAAAGACGCTCGCCACCTCGACCGCGCACGAGAAGCGCGCCGCCGAACTCCGGCCAGCCAGGCCAGGGCCGGTAGATCCCAGATAGCCTGCATCGACCGCGGACCCATCGGTACGACGAACGCCAGCCGCCGCGGCCCAGACCGGGCTCGGCAGGCGTCCCGAAGCGCATGGGAAATAATGTCCCACCGTTTCGTGTGGGGACACGAACCCGCGCCCGTCGTTCGCGGAAGTGCAAGGAAAGTGCGCCGCCACGGGCGGAGTCCGCTGGCACACATGCTGCACCTGGCGCCGCGGATATCGCCGTGTGTAAGGCAAGCCGAGAACGATCCACAGCGGTGCGACTAAAGTGCTGCGCCCGGCGTGACGCGCGCTGGTCTGAAGGCGGCATTTGACGATCGCACGTGACCGCCGGTCATCTACCCGGTCACGGCCGATCGATAGTTCGACCGAGCGTACGCTTCCGAGCGCACAGGAGAGGATGAAAGTGACACAAGCTAGACTGAGCATTGGTGCAGTATCGGTTTTGGGTTTCGCCCTCGGGTGTATCCCCGCGACGGCCCCGGCGGCCGTGTCCAGGGTAGCGCCCGGACAGTCGATCCAGGAGGCGGTCGACGCTGCGTCGCCGGGTGACACGATCGTCGTGATGCCCGGCGACTACACCGAGACGCACGCGGGGACGGCCGCCGTCCGCATCACCAAGCCACTGAGGCTGCTCGCCAAGAGCAGGCTGCCAAAGGTGAAGGTCCGCATCCTGCCGGGCCCAGGTCAGAAGCACGGCATCATGGTCGAGCCTGCAAACCCGGGCGATCCCGATGTCGTCGGCGTGACGATCAAGGGCTTCACCGTCGAGGGGTTCTCGAACAACGGCATCTGGCTGCGACACGTGCACGACTTCAATATCGAGAGAAACGAGTCGATCTCCAACCTGGAGAACGGGATCTGGCCGACCCTTTCGGCGAACGGCCTCGTGAAGAAGAACGTCGCGTACGGCTCGGAAGACAGCGCGCTGTGGATCGAGGCGTCCGAGAACGTCCGCGTTCTCAACAACGAGTTCTACAACAGCCCCACGGGCCTCGAGATCACGGTCTCGAAGAACATCGTGGCGAAGAACAACCACATTCACCACAACACCACCGGGATCGGCCTCTATCATCCTTCGGCAGCGTCTCTGCCTCCGCTCGGAAACGACGGCAACTGGGACATCGTCGGCAACTACGTGCACGACAACAACGAGCCGAATGACGCGCCGCCAGGTTCGATGTCCGCGTCCCTGCCACCCGGTGGCGGCATTCTGGTCTTGGGCGTCGACAACGTGAACATTCAGAAGAACCGGATCGAGAGGAACAACTTCTACGGCATCACGGTCGTCGACTACTGCGTGGCGGTGGCGGGATCACAGTTCGACTGCTCATCGAACCCTCCGCAAGTCGAGTCCGCCCCGGACGACAACACGTACGTCTCGAACGTCTTCAAGAGCAACGGAACCGCTCCGACGCCGTTCGGTGGCCTGGAGCTGTTTGCGGCGGACGTGACGTACCTCATGTTCGATACGGGTCACGAGAACTGCTTCGCGAACAACAAGTACGGTACGTTCGAGGCGCCGGTTGTGCCGCCCCTGATGGCCCGGAGCTGCAGGTAGCGCCCATGAGCCGGGCCGTGGAAGTCCTCGGTACGCCACGCCGCCGGCAGCCGGCGGCGTGGGTCCACGAGGACGATCGAGGATCACGCGCGCGGCGGATGCCGGTCGCACCAGGGCGGGAGGCGGCCGCGGCGCAGCCCGCAGCATTCGATCGCCGCGTCCAGGCGAGCAGCGCGTCGATCGCTCTTCGCCGGTTCAGCGGCCCCATGGCGGATGAGCTGTTCATCCAGTGCCGGCCGGGCGAGGGGATCCCGGATGCGGCCCGGCAAGCCGACGCGCTCTACGAGGCCCTGCTCGCCGCGCTTGCCCGGGAAGGCGCGGGACCCGAGGCCATCGTCACCGAGACCGTGTTCCTTCGACGGATCCGAGAGCACTGCGAGGTGGTGCGTCGCGCACGTTGTCGGGTGGTCCGGGCGGCCGGGCTCGAGGCCGGCCCCGTGGCGACGACGTTCATCGGACAGCCTCCGCTCGACCGCCGCGCGCACCTCGAGCTCTCCGCGGTGGCCGTGATTCCTCGCTCCGGGGGGTCGTACTCGGCGTACGAGGCGAGTCGGACCTCCGCCTGCTCGTGCGAAGCCTGCGCACCGCGAGCGCGCGCGACGGTTGTCCGCCTGGGCGACCAGACCTCCCTGCACACCGGGAACATCTACGGGTCGGGGGAAGACGCATTCGAGGAGGCGTACCACATGTTCCGTGTCGCCGAGGGTCTGCTCGCCGACGCCGGGATGAGCTTCGCCAACGTCGTCCGCACGTGGATCCACGTGCGGAACATCGACCGGGACTATGCCGCGCTCAACAGAGCCCGGCGCGAGTTCTTCCGGCGCTGCGGCATCGAGCGAAGGCCTGCCAGCACGTGCGTTCAGGGCGCTCCGTTTTCGGGGGCGCACGACTTCTCCATGAGCCTCCATGCGGCAACGTCTTCCCGGGGGCTCGACATCGCGCCGATTCACACCCCCTTGCTCAACGAAGCGTGGACCTATGGTGCGGACTTCTCGCGCGGCCTGAGGATCGCCGACGCGAACAAGGTGACCCTCTACGTCTCCGGAACCGCGAGCATCGACGAAGTGGGACGGACCGTCCACGTGGGACACTTCGAGGCCCAGGTCGATCGCATGCTGGACAACATCGCGTCGCTGCTCGCCCGGCAGGGCGCCAGCTTCGAGAACCTCGCGTCGGGGGTCACGTATCTCAAGAACCCGAGCGATGCGCCGGTTCTGCGCTCGATGCTTCGCACGCGCGGCCTCGACGGCTTCCCGTGCGCGCTCGTCGAGGCTCCGTTGTGCCGTCCCGACCTGCTCTGTGAAACCGAGGCCATAGCGCTCCTCCCCGCTGCGACGGCGGGAGCGTAGTCGGCGAGATGCCGAAGGGACGTCGCTCACGCGCGGTCACTGCCGCCGTCGTCTCGCTGGCGCTCGCTGCCGCCGTCTTCCTTGCCGGTTGCTCTCGCGACGGCGCCGCGCGTGAGACGGGCGCCGCCAACGAAGCAGGACTGCGGATCACCTATCCGCTGGAGGGGACGCTGTTTCCGCCGGAGAGCGTCGCTCCGACCTTCGTGTGGCAGGACGAGACCGGCGGCGCCGATCGCTGGGACGTGATGGTGCGAGACTTCACCGGCGGCGAGATTCTGAGAGAGTCGGTCGACGCGCCGAACTGGAGGCCCTCGGAGGACCGCTGGAGGCTGATCAAGCAGCTCAGCTCGGAGCGCGATGCCGAGGTGCTCGTCTCGGGTGTCGACCGCACGAAGCGCGCGACCGCCTCGCCGGCATCGGTGCATATCCGCACGTCGAGGGACGCGGTTGGCGACTCCCTGTTCTACCGGGAAGTTCCGCTGCCCTTTCTGAAAGCCGTACAGGATCCGTCACGCATCCGCTGGCGCTTCGGAACCGTCGACTCGGAGTCCGGCCCGCCGATCGTGCTGCAGAACCTCCCCGTGTGCGGGAACTGTCATTCGTTCGCGGACAACGGCAGCGTGCTCGGGATGGACGTCGACTACGGCAACGACAAGGGCGCCTACGCCATCATGAACGTGTCGAAGCACATGGTGATGGACGACGCGAAGATCACCACGTGGTCGGACTACAAGCGTGACGACGGCGAGGTCACCTTCGGCTTGTTGTCTCGCGTCTCGCCGACGGGACGATACGTGGTCAGCACGGTCAAGGATCGCTCCGTGTTCGTCGCGATGCCCGACCTGATGTTCTCGCAGCTCTTCTTTCCCATCAAGGGCATCCTCGTCGTCTACGATCGGGAGACCGAGACGTATTCGCCGCTGCCCGGCGCCGACGACCCGCAGTACGTGCAGAGCAACGCGGTATGGAGCCCGGACGGCAAGTACATCGTGTTCGCCAGGGCGAAGGCCTACCACGCGGAGGGCCTCCACGAGCAGAACAGCGCGTTGGTCGACCAGAAGGACGTTCCGGAGTTCACGGTCCAGAAGAAGCCCTTCCGCTACGACCTCTACAGGGTCCCGTTCAACGACGGGAAGGGCGGAACGGCCGAGCCGCTTCGAGGCGCCTCGGGAGACGGGATGAGCAACTTCTTCCCGAAGTACTCGCCCGACGGGAAGTGGATCATCTTCTGCAAGGCCAAGAGCTACATGCTGCTGCAGCCCGACAGCGAGCTGTACATCATCCCGGCCGAGGGCGGCGTCGCGAGACGGCTGCGCTACAACACCGCGCGCATGAACTCCTGGCACAGCTGGTCGTCGAACAGCCGCTGGCTGGTATTCTCCTCGAAGGTCAACGGGCCGTACACCCAGCTGTTCCTCACACACATCGACGAGGATGGAAACGACAGCCCGCCTGTCCTCCTCGAGCGATTCACCTCGGCGGACCGGGCCGCGAACATCCCGGAGTTCGTGAAGCTGCCCGGTGACGCCATTGCCGAGATTCGCGAGCAGTTCCTGGATGCCTACTCGTTTCTGCGGGCCGGGATGGCCAACGAGCACACGGGAAACCACGAGGGCGCCGAGCGAGCCTATCGGCGCGGGCTGGAGGTCGCTCCGGACGACCCGGAGCTGCGCAATGCACTGGGATGGACGTTGTTCCAGGACGGACGGACCGCGGACGCGGTGCCGGAGTACAGGCGGGCCCTGGCGGCCAATCCCGGCAACGCGAAGGCGCACAACAACCTGGCGCTCGCGCTCGTCGAGCTCGGTCAGCTCGACGAGGCCGCCAAGCACTTCGAAGCATCGCTCGAGTCCGAACCGAAGGCGGAAATCTACAGCGACCTCGGTTTCACCCTGGCGCAGCTGGGGAGATCGGCGGAGGCGCTCGAGGACTACCGGAAAGCGCTCGAGCTGGACGCGAACTGCGCCTCGGCGCACATCAACCTGGCCGTCACGCTCGTGCAGGCGGGGAAGTTCGCCGAGGCCGAGGGCCACTACCGCCGAGCGCTGCCCGGACGGCCGACTGCCGAGACCCACAACGGCCTGGGATACGTGATCGCCCGGCAGGGTCGGACGGAGGAGGCGGTGGCGGAGTTTCGCAGCGCGCTCGACATCAACCCGAAGTACACACCGGCCTGCAACAACCTCGCAGAGGCGCTGGTGAAGCAAGGGAAGCTCGAAGAAGCGGAGTCCTACTATCGGCGTTCGCTTGCCGAGAAGCCGAATCCGGCCGTTCAGAACGCGCTCGATGTCGTCCTGCGCCTGCTCGGCAAGATGGACGAGGTTCCGCGCCACTTCGTCGAGGCGAAGGCTTCGGAGTCGGTTCATTGAGGGGGAGTGAATGACGCGAGTCCGATCCAGGTCTGGCACGTCCGCGAAGGCGATTGCACTGCGGACGGGCCACGCCCTTTTTCTTCTGTGCCTGGCGTGGTGCGCGAACGCGCATGCGTATCCGATGTACGACGACGGCGCCGGAAAAGGGTGCGTCTCGTGCCACGACGGCTTCCAGGGCGGCAATGGTCCGTTGCATTTCCAGCACCGGACACAGTTGGGCATCACGACCTGCAACGTGTGTCATTCCGCGGGAGGAGGCAGCACGCCGGTTCGCACGTATTGGAGCGGCCCCGGCGGAGGTTTCGGCTGCGCCGGGTGTCACGGCCAGGACTACGGCGAGACGTCACCAGACAGTGGCGAGCCGAAGGCAACCGCGTACGGCCTCCGCCGGTTCCACGTGAACCTGGGCATCACCGCATGCGGGAGCTCGGGCTGCCACCGGTCGGGAGCGCTCGGGTCTCCCGACCCCTTCCCGACGTTGCTCGGCGAGAATGTGGCGCCCCCGTACTACCAGCCCATGTTCAGCAGGCTGAGGAACCCGTGCTCGAGCGCCGATGAAGACATGCCGCTCGATGCCGACCCCGTCGGTCTCGACAACGACGGCGACGGGTTGGTCGACGCGGCGGATCCGGAGTGCGCGGCAGCGGTGAGCATCACGACGACCACCACGAGTACGACCACGACGACCACCCTGTTCGGCTGCGGACCCGCTCCGGCCGTCGATTGCGTCGCTTCCGGGAAGGGCGTCCTGCTCGTGAGTGAGAGGAAGACCGGCAAGGGAAAGCTGCGGCTGTCGCTCTCGAAGCTGCGGACGGCCGTCACGGCGAGCGAGTTCGGGAACCCCGTCACGGGGAGGACGAGCTACAAGGTCTGCATCTACGACGCCGCCAACCAGCTGAAGGGTGTGTACACGGTCGCGCGAGCGGGAGGCCTGTGCGGCCAACTATCGTGCTGGTCCACGATGTCCGCCAAGGGATACGAGTATACGGACAAGAGCACCGCTGCGGACGGGATCTCGAAGATCAAGCTGGGCGGCGGTCAGCTGGGCAAGGGCAACGTCCAGATCATCGGCAAGAACACCGCCTCGACCTTGCCGCGAGGGATCGCGGCCTCGCTGCAGAGCCAGAGCGGCGCGACGGTTCAGGTCCTGACGAGCGATGCCTCGTGTTTCGGCACGGCGCTCACCCGGGTGAAGAAGGCGAACGGGGCGATGTTCAGCGCGGTCGGACCCTGACGCGAGATCGGTCGAGCTCGCCGGCGATCCGCAGTCGACGCCGCGGCATCGAGGACCGGGGGTGCCCGCCGGCGAGCGGCAGGCAGACCAGCTAGCGCAGCGGGTCGATTTCGCGCACATTGCCGGCCCATGCGACGCCTCTGCGTCTTCTGCGGCTCCTCGACCGGTAGCCGCCCGGCGTATGCCGACGCGGCCCGTGCCCTCGGCGACGCGCTCGCGCGACGCGGCCTCGGGCTGGTCTACGGCGGCGGCTCGATCGGCCTGATGGGTATCCTCGCCGACGCCGTCCTCACCGGCGGTGGCACGGCGATCGGGATCATTCCCCGCGGCCTCTACTCCGCCGAGATCGCGCACGCCGGCCTCAGCGAGCTGCGCGTGGTGTCGGGCATGCACGAGCGCAAGGAGACGATGGCGACGCTCGCCGACGGATTCATCGCGCTGCCTGGCGGTCTCGGGACGTTCGAGGAGCTGCTCGAGATGCTCACCTGGCTGCAGCTCGGCATCCATCGCAAACCCGTCGCGCTCCTCGACGTGGACGGCTACTGGCGCGGCCTGCGCCTGCTCCTCGACGACGCCGTCGCCGGCGGCTTCGTCGAGCCCGCGCGGGCGGCGATGCTCCTCGCGGACACGGACGCCGAATCGCTGCTCGATCGGCTGGTCGCCTGGGAGCCGCCCGCGTTGCCACGCATCTGGCTGACGCCGGCCGAGGCCTGAGAGCGACCGTTCAGCGGAGCGAGACGGGATTCGTCTCGACGATCGCCGGCGTGCGTTCGGCACGGGGCTCGCAGGTCGTGAACACGATCCGCCCGCGCGCGACCGCAGGCGCCCCCTTCACCAGGAGCCGGGTCGCGCGATCGGCCGGGATGCAGCCGCTGCCCGCGGGCGCGCCGACCTCCGCCACCGTCACCGTGGCGCCCTTGCCGTCACCGTCGGCTACGAGCCGCGCCGTACGCTCGAGCCGCAGCGGCGGGAGCGTGACGGCGTGGAGCCGCACCAGCATCATCTCGCCCGGCACGTAGCGGTCGTAGTCCGTGCGCGCGAAGACGCGCGCGTTGCCGCCGGAGAGGTCCTCGTCGACCCGCGACGTCGACGGCTCCCAGTAGCGCGGCCGGCCGACGTCGACGTGCAGGAAGCCCTCACGGGCGTAGTAGCCCGCGCCGCAGCAGTCGAGCTCCCGGATCCCGAACCAGAGCGGCTCGAGCAGGTCGCGCGGGAACGCGAGGTCGGCTGCCAGTCCCTCGGTGTGCAGCGAGTCGCGCGACGCCGGCAGGCCACGCCGGCGGACACCGTCGTTGTAGCTCGGGCTGCGGAAGCCGGAGAGCAGCGCGAGCGGACGGCCGCTGCGCACGTTCAGGTAGCCCAGCAGCTCGACGAAGCGGGGCGTGATCTCCGCCTCGTAGCCGTCCCCCCGGCAGCGCAGCAGATGGCGGATCCTGGTCAGGGCGTCGTAGTCGTAGGCGCCGTCGTCGCGCCGGTAGCGCACGGTGACGTGCTCGCCGAGCGCGCGGCTCGCGATGTCGAGCGTCCCGTCGCCGGCCACGAAGAAGCGCGGCTCGGCGGCCGACGCCATCGCCGCGACACCGAGGACGAGAACGCCGAGGGCCCTCATCGCACGAACGCTCCGACCTGGCGCGCCAGGGCATCGCGGATGCGGATCGTCGAGATGAGCATCATGTCCTCGGGCAGCGCTTCGGGGTGGAACCAGCCCAGCTCGAGCGACTCCTCCCCGCACTCGAGCGCGCCCGCGCGCACGACGCACTCGAAGACGCTGCTGACGTAATGGATCACGTTGCCGTCGGGATAGGAGACGACCTGGTGGTGGACGGGATCGGAGTAGACCCCGATCAGACGCACCGGATCGACCTCGAGCCCGGTCTCCTCACGCACCTCGCGGACGATCGCCTGTCGCACCGACTCGCCGGGCTCGACGCCGCCGCCCGGCAGCCCCCAGCGTCCCGTGTCGTCACGTCGCTGCAGCAGGACCCGGTCGTCCGCGAAGATCACCGCCGCCACCCCGGGCCGGATCTGCATGCCTGCACTCTAGGGGCGCGCACGCCGGAGTCGCAAGGGAGGCCGCCCGCTGGCAACGCCGGGCATGCGGTGTATCTCATCGTGCCATGATCCCTGCGGACGAGACCTTCGACGCCACGTGGCCGTATGCGGCTCGCTTCCACGAGGTACCGGCCGCCGGTGCCGCCCGTGCCTTCCGCCTGCACTACATCGACGAGGGCCCGCCGAGCGGCGAGGCCATCGTCTGCCTCCACGGCGAGCCGACCTGGGGCTACCTCTATCGCCGGATGATCCCGCGCCTCGCCGAGCGCTGGCGCGTCCTCGTGCCCGACCACATGGGCTTCGGAAAGAGCGAGACGCCGCAGGACCGCGGCTACACCCTGCGTGCCCACGTCGAGAACCTGACGAGCTGGATCGACGGCCTCGGGCTCTCCGGGATCACCTTCGTCGCGCAGGACTGGGGGGGGCCGATCGCCACCCAGTACACGGTCCGACAACCCGAGCGCGTGCGCCGGCTCTTCTACGCCAACTCGCTGGCGGGCTACGGCTCCGCCGGCCGCAAGGACCTGCCCCGCCTGCAGGACAGCCGCTGGTTCCGCTGGATCGGCGGCGGCCTCGAGAACGGCCGTACCGAGGCGGTGCTGCGCAACCTCGGCAGCACCGTGCTCTCGGTGATGAAGCTCATCGGCTTCGAGAACACCGCCACCGTCGACGACACGTGGATCCGGGCCTACGCGGCCCCCTTCGAGACGCCCGAGGAGTGCATCGGCGCGGTCGAGTTCCCGCTCGACGCCCATCTCGGCCGCATCCGGGACTACGTCGTGGAGGGCGCCCGCGGCATCGATGCGCTGAAGGCGACGCCGGCCATGCTGGCCGAAGGCATGCGCGACCACGCCATCCCGCCAGCGCTCGCCATCGCCGACTTCGAGGCCCTCTGGCCGGGCGGTCCGGTCGTTCAGCTTCCCGGCGCTGGCCATTTCTGCCAGGAGGACGTTCCCGACACGCTCGTCGCCCTGATCGCGCAGTTCATGCAGACGACGCCGTAGAGCGCGGCGTCAGGGCGCTTCGCCGCGCTTCACCTGACGCGTCGGGGCCGCCTTCTCGGGACGTCCGACGGCGCGCCCGATGCTCTCCTCGCCGAAGCGTTCCACGATGCGATCGAGCGCCGCGTTCAGGCGGCGGCGCGCGGTCCGACCGGAGTCGGCGAAGAGCGCCAGCTGGGGGTCCGCGGCGCCGTCGATTCCGGTGGCCGTGACCCCGATCAGGCGCACCGCGCGCCGCGGCCGATGGCGCTCCCAGAGACCCACGGCGACGGCGGTGATGGCGGCGCCGTCGTCGCTCGGCTCGGCGAGCGGCGCCTGGCGCGTGAGCAGGCGGTACCTGCCGGGACCGAGGCGCTCGGCGAGCTTCACCTTGAGCACGACCGTCCGGGCCCGGACTCGATCGCGACGCAGGCGGCGCGCGACGGCTTCCCCGTGCGCGATGATGGCGTCCCGCACCGTCCGGTCGTCCGCCACGTCACGGCCGAACGTGTTCTCCTCGCCGTACGACTTCGCCTCGCGCTCGGCATCGACCAGGCGCACGTCGTCACCGAGCGCGAGCCGGCGGAGCGCCTCCACGGCTCCACCGACGTGCTGCCGCAGCGTCGCCGGATCGGCGTCGGCCAGATCGCCCACGCTCCCGATGCCTGCCGCGCGGAGCGCGGCCTCGGTGACGGGGCCGATGCCCCACAGGCGTGCCACCGGGAGCGGCCGCAGGAAGTCACGCACCCGATCGGGCTGCACCTCGAGCAGTCCGTCCGGCTTCGAGAGATCGCTGGCGATCTTCGCCACCATCTTCCCCGGCCCGATGCCGATCGAGACCGCCAGGTCGGTGGCGGCGCGCACGCGTGCCTTCAGCAGCCGCCCGATCCCGAGCGGCGGCCCGAGGAGCCGAACCGAGGCCGTCACGTCGATGAATGCCTCGTCGAGCGACAGCGGCTCGACCAGCGGGCTGACGCTCTCGAAGAGGACGCGGATCTGGGCGCTCACGCGGCGATACTTCCGCATGTCACCCGGAACGATCACCGCCTCGGGGCACAGGGCACGCGCCTGTACCGTCGGCATCGCGGAGTGGATGCCGAACGGGCGCGCCTCGTACGAGGCGGCCATCACCACCCCCCGCCCGGAGGTGCCCCCGACGAGCACGGGCCGGCCGCGCAGCTCGGGACGGTCGCGCTGCTCGACCGCGGCATAGAACGCGTCCATGTCGGCATGCAGGATGATCGGCGGCGACACGTGGCAGCCGCTACCACCGGCCCGCACCGCCCGCCAGCCCCGACAAGGTACTCGACCATGCGACCGTCTCGATGCTACACGGCTCGCCATGGCGACGATCGGCACGGTTCAGGAGCTCTGGCGCTATCCGGTGAAGTCGATGGTCGGCGAGCAGCTCGAGCGCACGACCATCGCGGCGCGCGGGCTGCCCGGCGACCGCGGCTGGGCCCTGCGGGACGAGGCGGCGGGCGAGATCCGCGGCGGCAAGAAGCTGCCGGCGCTGATGCGCTGTACCGCGCGCTACCTTCGCGAGCCCGGAGAGGGCGTGCCGGCCGCCGAGATCACCTTTCCGGACGGCTCCTCGGTGACCACCGACGATCCCGAGGTGGCGGCGCGCCTGTCGGCGTTCCTCGGACGCACGGTCACGATCTGGCCGCTCCAGCCTGCCGAGGATCGCGACCACTATCGCCGCGGCCTGCCCGACAAGCCCGATCTGATGGACGAGCTGCGCGAGGTCTTCGGGCGTCTCCCCGAGGAGCCGCTGCCGGATCTGTCGCTGTTCTCGCAGGAGCTCTTCGAGTTCACCTCGCCGGTGGGGACGTACTTCGATGCCTTCCCGCTGCACCTGCTGACGACCGCGTCGCTCGCCGCGCTCGGCGCCGATGCGCCGGCCGACCGCTTCGACCGCCGGCGCTTCCGCCCGAACGTGCTGATCGCGTCGGCGCACGGCGAGCGCGGCCTGGTCGACGCCGCCTGGAGCGGCAAGTCGCTTCGCGTCGGCGAGGCAGTCGTGCGCGTCGAGCTGCCGACCCCACGCTGCAGCATGACGACGCAGGCACAGCCCGGGCTGCCGAAGGACCCGCTCGTCCTGCGCGCCATCGTACGCGACGGCGATCAGAACCTCGGCGCCTATGCCACCGTGACGACGCCCGGCCGGGTGGCCGTGGGCGATCCCGTGGAGCTGCTCTGAGAGACGGCCGGGAGCGTACGCCCGCGGCGCTCGTGGGCGTGCTCGCCCTGCTCTCCGCCGGCGCCGCCCTCGCCGCCGAGCTCGATGCGACCTGGCGCGACCGCATCACGTTCACGCTGAGCAACCGGGTACGCGGCGAGTTCGTCGACTGGTTCGCGCCGCCCCCGGGCGCCGCCCAGGACGGGGCCAATCGCTACGACTTCTTCGCCAATCGCTTCCGCGCCGGCGTGCGCGTGCTGCTCCCGCCCGTCGAGCTGAATCTCCAGCTCCAGGACACCGTGCTGGCCAACCTGCCGGAGAACGCGAGCCTGCCGCCCCCGGTCGGCAACCTCGGTACCGGCGCGATCTACTTCGCCAACACGCGTCGAACGCCGCAGAGCGAGCCGGTCTTGAAGCTGGCCTCGCTCACCGCGCGCGGCCGCGGGTTCACCGGCACGCTGGGGCGTTTCGAGTATCGCGACGGGCTCGAGGTCGTCCCGTCGGATGCGACGCTCGCCGTCGTGGCGCGCACCCGTATCGCCGAGCGGCTGGTGGGGCCGTTCGACTTCACCAACGTCGGCCGCGCCTTCGACGGCGGGCGCCTGGCCTACGACCGTCCCGACTGGAACGTCACCGCCTTCGGCAGCCGCCCGACGCAGGGCGGGTTCGAGGTGAGCGCCAACCGCGAGCTCGACATCGAGCTCGCCGGCCTCGCGCTCACCCTGAAGCGACTCCCGCAGGCGCCTCCGCTCGAGGGGCGTCTCTTCTACCTGTACTACCGCGACGAGCGGCGCGACGCGGTCAAGGTGGACAACCGTCCGCTTCCGGAGCGCGTGGCCGATACCGATCCCATCAGCATCAGCACCATCGGCACGGACGTCATCACGGCCGTCGACGCGGGCCCCGGCATCGTCGACGGATTGCTCTGGGGGGCGGTGCAGACGGGGTCGTGGGGCGTCGAGTCCCACAGCGCGTGGGCGTTCGCCGCCGAAGGCGGATACCAGCTTCCCCAGCTTCCGGCGGCGCCGTGGCTGCGTGCAGGGTACAACCGCTCGTCGGGCGACGACGACCCGAACGACGGCCGGCACACGACGTTCTTCCAGCTCATCCCGACGGCGCGGACGTACGCCAGGCTGCCCTTCTTCAACCTGATGAACTCCGGCGACGCCTTCCTGGAGCTGATGCTCCGGCCCCACGAGCGGGTCTCGGTACGCACCGACATCCACTGGCTGCGGCTCACCGAGGGACGCGACCTCTGGTACTCCGGCGGCGGCGCGACCAGCAACACCTTCTTCGGATACGCCGGCAGCCCCGCCAACGGCGACCGTTCGCTGGCCACGCTCGCCGACATCTCGGTGACCGTCGCCGTCCTCCAGCAGCTCACCGTCGAGGGCTACTACGGCCACGCCTTCGGCCACAGCGTCGTGGGGCAGACGTTCGCTGGTAGGGATGCCAACTACGGCTTCCTGGAGATGACCTACACCTACTAGAGAGAACCGACCCGAGACTGCGTCTCGGGTCGGGAGGGAGAGCGAGGGTGAGGCTTGGGGAACGGTGCGGATGTCGTGCCGCGGCCGGCGAAGCCGGCGCGGCAGGGCGCTCGCACGATCCACCGCGCGCCACACGCTCGCCTGCGCTCTCGACCCGAGACTGCGTCTCGGGTCGCGCTTAGACGCTGACCATGACGGTCGGCCCGGTGGGGACGTCCGACGGGGCCGACGGCTCGACGGTGACGAAGAGCTTCGCGATCGGGGCGGTGTACGACTCCACCGGCACCACGAACTGCGCCACGACGGCACCGTCGTCGCTGGCCGTGAACTGGCCGCAGGGAACGCTCTTGTCCGCCACCTTCGCCCACAGCCGGTAGACCTCTCCCGCCGGCAGGACGGGCATGCCCTTCAACACCACCGCGCCCCGCTTGGCGTCGAGATCGAGAGCGACGCGGCCGACCGCCCCGCCCGCCGTGCCGGTTCCGGCCATCGCGAAGGAGCGCATCACGTTCGGCTCCTGCAGCGTCGCGGTGACCTCGCGCTGCAGCGCCAGCTCTTGTCGCGTGCGGTAGGCGTCGAAGCCGAACGCCAGAGCCAGGGTGGCCGCCGCCGCGGCCGCGAAGCGGCTCCACACGATGCGGCGCGGCGCGCGCGGCTTGACCGTCCGTGCCTGGCGCGCGGCGGCGGTGGTCAGGATGCGGTCGCGCAGCGCGGGCGGCGGCTCCGCGATCGACGCATACGGCATGAGATCGAGAACCTGCCTCAGCCGCCACACCTCCGCAGCCAGCGCGTCGTCCTCGCCCAGCCGGCGTTCGAGCGCCTGCGCCTCGTCACGGCGCAGCTCGCCGAGCACGTACTGGACCAGCCGGTCCTCGGAGGCGTCGAGAGGCTCGCTCATCCCGTCATCCCATCAGGTCGCCGAGGGCCTGCTTGAGGGCCATCAGGGCACGCCGGGAGCGGCTCTTGACGGTTCCGAGCGGAGTGTCGAGGTCGGCGGCGATCTCGGCCTGACTGAAACCCCTGAAGTAGGCGAGCTCGAGTACCTGCCGCTCCGCCTCGGGGAGCGCCTCCAGCGCGGCACGGACGCGCTCGGAGCACTGCTGCATCGAGACGCGCTCCAGGGGGGTGACGGGCCCTCGCGCCGGCGGGGTGGCCTCGTGCCACGTTCGCAGCAGCCGCACCGAGCGCCCTCGTCGCCGCAGGCGGTCGATCGCCCGCGAGCGCGTCATCGTGGTGAGAAAGGCACTCACCGAGCCCCGGCCCGGGTCATAGCCGGTGTGCTCATACACGGTCAGGAAGATCTCCTGGGTGAGATCCTCTGCCTCCTGGCGGGAGCCGAGGATCGCAAGTGCCAAGCCGTAGACGAGTTTTCCATATCGATCATAGAGCAGTCCCAAAGCGGACGGATCCCCGGCCGCGGCGCTCAGCAATCGCTCATCCGCCTGGGGGGGGCGATCGGCAGCGTCTTCAGAAGTCCCGTGCAGACGCCGTTCCCCCTAGCACAGGCAAAAGAGACAACGCACGAGCGCTACCTGTACTACGTTCGGGCGTCGAGGACGGATGCAGGCCATCAGGGCGCCGCGGGACCTGCGGCGGCCAGGCCGATGATGCTGGCGCGGCCATCCCCGATGGTCCCGCTGGGGCGTGCCGCCCCGCTGGTGAGATCGACGCCATAGAGCGTGGATCCCGACGCCGCCCATGCCTCGTCGTGCCCGGCCGCGTCGGTGATGATGTCGAAGCCGCCGAGCGGCCCGAAGTCGATCCCGAGTGGGCCGACGGTGGCGAGCTGCCCGTCGTTCGGCGGGTCCTGCAGCACCAGGATGTCGAGGTCGGAGTCGATGTCGAAGAGCTTCGTATCGGGCGCATCCGCGACGTTGTGCGTGTACGCCGCGGCCGTCACCCGGGGTCGCTTGCCCGCGTTGGGGTCTCCCGCACGGAAGGCCAGCGCGCCGTCGACGGCGGTGGCGCCGAGGAGGACGTTGACGCGCAGGTTCTGGCCGTCGCGGCTCACCAGCCGGAGGCGGTCCGCCTGCGGGTTGAAGTCGACGCCCGAGCGAACGTCACCGTCGAACGGCACGGTGAGCGAGCTGACCTGCGTCGCGGCACCGGTGGCGGGGTCGATTCGGTACACGTCGTTGGTACTGGTGATGCCGTAGAGCTTCCCGTCGGCGGGCCGCATGTCGATGCCGAGAAGACGTCCGCTGAGACCCTGGGGCTGGAGACGCTGGACCTCGGTGGGATGGTCCGCGCGCAGCACCAGAAGGCCACCGTCCTCGGTGAGGGCCAGCAGCCTCGGGGCGCCGGCCGCGAGGGATGTCGAGCTCGCCACGACCGCGGCGAGCGCTGTGAGCATGAGGAGGGAACGCCAGCGGGACCGGATCACCCGACGCAGCTAGCCCTGCGCGGCAGGTCGGGGCAAGTCGGCCATCCGGGCGCCCGGCTCGACCTGCCGCGCTCGCGCACGGGGGTTCGTCGACCGGCCACGCGCTGCAGCAGTGCGCGGCGCAGCTGGCCGGCGTCGATCTCCAGGTTGGCGCACAGATTCAGGAACGAGAAGGGCCACTCCTCGTCGTCGGAGCGGATCCACGCCTCGGTCTCGCGGGCGGCGCGCGCGTCGCGCCGGGGACCGTCCTCGAGGCAACGGATCGCATCCTCGAGCACCGCCAGCATCAGCGCCCGCTCGCCGCACGCCCGGGTGTTGCGACGAGCGGGGCCGTACTGCGTCGGGAGAAGCTGCTCGGGGGCGAAGAGCGCCTCGACGCTCTCGAGTCCGTGCATCCGGTCCGACATCGCGGTCCCTCCTCGGGGCGACGGCTCGGGAGCCGCGCCTGGTCGTCGTAGAGGGTACGAACGCCCCGGGAGAGCGGATGGTGGCGAGACTACCGGCGAGACTACCTTGGCGAGCCCGGGTCGCCCGGATCGTACTGCACCTCGAGCACCCGGCTGTCCGCACTGGCGCCGTCGCCCGAGAAGATCACCCGGCCCTGTCCCTTGTAGTAGTACGCGGTCCGGGTGCGATCGGGCCCGGAGTACCATGGAACGAGGGCCTTGCCGGTGATGTACGGCTTCACCGCCGTGGGTGCCCCGGCGATCTTGCGCACGTCCGCGGGTAGCATTCCCTGGCGAACTGCCGCGAGCGGGCTGCGCGCCGGAGGCGCTGCTGCCGGCACCGCCGACGGCGCGGCGCAGGCGACCCCGAGGGCCAGCATGGCACCCAGCAGCACGACGCCAGCGACCCGTCGCATCGTTCACCCTCCCGCCGCGGAGGCGCACCGCGGCGCGCAGGCTCATATGCGATGCGATCCGGGCTGTCGAGGGTCATGTCTAGGCGGCGCGCGCCAGACGCGCGCGGATGGCCGGTGTGCGCGGTTTCGACTGCCGCCCGGCAGGCGAGCGCCAGCGCGATGAAGGCATGGCTGAGCGCCGCCAGCTCGCGCCGCGTGCGTCCCGCGCTCGGCAGCACCGGACCGAAGGTGAGGCGGGTATCGAGCCGCCGCCGGCGCAGCACGCGCGCGAGCGACTCGACGAACGTCATCTCGCCGACGAACGCGGCCGCCGGGTCGGGAGCGCCGTCCGGCGTGGGATAGTGGATCGCGACCGGCTGCACCGGGACGCCGGCGTCCACGGCCGCCTGGAAGAATGCAGCATGGAAGCGGCCGACCCGGCCGCCTTCGCTCGTGGTGCCCTCGGGGAAGACGACCACGGGCTCGCCACGCCGCAGGGCCACGGCAACCGCATCCTTCACCCAGGCCGCATCGCGGTAGCTGCCGCGCACGTGGAAAAACGTGCCGAAGCCGCGCGCGATGCCGCCGGCCATCGGCCAGCGCGCGACCTCCGACTTCGCGACCGAGCGCGGCCCGCCGACCGTGGCGTTGAGCGCGTAGACGTCCAGCCACGAGACGTGGTTGGCGACGAGCAGCAGCGGGCCGTCGGCGTACGGCATGGCGCCGAGCCGGCGCACGCGCACCTGGAGGATACCCAGCGTCTGGGCGGCCAGCCGTGCATTCAGTCGCGCACGCCTCGCCGTCGAGAGCCGCGGCGCGACGAGTACCGCACCGAGCCACACCAGACACACCTGCCCGAGAAACACCGCGGCGCGGAAGCAGCGGACCGGCAGAGGCGTCTCCACGCGCGTCTCAGGCGGCGCGCAGGAGCCGGGCGGCATGGCGATGACTCAGCCGTTCCAGGGGAAGCAGCAGGAGAACGTCCGCGGTGCCGAAGGCCGGATCCCATGCCGGCTCGCCGCAGACGTACGCGCCCAGGCGCAGGTAGCCCTTCAAGAGCGCCGGGAGCGGCGCCTCGTGCACCGCGGGCGCGGGCTCGCAGGGCAGGGGCCGGCGGGGGAAGACCCGCCACTCGGGCGGGCTCGCGTGCTCGAGGACGAGTCGCCGGCAGAGCGCGGCGGCGCGGGCCATGTCGTCGCCGAGCCCGATGCTGGCGCACCCGATCACGAACTCGTGTCCGCCGTCGAGGAGGTATCGCAGCAGGCCCGTCCAGAGGAGCGAGATCACGGAACCCGTCCGGTAGTCGTGCCGCACGCAGGCGCGTCCCACCTCGACCAGCCGATCGATGCCGAGCAGGCGGGTCAGGTGGAACTCGGTCTCCGCGTAGAGCCCGCCGGCGCGTACGACGCGCTCCGGCGGGAGCATGCGGTAGGTGCCCACCACGTCGCCCGTGTCCCGCTCGCGGACCAGCAGATGATCGCAGTGGGCATCGAAGCGGTCCGCGTCGAGACCGCCCGCTTCGCTCTCGACACGCGCTCCCAGCTCCTCGACGAAAACCTGCCAGCGCAGGCGTTGCGCCGCGCGCACGTCCTCCTCGGTCCGGGCCAGGCTCACGACCAGCCCGACGTCGCCGCCAGGCAATATCGGCAGGGCGTTCGGGGTCCGCATACACGACCTCCTCCTTCGCCATCCGAGGGTAGCCACCCTCCGTTACCCGCAGGTGATCGCGCCGCGAATCCTCGGCGTCGGGCGGGCGACGCTTTGGCGACGGGCCCCGTTCGAGGGGGTTCGGCGCGGTCCCGGTGCCGCTTCACCATGCCCCTTCGCGAGGGTAGAAGTGGGCCATGGCAGAGTCCACGCTGACGGTGAAGGACAACCGGACCGGCAAGGAGTACACGCTCCCGATCGAGGACGGCGCGGTCCGCGCCACGGAGCTCTCCCGCATCAAGCTGGGGCCCGACGACCCCGGTCTGGTGAGCTACGACCCGGCGTTCATGAACACCGCGTCGTGCCGCAGCAAGGTCACCTACATCGACGGCGACCGCGGCATCCTGCGCTACCGCGGCTACCCCATCGAGGAGCTCGCGGAGAAGAGCACGTATCTCGAGACCGCGTATCTCATCGTCAAGGGCGAGCTGCCGACGACGAGCCACCTCGCCATGTGGCAGCACAACATCACGATGCACACGATGGTGCACGAGAACCTGAAGCGCTTCATGCAGGGCTTCCGGTACGACGCGCACCCGATGGGCATGCTGGTGGGAACGGTCGGCGCCCTGTCCACGTTCTATCCCGACGCGAAGAACGTCATGGACCTCGAGTCGCGCCGCGTACAGACGCGCCGCCTGATCGGCAAGATGCCGACCATCGCCGCGTTCGCCTACCGCAACAGTCGCGGGCTGCCCTACAACTATCCCGACAACGACCTCTCCTACACCGGCAACTTTCTCTCGATGCTCTTCAAGATGACCGAGCTCAAGTACAGGCCCAACCCGGTGCTCGAGCAGGCGCTCGATCTGCTCTTCATCCTGCACGCCGATCACGAGCAGAACTGCTCCAGCACCGCGGCGCGGGTGGTGGGCAGCGCGCTCGCCGATCCCTACTCGGTCGTCGCGGCCGCTGCCGCGGCGCTCTCCGGACCCCGTCACGGCGGCGCCAACGAGGAAGTGGTGCACATGCTCCGGGAGATCGGCTCGACGCGACACATCCCCGAGCTCATCAAGCAGGTGAAGGCCGGCGAGCGGCGCCTGATGGGCTTCGGGCACCGGGTCTACAAGAACTACGACCCGCGCGCCAAGATCATCAAGGATGCGGCGTACCAGGTCTTCGAGGTGACCGGAAAGAGCCCGCTCATCGACGTCGCTCTGGAGCTCGAGCGCATCGCGCTCGAGGACGACTACTTCGTCAAGCGACGTCTCTACCCGAACGTCGACTTCTATTCGGGCATCATCTACGACGCCATGGGCTTCCCCGTGGAGATGTTCCCGGTGCTGTTCGCCATCCCGCGCACGGCGGGCTGGATGGCGCAGTGGGCGGAGATGGTGCTCGACGAGGAGCAGCGCATCGCCCGGCCGAAGCAGATCTACGCCGGACACGGCGAGCGCAGCTACCTGCCGCTCGACGCCCGCCGCGACGCGGGGCCGCTCGAGACCGAGGTCCGCGGACCGCTCTGAGCGCCACGGTCGTGTCGATTTTGCACGGAGTCGGGGCCCGCATGGGAAAAAGGGAGACGGCGGGCCTCGGACGCGCCGTCCAGCGTCGTGAATTCGGGCGCCTGGGCCCGCGCCACGTCGGTCGGCACGGCGCTTGCTCCTCCAGGAAGCAGCATGACGACTCCTCGGTATGGCCGGGATGACGGCCGCCGCCTGCGCGGCGCGCTGCTGCTCTGCGCGGGAATCGCCCTCGTCGCTCTGCCCGAGACGGTCGCGTCCGTGACGGGCCTGGTCCTGCTCTACACCCTGGCCGCGCTCGCCGTCGTCGCCGGCGGGATCAACCTGGTGGGCGCCCTGCGGGTGCGGGAGACCGCCTGGTGGTTGCTTCCGGCGAGCGTCGTGACGCTCCTCGCCGGGCTGGCAACGCTCGCCGCGCCCGCTGCGCTGGGCAGCGCGCTCACCCGGGGCGTGGGCGTCGCCGTCGTCGTCGCGGGCGGGCTGGTTCTGCTCTCTCAGTTCGGGCGCGGGCACGCCTTGGCCGAGTCGGGCGCGCGCCGACCCGCCCTCCCCCGCTAGCTCCGGCGGGCCATCGGATCCAGGCGCCGCGTCGTCGACGAGATACCGCCGTCGACCACGATCGTCTGCCCGGTCACGTAGCGCGCCAGGTCCGAGGCGAGAAACACCACCGCGCCGGCGACGTCGTCCGGCGTCGCCAGGCGGCCCAGCGGGTTGGCTTCCTCGATGGCGCGAAACTCGCCGCGCTCGACCCGATCCCGGATCAGCTCGGTCACCGTCGTCGCCGGCGCCACGGCGTTCACGCGAATGCCGTGGCTCCCCAGCTCCACGGCGAGCTGCAAGGTGAGGTTGGTGACGGCCGCCTTGGCGGCGCCGTAGGCGGCGATCCCGCGCACGGCGCGCAGCGCCGCGACCGAGGCCACGTTCACGATGCTGCCGGGCCTGCCGCCGGCGACCATGGCACGCGCGGCGGCGTGGCAGCAGAGCCAGGTGGCGCGCAGGTTGTTCCCGGCGATCGCGTCGAAGGATTCGACCGGTGTGTCGAGGAACGGCTGGACGGGCTGCCCCGCCAGCCCCCCGACGTTGTGCACGCAGACGTCGAGCGTGCCGAGACCGTCGACCGCCGCCGCCACCAGCGCCTCCACCTCGGGAGCCATGCGCACGTCGGTCGCCAGCGCGATGGCCGTTCCTCCCAGGGCGCGGAGCTCGCCCGCCGTGCGCTCGCAGGCGGTCAGGTCACGGTCGGCGACCACGAGGCGCGCGCCGGCGCGGGCGAGCAGCAGCGCGCACGCCTTGCCGATGCCCATGCCGGCACCCGTGACCAGCGCGGCGCGGTCCCGAAGTCCGAGCAGCTCGGCGTCCATCATCGCGGCCTCGGCAGCCGTGGCAGTGCGGACGGCGATGCGGGCATGCCTCCTCCTTGTCGTGCGGGTGCGACCACTCCTATAGTGCAGAGCCTCCCCCGCGGAACAACGCCAGGACACGTCATGGACAAGGTCGTCGCCAGCGCACGGGAAGCGGTCGCGGACGTCCCCGACGGGGCGACCATCCTGATCGGCGGCTTCGGCGTGGTGCAGAGCTGGCCCACCACACTCCTGCAAGCGCTGTACGAGCACGGCGCGCGCGGCCTCACCCTGGTCTGCAACACGCCCGGCGTCGGTCCGACCTCGCCGCAGCTCCTCGCCGAGAGCGGGCTCGTCCGCAAGCTGGTGGCGAGCTACGCCATGTACCCCAAGCAGCAGACCTCCATGGCAGCGGGCATCCGCTCCGGGAGCATCGAGCTCGAGCTCGTCCCGCAGGGCACGCTCATCGAGCGCGTGCGCGCCGGCGGCGCCGGGCTGGCCGCATTCTACACCCCGACGGGTGTCGGTACCGACGCCGCTCGTGGCAAGGAGGAGCGCGAGTTCGGCGGACGGCGCTACGTCCTCGAGACCGCGTTGCGCGGCGACTTCGCCCTCGTCCGCGCCGCGCGGGGCGACCGGCTCGGCAACCTCGTCTACCGCCGCGGCTCGCGCAACTTCAATCCGATGATGGCCACCGCCGCCCGCGTGACCGTCGCCGAGGTCGACGACGTCGTCGAGGCGGGGGGGCTCGATCCGGAGGCCGTGGTGACGCCCGGCGCGTTCGTCGACCGTGTCGTCGTCTGCGAGCGCCCGCTCGACGCGGCCGCGATCCGCGAGCTGAGCCGGAGATGGGGACGACTGTACGACCTCGAGGTGCGCGAGCGAACCGAGGGTCCGACCGGTATCCCGCCGGATCTGATGGTGCGCCGGGTGGCGCGGCTCCTGCGCCCCGGCGAGTACGTCAACCTCGGCCTCGGCCTTCCGACGCTGCTCTCGAGCGCCCTCGACCCCGAGCAGGACATCACCCTGCATTCCGAGAACGGCATGCTCGGCTTCGGACCGCTCGCCGAGGAGGGCAGCGCCGACGTCCACTGCTACAACGCCAGCGGCCAGCTGGTGCGCCAGCACCCGGGGGCGAGCTACTTCGACAGCACCACCGCGTTCGCCATGGCGCGGAGCGGACGCATCACCACGGTCGTGCTGGGCGGCTTCCAGGTCTCGCAGGACGGCGACCTCGCCAACTGGAACGTGCCGGCGACCGGCGTCGGCGGGATCGGCGGCGCCATGGACCTCGCCGCCGGGCAGGCGCGCATCGTCGTGGTCATGTTCCACCTGACGCGCGACGGCGTACCCAAGCTGGTCGAGCGTTGCTTGTATCCGCTGACGGCGGCGCGCTGCGTCCGGACGGTGGTGACCGACCTGGCCGTGATCGACGTCGACGCGGACGGCTTCCTGCTCCGCGAGCTCGCCCCTGGCGTCGGCGTCGACGACATCCGGCGCGTCACCGCCGCGCCGCTGCGGGTGGCGGCGGACGTGTGCGAGATGCAGTTCGGCTGACCGGCCGCGCGTGCGAGAGCGACTACCTGCCCAGGCCCGCGTTCATGCGCGCAACCTCCGCCACGGCGCTGAAGTCCTTGTGCTCGAGGCCGTTGGCCAGCGCGGCGATGAGCGCGTCGCGCACCGGGCCGGCGAACGGCAGCGGGGCCCGGGCCTCCGCCGAGGCCTGCATCACCAGCTCGACGTCCTTCAAGCCGGCGGCGAGCGCGAAGCCGACCTCGTCGAAGCTCCGCGTCCGCTCCCGATCGGAGTAGCCCTGGAGCGCCTGGTTGCCGAAGAACACCGCCATGGCCGCGCCCAGGACGTCCGGGTCGATACCGCTCTTCTCCCCGTAGGCGTACACCTGGCCCATCAGCTCGACGACCACGGCGAGCATGTAGTTGACGGCCAGCTTCATGCTGTTCGCGACGGCGGGCTCCGCGCCGAGGTTCACCACACCCGCGGTGTACGCCTCGAGGAGGGGCTGGCAGCGCGCGACGGCGGCGGGGTCGCCCGCGACGAACGTGCGCAACCGGCCCGCCTCCGCGACGTCGGGACGCCCCGCCACGGGCGCCGCGACGAAGTGGCTGCCGTGTGCCGCGTGCAGCGCGGCGACCCGGCGGGTGCACGCCGGCGACACCGTCGAGGTCCCCACGTGAACGGCCCCGGGCGGCAGGCCGGCGAGGATACCGTCCGGCCCACCGACCACGTCGAGCACCGACCGGTCGTCCATGAGCGAGGTGACGACGGCGTCCGCGCCCGCGGCCGCGTCGCGCGGAGTAGGCGCGAGACGCGCGCCCGCCGCCACCAAGGGCTCGGCCCTGGCAGCCGTCCGGTTCCACACCGTGAGCCCGAAGCCCGCCTTCAGGACGTTCCGCGCGATGGGCGAGCCCATGCGCCCGAGCCCGAGGAAGCCGACGTGACGGATCGTCTGTGCCATCGCCGCAGGCTAGCCGATGTGGCGACCCCGAGGGAACATGGTGACGGGCCTCCATTGACAGCAAGCGTGAGACGCTCCAGCCTCGCTCGGCGAGGAGCTCACGCCATGAGGAAGAGCAAGAAGAGCGCGCAGACGAGCCGCGGCGAAGCGTCGAGCGCCAGCGCTCGCATGATCATGCCGCCAGCCGGTAGCGGATCGGCATGTGCTTGATGCCGCCCACGAAGCTCGACCGCATGCGCTCGACGGGTCCCGCGAGCTCCACCTCCGCCAGGCGCGGCACCAGCTGCCGGAAGATCTCCTGCAGCTCCAGGCGGGCGAGATTCGCGCCCAGGCAGAAGTGCACGCCGATGCCGAAGGCGAGGTGCTCGTTCGGATTGCGGTCCACCCGGAAGGCGAACGGATCGGGGAAGACGGAGTCGTCGCGGTTCGCCGACGGGTAGAGAAGGCAGACCGTCTCGCCCGAGCGCACGGTCGTGTCGCCGACCTGCACGGCCTCGTCCGCGGTGCGGCAGAACTGGATCACGGGCGACACCCAGCGCACGATCTCCTCGACGGCGGACGGCACCAGCGACGGGTCGGCGCGCAGCTTCTCGAGCTCGTCCCTGTGGTCGAGCAGGGCGAGCAGTCCGCCCGAGGTCGCGTTGCGCGTCGTCTCGTTGCCCGCGACCAGGAGGAGCACGAAGTAGGACAGCAGCTCCCACTCGGCGATCGGGGCTCCGAGCACCTCGGCGTTGGCGAGCGCCGACGCCAGGTCGTCCCGCGGCACCCGGCGGCGCTCTTCCACCATGGCGCGGAAGTAGGCGAACGACGTCTGGACCGCGCGGTCGATGGTCTCGTGCGTCGTCGATCCCTTCTGGAACTCGGGATCCTCGCTGGCGATGATCGCGTTCGACAGGTCGAACATCAGCTTCCAGTCGGCGCGCGGCAGCCCGATCATCTCGGCGATGACGGCGAGCGGAATGGTGGCGGCGAAGTCCTCGACGAAATCCGCCTCGCGCCGCTCGGCGAGGTGATCGAGCGCCTCGTCGACGATGCGCCCGACCGCCTCGCGCTTCGGCGCCAGCGTCCTCGGCGTGAAGCGGAGCGACAGGAGGTTGCGATACTTCCCGTGCTCCGGAGGGTCCATGTTCAGCAGGTGGCGGAACGGCGGATTGTCGGCCGAGATCTGCGCCTCCGGAAAGACGGCCATGCGCGGATTGATCTTCCAGCGCTTGGGGTCCCGGGAGATGGCCGACAGGTCGGCGTAGCGCGTGACGGCCCAGAAGGGCTCCATGCCCGGCGGCTCCATCCAGGCCACCGGCTCGTAGCGGCGCAGGTAGGCCCACGAGGCGTGCGGGTACCCGTAGCGCTCGTAGTACAGGGGATCGATCATCTCCCGACCGACGATGCTCATGCGCCGGCCTACAACGCGCCGATGCATGGCGACAAGCGCCGCCCACCCTGGCGCGGCCCGGATGCGCGGTTGTAGCGCCCGGGCCAGGCCAGCAGAATGGAGCGACGATGGAGTCGTACCGCTTCGAGCGTACCCCCGACGGCCGCTCTCGGGTTTGGGTGCGGGAGCGCGGCGCCCGCCTGCTCGGCCATCATCTGCACAACAAGTCGACCGCCTTCAGCCACGACGAGCGTCGGCAATTCGACCTCGAGGGGTTGCTCCCGGCGGCCGTGAGCACCATGGCGCAGCAGGCAGAGCGCGCCTACGCCAACATCATGCGCAAGCCCGACCCGCTCGAGCGCTACATCGGGCTGGCAGCGCTCCAGGATCGCAACGAGCACCTCTTCTACCGCGTGCTGCTCGACCACCTCGAGGAGCTGCTCCCCATCGTCTACACGCCGACCGTGGGAGAGGCGTGCCGGAAGTACAGCCGCATCTTCCGCCGTGCGCGCGGCATCTGGATCAACCCCGAGCAGCGCGGACGGATCGACGCCGTGCTCGCGCACGTCCCCTACGACGACGTGCGTCTCATCGTCGCGACCGACAACGAGCGCATCCTCGGACTGGGCGACCAGGGCGCCGGCGGGATGGGCATCCCGATCGGCAAGCTCGCGCTCTACACCGCCGCCGCCGGCATCCATCCCGCGGTCACCCTCCCCGTGAGCCTGGACGTCGGCACCGACAACCGCGCGCTCCTGGAGGACGACCTCTACCTCGGTTGGCGCCATCCCCGGCTGCGTGGCTCGCCGTACGACGAGCTGATCGAGGAGTTCGTGCAGGCCGTGCGACGCCGCTTCCCGAAGGCGCTCCTCCAGTGGGAGGACTTCAAAAAGGGCACGGCGTTCGCCCTCCTCGAGCGCTACCGCGACGTTCTGCCCTCGTTCAACGACGACATCCAGGGCACCGCCGCCGTCATCGTCGCCGCGCTGATCGCCGGGACATGCATCTCGCGCATCCCGATGCGCGAGCAGCGCGTGGTGATCCTCGGCGCGGGCGCGGCGGGCGTCGGGATCGGCCGCCTCATTCGCCGCACCCTGGCCGACGAGGGCGTCGGGGGGGACGCGCTGGTGCGCGCCGTGGTCTGCCTCGACAGCCGCGGCCTCGTCGTCGACGACGGCTCGATCCGCGACGAGTACAAGCGCGAGCTGGCGTGGCCGGCGGCGATGGCGGACTCGGTGGGGCTGGGGAGCGGCCGCCCGCGCGATCTCGCCGCCGTGGTCCGGGCATTGCGGCCGACGGCGCTGGTCGGCACGTCGGGGGAACCCGACACCTTCCCCGAGGAGGTCATCCGCGAGATGGCTCGCCATGTCGAGCGGCCGGTGGTGCTGCCGCTGTCGAACCCGACCAGCCAGTGCGAGGCGAAGCCCGCGGACGTCATCGCCTGGACGGACGGCCGCGCCCTCGTCGCCACCGGAAGCCCGTTCCCTCCGGTGCAGCATGGCGAGCGCACCTTCGTGATCGGCCAGGCCAACAACGCCTTCGTGTTCCCGGGCATCGGGCTGGGGACGCTGGTCGCGGAGGCCCGGCGCGTCACCGACGGCATGCTGGCGTCGGCGGCACGCGCGCTCGCCGACGAGGTGCGCGACGAGCACCTCGACGCGAGCAGCCTCTTCCCGGCCGTCGCCAACCTCCGGCGCGTGACCGCGCGGGTGGCGGCAGCGGTGGTGGCGGCGGCGCGCGACGAGGGTGTCGGGCGGCGCCGGATCGCCGACGAGGCCATCCCGGGCACCGTGGGCGACGCCATGTGGCTGCCGGTCTATCCGGAACTGGTCCCGGTCTAGCGCATTGACCCGAGTGCGCCTCGATGGGAACAGGGTACGTCGACGGCAACCCGCATTCACGCCGGAGTTCGAAGCCGAGGTCATTGCCTTGCTGCACCGTGGATGCGGGCGAGTGCGACGGGCCAACGACCGAGGAGCACGAGGAGCCGACGGCAATTTGCGGAGGGAGAATCGGGTGCTCCGCAAGGACTGGGACCCCGCTCCCGCCCGGGGGCCATCCTGTCAGACCACTTCGACCTGTGCCTGGTGGCCGGACGAGCCGGCGAGCCGTCCGTCGCGCGTGACGAGCGCGCATCGCAGTCGCTCGGCGAGCGCCACGTACGCGGCGTCGTATGCCGAGAGATTCGTCCGAAGTGCCCAGGCACGGCGGCGGACCACGGAATGCGACCATCGGCGGAGTGCCACGCGCTCCAAGGCCCCAACGGCGAGGTCGGCCCGATCGGACGATATCGTGCGGGCGGCCACGAGCCGCCGCAGCACCTGCAGAATCTCGAGATCGAGCACCTCGGGACCGTGCAGCCCGCCAGCGCGTGTGAATCGCCGCTCGACGGCCGGGGCGGCGGTCGTTTGAAGTAGCACCTCGAGGAGACAGGACGCGTCGACGACGATCACCGTCCCTCACGTTCGCGACGGACGAGACGAGCAGTCGACGTGCGGAGGCGCACCGGCGGATGCCGGTGGACTTCCTCGACCCATTCCTCGAGGGGCTGCTGCCGCGCTAGGTCTGCGAGCTGCTCGAGAACGTACGCCGACAGCGACTTCCCGCGGCGGGCGGCTCGTTCCCGCAGCGCCCGATGGATGGGTTCGGGCACGTCTCGAACCTGCAACATGCGCGGCATGCGCTGAGCATGCGCTCCATGCTGCATGCATGTCAACGCGCGTCCCTACATACCCTCGAACTTCGCCACCACGGCGGCGTGGTCGCTGCTCTGCGCGACTACCGTGGCGCTGGGGCGAGCTCGAGCGTCCCGGCATCCGCCGCCATCGTGACGTGCAGATGGCCGTCGCGCACGAGCCAGGAGGACGCCGAGCCGAGCGCGCGCAGCCAGTCGGAGTCGACCGATCCCGGCGGACAGGCCATGCGCGTCGTCGCCAGGGGCCCGAAGCGCAGCGTGTGGGCGTCGAGCGTGTAGGTGCCCATCAAGCGGTTGCAGTCGGCCTTCCCGCTGACCCGTCCGTCGGAGCCGAGCTCGAAGAAGTAGCCCGTCGCATCCTCGGGGCGGGTGCTGCGGCCATCCGACCACTGGATGACGACGAGACGCCACGGAACGCCGGTGATCGTGGCCGGCGCGCCCGAGGTCGGGCCGCCCGGGCTGCTGCGGCCGCACGCCGCGAGCGCCAGGACGAACGCGGACAGGCCGGCGACGAGGGCGATCCTCATGCGGGCGGCGACAGCCGGACGCCGAGCTTCTCGCCCACCACCTCGGCGATCCGACCGTAGAGGTCGTGACCGTCCCGGTCGTCGACCCAGGTGTGCCGCGCATCGTCCCAGCCGTAGTGCCAGGCGCGCGCACCGGCCGCGAGCCAGATCTGACGTGCGGCGGCCTGGCGGTTCAGCACGAAGCGCGCGCCGTCGTCGAACTCGAGCGTGACCAGGCCGTCACCCGCCACGAGGTCGACGTCTTCCAGGTCCCCGAGCCAGCGGCCGACCCGGTCCAGACAGGCCTCGGCCGCCCGGAGGTACGCCTGCTCGTCCATGGCGGGCGACTCTAGCTCCACGCCTCGACCCTTGCTATCCCTGCAGGCCAGCATGATCGAATGGGATGAGCAGCACCTGATGATCCGCGACATGATGCGCCGGTTCATCGACGAGGAGATCAAGCCCAACTGGGAAGCCCTCGAGCACGGCGACCTGCCGCCGTACGACATCCTGCGCAAGCTCATGCGCACGTTCGGCATGGACGAGATGGCGCGGCAGCGCTTCGCGAGCCAGATCGCACGCGAGAAGGCGGCGGCGGAGACCAAGGGACGCGGAGAGAGCACCAAGTCGCGGCCGCGCTCGAGCGGCGGCGAGGGCGAGGGCGTCGGCCTCCAGCTCATCCCGATCATCGAGCTCTGCCGCTGGTGCCCCGGCATGGTCACCGCCATGGGGGTCAGCTTCGGCCTCACCGCGACGGCGATCATGTCGAGGGGTACGACCGCGCAGAAGGAGCGCTGGGCGCTCCCCCTCCTCACCCTGGAGGCGATCGGCGCCTGGGCGATCACCGAGCCGGGCTCGGGCTCCGACGCCTTCGGCGGGATGAAGTCCACCGCACGCCGCGACGGCGACGGTTACGTGCTGAACGGCAGCAAGACCTTCATCACCAACGGCCCCTTCGCCGACACCATCGTCTTCATCTGCAAGCTCGACGACGGCACCGACCCGAAGCACCGGAAGGTACTGAGCTTCATCCTCGATCGAGGCATGCCGGGACTCACGCAGTCGAAGCCGATGCGCAAGATGGGAATGCATTCCTCGCCGACCGGCGAGCTCTTTCTCGAGGACGTTCGCGTCGGCCGCGACCGGCTGATCGGCGAGACCGAGGACGCGCCGGCACGCTCCGGCGCCAAGGCGACGTTCACGATGGAGCGCAGCGGGGTCGTCGCGATGGCGCTCGGCATCGTCGAGGAGTGCCTCGGCCTCAGCCTCGACTACGCCCGGACCCGCGTGCAGTTCGGCAAGCCGATCGGCGAGTTCCAGCTCATCCAGCTCAAGCTGGCGAAGATGGAGGTGGCGCGCATGAACCTCCAGAATCTCGTCTTCCGCCAGATCGAGATGGCACAGGCCGGCAAGGCGATGACCTTCGCCGAGGCGTCGGCGTGCAAGCTCTATGCGGCGCAGGCGGCGATGGAGGTCGCGCTCGAGGCCGTGCAGCTCTTCGGCGGCAACGGCTACATGGCCGAGTTCCGCGTCGAGCAGCTCTGTCGCGACGCCAAGGTGCTCCAGATCTACGGGGGCACCGACGAGATCCAGGTCTCCCAGATCGCCCGCAGCCTGCTCTCCGGTCAGTAGCCCGCAGGGTCTTTTCACCATGGCCCGTGCAACGTAACAATCGGGCCATGCGTACCCTGCTGCTGATCCTCGTCTTGCTTCAGACCCACGGTCCCGCTGTCCTGGCCGCTGCACTGCTCAAGACCGGTGAACCCTTCCCCTCCTGGACGCTCACCGACCAGACCGGCGCCAGCGTGTCGTCGCACGACCTCGCCGGCAAGACGTACGTGCTGTGGTTCTTTCCGAAGGCGATGACCCCGGGCTGCACGGCGGAGGGGCGAAGCTTTCGCGACCAGGCCGGAGCATTCGAGGAGCGGGGGGTGACGATCCTCGGCGTCTCGTTCGACGCGCCTGCCGACAATGCCGCGTTCGTGAAGGCGGAGGGGTTTCCGTTCCGCCTGCTCTCCGATCAGGACCACAAGCTCGCCCTGGCGGTCGGCGCTGCCGACACCGCCGAAGCGCCCGTCGCCCACCGGGTCTCGTTCGTGGTCGGTCCGGACGGCACGGTGCGACAGGTGTACGGCACCGTGAACCCGGCGAGCCACGCCAAGGATGTGCTCGGCGACCTGAAACGACCCGAGACTTCGTCTCGGGTCGAGACGGAGGGCGAGCATGGCACGAGATGAACAGTGCGGGTGCCGTGCCGCGGCCGGCGAAGCCGCCGCGGCAGACGGTTCGGAGCGCATGCCTGTCGCCGAGCGCCGTGCGCGCAGGTGGCCTGGGACGCACTGAGCGCGAGCCTCGCGCGTGCCACGTGTTGCCGCGCCGGCTTCGCCGGCCGCGGCACGGCGCTCGCTCGATGCACCGAACGCCACACCCTCGCCTCCGCTCTCGACCCGAGACGCAGTCTCGGGTCGACCGACTAGAGTCCCAGGATCTTGTCGTAGCGCGCGATGCGCGAGGCATCGCCGCTGCTGATGCGCTCGGCGTTCACCCGCACGCGGGGGATGTGACGGTGGATGAAGCTCCGCGCCAGCTCGGCCCGCCCCTCCGCCAGGTCCGCCTGGCAGAGCAGCTCGGCGCTCACCACCACGTCGATCACCATCTCGGCGACGCGCTTCGCGTTCAGCAGGGCGTACTGCGGATCGCCCATCAGGTGCGTCACCGAGTCCCGGATCGTCTTCACGCCGTCACTGACCAGCTGCGCGAGGTCGGGATGCCCCTTCACCGCCGCGAGCTCGCCGTCGATCGTCTCCAGGGTCGCGAAGAGCGCGCCCTTCGCCATCTCCTTCAGCGCGAAGCTCGCCTGGATCTCCGAGGTCCCTTCGTAGATGGTGGTGATGATCGAGTCGGAATGGTAGTGCCCCGCGGGCGTCTCGGCCATGTAGCCGATCCCGCCGTGGACCTGGATGCCCTGACGGGTCACGTGGTTGCTGATCTCGGTCGCGAAGTACTTGCACAGTGGCGTGAAGAACCGGATCAGCTGCGTGTTGCGCTCGAGCTCCTCCTGCAGCTTGATCGCTTCGGGACCGTTCGCGACGCGGCCCGACTCGAGGTGGGTGCGGATCGCCTCGGTGACGTCGATCAACCCCGAGGTGCGGTAGAGCAGCGCGCGCGCCGCCTCGATGTTGATCCGCATCAGCGTGAGCATCGACTTGACCAGGGGCTGCTGCAGGATCGGGCCTCCGAACTGCACCCGCTGGGCGGCGTACTCGCGCGCCGCCGCGTAGGCGGCCTCCGCGATCCCGATCGCCTGGGCGGCGACGCCGAGGCGAGCATTGTTCATGAGGTCGAGCATGGCCCGGAACCCCTGCCCCGGTGTGGCGAGGAGGTAGGCCTCGGCGTGGTCGAACTCGATGACGCAGGTGGGCGACCCATGGATGCCGAGCTTCGACTCGACCCGCGCCACGCGCATCCCGTTCCGGCGCCCGTCGGGCAGCGTGACGGGACAGAGCATCAGGTTGAGGCCGTTGGTCGTGTTCTTCGACTGGTCGTAGGTCGCGGCATCGCGGGCAAGAACGAGATGGATGTGCGAGCCGCCATTGGTGATGTAGATCTTCTCGCCGTCGATGAAGTAGCGATCGCCTTCCTTCGTGACGCGGGTCGTGATGCCGCCGAGATCGGACCCCGCCTGCGGCTCCGTCAGGTCCATCGACCCCTGGAGCTCGCCGGCGACGAAGCCGGGCAGGTAGCGCTTCTTCAGCTCGTCGCTGCCGTACTTCTCGATGTCGAGCGCGACGCCCGCTTGCAGGCCGATGATGGTCATCAGGCTCGCGTCGGCACGCGCCACCATCTCGAGGTAGGTCGTGTTGACGAGCGCGGGCAGGCCATAGCCGCCGTACTGCGGATCCATGGTGAGGCAGAGGAGCCCGGCGCCACGCAGCTTCTCGTACCCGGCGGCGATGTGCGGCGGCACGACGACCGTTCCGTGGTCGAGCTTCACCTCCTCGTGCCAGTGCCCGCGCGCACCTTCCTCGATCGCCTCGCAGATCTCACCCGTGGTGCGGAGGACGTCCTTGTAGGTCGCGACCTCGTCGGCCACGTTGAGGGGCGTGCCACGGCGAAGCCGGAGATAGCGCTCCCAGTCGAACCGGTGGTCGATGAAGAGCTGCATGTCACGGTGAAAGAAGTTCTCGGGCATGACGTCGCCTCCTCGCTCCGGCGCGTCACCGTAACACGGTGGACACGCTGTTGAATCCCCGAGGGCCGCTACCGCCCGGGCGCGAAGAGGCGCAGCCCGCGGGCACGGGTGGCGGCGAGCCGGCGGAGGAAGACATCGCGCGGCATGGCGCGAGCCCCGAGGCGGGCCATGTGCGGCGTCAGGACCTGGATGTCCAGCCAGTCAAGACCGCGGGCGCCGAGCCGGTCGACGAGGTGCAGGAGCGCGAGCTTGGAGGCGTTGGCCTCCCGGTAGAACATGCTCTCCGCGGCAAAGGCGCCGTCCACCTCCACGCCGTAGATGCCTCCGACCAGGCGCTCCTCCGCCCACGCCTCCACGCTGTGGGCGATGCCGAGCCGGTGCAGCCGGACGTAGGCCTCGACGATCTCGTCGGTGATCCACGTGCCGTCCTGGCCCGGGCGCGGCGTGCGGGCGCAGGCACGGATGACGCCGGGAAAATCGGCGTCGACCGTCAGGCGAAAGGGATCCTTCCGGCGGGCGCGCGCCAGGCTGCGGGGCACGCGCAGGGAGGCGAACTCGAGGACGCCGCGCTCCGCCGGGGAGAACCAGAGCAGCGGCAGTCCCTGCACGGGCCACGGGAAGATGCCCTGCTCGTAGGCCAGGCGCAGGGTGGCCGGCTCGAGGTCGCCGCCCACGGCGACCAGCCCGTCGCGGGTGGCGGAGCGCGGATCGGGGAAGCGGCGGACGGGCACGTCGCGGCCTCAGGCGGTCACGCCGGTGACGACGCGAACCATGTCGTCCATGACCCGGTCAGGCAAGGTCGCTCGGCGTCACGCGCATCAGCCACTCGCGGTAGGACGACGTGTAGCCCACGGCATCGCTGCGCACGCGGACTCGCGCCAGCAGCGCCTCGACCGCCGCGGGCTCGAGCGGCGGCCTGCTGCGCAGCGACGCCATCAGCGCCTCCGCAGCCTCGTCTCCCTCGGCGGCGGTCTCGGCGAGCAGCGCCTCCTCGCCCTCGTGACGGCCGTTGCCCAGCCCGAGGTACTGCTCGATCACGTGCGTGGTGACCCGCACGCTGTGCTTGCGGGACGCGACGATGTTGCCCTTGCCCGTCACCACGTTGCCGGTGCTGAACACCGAGTCGTAGCCGCCGAGACGACCGAGGTCGGGATCGGCCCAGCGGTAGAGGTGGCCGTCCTGCTCGACGCCCTCCATGGGCTCCGGCACGCTTCCGATGGAGCTCACCACCAGCGGGGCGCCGAGGTCCTCGAACGCACCGTCGACCGGCACCGCGCGCCCACCCTCGACGCGCGTCCGCTGGAGACGCAGCCCGACCAGGCGGTCGCCCTCGGTGAGGAGCCCGACCGGCACACGCTGGGCGCGCACGTTGAAGCAGTATTTCTGCATCGCCTTCTCGAGGATGCGCCGGCGGGTGGTCTCGAACTTGTGGCGCCGTGCCTCGTCCGCGTCGTCGGGCATGTCGGCGAGCGGCATGTCCTCGACGCGCCGGCGATAGATGAGGGTGGCGCCGCGGAGGCCGAGCTCGTCCCAGGAGAAGCCATGCTCGTCGAGCACGGCCGGGACGCCTTCCTGCTCGATCCGCAGCATTGCCTCGTCGATGCCTCGCTCGGCGAGGGCGGCCCGCACGGTCTCGATCTGCAGCACCTTCAGGACGTCGATCGACGCCAGACCACCACCCACCACGAGGGCGCCGTCGGCGGCCTCGTACTGGGGTCCGCCGTACTCGCGCTCTGCGTAGTGATTGAACCAGTAGATGAAGGAATTCTGGTACACGAGGCCCTTGTCCAGGTAGTCGTCCGCACCGGCCAGGGGCAGCGGGCGATCGCGCCAGGCACCGTGGGCGAGCAGCACGGCGCTGAAGCCCCACTCCGAGACCAGCGCCGGAAAGTCGATGTCGCGGCCGATCTTGGTGCAGGGCACGAAGTGCACACCCGGGCGGGAGAGCTTGTTGTTGATGGTCTCGTATTCCTTGCGCCGCAGCTTCACGTGCCATCGCGGCAGGCCATCCTCGATCTTGCCGTAGGGCCGCACGTTCTGCTCGAAGACGACCACCAGCGCGCCGCGCTTCGCGAGCATGGCCGCGGCCTCGGCGCCGGCGGTCGCCCCCCCGATGACTGCCACGACGTACCTTGGAGTGGACGTGGGAGTGGACCTGGACATTCGCGGCAGAGGAGCATACCCGGAAACCAGGTGGCAAGGGTACCTCCGGCGGCAATCTCCGCCGCGGCCCACCACTCGTCGTCCACTGCACCCGGCGTCCGCTCGGCGGCACGTGGCGGACGTGCTAGCTCGGGACCCGTGGTTCATCACGCGTATCTGGTGCCGGGTTTCTTCGGCTTCGCCAACCTGGGAGACCTCAAGTACTTCGCGCACGTGCGCGAGTATCTCGTGGGCGCGTTCGCTCGCCGCGGCCTCGGCGTGCACGTCGAGGTGGTCAGGACCCGCCCCACCGCTTCGCTGACGCGCCGGGCCGAGCGCGTTCTGTCGGCGATGGCGGAGACGCTCCAGGACGACGAGGGCCCGGTGCACTTGATCGGCCACTCGAGCGGCGGCCTGGATGTCCGGCTGCTGCTCACCCCGGGGGTGACGCTGCCGACCGACCTCGACGTCGAGCGCTACGCCGCGCAGGTGCGCACCGCCGTCACCATCGCCACCCCCCACCACGGCACGCCCCTGGCGGCCTTCTTCACCAGCGTGCTCGGGCAGAAGCTGCTGCAGGTGCTGTCGCTCGCCACCATCTCCGTGCTCCGGTTCGGCCATCTCCCGCTCTCGGCCCTCGTCCAGCTCGGGGCCGTCGTCGCGCGCATGGATGGCCTGTTCGGGTTGAACAGCGCGCTCCTCGACGAGATCTTCGCCCAGCTCCTGGCCGACTTCTCACCCGAGCGCCGCCGCGCCCTGGCGGCCTTCTTCAGCGAGGTCGGGGGCGACCAGTCCCTGCTCGTCCAGCTCACCCCGGAAGCCATGGAGGTCTTCAACGCCTGCACGCACTTGCGAGCGGGTGTGCGCGCGGGGTCGGTGGTGACCCTCGGGCACCCGCCCGGCATCGCATCGACCCTGGCGGTCGGACTCGACCCCGCTGCGCAGGCGACCCTCGCGGTGTACGCGGCCCTCCACCGGCTCGTGCGCCTCGCGCCGGACCGGATGCCGCCCCTGGATGACGCGCAGGCCGACGTCCTGCGCACCGCGTTCGGCACGCTCCCCGACGCGGCCGCCAACGACGGCATGGTGCCGACGCGCTCGCAGCCGTGGGGCGAGGTGATCGCCGCGGTGCAGGCCGATCACCTCGACGTGGTCGGGCACTTCGGCGATGCGGCGCACGATCCGCCGCACATCGACTGGATCACCACCGGCTCGGGCTGCACGACGGCACGCTTCGAGGCCCTGTGGGCCGCGGTGGTCGACTTCATGCTGGGGGCTCCGGCGTCAGGCATTCCGGCGAGTCGTTCCGCGGCGAGTTGACGAGCAGCGACACCGGCTGGATCTCGAGCTCCTCGTCCGGCGCAGACACGAGAAGCCCCCGCAGGACGTGCGGGTCCTCGATCGTCGGATCGAGCCAGCGCGCCGCCCCTTCGGGTGCGAGGATCACCGGCATGCGGTCGTGGATCGCTGCCAGCCGTCCCGTCGCCGGACAGGTGATGACGAGACCGGTCAGGAGCGGCTGGCCCTCTCGCGGGCGCCAGCGCTCCCACAGGCCGGCAAGCGCCATCGGGCGGTGGGAGCGCAGGCGAACGAGATACGGCTGCCGCCGGCGTCCCTCCCGACGCCACTCGTAGAAGCCGTCCACCGCGACGAGGCACCGGCGGCGCCGGAAGGCATCGCGGAACGGCGGTCGAACGGCGACGGTCTCGGCGCGGGCGTTGATCGAGCGCGGCGCCTCGTCCGGAGCCGCGGCGAAGCGCGGGACGAACCCCCAGCGTACCGTGCCGAGCCGGCGTTCCTCGCCCTTGCGCACCACGACGACCAGGTCGTCTCCCGGGCACAGGTTGTAGCGTGGGTGCAGGTCGATTCCGGGCGCGGGCCGGGCATCGAACTCCGCCGCCAGCACCTCGGCGGGACTGGTGCGCACGATGCGGCCACACATGGGAGTCCTTTTACCCCACGCCGCCGCACGGGCCAGCCGCACGGCGCACGCCCCCTTCCCCTTCCCTCGCGTTCACGGCTATATCCGGAAGTCCGGCAGATCGCGTAGACCTTGATTTCGACCAGAGGAGGACGAGCCATGGCTGAGAGCGTCTACAAGATCATCGAGCTGGTGGGGACCAGCAGCGAGTCGTGGGAGAAGGCCGCCGCGGCGGCGGTCACGAAGGCGTCGAAGACGCTGCGCGATCTGCGGATCGCGGAGATCTCCCAGCTCGATCTCCAGATCGAGGACGGCAAGATTCGCGCCTATCGCGCCAAGGTGAAGCTGAGCTTCAAATACGAGGGGAACTGAGCACCCCGCCCGGCCGCAGCGCGGCGGCATCCCGCGGATACCCGATGGGCCGGCGACGCCCCCCGACGCCCGAGAGGCCTCCTCCGATCCCGCTCGCTACGCTGGCGGAGCTTCTCGCGCGTCAGGGCGTCACCGGCAGCGCGCCGCGCGCCGCACCGCCGGCGGCCGGACCCGCGATCCCGGCCGCCAATTCCGACGTTCCGGATCTCGCCGGCAGCACCAGGATCACGCTGCGGCGGGAGCGCAAGGGCCACGGCGGCAAGACCGCCACGGTCGTCGCCGGGCTCCGCCTCGACGCGCGCCGGCTCGACTCGCTCGCACGCGCAATCCGGCGCGCGCTCGGGGTGGGTGCGACCGTCGACGACGACACCATCGTCGTGCAGGGCGACCTGGTCCCGCGCGTCCAGACGTTTCTGATCGCGCACGGAGCACGGGTGGCGCCCCGAGACTTCGTCTCGGGGCGAGCCGGAGAGCGAGAGTCAAACGTGATGAACGGTGCGGACGTCGTGCCGCGGGCGGCAAAGCCGCCGCGGCATACGATTCGGAGCAAGACGCCCTAGGCGAAAGTTTCGGGCGTGCCTTGCATTGCCGCGCCGGCTTCGCCGGCCGCGGCACGGCGTTCGCCCGAGCCACCGAACGCCACACACTCGCTCTCGACCCGAGACGGAGTCTCGCGTCGACCCTAAAACATTCCGCCGGTCGGATCCACTCCGCCGCTCGGGGAGCTCTTGTCGCGGCCCGGGATCCACTTGCCGGTGATCATGTCCTTGTAGCCCATGCCCGGGCCCACCATCGGGTAGACGTGGGCGCCCGGATCGACCATCACCTCGAGGAACGCCGGCCCCGGGAAGCGCACGAACGCCTCCAGCATGGCCGGTACCTGTGCCGGCTCGGTGGCGCGCTGCGCGAACCCGAAGCCGTCGGCTTCCGCGGCCTTGATGAAGTCCTTCTTGTGAAGGGTCTTGTCGGAGCCGGAGTAGCGGTTGGCGTAGAACAGGTCCTGCCACTGCCGCACCATGCCGTCGCCGAGGTTGTTGAGAATCAGCACCTTCACGGGGATGTCGTATGTCGTGAGCGTCTCGAGCTCGCCGAGGTTCATGCGGATGCTCCCGTCGCCGTCGATATCGATCACCAGCGCGCCCGGATGGGCGAGCTGGGCCCCGATGGCGGCCGGTAGACCGAAGCCCATGGTGCCCATGCTTCCCGAGGTGAGCCAGGTGCGCGGCGCCACGAAGTCGAGGTACTGCGCGGCCCACATCTGGTGCTGGCCGACGCCGGTGGACACGATGGCCTCGCCGCGCGTGATCTTGTTCAGCTCCTCCAGGACGTACTCCGCCTGGATCTTGTCCGAGCCGCGGTTGTAGTTGAGCGCGTGCCGGCGCTTCAGCTCGGTGACGTGGGCGCGCCACGGTCCGAAGCTCTTCTTGAACCCCGCCCCCGCGTCCATCAGCTGCTTGATCCCGCGCTTGGCATCGGCGACGTGCGCCCAGTCGACGTTCTTCACCTTGCCGATCTCGGAGGCGTCGATGTCGAGGTGGGCGATCTGCGCGTTGGGCGCGAACTCCTTCACCTTGCCGGCGACGCGGTCGTCGAAGCGCGAGCCGATCGCGATGAGGAAGTCGCAGTCCTCGACGGCGTAGTTGGCGAAGGCCATGCCGTGCATGCCGAGCATGCGCAGCGACAGCTCGCTTGTGGTGTCGACGGCGCCGATCCCCATCAGCGTGGTGACCACCGGGATGCCGAAGCGCTGCGCGAAGGCGCGCAGCTCGGTTGCCGCGTCGCTGTTGATGACGCCGCCGCCGACGTAGAGGAGGGGGCGCTCGGAGGCCGCCAGCAGGCCGAAGAACGCCTGCGCGTCGGCCGGCGAGATGACCGCGTGCTCGAGCGAATCGATGCGCTCGGTGTAGCCGTGGAGCGGCAGCAGCCCGCTGCCACGGAAGACACCCTGCGCCAGCTGGACGTCGCGCGGGATGTCCACGACGACCGGGCCGGGGCGTCCGTGCCGCGCGATGTCGAAGGCGGTCCGGATGGTCGCCTCGACCTTGCTCTCGTCAGTCAGCAGGAAGATGTGCTTGGCGCACGCGGCCATGATGTTGAAGACCGGCGCCTCCTGGAACGCGTCGGTGCCCATCGCCGCGCGCGGCACCTGCCCGGTGATCAGCACGACCGGAACCGAGTCGGCCTGGCAGTCGCGCACCGGGGTCACCGAGTTGGTGGCGCCCGGGCCCGACGTGACGACGAACACGCCGACCCGCCCGGTCGAGCGCGCATACCCGGCGGCCATGAAGCCGGCTCCCTGCTCCGTCGCCGGGACGACGAGCCGCATCTCGCGCTGCGGGTGGGTCCCGTTGTAGCGGAAGATGGCGTCGTAGGTCGGGAGGATGGCCCCCCCGCTGTAGCCGAAGAGCGTGTCCACCCCCTCGTCGGCGAGCACCTGCACGATCATGTCGGCGCAGGTCATGGCGCTGCCCGCGAGCGCGTGCGGCTCGGGACGCGACTGGGAGGGTGTCGACGCGGTACTCATCGGGAACTCCTTCGGTTTGCGATTCTATAGCGCGGATGACCGCCGCCTGCGAAGCGGCCGTCTCACGCGTGCAGGCGGGGCCAGGCGGGGGCTCGAGCCAGCACCGCCGCCTCGTGTCGGGCGAGCTCGTCGAGCCGCCGCGACACCTCGTCCTGCGGGGCGATGCGCTCGGCCAGCTCGACGTAGGCACGGTGGTGGCGGGCTTCGCCGGCGACCAGGCCGGCGAAGAGCGCGGCCAGGTCCGCGTCCTCGACGGACCCGGCCAGGAGCTGCAGGCGCTCGCAGCTCCGCGCTTCGATGAGCGCCATGCAGAGGAGGGTGTCGACCAGACGCCCGGGCTCGGCCGCGCGGATGCCCGCGAGAAGCTCGGCGGCATACGGGCTCGGGCGCTGGCGCCGGAGTCCCAGCCCCCGGGCCTTCAGTCGCTCGAGCACCTCCTCGAAGTGCGCCAGCTCGTCGCGGGCGAGGCGGGCGAGCGGCGCGAGCAGCACCGTCTGCTCGGGATAGCGAAAAAGCAGGCTGAGCGCCGTGGACGCCGCCTTCTTCTCGCAATGGGCATGGTCGACGAGGATCTCGTCCAGATGCGCGAGGGCGCGGGCAAGCCACGCCGAGCCGGTGCTCGAGCCCAGGTGCAGCATCAGCGCGACCCGAGACTTGGTCTCGGGTCGCAAGCGGAGGCGAGGGTGAGGCGTTCGGTGGACCGGTTTCGTGCCATGCTCGCGACGGAGTCTCGGATCGCTCGCCTAGCACAGCCGATCGGAGGGTCCAAGCGCGACGTGCACCCGACGCCGCAGGCGATTGGCGTCGATGCCGAGCGCGTCGCAGAGGCTCTCGAAAGCGAAGGGCGCGTCGCGGTCGCGGCTCTCGATCCAGGCCAGCTCGCGACGGCGCCGCCGCCCGGCGGCGTTGCCACGGGTGAGGAGCAGGCTGCGCAGACAGTCCTCGAGCACGGCGAGCCGGAGCTGGAGCTCGCCGGTCAGCGGCTGGCCACGCAGAGCGACCGGCATGCGGCTGCGACGCGACTCGCCCGGTGGCTGCCCGCGGCGCCGGCTGAGGGCGTTCATGCGACCACCTCGACGAGGTCGTGCGGAGCGAGCGCACCGCGCAGCGCCTGGCGCGCACGATGGAGGCGGATCTTGGCGGCGTTCGTCGTGAGGCCGAGCGCGCCGGCCGTCTCCGCCGTTCCCCGGTCGCGCAGGTCGCGGAGCACGAGCACGGCACGATAGCGCTCGGGCAGGGCTTCAACGGCCCGGCGAACCATCTGACGCAGCTGGGCGCGGGCCACGACCTCCTCCGCCGAATCGGCCGTGCGCAGGGCCGCCGAGACGCCGGCGTCCAGCGCGGCCGAGGCCCCCCGGCGGCGGGCACGAAGCCGCAGCAGCGCCACGTTGACCACGATACGATGCAGCCAGGTCGACGCCCGGGCCCGGTGCGCGAAGCCCGCGCTGCCCCGGAGGGCGAGAACGCAGGCATCCTGCACTGCCTCGCGAGCTTCGTCCTCGTCCCGCAGCAGTCGACGGGCCACCGCCACCAGGCGGGCGTGCCCGTGATCGATCGCATGCTCGATCGCTTGCCGCTCGGCCCCGCAGCACGAACGGGGGTTGTCTGCGGGCTTCACTGCCCACGCCATACGGTTACGAGGAGAGGTACGAATGGAGGCGGGCGATGGTTACGCCGGCCAGCTCAGGAGGGTCGCCAGCGTCCCAGGAGCAGCAGACCGAGCCCGGCCGACAGTGCGGTGCCAACCAGCACCGGCAGCACGTGGAACACCGTCAGATGCAGCAGCTCGTCCGTCCGGCAGCAGAACCGCATGATCACGAACGTCAGTCCGAATGCGGCCGCGCCGGCCAGCGCGGCCGCACGTGCGGTGGCGAGGGGAGCCCCCCGGCGCACGGCGGCGAGGAGCCAAACCCAGGGGACGACCACGAGCCCCGCCGTCCGCCAGAGGCACAGCTCACCCAGCTGGAGGAAGAAGTCCGGCGTCCAGCCCCAGTGGATGGGCTGGCGGAGCTGCAGGATGCCGACGAGCGCCACCGCCGCGATGGCGACACCGATCGCGGGCCGGTTGGGCCGACACCCGGGGACGGCAGCCCGCAGCGCTTCGAGTCCGAGCAGGCTGCCCGCGAGCAGCATCGCGGCCATCTCGAGCAGGAACGTCGGCGACGCCAACCGGCGTGCCACGTCGGATCGGAGGTAGGGCCTCCCCACCACGACCGCGACCAGCGCGACGACCGCGAGCCACACGGCCAGGCGCGCTCCGGGGGGCCAGAGAGGCCGCACGGGGCGGGCGTCCGTCACCAGGCGGTCGACGAGCTCGTCCTGCCAGCTGGGCTCCTGCATCGCTCAGCTCCCCAGCAGCGCCTTCAGCGCCTTGTAGGCCCGGTGGGCCCGCACCTTGAGCGCCCCCGGAGTCACCCCGGCGCGAGCCGCCGCCACGCCCACCGACAGCCCCTCGAGCTTCAGCATGGTGAACGCTTCGCGCTGCGGTCGGGGCAACGCCCGCAGCGCCTCGGCAAGCGCCGGCTCGAACGCCCCCCCCTCCATGGCCACGTCGGGCAGCTGGTCGACGACGGTCTCCCAGGTGCGCTCGCGGCGCCGCCGCCGGCCGTGGTCGGCGGCGGCGTTGCGCGCGATCGCGAACAGCCAGGGCTCGAAGGGGCGGGCGGGATCGTAGGTGTGCCGGGCCTGGTGCAGGTGGACGAGCGTGTCCTGATAGACATCTGCGAGGTCCTCCGGATCCGCCAGCCAGCGACGAAGCCATCCGAGCACGATGGGACCTATCTCCTCGAGGAGCATGCGATAGGCGTCGCGATCTCCCCCCTGCGCGCGAGCCATGCACTCCGCCCGCTGGCGGCTACGCCCACTCGTGGCATCGTCGTCCCTCGCAGGCATCATACGGCGCCGACCATCCCAGGTTACCAGGGGAGCGGAGGTACCGGGAGCGCCAGGGGTCGCCTCGCCTTGACTGCTCCCGGTCGCATGGTAGTCGCCAGGCCGATGCGACCCCCCGTCGCCGTCTTGTGCTCCGGCGGCCTCGATTCGGCCGTGCTCCTCGTCGACCTGGCCCGCAGCACGGGGCGCGCCGTGCCGCTCTTCGTGCGCGCCGGACATCCCTGGGAAGATGCCGAGCGCTCCGCCCTCGGGCGTTTTCTCCATGCGGTCGGTGAGCCCCGGGTGGCCCCGCCGCGAGATCTGACGCTTCCCATGGCGGACGTCTACGGCACGCACTGGAGCATGAGCGGCCAGGGTACACCGGAGTGGGGAGCGCCGGACGAGGCCGTCGAGCTTCGCGGCCGCAACCTGGTCCTGCTCTCGAAGGCGCTGGTGGCCGCCGCCATCGAGGGCTGGCCGACGCTCGCTCTCGGCTCGCTGGCGGGCAACCCGTTCCCGGACGCCACCCATCACTTCTTCTCGGGCATCGCCGCCGTCGCCTCGGAGGCGCTGCGAGCACCGCTCGCGGTCGTGGCGCCTTACCGCGAGCTCAGCAAGCCGGAGGTCATCCGGCGCGGGAGCGATCTGCCGCTCGAGCTGACGCTCTCCTGCCTGCGCCCCACGCCCGATGGACGTCATTGCGGCGACTGCAACAAGTGCCGCGAGCGTGTCGAGGCCTTCGCCGCGGCGAACGTTCGCGATCGCACCAGCTACGCGCGCCCCGGCAGACGCTGAGCGTTCCACAGCGCCTTCACGGCCGGGCCGGCGGCGTCGAAGGGGTTGAAGCGCTCCACGCCGGCCACGCCGAAGCCGGCGCCGGTGAATGCGGCCTCCAGCTCGGCGTCGCCGTATGGCCGCTGCGCGATCCGATCGCACACCGTCGTGCCGTCGTGGCGGCGGATGGTGACGCGGGCTTCCAGGGTCGCGGACCCCGCGAGGTGGACGTGCTCGCGCGTCACGACCGCGTCCGGCAGCGTGATCGTCTCCACCCCGCTCCAGTAGCGCGCGTACGCTTCCGGGAGATTGACCTCGCACAGCAGCAGGCCGCCGGGTACGAGCGCCTGGCGCACCGCCGACAGCGCGCGCGCGAGGTCGTCGTCGCCGGTGAGCTGGTTGGCGACGGTATAGACGCAGCAGGCGGCATCCGCGGGCGCGTCGAGTCGCAGCGCGCGGATGTCCTGGTGCAGCAGCGTCGCTGCCGTGCCGAGCCCTGCCGCCGCGACCTTCGCGCGCGCAACGTCGAGCATCGGCCGCGAGCGGTCGACACCGACGACCGTGTAGCCGGCGCGCGCGAGGGCCACCACCAGATCACCGGTCCCGATGCCGAGATCGATCACGCGCCGCACCGGCCGCGGATGGCGTGCGAGGGCCGCCAGGAGGCGCGGCAAGATGAGGTCGTCGTACGCGCCGCCGAAGGCCTGCTGCCAGGCGTCGAAGTGGGAAGCGAAGCCGTCGTAGGCCTCGGACACCGCGTCGTTTTAGCAGGTGCGGTCCCGGGAGGAACCACGCCGCCGGTGGCTTTGCCGACGCGACATGACAACTCGACGGCCGTCGGCTAGACAGAGGTCCCTCGGAGACAGCGTGAAAGTCGCACCCGTCGAGCAGCGTTCGCCGATCATTCCCGGGCCCGACCGGGCACCCGGGACCGCCGGCCGGGACGCGACGCCGCGCAACCGCGACGTGCCCGTCGCACGGCCCGGTGAGTTCCGCCCGCTCGCGCTGGGCTCGCTCGGCATCTGGCCTCCCGTCGTGCTGGCGCCCATGGCGGGCGTCACCAACTACCCGTTCCGCACGCTCTGCCGCGAGTTCGGCGCCGGCCTCTACGTCTCCGAGATGATCACCGCGCGCGGCTTCCTGGAAGGCAACCACATGACGCGCCTGCTCGCCTCGAGCCGCCCGGGCGAGCGCCCGCGCTCGGTGCAGCTCTACGGCAGCAATCCGTCCGACCTCGAGGAGACCGCGCGCCTGCTGGTCGCCGAGGGCGTCGAGCACCTCGACCTCAACTTCGGCTGCCCGGTGCCCAAGGTGACGCGGCACGGCGGCGGGAGCGCGATCCCGCTGCGCTCTCGCTTGATGGCCCGGCTGGTCGCCGCGACGGTACGGGGCGCCGGACAGGTGCCGGTCACGGTCAAGGTGCGCAAGGGCATCGACGACCGCTTGCTCACGTTCCTCGACTCCGGCCGCGTCGCCGAGGCGGAGGGCGCCGTCGCCATCGGACTGCACGCGCGCACCGCGGCCCAGCTCTACTCCGGCGAGGCCGACTGGGACGCCATCGGCGCGCTCAAGGCCGCGGTGTCGATCCCCGTGCTCGGCAACGGCGACGTGTGGGAGTGCTGGGACGCGCTGCGCATGCTGCGCGCCACCGGCTGCGACGGCGTCATCGTCGGCCGGGGCTGCCTGCGGCGGCCGTGGCTGTTCGCCGAGCTAGCCGCGGTGTTCGACGGGCGCGAGCCGGCCCCGCAGCCGCGCTTCGGCGACATCGCCGCCCTCATGCGGCGCCACGCCGAGCTGCTCGTCGATTTCTTCGGTCCGCTGAACGGCATCCGCCAGATGCGCAAGTGGTGCGCCTGGTACACCGCGGGATTCCAGAACTCGGCGGCGGTGCGCGGCGCGCTGGTCTCCATCGAGAGCGTCGAGGAGATGCTGGCCATCGTCGGCCGTGTCGATCCCGAGGAGCCGTTTCCTACGGTCACCATGCGCTCGAATCGCGTGAAGGACGCCCGGGCGCAGCGGCGCGTGCAGCTCCCGGCGGGCTACCTCGACGACCGCCACGACGACACGCCGCCGAGCCCGCCCTTCGACCCGCGGGAGCGAGCGGCCTTCGAGCGCGCCCTCGACGGCGGCTGACGCGCACTCGCAATGGCGCGCCGCGCGTCGATCGTCCTCGCGGGCCTGATCTTCGCCACGGCGTTCGCCTTCTGGCAGTGGCGGATCGTCGGCCCGGTCCATCTCCCCAAGGGGATCGACCTCTGGAACAGCGATCTCTACACGATCTACTACCCGGTCTTCTCGTACCTGTACCACTCCGCGGAGCTCTTGCCGCGCTGGAACCCGTATCAGCTCGCCGGCATGCCCGCCCTGGCGAGCTGGAACGGCGGCCCGCTCTATCCCCCGAACCTCATCGCCGCGATCCTGCCCGTGAATCTGGCCCTGGGCTGGCTGTGCGCCTTTCACCTCGGCCTGGCGGGCTGCTTCACCTTCGCGGCCGCGCGGGCGCTCGCGCTGTCGCGCGCCGCGGCCGTGCTCGCGGCGATCCTCTTCATGCTGAACGACATGCTGCTCTTCTCGCGCATCCACCCGTCGTACCTCGCCGGGCATGCGTGGATCCCGGCGGTGCTCCTGTGCGCAGCCCGCGTCATCCATCGCCCGACCGTCGCGGGAGCGCTCGCGCTCGGGGGCGTGACGGCGCTCCAGCTGCTCACCGGCCATCCGCAGATCGTCTGCTACACGGCCTACGCGGTGCTCGCGGGAGCGTTGGTCCACATCGCATCGCGCAAGCCCCGCGAGCTGCGCCATCTGGCGACCGTGGCAGGCTGCCTGGCGCTGGCCGGGCTGGTCGCGCTCCTGGTCTCGGCGGTGCAGCTGCTCCCGACCCTCGAGCTGATGGGGCACGCCGCGCGCGGTCCGCTGACGCTCGCGGAGACGATTCCCGGCGAGCCCGCGTGGGCGTTCACCCTCCTGGTCGCGGTGAGCTGCGGGCCGGCGATCATCCTGGCCCTCGCCGCTCTCGCCGATTCATCCCGTCGCGCGATCGTGATTCCGGCCCTCGTGGTCGTCGTGCTCTGCCTCCTCGTCGGCTTCGGCACGCCCCTCTACACGCGAGGGTTCTTCCACCTGCCCGGCGTCGCCCGGTTCCGGGTCGTCAGCCGCACGATCATCATCGCGGCGGCCATTGCGGCAGTACTCGCCGCCGTCGGGCTCGACGTGCTGCGGGCGACCGCGCGGCGCTCCATCGTCCGGAGAGTGACCGCGGCTGCGTGCATGCTGGTCGTCGCGCTCGGATGGATCCGCTTTGCCAGCCCTGGCCGCACGGCCCTCCTCGTGCTGGCGGCCATCGTGGCGCTGCCGCTCCTGCCCGGGCGGCGCGCGGGCGCCGTCGCGGCCGTCGCGCTGGTCGGCCTCGCCGCGGTCGAGCGCTTCGCGCAGCCGGGCAGTCAGATGATGATCCCGCAGAACAACCCGCGGTCGTTCTTCGCCGCGCCTCCGTTCGTGTCGGTTCTCCGGGAGCAAGGCGGCGAGGAGCGCACGCTGATCGTCAAGAACATGGCCGAGCGCTTTCTCACCATGGAGAAGTCGGGCTCGCTCTATCGCTATCCCGTCGTGCAGGATCAGGATTCGCTGCTCCCGCGCGAGTACGAACGCTTCCTCGCCGCCATGAATCTCACGCAGATCGATCCCACCATGTTCGGGGGCCGCTTTCTTCCCCCGATCACCGAGGCGGGCTGGCGCAGCCTCGACATGCTCGCCACCCGCTGGATCGTCGCCGGTGCAGCACACCAGTGGCCGGTCCGCATCGCGCCGCGCCTGCGACTGGTCGCCGATGCCGGGACGATGCGCGTGTGGGAGAACCTGCGGAGCCTGCCCCGCGCCTATCTCGTTCCCCGACACGAGGTCGTTCGCGACCCCGACACCGCGCTCGCCAGGGTACGGCAGGGCGACTTCGATCCCCGGACGCTCGTTCTCGTCGACCGCGAGATCGAGTGGCGCTCCGATGGCGCCGCGCCAGCGGCCGAGGCAATCGCCTGGCAGGAGCTGTCGCCGGAGCGGGCGCGCCTGCGCGTGCAGTCGCCACGCCCAGCCGTGCTGGTCCTCGCCGACCTCCACTGGCCCGGATGGCGGGTCACGGTCGACGGCGAGAAGCGCCCCGTGCTACGCGCCGACTACCTCTTCCGGGGCGTTGCGCTCGAGCCGGGCGACCACGTGGTGGAGTTCTCCTACGCCCCGGCGAGCCTCCGGGTGGGGGCGGCGCTGTCGCTCGTCACGCTCGGCGCGCTGATCGGGTTCGTCGTGCACCGACGTCGGCGTGCCGGTGCGGCTTCCTAGCGCCGCCACCGGCGCAGGCCGGCATCCAGCAGCGGCCGGAACGCGAGCGCGACCTCGGTCGGCTGGTTGGCGGGAACCGCGCGCAGCTCGTCCACGTACTCGGGCGGCAGGCCGTGCTCGTGTGCACCCGCGACCACCAGCGCCATGTAGCGCGTCGACGGCCGCAGCGTCGGATCACGGCGCTCCGAGGTGAGCGAGACCGCCGTCCGCGGCGGGTCTGGGACGGGCGCGAGCGGCTCGACCTCGAGCAGCACGCGGTGATAGTTCCCGAGCGTCACGCCCTCGGACAGCTCGACGTGCGCCAGCTCGTCCGCGCTCACCTCGAAGGCGACGCCGAGCGCCGCGGTGCCGGGCTCGGCGACGATGTTGGCGAAGGCCTCTCCGATCGGGAACAGCGGCGGCTTGTCGAACACCACACGCCAGCCGGGAGCGCGGACGCCGATCGCGCGCCGGTAGCCGATCCCACGCCGGCCTCGCAGCGTGTCGCTCTGCATGTTCGAGCCGTACGCGAAGTACCACATGTCCGCGGCGCAGGTTGTAGCCGGCTCCGCGGGTCGTTCGCCACCGTGCCCGGATGACCGGAGCGAGGAAGCCCCCTATGATCCGGCGCACCCGATGGCCGATCCCTGGAGGGACTACGCCGCCGACGTCATCCTGCGGGACGGCACCTCGGTCCACGTGCGCGCCATCTGGCCGGGGGATCGCGCCGAGCTGGCCCGTGGCTTTGCCGAGCTCAGCCCCGAGGCGGTCTACTTCCGGTTCTTCCGGGCCAAGCGGCGGCTCACCGACGCAGAGCTGACCGCGTTCACCGAGCTCGACTTCGCCCGCCGCGCAGCCCTGGTGACCACGCTGCGCGTCGGCAGCGACGAGCGGATCATCGCCGTCGCGCGCTACGCGGTGACGGATGACTCGCCCCGTCCCCCGCACCGTGCCGAGGTGGCGTTCACGGTGGGCGACGTCTTTCAGGGGCGCGGCCTCGGCACGCTCCTCCTCGCGCACCTCGCGATCATCGCGCGGGCAAACGGCATCGCGGAGTTCGAGGCCGACGTGCTGGGCGAGAACAACCGCATGCTCCGCGTCTTCGCGAGCAGCGGCTTCCGCGTGAAGCGCTCGATCGCGGATGGCGTGTTCCACGTCACCTTTCCGACCGAGGAGACGGAGGAGCACGCGGCCGCGACGGAACGGCGCGAGCGCTTCGCCGCCGCCCGCAGCCTGGACGCCATCCTCCGGCCGCGAGCCGTGGCGCTGGTGGGCGCGTCGCGGCACGCGGGCACCATCGGCAGCACGCTGCTGCGCAACCTGCGCCGCGCGGGCTTCACCGGGGCCATCTATCCGGTGAACCCGCACGCCGACATGGTGGACGGCCTGCGCTGCTGGGCGAGCGTGGGCGCCATCGGCGAGCGCGTCGATCTCGCGGTGATCGCCGTGCCCGCCGCCGCGGTGCTCGACGTGGTACGCGACTGCGCCCGTGCCGGCGTGCGCGGCGTCGTCGTGGTCTCGGCCGGGTTCGGCGAGGCGTCGGCCGCCGGCCTCCTGGCCCAGCGCGAGCTGGTCGAGCTGGTGCGCAGCTCCGGCATGCGGCTCGTGGGTCCGAACTGCCTCGGGGTCCTCAACACGGACCCGGCGGTGTCGCTGAACGCCACCTTCGCCGCGGCGTGGCCCGCGCCGGGCTCGGTCGGCATGCTGTCGCAGAGCGGCACGCTCGGGATCGCCATCCTGGACCATTTCCACAGCTTGAATCTCGGCGTGTCCACGTTCGTGTCGGCCGGCAACCGCGCCGACGTCTCGAGCAACGACCTGCTGGCGTACTGGGCCGAGGACCCGCGCACGCGGGTCGTGCTGCTCTACCTCGACAGCTTCGGGAACCCGCGCACGTTCGCCCGCCTCGCGCCCGAGGTGGCGCGGGTGAAGCCGATCGTCGCCGTCAGATCGGGACGCTCGGGTGCCGGCACGCGGCCGGCACGGGACCATTCCACCGCACTCGACAGCCTCGACGTCGGGATCGACGCGCTCTTCGAGCACGCCGGTGTGATCCGCACGGCGACGCTCGAAGGCATGGTCGACGTCGCCGCGCTGCTCGCCACGCAGCCGGTGCCGCCGGGTAACCGCGTCGGCGTGGTCACCAATGCCGGCGGCCCCGGTGCGCTGCTCGCCGGCGCCTGCGAGGCCCGCGGGCTCGTCCTGCCGCCGCCGGCGCCCGCCACCCTCGAAGCGTTGCGGGACGTCCTCGCACCGATCGCGCGGCTCGCGAATCCGCTCGACCTGCTCGCCGCGGGCGCCCCGGAGCACTACGAGCGCGCCATCGCCGCGCTGGGCGCCGATCCTGCGGTCGACGCGCTGGTCGTGATCTACGTGCCGCCCATGGTGACCCGTCCAGAGGACGTCGCCCTCGCCATCGCGCGCGGCGCCGCGGCCGTGCCCGCGGAGAAGCCGGTGCTCGCGGTCTTCCTGTCCACGCGCGGCGCTCCGGCGCTGCTCGGCAGCGGGCCGCGAGGGGCGATCCCCTCGTACAGCTTCCCCGAGAACGCCGCCGAGGCACTCGCCGCCGCCGTACGCTGGGGGCGCTGGCGGCAGCGCGCCCCCGGCGTCCCGCTGAGCCTCGGCCGCTTCCCGCGCGACGCGATCCGTGCGGTCGTCGAGCGCGTGCTCGCGGGAGCCGACGGCCCGGTGTGGCTCGAGCCCGAGGACCTCGCCACGATGCTGCGGGCGGCCGGCATCGAGTTCGCGGAGATCGTCCGCACCACGCGCGAGGGCGCCGTCGCCGCCGCGCACCGCATCGGCTACCCGCTGGTGGCCAAGGCCATCGCGCCCGAGCTTTTCCGCAAGCGCGACGTGGACGGGGTGGAGCTCGGCATCGAGACCCCCGAGGCGCTGGCCGCGGCGGTGGAACGGCTCGGCGCGCGCCTGGACGCCGCCGGCTACCGCCTCGACGGCGTGCTGCTCCAGCGCCAGGTCGAGGGGGGCATCGAGGCGCTCGTCGGCGTCACCGGCGACCCCACCTTCGGCCCGCTGGTGGTGTGCGGGCTCGGCGGCGTGCTCGTCGAGCTGCTGCGCGACATGAGCTGCCGGCCGCCGCCGGTGACCGATCTGGATGCCGAGGAGATGCTCTCGAAGCTGCGGGCCGCCCGCCTCCTCGCGGGATACCGCGGGGCACCGCCGGGCGACCGGCCGGCGCTGGTTTCGGTCATCCAGCGTGTCTCGGCCCTCGTCGAGGTCGTCCCGGAGCTGCACGAGCTGGAGCTGAACCCGGTGAAGGTGCTGGAGCCGGGCCGCGGGGCGATCGTCGTGGAGGGCCGCATGCGGATCGGCCCACTCGTCACGCCGTCAGCCGGCGATACCTGATGCGATGGGGCTGGTCGGCCTCGGCGCCGAGGCGCTTGCGGCGGTCGGCTTCGTAGTCCTGGTAGTTGCCCTCGAACCACACGACGCGGCTGTCACCCTCGAAGGCGAGGACGTGGGTGGCGATGCGGTCGAGGAACCAGCGGTCGTGGCTGATCACGACGGCGCAGCCGGCGAAGGCGACGAGCGCGTCCTCGAGGGCGCGCAGGGTATCGACGTCGAGATCGTTGGTGGGCTCGTCGAGCAGCAGCAGATTGCCGCCGCTGCGCAGCAGCTTCGCGAGGTGCAGGCGGTTGCGCTCGCCGCCCGAGAGGTCGCGCACCTTCTTCTGCTGATCGGGCCCTTTGAAGTTGAACGAGGCGGCGTAGGCCCGCGAGTTGACCTCGCGCTTTCCCACCAGGATGAGCTCGTTGCCCCCGTCGGAGATCTCCTCCCACAGCGTGCGCTCGCCGTCGAGCGTCTCGCGGCTCTGGTCGACGTACGCCAGCGCCACCGTGTCGCCCAGGCGAAGCGTTCCCGCGTCGGGCTGCTCCTGCCCGGTGATCATGCGGAAGAGCGTGGTCTTGCCGGCGCCGTTCGGACCGATGACCCCGACCAGGCCGCCCCGCGGCAGCGTGAAGTCGAGCCCATCGATCAGGAGCCGGTCACCGTAGCCCTTGCGCAGGCCCTTGGCCTCGACCACGAGATCGCCGAGCCGGGGCCCGGCGGGAATCGTGATCTGCGCAGTGCCCTGACGGGCCTCGCGCGACTGGTCCTCGGCCAGGAGCTGCTCGTACTGCGCGAGGCGCGCCTTGCCCTTGGCCTGGCGGGCGCGCGGCGCCATGCGCACCCACTCGAGCTCGCGCTGCAACGTCCGCCGGCGCGCCGAGGTCTCCTTCTCCTCCTGGCCCAGGCGCTGCTCCTTCTGCTCGAGCCACGACGAGTAGTTGCCTTCCCAGGGAATCCCCGCGCCGCGATCCAGCTCCAGGATCCAGCCCGCGACGTTGTCCAGGAAGTACCGGTCGTGCGTCACCGCGACGACCGTGCCGGCGTACTCCTGGAGGTGGCGTTCCAGCCACGCCACCGACTCGGCGTCGAGATGGTTGGTCGGCTCGTCGAGGAGGAGCAGGTCGGGCTGGCGCAGCAGCAGGCGGCAGAGCGCGACCCGACGGCGCTCGCCACCGGAGAGCGTCTGGACGGGCGTGTCGGGCGGCGGGCAGCGCAGCGCGTCCATCGCCACCTCGAGCTGGCGATCGAGCTCCCACGCGTTGGCGGCGTCGATCGCGTCCTGCAGGCGACCCTGCTCGCCGAGGAGCTTCTCCATCTCCTCGTCGGACATGGGCTCGCCGAGCGCGGTCGAGACCTCCTCGAAGCGCGTGAGAAGCTGGCGCGTGGCCGCGGCGCCCTCCTCCACCACCTCGCGCACCGTCTTTCCCGCGTCCAGCGCGGGCTCCTGCGACAGCAAGCCGACGGTCGCGCCCTCGCCGGCGAACGCCTCGCCCGCGAAGTCGCGCTCGACCCCGGCCATGATCCGGAGCAGCGTGCTCTTGCCGGCGCCGTTGTGGCCGAGGACGCCGATCTTCGCGCCGGCGTAGAAGGAGAGCCAGATGCCCTTGAGGATCTCCTTTCCCTGGGGGGTGATCTTGCGGAGATCCTTCATCGTGAAGATGAACTGCGGCATGGGAGGGCTCCTTCAACGCGACGCGGGATCGTGTGTCAACGCTGCCGACGGGGTCGCGGTAGCGGCGCGCAGGGTCACGGTCGCAGCCATGGTTGTCTGTCCTCGTTGCGCGCCCTCTCCCAGGGGAAGTCGAAGGTGAAGCCGCTCGTGGAGCGGGGCGGGCGCCGCCACGCTCCAGATGGCACCGACCAGAGCGCTGCTATCGGATGCGCTCTTCCGAATCCTCTCGCCGTTCACCTCCGCGACTCCTCGGAGACCGCCCGCGATGGCGCGCTCGAGGATCGCGCCCCACATGACACCCGGTTCGCTTCCCGCCGGTTCGACGAGCGCTCCGGCAGGCGTTGATATCCGGCTCGAGCGCGCCGATCCGGAGCGCCCCACCCGTCACGCCGGCCGCGCGGTTGACCACGGTAGCTTCCGGGAGCTACCTTCATGGTCATGCGCGCGGTCGGTCTCAAGGTGCTGAAGAACAAGCTGAGTGAGTACATTCGGCTCGTCGCCCGAGGGGAGACGGTGTTGGTCACCGATCGCGACCGCGTCGTCGCCGAGATCAGCCCGCCCGCGGCCGGGCGGGGCGACTCCGTCACGGATGTTCATCTTGCAGCGCTCCTCCGGGACGGCGTCCTCCGGCCGCCTCTCGCGCCGCGGGGTACGGTGCCTCCGCGCAAGCCTGTGGCGACCACCGAGACCATCCTTCGCGAGCTCGATCGCGATCGCGCCGACCGGTGACCTACCTCGACACCTCCGTTGCCCTGGCTCACCTCCTCGGTGAGACGCGTGCGCCCGAGCCTGCGCTCTGGGCGGAGCTGCTCGTTTCGAGCCGACTGCTCGAGTACGAGCTGTGGACTCGGATCAATGCCAGGGGCCTCGGGCGAAGCCACGCCGAGGAGGTCCGGCAGCTGCTTGGCGTCGTGTCGATCGTGGAGCTGAGCCCGGTGGTGCTCGCGCGGGCGACAGAACCGTTTCCGATGGCGGTCCGAACGCTCGATGCGCTCCACCTCGCGACCATGAGCTTCCTCCGCGACCGGGGCGACCGTATCACGCTGGCAAGCTACGACGACAGGCTCGTTCGGGCAGCCCGCGCGCTCGAGTTTCCGGTGCATCCCGGGGCTTGCCCGGACCGGTCGAGTTGAGGCAGGTCTGATGCGTGCTGCTGCGGGGGAGCGCCTGGGTCGCCGGTCTGGTGCTGTCGACCGCCGCCTGCGTCGGTTCGCGGTCGACGCCGGCGACGCGCTACCTCGGCATCCTGCTGAACGCCCGCGATCTCGGCGCCGGTGAGGTCATGCGCGAGGCCGCCGCCGATCCGACCATCAAGGCGTATGTCGCGCAGAACGGCAACCCGGACTTCGTGTTGCAGGCGAGTCGTCTGGACACGCAGCTGATCTACGTCCGGCGCTCGGTGCTCGCCTACTTTCACCGCGACCAGCCGGATGCCCCGAGCGCGGTGAGCGAGGTCACGCCGCTTCCGAGCAGTCTCTTCCTGATGCTGCCGTCGGACCTCCGCGCCGGCACGTCTGCCCCGCTCAACCCGGTGGGACCCAACTGCTGGACGGCGCCGATCGCGACCGGCAGCTGCCGGACGTGTTGCCTCTCGCGCGTGGCCTGCACGGTCACCTGCACGCCGACGCCGGGCCGATGACGGCTCCGGAACCGGAGAGCCGGCGCGCGTGGCTCGCCCTCCTCGAGCTCCTGCGCGAGGCCGACGCGACGTTCCTCGCTCCACCACGCGGACCGCTCGATGCGCAGGGAATCGCCGACGGCTACCACCACCTCACCCACCTGCTCGGCTACGCCTTCGACCTCTACCTCGAAGCCGACGCCGAGCGACCCGCCTTCACGCCGCTCGCGTCTCCCACCCGGAAGATCCTGGGCGACAACGTCGACTCCGTCTACCACTTCGCCCCGGTGCGCGGCGACCGCGCCTACCGCATCGCCGGTGTGCGCGGCGACGGGGTCTATCTCGCGTTCTGCGTCTACGGCGGCAAGCCGGACGGCGAATGGTCGGAGCGCGTGGTGACGAACGTCTCGCAGCGCGACCTCAGGTTCGCGGCCGACGGCCGCTTCGAGATCGTGCTGAGCCGCTCTCCCCCTCCGGAGGGTACGGCCGACTGGGCACGTCTCGATCCGGACGCCGTCTGCGTCATCGCCCGGGAGTATTTTCTCGATCCCACCACCGCGCGGCCGTCACGTTTCCGGATCGAGGCGCTCGCCCCGCCGCCGCCGCCCGCGCCGCTCGACGACGCCGCGCTCGCCCGCCGGCTGCGCGCCGTGGCGACCTTCGTGCGCGAGACCCTGAGCGTCGTCCCGCTCCCGGAGCTCCCCCCCAACCTCGTCGGTCCACCCATGCCCTGGAGTCCGCACGTCCCGGGCTGGGGCACGCCGGACAACGTCTATGCGCTCGGTGCCTTCCGCCTCGAGCCCGACCAGGCGCTGGTGATCTCGGGCACGATTCCACCCTGCACCTACTGGGGCGTCCAGGCCTGGAACCGCTACATGCAGTCGCTCGACCATCGCCACCACCGCGTGTCGCTGAACCACGCCCAGGCCGAGCTGGGCGCGGACGGCGGCTTCCGGGTCGTGCTGGCGCATCGCGATCCCGGAGTCCCGAACTGGATCTCCACCGCCGGCCAGCGCGACGGGCTCGTCTTCTGCCGCTGGCTCCAGGCCGCCGCGCTGCCGCCGCAGCCGGCCTCGGAGGTGGTGTCGCTGGAGACGTTGCGGGGCGGAGGCCAGTAGCCGGTCAGTCGACGGCTTCGCGCGGGATCGCGAAGCGCGCCTCGTAGTCCGCGTAGCGTGCCCGCTCGGTCGTCTCGTCCAGGCCGGCGGCGGTGAACGCATAGCGATGCGCGCCGTGCTTCTCGCGCGGATTGGCGGCGAGGAACGCGCGCATCCGCGCCTCGACGTCCGGCGGCAGCGTCAGGCCGAAATGGGAGTAGATCCGCCGAACCGTCGCGATCTCGTCGCGCAGCAGGTCGTGGAACTGCACGTCGACCACCTGCGACGGCGACAGCAGGCCGTTCGCCCGCGCCGCCATGCCGCGGCGGAGGCCTTCTGCCAGGCGCTCCGTCCAGTCGGCGCCGATCTCGTGCGGATCGATCTCGTCGGTCGCCATGCTGCGCAGCAGCGTCACCAGGCTCGCCAGCGAGGCGACGACCTTGAGCGGATCGCGGTGCGTCTGGACGATGCGCACGTCGGGGTACTCGCCGAGCAGCGCGTCGATCGCCCACAGGTGACCGGGTGACTTGAGCACCCACCGCTCGCCCGGACATCTCCACTGCAGATACTGCAGCCAGCGCCGGTGCGCACGGTACACCGGACGCATATCCGCACCGTCGAGCCAGCGCTGATACGACGGGACCCGGTTGGCGGTATGGTAGATCATGGTCGCGAACTCGTGCGCGGTGAGGGCGACACACTCCTGGGGCAGCAGCGGGCCCATCGGGTGCATGGACTCGAAGCCGGGGATGACGCGCTCGACGCCGGCGAAGTGGCGCTCGACCTGCGCGATCCGCGGGTCGGTGTCGTACGTGGCGCGTTCGGGCGCGGGCCAGGGATGCATCACCTCCCACGTCATCGGCACGCGGTTCCGGGGGTCCTGCGCCAGCAGCCCGTGCAGGACGGTCGTCCCGGTGCGCGGCAGGCCCACGATGACGATGGGCGCGTGAACCTCTTCCGCGGCGATCTCCGGGTGGCGCCGCCACGTGTCGACCAGGCGGAGCCGGTTCTGGAGGAGGCGCACGGCGTCGCGCCGGGCGATCAGCCGCCCCAGCACCGTCAACCTCGCCTCGGACTCGTACGACGCGAGAAGCCGCCGCAGCGGATCCCGGAAGCCGTCGTCCCCGAAGTCGTCGAGCCCGGTCTGCCGCGACGCCTCGGCGAGGAGCGACGCCTCGTCGAGACGCAGGAGGGGCAGGCCGGCAGCCCGCAGGGCGCCACCGACTCCATTCAGCAGGCGCAGGCCGAGGGGACGGCGCGAAGCGACGGGCACGGCGAACGCTCAGCGCGGCTGGAAGACCAGGAAATACTGGTACGGGAGGAATGTCGGCTCCTCGACCAGCCGGTAGCCCGCCGCGTCCATCTCGTCGACCACCTGCTCGCGGGCGATCTTGTGGTCCATCTCCGGTCCCACCGGCATCGGCCGCTTGTGCCAGTCGACGACGGCGACGCGCCCGCGCGGGCGGAGGGCGCGCCGCAGGCGGCGGAAGTACCCGATGCGGTCGTCGATGTGGTGATAGGTGTCGACCACCAGCACGGCGTCGACTCCCGCGGCCGGCAGATGCGGATCGCGCGCCGCGGCGAGGATCGGGCGCACGTTGGAGAGGCCCTCGCGGGCAGCTCGCTCGCGCAGATGCGCGACCAGGTTCGGCTCGACGTCGACCGCGTACACCGTCCCCGCCGGGCCCACCGCCTCGGCCAGCGGCCGCGTGAAGTAGCCCGTGCCGGCGCCGAGGTCGGCGACCGCCTGCCCCGGGCGCAGGGCGAGCGCCGCGGCGACCTCCGTGGGCTTCTGCCACTCCGCGCGCGCCGGATCGTCGAATACCTTCGACCAGTAGGCCGGGTCGTCGAAGCGGCGGTGCGAGGTGGCGTCGTGCGAGGGACCGGCGAGCGCGGCCGTCGCGATCGCGAGGAGCGCGAGCACGCCGGCCCCGCGGCGTCGGCCCGAGCGCGGCATGGCTGCTCAGCGGGTGGGGACCGCCGCCCGCGACCCGGCCGCGAGCAGGATCGTGCTCACCACGAAAACGCTTCGCGCCGGCCTCCTGCCGTCCATGCCAGGCTTCTAGCACGGATCGACCCCGGTCGCGCAGGTCTCCCGGTTGCGCTCTTGCCCCCGGAGCCGAAGGCAGCTAGTACCGCCGGATTCTCTCGCCGACAAAGGAGTAATCTCATGCGAACCGTCGCCGCCGCGCTGCTCGTGGCCCTGGCCCTCGCCCCCGCGGCCCGCGCCGCGGACGTGAAGCTCGAGACCGAGGACCAGAAGACGCTCTATGCACTCGGCCTCGCGCTCAGCCGCAACCTCGCGGCCTTCTCCCTGACCCCGGCCGAGCTGCAGTCGATCGAGGCCGGGATGAACGACGGCCTCTTCTCCAAGGAGGAGAAGAAGGTCGATCTCGAGAAGTACATGCCGAAGATCCAGGAGCTCCAGCAGACCCGCGCCAAGGCGGCCGCCGAGACCGAGAAGAAGGCGGCCCAGCCGTTCCTCGACAAGGCCGCCGCCGAGAAGGGCGCCAAGAAGACGCCCTCCGGCGCGATCTACCTCGAGGAGAAGGCGGGCAGCGGCGACATTCCCAAGCCCACCGACAAGGTGAAGGTGAACTACACCGGCAAGCTCACCGACGGCACGGTGTTCGACAGCTCGGTGGAGCGGGGCCAGCCCGCGACGTTCCCGCTGAACCAGGTCATCAAGTGCTGGACCGAGGGTGTGGGCATGATGAAGGTCGGGGGCAAGGCCAAGCTCGTCTGCCCGTCCGACCTCGCCTACGGCGACCGCGGCGCCCCGCCCAAGATCAAGCCGGGCTCCACGCTGGTCTTCGACGTCGAGCTGCTCGAGATCATGAAGGAGCAGCCGGCTGCGGCGCCCAAGGAAGGCGAGAAGAAGGAAGAGAAGAAGTAGGACGACGTCCCGCGCGCGGCGGCAACCCGCCGCGCGCGGTCAGATGTTGATCGACCGACCGGCGACCCCGAGCGCCGCTTCCTTGATGGCCTCGGGTAGCGACGGGTGAGCGTGGATGGTGCGCCCGACATCCTCCGCGCTGGCACCGTACACCATCGCGAGCACCGCTTCGGCGATGAGATCCGACGCCCGGGCGGCGAGGATGTGGATGCCGAGGATGCGGTCGGTCTTCGCATCGGCGATGACCTTGACGCCGCCCTCGGTCTCGCCCAGGCAGCGCGCGCGCGCATTCGCCTGGTAGGGGAAGGTGCCGACGCGCACCTCGTGGCCGCGGCTCCTGGCCTCCTCTTCCGTCATCCCGACGCTCGCCAGCTCCGGCGCCGTGTAGACGACGTTCGGGATCACGTCGTGGTCGACGTGAACGGGATGGCCGGCCATGCCCTCGACCGCGGCGACGGCCTCCTCCTCGCCCTTGTGCGCCAGCATCGGCCCCGGGATCACGTCGCCCACGGCGTAGACACCGGGCAGGCTGGTCGCGAAGCGCTCGTCGACGACGATGCGCCCGCGCTCGTCGAAGGCCACACCGAGCTCGCGGGCGCCCAGCCCCTCGGTGTACGGACGGCGACCGACGGCCACGAGGATGACGTCGGTCTCGATGACGGGTGGCTCGGCCGGACCGGCGAGGGTGACGCGCATGCCGTCGCCGGTACGCTCCGCCGCCTTCGCCTGCGTCGAGAGGCGAAAGGCGAGACCCTGCTTGGTGAGGGCCCGCTGGAGCTGCTTCGACATCGAGGCGTCGGCCCATGGCACGATGCGATCGAGGAACTCCACCACCAGGACCTCGGACCCGAGCCGGCTCCACACCGAGCCCAGCTCGAGGCCGATCGCGCCGGCGCCGACCACGAGCAGGCGGCCGGGTACCTGCGGCAGCGTGAGCGCCTCCGTCGAGCTGACGATGCGCTCGCCGTCGAAGGGCAGCGACGGAAGTGGGATCGGCTCGCTGCCGGTCGCGATGAGGACGTGGGCCGCCTCGAGCGTGACCTCGCCGTTGCTTCCCCGCACCGCGACGCGGTTGGCCGCAGCGAGGCGACCCGTCCCGGCCACCCGGGTGATCTTGTTCTTGCGGAAGAGACCGGCGATGCCCTGGGTGAGGCCGTGCACGATCTTGTCCTTCCGCGCCAGCATCGCCGGCAGGTCGAGAGAGACGTCGCCGGTGCGCACGCCGTGCTCGCCGAGCCCGTGCCGCGCCTGGTGAAAGAGCTCGCTCGAGTCGAGCAGCGCCTTGCTGGGGATGCAGCCGACGTTCAGGCAGGTTCCGCCGAGCGGTGGATCCTTCTCGACGCACGCGACCCGCATGCCGAGCTGGGCGGCGCGGATGGCGCCGGTATAGCCCGCCGGTCCCGAGCCGATGACGACGAGGTCGAAGCGCTCCGCCATCAGACGTCGAGGAGCAGCCGCGCCGGATCCTCGAGGCGTTCCTTCACGCGCACGAGGAAGGTGACGGCCTGCGCGCCGTCCACCAGGCGGTGGTCGTACGACAGCGCGACGTACATCATCGGGCGCACGACGATCTGATCCTGCACCACGACCGGTCGCTTCTCGATCTTGTGCATGCCGAGGATGCCGCTCTGGGGCGGATTGAGGATCGGGGTGGAGAGCAACGAGCCGTACACGCCGCCGTTCGAGATCGTGAAGGTGCCCCCGACGAGGTCGTCGACGGCGAGCTTGCCGTCCCGTGCGAGCCCGGCGAGGCGGGCAATCTCGCGCTCGAGATCGGCGAACGACATGGCGTCGGCGTGCTTGACCACGGGCACCACGAGCCCGCGCTCCGTACCGACCGCCACGCCGAGGTGGACGAAGTGCTTGTAGACGACGTCGTCGCCGTCGATCGCGGCGTTGACGGCGGGAATCTCTGCCAGCGCGGCGATGCAGGCGCGGGCGAAGAACGACATGAACCCGAGCGCCACGCCGTACTTCTGCTGGAAGCGATCCTTGTGCTGCGCGCGCAGCGCCATCACGGCACTGCAGTCGATCTCGTTGAACGTGGTGAGGATGGCGGCGGTGTGCTGCGCGGCGACGAGACGCTCGGCGATGCGCTTGCGGATGCGGGTCATCGCGACGCGTTCCTCACCCTCGCCCGCCGGGCGAGGCGCCGGACGCGCGGTCAGCGACACCGTCGAGGCCGGCGCCGTCGCCGGACTTGCGGCAGCCTGCGCCGTGGCCGCCGCAGCGGCCGCAGGTGCGGCCGGAGCGGGTGCGGCGCGGCCCTCGAGATGCACGAGCACGTCGGCCTTGGTGAGCCGCCCGCCCCTGCCCGAAGCCGCGATCGCGGCGGGGTCGAGGCCGTGCTCCTCGATCAGGTTTCGCACCGCCGGGCTGAGTGGGCCCACCGCCCTGCTCCCGGGCGGCGACGGAGGTTGCGAAGCGGCGGCAGGCGCGGGCGGGCGGCGGGGACGGCACGTGTCCCGTCGCCGGCACCGGCGCCCGGGCGGGCGTCGCGCCTGCACCCGCACCGTCCTCGATGCGCGCGACCAGATCGCCCACGACGACCGTCTCGCCCTCCTGCTTCACGATGTGGAGCACGCCGGCACGCTCGGCGGGCAGCTCCATGCTCGCCTTGTCACTCTCGAGCTCGAACAGCACCTCGTCCTGCGCGACGGACTCGCCGTCGGCCTTGGCCCAGCGCGCGATCCGCGCCTCGGTCACCGACTCCCCCAGACTCGGGATCCGGACCTCGAACATGTCCCCTCTCCCGCGCGCCGCTAGAGGCGCGCGAAGGCGCGGTTCACCAGGTCGGCCTCCTCCGCCTGGTGCATCTTGTACGATCCGGAGGCTGGGCTGGCGGCCTCGTCGCGTCCCACGTAGGCGAGCGTCCGCCCGCCCAGCAGCGGTCGCAGCAGCGGCTCGACGAAACGCCAGGCCCCCATGTTTTCCGGCTCCTCCTGCACCCAGCAGATGCGCTCCGCGTTCGGGTAGCCACCGAGGACGCCTTCCAGCTCCCGGCGCGGGAACGGGTAGAGCTGCTCGACGCGCACGATGGCGACGGTGTCCGCGTTGCGCTCGTGCCGCCCGGCGATCAGCGCATAGTAGATCTTCCCGCTGCACAGGAGCACGCGGCGTACGCGCGGCGGGTCGAGGGCGATCTCGGCCTGCGCCGCGTCCGCCCGCGCGACGTCGTCGAGCACCGGCTCGAAGCGCCCCCGGCTCAGGTCGGCGATGCCCGACACCGCGTGGCGGTGGCGAAGCAGGCTCTTCGGGCTCATCACGACCAGTGGCTTGCGAAAGGTGCGGTGCATCTGGCGGCGCAGCGCGTGGAAGTACTGGGCGGGCGTCGTGAAGTTGCAGACCTGCATGTTCTGCTCGGCGCACAGCTGCAGGAAGCGCTCGAGCCGAGCGCTGGAGTGCTCGGGGCCCTGCCCCTCGTAGCCGTGCGGCAGCAGGAGCACGAGCCCGCTCATGCGCTGCCACTTGGACTCGGAGCTCGCGATGAACTGGTCGATGATGACCTGCGCGCCGTTGGCGAAGTCGCCGAACTGCGCCTCCCACACCACCAGCTTGCTGGGATCGGCCGTGCTGAAGCCGAACTCGAATCCCAGGCAGGCGTTCTCGGAAAGCATGCTGTCGATGATGACGAAGGGCGCCTGGCCCGACCGGATGTGGGCGAGCGGAACGTACTGCGCGTCGTTCTCGACGTCGTGCAGCACCGCGTGGCGGTGGCTGAAGGTGCCGCGTCGCGTGTCCTGACCGCTCACCCTCACCTCGATGCCCTCGAGCACGAGCGAGCCGAACGCGAGCGCCTCGCCGCATCCCCAGTCGATCCGACCGCCCTCCTCGACCATCGCGGCCCGCGCCTCCATGATGCGCATGACCTTCGGATGGGGATGGAAGTCCTCGGGGACGCGGGTGAAGGTGGCGGCGATCTCGCGCAGCGTCTCCTCGGGGACGGCCGTGTCGGCGCTCCAGTCGTCGCCCGCCCAGCCGAGCCCCTTCCACAGGCCGCCGAAGACGAAGATCGGCTGGCGCGGCATGAAGTCGCGGGCGTAGCTTTGCGCATCGCCCAGCAGCTCGCGGAACTCGGCGATCCGCCGGTCGACCTCCGCGTCGGTGGCCACACCCGCTCCGACGAGGCGCCCGCGGTAGAGCGCCAGGGGCGTGGGGTGCGCGGCGATCGTCTGGTACATGACCGGCTGGGTGAACGTGGGGTCGTCGAGCTCGTTGTGCCCGTGGCGGCGGTAGGACACGAGGTCGATGAACACGTCCTTCTTGAACTGCTGGCGGAACGCGATCGCGAGCCGCGCCGCCTGCACGGCGGCCTCGGGGTCGTCGCCGTTCACGTGGAAGACCGGAGCCTGGATGATCTTCGCCACGTCGCTCGGGTAGGGCGTGAAGCGGTAGTCCTCGGGTGGCGTGGTGAAGCCGATCTGGTTGTTGACGATGATGTGGATGGTCCCGCCCGTCCGGTAGGCCTCGAGCTCCGAGAGCCACAGCGTCTCCGCGACGACACCCTGCCCCGTGAAGGCGGCGTCGCCGTGCATCGCCACGGGGACGACACGCCCGCGTTCGCTGTCGCCGAGGTGGCTCTGCTTGGCCCGCACCATGCCCTCGATCACCGGGTTGACGGCTTCGAGATGGCTCGGGTTCGAGCTCAGCGAGAGATGGATCTTCCGGCCGGATCGCGTGGTGTGATCGCGCGAGTACCCGAGATGGTACTTCACGTCGCCGTCGCCGGTGGCCTCGCGCGCCAGCAGGCTGCCCTCGAACTCGCCGAGCACCATCTCGTACGGCTTGCCGAGGAAGTTGACGAGCACGTTCAGCCGCCCGCGATGCGGCATCCCGAGCACGAACTCCTCGACGCCGAGATCGCCGCCGGCCTCGACGAGTGCGTCCAGGATCGGGACCAGCGAGTCGCTGCCTTCGAGCGAGAAGCGCTTCGCCGTGGGATAGCGCACCTGGAGGAACTGCTCGAAGCCTTCGGCGGCGACGAGCTGATCGAGGAGCCGCAGCCGATCCGCGTCCGTGAGCACGGCCTGGTTGAGGGTCGGCTCCATCTGCTCCTGGAGCCACACACGCTGCCGCCGATCGTGGATGTGGAGATACTCGACGCCGATGGTGCGGCAGTAGGTCGCCTGCAGACAGGCCATCAGCTCGCGCAGCGGCACCCGGCCGCAGCCGCGGAAGCTGCCCGGATCGACCACCCGGTCGAGATCCTCCTCGGCGAAGCCGAAGTCCGACGCTTCGAGAAGCGGATGGCTCTCCGGCTTCGGGGCGAGCGGGTTCAGGTGCGCGACCAGGTGGCCGACCTCGCGATACGAGTGGACCAGGTCGTAGACGCCCTCGAGCGCGCCGTCCTTGCCGGCGGCCGCAGGCGGGGCCTGCGGCTCGGTCGCCGCGATCGCCGCGGGCGCGGCGCCATTGCCTCCCTGCCCGCCCAGCTCGAAGCCGGCAAAGAAAAGCGCCCAGCTCTCGTCGACGGAATGCGGATCCGCCTGCCAGCGGCGATACTGCTCCGCGACGTAGTCCTTGTTGGCGAGCGCGAGCCCTTCGATACCATCCATGGTGGGACTTCCCTTTTAGCGGGCAGGCGATCCGATCGCCACCCATCGTGACGCGCCCGGGGTTCAGCCGGTGGTCTGGCGCACCCGGCGGCGGTGGTGAATACCCGCATCCTGCAGGCACGCCTCCAGCGCCGCTTCGGCGCTCTCACCCTCCCCCGTCGGCCGGAACGCGGCGGGATCGTCGCGATTGGTCGCCACGGCGAAGAACGGCTGGCCGGACGCGCCCTTCAGGGCGCGAAAGACCTTCACCTCGTAGGTCGTCTGCTCGTGGCCCTCGAAATCGAACGCCACGTGACACTCGGCGACCAGCGCGGCCGCCTCGACCATGTGCGCCGTGAAGGTGATGCGGTCCCAGGCGATCGGCGCCATCGCATTCAATCATCCACGCGCAGGCTGCTCTCGCAACCCGTCTGGCTCGCCGATGACGTGTACCTCGCGCTGCGGGAACGGGACCGTGATGCCGGCTTTCTCGAGCGCGTCGTGCACCGCGAGGCCGAGGTCGCTGCGCGTCTTCATCCATTCCTCGAAGTGCGCCGTCCACGCGCGCAGCTGGAAGTTGAGCGCGCTGTCTCCGAACCCCAGGAAAAGGGCGACCGGCGGAGGTTCGTGCAGCACCCCTGGCGTGCCGCGCGCCACCTCCGCCAGCAGCGCGACGACGCGCTGCGGATCGGTGCCGTAGGCGACGCCGACCTCGAGATCGAACCGGCGCATACGGTCCGACAGCGTCCAGTTGGTCACCTGGTCGGACACCAGGCTGGCGTTCGGCACGATGACCTCCGCACCGTCCCAGGTTCGCAACGTACTGGAGCGGATGCCGATCCGCTTCACCTCGCCCGTGAGCGTGCCGAGCTGGACCGCATCGCCGATCTGGATCGGGCGCTCGAAGAGCAGGATCAGGCCCGAGACGAAGTTGTTGACGATGTTCTGCAGCCCGAAGCCGACCCCGACGCCGAGCGCGCCGGCGATGATGGTGATGCGGGTGAAGTCGAGGCCGAGCGCGGCCAGGCCCAGGAAGAACCCGATCAGGAGGATGAGGTAGTGCACGACGCTCGAGAGCGCGCCCGGGACGCCGCGCGGCAGGTGCACGCGAGAGAAGATGTCCTCCTCGAGCAAGACGCGCACGGCGGACGAGAGGATGAAGGTGAACCAGACGACGAGCGCGAAGACGAGCAGGTCGCCGAGGGACACGTTGAGCGCGCCGTGGGTCATGCGCGCCTCCAGTATCTGGGTGAGGCGCTGCCGCACGGGCTCGAGGATGGCGAGCGCCCCCGCCACACTCATCACCCCGAAGAGCACCGCGCCGAACCGGGTGACCGCGATCACCCGGCGCTCGAGTGGCAGGCGATGCTCCTGCACCGCGCGCAGCAGGCGCAGCGGCCGCGCGCGCAGGGCCCAGCCGACCAGGGCGTCGCTCAGCCGGACCACGGCCCAGAGCACGATCGCCCACATGGGCATGCCGACCGCGAAGAACCCCAGCAGGCGGGCGAGGCGCAGGTAGCCGAGCGCTCCGGCGACCAGGGCGACGGCAGCCAGGACCTGGATGACGCGGCCGAGCCGACGCAGGCGACGTCGGTGGATTCCCTCGCCCACGGCGACGCCGGCGAGGCGCCGGCGCACCCAGGCGACGGCGACGAGGATTCCCAAGAGCTGGAGGAGGAATAGCGCCTGCTCCAGCACTGGCACCGCGGTGAGCAGCGCGCGCACCAGGTCGACCACGCGGAAGATGCCGACCAGCCACACCACGGGGACGAGCGCCGGCGGGCTGAGGGCGGCGACCAGCCGGATGATGGGCAGCACGGCGACGAGCGCCACTGCGGCGGTGATCGCACGCGGCTCGAGTGGCGGCGTGAGTGCGCTGATCAGGAGCGAGAGGAGCGCGGCGCTCGCCCACGGGAAGTCGAGCGCCCGGAAGCGCGGGACCAGCGTCTCGTCGAGCGCCGTCCAGCGACGCGCGCGCCGCCGCATGTACGAGAAGATCACACCCAGCACGACGAAGAGCACGCCCTCGACGATGAGAGACGTCGTGTGCTGCCGAGTGAAGAGCGCCACCACCGGGACCTCGGAGACCATCGAACGGTTCGCCTGGCGCTTCACCCGCTCCCAGGCGGGCACGCCGAGGAAATCCCAGAACGGGAGTCCGTCCTGCACGAACAGCTGACCCAGGAGCGCGCGGCGTGACATGTCGACACGTCCGAGCATCTCGTCGGAGCGCGCGAGCTGCTGGGCGGCGCGATCCTGCAGTACCAGGACGTGGCTGCGGCGATCGGCCACGCCGCCGCGCACGGAGCCGATGACCGCCAGGGTGGACTCGATCCGGCCGATCGTCGCCTCGGGAACTGTCGCCGCCGGCGCCGCGGCCTGCGTCGCCAGCCACCTCGCGCGCAGCGCGTCCAGCTTGGCGAGGTCCGCCTCCAGCTCCTCGGCACGCTCCGTCAGTGCCGCGACCCATGCCCTGGCCTGCTCGCGCACGTCCGCCCAGGGCTCGATGAGCGCGTCGAGCGACGCCAGCGACGGCCTCGCCTTCAGCACCTGCTCGGTCTCCTCGACCCCCAGCGAGACTCGCCGCTCGAGGTCGGGCAGCTGGCTCTCGATCGACGCCACCGTACCGACGGGATGCGACCCCTCCTCGAACGAGCGCATGCGGGCGACGGTGGTCTGCGCCTGCGCCGCGATCTCAGGCACGGCGAAGGGCTTCGGGGCGGCCTCCGCGGCGGGTGCGGTCGGCCCCGTGACGCCCGTCGGCGCCGCCACCGGCTGGGCCTGCCCCACCGCCACCCGTGCCGCCACGAGGAGCAGGGCGACGATCCCCGCCCGCCTCCACCGCCACATCACGATTGATGGTAGCAGAACCCCAGGCGGTTTGCCTTCATGCTGCCGCCGGTCCTACTGTAGCCAGCGACCCGTGGCGCCAATGTCGAATCTGACCCTGCTCGACGAGGACTCTCCGAGCGAGGTGCCGGCGACGTTCGGATCGGGGAGCGTGCGGCTCGCGCCGGATGCCGTCCGAACGGCCGTCGGCTGGAAGCTCGAGCCGGCCGGGCTCTGCCGCGGCGACACCTGCGTGCCGGTGCGACCCGAGCACGGCCTCGTGCACGCCGACGGCATCGACCTTGTGGCGCTGGCGTCGCTGCTCGAGAGGCCGCTGGCCCTCGACGTCGACGAGCGCGTCGCCTGCCTCGGAGCATCGGCCGCGGCGCGCGGGCACCATCTCCGCTCGCTGGACGCGCCCGGGTTCACGCTTCCCGATCTCGAGGGACGCGCGCACCGCCTCTCCGACCAGCGCGGCCGCAAGGTCCTGCTCCTCGCCTGGGCCTCCTGGTGAGGATGCCGCTACGACCTGCCGGTCTGGCAGGCATTGCACGAGGAACTGGCGCCCGCGGGACTCGCCGTGGTGACGGTGGCGCTCGACCGGTCGGCGGACGATGCCAGACCGTGGATCGAAGCCGCCGGAGCGACCCACTCCGCGCTCGTCGACTCCGAGCACCGCGTCGCCGACCTCTACCGCATCATCAACGTGCCCACGGCGGTGTGGATCGACGAGCGCGGCCGCATCGTCCGGCCGAACGACGCGGTCTTCGGCGACGACCGCTTCGTGGACCTGCACGGCCGGCCCGCCGGGCCGCACCTCGACGCGCTGCGGGCGTGGGTGCGCGACGGGACCCTGCCATTCGCGGACGACGCCGACGTGCGCGCCCACCAGGTGCTGCCGACGGCCGAGGAGCAGCTCGCGCGCGCCGAGTTCACGCTGGCGTGGTACCTCCACCGGACGGGGCGGCGGGAGGCGGCCGAGCGTCACTTCGTCCGGGCCGGCGAGCTGGCGCCGCACGACTTCACCATCCGCCGCGGCTCGATGCCGATCCGTGGACTCGACCCCATGGGTGCGGACTTCGCGCCAATCTTCGAGGAGTGGATGGAAGCCGGCAAGCCGTACTACGCGCCCATGCCGCCGCCGAAGACGGATTGAGCCGGCGCGCCCCGTCGTCCGGGAGCCGTTGGGATCAGCTTTTCCGGCGTGGCAGGGTCGCGGGATGGCCGAGCCGGTTTACGTGGTCCTCGGGGCAACCGGGGGCATCGGTTCCGCGCTCTGCCGGCGCCTCCTCGCGACCGGGGCGCGCCTGACGATCGCGGCACGCGACTGCCAGCGCGTCCGCGCGCTCGGCACCGAGCTCGGCGTCCACGCGCTGCCGATCGACGCCACCTGCGCGACGCACGTCGAGCGCTGCTTCGCCGAGGCGCTCTCGCAACACGGACGGATCGACGGCGTGGCCAACTGCGTCGGCTCGATCCTGCTCAAGCCGGCGCACCTCACGACCGACGACGAGTGGACGGGTGCGCTGACGACCAACCTGACGTCGGCCTTCCTGACCGTGCGCGCCGCCGTCCGGGCGATGACGCGGACGGGCGGATCCGTCGTGCTGGTGTCGTCGGCGGCGGCCCGCCTCGGCATCGCGAATCACGAGGCGATCGCAGCCGCCAAGGCGGGCGTGATCGGGCTGATGCTGTCGGCGGCGGCCTCCTATGCGGGACGTCGCATCCGGGTGAACGCCGTCGCGCCGGGGCTGGTGCGCACGCCGCTCACCGAGGTCCTCACCAGCAACGCGGCGACCCTCCAGGCGTCCGCGGCCCTGCACCCCCTCGGCCGCATCGGTGAGCCCGACGAGGTGGCCTCGGCGATCGCGTGGCTGCTCGATCCCGCGCAGGCGTGGGTGACCGGCCAGGTGCTGGGCATCGACGGCGGCCTCGCCACCGTGCGCTCGCGCGCCTGACCGGCCGCACCTCAACCCAGGAAGAAGCGGCCGGCGCGATTCGCGGTCTCGTCGACCCACTCGAAGCCGATCGCATCGAGCCGGCCGCGGAGCTCGGCCCGTTCCTCCGGCGGCACCTCGAGGCCGCACAGCACGCGGCCGAACGCGGCACCGTGATTGCGGTAGTGGAAGAGCGAGATGTTCCAGCGCGAGCCGAGGTGGGTGAGGAACTGGACCAGGGCTCCCGGCCGCTCGGGGAACTCGACCGCCACGCGCACCTCGTCGCGCACCTCGGGCGTCCGCCCGCCGACCATGTGCCGCACGTGGGTCTTCGCCAGATCGTCCTCGCTCAGGTCGACGCACGGATAGCCGCGCGCGGCCAGGTCGCCGGCGAGCGCCCGCGCCTCGGCCAGCCCCGACACCTCGACCCCGACGAAGACGTGCGCCGCGCTGCGCGAGGCGAGCCGGTAGTTGAACTCGGTGATGCTGCGCTCGCCGATCACGCGACAGAACTCGAGGAAGGTGCCCGGGCGTTCGGGGATGGTCACCGCGAAGATGGCCTCGCGGTGCTCGCCCACCTGGGCCCGCTCGGCGACGTGGCCGAGGCGCGCGAAGTTCATGTTGGCTCCCGACGCCACCGCCACCGCGGACCCCTCGGCGAGCTCGCCGTCGCGCAGCGCGCGCTTGAGCCCGGCGAGCGCCAGCGCGCCGGCGGGCTCGAGCACGGAGCGGGTGTCCTCGAACGCGTCCCTGATGGCGGCGCAGATCTCGTCCACGCCGACGGTGAGGCAGCCGTCGAGATAGCGCTGGCAGAGCGCGAAGGTGAGCTCGCCGGGCTCCCTCGTCGCCACGCCGTCAGCGAAGAGGCCGACGTGCTCGCGCCGCACGCGACGGCCCAGGCGCAGCGACTGCGCCATGGCGTCGGCGTCGTCGGGCTGCACGCCGATCACCCGCACGGCGGGACGCAGCTCCTTCACCACCGCCGCCACCCCCGCGGCCAGGCCGCCGCCGCCGATCGGCAGGAAGATCGAGCCGAGATCACGCGGCGCCTGGCTCAGGATCTCGAGGCCGATGGTGCCCTGCCCCGCGATCACGTCGAGGTGATCGTAGGGTGGAATCGGCGTCATCCCGGTCTCCCCGGCCAGCACGGCGCAGCGCGCCGCGGCATCCGAGTAGTCGTCGCCGACGAGCTCGACCCGGGCACCCAGGCGGCGCACCGCCTCGACCTTGATGGACGGCGTGGTGCGCGGCATGACGATGCAGCAGGCGAGCCCGAGCCGCTGCGCCGCCAGCGCGACGCCCTGCGCGTGGTTGCCGGCGGAGGCCGCGATGACACCCGAGCGCCGCCGTGCCTCGTCGAGCGCGGCGATGGCGTTGTAGGCCCCGCGCAGCTTGAAGGAGAACACGGGCGTCAGGTCCTCGCGCTTGAGCCAGACGGCGCGCCCCAGCCGCTGGCTCAACGTCACCGCCCGATCCAGCGGTGTCGGCGCCGGCAGCACCTCGGCCACCCGCGCGTTGAACGATCGCCGCAGCATCTGCTCCATCGTCCCGATGCCTACCGGAGCGGACGCTGGCACGCGACACCCCGGTGTGCCGGCCCGGGGTGCGTCGATGGCGGACGCGTGCTAGGCGGCGTCCATGACGACCGACCTGTGGATGCTGGTATGGAGTGCGGTGCTGTGCCTCCTGCTGCCGATGCCGTATCTCCTCGCCCGGGGCACGACACCCGGGGGCGTCGCCTGGGGGCTCGGCAACCGGGAGCGCGACTTCACCTTCCCGGCATGGGCGGGGCGGGCGGAGCGCGCGCACCGCAACCTGGTCGAGAACCTGGCACCGTTCGCCATCCTCGTCCTCGTGGCGCAGGTGGCGGGCAAGGCGAACGCCACCACGGCCCTCGGCGCGACGATCTTCTTCTGGGGGCGCGTGCTGCACGCGCTCGTCTACCTCGCCGGGATCGTCTACCTGCGCACGGCGGTGTTCTTCGTCGCGACCGTCGGGGAGCTGATGATCCTGTTCCAGCTGTTCCGCTGAGCAGCGGGCCGCTGCTTGCCTCGGCTGGCACGCGGTGTAGGGCGGAGTGAACTCAGGGCAGCGAAGAGGGGGAACCAGCGATGAAGCTATACGAGTTCGCGGGTGCGCCGAATCCGCGCAAGGTCAACGTCTACATCAAGGAAAAAGGAATCGACGTCCCGAGCGAATCGGTCGACATCCTGAGCGGGCAGAACCGCTCCCCGGAGTTCTTGAAGAAGAACCCGCTGGGCGGCTTGCCGGTGCTCGAGCTGGACGACGGCAGCCATCTGACCGAGTCGCTGGCGATCATCGAGTATCTCGAAGAGCTCCATCCCCAGCCGTCGATGCTCGGCAGCACGCCCCTGGAGCGGGCGCGCGTGCGCGAAGCGGAGCGCATCTGCGATCTGGGGGTGCTCGGCAGCGTCGGCACGATCTTCCAGAACACCCACCCGTTCTTCGCCCAGCGCGTCAAGCAATCGGCGGACGCGGCGGACAACGCGCGTCCGCGCTTGCAGAGCGCCCTCAAGGTGATCGACGGCCGCCTCGCGAAGCAGAAGTTCGTCGCCGGGGAGAAGCCGACCATCGCCGACTGCACGCTGCTCGCCGCGCTCGATTTCGCCAACTTCGCGGGGATCGAGATCGACCCTGCGCTCGGCAACGTCCATCGCTGGTACCAGGAGTTCAAGCAGCGCCCGAGCGCGCAGGTATGACGCCGCGCTCGATCGAGCCCATCACGCCGAAACCGGGGCAAGAATCGGCGTGGGCGTATCCGAGGCCGCCCCGGGTCGAGCCCTCGCGACGGCACGTCGTCGTGGTCTTCGCCGGCGAGGTGATCGCGGACAGCACGCGCGCTCTTCGCGTGCTGGAAACGAGTCACCCGCCGGTCTACTACGTCCCGCCCGAGGACTGCCGTCGCGCCTGCTACCTGCCGACCAGCGACGAGAGCTTCTGTGAGTTCAAGGGAGTCGCGCGGTACTTCGATCTGGCGGTCGGCGGGCGAGTGGCTCGCCTGGCGGCGTGGTCCTATCCCAGCCCCGCGGCACGCTACGCCCTGCTCGCGGACTGCATCGCCATCTACCCGGGGCGCGTGGATGCCTGCTACGTCGACGGCGAGCCCGTCGAGGCGCAGGACGGCAATTTCTACGGCGGGTGGATCACGTCCGACGTGGCCGGGCCGTTCAAGGGCGCTCCGGGCACGCACGGCTGGTGAGCCGTCCGGACGTCACGCCAGCTTGTCTCGGTGGTATCCGAGATAGAGGGCGGTCCCGATCGAGCCCGTGAAGGCGACCGCCAGGTAGCCCAGCAGGCCCAGGGCCGGCGGAACGTCCGGTCCCGTCTGGAAGGCCCAGAAGAGCACCAGGTTCACGGGAACGTAGAAGGCGTACACGATGGAGAGCGGCGCGACCCACGCCTTCAACCTCCAGAGTCCGTAGGCGTAGACCGCGAGCACCGCGCCGAGCACGGCCCCGAGCACCACGTTGGAGGCGATGGTCTCGCAGCGCACCCCGAAGAGAACGAGACCCAGGTGCGGGTCGCGCATGTGCTGCCAGGCCTTGGTGAAGTTCGAGAACGCGAGGACACCGAAGAGCACCGCCATCACGCTGAGGAAGAGTCCTCGCTCACGTCCATCCGCCATCGCCCACCTCCTGGTTCACACGGTTCCCCAAGCACGACATGCGTGGCGGCCACAAGGGGGAGGCCCCGCCTCCGAGCCCCTGGGCGCGAGGCGAGAGGCGTGCGCGTGACCAAGCATGCCGACGGTGCGAGCATGCTCCTGGCATGCTAACGGCATCCCATGGGGAACCTTCAGGTCAAGAATGTCCCCGAGGGCCTGCAGCGCAAGATTCGCGCCGCGGCCAGGCGGCGGAGACGCACCGTACGCGATCTCGTGCTGGATGCGATGCAGCGAGAGATCGCGCGGGACGAGTTCCGCGCGCGCCTGGCAAAGCGGGAGCCGGTCGAACTCCGCAAGGCCGCGGCGCAACTTCTCGGCGAGGTTCGCCCCGAGCGAGAGAAGCGCTGGTGACGGCCGACGGCCCGCTGGCCCGCGCCCCGGGGCTGGGCGTCGTGGTACACAACGTGCGCCTCGGTTGAACGAACATGCTCGCCCGCACCACCACCACGCTCTCCGAGCACGCTTCGAAGGCGCTCGTCGCGCGCTACGGTGTTCCGGTGGCGCGCGACGCACTCGCCAGGGACCCGGACGCCGCCGCGCGCGCCGCCCGGGAGATCGGCTTCCCCGTGGTCGTCAAGCTGTGCGGCGACTCGATCGCTCACAAGACCGAACGTGGCCTGGTGCGCATCGGTCTCGGCGACGCGGCGTCGGTGCGCGCGGCTGCCGCCGACCTGCTCGCGCTGGCGCAGCCGGGAGACGGTCCCGTGGAGCTGCTCGTCGCCGAGCAGGTGCGCGGACGCCGCGAGCTCATCGCCGGGCTGGTGCGCGATCCGCAGTTCGGCCCGTGCGTCGTGCTCGGGCTGGGCGGCATCTTCACGGAAGCCGTCGGCGACGTCGTCTTCGCCGCCGCACCGCTCAACGCCGCCGAGGCACGGCGCATGGTCGGCGGTCTCCGGACGCGGTCGCTGCTGGGCGCGTTTCGCGGCGAGCCTCCGGTGGACGGCGATGCCCTGGCGCGCATCCTCGTCGGCCTCGGCACGCTCGCCGCGGAGCGTCCGGACGTGCAGAGCATCGATCTCAATCCGCTGATCGTCCGCGATGGGGAACCCGTCGCGGTCGACGCGCTGGTCGTGCTCGATCCCGCGCCTACGCCCGCCGCGGCGCCCGGCCCGCCGGTGGACGTCGCCGCCGTGGCCGAACGCTTCCGCCCGCTGTTCCACCCGCGCGGGGTCATCGTCGCCGGCGCGTCGAGCCATCCCGGCAAGTTCGGCTTCGCCGCCTTCCACAACCTGCTGCGCTTCGGATACCGGGGCGCGGTCTTCCCGGTGAACCGCGAGGGCGCCGAGGTCCTCGGGCGGCCGACGTTGCGCGACGTGCGCGAGGTGCCCGAGGGCGCCGCCGACCTCGCCGTCGTGTGCACGCCGCCCGGCGCGAACGCCGAGGTGCTGCGCACCTGCGCCGCGCGCGGGGTGCGTGCCGCCTTCGTCGCGACCGGCGGCTACGGCGAGGCCGGCGACGAAGGCAAGGCGCTCGAGACCGAGCTGGTGCGGGTGGCGAACGAGACCGGCATCCTGCTCGCCGGTCCCAACGGTCAGGGCCTGATCTCGACCGGCGATGCCCTGTGCGCCCAGATCGTCGCGCCCTACCCGCCCCCCGGCCGCATCTCGGTGGCGAGCCAGAGCGGCAATCTGCTCTCCGCGCTGCTGAACTACTCCGTCCTCACCGGCGTCGGCGTGAGCAAGGCGATCTCGTGCGGCAACTCGGCCCAGACCACGATCGCCGACTACCTCGACTACTTCGCCGTCGACGCCGACACCGCCGTCGCACTCGCGTACGCCGAGGGCGTCGGCGATGGACGCGCCTTCCTCGCCGCGCTCCGCCGGCTGACGGCCGCCAAGCCGCTCGTCCTGCTGAAGGGCGGCGCTGCGCGCGAGGGGCAGCGCGCCGCCGCCAGCCACACCGGATCGCTGGCGAGCGACGACCGGGTCTTCGACGGCATCTGCCGCCAGCTCGGCGTGCTGCGCGCCCCGACCGTCGAGCAGGCCTTCGAGTGGGCCGCGACCTTCGCGACGCAGCCCTGGCCGCGCGGGCGTCGCGTGATCGTGTTCACCACGGCGGGCGGCTGGGGCGTGCTCACCGCGGACGCGTGCGCCGCCGCCGGGCTCGAGGTGATGGAGCTGCCCGACGCGCTGCGGCGGAAGATCGACGCGATGGTGCCCGCGCGCTGGAGCCGTCAGAACCCCGTCGACCTCGCGGGGGGCGAGACGCGCGACACGATCCCCGACGCGCTCGATCTCGTCTGCGGCCATCCCGACGTCGACGCCGTCCTCTTCCTCGGCCTCGGCATCCAGGCCAACCAGGCGAACGGCTTCCGCACCGGCGAGTTCTTCCCCGGCTTCGGGCTCGATCGCATCGTCGAGTTCCACGAACGCCAGGATCGCCGTTACGCCGAGGCGGCGCGCGCCGCCTCCGAGCGCCATGCCAAGCCGGTGCTGGTCGCCAGCGAGCTGGTGTACGCCGACCGCGCCTACGGCAACGCCGGGCCGCTGGCGGTCCGCGAGGGCGGCCGGCTGTGCTACCCGAGCGCGCACCGCGCGGTCGCCGCGCTGCGCGCCATGGTCGAGTATGTCGAGTTCCGGAACGCGCGAGCCTGAGCTCGAGCAGAGCGTTGGACTCTGCGCCCGCTGCCGGCACGCGCGCCGCCAGCCGACGCGCCGGGGGAGCACCTTCTGGCGCTGTGAGCGGGCGGAGAGCGAGGCGCGGTTCGCCCGCTACCCGCGGCTGCCGGTGCTCGTCTGCCCGGGATTCGAGGAGCGCGCGAAGGGATGACGCGCGTCAGGCGCTGCGCGGCACGGGATGCGCGCGCCCTTCGAGCTGCCGGATGCGGTCCTCGAGCTCGACGATGCGACGCGCGCTCTGCTGGCGCTCGGCGAGCCCGCTCCGGCGCCTGTCCTCGAGCTCCTGCGCCATCGTGCGCGCGTAGCGCGTGGCGCCCCGTTCGCGGCGGAGCGCGGCGGACGCCACCGCACCCATCACGGCGAGGCCCGCGGCCAGTCCGACCAGCGCCCAGAGCGCGAGCGACCAGCGACCCTCGAGCTGCGCCAGCCGCCGCCGCTCCTCGCCCCGCAGCTCCTCGGTGCGCTGCGTCTCCGCCAGGGTCTGCTCGGCCGCCGCGGCACGCTGCCCCAGCTCGGCGCTCCGTGCCTCGGCGGCGTCTGCGCGCGCCGCGAGCGGATTCGGCACCCGGTACTCGAAGCCCACCGGAACGCGGCCGCCATCGCTGATGCCTCCGGCGGCCAGCAGCGCGGCGACCTGCGGAGCGGGGATGCCGAGCGCCCGGGCGACGCCGGTCGGCGTATCCCCCGGCCGGGCGCGGTACACGATTGTACGGCCGCCGTCGGTCAACTCGAATCCGGGCTCGGCCGTCGCCCGCGCGGCGACGGTCAGGATCAGGACGGCGACGACGATCCGAAGGATGCGTGGCATGTGGAACCCCTGGTTGCCGGTTCCCTCCACCACCACTCCGGGGTCGACGCTACTCCCGCTCCCGCAGCGCGGCAAGGCCCCCGGGACGGCAGCCGTCGCCCGGATTTCGGATCGAAGGCCGGCCGTGCTATCTTGCTCGGTGCGGTTCGCGAACAGGCGTCTCACAAGGAGGGAGTTCCATGGGCGGCATTCTCGTCATGATCATCCTCGGCCTGGTCATCGGCGCCGTCGCCAAGCTCATCATGCCCGGAAACGACCCGGGCGGGATCATCGTCACCATCCTGATCGGCATCGCCGGCGCCCTGGTGGGCGGCTTCCTCGGCCGCGCGATGGGCCTCTACCAGGAAGGCCAGCCCGCGGGATTCGTCATGTCGGTGGCCGGCGCACTGATCCTGCTCGGCGGCTACCGCATGTTGCGGCGCGCGTAGCGGTCGTCGCGGTCTCGCGCGACCGGGTTCGCACGATCGCGCGTGCTCGCATCGGGACCGTCACTGCCAGCTGGCGGACGACGGGCGCAACACCGCGCCGCGATTCAGCTCGCTCGGGCCGCGCGCGAGGACGGTCGTCGCCCCGCATGATCATGACCGTGTTGACATCCTGATCATGATCGCGCAACGTTCACAATCATGAGCCGTCCGGTGCAGGTGTATCTGGATGAATCCGAACTCGCTCGCCTCGAGGCCTGGGCGAAGCACCGAGGCTGGACGAAGTCACAGGTCGTGCGCCTGGCCGTTCGAGCGCTCACCGCGGCGCCGGAACAGGACCCCCTGTTGGAGCTGAGCGGCATGGTCGACGGCCTGCCAGCCGACCTGAGCGAGCGGTTTGACCACCATCTGAATGCCACATTCGTCGCGGAGCGGCCGCCGCCCTACGGCCTCGGCCGGCGTCGTGCCCGAGCGCGTCTTCGTCGATAGCAGTCCCTGGATCGCGCTCGCCAGCGCACGTGACGCCCGCCACGCCGAGGCCGATCGCCTCTTTCGCGCCGCGCTGATGCGGCGCCTTCCCCTCGTGACGACCGACCTCGTCGTCGCCGAGGCGCACCGGCTGTTGCTCTTCCGGGCAGGAGGCGCCGCGGCACGCGCATTCCTCGACCGTGTCGATCGCAGCCCTTCGCTCCGTCTGGAGTTCGCCACCGCGGAGCGCCACGCGCGCGCGCACACGTGGCTCTCGAAGCTCGACGACCAGACGATCACCTACACAGACGCCATGAGCTTCGCCGTCCTCGAGGCTACCCGGTGCACGGCCGTGTTGACCTTCGACGACGACTTCACCGTCGCCGGGTTTCGTCGCTTCGCGGGGTGACCCGGCCCACCGCCCGTCAGGCTGGTGGGCCTGCGCGGGTTTCCGACCTCGAACGCAGCAGGCGTCTCTGGCGGCGCCGCTGGCCGAGCGGCGCCGTCGCGCGAAGGGGATCCGGGAGGTCAGGCGACGCGGTCTGGCGGGCAACGCGAGGCGAGATCTGCATGAGGTCGCCGACCCACCCGCGGTGCGGATGGCCGGGTCGCCCCCGTCGGCTTCCATGACACCGTCCAGCGTCACGAACTCGGCTACGACGATGAGCTTCTTCATGCTGCGGCGCGCGTAGACATACCGGGCGGCGGGCGCATCGCTCCGCCGACGAGACGAAGAAACCCCCTCGGGTCGCGGACCCGGGGGGGTTCGTCAGCCGCAGGGCGGCGTGGAAGCTACGGGACGAGGCGGAGCTGGACCACGATGGGCTCGCCGGATGCCTGGTCGGCGTCCGTGGCGACGATCTGCAGCGATTTAGCGACCCCTCCTGACATGCCGTGACAGGGCCAAGGGCTCCCCGAGCGGGGTACTGCGCGGTGTGTCCGCGGCGCGGGGGTCCCGGGACTTCCGGGGTTAGTCCGGTGAGACAACTTGTACAAGTAGCTCGATCTGTCCTAACCTTCCCCCATGGCGCATTCCGATCATATGGGCAGCGCGCGCCCACCCGCGATCCTCAGGTTGAGCGACGTCCGGAGCAACATCGCCGAGCTGGTCAACCGGGTGCACTATCGCGGGGAGCGGGTAGTCATCGGTCGCGCGGGAAAGGCGTTGGCCGCATTGATCTCGATGCGAGACCTCGGGCTGCTCGAGCACCTGATCGAGGAGGCGGAGGATCGGATCGACGTCGCCGAGGCCGATCGGATCGCAGCCGACGAGCCCGAGTCGGTCCCGTGGGAGGAGGTGCGGCGTGGTCTCGATGGGGCGTCGGCGGTACACGATCGAGATCAAGCCAAGCGCCGTGCGCACGCTGCACCACCTGCCCGCTCCCGTCCGCGCGAAGGTCGTGTCCGTCATCGACGCCCTCGCTGACGATCCACGACCTCCTGGTTGCAAGAAACTCGCCGGGCAGATCGACCGCTACCGCGTTCGCGCTGCCGGAGCGTACCGCGTCGTGTACGAGATCCGTGAGGACCGCTTGATCGTCATGGTGATCAGGATTGGCCACCGGCGCGAGGTGTATCGCGGATTGTAGCTTTGCGTGCCGCGGCTCGGCGTCCCGCGCGTCGCGGGCCTGCGCGGAGCGGGATTCTGGAAGCGTCAGACGACGCAGGTGGCGGGCAGCGCGAGGCGGGGTCCGGGCGAGACAAAAGAGGAAATCCCATGGGCGGCATTCTCGTCATGATCATCCTCGGCCTGGTCATCGGCGCCGTCGCCAAGCTCATCATGCCCGGGAACGACCCGGGCGGGATCATCGTCACCATCCTGCTCGGCATCGCCGGCGCCCTGGTGGGCGGCTTCCTCGGCCGCGCGATGGGCCTCTACCAGGAAGGCCAGCCCGCAGGATTCGTCATGTCGGTGGCCGGCGCACTGATCCTGCTCGGCGGCTACCGCATGTTGCGGCGCGCGTAGCGCCCTCGCGTCTCCCTAAAGAAAACGGCCACGCGACGATCGTCGCGTGGCCGCCGTACGGTGGACCGGACTGCTGGTCGCGAATGGTAGTCGGCGTGTGCTCCCCGTCAGGCGACGCGGGCAGGCAATGCGAGACGGGAACCGGAGGGGGCGCCGGCGGCGGCGAGCACAGCCCCGCTCGGCCGGTACGTGGGAACGAGCTTCTCGAGCAGCGCGACGGCGTTGGCAACATGCCCCGCCTCGATGCACGCCTCGAGCATGGGAAGCCAGCCGTCGTCGGCATGCTGCGAGGGCCGCTCGGGCAGGCGGAGCACGCGGATGCGGTCGTGATGGGTCGGGGCGACTTCCTCGCCGTCCGAGACGAGCTCTTCGTGGAGCTTCTCGCCGGGGGCGAGCCCGGTGAACACGATCTCGACGTCCTCGTCGGGCTCGAAGCCGGAGAGCCGGATCATCTGCCGGGCGAGGTCGACGATGCGGACGGCGTGGCCCATCTCGAGGACGAAGATCTCGCCGCCGTGTCCCGTGCCGGCCGCCTGGAGGATCAGCTGGACGGCCTCGGGGATGGTCATGAAGAAACGCGTGACCTCGGGATGCGTGACCGTCACCGGGCCACCGCGCGCGATCTGCTCGCGAAAGATGGGGACCACGCTCCCGTTCGAGCCGAGCACGTTGCCGAAGCGCACGGCGACGAAGCGGCAGCAGCCGTTCTGGAGGCTCTGCACCACCAGCTCGGCGACCCGCTTGGTGACGCCCATCACGCTGGTCGGCCGCACCGCCTTGTCGGTCGAGACCAGCACGAACTCCTTCGCCCCGTGCGCGATCGCGGCCCGCGCCACGTTGCGCGTGCCGAGCACGTTGTTGCGCACCGCCTCGAGCGGGTTCCTCTCGGCCATCGAGACGTGCTTGTACGCGGCGGCGTGGAAGACGACCTCGGGCCGGAAGCTCGCGAAGACTGCCTCGAGCTGATCCTCGAGGAGGATGTCGCCCAGCACGGCCTCGAGCCGCACCGCCGGGTGGCGCGCGGCGAGCTCCTTCTCGAGGGCGAACAACCCGTTCTCGTGGCGGTCGTAGAGCACCAGTCGCTCGGCCTCCTGCGCGGCGACCTGGCGGCACAGCTCGGAGCCGATCGAGCCCGCGGCCCCCGTCACCAGCACGGTGCGGTGGGCGAGAAACGAGCGCACGCGTACCAGGTCGAGACGGACGGGCTCGCGGGCGAGCAGGTCGTCCACCTTCACCTCGCGCATCTGGGTGAACATGACGCGGCCGGCCACCAGCTCGCCGAGGGTGGGGAGCACCCGATGCCGAACCCGCGCCTCGTCGCACAGCTTCACGATGCGTCGGAGGGTGGCCGGCGATGCCGAGGGGATGGCGACGAGGACCTCGTTGACCTCGTGCACCTTCACCAGCTCGGGGATGTGGTCGATCCGACCGAGCACCGGGCTACCGCTGATGCGCAAGCCCACCTTGGCGACGTCGTCGTCGACGAAGCCGGCGACGGCAATCCGAAACCGCGGCCGGCTCTGGATCTCGTCGAGCAGGTGGATCCCGGCCGAACCCGCGCCCACGATCAGCGCGACGCTGTCGATGTGCCGCGTGGTGGGCCCCTGGTCACGCTCCCGCCAGATGCGAATGCCGACCCGCGTACCGCCCATGGCGGCCACGCAAAGGAGCAGATCGAGCAGGAAGACCGAACGCGGAAAGTTGTGCAGGCCCCGTCCGTAGACCAGGGCGACGAGGAAGAAGGCCGAGCCCAGCAGGTTCCCTTTCACGATGTCCTGGACGTCGCGGATGCTCACGTGCTGCCACCAGCCCGAGAACAGGTTCGTGACCCGGAACGCCACCAGCTTGCAGAGGAGGAGAAGGGGAAGCGTGATCAGCGCCAGATGGAAGTGGTCCGGGGGAATGCGGAAATCGAAACGCAGCCCGAAGGCGACCAGGTAGGCCGCGGTGGCGATGGCCAGATTGCCGACCACGGTGACCACGGTGCGGTAGCGGATCAGCATGGGATGCAAGCCCTCGATCGCGAGCGCCGGAGTGTTCATGCGCTGGCCCTCCTCGCGGTTTCGGCCTCCGCGACGATCTCCGCCAGGGCGCCGCAGACGGTGTCGACCTGGACGTCGCTCATGCCACCGAAGAACGGCAGCGCCAGGCAGCGGCGCCCCATGTCCTCGCTCACGGGAAAGTCTCCGGCCCGGAAGCCGAAGCGTTCGCGGTAGAGCGGCTGCAGGTGAATGGGCGGGAAGTACGGACGCGACGGTACGCCGTGTGCCCCGAGGGCACGGATCACGCCGTCGCGATCGAGCCAGGGCGCGAGGCGGACGACGTACACGAACCAGCTCATGCGGGTGACCCAGGGGGCGACGGTGGGCGTGGTCACGTGCTCCAGGCGTAGCAGGCGCTGCGTGTAGGCGGTCGCCACGCGCTCGCGCCGGGCCAGGATCTCGTCCAGGCGCTCGACCTGCACGGCGCCGAGCGCCGCGCTCATCTCGTCCAGGCGATAGTTCCAGCCGAGCCGGCTGTGCTCGAGCCAGCCGTCGAAGACGTCGCGGCCCTGGTTGCGCAGGCTGCGGAAGAGCGCGTCCCACGTCCGATCGTCGGTGACGATCATGCCGCCCTCGCCGGTGGTCATCTGCTTGTTGGGGTAGAAGGCGAACACGGCGGCGTCGCCGAGCGTGCCGACCGGGCGCTCCTTGTAGGTCGCGCCGATCGCCTCGCAGGCGTCCTCGATGACCGCGAGGCCATAGCGCTGAGCCAGGTCTCGGATCGGATCCATGTCGGCCGGGTGGCCGAAGACGTGCACCGGCAGGATCGCCTTCAGCCGCTCGCCGCGGGCGACGTGCTTCCTCGCGGCCGCCTCGAGGGCGTCCGGGTCGATGGTGAGGGTCACGGGATCGATGTCGACGAAGACCGGGCGGGCGCGCTCGTAGAGGATGCAGTTGGCGGATGCCACGAAGCTGAAGGGCGTCGTGAGAACCACGTCGCCCTCGCCGACTCCGGCTGCCACCACGCAGAGGTGCAGTCCCGCCGTGCCGCTGGAGACGCCGATGCCATGCCGCGCCCCGACGTATCCGGCCAGCGTGCGCTCGAAGCGATCGAGTCGGGGGCCGAGCGCGAGGGTCGCCGAGGACAGCACGTCGAGCACGGCGGCGCGTTCGGCGGAGGTGATGTCGGGTTGGGACATGGGGATGGTCATGCGTGAATCTCCGATGTGGCGGGACAAAGTAGATGCCTGGGCGCGTCCCGTCGGCGGGGCTGGGAGCCGCCGGGAGCGACGTGGCGCAAGCCGACGCGGTCCGGCGCAGCAGGCTCAGCAGGTGGCCGCCGACCTCGAGATGGGTGTGTCGTCTCGATCCAGGACCACGAGCGCCGGCGACGCGGGCCTCACGATTCGACGCAAGGCCGTCCTCCGCCGATCGCGCCTCAGCGACTGGAAAAGACCGCGGTGTCGGTCACGCCGTTCGAGAACCAGATACGATCCCAGTGACTCACCGCGGCCGCGAAGTCTCGCCAATCCGCGGTGGGCGGGACGCCATGCGCACCGAGAGATGCCGGCGACCTCGTCGCGTGCGGCAGGTAGCGGTTCGCGTTGTCGACGACGATCAGACCGCCTGGACGCAGGTGATCCAGCGCCCAGAGCGCACAGGCATCGCGTCGAATCCCATCAACGAGCACGAGATCGACCGGGCCATCGAGAGACCCCGTTGCCACGCCGACGTACCCATCGCCATCGCCCGAACCGCTCGTCTCGTCGCGCACGAGATGGTAGTTCACGTTGCGAAGCGCCTCTGCGGCCAGCTGCTTTGTCACCCGATCGTGCCAGACAGGGTCGTGCTCGACGCTGACGACTCGGCGTACCCGTCGGGCTAGCCAGAGCGTGCTCCGACCCGATCCGAACTCGACGACCAGATCGGAAGCCTTCAGCCGACGGTCGAGAAGGTCCACCGCTTCCGCCACCAACCATGGCGCGGCGGGGTTCATGCGTTCCCACACCAGAAGCTCGACGCGGTCGAGGATGTACCGCAACGTCCAGTGTCGAGCCGGGCGGGGAAGGTGGAGACGGCTCGCGAGCATTGCCATCGCTTCTCCCCTCGATCAGCCCGGCTGCTCCATGAGCTGCCGGGTTCGGATGACGCGTCCGGCGAGTCGGTAGATCGAGCTGATGTCTGCGCCTCGCAGCAGATAGGCCTCTCGAAATTGGAGTCCAGTGACTTTGCAGAAAGCCACCGCTGCCAGGCCGAGTGCCACGCCGTATGCGATCAGGCTCGCCCAAGCTGCACCGACGATCCCGTATCGGGGAATCCACCCGACGTCCAGGATGACGATCGTCGCATTCGCGGCAAGGCTGATGAGAGCGACGATCCCGGGCCTTCCTCTGCCTTCGATGTCCGACGCAAGAAGCTTGAACAAGCCCCAGATGCTCATCGCCGGAATCATCACCCAGAGAGCGGGCACCGCCTTCGCAAAGTCGGGACCGAAGACCGGAACCACGAGGACGGTTCCCGCCGCGACCGCGAGGAGCCCGCCGCAGACGACTACCACCGTGGCAACCCTCAGGATCTGGGCGGTCGTCGCGCCCGGGCCCAGTTCGCGGGCGGACGTCCGATGGTACACGACGTACGCCACGATCTGAGGAATTGTCGCCAGGCGAGCTCCGATCGCCACCGCCACCGAGTAGACGCCCACTGCAGACGCCGAAGCGAGAAAGTTCAGCAAGATCACATCGAGTCGGACCGTCACGAGATCGAGGAGGAGAGAGAAGTACGAAACCGAACCGAACGTGGCCATGCGTTTGATCAATCGCCAATCCCACCGGGGTGACACGCGTTGGACGAAGGCAAATACCAGCAGCCACGCCAGCCCCACCCCCCAGCCGGTGATCGCGTACCACTTCAGGTACAGGGAAACGTCGTCGACCCCGAACACGAAGAGAGCGCCTGTCACGGCGGCCTGCAGGAAATGGAACGAGAGCAGAAACCTCGATCGGTATGTGAACTTCCTCAAACCTGCGAAGAGCGCCGCGGTTCCCAGGTACAGGCACTGGGCACCGACCAGCCAGGTGAGAACCGCGGCGCTCGATGGATCCACACCGCGGAGCACGATCATCACGAGGTGCTCGGGACAGGCGGCAAGGCCGACCCCGGTGATCCCAGCTGCGATCGCGGTCACCAGGGCGATCGACGTGAGGATGGTGGGCAGGGCCGTTACATCCCGCGCGAGAAAATGGCCTGCCGGCCGGTCCCACCGCAGGCCGAGAACCGAGGCTGCGGTGGCGGTGACGGTCATCACGAACGTGAACACGCCTTTCCCGTCCGCCCCCAGGGCGCGTGCCAGCAGCACGCTCGCCGCCAGATTGGCAAGGCTCGTCAGAGCCTCGCCCGCGATCGTCACGACCGAATCTCTGAGGACGTGCTGCCTGCCGGTTTCGCCATCGGGAGCGGAACGGGATGGCAGGACCTTGGTCTCCGTCGCTCGCGAGACAGAGGTTCGATGTGTGCTCCCAGGCGCCACGGCGCGAGCGTTCCTCGACCGACTCACCGCGGTTCCTTCCGGGAACGGAGCCGCGCGTGCGGCTCGTCTCGACGCAGGCTGACGGGTGCCGATTCGTCGATCTGCGGGGTGGGACCGGGGCGTTTGCCGACCAGAACCAATCGCGGCGGGAGCCCTGAGAAGACGGGACTCCCGCCCGAAGGCCATATCGCGCTTGGGCGGGCGGCGAGCATGAGAGGTAGAGGTCGGGATTGACGCCTCACGCGTTCGACCACCCTCGTGCCTGCTGCCGGCGCGCGCCCGCAGCGTGGGCGCAACGCACGGCCTCGACGAACCCGTCCACCATCCCGTCGAGCCCGTATCCGCTGCGCATGTTCTCTTTGGCCTCGCGGCCGAAGGAGGCTGCAAGCTGGCCGTGCAGCAGCAGGTGGGTCGCGTGGCCGGCCAGCGCTTCGACGTCTCCGTGTCGGGCCGAGAGCCCATTTGCGCCATGCCGCAACGCCTCGAACTCCGGCCCGTGCAAGGACGCGTCGTCGAAGGTGACGACGGGAACGCCGTAGCCCATGGCGTGATTGAGAGCCAGGCCGATCCTGACCGGATGCAGCAGCAGGCGTGCCGTCAGAAAGTACGGGGCGATGGCCTCCTCTCCGAAGACCGGCCCCACGCACGCCACCGACGCCTCGAGTCCATGCTCGTCGATGCAGTGCTCCAGGCCCTTCCTGGCCGGACCATCGCCGACGATCACGAGCCGCGCTTGCGGCGCAGCGGTGACGACCATGCGCCAGGTATCGATGAGCACGCGAAGATTTGCCAAGCTACCAAGCCGCGACACGAAGAGCGCCACCGGCCGGTCGAGCACGCCGAGCCGCTCCTGAAACTGGCGCATCCGCTCGGCCGTATCCGTCCAGGCCGCGGCGGCTGCGTCGATCGCCTCGCCATCGAGAGCGTTGGGTGCCACGAATATCCTGTTCCGGGGAATGCCCGCGAGCATCAGGTCGCTCGCCGCGCGGCGATTGTACGTGATGATGGCATCGGCGAAACGCGTGAGCAGATTGCGGTAGCTGCGTCGAATCCGGGTGTTCCTGATCGAATAGCCATGGCCCCAGAGAGCGACACCCATCCCCGAGCGCCTCGCCCGCAGCATCGCGAGGGGAAGATGCGGGTACCGGGTGTTCCAGCTGAACACCGCGACATCGTGGCGGTCCTCGCCCGCGACTCGCCACATCGCGGGCATCCAGAAGGCAGGCCCCCGCCTCGTGTGTGCCACCGCGACGGTGTGCACCCCCTCCAGTCCTTCGTCCGACGCCGGCACCTCACCGGGCAATGGTCGCTCCCCGTGCACGAGCGTCAACGAGCCGACCCGCTGGCCGAGGCGACGAAACACCGGACGCCGATATCGTGCCAGGGCCGGCTGGAATACGACGACCCGACACTCGAGCGAAGCCGCGGTTCGATGGTCGCTGGGCGCCGTATTTCCGAATCGGATGTCTACTGCCGGCGCGATCATGTCGCTCTCGGAATGACGACGATGGACAAGCGTTCGTTCGGCAGCGCTACCGAGCGCCCGTCCAGCATCAGGGTGACGTCGCGCCGGCCGCTCCAGTTGTCGACGACGAGCAGCGTCTCGCCGTCGCGCCCGCGGAAGCGCCGGACGTCCACGTCGGCCGGGATCGCTCCGATCCCGCGTTGGTCGAGGTAGACCGGATCGCGACGCCACCAGCCGACCTGATCACGGGCCTCGATCGCAGCGACCAGCGCCTCGTTCGCCGGACCGTCGGGTCTCCCGTTCTCCGTCGGATGGACGACGTCGAACTTCGCGCCGAGCAGAAACGCCTGCCTCTCGGTCCAGTAGCCCCCCTGGGGGCCCCACCAGCGGTAGTCCCCGTTACTCTCGCCAAGAAACATGATGCGATCGTCGAGGAGGTAGCGGCCAAAGGCCGGGAACGTCGTCCGTGACAGCGCCTGGCCGAGCCGACCCGGCGTGCGGCCGGGCCCACCCTGCCAGGTCCCTCCCCCAAGTGCGCCGCTGACGAGCGACGCCGACGGGTAGATATCCACGGCGCGCTCGATCACCGTCGCGGGATCCATCTCGCCCTTGATCAGTTTCGCGACGCGCAGGGGCTCGCCGAAGTCGCGCCCGCCGAGCACGTCGACATAGAAGGCATTGGCACCGTATTCGCTGCGGTTGCGCTGGAGCCAGTCGCGTACGAACGCAAACTCAGGCGTCTCTCGGGAGTCGCCAGGGGCGACGAGCGGGGCGTAGGGCGCACGCGGGCGTGCGTAGAAGCCGACGTGACCTTCGCGCGCGATGCCGCGCGCGATGCGTAGCAAGTCGGGCTCGTACCGCGAATGCATTTGCGACGTCTGGAGGCAGCAGCCAGCCTGGGAGGGGTCGGAGCGGCCATGCTCAAAGTGACCGCTCATCTGCCCCCAGAACTGCACCCAGGGGAGCCACTGCCGCCATCGCTCCCAGGATGCCTTGACGGCGCCCGGATCCCACGTGGGCAGGTTCTCGAGCTGCACGTTGAGCCACCCGTGCGCAACCTGAAGCCACGGCGGCGGTGACGGCTCCAACCCCGCGGCCAGGACCCGCGCCTTCACCCACGACTTGTATCGGTCGAGCGCTCGCTGCCATGGCGATTCGCCCGCACCACGAGATGTCCGGACCACCAGGGCGCGGTATGATCGCCGGACCCCGGCCGTGACACGCTCGTCGTAGCGCAAGCCGATCCGGCCCAGCGAGTACATCGGGGTCACGCGGCGCGGCGGCCAGTTCGTGGCAGCCACCATTCGGGATTCAGAGTCGTCGGCGACCACCACCAGCGGCGCGAAGCACTCGCCGGGATACGGGCCGCCCTGCCATCCCCATTCGGCGAGGAGCGCCGAGCGTACGGCGACTCCGAGCAGCCTGGGGTAGTAGACGACAGCCGAATCGGCGCGTGGGACGAGAGCCCTGTCGGCCTCCCACGGGAACCACACGGCCGTGATGGGATCGTGCTTCGGGGTGAGCGTCAGCTCCCATTCGTCTTCGCCCGTGAGAGCGACCGTCGCATCCAGCAGATCATCCGAGACGGCCGGACCGTGCCGATATCGATGCAAGGACATCCCGTCGAACTGCACCGCAAAGGCAGGCGCGGTGGGAGCCGCGGCCGGCCGCACCACCCCGGTGCGCGCAAACGTGACGACCAGCACGAGCCCCAGCTGAAGAAGTCTGACCGTCATGTCGTCGTCACGGCCCCGAGCGCAGCTCGCAGCCGGTCGGCGAACACCGGCCAGGAGAACTTCGTCAGCTGCTCGCGCGCGGCACGCCGCAGCCCATGCTCACCCGGGGGACGGTCCAGGGAAGCAGCGAGCCGTGCCACGACGGCATCATCGTGGTCGGAGAAGTACATGCCGGCGGGCCCGCATATCTCGTGGAACACAGCCGTATCCGGGACCACCACCGGTGTCCCTGCCGCCATCGCCTCCAGCGCCGGGAACCCGAGCGATTCGAGTGCTGACGTCGTCAGGTAGCATCCGCTCGTGGCGTAGGCGTGCGCCAGCGTCCGGACATCGACGAAGCCGAGGAAGTCGACGCGCTCCTCGATTCCCTCGCGGGCAACGAGCGCTCTCAGGCGCCCCAGTAGCCCGGGCCATGCCTCGAGGCCGGCAATCCGGAGCCGGCCGGCTCGACCGTCACGCCTCGTCAGCAGGGCAAACGCGCGGATCGCGCGATCCACCCGCTTGTGCGGCACGAGGTTGCCGACGAGCAGCACGTCGCGACCCGCCCGGCGTTCCTCGACCCGCTCCGGTGCGAGCGTCAGCCCCGGGTAGGCGACACCCGGCTCGCTGCCTCTGTCCTGCCACCACGGCTGCGCCCACGTCTTCAGCGTCTCGGACACGAATAGCACCTGCGCCGCCCGGCGGATGCTGAGCCGTGCCATCAGGCGCTGGAGTCTGCGCTTGGGCCTCCGGTACTCGGCGCGCCAGAGCGTCTGCGGCACGACGTGCGCGTTCTGCACGAACAGGACGGTTCGTCTTGCCGCCGGTAACGGAGCCAGGTTCCCGGGCGCGAAGACCACGTCGTGCGCTGCCACGCGGCGCGGGAACGCGGACTGGACCCAGCCGAGTCGATGCACCAAGCCGCGGAACGGGCCGGTCACGTGCACGCTGACGCCCGGACCGAAGCTCTCCCGAGCCAGCGCTGGCTGCACGAAGAGGTCGATCTCGACGTCGCCACGCTCGGCCAGGGCTCGCAGCGCGCCTCGCAGGAAGCTGAGGCCTCCTCCGGGCGCCGCGCTCGTGGCCTCTACTGCCACGCGCATCACACCGCGCCCCTGACCCATCGTCGCGACCTCGCCGTCGCCCACCGCGCCGCCACCGGGACGGAACCGGTCCGGGCGGCGGTCGACGCCACGGAAATGTTGCGTGCAGCCGACACCGCGAGGCGACGGCGGCGAGCCGGGGCGGAGATCTTCAGCACGAGGAAGATCGGCAAGTACACCGCCACGCACGACTCGAGGAAGATCGCGCTCGTCTGTGGCGATCGCATGCCGAAGAACACGGCGAATGGGAGCAGCGCTGCGAACACGGACGCCGGATCGCGGGGATTCCGGTGCGCCGCAAGGAAGCGATCGAGTCTCCAGAGAACGATCCCGTAGAGCAGGCAAAAGCTCACGCCGCCGAGAGGTCCGAAGTCCAGGAGCGCCGGCAGTACGAAGCCTCCGGCGACGCTGTGTCCCGCTCCGACGTCCCCGTCCGCCATGACCTCGTGCGCGAGCCAGTATCCGTCCATGGTGGGCTTGGAGGGCCACAGCGTACGCGGTATCCACCAGTAGAGCATGAACGCGTGCTCGGGTGAGCGGCCTTCCTCGTCGAAGATGCGCTTCAAGTGTACCCAAGCGTGCACACGCAGCATTCCTTCCGAACTGAGATAGGTTTCGGGACGACCCGCCGCCGAGACCACCGAGCTACGATCGGCGGCGCCCAGGCCGGTGCCGCGCACGAACCGCATCGTGCCCTGAACGAGAGCCAGCGCAACGACAGCAACGGCGAAGAACGAGAGCTGCCGCCTCGAAAGGGGTTCCATCATCCGAGTTGCGTAGAAGAGCACGCTGAAGGCGAGAAAGCCCAGGAAGTACCGGGTTCCGATGAGATAGAGGACGACAACCGAGAGCGCGGCCACTGCCACGGGGAAGGCAAGTATCGCGCGCCGTCGGATCAGCACCATCAGGCGCGCGGTGAGCGCGGACTGCACGATCATGGCGGCGACGACGGCCACCGATGCCTCGCCAAGCGCTCGGTTCTCTCTCATGCTTCGTCGGGCGAGCAGCTCGGCCGGCGACGCGACGACCATCACGTACACGAGGATCAACGCCGAGAGGACGAGAAGGAGGAGTATTTCCGCCGAAAGGCGGCGTACGATCGGATGACGGTGTCTTCGAGGGTGCGATGCGATCGCCTGGGCCAGGGCGTATCCCACCAGAGTTGCCCCGAACGCGGCCACGATCACCCCTTCCGCCGAGCTCGCTAGCCGGATCCCGAAGTCGTCGCGCACGTCCGAGAGCGTCACCAGCGCGTCGCTGCCGAATAGGTAGGCAAAGGCGAAGCACCAGATGTCGAGGAGCCGGAGGACACGGGGCCGGCGCGACCTGAAGTCGATCGCGATGCCCATGATCGTGACGCACACCGCCAGCAGGACCGTCGAGAATTCATAGTACTGGCCGGCCATGCCGAGGATGACGAACGCCGGCCCGATGACTAGCCAGGTGCTGCTCATCGTGCTCGCGCGACGATCGCCCGCCGTGGCGTCCCGGTCTGCTTCACCTGGCGCTTGGCGGGCAGGCCCACGTAGGTCTCGCCGCCAGGGACTGAATGCACCGCGACACAGCCAGCCCCGAGCACCCCCCAGTCCCCGATGCTGTTCCCGGGGGTGACAATGCTCCCGGTTCCCAGCTCACACCCGGTTCCGACCGTCACGTTTCCCGAGAGATGCGTGTCAGGATGCAGCGTCGCGAAGTCGGCGATCACGTCGTCGTGCGCAACCTGGCAATGCATGTTGATCGTGACGAAGCGGCCAACCAGCACGTTCACCGTCACGATCGCGCCCGCCGCGACGTACGTGCCCTCCCCGAGCGTTACCCGCGGACCGATCACGGCTCGCGGGTGCACGACCGTTGACCACGGCAGTCCCAGCCGTGTGAGTCGCTCCACGAGGGTCACCTTCGTGCGTGGCAGGCCGATACCCAACACCAGCCACGCCTCGTCGCCTCTGATGTGGTGGGCTACCGCGTCGACGGTCCCGACGACCTCCCCGAGTCCCGACGCGAGGGGGCCGCGCGGGATGCGGTCGTCGAAGAAGCGCAGCTCGAATTGCTGGCCCGCCGAGCGCAGCTGCTCGGACAGCGACCAGGCCACCTCCTGCGCGTGGCCGGCGGCGCCGATCACGAGGTAGCGCATCGACGCTCCTCGGGCCGGGCTGGGGGCGCGGGCTCTCCCATGAACTCCGGCATCGTCGCCGCACCGGGCGCGCTCACGCCGGCACGGCGCACCACCGCGGTGACGGTCCGCACGAGGATGCGCAGATCGAGGGCGACGCTGCGATGATCCACGTACCACACGTCGAGCGCGAACTTCTCGCTCCAGCCGAGCGCGTTCCGTCCGCTGACCTGCGCCAACCCGGTGATTCCCGGCCGGACCTCGTGCCGGCGTGCCTGCTCGGGCGTGTAGCGCCCGAGGTACTGCGGCAGCAGGGGCCGCGGGCCCACCAGCGACATGTCACCGCGCAGCACGTTCCAGAGCTGCGGCAGCTCGTCGAGCGACAGGCTGCGCAGCGCACGCCCGACGGCGGTCAACCGCGTCTCGTCGTCGCCGGCGCAGCGGCGCATGGTGCGAAACTTGTAGAGCGTGAACAGGCGCCCGTGCAGGCCCGTCCGCGTGTGCCGGAAGAGCACCGGCGGTCCCATGGTGAAGCGCACGAGCACCGCCATCACCAGCACGACCGGCAGGGCAGCCGGCAGCACGGCAACCGCCAGCGCCAGGTCGAGCACGCGCTGCGCGTCGCGCTTCATGCTTCCGCCGTCCGTCGCGGCCACGCCTCTTGCGGTGCCGCCGGCGGCACCAGCTCGCCCAGCAGGCGCTCGAAGTCCGCGGCGTGCTGCCGGCGGTCGAACCCCGCGCACACCGCCGCACGCCCGCGCGCACCCATGGCCCGCCCCTCGTCGGGCGCGTGCAGGAGGTGCCGAACGGCCTCCGCCAGCGTGGGGCCGTCGCCCGGCAGCACGAAGAGGCCGGCACCCGCGCGCTCGACCACGTCGCGGATCACGCCGTCGATCGCGAGCAGCACCGGGCGGCCCGCCGCCATGTAGTCGAACACCTTGTTCGGATAGGTCGTGCGGAAGAGCGGGATGTCGCGCAGCGTCGCCAGACACGCGTCCGAGGCGCCGAGCACGTCGCGCATGGCGCGCTTCGGCTGCGCGGGAATGAACCGCACGTTCTCGAGGCCGCGAGCATCGGCGGTGGCGATCAGCTCGCCACGCGCCTTCCCGTCGCCCACGAGCACGAAGAGCGCCGGCGTGTCGCGCAGGGTCTCCGCGGCGTCGAGGACGACCTCGAGGCCGTTGGCCGGCCCGAGCGCGCCGGCATAGAGCACGACGAACCGCCCCTCCGCGTTCCACGCGGCGCGGAGCGCCCCGCCCCGAACCGCGGGATCGAACTGCTCCACGTCCACCCCGTTCGGGACGACCCGGATCTTCTCCGCCGGTACTCCATAGCGCCGGAGGAACGGCAGGAAGCCGGGCGAGTTGATCACCACGCGGCGGGCGCGACCGTAGAGGAACCGTTTGAGGCGCAGCGCCGAGCGCGCGAGCGCCCCGTCGCGCACCACTCCCATGCCGACGGCGAACTCGGGCCACAGGTCCCGCTCCTCGAGAACGAAGCCGCCGGGACAGCGCCGCGAGGCGAGCCACGCCGGCACCAGCTGCACCAGCGGCGGCGAGGTTCCCCACACCACGTCGACGTCCGGGAGGGCCATCGCCGCGCGGAGCGCCCCGCCCGCGAAGCCGAAGAAGGCGCGGGCGCGCGCCGCGTAGCTCCGGTGAATGTCCTCCCGCCCCGCGATGCGGATGATCCGCATGCCGTCGGGCAGGGGCGTCGTCGGCCGGCCAGCCGTTTCGCCAGTCAGGTAGTTCACGGCGCTGGTGATCACCGTGAACCGGTGGCCGTCCGCGACGAGCCGGCAACCGATCTCGTAGTGACGCGTGCCCCCGGGGTCGTCGGGACCGGCGAACACCTGGTGGATGAGCAAGATGTGCATGGTCAGTAATAGAGCGCCTTGAAGAGCGCCTTCTGTGCGAGGGCACGCCAACGGCACCAGGCGCTGCGCGCGTACTCGCTCCACCGCTCGGACCAACCCACCAGCTCCGGCTCGTCGAGCAGCCGGGCCGTGATGGCGAGCTGGTTCACGTGCAGCCCGTGGTAGAACGGGCTCGCCAGCATCGGGAGGCGGGTGCCCGACTGCTCGTAGAGCGACCAGAAGCCGCAGTCGAACGCCGGGAGATTCCGCCGCAGCGTCCGCTTGCTCGCGCCGAGTAGCGCCCATGCGGCGCGCGTCTGCCCGGTGACGGCGTAGTCGCGGACGCCCCACATCGCCCACAGGAAGCCGTTCAGGATGTGCGTCGGCGGGTCCACCACCGCCTCCTCGAGCCACGCGCCGTCGGCACCCTCGCGGATCAACACGCCACCTTCTCCGGTGGAAACCGTCATGGCGCCGAAGGCCGCGTGCGCGGCGTCGAGGTAGCGGCCGTCTCCCGTGGCGCGGTGCGCGCGGCAGAGCAGCGACAGGCCCTGCCCTTGCGCCAGCGCCGAGTACCAACCGGAGCGCAGGGTGTCGCGGTATTCCCAGTCGAAGTGATGCTTCCACACCGGAATGCCGTGCTCGTTCGGGCTCAGGGTCTCCACCAGCCACTCGGCGGCGAGCGTCCAGCGCGTGCATCGGTCCGGATCTCCGGTCCGCTTCCACAGGTTCCAGTTGCCGAGGCCCCACTGGGCGATGGCGATCGGGTTGTACTGCCGCCCGATGTGACCGCGGTAGTCGAGCATCGGGACGCCGTCGCGGTCGGTATGCGCGCAGTAGTCGGCCTTCCTGAAGAAGCACTGGTAGTACTCGCCGAGCGGCTCCGTGAAGGCGTTGGGATTCGTCTCGGGCGGCTCGTGCCAGAACGTGAGCTGGCTCGGTTCGCTTCCCAGGTACGCGGCCGCCACGCGACGCAGGTAGCGCAGCCGTGCCCGCATCAGCCGTCCATGTCCGACAGCACGGCGACGATGCGCTCGGCCGCGCGCCCGTCCCACAGCTCGGGGATGCGCGCGCCGTTCGCAGCCTTGGCACGTGCCTCGCCGAGCGCGGCGAGAATCGCGGCCGGCTCGAGCCCGGCCAGCACGTTCGTTCCCTCGGTGATCGTCACCGGGCGCTCGGTGTTCTCGCGCAGGGTCACGCAGGGCACGCCGAGCGCCGTGGTCTCCTCCTGGATGCCGCCGGAGTCCGTCAGGACGAAGGACGCGGCGCGCATCGCCTGCAGCATCGCGAGGTACGAGAGCGGCTCGATCGCGACGAGGCCCCGCGCCGGAACGCCGCGTGGGGGCCGGTCCAGCGACGCGATGCGCGCGCCGAGTCCGAAGCCGGCGATGCGGGCGCGGGTGCGCGGATGCAGCGGCAGCACGACGGGGACGTCGGCGGCAACCTCGGCCAGCGTGTCGAGCAGGACCTGGAGGACGTCGGCGTGATCGACGTTCGACGGCCGGTGCAGGGTGCACAGCCCGAATGGCCGGCCCTCGAGCCCGAGCGCCGGCAGGGCGGCGCACGCGTCGGCATCGGCGAGGGAGCGCCGCAGCGAGTCGATCATCGGGTTGCCGACGAAGTGGATGCGCTCCCGTGCCAGCCCCTCGCGCAGGAGGTTGTCTCCGGCCTCGCGGCAGGTGGTGAACAGGACGTCGGAGAGGGCGTCGGCGACGACGCGGTTCACCTCCTCCGGCATGTCGCGATCGCGGCTCCGGAGCCCGGCCTCGACGTGCGCCAGCAGGGGCCGCACGGGGCGGCCGTTGCCGCCGAGGTCGATCTTGGCGGTCACCAGCGCGCAGGCCGCGGTCGAGTTGACGTCGCCGACGACGATCACCGCGCCGGGCCGCTCCGTGAGCAGGACCTGCTCGAACCCCGCCATGACCTTCGCCGTCTGCGCGGCATGCGAGCCCGACCCGACGCCGAGGTTGATGGCGGGCTCGGGCAGCCCGAGGTCGCGAAAGAAGGCGCCCGACATGCTGTCGTCGTAGTGCTGGCCGGTGTGCACCAGCAGCGGTGCGAAGCGCGCGGCCGCATGCTCGCGCATCGCCCACCAGATGGGTGCGATCTTCATGTAGTTCGGCCGCGCGCCGGCCACGAGGGCGACCTTCGTCGTCATGCGACGTCCACGGGCGCGCCGCCGGCGAACGCGCGGCGGATCGCGAAGACGGCGCGCATGCCGCGCACGACGTCGTCGAACGGGACGGGCTCCGGGGCGCCGGAGCGGGTCGCCTCCACCGCCGCGTGCAGCGCCTCCGCTTGCCCCTTGTCGCGGCCCCAGGTGCGCAAGCGCTCGCGCCGCCCGCGATGCGTGACGACCAGCTCGCGGAAGTCGTCGAGCACCGCGACGGCGCCGCCACCCACGATCTCGAGCCGCTCCTTCGGGTGCACCGGATCGCCGTCGGCGGAGTAGACGAGGGTCCCGACCGAGCCGTTGGCGAGCTCGAGCAGCGCGGTGAAGGTCTCGGGGTCACTCGACTCCCCTGCCCCCCGGGGACGCACGGCGTGCACGCGGCGCGGCGGTGCGCCCGCCAGGTAGCTCAGCAGGTCGACGAAGTGGCAGGCCTCGCCGACCAGCCGTCCGCCGCCCTCCGCGTCGTCATGCAGCCAGCTCTGGCGCGGCACGGCCCCCGCGTTCACGCGGTACGACAGCACCAGCGGGCGGCCGATCCCGGCGAGCCGCTCGCGCAGCCGCACCACCAGCGGCGCGAAGCGGCGATTGTAGCCGACCATCACGAAGGGGCGGCTGGCGCTCGCATGGGCTGCCGCCAACCCATCCAGCTCCTCGTCCGAGACGCAGAGCGGCTTCTCGCACAGGACGGCCTTGCCGCGCGCGAGGCACTCGCGCACGAGCGCGGCGTGCGAGCCGTTCCGGGTGGCGACGACGACGAGCGTGGTGTCGGCACCGAACGCCGCCTCGAGGTCGGTCGAGCACGTCGCGAAGCCGAAGCGCCGCCCGGCGTCCCAGGCGCTCAGCCCTTTCGCCGTCACCAGGCTCACGCGGCGGATGCCGGACAGCTTCTCGAGGGCCGGGAGGAGCGTCGCGCGGGCATAGGTACCGGCGCCGATCACGCTCACCCCCGGGTCCGCCGCCGGCGCGCCCCCGATCGACGCCAGCCGCACGGTCTGCGGCGCGGGCTCGCTCGCGTGCGGGTAGTGAAGCAGGATGCCGAGCGCCGAGGCGCTGTTCGCGCCCAGCAGCAGCTCGTAGGCGCGTCCTGCGTCGGCGACGTCGAAGCGATGGGTGACCAGGGAGCCCAGGCGCAGCTGGGGCACGAGACCGAGGAACGCCTCCAGGTTTCGGCCGAGGGTCCAGCGCACGTACTCGTACGGGTAGTCGACGCCGCGCTCCTCGTAGTCACGGTCGTAGCGGCCGGGGCCGTACGAGCGCGACACGACGAGCCGGAGCTCCTTCTCGTAGAACGGCCGCCGGTCGAGGTGGAGCTGCGTGTCGCCGAGGACGACGATCCGGGCACGTCCGCGGGCGATGGCCGCCGCCGTCGCGACCGGGTCGCTGTTGGGCGCCGACGCCGCGATCACCACCGCGTCGACGCCGCGGTCGCCCGTCCGCTCCCGCACCAGGCGCTCCAGCGCCGGGCCGTCGGTGGCGACGTGGTGACAGCCGAGGCCCGCGGCGAGGTCGGCCCGCGGGGGCTGCGGATCGAGGCCGAACACCGTGCACCCGGCGGCGCGCAGGAGCTGGGCGGCGAGCTGGCCCAGCAGCCCGAGGCCGAGCACCGCGACGTGGTCGCCCAGCGTGCCTCGGGTCAGCCGGACCGCGTGCAGCGCCACCGATCCGACCGTGGCGAAGGCGGCGTCCTCCGCGGACACGCCCGGCGGCACGGCGGCGATCAGGTTGCGCGGCACGAGGTTCACCTCGGCGTGCGCGGCGTGACCGCCCCCGGCGCACGCCACCAGCGTGCCCGCGGGATGGCGGCCCGTGCCGTCCTCCTCGACGACGCCCGCGGCGCTGTAGCCGAGCGGCTCGGCAACGCCCAGCCGGGTGCGCACGGCGCGCTGCGCCTCCCACAGGCCGTCGCGCCGCACCTTGTCCATCACCTGACGGACCAGATCGGGCCGTCGCGCGGCCTTCGCCGCCAGCGACAGACCCGCAAACGCCGCCGCGGAGCGCTCCGTCCCGGCGCTCACCAGCGACACCTGCGTGCGGACGAGCACGTACCCCGGCCGTGCCGCGGGTCTCGGCACGTCCTCGACGCGCGGCACGCTGCGACCGTCACGGATCACCAATTTCATGGCTGTGCCTTCACCGGGTTGCGGGCAGAGCTTCGCCCCTCGATTTCGGAAGGAGGCTTCCCGCCCTCCCTCGAGGCGGCGGGGTGCGGGCCGCGCTCAGCAGCGCTCGAGGAGCGCCGCTTCGAGCTCCACGCCGACGCTGCGCCGGAGCAGATCCACGTTCACGACGAAGGTGGCACGACCGCGGCAGCGGTCGCGCACGCACCCTTCGAGTCCGGCCAAGGGGCCGCGGGCGATCCGCACGCGATCGCCGACGCGGATCCACGGCACGGCGCGCGCCTCCTCCGCCGACGTCACCAGGCGGCGCACCGCCTCCACCTGGTCGTCGGGCACCGGCTGCAGCGTCTCCCAGCAGTCGCCCAGCACCCGCACCACGCCCTCGGTGCTGACGACGCTGACGTAGCCGGCACGCGACGGCGCGAAGCGCAGGAAGAGGTAGCCGGGGAACAGCGGCTGGTCGAGCACGATGCGCCGGTCGCGGCGCCGGCTCGGCACCCGCACGCACGGGAGAAACACCTCGAAGCGCTTGCTCCGCAGCCGATCGGAGACGCGGGGCTCGTACTGGTTGCGCGTCCAGACCGCGAACCACGCTTCCGGGGCTGCGGTCGCCGCCAGCGCCGCGCTGCTCACGGCCGGGCCTCCGGCCCCAGCGCCGTGTGCTCGGTCCACGCCTGCTCGCGCTTGGAGATCACGTCCGCCGACGCGGCGTAGATGGGCAGCATGTCCACCGCGTTGCGCTCGCCCGCTTCGAGCACCTTCTCGGCGAGCGCGAAGTCGCCACGCGGCGTGTAGATGTCCACGGCAAGGCGCTGGTAGAGGCTGCCCCGCTCGGGGTTGCGCAGGAGTCCAGCCAGCAGCGCTTCCTCCGCGCGAGTGGGGTCATTGGCCTTGAGATAGTTTCGTGCCGCGTGGCCGAGCGACTCGTCGTCGCGCTCGTCACGGCGCGCCTCGGCGCGCAGCGTTTCCGCGGCCTCGCCCCAGCGCTGGCCCGCCTCGAGCAGCGCGACGCGATCGGCGATGATCGCGGCGCGGTCCCCACCCGCCGGCCGCTCCTCGAGCGCGCGGGCGAGCCCGCGCTCGATGGCGCCCGACAGCGGCGGCTCGAGAATCGCCAGCCGCACGCCCAGGACGTCGCCGTCGGCGAGCGCGCGCACCACGTACGGCCCCTGAGCGGGCGTCAGCTCCGTCTCGGGCCCGAGGAACGCGTGCGAGACGAGACACGGAAGCCGGTAGAACGAGTCCTCGAGCGCGGCGAGCGCGGCCGCTTGCTCGCCGCGGCGCCAGAGGCGCAATGCCAGGTCGTCGCGTCCCGGCGCATACCAGGGCTCGAGCCGGAGCGCGCGGCGCAGCGCATCCTCGCCCTCGGGACCGGGGCCGAGCACGTTCGCCAGCATCTCGTGCGCATCGCGGTAGGCCGGCGAATGGTCGATCGCGGACCGCGCGAGCGCCTGCGCACGCGGGGCGTCCTGGTCCTCCGAGAAGGCGCGGTCTGCGGCGGCGAGCGCGTCGTCGGGCGACAGCGGCGAGCGTCCCGCCAGGCCGAGGATCGTGTTCCAGGCGATGGGCGCGGCGGCCACGAGTCCGAGCGCCACGAACGCCGCGAGCCCGAACGAGGTGCGGGACTCGCGGACCGGCAGCGCCATCACGAGCAATGCGACCGCCGTCATCAGGAGCACGAAGTTCCCGGGCATGTGCAGCCCGAACTCGACGAGGCTGTGGACCAGAACGGCCGCGACGCCGCCCGCGAGCCCCCAGGCGAGGGTCCGGTGGTCGCCGAGCGCCGTCCGCCATTCCGGCGGGTCGGAGAGTGCCCGACCGCGCCGCTCGCGCCGGGCGTCCGCCATGGCGACACGCCGGCGAGCGCGCCGCAGCGCATACACGACCGCGACCGCGAAGCACGCCGCCAGCGCCACGCCGAGTATCCCGGTCTCCGCCGCCAGCTCGAGGTACTCGTCGTGGGCGTGATCCCAGATGCCGCCCTCGACCGGCGGCGACACGTAGCCGCGGAAGGCGTGCAGCCACGAGCCGAGGCCAGTTCCGAAGACCGGATGGTCTCGGACGATCCCGGTGCCCTGGAGTCCCACCGCGAGACGGCTCGCGAAGCTCACGTCCACCTGGTCCACGCCCGCGATCTCCTGGCCGTCCGCCCGCGCCCACAGCCCGAGCGCCAGCGCGCCGGCTCCGACGAACGCCAGGACCGCTGCGGCGGCGATCCAGCGCGGCGCGTGCCCGTGCCGGCGTCGCGAGGCGGTGGCGAGCAGGCCGCCGAGGGTCACCCCGAGCCCGACCAGCAGCGCGGCCATGCCGCCGCGCGACTGCGTACCCAGGTGCGCCGTCGCCATGAGGGCCACCCCGGCCACGGCGAGAAAGGGGATCGCCAGGCGGCGCTGGTTCGCGATGAGGGCCCCCACCCACGCCCGCCGCGCGCGCAGACCGAGGCGCTGTCCGGACTCCACCGACTTGACGATGCGTCCCCGCAGGAGTCCGCCGAGCGACCAGGCATAGGCAGCACCCGCCGGGATGACCATCTCGAGCCAGCACGCCAGGTGGTTGGGGTTGACGAAGGGCCCCGACACGCGACTGCCCGTGACCTGCTCGTCGCTGATCCAGAGCACGCGCCCGTTGCCCGCGACCTCCTGCAAGAGCGCCAGCAACGCCAGCGCAATTCCGCCTCCGAGCACGGTGAGGAAGACGCGCCCGAAGGCCTGCGCTCGCGCCTTCTCGTCACCCCACGGGTATCCCGCCAGGACCAGGTAGGCACCGAAGCCGATGGCCAGCGTGCTCAGCGTCGTGCACACCGCATAGGAATCGAGCGCCAGCGAGCGCCAGACGGACCACCCTCCGCTTCCCGGCCACCCCGGCAGGACGTCGCGGTAGAGCTGCGCCGTCGCGGGCGCGAGCCGCTCGAGCAGTTCCGGGGGCAGCGGCAGCGCCGTGAGCAGCCCGAGGGCCACGAACGCAGCGAGCACGGCTGCGCCCGGTGCGGCGGGCCGTCCCGCCTGCCGGCGCGCCCACAAGGTGAGCACGAGCAGGACCGCGATCGCCAGCCACGCCGTCACCAGGCCCAGGGCCTGCCGGCCGCCGAGAAACAGCGGGAGGGCGACGATGGTCGCCTGGAGCGTCCAGAGCACGCCGCGCGCCTGGCGCGTCATACCGGCTCCTCCTGGAGCTGCGGCCGGTGATAGTAGCCGTAGTAGCGCTGGTAGAAGCGGAAATCGCCCCACGCGAGGCCGACGTTGTTCATCACCGTGCCGAGGAGGTGAGCGCCGGTGAGCGACAGCTGGTCACGGGCGCGCCGCACCACGTCCTTCGGCGTGTCCTGGCCCTTCACCACCAGCACCACGCCGTCGCTCGAGCGCGCCAGCACGAGCGCATCGCTCACCGGCGTCACCGGCGGCGAGTCGAGGATGACGAAGTCGAACTCGTCGCGCGCCAGCTCGACGACCTCCTGCATCCGGGTCGAGCCCACGAGCTCGGCGGGGTTCGGCGGCGTCGGGCCGGCGGGGATGAACCACAGCCGCGGCTCCTCCAGGCGATGGACGAGCTCGTCCAGTCCGATGTGGCCGGCGAGGAAGTTCGACAGGCCGGTGGTGTTCTCGAGCCCGAACGCACGGTGGCAGCTCGGATGGCGCAGGTCGACGTCGACCAGGAGGACGCGCGAGCCCGACTCGGCGAGCGTCGCGGCGAGGTTCAGGCAGTTGACCGTCTTGCCCTCGCTGGCGGTCGCGCTGGTCACCAGGATGAGCTTCGGCGCGGCGTTCGGGGTGGAGAACAGCACCGCCGTGCGGAGTGTCCGGAACGCCTCCGCCACCACCGAGCGCGGCTCGTGCGTCACCACCAGGCGCTCGCTCCCCGTCGGCCCCGCCCGCGTGCCGTTGGTGAGCGCGTGTCCGTAGGCGGAGCGTTGCGCGAGCGCGAAGTTCGGGATGGTCGCCAGGATGGGGAGGTGGAGCAGCTCCTCCGCCTCCTCCGTGCTCTTCACGCTGCTGTCGAAGTACTCCGAGGCGAAAGCCGCGCCGACCGCCACCACGACGCCGCCGAGCAGGCCGAGCGCCAGGTTGAGCGGCACGTTCGGCTTGCTCGGCCGCGTCGGCACCTCGGCACGCTCGAGCACGCGCACGTTCGACGGCGCGAGCTGCGAGTTCACCTGGGTCTCGAGCTGCTGCTTGAGCAGCGAGGCATGGAGCTGACGGGCGGTGTCCACGTCGTTCTTCAGGAACTCGTAGCGCGCGCCCAGGTCGCGCACGGCGACTCCCTGGGTCTCGAGATCCGTGAGCTTCTGCCTGAGCGCGGACTCGCGCTGCATCGACGCGGCGAGGTGCTCGCGCACCCCGCGCGTCTGCTTCGCCACGGCGGCGTCCAGCTGCTCCTCCACGATCGCCTTCTGCCGCAGCAGTGCGGCCATGTCGGGATGCTTCGGTCCCAGGTCGTTGCTCATGGCCGCCTGCTGGGCCTGCAGGTCCATCAGCTCGAGATACAGCTTCTGCACGTCGGGCTTGTCGAGGAAGTACGCCAGGGCGTCGCGATCGCCCCCGGAGAGGAACTTGAAGCGGGTCTCGAGCCTGATGCGGTCCGTCTCCGCCTTGGTGAGCAGTCCGGACACGTCCTGCATCCGCTGCGACTGGGTCTTGTCCTCCTCGCTCACGGCGATGTCGGGATGCTCCGCCGCGAAGCGCCGGAGCGACTCCTGCGCCCGCTCGACGCGCTCGCGCGCCTCGCGCATCTGCTGGCCGAGGAAATCCTTCGCGGTGACGTCGGTGGCGCGCCGCGCCTCGTCGTTGGTGTCGAGGTAGGCCTGGGTGTGAGCCGCAGCCAGGAACGCCGACAGCGAGGGGCTCGGGGTGCTGAAGCTCACCTCGACCAGGTCGGTGCCGCGGACGTCGTTCACCGTCAGCCATCGCGTGTATCGGTCGAGCAGCTCGGGCGGCACGTCGGCCGTGCTGGAGGTATCGTCGGCCTGCGCCGCGGCGCCGGGCTCGCTGAAGCCACGCGGCCGGAGGAGGGCGAGCAGTCCGCCCCCGACGCCCCCCAGTCCCTGCCGGCCGGCGCTGGGACGCATGAACGCGTCGCTCGTGGCCAGCCGATGCTGCCGGATGACGCGCTCGGCGAGGTCGCGGCTCTTGAGGGCCTGTACCTGCGTGGCGAGGAAGCTGGAGCTGCCGTTCACCGTCCGGTCGCTGTCGTCATTGCGCAGCACGTTCTGGTCGAGCTGGAGCTGGATGGGTGAGTCCCGCGAGACCTGCACCTGGGTGGTGGCGGTATACATGCGTGACGAGAGCAGCGTGCCGAGGCAGGTCAGGCCGAAGACGGCGCCGAAGCAGGTCGCCGCGAGCCAGCGATACTTGTAGAGGATCCAGAGGTACTCCCGCAGGTGGCGGCCGCGAACGTCGACCACCTCAGCCTCGATATAGCCGGGGTAGCCGGCAGGAGCCGCCGCGGCGGGCACGCCCGCGAGGGTCGGGGCGACGTCGGTCGAGGGAACGTGCGGGCTCATGGTCAGAAGATCGGGATGCTGGCGCCGACGTGGATCATTTCCTTGGTTGCCTCGTAGACCCCCCACGGCACGGCGCGCTGTGGCGACACCGGCAGGTGCACCACGTCGCCGTCGGTGATGGGGAAGTCGGGCTCGCGACCCGACGCCACGGCGTCGAGGTCGACGGTGAAGTACTGCTGGTCGCCCGCCGCGAGCACCCGCTTCACCGTGACGTGCTGGCGGTCGGCCGGGAAGAGCTGGCCGCCGGCGGCTGCCACCGCGCCGGTCAGGGTGAGCCCGCGCGTCACCGGGTACGAGCCGGGCTTGTCGACCCAGCCGTCGATCTGCACGCTGCCGGCCGGGGCGACGGTGAGGACGTCGCCGGCGAGCGCGACGGGGTTGAGTGCGCTCGGCGCGGCGGTGCGATCCTTCGTCAGCACGTCGAGGTCGATGCGAATCGGCGCGCCATGGGCGTCCCGCCCGCTCGCCGGCGTGAACTCGACGAGCCGTCCGGCATCCTTGTTCGGGCCGCCCGCCGCCCAGATGAAGTCGGCGATGGTCGCGCCCGGACGGGTGAGGGGATAGAGGCCAGGCCGTTCCACGCTGCCCACCACGGCCACGACGCTGCTGCGGTGCTCGGCGATCTGCACGCTGACGTTCGGGCGCAAGAGGATGCCCGCCGCGACCAGCCGCCGGGCGATCTCGGCCTCCAGCTCGCTCGGGGTCCGTCCCGCCGCGTGCACGCTGCCGATCAGCGGGAGCGTCACCTCGCCATCGGCTGCCACGCGCACGCCCTGCTGGAACACGGGCGCCTCGGCGACCGTCGGGATCGCCGCGCCGCTGTTGGCCGCCCGGGTCGGGTCGGCCTGGGCGTTCAGTAGCTTCGGGATGCGAATGTCGAGCAGGTCGTCCGCGCCGATGCGATAGCCGTCACGGCCCTCCCGGGCGCGCACCGCGGCAAGGCTTCCCAGGGCCTGGTGATCCTGTGTGCTCATCAGGTCCCCGATGCTCCCGGCGGCGTCGTGCGGCCGACCGAGATCGAGGTCCGTGCGCACGCTGGTCGCGCTGCATCCCGCGACGAGCACCGCCGCCAGCGCGAGGGTAGACCCCCACGCGCACGCGCGGGGCGAGCTGAGTTTCGAGGTCATGGCCGAAGTCGCTGGCTCAGGACGGCGAGTTGCGCGGGCAGTGCGGGAAGGACTTGCAGCGCGTCTTGGTACCCTTCTGGCTGGTCTTGGTGCAGCAGGCGCGCTGGACCACGACGGCCGGACGCTGGTTCGTCGGCGGACAGGTCTTGCTCTCCACCATCGTGACCTGTTCATCCGGGCAGGTGATCTTGCTCGGGTCGCCACCGCTGTCCGCCCGCGCGCTGGACGCGAGGACGAGCCCCGCCGACATCAGGCACGCCAGCGTCAAGCACAGGACTCGTGATCGGATCGTCGAACCGTTCATGGTCATTCTCCTCTCGATCGTCGCTGTCGTTGCACATCGGTGCCGTATTCGCCGCCCGCCGAGCGCCAGCGCTCCGGCCGCTCGGCGAGCGCGATCAGGAACCGCCGGAACACCTCGCACCGGCGGTAGTGCGGCGTCAGGCAGTGGCTCGCGAGTTGCTCGGCGGACGGAATCCGCATGGCATCACCTTCGGCTCGACAGATCGGTGCCGCATCGCTGTAGAGGCATGGACACTTCACGGTGGCTTCTCCCGGATCCACCGGAGACTTCTGGACACCGCACCGAGCAACTCGCGTGCCGCGGCGCGATTCTTCGAGAAACCGCACGCATGGTGGATCGCCCGGCGAGACGCAAGCTAGAATGGAACCTGCCAGGTGCGCTCCGGGCCGCCGCAGGGCATGCCGAAAGCGCACGTGGGCGGTGCGCTTCGGTTCGGTGCGAGCAACGGCGCGGGGGTCGGGAGGCACCGGCGCGCACGAGCGCACCTGCGCGGTGCGCCCCGGCGGCGCCGGGGGCGTCGCTAGCGTGCCTTCGGAGGCCGGCGAGCCGACGGCCGCACGGGCGGCCGGAAGTCGCGTCGATCGATCCCGTGCCGGCGCATGAGCTCGCGCACGTGCTTGGTCGTCACGCCCGCATGATGGGCGACCGCCGTGATCCGGCCCCGGAAGCGCCGCAGCTGGCCGAGCAGGTAGAGGCGCTCGAAGGCTTCCATGGCGTGCTGCCGCGCCTCGCGGAAGGTCACGTCGAGGTCCTGGGGGGGCAGGCTCGGGGGGGCCGTACCGCCCTCGAAGCGCAGGTGCCCGGGCTCGATGCTCTCGCCGTCGCACTGCAGCATGGCGGTCTCGACGACGTTCTCCAGCTCCCGGACGTTTCCCGGCCAGTCGTAGGAGCACAGCTGATCGAGTGCCGCGTGCGTCACCCGGCAGACGGCCCGCCGCAGGCGCTGGCGCTTGCGGGTGATGAAGTGGCTCACGAGGAGCGCGATGTCCTCGCGCCGCTCGCGCAGCGGCGGCAGATGCAGCTGGACCACCTTCAGGCGGTGGAGCAGGTCGTCGCGAAAGGTGCCGCGGCGCATGCCGGCGGCCAGGTCCGCGTTGGTGGCGGTGATGAGCCGGAAGTCGGAGCGGACCATGGACGAGCCGCCGAGACGCCGGAACTCGCGCTCCTGGAGCACCCGCAGCAGCTTGGCCTGCGCATCGAGAGGCAGATTCCCGATCTCGTCGAGGAAGAGCGACGTCCCGTGGGCCAGCTCGAAGACGCCGGTGCGCCGGGCCTCGGCGCCGGTGAATGCGCCGCGCTCGTGACCGAAGAGCTCGCTCTCCAGCGTGCCGGGCGCAACCGCGTTGCAGTCGAGCGCGACGAAGTCGTGCCGTGCACGCGGACTCAAGCGGTGGAGGATGCGCGCCACCAGCTCCTTGCCGGTTCCGGTCTCGCCCGTGATCAGGACGGAGACGTCGGCCGGTGCGATGCGCTGCAGCTGATCCCAGAGTCGTGCGATGCCGGGGCTGCGCCCGAGGAGCATGCGGCCGGAATCGACCTCGACCTGGACAAATTCAGCACGGCTCGCGGGCATGACGGTGGACGACTCTGCGGAGAACCGAGACGCGGAAGGGCGGGCCCCCCTCGCACACACCGTGTCCCGAGCGCGAACTATTCCGACTGCATTTGATCTGTCAAGATCTGTCCCGAATGGAATGGCGTCAGGGCTACTATCTTCGCCGAACCGGCACCAAAATGCGACCCGCTTTTCATCCCGGGCAGTCTTCGCCACCGCAGAAGAATGGACCGCCCCGCCCTCCCATCATGCGTGGTTGAGAACCGGCACGCGATCTCGGATACTCGACCCCGCATGAGCATCCTCGATCTCAAGAAGTACTTGGTCGACATCTGCCATCGGGCCAGCGATCGCTGGCTCACCTCCGGCTCGGGCGGGAACATCAGCGTGCGCGTGCCCGACAGCGACCGCTACCTGTGCACCGCCACCGGCGTGACGTTCGGCGACACCGCGGTCGAGAACGTGGTCGAGATGGACCTGGCCGGCAACCAGGTGGGCGGCTTCGACTTCAAACCCTCGAAGGAGTACCGCTGGCACGCCGGCGTGTTCGCCACCTGTCCCGAGGTCCACGGCGTCGTGCACACGCACTCGACCGCGACCATGGCCTTCGGCATCTGCGGCATCACGCCGCCCCACATGACCGGACAGGCCCGCGCCCATCTGAAGGAGATCCAGATCGTCCCCTACGCCGACGCCGGTTCCGAGCGCCTGCGCGATCTGGTCGTCGACGTGTACCGTCGCAAGCCGGACACGCGCATCGTGCTGCTCGCGAACCACGGCCTCGCCGCCACCGGCCCGTCGCTGCTCGAAGCATACAACCGCGCCGAGATCGTCGAGGACTCGGCTCTCGCCTATCTGCACTGCCGCCTGCTCGGTCGCGAGCCGAAGCTCGACTTCTGAGCGCGTGCCCGCGGCCTCGCGTTGCACGCGGAGCGGTCGGGCGGTACACAGGTCGCAGGAGGTAACGGGTGATGTCCGAAGGCTCGTCGAGCCCGGCGAAGCGCCTGGAAACCCGCGAGGGCGTCGTCATTCGCTTCGCCGGAGACTCCGGTGACGGCATGCAGGTGACGGGCCTGCAGTTCACCACCGAGTCGGCACTGGCTGGAAACGATCTCGCCACCCTGCCCGACTTCCCCGCCGAGATTCGCGCGCCCGCCGGCACCCTGGCCGGCGTGAGCGCCTTCCAGCTCCACTTCGCGGCCGAGCGCATCTTCACGCCGGGCGATGACGTCGACATCCTCGTCGCCATGAATCCCGCGGCGTTGAAGATGAATCTCGACGACCTGCGGCCCGGCGGCGTTCTCATCGTCGACCGCGAAGCCTTCAGCGACGCCAACCTGCGCAAGGCCGGCTACGAGCGCAATCCGCTCGACGACGACTCGCTGGCGCGCTGGCAGCTCTTTCCGGTCGACATCACGAAGCTCACGACCGGTTCGTTGAAGGGCCTCGGGCTCTCGGCTCGCGAGGAGTTCCGCTGCCGCAACTTCTTCTGTCTCGGTCTCACCTCCTGGCTCTATCACCGCCCGATCGAGCCGACCGAGGCCTGGGTCGAGGACAAGTTCAAGAAGAACCCCAAGCTGGTCGAGGCGAACCGGCGCGCGCTGCGCGCCGGATGGAACTACGCCGAGACCACCGAGATGCTCGCCGTATCGTACGAGGTTCGCCCGGCCGCCATCCCTCCCGGCATGTACCGCAACGTCACCGGGAACACCGCGACCGCCCTCGGACTCGTGGCTGCCGGCCACAAGGCGAAGCTGCCGCTCTTCCTCGGCAGCTACCCGATCACCCCGGCCAGCGACGTGCTCCACGAGCTGGCCGCGCTCAAGCAGTTCAACGTCTACACCTTCCAGGCCGAGGACGAGATCGCCGGCGTCGGCGCCGCGCTGGGCGCGTCGTTCGGCGGCGCGATCGGCATCACCACGACGAGCGGCCCCGGCATGGACCTCAAGGCCGAGACCATCGGACTCGCGCTCGCCGTCGAGCTGCCGCTGATCGTCGTCGACATCCAGCGCGCCGGACCATCGACCGGCATGCCGACCAAGACCGAACAGGCCGATCTGCTGATGGCGCTCTACGGGCGGCACGGCGAGGCGCCGGTCCCCATCCTCGCTCCCTGCACGCCGGCAGACTGCTTCGCCGTCGCCTTCGAGGCGGTGCGGCTGGCGATCAAGTACATGACGCCGGTGATCGTGCTGAGCGACGGCTACCTCGCCAACGGGGCCGAGCCGTGGCTCATCCCCGACCCGAGCGGTCTGCCCGACATCCCGGTCAGCTTCCGCACCGACCCGCAGGGGTTCTTCCCCTACCTGCGCGACCAGGAGACGCTGTCGAGGCCGTGGGTACGGCCCGGCACCGCCGGCCTCGAGCACCGCATCGGAGGCCTGGCGAAGGAGGCCGTCACCGGGAACGTCAGCTATGCGCCGCTCAACCACGAGCAGATGGTGCGGCTGCGCGCGCGCAAGATCGCCGGCATCACCCGCGAGATCCCGCCCACCGAGGTGTTCGGTGCGGCCGACCCGGACCTGCTGGTCGTCGGCTGGGGAAGCACCTTCGGTGCGATCCGCCAGACGGTGACCGATCTCCAGGCAGCCGGCCATCGGGCGGCGCATCTCCACCTGCGCCATCTGAATCCCCTGCCAGCCGATCTCGGCGACCGACTCGCGCGGTCGCGGCACGTCCTGGTTCCGGAGATCAACCTGGGTCAGCTCGTGCGGGTACTCAGGGCCGAGTATCTGACGCCGGCGGTGGGCTATCAGAAGATACAGGGACGTCCGTTCAAGGTGAGTGAGCTCACCGCCAGGAGCCTGCGACTGCTCGCGGGCGACGACGAGCAGGAGGTGCTGTCGTGAGCAGCGCGCCGCTCAGCCGGAAGGATTTCATCTCCGACCAGGACGTGCGCTGGTGCCCGGGCTGCGGTGACTACGCCATCCTCGCCCAGGTGCAGAAGCTCCTGCCCGAGCTCGGCGTACCGCGGGAGAACTTCGTCTTCGTCTCCGGGATCGGCTGCTCGAGCCGCTTCCCGTACTACGTCAACACCTACGGCTTCCATTCCATCCATGGCCGAGCCCCGGCCCTCGCGACCGGGCTCAAGATATCGAGGCCGGAGCTCTCGGTGTGGGTCGTGACGGGCGACGGCGATGCACTCTCGATTGGCGGCAACCATCTGATTCACGCCCTTCGCCGCAACCTCGACCTCTGCATCCTGGTGTTCAACAACCGCATCTACGGCCTGACCAAGGGCCAGTACTCGCCCACCTCGGAGGTGGGGAAGACGACGAAATCGACCCCGTTCGGCTCCGTCGATCAGCCCTTCGATCCGCTGGCGCTGGTCCTGGGGGCGGGGGCATCGTTCGTCGCCCGCAGCGTGGACGTCGAGGCCAAGCATCTGACGGAGGTCCTGCGGCGCGCACACGCGCACCGGGGCGCCTCCTTCGTCGAGGTCCTCCAGAACTGCAACGTCTTCAACGACGGCGCCTTCGAGGATCTCACGGACAAGGCCCGCAAGGCCGACCGCACGCTCGTCCTCGAGCATGGCCGGCCGCTGATCTTCGGCCGGGACCGCAACCGGGGCATCCGGTTGCGGGGCCTGCTCCCCGAGGTGGTCGAGCTCGGCGGCGGTATCACGGAGGCCGACCTGGTGGTTCACGACGAGCGAGATTCGACGATGGCCGCGCTGCTGTCCCGTCTCGGGCCGCCGGAGTTTCCCACCCCCGTCGGCGTCCTGCGCGCCGTCGCGCGCCCGACTTACGAGGACGCCGCCAACGCGCAGATCGCGGCGGCCAGGGAGCGCTCGCCCGCCGATCTCGGCAGCCTGCTGCGGCGCGGCGAGACCTGGGTCGTACGCTGACCTGACACATCCACCGCGCTGCCCCCGTCTTGACCCGCGGAGGGGGCACACGGTTGGATCACTACGACGTTCTGCGCAACGTGCCCCGGCCGGTCGAGTGCCGATTCGAGCTGGCCGCCGTGCGCATCGCCGACGCCTGGCTGGCCGCCGGCCGGATCAAGGCGTCCGCCGACGACCTCCAGATCGCGCGCGGCTTTCTCGAGCAGGTGGGCTGTAACGTGCGCGAGCTGCCCGGGGTGCTGGTGCGGCTCGAGGACGAGGACGGCCGCGTCGAGGAGATGAGCCGGGAGGCGGCCGTCCTGGAAGCCTTCCGCCGGCTGGTCGCCAGAGGCCGGTACGTGCGGCCCGCGGCCCGCGACGACGAGTTCGACTGAGCGGCTTCGGAGCGACCCTCGGGCGCCGGCGCCCCACGGGGCCGGCCGCCCCTCAGGCTCCCGGCTGCTCATGAGCCACGCACTTCCGCATGTGCTGGCCCTCCGGGATGGAGCGTCGCACCTGGCGAAGCGTGGTCATGATCTCCTTGCGGCAGCCCTTGGAGATGACGTGCCGGGAGAGCTGCTCGCGCGTGCGGTGCATCGCCTTGCGGAGCATCTTGCGGGCTTCCTTCGCGGCGAGCCGCGCGACCTGGAGCGGCGTCCTGTCCGAGCTGCCGTCCTGCTCCAGGCGCAGCATGTCGCAGGCCGGCACGAAGAGACTCGAGATCTCCGTGGGCACGGCGCCGTCGCTGCAGGTGAGGCCTCCCTCACACTCGCAGGTCGCCGCATCGAAGCACGTCTTATCGGAGCACTCCGATGACTTGAGGATGCAGGCGGCGCCCTGGTCGCAGCAGTCCCAAGGGAACAGCGAGCATCCTGCGCACAGGCGGCAGGTGCCGTTGCCGGTGCAGCTCGCGTCCGAGGTGCAGCAGGTGCCGTTGTCCACGTTCCTGCAGCCGCCGCTGGCATCGAGCACGTCGTCCGTGCAGGGGTCGAAGTCGTTGCAACGGTCGGCTGCGAGCGGGTCGATGGTGCAGCACTTCTGGAGCGTGCAGTCGTTGCGGCAATCGTCGGTATCGATCGAGTTGCCGTCGTCGCACTGCTCGGCGCCCTCGACGATGCCGTTGCCGCACCGCGGCCCGGAGGCGGCGGCGGTGATGCCATGCGCATTGCGGACCGTGAGGCCACCCGAGGCGGGCTGGTAGACGTAGACGCGCGACGGACCGGGAGCGCCGATCACCGGACCCGCTGGCCCGGCGACGACCGCCTGGCCGAAGTGGTCGAAGGCGTTCTGCGCGGGGTTGTTGAAGACCTGCGCCAGGTTCCCGGAGGCGGGCTCGAAGAGGTAGGCCGCGCCCGTCTGCGTGGCGCCGGAGTCGTCATACGGGGCACCGACCAGGACGTAGCCGCCGACGATCGCCACCGAAGCGCCGAAGTGATCCCCGGGGTGGGGACTCGGGCTGGCGAGGCTGCGCACCAGCGCGAACGTGGCGCGGTCGAAGACGTAGGCCTTGCCGGGCGCGTCGTTGCTGCCGTCCTGGAGCGGAGCGCCGACGACGATCCACTGGGGGCTGATCGCCAGTGCGGAGCCGAACAGCTCGCGCGCGACCGGGGCGTTGCTCACCAGCGGGTCCGTCCGCAGCAGCTCCGCGGTGGAGCGACGGAAGAGGTAGACGGCGCCGCCATTCTGTGCGGCCGCGTTGTCGAACGGCGCGCCGACGGCGACGGTGTCCCCGTCGACCGCGATCGCGGCGCCGAAGAAATCGCCCGCGGTGGGCGTGGGCTTGCGGTACGTCACGCGACGGGGGAAGCCGTCGCTCTGCTCGAAGACGAAGACCGCGCCGGTGTCGGAGCTGCCGAGAAGCGGCGCGCCAACCAGGAGGTCGTTGTCGGCCGCGGCGACCGCGAAGCCGAACTGATCGCCGGGGAAGGGCTCGGGATCCGCCAGCAGCGGACCGACCTGCGTCGGGTTCACCAGGTACGCGGCACCGCTCTCCTGGCCCTGCGCGCCGTCCTGGGACGGTGCGCCGACCAGCGTCGTCCCGTCGAGCACCGCGACGGTCTGGCCGAAGCGCGAGCCGGCGACTGGGCCCGTAACCGCCGATCCGAGCAGCGGACAGTTCGGCGTGCACGGGATGCGCGTATCGAAGCGGTAGACGGCGCCGTGGCCCTCGACATCCTCCGGCGCTCCCACGACCACGTCGGTGGCATTGGCGCTCAGCGCCTTGCCGAATCCCGACGGGGTGAGACGCTTGCGGAACACCGCCTCCGGCGTGGTGCTGGTCGGGCCGTAGACGTACACGGCGCCCCCGCTGACGGTGCCGGCGTTGTCGCCCGGCGAACCGATCGCGATGCGAGCGCCTGCCGCGACCACCGCCGTGCCGTACCCATCGCCTGCCTCGGGAAGCTTCTTGACGAACTTGGTCAGGATCTCGCTCTTGGAGGGGTTGTTGTCGAGCCGGACCTGCAACGCCGCTCCGCCCGTGGCGGCGCCGTCCGTCGGCGCGCCGACGAGGAGCTGATTCGAACCGAACGCGGCGACCGCGGCTCCGAGCCCGCCGCTCGGGGCGAGCCCGACGTCCTGCGCCGGCTTGCCGCGCTGCTGCCCGACCACGAAGATCTTCTCGACCCCCGGCGCGCCGATGACGATCTGCGCGTTGCCCGCGAACGTCACGGCCGAGCCGAAGCCGTCGCCCGGCGACGGGCTCGGGCTGGCAATGACCTGCCACTTGCCCGTCCGGCTGTTGAAGAGGAACACGCGTCCGGGGTTGTTGACGTCGGCGGGCGCGCCGAAGACGATCTCGTCACCCGACGCGGCGATCGCCGACCCGAACCGATCCCCGGCGCGTGCCGTGGCGGCATTGGCGTTCTGCACGTCGATTGCGCCGGCGACGGCAGCGGCGGCATCGAAATTCTGGATGGGCGTTCCGGCGGGATCGAAGAGATAGACCCGTCCCACGCCGTCCTCACCGGGAGCGCCGACGAGCGCCTGGCCATCGACCACCGCGACGGCGGCACCGAAGCGGCCGCCAGCCGCGCCCCGCGGTGAGGTGAGCGGGTCGCGCAGCGCCGGCCGGAGGTCGGCTCCGAAGACGTATGCCGCGCCGGCGTCCTCGCCCTTCGTGTCGTCACCCGGCGCGCCGACGAGGATGCTCTGATCGATGAGCGCCAGCGCGGCGCCGAAGCGGTCGTCCTTCGCGCTCGGCCCGCTCGGCTTGACCAGCGTTGCCAGCAGCTGGCCGTAGTTCGGATCGCCTGGAGTGCCGAAGAGGCTCACGACGAACACCGCGCCGGCGGCGGGACCGCTCGTCTGGTCCGCGGGCGAGCCGATGATCAGCCGGTCCGGGGTCGCGGCGAGCGCCGCACCGAGCTCCTCCGCCGAACCGAGACGCCGGAGCGTCTTCGCCAGCTCGTAGATCGGAGCCGTGCCCGCCGGCAGCAGCGTCGTGGTGGTGGTCGCGGGCGCGGCGGTGGTGGTGGTGATCGTGGTCGTCGTGGTGACCGCGGCGTTCTGCAGGAACAGCGTGTAGTCGCCGGCGCCGTCGTAGCCGAAATCGTAGACCTTGATGGTGTAGATGCCGGCCGCGGGCAGCGGACCCCGGTCGCACGTGTCGGGGCAGTAGACGATGCCCTGGTCCCCTCCACCGACGACCGCGCCGGCGGGATCGAAGAGCCGCCAGACCGGGTCGAAGGAATCGGCGGGCGAGCCGCCGGTCGCGAGCCCGATGGTCACCACGTCGCCGGCCGAGGCGGCGAAGGTGAAGGTGTCGGTCTCGCCGAAGACGTCGATGGCGCCACCGACGAGCTGCCCGCGTTCGATCAGCTGCGTGCCATCGGGCTTGCCGCTCTGATTGAGGCGCGCGCACGCGGGAACCTGCGCCGGCGGCCCGTTGAGCGCGCCGTTCGCCGTGGCGGACACGGCCTCGAGGGTGACGTTGTAGGTGCCGGCCGCGTTGTGATTGTCGTCCCGGATGGAGAGCGTATAGGTGTCGCTGGCCGCAAACGGGAGGGTCTCGCACTGATGCTCGGTGGAGGCGCAACGCGTGTCGTCGTTCGCGAGCGGCACCTTGTGACCGTCGGAATCGGTGATCTCCCACCGCGGATCGAACTTGAACGGCTGACCCGCGGCCGCGGCGACGGTGACGCTGACGACCTCGCCCTGCAGCGCCGTGAAGGTGAGCTCGTCATCGACGCCGCGGTCGTCGATGACGCGCGAGAGCGTTTCACCGCAGGTGATGTCGTCGGCGCGCGCCAGCCCAGTCAGGAGAAGAATGACCAGCGAAGCGAAGACAATCGACCGAGAATGACGCCGCATGATGAGGGATCTTTGGGCGGGATCGGAAAGGTTACCTTCTCCAGAGTCCCGGAAAAAGGCCATTCGCAGCTCGACTCGCACTCGAGCCGCTTTCCCCCTCGACATCTGAGCCTCGCATCTGCGCGGTCTGCTGAGAGGGACGCCCCTCCGCGTAGCAGTGTGTCATCCTCCCTGTTCGCTACCTTGACCGGGTGGGGGGGCTTCGGTCAATCTCGAAGGGGAACGATGAAGTGCTGACTGGGCCGCCGGAAGCCATCCTCGGCATCTTGCGCTCTGCACAGTCGGGGACGCCCGATCCACGCCTCGGCAACGTGTTGGAGGGCTTCCGGCGCCACTGGCTCGCGCTCGGCCGCCGGCGCTACCCCCAGCTCCAGGACGACCTCGAGGACGCCGTCCAGACGGCTCTTCTGAAGCTGATCTCGTGCGAGAAGCTGGACACGCTGCGCGACGCGGACCGGCTCGAAGCCTGGGCCCGCTCCCTCTTCGTCCACACCGTGCTGGACCTGGCCCGCGACGGTCGCCGCCATTCGCGCCGGCGGGGCTACGTCGGCATGCCCGAGGACGACCCCGAGCACGCGCTGCGGGACTCCCTTCCGGACGACGCCCCCGGCCCCGAGGACCTCGCGGCCCACCGGGAGCGGCTCGCCATCGTGGCGCGCGCCGTGTCGCGACTCGAGGTGGCCCGCCTCAAGTTCGTGGACGACCTGCCCGAAAAGGAGATCGCGGCGCGTCAAGGACTCACCAGGGACAGCGTGGCTGGACAGCTCAAACGCATTCGCAAGGCCCTTCGCCAGGCTTTCGAGGACCCCGAGTGACGGGGGGCGACACATCCCACTGCGGACTTTCGTCCCGATGGTTGCAGCCGTGAACCACGAGGATTGCATCGCCACTCTGCTCGCGTCGCCGCCCGCTCAGCCGGGCGAGCCGGAGACCGCCGCCAATCGGCGGGCCGCCGAGGAGCACGCCGCCTGGTGCTCCGACTGCTGGTCCATCCTGCGGACGGTCTACGAGCTGGCGACCGGGGAGCTCCCCGCAGAGTCGGACCGGATGCAGTCCCTTTTCGGCTGCGACGCAGTGCAGGATCGGCTCTACCTTGTCACCGACCTCGCTGCGGCCGACATCCGCAACCGGGAGCCTACGCTCGCCCGTCACCTGGGCTGGTGCATCGCTTGCCGGGAGCGGCTGGTCGAGCTGATCGCCGTCGAGCGCGCCGCGGCGCGCGGGGAACTCGAGCCGCTCCTGGCTCCCGCGCCACGGTGGCGCGAGACGGCGAACCGATTCGGTGCGAAGGTGCGCGAGGTGGTCGGACACGCCGTCGTGCGGGTCGGACGCGCCGCCGCGGTTTTCACCGAGGTCCCGGAGGGCTTCCTGGTCGGCGCGGTGCCCGTTCCTGTGGGCGCGATGCGGGGCCTCGATGCCGACTCCTCCGAGGCCACCGCACCGGGGCTCGGCCAGGAGGTTCAGTTCGCGCTCGCGGACTCGGGACTCTGGGTCGAACTCCGACTCGAGGCGCAGAGCGATGAGCTGGTGGCGATTGCGCTCCGCGTCTCCGGGTCCGAGACCAGCGAGCTCTCGGTGCAGCTCCGGGTGGTAGAAGCGGACCGCGCCGAACTGGTCGCGCGCTACACGGTCAGGGGAACGGCCCCCGTGCTCGTGAAGGGCGTGAGACCCGGACGGTACGTGCTCGAGCTGCACGAACGGGAACGAACGCTAAGGTTCAAGCTCCGGTTCGACGTCGAGCTCGCCGCGTAGCCGGCGAGAGACCGTGGCCTCGCCGCCGCGCGACCCTCGACGAACCCGGAGTGGACCCACGGGCCTCGCGATGCTAGGTGCGCTCCACCGAGACGACGTCCGTGCGCGACGAAGCAGGCCTGAGACCCCGTCGTCCTCGTGGCGTGCCGGGTCAGGGGTCCGTGTGCGGCGCCCGGGTAGCCCGCGGGTTGCACGCCGGCTCCCAGCGCAGCCCGTACGGGGCTCGATGAGGCTCGTCCCGACGCTCTCCATCGAGCGGACCGCGGGCGCGCTCCGCTACCGGCTCGACATCCCCGAGCGCGACCTCGGCGAGCCGCTCCAGGAAGAGTTCCGCCATCCGGTCGACGACGTCACCACGCGCGCCCTCCTGGCGAGCGCCGAGTCGCTGCTGCGCAGCCCCGAGAGCAAGACGTTCGCCCAGGAGGCGCAGGCGCGCGGCCAGGTGATCTACCGCACGCTCGTCCCGGCCCGCCTGCGCGAGAAGCTGCGGGGCGTCTCGGGGCCGCTCCTGATCAGCACGTCGCTCTACGGCATGCCGTGGGAGCTCCTGCACGACGAGGAGGAGTTCTGGGGGCTGCGCTACGGGCTCGGCAAGCGCCTCGTGCTCGACCGCCCACTGCTCGCCGGCGCCACGCCGCGCATGCGCGCGCGGCCGCGGGCGCTGGTCATCGGCTCGGATCCGCGCGGCGACCTGCCCTTCGTGCGCCAGGAGGTCGAGGGCGTCTGCGAGACCCTCGAGCCGTTCGCCGACATCGTGTGCGTCGTCGACCGGCTGGCGAGCTTCGAGACCGTCGCGGCGTATCTCGGCGAGGGCTTCGATCTCATCCACTACTGTGGCCACGTCATCACCAGCGAGGAGACCGGCCCGGCGCTCCTGCTCGCCGACTCGCGCCCGCTGTCCCCGGCGGTGATCGAGCCCAACGTCGCCGGCCGGCCTCTCGTCTTCTTGAACGCGTGCGCCAGCGCACGCGAGCACCAGGGACCCGCGAGCGGCTCCTGGGAAGCGACCGTGTCGAGCGTGGCCTACGCGTTTCTCTTCGGCGGCGCGGTTGCCGTGGTCGGGACACTCGCCGACGTGAGCGACCGGCACGCCGCGACGCTCGCCGAGGCGTTCTACCGGCGCGTGCTCGAGCCCGTCCCGATCGGCGAGGCGCTGCGCGACGCGCGCGCCGAGTGCCGCCGCAGGCCGGAGAGCGCCGGCTCGCCGACCTGGCTCTCGTTCGTGCTCTACGGCAACCCAGGGCAGACCCTGCTGCGCAGCGGCGCGGTCGTGCCGCTGCCGCAGCTGCCGCCGGCGCAAGCGCCCGAGCGGCCCGCACCGGCACCGCCTGCCGTCGAGCCGCCCGCCCCCATCCGTGCCCCCGTGCCCGCGCCCGCCACGGTCGTCGCACCGCGACGACGCCCCGGCCGGTTCGCCGCGATCGTGGCGCTCGTCGCGCTCGCCGCGGCGATCGGCGTGGGCGTGTTCCGGCGCACCTCGACGGGTCCGCAGACGCCGATCCGCATCGGCGTGATGGAGGTGCGCGCCCGCACGCCTGGCGTTCCGGCCTGGATGCGGCAGCTCACCCGCGACGGGCTCATCACCATTCTCGGCAAGTTCCCGCCCATCCAGGTCTTCTCGCGCCAGATGATCGACTTCCTGCAGAAGACGAAGGGGCTGAGCGAGATCGAGGCTGCGGCGCAGCTGCACATGAACAGGATGCTCTCGGCGAGCATCGCGCTCGACGACAAGCTGGTGTCGCTCGACCTGGACGTCATCGATGCGGCCACGGGGCTGCTGGTGGCGACCGAGCACGTCCAGGGGCCGCCGGAGAAGCTGATGGAGCTCGAGAACGAGCTCGCGGAACGTACCCTGCGCGCACTCGGCGTCACACCGACCCCGCAGCAGCTGAAGGAGATCGTCGCCAGCCGCGGCAACGAGACGCTCGACGTCTATCGCCTCTTCACGGAGACCCTTGGCGACCCGACACCGTCCGACGAGCCGCGCGCGGGACCCCGCCCGTCCGAGCCCACGGCGACCCCGCCGCTGCCCGCTCCCGGCGGATCTTCCTGGCTGTTCGGACAGTCGATGGCCTGGGCCGCCGAGGAGGACGGCGACGACGCCGCCATCCGGAGCCTCCTCAACCGCTACGGCGCCGCCCTGGAGGCGAGGAACGTCGACCAGATCGCCGCCCTGCAGGAGCAGATGAGCGAATCGCAGCGCCAGAAGCTGCAGACCTACTTCCAGATCGCACCCGATCTGAAGGTGCAGATCTCCGGCATCGACGTGCTCCGCCAGGGCGACCAGGCCGCCGCCACCTTCACCCGCCGGGACGAGTTCACCGACGCGAAGACCGGCAAGAAGATCCACCTCGAGGTCACCACCACCGGGATGCTGCGCAAGGAAGCCGACGGCGACTGGAAGATCGTCGGCTTGAGGGGACCGCAGTGACCGCGCGGCGGCTCCTCGCCGCCGTCGTCGTGACGTCGCTCGGCGCCGCCCCGCTCGAGGCTCGGACGTTCGAGTCCGTGTTCCGGGGTCCCGCCAAGCCGCTCGGCCAGGCGCTCTCCGCGACGGTGGCCCGATCGCTTCCCGTCATCTCCGCGTCGCCCGGCCTCACCTTCACGTTCGATCCGGCGTCGGGGTCCTTCGAGCGCGAGACCGATCTGCTGGGGCAGCTCTACCTCGAGCGCGCGCAGCCGATCGGACGCGGGAAGTGGAACGTCAGCGCGAGCTACCAGCGCGTCGCGGTCGACGCGGTCCAGGACGAGAACCTCGACCAGCTGCACGACAGCAGGCTGCCGATCATCCTCCCGGGCCAGAACGCCTCCAGGGGCGGACGGCTCTTCCGGTTCGACCGCTACGCCGTCGATCTCGTCGTCGACGAGATGACGTTCCAGGGCACGTACGGGATCACGGACGATCTCGAGGTCAACCTCGCGCTGCCGGTGCTCTTCAGCCGGCTCTCCGTCGGGTCGATGGGAAGCGAGTTCAAGCGCAACCCGAGCGACAACAGCCTGGTCCCGATCCCGCCGGAGCAGCGCGGGACGAGGTTCGAGCAGGACATCTCGCACGCCAACGGCGTCGGCGACCTCCTGCTCCGCGGCAAGTACCGCTTCTTCAAGAACCCCTGGGGCGCCGCGGCGTTCGGGCTCGTGGTGCGCATGCCGACGGGCAACGAGGAGAACTTCCAGGGGACCGGCTCCTGGGAGCTGTCCCCGCTGCTCTACCTTTCGACCCACCGCATCCCGATCGCGGGCCCGGTCTCCGTCCAGGCCTTCGTGAACGGCGGCCTCGATCTCGTCCTCGACGACGTGGACGTGAGCGAGGGCCGCTTCGGCGCGGGCTTCGACGTGGCGCTGGCCAATCGGGCGACCCTGTCGTTCGGCTTCCTCGGGCGCGAGCCGTTCCACGGCTTCGCGTCCGCCGGCTTCTTCGACCTGCCGCGCTACAATCCACGCAACGGCTGTCCGGTGTCGAGTCCGAGCTGCGCGCATCCCACCGCTCCGCTCTTCGGCCTGAGCAGCGTACGCCCGAGCTACTACGCGCTCTCCATCGGTGGACGCTTGAATCTCTGGAACGACACCGTCTTCGGCTTCGCCAACGTGCTCGTGCCGCTCTCCGAGCAGGGCATTCACACCAGCCCGATCCCGCTGGTCGGTCTCGAGGCCACCTTCTAGTCACGCGACCCGAGACTCCGTCTCGGGTCGGCACGGAGAGCGAGCGTGTGGCGTTCGGTAGATACGGCGAACGCCGTGCCGCGGCCGGCGAAGCCGGCGCGGCAGAACGTTGGCTTCGCTCCGCGCGGCGCGCACGCCTGGGTTTTCGGCTCCGGCCTCGTGCTCCGAAACGGCTGCCGCGGCGGCTTTGCCGCTCGCGGCACGACGCCCGCATTGTTGATCGAGTTTCACTCTCGCTCTCCGCCGCGAGCCGAGACGAAGTCTCGGCTCGCAAGCTCCCGGACGCGGGCGAGGGTGTCGATCTCGGCCGCCGGCTTGTCGTCGCGCACCCGCACGATGCGCGGGAAGCGCAACGCGTAGCCCGACGAATGGCGGTTCGAGGGCTGCACGGTGTCGAAGGTGACCTCGAGCACCACCTCGGGCAGCACCCGATGCCAGCCCGGACGCCGCTCGATCGTGAGCGCTTCGAAGCGTTCGGTGAGCGCGGCGATCTCGGCATCCGTGAGCCCGCTGTACGCCTTGCCGACCACCAGCAGGCGCGGATCGTCCTCCGCCGCGCGGACGGCGAAGGTGTAGTCGGAGAGCACCGCGCGGCGCCGGCCGTGGCCCCGCTCGACCGCCGTCACGACCACGTCGAGGGCGGCGAGCGGCCGCTTCAGCTTGAACCACGAGCCGCCGCGCCGGCCCGGTGCGTACGCCGAATCCGGGTCCTTCGCGACCAGTCCCTCGTTGCCCGCGGCGCGCGCGGCGCCGAAGGCGGCCTCGATCTCCTCCGCTCCCGCCGACAGGCGATGGGGCGCCAGGCGCGCCCCGCGCGCGGGCCACGCGAGCGTATCCAGGCGCGCGTGGCGTTCGGACCACGGCTCGTCGATGACCAGCTCCCCGCCGGCGGCGAGGATGTCGAAGGCGATGAAGGTGACCGGCACTCGGGCGAGCAGCGCGGCGCCGGGCTGCTTGCGACCGAGCCGCTGCTGCAACGCCTTGAATGACAGCGCGCGCTCGGGTTGGTCGGGATCGACCGCGAGCAGCTCGCCGTCGACCACCAGCCCCTCGCCGAGCGCAGCGAGAGTCGCGGCCACCTCGGGATAACCGGCGGTGATGTCGTCGAGCGTGCGCGAGAAGAGCACGACGCTGCCGTCGCTCACGTGGGCCTGGGCGCGGATGCCGTCGTACTTGTCCTCGAGGACGAAGGGCGCCGGGAGGCGCTCGACGATCTCGGCCGCCGTCGCGAGCGGCTGCGCCAGCATGAAGCCGAGGGGATGGAAGAGCGCCAGACGGGCGGAATCGAGGTCGTCTGCGCGCGCGAGCCGGGCCACCTCGCCCAGGTCGCCGCGCAGCAGGTGTGCCCGGCGCACGGCGGCGAGCGGCCGCGCGAATGCCGCCGCCAAAGCCTCCTCGACCTGCGCCTCCTTGAGCCCGATGCGCAGCTCGCCGAGGAGAAGCCGGACGAGGTAGCGGGCCTCGCGCGAGCCGACGCTGGCGAGGAGGGCCTCGAGGTCGGATCGCCGCTCCGCCGTCGTGGCCGCGGCGCCGAGAGCCGCCAGGCGCTCCGCCACCTCGGTCAGCCCGAGGGCGGCGTCGGGCCGGCCCGCGAGCAGCTCGGCCGCGAGATCCCCCGCGTCGCCGTGCGCGACGTACCGTTCACCGAGGGTCGCCGGATCCGCGCCCGACACCGCGGTGAGCGCCCCCGTGAGCAACGAGGGGCCGACCCGCGTCGTGCGCGCGTCGTGGCGCGCGAAGACCGTCCCGCCGAAGAAGCGCGCCGCGACGACGACCGACGGGGCGTCGAGGGCGGCGAGGTAGCGCGCCAGGATGGCGCCCTTCTCGAGCCGCCTGGTGGTGGCCCCGATGCGTTCGGCCGTCGCCGCCCACGCCGCGAGGGAGTCGCTCCGTCCCTCCTCCATCGCGGCGATGCTAGAGGGACGACCCCGGCGAGGGAACCGGGCGGCCGCGCACTGGCCTCCCGTCTGTGCTAGGGACGAACGACATGCGGTGGAGCTCGGCGGCGTCGACCGCTTCGCGGCTGGAGGCGGCCGTCGACGAGGCGGCGGCGGTCCTGCAGGCCGGTCTCGAGGGAGCCACGCCCGACCTCGTCGTGGCCTTCATCTCGCCGCATCACGAGTCGCGCTACGAGCGGCTGGCCGCGCTCGTGCGCGCCACGCTCGGCGGCGGCACCTTCGTCGGCTGCTCGGCGGGTGGCGTCATCGGCGGCGGCCGGGAGCTCGAGGAGCAGCCCGGGCTGTCGCTCTCCGCGGCAGTGCTTCCCGACGTCCGCTGCACGTCCTTTCATCTCGACGAGCCGGCGCTGCCGCCGCTGGCGGCGCAGGAAACGCCGAGCTTCCTGCTGCTGCCCGATCCGTTCACCTTCGACGTCGACGACCTCCTGCATCGGCTCGATGCGACGTATCCCGACTCCACCGTGATCGGCGGCCTGGCGAGCGGCGGCCGTGCGCCGGGCGGAAACGTGCTCTATCTCGACGACGTGGTGCACCGGCGCGGCCTGGTCGGCATCGCGTTCTCGGGCAACGTCGCCGTCGACACCATCGTCGCGCAGGGCTGCCGGCCGATCGGCGAGCCGATGTTCGTCACGCGCAGCGAGCGCAACGTGATCCACGAGCTGGACGGCCGGCGCGCCGGTGCCGTCCTCCAGGACGTCTACGCGCACGCCGGCGCCGAGGATCAGCAGCTCTTCCGGCACTCGCTCCAGCTCGGCATCGTCATGCGCGAGGATCGCCAGGAGTACGGGCACGGCGATTTCCTGATCCGCAACGTCATGGGCATCGACGGCAAGAGCGGCGCGCTGGTCGTCGGCGTACTCGTCCGTGACGGCATGGTCGTCCAGTTCCACCTGCGCGACGCCCGGACGTCGGCCGCGGACCTCGACGAGCTGCTCGAGCGCTACCGGGGACGACCCCACGGATCGCTCCTGTTCTCCTGCCTCGGTCGCGGCAAGCACCTGTACGGCGAGCCCGATCACGACACCAACGCCTTCCGGCGCCACCTGGGTGACGTGCCGCTCGGGGGCTTCTTCTGCAACGGAGAGATCGGCCCGGTGCAGGGGACGACGTTCCTCCACGGCTACACCAGCGCGTTCGGCCTTTTCCGACCGCGGCGCTGAGCGATCCCGCGCCGGCGTCGCGACAGGCGTCGCGGCCGGCCGTTGACAGCGCGCGCGCGCCGGCCGTAGACACCGCCGATGGATCCTGGATCTCACTCCGCAGGCCCTCGCCTTCCGCGACGAGCTCCGCACGTGGCTCGCGGCGAACCTGGAACGTCCCTGGCGCGAGGAGCTGCGCGAGCCCGCGGCCACGGAGGACTCGCTGGTCGAGCTACGCCGCGCCTGGCAGCGCAAGCTCTACCAGGGCGGCTATCTCGGCATGGACTGGCCGCCGGAATGGGGAGGCCGCGGCGCCACCGAGGTCGAGAAGTCGATCTTCGAGGCGGAGCTGGCACGCGCAGATGCGCCTCCCATCCCGAACATCCTCGGCATCGGCTTGCTGGGGCCGGCGCTCATCCATCATGGCAGCGAGGCGCAGCGCCGCCGCTTCATCCCGCCCATGCTCTCGGGCGACGAGATCTGGTGCCAGGGTTTCAGCGAGCCCGGCGCCGGGAGCGATCTCGCCGCGCTCAAGACCAGCGCCGCACTCGACGGCGACCAGTTCGTGCTCAACGGCCAGAAGGTGTGGACCACGTTCGGCCCATGGGCCGACTGGATCTTCGTCCTCTGCCGGACCGATCCGAAGGACCGGTATGGCGGCATCTCGTTCGTCCTCTGCAGGCTCGACACGCCCGGCGTCACCGTGCGGCCGCTGCGGCAGATCACCGGCGAGAGCGAGTTCGGCGAGGTCTTCTTCGAGGACGCGCGCGTCCCCAAGGAGAACCTGGTCGGCAAGATCGGCGAGGGCTGGCGCATCGCGATGACGGTCCTCGCCTACGAGCGCGGCGCCTCGTCACTGGCCTACTCGGTGCGCTTCCGCCGCGACCTCGACCTGCTCGCCGCCGCCTGCCGCGAGCACGGCCGCCTCGCAGGCTCGGCGCGCGAGAAGCTCGCGCGCCTCCTGGTGGAGATCGAGGTGATGCGGGCCAACGGCGTGCGCATGCTGGCGAACTTCGCCGACGGCAAGGCACCCGGGAGCGAGTCCTCCATCGAGAAGATCTTCTGGAGCGAGTTCGACAAGCGCTTCCGGGAAACCGCGCTCGACCTGCTCGGCCCCGAGGGCCAGCTCCTGCGCTCGAGCCCGGGCGCGCGCCGCGACGTCGACTGGGCGCGCGAGTTCCTCTGGTCGCGCGCGGGCACGATCTACTCCGGCTCGTCCGAGGTGCAGCGCAACATCATCTCGAAGCGGGTGCTCGGCCTGCCCCAGGCCTGAGGGGGAGCCCGGGATGCGCTTCGAGCTCTCCGAGGACCAGGCGCTGCTGCGCAGCTCCACCCGCGACTACTTCACCAAGGACGCGCCGCTCGAGCGCAGCCGCAGGATCATGGAACACGACGCGCGCGGCTTCGAGGCGCCACAGTGGCGGCAGCTGGCCGACATGGGTTACATCGGGCTCACCGTGCCCGCCGACAAGGGCGGTCAGGGACTCGGCGCGGTCGAGCTGGCGATCGTGTGCGAGGAAGCCGGCCGCGTCTGCCTGCCCGGTCCGTTGCTCGACGCCGTCCTCGCGGCCGATCTGCTGGCGCGCTCGGGCCGCGACGACGCCCTGCTCGCCGACCTCTGCGCCGGCACCAAGGTGGTGACGATCGCGCGGCGCGACGCACCCTTCGCAGGACGGTCGGGCGGCGGGTCGCGGGTGGAGGGCGGCACGCTGCGCGGCCGCAAGTTCTTCGTGCCCTTCGCGGCCTCGGCCGATGCGTTGCTGGTGACGACGCCGGACGGCGTCCATCTCGTCGCGGGCCCGTTCGACGTGACCCCGACGCCGACGCTCGATCTGGCGCAGCGCTTCGGCACGGTCGCCTTCGAGCACGCGGCCACGCCGGTCGGGGGCGTCGACCTCCTCGAGCGCACCGATCGCCTGGCCGCCGTCGGCGCCGCGGCGACCCTGCTCGGACTCATGGCGCGCTCGCTCGAGATGACCCTCGAGTACGTGAACGCCCGCTCCGCCTTCCAGCGGCCGATCGGCGCCTTCCAGGCGCTCCAGCACCGACTCGCCGACATGCTGCTGCGCACGGAATCGACGCGCTCGGCGGTCTATCGCGCGGCCTGGTGTCTGGATGCGAACGACCCCGAGGCCATCCTCGCCTGCGCCACCGCCAAGGCATACGCGGGAGACTCGGCGCGCCTCGTCTGCGGCGAGACCATCCAGATGCACGGCGGCATCGGCTTCACGTGGGAAGTCGACGTGCACGTCTTCTTCAAGCGCGCCACGACGTTCGAGCAGTTCTACGGCTCGACCGAGGAGCAGCTCGAGCGCGCGCTGGCGGCCGCGGGCTACTAGGAGCGTGACCCGAGACGCCGGTGCGGGGGCGTGGGGTCACCGTCTCCGCTCAGCGTCCTCGCCCCATGCGCGCCGACGAGTGTGCAGCGCCGCATCGATGGGCCGCGAGCGCGCGCAAGGGGCTGCGGATTCGCTCCGACGGCGACCCCACGCCCCCGACGCACGCCGCGTGTGCGGCAGAGTCTACGCCGGGACGAGGCCCAGCGCCCGCAGCCGCCGCAGGTTGAAGGCCGCGCACACGAGGTCCCACTCGCCGCCGACCTTCGCCACGCCCCGCAGCGCGACCCGGCGAAAGCCCATCGCGTGCTTGATCTCCGCGTAAGGACGCTCCGCCTGCGTCTTTCGCCAGGCATACCAGCGCTGCGCCCACGGCAGATGGAGCAGGCGATGCATGCGCTGGGTGTGCGGTCCCTGCGGCCACCGCACGGCCTTGCCCTCGCGGCCCACCGCCACGAGACACCGCACGCCCCGCTCCGCGAGGGTCGCGAGATTCGCCTCCGTGAGATACCCATTGTCGGCCACCGTGCAGCCAGGCGACTCTCCGGTCGTCGCGGTCACCGCCTCGATCATGGGGACCAACTGCCCAATGTCCCGCACCGCCGTCGTCACCCCGGTCGCCACGATCAGCCCGTCCGCACTCACGGCTGCCTGGGCGTTGTAGGCGTAGACCAAGGCCCCGTCCCCCGCGCGCATCATCTGCGCGTCGGGGTCGGCAAAGCTCTTCTGGTGCCGCGGCTTCAACGTCGCACCCTTCTCGGCCTCCAACTGCGCCCGCACCGCCCGCAGCTTGGCCAGCCGCTGCTCCCGCGTCCGCAGCTCGGCGGGTAACCCCCCACTGCCGTCGTCGTCCTCGCCGTGTTCGCGGTCCTCCGCGGCCTGCACGTCATCCAGCTTGGTCACCAACGCGGCGAGCTCGGCCTCGAGCCGCGCCTCCTCCTGCTGGAGCCGCGCGTGGCTCATCGCTTTGTGCCGCGACGTGTTCGCCCGCAACTTCGTGCCGTCCACCGTCACGAGCCCGAGCTTCACCAGCCCGGCCCCGCGCGCCAGCCGGACGGTCGCCCGCAGCACCCAGGCGAAGTCCTCCCGATGCCGCACCCGGAAGCGATTGATCGTCCGGAAATCTGGCACCGGCCCGTCCCCCGCCAGGTACCGGAAAGCTAGGTCGCGCCGGAGCCGCCGCGCGATCTCCCGGCCGCTGAATACGCCCTGCGTCGCCGCGTACAGCCACAGCTTGAGCAACAGCCGCGGCGCGTAGGCATGCTCGCCCGTCTCGGCGTAGCGCTGCTCGAACGGCGTCAGGTCGAGACTCTCGACGGCGTCGTCGATGAAAAAGACCGGATCGCTCGGGTCGAGCGTGTCTTCAACGAACGTCGGCAGCAGCTGCCCCTGCCGCTGCACATACGGCTTCCACCGTCCCGCCTCCGCCATGTCGCCCTTCTAGCAACATAATGCGGCGGAGTCTTGGGTCAGGCTCCTAGTTTCGGCGATCCCTCGACGGGGGTTTACGCGCCAGCCGCGCCGGGTGTAACACCCCACAGCCCACAGAGGAGGACCCACCATGCGCGCCGCCGTCATGGAAGCCATCCGCGAGCCGCTGGTCGTTCGCGACATGCCCGATCCGCACTGCCCCGCCAACGGCGCGATCGTGCGCGTCGAGGCCAACGGCATCTGTCGCACCGACTGGCATCTCTGGACCGGCGACTGGTCGTGGGTGGGCATCGCGCTCCAGCCGCCATGGGTGCTCGGCCACGAGTTCTGCGGCGTCATCGAGGAGGTCGGCCCCGCCGTGACGCGCTGGAAGAAGGGCGGCCGCGTGCTGGTGCCGTTCAGTCAGGGCGAGGGGACGTGCGAGTGGTGCCGCGGTGGCCATCACAACGTCTGTGACACGCCGCTGATACCCGGCGTCGCCTACTGGGGCGGCTTCGGCCGCCTGGTCGGCGTGCCGTACGCGGACGTGAACCTGGTCGCGCTCCCGGACTCGATCCCCTTCACCGACGCGGCGAGCATGGGGTGCCGGTACATGACCTCGTTCCACGCCGTGGTCGACCGGGCGCAGGTGCGGGCAGGCGAGTGGGTGGCCGTCCACGGGTGCGGCGGCGTCGGGCTCTCGGCGGTGCAGATCGCCTCGGCGCTCGGCGCCAACGTGATCGCCGTCGACGTCTCCGACGACAAGCTCGCCGCCGCCAAGGGCGAGGGGGCGGTGCACGTCGTCAACGCCGCCAAGGACGAGCCCATCGGCGCCATCATGGGGCTCACCGAGGGTGGCGCTCACGTCTCGATCGACGCGCTCGGGGTGGCGGCGACGTGCCGGAATTCCGTCATGTGCACCCGCAAGCGCGGCCGCCACATCCAGATCGGCCTCACCTCCAGCGCAGAGAAGGGAGAGATCGCACTTCCGATCGACATCATCGTCCTGAAGGAGGTGCAGATCCTGGGCTCGCTCGGCATGCAGGCGCCGCGCTTTCCCTCTATGCTCCGCATGGTCGAGAGCGGGAAGCTCAAGCCCGGCAAGCTCGTCCACCGCACCATCGGCCTCGAGGAGGTCGGCGGCGTCGTCGAGTCGATGGACAAGTACGGCACGCTCGGGGTGACGGTCATCACCAAGTACTGACAGCCGCAACGCGGACGCACCGGATGTCGTTGCGCAGGCGCTGCTTCCGCACCATCGCGCTGCTGGGAAGCCTCGCCGTGGGCCTCGCGGGCGCCGCGCGCGCGGACGAGAAGCCGCCGGGCTCGGCCGCGCCGCTCGTGGTGCGCTACCACGACGACAAGCTCACGGTGCGGGCAAAGGACGCCGCGACCGCCGACGTCTTGCAGGAGCTGGCGCGCAGCACCGGCGCTACGATCCAGGGCGCGCAGCCGACGATCCCGCGCATCAACGCCGACTTCGAGAACGTCCCGCTGGTCGAGGGCCTCGACCGCCTGTTCGGCAAGAACAGCTTCAACCTGGTCTACGGCCGCCACGGGTTGCGGGAGATCCAGCTGCTGGGATCCGGGCCGGCGGTCTCGGTGCAGGCGGCGCCCGCGCAGCCGGAGCCACTTCCTCCCGAGATGGCTCTCCTGGCCGGCAGCGTCATGCTGCCGCTGCGCAATCATCCGCCGATTCCCATCAGCGGAATCCTGGCGCACGCGCTCGGAGCCGACGTCGCAACCTTCGACCAGCTCCTCAGGACCGCGTTGCACGACGAGAGCTCCGAGGTGCGCAATGCGGCCGCGAAGACCTGCATCGAGACCGTCGAGGGAGATCCGAGCGTCCTGCAGGCGTTCCAGAATGCCGTCGGCGGGATGGACGATCAGACGCTGGCCGGCGCCGCGCAACGCCTCGGCGGCCCGAACATCGAGCAATTCATGCGCGCGATCGCCAGCAACGCGCACGAGCAGGACCTGCGGTCGCGCGCGGCGGCGGTGCTCATGCGCCTGCACGCACAGCCCGGGATGGCACCGACGTCCGGCGGCTGAGCGTGTGACGACACGCTCCGGGGCCATCACCCGGCGCCGGGCACGGGCTCGCCCCATCCCCGCTCGCGGAGGTATGGTGGCGGCATGGCACGTTTCGCCGTCGTCGGCTCCGGAGCCTGGGGAACCGCGCTCGCCGCGCACCTGGCGCGGCTCGAGCACGAGGTGATGCTGTGGGCGTTCGAGCGCGAGGTTGCCGAGGAGATCTGCGCGGCGCACACCAACACGGCCTTCCTGCCCGGGATCGCGCTGCCGGACACGATCGGGGCGTCGCAGGACGCCGCGGCGGTCGTCGCCGGTGCCGATATCGTGATCCTGGTTCCGCCGTCGACCCACCTGCGAGGCGTCTCCGCCGCCATCGCGTCCGCCGTGCCGCCGGACGCGACGGTGGTCGTCGCGACCAAGGGGATCGAGGAGGGCAGCCTCCTGCTCATGTCACAGGTGATCGCGGAGACGATGCCGGACCTCGCGCCGGAGCGGCTCGGGTTCCTGTCCGGGCCCACCTTCGCACGCGAGGTCGCGCAGGGGCTGCCGACCGACGTGGTCGTGGCGTCGGCCGACATGCTGGCCGCGCGCCGGCTGCAGGCGCTGGTGCACTCGGTCGCGCTGCGGGTCTACACCAGCGCCGACCCGATCGGCGTGCAGGTCGGCGGCGCGATCAAGAACGTGCTGGCGGTGGCGACGGGCGCCTGCGACGGCCTGAACTTCGGCACCAACGCCCGGGCGGCGCTCATCACCCGCGGCCTCGCCGAGATCACCCGGCTCGGCGTGGCACTGGGCGCCGATCCCCTCACCTTCCTCGGCATGGCCGGCGTCGGCGACCTGGTGCTCACCTGCACCGGCGACCTGTCGCGCAACCGCACGCTCGGGAAGCGCATCGCCGAGGGCGTCGATCCGGCCAGCTACCTCGCCAGCCAGCGCGCCGTCGCGGAGGGCTTCTCGACGGCGGCGGCGGCGTACGGGCTGTCGCAGCGGCTAGGGGTCGAGATGCCGATCACCGAGCAGGTGTACCACGTCCTCCATCGCGGCCGTCCGCTGCTCGAAGCCGGCCGCGCGCTGGTCGAGCGCGGCCGCAAGGAGGAGCTCCTCGGCATCCGGCCGCCGGGACGGGGCGCCGCCCCTTGACGGCCGGGGCCGGCGGCGCGATGAGGGCCGCGTGCGCCAGCACACGCTGACCCTGCTCGCGGCGCCGTTCCTGCTGCTCCTCGCGCGCGACGCCCGCGCCGTCCCACCGCCCTGCGCTCCCGGACGCTTCGTGGTCGCGGGCTCACCGCTCGTCATGCCGGGACGGCAGAATGCGCAGGCCGTGCTGCTGACGTCCACGGAGGCGTCCATCGTCGGCCCGTGCGCCCCGACGGCCGTCAGGATGAAGCCCAGGAAGCGCGGCACGGTCGTGAAGGCGCGCTGGAAGGGACTATGTGGCGGCCTCCGGATGGCCGTGCTCTCCGCCACCATCGACCGCGCGTCGTGCAACGAGATGAGGGGCACGCTGCGCATCGCCTATCCCCACGCGACGAGACTCGGCCGTCCGCGCTGGTTCCGGGCCACCCGCGCCGCCGCGGTGACCAGCTGCACGCAGGGTCTCGACACCTTCGCCACGATCCAGCGGCGCATCTTCGGTGCGCACGGGTGCAACGTCAGCACCTGCCACGGCGCGTACCGGAGCGGCAATCTGGATCTGCTGCCCGACGTGTCGTACGACCAGCTCGTCGGCGCTCCGGCGACGGGCGCCGCGGACGTCACGCGCGTCGTCCCCGGCGATCCCGCGGCCAGCTTCCTGGTCAGGAAATTGCGCGGAACGCTCGCGGCCGGCGAGGGCAGCCGCATGCCGCTCGTGGGCGCGCCGCTGAGCGGCGACGAGATCGCCCTGGTGGAGGCGTGGATCGCGGGTGGCGCCCCGCGCACCGGGCGGGTCGAGAGCGCTCCCTGCCTGCCGCCCCCGGAGTTCGTCCCGGTGACGCAGCCGCCGGTACCGGCGGGCGGCTACCAGCTCGAGCTCGACGGCCCCACCCTGGAGCCGGGACAGGAGCAGGAGGGCTGCCTCTGGATTCCCACGCCGTACCCCGCGGACTTCACGGCGGGCAGATGGGAGTTCACCCTCAACCCCGGCACCCATCACTTCGCCGTGTTCCAGTGGGACAAGCCCGGCACGCCGACCACCGGCGTCTGGGGCGCGAACGACGCCGGCTGCATCTCGGGCGCCATGTTCGGCGCGACGCTGAGCGGCGCCCCGCAGGCGCCCTACTTCGTCGACACGCTGCCCGACGGCATGGCGCGCGTGCTGCCGGCCGGCGGCTACCTGGGCCTCAACGCGCACTACGCGAACGACTTCGACGTGCCGGTGCCGATCAGGGTCTGGGTCAACATCTACCCGTTCGACGGCACGCCGGCGCACGTCGTGCAGACCCTCACCGACTTCGACGACATGTTCTCGATCGACGTCCCGCCCGGCACGCAGAAGCTCCAGACCGGCCGGCTGGTCAACGCGGGGCCCCAGTCGATGGTGATCGTCCAGCTCGCCGGACACATGCACAAGCGCGGCCTCCGCTTCACGGCGCGCCATGCCGACGGCACGGTCATCTTCGAGAACTTCGACTGGGCCCATCCGGTCTGGTGGCCGTTCGACCCGCCGATCGTGCTCGCCCCCGGCGACCACATCGACTACGAGTGCCTCGAGGACAACGGCGTCACCCGCGACGTCCGGCGCGATGCGACCGGCAACCCGACGGACGTGAAGTTCGGCCTCACGACGGACGACGAGATGTGCACGCTGACGGCGGCGTACTACCCGGAGTGAAAACAGATCGCGGGCGCGGTGTCACGGCCCCGACGCACTGCCCCGGCCGGGGTCCACCATCTCCTTGTCATGCGTGACCGCAACCTGCGGCGGGCGTTCACACTCGACCGACATTTCGGCGCCGCCGGGTTCGAGATCGTCCCGTAGAGACCTCATGGCCCGCACCATTGTCTAGCGCTCGATCTCGGTGATCTTGAGCCGCGCCTGCGCCGCTTCCGCCGTGCTCGGATACTCCTTGATCAGCTTGGAGAGCGTCATCCGGGCACTCGCTTCATCTCCCGTGCGGATGAGGAGCTTGCCGCGCTCGAGGAGCGCGGCGGGAGCCTTGTCGCCCCTCGGGTAGCGGGTGACGACGTCCTCGAGCTTCGACTCCGCTTCCTTCATGTCTCCTCGCGCCGCCGCGCAGCGCGCCTGCCAGTAGAGCACGTTGTCACTGAGCGGAGACTTCGGGCCCGCGGCGAGCGTGCCGAGCCGGGGGGCCGCCGTCGCGCAGTCGCCTTTCGCCAGGCTGTCGAGCGCCCCGAGGTACTCGGACCGCTCGGGGACGGCCATCGCGCTCACCACCGCCTGGTCCTGCGCGACCTCCCGCTTCCAGCTTGCGTCGATCGGCACCGGCGGCGGGGGTGGCGGGGTCGGCGGTACGGCCGCGAGCTGCGGCGGCGGTTCCTTCTCCCCCGGCGCCACGCCTCCGGCCGGGCTCTCTCCGGCACGTGGCGGCTCCGTGGCCGGCGCGGCGCCGGGCGTCGTTGCCGTTGTTTCCGCCGCCGCCGTCTCCGCGCTCGACATGCCCTCGGGAGACAGGGTCATGCCGATCTCCTTGGAGCGCGTCTTTTCATGCTCCAGCTCGTGGAGGCGCTTCTCGAGCTTGGTGACCTCCTCCCCGGCCGGCGGCGGGGCGGGAGCCTGTGCCACCGGCGGCACCGCGCGCGGCCCTCTCCCCTTCCCTTCGACCTCGGTGCGTAGTCCCTCGATCGCGTGCTTCAGATCCTCGATGGAGCGTGACTGCTGGTCGATCATCCCCTGGAACGCCCGCCCCTGCTCCCTCAGGTCGGCCTGGGTCGCGCACCCGGCGACGGCGATCCCGAGCGCCAGCATCGCCGCTCGCGGTCGAAGCTTCGAACGCGACGGAGCAGCGTTCGCGGAGACGGGCGTCACGCTCCCACCCACCTCCTTTCGCATCTCGGGCAAAACGCGAACCGCTCCAGGCACGAGATCTACGCAGCCGCGACAGATAGGCCCCGCGCACCGACACGTCAATGGACTCCATACTGGGCGACCGTCCGCTCGTGGCGTCCCGGGCAACCTCCCCCCTCCCCAACCTTGTTCCCACCCGGTTGCGGCGTATAGAAGCGTCCCGATCCCCCGAGCGGAGACGCCACCATGAGCGACCCCTACTTCCAGACCCTCTTCGCCGACCGCATCGGCGGCGCGCGCTACGGCAAGGGCACCGAGATCTACAAGTTCGAGAAGATCAAGCGTGCCAAGCGTCAGGCGCTGGCCGACCACCCGGAGCGGCAGCTGCTCGACTTCGGCATCGGCGAGAACGACGGCGTGGCGCCCGAGCTGGTCCGCCGCGTCATGGCCGAGGAGATCGGCAAGCCGGAGAATCGCGGCTACGCCGACAACGGCATCGCGGCCTTCAAGCAGGCGGCGGCACGCTTCATGGAGCGCTTCTTCGGCGTCCGGCTCGATCCGGAGACGGAGGTCAACCACTCGATCGGCGGCAAGCCGGCGCTCGCCATGATCCCCGCCTGCTTCATCAACCCGGGCGACGTGACGCTCATGACCGTGCCGGGCTACCCCGTCGCCGGCACGCACACGCGGTACTACGGCGGCGAGGTGCACCGGCTGCCGCTGCTGCGCGAGCACGGCTTCTTTCCCGACCTGGACGGCATCCCCGCCGACGTGAAGCGCCGCGCCAAGCTCCTCGTCCTCAACTACCCGAACAGCCCGACCGGCGTCGTCGCGACCCGCGACTTCTACCGGCGCGTGGTCGACTTCGCGCTGGAGCACCACGTCGTCGTGGTGCAGGACGCCATCCACGCCGCGCTCACGTTCGAGGGCGAGCCGCTCTCGTTCCTCGCGGTGCCCGGCGCCAGGGACGTCGGCATCGAGATCCACTCCATGTCGAAGGGCTTCGACATGATCGGCTGGCGGCTCGGCTGGTTCTGCGGCCACGCCCGCCTCGTGCAGGCGCTCGCCGACGTCAAGGACAACAGCGACTCGGGTCAGTTCATTGCGATCCAGAAGGCCGCCATCGCCGCCCTCGACGATCTCGACATCCCGCGCCGCACCCGCGACAAGTACCGCCGGCGCCTCGAGAAGCTCGTCGCCATGCTGCGGCGGTGCGGCTTCACGTGCGACATGCCCGGCGGCACCTACTTCCTCTACGTCCAGGCCCCGCGCGGCACGGCGGGCGGCCTGCAGTTCGAGAACGCCGAGGCGGCCAGCCAGCACCTGATCCACGAGCACTCGATCGTCACCGTCCCGTGGGACGACGCCGGGCCGCACCTCCGCTTCTCGGTGACCTACGAGGCGGCGGACGAGCGCGCCGAGGACGCCCTCGTGGCCGCGGCCGAGGAGCGGTTGAAGGCGATCCATCCCGTCTTCTGATCGAGGACGAAGCGGTGCGCGCCGCGTGCCTCGTCCTCGTTCTCGGCCTCGCACCGCTGGCAGACGCGGCCGGTGCAGCGCGCATCGACCGCTTCAACCCGCGGGGGACCGTCAAGCAGGTGCGCCAGGCGAGCGCGCACTTCTCGGCACCCGTCGTCGCCCTGGGCGACCCGCGAGCGGCCGCACCGTTCGACATCGAGTGTCCCGAAGGCGGAAGCGGACGCTGGCTCGATCCGCGCACGTGGGTCTACGACTTCGCGCGCGACCTGCCGGGCGGGGTGCGCTGCACGTTCCGCGTGCGCGCGGGACTCGCGACGCTCGCCGGCGAGCCGGTCGCGGCCGCATCGTTCGGCTTCTCGACCGGCGGTCCGGCCATCCTGCGTCCGGATCCGGCCGCCAAGGATCAGATCGCGGAGGATCAGGCCTTCGTGCTCGGGCTCGATGCCGTACCGGACGAGCCCTCGATCGCAGAGCATGCCTGGTTCACCGCCGCCGGACTGCCGGAGCGCATCCCGGTCACCGTGGTCCGGGGCGACGAGCGGGCCGCGATCCTCGCCACGCTCTCCGAGTGGCAGCGCCAGGAGCCCCTCGTCGTGCTCGCCGCGCGCCGGCGCTTCCCGAACGACGCGGCGGTGACGCTGACGTGGGGCGCGGGAATCCGGTCCGCCAGCGGCGTCGCCACCGAGGCGCCCCAGACCATCGCCTGGACGACCCGGCCGCGTTTCACGGCCGACTTCGCCTGCGAGCGCGAGAGCGCGACCCGCGGCTGCATCCCCCTCGCGCCGATGCGCCTGCGCTTCTCGAGTCCGGTGACGTCGTCGGACGCCGCCCGTGCGGCCCTCGTCGGACCGGACGGCCATCGCTGGGGTCCCGAGCTGCCTCGGGGCGAGGGCTGGGTCGACGAGCTCACCTTCCTGCCACCCTTCCCGCCCGAGGCGAGCTTCCGCCTCGAGCTGCCCCCCAACCTCGCCGACGACACCGGCCGCGCTCTCGAGAACGACGGCAGCTTCCCGCTCGCGGTGCGAACCGACACCTACCCGCCGCTCGCCAAGTTCGCCGCGCGCTTCGGCATCATCGAAGCGAAGGCGGATCCCACGCTTCCCGTCACGGTGCGCGGGCTCGGACCCGCCGCGGGCGGCCGCCAGCTCCGGGTGGGTGGCCGCATCGCGCGCGTGCCGGCGGCGGACGCGCTGCGCTGGTTGCGGCGCGTCGCCGTATCGTCCCGGACCCGATCGGTCTTCGCGGGCGAGCGATCCGGCGCGGCAACGCGGCCGATCAAGCTGCCCCGGGCGCGTCCCGACCGCGCGATGGAGGTGATCGGTCTTCCGCTCGGCGAGCCGGGACTCTACATCGTCGAGCTGGCGAGCCCGCGCCTCGGGAGGGCGCTGCTCGGCAAGCCGGCCCCGATCTTCGTGCCCGCCGCCGCCCTGGTGACCGACCTCTCCGTCCATCTCGAGCGGGGCCGCGAGGCCTCGCTCGTCTGGGTGACGACGCTCGACGGGGCACGCCCCGTCGGCGGCGCCCTGGTCTCCATCGCCGACTGCCGCGGCACGGCACTGGCGACTGCGACGACGGACGCGGACGGCCTGGCGCACTTCGCCTCGCTGCCCGCCGACGACGCGCTCCCGTCCTGCACCCTCACCTGGCCGGAAAACTTCTTCGACTGGCGGCAGGTGCGAGCGTTGCGCGGACTCGACGGCGGCCTGCTGGTGACGGTGGAGCACGACGGCGACATGGGTCTCGTGCACTCGTCGTGGGACGAGGGGATCGAGCCGTTCCGCTTCGGCCTGCCGTCCGAGCCCTGGGACGGTCCCACGATCGCGCACAGCATCCTCGACCGCGCGCTGTTCCGCGCCGGCGAGACCGTGCACATGAAGCACCTGCTCCGGGAGGCATCGCTCGCCGGCTTCGCGGCGACACCTCTTGCGGAGCGTCCGACGCTGCTCTCGATCCGCCATCTCGGGAGCGACGAGCACTACGAGCAGCCGCTCGCGTGGCACGACGACGGCAGCGCCGAGAGCACCTGGGAGATCCCGCGGGCCGCCAAGCTCGGCCGCTACGACGTCGTCCTGGTGCGGCCGGCCGCGGCGGGCAAGCCGGACTGGAGCGCGCGAGAGTACATCGCCGGCAGCTTCCGGGTGGAGGAGTTCCGCGTCCCGCTGATGCAGGGAGCGCTCCGGCTTCCCGGGGAGCCGCTCGTGGCGCCGAAGAAGATCTCCGCCGACGTTGCGGTGCGCTATCTCGCCGGCGGCGCGGCGGCCAAGCTGCCCGTCACGGTCCGTGCCGAGATCAGGCCGTCCGTGTTCTCGTCGCCGCCGGGGCTCGAGGGCTTCGACATCGCGAACGGTCCGGTGCGCGAGGGCGTGTTTCACGGCGACGACGAGGAATCGGCCAGCGAGACGAAGCCGCGCGCCCTGCCGCGCCAGCAGCTCGTTCTCGATCCGGCAGGGACGGCGCGCGCCCGGCTCGTCCTGCTGCCCCGGCCGGCGACACCGGGCCGACTCGCGACCGAGGTCGAGTTCCGCGATCCGAACGGCGAGACGCAGACCGTGTCGGCGGCGGCGCCGCTCTGGCCTGCACGCTGGCTGCCAGGGGTGCGCGCGGAGCGCTGGGTGCTCGAGCGGGGCGATCTCCAGGCGCAGGCCGCCGTCGTCGACCCCGGCGGAACACCGATCGCCGGTGCGCCCGTCCGGATCGACGTCTTCGAGCGGCGCACCTCCTCGACGCGCAAGCGCGTGGTCGGCGGATTCTACGCCTACGACCACACCACCGAGGTCCGCCGCGTGGGCGAGCTGTGCCGCGGCGTCACCGACCCCCAGGGCCGCTTCGCGTGCTCGGGGCGCCCGGCGGTCGGCGGCGACGTGGTGCTGCAGGCGTCGGTCACCGATCCCGACGGGCACACCGCCGCCGCGAGCACGGACGTGTGGGTGTCGCGCGGCCAGCAGTGGTGGTTCGAGACCGGCGACGCCGACCGCATCGACGTGTTGCCCGAGCGCCGGCACTACGACCCGGGCGAGACCGCACGCTTCCAGGTCCGCATGCCGTTCCGCGAGGCCACCGCGCTGGTGACGCTCGAGCGCGAGGGCGTCATGGACGCGCGCGTGGTGTCCCTTTCGGGAACGGCGCCGGTGATCGAGCTGCCCGTCGAGGCGGCGTGGGCGCCCAACGTCTTCGTCTCCGTGCTGGTGGTGCGCGGACGCGTGGGCGACGTCCAGCCGACCGCGATGGTGGATCTCGGACGGCCTGCCTTCAAGCTCGGGATCGCCGAGATCGAGGTCGGCTGGCGTGCCCACACGCTCGATGTGACGGTGACGACCGATCGACCAGTCTACCGACCGCGCGAGCATGCCGCCGCGACCATCGCCGTGAAGGACGCCGACGGCAAGCCACTGGCGGCGGGCGGGGAGATCGCGGTGGCGGTCGTCGACGAAGGTCTCCTCGAGCTCGCGCCGAATCAGAGCTGGAAGGTCCTGGACGCGATGATGGGCCGCCGCGGCTACGGCGTCCGGACGGCGACGGCGACGCTCGAGGTGGTCGGCAAGCGGCACTACGGCCTGAAGGCGATCCCGGGCGGCGGCGGTGGCGGCCGACAGCCGACCCGCGAGCTGTTCGACACGCTGCTCCTCTGGCAGGGCCGCGTGGCGCTCGACGCGAACGGCGAGGCGCACGTCGACGTCCCGCTCAACGACTCGCTCACCAGCTTCCGCATCGAGGCCATCGCGACCGCCGGTCTGGGGATGTTCGGCAGCGGCGGCACGTCGATCCGTTCGACGCAGGACCTGATGGTGCTTCCCGGACTGCCGCCGCTGGTGCGCGAGGGCGACCGCTTCCGCGCCGGACTCACGGTGCGCAACACGACCGATCGCGCGATGACCGTCGACCTGCGAGGCACGGTGGCGGGGCTCACGGAGCCGCTGGCCCCGCAGACGCTCTCGCTCGCCGCGGGCGAGGCGGCGGTCGCGGGCTGGGACGTCACCGTGCCCGCCGGTGCCACCAGCCTCGCCTGGGACGTCGAGGTCGCGGAGCGTGGTGGCGCCGCCGACCACGTGCGCGTGACCGAGCAGGTCTTGCCAGCGGTACCGGTGACCACCCTCGCCGCGACGCTCCTGCAGTGGACCCCCGACGGCGCACCGGTCCCGGTCCAGCGGCCCGACGACGCGCTCGCGGACCGTGGCGGCGTCGCCGTGAGCCTGGCACCGAGCCTCGACGCCGGTCTCGACGGCGTGCGCGACTGGATGCGTCGCTACCCGTTCACCTGCCTCGAGCAACGCGTCTCGCGCGCCGTCGCGCTGGGCGACCAGGCGATCTGGCGCGACGTGACGGCCGCGCTTCCCGCCTTCCAGGACCGCGATGGGCTCCTCAAGTACTTCCCGACCCAGGCCGAGGGCAGCGAGGTGCTCACCAGCTACGTGCTCGCGCTCTCGAGCACGGCGGGATGGGCGCTGCCCGGCGACGCGCGCGACGCCATGCTGCAAGGTCTGCGGCGCTTCGCGGACGGCAAGCTTCGCCGCGACTCACGCCTGCCCGACCTGCCGTTGCGCAAGCTCGCGGCCCTCGAGGCGCTGTCGCGCTACGGCCGGGCGGAGGCATCCGACCTCCAGAGCATCGAGGCCGAGCCGGAGCTCTGGCCCACGTCCGCGGTGCTCGACTGGTGGAGCATCCTGCGCCGCGTGCCCGGGGTCCCCGATCGTGCCGCGCGGCTTGCACAGGCGGAGCAGATCGTACGCGCGCGCCTCGATCTCTCCGGAACGACGCTGCGCTTCTCGACGGCCGCGCAGGACGATCTGTGGTGGTTCATGACGGGTCCGGCAGTGAACGCGGGGCGGCTCGCGCTCCTCCTCACCGACGCCGGCGCGTGGCACGACGAGCTGCCCCGCCTGGTGCGCGGCGCGCTCGGGCTCCAGCGCGGCGGGCACTGGGGCACCACACCGGCGAACGCCTGGGGCACGCTCGCCGTCGAGCGCTTCACGCGCGCGTTCGAGGCCACCCCGGTGACCGGCCTCACCACCGTCGTGCTCGGCGGCGAGCGCGAGGCAGTCACGTGGGCGAAGACCCCGGCGGGCGGCACGCTCGACCTGGCGTGGCCGGCCGGCCCGGCGGAGCTGTCGATCGAGCACGCGGGCACGGGACGGCCATGGCTCACCGTCTCGTCTCGTGCCGCCATCCCGCTGCACGAGCCGCTGGCCAGCGGCTTCCGCATCACGAAGCGCGTGGAACCGATCGAGGCCGCCGAGCCCGGCGTGCTCCATCGTGACGACCGCCTGCGGATCAGGCTCGAGGTGGAGGCACAGAGCGACATGGGCTGGGTGGTGGTCGACGATCCCATTCCCGCGGGCGCTTCCCACCTCGCCAGCGGGATCGGGTCCGGCGCCGCAAGCGACGCGGAGGACCTCGCGCAGCTCACCCCCACCTTCGTCGAGCGCACGTTTGCCAGCTACCATGCCTACTACGAGTACGTCCCGAAGGGGCGCTTCGTCGCGGAGTACGTCATCCGGCTGAGCCAGCCGGGCACCTTCCAGCTCCCTCCGACGCGGGTCGAGGCGCTGTACGCTCCCGAGACGTTCGGGGAGCTGCCGAACTCGCCGCTGGAGGTGCGATGAGGCGCGGCGCCCGCGGACTCGCCCGGGGTGCGCTGCTCGCGACGGCGATCGGCGCGCTCGCGCTCGGGCTCACCCGGCCCACGGCGCCGAGCTTCGACACCGTGCGCGCCGGCTTCCGGCCGTCCGATGCCCGCCTCCTCGACCGACACGGCGAGCTGCTCGCCACGCGCCGCATCGATCCCATGCGCCGCCGGCTGCCGTGGGTTCCGCTCGGCGAGGTGTCTCCCGCGCTGCGCGCCGCCGTGGTGGCGGCGGAGGATCGGCGCTTCGCCGAGCACGGCGGCGTCGATCTGCGAGCCGTGGCCGCCGCCGTGGCCCATGGTCTCACCGGGGGCCGGCGCCGCGGCGCGAGCACGATCACCATGCAGGTCGCCGCGCTGCTCGATCCCGCCTTGCGGCCGTCGGGCGCGCGCACGCTTCGCCAGAAGTGGCGGCAGATGCGGCTCGCCTGGGCGCTCGAGCGCACGTGGTCGAAGGAGCAGATCCTCGAGACGTACCTGAACCTCGCGAGCTTCCGCGGCGAGCTCGAAGGCGTCGGCGCCGCCACCGACGGGCTCTTCGGCAAGGCGCCGCACGGCGTCTCCGGTCCCGAGGCGCTGGTGCTGGCCGCGCTGCTGGCGGCGCCGAATGCCCCGGGCTCGGCCGTCGCCGGGCGAGCGCTCGCCGTGCGCGCGGCGCTCCGCGACCCGACACCGCCCGAGGCCGTGACCGCCGCCGTGGCTCGCGTGCTGGAGGCGAGTCGCGTGCCGTCGCCCACGCCAGCGCTCGCGCCGCACGTGGCGCGACGCCTGCTGCCGCCGGGCAGCCGGCGCAGGACGGCCACCGCCACGCTCGACGCGTCGATCCAGCGCGACGCCCTGGCCGCGCTGCGCCGCAATCTGCTCGCCGTGCGCGAGCGCGGCGTCGAAGACGGGGCCGTGCTGGTGGTCGACAACGAGAGCGGCGACGTGCTCGCCTACGTCGGCAGCAGCGGCGACCTGTCCGCGGCGTCGCAGGTCGACGGCGTCGTCGCGCGCCGCCAGCCGGGCTCGGCGCTCAAGCCCTTCCTCTACGGGGTCGCCATCGAGCGGCGGCTCCTCACCCCCGGGTCGCTGGTCGAGGACGCGCCACTCGAGCTCGGGGTCGCCGAGGGACTCTACCGGCCACGCAACTACGACGACGCCTTCCGCGGCCTGGTGTCGGTACGGACGGCGCTCGCCGCGTCGCTCAACACCCCTGCGGTGCGAACGCTCCAGCTCGTCGGCGGCGATGCCTTCGTGGCCCGCCTGCGCGCGCTGGGCTTCGCCGGCGTGGATCGCCCCGCGGCCTACTACGGGCCCTCGCTCGCACTCGGCTCCGCCGATGTGAGCCTGTGGGAGCTGGTCGCCGCGTATCGCACGCTCGCGAACGGAGGCCGCTTCGCCCCGCTCCGGCTCGAGCCGGGCGCTTCTGCCGGGGAGCAGCGCCGCGTCTTCGCGGACTCGACGGCCTACCTCGTCGCCGACGTCCTCGCCGACCGCGAGAGCCGCAGTCCGACCTTCGGACTCGAGAACGTGCTCGCCACTCGTTTCTGGACGGCGGTGAAGACCGGCACCAGCAAGGACATGCGAGACAACTGGTGCGTCGGCTTCTCGCGGCGCTTCACCGCCGGCGTCTGGGTCGGCAACTTCTCCGGGCGGCCGATGCGCGACGTCAGCGGAGTGACCGGCGCGGCACCGATCTGGATGGAGCTGATGGAGCGCCTCCATCGCGACGTGCCGAGCGAGCCGCCGTCTCCACCCGCGGGGGTGGTCGCGACGACCGTCACCTTCCCCGACGACGTCGAGCCGCCGCGGCGCGAATGGGTGCTTGCCGGCACCGAGACGCCGGGCGACCGCACGGCGCTGGCGCAGCGCCCGCGGATCAAGGCTCCCGTGACGGGCACCCGGATCGCGCTCGATCCCGACGTCCCGCCGGAGCGCCAGCGGCTGCTCCTCGAGGCCGAGTCGGCAGCGTCGCGGTGGCGCTGGCGGCTCGACGGCGCCGACCTGGGTACGGCGCATGGGCCGCGCTTGTGGGAGCCGACGGCGGGCCACCACGTGCTCGAGCTGGTCGACGCGGACGGCGCGGTGCGTGACGGCGTGGACTTCGAGGTGCGCGGGCGCACGAGTCGCTGACCTCGGTGCCTCCCGCACGGGAGGATGCTGCTCGCCTGGCGGGCACCGGCCCGCCCTGCAACGATCGCACGACACGGCCACCGCGCCGATTCGCTGGCACGGCCGTTGCTCCCTCCACGCCGTCGGAGATGGCGATCGAGGTTGGGCTGACGCACCGGACGTCGTACGCCTACGATCGGCCGATCCTCGTGGGTCCGCAGGTGGTGCGCCTGCGACCGGCCGCGCACGCTCGCACCAGGATCCTCGCCTACAGCCTCGGGATCGAGCCTGCCCGGCACTTCCTCAACTGGCAGCAGGACCCGCACGGCAACTGGCTCGCGCGCGTGGTGATCCCCGAGCCCACCAGGCGATTCGAGATCGTCGTCGACCTGGTCGCCGAGATGGCCGTCTTCAACCCCTTCGACTTCTTCCTCGAGCCCGCGGCCGAGACCTGGCCGTTCGCCTACGAGCCGCTGCTGCGAAAAGACCTGGCGCCCTACCTCGAGCGAGAGGTCGCGGGGCCGCGCCTCGCCGCCTGGCTGGACGGCGTCGACCGCAGCCCGGCGCGGACCATCGACTTCCTCGTCGCGCTCAACCAGCGCCTGCAGCGAGACATCGGCTACGTCATCCGCATGGAGCCCGGCATCCAGGCGTGCGACGAGACGCTCGCCCTCGCCACCGGCTCGTGCCGCGACAGCGGCTGGCTCCTGGTGCAGATCCTGCGTCACCTCGGTCTCGCGGCCCGCTTCGTCAGCGGGTACCTGATCCAGCTCCAGCCCGACGTGAAGCCGCTCGACGGACCGGCAGGCGCCGCCAGCGACTTCACCGACCTGCACGCCTGGGCGGAGGTCTACCTTCCCGGCGCCGGCTGGATCGGGCTCGATCCCACCTCCGGCCTGCTCGCGGGCGAGGGGCACATCCCGCTCGCCTGCACGCCCGACCCGCAGAACGCCGCGCCGATCAGCGGCGAGGTCGAGCCCTGTGGCGTATCGTTCGACTTCGCGATGCGCATCGAGCGCATCCGCGAGAGCCCGCGCGTCACCAAGCCGTACGACGAATCCGCCTGGCAGGCCATCCTCGCCTGCGGTGACGCGGTCGACGCCCGCCTCGAGGCGGGCGACGTGCGGCTCACCACCGGCGGCGAGCCCACCTTCGTCTCGCTCGACGACATCGACGGCGAGGAGTGGAACACCGCCGCCGTGGGACCGACCAAGCGGCACCTGGCCGACGTCCTGATCCGCCGGCTCCGCGACCGCTTCGCGCCCGGCGGCCTGCTGCAGTACGGGCAGGGCAAGTGGTATCCCGGCGAATCGCTCCCGCGCTGGGCCTTCGCGCTCTACTGGCGCGCCGACGGCGATCCCCTGTGGCGCGACGCGCGCCTGATCGCCTCCGAGGCCCCCGGTCGTCCGGCGCGCATCGCCGACGCCGAGCGCTTCGCACGCGGCCTCGCCGACCGGCTCGGTGTCGACGGCGGGTACGTCGTGCCGGCCTACGAGGATCCGGCGACGTACCTGCTGAAGGAGCACGCGCTCCCGATCAACCTCGAGCCCGGCGACCCGCGGCTCGACGATCCCGAGGAGCGCGCGCGCCTCGCCCGGGTGTTCGACGCCGGCCTCGGCACGCCAGCCGGGTTCGTCCTGCCGCTCCAGCGCTGGCAGTCGCGCGCCCGCGCCGGCTGGATGAGCGAGCGCTGGCCGCTGCGCCGCGAGCGGCTGTTCCTCACGCCCGGCGACTCGCCGCTGGGACTCCGACTGCCGCTCGGCTCGCTGCCATGGCTGCCGCCCGCCGACTTCCCCTACGTCGTGCCGGCCGATCCGTTCGCGGCCCACGCCGCCCTGCCGCCGTCGCCCACCCGTGTCCAGAACCGGGTCGCAGATCGGGTCGCACGCTCGCAGCCGGAGCGCCCGAGAGCTCCGCGCTCGGGCCCGGAGCCGGCGCCGCCGCCCGGTATCGGAGCCGCTGCCGTTCGCACCGCGCTCGCGGTCGAGCCCCGCGACGGTCGTCTCTGCGTCTTCCTGCCGCCGGTGGAGGCGGCGGAGGATCTGGTCGATCTCATCGCGGCCGTCGAGGACACCGCCGCCGACCTCGGCCAGCCGGTTCAGCTCGAAGGCTACCCGCCGCCGGACGATGCGCGCGTCCACAGCATCAAGGTGACGCCCGATCCGGGCGTGATCGAGGTCAACGTCCAGCCGGCACGCAGCTGGCGGGCGGCGGTCGCGATCACCGAGGGACTCTACGAGGACGCACGGCTCACCCGGCTCGGCACCGACAAGTTCCTGGTCGACGGGCGGCACACGGGTACCGGCGGCGGCAACCACATCGTCGTCGGCGGCGCGAGCCCGCCGGACAGCCCCTTCCTCCGCCGCTCCGATCTGCTCGCGTCGCTGGTGAGCTACTGGCAGCACCACCCGGCGCTCTCCTACCTGTTCTCCGGTCTGTTCATCGGTCCCACCAGCCAGGCGCCCCGGGTCGACGAGGCACGCCACGACGGCCTCTACGAGCTGGAGATCGCGATGCGCCAGCTGCCGGCGCGCGGCGCCGACTGCCCGCCCTGGTTGGTCGACCGGCTCTTTCGCAACCTGCTGGTCGACGTCTCCGGCAACACCCACCGGGCCGAGATCTGCATCGACAAGCTCTACAATCCCGAGGGCCCCACGGGCCGGCTCGGCCTGGTCGAGTTTCGCGCCTTCGAGATGCCGCCGCACCCGCGCATGAGCCTCGCCCAGCAGCTGCTGCTCCGGGCGCTCATCGCGCGCTTCTGGGACCGGCCCTACCCGGGGCCGCTGATGCGCTGGGGCACGCGGCTGCACGATGCCTTCATGCTGCCGCACGTCGTGTGGCGCGACCTGTGCGACGTGATCGACGAGCTGAACGCGACGGGCTTCGCGCTCGACGCGTCGTGGTTCCGCCCGCACTTCGAGTTCCGCTTCCCGCTCTACGGAGCCGTCGAGGTCGACGGCGTGCTCGTCGAGCTGCGCCAGGCGCTGGAGCCCTGGCACGTGCTCGGCGAGGAGGGCGCGCAGGGCAGCACCGTGCGCTACGTCGACAGCTCGGTCGAGCGGCTGCAGGTCCGCGTGGAGGCCCTCCACCCCGAGCGTCACGACCTCGCCTGCAACGGAATCGCGATCCCGCTGACGCCCACCGAACGGCAGGGCGAGGCGATCGCGGGCGTCCGGTTCCGGGCCTGGCAGCCGCCGTCCTGCCTGCACCCGACGATCGGCGTGCACAGCCCGCTGGTCTTCGACCTGCACGACCGCTGGAGCGGGCGCGCGCTGGGCGGATGCACGTATCACGTCGTGCATCCGGGGGGACGCAGCTACGAGACGTTCCCGGTGAACGCCTACGAGGCCGAGGCACGGCGGCTCGCGCGCTTCGAGCGCATCGGCCATAGCGCCGGCCCTGTCACGCTGCGCCGACCAGCGCGAGACCCCGAGTTCCCGTACACGCTCGACCTGCGGCGTCTGTGATTTTGCTTGCGGGCAGGCGCGTCGTCTGCCTATAAAACCGTCCCCCGCCGACGGCCGTAGAGCAGTCCAGGGAACAGGCAAGAAAAGATCTAGATGTCTCCGCGATCGATCTCCGCCCAGCTTGGCGCGGCAGTGCTCGCCTGCCTCGCCGCCACCCCCTGCCTCGCGGGAGCTCCTGGAGCGGGGAGGCGCGACCCTTGCCTCTTCATGAGCAACCGCCAGCTGCCGGCGACCCTGGAGCTCTTCGTGCGCGACGATCCTCCAGGCCAGACCGTCGCGAAGGCCTGCGCGAGTGGTGAGAAGAGCACGGCGGTCGCCGTCATCCGTGCGAAGAAGCGCGACGGCAGCATCGCGATCGCGTGCGGCGCGCGGGACGCTTGCACGTTCACCCTGCCCGCCTGCGTGTGCGACGACCGGAACAGCCTGTGTGCCAACTGTGCCATCGGCGGCCTTCCACGGCTCGCCGAGGACGTGCAGGTTTCCGCAGACTGGCTCATCGGTCAGAAGCTCTCGGCAAAGGTTGCCGAGGCGCTCATCGGCGAGTCGGTCACGACCGTCATCGAGTATGGATTCTGCGAGTATGGCGCCTGTGAACGCGCGCCGTTCGATCCGTCGAAGACCTCGTACCCCACCGACGGTATTTGCAAGTGGGACCAGGACTGCGCCCTGGGGCCGTGCATGCCCGAGGACGGCAACACCTGCTACTATGGCTATTATGGTCTGTCTTGCGCAGCCGATGCGGACTGCGATCTCGGCGCCTGCGTCCTCGCGACGAACCCCGCGCCGGTCTCCGCCCGCGCAGTCGACGGGCGCGGCACGCGTGGGGGCAGCCGCCAGGTCTTCAACGTCACGCTCGGTTTCCTCCAGAGCGCCTTCTATTCCGAGAGCGAGAGCCTCTCCTTCGGCCCGATGCAGACCGGCGCGGCATGCGCGGCGCTTCTCTGCGGCAACGGTGTGCTCGACGATGGCGAGGAGTGCGACGACGGCAACACGGCGGACGGGGATCAGTGCACGAGTGCCTGCGCGATCCCCGGACCACCAACGACGCCGCCCCCGACAGGACCCCCGGCGACGCCGCCCCCGGCAGGGCCACCAGCGACGCCGCCCCCGACGACCACCACACCCGCGCTCCCGCCGCGCGCCGGCTGCCAGCCACCGTCGTGCGACGACGGCGACCCCTGCACCGAAGATGTATGCCGAGGCACGATCTGCGCCAACGACGCCCTTCCCCCGCTCGGGATTCACGCGACCTGCGCCGTCGACGGCGCGATCGCGTCGGCGTGCGGCGGACAGACCATCCCGCGGGCGGTGAAGAAGAAGCTCGACGCGGCGTCCGCGAAGCTGCGGCGGGCCGATCTGGTCGGGCGGCGCGCGCGGCGGCGGCTGCTCGCGATGGCGAACGGTTTCCTGATGCGCGCGGAGCGCAAGCTCGGACATGCGACCGGGGTCGAGCCGGCGTGTGTCGAGGGCCTGCGGCAGGGGCTCGCGGTTGCGCGGGGGCGGGTCGAGGACCTGCGGTCGGTCAAATAGGAGTACCTGGGCCACTCGGCTCCTGTTCCGGTTGGAGCAAACGTTCGCGCCGCCGACCCACCCACAGCGCCCCCACGACGGCCAGCACCACCGCGATCGCCAGCGGCACGTCGCCCACCCGCTGGTACACCGTGACCACATCGCTCGGCGCGACGGCGGCGTGCAGCACCGCGGGACGATCGAACGCGCTCACCGCCCGCATCCGCCCGCCCGGGTCCACGATCGCCGAGTACCCGGTCGTCGCGGCACGCACCAGCCAGCGGCGGTTCTCGACCGCGCGCATGGTGGCGATCTCGAGGTGATGGCGTGCGGCCGCCTCGCTGCCGAACCACGAGTCGTTCGACAGGTTGACCAGCACCTGGGCGCCCGCGGCCACCGTCTCGCGTGCCAGCTCCGGGGACATGGCCTCGAAGCAGAGGAGCATGCCGAGCCGGCCGGCGTTCGAGGGCAGCACCGCCGGACCGGCGCCCGGCGTGTACGCGGTGTCGCCGGTGGTCTCGGCGAACGGGACCAGGCGGCGCTTGTCGTAGCGTCCGGCCATGCGGCCGCCGCGGAGGACGAAGATGGAGTTGTGGTACACCGTCCGGCCCGCGGGCGTGAACTCGTAGTGCGGGGCACCGAGCACGACGTCGGCTGCCAGCGCGCGCGTCCCGTCGATCAGCTTCTCGCGCTCGACGGTGAGCTCCTGGGGATAGAAGCTGACGGCGTACTCCGGCCAGACGACGAGGACGGGGTGCGTGGCCATCGCTTCGCGGGAGAGCGAAAGATGCTCCGCAAGACCGCGTTCACGGTATTCCGAACGCCAGCGGAGTCCGCGACCGACGGCGCTCTGCACGACTGCGATGGGGAGGGCCGCGGAATCGCTGGACGGTCCGAGACGCCACCACCCGTAGCCCAGGGCGAGGCCCAACGTCAGCGGCACCGTGACGAACGACCGCGCGGGATGGCGGCCGCGCAGCGCGGGGACGAGGCACGCGGCCAGGAGCGCGTTGACCGCGGCAACGAGCGCGCCCGGAGCGTAGGGACCGGCCAGATCGGCGACCTGCACGAACGCCGGCCAGTGCACCAGCGCGTAGCCGGAGAGCACCCAGGGATCGCCACCGAAGGCCCGCGCCCGCACGAGCTCGTAGCCGCACCATGCCAGCGCAACGACCCAGGGGGAGGCGAGGCGCCTGGGCGCCAGCCAGGCGACCCAGCCGGCGAACGCCGCGCAGTAGATGCCCGCGTGCGCGGCGGACACCGCCGGCAGGCTCGCCCAACCGATCCACACGGGCTGCTCGAAGTACCCGGAGACCATGCCCGGGAACCACGTCCCCGTGGCGACGCCGATGCCGGTCCCCCACAGCAGGCCGAGCAGCGCGGCGCCGGCCGGTCCGTGCCGCGTGATCGCGACGAAGAACGGCACGAGGGCGATCCAGACCAGCGGCGCCAGGGAGAGCGGCGGGAAGCAAGCTCCATAGAGTACCGCGGAGACAGTGGTGAGGAGCGCCGAGAACAGCACGCGAAGGCCCGCGCCGTGCTATGGGAGGCGAGTTCCCGAAGTCAACCAGATACGCCTTTCTGGCTCATCGCCGCATAAGATAGAACTGAACTTCCGTGCGTCGCCTCCGTCCCCTCGACCGCATCCTCCTGCCCCTGCTCTTCTCGGTGTGGGCACTCGCGTTCGCGCTGCATCTGAAGGAGCTGATTCGCGGTCGTCTCGCCTGGGTGGGCGTCTACGTCTCGTCGCCGGCTGCGGGGCAGCCGCCGGTGGTGCGCGGCTTCTGGCCCGGGATGGCGGCCGAGGACTCGGGGCTCGCCGTCGGCGACCGGCTCCTCGGCGTCGGGGGAGACAGCCTGCTCGGCGTCGGTCCCATCGGCTTCACGGCCCGCGCCTACTCGCGAGCGGATGCCGACCTCGCCGTACCGGTTCGTTACGAGCGGGGGGCGACCAGCGGCGAGGTCAGGCTTCCGCTCACCCGGGCCGTGGCGCCGTGGCGGATCGTTCCGCTGGTCGTGACGATGGCGGTCACGGGGGCGCTCGTCCTGCTGCGCGTCCCCGAGGAACCCATCGGACGCGCCTTCTTCCTGGCGGCGATCTCCTACGCGATCAACTGGACCCTCTTCCCTGGCGGCCCGCCGATACAGACCTATCTCTGGGCGGTCCTGTTCGCCCTTTCATCGCTCGTCCAGTTCCCGTTCTGGCTGCGCGCCGCGTTGATCTTCCCGACCGAGACCGCGCCCGCGCGACAGCCGTGGTGGCCGTGGCTGTTCGCCGCCTTCGCGCCCACGGCGTTCACCTGGGTCTTCGGCACACCGCTGCCGCCCGCGATCGGGGCGTCGGCCGGACTCGGCGTCAACATCGCCTTCATGACGACCATCCTGGCGGTGGCGGCGCACAACCTGCTCCGGGCGAGTCCCGTGGGGCGGCGCCAGTTCAAGTGGGTGGCCTGCGGCGTCTGGATCGGCATCCTGCCGCCGCTGGTCGCGAACCTCGCCGCGTGGGTGAACCCCGCGCACTGGTGGTGGCACGACGTCGCATCGGTCGCCCTGGTCGCCGTGCCGCTGAGCTTCCTGATCGCGATCGTGCGCTTCAACCTCTTCGACATCGACCGACTGGTCGCGGCCACGGCGCTCTACAGCTTGCTCTCGTTCCTCTTCATCGTCGCGCTCCTCACCGTCGTGCCACGGGGAGGAAATTGGATCTGCGCCGCGTCCGGGCTCGATCCCGGCTTCGGACAGCTGCTCGTGGCGGGTGTGGTGGCCGGTGGCCTGCTCCCGGGCCAACGCGCGCTGCGCCCGCGCATGGAACGACTCTTCTTCGCCCAGCGCGTCGCGCTGCGCGACGGCGTCGACGATCTGCTGCGCGAGTTCCGGAAGGCGGGCAACGCAGATCAGCTGCTCGACCTTGCCAGCGAGCGTCTCGACACCCTGCTGCAGCCCGAGCGGTGTATCCTCTACCGGCCGGACGGCCCCACCTACAGGCCGTCCGAGCGCGATGGCGGCCGTCCCCGCGGGCGCCCCGCGCCCCCGCTCGAGGACACTCTGATCGCAGACCTCGGCGGCGCCGCGGATCCGATCGATCTCCAGGGCGAGGCGGCGACGCCCGGCGCGCCCTCGCTGCCCGACAGCGCGCGCCTGCTCTTCGAGGCGCTCGGCATCGTCACCATCCTGCCGATCCGTCGCGGCCAGCGCCTGGTGGCCTTCCTCGCGCTCGGTCGGATGCGGTCCGGCGACGTGTACACGACGACCGACCTCGCGCTGCTCGGCGCGGTTGCGTCGGCGCTCAGCACCGAGCTGCTGCGCATCGACCTCGGGCGCTATGCACCGCGCCCCATCATCGAGGCCTTCGAGCGCGATCCGCAGGCGCTCGCGCCGGCGGAGCGCGAGGTGACGATCCTGTTCTCCGACATGCGCGGCTCGACGGGGGTGGCCGAGGCGGTCGATCCCGCCACGCTGCGATCGCTCCAGGAGGAATACTTCGCCGCCATGGAGGCCGTCATCGAGGGTCGGCACGGCCTCGTCGTGAAGACCATCGGCGACGCCGTGATGGCGCTCTGGAACACGCCGGCGCCGCTGCCCGACCACGCCGCCCATGCCTGTGCGGCGGCCCTCGAGATGCTGGACGCTCTCGCACCCTTCAACGCTCGCTGGGCGGCGCGCGGCGCGCCGCCGATCGCCATCCGTGTCGGCGTCCACACGGGCACGGCGACCGTCGGCAACTTCGGCACGGCCCAGCGCCTGGAGTACGACGCCCGCGGCGACGCCGTGAACCTGGCGTCGCGGCTGGAGGGTCTCGGGAAGCAGTACGGAGCCGCCCTGCTGATCTCGGAGGCGACGAGGGCGTGCCTCGACTCCCGGTTTGCCTGTCGTGAGATCGACCGGGTTCGCGTGCTCGGTCGTGGCCGGCCGGTGGGGATCCACGAGGTGCTGGGCAGGGACGCGCCGGACGCGTGGCAGCAATCCTGGGACGACGCGCTCGCCTCGTATCGGGCACGCGCCTGGGACGAGGCGATTGCCCGCTTCGAGGCCCTGGTGCGCGAGCAGCCCGAGGACGGCCCCGCGCAGACGTACCTCGAGCGCTGCCGGCGGCTGTCCGCGGCGCCTCCGCCGCCGGACTGGGACGGGGTCTTCGACGCCCACGCGAAGTGACTCGCGCTGGCGGCGCGGCGCGCCCTCGTGCTAGCCCTCGTACCCTTCGACGAGCGGAGGGACACGTGATGGCGGCGTTCGATCGCGACGAGCTCGAGTCGGCGTTCCGGACCTACTGGCGCACCGGTGCCGTGGGGGAGGACTGGGACGCGTGGGCCGATCTCTTCACCGAGGACTGCACCTACTTCGAGCACTACTACGGCTCGATGAACGGCCGGGAGACGGTCCGCGCCTGGATCAAGCCGGTGATGGAGCGCTACGGCGAGATCTACACCGCCTACGAGTGGCACACGATCGACGTCGAGCGCGGGCGCGTGATCTTCTACATGCAGAACCGCCGCGACGACCCGAGCGGACAGGGCACGCACGATTTCCCCGGCGTCTCGCTGCTCGAGTACGCGAGCAACGGGAAGTGGAAGCGCGAAGAGGACTTCTGGGCCTGGAAGCAGCGCGAGGTGGCGATGAAGTCCTACGAGGATGCCTGTCGGCGGGTCGACCCCGAGCACGCGAAGAAGAAGACCCGATGGCACTGGCCGGCGGGGCCGGACTGGGCTCGCGGCGGCCGGACGTTCGCCGAGCGCCCCAGGCGCTGAGCCCGCGGCGACTCGTCACCGCCGCATGGTGATGCGTGGCGGGTCGCTCGCGAGACGCGTCGCCGGGGCCGCGGCGCCGACGTCTTCCCCCGCCCGCGCCCGCAGCGCCGCGACGTCGACGCCCCAGGCCACGTCGGGGAACGCCGCCAGCTTCTCGTGGCCGAGGCCCAGCATGCGAGCCGCGCCGTCGTGGCCCGACGACAGCTTGTGGTAGCCGACGGCCACCTGGATCAACGCGACCAGCAGGTCCCAGCGTCCGTCGGCCTCCACGTCGTCGAGCAGCTCCTCGAACGCCTCGTGCGCCTCGAAGAACTGCCCCGAATTGAACAGGCGCACGCCGTCGCGGAAGGCCGGCGGGAAGCCGGGCGTCACCTCCGACCCCTCAATGACGATCGCCGTAGCGCACGACGCTCCGGATCGTCTCGCCCGCGTGCATGAGATCGAACGCCCGGTTGATGTCGGCGAGCGGCATCGTCGCCGTCACCATCTCGTCGAGCTTGATGCGGCCCTTCATGTACTGGTCGACCATGCCAGGGAGCTGGGTGCGGCCGCGCGTGCCGCCGAAGGCCGTCCCGCGCCAGGCGCGCCCGGTGACGAGCAGGAAGGGCCGGGCGTGGATCTCCTCGCCCGCGCCCGCGACGCCGATGATGATCGCCTGACCCCATCCCTTGTGCGCGCACTGCAGCGCCTGGCCCATCACCTCGACGTTGCCGATGCACTCGAAGGTGTAGTCGGCGCCGCCGCCGGTGAGCTCGATGATCGCCGCCACCACGTCGCTGACCTGGCCCGGGTCGACGGTGTCCGTCGCACCGAGCTGGCGCGCGAGCGTGAATTTCCGCGGGTTCGTGTCGACGGCGATGATGCGATCGGCGCCGGCCATGACGGCACCCTGGATCACCGACAGGCCGATCCCTCCCAGGCCGAAGACGGCGACGCTCGATCCCGGCTCGACCCTGGCCGTGTTCAGGACGGCACCGATCCCGGTGGTGACGCCGCAGCCGAGAAGGCACACCGTCTCGAGCGGCGCGCTCTTGCGGATCTTCGCCAGCGCGATCTCCGGAACGACCGTGTACTCGGCGAAGGTCGAGGTTCCCATGTAGTGGTGGAGCATCCGCCCGTGGTGCGACAGCCGGCTCGTGCCGTCGGGCATGAGCCCCTTGCCCTGCGTCTCCAGGAGCGCCCCGCACAGGTTGGTCCGGTGCGAGAGGCAGAACCGGCACTGCCTGCACTCCGGGATGTAGAGCGGGATCACGTGATCGCCGACGGCGAGCGAGGTGACGCCCGGCCCGAGCTCCTCGACCACGCCCGCACCCTCGTGTCCCAGCACCGCGGGGAAGAGTCCCGAAGGATCACGGCCGCTCATGGTATAGGCGTCCGTGTGGCAGACACCGCTCGCCGCCAGCCGCACCAGGCACTCGCCCGACCGCGGGCGGGCGAGCTCGACGTCGTCGATCTCGAGCGGTCGGCGGGGCTCCCAGCAGATCGCGGCCTGCACCTTCATGCACACCTCCTCGAGTTGTTTGAGCGCCCGGGTAGGCAAACGGCATAATAGGGCGACCCGTCCGGCAAATCGATGCCCGCACGCCCTCATCCGCCCCGTTCATGGAGCCGGCTGCCGGATCACAAGCTGCTGGCGCTGCGCCTCTGCGACCTCGACCTCGATCTCGCACGCTCGCCCATCATGCCGCGCATCGAACGGCTCTATCGCGAGCTCGAGCGCAAGCACCTCCGCTTCCGGCCGCACTGCTGGATCTCCGACGAGTGGTACACGCCGGACGGCGTGCCGGGCATCGCCGTCCCGTTCTATCTCGCCCACCCGCGCCTCGCCGAGCTCGAGCGCAGCCAGATGCGCGAGGTGGAGGGAGGCACCGTGGAGTGGTGCATGCGCATCCTGCGCCACGAGACCGGGCACGCCATCGAGAACGCCTACCGCCTGCGCCGCCGCCACCGGCGCCAGGAGCTCTTCGGCAAGACCTCCAAGCCCTATCCGCAGCACTACGCGCCGAAGCCCTACAGCAAGCGCTACGTCCTGCATCTGGAGGCGTACTATGCCCAGAGCCATCCCGACGAGGACTTCGCCGAGACCTTCGCCGTGTGGCTGACCCCGAACTCGAGCTGGCGGCGGCGCTATGCCGGCTGGCCTGCGCTGCGCAAGCTCGAGTACGTCGACGACCTGATGCACGAGCTCGCCGGCAAGCGCCCGTTCGTCCCCAAACGCCGGGTGGTGGACCCGTTGCACAGCCTGCGCATCACGCTGCGAGACTACTACCGCGAGAAACGCTCGCGCTACGGGCTCGACAGCCTGCGCGAGTACGACGCCGCACTCCGGCTCGTCTTCTCGACCCAGAAGGCGTACGCGCGCTATCCGACCGCCGCCAGCTTCCTGCGCAGCGCGCGTCCGCTGCTCCGCCGCAAGGTCGCCGATCTCACCGGCGAGCACCAGTACACCGTCGATCTCGTGCTCGACGACATGATCGAGCGCGCCGTGGATCTGAAGCTCCGGCTGACCCGCTCGGCGGCGCAGACCATGCTCGACTTCGGCATCGTGCTCACGACGCAGCTGATGCGCTTCGTGCGCAGCGGCCGCCACCGGCTGGCGCTATGAAGAAGCTCCGGCTGCTCGCGCTCATGGACGAGGTGCTCGTCCCGCCCGACGATCCGAAGGACGTCGACGTGACCGAAGCCGAGTGGAAGACGGAGTTCGACGTCGTCACCACGCTCCGCAACCTGGGGCACGAGGTGCAGTGCCTCGGCGTGGGGAGCGACCTCGGCGTCGTCCGCAATGCCATCGCCGAGGGTCAGCCTCATGCGGTCTTCAACCTGCTCGAGGACTTCCACGACGTCCCGATCTACGACCAGAACGTGGTGAGCTACCTCGAGCTGCTCGGCGTTCCCTACACCGGCTGCAACTCGCGCGGGCTCATGCTGGCGCGCGACAAGGGCATCTCGAAGAAGCTCCTCTCCTATCATCGCATCCCGGTCCCCGAGTTCGCGGTCTTCCGCATGGGCAGCGCGGTCCGGCGGCCCACCCGCCTCGCCTTCCCGCTGATCGTGAAGTCGCTCACCAAGGAGGGCTCGGCCGGCATCGCCCAGACCTCCCTCGTGCACGACGACGAGAAGCTCGCCGAGCGCGTCGCCCTCATCCACAAGCGCCAGCGCACCGACGCCATCGCCGAGCGCTACATCGACGGCCGCGAGCTCTACGTCGGGCTCCTCGGCAACCAGCGGCTCATGGTGCTCCCCATCTGGGAGCTGCTGTTCACCAAGGTACCCGAGGAGGCGCCGCGCATCGCCACCGAGCGCGTCAAGTGGGACGCGGCCTACCGCACGCGGCACGGCATCAAGAGCAGCCTCGCCAAGAGCCTGCCCGACGCGCTGGTGGCCCGCATCGGCACGCTGTGCAAGCGCATCTACCGCGTGCTCGAGCTCTCGGGCTACGCCCGCATCGACCTGCGCCTCGATTCCGAGGGACGCGTCTACGTGCTGGAAGCGAACCCGAACCCGCAGCTCGCCTACGGCGAGGACTTCGCCGAATCGGCGGAGCAGGCGGGCGTCAAGTACGACGGGCTCCTGCAGCGCATCGTGAACCTGGCGCTGCAGCGCGTGCCCAACGGCCGGCCGTCAGGCACGAGCTGACCGCGAGCGCGCCGGCGGCCCGACCCGGAGAGCCCGGGTCGGACCGCCGCGGCATGGATCAGAACTCCCGGCAGGTGATCGCCGAGAAGGTCGAGACGCAATCGGTGAGCGTCCCGAGGCGATCGATCGCCAGGCCGTAGGTGAGCGTGAGGTGGGTCGGGAGGAGGAACGGTCCCGTGATCGCCTGCTTCTTGTAGGTGGCGCTGAACCGCCACAGACCGTTCGCGCTCGACGAGGTGCGGAACTTCGCCTTCGCGGTCTTGTCCGGCGACGTGCACGTGATCTTCGTGGTCGAGACCTTGCACTCGGCGAGCGCCCAGGTGTGGCTCACCGAGGTCGTCAGGCTGTCGGACAGGGTGAGCCTGATCCCCTGCGCGGCCGAGAACACGTCACCGGGCAGCAGGACGAGGAAATCGCCCTTCACCTTGGCGCTGCCGTTCGGCGGCGTCTTCGTGCTCTTCTTGAAGCGCAGCCGGGTGCCGTTGATGGTGCTTTCCTGCGGATCGCAGACGTTGCCCTGGGAGTCTCCGTCCAGGTTCTCCTGGCCCGGGTTCGCGACCGTCGGGCAGTTGTCGACGTTGGCGCACACTCCGTCGTTGTCGGCGTCGTTCAACGGATCGAGCACGCAGGCGTCGCAGACGTCGCCGAAGCCGTCCATGTCCGTGTCGGTCTGGGTCGGGTTCGCGATGGAGGGGCAGTTGTCATCGGCGTTGCAGGTACCGTCGAGGTCGGTGTCCCCGCCGCCGCCCAGCGTGCAGACGCCCATCACGCAGGTGTCGGTGACGGAGCAGCTGTCGCCGTTGTTGCAGTCCGAGTTCTGCGTGCAGCTCACGCAGAGCGGCGGGCCGGTCTCGAAGGAAGAGAAGTCGACCGGAGGCACGGTGGTGTCGCAGCTCCCGGTGTTCGGTCCGGTGGCGCAGCCCCACCAGTTGTTCTTGGCGTCGAGGGAACCCGACGTGAGCAGGCTGCCGTCGGCGCCCGTGTCGTTGCCGACGATCGCGTTGCTCGAGAACGAGTTGGACTGCTCGTCGGTCAGGACGCCGGTGCCGTTGTCGGCGATGCGGTTGCAGGTCACCGTGTTGCCGGTGCTGTCCTCCGGATCGCAGGTGACGCCGTCACCGCCCTCGATGTCGACGCCGGTGTTGCTCGACTCGATGGTATTCCCCTGCACCGTGTTGCTCTTGCTCGAGAAGACGAGCACGCCGGCTCCCGTGCCGTTGGCCGGGTTGCCGGTGTAGAAGTTGCCGCTGACGTTGTTGCCGCTGATCGATACCGGACCCGCACCGAAGCCCACCTGGATGCCGTTCTGGGCGATCAGGGGCGTCTGGCCGGCTCCGGTGATGGTGCAGCCGGTGATCGTTCCCTGGGCCGTGCCGTCCACCGCATTGGCGCAGCCGCAGCCGTTGTAGGTGATGCCGTTCTTCTGGTAGCCGGTCACCGTCACGTTGCTGGTGTTCACCACGGCGGCAGGGTGCGCTCCATCGGCCTGGACCTCGATGCCGAGGCCGTTCTGGACGCCGTCCAGCGGCTGGTTCCGGATGTCCTTCACCGAGCCACCGTTGATGGCGCCGGACGCGTTGCGGTAGTAGATGCCGATGAAGCGCGGCAGGTTCGCGGCCACCGCCGAGCCGTCGACGTTCAGGTTGTTCAGCGTCACGCCGGAGGTCTCGGAGACGAGCACGATCGCCGTTCCCTGGCTGCCGCTGCACGGGCTGCCCTGATCGGTCCCCGAGACGACGCTCGTCGGCTTCACGATGGTACCCGAGGCCGCGCCGTTCACCGTGAGGCTCTTGGTGATCTTCAGCTGCTCGGGATAGGTGCCCGCCGCCACCTCGATCGTGTCGCCGGGGCAGGCGAGGTCGATGGCGCGCTGCAGCGTCTTGCAGGGGAAGGCCGAGAAGCGGCAGAAGTTCGGCGCCGAGCCGATCACGTCGGAGCCCGGGGAGTTGACGTTGACGTAGCGTGTGGCGCACAGGACCTCGGCCTCCAACGAGACCGGACCGGCGTAGTAGTCGGCGGTCGGATACGGGTCGGCGGCGCTGTCGTACATCAGGCTTCCGGAGAAGAGGAAGCGGCCCGTCAGCTCGAAGTTCTGTACCGGGCTGTTCGCCGTCATGGGGTTGTACCAGTGGACGATATCGTCCGACTCGAGCTCGCCCTGGATGTCGGCCGTGAAGACGGTGCCCATCTGCGTGACGTTGCTCACGTTCAGGGTCACGCCGTCGTTGCCGAAGTTGGCGCCCGTGCCGCCCCGGAAGAGGCTGTTGACGATCTGGTTGGCGGGATCGGCCGGTCCGGCGACCGGCCCGTTGATGTAGCCGTTGATGGCCCAGGTGACGTTGCCGGGGGCGGCGACACGTCCCGCGATGGTTCCGTTGGTGTTCTCGTAGGCGACCAGGCTGGGCGGCACGACGCTGCCATTGGCCGTGGGCGCCTTCACGATGAGGTCGAGCCCGAACTGGTTGGGCACGGACTGGAACAGGCCGAACCAGCTGAGCGCGCCGCCCGTGCCGGGAAGCGGTGTGGAGTCGAAGTTGAACAGCGAGCCGTTGGTGTTGGTCGGGCTGAACTGGGCGCGGAGGTAGGCCTGGTTGGTCGGGACCTCTCCGCCGGTGCTGTTGTAGTAGATGCCGACCACGCCGTTGGCATCGCCCAGGTGCACGGTCGTGATGGCCGCCCGCGCCGGGCCCGCCGTCGTCGCGATCAGCGCGCCGGCCGCCGCGAGCATCGCCAGCCGGGTTCCCCTTCGTCCGTTTGCCATGTCGTCCGCTCTCCTTCTGTTGCCGAAATCAGCGATGACGGTCGGACCACGACCCACACGGCCGCGGACCGGAACCGTCGACGGATGGGGGGTCTACCGACCGGATGACGACGGTGTCAATAGAAATGTCAGCTCTTTTTCGCTCTAGAGCCCAAGTTGGCCGGCTCGCGGGCACTCAGGCGGGAGAGCGAGGATGCTTGGGACCGTGGCCGCCGCCATCCGCTGGCGCCTCGATACGGATGGCCGCCGGGCTCAGCGGTGGAACAGGCGCTCGAGACCGCGGAGCGTATCCTCGACCGAGCCACCGCCGCCCTTCGCGTTCTTCCCGTCGTGCTTCCCGCCGCCCATGAGGACGCGAGCGACCAGGCCGGCGACGAAGTCCGGGTCGGGTTGCGGGCGGATGCGCGGCAGCCGCCCTCCGAGGTGGATGGGGACCTCGAGGAGCCCCTGATCGTTCTGCACCCAGCGGGCATCCTTCGCGGTCGCCAGCACGTCGGCCGTGAGCGCCGGTCCCGCGAGCAGAACGGCGGTCATGTCGAGCGCGCCGTCGAGGCCGACCGAGCCCCGTCCGGTGACGCGGTATGACGACGTCCGCAGCACCAGATCATCGGTCCGCGCTCGCCCGTTGGCGATGTGAGCGCTCGCGCGCAGCTCCTCGAACCGCGTGTCCGCGGTCCCGAAGAGGTCCGGACGCTTCTGCCGCAGGGCGGGCGGCACCAGATTCGCGATCCGCTCCACGCCGGTCGCGCCGCGCAGGATCTCGTCGACCAGGTCGACGCCGCGCAGCGCCCCGTCGCGCACCTCCAGGCGGATGGTGCCGTCGAGCGATCGGCGCACGGCGACGGCACCCTTCCCCGTGGCCGTGAGCGCGGCCGCGGCGTCGAGACGTCCGTCGACGTGGCCGGCGAGCTCGCTCCCGCGGGCGGCGAGCAGCGTTCCGAGCGCAACGTCGTGAGCCGTGCCCTCGATCGCGAAGCGCGGTCGATGGCGATCCCGAAGATCGACGCGGCCCGTTCCCTCCATCGCACCACCGAAGACCTGCGCGCTGGCGCGCTCGACGGTGAGGAGGCGCTCGGCCATGGCGAACGTTCCGCCGGCCTCGACCCGCGCATCCCCGATCCGGAAGGCGCTCGCGGGCATGCGAACGAGGCCGTCGCCGACGGCGAGCGCCGTCGTCAGGTTCGAGACTTCCGGCTCGCCGGGACGGCGGCGCCCGTGCACGTCGGCCAGCGCGACGGTGCCGCCCACCGCGGGCAGCGGCTTGCCGGCCAGCTCGCCCCGGACCGTCAGATGGGCCTCCGCGGTGCCTCCGACCTCGCTGCCCGCGACCGCCGGGATGCAGGCCGCGAGCTGGGCGAGCGGGGCGCGATTCGAATCGACGGTCACGTCCACGTCGGGACGAGGGCCCGGCCGCATCGTCCCCGCGACATCGAGCCGCCCTTCCCCGAGCTGGAGCGTCGCACGGCGCAGCACGAGCCCGCCGCCGTCGCGCACTCCCGACAGGTCGGCACGAAGCGGCAGGTCACCGAGCTTGGCGAAGTCGGTACCCCAGCGCACGGCCGCATTCGTGGCGTCGAGCCCGGCCTCGATGGAGTGCTGATCGAGCGTGCCCTGCGCGCGCCCGCGGAGCGCGAGCGGTCCGTCGGCCGAGAGCTGCGCCGGCAGCGCGACGTCGAGAGCGCCGGCAAGCCGTCGCAACGCCGGAAGGTCCACCGGTGAAGCCGTCACCTCGAGATCGAGAGGCACGACGGCCGCATCCGGCGGATCGCCGAGCGGCCCGATCGAGCCCTTCACCTCGAGATTCCGGCGCTCCGCGTCGAGCAACGCGGCCGCCGCCTGGACTGTGACGGGATGCGTGAGACTCGCATCCGAGGCGGAGACCTCGAGCTGGCGAACCGTGAGCTCCTGCGGCTGCGGAGCCCGCCGGTCGAGATAGTGGATCTCGCCGTCGCGCACCTCGAGGAGCGCGAGCACGAGCGGCACCCGGGAGCGGTTCTCCTTGCGCTCCTCGGGGGTTCGCTCCCGGCGCGACCGCGGCTCCGGCCCCAGCGTGTCGAGGTTCAGGCCGCGCTGGTCGCGGATGACGGTGAGAACGGGCGCGCCCACGGTGATGCGTCCGGGCTCGATGCGTCCGAGCAACGCCGGCAAAACCCGGATCGCGACCCGCACCTCGGCCGCGCGCAGCACGTCCCCATCGCTCCAGGCCGGATCGTCCGGCACGCGCACGTCCGCGACGCGCACGCCCAGACCGCCGCGGAGCGAGACGCCGATGCCGCCGAACTCGACCGGGCGTCCGATCTCCGCCTGCACCGCCGTCACGAGCCGCTCCCGCTGCGCGTCCAGGAACCGCCCCAGGTTCGCGGCCGCCACGGCGAGGATGCCGCCGAGCAGCGCGCACGCGACCGCCACCGCGATGAGCCACCGCCGCATGATACCGACCGAGAACGTAGCGGGCGGGCCCTTGCTTGCAAAGCGCCGCCCGCGCTAGCGATCCGGCATGCGGCTCGCCGGCGTGCGCATCGGCAGCGAGGACGTGGCGGCGGCGACCGGCGCCTACGAGCTCCTCCTCCAGGTTCCGGGCTCCCCGCTCGCCGGCGGTGGGATGCGTTTCCGGCTGGGACACGGGCGGGTGGACGTCGGCGGGGGCGCTCCCGGTCTCCGCGCGGTGTGCTTCGTCGCCGACGCCGGCGAGTCGGTGGTGCCGGCGGCGCACGGGATCGACGTCGTGGTCGAGCCGGAAGACGACGCGCCCGTCCCCCCCGAGCCGGCGCCGGCCATCGACCACGTCGTGGTGCACACGGTCGATCCGGCGCGCGCCATCGCGCTCTGGCGCGATCGGCTCGGCCTCCGGCTGGCGCTCGATCGCGAGTTTCCGGAGCGCAACCTTCGTCTCCTCTTCTTTCGCAGCGGGGGCATCACCCTCGAGTATGCCTGCCCGCTGCCGGTTCCCGCGGGTGAGCCGGGGAGCGACCGTCTCCACGGCGTCAGCTACCGCGTTCCCGATCTGGTCGCGTGGCGCGATCGCCTCCTCGCGGGTGGGACCGACGTGAGCGAGGTGCGTCGCGGCATGCGCCCGGGCACCACGGTCGCGACCGTGCGCTCGGGCACCGCAGGCGTGCCGACATTGCTGCTCCAGATCGACGGGCCGCGTGGCTAGGCTCCTACGAGACGCTTGCCGCGCGCCCGACTATTCACCGTACATCTCGGTGATGACCCGGCGCAGGGCCGCAGCCTCATCCCTGCTCGGCGAGCCGACCTTGTCACCCAGCCTGGCCTTGCTCACGGTCCGGATCTGATCCACGGCGACCTCCGCCGGACGACCGCCGCATCGCACCGGCAATCGCGAGCGCCAGGCGGGATGCAACTGACTCGTCAGCGGGCAGACCACCACCGTCTGCAAGCGTCGGTTCAGGGCGTCCAGGCTGACGATCACCGCTGGACGGGTCTTCGCCATCTCGGCGCCCTGGATCGGATCGACAGCCGTCCAACGGATCTCGTAGCGTTTCATCGCCGCCTGCGCGGACCAGCCGTGGCCCGGCGGCGGTTTCCCGGCCCCGTGGATCGACGCGGTCGGTCTTCCTGCCAGGGCACCTCGTCCAGCCCGTCGGCGTTCGTGGAGTCCCACACCGTCCAGTCCTCGTGGCTCGCGGCCATCTCGCGCGCGGTCTCCTCCCACGACATTTTCTCCACCGCCGGCCCGGTCGGCCGCAGCAGGATGCCCTCGCTCCGCTCCTCCATCAGGACCGTCCCGCCGATGCGGTAGCGCCGCAGTGAGGCGGCAGGCAGGCGCACGCCGCGCGAATTGCCGATCCGCGCGACCTTCAGCCTCACGACCGCCATGTGATAACTGTAACAACATAGGGGCAGCGCGTCGCAAGCGCCTGGTCGGAGGCCGCATCATGACCGGCGGCGTCCGGCAGCCAACCCGGCCAGCGACATGGGTTCGCCTCCTCGCGAGCGCGTTGCCCTACTGTCCGGCCGGCGCGGTCCCGCCCGGCTTGAAGCGCCAGATCTGATACGGCGCGTGCGCGCGCCGCGCGCCGGCGGAGCGGAAGAGCACGTCCTCCAGCGCGCTACAGGTGAGATAGACCCACCCGTCCGGCCCGAAGCTCAGCCCGTCGGGCCAGCGCAGCCGCGGGTCCTTCACGACGGTGCGCAGCGTGCGGTCGGGCTCGACCGTCAGCACGGCCGAGTGTTCGGGATCGGTCAGGTAGATGCGGCCCTGATCGTCGCTGCTGGCGCCGTCGCTGATGGTCTTCTTCGCGTAGGGCTCGACGCGCGATGCGAGCGCCTCGGGTGAGAGGCTCGTATCGTTCAGATCCGCCGTGCGCACGCGGTACAGCGTGCCGCCGGTGACGGGCCCGTAGTAGAGCCACTCGCCGCGGCGGTCGAGCGCGATCGTGTCGACGCCGATGCGAAGCGTGAAGAGCCCGAGCAGGGTCATGTCCCGGCCCGGGGCCTGGATGCGGTAGTCCTCCGTGCGCACCGAGGAATGACGGTGCAGGAGGCGCCGGCTCGTGCGCGACCGCGTGTCGTACACGATGAGCGCGGGCCTTCCGACGATCGGACTCGACTCGGCGATGTAGATGCGCTCACCGGCCGGGTCGATCTGGAAGTCGTTCAGCATGGAGAACAGCCCGGCGACGTCGGACGGGAAGTCGTAGCGCTGGAGCTCGCGCCCCGTCGCGGGATCGAAGGCGAGCAGCCGCGGCTGCCCGCGCCCGTAGCGTCCATGGTCGAGCGCCCACAGGCGTCCCTGACGGTCGACGCGCACCGAGAGCACGCTCTGGAACTCGGTGAAGCCAGGCGGAAACGCCACCGGTTTTCCGTCGCGCAGCTCCGCCACCGCGATGGGAGCTCCGCCGTCGGGGTGGAACGTGAAGAACACGCGTCCGTCCGGCGTCACGGCGATGTTGCCCGGCGGATGGTCGAGATCGGCGACGCGCTCGATCGCGTCGCCGGCCAGGGCGGGCGGACCGGTCCGGTCCTCCAGGCGCGCGCCGCCTGCGAAGCCGCAGCGGATCGCGAGGGCGCCGAGGACCACCAGGGCGACGAGCCCCAGCAGCAGGCGCTTCATCGCGCCTTGTGCTGGCGCGCCTGGAGCGCCGCCTGGAATGCGCGAATGCGGGCCGCGTTGGCGCCGAGGTCTCCCTGGCCGACCCGCGATTTCGAGCGCATGTCGACGCGGCTGCCGCCACCGGCGTCCGGGCGTACGCGCACGATGACGTCGTCGTGGAAGCCGAAGAGCGGTGTCGTCGTCACCGCCTCGAGCTCACCGGCGGCGGATTCCTGGCGCGTGATCGTCCAGCTCGGCATGCCGGCTGCCACCAGCTCGACCATCGCGAACGCCGCCGCCGGCGGGCTCGGCAGATGGATCGGCGCGAGATCGTTGCAGCAGGCCCGCTGCACCTCGGTAAAATCTCGCGGGTACGACAGGTCGCGTCCCGCATTGGCCGGATCGGCGGCCGCCTGCTTGAACGCCGGTGGATCGTCGAGGTCGGTGGTGAAGTCGTTGATGCGCGGCGCGCCGCGCCCCCGGGCGGCCAGGGCGACGAAGGCGAGCAGGCCGAGCGTGGCGACCAGCACCCCCCGTCCGTAGCCGCGGCCACGGAGGGCCCGGATCACGCCCAGGATCGCCACCACCAGGGCGAGGATGCCGCCCAGGGCAAAGGTGGCGAAGCCGACGATCCCCGGAACCAGGCGCAGCCAGGCGAGCAGCGGCCCGAGAACGAGGCCCAGGACGGCGACCAGCCCCAGCCTGTCGAGGGTGCGGGACGGCGACGGTGAGCCCCCCATTGCGGCGCACCGCTAGCCGAGCCACGCCGTCGCCGTCAATGGCGCTGGCGGCGCTGGCGCTGGCGGCGCGCTCTTCACCTCGTGCTATAGCCTCCCTCCTCGATGTCCTCCTCGCCCGGCACCGCGGTGGTCGGCATCATCCTCGCCGGGGGCGAGGGCAAGCGCCTGTATCCGCTGACGCGCGACCGGGCGAAGCCCGCGGTCCCCTTCGGGGGCCGCTACCGGATCGTCGACATCGTGCTGTCGAACTTCGTGAACTCCGGCATCTACAAGCTGAGCGTGATCACGCAGTACAAGGCGGGCTCGCTCATGCAGCACCTGGCGCGGGGCTGGCAGCTGGCGACCCAGATGGGGCACTACGTCGCCCCGGTGCCGCCCGCCATGAACCTCGGCCCGCGCTTCTTCGAGGGCAGCGCAGACGCGGTGCTCCAGAACGTCGACGTGATCGAGAACGAGCGGCCCGCGCACGTCTGCGTCTTCGGGGCCGACCACATCTACAAGATGGACGTGCGCCAGATGCTCGCCTTCCACGTCGAGCACGAGGCCGACGCCACCGTCGCCGTGATCCCGGTGCCGGCGAGTGAGGCGAGCGGCCTCGGCATCGTCGAGTGCGACTCCTCCCAGCGGGTGACGCGCTTCCTCGAGAAGCCGCCGATCCCGCCCGACGCCACCGGGACGCGGCTCGCCTCGATGGGCCTCTACATCTTCCGCGCCGAGGTGCTCACGCGCAGCATCAAGGCCGACGCCGGCCATGCCGACTCGACGCACGACTTCGGGCGCGACATCCTGCCCGGCCTGGTCGACGGCCGGCTGTTCGCCTACGACTTCAGCACCAACGATGTTCCGGGCATGAACGAGCACGAGCGCGGTTACTGGCGTGACATCGGGACCATCGACGCCTACTGGGACGCCTCCGAGGACCTGGTCTCGGTCTCGCCGTGCTTCAGCCTCTACAACCCCGAGTGGCCGGTCTTCTCCGCGTACTACCCCTCTCCCCCTGCGAAGTTCGTCTTCTCCGATCGTCAGCGCAACCGCTTCGGCATCGCCACCGACTCGATGGTGTGCGAGGGCTGCATCATCAGCGGCGGCCGCGTGAACCGCTCCATCCTGGGCCCGCGCGTCCGCGTCAACAGCTACTCCTCGGTGCGCGAGTCGATCCTGTTCGACGACGTCGAGGTCGGCCGCAACGCACGCATCCGGCGCGCCATCATCGACAAGGGCGTGGTCATCCCGCCCGGGGCGACCATCGGCGTCGATCCCGAGGACGACCGCAGGCGCTTCACCGTGAGCGAGGGCGGGATCGTCGTCATTGCCAAGGGCGCCAGCGTCGACTGACGCCGGCCACGGACGGTCTCTGCCGCGAGCGGGCCGAGGCGCCTTGCTTTCAATCGCCAGCGGGAGGATCCTGCGCAGCGGAAGGAGACAGGGTCCATGTCGACGCGACAGGTCGCCGGGTTGCTCGCCGTGCTTGCCCTTTGCTCCTCGACGGCGTGGGGAGCACCATGCGTGACGGCGTGCAAGGACGAGATCGCAAGCTGCGCGACCCAGCAGTGCCCCGGCCTCCGGGGGCCCAAGCTCATGCGCTGCAAGCGCGCCAAGTGCAGGAAGCCGATCGTCCTCAGCTGCAAGCACGACCTCTCCGTCTGCGGCGCCACGTCGGCCAATCCCCCGAGCGCCGGGGGACCACCCGTCCTGCCGGGTGGCTGGTGAGTCGCGCGCCGAGCCTGCGTCCCACTTGCCCGTGACCCGGGGGCGCCGCGGGTGGCGCATCGCGCTGCTCGCGGTCGTCACCCTGCTCGTCGGGGCCAGGGAGGGCCGCCCCGACGACGCGCGCAGCGATCCCAGCACCGACGCGCTGGGACGGCTGCGGGCATTCGAGTCGGCCGAGCGGCGCGCCACCGACTTCCGCGCCCTGCCCGCATTCGACCAGGGCACGGGCCCGGACCCGGTCGCGATCCAGCACCTCGCCGGCAAGCCGCTGCTGGTCGGCCTGCTGCGTGGCCGCTCCGCGCTCGTGCTTCTCGACGAGGACCTGCGGGAGCTGCAGCGCGTGACGACGCCGCCCGAGCCGTCGGGCCTTGCCGTGACCTCCAGCGGCGACGTGTTCGTCAGCGCGGAGCCGAGCCCGGCGATCGCACACTACGCGGTCCGCGACGGCCGGCTCGTTCGGCGCGCGGCAATCCCCCTGCGCGACGTGCGATCCGTGCGCGCGATCGCGGCGGGCGACGAGGACGTCCTCTACGTCGTCGAGGACCACGATCACCGCCTCCTCACGATCGATTCCCGGGGGACCGTGCTCGCCGGCGACGACGCGCCGGTCGGGCTCGGGCCGCGTCACGTGCTGCGCACCGCCGGGCACGTGATCGTCGACTGCATCCTCGGCCACACGCTCGTCATACGACCGGTGGACTCGCGCGGCATCCCCCTGCGCGACGGCGATGTGCGCATCACCCACGACGGCCCGATCTGGTCCGTCGATGCACGCGAGACCGCCGACGGCCTGATGCTCGCGCTGGGCGGGGTCGAGGATCATCCGCTCGACCGGCGCGAGGGCTCGTTCGGCTACATCGACTCCTTCGTCTGGATCTACCGGGTGGCCGGGACCCCTCCCGTGGCCACGCGCCTGGCGGAGGTGAACGTGTCCGCGCTCGGCGTGGTGACGCCGAAGATCGTCGCGCTGACTCCCGGCGATCCGGTCCGGCTACGTGTCCGGGGCTATGGTGACGCGCCGCTCGCCGAGCTGTCGTGGCCGGACCGCCGCGCCGGTCGCAAGGGACTCTGGCCCCGTCCCGAGATCGTCACCCGCAGCTTCGTCCCGGGTGGCGTCATGGAAGCGCCCCTCGCCGGAGGGCGCACCGTGGTGGCCGATCCGCTGCTCGACGCCTGGGTGGTGGACGATGGCGGCGGGACGCCGCGCCCGATCGCCGTACCGGACCCCGAACGGCGAGCGCGTTCCGTCGAGTCGCGTGTCGGGGAGGCGTTGTTCTTCACCACCGCGATGGCGCCGTGGAACCGGACCCGCGGATCCCTCAGCCGCTTCACGTGCGAGACCTGCCACTTCGAGGGCGGTATCGACGGCCGGGTGCACAACAGCGGGCGCGACGACGTCCGCGTGACCACGCGCCCGCTCTTCGGCCTCGCGAACGACCGGCCCTACTTCTCGCGCGCGCTCGATCCCGATCTTGCGGGCATGGTGCACAACGAGTTCCACGTCGCCGGCCTGCGCAGCCGGCACGACTCGTGGTTCGCGCTCGGCGTCGCCGACCTGCCCTGGCTCGCGACGCTCGGCGTCGGACCGCGGCCGTTGTCCCCCGAGGTCCTGCGGCGGTCGCTCATGGGCTTCCTGATGGGCTTCACGCACCGGCCGAATCCGTCGGTCGCCGGGCGCCGGACCTGGTCACCGGACGAGCGTCACGGGGCGGAGGTGTTTCGCGACCGCTGCGCCCGCTGCCACGCCGCACGGCTGGTCACCGACCTGCCCGGATCCACCGTGCCGTTCGCGGACTGGGAGCGTCTCGTCCTGAGTCCCGCGGGAGCGATCGTGTGGGCACGCGATACGCGCGAGCAGACCGGGATCGTCCCCTACGTGCATCCCGAGGGGACGCGCGTCCCATCGCTGCGGCGTCTCTATCGCAAGCGTCCCTACTTCACGAACGGCTCGTCACCGGACCTCCCATCGGTCCTCGCACGCGCGCGAGTGATGCCGGACGGCTTCCTGCACGACGCCGCCCCCGGCTCGGGGGGTGAGCCGCTCGATCCCGGCGAGCGGGCGGCGCTGCTCGCGTTTCTCGACCTGCTCTGAAGATCGGCGAGCCACTCCATCACGTTCTCCACCAGGCGCAGCCCCACCCCGCCGGCGAGCGTCAGGATGGACTCGGGATGGAACTGCACTGCGGCGAGCGGCCCCTCGCGGTGCTCGACCGCCATCACCACGCCGTCCTCGCTCTCGGCCGTCACCGCCAGGCAGGCGGGCATCCGGTCGCGCACGGCATACAGCGAATGGTAGCGCCCGGCGTCGAACTCTGCCGGCAGCCCCTGCAGGAGCCGGCCGCCCAGCACCCGGATGCGCGAGCGCTTGCCGTGCACCGGCTCCCCGAGCACGCCGAGCGCGCCGCCGAAGTGCTCGACCATGCCCTGGAGCCCCAGACACACGCCGAAGACCGCGAGGCCGCGGGCGGCCGCGGCGGCGAGCGTCCCGGCGACGTCGAAGTCGGCCGGCGTGCCCGGCCCCGGGGAGAGCACCACCAGGTCGGGGCGCAGGCGATCCAGCTCGGCGGGCGGGAACCCCGCCCGCAGCGTCGTCACCTCGGCGCCCGTCTGCCGGAAGTAGTCGGCGAGCGTGTGCACGAAGGAGTCCTGGTGGTCGACGAGCAGCACGCGCCTGCCCGTGCCGGGACGAGCGCGGGAGGGCGTCTGCGGAGCCCTCGCGGCGGGTCGCCGGATGGCGTCGAGCAGCGCGGCCGCCTTGACGCGCGTCTCGAGCTCCTCGGCCTCCGGATCGGAATCGTGGACCAGCGTCGCGCCGGCGCGCACCTCGGCGACGCCGTCGGCGACGCGAATGGTGCGCAAGGTGAGCCCGGTATTGAGGCGGCCGTCGAAGCCCACGCGGCCGACGGCACCGCCGTACCATCCGCGCGGCGAGCGCTCGTGGTCCTCGATGAACTGCATCGCCCAGGCCTTGGGCGCGCCGGTGACGGTCACCGCCCAGGCGTGGGCGAGGAACGCGTCGAGGGCGTCGTAGCCCGCGCGCAGACGCCCCTCCACGTGGTCGACGGTGTGGATGAGTCGCGAGTAGAGCTCGATCTGGCGCCGGGCGATGACTCGCACGCTGCCCGGCTCGCAGATGCGCGCCTTGTCGTTGCGGTCGACGTCGGTGCACATGGTGAGCTCGACCTCGTCCTTGGCAGATTCGAGCAGCCGGCGGATCTGGGCCGCGTCCTCGAGCGCGTCGCGTCCCCGGGTGATGGTGCCCGAGATGGGCGCCGTCTCCACGCGGTCGCCGTCCACGCGGACGTACATCTCCGGCGAGGCGCCGATCAGGTACTCGCTGGCGCCGAGGTTCACGAGGAAGCCGTACGGCGCCGGATTGCGTACCCGGAGGCGGCGGAACACCTCGGACGGCGGGGCCGCGCACGCCTCGAAGAACATCTGCCCGGGAACCACCTCGAAGAGATCGCCGCGCCGGAAGGCCTCCTGCGCCACGCGCACCGTGGCCGCGTACTCGCCTGGCGCGTGGTCGGCCGAATGCGGAGCGCGCAGTGCAGGCCGGTACTGCCGGACATCGCCGTCGCGTGGCAGACCGCGCGTGCGTCCCTCGGCGAGCGTGAACTCGTAGCGCGCGCGCACGGCGCGCTCGCGCTGGTGGTCGACCACGACCAGCTCGTCGGGCAGGTACAGGACCAGGTCACGCTGCTCCGGAGGACGCGGCCGGCGGAGCTGGACGGGCTCGAACTGGAACGCGAGGTCGTAGCCGAAGGCGCCGTAGAGCCCGAGGTGCGGGTCCGTGGGGCTCGCGAAGAGGTCGCGCACGGTGCGCACGACCGACAGGACCGACGGCTGGCGGGTCCGCTCCTCCTCCGCGAAGCCGGCAGCGGGAAGAGGAACCGTGCCGATGGCCTCGTCCCCGTCACACGCGGCACCGGTCGCCGCAGCGACGAACGGCAGCAGCACCCGCCCGCGGCCGTTCAAAGCCGTGAGCCGGAACTCGCGGCCCCGGGACGTCAACGCCAGGGGTGGATCGACGAAGCCGACGTCCCAGCGCGTGTACCGCCCCGGCTGCTCGACGCCCGACGCGAGCAGCACCCCGCGCCGGGCGTCGAGGGCGCCGACGATGCCGTCGATCGCGTCCCGTGGAGCGATCTCCTCGCGTGATCGCTCGACGAGCACTCCACCGTGGGTCCGATAGGTGTCTGCGTGCATGGCCTGTCGTCTCCTTCTGCCGAGACGGCGGGCCCCGATGCACCGAAGCCGCCTCGACGGTCCAAGGCGGCTTCCTTCCAGGGTTCCGGGTGCGGACGTGAACCGGGGGCCGCCTCAGTCGAGGGGCCACCACCAGCGCCGGAGCGCGGGCATACGGTTCGTGATCATGCTGCGCGCATCGCATGGCCGATCCGCTGTTGCAACCTCCGTCGCCGCCTTGAATCCCGTGCCCGCTCAGGCTACCGACCCGGCACATGAGCGAGACGCCCTACGTCGTGCAGAAGGTCGAGTGGTACCAGTTCCGCGCCGAGGACGGTGAAGCGTTCTTCGTCATGGTCGCGAGCCTCCCGAACGGCTTCTACACGGCCGTCCCGTGCGAGCTCGCGCTGACGCGGGCGCCGCACGGCCTGATGGCCCTCGCCGCAACGCCGGAGGAGGCCCTGTCGCAGCTCCAGGGGACGCTCGCCGGCAAGGCCCGCGACGAGATCTTCCCGCCCGAGCACTGAGCCTCCCGGGAACCAGGCATGGAATTCGCCATCCAGGTCGGCGGCGGCCAGGCTCCCCACGACAAGACCGGTCTGGAGGCCATCGTCGAGGAAGCACAGCTCGCCGAGGAGCTCGGCTTCGACGTGGTCTTCGTGCCCGATCACTACGTCTTCGAATTGCTCGGCGGGCTGCAGACGGAGGTGCCGGCCTACGAGCTCTTCTTCGCCATGGCGACCCTGGCGCAACGCACCCGACGCATCCGCATCGGCAGCCACGTCGCCTGTCTCCTCTTCCGCCACCCGGCGATGCATGCGCGCCTCTTCGCGCAGCTCGACGAGGCGAGCGGCGGCCGCACCATCGCGGGCGTGGGCGCGGGCTGGACACGCGCCGAGTTCGAGATGATGGGGCTCGAGTTTCCCGACGTCTCCGAGCGCCTGCGCATGATGGACGAGGCGGTCGAGGTCATGCGCGGGCTGTGGCGCGAGGAGCGCTTCACATTCGCGGGACGATACTTCAAGCTCACCGATGCGGTCTGCCTCCCGAAACCGGTGCAACGGCCCGGTCCGCCGCTGATGCTCGGCGGGAGCGGGAACGGCATCCTGCGACGCGCCGGAACGTGGGCCGACATCGTTCACATGGTCCCGGTGCTCGGCGCCGCCGGAACGGCCACGTTCGACGAGATTCGCAGGTTCGACGACGACGGCCTGGCGGACAAGCTCGCCCGCGTGCGCGCGGCCGAGGCCAAGGCGGGCCGGGCACCCGGGACCGTGCGCTTCGCATCGACGGTGTTCACCTACGCCCCCACCGCGTCGCCGGCGCAGACCGCCAAGGTGGCGGACAGGATGGCGGGCGCCTTCGGGCTGTCGCCGGAGGCGCTGCGGCGGCACCCGGTCGCCCTCCTCGGAACCCCCGAGGAGATGATCGAGGAGCTCCGCCGCCGCGAAGCCATCCACGGGCTCTCCCTCCTGGCGCTGAACTTCTCGGGCACCGGGCAGCTGCGCGAGTTCGGCGAGCGCGTCCTGCCGCACGTGCGCTAGATCGCTAGCCGCCCGATCGCCCAACGGAACCGCCCGATCGCGCCAAAGGGGTTTCGACAAGGCAGAAACCTGTGGTACGCCCCCGGTCCGATCTCCAGCCAGAGAGGGGGCTCCATGCTGGTACCGTCGTCCCGCCTATCCGCCGTCACCTTGCTGGGCGGCATCCTGGCCTTGCTCCTGGCGCTCGGGTCGCCGATCGCCGGGGCGGCGTCCTTCACCACCTTCGAGTCGGGTCAGGTCCGGCCGCTGGCGATGTCGCCTGACGGATCGAGGCTATTTGTCACAAATACCCCCGACAACCGCCTCGAGATCTTCGCCGTCTCGGCCGCGGGCCTCACCCGCACGGGCTCGGTGCCCGTCGGGCTCGAGCCGGTGGCCGTCGCCGCGCGTACCAACGGTGAGGTCTGGGTGGTCAACCACCTCTCCGACTCGATCAGCATCGTCGACGTCGCCGCCACCCCGCCGCGCGTCGTGCGCACCCTGCTGGTGGGCGACGAGCCGCGCGACATCGTGTTCGCCGGCACCGGCGGCACGCGCGCCTTCATCACGACCGCGCACCGGGGACAGCAGCGAACCGACCCCTCGCTGGCGGCGGTGCCGGGAGCAGGCGACCCGCAGCTCATCACGGCCGGTGTCGGACGCGCCGACGTCTGGGTGTTCGACGCGACCAGCCTCGGCGCCGACTTCGGGGGCGACCCGATCACCATCCTCTCGCTGTTCGGCGACACGCCGCGCGCGCTCGCGGTCGCCCCGGGCGGCGCCACGGTCTACGCCGCCGTGTTCCACTCCGGCAACCAGACCACGGCCCTCAACGAGGGCGCGGTCTGCAACGGCGGCCAGAACGCGACCTGCAACGTCGGCGGCCTCCCGATGCCCGGCGGCCTGCCGATGCCCAACACCAACTTCCTGGGCGATCCGCAGCCCGAGACCGGCCTCATCATCAAGTTCAACGGCGCCACCGGCCACTGGGAGGACCGGCTCGGCCGCGACTGGACCAACGGCGTGCGCTTCTCGCTGCCCGACCTCGACGTGTTCGCCATCAGCGCGGGCTCGGGTGCGACGCTTCCCGCGCAGACCGCCAGCTTCGCGCACGTCGGCACCATCCTCTTCAACATGGCCGTGAACCCCGTGAGCGGGAAGGTCTACGTCTCCAACACCGACGCGCACAACGAGGTCCGGTTCGAGGGGCCGGGCACCTTTGCCGGCAACTCCGTCCGCGGCCACCTCGCCGAGTCGCGCATCACCGTGCTCGACGGCACGAACGTGCTCCCGCGGCATCTGAACAAGCACCTCGACTACGACGTCGTGCCGAGCGACCCGAGCGACAAGGTGAAGAGCCTGGCGACCCCGGTCGGCATGGCGGTCACCGCCAACGGCCAGACCCTCTACGTCGCCGCCCTCGGCTCGAGCGAGGTCGGCATCTTCAGCACGGCCGAGCTCGAGAACAACACCTTCGCTCCCGACGCGGCCGATCACATCGCGGTGAGCGGCGGCGGCCCGAGCGGCCTGGCGCTGGACGAGGCCAACCACCGGCTCTACGTCCTCACCCGCTTCGACAACGGCCTCTCGATCGTCGACACCGCCACCGCCACCGAGACCGGCCACCTGACCCTCTTCGACCGCGAGCCGTCGATCGTGAAGGACGGCCGTTCGGTGCTCTACGATGCGGTGCTCACGTCGAGCAACGGCGAGGCCGCGTGCGCGAGCTGCCACATCTTCGGCGACTTCGACAGCCTCGCCTGGGACCTCGGCAACCCGGACGACGTCACCCTGAACGAACCGAACCCGTTCCGGGTGCCCAACCAGTTCAACATCTCCTTCCAGAACTTCGCCCCGCTGAAGGGCCCGATGACGACGCAGAGCCTGCGCGGCATGGCGAACCATGGTCCGATGCACTGGCGCGGCGATCGCACGGGAGGCAACGATCCCGGCGGTGACCCGCTGGACGAGCACGCGGCGTTCAAGAAGTTCATCATCGCCTTCGACGGGCTGCTCGGTCGCGGCGCGCCGATCAGCGACGACGACATGGAGCGCTTCACCAACTTCATCCTCGAGGTGACGTATCCCCCGAACCCGATCCGCAAGCTCGACGACAGCCTGACCCCCGAGCAGCAGGCCGGGCGTGACAAGTTCTTCTCGGCCCAGAACTCCGACGTCTTCCAGAACTGCGACGGGTGTCACGATCTCGATCCCGCCTCGGGATTCTTCGGCAGCGACGGCTTCTCGAGCTTCGAGTTCGAGACCCAGCTCTTCAAGATCCCGCACCTCCGGAATGCCTACCAGAAGGTCGGCATGTTCGGCATGGCACCCGTCCAGTTCCTGAACCCCGGCGACAACGGCGACAAGGGCGCGCAGATCCGCGGCTTCGGGTTCCTGCACGACGGCAGCGTGGACACGCTCTTCCGCTTCCACAACGCCACCGTCTTCAATCGCACCAATCCCGCCGGCTTCCCGCTCCAGAATCCGGGCGGCTTCCCCACCGGAGCCACGGGTGACCTGCAACGGCGCCAGGTCGAGCAGTTCGTCCTGGCTTTCGACTCCAACCTGGCACCGATCGTGGGCCAGCAGATCACGCTCGCGTCAGGGCAGTCGCGTCGGAGGTCGGCGACCGCATCGATCTCTTGATCGCCCGCGCGGGTCAGGGCGAGTGCGATCTGGTGGCGAAATGGACGGAGAACGGGCAGCAGCGCGGCGCGGTGCTCGTCTCGGGCACGTTCCACACCGACCTCGGCGGCGAGACCCTGACCGACAACCAGCTGCGGGGCGTCGCGGAGACGCCGGGGCAGGAGGTCACGTACACGTGCGTCCCGCCGGGCAGCGGCGAGCGCATCGGCATCGACCGCGACGAGGACGGATTCCTCGATCAGGACGAGGTACTCGGCGGGAGCGACCCGGCCGATCCGGTGAGCATTCCGGGGCTGACGCGGATTCAGACGACGAGCCTCTCCCTGAAGGACGACAGCACGCCGCCCGCCGATCCGGAGAAGCGGAAGGTGTCGTTCAAGTCGAGCACCAAGAAGGATCCCCCGACCAACCAGGTCACGCCCCCGGCGCTGGGGTCCGCGGGCGACCCGATCCAGCACGGCGCGACGCTCACCGTGTACAACGCGGCGGGCCAGACCACCGACGAGGTGACGGTGCCCCTGCCGGCGGGCCCGGAATGGACCGCGATCGGGAGCGGCGGCTTCAAGTGGAAGAGCAAGACCGGCCCGATCACGGTGGTGCTCATCAAGCAGGGCAAGCTCCAGGTGAAGGGCGGCAAGTCCGGCTGGGGCTACACGCTCGACGAGCCGAAGCAGATCGAGATCGCCGTGCGGCTGACGCTCGCCGATGGCCGGGGATGGTGCGCGAGCGCGCCCGCGAAGGAGAGCGGCAATCCCGCCTCGACGGACAAGAACGACCACAGGGACAAGTTCCAGTCCGAGAAGAAGGCGCCTCCGCCCGCGGACTGTCCGACGCCCCCCAGCGGGTCGCCGAGCGGCGCGTTCGTGAGCGACGAGTAGTGCGACCGGGGTGACTGCAGATCGACCGACGAGTCGATCTGCAGTCGCCGCCCCGCGGGTTCGCCGGGACAATTGCGACCCCGTCGCCGATCGTGAACCGTCACCGCGGCGGAGGGCAGCGCGCGATCATCGCGCCAGTTTGACCGGCAGGGTCTCATCTGGCCTGATGTGGCCATGAAGCGGGTCAAGATTGCCGACCTGAAGAACCAGCTCTCGCGGTACCTGCGCGCCGTGGAGCATGGCGCCGAGATCGAGGTCACCGACCGCCACCGCCCGATCGTCCGGCTGGTCCCTGCGGTGGCGATGGAGTCGCAGGTGCGCATCATCCCGGCGAGGCGGCCGTTCGCTGAGGTGCGCAACAAGCGCTACCCCAGAGCGCGCTGGCGGGCCGGCTCGCTGCAGCTGCTCCTCGAAGAGCGGGGCAAGCGGTGAACGTGTACGTGGACTCCTCGGTGCTCCTGCGCACCGTGCTCAACGAGCGGGGGGCGTTGCGGGAGTGGCGACGCATCGAGCGGCCGCTCGCCAGCGAGCTGATCCGTCTGGAATGCCAGCGGACGATCGATCGGGCGCGGATCCGGGAGCGGCTCAGCGACCGGGCGGTAGCGCAGCAGCGGGCGGCGGTTCTGGAGCTGCTGGAGACGTTCGCCATCCTTCCGCTCGATACCGTCGTCCTCGAGCGTGCCGCGGAGCCCTTTCCAACGCTCCTCAGCTCACTCGATGCCATCCACCTCGCAACGGCGCTGCTGGCGCGGACGCAGGTGGACGATCTGCGCTTCGCGACACACGACGATGAGCTGGGCACGGCGGCGCGGGCCATGGGATTCGACGTCCTGGGCATGCCCTCCGTCGCGCGCAGACGGCAGAGGTAGACCCGTCGTGGCGGAGGGCTTCAGTGGGAAGAGAAGGCCGGAGTCCTCGACCTCACTGGGTCGTGTCGACGGGGCGAGGCTCACTGCGTCATCCTAGCCGCCGCGTCGAGCGGACGCCGGACGCGTCCGTCGCCCTCGTGACGGCGTTCGCCCGCGCCAGGCGTCCATCACGGCGGCCGCGCCATGCGGGCGGCGGCCGGTCAGTTCGCCGTCCCGGGGAGAGTCACCGCCACGTCGCCGCCGACGAACCCGAAGACGGACAGGCGGAGCTTTCCGCTCCCCGTGGCCTGGCAGAACCCGTAGAGTGAGGTTCCCCGTCGGGAGATGCCGCAGCTCCGTCGAGGCCCGAGCGTCGCACCGCACGAGCTCCCCTCCGGCTCGAAGGGCACCCAGCTCCTGCGCGACTCCCACGCCAGCGTCGCGAGCATCGGCGCGCAGGTCGGCTACGCGTCCGAGGCGGCGTTCAACCGCGCGTTCCGTCGCGTCGTCGGCCTCCCGCCGGCCGCCTGGCGACGCCAGGCCGCGCTCGGATGAGGCCGGCCCCGCCTCGCAGTCGTCGCCTGTCGCATCGCGCCCGGGCGAACCCCCGGTCGAGCTGCGCAGCACGGAGCCCGAATCGGCGCTACCGCGACCCGCGCGCCAGGCGCACAACCTGATCGAGCACGATCCCGATCGGGTCGCGTCCCGTTCGGCCATCCAGGCGGCGCATCGCGTCCCGGTAGGCGGGAAGCCAGCGCAGCGAGCCGGGCAGCAGCCACCACGTGGCGCGCAGCGCGCCGAGCGAGCTCTCGGCGAGGGCCCGCTCGACGGAGCCGAACGGCAATCCGAACTCCTCGCGCAGGCGCGGGGGGAGCAGGCGCGCCGTGATCGCCCGCAACCAGTCCCACGCCGGGCCCCCGATCCAGGTCCCGGACGGACGGAGCAGCGATCGAGCCAGCCGGCGCGCCACCGGCGAGACGGTGATCTCGGGCGACGACAGCATGTGGTGCCAGTAGTCCTCGAACGCCGGCCAGTCGGCCGGAAGCAGCGGCTCGGGAATCCCGAACAGCGCGGCAAATCGTCTGGTCTCGCCGTAGTAGGCGTGCTTCTCGTCGGCGGACAGCGGCCGGAGCACGAGCTCGTAGAGCTGGACCGTGGTCTCGAGGAGCGTGGCGTGCACCCAGAGCAGCACCTCGGGCGTGTTCGCCTCGTAGCGCGTGCCGGCCGCCACGCTGCCCGTCGTCCCGGACATGGCGCCCCGGACGCGCGCGTGCAGGCGATGGACACGTCGTGCCGAGTCGAAGGCGGAGTCGAGATCGCCGTAGACCATCGCGAACACGTGCTCGAAGGTGCGAAGAAAGCGGCCGAGGGTGTCGTCGGTCGCATGCGAGTGCTCGGCCACTCCCTGCGCGACGATCGGATGAGCGAGCTGGAGCAGTGCTGCCCTGCCGCCGCCGAGAAAGACCGTCGCCTCGCGGCTGAGCGTCCAGGTCAGCGAGCCGGGACCGAAGAGGCCTGCCCGCCGATCGGAGGCGTCCTCGCCGAGGCGCGAGAGTGCGCGCTCCAGGTCGGTGCTCTCGACGACCACTGTCCGACTTGGACACGAACGGCCTCCCGGCCGCAAGGGAACCGCCGCCGGTATCACCACCCCCCGGCGCTACGCTAAGCTGCACGACGTGCGTGAGGCGGATGTCCGTATCCGGCTTGCCCGGGCGGAGGATCTTCCGGAGCTCCAGCGTATCGAGCGCGAGGCCGGGACGAGATTCCGGGGGATGGGCCTGCTGGACCACCTGCTCGACCGCACCCTCTCGCTGTCGGAGCTGGCCCAGCACCAGCGCGCCGATCGCATCTGGGTCGCCGACGGCCAGGATGGGCGCCCGCTCGGATTCGCCGTCGCCAACGTGCTCGACGGCCTCGCCCATCTGGAGGAGCTCGACGTGGTGCCCGACGCCGGCGGCCGGGGCATCGGCACGGGGCTCGTCACCACGGTGTGCGACTGGGCGGCCGCGCAGGGATTTCCCGCCATCACGCTCTCCACCTTCCGGCGCGTGCCGTGGAACGAGCCCTTCTACGCGCGGCTCGGATTTCGCACCCTCGGTGCGGCCGAGTTCCCACGCGCGCTGCGCGGAGTTCGCGCCCGCGAACAGCAGCTCGGCATTCCCATGAGGGAACGGGTGATCATGCGGCGTGACCTGCCGCCGGTCGCGGGCGCCCCCCCGATCCACCTCGTCCTCTACGACGGCGAGTGCGGGGTCTGCAGCCGCTTCGTGCGCTGGCTCCTCGCGGCCGACCGCCAGGGCGTGCTGCGCTTTGCCCCGCTCCAGGGGCCGACGGCCGCCGCCCTCCGCGCCCGCTGCCCCGGGCTGCCGCGTGATCTCGACAGCATCATCTACGTCGACCGCGCGAGCGGCGCGGAGCGCGTATCGTGGCGCTCCGAGGCGCTCGTCCGCCTCGGCCGCCTGCTCGGTGGTCCGTGGCGGCTGGTCGCGCTCCTCTCCTGGCTGCCACGATCGCTCGCGGACGCGGCCTATGCCGCGTTCGCGCGCCGCCGCCACGCCTTTGGCGCTGCCGACGCGTCCTGCGCGCTGCCCTCGGCGGCCGACCGCGCCCGGTTCCTCCCCTGAGCCGCGACCGCCGCGGAGTTTGCGTCGTCCCGGGGGCGACCCTAGACTCCCTCGCCGCGTGAGCGTGCCGCCCTTCTACCTTCCGATCGCCGACGAGGTCACGGTCTTCACGGCCGCCTGGCAGGCCCGCCTGCCCGTGTTGCTGAAGGGGCCGACGGGGTGCGGCAAGACGCGCTTCGTGGAGTACATGGCGGCGACGATCGGACGGTCCACACCGGGCGGCGAGGTCCCCGGCAACCTGGTCACCGTCGCCTGCCACGAGGACCTGACCGGGAGCGACCTGGTCGGCCGCTACCTGATCAAGGGCGACGAGACGGTGTGGATCGACGGACCGCTCACGCGCGCGGTGCGGCACGGCGCCATCTGCTATCTCGACGAGGTGGTCGAGGCGCGCAAGGACACCGTGGTCCTGATCCATCCGCTGACCGACCATCGCCGGCTCCTTCCCATCGACAAGACGGGAGAGCTGCTCGAAGCGCACCCCGACTTTCTCCTCGTCCTGTCCTACAACCCGGGCTACCAGAGCGTGCTGAAGGACCTGAAGCACTCGACGCGGCAGCGCTTCGTGGCGCTGGAGTTCGGCTATCCCCCGCGCGACGCCGAGGCCCGCATCATCGCCCACGAGAGCCAGCTCGATCTCGACCTGGCGCTCCGGCTGGCGACGCTCGGCGAGAAGGTCCGCCATCTCCGCCAGAGCGGGTTGTCGGAGGGCGTGAGCACGCGGCTCCTGGTCTACGCCGGCCAGCTCATCGGGCGCGGCATCCCGCCGCGGCGTGCCTGCGCCGCGGCGGTGAGCCGGGCCCTCACCGACGATCCGGACGCCGTGCGCGCGATCGATGACGTCGCCGCTGCCCTCTTCGGCTGAGCGCCGGGCGCGCGCCCGCTGGCGCGCCGCCCACGCGCGCCTGGCGGAGGTCTCCGTCACGCTCGCGCGACGCTTCTCCGAGCACACCGCGGCCCTCGTCCCGCGGGTGGACGCGGCGCTGCTCGAGGCCTGGGCCGAAGCGGGCGCGCGCCTGCGCACCGAGGCGGGATGGCGCGGCGAGCGCCTCGCCGTGGCGCTCTTCGAGTCGAGCCGCGATACGCTGCCGCTCCTCGCCGCCGCTGACGTCGTGCCCTGGATGGCGCTCGCCCGCCACTGCACCGACGAGCTCGACGAGGCGGAGTTCCTGCGCGCCCTGCCCGGCTCGATCGCCGGATGGGACACGGCCGAGCGCGCCGCGTGGCTGGATGCCGCGCTCTCGCTCCCGCCGCCGCTCGCGCTGGTCGCCTATCGCGAGCTGCCGCGCGCCCTCGATCGCCTGGCCGACCCGCTGCGGCCGCGCTTCCTCGCCGCCTGGCAGATGGCGGCGCTCGACGGATCGGTGCGCGAGCTCGCGGAGGTGACGCCGTTGCTGGCGGCGCTCCTGGCCGCCGTGCCCGAAGCGCATCGCGAAGGCGCGGTCGCGATCGTCGAGCAGGTCGCCCGCGCGTTCCCGGCGGGCCTGCCCGCACTGCTGCGGAGTCTGCCGCGGGTCTACGAGAGCGCCGCGGCCGAGCGCGTCCACGCGTGGGCGGCACACGGCCTGGCGCTCGCCACCCGGCACCGTGCGGCCGGCGTCGCCTTCTTCGCCGTCGCGTCGCGTACCAGCGAGCGCATCCTCGCGGACTCGCCGACCGCGGTGGCCCTCGACGAGATGCAGGGCGAGCTGCGACGCCTGGTCCACATGCTCGCCGCCCGGCCAGCCGCACCGCGCCCCTGCGGCCCCTTCCGGCTCCGTCCCCCGCTCGAGGACGCGCCCGACAGCCAGATGGTGGCGCTGCCGCCGCTGATCGACCGCCTCGACACGTGCGAGGACAACGCCAGGCTCTACCGCCTGGCGGCCGCCCTGCTGGCGGGCCGGCGGGAGTTCGGGACGTACGACGTCCTGGCCAGTGGTCCCGGACCCCTGCGTGCTCCCGGTCGGCCGGGCGCTCTGGAGGATCTCTTCCTGCTGGCCGACGGCTTCCGGGTCGCCTGCCGCCTGACGGCCGCCTATCCCGGGATCGGCGCCGACCTGCGCTGGGCCAGCGAGAGCCTCGTCGGCGAGGAGACGACGGTGCTGGACGGCTTCGACGCCATCCTGGCGCTTGCATTTCGACCCGAGGCCGCGCGGACCGACGTTCCGCCCTGGCTTCGCGCGCTCGCAGCCCTCGTGCTGCCGAGCCTTCGCGAGCTCGAGCATCCCGAGGCGACGTCGGCGGACGCGCTGCGTGTGGCGGAACGGCTCGCAGCGCTCTTCCCCGATGCGGAGCGGACGGACGACGGTCTCGGCGTCCTGCCCGAGCTCGTGACGATCCTGCTCGACGCGGGCGCCGGTGACGGCCCGCCCGGGAGCGCGGAAGACGCGACGCACGCCGCCGCGGCGTCGGTGCCGGACGACGACACGCTACCGGCCGAGCTGCGCGACGCGCTCACCCTCCTCGTCGACCGGGAGCTCGGCGACGTCGGCGGCGGCCGTCCGCTCGACCCCGAGGCGTTGCGGCGGCTTCTCGAGGCCGCGGGTGCGGAGGCGCTCGGGCAGGGCCGTGGCGACGTCCTCGCGCAGGCCGGACTGTACGTCACCCAGCTCGCCGGCAAGCGACTGTCGGAGCGAACGACGCCGCCCGCGACCGGGGCGCGCCCGCCGGATGCCGTCGCCGCCACGCTGCGACCCGCGACCGGCGACGCCGCGGTGTTCTTCTACGACGAGTGGGACCACCTGATCGGCGACTACCGTCCCGCCTGGTGCCGGGTGCGCGAGGTCGAGCTCCCGGGCGACTCGGGTCTCGCCTTCGACCAGGCGCTCGCGCGTCACGCGGCGCTGGTGCCGGAGGTGCGTCGGCACTTCCTGCGCCTGCGGCCCGAGCGCTACCGGCGCGTTCACGGCCTCGAGGACGGTGAGACGATCGACTTGAACGCCGTCGTCGACGCGCGCATGCAACGCCGCGCCGGCCAACCCGCGTCGGCGAAGCTCTACACCTCGCGCCACCGTGAGGAGCGCGACGTGGCGACGCTCTTCCTGCTCGACCTGAGCGCGTCCACCGACGAGACCGCCCCGGGCCACCCGACAGATCGCATCATCGACATCGCCAGGGACGCGCTCGTGATCATGACGGCCGCGCTCGAGGAGATCGGCGACCTCTACGCCGTCTACGGCTTCTCGGGCCAGGGTCGCGACAACGTCGAGATCTACCCGGTCAAGGCGTTCGCGGAGCGGCTGACCCCCGCGGTCCAGAGCCGCATCGGCGGCCTGGAGCCGCGCGGCTCCACCCGCATGGGGACGGCGCTGCGGCACGCGCTCGCGAAGATGGCGAACGTGACGGCGCCGTCGCGCCACCTGGTCCTGCTGAGCGACGGCTTCCCGCAGGACCTCGACTACGGCAGCGATCGGCAGAGCCACGTCTACGGCATCCGCGACACCGCCGTCGCGCTCCGCGAGGTGCAGCGCGCCGGTGTCCGGCCCTTCTGCATCACCGTCGACCTCGCGGGCCACGACTACCTGCGCGAGATGTGCACGCGCGAGCAGTACCTGGTGATCGAGGCCGTGGCGGACCTGCCCCGCGAGCTGCCCAAGATCTACCAGCGCCTGATCCGCGCGGCGTAGACCCGGCTCGGCCGCAGCGCGAGCGCTGCGTAGACCGACAGACAGACTATCGGGCCGCGACCTGGACGGCGATTGTGCTTGACGGCGATTGTGCCTGACTTGACACCCGCGGGGTTGGATGTGCTAATCGCGTCGGAATGCGGCCCTGGATGCGAAGAACACGGGCGATCATCGGCGCGGTGCTCGTATTCATTTACCCCGTCCGCTGGGTGATCGATTTGATCGGCAGCTATCAGACTGCCACCGGCCTTCCTTGGGGGGAGTGGTGGCGAACGATATCGAATGCCGCTGACTGGGCCTATTGGGCTGGGCTCGTGACATCGCGACCGGCTCAACTGGCGACTATCGTGATTGGTCTGGGGTTGATCTATTCCGCTTCCCGAGCCGGCACTGGTCGTTCGCAGAAAGCGGAACCATTGCCACTCTTTCCGAATCTAGCCTCGATGGCGGAGCCGACGCCCCAACCGCCCGTAGGGCAACGCGCGTCGATCAGCGGTCTCACTCTAGGCGAGGTTGTCGATAGGATGTCGTCCTCGCCCCCTCCTCATGCTTCCAGCGCGATCACTCCGAGCGACATTCGACAAGAAATATCGCGTCGACCGCCGTATGAGCACGAAACGGCCCTCCGCTCCTATGAAGGGATTTGGGTACGGTGGGAGGCTGCATTCCGCTCAATATCCACCGAAGAGGGCGGGATGGCGAGGATTTTGGTCAGCGTCTCGTCTCCCACCGCGGAAATCGTTAAGTTCCGAGTGAAGTTGAGCGAATACCCGAACCTCAAGATTCTTCACCAAGATACTCCTATCCTGGTGGTGGGCCGCATCGCCCAGGTAGACACGCTCGCAATCACCTTGGATAGCGTCACGCTGACCATCAAATGATTCTCAGTCACTTCTTTTCGCTGGCTGGTAAGACCAGCCGCCTCATGGCCTCATCGAACTCCATCGGATGGAGGCTGATGGGTTTTAGACGTCCGCGCTTGTCGGCGCCCGGCTTGGGTTTCCTCGGTTTCCCCTTCGGCCGGGCCTTCTTGGATTGCATGGGCGTGTCCTCAGCATCCTGCCAGCACGGCCTCGAAGATGTCGGGATCGCGGCGATGGTTATGCCGGAAGCTGAACTCGTTGAGGTAGAGCGGCAGATGTTCGCGCGACACATGGTGGAACGAGCCGACGATGCCCCGCTTCAGCAGCGACCAGAAGCTATCGAGGTTCGCGGTGTGGACGATGCCGCGCACGTACTCGCCCTGCTTGTGGTTCACGGTCTCATGCGGGAAGCCCATGCTTTCGAGGCGCGCGTACCCGCGATGCTGGTCGGTGGCGACCAGATCGACCTTCTCGGACACCGTCTCTTTGACGAAGTTCGTCAGGGTCTTGTGCGACACCATCTCGATCATTTGGCAGACGACGTTGCCCTTGCGAGCGATGGCGCCGACGACGGGAGCCTTGTCGTAGAGACCGCCAGCGACGTTCCGCTTGCCGGTGCGCTTCTGCATCCCGCGCCCGCCACCGTGCCGGTTCCGGTTCTTCCCGCCGATGTAGGTCTCATCCACTTCCACGATGCCGGTCAGTTGAAGGAAGTCTCCATCCTGCATCGCGGCCCGGATGCGGTGGCACATGTACCAGGCCGTCCGATAGCTGCCCTTCGTCCCGCGCACGGGGTCGATGATGCGATGCACCTGCAAGGCGCTGATGCCCTTCTTCGACTGCGTCATCAGGTAGATGACCTCGAACCACGTCCGCAGCGGGACCTTCGTGTTCTCGAAGATGGTCCCCGTGAGGACGGAGAAGCGGTAAATGCCTGGGCAATCGTCGCTGGGGTTCTTGCAGACCCAGTGGAAGGGCCGCGTCTTGAGCGCATAGACCCGGTCGGCCTTGTGACAGCGAGGGCAGTGGACCTTTCCGGGCCACCGGAGCTGGACAAGATACCGCTTGCAGGCGTCGTTTGTGGCGAACTCCCGCTTGATCTGCGCCAGCGTGCGGCTGGGCTTCGTGGTCAGCGGCTTCCCGAAACCTTCTTCGTGCTCGGCCATGGAGCGAATCTAGCCCATGAGACCACGGGTGTCAAGTGAGGCATAATCGCCTGCTTGACTCTCGACCGATCGGTCGGGTATCCAGTACCGAACGGACGGTCGATGACGGCCCAGGCGGTGAAGCTCAGGCAACCCTCGCGCGACAAGATACTCGATTGCGCCGAGACCCTCTTCGCCAGACGCGGCTTCGCCGGCATCGGGCTCGCCGAGGTGGCGGAGAGCGTCGGCCTCGGAAAGTCCTCCCTCTTCCACCACTTCCGCAGCAAGGCGCAGCTCTACGCCGCCGTCGTCGCGCGCATCCTGACCCGCATCGAGGTGCGCCTGATGCGGGCGCTGGCCGCCGGGGGCACGCCGGCCGAGCGGCTCGACCGCTGGATCGACGAGATCATCGACATCTTCGCCGAGCACCCCGCCTATGCCCGCCTCCTCCTGCGCTCGCTGTTCGAGGACGACGAGCTCGCCGGCGAGCTGCCCGAGGAGCAGGAGGCGAACGAGAGCATCCGGCGCATCACGGGTGCGGGCGCCCGGCTCTTGAAGGAGGGCATGGAGACCGGAGTGTTCCGGCCGGCAAGCGTCGGCCACACGCTCCAGACCCTCATCGGTGCCACCGTCTACCACTTCGCCTCGGGCGATTTCGGCAACGAGATGATCGGCCGGCCGCTGCTCTCCGGGAGCGAGGTGCGCCGCCGCAAGGCCGAGGTGCGGGCGCTGCTTCACCGCGGCCTCGTCGTCGCTTCCGACATTCCAGGATCCGGAGGAACCCATTGATGGATGCCATTCTCAAGGACAATCGCCGCTCGATCGGCCGCTTCGAGGTCGTCGAGTTCGTCGACGACAACCAGATCGAGGGGCTGCGCAAGCAGCTCGACATCGACGTCCCGCTCGAGCTGCACTGGACGTGGGAGTACGGCAGCCAGGTCGAGGAGCTGCGCGCCCTCTACGAGCGCGGCAAGCGGGGCCAGTGGAACGCGGAGGACGACCTCGACTGGTCCACCCCGCTTCCCCGGGACGAGTGGTTCATGCCGCAGATCGGCGCGTCATTGCTGTCGAGCGTCCTCACCGAGGTCGGCGCCGACGAGGCGACATGTCGCGAGGCCGCCTGGGACGAGTTCTCGCACCTGATCTCCCAGCTCCTGCACGGCGAGCAGGCGGCGCTGCAGCTCTGCGGCCAGCTCGTCAATTGCTGCCCCACCATGGACGCCAAGTGGTACGCCGGCTCGCAGGTGATCGACGAGGTGCGCCACGTGGAGGCGTTCTCGAAGTTCCTGCAGCGCAAGATGGGTGTCATCCACCCCATCGATCCCACTCTCAAGGTGCTGCTCGACAAGCTGCTCGCGGCGTCGAGCTGGCAGGCCAAGACCCTCGGCATGCAGACCCTCTTCGAGGGGATGGCCGTGGGCATCATGGAGCTCGTGCAGCGCACGAACACCAACCCGCTGATCAAGGACATCATCCACCGCGTGCACCAGGACGAGGCACGTCACGCCGCGTTCGGCATCCTCTCCATGCGCCGACTGGTGAAGGAGTCGGAGCCCGAGACGCTGGTCGAGCTCGAGGACTTCGCGTTCAACATCCTCGAGACGCTCAACGCCAACCAGCAGCTCGACATGCTGCATCGCTTCGGCCCGAAGTACGGCCTCGATCCCGAGGCGGTCGTGCAGTCGACGCACAACTGGGACCAGTGGTCCCTGGTGAACAGCGAGCCCTACATGCACACCGTGATGCCGAATCTCATGCGACTCGGCCTGATCACCGAGCGCACGGAGGAGAAGTACCGCGAGCGCGGCATGCTGGTGGGCGACCACCTCGCGCCGCGCAGCGCGCTGCCGGGCGTCTGATCCTCGGGGACTCGTTCTGCGGGCGGCGGGCTCACGCCCGCAGCGCGAGCCACCAGCAGCCGGCGACCGCCGCCATCGTGGCAGCGGCGAGCACCCCTTGCGTCCCGCGACCCGGGGGAACGGGCAACGCGAGCCCTGCTCCCACTCCGAGCGCCACGCCCACGGCGAACCCCCAGAAGTGGGCTCCGAGATCCGTCTGCGGGTCGGCGCCCAGCATGCCGAGCAGCGCGAGACCGGCGGCCAGCGGCACCCAGGCGCCACGTCCCCGGCGCCGCCGCCCGGTCGCTCGCCTCGTGCGCACGAAGGCGAGCCCGCTGAGCAGCCCGACCGCGGCGAGAACGGCCGTCGACGCGCCGACCGAGACGTGCCCCGGGCCGCGTACGGCGGCATTGAGCGCGTTGCCGGTGGCGCCCGCGATGACGAGAAGGGCGGCGCCGAATCCGCCGCCCAGCGTGCGACACACCGCGGTGCCGAGGAGCGCGCCCGCGGTCGCGTTGGCCACGAGGTGCGAGGTGTCGGCGTGGAGCGTGAGCGCCGTGACGGTGCGCCAGACCTCGCCGTGCAGGATCCGTCCCGCGTCGGCGCTGCCGGCGCGGAAGGCGTGACCGGCGGCCTCGCGGGTTCCGGTGGCGAGATAGGCGACCACGAGGGCGGCCACCATGATCAGGCCAGCGAGCTTTCCGCCGCCGTACTCCGGGAGCGGCTCGCCGGGCTCCGGCGCGTCTTCCTCGTCCTCGTCGTCGAGGACGTCGTCGAAGGGCGTGCCGGACGGGTCGCTCAGGACCAGCTTCCGAGGCTCGCCGGCGCGAGCGCCGCACCGCACTGCGGACAGGCGACGCGCTCGGCAATGCCCTCGATCATCTTGAGCGGCCCGTTGCAGTGCGCGCAGCGACGGTCCCGGCGATCGGCGCGGGCGTCCGAGAGATCGATCACCCGGACCTCCTTGCAGGCGTCACAGAGGGCGAGTCCGCCCCAGTAACTCGCTCTGCCGGCCTTCCCCCAGCCCACCGTCAGCTTGCCGGTGGCGTAGCTACACGTTCCACAGCGGTATTCGACTAGCGATCCCATGTGTCCACGCCGGTCGCTACAACCCGGCGGCGTGGCGTGTCAATCGGCGCCTGCCGAGGTCAGCCCGCCGCTGCCTCGTCGGCACCCCGATTGCGACCCGCGGCGTAGCGGCTGTAGACCCAGGCGAGGAAGCGTTCCACGCCCTGGAGCACGAAGATCGTGCGGACGGAGGGGAAGATCTCGAAGGCGTGCTGGGCGCCGGGGATCTCGGCGTAGACCACCTGCCCCGGGATCGCCTCGCGCAGCATCGCGACGAATCGCCGTGCCTCCTCGACCGGGACCATCGTGTCGTGGTCGCCGTGGATGACGAAGAACGGCGGCGCATGCGTCCCGAGCCAGCTCATCGGCGACGCCCGCTCGTAGGCCTCGCGGGCGTCGGTCAACGCTGCCTTCATCACCCGGCGCTGGAGGAGACGCGAAAGCCCGCGATGGGGCCACACGCCGAAGCGGTCGGTGAAGTCGTACACGCCGTAGAACGCGACGCAGGCCCGCACCGAGGTGTCCACGTGCTCGAAGCCGGGCTGGTAGGCGGGATCGTTGGCGGTGAGCGCGACCAGCGCCGCCAGGTGTCCGCCGGCCGAGCCTCCGGTGACGACGACGAAATCCGGATCGACGCCGTAGGCGGGACCCTGCTCGCGGATCCAGCGCAGCGCCTGCTTGAGATCGATGAGGGGCTCCGGGAAGGTCGCCCGCGGACTCAGGCGGTAGTCGGCGCTGACACACACCCAGCCGCGCGACGCGAGGTGCAGCATCAGGGGAATCCCTTGCTCGTTCTTGCTGCCGAGCACCCATCCTCCACCGTGCACCTGGAGCAACGTGGGACAGCCGGTGGGACGATCGCGGTGCCGGTAGACGTCGAGACGCAGGTGATGCCCGGGCTGGTCGAGGTAGGCGATGTTGCGCACGCGCTCGACCTGCGGATGCCGGAGGGGGAACGGGACCGCGATCGAGTGCCACTCGATGCCTTCGGTGAAGCGCTCTGCCGCCACCGGCAGGATCTGCGAGCGGTAGTCGCCGCCGAGGCCGTCCCGCAGTCCGCGCTCGACCGCCTCCTCCGCCTGGTGCGCCTGGCGGTGGAACCGCCAGAGGAAAACCCACGACGTGATCGCGATCGCGAGACCCAGCCGTCCCGGCAACGCGTGCAGCGCCCCTTCCGCCACCAGCACGCCGACGAGCAGCACCTGGAGGGCGATCTGATGCAGGGCCAGCTCGGCCGTCAGCCATCCCCAGAAGAAGCTGAGAAGCGCGAGCGACGCCGGCCGGTAGCGCGGCCGGTAGACGTTGAACGCCGACAGCGCCCCGAGCACGGCGACCCCCAGCAGGAGCCAGGCCATCCGTGGTTGCGTCGCACGTCCCCCGGGCGTCGTCAAGCAATCGCGCTTGCGGAAGGCCCCACGGGATGCGAGGGGAGTCGCCATGCGCGCTGCCCTCACGACGCTGCTCTCGAGCCTGCTGCTCGCCGTCTCCTGGGCGGCCCCCGCGGGCTGGACCCCGGCATCCTGGACGGCCGAGAACACCCTCCGGCTCACCACCGACGTGCCCGCGGAGGGCACGTACACGTTTCCCGTGTGGCTGGTGGTGATCGACGGCCAGGTCTACGTGCGCCTCGGGGGTCGTGCAGCGGGTCGGGTCCAGGAGAGCAAGAGCGCCCCCTTCGTCGGGGTGACGGTGGCCGGACAGCACTTCGACCACGTGCGCTGCGAGCCGGCGCCCGATCAGGCGACCCGCGTCGCCGACGCCATCGGGCAGAAGTACTGGAGCGACGTCTTCATCCGCTACATGTCGCACCCGCTGACCTGCCGGCTCGTGCCCGAGTGAGCGTTCAGCCGAGCGCTCAGCCCGCTCCCAGCGCCTCCAGCACCTTGGCGGGGTGAGCCTCGGCGCTCGCCACCCTCGCCCAGTGCTTCTTCACCTTGCCGTCGGGTCCGATCCAGACCGTCGAGCGAATCACCCCCACGGTCTTCTTGCCGTACATCATCTTGTCGCCGTAGGCGCCGTACTTCTTCATCACGGCGCGATCCGGGTCGGAGAGCAGCGGGAACGGCAGCCTGTACTTGGTGCGAAACTTCCGGTGCGAAGCCGCGTCGTCCGCCGAGACGCCGAGCACGACCGCGTTGGCCTTCTGGAGCGCCCTCCAGTCGTCGCGAAACCCGCACGCCTCCTTCGTGCATCCGGGCGTGTCGTCCTTGGGATAGAAGTAGAGGATCACGTTCTTGCCGGCGAAGTCCTCGAGCGACACCTTCTTGCCCTCGGCATCGGTCAAGGTGAACGGCGGTGCGGCCTTGCCCTCCTCGATCGCCATCGCACTTCTCCTTTCGGTGCGTCGGGCGCGGCTTCTCACGTCACCCGACCCGAATCAACCCGGATCGTCGCACGACCGGTCGTGAGAGGCTTGGACCGCTGGCCGAGCGGGGAAGGGTTCTCGCACTTCTACGGCTTCATGGCGGCCGACGCCGACAACTACCGCACCCTGCTCTACAACGATCAGTGGCCGACGGAGGACTGGGTCGGCAAACCCGGCTATCACCTCACCACCGCACTGGCCGACCGCGCGATCGAGAACATCACGGCGAACGTATCGGCGTCGCCCGATCGGCCCTTCCTGATGTTCTGGGCGCCGAGTGCGATGCACTCACCTCACCAGGTCGAGAAGAAGTACCGCGACATGTATCGTGGCAAGTTCGACGCGGGCTGGGACAAGGCGCGTGAGGTCATCCACGAGCGCCAGCTCGAGATGGGAATCATCCCGAAGGGCACGCAGTTCTCGCCGCGCGCCGAGGCGATCCCCGCGTGGGACGGCCTCTCGCCGGAGCAGAGGAAGATGTACGCGCGGGAGATGGAGGTGTTCGCCGGCATGATGACGCAGACCGACGAGCAGATCGGCCGCATCGTCGCCGCGCTCGAGCGCACCGGCCAGCTCGACAACACCATCATCATCGTCACGTCGGACAACGGCTCGAGCGGCGAGGGCGGGCTGGAGGGCACGCACAACGAGATGATCATGGCGAACGGCATGCAGACGACGCTCGCCGAGAACATGAAGCACTACGACGACTGGGGCGGCCCGAACACGTACGGTCACTTCCATGCCGGCTGGGCGATGGCCGGCAACACGCCCTTCAAGTACTTCAAGCAGACGGTGCACAACGGCGGCATCGCCGACCCGCTCATCGTCTCCTGGCCGAGGGGCATCAGGGCGAAGGGCGAGATCCGCACTCAGTACGCGTTCATCACCGACCTCGCGCCCACGGTTCTCGAGGTCACCAGGACGCCGTTCCTGGACGAGGTCGATGGCCACAGGCAGATCCTGCTCGATGGCAAGAGCCTGGTCTACTCGTTCGACGACGCCGCAGCGCCCTCGCAGCGTACGGAGCAGCTCTACGACCAGTTCGGCAACCGTGCCATGTACAAGGACGGCTGGAAGGCGGTGAGCCTGCACGGCAACCGCATGCCGTGGATCGTCGCGGGCACGTTCCCCTTCGACAAGGACACCTGGGAGCTCTACCACGTCGACGAGGACTTCTCGGAGTCGGCGAACGTCGCGGACAAGAATCCGGAGAAGCTCGCGGAGCTCACGCGGCGATGGGACGAGCTTGCCCAGGCGGGCAACGTCTATCCGCTCTACGACGACCTCATGATGCGCATCGCAAAGCAGCAGGATCGCCTGTTCGGCGACCGCAAGGTCTTCACCTACTACGCGCCCGGCGCCGTGCGCCTGGCGGAGAAGACCTCCGCGCCGGTGAAGGACCGCTCGCACACCATCGAGACGACGCTCGATCTCACCGGCAAGGAATCAGGCGTCATCGTGGCCTGCGGCGGGCTCACGGGCGGCTACACGCTCTACCTGAAGGACGGCAGGCTGCACTACGACTACAACGCCTACAACATGAACCGCTACGGCCTCGCGTCGCCCCCGCTGCCCAAGGGCAAGGTGGACGTGAAGTTCGCCTTCACGAAGACCGGACTCGGCCAGGGCGTCGGCGCGCTCTACGTCGCCGGCGCGAAGGTGGCGGAGACGACGATGCCGAAGATGCATCTCTCCACCTTCTCTCTCTCGGAGACCTTCGACATCGGTGTCGACCTCGGCAGCCCCGTGTCACAGAGCTACGGCAGCAAGGATCCGCACTTCCCCTACACGGGCGTACTCGACAAGGTGACGATCACGCTCACCGGCGACGACACCGACCGGGCGCAGGAAGTCGACGGGACCGCCGAGCTCGACTGAGCACACCGCCGTCGACGTCAATTGACACGATCGGGAGCCGCGGCCATAGCGCCCCCATGACGGCGGTGCGTGCGGCGGGGCTGCGGCTCAGCTTCGGTCCGCGCGTCGCGCTCGACGGCGTGAGCTTCGAGGTGGCCGCGGGCGAGGTGGTCGGGCTCCTCGGCCCGAACGGCGCCGGCAAGACGACGACGCTCTCGATCCTCGCCACGCTTCGCCGTCCCGACGCCGGCGACGCGGAGATCGCGGGCTACTCGACGCGGCGCCAGGCACGCTCGGTGCGAGGCGTTCTCGGCCTGGTGCCGCAGGCGCTCGCCGTCTATCCCACGCTCACCGCCTGGGAGAACGTGCGCTGCTTCGCCGTCGTGCGCGGGCTGCGCGGGCGCGCCGCCCGCGCAGCCGCACGGCACGCGCTCGAACTGGTGGGGCTCGAGGAGCGTGCGCACGACGTCGTCGCGACCTACTCGGGCGGCATGCAGCGCCGGCTCAATCTCGCCTGCGGCCTGCTCGACTCCCCGCCCGTCCTGCTCCTCGACGAGCCCACCGCCGGCGTCGACCCGCAGTCGCGCGCGCGCATCATGGACACCGTGCGCGCCCACGCCGCCGCGGGAGCCGCCGTCCTCTACTCGACGCACTACATGGAGGAGGCAGAACGGCTGTGCGACCGCGTGCTGCTCATCGACCACGGCCGCGTGGTGGCGGCCGGAACCCCCGCCGAGCTGACCCGGAGCGAGGACGGCGGCATGCGGCTCGTCCTGGTGACGCGCGAGCCCCTCCCCGATGGCTGGCTGGACGGGCTCGCGGACGCCCGGCCGGCATCGAGCGTGTGGGCCACGGAGGCGATGCCCGAGCGCGGCCATCACGTCGAGGTCATGGTCGAGGCGCTTTCCGTGGTCGCACGCGTCCTCGAGCGCGCGGGCGCGGCCACCGAGATCCTCGAGTTTCACGTCCACCGGCCCGACCTCGAGGACGTCTTTCTGCGCATCACGGGCCGGGGTCTGCGCGACTGAGCGATGCGCGCCTTCCTCGCGCTGCTCGTGAAGGACCTTCGCCTCCTGTGGCGCGACCGGGTCGGGCTGATCTTCCTCGCCATCGCGCCGGTCGCCGTCATCACGGTGGCGGGCCTCAGCCTCGCGAACCTCTACGGAGCCGATCCGACGGGACAGACCGCCTACGTGCTGCCCCTGGCCGACGAGGACGGCGCCGCGCTCGGCCGCGAGATCCGCGAGCGGCTCGCGAGCGATCCCGCGGTGCGCCTCCGACCAGTCGAGACGCCGGAGGAGGCCGAGCGTCTCGTGCGTGACAAGCAGGCCGGCACGGCCCTGCTGATCCCGAAGGGCACGCAGGCGGCGCTCGACGCCGGCCAGCCGGCCTCGCTCGTGCTCTACACCGACGCGGTCAAGTATCTCGAGCGCCTGAACGTGCGCGTCCGGCTACTCGAGCTGCGCGATGCGATCGTGTCGGAGCGCGGCGCAGCGGCACGCAACGATGCACAGGCCGAGCGCGCACGACTGGCGAAGGAGATCGACCACCTGCGCGCGGAGATCGGCGCCGCGCGCCGCAAGCTCGCCGCGGCCTTCGACGAGGCCGAACGCGAGCGGGTGAAGGCGGCGGCCGCGGCGAAGGCGGGACTGACCCGCCAGCTGAACGCCGCGGCCGACGACTACGCCGCACGCGCCGCGCGCGAGCTCGACCGGCAGCTCGGCTCCCTGCGCGCGTACCTCGACACCGTCGCCTCCCGCCGGCGTGACTTCGAGGCCTGGATCGCCGAGCTCCGCCGGCTGGCGGGCTCGCACGCGGATCAGATGCCGCCGGCGCCCGAGCTTCCCGAGCCGCCCGCGGCTCTCGCGCAGCTCCTCGCCGCCGGTCCCGTGCTGCCGAAGCCCGAGCCGCCGGCGGTGTCCCCGCCGCCGCTCCCGCCGTTGCCCAAGCCGCCGGTGCTCGACCTGCCGCTCATCGAGCTGCCGTCGCCGCCGCCGTTGCCGGGGACGCTGGGCGTCGAGGAGCGCAACGTCAGCGGCGGCCCGCCCTCGATCAACACCTTCGACCAGAACGTCCCCGGCTTCAGCGTGACCTTCCTCCTGCTCGGGATGCTCCTCGGCGTGTCGCTCGGCCTGCTCGACGAGCGTGAGTGGGGCACGCTCGAACGCCTGCGCGCGATGCCGGTCGGCCTCGGCCGGATCCTCGGTGCCAAGCTGCTGTCGCGTTTCCTGGTCGGCTTCCTGCAGATGGTGATGCTGTTCGCCGCCGGCTGGCTGCTCTTCGGGATCTCGCTGGGGCGCGAGCCGTGGCTGCTCCTGCTGCCCACGGCGGCCATCGTCTTCGCCGGGACCGCCTTCGGGCTGGTGGTTGCCGCGCTGGCGACGACGCGCGAGGCCGTGCTGCCGGTCGGCTCGATCGTGATCGTCACCATGGCGGCCGTCGGTGGATGCTGGTGGCCGATCGACCTCGAGCCGCACTGGATGCGTCGGGTCGCGCTGGCGTTTCCCACCACGTGGGCGATGGAGGCCTTCAACGACCTGATGATCCGCCGCCGCGGCCTCGAGGCAGCGCTGCGCCCCGCCGCGGTGATGACCGGCTTCGGCCTGCTCTATCTGGTCACGGGCGCGCTGCTCTTCCGCCGCCGGGTGCGGCGCGCGCGGTAGGGTCGCGTTTTCTCGCTCCGCGTCACGGTGTGCGGTGGGTGAGTGGCGCCTGTTGCCATGGACGCAAGGCACTCGAGCAGCGGGGCCGGCCTTGCTGATGCTCCGGCCGATGGCATGGAGACGGCGCGCCTGAGAGGGTGCCGTCGCGGCGGCGGCGGCGTTCTCCGTCCAGCCGATACGACGAAGGTACGGGCCATCGTTGCGGCGGAGCAAGAGAACCCGTCGTCAGCCCCTCGAGCTCCTATAGCCTCTGGCTCTGAGTTTGTGCAGCTCGCGGCAACGAAAGAGCTTTTCACCGATTGGCGGCTGCATGTGCCAACGTCGCATGCGGAGCGGCACAGCCTGCTCGCCCGGTCAACGTTACAACGGCGCGACGATGCGACGTCCGGTGCCACTTTTTCCTTGACACTGCCTGGTCTTCACGTGCTACCCAAGCCGGGCCCATCGTTCTTCGGGGAGGTGTTCGTTGCTGACTCAGCCGACCGACAGGTGCCGGGAATATCGGCACGTCCGCCCGTCGCTCCTTTCTAGCTTGGTGATCACCGCCGCGCTGATGCTGGTGTTCGCTGCTCCGCAGCGGGCGGCAGCGCTGATCTGCGGGGACGGGAACCTCGATCCGGTCGAGGAATGTGACGACGGGAACCTGCTTCCCGGCGACTGCTGCTCGCCGCTCTGTCAGTTCGAACCCGCCGGCTCCGAGTGCCGTCCGTCGACGGGACCGTGTGATCCCGCGGAGTCCTGCACCGGTCAGGCCGGCTCTTGCCCGAACGACCTCGACATCCCGGATCAGGACGGAGATGCCGTGTGCGATCCGGACGACGATTGCCCGGCGATCGTGGATCCCCTCCAGGTCGACACCGACCAGGACGGCATCGGCGACGTCTGCGATCCGTGCACCACGGTCCCCGGCGTCGACATCGAGCGCGCCAAGATCACCCTGTCGAAGCTCGGCGACCCCGCGGGCGACGAGCGCATCAAGATCCGCGGCTCGGCGACCATCGACGAGCAGCCACCGCTCGATCCGTCGAAGACCGGCCTCCTGATCCAGCTGCTCGACGGACTCGGCGGGACCACCATCGACGTCACGCTGCCCGCCGTGGCGCTCGACCGCGCCACCAAGGTCGGGTGGAGGCACCGGGGCAGCAACGCCTGGCAGTACAAGGGTGGCACGAAGGAGCCGCCGGGCGGCATCCAGCGCGTCATCCTGAAGGAGGACCCGCACGAGGCCGGCGTCGTTCGCTTCTCCATCAACGGGCGCAACGGGACCTATCCCCCTCCGACCGCTGCGCTGGTCACGCTGAGCCTCGGCTTCGGCGGGCCGCGCGCACCGGGCGGCCGGTGCCCGCAGATCCAGTACAACGACGGCGGCGAGGGACCGCGCTGCCTGTACGTGGACGCGGCCACCCGCTTCGTCTGCCGCTGAGCGAGCGTCGGTCCGCCGCGTGGGCGCGGCGGACCGCCATGCCGGGCGGGGGTTGACTCGGGTCGGCCGTCCGCGGCATCGCTGGGTTAACAGTGTTAACCCAGAGCGCGCCGTCGGCCAGCCGTGTCTCCCGCCGCAGCCGCGATCTGCGTGCGGCCATCCTGCGCGCTGCGCGGCGGCTCTATCTCGCGCACGGCACGGACGGCGTGACCGCCCGGCGCGTGGCGGCGGCGATCGGCACCAGCCCCACCGCGATCTATCTCCACTTCCGCGGGCTCGGCGAGATCCTCGAGCACCTCCGCATGGAAGGGCACGAGCGTCTCGCGGCGTATCTCACGGCCGTCGATGCCTCGTTGCGCGCCCCCGAGCGGCTGCGCGAGATGGGACGCGCCTACTTCCGGTTCGGCGTGGAGCATCCGGGCTACTTCGCCCTGATGTTCCAGGGCGGCCCCGCAACGCGGCGCCGGCCGGAGGCGGTGCAGCGCGAGATGTCGACCCTCTTCATCCTGCGCGACGTCGTGCAGGCCGGGATGAAGCGCCGCGAGCTGCGCTCCGACCTCGATCCGACCGTCGTGACCAACGGGCTGTGGGCCGAGATTCACGGCGTCACGGTCCTGATGACCGCCGGCCTGCTGGCCCAGACGTCTGCCGGGCACGCGGACGAGGTCCGCGAGGCGGTGCTCGACGGCGCGCTCACCTGGCTCGCGCCGCGGCGCGCCCGGCGGCGCTGAGCGACACGATGGCGACCCGCCGTCCGCCGACCGCCACCGACTGGCCATTTCCGTTTCCGGCCCCGGGACGCCCGCGTGCCGCTCGTCCCGACACGGTGCCGCCCGCGACCGCCTACCGCTGGCCCTTCCACGAGCTCGAACCGGGCACGTTCCCGGCGCGCGGGGTAGCGGCGTCGCTCTCGCTCGACGACTTCAAGGCGCGCGTCCGCGAGTGGGCGGACGACGTCGGCATCATCTCGATCGACGACCCGGCCATCGCGCACGAGCGCGACGAGGTGCTCTGGGTCTACCCGCACGCCCGCTCGCTGATCTGCCTGATCGGCGAGGAGAACAAGCCCGCCATGCAGTCGCGCTACCTGCCGACGGCGAACCACGAGCTCTACTCGTGCGAGGAGCGTATCTTCGCGATGGGCCACCGTACGGTGAAGCTGCTGAACGGCCTCGGCGGCGAGGGCCTCACCACGACGATCGGCTGGCCGCAGGAGGTGGGCCAGCGCTGGGCGGACAAGATCTGGCCGCTCAGCCACAAGCTCGTGGCGCAGGCGGCGGGGCTCGGCGTGATCGGGATCAGCCGCAACTTCCTCCACCGCCGGTTCGGCGCCTACTGCCTGATCGACACGGTGGTGACCAACCTGGAGTGGCCGTCGTACGACCGTCCCGTCGAGTGGAACCCGTGCCTCGAGTGCAACCTCTGCGTCGCCTCGTGCCCGACCGAGGCCATCCGCCGCGACGGCACCTTCGACTTCTTCGCGTGCTACAATCACACCTATCGCGACTCGATCCCGGGCTTCCTGGATCTGGTCGGCGATCTGGCGGAGCGCTCGCGGCGGGACTTTCGCAAGCGCTGGGCCGACAACGAGATCGCCGCGCTCTGGCAGGCGTTGTCGTTCCGGGTCGAGTATCGCTGCTTCAACTGCGTCGCCACCTGCCCGGCCGAGATCGAGGACGCCTTCCACGACGACCGCCAGGTCCGGCGCCGCTATCTCGACGAGACGCTGAAGCCGCTCACCGTCACGCGTAGCGCCGAGGACGCCCAGTTCGTGATCGACACGCCGGCGGCACGCGAGCGTCACGGGATCCCGCCCGGCGAGTGGCGGACGCCCATCGACCGCGCCTCGCCACGCTCCGCCGAGGGCGTGCGGCTGATCAACCTGCGCCGCATCCGCACCCAGAACGTCGACGCCATGATGCGCTGGCTGCCGCAGTACTTCCGCCCGACGGAATCGCGCGGGCTCGGCTTCACGACGCAGTGGGAGCTCGGCGGCCCCGGCGGCGGCGAGTGGGTCATGCGCATCGGCGACGAGCGCTGCGAGGTGACTCCCGGGCGCGTCGAACGCGCCGACCTCACCATCCGCGCGCCAGCGACCTACTTCCTGGCCGTGCACCGCGGCGAGGCCAATCCGGTCCTCGGGCTGCTCCTCGGCCGCATCCGCCTGCGCGGCCGGCGCCGGCTCTTCCTGCGCTTCCCCGCCCTCTTCGGCTTCGAGCCCGGCCAGACCGCCGTGCACCGCTGGCTGTTCCATCTCCGGCGCTGGCGGCGCCGGAACGCACGACCGCGCGGCTGATCGTCTCCTCCAGCGGCCGTCGGCTTGCCGTCGACCCCCGGGTCACGGCATATCGCGCCGATGTCCGGTTTCGCGGAGCGCACCGCGGTCGTCGGCATCGCCGAGACCGACTACGTCCGCGGAGCCGACGAGCTGCCGGTCGAGATGATGCTGCGCGTGGCGCGGGAAGCGGTCGCCGACGCCGGGCTCGAGCTCTCCGACATCGACGCCATCCTTCCCCCCCGGGCTACACCACCGCCGAGGAGCTCGCGGCCAATCTCGGCGTGCGCGACCTGCACTTCTCGGTGACCGTGCACATGGGCGGCGCGAGCCCCGTCGCGGCGCTGCAGAGCGCCGCCATGGCCATCGAGGCCGGACTGGCCACCACCGTCCTGGTCGTGGTGGGCTGGAATGGCTACTCCGCGTTTCGCCCGAAGCCCGGGGCGCGGGTCCCCAAGCACGGGCTCACCGCCACGACGCTCGCCGACGTCGTGCTGGACCTCTATCTCCCGTACGGCGCGATGCTGCCCGTCCAGATGTACGCGTGGATCGCGACCAGGCACAAGCTGACGTACGGCATCCCCGACGAGGCGACGGGAGCGGTCGCCCTCGCCTGCCGCAAGCACGCCCAGCTGAACCCGCGCGCGCTCATGCGCGGCAAGCCGCTCACCATGGAGCAGTATCTCGGCGCGCGCTGGGTGTCCGAGCCGTTCCGGCTCTACGACTGCTCGCTCGAGACCGACTGCGCCAACGCCGTCGTGATCACCAGCCTGGAGCGCGCGCGCGACCTGCGCCACCCGCCGGTGGTTCTCATGGCTGCCGCCGAGGGCCATCCCAGTCCGGCCGACGACATCCCGAGCCGCGCCGACCTCTTCCGCATCGGCCTGCACACCGCCGCGCCGAAGGCGTTCGCGATGGCCGGCATCCGACCGCACGACGTCGACTTCCTGCAGGTGTACGACTGCTTCACCTACGTCGTCCTGCTCCAGCTCGAGGCCCTCGGGCTGTGCGCTCCCGGCGAGTCCGCCGCCTTCGTGCGCGACGGCGCCATCGAGCTCGGCGGCCGCCACCCGCTGAACACGCACGGCGGCCTGCTCTCGCAGGGACACATGTGGGGCATGAACCACCTGATCGAGGCGACGCGACAGCTCCGCGGCCAGGCAGGTGCGGCCCAGGTGCCGGGCGCGCGGCTCGGCCTCGTCACCGGATGGGGCGACTTCGGCGACGGCAGCCTCGCCATCCTGCGGAGCGATCGATGAGCGAGTTCGCGCCCCGCATCACCCCGAGCCCGGACGGCCTCACCGCCGAGTTCTACGCGCATCTCGCCGCCGGCGAGCTCCGCCTGCAGCGCTGCGACGCCTGCGGCCGATGGCGCCATCCTCCGCGCATCCTGTGCGGCGCCTGCGCCGGCGACCGCTGGCAGTGGCGTCCGGTCTCCGGGCGGGGGGTCGTCTACACCTGGACCGTCACCCACCAGGCGCTGGTGCCGGCGTTCTCGGAGGACCTGCCGTACGCCGTCGTCGTGGTCGAGCTGGACGAGGGCCCGCGACTCGTCACCGCCGTACGCGGGATGGAGCCGCGCGCCCTGCGGCTCGGGCTCGCAGTGGAGGCCCGCGTCGCCCGGCTGTCGGACACGGTCGGCCTGCACTACTTCGTGCCGGCCGCGTGACACCAGTCGCGCCTCACGGCGCGGCCGCTGCTGCCGCTGCAGCGCGTCGATCTCCTCCCGCGCCCGCCCCACGTCGTTGCAGCGCTCGGCGTCGGCGAGCTCCGTGCACCCCAACGGTTCTCTGCCAGTTGCAACGTCGCGGGAACGCCATGTATATCCGTTGTAGCTACGTGAGGAGCCGAGCGATGCGTAGACGCGTGCAGCGATGGGGCAACAGCCTCGCCGTCCGAATTCCCGCCGATCTCGCCGCCGCATGCTCGATCGCCGAGGGGAGCGAAGTCGAGGTTCGCCAGGAGGGAGAGGCGCTCGTCCTCACCCCCGAGCAGCCGCGCCGCAAGCGCTACGCGCTGGCTCGTCTCGTCTCCCGGATCACCCGGGCGAACCGTCCCGCTCCGATCGACTGGGGCCGGCCCCGGGGTCGCGAGGTCTGGTGACGCAACGCGCGGCGTTCGTTCCCGATCGGGGCGACATCGTGAAGATGAGCTTCGATCCGCGGTCGGGGCACGAGCAAGCGGGGTGGCGTCCGGCCCTGGTGATCTCCCCGCTGACCTACAACCGGGCCAGCAGTCTGGCGCTGTTCTGCCCCATCACGAGCCACACGAAGGGCTACCCGTTCGAGGTTCCGTTGCCGCCTGGCCTCGCGGTATCGGGCGCCGTGCTCGTGGATCAGGTTCGGTCACTCGACTGGCGAGCCCGCAACGCCTCGCTGGCCGCAAGAGCGCCGGACGCGGTCGTCCGGGATGTCCTGGCTCGCCTGGAGCCGCTGGTCACGTAGCAGTCACGTCGCGCGCCGGGGTGGCACGCCGCCACGCTCCGCGGTAGGAGCGCCACGTGGAACGCTACGACGTCGTCATGGTGGGGGGCGGAATTGCCGCCTCCGCTCTGGCGAAGGCAATGGCCGAAGGCGGCGCGCGCGTCCTCGTCGTCGAGCGCGAGCGCGAGTTCCGGGACCGGGTGCGCGGTGAGGCGCTCGCGCCCTGGGGCGTCGCCGAGCTGGCCGCGCTCGGCCTCCTCGACGCGTTGAGCCCCGCGTTCGCCGACGAGCTGCAGGCGTGGCGGCTCTTCATCGTCGGCATGCAGGTCGCCGAGCGCCCGTTCGCGGCGACGACCCTGCCGGGCCGCAACTGGCTCGCGTTCTATCATCCGGACCTGCAGCGCATCTGCATCGACGCCGCAGCGCCGCCGCGCGGTCGCATCGCCTACGTGTTTCCGCAACGCGCGCGGCGCGCGCGCTGCTACGTGGGATGGAACGCGGCCGCGGGCGTCGCGCGGCTCCAGGGAGAATCGTCGTTCCCGCGCTTCAGATCCGAGGCGGAGGACATCGGCATTCCGCGCGCCGCCCTCGCCACGGCACGGATGGCCGGGCCGCTGGCCACGTTCGAGGGAGCCGATTCGTGGGTCGAGCATCCCTATCGAGACGGCGTCGCGCTCCTCGGCGACGCGGCGGCGACGAGCGACCCGACCTGGGGTCAGGGCATGTCGATGGCGCTACGAGGCGCCCGCGTCCTCCGCGACGCGCTTGGTGCGCACGACGATTGGGACGCGGCGGGCCATGCGTACGCGGCCGAGCACGACCGGACGTACGAGATCGTCCATCGCGCCGACGGCTGGTTCGCACAGCTCTTCATGGACATGGGCCGGGAGGCCGACGAGCGCAGGAACCGTGCCTTGCCGCTGCTGGCCACGGATCCGACCCGTGCGATCGACGTGCCGAGCAGCGGCCCGGAGAGTCCCTGCGACGAGACGGCGCGCCGGCGCTTCTTCGGCGAGGACTGAGAGGATCGACGATGACACTGGTGATGCTCGGGCTCGTCGTGGGCGTGCTGAGCGGCGTGCTCGGACTCGGTGGCGGCATCTTCCTCGTGCCGGCGCTCATCTATCTCTACGGGATGACGCCGCAGCAGGCCGCCGGAACGTCGCTCGCCGTCCTGATTCCGCCGATCGGAATCTTCGCGGCCCTCGAGTACTGGCGGCGCGGCTACATCCAGTTCGGAGCCGTCGGGCTCATCTGCGCCGGATTCGTCTTCGGGGCGTATGCCGGCGCGCTCGTGGTGGCACGCATCCCGGTGCCGCTCATGCGGCGAATCTTCGGCTTCTTCCTGTTCTTCGTGGCCGTGCAGATGGTCTTCACGGACCCGGCTCGCCGCGTCGGATCGATCTTCCCGTCGGCGCTCGGCACGGGACTCCTCGCGCTCGTCTACCTGGTCGAGAACCGGCTGGGCCTCGCGGTGCCCCGGCTGCGCCGCTGGCTCGAGCGCCGGCGGCCGAAGGGCCCGCTCATCGAGTACAACATCTGAACCGTCTGCTCCCGATCCGTCCTCGGAGACGTGTGTGGATGGAGAGCTCGTCGACAAAGACGTTCGGACGTCTGTCTCGACGCGACCTTGCCGCTGCCCGCGCGGCTTTCCGGCGAGTGTTCTCCGCCCGGGCCTGACGGGTGCGCCGGCGTGAGTGCTCCGGCCGCCGCGGACGCCGCTCAGCAGGCTCGCATCAGCCAGAAGTTGATCACGTCGTTGCCGGCATTCGGGTCCGTGACGGGCTGGCTGAACTGCGCATCGGCGAAGGGCGTGACCGTGATCTCCATCCGGAACGCCCGGTTCCTCGGTAGGTCCCCGGGCTCGAAGACGAGCTCGCCGGACGAGTCGAGCGAGCTGATGGCCGTCACCTCACCCACCGCGGAGGTCCCCGGGCCGAGCCGGGCGAGGTTGGCCACGACCTGGCTGATCGTCGAGCCGTTCTGCGAGCTCGTGACGGGCGCGCCCGCGCTGCTGTAGAGGCGCACGACGACCTGCGGGTACGCTGGCGGCCCGCCCGGGGCCGAGGAGACCAGGACCTGCGTGTCGAGGTTCTGGATCCCGCAGGGGAGGATCAGCGGCGTGTTCGCGTCGTTGAACGGCGAGGGGCCAGAGGTCGTCGGGAGCACCTGGTAGACGGGGGCCAGGACGTCCTGCACCTGGTACCGGGTCAGGAACCTGGACGGATCGAGGCCGAGGTCCGGACGCGAGCCGGCAGCGGTCGTGCTCGTCGTGGTGGTCGCCGTCGTGCTGGTGGTGAGCCTGGTCGTCGTGGTCACCCTGGTCGTCGTCGTCACCACCGTGGTCGCGGTGGTCGTGGTCGCGGGCCTGGTCGTGGTCGTGACCACGGTGGTCGAGGTGGTCGTCGGGCCGCTGCCGGCGGTCAGCACCGCATCGCAGTTGCCCAGCGTCGCCACGGTGGCGGTGTTGCACCCGCTCGGACCTCCCTGGGCCGCGGTCAGGAGATTGCCGACGCACGTGCCGCGCTTGCCGCCCGCCGGGAAGCTCTGGTTGCACGCGCCGGTCCGCCCGCCGCAGTCCGCGTCGGTGTTGCAGGTCGCCCACGCGCTCCCGTTGCACCAGCCCAGGTTGCCCTGCACGCCGACCGAGCGCACGCGGCACAGCTGCTGCTGGGTCAGCACCGCGTCGCTCCACCACACCTCGTCCTCGTTGCCGATCACGCCGGTGGTCGTGCCCGGGGCCACGACGTGGGAGAGCTGGAAGGGATACGTGCCGGTGTTGGGGGTGAACCCGACGGTCACCGGCTTGGAGAACGCCGCGCCATCGAGCGCATAGTTGAGCTGTGTGCCGGTGTATTGCGTGGCGGAGAAGTGCCACGAGCCGTCCGGTTTGAAGACGTTGTTGACCAGCGTGCTGCAGGTATCCACGCTGTTGGCGTCCAGGCAGGCGTACGTCTGGCCGTTGGCGGCGACGTAGGTGACGTAGAAACCGGACCGGACGCCCGATTCGTTGCGGTTGAAGACCAGCATCGGGTACGGCGCGTTGCTCGACGTGCTGCGCGCCCAGAGCGTGAGCGTCCAGCGGCTGGGACCGTTCTGCCGGAGACAGTTCGCGGAGGAGGCAAGCGTGGTGCTCCCGTCGAACGCGAACGACGACCCGCCTTCGCGGCGGTTCGTGGTGTCGAAGGCCGGCGTGCCGTTGTAGACGCTCAGGTTCGCCTGGCTGGCCGGGTTGCAGTACCGCGTCGACGTCGAGACGTTCTTCATGCTGCCGCCCTCGAAGGTCCAGAAGGCGACGGTGCTCGGGTCGTTGCCCCAGTTGACCGGCGGTGCACCGCTTCCCGCCGGCGTCGTGGTGGTCGTCGTGGGCGACGTGGGCGTGGTGGTCGTGGTGGCGAGCGTGGTGGAGGTGGTCACCACGGTGGTCGGGGGACGCGTCGTCGTCGGCACGGTGGTGGCAGGGCGTGTGGTCGTCGGCACGGTCGTCGTGGAGACCGTGGCAGCGGTCGGCTCGAACGCCCCGATCGCCGGCGGGTTGGGCCGCGCGACCCCGGTGACGTCGAAGGTGGGGGCGAACGTCGAATTGCCCGCGCCGGCGGCCGGCGAGTTGGCGGGGATGCGCAGGAACCGGGGATCGCTCGGGTTCGTGCTCAGGAAGAGCGGGTCGGCGCCGATGTCGCCCCTCCCCCGCGTGAGGCCGGTGTTGGTTCCATAGGACAGCAAGCCGGCGAGGGTCCCCTTGGCCCCGGTGCCGAAGAAGAACGTCGGGGGATCGGCGATCGTGCCGTAGGTCGTGTTGCTGTTCCAGAAGACGAGGTTGTTGCCCTCGAAGTTGGTTCCGGGGAGCGACGGCTCGCCCCAGGTCCAGAGACCGCCGCCGTCGTAGTACTGGACGCCCGTGGGGTTGCAGCCGAGCGACACCGTGCCGCCGCCGCAGTCGCTGACGTCGTTGCGGAGGTAGTGGGTGCAGGCGTGTCCGCCCGTCCCGTGCTCGATGCCGTTGCCGTCGCAGGCCGCCTGCACCGTCGGCACGAAGAGGTTGTTCCAGACGTTGGAGTAGTTGCCGGCGTACCACAGCTCGGCGTAGGTGCCGTTCTTCTTCGCGTTGTGGAAGCAGGTGTTGTTGGCGATCACGCCGTGCGCGTCGCTCAGGAAGAGCGAGATGCAATCGCCCTCGTTGCCGTAGATCACGTTGTTGCGGATGTCGACGCTCGAGGACGAACCGCCCCGATCGACGATGATGCCGCGCCCTTCCGTCGACGCCGTGCAGTCGCACTCGTTGGCCGGGCAGCCCGCGAGTCCGCCGCCGATCGCCTGGCAGGTGAGTCCCGACGCGCACTGGTCGTCGTTCTGGCACGGGCAGTCGTAGCCCTGGCTGGCGCTTCCCGAGTTGTGGAAGGGGTCGGTGTAGCAGATGGGTCCGCAGTGTCCGACGGGACAATCGGACTCGCCTCGGCACGGCTGCCCTTTGTTGTCGCCGTCGAGACAGGTGAACGTCGGATGCGAGCCGGCATCTCGACAGGCCTGCGCCATGCAGAACGGCGGCGGCGTGTCCCCGTTGTCGTGGATCACGTTGTTCCACATGTAGGTGGTGCGATTGCGCTTGGTGTCCTGGGCCTCCCAGTGATTCAGCGCCGTCGTGTAGCCGTGGCTGTGGTTGCCGTAGACGGAGTTGTGCAGCCAGCGGTTGCCGGCGCCGCCGCGCGACCAGATCAGGCCGCCGCCCGCGTTGTGCGTGAAGGTCGAGTTCTGCAGCGTGATCGACACGGTGACCGGGCAACCGTGATCGTAGCCCACCTGGAACGGCTTGTGGGTGCAGTAGGCGGTGTGGTTCGTGTGGGTGGGATCGGCGTCGTAGTAGGTCCAGTTGCTGAACGTGAAGCCGTCGACGATCCAGTACCAGGGGGCCGCCGCGCAGGCGACGCCGCCGGCGCAGTCGGCGAGGCTCGAGCACGGCTTGCCCTCCTGCGAGCCGCCGTAGCACTCGGTGCGATCGTTCCCGATCGTCGAGCCGCACGTCGAGATGTTGAAGTCCACGCCGGCGTAGTGCCCGACCGATCCTCCCCAGCAATTCGTGCCACCGGTGTTCGGCGGCGTCGTGTCACCCGGGTCGATCGCCGCCCGGGAGCCGTCCGCCTCGGGATAGGCGACGAGCGCCACGGGGTTGTAGGCGCAGGTCGAGCCGGGACAGCCGGCGTCCGAGGTACAGCCCCAGCCCGACCGGGTGCCGCCGGCGCAGCGCGCCGTACCTTTCACGAACGGGGCGAGGGTCGCATAGCCCCACTTGCCGTTCTCGCGGTCGAGCTCGTTGTAGACGTCCGATTCGTCTGCACCGGCGCGCACGTAGATGCGGTCGCCTGCCCTGACGTCGGTCCGACCGGCGGCGTAGTGCAGCGTGCAGCAGGGGGCGTTCTGGTCGGTGCAGGCCCCGCCGTCGGCACACGTCACCGAGCCGCAGGTGCCGGCGGTGCCGCGACCGCAGCGGTCGACCCAGCGGGTGCGCAGCGGTGCCGGGAGAGGGTCGGAGAGGCCGGTCGGGGGACCGATCGGAACCGTGGCGGCGGCGGCAACGCCGTTCAGGCCAGCCACGCACAGGAGCAGGTGGGCGAGGCCGAGGATCGTTTCTGTCTTTCTGAGTTGCCGCATTGCAGGCGGTGCTGCTCAGGCCGCCGGACCCGCACGCTGCGTAGCGACCTGTCGAGCCTTCTTCGGGCGCGCGCCTTGTTGCATTCCGCCTTAGCACGGCGCAAGCCCCCCTTTCGTCGCAGTTCATCTCGCATCGTTGCGGCGATGACGTCGCAGTGCGCCGTTTGGACACTGCATGAGAGTGCTGCGTTCGAGTCGTCCATGGATGACGCGCGAGAGGACCAGGGCGAGGTGATCGATCGAGGCCGAATGGCCGAACTCGACCGTGCAGCCTGCCAGACCAGTTCGCGCGACGAGGGGCGTCGTGAAGCACACGCCCGTGGCCTTGTCCTTCCTCAGGCCGCACGCCGACGAAGTGACCATTGACACTTGACCAATGGACAGTCACAGATGGCCCATGGCAAGAACGGTGGCGATCTCCGAGCTCAAGGCGCACTGCCTCCGGCTCGTGGACGAGGTGGCGCGCCGGCGCCGCGAGCTCGTCATCACGAAACGCGGCAAGCCCATCGCGCGGGTGGTCCCGCTGGACGAGCTCCCGCGCGACGACGCGCTCGGGCGGCTGCGGGGGACGGTGATCGGGGGCGATCGCGTGGAGGACTTCGATACCGGCGTCGTCTGGGAGGCCAATCGACGGTGAGCGCGCTGGTGCTCGATACCCATGCCTGGGTGTGGTGGGCCAGCAAGCCCGAGAAGCTCTCTCGGAGACAACGGTCGGCCATCGATCGCGCCCGCAGGCGAGGGGGCGAATCGCTGCTGTTGTCGGTCATCTCGGCATGGGAGGTGGCGCTGCTGGTCGAGGGCGCGCGCCTGCGCCTGCCGGTGCCGCTGGAGGCGTGGTTGGAGCAGGCCATGTCGATCGCGGGGCTCGATGTCGTCCCGCTGAGCGTTCCCGTCATCGCGAGCGCGGCGCGCCTCGCCGTCCTGCGAGATCCGGCCGACATGCTCATCGTGGCCACCGCCCTGCACCATGGCGCGCCGCTGGTCACGAGCGACCGCCGAATCGCGGATTCCAGAAGCGTGCAGGTGATCCGCTAGCCGGACGCGGTCAGCACTCCCACGGCGACGTGGGTCGCGCCGGCCGGTAGGCGCAGAAGTGCCCCGTGGTCACGCAGGCCCGCAGGTGCTCCGCCAGCGGCGGATGCACCGGCTGGAGCCGCGCGATCGCGTCCTTGATGCGCGTCGTATCTCACCGACGACCCCGCGGCGGCGCGCTTCCAGCGGGCGTTCAACTGGACCGACGAGATCGGCGCGCGGGCCGCGTGGCTCGACGGGCGGCTGGCCGCCGCGCTGACGCTCTACCGGATCCGCGTGAGCGACTACCAGAACATCGAGCGCGCCGGCTTCACGGATTCGTCGTCCTGAACGCCCGGCGCGTGACCAGCCGCGGGCTCGAGGCCGAGGTGACGGCGAGCCCGGTGCCCGGCCTCTGTAGCGGGGTAGCGCTGCCGACGCGCGCCCCGCGCCGCCTACGCGCGCCGGCGGCTTCGCCTGGCAGCGCGCGGCTGCTAAGGAGCCGGCATGACCGAGCGTACGATCCGGACCCCGAATGTGACCTTCCACGCCCTCGAGGAGGGTTCGGGCCCGCTCGTGCTCTGCCTCCACGGCTTCCCCGACGACGCCCGCTCGTGGCGCCACCAGACACCGGCGCTCGTCTCGGCCGGCTTCCGCGTCGTCGCGCCGTTCATGCGCGGCTACGCACCCACCTCGCAGCCCGCCGACGGGCGCTTCGACGCCATGGCGCTGGGCGAGGACGTCGCCGCGCTGCTCGACGCGCTGGGCGAGGACGCCGTGGTCATCGGCCACGACTGGGGCGCGGCGGCGACGTACTTCGGGGCGCTGCTGGCCTCGCGCCGCATGCGGAAGATCGTCACGCTCGCCGTCCCGTACGGCCCGAGCTTCTTCCGTGCGCTGCGCGAGAGCTACGTCCAGCAGCGGCGAAGCTGGTACATGCTGCTCTTCCAGCACGCGCTCGGCGACGAGGCGCTGGCGCGCGACGGCTTCGCGATGGTCGAGCATCTCTATCGCGACTGGTCGCCGGGCTGGCAGGCGCCGCCGTCGACCCTCGACGCCGTGAAGGAGACGCTGGGCCGGCCCGGCACCCTGCAGGCGGCGCTCGGCTACTATCGCCACACCATGCGGCCGGTGTTCGACGACCCGGGGCAGCTCGACGGCATGCTGCAGGCGATGGCGGCGCCGATCGACGTTCCGGCGCTCTACTTCCACGGCGCCGACGACGGCTGCATCGGCCCCGAGCTGGCCGCCGGCATGGACGCGTACTTCCCGCGCGGCCTGCGCGTCGAGATCGTGCCGCGCGCGGGCCACTTCCTGCACCAGGAGCAGCCCGAGGCGGTGAACCGCACGCTGCTCGAGTTCCTCGCGAGCTGACGCGGCGGCGCGTCAATCGAACGGCCAGTTCGTGGTCTCGGTCCCCCCGTCCACCTCGACGACCTTGCCGGTGACCCATCCCCCGGCGGGCGAGCACAGCCAGAGCGCGGCCAGCGCGATGTCCTCCACCGTTCCGATCCGCCGCATCGGCGTCATCGCTTCCATCTGGGCGCGCAGCTCGTCGGTGAGGAAGGGGCGCAGGGCCGAGGTCTCGACCGCTCCGACCGCGAGCGCGTTCACCCGCACGCGAGGCGCGAACTCGGCGGCGAGCTGCCGGGTCATGAAGGACAGCGCCGCCTTCACCGTGCCGTAGGCGACGAAGCCCTTGCGCACGATGCGCCCCGCGGCGGACGAGATGTTCAGGACCACGCCGCCGTCGCCGTCCAGCATGTGGGGCAGGCAGGCGCGCGTCAGCGCGAAGGCGGAGGTGAGGTTGAAGCGCACGCACCACTCCCACGACGCGACGTCGGTGTCGAGGAACGCCATCGGCGGAAAGCCGCCGGCGTTGTTCACCAGGACGTCGATGCGCCCGAACTCGTCCTTGGAGCGAGCCGCGAGCGCGTCGAGCTGGGCGGTGTCGGTGACGTCGCAGCGCACCGGCAACGCACGGCGGCCGAGCTCCCGGACGCGCTCCGCCGTCGCCTCGATCTCGCGCTCGGTGCGCGCGGCGCACACCACGTCGGCTCCCATCTCCGCGAACGCGAGGGCGATCGCGCGGCCGATGCCGCGGCCCGCGCCGGTGACGACCGCGACCCGGTCGGTCATGCGAAAGCGATCCAGCAGTGCCATGCCCGATGCGTCGCCCGAGACGACCTCCGGAGTCAAGCGCGCCGGACGATCTCAGCGCGTTCGAGGACGGTGATTCGGGACGAGCGTCCCGGTGATCGCGCTCAACAGCTCGATCGCCTGGCGGCGCGGCAGGCGCGCCAGGGCGTCGGCGCCCTGCCGGTTCAGCTCGCCGGGGACGATCCCGGGCTCGACGCCGAGCGCGCCGAGCGCCTCGCGCACCACGTCGGCCGGCTCCATCGCGGGCAGCGCCGCATCGGCGTCCGCGGGCTGGGACGCGAGCCAGCCCGGGGTGCGGGTCGAGCCCGGCTGCACCGCCAGCACGTCGACGCCCCGGGGCCGCAGCTCCGCCCAGAGCGCGTCGGCAAGGACGAGATCGAACGCCTTGCTCGCGGCGTAGACCGCGAGCTGGGCGGACCCCACGTTTCCCGAGAGGGACGACATGAGCACGATCCCGCCGCGTCCGCGACGCACCATCGGCGGTGCGAGGGCGTGCGCCAGGAGCAACGGCGCTCGGCAGTTGACGTCGAGCATCGCGTGGAGCTGCGCCGTCTCGAGCTCGAGGAACGGCGCGACGACGCTGCATGCCGCGTTGCAGACGAGCAGCCCGATCTCGAGGCCGGCGACCGCCTCGCCGATCGCGTCGACGAGGTCCGCGCGGGCGAGATCGAGCGCGACCGACCGCACCTGGACGTCGCGCGAGGCGCGGATCTCGGCGGCGGTGCGCTCGAGGGCCTCCTCGTCGCGGTCGAGAAGGACGAGGTCGAGCCCGTGCTCCGCGATCTGCCGCGCCCACTCGGCCCCGAGACCGACCGCGGCGCCGGCGACGAGCGCACAGGGACCGTAGCGCGAGCGGAACGAGGCTGCCTCCGACATGGCCGCGCGACGCTACGGCGCCGCCCGGCGTGCCTCGCCAGCGGGCTGACGGCGACCCGGGCGCCGGTTCCAGAAGTAGTTGACCACGTCGTTCATGGTGAAGCGGACCTGGAACGAGCGCGCGTCGCCTCCCGCGGCGCGATGCTCGCGCCACTCCTCGTGCAGGACGGTGTTGGGGCAGTCGTGGCAGACGTGCGCACGGGCTTCCTCCGTACCGTCACGGCGGTGGTAGAAGCCGCGTGCGGCCTGGAAGCGCTCGCCGTTCCACACCTGGCGAAACGTCGTCGCGCCGGGATGCCCGATCTCGCCGCTCACGCGGCCCATGTCGTCCTCGCTGTAGAAGGTCCCGCAGCACGGCGACACGCCGCCGTCGTTGTTCACCACCGCGAAGCCCCACAGGAACGGACAGCGCACCGGCCGTGGCTTCCCGAAGAACTGCCACTCGCCGCCCGGATTCCACTCCGCGCCGATGTTCCATCCCTTCGAGACGCAGATGTCCATGTCGAGGTCGCGGGCCATCTGCCGGGCCAGCTCGACGTCCTGATGGTTGTGCTCGAAGACGTGGAACTCCCACACCAGGCGGGGCGTGCGCGAGCCGAGCTTGCGCTTGGCATCGGTGACGAGCCGGCAGTTCTTCAGCACCAGCGCGAGGTCTCCTCGCACGCGATACTGCTCGTAGCTCTCCTGGCGCGCGCCGTCGATGGACACGCCGAGCACCGTCAAGCCCGACGCCACCAGCCGCTCCGCTTTCTCGGCGTCGAAGGGGATGCTGAAGTTCGTGCTCACCGTGGTGGAGATGCCGCGGTCGTGAGCCTCGTGAATCATGATCGGGAGCTGCTTCGCGAGGAGCGGCTCGCCCCAGTTGTAGAACTCGAGCTCGAAGAGATAGTCGCCGAGCTCGGCGAGGAGCGAGCGGTAGAGCTCCAGCGACATCGCGCCGCGCGTGCGCCCCACCTCGTCGATCCCGGTGAAGCATCCCGGGCACTGGAGGTTGCAGACGCTGGTCGGCTCGATCGTGAGCTTGACCGGCATGGCGGGCACGGCCGTGCTCCCGAGGACGTACTGGTAGCGGACGCGATACAGGTTCAGCAGGCGCTTCGCCGTCAGGCGATAGCCCTGCCAGGGGGGCAACCCGATCAGCTCCCGCCACCCCGCGTGGCCGCGAAGCCCGGCGACCTCGTGCCAGAGCGTCCTGATCATGCGCGCCCTGCGGACAGTACTCGGGGGTCCCTGGGGGGTCAACAGAACTCGAGCTCCGGGAGGTACGACCGACGGCCGATTGCGCCCCCCGGGGTTGCCCGGTTACGACCGGACCCCGCAGCCATGGCCGCCTACGAGGACCTCAGGCAGCGCCACGTTGCCCGGCTGATGGCCATCATGCCGGGGATGGTCGAGCGCCTGCAGTGGCCGGCCGAGCGCATCCGTCGCGAGCGCGAGGATCGCCTGCGCGACCTCCTGCGGATCGCGAAGGAGCGGTCGCCATGGCATCGCGAGCGGCTGCGCACCCTCGATCCCGCGACGGCTCGCGAGGAGGATCTGCAATCGATCGCGCCGATGACCAAGCTCGATCTGATGGAGCACTGGAACGACATCGTCACCGATCGCCGGCTCTCGCTGGACATCGTCGAGGACCACCTCGCCGGGCTGAGCACGGATGCCTATCTGCTGGACGAGTTCCATGCGGTGGCCTCGGGAGGCTCGACTGGCCGTCGCGGGGTGTTCGTGTTCGGGTGGGACGAATGGGCGACCGTGTATGCCGGCTTCTTCCGCCGGTCGCTCCGGGATCGTGCCGTGACGCCCGAGCTGGCATCCCTTCCCAGCACAGTGGCCATGGTCGCGGCCCGGAACGCCACTCACATGACCAGCGCGCTCGGGCAGACCTTCTCCAACCCGGCGGTCCGGATCGAGCACTTCCCCGTGACCCAGCCGCTGGACGTGATCGTGCGAGGGCTGAACGACTTCCGTTCGACGACGCTGATCGGCTACGCGTCCGTCCTCGGCGTCCTCGCCATGGAGGCGCGCGAGGGCCGGCTCCGCATCGCACCCCGGCGGATCGTCTCGACCAGCGAGCCCCTGCTGCCCGAGGTCCGGCAAGCGGCGGAGGAGGCCTTCGGCGCGCCGGTGGCCAACGTCTGGGGCACGTCCGAGGCCGGTCCGATGGCCACCGGATGCTGGCGCGGGGCGGGGACGCATCTCTGTGACGACCTCGTCATCATCGAGCCGGTGGACGAGGCCGGTCGTCCGGTTCCGCCGGGCGCCACGTCCGACAAGGTGTACGTCACCGCGATCTCGAATCCGACGCTTCCATTGATCCGCTTCGAGCTGACCGACCGGATCACCGTGCTCGAGGGGGCGTGTCCGTGCGGCTCGACGCATCGCCTGATCGCGGACATCGAGGGCCGTCTCGACGACGTCTTCGCATACGGGGACGGCGTGCTGGTGCATCCCCACGTGTTCCGCTCGGTTCTCGCGCGCGAAGCGGGCGTGTTCGAGTACCAGGTGCAGCAGACGGCGCGAGGGGCGGAGGTTCTGGCGCTCGGAGCCCTCGACGATCGTGCGGCGACCGCGCGCCGCCTCGAGCGCGAGCTCGCGCGCCTCGGCGTGTCGTCACCGTGCGTGACCCTGCGGATCGTGCCGCGCCTGGAACGCCAGGCGACCGGAAAGATCCGGCGCTTCGTTCCGCTGTCCTGATCACCCCGCCGAGCTGGCTCTGTGCCGTTCATGCAGGCAGGGCTCGCATTGCGGCGGAATCCGCCCGGGTGTTACGCGCCTGCGCCGTGAACCCGGCTCCCTGCCGTGGCGAGAGGAGGAGTCGTCGAGCGGGCATCGTGCCGCGCGCCGACCGCATGTCGGCCCCAACCGTCCTCGAGGAGGTCTGTATGAGCATCGCTGCGTGTAGAGTCCGTGCCGTGACCGCCTTCACCGTGATGCTGGGAATCTGGGCGTGGACGATTCCGACCGCCAGCCATGCCGTCACCGGCTGCGCCGTGAGCGTGACCAGCACCGACGGCACCATCAAGGTCTCCGCGAGCAGCACCAGCAGCGCGCTGCGCTGGGGCACGGCGAGCGGAGCAGAGACCACGGCCTTCGCCAACGCCGCGACCTCGATCAGCGGAACGACCGCCACCAACTGCCAGCTCGGAGCTGCCGGGACGCTCGCGGCCAAGACGGCGCCGGCGGCGTGCACCATCTATCTGCGAGACGGCGCGTCGTCCTGCTCCTTGTGGGTGACCAACTGCTCGCCGGGCGTACGCCTGCGGGACGTCTCCTTCGCCGCCACCGATCCCCGCATCGAGGCCGTGTCGCTGGAGGACGGTGGCGCGACGCTCCGCTTCTCGGGCGTGAACGTCCAGGTCGTCTCGGGCTCGGGGACCACCAGCGGCACGATCAACGGCAAGGGCAACCTGTTCGTCGGGTACAACGTGCCGGCCGGGACCGGTCCCCACACCGGCTCGCACAACCTGATCGTCGGGGATCATCACACCTACAGCAGCTACGGCGGGCTGGCGGTGGGAGACACCAACACGGTGAGCGCCGGCAACTCCGTGGCGTTCGGCTATTCCAACGTCGCGTCGGGCCTGGGGTCGGCGGTGACCGGCGGGGCGCTCAACAAGGCCACCGGTCCGAACGCGACCGTATCGGGCGGATACCTGAATCAATCTGCCGGGACGCTCACCACGGTCAGCGGAGGTGCGGTGGGATATGCCATCGGGCTCGTCGCGACGGTCAGCGGCGGCCTCAGCAACGTCGCCAGCGGAGGCTACGCCGCGGTGTCCGGAGGCGAGACCAACACGGCGAGCGGGAACGGCGCATCGGTGAGCGGCGGAGAGAACCGTTCCGCCGTCGGCGAGGAGGACTGGGTCGCGGGCGAGTTCTTCTCGGACGACTGACGCCGGGCGGCGCTCGTGCGCGGCGGCCGTTCGGACGCGAGGATCTACCCGGTCTCCCTCGTGGCCGAAGCGGCCCGCCGCCGCGCGAGTGCCTTCGGGAGAACGAGCCGGACCGGGAGCACGCGGTCGCGCCGGCGCTCGGCCTCGAGATTGCGCAGCCGCGCCTCGAGCAGGTCGAACAGGCCGATCATGCCGAGCAGGCGGCGCGACGTTCGCCCGACGACCGGGAAGCGCGTGAGCCCGGTCTCGGCCATCCGGTACACCACCGCGCGAAGCGGCTCGTCGGGATGGGCGACGTTCGGCGTCGTGTTGACCACCTCCGCCAACGGACGCGCGCTGCCGCTCGTGCGGTGCTGCTGGAGCAGCGCCTCGAGCTCGTTCCGGGTCGTCACGCCGACCAGCCTGTGCCCGCCGTCGACGACCGGATAGAGAAGCTGCCTGCGGCGGGGACCTCCCGCGCGGACGGCCGCCGTCAGGGCGTCGATCGGTGCATCCGCGGGGAGGACGACGACGTTTCGCCGCATCACCTCACGAACGAAGAGGATCTCCAGGGGGTCGATGGCATACTCGCGCGACAGGTGGTAGCCGCGCCGGCTGACCTTCTCGGTGAGGATCGAGCGGCGCAGCGCGAGCACGGTGAACGCGTGCGCGAGGGTCACGGCCACGAGCAGCGGGAGGAGCGCGTTGACGTCGTGGGTCAGCTCGAGGGCGAAGATCACGCCCGTGAACGGCGAGCGCATCGTGCCGCCGAGGATCGCGCCCATGCCGACCAGCGGCCAGAATCCGGCGCCCAGATCCGGCAGCACCATCGCCTCGGCGCCGCCGAGCGCGCCGCCCATGAGCAGCAGCGGGGCCAGGACGCCGCCCGACGTGCCCGAGCCGAGCGACACGCTCCAGATGATCGACTTGACCAGGAGGACGCCGAGCAGAATGCGACGCGGCACGTCGCCCTGCAGGAGCGCGCCGATGGTGTCGTATCCGACGCCGAGCGCCTCCGGGAAGACGAGGCCGCCGAGACCCACCACGACGCCGCCGATCGCCGGCCACCACATCCAGTGGATCGGCAGGCGCTTGAAGGCATCCTCGGCGGCGTAGACCGCCAGCGTGAGAAGTGCCGACAACGCCCCGGCGGAGAGACCGACGACCACGCAGCCGAGCAGCCCGCCGGATCCGATGAAGACCGGGTGCGGCGGCACCGGGAAGAGCGGCCCGAGGCCGATCACGTAGCGACGCGCTGCCGCCGCCGTCGCGCTCGCCAGCGCGACCGGGATCATGCTGCGCGGCTTCCACTCGAAGAGCAGCAGCTCGACGGCGAGCAGCACCGCGGCGACCGGCGAGGCGAACGTGGCCGACATCCCTCCGGCCGCGCCCGCCACGAGCAGCGTCTTGCGCTCGCTGCTCGTCAGCTTGAAGAGCTGCGCCAGCATCGAGCCGAAGGCTCCGCCCGTCATGATGATCGGGCCTTCGGCGCCGAACGGGCCGCCGCTGCCGATCGAGATGGCGGCGGAGAGCGGCTTGAGCACGGCGAGGCGCGGCTCCACCCTGCTGCCGTTGATCAGGATGGACTCGAGCGCTTCCGGAATGCCGTGGCCGCGGATGCGCTCGGAGCCGTAGCGCGCCATCAGCCCGATGAGCAGCGCGCCGGCGACCGGAACGAGCACCACCAGCACCCCGAGCTGGTTCCCGGCCGGCGACACGAGCGCGAAGTCCCAGCGCTGAAAGAAGAAGAGATTCGTGAACAGGCCGATGAGCTTCAGCAGTGCGAGGGCGACGTAGGCGGAGAGGAGCCCGATGACGATGGCCGCGAGCGAGATCGGCACCAGCCGCCACGTCGTGGTGAAGTCGCCGAGGTCGCCCGAGGCGTCGTGCTCGAGCTCGTGAAGCCGGTGCCGCAGCCGCTGCCAGAGCGTGTCCGGTGCAGCGTGCGCCTCCGTCGTCATGGCGTCGTCGCCCTTCGCTCGCCTGCCGTCATCGACTCGCGACGGCATGGAGGCCCTTCGCATCGGTGATGATGGCGTCGAGCGCGCCGCGGAGCCGCGGCCCGATCGACCGCATCTCGGCGCGGTGTGCCGCGGACAGCCGGGCGAGCACCGTCTCGCCGCGGGCAGTGAGGGAGACCACGACCCGTCGCCGGTCGTCGGCGCTGCGGAGCCGCCGCACGAGTCCCCGGCCCTCCATCCGGTCCACGAGCTCCACCGTGCTGTGGTGCCGGACCTGCAGCCGTTCGGCGAGCGTTCCCACCGTGGCCTCGACGTCCTCCGGCATCCCCTTGACCGCGAGCAACAGCTGGTGCTGCTGCGGCTCCAGACCCGCGTCGCGCGCCGCCTGGTTGCTGAAGCTGAGGAAGCGACGCAGCTGGTAGCGAAAATCCGCCAGCGCACGATAGTTGGGCGCAGATGGACGAGCAGCGATGGGCATGGCGTGTATTGTATCGTATCACGATGTAAATGCGAATCCGGCCCATCGGTGCCGGTTCTTCCACGGGCCGGCCGGATCACCGCCCCGGCGCCGCGCCGTACATCCCCGCCGTGATGCCGCCGTCCACGACCACGAGGGTGCCGGTGACGAAGGCCGCCTCGTCGCTGGCGAGGTACGCCGCGAGGCCGGCGATGTCCTCGGGCTGCCCGATGCGGCCGGCCGGCGTGCGGGCGACGAAGGCGTCGAGGAGGCCCGGCACCGCGCGGTAGCGGTCGGTCATCGCAGTCTCGATGAACCCCGGCGCGATGCCGTTGCAGGTGATGCCGTGATGGCCGCAGGCCATCGCAAACGAGCGCACGAGCTGCCGGACACCGGCCTTGCTCGCCGCGTAGGCCGGCGTGCCCGGGGCGCCCCACTCGGCCATGATGCTCGAGATAGCGATCAGGCGCCCGCCTCCGCCCTGTGCGACCATGCGGTTCGCGGCCGCCTGGAGGGTGAAGAACACCCCCGTCAGGTTGACGCCGATGGTCCGCTGCCACTGCGCCTCGGTGAGGCGGAGACAGTCGGTGTCGCTCTCGACGACGCCGGCATTCGCGACGGCGACGTCGACACCGCCGAGGCGTTCGACGGCGACCGCCACCAGCGCGTCGATGTCGGGCTTGCGCGATACATCGCAGCGCCACGCGAGCCCTCGCCGGCCCCGCGCCTCGACCTGGCGAGCCGTCTCCTCCGCGCCCGCGGCGTCGACGTCCGCCACCACGACGTCCGCGCCCTCCTCCGCGAAGCGGACCGCCATCCCGCGCCCGTTTCCGGACGCCGCGCCGGTGACGATGGCGACCTTCCCTTCGAGCCGGCCCATCGCTCAGTGCTTTCCGTCGACCTCCTCGTACATCTCGATCTCCGGCCGGCCGTCGAGCAGGCTGCCCGCCAGCGTGAAGAACTCGCGCATCGCCTCGCTGCCGCCATGGAGCGCGAACGCCGCCTGGTCGGCGTACACCTCGTAGACCAGGAACTGCGTCGCATCCTTCGCGGAGCGGTAGAGCACGTAGGTCCGGGTGTCGGGCTCGTTTGCCTTCACGTGCGCGATCATCTTCCGCATGCCCGCGATCAGCGCGTCCTCCTGGCCTGCCTTCACCTTGAGCTTCGCAACGACGGTCATATGGTCACTCCTTCCGTCCGGTCGGTCGCCGGTCACCAGTCATCGCCCCTTGAACGACGGCGCGCGCTTCTCGCGCAGCGCCGCCAGCGCCTCCTGGTGGTCCTCGCTCTGGAACGTCACCAGCTCGAGCGCCGTCGAGGCGTCGAACGCGACGTTGAGCGCGTCCTTGACCAGCTTGTTCACCGCCAGCTTGGTGTAGCGCACCGCGAGCGGCGCGCCGGCGGCGAGCCGCTCGGCAAATGCCATCGCCTCGCGCTCGAGGTCGGCGGCGGGGACGACCCGGTTGACGAGCCCGATGCGCTCCGCCTCCGCCGCCCCGAGCGGGTCGCCGGTCAAGAGATACTGCTTCGCCCGCGCCGGCCCGACGGCCAGCGGCCAGATCGCCGCCCCGCCGTCGCCGGCGACGATCCCGACGCGCACGTGGGGATCGCCGATCGTCGCCGTGTCGGCCATGAAGATCACGTCGCACAGCAGGGCGATGGAGGCGCCGAGCCCCATGGCGTGTCCGTTCAGCGCCGCCACGATGGGAATCTCGACGTCGAGCAGATCCCCGATGAGCTGCTTGGCGTCGCGCCGGAGCGCCTCCATGCGACCGGGCGCGCGCAGCTCCGGGAACCACGCGAAGTCGCCGCCCGCGCTGAAGGCCCGGCCACGACCCGTCAGGAGGACGCAGCGAGCGTCGTCCTCGCGGCGAAGGAACGCGAAGAGCGCGGTCAGGTCGCGGTGCAATGCCTCGTCCACGGCGTTCAGCGCGCTGGTGGGGTGCGCGATCGTCACCCGCAGCACGTGGCCGCGCCGCTCGAGCTCGAGGGTGGTGAAGTCGGGGGCGCTCATGCGTCAGAGCATCGCGGTATCGGTCTCGAGGCCCAGCAGCACCCGACCCGCCAGCTCCCAGGTCGCCGGCGCCACCATCATGTGCTGGGTCACGACGTGGATGTCGCGGAATGCCCGCTGGAGCGGGCTGTCGGCGTACACGGCGGTCCCACCTCCGGCGGTGTAGGCGGCGTCGACGGCCCGCGCCGCGGCCGCGGTGGCGTGCGTGGCCGCGAGGCGAACGCGGGCGCGCACCGGCACGGGGATGGCGCCGGCCGCACGCGCGGCGTGCCAGGCCTCGTCGACGACCTCGTACAGGAACGCGCGCGCGGCACCCGCCGTCGCCTCGGCCTCGGCGATCTGCGCCTGCACGGTGGGCCGCTCGGCGAGGAGCCTGCGGCCGGCCGTCGGCGTCTTTGCGGTCGCGAGCTGCTCGATCTCGTCGAGCGCGCCGCGGGCGATGCCGAGCGCGACGGCGGCGATGCCCATGGCGAGCAGACCGAAGATCGGGAAGGCATAGAGCGGGCCGGGAGCCACCGGTCGGTCGTCGGTGATCGACACCGAGCGCGCGGCCGGCACCCGCAGGTCGCGGACCGCCATGTCGTGGCTGCCCGTGCCGCGTAGGCCCGACACGGTCCAGGTATCGATGATCTCGGCGTCGCGTGCGGGGAAGAAGACCAGGCGGGCACGTGGCGACCCGCCGTCCTGCACGATGCACCCGCCCATGAGCCAATCGCAATGCTGACAGCCGCTCGCGAAGCGCCAGCGCCCGGTGACGCGGTAGGTATCGTCATCGCGCACGGCCGATCCGGTCGGCGCGAAGACGCCGCCGGTGACGACGTCGGGCGAGGTGCCGTAGATGAGCCGCGCCTCGCCCTCCGGCAGGTAGCCGCTGGTGAGGCCGCTGGTGGCACCGATCATCGCGCACCAGCCGGTCGATCCGTCGGCGCGGGCGATCTGCTCGAGCACGCCGAGAAGGGTCGCCGGCTCGGCTTCCTCGCCCCCGAGCGCGCGCGGCACGCAGAGACGGAAGACTCCGGCGCGCGCGAGCGTACGGACCAGCTCCACCGGAAGCCGCCGCTCTCGCTCGATGCGCTCCGCCTGCGCGCGGATCTCGGGGGCGAGCGCTCGCACGGCCTCCAGCGTCGTCGGTTCCTCGGGTGGTCCCGTGGGAGATTGGCGTAGTCGGTCGACGGGCTGGGCGGGCATCCGGATCGTTTTCCCCGCGCCCGTTTACGTCCCCGCGCGCCCGGCGTCCAGCACACGCATCGAGTCGCTCGGCGCGCTCCGGGCGCGGGGCCTGCGGGCAAGACATCGCGGCTGCTTCCATGCTACGCCGCGCGCAGCGTGGTCGATTCCATCGCCCTCAGGTGCGCCGATGCGGCACTCGCTGCGGGACGCGAGATCCGCGCGCTCGTCCACGCCATGGACCCACGCGAGCGGGCCCGGGAGCGCTTGCCGTTGCTCAAGCCGCACGGCGGCTACGGCGCGCGGCACGTCGACGCCGAGGCCGAAGGGGTCGGCCTGGGTCACCTCGAGCAGCTCTCTGCCGACGTGGAGTGCGCCATCGAGCTGATCGTCGATCCGGTGACGGGCCTCACCCACCGGCTTGGTCGCGGGTCGAGGACCATCTGGGCGTCCATGGACGCCATCGACGGCACGGTGAAGGTGGCGGGACTCGGCGAGCGGCTCGACGACCGCGTGCGTCTCGCCTGCGACGGCGGATGGGCTGCGGGCTTCGCGTTCACCGAGCCGACGGAGCGGGAGCTCGGCGACCTCAGCTTCGGCGACTTCGTCGTCGCGGTCGTCGTCGACGGCAACCCGACGCGCTGGCGCGCCTACCCGCAGGATCTCGTCGCCCGCCCGACGCCCGACGGCCCGGCCACCTTCGAGGTGACCGGACGACCCTGGCGCCGGGTGTTCACCACCACGAGCACCCGGCTGGAGCAGCTCTGGGCCTTCCTCGACGTGTTCCAGGCCTACGACCTCGACACGCGGCAGGCGGGCGACGAGGCGATCGGGATCGAGCTCTACCGCTTGCTCACGGATCGCCACCAGGGCGGCGCCTTCGACGTGCTCCGGCAGTACGCGAATCTGAGCGCGCTGGGCCGGGTGCTGCTCGGCTGGCGTGACCCACCCGTCTGGCTCGAGTCGCAGGGCGGCGGCTATCTGGTGGTGAACGAGAACGTGCCCAACCTGATCCCGTCGATCCCGCTGATCGCGGGGGCGGGCGGCGTCTCCGTCGACTTCGAGGGCCACCTGCTCGCGGAGCGTCGCCTCGCTGCGGGGCGCACGAGCGTGCTGCACGCCGCCAACGAGCCACTCTGCCAGCGCCTGCTCGCGATCGTCGAGCTGGCGCGCCGGCGGGCGGCGGTGGTCGCATGACGCTTCGCCTGGTTCGCGACGAGCAACCGGCGGAAGCCGAGCAGCAGGCGCTGCGCGACCGGCTCGACCGCTGGAACATCGTCGTGACGGGCCGCAACGACTGGTGCCCGGTCGCGATCTTCCTGCGCGACGAGCACGGCCAGATCCGCGGCGGCGTGCTGGGTGACATCTGGGCCGCGTGGCTGCACGTCAAGTTCCTCTGGGTGGACGAGGATTGCCGGCAACAGGGCTGGGGCGGGAGGCTCCTCGAGGCCGCCGAGAGCTACGCGCGCGAGTACGGCTGCACGGACGCGCACCTGGACACCTTCAGCTTCCAGGCGGGCCCGCGATTCTACCAGCCTCGCGGGTACGAGGTGTTCGGCGCCCTGGACGACTACCCGAGCGGCCACACGCACTACTACATGCGCAAGCGTCTCGCGCGGCCGCCGGCGGGCGGCGCGGGTTCCTGAGCCGACGAGACCCGAGCGTCGCCCGTGGTGACCCGCCGCGGCTTGTCAGGCCTCCACGCGAGTTGCTACACGCCCCGGGTCACATGGAATTCGGTCTCTTCGTCCAGGCCCACGTCCCGCAGCACGAGGTCGCTGCCGACCCGGCGGGCGCCGAGCACAGCCGCTTGATGCGCGAGCTCGAGCTGGCGGAGGCGTGCGACCGGTCGGGCTGGAAGTACGTCTGGTCGGTCGAGCATCACTTCCTCGAGGAGTACTCCCACCTCTCGGCGTCCGAGATCATGCTGCCGTACATCGCCGCCCGGACGAAGCGCATCCACGTGGGCTCGGCGATCTACAACCTCACGCCGCCGGTGAACCATCCGGCCCGCATCGCCGAGCGCGTGGCGATGCTGGATCATCTGAGCGAGGGGCGCTTCGAGTTCGGGACCGGCCGCGGCTCGTCGTCGACGGAGTTCAAGGGCTTCGGCATCCCCGACGGCGACACGACGCGGGCCATGTACGACGAGGCGCTCCCGCAGATCCTGCGCATGTGGAAGGAGGAGCGCTACGCGTATCAGGGCCGCTTCTTCTCGATGCCCGAGCGCACGGTGCTGCCCAAGCCCTACACCAAGCCGCACCCGCCCATCTGGGTCGCCTGCGGCAGCCCGTCCACCTTCGAGAAGGCGGGCCGTCTCGGACTCGGGGCACTCTGCTTCAGCCTCGGCTCTCCGAGCGACTTCGCGCCCCTCATCGAGACGTACAAGCGCGCCATCCGTCACGCCGAGCCGATCGGCGACTACGTGAACGACAACGTCGCCTGCGTCACCGCGCTGGTCTGCCTGGAGGACGGCCGTGCGGCGCGCGACGTCGCCCTCGCCATGGGGAGCGGCTATCACACCAGCCTCGTCTTCCGGTACCTCGACACCTTCCCGCGGCCGGCGGGCGTGCCGCCGTGGCCCCAGCTGATCCCCGAGCCCACGGCGGAGCAGCTCGAGGCGCGCATCCGCGACGGTCAGCGCGTGGTCGGCGACCCCGACGAGTGCGCCCGCGCCGTCCAGCAGTACGCCGACATCGGCTGCGACCAGCTCATCTTCGGCGTGCTCGCCTCGACGCAGCCGCAGAGCGTCGCGCTCGAATCGGTCGGGCTGTTCGGCCGCGAGGTGATCCCGCGCTTCGACCACGATCCCGTCCACCGCACCGTCCGCATGCGTGAAGCCGCCCTGCGCGAGGACGAGAGGAACGGCCGGTGACGGACGTCGTCTGCATCGTGCCGCCGGGGATGCTGGCGGTCGGCATGCAGCTCCCGGTCGCGGCCCAGAGCACCGTGTTCGCCGCGCCGTGGGAGGCGGCGGCCGGTCCCGAGGAGCTGCTGCGCGTGGCCCAGGCGTGCGACCGGGCCGGCTTCTTCTACGTCGCCGTGTGCGATCACGTCTGCATTCCCCGGGAGCGTGCAGCGGCCATGTCGACGGTGTGGTACGACCCCGTCGCCACGCTCGGCTGGCTCGCAGCCGCCACCCGCTCGGTGCGTCTCCTGTCCTACGTCTACGTCGCCGCCTATCGCCATCCGCTGCAGACCGCGAAGGCGTTCGCGACGCTCGACGCGCTCTCGGGAGGCCGGGTGATCCTCGGGGTCGGCGCCGGCCACCTCGAGGGCGAGTTCACCGCCCTCGGGATCGATTTCGCCCGCCGCGGAACGCTGCTCGACGACGCGATCGACGTCGTCGCCGCGGCGTTCCGCGACGAGTTCCCGCAGCACGACGGTCCCGTGTGGCACGTGCGCGACGTCGGGCTCCGGCCGCGGCCGGTGCAGCGTCCGCGCCCGCCGATCTGGATCGGGGGCAACACGCCTGCGGCGCTGCGGCGGGCCGCCGCGCGGGGGGACGGCTGGCTTCCGCAGGGTACCGTCCGCGACCAGCTGCCGGGACAGATCGCGGCCATTCGCGAGCACCGCCGGCGGATCCGTGGCGACGGCGTGCCCATCGAGATCGGCGCGAACAGCGAATGGCTCTACCTGGGCAATCCCACCTTCGAGCTCGGACCGAACTCCCGATCCGGCTCGGGCGACGCCATCGCCGCCTCGCTCCTGGAGCTCCGCGGCATGGGCGTCACACACTGCGGCGTCCGCTTCCGGACGCGCTCGTGCGACGAGCTGATCGACCAGATCGACGGCTTTGCCGCCGAGGTGGCGCCGCACCTGGGATCATGAGCGCGCTGCTCGCCGATCGGGTTGCCGTCGTCTCCGGCATCGGGCCCGGGCTCGGCCGGGAGATCGCGCTGGCGTGCGCCCGCGAGGGAGCCCACGTCGTCCTGGCGGCGCGGACCGCGGCTGCGCTGGAAGACGTGGCGTCCGCCGTGCGCGCCGGCGGCCGGCGCGCGCTCGCGGTCACCACCGACCTGTCGCGGCCCGGCGATTGCCAGGGCCTGGCGGACGCGGCGCGAGCCGAGTTCGGGCGCATCGACGTGCTCGTGCACAACGCCTTCCTGAGCAACCCCGTCGCCCTCGTGGAGCAAGCCGACCTGGACGACTGGAGGCGCATCTTCGAGGTGAACCTGTTCGGCGCGCTGCGGCTCACGCAGGCGGTGGTCCCCACCATGAAGGCACGGGGGGGCGGCGCGATCGTCTTCGTCAACTCCATGTCGGTCCGCATCGTCGAGCCGCTCATGGGCGGCTATGCCGCCTCGAAGGGGGCCCTCATGACCGCGGCCCAGACGCTCGCCAAGGAGCTCGGCCCGGCGGGCATCCGGGTGAACTCGGTGGTGCCGGGCTACATCTGGAGCGCGAAGATGGAGGCCTACTTCCGGCACCTGGCCACGGAGCGCGGCGTCTCATACGAGAGCGTGCACGACGACATCGCATCGCGCACCGCGCTGCGACACATCCCCGACTCCGCCGAGGTGGCCGACGCGGTCGTGCTGCTCGCCTCCGATCTCGCCCGCGCGATCACGGGCCAGGCGCTCGACGTGAACGGCGGCCACTTCTTCCACTGAGCGCGGCCGCTTCGGTTCGTCAGGTCGTTCCCGCCGCCTGCCGGGCCCACATCTCGAGGGCGGGCAGCCCGCGGACCAGCGTGATGCCCTGGCCGCTGCGACGAGCCCCATCCCCGCCCACGAGCAGCCCGATCCGCCTCGGCAGGAGCTCGCGGAGCGCGCGCAGCTTGCGCGAGGTCGGGCCCCCGCCCGTCGCCACCGAGACGCTGATGCCGACGGCCCGCGCGGAGAGATCGCGCGCCACCTCGGCGATCTCCCGCGTGGGAACCTCGGTGCCCAGCACGACCGTCGGACAGTGGGAGGTTGCGAGGACCAGCGCGGCCATGTGGAGGCCGAGCGAGTGCTGCTCGCCGGGGAGCGACGCGAGCACGACCAGCGGCCCTCTGGCACGCTCCTCGAACGGCAACCGCAGCACCCGCAGCACGTCGCTCACGCGCTCGCTCAGGAAATGCTCGTGGCAGACCTCGAGCGTGCCCGACTCCCAGCACGCGCCGACGGCGCTCACCAGCGGCGCCACGGTGGTGGTCAGGAACTCGAGCGGACCGAGACGCGCCCACTCCGCAAGCAGGCGGCGGGTCAGCGTCGGCCCATCGAATCCACGCACGGCGTCGAGCTGGTCGGCGAGCTGCACGCCCTCGGACGAGACCAGCTCGGGCAACGGTCGGTCGGGCACGGTCTTGAGCAGCGCTCGCAACGCGGACTCCGAGGCCGAGACCACCTCGCTCGGCCGGTGGCCGCTCGCCAGCGCCTGGACGATCCGGCGCAGGCGGGACACGCTCGCGACCGGATAGACGCGGTGGCCGGAGGGCTTGCGCTCCGGAATCGGATAGCCGTAGCGCCGCTCCCACGTCCGTAACGTCTCCACCCGGATCGAGGTGGCGCGCGCCAGCGCGCCGATCGACAGCATGCCGCCCGTCGCCGAATCGTCCATCTCGTGCTGCTCGCCTCTGGAGTTGTGGGATAGATGCTGGGCCACGATCATCCCATCGCGAATGGCAAGAACATACAAGACCCAAGGGGAGGTGTCTGCGATCCAGGGGCTGGAGGGGCCCGGTGGCCCTCATCGCTCGGTACCTAGTTGAGGACTATGTGTCAAGATAATGAACCGCGGTTCAGATTGCGATTAGGAAATGAACAGCTGTTGAACTTGACCTGAGGCGGCAGCTATGCGAATCTCCGGAGCGATGGACGCAGCGCGTAGTCGTAGCCGCGACGCGTCGAGCACCGGCGTGGAGCTCGAACCCGGGACCGTTCTTCCCGTGCAGCTGTTCGGCGGGCTCGCCCCCGACGCCTCGATCGTCCCCGAGAAGCGGCTGCTGCTGGCGGTGCTGGAGGAGGCGGTCGTCACCTTCCAGCGCTACGTCGCCGACAGCGGGCGGCGCGGCCGCCGGCTCTTCCGCGAGGCGGAGGAGTGGGTCGGATCGGACGAGGGCAACTGGCCGTGCAGCTTCGACAACATCTGTGACTCCCTGGGGCTCGATGCGGCATACCTGCGGCAGGGGCTCAAGCGCTGGCGCGACGACCAGCGCGCGCATCCCGGGGTGCGCGTCCCGCATCGCCATCCCTTCCGGCGCCTGAGCGGCTCGCGAACCCGCGCCATCGGCCGCCCGATCGGTCTCGGCCGGCGCGCGCGCGTCCCCCAGCCTCTCTGATCCCGGACGAGCCCCCGCGAGCATCGGCGCACTGGACCCGGTTGCACCTCCGCCCTGCTCGTCCTGCGGGCACGACGATGGTCGCGGCGCAGGCAGAGCGGCGAGCCGGCGGCTCGCGGTGCCGCGCCCTGAAGGCGGACCCTCCGGCACTCTCCTTGCTGGCCTCACTCGCATGACCCTCGTCGTGGAGCACGGCGCGACCACCGCCATCGAGCCCCGCATACGCCGCCTCGTGGCCGAGTGCCTCGGTGTGACGATCGAGGAGCTGATCCCCGAGGCGTCTCTCGCCGACGAGCTCGCCGTCGATTCGCTCGATCTCCTCGAGGTCGCGATGGCGATCGAGGCGGACGTGGGCATCAGCGTGTCCGAGCGCCGGCTCGAGGAGGTCCGGTCCTACGGTGACCTCGTCGCCATGGTCGCATCGCTGGTCGCCGAGAGTCGCCGGCCGGAGCCGCTCGCTGCACCGGCGGTGCTCGCGCGCGTCGTGCCCGCGGAGGGCGCCACCCGCGGGATGGTGCAGCGGGCGCTCCTGCTCACGCCGTACGCGGCCGAGACCGTGACCGAAGAGGCGCTGCACGCGGGACCGGGGGCATATCTCGAGATCAGGCTGCGCGGGCGCGTGGCCGCCGGCGCGATCACGCGCGTACGTGCGCTGTTCGGGCGCCTCATCGAGCGCGGCGTGCCCGTGCACGTCGAGCCCGAGCCGCTGGCGCACCTCGCCGGCACACGACCGGCCGCCTGACGCTCGCTTGAGCGACGCCGGCGGGGCGTGCGATCCTTCGCCCCGACGGCGATGGACGATGCGAGCTTGCGCGAGCGCCTCGAGCAGTTCCTGCGCGGGCGCCTTGCCGATGCGCTCGACGTGCGCGTGACCGCGCTCGAACGCAGCACCGAAGGCTTCTCGCAGGAGACCTTCACCTTCGATGCCGACGTGACGGGCACGGGAGGTGTGGAGCGACGCGCCTTCGTGCTCAAGCGAGAGCCGCTCGCCGGCCTGCTCGAGCCGTACGACCTCGAGCCGGAGTTCCGCGTCCTGCACGCCCTGTCGTCGCACCCGCTCCCCTCGCCGCCGACCCCGTGGCTCGAGCGCGACCCGGCGGTGCTGGAGCGTTCCTTCTACGTCATGGACCGTCTCCCGGGAGACGTCCCGATTCCGGTGGCCGGACCCGAGGGCTGCGGGCCCTTCACCGAGGACGAGCGTGCCAGCCTCGGCCCGGACGTGGTCGGTGCGCTCGCGCGCCTGCACGCCGTCGACTGGCGCGGGCTCGGACTGGGATTTCTCGGCGATCCCGGACCCGGTCGCGCCGCGGCGGCCCGGGAGCTCGAGCGCTGGGAGGACCGGATCCGGCGCAGCGGCCTGCCCCTGGAGCCGCCGCTCGCCGAGGCCCTCGTCTGGCTGCGCGCACACCTCCCCGAGGCCGCGGAGATCACCCTGGTGCACGGCGACTACCGCCTGGGGAACTTCCTCGTCGCCCGGGAGGCGGGCGAGGCACGCCTGAGCGGCATCCTCGACTGGGAGCTGGTCCATCTCGGCGATCCCCTCGAGGACGTCGCCTGGTGCACGTCCGAGCTCTGGCGCGGAGGGAGCCCGTTCGCCTCGGGGGTGCTGCTCCCGGAGGACTTCGTCGAGCGCTGGGCCCGGGCGACGGGCCGTGCTCCCGACCCCGAGCGCCTGCACTTCTATCGCGTCCTCGCCATCGTCAAGATGCTCGCCATCATGCTGACGGGCTTGCGCGCCTTCCGTGACGGCCGCTCGACCGACCTGCGCATGGCGATCTTCGACCACCAGCTACCCTACCTCTACCTGCTGCTCGGCATGGTCCGCGGCTGGCTGGGCGGCGCGTGAGCATGCAGCTCACGGTCGAGACGCTGCTCGACGGCGTGATGCGAACCCTGCGCGAGGCGGTGCTGCCCGGAGTCGGCGGGCGCTTCGCACGCGGCCAGCTGTTCGCCGTCCTCGACGTCCTCCAGAACCTGCGCGACCGGGTGGAGCCGAAGGCCGAGCTGGCGGAGGCCGAGGCGGCCTCGGCGGCCGCCGCGCTCGAACGGGCCGCCCAGGCGCTTCCCGCCCGGTATCGCACCGAGCTGATCCGCGCGGTCGCGGAAGCGCCGGCCGCTCCCGCGGGTGCCCGGGCCGCCGTGCTGCGGGCGATCGTGACGCGCGCGTACGAGATGCTCGCGCATCTGCCGGACGACGAGGCCGCGCCGGCCCGTGCCGCGCTCGGCGAGCACCTCGCCGCGCAGGCCATGCGTGACGTCGCGGTGCTGAAGCCGTCGCTGCTCGAGGAGATATCGAAGGGCTGACCATGCTGACCAGCTACGACGACTACCCGGTCCACCAGACCCCCGAGCCGGTCGCCCACCCGGGCACCGGCGATCGCAACTTCTACGACCGCTACTTCTTCAACGGCTACTCCCGCGCGGGCGATCTCTTCTTCGCTGCCGCGCTCGGCGTCTACCCGAACCGCCGCGTGATGGACGCGGCCTTCAGCGTGGTATGCGACGGCCAGCAGCACGTCGTGCGGGCGTCGCGCCTGGCGCCGGCGGATCGCCGCGAAACACGCGTCGGGCCCATCTTCGTCGAGGTGCTCGAGCCGCTGCGCGCGCTCCATCTCCGGGTGAGCGACAACGACTTCGGGCTCTCGGCCGACCTCGCCTTCTACGCCCGCACCGGAGCGATCGAGGAGCCGCGCTTCACCTACCGGCCCGAGGGGCGACTGCTCATGGACGTCACCCGCCTCACCCAGTTCGGCTTCTGGGAGGGGTACATCCGCGTCGGCGACCGGGAGATCTCGGTCTCCCCCGACCGCACGCCCGGAACGCGTGACCGCTCGTGGGGCGTGCGCCCCGTCGGGGAGCCCGAGGGCGGCGCGCCCGGGATGCCGCCCCAGTTCTTCTGGCTGTGGGCGCCGATCCACCTCGACGACCGCTGCACGCACTTCGCCGTCAACGAGGACGCCGAGGGGCGGCGGTGGCACGCCAGCGGCAGCGTCGCCCCCGCGGGCCGCCTCGACGAGCGCGCCCCGGAGGCGATGGCGGCGGTCGACCACCGCGTGCGCTGGCGACCGGGCACCCGGCGCGCGAGCGCCGCGGAGATCACGCTCACCCCGCATGGCCGATCCCCCTTGGTCGTCGCGCTCGAGCCCATCCTCACCTTCCAGATGCGCGGCCTCGGCTATCTCGATCCCGAGTGGGGCCATGGCCAGTGGAAGGGATCCGAGGTGGTCGACGGCGTCACGTGGACCCTCGCCGATCTCGATCCCATGGATCCGCGCCACCTGCACGTCCAGCAGCTCTGCCGCGCGCGCCTGGGCGCCGAGGAGGGGCTCGGCGTGCTCGAGCAGCTCGTGATCGGGCCCCATGCACCGTCGGGCTTCACCTCGATCCTCGATCCCGCGCCGTGAGTGCCACGCCCGAACCGGCCCTCGCCAGCCGCATCGTCAGCCGCGTCGGCGAGGAGAGCATCGTGCGCGAAGGATACGGCCGGATCCAGCGCGATGCGTATCACTATCTGGTCGAGAGCTCGTGGCCGCGGCTCCTCCTGATCCTCTTCGGCCTCTACCTCGTCGCGAACGGGCTCTTCGCCTGCGCCTACCTGCTCCAGCCTCACAGCATCAGACACGCCCGCACCGGCTCCTTCGAGGACGCCTTCTTCTTCAGCGTCCAGACCATGGCCACCATCGGCTACGGAACGCTCGTCCCGCACACGCGGTACGCGAACGTCCTCGTCGTCCTCGAGACCAGCACCGGCATCCTCGGTCTCGCCATGATCACGGGCATCATCTTCTCGAAGTTCTCCCGGCCCACCGCGCGCGTGCTCTTCAGCCAGCGCGCCCTCATCACCAGGCGGGACGGGATGCCCTGCCTGCTGTTCCGGATGGCCAATGCCCGCGCCACCCAGATCGTCGACGCGCAGGCGACCGTCCTGCTGGCTCGCTCGGAGACGACCCTCGAGGGCGAAGGGGTGCGGCGCTTCTACGATCTCGAGCTCTCGCGCCAGCGCAACCCGATCTTCGCCCTCACCTGGACGGCGATCCACTTCATCAACGACTCGAGCCCGCTCTACGGCGCGACGCCGGAATCGCTCGGCTCCAGCGAAGCGGAGGTCATCGCCTCCCTCGTCGGGATCGACGAGAGCCTGTCCCAGACGGTGCACGCTCGCTACTCGTACATTCCCGACGAGATCACCTGGGGCGGACGCTTCGCCGACGTCATCTCCCGCCTGCCCGACGGCCGGCGGCGGGTCGACCTGTCGCGCTTCCACGACGTCGTCGAGGACAAGACCGGCATCCCGCCGTGGTTGACAGACGGCGGAGCGCAAACGTAGACGACCGCGATGCGACTCGGCCTTCCCGTCGGCTATTCGGGCTCCCGCGTCTCGCTCGACATGGCGCTCATCCGCGAGGCCGACCGCCTCGGGTTTCACGTGGTGTGGACCGCCGAGGCGTACGGCTCGGACGCGGTCACCCCGCTCGCGTTCATCGCCGGCCAGACCGAGCGCATTCACCTCGGTTCCGGCATCATGCAGATGCCGGCGCGCACGCCCGCTATGACGGCGATGACGGCCACCACGCTCGATCAGCTCTCCGGCGGCCGCATGCTCCTCGGGCTCGGCGTGTCCGGACCCCAGGTCGTCGAGGGATGGCACGGGGTGCCGTACGGCAAGCCGCTCGGCCGCACGCGCGAGTACGTCGAGATCCTGCGCGCCATCTGGGCGCGGGAGCGGCCGCTCGAGCACCAGGGCCCGCACTACCAGATTCCCTATCGCGGCCCCGACGCCTCGGGCCTCGGCAAGCCCCTCAAGAGCATCGTGCACGGCCGGCAGATCCCGATCTACCTGGCGGCCATCGGCCCGAAGAGCGTCGCGCAGTGCGCCGAGATCGCCGACGGCTGGCTGCCGATCTTCTACTCGCCCTACCGCGCCCCGAAGACGTACCAGGCGTCGCTCGACGAGGGCTTCCGCCGGGCGGGGGGCGGGAAGAGCCTGGCCAGCTTCGACATCGCGGTCTCGGCGTCCGTCATCGTGACCGACGACGTGCCGGCCGCACTCCGCATGATGAAGCCGCAGCTCGCGCTCTACATCGGCGGCATGGGCGCCCGCGGCAAGAACTTCTACAACGACCTCGCGTGCCGCTACGGCTTCGAGGAAGCCGCCAGGAAGATCCAGGACCTCTATCTGGCGGGACGCAAGGACGAGGCGATGGCCGCGGTGCCCGACGAGCTGGCCGACGAGGTCTCGCTGGTCGGTCCGAAGGAGCGCATCCGCGATCGCCTGGCGGCGTGGCGCGAGTCGCCCGTGGGTACGCTCAACTGCGCGACGCCGAAGGCGGAGACGCTGCGCTTCCTGGCCGAGACCGTGCTCTAGGCTGGCGCGATCCTGCACCCCGAGGTCCGGGCTTCCGAGAGGTGTCGGCGAACGACGCCTTCCGGAGGCCGAATCACCTGGAATCGGCCTTTCGGCCCCGAGCCAGCCGGCACCGTCGGTGCAGCCGGGCTTCGCGTATCCCCCGCTCGGGGGAATCGCGCGGCGCGCGTGACGTTCGGCACGCTCTCCGGGTCACGGTGAGTTCCATTCGGCACGCGCGCCGCTGTGCGGACGTCGGGCCACCCTCTAGGGGAATGGTGACGAGGCAAGCTACCAACCCATCGGAGGTGGACCATGCGCGCACTGGCTTGGGGAATCGTTCTCGGGATGGCGGTGATCGCACCGCGCGCCGAAGGCGGCAGCGCCTGTCAGTGTCGTTTCGAGGTGGCCGGCGCCGATGGCGCGCCCCTCGCGGTCACTCGCGCAACCAGGACGGCGGAGGGCCCCGGCTGCACCTTCGACGTGCGCCTGCGGGTCGCCGATCCGGACCGTTGCACCGCCGGGCGGAGGGTCGTTCGCGGTATGCCTTCGGGGCGAGCGGCCGCCGGATGGGGTGAAGCCTGGGAGCGACTGACTCTGAAGCCTCACGCGCACCGGCGCGTGCTGCGAGCGCGGGTCCGCGGGGCGGCGGGCGCAGCGGGCCATGCTCGACTCGCGCTGCGGTGCAAGGCGCGCGTCGCGCTGGCGGGTTGCGAGGCGGTCGAGGCCGAATCGGTCTCCTGCTTCGTCGGCGGCGGCTCGCGCATCCGTGTCCTCGGGCTCGACAGCGGCGCCGTGTGCCCCGACGACGCGGACCAGCAGAAGCCCGAGCTGGTGAGCGAGAATCTCGCGGTCTGGAACGGCGTGGCCTACTCCTGTCCGGGCGGCAGCACGGGGGGCGCCTTCGTCGCAACGCCCGCAGAAGGCGGAGACTCGCGGATCGTCGCGGGACCGTGCACCGCTGTGACGACCGATGGCCAGAGCCTCTACGTGCTCCCGGCCGCAAACTTCGACACGGTCCCTCACACCCTCCGGTTCCCCCACGTCGCGACCGAGGGGACCGGTCGGCCCGATCTGATACCGATCCGGGCCTATGATGTCCCGGAGAACATTCCTGCCAGGTCGTCCCGCGTCGTGTTCGATCCGGCGACGCTCCCGGCAGACTCTCCCTGCGCCGGCGTCGCCTTCAACCACCTGGCAGCGTTCGACGGAGTGCTGTACGCCGCGGGATGCCGACCCTCGGATGACGCCTGCACGCCGGAGCCGCAGATCTGCGTGGTCGACACACGCACCGGAATCGCCCTGCCGTCGGTCACGCTGGAGGACTTCAGCGGGCCGATTCGAGGGATGTCGGCGATCGATGGAGGCCGCCTGCTCGTCCTGACGGATGACCAGAGCAGCCTGCCGCCGATCGGCTACGTGCCAACCGCGCCAGGACCCTCCGGTACCGTGACCGGCCATGGTCCGCCCGAAAGGATTCACGTCTTCGACACGGCGACGGGAGCGCGACTCGATACCCGGGCCGTCGGCACATCCGGGGCGACCGGGATCTCGTGCACGGCGTACGCGCCGTGAACGGCATCGTCGATGCACGTCGTTCGCACCGTGGCGCTGGCGGTCGCCCTCCTGGCGGCGGCCGCCAGCGGCGCCGAGCAACCGATCCGCGGGCTCGTGGTCGGCTTCGAGGTCCGCGCGGGAGTACCAGGGCGCGCAAGAATTCATCTCCGCGCCCGGGATCGCACTCCGACCCTGGTGCTGTCGGGCGATCCGATCCGGCTCGGGGCGACGCTCACGGTCGCCGTCAGCGGCAGCAGCACGGACCGGCAGACCTTTGTGTTGCCCGGGCTCCGCAGCGTGAATGGGTCAGCGGGCTGGCAGGTGCACCGGCGACGGGCGGACCCGGGACACGGGTCGTTCGTCTATCGCGACCCTCGGCACGGGCTCGGCCCGGTCGCATTCTTCCGCCTGACGCGCGGTCCACACGTGACGCGCCTCGACCTGCGCATGGGTGGCTCGGCGGTCACGCTCCGGCCACCCGATCCCGGCACCGCGGCCGGGCTCTTCGTGACGCTCCCGCCGGGAGATCCATACTGCGTCGGCTTCGGCGGCGCGGCAGGAGGGGCGATCCGCGTGAACAGCGCGATCCGGTTTGCAATGGGACCCGGGGAACGCGCGGTCTGCCCGGAGACGAGCCCCCGGACGTCATTCGTGACGTTCGAGAGCGAGCAGGTCCGACCACTCGCGCTGTCCCCCGATGGCAGGCGCCTCTTCGCCGTGAACACGCCCGCCGGACGCCTCGAGATGTTCGCGGTGAGCGAGTCGGGCGACCTCGAGCCCGAGGGCTCGGTCCCGGTCGGCCTCGAGCCGGTGGCCGTCGCCGCGCGCACCGACAGCGAGGTCTGGGTGGTGAACCACGTCTCGGACAGCATCAGCGTCGTCGATCTCGTCGGGACGCCCCACGTGGTGCGTACCATCCTCACCTGCGACGAGCCGCGGGACATCGTCTTCGCGGGTGGTCGGGCATTCGTCACCACGGCGCGCCGGGGGCAGAACTGTATCGCTCCCGACGGCCGGCCGATCGATCCGGCGCTCACGACTCCCGGAATCCCGCGCGCGCTGGTGCAGGTGTTCGACGCGACCGCGGCCGACGCCTCGATCGGTGGCACCCCGGCCGCCGTCGTCGAGCTCTTCGGGGACACGCCGCGCGCACTTGCGGTATCGCCGGGCGGCGAGACGGTCTATGCGGCCGTGCTGCGCTCCGGAAACCGGACCACGACGGCGCACGAGGGGGTGGTCTGCGACGGCGGAAGCCAGGCGCGCCCCTGTCTGGCGGGGGCCGCCCTCGTGCCTGGCGGATTGCCCCCTCCGAGCCCCGCCGACTGTCTTGGCGCGACCGAGCCGGAGACCGGTCTCATCGTCCAGTACGACTCCGCCAGCGGAGCGTGGCTCGACCCGGTCGGACGTGATTGGCGGAACGCCGTGCGTTTCACGCTCCCGGACCGGGATGTGTTCGCGATCGACACGAGGGCGGCCACGCCGTTCGTGCGCCGCGCGTGGTCGGGCGTCGGAACCGTCATCTTCGATCTCGTGGTGAATCCGACGACGGGACGGCTCTACGCGAGCAACACGGAGGCCAACAATCTGACGCAGTTCGAGGGCGATCGATCCATTTCCTGCACCTCCTCGACGGTGCGAGGACATCTGCACGAAGCGCGCGTCACCGTGATCGACGGCGACGCGGTCACGCCCCGTCACCTGAATCCTCATCTCGAGCCGTACGACGTCCCCGCATCACCCGCCGACAAGGCCCGCAGCCTGGCGACGCCGCTCGGCATGGCGACCGACGGCGTCGTGCTCTGGGTAGCGGCATTCGGTTCCGGCACGGTCGCTCGCATCGACGTCGCCCGGCTGGAGGACGGCGCCTTCACGCCGGATGCGGCGGATCACGTCGCGCTGAGCGGCGGCGGCCCGAGCGGGGTGGTGCTGCGGGGAGACCGACTCTACGTACTCACCCGCTTCGACGATGCCGTCTCCGTGATCGACACGGCGGCCAGGCGCGAGATCGCGCATCGTCTGCTCCCCGATCCCGAGCCGCCGTCGGTGGTGACCGGCCGACGATTTCTCTACGACGCCGTCGAGACCTCGGACAACGGCGAGGCGTCGTGCGCGGCCTGCCACGTGTTCGGCGACCTCGACGGGCTGGCCTGGAACCTGGGGAATCCCGACGGTGTCGTGGTGCAGAATCCCAACCCGTTCGAGGTCGTCGACCCGGGTGGAGACACCGCGTTCCGGCCCATGAAGGGACCCATGAGCACGCAGAGCCTGCGCGGCATGGCGAACCACGGCCCGCTCCACTGGCGCGGCGACCGCTTCGGCCCGACCCCGCACGACGAGCTCGCGGCTTTCGAGCAATTCAATGGAGCGTTCGTCAGTCTGCTGGGGAGAAGCGTCCCGCTCAGCGCGGAGGAGATGCACGCGTTCGCCGAGTTCGCGCTCCAGATCACCTATCCGCCCAATCCCATTCGCAACCTGGATGACACGCTGACGCCGGCCCAGGCGAACGGTCGCCGTGTCTACCAGGACCTGATCAGCGACGGCGTGCGGACCTGCAACGGGTGTCACGTGCTCGAGCGCGCCGCAGGGTTCTTCGGGACGGACGGCGACAGCTCGTTCGATCGCGAGCCGCAGAGCTTCAAGATCCCGCATCTGCGCAACGCGTACCAGAAGGTCGGGATGTTCGGCATGCCGGCGGTCCCGACGATCCGCGCTGCCGACGGCGCCTTCATGGGCGAGCAGGTGCGCGGCTTCGGGTTCCTGCACGATGGCAGCATCGATACGGTCGAGCGCTTCCTGAGCACGACCGTGTTCAGCCTGTCGTCCCAGCAGGCCCGCGACGTGGAGGCGTTCGTCTTGGCGTTCGATTCGAACCTGGCTCCGATCGTCGGGCAGCAGGTGACCCTCGCAGCGACGAACACCGCAGCCGCAGGTCCACGCATCGATCTCCTGCTGGCGGCCGCCGCGTCGCCGGTGCCCGCCTGCGACGTGGTGATCCACGGCATCCTGGACGGGGTGCCGCGCGGGTGGCTGCGTCTGCCCGACGGACGCCTGCGCAGCGATCGCAAGGCCGAGCCCGAGGTGACCGACGGCGAGCTACGCGCGCAGGCCGGGCTCAGGGGCCAGGAACGCACGTGGACGTGCGTGCCACCCGGTTCGGGCGTCCGACTGGGCATCGACCGGGACGAGGACGGCTGCCTCGACGGCGACGACCCGAAGCCGGAGGATGCCACGACGGGCTGCGCCAGTTGACTCAGCGCATTCTCCGGGTCCCGGGCTCCCGCGCTGTAGCGGCGGCGCACCGCCTGCTCGACGTCGGCGTGATTGTCCATGAGATCATCCCTTCCGCCTGCGACCTGGCTCCCGTGTTCACGCATCGATGCTCAACGGCTTAGCACATCCCATTTTCGCCGTGGAACCACCGACCTTGAACGTGACAGCCGGGAGAGGTCGATGCCGAGGTCGGCAGGTGGTGCAACCCCCCGAATCCTCGGGTGGCCCACGACCGCTTCCTCGCCGACCTCGTCTCTTGCGTTCGTCCTCGTTGCACGCGGGGACCCGGATACGGGAGAACGGTGGCATGCGAATTCGTGCCAGTGCATTCGCCCTCGTCGCGCTGTGCGCCAGCCTCGCCGCGGCCGCCCCCGGGCCGCTGCGCGTTCTCGTGACCAACGACGACGGCGTGAAGGCGCCCGGCATCGATGCGCTGGTTCGCGAGCTCGTCGCGAACCCGAATCTCGTGGTGACCGTCATCGCGCCGGCGACGAACCAGAGCGGGACCGGCGACAGGTTCACCACGACCGCGATCACGGCGACACCGTCGTCGACGGCGGGTGCCTTCCCCGCCACCGCGATCGCCGGATTCCCGGCCGACACCGTGCTGTTCGGCGTGCTCCAGGCACTGTCGCCGCGTCCCGATCTGGTCGTCTCCGGCATCAACTTCGGTCAGAACATCGGCGACCTGGTGACCCTCTCGGGCACCGTCGGGGCCGGGCTGACCGCGGCGCGTCTCGGCATCCCCGCCATCGCCGTGAGCCAGGGGATCGGTGCCAGCATCTCCTACGGCGAGGCCGCACGCTACGTGGGACGGCTGGTGGAACGCTTCCGCGTGAGCCGCGGGTTCCGCGCCAAGCTCACCACGCGCTTCGGTCTCCGTCAGGCGCTGGTGGTGAACGTCAACTTCCCGACCTGCACCGCCGGGGCCACTCGTGGCATCCGACTGGTGCCGCTCGGCCGTGCGAGCCGGGTGACGGGCTACACCCTCACCGGCTCGATGGGAGCCACGCAGACGTTCGCGCCGACCATCCCGCCGCTCAACGTGCTCGGGAGCGATTGCTCGTCGACGCTCGCGAGCCCGACGACCGACGTCGAGGCGATGGTGAACGGCTTTGCGAGCGTGACTCCGCTGAACGCCGACCTGACGACGTCGGGAAAGCTCAGCCGGTTCCGCTTCCTCTTGCGGCGCTGAGCAGGCCCGGCGGCGTCCGGGGTCGCTCGACGGATCACGGCGGCCCCAGAGCTCCTCGGTGCCGGCGTCGGGCCTCAGCGCCGCGCAGTCCGCCTCGGCCGGCCCGATTCCCGCCAGTCCGGGTGGGTCACGCACCAGATGCTCGGCACGAGCAGCGTTTCCCGGTAGTCGACCCGCCATGTGCGTGCGCGCTCCCGCCACGAGCGGACCGCCGGGTCGTCGTCCAGCGTGCCGAGGTGCCCGGTGAGAGCGCCGAAGGACGGCAGGCTCCACAGCACCACCGCCTCGTTGTCGCGCATGGCCGTGCGGTAGGCGCCGACGAGCGTCAGGCCACGGCGCGCGGCGACGGCGAGCCAGTGGGTCGCAATGGCATCGAGGTATTGCTCCGCCGTGCCGGGCTTCAGGGTCGCGATCTCCTGCAGGCAGGCCATGCCGCGTACGCCGCGTCGGATCAGCTCGGCGCGCGTGGGACAGAACGTCGCCGGCTCCAGGATGCGATCGAAGCCGCCCGAGCGATACTTCGTGGCCTCGGTCCACCAGCGCTTGAGCTGCGGCGCTTGCCCCGAGCGGCGCGTGTACTGCCGCTCCAGGATCTCCGTCCAGTGATCCCAGCCGCGCATCTCCCACAGGTTGACCACCACGGGCCATGCACCGGTCGAGCCGCTCTGCTGCCAGGTGCCGACGAGCGGCGCGCCGCCGTCGCGGCGCGCGGTGCCCAGGCGGCCGGTGTGCGCCTTGTAGGCTTCCGATCCGGTGCCGACGATGTCGATCAGCTCGTGGAGGTAGAGCGACGGATTCGGCATGTCTTGCCCTTACCAACCGGCACCGGCGTCTGCTAGGCTTCGCCGCCGCGATGGACTTCTCCTTCTCGCCCGCCGAGCTCGCCTTCGCGGAGGAGGCGCGTGCCTGGCTGGAGGGCAGCCTGCCCGCCGCGTGGCGCCGCGATCACTGCTGGACGCGTGTCGAGGATCCGATGTGGCTCGCGATCGCGCGCGACTGGCAGCGCCGGCTCTTCGACGGCGGCTGGGCGGCGATCTCCTGGCCGCGCGAGCAAGGCGGCCGGGGCGCCACCGTCGTGGAGCGCTGGTTCTTCGACCAGGCGCTCGACCAGGTCGGCGCGCCGCGACCGCCGGCACAGTCCTACGTCGATCTCATCGGGCCCGCGCTGCTCGCGCACGGAACGCCCGCGCAGCAGCGTCGCTACCTCACGCCGATGGTCAACGGCGACGAGCTGTGGTGCCAGGGCTTCTCGGAGCCGGGCGCGGGGTCCGATCTGGCGAGCCTGCGCACCCGGGCCGAGCGGCGCGGCGACGAGTACGTCGTCGACGGGCAGAAGGTGTGGACCAGCCACGCCGACATCGCCGACCGCTGCTTCCTGCTCTGTCGCACGGAGGCCGACGGGCCGAAGCACAAGGGCCTGAGCCTGCTGCTGGTCGACATGAAGACGCCGGGGATCACGGTGCGGCCGCTGCGTCAGATGACCGACGACGCCGAGTTCTGCGAGGTCTTCTTCGAGGACGTGCGCGTCCCGGCAGAGAACCTCCTCGGCGCGCCGGGCGCCGGGTGGGGCATCGCCATGGGCATCGTGCAGCACGAGCGCGGCCCGATGTGGACGTTCGTCTTCCAGCGCAAGATCCGCCGCAGCCTGGCGCAGCTCGTGCAGCTGCTGCGCGAGCATCCGGCGGCCGCACATGCGCTGCGGGATCCGTTCGTGCGCCAGCGCCTCGCGCAGGCGCACATCGAGGTGGAGCTCCTGCGCTTGAGCGGCTATCGCAGCCTCACCACGCTCCTGCGCAGCGGGCATCCCGGGCCGGAAAGCTCGCTCGAGAAGGTGCTGGGGAGCGAGACCGACCAGCGGCTCCAGGACCTGGCGCTCGAGCTGTTCGGACCGTACGGTGCCCTGCGCGACGGCGAGAGCGCGCTCGCCGCGGGAGCCGTCGCGCGCCAGTTCCTCTATGCACGATCCGAGACCATCATGGGCGGCACGTCGGAGATCCAGCGCAACGTGATCGCGCAGCGCATCCTCGGGCTACCGCGGTAGCGCGTCGGGGCGGACGAGCAGGGTCGCCAGTGGATCCTCGGGCGAGCGCTCGATGCGCGCGAGAACGGCGGGATCGCGCTCCACGAAGCGGACGTGTCGGCCGTCGAGCTCGTCGCCGGAGTGGGTGAGGAGGAACACCGCGGCGCGTCCCGGGAAGAGCGGCTTGACCCTGGCCATCAGGGGTCCGAGCAGGATCGGGGACACGTCGCCGTTCTCGAGGTAGACCGTGGTGCCGACCGCGCGACCGTCGACTTCGTTGGCCATCCCGCGCTGCACCTGGGCGAGGTACCCGCGGACGTCCGCGCGATCGTCGATGCGGAAGTCGGAGCGCAGGTAGCCGATGGCACCGAGCGCGAGCGCGGCGAGCAGGAGCGCCGTTCCGGGCAGCAGGCGCAGCGGACCCACCCGGCCCAGTTCCCGGAGCACGAGACAGGCCACGACGACGGTCGGAATCATCCCGACGTAGTGGTAGCGAAGCTGGGCGGCGAGCCACGTCATCACGATGTCCGAGCGGTTGAAGGGCGCCCGGCCGATGGCGATCACGGCGTAGATCCCCATGGCGAGCGCGAACATCGCACAGGTGACCCGGCGGGTCGCCGCATCACCCCGCCAGAGCAGGGCGGCGAGACCCGCGCCGAAGGCGGCGAGCAAGATCGGGGTTCCGCCGGTCGGCCAGTGCGCCGTCGACAGGAAGGTGCCGCGCAGTGCGGTATCCACCGAGACCGCCAGCAAGGGCGGCAGCATCGGCACGGCCCCCCGCAGTCGCGGAGCGGAGAGGTTGCCCGAGATCGCCTCGCTGAAGGTCAAGGGCTCCAGCATCGGGTAGAAGCGACGGAAGGCGAAGTAGAGGGCGACGGTGACCAGCGGGAGCAGCAGGTAGGCGGCGCGGATGCCGGGGCGCCGCCACGCCTCCGGCAGGACGAGGAAGAGAACGGCCGGGAACACGAGCGCGATGCCGACGCCCGTACCGAAGCAGGTCGTACCGACGAGCAGCAACGCGTACCAGCCCGCGGCCGCGCGGAGCGACGGGGCCGTGCCGGTGCGCGCGCGCGCCGTCACGCCATCGAGCACCACGAGCAGGATGGTCGCGACCAGCACCTGGCCGTACACCGAGTACCAGCCGAGCGTCCCGACCTGAGCCGGAGACGTCCCCCAGAGCGCGGCGCCGAAGCATGCCAGCGCGAGGCTATCCGTCACGTTCCGCAGCACCCGGAAGAGGAGCCAGACGTTGACCAGGTGGGTGAGGAGCACGGTCCAGAAATAGGGCTCCGGCCGCATGCCGAAGAGCTGGTAGGAGCCGTAGAAGGCGAGGTTGCGGACGAGAAGGTTGTGACCGCCGAACGGCCGCAGCACGAAGCGCAGGAAGCCGTCGTTCAGGATGCTCAGGAAGCAGACGAAGTCGTCGGCGAAGAAGTAGGTCCGGGTGACGGGATGGTAGACCCAGGCCGTCAGAAGCACCGGGAGCAGCGCCGCTGCGGCCCGCACGCGGCTACGCCCCCCAGTTGCTCACGTCGACACCCAGCGCCTTGATGCCCGCGATCACGCGCGACGGGATCAGCGCCACCGGTTCCCAGTCGTAGCGGTGCATGCGGTTGTCGCCCGTCCCGGCAACGAAGCGGCGCGCCTGCGCGAGAGTGAAGAGGACACCGCGCCGCGCGACCTGGCGCTCGTAGGCAAGGGCGTGCTCGCCGTCGAGCACGAAGTTCATGCTGTCGCACATGCGCACGATGTCGACCGTGTTCCACTCCCGGGGGCTCGTGCTGACGTGGATCAGCGGCTCGGCCCGACCGGCGGCGCGGATCTCGCCGTCGCGCGCGAGCAGCGCGATGGGCGAGAGACAGCAGGCGCAGTACGATTCGAGCCGCAGCTCCCGTCCCTGGAACGGCGGCATGCGGGAGATGGCCACCGACTCCATCGCGCAGCCCGCCCAGCAGTGGAAGCGACCGTCGAGATGCACCTCGACCTGGGTCGGGAAGCTCGAGAACGGCTGGCACTTCAGGATGGCCGGCTGGTTCGTCGTCTGATCGAGGGTGAGGACGAGACCGAGGTCGAGCTCGCGATAGATCTCCAGGATGCGCTCGCGGGAGAAGCCCGTGGCCTCGTGCATGGTGCGCAGGTTCGGACCGCGCCCGTGCTCGCACCAGTGCTCGTAGACGAGCCGGCGCACGCGCTTGGCGTCGTCGCTGAACTGGAAGGACGGGACGTTCTGCGGCATGGCTCACAGCCTCCGTGCGGGCTCGACGATCGTCTCCGCCAGGCCGTCGAGCGAGCGCCGCAGCTCCTCGGCGCGGGGAGCGATCAGGAGCAGGATGACCTGGTCGACGCCGACGTCGCGGTAGCGTTTCACGGCGTCCAGATCGACCGGGCGGAAGTAGGGGCAGACGCTCACCTGGAGGTCGCGCCGGCTGCGACCACGCGCCGCCAGGAGCCGGTCGAGCGTCCCGAGAAGCGCGGCGAGCGGCGCCGGCTCGATGTCGAAGGGGTACCACCCCTGTCCCAGATCGGCGACCCGGCGCAGGGCGGCGGGGCTCTCGCCTCCGAAGTGGACCGGCGGGTGGGGCTGCTGGATCGGCTTCGGATACTGGCGGCACGCGGGAAGATCGTAGAACTCGCCCTCGAAGCTCGACACCGGATCGCACCACAGGCGCCGCATCACTTCCAGATATTCCCGGCAGCGGTCTCCGCGCCGATCGAACGGCACCTGGAGCGCGCGGAACTCCTCGGCGAGCCACCCGACGCCCACGCCGAAGTCCAGGCGGCCGCCGGACAGCCAGTCGACCGACGCCGCCTGCTTCGCCGTGTAGACGGGATTGCGCTGCGGAACCAGGCAGATGCCCGTCCCGAGGCGGATGCGCGACGTGGCCGCGGCGAGAAAGGCGAGCGACTCGAATGGATCGAGAAAGCCCGCTTCTCCGGTGGCGGGAATGCGCCCGTCGGCAGCATACGGATAGCGCGAGGCGTAGTCGTCGAAGAGCACGACGTGCTCGGCCACCCACAGGGACTGGAAGCCGCGCTCCTCCGCTGCCGCGCCGAGCGCGTGCACGTAGTCCGGGGTGCCAAAGGGATTGCCGAGCGGAGCGAAGAGTCCGATGTGCATGGGAGACCTCCCTGACGGGTTTGCGTTCATAGGCCCGGGACACCGCCCGGCTCAAGCGGATGCGATCGCGCCCCTCACGCGGACGGTCCCATCGGCCGGTGCCGTCAGCGGCGACGCGGAGGAATCGGATAGAGCGTCTCCAGGAGGTCGTTGCGACGGATGCCCACCGCCTCGCGGTGGATGAGCAGCTCGTGCCGCGCCCGCAGCGCCTCCATCCGCACGGCCTCGAAGCGCGCGCCGCAGGCGGCGCGCTCGGCACCGCCGGGCGCGTCGTCGAGGTCGCGCGCGGCGAGCTCGAGCCGCAGCAGGGCGAAATTGAGCTTCGCCTCGGTCCGACCGAGCGCGCTCGCGATCTCCTGGAGGATCTCACGCTCCAGCGACGCCTGCGCCTGCTCGACGTCGAGACGCGCGCGCAGGCGGTCGAGATAGGGGCTCTCGTGTCCTCGCTCCTTCAGCTCGGCGACGAGAGCCTTCCACGGCGGCTGGCGCATCGGCTGCGCCATAGCATGAGCCAGCGGCCGAGCCGAGCGTTCCGTCTCCCCGCTCTCGTTCCGCTTGCGCGTGCGCCCCGCGCTCTCGTCGCCGGGCCGCCGGACCTGGTGAAGCAGCTCGAGCAGGCGCCGGCGGGAAGCCAGGTCATCGTCCGCGGCATGCTCAACATGCAATCGCGGACCTTCCTCCTCTCCACCGTGAAGGTCGCGGCGCGGCCGGAGAAGTGAAGGCGCTGCGGTCCTCCGAGGGGTCCGCTGCCGATGCCACCGTGCTGCACGCAGACGTCGTGCGTGCCTCCGATGCGGCGCGCGATCGACGCGCCGGCTTCTTTTGCCTCGCCGGCACCCGCGGACGATGGGTGTCATGCATGCTCTCGGTGCGGGACATGGAAGCCCGGCGGCCCTGGCAAGCCTGAGCGGCTCGCCGTACCTAGCATGACGTGCAACAGACTGAGTGCCTCACTTCTCTCATGCTGGTCAGACAGACGAGATTCGGAGCACGCATCCTCGCATGGGCGATGGCCACGGTGGCGAGCGGCGCCCTCATCACGCCCGAGTCCGGGGCCGCGCCCGTCGTCATGTGTCGGCACCACCACCGCGTTCGGCTGCGCGTGAACCGCTGTCCCAGGGGCTGGAGGGTGATCAGCCCCACGGAGCTCGGTGTCGCGGGACCGGTCGGGCCACCCGGAGCGGAGGGTCCCGCGGGGCCGCGGGAATCCGCCGGGTCGGAAGGACCATCCGGAGCGCCGGGCGCCGAGGGACCCACGGGTCCGCTCGGACCGAGCGGGCCGGAAGGGCCCACGGGGTCAACCGGTGCAACGGGATCGCTCGGATCGACCGGCCCCGCCGGGCCGAGCGGCGCGCCGGGACCGGTAGGCGCTGCCGGCCCGACCGGTGCGCAGGGCCTGACGGGCGCGACTGGCCCGCCCGGCCCTGCAACCGGCCCGGCCGGCGGAGCGCTCACCGGCACCTACCCCGCCCCGTCGCTCGCCGCGAACGCGATCGACGGCGTGTCGCTCTTTGCGGCCGGCACGGTGCCGGCGGCGCGGACCCTTGTCGGAAGCGACCGCGAGCTCGACACCGCGCTCCCCAACGGGACCATCACCCTCACCTGGACGGGCACGGACTTCGACACCGACGGCTTGTTCGACCCCGGGACGCCCGCAGTGCTGACGGCGCAACACGCGGGTATCTATCAGGTCGACGCCGGGGCCTCGTTCGACCAGTTCGGCCTCACGACGGCGATCCAGATCCGCATCCTGCAGAACGGCGTGCTCCGCGCCTCGAACCAGACCCGAGAATTCTTCGTCGGCCACGCAACGGTCTCGACATCCACCCTCGTGCAGCTGGCGCCAGGAGACACCCTCTCGGTCGAGCTCGAGACCGACTTCCTGGGGCTGGTCACGCTCCTGAGCGAGGGGACCTTCCTGGCCACGCACTGGGCAGGGCCACCACCAGTGGCGTGAAGATGCCGGCCCCTAAATGCGACCTGCCCCGGTCGGCTGCGACCGGGGCAGGTGTTCCGTTCGGGTCGCCTCCAGCGGAGGCGATGGGGCGAGCTCACCCCGTCACGGCGTGGTGGGGAAGAGGCGCAGCGGGGTGGATTCGCCGACCTTCCAGCCGCTCTTCATGTCGATGTATGCCTGGTCCACGCCGTCGCGCGGCAGGCAGCCTGACCGCGTCCGTACCTGCGGGGTCATGTCGGCAACGGGCCGCGTGGTGACGGGCGCGACCACGTACGGCGCGGTCGCGGTCCCCTGAGCGCCCTCGTCGCAGCGCCCCTGGTACACGTTGCCCGCCGTGAACACGGGCTTGGACGACGTCACCCGCAGCGCCGAGTTGGCCTTGCCCCCCCACCGAGGTCGCGTAGGGGCTGAGGGTGAAGAGGGAGTTCACGACGTTGCCGGTGGAGCCGGACTCGAAGCGCACTCCCCACATCGTCCAGTCCTCGAGGATCATGTTGCGCACGTTCCATCCAATCAGGCCTCGCTCCCGTCCGCGCCGGCGCCCGCCACGCTGCCTCCATCATTTCGTAAGTCACCCGGCCAAACAGGAGGGCATCGGCCTGGGCGAGGTTCTCGACCGCGTGACGATGCAAGTCTTCGTCCGCGACCATCGCACGATGATCGCAGCACCCGTCTAATGTTACGTTGATGGAATACCGAAGGGGTCGCATTACGTAAGACTACCTATAGTCATCGGGCCGCCTAACAGGCGGCTGAGCGGCCGGCGGACACCGGCGGTGGAGCCTGGCGAGCTGCCCGGCCGCCGGTCCGCTCCAGCCGCCCGTTAGGCCTCCAGGTTGCGGCCGGTGCACATCTGTGCATACAGTCCATCGCCGTGGAGGTGGAGTGGGATGAGGCCAAGGCGAGGGCCAACCTCCGGAAGCACGGGGTGGACTTCGCTGATGCCGCCACCGCTCTCCAAGACGAGATGGCCATCACAGTGCGGCACGACGATCCTGACGAAGAGCGCTTGGTCACCCTGGCAACCGACGCTCTCGGGAGGCTTCTCGTGGTCGCGTACACCTGGCGGGACGCGGGTCCGCGGCTGATCTCCGCGCGCCGAGCGACGCCTACGGAGCGCCGCCAGTACGAGGGCAAGAGACGATGAAGAAGGAGTACGACTTCACGAGGGGGAAGCGAGGGCCGGTCATCCCTGTTCCGAGGGGCAAGACGAGGATCACCATTCGGCTTGACGATGAGGTCCTCGACTGGTTTCGGCGGCAGGTCCATGCGGCCGGGGGTGGCAGCTATCAGACCCTCATCAACAGTGCCCTGCGCGAGTGCATGGAGCACCGGGAGAAGCCGCTCGAGGACACGATCCGACGAGTAGTCCGCGAGGAACTTCGGAAGGATCCTCGGCGAGGTAACGGCGGCAAGCATCGAGAGGCATAACGACCTGGCGGTTCAGCGGCGGCGCGCAGCGCCGTCCGCTGCAAGCGCGGGTTAGGGAGCACGGTCCAAGACCCATTCGCGATAGTCGATGAGGGTTCGCGCGACTCGCAGCGCGTGATCAGGTCGACCTGCCAATCCCATGGCCTCACGTTCTACCGTTACGAGGTAGTCGGCGATCGCACGTTCATCGGCACGTTCCATCAGGAGGGCGAACACGCGGGGCAAGTACGACCAGTACTCGTCGCGCGCACTCGGAGCCCCGGCGACGCCGATGGGATCCCACACGTAATGGAGCACCTCATCGGTGCGCTGATACAGTTTGCTCTCCTTCGGCGGCAGCGACTTACCCATCGGATTGTGTGAGACTCCTAACGTCCCGCGGTTGAGCGGCCGGCGCCCACCACCACCCCACCGAAGCGCGCTGGTCCCGCCCCGGTCCGCTCCAACCGCGGGTTAGACGGCTGGCTGCATCTCATCGCACCGGGCATATTACGAGCTTCGCACGTTGCGCAGGAACTGGTTGAGGTCATCCTGTCGCTCAAACTGGGTTACGCTGCCGAGATCCTTCACCCACGGGAGAGCCGATCGGCACCAATATTGTCTGTTTGGACGCAGCTCAGCTCTCTGCCGAATCGTCCCCACTCGGATTCCGAATGCCGAGGTGTCGGCGACCGCTGCCGAGTAGATCGGCGTTCCACATTCCGGGCAGAATGCTTGCGCACGCTTCTCGCCGCTCTCAGTTGTTTTCACGTAAATCTTTGGTTGCCCGCCACGGAGATGGAAATCGTCTCTCGCAGCGCCGACAACGATCCGGAAGGCGGAGCCGGAGAGGGCTTGGCAGTCTGTGCAATGACAGACTACGACCTTGCCGGGATCGATTGCAGCGTCGTACTTGATCAAGCCACAATGGCACGCACCATCGATCTTCATGGTCATCCTTTCACTCAGGCGAGTCCGGGTCGTTTAACGACTCGGCGTTGAGCGGCCCGCGGCCACCGCCACCCGCAAGGGAAAGGCCCGCTTCCCCGCGGGTCCGCTCCAACGCCTGGTTAGGCGGACATATCACTCTACACCCGAGACCAAGCGGCGATCTGCCAGTGACCGAAGATGACGCTGGAGCTGGGTCTATTCCGCACGACCGACGCACGTGCGTGCCCGGTCAAGTTGTCGATCTCCCGACGGTCGTCGAATGCCATCCGCTGCTCCCCGCGTGATAGACGACGAGGTCGCGCCGCCTATCTGCGCCAGCCCAAGGCGCCCGCCCGACGCACCCGGTCCGAGCACCATGTCTACGGGGCTCACGACACCCAGGCCGCCCCGATTCAACACGTGGGTGTAGATCATCGTCGTCCGCACGTCGCGGTGACCGAGCAGTCCCTGGACCGTCCGGATATCGGAGCCGCTCTCCAGCAGGTGCGTCGCGAACGAGTGGCGGAACGTGTGGCACCGTGGCGGCTTGGCGATCCCGGCCCGGATCACGGCCTGGCGGACGAGCCGCTGGAGCGCCGACTCGTAGAAGTGGTGCTGCCGGCGTTGACCAGTCTCCCGGTGCGCGTAGGTCCGCGTGGCGGGAAAGACCCACTGCCACCCCCACTCCCGCCCCGCGGTGGGGTACTTGTGACCGAGGGCGTCGGGAAGCTCGACCCACCCGGCGCCTCGGGCCAGGTCAGCCTCGTGCTGCGCCCGGACCCGCTCGAGGTGGGCAGCCAGGGGGCGGCGCACCACGGCCGGCAGCACCGTCCGCCGGTCTCGGCCGCCCTTCCCACGACGCACCACGATCTCGCCGCGGTCGAAGTCGACGTCCTTCACGCGCAGCTGCAGGCACTCGAGCAAGAGGAGGCCGGCGCCGCAGAGGAGCGCTGCCATCAGCCAAGCCGGGCTGGAGAGCCGCGACAGCACGGCCGCCATCTCCTCGCGGCCGAGCACGACGGGGACGTGCGCCGGGCGCCGCGCGCGAACCAGACCGTCGAGCCACGGCAGCTCCACGCCGAGCACGTGCCGATAGAGGAACAGCAGCGCACTGAGCGCCTGGTTCTGGGTCGACGCGCTCACCCGGCGATCCTCGGCCAGGTGCGAGAGGAAGCGGGTCACCTCCTCGGCTCCGAGCGTCGCCGGGTGTTCGCTTGTCGTGAAACAGAATGTACCGCCTGATCCAGAAGACGTAGGCCTGCTCGGTGCGGCGGCTCATGTGCCGCAATCGCATCGCGGTCCACACCCGGTCGAGGAGGCGGGGGGAACGAGGCCCGTACGCGGGCGACGTCTCGGCGACCGACGTCGCCGGGTGTTCGCCACCACAGTAGGCCGGCACTCCCATGCAAGGCGGCAAGCTAGACCGACTCCCCGTGCGTGTCCACGGCTGCGTCACCTCCGTCGACGCTTCCCTCCAGACCGCGGGTCGCCTCGTCAGCCACCCGCCAGGATGTTGCTTCGGGCAGGTCCGGGAATGCGCTCGAGAGCCAACATGGGAGAGTTCCTCCTCATGCTGCAGGAAACCGATGCTGCCCGCATCGAAGCAGATCCTTCCTGAACGGGGCTGGGGTCCGTGTCATGCCGCGGACTTCGTGAGCGTGACGGTGAAGGTAGCTCCTCGGCTTCGCCATCGATCCCTCATGCTCTCCTCTCGTCCGGACCTCGCGGCGTCTCGGGCACGCGCGCCGCAGGAGTCGCTTGCTACTGCGCGAGTAGCGCACGCCCGGTCATTCCCCGGACATCTCCGTATCACCCCCCTCTGGGCCGCGGGCTTCGTCCTTGCTCAGGAAACCGACCCGATCCCCGAGACGAACCTTGCTCAGGGTCCAGATCTGGTCGACGGCGACCTCCGCGGGGCGACGGCCACACTGACACAGCGGATGAGCCGCACGCGGTCGCTCCGTGCAGGGCCCTCATGTGGCCGCCCGGCCCGCTCCCTACCCCACCATCGGCCGGCCGCCGCCTGCCTCGTCGCGCAGCTTGTACTTCTCCACGCGCTGCGTGGGCGTTTTCGGCAGGCTGTCGCGGAACTCCCAGAGGCGCGGCACCTGGAACTTCGCGAGCCGCGCTTCGGCGAACGTGCGCAGCTCCGCCTCGGTCACCGGCGCGCGCGACACCACGAACGCCTTGATCTCCTGGCCGAGCACGGAATCGGGCACCCCGACGACCGCCGCCTCCACCACCTGCGGGTGCTCCCGCAGCGTTTTCTCGACGAGGACCGACGACACGTTCTCCCCGCCGCGCCGGATGACGTCGCGCTTGCGGTCGACGAAGTGCAGCCAGCCGTCCTCGTCGAGGAAGCCGAGGTCGCCGGAGAGGAACCAGCCGTTGCGGAGCGCGCGGGCCGTGCCCTCCGGATCGCGGAAGTACGCAGCCATTCGGGCGGGCGACTCCACGGCGATCTCGCCCACCGCACCGACGGGCTGCGAGACGCCGGCGTCGTCGAGGATCTGTACCCGCACGCCCGGTACCGGCGGTCCGCACGAGCCGGGCCGCGGCGGCACGCCGCGCGGCTCGATCGTCACCACGCCGGCGTCGGTCGAGCCGAAGCACTCGAGAACGTCCTCGACGCCGAGGCGCTCGCGCACGCGCGCCCGGATGGGCGCGCTGCCCAGCCCGAGGATCACGCGCAGCCGGCTCGTGCGCTCGAGCGGCGACGGCTCGCGCGTGAGCAGCATCGCCAGCACCGTACCCAGGGTGAAGAGGACGGTTGCACCCGTCTCGTGCGCCAGCGGCCAGAACTCCGAGGCATGAAACGCGACGGGGAACGCGGCGGTGGCCCCGGCGTGCAGCGCGGTCACCACGGCGCCCCAGGCGTTGCCGTGGAAGAGGGGCGTGACGGCGAGGAGCACGTCGTCCGGGACGAGCCCGAGGGCCTGGATGAAGTGCGGCCCGCTGGTCCCGGAGCGCCCGTGGGTGAAGAGCACCCCCTTGGGCGCGCCGGTGGTGCCCGAGGTGTAGAGCAGCGTCGAGGCGTCGTCGCTGCCGAGGGCGACCGCGGGCGCGGTGTCGGGTCCGGCGCTCGCGAGGGCAGCCGCCGGGCTGGTCGCTGCGCCGAGCGCGCGCAGGCGCCTCTCGCTCGCGGCGTCGGTCACCACCACGCGGGGTCCGGCGTGCTCGAGCACGTAGCACAGCTCCGCCTCGCCCAGCGCCGGGTTCACCGGGTTGAGCACACCCCCGGCCTTGAGCACCCCGAAGGCGGCGATGACGTAGTCGAGCGAGTTGCCGAGCGCGAGGGTGACGCGGTCGCCGCGCTGGACGCCGAGCGCGCGCAGCCCGTGCGCCGCGCGGTTCGCCAGCCGGTCGAACTCGGCGTACGAGACGTCCCGGCGTTCGTGACGGAGGAAGGGGCGCGTCCCGCGTGCCGCCACCTGGCCCGCGAGGACGTCGAGGATCATGCCAGCGTCCCGCCGTCTGCGGTGAGCGCGGCACCGTTGATCATGCGCGCGTGGTCGGAGGCGAGAAACGCGATGATGCGCGCGATGTCGATGGGATCGGCGAAGTGCCCGAACTTCGGCGGCGCCTGGTAGTCGATCAGGTGCGCCTCGAAGTCCTCGCGCCGCAGGAAGTGCCGCCCGAGCGGCGTCTTCACGCCGCCGGGGCAGACGCAGTTGAAGCGCAGGTCGCGACTGGCGAACTCCAGCGCCAGCGAGCGCGTCAGGTTCAGCACCGCGGCCTTCGACGCCGCGTACTGCGAGGCATAGGCGGTGCCGCGCAACGACGAGGTCGAGCCGACGTTCACGACGCAGCCGACCGGGTCGGCGAGGAGATGCGGCAGCGCCGCGCGCACGGTGTGGAACATGCCGGTCACGTTCACCCCGAACGTACGGTTCCAGTCCTCCTCGGTGAGCTCCTCGAAGCGCTTGAAGCCGCCGATGCCGGCGACGTTGCACAGCACGTCGAGACCGCCGAAGGCGGCGACGGCGGCGTCGACCGCCGCCTGCACCGACGCCATGTCGGCGACGTCGCAGGGCAGTCCATCCGCGCGGCCGCCGGCTTCCCGGATGCCGGCGAGCGTCGTCGCCAACCCGTCGCGGTCGACGTCCACGGCGTAGACCCTGGCCCCTTCCTCGGCGAACAGGCCGGCCGTCGCCCGTCCGATGCCCGAGCCCGCGCCGGTCACGAACGCCACCTTGCCCGCGAATCGCTGTGTCTCCATGCCTAGCTCCACACTCCTACGACCTGGTCGACGGGCGCAAGCGTCGCGAGCAGCCGCAGCGTGTGCTCCATCACCGCCGCGACGTAGTCGTCGGGCGTCCCGGTCACCGCCTCGCGCGGAATCACCACCTGGTACCCGGCGTTCACCGCCTCGACCACGAGCCCGAGGATGCCGACGTTCACCGACACGCCGGTGGCAACGACCGTGCGCACGCCGAGGTTGCGCAGGAGCTGGTCGAGCTCCGTGCCGTGGAAGGGCGAGATGCCGTGAAAGCGGGTCACCATCCACTCCCCGTCGCCGGGTGCGAGTGCTTGCACGGGCGCCTGCTGCGGCGATCCCGGCAGCAGCGGGCGCTCGGACCTGCGCGTCGCAGCCAGCAGCAGGCAGTTGGCTGCCGCGCCGCCGCCGTCGGGCCGGCGCGCCATCAGGCAGTGGAACACGGGCACGCCCCTGGCGCGCGCCGCGCCGAGCACCCGCGCGATCTGCCCCACCGTGCCGTGACGGCGCACGGCGTCGGCGAGCGCGGAGAGCGTCCCGCCCGCGCCGATGATGCCCTCCTGGCACTCCATCATGAGGAGCGCCGTCCGCGAAGGCTCGAGCAGGGCCGCGAGATCGATGGGCACGACGGCTCACGCCACGGCGTAGAGCCGTCGCGGGTTGCCCTCGAGGATCTTCTGCTTCGCGCTCGCCGACAGGTCGGCCCGGTCGTGCACGATCTTCACCGTGTCGGGGAACTTGCAGTCCCAGTGGCAGTAGTCGGACGCGTACACCACGACGTCCTCGCCGAGGCTGTCGACGACGTGGGCCACGCCCTTCTCGTCGGGATCGCAGCCGATGAAGCAGCGCCCGGAGAGGAAGTAGTCGCTCGGCTTGCGATCGATCAACGGCGCCTGCTCGGGGGTCAGCTCCCAGTGCTCGTCGAGGCGCTCGAGCCACGCCGGCAGCCAGCCGGTGCCCGCCTCGAGGAACGCGACCCGCAGCTCCGGGAAGCGGTGCAGGATGCCGCCCACGGTGAACGCCATGATCGCGACCATCTGACCGACGGGATGGGTGAAGGCGTGCACCTCCAGGCGGGTCTTCCAGCGGTCGACTCCGAGGGGGACCTGGTCGATGGCCTGGCCGCCGCCGTGCACGCACACCGCGACGCCGAGGTCCTCGGCCGCCTTCCACACCACGTCGAAGCTCGGGTCGTCGAGGTTCTTGTCGCGCACGTGCTGGGGCGTGACCATGCCGACCATGCCGAGCTCGCCCACGCAGCGGCGGAGCTCGGCGACGGCCGCCTCCGGATCGATCATCGGCAGCTTGGCCACCGACATGAGACGCTTCGGTGCGTAGCGCGTGAATTCGGCCCGGCAGTCGTTCAGGGTGCGGCAGAGCGCGATCGCGAAGTCGCGGTCGAGCCCGGCCCACTCCTCGCCCGCGCCGCCCGGAAACATGACGGTCTGGTCGATGCCCTCGAGGTCCATGTCCTCGAGGCGCGACCTCGGGTCGGTCATGCCCGGGCGCTCCAGGCTGTTCAGCTTCGCCGTGCCCTTGGTCTCCTTGATGCCGACGCCAGGCAGGTTGGCGAACTGCTTCTTGATGCGCTCGCGGCGCTCCTCCCACTTCGGCTGGAAGGCGGCGGGAATGCGGGCCTGCCAGTTGGGCAGGTCGCCGCCGTGTCCGTCGGCGTCGATCACGTGCGTCCCGAAGCGTCCCATGGGGTGCTCTCCTCAGTGGCCGCCGCCGAGCTGGAAGACGCCGCGCGCCAGGCGGCCGTCCTCCAGGTCGCGCAGCGCGCGGTCGAAGTCGTCGAGGGGATAGCGGTCGGTGATGAGCTCGTCGATGCGGAGGCGGCCCGCGAGGTAGAGGTCGGCGAGCATCGGGAAGTCGCGGCGCGGCCGCGCCGCGCCGTAGCGGCAGCCGAGAATGGCCTTGTTGTTGTAGAGGCTGTGCACCACCAGCTCGATCGTCGAGCCGATGCGCGGCACCCCGACGATGGTGAGCGTGCCGCCGGGGGCGATGGCGTCGAGCGCCTGGCGGATGACCGCCAGGTTGCCGACGCACTCGAAGCTGTACTCGGCCCCGCCGGAGGTCAGGTCGCGCACCGCGGCGAGCGCGTCCTCGCGCGACGCGTCCACCACGTGCGTGGCCCCGAAGCGCCGGGCCAGCTCGAGCTTCTGCGGGTTCACGTCGACGGCGATGATCGGCGCCGCGCCGGCGAGGACGCCGCCCTGCACGCAGTTGAGGCCGATGCCGCCGACGCCGAACACCGCCATCGACGATCCCGCCTCGACGCGGGCGCGGTTCAGGACCGCCCCGACGCCCGTCATGATGCCGCAGCCGATGAGCGCCGCGCGATCGAACGGCACGCGCGGGTCGACGGGAATGGCGCTCTGCTCGCGTACCAGCGTCAGCTCGGCGAAGGCCGAGGCGTTGGCGAACTGGTGGACCGGCGTTCCCTTGATCGCGAACGGCGTCGTGTCCTTCGGATTGGGCGCGTTGCGACAGGCGGTCGGCTTGCCGCCCTCGCACGCGGCGCACCGGCCGCAGTGCGCGAGCGTCGAGAGGATCACGGCGTCGCCTTCCTTGACGCTCGTGACGCCCGGGCCGACCGCCTCGACGAGACCCGCGCCCTCGTGTCCCAGCACCACGGGCACGGGATACGGGATCGTGCCGTTGATGACGCTCTGGTCGGAATGGCAGAGCCCCGCGGCGCGGATCGCGACGCGCACCTCGCCCGGGCCGGGATCGCGCACCGCCACGTCCTCGACGACGACGCCGCGCGCGGGTCCGTGAAAGACGACCGCCTTCATCTGGCGACCGTCACCCGGGGTTTCCGATGCGCAGCACGCGCCCGCTGCGCGCCCCGGTCAGCTCGCCGTTCTCGACGATCACCTCGCCGTTCACCATGACCCGCGCGACGCCCTCCGGTCGCACCTGCCAGCGGTCCTCGCCGCCCGGCATGTCGGCCACGAGCTGCTTCTTGCCGAGCCGGAGGCGTGCCGGATCGATCAGCACGAGGTCGGCGTGATAGCCGCGGGCGAGGAGCCCGCGCAGCGGGATGCCGCAGATCATCGCCGGCAGGTGGGTGATGCGGCGCACGCCTTCCTCCAGCGTCATGTGCTCGCGGTCGAGCAGCCAGGAGCGCAGGAAGTAGGTCGACCACTCGGCGCCGTCGTCGCGATCGGCGTGCGCGCCGCCGTCGCCGGTGCCGATGATCATGTGCGGATTGCGCTGCGACTCGCCGTTGGCCTCGATCCACGCGGGCGACTCGGAGTTCCACAGGAACTGGGTCTCGAGGCCGTCGGCGGCGGCCAGCTCGCAGACGACGTCGGCGGCATGGACGCCGCGCTCCTTCGCCAGCTGGGCGACGCTCTTGCCCTCGGCGCCCGGATCGGTCGCCGAGCGATCGACGAAGAGCGCCGTCATGGCGGGGGGCGGCAGCGTCGAGCCCTTGTCCGGATCCTTGTTCGGATTGTCGAGCGCCCAGCGCAGCTCGGCGCGTGCTTGCGGATCCTTCATCCGGGCCAGCCGCTGCGCCGCAGGGAGCGCCTGGATGTCGCGCCAGTGGAACACGCCGTCGAAGAGCGACGTGCCGCGCTTCCAGTTGAAGGGGCGCATGAAGGGCTGGGTGCGGAGCATCGAGAAGACGGCGGCGCCCTGGCGGCGCGTGTCGGCGAGGAACGCGGTCTGGTTGTCCCACGTCTCGCGCTGCCCGGGCCGGTAGCCCATGCCCTGCACGACCACCGGAAGCCCGGAGGCGTGCGCCAGCTTCACGACCCGGGCGCGGTCCTCGGCGTCGTAGCCCTGCACCGCCGTGCGCGCGAGGAAGCCGATCGAGCCCGCCCCGCCCTCGCCCGCCGCGGCCGCGAGCGCCAGCACCTCGTCGAAGTCCGCGTGGCGCGACGGCACCGGCCGGCCCTGCGGGTCGACGTGGGTGGGCGCGTGCGACGAGGTGAATCCGGCCGCGCCGGCGCGCATCGCCTCGCGCACCAGGCCCTGCATGGTCGCGACCTCGTCCGCCGTCGCCTTGCGCTCGGAGGCGGCCTCGCCCATGACCCAGCGGCGCAGCGCCGAGTGGCCGACGTAGATCGCCGCGTTGATGCCGATGCGGGCGTCGAGCGCGTCCAGCAGCGACGGAAACGTGTCCCAGTCCCACGGGAGTCCCTCGCCGAGGACGCGGGGAGACATGCCCTCCACCTTGGCGAACAGCTTCGTCACCCAGTCGTGGTCCGCGGGGCGGACCGGCGCGATCGAGTAGCCGCAGTTGCCCGCGACGACGGCCGTGACGCCGTGGAAGCACGACGAGGTGGCGAAGGGCTCGAAGGTGAGCTGCGGGTCGTAGTGCGTGTGGGCATCGATGATGCCGGGCATCACCACCAGACCGTCCGCATCGATCGTGCGCTTCGCGCCGGACAGCCGCCCGATGTCGGTGACCATGCCATTGCGAATGCCGACGTCGGCCACCCGCTTCGGAAGCCCGGAGCCGTCCACCACGGTGCCGCTCTTGATGATCGTGTCGAAGCTCATGCCGTCCACCCGATGTACTTCGTTTCGCTGTAGGCGGCGAGCGCCCACGCCCCGCCGTCGCGTCCGATGCCCGAGCGCTTGTAGCCGCCGAAGGGCGCGTCGGGATGCATCCCGCTCGCGCTGTTCACCTGCACGGTGCCGGTGCGCAGCGCGCGCGCCACGCGCGTGCCCCGCGCCCGATCGCGCGTCCAGAGGTAGGCGTACAGGCCGTAGTCCGAATCGTTGGCGAGGGCGATCGCCTCGGCCTCGTCGCGGAACGGGATGGCCGTGATCACCGGGCCGAAGATCTCCTCGCGCGCCACGGTCATCGCGTTCGTCGCCCGCGTGAACAGCGTCGGCTCGACGAACCACCCGCGCCGGAGGTGCGCCGGGCGCTTCCCGCCGCAGGCGAGCACGGCGCCCTCCTCCAGGCCGTGCGCGACGTGGCCCTCGACGCGTTCGCGCTGAGCGGCGGAGACGAGCGGCCCCATCACCACGCCCGGCTCGCGCGGGTCGCCGATCCTGATGGCGCTCGCGCGCTCGACCAGCGCCGCGGTGAACTCGTCGTAGATCGACGCCTCGACCAGCAGCCGGGTTCCCGCGATGCAGATCTGGCCGGTGTGGAACGTCCACACCTGGGCGGCGCCCCGCAGGGCCGCCTCGCGGTCGGCGTCGGCGAAGACGATCTGCGGCGATTTGCCGCCCAGCTCGAGGAGCGTCCGCTTGAGGCTGCGCGCAGCGGTCTCCTGGATGCGCAGCCCCACGGTCGTCGAGCCCGTGAACGAGATCATGTCCACCTCGGGCGCCTCGACGAGCGCCTCGCCGCTCGCGGGTCCCGCGCCGCACACGAAGTTCAGCACGCCCGGCGGAAGGACGTCGTTCACGATGCGACAGAGCGCGCCCACGCCGAGGGGGTCCACCGGCGCCGGCTTCACCACCACCGTGTTGCCGCACGCCAGCGCCGGACCGATCTTCCCGGCGCAGTTGGTCATCGGGAAGTTGTACGGCGTGATGCAGGCGACCACGCCGACGGGCTCCCGCGCGGCGACGCCGAAGGCGATGCCGCCCGGTCCCTCGCGCGGTGCCACCGGCGTGTCGGCTCCCAGGCTCGCCAGCTCGGCGTATCGCTCCAGGCGCAGCGGCACCGCGCCGACCTGCTGCGACTCGGCGACCGGTCGCACGGAGCCGGTCTCCGCGATGGTCAGATCGACCAGGCCGGGCGCGGCCTGGCGGAACCGCGCGGCCGCCTCGCGCAGCCGCGCGCCGCGCTCCGCGCCCGACATGCGCGGCCACGGTCCCCGCTCGAACGCCGCGCGCGCCGCGCGTGCCGCCTCCCGCACCTGGTCCGTCGACGCCTCGGGGGCGCGGCCGGCGATCTCCTCGGTTGCCGGGTCGATCACCGGATAGGTCCCGCCGGCGGCAGGCACCCAGCGGCCGCCGATCAGGATCTCGCTGAGGGTCGACTCCGCCATGTGCTGCGACGTACCCCCCGGACGGCGCTACGCCGCCTGTGCCGCCAGGGCCGCTTCCCGCTGCCGCGTGGTGCTGTGCATCGGATCGCGGTCGAAGCGCGGCAGCACGTGCTTTCCGAAGGTCTCGATCGAGCGCAGGACGTGCTTCTGGTCGAGGGTCAGGGTGAGCGGCGCGTAGATGAGCTGATCGACTCCCAGCTCGACGTACATGTCGATCACCTTGGCGATCTCCCCGGGCGAGCCGATCTGCCGGCCGCCGGCGGCGAGCCCGGCCTTGAGCTCGGCCGGCGTCGGGTCGGGCAACGGCGGAATGGGCCCGGTCGGAGGCAGGCCCTTCGGACGCGGGATGGAGTCGAGCCACTTGAAGAAGTACCCCGTGAACGCACCCACCTTCGCCTTCGAGTAGAGGTGCCGGGCCTCGTCGCCGTCCTCGAAGCAGAACATGTTCGTGGTGACGGCGATGTTGTCGTTGACGTACGCGCCGACCGGCTTGGTGCAGCGCTTGATGGCCTGCTTGTAGTTCCGGACGTGCTCGGCGATGTCCGCCGGGGTGCCGAACGTGAAGCAGAGCGCGCCCAGGCCGAGCTCTCCGGCCTCGATGAAGGTCGGCGGGCTCGAGCACGCCACCCACATGGGCGGGTGCGGCTTGGAGTAGGGCTTGGGCAGGACGGTGCGCTCGGGCATGCGGAAGTAGCGGCCGTCGAAGCTGTAGGGCTCGTCACGCCACATGCGCGGGATCTGCTCGAGCGACTCGCGCCACATCGGCTTCGTCTCGGCCGCCGACGGGATGTCGAAGCCCGCCCATTCGGCCGACGACGACCCGCGTCCGGTGCCGAACTCGACCCGGCCCTCCGAGAGGTGGTCCATGGTGGCGATGCGTTCGGCAACGCGAGCGGGGTGGTTCACGGCGGCGGTGATGTTGGTGATGGCGGTGCCGACGTGGATGCGCTTGGTGCGGGCGGCGACCCAGGAGAGGTACACCTCGGGCGCCGGCTGATGGGAGTAGTGCTGCAGGAAGTGGTGCTCCGGCGACCAGTCGTACTTGAATCCCACCGCGTCGCAGAGCTCCGAGATCTCGAGCTCCCGCAGGTAGCGCGAATGCTCGTCATCCCATGGCGGGCAGTGCATCTGCGAGAAGATCCCGAATTCCATCAGCTTCTCCTTCGGCCGGGCGTCGAGCCCTCGCTCGTGACTCCGAATTACCATTCGGAAATACGATTTGTCAACTACGATCACGAATGGTACGATGCCGCCATGCCCCGCAAGAAGGCCCGCGACGAGGCCCGGCTCGCGCGCACCGGCGTGTATCGCCAGCACATCCTCGACGCGGCCGAGCAGGTCTTCGCCGAGCGTGGCTACGAGCCGGCCAAGGTGCTCGAGATCTCGGGGCGCTCCGGCCTCTCGATGGGAACGATCTACGCCATCTTTCCCGGCAAGGCCGAGCTGTACGCCGCGCTGCTCGAGGAGCGCGGTCAGGAGCTGCTGCGCCTCGCGCGCGATCTCGCCGCGCGCGACCTCGATGCCCGGGAAGCACTCGCGGCGCTGATCAAGGTCTACGTCGACTACTTCGTCTCCCACCCCCATTTCCTGCGCATGCACCTGCGCTCCGGCGCCTCGTGGGCCCTCGGTCCCGTCACCGGCAGCCCGACGCAGCAGGGCTACTGGCAGGAGATCCACGAGCTCCAGGCGGGTATCTTCCGCCGCGGCGTGGCGGCCGGCGAGTTCGTCGACGAGGACCCGGGCTACCTCGCCAAGCTGTTCAGCGCCATGGATCAGGTGCTGCTGGCCGACTGGGTCGCGGGCGGCATGCGCACCGACCGGGACACGCTCGCCCGGCGGCTGCGCGAGCTCGTCGAACGCGCGCTCTGCCTGCCGGCGACGGCCCGGCGACGGACGGCGGCTCGCTGAGAGGCGCGTCAGCGCGTCGCGGCGGAGCGCCGCGCGCCAACCTGCTCGAGGTATTTCGCGAACGCCAGGATGCCGCCCCGGGCCTGACGCCAGTCGAAGCACTCGTTCGGCGCATGGTAGCCGTGCTCGGGCAGCGAGAGTCCGAGGAAGTGCACCGGCGCCCGCAGCACGCGCTCCATCGAGACGACCGCCCCGATCGACCCTCCCTCCCGCACCAGGACCGGCTCACGACCGAACGCGAAGCGCATCGCCGCGCGGATCGCGTCCACGTGCGGGCCGCTCGTTCGTCCGCGATACGGCTCGAGCCCGTGCTCCGGGGCGACCACCACGTCCGGGTTGCGGCGGCGGACGAACTCGCGCACGAGGCGCACGACCCTGGCGGGCGCCATGTCCGGCACGAGCCGGCACGAGACGATCGCGGTCGCCGCCGGCGGCACGACCGTCTTCACCCCCGGTCCCTGATACCCGCCGGCGATCCCGTGCACCTCGAAGGTCGGGCGGCACCAGAGTCGCCGCATGGCGTCCAGCGCGTCGTCCGTGCGCAGCGAACGGAAGCCGTGATCGCGCTTGAAGCGCGCGAGCGAGAAGCCGGCGCGCTCGAGGTCGTGCAGCTCGTGGCGTGAGGGCGGCACCACGTCGCGATAGAAGCCGGGAATCTTCACCCGTCCGGTCCCGGCGTCGACCATCGCGGCGAGCAACGCCGCCAGCTCCGCGACCGGATTGCGAGCCACCCCGCCCGTGGTGCCGGAGTGCTGATCCGTGGTGCCGGTGCGCAGCGTCAGCCGGAAGCCCTGCAGGCCGCGCAGCCCCGCGGGACACGCCGGCCTATTGCGCGACACCCAGATGGTGTCCGACACGACGACGGCGTCGGTCGCGAGCGCGCGACGGTGCCGCCGGATCGCCGGCTCGAAATGCGGCGAGCCGATCTCCTCCTCGAGCTCCCAGAGGAGCTGGACGTTGAGCGCGACGTCGTGATCGACGGCATACTTGGCGCCGAACAGCGCGGCGAGCGCCGGCCCCTTGTCGTCGGTCGTGCCCCGGCCGACGTAGCGATCGCCGCGCCGGGTGAAGCGGAAGGGGTCGCTGCGCCACTCCGGCTCGCCCGCGGGCTGCACGTCGAGGTGGTTGTAGATGGTGACGGTGGGCAGCCGGGGGTCGCGCTGGAAGGTGCAGTGAACCAGCGGATGGCCGCCGGTCGGGACGATCGCCGCCTGGCCGCCGAGCGAGCGGACGAGGCGGGCCGCCGCTTCGGCGGTGCGCCGGACGTCGCCGGCGTGCGCCGGATCGGCGGAGACGCTCGGCAGCTCGACCAGGGTCGCGAGCTCGCGCTCGTACCGCCGGCGGGCGCTGCCGGCATAGGCGAGCAGCGAGGACCGCGAGAAGCCGTCGGGACCACGCATCAGCGGCAACGGAGGAGCGCGCCGAACCTTGCCGCCCGGGCGATCACGAGGCTCATCGCGCGCCGTGCTAGCCTGCTGGCCACGGCAAAGCAACGCACCGCGCCTGCGACAGAATCGCCTACCCTCGCGCTACCGTGTCGTGGTAGATCAGCGCTCCGCGCGGACGCTGGCGCAGCGTGCGAGCCGGAACCCGTCGTCGCGCGGAGGGGGAGACATCCATGCAGAGCCACCATCGCGTCCGGGCGACCGTCCTCGGGACCGCGCTGAGCCTGATCGCGGCGCATGCGGCCCTCGGCGCGCAGCCCAACGTGGTGTCGACGGTTCCGGTGCGGCACACGTTCGCTCCCGCCGGCACCGCGATCTCCGTGACCTTCGACCAGGCGTTGCAGACCTCGTCGATCGACTCGTCGAGCTTCCGGGTCTTCGGACGCGCCACCGGGACGGCGACGGGCACCGTCGCGTTCTCGAACGGCAACCAGACGCTCACCTTCACGCCGTCGAAGCCCTTCTCCGCCGGCGAGACCGTGCTCGTGAACCTGTCACACGACGTGCATGCCGCCGACGCCACGCCGATGCGCAGCGCCGGCTTCGCCTTCGAGTTCATCGTCCGGTCCCAGCCGGCCGCCCTGAACTTCCAGCAGATCGACGTCATGTCGAACCGCAAGAACGGGGTCCAGACTCGCATCTACGGCGCCGTCCAGGCCGACCTCGACCGCGACGGCTGGATCGATCTCGCCACCGTCAACGAGGTGAGCGCCGACCTGCGCGTGTTCTTGAATCGCGGCGACGGCTCGGGGCTCTACCAGCAGCCCTTTCTCGCGCCGGTGCCCGTCGGCGTCGAGTCCAGCCCCAACGAGCCCGGCGACTTCGACAACGACGGCAAGATCGACATCGCCGTCTCCGCCACCGAGAGCGGCGGCGTGTGGATCGTCCACGGCAAGGGTGACGGCACCTTCAGCGGCTCGCAGTCCGTGCTCACGGGCAACCAGCCTCACGGCGTCGCCGTGCTCGACGTGGACGGGGACGGCGACATGGACATCGTCGACGCCGTCGCCGGCGACAGCACGCTCGCCCTGCTGCTGAACGACGGCAGCGGGACGTTCAGCGATCCGCCGACGTTCTTCGACCCCGGATGCAGCAACCCCTGGGGCATGGCCGCGGCCGACATGGACAACGACGGCATCACCGACCTGGTGGTCGGCTGTGTGGGCAACATGAAGGCCACCGTCGTGCGCAACAACGGCGACGGCACGCTCACCGCGGGCCCGGCCCAGAATGCGGCGGGGCCGCCCTGGCAGGTGGCCGTGGGCGACGTCGACGGCGACGGGAACATGGATGCGGCGCTCGCCAATGCGGGCGGCGCCGGAGTCGCCAACGGCGCGCTGCTGCGCGGCAACGGCGACGGGACGCTCGCCGCACCGGTCACGGTAGCGATGCCCGATCACACCCCCGCCAGCGACCTGGGCGACCTCGACGGCGACGGCGACCTCGACTGGGTACTGTCGAGCTACAGCGCGGGGCTGTGGCGCATCTACTTGAACGACGGCGCCGGCCACTTCAGCTTCAACCAGGACATCGAGGCGCCCTCGAATCCGTCGTGCGCCGTGCTGGTCGACTTCGACAACGACGGCGACATCGACCTCGCGCTGAGCGACGAGATCGCCGACGTCGTGGTGCTCATGCAGAACACCAACGGGCCCAGCACGCTCTGCCCTCCGGCGCCCGCGACCTGCCGGACCACCGTCCAGACCGCGAAGTCGTCCTTCCAGCTGAAGGACAAGATGCCGGACACCGGCGATCAGCTGGTCTGGAAGTGGGCGGGTCAGGCCACCGCCAAGGCGGACTTCGGCGACCCGCCGGGGAGCGACGACTATGCCCTCTGTCTCTACGACGGCGGCTCCCTGGTCGCGAGCGCGACGGCCGCGCACGGCGGCACCTGCGCGGGGAAGCCCTGCTGGACCGCCAAGCCGACGAGCTATGCCTACAGGAACAAGGCGCTCGTACCCACCGGCACCCAGTCCATCCAGCTCAAGGAAGGACTGATCGACGGCAAGGCGAAGATCGTCTTCAAGGGCAAGGGCGGTCCGCTGGTGATGCCGGCGCCGTCGGCCTTCGCGGGGCCGCTCGCCGTGCGGCTCCATCGCAGCGGCGCTGCGACCTGCTGGGGCTCGGACTTCAGCGCGCCGTTCCTCAAGCAGGACGGAAGCATCCTGAAGGACAAGTCGGACTGAGAGCGTGCTACTTGATCGCGAGCGGGTTGATCGGCGAGCCGACGCCCCCGGTCACGGGCAGCGGCGGGGCGCTGAAGAGAAACGTCCATGCCCCGTCCTGCGCGCAGTCGGCGGCGAGCGCCTCGAGGTCGAACATCTCCCCCAGGGTGAGCCCCATGTCGCGAATGCACAGGCTGTGCACCGGCAGCATCACGGCCGGATCTTCCAGCGGGAAGACCTCGACCATGTTGGTATCGCTGGCCACCGCGGCGACCTCGCGCGCGTGCAGCCACTCGACGCACGCCACCCCCAGTCCCGGCATCCGCTTCATGTAGGCGACCCGATCCCGATCGACGGTGAAGGCTCGCATGTGGCCGGTGCGCACCAGGAGCACGTCGCCGGACTCGACGCGCACGCCCTGGGCGCGCTCCGCCGCTTCGAGCGCGGCCGGTACGATCACGTGCCCCGGCGCCAGGCGCTCCACGCCCTGGGCGCGCGCCAGATCGAGCAGCACGCCCCGCGACACGATGCCCGCCGCCATCTTGTCGATGCCGTTGCGCGCGGCGCCCGCCGCCGTGAGGGTGGACGCGGCGTGACCGTTGTAGAGCTGCCCGCCGTAATGGACGTGCGCCAGCGAGTCCCACTGGGTCGCGCACTGCAGCGGCATCATGATGACGTCGTCGGAGTAGCGCGGGCCATCGGGATCGGGACCGAGCTGATTCTGCAGCGACGTCATCAGGTGCACCGGATTGATGCGCCCCCCCTGGCCGAACTGCGGGCCGTCGCCGGCGAACGGCAGGGCGAGGCTGAACACCACCCCACGCTTCACGCACCCGGCGCCATGGCGGATCACCTCCGGAGTGATGAAGTTGACGGTGCCGCGCTCGTCCTCGGCGCCCCACCGACCCCAGTTGGAGACGCGGCGGGCGATGTCGCGGAGAGGGTTCATGGAGCGGTCGAGGATGACGATATCGAACTGCCTTTCGCGCCGTCAACGCGAAGGCGGCGCGCTCAGAGCCTTCTCAGCCCGAGATGGATGCGCAGCGCCTCGTCCAGCGCCTGCCGAGCCTCCGATGAGATGCGGCCTGCGCGCTTGAGGACCCGGGCCCGGTCGTAGGTCATCACCATGGATGCGTTGGCCACCCGGGGTTGATCGAGAGACGAGCGTGGCTTTCGCAGATCGACGATGTAGGCGCGCTGCGCGCGCTCGGCGTTATATGCCTGAGTCGGCACGACCGTGATCGCTCGCCCGTATCGGTTTGCCACGTCGTTCGATACCACGACACACGTTCTCGTCTTCCTGGGTTCGACACCGACGGAGGGCTCGCATCGGATCCAGAGGACGTCGCCACGGCGAACCTCCGCGGGCTCAGGCGTCCTCATCATCGAGCAATTCGTCCTGCGCCCCCTCGAGATCCCGGAGCACGGATCCGTCGTCCGCTCGACCGGCGGCATAGTCGCGGGCGAGCTTCGTTCGCCGCTCGGCGGCCTCGCGTCTGTCGAGGCCCTCCTTCAGGACCTCCGTCACCAGGCGGGCGTAGGGCCTCCGCAGTCGCCTGGCGTGCTTCTCTAGCCGTTCAAACGTTACAGTATCAAGGGTCAAATTCACCCTCGGCATGACACCTGGATAGCACAACCAGGCCAGGCCAACAAGGTGCTCGGTCAGCCACTCGCCTCCGCCAGCGTCCGCAGTGCCTGCACGTCGCCCGTGCCGGCGAGCAGCGTCGTCACCGCGCTCCGCTTCCAGATCTGGATGCGGTCCCGGATGCGTTCCTTCGGACCCACCAGCGAGATCTCGTCGGCGAAGTCGTCGGGCACCGCGGCGGCCGCCTCGTCCCGCCGGCCGGCGAGGAAGAGCTCCTGGATGCGATCGACGGCCTCGCCGTAGCCCATGCGGCGCACGAGGTTGGCGTGGAAGTTCTGCTTCTTGGCGCCCATGCCGCCGATGTAGAAGGCGAGCATGTACTTGACGGGCAGCAACGCCGTCGCGAGGTCCTCGTTCACGTTCACCGTCACCGGACAGGCGATCTCGAATCCGGGCTTCGCACCGCCCAGCGCGTCCGCGTACACCTCGGGCCGGTAGGGCGAGTAGTACAGCGGCAGCCAGCCGTCGCACAGCTCGGTGGCCATGGCGATGTTCTTCGGGCCCTCGGCGCCGAGGTAGATCGGCACGTGCTCGCGCAGCGGGCGGGTGATGAGCTTGAGCGGCTTTCCCAGCCCCGAGCCGCCGCGCAGCGGCAGCTGGTAGTGCGCCCCGTCGAACGTGACCGGCTGCTCGCGCTTCAGCATCAGACGGAGCAGCGTGATGTACTCGCGCATGCGGCCGAGCGGCTTGGGGAACGGCTGCCCGTACCATCCCTCGACGACCTGCGGCCCCGAGACGCCGAGCCCGAGGATCAGGCGGCCGCCGGAGAGGTGATCGATGGTCATCGCGGTCATCGCGACGCACGCCGGGGTACGCGCCGAGATCTGGACGATCCCCGTGCCCAGCTTGATGCGCGAGGTGCGCGCGGCGATCCAGGTGAGCGGCGAGAAGGCGTCCGAGCCGTAGGCCTCCGCGGTCCACACCGAGTCGTAGCCGAGCCGCTCCGCCTCGAGCGCGAGCGGCGACGGATCGTTCGGACCGAACATCCAGTATCCGACCATGAGGCCGAGCTTCATCCCGGTGGTCCTACTGTGAGCGTGCGCCGCCGGTCAACGAGACCGTCCTCCCGGCCGAGCCCGCGTTTGGGCCGTGAGGTCGCCGCACGCCGAACAGAGCCGGCAATTACCTTGACAGCTCGAGGCGGGTTGCGTACAGCACCAAGCTAGCTCTCTTCACGAAGAAAGGACCCCAGATGACTCGACGTGCGAGGATCGTTCTCTCTGCCGTCGTCCTTGCGCTCTGCGCTAGGACGCACGCCATGGCCGGCGCTCCGGGTCCGGACGAACGGAAGTACCAGCTCGGCCGGTGCACCGACGGCTCCCCGTGTATCTGGAACTGCACCGTCCCTGATGCCCTCGACAAGACGTCCTGCCAGAGCCCGTCCGCGCAATGCGTCCTCGCGCCGACGGTCGGCTTTGCGGCGCGCCTCCGAATCTCGGCGGATCCCGACGACTCTCGACGCCTGACGGTTGCCATGGCAGGCAAGAAGTCGGATGGCAGCACGTTCACCATTCCGGACTTCACGTTCTCGTTCGGAGGAAACATCGGCTGCAGCGAGCGCGGGCAAGACATCATCGACACCAACACCTGCGCCAGCGACAACAACGAGCCGCGACGCACGGTCTTCCTCTGCGCCACGGACAACTTCCTGGAAATTCCCGCGGACTTCTGGCTGGACGGCTCGACCTTCCCGAAAGACGTCGCCGACGCGATCAAGGCCAACTTTCCCGGCGTCTCCGGCGTGCCGGCCATCGTCAAGACACCGAAACAGGTCGTCGAAAACGATCCCTTGTCGGACGAGTTCTGCATCCAGGCTGGTTTCGTGAATCCCTCCATCCCAGGCCTCGGGGCGCTCGGGACACCAACCCCGGAAGTGAGTTCCGAATCGTCCCTCACCGGCCTCGGCGATTGCGGCGGCCCCGGCTCCTGCGCTGCGGCACCGCTCCCCAACTGCAAGGGCTCCGTCGCGAGCGGCGGGAAGGCGGGTGCGGTCGTTCTCAAGACGAAGGCGGACAAGAAGATCTTCAAGTGGAAGCTCGGCAAGGGCGACGCGGTCGCCCCATCCGAATTCGGCGACCCGCTCGACGGGGATCCGGTTCGCGTCTGCATCTACGACGCCACGCCCCGCCTGGTCTTCGCCGCTCCCATCCCTGCCGGCGGGACGTGCGATGGCAAGGACTGCTGGGAGGCCGCCAAGAAGGGGAACGGGTTCGTCTATGCCGACAAGTCGTCGTCACAGCTCGGCATCAACAAGATCGTCCTGTATGCCGGTCCGGTGGAGAAGTCGCGGCTGAGCGCGTCTGGCAAGGGATCGAGCCTCCCGATCCTCCATGACCCGCCCTACGCGATGCCGGTCCGCGTGCAGCTGCAGGCGGCAGGCGGCTGCTGGGAGACGACGCACGCGAGCGCGGGGACGAACGAGCCCACGAAGTTCTCCGCCAAGGCGGACTGAGCGCCGGTCGCACGCGCCGATATCCTCCGTCAGGAGTCCGCGGCGGCACGACGGGGACAGCACCCGCCGTACCGCCGCCAGCCGGGCCGATCGTCACGCCACGCGCTTGACGACCCCCGAGCCCTCGCGGTTAGGTCCCCCCATGCCCTACGCCGAAGGCCGCACCATCCACGACGCCGACTCCCACGTGGTGGAGACGCCCGACTGGCTCGTGCCCTGGGCCGATCCGGGAATCCGCGAGCGCATGCGGCCGCTCTACCTGAGCCGCGTCAAGCCCGGTGAGGAGACCTTCATCGACGAGCTGCGGCGGCGGCACGCCGATCCCGCCGAGCGGCCGCAGGCCGAGGCCGAGATCATGCTGCGCAAGAACTGGAGCGCGCTGGGCTCGTTCGTGAAGGAGGACCGGCCGCGTGCCCTCGACCTGCTCGGCTTCGCGAGCCAGCTGGTGTTCAACACGTTCTTGAGCCAGTACCTCTGCCAGACCGAGCACGAGCCGGACGGCGACTTCGCCTACGGCCTCGCGCGCGCGCACAACCGCGCCATGGTCGACTTCTGCGCCGTCGATCGCCGGCTCCTGACCGTCGGATACGTCCCGCTCGCCGACTTCGCACGCGCCCGCACGATGGCGGCGGAAGCGGTGGCGATGGGCTGCCAGGCGCTGCTCGTGCCGTCCGCCTGCCCGGCGACGCACTCGCCGAGCCACGTCGGCCTGTTTCCGGTCTGGGCCGTCGCCGAGGAAGCGGGCCTCCCGATCGTCTTCCACGTCGGCGGCGGCGGCCAGCTGCTCTCGCCGCGCTACTTCGACAACGGCCTGCCGCCGGTGCCGGACTTCCACGGCGGCGCCGAGAACTTTCGCTCCGTCGACTACATGGCGATCCCCCACCCGCCCATGCAGACGCTCGCCACCATGATCTTCGACGGCATCTTCGATCGCTTCCCCCGCCTGAAGGTGGGCGTCATCGAGCAGGGCGCGATCTGGCTGCCGAGCTGGATGCGACAGCTCGAGGCTGCCTTCGAGGCGTTCGCCAAGGGCGAGGAGCGCCTGCGCAAGCTCGCGCTCAGGCCCAGCGAGTACGTTCGCCGTCAGGTCCGCGTCACCCCCTACCCCACCGAGCCCGTCGGCTGGATCATCGAGCAGACCGGTCCCGAGGTCTGCCTCTTCTCGTCCGACTGGCCGCACGTCGAGGGCGGGCGGAATCCGATCCGGCGCTTCGAGGCCAGCCTGGCCGGCGTCCCGGAGGAGGCGAAGCAGCGCTTCTACTGCGACAACTTCGTCGACCTGATGGGCGCCGGGCTGCCGCCGGCGGTGGCGCTGGGGACGGCGAGCGCGCCGCGCTGAATCACTCGAAGTAGCCGAGCGCGCGCAGGTGCTCGGCGACGTGCGCCTCGTCCTCGCTCGACCGCCACCCTGCGGCCTCGGCCGCCGCGTCGCCGACGGCCGGCTGCGAGCGCACGGGATGCGCCGCGAGGAACTCCGGACGCAGCGCGGCGGCCATCACCGCCGCCTCGAAGTCCGCCGGCACCGGGACGCCGAGCAGATGGAGGACGGTCGGCGCGACGGCCTCGATGGGATACTCGGGACCCTCGCCGAGCGCCGCGACGGCGGGGCCCGCGAGCAGGTAGAGCCCGCTCGGGTCGTGCGTGCCCGTGTAGCCGAGCTCCTCGTAGGGCCCGAAGAGCTCGGGCGAGCGCAGCTCGCGGCGCAGGCTCTCGAAGATGATGCCGAAGCGCGACTCGCACACCGCCACCAGATCCGGCGCGGTCGCGACGTAGGGCCCGCGGTACAGGTCCTCCCGCCGCTGCACGTTGCGGAACACGCGGTGGCCGCCCGGGTCGGTGAGCCCGCGCAGCCCCTCCAGGATCTGCGTCCGGACGCGCTCGTACTCCTCGCCCGGCTCGACGCAGCCGAGCGGATAGCGGCCGCGCTCGTGCACCCAGATTCCGGCGGTGCCGGTGAAGAGCGCCTCGCTCCACGCCCGGCTGCGCGGGCGGTTCACCAGGATGTGATCGAGCGTGTCGTAGCGCGCGCGCCACGCCGCGGGGAAGGTCTTGCGCACGATGCGCCGGCGCAGTGTCCAGAGCGGATGGCGCCTGAGCAGGCCCCGATCGGCGAGCCAGCGGTTGACGCGCACCGAGCGCTCCGGCTTGGTCCCGAAGCCGTGGTCGGAGAGGAGGACGACGTTCGCCTCGGGTCCCGCCGCGTCCACCAGCCGGCCGACGGCCCGGTCGAGCTCGTCGTAGACCGCGAGCAGCGCGGCCCGCACGGGCTCGTCGAGCGCGCCGTCCGGAGCCGGGTGCTCGGGATCGACGTATTCCCAGAAATAGTGCTGCACGCGGTCGGGCGCATAGAAGACCACGCACGTGGCGTCGGTCGGCCTGCGCTCCATCACGCGCAGCGTCGCCTCGCCGCGCAGCCGCGTCTGCCGGCGCATGCCGGCGAGGTAGGCGAGCGCCCGCTCGCCATAGTCGGGCAGGCCGCGCCGCAGCCCCTTCGGCGGTGGCAGGTCGATCTCGTACTCGCCCAGCTCGTCGGCGACCTCGGGCGGATCGGCGTAGCGCTCGCCCGGCGGCGTCAGCATGCAGCTCACGAGGTAGCCGTTCGGGATCGGCCGCAGCGGGTACGACGGGGGCAGGTTGATCACGCCGACGCGCTTGCCGTCCCGCGCGGCCACGTCCCAGATGCGGGTCGCTCGCAGGTCGGCGGCGTTCGCGAGCCCGGCCGAGTCGTAGCGGTCGAACGCCATGCGATGGAACGCGTACACGCCGTGCCCGCCGGGGTTCTTGCCCGTCATGAAGGACGACCAGGCCGGGAGCGTCAGCGCCGGCACCGTGGAGGCGAGCGGTCCCCACGCGCCGCGCTCCATCAGGGCGGCGAGCGCCGGCATGCGCCCGGAACGGACCCAGGGCAGGAAGAGCCGCCAGCAGGCGCCGTCGAGCCCGATCACGAGTACGCTCTGCGGCATCGGAAGCGCGCGGACGTCTACCGGTCGCTCTGGCGCGGCGCAACCGGCGCCGCGATCGGCTCCGTGCGCCCGAGGCGCTTGCGCAGCAGTCGCGCGCCCGTGCGCAACACCGCCCCGCGCGCGGCCCAGCGCTGGCCGGCGATCTCCTCCTCGAGGCCCGGCGTCGCGAGCGTCGCCTCGACCGCTCCCCACAGCGTCCGCATGACGTCGCGCCAGCCCCCCGCCGCCACGGTCTGGTGCTGCCAGCCCGTCGGCTGCAGGAGGCGGGCGAAACGCCGCATCGTCCGCGGGTCCCGCAGGCTTTCCGGACGGACGCGGATGGCGGCGAGGAACGCGGCCTGCGCCGCGGCCTGCCGTCCGGCGGCGAAGAGCTCCGCGGCCCCCACGAGGTGGGCCTCGTGGAACGCAGCGGCCCGCACCGCGCGCGCTTCGGCGGGGAGGTCCGGACGTGCGAAGAAGCCTTCGAGGATGCGCAGCCGCGTCAGGTAGACGAGCTGCGCACGGCGATGGCTCTGCCCTCCGTGCACGCGGTACTCGCACAGCGGCGCATCGACGCACGCCCAGCGCGCCCCGCGCAGGGTGAGACGGAGGAAGAGGTCCCAGTCCTCGTTCACCTGCAGGGTCTCGTCGAAGCCGCCGGCGTCCAGGATCTGCGCGCGCCGCAGCAGGACCGCGACCGGATGGGCGAGGTTGCCGAGGAGCAGCCGGGGAAGCACGTCGCCCTCGTCGCGTGACCAGCCCTGATGCGGCAGCGGGCTGCCATCGCCGTCGACGACGTCCCAGCCCGTGTAGACGATCCCGACGTCGGGCTGGGCGTCGAGCACGGCCACCTGGCGTGCCAGCTTGCCGGGGCGGAAGCGATCGTCGGCGTCGAGCAGGGCGACGTACTCGCCGTGCGCGTCGCGGATGGCCGCGTTGCGCGCCGCGGCGGGTCCGCGATGGTCCTGGTGCATGGCCCGGATGCGGTCGGCGTAACGCTGGAGGATCACGCCGGTGCCGTCGCTCGACCCGTCGTCGACGACCACCACCTCGAGCGCGACCCCTGTCTGCGCGAGCGCGCTGTCGAGCGCGGCGGGGAGGAAGCGCTCCGCGTTGTAGCTCGGGACGACGACGCTGACCCGGGGAGGCGGCGGCACTCGTGGCGTGGTAGTCCCCGCCCCCGCCGGGCGCAACCGGCGCGCAAGCTCGGGCGAGAAGGCATTGGGCGCGGACCGCGATCGGTTCGGTCGTGGAGAAGAATGCGCCTCCCGTCACGGCGTCCCGACACATTGTCCTTGGAGACAGACCGCGCATGGGGCCCGGTGGAGCACCCGTCTTGCTGCGCGTTCCGTCGGTGCACTGCGCGCGACTGACGGTGCTGGATGCGGCCTGCAACTGCGCCGAAAGGCAGCGCTGGACCAGCTCGGTCAGATGATCCCGGGGCGGGAGGGTCCTACGGCGAGAAATCCCCGGCATCCCTCCCAATTCGCCTTGACAACACGCCGCACGGCGTCCGACACTCGAAGCCTGGCGATCGGCAGCGGGAGCCGGTGGCCGCGGTGGAAAACCCCGATCGCCGGGGGGCCCCCATGATGCTCCGTCTCGCGCGCGTCATCACGACCGCCGTCCTCCTCGTCGCTGCGCCGGGAGGCGCGAAGTTGCTCTGCGACTTCGACGTCGACGGCGACGGCCAGATCGACCTTGCACTCGACGACGCCGACGGCAACGGTCTCTGCGACTTCCCCGACGGCAAGACGCATCTGCACGGTGTCCTTCGGTTCTCTGGCGAGGACCGCGTGGAGTTCCACGGGGACACGATCGTCGAGGCCGACCGGATCGTCATCGAACCGGGGGCACTCCTCCACGGGGAGCCGACGACCCTCGACACGCTGACGATGGTCGCGGTCCTCGACGACCTGGCGAGCGCCGGCACCCTCGATCTCCGGGCATACGACGATCTGCTGCTCACCGCGCGTGGCACGATCGTGCTCACTGGACCGACCGTCCTCGGCGCGCTGGACCGCGTGCTGATCGACGCGCGTGGCGGCGGCGTCTCGCTCGTCCCGACGGGACTCTCGCCGGGGCCGCCGACCGTCTTCGGCGGGCGGCGCATCGACGTACGGGCAAAAGGAGCCGAGGGAGTCATCGAGCTCCTGGGCGCCGGCCTGGCCTCTCGACGGGTCGAGCTCGACGCCGTCGCGAACCTGTCGGTCATCGGCGCCAAAGAGCTGGTCCTGCGGGACGGGACGCTGCTCACGACCGACCCGGCCCGCACGGGCGTCGGGCCGGCCAGCGACGTGCTGCTCGCCATCACGGGGCCAATGACGGTCGGGCCCGGCGCCCTGGTCGACTCCGGACGAAACGTCCGCCTGTCCACGAAGCGGCGGACCGACGACGCGTGCCTCTTCGCGGCGAGCCGCGTCGAGGCGCGCGACCCGTTCGACCGGGCTGGGCGGATCTACCTGACCGGAGTGCGTGGCGCCGTCCGGACGGTCGGAACGGTCGAGCTCGACGGCCAGGTGCTCGGCCATGCGCCCTACGTCGGGGGCTGCGGTGCGGACCAGTGCGACGCAGTCGAAGGGGATGAGGCTTCCGCGGGCGCGGGCGGCCCCGTTCTGGCGGATGATGCCACGCCGACACCCAAGCCGCGGGGCGAGGCCGTCGAGGTCGATACGGAGGCCTTCCTGAAGGCCCACAACGCGGTACGCGAGGGGAAGCTCGACCCCGCGCCGGCCGCCGCGCTCAAACCCTTCACGTGGAGCGGCGACCTCGCGGCCGCCGCGCTCGCCTACGCGGAGACGTGTCCAGGGTGTACGCACGACAAGCAGCGCGGCGCGGTCGGCGAGAACCTGGCGATCGTGCCCGGCACGTTCACGGCCACGCAGATCGCGCAGACCTCGGTGAAGCTCTGGAGCGGCGAAGTGCACTGCTACACCTATCCGAGGACGTGCACGGCGCTGAGCGAGGGGGATGCCCAGAAGAAAGGCTGCTTCAAGATCAGGGGCAAGTTCGACTGCTGTCCGCCGGACGACTCGGGGAAGCCGGGCTGCGGGCACTACACGCAGATCATCTGGGACACCAAGAACGACCAGGCGGAGACACGCGACCTCGCCCCGAAGGTCGGATGCGGGGCCGCGAAGTGCCCGGACGGGCAGATCCACGTCTTCTGCCGCTACACGCCGGCGGCGAACGTCGGCGACCGGGCGCCATACAAGACGCCGTAGGCGCTAGCGTCGGGTCTCGGCTTCGCGGTGCTGCACGGAGCTGGCGATCAACGGGCGGCGGCCACCGGTGCGGCCGGAGGGAAGCGCGCCGCCCACTCCTCGGGCTCGACGCGCGCGCCGTTCCCGAGAAACGCGATGGCGTGATACCAGCCGGTGAGCAGCAGCAGCTCGAGCAGCTGCGGCGTGGACCAGTGGCTCACGAGCTGCGCCCACAGGTCGTCCGACACGCGCGCGGCGTCGTGCAGCTCGTCGACCAGTCGGACGAGCAGGGTCTCGCGCTCGCTCCACACCGGCGTGCCCGCGTCTCCGCTCACCGTGGCGTCGAGCTGTGCCGGCGAGAGACCGGCCCGGGCTCCGTAGACCGTGACGTGCACGCCCCACTCGTACTCGCACGCGCAGCGGGCGCACACCCGGTCGATGACCAGCTCGCGGTCGTGGAGGTCGAGTGCGCACTCGCGGCCGAGGAGAAAGCGTCCGAGCGCGGTCATGGCCTCGGAGAGCCGCGGGTCGTGGACCAGTGTCCGGAACAGGCGCAGCGGGGGGATCGGCGAGTTCCGCGGCATCATGGCGCGGAGGCTGGCGTCGATCTCGGGCGGATACGGCGGCTCGAGCGGGGCGATGCGGGCTTGCAGTCCGGGCGGCGTCATGCGACTTCTCCTCTTCGTGGCTTCTGAATTCGTAGCACTAGCGCTTCTGAAAGCGTAGCGCAAGATGGCGGCTCCGGGCCCGGGCAGCCCGGTCCGCGGCTCGCGGACGGGACGGCCGATCATGGCGGCGCTCGATCTCCTCGGGCGCCGCTGGACGCTGCGCGTGCTCTGGGAGCTGCGCTCCGAGGCGCTCACCTTTCGCGGGCTGCGCGCCCGCTGCGACGCCATGTCGCCGAGCGTGCTGAACCAGCGGCTGGCCGAGCTGCGCCAGGCGGGCCTCGTCGAGCTCGACCCGGGTGGCGGCTACCGGCTCGCCGCCGCGGGGCGCGAGCTGCTGCGCGCGCTCACCCCGCTCCAGGCGTGGGCGACGCGGTGGGCCCGGGCCAGGTAGCGCGCGCTCAGGCGACCAGGAAGAGATCCGGCGGAAGGCCAGCCAACCGGTGCATCCGCGCCCACTGGTTGGCGTCCGCCACCGCGACGGCGAGGTCCAGGATGCCGAGGTCGCCGTATCCCGTCCCCCGCAGCGCCGCGATCATCGCCGGGGTCGTCCGGGGGGCGTAGCGCGTGCCGACGAAGGCGAACGCGTCCAGCGGATCCTCCGGTCGCGGATGGAAACCCGCCGCATCGCCCGCCGAGCGGGGCAGCGCCGCCTCGACGACCCGGTGCACGCGGGCCAGCGTCGCGCTGTCGAGGCTGCTCGCACCGTCACGCTCCTCGAGCGCCAGCGCGAGCGACTCGACGACCTTGGGGCGCGGGCGCAGGGGCTCGAGCGCGGCAGCCACGCTCCGCCCGACCACCGCCTCGACGCGGGTGCAAGCGTCCTCGAACGACGTCCGGTCCGGCCGGTTCGCGAGGTCCATCCGCCGCAGCAGCATGCTCGCCATGCGTACGCCGAGTCGCCGCAACGGCTCGAAACGCCGCAGCGCGACCGGGAGCACCTCCGGGGGCACGGCGAGCAGGTCGGCGATCCGGTTGATGAAGTGGAAGGCGCAGAGGACGAGCAGGTAGTCGAGGGCATCGTCGCCGGCGACCGCGCGCAGCGGGTCCAGATCGGCGGGCCGGAGCAGCGCCGGCGCCTCGTGTGCCCGCCGCACGAGATCGACCAGGGCACGCTCGAGCTGCGTCGGGGGGGCACCTGTTCCGGCCAGCAGCGGCGCCACCCGGCTCGCGTCCCCTCCTGCAGCCTGCAGGAAGCCCTCGTGGGCGTCGATTCAGTAGTGGCAGTCGTTGAGCCGCGACACTGCCGCGGCGACCAGCTCCCGGTCCGCCCGCGGCACGTCGCCGACCCACATCGCCAGCTCCCAGCTCCGGATCATGCGGCGCATCGACGCGGGCCGCAGGCTGAAGACCTGCACCACGCCCGCGACGAGGTCCGAGCCGCTCATGCGGCGGAGCTGGTCGTAGACCCGGGCGGTCTCACCGGTCGCCCGGGCCGGGGACACCGTCGCGATGTGGGCCACGCTCGCCTTCTACCCTGAGCTCCGCGACCAGAGTAGCGTCGGCGGCATGAGCGATCGGGTGTGTGCAGTCACGGGGGTCGGGCCGGGCACCGGCGCCGCACTGGTGCGCCGCTTCGCCGCCGAGGGATTTCGCGTCGCCATGCTCGCGCGGTCGGCCGAGCGCCTGGACGAGCTGGCGCGCAGCGTTCCGGGTGCGCGGGCGTATGCCGCCGACGTCGGTGACGCCGAGGCCGTGCGCGACGCCTTCGCGCGCATCCGATCGGATCTGGGTCCGGTCGAGACGCTTCTCTACAACGCGGGCAGCGGGATGTTCGCCCAGTTCCTCGATACGCCGCCCGACGCCTTCGAGGCCGCCTGGCGCGTCAACGCACTCGGACTCCTGCTGTGTAGCCGCGAGGTGGCGCCGGCGATGCTCGAGGCCGGCCGCGGGTCGATCCTGATCACGGGTGCCACCGCCTCGCTGCGTGGAGGAGCCAACTTCGCGGCCTTCGCGCCCGCCAAGGCGGCCCAGCGCGTCCTCGCGCAGTCGATGGCACGCAGCCTCGGGCCGGGCGGCATCCACGTCGCCTACGTCGTCGTCGACGGCGTCATCGACATCCCGAACACGCGCGCGTTCTTCGGGGATCGGCCAGACGACTTCTTCTTGAAGCCCGACGCCATCGCCGAGACGTTCTGGCAGCTGGCCCGGCAGGACCGCTCGGCCTGGACGTTCGAGATCGACGTGCGCCCGTTCGGCGAGCGCTGGTGACGGTGCGCCGGGGCCGCTAGCTAGCGCGCGGCGTCGCGCGGCGACGCCCGCACCGCGCGGTCGAACGCCCAGTTGCGGATGTGCTCGACCTGCTCCTTCATCGTCTTCGACAGCGGCACGACGCGGGCGGTGGCGTTCAGCAAGTCGTCGGCGGTGAGCTCACGGTCCTCGAGGCGGGCGGTCGTGAGGGCCGACACCACGCACTGCTCGAGCTCGGCCCCGGTCCAGCCGCGGGTGAACTTCTTCATGGCGCTCGAGGTTGAAGGCCGACGGATCGATCCCGCGCCGCCGCAGGTGCACGCGCACGATGTCGATCCGCTCCTCGTCGAGCGGCAGGTCGACGAAGAACACCTCGTCGAAGCGCCCCTTGCGGATCATCTCCGCGGGCAGCAGGTCGATGCGGTTGGCCGTGGCGCCGACGAACAGGCCGCGGGTCTTCTCCTGCATCCAGGTGAGGAAGAACCCGAAGATGCGCCCCTGTTCGCCCTCCTTCGCCTGGGTGTTGATCGCGGCCTCGATCTCGTCGAACCACACCACGGCGGGAGAGATCGCCTCGAGCATGTGACAGGCGCGCGCGAACGCGCTCTCCGCCTGCCCGTGGCGTCCGGAGAAGATCTCGACCATGTCGATGCGATAGAGCGGCAGCTCGAAGCACGACGCGATCGCCTTGATGCAGAGGCTCTTGCCGCAGCCGGAGATGCCCATGACCAGGACGCCCTTGGGCACGATCTCCGCTCCGACCTCGTCGCGCATCTCGAACAGCTTGCGACGCTCGAGCAGCCACTTCTTCATGATCTCGAGACCGCCGATCTGCTCGATGCCGGTCACGCTGGGGATGTACTCGATGAGACCGACGCGGTTCACCAGCTGCCGCTTCTCCTCGAGCAGGACCGGGACGGACTCCCGATCGAGTGCCTGCCGCGTCGTCTTCGCGCGCCGGATCGCATGCAGGGACTCGTCGAGCGTGAGGCCCTGGAGCGCGCGCGCCAGCTGGGCCAGCGTCGGGTCGCTGTCGTCGGCCGTCCCGCCGGCGGCCTTGATGGCTGCCGCCTGCTCACGGAGGAACGCGATGAGCTCGGCTTGATCGGGAAGCGCGAGCTCGAAGAAGCTGAGGTCGCGCTCGATCTCCTCGGGGATGACCTTGACGGGCGAGCAGATGAAGATGAACTTGCCGCGGTCGAGGCAGGCCTCGTAGAGGTCGCGCACGCGACGGCGGATCTCGGGCGAGTCGCGCAGCGGCTCGTGGAAGTCTCGCAGCACGAAGAGCGCCGGCCCGTCGTACGCGACGATGAAGTCGAGCGCCGCGCGAGGGCCGAGCACCTCTGCGCCCGCCGCCGCCCCGTCTTCTCCGCGCATGCCCTCGGTGAGACTCCAGGTCCAGAGCGGGACCGGCGACGGGAAGAACGAGCGCGCCACGTTGCGCAGGAGCCCCTCGACGCGCTGCTCCTCGGGCGACCGGATGTACACCAGCGGCCGGCCCGAGCCGAGGATCTCGCGCAGGGAGCGGAGCGCGTTGCCCTCACTCGTCTCAGTCATCTCGCGCCCGCAATCGCATCCGTCGCCCCCTTCTTTTGCCTCGCCTCCGGCCGGTGTCAACTTCGTGTCCGCTCCGAGGGGTTGCGTGACCTCGCATCGTCTTGGTACCGAGCGCCATGGCCACGCCGCTGCGGCAGCCGAACCCGACCTCCGCCGCTCCGAACGCCAGCGACTTTCTCGAGCTCTACGCCTTCGAGCGACCGGCACCACCGCTGCCCGTCGACGACTTCATCGACGAGCTGAAGGGCCTCGTGCGGGCCCATCCCGTCGAGCCGGTGCTCGCCGAGGCCCTCAAGTACGGCGGCTGCGAGCGCGCGGCGCTGCGCCGCTGGCTGAAGGAGTACTACCAGTTCATCCGACTCGACGCGCAGGGTACGGCGGCCTCGATCGCGCGCTGCCGCCGGCGCGGGCTCTTCATCGCCCTGTCGCCGCTGGTGAACCGGAAGACCGGATTCCACCAGGTGACGCGGCCGCCGCTCGAGCTCTTCCTGCGCTTCGCGGCCGCCTTCGGCCTGGAGCAGGCCGAGCTCGAGGCGCACCTCGCCTGTCCCGAGACCATGCAGGCCACCTTCACCCGGCTCCACTTCCAGTTCTCGAGCTTCGAGGAGGGGTTCGTGGTCAGCGCGCTGGCGGGCGAGGGCTCCCTGCTCGACGTCTGCCGCGACGAGCGTCCGTGGCTCTGCCAGCGCGGGCTCGCGGAGTACATGAAGCGCGCCTGGCACCTCGACGACGAGGCGGTGGCCTACTGGCGCGCGTACGAGGACTTCCGCGGCTTCGTCACCGAGCCGGTGTGGGACGTCGTGCGCGAGCTCGCCAGCGACGGTTCGCAGCAGGCGGTGCTGCGCACCACCGTGCATCACTGGCTGCTGATCTACCAGAACATGCGGCGCGCGTGGAACGAGATCGTCGCAGGCCGCTACCCGCTTCCCGAGTTCGTCTGGCCGCCGCCCGGCGAGCGCTTCCGGGCGGGCAGCGAGCAGACGCACGAGGAGATGGAGGACGAGCTGGGCGCGTTCTGCATGACGCTCACCCGGCCGTCGGAGACGGCGTTCGGCTTCCTGCTCTCGGGCAAGGCGTCGCTGGACGCGGCGAAGGAGCTGGTGCGCGACTTCATCCACCTCGATGCCACCCGCAACATCGCGGGGCAGCTCTCGCGCCAGCGCACGCCCCGGGCGCTGCGCGCCATCGGCCAGGCGTTCGCCACGGAGTCGGGTGGATACCTGACGCGCAACCACATGGAGATCTGGGCCGATTTCGCCGAGCGCGCGCTCGGGATCACGCGCGAGGACCTCTTCCGCTGGACGCCGCCGATCGAGACCATCGCCGGCGGCTACGTCACCTCCTGGTTCCTGGTGCACTCGGCGCCCGAGGAGGCGATCGCGGCGTTCCACCTCGGCCCGCCGCCGGGCGCGCGCGAGCGCATGGGAAAGGCCGCGCTCGGACTCGGCCAGGGCGGCGTCGCCGGCGAGGGTCTGATCCAGCCGCTCGCGGCGCGCGCGCGCCATCCGCTCACCCTCGCCTTCGAGCGCCTCGGGGTCGATCCCGACCTCGCCGCATACTTCTTCCGGCTGCACCAGGAGATCGAGCCCTTCGAGCAGGACGAAGGCTGGGAGTACGTGCCGGAGGTGGTGCGCACGGGCACGCAACGCGCGGCGTTCAAGCGAGCCTACATCTCGAAGATCCTGTCCGAACGTCGCAAGGACGAAGGGCTGCTGCGTCGCATGAAGCGCCTGTCGGGCCTCGGGTGAGCGCCCAGAGCCACACCTCCGACACGCGCATCCTCGATCGCCGCACCCTGGCGCGCGACCACCGCCGGCTGGCCACGATCCTGCGTCCCGGCATGGCCGTGCTCGACGTGGGCGCCGGGACGGGCGCCATCACGGCCGACATCGCACGCGCCGTCGGACCGCGGGGATCGGCGCTCGGGATCGACCGCGACGAGTCGATGATCCGCCTCGCCCGCGAGCGTCACGGCGACGTCGCCAATCTCGCGTTCGAGCAGCGCGACGTCCTCGAGCTGCGCGACGAGGTCCGCTTCGACGTCGTGACCGCCGCGCGCGCCCTGCAGTGGATCGAGCACCCGGAGCGCGCGCTCGCACGGATGTTCGCGGCCACGCGTCCCGGCGGCCGGGCCGTGGTGCTCGAATACACGCACGCCGACCTGACGTGGGAGCCGGCACCTCCCGCCGGGGTGCGGCGGTTCTACGACGCCTTCCTCGCGTGGCGGAACGCCAGCGGGTGGGACAACCGCCTCGGCGACCGCCTCGCCGGGATGCTCGCCGCTGCCGGCTATCGCGACGTGGTCGTGAGCGTCGAGGACGAGGTCGCCGTCCGCGACCAGCGCGGGTTCGACGAGGGGCTCGCGCTCTGGCGCCAGGTCATGGAGAGCATGGGGCCGACGATCGTGGGCGCCGGCTTCCTCGCCCAGCCGGAGCTGGAGGCGGCGACGGCCGCGCACGCGTCGTGGAGCGAGCGCGACGCCCGCGTGCAACGCATGGTGCTGCGAGCGGCCGCCGGCCGGCGTCCGCACGACGCCTGACCGGTTGACCGCTCGTCGGGCGGCGAGTGCTCAGCGATCGTCGTTCAGCGCGCGATCGAACGACATGGCCCCGCTGCCGCCGATCATGACGGCGAGCGCGAGGCCGATCGCGAGCATGTGGTACTCGAATCCCTCGCCCGCCTGCTGGCCCGACCAGTTCATGAAGAAGCCGTTCGGCAAGTGAACGATGACGATCGCCACCACCATGACGCAGAAGATGCCGAACGCGGCCACGCGTCCGAGCAGGCCGACGATGAGTCCGAGCGAGCCGAAGAACTCCGCCACGATGGCGAGAAAGGCGAGGACCGACGGGATGCCTTGCTTGGTGAAGAACCCCATCGTGGCGCTGAAGCCGGGGCCGCCGAACCAGCCGAGCATCTTCTGGGCTCCGTGCGGGAACATGACCAGCCCGAGGGCAAGGCGCGCTCCGGCCAGCGCCCACGAGTCATAGGTCGCGAGCAGACGCTTCATCACCCACCTCCCGCGGCATCCGCCGCATCCGCTCTCGCCGGAAGCGTAGCGCACGGCCCCGGCACCTGCAAGAAAGCCGGCTCCGCGGCCAGCGCACGCCGGCATCGAGCGCGAACGGCGCGCGGCGCTCGTCGTCCTTGACAAACGCTCGTTTGCTGCACTACCCCAGGCGCCTCATGTCCGCGCAGACCGTCGACCCGCTGTTCGCCGACACGACGATGGAGTTCCCCTACAAGCACTCCACCGGCGAGACCATCGGGCGCTTCCTCGCCGGCCTGCGCGACCAGTGCCGCATCTGGGGACAGCGCGTACCGGGCCAGGGTGTGGTGGTCCCACCCCTCGGCTACTCCGAGACCACCGGCGCGGACGCCGGCGAGTGGGTGGCGGTCGCGAACACCGGCGTGGTGACGGCCGTCGCCGTCGTGCACGAAGCCGTCGAGGGCCTCCATCCCGCCGCGGCGCCGTTCGCCTTCGTGCTGGTGAAGCTCGGCGGCGCGGACACCGCCCTGCCCCACATCGTCACCGAGGGCCTGCAGCGCCTGCGGGTGGGGTCGCGCGTCGAGGCCCTGTGGAAGCCGGACGGCGAGCGCATCGGCTCCATCCGTGACATCGCCGGCTTCCGGCCGATCGACTGAGGATCGCATGGACGAACCGCCGAAGGAGCCGGTGAAGTACATCGACGCCGAGGTCCGGCTGCCGTACCATTACGTCGCCGGCGACTACCGCGCCCGCTACCTGCGCGCCCTGAAGGACAAGAAGATCCTCGGCTCGAAGGACTCGAAGACCGGCAAGGTGTTCGTCATGCCGATCGTCGCCTCGCCCGAGAGCTTCGCCCCCTGCGACGAGCTGGTCGAGGTGGCCGATCGTGGCGTCGTCACCACGTTCTGCATCGTCAACATCCCGGTGATCGGCCGGACCCTCGAGTATCCCGTACGTGGCCGCGTCGGTCGCGCTCGACGGCGCCGACATCTCGATCTTCGCGCTCATCCAGGAGTGCAAGGCCGAGGACGTCCGCATGGGCATGCGCGTCGAGGCGGTGTGGAAGCCGGACGGCGAGCGCCAGGGCGACCACGAGGACATCCAGTACTTCCGGCCCACGGGCGAGCCCGACGAGCCGTTCGCGTCGTTCATCCATCGCCTATGAGCGCGCTCCGCAACGTCGCGATCGTGGGCTTCGCGCAGCTTCCGGTGGTGGCACGCGATGCGCATCGCATGTCCACCGAGATGCTCTATCCCGTCGTCCGCGAGGCCCTGGCGCAGGTCGGGGCGGAGCGCGATGCCATCGACTACCAGGTGTCGGCGTCGGCCGACTACATGGACGGCCGCCCGTTCGGCTTCGTCGCCGCGCTCGACGTCATGGGCTCGTGGCCGCCGCGGCAGGACCTGCACCTCGAGATGGACGGCTCGTTCGCCACCTACTACGCCTGGCTGAAGATGCAGACGGGCGAGGTCGACAGCGCCATCGTGTGCGCACACGGGAAGACGTCCGAGGGCGAGCCCGAGCGCGTGCTCAACCTGCAGCTCGACCCCTACTACCAGGCGCCGCTCGGACTGACCCCGACCGCCACGTCGGCGCTCCAGGCGAGCGCCCACCAGGCACGTACCGGCGTCACCGACGCCGACCTCGCGGCGATCGCGGCCCGCAACCGCACGGCCGGCGCCCGCAATCCGGACAACCAGGTGCGCGAGGCCGCGACCGCGGACGCGCTCCGGCAGACGCCGTGGGTCGTCGAGCCGCTCCGCCGGGGCTACCTGCCGCCGCTCGGGGAGAGCGCCACCTGCCTCGTGCTCGCGGCGGAGGGGAAGGCCGAGACGCTGTGCGACAGGCCGGTGTGGATCCACGGCGTGGATCACCGCACCGAGCTCCAGTCGATCGGCGCGCGCGACCTGTCGCGCAGCCCGGGCACCGCCCTCGCCGCGCAGAAGGCGTTCGCCATGGCGGGGCTGCAGCGCGCGGGCGACGTCGACCTGGTCGAGCTGCTCGCCGCCAACCCCGCCGAGGAGCTCATCGTCTGCGAGGCGCTCGGGCTCGATGCGCATGCGACCAAGCCCGCCGTCAACCCGTCGGGCGGCGCGCTGTGCGGCAATCCCGTGATGAGCACCGGCCTCATCAGGCTCGGCGAGGTCTTCCGCCAGCTCTCCGGGCGCGCCGGCGAGCGCACCGTCGCGGGCGCGCGCCGAGCGATCGCCCATGCCGCCCAGGGCCACTGTCTCCAGCAGAACGTCGTCTGGGTGCTCGGGAGCGAGCGGAGGTGGACGTGAAACGGCCGGTCGCCGTCGTCGGGGTCGGACAGACGCACCACAAGGCGCGGCGCTCCGACGTGAGCATCCCCGGTCTCGTGCGCGAGGCGGTCGACCGCGCGCTCGCCGACGCGGGGCTGCAGCACGAGGACATCGATGCCGTGGTCGTGGGCAAGGCGCCGGACATGCTGGAAGGCGTCATGCAGCCGGAGCAGTTCCTCGCCGGAGCGCTGGGCGCGCATCTGAAGCCGCTGCTCCGGGTGCACACGGCGGGGTCGGTCGGGGCGTCGACCGCGATCACCGCCATGACCCACGTCGCGTCGGGCCTTTACGACCGCGTCCTCACCGTCGCCTTCGAGAAGCAGTCCGAGGGCAACGCGATGTGGGCGCTGTCGCCCAGCATGCCCTTCACCCCGCCGCTGGTCGCCGGCGCGGGCGGCTTCTTCGCCCCCTACTGCCGCGCCTACATCGCGCGCAGCGGCTGCCCGCCGCACATCGGTCCGATGACCGCGGCCAGCGCGCGCGACAACGCCGGCCGCAACGAGTACGCCCACCTGCGCGAGCCCATGAGCGTCGAGGACGTGATGAACTCGCCCGTGCTGTGGGATCCCATCCGCTACCTCGAGACCTGCCCGTCGTCCGACGGGGCCGTCGCGCTGGTGGTGGCGAGCGAGGACGCCGCCAGGAAGGGTCCGCGCACGCCCGCCTGGATCAAGGGCGCCGCCTCGTACGCGGAGGCGATGTGGGTGCCGGGACGCGATCAGGTGAGCCCGACGGCCGGCAAGGTGTGCGCCAGGCACGTCTACGGTCAGGCCGGGATCACCGATCCCTGGAGACAGATCCACACCGCCGAGATCTACGTCCCGTTCGCCTGGTTCGAGGCCATGTGGCTCGAGAACCTCGGCTTCTGCGACGAGGGCGACGGGTGGAAGCTGGTCGACCGCGGCGAGGTGCGCTTCGGCGCCCATCTGCCCATCAACCCGTCGGGGGGCGTCCTGTGCACGAACCCGATCGGGGCCTCGGGCATGCTCCGGCTCGGCGAGGCCGCGCTCCAGGTCATGGGCCGCGCGGGCGAGCACCAGGTGGAAGGCGCCACGACGGCGCTCGGCCACGCCTACGGCGGCGGCGCGCAGTACTTCGCCATGTGGATCGTGAGCTCGGAGCGCTAGACGATGGCCGAACCCGCAGTCCTGTACGAGAAGCACGACGGGATCGCCGTCGTCACCATGAACCGACCCGAGGTGCGCAACGCGATCAACACGGAGATGCTCTGCCGCCTCGCCGACGCCTGGCAGGAGGTCAACGACGACGAGTCGGTGCGCGTCGCGGTGCTGACGGGCGCCGGCGACAAGGCCTTCTGCGCCGGCGCCGACCTCGACAAGCTCGTCCGCATGATGCAGGGCCTGCGGCCGCCCGAGACCGAGTTCGACGAGCGCGTCCGCAACGACCTCTCGATCATCTACAAGGGCCTGCTGCGCAACTACCGGGTCTGGAAGCCGCTGGTCGCCGCCGTGCGCGGCTTCTGCGTCGCGGGCGGGACGGAGATCCTCACCTGCACCGACATCCGCATCGCCGGCGACGACGCCCGCTTCGGACTCGCCGAGGTGAAGTGGAGCCTGTTTCCGATGGGCGGCTCGACGGTGCGCCTGCCGCGCCAGATCTCCTATTGCAACGCGATGGAGATCCTGCTCACCGGGGAGCAGCTGTCGGCCGAGCGCGCGCTGCAGATGGGGCTGATCAACAAGGTGGTGCCGCCCGCCGAGGTGATGCCGGAGGCGATGCGCTTCGCGCGCATCCTGTGCGAGGCGGGCCCCCTGGCGGTGCAAGCCGTGAAGCGCTCGGTGGTCGAGGGCCTGACGATGTCGACCGAGCAGGCGCTGGAGCGCGAGATGGAGCTCGGTATCCCCGTCTCCATGTCGGAGGATTGCCGCGAAGGCACCAAGGCCTTCAAGGAGAAGCGCAAGCCGGTCTTCACGGGGCGGTAGCGCCGGACCCGCCCCCGATCGCTCACTCTGCGCCGGGACGCTTCTCGAACAGGTCGCGGACCATGCCGATCGACCCGAGGATCGACGTCGCCTCGTAGGGAACGTAGACGACCTTGCTCTCCTGACCCGACACCATGTCGCGCAACGCCTGGATGTACTTGATCGCGACGAGGTAGGCCGCCGGATCGCGCCGGCCGTCCGCCATGGCCTCGGTGAGCTTCCGGATGGACTGCGCCTCGGCCTCGGCCACCCGGAGGATCGCCTCCGCCTGCCCCTCCGCGCGCAGGGCCGTTGCCCGCTTCTCGCCCTCCGCCTGGGTCACGTCGGCCTGCTGCCGTCCTTCCGCGACGAGGACCGCCGCCGCCTTCTGACCCTCGGCCTCGAGGATCGCCGCCCGCCGGTCGCGCTCCGCGCGCATCTGCTTCTCCATGGCGTCCTTCACGTCGGCCGGCGGCACGATGTCCTGCAGCTCGACGCGATTGACCTTGACCCCCCACTTGTCGGTCGCTTCGTCGAGGATCGCCCGGAGCTTGGCGTTGATCGTGTCCCGGGACGTCAACGTGTGGTCGAGATCGAGCTCGCCGATCACGTTGCGCAGCGTGGTCTGGGTCAGCTTCTCGAGCGCGTCGGGCAGATTCGCGATCTCGTACACGGCCCGCATGGGATCCGTGATCTGGAAGTAGATCAGCGCGTCGATGGTGATCGTCACGTTGTCGCGCGTGATCACGTTCTGCTTCGGGAAGTCGTAGACGGTCTCCCGGAGATCGATACGCTCGCCATCGCGGAAGCGGACCTTGCGCTCTCCGTCGACGTCGATCTCGACGTAGCGCTGTCGGATGGTGCGAGGTTGGTCCAGGAACGGCCAGATGATGTTGATGCCGCTGTGCAGCGTCCGGTCGTATCTGCCCAGGCGCTCGACGATCACCGCTTCCGCCTGCTGCACGATCTGAACCCCCCGGATCGCCATCACGACGACGATGACGGCGAGGATGACGAGGATCGCGAGCCCCATGAGTGACCTCCTCAGCCCTGGTTGCCCAGCGCGACGCGCAGTCGATTCCCCGTGATGGCGACGACGCGTACCATGGTTCCCACGGGGATGGCGGCGGGACCTTCCGAGAACGCGGCCCATTCCTCGCCCCCCACCTTCACCTGTCCTCCGAGCGCGGTGACCTCGGCGGTGACGCGCGCCTCGCGATCGAGGAGCGCATGCACGTTGGTCCTGACCGGGCCTCCGGGTGGATGCGACCGGCGCTGGAAGAAGGGACGGAGGGCGACGAAGCACACCGTGGTCGCAACGCTGAAAGCGGCGAGCTGTACCTGCAGGCGCTCGCTGACGAGGCTGACGGCCGCCGTCGCCAGACATGCGACGGCGAAGCAGAGGAGCACGAAGCCCGTCGGCACCAGGAGCTCGAGCAGGGTGAGGAGACCGGCGACGATGACCCAGACGAACCAGGACGTCATCTGGGCCGGTCAGGGTGTCCGCATGGCAGCGCTGGTTCGTTCCCGTTCGCGTGACGCCGAGACTGCCTCCAACCCGAGCGTCTGAATACGCCCCGGACCACCTACGGTCAACGTCGTGGGCGGCGGGCGCCGGATGCGTCTCAGCGCGGCGGACGGCGCCGCTGGCTGAACCACTCGCGGTAGCGCTGCATGCGTTCCACCTGCTCGGCAGGCGCGTGCCGGCGGCAGGTCGCCGCTTCCTTGCCGTCCGCGGGCGCACCCCAGCGCGCTTCGATGCAGTCGTTGGGGTTGTAGGCCATCTCGAGCGCCCGCGCCCGCTCGACGATCTCGGCGAGGGTCAGCGTCCAGGTCGAGCCATCGCTGCGGGTGTACTCGACGTGGCGAAAGGACAGCTCGTGCGCGAGCTGCGACTCGAGCCCGGCCCGCACCTCGTCAGGCGTCCGGCCCTGAGGAAGCACGAAGCGCGCCGGCTGATTCGCCACCTTCTCGGGAGAAGAGCGGGCGACGTCGATCGCGATCAGCAAGCGCAGATCGCGCGCCGGCGTCGCGTAGTCTTCCCACGGACCGGACGTCTCGAAGACGGCCGCGCCCTCGGGCATGGGAACCGTACCCGGATGCTTGCTCACGTAGTCCTCGCCGTTCGCGACCGAGCGCACCCGTGCGTGGACCTGCTCGTCGAGCGCGTCGAGGACCTCGTGCACCGCACGCGCCGGATCCTGCGGGCGCGGCGACAGCACGGCATCGACGCGATCGTAGAACGCCTCGGCCTCGAGACCGTCCTGCTCGAGATCGAAGTCGCCGTAGCGAGGGTCCTTCTCGACCTCGGCGTTGTCGAGCGGTCTGAGGCCCTCGTCCGCGCGCACGACGGGCCGGAAGTGCTTGAACCCCGCGCTTCCGAGCGACGGATCGCGCACGAACAGGAAGTTGCCGCGCCAGTAGCGCTTGCGGGCGACGGTGTGATCGGGCTGCCCGTCGACGGCGAGGAGCAGCCCGCCGCTCGTCGCGGTCTGCGGAACCCGGCCCACCACGACGAGCACGTGCCCGTACGGGTCCGCGTAGACGGTGCCGGGACGCAGGGTCTCCCGGCTGAGGCTCGTGGGATAGAAGTCGGTCCGATCGTCGTCGCCCGGGGTGCGCCCGGCGCCGGACTGCGCGGCCGGCCCGACCTCGCGTTCGATGAACGCCTGCATGCGCTCGAGCGGCGCGCCATGTGACTCGGGCACGTCCAGGCTGGAGTGCCATCGCGAGCAGCGCGGCGGCTTGCCGCCATCGCCCCGGGTGCACTCGGAGTAGCCGAACGGCAGCCCGAGCTTCCACGCGAAGTAGGCCCGCAGGAAGTACGGCAGGTCGGCGCAGTCGGGCTCGAGACGCAGCCCGTGCTCGTCGTCCTCGCCGAGGCCCAGGTGGTCGTGGAGGAAGTTGCGCCCGGGGTCGCGGGTGACCTCGTGGAGGGCACGCCAGGTGGGCTCCGTGTCGAGGGGATCGTCGAACAGCTTCTCGACCCATGCGGAGTAGAGGTTCTCCGTGGCGCGGCTCCAGTCCCGGGCGACCGGCCAGACGCCACTCCCGGCGTCCCGGTCGTCCGCGCTCGACGGACCCACGTGGATCGTGCGGCACGCCAGCATCCTGGTGCCGTGACGCAGGATCGCGCGATAGTCCCCGACCTCGTGCGGCACGACGTCGACGTACCACCAGTACGGCGGCCCGCCGCGACGCTCGGTCGTCGCGCTGGCGGGTTGTCCGTCCGGATCGAGGACCACGAGCGTCCCGGTGAACCGCCGCTCCGAGACCGCGATGGCGCGCAGCGCGCCGTCCGGCTGCGGGACCAGCGGGCTCGAGAACAGGCCGACGGCGTCCGATGCGGAGTCTTCGCACGGGGGCGCGGCGTCGCCAGCCGGCGGAACCACCTGGGCTGCCACTCCCGCGAGGCCCACCAGAAGAGCCGCCAGGAGCAACGGGATCGATCGCGCTACGAGGCGCGTAGAACGCCGCGGGTACATCGCCTGCATCTGCTGGACGCCGCCGGCGTCCATTGTCCGGGCTCGGGGAGCTTTGGCGAGCCAGCATCGACCGGCACGCGTCGCCGCCGGATGGTGGACATCCTCGGTCCTGCGCTATCTGGAAGCCGTCCCTCGCGACGTTCATCCAATTCCCCGATGGGATCCGGACGGCAGACACCGCGGTCTCGTGCGCGGCCGGCGAAGCCGGCGCCCACCCCGCGCATCAGCGGCACGCGCGACGCGCGGCGGCTGCTCCCGCTCGTGCTCGCCGCCGGCCTCGCCGTCAGGATCGCGTACCTGCTGCTCGACCGCGGCGATCCGTTCTTCGAGCCCGTGCTCCTCGACGCGAGGTACTACCATCAATGGGCGCAGCGCATCCTCGCCGGCGATCTCGTGGGGAGCGGCGTCTTCTACGGCCTCCCGCTCTATCCCTACTTCCTGGCGCTCTGTCTGGGACTCCTCGGCGGCTCGGTCGTCGCGGTCAAGGTGGTGCAGATCCTGCTCGGGCTGGTCACCATCCTCTTCACCTACCGGATCGGCGAACGGCTGGCCGACGCGACGACCGGCCTCCTCGCCGCGGCGCTCGCCGCGCTCTACGGGCCGCTCTTCTTCCACGAGGCCATGCTCGTTCCCGAAGCCATCGGCGTCCCGCTCTACGCCGCGGGCTTCTACTGCTGCTGCCTGTTCCTCGACGCGCCATCGGTCCGGCGCGGGGCGCTCGCGGGCGTGGTCCTCGGACTCGCCTGCCTCACGAAGGCGGGCGTGATGCCTTTCGTCCTCCTCTTCGTGGCCGCGCTCGCCGTGCGGCCCGCCCTGGCCGCGGCCCGCCCGTCGCCGGGTGCGCTGGCGGCCATGATCCTGTCGTTCGCCGCCGTGCTGGCGCCGGTCACCCTGCACAATCGCGTGGCCGGTGGTGACTGGGTGCTGCTCACCTCCCACGCCGGCCTGAACTTCTACATCGGCAACAACCCGCAGGCCGAGGGCGTCTTCCGCGCGCCGGAGGGGACCGGCATCGCGCTCGAGGCCCAGATCGCCGACTCCCGCGCCATCGCGGAGGCCGCCGCGGGTCGTCCATTGAAGCCCTCGGAGGTCTCCGCCTACTGGTCCGGCAAGGCGCGCGACTTCATCCGCGACCATCCGGTTCGCTTCCTGGCGCTCTCGGCACGCAAGCTCCTCCTGGCGCTCGACGCGCGCGAGCTCTCCGACCTGCAGGACTACGGCTCCGCCGGGCGCTTCAATCCGCTCATGCGCTTCCCCTGGCCGAGCTTCGCCGTGCTCGGGCCGCTCGTCGTCGCCGGCCTGCTGCTCGGGCCGGTGCCGCGGCATCGCTGGTGCGTCGTGCTCTGGATCGCAACCTACCTCGCGGGCCTGGCGACCTTCTTCGTGAACGCGCGCTACCGGCTGCCCATGCTCGGCGTGTGGTTCGTGCTCGCGGCTCTCGGGCTGCGCGCGCTCGCGCTCGACGTCCGCGCGCGGGCGTGGCGCTCGCTCGCGATCTGGGGACTGGTGGTCGTGGCGACGAGCTGGGTCACGCGGCTGGCCCTGGTGCCGATCGATCCCGCGCGCGACTACGTGAACGCCGGCAATCTCCGCCTCGAGGCCAGGGACTATCCCCGGGCCCGCTCGCTCTACCAGCAGGCGCTGTCGCTCGACGCGGAGAGCGCGCAGGCGAATCTCGGGATGGGCATCGTGCTCGACCAGCTCGGCCGCGGGGACGAGGCGGGGCCGTTCTACGTCCGATCGGTCGCGTCGAGTCCGGACCCGGTCGCGTACAACAACCTCGGCAGCTGGTACCAGCAGCGAGGCGACCTCGAGCGGGCCGAGCAGTCCTACCTGCGGGCGGTCGAGCTGAAGCCCCGGTTCGCGCAGGCACACGACAACCTGGGCATCGTCTACGCGCGCAGGGGCGACACGGCGAAGGCGATCGAGTCGTTCCGCACGGCGCTGCGCCTCCAGCCGAAGAGCTGCCAGGCGGCGACCAATCTCGGCGTCGCGCTCGAGCAGAGCGGCCAGCGCGAGGACGCCCGCCGGCAGTGGACGCAGGCGCTCGAGCTCGACCCGGCGTGCGAGAGTGCCCGGCGCGCGCTGGCGGCGTCCCGGTAGCCGCCGGCCCGTGGGAAGACGCGGGGCCGGCGGCCACATCGAACGCCGAGCTACTTCCTCTTCTTCTTCGGTCCCTTGGGCGGCTTCTTGGGCTTCTTCGGTTTCTTCGGCTTCTTGGGCTTCTTGGGTTTCTTCGTGCCGACTGTCGGGGGATAGGTGCCCTCGAAGGCATCCACGGGAACGTTCACGGGACGGGTGACCACGGCGCCCGTTCCCGGATCCTCGACGATGACCCACATGTCCTGGCTCGGGACCTGCTGGAGCTGGCAGGGAACGCGCGGCGTGTGAAAGATGACGAGGGTCGTTCGCCGGCACAGCGAGACGGACACTTCCCAGTCGTTGCTCGCCTGGCTCCCCGACATGGCCCAGAAGATCTCGAGCCCGCGCCCGTGCTGCTTGAACACCTCCGCGGCCTTCAGCAGTCCAGCCCGGATGATCGGCTCGGTGTCGATGCCCTGCCAGAAGCCGTCGCCCGGCGGGTCGTTCAGCCAGTGCTTCTTCAGATGCTCCGCCTGCGCGGGGCTGCCGTAGAACCCCATGTCGAGGCCGATATCGGCGAGGCTGTAGGTGGGATCCTTCAGCTGCTTGATGATCTTGTCGAGCAGGGGATCGTTCTGTGCGCCGGGAACGTTCGATGCCGCCACCAGCCGGTCGAAGATCGGCGCCTTCAAGATGATATCGAGCATGCCTGGCATGCCTCACTCCTTTCGATGGTGCGAGGTATCCACACCGTGACCGTCAGCGCACTACCACGGAACCTCGAACAATCTGAAGCGTCTCTTCTCGAAACCTGGAAGCGTGCTGCGCCCGCGATCGACGAAGCGCACGTCCTTGCCGGCGCACAGATGCCGGACGACCTCGGAGACCAGGATATGGCCGGCTTCGGCGCGTTCACAGATGCGCGCCGCGGCGTTGACCGTCGAACCGAAGAGATCACCCTCTTCGGCCATCGGCTCCCCTGCATCGAAACCCATGCGGACGCTGATCGGTCGATCGGGATGCCGGACGGTGTGCGCTGCAAATGCGCGTTGCATGGCGATCGCGGCGTCGATGGCGGCGACTGCCGAGGTGAACTTCGCGAGGAACCCGTCGCCGGTGTGCTTGATCTCCGTACCGCCATGGCGGCCGAGCTCGCGCCGGACGATCGTGTCGTGCGTGCGCAGAACTGCGCGCGCCTCGACGTCGCCGAGCCGCTCGAACATGGCCGTGGAGCCGGCGAGATCGGTGAAGAGCAGGATGGCGAGCGAGTCGCCCACGGCCGGCGGAAGCCGAGGAAGCTCGTCCGCCGACGACAGCCGATGCTCGACGGCCCAGGCGACCGCGGCGGCGCGGCTCTTCACCCCGATCCGGTCGAGCAGCTTTCGCACGTGGCGCGCCACGGTCTCGGGCCGAAGCAGCAATTCGTTGGCGATCTCGCGATCGTCACGACCACGGACCAGATGGCTCAGCAGCGCCAGCTCTCTCCGGCCGAGTCCCCTGGACCCCCCAGGCCGCTGGCGAGGCATGCGCACGAGGGGGGCCTCCAGCGTCCTGGCCAGCCTTCGCGCAGCCTGGATCGCCGGCTCCATCCCGAGGGTGTGAAACAGGGGCAATGCCCGCTTCACGAGGTCCGCGGCGAGCTCGCGGTCGAGCCGGTTGCCGCGCGCCACCAGCATGGTCGCGTGGCCCAGGCATGCACGCCCCAGCTCCGGACCTGCATCAAGGGTGGTGGCCTCGGCGATGGCGCGCTCGAACCACGCCGTCGCACGATCCCACTGCTTCAGCAGCGTGGCGGCCACGCCCAGGACGCGGGCGAGCAGGCACACCCAGCCACTCGAGAAGACGACGCCACGCTCGACGGCGAGCGCGAGGATCTCGGATGGTGCTTCCGCGAGCGCGGGCGCGCTCAGCGTCTCCGCAAGCTCCACCACCGTGCACAGGGTGCCGAGCGCGTAGACGTCTCGCCCGCTGCCCCGCGTGATGCCGTCCGTCACCTCGCGGGTGAGCCGCTCGCGGAGCCCTGCGCGCACGTCGCCCGACGTGCTGGACCAGCCCTCGACGAGATGCCGCATCAGGAAGGTGGAGACCTGCACGGCTCCGCCGGGGTCCTCGAACACCTGCCCCGGCTCGATCAGATAGGCGAGCACGTCGTCCGCTTCCGACCACGCTCCGCGCAGGGCCCGGGCATACGCCAGCGCGGGAAGCGCCGTCGGGCCGGCCCACGGATAGCCCGAACGCTGCCGCATCATCATGACCTGCTGGGCGTGGCGCTCGGCGGCTTCGAAGTCTCCTCGAGCGACCGCCACGCAGACGAGCGCGCCCTGAGCGAGCGAGTGATCGCCCCAGTCATGGAGCCGCCGGGTGCTGTGCTCCGCATCGCGCGCCGCAGCCACCGCGGCATCCAGCCGCCCGAGCCACATGAGCGGCAGCGGGAGGCGCTGGAGCAGCTGGCTCTCGAGCCAGTCGTTGGAAGAACGCCGCGCACAGGCAAGGCCCGCCTCGAGGTTGGCAAGCACGTCGCTCACGTCCATGGTCTGGCTCGACACCAGGGCGAGGGCTCGATGAGACTCGGCCGCCAGCTCGTCGTCGCGTTCCTGGCGCGCGGTCGCGAGCGCCCTCGTCGCCATCTCGCGCGCCTTCTCCGGCTCGCAGGCCGTCCAGAACACCTGCGACAGCTCGGCCCGGATGAGCCCGCACAGCACCGGGTCCTCGGCCGCGGCACGCTCCGCGACCTCTTCCAGAGGCTGCGGATCGATCAGCGTGCCGTAGCCGACGGAGGCGAGCGTGAAGGAGGCCCGCGTGCGCCCCATGAGCGCACGCGCCAGTCCGTGCAGGTCGCCAGCCTCGCGGAACCCGGCGATCGCGCGCTCGTAGTTCTCGAGGCATGGGCCCACGTCCTGCTCGCGGAAGCTGGCGAGCCCGGCGCGATAGTGCAGCTGGGCGCGCTCGACGGTGGAGAGACGCGAGTCGTCGACTCCTGCCGCCAGCGCCGCCTGGTAGAACCGTGCCGCCTCGCGGAACGCCGCACCGGCGAACGCCCGATCGCCGGCGCGCCGTGCCACCTCGATCACGCGTTCCGGGTCGGCCATCGGTCCTGCGGCGATGAGGTGGTGGGCGACCTCGAGCACGTGCTCGTCGGCGCGGTCGGACGGCGTGGTCAATGCGTCTGCGATCCGGGCGTGAAGCCGTTGGCGTTCCGAGAGCGTGGACTCCGCGTAGAGCACCTCCCGGACGAGTGGATGCGTGAACCGGAACGCCTCGCCGTCCACGATGAGCAGCCCCAGCCGCTCGCCCTCCTCGAGGTGCTCGCCGATCTCCTCCGCGGCGCGTCCGGCAACCGTGGCGAGCGTTGGCAGCACGAAGGGGTCCCCGAGCACCGCCGCGACCGCGAGCGTCCTCCGGCACGCCTCTCCCACCTCGCCGATGCGCGCGGCGATGGCCACGGTCACATCGGGCGGCAGCGGCACGTCGAGCGGTGCGGTGCCGGTAGTGAGAAAGCCGCCCTGCTCGCGAAGCGCGTTGCGCCGAACGAGCTGGTGAACCACCTCCTGGATGAAGAGCGGATTGCCGCGCGTCGCCTCGTTGACCGTGGCGATCATCTGGTGCGACGGCTTGGCGACACCCAGGCCCCGGATGAGCTCGTGCGTCTCCGCCTCGCCGAGCCCCGCCAGCTCGAGAGTCTGGCAGACGTCCTCGCGCCGGAAGCGCGCCAGGACGCGACCGAGGGCCTGGTCCGGCTCGGCAGGCCGCGTCGCTCCGACGACGAGGAGCGGCATCGGCTCACGGCGCGCAGCGTCGGCGATGGCGAGGACGAGGTGCGCGAACACCTCCAGCGAGGCCTCGTCGACCCAGTGGAGGTCGTCGAGCATCAGCAGCATCGGCCCGCGCCGGGCGAGCTCGAGGACCGCGCGCGAGATCGCGAGGAGCAGGCGAACCTGGGCGTCGCCGGCTGGCCGGGCCGACGCGGGGCGTTCGCCGCCGGTCTCGATCAACCCGCGGAGCACCTCCGCGTCGCCGCCCAGCACGCGCGCCAGGGGGACCGGCATCTCACGGATGCGGCGCGACAGCGCCTCCACGAAGGGAAGGAAGGGCTGGGTGAAGCCCTCGTATCCGCGTCCCGCGCACACGTCGACGCCGCGTTCCGTCGACGCCGCCTGCAGCTCGCGAAGCAGGCGCGTCTTGCCGATTCCCGGCTCACCCACGACGAGCGCCACTCCCGGCCGGCCACCGCGAGCGCCCTCGAGCCCCCGGATCAGCCACGCGAGCTGGGCCGCCCGCCCCACGAACGGCGGCGCCGTCCGCGGTCCGTCGGGATGACCACCGGTTCCGGCGCCCTCGACCTCGAGGTTCACGCCGACCTCGCCGCCGGCCGGACCGCCATCTTCAGTGGACCATGTTCAGAGGATGGAAGAAGAAGAAGGGTATGCAGGTGCCGGTCGTGAAGTCCGCGAGCTTCTCCCGTCGCCGCTCCAGATCCTCGTAGTGCTGGGTAGGAGACGTCGACGTCGAAGGTAGGGGGGGCTGGGGTACGTCGATCCCGGTCAGGAACCCCGAGAGCGCCACGGTCCACGACGTGGTGCTCACACAGCCGGGAAGGGTGGTCGTCGTCGTCGAGCTCGATGGGACGACCAGGTGCATGTGGGTGAAGTGCGTGGTCGTCTCGCCCGCGTGGCAGCCGTTACACGTGTTGAGCGAGAAGACCCGGCGGACCTCGGGCGGCGCAATCGGTGTCCCGGACGGCCCCTGCCAGAAGAACTGATCGGTCGGCATGAGGGCGCTGCCGGCCTGGAACGGCGATCCCGCGGGCTCCTGCAACGGGACCTCCACCGGCGCGTCCTCGGACCCGGGGTTGGCGTTGACCCACGTCGCGAGCACCGCCGTCTCGTCGAGGGAGATGTCGGGGGTGCGGCGGACCGTCGTCTCCTCCAGCGCGCCCGAGTCGAGCCGGAACTCACGCATGTCCCAGGAGTTCACGCCAGGACCTGCGAGGGCGATCTCGTTGGTGCGAAGCTGGGACAGCATGCTCGCGGGTTTGACGAACTGCTCCGTGATCGCTTCCAGAGCGGAGTTGTAGGCGGCCGAAGGAAAGGCCAGCGTGGCGAGGTCTCGCCACTGCTTGGCCCAGTCGTGCAGCTGGCTGCAGGTCGATTTGTCGATGCGGTATTCGAAGATGACGGTGAAGTCGAGCGGCCGGCAGACGTGCGGAGCGGGTCCGGGAGTAACCAGCTGGAAGACGAAGCGCGCTTCGCCACCGCTCCCCGAGCCGTAGGCGAGGTTCTCGGCGAGATCGACGCGGTTCACGATCGCCACCAGGCGAAAAGGCGCCTTGCTCAGATCGAGCGGCGCGGTCGCACCGGTCCCGACCCTCGGCCAGGCTGCGATCACGTCGGGGCTCATCTGACCGCGCGCCTTCACCGTCCACCCGTTGATGGTCCGGTCGGTGACCCACCGGTCGAGCCAGCTTCGCGTGAAGGTGGCGGGGTCGGCGGCGCCCGCGAGCTGCTGCATGAGATATCCGAAGGTCCACTTCCCGAGCGGCGTCCCGAGGCTCCGACAGGAATCGTAGGTGCGGGTGCAGTCACCGATGACGCTGGGATCGGTGATCACGAGCGAGCGGGCGGCATCGATCAGGGCTGGCGCCGCCCAGTTGGGCGGGATCTTGACGGCGGCCCCCGCCAGCAGGCCGGCCACGTCGAGCTTGCCGATCGGGACCCGCTCGACGAGCACGCGGTCCCTGAAGATCGGGACGGTGAGCGGCTTCTCCTGGTGGGACTGCAGGTCGTCGAGCTCCTTCTGCCGGGCAACCAGGGGCCCCACGTCGAGCCTCATGGTCCCGTCATAGCGGGACGGATCCGCCGCTTGCCGCGTGAGCACCACGTCCTGGCCGTCGAGCTCGACCCGAAGGCGGTCCGACAGCCGCGGGTCCCTGGCGAAGGTCACGGATACGCGTGTCATGTCGCCGGCGCCGGGAAGGCGCTGGATCTCGACCGACCCGGCGCGCGGCGGCGTCACGCGGAAGTCGATCGGAGCCGGTGCGTGCTCGCCGCGCCCGGTCTGACACCCCCCGCATCCGGCAAAGACGCTTGCGGCGAGGAGAAGCACTCCTCGCCCGCCGAGGAACCGACACGTCATGGAGATGAGCCCGGCGGGGTCGCCCGCAGAGGCGCCGCCTTGCACGCTGGGGCCATAGCACCGGATTGTACTGGCTGGCAAGGTTGCAAACCGCCCGGCGAACCGCGCTCTTTTGCATACGGCCGTGAACATGCGCCGGTTTGCGGCGCGAACCGGACGCTCACACGGCTACGCGTTACGCCAGCACGTCGCGACGCTCGCGCCCCTGCCAGAGGAGGGCCGCCACCGCGTAGAGAAACATGACCAGCCAGGTGATCCCCGTGCCGGTGCCCAGCAACGCGCGGACGGGCGGGCTGATGAGACCGCGGATGACGGCGGCGCTGCCCGCGATGCACACCAGGGCCGCGAGCCTGCCCGCCCCACCGCCGCGGGCAAACATGGCGGCACCGGCGCAGAAACCCAGGAGGGCGAGGGCGGCGTACTTGCCGGTGCTACCGATCGCGAGCGCCTGGAGGGCGCCCGGAGAGCCCGGAAGCTCATGGGTCAGGCGGAGCTGGGTGGCCGTCTCCAGCACGTCGAACCCGAGCCCCGCCGCGAGTGCCACCAGCCCGAGTCGCGCTGCCGTGTCGTCGCCCGCTCGCCGCATGGCGAGGAGGAAGCAGAGCAGGAACGCACCGTAGGTGGCGATGAACCCGTAAAGATCCATCGTGTTGGCGCGGTCGAGCGCCGCGACCATTCCGGCACGACAAGGATCTCCCTCGCGTCCGAACACGGCCTCCATGTCCTCGGGCGTGCGAGCCAGCTGAAATTGCAGCAGCGCGCTCACGCCGGGTCGGGGCGGCCCCTGGCAGCCACCCGCCGGCACCACCCTGATGAACCACACGATGAAGACGATGGTGGCCAGAGCGAAGAACACGGTCAGCGCCCAGAGCGGACGTGGCGACCCGGAGGACGGCATCGTCCACCGGTATCGCGTCCGGCCCTCCGTCGCCAGCAGGCGGTCGACGGGACGACCGCGGCGATCAGGGAATCAGCAGCACCTTTCCGGTGGTCGTTCGCCCCTCGAGCGCGCGGTGCGCCGCGGCGGCTTCGCCGAGCGGGAATCGCGCACCGATCCGGACGTGGAGCGTACGGGCGGCGATGGCGGAGAAGACGGCGGCGGCGCGCATCTCGAGCTCCGCGCGCGTCGCGGTGTAGTGCGTCAGCGAGGGGCGGGTCACGAAGAGGGAGCCGCCATCGCCCAGACGGCGCAGCTCGAATGGCGGGATCGGGCCACTCGATTGTCCGTAGGAGACCAGCAGGCCGCGCGGGCGCAGGGCCCGCACGCTGCCGTCGAACGTGCTCTGGCCGACGGAGTCATACACGACGTCGACCCCGATGCCCGAGTTGAAGCGGTGAGCTGCCGCGACGAAGTCCTCGCTCGTGTAGCGAACCACCTCGTCGGCACCCGCCTCCTGGACGAGCGCTGCCTTCTCCTCCGTCGAACACGTGGCGATCACGCGCGCCCCCGCGGTCTTGAGCATCTGGACCAGGAGAAGTCCCACACCGCCCGCGGCGGCATGCACCAGCGCGGTGTCGCCCGGCTTCGTGGTCCGCGTTCCGTGCGCCAGGTAGTGCGCGGTCATGCCCTGCAGCATGCAGCCGGCTGCGACCTCGTCGCTCACCGCCGCGGGGACGTGCAGCACGAGATCGACGCCGGCGGTCACTACCTGGGCGTAGGACCCCGGCACCGAGGCCCACGCGACCCGGTCACCGGGCGCGAATCCGGTCACGCCGGGGCCGACGCGCTCGACGGTGCCCGCGCCCTCCAGCCCCGCGACGAAGGGGCACGGTCTCGGGTAGAGACCGGTGCGGAAGTAGACGTCGACGAAGTTGACGCCCGCGGCGGCGACCCGGACGCGCACCTGTCCCTGCCCCGGCTCGCCGGGGTCGTGCGGCTCGAGCCGCAGCACCTCGGGGCCACCTCGCTCGTGCACCACGATGGCGTGCGGCATGGAAGCACCCTCCGTCATCGCCGGTGGCGGGCGGCGGGTCGATCGCGGCGCCCTTCCCGGCGCCAGATCGTCGATGCCTGGCCCACGATGAGGCGTATCAAGCCGGACGGGTACAGCCCGGTGGGCGCGAAGACCGTGGAGTGGGTCCGGCCCGGGATCAGCTTGCAGACCGCGGTGTAGTGGCTCTCCCGCAGGAACCGGCAGATCGCCGCCGTCGGCTCGTTGTAGTGGAAGTCGTCCTCCGTCCCGCAGAAGATGTGCAGCTTTCCGTCGAGCGCCTGGCGCAGCGGTGCGCCGCCGGCGCTCAGCACCGTATGCACGTCGTAGGACTGCCAGGACTCGAGCGTCTGCTCCACGAGGCTGCCGTCGGCCCGGTCGAAGAACCGCAGCGGCAGGCCGTCTGCGCCCCGGGGACTCCACGCGAACTCGTACGAGGAGATGATGCCCCCCTGTGTGAGGTCGTCGTCGACGTGCTGCATGAGGCGCTGCATGGTGATGTCGCGCCTCCGCGTCAAGAAGCGCAGCGCCCCGTCGGGCTTCGCATAGAAGTTGTCGGTGGACCCCGGCGTGACGTCGATCTGGTAGAAGTGTCGAAAGTCCAGCGGGTCGGGCGAGATGGCCCAGACCGCCCGGAAGAAGTCGGGGTTCGAAACCTGGAGCCACGTCACCGTCCATCCGCCCGACGAGTGCCCCTCCAGGAACCGGCTGCGCGGCGACCCGCCCACGCCGAGCTGGTCCTCGATGTACGGGATGAACTCCTGCGTGAGGGCGGTGTTCCACGGCCCGTTGTTCTGCGAGTCGGTGAAGTAGCTGTAGCCCCCGTTGACGCTCGGGTCGATGAACACGTGCGCCATGGCGAGCCGCCGGAAGCGCCCGCTCAGCCGCGCGAAGTCCGCCAGCGTCGACCACGCCGTATCGAGCGATCCCCCGTAGCCGGGAAGGTGGTAGAAGACGGCGCACGGGGTCGTCGCTCGGCGACACGACGCCGGAACGAACACCCTGGCCGCCATCCGGGTCGGCACGCCCGAGAACTCGGACAGCAACGTGCTGGTGTACGAGACCGTCTGCAGCGAGCTCGGACCCGGAGGCGCGGCAGACGATTCCTGTTCGAGGACGACGTGCCCGCCGGCGAGCAAGGCAACGAGGAAAAGTCTCTTGATCGCGCCGGCGGCATTCCGCGGCATGACTCCTTACTGCCGCACGATGCACGAGTCCGGCAAGCGCCCGCCACACGCCGGTCTGACAGAAATGCGGGATTCACCAACGGATCGAGCCTGAATGCAGTCGCGCAAGCGGGAAACCTCTTGACAGCCCGCTCGACCGGGGGCTACGGCCGGACTGACATGTCAGTCCGCAGCCATGCCAGCGGACGGACAAACACCCGTGCCATTCGGATCGAAGAGGGGGTTTCATGAGAACGATGCGAGTCGTGAGTGCCCTGATCCTGGCCGCGCTGGTCCACGATGCAAGGGCGCAGATCGCTCCACCACCGGCGAACGCCACCGTGGTCAATTTCGACGACATGCCGGGCGCGCCGAGCGTCGCAGACGTCGTCGGACCGCTGAGCACGGAATACAACGACCGCGGAATCACGTTCGCCGGATTCGGACAGAACGGTGGCGCGCTGACCAACTTCTTCGGCAGCAACGACAACGGGGCGGTCTCCCTGCCCAACGTCATGTACTTCATCAGCATCGGCAACATGCAGAACGGCGGCCTCATGCAGTCGCCGGAATTCCTCTCCTTCTATCCGCCGATCCAGTCCCTGCAGCTCGACTTCACCACCCTGGGATTCGACTGCGAGGGGACGATGGCGGTGACCGTTCAGGGCTTCGCCGCCGACAGCTCGCCGGTGGGGAGCGGCACGGTGACGGTCCCGGTCGAGGGGACCCAGCTGACCCTCTCCTTCTCTTCCCCGGGGGCGTCGACCGCGCAGCTCACCACGACGCATACGTGCGGGACGTCGCTGTTCCAGGGTGTCGAGCTTCTCACCGTCGACAACATCGCCTTCATCGGCGTGCCCTCGGCCGCGAGCAAGTGCGCGCAGGGCGAGATCGACGCCGCCGGCAAGAAGGCCAAGGCCATCGCGAGCTGCTACTCCAAGGCGCTCCAGAAGGGCCTCGAGGTCGATCAGAACTGCATCCAGAAGGCCGTCAACGCCTTCGACAGCGGCGTCGCCAAGTCGCAGGACAAGGGCGATTGCGTGGTCGGCGGCCGCCACGGTGACAATCAGGACGTGAGCCAGCTCGAGGCCGCCGTCGACAACCTGATCGCGAGCAGCGTCCAGATGGTGACCGGCGGTGCGCCGGGACCCAACATCTGCTTCGGCAAGAAGATGGCGGCCGTGGGGAAGAAGGCGAGCAGCATGACCAAGTGCTTCTCGAATGGGGCGAAGAACGGCACTGTCGCCGCCCCCGACTGCGTGACCAAGGCGGCGACCAGCTTCACGTCCTCGCTCAAGCAGTGCGGAACGGCCGACCAGCTGGCTCCGCTCGAGGCACTCGTCGACGGCTTCGGCAGCAGCCTGTCGAGGGCCGTGACCGTTCCGACGACGACCACCACGACGACGACCAGCACCACCACCACCACCACCGCCCCGCCGCCGCTCGGACCGCATCTGTCCTTCACCACCACGCCGGGGACGGCGGACTGCTCGCTGAGCCCGACGAACGACCCGCCGTCGCCGGCCCCGCCGCTCTCGGGCGAGCTGGACTCCGACGCGGCCGGCACGACGAAGATCACCGATCTGGGCCTCGGCTGCCTCTACATCGGCGGCGGAGCCGCCGCCGTTGCGCCGTCGCTGATCCCGGAGAATGCCTCCACGATCTTCGATTCCCCCGACGGGACGAACCTGGTCGCCAGCTTCGGCACCGGGCAGCGCGACTGCTCGCGCGGTCCGGAACCAACCCAGCACTGCGTCAACGACACGACCGTCGCGTGCAGCACTGACGCCGATTGCGCCAACGCGCCTGGGGGCTGCGCCTTCGATGCGAACTGCTTCTTCGGTCCCCCGGTCCCGGTCAACGGCTTCCCGCAGACCTGCGTGGTGAACACGTTCGCTGCCGACGGCAGCGGAACCCTCGACCTCGGCACCGGCTCTTCCAGCGTCAGCATCAATCTCGCGTCGCGCGTCTACATCACGACCGTCGCCTCCTCGGCGTGCCCGCAGTGCCTCGGCGGGACCTGCTCCTTCGGCAAGAACGCGGGCGGCGCGTGCACCACGGACAATACCTCGATGACGACTCTCGACTGTCCGCCCAGTGACGGCACGTTCCTGGCGACGCTGCCGGTGGACCTGACTCCGCTCACCACCGGACACAACATCGTCTCGGCGGCGGACGGGGTGTTCTGTACCTCGCAGAAGACGCCGGGCGCGTTCAGATTCCCGGATGCCCAGGCGATCCAGCAGACGGGCTCGCCGTCCGGCGACCTGAACGATCATCTGCCTCATCCGTCGGTGCTGGTGAGCAGCTTCTGCATCCCGCCGACCAACAACGTCGCCCTCGACAACACGGCCGACCTGCCGGGACCGGGCTCGCTCAGCCTGCCCGGGAACGCGCAGTACAGCCTCGGCGACTGATCGGACGCATCGCTCCAGCGTTCCGGGCTCCCGGCGCCGGCCATCTGGCCGGCGCCGGGAGCGCCGACGTGTGCGACACGCGCCTCGCGGGACGGCAGCGATGAATCCCCGCTCGAACTCCATCCGCGGCAGGTCGATTCAGGGCTCGATGTCTGCCACCGAGCCAATCCGGAGTTGGGGGCCGCCGCTTGCTGCGGGAAGTCGAGAGATGTAGGTAGTCAGTGGGGTTATGCCCTGAGTCCTCCGGGCGCGTCGCGGGCACTTTGAGCGAGGCGGCGTGTCGGGTGAACTGGGCCGAAGTGACAGCTTCGGCCCAGTTCCAGACTCGCCAGCGGTTGCCCCTCTTGTCGCCCAGCCGAGCTCCCGAGCCGGCGTCCCCTACTCCGCTGCGTCGCCCTCGTCCACTCGGCGTGAAACGCACCGCGTGAACCGGCGGCTCAGAGCGACCAGTGAGCCGTCCGGTCTGGATCGGGAATGTAGGCGCAGACCAGGCCAGTCCTGATGGTGCGAGCGAGATGATCGGCGAGCGCGGGATGGCGAGAGCCGATGCGCTCGAGGACGCCCTTGATGCGCTTGGTCACCGTCAGACGCGCTCGTTCGGCAGCCGAGGCGGCACGCCGATCCCGGTAGGCGCCTCTGGCGTGTCCGTCGAGGATTGGTCCGGCGTCACCGGCGACCGACGCCATTGCGCCGTTGGAGGAGTGGACGAGGGGGGGCGATGCGTCCCGCTCCAGTGCCGTCAGGAGATCGAGAGCGGCGATGTGCTCTCCCGGGTGCGCCAGCAGGTGAGCGATGTGATGAAACCCCTTGGCATCGCGTAGCCGACACAGGCGGCCGCCGTAGGCGAGCGTCCAGTAGTCCCCTTCATAGCGGAACGTCTCCGGGGGCAGATTGGGCGAACGCTCGTCCGGCTCGGCGGCCCCCAGAAAGTCCTCGAACGCGTGGATGACGTCGCTCAGCCCGCCGGACCACATCGCCATCGAGGTACCATCGAGCAGCACCAGGCGCGCTCCGGGAATGGTCGACGCCAGCTCGACGGCGCGTTCCATCGGAACCCACGTGACCCCCCGCCGGTGGCAGACGAGGGTCGGCGACCGAACCAGCGGAAGGCGGTCCGTGACGTCGATCGGGAACGCATCGCGAACCAGGGCGGGGACCGCGTCCGGACTCATGGCGGCTCGCAGCAGCGTCACCGCCTGCTCCGCGGACTGGCCCGCCGACCAGCCCCGCACCAGGTGCGCCGCGGTGTGAAGGAACAGCTCCCAGTCCTGCTCGGCGAGGCCGCGCAGCGCCTCCAGGTGGCCGCCGATGCCATCGGCGACCCTCGTCGTCGCGCACCAGAGGATCAGGTGAGAGACCCGTTCGGGGTGCCGGGCAGCGTACGCGATGGCGAGCGGCCCTGCGTTGACCTTCGCGAAGAGGATCGCCGGCTCGGTCGCAACCCGCTCGACGACGGCGTCGATGTCGCGCTCGAAGTCGTCGAGCGAGAAGGAGGTGACGGCGCGCTCGGAGAGCCCGAGACCGCGCGGATCGTACTGCACGAGGGTGTAGCGGCTCGCCAGCCACTCGAGCCATCGACGATCTCCGGGCTGCTCCCATTCCAGCTCGAGGTGACGGGCTGGCAGCGGGGGCATCCAGACGACCGTACGTCCCCTGCCACGCCTGGAGTAGGCGATCCGCACGCCGTCAGCGGTGGTCACGTACTCGACGCGCGCAGGCACGCCGGCATACTAGGCGGTCGCGGTGCCAGGCTCCACCCGCCGCTCCCTGCCCTTCCCCCAGGCCTGAAGAAACCTCTTGACATCAACGCCTGTCGGAGGGACACCAGCTGGAGACTGACATGTCAGTCTGCTCAAGATCATCTCGCGATGTTCCCGGCGAAAGGCCGTACCGCGCCCGCATGCTCACGGGCTCGGCGCGGGCTTCTCGCGCGCTTCGCCAATCGCCAGCGCTTGGAGCATCCTCTCGCGCACCGCCAGGTCGCCCGGCGCGTTGATCGCCGGCCGGACCGTTGACGCCGCGGAGTCGGACCTCCAGGGTATCGAGGAGCATCCGATTGGACGTTCTTTCGCCCGGGCTCCGGTTCACGAAACCAATTTCAGAAGACACGAAGGGGGTCGTAGTTATGAAGAGATTCTCGATGCTCGGAGCGGTCGCGATGTCGGCGGCGGCTCTCCTGCTTGGCACCGTCGGCGCCGACGCCAAGGGACCGCCGACCGGGAAGTGTAACTCCGCGAAGATCAAATGCGCCGTCACCAAGGCCACCGCGCTGCTCAGCTGCCACAACAAGGCCGAGACCAAGGACGTGGCGGTCGATCCCGAGTGCGTCAGCAAGGCGGACATCAAGTTCTCCTCCCCTGCCGACCAGAAGGGCTGCATGGACAAGGCCCAGAAGGATCTCGTGAAGTCTCCGTGCTCCACGGGTGGAGATGCCACGCCGCTCGAGGCGAAGGTCGACGCCTTCGTGCTCGACGTCGTGAATGAGCTCGATCCCGGCTATCCGACGCCTGTCCTGAACAAGTGCTCCGCCGGCAAGAAGAAGTGCGTCGCCAACAAGGTGAAGGCGATCCTCGGCTGCTACGGCAAGGCCGCCAGCTCGGGCACGCCGGTCGATCAGGAGTGCATCCAGAAGGCGCAGGACAAGTTCGACGGCGGCGCCGACCCGTCGAAGGGCTGCTTCGCGAAGCTGGAGGCGAAGCCGCCGTGCCTCACGATGCACGACAGCGACGCCCTCGAGGCGAAGGTGGATGCGTTCTCCCTCGACGTCTTCAACGACCTGACTCCACACCTCGACTTCACCCTCACTGCCGCTGGCGGTATCTGCGGTAGCATCAAGGACGGCACCAACGCCATCATCAGGAACCTCACGTGCGGCGGTCTCAACATCGGTGGCGGCGCCTCCATCGTACCCGAGGGTCCGACGCCCGACGGCTCGACCAGCCGGTTCACGCTGGCATGCCCGGACGTCACCGGGGTGTGCACGCTCGGGCCTACGACCAAGGCCGGGGTCGGCTTCGACTGCACCAACACGGGGTGCAAGTTCGGGACGCCGCTCGAGATCCCGAACCCGGCGGCCGCCACCCTCACCACCTGCGTGCTGAACAGCTGGTCCGCGCCGGCGACCGGCACCGTGAATCGCACCGACGGCACGTCGATCACCAGCGTCCCCCTGATCTCGGACATCTACGTCACCGGCAACCTCGGACAGCCCTGCCCGCGGTGCCGCTCTGGCGGGACGCCGGTCCACGGCACCCCGGCCAGTCCTGCCACGGGCACCTGCGACCGCGGCCCCAGGACCGGCCAGGCCTGCGTATCTCAGAACTCGGTCGGCCTGACCAATGACTGCCTCACCGGCGGGATGGACGCCACGCATCCCTGCGGCATCGGCGGGAACGGCCCGTGCATCGACGGCTCGCACACGGGTCCGATCAACGTCAATCTCGCGCCGCTCACGACCGGCACCGTCAACAACGTCACGGCGGCAGGATCCTTCTGCCTGAACCAGCAGAACACCGGCTGCTTCGGCGCGCCAACCTGCCGCGCCATCACGGAGACGGGCGTGCCCGCCGGGCCAGTTGCAACCGGGGTTCCGACGGCCGCGACACTTGCGTCGGTCTTCTGCATCGCGAAGACGAACAACGGACTCGTGGACGCCGCGGCCAGCCTACCCGGGCCCGGAGCCATCAGCCTGCCTGGCGTCTTCGTAGCCAGCCCGTAAGCGACAACTCGTCCGCACTGCACGTGAAGCCCCCGGGTCTCGAAAGGGACCCGGGGGCTTCAGCTTCGGGGTCCGCAGGAAGGGTTGCCTCAGCCGTATCGTCGGATACGGTCCACGCCATGGCGACGATGCGTGCGGTCCAGGTCTCCTCCCCCGGCGGCACTTTCGAGATCGTCACCCGCGAGCGCCGCGCGCCGGGCCCGGGAGAAGTCGAGATCAGGGTCTCGGCCTCCGGAGTCTGTCACAGCGACAGCGTCGTGAAGGAGGGCCAGTTCCCGGGCCTGCAGCTCCCCCGGGTGCCCGGTCACGAGGTCGTCGGCATCGTCACCGCGATCGGCGCCGGCGTGCGGCCCTGGAAGCCTGGAGAGCGGGTCGGGGTCGGATGGCATGGCGGCCACTGCTTCATCTGTCCGTCGTGCCGCGTCGGCGACTTCGTCACCTGCCGCGAGGAGAAGGTCTGCGGCGTCAGCTACGACGGCGGCTACGCCGAGTACATGCTGGCTCGCGCCGAGGCGGTCGTGCGGGTGCCGGAGGGGCTGACCGACGCCGAGGCGGCCCCGCTCCTGTGCGCCGGCATCACGACATTCAACGCGCTTCGCCATTCCCCTGCCGGTCCCGGCGACCTGGTGGCCGTGCAGGGCCTCGGCGGCCTCGGGCACCTCGGGGTCCAGTTCGCGGCCAAGCTCGGGTTCCACACCGTGGCCATCGCGCGCGGCGACGACAAGCGCCCGCTCGCGACCAAGCTCGGGGCGCACGAGTACATCGACGCCGCGGCGAGCGACGCGGCGAAGCGCCTGGCCGAGATGGGGGGGGCGAAGGTCGTCCTGGCGACCGCACCCAGCGGCCGCGCCATCGAGGAGATGGTCGGGGGCCTCGGCGTCGGGGGACAGCTCCTGGTGGTTGCCGTGGCGCCCGAGCCGATCAGCGTTTCGCCGCTCGCGATCGTGCTGATGCGCCGGTCGATCCAGGGCTGGCCGAGCGGGCACGCCAAGGACTCGGAGGAGACGCTGGAGTTCTGCGCGCGCTCGGGCATCCGCCCCATGGTGGAGACGTTCCCGCTCGAGCGCGTCGCGGAGGCCTACGACCGCATGATCACCGGGCGCGTCCGCTTCCGCTCGGTGCTCACGATGCCGCACGCCGGCTGACCGGCGCCCGGCTCACCGCCCCCGCAGCCAGTCGAGCCAGCCGCCGGCGCCCGCCGTCTGGGCGGCGGGCGGCTTTCCCGGATACGCCAGCGCGGCGGCGTGCAGGGCGTGCACGTCGACCTTCGCCGGCAGGGGGCCGCACGATCCCCAGCGCGAGTGCAGGTCCTGTCCCTTGGCGGCGCGGTACTCGGGCAGCGTGGGATAGCGGTCGAGCGGACCGAAGGGGGTGAAGTCGGCCACCAGCTGCTTGTCGCCCCCGTTGGCGAAGCAGTTGTCCTCCGAGGTGTAGCGGGTCTGGAGCACCAGGAGCTGGGAGACCGCGTTGTCCACCAGCCGGTTGCCTCGCAGGATGGCGCCGTCGGCGTTCTCGATCGAGATGCCGCGCTCCGTGTTGTCGAAGAGCACGTTGTCGATCGCCATGCCGCCGGCCGAGTCGCTGCTCCAGCGCAGGCCCTTCACGTTCTCGTAGGCCGTGTTGCCGACGGCGAGCCCGTTCACCGACTTGGCAGCGAAGTAGACGCCCGAGTTCTCGTTGCGGAAGAGCGTGTTGCCGTAGAGGAACACGCTCGTTCGCCCCGTACACCCTGACGCCCTGCCGGCTCCCCCAGGACGTGACGTCCATGATCACGCCGTCGCCCGAGTCGATGAAGAAGCTCACCCCCGCGTCCTGCATGTGGCGGAACGTGAAGCCGATCACCGTCACGTGATGCTTGCCCCGGACGAAGATACCGTCACCCCGCTGGATCAGCTCCATCTCGTGCTCGGCCGGCGGGCGGCCGTCGCTCGTGTGGAGGGTGAGCACCTTGGTGTCGTCGTCGTAGAACCAGCTCGACGGCAGCTTGGCCACGATGTCCACCGGGGCCATCTTCTCCACCAGGTTCTCGCTCGTGATGAGCACGCTCTCGTAGCGCTGCTGGGGGCCGTCCATCTCGACCGCGCCCCACACCTTCCAGGCAGGGAACTTGGCGGAATACACCCCCGGTGGCCCGCCGGGGTGAAGATCTTCCCGTCGACCGGCTCCGAGCCGGCCACCATCACCACCCCGGGCGGATCGCCGGTGTGCTGGCCGGTGGTGTCCGCGATGAAGGTGAGATGACCCTTCGGGCGTTCCGTCGTGCTCGACCGAGACCTGCTCACGGTAGAGGCCGGGCCCGACGAACGCGGTGTCTCCCGCGGTCATCGTCGGCGAGAGCCGGGAGAAGTGCTTCCATGCCGTCGCCGGCGTGAGGCCGTCGTTGGCGTCGTCGCCGACCGTCTGGCGGACGTAGTAGGTCTTGGCGCGCGCCGCCGGTGGGTGAAGCACGATCCCGAGGGTGAAGAGTGCCGAGAGCGCCGCGCGCCATCCCCGTCGCGCGACGGAGCTAAACGACTGGATTTGCAAAGAGACGCCTGACCCGGTCGTCGCGGCCGTCGGGTCCATCGCCAGCTCCACCGCCCTGATCTAACCTGACCTCCGATGCGTCGGACAACGGTTTGTTTCAGGGCCGTCGCCGTGTCTCCGGCCTACCGGGCCGGCCCTCAGCGGCTCTCCGTTGACACCATTTGTCCAACGATTCCACGGAGGGTGGCAGGGGCGTCCCACGCTTTCCAGCATTTTTTCCTTGACAATGGCCTGCCTTCTGAGAGACGCCACACCATCTAGAGTCGGTCCTGCACCGAGGGAACTAGCGACACGCGTGCTCGCTCGTCGAGCGAGGGGGAGGCCAGCGAGATGAACAGGGAAAGCGCCAGGAGATTCGGAGTCACCGGGTTCGCCGCAGTTGTCGTCGCCGCACTCGGCATCATCGGGCCTTCCCCGGTGGAGGCGCAACCGTGCCAGCACGGAGCCAGCATCTTCAAGACCTGCGAGAGCGTGAAGCGAAGCTGCGCCACCGAACGCCGACTGCGTCGACGGGCTCGAGTGTACCAACGACATCTGCGACACGTCGATCAGCAACGTCACGAACTGCACGATCAGCCTCGGGCACGCCGACACCTGCGGCGACACGACGAAGATCGCCTCGTCCTTCGACGTCGCCGACTTCGGCGGCGACAACGTGCGCGTGCCCCCGGGGCTCGGCAACCTGCCGATCAGCGGCGTGTTCGGGAATGCGGTCTGCTGCGCGGGTCCGGCGCTCCCCTGCTTCGTGGGACCGGCCGGCTCGTTCTTCGTCGTGCCCAACTCCGACAGCGGCTGCGGCAACCTGCCACTGCCGGGCAACCGCCACGGCTGGCATCGTGACCTTCCGTCTCGAACGCCTATGTGATCCAGCCCAACGATCCCGATCCGCTGCCCGACCAGGGGAACGTGGGGGTCAACGATCTGTGCAATGCCGGAGCCTTGGGCTGCAACATGGCTCTGAATACCGTGCAGTTCACCGCCTCGACTGACCTCGTCACCGGCTGCGACAACAGCCCGAAGCCCGACAGCACGCACGTGCGGCGACACCGACCAGAACGCCTGCACCATGGCGGGCTGCGAGGCGGGCCAGTGCGTCCAGAACCACGTAACCACGCCCTGCCCCCCGGACAACAACGTGTGCACCGACGACCTGGCGTGCAACCCGACGACGGGCATGTGCCCCCATCCGAACCTGCCCGACAGCACGCCGTGCACCGACACCGACAGCAACGCCTGCACGAAGGCGGGCTGCGAGGTCGGCCAGTGCGTCCAGGCCCACGTGAACACGCCCTGTCACCCGGACAGCAACGAGTGCACCGACGACCTGGCCTGCGACCCGACGACGGGCATGTGCCACCACCCGAACGGGCCCAACAGCACGCCGTGCACCGACGCCGACTCACAACGCCTGCACCGCCGCGGGCTGCGAGGCGGGCCAGTGCGTCCAGACGCACCAGACCACCGTCTGCCCACCGGACAACAACCAGTGCACGCAGGATCCACCGTGCAACCCGGCCAACGGCCAGTGCACGCACCCGAACGTGCCCGACAGCACGCCGTGCGGCCCCGACACCGACGGCAACGTCTGCACGGTAGCGGGGTGCGATGCAGGGGTCTGCAACCAGTCGCACATCTCGAACGGCTGCCCGACGCCGCCCGACCACTTCGCGTGCTACGAGATCCTGCCGACGCCGTTCACGACGGTCCCCAACGTGAGCCTGGTCGACCAGTTCGGGACGTCGTCCGGGACCGTGAGCAAGCCGCACTTCCTGTGCGCGCCCGCCGACAAGAACGGCGAGGATGCCGACCGGCGCCGACCTGCACCCCGATCACCTGACCCTGTACAAATTGAAGGGCCCGTCCGTGAAGAAGATCAACCAGACGATCGTGAACCAGTTCGGCACCCTCCACGTCGACGTCGTCAAGCCCTCCCTGCTCATGGTGCCGAGCGCCAAGACCCTCACCGCTCCGGCTCCGCCGGCGCCGACCGACCCGGCAGTCGACCACTTCCAGTGCTACAAGGTGAAGCGCGTCGAAGGGCTTCCCGAAGTTCACGAAGATTGTCAGCGTCAACGTCAAGGACCAGTTCGGCACCGGCGTGATCTCCCTGACGAAGCCCTCGGACCTGTGCGCCCCGGTCAACAAGCGGGGCGAGGAGCCCGGAGCCGACCAGCACCCGTTCCACCTGATGTGCTACAAGGCGAAGGGGGACGCACCCTTCGGCACCAAGGTAGTCTGGCTCAACAACCAGTTTGGACCGCTGAACGGCGTCCGCCTGTCGCATCGCCCGCGGTTCTGCGTGCCGTCGACCAAGAACCCGAGCTCCACCACGACGACGACCACGCAGGCGACGACCACGACGACCAGCAGCACCACGAGCACGTCGGCGCCGACCACCACCACTACGACCTCCACCACCACCTCGACCACGATCTATGGCAGTCCGAGCCGGGCGTTCCTGGACGACTCGCATGATCTGCTAGACTGACCGAACGACCGACGTCCCCGAGCAGCCACCCGGCCCCGGCGGAGAGACCCCTCCGCCGGGGCCGTTTTCTTCGCGGCGGACCTACTGGCTCGCGCGCTTCCTCGTCCTCCGCCTCCTCGGGCTCGTCTACCTGGTCGCGTTCCTCGTCCTCGTCCAGCAGCTCCTGCCGCTCCTCGGCTCGCACGGCCTGACGCCGATCCCGCTCTTCCTCGAGCGGGTCGCCGATCGCTACGGCTCGCGCGCCGTCGCGTTCCGGCACGTCCCGAGCCTCTTCTGGCTCGACGCCTCGGACGGCTTCCTGCAGGCGATGGCGTGGCTCGGCGTCGCGCTCTCCGTGCCGGTGCTGCTCGGCTTCGCCAACGGGGTGCTGCTGGCGGCGCTCTGGTTTCTCTACCTCTCCTTCGTCCACGTCGGGCAGGTCTGGTACGGCTTCGGCTGGGAGATCCAGCTCCTCGAGACCGGCTTCCTGGCCATCTTCCTCTGCCCTCCCCTCGACGCTCGTCCCTTCCCGCGACGGCCGCCGCCGACGGCCGTCATCTGGCTGCTGCGCTGGCTCGCGTTCCGCATCATGCTCGGCGCGGGCCTGATCAAGCTGCGCGGCGACTCGTGCTGGCGCGATCTCACCTGCCTGTACTTCCACTACGAGACCCAGCCGATCCCGAATCCGCTCAGCCGCTCGCTGCACTTCATGCCGCACTGGTTCAACCGCGGCGGGGTGCTGTTCAACCACCTGACCGAGCTGGTGGCGCCGTGGTTCGTCTTCGGCCCGCGCCCGGCGCGCCTCGCCGCCGGCACGCTCATGACGGCGTTTCAGGTCTTCCTCATCCTGAGCGGCAACCTGTCCTTCCTGAACTGGCTCACCGTGGTGCCGGTGCTGGCGTGCTTCGACGATCGCTTCCTCGCCCGCGTGCTTCCCGCGCGGCTCGCGCGCGCGAGCCTCCGGGCGGCGGACGAGGCCCGGCCGTCGCGAGCGCAGCAGGTCGTGGCCGGAGCCGTCGCGGTCCTGGTCGCGGTGCTCAGCGTGGCGCCGGTCGGCAACCTGCTCTCCGGCCACCAGGTGATGAACACCTCCTTCGATCCGCTGGATCTCGTCAACACGTACGGCGCCTTCGGCAGCGTGGGCCGCGAGCGCGACGAGATCGTCCTCGAGGGTACCGACGATGCCGTGCCCGGCGACGCGGCCGACTGGCGGCCGTACGAGTTCAAGTGCAAGCCCGGCGATCCGATGCGACGGCCCTGCGTGATCTCGCCGTATCACTACCGGCTCGACTGGCTCATGTGGTTCGCGGCGATGTCGCGGCCCGAGGCCTATCCCTGGACCCTGCACCTGGTCTGGAAGCTGCTGCACGCCGATCCCGGCGCGCTCGGCCTCCTCGCCGGCGATCCGTTCCCGGACGCGCCGCCGCGCTTCATCCGCGCGTCGCTCTATCGCTATCGATTCGCGCCGCCCGGGGATCCGAGCGGTGCGTGGTGGAGACGCGAGCGCCTGGGCACCTGGCTCCCGCCGCTGTCAGCCCAGGATCGCCGGCTCCGAGAGTTCCTCGAGAGCCACGGCTGGCTTCCCACCGGGGGCTGAACGATCAGGCGTCGCCGGTCCCTTCCAGACGCTCCTGGATCACGGCCCGCCGCCCGACCAGCTCGCGCTGGGTGAGCGACGCCGTCTCCTCGTCGAGCCCGAGGGAGCGTTTCACCCCCGCCAGGTCGACCGTGAACACGCGGGGATCGAAGCCGATGTCGCGCGCGATGCGATCGCCATGGTGCTGCGCGAAATAGCCATAGATTCTGGTCATCTGCTCGAACAGGTTGACGTCGGGCGCGAGCCGCGTGGTGGCGCCGTCGAAGAAGATCATGTCCTTCACGTACAGCATGAGGTTCTTCGGCAGCTTGGCACCCTGCTTGAGAAGCCCCTTCAGGAGATCCTGGATCTCGTGGACCAGCTCCTCGCCCGACATCGTGGTCGGGTCCTTCACCGGCTGATCGAGCTTGAGCAGCTTCTCCAGCGAGTCCAGGTCGGCGTCGGGCGGCAGCGCACCCAGGTCGCGAAACGCGACCAGCTGGCCCCTGACGTCGTTCACGGCGCCGGTCAGCATCATGCGCAGGAAGGCGAGCCGCTGTGGCTCCGCCATGCGCCCGGTGATGCCGTAGTCGAAGAGCGCGACGCGGCCATCCGGCATCACGAGCAGGTTGCCGCCGTGAAAGTCGCCGTGGAAGACGCCGTAGATCATCGCGCCTTCCAGGAAGGCGATCATCAACGCGCGCACCAGCTCGGCGGTGTCGACGCCCGCCGCGCGCATGCCCTCGACGTCGTCGTACTTGAAGCCGTGCAGGCGCTCCATCACGAGGACGCGCTGCGTGACCAGCCGCGGATGCGGGCGCGGCACCACGATGATGCGCTGGCCGGCGTCACGCAGCACGCGGGCGACGTCGAGCATGTTCTGGGCCTCGAGGCGGAAGTCCAGCTCCTCGACGATGGTCTCCGCGAACAGCTCGACCAGGGCGGGCGGGTTGGCGAGCGCCGCGATCGGGATGCGGCCGACGAGCAGCGGCGCGATCCATGCCATCGACCCGATGTCGCGGCGCACGAGGCGCGCGACCTTCGGCCGCTGCACCTTCACCACCACCTCCTCGCCGCCGGGCAGGCGCGCCGCGTGCACCTGCGCGATCGACGCCGCCGCGATCGGCTGCTCGTCGAACCAGGCGAAGCTGCGCTCGAGCGGCGCGCCGAGGTCCTCCTCGACGACGCGCCGCACGAGCCGGAAGGGCTCGGCCGGCACCTGGTCGCGGCAGTGCTTGAACTCGTCGACCAGCTCGGGCGGGAAGAAGCCCTGGCCGGACGACACGATCTGGCCGAGCTTGATGTACGCCGGGCCCAGCCGCTCGAAGGCGCGGCGCAATCGCCGCGAGAGGCCCGCCCGTGACGCCGCGCCGCCCGCGCGGCGCTCGCGGAGCTGCCAGCCGGCGAGCGCGGAGCCGAGCACCGCGGCGGCCTCGGTGAACCGGCCGAGCGGCGGCAGGATGCGACGGCGAACCAGCTCCGGGACCTCGGCCTGGGCGCCGGCACGTCGTGCGTCGATGCCGGCACGCCAGCTGAGCTGCTCGGGGTCGATGGTCCACGGGCCGCGCTCGCTGAAGGCGCCGAAGGCGAGATCGGGCGAGGAGCTCGAGGACACAGCCGAGACCTACCGGTCGGAACGCCCAGCCGCAAATGATTGCAGACGTCTGGTGGCTGGCTCCGCGAGCCGACGCATGCTAGCCGACCGGGCATGGCGATGGCGGCCGCGCCGAGCTCGGGCGCAGGGAGCGAGGTGGCCCAGGACACTCCACGCTGGCTTCCGGCCGGCGCCACGCTCGCCCTCGCCGGCGCAACCGTCGGCACCGGCCTCGATGCGATCCACGTCCACACCGGCACCACTGCGTACGCACGGCCGGTCCTCTTCGGACAGGCATGGTGGGTGCCGCTACTCTTCGCCAGCGCGGCACTGGCGATCGGGCTCGGGCGTCCGGTGGTGGAGCGAATGCTCGGGCTGCGCCGCCCCGTGCCGACGGACGCCGCGGTGGCCGGCGGCATGGCGGTCTTCGTCCTCGCATACGCGGCGAGCGGCCTCGTCGGCGGCGGCCCCGTCCCCCGCTCCCTTCTCCTTGCCGCGATGTTCGTCGTCGCCTGGGTGCTCTGGGATCGCACCGGGCTGGGCCTCGTGCTGGCCGCGCTGACGGCGGTCATCGGCACGGCGGTCGAGATCACGCTCGTCCGCACGGGAACGTTCGTCTACCTCGAGCCCTCGCTCGCCGGCGTCACCGTGTGGCTTCCCTGGCTCTACGGCTGCGCGGCCGTCGGGGTGGGCAACCTGGGAAAGCGCCTCGTCGACGGCTGAGCGGCGCGCGTGTCCGCCGCCGTCCTCATCGTCTTCGCGCTGGTCTATCTGGCGATGCTGCTCGGCGAGCTGCCGGGGCTCGCCCTCGACCGCACCGGCGCGGCCCTGCTCGGCGCGATCGTGCTCGTCGCCACCGAGCTCATCTCGCCGCAGCAAGCGTGGCGCGCCATCGACACCCCGACGCTGTGCCTCCTCTTCGGCCTCATGGTCGTCTCGGCGCAGCTCCGCCTCGGCGGCTTCTACGACCAGGTGACGCGCCGGATCGCGACCGCGGCCCTCGGCCCCGGCGCCCTGCTCGCGATGCTGGTCGCGGTCGCGGGGGTGCTCTCGGCGCTGCTGGCCAACGACATCGTCTGTCTCGCCATGGCCCCGATCCTGATCGAGGGCTGCGCCCGTCGCGGCTTGCGCGCGACGCCGTTCCTGCTCGCACTCGCGGCGGCGTCCAACGTCGGCTCGGCCGCGACCCTGATCGGCAACCCGCAGAACATGCTCATCGGGGAACGGCTCCACCTCTCCTTCGCCGGCTATCTGCTCGACGCCGCCCCGCCCTCCGCCCTGGGCCTCGTCGTGGTGTGGTGGGTGGTGCGCCGGATGACCGCGGGACGCTGGCACGCGCCGATGCGGCCGGTGCACGTCGTCGCCGCGCCCTTCGACGCCTGGCAGGCGTCGAAGGGCGTCGCGGTCCTCGCCGGCCTGGTCGTGCTCTTCCTGCTCGGGACGTGGCCGCGCGATCTGCTGGCGCTCGGAGCCGCAGGCATCGTCCTCACCAGCCGGCGGATGGCGTCGCGGCCCATGCTCGCCCTGGTCGACTGGCACCTGCTCGTCCTCTTCATCGGGCTCTTCGTCGTGAACGGGGCCCTCGCGGACACCGGGCTGCTCGATGACGCGGTGCGGGCGAGTCGCGGCGCGGGCATCGATCTCGCCCATCCCACCTGGCTCTTCGCCGCCACGGTGGTGCTCTCGAACCTGGTCTCGAACGTCCCGGCGGTGATGCTGCTCCTGGCCGTCGCGCCCCGGCCCTCCGCCGGCCCCATCCTCGCGCTGGCCAGCACGCTCGCGGGCAACCTGCTCATGGTCGGTAGCATCGCCAACCTGATCGTGGCGGAGCAGGCGGCGCTGCACGATCTCCGCATCAGCTGGCGCGAGCACGCGCGCATGGGCGTCCCCGTGACGCTGCTCACCCTGGCTCTCGCCGTACTCTGGCTCTGGCTGCGCGGGCTCTGGTAAGGAGCCGGGACACATGCCTGCACCGCCGCTCGGCCGCTTCCGGATGCTCGACCTCTCCCGCCAGCTCCCGGGTCCGTTCTGCTCGACGCTCCTCGCCGACCTGGGCATGGACGTCCTGGTCGTCACCGCGCCGCGCGATCCGTTCGGCCTCGGCATCCCGTTCCTCGCGCGCAACAAGCGCAGCATGACGCTCGACCTGAAGACCGATCCCGGACGGGAGATCTTCGCGAAGCTCGTGGATCAGTCCGACGTGCTGCTCGAGGGGTTCCGGCCCGGGGTCATGAAGCGCCTCGGGTTCGACTGGGAGACGCTGCACGCCCGCAATCCCCGGCTGATCTACTGCGCCATCTCGGGCTACGGACAGGACGGGCCGTACCGCGACAAGGTCGGGCACGACGTCAACTACCTCGGCTATGCCGGGGTGCTGGAGTACGCCGGCGCACCCGACGGCCCGCCGATGATCCCCCCCGTCCAGGTCGCGGACGTCGGGGCGGGATCGCTGATGGCCGCGGTGGGCATCCTCTCCGCCATCGTCGCCCGCGAGCAGACCGGGCGCGGCCAGCTCGTGGACATCGCGATGCTCGACGGCGCCGCCGCGTGGAACGTCTGCCACCAGACCATCCACTGGTTCTCGGGGCAGCTCCCGCAGCGGGGCAAGGAGCAGCTCACCGGCCACTGGCCCTGCTATGCCGTGTACGAGACGCGCGACGGTCGCTACGTCACGGTCGGGGCGTACGAGCCGCACTTCTGGGCCACGCTCTGCCGCCACTTCGGCCGCGACGACTTCGCTCCCGAGCAATTCTCGGAGGCGCGGCGCGAGGAGATGTTCCGCTTCTTCCGTGCCGCGTTCCGGGAGAAGACGCTCGACCAGTGGATGGCCGAGCTCGCCGGTCAGGAGATCTGCTTCGGCCCGGTGCTGAACATCGAGGAAGCCTACGACGACCCGCAGCTGCGTCACCGCGGCATGGTGGTCGACATGGAGACCCCGGCCGGCACCCGGAGCTACATCAGCTCGCCGATCAAGCTCTCGGACGCGCCGCGCGCGACGGCGCCGGCGCTGCCCGTGCTGGGCGAGCATACCGACGCCGTCCTGCGCGGCCTGGGGTATGCCGCCGGCGACATCGCGGCGCTGCGCGACCAGGGTGTGATCGGGTGACGCGGACGGAGGATCCGACATGGCACGAGTGATCGACAGCGACGCGCACGTGGTCGAGGGCCGCGAGTTCATGGCCCAGATGCTCGAGCGCTTTCCGGACAAGATCCGCTTCGCGCAGGGCGAGGAGGCCACCGCGCTCTACATCGAGGGCAGGCCGTATCCGAAGTCGTGGGGACCGGGCGCCGGCTGCCGCGCCGACGAGGGCATGTGCCTCGACCGCGGCGCGAATCCCTTCACGGCCGAGGGCGTGCTGGCGGACGCCGATCGCGAGGGCATCGACGGCATGGTGTTCTTCCCGAGCGCGGCGCTCGGCCTGCCCGCGTACGAGGACCAGCGTTTCGCGGCGGAGATGGCCCGCGCCTACAACGCCTGGATGGCCGACTGGTGCGGGCGCGGGAAGGGCCGCTTCTACGGCGTCGGACTCGTTCCCATCGAGGACGTCGCCACCTCGATCGGCATCATGCGGGACGCGAAGGGGCTCGGCCTGAAGGCCATCATGGTCCCGGCGGTCCTGAAGGACCGCAATCTCGACCACCCGGACCTGGAGCCCTTCTACGCCGCCGCCGCCGACCTCGAGATGCCGCTCGGCATCCACGGCGCGCCCGGCATCCATCTGCCCAACCTGGGCTCGCACCGCTTCGACAACTATCTCCAGGTGCACTGCGTGAGCTTCCCGTTCGACATGATGGTGGCGTCGACGGCGCTCATCCTCGGCGGCGTGTTCGAGCGCCATCCGACGTTGCGGGTCGCGCTGCTCGAGTCGGGCGTGGGCTGGGTGCCCTACTTCATGGAGCGCATGGAGGAGCACCTCGAGAAGCGCGGCCGGCTGACGCCCGAGTGCAAGCGCGAGCCCCGGGAGTACATCGCGCGGGGACAGCTCTACGTCAGCTGCGAGCCCGAGGAGGTCTCGGTGCCGCTCGCGGTGGAAGCCCTGGGCGACCACTTCATCATGTACGCCAGCGACTACCCGCACTGGGACTCGGACTTCCCGAACTCGACGAAGCCGTTGCGCGAGCGCCGGGACATCTCCGACGCGGTGCGCGCGAAGATCATGGGAGAGAACGCGGAGCGCTTCTACCGGCTGGCGGCGTGAACCCCGAGGAGTCGCCCGCCTGGCTCCGGCGCCTGGCGCCTCTGCTCCCCGTCGGCTGCGCGCTGCTCGCCTGGGCGCCGCTCCTCGACAACTACTTCAACGGCGACGACTTCGTTCACCTCTACGACATCGCCACCAAGCCGTTCGTACGGCTGCTGATCCTGCCCTGGGCCGGCCACCTCTACACCGTCCGCAATACCGTCTTCGCCGTCATGTTCCGGCTCTTCGGGGCCGATCCACGGCCCTACTTCTGGAGCGTGCTGCTGACCCACGCCCTGAACACGGCGCTGCTCTACGGGGTGATCCGCCGCTTCACCGCCAGCGTCGTGCTGGCCACGTTCGGCGCCACGTTGTGGGGAACCTCTCCGGTGCTACAGGAAGCGCTCGGATGGTACGCGGTGTACGGCCAGGTACTGCTCACCGCCATCGTGCTGAGCGTCCTCTTCAGCCTCGGGCAGCGGATCGCCACCGGGACGTCGGTGTCGACCGGCACCGCCGCCTGCTGGGCCGGGCTCCTGCTCGCCGGCAGCACGTGCTTCGGGATCGGCCTCGGGGTCGCGATTGCGTTTCCGCTGGTCGCGGCGCTCGCCCTGCCTCGCCGGCAGCTTCCACTCCGAAGCCTGATCGTGCTCGTCGTCGGCGCCGCGGCGTCCTTCGCGCTCTACCGGATCGTCATCACCTACTCGCCCGAGGTGGTCGGGCCCGAGGCCAAGCTGTTCTCGGTCACCACGGTGGTCGCCTCGCTCGCGCCCGTGTTGATCTTCGTCGCCCACCTCTTCGGCTTCGGAGCCGCCGCGCTCGGCTTCGACTTCGTCGGCGCGCACCCGCGGTTCCCGGCGTCCATGCAGGTGGTGGGAGGCGCGGCGCTCGCACTCCTGCTCGGGATCGGCTTGCTGTGCGGATCGGGCAGCGCGCGCCGCAGCCTCCTCGCTCTGGCGACGCTCGCCGCCGCCGCATACGGGACGATCTCGGCTGGACGAGCGATCCTCTTCGAGGCCGCGCACACGCCAGCCGCGGTCGCCGCCATGGGCGCGCGCTACCAGTACCTGGCGCTCGCGGTCGTCGCGGTGCTCGTCTGCACGGCACTCGCCCAGGTGGCGGGGCGCGGCCCCACCGCGAGCGCGCTGGTTCGCGGGTCGATCGGCATCTGGATCGTCGCCCGCATCGCCGCGCTCGTGCTACGTCCCTTCCCCATCGATCACTGGGACGCGCAGCGCGCCGAGACCATGGCGATGCTGGACGACATCCGGGAGCACGTTGCGAGCACCGCGCCGGGCGAGGTGGCGACGATCGAGAATCAGCCCTTCGGGTTGAGCCACGGCTTCCCGAGCATGTTCCCGGGATGGGCCGGCATGTTCGTGGTGTTCTTCCCCGACAGTACCGTCGATGGACGGCCCGTCCGCTTCGTGGTGTCGGAGGACGACTGGGAGCGCGCGCAGGCGCGCGGCGGCCGGATCGCCGCGCTCGTCATCCGGCGTTGAGTCGGCGACGGGCTCGTCGCCGGCTCGAACGACCCTCCCGCTCCGGCTGCCGGGTCACGGGAACACCGCGCCGTTCTTGCCCCTGGGGCGCAGGGTCATCGAGCCCGTGGTGCACTGACCGCCCACGCTGAGGGTGATCTGCACGGGGGAGAGCAGCGAGCTGCCTGGCTGCACGCCGCCGGCGATGACGGTCACCCGGGGCGGCCCGTTCTTCGGGAACGCGAGCTTCACGCACTTGATCGGCGGGCAGATCGTCAAGCGCTGGTCGAAGAAGCCGAAGTTGCGGCGGAAGAGCTTCTGCCAGTTCTCGTGCCCGAGCGTGCAGCAGACCAGCTCTCCTCCCTGACCGCGGACCTGGAGCTGCAGGTCCTGCTGGCGCGGGTCGAAGCCCGTGAAGGTGCCGTTCGCCAGGGTGGCGTTCACGTGCAGCGTGGTCTTGCCGGCCCGGTAGCGGGCCCGGTCGACCGTGAGCCCCTGCGCCGTGCAGCAATCCGGATCCTCGCTGTCCACCAGCCCATCGCCGTCGTCGTCCTGACAGTTGTCGCAGGTCTCCCCGGAGACGCTCGGCAGGACCGCCGTGGCCGTGTTGTCCTCCGGGGCCGGGTCCGGTGTGGTGGGCGACGTGACGCTTGCCGTGTTGCTGATCGGCTCCGCCACCTCGCGGGTCGCCGTGACGGTCACCGTGGCCGTGGCGTTGGCCGCCAACGTGCCCAGGTCGCAGCTCACGATCGCTCCCGCGAGCGCACAGGTCCCCTGTGAGGCCACGACGGTTCCGACCGTCACCCCGGCCGGCAATTCATCGGTGACCGTCACATCGGTCGCCGGGCTCGGGCCTCTGTTGGTCACCGTGAGCGTGTAGGTGAAGCCCTGTCCGACCTCCACCTGGGTCGGGTTGACGGCCTTCGTGAGCGCGAGGTCCGCCTGCGCCCTGACGATCGTCGTCGCCGTCGCGGTGTTGTTCGACAGCATGGGATCCGGCGTCGGGCTGCTCACCGTGGCGGTGTCGACGAGCGCGCCCGTCGCCGACGGGAGGATGTGCACCGTCACGCTGACGGTGACCGACTGCCCGGCCGTGAGGGCACCCAGCGTGCAGGTGACCAGCGTCGCGCCGGTACAGCCTCCCTGGCTCGCCGTCGCCGAGACCAGCTCGGCGCCGGCCGGTACGGTATCGGTGAGAACGGCAGCGAGTGCGGGGTTCGGGCCGTTGTTGGTGACGCCGATGGTATAGGTCGCGGTCGAATCGACCGTCGCCGTTGCCGGACCGGTCTTGGTGACCGCCAGATCCGCCGTCGGAACGACGACCAGGGTCGCCTCGGCGGTGTTGTCGTCGAGGTTGGGGTCGGGCGTGGGACTCGCCACCGTCGCCGTGTTGAGAACAAGCATGCTTCCCGGCACCACGGTGAAGGTCGCCATGATGGTGCGGGACTCGCCGGGGCCGAGATCGCCGAGGGCGCACGGGAACGGCGTCGTACAGTCGCCGGCATTCGACAGGAAGACCAGCCCGGGGGGCGTCGGATCCGTCACGGACACGTCGTTCGCGATCGAGGGACCCGCGTTCGTGACGACGAGGGTGTAGACGACGTTCGCCCCCGCGATGGCGCTCGCCGGGCCGCTCTTGGTGATGGCCAGATTCGCCGAGGGTGTCAGGGCCGTCACGTCGGTGTCGTCGTTGTTGGTCGGGTCGGGATCGCTGGTCCCCTCGGGGGTGCGGACGCTGGCCGTGTTCGTCACGATGCCCGTGGCTGCCGGGTTGACGGTTCCGGTGGCGAGGATCGTCGCGTCGGCGCCCGCGGGCAGATTGACGGTGGTCGCGATGGGCGCCGACCCGCTGGCCGCCCCGCAGCTCCCGCCGGCTGTCGCGGCGCACGTCCACGTGACGGGTCCCAGCTGCGCAGGGAACGTGTCGGTGACCGAGGCACCCACCACCGGGCTCGGTCCCGCGTTGTGCACCGTGATCGTGTAGGTCAGGACCTGGCCGGGGAAGGCGGTGGTCTGACCGTCCGTCTTGGTGATGGAGAGGTCGGCGACGAGGCGCGCGACGGCCGACACGCTGGCGCTGTCGTTGTCGGGGTTGGGATCGGGTTCGTTGCCCGCGGTCCGGGTGGCCGTGTTGGTGAACGGGCCGATCTGGGTCACCCGTGCCGTGACGGAGAGCAGGGCCGTACGCGTGGCCGCCAGATCGCCGACCGTCCACTCGCCGCTCGTCTGATCGTAGGTGCCTTGCGAGGGCATCGCCGACACGAACGTCAAGCCCGCGGGCAGCGGGTCGGTGACCACGATGCCCGTGGCCGGGCTCGGCCCGAAGTTCGTGGCAGTCACGGTGAAGGTCACGTCCCCGCCGACCGCCGGCGTCTGCGTGCTGATCGCCTTGCCGATCCCGATATCCGCCGTCGCGATGGCGTTGATCAACGCTTCCGCCACGTCGTTGAGCGGGTTCGGGTCGACCTCGTTCTGCGCCGTCTTCCTCGCTTCGTTGACCAGTACGCCGGTCGTGTTCACGGACGCGACCAGCGTCAGCGTCGCGGATGCCGACAGCGCGAGATCCCCGACCGTCCACGCGCCCGCTCCGGCGTCGTAGGTGGTTCCTTGCGAGGGCGTCGCCGTCACCAGCGTGAGCCCCGCCGGCAAGGTATCCTCCACGAAGACACCTGTTGCCGAGCTCGGGCCGCGGTTGGTCGCGGTCACGGTGAACGCGACTGTCTCGCCGACGGACGGCTGGGCACGATCCACCGTCTTCTGGAGCGCGACGTCGGCTGCCGCCGCCGCGTTGATGGTGGCGGCGCCGGAATCGTTCCCCGGGTTGGGGTCGGGCTCGTTGCCGCCCGTCCGGACGGCGAGGTTGGTGATGTCGCCGGGCAGCGTCACCAGGGTCTGGAGCACCAGCTCCTCCTCCTGGTCCAGCGCCAGGCTCGGCAGCACCCACTCGCCAGTCCCGGGGAAGTATGCGCCCTGGGAGGGCGACGCCGAGACGAGCATCAGGCCCGCCGGAAGGACGTCCGTGATCACCACCGCGGTCGCCGAGTTCGGTCCGTGATTGCGGACGACCACGGTGAACGTGACGGTCTCACCGACGAGGATGCCCGATGTCGGCGCGACGAACTTCGTCACCTCCACATCGGCGTTCGTGTCGACCGGCGTCATCACCGTAGCGCTGTTGTTGTCCGGGGTCGGGTCGGGGACGGGGCTCGACACGGTGGCGGTCTCGACGATCGGGTTGGGCGTCGTGTAGCCGGGGGGCACGAGGTACGTCGTGGTGATGGTCTTTGCGGCGCACCGAACGCGAGCACGCCGAGGTCGCACGGGAACGGCGTCGTGCAACCGCCCGAGTTGGAAACGAAGGTGAGACCCTGCGGCGTCGGGTCCGTCACCACCACGTCCGTCGCGGCCGACGGACCGCCATTCGTCACGACGATCGTGTAGACGGCCTGGTTTGCCGGCACCACCGGTGTTGCCGGGCCCGATTTCGTGATCGACAGGTCCGCTTGCCGGGTCACCACGTTCGTATCCGTGGCGGATGCGCTCGAGGGACTGCCGAAATTCGGCGGATTCTGCGCCGTCACCGTGTTGCTCACCAGTCCCTGGGCGTCCTGCGCGACCGTCGCCGTCAGCAGGAAGGTGGCGACGGCGCCCACGGGCAGCGCCACGGTGGTGTCGATCGATCCCGTGCCGCTGGCAGCGGTGCAGCTTCCGCCGCCGCTCGCGCTACACGTCCAGCTCGCATTCACGAGCGCCGCCGGGAGCGGGTCCGTCACGTGCACGCCCGTCACGTCACTGGGTCCCGGGTTGCTCACCGTGATCGTGTAGACGGTCGTGGTGCCCGCTATCACCTTGCGTCTTCCCGTCCGACTTTGTCACCGCCAGCGCGGCCACCGGCGCGTTCAGGCTGACCGCGGCCTGGGCCGTGTTGTTCCCCGGAGCGGGGTCGACGGTCTGGCTCATCGCGGTCACCACGTTCACGATCGGGTCGGGAGTGGTGTAGCCGGCCGGCACCATGAAGGTCGACGTGATGATCCGGCTCGTGTTGGGCGCCATGGTCCCCAGGGAGCACTGGAACGGCGTGGTGCAGTCGCCCGTATTGGACACGAACGTCAGCCCGGGAGGCGTCATGTCGTCGACGGTCACGTTGGTGGCCACCGACGGGCCGTTGTTGGTCACCTCGATCGTGAAGACCAGCGGGTTCCCGGCGATCACCTTCTGCGGGCCGACCTTCGTCACCGCCACGTCGGCCAAGGCCAGGATCGGCGTGCTGGCGGTGGCGGTGTTGTTGGCGAGATTGGGATCCGTCGTACCGGAGGGGGGCGTCACGGTGGCAGTGTTGACGAGCGTGCCCGTGGCGTCCGCCGCGACCGAGCCGGTCACGGCGAACACGGCCGAGGCGCCCGCCGGCAGATCGACGGTGGTCATGATGTCGCCCGCACCGCTCGCCGCACCGCACGCGCCACCCGCCGACATGCAGCTCCAGGTGACGCCGGTAAGGGTGGGAGCGGGGAACACATCCGCCACCGCTGCGCCCGTCACGTCGCTCGGACCGTTGTTGGTGACCGTGATGGCGTAGTCGACGGTGCCGCCGGCGACCACCGCGGGCAGGCCGGCCGCCTTGGTGATCGTGAGGTCGGCCACCAGGCTCGCCGTTCCCGAGGCGCTCCCCGAGTCGTTGGCCGGGTTCGGATCCGGCTCGTTGGCCGCGGTCTTGGTCGCCGTGTTGGTGAACGTTCCCGGCTGCGTGACGCGGGCCGTGATGGAGAGCACGGCCGACTGGGTGGCGGCGATGCTCCCCACCGTCCACACTCCCGTCGCCGAGACGTAGGTTCCCTGCGACGGGGTCGCCGACACGAAGGCGAGGCCCGCGGGCAGCTGGTCGGTGAGCACGACCCCCGTGGCCGGGCTGGGGCCGAGGTTGGTCGCCGTCACCGTGAAGGTCACCTGCTCGCCCACCGCCGGCGCGGGGTTGCTGATCGCCTTGGTGACCTGGATGTCGGCCAGCGTCGTGGCGTTGAGCGAGACGCTGCTCTGATCGTTGGCGGGGTTCGGGTCGGTCTGGTCCTGCGCGGTCTTGCGCGCCGTGTTGACGAGTATTCCGGTCGTGTTCACCGACGCGACCAGCGTCAGCGTCGCGGACCCGTCGAGCGCCACGTCACCGACGCTCCACGTGCCCGTCCCCGGAACGTAGGTTCCCTGCGACGGCGTCGAGGACGTCAGGGTGAGCCCGGCCGGGAGGGTGTCCTGCAGCACGATGCCCGTGGCGTCGCTCGGTCCCTGGTTCGTCACCGTGACCGTGAAGCTCACCATCTCCCCGACCGCGGGCGTCGAGCGGTCGACGGTCTTCTGCACCGCGATGTCCGCCGCCGGCGCCGCATTGATCGAGGCGGCCGCGGTGTCGTTGCTCGTGTTGGGGTCGGGCTCGTTGGCGGCGCTCTTGGTGGCGATGTTCGAGATCGTCCCTGCCTGGGTCACCTCCGCCATGATGGTGAGCAGCGCCGAGCCCCCGTTCTCGAGGGTTCCCACGAACCACTGTCCCGAGGACGGCACGTACGTGCCCTGCTGAGGCGACGCCGAGATGAAGCTCAGGCCGGCCTGCAGGACGTCGGTGATGACGACGCCGCTGGCACGGTTGGGACCGTTGTTCCGCACGTTGATGAACAGCGTCACCGTCTCGCCGACCAGCAGGCTCGTCGGCGTGGCGACCTTCGCGACGGCCACGTCGGCGTTGATGTTGACCGGCGTCTGCGCCGTGGCGGTGTTGTTGCCCTGGTTGGGATCCGGCGTGGCGCTGGACACTGTCGTCGTGTTCACGATCGGGTTGGGCGTCGTGTAGCCGAACGGCACCAGGAAGGTCGCGGTGATGGTGCGCGAGGCGCCGGGGGCCAGCGTCCCCAGGGCGCACGGGAACGCCGTCGTGCAGTCCCCGGCGTTCGAGACGAAGGTGAGGCCAGGCGGCCCCGGGTCGTCGACCACGACGCCCGTCGCCGGCGACGGTCCGCTGTTCTGCGCCACGATCGTGTAGGCGACCGTGTTGCCGGGCACGACGGCCGTCGTGGGGCCGGTCTTGGTGACCGAGACGTCCGCCTGGGCGATGATCGCGTCGGTGTCGGTGGCGGTCGCGCTCGACGGGCTACCGAAGTTCGGCGGGTTCTGCGCCGTCACCGTGTTGTGGAGCAGACCCGTGGCGTCCTGCCTCACGGTGGCCGTCAGCAGGAAGGTGGCGACGGCGTTCACCGGCAGCGTCACGGTCGTGTCGATCGACCCCGTGCCGCTGGCCACGGCGCAGCTCCCGCCGCCGCTCGCGCTGCACGTCCAGGTCGCGTTCGTGAGCTCCGCCGGGAGCGGGTCCGTCACGTGCACGCCCGGTACGGCGCTCGGTCCCGTGTTCTGCACCGTGATCGTGTAGGTCGTCGTGGTCCCGGCCACCACGGTGGCGACCCCGTTCGACTTGGTCACCGCCAGGGCCGCGACGGGCGCGTTCAGGCTGACCGCCGCCTGCGCCGTGTTGTTCCCGGGCGCGGGATCGGGCGTCGTGCTCGACACCGTCGCCTGGTTCACGATCGGGTCCGGCGTCGTGTAGCCGGGAGGAACGAAGTACGTCGCGGTGACGGTCCGGGTGGCCCCCGACGCCAGCGTCCCGAAGCTGCACGGGAACAGGCTCATACAATCGCCGGCGTTGGAGACGAACGTGAGGCCTTGCGGCGTGGCGTCGTTCAGGACGACGTTCGTAGCGCTCGACGGGCCCTGGTTGGTCACGGTGATGGTGAAGACCACGTTGGTGCCGGCGATGGCCTTGGCCGGTCCGGTCTTCGTCACCGCCACGTCCGCCTGCGGCGTCACCGGGGTGTCCACCGACCGGCTGATCGGCGGCTGTGGTCCGGGCCCGTCCGGGTCGATCAGCGCGGTGTTGGTGACGGTCCCGGTCGTGCTCGCGTTCACTCTCACCTGGAACTGGACGGTGGCGGCTTCGCCGGCGTTCACCTGGCCGGCCGGCTCGAACGGGCTGTTCACCGGGCCGCCCTGAGCGAACGGCATCGTCTGCCCGATGCGATCCGCCACCGCGACGCCGTTGAGCGTCGTGCTGCCGGCGACGTAGGAGGTGCCCGCCGGGATGGCGTCGGTGAGCGTCACGTTCATGGCGCTGGCCGTGCCGGTGTTGGGGATCGTGACCGTGTAGGTGAGGGTCTGGTTCGGCACGGCGGCCATCGGGGACACCGACTTCGTCGGCTCGAGGCGCGCGATGCGGGTCGTCACGGTGTTCGTGGTGAACGTGCCGTTCTGCGTCGGTTGGCCCGCGCAGCTCACGTACTGGTAGGTCCAGGTCGCGGCATTGTCGTACTGGGCCGCTGCGGGACTCGCCGGGACCGACGTCACCTGGACCTTGAACTCGACGGTCACCGTATCGCCGCCGGCCACGGTGCCGAGATTGACACCCGCAGCCGGGTTGGCCCCGGGCAGAACCAGTCCGTTCCTCTTGAAGCTCCCGGAGACGAAGGTCGTCCCCGGCGGCGGCACGTCGGTGAACACCAGATTGGTGGCGTCGATCGCGCCGCTGTTGGCGGCCCTGACGGTGTAGGTGAGCGTGTCGCCGACGACGGCCTGCGCCTTGTCGACCGACTTGACGTTGAAGCCGAAGGCCGGCGCGCCGACCTTGATCTGCAGCCCGAGATCCGTGATCAGGTACTGATCGGCAAAGACGTTGGACGCGTTCCTCGTCCCTTGCGCGAATGCCTGGGTCTGTCCGTTTCTCAGCTCCGAGGAGACGTCGACGTTGGTAATGTCCCAGCCCTGGCGCCCCGGGTTCGCGAGGTTGCCGGTGACGGGGTTGGCGTTCAGCGTGCCGAACGTGCCGCTGGTGACGAGGTCTCCGTTGTCGCCGTTGATCTGCGATGCGAAGAAGTTGTTCGCCGGGTTGTTCGGGCCGGAGAGATTGTCCCCGCTGCCCAGGGACTGGGTGCGTCCGAACCGCATCTGGTCGTCATTCCGGTTGGCGTCGCCCTCCATGGCGCTGACCGCGAGCCGGCCGTCGAGGGGGCCGGACTCGGGCGTGCAGAAGCCAGTCACCTGCGCCGGCGGGTTGCCCGCGAACTCGGAGCCGATGCTCAGCGAGAGGTTTCGCACCGGCAGGGAGAAGTTCCGGTAGATGACGGCCAGCGTCCAGCCCGCACAGTTGAGGAATTCCTCGGTGGGCGCCGCCGTCCCCGGCACGCCCCTGACCGTGTAGGGGCCGTTGCCTCCCGCCTGGACCATCGACGTGACGTTCTGCGAGCGGGCGTAGAAGCATGCGTCGCTCGAGATGCAGTCCCCATTGCCATTCGCGGTGCCGATGTTGCGCTGGAACGTCGAATCGGGGCTGATGCTGAAGGTGCCGTTCGGGGTGACGAGCGTGACGGGACCGTTGCGCTGCGCCACGCTGACGAATTGGTTCCCGTAGGCGTAGCTCCCGGCCCAGGTCAGCTCGGCGTACAGCACCGTGCTTCCCGCCGGCAGGCTCAAGGTGGCGGCCGACGAGTTCTGCGCGAAGGTCAGCGTCGTTCCGTTCGGATAGGTGCCCACGTCCTGGGTCTTGTCGGTGGTGGTGAAGGCGCCGATCGAATCGTTGGTGCCGGGGTTGTTCTGGTTGCTCCGCTTGCTCAGGCCGAGGGTGTTGCCGATGAACGTGAGGGCCCCGCTGGTGGTGGAGGTGAATCGGTTGCAGTACCCCGACGAGGGGCACGACACCGTCTGTGCGTGAGCGGCCGTCGCGCCCAGCAGGACGAGGACGAGCGCGACCGCACCACCGGGCCCGCTGCGGCGCGGGCTATCCCCCTGACCAGGAAGGGTCGATCCGGCGGTCATCAGGTCGCGCGTCCGCAGTCCCCCCGTCCCTCTCCCCGGTGCGCTCTGTGCACCAAGCAAGGCAATTTGTCTACTGGGATGTGGGCCTGCGCGGCAGCACGCGGATCAGTCCCTCCTGGACGACCGACGCCACGCGGGTGCCGTCGCGCCGGAAGATCGCGCCGTGCACGAGCCCGCGGCCGGCGAACGCCACCGGGCTCGTGGTGGCATAGAGCAGCCAGTCGTCGAAGCGAACGGGGTGGTGCAGCCACACGGCATGGTCGAGGCTCGCTCCGAGACCGACGCCCCACATGAGGCCGTGGGGACGCCCCGCCGTGCTGAGAAGCCCGCGATCGCTGGCGTAGGCGAGCACGGCGGCATGCAGCAGGGGCGCGTCGGGCAGCACCCCGCGCGGCCGCATCCAGAGCGTCCGGCGCGCGGCTCGACCCGGCGCTGGCGCGGCGCTCGCCGGGTCGCAGTCGCGCACCTCGAGCGGTCCATCGGGTCTGCGGATCGTCCCCGGCCCGAGGACCTGGACCCGCAGATCCTCCCAGTCGATCAGCTCGTCGGGAGCGGGGACCGCAACGGCCGGATCCTGGTGGGCGAGCCCGCCGCGCTGCCGCGTGAAGCTCGCCGCCAGGGTCAGGATCACCTGCCCCGACTGCTCGCCGATCACGTGGCGGAGCGCGAACGAGTAGCCGTCGCGCACGCGGCTCACGCTCCACGTGATCGGCATCCCGTGGCGCCCCGAGCGCACGAAGTAGAGATGGAGGGAATGCGGCACGCCGTCGTCGACGGTGCGCCCCGCGGCCACCAGCGCCTGGGCGGCGAGCAGGCCGCCGAACACGCGGCCCTCGCCCCGTCCGGTGTGGCCGAGGTAGCAGTCCTCGGCGAGCGAATCGAGATCGAGCCGCCGCAGCAGCTGCGCGAGCGGCGGCCGGCTCACGCCCCGGCCTCGCGGAAGGCCGGGATGACGTGCTCGCCGAACAGCTCGATGGATCGCATGACCTTGTCCGCAGGGATGCGGTACGGGTTCATCAGGCAGAGGAGCTGGTCGCAGCCCGCGGCGCGGTAGCGGCGCACACGCTCGCGGCAGCGCTCCGGGTCGCCGACGATCACCGCCCCCATCTCGTCGAGGACGTCGAACGTGATGTGCGAGGTGTCGAGGTCGCGCAGCAGCTCCGCGTAGGCGTAGGTGCCCAGCTCGCGCTGGCGCTCGTGCTGCCAGGTGGCGAGCGTGCCGATCAGCTCGGTGCTCTTCCTCAGGTACCAGACCACCGACTCGGCGGCGTTGCGGCGTGCCTCCTCGTTGGTCTCGGCACAGTGCACCATGGTGAACGTGGCGGCGCGCGGGTTGACGAACTTGCCAGCGGGCTTCGCCTCGGCGAGCCCGTCGCGGTAGAGCTGGATGCGGCCGGCGAGCTCCTCCGGGGGCACTCCGATGGTGAAGGAGAGCAGCCCGAGACCCTTGCGTCCCGCGAGCCCGTGGCTGTCCGGGCTGGTGGACGCGACCCACAGCGGCGGATGCGGCCGCTGCAGCGGCTTGGGATGAACCCGGCGCGGCGGAACCTTGAAGTAGCGCCCGTCCCACTCGAAGACGTCGCTGGTCCACGCGCCCACGACGACGTCCAGCGCCTCCTCCCACATGCCGCGGGTATCGGCCGGGTCGATGCCGAACCCCTCCAGCTCGGCCCGCGTCGCGGAGCGCCCGGTGCCGAACTCGAGCCGTCCGTCGGACAGGCAGTCGAGCGTGGCCGCCATCTCGGCGACCCGCAGCGGGTGATTGTAGGGGGCGGGCAGCAGCCGGACACCGTGGCCGATCTTCAGCCGGCTCGTCTTCGCGGCCACGGCGCCGTACAGCACCTCGGGCGCGGAGCAGTGCGAGAACTCGTCGAGGAAGTGGTGCTCGACGGTCCAGAAGTGCGTGAACCCCACCTGCTCGCCGCGCACCGCCTGCGCCACGACGGCGTGCAGCGCGTCGCGCTCGGCCCGCTCGTGCCAGGGAAGCGGCACGGGAATCTCGTAGAAGAGACCGAATTCCATCGTCACCCGGCGTCGCTAGCGCAAACGCGCGCCGGGAGGCAAACGACGCCGCGTTCCCTCAGCGCCCGAGCGCCGACACCAGCCGCACGCGCTGCTGGCGCAGCCGGGGCCGCAGCCGCGCCATCGCGCGCGCGAACACCTGGTACATCACCGGCAGCAGCACCAGCGTCAGCACGCACGCCGACAGCGTCCCGCACACGATCACCACCGCCAGCGGCCGCTGCGTCTCCGACCCGATCCCCCGGCTCATCGCCGCCGGCACCAGCCCCAGCGCCGCCAGCGACGCCGTCATCAGCACCGGCCGCAGCCGCTGCCGGCACCCCCCCACGATCGCCGCCCGCAGCCGCTCCCCGCGCTCACGCTGCTCCGCGATCGCCGACAGCACCAGCACCCCGTTGAGCGACGCCTGCCCGATCAGCGCGATGAACCCCACCGCCGCCGCCACCGACATCGGCATCCCCGCCAGGTAGAGCCCGATCACCCCGCCGAGCAGCGCGAACGGCACGTTCAGCAGCGTCAGCACCGCCAGCGAGAAGGAGTCGAACGCCTTGAAGAGCAGCACCAGCGTGATCACCAGCGCCACCGGCACGACCACCGCCAGCCGCGCCATGGCGCGCTCCTTGTTCTCGAACTCGCCGCCCCACTCGATCTGCACGCCGGCCGGGTTGGGGGCCTGGGCCGCCACCCTGGCGCGCGCCTCCTCGACGAAGCCGCCGAGATCGCGCCCCCGCACGTTCATGCGGATGCCGATGTAGCGCCGCCCGTTCTCGCGGCTGATCGAGGCGCGCCCGTATCCCACCCCCACCTTCGCCAGCGCATCGAGCGGGACGGCCACGCCGCCCGCCACCGGGATGCGCAGCTGGCGCAGCTCCTCGACGTCCTCGCGGGTCGACAGCGGCAGCCGCGTGATGACGTCGAAGCGCCGCTCTCCCTCCCAGTAGTCCGCCACCGGGCTGCCGCCCACCGCGGTCTGGAAGGCATGCTGGAAGTCGCCCAGCGCCATGCCGTAACGGGCCAGCGCCACGCGGTCCGGCTTCACCTTGATCTGGGGCACCTCCCCGCTCTTCACGATTCCCAGGTCGGCCACGCCGGGCACCGTCGCGACGACGTCCTTCACGCGCTCGGCCTGGTTCTGCAGCACGTCCAGGTCGTCGCCGTACAGCTTGACGGCGATCTGTCCGAACTGGCCGCTGATGTTCTCGTTCACGTTGTCTCGGATCGGCTGGGAGAAGTTTGCCTCCACGCCCGGAACGACCGCCACGGCCTGCGAGATCGAGGCGATCACCTCCCCGATCGAGCGCGTGTCCGGGGGCCAGTCCGCCGGCTCCTTGAGCTTCAGGAAGAACTCGAGGTTGTTGGTGAGCGTCGCATCCGTCCCGTCCTCCGGGCGGCCGAGCTGCGACATGATCTCGTCCGCCTGCGGCTGCGCCAGGAAGATGCTCGTCAGCCGCGGGATCATCTTGCGGCCCTCCGACAGCGAGACGTTGGACGGCAGCGTGAAGGTGACGTAGAGCGCGCCCTCGTTCAGCTCGGGCAGGAACTCCGAGCCGAGACGCGGCATGAGCGCGACGGTGCCGAGCAGGAGCAGGCCCGCGCCGCCGAGCGTGAGCCAGGGGTGTCCGAGCGCCCACGCCAGCGTCGGCTCGTACGTCCGCGACGCCCAGCGCAGGAGCGGCGACTCCCGGTGGCGCAGCGGCTTGCGATAGACCAGCGAGGCCAGGACCGGGACCAGGATCACCGAGAACAGCAGCGCGCCCACCAGCGCCGCCACCACCGTGTTCGCCATGGGGGCGAAGATGCGGCCCTCGACGCGCTGGAGCATGAAGATGGGGAGGTAGGCGGCGATGATGATGAGGAGCGCGAACACCGTCGGCCGCACCACCGCGTGCGTCGCCTGCTGGATGCGCTCGTCGGGATTGAAGCGACCGGCGGGCTCCCCGGGGACGGTCGCCGACAGCCTGGTGAGGATGCTCTCGATGATCACGACCCCGCCGTCGACGATGACGCCGAAGTCGACGGCCCCCATGGAGAGCAGGTTCGCGGACAGGCCGCGGAGCTGCAGGTAGATGAACGACACCAGGAGCGAGAGCGGGATCAGCACCGCGACGATGAGCGCCGCGCGCAGGTCGAGCAGGAAGGCGAAGAGCACCAGGGTGACGAGGAGGCCGCCCTCGAGGAGGTTGTGGCCGACGGTGTGCAGCGTCGTGCCCACCAGATCGGTGCGATCGTAGAAGGCGCGCACCTTCGCGCCGTCGTCGGCGAGGCGCGCGTTCACCTGCTCCACGGCATCGCGGAGCAGCGCGAGGACGGCGGAGGGATTCTCGCCGCGGCGCATGAGCACGATGCCCTCGACGGTATCGTAGTCGGCGCTGCGGCTCACCACGCCCTGGCGCGGCGCCCAGCCCTCCTCCACGGTCGCCACGTCCTTCAGGAAGACCGGCGTGCCGTCGTTGGTGGCGACCCGCACCGCGCGCAGGTCGTCGAGCGACTGGAAGAGTCCCTCGCTGCGGATGACGAACTGCTCGGCACCCCGCTCGAGGACGCCGCCGCTGGCGTTGACCGAGCCCGCCTTGATCGCCTGCTCGAGGTCGGCGAGGGTGAGGCCGAAGGTCGCGAGCCGCAGCGGATCGGGAAGCACGTGCATCTCGCGCACCAGCCCGCCGTAGCTGACGACGTCGGCGACGCCGTCCACTCGCATCAGGGCCGGGCGGACCACCCAGTCCTGGAGGGTGCGCAGCTTCATGGGATCGCCCTTCGCCCCGCGCAGCGTGTAGCGGTAGACCTCGCCGATCGGGGTGGCGAAGGGGCCGAGCTCGGGCGTCACGCCGTCGGGCAGGTCGGCGTCGCGCAGGCGCTCGAGCACCTGCTGGCGCGCCCACTGCCCCTCGACGCCATCCTTGAAGGTGAGGGTGACGTAGGAGAGGCCGAAGAGGGACAGGTTGCGCAGCCGCGACAGGCCCGGCGTGCCGTTCAGCGCACGCTCGATCGGCAACCCGATCTGGCGCTCGACCTCCTCGGTGGGCTGCCCGGGGAAGAGCGTGATGACGTTCACCTGCGTGTCGGTCGGATCCGGGAAGGCCTCGATGGTCAGCGCGCGGAACGAGACCCAGCCCCAGGCGGCCACCACGAGCGTGAAGAACAGCACCGCGGCACGGTTCCTGAGCGAGAAACCGACGAGCCGATCCAGCATGTCACGCTCCCCCCTGAGCGAGCACTTCTCGATTCCGTAGCGCGCTTCTATCGACTCAACGCCGACACCAATCTCACGCGGTGCGCGCGCAGCCGCGGCTGGACCCGGGCCGTCGCGCGCGCGAACACCTGGTACATCACCGGCAGCAGCACCAGCGTCAGCACGCACGCCGACAGCGTCCCGCACACGATCACCACCGCCAGCGGCCGCTGCGTCTCCGACCCGATCCCCCGGCTCATCGCCGCCGGCACCAGCCCCAGCGCCGCCAGCGACGCCGTCATCAGCACCGGCCGCAGCCGCTGCCGGCACCCCCCCACGATCGCCGCCCGCAGCCGCTCCCCGCGCTCACGCTGCTCCGCGATCGCCGACAGCACCAGCACCCCGTTGAGCGACGCCTGCCCGATCAGCGCGATGAACCCCACCGCCGCCGCCACCGACATCGGCATCCCCGCCAGGTAGAGCCCGATCACCCCGCCGAGCAGCGCGAACGGCACGTTCAGCAGCGTCAGCACCGCCAGCGAGAAGGAGTCGAACGCCTTGAAGAGCAGCACCAGCGTGATCACCAGCGCCACCGGCACGACCACCGCCAGCCGGGCCATGGCGCGCTCCTTGTTCTCGAACTCGCCGCCCCACTCGATCTGCACCCCCGCCGGGTTGGGGGCCTGGGCCGCCACCTTGGCGCGCGCCTCCTCGACGAAGCCGCCGAGATCGCGCCCCCGCACGTTCATGCGGATGCCGATGTAGCGCCGCCCGTTCTCGCGGCCGATCGAGGCGCGGCCGTAGCCGAGGTCGATCCTCGCCAGCGCGTCGAGCGGGACGGCCACGCCGCCCGCCACCGGGATGCGTAGCTGGCGCAGCTCCTCGACGTCCTCGCGGGCCGACAGCGGGAAGCGGGTGACGACGTCGAACCGCCGCTCTCCCTCCCAGTAGTCCGCCACCGGACTGCCGCCCACCGCGTTCTGGAAGGCGTGCTGGAAGTCGCCCAGCGCCATGCCGTAGCGGGCCAGCGCCAGGCGGTCGGGATTCACCTGGATCTGCGGGACCTCCCCGCTCTTCACGATCGCCAGGTCGGCCACGCCGGGCACCGTGGCGATCACGTCCTTCACCCGCTCCGCCTGCCTCTGCATGACGTCGAGATCGTCACCGAAGATCTTGGCGGCGACCTGCCCGAACTGCCCGCTGATGTTCTCGTTCACGTTGTCGCGAATCGGCTGCGAGAAGTTGACCTCGACTCCGGGTACGCTCGCCGTCGCACGCGACATCGAGTCGATCACCTGGCCGATCGAGCGGGTCTCGGCCGGCCACTCCGCGGGCGGCTTGAGCCTGATGAAGAACTCCAGGTTGTTGGACAGCTTCGGGTCGGTCCCGTCCTCGGGGCGGCCGAGCTGCGACATGATCTGGTCCGCCTGCGGCTGGGCCAGGAAGATGCTCGTCAGCCGCGGGACGATCTTGCGGCCCTCCGACAGCGACACGTTGGACGGCAGGGTGAAGTCGACGTAGAGCGCGCCCTCGTTCAGCTCGGGCAGGAACTCCGAGCCGAGACGCGGCATGAGCGCGACGGTGCCGAGCAGCAGCAGGCCCGCGCCGCCGAGCGTCAGCCAGGGGTGTCCGAGCGCCCAGGCCAGCGTCGGCTCGTAGGCGCGCGACGCCCAGCGCAGCAGCGGCGACTCCCGGTGGCGCGGCCGTCTGCGATAGGCCAGCGAGGCCAGGACCGGGACCAGGATCACCGAGAACAGCAGCGCGCCCACCAGCGCCGCCACCACCGTGTTCGCCATGGGGGCGAAGATGCGGCCCTCGACGCGCTGGAGCATGAAGATGGGCAGGTAGGCGGCGATGATGATGAGGAGCGCGAACACCGTCGGCCGCACGACGGAGCGCGTCGCCTGCTGGATGCGGTCGTCGATGTCCTGGGCGGACTCGAGCCGCTGTCCGGGCTCCTCCCTCGCGAGCGCCGTCAGGATGCTCTCGATGATGACCACGCCGCCGTCGACGATGACGCCGAAGTCGACGGCGCCCATGGAGAGCAGGTTCGCGGACAGGCCGCGCAGCTTCAGGTAGATGAACGACACCAGGAGCGAGAGCGGGATCAGCACCGCGACGATGAGCGCCGCGCGCAGGTCGAGCAGGAAGGCGAAGAGCACCAGCGTGACGAGGAGGCCGCCCTCGAGGAGATTGTGGCCGACGGTGTGCAGCGTCGTGCCCACCAGATCGGTGCGATCGTAGAACGGATCGATCGACGCCTGATCGTCCGCCAGGCGGACGTTCACCTGCTGCACGGCGTCGCGCAGCCGCTCCAGCACGGCGGAGGGGTTCTCGCCGCGGCGCATGAGCACGATGCCCTCGACGGTGTCGTAGCCGGTGCCGCGGCTCACCACGCCCTGGCGGGGCGCCCAGCCCTCGTCCACGCTGGCGACGTCCTGCAGCAGCACCGGCGTGCCGTCGTTGGTGGCGACGCGCACGGCGCGCAGGTCGTCGAGCGACTGGAAGAGCCCCTGGCTGCGAATGACGAACTGCTCCGCGCCGCGCTCGAGCACCCCGCCGCTGGCGTTGACCGAGCCCTCCTTGATCGCCTGCTCGAGGTCGGCCAGCGTGAGCCCGTAGCCCGCGAGCTTGAGCGGGTCGGGCATGACGTGGATCTCGCGCACCAGCCCGCCGTAGCTGACGACGTCGGCGACGCCGTTCACCCGCATCAGCGCCGGACGCACCACCCAGTCCTGGAGGGTGCGCAGCTCCATCGGATCGCCCTTGGCCCCGCGCAGCGTGTAGCGGTAGACCTCGCCGATCGGGGTGGCGAAGGGCCCGAGCTCGGGCGTCACGCCGTCGGGCAGGTCGGCGTCGCGCAGCCGCTCGAGCACCTGCTGGCGCGCCCACTGTCCGTCGACGCCGTCGTTGAACGTGAGCGTCACCGACGACAGACCGAACAGCGAGAGATTGCGCAGGGTCGCCAGACCGGGGGTGCCGTTCAGCGCGCGCTCGACCGGGAGCCCGATCTGGCGCTCGACCTCCTCGGAGGGCTGCCCCGGGAAGACGGTGATCACGTTCACCTGGGTATCGGTCGGATCGGGGAAGGCCTCGATGGTGAGGGCGCGGAACGAGACCCAGCCCCAGACCGCGACGATCAGGGTGAAGGCGATGACCGCGGCGCGGTTGCGCAGCGAGAAGCTGACGAGGCGATCGAGCATGCGGTCGCTCAGGTCGACAGGTCGATCTGGTTGAGCAGGAGGATGGCGCCCTTCGCGACGTAGCGCGTGCCGGGGGCCAGGCCGTCCTGCAGCTCGACCTCGCCGTCGCGGCGCCGGCCGACCGTGACGGGAACCCGCTCGAGACGTCCGGCGTCGTGGGTCACGAACACCACGTTCTGCTTGCCGTCGCTCACCACGGCCTCGCCCGGCACCCGGACACGCTGCCGCGCCGGGTCGGGAGCCAGGCTGACCTCGACGAAGGCGTTCGGGCGCAGCGCGTGGTCGGCGTTGTCGAGCCGCGCCCGGACCTCGACCGTGTGGCGCTGCGGATCGACCACCTGCGATATCTGCTCGACCACGCCGCGACGTTTCACATCCCCGGTCGGAGTCTGGATCGTCACCGGCGCACCGACGGAGAGGTCGTAGGCGTCCTGCTCCTGGAGGTCGGCGAGCACCAGCACCTGGTCGATGTTGGACAGTCGCAGCAGCGGCTTGTCGCGCTCCGGCCCGACCTCGAGGCCCGCCGACGCGTCCAGCTCGACCACCGTGCCGTCCCGCGGAGCCGTCACCCAGAAGCGCGTGTCGCCCTCGATGGTGGCGTTCAGGCTCTCGCGCTTGGCAGTCGCCGCGCGCAGCGCGAGCTGCGACTGGCGCAGATCCTCCTCCGCCGCGAGCTGATCCTTCTCCGGCGCCGCGCGCAACGCGACCAGCTCCCGGGCACGCTCCGCGATGCGCGTCTTGGCCGCCACCTCGTTGCGTGCCGATTCGAGGTCCCGGTCCAGGTCGGCGAGCGCTCCGCTACGCACCGCGAACAGGCGGTCACCCGTCTTCACCTGATCGCCGAGCCGCACCTGGACCTGCTCGATGCGACCGGGCAGCGGGCTCCCCGCCGCCGCGCTGCGCTTCTCGTCGAAGGTGACCCGGCCGGGCGCGGGCGGCGGCGACAGGGCCGGCTTCTCCTCCGCCACCGCGAGCTCCAGGTAGTTCCACTGCGGCGCGTTCTCGGAGAGCGTGATGGCGTCGCCGGCGACGCTCAGGGTCGACGTCGCCGCGGGCGGCTCGTGACCGCCGCGCAGCGCGAACCAGGCGATGAGCGCGAGCGCGCCGACGAGGACGACGCCCGCGAGCGCGCGCCGGCGCGGTGGGCTCGGTGGCACCGGAGGTCGATCGTGAAGCGGATCGGGCATGGCATTCGTGGCGTTGGTCATGTCGGCTCCCATCAGCGTCTTCAGAGTGCGGGGGCGAGGTCGGCCGGTGGCGGAGGACCGGTCGGTCCGTTGCGGGCCAGTGCCGCGGCGACGTGGAACGACTGCTGCTGGACGTCGGCGGAGTCGAGCAGCAGCTCGCCCAGACCGCGCCGCGCGAGCAGCAGCTCGGTCTGCGACGTTCCGCCCTGGCGGACGGCCTTCTCGAGCGTATCCACGAGGCGGCGCGCCAGCGGGAGGCTCGTCTCCGACAGCGTCCGGCGCCGGGCAGCGAGGTCGCGCGCCTGCGCTGCCAGCGCGGTCGCATCGCGCTCCGCCTGGGTGCGCAGCAGCTCGCGGGCGCGCCCCGCCGCATCCTCCGACGCCACCGCCTGGAGCGCGTCGGCCTGACCGTGGTCGAACACCGGCAGCGGCAGCGTGACGCCCGCAAAGATGCTGTTGCGCTGGTTCCCGGAGATGGTGAACTGGTCGTACAGGTAGCCGAGGCGGAAGGTCGGGTCGGGGATGCGCCGGTTGTGCGCCAGCTCGAGCGACGCGCGCGCGCTGTCCTGCTGCGCCGCCAGCGAGCGCAGGTCGGGACGCCGCTCGGGATCGCTCTCCGGGACGGGCACGCCGTTCGTCAGGAAGGCCGACGCCTGGTCCGCACCGGCGAACGCCGAGCACGGCACCCCGGCGACGTGCGAGCATTCGAGCAGCGCTTCCGAGAGCTTCTGGCGTTCGTCGCTCAGATTGGCCGTGTACTTCTCCTCCTCGAGCGCGGCCCGGTCCGCGTCCAGTCCCGGAGTGTCCCCGCGGTTCGCTCGCTCGTGCTGGAGCTGGCTGAGCGCGTGCGCGTCGGCGACGAGGTCGCCGAGCGCGCTGATGCGGACCTGGGCGACGGCCACCTCCGCGATGCGCTCGTTCAGGTCGTAGTAGCGCTGGCGCAGCAGCTCGTAGGCGTCGAGCAGGGCGGCGTCGAACGCGCTGCGCGCGGCACGTTGCCGCGGGCCGCGCTTGGCGATCTCGACCAGCGTCGACAGCGAGAAGGCGTAGTTGGGAACCTGGTCGAGGCGGTCGTTCAGGTCGGGCGGATTGGTTCGACCGACCGGAATGGTGTTCCACGACGCGTCGAGCGAGGGGTTCGGCAACAGCCCGGAGCGCACGACGTCGCTCTGCGCCGTTGCCATCTTGGCGCGCGCGGCCACCAGGTCGGGCGAGCGCGTCCACAGGAGCTGGGCGATGACGTCGTCGCCCGGGGCGTGGGAGAGGTCGAGCTTCGCCGGCACGTCCTGGGCGAACGCGGGCGACCCCAGGGTGGCGAGCAGCAGCAGGGTCTGGAGAAGGCGCATGGCGGACGGCACGGTTCACCCCCTATTCGCAATCTTCGGGCCAGCTGCGGCTGGCCGTCCCGGGTGGGCCCCCGCCGTGGCGGAGGCCCGCGGCTTCAAGAATCTTTCAGTCCTCGCGTCCTGCCGCTGAAAGGAACTTGCAGTCGCTGCCGGGGCCCCGGCGTCACTCGCCGATGCGCTTCAAGAACGTGGGGTAGGAAAGGCCGAGGACCTTGGCAGCCTCCATGCGGCGGCCCCCCATCAGCGCCAGGACGAAGCGCGCGTAGCGGCGCTCGACCTCCTCCATCGGAACGGGATCTCCGCTCAGCGTGAAGGTGGAGCCGGGATCGGCGGCGCCCGGGGCGGCGGCCGCCGGGCCGTCCAGGAGCACGAGGTCCAGCTCCGGGCCCCCTTCCAGGACGAGCGCGCGCTCGAGCACGTTGCGCAGCTCGCGCACGTTGCCCGGGAACGGATAGCGCAGCAGGCGGTCGCGGGCGCGCGCGCCGAGGGTCGCGCCGCGGCGGCCGAGCTCGGCGCTCAGCTCGCGCAGGATGCCCTCGGCCAGCGGCAGCACGTCCTCGGGGCGTACGCGCAGCGGCGGAACGTCGATGCGAAAGACCGAGAGGCGGAACCAGAGGTCCTCCCGGAACGCGCCCGCCGCGACGGCGGCCTCGAGGTCGCGGTTCGTCGCGGCGACGATGCGCGCCGAGCTGGTCTGCTCGACGCTCCCGCCGAGCCGGCGAAAGCGACCGGCATCGAGGAAGGTGAGCAGCTTGGCCTGCAGCGCGAGCGGCAGCTCGCCCACCTCGTCGAGGAACAGCACGCCGCCGCTCGCGATCTCGACCAGCCCGCGGCGCGTGGTGCGGGCGTCCGTGAAGGCGCCTTTCTCGTGTCCGAAGAGCTCGCTCTCCACCGTGGTCTCCGGCAGCGCGGCGCAGTTGACGTGCACGAACGGGGCCGCATCGCCGGCCGAGAGCCGATGCAGCTCGCGCGCCAGCACTTCCTTGCCGACTCCCGTCTCGCCGAGGAGCAGCACGGGGCTGCGCGGCGTGGTGGCGATACGCGCGATCATGCCCAGGATGTCCTGCATCGCCCGGGAGCGCGGCGGGATCAGCCGGTGGCGTCCGGCGAGCTCCGCCTCCACCCGATGAAGGCGATCGCGCATGCGCAGCGCCTCGGCGCAGCGCTGCACGCGCAGGATCAGGTCGGAGAGCTCGACGGGCTTGGCGATGTAGTCGGCCGCACCGGCGTGCACCGCGTCGACCGCGCTGGCGATGTCGCCGTGCGCCGTCACCATGAGCACGACCGTCCAGGGCATGCTCGCCTTCAGCTCGGCGAGCAAGGTGAGGCCGTCGCCATCGGGCAGGCGGCGGTCGAGGATCACGACGTCGGGTGCGGCCTTCTCGACCGCCATGCGCGCCGCATGGAGTGAGTGCGCGACGACGACGGGAAAGCCCTCGCGCTGGAGAGCCGCCGCAGCGAGCGTGGCGAAGCTGCGATCGTCGTCGACCAGAAGGGTCGTCAGGCCGCCGTCCACGGTCCCTCCGCCGGCAGGCGGATGGTGAAGCGGCTGCCGGCTGCGCTGCGCTCGAACGACAGCGACCCGCCCTGCTGCTCGACCGCCCGCCGGGCCATGGAGAGCCCGAGCCCGATCCCCTTGGGCTTCGAGGTGACGAACGGCTCGAAGAGATGCGCCTCGATGTCCGACGGCGGTCCCCCGGCGTTGTCCTCGACGACCACGTAGGCGTGCCCGTTCGACTGCCCCGCGGCCACGGTCACCGCGGGCTCCGCGACGGCTCCCAGGTCCTTCGCCACCACCGTGGCTTCGATGGCGTTGCGGATCAGGTTGTCGAGCGCCGTGGTGAGCAGCAGGGGGTCGCACGTCACCGGCACGGCCTGCGACAGCTCGGTCGTCAGGCGCACCTCGTCGAACTCGGGCAGCACGCGCAGGCCGTCGACGGCCTCCTGCGCCAGCACGTCGAGGCGCGCGCGCATCGAGCGTGGCTCGGCGGGCGCGCCGAAGTGGAGCAGCGAGCTGGCGAGGTGTGCGAGGCGATCGGTCTGTCCCCGGATGGCGCGAGCGGCGAGCCCGCCGGCACCGTCGGCGTCCTGCATGGCCGCCGCCGCGCGCAGCCCGTTCAGCGAGTTCTTCACCTCGTGGGCGATGAGCGACGCCGCGGCGCCGAGTGCCGCCATCCGCTCCTGCTCGGCCGCGCGCGCCTCCACCCGCAGGAAGGTATTGTAGATGCGCCGGAAGAACATCGAGAACAGCAGGACGGCGGCGATCTGCAGGAGGCCGGTCACGCCGAGCTGCCACAGGAGCCGCCGCCGGGCGGGCGCGATGACGCGATCCTCGTTCGCGACCAGCACGAGGCGCAGGCCGGTGGACCCGATCAGCGTCGCGGCCGCGAGCTCGTGGCGGCCGCCGAGATCGACGAGCGTGCCCTCGGGCTCGGCGAGCAGCCGGTCGATCAGCGCGGACATGTCCACCTGCTGCGCCCACGACGGCGGACTTTCGGGGAGCAGGAGATCGCCGGCCGCGTTCATCACGAGCAGGTCGTCGTTGGCGAGAAGCTGCTGCCATCCCGGCAAGAGCTGGGACGACGCGTTCAAGAACCCGGCCAGCACCCCGGAGATCCCGCCACTCTTGGTGATGGGAACGCCGATGACGAAGGTCCGCGAGCGTGCGGCCGTGGAGTCGAACACCGGCGCGCCGCGGGCCAGCACCTCCTGGAACCAGCGCTGGCTGCGCACGCTCACCGCCGGCGCGAGGACGTCTCTCGGCTCGCTCCAGACCGGACGGCCATCGCGTCCGAGGACGGCGACCCCGACGCCGAACAGCGCCGAGCCCCGATGCGTGGCGTCGAGCAGCACTTGCTCCGGCGCGGTCGACCCGTCGAAGAGATCGATCTCCGGGCGCAGCGCGAGGCGCTCCAGGTCGTTCTGCAGGAGCTCGAAGTACAGCCGGAGCGCCTGGGCATACGCCTGCGCCTCGCGCGAGACGCGAAGCTGGAGCTGCTGCCGGATGGTGGCCTCGTCGGCCCGGTAGCTGAGCACGGGTGCGACGAGCGTCATCACCCCGACGGCCACCAGTCCCATGATGACCGAGCGGGCGAACTGCCGGGCGCCGGCGACCACGCCCACGGGCGCTGGCACGCTTGAGGCCATGGCGGTCACGGCGGCGATCCGGGCTCCTCTGGAGCCGGAGCGTAGCGTCGCCTCCCGCCACCTTCAAATGCCGTGCCGGCAACTCGCGCGCCAGGGGTCGCCGTCAGGCGCGCCAGCGCCGGAAACGCGATCCCCGGCGGTGCGGTCGGGCATTCCGCGCCGGGTCGCGACCGTCGCCGGTAGCCTGGATCGACTGCGCATGCCATGCCCGTGGGCACCGCCAGATGCTGACACACAACTGTAATACTCCCGCAACGCGGCCACAGCCTCCCTGTGCTCTACTTGAGCCTACGCGTACGGGAACCGACCGTCCCGATGTCTCGCACGAGCGACCGAAACCCTCGGAACCTGCGAGGGGAGCGTCAGTTCCGTTGTTCCACCTGGACGCTGGTTGGGGAGGCAGATATGGAGACGAGGGATTCGAAGTCGGCCCGCCGGGGTGTGCTGCTCACGGTCGCCGCGATCGTGGCGACCTGCGGCCTCGGCGGCGGAAGCGCCCGGGCCGCCGACGTCACGTTGCAGGGCACGGGGGCCACCTTTCCGGCGCCGCTCTACCAGCGCTGGTTCACCGAGTACAACAAGATGCACCCCGAGGTTCAGATCAACTACCAGGCGCTCGGCAGCGGCGCCGGCGTCAAGCAGTTCCAGGAAGGCCTGGTCAACTTCGGCGCCAGCGACGCGGCCATGACCGACGAGGAGATCGCGGCGGTCAAGGACGGCGTCGTCCTGCTCCCGATGACGGCCGGCAGCGTCGTCCTCGCATACAACCTTCCGGGAGGTCCGGCGGAGCTGAAGCTGTCGCGCGAGGCGTACGCCGGCATCTTCCTCGGCAAGATCACCAGCTGGAACGACCCGAAGATCGCGAGCGCCAACCCGGGCGTCACCCTGCCGGACCTGAAGATCACGCCCGTGACGCGCTCCGACGGCAGCGGCACCACCTTCGTCTTCACCCAGCACCTGAGCGCGATCAGCGACGCGTGGAAGGGCGGGCCGGGCATGGGCAAGTCGGTGAACTTTCCCGTCGGCGTGGGTGGCAAGGGTAACCCCGGAGTGACCGCCCTGATCAAGCAGACGCCGGGGGCGGTCGGTTACGTCGAGTACGGCTACGCCAAGCAGACGCAGATGCCGATGGCGACCCTCGAGAACAAGAGCAACAAGTACGTGAAGGCCGACCCCGAGAGCGAGAAGGCGGCCCTGGCGAGCGTCGAGCTTCCGGCCGACCTGCGGGCGTGGATCCCGGATCCCGCCGCAGCGACGGCCTATCCCATCGTCACCTACACCTGGCTGCTGGCGTACAAGAAGTACGCCGACCCGAAGATCAAGGACGCGCTCAAGGGCGTCATCCAGTACGGGCTGACTGACGGGCAGAAGTTCAGCGAGGAGCTCGGGTACATTCCGCTTCCGGCCGGCGTCGTCACCGCGGTCACGAAAGCCCTCGAACAGATCTCCTGATGGGCCATCCCGAGGAGATCGATCCGGCATCGAGGTGGGACGTGGACGCCCGGACCACCGTGGATGCGACGCCGGAAGCCGACTCCATCTCGCGCCCGCCCTCCGCGAGCGAGATCTGGAACGACCGCATCTTCCGCTCCGGCACGCGGCTCGTCGCCTGGGCAGCCGTGGCCCTGGTCTTCTACGTGGTGTGGGACATCGCGCGCTCGGCGTTCCCGGCGATGCGGGACTACGGGACGGGTTTCCTCACCGGACAGACCTGGGACGCCAACAAGCAACAGTTCGGCATCCTTCCCGCGATCTACGGCACGCTCTACACATCGTTTCTCGGGGTCGCGATCGGTAGCGCATTCGGCATCGCCATCGCGATCTTTTTGAGCGAAGGGTTCCTCGCCGCCGGGCTCGACGCCGCGCTGAAAGCGGTCGGGTTGAGCGATCGACCCGGCTGGTCGTCGGTGCCGGGCTGGATCGAGGACATGCTCAAGACCACCGTGGAGCTCCTCGCCGCCGTGCCCAGCGTGGTCTACGGCCTGTGGGGCATCTTCGTGGTGATCCCGCTCATCCGTCCTCCGGCGAACTGGCTGCACGACCACCTCGGCTGGCTTCCCTGGTTCGGTACCACGCTGAGCGGGCCGGGCATCCTGCCGGCTTCGCTGGTGCTGGCCATCATGGTGCTGCCGACGATCTCCGCCGTCTCCCGCGATGCGCTGGTCGAGGTGCCGCCGAAGCTTCGTGAGGCGGCTTTCGGGCTCGGGGCGACGCGCTGGGAAGCCATCCTCGCCGTCATCGTCCCCACCGCCTCGACCGGCATCCTCGGTGCGATCATCCTGGGATTCGGCCGGGCACTGGGCGAGACCATGGCGCTCGCCATGCTCGCCGGCAATGCGAACGTGATCAGCTGGTCGATGCTCTCGCCCGCGAACACGCTGGCCGCACTGCTGGCGAATCATTTCCCCGAGGCTGGCGGGGTGGAGGTCGGCGCGCTGATGTATGCCGCGCTGGTCCTCCTGGCGATCACGCTGGCGGTGAACGTGGTCGGGACCGCGATCGTGCAGCGCGCCGACGCCGCGCTGAAGGGCCTGCGATGACCGACGGGGCGCGGACGCCGGCGACGGAAGACTTCTCCGACATGGAGCGCTCGCTGCGGCGGCCGCGCTCGCTGTTCAGCTGGGCCATGAGCGTCCTCACCGGGACCATGACCTTCGCCGCCCTGATCCCGCTCTTCTCCGTCCTCTATCTGCTCATCACGCGCGGCGGCAGGACACTCGGCATGGCGACGTTCCGCGAGCTTCCGCCGGCGGCGCTCGCCCCCGGAGGCGGGTTCGGCAACGCCATCGTCGGCACGGTGGTCATGGTGGGGATCGCCGCCGCCATCAGCGTGCCCTTCGGCATCCTGGCGGCCATCTTCATCGCCGAGTTCGGTCCCGACACGCGCACCGCGGCCGCGGTGGGCTTCTGTGCCAAGGTGCTCACCGGCCTTCCGTCGATCCTCGCCGGCGTCTTCGCGTTCGCCGCAGTAGTCGTCGTGACCGGCGGCTTCTCGGCGCCGGCCGGCGGCGTCGCGCTCGCGCTGCTGATGCTGCCGACCGTCCTGTTGACGGCAGAGGAGGCGATCAAGCGCGTCCCCCCGAGGATGCGCGAGGCCGCCATCGGCATGGGCGCGACTCCCACGCAGGTGGTCCTGCGGGTCGTGTTGCCCACGGCGATGCCCGGCGTTGCCACCGGCGTGATGCTGGCGGTCGCCCGGGCGGCGGGAGAGACTGCCCCGCTGCTCTTCACCGCCCTCTTCAGCGAATACTGGATCAGCCGTTCGGCGCCGGAGTTCCTCCCCAAGACGCTGGGCGAGCTGATGAAGCCCACGGCCTCGCTGGCGGTGCTGATCTACAACTTCTCGGGCTCACCCTTCGACAACCAGATCGACCTCGCCTGGGCCGCGGCCCTGGTGCTCGTCGTCATCGTCCTGATCGTCAACGTGGCCGGCCGTGCGCTCTCGCGACGCGTCGGCTGAACAGAGGGAGACCACATGGCCACGGCGGCAACCAACGGGAACGGCAGCGCTCCGACCAACGGCAACGGCGCGACGTCCGACCTGCTCATCGACTGCAAGATATCGGAGCTCTTCTACGGCAAGTTCAAGGCCGTCCGCGACGTCGACGTGCAGATCAAGCGCGGCACCATCACCGCCTTCATCGGCCCGTCCGGGTGCGGCAAGAGCACCGCGCTGCGCTGCCTCAACCGCATGAACGACCTCGTCCGCGGCTTCCGCTTCAAGGGATGCGTGAACTTCCGCGGCTACGACATCTACGGGCCGACGGTCGATCCGGTCTCGGTGCGCCGCCACATCGGCATGGTGTTCCAGCAGCCCAACCCGTTCGCGATGAGCATCTACCGCAACGTGTCGTTCGGGCTCCGCCTGAACCGGTACCGCGGGAACGTGGCCGAGAAGGTCGAGGAGGCGCTACGCGGCGCTGCCCTCTGGGACGAGGTCAAGGACAAGCTGCACCAGAGCGCGCTGTCGTTGTCGGGCGGCCAGCAGCAGCGGCTGTGCATCGCGCGCGCGATCGCCACCGAGCCCGCGGTCCTGCTCATGGACGAGCCCTGCTCGGCGCTCGATCCGATCGCGACCCGGCGCATCGAGGAGCTGATGCGCGAGCTGAAGCGCCGCTACACCATCGCCATCGTGACCCACAACCTCCAGCAGGCGAAGCGCGTCGCCGACATGACTGCCTTCCTGTACGTCGACACCACCGACGGCGGGCGGACGGGATACATGGTCGAGTACGACCGGACCGAGAAGATCTTCGACTCTCCGACCCAGCAGCACACCCGGGACTACATCGGGGGCGAGTTCGGCTAGACGGCGGGCGCCCGCTCAGCGACACGGCGTCCACGGCACGCCGAAGAGGTCGACCGCCTTCAGGATGGCGTTGCGGCCGGCGGCGTTGGCCGGCGGGCACGCGTCGGCGGCGGACGACCGATACTCGACCTGGAATACCGGCTTGCCGGCCGCAACCAGGGGCGTCAGCGCGTCGCACTCGTCGAATTCCTGGCACTGCTCGTCGATGGCCATGTCGAAGTACGGCAGCAGCGCGGGGATCTGCTCGAGATCGTTCTTGAGCGCGACGGCAAGGCCGTGTGCGTGCGCGAGATTGGCGAGCGCCGCGTTGAACAGAAGCTGCGCGCCCTGGGAGAGCGGCAGGCCCGTCCGGTTCGCATAGCCCTCGACGTTGTCGAACTCGACCGCGTCGAACCCGTCTGCCCTGCAGCGCGCGAGCCGCGCGGCGACGCGCCCGAGGACGAAGGTGCGCTGGCCCCGCCCGTCGTCGATGTCGAGCCAGCGTTCCTCGGCGAAGCCGGCGACCGACCTGCCGAGCAGGCAGCCGCCGCAGGCGGCGTCGAAGTCGAGGTACGCCTGGTGGTCGGGGCGGAAAGGCTCGTCGGTGCCCGCGTCGAGGTAGCAGATCGCCTTGCCGCCGGCGGCGTGGATGGCGGCGACCGCGGCCGCATTGTCGACGTCGTTGCCTCCCCCCGGCACACAGATCGGGTCGACCAGGAAATCGATGTCGAACACCGCCGGGGGCACCGCGCCCCCGCCGGTGAAGGGGACGGCGGCGACGTCGGTGTCGATGCCGCCCGTGGCCGGGAAGGCGCAGTCTCCCCCCGCGGTCTGCGCCGCCTCGAGCTGGTACTGCCAGCGACTCCGCGCCGGTGGAACCCAGCACGGCCCGGCCGTCGGGTCGCACGGCAGGGGCGCGGGACAGCCTGCCGTCGCGCACGTCGCCAGGACGGGCTCGGCAGCGACGACCGCCCCGGCGAACGCCTCGACGCGGCCCCCGATGGCGCCCGCATCGGCCGTGGTGGCGCACCCGCCGCGGGCCTCGGCGCCCACGAACGCTCCGGCGAGCTTCTCTCTGCAGCGCTGGACCTTCGCCGGGTCGACCGCCCGGCCCGCCGCCTCGCGCGCACGGAGGCGCAGCAGGCACGAGGCCTCCTTGCCGGCCGCCGCGATCTTCGCGGCCTGGCAGCCGCTCGGGATTCCGACCGCGAGCGCCACGGTGAGGTCGTTCACCAGCTCCTCGACCAGCGCCTCGACGGGGGCCGCATCGCCGCCCATGGCACAGCCGCCGCGGAGATCGGCGCGGGCAAATGCGCCCCGGCCCGGGTCGGCGAGGCGATCCCGGCAGCGCTGGAGCGCCGTGGCATCCGCGGCACGCCCATCCGCTGCCCGCGCGTCGAGCGCGAGCAGGCACAGCGCGGCCTTCGCCGTCGCGTCGATCTTCGTCGAGGCGCAACGCTGCCCCGGGCCCGCGGCGGCATCGGCTGGCGCAGCCGTCAGGGCGAGTACGAGCGTCAGCGCACCTGCCGCCGTCTGCCATCGTCCGGACATGTCGGCCCCCATCGACGGCGACCTGCGTCGACTTCCCGTCCGCTGTCAAGCGCAGGAGGTACTCGTGCGCGACCCGGCGGTCCGGGCTTTCAGGCTGCGATTCAGGGTATCTCGCTGGACGCTGCGTTGACTGGAGCAGCGAGATGGACGTAGAAAGACGGCCACCACGTCGAGGAGGTCGTCATGGCAAAGGCCAGCGTTCGCGCCGCGTTCGAGCAGGGCCAGGTTCCGACCATCGCGTGCTTCAACCAGGCGAAGACGCCCCTCGGGGTCGATCTCGACAGGCTGGTGCGCGCCATGCAGACGTTCGTCGACAGGCACGTCGCGCCGGTGTGGGGCACGCCGGCCCGGCTGGTGAAGACCACGGGGTTCCTGAAGAACGCCTGGGCGGTCGTGTTCCTCGACGACGCCGATCAGCCGGGCGCGCTCGCCTACCACGATCTCACGCCGGAGGGCCTGCCGCTGTCGAAGGTCTTCGTCCGCACGACCATCCAGAACGGCGACCTGGTGAGCGTGTCGGCGTCGCACGAGCTGGTGGAGATGCTGGTCGACCCGGCGATCAACATGATGACGACCGGCCCCGACTTGCGCACCATGTACGCCTACGAGACCGCCGACCCGGTGGAGTCGCTCAGCTACAAGGTCGAGGGCGTCCCCATGACCGACTTCGTGTACCCGTCCTACTTCGAGGTCTTCCGGAAGCCCAACTCCACGCGCTTCGATCACCTGCGCAAGGTGAAGCGGCCGTTCCAGATCCTCTCCGGCGGATACCAGATCATCTTCCGGAGCGGGAAGTGGAGCCAGACCTACGGGTCGAAGACGAAGAGCCGGGCGTTCCGGCGGGAGGATCGTCGCGGGCATCGCAGCGAGGAGCGCAAGCACGGCGGCGCCGTGAAGCGCGCCGACCTGAAGCAGCTCCGCGCCTCCGGCCTGCGCTGATCGGCGTCCTCGCGTGCCCACGCGGCGGGGTTGACGCCCGTCCGCGCGTGCACCTATCCTCCGCGCCCATGCCGCTCGATCCCCAGGCACGCATGCTCCTCGATCAGATGGAGTCGATGGGCTCGCCACCGCTCCACACGATGGCGGTGCCCGAGGCGCGCCAGCTGATGGAATCGCTGAACGTGCTCGTCGGCGCCGGCGATCCGGTCCACCACGTCGAGGACCGCGCGGTCCCCGGCCCGGCGGGCTCCATCCCCGCACGGCTCTACCGGCCCGAGGGCAGCGGCCCGCTGCCGCTCCTGGTCTACTTCCACGGTGGAGGCTGGGTGCTGGGCGGGCTCGAGTCGCACGACAACGTCTGCCGGAGCCTCGCCAACCAGGCGGGATGTGCGGTGCTCGCGGTCGACTATCGTCTCGCGCCCGAGCACCGGTTTCCCGCCGCGGTCGACGACTGCTACGCCGCCGCCTCGTGGGCGGTCGCCAACGCCGCAACGCTGGGGTGCGATCCGAAGCGGGTCGCCGTCGGTGGCGACAGCGCCGGCGGCACCCTGACCGCCGTGGTGTCGCAGCTCGCACGCGATCGCGGAACCCCGTCGCTGCGCTTCCAGCTTCTCGTCTATCCGGCCACCGACGCGGGATACGACACGCCGTCGTACCGCGAGAACGCCACCGGCTACTTCCTCGAGCTCGACGGCATGCGCTGGTTCTACGACCACTACCTGGGGGACGGCGATCGTTCCGATCCGCGCGCGTCGCCGCTCCGCACGCGCGACCTGCGGGGCCTTCCGCCGGCGCTCGTGATCACGGCGGAGTTCGACCCGCTGCGCGACGAGGGCGAGACGTACGCGGCACGCCTGCGCGAGGCCGACGTCCCCGTGACGCTGCACCGGTACGACGGCATGATCCACGGCTTCTTCGCCATGGGCTCGCTGCTCGACCAGGGGAAGCAATCGGTCGCCGAAGCCGCGGCCGCCCTGCGCACCGCACTGCGCTGATCCTCGCACGCCGTGCTCGGACGCCAGCGGGACCTGGAACGCGTCCGTACCGGACTGACGGGCTGGCTTGCCCGCGTCCTGCCGGATGCAAGCGAGGTCGAGGTCTCGTCGCTGCGCGCGCCCAAGGCCGGCGTCTCGAACGAGACCTTCCTCCTCGACGTCGCCTACCGCAGCGGAGGGCAGCCGCGGCACGAGCGCCTGGTCGCCCGCCTCGAGCCGACCGACTTCCTCGTCTTTCCCGAGTACGACATCGAACGCCAGTACACCGTGATGGCGCGGCTCGCCGGCACCGGCGTGCCCGTGCCGCGGGTGCGCTGGCTCGAGCACGATCCCGGCGTCCTCGGCAGCCCCTTCTACGTCATGGACGCCGTCCTGGGCGAGGTGCCGTCCGAGGTGCCGTCGTACCACGTCTTCGGCTGGGTGCACGACGCCACGCCCGAGCGGCGGGCGCGGGTGTGGTGGAACGGGCTCGACATGCTGGCGCGCATCCATGCTCTCGACTGGCGGGCGCACGGGCTGGGCTTCCTCGGCGAGCCCGGGCGCGGCCGCGATGCGCTCGACCTCCAGCTGGCCTACTGGGATCACTTCCTCGGCCTCGTGCGCGCTGACGGCCCACCCCAGCCGACCCTCGACGCGTCACTCGCCTGGCTGCGCGCCAATGCCTTCACGCCCCGGCGGATCGCGCTCTGCTGGGGCGACTCCCGCCTGCCCAACCTGATGTTCAGCGCCGACGAGGTGGTCGCGGTGCTCGACTGGGAGATGGCGTTTCTCGGCGATCCCGAGGCGGATCTCGGCTGGTGGTGCTTCCTCGACTGGGCGAACAACGAGGGGTACGGGGGGCCCCATCTGGAGGGCATTCCGGGCAAGGAGGAAACGCTCGCACGCTATGCCGAGCTCACCGGCCACCCGGTGGAGCACGCACACTGGCACGAGGTCTTCGCTGCGTTCCGCTACGGCGTCGTCCTGGCGCGGGTCGCCATCCGCATGCGCGCCATCGGCGCGTCGCTGCCGGCTCCGGACTGGGAGGCAAACAACGTCTGCACCCAGGCGCTCGCCCGCCTCCTCGATCTGCCGCCGCCGGGCGAGGCGCGACTCACCACGACCGTCGGCCGGCGGCAGCCGGACGCGCCCGTCCGACTCCAGTTCCGGCTCTCCGGCGCGGGCGGAGGCGACTGGTACGTGGTCGTGCGCGGCGCCGAGGGCACGCGCCATCGCGGGGTCGTCGACGATCCGGACGCCACGCTCGAGGCCGAGGCGGCGGACTGGCATGCGGTCCAGGCCGGGACACTCGACCGCCTGCAGGCCTTCATGGACGGCAAGCTGCGCATCAGCGGCGATCTCACGTTGCTCATGCTGCACGAGGAGCTGATCGGCCGGCTCGGCCGGAAGGAGTGAGCATGGCGAGCACGAGCCACATGGCGTCGCCCGAGGACGACCGTCGCCACCGCCCGGGTCCCACCGCGCTGCCGCTGTGGAGCGAGAGCTACTGGTTTCCCCTCTACGACCCGGCCAGCGAGATCGGCGTCGTGCTGCGCGCCGGGATGTACATGCAGCGCGGCGACGCGAATCTCTATCTCTTCGTCACCCACAAGGGCGCGATCGTCCACGCCATCGCCGAGCACCGCGCGCCGGCCCCGCCGCTCGACGGCGACGCCTTCACGGTGGCCGGGCTTCACGTGGAGATCGAGCAACCGCTCGAGCGCTTCCGGCTGCGCTACGACGCCGGCCCGACCGCCTTCGACCTGCGCTGGAACGCCACCAGCCCGGCCTACAAATACCCCACCCCGCCGAGCGACGAGTTCCCTGGGCACATCGAGCAGGGCGGGCGCGTGACCGGCACGGTGACGCTCGGCGGCGTCTCCCATCCCTTCGAGGGCGTCGGGCACCGCGACCACTCGTGGGGTGGCGAGCGCGACTGGACCAAGTTCCACCGCTGGACCTACCTCTCGGGCGAGTTCGGAGACGACTTCTGGTTCAACGCCGTGCGCATCGACCTGGGGGACCAGCTCGACATCCGCATCGGCTGCCTGTGGGACGGCCGCGAGCTGCTCGCGCTCCAGCAGCTCGAGATCGAGCCGCGCACGGCCGAGGACGGCTCCCGGCAGACGGGAGTCGACGCCCTCCTCACCGACGAGCACGGCCGCGAGCACCGGATCGTGGGCGAGGAGGTCCTGGTGAATTGCCCGGTCTGGATGGGGCGGACCGCGCTCAAGGACGCCATCACCCGCTACCGGTACGCGGGGCGCACCGGGTATGGCATCCACGAGCTCGGATTCGTCGAGCGCGACGGCTGAGCGACCCCTCTTTTTCTGGGATAATCGCCCTTTTTCTTGACAAACGAACGTTTGTTCTCGTACATCCGAGGCGATGACCACGGGTGTCGATGCCGACCTGCTCGACCAGGACCACTACGCCGTCCACGGGCCGCCCCATGCCGCCTTCCGCCGACTCCGCACCGAAGCGCCGGTGTGCTGGCAGGAGCGGCCGGACGACGCAGGCTTCTGGGCGATCACTCGCTACCCGGACCTGTTCGCCATCTCCCTCGACCAGAAGACGTTCTCCTCGCAGCGCCGCGGCGCCATCATGCGGCCCTGGAACGAGGAGGAATACCAGGCGCAGCGCAACATGCTCATCAACCTCGACCCGCCCGACCACACCAAGTACCGCAAGCTGGTGAGCCTCGGGTTCTCCGGCCGCATGATCCGCCGGCTGGAGGAGCACGTTCGCGACATCACGACGAGCATCCTCGATCAGGTCGCGGGGGCCGGCGAGTGCGACTTCGTCGACGCGATCGCCGCCGAGCTGCCGCTGCGGGTGATCGTCGAGCTGGCCGGGGTCCCGGTCGAGGACCGGCGTCGGGTGCTCCAGTGGAGCAACCAGATGATCGCCTACGACGACCCCGAGTACCAGACCGACCCGATGGTCCCGAAGATCGCCGCCGCCGAGCTCTTCATGTACGCCAACGAGCTGGCCGCCGATCGGAGCGCCCACCCGCGCGAGGACCTGGCGAGCGAGCTCATGCAGGGCGAGGTCGACGGCAGCCGCCTGACGCTCCAGGAGTTCAACGCCTTCTTCATGCTGCTCCTGGTCGCGGGCAACGAGACCACCCGCAACCTCATCTCCGGCGGCCTCCTGGCCCTGATCGAGCATCCCGAGGAGCGCGCGCGCCTGCAGGCCGATCCCGGGCTGCTGGCGACGGCGGTCGAGGAGATGCTGCGCTGGGTGACGCCCGTCAACCTCTTCCAGCGCACCGCCACGCGCGACGTCGAGCTCGGCGGGCAGCGCATCCGCGAGGGCGACAAGCTGGTCCTGTTCTACGCGTCCGCCAACCGCGACGACGACGTCTTCCCGGACGCCGCCCGCTTCGACGTCGGCCGGACGCCCAACGACCATCTCGCCTTCGGCATCGGCCCCCACTTCTGTCTCGGCGCCAACCTGGCGCGCCTCGAGTATCCGCGTGATGTTCGAGGAGCTGCTGCGGCGCCTGCCCGACATCGAGGTGGCCGGACCCGTGGAGCGCCTGCGCTCGAACTTCATCAACGGCATCAAGCGGATGCCGATCCGCTTCACGCCCGAGCAGGTCCGGGCCCGGGCCTGAGGTGACGGCTCAGGTCGCCGATCAGCTCGGGCACGATCAGGCGATCCGCAAAGCGCCAGCTCCCCGCGACGCGCTCGAACGCGTCGTGATAGCGCCCGCAGATGACTGCCTGGAGCGGAAAGTCCGGCCGCGCCTGGAAGACGGTGAAGGTCGAGCGCGCCCGCGCCCGATCCGGCGGCTCGATCTCCACGACGAGGTTGGTGACGGCGTGGCGGGTCGCGGGAACGCCGTCATAGAGCAGCACTCCGTCGTAGGCCCGCCGCACCTCGGCGACGCCGCGTAGCGGCTCGGCCCGGACCGACGAGCGCCAGGTGGCGTGCGCGAACAGCGCGGCCACGCCATCGAGATCGCCCGCGTCGATGCGCTCGGCGTACGACATGACCAGCGCGGTGATGGCCTCGACGTCCGTCGCCACGGCGCGCGATGGTGCGCCCGGAGCGGGCTCGACTGCAAGCAGCGCCGTCTGCCATCATCGCGACGGTGCGGATCGGCGTCGCGCTCCCCAACTACGGCCCGCTGGCGGGGCCCGATGCCCTCGTCCGGCTGGCGCAGCTCGCCGAGGGGCTCGGCGCCGACGGCGTCTGGCTCAGCGACCACCTGGTCGCGCCGGCGGACGTGCGCAGCGTGTACCCCTACGGCGGCGAGGCCGCTCCGGGTCCCGCCCGGCTCGGCATCATCGAGGAGTTCTACGAGCCCCTGGTGACCCTCGCCTTCCTCGCCGGGCACACGCGTCGGGTCCGGCTCGGGGTGAGCGCCTACGTGATGCCGTATCGCAATCCGGTGCTCACGGCGAAGCACGCGGCGACGCTCGATGCGCTCTCGGGCGGACGCCTCGTCCTCGCCGTCGGCACCGGCTGGCTGGCGGAGGAATTCGCCGCGCTCGATGTGCCGTTCGCCGGACGCGGCCGCCGCACCGACGACTACCTGGCGGTGTGCCGCGCGCTCTGGGCGGGCGGGACGGCGTCGCACGACGGTCCCTACTACCGGCTCCCGCCCGTGCGCACGGGCCCGCGACCGGTCCAGCGCCCGCACCCGCCCATCTGGATCGCCGGCAACTCCGCGGCCGCCCTGGCACGCGCCGCGCGTCACGGCGACGGCTGGCACGGCATCGACCTCTCGCCCGCGGAGATGGCGGCGCGCGTGGCTCGCCTGCGGGCGTGCTGCGAGGCCGGGGGCCGCGATCCGGCGTCGGTCCGCGTCACGCTCCGGCGCCGCGACACGGCCGCCGCGCTCCGCCGCGACCTCGGGGCCTATCGCGCTGCGGGCCTGGAAGATCTGGTCGTCGGCCTGCCGCGCGGACGCGACGTCGCCGACGCGGCTCACGCGCTCGAGGAGCTCCTGCGCGCGCTCGCCGCCTGCTAGCCAGCGACGCTCACCCGCCGCGGACGGTGGTGGTCACGATGCCGTTCTCCTGCACGCAGGTGATGGTCTCGTGATTGCCCTCGGTCGGGTAGTAGAACGCAAACAGGTTGCAGTGCTCGTTGTGCTCCGTGAACGGCCCGAAGGTGTACGTCTCGTCGTCGTGGTTCTCGTAGGCGCACGTCCACTGGATGCCGGTGATCGTGGGCGTGTTGGTCGGCGTGAAACGCACGAACGCGGGATGCTCGTACCCGACCTGGTGATAGATCTCCGTGCCGCTGGAGCCATCCCACGTCCCCGCCGTGAAGTCGACGCCGCGAAAGTGAAAATGACCGGTCAGCGCGAGCAGCTTCACCGGCTTGGGGAAGATGCAGCGGGTGGTGGCGGTCGAGCTGCCCGGCGGCACCACGACGTCGCGGTCCTGGCCGAAGATGGCGCCGGCGTACGACTTCACCTTGCGTCTCGGCATCCGGAACAGGTTGAAGACCGCCCAGCCCTCGCCGGTCGGCGTGGCGAGCAGCCCGTTGTCGACGAAGTGCGTCTGCGCGGCGAGCTGCTCGTCCCCCCGGAAGTGGAAGGCGACGCCGGGCGGGAGGCGCCAGGTGAGCGACAGGCTCTGGCTCGCCAGGATGAGCTGCCACACGCTGAAGTCGAGGGCGAAGTTGCAGGTCTCGTGACCGTCAGGTTCATCCAGGCTCGCGTCCTGGGGCCGGTAGAGGTGGACGTGGTGACTGCCGCCGCTCACCTTGATCTGGACCTTGTTGACGTCGAGGTCGCGCTTGCTCGGCATCTTGAAGTACGTGCACTCGGTGACTTCCTTGCCGCGCTCGACGGTCACCGGGCCGACGGTGAACTGGATGCCCTCCTTGGGACGACGCAGCTTCGGCGGCTTGGTGTCGGCGCCGGCGCTGGCGGCGAGCAGGATGCCCACGAGACATGCCGCGACCCCGACCCTCCCCGGTCGCCGGATCGTGGTCACGGGCATCAGTACACTATCACCGAGCGCGCGACCTCGCCCTTCTCCATCGCCTCGAACGCGTCGTTGACGTCGTCGAGCTTGATGCGCCGCGAGACCAGCTCGTCGATCTTGAGCTTGCCCCGCATGTAGAGGTCGAGCAGCTTCGGCATGTCGCGCCGCATGTTGGCCGAGCCGTACAGCGAGCCGACGAGCGACTTCTCGTCCAGCGGGAGCATGATGCCAGGCACGGACACGTCGAGGCCGAAGCCCGGCACGCCGACCACCACCGCCTTGCCGCCGCGCTTCACCGACAGGAAGGCCTGGGTGATCACCGCCGGCGCGCCGATCACCTCGAAGGCGTAGTCCACGCCGAGGCCGCCGGTCAGCTCCTTGATCGCCCCGGGCGCGTCCGCTCCCCCCGACGCGTCGACCACGTCGGTGGCGCCGAACTGCTTCGCCAGCTCGAGCTTGCTCTTCGCGAGGTCGACGCCGATGATGCGCGACGCCCCGCTCAGCGCCGCCCCCTGGATGACGTTCAGGCCGACCCCGCCGCATCCGAACACCGCGACCGTCTCTCCCGGCCGCACCCTGGCGGTGTTGACCACCGCACCGACGCCGGTCATCACGCCGCAGCCGACCAGACAGGCGCGATCGAGAGGGACGTCGTCCGGGATCTTGATGGCGGCGGTCGCGCGCACCACCGTCCGTTCCGCGAAGGAGCCGACGCCCGCCATGCGAGCGATCTCCGTCCCGTTCTTCCTGAAGACGTTCTCCTCGCCGGTCATCAGCCCCTGCTGGCTGCGATCGCACAGGTGAACCGTGCCGGCCACGCAGTAGTGGCAGCGGCCACAGGCCTCGACCCAGGAGAGCACCACGTGGTCGCCGGCCTCGAGGGTGGTGACGTCCTTGCCGACCTCCTCGACGATCCCGGCGCCCTCGTGTCCGAGCACCACCGGGGGCGGGAACGGCAGCTTCATCTGCTGCACGGACAGGTCCGAGTGGCACACGCCGCTGGCGGCGAGCTTCACCACGACCTCGTCGGCACGCGGCGCCTTCAGCTCCAGCGAATCGATCGTGAGCGCCTCGTTGAAATTGTAGAGCACCGCGCCTCGTACCATCTTATGGTCGCCTCCCTGCGTTCGGACGCCGTGGGTATAGGCCGGGCGCGAAACGAGGGTCAAGGCTCAGCGCGGCGCCTGGCGCTCCAGGGCCGCGCGATCCCATCTCCCCCGCTCCGCAGCCGCTTCGTAGGTGCTCTGCATGAATGCGAGGAGCGTGCCGTCGGGGTCGTCGCTGCCCCGCACCGCCGCATACGGCAGGACGAACTCGCCGAGGGTGCCCTCGAAGCGCGCCGCGGCCGGCCGTGCGGTGGCGTCACGGAAGCCCTGCGGCTCCGGATAGGCGTAGGCGTAGAAGACGGCCTCCGGGAAGGTGGCGTTCCCGGGCCAGAAGCCCGCGCTGCTGACCTCGTGCGAGTAGGCGTCGCGGGCGACCCAGTCCGGCATGTTGGGAACGCCGCCCGGATGCGGCGGCGCGGGGCGGCCGGAGAAGCGGGTCACGGCGTGGTCGAAGCTGCCCCAGAAGAAGTGCACCGGGCTGCACTTGCCGACGAAGCCCGCCCGGAACACCTTGAACACCCGGTCGATCTGGACGAGAGCGCGCCAGAAACGGTGCGCCTTGTCGGCGTCGTATGCGGCATGCTCGCGGTCGCGCTCGAACGGGATGGCGTCCGGGATCTCGTTGGGCATGGTCCGGATGCGCACCGCGACTCCGAGCTCGTCGAGCAGCGCCATCACCGCGGCGTAGAACTCGGCCACGCTGCGAGGCTGGAGCGGCAGGATGCGCACGCCCCCGGCGCTGGTCTCGATGAGGAGGCGATGATCGATGAAGTCGAAATCGATCGAGAACGTCAGCGCGCCGTGCGGGATCGTCGAGGTCGTGAGCCCGCGCGCGGTGACGTAGAGCGGCACGTGCCAGGAGTGGTTCGTCCACGGCGACTGGACCAGCCGGACCTTGCCGACCACCTGCGTCCACAGGTGCAGCGTGGCGCAGGTGTCCCGCCAGTCGTCGAAGGGCAGCGGGGGCCACACCTCCTCGTCCATGGCCCGATCGACTACTCCCTGCCCTCCGGGCCGACAAGGGCCCGCGCGTTGACAAACAAACGTTTGTCCGGGTACCAACCGACCCCCATGCTCGTGCACCTCGGGACGATCCAGGAGCGCGTCGCCGGCCTGGTTCCCGATCGGGAGGCCGTCGTGTGGGGGGACCGCGTCCTCACCCACGGGGATCTCACCGCTCGTAGCCGGCGGATCGCGAGCGCGCTGTGCGGTCTCGGCCTCGGCTGCCGCACCGAGCGTCGCGACCTCCAGCCCTGGGCGTCCGGACAGGATCACGTGGCGCTCTACCTCTACAACGGCCCCGAGTGGATCGAGGCCATGTACGGTGCGCTGAAGGCCCGAACCGCCTTCGTCAACGTGAACTACCGCTACAAGGCGGAGGAGCTGGTCTACGTCTTCACCAACAGCGACGCGCGCGCCGTCATCTACCACGCGGCCTTCGCCCCGACGCTCGCCGCGATCCGCGCGCGGCTTCCCTCGCTCCGCCACCTGATCCAGGTTGCCGACGACTCGGGCGAGCCGCTCCTGCCCGGCGCCGTCGACTACGAGACCTGGCTCGCCGGAGCGAGCGCCGCACCGCCCGCGCTGCCCTACTCGGCGGACGACCTCTACGTCCTCTACACCGGTGGCACGACGGGTCTGCCGAAGGGCGTGCTGTGGCGCCACGAGGATGTCTTCTACAACGGGCTCGGCGGCCATCTTCCCGGGTTTCCGCGGCTGGAGACCGAGGAGCAGCTGCGCGATCACGTGAACCTCGGCATCGGCGGACGCTCCCTCATCTGCCTGCCGTTCATGCACGGCGCCGGACAGTGGAACGCGTTCAACTCCTTCCATCGCGGTGGCACCGTGGTGCTGCCCGAGGAGACGCGACGGCTCGATCCGCAGTCCGTGTGGCGCGCCGTCGAGCGGCATCGCTGCGACGCGATCATGGTGACGGGCGACGGCGTGGCGCGGCCGCTCCTGGCGGCGCTACGAGAAGGTCCCCACGACGTGTCGTCCATCCGTGCGGTCACCAGCACCGCGGCCGTGCTCTCGCGCACGGTGCGCGACGAGCTGCTCGCCGCGATGCCCGAGGGCACGCTGCTGCTGGAGAGCCTGGGGGCCTCGGAGCAGGGCCTGCAGGCCATGGCGAGCGACACCGAGAGCGGTCACGCGGGCCTGCCCGCCTATCCGCCGCGCGACGGCACCGTGCTGCTGCGCGACGACCGGCAAGGGGTGCTGCCGCCCGGCAGCGACGGCGTGGGCTGGATCGCCTCGACCGGACATCTGCCGCTCGGCTACCTGGGCGATCGGAAGAAGACCGAGGAGACCTTTCCGACCGTGGGCGGCGTGCGCTACTCGGTGGGCGGGGATCGCGGGCGCTGGCTGCCCGACGGACGCCTCCTCTTCCTCGGCCGCGAGGCCATGTGCATCAACACCGGCGGTGAGAAGGTGTTCGTCGAGGAGGTGGAGCGGGTGCTCAAGAGCCACCCCGCCATCGAGGACGCCCTGGTGGTCGGGACGCCGAGCGAGCGCTGGGGCCAGCAGGTGACGGCGGTCGTGTCCCTGCGTCCCGGCAGCGCGACGCCCGGCCTGGAGGACGTCCGCGCGCACTGCGGCCCGCACCTGGCGGGCTACAAGGTGCCGAAGGCGGTGGTCGCGGCCCCGGAGATCGTGCGCAGCCCGAGCGGGAAACCCGACTACGCCTGGGCGAAGCAGTTCGCCGAGGCGGCCCTGGGCGCGGGGAGCACCTGACCCGGCTGGCGCAGCCAGCCCGAATGGGTCAGAGAGAACCACGGCCTTGGCGATGCGCGACCGGACGGACACGCTCGAGCACCCACGCAAGGGGCACGCGTCGTCGCGATGAGTCGCCGCGCTGCTGCCGCCAGGGGCGCCGACGCCCCCTCCACGCGCGACGCCATCCTCGACGCCGCCGAGCGGCGCTTCGCGGAGCGCGGCTTCACCGCGGTGTCGGTGCGCGAGATCTCCTCCGAGGCCGGGCTGCGCAACCAGGCGAGCCTCTATCACCACTTCCGCCACAAGCGCGCGCTGTACGAGGCCGTGCTCGCGCGCGGCCTCGAGCCGATCCTCGCCCTCGTCGCGGAGAGCGCCGAGGAGACCGGGCCCGCCGGCTACGGCGAAGCCGTCGTCGATCGGCTGGTCGTCTACCTGGCCGACCACCCGCATCTCCCGCGACTGATCCAGCGCGCCGCGCTCGAGGATCGGCGCTACCTGCCGAGCGCGGTTCCCCGCCTGCTGCGGCCGCTCTACCAGCAGGGAGTGGACCTGCTCGCGGAGCGCGGCGGCTCGTGGCAGCCCGCCGACCTGCCGCACCTCGCCACCGCGCTCTATCTGCTCATCTTCGGCTACTTCGCGAGCGCCGCGCTGTTCGAGGCGGTGACGCAGCAGGACCCGTGCGGCCCGGCAGCCGTGCAGCGCCAGCGCCAGTTCCTGAAGGCCGCGCTGGCGAAGCTCTTCACCTCCGACGACCCGCGCGACCACGCTCGCTGACTGGCGCGCCGACCGCCGCGCTCCTCGCAAGGAGATCCCCATGTCGCAGAACGGAGTCCGCATCGTCGACGCCGACGGGCACGTGCTCGAGCCGCCGGCCGGCATGGCGGAGCGCGCGCCCGCACGCTTCCGCGACCGCATCTGGCAGATCGTCGTCAAGCCGGACGGCAGCGAATGGCTGCGCTACAACGGCCACGAGCGTCCCACCCGCGGCATGGCCCTCGCCGGGGCGGGCGGGATGTCGGCGGAGGACCGCGATCGCGCCCGGCGCGGCGAGATCCGCTACTCCGACGTCCGCTCCGGCGCCTTCGAGCCGCTGCCCCGGCTGCGCGACATGGACCTCGACGACATCTCGCAGTCGGTGCTCTACCCGACCATGCTGCTGGGGCTGCCCTCGCTCCGCGACCACGAGTTCGCCGAGGTGCAGGCCGACGCCTACAACGACTGGCTCACCGACTACTGCGCCGCCTCTCCGCGGCGCCTGTTCGCGGTGGGCGCCGTGCCGCAGCAGAACGTCGAGCGATCGGTCCGTGTCATCCGGCGCGCCCGGGAGCGTGGTCACGTGGCCGTGTTCCTGCGTCCCAACCCCTCGGTCGACGGCAAGAAGTTCAACGACCCGGTCTACGACCCGATCTGGGACGTCTGCCAGGAGCTCGATCTGCCGATCGGCCTGCACCCCTTCCTCGCACCGGACATGCCAGGCGCCTGCCGCGCGCTCGGCTACTACCAGTTCAAGGCGGAGGGAACCGATTTCGACCGCGCCGACGAGGCCAGCCCGATCCGCAACATGGCGAACGTCTTCTTCAGCCAGGCCATCTCGAACCCGTTCGACATGATGGAGACGCTGACGGTGATGGTCTGCGGGGGCGTCCTCGAACGCTTCCCGCGTCTCAAGGTGATCTTCCTGGAGGCGAACGGCGGCTGGATCGTCCCCTGGCTCGAGCGCCTCGATCATCACTACGAGATCTTCGGCTTCGACGTTCCGTGGATGAAGATGAAGCCATCGGAGTACTTCCGGCGCCAGTGCTGGATCTCGTTCGATCCCGACGAATCCACGCTGGCCTTCACGGCCCGGAGCCCGCTCGTGGGCGCCGACCGGATCATCTGGGCGAGCGACTACCCGCACCCCGACGCCAAGATACCCGGCGTGGTGAGCGAGCTGCGCGCGGCGACCAAAAGCCTCACCGACGCGGAACGCGCACGCATCCTCGGGCTCAACGCCGCCGAGCTGTACCGGCTTCCCGCGGCCTGAGCCACCGCGATCGCCCGAGGTCGCGCGCCCCGACGACTCCGCGCCGCCGGCACCCCACCGCATGCTCTTTCTCGAGCCCTGGTTCTGGACCTTCGCCGCCGTCGCCGTCACCGGCTTCCTGCTCCTGCCGCAGGCGCTCCGGGTCTGGTGGCTGCTCGCGACGAGCCTCACCTTCTACTTCCACTTCGGCGGGGTGGGCGGCGTGCTGGTCGTCACCACCCTGGCGACGCTCTCCTGGGCGGCGGCGCTCACGTCGACGCGGGTCGGCCGGTGGTCGCTCCCTGCGTTCGCGATCTGCCTCTGTGTCGCAACGCTCGTGACCTACAAGTACTCGAACCTGGTCCGCGACACCTTTATCCATCTCGCGGTCTGGACCGGAACCGACCCTCCCCGTCCCCTGCTCGGCTGGATGGGCCCGGCCGCTCCGCTCGGCATCTCGTTCTTCACCTTCGAGTTCGTCCACTACCTGTACGAGGTCCGCGTCACGGGACGGCAGCCGGTGCGCAATCCGCTCCATTTCGCCGTGTTCGCCTTCTTCTTCCCCACCCTGGCGGCCGGCCCGATCAAGCGCTTCCCGGATTTCGTTCCCCAGCTCGCGACGCTGGCCCGACCCAGTCCGGACGTCTTCTGGTCGGGCGTGCGCCGCGTGGTCCTCGGGCTCTTCAAGAAGGTCTGCGTCGCCGACCTGATCGTCGAATGGGTGAAGCTGATCGAGCAGCAGACCAGCCCTACGTCGGGGCTGGTCGCCATGCTGGCGGTGCTGCAAGGTCTCCGCATCTACTACGACTTCGACGGCTACAGCGACATGGCGATCGGGCTCGCCGGCACCCTCGGGCTGCGCGTCCCGGAGAACTTCGACCGGCCGTACGGCGCAACCAGCCTGCGCGACTTCTGGCGTCGCTGGCACATGAGCCTCAGCTCGTGGATCCGTGACTACGTGTACGTCCCGCTGGGCGGCAACCGCCGGCACCGCGCTTTCAACCTGCTGACCGCCATGGCGGTGTGCGGGCTCTGGCACGGGGCCGCGTGGCACTTCGCCGTCTGGGGCGTGTACCACGGGGCCGGGCTCGCGGGGGAAGCGGCGCTCCGGCGAACCCGCCCCGGGCTGTTCGCCGACGGTCCGGTGCGCAACCGCCTACGCCAGGCCGTCTGCTTCGGGTTCGTCAGCTACGGCTGGCTCATCTTCTTCTACCCGCCGCGGGTCGTTCTTCACCAGACCGCCACGCTCCTCACGCTCGGATGAACCCGTCCCGCACCCGTCTCCTCCGCGCCGCCGGCCGCGTCGTCCTCTACGGCCTCATGCTGCTGGCGGTGCTCGCGCTCTGGAAGCCGAATGCGCCTCCCTTCATCTATGTCGCGTTCTGAGCGCCCGCGCTCAGGGCTCGTCGCGATCGCCACGCTGGCGTGTCTCCTGTCGTCACCGGCGGCCGCGACGCCGCGCTGGTGTCTGCCCGGTCTGTTCGAGGGCGGCGCGCGGCTGCAACCGCTGCCCTCACCCGAGGTCTTCTGGCTCCCGCCCCTGCTGCGCCAGCACACGCTCTGCCGCCACGCGCGCGATCGCCCGCAGGAGCAGCGCGTCGTGGTCGTCGGGAGCAGCGTGTCGTTCGGGTTCCCGCTCCCGGCGAACCAAGCAGTGCCCGCCGAGCTCGACCGCCTGCTGGTCGCGCATGGCCTCCCGGCGCGCGCCTTCAACCTCGGCTTCGTCAATACCTACCAGCTGCAAGACGCCCTGATCGTGCGCGCGGCCCTGCCCTACGATCCCGCGGTCATCGTCTATCCGCTCACCATCACGGAGTTCGTCCACGTCGCGCCCGCCGTGTATCCTGGCTTGATCGACTTCTTCCTGGACAACTCCGGGGCGGTCGAGGCGCTCGTGAACGACCCGCTGCCCGGGTTGGAGGAGCCGATCTGGCGCTACAATCTCTGGCTCTCCGGGATCCCCGGGACATCGCTCGCGACCGGTCATCTGCGCCAGCTCGGGGCGCTCTCCCGGGCGATCGTGCGTGCGGGCGGAGAGGACGGCATCCGTCTCCTGACCGGACGGTTCGACGAGCCGGCACAGCCGCCGCCTCGGAAACCCGCGACGTACGACTGCGCGACGACGCTGGCCAACGAGGAACGCGACAAGGCGTGGGCGAGCTGGAACGTCCTCGCCTACCTGGAGGAGCTGCGGCGGACGCGCGGCATCGACGTGGTCGTGGCGCACTGGCCCGTGAATCACGAGCCGAGCGGCGCCTGCTACAACCTCCGGACCTCCACGGCGAGGCTGACCGAGTTCCTGGAGTGGCTGCGCGCCGAGAGCGCGGCGCGCGGGTTCGAGTACGTCGACCTGCACGACCTCCTCGGCCCGGACGAGTTCCTCGATTCACTCCATCCCACCGCGGAGGGAAGCCGCCGCGTGGCGGCCGCGCTCGCGCCCGCGGTCGAGAGAGTGCTCCGGCGCCGGGCGTCCCACTGACGCTGCGACGCCGGCGACGCTCAGTCCCCGAGCCGATAGAGCCGGGCTCCCAGGCCGAGGCACACGAGACCATAGGCGAGCAGCGCGGCCAGGGTGGGGGCGATCCCCAGCAGCGTCCGATCCCGCAGAATGAGGTCGCTGAGGCCGTCCATCGCCCACGCCGTCGGCGTGGCATGGGCAACCTGCTGCAGCCACCGGGGCTCCATGAACAGCGGCCACCAGCACCCTCCGATGGCGCACACCAGCATGACGACCGTGAGACCGATCGGAATGATCTGCTCCCGCGTGCGGGCGAACGTCGCCACGAGAAGACTGAACGAGGTCATGCAGAAGACGACCACGAGCGTCAGCGCCAGAAAGCCGAGGATCGACGGACCGAGCGAGACGCCGAACGCGTAGTGGCCGAACACGAAGAGGAGGAGCATCTGCACCACACCGACGGCGTAGCGCGCCAGCAGCTTGCCGCCGAGCAGCGTGCCGCGCCCGATCGGCGCCATCCGCAGCCGCGTGACCGTACCCCAGTCGAGCTCGTCGCGCAGGCCGAAGGCGACCCCGAAGAGCATGCTCATCAGCACGAACATCACGCTGAACCCGGGGACGTTCTGCTCGAAGGAGGACGTCGTGAGGCGCGTGCCGGTGAGGTTGTGCTCGTCCAGTACCAGGAGCTTTTCCGAGAGCGGGTCCGCCAGTGCCGCTGCCTCGCTGTCGGCGAGCATGAGGTAGGCTTTCAGGGTGTTGACCTCGGCCCCTTTCGCCGGATCGGTGAGGAGCGTGAGGGTCGACGGCTGCCCGCCCAGATAGCGCTTGCTGAGACGCTCGGGCAGCACGAGGGCCGCCGCGGCGCGCTTCTCGCTCCCGACCAGCGCCTCGGCCCGGGCGCGGTCGACCTCCATCACCTCGACGTGCTTGCGGAGTGTCTCGGTCAGCACCTCCGCGACCGGGCCGCCGTCGTCGTTCACGACCGGCAGGACGATCGACCCGCCGGCGTGTCCGCCGAGGGTCTCGGCCACGATGGTGATCACGACGATGGGCACGAGGACCGTGAAGAGGAGCGCGACGCGGTCCCGGGCGATGAGCCTGAGGTCCTTCAGCGCGATGGCGAGCAGGCTCACGAGTCGCTCTTGGCGCGGAGCCCCGCCACCTTGCCACGCATCAGCTCGAGCAGCGCGTCGAAGGAACGCGTTCGCAGCAGCTCCTGAAACTGCTGCGCATAGTTCTGCGCCAGGCTGATGTTCTCGACGACGATGTCCGAGGCGACCCACGCGCCGTCGCGCTGGTGCATCTCGTAGTCGACGAAGAACTCGTCCTTGTCGGTGACGATGCGGGTGTGCACGATCACCGTGTCCTGCCCGGTCTCTTCCTTGCCGAAGGCGAAGCGCGGCTGGCGGAAGAAGAGCAGCTTCTGCAGATAGGACCGCACGATCAGCTCGTCGAAGAGCTTCAGGAACTCCTCTTGCTGCGCCTCGGACTGCTCCGCGAGCCGCGGGCCGATCGCCCGGCGTCCCATGGCGCGGGTGTCCATCAGATGGCGCGCCAGGTCGTGCAGGGCCTCGAGCTTCTGCTCGTGAGAGTCGGACGTCAGCACGACGGTGCGCGCCTTCGCGAGCGTGTCACGGACCGCGTCCACGGCGCCGCCCGGCGGCGCGACGTCGCCGTACGCCGCGCAGGCGAGCAGGACCGCCAGGGCGGTGGTGCGGCCGATCGCGCGCATCGACGTCGTCAGTCCCGCAGGTGCTTCCCGGTGAGGTGCAAGAAGACGCGCTCGAGGTCCACGGGATAGATCTGCACGCCCCGGAGTCTCTCGCCGCCCCGGGCCACGACGGCCGCGATCGCCGGGAGCGCGCGCGCGGCGCTCTCGACGAAGATGCGGGTCGAGCGCTCATTCCGCTCGATCTTGGTGACGCCGGGGATCGACGCCAGCTGGCCGTCGCCGAGCTCCTCGCCGAGGCCGATCAGGTCGATGATCTCTCCCATGCCGAGGGATCTGGAGGAGCTCGCCGAGCGTCCCGGCGGCGACGAGGCGTCCCTCGTCCATGATGGTGATGCGGTCGCACAGGCGCTCGGCCTCCTCCATGTAGTGGGTCGAGTAGAGGATGGTCCGTCCACGTCGTGCCAGCTCCCGGATGGCGTCGAAGATCCTGTCCCGCGACTGGGGATCCACGCCCACCGTGGGCTCGTCCAGCAGCAGCAGCCGGGGCGCATGCAGCAGGCTACAGGCGAGGTTGAGCCGGCGCTTCATGCCTCCCGAGTACGTCGCGACCCGGTCGTGGCGGCGCGGCAGGAGGCCGACGAGGTCGAGCAGCTCGTCCGCGCGCTCCCGCAGCCGCGCTCCGCCGAGGCCGTAGAGCCGGCCGAAGAAGCGCAGGTTCTCGTCCGCCGTCAGCTCGGGATAGAGACTGACGTCCTGGGGTGCGAGGCCGACCAGGCGGCGCACCGTCCACGCCTCGCGGCGCAGGCTGGCTCCGAAGATCTCCGCGTCACCCGACGACGGCGGAAGCAGGGCGGCCAGCATCGAGAGCGTGGTGGTCTTGCCCGCGCCGTTGGGACCCAGCAGCCCCACGGTCTCTCCTTCGTCGATGTGCAGCGACACGCCGCGCACCGCCTCGACCTCACCGAAGGAGCGCGCGAGCCCGTGGAGATCCACCCCCGCCGACTCGCCCATGCTGGCCTGGCTGATACCAGAAGCCCAGCAGGCCCGGAAACCGACGGCCGGCTCGCCCTCCTCCGCCCGACCGTCTCATCCCCCGCCTGCGAGTGTTGCCAATACCCATCACCGCGTGCAAGGTGCGCCGGGAGACGAGGGCCGGGTCCGCTGGCAGGGACGCGGCCGTGGTCGTTCGGAAGCGGAGAAGCGAAGCCAGACGGGACAGGTGGATGAAGGGGCTGACGCTCGCCGTAGCGGGAATCTCGGGGTGCATCGGGACCACCATCGCCGCGGGGCTCGCGGGGCTCCAGCGTCACGCCGACCCCGCCGGACTCTTGACCGAGCTTCCCTGGCCGCCCGGCTCGGGGCCCGCCACGTCGCCCGCTACCCGACTCGGGCTCGCGCCGCTCTCCTCCATCCACGTCATGGGCTGGGACCTCGACACGCGGCCGCTGGTGGAGTCGGTGCGCGAGAAGGGCGTCGTGCCTCCGGAGCTCGTCCGGACCGTGGCGGCCGAGCTGGAGCAGACGCGCCCGCTGCCCGCAATCGCCGGACGCCGCGCCGACGCGTTGCGCAGCGCTCGCGAGCACCTGCGAACCCTCCGCGCCGGCGGCCACGACCTGGTCCTGGTCGACGTCCTGCCCGCGGTGGAGACGCCCGTCGCATCCGACGTCCACGACGACCTCGACGCATTCGAGCGGGCGCTCCTCACCGACGACCCCGCGATCACACCGTCGATGGTGTATGCGTGGCTGGCGCTCTCGAACAGGATTCCGTACCTGAACTTCACTTCGAACGTGAGCGCCGAGCTGCCGGCCTTGCGTGCGCTGGCGCGACGCGAGCGCACGCCCTTCTGCGGCAAGGACGGCAAGACCGGTCAGACGCTGCTGAAGACCGTGCTCGCACCCATGTTCGCGCTGCGCGGGCTCCAGGTCCGTGGCTGGATCAGCGCCAACTACCTCGGGAACGCCGATGGCGAGAATCTCTCGCATCCGCAGCGCGCCGTGGAGAAGCTCCACAACAAGCTCGGCGTCCTGGACGCCATCCTCGGCTACCCGGTCGAGAACCACATCGTCGACATCCGGTACTATGGCCCGCGCGGCGACTTCAAGGAATCGTGGGACAACATCGATTTCATCGGGTTCTGCGGTGTCCCGATGCAGCTCAAGGTGAATCTCCTGGGCGGGGACTCGGTGCTGGCCGCCCCGCTCGCGATCGATGCGGCGCGCCTGCTCGACCGGGCCGCGCGCGCCGGGGCCGCCGGGCCGCAGGAGCAGCTGTCGCTCTTCTTCAAGCATCCGATCGTGAACGGCGTCGATGCACGCCCGGAGCACGATCTGTTCCGGCAGCGCAGCATGCTCGAACGCTGGATCGAGGCGACCGAGCGCAGCCGCACCTGAGCGACATGCCGAATCGCGATCAGGCCGCCGCGCAGGGCGAGCACGACCTCGTGCTCTTTGCGCTGATCTGCCTGGCCGCGATGCGCGCCGGCGCGCTCGCGCAGGCCGAGCTGCTGCAGATCGACGAGGCGATCCGCGGGCTCCAGCTCGTGGCCGAGCGGGACGACCTCGTCGAGGCCGAGTCGGACGCGACGGCCGAGCGCATGACCGCGGTCTGGGAGCGGTTCGGGCCGGGTGATCGGACCTTCCGGCCCGAGTGGGTCGCGGTCCTGCGCTCGGAGCGGTGCGCGCTCGGCGACGCCCTCGCGCTCGCCACGGCAACCGTCAACTACTGGGAGCGGGGGTCGCCCCGATGACCGCCCAGCCCGCGCCGGCGCGGCGTGGAGAGCCCATGTGGCGACACTGGATCGTCGGCGGGGTGGCCAGCACGGTGGCGAGCCTGGTCAACGGACGGTCCGTCGAGGCCGCCTACCGCCTCGCCGCACGCGCCAGCTCGCCGGCGACGTTGCACAGCATCCAGGCCTGGAAGCTCCGGCGGACGCTGCTCCACGCCGCCCGCCACTCGCCGTTCTACCGGCGGCTCTTCCAGCGCCACGGCGTCGACCCGGCGACCGTGTCGCATCCGGCCGAGCTGGGCGACCTGTTCACGACGCCGCAGGATCTCCTCGACCATCCGGCGGAAGACTTCCTCTGCCGACCTCCCCAGGTGCTCTACGAGACCAGCGGCACGGCCCAGCGCAGGAAGACGATATACTACTCGCACGAAGAGGTGGAGGCGGCGACCAGCCTCATGGCCGTTGGCCTCTATCACGTCGGGATTCGCCCGAGCGACCGTGTGATCAGCACCTCGGACTACCACTACTGGAACGGCGGTCCCTGGTTCGCCCGCGCCGTCACCAAGCTCGGTGCCTTCGGCGCCTTTCCCGGCAAGATTCCCCCTGCCGAGGTCTACCGGCGTCTGGCCGAGCATCGCTACGACGTGCTGATCGGCGACGTGTCGTGGATCCTCCGCCTCACCCAGCTGGCGCGTGAGCAGGGGGCCTCGCCGCTGCGGCTGATCGTCGGCGCCAGCGAGGGCCTGCCGCAACGCTCGCGGCAGTTCATCGAAGAAGTCTGGGGCGCCCGCATGTTCATGTGCTACGGGTGCACGGAAGGAGCCGGTGGGATGGAGTGCCGGTTCCGGTCCGGATACCACCTGAACGAGTTCAGCTTCCTCTTCGAGATCGTCGACCCGGACGCGGACGGCAATGGCGAAGTGGTCTTCACCACGCTCGATCGCACCACCATGCCGCTCATCCGCTACCGCGTGGGCGACGTCGCCAGGCTCGTCTCCGAGCCGTGCGACTGCGGGATCGTCACGCGGCGGCTGTCACCGCTGCGGGGCCGAAGCGACGAGATCGTCATGCTGGGAGGCGAAGGGGTACACCCCGCGCTGTTCGAGGCCATCCTGAACGACGTCCCGCAGGCGTCGGGAACCTGGCAGGTGGCCATCCGGCGCGACGGGCACCAGGACGTGTGCGAGCTGCGGCTCGAGCTCGACGGCGGCGACGTGGCAGAGGTCGCCCAGCGGTTCAAGGACGTGCTGCGCGCGAAGTTCGAGACCACGTGGAAGGACTACCAGCTCGGGCTCTTCGACCTCCGGTTCACCGCGGTGCCGCGCGGGGCGCTGCTCCAGGAGCGCAAGCTGCGCCGCCTCGTGGACGAGCGGGAGCGGTACTGATCCATGGGTGACCGCGTCGTGATCTCGGGCATCGGAGTGATCAGTCCGCTCGGCGTCGGTCGCGACGCCTTCTGGGACGGTCTGGCCGAAGGTCGGCTCGCCGTGAGGCCGATCGCAGGGCTCGAGGCGCTGCCCGAGGCCTATCGCTACGCGGGGCAGCTCGGCGAGTTCCGGCCCGAGGACATCATCGGGTCGAAAGGGCTCAAGTACCTGAACGACGCGACCCGGCTCCTCCTGTGCACGGCCGAGCTCGCGCGGCGGGACGCACGCCTGGAGATCTCTCCCGACGCGGCCGAGGACATCGGGGTGGTGGTCGCATCGAGCTTCAGCAACGTCGGGGACTGCGTCGGCTTCTACGAGAGCCTGCTCTCGCCGGGCGAGCGCACGAATGCGCTGCGCTTTCCCAACCTGTTCATCAACATCGCCGGCGGCAATCTGGCGATTCGCTTCGGCATCCGGGGTCTCAACACGACCGTGACCAACGGCGCCACCTCGTCGCTGGACGCGCTCCAGCACGGACTCACCGCGCTGCGCTGCGGGCGCGCCCGCGCCCTCCTGGTCGGCGGCCTCGAGGTGCTGTCTCCGCCCCTCGTCGAGGGGTTCTGGCGCACGGGCGTGCTCGGAGACACCATGGCGCCGCGTCCGTTCGACCGGCGGCGGCGCGGGCTCATCCTCGCCGAGGGCTGCGGAGTCCTCGTCCTCGAGAGCGCCGAGGCCGCGCGGGGCCGCGGTGCCCGGGTGTACGGCGAGGTCGCGGGGTACGGCAGCGTGCCCGTCGAGACGGGCGAGGAGGTCCTCGCGACGGCAGAGGCCATCGCCGAGGCAATGCAGCGGGCTCTGGCGGCGGCCGGCACCGGTGCCGACGAGGTCGACTGGGTCGCGGCCGGCGCCGGCTCGTCCCCGTCCGGCGATCGCGGTGAAGCCATGGCGCTCCGGCGGCTGTTCGCCGCCGAGCCGCGCCGACTTCGCACCAGCGCCATCAAGTCGATGCTCGGCGATGCCGGCGCCGCCTCCGGCATGCTCCAGGTCGTCGCCTGTCTGCTCGCCGCCCAGCACGACCGCGTTCCGCCGACCGTGAACTGCGAGGACGAGGACCCGGACTGCATCGTGCCGGCGCACGTGCGCGGTCGCAGCGTGCCCCATGCGGTCCGGACCGCGGTCGTCAACAGCTTCGACTGCGACCGCGCCGCGAGCCTCGTCGTCAGGAGGAGCGAGTCGCTCCAGTAGACGCGCAGGAGGACCCATGTCGGACGAGAGCAGCTCGACGTACGTCGGCGGCCCCGCGCGCTCCGCGGAGCGTGCGCAGGTGAGCGCGCAGGTGAAGCGCTTCCTCGCCGACGAGCTGGAACGCGACATCGCCGAGATGCGCGACGAGGCGCACCTGTTCGACGATCTCGGGCTCGATTCGCTGCTCTTCCTCGCCCTGTTCGAGGAGCTCCAGGGACAGTACGAGATCACGGTCGACACCCGGAAGCTGGCGCGCTTCGGGCGCCGCAACCCGGTGGAGACGCTGGGAGAGCTGATCGACCTGATCACGCGGATCCTCCGGGGCGAGGTCGAGATTGACTAGGCAGCGGGTGGGGATCGTCGGCCTCGGACAGATCGGCGGCGGTCTCGCGGATCTGCTGGCCGACCGGGGCATGCCGCTCACGCTGTTCGCGCGGCGGCCCGAATCGGGCGCGGCCTTCCGGGCCGGGGTCCGCCGGCGGCTGGAGCGGCGACGCGACCACGGCCGGCTGGCGGCCTCGACGGTGGCGGAGCTCCTCGATCGGGTACGCGTCACGCAGGACCTTTCCGACTTTCGGGACGTCGACATCGCCGTGGAAGCGGTCGCGGAGGATCCGACCGCCAAGCGCCGGGTCCTCTCGGAGCTGTCGCGCGCCTGTCCCGAGCGCACCATCCTGACCTCGACCACGTCCGAGCTCTCGTTGGAGGTGCTCGGCGACGGTCTTCCCGCCGCGGCGCGTTTCGTCGGCACGCACTTCCTCGCGCCCGTCAGGCTGACCACGGTGGTCGAGATCATTCCCGCTTCGCGGACGGCGCCGTCGGCGGTGGCGGACATCGCGGCCTGGTGTCGCTCGCTCGGCAAGCGCCCCTTCGTGGTCCGGCGCTCGGTCGTGAATCGCCTCCTCGCGGGCTACATCGCGGAGGGCCTGGCCGTGTGCGCGGGAGGCGCCGCCCCTGCCGCCGTCGACGCGCAGATGACGGACGCGGGGATGTCGCTGGGCCCGCTGTCGACACTCGATCTCGTCGGCATCGACGTCGCCCTCGACGTCTTCACCGGGGAGGGATCCTCGCTGGCCGCCGACGACGGCGGCGTCCGCCGCATCCTGAGCACGCTGCGCGCCGAGGGCCACCTGGGACGGAAGAGCAAGAGCGGGATCTTCCTGTACGGAGACCGGGGTCGGGGAGCGAACCCGCGTCTGCTCGCCCTGCTCGCGGAATCGGACGTCGCGCCGCGGCCCGAGCCGGGAGAGGACATCCCCGGGCGGATCTGGCTGCGACTCATCGACGAGTATCTCTGCTGTCTCACCCAGGGTCTGGGCGAGCGCGACGAGATCGACGCCATCCTGCGCGAGGTCGTCGGAACGGACGAGGGCCCGCTCGAGAAGATCCGGGAGCTCGACCCGACGCTCCTGGAGCCCAGGTTGGCCGCGCTGGAGGCGAGCCTCGGCGGTCGCTACCAACCCACGCGCTCCCTGCTGGAGCGCGTGCGCAGGGACGATGGCTGATCCGCGGAGGCTGGTCGAGACGGTGGTCGAGGGCAGCACGGCCGTCGTGCGGCTCGACAACCCGCCCGTGAATGCGCTGACCCCGGCGCTCTTCGCGCAGCTCGAGGAGGCGCGGCCGATCGTCGCCGCGAGCACCGTGCGCGTCGTCATCGTCACCGGCCTGCCCCGGGTGTTCTCCGTCGGCGGCGACCTGAGTGCGATCGCACGCTTTCCGTCCGCCGACGAGGCGGAGCGACAGGCCCGGGCCGGCCGCGCGCTGCTCGACGAGTTCTTCGGCCTCCCGAAGCCGTTCATCGCGGCCGTCAACGGGCTCTGCCTCGGCGGGGGACTCGAGATCGCGCTCGCCTGCCACCTGCGCGTGTGCGGAAGCCGGGCGCGCTTCGGGTTTCCCGAGCTGTCGCTCGGCTTCGTGCCGGCTCTGGGCGGCATCGGCCGCCTGGCGCGGCTCGTCGGACGCGCGAAGGCGCTCGAGATGATCCTGAGCGGGCAGACGGTCAGCGCGCCGGAGGCTCATCGCATCGGGCTCGTCAACCGGTGCGTCGCACCGGATCAGGTGGCCGAGGAGACGCGCAGGCTGGCAGGCGCGATCGCGCGCGCGGAGCCGGCTGCGGCCCTCGCCGCCCTGGAGCTGGTGAACGAGGTGGACGCGGAGCGTGAGGCGAAGCTGTTCGCCTCGCTGGTCTCGCGCCCGCTCGTGAAGAAGAAGCTCGTCGATCTTCTCGAATGACAGGAGCCGGATGGACGGCCAACCCATCATCGTGACGGGAATGGGCATCGTCTCGCCCGCCGGGATCGGGCAGGCGCCGCTCTGGAACGCCATCGTGGAGGGCAGGACGAGCTTGCGACCGGCGGCGGAGCTCGCGGCCACGTTCGCGCGCTACGGCTTCGACCCGGGCGAGTACACCGGATACGTGGGGGCACCCGCGATCGAGGAGATCGACGCCTACGCGTCCGCGCACGACGTGGCGCTCGCCGATGGTGAGCTCTTCGCGGCCCAACCCGTGATCGCCGCCCGAGAGGCGCTGCGGGACGCCGGTCTCGAACGCGACGGGGCGGCCGTGGGGCTCTCGCTGGGGAGCAACTTCGGCCAGCTCGGCCTCCTCGAGCAGCTCGTGCGCCGCCGCCGCGCCGGGGGGCTCCCCGACCTGCCCGCCGGGACGCTCGCCGCCTATCCGTTTCCCGCGGTGGCACGGCTGCTGACCCGCCGCTTCGGGCTGCGTGGTCCGAGCATGGTGTTCTCCCTGGCGTGCGCCTCGAGCAACTTCGCCCTCGGGCACGCGGTCGACCTGCTGCGCACCGGGCAGGCCGACTGCATGCTGGCGGGAGGGTGGGAGGCCATCCAGGCATCCGGGCTGGTCGGGGCATATCGCCTCGGGGTGATCGATCCGCAGCCGTGCAGGCCGTTCACCAAGGAGCGCATGGGGTTCACCCCGGGCATCGGGGCCGCCTTCCTGGTCCTCGAGACGCTCCGCTCCGCCGTCGCCCGCGGGGCGGAGCCGCTTGCGGAGATCGCCGGGTTCGGTGCCAGCTGCGACGCGCACCACATCACGTCGCCCGATCCGGACGGCCACGGCATGGCGCTGGCGATGCAGCGGGCGCTGGACGACGCGGGAATCGGCGTGGACGAGGTCGACTACATCAATGCCCACGGGACCGGGACGTACCTGAACGACCACATCGAGACCCTCGCCATCAAACGGGTGTGCGGCGCGCGCGCCCACGCGATCCCGGTGAGCTCGACGAAGTCCATCGTGGGCCACACCGCCGGGGCATCGGCTGCGCTCGAGGCGGCCATCTGCTGTCTCGCGGTGCGGAGAGGGGTGGTTCCCCCGACCCTGCACTACGACGTGCCCGATCCCGACTGCGACCTCGACTACGTGCCGAACGCGAGCCGCAGCCAGGAGATCCGGACGGCACTGAGCAACTCCTTCGCCTTCGGAGGAAACAACTCGACGCTCGTCGTGCGACGGTTCGAGCCGTGATTCGGGCGATCGCTCGCGGGCGGAGAACCACGGAAGGCGAAAATGGGCTTACGGGCCGAGAAGAAGAACAAGCTGCGCGGTAAGATCCTCGCCAACGCGATCCAGCTCTTCATGGAGCGTGGGTTCGACGAGGTGACGATCGACGACATCATCGGACAGCTGGAGATCAGCCAGGCGACGTTCTTCAACTATTTCCCGAGCAAGGACGCCATCCTGCAGCAGGCTGCCGAGGACACCGTGGGGCGATACCAGGAGATGCTCGAGCACGAGGCGCGGCGGGACGCCCCCACGGCGGAGAAGGTGAGGCGCCTGCTCGAGGCGATGGGGCGGGGGCTGCAGGCCGACAAGCGGTTCTACCGCACGCTGTTCACCCGGAGCGCTCTGAACTTCGGCAACGTGCGTGCCGAACGCATCCTTTCCGACCTGAGCGCGGCGCTCTTGCACGAGGGGCAGCGCCGGGGCGAGGTCAGCACCGAATACGATCCGCACGAGCTGGCGGACATCTTCATCGGGACCTACTACGCCATCATCTTGCGATGGCTGCACGGCGACGGCGGTCAGCCGCTCACCGAGCGCCTGCACCGTGGTGCGGCCATCTTCCTGTCGGGTGTCGCCCCGTCCGCGATCGACACGACCGATCGCCGCCCGCAGCGCCGGCGGACGGGGGCACGTTCTTAGAGACACTCCAAGTTTGGGGTCGTTCCAGAAAATCGAGAACTGCTTGACCATGCGTGGATCGCGGGTTAACGGAGACGGGCCGGTTCCAAGGCGACACGCACAGACCATTCGGGGTCCGCACGCCACACGTGGGTTCCGAGAGGGACGCACTCTGCGGGCATGTCGCAGGTCGAATCAGCGGGCAGAGGCTGAGGAGGTCAAGCACGGTGATGTACGCAGACAACGTGGAGCGCGCCGTGACCGAGGTCGTGGCCGAGGTCTCCGAGAAGCCGGAGGAGGAGCTGTGGGCGCAGCGTGACAGCCATCTCTTCGAGGAGGTCGGGCTCGACTCGCTGCTCGCGCTCGAGATCGTTGCCACCCTCGAGCGCAAGTATCGTATCGAGGTGCCGGAGGAACGCATCGTCGATGTGACGACGCTCAGCGCTGCCATCACGCTCGTGAAGGAGATGCTGCGGGAGCAAGGGAAGCTGGAGGCCGCTCTGTGATCTCGTTCGACGAGATCACGCGCCTGATCCCCCATCGCTACCCGTTTCTGTTCGTGGACCGCGTTCTCGAGCTGGAGGAAGGCAAACGCATCCGTTGCCTCAAGAACGTCACCGGCAACGAGTACTTCTTCCCGGGACACTTCGTGGATCTTGCGCTGATGCCGGGCACCGTGATGGTCGAAGCCCTCGCCCAATGCGGGCTGTTGCTCTTCCGAGCCGGTAACCAGCCGCAACATGCGGACAAGGTCTTCCTGCTCGGTGCGGTCGAGGCGCGGTTCCTGAAGCCCGTCACCCCGGGGGATCAGCTGCTCTTCGACGTCGTGGCGGAGAAGGTCATCTCCACCGCCGCCATCGTGCGGGGGGTGGCGCTGGTCGAGGGCGAGCCGGTGGCCAGGGCGAAGCTGACGTTCGCGGCGGTGGATCGCCGCGGGCTCGATACGCTCCGGGAGCATCGACCAGGATGACCGACGGGGGCCAGCGCGCCCGCCGCGTGGTGATAACCGGTGTGGGCATGGTCACCCCCATCGGGATCGGGCGCGAGCGCTTCTGGCCGGCCGCGCTGTCCGGCGCCTCCGGGGTGACGGAGATCGAGCGCTTCGACACTTCGCGCTACAAGGTCCACCAGGGCTGCGAGGTCCACGACTTCGACTTCGAAGGGATCGTCGGGGCGCCGCCGCCCTCGGGGATGGGGCGCGCTTCGCAGCTGGCCGTGGCCGCGACGCACCTGGCCCTTGCCGATGCCGGGCTCGGCGGTGGCGGCAACGAGGAGGCCACGGTCGGGGTGTCCGTCGGGACCACGTGCGGCGAGATCCAGATTCTCGAACAGGCGGACCAGGCGAGGGTCTCCGACGGCGAGGACGCAATCCCGTGGCAGACGTTGCGCCACCATCCCGCCGCCATGATTCCCGCCCACATCGCGCACTGGCTCGGCCTCTCGGGTCCGAACGTGATGATTCCCACCGCCTGCGCGGCGGGGAACTACAGCATCGGCTGGGCCTTCGATGCCATCAGATTCGGCAGGGCGGACGCGATGCTGGCAGGCGGGACGGACCCGTTCTCCCGGGTGGCGTTCACCGGGTTCGCCCGGCTGGGCTCCGTGGCGCCGGAGCGGTGCCAGCCGTTCGATCGCGGGAGGCGCGGCATCCTGGTGGGCGAGGGCGCCGGCATCGTCGTGCTGGAGTCCCTCGACGGGGCCCTCACCCGGGGCGCGCCGATTCTCGCGGAGATGCTGGGATACGCCATCAGCGCCGACGGCCACCACATGACGGCGCCGGACCCGGAGGGGGACGGCATCAGCCGTGCGATCGGGCTGGCGCTCGAGTCGGCGCGCATCGCGCCCGCCGAGGTCGACTACATCAACGCCCACGGCACGGGCACGCCCGTGAACGACAAGGTGGAGACCCGCGCCATCAAGCGGGTCTTCGGGCGGCACGCCTACGAGCTCTGCGTGAGCTCGACCAAGTCGATGATCGGTCACACGATGGGCGCGGCGAGTGCGATCGAGGCGATCACCTCGGTGCTGGCGCTGCGCCACGGGGTCGTACCGCCGACCATGAACTACGAGACGCCCGATCCGGATTGCGATCTCGACTACGTGCCGAACGCAGCGCGCAGGCGGTCGCTCACCGTCGCGCTCAACAACGCGATCGCCTTCGGGGGGAACAACAGCTGCCTGGTCCTGCGCCGGTTCGAGGGGTGATCGTGGAACGTATCGTCGTGACCGGTCTTGGGGTCGTCTCCGCCCTGGGCGCAGGGCGGGAGGCGTTCTGGCGCAGCCTCGCGGCAGGTGCCTCCGGTCTTCGTCCCCTCTCCCTCTTCGACCCCGGGAACGGCCGGAGCCGGCTGGCCGGGGAGATCGCCGAGTTCTCGCCGGCGCCCTTCATCGGGACCAAGGGCATCCGGCACTTCGATCGGACCACGTTGCTGCTCGCGTGCGCGGCCAAGCTCGCGCTCGAGGACGCCGGCGTCCTGCAGGGCGGCGAGGCTCCCGTGCGGGATGACCAGACCGGCATCGCCGTGGGCTCGACCTACGGGAGCATCGGCAGCATCGCCGCGTTCGACACGGAGGCCCTGCGAGAAGGCCCGGCGTACGTGAACCCCATGGAGTTTCCCAACACGGTGCTGAACGCGCCGGCGAGCCGCGTCTCCATTCTCCTCGGGGTGACGGGCCCGAACGCGACGATCGCCACGGGCGAGACGAGCGGCCTCGACGCGCTCGGGTACGCCACAGACTTCCTCCGGCTGCGTCGGGCGGGAGCCATGTTGGCGGGGGGCGTGTTCGGTCTCGGCGAAGACGTCTACCGGGGCTTCGCGGGGACGGGCGCGCTTTCCGGCAGCGGACTGTGCGCCCCGTTCGACCGTCGCCGGGACGGCGTCGTGCTGGGCGAGGGCAGCTGTCTGCTGTTCCTCGAGCCGCTGTCGCGTGCCCGTGAGCGGTGCGCCCGGATCTACGGCGAGGTCACCGGATACGGGAACGGCTTCCGGCCGCGTGGCGGGGATCCGGTGGCGAACGGCCGTCGGGTCATCCGCGCTGCGCTCGGGCGCACGCCGCCCGCGTCCCCGGACGGCTGGTGCGTCTTCAGCGGCGCCAATTCCACCCCCGGGGGAGACCGGCTCGAGGCCAGCACCCTGCGCGCCGCCTTCGACGGCGACGCGTCGTGCCCGCCGGTGAGCGCCATCAAGTCCATGTGCGGGGAGTGTCTCGACGCGTCGGGCTCACTCCAAGCCGCGGCGGCGCTGCTGGCGTTGACGGAGCAGGTGGTGCCTCCGACGATCAACCATCGGGTCGCGGACGAGGCGTGCGCCGTCGATTGCGTCCCGAACGTGGCGCGGCGCATGGAGGTGACCCGCGCGCTCGTCACCGCCTCCTCCTACTCCGGGCACTGCGCCGCCCTGCTGCTCTCGGCCTGCCCGACGGGCTGACGCGATGGACGGCCGGACCGCGCGAGTCGAGGTACGGGGGGACTACGACGCCGTCGTCGTCGGCGGCGGTATCGGCGGGCTGGTGTGCGGCACGCAGCTCGCGCAGCGGGGCAAGCGGACGCTGATCGTGGAGCGCAGCGCCCAGCCCGGCGGCTGCTGCTCGTCGTTCACGCAGAAGGGATTCACGTTCGACGTCGCCGTGCACCACATCAGCGGGTGCGGCCGCCTGAGCATCGTGGGCAGCTGCCTGCGTGCTCTGGGGATCGAGTGCGACTTCGTGCGCCTCGACCCCATGGACACGCTGGTCTTCCCGTCCTGGTCGCTCCCGGTTCCGACGAGGCTGGATGCCTTCGCGGCGTTGCTCGCGGAGCGCTTTCCCCGGGAGCGTCGCGCCATCGACGCGTTCTTCGCCGAGATCGTCAAGCTCTATCGCGCGCTGCTCGATGAGCGCCGGGAGAGCCCGACGCTGATCCGCTACCAGGACTCGACGTTCGCGGAGATGCTCGACGCCTTCTTCGACGATCCCCGCCTCAAGCTCGGGTTGTCGGGGCAGTGGGGCTACCTGGGATCGCCTCCCCAGGAGCTCTCGGCGGTCGGGATGTGCCAGATGATCGTCAACTACTGGCGCGACGGCGCCTACTATCCCCGCGGGGGCACCCAGGCGTTCGCCGACGCCATCGCGGCGAGGTTCGTCGCCAGCGGAGGCGACCTGCTGGTCTCGACGGCCGTGCGCGACGTGCTGCTCGACGGCACGCGGGCCGCGGGCGTCCGGCTCGCCGATGGACGCGAGATCGCGGCCGGCGCCGTGGTCTCGAACATCGACCCGGCACAGACGTTCTTCCGCCTGCTCGACGGCGCCGTGGACCCGGCGTACGCGCAACGACTGCGGACGTTGCGCGCGAGCTCGCCGTTCGTGCTCCTGTACCTCGGGGTGAGCGCGCGCTGCCAACCCGAGCGCCTCGCGCGCGGCTTCTATTTCTTCTCCGAGGAGCTGGGCGGACCCTGGCTCTACGTCTCTTCACCGACGCAGATCGAGCCCGGGATGGCCCCGCCGGGGTACCACACGATGACCGTCGTCGCCTCGCTCGCGCCCGAGGAGGAGGCCGCGGGCGACTGGCGTGCCGTGCAGGAGACCAAGGTGCGCGACGTGCTCGACCGCATCGAGGACTTCGTTCCGGGGCTGCGGCGCCACGTGGAGGTGATGACGGTCGCACATCCCCCGACCGGGGCGGAGCGGACGAGCAACTTCTGTGGTGCGCCCTACGGCTGGGCCGTGATTCCCGAGCAGTCGGGGATGCGGCGCCTGGCGCACGAGACCCCGATCGAGAATCTGTACCTCACCGGTCACTGGACCATCCCGGGCCCCGGTGTGTGTGCGGTGGTCGCCTCCGGCTGGCGGGTGGCGAACCGGATCGCCGCGCGGGAGCCGGCGGCGCCGCGAGCAGTCCACGGCAACGCCGGGACGACCGCGCTAGCGTAAGGAGGGAGTGTCGCATGGATCGACGCAAGGTGGTGTTCGTCAACCCCCATCCGCCGGAGCGACACGGCGAGGAGAGCATCTCCGTGATCGTGCAGATGCCGCTGAATCTCGCCTACCTGGCCGCGCTGACGCCGCAGGACGAATGGGAGCGTGACCTGGTCGACGAGACCATCGAGCTCGCGCTCGACGAGCGCGGCGAGCCGATCTTCGACGCGGACCTCGTCGCCATCACGTCGCTCACCTACCAGAGCCCGCGGGCGTACCAGATCGCGGACGCATGCCGGCGGCGCGGCATGAAGGTGGTGATGGGCGGCATTCACGTCTCGGCGATGGTCGAAGAGGCGCAACGCCACGCCGACGCGGTGTGCACCGGCGAGGCCGAGCTGACGTGGCGGTCGATCCTCGACGACTTCGCGCGCGGCGACCTCCAGCCGCTCTACGACGGCGGGCTGCCTTCCCTCGAGCTCGTCGGCCGGGTCCACCCGGACCGGGAGTTCTGCCGCGAGAAGTACGGCTACAAGTACTCGTCGATCGTCACCACGAAGGGATGCCCGTTCCGCTGCGAGTTCTGCAGCGTTCCCGTGTTCCAGGGGCGCCAGTTCCGGGAGCGGCCGGTGGAGGACGTCTGGGCCGAGATGGATGCGACCAAGTACAAGGGCCTGATGCTCGCCGAGGACAACTTCTACGGCTACAGCAAGCGAGCCAACGAGCGGGCGCGCCAGCTCTTCCAGGGCATGGTCGAGCGCAAGATGTGGAAGGACTGGTTCGGGTTCTCGACCCTCGCCACCGGCCAGGACCTGGTGATGCTGGACGCCATGGCGAAATCGGGCTGCTTCGGATTCCTCATCGGCCTGGAGTCGAACAGCGAGGACGTGCTCAAGAAGATGGTGAAGGACGTCAACCTCCGCCTCGGAGTCGACCGCATGGCCGACTCGATCAAGAACATCCACGATCACGGCATGATCGTGTGGGGCTCGGTCATCTTCGGCGCGGACGGGGACGACAAGGACTGCTTCCGTCGCATGGTCGACTACATTCTCGAGAACTCCCTCGACGTGCTCACCTACGGCATCAGCACCCCGCTGCCGAATACGCCGATGCACAAGCGCCTTCTCGGCGAGGGCCGCGTCTTCCGCACCAACTACCCCAACGACTGGTTCCACTACGGGACCGATCACGTGACGTACAAGCTCGACAAGATGACCCTCGAGGACTTCATCACGGGCATGCACTACGTCTACGATCACCTGTACACGAAGGAGGCGCTCCGCGCCCGGTTCCGACGCTCGCTCCAGGCGACCGGCAACCCGCGCACCGCGCTGTTCGCGTACCGCGTCGGCCAGGACTGGCAGCGCGTGTTCGAGCAGATTCTCCGCAACCTGCACGGCCTCTACGACTCGGGCGCCTACCCCGCCGAGCGAGTGAGCGTGGGCAGCGCGAGCACCGCCGCCACGGCGCACTGAAGGGAGACGCGATGAAGCGACTCGTTCTGATCAACGCCTATCCCGAGAAGCACTTCGGCGAGGAGAACATCTCGGTCATCGTGCAGATGCCGCTCAACCTCGCCTACATCGCCGCGCTGACGCCGCGCGACGAATGGGAGGTCGACGTCATCGACGAGACCCTCGAGCGGGCCGTCGACGCGCAGGGCAACCTGACCTTCGGCCATGCCGACCTCGTCGGGATCACGGCCGTGACCTACCAGGTGCCGCGGCTCTACGAGATCGCCGAGGCGTGTCGCAAGGCGGGCGTGCCGACGGTCGCCGGCGGCGCCCACGCGACCATTCTCCCGGAGGAGGCGAGCGCCCACGTGAACAGCGTGGTCATCGGCGAGGCCGAGCGGGTGTGGCCGCAGGTGCTCGCCGACTTCGATGGCGGGCGTCTCCAGCCCACCTACCACGGCGGCCCGACGCCGCTCGAGGAGCTCAGGGACATCCACCCCGACCGGGAGTGGCTGCGCGACAAGTACCGCTACAAGTACTCGTCGATCATCACGACCCGCGGCTGCCCGTTCAAGTGCGACTTCTGCTGTGTCCCCTTCATCCAGGGCCGCAAGTACCGCCAGCGCCCGCCGGAGGACGTCTGGAACGAGCTCGCCCACACCGACTACCGCGGGCTCATGCTCGCGGAGGACAACTTCTACGGCTACACGCCCGACTCGCAGGAACGCTGCCGCAAGCTCTTCAAGGGGTGGGCGGAGCGCGATCTCAAGAAGAACTGGTTCGGCTTCACGTCGCTCAACGTCACCCAGGACGACGTCGTGCTCGACTACATGGCGAAGAGCGGCTGCCTCGGCATCCTGATGGGCATCGAGTCACTCGACTACGACACGCTCAAGAAGATGCACAAGTCGGTCAACATCGGCATCGCCAAGAAGGCTTCGACCTCGTTCCTCGACAGCTACCGGCACTGCTTCGGCAACCTCCACCGGCACGGGCTGATCGTGTGGAGCTCGGTGATCTTCGGAACCGACTTCGACAAGGAAGACACCTTCAAGCAGGTCGTCGACGCCGTCTGGGAGACCGGAATGGACGTCTGCACCTTCGGCATCTACACGCCCATGGTGCGCACCGAGCTCTTCGACCGCCTGAGCAGCGAGCAGCGCATCTTCCGCACCAACTTCCCGTACGACTGGTACTACTACAACTCCGGTCACCTCGTGCATCGGCTGAAGAACATGTCGCTCGAGCGCTTCATCGAGGGGCTCACCTACGTGTACGACAACATCTACGGCAAGGAGAAGCTGCGCGAGCGCTTCAAGCAGACCTACGCCGCCACCGGCAACCTCGTGAACTCGATGTTCGCCTACCGCATCAACCTCGACTGGAAGGTCGTCTTCGAGGCCAACCTGATGGAGCTACACAAGCTCTACGACTCGGGTGCGTACCCCCACGAGGCCAATCCGGCGCAGGTCGCGGTGCCGCTCGCCTTCGAGGACTTCAACCATCCGCAGCGGGCCAAGCTCATGTCGATCTACAAGAACGTGCATGCCAAGCAGCCGGTGGGGCAAGCCTGATGAAGCGCCTGGTGCTCATCAGCCCGCATCCGCCGGGCAACGTCGGCGAGGAGAACGTCTCGGTCCTGACGCAGATGCCGCTCGGCCTCGCCTACCTGAAGGCGCTCACGCCCGCGGGCTGGGAGGTCGACATCATCGACGAGATGAAGGAGCAGGCCCTCGCCGCGGACGGGACCGGCATCACGTTCGACGGCGCGGATCTGGTGGGGATCACCGCGATGAGCCACCAGGCGCCGCGCGCCTACCAGATCGCCACGGCGTGCCGGGCGCAGGGGATCCCGGTGGCCATCGGCGGCTGGCACGCCACCTCCTACCCGGAGGAGGCGCGGCCCTTCGCGGATGCGATCTGCACGCGAGAGGCGTTCACCGCGTGGCCCAGGCTGGTGCGGGACTTCGAGCGCGGGGAGCTCCAGCCGCACTACGACGGCGGGCTGCACGATCTGTCCATCCTCCGGGACATCCGACCCGACCGGGAGTTCCTGCGGCGCAAGTACGGCTACCGTTTCACGGCGGCGATCGCGTCGGCGGGGTGCCCGTACACCTGCGAGTTCTGCTTCATCCCGCTCTTCCAGGGCCGGAAATATCGCGAACGCCCCGTCGACGACCTGCTCGACGAGCTCGAGGAGTTCAAGGGGCAGTATCGTGGCATGATCTGGAGCGACGAGAACTTCTACGGCCACGGCAAGCTGTCGCACGAGCGCACCGTGTCGCTGTACCGCCAGATGGCGGAACGCGGCATCCGCCAGAACTGGTTCGGCTTCACGTCCATCCACATCGCCGAGGACGACGAGGTCCTGCACTGGATGGCGCAGTCCGGCAGCGTGGGGATGCTGATCGGATTCGAGTCGCTCGAGGCCGCGACCCTCCAGCTCCTCAACAAGAAGTTCAACCTGAAGGCCACGGGGGGCGACTATCGACGCGCCATCGAGCGCATCCACCACCACGGCCTGGCGGTCTGGGGCACGATGATCTTCGGGACCGACACGGAGAGCCCCGAGGTGTTCGATCGCGTCGCCGACTTCGTCCTCGACAACGACATCGACATCATGACCTGCGGGATCGAGACCCCGGCCCCGGGAACGCGCTTCTACGAGCGCCTGCAGGCCGAGGGGCGGCTGTTCCGCAACCGCTTCCCGCAGGACTGGCAGTACGGCACCGCGCATCACCTCCTCTACCTGCTGAAGAGCATGCCGCTGGACGACTTCATCGCGGGGCTCGAGCACCTCTACGAGCGCCTCTACACCACGGAGGTCCTGCGCCGGCGGTTCGCCCGCGCTCGCGAGGTGCTGGGCAACCTGGCGGCGGCGTACTTCGCGTTTCGCGTGAACCTCGACTGGCAGCTGGTCTTCCGGCACCTCATCCAGAACGCGAAGGACCTGCGGGACTCCGGCGAGTACGACCGCGCGCTGTGGCGCTACCGGCAGGAGCACGCCACCGCCTAGAAGGCCGACCCAGGACTGCGTCTTGGGTCGGAGAGGAAAAGTGGACATGAGACGTATGGTGGCATGGGCGACCGCCATGCCGCGGCCAGCAAAGCTGGCGCGGCAAACGAGGCGGACACGGGCGTGCCGAGAGTGTCGCGCCGGCGTTGCCGGCCGCGACATGCAGGTCGTGCGTGCTACCGAGCGCGCTGCGCTCGCCTCCGGATCCGACCCGAGACGCCGTCTTGGGTCGGTCTCCTAGATGTCAGGAGTCGTCGTCACCGGCGTCGGCCTCGTCACCTCCGTCGGAGTCGGTACCGATGCGGCGTGGAAGGCGATGCTCGCCGGTCGGGAAGGCGCCGGCGAGATCCCCTACTTCGACACGACGGCCTACAAGGTGCACCGGGGCCACGTCATCCGCGAGCTCGCGCTCGAGACCACCCCGCACGAGCTGGCGGGCACGGCCGCGAGCGAGGCGGTCCGGGACGCCGGGCTCGACGTGGGCCGCACGGGCGCGGAGCGTGTGGGGGTGGTCGTCGGCACGCTCGGGGGCGATCTGAAGACCTTCGAGGCGGCGCTGCGCGCCGACCCGGCAACCAAGGCGAACGGCTTCACGCCGGCGGTCACCCGCACCTATCCCCTCTCCACCATCCTGGGCGCGCTGGCGGACCGGCTCGGCACCGGCGGACCCCATCTCCTGTCCGTGAACGCGTGCTCCTCCGGGAATCATGCCCTCGCCTCCGGGTGTGATCTCATCCGGCGAGGCGAGGTGGACGCGATGGTCGTCGGCGGGGTCGACGTCTTCGCGCAGACGGAGTTCACGTACTTCCACAACCTCCGTTCTCTGGCCGCCGAGCACTGCCAGCCGTTCGACCGGAACCGCCGCGGTCTGATGATCGGCGAGGGCGCGGGGATGCTCGTGCTCGAGTCGCGCGAGCACGCCGCCGAGCGGGGAGCGCCGGCCTACGCCGAGGTGAAGGGGTACGGGCTGAGCGCGGACGGCTTCCACGTGACGTCGCCCGATCCGTCGGGCGCAGGGGCCATCCGGGCGATGCGCGCCGCGCTCCGCGCCGCCGGGCTGGCGCCCGACGACATCGACTACGTGAGCGCGCACGGCACCGGGACACCGGCGAACGACCGGGCCGAAGCCGTGGCGCTGCGCGCCGTGTTCGGCGACCGGGCCGGCCGCCTCCCGGTGAGCTCGGTCAAGTCGATGATCGGCCATTCCATGGGAGCGGCCAGCGCCATCGAGTCCGTGGTGTGCTGCCTGGCGCTGCGGGACGGAGTCGTCCCTCCCACCATCAACTACCAGACCCCCGACCCGGACTGCCCCGTCGACTGCGTCCCGAACGCCGCACGCCCGCTCGCGCTCCGTGCGGTGATGAACAACTCGTTCGCCTTCGGCGGCAACAACGCCGTCGTCGTCTTCACGAAGGCATGAGCGCCGAGGCGAGGACATCCCTGCACGTCGTCATCACGGGCGTGGGCGTCGTCTCGCCGCTGGGTTGCGCCTGGGAGGAGTTCTCGGCGAATCTTCGCCGTGGCGCCTCGGCGATCGGTCCCGTGACGACGCTCGACCTCTCGGCGTCGCCGGTACGGGTGGGCGCCGAGGTGCGCGACCTGCGTGCGGACGAGCGGCTGGGCGGCAAGGGCATCAAGTACGTCATGCGCGGGACGCGGCTTCTGGCCGTCGCGGTGCAGCAGGCGCTCCAGGACGCCGGGCTGGAGGACGGCGAGGAGACGCGGGCCGAGACCGGGCTCATCGTCGGGACCGCGCACGGCAACTTTCCTCAGACCACCGACTACACGCAGAAGATACTGACTCATGATCCAGCCGACCTGCTTCCCATGGAGGGGTTCGACGCGGCGCTCAATTCCGCGACCAACTTCGCCGCCGTGCGGTCCAGGCTCCAGGCCTGCATCAACACGGTGTCCTCGGGATTCGCGTCCAGCGCCGACGCGCTCGGCACCGCGGCGGGCATGATCCGCTCGGGACAGGCGACCCGCGTGGTCGCCGGCGGCATGGAGCAGCTCTCCCTCGATGCCTTCCTGCTCGCAGCCGACGAGGGTCGGCTCGCGCGAGGCGAGGCGGCAGGGCTCAGCGTGCCCTACGACCGGCGGCGGAGAGGGTTCGTCCTCGGTGAGGGCTGCTATCTCTTCGTCCTCGAGAACCGGGACGTGGCCCGCAAACGAGGCGCGCGCATCCGGGGAACCGTGGCTGGCTACGGGTCGCTCTTCACCGGCGGACGGCGCGCGGCGGACTCCGTGAAAGCCGTGATGAGCCTGGCGCTCGAGCGTGCCGGCGTTGCGCCCCGGTCCGTCGACCTGGTCAGCGCATCCGCCAGCTCGAGCCGCGAGGCCGACTTCGTCGAGGGGGCGGCGATCGGACGGCTCCTCGGACCCGATGTCCCGGTGACGGCGGTCAAGTCGATGCTGGGCGAATGCATGGGGGCGTCGGGCGCGCTGCAGACCGCTGCCGCGCTCGTCGCGCTCGAGTCGGGCACGATCCCGCCGACGATCAACACGACGGAGGTCGATCCGGAGATCGGGCCGCTGGCCCTCGTGTCCGGCCCGCTCGCCCGGGCGGTGCGCACCGTCCTGGTGCCATCGCTCGATCCGCAGGCCAGCTCGGCGTGTCTCGTCGTGGGGAGCGAATAGGCATGGGATTTCATCACCTGTCGGTCGCGCACGAGGACGGGGTGGGCACCGTCACCCTGATGCGACCGCCGATCAATGCCATCAACGGCCAGGTGCTGGACGAGATCGTCACGGCGCTGGAGGCCTGGAAGGACGACCCTGCCGTCGCTGCGGTCATCCTCACCGGCGGGATCCGCAACGCGTTCTGCACCGGCGGCGATCTGCAGCAGCTCTTCGGCGAGGAGATGGCGGGCCTCGGACACGAGGAGCGCATGACGCTGTTCGAAAGGTTCCAGCGCATCTACTCGCGCATCGAGGCCTATCCGAAGCCGCTGATCGCCGCCATCAACGGCGTCGCCATCGGCGGGGGCCTCGAGCTCGCGCTGGTGTGCGACCTCCGGGTCGCCTCGGAGGTGGCGTACTTCAGCATGCCCGAGCTGAAGCACGGCATCATTCCGGGCCTCGGGGCGACCCAGCGCCTCGCCCGCTTCATCGGCGTCGGACGGGCCAAGGAGATGCTGTACCTCGGACGGATGATCCGGGCCGAGACGGCGCTGGCCTGGGGGCTCGTCGACCGGCTCGTGCCGCGAGACCGCGTGCTGGCGACCGCCGGGGAGATGGCCCGCGACCTCTCCGCGAAGCCCGCGGCGGCGGTGAGAGCGCTCAAGGAATGCTTCCTGACCGATGGCGGCGCCGACGGCCTCCGCCGCGAGACGGAAGCCTTCGCGGCGCTCGTCGGCGAGCAGATCGCGGAGCGCTCGGGGAATGGCAGCTCGTGAGCACGTTCGAGGGCAGAGTCGCCGTCGTGACGGGAGCGACGCGGGGCATCGGGCGCGCCATCGCCCTGGAGCTCGCCCGGCAAGGGTGCAGCGTGGCGTTCTCCTATCGCAGCCGCGCCGACCTCGCCGAGACGCTGACGAGCGAACTCGACGCCCTGGGCGTCCGATCGCTCGCGGCCCAGGTGGATTCGGCCGATCTCGAGCGCGTCCGGGAGATGATCGCGCGCGCCCGCAGCGAGCTGGGGGAGATCCACGCCCTCGTGAACAACGCGGGCATCACGAAGGACAAGCTCCTCATGATGATGAAGGCCGACGACTGGAAGGACGTGCTCGACACCAACCTGACCGGGGTGTTCAACTTCTGTCGCGCCGTGATCACGCCCATGATGAAGGCCAAGAGCGGCCGCATCCTCAACGTGACCTCGGTGAGTGGCATCGTCGGCATGCCCGGTCAGGCGAACTACTCGGCGTCGAAGGCGGGCGTCATCGGCTTCACCAAGGCGCTGGCGAAGGAGGTCGGGCGGCTCGACATCACCGTCAACGCCCTGGCCCTCGGGTTCATCCGGACGGACATGACGGCCGGACTGAAGCCGGAGTACGAGCGCCAGGCGACCGAGCTGATTCCCATGCGGCGCTTCGGCGAGCCCGAGGACGTCGCGCCGGTGGCGGCGTTTCTGCTCTCCCCCGCCGCCCGCTACGTGACGGGTGCGGTCGTGCACGTCGACGGCGGACTCGCGATGTAACGGAGGTGCACCGTGCGCGTCTACCTCGTGAATCCCGGGCTGCAGGCGAGCTTCTGGAGCCTCTCGGAAGCGGCCGACATCACCGGCAAGCCGGGATACATCCCGAACCTCGCGCCGCCGACGCTGGCGGCGCTGACGCCGAAGGACGTCGAGGTGGTGATCTGTGACGAGACGGTCGAGGCCGTGGACCTGGACTTGCCGTGCGACCTGGTCGGGATCACCGGCTACGTCAGCCAGAGCCGGCGCATGGTCGAGCTCGCGCGGATGTTCCGCGAGCGCGGGCGGCTGGTCGCGATCGGCGGTCCGTTCGCCTCGCTGAGCCCGGAGCGCTGCCGCCCCTACTGCGACATCCTCTTCACCGGCGAGGCCGAGCTCACCTGGCCGGCGTTCCTCGACGACTTCCGGGCCGGGCGGCACCGCGACCACTACGCCCAGCCCGAGAAGATCGACTTCGCCCTCTCGCCCCCGCCGCGCATGGATCTCCTGCGCAACGACCGCTACACGATCGGCGTCATCCAGACGAGCCGCGGATGCCCGTTCGAGTGCGAGTTCTGCGACGTCATCGTGTATCTCGGCCGCCGCATCCGCCACAAGGCGGTCGAGCAGATCCTCGCCGAGGCGGACACGCTGTACGGCTACGGGTATCGCTCCATCTTCCTCTCGGACGACAACTTCACCGTCAACCGCAAGAAGGCGACGGAGATCCTCACCGCGCTCCGCGACTGGAACGGGGACCGCGCGGAGCCGGTGATCTTCTCGACCCAGCTCTCGATCGACATCGTGCGCGATCCCGAGGTCGTGGACCTGTGCGCCGCGGCGGGCCTGAACGTGGCGTTCGTCGGCATCGAGTCGCCCAACAAGGCGGCGCTCGCGGAGGCCAAGAAGCGGCAGAACCTCGCCCGCGACCTGCTCGAGAGCATCCACGAGCTGCAGGCCCGGGGCGTCTGCGTCCAGGCGGGGATGATCGTCGGCTTCGACCACGACACCACCGACGCGTTTCGCGAGCAGTTCGAGTTCCTGCAGGCCGCCAACGTGCCGATCTGCAGCACCGGGATGCTGAACGCGCCCGCGGGGACTCCGCTCGAGGCGCGCCTCCGGGCGGACGGTCGGCTCGTCGATCGTCCCGACTTCGACCACTATTCCGGGACCAACATCGTGCCCAAGCTGATGACCGCCGACCAGCTACGCCACGGCACGCGCTGGCTGCTCAATCGCCTGTACCACCCGGCCCATTTCGGCCAGCGTGTGCTGGGGCTCTGCGAGGTGTGGCCCGACTCCGGTCGGGTCGTGTACGGGCTCGGCGAGGACGACGGCGCCGAGTTCTACACGCACCTGCTGCGGGCGTTCGGGTCGATGGGACCGGAGTTCCGACGCATCCCGCTCCGGGTCCTGCGCCGGTGGAAGGAAAAGCCGTCGGGACTGAACGCCGTGTTCTCCGCCCTGGTGACGTACAAGCACATCGTGTCCGTCATGCAGAAGCTCGACATGTGGGATCCAGAGCTCGGCGCGGCCGAGAGCCCGTGGGCGGCGGGCCGGCACGCCCTGGACCCCGCACTCGCGACCTGAGGATCGTCCGCGGCGCCGGAACCTGACACATCACGTCCGCCGCTCCAACGTCACCGGTGGAGAACCGCAGCGCCGCCACGTACACGTGCAGCGTCGCCTCTGAGTGGAAGCTCCCGCACGAGGTCGAAACGCCTGAACCTCGGTCCTCCCCGGCGCCGCTGGCAACCCTCCGAAGTCGGCGTTGTCCCGGTCTTCGCCTTCGAGGGGAGCTTCGTCCTGAGAATGGAACCGCTGCTCTGCACGCCAGGGCGGAACGCCTTCTGGAAGCGCCGCTTTTGCGGCCGCCCATCGCCCAGGACCGCCTCGACGCCATCCATTGACAGCGCACCGCTCCACGCGGCAGCGTGCAGCGAGAGGCAGAGCGTCGGTAATGGAAGCCGGCACGAAGTACGCCAAGAGTGGCGACGTCCACATCGCGTACCGGGTTTTCGGAGACGGCCCGTGCGACGTCGTCCTCGTACCGGGAACGGTGTCGCACGTGGAGCTCTTTTGGGAGCTTCCCATCAACGCCTACATGCTCAAGCGGCTCGCCTCGTTCGCGCGAGTGATCGTCTTCGACAAGCGCGGACAGGGCTTGTCCGATCGAGTCGCCGAGCAGACGCTCGACGAGCGTGTCGGCGACATCCTGGCGGTCATGGATGCAACGGGGTCGCGTCGCGCGACCGTCTACGGCTGGTCCGAAGGCGGGCAGATGTGTCTCACGCTCGCGGCCAAGCATCCGGAGCGGCTGTCGGGTCTCATCCTGTACGGCACGTACGCCTCCATGCAGGCCCCGCCATGGACGGTGAGCCGCGAGCTGATGCAGCGATTTCTCGTGGCGCTCGAGACGTACTGGGGGCAAGGCATCCTCGTGCGCCTGAACGCCCCGCAGCGCCTCGGAGACAAGGCGTTCGTCGAGTGGTTCGGTCGGCTCGAGCGTGCGGTGGCGAGTCCGAACGGGATCCTCGCGCTCGTCCGGGCGAACTACGAGATCGACGTGCGCGATCTCCTGCCGTCGATCCGCGTGCCGACGCTCGTCCTGCATCGCGCGGGGGACGCACTCGTTCCGGTCGAGGCCGGACGATACCTGGCGCGGACCATTCCGGGCGCCAAGTACGTCGAGCTTCCCGGCGACGATCACCTGCTTCAGGCCATGGATCGGGACGTGCTCGACCTCTTGCTCGACGAGGTCGAGGAGTTCGTGACCGGCCAACGCCGTCGCCCGGACGCGGTCCAACCGATCGCCGCGCCGGCGGCCGCCGACGAGCTGGGCTTCGCGCACCCGATGGCGGGAGAATCGCCCGACGGCGAGTGCGCAAATCCGGACGAAGCCATCGCAGAGCTCGAGCGATGCCGCGAGATCCTGGCCGCGGGCGACGACGCGGCCGCGCTGGCCGGCCTCGTCGCGCGGGCCGAGGCGGTCGTCGCCGCGGCGCGGGGATCGTGGAGCGAATCCGAAGCTCTCTTCATCAAGGCGGCGGAGACCTTTCGTCGGTACGGCATGGTGTGGCAGGAAGCGCGGACGTTCCAGAGTTGGGGCCGAACGCTGCAAGCCGGCGCCGAGCGCCGCGCGGCGATCGAGAAGCTCGACAGCGCGATCGAGGTCTATCGCCGACACGCGCCGACACGACGTGGCGTCGAGATCGACGGCGCCCGCAGCGCGACCGCGAGCGGCGGAGCCGGATCGGCGGACGCCGAGGCGACGTTTCGGCGCGAAGGCGAGTACTGGACGGTGTCGTGGCGGGCCAACGTGATCAGGTTGAAGGACGCCAAGGGGCTTCGCTACATCGCGCACCTCCTGGCGCACCCCGGTCGCCCGATCCTCGCGCGCGATCTCGCCGAGGCGGCTGCGCCGCCCGGCAGCCGCCGTGCGAGGGTCGACTCCGACGCGACCGCCGCGGACCTCGGAGACGCCGGACCGTCGATCGATGCCGCGGCTCGCGAGCAGTATCGCCGGCGCATCGGTGAGATGCGCGACGAGCTCGCCGACGCCGTTCGACTGAACGACACCTTGCGCGCGGCGCGCCTGCGCGCCGAGATCGAGTCGCTTCGGGAACAGATCGTCGCCGCGCTCGGCCTCGGCGGTCGAGACCGAAAGGCCGCGTCACACGCCGAGCGGGCGCGGCTGATGGTGACGAAGGCCATCAAGGCCGCGATCGCGAAGGTCCGCACCAACGACGAGGCCCTCGGCCGCCATCTCGCGACTTCGATCAAGACCGGCCACTGCTGCGCCTACGATCCGGGCCCCGCCCCGTCCATCTTTTGGGACCTCTAGGTTCCGCCAAATTTTTTGCGGGGCCCGCGATTCGTGCCGGACGACGGCACGTCGTGCCGTACGCGGTCACGCCTCCACGGTCGGGAGCGCATTCCAATGACCTTCAGGCGAGCATCCCGGATCGTCACCCGCGACCGCGCGACATCGATCGATGCGGTCCGACACGCCACGGCGGCCGTCGTCGTCCTCGCCGCCTGGACGCTGTCCCCGGACGTCGCGCGCGCCGCGACGACGCCGCAGGGGACCTGCGCCGCGGCCAAGCTCAATGCCGCGGGCAAAGGAACGGCGGGCGAGCTCAAGTGCTACACGAGCGCCGTCAAGAGGGCGCGGCCGGTCGACATCGCGTGCCTGCTGAAGGCGGAGGAGAAGCTCACGACCGCCTTCGTCAAGGCCGACGCGAAAGGCGGGTGCGCCAGGAGCGGCGATGCGACGACCATCGCGTCCGACGTCGATGACGGCGTCACCATGCTCGTGGCCGGCGAGCCCGGCGGCCCCGACGGCGACTGGCGCCTGCTGGTCGGGCGCTCCTGGTCGACCCTGCCGGGGTCCCAGCGATTCCAGTGCCGGCGGGTTCGGGTTCCGTCGGACGTGTACATCAAGGCGTTCCGTCCAGTGTCTCCGACGGGCGTGTTCGAGATGCTCGTCACCGTGTCGTCGTCCACCTCGGCACCGCTCGGCGACTACGACTGCAACGCGGGAAGCCTCGACGATCGGCTGATCTTCGCGTCGGGAATCGGCACGGACGACTTCGCCTTCCCGCTGGGCGTCGGCGTGCATCTGCATGCGGGCGACTACGTCAACCTGAACGTGTCTCTCGCGAACGACGCGGCCGTGCCCGCGAACGGAATCGCGGGGGTGCTCGTCCGCACCGGCCCGGCGTCGAGCGTGCTCGACGATGCCGCCCTGGTGCTCACCGGGACGTTCAACATCTCGATCCCGAGTGACGGCATGCCGCACACGGCGTCCGGCGGGTGCAGCTGGCTGGACGAGACGCAGGTCGTGGGGCTGTGGCCGCATCTCCATGCCAGGGGCACCCATGTGAAAATGGTGATCACCACGGGCGCCGTGCCGAAGACGGTCCTCGATGCACCGTACACACTCGGCGATCAGCTCGTCTTGCCGACGTCGTTCCCGGTGCACGCCGGGGACGCCGTCCAGACGATCTGCACCTACGTCAACGCGACGGGCCACACGATATTCTTCGGCGAGTCCGTCGACTCCGAGCAATGCTTCGTCGGCATGTACGTCTGGCCCTCGACCGGCCAGTCGATATTCGGCTGCGCCACCAACTGACGGGGATTGCCATGCGCACGACACGTCCAGCGCTCCGCTCGATCCTCACCGCGATCCTCGTGCTGGCCCGCGTGGCTGCCGCTGCGACCCCCGCCGACACATGCGCCGCCGCCAAGCTCACCGCGGCGAGCAAGAAGGCCGTCGCGAAGCTCGCGTGCTGGGGCAAGTCCGTCAAGGTGAGCGTGCCCGTCGACGATACCTGTCTCGCGAAAGCCGATCAGCGGTTCACGGCGGCATTCGCGGCGGCGGAGGCGAAGGGTGGATGTCGCACGACCGGCGACGTCGCGGCGGTCGAAGCGCACGTCGACGCGATCGTCATGGGGCTCGTGGTCGCCGAGCCCGGCGATTGCGTGGCCGCCGGCGATTCCTGCGGGTCGACGTCGTGCTGTGTTGGCCTCGTCTGCGCGCCCTCCGCGGGCGGATCGACGTGCCAGACGCCCACCACCACGTCGACGACCACCACGACGACGCTGCCACCCTGCGGACCGGTGCTCTACCCGCAATGCGGCGGCGCTTGCTCCCCAGGGTACCACTGCGTGCCGGAGGGATCCTTGCCCCCGGGAACCTGTTCTTGTCAGCCGAATGTCCACCCCCCTGGTCACCCCATCTCGTGACGATGACGGCGGCGGCCGGTAGGCCCGGATGAGCTAGGGACACCCGAACTTCTGGACACGACCACCGCCGGTGTCGGCGACGTACGCGTCCTCGCTACGGAAGGGTCGCGAGCTGGTAGTCACGCCGTGCGGATGGCTGTCAGGGCTCCCATCGGAGGGCGACGATCCAGCGAACGTCCGGGATGGGGGGTTATATCCACCTGGGCCGAACACGCCCGTTGAAACCGCTATCTGCCCCCCTCCAGGACGGACCCGCTCTTACCATAGGCTGGGCTTGTCCGGCCGCATCGACCGGCAGTAGTCTCGGAGCGCAGCCCTGATTGTCGACAGCGAGCGCCAATCGAACTCCCGGCGGCGGTTGCCACGAAGACCGCCGCCACCCGATGGCTGGATGCTCACGACCGGGCGGCGGCCGGGTAGAAGACGAGCGCCCGGACCTCGATGCTCTCACGTGGCGCCGCATCGGGCGGCGTGTTCGGGTCGTCGAAGGCCGTATGCGCGGTGAAGCGCGCCCGACCGTCCTCGAGCGAATCGTACGTCTTGATGAGCAGGGCTTCGTCCGGAGCCATCGCGGGGTAGTAGAACCAGCGATGGCGCGGGTTGTGGGTGAGGGAGTACACCTCGCCGATGCGATCCCGATAGATGAGGTCGGTGGCCACCAGGTCCTCCGGCGCGATCGATTGGGCGTCGCAGACCGCCAGCGGTGCTTGCTCGACCGGCCGGTGGATGGATCGCCAGACATTGATCACCGCGTGGCGGCCCTTCAGGCGCTCGGCAGCGTGTGCGGGCTCGAGGAGATCGGTCACCCGTTGGCGGCCGGACAGGGCGGTATAGTCGTTGTGCACGTACCGCACGGGCTCCCGGATCCCCGTCGCGGCACGCTGCTCGGCGGATGCCGAGCGCAGCGTGTGGTCGAAGACCACGACTTCGGCGGCGCCGGTGGCCGCCTTCAGGAGCGCCTCGATCTCCGGATAGTAGACCGAGCACACCTCGGCCGCGTCGTGGAAGTTCCCGACCGACGTCCCGCGGGTGACCAGTGCGAAGCCCTGCTCGTCCAGGGAGGGCCGCGCGGCGAGCGTCCGGGCATTGCGCACCTCGATGCGATGGGGCTCCGGTCGGCCGCTGCGCAAGGGCACCCCGGGCGGCGGCCGGAACGTGTAGTTGACCGGCTTCTCCGCCATCGGAGTCAGGTAGTTCACCTGCGCCTCGACCGTCACGCGCTGTGACGTGTGCATCGTTTCATCTCCTCGGGCAGCCGCCGTCAGGAGGGCGCCCCGATACGGCCGCACGGATCCGGGCGCTTCGCCTCGATCGCGTTCCGTTGTCCCTCCGACATCAGGAGCGGGATCAGCGGGTCCAGGCTGAGCTGCGTGGCGCGATGGGGCGCGATAGCGAAGTAACCGCCGGTGACCGTGTCTGCCAGTCCGGTGCCGAGCCACACGCCGCTGTCGAGGACGCCGACGGTGCCGGCGAGGACCGCCGTCACCGGCCCCCAGGGATCGAACCCCTCCTTGCCCGCGCCCGGGTTCGGCGGCTCGTAGCTGAACACGCCCGCCGCGTGGCGGAATGGCGCCGTGGGTGCCATCAGCATCGCCGTCGGGCCGCGCAGTAGCGATCCCGGTGACCATCGCTCCACGCACTTGCCCCTCGCATCGACGACCCACTCCGCCGAGGCGCGCTCGGCGACGCCGCCCAGCAATCCGATCGCAAACGCCGCCACCAGGAACGCTCCGCGCACCGTCATAGCGCGGCGGAGTACACCGAACCGCAGCCCGCCTACAAGGACGCCCGAGTCCGTCACTGGGCGACTGTTCCCCGGCGCTCTCCCATCAGAGGGCGACGATCCATGGATGTCAACACAAAGTGGAAATGTCCGCCTTTCCCCGAAGTAGAGATGTCCGAACGGGTGGGGTGGGGGGTCATGTTCAGCCTGCGCCGAACAGGCCCCTTGAAACACCCTTGAAACCGCTCTCGAGCCACACGGGACCGCGGACGCGTCACGGCACGCCCGCCTGCCGCGCCTCGCCCTCGACGACGACGCCGTCGCGGATCGGCTTCCAGCTCCAGCTCCCGTCGACCGCGAGCTCGAGGAGCGCGTCGTGCGCCGCAATGTGGTCGTCCTCCTCGTCGGTGCCCGTGAACGTGATGCAGGTGACGGAGCACTCGCAGAGCGCTTTCAGCGCGATCTCGATGTGGTCGCGATCGAGCGTGCGGCTCGGGTTGTGGAGGATCACGAACGTCGGCCGCGAGACGATCACGCGCCCGACGGCGATCAGCTCCTGCTCGCGCAGCGACAGCGCCTCGTCCCAGTCCTCCTCACGATCGAGCCCCCCGACGTGCTCCAGCACCCGCTCGGCGCGGAGCAGGCCGATCACGCGCAGCAGCTCCTCGTCGCCGACGGCGCCTCCGTCGAGCTCGCCGACCAGCACCTCACGGAGCGTCCCCGGCGGCAGGTACGGCCGCTCGGGCAGGAAGGCCAGGTGGCCGAGCGGCGGCCGGATGATGCGGCCTTCCCCGTGGTGAAAGATGTCGGCGGTGGCGTGGACGAGCGCGGTGCGCGCGGCGTTGTCCCGGCCACGCACGAGCAGCCGGATGCGTCGCGGCGTGTCGACGCTGAGATCGCGCACGAGGGGCCGCCCGTCGCGTGGCGCACGCAGCGTGAGGTGCTCCCACGCCACCCGCTCGCCGTCCTCGACGACCGTGATCTCCCTGGGCACTCCGTCGGGCGTGAGCGCGTCCACCAGCACGTTCAGCCGGGCCATGACGGCGGCATACGAGGTGATCGTCTGGAACTGCGTCACCACGAGCGAGAACGCACCGAGCAGGGTCGAGAACGCCATCGCCGCCTGGGTGACCGCGCCGAACTGCACGTCGTCACGCATGAACATCGGCGCGACGATCAGCGCGGGGATGATCTGGATCATGTAGTTATAGCCGGTCGTGAAGAAGCCGACGTTGCGCGAGACGTTGATGATGAGGCGCTGGTTGCCGATCAGCGCGGCGATCTGATCGATGAGCCGGCTCAGCAGGCGCGCCTCGCGATGCTGCAGCGCGATCGACTCGGCGTTCTCCCGGACGTGGATCAGCTGCGCGCGGAAGTCGGCCTCGCGGTCGGCCTGGATGTAGTTGAGCGACACCAGCCGGCGGCCGAGGAGGACGGTCGCCACCGAGCCGACGGCCGCATAGAGGAGGCCGACCGCGAACAGCTTCCGGCTGATCGACCACAGCACGCTCGAGAACGCGACGACGGTGATGGAGCCGTTGAGCAGCATGAGGCTCACCGACAGCGTCATCGTGACGAAGGTGCGGATGTCCTCGGAGATGCGCTGGTCGGGATTCTGCAACCCGCCCGGCATCTGCACGCGTACGTAGGAGCGATCGGTGAGATAGATGTTCACGGTCCGCCGCGTGAGCCAGTCGCGCCACAGCAGCCCGAGGAGATCCTGGGTGTAGCTCGCCAGCACCGCGGTCACCGTCGAGGCCGCGAACACCAGGACATAGAACAGCGCGTAGCGGGCGAAGCCCACCCGGTCCTTGCTCTCGATCGCCGTCATGAAGTCGCGGCCGACGTAGCTGTTGACGACGTTGAGGGCGTTGATGGCGAGGAAGATGAGGAGGAGCGACACGCACAGGAAGATCGCCCTGCCGCGGACCTCGCTCGTCAGGAGGTTGCGGATCGCGTCGACGAAGTGCCGCCAGGTCTGCCGGGAATGAGTGCTCTCGTCGGAGCCGGTGGCGACGGGGCTCATGGGTGACGCGGCCCCTGTCTAGCGCACTCCCCGGCCGCGCCGCGAATGGAACCGGGTTGCCTGCCGCGCAGGCGTCGTCTAGGGCTCGCGCGGCTCATGGCCGATCTGCTGCGCGACGACTTCGCGGACCTGTCCGGCTGGCGTCCGATCGCCTCCGGGCTGGCGCGTCTCGATGTCAGGCGGGACCCCGGCCCCGACGGCGGGAACGCGATGCGTCTCGACTTCGATTTCGCCGGGGGCGGCGGCTTCGTGGTGGCGCGCAAGGAGCTGGCGCTGCAACTGCCCGAGACCTGGGCGCTCGCGTTCGCGCTACGGGGAGACGGTCCGCGCAATCGGCTGGAGATCAAGCTGGCTGCACCGGGCGGCGAGAACGTGTGGTGGTACCGTGAAGAGGCGCTCGCGCTGCCGCCGCAGTGGCAACCCATGCGCGTCCGCTCGAGCCAGGTCGAGTTCGCGTGGGGCCCCGCCGGCGGCGGAGCGATCTCGGAGGTGGGCACCATCGAGATCGCGCTCGCGGCCGGCCCCGGCGGCCGCGGCAGCGTCTGGCTTGCCGACCTGCGCTTCGAGGACCGCACGGTCCGCGCCGCGCCCGTGGTGCGTGCGTCGAGCGCGCAGCCGGGGCACGGGGCCGACGACCTCTTCACGGCGTCGCCGGCAACGAGCTGGCGAAGCCAGGGCGCCGCGCCGCAGTGGCTCGACGTCGACTTCCAGGGCGAGCGCGAGTACGGCGGCCTCGTCCTCCACTGGGAAGACGGCGGGCGCGCACGCGCGTTCCGCGTGCGGACGTCGAACGACGGGATCGCCTGGCAGACGGCGCACACCACCACGCACGCCGACGCCGCCCGCAGCTGGGTCTACATGCCCGGCACGTCGGCCCGCTACTTGCGGCTCGAGCTCGACGAGAGCGCCGGCGACGGCCTCGGCCTGTCGCGGATCGAGATCCGTCCGTACGAGTTCTCGCGCTCGATCGACAGCTTCTTCCGCGCCGTCGCGGCCGACCTGCCGCGCGGCGATTGCCCCCGCTACCAGGTCGGCGAGCAGAGCTACTGGACGCCGATCGGCGTCGCCGACGGCGACACCTGCGCGCTCATCGAGGAGGAGGGCCGGATCGAGGTCGACCGCGGCACCTTCTCGCTCGAGCCGTTCCTGTTCGTCGACGGTGCCCTGGTCACGTGGGCCGACGCCGCGGTGAGCCAGGAGCTCGACGACGGCTGGCTGCCGATCCCGTCGTCCGTGTGGCGCGTCGGCGGGCTCGTGCTGCGGACCACGGCGTTCGCGGCGCGCGTCGACGACCGACCCGTGCTCTTCGTCCGCTATCGCCTCGAGCACGACGGACCGGCGCAGTCGGTGCGGCTGTTCGCCACGTGCCGTCCGTTCCAGGTGACGCCGCCATGGCAGGCGTTCGGCGCGCTCGGCGGCATGAGCTCGATCGGCGAGATCGTGGCATCCGCTCGCGGGCTGCGCGTCGACGGCGCGCGCACGGTGGTCGCGCTCACGCCGGCCGACGGCGCGGGCGCCGCGACCTTCGACCAGGGCGGCGTCGTCGCGCACCTCCACGGCGGCGACGTGCCGCCGCGGACGCACGTCGTCGACGCGTTCGGCTACGCCTCGGGCGCGCTGCGCTTCGACGTCGCGCTGGCGGCGGGCGGCGCGGCGGAGGTGCACCTCGCGGTCCCGTTCGGCACGATGGCGGACATGGACGTGGTGGCGCCGCCGCTGGAGACCATCCGGCGGGATTGGCGCGAGCGGCTCGGCGGCGTGACCGTCCGCCTGCCGGCGAGCGCTCGTCCGTGGGCCGACACGATGCGCACGGCCGTTGCGCACGTGCTCGTCCTGCGCGACGGCCCGGCGCTCCAGCCGGGACCGCGCCGTTACACGCGCTCCTGGATCCGCGACGGCGCCATCATGGCGGCGGCGCTGCTGCGCATGGGGTGCGCCGACGCGGCGCAAGCGTTCGTGCGCTGGTACGCCCCGTATCAGAAGGACGATGGCAACGTCCCCTGCATCGTCGACCACAACGGACCCGACTGGCTCGTCGAGCACGACAGCCACGGCGAGCTCGTCTTCACGGTCACCGAGTGCGTCCGCTTCGGGGCCGACCGCGCTTTCCTCGACTCGCTGTGGCCGTCGGTGGAACGGGCCGTCGGTTTCCTCGCGCGGCTGCGCGAGACGCGCCTCGCGGCCGAGTACGACACCCCCGAGAAGCGCGCGTTTCGCGGCCTGTTGCCCGAGTCGGCGAGCCACGAGGGCTACCTCGCCCACCCGGTGCACGCCTACTGGGACGACTTCTGGGCGATCCGCGCGTTCGCCGACGCCGCGTACCTGGCCGGCGTCCGCGGCGACGCGGCAGAGGCGGCGCGGCTGCGCGGGCTGCGCGACGCGATGCGCACCCACGTGCGCGCGTCGCTCGAGACGACGATCGCCGTGCGGGGCCTCGACTACGTGCCGGGCTCGGTCGAGTGGGCGGATTTCGATCCGACGGCGACGTCGAACGCGATCTCGCTCCTCGGCGAGCTGCCCACGCTGCCGCGCGACGCCGCCGCGCACACGTACGCGAAGTACCTCACCGGCTTTCGGCAGCGGCGCGGCGGCGAGATTCCGTGGAAGAACTACACCGCCTACGAGGTGCGCATCGTCGGCGCGCTCGTGTGCCTCGGCGAGCGCAGCGCCGCGAACGAGCTGGCCAGCTTCCTCATCGGCGATCGTCGTCCCGCCCCATGGAACCAGTGGCCCGAGATCTCGTGGCGCGATCCGCGGAGCCCCGGCCACATCGGCGACGTGCCGCACGCGTGGATCGCGGCGGAGTGGGTGCTCTCGTTCCGCACGATGCTGGCGTACGAGCGCATGGTGGACGAGGCGCTCGTGATCGCGGCCGGCATTCCGTCCGCGTGGCTCGACGAGGCAGACGTCGAAGTCGACGGGCTCGTCACCTACTGGGGCACGCTCGGCTTCACGCTGCGCCGCGCCGGCGACGACGCCGTGACGATCGCCCTGCGCGGCGACGTCGCGCCGCCGGGCGGCATCGTCCTGCGCCCGCCGCTCGGCGGCACGCTGCGCGCGGTCGAGCTCGACGGCAGGGCGGTACCGGAGTTCGGCGCCGACGCGGTCACGGTGCGGCGCTGCCCGTCGACGGTGGTCCTGCGAGCTTCAAGCGCGAGCACGTGACCCCGGTTCATGTCCTGAGCCGCGAGCTCAGATAGCCGTCTGGGGCCGCGCTCCCCGCGTGCAACGTGGGGCGCCCCGCGACCCAGAATGGACGCCTGGTGAGTGCCGGCGCAGCGCAGACGACGACCTGCACGATCACGAGGCTGGAGACTCAACGACGAGAGAAGCACCGTAGAGCACGACAGACGGCGACGTCGCACAGATGCTCAGTCCGAAGAGGCACTGATCGTTGCAGTGGCCGTCGAGGTCGCAGCTCGGATCGCCGTCGGCCGGGCGGACCGGCGCACTCGCCCATGCCCCCGGTCCGCGCTACGCTACGCGGTTCTCGCTACCGCGCGAGATGCGCGACCAGCCGCCCTTCGGCTCGACGACGCGGGCGACGTACCCGGCGGCGCGCTCGCGCCCCTTGGGCGTGCCGAGGCGCCGGCCGACGGCTCCGCACGCGGCGCTTGCATCTGGGCGCGCGCGGGCCACACGCTGATCCCCCTGGATCGACCTCGACACCGTAGCTCGCCCGGTCGAGCACTGGCCGCGGCCTTCGCCGTGGCCGTGCTCGTGGCCGCACCCCAGTCCAGCGCCGCGACCGCGTACTTCGTCCGTGCCGCGGGCGACGACGCCGCGGCGGGCAACAGCCGCGCCACCGCGTGGCGCTCGCTCGCCCGGGTGAACGAGGTCGATCTCGAGCCCGGCGACCGCATCCTGCTCGAGGGCCGCGCCACCTTCGATGGCCGGCTGGTGATCGGCCCCGAGGACGCGGGCACCCGCCGCCGGCCGGTGACCGTCCGCAGCTTCGGCGGTGGCCGCGCGACGATCGACGGCGGCACCGGCGGCGGCATCCTCGTCTACGACGCGGGCGGGGTGAGCCTGAGCGGGCTGATCGTCGTCGGTGCGGGACGCGACGCAGGCAACCGCGGCGACGGCATCTCGTTCTACTCCGACGTCGCCGTGCCCGGAACGCGATTCGACTACGCTCGCGTCACGAACGTCGAGGTGAGCGGCTTCGGCGGTGTCGGTCTCGTGCTCGGCGGCTACGCGACCGACGCGCTCGGGCGTCCAGTCAAGACCGGCTTCTCCGACGTCCGTTTCTTCCGCGTGGACGCGCACGACAACGCCGACGCCGGCATCCTGACCTACGGCTCGTTCGCCAGCAACGCGGTTGGCTGGGCGCACGCGAACGTGAAGGTCGTGCACAGCGCGAGCCACGCCAACCCCGGCATTGCGGGCAAGGGCGGCAACAGCGGGAATGGTATCGTCCTGGTCGACGTGGACGGAGGTCTGATCGCGCGCTCGCGCGCCTGGGACAACGGATGGCGCAACGACTTCCCGGGCGGCCCGATCGGCATCTGGACCTGGGACTCGAACCGCGTCGTCATCGAGCACAACGAGGCGTGGGGCAACCGGTCCGGCACGCGGGACGGCGGCGGCTTCGACCTCGACGGCGGCGCCACGAATTGCGTGCTGCACCGCAACAAAAGCCACGACAACGTCGGCTCGGGCTTCCTCGTCTACCAGTTCGCCGGCGCGCGCCCGATGGGGGACAACCAGGTGCTCGACAACGTGTCGGTGAACGACGGCCGCACCAACGGCGGCGGGCTCGTGGTCGGCGGTGGTGCGGTGCGCACGAGGTTCGCAGGCAACCGGATCGAGGTCGGCCCGCGCGAGCCCGGCGCGCCGGTGGGCGACGGTCCGTTCGGGATTCACGTCGTGCGCGACGGCACGACGAACGTCGACACGACCTTCGAGGGCAACGCGATCACGACGCAGGACGGCGTGCCGCTGATCGTCGTACCGGAGCCCGCGCGCCAGCCGGGCCTGCTCTTCACTGGCAACGAGTACGACACCGGTGGTGCCCCGGTGTCGATCGTCTGGGGCGCGGAGACATACTCGAGCGTCGAGGCGTGGAGCGCCGCGACGGGGCAGGGGCCGTGACGGCGGTCGACTACGTCACCCCAGTCCCGGACTCAAAGTGCGCCGTGACGTCGGCGTCTCGCCAACGGCGCATCCCGGGACTCATGGCACGGGACTGGCGTCGAAGGCCTCGGCGAATGTCTGCGGCTCGCCGACGATCGTCGCGCCGAGCCGAGCCGCCCCATCCAGCGCGGTGCGCGCGGTGGCGACGCTCGCCTCGAGGGCGGCGCGGGTCGTCCAGAGCGAGATGCCGACGAGGCGGCCGCGTTCGCGATCGACGTAGAGGCGGTAGCCGCCGAAGCCGTCGTGCTTCGAAAAGGCGGGGACGACGCTGTCGCGAAAATGGTCGACGACGGTGTCCAGCCGATCGGGCGGAGCATCGAAGGTGCCGATGCGGGCGTACATGGGCATCCGATGCCACAGGTCGCGACCGGGTGCGATGGGCGCGCTCGTCCCGCCCTTGCGTCGGCCCTGGCCGTCGCCCAGGCTGGGACCGGAGGCGCGAATCCTCGTGATCACGCTCTACGACAACGCATTCAGCCCCTTCGCCCGCAAGGTGCGCATGGTCCTCGAACACAAGCGGCTCGCGTTCGAGGTGATTGACGGACTCGCCCCGGCGGGACACGCACGGCTCGCGGCGGTGAATCCCAGGGTCGAAGTCCCCGTCCTGCAGGACGGGGAGCTGCTCGTGATCAACTCCTCTCACATCGTGGCGTACCTCGAGCAGCGCTACTCGGAGCGTCCGGTGTATCCGTCCGACCCCGAGGAACGGGCGCGGGCGCTCCACTGGGAGCGGCTCGCCGACACGCTCCTCGACGCCATCACGCACGACGTCTCGAATGGCGGCTTCGGCTTTCACCCGGGCGAGGAGCCGCCGGGTCTGCGCGACGCGGCGCGCGAGGACCTGGCGCCGGTGTACACCGAGCTCGAGCGCGTGCTTGCGGATCGCGAGTTCCTCTGCGGCGCGCTGTCGATCGCCGACCTCGCGCTCTTCCCGCACCTGACGGCCGTCCGCTTCCTCGACGTCTCGTTCGACGGCACGACCCATCCGTGCCTCCTCGCCTGGTACCAGCGTCTTCGGCGGCTCGACCCGTGCCGCGCCGACCTCGACCGCACGCAGGCGTTTCTCCGTGAAGGCGGCGTCCCTGCACGCCCCGAGCGTATCGTGTGGCGCGGCGATCGGATCGAGTGGATACTCGCCCGCGGCTTCCACGAGTGGTTCTTCGAGCAGGTCCGACGCGGGCGGGTCGCCTGGCCGCGGCGCTGACGCGGCCCGAGCCGGCCGGACTGCTCCGGGCGCGCCACGACGATCCTCGACGCGATCGGCGACACGCCGCACGTGCGGCTGAACCGTGCAAGCCGGGGCTGAAGGGGGCGGGGGCTACGTCCGCTATCTGCCCGAAACCGCTATCTACAGATGTGCCGGGGTACGGGCCCCATCCATTTCCGAGCCCTTGGTCGGTCCCGGCCCTCAGGAGGAGGCGGGCGTCGTCGTCGGCGGCGACTCCGCGACCCGCTCCACATGATCTGTCAACCCGATGATCTGGTCGACGTGGACCTCGAATCTCGTAGCCCACACGAGGCCAAGGCCGTAGGAGTCGATCGACACCTTAGACCATTCGTCCGCGTTGCGCGGGAAGCAGTAACCGCCGAGAACGAGGACAGATCGGCGTGGTATCGGTTGCCGTCGCTAGCCTCGATCGAGACCCGCATGTACGCGGGCGTCGTGACCGCACGAATCAGCGGAGTGGAGCCACCCATGGGATCTCCCTTCCGTTGATAGCCGCATCCCAGGCGTCCGCCAGCTCCTGACCGCGTTCCTGACACCACTCGGCCACGAGCCGGTTCCGTACCACCGGGCTCGACCATCGGCAATAGCCGCCGGGCAGGCGGAGGTGGCCAGGGACCCGACGTCGGCCGGAGGCGGGGCGCTCGGGCGCGCAGCTCAGGCCGAAAGATCCGGCGCGGGCGGCGCAGGTTCGGAGACGGCTCCCGGGATGGCCTCGGGAGCCCACGAGAACGTCCAGCCCACGAGCAGTCCCACTCCCACCCAGGCGAGCTCGAGGACGCGCCGGATGATGGCCATCGCGAGCCCGAGCGCGCTCGAGCCCGTGATCGCGCCGACGCTCATGACCAGTGCCGCCTCCTGCGTGCCGACGTTTCCGGGCACGAGGAACAGGACGGAGCGCACGAGCAGCAACCCGGCCTCGATGATCCAGGCGTCCGTCCACGTGATCGGCCGCCCGAGCCACGCCATGGTGGCGTAGGTGCGGAGCATGCCGAACAGCCAGTACGCGAAGCCGAGGCCCACGGCGAGGGCAAAGCGAGGGCGTTGACCGGTGTAGAACGCGATCAGCCGGTGCTCGACGTCGTGCACCAGCTCGACGAGGGTCTGCGCCCGGCCGCCGAAGCGCGTGCTCGCGAGGCGCCTGCCCACCCGTGACAGCATCCCGTGGCGCTGGGTGAGGAACAGGAGCAGGACGCAGCCGCCGAACGCCGCGAGGGCGGACCCGACGGTCACGCGGTACGCCGACGGGATGACCGGACTCCTCAGCATGAGCACGAAGCCCGCGACGAGAAAGGCCACGAGGGCGATGATGCCGATCGTCTGCGCCAGGACGAGCGCGGCAGCCCCTTCCCGCAGGCCGATGCCGTAGTGCTTCTTCAGCAAGGCAGCCTTGACGGGCTCACCCCCGAACGAGCCCAGCGGAGTCACCGTGTTGAACGCCTCGCCCACCATCCAGACCTTCCAGAGTGCGTGAGCCCAGTGCGCGGTCATGCGGGCGGTTGGAACCGTCTGGATCAGGACGCCTGCCTGGGCGAGCGAGGCGGCGAAGAGCAGGCCGGCGAGCACCGCGGTGCCAGACCAGCCGACGTCGTGGAGCTGGCTCCAAGCTTGACCGAGATCGGCGCGGGCCAGCGTGAAGCCGAGCAGCGCCGTGCCGGCAATCAGGAGCAGGATCGTCGCGTAGCGCATGCCCGTCGACCTATCCCATATGGTCCCACACCTTGTGGAAGGCGCGGACCACGTCGTCCATGTCGCGGTCGTCGCCGAGGAGCAGGCGGTGATGGAACGAAATCACCTCGGCATGGGCCCGCTCGCATTCGGGAAGGCGGAAGCGAGCCGGGTCGACGGCGGCACGGTACGAGGCCGACAGCGCGGTGGTGCGCTTCGTCGCCGGCCGGTAGAGGGGGTGGTCGTTCAGCGGTCGATACACCCGCTCGGCGGGCAAACCGAGCTCGGCGCTCAGCATGGCCGTGAGCCGCCCGACGTCGCTCCACCCGAATCGCCGCACGTCGATCCGGAGCACGTAGTGATAGTACGAGCGACGAGTCTGGCCTGGAAGGCACCGGACCGGTGTCACGCCGGGCAGCTCGCCGAGCGCGGCATCGAGCCGCCGGGCGTTGCGTTCGCGCACCTCGTTCTCGTCCTCGAGCCGCGCGAGCCCTTCGAGCAGCAGCGCGGCCTGGACCTCCGACAAGGCCAGGTTCGCCCCCATCACCTCGCCGATCTCGGCCAGCTCGAGATCTCCCGCGGGCGGAGGTGGCTGTCGAAACACGCGCCCGTCGGCATGCAGCTGCTCCAGCCGGTGAGCGAGCTCCGCGCTGGCGGTGATCACCGCGCCTCCCTCGCCGGCGGTGAGCACCTTGGTCTGCTGCATGCTGAAGACGCCGACCGTGCCGAGCGTCCCGGCACGAGCGCCACGCCAGGCGGCGCCGTGGGCCTGCGCGCAGTCCTCGAGGAGCGGCACGCCCGCCTCGGCCGCGAGCGCGCGAAACGCGTCCATGTCGGCCATCGCGGAGTAGAGGTGCACCACGCAGACGGCGCGCGTACGCGACGACAGCGCACGCTGCGTCGCCTCCACCGACAGGCACAGCGTCTCGGGATCGATGTCGACCAGAACGGGTATGGCGTTCGCGCGCACGACCGCGGACGCGTTGGCCACCCACGTCAGCCCGGGTACGATGACCTCGTCGCCCGCGCCGACGTCGAGCGCCTCCAGCGCGACGAGAAGCGCTGCGCTGCCGTTCGCCGTCGGGATGCAGTGCTCCACGCCGTGGAACGCCGCGAAGCGCTCGGCGAAGCGGCGCGCGCGGCACGGCTCGCCGGTCCAGGGCCCGCTGATCGCCCAGCGACCGCTCGCCAGGGCGGCGTCGACCTCGCGGCGAGCCGCGTCCGTGTAGCGGGGCCACGTCGGCCAGGGTCGGCCGGGCGCGCGGACGGGAGGGCCGCCGTCGATTGCCAGGATCGGTCTCGTAGGTCGCCACCGGTCCCTGCCGCACGATGCGGCGGGCTCACCTTGCCGCGCGAGGAATGCACGCGGGCCGACGCGAGGTCAAGGGGAGGCGCGCGTCCCGCGGAGCGGCGGAGTCGTACGTCCGACGCCGCTACTTGCCGAACCGGCTCAGCGTCTGCATGTCGAACAGCTGCGCGATGTTGTGCTTCACCCGGCGGTCGAAGAGCGACGACGGGTTCGAGCGCAGGCCGGCGAGCGTGGCGCGGTTCATCTTCACGTTCTCCGCGCACTGCCACGCGCCCTGCGAGCTCCACAGCCATTCGACCTCGTCCTGTCCCGGCTTGATGGCCGGATGGTTCAGGTATCCCTGCACCTGGTAGGTGTTCAGCAGCTCGCCCTTCCAGTCGTCCTTGCGATTCCAGGCGCCGATCCACGACTCAGCGTCGATCCACAGCTCGAGCCGCCCGTAGAGGTAGTAGCGGTCCTTGGGCGTCGCCTCGACGACCCAGAACTTGCGCTTCGTGAGCACGGCGTCCGTCGGCGCCCAGCCCACGCCCTTCCAGTCCTTCAGGGCGTAGCCGGCGACGGCGGGGGCCTTGGGCCAGTTGTCTCGCCAGCCGCTCCCGTCCTGCCAGGTGAGCGGGCCGCCCTGCCCCTTCAACGAGTACGGCTCCGTGATGCGCAGCCCCTCGCGCATTCCGACCGTCTTCCAGTTGAAGTCCTCCGGCTTGCCGTCGAAGAAGTGCCCGTCATCCTGGCCGAGATCGGACCCGAGCACGCCATCGGAGCGGTTGGATGGGCTGACGGCCCGCACGCGGCGCAGGGCGGGGACGTAGGTCCAGGTGGCGTCCCGTTTCTTGGGATCCCGCCAGCGGTAGTTGAGGGCGGCGGTGCCGTTCAGATCGGCGGGCGACATCGCGTTCGCGAGCCCCTGCCACGAGAAATCCTGCGGATTCGGAACGCGATAGGCCGGTGCCTGGTTCTCGTAGTACTGGAACCACACGTCCTGGAGTGCCTCGCGCTCCTTCCCCCCCGGGTTGGTCCACACCAGGATGGCGTTGAAGTGATAGCTGCCGTTGTTCCAGTAGTTGTGGAACATGTTCCACACGGCCTTGATGCCGGCGCGCGGATCCCCGGGATCGAGGGTGGGAAACGGGATGCCGTAGACGTACTCGGGCGGCTTCCCGGTCGCCTTGTCGACGATCGTGCCCGTCTCGGGATCGATGTCGTACTTGGAGGCGTTCTTCCGTGTCGACTCCTCGAACGACTTCTCCCGGTAGATGATGCCTTCCGGCCACGTGCCGATCTCGTTGCGATACCCGCCGTCCTTGTAGTGCTTCAGGATCTCGGGCGGCAGGAGGTCCTTCGCCTTGTCCGCGTTGGACTGATCCAGCGTATCCCCGACCTTGAGGCCCGGGGCGACCTCCGTGCCCGGGGGGTCGTACTTCGACGCGTCGGGCGGCCAGGGGTGATCGGGCTGGCCGGCCGCCTGCGCGGCGCCGGCGAGCACGGATGTCAGGAGGACGGCTGCGAGCGGGGCCTTCGTCATCGATCCGAACCCTTCGACCGCGTGCGTCTCAGCGGCGAGGAAGCTCCACCTCGGCCGTGCCGGCCGCGGTGACCTCGTCGCGATGGTTCAGGCAGTCGACTGCGCAGCGAACGTACGCCGCGCCGTCGCGCTCGAACTTGTCGGTCACCGTCCCGCGCACCCAGGTGACGTCGCCGATGTAGTTGAACTTGAGGTAGCGGCACTCGAGCCGCGCCAGGTGACCCGCATCGCCCATCCAGTCGGTCACCACCTGGATGAGCCACGCACAGCGCTCGGGCCCGAGGTCGTAGGCGCCCGGGAGGCCGAGCAGTCGGGTGGTGAACTCGTTGTCCCAGTGGACGCGCTGCGGCGGCTCCGGCACGCCCTGCTCGTTGGTGATGAAGAGCTTCGGATGCTTGGCATAGAGGTTCGCGGCAACCTCGTTTCCCACCAGGTAGATGCCGAGCTGGGACTCGAAGGCGATCTCGGCGGTCGGCGTGAGCGGGCCCTTCAGGCGCTTCGGCAGCGCGTCGCCCACCTGGACGTCGTTCCAGAATCGCTCGACCGTGCGGGTCTCGGCCGCGTACTCCGCCATGAACCGCTCGATGTCGGCGGGACTCCAGCGGGCGAGCCCGATCTCGCCGTACTTCTTCGTCTCGGCGGTCTTGTGGCGCTCGATGCGGATCCAGGTGTCGTTGCGCAGGCCGATCCGGTCGCCCGCCTGGTCCGTGTAGACCGCCTCGTAGGTCTGGTAGACCGAGCGGCCGCCGCCGAACTTGCTCTCGCGCTCGTCGACCGCCTTCAGATAGCAGTCGGCGCGCACGCGATCGCCCACCGCGAGCGGGCGCTTCCACTCGTAGAGCGAGCCCGTCCAGATGGAATGCACGCCGGGCAGCCCCTCCGGTAGACCGCTCGAGCCCACCGAGCGCAGGGTGTCGAATGTCTGGATCATGATGTAGGGCGCGAGCAGCTTGCCCCAGCGCGTCCCGGCCGCGTACGGCTCGTCGTGATAGAGCGGGCTCAGATCGCCGATGGCGAGCGCCATGTGGTAGGCAGCGTCGCGCGTCACCTCGGTGCGCCAGGGGCGCCTGCCGCTGAAGCCCTTCCCGATGCGCTCGCGGACCCTCGCGATGCCCTCGTCGGTGATCCGTCCGCCGTGTCCGGTGACCTCAGCCATTCACCCTCCTCGTGCGCCGGACGCTCCCTGCCCGGCTCTGACGCGGGCCGAGCAGGCGGAAGATGGCCTTCTCGAGGAAGCGCCGCTGCACGGCCAGCGCCGCCGGGTCGACCGCTTCCGTGCCCCACGCAGCCAGCCGGCGCATCGCGTCGGCGTTGACGAAGTACGAGAACACGAGCCCGAAGAGCCCGAGCGCCAGGTGCGGCACCTCGTCGTGTTCCCAGCCCGCGCTCGTCGCGGCGCGACCGACGACGGCGACTCCTTCCCGGTAGAGCGGCTCCAGCGAGCGCGTGATCAGCGCCCGCACGCTGTCCGTGTCCTCGAGCAGTGCCCGCTGCACGAGCCGGCCCAGGTGCGGATGCTGGGTCAGGTGCGTCACCATGCCGTCCACCGTGGCGGCGACGGTGTCGCGCCGCAGCTCGCCGTGCCGCCACGACGCCTGGATCAGCGCGACGATCGGCCCGAGCCCGCGCTCGAGCACCGCCTCGTAGAGCGCCTGCTTGCCCGGGAAGTGGTTGTAGAGGCTCGACGGGGTGAGCTCCAGCTCGCGCGCGAGGTCGCGCACCGCGACGCCGTCGACGCCGTGAGCGGAGAACAACCGCTCGGCGGCGTCGAGGATGACCTCGCGGGTCGGGAGCGACGGCGCGTCGGCGTGTGCCGCGCCCAGGCGGACCCCTCTCGTTCTCACGGTCCGAACGACTACCGAAATGAACGTTCGTTCGTCAAGAGCTCCGAGGGACGGGACGCGCCGTCACGACGACGGCCCGCGCACCCAGCGCGCCGGCCGCTTCTCGACGAAGGCGGTGAATCCCTCGCGGACCTCGTCGGACGCGAGCGACTCGACGAACATCGCGAGGTCGAGGGGCGGGAGCTGCCGGTTCAGGTCGCGCTTCAGCGCCGTGCGGGCGCGCGGTCCCGTCTGCCGGACCGCGGCGATGGTCTCCTCGACCGCGGCGTCGAGCCCGCCGTGCGGGACGACGCGCGGGACGAGTCCCATCGCGAGCGCCTCCTGGGCGGTGAACGGCTGCGCCGTGAAGAGCAGCCACTTGGCGCGCGCCACCCCGATGCGGCTGGCGAGCCGCGCGCCGAGGTAGCAGTCGGCGACGCCGCGCAGCAGCTCGGGAACGCGGAAGGTGGCGCGGTCGGAGACCACGGCGAGGTCGCTCATCAGCGTCATGACCAGGCCACCGCCCTGGCAGGTGCCATTGATGGCCACGAGGACGATCTTCGGGCAGCGCTCGAGCTGCACGAACGGCGTCAGGTCGATGCCGTCGGTCTCGCGATCGAGACCCGCGCCGCCCTCGTGCCGGCCGCCCATCTCGCCGCCGACGCAGAAGTGCTCGCCGGCGCCGGTGAGAACCAGCACGTCGACCTCCGGATCGCGCTCGGCCAGGACCGCCGCCTTCTTGATCCCGTGGTACATCTCGATGGTGCAGGCGTTGCGCCGCTCGGGACGATCGAGGACCACGCGCAGCACGCCGCCGTGCTTGCCACCACGGAGGTGGCGGGAGCCGAGATCGATCGGCGTCACGACGCTCATGACGCCGTCCTAGCAGCAGCGGCCACGACGCCGCCAGCCGGTCACCCGCGGCGCCGTCTGAGCGGAGACACTCGCGCGATCGCGTCGAAGTCCCGATCGCGATGCAGTACCTCGAGGTCGTGACGCAGGGCGCATGCGGCAATCAGGCAGTCGACCGACGAGCGGACCGTGACACCGCGGGCGCGCGCCGTGCGGTAGAGCCCCGCCGCTTCGAGCACCACGTCGACGCCCAGGGGTGATTCGACGATCGGGAGGGCCAGCATCGCATCACACGCCCGACGATATGCGCCTTCCTCTCGAAAACCCTGAAGCACTTCCTGGACGACGGGGAGACAGGTGACCACATCGTCGAAGTCGATGAGCCGGGCCAGGTCCAGCGGACGCCGCTGTCGGAACACCTCGATCCAGATCGACGTGTCGACCAGGGTCACGAGCGCCGCGAACGACGCGCCGGATTCGCGTCGCGACGCATCGCCGAGAGGCTTCCTTCCCACAACCCGGAGCCACGCAGCTCGAGGATCCGCCGCGCCCGGGCGCGGCGCACGAAATCCTCCAGCGCTCGCTCCACGGCTCGAGAATACGTCTTCTCGCCGCTCAGCCTGGTCGCCTCTGCGAGGAGGTCCTCATTCAGCACAAGATTCGTGCGTTTCATGTGTATCTGGTACATCGAGGCGGCACGTGACGCAATCGGACGGGGCCGGCGATTGGCGCTCCGCACGGCGCCACGATGCCGTCGCCGGTGTACTGGTCCACCGGCACACTCCGTCTGACGCGCGCGTCGCAGAGACGCTCCGCCGCGGCTGCCGATGGGTCGACGCAGCAGTCATCCGCATCGTCTCGCTACGCCCGACCGGGCAGGTCCTGGCGGACCGGCGGCAGCGGCGGCGCTTGTCAGATCACCCGGGCCGCGCGCAGCTCGGCGATCTCGGACGCCGACAGCCCGGCCTCGCGCAGCACCTCGTCGGTGTGCTCGCCCAGCCGTGGCGCGGGCGCCGTGAACGCCGTCGGGGTTGCCGACATCTTGAGCGGCGGCCCGAGCGTGCGGAGGCGCCCCCGCACCGGGTCCTCGTGCTCGACCACGAGTCCGTTCGCCGCGATCTGCGGATGCGCGAGGATCTCCTCGAGGCGGTTCACGCGGCAGGCGGGGATGTCGTGCTGCTCGAGGAGCGCGATCCAGTGCTCGCACGACGCGGTCCGGAAGATCTCGCTCAGGATCCGGACCACCTCCTCGCGGTGCGCGACGCGCGACGGGTTGGTGGCGAAGCGCGGATCGGTGAGCAGGTCGTCGCGGCCGAGCGCGGCGCACAGCCGCTTGTAGAAGGCGTTGGTGAGGCAGGCGACGATGAAGTAGCCGTCGCTGGCGGGGAAGGCCTGGTAGGGCACGAGATCCGGATGCCCGCTGCCGAACTTCGGGAAGCGCGTGCCTTCGGTGAGCACGTTGGCCGCGTTGTCGGCGTAGAGGGACACGACCGCGTCGAGCATCGCGATCTCGACCCGCTGCCCGACACCGGAGCGCTCGCGCGCCACCAGCGCCGAGGCGATGCCGTAGGCCGCGTACACACCCGTGGTGATGTCGGCCACCGGCGGCGCCGACTTGATCGGCGGGCCGCCCTCCTCGCCCGTGTGGCCCATGATGCCGCCCGTCGCCTGCACGATGAGATCCATGCCCGGCTTCTGCGCCAGGGGACCACGCGGGCCGAAGGCGGTGATCGAGCAGTACACCAGACGCGGGTTCTCGGCGTGCAGCGCCTCCCAGCCGAGCCCGTGACGGTCCATGACGCCGGGCCGGAAATTCTCCACCAGCACGTCCGCGTTTCGCACCAGGCGGCGCACCAGCGCCGCGCCTGCCTCCTGGCCGATGTCGACGGTGAGACCGCGCTTGTTGCGATTCAGGCCCTGGAAGTTGAGACCGCCGACCTCCGGCGGAAGCCGGCCGGTCCGGTCGGCGTAGCGAATGCTGTCGCCGCGCCCCGGCTTCTCGATCTTGACGACGTCGGCGCCCATGTCCCCGAGGAGCGACGTGCACCAGGGACCCGCCGCCTGGTGGCTCATGTCGATGACGCGGATGCCGGAGAGCGCGCCGTTGCCGGTTCCTCGTTGGTGCATGCGTGCCGGGCCGTACCAAGCGGCACCTGGCCCGGTCAACCGCACGGCATCCACGACGGCCGTCCTGCAGCGACGCGGTGCCGGACGGCACCTCCTGCGTGTGGTGCACCGCCGGAGCCAGCGAGCACGCATTGACGCGACTCGACCGGCCGTGTTTTAGCCGGAGCCGTGAGCAGCTCGCCGCCCATGCAAGCGGTCCTGCAGCAGGTCCGAGCGGTGCGACGGCGAAGCAACGGCTTCCTCGTCCAGCAAGCGACCGCACGCTGGCTGGTCGTGGCGGGGCTCGCGGCGGCGGTCGTCATCCTCGCCGCGCTCCGGGCAGGACGGCTCGCCTTCGGCGGCGTCGTCCTCCTCGGGACGGGAGCGCTGTGCGCCGCGAGCGTCGTCCTGGCGCGGCAGCTCGGCGAGCGCTGGCTCGCGGCCCGCGACGCGGCCGCGCGCATCGATCGATCACGAGAGCTGGGCGGCCGTCTGGCGTCGCTCGCCGAGCTCGAAGGACGCGCGCGAGGAGGTCTCTTCGCCCTCCTCGTGCAGCAGAACCTCGACGCGCTCGGGCGATGGCGGCCCGAGGACGTCGTGCCCCGGCTCGTTTCCGGGTCGGCGCTCGCCTCTGCCCTGGCGGCGGTGGGGGCGTTGATCCTGGTCGTCGTGTTCGCGCCGTGGCTGCGGCCCCCGCCCCCGCGCGTGCTGATCGGCGATCGCCCCATGGACTTCGTCGCCGCCAAGGAGACGCGCGAGGGCGCCGATCGCCTCCTCGTGACCCCGGGCAGCGAGCACGCGTCGCCTGCGGGCGCACCCGGTTCCGGCGCCCGATCCGAGACGGAGGCCGACGACTCCACGCTGGCGACGCTCCAGGACTGGCTGCAGGCGGCGCTCGGGGCCGACGAGCGCTGGGAGACCGGGGGCGAGGTGCCACCGAGCGGCGCGCGGCAGGATGGCGCGCGTGGCCCACGTCAGGATCCCGAGCCCAAGGCACGGCCGGTCGCCGACGCGCGCGGGGCGAAGGGTGGGAGCGAGGTGCCCGGCGCGGACGGCCGGCCCACGCCGCGACCGGGCGACCGGGACGATCAGACCCGGGGCGAGGGTGCGGCGGCGCCAGGGGCGGGCAGCGACACGGACCCGTCGCTGTACGGCAAGCCCGATGACGATCTCCCCGCCGGCGGCGATCGCTTCGAGCTGGCGATCGCGGCGCGCGTGCGGACGCGTCCCGGCACCGCCGGCGAGCAGTGGGCCGATGCGCCCGGTGCCGACGCGGGCCGCCGTCCGGCGCTTGCACCGGCACGGCGTCCCGAGCAGGCCGGACATCGCATGGACGTTCCGGCGTCCTTCGCTCCGATCGTCCGCCGTCTGTTCGCGCATGCGGATGCGGTGCCGGGGGCGTCCCCGTGAGCATCGAGACGGCCGAGGGCGCCGCGGGAGCGATCCGCGATTTCCAGGACACCTTCGCCGCGCTACGGCGCGAGATGGCCCGTGTGGTCGTCGGTCACGACGAGGTCATCGACACGATCCTGGTCGGCCTGTTCGCCGGCGGCCACGTCCTCATCGAGGGCGTTCCCGGCATCGGCAAGACGCTCATCGTGCGCTCGCTGGCCGAGGCCCTGGCGCTGCGCTTCAGCCGGGTGCAGTTCACCGTCGACCTGATGCCCGCCGACATCACCGGCACGCGCGTCGTCAGCGAGACGCTGGATGGTCATCGCAGCTTCGTCTTCGTGCCCGGGCCCATCTTCGCGCATCTGCTCCTCGCCGACGAGATCAACCGCGCCACCCCGAAGACGCAGTCGGCCCTGCTCGAGGCGATGGCCGAGCAGCAGGTCACGGTCGCCGGCACGACCCACCTGCTCGAGGCGCCGTTCTTCGTGCTCGCGACCCTGAATCCGATCGAGATGGAGGGCACCTACCAGCTTCCCGAGGCGCAGCTCGATCGCTTTCTCTTCAAGGTCCTGCTCGACTACCCGTCGCAGGCGGAGCTGGAGCGCATCCTGGCCGTCACCACCGGGGCCGAGGTTCCGGTGATTCGCCCGGTGCTCGACCCGGCGACGGCGCGGGCACGGGTCGAGGAGCTCAAGCTGCTCGTGCGCTCGGTGCTGGTAGCGCCCCACGTCGAGCGCTACGTGGCGACGCTGGTGCGGTTGACCCAGCCCGGCGCGGATGGCGATGCCGAGATCCGTCGCTGGGTGGCGTACGGCGCGAGTCCTCGTGGCGGCCAGGCGCTGCTGCTCGGCGCCAAGGTGCACGCGTTGCTCGACGGCCGGCCGCACGTGTCCTTCGAGGACGTCGACCGCGTCGCGCGCGCGGCGCTCCGCCACCGCCTGGTCCTCACCTTCACCGCCGAGACCGAGGGGATCGAGCCTGCGACCGTGGTCGAGCGTGTGCTGGCAACCGCGGCGCGACAGGGCCGATGACCCGGATCGGACCGGCGCGTGCGGCCGCTGCCCGGGTGGGCGCGCTCGGCACGCGTCTCGTCCTGGACGTCGGCGGGCGCATGGGCACGCGTCCCGGCGAGCGCCGCTTTCCGGGGCGCCCCCAGCCGTCCGGCCTCGAGCTCGAGGCGCATACTCCGTACGCGCCGGGTGACGACCTGCGCCATCTCGACTGGAATCTCCTCGGCAGGTTCGACGCCCTCCTCATGCGGCGCTTCACCGCCGAGCGCGAGGTCGTGGTGCATCTCCTGGTCGACGCCACCGCGTCCATGGAAACACCGGCCGCCGATCGCAAGTACGCGATCGCGGCCGAGCTCGCCCTCGCGCTCGCGGCGATCGCCCTCGCCAGCCACCACGCCGTGCGACTCGTGGTGCTGCGCGGCGGCGCCGCCCCGAGCTCCTCGGCAGTGCACCGTCGCCGGCCCGGGCTGGTTGCCATGGCCGATCTGCTCGATGCCACGGCCCCGTCCGGCACGCTCGCGCTGGGGGCCGCACTGGGCGAGTACAGCCATCGCCACCCCGAGGGAGGCGCGGTCCTCGTGATCTCGGACTTTCTCGTCGACGCCGACGCGCTCGAGCCGGGGGTGGCAGCGCTGCGACGCCGCGGCCACGCCATCGCCCTGCTCCAGGTGCTCGGGCGCGGCGAGGTGGAGCCCGCGCGCGTCCTCGCGAGCGGCGAGCTGGAGGACGTCGAGTCCGGTACGCGACACGCCGTGCAGCTCGATCCGGCCACGCTGGCGCGCTACGGCGAGCTCCTCGCGGCCCACCTCGAGCGCCTGCAGGCCGTTGCCGTCCGCCAGCGCGCCTCGTGGGCCTCTCTCGTGAGCGACGTCTCCGTCGACGCCTTCGTCACACGCGACCTCGTCCGTCTCGGCCTCGTCCGACCCCGGTAGACGGCGCGCACATGCTCGGCCTCGCGAACCCCCTGGGCCTCCTGACGCTCGCGAGCGTCGCCGTGCTGATCGTGCTCACCCAGCTGCGCCGGCGCTCGCGTGTCTCCCCCGTCTCGAGCCTGCTGCTCTGGAAGCAGCTGCCGGAGCGGCCCCTCGAGCGCCAGCGCTTCCGTCCGGACCTCCTCTTCGTCCTCCGCCTGCTCCTTCTCCTCGCGCTGGTCGCGGGCTATGCGCTGCCCTGGATCGGACGGCCGGGCGGCGACGCGGCCAGCGGACTCGCCATCGTGCTCGACGTGTCGGCCAGCATGCAGGTGCGTGAAGCGGGCGGCAGCCGCTTCGCGCTCGCACGACGGCGGCTCGACGAGCTGGTCGACGCGCTGCCGTCCGCCGTGCCGGTGATGCTCGTCGCGGCCGGCGATCGCCCGCGGGTGTCGCTACGCTGGACCACGGATCGCGGCCGGCTCGCCGAGCGGCTCGCGGCGCTGGCGCCGCTCGATACGCCCACGGCGCTCGCCCCGGCTGTCGAGCTGGCACTCGGCGAGGCCGCGCGGCGACCCGGCGCCGGCGTCGCGGTGCTCACCGACCTGCCGCCGGCGGCGAGCGAGCTGGCGCCGGCGAGGCTCGCCGGCGTCGACTGGATCGCGATCGGACGGCGCGACGACAACCTCGCCATCACCGATGTCACGGTGGAGGCGCCACCGTTCGCGGAGGCCGCGGACGTGCGGGTCGAGGTCGAGGTGCGGAACTTCGGCTCGGCGTCGCGCGCCACGACGCTGGAAGCGACGCTCGACGGCACGCCGTGGACGCGGCAGGCGTTTGCCCTGGCGGCTCGCGGCAGCGGACGCGCGAAGCTCGGCGCGCCCCCGGGTCCCGGGCTGCTCCGCGTCCGCATCGCCGCCAACGACGCCCTCCCGGTGGACGACGAGGCGGTCGCCTGGGTGCCGGCGCAGCCGCCGCTCGACGTCCTCCTGGTCACCGAATCCGATGCCCTGGGCGCCGCCTTCCGCACGCTGGTCGCCACGGTGCCGCGCGGGCATCTCGAGGTCGTCAACCGTGCCGGTCTGGCGGAACGCGCCGGCCACGAGACCGTCGACGGCGTGGTGACGGTCTTCGACCACCAGGTCCCGACGAGCGACGACGGCGCCGGCAGCGTGCTCTACCTCGCGCCGCCACCGGGCAATGCCGTGTGTCCGGGAGCGCGCACCGTCGAGGACGCCTCGGTCGTCGACTGGGAGCCCGGCGATCCCGTGCTCCAGGGCTTTGGCTCTCTCGCGGCGGTCGAGGCCGCCCACGCCACCCAGCTGCTGCTGCCCGCGTGGGGAACGGCCGCCGTGACCGCGGCCAGCCGGCGCGCGGCCTTCCCGTTCCTCGTGGTGGGCGAGCACGCCGGCCGGCGGCGCGCTTGCCTCGGGGCGGAGCTGCCCGTGCAGCCCTCGAGCTCGGACGCGATGCCGCTCGTCCTGCTGACGCTCGGAACGTTGCGCTGGCTCGCCGAGCCGGCCGCCGAGGCGCCGATCACCCTCGCGACCGGCGTGCCGGTGCGCTCCGCCGGGGCGGCGCTCCGGTCGGCTCCCGGTGTGCACGCGAGCGGCGATCCTCCCGTCGTGCTCGCCGAGCGCGCCGGCATCCACAGGCTCGCGGGAGCCGGTGGCGCCGACCGCCTCGTCCTCGCGAGCCTGCTGAGCGCCGACGAGTCCGACGTCGGCCGAGACGGGGGTGGCGAATGGCGGCCGACGGCCGCTCCCGCGTCCGCGCCGCCGACCGCCGGGCGGCACGACCTGTCGTGGTGGTTCTACGCCGCCGCGGCGGCATTGCTCGCCATCGAGTGGGCCGCGTGGGGGCTGCTGCGATGACCTTCGGCGTGCTCGCCCCGAGGATGCTGCTGCTCTTCCTCGTCCCGCTGGTGATGCTCGCCGGCCGGCGCGGGACGGTCTGGGCCGCCGCCTTGCGAATGCTCGCCGCGGTCGGGCTCGTGCTCGTCCTGGCAGGCGCCTACGTGCAGCGATCACGCCCGTCGGGCGGCGCCTGCGTCGTCCTCGCCGTCGACATGTCGGCGAGCGTCGCGCGCGCGGGGATCGATGCCGCCGCCCGCATGCTGCCGACCATCGAGCACGCCCTCCGGCCACGGGACGTCGTGGGAGCGGTCGCGTTCGGCGGCAACGCGCGCGTCCTGGCGCCACCCTCACACGAGCCGCCGACCCCTGCGGCGCTGGTCGCCGGGGCGGACTCCGCCGGGATCGACCCCGACGCCAGCAACCTCGCCGATGCGCTGGCGCTGGCGACCCCCCTGTGCCCGGACACGACGCAACCGGCGATCCTGCTCTTCAGCGACGGGCAGGAGACGCGCGGCAGCGCGCTCGCCGAGGCGTCGGTGACCGAGCCGCCGGTGCCGGTGTTCCCGGTGGTCCTCCCGGAGACGGAGCTTCCGCGGGCCACCATCCGACGCATCCTGGCCCCGGTGCGCGCGCCGGAGCACGTCATGGTGCCGATCGAGGCGGTGGTCGAGAGCCATGCGCCCGCTCCCGCCGACGCGACGCTGATGATCGCCGCCGACGATGGCGCGCCGCGCGAGGTCGCCGCGACGCTGCTGCCGGGCCTGACCCTCGTCGCCCTGCCCTATCGCGCCAGCGGACGCGGCCGGCACCGGCTCGACGCGGCGCTGCGGGTGCCGCCGGACGACCCGCCGCTTCCCGGTGCCGCCCACCTCGCGCTCGAGGTGAGCGGAGCGCCGCACGTGCTCGTCGCCAGCGAGCGCGGCAGCTCGGTGGTCGCGACGGTTCTCGCCGGACGCGGGCTGGACGTCGACCTCGTGGCACCCGCCGCGCTCGCGCAGCAGGTCCCCAGGCTGGATCGCGAGGACGTCGTGGTGCTCGACGACGTCGGGCGTGCCGCCATGCCGGCGAGCGTGCTCGCCCCGCTGGCGCGCTGGGTGGCGCGCGGTGGCGCCCTCCTCGTGACCGGCGGCCCCCATCTCTTCGGCGATCCGGGATGGGCCGACAGCGCCCTCGCGCCGCTCCTGCCGGTGGAGCTGCTGTCGCAGGAGCCCGAGCCGAAGGAACGCGAGCCGATCGCGCTCGAGCTCGTCATCGACCGGTCGAACAGCATGGGCTACTCGACCCGTCCCGACCCGAGCGGCGAGGGCGAGAAGATGGAGTACGCGCGGCGGGCGGCTCTGGCGGTGCTCGACCAGCTCGGACCGCGCGACCTCGCGGGCGCGATCGCCTTCGACTCGCAGCCCTACGAGCTGGGGACGCTGCTGCCGGTGGCCGACGGACGTGCGGCCCTCGCCGCCCGCGTCCGCGCGCTGCAGCACGGCGGCGGAACCGACTTCAAGGAGGCGCTCGACATGGCGCGCCGCGGCCTCGTCGCCTCGGGCCGGCGCGTGCGACACATCATCCTCCTCACCGACGGCGACACCAACCGGCGCGCCGACGATCACCTCGACCTCATCGCGTCGCTGGCGCGCGACGACGTGACCGTCACCACGATCAGGATCGGCAGCGACACGGTGAATCTGGATCTGCTCAAGCAGATCTCCTCGGAGACCGGCGGCGAGTTCCACCACGTCGCCGACGTCGCCGCCCTGCCCCAGCTGATGATCCGCGACACGCGCCGCCTGATCGACTCCCCGGGGAGCATGGTGAACGCGCCGGCGCGACTCGGCGAGCCCGGCGCGATCCTCGCCGGGCTGAGCGAGGACGAGCTGCCCCACGTCGCCCGCTGGGCGACGACGCGCCTCAAGCCCGACGCCCAGCTGCGCCTCTACCTCGACGCCGGCACCCGGCACGATCCCCTCCTCGCCACCTGGCAGTACGAGCTGGGACGCGTCGCGGTGGTGCCGGTGGACTTTCAGTCCGGCGGGGCGGAGTGGGCCGGCTGGGAGGGCTTCGGCAAGCTCTGGATGCAGCTGGTCCTCTGGGCGCTGCCCCAGCCGGCAGAGGCCGCGGCCCGACCCGTCGAGGACGACACCGCGCGCGAGCTGCGCGTGGTGGGGCCGAACCGCCCGCTGCTCCAGCAGCTCGCGGCGACGACCGGCGGCGTGCTCGATGCGACTCCCGAGGCGGTGCTCGCCGCCCGGCCCGGCGTCGAGCACGAGAGCGCGCCGCTCGCGCCGGTGCTGATCCCGCTCGTGATGCTGCTCGTGCTGGGCGACGTCGCGCTGCGCCAGCGCGCCCCCCGACCGCCACGCGTCTTCTGAGCGGCCCCGGGGCGCACCCTGCGGGGCGGACTCTCCGCGAACAGCGGGCGAGGGCGTCGTGGCACCTCAGGGCAGATCGAACTCTTTTTTGTCCTCCGCAATTCCCGCCTTTGCGAAGAGATCGGGGCCCAGCTCGGACGTTTCCTTGTCCTTGCACGGTAGGCTCGCAACCCGCTGGCCGTTCTTCTCCACGACGAGACCGGCCTTCTTCCCCCAACCCTTGCCGATCGCCGTGTAGACGATGTAGCGATACGGCTCGTTGGTGAACGAGAGATAGGCGCCCCCGCCGCCGGAGAACGTGAGCACGCCGCTGCGGGTCACCCGGCGCCAGTCGGCATCGGACGGCGGGTAGATCAGCTCCAGGGCGCCAGGCCGCCCGAAACGATACCTGACGGCGCCCGCGTCCGCCGACAGGTCTCGCGAGGCGCAGACGGAGACGGTCTTGCGCCCGGTGCGGCAAGAAAACAGCGTCTGCTCCTTGGCGGAGCAATGGGAGGCGCCGGCCTCCGCCGCGCAAGGCAGCAGTGAGAGAATGAACGCGACGGACAGGGCTACGGCGAACCAGCATCCGGGGCTCGTCGCGACGGCTCTCCGCTGATGCCCCACCCGCGCCATCCTTTCGCGCTGTCGCTCTGCCTCGCCTCTCTCACGCTTTCCCGGTCAGTCGAGGATCGCGTTGCCGACTCTGAAAGCTTCGGAGAACTCGGTCAACCCGTGGCTGCCGCCGTTGACCAGCTTTCTCGCCGTCCTCAGGTCGCCGTCGAGCAGCGCCTCCCTGATCCTGGCTTCCTTGTCCTTGAGAAACAGGGCGAGCAGATTTGAAGCGATCTGCGAATCGTTGGCCAGCTCCGGCTCGTCGACCAGACGGTTGCCCAGGTCCAGCTTGTCGCTGAACTTCTGATAGTTGAAACGGCCGGTCAGCTGGACGAAGCCGCGGCCCTTGAAGCTGCTCCCGTCGGGTCGTCCGCGGTTGCCCAGGTCCTTGCGATGGTCGTAGAGGTCGAAGGGATGTCCGTTCGGTGAGGTGTTGAACCGCGACTTGCCTTCACTGATCGGCTCGAACCGCCCGGTTTCCGCTCGGATCGTCGCAATCGCCATCAACACCATCGGCTTGTCGCCCAGACCGCGCTGCCTCAGCGCCGTCTTGATGCTGGGGAGGTGCTTGTTGATGTTGCCGAGGGGTGCCCCGGGACACATCTTCGCCACCTGATTGACGGTGACCCGTTCGGTGATGTCCTCGAACCGCTGGCCAGCAGGCGGTGCGTCCGCCAGCCCGAGCGCGGCAAGCGTATGCGGCCCGCAGATGCCGTCGGCGGTGAGGCCGGCGCTCTTCTGAAAGGCGAGCAGCGCCGCCTCGGTCCCCGGCCCGAACTCGCCGTCGATCCGGCCGGGATCGAAGCCCTTCTCCTTCAGCCCTTGCTGAAGCTGCCGTACCACGGGACCGGACGATCCTTCTCTCAGATTTTCCATGGCTGCCTCCCGGGGAATGACCCGTCGAGGTCACCGGCGAATTCGCGGGCGCGCGGCCCTGCGTCTTGACCTCGTCCTTCTAGCTGAGTGCACGCTTGCTCTCTACTCGATGCGATGTCAACAGGCTTGCTTTCCTTTGTGGCTGGCAAGCACGCTCCGGGTGCCGCTCGGTCGACTCGCCCGACATCGCGACGGACATCGTCTAGCGCGACGGCGAGCCTGCTGCATCGTCAGCGCCGCTCGCGGACACCGTGCTCGCGCGCGACCGCGCCACCCGGTGCTGCATCACGTTCAACGGCCAGAAGCCGACGCGCTGGATCCAGCTCGAGCGGGCAGGCACCTCCCAGCGCCGCCACATCGACCCGTAGGAGAAGAAGCGGCTCGCCGCTCGCGACCAGCCCTCGCGCAGCTGGTCGCGCGTCAGCCGCTTCGGGAGGAAATGCGGTCCCTCCTCCTCGTGGTACTCGCGCAGCCACCAGCGGGCGTCGGTGAGACGGTCCTCGGCCTCGAGCCGCCGGTAGAGCGCGGTGCCGGGGTACGGACAGAGCATGGCGAAGTTCGCCATGGTGAGCCGCATGTCGATGGCGAACTCGACGGTGCGGTCGAAGACTTCCGGGTCGTCGGTGTCGAAGCCGAAGACGAAGCTGCCCCACACCGAGATCCCGTGCTCGCGCAGCATGTCCACCGTGTCGCGATACTCCGACGGCCGGTTCTGCTTCTTGCCGGTGAAGCGCGTGGTCTCCTCGTCGATGCTCTCGAAGCCGACGAAGAGCGCCTTGCACCCGCTGGCGGCCATGAGCTGCACGTTCTCGAGCCGCCGCACCGCCGCCAGGGAGCACTGCCCGATCCAGTGCTTGCGCATCGCAATCATGCGCGTGAAGAGATCGCGCGCGTAGGCGCGATGGATCATGACGTTGTCGTCGGCGAACATGACGAGCTTGCCCAGCGTGCCGAGCTCGGCGAGCACGTCATCGGCGGGGCGGAAGCGCATGGTGGTGCCGTTGGCCGTCGAGACGCTGCAGAACTCGCACGGATAGGGGCAGCCGCGCATCGTCTGGAGCACCTGGAAGGGGATGTAGCGGCGGCCCCGGAAGAGATCGCGGCGGGCGAAGGGCTTGCCGGCGAGGTCGGGAAGCGGCGGCCGGTAGACCGGCGCGAGCCGCCGCTGCTTCGCGTCCTCGAGCAGCGTCGGCCAGACGTCCTCGCCCTCGCCCACGACCACGGCGTCCGCGTGCGCCCCCGCCTCCTCGGGACACGCCGTCGGATGGATGCCGCCCAGCACCACGGGCACGCCGCGCCGGCGGTAGGCGTCGGCGATGTCGTAGCTGCGGCGCGCGGTCTTGGAGTCGACGCTGATGCCGACGAGGCCGACGTCCTTCACGTCGCGCGCGAGGTCGAAGGGACGCACCACCTCGTCGGTGTAGATGACCTCGTCGCCGGGCGGCGTGCAGGCGGCGAGCAGGCCGAGCCCGAGGCGCGGCAACGCTGCCGAGGCGGTGCTGGCGGGAGCGATCAGCTCGATCTGCACGGCCTTCCTCTAGCATTACCCGCCAGCCTCTTGAACCGAACGATCGTTTGTTCGTATGGTGCCCCGCCGGAGGGTCCCGCCACATGCCCCGCGACTACCAGCTCATCTCCGCCGACTCGCACGTCCTCGAGCCGCCGCACATCTGGGTCACGTACGTCGCGAAGAAGTTCCACGACAAGGTGCCGCGCGTGGTGTCCGACGGCGACGGCGGCGAGGCCTGGCAGTTCGCTCCCGACGTGCCGCCGGCGCCCATCGGCATCTACGCCTCCGCCGGCCGCAAGCACGAGGAGGTGCGCTGGACGGGCGTCACGTTCGCCACCGCCAACCAGGGCAACTTCCGCGGCGGCCCGCGCCTCGAGGAGCAGGACGTCGACGGCGTCGACGCCGAGGTGCTGTTCGGCTCGGCGCGCATGATGAGTCACTTCTTCTCCGACCCCGATCCCGAGTTCCATCTCGCCGGCGTGCAGGCCTACAACAACTGGCTCGCCGAGGAGGTCGTGAGCGTCGATCCCTCCCGGCTGATCGGACTCGCCTGCATCCCGGCGCTCGGCGTCGAGGCCGCCATCCGCGAGATGGAGCGCTGTCTGAAGCTCGGCTTCCGCGGCGTGTGGCTGAACACCATGCCGAGCGTCGGCGCCGCCATTCGCCCCGAGGACGACGAGTTCTGGGCGGCCGCGCAGGCGAACGGCGTCGCCGTGCACTTCCACGTCCGCGTCATGCGGAAGATCAACAAGCCCAGGCCCAAGGGCGTGCGCGGCGACGACCTCACCGGCCTCGCCACCGTGGGGGCGGCCGACATGATCACCGACATGTCGGAGATCATCAGCTCGGGGGTGCACGACCGCTTTCCCGACCTGATCTGGGTCGCGGTCGAGACCGGCTGCGGCTGGATTCCCTACATCCTGGAGCAGCTCGACGACCGCTGGTGGCGCAACCGCGGGTGGCTGCCCGTGAAGCTCAAGCACGAGCCCAGCTTCTACTTCCATCGCAACTGGCGCGCGAGCTTCATGATCGACCACTACGCGGTCAAGAACCGCCACGTCATCGGGGTCGACAACATGCTGTGGTCCACCGACTACCCGCACCACGGCTGCGACTGGCCGGAGACCCGCCGCGTGGTCGACGACATGATGCGCGACGTGCCGGCCGACGAGCGTCGCAAGCTCTGCGCCCTGAACGCGGCGAGGCTCTACAAGCTGGCCTGAGTCACGGCGCCTATCGGGGACGCGCCGGGGCGGAGAGGATCACGACCGGATACGCCGCGCGTACCTCGTCGCCGACGAGACGCGTGCCGAGCCCGAGCCCGTCGTCCGCGACCGCGGCCCTGTACGCGGCCCGGATCGTCGCGACGTCCTCGGGACGGGGAAACGAGCGCTCCAGCAGGCCCTCGAGCTCGAACGGCAAGCGGTAGAACGTCGCCTGCGGCGCGGGGAGCCCGACGGTCGGGAAGAGCGCGGTCAGGTCGGCAAGGGTGAGCGCCCCGACGTGCGAGGGGTCGCGCAGCATCTCGATCTCGTGGAAGCGCGCCGCCTTGCGCGGGTCGTCCGACGCCGTCAGGTCGCACACGACGACGCGACCGCCCGGCCGGCACACGCGGCGCATCTCGGCCAGAACGGCCGCCGGCCGCTCGAAGTGGTGGAAGGCGAAACGCGACACCACGATCGAGAAGCTTCCGTCCGGGAACGGCAGCGGGAGCACCTCGCCCTGCTGCCAGGTGACGTTGCTGACGCCTGCCTCCGCTGCCACGGTGCGCGCCCGCTCGAGCATCGCCGGCGTGACGTCGATCCCGGTCGCGTGCCGTACGACGCGCGCGAACGCGCACACCACCAGGCCCGGTCCGCAGGCGACGTCGAGCACCGTGTCCCCGGCGCCCGCACCGCTCGCCTCGACGAGCAGCTGGAGCGCGGCCTCGTCGCGGATCCCGGGGGCCGTCGAGAACGGCACCGCCTGGCGCGTGAACTGGTCGACGATGCGGTCGCGGAGGGACGACATGGCGTTGCGTGTAGCACGTGCGCCCCGCAGCCGGCGAGCGTGGCGGGTGGCTGGCACCGGTGCGTTGACATCATTCTCCCCGAACTGGGATGCTGACGGCGGGAGGCTTCACCGTGTCGCGATCCGAATCGTGGCTGGCGACTCAGCTCGGCGGTTCGTCGGATCCCGGCGAGGCCGACGATCGTCTCTTCGTCGAGCGCGTCCGGCTGGGCGGGCGGCTGCTCCTCGCCGGCATCGCGATCGTGTTCCTGGGGGAGCTGGTCTTCCATCCCGGGGAGCGCCCGATGATCAGCCTCGTGCAGGCGATCAACTTCGTCAGCGTCGCGATCGTGCTGCGCTTCCTGCACGACCCGGCCCGCCGGGTCTCCAACCTCGCCCTCTCCTTCCTGGCCTATGCCGTCACCGTGCTGGCGGTCGGAGCGGTCGGCATCGTCGCCGCGGACGCGACCAGCCCGATCGTCCTCCTCGTCGGCCTCTCGGTCGTGACGGGCACGCTGGTGCCGTGGAATCCGGTATGGCAGCTGCTGAGCGTCGTGCTGGTCGCCGCGACCGGCATCTGGACCGTGGGAACGATCGTCCAGTCGCCGCGGAACTTCTGGCTGGAGAACATCGGCGCGATCGCGCCCACGCTCGGTGCGACGGTCTTCATCTCGCACGCACTGCGACGCCAGCGTGCTGCCGTCGCGCGCGCAGAACGCGACCGCGCGAGCCGGGAGGAGAGCCTGCGCGACGCCAACCGGCGGCTCGAGGAGGAGATCCAGCAGCATCGCCGAACGGAGGATGCGCTGCGCTTCGCCGTGCGCGAGCTCGACCACCGGGTGAAGAACACGCTGGCGACGGTACAAGCGGTGGCCGACCAGACGGTGCGCGCGTCGTCCACGATGGGCGAGTTCAGCGAGGCGTTCTACGGGCGCATCCAGGCCATCGCGCGCATCCATATCGCGCTGGCCGACCGCCGATGGGAAGGGCTCACCCTGACCGAGCTGATCGAGCTGGTCGTGGGGCCGTACCGCCACCACGCGGAGAGCGTCTCGGTCGAATGCGACGGGACCTTCGTCTCGTCCGAGCTGGTTCGCGTGCTCGGCATGACGCTGCACGAGCTGGCGACGAACGCCGCCAAGTACGGCGCCCTCTCCACCAAGGAGGGGCGGGTCGCGATCTCGTCGCGGCTCGATTCCAACGGCGCCCAGCGCCTGCGCATCTGCTGGAGCGAGCACGCCGGTCCGCGCGTCTCCCAGCCTCTGCGCCGCGGCTTCGGAACGAGGCTGATCGAGGAGGCGCTGGCCTACGAAGCCGAGGGAGCGGTCATGCTCCGCTTTCTCGCCCAGGGGGTGCGCTGCGAGATCCAGATTCCCGTCCCGGCGGTGGTCGGATGAAGACGCTGTCGCTGGGCGGGGCGAGGGTGCTCATCGTGGAGGACAACTTCGTCGTCGCCGATGCGCTCCGATTCCTCATCGACGGGTACGGCGGCTCGGTTTCGGCCATCGTGCCGTCCGTGCAGCGCGCGCACGATGTGCTCGCCGCCAGTCCGGTGGACATCGCCGTGCTCGACATCAACCTCAACGGCACGAGCGTGGTCCCGCTCGCGGAGCACCTGCAGACCCGCGGCGTCCCCTTCGTGTTCCTGAGTGGCTACGGCGGCGAGGAGCTGCTCCCCGAGCACCTGCGCGGGCATCCACGATTCGACAAGCCGGTCGAAGCGGAGCGGCTCGTGCGGGCGATGATCCGTCTGACCGGCGGCGAGGCCGAGCCCTAGCGCGCGCCCCCGCCCGGCCCGCGGCCTCGCCAGGCCATCATGCTCGTGTTCACTCCGAGCAGGGCCGCCACCCGGTAGAAGACGCGAAACGGCACCAGGCCTTTCAGCGCCGGCGTCGCGCGCACGAGCCACGGCGTGCGCATGACCGGGCGATTCGCGAGCACCGCGCGCACGGTGAGGTCGGCGACGCGCTCCGGAGTCAGTATGCGCGTGGTGCGGGGGGCCCGCGCGCCGTCGAAGAGTCCCGTCGCCACGTAGCTCGGGCACACGGCCGTGACGTGCACGTGCCGGTGGCCCTGGAGCTCGAGCTCGAGGGCGAGCGATTCGGAGAAGCCCAGCACCGCCCACTTGCTCGAGGCGTAGGTGGCGCCGAAGGGCAGCCCGATGAACGCCGACGCGCTCGCCACGTTGACCACGTGGCCGTCGCGCCCGGCGATGAGATCGCGCAGGAAGGCGTACGTCATGGCCACCAGACCGATCGTGTTCACCCGGTAGGTGGTGAGGTGCTGCTCGAGCGGCACGTCGAGGAACGCGCCGCCGAAGACCAGGCCGGCGTTGTTCACCAGGACGTCGATCGGACCGCCGTCGCGAGTGATCTGCTCGTGCAGGCCCACCATGCGAGACGTGTCCGTCACGTCGAGCACGTAGGTGCGCACGCTCGCGCCGCCGCGCGCCAGGCTCGCCCCCGCCTCCTCGAGCGCGCGCGGATTCACGTCCACCAGGAGCAGCTCGGCGCCCTCGGCGGCGACGCGTTCGGCGATCGCTCTTCCGATGCCCGAGGCCGCCCCGGTCACCAGCACGCGCTTTCCGTGGAGGGTTTGCATCCGTCCTTCTGGGCGACCCGCGCCGTCCGGTCAACGGTGGGTCACGACCAGGGCGTGCCGGCGACCGGATCCTTCAGCAGGCGGCGGGCGACCACCATGCGGTGCACCTCGTCGGGTCCGTCGTAGAGCCGCGCGTAGCGCGCTTCGCGATACATGAACTCGAGCGGGGTGTCGCCGGTCACGCCGAGGGCCCCGTGCACCTGGATGGCGCGATCGATCACGTCGTGCAGCATGCGCGCCCCCCAGAACTTGATGAGCGCGATCTCGACGCGCGCCTCGCTGCCCTCGTCCATGGCGCGCGCGGCATCCAGCGTCATCAGGCGAGCCGCCTGGATCTCCGCCGCCGATTCGGCGATGTAACGCTGGATCTCGCCCTTCTCGGCCAGCAGCGATCCGTGGGCGAAGCGGCTCTTCGCTCGCTCGCACATGAGCTCGAAGGCGCGCTCCGCCTGCCCGAGCCACCGCATGCAGTGAAAGATGCGTCCCGGACCGAGTCGCTTCTGCGCCACGACGAATCCCTGCCCGCGTTCCCCGAGCAGGTTCTCCTTCGGCACCCGCACGTCGGTCAGCCGGATCTCGCAGTGCCCTCCCCCGGTGTGCCCCATGGTGGGCACGACGCGCACGATCTCGTAGCCCGGCGCGTCGGTGGGCACGATGATGGACGAGAACCGCCCGTGCGCCGGGGCCTCCGGCTCGGTGATGGCGAAGATGGTCGTGAAGGCGGCGCGGTTGGCGCCGCTGGTGAACCACTTGTGCGCGTTGATCACCCAGTGATCGCCGTCCAGCCGCGCGGTCGACTGCATGAGCGTCGGATCGGAGCCGGCGACCTCGGGCTCCGTGAGACCCACCGAGGGATAGATGTCGCCGGCCACGAGCGGCTCGAGCCAGCGCCGCTGCTGCTCGGGGCTGCCGTAGAGGTGGAGCATGATGGAGTCCTGCATCGAGAGCGTGCCGACCGCCGCCTGCCCCCAGTGCGAGCGCCCGATCACCTCGTTCAGGAACACGAACGGCATGAACGGCACGCCGCCGCCGCCGATCTCCTTCGGATGTCCCAGGGCCCACAGACCCTCGCGCTTCGCGGTCTCCTTGAGCCGCCGCATCGTGGCGGCCGACTCGGCGTCCTCGCGGCCGAGCATCCGCTCCGCCGGGATGACCGTGTCGTCGATGAAGCGCCGCATGCGCGCGCGCAGCGCGCGGCCGTCGTCGTCCAGTCCGTACGTCGCCATGTCGGCGGCTTGCCACGCGTCGCGGGCGAACGTCAACACGCGGCCGCGGGATCAGCGCGCGCCGCGCTGGCCGCGGGCGATGTCGTCGGCGATCTTCCCGGCGCCGAGCCAGCGCTGCAGCGTCGCCGAGACCGCCGGCGCAACGCCGGCCACGAGTGCGCCGGCGCGGAGGCCGGCGGGGGCCACGTCGACCTCGCCCTGGTCGTGCTCGATCGCCTGCACGACCGCGGACGAGACCTCTTCGGGCGAGCGCGTTCCGACTCCCTTCGGCAGCACGACGCCGCTCCGGGCGAACATCCCGGCCTCGCGAATGAAGCCGGGAAAGATCGTCGACACGCCGACTCCCGTCCCGTGCAGCTCCTGGCGCAGGCTCTGGGCGAAGCCGCGCAAGCCGAACTTGGTGGCGTTGTAGAGCGACGAGCCGGGAGCCGCGACCTTGCCGGAGAGTGAGTTGATGAAGACGAGGTGACCCGAGCGACGCGCCATCATCCGGATCGCGAGGCTGCGCGCGAGGAAGATCGGAGCACGCAGGTTGACGTCGAGCGCCGCGTCGATCTCGTCGTCCGTGAGCGCAGCGAGCCGGCCGCTCGCGGGAAGGGCGGCATTGGCGACCAGGATGTCCACGGCCTCCGTGCGTTCGATCAGGTGATCGAGCGAGCGGCGATCCGCCAGATCGACCGCGAAGACCTGCGCCTCGAGCTCTCGCGCCAGCCGGCCCAGCACGTCCGTCTGCCGGCCGGTGAGGACGAGCTTCGCCCGGCGCCCGGCAAGACTCCGCGCGATCGCATGACCGATACCGCCGGTTGCCCCGGTCACCAGCGCCGTCCGACCTTCGATCCGCATCGCGCCCCCCTTTCTCTGCCGAGCCGGAGGTAGCTGGACGCTCCTTGTCGAGCAAGCCGGCGGGTGGCCCCGCGGCACGCACCCTGGACACGCACGATGTGCAGGTCTAGCGTGACCATCGATGTCCCGCCTCGCCCAGCGCCGCGACCGCTAGACCTTCTCGTCCGCGATGCTGCCCCCGGATCGAGACCTGGAGCGCAGGCGCCCGGTGTGGGAGGCGCTGGCGGACCTGTTCCTGGATGCCGCGCTGGACGAGCCGGCCTACCGCTTCATCGCCGGGAGGATCGTCGCATCCGGCTACTCGGCGCCAGAGGTGCACGCGATTCTCTGGGACGAGGTGTTTGCCGCGGTCGCGGCCAACCTGGAGCGGAAGCGCGACTGAGCTCCCCGTCAGGTCCGGGGAGGGTCCTTCAGGACGGCCAGCGCATCGCGATGGGCCGTGCGAGCGGCGATGAAGTCGGCGTGGGAGAGGCCGAGCTCGCTCGCGATCTCGCGCACGACGTCGTCCTCGGAGCCCGACACCTCGGCGTCGACGGCCGCCACGGCCATGCAGCAGCTCAGGAGCGCGAGCTTCTGCTCGCGGGAGGCGATGGACGCGAACTCGCGGGTCACGAGGTAGTCCTCCGTGCCGCCGGACCGCGCCTGTTGATCCCTGGCGATCTGCACGACGAGCGCCGCCTGCTCCTGCGCCAGGTCGCCGCGCTCCATCATGGTCCGCTCCATGATCCCCATCTCCTCGGGGCTCACTCTCCGATCCGCGCCCGCGACGCGACCGAGGACGTAGGCAAAACAGGCGAGACGGCGCGCCGCCTCGGGCTCCATGCGCTCGAGCGCGGCGACGACACGGCGGACGGTCTCGGTCTCACCGGCACCCCTCGCCGGTGCATCGTGGCCGATTCCGAGGAAGCGCAGCAGGGACATGGATCGACCTTGCAGACTCGAGGCCCGCCTGGCAACCCGCAGACCGGCCGGCAGGGCTGCCCGGGTCGCTTGACCGCGACGCCCGTCCCGAAGGACTGTCCGCGCATGTCAGGACCCCGGCTCACCGAGCTTCCCGGCGCCCGCGGCCGCATCGTGCTGCACGAGTGGCCGTGCGAGCACCCGCGCCACCTGGCGCTGATCGCACACGGCTACGGCGAGCACGCGCAGCGCTATGCCCACGTCGCGGATCACCTCGTCCGCCACGGCGCGGCGGTGTACGCACCCGATCATCTCGGGCACGGGCGCTCGGAAGGCGAGCGCGCGCTGGTCGAGCGCGTCGACGACATGGTGGCCGACCTCGACGCGGTGGCGCGCAAGGCCCGCGGCGATCATCCGGGGCTTCCGCTCGTCCTCATCGGCCACTCGATGGGCGGCCTGCTGGCGACGCGGTTCGCCCAGCTCCACGGCAGTCGCCTCGCCGCCCTCGTGCTCTCCGGGCCGGCGATCGGCGGCAATCCCGCGATCGAGATGCTCCTCACGATGGATCCGCTTCCCGAGGTGCCGATCGACCCGTCGTCGCTGTCGCGCGACCCGGAGGTCGGAAGCGCGTACATGGACGACCCGCTGGTCTGGCATGGACCCTTCCGGCGCGCCACGCTCGCCGCGATGGTCGGCGCGGTCAGCGCCATCGCCGACGGGCCGCCGCTCGGAGCGCTGCCCACACTCTGGCTGCACGGGGAAGACGATCCGCTGGTACCGCTGGCCGACACGCGTGCGGCGATCGAGCGCATCGGCGGCGAGCGGCTCGAGTCGATCACCTACCCGGGCGCACGGCACGAGGTCCTGAACGAGATCAACCGCGACGAGGTCCTGGCCGCGTTGACCTCGTTCATCGACCGCGCGCTCGGAGCGAACTGACGGCGCCTACAGGTCGAGGACGACGTCGCCGCGCGGCTGCGAGCAGCAGATCAGGAGATTGCCGTCGGCCGGCGACTCCACCGGGTCGGGCGAGTACGCCACCGTTCCCGACAGCAGGCCGCTCTCGCAGTTGTGACACACCCCCGTGCGGCACGACCAGCGTGTCGGCACGCTGCACGCCTCCGCCAGCTCGAGCAGGCTCGCGTATCTGGCATCCCAGCTGGTCGTGATCCCGCTGCGTGCGAAGGAGACCGACGGACCGGTGCCGGGAGCGCCGTCGGGTTGATGTGGCGGGCGGACGTCCGGGGCGACCACCCCGGGAGTCATGGACGGCCCCGCGCCGAAGATCTCCGTGCGAATCCGTGAGCGGTCGAGGCCGTAGGCGGCGAGCGCGGCGCCGAGGTCCTGCATGAACGCGGTGGGGCCGCACAGGTAGGCGTCGGCGTCGCGCGACAGTCCGACCTTTTCGAACAGCTCCGCGGACAGCCGTCCGGCAACGTCGTAGTCACGACCCTGGCGATCGGCGGGCGCGGGCCGGCTGTAGCAGATCTGCGAATGCGCCTTCGGGAGCCCGGCGAGCAACGCCCGCACCTCCGCGCCGAACGCGTGCTCGGAGCCGTCGCGGGCGCCGTGCAGCCACCACACCTCGCGCCTCGTACGCCCGGCCGCGAGCATGTGCAGCATGGCCACCACCGGCGTGGCACCGACACCCGCCGACAGCAGGAGCACCGGGCCGTCGCCGTCGCGCAGCGTGAAGGTGCCGCGCGGCGCCGCGACGTCGAGGGTGTCGCCCACGCGGACCCGCGTGTGCATGTACGTGCTGCCGGCGCCGTGGGCTTCCTGCTTCACGCTGATCCGGTACTCCGCCGCGCCCGGTCGGCCCGAGAGCGAGTAGCTGCGGATGAGCGGCGGGGCGGCGGCCTCGCGCCGCAACCGCACGGTGAGGAACTGGCCGGGGAGCGCCGCTGGCAGCGACGCACCGTCGGGGTCCGCGAGCACCAACGAGCGCACGCTCCTGCTCTCGGCTTCGACGCGGACGACCTTCAAGGGCCTGAATCCGCTCCAGGCTGGCGGCGGACCGGCGGCCACGTCGTTGAGGCCAGGATTGCCGGTCGGCCCGCCGCCGACTCCGGTGGCCTGGTCGAGAAGCGCCTGCAGGGACGCCTTCCAGCCCGGGCTGAGCGCCGGGATGCGCAGCGCGGCGGCGAGCCGTTCGCGGGGATGGCCGGGCAGGTAGAGCAGCGCGTCGATCTCCGCGACGCTCATCGCCTCGGGACCCGGCGCGATCTTCACGATCTCGTCGCCCGCCTGCACCCGTCCCTCGCGCAGCACGCGGATATAGAACCCGGGCCGCCGGTGCGCGACCAGCAGGGCGGCCATGCGGGGCTCGTTCATCCGCAGGCCCACGCGGTAGCAGGTGACGCGCGGCTGGCTGACCTCGAACTCGGCGTCGCCGATGCGATAGCGATCGCCGATGCACACCTCGTCGTCGGGAAGGCCGTCGACGGTGAAGTTCTCTCCGAACTCCCCGTGGACGAAATCGTCGCGGCCGAGCACCTCCTGCCAGTAGCGATAGGACGCGAGCTGATAGACCAGCACCGCACGGTGCTCGCCGCCGTGTCCGGCGAGGTCGCCCTGCCCGTCGCCCTCGATGTTCAGCCGCCGCACGAGCCGCGGTCCGCTGACGGCCTGCTTCCACACGCCGGTGTGCACCGCGGCACCCCGCCATGGCACGTCCTTCGGCAGACCCACGTTCACCGCCACCAGCGTCGCCATTCGCACAGGCTACGTCACCGCCGGCGCTTGCGGTAGGTGGCGAATGCCGTGCCCGGCAGCAGGAGTCCGGCGTCGGTGAGGAGGTCGCCCGCGAAGAGCAGCTCCCGCAGCAGGCGCTTCGAGATCGGCACGCGCACCGGCGGCAGCTTGCCGCAGAGACCGAGCGCTGCGCGCACGAGCCCATCGGTGGCGCGGCGGCCGATCCCGGGCGGCTTGCCGGTCGCGCCGTCGGCAGGCCTCGACCGCAGCAGGGCGACGGTGAGCGCCGCCGCCGTCCGCACCTCGACCTCGGCGAGGTGTGCGCGCAGCACCGGCAGGACCTCGTCCGAGCGGACGCCACAGAACGGACTCAGGTCGCTGGCGTCCATCCAGAGACATCCCGGCCGGCGATTGCGCATCCGGGCGATCTCGCGGTCGTGCACCAGCTCGAAGACGCGCTTCTTCGCCGGAGCGAACTGGAAGCGCGGCTCGCCGACGTAGTCGCTCAGGAAGAACCATCCGTCGGGGGCGAGCGTGGCGTCGATCTGCCACGCGAGGTGCTCGAGATTGGTCACGTGGTGGAGCGAGGCCGACGACACCACGAGATCGTAGGCGTCGCGCGGGAGCTCGGCGAAGTTCAGGTCGGCACGGATGGTCTCGACGCGGCCCGGAAACCGGGCGCCGAGGATCTCGGCGCGGCGCGCGAGCGAGCCCGGGCTGATGTCCATGAAGGTGAGGTGGAGGCCCGGGTTCGTCTCCAGGATCTCGCCCTCCACCCGCAGCGCCGAGAGACCGAGCACGAGGCCGCGCCGGAACGGGCCGTGCCGCGCGATCGTCCGGTGCCAGCCGACGTTGCGGTCGCCCGTGAAGCGCGCGTTCGTGTAGCGGTCGACCGGACCGTCGGCGAAGCGCTCCTCGATCGCCTCCAGCGCGTACGGCACGGGGCCGCTCCAGTACTCGGCTTCTGCCGCCGCCATCCGCCGATATTCGGCGTCGTCGGCGGTGACCCGCAGCGCCGGCGGGGACGTCATGCGGCCAACGTCCTAGCCGCCGCCCGTCGCGTCTGCAAAGCGCAAGGCGCCGTGGTCTAGTTGCCCCAGCGCCCGGCACGATAGCGGGCGAGGTTCGCCTTCGTCTCGCGGTCGTTCCAGCATCGCCGCTGGGCCCGCACGTACTCCTCGAGGAAGCGATCGAGCGAGACGTCGTACGACGCGAGCGCGAGCCGCTTGGTGGCGATGCTCGCGGCGCGCACGTTGCCGGCGAGCTTGCGCGCCAGCTCGAGCGCCGTCGCCTTCAGCCGATCCGGGGGAACGACCTGGTTCACGAGGCCCTGCCGCAGCGCCCGGGCGGCGTTCCACGTCTCGCCCAGGAGCATCAGCTCGCGCGCGGCGCCCATCCCGATCTGGCGCGGCAGGCGGTAGGTGGCGAGACCCGGGATGATGCCGTGCCGGACGGCCGACAGGCCGAAGGTCGCATCCTCGCTGGCGACACTCAGATCGCAGCAGAGCGCGACCTGGAGCCCGCCCCCGAGGCACGGCCCCTGGATCGCCGCGACCGTCGGAACCGGGATCGCCTCCAGCTTGGCGAGGGCGACGTCCCAGCGCCGGAACCAGTCGGCGCCGAGGCGATCGCCGGCGAGCGCCGCAAGGTCGATGCCCGCGCAGAACGCGCGCCCGCGGCCGGCGACGACGATCGCGCGCGCCTTCGCGTCGCGCCTGGCGAGCGTCACGGCGCGATCGAGGTCGTCGACCGACTGATCGTCGGTGGCGTTGAGCTTCTCGGATCGGGTGAGCTCCACGTGGCCGATGCCGTCCTCGCCCGCCGGCGTGTAGCGGGCGTGCGGGGAGCGCGTCGTGCGGGCCTTCATGCGTGTCGTTCCTCCGCTGGCCACGGTCGGGGCATCTCGAGAGCGGCAGTAGCGCACCCGGCAGGCTCGCGGCAACGCGAACGAGCTGCCTGCGCGTGGATCGGAGGAGCACCGGGCCGCCGGTGCGTCGCGCTCGGCGCGCTGCCGGTCGTGGGGATCCCGCGAGGCTAGCCGCTGCCGGTCTCGAGGCGCAGCGCGCGGCCGTCGAGGTTGCGGCCGGGCAGGTGCTCCCAGTCGAGGACGTTCTCGCGCACGCGGGCGAGCGAGGCGCGGACGGTGCGATGGTAGGTCGCGACGCCGGTGAGGCGCATGACGACACGGCCTACCAGATTCGCCCGGCGCGCGCCTCCCGTCAGGGCTCGCCGAGATGGGCGGGAAAGCTACGGCTCTGACGTGTTTCGCGCCGTCGATCACCGGGGGGTGAGGATCACCACCGGAATGTCGCGCGCGGTCTTGGTCTGGTAGTCGTCATACGCCGGCCACTGCGCCGTCATGATCGGCCACACGCGCGCCTTCTCCTGGGGCGTGGCGGTCCGCGCGGCGACGGGGATCACCTTGTCGCGCACCTGGATCTCCACGTCGGGATGCGCCCGCAGGTTCAGGTACCAGCCCGGGTTCGTCGGTGCGCCACCCTTCGATGCGACCACCAGGTAGTCTTTGCCGTCGCGTCCGTAGATCAGCGGCAACTTGCGTGTCTCGCCGGACTTCCGACCGGTGGTGTGCAGGATGAGAACGCTCGCGTCGTTCCAGTCGTGACCGACCTTGCCGCCGGTCGCCTCGTATTGCCGCACGTGCTCGTCACCGAAGAGGCTGTAGTCTGGCATGGGGAAAGCGTGCCACGTCTCGCGAGCATTGGCGATCCCTCTCCTCGAGTCCGTGCTCCACGGCGCGAAGCCGTCGTACGGCGGCCCGGGTCAGTTGGGCTGGACGTCGAGCAGCTTCGGCGGGCTCGGGGGAGAGTTCGGAGGCGGCGGCGGGACCGACCCGGTGAGATTCGCGTTGCAGGGTCCGAGATCGGCAACCGTCTGACACCCCGTCGGCACGCTCGCGCCGGTGCCGAGATGACCGACGCACGTGCCCTTGCGGGCCTGGGGGAACGTGCCGGGGAAGGCGACGTTGCACGCGCCCGCGTGCCCCGATCCGCCGCAGTCCGCGTCGGCGTCGCAGGCCATCCAGTGCGAGCCGTCCGGGGCACACCACCCGAGGCTGCCCTGGACTCCGACGCTGCGCACGCGACAGATCTGCTGCTGGGTGAGCACGGCAGCGGTCCACCAGACCTCGTCCTCGTTGCCGATCACCCCGCTCTTGTTGGTCGGCGAGACGACGTGGGACAGCTGGAACGGGTAGGTTCCCGGGTTCTTGCCGACGCGATTCGTCACGCTGCTGGTGAACGGCGCGGCCTCGAGAGCGTAGCGCAGCGCGGAGCCCGTGTACTGGACGGCACCGAAGTGCCAGCTGCTGCCCGGCGGGAAGGCGTTGGCCAGGAACGGGGTGCAGGTGTCGCGGTTCTCACCGCTCGCCCGCGTGCAGGCGTAGGTGCGGCCTTCCGTGCTGCTGCCGTCGTTGATGTAGGTGACGTAGAAGCCGTTGAGCGCGCCGGACCCGTTGGCGGCCTCGTCACGGTTGAAGATGATCATGGGGAACGGGCTCGACGTGTTGGCGTTGAGCGCGGTGTTGCGCATCCACCACGTCATCGTCCACTGGTTCGGGCTTCCCGTGCGGAGACAGCGGGTATCGTTGATCGACGACTGGGCAGCCAGCGTCGTACTGCCGTCGAGGCTCACGGATGCGCTGCCCTCCCGCCGGTTGCCGGAGTCGAAGCTGAGCCCGCCGCTCTGCCCGGCGTACCGCGTCAGGTCGGCCTCGCCCGCAGCGCAGTAGGTCCGGGAGTTGGAGACGTTGCTGGCGTTGCCGTTGAACGTCCAGAGCGCCACCGTCGACGGGTCGTCACCCCAGTTGACGGGCGCGGAGCCCGCGATCTGCGCGTTGGCTGCCGGACCCGCGGCCAGGAGCAGGAACGCCATGATCAACCGTGGGGGCGAGACCACCCGCCGCCGGTCGCACGTTGCCGAGACCATCGCTCGAAGCTGGACCATCTATCTGCACCTCCGCCGAAGCGGCCGGGAGGTACCGCGACGCGATCACACGTACCCGGCCGGCGAGCACCCTAGGGCCCGCCAGGGGAGAGCGTCAACCTGCGAGCCTCCGCCACACCCGCACTCCTCACGCGTCCCGGAACCGGGCCGGGCGCTTCTCGAGGAACGCCATCACGCCCTCGCGGAAATCCGCGCCGCGGGCCGCGAGGATCTGGTTGCGGTCCTCCATCGCCACTACCTCCTCCAGGCTCCCGGCATCCAGGCTGAGCTTCAGGCATTCCTTGGTGAGGCGGAGGCCGAGGGGGGAGTTGCGGAGCATCTCCTGCGCCAGGACGCGGGCGGCGTCCTCGAGGCCGGCGTCGGGTACGACGCGCGACACCAGCCCGACCCGCTCGGCGCGCGCGGCGTCGATGAAGTTGCCGGTGAGGAGCAGCTCGGCCGCCACCGACGCGCCGACGATGCGGGGCAGGAAATAGCTCACGCCCACGTCGCACGAGCTGAGCCCGAGGCGGATGAAGGCCGCGTTCATGCGCGCCGACTCGCCGGCGATCCGCACGTCGGCGGCGAGCGCGAGCGCGAAACCGCCGCCGCAGGCGGCACCGTGTACCGCGGCGATGATGGGCTGGGGTGCGCGCCGCATCAGGAGGACGAGCTCGCTGATGGTACGCTGCGCACGCAGGCCGGCGGCGACCGAGCCGCCGCCCGCGCCCTCCGCGCTCGGCTGCTCCTTCAGGTCGAGCCCGGCGCAGAACGCCCGGCCCGCGCCGCGCACCACGAGGACGCGCGTCTCCGTGTCGTCGGGCAGCTCCCAGAAGAACTGCCGCAGCTCGCGGACCAGAGTCGTGCTCATGGCGTTCAGCGACCCGGGTCGGTCGAGCGTGAGCCAGGTGAGATGTCCCTCCCGCTGCAGGGCGAGCGTCTCGTACATGCGTCCTCGTCCGACGCACGGCGGCCGCTGTCAAGCGGATCGAAATGACGCCCGGCGCCCGTCAGACGAGAACGCCTTGACAGGGTTCAGTCTGCCTGACTACACTACCCACAACTTAGCTGGGCCTCATCCTAGGGCCTTCCCACGTTGAAGGAGCTCCATATGTCCATGTCGCGGCGGTGCAGAGGATCGCCCATCGATCGCGCGGTCCCAGCCTGCTGGCCCGATCCCACGACCTGAGCCGGACCCCGCTTCGCGCTCACGCATCGACCTCGTCGTGCGGCGCGTCGGCGTACGGTCGCCGCCTGCACCGGGCCGCATCCGTGTGTCCATCGACGACCGCCGCCACGGCGAGCCTCGACGATGCCCCACTGCTCCGCACCCGATCACGAAGGAGAGTTCCCGTGCCCTCGACCGTCTCCGCGTTCGCCACCGCCGCCCTGGCCAGCTTCATCCTCGCCGCCGGGGCCGAGCCCGCCCTCGCCCGCAAGGGCCCGAAGCCGGCTCCGTGTCCCCCGGCCCGCTACCTCATCACCGGCGGCCCGATCGCAGCGAACGGGAGCGGCACGGCGCTCCAGCTCGGCCCGTCGGTGGCGCTGGACGGCGTGTGCGACCCGATCTCGCCCAGGCGCATGCAGGAGAATCGAAAGGGCATCACCCAGGTCCTCACGCGGTGGAAGCAGTGCAGCGGGCTCGACGGAACGGTGGTGCTCCAGGGCCGGATCCTGCCGGGGTGCTCCCAGTTCCAGGGGACGCTCCGGGCGAAGAAGCTGAAGAAGAGGATCGACGCGGCCCGATCGCTGTGCGGTGACGGCCTCGTCGACGCCGGCGGCGGCGAGCGGTGCGACGACGGGAACGTGGCGCCGGGAGACGGCTGCGAGCCCGACTGCACTCCGACCCCTCCGACGACGACCACCGCGGCTCCCGTGACGACGACGTCGACCACGACCCCGTCGTTTCCGACCACCAGCACGCTCTTCAACGCCACGACCACGACCTCGCCGAGGGTGACGACGACGTCGACCACGGTGAGCCACACCAGCACGACCACGACCACGCTGCCGAAGACCAACCTGGCGCTCGTGCTGGTGGCGAACCCCGACCCCGTGGCTCCCAACGGGCTGCTCACCTACCAGGCGACGGTGACGAATCTCGGGCCCGTCGAGGCGGTCCAGGTCCAGGTGCGGATGCCGATCCCGACCGGGACCGGCAGCTGCGTCTCGCTGTCGGAAGAGGGACAGCTTCCGACCGGCTGCTTCGTCACCCGCGACATCCTGTGGACGCTCGACCGCCTCCCCGTCGGGACGAGCCGCACCCTCCAGGCCGTGCTCACCGCCGCGAATCTCGCGAGCGGCACGACGATCGCGGCGACCGCACGCGCGGACGACGCGGCCGGCAGTCCGCAGGCCACCGCGCAGGCCAACGCCATCGTCGTCCCGGCGTCGCCCCTGACCCTCGGGTTCACCGAGGACGCCGATCCCGTTCGGACGGGCGACACCCTCGAGTACGTGGCGCGCTTCGGCAACCGGGGAGCCAATGCGCTGCTCAATTCGCAGCTCGCCGTGACGCTGCCGCCGGGCGTCACCGTGCTCGACACGGGCGGCGGCACGCAGGCTTCGGGCGTCGTCACATGGGCCCTGGGGCCGCTCAATCCGGGGCAGTCGGGGGAGCGCCGGCTGCGCGTGAGCGTCGACGATCTCGGCGCGGCCGATCCGCTGGTGCGGGTGACGCGGGCGGCGGTCAGCAGCGGTGCCACCGCGGCGCGCGCCGGCGCGGTGACGCTGGTCCAGACCGCCGCACCGCTCGGCCTCACGATGATCGCCGGTCCCGAGCCCGTCGATCCGAGCCAGATGATCACCTACGAGCTGACCGTCACGAATCGCGGCACGGCCGACTCCGACGACGTGCAGCTCCGCATGCCGCTCCCGGAGGGTGTCACGGGCGGATGCGTGCGCCTGTCCGACGACGGGCAGACGCCCGCCAACTGCTTCACCGGCCGCGAGATCCTGTGGACGCTCGGCACACTGCGAAAGGGATCGAGCCGCTCGGTGCAGGCCATCTTCGACCCCATCGCGCTGGACGACGGGACGGTCTTCTCGGCCGGGGCGCGCGTCGTGGACGCGGCGGGCGCGCGGGCGCGGGCCGCCGTGAGCAGCACGTTCCGCACGACGGTCAACGCACCGCTGACGGTCGGGCTCACCGAGAGCGCCGACCCGGTGCTCCTGGGCGACGGCCTGGGCTACCTCGTCCGCTTCGGCAACCGCGGCATGGCCGCGCTGCTGAACGCGCAGCTGGTCGTCACCCTGCCGGCCGGCGCCACCGTCCTGGACGACGGCGGTGGGACGGTGGCCGGCGGCACCGTCACGTGGGCGCTCAACGCCCTCAACGCGGGCCAGACCGGCGAGCGCCGCCTGCGCATCAGCGTCGACGATCTCAAATCGGACGACCCCCTGGTGCGCGTCACGCGTGCGGCGGTCACCAGCGGCAACGTCGCGGCGCGTGCCAGCACCGTCACCGCGATCCAGGACGAGCCGCTCGCGCTCGTCATGACCGTGAGCCCCGAGCCCGCGGGCACCAGCCAGTTCCTCACCTACGAGCTGACGGTCACGAATCGGGGCGGGACGGATGCCAGCGAGGTGAAGCTCCGCATGCCGATTCCCGACGGTGCCACCGGTGGCTGCGTCCGGCTCTCCGACGACGCCGAGACGCCCGGGAACTGCTTCACCGGACGCGACGTGCTGTGGACGTTCGACACGCTGCCGGCGGGCACGAGCCGGACCGTGCAGGCCATCTACGACGTGCTCTCCTCGGCGGCGGACGGCACGATTCTCACGGCAACCGCCGCGGTCGCCGATGCGAGCGGGTCGCGCGCACGGACCGCCGCGAGCACGACGTATCACGGCACCGCCTTCGCCCCGCTCATGGTCGCGCTCACCGACAGCGCCAACCCGGTGCGAATCGACGACGAGCTGCGCTACGCGGTCCGCTTCGGCAACCGCGGTACGGCCGCCCTGCTGAACACGCAGCTCGCGGTCACCCTCCCGCCCGGAGTCACCCTCGTCGACGACGGCGGCGGCACGACGGACGCGGACACCGTGGCCTTCGATCTGGGCAGCCTCGATCCAGGCGAGACGGGAGAGCGTCTGCTGCGCGTGAAGGTCGACGATCTCGGCGCGGCCGATCCGCTCGTGCGGGCGGCGCGCGCCACGGTCACGAGCAGCACGGCGGCGGCGACGGCGAGCGTCCTCACCATGGTGCAGTCCTCGCCGCTCTCGCTGGTCATGGTGGCCAATCCCGATCCGCTGAGCACCGGACAGTTCGTCACCTACGAGCTGACGGTCACGAACCACGGTCCCGACGACGCATTCCAGGTGAAGATCACCATGCCCATTCCGGGCGGCGTCGGGGGCGGCGGGTGCGTCCGGCTGTCCGACAACGCGGAGACCCCCGGGAACTGCTTCACCGGACGCGACGTGCTGTGGACGCTCGACACGCTGAAGAAGGGGACGAGTCGCACGGTGCAAGCCATCTTCGACGCCACGACCGTGCCGAACGGCACGATTCTCCCGGCCGCCGCGCGGGTCGAGGATGCGGCCGAATCGCGCGCCCGCGCCCGGGTGGCCACCATCTTCCATACCGTCGCCGCGTCGCCGCTCATGGTGGCCCTCATCGAGAATTCGGACCCCGTGCTGGCCGGCGACGAGCTCGACTACACGATCCGCTTCGGCAATCGCGGTACCGGCGCCGCGCTCGGCGCGGAGCTGGTGCTGACCCTGCCGCCGGGAACGACGGTGATCGATGACGGCGGCGGCAAGGCCTCCGGCGACACGATCAGGTGGGACCTGGGCACCCTCGACGCCGGCGACGTCGGCGAGCGCGCCGTGCGCGTGAGCGTCGACGATCTGGGCGCGGCCGACCCGCTGGTGCGGCCGGCGAGAGCGGTGATCACCAGCGGCTCCGCCGCCGCGAGCGCGAGCACCGTGACCCTGGTCGAACCGACGGCGCCGCTGGCGCTCGACATGGCGATAGATTCCGATCCTGCGAAGCCCAACCAGCAGGTGACCTACCAGCTGACGGTCACCAACACGGGAATGGACGACTCGATCCAGGTCGAGCTCCGCATGCCCGTCCCCAGCGGATTCTCCGCCTGCGGCACGCTGTCGGACAACGGCACGCTTCCCGGGCTCTGCTTCCCCGGGCGCGATGCCCTGTGGCAGCTCGGCACCCTGTCGAAGGGAGCGCACCGCACCGTCACGTTCGTCCTGCGCGTAACGAACCCCACGCCAGCCGGCTCGATCCTGTCCGTCGCCTCGCGGGTGCAGGACGCCGCCGGCTCGCGCGCCCGGGCGTCGCTGTCGACGCCCGTCGAGCCATGAGGAAGGTCGAGCCTAGCTATCGTCGGTCAGAAATCCGTGCACCAGGACGTCGGCGCTTCCCCGAGCTACCCGGCCCGGAGCCTCGCGCACAAGGAGCGGCGCGTCTGGGCCCACCCGCGGGCAGCCGGCGGCCCGGGCCGCCGACCACGACGTCCCGCTAGAACAACGTCCCGATGAAGTGCTCGAACTCGATGTTGAGCTTGGTGATGACCTGGTCCGAGCCTCGCGTCAGGCCGACGCCGACGCCGAAGTTGTACTCCAGGCCATGTGGCAGGTAGCCGCGGATCACCGGGAAGACGTAGTGCTGCTGCTCGTGAATCGGATCGACGTCGGACATCAGGCCGATCCCGCCATAGAACTCGACACCCGGAGAGAGCTCACGCCAGAGGCTGTAGTAGGCCGCCGCGACGTACCCGAACTCGAAGCCGCCGCTCGTGTCCGGCGCGACGAGCGGCTTCTCGAATTTCGGTTCGGCGATGAGCTGGACGCGGCCGATGTCCTTCTCGATGATCGGCCGGAGCTCGAGCTCGAGCTCGGCGTCGTCGAATTGCGGCGTCTGGTGGACCTCCATCTCGGCGTACCAGCCGAGGTCGATGAAGTACTCGCCCGGATCGAAGAACATGCCGCGCAGGCGGAACTTCGAGCCGGCGTACTGGAGCCACGCGCCGTCGGGCCTGGCGAGAAGCAAATAGGCCGCCGCCTCGATCTTGTCGGTGAGACCGTAGGTGACCTCGAGGGAGGTGCGCCACATGCCCTGGCTCTTGAAGGTCCCGGCCGAGGTCCCGGCATCGCCCGTGCCGTGGCCGTCCGCGACGACGCTGTTCAGTGACTCGATCTCGAGAACGCCCTTGCCGAGGGTCTCGACGGGATAGACCTCGAACTCCCATGGATCGACCTGCGCCCGCGCCCTGCGTGCCAGGAGCATGCCCGCGAGGGCGAAGGCCATCGTCACTCGTCGCATCTGGTAGGTGCCTCCATGTCGTCAGGGGGATGCTGGCTCCGAGCCGATCTCCTGGGTGGCCCAGCGCGCCACGAGCGCACGCTGGTCTCCGCTCAGGGCGGCATCCGGATGCAGCATCCGGTAGTACCAGGGGGGCATGTCGGTGCTCGCGACGGCCTTCGAGATCTCGTCGAGCTTCCGAGCTCTCGTCCCCGGGTCTTCCGCATAGTCGGCCCAGCTCGAGAGGTTCAGGCGCCGCCGCCCCTCCTCCACGTCGTGATGAATGATCCAGGACGCCGGGGCGATCGCGGTGTACCAGGGCCACGCGGTCTCGTTCGAATGGCAGTCGTAGCAGGCGTGGTGCAGGACGTTCTTGACCTCGGGCGGCGCCACGAGGTCGCTCTCGACGGCAGGGTTGGTGCGCGGGTAGCGCACGACCTGCATCGCGACGACGGCCGCGGCCGCCGGCAGCAGGAACCTGGTCAGGCGATGCATCGAGCCTACTTGACGACGATCGCACCCTCGGGCGTCCCGCGATGGAAGTCGTCGAAGAACTTGTATGTCCCGGGCGACAGGGACGGCATGAAGACGGTGATGGTCTCTCCCGGCTGCACCACCCGTTCGCGGTGCAGCTCGAAGCTCTCCCACTCGATCGCCTCGGCGTCACCGTTGGTCACGCGGATCTTGAACGCCGCATTCGCCGGCACGACCAGCTCGGTGGGCTCGAAGCGCCCGTGCTGCACCTTGATCTCGGGGAGCTGCTCCTGCCCCTGGGTGGTGTCGGCGGCGCGCGCGGCCAGCGCGCTCGCGAGCAGCGCGACCGGGACGATCGCGGCGAGCTTCCCGCGGCCGGGGGCACAGATGCCACCCAGGCCGCTGAGAATGGATTTCAATTTCATCGGGCAGCCGATATCCCGCGGCGCGCGTTCCTGTCAAGGGATCCGCGCCGCGCGGGTTCCTCGCGGCTCGGCGGGCGCTCCTAGTCCCGGGCTCGGCGGCCCGACCGCGTCACGCTCGACTCAGCCCGCGCCGCGGGCCGCGTCGGCGCTCCAGGGCCCTGCGCCGCGCGCGGCGATGTAGAGGAACGTGAAGCAGTAGAGCACGGCGAGCTCGCCCTGATTCGTGATCGGGAGCAGCGCCCGCCAGCCGTGTCCCATCCAGTAGGCGAAGGCCATGAGACCGCTCGCGAGGAACGCGGCCGGGCGCGTGAAGAGACCGATCATGACGAGGATGCCGCAGAAGAACTCGATCGGCCCCGCGGTCCAGGTGATGAAGGCCGGGACCCCGGGCGGCATCTCTCCAGGGAACCCGAACAGCTTCTGCATGCCGTGCCAGAGAAACAGGAAGCCCGCCACGATGCGCAGCAAGGCGAGGGTCTGGGGCTCGTACGGGCGCAGGAAGGTCATGCGCGCTTGTGCGCCACCGGATGAATTGGGTCAACGACTCTCCGCTTCGGCCTCAGCCCCGCGCCGCGACGTCGGGACCGAGCCGACCCGCCGTCCACCATCGGCCCCCCATGGCGACGAACAGCTGCGCCGCGTCCTGGTAGCGCTGGGCCTGCGCGCGGGCGTAGACCAGGCGTGCCTGCTGGGCGAGGCGCTGGGCCTCGAGGAGCAGCAGCACGTCGGACTTTCCCGCCTGGTAGCTGAGCTGCTGTAGCGCCAGGGACTCGGTGGCGATGTCGAGGGCATGACGCGCCGCCGCGATCAGGTCGGCGTCGTGCGCGAGCGCCTGCAGCGTGTCGGCGACCTGCCCGAACGCCTGCAGCACCGTCTGCTGGTACGTGGCGAGGGCGCCGCGATAGTCGTCGACCGCTCCCCGCTTCTGGGCCGCCAGGGCGCCGCCCTCGAAGATCGGCGCGCTGAGACCCGTGGCGAGCTGCCACATCTCGCTCGTCGCCGCGGACATGCCACTCGTCATGAAGGTCTCGAATCCCACCGAGCCCGAGAGGGTGATCGACGGATACATCTGCGCGGTGGCGACGCCGATGGCCGCGCTCGCCGCGTGCAGGCTGGCCTCCGAGGCGAGGATGTCGGGACGCTGGTGAACCAGGTCCGACGGGAGGCTGACGGGAAGCGCTCCCGGGAGTACCAGCCGATCCAGATCGAACTCGGGCGGCGTCCACTCGGCCGGGAACCGCCCCAGGAGGATGGCCAGGGCGTCGTTCGCCACGCTCAGCTGCTGGCGCAAGGGCGGGAGCAGTACCCGATCGTTCATGAGCTGGGACTCGGCGGTGAGCACGTCGGTGTGCGCCGCCTTGCCGCCCTCGTATTTGGCCTGCACCAGGTCGAGGTTCTTCTCGTCGTCGGCGATGATCTCCTCGGTCGCGGCGATCTCGAGACGGGTCCCCGCGATGCCGATCGCCTGCGACACGACGTTGCCCGTCAGCGTGAGATAGGCGGCCGCGAGCTGGTAGCTCTGGTTGTCCGCCAGCGCGGCCTGCTTCTCCACCTGCCGCCGCGTGCCCCCGAAGATGTCGGGGGAATAGCTCACCATCGGACCCAGCGAGAACAGGTTGAACGCCGGGGTCTGTTTCGAGGTGTTGCCGCGCAGCGCGGTCTTCTGGCGCTCGGCCTGCCCGGTCAGGCTGATCTGCGGGTAGAACGCCGCCCGCGCCTGGGCCAGCGCTTCCTGGGCACTCGCGAGGGTCGCCTCGGCGGCGGCGAGCGTCTGGTTGCCGGCGAGCGCGTCGCGAACCGCGTCCGAGAGCTCGGGGGAGTGGAAGAGCTCCCACCAGTCCGTCGAGATCTCCTCGCCCGTGACGAAGTGCTGCTCCGCCTCGCCCTGGCCTGGCGCCAGCGCGCCGGGCAGCTCGGTCGCGGTGAATCCCTGGACCGCTGGCGGCGCGGGACGTACCCAGTCCGGACCGACGGCGCAGCCGCTCAGCAGGCCGGCCAGGCAAAGAACGCGCACGCTCGCAGCCATCCTCACCGCCGGTCCTCACTCGTAGCGCAGCGCTTCGATGGGATTCAGCCGCGACGCGCGCCGGGCCGGATAGTAGCCGAAGAAGACGCCGATGGCCGCCGAGAAGACGAACGCCCCCGCCATCGCCGTCGACGACACCAGCGTCGGCCAGCCCGCCACGGCAGAGATCGCCCGCGACACGGCGTTTCCCGTCAGCACGCCGCTGCCGCCGCCGATGGCGCTGAGCAGCACCGCCTCGACCAGGAACTGCAGGAGGACGTGCACCCGCCGAGCCCCGATCGCCATGCGGATGCCGATCTCTCGCGTCCGCTCGGTCACCGACACGAGGAGGATGTTCATGATGCCGATGCCGCCGACGACGAGGGAGATCGAGGCCACCGTCGCCAGGAGCAGCGCCATGACGCGGCTGCTGTCCTCGGCAGCGCTCGTGATGTCGCTCAGGTTGTTGACGCTGAAGTCCTTGGTCTGCCCCGGCTGGATGTGATGACGCTGCGACAGCGTCTCCGTGATCTGGCGCAACGCGCCCTGCACCTGCCCGGGGCTTCGCGCCTGAACGTAGACGTTGTGGACGAAGCCGGTCAGCTTCGGCTGGATGCCGAGCGGATTGACGGGCGCCACGAAGAGCGGGTTGGTCGACGCCGCCACGGTGCTGGGCGCGGCCACCCCCAGCACCTTGAGCTCCGCCGTCGTGAACGGGATCATGATCACGTCGTCCTGATCCTGCCCGAAGCCGGACTGCCCCTTGCTCGCGAGGACCCCGATCACCTCCATCGGGACGCCTTTCACCAGCACCGTGGCGCCGACCGGATCCTGATGCTCGCCGAACAGGTTCTTCAGTACCGTCGGGCCGAGGAGACAGACGCGGGCGGCGTCCCGTTCGTCCGCCTCGGACAGCGCGCGGCCCGCGGCGACCCCCCAGTTCCTGATCGGCAGATAGCTCGGCGTGACCCCCTGGATGCTGGTGCTCCAGTTCTGGTTCCCGTACGTGACCTGTGCGACCTGGCGGTCGAGATAGCCGACGGCGGAGACGGCAGCATCGTCCCGCAGGATCGCCTCCGCGTCGCCCACGGTGAGCGTCGACGCGCTGCCGAATCCCGCCCGCACGCCGCTGCTGGTCGTGGCCCCGGGCAGGACGACGAGCAGGTTGGTGCCGAGGCTGGCGATCTCGGCTTCCACGGCCGCGTTCGCCCCCTGCCCCACGGCCACCATCGCGATGAGCGCCGCGACGCCGATGAAGACCCCGAGCACGGTCAGCGCCGAGCGCAGCTTGTTGCGCGCGAGCGCGCGCGCCGCGGCGACCAGCGCCATGCGGCCGAACGACCACGCCGTGCCCAGGGTGGGAGCCGAGGCGTCTCGCGCGGCCGAGGTGACGCCATCCGCCGGCGCGCGCGACGGCATCACCGGCGGCGGGGCAGTGCGCCGGTCGGAGACGATGAGCCCGTCACGCACGGTGATCACGCGATCGGCGAACGCCGCCATGTCGGGCTCGTGGGTCACCAGGACGACCGTGACGCCGCGCTCGCGGTTGAGCGCCCGGATGGTGGTCATGATCTCGCCCGCCGTCTGCGAGTCGAGATTCCCCGTCGGCTCGTCTGCCAGCAGGATGGCCGGGTCGTTGATCAGGGCGCGCGCGATCGCCACGCGCTGCTGCTGGCCGCCGGAGAGCTGGCTCGGGAAGCTGTGCTCGCGACCTTGCAGGCCGAGGAGGTGCAGCGCCTCGCGTGCGCGTGCCGTGCTGTCCGACGACCACCCCGAGTAGAAGAGCGGCAGCGAGACGTTCTCGAGCGCGCTGGCCCGTGCGAGCAGGTTGAAGCTCTGGAACACGAACCCGATGCGACGGCTCCGGATGCGAGCCAGCGCCGATTCGTCCAGGGCCGCGACGTCGACGCCCTCGAGCAGGTATTGCCCGCCGGTCGGTCGGTCGAGGCAGCCGAGGATGTGCATCAGCGTCGACTTGCCCGATCCGGACGCCCCCATGATCGCGACGAAATCCCCCTGCTGCACGGTGAGGCTGACCCCGCGCAGCGCGTGGACCTCGACGTCGCCGAGCCGGTAGACCTTGCTGACGTCGCGCACGTCGATGATCGGTCCGGACACGGTCCGACCACCCGTCAGAAGCCGCGGAAGCGCGGCCGTGCGGCGGCGCCCTGCGGATTCGGCCTGGCTTCCGACTGCTCGTGAGTGACCTGGTCGACGATCACGTGATCGCCGGGCTGGAGATCACCCCGTGACACCTCCGCGAAGGTGGCGTCGGTCAGGCCGGTGACGACCGGGACGCGCGCCGGGGAGCCATCCCGCAGCACCCACACGCCCGCCGCATCGCCCTTGTGACGGCCGGCCGGCCGCTCGGACGCGCTCGCTGCAGAGTCGCCCCGCGGGTGCGTGTCGGCGTGTTCCACCCCGCGGGGCGCGAACCGCAGCGCCTTCAGCGGCACCCGCACCACGTCGTCACGCTCCTCGGTGACGATGCGCGTGTTCGCCGTCATCCCGGGCAGGAGTGCGAAGTCCGGGTTGTCGACGCTCACCACGACGTCGTAGGTCACGACGTTCTGCACCGTGATCGGGGCCTCGCGGACCTGCGCGACCGTGCCCCAGAAGGTCCGTTCCGGATACGCCTCGACGGTGAACGACGCCTTCTGGCCCACCCTGGCATTGCCGACGTCGGTCTCGCTCACGTTGGTGTCGACCTGCATCTTGGTGAGGTCCTGGGCGATGAGGAACAGGGTGGGCGTCTGGAAGCTCGCCGCGACGGTCTGTCCGATGGTGATGTTGCGGGAGACGACGGTTCCCTCCACCGGCGAGATGATGTTGGTGTAGTCGAGATTCACCTGCGCCGCGTGCAGCTCCGCCTGGCGTTGCTGGATGGTCGACTCGTCGACCTTCACCTGGGCGACGGCCTGATCGTACGTGCTCTTGTCGTTGTCGACGGTGTCCCGCGACACGATCCCGCGGCCGAGCAACCCCTGATCGCGCTGGTAGCTGATCCTGGCGTACGTCAGGCTCGCCTCGTCCTTCTTCAGCTGTGCCTGGGCGTTCGCCAGGTTGGCGGCATCCTGGTCCACGACGACCTGGTAGGGGCGAGGATCGATCTTGGCGCACAGCTGGCCCGGCTTCACCTGGGTGTTGTAGTCGCAGTAGGAGGCCTGGATCGTGCCCGAGACGTACGCCCCCACCTGGACGGTGATGACGGGGTCGACGGCGCCGGTGGTCGTGATGGTGCGGACGACCGGTCCGCGCGTGACCTCTGCGGTGACGTAGGCCGGGGCCTGCGGTCCCCGCCGCCAGTAGGAATACCCCAGCGCGCCCGCCAGGATCAGCCCCAGCGCGATGGACCACGTACGGACGCGGCCCGTCATCTCGCTCGGTGGCCGGCCCCAGACGCGGGCAGTCGTGCCCAGGATCCCCGGAATACGGGCGGGAGGTATGCGATCCGGTCCACCAGGACGACTCCTCGATTCCAGGCAACGTAGCGGCGGGCCATCCGGTTGACCGCTCACACCGGCCGCCCGGCGTCAGGTCGGCGCCGGGCTCGAGCGCGCCGCCATGCGGGCGACGGTGGCCACCAGCTCGCGCGGCTCGATCGGCTTCGCGAGATACTCGTCGAAGCCGGCCGCAAGAATCCGCTGGCGCTCGTGGACCCCCGCATGCGCGGTGAGCGCGATGACCGGCAGCGTGCCACCCCGGTCCGCGGGCAGCTGGCGCAGCTCGACGATGAAGCGATAGCCGTCCTCGCTCGGCATCGCGATGTCGCTCACGACGACCTGTGCCTCGCCGCGCTCGACGGCAGCCAGCCCTTCCCGGACCGTCGCCACCGCCGTTACCCGCGCCGAGCAGCCTTCCAGCACCGCGGCGAGCGCCTCGCGCGCGTCGGGCTCGTCGTCGAGCACCAGCACGTGCACGCCGTTCAGGTCGGGCAGAGGGAGGGCCGGCGTAGGCGGTCGCGAGGTGCGGACCGGGAGCGCCGCGGTAGCGGGGAAGTCGACGGCCCGGAGCGGCAGGCGCACCGTGAACGTGCTTCCCTCCCCGAACCCGCCGCTTTCTGCCCGGACGGTCCCGCCGTGCAGCTCGACGAGGTGACGCACGATGGCGAGCCCGAGACCGAGGCCCCCGTCGGAGCGCGTCGTCGACGAGTCCGCCTGCCGGAAGCGTTCGAAGATGTGGGGCAGGAAGGCGGGGTCGATGCCGCGACCGCTGTCCTTGACCTCGATCTGCGCATGCGACTGCACTCGCTCGACATGCACGGTCACCCGGCCGCCCCGCGACGTGAACTTGATGGCGTTGGAGAGGAGGTTCCAGATCACCTGCTGCAGGCGTGCCGGGTCTCCCGATACCGGCGCCACCGCCGCGTCCGGGACGACCTCGATGCGGATGGCTTTCGCGTCGGCGGCGTGGCGCACGCCCTCGAGGGCCGCCTCGACCACGTCGGTCAGGCTCACGATACCGACGTCGAGGTGCATCTTGCCCGAGATGATGCGCGACACGTCGAGCAGGTCCTCGATCAGCTTCGCCTGGTGCCGGGTGTTGCGCTCGATCGCTTCGAGTGCGCGGCTCTTCCCGGCCTCGTCGATGCGGCCCGAGCGCAGGAGCGCCACCCAGGTGAGGATCACCCCCAGCGGCGAGCGCAGCTCGTGCGACAGCGTCGCGAGGAACTCGTCCTTCGTGCGGTTGGCGGCCTCCGCGGCCGCGCGCGTGACCTGTTCGCGCGCCAGCGCCTCGCGCAGGGCGTCCTCCGCCAGGCGCGCGCGCAGCAGCGCCCGCACGGTCGCGACCAGGACCGCCGGCTCGATCGGCTCGGTGAGGGAAGCGTCGGCCCCGCCCTCGAGGGCGCGGACCGTGTCCTCCTCTCGTACGTGGGTGGCCGAGACCTGGAGAACGGCCACCGAGGCCGTGGCGGGATCGGCCTTGAGACGCCGGCACACCTCCAATCCGTCCACCCCGGGCAGATTCACGTCGAGGAGGATCAGCCGCGGCGCGCGCTCGACGGTCAGGCGCAGGGCGCTGTCACCGGTCGCCGTCTCGATGACCTCGTACCCCGCGTCGCGCAGGATGCGCGTTTTCGTGTAGCGCCCCACCTCGTTGTCGTCGACCACCAGGATGAGGCTCTTTTCCGACGGGGACATCGCCTACGCCGCTCCCTCCGGCCCGCGCATCGCGGCGTTCACGGCGGCGAGCACCTGCTCGCACGTGACCGCGTCCTTGGTGAGGACGTGTGCCGCGAGCTCTCCCAGCCGGCGCCGGCCGGCGTCGTCGAGGGGTGTCGCGGTGACGACCACCACCGGAATGTCTCGCGTCCCGGGATCTGCCCGGAGGAGGCGCAGGACCTCGGTGCCTCCGATGTCCGGCATCTCGAGATCGAGACAGATCAGATCGGGACGCTCGGCGCGCGCGAGTCGCAGCGCTTCCTCGCCGGTCGCCGCCTCGGAGATCACGTGGCGCGCGGCGAGGAGATGCTGGCGGAGCACGTAGCGCGAGATCTCCTCGTCGTCCGCGACGAGCACGCGCTTGCTGGTGCCGGGCGCCGCGAGCGGCGCCACGATCCCGAGAAGCGTCTGGCGGTCGAGCGGCTTGCGGCAGTAGACGTCCGCGCCCAGGGCCAGCGCCTTGCGCTCGTCCTCCACCGTGCTCACCACGGCCACCGGGATGTCCTGGAGATCGGGGCTGCGCTTCAGCTCGGTGAGCAGAGTCCAGGCATCCTCCCCCTTGAGCATGATGTCGAGGATGATCGCGCGCGGCCGAAAGCTCGCCAGCGCGTCGCGCGCCTCGCGCACGGAGCGCGCGCCCAGCACCTGAAATCCCGCGCTGCCGAGCATCTTGTCGTACACCAGGAGCGTCTCGCTGCTGTCCTCGACCACCAGTATCGGTACTCGCCGCGGGTCGACCTCCCAGGTGGGCGTGGGGCCCATGAACGGCGCGTAGACCGTGGGGATGACCGCGGTGAACGTCGACCCCACACCCGGCTCGCTCGCGACGTTGACGCGCCCGCCGAGCAGCTCGGCGAGCTTGCGGCAGAGCGGCAGGCCGAGTCCCGTTCCCTGGACGCGGCGCTGGAGCGGGCTGTCGATCTGGGTGAACTCCTGGAAGATCATCTCGTGGTCCTCGGCCGCGATCCCGCTGCCGGTATCCGCGACCGCGAAGGCGATCGCGTTCTCGTCCCCGAGTTGGCGCGCCGTGACGCGCACCTCGCCCCGCTCGGTGAACTTGAGCGCGTTCGAGAGGAAGTTGCGGAGAATCTGGGAGACCTTCGCCTCGTCGGTGTAGAGCGGGGGAAGGCCCTCCGGCTCCTCGAAGACGAGCGCCACCGACTCGTTCACCAGCAGCGGCCTCAGCATGCCGCGGAGGGCACCGAACAGATGGCCGACGTCGAACTCGATCGGACGTACCACGATCTTCCCGGCTTCGATCTTCGCGAGATCGAGGAGGTCGTTCACCAGCTCGCCGAGTGCGTCGGCCGCCTTGCGGATGAAGGTGACCTGCCGCTCCTGCTCGGGGCTCAGGTCCCCGTCGGTGCGGTCGAGCAGGATGCGTGCCAGTGCCTGGATCGAGTTGACCGGCGTCCGGAACTCGTGGGTCATGTTGGAGAGGAAGCGCGACTTGATCTCGTCCGCACGCCGCAGGTGGTCGGCCTTCTCGTCGAGCTCGGCATACAGCGCCACCACGCCCCGGTTGGTGTCCTCGAGCTCGCGGTTCAGCGCCCCGAGCTCCTCCTGGCGCCGGCCCAGCTCGTCGAGCGCGCGCAGCAGCTCCTGGTTCTGCCGCTGGATCTCGTCGAACGGATCGCTCGGCGCCTCACGCTGAATCGCTGCGGACATCCCCGCGATGGCGTCCGGGGAGAGAACGCCGGCTCTTCGCGGCAGCAATCGGGTGAGCGCGACCGTCGTTCCGCCCCCGGATGTCGATGTGACCTCGAACCGGTCCATCAGACGCCGTGCGCCGACGATTCCGACTCCCATGCCGGTCCGGGAACGATACCGCCCTTCCAGGACCGCCGGCAGGTCGGGAATCCCCGGCCCCTGGTCCTTGACCTCGACCACGAGCAGCTGCGGCCGGGTGCTACCCTCGAGCCGGAACTCGACGTCGCCGGCGCGCGCGTACTCGAAGGCGTTTCGGGCGATCTCGGACACGGCGGTGGCGATGCGCGTCTGATCCTGGATGTCGAAGCCGATCAGCGAGGCGATCTGCCGGGCGCGCTGGCGGGCAAGCACCACGTCACGCTCGTAGCGGATCGCCACTCTCAGGATCGTGGGCATTCGGGCTCCTCCCGGAGCACCACGACGCTGGTGTCGTCACGACCGCGACGGAAGTCGCGATAGAGGATGCCGGCGATCAGCATGGGATGGCGGGCGGCGAGGCCCGGGTGACGGTCGAACGTCCAGTGCGAGGTGAGCCCGTCGGAGTGCAGCACGAGCGTCGCGCCCGCCGGCCACGGATACGAGAATTCCTGGATCTTCCGAACGTCGTGCCCGGCGGTCCCGTGGTGGGACACCAGGCTCCAGGTGCGGCCGTCCCCCAGGATCGTTCCGGCGATGTTCCCGATCCCGGCGAAGCGGATGACGCCGTGGCGGCTGTCGATCTCGGTGACCGCTACGGCGGCCCCTCGCGTTGGACGGAGGCCATCGTGGATGTGCTCGACGATCTCCGGTGGCGCGAGGCCGACCCGCTGGCGGAAGATCGCTACAGCGGCCTCCGACGCGGCCGCGGCCAGCACCCCGTGGCCGAGCCCGTCGGACATGAGGATGACCGTGCGCTCGGGAGCCGTCTGGAGCGCCCAGGCATCTCCCGAGACGTGCTCGCCCGGACAGGCGACGTTGATGCCGCTCGCCAGCGGCCCCGGCACGTTCGCAGGCCCCCGGCCGGGCCACAGCGTGGCCATCAGCGCCGCGCCGGCACCGGGGACGGAGTAGATGTCGAACTGCGTGGACAGCCGACGGATGGCACCGAGACCGGTACCGGGCGTGCCGGCGCTCGAGAATCCGTCGCGCATCGCCTCGGCGAGATTGGTGAATCCGGGGCCGCGATCGAGCGCGAGCACGCCGACCCCGCGCCTCTCGCCGCACCCGAGCGTGCGCAGGAGGAGCTGACCGCCGCCACCGTGCTTCACGAGATTCGTCGCCGCCTCCGTCACGACGATCCCCAGCCGTCCGATCTCGGCCGCGGAGAAGCCGATCTTCTCGGCGAGCCCGGCGGCCGTGCGACGCGCGTGACCCGCGCCGCTGGCGTCCCGGACGTCGAGGAGGGCGTGCTCGGTCACTTCCATCGTGTGATGGCCACCCGCGTGCCGGAGCCGGGGCGTGAATCGATGTCGAACTCGTTGACCAGGCGGCGCGCTCCACCGAGCCCGAGGCCGAGACCGGATCCCGTCGTGAAGCCGTCCCGCAGCGCCTGCGTGACGTCCGGAATGCCGGGGCCCGCGTCCTCGAAGACGACCCGCAGGCCCCGCCGCGCGCCGTCGTTCAGCGTCTCGAGCCGGACCGTTCCCCCGCCGCCGTGGAGGACCGCGTTGCGTGCCAGCTCGCTGGCCGCGGTCACCATCTTCGTCTGGTCCACCAGGCTGAAGCCGCACGAGATGGACCACTCGCGCACGGTCTGGCGGACCTTCACCACGTCCTCGCTGTCCCGCAGCGCGCGGGTGTCATGCTTGACGACGGCCATCCGGTCCATCGGCCTGCAAGCCGATCAGCTCCATGCCGCGCTCGACGTTGAGCGCGGTGCGCACACCCGGGAGCGAGAGTCCCAGCTCCACGAGGGTGATGGCGACCGCGGGACGCATCCCGACGACCACGGTCCGCGCGTCGAGCACTCGCGCCATGGCGGCGATGTTCGCGAGCATGCGACCGATGAAGGAGTCGACGATCTCGAGCGCGGAGATGTCGATCAGGACGCCGCGGGCACGCGTCTCGGCGATGCGCGCCGTCAGGTCGTCCTGCAGGGTCATCGCGAGACGGTCGTGCATGTCCACCTGGATGCTCACCAGGAGGCAGTTGCCCATCTTGAGGATCGGGATGCGTTCCATCCGACCGTCACCCGGTGGTGGCGCGAGGCCCGACGGCGAGCCCGGTCTTCTTGAGCGCCACCGCGAAGGCGTCGGCGAGCGTCGCCTTCGTGATCACGTCCTGGAGGTCGACGCCGAGGTGCACGACGGTCTGCGCGATCTGCGGCCTGATCCCGCTGATGATGCACTCGGCCCCCATGAGCCGGGCTGCCGCCACGGTCTTCAGCAGATGCTGCGCGACCAGGGTATCGACCGTCGGGACCCCGGTGATGTCGATGATCGCGATGGCCGCGCCGGTGTCGACGATCTTCTGGAGCAGGGTCTCCATGACGATCTGCGTGCGCGCGCTGTCGAGCGTGCCGATCATCGGAAGTGCGAGGATGCCGTCCCACAGCTCGACGACGGGGGTCGACAGCTCCAGCATCTCCTCCTGCTGGCGGGCGATGAGCTCGTCACGACCCTTCTGGTACACCTCGGTGGTGTAGAGGCCGAGCTGATCGAGCAGCACGCTGCTCTTCCAGGTCGCCTCAGCGAGCGCCGCCGGGTCGCGCTCGAGCTCGGCGCTCAGGCGCTCGAACAGCGGCCGCTTGAGCGAGAACACGAACGTGGCCGTCTCCGAAGGCGAGAACCCCTGGCGGGCGCGCATCTGCGCGATGTCCCCCAGCAGCTCGCGAGCCTCGTCCCATGCCGGCGCCGTGATGTCCTGGTCCGCGCCGCCGTTCTGCAGGACCTTTCGCAGCGCGCCGAGGAACCGGCGCGACTGCGTCTCCAGCTCGTCGTCCTTCATGAGGTCGCGGCGCAGCGTCGCCGCCGCGAGCTGATGCTGGACCCATGCGGGCAGAAGCTGGTCCTCGTACCGTCCGACGATGTCGGACATCGAGGTCCCTTCGCGTGCTTTCATCGGTGCTTTCTCCTCGGGCGCGTCTCGCCGTCCCTGATGGCGACCCGGGAAGAGCCGGAGCGCCGTGAGCGGCTGTTCCCGGCACGGCGCCTGTCGAAGGCCCGGCCTACCACCCCATACCGTCGCCCTTCCCGGGTCTATGGGAGGGCGCTGGGGCCGTCAATGCGCGTTGGCGTCGAGGAGGTCGATGGCGTGCTGGTCGTCGCCGTCAGGACGCCGTGCGGGCGAGCGCGACGCGGGCCACGTCCGCCTGCAGGGGATCGAAGCGCGGGCTCAGCCGCAGCGCGCGAGCGAGGTAGGTCCGGGCGGCCTCGGCGTCCCCGGCGGCCTGCGCGATCATGCCGGCATGGAAGAAGAGGCGGGTGTCGCGGGTGCCAAGCCGCAGCGCATCGGCCATGGCCGCCCGCGCCCCATCGATGTCGCCCGCCCGGTACGCCGTCCAGGCGACGGCGTCGGCACCATAGATGTCGCGCCGCAACTCGAACGCCCGCAGCGCGCTCGCGTGACCCTCGGCGAGCTGCGTGCCGTGATCGGCATGGAACATCGCGATCTGGCGATCGTAGAGATTGCCGTTCCAGGCGTTGAGGCGGCCGATGGCCTCGACCAGGTCCCACTGCGCGCGCGCCTCCCGCTCACGTCCCGCCACCGAATAGAGGTCGCCCAGCGCGGCGACGACCGCCGGGTCGGGCAGGATGGCCACGGCGCGCTCGTAGAGCGCGATGGCGTCGTCGACGTCGGCGCGCGCGGCGCGAACGCGCGCGAGGGACGCGAGCGCGTGGGGATAGTCCGGATAGCCGGCGAGCGCCTCGCGCTGCCAGCGTTCGGCGGTCGGATAGTCCCCCGTCATGAAGGCCAGCTCGCCGAGCTGCCAGCGGCACCAGGCGATGGTCTCGCGCGACCGCGTGGCTGCGGCGAGCGCGGCCGCGAGCGCCGCCTCGAGATGTACCGCGGCACGCCGCGGCGCGCCGCGCAGCACGGCCATCCGCGCCCGGCGCGACTCGGTCGCGACGCCCGCCGGCCTGCGACGTCGCATCTGCCGGTACGCCTCGCCCGCCTCGTCGTACGCGCCCAGCTCGAGGAGCGCGTCGCCCAGGAGCTGGTAGGGGTACGCCTGGCGTCCGTCGAGCACGACCAGCTGCCGCGCGTGGTCGCGCGCCTCGGCGAAGCGATGCGCCGCGTGCTCCGCCTGCGTGAGCGCCGCGAGGGCCGCGACGTTCCGCTCCGCGGGGACGGCGGCGAGGGACATCTCGGCGGCGCGCGTTGCGAGCTGCACGTAGGTGACGTCGCCCGTCTCGCGGACGCGCTGGAGGTAGCGGCCCGCCAGCTTGTCGAGAGCCACGATGTCGAGCGGGTCCTCCCGGACCCGACGCTCGAGGAACTCGATCGCTCCCTGGGCGACCGCGACGTCGGCACGGACCGCAGCGCGCGCGGAGGTCTCGTCCGTGGCCGCTCGCGAGGGAGTGGAGCTCCCCCGGCATCCGCTCACGGCGAGCACCAGCAGCATCGCCCCGGCCGTCGTGTCGCGCATCGATCGCTCTCGCCCGTTGCGCCTCCGCCGCCCGGGCGGAGGCGCGCCATGGGAGTCCGTCGCGAGCTCAGTTCCGCGTGAAGTCGTCGATGCCGGCGTCGAGCGGCTGATGGGGAGGCGCGAAGTAGGGGAAGGCGTTGCCGAGGGCGACGTCGTTGCCGTTCACCCCGTCGCCGATCGAGGTCTGGTTGGCGACGAAGAAGAGGATCGTGTCGATCGTGTCGTCGCCCAGGCGACGGCCGTTCGGGAACCCGGCGCCCGGGTTGTTCCCGCCGCCGGGGCCGGAGTTGGCGACCGTCGGATCGACGCGCAGGAAGTCGCCGGTCGTCACCGCGACGCTCGCGAGGATGCCGATGTTGGTGGCGTTGGTGCCGAGCTTGGTGAGGGTGGCGACGATGTCGTCGGCGAATCGCCCGTCGGCGTCGGCCTGCGTGGACGCGAAGTTGTACTCGTCCTTGCGCGCGAACGGGATCAGCACCGTGTTGACGGCCGGGTTGCCCATCCGGTCGACGTTGACGAAGGTGCCGCGTCCGACGAACTCCTGCTTGCGATCCTTGCGCTTGCCGTTGACGATCCGAGCGACGCGCTGACGCGGCAGCTGGGCGAGAAAGTCGACGCCGATCTTGCTCGGCTGCGCGCCGAGGAACGACAGCGGCAGGCTGACGGCGATGGCCTGGTCGTTGTACCCGGCGAAGCTGTCACGCCCGCGCTGCAGCTTGGTCGGATCCGGCGCGCCCTGGAGGATCGAGGCCACGAACCGGTTGAAGCCGGGAATGTCGAAGAAGAACGGGTCGTCGACCAGACCCGCGAAGAAGCGCACGCCGGTGGTCGGGTCGTCGGTCACGATCAAGGCCGGCGGCGCGGCTGCCAGCGACGCGACCGTCGTCGGCGCGGTGAAGGTCCGCTTGCCGAGGAGCGAGACGGTGGCGGTCTGCGGCGTCGTCGTCGACGTCCGGGCGTCGAAGGTCACGTCGATGAACGCATCCGGGCTGGCATCGCCGGTCGTCTCGAGCTCGAAGCGGTAGCGCGCCTCGGCGGAGAAGGCGCCCTGGTTGACGTTCTCGGAGGGCACGATGAAGCCGACCAGCGTCGCCGCAACGACGAGGCGCGTGTTGTCGGCCGGGTCGAGGAAGGCGAAGACGTCGGCGATGTCCACCGGACGATTCTCGTCCGCCGCGGGCGCCTCCGAGTGGTCCGCGGCGACGCAGGAGACCGCAGAAAGAGCCGCGATCCCGATCGCCATGCCGGTGGCGAGCATCGCGGCGCGCCAGATCGAATGAGTCATGGAGTCCCCTCCTCTATCCCGATGAGAGTTTGACCGTGCCTACGGCTACCGACTCCGAACGGATTGGACCGGGTCTCGGATCGACATGACGACTGGTCGCGGGAGCTGCCAGGCGCCGCCGCTCGTCGAGAGCGGCCGGCTACCACCGGCCCGCCCATAGCTCCTGGGCACAACGGGGATCAAGTACGGCGCCTCCCCGTGCCTGGCCGGGGGGCCCGGACGTCTGGGCCCCGCTGGCGAAACCGCGTACACCGGGGAGGCTCGGCTGCCGGCAGCTAGATCCCGGGCGCGGCCGTGCGAGCGATCACCCGCGCCGGGCCGCCGTCGCTGCCTTCGATGGCGAGCGCGAGGAACATCGCCTCGATACGGCGTCCCGCCAGCGGCCTGAGGTTCCGGAGATGCTCCGCGATGAGGACGCCGTGGCCGAGGAGCACGTGATGCACCGGCCAGTCGAATCCGGGCTGCCGGCGGGGGACGGCGAGATCCGGGGTGGCGAAGTCCACCCCGAGGAGCTTCGCTCCCCGCTCCACCAGCCACTGCGCGGCGTCGACGCCGAGGGCGGGATTGTCGTCGTAGTCCGGACGGCCGAAGCGGCCGGCCCAGCCGGCGTCGAGCAGCACGATGTCACCCGCTCGCATGCCGGGCTCGCACCCGGCGAGGTGCTCGGCCGTGATCGTGTCCCCCGGCCCGCACTCGACCCGCCAGACCACGCCGGGTCCGTGCAGGCGTTCGAGAGGAATCTCGTGAAAGGCCGGCGCACCCGGGATGAAGTGGCAGGGCGCGTCCACGTGCGTGCCGTAGTGGCAGATCATCGCCATCGTCGTGGCGTTCATCGGATCGCGCGGCATCTCGTAGAGGCGCTCGAAGCGCGCTTCCGGGAACGACGACACGCGCGACAGCGCCGGCCGGAGCGTGTGCGACAGCTCGAGCCAGGGCCCGCTGCCACCCGGGACGGGCGGGGTGGGGATGCGCGGCCAGCCGTGCCAGCGCGCGGAGTGACCGACGCCGGTCATGCCCTCGTATCCCGGCTCTCCACGGCTCCTGTCAACGTGGTCAGGCGACCTCGCCCGAGCGCTTGTCGTGTGGCATGGAACATCATGGCGAACGTCGTGCGGGGAAGCTGCCTCTGCGGCGGTGTGCGCTTCGAGGTGACGCCGCCCTTCATCCGGGCAAACCACTGTCACTGCTCGCGCTGCCGGAAGCACTCGGGGACCGCGGTGTGTACCCAGGCGCGGGTGTGGCGCGAGCAGTTCACCCTCCTCGCCGGCGCGGAGCTGCTCCGGGTCTACGGTCGCGGCGCGGGTGCCGTGAAGGCGTTCTGCGTCGTCTGCGGCTCGAGTCTGTTCGGCGGTGACTGGCCGGAAGGACGGCAGGTGTCGATCCGGCTCGGCGCGTTCGACGACGATCCCGGCATCGCGCCGCAGTTCCACACCTTCGTCGGCTCGAAGGCACCCTGGGACGTCATCACCGACGACCTTCCGCAGCACCCGGGAGCCTGGCGGAAGGATGCGCGGCCGTGACGCCTCAATCCTCCCCGAGGGTGGTGCCGGCCAGGGTTTCCAGCCAGCGCACGACCGCGGTGTGATCCGCGCCCGGCGCGAGCTCGCCGGCGGCGCGCGTCCACAGGGCGCGGCACTCGCTCGCGAGCGCCGCCGGCGTGCCGGTGTCGTCGGCCAGCTCCAGGGCGGTGCCGAGGTCCTTCACCATGAGCGCGAGCGAGAACCCCGCGTCGAAGCGGCGCGACAGGACGAACTGCGCCACCTTGTGCTCGGTGGCGTGGTTCCGTCCGGTGGACGCGTTCAGCACCTCGAGCATGCGCGCCGGATCGAGCCCGAAACGGCGGCCGATCAGCAACGCCTCGCCGGCGATCAGCAGGCCTGCCGCGGACACCAGGTTGTTGAGCGCCTTCATGGCGTGGCCTGCGCCCAGCGGGCCGCACGCGAAGCGCTGCGTGCCGACGGCGTCGAAGAGCGGCGCGCAGCGCGCCGCGAGCGCGGGATCGCCGCCGACCATGACCGTGAGCGTTCCGTCCGCGGCGCGGCGCACCCCGCCGGACACCGGCGCATCGAGGAACCCGACGCCGCGCGCGGCGAGCGCCGCGCCGAGCGCCCGCGTGTCCGCCGGCGACGACGACCCCATGTCGACGACGATCGTGCCGGGGGCGAGGCCGGCGGCCAGGCAATCGCCGGGGCCGAGGACGGCGCGGCGGACCGTCGCGCCGTCGGGCAGCATCGTCACCACGGTGTCGCTCGCCGTTGCCAGCGCCGCGAGCGACGGGGCCGCGACGGCGTCGCAGGCAGCGGCGACGTCACGCGCGACCTCCGGCCGCGCGTCGTGCACGGTGAGCGGCAGGCCGGCGGCGCGCATGCGCGCTGCCATCGGCCGTCCCATGTTTCCCAGCCCGACGAGCCCGACGCGCATGGTCGGTCAGGCCTCGGGCGCGGCCAGCACCTCGCGCGCGATCCGGAAGCTGTCGATGGCCGCCGGAACCCCGCAGTAGATGGCCGCCTGCAGCAGCGTCTCCATGATCTCGTCGCGCGAGCATCCGTTGCGCAGCGCGCCCCGGACGTGCAGGCGCACCTCGTGGGGCCGGTTCAGCGCGGTGAGCATGGCCAGGTTGAGCAGGCTGCGCGTCTTCCGCGGCAGGCCGGGGCGGGTCCAGACCGCGCCCCAGCAGTACTCCGTCACCAGCTCCTGGAGCGGCATGGTGAAGTCGTCGGCCGCGCGCATCGACTCGTCGACGTAGCGCGGGCCGAGGACGCTGCGCCGCACCGCCATCCCCTCGTCGAACCGGCTCTGCGGCCGGCGTGTCCTCGCTCGCTTCGGCATGGCGCGATCCTCCTGCCGCGACCCGACCACATCGCCGGTGAGACGGTCAAGGCGCGGGCGCGCGACTGCCGGCGGCCCGCCGGCCTCGCTCAGCCCCGCGCCCGCGACACGAAGCGCGCCTCGCGCGTGTCGACGACGATCAGCTCGTCGGTCTCGAGATACGAGGGCACCTGGATCACGAGGCCGGTCTCCAGCTCGGCGGCCTTGGTCTGCGCCTGGGCCGTGGCGCCCTTGAGCGCCGGCGTCGTATCGACCACCCGGAGCGTCACCGTGTTCGGCAGGTCGATCGAGATCGCCTTGCCGTTGAACACGACGGAGCGGATGCCGTCGAGGCCGTCGCGCAGGTACCCCGCGACGTCACCGAGGTCGTCGGCGCCGAGGGAGAACTGCTCGTAGCTCTGCGCGTCCATGAAGTGGAAGCCGCTGTCGTCGCGATAGAGGAACTGCACGGCCCGCAGCTCGAGATCCGGCTCCTCGATCCGGTCGCCGCCGCGGAACGTCCGGTCGAGGACCTGCCCGGTCCGGAGGTTGCGCACCTTGAGCTTGCTGAGCGAGCTGGCGCCGCGGGCCGAGGGTGATTGCACGTGCACGTCGAGGATGACCCAGGGATCGCCGTCGAGAAGAATGCGAAGCCCGCGCTTGAAGTCACCGGTCGAGATCATCGCCGGCTGGTGTAGCGCATTCCCGGTTCGACGGCGACTTCGCGGCGGCGGACCCGGCGCGCGGGTCAGTCGTGCTGGCCGAGCGTCAGCTCGACGGCGGCGGCAGGACGCGCGCCGGCCGGATCGGCGGCCTTCACGAAGGCTCCGCCGACGACCAGCGGCGCCTCCCCGTTGTACCAGGCGACGCGCCGGTAGCCCTCGCCGCGGAAGCACGGCTTGCGGTAGACGATGCGCGCCTGCGAGAAGAACAGCCGGCGCAGGTCGTGGCCGGCACGGTGCAGCCCATCGGCGACGAACTGCTCCATGGAGCGCAGGTACTCCATGCCGTTGACGTGGCGGTTGGCATCGGTCTGGCCGTAGTGCCACACGCGCTCGCGCTCCTCGACGAAGTCGGGGCGGCGATCCCGCGGGACCAGCGATTCGACGTCCAGGAGCTCGGTCAGGCGCGACGGCACCGCCCCCAGGCCCAGCTCCCGCGGCAGCTCGGTCACCCGGCGGCGCGCCGGATCGGGATCGTAGCGCGTGAAGACGTTGGTCAGCCGGGCGCGCGCCACCAGCCTGCCGCCCGCGTCGTGCACGGTGTGTCGCCCCTGACGCACGAGGTGGCGTACCGCGCCGCGCTCGTCGAGCGACTTCGCCAGATGGGTCTCGCCATTGACCCGGAACGGCTGGCGCGGATCGACCGCGACGTCCTCGACCTCGATCTCGACCGTCGCCAGCGGCGTGAAGACACCCGCGGGATCGGTGAAATCGGGGCCGCCGACCTTCCGGTGCCAGAGCCCGAAGTGGGCGCGGGCCGTGTAGCTGAGCACCGACGACAGCCGCAGCGCGAGCCGCTCCGTCAGATCGGGGAAGTTGATCGGCTCGCGGTAGCGGGCGCGAAGGACCAGGTCGGCTGGGTTGCGCGCGGCCATGCCGGCGGCACCCTACCTGCGGGGCGCACCCGATGCGAGCATCACGCGTGTCGGGCGAGTGCGGTCGAGCGCCGTCCGATGTGCTCAGGCGTCGACCACCCGGGCCGCCTTGTAGGCGAACCGGGGCAGACCGCCGCGCGGCACCAGCTCCACGCGCGCCGGCACGCCGATCCGTTCGCGCATGCGCTCCGCGATGCGAGCCGCGATCGGCGCCGCCTCGATGCCCGGTCCGAGCTCGCAGCGCACGTGCAGCAGCGTCGCGGGCACCGCCGGGCGGACGATCTGGTACTCGGCCGACGGCGACGACACCTCGGGAAATCCGTAGAGGACCAGGGCAACGTCGATCGGCAGGACCTCGTGATCGCCGACCGGGACGAGATCGCGTACCCGGCCCTCGTAGAAGAGACGCCGGTGCGTCTCGCCGCACGGACACGCGTCCTCGTTCAATCGTACGACGTCCTCGAGATCGTAGCGCAGGAGAAAGTTGTCCTTCTCGAGCACCGTGACCACCAGGTTGCCGCGCGCGCCGTGGCCCAGCGCGCGGCCGGCGCGACGATCGATCACCTCGACGATCGCGAGGTCCTCGGCGAGGTGCGCCCCCTGGCGCTCGTCGCAGGCGCTGCCGAGCAGCGGCAACGCCTCCAGGCCCGAGCTCACCATCAGGTACTGCTCGGACGGATGGTCGCCGGCGACGGTCAGGTTCAGATCGCGGGCCGGGTCCAGGCCGCGGGCCCGGGCCGCCTCGGCGTACGTCGTCGCGACGTTGCCGAACAGCCGGTACATGTCCGGCCGGAGCCTGCGCCACACCGCGAGGACGTCCTGCACGTGCGCTTCGCCCACCGGCGGCCCGGAGGGCACGTTCAGCACGCCGAGCGCCTCGACGCCGTGGCTGAAGTGCCAGCCGCCGGCGTTCATGCCGAAGGGATGCGCGTTGGCGAGGGTCATCCCGGGCCGCAGGCCCCAGCGCCAGCGCCCGCGCGCCGAGGCGGCGTGATCCACCTCGAGGTCCTTCCGCGTCCAGAGGATCAGGGTCGGACGCCCGCTGGTCCCCGTCGAGGCGCCGAGCCGCACGGCCGCGCTCGGCGGCGCGCCCCGGTAGTCACCGAAGGGGGGGTGCTCCTCCTCGCTCCGGCGCAGCTCGGCCTTCACCGTGGTGGGAATGGCGCGGAGATCGTCGAGCCCGCGCACGTCGTCCTTGCGCAGACCAGCGGCCTCGAGCTTGCGCCTGAAGAACGGGACCGGGGTCTCCCAGATACGATCGAGCTGCCGCACGAGACGCTGCGCTTGCAGCACGCGCAGCCGCTCGCGCGGCATGGTCTGGACGTCCGGATCGTAGTAGCGCCGGTCGGCGGACGGGCGGCCGGTCACGACTTCCTCCGCCGATCCACCATCACGTCGGCGAAGCGCGGCGGCGCCGCGCCCTCGGGCAGATCGTCCGCCCCGACCAGCTCCACGTCCATCCCGACGAGGACGGCCGCCTTCACCCGCTCGGCGACCGCCCGCGCGAACGCGCCAGGGTCGTCGGGCCGCGACGTGAGCCCGACGCGGAGCACGGCGCGGTCGTAGCGCTCGCCTTCCGGGTGGTCGACGACGATCTGGAATCGCGCGACGTCGGGCATCGCGGACAGCGCGCGATGCACCTGCGCCGGGTGTACCAGGACGCCCTTGATCTTGCGGATGGCACCGACCTGGCCGACGAACACCACGCGCGGCGCCGGATCGCCGCACGGGCACGCGCCTGGCAGAAGGCGGAAGACGTCGCCGGGCGCATATCGCACGAGGGGCAGCGCTCGCGCTCCGAGCTGCGTCGCGACCAGCTCGCCCGTCCCGCCCGCTTCCACCGGCTCGCCCGACTCCGGATCGAGAAACTCGCAGAACAGGTCGGCGGCGTGCACGTGCATCCCGTCGTGCACCCGGCATTCGCCGGCGAGCGGCCCGATCTGTGCCTCGCCGCAGTGATCGAAGAGCTCGATCCCGAAGGTGTCCTCGAGATCGCGGCGCAGCGCCGGGGTGAGCGCCTCGGCGGTCGAGAAGCCGACGCGGTACGACAGGTCGCGCCGCGGATCGAGCCCGAGCTCGCGCGCGGTGTCGCCGAGGTTGGCGAGGAAGCTCGGCGTGCCGGCGTAGACCGTCGCTCCCCAGGCCCGCGCCAGCTCCACCTGGAGGCGACTGTTGCCGGTGCCGCCGTTCAGCACGAGGCAGCCCGCCTCCTCGAAGGCGCGGTGGAGGCGGAGGCCTCCCGGCATGATGTGGTAGGACAGCGTGACGTGTGCGACGTCGCCCGGGCGCACGCCCATGGCACGGATCGACGCCGCCAGCACCGGCGTCCCGCCGCGCTCGGAGGCGAGACGCGGGATCAGGATCGGCCCCGGCGACGTGTGCAGCGAGCCGAATTGCGCCCGCGGCACGGCGAGGAACTCTCCGAAGGGCGGATGCGTGCGCTGGTTCTCCACCAGGTCGGCCTTCGCGGTGCGCGGGACGCGGCGGCGAAAGTCGTCGTACGTGCGGATGTCCCCGACGTCACCGCCCGCCGCGGCGAGCAGCCGCCGATAGTAGGGAGAATGCTGCACGACCCAGCGCAGCGTCTCTGCGAGGCGGGTCACGTCGTCGGTGCTCGGGGGCCAGTGCATGCGGCGGTGATCACGGGCGGTAGCAACGGGGCGCCCTCGGGGTCAAGCCCGCGGCGGCTCGCGTCTTGACGCCCGACCCCCGACTCACTACCGCAGGGAGGCATGGCGGCGAGACGGGACGAAGCGCCCGCGCGCGGGAGCGCACCGTGGCCGATCTAGCTCTGCCCATCGATCGGGCCGCACTCTGCCTCGTCGAGATGCAGAACGACATCGTCCACGAGTCGAACATCGGCGAGCGGGGGCTCGGCGGCGTGCTGGCCATCCAGGTCGAGAAGCGCGGCATCATCGCCAAGCTGCGCGCGCTGACGGCCGCCGCGCGCGCCCGCGGCGTGCCGGTGCTGTACATCAACTTCTGCGGCAAGCCCGGCTTTCCCCGCCCGAACACGCGCCTCCACCGGCTGGGTGGCTCGAAGCCCCGGCTGATCGAGGGGACCTGGGGCGTGCAGGTCCACGAGGCGCTGACGCCGCAGCCGCAGGACTTCGTGCTCGAGCGCACCGTCGGCATCGACGGCTCGTACGGCACGCAGCTCTACCCCGTGCTGCGCCAGCTCGGCCGCACCACGCTGCTCATGACCGGGGTGTCGACCAACCTGGCGGTCGAGGGCATCGTGCGCGCCTCGGTGAACCGCGGCTTCGACGTCGTCGTGATCGAGGATTGCTGCGCCAGCTACCCGGACGAGTGGCACCGCTTCTCCGTGGACAACATCATGCCGTTGCTCGCCACCGTCACGTCCTCTGACGCCGTGCTCGCGGAGCTCGGCGGAGGCTGAGACCCGCGATGGAGCCCTGGGAGCTGGCGGCGCGCGAGGAGATCCGCGAGCTGGTCGCGCGCTACGCACATCACGCCGACGGTGGGCGTTTCGACGAGCTGGTCGCCCTGTTCGCGGAGACGGGCCTCCTCGAGATCGACGGCCGCGAGCCGTTGCGTGGCCGGCAGGCCATCCTCGATTTCCTCGCCGACACCCGATCCAGCGCGCGTGAATCGCCGGCGGCGCGATCCATTCGACATCACGTATCGAGCCTGCGCATCGACGTCTCGGGTGTCGAGAGCGCCACGGGATCGAGCTACTTCCTGGTCGTCACCGAGGAAGGGCCCGATCACTGGGGGCGCTATCGCGACCGCTATGCGCTCAGCGGCGGGAGCTGGCTGTTCGCGGTCCGTCAGGTGCGCGTCGATGGCGTCACACCCGGGTCGTGGGCGGCCACACGGCGTCGGGCATCCCGGACGCCCTGAAAAGTCGCGCGACGCGTCAACAACATTTCCATTGACGCTCGGCTGACGACTTGGCTATGGACACGAACGGTCGTTTGCTTCACCAGCCCACACTCGAGGAGGGGGAGAGTCCGCGCGAAGAACAGGCTCGTGATTCCCGGTCGGGGCGCCGTCTCGCGCGCGGCGGTGGACCAGGCGAGCGCGCTGGAGGATGGCGAGGCCTTCCTCGGGGCGCTGAAGTCGCCTGATCCGAGTCACATCGAAGAAACATCGACCCAACAGGAAGAAGGAAGAAGGAGAAAGACGATCATGAAGAACAGGGTTGCGCTATTCGGAACGGCTGTTGCTCTGGTCCTCGGCGGTCTCCCCGCGGGCGCCGGCGCCGCGACGGTGACGTACGACACCTCGGGTGCGACCGTCACGTGCAACACGGTCATCGGGACCGCCTCGATCAAGCCACCCATCTCGCCCACGTCCACCGGCACCGCCCAGATCAAGGTCAAGGCCACGCTCGGCGGGTGCGCGGTGACGGGGGCCACGCCGTCCGATCCGATGGCGCCGGCCAACCCGACCATCGTGTCGGGTTCGGTCGGGGGCACGCTCAACACGGTCGGCGGCGCCGGATGCACCGGCCTGCTGGCACCTGCAACGATCACGGGCAACCTGGTCGCGAAGTGGAAGGCGGCCTCGGGACAGAAGCTGGACGTGAGCTCGACGACTGCCGCCAACGGGACGATCACCGGTACGACGTTCATGCCGGGCGGCGGGTTCGGCGCGGCGCAGTACGGGCAGTTCACCCTGAGCGGTCAGAGCCTCGTGGCCCCCAGCGCGTTCGGCGGAGGCACGCCGTCGACGGTCGCGGTCACCGGTGAAGACATTCTCAACCTCGGCGTCCAGTGCCTCACCGCCCTTCCCGGCAAGGGGATCAAGACGATCCACCTTGCGATTGGCACGCTCACCCTCTAGGCGACCGAGTTTCTGATCCTCCTGGCGGGGCGGGCCGTAGTCCCGTCCCGCCAGGATCGCGATGCGATCCCGCCGCCGCCGTCACGCGTCCGGCGCCGCGAGCGGCGCCCACGGCTTCGGGCCGGCATAGGCGGCGGTCGCCTCCTGTGCGCCGCTCACGCCGCGGTCACCGAGCTTGCGGAGCGCATCGTAGGCGTAGAGCTGGACGTCCGCGTCCTGCTGCGCGAGCAGGGCCTTCAACGGCTCGACGGCCGCGGCGCCTCCCTCGCTGCCGAGCGCGAACGCGACCTGGCGCTGGAGCGCGGGGGACACTCCGGTCGCCAGCGCGCCCAGCGACGCCAGCGCGGCGGCATCCCCGCCGTCGACGGCCAGCAGCGCGGCTCGCGCTCGCGTGTCGGGCGTGCCTCCGGAGAGCGCGGGGAGCGCCTTCCTCACCACGGCCGCCTGCACGGGCTCGGCGTGGCCAGCGGCGCGCAGCCTCGCGAGCGTCGCCCGTGCCATCAACCCGGCCGTGAGATCGGGGTCGTTCACCGCCAGCGCGGCCATCTTGTCGATCGCGTCCGGCGTGGTGCAGCGGGTCGCGCACGCGGCGAGCGCGGCCCAGCGCACGGCCGGCAGCGGATCGTCCAGCGCCGCGATCAGCACCTGGCGGCTGCCCTCGTCGCCGAGCGCCGTGAGGGCGCGCAACGATGCGGCGCGCACCTCGAGGTCGCCGTCCTTCGATGCCGTCAGGTTCAGCACCTCGACGGCGTCCGCGCTCCGGATGCGCGCCAGGACGCGCACGATGCGCACTCGCGCGGCCGTGGGCTGCTGCGGGAGCGCCGCCATCAGCGCCGGCACCACCGCGGGCCCGAGCTCGACCAGGGCCTCCTGCGCGTCGCCGGCGAGGACCTCGTCGTTGCCGGCGAGAGCCGTGAGATGCGGCGTGATGTCGGTCGAGAGCGGGCGCGCCGCCGCGGCTGTCTTTGAACCCGCCTCCGTGGAATGCGCCTCCGCGCTCGGAGGCGCCTCCTGCTCCCGGCGGCAGGCGAGAAGCGCGAGCCCGAGCAGCAGCAGGCCGCCGGCTCGGATCATCGAGCCTTCCACGCCGGCCGGCGCTTCTCGACGAAGGCCCGCGGTCCCTCGTGGTAGTCGTCGGACTGCTCGTTCACCTCGAGGTAGCCGGCAGCGATCTCCTCCGCCTGCGCGACCGGCAGCCCGAGTCCCTGGAGGATCCCCATCTTCGTGCCCCACACCGCCAGCGGCGCGTTCTGGCAGATCAGCGCGGCGAGCTCGCGGGCGCGCTCCATGAGCTGCGCGTGCGGCACCACCTCGGTGACCAGACCGACCTCGTAGGCGCGCTGCGCGCTCATGCGTTCGTGCTTGCCGAGGAGCGCCATGCGGAGGCAGACGGCGACCGGCACCCGGCGGGCCATGTTCACCATCTCGTGCGACGACACCAGGCCGAGCGACACGTGCGGATCGACGAAGTAGGCCTGCTCGGACGCGATCGGGATGTCGGCCTCGGTGACGAGGTCGAGCGAGAAGCCGGCGACGGCCCCGTTGACCGCGGCGATGACCGGCTTGAACACGCGCTGCCGGCGCGGCGTCGGGAGGTCGACGATGCCCTCGATGAGCGCCAGCTCGCGCCAGCGGTCGGGCCGCGTGAAGCCGCCCGTCGCCAGGCCCTCGACGTCGGCGCCGGTCGAGAACGCCTTTCCGGCCCCGGTCACGATCGCCACCCACACCTCGGAATCGTTCTTGACGAGCCGCCAGCACTCGCGCAGCTCGTCCTTGAGCGTCTGGTTCATGGCGTTCAAGCGGTCGGGGCGGTTGAGGGTGATGGTGGCGACCCGGTCGCTCACGTCGAACAGCATGGTCTCGAACTGCGGCATCGGCATCTCACTCCTGCAGGCGGCGCTCGGCCTCGCGGCGCAGCGCCGGCTTCTCGATCTTGCCGGTTGCGGTGCGGGGGACGGCCGCCTCGTCCACGACGAAGACATGGCGGGGAACCTTGTAGCTGGCCAGCGTGCTGCGGACGAACTCCGCGAGCGCCTCCGGGTCCGGCGACGTGCCCGGCTGCGGCACGACGAAGGCCGCGACGTTCTCGCCGCGGGTCGGATGCGGCACCCCGACGACGTGCGCCGCCTTCACGGCTGGGTGGCGGGCGAGCGCGTCCTCCACCTCCACCGCGGCGACGTTCACGCCGGCCGTCTTGATCACGTCCTTCAGCCGCGCGGCGAAGTGCAGGCAGCCCTCGGCGTCGAGCCAACCCTGGTCGCCGGTGTGGAAGAAGCCTTCGCGGTCGAAGCTCTCGGCGCGCGGGACGCGATAGTACCCCTCCATGAGCGTCGGGCCCTTCACCAGGATCTCGCCCTGCGCTCCGGGCTCGACGGACCGGCCGGTGTCGGGATCGGCGATGCGGACCTCCATCCCGGAGAGCGGACGCCCGAAGGTCTCGCGCCGCACCGCGGGCGGGTCGTCCCAGCGCGCGCACGCCACGCAGGTGGCCGTCTCGCTCATGCCGTACATGCCGACGGCGAGATGATCGGGACCGAGAAGGCGTTCCGCAAGCGGATGGTACGACCCCTTCTTCAGCGCCAGGCGCCGCCGCCCGAAGTCGGGGTGGTCGAGCAACGGGCCGGCCTGATGCCAGCCGGCCATGATGGTGCAGCGCTCGGCCTCGAGCAGCGCCAGCGCGCTGCCGGCGTCGACCTGCTCCTGGAGCACGATGCGGCCGCCGCCCGCCATGGTGGCGAGCGCGCCGATCACGAATCCGCCGCTCCAGAAGAGCGGCATGTGGCCCCACCAGGCATCCTCCGGGCCGACGCCGAGACAGTCCCCCACCCGATCGCCCGAGGTGGTGAGCGCGCCGTGGCTGTGCACGACGGCCTTCGCCTGCGCCGTCGTGCCGGAGGTGAAGAAGATGGTGGCGACGTCGGTCGGCGACACGCTGCGCTCGACGGCGTCGAGGAAGCCGTCGTCGGCCGCCGGGGAGATCGCGTCCCAGCGCTCGGCGCCGCGCGTTCCGCCCCGCCGGCGCGTGCCCGGCGCCAGGAGCACCACGCGCCGCAGCGCAGGGGCGACGGCACTCGCCAGCCGGCCCGGAGCCGTGTCGTCCAGCTCCGGGAACAGGACGTTCAGGTCCGCGAGGTAGTCTCGCCGCAGGAACCCGGTGCGCGCGAGCAGCACCTGGACGTCGCCGTGTGCCAGGGCGTAGGCGATCTCGTCGCGCTTCCAGAGGGTCGAGAAGGGCACCAGGACGGCGCCCAGCCTGAGCGCCCCGAACGCGATCGGCAGCCACTCGGGACGGTTGGGGCACAGCAGCCCGACGCGCGTCCCCTTGCCGACCCCGAGCCCGAGCAGCTTGCGCGCGGCGAGCCGGCTGTCGGCGCGCAGCTCGGCCCAGGTGGCGCGCTCGCTCACCGTGTCGCGCTCGGCCCACGACACCGCCTCGCGCCCGGGCGCGCGCGCGGCCGTGGCGTCGAGGAACGCGCCCAGCGTCTTCATCGCTTGCGGAAGCGCGCCAGCGGGGGCGTGTCGGCCGTGGGCTTCATCTGCCAGCGCGCCGCACGCTTCTCGAGAAACGCCCGGATGCCCTCCTTGGCGTCGGGCGACTGGGTGGTCCAGCCGAAGACCTGCGCGTCGAGGTGCTCGGCCGCCGCCGGGTCGAGCTCGCCGGTCATGTGCCAGAGGAGCTGCTTGGTGAGCGCCACCGCGACCGGCGCGGTCTGCTCCGCGATCTCGCGCGCGAGGGCATGCGCCGCCGGCAGCAGCTCGGCGTCGGGCACCACGCGCGAGACCAGCCCCATCTCGAGCGCCTCGCGCGCCGAGACCAGCCGTCCGGTGAGCAGCAGATCGGTCGCACGGCTCATGCCGACCAGCCGGGGCAGGAGCCAGGTGCTCGCCGCCTCGGGCACGAGCCCGCGCTTCACGAAGACGAAGGTGATGCGCGTGCTCTCGCCCGCGAGCCGGATGTCCCACTGCAGGGGCAGCGTGGCCCCGACGCCGGCGACCGCGCCGTTGAGCGCCGCGATGACGGGCTTGCGCACCTCCCACGCGCGCAGCGACAGGCGCTCGCCGCGCTCCTGCTCCGTGGCTCGCGCCTCGTCGAACACCGTCCCGCCGCCTTCCAGGTCGGCCCCGACGCAGAAGTCGCGCCCCGCGCCGGTGACGACGACGGCGCGCACGTCGTCGCGCTCGTCGGCCTGCCGGAGGGCGTCGCGCATCTCGACGCCCATGCGTCGCGTCCACGCGTTGCGGCGCTCGGGGCGGTGCAAGGTGAGCGTCGCCACCTGGTCGGCGACCTCGAAGCGAATCTGCTCGTACTCCATCAGGCCCTCCGTCAATGCTGCTCCGACAGCTGCAGCAACACGACCCCGAAGACGACGGCCGCGATGCCGGCGAGCCGCAGCGCGTCCCGGCTCTCGCCCAGCGCGAGCATGCCCACGAGCGCGGTGAACACGGCCCCGAGGCCGGTCCACACCGCGTAGCCGGTCCCGACGGGCAGGCTGCGGAGCGCCATCGCGAGGAGCGCCATGCTGACCGCGCCGCCGGCGATCGCCAGGACGGAGCCGCCGAGACGGGTGAAGCCCTGGCTCCACTTGAGCCCGAGCGCCATCACGACCTCGAATGCGCTCGCGACGACGAGCAGCAGCCACGCCATCACGCACCTCCGAGCTGCTCGCGCAGCAGGTGCGTCTGCACCTTGTTGTACGCGTTGCGCGGCAGCGCGGGCACGAACTCGATGCGCCGCGGCCGCTTGAACGCCGCGAGGTGGATGCCGACGAACGCCCCCAGCGCCTCCCCGTCGATCGCCGAGCCATCGCGCCGGACCACCACGGCCGTCACCTGCTCGCCCCAGCGCGGATGCGGGGTGCCGATCACGGCAACGTCCGCGACGTCGGGGTGGGCGCGCAGCACCGCCTCGACCTCGGCCGGCGACACGTTCTCGCCGCCGGTGATGATGACGTCCTTCACCCGTCCGGTGACGAAGAAGTAGCCTTCGGGGTCGCGACGCCCGAGGTCGCCGGTGTGCAGCCAGCCGTCCCGGATGGCGGTGGCCGTGGCGGCTGGATCACGGTGGTAGCCGCGCATCACCGTCGGCCCGCCGATGACGATCTCGCCTTCCTCGTCCGGCGCCGCGAGCGCGCCGCCCGGCCGGCGGATGGCGACCTGGACGTACGGGTTCACCCGCCCGACCGTGCCCGGACGCTCGAAGATGCTCCGGCCGCGGGCCATGAGCACGCCGTCGGTCGACTCGGTCTGGCCGTACGCCTCGATCACCTCCGCGTGGTCGAAGAGCGCCCCGAGCGCCTCCTTCGATGGCATCGGCGTCGGAGCGCCGCCCACGCTCACCTTGCGCACGCCCTGGCGGACGGCGTCGGGAACCCGGTCGAGCGCGACGACGTCGAAGACCATGCCGCCGATGAGCGGCAGATCGGTGACCGCGAATCGCGCCACCGCCTCCAGGACCACCGCGACGTCGAACTTCTCGAGCAGCACGGCACGGGCGCCGAGGAGCACGCGGCAGAGCAGGTGCGACACCAGGACGGGAACGTGGGTGAGGGGGCTCATGCAGAGCCCCACGCCCTCGGCATCGTCGCCCCGTGCCTGCGCGCAGGCGAGCGTCGCCCACAGCAGATTCTGGTGCGTCAGCACGACGCCCTTGGGCGCGCCGGTCGAGCCCGAGGTGTACGCGATGGCAGCGACCGCAGACGGCACCGGTGCGCGCGGCGTGGCGGCACGCGCCGGCTCGTCGCGCCGGAGCAGCGCGGGATCGAGGGGCAACTCCGGCTCGATCACGACCGCCGTGACGCCGGCCGCAGTCCCGGCCTCACGCGCCACCTCGGCCCGCGGCGGGTCCGCGATCAGCATCCGGGCTCGCGCGTGGGTGAGGAGGCGTGCGGCCTCCTCCGCCGTGGAGCGCGCCGAGATCGGCACCGCCACGGCCCCCAGCCCCCAGATGGCGAACAGCGCCGCGACCAGGCCGGGCTCGTTGCCGGCGAGGAGGCCGACCGGACACGTCGCGCCGACGCCGTGGCGGGCGAGCCAGCGCGCGAGGTCGTCGGCCGCGCCCGCGAGCTCGGCGAACGGCAGCACGCGGCCGCGGAACACCAGCCCGCCCGCCTCGCCCCGGCGGGCCGCCTGGAGGCGCAGGAATTCCGGCGCGGTGGGCAGGAGCGGCGCGGCGGACGGCGGCTGTCGGGGCATGACGAACGAGCGTTCTTCTAGTCTCCGGCGCTTCGGGGGGTCAACGGTGGACTGGTCTTGCGGCTCGTCTCGGGGGGTCGACCCGGCGGGCGCCGGCCCGCGTGGCTCAGCGTGCCGGCGGGCTCGTGCTCGCCGGATCGTGGAAGTCGACGAAGACCGTGCGGCCGTTCTCGATCCGCCGAAGCACCAGCCAATCGCCCTTGTACGCCTTGTGGTCGTAGGGCCCGAGGCTCATGTGCGTGCGAGGGCCGCCGTTGACCGCCGGCAGCATGCGCACCTTCTCGAGCCCCTCCTTCACCCCCCGCGGGGTGAGGAGCGGGGCGCGCGCGAGGCCCTCGGCGATCAGCCGGGCGGTGTCGTAGCTGAGTGCCGTCACGGTGTGATCCCGCCGCCTGCCGAGATGGGCGGCGAAGCGGTCGAGCATCGGGCGGAGGAGCGGGTTGAGCTCGCACATCTGGTCGACGCCGACCCATCCCTCGAGCGCCGCCATCCACTCGGGCTTCGCGTAGCAGAACTGGAAGGCGGTGGTCATGATGCGTGGCGGATCCCAGCCCAGGCGCTCGAAGATCGGACGCATCAGGATCGTCGGGTAGCCGTAGCCGAGATAGGCGAGGCAGTCGGGCCTCTGGTCGCGGATCTTCCGGAGCACGGTCTCGAGGTCGTCGGGGATCTGCGTGGTGTAGGCCTCGATCAGGACGTCGAGCCCCTCGCGCGCCGCGAACCAGCGGAAGTTCGCGGCGTACTCGACGCCGCCCGGGCTGATCTCGTGGATCATGCCGACGGCACGGTAGCCGCTGCGCCGGATCCAGGTCGCCATGATCGCCGCTTCCTCCGCCAGGCCGCCGTTGCCGAGGTTGAAGCAGTACTCGCCGAAGTAGCGATCGGTACCCGTCCAGGTGACCGCCGGCACGCCCGCCGCATCGATGACGGGCGCGAGGGCGATCGAGTTGTCGGTGATCAGCGGACCGATGGTGCAGAGCACGCCCTGCTCGACGAGCCAGCGGTAGCCCAGGGCGGCGTTGTGGGCCTCGAGGCGCGGGAGCCCGACGGCTTCCTTCACCAGCAGCTCGACGGGCCGCAGCAGCACGCGCTGCTCGAGCGCCTCGTCGAAGGCGAAGCGCAGGCAGGCGAGGAAGTCCTCCTTCGTCCCCATGTCGAGGTCGATCAGGACGCCGACCTTCGTCGGCGCGAACGCGAGCCCGTGAGGCCCGACCCGGGTCTCGGCCATGGCGCGAGAGCTATACCCGGGGGTCCCGCGCTCACAAGGGGCGCGTGCAGGACCCGGCCGGTCGCGCTAAGCAGGCCCCGTGGCGCTGCGGGTGCTCCGGTGGGGGGGTGGCATGGCGGCGATCTTCGTCCTGTGCTCCACGCTCGCCGTGCTCGCCGTGCGATGGACGAACCCGCCGGTGACCCCCCTCATGATCACCGAGCTGTTCCGGGGCGTGCTGCACGGACGGTGGGTGGGAATCGACCACCGTTCGGTGCCGCTCGACCGCATCAGCCCGGCCCTCCTGCGGGCGGTCATCGCCGCCGAGGACGCGCACTTCTTCACCCACTGGGGCGTCGACGTCCCCGCCCTGCGCAAGGCGCAGGCCTGGAATCGGCGCCACGCGGACGAGGGTCGCGTGCGCGGCGCCAGCACCATCACCATGCAGTGCGCCCGCAACGTGTATCTCTGGCAGGCGCGCACCTACGTGCGCAAGGCGCTCGAGATCTGGTTCGCCGGTCTGATGGAGGTGCTGTGGAGCAAGCGGCGCATCCTCGAGGTGTACCTGAACGTGATCGAGTGGGGACCCGGCATCTACGGCGCACAGGCCGCGGCGCAGCGCTACTTCCGCGTGCCAGCCGATCGTCTGGACGCGCGGCAGGCGGCCCTCCTGGCCGCGGCGCTACCGGATCCGCGCGCGCGCAATCCGGGCGCTCCGACCCGCGCGCTCGACGCCCGCGCGGCGCGCATCGCACGCCGGGCCGCGATGGTGCGCCTGCGGACCATCGCCGTCAGGTAGCATCGGGGCGGCGACGGGCCCTCCCGGCGTCATCCGGCGAGCCGGCTGCCGGACGGCACGACCAGCGGCTGCGGACCGGACTGGGCCACCTCGACGTCCCCGTCCACCACCACCCCGCCCCCGAAGCGCACGTCGCCTCGCACCACGAAGCGCCGCGCCCTGACCAGGGACGGCGCGCCCTCGGGAAAGCGCGTGCGCAGGTCGCCGACCTGCCGGAAGTGCTTCGGGTCGAGGTCGACGACGAGATCCGCCGCCGCGCGCCGCGGCGAGACCACGATGCGGAAGTCGTCCGTCACCTCGTACGCGTCGGACCACAGGGCCAGCAGATCGCTCGCCGACTTCACCGGCACGAAGCGCTCGCGCGACACGTGCAGCGCGCTGGCGCCCTCGAAGAGGGCGATCCCCGCGCCCATCGCGGTCTCGAGCTGCACGACCTGGGGCGACGATGGATCGTCGGGATCGACCGGCTTGCGGTTGACGATGAGGGGCAGGTCGAGGATGCCCTGCGTCGCGCGCAGCACGTCCGCCAGCGCGCGCAGATCGACCCACAGGCTGTTGGTATTGAAGTAGCGGTAGCGCGCGATGTCCTGGAAGGACTCGATCTCGTCGTCGGGGCACTGGCTGAACTCGCGCAGCATCAGGCGGCCGTCCTTGCGGCGAGCCAGATGCCCGCCCTTGCGATCGGCCTCGGACCGGTCGCACACCTCCATCACGAACGGCACGCGCTCGGTCGCGATCCAGCCGAGGATGTCGGGATCCATCACGGCCCCCAGGTTGTCGGCGTTCGAGACGAAGGCCCACCGGATGCCGGCGTCGAGCAGCGTCGCGAGCACGCCCGAGGTCTGGAGCGCGGCGTAGATGTCCCCGTGGCCGGGCGGGCACCACTCGTACTCGGGCTGGCGCGGCCACGACACCGGACTCGAGTCCGCGGCGAGGATGCGCGGCACCTTGTGCTGCAGGAAGTCCGCGGGACCGGCGCTCGCCAGGTCGGGGTAGCGCGCGAGCACGCGGGCGGAGTCGTCGCGCGTCCGGAAGCTGTTCATCAGGACCAGGGGCAGCCGCACCCGATTGGCGGCGCGCAGGTGCAGGACCTGACGGACGATGATGTCGAGGAACGTGAGATCGCCCTTCACCGGCAGCAGCGACTTCGCCTGCGTGAGGCCCATGGTGGTGCCGAGGCCGCCGTTCAGCTTGACGACCACGGCCCGATCGAGCGCCGCCAGCCCCGCGGCGCGATGACGGGCCATGCCGGCGGCGTCGGGGACGCCGGCGACCGCGTCGATCTCCGCTGCCGAGACCTTGCCGGTCTCGCCGGCGCGCAGCCGCTCGTACTGACGGCGGAACACCTCGATCAGCAACCCGGGCTGCTCGGCGCGCGCGAGCTTCTCGGCGAAGGGGGCGAACGGATCGGAGGACGACGGCATCGCGTGCTCCGCGCTAGCGCATGGGTTGCGGAGCCACAAGCGGAACGTCCGGCAGCTCGAGGGCCGGGCCGGCCGCTCCGCAGGTGCACGACGCCAGGAGGCGCGCGGCGATGCCGGTGTCGAGCGCACCGCGCGCGGCCGCCGCACCGTGCGGCGTCAGCACGAGGGCGCCGTCGATCACCGCGGCGTCGACGCCCTCGTCGACGTGCAGCCGTCCGTGCTCACACGAGCCGGCGACGAAGCTCGCCACCTCCGGCACGGCGAGCCAGCTGCGCTGCCAGGCTCCTGAGCCGGGAGCCGGCGGCAGCGGGGAGCCGTCGCCCCGGACGAGCCACACGACGCCCCGGAGCCACGGACGCGGTGCGACCGGTGCGGCCGCGAAGAACGTGCCGGCCGTCGCGGGGTCGAGCACCAGAACCTCGCACTGCACGCGATCGACGAGCTCCCATGCCGCACGCGCCACCGCCTCGCTCTCCACCGTCCCGAGCGGAACGTCGAGGGCGCCGAGCGCCTCGTCGACGTCGCCCAGCAGCAGCGCGCCGGGGGTCGCGAGCGCTCCCGGGAGCGTGTTCGCCACCCGGGTCCCCGGCCCGATGCCGAGCCGTCCGAGCACCCGCACGCCCGCTGCGATCTCGCGGGCCAGATCGGTCGCCGACCAGACGAGCAGGAGCAGATCGGCACCGGATCCCGTGATGCCGGCTCGGACCGGCGGGTCGGCGGCGGCGAAGCGCCGGTGTCCGAAGGGAGGATGGGCTCCCTGGTCGGCGAGAAGATCGGAGCGGCGAGAGAGAGGCTGCGCCATCGCACCGGCGTTGTAGCGCAGGGAGACGACCGCGCGCACGCCCGGCGGACGGATGGCCCCGGCGAACCGATGTAGAATCGCGCACGGACACGATGTCGCAGCGATGCCGGAGCCGCTCTCGCCGTGGGGCTGGACCGGCGCACCGGCCACTGGCACGCGGTTCGCATGCAGAGACGCATGCGGATGCGTTCGTCCTTGCTCTTCGCCTTCGTCCTCGCCTTCGCGCCCGCTGCATACGCGTTGTGCGGGAACGGCGTCCTCGAGCCGCCGGAGACCTGCGATGACGGCAATGTCGTACCCGGCGACGGCTGCTCGCCGGCCTGTCAGCTCGAGATTCCCAACCTGCCGCCGGACTGCACGGGTGCCATCGCCGGACCGGACGCCCTGTGGCCGCCGAACCACAAGTTCGTGCCGATCACGATCGACGGGGTGACCGATCCCGACGGTGACCCGGTCGTCGTCACGGTGGCCGCCGTGGCGCAGGACGAGCCGGTCGACGCCACGGGCGACGGGAACACGTGCGGCGATGCCGACGGCATCGGCACGAGCGTCGTCGCGCTGCGCTCCGAGCGCAGCGGCGAGGGTGATGGGCGGGTCTACCACGTCGCCTTCCGGGCCGAGGACCCCCTGGGCGCCTTCTGCACCGGGGAGGTCGAGGTCTGCGTGCGACACGACAACGGGCACGGCGGCGTGTGCGGCGATCAGGGTCCGCTCTTCGACTCGGCGCCCGCGGCGTGCGCCCCTCCGCACGACGGCGACGACTGCGACCTCGATGGCTGCGTCCCGCCGCCCTACGACATCGCGAACCGCTGCGACGACGTGCGGCTCCCGAGCCCGATCACCAACCGGCTCACGCGAGCGCGCGATCTGCTCGAGCGCGCGGCGGAGGTGCAGCGCCCGAAGCGTCAGCGCTTCCTCGTCCGCCTCGCCATGCTCAAGCTCCGTCGCACCGGCGCGATCATCCCTCGCCTGCTCGACGACGAGTGCGAGGACTCGCTCGGCAGCCTGGTCGACCGCGCCGAGCGCTGCGCCGCCTGCTCGCTGCCGCCGATCGACGACTGACGGCGCGGGTGGACCGGCCCCGCCCCGCGTGTTAGCGCGTCGCTCGCGTGTGCACCATCCTGCTGCGCCTGGCACCCGACCCGGACGAGGCCGTCCTGCTCGCCGCCAACCGTGACGAGTTCCGCGACCGGCCGGCAGACGACCCGGCGGAGATCGCGCCCGGGGTGTTCGCCGGGCGCGATCGTCTCGCCGGCGGCACCTGGCTCGCCGTCGGCCGCCGGGGACTCGCCGCCGTCACCAACATCGCGGGCGCGGCGCGCCGGCCCGACGCGCCGAGCCGCGGTCAGCTCCCCCTGGCCGCGGTCGCGGGCACCCTGCCCCGCGACCTGAGCCCGTACAGCGCCTTCAACCTGCTCGTCGTCGACGACGCGGGCGCGCGCGTGCTGACGCACCTCGGTGACGGCACGGTCCTCGGGCCGACGCCGCTCGCTCGCCGGGCTGCACGTCATCGTCAACGCTCCGTTCGCGCATGGTGAGAGCACGCGCGCGCGGTACGCCGCATCGCTCCTCGAAGGCGCGCCGCCCGGCTTCGATCTCCTCACCACCCACGGCGCGGACGCCGACGTCTGCCTCTGTCACCACGGAGACGCCTACGGGACCGTGTCGTCGACCGTGGTCGCGCTCGATCGGGCGCTGCGCGTCACGCGCTATCTCTACCGCGCGGGCCTGCCCTGCCGGACGCCGACGCGCGACCTCACCGCCGCCGCGCGCGCCGTCACCCTCGGCTGACCGCTCAGCCTCGCGGCAGCCCCAGGGCCTGCTGGGCGATCAAGTTGCGCAGCACCTCCGAGGTGCCCGACGAGATCGTGACCGAGCGCGAGTAGAGATAGCGCTCCTGCCACTCGCCCCGGTCGATCGCGCACGCCTCGCCCATGGCGAGCTGCGCGTACGCGCCCTCGAGCTGCATCGACAGCTCGCACGCGCGTTGCTGGATCTCGCTGCCGAAGAGCTTCTGGAGCGCGGCATCGGCTCCCGCGTCTTCTCCGGCATGCAGCCGCGGAAGGAGGCGCAAGGTGTGCGCGGCGAACACCTCCGACTCGACGTGCGCCTGCGACACCTGCTGGCGCAGCGCCGCGAGATCCCCGCGCCCCGCGCCGCCGGCGCGCACGCGCCGGTAGAGGTCGGCGAGCGCGAGGGCGCCGTTCTGCAGGCGGATCTTGAAATCGAACGCCCACAGCGTGCCGCGCTCGTGCGCGAGGGCCCGTCGGATGATCGGCCATCCGCCATTCACGGGGCCGACCGTGTTCTCGACCGGCACCCTGACGCCCTCCAGGAACACCTCGTTGAACTCCCGGCGGCCGCTGATCTGCACCAAGGGGCGCCAGGTGACGCCGGGACTCCTCATGTCGACGATCAGGCAGCTCAGGCCGCGATGGCGCGGCGCGCTCGAATCGCTGCGCACGAGCAGGAGCAGCCAGTCGGCGAAGTGCGCCTTGCTCGACCACACCTTCTGCCCGTCGACGATCCAGTGGTCGCCGTCGCGTCGCGCGCGGCAGCGTAGCGACGCCAGGTCGGAGCCCGCGTTCGGCTCGGAGAAGCCGAGACACCACACGTCGTCCGCCGGCAGGATGCGCGGCAGGTGGCGCTGCTGCTGCGCCGGGCTGCCGGCGTCGATCAGCACCGAGCCGACGATGTTCACCGCGACCGCGTCCAGAATCTCCGGCGCGCGCGCCCGGGCCATCTCCTCCGTGAAGATGATCTGCTCCTTCAGCGTCGCGCCCCGGCCGCCGTGCGCCCGCGGCCACTGGATGCCGACCCAGCCCGCCTCCGCCAGCTCGCGCTGCCAGGCCCGCTGGAACGTGCGCCGCTCCTCCTCGTCCTCCGGAGGCGGCGTGGGCGGCAGGTGACCTGCGAGCCAGCCACGGATCTCGGCGCGGAACGCCTCCTCCTCGGCGGTGTAGAGCAGACCAAACATGCGTTCGTTCGTCTAGCGGAAGGCCGCCTGGCGCGGCAAGATCAGGTGCCGGGCCGCCGCTCGGCTCTTGTGCACTTCCGCAACGTGCACTACACTGTAGTGCATGGCCAAGAGCGAGGTGTACAGCTGGAGACTCGCCCCGGACCTCAAACGCGCCCTCGAAGACGCCGCCCGGCGTGAGCGGCGCACGGTCGCTGCGCTGCTCTCGCACGTCGTCGACGACTGGCTGCGACGTACGCGGTCCGGCACCGACGATGGCGAACAGGCCCGCCTCCACGCGGCAGCTGCTCGCTGCTTCGGCACCATCCGTGGCGACAACCCGGGCCGCAGCCAGGAGGTGCGCCGGCTCGTTCGTGAGCGGCTGAAGGCGCGGCGTGCCCGCTAGCGCCCTGATCGACACCGGTCCGATCGTGGCCCTCCTCGACGCGCGCGACGAATGGCATGCCAGGTGCGTCTCCGCGTTCCGCGGTCTTCGTATGCCTCTCGCGACCTCCGCGGCGGTGCTGACCGAGGTCTTTCACCTGCTCGGGGACGACCGTCGCGCGATCACGGGAGCGTGGACCCTCATCCGATCCGGGGTGTTGACGGTGCTGCCGATCGACGACACCGATCTCGCCGCCCTCGAGACGCTCATGAAGCGCTACCACGACCGCCCGATGGACTTCACCGACGCCACGCTGGTCCATCTGGCGCAGCGCGAGTCGCTGAAGACGGTCTTCACCATCGACCACGACGATTTCGAGACCTACCGAATCGACGGGCGACGGCGGTTCGACATCGTCCCCTCGCGCGCCGTGCGGGGCTGAACCCCCTGGACGCCAGAGACGACGGTATTACGCGGGTGATGCCCGTCCACGAGTCCGATAGCTCAGGCTCCTCCGCGCTCACCTGCGGCAGGAAGACCCTCTCCTGCCAGGGGTTCCCGAACCCCCAACTCCAGCCGCCGCCCGTAGAAGCGCAGGCAGTTGCCCGCGAGCAGCTTCTGCAGGTGCTCGCGGGCGTACGGCCGGGCGCGGGCGACGCTGCGCACGCAGTCGGTCAGCACGCCGTCCCAGTGACCGTAGTCGGCGCTGAAGCACGCGACGTCCTCGCCCCACTCGCCGAGCGCCTCGCGCAGGTACGCGGGCGCCGGATCGTCGGACTCGAAGCTGACGAACACCTGTCCGCGGCGGAAAAAGTCGACCGGGTCGTGATCCAGGGCGCGATGCTCGTAGAGGAAGGCGTCGGTGTCGGCCGCGCGCTGCTCGCGGGAGGTGCGCCGGTAGAGGTGGACCGCCTGGCGCAGCTTGCGCCAGGGATGGCGCCTGCGCGTCCGCTCCGACGCGCTCCCGCAGGAGCTCGCTGGCGAAGCGCCCGCGCGGCATGCGGATCGAAGGATCGAAGTCGCGGATGCGCTTCTCCCAGTGCTCGTGGAAGGCGTGCACCAGGTCGGGCAGCCAGCCGCAGCCCGCTTCGAGGAAGCCCAGGCGGAGCGTCGGGAAGCGGTCGAACAGGCCCTCGAAGACGCACGTCGCCAGCGCCATCTGCATCTGGTTCCGGTGTCCGAAGATGTGCGACAGGATGAAGGTGTCCACCTGCTCGGCGATGCCGGACGGCAGGTAGACGCCGGGCGAGCCGTGCACACCGACCGCGACGTCGAGCTCGGCGGCGGCCGCCAGGACGGGGTGGAAGTCCGGGTGGCAGAGGTGCTTCGGCAGGCGGATGCGCGGAAAGGCGTCGCGCGCCTCCGGATGCGGCACCGGAACGCTCGGCGGCAGGTGCACGCCGATCATCCCCAGCTCGTCGATGCAGCGCCGGACCTCGCGCACCGCCTCGCCGACGTCCGCCAGCGAGATGAACCCCACCGGGAAGAGCCGCCCGTGCCAGGCCCGACAGTCGTCGGCGATGTAGCGGTTGTAGGCCCGCATGCAGGCGACGGCCAGCTCGGGGTCGAGGATGGCCTCGAAGCTCAGCGTCATCGAGCCGTAGAGGACCTGTGCATCGATCCCCTCGCGGTCCATGTGCTCGATGCGGATGCGGTTGAAGACGCCGCCGATGGCGGTCTCGGGATGGATCGCGGCGAACGCGCCCTTGCCGGGTCCCTCCGGCTGAGGGAAGACGCGCTCGAGCTCCGGCCGGCCGGTGCGCGGGTCGACGTCGCGGATCACGAGGCGGGGCTGCCCGTGGCGGTCGGTGCGCGAGGCGAGCCGCCCGCGGTACGGGGCGTCCAGGTAGTCGAAGAACACCATCGGGTTCTCCATCTTGTGCGCATCGGCATCGATCACGAGCAGGCCGTCGTGCATGGCGGCGACTGTAGCAGCCGGTCTTGACGCCGGCGACGGGCTGCGCGATGCGAAGGCAGCATGAACGTCAAGGACGGCGCCCGCGAGAGCCTGGCCGCCAGCGAGGGCGACCTGCTCGCACTCAGCCGCCGCATCCACGCTCGGCCCGAGCTCGCCTTCGAGGAGGAGCACGCCGCGGGCTGGCTGGCCGACGCGCTCGACGCCGCCGGCTTCCGGGTCGAGCGCGGCGTCTGCGACATCCCCACCGCGTTCGTTGCCCGCGCCGGCTCGGGACCGCTGCACGTCGCCATCTGCGCGGAGTACGACGCCCTCCCCGACATCGGCCATGCCTGCGGCCACAATCTGATCGCGGCGCTCGCCGTGGGAGCCGGTCTGGCGGCGGCCCGGGTGGCCGACGACGTCGGCCTCACCGTGAGCGTCGTCGGCACGCCGGCCGAGGAGAGCGGCGGCGGGAAGATCCTGTTGCTCGAGCGCGGCGCATTCGCCGGCGTGCACGCGGCGATGATGGCGCACCCCGCGCCCCTCGACATGCTCGAGCCGCCCACCCTGGCCTTCGCCGAGTTCGAGGCCCACTTCCACGGCAAGGCGTCGCACGCCTCCGCCGCTCCCGAGCTCGGCGTGAACGCCGCCGACGCCCTGGTGGTCGCCCAGTCGGCGATCGGGCTCCTGCGCCAGCACATCCGTCCGACCGATCGCGTGCACGGCATCGTCACACGCGGCGGCGAGGCTCCGAACGTGGTGCCCGCGCACACGACGGCACGGTACTACGTGCGCGCCCGCTCGCTCGCCGAGCTGGGCGACATCAAGACGAAGGTGCTGCGCTGCTTCGAGGCGGGCGCCCTCGCGACGGGGTGCTCGCTCCGCATCGACGACTCGCCGCCGGTGTACGCCGAGGTGCGGCACGACGGCGCGCTGGCGGCCCTCTACCAGGCGAACGCCGAGGCGCTCGGTCGCAGGTTCGTGACGCCCCGTCCCGAGTTCACGCGCTTCGCGGCGTCGACCGACATGGGCAACGTCTCGCATGCGCTGCCGGCGATCCACCCGATGATCGGAGTCGCATCGCTCCCGGCCGTCAACCACCAGCCCGAGTTCGCGGCTCACTGCATCACGCCGCCCGCCGATCGTGCCCTCCTGGATGGCGCGCTGGCGCTCGCCTGGACGGCGATCGACGCCGCCTTGGACGACGCCATCGCGGCGCGCCTGCGGGCGCGGCCGGTCTGACGGAACGCGCGCCTACTGATGCGCCTCGAGAGAGGCGAGGAGCGCGTCGAGCTGCGGCTTCGCCGCGCCCACCGTGGTCTCCGGTCCCGTGAGGCGCCAGAACCAGGGACCGCCCGGTCCCTCGATCACCGCGGCCAGAAGCCGCCAGCCGGGTTTGTCCGCTCCGTTTCCGCCCCCCATCGGCATCGGCTTGTAGGTCCCCGAGACGTCGACCGAGGTCTGCTTGAGCCCGTTGACGGTGCGGATCGTGACCACCGCCTCGTCCTTCGCCGGCTTGCCGTCCGGCCGCGTGAACTGGCCGGTCCAGCGGTCGACGTTCTGCTCCGGGCTGCCGCCCTGGCCCTTCCCGAAGTAGAACAGGACCAGCTCCGCGTCCTCGCCGTCGCTTCCGCTGTGCGGCACCCGGAACTGCGCCGCCCTCATGTCGGAGGGCGCGGGAACGCGGGTCCACACGCCGGGCACGCTGAAGCGCAGGCCCGCGGCTTCGGAGCGCACCATCTGGGCGCCGGCCGGCGCGGACATCAGGGCGACGGCAAGCGGGACCAGGAGGGCGCGAGGCATGGGCGAGTTCCCTAGCCCTCGCCGCCCGCGGTGGTCAACCGGGTCGCCCGCTCCTGTCGCCGGCTCAACCCGCAACCGCCGCGAGCGACCCTTCGAGCCGCAGCAGCTTGCGCTTGATGGCGAGACCGCCGGTGTATCCACCGATGCGTCCGCCTGCAGCCACCACCCGATGGCACGGGATCACGATGGGGATCGGGTTGTGCCCGAGCGCCTGGCCGACCGCCCGGCTGCCCCGGGGCTCCCCGATGCGCCGTGCGATCTCGCCGTAGGAGACGAGCTTCCCGGCCGGCACGCGCGCCGCCGCCAGGAGCACGCGGCGCTGGAAGGGAGTGACGTGTCGCAGGTCGAGACGCATGTCGAAGCGCCGCCGCTCGCCGGTGAAGTAGGCCCGTAGCTGGTGCACGACGTCCGCGGTGCGCTCCGGCGAGCGCACGACGTCCGCATCGAGCTGGTGCCGGAGGTCGTGCACGAACGCGGCCTCGTTGCTCCGGAACGAGACGCGCACCAGCCCCCCGTCGCTCACTGCCACGAACACCCGGCCGATCGGCGCCTGGACGGCAGTGTAGTAGACGGTGCGCCGGCCGAGGACGTCCCCGTAGAGCCGCTCGAGTCCTCCGAGCGTCCGGCGGTAAGCCGCCAGCTCGTGGCGCCCTTCCGGCGTCGCGAGCCAGCTCGCCAGGTCGGCCGACCGCCGGTGGTCGCCGAGCAGCATGCCGATCAGCTCGTCGTCGTGCGTGGTCATGGTCGTGATACCTCCTGCGCGTCACCCAGGGACGCCCGGATACTTCTTCAGCGCCTGATAGACGTTGGCACGCGCGCTCTGCTCGGTACCGCCGAGCGTGGCGGCGACCTCGGCGTACCCGAGCCCCTGGAACTGCCGGAGCATCAGCGCCGCCCGCTGGCGCGGGGGCAGCCGATCGACCGCCCGGTGGAGCGCGAGCAGCTGCTCGCGCTGCTCGGGTGTCGGGCCGGGGTTCGCCGGCAACGCGTCGGGATCGACGTCCGCCGCCCGGGCCGCTCGTCGCGAGCGGCGGCGCAGGGCGTTCAGGGCGCTCCGGGTCGCGATTCGATAGAGCCAGGCACGCGAGTTGGCGCCCGGCCCGAGGCGGGCGAGGGCCCGGTGCGCGCGCAGGAACGCGTCCTGACAGGCGTCCTCGGCCTCCTGGCGGTCGCCCAGCATGCGGACGAGATACGCCACGATCTCGTTGCGATGGCGCGTCGTGAGCTCGGCCAGCGAGGCGGAAGGCGGACTCATCCCCGCTCCTTTAACACCCCGCCCGAATCGAACGTGAAATTCACCGGCGCCATTTCACGTTCTGCCATCCCCGGGTGTCGTAGGGTCGGAGGACAGGCCCGATGGATACCCTGGTCGACCCCATCGCCGGCATCGAGTGGCTGGCGACGCTTTTCCCCGTCCGCCTGCCCCGCCGCGGCCGCCTCACGGTGCTCTTCACCGACATCGCGGGCTTCACGGCGTGCGTCGCCGAGCGTGGCGACCGGGCGGCGCTCCGCCTGGTACGGCAGCACGACGCCGCGGTCCTGCCCGCCATCCGGACCCACTCGGGTCGCATCCTGAAGCGCCTCGGCGACGGCATCATGGCCGTCTTCTCCACGCCGGCACCCGCGCTGCGGGCCGCGCTCGAGATGCAACGCGCGGCGCGCCGCGTGTCGCTGCGCATCGGGATCCACGACGGCTCGGCTCGCGCGCGCGACGGCGACCTCATCGGCCACGACGTCAACGTCGCGGCGCGCATCGCCGGGCGGGCGCTCGCCGGAGAGATTCTCGTGAGCGGCGCGGTGCGCGGCAGCGCGGGCGGTCTCGCGGTGCGGTTTCGCCGCGCCGCGCCGCTCGTGATGCCGGGGCGGACCCCGGAGCGGCTCTTTCGCGTGCATGCGATCGCGAGCCGGTCCGGGATGATCGACTGACGGACCAGGCCGGCTCGACCGGCAACGGAGGAAGAATGACGCTCGACTTGGCGGAGTTTCCGTCTCCCATCGGCAAGATCATGGTCGCCATGCGCGCCGGAGCCGTGTGCGCGCTCGAGTTCCGCGAGCGCTGGCCGCATCGCCATCCCCTGCTGGCGCAACGCTTCGGCGCGCTCGAGTTCCGTCCCCGCGACCCCGCCGGCGTGTGCGGGCGGCTCGCGGCATACTTCGCGGGCGACCTGCACGCGCTCGACGCCATCCCCCTCGATGCCGGCGGGACACCGTTCCAGCGCCGGGTGTGGGATGCCCTGCGCGAGATCCCGGCCGGCGAGACCATCTCCTACCTGACGCTCGCCCGCCGGATCGGCGACCCCACCGCCGCCCGCGCGGTCGGCGCAGCGAACGGCGCCAATCCCATCGCCATCGCGGTCCCCTGCCACCGCGTCATCGCGTCCGACGGACGGCTGTCGGGCTACGCCGGGGGCGTGCACCGCAAGCGCTGGCTCCTGGCGCACGAGCGCGCCGGCACCGGCGAGCAGCGGAATCTGCTGGTCTGAGGGCGTGAACGCCCCCTCCTCGTCTTTCGGGCGCGGCCGCAGTGAATCTCCGCCGCGGCCGGGAGGCGGTGGAGGCCGCCACTGGTGGGGTAAGTTGGCAGTACCTCGAGCGCGACGGGACGGGCGGACCGGCTCAATCTACAGGTCGAGCAGCCGGCGCAGCTTCTCCCGAACCTCGCTCAGGACGAGGGCGGGGACTTTCCCGAGGGCCCTCCGGAGCCGGCGATTGTCCACTGCACGCACCTGGTCGATCATCACCTCGCACTCCGCTCGGTTGCCGGCAATACCTCGTGGGAGCACCACGCGAAGTAGGCTTTCCCCAGTGAGCCGGGTCGTGCAGGGCAGGACGACGGTCGAGGGGTGCGCTGCGACGTTGAGAAGATCCGTCTGCACGACGAGGACGGGCCGTACCTTTCCCGCCTCGGTGCCGCGAGCCGGATTCAGATCTGCTGCGTACAGAACGCCGGTGGAGACCGGGAGGGTCACTCGAGCCCCTCGTCGCCGAGGTGGTCGAGGGCCTCGAGTTCGACCATCAGCCCCGCCCGGGTGGCGCGTGACGCCTTGCGGTACGCGTCGCGCAACGCGCGACGATCGGTGTCCTCGCGCAGGAGGCGCAACCCACGGCGTACCACGTCGACGTTGCTCTTCAGTCCCAGGCGCTCCTTCAGGGTCGTCACCAGGCGGAGCTCGCTCGGTGGGAGCGTGATGCTCGACTTCGCGTTCTGCTTCATACCTGAGTCATACCTTCTGGCATTTAGTTGAACAAGGTGGACCCGCCCGTGGCAGGGCCCGGAACGGCGGCCCCCGAAGGGAACCGGGGCCCGGGATGGGGCACCTTCATTCCGGCGCCGCCGTACATGCCGGTGAGCGCACGGCGCTCACAGGATCAGCCGGCGCCTGATCAGCCGCTCGGCGACGACGAAGCCCCCGACGACCGCGACCGCCAGCCAGCACGCGTCGCCGAGCAGCGAGACGGTCGGCGCCCCCGCCACCAGCGCCCGGTTGAGGCGCACGGCGTGGGTCAGCGGCAGGAACCACGCCAGCGTCTGCGCCCAACCGGGGAGGCTCGTGAGCGGGAAGAAGACGCCGCAGAAGAAGAGCATCACCGAGATGCCGAGCGTGAAGTAGTAGTCGAAGAAGCTGTACGACCGGGCGGTGGCGGTGGCGACCATGCCGAGGCTGGCGAAGGCGAGCCCCGCGAGGAGCGCCACGGGCAGCGTGACGATCGAGAGCGAGCTCGGGAGGAGCCCGGCGAGCGCCGTCACCAGCAGCACGAAGAAGACCGAGACGACGCTCTTCGTCGCCGCGAAGAGGATGTCGCCGGCGACGATGTCCGCGACCGAGCACGGCGTCGCCAGGATCGCCGTGTACGTGTTCTGCTCCTGCAGCCGGGTGAGGGAGCCGAAGGTGATCTCGAAGGACGCGCTGTTCATCGCCGACGAGGCGAGGATGCCCGGGGTCAGGAACACGACGTAGGGCATCCCGTCGATGTCGGCGACGAAGCGGCCGAGCCCGTAGCCGATCGAGACCAGGTAGAAGATGGGATTGCCGAGCGACGCGACCAGGAACGGCCGCCAGAAGCGCTTCCACACCTCGATGTTCCGCCGCCACACCCGCAGCGCGCCGACGCCGGGCCACATGGGCGTCACTCCCGCAGCGTGTGCCCGGTGAGCGTCAGGAAGACGTCCTCGAGCGTGGCCCGGCGACGGCCGACGTCGAGGCCGTCGAGCTGGCGCAGCAGCTCGTCGCCGTGGCCGTCGCGCAGGTAGAGGTAGAGCATGCGTCCCGCGCGCTCGCTGCGCCAGGGACCGCGCCCGAGCCGCGCCACGACGTCCTCCGCGTCGGCCCCCTCGGGAAGATGGATCTCGACCACCTCGCTGCCGACCCGGCTCGCGATCAGCTCGTCCGCATCGCCCTCGGCGACGATCCGGCCGCCGTCCATGATGATGAGGCGGTCGCAGAGCTGCGCGGCCTCCTCCATGTAGTGGGTCGTCAGCAGGATGGTGGTGCCACCCCGCTGGAGCGTGCGGATGCGCTCCCAGACCAGCCGCCGCGCTTGCGGATCGAGCCCCGTCGTCGGCTCGTCGAGGATCAGCAGGCTCGGCTCGTTCAGCAGCGCCCGCGCCAGCATCAGCCGGCGCCGCATGCCCCCGGAGAGCTCCTTGATGGTGTCCCGGCGGTGGTCGCCCAGCTCGGCAAAGCGGATCAGCTCGTCGGCCCGCCGTGCGGCTTCCCGGCGCGGGATGCCGAAGTAGCTGGCGTAGACCAGCAGGTTCTTCTCGACGCTCAGATCCGGGTCGAGGCTGTCCTCCTGCGACACGATGCCGAGGCGCGCCTTGATGGTGCCGAGCGTCGTGGGCGAGACGGGAAGGCCCAGCACCCGGACGTCTCCCGCGCTCGGCACCGCGAATCCCGTGAGCATGCGGATGGTCGTCGTCTTCCCGGCGCCGTTCGGACCCAGCAGCCCGAGGCATTCCCCGGCGTCGACGTGGAAGCTCACGCCTTCGACCGCCAGACGCTCGCCGTAGCGCTTGGTGAGGGCACGGCACTCGACCACCGGAGCGGACACGCCGGCATCATCGGAGAGCGGCACGGCCCACGCAAACCGCGTCCGCTTGCGCGTCGGGCTCCGTCCATGTCAGGCGGTGGCATGGGAGCGAAGGGCCGGCGCCTCGAGCCCGGAGACGCGGCGGCGCTCGTGCGGCCGCGCGACACGGTCGCCTTCGGCTTCGTGAGCGCGCAGCCGACCGGCCTGCTGGGCGCCATCGGGACGCGCGACGACCTGGAGGAGGTCATCCTCTATACCGGGCTGCTCGTCGAGCCGTTCGCCTTCCTCACCAACCCCGGCGTGCGTGTCGTGAGCTTCTTCTTCGGGCCGATCGAGCGCATGGCGCGCGCCATGGGCGGCCGCGTCGAGTTCCTCGCCGTCGACTTCCACGGCATCGAGCGTCTCGGCCTCCGGCTGAAGCCGCGGGTCATGCTCGCCGTGACGACGCCTCCCGACGCCGACGGCTGGCTGAGCTTCGGCGTGCACGCCGGCGCGACCTACCTCCCCTTCCTGCGAGGCGGCCCGCGATCCGGACCGGCTCGCCATCGCCGAGGTGAACGCGCGCATGCCGCGGCTGCTCGGACTCCCCGAGCACGGCGGCAATCGCATCCACGTCTCCGAGGTGGACGCCTGGGTCGAGCATCCCCACGACCTCGTCGTCCTGCCGGGCGAGGCGCCGTCACCCGAGGAAAGGACGATCGCCGGGCACGCCGCCTCCCTCATCCAGGAGGGCGCGACGCTCCAGTTCGGTATCGGCACCGTGCCGGACGAGATCGCGAGCCTGCTGGCCGGCGGCCCGTGCGGCGGCTTCGGGGTGCACACCGAGATGATCTCGGACGGCGTGATGGAGCTGCACCGCGCCGGCAAGGTGACCAATCGCAAGGGCCTCTACGACGGCGTCAGCGTCGGCACGTTCGCGCTCGGAGGTACCGAGCTCTACGCCTGGCTCGACGGCAACCCCGACGTGCGCATGCTTCCGGTGTCGGCGGTGAACGACCCGCCGCTGCTGCGACGGCTGCGCCGCTTCGTCAGCGTCAACGGCGCGCTCTCCATCGACCTCCTGGGGCAGGTGGCCGCCGACTACCTCGGCGGGAAGCAGTACTCCGGCGTGGGGGGCGCCGAGTCCTTCGTCATGGGCGCGGCCGAGGCGCCGGGCGGGATGAGCATGCTGTGCCTCAAGTCGACGGTCACGGTCGGCGGCCGGCGGGTCTCGACCCTCGTGCCCCGCCTCGGGGAACGCACGACCGTCACCACGCCCCGCCATCACGTGCAGTGGGTGGTGACCGAGCACGGCGCCGCCGACCTCTCGGTCCTGAGCGACGTCGAGCGCGCGCGTGCCTTGATCGGCCTCGCCCATCCCGACTTCCGCGAGGAGCTGGCGCGAGGCGATCCGTTGCGTCAGACTGCACGGCCATGAGCAACGCCCGGGTAGGCTCGCTGGACCTCTACTACGAGGAGCACGGCAGCGGTCCGCCGCTCCTCCTCATCATGGGCCTCGCCGCCGACTCGACGGCGTGGATGTTCCAGGTGCCCGACTTCGAGAAGCACTTCCGCACCATCGTCTTCGACAACCGGGGCGTCGGCCGGAGCGAGAAGCCGCCCGGACCGTACACCATCCACGAGATGGCCGACGACGCCGCCGGGCTGCTCGATGTGCTCGACGTCCGCCGGGCGCACGTGGTCGGCGTCTCGATGGGCGGCATGATCGCGCAGGAGCTGGCGCTGCGGCACCCCGAGCGCGTGCAGAGCCTGGTCCTGGCCTGCACGTTTCCGGAGCCCGATGCGGACATCGAGCGGCAGCGGCGCTTCTCGCTGCAGCAGTTCGGCGGCTCGGTGACCTCGAGCGGCGAGATGCAGGTCGACGTCAAGGCGGTCGATCCCCTGCAGTTTCTCCAGCTCATGCTGCCGACGGTCTTCAACCAGGACTTCATCGCCAGGGAGCTCCCGAAGCTCATCCAGGTGTTCTCGGGTGCGCTCCAGTACGGCTTCAGCCTGGAGGCGATCCTCGGTCAGGTGGCCGCCGTGATGGGCCACCGGGCAACCGACCGCCTCCACCAGATCGCGGTGCCGACCCTCGTCATCACCGGCGACGCCGACCGGCTGATCTCGCCGACCAACTCCGATCTCCTCGCCCAGGAGATCCCGGGAGCGAAGCTGGTGAAGATCCCCGGTGGCAGCCACGGCTTCAACTTCGAGACGCCGGAGCTGTTCAACCGGGCAGTGCTCGACTTCCTGGCGAGCGTTCGGAATTGAGCACGACGTCTACCGCTGGACGGAGGGCGGAGGAGCCGGTCTGGTCTGGTTCATCCGTGGACCAGAACGTCACCGAGATGCCGCCGAGGAAGGTCGTCAGCCGTTTCGAGCTGGCCGCATCGCGCATGGCCGATGCGTGGCTGCGTGCAGGGCGGGTGACGGTGTCGCGTGAGGATCTGCAGATCGCACGCGACTTCCTCGAGCAGGCCGGCTGGGTGGTTCGCGAGCTGGGCTCGGGGCTGGTCGAGCTCGCCGTCAGGCGTGGCGGCCCGGCGCAGGCGATGAGCTTCGAGGCCCTGGTGCTCCTCGCGATGCGCCGCCTGGCCGGGCAGCCATAGGCCGGCGCCGCTACTTGTCCTTGGTCAGATAGCCATTGGCGATCACCGTGACGGCGACGGGCAAGCCGTCGGTGGCGAGCTCGGCACAGATGGTCTGACCGGGCCGCACCACGAACCCCGGGTCGAGCCGGAACGAGCCGGACGCCCGCGCGTCGACATCGGAGACTGCCCCGGCACCCAGCAGGACGACGACCTGGTTGGCCGTGCCGTCCTTCAGGAACAGGCGCAGCGCCAGGTGCCGTTCGGCGGGCGTCGCGGCCGACACCGTTCGCCAGGTACCGCTCGTGACGACGAGGACCTGCTCGTCGGGGATCACCAGCGGCGCCGTCGTCAGATCGGGATTCACCACCTGCCTCACGCCGAACTGTACGCCGCTGCACGGCGTCGTCCCGATGGTCACATCGGGTTGCAGCGTCACGATCTGGCTCGGCTTGGTCGGCGCGAGCGGCGCACCGCGTGCAGGAGCGAGCCAGCCAACCGACAGGGCAATCGACAGAACCAGGGCGAGCGGCGACTTCGTCATGACGTTCCTCCCTCTCGCACGCGCGTGCGATCCCGTGACCCTGGGGCCCTGCTAGCACGGAGCGCCGCTCGACAGCACGGGGAATCCGACACGAGGGCCGGCGTCATCCCGAGGAGCGCGGACGTGATATACCCGCGCGCCATCACGCGAGGAGGCTACCAATGAGGAAGACCGCTCTCGTCACGCTTGCCGCCTTGCTCGCCCTCGGCACGCGTCTCGCCGGCGCGCAGATGGCCGCCTGCGCGGGAGATGCCGAGCGCCTGTGCCACGGACTCCGCCCGGGCGGAGGGCGCATCATCGGCTGCCTGCGCGGCAACGCGTCGAGCCTGACGCCCGGTTGCCGGGCCGCGCTCGGCATCCCCGCCACGGAGGCGCCTGCCACAAGAACTTCCGGCGGGGGGAACCCGGCCGGCGAGGCGTGCCGGCCCGACGTGATGCGGCTGTGTCGCGACGCCGCGCCCGACCGAGCGAAGATCAAGAAGTGCCTGCAGGCGCACGCCGCCGACCTATCCGACCCCTGCAAGACGGCAATCATCGCGCACGGCGGATGAGCACGCGGACCGTCGCATCCCGGCTTCTGCTCGGCGCTTCGGTCGGGCTGCTCGCCTGCGGCCACGCGCGGCCCTACCGCGCCATGGCGCGCGCGGCGCGCAGCGAGGAGAACCTGGCCTCGAGGCTCGAGGACCGCGCGACGAAGGCGGAGCTGCGCGCCACGCTGATGGAGGACGACGCGCTCGGGGGCACCAGCATCGCTCCCTACGTCTACATGGGACGGGTGTTCCTCGTCGGCTCGGTCGCAACGGCCGCGCAGCGCGACGCCGCCGTCGCGGACGCGTGGAAGGTCCAGGGCGTCCGCTCGGTCGAGGACTACCTGCCGCAGGCGCCACGGGGAAAGCGCGCCGCATCGAGCGCAGCATCCGATCTGGCGCTGAAGGCCGAGCTGAAGGGCAAGCTCTCGTCCATGAGCGGCTCCGCCCCGGCGTGATGTAGGCGACATCCGCGGCCTGCAGGCCCGATCGACCGCTCCGCGCCGTCGCGCTCGGCCGATCAGCGTTTCTCGAACAGCGTCATCGCATCCGAGTCGGTTCCGTCCCCCATCCAGTCGAGCTGGATCGACTTGACCGGCGTCAGGCCTTCCTTCCAGGCGTAGTGCTCGAACAGCTCGCGACACATGAAGTTCCGCCAACCGGGGTGGTCTCGATGGGAGCCCGTCGGGTTGCCCTTGTAGTTCGAGTAGTGACAGAACCCGGACCCTCCGACTTTGAGGACGCGCGCGAACTCTGCGAGGTACGCTCGCACGACATCGCTGTCGAAGTGCACCATGGCGTCGAACGAGTAGACGAACGTCGCATCTCCAGTCGGTATCCCGCCCAGATCCGTGCCGTTGTTGTGGACGTACACGACGTTCGAAGCGTCGCGGAATCGCTGCTTCAGATAGTCGATGTTCTCGATGTTGATATCGACCAGGTAGAGCTTGTCGGCGAGGCGACGGAGCTTCTCGCTGTTGCGCCCGTGCCCCGCTGCGACCTCGACCACGCAGGAGAAGTCGCGGCTCTCGATGAATGGCCAGATGAGCCCGTTCCACTGCACGTCCATCGCTGTCTCGGCATCGTCGTAGTAGGCGCCCGTCTTCCAGTCGTTGCCAACGTCTGCCGCGAGCGAGATCAGATCTCGATCTCTTGCGGGCATCTACCACCTCATTTCCCGTGGTGGCCGATCGAAGCTGCCGGTCGGATTCACGGTGTCTCCTTGCGGAGCCAGAACGACGCGCCCTGCAGAGGACCCAGGCCGAGCCCGCCCAGCGCGCGCTGCGCCACCTCGCCACAGGTGACGAGGAAGTGATTGCTCATGAACAGGACTTTGAAGGCCTTGTTGTACATGAGAAACGCCAGCAACAGGTACTGTTCGTTCCAGAACCAGTTTCTTTCGAGTACCCACTGCGGCGGATACTCTCGTGGCAGGAAGATGTCGTGAAAGTGGATGAGCACTCCCGCAGGGAGCGCCGGAAGGATGTGGAAGAGGATATGGTGGAGGTCGCTTCCGATCTTGGAGACGTGCGACGTGTCGACGAACAGGACATCACCCGCTCTCAGGTCCGAGTAGGCATCCATGGGAACGTCCTGGACTCGCTCGACGAGCAGCCGCGAGAGGCGATGCCGAATTTGCAGCAGGGCAGGCATCGGGTAGGGCTCGATGCATCTCACCTCCGTCGTTCCGTTACGCTCGGCCGCCCGCACGGCGATGTGTGTCGAGAACCCCGAGCCGACCTCCAGGACCACTGACGGCGCGAAACGTCGGCATATCCCGTAGTAGACGATCGCATCGAAGCTCGGGAAGAACGCGTTCTCCCAGTAGAATCCGGAGTCCGCAGTCGCCGGCAGGTCGGACAGCTCCGAGGCGAAGGGGGCGATCTCATCGAACAGGGATCGCATTGCTCCCATGTCGAATGCGAAGCTCTCGGTGAGGTAGCGCGGCCCGTCCCAGAGGTCGATGGGCAGCCTGGTCACCGAGGGCTGCGCCGAATAGTAGTGGTCCTGCGTGACGTGGAAGCCGTGAGCCTCGAAGGCGTCGAACACGGCCTTCTTCATCCACCAGTATTCCGTCGCGGTTCGGCGCAGGAGTGCGCTCAGATCGGGGATCAGCTCAACCAGCTCGTCTTGCGCCAGCTCTCCGAGGAGGCTCCTGAGCTTCTGCAAACTGGTCGCATCGGCGTCCGTCATCGGCGGTCTCGCCGCGTCTCGCTACCGCGGCAATCCGTTCCGCAACACGATGGCGGCTTGATAGTCGTGCCTGAGCGGCTTGATGTCGGCCACGGTGAGGACCCGCCCCCAGACCCGGTGGATGTACGCGTTGGGGTGGAACGTGTTGCAGTTGTACGCCGGCTGTTCGGAATATTCGACCACGAGCCGATCCGCCAGCTCCTTCCCCTCCTGCCAGACGGCGAGGAATGCCTCGGAGTTCTTCACGACCTCGTACACGCACGTCGAGGGCAGGATCCTCCAGGTGTCGTCGTTGTGCACCGTCGCGTAGAGGATGCCGCCGGGCTTGAGCACGCGCCGCAGCTCGTAGAGCCATGCCAGCTCGTACTCGTTCATGTGCGTGAAGACCGAGAACGCCGTGACGACGTCGAAGTGCCCGTCGGGGATCGGAAGGGAGGGGACCCAGCTGTTCTTGAAGACCCCGAAGCCCGACGGGAAGTGTTCGAGCACCCACGCCACGTTGTTGATGCTGACGTCGCAGAGGACGACCTCGGAGAGCTCGCCCTGCGCGAAGAAGTGTCGCGAGACGCGCCCGGTGGCGCCGCCGAAGTCGAGCAGCGTGGCCCCGTTCCACCCGACGTCGGGGCAGGCCTCCATGACCTTCCGGGAGTCGGCGAGGCCGGAGAGCCAGTACTCGAAGTGGCGGTCGTCGTGGTAGCCCTCCCGGTCGGCGGTCGCGGGGATCGGCATGGAGTCGCGGGCGAGCCACCGCCCGGATTCGGGCGCCGCCGCGAGCCGGGCGAGGGCCGGGTCCAGCACCGTCCCGCTGCGAACGTCCCATGCGACGCCCACCGTAGCGTTGAGCGGTCGACGCACCCCGAACGCGTCCCGTCCCGTCACGTCGTCTCCTCGGGCACTCGCGTCAGTTGCCGACCCGGCGATCGGACGAAACGCCGAAACGTGCCACGAGCATCGGGCCTCCCACGGCCGCGATGATGCGCGCAAGGTGCGCACTCGGCGCCGCCTGAAGCTGATCGAAGAGGCTGCGATAGTTCAGAAAGGGATTCGCCTGCCGGTTCCTGCCCGACGGGCTCAGCCGGTAGTAGAAGAGTGCCTCCGGGAACGTCTCGAGCCTGAAGCCCTGGAAGCACAGCCGGAGCAGGAATTCCTGATCCTCCCACGAGGCATGTCCCGTGGGAAATCCGCCCACCCGCTCGAACACCGAGCGCGACACGATCATCGCGGAGTCCCCCAGCACATTCTCGAAGAATCCGGCCTCCAGGCAGGGTCCCCAGGGGCGGTATGTCGCCTGCACGTCCCGCTCCGTCGGCACCAGTCGGTCGGCGGTCACCTGGTCGTGCGGGCAGGTTACGCAGTCGGCGCCGGACCGGCGCAGGGCGCGAACCAGCGCGGTCACGAAGTCGTGGCTCTTGGGAAGGTTGTCGGCGTCGAAGAACAGCAGCACCTCGCCCGTCGCAGCCTCCGCCGCGGTGTTGCGGGCGCCACCCGGACCCCGGTTCTCCGTGGTGAGGAAGCGGAAGCGGGCGTCGTGCGTGCGGGCGGCCACGCGGTCGAACTCCTGCGAGGCCTCGGGACCGCTCCCGTCGTTGACCACCACGACCTCGAGGTCGGCGTAGCTCTGGTCCTCGAAGGCCGCGACGAGCGAAGCGAGATAGCGGTGGTGCTCGAAGAAGGGGATGCAGACCGACACCCGCGGCGGGTCTCCGAGGTCCCTCGCGGGCCCCTGCGAGGCTCGACCGGCTCCGCCGAGGGGCCCCCGCTCATCGTGCAGGTCACGCCATGTCCTGGCCGCCTCGCGCGCCGAGTACGGATGCCGCATGGCGGCGTGGTCGATGCGGTGGCGATCCACGAGCCGCGCCGCGAGCGCGGAAGGGGTCGGCTCGAACGTCGCCTTCCGATCGACCATGTCGGGGATCCCGCCCGTCGTCGCGGCGAGGAACGGGAAGCCGTTCTCGATGCACTCGATGACGACCAGGGGGCAGTTGTCGAGCAGCGAGGGGAGGACGACGAACCCTCGAGTCCGATCGATGTACTCGAGCGCGCCGGCGTGATCGAGGTGGTTGAGGACGCAGAACTCGACCGGCGCCAGGTCCTGCCGGAGCGCGTCCAGGTATTCTGCCGCCGGCTGGCCGTTCACCTCGTCGAGGGTGCCGAGGAACGAGAGCGCACGGGGCATGGGACCACCCTGGCGTCGAAGCAGGCGAAGCGCGTCGCCGAAAACGTGCAGGCCCTTGCGCGTCTCCAGGCGTCCGAAGAACACCAGATGGTCGTTGTCGACCTCCCGTGGCTGCCCGTCTCTCTCGGGATGTTCCGTGTAGGCATTGGGGGCCACAACGACCGACTTCGGGGTCCGGATGCCGTTCTGCGACAGCCAGTCGAGCATGTAGCGGCTGGGGCTCAAGAGCACGTCGCAGTGCTCGATCGCGTACGTCTCCGCCCACACCAGCTTCGCCGTCTCGATCGGTTCGGGGCCGAACCGCTGCATCCCCTCGTCGATCCACTTGGTGCAGGAATGCGCCATGACCGTCAGGGTGGTCCGGTCGAAGGCGAGACCGACCTGCTTCGCCTTGATCGACCAGAATCCGTTCGCATGCCAGTCCTGGAAGTGGACGAGAGAGTAGGACCTGCTCTGGAGGTACTGGAACACCCGCCAGGACTTTTCCAGGAACCAGCTCGAGCCATAGACGAGACGCGTGACGGGTGGCGTGTCGGACAGCGAGACGAAGTTGATTCCCATCCCCGCGTAGACGTTCCTCCAGTGCGCGCGCCGGCAAGCCGACAATTCGCCGGTGAACAGGATGGTGACGGGCTGATCGTCCTCGGCGAGGAGGCGTGCGAAATGATAGCAGGCGGTCCCGATGCCTCCGTTCTTCACGGGCCCGACGATGTCGGGCGTGACGATGCAGATGCCCCCGTCGGGAAGCGAACGCGGTGACGAGAGCGGATCGAACGCATCGGTGGAACCCTCGGTGAGGAAGTGCACCAGCGGGTTCACCCCGAGCGCAACGACGTGGGGCTTCTGCTCCAGGTAGAAGGACGCTTCGAAGAGCGGGTGGGGATTCCGCCGCTCGGCACTGCCGTGCGCGAGGTAGTGGAGCAGCGGATTCACGCCCGGGTCGAGCGCTGTCTCCGCCCGGTAGTAGGACGAATCGAACAGGGGGTGAGGATCGCGACCCTCCGCCGCACCGGTGCGGAGATAGTGGACGAGGGGATTCTCTCCGGACTCGACGACCTCCGGGTTCCGCTCGCAATAGAAGGACGTGTCGAAGAGCCGATGCGGGTCCCGGCCGCCGTCCGAGCCGTTCCGGAGGTAGTGGACGAGCGGATTGACGTCCGCGGGAAGGGCGGGCGTCTGCTCGCAGTAGAACGAGGCGTCGAACAGCGGGTGCGGATCGATTCCCTCCGCCGCGCCCCGGGTCAGGTAGTGCACGAGGGGATCGAGCCCGCTCTCACGAAAACCCGGACTCTGAGCCGCACAGTGCTCGGGGTCGAACAAGCCACTGCGCGAGATGAGCGCGACGTCATCGTCGAGCGGGAGTGCGGGGGGAGGCGAAGGCGTCGGGTCGACGTCGGTCCGGCGCAGCGACGACCGGAGTCGCAGACCGGCATTCTTGAGGCCGCGCATCGGCGCGGTGACCCTCCACGACGTCGAGCCGTGGAGGGCGCGTACCTCCGATCCGAGCCGTTCGGCCTCCTCCGAGAGGCATGCGATCTCCTCGTGGCGCAGAGCCAGGGCGCACGCGAGCCGAGCACGCTCGCCCTCGAGCCGCTCGAGCTCCGCCTGGCGGGCCGCCACCAGCCGTTCGCGCTCCGCGGAGCGCAGCTCGAGGCCGGCGGCATCCTCGCGGAGCCGGGCGATCGTCGCATTCCGAGCGCCGAGCTTCTCGCGAGCGTTCGCGAGCTCCGCGACGCGCGCGACCAGGTCGGACGCGAGCCGAGCACGCTCGCCCTCGAGCCGCTCGACCTCCGTCTGGCGGGCCGCCGCCAGCCGTTCGAGCTCCGTGGAACGCTGCTCGAGGCCGGCGGCGCTCTCTCGGAGCCGGGCGGCCGTCTCCTTCCGGGCGCCGAGCTCCTCTCGAGCACTCGCGAGCTCCGCGGCGCGCGCGCCGAGGCCGGCACGCAGCCGTGCGACTTCCTCGGACCCCGACGCGAGGTCGCGCTGGAGGCGGGCGATGTCGTCGTCGCGCGCCGCGACCTCGCGGTCGATCGCGGCCAGCTGGATCGAGAGGCGGCCGACTTCCTGCTCCGGCGAGGCGCCGCACACCGGGTACTTGGCCAGGTGGGCCGGCAGCGACCAGGCGATCGCGGGATCGGGTACGTGAGCAACCGGACGCACCTGCCCCCGCCAGGCCACCCCGACGATCTGCATCGTCTGGTATACGAGCACGTTCCAGCCCGCCCGCCGCAGAACGTCCAGCCCCTTCTCCACGTCGGGCGATACCAGGTCGTGAAAGACGATCATGGCATCGTCGGCGGCGTGCTGCATGCATTCGCGGGCGTCTCGCTCGGGCGCAGGCGCCTCGTGGTCACCGTCGATGAAGAAGAGACTCCAGCGAGTGTCGGTTGCTTCGGCGAGCGCGCGAACTCCCGCGGGACTCGACGTCGCGAAGAGGCGCACGCTGGCGAGCACCCCCGCCTCGGCGAGCGACTCTCGCACGCTCTTCCCGTGCTCGGACTCCGCCAGCACGGGATCGAGCACGTCGAGGGCCACGCCTGCGAGCGCCAGGTGGCACGTGCTCCAGCCCATCCAGCACCCGACTTCGAGCGCTCCTTTGCCCCGGAACTGGAGGGCGAGGTTGTAGAGCAGGAGGACCTCGTCCCGGTCAAGGAAACCGACCAGAGGCCGCCGGCGGTCGCAATACCAGTTGTGAGGGACCTCGCGGCGGAGGTGAGGCCATGGATTGCCCGCCTTGTCTCCCACCATCATGTTGGGAAAGCAGGCGTCGGGAAAGACCGAGGAGAGCCCCGGGGAGACGTAGTCGCCCTCGGGAAGCTCGGCGCCACCGGGAACCAGCCGGGCGCTCGCAAGTTGACCCTTGTCTCTGGTCACGCTCACGCCCGACGATGTCCCCCGGCCCCGAATCGCACGGTCGCCCCCGAAAGATCGAACGCCCCTATCATTATTCCAGCCCCGTCCAAATGAAAAGGCTCCTGGCCTCCCGAGGACCGTTCGCGAGGATGGGCTCGCCGGCGAAGGACACGGCTCGGAAAAGGGAGCGGATCGCGGCCCGCGACGAGGTACTAGCCGAGACGGGCGATGTTCTCGGCGGCGAGCTGCATCATGCCCTCCGCGACCATCTCGCCGCCCGCCTGCCGGTCGTCCTTCGTCTGCCCCTTGTGCCAGCGGAAGAAGAGCTGCTGCACGACCACGGCCATCTTGAAGAGGCCGAAGATGTAGTAGTACGGCATCTTCGAGACGTCGCGGCCGCTGCGCTCGCCGTAGCGCGCGATCGCCTCGGCCCGCGTCATGAAGCCCGGGGCCTGCGATGGCATGGCCGACAGGAAGGCGAAGGTCTCGCCCGGCTCGTACCACGAGGAGAGCAGCGTCCCGACGTCGGCGAGCGGGTCGCCCAGGGTGCACATGTCCCAGTCGTAGACTGCCGCCGCCTTCCCCGGGTCTTCGGCCGTCACTGCCATGTTGTCGAGCCGCCAGTCGTTGTGCACCAGCGTGGCCGGCGGGGAGACGGGCATGTGTCCCTCGAGCCACCCGACCACGTCGCGCGCCACCTGGAGGTCCTTGGTCTTGGCGCGCTCCCAGCGCGCCGTCCAGCCCGAGACCTGTCGCGCGAGGAAGCCCTCGGGCTTCCCGAGCGTCTCGAGACCCACGGCGCGGTAGTCGACGGCGTGGAGCTCGGCGAGCGTGTCCATCATCACGGTGGAGAGCTTGCGGTTGGCCACCGGATCCTTGCCGCCGCCGAACTGCGGCGGCACGTCCCGCCGCACGACGACCCCGTCGCGGCGCTCCATCACGAAGAAGGGCGCGCCGATCACGCTCGCGTCCTCGCAGTAGTGGAACGCGCGCGGCGCGGACGGGAATCCCTTGTAGAGCACCGACAGCACCCGGTACTCGCGCCCCATGTCGTGCGCGCTCGCCGGGATGTCGCCATGGGGGGGGCGGCGGAGGACGTAGCGGGCCGACGGGTAGACGACGAGGTAGGTGAGGTTTGCGTGGCCGCCGGGGAACTGCCAGATGGCCGGCGTCCCCTCCGCCCCGGGGATCTTCCCCGCGAGCCGGCGGCCGACGGCGTCCGCATCGAGCTCCTCGCCCGGGCGGGGAGCGACGACGTCTGAGTCGGGCGGTGTGGCCACGGCCGGACTCGGTAACAGCCGGCCCGCCCGGCCGTCAACCTGCCGGACCCGTCAACCCTGGCAATCGGTCGGGCGCTCGATTAAGGAGGTCGCCATGGAAGCCGCCGCCGTCGAGTTCGATCCGCAGATGCTCTTCGATCATCCCGACCCCTACCCGATGTTCGCCATGCTGCGGCAGTCGCAGCCGGTCATGCGCTCCGTCTTCATGAACCGCGCGAGCTGGGTGCTCACCAAGTACGACGACTGCCTGGCGGTGCTGAAGGACAGCGAGACCTACTCCTCACGCTCGAACGCCGAGGTCGGCAAGATCATGGGCCGCACCGTGATCGAGATGGACGCCAAGGAGCACACGCGCCACCGCGCGCTGGTCCAGCGCGTGTTCGTCCCGCGGGGTCTCGACGGGCTCCAGCCCGTGCTCGAGAAGATGCTGCACGAGATCATCGACGCCCTCGCGGGCAAGCGGCGCGCCGACATGGTCGCCCACTTCACCGAGTGCTTCCCGGTGCAGGTGATGGCGCACATGGTCGGCATCCCGCGCGGCGACTATCCCCAGTTCCAGCGCTGGGCCATCGACCTCATCGGCTTCGCGAAGGACTATCCCCGGGGCTACGCCGCCTCCGCGGCGGTGCGCGAGTACCTCCTGCCGATCATCGCGGAGCGCCGCGCGCAGCCGTGCGACGACGTCATCAGCACGCTGGTCACCGGCACGGTGGATGGCCAGGGGCTGAGCGACGAGGAGGTGGTGAGCTTCCTGCGACTGCTCATTCCCGCCGGAGCCGAGACCACCTTCCGCTTGATCGGCAATATGCTCTTCGCGCTCCTCACCGAGCGCGACCGCTGGGAGCGCGTCCGGACCGACCGCACGCTGGTGCCGTGGGCCGTCGAGGAGACGCTGCGCTGGGAGACCTCCGTGCTGATGGTCTCGCGGCAGACCAACCGGGACGTCGAGATCCGCGGCAACGCCATCCCGGCCGACGAGATGGTGTCGATCGTCGTCGCGTCCGCGAACCGGGACGAGGACCACTACGACGACCCGGACCTCTTCGACCTCGACCGGCGCGCCGACGACCACCTGGCCTTCGGCTTCGGCCGCCATCACTGCCTCGGCTACCACCTCGCGCGCCTCGAGGCCCGGCTGGCCCTGGACGTCCTGCTCGACCGCCTGCCCGACCTGCGGCTCGACCCCGGGGCGCCCCCGCCGACGATCACCGGCCTCGCGTTCCGCTCGCCGAAGGCCCTCGCGGTGCTGCTCGGCTAGGAGCTCTCGCTACGCGGTGACGTCCGGCAGAATCGGCAGCCGGAGGTTGCCCGTCATCCGACGGAAGTAGCGCGGGAAGAGCAGCCGCACGAGATAGGCGATCCGCACGTAGCGCGGCACCGTCACCTCGTGCTCGGCGCGCTCGAGGCCGCGGATCACCGCGGCGGTCAGCACCGGAGGCTCGACGAAGGTTCGCTTCACGCGTTCCGGCATGCGCGCCAGGACGTCGGGCGTGAACATCTCCGTGCGCACCAGCGCCGGATAGACCGTCATGACGTGGATGCCGAGGGGCGCCAGCTCGTAGACCAGCGCTTCCGAGAGCCCCGTGACCGCGAACTTGCTCGCGGAGTACGCCGACTCGTCGGGCTGTCCGAGCTTCCCGGCGACGGACGACACGTTGACGATCCAGCCCTCGCCGCGGGCGCGCATGGCGGGCAGCGCGGCGCGGATGGCCCAGACCACCCCGAGGTAGTTGGTCTCGATCAACCCGGTGAAGACCTCCGGACCCTCGTCCTTGAACAGGCCGTGCCGCGCGGCGCCCGCGTTGTTGACCAGCAGGTCGAGGCGTCCCCAGCGTTCGCGGACCCGCGCCACGGCGGCCTCGACCTCGGCGCGCACCGCCACGTCACACGGGATGGCGAGCGCCCGATCCTGGCCGGCACCCAGGCGCTCGGCGAGGGCACGCAGGCGCTCCTCGCGACGGGCGAGGAGCGCGACGCGCATGCCGCGCGCGCCGAGGTCGCGCGCGAGCTGCGCGCCGATGCCGCTGGAGGCCCCGGTGACGAGCGCGACCCGGTCGCGGAAGTCGACGAGGCGGCCCACCCGGACCTCGCCGTCAACCGCGGGCCGTGCCGCCGGGTGCGAAGCGCAGGGCCAGCCCGACCAGCGTCGGCACCATGCGGGGCCGCAGCAGCTCGGGGTCGTACGGCGCCAGCCGGCGCTCGTTCTCGCGCACGCAGGTGGCGGCGAGCGTCCGCAGGTCGATGTCACCGATCTCGTCCGGCACCTGCATGGTGAAGTCGTCGCCCGCGTTCGAGCCGCGCAGCTCGAGCGCGGTTCGCACCCGCCCGAGTGCCTGCAACCCCATGCCGGCGACCCGCCGGACCAGGAACCACGGCTTCTGCACCACCGGAATCTGGCCGCCGCGATGGGCCGCCCAGTTGGAGAAGAAGAGGATGTGACGCGCCTCCTCCTGCATGACGCCGTCGAAGATCGTCACCAGGGAAGGCGGAAAGAATCCCGTGTCGGCCGCGATGCGGAAGAGCCCGAACGCGAAGAACGAGTCGAAGCACTCGCCGTATCCCATGCGCATGAACCCCCACTCGGCGTCGCGCGGCTTCTCGGCCGCGTCGTCGGGATAGGGAATGTCGTAGTGCCGGAGCAGACGATCGAGAAGCGCCGCGTGGCGTTCCTCCTCGTACGCCTGCATGTCGATCGCCTCGCGCAGCTCGGGGTCCGACTCGACGTCCGCCATGGCGCGGACGCGCGCGGCCGCCGTGCGCTCGCTGCCCACCGCTTCGCCCCAGAAGGGCAGCCCGCGCAGCCGCTCGAGCGCCGGGGCGTCGAGGTCGGGCCAGCGCACGCCGTCCGGCGTGTAGCCGTGATGCGAGGTCACGAACGCGCGGCAGAAACGGGTCTTGTGCTCCTCGCTCCCAATCCTCAACCGACCCATGACGCGTTCGGCGCCCTATATCCGGGCAGGGAACGCTCGGCAAGCCACTCCCGGAATCCACTCGCCGGTCGGTTGCAAAATTTGACCGATCTCGACGCCTCCCCTAAGGAAACGAGGATGCAAGTCCGCATGCTTCTTGCGTTCGCCTGCGTGCTCGCCATCGCCTGCGGCGGCGAAAGCGGGAGCGAACGATCGGCCCGACCCGTGACCCCGCTCGATCCCGCCACCACCGGCACCATCGAGGTCGACGTCGGCTTCCAGGGCGCCGTGCCACCGATGCGGGAGCTGCCTATGGGAGGCTTCGCGGACTGCGCCGCGCAGCATTCCGGACCGGTACCCGCCGGAGACACGCTGGTGAAGGACGGTCACGTGCAGAACGGCTTCGTCTACATCAAGAGCGGGCTCGGCGACCGGGTCTTCGCGGTGCCCACCGAACCCGTCGTCATCGATCAGAAGGGCTGCCTGTACTCGCCCCGCGTCGCTGGGGCCCAGGTCGGACAGCCCATCGAGTTCCGCAACAGCGACGCCACCATGCACAACATCCACGGCACCCCGAAGGACTCGAGCGCATGGAACTTCGCGCTTCCGCGCGAGGGAACCGAGCGCACCATCACGATCGACCATCCCGAGGTGATGATCAGCGTCCGGTGCGACCTCCATCCCTGGATGCAGGGCTGGCTCGGCGTGCTCGAGCATCCCTACTTCGGGGTGAGCGGTCCGGACGGGCACGTGACCCTCCGCAACGTGCCGCCGGGCGACTACGTGGTCGGCGTGTGGCACGAGCGCTTCGGGACGCGCGACACCTCCGTGAGTCTGGCACCCAAGGGCACTGCTACCGCCACCGTCACGCTGGCACCCCCCGCGTGAGGAGGGCGCATTGACGACCCGCCATCTGGCTTGGTAGGGCGTCGGCAGCCGGGTCACTCGAACGTCAGGAGGAGGGGTGATGGAGATCACGGACGTTCTACAAGCGATCTTTCGCTGGATCCACATCGTCGCCGGGATCATGTGGATCGGCCTCCTCTACTTCTTCAACTTCGTGAACGGGGCCTTCGAGGGCACGCTCGATGCCGGAGGGAAGAAGACGGTCGTGCCCCAGCTGCGGCCGCGCGCCCTCTACTGGTTCCGCTGGGGAGCGGCGTGGACCTGGGTGACGGGAGTGCTGCTCGTGCTCCTCGTCTTCTACCATGGCCAGCTCATGTTCGGCCCCGGGATCGCGTGGGGCGGCGGTTCGCTGCTCATGGTCGCGATCACCTTCCTGGCCTTCGTCGCCTACGATCCGATCGCGAACGCGATCAAGGACAACAAGACGATGGCCGGGGTCGGGTTCGCATTGCTCGCGGTCGTGATCCTGTGCTTCGTCTTCGTCGGCCGCTTCGAGTATCGCGCCTACGTGATCCACACCGGCGCGCTGCTGGGCACGCTGATGGCCGCCAACGTCTGGATGCGGATCTGGCCGGCGCAGCGGAAGATCATCACCGCCATCCGGGACGGGCAGGCCCCCGATGCGGCGCTCGTCGCCACGGCCGGGGCGCGGTCCCGCCACAACACCTACATGTCGGTCGCGCTGGTGTGGACGATGATCGACACCCACACGACCGTCTTCAATGGATGGCTCGGCCTCGCGGGCTGGATCTGGCTGCTGATCGCGATCGCGGTCGCCTGGCTGTGCACCGTGCAGCTCTACAAGAAGGCCGCCACGGTGAAGGGGTTCTAGCGCGGGCGGGTGGCGGCGTGGGAGGGCTTCACGCGGCGTTCCCCGGCACCTGAGGTCGCGCCGTGCCGGCAACGTCCGGAACCTACGTCTTCGCCAACGCGGGCGCCCAGGCCGGATCTCGCTTCTCCGCCCTGGCCACGCTCTTCGATCCTGGAACGATCCGTCATCTGACCGACATCGGCGTCGCCGAGGGCTGGCAGTGCCTGGAAGTCGGCGACGGCGGCGGAAGCATCGCCGCGTGGCTCTGTGACCGCGTCGGAGCCGCCGGGCACGTCGTCGCCACCGACATCGATCCGCGCTTTCTCGCGGCCCTGGGCAAGCCGAACCTCGAGGTCCGCCGGCATGACGTCGCTTCCGACCCGTTGCCGGAGGATCGGTTCGATCTCGTCCATGCGCGGCTGGTGCTGGTGCATCTCGCCGAACGGGAAACGGCCCTGCAGCGGATGGCGGCTGCGCTGAAGCCGGGCGGCTGGCTGCTCGTCGAGGAGTTCGACTCGCTCTCGATGCGCCCGGATCCTGCGATCAATCCGGATGAAACGCTCCTGAAGACCTTCGCCGTCATGCAGCGGGTGATGACGGAGCGTGGGATCGACATGCGCTACGGGCGCATGCTCGCCGAGCGGCTGCGTGCCCACGGTCTCGTCGACATCGAAGCCGAGGGACGCATGTTCATGTGGCAAGGCGGATCGCCGGGTACGACGCTCTGCAGGGCAAACTTCGAGCAGCTCCGGGACACGATGGTGGAGTCCGGCCTCATCACCGGCGAGGAGATCGACGAGGACCTCCGTCGCCTGGACGAGGAACGCTTCATGGCTCCGTCCCCGATCATGTGGGCCACGTGGGGCCGACGGCCCTGATCGGACGTCGTCCGCGCGGTCGTCTCTAGGCCGGCGGCGCCGCCGGCGGCAGTCGCCGCACGCCGAAGGTCCCGAGCGCCTTCGCCACCAGCGCACCGTCCGCCGACACCACCTCGCCGTCGGCCACGGCGACTGTGCGCCGGAGGCTCACCACGCGCGCCCGGCAGCGCAGCGTCCGTTCGCGCGTGAACGCCACGTAGGTGACGTTGAGGTTGTGGGTCGCGATGCGGTCCTCGGGCTCGAGCCGCCGCGCGATCGCGACGGCGAGCCCGGTGTCGAAGAGGGTCGCGATGGCGCCGCCGTGCACGGTCCCGAAGGGGCTCATCATGGCGTCGGGCACCTCCATGGCGAGCACCGCGCCGTGCTCGTCGGCGTGCTCGATGCGGAACCCGAGGAGCTCCCAGAACCCCGGCGGCGAGGCCGGCGGGGAGATCACAGGTGATCCTGATGCGCGAAGCGCCCGGCGTAGACCGCGCTGCCGTCGCAGCGCTGCAGGACGATCTGGCACAGGCGCACGCCGGCGTGGATCAGCAGCGGATGCCGTGCGACGTTCGACATCTCGAGCACCTGGCGGCTGTCGACGCCGGGGGCGACGAAGCCCGAGGTGACGTGGATCATGAGCCCCAGGCGAGCGAAGCGGCTGCGTCCTTCGAGCCATCCCGCGACGTCCGGCGGCAGCCGCACGCGCTCCCGCGTGATCCCGAGGATGGTCTCGCCCGGGGCGAGCACGTGCGGCCGATCGAGAGAGCGCAACCGGGTGATGCTGCGGTAGTCGGCATCCTCGGTGACCGCCACCTCCTCGCCGCCGCCGTCCATGACGCGGATCTCGTCGCCCAGGTGCAGATCGATCGAGGCCGGTCCGATCTGGTCGTCGGCGAGGGGGTCGATGACGAGACGGCCTGCGGCCAGCTCGCGCAGGATCGCCTCGCGGGTGAGCACCATGAGGCGGAGTGTAGCAGAGCCGCGGCGGTGCTATACAGCCGCGAGGCGGGTCGTCATGCGCTACGAACACATCCTGCTCTCGACGCACGCGGGCCTCGGGACGATCACCATGAACCGCCCCGAGCGCCGCAATGCCCTCTCCGAGGCGCACATGCGCGAGCTGATCGACGCCCTGGGGCGCCTGGGCAGCGACGAGGACGTGCGTGCCATCATCCTCGCGGCCAACGGGCCCGCCTTCTGCGCCGGCCACGACTTCGCCGACATGGCCGAGCGCGACCTCGACGCCATGCGCACGCTGCTCGCGGTGTGCACCGAGCTCATGCGCACGATGCAGCGAGTGCCGCAGCCGGTCGTGGCTCGCGTGCACGGGATCGCGACCGCCGCCGGCTGCCAGCTGGTCGCGTCCGCCGACCTCGCGGTGGCCGCGGAGGGGGCCGCCTTCGCCGCGCCCGGGGGGCGGGGCGGATGGTTCTGCCACACGCCCATGGTGGCGATCGCCCGCTCCGTGGGACGCAAGCGCGCCCTCGAGATGGCGTTCACCGGAGACAGCATCGACGCGCGCACCGCCCTCGCCTGGGGCCTCGTGAACCGCGTCGTGCCGGGCGAGCGGCTGGACGAGGAAACGGAGCGCCTCGCCCTCGCCGCCAGCCGCGGCAGCCGCGCCTCGAAGGCGCTCGGCAAGCAGGTCCTGTACGACACCCTCGAGCTCGACGTCGATGCCGCCTACGCGCGCGCCATCGAGGCCATGGCGGCCAGCGCCCTCACCGACGACGGCCGGGAGGCGATGCGCTCCTTCCTCGAGAAGCGCGCCGGGGTCTATCCGCCGCGTCGCGGGCAGATCTGACCGAAGGCGGCGGCGCCGAAGCCGTACCACCGCGCATAGATTGCTTCTGCCCCGCGCTTTCGCTTACCTGGCGCGCGCGCCATGACCAATCCCGTCGCATACTTCTGCATGGAGTTCGGGCTCTCCGAGGAGTTCCCCATCTACGCCGGCGGCCTCGGCATCCTCGCCGGCGACTTCGTCAAGTCGGCGCACGATCTGGCGCTTCCCGTGATCGGCGTCGGGCTCCGCTGGGCGCGAGGCTACTCGCGCCAGCGCATCGGCGAGGACGGCCTGCCGGTGTCGGAGTTTCCCACCTATCGCGCCGACTTCCTCGAGGACACCGGCGTGCGCGTCCGGGTGCGCGTCGCCACGCGCGAGGTCGAGGCCCGGGTCTGGCGGACGGAACGCTGGGGCAACGCCCCCCTGCTGCTGCTCGAGCCGGTGGCGACCCGCGACGCGTGGATCACCAACCGGCTCTACGACCCCACGTTCGATTGCCGGGTGGCCCAGGAGATCCTGCTCGGCGTCGGGGGCGTCCGCGCGTTGCGCAAGCTCGGCATCGAGGTCGCGGGCTACCACTTCAACGAGGGCCACGCGGTGTTCGCGGGCGTCGAGCTGATCGCCGAGCGCATGGCCGCCGGCACGCAGTTCGCCGACGCCTGGCGGGCAGTGCGCGAGCAGATCGTCTTCACCACCCACACGCCCGTGGCCGCCGGCAACGAGGTGCACGCGATCGCCGAGCTGCGCCGGCTCGGTGCCTGCTGCGAGCTGGTCGACTGGGAGATGCGCCAGATCGGCGGCGATCCCTTCAACATGACGATCGCCGGGCTGCGGCTGTCGCGGCGCGCCAACGCCGTCTCCGAGCTCCACGCCGAGGTCTCGCGCACCATGTGGCGCGACGTCGAGGGCGCGAGCGAGATCATCGCGATCACCAACGGCGTGCACGTCCCGACCTGGCAGGACGCCCGCGTGCGCGAGGCGAGCGGCTCGCCCGAGCGCCTGTGGGCCGCCCGCCAGCAGATGAAAGCCGAGCTGCTCGACCAGGTCGCCGCCCGCAGCAGCGTCCGGCTCGATCCCGCCGTCCTCACCATCGGCTTCGCCCGGCGCGCCGCGGCCTACAAGCGCAGCAACCTGATCTTCCACGATCCCGAGCGCATCGAGCCGCTGCTCGAGGGTCGCAGGATGCAGCTCGTGTTCGCCGGCAAGGCCCACCCGGACGACGAGATGGGACGGCAGATCATCCGCGAGCTGGTCCTGATGGCGGCACGCTTTCCCGAGGCGGTCGCCTTCGTTCCGGACTACGACATGGCGCTCGGCCGCGCGCTCACTCGCGGTGCCGACGTCTGGCTGAACAACCCGGTCCGTCCGCTCGAAGCCTGCGGCACGTCGGGCATGAAGGCGGCGATGAACGGCGTGCTGAACTGCTCGATCCTGGACGGCTGGTGGCCGGAGGCGTGCGAGCACGGCGTGAACGGCTGGGCCATCGGGGACGAGACCAGTGGCGTCTCGGATCAGGACGAGCGGGACGCCGTCGCACTCTACGACGTGCTCGAGCACGAGGTGCTGCCGGCGTACGCCGATCGGGAGCGCTGGGTCTCGATGATGCAGGCCAGCATCGCCATGGCCGAGCAACGTTTCTCCTCCGACCGCATGCTCCGGGAGTACTTCGCACGGCTCTACGCGTGCGACGCCGATCCCGCATCGTGACGGCGCAGCTCACGCGAAGCGTGGCGCGAGCTCGCGCGCGACGACGTCGAGCTGCTCGAGATAGTGCTGGAGGCTGCGGTGGCGCAGCCGCAGGTTGAGCACCGTGGTGCCGAGCGCGCGGTACTCCTGGCAGCGCTCGGCCAGCCGCTCGCGTTCCGTCGCGTCGGTCGGATCGAGCAGCGCGTCGATCGGGAGGACCAACGTGAACGGGCGCGTGCGCTCCTGCCACGCGCGCGTGGCGCGCGCTCTCGCGACGAGGGCGCGGAGCTGCGCGAGGTCGAGCCCGAACGGATCCCAGCCGTCACCCAGGACGAGCGCGCGACGCAGCGAGCGCGGCGTGCGGCCGCCGAGCCAGATCGGCACCTCGGGCTGCACCCCGCAGGGGTCGACGAGCAGGTCGGCGAAGCGATAGTGCGTGCCGGCGTACGATGGAGCACGCCGGCCGAAGGCCGCCCGCAGCGCGCGCAGCGCGTCCTCGTAGCGCTCGCCGCGATCCGTGAACGGAACGCCGAGGAGCGCGAACTCCTCCGCCAGCGTTCCCACGCCGACGCCGAGCACGAGCCGGCCCCCGGAGAGACGGTCGAGGGTGCCGTAGCGCTTCGCGATGGCCAGCGGGTGATGGTAGCCGAGGACGAGGACGTGGGTGACCAGCCTGATGCGCGACGTCCGCGCGGCGAGGAAGCCGAGGGTGGCGAGCGGGTCGTAGTAGCGGGCGCCGCGCACGGGCGCGACGCTGGCGGGGATGGCGACGTGCTCGCTGCACGTCAGGTGGTGATAGCCGAGCCGGTCGGCCGTGATCGCGATCTCCACGAGCTCCGCGGGACCGGCGTCCTCCGTCCAGGCCGCGTCGTTGGCGGGATGGCGGGTGACGATCGGCGTGACCAGCCCGAAGCGCATCGCCTCCCGATGTAGCATCGCGCGCGCGGGGGGTGGTAGACGGCGCCGTGGACTTCGCCGACTCGCCCGAGGACGCGCGCTTCCGGGCCACCCTGCGCGCGTGGCTCGCCGCCAACCGGCCGGCGCGCGGCGAGCGCGTCCCGTACGACGACGCGTCGCTCGCCGAGGAGTTCGGCTTCCTGCGCCGCTGGCAGCGCAGGCTGCACGGCGCCGGCTACGTCGGCCTCGCCTGGCCGCGCGACTACGGCGGGCACGGCGCGCCGCCCGTGCAGCAGGCGATCCTCAACGAGGAGCTGGCACGCGCGCGCGCGCCGCAGCTGCTGAACCGGGTCGGGATCAACAACGCGGGCCCGACGCTGATCGCCCACGGCGACGAGGCGCTCAAGCGCCGCCTCCTGCCGCCCATCCTCACCGGCGACGAGGTCTGGTGCCAGCTCTTCAGCGAGCCGGACGCGGGCAGCGACCTGGCGGCCGTGCGCACGCGCGCCGAGCTCGACGGCGACGACTTCGTCGTCACCGGGCAGAAGGTGTGGACGAGCTACGCGCAGTTTGCGCGCTGGGGCATCCTCCTCGCCCGCACCGATCCCGCCCTGCCCAAGCACCGCGGGCTCACCTACTTCATCCTCGACATGCGGAGCCCGGGCATCACCATCCGGCCGCTCCGCCAGCTCACCGGCTCGACCGAGTTCAGCGAGGTGTTCCTGGACGCCGTCCGCCTCCCGCGTGCCCACGTCGTCGGAGGGATGAACCGGGGCTGGGAGATCGCGCTCACCACGCTCGCCCACGAGCGCGGCACCGGCTTCGCGTTCAAGGAGCAGGTGCTGCAGCGGATCGCGCTCGAGGAGCTGATGGGCCTGGCACGTGCGCGGGGCGCGGCTCGCGATCCGCGGGTCCGTCAGGAGGTGGCGCGCGGATGGATCGACGTCGAGGTGATGCGGCTCATGAACTGCCGCACCCTCACGCGGCTCGGGCGCGGCGAGGAACCGGGCCCGGAGTCGTCTCTCGTGAAGCTGTTCTGGGCCCACCTGACGCAGCGCCTGCACGAGCTGGCGCTCGAGGTGCTCGGTCCCGAGGCGCAGCTCGCGGCGGCCCCGGACGGCGGGCGCTGGCAGCAGGCGTTCCTGTGGTCGCGCGTCGGCGCCATCGCCGGAGGGACCTCGGAGGTCCAGGCGAACATCATCGCGCAGCGCATCCTCGGGCTGCCGCGCTGACGTTGACAATTTCACTTGACAGGAGCGAAGCGGCTGTGATGAACCCGGCACAGGGAGGAGCGGACCGGGCGCCAGTCCGGAGAAGCCATGGCCAAGATCGTGCCGCTCCATCAGGGCGATTCGCTGTTGATGCCGCTCGCAGCCGGTGCGTCGCTGCGCGTCACTCGATTCCTCGAGTCGCCTCGCGTCGCGCTGACCCTGCACGGCCCGGGAGGAGGCGACGTCGGCGGAGTCCTGCTGCGGTCCGATCGCGCGCGGCTGCTGGCGTCCTGGCTGATGCGCATGGCCGACGCCAGCGAGGGAACAACGATCCGAGACTTCGTCTCGGGTCGATAGCGGAGGCGAGCGTGTAGCGTCCGGTGACTCGGGCGGACGCCGCGGCACGACCCCGGGCCTCGGCCCAAGCCGTCCGGCGGCGCCACGGGCTCGTGCTCGGTCACGTCTGCCGCGCCGGCTTCGCCGGCCGCGGCACGACACCCGCACCGTTCATCGAGCCGCACGCTCGCTCTCCGTCCCGACCCGAGACGCAGTCTCGGGTCGGATACTACGCTCGGGGCGGCGCCGCCGGATCGCCCGGCGCCTGCACGAGCTCGATCAGCTGGCCGTCGGGATCGGCGATGAAGCAGGCGGCGGACCGGAACTCGGGGAAGCGCAAGACCGTGTCCTCGAGCACGCGCACCCCGGCCGTCCGCAGCGCCGCCAGCATCCCATCGAGGTCGGCGACGCGGAACGAGAGGTGGGTGAGACCGGACTCGTTCATCACGCGCCCCCGGGCCGGCGGCGCCGGCGGGCTCGCGAAGTGCAGCAGCTCGATCCGCACGCCGTCCCGGGCCAGGTAGAGCGCCCGCAGCTTCGTGCCGCGCAGCCGCAGTAACGTGTCGGTCGGCTCTCCTCCGACCTCCAGCTCGTGCTCGGCGGAGAAGCCGAGCAGATCGCGGTAGAAGCGCAGCGAGCGCTCGAGGTCGGAGACGCAGATGCCGACGTGGCTGAGACGCTGGATCGGGAGGCTCATCGCGCCGCGTCGGCCGTCACGGTGACCTTGATCGAGCCGGTCCCCTTGTCGTCTGCCGTCCGGAAGGCCGCGGCGATGTCGGCCAGCGGGAAGCGGTGCGTGACGAGCGTCTCCCCGATCTGCGCTCCCCGGCGCGCCAGGATGTCCTCGACGATCTCGAAATCGGCGCGCGCGCCGGAGCGGTTGTAGACCATCGAGCCCTGCAGGCGCAGCTCCTTCGCGATCATGAAGATCGACGGGAACACGATCGGCTTGGTGTACACGCCGACCACGCAGATCGTCCCACCTGGCCGGCACACGCCGACCGCGGCCTCGAGGGTATCGGCCATCCCGCCGACGGTCTCGAGCACGAGATCGACGGGCGACTCCTGCGCCGCTTCGCGCAGCGCCGACTCGTCGGCGTCGTCGAAGACGCGATCGGCGCCGAGGGCGAGCGCGGCCGCGCGCTGCTGCGGCCGGCGCGCCGTCACCAGGATCTCGCCCGCGCCGCCTGCCCGCGCCGCGATCACCGCGGCGAGCCCGATCGTGCCCGCACCCAGGACGACGACGCGTTGGCCCAGCGACAGTCCGCCGATGCGCGCTCCATGCACGGCGACGGCCAGCGGCTCCGAGAGCGCCGCGGTCGGGAAATCGATGTCGCGCGGGATCGGGAAGCAATGTCGAGCGGGGATCCGGACACGCTCGGCGAAGCCGCCCGGGATGGTGATCCCGACGACCCCGAGCGACGGACAGAGGTGGTAGTTGCCGGCGGCGCACGACCGGCAGCTCCCGCACGAGGCGATGCCCTCGAGCGCCACGCGATCGCCAGCTCGCAACCCGCGCACCGCCGAGCCCACCTCGGCGACCTCGCCTGCGATCTCGTGCCCGGGGCAGACGGCGGGAATCATCATCGTGTCGTGGTACCAGTGCAGGTCGGTCCCGCAGATGCCGCAACTCCGCACCGCGACGACGACGTCGTCGGGTCCCGGCGCAGGGCGTGCGACCTCGTCGAGGACGACCGTGCCCGGGCCGCGGCAGAACGCGGCACTCATCGTGTCCGTCACGTCACCACCCCGTGTGATGCCGCAGCATGGCCTCCCGCACCTGCGCCGCCAGATCGTCGCGGTCCTCGAAGCGCAGTCCCGCGGTGGGGATCGGTCGCTCGACGACCACCTCGACCTCGCCGGGGATCACGGTGAGCCGGCTGCCTCGCGGCATCAGTCGTCGCGTCCCGCGGCACACCACCGGCACCACCGGCAGGCCGAGGCGGATGGCGAGCACGAACGCGCCCTTCTTGAACTCGTTCAGGCGTCCATCGCGGCTGCGCGTGCCCTCCGGAAAGACCACGAACGATTGTCCCTCGTCGCGCACGCGATCGAGCACGGCGACGGCCTCCGCCGAGCTCTCGCGATCGATGGGCACCATGCCCAGCGAGTCGAGCACCGCGCCCACGACCGCGTGCCGCCACAGGCTCTGTTTCGCGACGAAGCGCGTCGCACCGGGCAAGTGGCCGAGCAGCGCGAGGATGTCGAGGTGGCTCTGATGATTCGGCGTGAACACGAACGGGCCGCCCGTCGCGACGTGCTCGCGCCCGGTCATCTGCACGCGCACGCCGAGCATGCGCTCGAGGGTGCGGGCGCGCGCCTTGGCGAAGTTCCAGGTCAGGCGCTGGTTCCCGGTGACGCGGTGCATGGCCACGGCGGCGGCGCCCATCCCGACCAGCATGCCGCGGAAGACGTACGGCGAGAGCGCGACGCGCAGCGAACGCGGCTCCTCGGCCGGTCCGACGCGGCTCGCCGCAGACGCCGACGGTGACTCGCTCATCGCCCGGCGGTCTCTACCCGCTTCGCCCCTGCGGCGAAACTCGCGCCGCGCCGATCACGCGGCGTGCCGCCGGTGATAGCGATCGAGGAAGTGCGCGATGCGGCCGATCGCGTCGGTGAGCAGGTCCGCGTCGGGCAGGAACACGACCCGGAAGTGATCGGTCTCCGGCCAGTTGAAGCCGGTGCCCTGGACCACGAGGACCTTCTCCTCCTGCAGCAGCTCGAGGACGAATTCCTGATCGTCGGGGATGGGATAGCGCTGCGGATCGAGCCGCGGGAAGAGATACATGGCCGCCTTGGGCTTCACGCAGCTCACACCCGGGATGCGGGTGAGCAGATCGTGCGCGAGATCGCGCTGCTTGCCGAGCCGCCCGGTCGGCAGCACCAGGTCCTCGATGCTCTGGTGGCCGCCGAGCGCGGTCTGGATGCCATACTGCGCCGGAACGTTGGCGCACAGGCGCATCGAGGCCAGCATGTCCAGGCCTTCGACGTAATCCCGGGCGTGCGAGCGCTCGCCCGAGACGATCATCCACCCGGCGCGGAAGCCACAGGCGCGGTAGTTCTTCGACAGGCCGCCGAACGTCACGATGAGCACGTCGTCGGCGAGCGACGCGATCGCCGTGTGCTGCGCACCGTCGTAGAGCACCTTGTCGTAGATCTCGTCGGCGAAGACGATCAAGCGATGCTCGCGCGCGATCGCGAGCAGGTCGGCGAGCAGGTCCTCGGGATAGAGCGCGCCGGTCGGGTTGTTGGGATTGATCACCACCAGGGCGCGCGTGCGCGGTGAGATCTTGGCGCGCAGGTCGGCGAGGTCGGGAAGCCAGTCCGCCTGCTCGTCGCACAGGTAGTGCCGGGGCGTTCCGCCCGAGAGGCTCACGGCGGCGGTCCACAGCGGGTAGTCGGGCGCCGGGATCAGCACCTCGTCGCTGGCGTCGAGGAGGGCCTGCATCGACATGACGATGAGCTCCGAGGCGCCGTTGCCGACGTAGATGTCCTCGACGGTCACGCCGCGAACGTGCTTCTGCTGCGTGTAGTGCATGATCGCCTTGCGCGCGGCGAACAGGCCCTTCGAGTCGCAGTAGCCCGAGGCCTGGGGCAGGTTGCGGATCACGTCCTGCACGATCTCCTCGGGGGCCTCGAACCCGAACGGCGCAGGGTTGCCGATGTTGAGCTTGATGATGCGGTGGCCTTCCTCCTCCATCTGCTTGGCGCGGGCCAGCACCGGACCGCGAATGTCGTAGCAGACGCTGGCGAGCTTGGCCGACTTGAGGATCGGCGGCGGCGGCGCGTGGCCGTCGCGCTGGGGCATGGCGGTGATGGCAGCCCGTTCTCTTTGCACGGATCCACGCCTAATGGATCCGCGCCGGCATGTATAGATCGGGATGGGAAGCGTGAAGGGCCTTTCGCGCTCAGGCCTGGGTAGCCCCCGAGCTTCGACCTTTCGTCCGTTCTTCGCCGTGCCTCCGGAGGGGCGGCTCCGCACCGAGCCGTCAGCCGAAGAGCAGCAGACCGACGACCGCGGCCACGAGGGGAAGGCCGTCCCGCATCTCGTACGCCGACGGACGTGTCGGGATGGTCGTCTCGCCACCGTAGTAGATCCCGAACGCGCGGAGCAGGTGGGTGCCGCCGTGCACGGCGTAGAGCAGCATGGCGACGGGAAGGACGACCCGGTTGCGCGCCGGATCGACGGCGCCCAGCACGAACAGCGTGGCCATGGCCAGGTTGTAGAATCCGAAGTCCTGCACGAGCCCGTGATAGCTCGCCGAGTACGTCCGGCCGGCCATCGTTGCAGCCTGTCGGGCCCCGAACACCTGCAGGACGCCCGCGGCCGCCTCACCCGCGGCCATGAGGAGGAGAATCCCCCGCAGCACGCCGTCGCGCAGGGGTCCTTCCGGCACCACGGACCTGCCGATCAACACGACGACGATGACGCTGCTCCACGCCACGACGGCCCGGCGATCACTCGCGGGGCATTCGCTCGATGGACCATGACGCTGCACCTCCCGTTCGGCGGCGATCATAGGCGAGCGGGCCGGGTGCGTCTTGAACGAACTCACTGACGTGCAGCGCGGCCGAGGGCGTGAAGCCGAGCATGCGGCGGAACGTGCGATCGAGGTGCGGGGTGTCCGCGAAGCCTGCGGCGTGCGCGGCCTGGGTGATGGTCGCTCCGCGCGTCATCTCCTGCACCGCGTCGCGCAGGCGGAGCCAGAGGAGGTACCGGCGAACGGGCACTCCCAGCTGAGACCGGAACAGACAGGCAAGGCGGCTCGGCGAGAGGGACACCGCCGCCGCCACGCCGCCGATCGCGAGGCGGCGCTCCGGTGCCGCACGCAGGAGGTCACGCGCGCGGGCGACCCGCGGGTCGAGCGTGGCGTGCGAGTCGGGGGACGGTACGAGCAGCCGCATCGTGTCTGCGAGCACACCCGCGGCGCGCGTGCCGTCGAAGCGCTCCTGCCAGCATCGACGCAGGCTTGGAACGAGCGCGCGGACGCGCGACCGGTCGAGCGCACGGATCGCATCGCGCGCGTGTGGCGGCACCATGCTTCTCGCCTCCGGCGCGTCGGCGTCGAGCCAGAACGTCGCGATCAGCGCCACCGGGGGATCGGTCTCGTGCGGGACGTCGGGCGGGATGATGGCCCCGTCGCAGCGCAGCCATCTCGCGGACGGCGCCGACCGGATGCGGAGGGGCCCGGACAGCGAGACGCACACCTGAGCAGCGTGGTGCGCGTGCAGGACCGAGGGGAGGTCGGGCCCGACGTAGAGCACCCGGTCGTCCCGGAAATAGGCGCGTCCGCGCATGACCACCCGAGGGGTCGCCCCTTCATCCTACCGAAACGGGTATCGTGTCCACCGGCCTGCCCTCGCCCGCCACGGATCCGATCGCTAGTATTCCACGCGTGCAGCGCGCGCGCAGGCTGGGGACGGTGGCGTGTCTGGTCGTCGTGGCGGCCCTCGCGAGCGGTTGCCCTCGGCACGCGGAGCAGCCGCCTCCGCCGACCGAGGCGCCCGAGCTCATCGCGCGCACGGTCCCGGCCGCCGGTGCGCAGTTCAGTCCCGACGAGTACCTGCAGCTCGTCGCCACCCGCGTTCACATCGGGCGCCCGCAACGCAGCGCCTTCTGGCAGTCGGTGGGATCGTATTTCGTGGACCGCTCGACCAGCGTCATCCTGACCGTGGGTGCGCAGCTGAACGGCCAGGCGGTCGGCGCCCTGCCGCTCGCCACGCTCAAGACCGCGTCCGGCGCCGTCACCCACGAGCTCAAGGAAGGGCAAGCGCTCGCGCCGCCGATGCGCCTCCAGGAAGGCGACCAGCTCACCCTCCAGGCGAGCCTGGTCGAGACCTCGGAGGAGAACGAGACCAAGCTCGTGGACGCCGCCAAGACCGTCGGATCGGCGGCCTCGCTGCCGGTCTCGACGGTGGTGCCCGGAGGCGGGGCGGCCGTCGGTGTCGCGTCGCAGTTCTGGCAGCTCGCGCGTGCCGGCGCCAAGCCGCGCGACGTCACCATCAAGCGCGACGGCAAGCTCGATCGGCCCCTGTGGGAGATCGACCGGATCGAGCTGGTGCCCGCCACCGACCTCGCGCGCTTCGACGCCGACCACGACCGCCTGCTGGACGCGAAGCAGGTCCTGAGCGACACCGACCCCACCTTCGCCGTGATCCGCGTCGACCGCCGCAACCGCCTCTACGATCCCAACCTGGTGCTCGTCGAGCCGTCGGCCATGCGCGGCAAGATCAGCTTCTTCCTGGACGAGATGCGGGAGAGCAACGACGTCGACAAGGTGAAGAGCTGCCGGCGCCTGCGGCGCTTCCTGCGTACGTCGGTCGGACTGAATCCCGGCGACGAGACGGCGGTGGTCCTCGCCGCCATGCGGGAGACGGGCTACGACCCCGACCGCAGCCAGGCCCACCTCGACGGCTGCCTGACCGACGAGGACGTGCGCGCCGCCGTGCAATCGGGCTTCCGCTGGGGAAGCTGCGACGCCTCGGCCCCGTGCCGCCTGGCCCGGTCGCTGGCCGACGCGTGGTTCGGGCGGCGTCCGCTCGTGCCGCTCACCACCGCCCCGCTCGCCATCTACGATCGCGTCTTTTCCCCCGGCGCGCGCGAGGACGTCGATCCCGGCGAGTTCTGCGACCTGTTCGTGCTGCAGCCGAGCTGGGAGCCTCCCGTCGCCGAATCGGACACCACGGCCACCTTCAAGGGTGTCGTCTCGCGCGGGGGTCAGACGCGCGCCGCACGCGTGCGTGTCTCCGTGATCTACGGCCCCCGGGAAGCGGCGTCGCCACGCATCGCCCGCGTCGACCTGTGCGACCCTGCGGCAACGACCCCGGAGTGCGGCGCCCCCGCGCCGCAGCAACCGTGACGAGCTACCCGCACCTCTTCTCGCCGCTGCGCATCGGGCCACTCGAGTCGCGCAACCGCATCGTCTGCGGCGCCCACTTCACGATGTTCACCGAGCCGAGCGGCACGTGGGGCGAGCCGGGCTTCTTCGGCGAGCGCTACGGTCGCTACCTCGGCGAGCGCGCCCGCGGCGGCGCGGGCGTGATCATCGCCGGCCAGGCCCAGGTGCATCCGAGCACCGCCTACCAGATGCTCAACAACGCGATCGCGTGGGACGAGGCCGCGATTCCGCACTTCGAGCGGGTGACCGCACCGATCCGGTCACACGGCGCCCTCGCCTTCCTCCAGCTCGCCCACAACGGCGGAGTGAACCGCGGCACGTGGTCGAAGCTGCCGGTGTGGGCCGCCTCGGGAGTCGCCAACCACCTGGAGCCGCCCAAGGCGCTCGAGACGCACGAGATCCGCGAGCTCGTCGAGCACTTCGCCCGCTCCGCCCGCAACGCCGTCGCGGGCGGCTTCGAGGGCATCGAGATTCACGGCGCGCATGGCTACCTGATCCACGAATTCCTCTCGCCGCGCAGCAACCGGCGGAACGACGAGTACGGCGGCTCCCTCGAGAACCGCATGCGCTTCTGTGTCGAGGTGCTCGAGGCCGTGCGCTCCGCCGCCGGCAGCGGGGTCGCCGTGGGCCTCCGCCTGGTCGGCGATGAGGAGCAGCGCGACGGGAGCGGCCTCACCCCCCGGGACGCGGCCGAGATCGGCGCGCGTCTCGAAGCCCTCGGTCTGGTCGACTTCCTCGACGTCAGCGTCGGCATCTCGGGCGCCGGCATGGTGCGACCGATGTACGCGCCGCACGGGCTCGGCGTGTACGCCGCCGCGACCGTCAAGCGCGCGCTCCGCCGCACGCCGGTGTTCGCGGTGCACCGCATCCTGCTTCCCGAGGAGGCCGAGGGCATCCTCGTCCGTGCCGACGCCGATGCGGTGACGCTCGTGCGGGCGCTCATCGCCGATCCCGAGTGGCCCGCCAAGGCGCGGGCGGGCGCGGCCGTGACCATCCGCAGGTGCACCGGCACGAACCAGGGCTGCTACGGCAACCTGCTCCAGGGCCTGCCCGTCACCTGCGTGACCAACCCCGAGGTCGGGCGCGAGGACGTGCTGGGCGCGGCCACGCTCACGCCGGCGGCGCGGCGGAAGCGGATCGTGGTCGTCGGCGGTGGTCCCGCCGGCCTCGAGGCGGCGTGGGTCGCAGCCGCGCGTGGGCACCGGGTGACCCTGCTCGAGCAGCACGATCGTCTCGGCGGCAAGATCCGCCTCGCCGAGCGGCTGCCCGGCCGTGCCGAGATCGGCGACTTCGCCGACTGGCGGGCGGCCGAATGCGCCCGGCGCGGCGTCGAGATCCGGCTCGGCGTCACGGCGACCGCCGACGCCGTGCTCACGCTCGCGCCCGACGCGGTGGTCGTCGCGACCGGCGGGATCGCCTGCACCGACGCCGCGTCCAAGGCGCACCCGATGCCGGTGCCCGGCTCGGATCGCGACTGGGTCGCCGACCACGAGCGCGCCCTCCTTCACGCCGGCGAGCTCGGCCGGCGGGTGATCATCCTCGACGCGGTCGGGCACATCGAGGCGATCGGGCTCGGCCACCTGCTCGCCACGATGGGCATCGAGGTCACGGTCGCGACGCCGCTGCCCGCGCCCGTCCTGCTCGACGCCGAGACTGCGGCCGCGGCGCTGCCGCTGGCGGTCCGCGCGGGAATGCGCTGGCGGCCGAACACCGCCCTCGCCGCGATCGGCGACCACGAGGTCACCCTGCTCGACGTGCTCGGCCAGCGGCCGGAGATCGTGCACGAGGTCGACACGGTCGTGATCCGCACGCACGGCGTGCCCGATACCGCGCTCTACGAGTCGCTCCGGGGACGCGTGCCCGAGCTTCTCCGGATCGGTGACGCCGTCGCGGTCCGCTTCGCGGATCGCGCCATCTACGACGGGCACGTGGCCGGCCGGAGCCTCTGAGCGCGGCGCGCAGCCGTCACCCCAGCTCGGGGAGGGGCTCGTCGCAGGCGAGCGTCTCGGGCGAGGGCACCAGCACCGGATAGCGCGCGCCCGCCTCCAGGACGTCGGCCGACGCCGGACCGACGAGCAGACCCGCTCCTCCGCCCAGCGACGTGAGCACCCCGGAGCTCTGCGACGGCCAGGGCCGGGCGATCCAGCCTCCGGCGCCGCGATCGAGCCGGACGCGCACGAACTCGGTCAGCTTGGACGCCTTCTTGACCGGCGCCTCGAGCATCGCGTCGACTGCCGGCAGGTGAAGCCGCCGATGGCCGCCCAGCCGCCGGAGCGCCGGCCGCACGTAGACGGCGAAGCACACGAGCGCGGAGACCGGATTGCCCGGGAGGCCGAAGAAGAGATGGCTGCCGCGCGTGCCGAAGGTGAGCGGCTTCCCCGGCTTCTGCGCCACCTTCCAGAAGCGTCGCTCCACCCCGAGCGCGTCGAGCGCCTCCTTCACGAAGTCGAACTCGCCCACCGACACGCCGCCGGTCGACAGCACCACGTCCGCCTCGGCAGCCTCCCCGAGCCGCTCGCGAATGTCCTCGAAGCGATCCCGCACGATGGGCAGCACCGTCGGCTCGCCGCCCGCCTCGGTGACGGCGGCCGCGAGGGCGTAGGCATTGCTGTTCACCACCTGCCCGGGACCGGGGTTCTCGTCGACCTCGACCAGCTCGGCGCCGGTCGAGAGGATCGCCACCCGGGGACGGCGGTGCACGACGACGGTGGCGCGGCCGACGGACGCCAGCACGCCCAGGTCGGCGGCGCCGAGCACGCCGCCCGCCGGCACCACCGCGGCGCCGCGCTCGATGTCCTCGCCGGCGAGGCGGACGTTGGCCCCCGCGCGCACCGGCACGCGGATCACGACGGTGCCGTCGCGCTCCTCGGTGTCCTCGACCCGGACCACGGTGTCGGCGCCCTCGGGAACGACCGAGCCGGTGAAGATCTTGGCGGCCGTTCCCGGGAGGATCGCCGCGTCGAGTATCGTTCCGGCCGGGGCGGTGCCGAGGAGGCGGAGGGTGGCGGGGGCGCTGCACACGTCCTCGCCACGCACCGCGAAGCCGTCCATGGCGGAGTTGGCGGCGGCGGGGACGGCGCGGCCGGACACCACGTCCTCGGCGGCGATGCGTCCGGCGGCGGCCGAGAGGAGAACGCGCTCCGCTCCCAGCACCGGGGCCGCGTCGAGCACGGCACGCAGCGCCTCGCCGACGGAGATCACGGGCGAGCGATAGCGCGCGGCCCCGGACCACGCAATTGGCCACGCGTCGGCCCTGGACTTCCGGTCGCCGAGCAGGCTAGGCGGATCCCGCATGTCCCGCCCGCGCGACGTCGCGATCCATCACGCCGGCCTCCGCCTCCACCTCCTCGACTGGGGCGCGGCCGGTCTGCCGCCGCTCCTGCTCCTCCACGGCGGGGCGCAGACGGCGCACAGCTTCGACGAGGTGGCGCCGGCGCTCGCCCGCGACCACCACGTGCTCGCGCTCGATCAGCGCGGACACGGCGACTCGGACTGGGCGGCACGCTACGACCGGGAGGCGTTCACCGGCGACATCGGCGCCGTGCTCGACGCGTACGGCTGGGAAGCGGCCACGCTGATGGCGCTCAGCCTCGGCGGCCTGAACGCGATCGCCTTCGCCGCCCGGCATCCCGAGCGCGTGCGCGGCCTGGTGGTCGTCGACGTCGTGCCGAGCGTCGCGCCGGCAGGGCGCGACGCCATCGGACGGCAGCTCGCGGTACGCGACTTCGACACCTTCGACGAGGCGGTGGCGCACGCGCGCGCGTTCAACCCGCGCCGCACGGTCGCCAACATCCGCGAGCGCCTGCACCATGCCATGCGCAAGGGCCCGGACGGCCGCTGGAGCTACAAGTTCGATCCGTCCATCGCGGGCGGGACTCGAGAGATCGAGACGCTGTGGCGGGCCGTCGGCCGCCTCCGCTGTCCGACGCTGCTGGTCCGCGGCGCCGAGAGCCCGATCCTCACCGCCGAGGGTGCGGAGCGCTTCGTCCGTACCGTTCCCGGAAGCACCGTCGCCCTCGTGCCCGGCGCCGGCCACTCCGTGATGGGCGACAATCCCGCCGGCTTCCTCGCCGCGGTGCGGCCGTTCCTCGCCCGCCACGGGCTCTGATGCGCTGGCGCCGGCTGGCGCTCGGGCTCGCGATCGCGGCCGCCGCCTTCGTCGCGGTGACGCTGGACGCGCTCGAGGGCCGCGAGGTGGTGCGGCTCCGGACCACCATGCCCGAGGGGGGCGTCCGCACGACGCGCACCTGGGTGGCGGACGCGGACGGTGCCATGTGGATCGAGGCGGCCAATCGCGAGCGGCCGTTCCTCCTCGACCTGCAATCCGATCCGGACGTCGAGCTGGTTCGCGACGGCAGGGTGCTCGCGCTGCGTGCGGTGCCGGTGCCCGGCTCGCCCGGGCACCGCAAGATCCGGAGCCTCCTGGCGGCGAAGTACGGCTGGGCCGACCGCTGGATCGGCCTCCTCGCCGACACCTCGCAGTCGGTGGCCGTCCGGCTCGAGCCGCGCCAGCCGAAGCCCTAGCGGTCGCCACGTGGCCGAAGGCACTCGCACGCCAGGCGATTCGCGGCCGTGCCACGCATTGCCCGTGGTGATGTATTGTCGTACATTTGTGACGTGCGCTTCGTCTGGGACCGGAGGAAGGCGGCGGCCAACCTCGAGAAGCACGGGGTGTCCTTCGACGAGGCCTCCACGGCGTTCGGAGACCCCCTCGGTGCCTACTACCCCGATGCCATGCACGACGACCGCTTCATCCTGATCGGGCAGTCCCGGCAGCCGCGCCTGCTCTACGTCGTTCACGCCGAGGTCCGCGTGGACGCCATCCGCATCATCAGCGCACGAAAGGCGACGAGGCATGAAAAAGCGCGCTACGAGAACGACTGATCCGCTCGACGGTCCGATCGACTTTTCACGGTTCGGGCCGATGCGACGCAACGCCTTCGCGGGCGCCCACGAACGGGGCGGCCCCTCTCTCCTGGCGCTGTGGGAGATGCCGCAGCTCGCCACCGGCGCCATGCTGCTGCGGCGGGGTCATCCGGGGAAAGGAAAGACACGCACGACCGTCGTGCGGTCGGTACGACTGCCCGAGGCGCTGTGGAAAGAGCTCGAGCGGGCGGCACGCACGAGGCACCTGAACCTGCACCAAGCGATGCGGGCGGCCCTACTCGGCTGGATTCGTCGAGCAAGTTGAGCGGCAGCTCCCATCGACCGGAAGCAGCACGGTACCCGATCGCGCAATTCCTTCGCCGCCGCCGCGTGATGGCGGTCCCCGGACATCGCGAAGTAGTGGCCGACCCGCGGTAGACCTTGCGGCGAAGATGGCCGGCGCGCTGCTCGAGTGCGCGCAGAAGGCCGCGACGCCGGGCCGGCCGGCGGACCCGAACAGCGGCACATCGGCGAACGGACCTTCGCCCGCCGCCAATCGAATGGCCCGATCAGCGGAGCGCGCGGCAGCTCAGGGGCGCCTTGGCCTTCGTGGCCCTGAAGAGCCTCTTCGCCAGGTCCTTCTTGTTGGGCGGGCCCTGCGCACCGGGAAGCTCGGCGCAGACCGCGGCGGTCGGGTCGGAGGGCCCCGCCGGGAGAACGAGCGCCAGCGCGATCGCCCGCGGCGCCGTGCCGAGGAGCGGGTAGGTGATCGCTGCGCCATTTGCCTGGAGCGTGATCCGCTTGTCGGCAACGATCGCCGACACGACGGGCCCGTATGCGTGCGCCTTGTCGCCGTACCGGTACTTGCCCTTCTTGATGGTCCAGCCGCTTGCGGGCAGCGCCCAGACGTCGGATGCGCCCGTATCCGGCCCGAACAGCCGCACCTCGGCGCCACCCGTGCGCGGGTCGAGGCCGGCGGTGGAGAACGCAGGATCGCTCGATGCGAAAGCCGCCCTCCGCTTCCTGGGCACTGCCGAGTCCTTCAGCACGAAGCTGTCGGCGCTCACGAGATCGAGCGTTCTGGGCGGCAGGGGCGGCAGGGTGGCGGGAGGCAGCGTGCTGGGCGGCAGCGTGCTGGGTGGCAGCGTGGCGGGTGGCAGCGTGGCGGGTGGCAGCGTGGTGGTGGTCGACGTGGTGGTGGTAGAGACGGCGTTCGAGCGGTAGTCGTGGCCGCTCGCGCTCACGAGGACGACGTCGGCATCGTCGGAATCGATGAACGCGTGCGCGTCCCCCGAATTCGCGTTCGCGCCCACGACGGTGCCGCCGGTGGCACCTGCACCCACGGTGAGGATGCCCGAGTAACGGAAGCGCGTGCCGACGGCGACATCGACCTCCTGGCTCGATTGGCCGCTCGGCGGAAAGGTCTCCGGAAATCCGTCCGGGCCGAGGTCCGTATTCACGGTGGGCGACCCGCTCCCTACGTTGTGCGTGACGGTGTAGAGGACGACCGCGCGCGCCCCGCTGCCCCCGGAGCCGCCGACCGCACCGCTCACCACCGCGGTGAAGCGGAGGTGCTTCATCGTGCCAACCGGCAGACCGGACGCCGAGCCCACCGTGACGAAATCGTCGAAGGTCGCCGTCACCGTGGTGGCGGTATTGCCGGGGTAGCTGTTCGCCTCCGGCGTGGTGCCCGGGCAGTTGATGTCGGCGGGAGTGTTCTCGATCCTCGCGTCGGCGCTTGCGAGGAGGAGGCCGAAGTCGGCCGTGCCACCCGCGGTCCCGGAGAAGGCCTGCCCCAGCAGGATCGCCACGTCCCCGCTGCAATTGAAGCGTCCCTCGACGCCGACGTTTCCGCCCGTGATGCCCGCGGAGGTCGTGCCGTCGTTCATCATGTCGCTGGGCGGCCCGAGCACCACGTCGCGTGGCAGGCCGGCACCGGGCAGGTCGATGTGGTAGCGGCTACTGGCCACGACGCGGGTCGTGGCGCCGGTGATCGCGCTCGCTGCCGGGACGATGATGGCCCCGGAGGCTGCGAGGAAGATCGCGGCGGCGATGGCGCCTACGCAAGTGCTATGGCGGGGCGAAGGCGTCATTGCTTGCGGTCGCGGCGAGTCTTACTCCCTGGTCCAGGTTTTGACAAGGGTTCCCCCACACGTACCATCACGAATCTGATGAGCTGAGCTTGGTAGCTAGAGCAGACAATAGCTCGTCTGACATGCCTCCTTCCCCGGACGGTCGCTTTCGCTCGCAGAAAGGGCGTCGCGCAGGCTATCTGCGCCACCGCGACGTGGCCGCTGAAGACACCGAAGGCGACGCCCGGGCTCGGGGCCGGAGACACCACGATCGGACTACCCGGACCCGCGACGCAAATCGGCGCGACTCGATGGCCTGGCTCCACGGCCGCGCGCTTGCTATCGGGGGCGCAATGGACGACCAGGATCGCGCGGAGCTCGATCGGCTACGGATGGAGAACGAGCGGCTCAAGCGGGCGCAGAGCCGCGGCAGCCTCAAGGTGAGCGAGAAGGGCGGCGTATCGGTGTACGGGCTCGGCCGCTTTCCCGTCACGTTGTACAAGGAGCAATGGGCGAAGCTGCTCGACATGGCCGATGACATCCGAGCCTTCATTCGCGACCACGACGGCGAGCTCAAGGCCAAGGGCTGAGGACGCCTCGGTCCGGCCGTCACCCCGCTGGCTCCGGGCGGGAGTGACGCTCGCCTTCACCGGGGCAACGCTCGGCACGGCCGTCGAGACACTGCTGGTCGCCGTCGGGGGCTTCCGCTCCCTGGCGCCGCCGCCGGGGCTCGTGGCCGTCTGGCTGCCCGCACTGCACCGCCGCGCCGCCGCCGGAGTCGGCGCGCCGGGAAAGCGCCTGGTCGACGGCTGACCCGTCGTGCCCTCCATCCTTCCCGCCGACGACGTCGGCCGCGTGCTGCTGGTCCGTGCCGTGGAGGAGCGCGACCCGGAGGCCGTGCCGCCCGTCGCGCGCGGCGATGCTGCCGTCGACGCCGGCGCGATCGAGCCGCCCGAGACGTGGCTGGCCCGCCGCGCGGCGCTCCTGCTCCCGCACCTCCTGCCGCCCTACCCCGGACTCCCGGCGTTGCTGGCGCGTGCCGCCCGGACGCTCCTGCGGGCCGTCATCGGCGGCGCGTTCCTGATCGGCCTGGCCGCGAACTACCTCGGTCCGAGCGAGCACATCCACCTGCTCTACAATCCGCTCGTCGCGCTGGTCCTGTGGAACCTGGGCGTCTACGTCGTGGTGGCGGTGCTCGCGCTGCGCTCGCACCGCCCGCAGAAGCGTCCCCGGTCCGACGACGCTCCGGCGAGCGTCGCGACGCCGACGGTGGCCGCGGCGCGGGAGCCACGCACGTCGTGGCGGCTCCTCGAGCTGATGGTGCCGGCGCTGGCCGGCGTCCACGAACGCTTCGAGCGCGGGCGGGACACGGTACGCGCGAACGCCGCGCGCGGACGGCGCGTCACCGGCGTCGCCCGGCGGCTGCTGGTGCTCTGGCATCGCACCGAGGGCAACCTGGCATCGTTCCGGCTGGAGCGCGCGCTGCATCTCGGCGCGATCGCGCTCTGCCTGGGCGCACTGCTGGGAACGTACGTGCGCGGCGTCTTCCTCGAGTACGCCGTCGTCTGGCGCAGCACCTTCGTGCGCCATCCCGGCACGGTGCGCCTGCTGGCGAACGCCCTCCTCGGCCCCGCGTCGCTGGTACTCCGGGGCCGCGGCTTCGACACCGCGGAGATCGAAGCGCTCCTCGCACCCGCGGGCCTGCCCGCGGCGCCGTACATCCACCTGCTCGCGGTCGCCGCCGCCATGTACATCCTCGTGCCGCGCGCGATCCTCGCCACGCTCGACACGATCAGGCTCCGCCGGCGCGGCCGCCGGCTGGCCGTCGATCTCGACGAGCCGTACTACACGCGCCTCGTCGAGCACGGGCGGGCGCTGCAGCTCGAGCGCATCAGCGAGCCGCTGGCGCTCGAGCTGCGCATCGAGGGGGCGAAGCTCGCCGAGGCGATCGCCGTGTTCGTCCGCGACGAGCTGTACGACCCCCGTGTGGTTCCCGTGCTGCGCGCCTTCCGCGAGCGAGGCGGTCGCATCGCCGATCTGGAGGCGGAGCTCGCGACCACCTGCCAGGCGTTCGAGCCGGCGCTCGAACGCTTCGTCACCGAAGCGCACGCGTCGTACGTGCGTGCCGTCGCCGCGCGCGCGGCGCGGCTGATCGGCGCCGAGCCGGTGGGGCACGACGCCGTCGCCGCCACCCCGTCCCTCGGCACGCTGCCGGTCGCCGGCTCGGGCAATCCCGGGGGCGTGCTGAGCGACGAGCTCACGGAGGCCATCACCGTGACGGTATCGACCGCCGTCGCGCTCGCAGCTGGCACCGTCAGCGGCGGCATCGGTCATACGCTCGGCCTCGCGATCGTCTCGACGCTGCTGCACACGACGGGCCCGATCGGCTTCCTGATCGGCGCCCTCGGCGCCTTCGCGGTCACCGCGGGCCTGTTCGACCTGAGCCGTGCCTCGGTCGGCGAGTGGACGAAGACCGTCCCGCTGCCGGCGGCGGCCTTGCGCGTGCTGCTGCGCGATCGGAAGCTCGAGTCGCTCGTCACGCAGGGGCGTGAACGCGCCTATGCCGCCGTCAAGGCGGAGGTCTCGGCGGACCTGGAGCAGTCCGCGCCCGCGCTCCACGAGCGGCTGCTCGCCGGTCTCGGTCCCGTCCTGCGACGACTCGCTGCCGAGCGTGCCCCGTCGTGACGACGCCCGTCCTGGCCGTCGGTAGGTCAGAGGGATACCTGACACAGGACTACGACTTCGTACCTTCCGATCCGCGTGTCCCGGCTCCTCACCACCTTCGCCCGCCACCGGCGCCGGGGGCATTGACGCCTCCGTCCCTGCAGAAGGGCGAAGGACGGGTGAAGGTCCGCGATGGGATGGTCGGTCAGCTTTCGCCGAAAGGGCCGTTTTCCCGCCTATCTCCAGACTGCGCCCGCCGGCCCGCAGCCGCCCGAGGGCCAATCGGTGGCCTTCGATTCCGTCGAATCCGCCGCCGGGACTGCAGAACTTCCAGGTGCTCGACTTCGAGCGCCACGCGTCGTTCTTCATGACGGCCGGCCTCGTCGCGGTCCACGCGGCGGGCCGCGATCGGGACAGCATCTGGGACGCGCTCCGGCGGCGCGAGGTGTACGGGACGAGCGGCGAGCGGATCCTCCTCTGGTTCGACCTCGAGAACGCGCCCTGCGGCCCGGCGCCCATGGGCTCCGACGTACGGCTCGGCGAGACGCCGCGCTTCCGCGTGCGCGCCGTCAGCACAGACCGAGCAACTCGCCTAGTCAGAACTGGTGCGAGGTGGTCGTCTGCTTCGGGATCGGCCCTTCGTCCAAGGTGAAGTTGGTCACCTTCCCAGAAGCATCCAACAAGACTGCTAAGTTCTTCTTGTACCCCTCAGTCGTGACCTTCGTCGTGAAGAAAGACGATGCATGGGCCGTAGCATCAGCGTAGGAGTAAGACCAACGCTCGCCACCGTTGGCTTCCGGCTGTTTTGATTGAGGGGTACCGAACATCTCCACTAACTGAGCCGCCGTTGTCTCTCCTTTGACAATCCGCGACACCTTCGACGTGTCGAAGTCCTTACCTGTCGTCGAACGCGCGGTCGCACACCCGGCAACAGCGCTCGCCAGCAACACCGCGAACCAGACAATGAGCTGCCGATTCTTCATAATGTACCCCCGGCAGTGGCGCTCACGTTGAGCCGCTGATTCTTCCAGCGCCACGGCTTGCATACCTTCGGACGGGTGGATTCGGTCACTGCGCATTTTACCTTTCCGATGCTGATGCCCTCGGAAGAAGTATTGGCAGCCACCTGCTTCAGCACCGTCGCCTATGCTCACGAGCGCAGGCCGGCGGTGTTCCAGCCTCGCAACCCCCAGAGTACACGTAGCCCGTCCGTGCACGCACGACGGCTGTAGTGCACCACTCCAACCTGGGAGGCTCTCATAGGTGGCAAGAAGATTGCTCGCACCCTGGGCCAGGTTTGCGGTGAAACCGCGGTGGGTTTGGACGGCGGTTGTGTCGCTCTTGGGGAGTGTGTCGAGGATCCGCAACACGCGAGCTGACAAGAGGGACAATGATGCAAGCAGCAACTGCAAGGCCCCTGTTTACCGAGCTCATGTTGGGATCAGCTAGCAGATAGGGAGATCAGGGGCAAGCAACACAGCCAACTGCGAGTGCACCCGTATCCATGACTTTGGGCGCTCGTACTCCAGCCGGCGGCTCGCCCAAGGTGCCTGGCGTACACAAAAAGACCGGATGGCCATCAGCATCCGCCTAACCGGGGATACCGATGGACACCTGGCGCACGCCGGCCGTGCGACGACGATACGCAACCCAGATGCAACCTCGTCCGTCGCAGCAGAGCCAGGAGCCGGCAAGGCGCGACATTGGAGGCAGAGCCGAGAGGAGTTGAAACCGGCCCCTCGGCACCCTGCCGGTCGCCGGCTCGGGCAATCCCGGGGGCGTGCTGAGCGACGAGCTCACGGAGGCCATCACCGTGACGGTGTCGACCGCCGTCGCGCTCGCAGCCGGCACCGTCAGCGGCGGCATCGGTCATACGCTCGGCCTCGCGATCGTCTCGACGCTGCTGCACACGACGGGCCCGATCGGCTTCCTGATCGGCGCCCTCGGCGCCTTCGCGGTCACCGCGGGCCTGTTCGACCTGAGCCGTGCCTCGGTCGGCGAGTGGACGAAGACCGTCCCGCTGCCGGCGGCGGCCTTGCGCGTGCTGCTGCGCGATCGGAAGCTCGAGTCGCTCGTCACGCAGGGGCGTGAGCGCGCCTATGCCGCCGTCCAGGCGGAGGTCTCGGCAGACCTGGAGCAGTCCGCGCCCGCGCTCCACGAGCGGCTGCTCGCCGGTCTCGGTCCCGTCCTGCGACGACTCGCTGCCGAGCGTGCCCCGTCGTGACGACGCCCGTCCTCGCCGCCTTCGCGCTGGTCTACCTGGCCACGCTGCTGGGAGGGATTCCGGGGCCTGGCGCTGGACCGGATGAGGCCGCGCTCCTCGAGGCCATCGTGCTGGTCGCCACCGAGCTCGAGTCTCCGCAGCAGGCATGGCAGTCCATCGACGCGGCCACGCTCTTCCTCCTGTTCGGCCTGATGGTCGTCTCGGTGCAGCTCCGGGTGAGGGGCTTCTACGACCACGTGACGCGGTGGGTGGCGGTGGCGAATCTCGGACCGGGTACGTTGCGCGCGCCGCTCGTCGTCGTCGCCGCCGTCCTGTCGACCGTGCTGGCGAACGACATCGTGTGCCGGCAGTGACGGTGACGCCTGCGAGAGCACGAACGAGCGCGGCTCGGGCGTCCGGTAGGAGATGTGCACGTCCAATCCCACGTAGCATTCCATCGGGCTGCCCTCCTGCAGTTTGGGGCGCCGTCTCGGCTGACCCCCGTGGGCCACCGCGAACCGCATCGCGGCGGAGGGCAGGCCGTCTTCATTGCTACGGCTATCTGCCGACCTATTCATCGAACCGCCATGTCTTAGGCGGATGCAAAATGTCGAAACAGCTGCTTGACGCCGAACGCGGGTCGAGTTTACACCTCACGGCAGTAGACGTCGATTCACCAAGCCAAAAAAAAGAGGGGGGGTCAAGGTATGAAGCGAGTCGCGATGTACGGGGCGGCCACGCTGTCGGCGGCGGCGCTCCTGCTCGGCGCGATCGGCGCACAGGCGGCCGGGCCACCGACCACGTTCAAGTGTAGCGCGGCGCAGATCAAGTGCGTCAGCGGCAAGGCCACCGCCTTCCTCGGCTGTCACAACAAGGCCGAGGGGAAGAACGTGGCGGTAGATCCCGAGTGCATCACGAAGGCCGAGCAGAAGTTCACGCTCCCGGCCAAGGGCTGCATGGACAAGGCCGAGAAGGACCTGGTGAAGTCGCCCTGCCCGAACAGTGGTAGCGGATTCATCGCGCTCCTCGAGAACAAGTCGGACGCCTTCGTGCTCGACGTGGTGCAAGAGCTCGATCCCGGCTACCCGGCGCCCGTGCTGAGCAAGTGCTCGGCGGGCAAGAAGAAGTGCGTCGCCAACAAGGTGAAGGCGGTGCTCGGCTGCTACAACAAGGCGGCCGGCAAGAACCTCCCGGTCGACCCCGCCTGCCTCCAGAAGGCAACGGACAAGTTCGACGGCGGCGCCGACCCGACGAAGGGCTGCTTCGCGAAGCTCTATGCGAAGGTCCCGAACGACTGCCTGACCCCCATCGACGTCGCGGCCATGGAGGCCAAGGTCGACGCCTTCGCGCTCGACATCTTCAACCTGACGACCCCGCCGCCGCCCCCGACCATCCTCGACTTCGCCAACGGCCTCCCGGGTGGCACCTGCGGTTCGGCGCGGGACGGGTCCAACACTGTGATCAAGACCCTCACATTGCGGTGGTCTCAACATCGGGGGCGGCGCCTCGACCGTGGGAGAGGGACCGACGCCCGACGGCTCGCAGAGCCGCTTCGGGCTGAGCTGCACGGGAACGAGCTGCGCGATTACCGCGTCGCACACCACGCCTCCCGTGAACAGCGCGCTCCCCGACTGCAGCAGCACGGGCTGCAACTTCGGCACGCCGCTGCCGATCCCGAACGCGTCCCTGCCCAACCTGACCACCTGCGTGCTGAACACCTTCGCCGCTGATTCGAGCGGCACGGTCGACCTGTCCACCGGCACCTCGAGCACGAACATCTCGCTCACCTCCACCACGTACCTCACGGGCAACCTGGCGCAGCCCTGCCCCGCGTGCCGCGCCGGCGCCGGCGGTACCGGCGCGATCCTCAGCGGCACCCCGGCCAGCCCGAAGACGGGCTTCTGCGACCGCGGCCCGCGGGCCACGATGGCTTGCACGACCGTCAGCTCCACCGGGTACACGCGTGACTGCCTGACCGGCGGCGTCGGCCCCTCTCCGAAGGACTGCCAGGCCGGCGTCCCCGGGCACGACGGCTGCGTCGACGGCACGATCGTCGGCCCGATCGCGGTCGATCTCTCGCCACTCACCACGGGCATTGCCAACGCGAACAATGCCACCGGCACGTTCTGCCCCGGCCAGGGGGAAGCCCCGGCACGAATGGGTGCTTCGGCCAGCCGACCTGTCAGACCATCATCGAGAACGGCGCCCCGGCCAGCTCTGTCACCCCGGGTGTACCGGCGACGGCGACGCTGGCATCCGTCTTCTGTATCGCGTCGACCGCCAACGGGTTGGTGAACTTCGCTGCCGACCTGCCTGGCCCGGGCGCCGTATCCCTCCCGGGTACGTTCCTCGCGCACAACTAGCGTCTGCTAGGTCCAGATTCGACCAGAAGCCCCCGGGTCCCGAGCGGGACCCGGGGGCTTCCCTTTTGGGCCGTCGGGCCGGCCCTCGTTCGTCGACACCCTGCCGCAGCGGGACGTAGCCGGGGACGCCGTGACGGACCGCCCTCCGTGGACGCTCTGGCTCGCGCGGCGAGGCTGGCGCCGTCTCATCCGCACGGCATCCGCATTTCCGCCGCGAACCGTATCGCAGCGCAGGGCAGCCCGTCTTCATTGCTATGCGTATCTCCTCTCCTCGCCGAACCTCGCACTTGGTAGCCATCCGGCCGGAGCCGCGCCAAGGCCTCGCCCGTCGTGCATCCCCACCCGCTGCGTGCAGTCGCGCAACGGCGATCTGCCCCTTGGTCCACCTTGCGCGCGGCGAGGACCGCCCGTACGTTCGACAGGTCGACCGCCCGGTCCCGCGGATTGCGTGTGCACCCTCGCCTCCTAGCTTTCTCCTTCGTCGTCGCCGCCGCGGCGGGCGTGTGCGCGCCGGCCCGGGCCGCGACCTTCACCGTCACGAGCGCCGCCGACGACGGCCGCGCGGGGACGCTGCGCGACGCCATCACGCAGGCGAACGACGAAACGGCGCATCCGGGGCCGGACACCATCGACTTCACGATCGATGGGACGGGCATCCCGACGATCTCGCTGACCAGCCTGCTGCCCGAGATCACCAGCCCGGTCGTCATCGACGGCAGCATGCAGACCGGGGGCGCGGTCGTGATCAGCGGCGGCGGGACGCTCGACGGCGGGCTCCTGGTGGGCGGCGGCGCGAGCACCGTGCGCGGGCTCGTCGTCAACGGCTTCGTCACCTACGGGATACAGCTCGCCGGTGGCGGTGGCGCCTCGCCCCTGGGCGGCAGCACCGTGACGGGCTGCATCGTCGGACTGGACGCGACGGGCACGGTGAAGGTCGGGCCCGACATGCTCCGCGGCATCTGGGTGAACGGCTCGCCCGCCAACACCATCGGCGGCACCACGACCGGAGCGGGCAACGTGATCTCGGGGAACGGCAACGGCGTCGCCGTCGAGGGCGCCGCCTCGGTAGGCAATGTCGTCGAGGGCAACGTGATCGGGCTCGGCACCAACGGCTCGCCCATCGGGAACAGCAAGGCCGGCGTACGCATCGCGCTCGGTGCGACGGGCACGTCCGTCGGTCTCACCAGCCCGACCGGACGCAACGTCATCTCCGGCAACGTCATCGGCATCAGCCTGCGAGACAAGGAGACCCAGTCGAACAAGGTGCTGGGCAACTACATCGGCACCGACGCCACCGGCAGCGTCGCAGTTCAGAACGGCGCTGGTATCGTCATCGCCGAGGCCAACCGGAACACCGTCGGCGGCACGTCGAGCAACTCCGGCAACGTCGTCTCCGGGAACACGGGCGTCGGCATCGACGTGCAGAACGTGGACGAGGGCGGCAACAAGATCTTCGGCAACCTGGTGGGGACGACCGCCGCAGGCACCGCCGCGCTGCCCAACGCCAGCGGCATCCGGGTCCTGAACTGCACGGCCGCGAACCACGTCGGCACCAGCGGCGGCGGCAACGTGGTCTCCGGGAACACCGGCAATGGCGTCAACGTGAGCCAGTCGAGCAACCAGTTCGTGCAGGGCAACGTGATCGGAACCTCCCGGGACGGTACGATCGCGATTCCCAACGGGCTGAACGGCGTGCAGGTCGCGGGCAGCGACAACACGATCGGCGGCGGCACCTCCAATCTCATCGCGTCCAACGTGCAGAGCGGCGTGGCGGTCAGATCGGGGACGGGGAACGCGATCACGGGCAACCGGATCCGCGACAACACCGGACGCGGCATCGACCTCGGCGCCGACGGCTTCACGCCGAACGACCCGCACGACGCGGACGGCGGCCCGAACGGGCTGCAGAACTCTCCCGACCTCACGCCGCTGCTCGTGGTCGGCGCGATCTCCGTGGCGGGCACGCTGGGCACCACCGCCGGGACGCAGGTCACGATCGAGGTGTTCTCGAACGCGGACTGCCCGGACGGCAACGGGCAGGGCGAGACGTCACTCGGCTCCGTCATGGTCACCACCGACGCGGCGGGCCACGCGACCTTCTCGCTGTCGCCGGTGGATCCGCTGCCCGCGGGGCGCATCCTGACCGCGACCGCCACCACGCGCGACGGCGACACCTCGGAGTTCTCGCCGTGCACTGCCCCGGTGGGCGCCACCGTGACGACCACGACCTCGACGACCACGCGCCCACCGCGTACGACGACGACCGCGACGGTGACGACCACCACCGCGGCGGGGCAGCCGACGACGACGGCGCCCGGGGGCGGCGTCACCACCACGACGGTGCCGCCGGTCGATGGCGGCTGCCCCTCCGGCGCGAGCTTCACCTCGCTCGAGTGCCGCCTCGACGCGCTCGGCGCCGCGGCCCGGGCGGCCACGGACCTGGGGCGTCCCGGGCCGCGCATCCTGAAGCAGCTCGACCGCGCGACCGCCGTCACGCGCGATGCCGATACCGCCTGCGCCGACGGGAGCGTCCGTCCGGCGCGCGCGCGCCTGCGCCGTGCGCGCCGCCTGGTGACGATCGCCCGAGCCCTGCTCGCGCCGCGCTCCCGTCGCGGAAGCGTGGCGGCCGAGGTCTCGGCACTGGCGAACGACGCCCGCACGATCGGAGACGACCTGAAGACGCTCCGGCTGCAGGTGCGCTGCGCCGTGCCCTCGGTGCGGTCCCGCTAGCCGGATCCCGAGCCGGCCGCGGGCGCATCGCAGCGCCGTCCGACCAGCTCGTAGACGGTGGTCAACTGGGTTCTCCCCTTGACGGCCGTGCGACCGACCTCGCGGCAGACGAACTCCTCGCCGATCTCGGCATGGGTGTCGTCGGAGATCAGCACGTCGGTCCCGAATTCCTCGTTCAGCCGCTCGAGACGAGAGCCCAGGTTTACCGTGTCGCCTACCGCCGTGTAGCTGAAGCGGCGGGAGGAGCCGAAGTTGCCGACGATGGCGTCTCCCGAGCTGATGCCGATGCGGATCCCGAGACGCGGCAGCCCCGCATCGGCCCAGCGCTGGTTCAGGCGCTCGAGCGCGGCCATCATGTCGAGTGCCGCCCGGCAGCAGCGGGCGGCGTGGTCCTCGGCCGGTGCCGGCGCGCCCCAGAACGCCATGACGGCGTCGCCGATGTACTTGTCGAGGAGGCCGCCGTGCGCGAACACGACGTCGGTCATCGCCTCGAGGTACTCGCCGAGCATCTCGCCGAGCGTCTCGGGCGGCAGATGCTCGGCGATGCTCGAGAATCCCCGGATGTCCGAGAACAGCACGCTGATGGGCCGCCGCTCGCCGCCGAGACGCAGGTGCGATGGGACGCTCGCGATGAGATCGGCGATCTCGGGGTTCACGTACTGCCGGAACGCGGCGCGGATCTTCCGCTTCTCCCCCTCCTCCACGACCGAGAGGTAGGCCGCGCCGCCCGCCATGCAGAGGACCAGCGCGACGAGCGGGTAGAGACCGCCGAGCGCGAGCCCCGCGCGCGTGAAGAGCACCTGCGTGACCGCGAAGTAGACCAGCGCGAGCAGCAGCGCGGCCGCGGTTCCCCAGCCGCCGCGCAGCCAGCGGAGCGCGGGCCCGACCACCAGGCCGATCATGAGGATCACCAGCGCCTCGGCAGGCACGAGCCACCACGGATGGCGCAGTGACCTTCCGAGGAGCACGTTGTCGAGGACGGTCGCCTGGAGCTCGACGCCGGGCACGACGGCGGCAAAGGGCGTCGACACCTCGTCGAAGCCCGCCGCCGTGAAGCCGATCAGCGCGATGCGGCCGGCGAGCTGGCCGGCGGGCACCTGGCCGGTGAGCACCTCGCCCGCGCCGACCGTCGTGACCGTTCGCGGCGGACCGAGAAAGTCGAGCCAGAGCTGCCCCGCACCGTCCACGGGCAACTCGAGCGGCCCCGCCCGCGCCGTCCGGATGCCTTCCGGCGCCACGGTGACGCTGGCGGCGGCGCTGTCCGAGACGCGGAGCAGCTCGAGGGCGAGCGACGGGATCAGCCGGTCGCCGACGCGAACGGCGATCGGCAGGCGGCGGTAGATCCCGTCCGGATCGGGGGCGAAGTTGATGTGACCGGTGCCCGCCGCCGCCGCCACGAGCGGCGCGACCGGCAGACGCGCGCGGGTCGCCTCGGGAGGTCCCGGAACGCCGGCGAGTCTCGTCCCGGCGACCGCGAGCACGGTCAGCTCGGGCAGCCCTGCGGTCGCCCGGGTCAGCTCGGGCGTCGCTGCGCCGCCGAACTCGTAGAAATGCGCCAGCACCACGCGTCCGCTGCGTTGCAGGGCGGCCGCGAGCCGCACGTCGTCGTCGAGCTCGGCTCGCACCACGTCGCGGAGCGCCGCGGCCGGCCGCTGCGGATCCGCATCGAGCGCGGCCTCCAGGTCTCGCCGATCGATCGCCGTGACCGGCTGATCGAGGACCACGTCGAGGCCGATGGCCGCGACCCCGGCGGCGTCCAGCCGGTCGATCAGCTCTGCCAGCCGCGCCCGCGGCCAGGGCCAGCGGCCGAATCGCGCGAGGCTGGGCTCGTCGATGGCGACGATCACGACGCGGTCGCTCGCGGTGACGCGCCCGCGGATCAGGTGGCGGAAGTCGAGAAACTTGCGATCGAGGACCTCGAGCGGCACGGGCGCCAGCAGCCGGACGGCCGCGACCGCGATCGCGATCGCGGTGCAGACCGCAGTGACCCCGAGCCTGGGTGCGCGCACACGACGCTCGCGCCGGCGTCAGCGCCCGCCCCTCGGGACGGGCGGAGGTGGCGGGGGCGGCTTCGAGCCTCCGGGGACGAACAGCGGCTGATCCACCGCCTGCTCCTCCGTGGACATCGCACGCTCGCCCGGGCGCTGCGGACGGCGCGCGTCGAGTCGGTTCGCGCCCCCGCCCGCAGCGGGGCCTCCGAGCTCGGTCGCTCTCTGGAGCGACCGGAGCTGATCCTCCGGGAGCGGGGCAGGCGCGAGCGGACGGGCTCCGCGGCGCACCCGGGTGGCGATGCCGGGGCCGAGATCGACCTCTGCGGCACCTCGCGTGTCCACGAGCGCGCGAACGCGGGTCAGGCTGGTGAGGCCGACGACGAGGGTCTCCTGCTGCGCAGGGTCGTAGGAGGCGAGGAAGCTCGTGCCGCGCACCCCCGCGATCGCCGTCGGGGTCTCGACCTCGAAGCGCGCGTTCGGCTCCGAGTAGCGCTCGGTGACGGCGGCCTTGATGGTGCCGAGGAGCAGCTGGAAGCGCGACACGGCGGCGGGCGCGACGAGCTGCTCCGTGATCGCCAGCTGCGAGCCGGGCGCCAGGGTGAGGACCGAGTCCTCGCGCAGCGTGACCTGGACCTTCGAGTCGGGCCGCGTGCGCAGCTGGTCGCCGAGGAGGACCGGATCGCCCACGGCCAGCGGGCTCCAGTCGCTCGCGCCGGAATGCAGCACCTCGGCCTGCCCCTCGAGCCCGGCGACCGACCCGACACGCTCCTGTGACCGCACGGTCGTCGCGGCGGCCGCGATGAGAGCGAGCGCGGCCAGGATCGTCGCTCGCCGAGACCGGGGTGCGCTGCGCGCGGGATCAGAAGGCAAGGCGTACCTCTGCCGACACGATGTTGCGGCGGTACTGGTAGATCGCGATGTTCGAGTCGTCGAAGGTGCCATAGTACGCCAATCCGGCGCTGAGGTACGCGGTGATCGGACGCCGGAGTCGGACCGAGAACTGGTTGACGGTGTCCTGCCGGTTCGTGCCGAAGTCCACCGCGCTGTTCGGCTCCGGGTAGTTCTCGTAGCGGAAGAGGTAGGAGAGGTCGACCGTCGTGCGCCAGCCCGGCGAGAAGCCGACGCCGACCCCGACCTGGTGGTAGCGCTCGCGATAGGCGGTGCCCACGAAGGACTGCGACTGCGGACGTTCGGAGCCGAACTCGTAGCCGATCGTGAAGTAGCGCGATCCCCAGTACAGCGTCTGGCTGAGACTCGCCGTGTCGGTCGGACCGTCGCGCTCGTTCTCGAACGGCTGGCTCAGATAGGTGACCTGGGCGTGCTCGTACACGAGCTGGGTGAGACCCCAGTCGCCCTGTACCAGGGAGACGAACGGCGTCACGAACGGCGCCCCCGAGTAGGCGTCGGTGCCGAGGACGTAGTGCTGGTAGCCGGCCTGGACGCCCGTCCAGAGGTCGGGCACCAGCGAGTAGCCCGCGGTGCCGGCCACCCGGTTCGAGCGCAGGTTGAAGTCGTGCAGGTGGAAGTGGGCCGTCTGGTAGAAGTCGTACTCCAGAGCCGCCTGCCAGCGCGGGCTGTCGACGAAGTCGTATCGGCCCCCCGCTCCGAAGGTTGCGGCGCCGTCCGCCGGATTGGCGGGACTCCCGGGGAGCCGCTGGCCGCTCGGATCGAGCGCGACGTTGGAGTCGTACTGGAGCCCGCTGGCTGGCATACGCCGACCAGTGCTTGTCGCCTTGCGGGCGGACCTCCAGCGCCGGCTCATCGCTGGCCGCGGGCCGCCCGGGCACGATCAAGCGTCAGCGCGGCAAGCGCCATCGTGCGCGACCAGGCGCACGCTCACCGAGGACGCGCTTCCATCGGACCGACGCGGAGGACCCGCGCCGCGCCGTCCTGGCCGCGGTCCCAGTGCGCTGCCGCGCGGGCCCGCCACCAGCAGCGAGCGCGCGCGGCGGCCCAGATCGAGCAGTCGGAAGGCGGTATCGCGCCGCAGCCCGCCGGTGCGCAGCGCGCGGAGCACCGTGCCGACGAGGCTCCGCAGCTCGCTCCGGAGCGCCGGCGCGCGTGCGCCGTCGGCACGCAGCGTCGCACGGGCGTCCGCGATGGTTGCCGTGATCGCGCCGGCGGCGCCCTGGTCCCGGGTGGCCTCGGGGGGAGCGTTGCGGATCGTCTCGTCGAGAGCGTCGAGCAACGCCGCCAGCGCGTCCAGTCCCGCGAGCGGGCTGAACTCGCAGCCGGCCTGCGGGGCGCAGTGGCCCGCGAGCCCGGGGTCGGCGTTCGCGCAGCGAGGCGCCGTGCGCCGGACAGCCGTTCGCTTCGGTGCCGGCGAAGGTGCCGAACGCGACCGGCACCGCGCCGACGACCACCGAGCCCGCCACCGCACCCGAGGGCTCCAGGAGGGTCAGGACCCCGGCGTTGCCGCTGGCGACGAGGACACGGCCAGTGGAGTCGACCGCGACGCCGAGCGGCCCCGACGCCGCCGGCAGCACCTGGGCGACGTCGTTCTCCGCCGTGTCGATCGCGACCACGGTGCTCTGCGCGGCGTCGCTCACCCAGGCTCGGGCACGCTCCGAGTCGACGGCCACCCCGAAGGGCTTCCGTCCCACCCGGATGGTGGTGAGCACGGTGCGGCTCACCAGGCCGATGACCGTGACCGACCCGCCCCCGAAGTTGGTGACGTAGAGCCGGCCGCGCCCGGCGTCCAGCGCCAGATGGAGCGGCTTGTGGGCCGTCCGCACCCGCGCCAGGAGCCGTCCACTGGCGGGATCGAGCGCCGAGACGGTATCCGCCCCGAAGCTCGCGACGTACAGCGTCTGACCGGCCGGATCGAGGACCAGGCTCGACGGCCCGCGATCGACCCGGAAGCGGCCGACGACGGTGCGAGTGGTCGTGTCGATCACGTCCACCCGATCGTCGCCGTAGCTCGCGATGTAGGCGCGGCCCCCGCTCGCGTCGAACACGATGCCCAGGGGAACGCGGCCGACCGCGATCGTGGCGGACACCGTGCGGGTCGCGAGGTCTACCACCGACACGCTCCGTCCACCCCGATTGGTGATCCACAGCTCGGTGCCGCGGGGGTGGACCGCGACGCCCCAGGGCCCGGCTCCGACCGGCACCGTCGCCGCCACGGTGCCGGTCGCGAGGTTCACGAGCGACACGGTGTCGTCGCGGAAGTTGCTCACCGCCGCGATCCCGAAGCCGCTCCGGCACGCCGCGCTCTCGGGTTCCGTGGCCGTCACGCAGCGCCCCCCGCGGCAGATCTCCTCCCCGTTGCAGACGTCGCCGTCGCTGCAGCTGGTGCCGTCGGGGTCGATCTGGCAGGTGGGAGAGCAGCAGTCACCCGCCGCGGTGTTGCCGTCGTCGCACGCCTCGCCCGCCGAGGTGTCGACGATCCCGTCACCGCACACGACGGGCGGAACGGTGCTGGTGGTCGTCGGCGTGGTGGCGGTCGCCGTCGTGGTCGTGGTGCCGGACGGCCTCGAGGTGGTCGTCGTGGCGGTGGAAGTGGACGTGGTCGTCGTGCTCGAGGTGACCGTGGTGGACGTGGTGCTCGACGTCGTCGTGGTGGTGCTCGGAACGGAATCGACGAGCGAGGGGACGCACAGCTCGCGGCGGTGGATCAGGGTGCCGTCGTCGGCCCCGAACCGGTTGCGGGTGAAGATATCCACCTCGCCGAAGCTGGCGGAGGACTGCGTTCGATAGCACAGCAGACGCGCGGATCGGCCCGGCGCGTCGACGTCCTCGCCGTCGAGATTCGCCGGGGCGCACAGCCGGGTCGGCTCGAGAAGGTCGACGACGCGGGTCTCGAGCGCGTCGGCCACCTCCACCCCGCGGATCGGCACGAACCTGGGCGTGCCGCGGCTGGGCCGCACGCCGTAGCACTGGAAGTTGTCGAGGAGGGGCGCCGTCAGCGGCGCGGGAGGTCCCGAGAGACTCGTGGCGGTGGGCACGAGCAACAGGTCGGGGCGCTTCACGTCGAGCGTCACCGTGCCGAACTGGGTCACCACCCGGCGACCCGGCACGGAGCGAGCCGACGTCCGGACCACGTACCCCAGGAGGAATTGCGCCGGCGACGCCGCCGTCCTGGCGTCGCCGGTCAGCGGGAAGCAGAGCCGGTGCGGGAAGCGCAGGGAGTAGTCGAGCGTTCCGAGCGCGCTCTGCACGCTCACGGGGGTACGCGGGAAGGCGCCGGGCTTCACCTCGTAGCACTGCATCGGCCCGACCGGCAGGCTGCAGGCCATGCCCGCAAGCGTGGGGTCGCAGGGATCGGCAGCAGGGGCTCCAGCAGGGGCGAGGAGGAGCGCGAGAACGCCGAGAATGCGGCCGGCTCGTCGTGCCGCCCGCTTTCTCGGCGCGCCATCGCCCCGGGCCGGGACGACGTCGCGACCCGGACGATTGGCCGGTCCCTTCCGGAGCCAGCGGCTGGTCGCCTCGTCGTCCGACACGACCCGGTATTACCGCGTGGTTTCCACGGCGTCAGCAAAGAACGCGAAGAATTTCCCCACAGTCATTCTCTTCCGCACCACGGTCGAGCTCTTCCTGCCCTTCGCAGCCACCGCCGAGGACTAGGTGCTCCTATGCGTTCGATTCGTCCCTGACAAGCGAACGGACGGACGGGTGGCTTGCGGCTTGCGAGAGGCCTGGGCTTCCGGCAGGCGTACGCTCCGGCCTAGGAGCTCGACCCGAGACTCCGTCTCGGGTCGAGACGGAGGGCGAGAATCAGACTCGATGAACCGTGCGTTCGTCGTGCCGCGAGCGGCAAAGCCGCCGCGGCACGGCGTCCGCTCGATTCGCCGAACGCCACACGCTCGCCTCCGGGTCGCCCTCCTAGCCGGGCTTGCGGGCCAGGAACAGATACTCCTCGTTGCGCTCCGAGAAGCCGTCCGGGTGGCGCTCCGCCAGCACGTCGCGCAGGCGGGTCAGGAACCCCGCATGTCCCGCGCCCGCGAAGCGCCGGATCCACTCGAGCGTCGCCACGTAGCCGTGAAAGTCGTCGGCGGTGAACTCGAGGCTGGAACGGAGGACGACCGGGGGCACCGACTCCAGCCCCGAGCCGGCGAAGGGATCGACCGGATGCACGCGGAGCTGCTCGAAGTCGGGTGGCACGGCGGCGTTGGTGGCGCGCAGCACCTCCATCACGAGCCGCGTCGACGGCTCGCCCGGCGCGGCGTAGCGCCAGAACAGCGCGACCCAGCCGCCCCCCGCGAGCGTGCGCGTGAATTCCGTCAGCCCCGGCGCCGGTGCGAGCCAGTGGAAGGACGTGCCGCACGTGATCAGCGCGGCGCGCCCGTCGCGCACCGGCAGCGCTTCGCCGCGCGCACGCACCAGCCGGAGCCGGCCCGCCCATGCCTCGCGTGCTCCGGCGAGCATCGGCTCGGAGAAGTCGACGCCCAGCGCGCGCCACCCGTAGCGGCCGAGACCCGCGGTGACGAAGCCCGTCCCGCAGCCGACGTCGATCGCGAGGCGTCCCGCCGCGGGACCGGTGCGCGCACCGATCGCGTCGTAGAGGTCTGCCGAGTAGTCACGGCGATAGCGCGCGTAGATCGCCGCCTGGTGGCGGAAGTCGAACGGCTCCTCGCTGCGCGGAAGGGCGAACTCGGCCATGTCGATCACCCTACCCCGCCGCGCCGCGACTTGCACCGCACCGCGCCGACGTCGCATACCGTGCGGCGATGAAGTTCGACCTCCTCTACGAGCTCCAGATCCCGAAGCCGCACGACGAGCGCAGCGAGTACCGCTGCTATCACGAGGCGCTCGAGCAGATCGTGCTCGCCGACCGGCTCGGCTTCGACACCGTCTGGGCGGTCGAGCACCACTTCCTCACCGAGTTCGCGCACTCGTCGGCGCCCGAGGTGTTCCTCGCCGCGGTCGTCGCAGCGCACGAAGCGCATCCGCATCGGCCACGGCGTCATGCTGCTGCCGCACAAGTTCAACCACCCGATCCGGGTGGCCGAGCGGGTCGCGGCGCTCGACATCCTCTCCGACGGCCGGGTCGAGTTCGGCACCGGCCGCTCGAGCCAGTACGAGCAGGCCGGCTTCGAGATCGACACCGAGCACTCGCGCGACATGTGGCAGGAGTCGCTCGAGATCATCCCGCGCATGTGGACGGAGGACCCCTTCGAGTACCAGGGCCGCTTCGTCTCGATCCCGTCCGCGCAGCATCATCCCGAAGCCGCTGCAGAAGCCGCACCCGCCGATCTGGATGGCGGCGACCAGCCCGCAGTCGTGGGAGCTGGCCGGGCCGCAACGGCATCGGCATCCTCGGCCTGACCATCTTCGTCAGCGTACCGCAGCTCGCGGACCGCGTGCGCGCCTACCGGGCGGCGCTGCGCGACGCCAAGCCGGTCGGCAAGTTCGTCAACGACCGGGTCGGCGCCTTCACCATCGTCCACGTCGCCGAGACTCGAAGGCCGACGCGATCGCCAACGGCGGCGCCGACGCCGCGATCAACTACCTGCTCTACGCCTTCCGCGTGCTCGGCGGCTTCGCCGACCCGCGCGGGCGCGGCATGCGAGCGCGAGTACGCCGATCGTGGAGATCAAGAGCACGCCGTATCGCGACATGATCGCGAAGGAGTACCCGATCGATCCTCAAGATGCATGAAGAACAAGTGCACCTTCGACGACCTCGACTCGGAGGACATGGTGATCGTCGGCGACGTCGACCACTGCCTGCGCAAGGTCGAGCGCTACGCGGAGGCGGGACTCGACCACTTCATCGCGCTGATGCAGGCGGATCGCATCCCGCACGACAAGGTGATGCGATCGATCGAGCTGTTCGCCACCGAGATCGCGCCGCGGTTCCGGTGATGGCCGGCCCGCGCCTCGTCGGCGTCGCGACCGCGGTCGTGTGCGGGCTCTGCCTCGCGGTGCTGGGATTCGCCGGTACCGGCGAGGACGGCATCCGCGCGGTCATCCGGCTGACGGCGCGCACCTCGCTGGCGCTCTTCCTGCTCGCCTTCAGCGCTTCGGCCGCATTCCGGCTCCGACCCGGCGCGGTGACGCGCTGGCTCCTCGCCAACCGGCGCCATCTCGGACTGTCGTTCGCGGCGTCCCATTTCCTGCACCTGGTGGCGATCCTCGCGCTCCTGAGGAGCTCCCCCGCGTCGTTCTGGAGCGGCACCGCGACGAGCACGATCGTGGTCGGCGGCATCGGGTACGTCTTCGTCGCCGCCATGGCGGCGACCTCGAACGACGCCAGCGTCGCGTGGCTCGGGCCCCGGCGCTGGCAGCTCCTGCACACCGTCGGGGGGTACTGGATCTGGCAGATCTTCCTGATCACCTACGCGCTCGGCAGCGCGCGGGCGCCGCTCAAGCTGATCCCGGTGGCGCTCCTGCTCGTCGCCCTGGCGATCCGCGTCGCGACCCGACGCCGGCGCTCCGCGCTCGCGGCAGCCTGACGCCAGCTGCGCGCGGCTCAGCGCACCGCCTGCCGGTAGCGACCGGGGGCGATGCCGACGATCCGCCTGAAGTGGCGCGCCAGGTGGCTCTGATCCGTGAAGCCCGTGTTCGCCGCCACCTGCACGAGCGGCCTCCCCATCCGGATCATGCTCATTGCGCGTCCCACCCGCACGCGGATCTGGTACGCGTGCGGAGGCAGCCCGATCGCAGCGTGAAACGCGCGGACGAGGCGGAAGCGACCGATCCCCGCGACGCCGACCAGCTCCTCCAGCGAGACGTTGTCGGCCCAGCGGTCGAGCAGGAAGGTCCGCGCCTTCCGCACGGCGTCGGGTTCAAGCGTCGCCGGCGGATGTGGGGAGCGCGAGTCGGAGCACTCGGTCAGCAGACGCTCGAGCACGTGCGCGATGCGCGACTGGCGCTCGAGCGTCGTGGTCTCGGTCTCGAACGCCGCATGGGTGCGCAGGAGCTCGCCCTGCAGATCCGGGTGACTCTGCTGCCCGTCACGCCAGTGCACCTCAGCGCTCGGACGGCCGAGCTCCCGGGCCGCCGCGTGCACGATCTCGGGCGAGAAGAACAGCACCCGCAGCCGCTCGTACCGCGCGGTCTTGTGAAGTTCGACGTGCACCTCGCCGGGCTCCATGAAGGCGATCGTTGCGGGATCGGTTCGGTGGAGCCGCGTGCGATAACGCCACTCGACCTGCATCGGCTCGGGGGGGCTGGACACGGTGTAGGTCTCGTGGTGCCAGCGCCACAGCCGTGCCACCGCGTCGACCCTGAAGAACTCCACCCCCGGAACCTCCGGCACGGTTGCGAACTCGACCCGATCGTCCGGCTCGGATGCGAGCAGGGCTGTGCGAGGTGGCTGTTGCACGCTACCACTTGCTAGACAAGCAGACAGCGGGACGCAAGAGCCTGCTCCGGGCGGCTTCAGCTGGGCAGCCGCAGGGCGGTCCGCATCGCACTCGTGATCGACTGGTTCGTGGTGGCCATGCCGGCCCACGGGTCGGCGCGCAGCCTGGCCAGCCGCTCCGGCACCGTGCGCACGGTCAGCTCGCCGCGCGGTCCGCCGAGCTCGCGCCACGACAGGGGCACCGACACGGGCGCGCCGGGTCGTCCCCGCGCCGAGTACGCCGCCACCGCCGTGGCGCCGCGGCCGTTGCGCAGGTAGTCGAGGTAGATCTTCCCGCGGCGCGCGGCCTTGGCCGAGCTCACGGTGAACGCGTCGGGAAGCCGCCGCGCGAGGTCGTTCGAGACCGCGCGCGCGAACGCCTTCATCTCGACCCAGCCGTGCCGGCGGGCCAGCGGCACCACCACGTGCAGGCCCTTGCCGCCGGTCGTCTTCACGAAGCTCGCGAGCCCGAGGTGGTCGAGGCGCAGCCGGACGGCGCGCGCCGCGCCCACGACGGCGTCCCATGGCAGCGACTCGTCGGGATCGAGATCGAGCACCAGGCGATCGGGCCGCTCCACGCGATCCGCACGCGCCCCCCAGGCATGGATCTCGAGCACGTCGAGCTGCACGAGCGCGACCAGGCCGGCGGCGGAGTCGATCACCAGGTGGTCCTTCACGCCCTCCTCGTCCTCCAGCCGGACGCTGCGGATCGCCTCCGGCATCCCGGCGGCGAGGTGCTTCTGGAAGAAGGTCGTGCCCGCGTGGCCACGCGGCCCGCGCACGACGGCGAGCGGACGCCCGGCGACGTGGGGCAGGATCCAGCCCGCGACGGCGACGTAGTAGCGTGCCAGCTCGAGCTTCGTGACGCCCACCTCGGGCCACAGCGCGCGATCCGGGTGCGAGAGACGCACGCCTTCCAGCTCGACCGTCTCGTCGGCGCGTCGCGGCGCCGGAATCGCGCGCGGCCGCTCCCGGACGACCTCGCTCGCGGGCTTGTCGTCGCGCAGGCCGACGAACACGGGATGGCGCAGCCGCCCGTCACGCGTCCAGTTGGTGAAGGTGACCTCGGCAACCAGCTCGGGGCGCACCCAGTGCGTCCCCGGGGGGACGTCCGGGAAGGGCACGAAGGGCGTGGTCGCATCCTCGAGCGCGGCCAGGCGGCGGTGGAGGTCGCCGAGCCGGGCGTCCGAGAACCCGGTCCCGACCCGCCCGACGAACGTGATGGGTCCCGGGCCCTCGTTCACGCCCAGCAGCAGGGCGCCGAAGCCGGCACGCGAGCCCGCGGGATCGGTGAAGCCGCCCACCACGAACTCGCCCCGCTCGTGGCAGCGGATCTTGCGCCAGTCGGCATGGCGGCCGTCGCGGTGGGGCGCGGCGCGCCGCTTCGACACGATGCCCTCGAGGCCGTAAGTGCGCGCCTGATCCAGGAACGCCTCGCCGCGTCCCACGACGTGGTCACCGTAGCGGACGGTGTCGTCCGCGACGCGCCGGACCAGCGCCGCGAGGCGCTGCTTGCGCTGCTCCAGCGGCTGGGCGCGCAGGTCCGCGCCGTCGAGGTGCAGGAGATCGAAGACGACGTAGCGCAGGTCGCCAGCGGCCGCCGGAGAGCCGAGCGCCTGCTGGAGACCCTCGAAGCTGGTGCGCCCGTCGGCGTCGAGGACGACGACCTCGCCGTCGAGCCACGCCGACTGGACGGGCAGGCGGGCGCACGCCCGCGCCACCGGCCCGAAGCGCTCGCTCCAGTCCTGGCCGCTGCGCGTGAAGAGCCGTGCCCGCCCCTCCTCGATCCGGCAGAGGGCGCGGTAGCCGTCGTACTTGATCTCGTGCAGCCAGCCGTCGCCGCCGGGCGCCTCCTCGGCCAGGATCGCGAGCTGCGGCGCGAGACGGGCCGGCAGCGGTTCGAAGGCCACCGCGGCGACGCTCTCCGGTCGCTCGGCGAGGATGTCGCCGTCGGTCGCGGAGCGCGCCTCCGCGTCGCGCTCCTTCAGCAGCAGCCAGTTCTTGCCGCCCTCCGACGCCCGGCCTCCCATCCGCGCCAGCGTCCAGCCACCGCGCAGCTTCTGGCCCGCCAGCACGAACTTGAGCTTGCCGCGACGGTAGCCGTCCTCCGCGTCGCCCACGGGCGTCCACTGGCCATGATCCCACAGCAGCACGTCGCCCGCTCCGTACTCCCCCGCCGGGATCACCCCCTCGAAGGTGGCGTAGTCGAGGGGATGGTCCTCGACGTGCACGGCGAGGCGCTTCTCGACGGGATCCAGGCTCGGGCCTCTCGGCACGGCCCAGCTCTTGAGCACGCCGTCCATCTCCAGCCGGAAGTCGTAGTGGAGGCGTCGAGCGGCATGGCGCTGAATCACGAAACGACCACCCGGTGCGGCGGCGACCGACCCGGCTGGCTCGGGCGTCCGACGGAAGTCGCGCTTGCGATGGTACTCGTCGAGGGGCATCTGACCGCTTCGCCGCTACCCTGCGGGCGGTGGCGGTGCAATCCGTGGACGAACCCGCGGTTCCCCCTTGCGCCGAAGCGCCGACTCTCGCTATGCGCGCGGGATGCTCTTCGTCCACGAGACCCACGAGGTCGCCGGCGGCAAGATGGAGGAGTTCGAGGAGGCGGTGCGAACACTCTGGCGGCCACTCGTCGAAGAGCACGGCGGGGTACGGCTGCTCTGGTTCTGGCACCTGACCCACGGCACGGGAGCCAGCTATCAGGCCCTCTCCATCACGGCAGTGCGGGACTGGGCGACGTGGGGCGCGCTCCGCGAGCGCATGGCGGCCGACGCGCGCTACCGCGACTGGCAGCGGCGCGTCTGGGAAGTGCGCCGGGAGGTGACGGCGAAGATGCTGGAGCCCGCGCCGTGGTCGCCGCTCGGCGACATCGATCTCGACGCGCCGCCGGCGTCGGTCTCGGTCGACCAGCCCGCGCTCTACCTGCACGACACGGGCTGGCCGTACTCCGGCAAGCTCGACGAGTACGTCGGAGCGCTGGGCTCGATCTACTACCCGCAGATCCTGAAGACCCGCATGATCTCGGTCGAGGCCTGCTGGAGCGTCGCGCCCGGCACGGGCCGCCACCACGAGGTGGTGCTCCTGCAGAAGATCCTCGACTGGCCACGCTTCACCGCCCTGCTCGCCCGCGGCGAGCAGGGCGCGCAGCGCGGCGGATGGATGGTGGAGGGGCTCCGCTACCGCGAACGCTGGGAGTCGAAGTTGCTGCGCTGCGCGTCCTGGTCGCCGCGGCAGTAGCCGGCGATCACCAGAGCGGGTCGCCCTCGGCGCGCGCCAGCGCCTGGAAGGCCTGCTGCAGGCGTCGGGTCAGCTCCCCGGGGGTGCCGTCGCCGATGCGCCGGCCGTCCACCTCGATCACCGGCATGACCTCGGCGCCGGTGCCGGTGAGGAAGCACTCCGACGCGGTGTGCAGGTCGAAGCGCGTCAGGCGCCCCTCGCGCGCCTCGACGCCCGCCTCGGCGGCGAGCGCGAGGACGGCGCCGCGCGTGATGCCCTCGAGCGCGCCGTCCTGCGGCGACGGCGTGAGGAGCGCGCCGCCGCGGACGACGAACAGGTTGTCCGCGGTGCACTCGGCGACGAAGCCGTCCTGGTTCAGCATGATCGCCTCCTCGGCGCCGGCCTGCACGGCGTCGATCTTGGCGAGCACGTTCTTGAGATAGTTGAGCGACTTGACGCGCGGGTCGACCGCCTCGTGCGACACCTGCCGGGTCGCCGAGGTGACGACCCTGATGCCCGCCGCGTAGAGCGCCGCGGGATACACCTGGATGTCGGTGACGATGATGATCACGGTGGGGCGCTCGCACTTCCGCGGGTCGAGTCCCAGGTCGCCGGCGCCGCGCGTGACGATCAGGCGGATGTAGCCATCCTCCTTGCGGTTCTCGCGCACCGTTCGCCGCACCGCCTCGGCCATCTCGGCTTGCACGAGGGGGATCCCGAGGGCGATCGCGCGCGCCGACTCGTACAGCCGGTCGAGATGCGCGTCGAGCCGGAAGATGCGGCGGTTGTAGACCCGGATGCCTTCGAAGACGCCGTCGCCGTAGAGGAGCCCGTGATCGAAGACCGAGATGGTCGCGGTCTCGCGAGACCGGAGCTCGCCGTCGATGTAGATCAGCATGACGCCTCCTGGCGAAACGCGGGCATGACGTCGCGAATGAAGAGGTCGAGGCCCTCCCAGTCGAACGGCGCCCGCAGCGCCAGGATGACCCACTCCGCGCCGGCGCGGGCGTACTCGCCGACGCGGTCGCGAACCTGCGCCGGCGTCCCGATGAGGTGTCCCGGCTTCACGAAGTCGGTGAGGGCGCCGAACATGAGCTGGAGCTTGTCCTCCTGCTGGCGCGCGCGCGCGTCGTTCTCGCCGATGGCGAGCCCGACGTTACAGGTGCGGACGATCGACTGCGGGTCGCGGCGCTCCTTCTCGCACCAGTCGTTCAGGGTGCCGTTGCGCATGGCGTAGAACTCGGGAGAAAGGAACGGGACGTTCCACCCGTCGGCATGGCGGGCGACCATGCGGAGCAGGCGGCGCTCGCCCTGGCCACCGATCCAGAGCCGCAGGCGCTGCTGCACCGGCCGCGGCTCGCACAGCGCGTCGTCGAGCTCGAGATGCTTCCCCTGGAACGTGACGCGCTCGCCGTCGAGCAGGCGTCGTAGCACCGTGACCGTCTCCTCGAGGTGATCGAGCCGGTCCTTGATGGGGAGGAACGGCATGCCGAAGGCCCGGAACTCGTTCTCGTTCCAGCCCGCGCCGAGCCCGAGCTCGCAGCGCCCGGCGCTCAGGTGGTCGATGGTGACGGCCGCCTTCAGCAGCACCCCCGGGTTGCGGTAGCCGACGCAGAACACCAGGCAGCCGACGCGGACGGTGCGGGTGGCCTGGGCCAGCGCCGCCATGGTGGCGATCCCCTCGAAGGAGGGCTTCGCGGGGTTCGAGAGATCGGAAACGGAGTAGAGGTGGTCCCATACGGAACACCAGTGGAATCCCTGCTCGTCCGCGATCTTCCAGAGCCGGCGCAGGTCGTCGACGGTGCAGTCCTGGGGTCCGGCGTGGATGCCGAAGCGCATGGGGCGGTGTCTACACCAACTGCGCCGGTGAAGCCCAATGCGCCTAGAGCCCGCCCGCAGCGTTGTGCGCGGTCTGGTTCTACGCAACGAGCACATACTCCGGTCCTCTACTTCCCGCACCTGCTGGCACCTGTGCAATGATCTGGGCCAATCGATCCGACCAAACCCGTGCCGCACCTGTGGCATCGCACGACCGAACGGCGGGTTATTCTCGCCATCTTACCTTACGCCTTGGCACGCTAGCTTGTGGCTACGGAGTGAAGATAGACGCCGAGCACTCGGTGCCCCGAACAAGTTGACGCGTGTCGAGCGAATGCGGTATTTCCGCACGCTCCGATGCACATTCGACCTACCGTCCTTCGCATGTTCGTCCGAAGTCTCCCTGTGCTCGTGAGAACGCTCTTGCTACTCCCCTCGCTCCTAGCGCCGACCTCTGCTTCTGGCGATGCACCGCCACCGTGCCCCGGTACAGCGACGCTCACGGTGTTCGCCGACAACCCAACTTCCGCCCCCATCGACATCAGCGTCACCGGCCGGCTTGTAGCCGACGCCGCCACATGTGCTGGAGCTGGCGAACTCACCTACAGCGAGCCGCTGACCTGCCCAGCCGGATCCGGGAGCTGCGGCTCAATCCCGAACCTCCGGCCCGGCGCTTGGATTCATCCTCTCTCCGTCCAGCTCTCGGGTGCAGACGCCCAGAACCAAGCGCAGCGAAGCGTCGTCGTTGCCGGAGACCCCATCGGGGTGTCCAACGCCGTCGCTTGGACGTTGTACCCAGGGACCTACGTCGTCACGAACACGAGGTCGGACGAGAGCGACGGTGGCCTCCTGAGCACCCTGAAGGCCGCTGCCAATGACCCGTCGGGCCACGCGCTGGTCACGTTCTCTCGCGAGGCCTTCCCCGGCGCGGATGCTCCTGGAAAGATCGTCTTCGCAGGCATGCCTTGCAGCACGGACGACCACGATGCGGGCGTGTGCTTTTCAGGCTCGGGAGTCGTGGTCGACGGTCTGGACCGGAATGCAGCCACTGGAGCCGTCGTCTGGTCAGTCATGAACGAAGTGTCCCTGCTCGAGGATCTCCGGTAGCGACAACGTCTTTCGCGGAATCCAGTTCGAGGGCAGCAGGAGCGCAATCACGAATCCGTGCGAGAATGACGATCATCCGGATGGCAGCCCGACTTCCCGACAAGTGGATACCGTCGCCATCACGGGAGCTGAAGCACACGGCAACCGGATCGAACAGTCGATCATCTTGGGGCCGACCTGCGGGGATGCAGTGAACGTCGACGATGGGGCCAGCTGCAACGTCATCGTCACCAGCCGGATCGCCAAGGCCCAGGATCGGGGAGTGAAGGCGAACAACGGCTCGGTGACCATCGAACGGACCTGCGTTCATGACAACGCCAAGGGCGGCATCCAGAGCACTCTTGGCGGCCGGGTAGTCGCGATCGAGAATGTCGTGCAGCACAACATGGGCGGCGAGGGCCAGAATGGTCTCACCGTCATCGATACCTGCAAGGACGATAACCCAGGATGCCCAGGACAGCGGACAAGCACCCTCGAGACGAAGGGCAACGTCGTTCGCTTCTCGGGCGGCCGAGGGTTGTCCGTACGGGACAACGCAGACGCGGTCTTCGAGAGCGACTACGTGGCCAGCAACGATGTCAAGGGCAGCGAGGTAGAGACGACTGAATCAGTCCCCGTCGACGACAGCGGACACGAGCGGGTTTCCTCGGCGCGTTTCCACGGCGTGGCGCTCGTCTGCAACTATAGTGCAAAAAGCTCCGGAGTCGGAGCGGAGACGCGCCAGGCGAAGGCTGCTTCGCTAGACGCCCTTCACGATCCGCCAGTCGTCAGCTACGGCGTCGCACCGACGCCCGGCCGGAACGCATTCACCTCGAACAAGCGAGACGTGAACGAGGGAGCCAACTTCCTGCTGACCAACTCGACTCGCTCCCCTACCCGCGGAAGGCAATCAGTGGGGACATTGCACGGGAAACGACTGTGATCCCACCGTGGTGCGACAGCAAGACGTCTCGCCCGCCGGTTCCTCTCTGATCACGCTGGCCGAAAACGACCAACCCTTCCAAGGTCCGCGCAGTGGATCGGCCGTCATCACTCACATCACGCCCGCCCGACCACGGAAGGGCGATATCGTGCGCGTCTTCGGCGACAACTTCGACGCGATCAACGGAAACCCGACGCGTGATGCCTGCCTGGACACCCAGCCTTCGCCGTGCTCGCCGGAAGGAACGTGTCCGACTGGTCCGTGCATACTAGTAGACGGAAACCCAACATGTCCGTGCTCGATCGAGAACCCTGAGGTTCAAGCACGAAATGGAGGGACCGATCCCGATCCCAATCTCAATTTGCCTCCACCGAATCGCATCCTCATCAGGTCCCTCACGGATGACACGATCCTCGCCAGCATCGCCCCGGACGCGGTGACGCCGACGATGCTGGCCTTCCGGATGCCGTTTGACTGCTACGCTCAGATGGTCCTCGAGGTCACAAAGCATGGGACCAATGCGTATCGGACGCTGAATCCGTTCTTCTGTGACCCGAAAGGTTGCGCCAATGACCCGTCCGGCGCTGCATGCGAGGACGGGAACGGAGACAAGGACGACGGCAGCGACACATGCGTCGGCAGTACTTCGACGACGACAACCCAGCTTACGACGACCACGACCTTCACAACGCCCACGTCCGCGACCACCACGTCCACGATATTGCCAGCGACCTCGACGACGACGACGTCCATGGCGTTGCCGAGCACGACAACCACTACCGAGACGGTTCCCACGCCGACAACCACGACGAGCACGGCGGCTCCGGCCACCAGCACGTCCACGATATCCCCGACGACGTCCACCTCCTTGACGAATCCTCCGACGACGACCACTGCACGACCCGCTACGACAACGACCCCCGGTTCGACCTCCACGACGACAACGTTGCGCCGGATCTGCGACCCGGAGATCCCTTCGACCTGCAACATCGATCAGTGTCAGCGACCGAAGCTTCGCCACAAGGCCAAGAAGCTGGCCCGAAAGATCGGGCGTGCTATCAACGCACACCGCCGGCCGAAGCGGCCAATGGTTTGCCACCTCGCCAACGCGCTCAGGCGCTGCGGGGTGACAGTCCTCCCGTGTCGGTAGAACCGCCCAGGCGCTATCGCCAGACGTCACCGCTCAGCGACGACGCCCGCGTCCCCGCCGCATCGCCGAACGCTCCGACGCCTTCGGCTTCGACACTCGGCCGGGCCCTTCCGGGCCCACCTCCGCTGCACCGACCGTCCGCAACACCACCTCCACCTCCGCATCACCACCGCGACCCCGCACGGCGAGCGTGCACCGATGCTCACCCGGCTCCGGCGCCACGATCCACCCGTCGATCCCCTCCAGCACGGGCTCGTCGCCGATGCACCACGAGCACCCCTCCGCATCGGGCAGCGCCCCGTCGTCCTCGGTGACGGCGCCCCACAGGCGGAGCGGCGCGCCGGCGTAGTAGGGCCGCCCCGGCTGCGGGCTCAGGATGCTGACGATCGGCGGGCGGCGCGGGATCTCCACCGGTCGGGACACCGCGCTCACGCTGTGGAAGCCGTCGTGCGCGAGCAGCCGGAAGATCAGCCGGCCGCTCGGCAGGTGGGTCAGCGGGAAGCGATGGCGCTTGGTCGTGAGGCCGACCGTGAGGCCGTTCCACGAGCGTCCCGCGTCCTTGGAGAACTGGAGCGAGAACTCGAGCGAGCACTCGCGGGCGCCGGTCGCCTCCCACACCGCATGGCCGGACCCGCGCGTGGCGGTCACGGCGAAGCGCGCGATGCGGGGGCGGCGCGACGGAGCGCTGCGCGTCCAGATCGTCTCGGCGCGCCCGTCCTCCTCGCTGCGCTTGAGGATGCGCAGCTCGGTCCCGGGCGCCACGTCCGGCACCATCGCCTCGAACACGAACGGGCCGCCATCCCGTTCCGGCGGATCGCCGTGACATCCGCAGCCGCCGCCCTGCGCGGGCAGGCGCACCACCGCCGCGGTGGCCACCGGCTCGTCCTCGGCGCCGATCAGCTGTGCGACGTACGGCGTCGGAGCCGCATCCCGGGTTCGCCGCAACGCCTGCACGCGGGTGACGCTCCTCACCTCGACGGCGCCCGCCTCGCCGACGACCCCGAGAATCGAGATCAGCGCCTCCGCCTTCACGCGCAGGTCGCCGGGATGGCGCTCCCAGTTGGGCGGGTCGGGAATGTACTCCCACGGCCACAGGTACGGATCGACGAGGTCGGGCGGCCGCCAGGTGGGCAGGCCGACCCGGCGCGGGTTGAAGATGGCATTGTTGCAGAGCTGCGCGTGACCGTAGAGGGAGATCCATACCGGCCCGCAATACGACATGTAGTCCTTGTCGGTGGGCGGGTGGATCGTGCCGTTGGTGATGTCGAGCCCGTATTCGCCCAGCGATGCGGTCGGGGTGTTCGCGGGATCGTACGGCTCGTATGCTGGATAGTTCGCGTCCACGGTCGTCCCGGTGACGCCGCACGGGCCGTGCGCCCGACCGGCGCCGTGCCCGATCTCGTGGGCCATGGTCACCTGGTCGGTGTCGGTGCCGGCGCTGACTCCGTACAGCTCGCAGCCGCTGACGTTCGCGATCGGCGTCGCCGCCGGCAGCAGGCCGTAATAGATGACGTCGCTGCGGTTGCCATCGTTGTTCTTGATCAGCGACAGCCAGTAGGTGAACGACTGCCACTCCGCCGAGCAGCCACCGGGCCCCGTCGCGGTGCCGGTGAGCGGCGCGAACCAGTTCATGTTCCCCGCGCTCGAGAACACTCCCTGCGACTCGAGGGGGTTGGTGGTGAGCGTCCACGCCGCCGTCGCCTGGAGGTTGGCCAGCGTCGGGGCCGGCAGGTTGACCGTCGGAGGATTGGTGGCGTTCTTCGTCGGATCGGGACCGCTGTAGGTGACGAACACGCCGCGCAGGCTGAGCGTCTGCAGCATCGAGGCGTCGACGCTCTCCTGCCAGGTGTCGATCGGCGTGCGCGTCCCGTCGCTGCGCGGCCAGATGCGTGCGGTGAAGCGCAGGATGCCCTTCATGAGACTCGCGCCCACGATGAAGTTGAGCGACCACCAGATCGTGCCGCGTTCCGTGGCGTAGGTCGGCTCGCGCTGGGAGCTGACGAAGCCCGGTGGCTGCGGCCCGATGGTGGCGATCGTCGTCCACTGGGTGTCGAGGATCCCCGTGCGGCGCTCGACGACCAGGTCGCCCGCCAGGTCCTGGTCGGGGCCGAGGATCCCGCTGCGCACGTACACCCGCACCCACGCCGGCTTCTGTGCCGCCAGACGGACGGAGTTGTCGGGACCACGATCGTCGGCGTTGGTGAGATGACGGTCGGCGCGGAAGTACTGGATGCCCTGCGTCACCTCGATCCCGGAGACCGACGCCCTGGTGAGCCATCTCTCGATGTCGATCTCCGCACCGATCCGCCGTGCGACATCGGCGAAATCGAGCAGGGTCCGGAGGTTCACACGTCCACCATCGACCTCGAAACGTCCCATCAGTCCTCCCGGGCGATCGACGCCCTATCCGCTGCGGCGCAAGGCGCCGTCACTCCGCTGCAAGCCCAGCAACCGGGGCAGCACGCGCTCGAGGAACGCGACGTCGACCCGCGTCGGCGACGACACCGGTCGCCGCCCGCGCACGAGCGCCAGCGCCGAGGCGACGTCCGGCGCGAGCCCTCGCGCGATCATGATGGCTGCGGCCACGGTCGGCGCGCGGCCGCGGCCGGAGTCGCAGTGCACGAGCACGCCGCCGGTCACGTCCCGCAGCTCGCGTACGAGACCCAGGAACGCCCGGGGGCTCGGCGGCTCGGCTCCGTCGAGGATGGGCAGACCACGGTAGCCCGGCAAGGCGCGCACCCACGCGGCAGCCGGGTACTCGGCGACCAGATCCACCACGTGGGTCACGCCGGCCGGAAACGTGCGGGCCTCGAGATGCCCGCCGACCCACAGCCCGGGAGCCACCAGCGCCGGGGCGTCCGGCCCGCGCCACCAGCGGATCAGCTCGCAGGCGATGCGGAACGCCACGAGGTAGGGAAGGATGAGGAACGCACGCGGTCTCAGCCTTCCGGCATGCTTCCCGAGCCACGCCCGGTCGATTGGCGACGTAGGCCACCGTCGCCACGGCGCACGAGCCCGACGTCCACGCCCACGCGAAGCGCGACGGACCGGTGCTCGCGATCGCCGCCACGGCGCAGCACGCGCCGGCGACGCCGATGCCGAGCGCGATCATCATCGGCTTGGTCACGGGAGTCGCCGAGATAGCGGACTTGCGGAGGCGGCACCAGACCAGATCGCGAGTGGCGGGAGTGAACGCCGCTCACGCCGCGATCCGGAGGACCGTCTTGCCGCGACCGGCGCCGCGCACATGACCGCCGTACGCCGAGCGGCCCTCGGCGAGCGGCAACATGCGGGCGACGACCGGCCGCAGCGAGCCGGCGTCGATGAGGCTTGCCACCTCGGCGAGCTGTATCCGGTCGGGACGCACGATGAAGAACGCCTCTCGCACCCGGGGATCGGTGGTCGCCTCGCTCCCGGCGGCGATCGTCACCAGACGCCCGCCCGGGCGGAGCACGTTCCACGACCTCTCCAGCGTCTCGCCGCCCACGGTGTCCAGCACCACGTCCAGGTCGCGCGCGACGTCCTCGAAGCGAACCTGCGTGTAGTCGATCACCTCCTGCGCCCCCAGCTCGCGCACGAACTCGACGTTGCCGGTCGCCGCGGTCGCGATCACCCGGGCGCCGCGCCAGCGCGCCAGCTGCACGGCGAAGGTCCCGACCGCACCGGCGCCGGCGTGGACCAGGACGCGCTCGCCGGGCTCGAGGTGCGCGTGCTCGAAGAACGCCTGCCAGGCGGTCAGGCCCGAGATCGGCGTCGCGGCGGCGTGCGCGTGGTCGACGGTGCGCGGCCGCAGCGCCAGCTCGGCGGCGCGCGCGACGCAGTACTCGGCCTGTGCACCGTCGCGATACCAGTCGTTCAGGCCGTACACCTCGTCGCCCACCGCCATCCCGTCGACGCTGGCGCCCAGCCCGGCCACCACGCCCGAGAACTCGTGGCCGGGAATGACGGGCCGCGGGCGTGGCTTGCCGTTCGCCATCGTCGAGGTCGGCGCCCACTGGAGCTCGGACGGCGTCACCCCCGCGGCGTGGACGCGGATCAGCACCTCACCCGCGCCCGGGCTGGGACGGGCCGCGTCCTCGTACCGCAGCGATGCTGCATCCGGCCCGTGCAGGCGGATCGCCTTCACCCGAAGAACACCTCCGCCTCGGCGTAGCGCGCGACGTTGACCGTCTTGAGCTCGCGCGTGGCCTCCGCGAGCGGCACGCGGACGATGTCCGTGCCGCGGAGCGCCACCATCTTGCCCCAGTCGCCCTCGTGCACCGCGTCGATCGCGTGCAGGCCGAAGCGGGTCGCCAGGACCCGGTCGAACGCCGTCGGCGTGCCGCCGCGCTGGATGTGGCCCAGCACGGTGCAGCGCGCTTCCTTGCCCGTTCGCTTCTCGACCTCGCGTGCCAGCCAGTCTCCCACACCGGAGAGCTTGACGTGCCCGAAGGCGTCGCGTGACGCGTCCTTCAGCACCATCTCGCCTCCCGAGGGCATCGCGCCCTCGGCGGCCACGATGATGGGCGCGTACCTCGTCTTGAAGCGGCTCTCGATGTAGCCGCAGACCTTGGCGACGTCGAAGGGAAGCTCCGGGATCAGGATGACGTTCGCCCCGCCGGCAAGGCCGGCGTGCAGCGCGATCCAGCCGGCATGCCGACCCATCACCTCGACGATGAGCGCGCGGCGGTGCGACTCCGCGGTGGTGTGCAGGCGGTCGATCGCTTCCATCGCGATGTTGACCGCGGTGTCGAAGCCGAACGTGTAGTCGGTGGCGTTGAGGTCGTTGTCGATGGTCTTGGGCACGCCGACCACCTGCATGCCGTGCTCGTGCAGGGCGGTCGCGACGCCCAGCGTGTCCTCGCCGCCGATGGCGACGAGGGCATTGACCTTGAAGTTGCGCAGGTTCTCCTCGATCCGATCGACACCGCCCTCGACCTTCAGCGGATTCGTGCGCGACGAGCCGAGGATCGTCCCGCCGCGTGGCAGGATGCCGCGCACGGTCTTCACGTCGAGCGCGAAGCCGTCGCCCTCGAGCGGCCCGCGCCAGCCGTCACGGAAACCGATGAACTCGTGCCCGTACAGTGCCACGCCCTTGCGCACGACGGCGCGAATCACCGCGTTCAAGCCAGGACAATCGCCGCCACCCGTGAGCACTCCGACGCGCATGGTGTCCTCCTCGCCGTCCCGCGGGCTCCTGCGTCCGCTCGCGCCAGCATGACCCTCCGCAGGATCCCGATCAACGCCGGTTCAGCCGCCGAGCAGGGCGCGGGCGAGCGCGTCCACCGGGGCGACGGTGGCCCGGCCGACGCAGGAGGCGAGATCGGCAGCGGTCGCACAGGGGAGACACGCGAACGCCGTGCACGCCGCCGCCGGCGGCGTCCGGCAGGCGCGCGCGAGGCCGGTGACGCGAGGGGCCGGCGCCGCCGTCACGCAGGCACCTCCGCCCGAGCGGGCGCAGCCGGCGATGGCGCGCAGGCGGCCTGCCGCCGCGCGCACCCCCGCTCGTCTCGCGGCCCGGAAGCACCGGTCGTCGTCCGGCGGCGCATCCGCGTGGACCACCTCGGTGACGATCCCCGCCGCCGCCGCGCCCAGACAGGATGCGAGATCGGCGGACGTCGCGCACGGCGCACAGCCCAGGCGCTCGCACAGGCCCGGGGGCGCTACCGGACACGCGCGGCGCAGCCGGGCCCGCAGCGGACGGGACACCCGCGGCGGCGGACAGCCGGGCACGCAGGCGCCCGGCCGGCGTCCCGCAGCCTGCAGGCGCCCGGGCGCAGTCTTCGCCAGGGCGAGCGAGCAAGCGGTCGGAGCGCCGCCCGCCGTGTCCTCGACGATACGCATGACCTGCCCGCGGCTGAAGGCGACGTAGTAGAGCGCACCGTCGGGTCCCACGGTGAAGTCCACCGGGCCGCCCGCATCGCGCACGAAGACGTCCGGCTCGCCGTCGAAGCCGGTGCGAGCGGCATCGACTCTCGCACGCCACACGATGTCGAAGACGAAGTCACCGAAGAAGTAGTCGCCGCGGAACGCCGGGTCGAACTGCTCGCCCTCGTAGAAGACCCCGCCCGTCACCGAGGCGCCGGCGTCGGTGTGTGCGTAGACGTCGATCGGCGGGACCGTCCCTCCCGGGCATGGCGGAGCCGGCGCGAATCCCTCGCACATCGGCCACCCGAGATCGTCGCCGGCGTGTACCACGTCGATCTCCTCGAAGGTGTTCTGGCCCACGTCACCGACCCAGAGCAGCCCGCTGCGGGCATCGAAGGAGAAGCGGAACGGGTTGCGCAGGCCGGACGCGAAGATGAAGTCCGCCGCGCCGCCCCGTCCCAGGAACGGATTCCCGGGTGCCGGGGCGCCGTCGAGCGCGAGCCGCAGGATCTTGCCGTTGAGGCTGGCGAGATCACGCGCGTACGGGTTCGTCGAGTCACCGGGGCTTCCGCCATCGCCGCGACCGGTGTCGCCCACGCCGACATAGAGCAGGCCATCGGGCCCGATGCGGAGACAGCCGCCGTCGTGGTTGCCGTTGTCGGTGCGAATGCCGTCGCGCAGCACGACGAGACTTCCGAGATCGATGCGGTCGCCGGACACCGTGACCCGGACGACGCGGTTCTGCCGGCCCGCTGCCGCGCCTTCCGCGCACCGCGCCGGGTCACCGCCGGGCGGCTGCGTGTGGTACAGATACAGGAACCCGTTGCGTGCGAACCCGGGGTCGAAGGCGAGCCCGAGCAGCCCCATCTCGGAGTCCGTACAGCTCGGCAGGGTCGCGAGCGGCGCGGGCGCGAGCCCGGCCGCCGCCGACCAGGCCCGAACGCCGCCGCCCTTCTCGAGCACGAAGAGCCGGCCGTCGGGTGCGAACGCGGCCGCGGTGGGAGCCGCGAGCCCGCCGACGATGGGCGACGCGGTGAACCCCGGGGCGATCGTGAGCGCGGCCGCCTGGCCCGCCGCGGCCGCCAGCAGCAGCGCCGGCAGCCGGGTCAGCGCCCGCCGGGCACGAGCCGGAGCTGATCTGCCAGGTCCTCGAGCCATTCCTCCGTCGACCCGAAGAGTAGCTCGGCCTGCTTGGCGCGCAAGGAGTGTCGGTGGAGCTCGTGCTCGACCACGTAGCCGGCTCCGCCGTGGAGCTGGTGGGCGAGCAACGTGACGTCGCGATAGGCCCTTGCGGTCCACGCCTTGGCGATGGCGATCTCGCGATCGGCCGGCTGCGCCGCCGCCAGACGCCATAGGGCCTGCCGGGTGACGTGGCGCGCGCCCTCGAGATCGATCGCCATCACCGCGACCATCTGCTGCACGGCCTGGAAGGTGCCGAGCTTGACACCGAACTGCTCGCGCTCGCCGACGTAGCGCACCGTCGTCTGGAGCACCGCATCGGCCCCGCCGATCAGATCGGCGCACAGCAGCGCCGCCAGCGTGCGCCGCAGCCGATCGAGACCGGCCCAGGCTTCTCCGGGTCGCTCGCACAGCGCCGTCGACGGCAGCGACACGCCGTCGAGATGGACGGTGCTCTGGCGGTCCTTGCCGAGGGTCGAGCTGGGCGTCACGCGCACGCCGGCAACGGTCGCCGGGACCAGCACCACCGAGACGCCCTCACCGTCGCGCGCCGCCACCAGGAAGGCATCGGCGGTCACCCCCTGGAGGACGAAGCGCTTCTCTCCGTCGAGCCGGAGCGCGTCGCCTCGCCGGGTGAGCACCGTGGCGAAGGCCGCCGGCTCGCGCACCGCGTCGCGCTCCGCGACCGCCAGGCTCACCATGCGCTCGCCGCGCGCCAGCGACGGCAGCCACTCGCGGCGTTGCGGCTGCGTGCCGAGCGCGTCGAGCGCGAGGCCGCCGGTGACGGCGGCGAACACCCCGAGCGGCGCCACCGCGCGGCCGCATTCCTCCAGCAGCAGCCCGAGCTCGAGGAGCGACGCCCCCTGGCCACCCGCCGCTTCCGGCAGGGCGAAGCCGAACCAGCCGAGACGTGCGACGGCCCCCCAGAACGCGGCGTCGTGCCCCTCCGGCGTGCGGTCCCACGCCAGCCGGCGCTCGCGGGTGATCTCGGCGGCGAGAAACCGGCGCGCCTCGTCCTGGACGGCCTTCTGCTCGGCGGTGGGGGCGAGATCCATGGCGCTCACTTGCGCGGCAGACCGAGCCCGCGTTGCGCGATGATGAGGCGCTGGACCTCGTTGGTCCCGCCGCCGAAGCGCTGCATGGGCGCGATGGTATAGAGCCACTGCAGCCGGCCGTGCAGCGGCGCCGTCTCGTCCTCGGGGCCGAGCTGCCCGGCCAACCCGAGGATGTCGAGCCCGACGCTGGCGAAGTGGGCGTTGAGCTCGCTGACGTACACCTTGGACATCGAGCCCTCCTTCGTGGGCACGACGCCCTGGTCGATGAGCCAGGCGTTGAGCAACCCGATCTGCCGTCCCACCTCGACGCGCACCTCGAGATCGGCCAGCGCGCGCCGCACCCAGGAGACCGCGCCGAGCGCCCGCCCGTCGCGTACCGTGCCGCGCACGAAGTCCTTCAGCTCGCCGAGCAGCCGCGCCAGCATGCCGACGCAGCCGATCTGGATGCGCTCGAAGTCGAGCGCCATCATGGCGTAGTAGAAGCCCATGCCGCGCTGGCCGATGAGGTGATCCCTCGGCACGCGCACGCCGTCGAAGAAGACCGCATTGGTGCGGATGTTCGACATCGTCCAGATGCCCTGGACCTCGATGCCGGGCGCGTCCATCGGCACGATCATCATCGAGATGCCCTGATGCTTCGGTGCGTCGGGCTCGGTGCGCACGGCGACCCAGTTGTGCGTCGCGGTGTGCGCGCCGGTGTTCCAGATCTTCTGTCCGGTGATGACCCAGTCGTCACCGTCCAGCTCGGCACGCGTGCTGAGCGCCGCCAGGTCGGTGCCGGCGTTCGGCTCCGAGTACGCGACCGCGAAGTCGGCTTCGCCGCGCAGGATCGCCGGCAGCCAGCGGGCCTTCTGCTCCTCGCTGCCTTCGCGCAGGATCGTCGGCGCCACCGACGTGACGGAGAGGTTCATGGCAGGCGCACCGGCGGCCTGCATCTCGTCGATGAAGATGTACTGCTCGACCGCCGCCTTCCCCATGCCGCCGAAGTCCTTCGGCCATCCCACGCCCCACCAGCCCTGCTCGAACAGCCGGCGATGGAACGCCTTCGCGAGCGGACCGTCACCCTCGTTCCCCGCCTGCCGCAGCTCCGCGCGCAGCGCCTCGGTGACGTTCGCCGCGCAGAACGCACGCACCTCATCACGCCACGCGAGCTGCTCCGGGGTGAAGTCGTACCGCATCGCTGCGCGTTGAGTACGCGATGCGCTCCGGACCTGCAAGATGAACGAACATCGCATTGCGCCTCGGCCGGGGCCACGGTAGGACTCGACGGACCGTCGATGTCCCGTCCCGCCGCCATCGCACTTGCCTTCCTGGTGGCAGTCGCGGCGAACCCACGCAGGGCCGTCACGGCATCCGCCCCCTCGATGTCACCCGCGACGGAGCAGGCCATCGCGAACTACGTGCGCGATCCCAACGGGAGCGGCCGGCAGCTTCTCGAGGCCGCGCGCCAGGAACGGGCCGGCGAGCTGAATCCGATCCACGAGCTGCTCATCGGCGATGCCGCCTCGCGAGCCGGACTCTACCGTACCGCGGCGGCCTGGTACGGCGACGTGCGCGATCGTGGCACCGGCCCGCAGCTCACGGGCGCCGCCGAGTTCGGTCTGGCCTGGTGCGCGCTCGGGCGTGGCGGGTTCGACGAAGCGCGCGACCACCTGGCGGCCGCGGTCGCAGCGGACGTCGCTCAGCGCCCCACGGCGGATTTCGCGACCGCGCTGCTCGACGCGGCGGAGGGCGGGGCGGGGGCAGGTGCGACCGTCGCCGCGAGCGCAACGGATCCGGTGCTGGGCGAGGCAGCGCCGCTCGTCGAGGCCTACGCGCGCTACTGGGCGGGCGACGTGCAGGGCGCCGCGGAGACCTTCATGGCTTTCGCGATCGCGCATCCCGATAGCCGATTCACCGACGACGCGCTGTACGCGGCGGCGACGGCGAAGCGGGGGGCGGGTCGCGAGGCGGAGGCGCTCGACGACCTGCACGCGCTCGCCGGCGACGGACACGGGCGGGGCCGCGTGTCCTTGCGACTCATGGAGCTCGACCCCCGCGCGGTCCTGCGCGAGGGCATGCGCCGCGATCGCGATCTGCCGATCCGGACGGTGTCGCGCCGGGTCGCCGACCTGCTCGACGGCGACGGCGTGCGTCTCGCCCAGGCGGCGCTCGAGAGCGCCGACGGCGACGAGCCGGCACCCCTGGCGGCGCACGCCAGGGCCCACCACCACCGGCCCGTGCTCGAGCCGGAGCGGCCCGCGGACGATGGAGCCCGCCCCGGCGTCGCCGCGCCCGTGGCTTCGTCCTCGCCCGCCGCGACGGCCTCTCGCCGGACGCACGAGCCGGCCGCAGCCGCTCCCGCGCCGGCGTCACGCTTTCCGTGGTCCACGCTCGCGGTGCTCGCTCTGCTCGCGCTGCTGGGCTCGTACCTGCTGCTGGCACGCCGCACGCCGCCGCGCGCTCCCGACCGGCGGCGCTGAGGGCTCAGCGACGTCCGGGCTTCGGCGGCAGCCGAACCTGGAGAACGACCGCCGCCGCCACCAGCGCGGCCACGATGATCGCCAGCAGCGCCGGCGTGAAGCTTCCGGTCACGTCGCGGAGATAGCCCGTGGCCGGCACGCCGAGCGCCTGCGCCGTGACGACGAAGGGCACGAGCCGCGACGCGATGGCGCCGAAGTGGGCACGGCCGAACGCTTCGGCGACCAGGCTCGCCTGCAGGGTGGCGTTGCCGCCCATGGCGTAGCCGTAGAGGACGACGTAGCACACGAGCATCAACGGGCCGCGTCCCTGCCACAGGAGAAGCACCCCGACCGCCTGCAGACAAAAGCATGCCGCGGCGATGCGGCGCTGGTCGAAGCGATCGAGGAGAGCGCCGAACCCGAGCTTGCCGACCACGCCCATTGCCGCCGTGGCGCCGAGCACCAGCGCCGCGCGCGTCGGCGGCATGCCGCGGTCGACGAGCAGCGGGATCTGATACAGCAGCACGCCCGCCAGCCCCGCCATGGTGAGCCCGAAGGCGACCGCGAGCAGCCAGAAGCTCGCCTGCCGCACCGCCACGTCGGGCCGCACCGAGCGCTCCATCTCCTCCTCGACGAGCGCCAGGCTCGCCTGCGTCCGGTGGCGACCCGCGGGCGGCTCGCCATCGGGCAGCAGCCCGAGGTCGGCCGGATCGCGCCGCATGAACGCGAGCACCGGGGGCAGCACCAGGACGAGGACGAGAACGGCCAGGACGGCGTACGCTTCGCGCCAGCCCAGGTGCGTGATCAGGTACTGCGCCAGGGGCGCGAACACGATGCCGCCGGCGGAGATGCCCGCCGTCGCGATGCCGAGTGCCCGCCCGCGCCGCACCACGAACCAGCGCGCCACCGCCGCATTGTTGGGCAGCGCCCCGATGCAGGTCGAGCCGAGCGCCACCGGTCCCGCGAGACAGAGATACAGCGCCGGCAGCGAGCGCACCTGCGAGACCAGCAGGAAGCCGATCGCCATGGCCCACGCGCCGACGATCTCGACGGGGCGCGCCCCACGCCGGTCGACCAGCCGGCCGACCACGAGCCCGTAGGCCGCGGTCGCGAACTGCGTGAGCGAGTAGCCGAGCGCCACCGCGGCTCGCCCGCCGAACTCGTTCGCCAGCGGCGTCAAGAACACGCTCCAGGCGTAGAACATGAGACCGACGTTGACGGCGTGGCAGACGAAGGCGGTCGCGACGATCAACCACCCGTGAAAGATGCGGGCACGCGGCGCCACGCACGCGCGTCAGCCGCGGAGCACGAAGACGCGATAGTGCGTCGGCGTCGTGAAGCCCATGCGGCGATAGACCGGCGCGCCCAGCGGTGACGCCTGGAGGTTGGTGAAGCGGGCTCCGCGTCGCCGGCCCTCCGCCACGACCGACGCCGTGACGGCGGCACCGTAGCCGCGTCCGCACGACTCCGGCACCGTGCCCACCCAGCCGATGCCGGCCACGTCGTGCGACAGGTAGAGGATGGCGCCCGCGACCGGCTCCCCGTCGCGGTAGGCGAGAAAGGCGGTCTTCATCGGACCGAGCAGGCTGTCGATCGCCGGGAAGTGCGCGGCGGTCGACCCCGGCTCGATCCCGTACACCGCCCACGCCGGGACCATCACGCCGAGATAGGCACGGCGGGCCGCGTCGTCGCCGACGGGACGCAGCTCGATCTCGCGGGGCAGCGGCGCGAGGGGCGCGTCGTTGGGAAGCATCATGGCGGGGACGGTGAGGAGCTCGTCGAACCCTTCCTCACGCAGCTCGTCCTCGAGCGCGCGGTCGGCGTGCGCGCGCGTCCACACGGAGCAGGCCAGGCCGGCGGCACGGAAGGTCTCGTCGAGCGCGCTGCGTACGGCAGCCGCTGCACACGGGCGCACGACCATCGCCATGTTCGTGAACTCGGTGCCGTGCGGCGATCCGCACAGCACCATGCCGTCACGCTCGACGACGAAGCCGCCCGTCGTGGTACGGGCATCTTCGCGATACATCTCCTGCATATTCAGGTCCATGAGCGCGAGGACCTCGCGGCCGTCCATCGCCTCCGGGTTCCACGCACCCCAAGCCCTGTCAAGCGTTGCGGCACGCCAGACGCGCCGACGCGAGGTGCCGTTTACGTCGCTCGCGGAGGCATGCTAGACCTTGGCGGGTCGGGCACGGCGCGGAATCGACGCACGCGACGCCTCGCCGCGCCGGGCCGCGGGACACGCGGCAGTCCGGGAGGTCGGCATGGCGCGATTTCGCTCCAACAAACGGGCAAAAGAGCTGCAGCGCAAGGCGAAGCACGAGGCCAAGGAGGCTCGCAAACGCGAGCGCCAAGAGCACTCGGCGTCCGGGGTTGACGACGACATCGACTGGAGCCAGGCGGTCGGCGTCGATCCCCCCCCGGGCTGGCACCCCCCCGGAAGCGAGGAGGCCGAAGGGGAGGAAGCCGAGACGGCCGAGGACGAGGACGAGGAGGACGCGGCGACGACCAAGTCGGCGAGCTGAAGACCGTCGGAAGAACCGCCAAGGGATCGTCGATGCCCGCTCCGCGCATCCTGGCTCGCCCCGCGTGCACGCACCGCGCGCCGCGGCACATCGTCGCCGCGCTCCTGCTGCCCGCCATCCTGCTGCTGCAGCTCTCCTGCGATTGCGCGCCCGCGCGCGCCGCGAGCGCGCCGCAGGCCCACCCGTCAGCGCACGCCTGTTGCCCCGGCTCCGGTCATCGGCCGTCGCCCACCGGGCACGATCCCGCGTGCAGCCACTGCCAGCTGACGCTCGCGCCGGGCGGCAGCTCGCAGATGCCGTCGTTGCATCTCGCCGCGTGGCCGGGTCTCCTCGCGCTCGTCCCGCGCCCGCGGACCGCAGCGCTCCGATCCTCCGGCTGGCTCGTCTCGATCGCCGGTCGCGCCGCCTCCGGCCCGTCGCGCCTCCGCACCTGCGTCCTGCTGCTCTGAGCCTCTCCACTCGCTGAACGACCGACGAGCGTGCGCCCGTCGAGATGCGACGGCCGCACGCAGCGCGACCCGAGAGAGGAGATCCCATGGCTCGAACCTCGTCTTGCCTGCCGGCCGGACACGGCCTGCCGGCGCCCGCCACCCCCCATGCCTCGGCGGGCTAGCGCCGCGCTCCTCGGCGTGGCCGTCGTCCTGGCCGGCTGCACCCGCATCGTCCCGCGTCCCGGATTCGATGCGGTGTCCGATCTGATCGCCGCGCGCAGCCCCGGGCGCACCATCCAGTGGAACCAGGGGACGCCCGAGGACGAGGAGGCGGGCCGCCACGTGCAGGAGCTGCTCGCGAGCGAGCTCGACATCGACTCGGCGGTCCAGATCGCGTTGCTGAACAACCGGAGCCTGCAGGCCGTCTACGCGCAGCTCGGTATCGCACAGGCCGACCTGGTGCAGGCGGGACTCCTCCAGAACCCCATCCTCTCCGCCCAGGTGACGTTCCCGACGCCCGCCGGTCTCTTCACCGGCGCCGCCATCGGCCTGGTGCAGCAGATCGTCTCGATCATCCAGATCCCGCTCAAGAGACGGGTCGCGGGAGCCGCCTTCGAGGAGGCGAAGCTCACGGTCTCGGCGGCGGTCGTCGATCTCGTGACGGCGGTCAAGCGCGCGTTCTATCGCTCGCAGGGCGCCGAGCAGCTGCTCGAGCTGCGGCGCTCGGTGGTCGAGGCCACCGCGCTCTCCGCGGACGTCGCCCGGCGGCAGCACGACGCCGGCAACATCACCGATCTCGACCTCGCCAGCGAGCTCGCCCTCAACGAGCAGGCCAGCGCGGACCTCGCGCGTGCCGAGACCGAGGCCGCGGAGGACCGCGAGGAGCTGACCGCGCTGATGGGATTGTCGGCGGAGGCGGCCTCGTGGCGCATCGGGCCACGGCTCCCCGACCTGCCGCGCGAGGACGTCGCGCCCGACGGCCTCGAGACGCTCGCCGTCTCGCAGCGCCTCGATCTCGCGGCCGCGCAGCAGCGCGTCCACCGCCTGCTGCTCGCCCGCGACCTCACCCGCCGCTCGCGCTTCCTCCCGATGGCGGGCCTGGGCGTCGCCGCGGAGCGCGAGGTCGACGACGGGGCATGGTCGGTCGGCCCCGCGGTCGAGCTGCCCATCCCCATCTTCGATCAGGGCCAGGCGGCGCTCGCGAGCCAGTCGGCACAGGTGCGACAGGGCGAGGACCAGCACGCCGCGCTCGCCGTGACGGTGCGCTCCCAGGTGCGGCGCGCCCACACGCGAATGCAGCAGGCGCGCGCGCTGGCGGAGCACTATCGCACGGTGCTCGTGCCGCTCCGCGAGCGGATCATCCGGCAGACCCAGCTCGAGTACAACGCGATGCTGGTCGGCGTCTTCCAGCTCCTGGTCGCCAAGCGCGACGAGATCGACGCCGGCCGGGGACTCATCGAGTCGCTGCGCGACTACTGGATTGCGCGCACCGACCTGGAGAGCGCCGTCGGTGGCGAGCTCCAGCCGGGCGAGCCGCCGGCACCGGACGCGTCGCGGCCGCGACTCGAAGACGAGCACGGAGGGTAACGGCATGCTGTCGAGGAGAGAGGTCCTGGTCTCGGGTGCCACCGCCGTGGCGGGTGTCGCCGTCGCTGCCCGGGCCGAGGAGTCCGCGCCGCAGCCGAGCACGCCGGCGCCCGCCGCGGGATCGCAGTCGCCGGTCACGGTGCCGAACGGCTCCACGCTGCCCTGGAAGCTCGTGAGCGGCGTCAAGGTGTACCACCTGGTCGCGCAACCCTTCACCCACGAGTTCGCGCCCGGCCTGCGCGCCGAGTGCTGGGGCTACAACGGCGTGACTCCGGGGCCGCTCATCGAGGCCGTCGAGGGCGATCGCGTCCGCATCTACGTCACCAACCGGCTGCCCGAGGCGACCGCGGTCCACTGGCACGGCCTCTTCGTTCCCAACGGCATGGACGGCGTCGCCGGTCTCACCCAGCCCGGCATCCCGCCCGGGCGAGACCTTCAGGTACGAGTTCACCCTCCGTCAGTCGGGCACCTACATGTATCACTCGCATTTCGACGAGATGGTGCAGATCGGGCTCGGCACGATGGGCATGTTCGTGGTTCACCCGCGCGCGCCGCTCGGGCCGCCGATCGATCGCGACTTCTCGATCATGCTGAGCGAGTGGGCGATCAAGGCGGGAACGCGCAGGCCCGACCCCACGGTGATGAACGACTTCAACATCTTCACCATCAACGGCAAGGTGTTCCCGGCGACGGCTCCCCTGGTCGTCCGCACCGGCCAGCGTGTCCGCATCCGTCTGGGGAATCTCGGCTCCACGGATCATCATCCCTTCCACATCCACGGCCACGCCTTCCGGGTCACCGGTACCGACGCGGGACGCATCCCGGAGTCGGCCTGGGTGCCGGAGACGACCGTGCTCGTGCCGGTCGGCAGCACGCGCGACATCGAGTTCGTGGCCGACGCGCCCGGCGACTGGCCGTTTCACTGCCACATGACCCATCACACGATGAACCAGATGGGCCACGGGCTGCCGAACATGCTGGGCGTGAAGCCCGGCCCGCTCGATCGCAAGGTCCGGCGCCTGCTGCCCGAGTACATGACGATGGGCGAGACGGGCATGGGAGCCATGAGCGGGATGAGCGAGTCCATGGGGGTGCCGCCGAACAGCATTCCGATGCTGGGCGGCGCGGGTCCGTTCGGCCCCATCGACATGGGCGGCATGTTCACCATCGTGAAGGTCCGTACCGGGATCACGTCCTTCGAGGATCCCGGGTGGTACCGGCACCCCGCCGGTACCGTCGCGGAACGTGCGACGCCGGCGGCGCTGCGGGAGGACGGCATCACGGTGTAGGGGAAGGGACCGGGACGCCGTGGCCGATGGCTCCCGCCCACCGCTTCCCGGCCTGGCTACGCAGCCGCACGCAGCGCCGTGGACGGCTCGGCGCCTTCCACCTTCGACGCCGCTGGCCCTGCCGGCAGCAGTCTGGCCGCGTTGAGGATGAACGCGAGCTCGGACGCGACGTGGACGAAGGCGGCGAGTAGCGGGCCGAGCAGCCCGGAGGCGGCCAGACCCACCCCGACGGCGTCCACCAGGAGCGTCCCGGCGAAGTTGGCCATGACGATGCGGCGGCACCGCCGCGCGATGCGCAGGGTCTCGACGAAGGTCCGCAGGTCGTTCCCGAGCAACACGACCGGCGCGCTCTCGCGAGCGACATCCGTTCCGGAGCCCATGGCCACACCGACGCTGGCGCGCATGAGGGCCGGCGCGTCGTTGATCCCGTCCCCGACCATCGCCACCCTCCGGCCCTCGGCGAGCAGCGCCTCGATGCGGGCGAGCTTCCCGGCGGGCAGCAGCTCGGCCTCCACCTCGTCGATGGCGAGCTGTCGACCCACCGCGCCGGCGACTGCCTCGGCGTCACCCGTCAAGAGGATGGTGCGCAGGCCCATCCGGCGCAGCCCGGCGACGGCATCCTCGGCTTCGGGCCGCAGGACGTCGGCAACGTGCAGGTGCCCGAGCACACGCCCCCGGCGCGCCACATGGACCTCCGAGCCCTGGACGGCACCGAAAGCACACGGCGTGACGTCGACGTTGCGCTCGGCGAGAAAGGTCTGGCTCCCGACGACGATCTCCGCGCCGCCGACCGTGCAGACGACCCCTTTCCCCGGCACGGAGGCGAACCATTCGGGCTCGACGACCGCGAGGGCCGTCTCGGCTGCCTTCCCGAGGACCGCCTTCCCCACCGGGTGCTCGGACGGACGCTCGGCAATCGCGGCGGCGGCGAGCACCTCCTCGGCAGTCGCGCCGGCGACGGCATGGATGGCGACGACTGCGGGCCTGCCGTACGTCAGGGTGCCGGTCTTGTCGAGCACCACCGTGTCCACCTGGCTCAAGACCTCGAGGTAGAGCCCACCCTTGACGATCGCCCCCCGGCGCGCCGCCTGACCGATCGCGCCGAGGATCGCGAGCGGGGTGCCGGCGGCGATGCCGCACGCACCCGCGACGATGATGACCGAGATCATCGACCGCACGTCGCGGGTGATCAGGAACGTCACGGCCGCGCAGCCGAGGGCGAAGTATACGAGGTAGCCGGCGAGCCGGTCCGCCGTCCTCTGGACCGGTGCCCGAGACCTCTCCGCCGCCTCGACCGCCTCGATGATCTTCCCGAAGGCGGTCTCGCGGCCGATGCAGGTGGCGCGTACGTCGAGCGTTCCGGACTGGTTGATCGTCCCGGCATAGACGGGCGCGCCTGCGACCTTCTCGGCCGGCATCGACTCGCCCGTCACCGTGGCCTGGTCGACGAAGGAGTGCCCGGCGAGCACCACGCCGTCCACCGGAACACGGGCGCCCGGCTTGAGGACCACGACGTCACCCGGAACGATGTCCGTCACGCTCACCTCGCGCGGGCCATTGGCCCGGCGCACGAGGGCCTGGCGCGGCAGGAAATCGAGCAGGTCCTTGATCGCGCGGCGGCCGCGGCCGACGGTCAGCCCCTCCAGCACCTCCGCGATCAGGACGAAGAGGAGGATCACGAGCGCGGTGAAGAACTCGCCGATCGCCAGCGCCGCGCCGACGGCGATCGTCATCGACAGCTCCATCGTCATCCGGCGCGCGCGCAGCGAGGAGAATGCCTCCCGCAAGATCGGAAAGCCGCCGGCGAGCGCCGCCGTCAGGCCGATGACGCTCAGGCGCGGGAACGGCTCCCAGAGGCGCCGCCAGACCGCCGCGGTGGCGAGCGCCACCAGGCCGATGCGCGTCATGGTGGGACCTCCGGGCCTCGCTCCCCGCCTACTTGAGGTACGTCTTGATCACCGCGATCAGGTCCTCGGCGTCCTTCGCTTGTCGCGTGCTGCTCGCGCGAGCCCCTCGGGCTGCGGCGAGCCGCCCCGGGTCGGCGACGTGGACCCGGATCTGGTCCTCGACGACCTCGCCCATGAGCCCGTTGATCGCGCCCCGGGTGGCCGCGATCGTTTGGAGAATGAGAGAGCACTCGCGCTCCTCCCCGAGCGCCTTCTCGATCGCCTCGATCTGGCCGCGGATCCGACGGACCCGATTGATCAGCTTCTGCTTGTCCCTGATCGTGTGCGCCATGATCCCGGGCGGATGATAGCATACTGGAGTAGAGTATTTGCAAGCAACGACGCGGCGGCCCGCCATCGTCCTTCGCGAGCGCCTTTCTCGAGGATGCCGCCCGACGTTCCGGAAGATCCACGGGGAACCTGCATCCTCCGCCGACGGCCGACCACTGGGCCGCGTCGCGCGCGTTGACTGCTCCGCTTCGGAGGTGTAGCTGCGCGTCTGGGGGTCGACCAAGCGCCCCCCAACGAATCGTGACCGTCCTTCGCTTGCACAGCCCACACCGGCGTCCCGGCTCCCGGGTGCTCGCCGCTCTCCGTGGGCGTGGAGGCCGGCGGTTCGGCGCCCTCCTGGGGGGCGTGTTCCTGCTGGCCGCCCAGCTGGCTGTCGCGGCGCACAGCCATTCCCTCCCCGCGACCTGCGGGGTGGCCCGGGCCGCGGACTCGGCCGCTCCCTCCTGCTCCCTGTGCGCATTCGCCGCCCACAGCCCGCTCGCTTCCTCGGCCTCGCGGCCGCTTCAGCATGCGCAAGGCATAGTCGAGACCGTCGCGGGGCCGCCACGCGTCACGTGGTGCTCAACCGCGCTCTCCTCGCCTCCCGGGCGAGGCCCGCCCGCATCGGCCTGAGCCGCTCGCATCCGAGCGGCCATCTCGGCTGCCGTCGCGGCCTGCCGTGGACGGTTCGCCAGGCCGCTCACCGAGTCGACGTCCGATGCCGAGGAGAGGGCCTTGCCCATGCGCATTCATGGCGTGCGGTTGCTGCTGGCAGCCGCGCTGCTTCACGTCGCTTCTGTACCACCACTTCGAGCGGCCGAACGGGCAGCTCCAGGGAGACACAAGATAGCCGGCACCACCAAGGACGCGTCGGGGCAACCCGTCGCGGGAGCACTGATCCGAGTCGAGACATCCGACGGGCGCGTCGTCGCGCGCGCCGAGAGCGATGCATCGGGTCACTTCGTGACCCCACCGATCGCGCCGGGGACCTACACGCTGGTCGCACGGAAAAAGGGGCTGCAGGTCACGACCGCCGAGGCCGTGGTCGGCACCGCGCCGGAGACGACCGTCGCGCTCACCCTGGAGGCGGAGCAGGCGGAGGACATCGTCGTCATCGCCAAGCGCCTCGACCGGGCGCGGAACGACGTCTACACGACCGTCGGCGGCAGCGTGTATCACTTCAACCAGCAGACCATCCAGGAGCTTCCGCAAGGCCAGAACACTCCGCTGAACCAGGTTCTGCTCCAAGCGCCAGGCGTGGTGCAGGACTCCTTCGGGCAGGTGCACGTCCGCGGCGACCACGGGAATCTCCAGTACCGGGTCAACGGGATCGCGCTGCCGGAGGGAATCAACGGTTTCACCCAGACCCTCACGCCCCGCTTCGCCAACACGATCGACTTTCTGACCGGCGCGCTGCCCGCGGAGTACGGATTCCGCACGGCCGGCGTCGTCGACATCCAGACCAAGACCGGACTCACGAATGCCGGCGGCTCGCTCGACCTGTACGGTGGCCAGCGTGGCACGTTCACACCCACGCTCGAGTTCGGCGGGACGTCGGGGGCGCTCAGCTACTACGGCACGGGCTCGTACTTCCGGAGCGACAGGTTCATCGAGCCGCCGACGGCGGGCCCCACCCCGATCAACGGCGAGACCAATCAGGGCCGCTACTTCGCGTATCTGTCGTATCTCCTGAACCCCAACACCCGCGTCGCCTTCCTGAGCGGGACGTCGGTCGCGGCCTTCGGCATTCCCGCGGCACGCAACGTGCCGCCCGCCTTCACGCTGGAGGGAGTCTCCAACTTTCCCTCCGTCGACGTACAGGAATCCCAGAAGGAAGAAAACTACTACAACGTGCTCGCCCTGCAGGGGACGGCCCTGGACGGGAAGCTGGACTACCAGACCGCCGCGTTCAGCCGATACTCGCGCCTGGCCTACGACCCCGACCCTGAGGGCGACCTGATCTTCCTCGGCGTCGCCTCCAACGTCGTGCGGAGCAGCTTCGCCAACGGCATGCAGACGGATTCGAGCTACAAGCTCACGGACACGCAGACGCTGCGCGGGGGGTTCGTCTTCCAGGGCAACCGCTCCGACGTGAAGAACAACTCCAGCGTCTTCCCCGCCGATTCCTCGGGCATGCAGACCAGCAACGTGCCCTTCACGGTCATCGACAACAGCCACGTGACCGAGTGGCAGTACGGAGTCTATCTTCAGGACGAATGGCGGCCGCTCGAGCCGCTCACGGTGAACGCCGGCGTACGGCTGGACCGGGTGACGGCGTTCACCAAGCGACACCAGGTGAGTCCCCGCCTCGCGCTGTCGTACAAGCTCACGGACCACACGGTCCTGCACGCGGGCTACTCCCGCTACTTCACTCCGCCGGCGCCCGAGCTGGTCCAGGTTACCGACATCGCCAAGTTCAGGAACACGACCAACGCCGTGCGGTCGAACGTCAACACGGTAACCGTGCCGGACACCACGAACTACTACGACATCGGCGCCAACCACCAGCTCCTGCCGGGCCTGACCCTGGGAGCGGACGCCTACTACAGAACCGACAACCACCTGCTCGACGAAGGCCAGTTCGGCCAGGCCCTCGTCATCTCACCGTTCAACTACCAGTCGGGGCAGATCTTCGGTGTCGAGGCGACGGCGAGCTACACCCGGGACGCCTTTTCGGGCTACGCCAACTTCGCGTACTCGAAGGCGCTGGGCAAGGAAGTGACCTCGGCCCAGTTCAACTTCGATCCCGACGAGCTGGCCTTCATCAGGAGGCACTTCGTCCATCTCGATCACGACCAGACGTACACGAGCAGCGTCGGCGCGGCCTACCGCTACCGCGGATTCCTCTTCACGGCGACGATCATCGCGGCCAGCGGCCTGCGCTCCGGGTTCGCCAACACCGATCACCTGCCGTACTACGTCCAGGCCGACCTCGGCATCGAGAAGGCCATCCCCGTCCCCTACTTCGGAGAGGTCAGGCTGCGCGGCGCAGTCGTGAACGTCGCCGACATGGTGTACCAGATCCGCAACGGCACCGGCATCGGCGTCCAGTCGACGCAGTTCGGTCCCCGGCGAGCCTTCTACGCCGGCGTCAACATCCCGCTGCCGTTCCTCGCCGCACCTCAGGTGGCGACGGCGACCCCCTGAAGGACAGTGTGAGTCGAGACTGCGCCATGGCGGTTCCTGCGCATCGTGTCGAGGAGATCTGGGCGTCGTCGCCGTTCGGTGCATTCGCGCCCGAGCGGCGCCGGCGCTCGCGCCGGTGGCTCGTCTCGCTGCTGGTCTCGTCGGCCGTCTACGGCTCGGCCGTCGCGGCCATCGTCCTCTTCGGCGGCGCGCCCGTGGTCCGGCTGGCCCAGAAGGTGGTGGACGTCACGTTCGTCGAGAAGATCGCGCAGCCCGAGCCGCCGCCGCCCCCGCCGCCTCCGCCGAAGCCGGAGGCGAAGCCGCAACCTCCCGCGGCGGCTGCCGCCCCGGTGGTCCCTCCGCATCTGACCGTGCGGCGGCTGGAGAAGCCGCCGCCGCCCAAGCCGATGGTCGCGCCGCGCCGGATGCCGAAGGAACCGCCGCCCGAGGCCGATCCCAGCCAGGACAAGGGGGTGGCGGCGCTGGGCGACGAGGGCAAGCAGGATCCCACCGGCCTCGAGGGCGGCACGACGCAGGGCGGGGTGGTCGGCGGCGTGGCCGGGGGCGCCATCGAGCTTCCGGACGACGCCATCCCGCCGCGGCCGAAGAGCAGCAACGCCATCCCGCCCTATCCGCAGCAGGCGCGGGCGGACGGACGGACCGGCGTGGTGGTGCTGGAGATCGTGGTCCTGGCCGACGGCAGCGTCGACAAGGTGCGCGTGGTGCGCGGAGACGAGCCGTTCGCCAGCGCCGCCGTCAATACCGTGAAGACCTGGAGATACGAGCCGGCGCGATTCAAGGGCCAGGCGATCAGCGTGTACAAGACCTTCCAGGTCACCTTCAAGCTCACGTGAGCAGGAGAGGACATCGACCGCGTGTTCAACTGGAACGAGATCTGGCAGCACATGGGCGCCCCGGCGCTCATCGTGACAGGGCTGTTGCTTCTCATGGGCGTCGCGTCGCTGACGGTCTTCGTCGAGCGTCTGCTGACGCTGCGTCGTGCGAGGAAGGTCTCGCGCCGCTTTGCGGCCCACGTGGGTGAGGGGATCGTCCCCTCCGCGCTGGCGGAGGTGATCTCCGAGGCCAATGCCCACCGGGCCGGGTATCTCGCGCGGCTCGTGGAAACCGGCCTCTCGACCTACCAGGCGGCGCTGGCCGACATCGACAACCAGGGGCTCACGCCCGTCGAGCGCACGCGCCGGCGTCTCGACCGGCGCGTCGACCTCCTCGTCGCCGAGATGAAACGCGGACTCCCCGTCCTCGCCGCGGTGGGTTCCGTGGCGCCCTTCGTCGGTCTGCTCGGCACCGTCCTCGGCATCATCGCCGCGTTTCAGGGCATCGCCGCGACCGGCTCGGGCGGCCTGTCGTCGGTCTCGGCAGGCATCGCCGAAGCGCTCATCGTGACGGCCCTGGGGCTGGCCGTCGCCATCCCCTCCGTCCTCGCCTTCCACTACCTCGCGACGCGCATCTCGCAGGATCAGCTGGCGCTCACGGACGCGGCGGGCGAGCTGGCGGATCGCATCGAGGGGTGGGGACACGGCGCCCCGGGTGGTGGATCGTGACGAGCCGTCGGCGCCCGGAGACGTCGGAGAACAGCGTCCGGCCCGACATCAACGTCACCCCGCTGGTCGACGTCGTGCTCGTGCTGCTGATCATCTTCATGGTGGTGGCGCCCCGGCTCGAGCAGGACGTGCAGGTCAACCTGCCGGGGATCTTCAATCCCGATCCCGACGTCGACGCCATGGCGGACGCCCTCAAGGTCACCGTGGCGCGTAGCGGCGAGTTCTTCATCGACGACCAGCGCTACGATCTCGACGGGGCCATCGAGCGCCTCGGTGCCGCGCACGCCGCCGATCCGCTCCGGCGGTTGATCCTCCGGGCCGACCAGGACCTGCCGTATGGCGACGTGCGGGAGCTCTTCGCCCGCGCCCAGAAGGTGGGCTTCCCCGGCATGGCGCTCATGGTCGGCGAGAAGCATCGCCACGACGAGCCCGCCCACCCGAACGACACCGCGGGGTAGGGGCATGGCGATGACCGCGAGCGAGCGGGATGATGCCGCCGTCGTTCCCCAGATGAACGTCACGCCGCTGGTCGACGTGGTGCTCGTCCTGCTGATCATCTTCATGGTGATCACGCCGCTCCTCAGCAAGACCTTCTGGATCCACACGCCGCTCCAGGAGCAGGAGCAGGTGGCCGTCCCGGCATCCGATCCGAGCCAGCCGCTCGTCCTCCGGATCGGCCCCGATCGTGCACTCGAGATCAACGGCAGCCCCGTCACCTCCGAGGAGCTCCCGGAGCGGCTGCGGCGGGTCTTCGCCGCGCGCAGCGATCACGTGCTCTTCTTCGATGCCGACGACCACGCGCCTTATGGCTTCGTGGTCCAGGTGATGGACCGGGCACGGGAGGGCGGCGCGGTGACCATCGCGGCCCTGACGGAGCACCTGAGCCCGCAAGCCGTGACGCCGCAAGGGTGAGAAGGCGTGTGACCGAGGGCAACGCCGCCGCGACACGCCGACGACGTGCGCGACCGTCAGCGACCGATCCGCCGCAGCGCCCGCGGCTGCAGGAGCCAGCGCAGGGTCGCGCCCCGCGGCGCGAACGCCGTCAGCTCCAGCGCCGCGCACGCCCCCTTCTTGAGCTCGATCGCGGCCCCGTCGACGGCGCCGGTCAGCAGGAGCGCGATCGTGCGGCTCAGGTTCGGCTCGTGGCCCACGATCATCACGTGCTGGTTGCGGGCGAAGACGCGCAACGCCTTCAGCGTGTCGGCGGGTGCGACATCGGGTGCGAGCGCGGGCAGCTCGTGGGGCGCGGGCGCGCGATGAAGCGCCGCGACCACGATGCGCGCCGTCTCGAGCGCGCGCACGAGCGGGCTCGACGCCACGACCGACGGCGCGACGCCGAGCTCGCGGAGTCCCGCCGCGGCGCCCTTCATCTTCCGGCGCCCGGCGGCCGTGAGGCGGCGCGCGCCGTCGTCACCGCCCGCCGGGGCATCCTCGGCGATGGCGTGCCGCACGACGTAGAGGATCATGCTCGTGCCCTCCCGCGGGTGCCGCGCGTCGGCGGCGGCCCGAACCGTCGCAGCGCCTCCGCCAGGACGCGGCGCACGCGGCGCTTGTCGAAGCGCTGCCACGCGCGCGCGGCGCGTCGGCGCAGCTTGCCGGCGCGGCGCTCGAGCGCGTCCACGATCGCCCCCATCGCGAGCAGGGTGGCCGGCGGGAGCTGGGCGGGGCCGGCGTAGGCGCGCAGCCAGCTCGCCTGCATGACGGCGTCCTGGTGCTCTCCGAGCGCGTCCTGCAGCCGGACCAGGCGGCGGATGACGACGCGGAGCTCGTCCCCGACCAGGCTCTCGAGCGTCTCGCAGGCGTAGCGCAGGCGCTTCACGCGCACCCGGACGCGGTGGAGCGCCACGGCGGGCGTCGCCTCGTCGAGGTCGCGTCCCGCGCGCTGCACCGCGCGCAGCAAGGGACGGAGGAGATTGCCGGCCGCGTCGCCGAGCCGCACCGCCGTGCGCGCGCCGGGCGGCGAGGCGGCGAGGCGGTTCAAGCGGACCAGGAGGCGCCGCGATTGCGCCGCGTCGAGAACGCGGCCGAGCTCGGCGAGGGCCACGGCGCGCCGCTCGACGATGGCGTGCTCGAGCGGACCGAGCGCGGCGCGCGACTCGTCGGGGAGGTGGCGGCCCCGCGTGCTGATCGCCATCGCCAGCACGTCGAGGTCGCGCACGGCGCCGATCGCCCGTCCGATCAGGCGCAGGCGTTCGGCGGCCGAGCCGACCGCCGCGGCCGGCAGCACCGGCGCGAAGAGCTGCAAGGTGGCACGCAACCGGCGCGTCGCGACCCGCAGCTGGTGCACCGCCTCGACGTCGCCGGCTCGAGCCGCGGGCCGCTCGCTCTCGAAGGTGCCGAGGTGAAACGCGAGCACACGACGAGCCGCGAGACGGGTGTCATCGCCCGGAGCCAGCGCCAGGCGGCGTGGCTCGGCTCGCGCGCCGTCCGCCATCAGGCTCGAGACCGCGCCGGCGGGGCAAACGTCAGCGCGCCGCGCGCGCGCGCTCCGGCAGCCGGCGCGCCGCCTTGCGCGCCCGCACCACGACCTGCCGATCCAGGAGTCGCGAAAGCAGGTCGACCCGACGTTCCGCTGCCCACAGCTCTAGCTCCGCGCTCTCTCCCCCGCTGTCGACCGTGATCATCAGACGGCCTCGTTGCCGGGAAATCCGCAACTCCTTAATCACACCGAAGTGTGTCCGGTCGAGAGCGTCGGCCACCCGGAGCAGGGCGGCCAGCCCGCGCACCAGCCGCCGTCTGGCCGGCGGCAGGGCCTGGACGTCGACGGCGGAGATCCGGGGCGCCTGCTTGCGATGGCCACGCGCCGCCTGCGCGATCACCTCGAGCTCCACGGGTGAGAAGCCGAGCAGCTCGCTGCCGCGGATGAGGTAGTAGGTGTGGCGCTGATGGCGGTCGTGCTCGATCGCGTGCCCGATATCGTGCAGGAGCGCGGCATGCTCGAGGAGCTCGCGCGCGCTCGGTGGCAGACCCAGGTCCGGCGCGAGCGCATCGAAGAGCTGGAGCGCGAGCGACGCCACCTGCCTGCCGTGAGCATTCGTGCCGGCATAGCGCGTGGCGAGCGCCTGCACGCTCCGCCGCCGGCCGGCGATCGAGGCGGGCCCCTGCGCGCTCGGCACGCGCGCCAGGTCGAGGAGCACCCCCTCGCGCAACGCCCAGGAGCAGGCCACCAGGTCGAGCCCGCCGGCGCGCGAGAGGATGGTGTCGAGGAGGACGACCGCCGCGGGCATCAGGTCGGCGCGCTTCGCGTCCATCCCGGGCATCTCCGCCCGCTCCTCGGCGTCGAGCGCCAGCACGCGCTGGCGGAGCCGCGCGATCTGCTCGCTCGTGGCGCTCGCGCCGTGCAGCCGCGGCGCGTCCTCGCCGCGCGCGGCGAGCGCCATCGCGACCAGCGTGTGGATGGTGCCCGACGTGCCGATCGCCTGCACCGCCCCGGCGCGGCGCACGCGCGTCAGCAGGTCGTCGAGCTCGTGATGGAGGTGATTCTCGAGGGCGCGGACCTGTCCGGTCGAGGGCGGGTCCTTCAGGAGGAACTGCTGCGTCAGCCGGGCCACCCCGAGCGGCAGGCTGCGCATCCAGAGCGGGCGGCCGTCCTGCGCCAGCGACAGCTCGACGCTGCCGCCGCCGACGTCGACCAGGAGGTGCGGACCCCCCTCGAGGCCGAGGGCGTGGCGCGCGGCGCGGAAGATGAGCCGGGCCTCGTCGGCACCCGAGATGATCTGGACGGGGAGCCCGGTCTCCCGGCGCAGGCGCTGGACGAAGCGCTCGCCGTTGCGCGCCTCGCGCACGGCGCTGGTGGCCACGACGCGCAGCCGCTCGACGCGCCGGACGCGTGCGAGCCTCCCGAAGTTCGTGAGCGCGCGTGACGCCAGCTCCATGGTCTCGGGCGACAGCTTCCCCGTGGTGAAGGTCCGCTTGCCGAGCCGCACCATCTCCTTCACCCGGTCGATGACCTCGATGCGACCGTCCGGGGTGACGTTGGCGACGACCATGTGCACCGAGTTGGTGCCGAGGTCGATGGCGGCCAGGCGCACGCGAGCATCCTAGCCGTCCGCCGCACGGCTGTCATGGGGGGCGCCGGCACGCGATCAGGACGCCGGCAGGCGAAGTCGCGCGCGATCGACCGCGTGACACGCACACAGGCGGGCGACCGCCGCCGCCAGCACGTCGAAGCGATCCCCGTCGAGGACGCCGGTGGCCAGGAAGTCGTCGGCGAAGAACGTGCTGTGCAGGAAGTACGCGCGCGCATCCGCCACGCCGGTCATGCCGAGCGCGCTGCCGAGGTACTGGTACTCGAAGAGATGGCGGACGAGCATGCGCCACAGCAACGGTGGCGGGTACTCGGCGCGCAGCGAGCGGACGTTGTGACGCACGTAGGTCTCGCGCTCGGCATCGCCGAGGAAGTCGCGCGCGACCAGGTTGGCGCGGTAGTCCGGCATGCGGGTCAGGGTGAGGCGGGCGAGCCCGGTGCCGGCGCAGCCCTCGACGGCGAGCGCCGCCAGGTCGTCTTCCGTGACGCGCCGGATGGCCGCCGGTGCGGCGGCGATCGCCGCGTCGAGCGCGCCGGCGAGCGCCGAACGGAGGCCGGCGTACTCGTCACCCGCCACGGTTCGCGGAACCCAGCCGGCCGCGTCGGCGAGGTGGGCCCACTCGTGCGCCGTGCGTGCCGCCACCATCTCGCGCGCGTACGGCAGGGGCGGACCGTGCAGCCGATCCATCCCGGGTTCGTGGAGATTGTACGCCACCAGCCGCCGGGTGGCGTGGAGATAGGTGTAGCCGCTCTGGAACGTGTTCGGCTGCGGCGCCGGCAGCGCGGCCAGGTCCACGACCGCGCCGAGAAAGGCCTCGGTGCGGCCCGCCACGACCTCGAGGTCGGCGTGCACCGCACGGACGGCGACGCCGTCGGCCGGCTCCAGCGCCGCGCGCAGCGCGTCGAGGTGCGCGGGCGCGTCGGGATGCCACAGGATCTCCCCGCCCGCACCCGTCACCAGGAGCCGGGGCGCGCTCTCGGCGATCCAGCCCGAGAGATCACGCACCGCCGCCGGCTGGCTCCCTCGCCAGGCGGCCCGGTAGCCGGCGAGCGTGTCGCGCGCGACGGCCGTCCAGCGCTCCGCGAGCCGCGGCGGCTCGGCCTCGAGCGCGCCGGGCACCAGGAGGCCGGTCCCGGGGATGGCTCGGCGGGGGCTCACGATCTGCGGAGGCCGGAGCGTCTCGTGACCGAGCCGGCGCAGCCAGGGCAGCGCGTCGGCCAGCGCGCGCCAGGCCGCGGCATCGGGACGCGTGCTCTGCGCCGCCGCGGCGGCGAAGGCGGCGCACTCGGCGTCGCTGCGCTCGAGCCACCACGCCGCGCCGCGCACCGCCGCGAACGCGACCTCGCCGGTCTGCGCCATCCAGTCGCCGTGGGCCAGGAGGAAGGCGAAGAACTCGGCGTCCGAGGAGCCCGGGTCGATGTCGCTCGCGTAGACCAGCCATGCGCTCGTGTTGAGCAGCTGGACCCAGGGGCGCACGTCGTATGGCTGGCCGACGACGACGGCGACGTGCCGGCGACGCGGCGGCGGCCAGGTGGCGGTGCGACGAGCCAGCGAGGCGCTGCGCTCCCAGTAGCGCGCGAAGCCGGCGTCGAAGAGGGCGACGGTCGCCGGCGACCAGCCGGCGCGCGCGGCCACGAGCGCCGCGAACTCGCGGCTCATCCCCGTCGTGCCGAGATGCTCGATGGGAACGAGGACCAGCCGGGGGTCGCCGAAGTAGTACTCGTCGAGCGTCATGCAGCGGCCGCCGCCGCGCACCGCCCGCCTACGGCAGGAAGCCCAGGTCGAAGTTCGGCACCGTCCAGTACTTCGCCGGATTGCCGGCGTCGATCGGCAGCACGTTGGCCAGGATGTTGGCCTGGGTCATGTTGACGTGGTGCTTCAAGATGGTGCCGAAGACGTCGCGGAAATCGGTGGAGCGGCTCGGACCCGCCGACTGCGAGTAGACGGTGTTCTCGTTGTCGTCGAGGTTGGCGATGTCGGGATGGCGGCCGTACACGCCGCCGACCACGGAGCCGCCGACCACGAACATGGGCCCCTGCGACCCATGATCGGTGCCGTTGTCGTTCTGCGGGATGCGGCGGGAGAACTCGCTCCACACCACGACGCAGACGCGGTTCACGACCGGGCTCGGGTCGAGCGGATGGCTCATGGTCGCGAGGTCGTCGTAGAACGCCTTGAGCGAGTCGCCGAGCTCGGCGTGGAGCCCGTGCTGCTGGCCGTTCTCCGGGTCGTAGCCGCCCTGATCGGAGTGCGTGTCGTAGCCGCCGTTGCTCAGCCGGAAGAAGTGCGCGGCGATGTTCGGTACGCCCTGCTCGACGGCGTAGATGACCTTCGCGATCTCGCGCAGGTCCGTCGCCGTGCTCCTGCCGACGTCGTCGTACGTCTGGCTCGCCGCCCCCCGGTCGGTCTCGTAGAGGTCGTGCGCCTGCGGATAGCTCTCGCTGCTGAGCAGCGTCGCGGTGCCGCTGCTGCCGAGGTAGCTGCGCAGCGGCTGCGCGTCGGCCACCGCGTTGTCGTACAGGCTCTGGAAGGTGTCGCGCTTGGCGTCCTGATCGTCGCCGTGGTCGCCGTCGTACGGGAAGCCGAAGTCGCGCAGGCGGTTCACCGCCAGCACGCTGGTGGCCGTCTGCCGGAACTCGGGGGCGACCTGGTCCGAGATGCACACCCCGGGAATGGCGCTGCCGCCGTACTCGCCCGCCAGGTGCCGGCCCACCCAGCCCGTGCCGCTGTAGGCGGAGAGGTTGAGTGGATTGGCGGTCTCCCAGATGGTGCGCGCCTGATCGTGCGACAGGTTGTACTCGGGATAGCCGCAGCCCTGGACGACGGCGACCTTCCCGAGATCGTAGAGCTGCTTCAGGGAGGCGAATCCGGGGTGCAAGGCGAGCCGCAAGCCGCTTCCCGGGTCGTTGCCGATGAGCGTGCCGCCGGTGCCGATGGCGCTGCCGTCGAGCTGTCCCTGGGTCAGGTTGATGCCACCGCCGTCGGTGCGGCGATTCGCGTCGTAGGCGACCCGGAGCGCGCCGCTCTGGTAAGGCGTCACGGTGTTCAGCCCGTCGTTCCCGCCGTCGAGAAAGACGACGACGAGGTAGCGGTGGCCGATCGTGTCCGCCATGGCCTGGCGAACGAACGGGTTCGAGAAGAGTCCGGGCCCGAGGAGCGTTCCCGCCGTCGCGAGCCCGGTCCGCTTGATGAACTGCCGTCGCGTGATTGCCATGCGCGTGTCCCCCGGCGCTCTAGTGGAGCTGGTAGGCCGGCGACTGCATCACCAGCATGAAGAGGCCGTTCAGCTTCTCGTCCCGGGTGTCGAAGTCGTTCAGGTCGAGCGTCGGATGCGCTCCGTCGTCGGTGAGGTAGTCGACGAGCGCGGTCCGGTCGGCGGCCTTCAGATGATCCTGCACGCCGAGCACCGAAGCGACGGCGTCGACGATGTCGCCCGGATCGGTGAGGCCGAGGTCCATCAGCTTCTCGGGCCGGAACGCGCCGCCGCCGCCGCGGGCGGAGCCGATGTCGCGCGCGAAGTTGTAGCGCGCGAGGAGGGTCGCGCTGCTCACCCAGCCCTGCTCCCAGTCCCAGCCGAAGACGCTCGGCGGGTCGCCGAGCACCTGTCCCATGTTGCTCAGGTGGTCGATGAGGCGGCTGAAGCTGCCGCCCAGGATCTGGAAGTCCTTTCCCTTCGGCTTCATCTGGAGCAGGCGAAGGGTGCTCGCGACGTAGTCGATCGGCCACTTGACCGACTTCTGGGTCGTGCTGCCGTAGGGCTCGCCCGCGGCGGTGAGATAGAAGTCGTCATGGGTCAGGATCGAGCGCACGAGCGCGCCGATGTCGAAGGCGGTGTCGAAGCTCGAGTCGGCCACCACCTCGTCGACGAAGGTGGTGAGCGCGGGGTTCGCATGCGCGAGGTACTCGCACAGCCGGTAGGCGGTCCGGCGTGCCACCGTGTTCTTCCCGGCCGAGTCGCGATGCTGGAAGATGATGTCGATGACGCGGTCGATCTCGCCGGCTCCCTCGCCCTGGGGTTGCGTGTAGTCCACGCCGCCGGCGCCGAAGCCCCCGGTCGACTGGTAGATCACCTTCGGGCCGCGACCCGGGAAGCGGGCGGTCGTGTCGTGCTGGCCGTCGTCGAGAAATGCGTGCAAGCCCTTGTCGTAGTCCCAGCCGGTGAAGGCGCGCGCGATCTGGACGACGTCGTCCTGCGTGTAGTTGCTCTGCGGCGGCGTGTTCAGGTCCTTCACGCCGAGCGTGAACAGCTCCTGCAGCTCGCGCGCGTAGTTCTCGTTGGGCTCGTGCCGGTCGTTTCGCACCGTATCGAGGAACTCCATCATGGCCGCGGTCTTCCCCATCACCTTGACGAAGTCCTTCAGGTTGCCCTTCGCATAGGTGTGGAGCACCTGGACGTACTGCGCCATCAGCTTGGTGTCCTGGACCTTGGTGTTTCCGACCGAGAAGTGGTCGTGCCAGAAGAGCGCAAGCTTGGCGTGGAGCGGCGTCTTGATCTTCAGGATGAACTTCACCCACTTGTTGTGGAACTTGTCGAAGTCCTTCCCGCCGGGCTTGAAGGGCTTGGCCCGGAAGTCGAGCATCTGGTCGGCGGCGGCGCCGCGGGTCAATCCCTGGATGTGCTCGAAGTCCTTGGGGAGGGGGCCCAGCCCCGCGCGCCGCAGGAGGTGGCGCGCTTCCGCGTCGCTCAGGGTCGCTCCAGGATTCACTGGCATGGGTGGTCCTCCGGCGCGGCGATCCGCCGTCTCAGTCGGTTCCGGGGACCCAGGTCGTCCGGGGCGCCCCCGCTTCGATCCAGAGCTTCAGGATGTCGATCAGGAACTGGTCGAGCTTGCCGCGCCCGCGCGGCATGCGCTCCCCGAACGCGGTCTTGTCCGGGAGATCGCCCGTCAGCTTGTGGTACATGAAGCTGGTGTCGGCGCTGCGGTTCGTCCCGTCGATCCGCAGCCACCCGAGGCCGGCGGCCGCCTGGTTGTTCGGCACGACGTCGACGATGGCATCGTAGGCGGTTCCGGACTCGAGTATCTGGTTGCCGGCGTGGGTCTGCGAGTCGTGGCAGCCGCTCAGCGCGCAGTTCTGGCTGAAGATCTGCCGCTGGATGCGTTCGAAGGTGCCGTTGGGGAAGATGACTTGCGGGTCGCACGCACCGGGCGGCGGGTTGCAGGTGAGCTGGAGCTTGTCCGTATCCTTGTAGGACTTGCCCTGCTGGAACGTCGACAGGGTGACGATCTTGATCTCCTTCCTCGACCGCTTGCACACGTCGCCCGGGAACGGCCCCTGGAGCACGACGTGGATGTTGGTCGGGGAGGTGCAGAGGTCGGGAGTGGTCTCGGTGGGAAGATCGAACCGCCCCGTGATGCGCGACTGCAGCGCCTGGAACTCGGTGTCGAACTTGGGATCGCCGTTGTCCTGCGCGTGATCGACGGTGACCGAGCGGACGCCGGCGAGCGTGCACCGGTCGGGATCGAACGTGCTGTTGGCGCACGCCGCCACCTGGAACTCGCACACGCCGTTCACGATCCCGTCGTGGTCGCAGCTCGTGTCGCCGTCGGTGCAGGTCACCTTCTTCGGCTTGGTGGGCGGGTCGTTGGCGGGGGCCTGCAGCACCAGGAGGCAGTCGGTCTTCGAGCTGCCGCCGCCACCGATGGTGACGGTGATGAGTTCCTGGGCGCTGGCCGCCGTCGCTGTCGCGAGCCACACACCCGCGACGATCGCGAGCGACCGGGATCCCCCTCGCATCGGGCCGTCTCTTAGCACAGCCACTCCTGCCGCCGTCAATGAAAACTTCCTTACCCAGGGTACAGACCGCGTGCTGCGTGAAGCCCCGGGAGCCGCGGGACTCACCGCATCTCGAAGGAGTCCGCGTTCCCGTGAAGGGGAGCATACGGGCCCGGCGGCCAATGGTCCGACAATCGGGCATCCGCGCGCTGGCACGGCCCTCGCAGGCCCGCGCAGGGAGGGTGAGGCATGCCGCTACGCTACGCGTTGCTCGCGCTGCTGGCCGACGGCGAGGCGCATGGATATCAGCTGCTGAAGCGTTTCGGACAGCGTCTCGGCCCGTTCTGGCATCCCAACATCGGCCAGGTCTACCAGCTGCTGCACGACCTCGAGCGGCGCAGGTTGATCGCCCGGCGCGACGAGCTGCATGGCACCCGATCCCGCCGCCGGTTTCGTTTGACCGAGCGCGGGGAGCGCGCGCTTCGCCTCTGGCTGGACCGCCGGCCGAGCTGGCCGCCGCCAATCCGCGACGAGATATTCGTCCGTTTCCTCGCGGCGGAGCGTCACGGGCCGGAAGCCGTCCGTTCGCAGCTCGACCGTCAGGAGGCCGAGTACCGGCGCTATCTCGCCCTGATTCACGAGGAGGATGCGCGCGCGGGCTCCTCCGTCACACGACGCATGGCCCACGAGGCGGCGCTGGGACACGCCGAAGCCCACCTCCGCTGGCTCGCGCGGTGTCGCGAGCTCATCCCCGAACGACCCGAGACTCCGTCTCGGGTCGAGAGCGGAGGCGAGGGTGGGGCGTTCCGCGATCCGGCGAACGCCGTGCCGCGGCCGGCAAAGCCGGCGCGGCAAAACGTGGACACAACCGCGGCTCCCGCCCATCCGTCCTGAGCCCGCCTGCCAGCATGCCGCCGTTCATGCTCCGGCACGTCTGCCGCGGCGGCTTCGCCGCCCGCGGCACGACGTCCGCACTGTTCATGACGCCTCACGCTCGCTCTCCGTCCCGAGACGAAGTCTCGGGACGGACTCTAATTTTCGCGCGAGCGGATCACGACCGAGTGGATGCTCGCCGGCTCCGCCTGGGCGAGCTGGAAGACCACGGCTCGCGCCACGGCCTCCGGGGTGATGGTCGGCGCCTGCGGGTTGAGAACTCCGAGCTCCGCCCAGCGCTTCAGGGCGGCCGGCAGCAGCGCGGGATCGAAGTTCTCGGCAAATCCCGTGCCGCCGACGTTGTGGATTTCCACCGTCATCACACGAATGCCGCGCGCCGCCACCTCCGCGCGCAGGCTGCGCGCCAGCGCCAGGATGGCCGCCTTCGACGCGGCGTACACGCCGAGATAGGGCCACGGCTCGTTCGCGGCGGCCGACCCCATCATCACGATGTCCCCTCGCCCGCGGCGCACCATGTGGTCGAGCGCCGCGCGGCACGCGACCAGCGTCCCGAGCACGTTGGTGTCGAGGACGGCGCGCCACTCGTCGATCCGGCCCTCCGCGATCGGCCGGAGATATCCGATGGCCGCATTGTTCACGAGCGCGTCGAGCCGCCCGAATCGGTCGACGGCTGCGTTCACCAGTGCGGTGACCTGATCGGGATCGCGCAGGTCGGTCGCGATGGCCTCCGCCCGACCGCCGGCCTGCCGGATCCGATCTCGCACCGCCGCGAGCGCGTCGGCGCGACGGGCGCCCAGCACGACGGTCATGCCAGCCTCTGCGAGCGCCACGGCGGTGGCGGCGCCGATCCCGGACGAAGCGCCAGTGACCACTCCGACGCGGTCGGCGAGCGGCGGCGACACCTCCGCTCCCGCTACGCCGCCAGGAGGGGGCGCAGGGCGGAGCGCACCTCGCGTGGTGGCTCGGCGGGTGCGTCGCTCACCGCATCGGCCCAGCGCCACGCCGTGTTCGCCTGCACCACGGCACGGCCGTCCGCGAGCCGTACGGTGCGCTGGTGGACGTCGAGACCGTGCGACGCGGGCGTGAACCACGTGCAGGTCTCGAGACGATCGTCGTGGCGCACCTCGTCGAGATACTCGACGTCGCCCCCGGTCACGAGCGGGACCGCGCCATCGACCGAGAGCCGCTCGATCGGCCAGCCGAGGCCGGCGAGCACGTCGAGCGTGGCCTGGATCAGCAGATCGAGGTAGGCCGCGTTGTTCATGTGCCCCAGGGCGTCGAGCTCGGCCCAGCGCGCGCGGTAGGTGCTGCGCCCGGGGTTCGGCGGGGGCGCGGGCGCGCGCCACGCCGGACGAGCCGCGCCCGACTTGACCTCGACCCCGAAGAGCCGCTCCATCTCTGCCGGGACACGTCGCGGCCGCCCGCTGGCCAGGTCGACGAAGACCCAGTCGGTGACGGCCGTGAGGGCGAGCGTCCCGTGCGGCTCGGCGACCTCGTAGCGCCGGCGCGAGCGCACGCGCCGGAAGTCCTCGACCCAAGTGCGAACGTCGAGCGCCGCCTCGGCACGAGCCGGCCGGAGCAGCTCGAAGGTCGTTCGCCGCACCAGCCAGTGTGCCCCCGCCGCTTCGTACCAGCGCGCGTCGAAGCCGACTGCGCTGCTGGCGTCGATCGCGATCTGCGCCAGGTGACGCAGATACGCCGACGGATGCACCCGCCCGAACGCATCGAGCTCATCATGGCGAACGCGTATCTGTCCGGTGTAGACGTGACCCACGGCGCTCCGGCCTGCTACCACAGTCCTCGGCACGCCGCGACCGAGAACGTCATGGCAACTCCCGGCTTCCCGCTCCCGCTGCGCAACGCGCTCGCGGATCTGGTGTGTAGTGCTCTCGAGGGAGACGACTCGCTCGCCGCGCTCGCGTGGCTCGCAGCACCGGACGAGCAGCCTTCCGCCGCCGCCGCGCGCCGACTCGCCGCGGTTCATCTGGTCGATCCGGGCGGCAGCAGCCTGCTCGCGGTGCATGCGCCCTGGGATGCGGCCGTGCGAGCGCACGCCGAGCGGGGGTTGCGCGCGGCGACGGCGCACCGCGCGCGCGACGGCAGGCACGCGGACCCGGTCGGGCGCGCCATCGTGCAGGCGGGCGCGCTCTGGGAGCAGGAGCTCTTCTTCGAGGTGCACGAGGTCCTCGAAGCCGTGTGGCAGCGCGAGGGCGGCGCCCGCCGTCAGGCGTTGCAGGGCCTCATCCAGGTGGCGGTTGCCTTCCATCACCTGGCACACGGGAATCCGCGCGGGGCTCGCACCCTGATGCGCGAGGGCCGCGCCCGGCTCGCCGGAAGCCCCGCCGGCACCCTGCCCTGGGCCGACGTCGAGCAGCTCGTGGCGGCCACCGCGGCCTGGGAAGCGGCCCTGGCCCGCGACACGGGAGGCGCGGTTCCGGCCGGACCTCCGCCACGCCTCGTGATCCGCCCCGAGGAACCCGCCTCCGGGGCCCTCGACTAGGAGCGCGACCCGAGACTCTGTCTCGGGTCGAAAGCGGAGGCGCGCGGGTGGCGTTCGGCGAATCGAGCGGACGACGTGCCGCGGCCGGCAAAGCCGGCCCGTCCTCCGGAACGTTTGCCGCGGCGGCTTCGCCGCTCGCGGTACGACGAACACACGGTTCATCGAGTCTGATTCTCGCCCTCCGTCTCGGTCGCGCTCCTAGGCGCTCGCCCCGGGAACCCGCTGGAAGGGAGCGAGCGCCTGCACCCACCAGCGTTCGTACTCGGCGCGGCGCTGCGGATGGCCGAGCACTTCCCAGGCTTCCTTTGCATCCCGGAACCGCGCCGGATCGCCTCCCACTCGCGGATGCCCGCTCCGCAGCAGCTCGTGCCAGCGGCCAGCCAGCTCCTCGGGAGACGCCAGGGGGGTGACCCCCAGCAGCCGGTAGAGATCGGTCCGCCGGCGCGCGTCGAGCGCGGCCAGCAGGGTCGCGGCCCGGTCGCACACGTATGACGGCGTCACCCCGCGGCGACGAGCTGCCCAGCACACCGTCGTATAGCGCCGGCCGCGAGGGCCGAGGGCGATGTCGGCAAGGACGGCGTAGAGGTCGGAGACCTCATCGTCGGAGCCGTCGAACAGGTCCTCGAGACCGCTCGCGTCGAGCAGCCGCCCCACACCCCGGAGCACCGCCGTCCAACCCATCTCCACCTCCGCCGGCGCCTTCTAGCAGACCGCCCGCACGTCGCGAAAGGTACCCGCTCGACGTTTGCAATCTGCGCCGCCTTCGGGAACACTCCCCACCTCCATGCTGCGCCGGCTCCCCGCGCTTCTCGTGCTGCTCGTTCCAGCGCTCGCGCAGGCACAGTTGAACTTCAGCCCGCAGGACCAGAACAACCGCGGGCAGCTGCGCGACAAGCTGAGCGCGCCGGGCGCGAAGGCCCAGTCCAAGATCAAGCTGGACGAGGCGCTGCGCAACTTCAACTCCGACGACCAGGCCAGCCGTCTCGAAGGCGTGCAGCAGCTCGGCCAGACGGACGACGAGGCGAAGGCCGTCGGCTACCTGCTGCAGGCCGCCAACGATCCCGACATGGCCATTCGCCTGAAGGCCGTCGACGTGCTCGGCAACATGCACGCCAAGGACTCCGTCGGTCCGCTCGTCCAGCAGCTCTTCATGCGCGGCACCGAGACGACGACGAAGCAGCACATCCTGGTGGCGCTCGGCAAGATCGGCGATCCGCGAGCGACCAAACCGATCCTCGACTTCCTCGCTCGCGACGGCGACCGTGGCCTGCGCGGCAACGCCATCTTTGCCCTCGGCGACATCGGCGACAAGGATGCGCTCGGCCCGCTGCGGCGGATCGTGGATGAAGGCAGCGACCCGACGCTGCGCGCCCTGGCGCAGACGGCGGTGCACAAGATCGACAGCAAACCGGGGCCCGAGCTGGTTCCGTCGGCGCTCGCCGCCGATCGCCGCCGCGGCGGCGGTCCCGCCGACCAGACGCCGTAGCGCCGCGCGCAAGGCGGTGCGCCGCGCCGGCCGGTGCGCTCGCGACGTTGCGTGCGTCGCGCTATGGAAGCGGAGCGCTAGTGTCGCCGGCCGCGCGCGCGGGCCCGGAGATGCTCCTGCAGGGCCTCGGTGATGAAGGCACGAAGAAGGCGGCCCTCTTCGAGGCAGCGCAAACGTACCCGTCGCCACAGATGCTTGGGTACGCGGGCGTTCAGGTTTACGAGGGGCTCGGGGCTCGCGTCGCCGGCGGATGCGGAACTGCTGCGAGGTGCCACGGCCGATCCTCCTGACCCGAGGTAGCACGGACCTTCCTGCGGGGCTACCCCCCTTTCTTGCGGTCCGCCGAGCGGTCGTAGACCCCTTCCTGCCCCGGCCGGCGCCCGCGCGTTCAGAGGCGGGGGCAGCGCGCAGGGACGAACGGTGGGAAGCCTCGACGCGCCCCTCGGGCGAAACCAACCTACGCGAACGTGCCGACCGTGCCGATAGTAGAGATCATGCCCGCATGCGTGGCATCGTGGCGTGAGATCCAAAAGGCAGCAGGGATACGCCGACATCTTCCTAGCGCCGATGACTGTCCCGGGATCCGGAGGCTCGGTCTCGATCAGGAAGGCATACGGGCCGACTCCGGGGTTGCACCGGACGGCAGGACCGCCGTAGGTTCCTCATCCCGCACAAACGCCGAGGTGGCGGAACTGGCAGACGCAGGCGACTCAAAATCGCCCGGGCTCACGCCCTTAGGGGTTCGATTCCCCTCCTCGGCATTCGAAAATTCGTGGCCTTGCGCGCGATGATTAGCAAGCTAGGCCACCGCGTGTCCCCGAAGTGTCCCCGAGCTGTCCCGGCGCCCACAACGCGACCCGCTTGCCCGCACGTCTCGGCGAGCGCGGGGCGGCGCTCGATCCACTCCGCGGCGCACGGGGACGGCCGATCGAAATCGGCGCGCGCCCGCGCGCAGTCGCGGTCGAAGTGCACCCGAATGGGGAACGGCAACCGCAGCGCGGACAGGGAGCGGACTGGTTCGTGAACGGCGGCAGGTCGGCCGGTTCAATGGAGGCGGTCCGCTTCACCACGCTGCACGGCGGAAGGGTGAACCCCAGCTTGCACCTCGGCGGCCTGAGCAGCGACCAGCGCTTCTTCCACGGGTGGGCGCGTATCTGGCGAATCAAGTGGAGGAACGAGGACCTGGTCGAGACGGTCAAGGAGGGCGTCCACTCGCCGGGGAGTTTCGCGTCAACGGCGTGCTGCCGAACCTGCATACGTTCTACGAAGCCTTCGGCGCCAAGCCGGGCGATGTGATGCACTTGCCGCCGCAGCAGCGGGTGAGCATCTGGTGAATTGCGGCGCGATGAGCCGAGCCTTCGTGCCCCAAGCCTTGAAAGGACCGATTTCGATCGGCTAGCGTGGCCGCTCTATCAGGCGCTGAAGGGAGGCCCGCGATGGCCGACGTTCCGCAGTGGCACTTGAAGGGCGACTGGTTCGACGTCTGCAAGTGCAACATCCCGTGCCCTTGCACGTTTGCGCAGCCGCCGACCGACAACACCTGCGACGGCATCCTGGCCTGGCACATCGACCAAGGCCACTACGGCGCGGTCGCCCTGTCGGGGCTCAGCGTGGTGGCGCTGTCGAGCTTCACCGGCAACATCTGGGCCGGCGCGAAGGCGCAGATGGCGTTCTACATCGACGACAGCGCCAGCGCCGAGCAGCAGCAGGCCCTCCAGGCCATCTGGGGCGGGCAGGCCGGGGGCTGGATGGCCGGCTTCGCCGGCCTTGTCGAAACGGTACGCGGCACCGCGCTGGCCCACATCGACTTCGAGGTCGCCGATGACCTGTCGAGCTGGCGCGTTGAAATCCCCGGCATCGCGCTCGGCGAGGCGCAGGCGCTCACCGGGCCGACCACGCCACCGGGCCGGCGCGTGCAGGTGCACAACGCGCCGGGCGCGGAAGTCGGCCCGGGGCAGGTCGCCACCTGGGGCGTCGCCACGACGGACCGCGCCGACGGCTTCGGCTTCAAGTGGGACCGCAGCGGCAAGTCGAGCAAGCACTTCCCGTTCGACTGGCGCGGACCGGAGGCGGCCTGAGCGGCTCGCGCACCGATGGGCGGTTCGTCGCTGCCTCTCGCATAGTTCGCTCGGCGAGCGGGCTTGATTGTCAAGGGTGCTGAGCGTGCGTATCGCTGAGCGACTGGCCGCCAAATGCCTCCATCTTCTCGCCCCAAGGTTCCTTCCTCTATGGGATCGAACAATCGCGCGCGCCTGCCAGCTTGCTCTCCGAAGCACGGGCGAGGACGTTCTAAAGGCGCTGGACGAGTACAACTCCTCCGAGCGGGTACTGCTTGCGCACTAGAGCCGCGCAGCGCGCCTACCCGCGCCCCACGACCGCGAGAAACGCGCTCTTGAAGCGCTCCATGTCCGGAGCGCTGCCGATCGAGACGCGCGCGTGCGTCGGCCACGCCGGCCACGGACGGCCGATGTAGACGTTGCGCTGCTTCAGCCCGTCGATCACCTGGCTGGTGGGCAGGCGCGCGTCGACCATCAGGTGGTTGGCGACGGACGGCGTGTAGCGGAAGCCGTGCGCGTCGAAGAAGCGCATCAGGTCGGCGCGGCGCTCCGCATTGCCGCGCTTGCGCGCGGCGATGAGCTCGGTCTCGCCCAGCGCCGCGTGCGCCGCGGCCATGGCGGTGGCGGGCATCGCGCCGGTGTTCCAGGGCGTCATGCGCGCCAGGAGGTCCTTGCGGGCGATCGCGAACCCGGCGCGCAGGCCGGCCATGCCGAAGATCTTCGAGAAGGTGCGCAGCACGACGACGTTCTTGCCCGCCCGCACGAGGTCGACGCCGCGCGGCTCGTCGCACAGGTGGATGTACGCCTCGTCGAGCAGCATCACGGAGTCGCGCGGCATGGCCGCCACCAGCGCCTCGATCTGGGCGCGCGGCGTCACCGTGCCGGTGGGGTTGTTGGGATTGCACACGTAGAACAACCCGGCCGGGTGCTGCCTGGAGGCCGCCAGCATGGCCGGCAGGTCGTGGGAGGCGTCCGCGCGCAACGGCACGCGGACGACGGGTGCGCCGATGAAGGTCGCCGCGACGGCCGCAGCTTCGTAGCCCGGCTCGGCGACGACCAGCGCGCGTTCGGGCGAGGTGAACGCGATCACGGCGTGATGCAGCGCCAGGCTCGAACCCGGGTACACCGCGAAGTGCTCGGGCTTCAGCCCCTCGAGCGCGGCGGCCGCTTCGACGAGGCCGTCGGTCTCCGGGTACTGGTAGCGGTTCCCACGTCGCGCCGCCCCGGCCAGCGCTGCGAGTGCACGCTCCGACGGGCCCTCGGGAAACTCGTTGGCATTGATCTTCACCGCGTCGTCGGGAAGCGCACCCGTGTTGGAGAGCTGGGCGAGCGCGCGCTCCGAGCCGAGGGGCAGGGCCGCGCTCGCGCTCAGCAGCGCGGCGACGCGCAGCACGTGACGCCGCGTGAAGCCGCGCGCGGCGAGATCGTCGAGCACGTCGCGTCCCGACCCGTCGCCCGGCGCGCGCACCGCGAAGCCAACATGCTTCATCACCAACGTTCCGGCTGCTCGCCGGACTCGTACCACGCGAGAAGTGCCGATTCGAGGACGCGCTGGATCGCGGACCGGCGCTGGGGCACGATCCCGTGTCATGTCGACGACCATCCGCCCCGCCGCGCCCGAGGACGCTGCGGAGGTTCACCGGCTGATCGCCGCGCTGGCCGCGTACGAGCGCGAGCCCGACGCCGTCCTCTCGACGCCCGACGTGATCCGGGCACAGCTCGCCGACCCGCGACCACCGTTCGAGTGCTTCCTGGCCGAGGACGACGGCGAGACGGTCGGGTTCGCGCTCTGCTTCCCGACCTACTCGACGTGGCTCGGCAAGCAGGGACTCTGGCTCGAGGATCTCTTCGTCCTGGAATCGCACCGCCGTCGCGGGATCGGGCGCGCGTTGCTCGCGCACGTCGCGCGGCTGGCCGTGGCGCGGGGGTACGGCCGGCTGGAGTGGGCCGTGCTCGACTGGAACGCCCCCGCGCTGGGGTTCTACCGGCGTCTCGGCGCCGTCGCGCTGGACACCTGGACCATGCATCGGCTCACCGGCGACGCGCTGGCCGCGGCAGCGAGCTGATCCGACGGCTAGGCGGCGGCTAGGCGCGCGCTTCCGCCTCGATCGACCCGCGCAGCGCCCCGAGAATCAAGGGCTCGCTCGACAGGTCGAGCGCCTCCAGGATCTCGGGCTCGAGCAGGCCCGCGCGGCGCGCGCTGCGCAGGAGGTGAGGAACGCTCGCGCCCGAGGCGGCTTCGGCGAGCTCGGCGGCGTTGATCTCCTGCTGCTCGCGCAGCATCCGGGGTGCCAGCGTCTCCGCATCGGCCACGCCCGCCTCGCGCAGCCGGCGGATGACGCGCGCGAGCATGATCGGACCGGGACGGTCCAGCACGGAGCCGAGTATCTGTGCCATCCAGCGGCGCGCGAACGCGATCCGGCGCTCGAGCGGCTCCCGGCGCATCCACTCCGCGATGTACAGGACACCGAATCCCATGTGGCGGCTCTCGTCTCGCGTGATGAGCTCGATGATCCTGCGCAGCAACGGGTGCCGTGCCTCCCGGCGGATGCCCTCGAAGATGCTCATCGCGAAGCTCTCGAGGAAGAACTGCTCGGTCGCGATCAGCTCGAGGGGATCGTTCATCGCCAGGAGGGCGTCGAACATCATCTCGGTGCCGGCGTCGATGTCCTCGACCTGCTCGTCCATCGCGTCGAGGAAGCGGCGGTATGCGAGATGGTGCCGGGCCTCGTCCATCGCCTGCGCCGCGGCGTGGTTGCGGTAGTCCTCCTCGCGGAGCGTGAGGACCAGCCTGGCGCAGACGTTCTGCGCCACGCTCTCGCCGACCTGGAGAATGTTGAGCATGCGGCCGACCGCGCGCCGGGTCGCGTGGACCTTCGCCGGCTCGGGGAGGGCCTGGAACGTCGGCGTCTTGCCGTATGCGGCCCACCCGTGTCCCACGAGCGGATCCTCGGGCTCGACCGGCACGCTCCAGTCGACGTCCTTCTCGAAGTCCCAGTCGGCCGAATGCGCCTTGGCGAAGAGCGCGTTGATGCCGGGATGACCGGTGTTGCGCAGCTTCAGCAGTTCACGCGTCCTCATGGAGTCCTCGCTCGCTCGCCGACAGATACCTGCAGTCGCCAGGCAGTGCCAGCCGTCCGACTCAGCGCCCGGGGCGGCCGAGATTGCGGACGCCGCGCCGGCCCTGCTTCGCAGCCGTCTCCCGCTGGCGCCGCGCCCATTCCTCCGGCGTCGGCGAGCGCGCCTCCTCGGCCCACGACTCACGATGGCGCAGCATGGGCACGTGCGCGTCCCAGCAGTTCACCGAGCAGAAGGCAAACCCCGTGTTCGCGCGGTTGCAGGTCGACACGTTGCACACCCAGTAGGCGGCCCGGAAGGGAATCTCCTTCTTGCACGTGCTGCAGCGCTTCCAGAACGTCGATTCCATCGCGCTCCCTCCTGGCCTGGTCACGGCACGAGATACCCTCCGTCGGGAAGTACGGCGCACGGCGAACGCGGGTCAAGGCCGCCTCGCGGCGCCGGTCGGGCCGGCGCGAGCACCGGCGCCGGCGGCGGTTCATGACGGCGCCCGACTGCGCTATCTTGCCGCCCCCATGACGACAGCGGGCGAGGCGAGGCGGCGCGGCGAGGCGGAGATGCTCGCGGTGGCGGACGAGCAACGTCCCCGCCTGTGGTTTCCGGCGACGGTCGCATTCTGCGTCGCCCTCTCGACCCTGCTCCTGCAGCTCCTGCAGACGCGCATCTACGCCCTCGTCTACTGGAACCACCTGGTCTACTTCATCGTCTCGATCGCCCTCCTGGGGTTCGGGATCAGCGGAACCTGGCTCGCCTTCGGCGAGCGCAACCTGCTCGTCCGCGTGCTCACGCTGCGCTCGGCCGCCGTCGGCTTCGTCCTCACCACCCTGCTCTCCTCGTTCCTGGTCCCGCAGCTGGGAGTGCAGCTGCAGTCGATCTTCCACAGCGCTCCCCAGTTCCTCCTGATGCTCGCGACCTATGCCGCGGCCGTCTGTCCGTACTTCTTTGCCGGCTGGATCCTGGGCTCGATCTATCGCGATCAGGCGGCGCACATCTCCGTGCTCTACTTCGCCGACCTGGTCGGCGCCGCGGTCGGCTGCGTGGCGTTTCTCGCCCTCATGCAGCCGCTGGGCGCGGTTCGCTGCATCGTGCTCGCGTGCCTGCTGGTCGCCGTCCCCATCCTGCTTGGGGACCCGCGCCGGCGCAGCAGCCGGGCGGTCCTCGCCGGCCTGGCCGTCCCGCTTGCCGCGATCTTCCTGCTGGCGCCGCAGGTGAACCGCATCCTGCGCTCCGACCCGCTGAAGGCCATCAACGCGAACTTCGAGCAACTCGCCGCGGGCGACGAGAAGGTGGTCGAGCTGTCGGAGTGGAACGCCCTGTCGCGGATCGACGTGGTGTCCACGAAGAACAATCCGCTCGAGAAGCGGGTGTACATCGACGGCGATGCCTGGACGGGGATCGTCACGCAGGCGAGGTCGCCGGCACCCCCGTTTCCTCCCCAGCAGCTCTTCGTCGATCACGAGACCCCCTACCTCTTTCACAGGTCGCCCGAGCGCGTCCTCGTGATCGGGGTCGGCGGCGGCATCGACGTCTACCTGGCGCTGCGCGCCGGAGCGCAGCACGTCGACGGGATCGAGATCAACCCGACCACGGGCCGCCTGCTGTCGAACGAGTACCGCGACGCGACGCATGGGCTCGCGAACCTCCCCGGCGTCCGCCTGATCGTGGAGGACGGCCGGAGCTTCGTCCGCAACACCCCGTACCGCTACGACGTGATCGCGATGAACGTGGTCGACACCCTGACCGCGATGAGCAGCGGCGCCTACGTCCTCTCGGAGACCTACCTGTACACGGTCGACGCCTTCATGGACTACATCTCGCATCTCAAGCCGGGCGGGACGATGTGTGTCACGCGCTGGGACTACTCGGTGGAGGGCCCGCGACTCTTCAGCGTCGCCCTCGAGGCGCTCTATCGCCTGAAGCTCCCTCGACCGGGGAAGAACGTCCTCGCGTTCGCTGCGCCCTACAGCACCGTCTGCGTCCGCAACACGCCGTTCGCACCGGAGGAGGTCGCGGCGGCACGCGCCCAGGTGCAACGCTACGTGGACAGCGGACAGCCGGACGGGCCCGGCCGCTTCATGCATCCGCTGGCGGACGGCGAGGCCCACGACCAGCAGCAGCGCATCGTGCAGCAGACGGTCAAGGCGAGAGCCCAGGGCCGGCAGCGGGCGTACTTCAAATCGCTTCCGCTCCGGGTCGACCCCGTGTACGACGACAATCCGTTCTTCTTCAACTACGACAAGGTTCCGGTTCTCGCCCGGCTCCGCACGGAGAGCAACGCGCCCAACCTGGTTCGCGGCCACTGGGCCTCGTTGACGCTGTACGCGCTGCTGGTGCTCGCCGGGATCGCGGTCGCCCTCTTCATGTTCCTCCCGCTGCTGCGCTCGGGACGCGGGGCGCTGCCGATGTTTCCGGTCTGGCTGCTCTATTTCGCCTGTCTGGGCGGCGCCTTCATCTTCGTCGAGATCGCGCTCATGCAGCGCTTCGCGCTGCTCCTCGGCCACCCGTCCCGCTCGCTCGCGCTGGTGCTCGCGGCCCTGCTCTTCAGCGCCGGCGTCGGGAGCTACGCGTCGTCGTGGCCGCGGCTGTCGCTTCCGGTGGCGCTCGGGGTCCTGACGGTGGCGCTGCTGGGCGTGGCGTTCGTCTATCCGGCCATCATCAGCCGGGCGCTCGGCCAGCCGCTCTGGATGCGCGGAGCGCTCACCGTGCTGCTCGTCGTGCCGCTCGGCTTCCTGATGGGGATGCCCTTCCCGACCGGCATCCGCATCGTGTCGACGCACGGCAAGGACAGCGTGCCGTGGATGTGGGCGGTCAACGGCGGCATGAGCGTGCTCGGCTCGGTCCTCGCCATCATCGTGGCGATCCTCGGCAGCTTCACCGCGGTCCTCGTCGCCGCGGCGATGGGCTATGCCGTGGCGCTCGTCGCCTTCACCGTTCTCGACCGCCTGCCACACCCGGCGTGAGAGCGATCACGCCGGGTCGCTCCGCTCGCCCTACAGCGTGCACTCCTGCCCGGGCGCGGCGGCCGGATCCGCGTCGTAGTAGTAGCCCGGCAGGATGCACATGTCGTCCTCGGAGGTGAAGCCGAAGACGAGATTCGCCGGGACGCAGTTCCCGGTGAAGCTGCGGTCGGGATACTTCGGGTCGGTGGCCGGGCACTCGTCGGGGCTCGGTCCCTGGCGCGTGCAGCTCTTCGCCGCGCCGTCGAGGTGGGTGAAATCGCCGTACTCGAGAATCAGCGTCGACACCGACTGACCCGGGGTCTGCCCGGGCTGCTCCTCGCAGCCGAGCTTGGGATTGGTCGCGTTGTCGTGGGTGCAGTGGTACTCGATGTGCTCACCTGGCGACACCAGCATCGGCGGGGTGAAGCTCCGTGCGGGCGGATCGGAGTACTGCGTGTTGGCATAGAGCTGCTTCTTGGTCCCCGTGCTGTCGACGAAGTCGGTCGTGAAGAGCGCGCCACGCTTGTGCATGTGGCTGGTCAACATGGTCACGCAAGCAGGCCCCTTGGGATAGTTCGAGCCACCGAGGAACCCGCCGATGTCGAGGCGGTTGGGCCCCCAGGTCCAGCCGACCTGTCGGGTGGCGCCCGGAGGGACGTCGATGAAGCCGTTCGCGACGACCTCGAAGATCGGCTTGAGCTGGCGCTTCACCTCCTTCGCCTTGCGGGTCACGAAGGTGATCTTCGCCCGAGCCTTGTGCGGCACGCTGTCGCCGTTGATCCAGTGCGAGTTCAGTACGAGGCCGATGACCTTCTTCCCCGCGGTCGTCGTGCCGGGCTGTAGCTCGAGTGCGGTGCCACGAGGCGTCAGCCAGCGCGTGTCCGGCCCCTGCGACGTCGCCACGAGCTGCAGGTCGGAGGGCTTCCCGCTGCCGAAGTTCAGGCACGCGGTGTCGTCGATCACCTTCCCCTCGACGCCGGCGACCGACTCCGGGCTGCCGTGGTAGGCATAGACGATCAGGTGGTGTGTGGCGAAGGAGGACGTGCCGCCGCGGTTCAGGATGCGGACCTCGCCGATGTCCATCTCCTTCTTCGAGGACAGGGGGACATAGACGCAGATCTCCCGATTGTGAGCCGCCGGCACCTCGAACGCCGGCACGCGCACCGTGTACGAGCGACGCGCCAACGCGGGTGCTGCGAGCATCGGGAGTAGGGCAACGGCCAGGAGTGCACGACGTAGCATGCTTGGATCGGTACCATACCGCCGGGTTGACACGCCACCCTCGATTTGTCGCATCGCGGTTTGCGCCCGTCGCTCTGGTGGTGCTAACCCGCCGCACGAACGGCGATGGCACTCGCGGGGATTGCTGGCAAGGTCGCCCTGGTCACCGGCGCGGCGCGCCGACGGGGCATCGGTCGCGCCGTGGCGCTGCGGCTCGCCCGCGAGGGCGCCGACGTCGCCTGTCTCGACATCGCGCGCCCCTACGCCGATTTTCCGGGCTACGGTGTCGCCGGCGGCGACGAGCTCGCGGAGGTGGTGCGCGAGATCGAGGGTCTCGGCCGGCGGGCCCTGGCGCTGCGTGCCGACGTCTCGTCCTGGGATGACGTGCACGCCGCCGTGGCCCGCGCACACGACACGCTCGGGCCGGTCGACCTGTGCTGCAACGTCGCCGGCGGCGCCGGCCCGGGCATGGGCGCGGGGCCGCTGCTCCTGATCGCCGAGAAGGAATGGGACCGGGTGCTCGACGTCAACCTGAAGGGGACGTGGATGGTGGCGCGAGCATGCGCGGAGCGGATGATCGGCGCGGGACGCGGCGGGCGCATCGTCAACGTCTCCTCGCAGGCGGGCAAGCGGGGCTTCCCGCTGCTCGGCGCCTACTGCGCCGCCAAGGCGGGCGTCATCCTCCTCACCCAGGTCCTGGCCCAGGAGCTCGGTCCCGCGGGGATCACCGTCAACGCCGTCTGCCCGGGCACGGTCGACACCGACCTCCTCAACAAGGACGGACAGTTCGAGCAGATGGTGGGCGCGCTCGAGGGCAGCGTCGAGCGCTGGATCGCGCGTGAGATCCCGCTCGGCCGGCTCGAGACGGCCGAGGAGGTCGCCGCGGCGATCGCCTTCCTGTGCAGCGACGACGCGGGCTACATCACGGGCGAGGCGCTCAACGTGAGCGGCGGCCAGACGATGGTGTAGGCGCGGCGCGCGCCACCGTCATCCCCGAATCCCGAGATCGGCCGGGTTCCAGTACTCGCGCCACCAGGCGATGAGTCCGTCGTGGTACCCGGCGGCGCTCATCCCGCGCCAGCGCAGCCGGGTGCCGGTGGCGCGATGCTCGGCCTCGATCTCCCACTCGGCGAGCACCACGTCGCCCCGCACCGCGAGATGGGCCACCTCGAAGCGCACCGGACGCACGGCGGTGGACGAGGCGCGCACCAGCGCCTCGTAGGCGGCACGCCCGCGCAGAGGCTCGGGATGTGCCGGGGAACCGAAGGTCATGTCCTCGGCCCAGCAGGCGAGATACGCGTCCATGTCCTCGCGCAACCAGGCGTCGCACCGGCGTGCGAACAGCGCCTGCGCCTCCGCGTCGGTCAGCATGGCGGCCTCCTAGCACGGGGCCGCGGCCGCCCACCACGCGTTCTTCCCTCGCCGTCTACCCTCTGCTACGGTCCTCGCATGGCAGACGTGTTGGCCGTCTCCGACGAGTCCTTCGAGCGCGAGGTGCTGCAGAGCTCGACGCCCGTGCTGATCGACTTCTGGGCGCCCTGGTGCGGCCCCTGCCGGGCCATCGGCCCGGTCGTGGAGGATCTGGCGCGGGAGTATGCCGGGAAGCTCAAGGTCGTCAAGATGAACGTCGACGAGAATCCCCAGACCCCGCAGCAGTACGGGGTGCGCGCCATCCCCAATCTGATACTGATCCACTGCGGCCAGGTGAAGGAGCAGCTCCTCGGCGCCGTCCCGAAGGCGCAGCTCGTGCGCGCCATCTGCAACGTAGTCGTGTGATCGCCCCGAGACTGCGTCTCGGGGCGAGAGGGAACGCGAGTGTGCGGCGCTCACGGGTCAGGCGAGTGCCGTGCCGCGGCCGGCGGAGCCGGCGCGGCAGACTTGGCGTGGTGGATGGACGAGGCGGCGGGTGGCGTTCGACCGTCGGTTGAGAGCTGGAGCCCGAGCTTCGCGGCGCGAGCGTCACCTCCCGCGCGGGCCTGTGCGGCCTCCGGGAGCCCGATGACGCGCTCGACCTCATCGGGAGGGCGGCCGACGGGCTCGCCGGCCCTCGTTCCGGGCGCAACGGTCCCCACGGTCTGAGCCCTCCGCCGGGTCGGTCCGTGTTCGGGCGTCTCGCCGGCGATGCGGAGACGATCGACGCCGACGGGTCGGCCCGCAACTCCCCGGAAACGTTCCGCACCACCGGGGCCGGGCCTCGCGCGTGCCCTCCTTCGCGCCCCCTGCAGAAAATGCTTGCCTTTCAAGCTTGGGAGCGCGATACCAAGCCTCCGAGACGTTGCCTCGTCCCATCTGAGGACGTCGGTCTAGAGGCGCTGCGAACCCGTTCGCGATTGGCCCGTCAACCTATCAAGGAGGAGCCGATGCCGTCGAAACGATCCGTCTCTCTCTCTGTGGCCGCTGGATTGCTTGCCGTCCTGACTGCGCTCCCTGCCCGGGGACAGTCGCCCGGCACCGCCTGCACGAGCCCGCTCGATCCGGCGTGCAACCATCTCAAGTGCTACAAGATCAAGGACAAGGCGCTCGTCGGAACGACCTCCAAGTCCGCGCTCCTCCAGGTCGACAACCAGTTCGGCCGTGAGCTCGTCTTCAAGCTGCAACCCGTGATGCTCTGCGTGCCGAGCCTGAAGAGCTGCTGCGTCAACGGCGCCCCGTGCTCGCCGGCCGCCTGTAAGCCGAACCCGGTGCCCGCGCCGGGCCTGCCCCACTTCAAGTGCTACAAGATCAAGGCGAAGACCTGCCCGAACGGCGACTGCACGAAGCTCACCGCCTTCCCGAAGAACATCCAGGTCCTGCTCCGCGATCAGTTCGGGCCCGAGGGTCCGCTGCCCGTGGGCCCGCCGCAGATGTTCTGCGCGCCCGTCGACAAGAAGGTCGTCGGCCAGCCGACGACGACCACGTCGACGAGCACGACGATTACGACTACGACGTCGACGTCGACGACCACGACGACGCTCATCTGCCACCTCGACGCGGCGACGAACGCCTGCACGGGCGCCTGCCCCGCCGGCGCGCCTCCCGGCTCGCAGTGCGCGAAGCTCTCGACCGGGAAGTGCGGCTGCGTCGCCCCGCCCGTCTGCTGCGAGTGCCCGGGACAGGCGTGTTTCAACACGAACGGCCAGTGTCCGACCGGGTGCAGCACCGTTCCGAACTCGACCTGCAACGCCACCGGACACTGCGACTGCGGGACCTGCTTCGATCCGACCGCCGGACCCGCCGGAGCCTGCACGACGATCCCCTGCTCCACGAGTCAGCCGTGCCCGGCGCCGCTCTTCTGCAATCCGAGCCAGTGCCCCGCGCCGTGCGACCCGTGCGCGCAGGGCGCGGCGTGCAACGCGGTCCAGTGCCTCCGTCCGGACGGGACGAACTCCCAGTGCCGCATCTCCGGGGCGCCGCCGGGGAGCTGCAGCTGCTGCGGTCCGACGAACGCGCTCTGCACGACGGACTTCGACTGCTGCTCGCTCATCTGCAACGTCGCTACCAACAGCTGTCAGTAGCTGCACCGGGCGAGCGAACGCCCGGGTGAACGCCGGGGGCCGGCGCCATCGCCGGCCCCCGGTCTCTCTTCCTCGACTAGAACAGGTTGCGGCGCATCGAGACGTTCATCGCGAGCCCGATTCCCATCAGCAGGCAGAGCAGGGACGAGCCGCCGTAGCTGAAGAACGGGAGCGGGATGCCCACCACGGGGAGCAGGCCCGTGGTCATGCCGACATTGACCACGACTTGCCAGAACACGATCGACAGGACGCCGAGCACCAGCAGCGCCCCGAAGCGATTCCGCGCGCGCACGGCGATGATGGTCCCGCGCAAGAGCAGCGCCAGGTAGAGCCCCACCAGCACCGCCCCGCCGATCAGCCCCCACTCCTCCGAGAACACCGAGAAGATGAAGTCCGTGTGCTGCTCGGGCAGGAAGCTCAGGTGGTTCTGGGTTCCCTGCAGGAAACCCTTGCCCCACAGCATTCCCGAGCCGACGGCGATCTTCGACTGGATCACGTGGTAGCCCGCACCGAGCGGATCCTGTCCGGGATCGAGGAAGGTGAGGATGCGTTTCTGCTGATACTCCTTCAGGTGGCGCCACAGCAGCGGCGCCACCAGCACGACGGGCGAGGCGAGGAGCGCGAGCCAGCGCAGCTGCACCCCGCCGAGCACGAGCATCGTCAGCGCCAGCAGTCCCAGCAGCGCGGCCGAGCCCAGGTCGGGCTGCACCAGGATCGCGACGACGGGCACGGCCGTGAGGACCAGCGGCACGAGCGCCTCGCGCAGCCCCAGCTTCGCCGGCGGCGTCTGCGAGAAATGGCGCGCGAAGACCAGGACGAGCCCGAGCTTCACGAACTCGGACGGCTGCACCGACATCGGACCGAGACGGATCCAGCGCCGCGACCCCCCGCCCACCTGTCCGATGAGCGGGACGACGAGCACGGCAAGGAGCACGACGAGGTAGATCAGGTAGGCGTGGCGCTCGAGCCGGCGGTAGTCGAAGCTGAGCATCCCGAGCATGGCCCCGAGGCCGGCGATGCACCACACGAGCTGGCGCATCGCCATGGGCGACGGCGTGTCCGCGCCCAGCGTGTAGCTCGCGCTGTACACGGTCAGGATGCCGAGCCCGCTCACCGCGATCGCGAGCAGCGGCAGGAGCCACTCAAAATGCGTGAGCAGTCTTCGGTCGAACCGCATGTGCCTCCTGGGTCTTCTGGGTGTTCGGCTGCGGACCCACGTCACGGGTGAAGTAGCGTTCCAGGACCTCCTTCGCGATCGGGGCGGCGAGCTTGCCGCCTCCGCCGCCACCGTGCTCGACCAGCACGGCGAGCGCGATCTCGGGCGCCGCCACCGGCGCGAAGGCGATGAACCAGGCATGGTCGCGGCTCCGCCGCGCGCGGCGATTCGAGCCGCGCAGCGCCACGGCCTGCGCGGTGCCCGTCTTGCCGGCCACCTCGATGCCGCGGACCCGCCCCGCCTTGCCGGTGCCCCGGTCGGTCATGACGACGTCCCGCATGCCGGCGCGAACCTCGGCCAGGGCGCGGTGATCGATCCCCGCGTCGCCGAGCACGTCGGGCTGGAGCTCCTCCCGCACCGTCCCGTCGGGGGCGATGACGCGCTTCACGTATTGCGGACGGTATCTCGTTCCCCCGTTGGCGATCGTCGCCGCGAGGTTCGCCATCTGGAGCGGCGTCGCGGTGACGTAGCCCTGGCCGATGGCCACCGAGAGGGTCTCGCCCGCGAACCAGGGGCGATGGAACCGGCGCTGCTTCCACTGCGAGTCCGGAATCGTTCCCGCCTTCTCGTGCTCGAGGCGGATGCCGGTCGCGAGGCCGAGGCCGAGCCGGCGCGCGTAGTCGGCGATGAGGTCGACACCCAGCCGCTGCCCGGCCTGGTAGAAGAACACGTCGCACGACTGGACGATCGCCTCGTGCAGCCGCACGTGGCCGTGACCGCCGTGGCGCCAGCAGCGGAAGAAGTGGTTGCCGAACTGCAGGCCGCCCCGGCAGTAGGCCCCCGTGCCGGGCGTGATGACGCCCTGCTCGAGCCCGCCCGCGGCCACCACCACCTTGAACGTGGAGCCCGGCGGGTACTGGCCCTGGACGGCGCGGTTGCTCAGCGGCTTCAGCGGGTCCTGCACCAGCGTCCGCCATTCGGCGTGCCGGATGCCGCGCGAGAAGAGGTTGGGGTCGTACGCCGGGCGCGAGGCGAGCACCAGCACGTCGCCGTTGCGCGGGTCGAGCGCGACCACCGCGCCGCTGCGGTCTCCGAGCGCGCGCTCCGCCGTCTCCTGGAGGTCCCGGTCGAGCGTGAGCACCAGGGTGTCCCCGGCGACGTCGGGCACCTCCTCGAGGATGCGGACGCGGCGTCCGAGCGCGTCGACCTCGACCTGCTGGCCACCGGTCTGGCCGCGCAGCTCCCGATCCCAGGCCTTCTCGAGATTCGCCTTGCCGACCAGGTCGCCGCCCCGGATCTCGCTGTTCTCGTTGCGCGTCAGCTCGCTCTCGCTGACCTCGCCGACGTAGCCGAGGAGGTGCGCCGCCAGCGGCCCGTACGGGTAGAAGCGCCGCGGACCGACCCGCACCGACACGCCCGGCAGGTCGAGCTGGTGGGTCTCGAGCGCCACGACACCCGACCAGTCGAGGTCGCGCGCCACGACGATGCCCGCGTACGGGGGGCGCTTGGAGGGTGCGCGCAGGCGCTCGACCACGGCGTTCTCGGGCTCGTTCAACCGGGCGGCCAGCGTGCGCAGCACGCCGGGCTTGCCGCGCGCGTCCTCCGGCACGAAGACGACGTCGAAGGAAGCGCGGTTGTCGATCAGCAGCTCGCCGTTGCGGTCGTAGACCACGCCGCGAGCGGCGGGCACCCGGACCAGCCGAATGCGATTGTGCTCCGAGAGCGAACGCATCTCGGAACCCTGCACCACCTGGAGTGAGACGAGCCGCACCAGGATGCCGACGAAGGCGACCAGGACGATGGCGCTGGCGACCCCGATGCGGCGGCTCAGCTCCGGCGGCACGTCGCGCGGAATGACGCGCAGCTCGTCGAGATCCATGCGCGTGCCCTAGCCGCGCCCGAGGAGCCGCTGCTCCCAGGAGACGAAGGCGAAGACGGCGGGCGTGACCGCTGCCGCCACCACCGCGCCGATCAGCCCCTGACGCAGGGCGTGCTGCCAGACCGATGCGCCGGCGGCGGTGACCAGCGACATCCAGGCGAGCGCGATGAACCCGTGCCCGCACGCCGCCGCGAAGACGATCAGCATGGCCGGCACGCCACCCTCCGTCCAGAGCAGGCGCGCGACGTGGTGGACGGCGAGATACAGCGCGGTGAACGCGAAGGCATGCAGGCCGAGCAGCGTACCCGAGAAGGTATCGAGGAAGTAGCCCAGGAGGAACGCCCCCAGCGCGCCCCAGGCACCGAACTGGTGCACGCCGAGGTAGACGACGAGGACGAGCACGAGGTTCGGTGCCAGCCCCGCGGGCACGAGCACGGGAAAGACGGCCGTCTGCAGCAGCATCGCGAGGATGCCGGCGACCGCGATGGCGAAGGCGCGTCGCACGGCCGGTCATCGGCCGGGCGGCGGCCCCGGCGGCTCCGGTCCCTCGTCGGCGGCGGGCGGCGGGGGGGCCTGGGCCTCCAGCGTGACGAGCACCTCCTCGAGCCGCTCGACGTCGACGGCGGGCTCGATCTGCGCGTACTGGAACAGCCCCTGCCCCTGCTTGTCCACCGTCTGGATGCGCCCGATGGGCAGGCCACGCGGGAAGATCCCGTCGAGCCCGGAGCTGACCACCAGATCGCCCACCTGGAGATCCTCGGTGCGCCGGACGAACTTGAGGCCGCAGCGTCCGTCGGCGGTCCCTTCGACGATGCCCCGGCCTCGCGTGCGCTGCACGACGGCGTCGACGCCGCTGTTGTGGTCCGACACGAGGAGCACGCGGGCGGCGTGCGGGCTCACCAGGAACACCTGGCCGACGACCCCCTCGGGTGCGAGGATGGCGGCGCCCTTCGCGACGCCGGCAGCGGAGCCCTGGTCGATGACCAGCGTCCGCGACAGCCCCGCCGCGTCGCGGCCGATGACCCGCGCCGTGAGCAGCTTGCCGCCCAGGGTCTTGCGGAAGTCGAGCAGCGTGCGCAGGCGGGCGTTCTCCGCTTCGGTCTCCGCCAGGCGGGCGGTGTCCTGCTCGAGCTGACGGACGCGCCCGCGCAGCGCCTCGGCCTCGTCGCGCGCGCGCATCAGGGCGGCCGCCCCCTGCCAGGCGTCGGCGACGGTGCGGCTCGCGAAGGTTCCCGCGCGGTCGAGCGGCGCCATCAGCTCCAGGAAGATGCGGCCCAGCTGGTCGTCGCGGCCGCGGGTCGTGCCGGTGCGCAGGATCAGGCCCGCGGCCAGCACGAGGAAGACGGCCGCCGTCGCCAGCAGCCGGTTGCGACGAAGGAACTCGAGCATGACGCCCCGCCGGATCGCGGCGAGTCAGAGGATGGCAATGTCCCTCAGCAGGGAGAGCTCGTCCAGCACCTTGCCGGCGCCCATCACCACCGCCTCGAGCGGCTCGTCGGCCAGCATGACGGGCAGCCCGGTCTGCTCGCGCAGGAGGGTGTCGAGGTTGCGCAGCAGCGCGCCACCGCCGGCGAGCACGATGCCCTTGTCGACGATGTCGGACGCCAGCTCGGGCGGCGTGCGCTCGAGCCCGATGCGCACCGCCTCGACGATCGCGTTGATGGGCTCGACGATGGACTCGCGGATCTCCTCGTCCGTGATCTCGACCGTCTTCGGCACGCCCGCCACCAGGTCGCGCCCCTTGATCTCCATGGTCTGGATCTCGTCGCCCGGATAGGCGGAGCCGATGGTGATCTTCACCAGCTCGGCGGTGCGCTCTCCGATCAGGAGGTTGTACTTCCGCTTGACGTACTGCACGATCGCCTCGTCCATCTTGTCGCCGCCCACCCGGATCGACTTCGAGAACACGATGCCGGCGAGGGAGATGACGGCGACCTCCGTGGTCCCGCCGCCGATGTCGACGATCATGTTCCCGGCCGGCTCGGTGATCGGCAGCCCGGCGCCGATGGCTGCCGCCATCGGCTCCTCGACCAGGTAGACCTCGCGCGCGCCGGCCGACTCCGCCGACTCGCGCACCGCCCGCTTCTCGACCTCGGTCACCCCGAAGGGAACGCAGATGATGATGCGCGGCCGCACCAGCGTCTTGCGGTTGTGGATCTTCTGGATGAAGTAGCGCAGCATCGCCTCGGTGATCTCGAAGTCGGCGATGACGCCGTCCTTGAGCGGCCGGATGGCGTTGATGTTGCCGGGCGTCCGGCCGAGCATCCGCTTCGCCTCGGCGCCCACCGCGAGGACCCGCCGCGAGCCCCGATTGTCCTTCTGCACGGCGACGACCGACGGCTCGTTGCAGACGATCCCCTCGCCCTTCACGTAGACGAGCGTGTTCGCCGTCCCGAGGTCGATCGCGAGATCGTTCGAGAACAGTCCGAGGAGGCGGTCGAATATCATGAAGGGGTCGGGGGCGGAGCTAGCAGAATCCCGGGAGGCCGGCAACGAAACCTGCGCCGGCCTCCTCCTCGTTGCAAACCCGGGGGGCCTCGGCTAGCTTCTTTGGTCACCCCGCCGTGCTCGCCAACCTTCGCAAATACTCGTCGTCGAGAGGCATCAAGGTGCTCTACGCGCTGCTGGCCGTGTCGTTCATCGGCTGGGGCGTCGGCGCGAGCCGCCAGGCTCATCTCGACGTCGTCGCTCGCGTCCACGGGGAGCGCATCACGCGCCGCGATCTCGACACCGAGACCGCGGCCCTCCAGAACCGCTTCCAGGAGCTCATGAAGGGCGCCACGCCGCCCCAGGCGCGCATGCTGCGCGGACAGGCGCTCGACCAGCTGGTCGACGACGCCTTGCTGCGACACGAGGCGGACCGGCTCGGGCTCGACGTCAGCGATCAGGACGTCCTGAACGCCATCACCACCATGCCGGAGCTGCAGCGGGAGGGCACCTTCGATCGCGAGCTGCTCGAGCGCGTGCTGCAGGTACAGCGCGATCGTGGCGAGTTCGAGGCGCAGGTCCGCCAGGACCTGGTGAACCGCCGGGTGCGGGCGCTCGTCGTCGATGGCGTGCAGGTGAGCGACGAGGAAGTCGCGGAGCGCTTCGGCCAGGATCGCGAGCAGATCGACCTCCTCTACGTCCGCATCCCGGCGGACGCGCTGGCGAAAACCGCCACGGTGTCCGACGAGGAGGTGGCGAAGTGGGTCGCCGACCATCCCGATCGCTACCGGACGCCGCCGCGCGTGCGCGTGCGTTACGTGGCCTACAGCCCCAAGGACTTCGCGACGCTCGCGGCGCCGTCGGAGGACGCCGTGCACGCGTACTACGACTCCCATCGCGACGACCGCTTCACCGTCCCGGAGCAGATCCACGCGCGCCACGTCCTCATCAAGCTGGCGCCCGACGCGAACGAGCAGGCGCGCGCCGAAGCCCGCAAGAAGGCCGAGGACGTCCTCGCGGAGGTCAGGGCGGGGAGCGATTTCGCCGGGCTCGCCAAGAAGTACTCCCAGGATCCGGGCTCGGCGACCAAGGGCGGCGACCTCGGGCTCTTCGCGCGGGGGCGGATGGTGCCGGCGTTCGAGGCGGCGGCGTTCGCGCTCGAGCCGGGCACGGTGAGCGACATCGTGGAGACGCCCTTCGGCTTCCACATCATCAAGGTCGAGGAGAAGGTGCCCGGCGGCCCCAAGCCGTTCGATGCGGTACGCGACGAGATCGTGAAGACCCTCACCGAGGAGAAGGGGCTCGAGCTGGCCCGGCAGCAGGCGGAATCGGATCGGCGTGACGTCGTGCGTGGCAAGAGCCTGCCCGACGTCGCCGGCAGCCGGTTGAAGGAGACGCCGCCGTTCGCGGCCACCGACGACGTGCCCGGTATCGGGCGGGTGAAAGCCTTCACGGACGCCGCCTTCGCGCTCGGGCCGAACCAGCCGAGCGACCTCGTGGAGGGCGACGACGTCATTTATCTGCTCGAGCCGATCGAGCGCATCGAGCCGACGGTGCCGCCCGTCGCCGAGCTGGGCGCCAAGCCCGTCGACGACCTCAAGCGGGTGCGCGGGGAAGCCCTGGCCAAGGAGAAGGCCGAGAAGGTCCTGGCGCGCGCGAAGGAGATCGGGCTCCAGAAGGCCGCCGCGGAGTCGGGCGCCACCGTCGAGGAGACCGGCGCCTTCGAGCGGCGCTCGGGCACCGTACCGAAGCTGTCGGGCGCGGCGGAGCTCCGCGCCGACGCCTTCACGCTGACCGCCGAGCAGCCGCTCGCGCCGCACGTCTACGCCGTGGGCGGAGATGGGCTCGTCGTCGCCTTGAAGGAGCGCACTCCTGCCGACCTCGCCGGGCTGGGCGAGGCCAAGGACACGGTTCGCCAGTCCCTCATGCAGCAGAAGCAGCAGGACGCCATGCAGGCCTTCATGAATCATCTGAAGGAGCGCGCGCAGCAGCAAGGGGCGCTCGAGGTGAAGGCCGAGGCCGTGGCCGAGGGCTGACGCCCGGTGGATCGGTCGGAATCGCCCGGGACCAGCGTTCCGAGCGAGCTCACCGACGGCGGCTTCGCGTTGCCAGGCAGTCGGTCTCTCGATTGCCTGCTGCTGCACGGCTTCACGGCGACTCCCGAGGAGGTGCGCCCGCTCGGCGTCACGCTCGCGAACGCCGGATTTGCCTCGCGTGCCATCCGGCTGCCAGGCCACGCGACGACGCCGGCCGACCTGGCACGGACCGGCTGGCGCGACTGGTTCCGCTGCGCGGAGGAGGGCCTGGCGGCAGCGCGCGCGGGCGCGCCCCGCACCGCCGTTGCGGGCGTCTCGCTCGGCGCGCTCCTGGCTCTCCTCCTCGCCGCCCGCCGGCCGGCGGAGGTGGCCGCCGTCGTATGCTGCGCGACGCCGCTCCTGCTCTCCGACCGTCGCCCGGCCGTGCTCGGCTCGCTGCGCTGGCTGCCGCCGATCCGGCGGCGTTACGCCGTGATCCCCAAGGCCGCCGGGCGCGACATCGGCGATCCCGTGGCGCGCGCCGCCAGCTCGAGCTACGACGTCATGCCCCTGCCCGCCCTGCTCTCGTTCCTCGAGCTCCGCAAGGTGGTTCGCCGCGAGCTCGGCCAGGTCACGCAGCCCGTGCTCGTGCTCCACGGCCGGCAGGATCACACGGCCCCGCCGGCCAACGTCACCCTGCTCCAGCGTCGTCTCGGGTCGCGCTGGATCGAGACGCGGATTCTCGAGCGCAGCTGGCACGTCCTCACCGAGGACGCGGAGCGCGCCGAGGTGGGCCGGCTCGCCGTCGACTTCCTGTCGCGGGTCGAGGCCGCCTGAGGCCGCGTCAGGAGAGCAGGGCCGCCCGCCTGCCGTCCTCGATCGGCGCGGGCGCCGCAGCGCACTCCATCGCGAAGTGCAGCGCGGGATACTTCGGCGGCAGCCGCATCAGGTTGTGCACCAGCACCCCCGTCGACATGCGGTCGAGCCACGAGGAGGTGGGCCAGCCGAAGTGCACCGTGATGTCGCGGCCGCCGAGCTCCTCGACCAGAAGGTCGAGCACCACGGTGATGCTGCGATGGACGCTGCCGCCCTGGACGGCGAAGCGGTAGTGGTTCGGACCGAGCTTCTCGGGCATCTCCTGGCGCGGCGAGAAGAAGGTGATGAAGGCCGTCGCGGGGTCGTCGCTCAGCTCACCCTCGCCCGGCCGCCGGAACCAGACATGCATCGGCCCGTCGGTCTCGCCGAGGGCGAGCAGCATCTCCATGGGATAGTCGCTGCGCCGCTTCTGCTTCGCCTCGGGACCGTAGCGGCGCGAGAAGGGGATGCCGGCGAGCAGGATGACGGCGACGACGCTGGCCCAGAGTCCCGTGCCGTACGGCTTGTGGAGCGCGAGGTAGATGAAGCAGGCGACGAGCACGAACTCGAGCAGCAGCGTCCCCACGCGCGACGTGTAGTAGTCGGGGATCTCCTTGGTGCCCTTGAAGTAGCGGTAGACCAGCAGGCACCCGACGTTCAGGCAGAAGCTCGCCAGCAGCCCCACGGCGTACATCTCGGCGAGCACCGCCTGCGAGCCGCGCGTCAGCAGGATGATGGAGGTGTAGAGCGACGCGTTCACGATGTGGATGCGGTACAGCGACGCCCTGCGATTGGTCTCGATCAGCCAGTCCACACGATAGCGGTGCGCCACCCGCTCGAGCAGCTCGCTCGACGCCACGTACGCCGTGTTGACCGCCATGATCAGGATGATGCTGCCGAAGACGCCGACGAGCACCCCGAAGGGCACGTTGCCGACCAGCGTCGCGTAGTACGTGATGAGGTCGCCCTCGTGGGCCTTCAGGTCGATGGGCGCCGAGAGCGCCAGCGCCGACACCAGCGGCGTCACGATGCCGACCGTGAGGGCGAGGAACCAGTAGGCCTTGGCGATGTCGCGCCAGCTCTGCACCAGGCCCGCGGTCTGGATCACCGACTCGATGCCGGAGTAGGCGAGCACGCAGCTCGCCACGCCGACGGTGATCACGGAGATGAAGTGTGCAACCCCGGTGTGCTCGAGGCCTCGCTTCACGCTGAGCGCGCTGTCCGCGATGATGCCGGGACTCTGCGGATCGAGGTGGATGAATCCGAGCGCGATCAGGTTCACGAACACGAAGCTCGCGGCGATGAAGATCGAGAAGGTGACGCGCGCGTTCTCCCGGATGCCGATGATGTTCAGCACCGCGACGCCCCAGATGATGGCGAGGATCAGCGCGTACTCCGTGCCCCCCGACAGGGGGAGGAAGGCGGTTCCGTTGATGACCGCGCTGACGGTCGAGATGCACGCGGTCAGGATGTAGTCGACCATGATCGACGCGACGGCGACGAACGACGCCACCGGGCCGAGCACGAGGTAGGAGAAGGAGTACACGCCGCCGCCGCGGATGCCGTTGCGCTCGAGGATCTGGGCGATCTCGACCATCCGGCTGGAGAGCAGCCGCATCAGGATCGAGGTGAACGCGATGAAGAAGATCGCCTGCGTGCCGATGAAGCGGTGCGCTTCCGCCGGGGCGTAGAAGACCGACGTCAGCTCGTCCATGAGCGTGATCACGCCGATCGAGATCCAGGTGAGGTACCACTTGCCGCCCTGGGCGAAGCCGAGGAGGTCGCGCTTCCAGAGCAGGCGCGCGAACACCACCACCAGGACGAGATTGGCCAGGACGAGGAGCGCGGTGCTCATCCGAGATCGAGAACCTCGAAGAGGGCATCGAGCGTCGCCACCCCCGTCGTCGCGAGACCGTCGACGGGCCGGAGGCCGCGGACGTTCCCGGCCGGCAGCACGCAGCGCCGGAAGCCCTGTCGCGCCGCCTCGCGGGCTCGGGCCTCGGCCCGGGCAACCGATCGGACCTCGCCGGTGAGGCCGACCTCGCCCCACAGCACCGTGTCCTCGGGGAGCGGACGGCCCCGCGCGCTCGACGCCACCGCGGCGACGACCGCCAGGTCGGCGGCCGGCTCGTCGACGCGCAGGCCTCCGGCGACGTTCAGGAAGACGTCCTGATCGTGGAGCTGCATGCGCCGCCGCTTCTCGAGCACGGCGAGGAGGAGCGCGACGCGGCCGGCATCGAGGCCGATCGCGGTCCGCCGCGGCATGGCGAGCCCCGAGCGCGAGACCAGGGCCTGGATCTCGACCAGCACCGGGCGGCTCCCCTCGAGCGTCGCCAGCACGGCCGATCCCGGCGCGCCGACGGGCCGCTCGGCGAGGAAGGCGGCGGACGGGTTCTGCACCTCGGCGAGACCGCGCTCGCCCATCTCGAACACGCCCACCTCGTTGGTCGATCCGAAGCGGTTCTTCACCGCGCGCAGCACCCGCAACGCGTGCGCGCCGTCGCCCTCGAAGTAGAGCACGGTGTCGACGAGATGCTCGAGCACCCGCGGTCCGGCGAGCGCGCCCTCCTTGGTCACGTGTCCGATCAGGATGCACGCCGTGCCGCTCGCCTTGGCGTGCGCCGTCAGCAACGCCGCCGACTCGCGTACCTGTCCGACGCTGCCCGGCGCCGACGCGAGCGCGGCGGTGTGCAGCGTCTGGATGGAGTCCACGACGACCGCCGCGGGCCGCAGGGCCTCGAGCTGCTCGATCACCGCCTCCGCCGCGGTCTCGGCCAGGATCATCACCTCGGCGTTGCCGAGCCCGAGACGGTCCGCGCGCAGCCGCACCTGCTGCGGCGACTCCTCGCCCGCCACGTAGAGCACGCCGAGACCGCGGCGCGCGAGGGCGCTGCAGGCCTGCAGGGTGAGGGTCGACTTGCCGATGCCGGGATCACCGCCGATGAGGGTGACCGACCCTTGCACGAGACCGCCGCCCAGCACCCGGTCCAGCTCGCCGAGCCCCGTCGAACGCCGGATGGAATCCTCGGACGGAACCGCCGACAGCGCCCGGGGCTCCCGACCGCCGGAGGCGCTTCGTGAGGCGCCCGATCGCGCTCTCGGCTCGCGCACCGCTTCCTCGACCAGCGACTCCCACGTCGAGCAGGAAGGACACTGGCCGTGCCAGCGAGGCGTCGTGTGACCGCACTGCTGGCAGACGAAAGCGGTTCGGCGAGCCTTGTCAACCATTGGCTCGATCGAGGTTGACAAGCGACCTGGCCGCCGGCATCACCGCCCGATGCAGCCGCTCGATGGCGAGCTCGAAGCCGAGCTGGCCCGTCTGGAGGCCCTCGGCCTCCGCCGCTCGCTGCGCCCGCTGGCGACCGGCTCGGCTGCCGAGGTGGAGCTCGCCGGACGGCGTGTCCTCCTCTTCTCCTCGAACAACTACCTGGGTCTCGCCGGCCATCCCGCGCTGATGGCAGCGGCCTGCGAGGCGACCCGGCGCTGGGGATGCGGAACGGGTGCGTCCCGCCTCATCGCGGGCCATCTCGACCTGCACGTCGAGGTCGAAGCCCAGCTCGCCGCCTTCAAGCATACCGAGGCCGCACTGCTCTTCCCCTCCGGCTACCAGGCCAACGTCGGCACGATCAGCGCGCTCGTCGGCCGCGGCGATCACGTCTTCAGCGACGCGCTCAACCACGCCAGCATCGTCGACGGCTGCCGGCTCTCGCGAGCGACCGTCCACGTCTATCCCCATCGCGACGTCCGGGCGCTCCGGAGGCAGCTCGAGGGGGTTCCGGTCGGGGGACGGCGCCTCATCGTGACCGATTCGGTTTTCTCCATGGACGGCGACCGGGCCCCCCTGCATGACCTCGTCGCGCTCGGCCGTGCTTATCACGCGAGCGTGTTCCTGGACGAGGCCCACGCCACCGGAGTCCTCGGCGCCCGGGGGGCCGGGCTGGCCGAGGCGGAAGGGTTGAGCGCGGACATCGCAGTCCACATGGGCACGCTCGGCAAGGCGCTCGGCAGCGCCGGCGCGTACGTCGCCGGGTCGCGAGCGCTGGTCGAGCTGGTGGCGAACCGCGCCCGCAGCTTCGTCTACACGACGGGGCTGGCGCCGGCCGCGGTCGCAGCCGCGGGTGCGGCGCTGCGCATCCTCGCTGCCGAGCCCGAGCGCCGGACGGTGCTGCGCCGGCATGCGGAGCGCCTGCGCGGCGGCCTCGAGGCGCTCGGCCTCCGCACCGGCGGCGACACCCATATCGTGCCCGTCCTCCTCGGTGACAATGCCCGCGCCATGGCATTCGCGTCGGCGCTCCTCGAGGGTGGCGTGCTGGCCCACGCCATCCGTCCCCCGACGGTTCCTCCCGGCACCGCCCGGCTGCGCGTCACGCCCATGGCCACCCACACCGATGCCCACATCGAGCGCGCCCTCGCCGCGTTCGCCGCGGCGGCGCGTACCGTCGGAGGAGCGGCGTGAGCGATCCACGTCTCGTCGACTGGGACCACCGTCACCTCTGGCACCCGTTCACCCAGATGGCCGACTGGCTGCGGGAGGAGCCGCTGGTCATCGCGGAGGCGGAAGGGTGCTGGCTCGTCGACGCACAGGGGCGCCGGTACCTGGACGGCGTGTCGTCGCTGTGGTGCAACGTCCACGGCCATCGCCATCCCGCGCTCGACGCCGCGCTACGCGGCCAGCTCGAGCGCGTCGCCCACACGACGCTGCTCGGGCTCGGCAGCGTGCCGGCGATCGAGCTCGCCCACGCGCTCATCGGCGTGGTGCCCCCGGGTCTGACGCGCGTCTTCTACTCCGACGCCGGCGCCACCGCGGTGGAGGCGGCGCTGCGCATCGCCCTCCAGTACCAGCAGCTCCGCGGCGCCACGGCGCGCACGCGCTTCGCCTCGCTGGTCGAGGCGTATCACGGCGACACGCTGGGCGCGGTCGGCGTCGGGTACTCGGAGACCTTCCATCGCTTCGTCGAGTGCGCCGTCCGGCCCGCCGTCCGCCTCACGCCGCCGCACGTCTTCCGCTGGCAGCGCGGCATGGACGCGGAGGCGGCGCTCGCCGCCGCCTCCGCCGAGGCGGAGCAAACCCTCGCCGAGCACGGCGACACGCTCGCCGCGCTGATCGTGGAGCCCCTGGTGCAGGGAGCCGCGGGCATGTGGATCCACCCGCCCGCCTACCTGAGCGCACTGCACACCCTCGCCCGCCGCCACGACGTCCTCTTCATCGCGGACGAGGTGGCGACCGGCTTCGGGCGCACGGGACGGATGTTCGCGTGCGAGCACGCGGGCATCACTCCCGACCTGCTGTGTCTCGCGAAGGGCATCAGCGGCGGATATCTGCCGCTGGCCGCGACCCTCGCGACCGAGGAGGTCTTCGCCGCGTTCCTCGCCCCCTACGAGGAGTTCCGGGCCTTCTTCCACGGTCACACCTACACCGGCAACGCGCTCGCCTGTGCCGTCGGACTGGCGAGCCTGCGGCTCTTCAGCGAGGAGTGCACGCTGGAGCGCCTGCAACCGAAGATCGCACGGCTGCGCGAGCGGCTCGCCGGCGAGATCGGGCCGCTGCCCCACGTCGGCGACGTCCGGCAGCAGGGCGTCATGGCCGGCATCGAGCTGGTCGCCGATCGCGCCGCACGTGTGCCCTACCCGCCCGCCGCCCGCATCGGGCAACGCGTCGTGCGGGCCGCTCGCGCGCGCGGCGTCGTGCTGCGTCCGCTCGGCAACGTGATCGTGCTCATGCCGCCGCTGGCGATCTCGCCGTCGGAGCTGGAGACGCTGGTCGACGTCGCGCGGGACGCCATCGCGGAAGCCACGGCCGCATGAGCGCGCTGCTCGTCACCGGCACCGACACCGGCGTCGGCAAGACCTTCGTGGCCTGCGCGCTGGCGCACGCGCTGCGCGCGCGCGGGCGCACCGTTGCGGTGATGAAGCCGGTCGAGACGGGCGTCGTCTCCGTGCCCGAGGATGCCCGGCGGCTGCGCGAGGCGGCGGCCGATCAGGCGGCGCTCGACGACGTCTGCCCCTACCGGCTGCGCACGCCGGTCGCCCCGTCGGTGGCGGCGCGCGCCGAGGGGGTCACGATCGACCTCGGGCGGCTCGAAGCGCTGGTCCGCCGGCGTCGGACCGTGGCGGACGTGCTCCTCGTGGAGGGCGCGGGCGGCCTGCTCGTCCCGATCGCGGACGGCGTCACCTACGCCGACCTCGCTGCCCGGCTCGAGCTGCCGCTTCTCGTGGTCGCCGCCAACCGGCTCGGCACCGTGAACCACTGCGCCCTCACCGCCCGCGTGGCCGAGTCGATGGGCCTCACCGCGCTGGGCTTCGTGCTCTCCCAGCCGGATCGGGAACGCGACCCGTCGTCTGCCACCAACGCGGCCACGATCCGGACCCTCACCGGCCTCCCCTGCCTCGGCGAGCTACCGCACCTCGACGACCCGGCGCTGGCGTCCAACTTTCTGCGAATTCCCTCGGTGCTCCTCGCGTGATGTGACCTTGACAACGTACAGGTCGGAACGATAGCCGGTCATGAGGCGATGCGGCGCCGGCTACCGGCGCGAATTCCGTACGTCAGGAGGGGCTCACATGAAGCGGATCGCGAGGTTGTCTGCGCTGGCTGTGGCGCTGTCGATGGTGTTGGGGGCATGGGCGGGGGCCGCGGACCAGACGGTTCTCGGACGCTCGTTCATCGTGAAGAACCCGGGCACTCCCGACAAGCGCAAGGTGACCGGCGTTGCGAAGGAGACCGGAAGCTCGGCCACCATCGTCGGCGACCCGACGATCGCGAGCAGCGCGGGCGGCGCCCTCCTCGGTAGCGCGGGCGGCGCGATCCTCACGGTCATCGCGAACGGCGACAACCCGACCCAGCAGGTCTTCCCTCTCAAGCAGGGGACCACCTCCGCCGGAAAGCCGTTCTGGCGTGCCAGCGGGACCACGGGCTTCAAGTACAAGGACCCCGACGGCCAGCAGGGCGCGGTCAAGGTCGTCCTCATCAAGAAGACGGTAGGCGGCGTGTTCAGCATCAAGGTGGTCGTGCGGGGGAAGAAGGGGCCGCTCGACGTGGTCCCGCCGAACCTCGGCACGGACGGCTTCATCACGCTGAAGATCGCCAATGGCGATCGCTACTGCGTGCAGTACGGCGCCGACGGCAGCGTGAAGAACGACGGTGACCGGCTCTTCAAGGTGCGCCGGCCGTCGATCGAGGGCTGCCCCGGCGGCATCACGACCACGACGACCAGCGCCCCCACCACCACGACCACGATGCCCGGGTCGCCGAGTGCGGCATTCCTCGACCCGCGACTCGACCAGCTCGACTGACACGATCTGTCCCGCACGATGACGGGGCTCCCGGAGGGACTTCATCCTTCCGGGGGCTTCGCCGTCTTCGCGGAGACCCCCGGGTGACGGGCCGGCGCGTCGCGCTCGGCCTCGTCCTGCTGGCGCTCGCGGTCGCCGCGCGCGGGCTCGAGCGCCGCACCACCTGGTACCTCGCGAGCGATCAGTTCGCCTTCCTCACCTTCGCGGACGACCTGCGTCACGGCAGCGTCTTCCACGACCCGGACTCGCTTGCGGCGCTGGCCGCTGGCGTACCGCGCGGCCAGACCGCCGACGCCTACTACCAGACGTATATCTGGCGAGACGGGAAGGTCTTCTCGCGCTATCCGCCGGGCTTCCCGCTGCTGCTGGCGCTCGCCGGCGCCGTCGGCGGGGAGCGCGCCCAGCACCTGCTGAATCCGCTGCTCTACCTGGCGCTGCTGGCCGCCCTCGCGTGGCTCACCCGCCGGCTCCTCGACGGCGCCCCGCCGGGACTCGCCACGGCGGCCGCGGCGGCGGCGCCGTGGGCGCTGCTCGTGATTCCCGCCGAGGTGCACTACTGGGGCATCACCGTCGTCCGCGATCTGCCGGCGCACCTGCTCGCGATCGGCGCGCTGGCCGCGGCCTGCACTGGCCGGTTCGCTCTCGCCGGGCTCGCCCTCGGGATCGCCTGCACGATGCGCCCCGATGCCATCCTCTACTCGTTCTCGCTCGGCGCGCTGGCGCTCGTCCTGCGCCCGCGCGGCGCGGAGCTGATGCGTGGCAGCCTCACCTTCCTCGTCGGGATCGCGCCGCTGCTGGCCTACAACACGATCACCCAGGGACACCCGCTCGCCTTCACGCAGGGCATGGAGTTCCGCCACCTGCTCGGCGCCGTATCCGGGCGCTACGCCGTCGCGATGGCAGGCGTGCTGCCCCGGCTGCCGCTCACCTCGGGAGGCGGCTTCCAGCTCCGCAACCTGCCGCGCGTGCTGCCCGCAAATCTGAGCTACCTCGCCGGCGCGTTCGGGCTGTTTCTGCTGCCCGCGCTCGGCGCGCTGCGCGGGCGGCTGATCGCGGCGGCGCTCGGACCGTACGCTCTCGCCTCCGTGCTGTTCTTCAGCTGCTGGGGACACGGGGACGCGCGCTACCTGGTCGGGGTGGCCCTGGCGCTGCTCGTCCTCACCGCCGCCGGCACGGCGCGATGGTGCGCGGCACTCTCGCGACCCGGCCTCTCCGCGGGGATGCGGCTCGTCCTGACCGCGCTCACGATCGCCGCCGTCGCGGTGTCACCCGCGATCTTTCCGTCCCAGGAGCAGCGACGGCTTCTCGAGCTGGTCGTGGGCACGGGCGCCGCGCTGGTCGGCGTGGCGGCCTTCGCTCCCGCGCTCGCTCCCGCGGCGGCGGCGGTCGGTCCGCTGGTCCCCGCGCTCGCCTTTGCCGGCGTGGGCCTCGTCCGGGTCGCCGGCGGGTCGGGTGCGCGCGACCGGTTCCAGGAGGAGCAGGTGATCCGGGCGCGCGACGCGGTCGAGTCCCTCGTTCCGGCCGGGGCGCTGGTGATCACCACGCCGGCCCTCGGGCGTCCGGCGGAGAACATCACCCACTACACGCACGCCGAGGCGCACTACGACGGGGAGTTCTCCCAGCTGGGCAGCGATCCCGCGGAGGCAGCGCGCCGCTGGCTGGCGACGGGGCGGCGAGTCTTCGTCCTGCTTCCCGGCAAGGGCGTGCAGCTCCCGAACGTGGTCGAGGTGGGACGCCTGAGCGGCGCGGAGCTCCGCGACTGGTTCGTCGATCCGGGTCACACGGCAGACGCCGTGCTGGTGGAGCTCAGGCCGCCGCCGGGGCGATGAGCTCGCGGTCAGCCGAGGCGGCGGCGGCGCTCTTCCGCCTCTTGCTGCGACTTGCAGTTGATGCAGAGCGTGGTGACGGGACGCGCCCGGAGGCGATCGACGCCGATCTCACCCCCGCACTCCTCGCACTTCCCGTACGAGCCGTCCTCGATGCGCCCCAGCGCCTCGTCGATCTTCGAGATCAGCTTGCGCTCGCGGTCGCGGATGCGCAGCAGGAGGTTGCGGCTGTACTCCAGCGTGGCTCGATCGGTCGGATCGGGGAACAGCTCGCGCCCTTCACCCATACCGTCGACCGTACGCAGGGCCTCGCCCAGGAGCTCTCGGCGTCGCTCGTGTAGGAGTTTCTGGAAGGTGCTAAGTTCGCGTTGTCTCATGCGGCTTCCACGAGATGCCGGAACCTAGCACCAGGGGTCTAGGCGCGCAATGACGGAGTGAGCGTTTTGTCCATCGCATACCTCGACACCTTCTCAGGCATCAGCGGTGACATGACGGTCGGGGCCCTCCTCGACCTCGGTCTCCCGATCGAGCGCGTGCGCGAGGCGGTGGACGTGCTCGCTCTGGACGGTGTCGAGGTGTGGGCCGAACGCACCGAGCGCTCCGCCATCGCCGCGACGAAGTTCCAGGTGCGAGTGCACGGGCAGCACCCCGACGCGCCGCGCTCGCAGCACGGACATCGGCGCTGGGTCGAGATCCGCGACCTGATCGCCGGCAGCGCGCTCGACGCCGCGGTGCGCGAGCGCGCCCTCGCCATCTTCGCTCGCCTGGCCGAGGCCGAGGCGCAGGTCCACGGCGTCCCGACCGACCGCGTGGAGTTCCATGAGGTCGGCGCGCTCGACGCCATCGTCGACGTGGTCGGTGCGGCGCTCGGCTTCGTGCACCTCGGCATCGACGCCGTGCACGTGAGCGCGCTCCCCGTCGGGCACGGCCTGGTGCAGGCGTCGCACGGCCCGCTTCCCGTGCCGGGGCCGGCGGTGCTCGCCCTCCTGCGCGGCTGGACGGTGCGGGCAGGCGACGGCAACGGCGAGCTGGTCACGCCGACGGGCGCCGCGATCGTTGCCGGACTCGGACGTCCCGACCCGGCGCCCCCGTTCCGGCTCACGGGGGTCGGGTACGGCGCGGGCGATCGGACGCTTGCCGACCGGCCGAACCTGCTGCGCATCCTGGTCGGCGATCCGATGTCCGCACTCGAGTCGGACGAGGTCGTGGTGCTCGAGGCGACGATCGACGACTCGAGCCCGCAGATCTACGAGCACGTGCTCGAGCGGCTGCTCGCGGCCGGTGCGCGCGACGCCTTCCTCGAGCCCGTGCTGATGAAGAGGAGCCGGCCCGGCACGACGCTGCGCGTGCTCGCCGATCCGGCCGACCAGGACAGGCTCGCTGCCATCGTGTTCGCGGAGACGTCGACCATCGGGCTGCGCTACGCCACCTGGCGCCGGCTCGTGCTGCCGCGCGAGGAACGCCGCGTGGAGACGCCCTACGGCAGCGTGCGGGTCAAGGTCGCGCGCGCGCCGGACGGCACCCTGAACGTCGCGCCCGAGTTCGAGGACTGCCGCGCGCTGGCGCGGGAGAAGCGCGTGCCGCTCAAGGTGGTCCACCAGGCGGCGCTGGTGGCGGCGCTCAGGACGCCCGCCGCCACTTGATCGAGCAACCCATCGCCGGCACCTGCTCGCGCGCCGGCGCCCGGTTGGCGAGGAGCGCATCGAGTGCCGCGGCCAGCTCGCGGCGCGTGACCTTGGCGGGCTCGCGCCAGCTGTCGTCGAGACGCCCGTGGTACGCGAGCGTCCGCTCCGGCCCGTAGACGAAGAACTCCGGTGTGCACACGGCGCCGAAAGCCCGCGCGACCGATTGCGACTCGTCGACGCCGTAGGGGAAGCCGAAGCACTTGTCGCGCCAGCGCGCGAGGAGTCGCTTCGGATGGTCGTCGGGATAGTCGGTGGGATCGTTGGAGCAGATTCCGACGAGCTGCACGCCGCGGCCCGCATACTCGCGGCCCAGCGCGACCAGGCGGTCCTCCACCGCCTGCACGTACGGGCAGTGGTTGCAGATGAACATCACGACGAGGACGGGCGTGGCCGCGAGGTCGTCGCGCGCGACCGTGCCGCCGTCGACGGTGGCCAGCCGGAAATCGGGACACGGGGTGCCGAGGGGCACGTCGCGGTTCTCGGTGAGCGCCATGGATTTCGGCGTAGCTCCGGGCGCGCCGCGAGGCAAGGCATGCTACGGGTGAACCGTGGACGTCATCGTCGACCTGCCGGCCGTCCGCCCGGGACGGCTCGCGCGCGCGCTGGGCGACATGCCGCTGGCCGACGAGGCCCGCGCGCTGCGGCCGTATCTGCGCGGCGCGCTGCCCGAGGACCTGCCGAGCGGCGTGCGGCTGCGCTTCGGTCTCGAGCTGATCGACCTGGCGACTCTGGCGCACCTGGTGCGGGCGCTCGCCGACCGCTGGCCGTTTCTGAGCTTCCGGCTGAGCGCCGAGCCGCCCCGGTGCCGGCTCGACGTCGAGGGCACCGACACCGCCGCCGACGTCGCGCGCGCCGTCTTCCGCGAGCTCGCGGGCTGATCGTCCGGCGCGTACCGCAACGAGGTTGCCAAAGGGCGACGGGGTAGGCAGATGTGTCGCGCCGCGCATGTCCCCGCTCGCCCTGTCACTCATCGCCACCCTGTGGGTGGGCGTCATCGCGCTCGGCGGCATCGTCTTCCTGTTCGCCCGCCGACCCGGCGCCCGCGGCGAAGCGTTCCTGCTCAGCTTCGCGGCCGGCGTGCTGCTCGCGACGGCGTTCCTCGACCTCCTTCCCGAGGCCGTCGAGCGCGCTCACGATGGCAACATCTTCGTCGCCACCCTCGCGGCGATGATCGGGTTCTTCTTCCTCGAGCGCGTGCTGCACGGCTTTCACGAGCACGAGGAGAGCCACGCGAAGGCGTCTCGCTACCTGGTCCTGGTCGGCGACGGCCTCCACAACCTCATCGACGGCGTCGTCATCGCGGCGAGCTTCGCCGCCAGCCCCGAGCTCGGACTGGCCACCACGCTGGCGGTCACGGTCCACGAGGTACCGAAGGAGATTGCCGACTTCACCATCCTCACGAGTAGCGGGTACTCGTTCCGCACCGCCCTGCTCCTCAACTTCGCCACCGGGCTCATGGCGATGCTCGGCCCGCTGCTCTTCTTCTCCGTCAAGCCGATCGAGCACCATCTGGCGTGGTTCATGACCGCGACCGCCGGCATGTTCATCTACATCGCCGGCTCGGATCTGATCCCCCAGCTCCACCACCACCGGCCCTCGTCGGGCGTCTGGATCTACGTGCCCTTTCTCGGCGGCATCGCGCTCATGGCCGCCCTGGGGGCGGTCGTCGGGCGGTAGCGTGCGACGCTCGGCGACTCCTGCGGCTTCGCGCAGCGGATCGTCCGTCGTGAGCAGGTCGAGACAGTCGATCCTCCGCCGCGCCCCCCGCTACAGCGGCGCTCTCCCGAGGCGGAGCGCGTTCGAGATCACCGACACCGAGCTCAGGCTCATCGCGGCCGCCGCGATCATCGGGCTCAGGAGCAGGCCGAAGGCGGGATACAGCACGCCCGCCGCGATCGGCACGCCGACCGCGTTGTAGACGAAGGCGAGAAACAGGTTCTGGCGGATGTTGCGCATGACGGCGCGCGACAGCCGCCGCGCCCGCACGATGCCGCGCAGGTCGCCGCGCACGAGGGTCACGCCGGCCGACTCCATGGCGACGTCGGTACCGGTCCCCATGGCGATCCCCACGTGCGACCGGGCGAGCGCCGGCGCGTCGTTCACGCCGTCGCCGGCCATGGCGACGACGTGGCCGGCCGCGGCGAGACGAGCGACGACCTCGCCCTTGCGCTCCGGCAGCACCTCGGCCTCGAGCTCGTCGATCCCGAGCGCCTGCGCGACCGCCGCCGCGGTGACGCGGGCGTCGCCGGTCAGCATCACGATGCGAATGCCGTCCGCCCGCAGCGCGGCGAGCGCCTCGGGAGTCGACGCCTTCACCGGGTCCGCGACGCCGAGCAGCCCGGCAGGCCGGCCGTCGACGCCGACCAGCATCACCGTCTGCCCCTGGCGTCGCAGGGCGTCCGCGTCGGTCTCGAGCGCCGCCGCGCCGACGCCCAGCTCCGCGAGCAGCGCGGCGTTCCCGAGCACGACCTGGTGGCCCTCGACGCTCCCGACGACGCCCTTCCCGGTGTGCGAGCGAAAGTCGGTCGCGGGCGGCAGGTCGCGGATGCCGCGCTCGCGCGCGCCCTCGACCACCGCCGCCGCCAGCGGATGCTCGCTGCCGCGCTCGAGGCTCGCGGCCAGGCGGAGCACGTCGTCGCCGGGGGCGGCCACGAGCCGTGGCTTCCCCTCCGTGAGCGTGCCGGTCTTGTCGACCACCAGCGTGTCCACCTTCTCGAGGACCTCGAGGGCCTCGGCGTTGCGCACGAGGACGCCGGCGGTCGCACCCCGGCCGGTACCGACCATGATCGACATGGGCGTCGCGAGCCCGAGCGCGCACGGGCAGGCGATGATGAGCACGCTCACCGCGGCGACGAGCGCGTGGGCCAGGCGCGGCTCGGGTCCGAAGGTCATCCACGCGACGAAGGCCAGGACCGCGATCGCGATCACGCCGGGCACGAACCAGCCGGACACGACGTCGGCGAGGCGCTGGATCGGCGCGCGGCTGCGCTGCGCCTCGCCGACGAGACGCACGATCTGCGCCAGCAGCGTGTCGCGCCCCACCCGATCGGCGCGGACGACGAGCCCGCCGGTGCCGTTCACCGTGCCCCCCGTGACCCGCGAGCCGGCGGTCTTCTCCACCGGGATGGGCTCGCCGGTGATCATCGACTCGTCGACGCTGCTGCGCCCCTCGAGCACGACGCCGTCGACGGGCACCTTCTCGCCCGGACGGACGCGCAGCCGGTCGCCGACCACGACCTGCTCGAGCGCCACGTCGACCTCGCCGCCATCGTCGGCGAGGCGCCGCGCGGTCTTCGGCGCGAGGCCCAGGAGCGCCCGCAGCGCGCTCCCGGTGCGGCTGCGGGCGCGCAGCTCGAGCACCTGGCCGAGCAGGACGAGCGTGGTGATGACTGCAGCCGCTTCGAAGTAGATCGGCACTCCGTGTGGCCCGCCGGAGGGGATCAGCCACGGCGCCAGCGTCGCGACCAGGCTGTAGGCGTAGGCGACGCCGGTCCCGAGCGCGATCAGGGTGAACATGTTGAGGTGCCGGTTCCGGATCGAGGCCACGCCGCGCTCGAAGAACGGACGCGCGCCCCAGAGCACGACGGGCGTCGCGAGCGCGAGCTGGATCCAGGCCAGCGCGCGGTGCCCGAGCGCGTGCTGGATCGGCTGCCCCGGAAGCATGTCCGACATGGCGAGCAGGAACAGCGGCAGGGTGAACGCGGCGCTGACCCACAGCCGGCGCGTCATGTCGTCGAGCTCGGGATTCGATTCCTCGCCATCGAGCGAGACGGCGCGCGGCTCGAGCGCCATGCCGCAGATCGGACACGTGCCCGGGGACGGACGCACGATCTCGGGATGCATCGGACAGGTGTATTCCGCCGCGATCGGCGCGGGCTGCGGCACCGCCGGGGCGAGGAAGCGCTCGGGATCGGCACGGAAGCGCTCGACGCAGCGAGCGCCGCAGAAGTGATAGGTCACCCCGTTGCGAACGTCGTGGTGCGGCGTTCGCGCGGGATCGACACTCATCCCGCACACCGGGTCCCGCGCCGCCTCGCCCATGGAGAGCCTTTCGGGTCCTCCGGCCGGCGTGTCAAACCCCGGCACGACGCGTGCTCCCGTGGTCCGCATGCGCACCATGCTGGCAATGCTGATGTTGGGCGGATTGCTGGGCTCTCGGGCTGTCGGGCTGGTCGATCAGCCGCGCAGCGAAACGCCGCGCGCAACCGATCTGCTCAGGGCCGAGCGCATGGCGGAGGACGTCCGCCGCCGCCTCGAGCTGCCTCAGCCGCGAGAGATCAGCCGCTGGAAGCGAGGGGGAGACGGGTGGCAGCGTCACGAGGGTGGTGCGGCGCTGGCGACGGACGGCGATCTCATCATCAATGTGAAGCCCCCGGCGTCGAAGCGCTGAGCGCGCCCGCGCCGTCGAGCTCGGCGGTTGATTTCGCGGGGTCGCCTGGCTATAGCCTGCGGTCTCCGTCCGGCGCCGTCAGGCGCGCTTGTGGGGCCGTAGCTCAGCTGGGAGAGCGCTAGAATCGCACTCTAGAGGTCGGGGGTTCGACTCCCCTCGGCTCCACTCACGATTCTGCACGCTTAGCGTGCTCCCAGCTCAGCCGCGACCTCGGAGGTTGCGGATAGGTTGCGGATCGTTGCGGCGGGAGCGTCGTCGAGACGGTCCACCGCCGCCTTGTTGCCGCCCGGCACCACTACCTGGGAAACCTAAACAGCTCAGCTCGTCGAGCGTCAGCCGGACGGTCACGGGGACGCGCGGCGTGAACGGCGCGTCTTGCAGGCGGTCAAGGTCGGCTTGGAGGGCACGCTCGAGGGCAACCACTCGGGCGCTGAACGTGGCCCGCTCTCGCCACTGGCAGGCGAGCACTTGGGCCACGGAGGGCTGCGTCATGAACCGCGCCTCGGCGACGCCGGACCGCGTCCGGTGGTGCCGCGCAATTCCGCGAGACGCTTCTGGCGCAGGTAGGACGTCGCGAGCTTCTTCACGGCCGGGAGGGACAGCCCGTACTTGGCCGCGAGCGCGCGCTGGCTGTAGCCGTTGTGCAGCCAGTCGTGGAGGAGCAGCAGCCGCCGCTGCCACGCGAGGTACTGCGCGTGGCTCGGCACGCGCCGCCCGCCACCGAACTGGCAGAGGGTGGCGGTGTCCCCGGGGCCGAGGAGCGCAATGAGGGTCTCATCGCGCAGACGTGAGCGCGGCTTCGTCACCATCGTCCCTTCTCCGTGACAACTTCTCGTCCGGCCGATTCAGGAATCACCTCGAGCCTCCGCACGATGTGCCGCAGCTCATGCTGCACGCCGAACACGTCGGGCTTCGGCTGTGCCCAGCAACGAAGCCTCGATCTCAGCGCGGGGCGCCCGCCTTGCGCAACCCCGGCGCTGCTGTTCCCTCCCCGACTTCGTCATCACGATGCGGCCTCCTCTTCTGGATCTCCAGCTGACTTCATTGTAGCATCCCGGATCGGCCGCAACCGTGTTCAACCCATGGGTGCGCGGGAACTCGCCTGGCCCCTTCATGTCGGGCACGACAAGTAGCTCTACAGCCGGGCGGCGCTGGGGTCGGGGACCGACGGATGGCCGCGCGGCGCGATCTGTCAACGCCAATGCGACATCTTTAGATAGGTCCGCAAGAGGCAGCCCCGGGGAGATCGTCGGCGAATGGCGGCAGACGTCCGTGGCCCCGCTTCGGCGCTCCCCGCGCTGACCCCCCGAATGACCTGACTCATTTCTCCGCGTCGCCGGTGTCCACGTCGAGCGACGCCGCCAGCAGGGCCGGTCGCCCCACCACCCCCACGAGCCGCCCCTCGCCGTCCACGACCGGTGGACGCTTCACGTGCTTCGTGGCCGAGAGCGTGAGCGCCGTCATCACCGGGTCGGTGTCGCGGACGGTGATCACAGGCGACGCCATCACGTCCGCCGCCCGCTGGCCGTACACGCGGCGCACCTGCCGCTTGGCCTCCGCGTTCCAGCGGCTGCGCAGCTGGGTGAGCAGGCCGGGCCGCTCCACCGGGTCCGCTCTCACCAAGACGTTGGCGGCCGTGATGATGCCGAGTGGCCGCCCCTCAGCGTCGACCACGATCACCTCGTGGACCGCCGAGTCGAGCAGGCGCTCCACCACGTCGCCGAGGGGCGTCGTCTCTGCCACGGTCGGAACCCCGCGCTCCATGATCTCGCCCACCGTGCGATGTTCCTGTGGAAGCCCCGCGGTGCGCGGGGCCGTCCTGCGCGTATAGCCGGCCGCGATGCTGCTCAGGATATCGAGCCGACCGACCACGCCCACCAGGTGGCCCGCGTCGTCGACGACGGGCAGCCGCTTCAGATGTCGCTCGTGCATCAGCCGCGCGGCTTCGGGGACGCGCGCGGATTCCTGCACCGTCGTGGCCGGTGCGGTCATCACGTCGCGCACCACGCCGCCGTTCGACGTGAGCCGCTGCAGCGTGTCGGGCGGGATTTCAGCGGTCGCCCGGTGCATGTGCAGGCTCTCGCTGATGACGCCCCGGGCGAGCAGGTCTTGGTCGCCGATGACTCCCACCACCCGGCGCTCCGGGTCCACCACGGGCAGCACCGTGTAGTCGCGCTCGAGCAACCGCCGGACCACTTCCACCAGCGGCGTGTCCGGCGTGACGAATTCCGGGGCGCGGGACATGACGTCGGCCACCTCGACGTCGGGCAGGCCCCCACGGAAGGCGGCGGAGTAGAAGTGGACCTCGACATCCTCCAGCACGACCACCCCCCCCGACATCATCTCCGCCACCTCGCCGGCGAAGCGCTCGATGCGGTCAGGGAGGTCGATCACGCTGATCACGATCGGCAGCGCCATCACCACGTCGACCAGACGTGCGGTCTTGATCTGCGAGTGCGGGCCGAACCCGGCGACGCCGCGGACGGCCGTGGCGCCGGCGCATCCGGCGGCCTTCAGGCGCTCGAGGATGGCGAGGTACAGCGACCGGTGCCCCCAATGGTCGGTCTCGTCGATGAAGATGGTCATCCGTTTGCCGCGCATGACGATACCTCCTCGTGCCGTGGGCCGGGCGTCACAGGGCTCTCCCGAGACCGAGGCCGCCGAAGACGGCGCCGAGCCCGAGTGCGAGGCTCCCGCCGGCGTTGAGCGCCGCCAGCAGGACGCTGCCTTCCTCGACCAGTCGAATCGTCTCGTAGGTGAACGTCGAGAACGTGGTATAGGCGCCGAGGAATCCGGTGGCGAGCGCCAGCCGCAGCGTCGGCGGAGTGACGTGATTCTCGAGCACACCGACGAGCAGGCCCAGGACGAAGCTGCCCGAGAGGTTGATGACCAACGTCCCGAGCGGGAAGGTGGTGCCCGCGCGTCCCGCGATCCAGGTCGCGAGCAGGTAGCGGGCGTTGGCCCCGACAAAGCCGCCCAGGCCGACCCAGAGAACCCCCTTCACGGGCCACCGGGCGGTGTCAGCGTGGCCACCGCGTCGCGCAATGATTCGAGGCGGTGGAGCTCCGCCTCGACGGCCGCCTGCCCCCTGGCCTGGTAGGCTCGCGCCTCCGCCAGCGCCCGTTCGGCACAACGGACGACCTCGTACAGTTGGTGCCCGAGGTCCGCCTCCAGCCGGCGACGGCTCTCCAGGGCCTGCTCGATCAGCGCGTTGGTGACCCGATGCGCATTCGTGAAGACGAGCCGTTCGAGGTAGTCGGCGCCACGACGGCTCACGAGACGGAACTCCTGCCGTCGCGTGAGGAGGATCAGAAGCGGGCGAGCAAGCGGCGGCGGCATGGTGAGGTACAGCAGCTCCGTGTAGCGAAGGTCGCTCGTGACGCGGAAGCCGGTCTCCTCGCCCAGGACGTGGGGGACGTGTACTGCGTCGAAGGCAGCGGCCGACCCGATGCGGGTGAGAAACGCGTTCGCGGTGTCGACGAAGCGGCGCGACGTCTCGCGGTATCGCGCCTCGGCTGCAGGCGCCTCCTCGACGCGCCAGCGGTCGAAGACGGCTCGCGCAACGCCCTGCGCCTGCTGAACGGCATCCTCGCGCAGGGCCTTGCCGCGGCGCCCGCGGGATGGCTCCATCGAGCGCGCGAACGCGCGCCGGGCCTGGTGGATCGCCTTGGCGAGGAAGCCCCGGAGCCGGTCGCCCAGCTCGCGCGTGAGCCGCTCCTGCTCGCCGGCGAGCTGATAGTGGAGGTCGGCGAGCGCATCCTCGGCCTCCGCGACGCTCCGGCGCAGCACCTCGATCCGTGCGACGGACTCGTCCAGCGGGCGGAGGAGCGCGTCGCGACGCTCGTCCAGCTCGCCCAGCAAGCGTCCCGTGAGCACGCGCAGTCCTCTGGCCTCCGCCGCGCGCACCAGGTCCGCGCCCGAGCGCACCGCCAGCGTCTCGAGCGCGAGACACAGGGCGTCCCAGTCGCGCGCCGGGCCCGTCGCTGCGAGGCGCTCGGTGGCGCTGACATCGAGGATGCGGCCGACAGAATGGCCGAGGCGTTCGCGGAGCACACGGTCGGTGAACGCGCGCGCATCCGTCCGCTCGGTGTCGGACAGGCGATCCGCCTTGTTGAAGACGACGATGAGGTCGGTCACCTGTCCGGCCGCAGCGGCGACCAGCTCCAGCTCCTCGGCGGAGATCGGCGGGTCGGCGCCGAGCACGATCACGGCGGCGTCCAGGTGGGGGAGAAAGGCGCGAGTGGCCTCCGTGCTCGCGGTGAAGACGGAGCCGAGGCCGGGGGTGTCGACGAGGCACATCCCGGCGGCGAGGAGGCGATGGGGAACGAAGACCTCGACACCGGCGATGCGCCGCTGGTTCCCCGGGTTCCCGTCCTCGGTCACGTAGTCGGCAAGCCGATCGACGGGGACGTCTTCCCAGTCCCCGTGGACGTGGCGCACGCGCGCCCGCCGCCCCGCTCCGTGTCGGACGACGGTCACGACCGCGGTGACGGGCACGACGCCGGTCGGCAGGACAGGGTCGCCGACCAGAGCGTTCAGCAGGGTGGACTTCCCGCGCTTGAACTGCCCCACGCAGGCCACGAAGAAGCGCCCCTCGGCGACGCGCCCGGCAAAGGCCCGCGCCTCGTCGGCGACGCCGGCGAGACCGACCGCCTCCGCGAGCGTCGCTAGGTGATGCAGCGGCTCCGCGGGCGGCGTGGTTGCGGTTGGCTGTGCGGCGGCGGGCATGATGTCCTCGGGTTTACGTTCGGTCGAGGAGTCATCAGCCGCCGGGTGACCGGCGGCGGTTCCGGGCGCACCCCATGCCCGCCGATTAGCTGGTTGGAACCTAGCAACGTTCGCACGACGCGACAAGGCGCCGGCTCCCGCAGGAGCACCGCCATGCCTTCCCGGCGGCGTTGACGCAGACAGGAACGGCGAATATCCACGCTGCAGACGTACCGACGGGCGATGGGGTCCGCCCGAATTCCCCGCGTAGCACGTCGGGGTGATGACTCCTGCCAACGAGCCGCACGGCGGGAGATCATGCGCATGCCATGCGGAGCTCCAGGAGGACGCATGGCAAGACGCGACGAGCGAGGCGCGGACAAGTCCCTGGACGCTGACGGTGCCGGATCCCGGGCAGGGGCCGTTCCGATCGCCGGCTCCGACTGGTTCAGCCGGAACATCCTGGCGTTCGGCCTCGCGAGCCTGTTTTCCGACGCCGGCCACGAGATGGCGACCGCCGTGCTACCGATGTTCCTCCTCAGCAGCGTCGGTGGCTCGGCAGCGACCTTTGGGCTGCTCGAAGGCGTGTCCGACGCCCTCTCCACGGCGGCGAAGATCGTGTCGGGCTGGTTCAGCGACGGGCTCCGACATCGCAAGCCCATCGGCATCGTGGGGTATGCCGCGACCGGGGTCGGCATGGCGGCCTTCGCGCTCGCCCGCAGCCCGTTCGGCGTCTTCGCCGTCCGCGCGATCAGCTGGACGGGCCGCGGGATGCGCAGCCCGGTACGCGACGCGATGCTCGCCGAGGCGGTGCCGGCGTGGGCCTACGGTCGGGCGTTCGGCTTCGATCGCACCATGGATACCGCAGGTGCGGTCGTCGGTCCGCTCGTCGCCCTCGTCCTCATGGGGCACCTCGCGTACCGGCCGATCTTTGCCCTCACACTCGTGCCGGGAGTCCTGTCGGTGCTGGCTTTCGCGAGCGTGCGGGAGATCGCGCGGGTGCGGCGGCGCCAACCGCTGCGCGCGAGCCTGGCCGGCTTGCCCCGCCGCTTCAAGGCGTTTCTCGGCGCGGTGTTCCTCTTCGGGCTCGGTGATTTCGCGCGCTCGCTGCTCGTCCTGCGCGCGGTCGAGATGCTCCCGTCGTCCGGTCTCCTCACCCCCGCGCGCGGAGCCGTGGCCCTGTATGTCCTGCACAATCTCGTGCACGCCGTGTCAGCCTACCCCATCGGCGTGCTCGGCGAGCGTTTCGGCGCCCGCCGCGTGCTCGCCGGCGGCTATCTCGTCTTCAGCGGCATGGCCGCGGGCTTCCTCGTCGCCCCGGCGAGACCGAGCCTCCTCGTCCTGGCGGGACTCTTCGTCCTCGCCGGGCTGGCGCTGTCTGCGGAGGAGGTGCTCGAGCGCGCCGTTGCCGCTGAGCTGCTGCCGGAGCCCCTGCGCGGCACGGGCTTCGGCGCACTCGCGGCGGTCAACGGCGTGGGCGACCTGGTGGCCAGCGCGCTGGTGGGATGGCTCTGGCCTCCGTCTCGCCGGCCGCCGGCTTCGGCTACGCGGCGGTGATGGGAGCTGTCGGGGCGGCGGCCCTGCTGCGGGCGCGCTGACATCCCAAACCGCGGGTGACGGCGGCCTCTGTTGCCGGTTTGGATGGGGTTCGCCGCACAGTCGCCCTCAGGGCTGATGACCCCTACCTGGAGAACACATGGGAGGGGTCCCACAGCAGACAGCCAGGCACCGCGGCCCGACGGGTTGCGAGAGGGCTTGGCGCACGCGGGGCGGCGTCCCGGGCAGCGCGGTCGCAGGGCGTGACTTCACCGGCGCCACTCGAGGGACCGTTCGACCCCGTGGCCGCGATCGCGTCGTCACGACCGGGCGCTCGTCGCCCGGATGCGCCCGCAGACGGGCCGGCGAGACGGAGGGCGGACGATGGAGCACATAACCAACGTCTGGTTCATCGCGGCGGCCTGGATGCTGCTCGCCTTCGTCGCCAGCGTGCTCTCGATCCGCACTGGCATCTCCGTCGCGTTGCTCGAGATCGGGATGGGCGTCGTCGCGGGTAACTTCCTGGGCTTCCACACCACAGACTGGATCAACTTCCTCGCCACCTTCGGTGCGGGTCTGCTCACCTTCCTCGCCGGCGCCGAGATCGATCCCGACTCGCTGCGTACGCACCTCAAGGCTGCGCTGACGATCGGCATCGTGTCGTTCCTGGTGCCCTTCCTCGCGGCGTGGGCCTTCGCCTCCTGGGTGATCGGCTGGACGTACGAGGGGGCGCTCATCTGTGGCATCGCGCTCTCGACCACGTCGGTCGCCGTGGTCTACGCGGTGATGGTCGAGACCGGGCTCAGCAGCAGGAGCATCGGGAAGATGATTCTCGCCGCCTGCTTCGTGACCGACTTCGGGACGGTCCTGGCGCTGGGTGTATTCTTCGCGGACTTCAACCGTTGGCTGATCGTCTTCGTGGCGATCCTTGCAGTGGTGTTGCGCTACCTGCCTCGGATGATGCGCGCGGTCATCAGCACGTTCGGGGCGAGCCGGGTGAGCGAACCGGAGGTGAAGTTGCTCTTCCTGGTGCTCTTCTTCCTCGGCGGCCTTGCCACGACGGCGCGCAGCGAGGCCGTGCTGCCCGCATACTTGATCGGGCTCGTTGTGGCGGGGGTCTTCCTGCAGGACCGCATCCTCGTCACCCGGATGCGCTCGATAGCCTTCACCATGCTGACGCCGTTCTATTTCCTGAAGGCGGGGCTCTTCGTCTCGCTCCCCGCGCTGGCGACGAGCGCCGGCCTCGTGATCGCGCTCCTCGGCGTCAAGCTGGGTGCGAAGTTCATCGGCGTGTGGCCGGTGGCGCGCGCATTCCGGCTGCCACGTCGGGAAGCCAACTACACGACGCTCATGATGGCCACCGGACTCACCTTCGGTACCATCTCGGCGCTCTTCGGTCTCGAGAACCACTACATCGACCAGACGCAGTACACCGTGCTGGTCACGGTCGTCATCGGCAGCGCCGTCGTGCCGACGATCGTGGCGCAGACGTTCTTCCAGCCGCAGGTGGAGGCGGGGCCGGTCAAGACGCCGGCGCCGGAAGCCGAGGTGCACGCGCGCGCAGGCGCGCGACACGGGAGGTAGCGATGTACCGACGCATTCTAGTGGGGCTCGACGGGTCGGAGGGATCTCGACGCGCACTCGAGACCGCCATCGCCCTCGCGCGCACGGCCAAGGCCGAGCTGTTCCTCATCTCGGTCGAGCAGCTGCCGCACTACCCGGGCGCGATCGACGAGGTGGAAGATGAGCAGCGGTCTGCGGAGCGCTTCTACCGCGAAGTCCAGGACGAGGCGGTCGAACAGGTCACCCGCGCGGGTCTGGTCGCCCACCGCGAGGTACGTCCGGGCCACCCCGCGCAGGCCCTGCCGCACTACGCGCTCGAGGTGGGCGCCGATCTGCTGGTCATCGGGCACAGCGGGCATTCGGGCATCTGGGGACGACTCCTCGGCACGACGGCGGACAAGGTGGTCGACCATGCGCCGTGCTCGGTGCTGGTCGTGCGGTGACGGTCGTGACCGGATGACGCAGTCCGATCCCCACTTCCTGGTCGCACGATCCGCGATCCGGCGGCGCGCGCGCTGCTCGAGCGGGCCGCGCAGGGGCGACCAATCCGCGTCCACGGGGCTGCACTCGCCCTGTGTCGGCTGCCCGCAGAACGGCCGGGGGACGTGAGATGAGCGGAGCCGGGAACGAGGTGCTGATGGACGATACCGGAGGGAGCCTGCCCTCGGACGGACCCCCGCCGTCCGGGCGATCGCTCCGCGCCGTGTTCTTCGACGTGGAGAACACGAGCCGTCCCGAGGATGTGGCCGCGGTGCTCGATCACCTCGAGCTCATCCAACTCGGTCCTGGCGTGACGTTCGTCGCGATGGGCAACTGGCGCGTCGTGGGGCAGGAGACCGCGAGCTTGCTGGCGCGCCGCGGCGCGACGCTGGCGCACAGCGCGCCCGTGGCCGGGGTGAAGGACTGGAGCGATCTGCGCATCGCGGTGGCGGCCGGCGTCTGGCTCGCGGGCGCGCGGGCGGGGGACGTGCTCGAGGTCGTCAGCGACGACCAGGCGTTCGACGCCGTCGGCGACGTCGCCGCCTCCCATGGTGTGGTGTTCCGGCGCCTCTCGTACCGGGCGCTCTCGGTGACGCCCCGCGATGTGGCAGGCTACGCGTCGACCCGAAGCCAGCGGCGGCGTCGCTGATCGGGACACCGCGCCCCCAGCAGCGAGAAGGAGGGATGCCATGACGGAACACGAGCGGAGAGCGCACAGCCGCACGATTGTCGAGGGCCGTGACCGGGCGCCGGCCCGCGCCATGCTGAAGGCCGTCGGGTTCAGCGACGAGGACCTCGCGCGGCCCATCGTCGGCATTGCGAACACGTGGCTGGAGACGATGCCGTGCAACTTGAACCTGCGCGGGCTCGCCGAGCATGTGAAGCGTGGCGTGCGGGAGGCGGGCGGCACGCCCATGGAGTTCAATACCATCGCGATCAGCGACGGCGTGACGATGGGGACCGAGGGGATGAAGGCCTCGCTTGTCAGCCGTGAGGTCATCGCCGACTCGATCGAGCTGGTCTGGACGGGGGCACATGTTCGACGCCATGGTCGTGCTCGTCGGATGTGACAAGACGATCCCTGGCGGGGCGATGGCGCTGCTCCGGCTCGATGTGCCCGGTGTCGTCCTCTACGGCGGCTCGATCCAGCCCGGCAGATTCCAGGGCCGCGACGTGACCATCCAGGACGTGTTCGAAGCGGTCGGCGCGAACGCGGCCGGTCGGATGTCGGACGAGGACCTGAAGACGCTCGAGGACGGCGCTTGCCCGGGCGCCGGAGCGTGCGGCGGGCAGTTCACGGCGAACACGATGGCCATGGCGCTCGAGTTCCTCGGGCTGTCGCACATGGGGACCGCCGGGGTGCCCGCGACCGACCCGGCCAAGGATCGGGTTGGTTTCGAGATCGGACGGCTCGTGATGGACATGCTCGACCGTGACCTGCGACCTCGGCAGATTGCGACTCGGGCGGCGTTCGAGAACGCCATTGCCGCCGTGGTCACCACCGGCGGCTCGACGAACGCCGTGCTCCACCTCCTCGCCCTGGCGCGCGAAGCCGAGGTGCCGCTCGCGCTCGAGGACTTCGACACCATCAGTCGCCGCACGCCGATCTGGGCCGACCTGAAGCCCGGAGGACGGTTCACGGCCGTCGATCTCGGCAGGGCGGGCGGCAGCGGCGTGGTGGCGAAGCGACTCGTGGCCGCCGGCCTGGCGAATGCGTCGGCGCCGATGCCGAGCGGCGGGACGCTCGCCGAGGAGGCCGAACGGACCCTCGAGACCGCGGGCCAGGAGGTGGTGCGTGCGCTGGAGCGGCCGCTCAAGTCGACCGGCGGCCTCGTCATATTGAGAGGGAGTCTCGCTCCGGATGGGTGCGTCGTGAAGATGGCCGGCCATGAGCGCATCCAGCACCGGGGGCCGGCGCGGGTATTCGACCGGGAGGAAGATGCGATGGCCGCTGTGATCGCACGGCAGATCCGTCCGGGCGACGTCGTCGTCATCCGCTACGAGGGGCCGCGCGGCGGTCCCGGGATGCGCGAGATGCTCGGTGTGACAGCGGCGCTCGTCGGCGAGGGGCTCGGGGAGGAGGTCGCGCTGCTCACCGACGGGCGCTTCAGTGGCGCGACGCACGGCCTGATGGCCGGGCACGTGGCGCCAGAGGCGGCGGTGGGCGGTCCGATCGCACTCGTCGAGGAGGGGGACACGATCGCGTTCGACGTGAACGCTCGGCGGCTCGACCTCCTGGTGTCCGAGCCGATCATGCGCGAGCGCGGCGCGCGCTGGCGTCCGCGGGCTCCGCGCTACGCGAGAGGGGTGTTCGCCAAGTACGTGTCGCTCGTGTCCTCGGCAGCCGAGGGCGCGGTGACGGGCGGGGAGGTGCGGCGATGAGCGGTCGCATCGCAGCGGTCCGCGCCCGGGAAATCCTCGACTCCAGAGGCAATCCCACCGTCGAGGTCGACGTTCTTCTCGACGACGGCAGCACCGGCCGGGCGGCGGTTCCCTCCGGAGCCTCGACCGGCAGCCGGGAAGCGGTCGAGCTGCGCGACGGCGAGCCGCACCGATACGGGGGCAAGGGGGTGCGTCGGGCGGTGGGCAACGTCGATACGGAGATCGCTCCTGCGCTTGTCGGCATGGACGCCGGTGACCAGACGCCCGTCGACGAGCGCCTCCGTGCCCTCGACGGCACGCCGAACAAGGGGAGGCTGGGCGCCAACGCCATCCTCGGCGTCTCGCTCGCCGTGGCGCGCGCAACCGCCCGGTCGCGGAACCTGCCCCTTTACCGCTCGCTCGGCGGGATGGGCGCGCATCTACTTCCCGTCCCGATGTTCAACGTGCTCAATGGTGGCGTCCACGCCGACACGAGTGTTGACTTGCAGGAGTTCATGATCGCGCCCGTCGGTGCCACGTCGTTCGCCGAGGCGCTGCGGATGGGCGCGGAGACCTATCATGCGCTCAAGGCGGTGCTGAAGGCGCGGGGCTACGCCACGGCGGTGGGCGACGAGGGCGGCTTTGCGCCGAGCCTGAAGGCGAACGTCGAGGCGGTCGAGCTGATCCTCCAAGCCGTCGAACGAGCCGGGCTGCGACCGGGCGTGGACATGGTGCTCGCGCTCGACCCCGCGGCCAGCGAGTTCTTCGAGGGCGGCAGCTACGTGTTCCGGAAATCGGACGGCAGCCGACGATCCGCTGCCGAGCTGGTGGACTTCTACGAAGAGTGGGTGCGCCAGTTCCCGATCTGGTCGATCGAGGACGGTCTGGCCGAGGACGACTGGGAGGGGTGGCGGTTGCTCACCACGCGGCTCGGGTCCACGATCCAGCTGGTCGGCGACGACATCTTCGTCACCGACCCGGCGATCATCCAACGCGCGATCGCCGAGCGGGTCGCCAACGCCGCACTCATCAAGCTGAACCAGATCGGCACCCTGTCGGAGACGCTCGCGGCCATCGCCGCAGCGCGCGCAGGCGGCTACGGCACGGTCGTCAGCCACCGGTCCGGCGAGACCTCCGACGACTTCATCGCCGACCTTGCCGTCGCGACGGGCGCGGGACAGATCAAGACCGGGGCTCCATGCAGGGGCGAGCGGGTCGCCAAGTACAACCAGCTCGCCCGCATCGAGGAGGAGCTCGGCAGCGCGGCCCGCTATGCGGGGCGCGCGCCGTTCGGGCGCCCCTGAGGGGCCTGCAACCCGTCGACCACAGACCGCCCGGATGCGCAGGCCCAGCCCACGCGGGCGTCGCACATCACCGGCTCCGATGTCAGATGGAGATTGGGGAGCGAATGCGGCACGCCGTCGTCCGCGGCCTCGTCCTGGGAGGAGCGTCGCGCGCCCACGTCACGGGCACTCGGAGCACTCTGAAGCTCCACCAGCCACGTGGGTCTGTCTATGATGCGGGCGAACGAAAGCTCTGCCGGACGTAGTGCAAGAGAATCCCCGTTGACCCTGAACTCCTCCGTCATCGTGCGTCAGGCCCGAAGGTGAGCTGATACGCGAGGTAGAGCTGAGCTTCGTTTGGCCCCTGAAGACCGCGGCCGGCAGACAAGAGCAGATGGTGCGTCTCGCTAAAGTCGAACACGCAGCCGATGTTGAATCGAGTCTCCGGCTCGCCGCCTTCCTCCTGCGGGGTTTGGTGGAAGACCTCGGCACCCACGTTGAGGTTTGAAAGCGCCTGCCGTTGGATCTGCCAGCCGACAAAGGCCCCATCGCGGTTGCCCTTGCCCGGGTTCAGCCAGTAGCCCCCACCACCATATGTTGTCCACGGCCCGAAGCTCTTCTGTAGCCACAGTGGGAGGAAGGCCTTCGTGTGGCCGCTTCCGAGTCCTCGACGATGGTCCCCCGTCGGAACCTCGAGGAGTGGGAACACGCCGACCTGGGGTCGCCACGTGGTCTCCTGGACGAAACGAACCTTCGTGCCGAGTTCCGTATCGCCATAGCCGTACCGTGTCCGCCCGTGAGTCGGGGCGTCGACGATGGCAGGCGCAATGACATGGAGCTGGACGTTCGGCACGACACCGTAGTTGATCTCGATGTGAGGAGCCGTTCCCGACCACCCGCCCGAGTCATGAGCGAGTTGTGAGGCGAGGTAGACCTCCCAATGCTGGTAATCCACCGGCTCTGGGTCGTCAGTCACGTACGGCGGCCCAGCCAACGCCGATCGCTGGAGCGATGACCAGAAGACCGCCGCCACGAGGAGCCCCCGTGCGACGGTCGACCTGAGGACTCTGGGAGTCCCGATGGTATCTCCCTACCCTGCCAGGAGACCGAGGACGCCGCCGCCGAGGACGAGCCAGGCGGAGTTCAAGCCACAGCGCACGAGGAGAACGGTCGCTCCGAAGGCAATACCAGCCGTCTTCCAATCGACGATCGCGCCGTACGCGAGTGCCCCAGTGACCAGCGCGAGGAGCGCCAGCGAGGCGACGTTCACGCCGTCGAGGAACGCCGCCGCCGTTGCGGATCGTCGGATGCGTGGAAGAAACGGCCCGATGAGCGCGACGAAAACGAAGGCTGGCAGGAAGATGCCCACGGTCGCGACCAACGCCCCCCGCGTGCGCCCGAGAAGGTAGCCGATGAAGGTGGCGGTGCGTGAAGACGGGTCCGGGCGTGATCTGGCCGACCGCGATCGCGTCCAGGAGCTGCTCGTTCGTGAGCCAGTGCCAGCGCTCGACCAGATCCGCGCGGAGGAATGCGAGCAGGACGTAGCCGCTTCCGAAGAGAACCGCCCCGACCTTGAGGAAGAAGAGGAACAGGCCGCCGAGCGTGAACGTCGCCGCAGCCGTCCCGGCGCATTCCGCGATCCCGAGCGGCACAAGGCACGTGGCGACGGTCGGGGGGAGCCGCTTGTCGCTCAGCCGCGCTTTCAAGGCCTCACCCGCGGCGAGCACGCCGCCGGCCCCGAAGAGCACGACGAGCTCGTGCACGCCGAGCGCCGACGCCGCGAGCGCAACGAGCGCCGTGACGACCAGCGGCCGCGATCGGAGGGCCGCACGGCCAAGGCGCCACAGTGCCTGCAGGACCACGGCGATGATCGCCGCCTTCGCGCCGTAGAGAAAAGCGCTCGCTTCGGGGAGCGCTCCGAAGCGCACGTAGGCCCAGGCGATGAGGAGGGTGATGAGGGCGGCGGGGAGAATGAACGACATGCCGGCGATCACCACCCCCGGGAGACCCGCGCGGTCGAGACCGACATGGATCGCCATTTCGGTCGAGTTCGGACCCGGGATGACGTTCGTCGCCCCCAACATGTCGAGGAAGCGTTCGTGGGTGAGCCAGCGGCGCCGCCGCACGACCTCGTCTTCGAGCATCGCGATGTGCGCGGCCGGTCCCCCGAAGGCGGTGGCGCCCAGGCGGAGGAAGAGCGCTGCCAACTCTCGGAGCGCCGCCGCCGGGGATGCGGATCTCTCTGCCGGGCTACCCATAGCGGGGCCCTTGTCCTCGACCCCGCCGAGCGTCGAGGGACCACGGCCCCGGTCCCGCGACGAGTAGGAAGAGGGAGCCCAGCAGCATCGCCCAGTCGGTCCGGGCCTCATGGGCCATGCTCCAGAAGCCGCTCTTCAGAAGGATCGGCACCTTCGTCGTGGCAATGGCGACGAGCATGTCCACGATGAGCGGAATGGTCGCGAGGCGCGTGAAGAGGCCGAGAAGAACGAGGAGCCCGCAGCCGATCTCGACGACCCCGTCAAACGGCGCCAGGATCTGCGGTGCCGGGATCCCGATGGTCGTGAAGCGACCCACACCGAGCGCCTCGGGGAAGAGGAACTTCTGTACGCCCTCGGAGAGGAAGATGCCCCCGACCGCGAGGCGTATCAGAAGAATGGCTGCGGACCCGGTCGGTCCGTTCGTGTCTCCGTTGGACATTCGTGTTGCTCCTCCATATCGCGACACGATATCGGTGGTCGATATCATTGAGGTGCTCGAGGAGGCAACGAGGGCACGATGAAGGACGCACGTGACATGAAAACGCTCGAGGACGAGCCGTGAGGCCGCTTCGGTTGGCACTGGCGATGGCCGCTCTGGCCACCGCGGGGATCGGTTGTGGCGATCAGTCGAAGAACCAGGAACCGGTGGCGGTCCGCGAGGCGCTCGGGGGTGGCCCCTACCCCGCCCTTCTGGTGACCCAGGCGCAGTTTCACGACCGAGTGGGCGCGGATGGCAAGCCGGAAGCGATCCCCGGAGCGGCCAAGCTCACCATCGTCCGAAAGACAGAGAGCGGCTGGACGCCCGTGACCCTGGAGGACCCGGACAGCAACGTCTTTCACAAGGCGCTCCCCTACGATGGTGGCATCCTCACTATCGGGGGCGATCGCGCCATGCTCAAGGTCTGGCGATTTGCCGGTGGCCAGTGGCGGCAGGAGACACACTGGAGCCCAACATTCGGCGGGAAGTTCGATCGCCTCCGCGATGTCGAAGAAGGGGACGTGGACGGCGACGGGAAGAATGAGTTCGTGATCGCGACTCACGACCAGGGGGTGATCGCGGTCGTCCACCCAGACGACAACTGGCGGGTCGAGGAAGTGAATCGAGAGCCGGAGCGGTTCGCCCACGAGATCGAGATCGGCGACATCGACGGCGACGGCCGGGCGGAGTTCTTCGCGAGTGTGAGTCAGCCGAACAAGCTCGACCAGCCACAGGCGGGTGATGTGCGCCTCTACCGTCATGTCGATGGCAAATGGGAGAAGACCATCGTGGAACAGGCGTCCGACACGCACGCCAAGGAGATTCTCGCCGCGGATCTCGACGGCGACGGGCGCGTGGAGCTCTACGCTGCGTGGGAGGCAGCCGTAGACGCTCAGGGGAAGGTGCTACGCCCGGTGACGGTCAAGCAGTACCGCTGGGCCGAGGGCGGATTGCAAAGCCGGGACGTCGCGACGCTCGCCGATCGCCAGCTGCGCTCCATGGCGGCCGGCGATGTGTACGGCAACGGCAAGATTGCCATCGTCGCCGGGGCGCTCTCCTCCGGGCTCTGGCTCTTCGAGCGGGATGGCGATGGCTGGAAGAAGACCCCCATCGATGCGGAGTCGTCGGGTTTCGAGCACCCGGTCTACGTGGCGGACCTGGACGGTGATGGCAAGGCGGAGGTCTACGTCGGGTCGGAGGATCAGCATGAGCTCCGCCGATACCAGTGGGAGCAGGGAAGGTTCACGCGAACCGCGATCGCGCGGCTCGCGAAGGGCGACATCACGTGGAACATCACGAGCGGGAGGTTTTAGACGGACAGGCCGAGGCACGCCCACTCGGCTCAGCCGCCGCTCTTGGGTGGGAGGACGAGAATCTGCCCGCTCATCGCAGGCTGGTGCATCGTGCAATAGAAGGGGAATATTCCTTCTCGATGGAACGTGAAGACGTACGACGTGTCCGCCAGGGCCGGGAACTGAACCTTCATGAGCACTGAGCCGCTCGGGTCGGTGAGCATGAAGTCATGGACATCGTCGGGCTGGAGGTTGCGGAAGGTGATGAGGGTCGGCTGGTCGCGGTAGACCGCGAAGACCGCGGGAGAGAAGGCGTAGGTCTCGGCGAACCGAGCGACCGTCTCCTTCGGACCCGTTTCCTTGATGGCGAGCGCCTCGGTGAGGACGACGACCCCGGCCTCGGCCTGGCCTTCCTTCGCGACGGTCAGCACTCGGGTCGCGCTCTGCGGCGGGAGGTAGGTGGGCTCGGTCTGGTCCGCTGCGCCCGCCGGCATTGCGAGGAACAGGACGGCAAGCGCCGCGAGGCCCTGGCCACCGTTCATGGGTCTCCTTCCGCTGTCCTGCGACGCACCGGACCTCAGATTGGACGCGGCAATCACTCCTCGAACAGCTCGCCGAAGAGCTCGCGCACCTTCCCCTTCGCGGCCTCCAGGGCCCGACGTCCTCGCGCCGTTGCCCGGTAGATCCGCCGGACCCGACCGTTGTGCCGCTGCTCCGAGGATCGCAGGTACCCCTTCCCCTCCAGCCCGTGGAGGAGAGGGTAGAGCGTCCCTGCACTCAGCTTGTATCCGTGACGAGCGAGCTCCTCGATGATGCCGAGGCCGAAGATCGGCTCCTCGACAGCGTGATGGAGGATGTGGAGGCGGATCAGGCCGACGTAGAGCTCCTGGTCATCCATGGTTTGCACGCCGAGGTATCGATATACGATATCGTGCGACGATAACAGCTCCTGTAGGAGTGGGGCATTGTCGCGTCAAATGCAGGAAGGGTCAATGGACCGTGGCTGCGAATCCATGAACACCGAAGCGCGGAGAAGGAACCGCCAAGGCGGCGATGGGATGATCGTGCCATGAGGGGGCTCAGGAGCGGGCCCCTCAAGCTCGCGGTGACGCTCGCCATCTTTGCCGGGATCTTCGTCGAGTTCGGCGGCGGATACGTGGCCGTGGACAAGGCCACTCTGGATGCGCCGGGCGAGTTCATGACCGCGAATCCTGCCTTCCCCGGCATCGTGGGGCGGTTGCGGGCACGGTTGACCGGGCAGCACCTGCCCGAACCCAGGGTCCCAGTTTCGGAGCGCGAGGTCTGCCAAGTCGGTGCCGAGCGCCCGGTCTTCGTCTCGGCCGCGGACGGCAGCATCCGTCAGTTCAAAGCGTCACGCCACTGCAACGGGGCCGAACTGAGCACCGTCTATGAGAGAACGGCCGACGGCCGGTTCGTGGCGGTCCCGCTGAGGCAGGCGGGCACTCCGGTCTATTTCCGCGTGCAGGGCCTCCAACTCGTCCCGGCGGACCTCTCTGACATCTGGAACGAGGTTCGTGACCTTCGGCTTGCGGTGTTCCTCCCGTGGTTCTTTGCCGCCATGGCGATCAAGCTCCTCGGCATCTTCGCCAATGTCTGGCGCTGGCAGATCCTGCTTGACGGACAAGGGATCGAGCTGGAGTTCGGGTTCTTGAGCAGTACCTACTTCATCGGCCGCTACTTCGGCATCGTCGCCCCGAGTACTATGGGGCTCGACGCGTGGCGGCTCTACGAGACCATCCGGCTGACGCGACGTCCGGTCGAATGTGCAACGACGCTCGTGGTCGAGCGGATCCTGGGGCTCGTGGCGCTCTTCGCGCTGATCCTGGTCTTCATGCCGTTCGCTGGCCGCCTGACACACGGCCAATCCTTCGGCGAGCTGGTCGGGGCCCTCAAGGTTCCCTTTGCGGGGACGGTGCTGTTGGCGGTGCTCGTGCTGCTGCAGCCCGCTTGGTTCCGGCGCGTCGTCCGGGTCATCCCGAACGCCCGTGTGCGGCGATTCGTCGGCGAGATCATCGACGCCGTCACCACCTACTCGACACGACGCACGCAGCTCCTGCTGGCTCTTGGTCTCGCCGTTTTCGGGCAGCTCACAACCACGCTCATGTACTTCGCGAATGCGATGTCCTTGGGCACGCACGACGTCCGCATCAGCGAGGTCTTGTTCGCCTCGGCGGTCATGACGCTCGGGACGTTCATCGCGCCATCCGCCTCCGGCGAAGGAGTCCGGGAACTCGTGTTCGTGTGGCTGCTCGGAAGCAAGGCTGGGGCAGCAAAGGCATTCCTCATCGGGAACCTCGGGTTCTGGATCGAGAAGATCCCCCTGTCGGTGCCTGGCGGGCTGCTGCTCCTCCTCCGGCGCGATCCGATGCTCCACGCGGTGACCCGGGACGACGTGGCAGGACTGCGGGCCGAGACGCTCAGTGCGCGCCCGCGCCAAGCAGACGCGGGCAGTGTCTCGCCCTGAGAAGCGTCATCGCTGCACTATCACACGAGGGTTGGGGCTTCTCACCGAGCGGGCTGGAACAGTTCGACGAGGTTGCCGGAGGGATCCTCCAAGAGGATCTGCGACCCGCCGGGTCCGATCACGATGTCGTTCCGGAACCTGAGGCCAGCGGCGCGGAGCCGGGTGACCTCGGCGCCGAGGTCATCGGCGACCAGTTGGATGCGGTTCCAGCCGCCGGGGCTTGGCTGCGTGCCGTCGGGCATGGGTCGGCCAGCCGAGCTCGTCTTCCCGCTGAGTAGCAGCCGCAGCGATCCACGGGTGACGTCTGCAAAGGCCGGCGCCGCAGTGGAGAGCAGCGTGAAGCCGAGGTAGGTCGTGTACAAGGCAACGGCGGCGCCGACGTCGTCGACCATATAGCGAACGTTGCCCGTGGCTGCCGCGATGCTCACTTGAGATACCCCAGCGCCCGCAGGCGGTCCGCCGTTGCGGCGTCGGTCGCCCCGTGCTCGCTGGCGTGGGCCTGTGCACTCGCTGCCACGAACCACTGTCCGAGCGCAGCGCGCCAGATCTCCACGTCCTGTGGGGACCGTGAGGCGAGGTCGCTCTTCTCCATCGGGTCCTGCGTGAGGTTGAAGAGTTGCTGAGTGGGCAGGCCGCGCGGATTGTCCTCGTTAGCCACCATGAACTTCCACTCCGGCGTCCGAACCGCCTGGAGGACGTTCCCCTCGAAGTCCTCTTCGGCGAAGACGCGCTCGCGCTGGGTCGGCCCCGAGCCGTCAAGCGAAAGCGGATGCCCCTGGAGCGTCTTCGGAAGCGTGAGGTGCGCCGCAGCGAGGATCGTCGGCACGATGTCGACGCTCATGACCATCTCCGTCGCTTCGCGTGCCTTGTTCTGGCTGCGCGGCGGTTTGACGATGAGGGGCACGTGGATCTGCTCGTCGTAGAGGGTCGTCCCATGCCACCAGCCACCGTGCTCCTGGAATTCTTCGCCGTGATCTCCGGTGAGGATGATGAGGGTGCGATCGTAGAGTCCCCGACGCTTGAGGTCGTCGAAGAGCGCGGCCAGATGCGTGTCGAGGTAGCCGATCTCCCCGTCGTACAGCCGGCGGTAGGTGTCAGCGACGGCCGGCGGAGGATTGGGGTCCGCGACGCGCGCGTAGCCCTCGCCGTTGAAGGGGTGCACGAAGTAGGGGTCGTGCGGGTCCATGTAGTGGACGAACAGAAAGAGCGGCTGGGGAGAGGCACCGGCGCCGTCGAGCCACCGACGAACCGTCGCGGTGACGGTCTCGGCGGGCTGGTAGTAGTTGTGCACGTCGACGGAGCGGGCGAAGAACCGCTCCCGCACCAGGCGAAGGCCGCTGTAGAGGGTGAGCTGTGCCGTCGCGTCATCGGCGTAGAAGAACAACGCCGGAGCGAGGTAGTGATACTCGTCGAAACCCTGCTGAAAATTGAAGGCAGGCGCAATGTTGACGTTGTCGGCAAAGCCGATCGTCCGGTACCCTGCCGCGTGCAGAAGCTCGGCGACCGTGTCGATGCCGTCGGGGAGCTTGTCCGCTTTGTGCACCGTGCCGTGCGACGACGGGTAGAGTCCCGTCAGGATCGTTGCGAACGAGGGGCGCGTCCACGAGGCCTGCGAGAAGGCATTGCTGAAGCGCACGCCGTCGGCGGCAAGAGCGTCGATGGCTGGGGTCTTGGTCGCGGCATAGCCGTAGCAGGACAGGTGATCGGCACGCAGGGTGTCGACCCCGACGAGGAGGACGTTGGGAGCGCCCTCCGGCGCAGTTGCCGCACTCGGAGCGATCGCCGCGGGTCCGGGGTGGATGAGGGACGTCGCGGCCGCGGCCCATGCGCCACCGAGCCCTGCGACGATCAGCGCGGCGACGACAGGACGCGTCATCAGGGCGCGTCTTTCACCAAGCCCACGAAGCGCACGCCAGAGCAGCACGCCGAGAGCGCAGACCGCAGCGATGCTCGCAATCTCGATGAGCCGGGGTATGAGGCCGTGCGGCGCCTGCTCGAGAAACACGTCACGAATGATCCGAAAGCGCCCAACCGCGATGGTAAGCACGACCCCGACTGCGGCAAGCGCGAGCGCGAAGGCGTCGAGACCAAGGAGGGAAGCCAGAACGCCGGCACCCAGCCCGCCCACTGCCCCGATCAGGCCGTAGGTGTAGAGGGCCCAGGTGACGGGCGGGAGCTCTCCGGCTCCGTGGGCATGAAGCCATCCGACGGCCGCCTCTGCCGCTCCCACGACGGCACCGGCCAGCAGTCCCCCGGCGATGCCGGCGCCCACTCGTCTCGGACCCACCTGCTCACTCATGTCGAACAGCGATAGCGGGATGCGATAGCGGCAGGCGAGTGGAGAAGTCAAGAGCGTGGATTTCTCTTGACACTCGGCACGCGCGGAAGTTAGAGGTCACCGCCGCAACACGGCGATGGAGTCCGCCGTATAACCGCCGCGGTGGCTGATGACTCCTACCTGACGACCAACGAGGGGCAGAGGTATGACCCTGTGAAGGCCTCGGCGAGCGTGTCTCCAAACGGCGCTCGTACCATTCGTTCGCTCACGCCTGAGGACATACGATGGACGGTGGGCAAGCGGGTGTGATGTCTTCGATCGGCAGAGCCTCGCTGGCGCGGCGCACCGGAACGACGGTCACACAGCGCTCGCTCGTCGATTCACACCGCAAGCGACGCTGTGCGGCGATGCTGCTGGCGCTTGTCTCGACGCTCGGCGTCCCCGCGTACGCACGCGTATCGGTTCAGTGGTCGAAGCGGGTTGGCCCGCTCTGCGAGCCGCCGCATGTCTTCTACTCGCCGCACCACGTACCCGGCCGGAAGCCGTGTTGTCCCACGATCGAGGGCGTGTGCCCGGGCGGCAACGCGTGCCCCGCCAGCGGAACCTGTCCCACCGAGACGGTGCCACGCATCCCGGGGTCGACCACGGCGCGCCCCAACGTCATCCTGTTCATTGCGGACGACCAGGGTGCTTGTCACTATGGCACGGCGGGCGAATGTCGGAGCGTGCAGAGCGGCACGCCCATTCCCCTCCGAAGACGCCGAACCTCGACCTCCTCGCCGGCTACGGGACGGTCTTCCCGGTGGCTCACAACACGGCGAGCTGGTGTTTTCCGTCCCTCGATTCGATCCTGACCGGCCGCTACCAGCGAAGTTTCAACGGCGTCCGGCGCGTCGCGGACGCGTACGTGACCGTGGGTCAGGCGTTGCACCGGCTCGAGGGCGTCGCCGCGACCACGCCAGATCCCTACGACTCGAATGCGGCCGTCGGCGCTTACTGCACCTTGCTCGGAGGCAAGTTCGCCGCCTCGCCCGGTGAGCCGGGCTTCGACGCTGTCACGAAGACGAGCGGGCGCAAGCTGGGCCGCAACGACTGCGTGGCGGGACCGCCGGGATCACCCCCGCGGTGCGGGACCGCGATCGGCGCCGCCTATTCGCCGTTCACGACGAGCCGGATGAGCGACGTCTTCAACTTCATCGACATGCTGCTCTACAAGGATCCCGCGGCCACGCCGGCGGACTATGCCGTGCAGCGCTTCTTCGTCTGGCATGCGCCCCGCATCCCACATCAAGGTCTCCGTGCGCCGCAGCCCATCCGCGACTACCTGTTCGGAGGCGCCGGGCTGTTCCCGCTCGGCGGCGTGATGGATCTCGGGAAGTGGTGCACCGGAAGTAGCTGTCCACCCGCGGTGCAGGCGTTCAACGAGACCAATTTCGGGACGGGCCACGATTTCTACGCGAGCATGTGGTGGGTCGACGACAACATCCGCGAGCTCCGGCACTTCCTGGTCGCCGAGACGGCGCCTCACTGCATCGGAGCCGACGGCCGGAGCCGCTTCGACGTCACGACACCAGGAGCATGCTCGGGGACCTGGAGTGGGGTGAGCCCGGACCTGGGCCGCAACACGATCATCCTGTACCTCGCGGACAACGGGTGGTTCCTGCCCAGGTCGAAGCACGCCTTCACCGAAAACGGCTATCGGACGCGGCTTCTCGTCTTCGACCCGCGGGTCCTGCCCGACGTTCCATCCTGGGACCCCCAGCAGGTCGCCCCACCGACTCCTCGAGAGACCTCGGCCCTCGCCAACGGGGTCGACGTGCTGCCGACCGTGGTCGGGTATGCCGCCGGGACACCCGCCGGCCAGCCGTGTCCACAGAGCAGCGACGGCTCGGCATGCGACGGCCACGACTTGCGGCCCTATCTTCCCTGGGCGCCGGGCGGTGCCGCGGCCCCCGAGACCCTGCGACATGCGCTCTGCGGCCATCACACCGAGCGGCCCACGTCGCCGACGCAGAGCCGCTACCTCCTCACACGACCGGGAAGTGTCGGTCGATGCACGAAGCTCGCTGAACCCTCGTGTACGACTTCCAGCGACTGCGCGGCAGGCGACTTCTGCCTGGGTGACCACTGCGCCATGGCGGTGGCCGAAACGTCGTGCGCGGCGACGGCAGGCTGCCCGGCAGGAAGCGTCTGTTTGGCGGGGCGCTGCCGGATGGGGCCGGTGTGTCTGGACGACGGGGATTGCACCTCCCTGCTGGGCAGCGGCTACGCCTGCGCGGCCAGGGATACGCGCTGGTGTCGCAACGACCCGAGCGTCGCCTGCGCCACGAACGACGACTGTCCCTCCTGTCCGAGCGCGAACGGTAGTCCGGTCCCGTGCGGCAGGCTGTGCGAGCCCCGGACGCTCAAGCTCTACATCACCCCCGGGCACAACGCCGCGAACGTTCCCTCGGTGCAGCTGACGGACCCGTTCGTCGATCCGGACGAGCACGGGCTCTTCTCCGGCGACGGCAGCACGCTGGTCGGCCAGCTCTCGAATCTGAACGGCCCCTACGCGGCGGCCATCAGGCGGATGAACTGCTGCATCGACAACTGGTGGCCGCAGGTGGTCCCGGCCGCGGGGACCCTGTGCGCTGCGGGAGACTCGTGTCCGTCCGATCTCACCTGCAAGTAGGCGGTTACGAACCAGCACCCGGCGACCAGTCCGAAAAAGGAAGGCAGACCCGCAATGCGGAGCCGTGTACCTGGAGTTTCTCTCGCTCTTCTCGCCGCACTGCTGGCAGGCCTCGTCTGCCCGCCGCTCGCGCAGGCCAGGCACCTCCAGTGGGCCACGCGTCTGAACGGCTGCGAGCCTCCGTCGGTCTTCTACTCCCCCAACCATCGCACCGGGGACAGGCCCTGCTGCCCGGCCGTGGAAGGCATGTGCGCCGGCGGCGTGGCATGCTCCGCGGACGGGATCTGCCCGATCGACGGCGTCGCCTGCGTGCCGTCACCGATCAGGTCGCGGCCGAACGTCATCCTGCTCTACGGCGACGACCAGGGCGCTTGTCACTACGGCACCGCGGGCGAATGCCGCAGCGTGCAGACCGGCACTCCCATCCCGCCGCCGTCCACCCCCAACCTCGACCTGCTCGCCGGCTACGGCGCCGTGTTCCCCATCGCACACAACACGGCGTCCTGGTGCTACCCGTCGATCGACTCGATCCTCACGGGTCGTTACGCCCGCAGCTTCGACGGCCGGCCGCAGATCGCCGACCACTTCGCCACCATCCCGAAGGTCCTGCGCGCGCTCGGTGACGACGCAGCGGCGCCGGTCGATCCCTACAACGACGGCAACCGGGTGGGCGGCTACTGCACCTTCCTCGGTGGCAAGTTCACGGGCTCGGTGGGTGACCATGGCTTCGACGCGCTCGCCAGGGGCCGGCGACTCGGACGCACGAACTGCCTCCCGGGCCTGAACGGCAGCCCCCCGCGCTGCGGCTCGGAGATGGCCGCGGACTACAACCCGACGACGATCTTCAACATGGAGGACCTCTTCGAGTTCCTCGACGGGCTGTTCTTCCGCCTGCCCGGGACCTCGCCGGCGGAGTTCGCGGTGCAGCACTTCTTCGCTTGGGCGGCACCCCGCATCCCCCACCAGCCGCTCAGCTCACCAGCTGCCACCGAGACCTACTCGGCAGCGTCACCCCCCCTGCACTCGGCGGCCTGTTCCAGCTCGCTCAGTATTGCAACGCGGGGAGCTGCGCGCCCGTGGTGTCGGCCTTCAACGAGGCACAGTTCGGCAGCGAGCGAGCCTTCTACGCCAACATGTGGTGGGTGGACGATTCCATCCGCGAGATCCGCGAGTACCTCGCACGCGCCAGCGCCCCGCACTGCATCGACCGCTCAGGCCAGGCGCGCTTCGATGTCACCGCCCCGGCCCAGTGTGGCGGCACGTGGGCCGCGGCCGTCTCCCCCGATCTCGCGCGCCACACCGTCCTCGTCTACATGTCCGACAACGGTTGGTTCCTGCCCAACTCGAAGCACGCCTTCACCGAGAATGGCTATCGCACGCGCATCGTGGTCTTCGACCCGCGTAACCTGCCGGCCGTGCCGGGCTGGGACGGCACGCAGGAAACGCCGCCCCCGGCGAACGAGATCGCTGAGCTCGGGCACTCGACCGACGTGTTGCCCACCGCCCTCGGCTTGGCCCTCGACACACCAGGGTCGCAGGCGTGCCCGCAGGGAGACGACGGCACGCCTTGCGACGGCCACGACCTGCGCCCCTACCTTCTGTCGGTGAGCCCCGGCGGCGCCTTCAGTCGTCCTCCGCTGCGTCATGCCCTGTGTGGCCATCAGACCAAGCGACCGACGGTACCGACGAAGCTGCGGTACCTTCTGACCCGTCCGGGGAGCGTCGGTCGCTGTGCCAACCTCGACGCGCCTGCCTGCACGACCGACGCGGACTGCGGCGCCGGCGCGACCTGCATAGGGGGGCATTGCGCCCCCACCGCCGAACCGGCGTGCAGCCCGAACGGGTCGTGCGGGCCGGGCGCGGTCTGTCTCGGAGGGCAGTGCCGCGTGGCTCCACCCTGCATCGACGACACCACCTGCCGCGCGCTCTTTCCTGGCAACAACCATGCCTGCGTAGAGAAGGAGACGAAGTGGTGCCGGAACGCACCGGGCGTCCGTTGCGGCACACACTCCGACTGCCCCGCGTGCCCGCCCGGGCCGGGGCCGACTCCGCCGCCGTGCGGGCGCGTCTGCGAGCCGCGGCAGCTGAAGCTGTACGTCAAAGGGGCCAACGGGAACGAACTCACCGATCTCTTCCTCGATCCCGACGAGGAGGGCCTCCACTCCGGCAAACCCGGCACGCTGACTTACGATCTCTCGCGGCGGAGCGGCGCCTACGCCAATACGATGACGCGCCTCAACTGCTGCGTCGACGACTGGTGGCCGGAAGCCGCCGCGGAGACCGGCACGACGTGCAGGGGCGGTTGCCCGCCGGACTTCGTCTGTAACCGGTAGCCAACAGATTATCGGTCTGAAGGACCGGGCGCCATTCTCGCGATTGGCGGGAACCGCAGTGCCGCCGAAGAACTGAAGTGCGAAGAAGTGTGGGGCGACCCTTGTTTTGCCTACAGCAGGCCGACAATTGGTCCGCGAACTCTCTCGGGGTGAGATAGCCCAGCGCCGAGTGTGGGCACTGATTTCCGCTCGTCGGTGCGACGCCGCGGCGTTCGCTGGATTGATCTATGCCAGGCATCGCCTCCATTCACGCCCGCGATATCCTCGATTCACGGGAATCCCAACGTCGAAGTGGACGTCCGTCTGGACGACGGCAGCTTCGGGCGTGCTGCCGTCCCGTCAGGGGGCGTCCACCGATACCGGCGAGCCCGTGGAGCTTCGCGACGGCGACCGCTCGCGTCGAACCAGCGAGCCCTCGATGCACGGCTGTGCGCTCTCGATGGCACGCCGAACAAGGGCCGCCTGGGGCGAACGCTATCCTCGGCGTCTCGCTTGCTGTTGCACGGTCGGCGGCCGCGTCGTCAGGCGTGCCGCTCCATCGCCGCCTCGGCGGCGCCGACGCGGCGCTGCTGCCGGTGCCGATGTTCAACGTGCTGAACGGCGGGGCTCCACGCGGACAACGACGTCGACCTCCAGGAGTTCATGATCGCACCCGTCGGCGCGGCGAGCTTTCGCGAGGCGCTTCGCCTGGGAGCCGAGACCTCACAGGCGCTGCGGACGACGCTGGAAGGCGGGCGGCCAGTCGACTACGTCGGCGACGAAGGCGGGTTTGCCCCGAACCTGGGAGAGGACGTCCACGCGGTGTAAGCGATCCTGGAGGCGATCACGAAGACGGGCCTGCGGCCGGGCGACGATGTCGCCATCGCGCTCGACCCCGCGACCAGCAGCCTCTATGCCGACGGCGCCTACGTCTTCCGAAAGTCGGGGGGCACGCGACGCACGACCGACGAGATGATCGCGCTATGGGAGTCCTGGCTGCGACAGTTCCCGATCTGGTCGCTCGAGGACGGCCTGGCCGAAGACGACTGGGCCGGATGGCAGCGGCTTACGGCGGCGGTCGGCGGCAGCGTACAGCTCGTCGGCGACGACATCCTGGTGACGAATCCCGACATCATCCGGCGGGCCATCGCCGATCGGGTTGGCAACGCGGCACTCATCAAGCTGAACCAGATCGGCTCGCTGAGCGAGACGCTGGACGCGATCGCGACCGCGCGCGGCGCGGGCTGGGGCACCGTGATCAGCCACCGTTCCGGTGAGACCTCCGACGATTTCATCGCCGACCTCGCCGTCGCGACGGGCGCGGGACAGATCAAGACCGGGGCTCCATGCAGGGGCGAGCGGGTCGCCAAGTACAACCAGCTCGCCCGCATCGAGGAGGAGCTCGGCAGCGCGGCCCGCTATGCGGGGCGCGCGCCGTTCGGACGCGCCTGAGGGGCCTACGACGTAGTTGACCGCGGTTGCTCCTTCATCACCGCGACGTGGTGGCGGCGGTGAGCTTCTTCCACGTCTCGTCGTCGACAACCTCTTGCCGATACGTGGCGTGACAGCCCACGCAGGTTTGCAGCGTCCGGTCGAGGGCGGACAGGACTCCAGCGCGGTCGCCGCGCCGCGCGGCCTCGCCGATGGTGTCGGCGGTGTGGTGAAAGTTGAGGGCCATGGGAGTGAAACCGGGTGCCGCGGCGCCCATGTGCTCACACATCTGTCCCATGGCTTCAGAGTAGCCGAGGCGGGCCGCTCCTTTGGAAACAGCGTCCATGTCGTCGCGCCCGACAGCGGCGATGATGGCTTGGACCGCGGCAAGGTGCTCGCGCATGTTCTGCTTCTGGTGGTCAGCCATCATCGCCGGGAGGGGAAGCGGCTGCCGCGTGTCACCAGCGCTTTTGGACATCATCGAATGATCCTCGGCTCGGGTGCGTGCGCAGACGACGAACAGGAAGACGAGAGCGAGGACAAAGATGCGTGGTCTCTGTGCCATGACGGCCATGATAGGCGTGAAACCTGGACCGGGCCAGGGAGAAGGGCCGGTCCGTCTCTGAGCGTGAGCCCTAACAGCGATCCCTTCCAGCGGTTAGACGGTCCGCCGGGGGAGCTCTCGCAAGGCCCGGATGGCTTTGCTCGGCCGGGATGGGTAGACCGCGAGCATGCTGACGCTCTTCGACGACGTCTTCAGCCCCTACGCCCGCAAGGTTCGCATCGCGCTCTACGAGAAGGGAGTGCCTTTCGAGCGGGTGCGTGCACTCCACGGGGACTGTAACCGGACGGACTTCGTCCATGTGAACCCGCGGGCCGAGGTTCCGGCGCTTATCGAGGACGGCTTCGCGCTCTACGACTCAACGGTCATCTGCGAGTACCTCGAGGACCGTCACCCGCGGCCCGCCCTGTACCCGGCCGACGCTCGCCTCCGTGCCAAGTGCCGACTCGTGGAAGACCTCGCAGACACCCAGCTCGACGCGGCCATGTATGCGGTCACGCTGGTGGAGTTCGGGCGCCGGGAAAGTCACCCAGCGATGCACGAGGCGGCGGGCCGAGACATGGGGCGCCTCTATGATGAGTTTGAGCGGCTGCTCGGGGACTCGGAGTTCTTCTGCGGCACATACTCCATCGCCGACATCGCAGTCGTGCCGCACCTAGTACCGCTGCACAGAGGTTCTGATTGATCGGCTCGTCGCGACGTCCCGCAGAATAGGCAGCTCTTCTGGAGGGACGAGCAGTTCGATGCTGCGTGCGGTGCGCGGCACCCGCCGGATCAGGCCTCGCTGCTCGAGTTCGATCACCATCCGGTGCACCGACGGCGCGGTCACGCGGAAGAATCGCCGCAGGTCCGCTTCGGCGGGGGCCTGGCGGTGAATCGTCGCGTAGGCATAGATGAACGCGAGGTACTGCCCCTGGGCGGCGGTGAACTGCGGAGTCCGATCGGGGTTGGGGACCGACACGACCGCAGAGTGCTCCGCTGCGCGCCGGGATGGAAGGGGAGGAGGGGTGGCGGATGAACGTGCACTACGTGGTGGAGTTGACCCCGAGGGAGCGCGGGGACCTGGAGGCGGTCGTAGCGAGCGGGACGACGCGGGTCCGCACGCTCAAGCGCGCCCAGGTGCTGCTCGCCGCCGATGCCGGCGTGGCCGATCGAATCATCGCGACGACCGTGGGGGTGGGGCCGGCGACGATCTACCGGACCAAGCGCCGCTTCGTGGAGCGCGGGACCGAGCGCGCCCTCCACGACGACCCGCGTCCCGGTGCGGGCCGCAAGCTGACGGCCCACGAGGAGGCGCTGCTCGTGGCGGTGGCGTGCTCGAAGCCCCCGACGGGCCGCGCGCGCTGGACGCTGGAGCTGCTGGCGGGCGCGGTGGTGCGTCTCACCGAGCACACGGCGCTGTCGCGGGAGACGGTGCGACGGCGCCTGCACGAGAAGGCTCTCAAGCCGTGGCAGCACAAGATGTGGTGTCTCCCCGCGGTCGACGCCGAGTTCGTCGCCCGGATGGAGGACGTGTTGGACCTGTACGCCGAACGGCCCCCGCGGACGATGCCCGTCGTGTGCTTCGACGAGACGCCAACGCAGCTGATCGGCGAGACGCGCGTGCCGTGTCCGCCCGTGCCCGGGCAGGCGGCCCGCTACGACTACGAGTACCGCCGCAACGGGACCGCGAATCTCTTCGTGTTCCTCGACGCGCACCGCCCCTGGCGCCACGTGAAGGTGACCGAGCACCGCACGGCGCGGGATTTCGCCGCGTGCATGCGCGACCTGGTCGATACCCACTACCCGCATGCGCGCCGGATCCGCGTGGTACTCGACAATCTCTCCACGCACACGTCGGCGGCGCTGTACACCGCCTTTCCGCCGGAAGAAGCACGGCGCCTCCTGCGTGTTCTGGAGTTTCACTACACCCCGAAACACGCGAGCTGGCTCAACATGGTGGAGATCGAGATCGGGGTGCTCGTGCGCCAGTGCCTCGACCGAAGGATTGCGGACGCCCCGACCCTGCGCCGCGAGACCGCGGCCTGGAACCGGCAACGCAACGACGCCCGCGCACGCATCGAGTGGCTCTTCGATGTCCATCGTGCCCGCGCGAAGATGGGACGCTCCTATCCCCAACCGACCCTGCCCGCCGCGGAGGCCGCCTGACCAACCATCCCTTCACAACCCCTGTGCAGCGGTACTAGCGGCGGCAAGCTTCCTAGGGTTTGGGCTGGATTCTGAGCGTCATCGGCGACTCCTCGCGTGGCTCGGGCGGGTTCAGGAACGGCCCGCGATAGTGCAGGACAATGCGGACGTGTTCGAGACGTTAACCCGGCTCCAGGAAGAGCAGCGCTCGGCGTTTGACCCCTACCGCGTGCAGTGGCGGAGCGACCGGCTCGAGTGGGTGATCAAGAACGGCTTCGCCCCGTGGTTCCTGGAGGAAATGAAAGCGGGCCGGGCGTTCTTTCCGCTGGCAGTGACGGCCTCGGCTTAGTTTCCCAGGCTACGGACAGGAAGCAGGAGCGCCGCGCGAAGCCCAAGAGATTCGCGAATCTCGGCAAGGCCGACCTCGACCCGCATCGCGGACGAGTTCGGCCGGTAGGTGTGGAGAAGCCGGTCCCAGAGCACGAGAATCGTCCCGAAGTTATGGTCGCGCTCCAAGCCGGCCCGGGTGTGATGGAAGCGGTGGAGTGCCGGTGTCACGAGTACGCCGTCCACTGCCCTCTCGAGCTGGAGCGGCAGGTCGATGTCTCCATGCTCGATGAGGTTTGAGACGGCGAAGAGGGCTTCGAACGCGACGACACCGAGCGCGGGTGCCCCCAGGACTACGACCGCGAGCAGCCGAAGAGGAAGCGACAGGACGAGCTCGCCAGGATGGAACCGCAGTGCTGTAGAGACCGTAAAGGTCTGGTCTGAGTGGTGCACCCGGTGGAGGCGCCACAGGGTCGGCACTACGTGGTTCGCCCGGTGCCAGACGTACGAGACGAAGTCGAGCGCGATGACCGTCGCCGGGATGGCGACCCATAGGGAAGCGTCCGTGGCGTTCAGTGCGCCAACCCCAGCGGCGCTGGCCCACCTCGCCACCGTGCACGCGCAGGCACCGCAGACAAGACCCATGACGACCGCGCTCACTGCCCAGAGCCCGAGGTTGGGGCCGACGCTGCCCCGCCACCTCGCGTGGGGCGTCAGGTGTTGAAGCGTCAGGGCGAGACCGACTGCGAAGGCGAACGAGAGCCCGCGCGCAGTACCTGAAACTGTGCGTCGCTCATTCCTGCGACATAGGGAACGCCCCGGGGGAGGGCAAGGCAAGGCTCTTGACTGACTAAGTCGGTCAGTTATACATGCCCCGTGGCCCGAGAGACGCCGCCCGACCGCATCGCGGAGCTCATCAAGTGCGCGACACAGGTTTTTATCGCGCAAGGCTACCGGCGGACACAGATGGCCGACGTCGCCACCGCGCTCGGCGTCGCGAAAGGCACCCTCTACCTCTACGTCGAGAGCAAGGACGCCCTCTTCGACCTCGTCGCGCGGTGTGCTGACACCCCACCCCCGTTCGCCGATCCGCCGGTGTTGCCGGTCCCCACGCCCAAGCCAGGGCAGACACTGCGCTACGTGCGCGAGCGCCTGGCGAAGAATCGGGCGCCGGCCGCGTTGCTGAAGGCGCTCAAGGGCCGGCCTGCGGCGGACCCTCGCGCGGAGCTCGAAGCCATCGTCCGACAGCTCTACGACACGCTGAGTGAGAACCGCGTTGGGATCAAGCTGGTCGACAGCTCGGCACGGGACACGCCCGAGATCGCGGCGCTGTGGTTCACAGGCGCGCGCAGTGGGCTGGTCGGTCTCCTGACACAGTACCTGACCGACCGCTTTCGTCAGAAGCGATTGAAGCCGGCGCCGGATCCGGCCGTCGCTGCACGGCTCGTCCTTGAGACGCTCGTCTTCTGGGCAGTCCACCGACACTGGGATGCCGCACCGCAGCCCGTCACGGACGCGGTCGCGCGGGAGACTGCCGTGCACTTCATCGTGAGTGCGCTGGCAAAGGATGCACGCTGATGGAACGCCGCTACGACATCGACTGGCTTCGCGTAGGAGCAACGCTGCTCCTCTTCGTCTTCCACGTCGGCATGGTCTTCAACCCTGCGCCCTTCTACCACATCCGAAACGACGAGCTCTCCTTCGGCTGGCTTGTCGTCTGCGGCTTCATCAGCCTGTGGCACATGCCGCTCTTTTTCCTGCTCGCGGGATGGTCGCTCTGCGAGTCCCTTCGGAGGCGGGGTAGTGCCGGCGTGCTCAAGGAACGAAGTCTCCGCCTGCTCGTGCCGCTGCTCTTCGGCTGTGTCCTGTTCATGCCGGTCATCAAGTACCTCGAGCTCTCGAGCGGGCTCGACCTAAACCATGCCGGTCTTCGCGTGAGCCCGGCACTCCAGGATGGCTTTCGACTCGTCATCCCAGACGGGCTTCCTGTGGCGGAGCCCTTTGGCGAATCGTTCAGAGAGTTCCTCCCGACTTTCTTCTCGCTCGAGCGCTTCACGTGGGCGCACCTCTGGTTCGTCGCGTATCTGTTCACGTTCACACTCCTCTACCTGCCAGCGTTCTCTTACCTCCTTCGCCGATCGAGAGAACTCGGACGCGTCTCGGTGCTCGTCGTCTACGCGCCCATCCTTCCGCTTGTGCTTGTGCAGCTCTTGCTGCGTCCGCACTGGCCGGGAATCCAGAACCTCTACAACGACTGGGCAAATGTCGCGTACTACACGACGTATCTCTTCGCGGGCTTTGTTCTTGCACGATACCCGGCCGTCGAAGAGGTCGCGCAGCGTGAGTGGCGACGCGCTCTTGTGCTGGGCGTCGCGACGTGCGGCGTCCTCCTTGCCGGCGTGCTCCGGCTCTATGAGTCCCCAACGGTGCTTCTTGCTGGCAGTGCGATTGCGGGTTGGTGCTTCGTGCTTGCGGCGATGGGGCTGGGACGGCGATTTCTCAACTTCGGAAACGCGACGCTCCACTACCTGAGTGAAGCGGCTTTCCCGGTGTACATCCTCCACCAGGCAGCGATTGTCGTTCCCGGGTACTTCTTGGTTCGTCTTCCTCTTGGTGTCGCGGCCAAGTTCCTCCTTATTCTCACCGTCTCGGTTCTTCTCACCTTCGCGATCTACCACTTCATCGTGCGCGAGCTCCCTGCCGCACGCTTTCTCTTCGGCATGCGGCCGAAGGCGTGCCCGCTCCCGCGACTCGCGGCTCGCTCAGCCGCCGCGGCCCTCCTTGTCTTCGCCATGGTCGCGACAGCGCATGCCGAAGCAGGCACGCCGGAAGGTCTCTGGTATGCCGAGGGGGGCGCCGCGACGGTTCGCGTCGAGTCCTGCGGCAGAGCGCTATGCGGACGGGTGGAGCGGCTGCGGTCCCCGTTCGATGAGAACGGCTGTGCGCTGCGGGACGTGCAAAACGCGGACACAGGCCTTCGGGGACGGGCGATCGAGGGGCTCGAGATCTTCCACGGGCTGGAGCGGTCCCCGCAGGACGAGAACGTCTGGGCAGGCGGGATGATCTACGATCCCACGAGTGGGCGTACGTATCGCTGCCGGATGACTCTCGAGGGTGACCGACTCTACCTGCGGGGCTACTTCGGCGTACCGCTTCTGGGACGGACGACGACATGGATTCGGGTTGGCGCCGAGGAGCGGACGTGCCGTCACCCGACGGAAGGGAGCCGGCCGTGAAGCTGCGCTATCTCGTCCCGCTGATCGGTTTCGTCGTACCCACGGTGGGAATCGGCTACGGCATCGTCATCCCGCGGAGCTGCATCGCCGGCGTGAACGAGCTTACGGTGGGGTTCGCGACCACCATCATCGGGGCGTGTGTCACGTACCTCCTCGGCATCCGCGCCGTCGTCCGAGACTGCGGGCGCTGACGACGACGATGCGGCGGCCGGAGTTCATCGCGAAGCAATCCCGGTGTCCGACGGGCCTGCTTGGCTGGCTCATTGGGTGCATCATGGAGGCGGAGACGACCACGGAAAACGACGCCGCCCTGGAACGCCTCGACCTCAAGCCAACGGATCGTGTGCTCGAAGTCGGCTTCGGTCCAGGTCGAGCACTTGAGCGCGTCGCTGGCATGGTGACGGCCTGCAGCGTCGCCGGCGTCGAGGTCTCCGAGGAGATGCTCGGCATGGCCACTCGACGCTGCGAGCGCTTCATACGCGAGGGCCGAGTGGAACTCCGGCTCGGCACTGCCGAGAAGCTTCCGTTTGAGAGCGCGTCCTTCGACAAGGTCTACTCCGTGCACACGCTCTACTTCTGGGAACGCCCGGCCGAAGTCGTTGCCGAACTGCGTCGGGTGCTGAAGCCAGGGGGGGTACTCGCGCTGTGCTTCCGACCCAGCGCGGATGCAGGCACCAAGGATTTCCCCTCCACGGTCTACCGCTTCTACACCGATGCTGAGGTCACTCGTTTTCTTCGGGACGGCGGGTTCGACGACGTTTTGGTGAACGAGACTGGTACATCCCGAGGGCTCCTCCTCGCCACCGCTCGCACCCGGTAGCGCTCCGTTTGCCGGTCCGGTCAGCCTCCGAGGGGGATATACTCCTGCCGTTTTCGACCGTCGCCGTCGGGGTCTCACGCGAGACTGGACCCGACGCGACCAGGCCGAGGACGGCGGCTCCCCTGCCCTTCTCCTCAGCGTCCCCTACCCTGCCGTTTCGGTTCTGAGATACCGTCTGGTCCGTCAAAGGGTCCGGCGTGGCCGCTGGCACCAACCTTCGGTCGCGGCCCCGACTAGCCCGGATCATTCATGAAGTGCCAGCGGTGGACGGCTGACGACGAGCGCGGCGCGGCGCTCGCGACCCATCCGGCTACGGGATAGGGGCCGCCGGGTGCGAGACACGTCGCGGCGTGCAGCGCGAGGCCCGTGGCCGCCATTGTGGGCACAGGTCGGGGATGCGGTGACGGCGACCGCGATACGGAGGACGCATGGGGGGGCCTGGAGCGGCGCGCTCAGGGCGAGGCGCGCAGCCTGCGGAGATGCTGGTGAATGGCCAGGAAGAGTGGCTGCCCGGGCCAACCGGTGGCGAGATGAAACCACCACCGTCGCACCGAGCGGACGACGCGGGCGCCGAGCTTGAGGAGTCGCAGCCGTACGGTGCCGAGCGTCGCAGTGGCGAGCGAGGTGCCGGCCAGCACACGGAGCCGGAAGAGGTGCAGCAGGTCGTAGGCGAGCGCATGGAGCAGGAGGCGCACGGCGTTGGCGCGGAAGGCATGGCAGGAGAGCCGATCGGCGGCGAGATCGCGCTTGAGCTCCTTGATGAAATTTTCCGCCTGCCCGCGCTGGTGGTACCAGTGGAAGAGGTCGGCGGCCCGCCCGCGGCGGTTGGTGACGACGAAGCGGACGTTCGGCCCCTGTGCGGTGTGCTCGATCAGCGCGAGCACGCGGCGCGGCCGGCGCCAGCTCCGGGTCTGGTAGCGCACGCTGGTAAACCACCGCACGGGCTGCCCGGTGCGCAGGTAGACCACTTGGGCGTGGACGCGGTGGAGTGCGACGGCCGCGACCAGCTTGGGGTTCGGCGGCATCCCAATGGCGTAGGTGAGCCCAGCGTGCTCGGCGTAGTCGAGCAGATCCGGGTTGCAGAAGCCGCCATCCGCCCGCAGGGCAAGCGCGGTGGCCGGCAGCGCGGCGCGCAGGTGCGTCACGATCGGCGCGAGCAGCGGGCGCAGGTGGGTCGCGCCGCCGACGTCGCCCGGGCGCAACCGCGCGCCCAGGAGATAGCCGTCGGCGAAGACGAGCAGCGGATGGTACATGTGCTGGTCGTAGTGTCCGTTGAAGAAGCTGAGCTGCTGCTGCCCGTGGGTCGGATCGTCGGTCGAGTCGATGTCGAGGATGAGTTCGGCCGGCGGCACGCGGCGCGCGACGGCGTGGCGGGTAAACCACTGGCGCAGCACCCGGCCCAATCGCCGGACGGTGCCCCACTCGACCGCGTTCTCGAGCCGCGAGAGGGTCGGCTGCGACGCGAGCGGGGTGCCGAGGCGCTGGGCAACGGTCTGCAGGGTCGGGTCGTGCCGCAGGTACCTGGCGTCGTTGGCATCCTCGTAGCCGGCGGCGATCTGGTACACCCGCTGCCGCAGCAGGGTCAGCACGTCGTGGGTCACGTAGCGGCGATCACGACGATCGGCGACGGCCGCGCGGAGCGCTGCGGTCAGGCCGAGCCGTTCGTCGAACTCCCGAACGAGCAGCAGCCCCGCGTCGCTCGTGATCTCGCCGCCGTCGAACGCGGCCGTCACCTTCCGTTGGAAAGTGAAGCCGAATTGCGTATGACACTCTGTAGCCACCGCCACCTCCCCGCCGCGTGCACGACGCTGCTCTCGACAAGCGCGTTTCTAGCACACTTGGAGAGGGGCGGTGGCTTTCTCACGCTGGCCGGCGTGAATTATCCGGGCTAGGCAGCTGCCCGAATGGACGTTGAAGACTCAACTCCTTGAGGAATTGACGTCCCGGTCGCAGGTCCTGCGGGCAGTAGTCGCGCCGAGTTCAGGATGAAGGCGAGCTCCGATGAGACGTGGATGAAGGCGGCCAACAGTGGGTTCAACAGGCCGAAGGCCGCAAGCAGCACACCTGCCCCATCGACGATAAGGGTACCCGAGAAGTTCTGCATGATGATGCGACGACACCGACGAGCGATGTGGAACGTTTCGACGAGCGCGACCAAGTTGTCCCCAAGGAGCAGCACGTCGGCCGTTTCCCGAGCGAGCGCTGTTCCGGAGCCCATGGCGATGCCCACACTCGCCTGCGCCAACGCCGGTGCGTCGTTGATGCCGTCGCCGACCATCGCGACGGTCTTCCCCTCCTGCACGAGCGTGCGCACGCGAGCGAGCTTTTCGTCGGGGAGTAGTTCTGCGGCCACCTCGTCGACGCCAAGCCGCGCGCCTACGGTGCACGCAATCCCGTCCGCGTCACCAGTGAGTAGAACCGTCCGCATCCCCATGGCTCGAAGCGCAGCAACAGCCTGAGTCGCCTCGGGCCGGAGCACATCAGCAACATCAAGGGTACCGAGAAACTGCCCTGCGCTTGCGACCAAGACCTCGGAGTGGTGGCCGCCCGAGGGTTGATGGGTGCCGATGTTAATGCCGTGCTCCTCAAGAAAAGAGGCCCTCCCGACGACGATGTCCACGCCGCGGACTTTGGCTACGACGCCACCCCCGGGGGTACTTTGAAACCCGTCGGGTTCGAGGAGCTCGCTTCCGAGCGCCCGCGCCTTCTCAAGAATCGCCCGGGCAAGGGGATGCTCTGATGGGCGTTCCGCGATGGCGGCCTGCTCAACGAGCATGCGAGTGCTCGCCGTGCCGCAGGGGTGCACGGCAACGACCTGCGGCGCGCCAAGCGTGAGCGTGCCGGTCTTATCGAGGACGACCGTATCGACTCGGCCGAGCACCTCCAGGTAGCGCCCTCCCTTGATGATGGCGCCCTTGCGTGCCGCCCGGCCGATAGCCCCGAGAATCGCCAGCGGTGTGCCGGCAGCGATGCCACACGCGCCGGCAACGATGATGACGGAGATGGTGGAGCGGATGTCGTGCGTGATGACGAACGTCAGCACAGCTGACGCCAGTGCAAAGTAGACGAGATATGCCGCCAACCGGTCTGCTGTCTTCTCTATGGGCGCTCGCGACTGTTCCGCCTGCTCGACGGCCTCGATGATCTTGCCGAAGGCGGTGTCACGCCCGATACGGGTCGCGCGGACGTCCAGCGCTCCCGACTGGTTGATCGTGCCTGCAAACACGCGGCTCCGGGGACCTTCTCCGCAGGCATGGATTCGCCAGTGACGGACGACTGGTCGATGAAGGAGTGGCCGGAGAGCACGACGCCGTCGACAGGGAGCCGTGAGCCAGGTTTGACGACGACAGTGTCGCTAACCCGGAGCTCGGCAACGCGCACCTCCTGCGGCGTGCCATCGCGGCGCACCGTGGCCGTCTGCGGCAGAAGGTTCACGAGCTCGGCGATGGCGCGCCGGCCGCGGCTCACTGTCATGTGCTCGAGCACCTCGGCCACGAGCACGAAGAGCACGATGACGACCGCGGTGAGGAAAGCCCCGATGGCGCACGCCGCGGCGATGGCAATGACCATCGATAGCTCCATCGTCATCCGGCGCACCGCGAGCGCAGAGACGGCTTCTAGGAGAATCGGGTAGCCCCCGACGACAACGCCCGCCAGGGCTACGAGATCGACCTGGCCGAAAGCGCGACCGAGCTCCAGAAGGCTACCGATGGCGCAGAGGGCCACGAAGCCAATGCGCGAGAGCCCCGGCCACTCGATTTGATGCTCAGGTTGCGTGTGCGTGGCTTCGTGGTCGGGGTGTTGCAGGGGTGTCTGTGCCATCACCTACCGGAGATACGTCTTGATCACATCGATCAGCTGTCGGGCGGCCTGCGCCCTCTCCGAGGTCGCATCAGGGTTCGCGATGTGATCTCGGACGTGCCCTTCAATGACCTCTGCGGTCAGGGCCGATATCGCTCCTCTGCAAGCTGCGAGAGTCTGCAGGACCTCGTGACACTCACGTTCTTCCGTGAGCGCCCTCTCGACCGCAGCGAGCTGCCCCCGAATCCGGATGAACCCGGTTCAGCAGTTTGTCCTTCTCACGAACCGTGTGAGCCACGGCCCGCACCATATACCCATATGGATATATGGCAAGTGCCCCGCGCAGGGATTACGATCGGCTCGCGTGCCAAAAAGCCGATACTTCGGTCCGTAGGGTAGCTATGCCCGGCGCCCCCGCGAGGCTCTACGGGGCTCTCAGTGCGCCGTCTAGCGTGTTAGCACCCGCGGGCGGTCAGAAGCAGCTATCGGACGCTGCGACGTTTGTTCTTTGAGCCCGGCGGACGTCCGGGCCCGCGGCGACGACGCCGGCGGCCATTCTTAGCGGGCTTCTTCGGCGCGAAGCTCCCGAAGAGAGTCGCCATCGCTTGACGCACCTCCTGCTGCACGAGCTCGCGGATGACCGTGGCCAGACTCTTACGTCGAGGCATCCCCTCACCTCCCAGCTAACGAGTGCGCTCCTATGCGACACACCGCCTTCTCGCAAATGCCGCGCCGATTCACTGAATTCCTTCCGCCACTCGATCTGAGCGTTTGCACGCCGAGTGGCGGAGAGGCTAGCCGTGTCTGGCGGGGGGGAAGGAGGACGTCTCAGGATGGCGAGAAGTGAAGAGGTAGTGTGGGTGCAGCTTGCGACGCGGATTCCGAAGGCGTTGCATCGAGAGTTGAAACTCCACTGCGTGGAAGCGGAGAAATCCGTGATGGACTTCGTGACGAAGGCCATCGAGGAGAAGCTCGCGCGCGCAAGTGGCGAGCGGCCGAAGCGGCGCGGGAAGGAGGCGTAGATTGTTGTCCGGCGTTGCCGTAGACAGAGCGGTATGCAGGAAGGGCCCCCGGATGTGGCATCGCTGCGGCCCTTCTCGAAGCAGCGCGCCGTCTGCGCGCGCTGTGGTTCTCGGCGCGAGATTCGAGTGCACTTTGACCGCGACTGCAAGCCGGTCGGCGGTCACGGCCACGGACTATGACCTCCTGGCTATCGGCAACGGAACGGCGGCATCCGTCGCCGCCTCGATGATGTAGCCCCACAGGGCGAGATAGCGAGCCGCAGGCGGGAAGCTCCGGAAGGTCCATTCCGCGAAGCCAGCCTGCCGGAAGGCGACTCGCAGCTCTTCCGCGCTGTAAATGTTTGACTGCCACCAGCGCCCGATCAGAGGTCGCGTCAGCCAGTTCCGGCGCGTGATGAAGAGCACCAGCCGTCCGTTCTCGCCGAGCCGCCCGCAAAGACCACGTAAGGCATCGGCGAGCTTGTCTCGGGGCAAGTACTCCAGCATCGACGCGGTCACGATGAGGTCGTACTGCCGCCAGGCGTCCGGCAGCGTGTCGAGCTGAAGAACATTGGCCTGCGTGGTCTCAACCCCGTCGATGTGCCGTTGATGAAGGTTCTCGCGGAACCGCTCTAGCATGGCCGGGGTCAGGTCGAATGCGTGGAAGCTTCCCGGGGTCAGGCCGCGCCGCAGGAGTGCGTTGCGAAGTGAGAGCGTCACGACGCCCGTGCCGCAGCCCGCATCCAGAACGCGCAGCCCCGAACGAAGCAGCGGAGATCGCAGGAAGAACGCACGGAGGCCCTGTGGGTACCGAAAGAAGCGGATGAAGCGGGCGTAGCTCGCGTGCTTCTCGGTGAAAAGCTGCTTCGCGTCCGATACCGCGGTCAACCGTGCTCTCCGGGCCGCTTTGAACCGGCCGCCCGAGCGCCGCTCACTGTCACGTGGTCGGCTTGTAGGCAGCGACTTGAACGCTGACGACCAGCCGTGCGGCGTCCATCAGATCTTCGAGCGGCACGGATTTCGCGAGCTCGCTGACTATGCTCGAGACGGTCGGGTCGGAAAACGCGCATGCCTCCGCATCTCCGCCCATCATCCCCAGCAGAGGCGCTGCGGGCTTCTCCCCCACGATGTCGACCCGCTCAAAGCCTGCGTGCTGGAGCATCCGAACGTAGTCGTCTTTTGTGCTGACACCGGCGACACAGCTGATGTAAGCGGCGACACTCGAGCGGACGGACTCGGGGAGCTCCCCCAGCGTGACGATGTCGGAGACCATGAGGCGTCCGCCGGGGCGAAGCACACGGAACGCCTCCGCGAAGACGCGAGGCTTGTCCGGCGAGAGATTGATCACGCAGTTCGAGATGACGACGTCCACCGCGCCACTTTCGACCGGCAACTCCTCGATGGTGCCGAGACGAAAGTCGACGTTGGTGAACCCGACCGTCGCTGCATTCGTGCGCGCCTTCTCGACCATCTCCGGCGTCATATCGACACCGATGATGCGGCCGCCGTCGCCGACACTGCGCGCGGCGATGAGCGCATCGAAGCCGGCGCCCGAGCCAAGGTCGAGGACGACGTCTCCGGGGCGGAGTGAGGCGAGCGCCACGGGATTCCCGCACCCGAGCCCGAGGTTTGCGCCGTCGGGGACGGCGGCCAGGTCCTCCTCCGTATAGCCCGCGCTCAGCGCGACGCGACTCGCGCTCACGTGTGTGGACGCTTTCTCAGCAAGCTCACCGTAGCGCTCCCGAACTGTGTCGCGGACGTCGCCGGTGTTCGATTGTACCGTCGTGGTCATCGTCCCATCTCCCTCCGCTCACCGGCGGTCGCTCGAGCTCTGGAGTCCCGTTGGCACGCAGCAACCAGCCGAGGGTGCCAGAGCAGCGTCGCCGCCTGCTGCCTCTGTCGTCTCCTGGCCGAGGAACGCGCGGAGCTGAGGGTCCGCGGCCGTCTCAGCCTGGACGTCCTCGAGGAGCGCGTACATCTCCCACGGGATGCCGTCTCCGTCCCTCACCCAGAACTTGTCCGCCTTTGCGTAGCAGCAAGTCGTCCCTTCCTGCTGAAAGAGCGGGATGTCTGCCTGCTTCACACGGACCAGCTCCGAGGCGACGTCGCCGGTGCCCGGGTAACGGATCCCGAGATGGCTCAGCGTCCCGGGTTCGCCTCCGACGTTCAGCGAAAAGATGACGGGAGGGTCTTGGAGCTCAAACTTCGCGTAGTCGTGGCGAACCTTCGCGGGCTCGTGGCCGAGGATCTTTCGATACTTCTCGACCGCTTCGGGGATGCTCTGAACGTAGACGGCGACGTGAAAGGTGTTGGCCATTGGGGTCCTCCTTGGTTAAAATATCGACGCTCTTCGATGTTGCACCAGATATCGACGAATGTCAATATCTCACCGAGCCTGGCGTTACTCCATGCTCACGGGCGATGACTGTGTCACGAATGCTGTGACCCAAAGAGCATGACGCTGAGCGAGGTAAGACTGGTGGTGACAACCACGGCGCCGAGCGAGAGCGCTGTGACGCCGACGGAATAGAGAAGCGCAGCAGCGACAGCCGCGCCGGTCATCTGGAGAAGGCCGAGGACGAGACGAAGGCGACTCAGGAGGCGTGAGGAAGAGTCGCCAGGCATTCTCGACTCACGAGCGGTGGACCGACGACCGGGCTGGTCATTTCAAGTCGACCTGAACCCTGGCGATCGCCTCGCGCTCAAGCTCGATGACCTTCGGGGGCAGCGGTGCGTAGAGGAGTGACGGAGCAAGACCCTGGCCGTCTGCAAGCATCCACTCAAGGAACTTCTTCATCGCCTCGCCCTTTGCCGCGTCCCGGAAGCGGGCCGGGACGAGCAGCCACGTGAAGCTGGAGATCGGATACGAGTCTGGGCCGTCGGCGTCGGTGATAGAGACCCGGAAGTCAGGCGGCATGTTGGCCGCTGCGGCCGCAGCCGCGGCATTGACGCTCTCGAGGCTCGGCAGCACATACTTCCCAGCCCGATTTAGCACACCGCCGTAGGGAAGGTCGTGCCGGACGGAGTAGATGAGCTCGACGTAGCCGATGGAGTTCTCCGTTTTTTGGACGAGGTCCGCGACGCCCTCGTTGCCGTTCCCGGCGAGGCCCACGGGCCACTTTACGCTCGTGCCGCGGCCGACTGAGGCTTGCCATTCGGGGCTCACTTTGGAGAGGTAGTCGGTGAGGATGTAGGTTGTGCCACTGCCGTCTAACCGATGGACTACGGTGATCGGCGCGTCAGGAAGAGGCATCGAGGTGTTTCGTCGGATGGCCGGGTCGTGCCAGTTCGTAATCTTCCCGAGAAAGATGCCGGCGAGGGTTTCGGGGTCGAAGCGTAGGCGGTCGATGTGGTTGACGTTGAACGTCACGACGACGGCGCCCATAGTGGTCGGGAAGTGGAGGATCGGCACGGCGAGTTCCTGGAGCTCCGCATCCGCCATCGGCCCATCGCTCGCGCCGAAATCTGTCGTGCCCGCACTGATTTGGGCGATGCCTGCCCCGCTCCCGATGGAGGCATAGTTCACGCGGATATCGGGCTCGCGCTGGTGAAAGGCGTCCATCCACTTGGAGTACAAGGGAAAGGCAAACGTTGAGCCGGAGCCCGTCAGGACGACTTCGGCGTGGGCTGTCGAGCCAAGGGCCAGGCAAGCGAGCGCTGCGAGGAGACACTTCATCGAGCCCTCCGAGAGCTACGAAATATCGACCACGCTCGATATTGCATAGACCATCGAAGCATGTCAATATCGCCATATGCCTCAACTACGAGTCGTCCCCTGTTGCCCGCCCGTCCTCCAGTCAGCGCTCGACAAAGCTGACGCGGAGGAGCTCGCGACGATGTTCAAAGCACTCGCCGATCCGGCGCGGCTTCGTCTTCTCAGCTTCATCGCCGCGCAGCCGGGAGGAGAGGCCTGCGTTTGTCATCTCACCGGGCCGGTTGGGCTCTCGCAGCCAACGGTGAGCCACCATCTCAAAGTGCTCAACGACGCGGGGCTCCTCGAACGGGAGAAGCGGCGGACGTGGGTCTACTACCGAATTGCCCTCAAGCGGATGGAGGCAGTTCGTGCCGCTTTGGCGCCTGCTCCTACGGAGCGTCGACGAGCAAGGCGGGCATGAGGGACGCGGCGCGGAGCAACATTGGCACGAAGAACGCCCTGCGCAGCCGAAGGGCCGAGGCGCCCCTTCGGCAGTCATGGTGCGAGCATCCCAGGAGCTGATTTGGCATGGAGACCAACTCTCGCGGCGTTGCCCGGAAGCTCTCGTTTCTCGATCGGTACCTGACGCTCTGGATATTTCTCGCGATGGCCGCCGGCGTCGGCCTCGGCTACTCCGCGCCGGGCTTCACGGCCACGCTGAACGGCATGAGCGTCGGCACCACCTCGGTGCCGCTCGCGGTGGGACTCATCCTCATGATGTACCCGCCGCTTGCGAAGGTTCGCTACGAGGCGCTCGGCAAGGTTTTCGAGAACACGCGCGTCCTTGTCCTGTCGCTTGTCCAGAACTGGGTGATCGGTCCGGTTCTGATGTTCGCCCTCGCGGTTCTCTTCCTCCGCGGCCAGCCCGAGTACATGCTGGGGCTGATCCTCATCGGCCTCGCCCGCTGCATCGCGATGGTCGTTGTGTGGAACGACCTCGCGAAGGGCGACAGCGAGTACTGTGCCGGCCTCGTCGCCCTGAACTCGATCTTCCAGGTCCTCTTTTTCTCGGTCTACGCCTACTTCTTCGCGACGCTCCTCCCAACGTGGCTCGGCCTCGAAGGCGCTGTCGTAAACATTACGATCGGGGAGATCGCAAAGAGCGTCGCCATCTACCTCGGGGTGCCCTTCGCCGCAGGCTTCCTGACACGGCTTGTGCTGGTCCGCGCGAAGGGGCTCGCCTGGTACCAGACGGAGTTCGTGCCGCGGATCAGCCCCCTCACGCTCGTGGCGCTGCTACTGACCATCGTCCTGATGTTCTCGCTCAAGGGCGAGGCGATCGTGCAGCTGCCGCTCGATGTGCTCCGCATCGCGGTGCCGCTTCTCGTCTACTTCGTCCTGATGTTTGCGATCTCCTTCGTGATGAGTAAGCGGGTCGGCGCGGACTACAAGCAGTCAGTCACGCTCTCCTTCACCGCCGCGTCGAACAACTTCGAGCTCGCCATCGCGGTGGCCGTCGGCACGTTTGGTATCCACAGCGGAGCCGCGTTTGCAGCTGTGATCGGGCCGCTGGTCGAGGTGCCGGCCCTCATCGGACTCGTCCATGTCGCCCTGTGGGCACAGAAGCGCTTTTACCCACCCACGGCGCTTGAAGTGTCGTCGCCGGCTGAGGCGAGCTCGCGCGGGTCTGCCTATACGAGAGGCGCCTGATGGAACCTACCGCTACGGAGACGGTCCTCTTTGCCTGCGTGCATAACGCCGGCCGTTCACAGATGGCGGCGGCATTTTTCAACGCCGCTGCCGACCCGGCGAAGGCTACGGCCGTGTCAGCAGGCACGGAGCCCGGGAAGCAGGTGCATCCAGAGGTGGTCGAGGTCATGCGGGAGGTCGGGTTCGACTTGTCGCACGCGATACCGACTCACCTCACGGATGAACTCGCACGCCAGGCCCAGCTCCTCGTGACGATGGGCTGCGGGGAAGCATGCCCGTTCGTGCCGGGCGTTCAGCGTGAGGACTGGAGGCTGCTCGACCCGAAGGGTCAGTCGCTTGAGCAGGTGCGGTCAATCCGAGACGCGGTGCGCGGACGGGTCGACGAGTTGGTAAGAGCGCGTGGTTGGCAGCGCGGAGGGTCGCCATGAGCGAGAAGCCCCTCGTATTATTCGTCTGCACGCACAACGCTGCCCGAAGCCAAATGGCGGAGGCTCTCCTTCGCAGGCACGCAGGGCATCGGTTTGAGGTGGCGAGCGCCGGCGTCGAGCCGACGGAGATTCATCCGCTCACGCGCCAAGTGCTCGCCGAAGTCAACATCGACCCGAGCGGCCTTTCCGCGAAAGGCATGAAAGAGTTCCTCGGCAAGGTAGCAGTGCGCTACGCCATCATCGTGTGTGCAGAGGCCGAGAAGAGCTGTCCTCGTGTGTTCCCGTTCACACTGCGGACGCTCACCTGGCCGTTCGACGACCCGACACGGGTCGAGGGCTCACCCGAGATTCAGCTCGCGAAGTTCCGACGGGTGCGTGACGAGATAGACGCTCGCCTTCGCACATGGCTGCACGAACTCGGTCCCTAGAGCTCGTTGGCTCATAGGCGCTCGAGCATAAACCCGACCCGAGGCGGCGGGCCAGATTTCGCGCAAGCCAAGCGCGCGCGACGGACGACCGGGGCCGCGAAGTGAGGTCGGGAGCGGCCGGCGACTGTCGGTCTGTGATCTCGACGACGCGGCAGGTCTTACCCGCCGGGAACGCGGCCTGGGCTTGCCGGCGGCGTAGCGTGCGCCTTCTGAATATCGATCCAGGCGGCCGAGCGGGCGTCTACACTGTCCAAGCGCGGTCCGCCTCTGCAAGGCCAGCGGGCGTTGCTCCCAGTAGCAGGGCATCGGCGACCTCAACGGCGTCCGGGTGGTAGACAGGCGCCCCATGACGACCTCCGTCGAGGAAGCCGACCTCCCGCCGTTCAGCAACCAGTCCGGCGCGTGCCCACGCTGCACCCGCCGCGGGCCCATCCGCGTGCACTTCGACCGCGACTGCGCTCGCGCGCACGGCGACCACTTCCATCGTCACTGCCCGTGCGGGCACGAGTGGATCGAGCGGTGCACCTAGTAGACGCTGCCACTAGGACACTAGCTCATCCAAGGGTGTCCGTGGGGTGTCCGTACACGGGTCCCCTTCGTGGCCATCGGGTGCGTCAGAGACCGCCCGGAAGTCCGCGGTTTTTCACGCATGCGATGGGATGCGATGGCGTGGGTAACGCCTGGAAAGTGAATCGCACTCTAGAGGTCGGGGGTTCGACTCCCCTCGGCTCCACTCACGATTCTGCACGCTTAGCGTGCTCCCAGCTCAGCCGCGACCTCGGAGGTTGCGGATAGGTTGCGGATCGTTGCGGCGGGAGCGTCGTCGAGACGGTCCACCGCCGCCTTGTTGCCGCCCGGCACCAGATGACCGTAGGTATCCACGGTCACGCGGATGCTGTGGTGTCCCATCTGATCCTTCACGTAAGCGAGGCTCTCTCGCCCTGGGCGATGAGCAAGCTCGCATACGTGTGGCGGAGGTCGTGGATGCGGATCTTCCGCAGCCCGGCCTTCGCGAGCAGCTTCGGCCAGACGCGGTTGCGGAAGTTGTCGGGATGGAGTGGGTTACCGACCTCGTTCGTGAACACCCAACCTGGCACCTGCTTCCAGCCCTTCCTCAGTGTCTCGGCCTTCTGCGAGGCGAGGTGTGCCTTGAGGACCTTCGTGAGCTGGCGTGAGACATCTACGCGGCGGCTCTTCCCGCTCTTCGGCGTGGAGACCTTGCCGTCGTTGATCGCCCGGTGGACGTCGGCGAACCGGCCGTTGAAGTCGATGTCTCCCCACTGGAGCGCCACGGCCTCACCAATGCGCATCCCGGTGCGGGCCAGGCACAGGACGAAAGGGAAGTAGGCCGGGAAGTGCTCCTGGCAGGCGTCCAGGACCTTCACCAGCTCGTCCCTGGTCAGGAACGCGATCTTCTCTCGGTGCCGGGGCGGCGCGACGGGATCGTGAGAAGGCAGGTAGTCTCGGGATCACACTGGAGTGAGACTGTCCCGGGTGGCTGCCCGTAGGGCGCCGAGTCCGCGTCCGCGCTCGCGCAAGTTGCCGAGGGGTCCGCCAGCTCACCATCAAGCATCGCGGTGACCAAAACGCTGCTGCGGTTCTCGATCTCGATGGTGAAGTCGGCCGACGCCGCGCACTGCAAGTCCGCCAGAGCCGACGGTAGCGCGGGACACGGCCGTCCCCCGCAGGGACGGGGTGCGCAGGCATCGCCTCCGGCCGTACCTGCGACGGCCCAGGGTACGGCGAGGGCGGTCCGGCGCTGGGTCGGGCAAGCGGCCGTGGACGCGGGCGAGCGCGACGGGTTGACGACCGAAGAGCGCGAGGAGCTGCGGCGGTTGCGGCGGGAGAACAAGGTCCTGCGCGAGGAGCGCGACATTCTGAAGCGGGCGGCCTTTCTTCGCGATGGAGACCCGATGAGCCGATATCGGTTCGTCGAGGCGGAGAAGGATCGGTATCCGGTGACGCGGTTGTGCCGGATGGCGCAGGTCTCCCGCGCCGCCTACTACCAGTGGCAGGAGGGGCGCGGGTCGCCGCGTCAGGCGGCGGACGCAGCGCTGCTGGCCGCGATCCGCGCGATCCACGCCGCGTCCCGCGGCCAGTATGGCGTGCCGCGCGTGCTGGCCGAGTTGCGCGCGCAGGGCTACGACGTCGGCCGCAAGCGCGTCGCGCGCTTGATGGCCGCGGCCGGGCTGCGCGGCCGGCGCCCGCCGCGCTGGGTGCGAACGACGACCCCGGAGCCGACACCGCCCGCGATCCCCGATCGAGTGCACGGGCAGTTCATGGCGGCCGCGCCCGACGTGCTGTGGGTCGGGGACCTCACCTACGTCCGCACGTGGGCGGGCTGGCTGTACCTGGCGACGGTGCTCGACGTATTCTCGCGCCGCGTGATCGGCTGGGCCATCGCCGATCATCTGCGGGCGTCGCTCGTCTGCGCCGCGCTCCGGATGGCCGTCGCCACGCGCGGCAGATCCGTTGCGGGCGTGATCTTCCACTCGGACAGAGGCTGCCAATACACGTCGGCCGAGTTCCGCGACCTCTGCGCCGCGCACGGGGTACTGCAGTCGATGGGGCGAACGGGCGTGTGCTGGGACAGTGCGCTGGCCGAGTCGTTCTTCGCGACGTACAAGCTCGAGCTGATCGAGCCGGCCACCTGGCCGACGCGCGCGCGGGCACGGACGGCGACCGTGCACTGGCTCGAAGCCGTCTACAACCGCCAGCGCCGGCACTCGGCCATCGACATGCAGAATCCGGTCGCCTACGAGAAGCGGTACTGGGATCGCCGCGCAGCGGCTTAACGCAGGTGTCTACCCAGACGGGGCAACACCACACGTCGAGCCACCGCTCCACGACCGCAAAGGCGCCTGGGTCGAGGCCGATCGTGCGACGCGTGCCGCCCTTGCCTCGGAGCACGGTGACGGTGCCCGTGCCGCGATCCAGATCTTTCGGGTGTAAGCGCAACGCCTCGCTGATGCGGCACCCGGCGCGGTGGAGCAGCACGAGCAGCGCGCGATTGCGGATGCCGGTCGGCGCGCGATTCGAGCACGCCGTGATGAGCGAGCGCACCTCGTCGGCGGTGAGAATCTCGGCGGGATAGCGTTGGCCCCTATTGGCCGGGCGGCGCCGACGCCCTCGCGAGGCACCCTCCACGGGGCCGTCCCGGAGTAGGTCTCGTTCGGCGGCCTGAGTTACGCTTCTCCATGATAGCGTATGCGTATCGCGCCCTCTCCCGTCGCGGCAAGCAGAAGCGTAACTCTTCTGCCAACATCAGCCTGAAGGGGCATCGGGTCGAGGGCGGCAAGGAATCCGCCGCCGCTCACAACGGTGCTGGCCACTAGACTGTGACTCCCACCACCCCGGCCGCGCGGAGCGTGCTCGACCTCTCGTGGACCCGCGACGGCGTGCATCCCTTGCTCAGCGCGCTCCGACCAACGCGTCGCGCGCCTGCACACCGAGGATCGGTTGATCCGTGAAGAAGCCGTCGATTCCGACCTGAAAGAAGCGCGCGAGCTCGCCAGCGACATTTCCGAACACCGTAGGACCCGAGCCGTTGCGGAACTCCGCCGGAAGGAACGGGTTCTCGGCGCGGATCGTGAAGATGTGGACGCGCAGCCCGACCTTGTGTGCATTGCGCACCAGGTTCGACGGGGCACCGAGCGTGTCATCGGCATTGCGCGAGATCACCAGGTTCTTGTTCGGGCCGACGCCGTCCGCGTAGCGCGAGATCCACGCCAGCCCCGGACCGGAGGCGAGATCGGCATAGGTGCGTGGATCGTTGGCGATCACGAAGTCGAAGGGCTTCCCGGTGGCCTCGAGCAGCTGGATCAGCGGAAGCCGCGTCTTCTTGCGGAGCTCGCGCAGATTGGCGGTCTCGAGCGACTGGATGAACACGGGCGCGTCCTTGCCGGAGTAGCCGTGGCGGCGCAGCGAGCGGAGCAGCGGCCCTTCCAGAGAGAGACCGAGACCGTTGAAGAACGTCGGATGCTTCGTCTCGGGGTAGACGCCGATTGGCTCGGGTAGGCGCCATCCGCTCGCGAGCGCGCGTCGCGCACGCGCCCGGTTAGCCGAATCCACGAGATCGAGGACTTCCTCGAAGGTGGGGATCTCGAACTGCCCGTTGAAGCGCGTGTTAGCCGGACGGTTCTGGGGGATGCGCTCCCTGGCGCGCAGCGTCTTGAGCTCGGCCAGCGCGAAATCGGTCGTGAACCAGCCCGTGATGCTCACGCCATCGATCGTCTTCGTCGTCTTGCGATTCGCGAACTCCGGGTGATCGGCGACGTCGGTGGTGCCGCCGATCTCGGGCTCGTGGCGCGCGACCAGGACCCCGTCCTTCGTGCTCACGAGGTCTGGCTCGACGAAGTCCGCGCCCTGCTGGATCGCGATGAAGTACGACGCCAGCGTGTGCTCGGGCACGTAACCGCTCGCGCCCCGATGTCCGATCACGATTGGCCTCTCCACCGGGAGCCGACCCGGCGTGCCTGCCACGGCGGTCGTCGCCGCTAGAATGAGCGCCAGCCCATCGAGCCACAACGCCTGGATCGCCACCCGATGCATGTCCCTCTCCTTCATAAGATGGCGGGGTTATGGCCCGACGCCAGACATTCTCATGTATGGGAAAGCACGCGACGCAGGCGTACGATCCAGAAGGGGCTTCGGCCTGGCACGCACTTTGGAACACCGATTCCCATGCTCATTCGTGATCTCATGCAACGGGAAGTGGTGACGCTCAGAGCCAAGAGCCAGCGACAACCTTGGGCTCGCCGAGGACATCATGCAGCTGGGTCGGATCCGTCACCTGCCGGTGCTCTCCGCCGGCGTCGTGGTGGGCATCGTGTCGCAACGCGACCTCTATCGCGCGGCCGTGTCGTCCATGCTGCAGCTCCAGCGGTCGGCCGAGCGAGAGTGGCTCGCCAGCGTCCCCGTGCGGGCCGTTATGTCGGCGAACGTCATCACGACGGCACCTGACGATACGATCCACACGGCGGTCGAGCTCATGCTTCGGCACCGGATCGGCTGCCTGCCGGTCGTCGAACACGGAAAGCTCGTGGGTCTGGGTCAGCGAGACCGACTGCCTTCGTCACCTGGCACGCGTCCTCGGCGTCGCGGAGACGAAGGCCGGGCTCCCCGAGCTGCAGCAGTGAGCACACTCGCTGGCCGGCGCTGCCGGAGAGCGCCGACTCGTGCATATCCGGAAACGCCCGGAACTATCCTCGTCGTGATGCAGGGCCTCGTCGCTGGTGCGCGAGTGGGTACGCACTGATTCCATGTTCGCACACGTCCTCATCCCCATCGATCTGAGCGAGCGTAGCACCCGCTGCCTCCGGATCGTTGAGACGCTGCCCACCAAACGCGTGACGGTGCTCCACGTGATCCAGCGTGTGCCCGGCCTCCCTGCGGCGGAGCTCCGTCCCTTCTACGCGCGCCTGCGCCAGCGGGCCGAGGGCGTCGTCGAACGTGCGGTAGCGTCGCTCGTCGCATCCGGCCTGCGGGTGGGGCACGCCGTTACGATCGGCGATCCCGCGCGGGAGATTCTCCGCTTTGCGACCGCACGGCGGGCTGACCTCGTCGTGCTCGGGTCACATCCGCTCGGGCCAAAGCCGGGCCAGGGGCTCGCCACGACGAGCTTCAAGGTCGCGCTCACGTGCGCCTGTCCGGTGCTTCTCGTCAAGTGAAGGGTAACTCCGGAAGGGATCGAGCGGATCCGGAGGAGGCGACCACCGACCCGCAGTCGGAGGTCGTCCGCGCCTTCGCCGATCCCGCCTTCTATCCCGATCATCCGGCGAGCGTGGAACACCTGCGGACCCACATCTCGCACGTCTTCCTGGCCGGTCCGTACGTCTACAAGCTCAAGAAGCCCGTACACTTTCCGTTCCTGGACGCGCGGGCAGCCAAGCGTCGGCGTGCCCGGTGCGAGGACGAGTGCCGGCTGAACCGCCGTCTCGCGGCGCCGCCCGTCTACCTCGACGTCCGGCAGATCACCCGCGAAGGCATCGCCGGCGCCACACCCGCGCGACGCTGTGCAATGCGTTCGCGCGCGCCGCGCTGTCCCCCGCCGGCGTAACCTATTTCAACAGTCTCCTCTTCCCGCCCATCGCCGCCGTCCGCTGGGCACGTCGTCTCTGGCCGCCGCACGGGCCCGTGCGAAGCGACTTCGAGGACAGGCGCCCCGGCTTCACCAACCGGTTGCTCGCCGCGGCGTTCGGCGCGGAGAGTCACCTGGTGGGCGTGTACCGCTGCCGGTCGGAGCGAGCCCGCTCGCGGTGGCGCGCCGTGCGCGAGGATGAACGTTCCGCTCCTTTGTTGACAGCATTCGGCGCCGGTGCGCACAGGCACGACGTGCAGCCGACTGTCCCGGTCGCCGCGTTGCGCTGGCTCGAGCTCTCGGGCCGCGCAGAGCGGGGTCTCACCGTGCTCGGGGCGAAGGGCGACCTGTGGACCGCTGGAAAATCGTGCTCTCCTCGACGCAGGTGACCTGGCCTCAGGAATCCGCCGTCATGGTGCCGGTGAACGCGCTCGCCGTCGCCACCCTGGGACCGTCGCTCGAGCTGCCGCAGTACATCGGGAGCCTGTGCGGGATCCTCGCCGTCGTGCTGGCCTGGCTCGTCGGGCGGGCGGTCGTGTCGCCGGCGTTCGGCCTCGCGTTCGCGGGACTGGTCGCCGTCTCCCCGTTGCAGATCACGTGGGCACGCCTCGGCGGGCTGCAGATCGCGGCGGTTCCCCACACGCTCCTCGTCCTCTGGCTCGCCCATCGCGCCGGCTCGCGCAGGAGCATCGCGCTGGCGCTCCTCGCCGGTGTGGTCGCGTGGACGTCGGTCTATGACTACTACACCGCGCGGGTCGCGATTCCGCTCTCGCTCCTGGCGCTGCTCGCGGGGATGCGCGCGGCGGGATCCGCGCGCCGCCAGTGGGTGGTGCTTCCACTGTGCCTGGGATCGGGGTTCGCCATCGCCGCCGTCTTCGCCGCCGGAACGCCGACGCTCGCATCGCTCTGGCCGCGGTATAGCGGCTACGTCGGCAACCGCTCCGAAGGGATGCTCCGCGGTATCTCCGACAACCTGCAACGGCAGCTGGTCCCGACGATTCGAACGTACTTCTGGACCGGGCGAGCGGACGACCTGAACGCGCTCTGGCATTGGCCGGCAACCGGTCCCGGAACGGCGCTGGACCCGGGTTTCGCGCACGGAGGCTTGTGCCTCCTGCCCGTGGCCATCCTGGGACTGGTTGGCCTCGCCAGGCTCGGAGCGCTCAGAGCCTGGTATCTCTGGATCGCGCTCGCGCTCGGCGGTCTCGCCCTGCCGGTCCTCAGCGTGGGTACCGCGCGGCGCTTCCTGATCTTCGACCTGGCATGGTGCGCCCTCGCCGCGCACGGCGGCGTCGTCCTCGCCCGCATGCGTCCCCTCGTCGAGATATCGCCCGGCGCGCGGCGCACGGTGTTCGCTGGTGCGCTCCTGGCGCTCGCCGCATGGTCCGGTGGCGGCCTGGGCCTGCTGTACGCCGCCCTGCCCCCGGCTCACGGAACGAAGATCCCCTTCGGCGAGAGCGGCTTCGGCGACGGCATCACGTGCCTCGGATGCGCGCGCGACGGCCGGCGCTGGGGGCACGAGATCGCGGGCGGCAGCTCGGTCGTGCTCGTGGACAGCGACGAGCAGCGCGAGAATCCGACCGCGCCGGGGGGGCTTCGCCTGTACGGCAAGCTGGCAGCGCTCGGCGCCGGCAGGCCGGAGCGGTTCATCGATCTGTACTCGGCGCTCCGCAACATCGACCGCGAGACCTCGCTCCCGAGCGTGCTCAGGCTGTATGCCTCCGACGTCAAGTCGCCGCTCACCTATCTCGACGCGCAGATCCGGACCGGCGATGCCGAGACCATCGTCTGGGAGTTCAGGCACCCTACCCGCTGGGAGCTCGCGCTCGCCAACCGACTTCAGGCCGCGGGCGGAACGCCGGTCAGCCTGGCCGAACCGCCGCTCGGGGTCGCGGCGGAACGGCCCGCGGAGGAAGGCGTTCCTCCCCTCCAGATCCGGACGCCGCGCTCGAGGTGGCCCGAGACACGGAACGCCCTCGAGCAGTTCCTGAGCCTCGATGCCGCACGGGGGTGCGCGAACCTGGTGAAGAGGGGATCGAGCAATCAGGCCAACGATGCGCTCTCTCTCGGCAGCCTGCCCGGGCAGGGTGCCGTCCCCGTTTGGATCGTCGGAAGCTACGACTTCGTGAGCGTGGGCCCGCACAAGTTCACGGTCCAGGAGCCGGTCGCGATGGGCGTCGACACCCGGGACGGCAGCGCACCGGTGGTGCGGCTGCTCGACCGTCATGGCGGCGAGACGCGCATCGGGAAGGGGGCTCTGGCCGCCCGCACGCAGGTGCCGGCACTGCCCGACAGCATCGGACACGCATGCGCCGCGTTCGCGCGCGATACCTGGTGGGCCGTCGACGCTCTCAGCGGCCGGCTGAGCGCCGCTCCCGCGCCCCCGTGGCCCCTGCCGGAAGGCGCATGGACGGGGATCGCCGCCAGCGGGGACCTGCTCTTCCTCGCCTCGGCCGAGCAGGAGATCCAGGTCCTCGATACCGGCTCGGGAACGATCGTGCGGCGCTTCCCGGCGGTGGTGTCGCCTGGCTGGGGAGTCCGGCTGGGCGACTGCTCACCGATCGCCGTGGGGAACGGATGGGTCGCGACGCTCTCGCCGCAGGCTGCACGGCTCTCGATCCAGGACCAGACCGGAAAGCTGCTCCTGCGCGAGAACCTGACGAAGCTGCTGGCGCTCGGCACGACGGGCGCGGCCGCGCTCGCCGCGCAGGGAGACTACGTCGCGGTGGGGCATCTGAACCACGTCGATGCGCTCGAGGTCCGTCGGATGCCGGGCTGCGGCGAGGACGGGGGCTAGCGCTCTCGGCGCGTCACTCCACCGAGGCGAGGCTCTCCGCCGCGGGACGCATCCGGAGGCCGAGCCGGTGGAGATCGTCGTCCACGGGGACGCGCCGCAGTCCCTGCAGCCCGAGCAGGCTCTCCGACCGCCGCGGAAACGGCACCCGCAGGCCTTCCCAGCGCACGCACGGCGGCGAGCACGGGTGCGAACGGCAACGGGACGAAGACGCGACGGATGCCCAGCCTCGCCGCCATCGCGCAGGACACCGCCGAGCGTCAGGGGTCCGGTTCCGCGACGTTGTAGGTGTGCCGGTCAGATCGCGCTCGAGGACACGCGTGATGGCCTCGCACAGGTCATCCACGTGCACGAAACAGGGTGAGGGCTCCAGAGTCTTGCCGGTAGCAGGCGCGCCGCCCGCGGTTTTCGCTTAGCGCCAGCGCGTTGTGAGCCTTGACGCCCTTGACAGGCGCTCGCGATCGGAGAGCGTACATGCAGATGCTCGGACAGCTTGCGCACCGGCATGCGCTGGCGGCCCGCTGCGGAGCCCCAGCGCCGTGGTTCGAGACGCTGCCGCCTCCGGCTTCACGCCGAATGCAGACGACGCCGACCTGTGCTACCGACCGAGCTTAGGTGAAGGCTTTTCTTCGGGAAGTCGCCACTGCACGGGTCGATAGGCGGCACGAAGGGTGTATTTGCCCTTCTTGCGTACGATCCGTGCGTCCGGCACGTGTACCAGCCCGCCGCCCTTCTGGAACGACGCAGCGTATGATCGGGACGCTCAACTTGGCCACGGGCGAGTCCTCGGTCGACATCGAGCTCTCGTCGTTCGTCTACCTGACCTGGGCCAGCCCCACCGTCTGTCCGATCTGCGACGGCGGGTTCTGCAACTACGGCGCCAACCAGGGCCAGCCATGCACCACCAGCAACGGCACGCAGACGTCCCTCGATTGCATGCCGAACCCGGGCACCTTCGTCGCCACGTTGCCGGTGAGCCTCAATCCGCTCACCTCGGCGACGCTCAACACGCAGGCGGCGGATGGTCTCTTCTGCTCCTCGCGGGCGAACCCCGGAGCCTTCGGGCAGCGGGCGGCCCAGGCAATCGTCCAGAACGGCGTGCCGGCGGGTGATCTGAACGATGGCCTGCCACACTCCGGGGTGCTCGTGAGCAACTTCTGCATCCCGCGGACCGGCAGCCTGGCCCTTGACGGACTGGCCGACCTGCCGGGCCCCGGCTCGCTCAGCTTGCCCGGGAACGCGCAGTTCTTCGGCGCCGGTGCGCGTGGCCGGCGCCGGGACCTCTCGGAAAGGAGTTGCCGATGCGTACGCGCAGTTTGCTCGTAGGCCTACTGGCTCTCGCAGTCCTGACCCAGAGGGCGACGGCGGATCCCATCATCCCGCCGCCGGTCACCGCGACCTTCATCAACTTCGACAACATCCCCGCCCCCGATTCGATCCCGCTCCCCGGGCCGCTCACAACCGAGTTCGCCTCGCAGGGCGTCATCTTCTCGGGCTTCGGTCAGAACGGCGGCGCGCTGCTCGGCAGCGGCACGGGCATCGGCCTGCCCGAGATCTCGCCGCCCAACTTCATCGTCTTCATCAGCGCCTTCCCGATGTCGAACGGCGGACTTCCCCAGACACCCGAGTTCCTCGACTTCTATCCGCCCATCACGTCGATGCAGTTCGACACCGGCACGGGTGGCATCGATTGCTCGGGCACCATGGCAGTGACCGTTCAGGGCTTCGCGGACACCACGCCGGTGGGCAGTGTGACCGCGCCGGTGCCCCTCTCGGGTGGCACCGTCCAGCTCAGCTTCGCGGCCCCCGGCGCGTCGCAGGTCATCATCACCAGCACGCATACCTGCGGGCCGCCGGGATTCCTCTTCCACGGCGTCGAGATCTTCACGATGGACAACCTCGCCTTCACGCCGGCCGCATCGCCAGCGAGCAAGTGCGCCCAGGGCCAGATGGACGCCGCCGGCAAGAAGACGAAGGCCGAGGCCGCCTGCTACTCCAAGGCGCTGCAGAAGGGCCTCCCGGTCGATCCCGCCTGCATCCAGAAGGCCGTCGACAACTTCAACAAGGGCTTCACCAAGGCCCAGGCAAAGGGTGACTGCCTGACCCCCGCCACCGACGCGGCCTCGGTCGAGGCCGACGTCGACAGCATGCTCGCAGCCGCCATCCAGACGGTGACCAACGGCGCACCGGGTCCGGACATCTGCTTCGGCAAGCAGCTCGGCGCGATTGGCAAGAAGGCGCGGGGCTTCGCGACGTGCTTCTCGAAGGCGGCGAAGTCGGGCGTGCAGGTCAGCGAGCCGTGCGGCCAGAAGGCGGCGTCGTCCTTCAACGGTGCGCTCAAGGTGTGCGGGACGCCGACGCAGCTGGCGCCGCTGGAGGGGCAGATCGACTCGGTCGGGACGACGCTGTCACGCACGGTGACCGTGCCGACGACGACCCCCCTCGACACGACCACCAGCACCACGACCACGACCACGAATCCGCCGCCGCTCGGCCAGCACCTGTCGTTCACCACGGCGGCAGGGACCGCCAACTGTGGCTCTGGCCGGTTCTCCACGCCGGCCGATCCGCCGTTCTCGGGCCAGCTCGACTCCGACCTCGTCGGCACCAAGCTCGTCGACCTCGGGCTCGGCTGCCTCTACATCGGCGGCGGCGCGGCGACCGTGAACCCGTCGCTCATCCCGGAGAACGCCACCACGGTTCTCGACAGCCCGGACGGCACCACGCTGGCGGGCAGCCTGGGAACCAGTCGGGCGGACTGCTCCATGGCGCCGCAGGGCCCCGCCAAGCACTGCGTCAACAACCCGGTCGTCGAGTGCACCAGCGACAGTAGATGCTTCGCGCCGGGCGCCTGCCAGACCGACCTCCCCTGCTACTTCGGCCCCCCGGTTCTGGTGAACGGCTTCCCCTCGAGCTGCGTGGTCAACACCTTCGCGCAGAACGCGAGCGGGACGCTCAACCTGGCCACGGGCGAGTCGTCGGTCGACATCGAGCTGGCGTCGCTCGTCTACCTGACCCTGGGCCAGCCCACCGTCTGCCCGATTTGCGACAACGGCAGCGGTGTCTGTAACTACGGCGTCCAGGTCAACTTCCCGTGCACGACCAACAACAGCACGCAGACGTCGCTCGATTGTCTGCCGAGCCCGGGCACCTTCGTGGCCACGCTGCCGGTGAGCCTCAATCCGCTCACCTCGGCGCCGGCCAACACGCAAGCGGCGGACGGGCTCTTCTGCTCGGGCCAGGTGAACGCCGGGGCCTTCGGCCAGTCGACGGCCCAGGCGATCACGCAGAACGGGTCGCCGGCCGGCGATCTGACCGACGGCCTGTCGCACGCCGGGGTGCTCGTGAGCAACTTCTGCATCCCACCGACCGGCAGCCTGGCACTCGACGGGCTCGCCGATCTGCCGGGACCGGGCTCGCTCAGCCTACCCGGCAACGCACAGTTCGTCACCGTTCCATAGCTTCGGGGTAGCACGAACTCCCGGCGCCGGCCCCGTGGCCGCCGCCGGGACATCTTTGAAAGGGAGTCCCTAGTGCTTCCCTAGTGCTCAGATACGGAATCCTGGCGGCGTCCTGGCGCTCGCCGCCCTGGCCCCCAAACGCCACCGGCAGCCGTCATCCCGCCGCCGATCGCCGATAAGCGGTACGAAAGGGGTATTTGCCCTTCTTGCGTACGATCCGTGCGTCCTTCCCGTGTACCAGCCCGCCGCCTTCCGGAACGGGGAGCGCCGTCCAGTCCCGGTCGACGCCGCGCCGGAGCAGACCGGCGGCGACCAGACGGTCGAGCTGCGCCCGGGCGAGCGCGAGGAAGCGTTCGAACAGCTCCAGGCCGGCGGCGTCGCCCTCGAGCGCGGTCTCGCGGAGGCGGGCGGCGGCGTGAGATCGGACGACCCTCTTGCCATACGATCGTATCGTTGACTATACGACCGTATCGTCAGCGGCAAAGGGAGGCATCATCATGCCCGATCCCACGCAGCGGAGCGTTCTGGTCATCGGCGCGCAGGGCTTCCTCGGCAGCTTCCTCGCCACGGCCTTTTCGCGCCACGGCTGGCGGGTCACGCGCGGCGGCCGGCGCCCGGAGCCGGCTGGCGACTTCCGGCTCGTCGACCTCGATCGCCCCGACACGATTCGCGACGCCTGCGCAGAGGTCGACCTCGTGCTGAGCACGGTGCGCCATCCCGGCCTCACCGCGGAGCGCGCGGTCCTCGACGCCGGGCCGACGCTCTTGAACCTCGACGACCTGCCGGCGACGCCCCGCGCCCGCCTGAAGCACGACATATCGCAGCCGGCGGGCCTGGTCGTCGATCGCTCCGGCCTCTACGGCGTCGCGATGCTGGCGCTCAGCGAGCTGCTCGCGCAACATCCCGACGCGGACACCGTCGACTACGGCTTCCTCGCCTCGATCGCCGAGGCCGCCGGGCCGAGCGGCCGGGCGATCGTGCATCGGCTGCTCGCCGGGTCGGGACGGCATCGCACCACCGCCGTCCGACTGCCGCCGCCCTTCGGCGCGTGCCGCGCGATCGTGGCGGGGCCCGACGGCGAGAGCCTCGCGCGCGACGTCGCCGGCGGACGCGCGGTGCGCGTGCTGGTGTCGTTCAGACCCGGCATCGTCAATCGCGTCATGCTGGGGCTGAACGCGATCGGCCTGGCATCCCGCCTGCCGCTCGGCGCGTTCACGTTCCCGCGGACCGCACCACCGGCCGAGCCGAGCCGGCAGCCGACCTGTCACTGGGTGAGCGTTCGGCGCGGCGCGAAGGTCGTGGCGTCGCGTTGCCTGGTCGGGGCCGGCGACTACCGGAGCAGCGTCGCCACGACGCTCGCCTTCGCCGACGCACTGGTGGCCCGCCCGCACGCGGCGCCCGTGCGGCGCGGCGTGTTCGGCGTCGACGAGCTGCTGTCGTTCGCGCAGATGGAGCCGGCGCTCCACGCGTCCGGTATCGAGACGGGAGCGCTCGGATGATGACGACGGATCTCACCATGCTCGCCGCCTGCTGATCCTGCCCTACGGTCTCGCGATGTGGGCGACGTAGCCCCTGGGCGACATCCTCGGCAACCGAGCGGGGCGGCTGCCGGCCCTGTCGCCGTGGGCCGAGCGCGCCCGGCGCGCCAGACCAACATGCTGGAGAACCTGCCGCATTTCGCCGCGCTCGTGCTGGTCGCCCACGCCGCCGGGCTCTCGAACGCGCAGACTGCCCTCGGCGCGACGATCTTCTTCTGGGCGCGGCTCGGGCACGCCGCCGTCTACGTCGCCGGCCTGGACATAGGCGTAGCAATGAAGACGGGCTGCCCTCCGCCGCGATACGGTTCGCGGTGGACCACGGGGTCAGCCGAGACGGCGCCCCAAACAGCAGGAGGGCAGCCCGATGGAATGCTACGTGGGATTGGACGCGCACAGCAAGGCGAGCGTGTTCGTGATCCAGGACGGGCACGGGCAGGTGATGGCGCAGGGGGAGATGCCGACGACGCCGGAGGGATTCCGGCGCTGGTACGACGCTCAGCACCTTCCGGCCGGCACGCCCGTCGCCCTTGAGACCAGCACCGTGGCGTTCTTCGTCGCGCGGGAGCTGACGGCGCTGGGGTGCGCCCCGAGCGTGATCGATGCCCGCGAGGTGCGGCTCAAGGCGCACCGCCCCACCCAGAAGAGTGACCGGCGGGATGCGTTCGAGCTCCGTGACGGGCTGCGGCGCGGGATCTATCGCGCCGTCGTGCACGTGCCGCCGCCCGCGGTCACCCGCGTGCGCGAGACGCTGGCGCGCCGCCGGCATTTCGTGCGCCTCGAGACGGCGCAGGTCAACGCGGTGAAGCGCCTACCAGCCCGCCGCTGTTCCGTAACGAGCGAACCGGATCGGCAGCGTAGCGCGTAAACTCAAATCCTCTCGCCCAGGAGCGACTCGCGGAGCAAGCGGCGCGTTTCCTCGCTCGCCTTGCTTTGCGCCCAGGGATAGAGCGTTCGATCTTCCCACTCCGCGTGCTCGCGAAGGCGCGCGATGAGCTCGTCAGCAACCTCCTTGCGCAACAAATGCAGATCCGTGCGCACGCCGAGGATGGCCAGCAGTGCGCGCACGCGCTCATGGTCTTCTTTGGCTCGCTTGACCTCGGGAGCGTGCTCGGTTTCCAGGAGCGGAAATATCAGCCGCTCCTCGGCTTCGAAGTGAGCGAGCACTCCGCGCTCGAAATCGGTCCAGTCGCGCTGAATCGTCGGCTGATCCGCACCCTCCACTGCGTTCTCGAGCTCGCGGAAGAGCTGCTCCAACCGCTCATGGTCACTAGCCAGAGCCCGGTGGATGTCCGTCCTGTCACTCGGCACTAAGTCACCCATAGCCCCTCGGCCTCATCCGACAATTTCCAAATGGACGGGCCCGTCCCCGTCTCGGATCCTGTACCGCCCGCGTGGTCTCGGAGGCAAGGGTCTTCTGCCCCCCTGGGCGAGGAAGATCACGGTCGTGACGCCCGCCACGGGCGCCGGACAGGCTTCCGAAGGATTCCGGCCGACCTGGGCGGCCCGCTACCGCACTCCGGGCGTCACCCCGTTTTCCGTGCTCACCCGCTGCGTGCGGTGGCGCAGGCACAAGAAGGTTAAGCCAGCGATGGCGCAGGCTGCAGCGCTAGCGGGGCGTCTTACGACGCACGGCAGGCATGCCTAAGAGGGCGGCGGAGCTACCTGGCCCTCCCGGAGGCCGCAAAGGGCTGGTGTAGCCAGCACGATTTCGGCTCGCCGCATGCCGGCGCGATCATCGACGGCCGGGTTCGCATGACTGCGAACGTTCCGGGCCGTGCGCTGCCGACCCTGCGAGGCGGATCGAAGAGCGTGTGGGAATGCCTGCGGCCGCACGCTGGCACGCCCCCTGCATTGCCTTTCCACATGTCCGATCTCCGCGCGGCACGCGACGACATGGTCCGCAGGCACATCGCCGCTCGCGGCATCCGGGACCCAGCCGTCCTCGAGGCCATGCGATCGGTCCCTCGCGAGGCGTTCCTCCCGTCCGAGCTCGCGGAGTTCGCCTACGAGGACTCCCCGCTCCCGATCGCCCACGGGCAGACGATCTCTCAACCCTACATCGTCGCGCTGATGACTGCCGCCCTTGCGCTCGGACCCAACGACCGGGTGCTGGAGATAGGCACGGGCTCGGGCTACGCCGCCGCGATCCTCGGCCGCATCGCACGTGAGGTCTACACCATCGAGCGCCACGCCGAGCTGGCCGATAGAGCCGCGGCCCGTCTGCGGGAGCTCGGCTTCGACAACGTCCACGTTCTGCACGGCGACGGCACGCTCGGCTGGGACGCGCACGCCCCGTACGACGCCATCGTCGTCACTGCGGGCGGACCGGACATCCCAGATGCGCTCCTCGGGCAACTCGCCGTCGGGGGCCGACTCGTGATCCCGATCGGGGAGGACCGCAGCCTCCAGACCCTCGTCCGGGTGACGCGGCAGGCGGACGGCAGCTTCCGGCGCGAGGATCTCGGCGACGTCCGATTCGTTCCACTGATCGGGGCGCAGGGATGGGACGAGGAGGCGTGGACCGGCCGCCCGCGGAGAGCGAGCGCCCCGGCGACCGTCGCCCGCCTGCTCCACGAGGTGGCCGAGCCGATCGCCGGCGACGCCGGCGAGGTCGACGTCGGGGCGCTCCTCGAGCGCATCGGCGATGCCCGCGTCGTCTGCCTGGGCGAGGCGACGCACGGCACCTCCGAGTTCTACGCGCTCCGCGCCCACATCACCAAGGCCCTCGTCCGCACGCGCGGCTTCACGATCGTCGCAGCCGAGGCGGACTGGCCGGATGCGGCTCGCATCCAGCGCTACGTGAGGGGGCTTCCCGGAGCGCCTGTCCCGGAATGGCGGGCCTTCGCGCGCTTTCCGCAATGGATGTGGCGCAACCACGAGGTGCTCGCCTTCGTCGAGTGGCTGCGCGACTGGAACGCGACGCACGCGCCGATAGGATTCTACGGCCTCGACCTCTACAGCCTCTATCGCTCGATCCGGCTCGTGCTCGACTACCTCGACCGCGTCGATCCCACCGCCGCCCGCGTGGCCCGCGAGCGCTACGGCGCGCTGATGCCGTGGGAAGGCGATCCGGCGACCTACGGACGGGCCGTCGTGACCGGCCGCTACCGCGCCTGCGAGGACGAGGTGGTGGCCATGCTGCGCGACATGCTGGCGCGCGAGATCGACTACGCCGCCCGCGATGGCGAGCACTTCCTCGACGCGGTCGGCAACGCGCGGGTGGTCGCGAACGCCGAGGCCTACTACCGCACCATGTACTATGGCGGGAGCGCCTCCTGGAACCTCCGCGACGGGCACATGTTCGAGACGCTCGAGGGGCTGCTGCGCTTCCACGGCCCGGATGCCAAGGCTGTCCTCTGGGAGCACAACTCCCACCTCGGCGATGCGGCGGCCACCGAGATGGGCGTGCGGGGCGAGCTGAACGTCGGCCACCTCTGCCGGCAGGCGTTCGGCGATCGCGCATACCTCGTCGGCTTCGGCACCGACCACGGCACCGTCGCCGCCGCGCACGACTGGGACGGGCCGATGCACGTCATGCCGGTCCGTCCATCGCACCCCGAGAGCTACGAACGCCTGTGCCACGACGCGGAGGTCCCGGCCTTCTTCCTGCCGCTCCGCGATCCCGCGCGCCCCGAGGTTCGTGACGAGCTCGCCCCGCCGCGGCTGGAGCGTGCCATCGGCGTCGTCTACCGCCCCGAGACGGAACTGCAGAGCCACTATTTCCACGCCGCTCTGCCGTACCAGTTCGACGAGTGGATCTGGCTCGACGAGACGCGAGCGGTGCGGCCGGTCACCGACGCCGAGGCCCGCGGCTTTCCGCGCGCTCACCCCTTCGCGCCCTACGGTCGGCCCTGATCGACGCCAGCGTCAGCGCGCTGCGCAAGCTCGCGTGGATGGGCCAGCGGCGAACCTGGCCGAACGGCCTCCGCTGGCGCCGCGGCGGTCCGACACGGCTCAATCCAGAAGAGCTCGCCGTCGCCGTCCGCGCCTCGTGCTAGCTCCTCACTGACCTTGGCGCTCGCATCGCCGAGGACGAAGTCCACCACGCCGGTGCACAGGCACGGGCACGATCCTCGCCTGCATGCACGAGTGGCGCGATCTCGTCACAACCGGCTGGCCGTCACCTTGAACCGAGCGTCCGTTCAGTTTCGAGGATCCCTACCGTCGCCTTCAGCACGGCGTCGGGATTGAGCGAGATGCTGTCGATGCCCTGCTCCACCAGGAACGCCGCGAACTCGGGATAGTCGCTCGGCGCCTGACCGCATATCCCGATCTTCCGCCCCCTCGCCTTCGCCTCCCGGATGACATCCGCGATCATCGCCTTCACCGCCGGATCGCGCTCGTCGAAGATGTGGGCGACGATCTGGGAATCGCGATCCACGCCAAGGATCAGCTGTGTGAGGTCGTTCGAGCCGATCGAGAAGCCATCAAAGACCTCGGCGAAGGCCGTTGCGCGGATGACGTTACTCGGTATCTCGCACATCACGTAGACCTCGAGACCGTGCTCGCCCCGGCGGAGGCCGTTTCGCTCGAGCTCGGCGTGGACCCGCTGCGCCTCCTCGATCGTCCGGCAGAAGGGAACCATGAGCTTCACGTTGGTGAGCCCCATCTCGTCCCGCGCCTTCTTCATGGCCCGGCACTCGAGGGCGAAGCCCGCGCTGTAGCGCGGGTCATAGTAGCGGGATGCGCCGCGGAAACCCAGCATCGGATTCTCCTCGACGGGCTCGTAGTGCCGGCCGCCGATGAGGTTCGCGTACTCGTTCGTCTTGAAGTCGGAGAGTCGCACGACGACATCCTTCGGATAGAAAGCCGCCGCGATCATCGCAACCCCTTCGGCCAGCTTGTCGACGAAGAACTGCGGCTTGTCCGCATACGCCCCTGTGAGGCGATCGATCTCCGCCTTGGCGCTGGCGTCGTCCAGGTGCTCGTAGTCCACGAGGGCAAGCGGATGGATCTTGATCGACGATGTGATGATGAACTCCTCGCGCGCGAGCCCGACCCCGTCATTGGGGATGAACGACAGCGCGAACGCCTCGTCGGGATTGCCGACGTTCATCATGACCTTCGTCCGCGGGCGAGGCAGGACTGAAAGCTCCGCGCGCTCGACATCGAAGGCGAGCCGACCGTCGTAGACGAAGCCCGTGGAGCCTTCGGCGCAGGACACGGTCACATCCTGGCCGGTCTGGATCGCCTCGGTCCCGTTCTCGGTCCCCACGACGGCGGGAATGCCCAGCTCGCGGCTCACGATCGCGGCATGGCAGGTGCGTCCGCCGCGGTTCGTCACCACCGCGGCCGCCCGCTTGAGCACCGGCTCCCAGTCCGGGTCCGTCTTGTCCGTGACCAGCACCTCGCCGTCGCGGAACTCGTGCAGGGACTGCACGTCCCGGATCGCGTGCGCCCGCCCCTGGCCGATCTTCTCGCCGACGCTCTGGCCCGTGGCAAGCAGGCGCCCCGTCTCGGTAAGGCGGTACGTCTCGAGCACATCCCGTCCCTTGAGCGACTGCACCGTCTCGGGCCGCGCCTGCACGATGAAGAGCTCGCCCGTGTGCCCGTCCTTCGCCCACTCCATGTCCATCGGCGTCGGCCGGCCGCGTCGGGCGCTGTAGTGCTCCTCGATGAGGCAGGCCCAGCGAGCGAGCATCAGGATGTCGTCGTCATCGATGGCGAAACGGATGCGGTCGGCCACCGGAACGGGGACGTTCTTGACGCCCTTCGTCCCCCCCACGTCGTATACGAGCTTGAACTCCTTGGTGCCGACGCGCTTGCGAAGGATCGGACGGAAACCCTGCGCGAGCGTCGGCTTGAAAACGTAGTACTCGTCGGGCGTGATCGAGCCCTGCACGACGTTCTCGCCGAGCCCGTAGGAGGCGTTGATCAGAACGGCGTCACGAAAGCCTGTCTCGGTATCGATCGAGAACATGACTCCCGAGGCGCCGAGATCGGAGCGCACCATGCGCTGCACTCCGATGGAGAGAGCGATCGCGTCATGGCCGAAGCCACGCTCGGCGCGATAGGAGATGGCGCGGTCGGTAAAGAGCGACGCGAAGCAGCGCTTGCAGCTCTCGAGCAACGCGGCGTGGCCGTGCACGTTCAGGTACGTCTCCTGCTGACCGGCGAAGCTCGCTTCCGGCAGGTCCTCCGCGGTGGCGCTGCTCCGCACGGCGACGTCGATCATCTCCGTGCTCCGGCCGCCCAGGCGGTCGTACGCCGCCGTGATGGCCCGCTCGAGCTCCGCCGGCAGGCTCGCTGCCAAAATCGCATGTCGCACCCGCCGCCCGCGCTGCTGGAGACCCTCGACGTCGCGCGTGTCGAGATCGGCGAGCGTCCGCTCGATCAACGGCGCCAGCCCGGCCGAGTCAGGAAGAGCCGGTAGCCGGCTGCGGTCACCGCGAATCCATCCGGTACCTTCACGCCCTTCGGCACAAGCTGGCGGTAGAGCTCACCGAGAGAGGCATTCTTGCCGCCGACCTGCGCGACATCGTCGATCCCGATCTCGGCGAACCAGCGGATCAGCGGAGCCTCCATATCTCGCGTCATGCGGGACTTTGCATATCGTGTGCCGCCTGGAGGAGAGCGGGCCGCCGCCCGAGGGGCACGTGCGGCTGGATCATCGGCGGGCTTGAGGGGGCCATGTGGCCAGCCAACGTGAGCGGCTCGCAGGCACGACACCAAGAACAGTTTGCCGGGGTCCGTCATCCGGCGTTTGAGCCTTGCGACAAATAGCGATCACACTGACCGTTCCGCTCGACCTCAGGCGGCCGACCGTGCCCCGAACGCCGATGAGACGATCCGAGGCGCTCCGGCATGTCCTCACCGATGGCGACCTCCGCGATGTCTTTAAGCACATCCTGGTCCCGCACGACTTCTCCGAGCCGGCCACCGTCGCATTGAGGACAGCGGCGCGGCTCGCCAAACAGCACGGCGGTAAACTGACGGTGCTGCACGTCCTCGTGTTGTCCTACCTGCCTGCCGACGTTCCATTCGGGATGTCGCTGAGAAGATCTCATCCCTCACCAACGCGCACATCTCGAGCGGCTGCTCAGGAAGACGCTTGGGCGGCGATGAGCCACCGGCCACGGTGCGCGTCGAACTCGGCTACGCGGCCCAGGGGATCCTCGACGCCGCCCGAGGTCACGACAGCATCGTCATGGCCACCTCCGGCCGCACAGGGCTCACGCATTTCCTCATTGGCAGCGTCGCGGAGAAGGTGGGGTCCGTCACGCCCCCGTGCCGGTGCTCACGCTGCGCGTGCGGCGCGCAGGCGCACCCGGGCTGGCGGCCGGTAACGCGCGAGCGCGGCGCGTTGTCGCGAGTGGTCAGGGTTGCCTATAGCTTCGAGGTGGTCGAGGCGGGACCCCCCGGGGGGCAGGCAGTCGAGGACCGTGAGCGCGGCGTGATGGGTTGTGCTTGCAGTGGAGGCAGTCCGTGCGCCATGCTCGCCAGAGGCGGGTAGGTTGCGCTGCCGGTTGGCGGCGGATGGTTTCAGGCGCTGGGCGACGCCCAGCGGACGGGTAGTGCTCAGGCACGCGAGGAGCCAGGAACGGCGGATAGGTCGGCGGCGTCACGGCGGGCACGTCCCATAACACGCGCCGAGCTGCTCACGACAGGCCGTGGACTCCGCCCGGCTCGGCGTGGCCAAGCCCCCTACCGCCCCGATCGCCCCGACCACGCACGCATTGTAGAGCGCCTGGCAGTTTTGGACACGTTGCCGACCCGCATCCGTCTGCGCGACGGGCACCTTCGGCATCGGGATCGGGCTGCCGCAGGCGCACAGCGTCGCGAGCACACCGAGTCGCCACCGTGCCAGGCGCAGCATCTCGTTCGTCCGTTCCTCGCGCCGCCAGCGGGTGCGCCAGGTACATCCGGAGTGCGGCGACCACGCCCTCGCGGCGACCACGCCCTCGCAGAGGTTGCGGGCTCGCCCAGTAGCCGCATCTTGGCCGCCTTCCACGTTCAGCGTGACTCGGGCCGCGATGTGAACTCCTGTTCCAGCGTCTTCAAGGTGTCCATGATGCCCGTGTAGGCGAGCTCGGCGTGCGACGCCATCGTCGGACCGATGAACCCCTGCCGCCGCCACTCGTCGGCCTTCTGCTGGACCTTCAGCCGGGTTGCGTCCCAGACCATGTTGCCGAAGACGTCGAGCCACTCATCGGTGAAACGACCCGCCGCATCCATGGAGCACGCGACACAGGAGATGAGCGGCAGGCAATAGGGGCCGGACACGGCGGTGTTGATCGGGACCGGCATGATCGGCATCACGTGCGACCCGCGGCAATCGCCGGTGACGAAGTGACCCAGCGTGTAGGGCTCCACCACCTCCTCGGGCGCTGGGAAGATGCCCTGCGTCCGCACGATGGCAACGGGGTCGTCCTTGCCGGTGTAGGTGCCGGCGATGTTGTGGAGGCGCGTCGCGGACACCGATACCACCTGCTCGTCCGGCTTGTGCCGCGAGTGGATGGCTTCAATGGCGAACCGATCGGGGTTCTGGAGCAGGCAGGCCACATCCCAGACTCGCTCGGGCACATCGAGGCGAATGATCTGGTCCCCACCGGCGCCCGCGTGGTCCATGTCGATGATGGTGAGTGTGAACCCCTTGTGGATCTTCGGTGACAGCAGCAGTCCGCCGTTGTGCATCGGGTCACAAAACACCGAGTACAGGGGATAGGTGTAGGCGCCCGGGCTGCACTTGTCGCCCGCGAAGAGCAAGAAGGGCTCAGCCGGTCGGTCCTTGCTGCGCGGATCGCGTTCGAACTCGATCTCCGCCACGGCAGGCCCCGCACCGCGGATGTTCCCCGACGGTGCGTCCACCAGCAAGTCCTGGCCGGCGCCGTAGAGGCCGGCTGTGCGCGCCTCCTCGGTCGCGGCGAGGAAGGTATCCCAGGCGAAGCGGTGGACGTCGGGCGCACCCACACCACGCGTGTGGCTCATGACGAGCGCGATGTCATCGCCGGTATGCGTGACCATGCCATCCAGCAATAGCTTCCTCTCGACGGCGTCCCGCACCCGGCTGCGGGAGCAGCCCAGCATGCGTTCCGACGGCCTGGTATGTCCGCCGACCGATCCCACATCGGCCTTGATCACGGACAAGGTGACCTTCATGGCGTGCCTCCTTCGATCCGGTTCAGCGCTCGCGCCGCCAGGTCGCGAGCAGCGTCCCATCATCCGACCACTGGTAAGCCGTGCTGCCGCGGAAGACCTTCCTCAGCTCGTGCACGATGCGGTGTGCCAGCTTCTGCGACGTGGTGAGCACCTCGAGGATGTTCCCTTGCCGCTCCACCGACACCACGCGTCGCTGCGGCTGCGTGAAGGCCGCGCGGGCCGCCACGTTGCGGATGCGCGCGCGGATCTCGGGTTCGTGCGCCACCGCGAACTGTCCGGAGACGAGGATGCGTCCCTGCCCCTCCGTGTTCCTGATCTGCTCGCAGGCGGGACACACCCTCCAGTCGGCGCGATCGAGCATCGCGAGCGTGACACGGTGATCTCGCCGCCACGTGCGTCGCCTGAAGATCGCGCCGCAGTGCTCGCACGCACTGGGCTCGCGCAGGCGCCCACGGCGCGCTTCACCTGGATGGACCTTCTCGTCGCGGGTGCCCTGCCGGTTGACGCTCCGGATGAGCCCCTTTCCCTTCTGAACGCCCCCCTTTTCGAGGGGCCTGTTCGTCGTGGACTTTGGCATCGACACCCCCGCGTGCACGTTTCCCGAATGCTTAGCAGTTGACGTGCCGATCCTTCGACGCACTTCCGATCGCTTGCCCGCCAGCGAAGGAAGCTGGAATCAATGCCGGCCGGCCCGTACGAGCATGTTCGTGGGGGGATCGGAAGAGAATTGGAGAGCTCGTTTTTCGCATGATTGGGAATGACCGACGCTGAGGCTCCGAAAATCGGCATGGGAACTGCTCGGGCACGACGTATCATCATCCTGGGCGCCGCAGGGCGCGACTTCCACGATTTCATCGTACGCTACCGGGGGGATCCCGACGCCACCGTGGTTGCGTCCACGGCAACCCAGATCCCGGGTGTGAGCGGGCGGCGATTCCCGGCCGCACTGGCCGCCGCGCGCTATCCGGACGGCACGTGGCGCTCCTCCGGCATCCGATGCCGTAACGGCAACCTCGCGCAGCAGCGAGTGCAGCGCTTCGCACGGCTCGCGGACCTAGACGCCGCACGCTGCAGGGTGGAGGGAGCGCAAGGAGTTCGAGCCGCACCTCGCGGTCGATAGCGTGCTATTCGCCGGCGTCGATTACCCAGCCATCGTGCGGCAGGCGCCTGCTCGTGATCGAGGACGGGCCCACCATCACGCACGGCGGCATGCCGTGGGGCGCCGGCCATCGCTGAGGTGTACGCCCACCATCCGCACATCGGGCCGGTGCTGCCTGCGGTCGGCCACTCGCCGGCTCTGCTCGACGCGCTGCGCTCGACGATCGAGCGCGCGGGCGCTGACGTCGTCCTCGCGGCACGCCGCGACGGACATCGCCGTCTCCCGTCGATCGCCACGCCGGTGGTGCGGGCACGCTACGGAGTTCGCCGATGCCGGCGACCCGACGCTCGGGGCGCTGGTGGAACCATCAAGGGAGGGAATCGTATGGCACGAGAGCGTCGGTGGCTCGCTGACAGAGGTCCGCGAGTCCGTGAAGCGGCTCCGCGCGGAGGGCGAACGGTTCATAGGACGGATCCGCCGCGATACCCAGACCTTCGCACGCCGGACGCGCGCCGAGGTCGAGGCGGATGTGCGCAAGCTGCGCGACGAGCTCGGAAGCCGTGCGGACCGCTCGATCAAGGACCTCGAGACCCGGGGGCGCCGCCTCGTCGAGTCGTTCGAGAAGCAGCTCGCACGGGTGGCCGATACCGCCCGCAAGGGTTTGGCCCGCAGCGTGGTCGAGGAGCTCCCGAAGCTCGCCAAGCGCGTCGGGGAGCTCGAGCAGCGTCTCGAGCAGCTCGAGCAGCAGCTGCGCGAGACGCTCGAGGACACCGCGCCCTGATCAAAAACGCCGCGGCCCCCGCGGGGTCTACGTGCCCAGTCTGCCGGCGAGATACTCGACCGCGCCGTTGAGCGTGGCGAGGCGCCCGTAGTCGGCTTCGGGGACGTCGATGCCGAGCGCCCGGTGCAGCGCAATCACGGCGTTCAGGATGTCCATCGAGTCGAGGTCGAGCTCGTCGCGCAGCTCCCGGTCCGGCCGGAGCGCGGCGAGATCGGCCTCGGGCGCAATGTCGCCGAGCACGCCGAGCACGGTGGCGCGGATCTCGTCGCGGGTCACAGGCGTTCGGGCTCCCGCAGCAGTTGCTCGAGCGCGATGAGGAAACGTCCTGCGCGATGGCCGTCGGTCACGCGGTGGTCCGCGGCAAGTGTCGCACCGACCACCCGCCGCGCGACGAGCGCGTCGTCGACCACCCACGGCCGCCGCACGATCCGGCCGAACCCGACGATCGCCACCTGCGGCGGGTAGATCACGGGGAAGAGCGACTCGGCCCCCTGCTCGCCCAGGCTCGTCACGGTGATCGTCGGGTCGGACAGCTCCGAGCTGCGCAGCGTGCCGGCGCGGGCGCGCTGCACGACGTCGCGGAAGGCGCGCATGAGCTCGGCGAGGCTGCGGCGATCGGCGTCGTGCAGCGCCGGTGCCACCAACCCTCCACCGCGGAGCGCGGTCGCCGTGCCCAGGTGGACGGCCGCATTCGGCGCCGCGCGGCCGTCTTCCCAGCGAGCGTTCAGCTCGGGCACCTCGCGCAGCGCGAGGGCCACTGCCTTCAAGAAGAGGACCCCGGCCAGGAACCGTTCGGTGACGGGCCGCCGCGCGTTTTCCGCCTCCAACCAACCGAGCGCGGGCTCGAGGTCGATCGTGGACTCAAGGTAGAAGTGCGGGATCTCCCGCTTCGAGCGCACCATCGCTGCAGCGATCGCCTGGCGCATGCGGGCGTGACGGTCGGCGGGGGCCGCCGGCTGGCCTGCTCGGTCGACGTCCTGCAGCGTGATCGCGCCGTCCGGGCCGGTGCCAGCGACGGTGGCGGGGTCGATGCCGAGCTCGGCCGCGCGGGCGCGTGCCGCGGGCGAAATGCGGAGGCGTGCCCGAGCCGCGGGCGCCGCACCGGCTGGCGGCGGTACGGCGGCGGGCGGGACGGCAGGCTGCGGCGGCAGCGGCGCGGACGGCGCGGCGGGGCCCGGCGGGGCGGCCGCCGCCGCGCCGGCGTCCTCCCGAATCGTCGCCAGGACGGTGCCCACCGGGACTTTGGCGCCCGGCTGGACGACCAGACGATCGAGCGTGCCGCTCGTGAACACCTCGACCTCGATCAAGCCCTTCTCCGTCTCGACCTCGGCGATGATGTCGCCGCGCTCGAGCCGGTCGCCCGGCTGCTTGCGCCAGGCGACGAGCGTGCCGGCCTCCATGTCGGAGCCGAGAATCGGCATTACGAAGTCAGCCATGGCGCTCCAGCATCCGCCCCACCGTCGCGACGATGGTCTCCACTTGCGGCAGCGCCGCATCCTCCAGATGCTTGGGATAGGGCATGGGCACCTCGGCGCTGCACACCCGCGCCACCGGTCCGTCGAGCTCGTAGAACGCCCCCTCCTGGATCTGCGCGCTCACCTCGGCTGCGAGACTTCCCGTGCGCCAGCCTTCGTCGACAATCACCGCACGGTGGGTGCGGGCGACCGACGCCAGCACGGTCGCCGTGTCGAGGGGGCGGAGCGCGCGCAGGTCGATCACCTCGGCTTCGACGCCGGTGCCCGCCAGCCGCTCCGCGGCGGCGAGCGTCTTCCGGAGCGAGCCGCCGGAGGTGACCAGCGTGACGTCCCGTCCCGCACGTCGGATGGCCGCGCCACGAATCGGCGCGGGCGCCGCGTCCTCATCGAGCGGACCCTCGGTGCCGTAGAGCATGACGTGCTCGAAGACAATCACCGGGTCGCGCTCACGCAGCGCGCCCAGCACCATGTCGCGCGCATCCTGCGGCGTGGCGGGGGCGAGGACCGTGAGGCCCGGGACATGGGCGTACCACCCCTCGAAGCTGTGGGAGTGCTGCGCGGCCACCTGCCGTCCCGCGCCGGTCGCCATGCGGATGACGAGCGGTACCGACACCTGGCCGCCCGACATGTGCCGCAGCAGTGCCGCGTGGTTCACGATCTGATCGAGGGCGAGCAAGCTGAAATTGACCGTCATCACCTCGACGATTGGGCGCATCCCACCCAACGCCGCGCCGATGCCGGCGCCGACGAAGGCGGATTCCGAGAGCGGCGTATCGCGCACCCGCTCGGGACCGAACTCCTCGAGCAGCCCATGGCTAACGGCGTAGGCGCCTCCGTACCGGCCGACGTCCTCGCCCATGAGGAACACGCGCGAATCGTCGCGCAGCGCCCGTCGCAGCGCCGAGCGGACCGCATCGCGGTAGGTCGCGGTCGTCACGCACCACCCTCGCCGTAGACGTCGCGCGCGAGGTCGCTCACGGGCTCCCACGGGGCTGCCTCGGCGGCTGCCACCGCCTCGGCGACCTCGCCGTCGGCGGCGGCCCCCAGGGCGTCGAGCTCCACCCGGGTGAGGAGCCCGTCGGCGCTGAGCCGCGCCGCCAGCGCCGGGATAGGATCGCGGCGCTTCCAGTCCTCGACCTCCTCCTTCGAGCGGTACAGCTCCGGGTCGTACATCGAGTGCGCGCGGAAACGGTACGTGCGCGCCTCGAGCAGGAACGGGCGCCGACTCTCGCGGATGCGCTCCACCGCGCGCCGCACGGCTTCCTCGACGGCGAGCGCGTCCATGCCGTCCACCACCTCCGCCGCCATGGCGTAGGCGTCGGCCTTGCGACTGATGTCGGTCTGCGACTGGTGGCGCGCGAGCGCCGTGCCCATGGCGTAGCGGTTGTTCTCGCAGAGAAAGAGCACGGGCAGTTCCCACAGCGCCGCCAGGTTGAGTGACTCATGGAACTCGCCCTCCGCCACCGCCCCGTCACCGAACATGCACGCGGTCACCGCGCGCCGCCCCGACATCCGGTCGGCCAGCGCGAGCCCGACCGCGATCGGCAGCATCCCGCCGACGATCGCGAAACCACCGTAGAACCGCCGCCCGACGTCGAAGAAATGCATCGACCCGCCCCGGCCGCGGCTCACGCCCGTGGCCTTGCCGTAGAGCTCAGCCATGCAGGCGGGCATCGGCACGCCCCGCGCCAGCGCGTGGCCGTGCTCGCGGTAATGGGAGACGATGTTGTCCTCGGGCGCGAGCGCTGCGAGCGCACCGACGGCCACCGCCTCCTCGCCGATGTACAGATGGAGGAAGCCGCGGATCTTCCCGAGCTGGTAGAGCTCCACCGCCCTCTCCTCGAAGCGCCTGATGCGCATCATCTCGCGCAGGAGCCTGTGCCCGTGCGTGCGCTCGATCATCCCTCTTCCAGCGTCGAGGTGTCGCCTTCGGGCAGCCCGAGCTCGCGGGCGCGGAGCAGGCGTCGCATGATCTTTCCGCTGCGCGTCTTCGGCAGCGAGGCCGCAAAATCGATCTCTTTCGGCGCCACCACGGCGCCGAGGCGCTTACGCGCGAAGCCCAGCAGCTCGCGGCGCAGCTCGGGGCCGGGTTCGAAGCCGCGCCGGAGCGACACGAAGGCCTTCACCACCTCCATCGCCATCGGGTCCGGCTTCCCGATCACCCCCGCCTCGGCGACTGCCGGATGCTCCATGAGCACGCTCTCGACCTCGAAGGGCCCGATCAGGTGGCCCGAGGTCTTGATGACGTCGTCGGCACGACCGACGAACCAGAACCAGCCGTCGGCGTCCCGCCGCGCAAGGTCGCCCGTCAGATACCAGCCATCCGCGAAGCACTTACGATAGCGCTCGGGCTCACCCCAGTAGCCGCGGAACATCGACGGCCAGCCCGCTCGCAGCGCCAGCTCGCCCTGCACGTCCGGCTCCGCGACGACCTCGACATGCTCCGGACCGCGGCGCCGGACGATCGCGGCCTCGACCCCGGGAAGCGGGCGGCCCATCGACCCTGGCCGCACGTCCATGGCGAGGAAGTTCGCGATCATGATGCCGCCCGTCTCCGTCTGCCACCAGTTGTCGTGGAAGGGGATACCGAACGTCTCGTGGCTCCAGACCACGGCCTCGGCATTGAGGGGCTCGCCGACGCTGGCGAGAAAGCGAAGCGCCGACAGATCATACGGGCGGACGACCTCGCTCCCCGCCTTCATGAGCATGCGGATCGCGGTCGGCGCCGTGTACCACACGGTCACGCGCTGGTCCTGGAGCGTGCGGTACCAACGCTCGACGTCGAACTCGCGCTCGTCGACGACGCTGGTCACGCCGTTCGTGAGCGGCGCCACGATGCCGTAGGACGTTCCCGTCACCCAGCCGGGATCGGCCGTGCACCAGAAGACGTCGTCGGGGTGCAGATCGAGGGCGAGCCGGCCCGTCACGTGGTGCGCAACGACCGCCTCGTGCACGTGCATGGCCCCCTTGGGCGTCCCGGTGGTGCCGCTGGTGAAGTGGAGCAGCGCCAGATCCTCGGGCGACGTCGGATCGATCTCGTACGCGTCGCCCGCTGCGGCCATCCGGGCACCCAGGTCGTCCGTGTGGGCGATGGCCGTCGGCCCACCCTCATCACCAACCAGCAAGACGTGCTCGAGCGTGGGGAGCGCGGCACGCAACGCTTGCACCTTGCGGCGATAGAGCGACTCGGTGGTGACCAGCACGCGCGCCTCGCCGATGGCGAGCCGGGCACGGATGGGCTCGGGTCCGAACGCGGAAAAGAGCGGACAGAAGACCGCGCGATGCTTGAGAGTGCCCAGCGCCGCCAGGTACAGCTCCGGGATGCGGCCGGCGAGAGCGAACACACGATCGCCCGCCCGGATGCCGAGCTCGGCGAGCACGTTGGCGAACCGGTTCGTCAGCGACCGCAACTCGTCGAACGTCACGTCGTGCACCTCGCCGGTGCGTCCGAGCCAGCGGAGGGCGACGTGGTCACGCCGCGGTCCCGCGGCGTGCCGGTCGACGGCCTCGTGAGCAATGTTGAGTCCGTGACCGCCAGGCAAGCCCGTGAGCTCCGAGCGCGCCTCTTCCCAGCGGAATATTCGGCACGCTGCGTCGTAGTCGACGAGATTTGGCACGCCGTGGAGTGTCTTCTTGATGACAGGCAGTCGATCCACCAATTCCCGCTCGTCCGAAATACTGGCCGTACTCAATCCTGCGACTGCAGGGCCTCCACTGCGAGCCGATAGGCGTCTGTCACTTCCGCCAGCTTGCGCACCGCGACGGCTGCGAAATCGGGGCCCAGCTCGATGACCTTCGCGGGGTCGTAGCGCTCGATCAGGCGCCGGTAGCTCAGGTCGAGGTCGGCACGCCCGGTCAGGGTGTCCAGCCCGAGCACGAGCAGTGCGCGGCCAAGCCGGGGATCGAGCGGGGGGTGCGCGGCCGGCTGCGGCGGGGCTGGCGCTGTAGTCTCGGGCTCCACAATGCGGAATACCGCATCAAGGATACGCTCGGCCTCTGGGGGAGCGAGACCCAGGTCGGAGCCCACCTCGGCAAGCACCTCCAGCTCGGCCTCCGACAGGTCTTGGTCGGCGGCAGCGATCGCAGCGAGGGCGGCGAGAATCGTCGGCGCCGCGTCCGGGAACTGCTCCCGCAACAAGCGGCACGTGGTGCGTACGTCGATGGGCCGCTGCGGAGCGCCCCGCATCTCCTCCTCTACGAGTCCCGACAGGGTCCCGAGTCCGAGCTCGTCCAAGAGGCCAAGCTCATCCATCTCGTCAGCGGTGACGCGGCCGTCGGCGAGGATGACGCCGGCCGCGAGCTGCGCTACGAGGCGGGGGGGATCGATCTCCATGGTGGCACCTCCTGTCGGACGCGTGAATGCAGGTGGCATGCCAGCACTTCTGCGGCCGATCGCCACGCTCGCCACGGCGATCGTCGGCTCGGACAGCTCCGAGCTGCGCAGCGTGCTGGCGCGCGGGCGCGCTGCACGACGTCGCGTAAAGCGCGCATGAGCTCGGCGGAGCTGCAATATCTCCGCCACGCGCCCCTCGGGGAGAACCCGACGTGGTCTTCCCGGTACGATTGTTCCACCTTGAGCTTCATGAAGGATGACACCGAGTCCTGATCGAGCGCCCGCGACGGAGAAGGGCCGGCGTACGAGCGGATACAGCGGGAGCGTCGGTTCGAGGCACTGCGCGAGCACGGCTATTGCACCGGCGAGACCTGGCCCGACATCGACGATCCGAATCTGGTGACAGAGGGCACGACGAGGCTGCTCGACTGTTTGCTCAGGCAATCCCCTTGCCTCTCATTACTGAGAAAACCTCCGCCAAATTTCCAGCCTCTCGGACCTTCCTGAGAGAGCCAGCCCATGCCACCTGCATGGCGTCATTCCACCCCGGAGGGAAGCTGCATGCCACGCTCGACCACAGGGAATTCGGTTGCACAAGTCCGCGATTCCGTGAAGCACCTCCGCAGCGAGGGCGAATGGTTCATAGGGCAGATCCGCCGCGAGACGACGACCTTCGCCCGCGGACACGCGCGGAGATCGAATCGGGATGCTCGCAAGGTGCACGATGAACTACGCAGCCGAGCCGATCGATCCCTGAAGGACCTCGAGACCCGGGGGCGTCGCCTCGTCGAGTCGTTCGAGAAGCAGCTCACCCGGCTGGCCGATGCCGGCCGCAAGGGGACGGCCGGTGGCGGGCTCGAGGAGCTGACCACGCTGACGCAGCGTATCGGGATACTGGAGCAACGCGTCGAGCAGCTCGAGCACGAGCTGCGCGAGACGCTTCAGGACCAGGAGGTCTGACGACCGCAGGCGGGCTGTCGCTTCGGCGCGCGCGGTCCGGCGGTCGGGGGTGCACCCACGTTCCCACAGTCGCAAGTAACCCCTTCGCTCCGGGAGAATGGTCTGGCAACCCGGTTGCTAGCCGATATGCGCTCGCTCGAAGGCCGGCACGTGCTGATGGTCATAGCGCCCACCGACTTCCGCGACGAGGAGCTGCTCGAGCCCAAGGCGTTCTTCGAGGCCGAGGGGGCGGTGGTCGAGATCGTCTCGACGACAGCCGGACTCGCACGGGGAATGCAAGGTGCCGACGTGAAGCCGGATCTCACCGTCGAGGCGGCGGATCCAGACCGCTATGCCGCCATCGTCGGGGGAGCCCGAGCTCCAACGTACCTGTGGGAGAACGGCACTTTGCATGCCCTCCTGCGCGTCACCCATGCCGATGGCATCCCGGTCGCCGCCATCTGCCTCTCCGGCGCGGTGGCGGCGCGCGCAGGACTCCTGCGTGGCCTGCGCGCGACCGTGTATGGGCTTCCTCGCGCAAAACACGAACTGCTGCGCGGCGGTGCCCTCTACGTCGAGGAGGACGTGGTCGTCGCCGGCGGAGTCGTGACCGCCGCCGGCGAGCACCAGCGGGCGTTGCGCTCGCGGAGCCACCCGGCACCGCGGAGGTAGCGATGCGGCATGAAGTTGCGAGGCCCGTGAGGTTCCGCGCCGTCTCGTCGAGCGGCTGCGGGCCTATCGTGGCCGCCCCCGCACCGTCGTCCTCGGGCTTCCCCGCGGAGGGGTCGTGCCTGCTGCGGAGATCGCCGACGCCCTCGAGCTTCCCTCGGCGTGGTCATCGTCCGCAAGCTCCGTGCGCCAGGCAACCCCGAGCTGGCGATCGGCGCGGTGGCCGAGGGCGGCGAGTTCTACCTCAATGAAGAGGGCCACGCGTTCGCCGTCGCCTCCGAGCACTATGTCTTCGGCGAGATCGAGCACCAGCGCGAAGAGATCGCCGCCCGCCAGCGGCGCTTCCGCGGCGGCGGCGTCCTTGCGCTCCCTGAGCGCGCCACCGTCATCCTCGTCGACGATGGCGTCGCGACGGGGTCGACCGTCATCGCCGCGATCCGCGCCCTCCGCCGTCACAGGCCCGAACGCCTCGTGCTCGCCATTCCCGTCGCGCCGCCCGATGTGGCCACCGTGCTCCGGCGGATGGTGGACCAGCTCGTTGTCCTCGCCACACCAGAGCCCTTCGGAGCCGTCGGCGCCTTTTACGACGAGTTTCCGCAGATGTCCGACGACGAGGTCACGGCGCGGCTCATCCGCGCCGCGGCTTCGGCGGCGTGAGATCGGGAGGTCACAATGAAGGCTGCGCTCGACTACCTCGCCCCTGATCGCCCGCCGTCGGAGGAGGAATGAAATGAGCGCTCCCGTGGCAACCTCGCACATTCCAGCCGACCCGGTGGTACTCGAAGGGCTGCTGGGTGTACCGCCGGAGGCCCGGGGAATCGTGCTCTTCGCGCACGGCAGCGGCAGCAGCCGCCTGAGCCCCCGCAACACCTACGTCGCCGGCGCGCTGCGGGACGCCGCCATCGCGACCCTGATCTTCGACCTCCTCACGCCGGACGAAGCCTTGGACCGGACCTTGGTCTTCGATGTGGAGCTACTCGCCCGCCGGCTGCGCGCCGCCACCGAATGGGTTCGCGGCCAGCCGGCCACGCGAGACCTCCCGGTCGGGTACTTCGGGGCAAGCACGGGAGCCGCCGCCGCGCTCATCGCCGCGGCCAACGACCCCGCCGTCGCCGCGGTGGTCTCGCGCGGCGGCCGCCCCGACCTCGCCATGCCCATTCTGCCCCGCGTGCACGCGCCGACGCTGCTCATCGTCGGCGGCGACGACCGGCCGGTGATCGCCATGAACGAGAACGCGCTGCGGCGCCTGCGCTGCGAGAAGCGTCTCACGATCGTTCCGGGCGCGAGCCATCTCTTCGAGGAGCCGGGGACGCTCGACGAGGTGGTCCGCCTCGCGACCGCCTGGTTTCGCGAGCATCTGCGGGCGAAGCCCGCGGCCTCGAGGCCACCCGCTGCGCGGGCCAGGCGATGAAGCTCCACGTCTTCGCCGGGACGGCGAACCCAGCGCTCGCCGAGGCTGTCGCCGGGCGTCTCGGCCTCAAGCCGGGGAGCCGGGTGCTGGAGCATTTTCCCGATGGCGAGGTGCAGATTCAGATCCGCGAGGACGTCCGGGGCGATGACGTCTACATCGTACAGCCCACCGGGCCGCCCGTCGGCGAGCATCTCCTCGAGCTTCTCCTTCTGGCAGACGCGTGCCGCCGTGCGGGAGCCGAGCGCACCACGGGCGTCGTTCCCTACTTCGGCTACGCCCGGCAGGACCGGCGCACGAACGCAGGCGAGCCGCTCGGCGCGCGTCTCGTTGCCGAGCTCATGCAGGCCGGTGGCCTCGACCGCGTGGTCGCAGTCGATCTCCACACGCCCGCGATCGAAGGATGCTTCGCGGTCCCCCTCGAGCACCTGAGCGCGGCCGCCATTCTCGCCGAGACCATCCGGTCCGGAGTTGCGCCCGAAGCGGTGATCGTCTCGCCCGACCTCGGGGCGGTGAAGCTGGCCGGACGCTACGCCGCGCTCCTCGAACTCCCCATCGCGCTCGTGCACAAGAGCCGCTTGAGCGGCACGGAGGTGAGTGTGCGCGGCCTGGTGGGCGACGTCCGCGGTCGAACGCCGATCGTGATCGACGACATGATCAGCACCGGCGGTACGGTGGCGGCGGCCATCAGTGCGCTCCTCGACGCGGGGGCGATCCCGGACGTCACCGTGGCGGTCAGCCACGCCCTCCTCGTTGGGCCGGCCACGGAGCGCCTCGGCCGCCTTCCCATCCGCCGCCTCGTCGTCACCGACAGCGTCGCCATGGGCACCCACGCCGGCACGCCGCGTGAGCTGGTGAGCCTCGCTCCGCTCCTCGCCGATGCGATCGGACGCTTGCACGCGGGGCCAGCCCCTCGCGGGGCCGTGACGTGCGGACGGTAAATGACCATGCCTCACAGGCAGCTCTTCTTCCGCTCCGAGGCCCGCGAGAAGATCCGCGCGGCGCCGGTGTCCTCGCCGATGCGGTGCGGGTCACCCTCGGTCCCAAATCGCGCTGCGTCCTCATCGAGAAGAAGTTGGGCAGCCCGATCGTGTGCAACGATGGAGTCACGATCGTCAAGAAGGTCGAGCTGAAGGACCCCGAGGAGAACCTCGCCGCCCGCATGCTCCGCGAGGCGGCCGAGCGGACGGGCGATGCGGTCGGCGACGGCACGACCACCGCGACGCTCCTCGCACATGCGATCTTCTCCGAGAGGCTTCGGGAAGTCGCCGGGCCCGCGGCCGGCGGGAACGATCGCGCGCGTCTTCAGGACGCGGGGGTACGGCTTCATCACCACCGAGGCGGGCGAAGACCTCTACTTCCATCGCAACGCGCTCCACGAGCTCGACTTCGACGCGCTCCAGAACGGGCTCCCCCGTGGAGGTCGAGATCGAGCGCGGCACGCGGGGCCCGCAGGCGAGCCGCGTCTTCCCCGTCGACGAGCGCATGGCGACGTGAGGAACGGGAAGCGGACTCTCCGCCGCTTGGATAATCCCGCTATCCGAGCTCCGTCTTGATCTGGACGAACCGCGTGATGCCCGTTTGCGTGATCAGGCCGATGACGCGCCCTCGGTCCTCGACCAGCAATCGGCTGCAGCCCGACTGCACCATGCGGCGAAGCGCCGCCGCCACGGTGGCGTCGGCCGAGATGGCGACGTCACTTGCCGGACACATGAACTCGCGCACGCGACGAGAGGCACGCTGATCCGACGGGCAGCGCTTCACCTCCCCCAGCGAGAGCACGCCCGTGATCTGTCCGTCGTCGGCCACCGGGAAGCCGCCGAAGCCGTATCGGAGAAAGTAGTTCTCCACCACACTCGCCACCGTCAGATCGCCGGGCACCACCGTGATCGGGTCCGGGATCATCGCGTCGCGCACGATGGTCCCGCTGAGCACCTGCTCGACGACGACCCCCTCGTAACTGGCGTGCGCGGCGCCACGCAGGAAGGCGCCGATGAAGATCGACCAGAGCCCACCGATCAGGCTGCCTGCGAGGATCTGCACGGCGCCGAGCAGCATCAGCCCGAGGGCGATGCCGCTGCTCCAGTCGGCGGCCCGCGCCGTGGCGGCGCGCAGGTCGCCCGAGCGCAGCCACAACACGCTCCGCAGCATTCGACCGCCGTCGAGGGGGAAGCCGGGAAGCAGGTTGAAGACGGCCAGCGCGACGTTGATGAAGGCGAGGTAGCTGCACATCGCGACCCAGAGCGCCCCCACGTCCATGGCCTCGAGCCACGAGGCGATCAGCCAGAAGACCCCACCCAGCAGCAGGCTCGTCATCGGTCCGACGGCGGCGATCGCGAGCTCGACTGCGGCGCTTCGCGGCTCCCGCGAGAGATGCGCCATCCCGCCGAAGATGAACAGCGTGATGCGCCGCACCTCCTGGCCGAGTCGCCTGCCCACGAGCGCGTGCGCCAGCTCGTGGATCACTACCGAAGTGAAGAAGAGCAGCGTGGCGACTGCGCCGATGCCCCAGTACCACCCGGCGCCGTGGCCCGGGTGCTGGTGCGGAAAGTAGCCGGCCGAAAGGCTCACGAGGACGAGCAGGAACGTCACGAGCCAGGACCAATCGACGGCGATCTGGATACCCGCCACCTCGAACAGCTCGATGCCGTGCCGCCTTCTCGGCGGCGGCTCCCCGTGACGATCCCTGCCCGCGGCGGCATCCAACCCCTGCACGGTCGACTCCCTTCCGACTACGGCCTTTCCGGGGCGGACGCGAGCCTGAGCTTCTTCAAGTCTTTCGGGAGCTGTCACGTCGTCCATTGGGGACGAAGAAGTGCAAGATCATTGCCACGGTCTGGGTCGACCGTGACTGCCGGGGCCTCTCATCGGCAAGAGGATCCGCGGGTCAGCTTCCCACGATCGGAAAGGAACCCTTCGTTCCGGGCCGGAACTCATCGCCCGCCCGCCGCTTGGGATCGCTGAGGACGGCGTAGGCCTCAGCGATCTCCTTGAAGCGCTCCTCGGCGCCGGGCTCACGATTGCGCGGGCGGGAGCGCCACGAGGCTGAACTCGCCGACGCGTTGTCCGCGGCCGTCGGGCGCTCGCCCTGGAAGACGTGGACGGTCACCGCCGTCTGCATGTCGGCGGCGGTGGTGAAGAGCAGGGTGAGCGGAGTCACGTCGATCAGGACGATGTTCCCGACCTCCCCGCTGAGGACGCCGGCCTGGATCCCGCCCCGCTCGCACACACTCCATCGGGTCGACGCCTGTCTCGACGGGCTGCCGAAGAGGTTCTCGAAGTAGGCGCGGACGACGGGCACCGGGGTAGCTCCGCCGGCGAACACGACCCGGTCGACGTCGCGGGCTGGATGCCGGCATCGTGGAGGGCCTGCTCGACCGGAGCGCGTCAGCGCTCGACGACCGGGCGCAGCACGCGCTCGAGCTCGGTCCGCGTGAGGTCGAGCTCGAGATGCCGCGGCTCCCCCGCACGGCGGCGAGGTAGGGTGCGTATACGGAGCTCTTGGCCCAGCGTCGAGTCCGTAGGCCAGGGTGGCGGCCGTGGGCTCGTTCATCCTATCGCGTGGATGCCTTGGCGGCTCTATGTCCGGAGAAGGCGCGCTGGCGCGTGCGGGCCTGACGACAACCCGGCGATCCGGGGCGCCGTGCAGGCGGAGGAGGAGCATTGAGGAGCCGAGGCGGCCGCCTGGTCGAGATTGCTTCCCATGGCCAGGAAAGATGTCCCAGCATGCTTCCCTAGCGCGCGCTCCTGAGGGACATCTCGAGACGATTCTGCTGCGCCCATCATCTGGCACGGCGATTGAACCTCTGACGGAGGAAGAGTCATGGTCCTGAATCTCGTCTCCGTAACGATCCAAAAACCCGAGGCCGTCAACCTGATTCTCGGCCAGGCACATTTCATTAAGACGGTCGAGGATCTCCACGAAGCGCTGGTCACCGCCGTGCCCGGCATCACCTTCGGCCTCGCCTTCTGCGAGTCGTCGGGACCCTGCCTCGTCCGGTGGAGCGGCACGGATGCCGAGCTCGCCACGCTCGCCCGCACGAACGCGGAGGCGATCGGGGCGGGGCACAGCTTCCTCGTGCTCCTCCGCGATTGCTACCCGATCAACGTATTGCCCGTCATCCGGCACGTGCCCGAGGTCTGCGGCATCTACTGCGCGACGGCCAACCCCGTCGACATCATCGTGGCCGAGACGGCCACGGGACGTGGCATCCTCGGGGTGATCGACGGCGCACGCCCGAAAGGTGTCGAGACCGAGAACGATGTCGCGGCGCGCAAGACGCTCTTGCGGCGCCTCGGCTACAAGCTCTGAGCCGAGGAGAACCATGTCGCTACCCAGGCATCTCGAGGAGGCTGCCGAACGGCTGGAGCAGGCCCGGTTCCGGATCGAGGAGGCACGGGCGGCGCTCTCGACGCTGGCGAGCCTGCAAGCGTGGGTCGGCGCCCTGACCGAGTACTGCGAGGCATTGTCCGACATCCAGCGCCTCACCAACGAGTCGATCCACGAGAAACTCTATGCGATCGCCGGGCGGCTCGGGGTCGAGGACGTGCTCTAGGCCCCATGCCGCGCACAGAGGCCCGGCCTAGCCTGCTCCATGTCCGCCAGGTCGGGCGAGGGACCGCCGTCCTCCTGCTGCACGCTTTTCCGCTGCACGGAGGGATGTGGGGGCCTCAGATGCAGGCGCTCCGCGGCCGCGCGTCTCTCCTCGCGCCCGATCTGCCCGGGTCCGGCCTGAGCCCCCCGCCTCCCGCGGGAGGACTGCCGCTCTCGCTCGACGACTACGTCCGCGAGGTGCTCACGGCGCTCGACACGCGCCGTGTCGACCGCGTGGTCGTCGTGGGGCTCGGCATGGGTGGCCAGCTCGCGCTCAGGCTGGTCGACGAGCTCGGGGCACGCCTCGTCGGCATGCTGCTCTCCGGGACGGACGCGGGCGCGGAGACCGAGGAGATCGTGGCACTTTGCCACGAGCTCGCCACCGAGGTCGAGGCAAGCGATGTCGAGGCCGCGGCCGATGTCTTCCTGCCGAAGCTCGTCGGGATGGCCACCCAGCGAGTGCGGCCGGCGTTGTTTGACGAGGTTCGTGCGATGATCCGCCAGAACACGCCCGCGGGTATCGCGGCGGCGTTGCGTGCGATGGCAGCTCGGCCCGACTCGACCAGCCGTCTGCCGCGCATCCGCTGTCCGGTTCTCTGCCTCGCCGGAGAGGAGGACGTCTTCACGCCGCCCGAGCTCGCCCGGGCGACTGCCGAGCGCATCTTCCGGGGGGCGGATCGAGATCATTCCAGGCGCGGGCCATCTCACAAGCCTGGAGGCGCCAGAGGCGTTCGACGACGCCCTGGAGAGCCTCCTAGCCGAGTGCTCGCCAGTGTCCTGAAGGTGGCGTCCCAACTCTGGGAGCACAGAGAAGAGAATCGAGCATGGCACAGAAGGCAACGGAGCACGCGAAGGCCCCGCGGTGGTGCGGGTGATCGAGCTCGTCGGCGTGTCCGACAAGAGCTGGAGCGACGCGGCCCAGCTGGCCGTCGCCCGCGCGTCGGAGACGCCTCGCCACATCACAGGGCTCGACGTCCTTCACAGCACGGCGGTCGTCCGTGATGGCAAGATCGCGCAGTACCACGTCAACGAGAAGGTGGCTTTCGTCGTGGAAGGTGGCCTCGTCCCGGCGTAACCGCCGGCTGCCGTGCTGTCGCTCGACGGCTCCCACGGGAGGGCGCCACGTCCCGCTGCGCGGCGGTACGGGGGTTGCAGCGAAGAGGGAACATGGACATCGAGATCCAAACCCAGCATGTGGACCTGCAGCCCGAATGGCGCGCCCTCATTGACGAACGGCTGTCGCGGCTCCTGGAGCGCTATCCCAAGCTGATCCGGGTCCACGTGACGCTGAAGCACGGGCCTCACCACCTACACGGCGCGGAGCAGGTCGATATCGTCGCGACGTGCCCAGGCGCCACGTTGCGCGCCGCGAAGCAGGAGGAGGAGATGCGCGACGCGCTGCATGCTGCGCTCGACGTGCTCGAGCGCGAGCTGGTCGCACACCACGAGGAGCGCCACCACTTCGGCAAGCCCCCCGGGCCGCGCCCGTCGGGCACGATCGCGCGCATCTTCAGGGACCGGGGCTACGGCTTCATCGTCACCGATGGGGGAGAGGAAGTCTATTCCACCGCAACGCCCTCCACGAGCTCGACTTCACCTCTCTGCAAGCGGGCCTGCCCGTGGAACTCGAGATCGAGCGCGGCAAGCGTGGCCCGCAGGCGAGCCGCGTCTTCCCCGTGGGCGAGCGCATGCGACCTGATGCCCCGCACGGCGCATGCCTGGCACGGGCTTCGCTGAGGTCGGCATGCCGATCCTCGCCAAGCTCAAGGAATTCCTCGACGACAACGGTGTCGCCTATACTGTTCTCAGCCATTCGCTCGCCTTCACGGCTGAGGGGGTTGCGGCAGTCCAGCATGTAGCGGCGCAGGAACTCACCAAGGTCGTGATGGTGAAGGCCCCTGGCCGTTTTCTGATGGTGGTGCTCCCTGCACCCGACAGAGTCGACCTCCAGAAGCTGCCGGAGCGCAGAGCTCGGCTCGCCACCGAGGCCGACTTCGCCCGGATCTTCCCGCACTGCGAACCGGGCGCGATGCCACCCTGCGGCAACCTTTTCGGCCTTCCGGTCTATGTCGACCACACCCTCGGGCGCCGCGAGGAGATCGTGTTTCAGGCGGGCACGCACACGCAGACGGTCCGGATGAAGTACGCTGACTTCGCTCGATTGGTGCGGCCCACGGTCGACGACTATGCTCTGGTGCGAGCGGGAGGCTAGCGAACGCGCCTCCAGGTTCCATATCCATCCCTTGCAGGCCGGCTTTTTGGAGAGGCGCATCAAGGGCAGCGTTCATATAAACGTCCGGGAGGTGTCGCATGCCGACATATGTCACCCTCACTCGGCTCAGCCCCGAGAGCGTGAAGTCTCCGCGTGAGCTGAAGAAGCTCGAGAAGGCCGTCAGCGAGCGCATCCGCCACGAGTGTCCCGGGGTGAAGTGGTCCGGAAACTACGCCATCCTCGGCCCGTATGACTACCTCGACATCTTCGAGGCGCCCGACGAGACGGTGGCTGCACGGGTCGTCATGATCCTGCGCTCGTTCGGCCACGCTTCGACGGAGACGTGGACAGCTCTGCCCTGGGAGCGGTTCAAGGCCCTCATTCCCGAGTGACGCTCGTCTTCCTCGGAACGCGCGGGTGCATCGTCGCCCACTCGTCACGGCATGCCATGCATTCGGCTCTGCTCGTGCTGCACGGCGGACGGCGCGTGATAGTCGACTGCGGCGAAGACTGGCTCGGGCGGCTCGAAGACCTGCGCCCGAGCGCGGTCGTTATCACGCACGCCCACCCGGACCATGCCTCGGGTCTCAAGCAGGGCGCTCCCTGCCCGGTTCATGCCACCGCGGAGGGGTGGGATGGCATGCAGCGATTCGCTATCCCATTGCGGCGCCGACGGGTGATTCCTCGCCGTTCGCCGGTGGTCATCGCCGGCATCACGTTCGAGGCGTTTCCGGTGAAGCACTCGCTCCGTGCCCCTTCGGTAGGCTACCGGATCGGGGTGGATGGTGTTGCCATCTTCTACGTCCCCGACCTCGTTTCGATTCCGGCGCGCACCGCGGCGCTCACCGGACTCCGCCTCTATGTTGGCGATGGCGCGAGCCTCGTCCGTCCGATCGTCCGCTGGGCCGGCGGCGAGCCCTTCGGGCATGCCTCCATCCGCACACAGCTCGATTGGTGCCGCACCGCAGGCGTCCCGCGCGCGATTTTCACCCATTGCGGTACGCAGATCGTCGGGGACGACGATGAGACGGTAGCGAGCAGGATCCGTGCGATGGGTCACGAGCGCGGAGTGGAAGCGACGCTCGCACATGACGGCTTGAGGGTGGTGCTGCGTCACTTCGCTGAGGTCAGAACCTGAGGGGCACCTGGGTGCCCGAGGCTGAGAATCTCAAGCACGTTGGTGTTGGCGTATCCGAGAATAGTCCACGCAGGTATCGCCCTAAGGACCTGGCCTGAAGTTTGCGAGCACTGACACTCGAGAAGTCAGCCCCAAGGAGGGAGGCATCATGAGAGCTCTTACCAGGTGGCGACCGATGCGCTCGCTCGCTCGCCGCGATGACCTGTTCGAGGATCTCTTCCGCGAGTTCTTCGCCACGCCAGAGACCAGCGTCGGCCCGCTCGAGCCCGCCGCAGAGGTCGTGGAGTCGGACGGTGACGTGATCGTGAAGCTGGAGGTGCCGGGCGTGGAGAAAGAACAGCTCCACGTCTCGGTCAGCGAGGACGAGGTCCCCGTGCGGGGCGAGACGCGCAAGGAGACCGAGGAGAAGAAGAAGAGCTACTACCGCCAGGAGATCCGCTACGGCGCCTTCCAGCGCACCATGCCGCTGCCCGCCGACGTGGACCCGGCCAAGGCGAGCGCGGAGCTCAAGGAGGGAATCCTCAAGATCACGCTGCCCAAGGCCGCGCAGGCGAAGGCGCGCCGCGTCGACGTCTCCGTGCGTTGAGGGTGCATCTCGTTTCGAGGAGGGAGTCATGAAAGTCGAGCAAGTGATGAGTCGGACCGTCAAGACCTGCCTGTCGAGCGACACCCTCAACCACGCCGCGCAGCTGATGTGGGAGAACGACTGCGGCTGCGTCCCCGTCGTAGACGACGACGGACGAGCCGTGGGGATGATCACCGATCGCGATGTCTGCATGGCGACCTACACCCAGGGCGGGCTACTGAGTCACCTGTGCGTGGGGAGCGCCATGGCGCGCGAGGTGCGCTCGTGCCGCCCGACGGACACGGTCGCGGAGGCGGAGAGCATCATGCGCGCCGCGCAAGTGCGGCGGCTGCCGGTGGTCGACCCGGCGAACCACGTCATCGGTCTCCTGTCGCTCAACGACATCGCGCGGGAGGTCGCTCGGGAGCGGGGGGCGTCGGGGAAGCCCGAGGTCGGCAGCGACGAGGTCGCCGAGACACTCGGGGCGATCTGCATGCCGCGCGAGCACCGCGAGCTCTCCGTCGCCGCCTGATTGCTCAGGGAGGCGGGAACAGAAAGCCGCCCGCCCCGCCACCTCCCGGGCACTGCCGCGGCCGCCAGTCCCGCGCAACCGTTCGAGTCGAGCATGTCCTACAAGCAGCTCTTCTGCCGTACTTCGCCACCGAGCCGGAGCGCATGGAATGCGTGGGTCGACCTCGTGGACGCGGGCGGTCCCCGAGCCGCTGGGGTAGTGGCGCGGTCGGTGCAACCTTCCGAGCTGCGCGCCGTCTGCGACCCGGCGACCGGGGAGCCGCGCCAATGATCCGTGCGCACGAGGTGCTGCAAATGCTGTGGTTCTTCGTCCCGGCCTACCTCGCCAACATGAGCCCGGTGCTCGTGCAGGGCTGGTTCCAGCGCCTCGCCGCACCGATCGACGGCGGGCGTTCGTTCCGCGGCAAGCGGATCCTCGGTGACCACAAGACCTGGCGTGGGCTCTTCGTGGGGATCGTCGTCGGGACCGCAACCTACGAGCTGCAACGACTCCTCCATGCGGCGGGATTCGCTACCGGTCTTGCGCTCCTCGATTATGCCGACGATCCGGTGCTCCCGGGATTCCTCATGGGCCTCGGGACCGGTGTCGGCGATGCGGTCAAGTCGTTCTTCAAGCGCCGCGTCGGCATCGTGCCGGGCGCGAGCTGGCCGTTCTTCGATCAGCTCGACTTCTTCGCTGGCGCGTACCTGTTCGTATCGGCAGTGCATGTGCTGCCCGTCCTCCCGACGCTCGCGTGCCTCCCCATCGTGCTCGCCGGCAGCATCGCGGTGACGGCAACCGGATGGGCACTCGGCCTGAAGGAGGCATGGATATGACGCTCAAGGAGGGGTCATGGCGTTCAGGATCCGGAGAGTCGAGTACTTCACCACCACCGTGCACGATCGGCCGGGGGAGGCATACAAGCTGCTCTCCCAGCTGGAGAACCTAGGGCTCAACCTGGTCGCCTTCACCGCGGTCCCTGTGGGTCCCCGGCACGCCCAGCTGACGATCTTTCCTGAGGATCCGCTCAGCATGGCGAATGCCGCACGCAAGGCGGGGCTCGTCCTGGACGGGCCGCACCCCGCGCTCCTGGTACAGGGTGACGACGAGCTGGGCGCCCTGGCTCGGATCCACGCGAAGGTCTACGAGGCCAACGTCAACATCTTCGCGTCCAGCGGCGTGGCCGATGGGCGAGGAAGCTTCGGTTACGTCATCTACGTCAGGCCGGACGACTACGAGCGAGCGGCCACGGCCCTCGGCATCTGAACGAGTACCGAGCCACCTCATCACGCCTCTTCCCCGGCCAAGGGGACGATGAGCCTGGCACGCGTCGATCACGTTCCGAGCTCCGTTCGGGCGCGCAGGTAGCGGAGAAGCTGCTCGCGGCTCACCATTCCGACGAGCGTGCCCCGCGACACGACGGGGAGCTGTCCCACGCCCGCATCATCCATGCGCTGCATTGCCGCGAGCAGGTCGTCCTCCGGTCGCACCGCGATCACGTCCGCACTCGCTCGCATCACCTCTCCCGCAGTGACTTTGGCCCAGCATACCCGCGGCACCGCCCTCACCTCATGCAGGGTCAGAAGCCCCTCCAGATGCCCGTCGCTCGCCACGAAGAAGCAACGGTGCCCTCGCGCGAGCACTTCCTCCTCGACGAGGCGATCCAGCGGCAGCGCGCGCGGCACGCGAGCACAGTCACGCGCCATCACTTGCTCCACCGTCACGCCCCGCAACAGGCCGCCAAGATGTGACTGCGCGAGGCTCGCCGAGGCCGCCGTCTGGAGGAACCAACCGATCAGGATCGGCCAGAGCCCAGCGCGCGTCAGCCCGCTGAGCGTACCGGTCAGGACGAACGTCTGTCCGGAGAGCCGCGCCGTGGTCCGGCGCGCCCCTCCACGTCCTCCGTGAGCGACTCGACGTTCTGCGCTGCCCGACGGTAGGCGCGGATCCGAAACACGTTCGCGCCGCGCAGTTCGAGCACGTCGGCCATGAGGTCGAAGAGCCGCGCGACCTCGAAGTTCTTCATCCTATCCCTTGATGTTCCCGATCGGCGTCAAGGACACCACCTTGCGCGAGATGCCGATGCGGTCCAGCATGTCGACTACCGCCGCGAGGTCCTTGTAGGCAAAGCCCGCTTCCTCGGCGACGCCGGACTTCGATGCCGCGCGCACCACGATGCCACGTGCCTCCATGTCCTCGAGGAGCTTCGCGCCCCACACCCGGCGCTTCGCCTGGTGGCGCGACATCGTCCGCCCGGCGCCGTGCGCCGTCGAGCCGAACGTCTCCTCCATCGCGTGCGCGGTCCCGATCAGGAGGGCGGACCCCGTCTCCATCGAGCCGCCGATGATCACCGGCTGGCCGACTTCGCGGTAGATGGTCGGCACGTCGGGCATGCCCGGACCGAAGGCGCGCGTCGCTCCCTTGCGGTGCACCACCAGGTCGAGCACCTCGCCGTCGACCCGATGCTGCTCGAGCTTGGCCGTATTGTGGCAGACATCGTAGATCACCGAGAGCCCCAGCTCGCGGCTCCTTCCCGAACACTGCGCCCATCGCCTCGCGCACGCGGTGCGTGATGACCTGGCGATTCGCGAAGGCCGTGTTCGCGGCGGGCGTTCATCGCGGCGAAGTAGGCCTGGCCCTCGGCCGAGCGGAAGGGCGCGCACGCGAGTTCACGGTCGTGCACGGTGATGTGGTAGTGCCGCATGGCGGCGTCGAACGCACGGAGATAGTCGCCACATAGCCGCGGTCCCTCGCTGGACGATGCCATCAAAGCGGACTAAACATCGGGTCGTCCTATCAAGCTCCTTGGTCTGGAGCGGTCTACGATGGCGGGCCGAAGTCGCGACATCCAACTCGGTCTGCTCGATCACCGGCTGCCGATGGGCGTGCTCATACTCGACGCCAGCGGCAAGGTCCTCGCGCAGAACACGCTCGCGAGAGACACGCTTGATGCCCGAGACGGCTTGTCGCTCCAGCAGGGCCGCGTCGTCGCCGCCAAGCCGGCCGAATCAGCCAAGTTGCACGACGTCGTTCACGAGGTTTGCCGGCGCGCGGAGAGGGCCGCGGAGGTCACTGGCCGTGCCTTGCGTGTCTCCCGCCCGTCGGGTTGCCCCGCCTTCCATCTGTTCGTGGCACCGCTGCGCCCCTGGGATGTCGTCGGGGCGAGCGAATCGCCCACAGCGCTTCTCCTCATCACGGATCCCGGACACCCTATGCAGACATGGCGGGAGGTGCTTCGCGCATACGGCCTGACCGAGGCAGAGACGCAGGTGGCACTCCTCAGCCTCCAGGGCGGCCGGATCGATGAGATCGCGAAGCGGCGCCGAACCAGTCGCCACACGGCGCGCGCGCATATGAAGCGTGTCCTCGCGAAGCTAGGTGCGGAGTGCCAGGCCGATCTCGTGCGGATCTTGCTGACGGGTCCCACGCGCCCGTCCCGGTGAACACGCAAAGGAGCGAGCTCGAGCCAAGAGCACCGGTTGGCACTTGTCCACGGGGGCGAGCGCAGGACGCCGCCCACGTATAACCCATTGGGGCAATAGACGCGCGCCGACGCGTTGTTCTATCCCTGCGAGGCCCCGAATCGCATGCCTCGCCGCACCTCCCGGCGGCAAGGGCGGAAAGCGAGGGTCCGACCATGAACGACAAGACTCGAGCGGCCGGCTTCGCCGCCGAGCTGCCTGCGGTCCATGCAGCCACGGCGCTCTTCCCGCTCCTGGCACCCGACGAGCTCTGCGCCCTCGCTGCCGACATCGCGGCGCACGGCTTGCGGTCACCGATCGTCCGCCACGATGGCGCGATCCTCGATGGGCGCAACCGCTGGATCGCCTGCAAGCTCGCGAAGGTGAAGCCCACCTACACGGAGTATGCGAACAGCGGCTCGCCGACGGCCTATGTGGTGTCGATGAACCTCAAGCGCCGCGATCTGACGAAGGGCCAGCGCGCGGTCCTCGCGGTCGAGCTCGAGAAGGTGCTTGCCGAAGAGGCCAAGATGCGAATGCGCCGGGGAGGCGAGATTGCGGGTCGAGGCCGACAGGGTAGGGAAAGAATTCCCTACCCTGTCGGCAAAGCAGCAGACCAGGCTGGATCCTTACTCCGCGTCAACGGCCGCTATGTCAGCACAGCGAAGAAACTCGTGGCGGAGGCCCCGGAGGCCGCCGATCTCGTCCGTGAAGGGAGAGTCAGCCTGCCGGATGCGAAACGGCTGATCGGCATCTCACCGGCCCAGCGCCTGGCCGCCGTCATCCAAATTCGCAATCGTGAGGCGAGAACCGTACGGGCGGCCCTCCCTGCCCTAGACGTGGGCCTCGCTCACCTCTCCCTCGACGAGGAGCTATCGGAGCTGCTCGGGCGGATTCACAGGATGCTCGCCGTGGACACGGCCGTGATCCTTCTTCTCGACGAGCGCGCCGGCAGCCTTCGCACGCATGCCGCCGTTGGGCTCGATGAAACCCGGGCGCACGAGGTCGCCATTCCCGTCGGGAAGGGCTTCGCCGGGCGAATCGCCGATGAGTGTCGGCCGCTCATGCTCGAAGCCGTCGCCCCCGCCGACGTTCTCGATCCCGTCCTGCTCGAGACCGGGGTTCGCTCACTCTTCGGTGTCCCAATCCTGAACGATGGACGTGCCCTCGGGGTTCTCCATGTCGGCACCCGTGAGCCGCGGCGCTTCACGGAGGACGAGTCCCGTCTGCTGCAGCTGGTCGCGGATTGCCTCGCCCTGGCGATCAGACGTGACCGTCTCTACGCGGTTGAGCGCGAGGCCCGTGCGACGACCGAGACGGGCCTGCGCGCCCGCGCGGCGGCCGAGCGTCTGAAGGACGACCTCTCGAATATGATCGTCCACGACCTCAAGGACCCGGTGAACAGCATCACCATGCTGGTCCAGCTCGCGCTGCGCAAGGGCCAGGATCTTCCAACAACACAGCGCAATTCGCTGCTCCAGATCGAGCGCACGTGCCGCGAGATGATGCGCCTCATCCAGAACCTGCTCGAGATCAGAGAGGTCGAGGAGGGGAAGATGCCGGTCAGCCGGGGCCCGATCGCCCTCGCCGAGATCGTCGACGAGGTCGTGGTGGAGTACGGTCCCGTTGCAGAGCAGGCGGGCCGCCGGCTCGTGGCAGCGGTCGGCCCCGAGCTGCCGTGCATCGTCGCCGACCGCGCGCTCTTGAAGCGCGTCCTGGTCAACCTGGTGGTGAACGCGCTCCGGCACAGCGGCAGCGATGAAGTCCGAGTGGAAGCGACGCTCGACCCGGCCACGGCCCGGGTGAGGTTGCGGGTGATCGATCACGGCCGGGGCATCGCCGAGGATGACCACCAGCGCGTCTTCGAAAAGTTCGCTTCGATCCGACGGTCAGGCGACAGCGAGTCGAGCTGCGACACGGGGCTCGGCTTGCCGTTCTGCAAGCTCGCGACGGAGTCCATGGGCGGGGAGATCGCTCTGAGCAGCCGCCCCGAGACCGGGACGGTCTTCAGCGTCATCTTGCCGTCCCAGTGAACCTCGAGCTTGCGAACACCGAGCGCACCCTCTCTTCTGTCACTCGGAATCTCGGCGGCCATCCTCTCGGGTTTCCGCTGATACCGCAACTGGCATCGCAGTTGCATCCAATGAGCGAGACATGGGAGGTTGATCATGGCGAAGAGCGACTCAGAGATTCAGCAAGACGTGCTCCGCGAACTGAGCTGGGATCCGCGGGTCGAAGAGACGGAGGTCGGGGTCGAGGTCGATCGCGGTGTCGTCACCCTGACCGGCACGGTGAGCAGCTGGGCCAAGCGAGTGGCCGCTCAGGAGGCAGCGCACTGCGTAACAGGCGTGCTCGATGTCGCGAACGACATCAAGGTGAAGCTCCCCGGAGATCTCGTGCGGACGGATACCGAGATCGCACAGGCGGTGCGACGGGCGCTCGAGTGGGATGCGCTGGTTCCGCACGAGCGCATCCAGTCGACCGTGTCGAACGGCTGGGTGACGCTCGAGGGTACCGTCGACAGCTGGACCCAACGCGAGGATGCCGAGCGTGCGGTGCAGAACCTGGTCGGCGTGCGCGGCGTGTTCGACACGATGACGGTCCTCTCCACAACGCCGGTGCTGCCGGAGCGGGTCCGCGAAGCCATCGAAGATGCCCTCGAGCGACGAGCAGATCGCGAAGCCAAGCGCATCGGGGTAGAGGTGACGCCCACTGGCACCGTAAAGCTCACTGGCCACGTCCGCTCATGGGCGGAGAAGCGAGCGACGCTGGCGGCGGCACGCTTCGCGCCGGGTGTTCGGTCGGTGGAGGACCATCTCGAGATCGATCCTTGGAGATGAATCCTCACTCGTGGGCTGCGGACCTCTCGGTGAAGCGGCGGAGCGTCTCGGCATGTAGAGTGCCTTGAGCACTCAGGTCGCCTTGCGCATGGCGTTCGAACACACGACTTCTCCCTTGGCCGACGCGCTCTTGCAGGTCGCCCGACTCGCTGAGCGGACCGCGGGGGACTCGCAAGCGACTCGCCGGTCCGCCTTCGCCGGGCCCGCAGGCGACGCCGCCGGGTATCCCAGTCTTACGATTCGCCACATCCTGGTGCCGCTGGATGGCTCGGCGGTGGCGGCGTGTGCCCTGCCGTTCGCCGCCGCGGTGGGCAAAGTGCTCTCGGCACGAATCACGCTCCTCCGAGTGCTCACGGCCCCGAGCGGGCACGTCGATCCCGTGGAGTGGGAGCTCGCGCGCGCCGAGGCGCACAGCCAGCTCGCACGGTTCAACCACCAGCTCGTAGCCGCCGGCCTCACCTCCGACGTCGCGGTGCGAGAGGGCCGGCCGGCCGAGCAGATCATTCATTTCGCGCAGGAGCACCACGTCGACCTGATCGTGCTCTCGAGCCATGGCGAAGGAGGTCTCACGAGCTGGGTGCTCAGCAGCACGGTGCAGAAGGTGGTCGCACGGACGCACAGCTCGATTCTCATCGTGCCGGCCTACGCCGCCGAGGCCGCACGCCGACCCCAGCTTCGCCTCGGCAGGATCCTCGTGCCGCTCGACTGCTCTCCGCGCGCCGAGTGCATCCTGCCCTTCGCCGTCGCGCTCGCTCGCGCGCACGACGCCGACCTGGTCCTCGCCCACGTCGTGCCCGAGCCCGAGCTCCCCCGGCGCATGCCGCCGTCGTCCGAGGATGTCGCCCTCGCGCGCCGGCTCACGGAACGGAATCGCCTCGAGAGCGAGCACTATCTGCAGAACCTCTCGAACGACCTCTCGGCACAGGGCATCCGGGTACAGACGAACGCGGTCGTCTCGACGCGCAAGCCTCATACCATCCTCGAGCTTGCCGATCGCGACGACGTCGATCTGATCGTCGCCTGCGCACACGGGGCCACCGGGAACGCGAACGACCGGTACGGGAGCACGGTGGCGCACCTCATTCAGCGGAGCAGCAGGCCGATCATCGTCCTGCAGGATCTCGCCGGTGCAGTGCACGAGTCGACACGCGCACAGGAGGCCGCGCGGAGCCACCCTGGACACTGAGCAGGGCGGAGAGTGGTGGCTCATCCGGGCGCGGTCGCCGACGAGGCCGATGTCAGCGAACCACTGAAGCGCCTCGCCGGCGCGCCCCTTGCGAGGGCCGGGCGCGGGGCGCCCCACGTGATCGACCTCGTCCGCGGCGCCCGGCGCGCCATCGAGAGCGCATACCGACGCCTGCGCGACGCCGGCGGTGAAGCGGTCGAGAGTCCGGCCGCGGAGTGGCTGCTCGACAACTCCTACATCGTCGAGCGGGCCTTCCGCGTGATCCGTGAGGAGTTTCCGCACGAGTTCGAGCGCCGACTCCGGCGACTCACCACCGGCGACCTGGCCGGCTACCCGTTGGTCTTCGGGCTGGCCCGCGAGTTCGTAGCCATCGGCAGCGGCCACATCGATGCGGACAGCGCCCTGAGCCTCCTCGCCGAGTTCCAGACGCTTCGGAGACTGTCCATCGCCGAGGTCTGGGCGTTGCCCATCCTGCTCCGCGTGGCCCTGCTCGAGCAGCTTGGCGCGGTTGCCTCCTCGATCGCCCCACCGGTGCCGGAAGCGGAACCAGCGGTCGCAGCCAACCGCCCTTCTCCGCGCGAGACCGCGGTAGATCAGGTCGTCGCGAGCTGCATCCGGAGCCTCCGTGCCCTCGAGGCCACCGACTGGAAGGCTTTCTTCGAGCAGGTCAGCGAGACGGAGCAGATCCTCCGTCAGGATCCCGCAGGGACATATGCCCGGATGGAGTTCGACACCCGCGACCGCTACCGGAAGGTCGTCGAGGACCTCGCCTCGCAGAGCGGACGCACCGAGGAGGAGGTCGCCGAGGAGGCGGTCCGTGCGGCGCGGGAGTACCGGTGCGGACGCGCCGCGCACGTCGGGTACCACCTCGTCGATGCCGGCGTCGAGACCCTCGACCGCGCGCTCGGCGCTCGTCGTCCCTGGCCGACGCGCTGGCAGGGGTTTCTGAGGCGCCACCCGACGAGCGCCTATCTCGGGCCGATCGCCGTCCTTGCCATGCTCCATGAGAGCGCGCTGTTCGCCGCGCTGCGTGCGCTTGGCACCGGCGTGGCCCTGGCCACGACCGCCATGCTGCTCGCGATCGTGCCCGCGGTCACGATCGCCGTCACGCTCGTGAACACGCTCGTGACACGACTGCTCCCGCCGCGGGTGCTGCCGAAGATGGACTTCCGCAAGGGGATCCCGCCCGACTGCCGAACCATGGTGGTCATGCCGGCCTTGCTCGGGGACGCGGAGGATGTCTCCGCACTGCTCTCGAGGATCGAGCTCAATTGGCTCGCCAACGCGGACGCGAACCTTCACCTCGCGCTCCTCACGGATCTGGCCGACGCCCCGGTGCAAGCGGTCCCGGAGGACGACGAGCTGCTCCGGCGGGCGGCAGAGGGGATCCGCACGCTGAACGCACGATACGGCAAGGGCGACCCGGCACAGTTCCATCTCCTGCACCGTCCGCGACGCTGGAATGCTGCCGAAGGCTGCTGGATGGGCTGGGAGCGCAAGCGCGGCAAGCTCGCGGCGTTCAACCGCCTGCTGGCTGGCGAAGGGGAGAGCGACTTCTCCCTTCGCGTCGGCGATCCCGACGTCCTGCGCACGATCCGCTTCGTCATCACGCTCGACGCGGACACCGAGCTGCCGCGCGAGGCCGCTCGTCGGCTCGTGGCGACCTTCGCGCATCCCCTCAATCGGGCCGAGTTCGACGCGCGAACGGGCCACGTGGTCGCCGGCTACACGTTGCTGCAACCGCGCGTCGACGTGACGCCCCTCGGCGCCGAGGCCTCCTGGTTCGCTCACGTCTTCGTCGGGGACGGAGGTGTCGACCTCTACGCGCGAGCCGTTTCGGACGCATACGAGGACCTCTTCGGTGAAGGCATCTACATCGGCAAGGGGATCTACGATCCGGTGGCCTTCGCGCGCAGCCTGCGTGGCCGGGTCCCCGAGAACGCGCTGCTCAGCCACGACCTGTTCGAAGGCATCCACGGGCGCACGGCACTCGTGACCGATATCGTCCTGCTGGAGGACTACCCGCCCGACTACCTCACGCATGCACGGCGGCTCCATCGCTGGGCGCGAGGGGACTGGCAGCTCCTGCCGTGGCTCGGCCACCGTGTCCCGCTCGAAGACGGCCGGCACGGTCCCAATCCTCTCTCGCTCATCGCGCGATGGAAGATCGCCGACAACCTCCGACGCACGCTGCTCGCTCCGACGCTGTTCGGGTTCCTCCTCGTCGCGTGGTTCGGCCTGCCGGGCAGCCCCGTGGTGTGGACCGCGGTCGCACTCTTGGCACTCGCCGCGCCCGCACTGACCGAGACGGCGGAGGGGCTGCTCTCGATCCGCATCTTCAGGGCCCCGTCACGCAGTTTGCGGAGCGTGCTGGAGCACGCCCGCCGGTCGATCGCTTTGTGGGTGCTGCACACAGTGTTGCTGGCACACCGATCGGTCGTCCTGAGCGACGCCATCGCGCGCACGCTCTTTCGCTTGGCCGTGAGCCGCCGTCGGCTCCTCCAGTGGACCTCGGCAGCCGCAACCGCCCGCGCCGTCGGAGGAGACACCTCGGCGCGCCGGTTCTGGCACGAGATGATGACGGCTCCGCTCCTCGCCGTCGCCGCGGCGGTTGCTCTCGTGCTCCTCCGCCCGACCGCCCTTCCTGCGGCGTTGCCGCTCGTGTTGCTCTGGCTCGTATCCCCCGAGATTGCGGCGCGCGTGAGCCAACCGCGACGACGGAAGACGGAGCCGCTCGTGGACGAGGACGTGCGTCACCTGCGCCTCCTCGCTCGGCGGACCTGGCTCTTCTTCGAGACCTTCGTCGGCCCAGCGGACCAGTGGCTCCCCCCTGATCACTTCCAGGAGACGCCTCGCGGAGAGGTCGCGCACCGCACGTCTCCCACGAACATCGGGCTCCTCCAGCTCGCGATTCTCGCGGCGCACGACCTCGGTTATACGGGCCGGCTCTCCGTCGTGCTCCGGCTGAGGAACAGCTTCGACACGCTCGCCCGGATGCAGCGCTACCGCGGCCACTTCTACAACTGGTACGATACGCGCGATCTCGAGCCGCTCCCTCCACGATACGTCTCGACCGTGGACAGCGGGAACCTCGCCGGGTGTCTCGTCGCCGTGAAGCAGGGCTGCCGCGAGCTGGCGTCAGCCGCCGTGGTCGGGCCGGCGCGTTGGGACGGATTGGTCGACACACTGGCCGCCCTCGGCGGCGTGATCGAGCTGGCGACGCAGCGGCACGGCGCCCCACGATTCGAGCCGCTCGGAGGGTGCGTCGCCGAGCTCCGGCGGGAGGCGACGGCGCTGAAGCCGCGGCGGAGCGCGTGGGGAGCGGGCGTCGTCCGGCTGCTCGAGCGGGTCTCGTCCGAACTCGAACCGGCACTGCTCGCGGCGATCGCGCCCGAGGTGACGGACCTGGATCCGGAGCTCACGTCGGAGCTTCGCGCCTGGTCGGGACAGGTGCGCGAGCATATCCACGCGCTGCACCGTGACTTCGACCTCCTTCTTCCGTGGGAAATTTCCATGGCGAGCCCGCCGGCGCTCTTCGCCCGGCCCGGCGCGCCCGAGGCATTGTCGACGGCGTGGGCCGCCTTCGTGGCGGCTCTTCCCCGGGAGCCCGCGCTCTGCGACCTGCCCTCGGCCTGCGAGCGGGTCGCCGCGTGCCTCTCGCGCGCCGACGAAGTGCTGCACACACTGTCCGACGGCGACGTCGCGGCGATCGACGCGAGGACCTGGACGGCAGGTCTCGCCCGGACCCTCCTGCAGGCGCGCGCAGGCGGCCAGAGCCTCCTGGACACCCTCGCGGCGCTCGGCCGGCAGGCGGAGGAACTCTTTCTCGAGATGGACTTCGCGTGGCTCTACGACGAGCGCCGCCACCTCTTGCACATCGGCTACAGCGTCACCGCGGGCTCCCCGGACGAGCACCACTATGACCTCCTCGCCTCGGAGGCGCGGCTCGCGAGCTTCCTCGCCATCGCGAAGGGCGAGGTGCCCGAGGAGCACTGGCTCCATCTCGGCCGTCCGTTCGGCCGCTTCGATGGACTGCGGACGCTGCTCTCGTGGAGCGGGACCATGTTCGAGTACCTCATGCCGCCGCTCCTCATGCGGGAGGGCGAGAACAGCCTCATCGGTCGCGGATGCGTTGCCGCGATCGACGTGCAAATTGCCTACGGCAAGCGTCGTGGCGTGCCGTGGGGCATCTCGGAGGCAGGGTACCACCAGTTCGACGCGCATCAGAACTACCAGTACCGGGCCTTTGGCGTGCCGGACCTCGGCTTCCAGCGTGGCCTGGAAGACGACCTCGTCATCGCCCCCTATGCCTGCGTGCTCGCGCTGCCGTACGTGCCGCGCGCTGCGCTCGCCAATCTGCGGCGCCTCGAAGCCCTCGGTCTCGCGGGGCGCTACGGTCTCTACGAGGCGCTCGACTGCACGCGATCACGACTGCCACCCGGCGAAGAGCGGGCCATGGTTCACTCCTTCATGGCGCATCACCAGGGCATGATCCTCGCCGCACTCGACAACGTGCTGAACGCGAGCGCCATGGTGCGCCGCTTCCACGCAGAACCCATCGTACAGACCGCCGAGCCGCTCCTCTTCGAGCTCCCGACCGAGACCGCCCCGGTCGAGCACCCCCGGCTCACGCTGGAGCGCCCTCCTGTTGCGGTGCGCCGGCGCACGCGGATCGAGCCCTGGGCCGCCCCGCGGAACGCTGCCTTCCCGCAGGCCCATGTGCTGTCGAACGGCCGCTACCACGCAATGGTGACCGAGACCGGCAGCGTCAGTCGATGGAAGAACGTCTCGCTCACGCGCTGGGAGTCCGACACGACGCTGGATGACCGTGGCTTCCGTCTCTACCTGCGCGATCTCGTGACCGGCGACGTCTGGTCGTCGACGTCTGGCGGATCGGAGGTGCTCTTCCACGCGCACATGGCGGAGATCCGCCACCGGGTCGGGACGATTGCGCTGGTGCAGCGCCTGTGCGTGGCCCCGGACGACGACGTCGAGATCCGCGAGGTAACGCTGGCGAACGAGAGCGGCCTGCGACGCCAGCTCGAGATCACGAGCTATGCCGAGGTCGTCCTCGGCGACGAGGCCGCGGACCGCCGCCATCCGGCCTTCAGCAAGCTATTCGTCGAGAGTGAGTACCTGCCCGAGCTGCACGCCCTGGTGTTCCACCGCCGTCCTGGCACCGGCAGTGCGTCCGGCTGGCTCCTGCACATGATGGTGCTGGGCAGCCGGCGGCCCGCGCCCACGGCGTACGAGAGCTCGCGCGAGCGATTTCTCGGGCGACGCCGAGATGCCCCATGCCCGGCTGCGTTCGCGGAAGCCGGCCGACGTCCGGCTGGTACCGTGGGCGCCACGCTCGATCCGGCCATGGCACTGTCGGGCGAGATCGAGCTGCCGCCACATCGACAGGTGACGCTCGCGTACATCTTCCTCGCCGCCGACTCGCGCGAGGCCGCCGTTGCCCTCGCGCGCCGCTACCGCTCGCTCCACAACCTCGAGTGGCCGTTCGAGCTCGCCCGGCAAAACGCCGAGGTGGAGGCCGCCGACCTCGGGCTCGCGCCGCGCGATCTCCGCCTTGCCCAGAAGCTGCTCTCGCTCATGATCTATCCCCACCACGCGCTGCGCGCCCCTTCCGACGTGCTCGGTCGCAACCGTCTCGGTCAGCCGGGCCTCTGGCGATACGCCATCTCCGGTGACCTCCCGATCCTGCTCGTGCGGATCGCCGGGACGGAGGACACCCCGCTCCTGCGCTTCGTGCTTCGGGTGCACCGCCTCTGGCGCCGACGGGGCATGGCGGTCGACGTCGTCATTCTCGCCGAACATGCGGCTGGCTACGCAGAAGACGTGGAGGACCGGATCGCGCGCGCCATCTCTCGTGCGGGCGCCGAGGTGTCACGCGACCAGACGGGGGGCGTCTTCCTCCTCCGCACCGCCCACATCCCGGAGGCCGACCGCACGTTGCTCCTCGCCGCGGCACGCGTGGTCCTCGATGCGTCCCCGACCGACCTCGCGGGTGACCTCGCGCAGCTGACCGAGGAGCCTGCCCGCCTGCCGCCGCTCGTTCCCACCTTGCCCGACACGGCGGTGCCCGAGCCGCTCGACCGCCCCGAAGGCCTCCTGTACGACAACGGCTTCGGAGGGTTCACTCCAGATGGCCACGAGTACGTCGTTCATCTCGGGCCGACCGACGTCACCCCTGCGCCCTGGGTGAACGTCGTCGCCAACCCCCACTTCGGCTTCATCATGTCCGAGTCCGGCGGCGGCTCGACGTGGGGTGAACACAGCGGCGAGAATCGGCTCACGCCGTGGCGGAACGACCCGGTGCGGGACGAGCCAGGGGAGACTCTCTATCTCCGCGACGAGGAGACGGCCGCCGTCTGGTCCCCCACGCCGCTGCCCGCACCAGGCCCCGGCTCGTACCAGGTCCGGCACGGCGCGGGCTACACTACCTTCCATCATCGCTGCCGGGGGCTCGATCAGCACGTGCGCATGTGGGTTCCGCTGAACGATCCCGTCAAGATCGTCCAGCTCCAGGTGACGAATCGTCTCGATCGCCCCCGCCGCGTGACCGCGACCTACTACGTCGAGTGGGTGCTCGGGGCGACGCGCGACACGACGCAGGCGTTCGTCGTCCCGGAGTTCGACCCCGCATCGGAAGCGCTGCTCGCGCGGAACCCCTGGAGCACGGACTTCAGCGACCGCATCGCATTTGCAGCTGCGAGCGAAAGGCTCCACGGACTGACGGCCGACCGCGCCGAGTTCCTGGGCCGGCACGGGAGCCGCGCGCGCCCGCTGGCCCTCCAGCGCATCGGCCTCGCGAGCACCGTTCGCGCCGGCCTCGATCCGTGCGCGGCGCTCCAGGTCCACATCGATCTCGCGCCCGGCGCGACCGCGGACGTGCATTTCCTGCTCGGTCAGGCCCGCTCCCGCGACGAGGCGGCCGCGCTGATCACGAGGTATCGGGACCGCGCGAACGTCGAGTCCGCCCGGGTCGCCGTCACGGAGCAGTGGGAGTCGCTGCTCCGCACGGTCCAGGTGCGCACGCCCGACCCGGCGCTCGACCTGATGCTGAACCGCTGGCTCCTCTATCAGACGCTCGTCAGTCGACTCTGGGCACGAGCGGGTTTCTATCAGCCCGGAGGCGCCTTCGGGTTTCGCGATCAACTGCAGGACGTGACCGCGCTGCTTCACGCGGCGCCCGCAGCGTGTCGGTCCCACATCCTCGAGGCCGCGCGGCACCAGTTCGAGGCGGGCGACGTGCTCCATTGGTGGCACCCGCATTCCGGGGCAGGCGTCCGCACGCGCTGCTCCGATGATCTGCTCTGGTTGCCGTTCGTGACCGCCTTCTATGTGACTGCCACGGGCGACGAGACGATCCTCCGTGAAGAAATCGGATTCGTGAAGGGTGAGATCCTCCGCCCCGAGCAGGCGGCGCGCTACGAGCGCTTTCCGTTCACCGAGCAGCGGGCAACTTTGTACCGGCACTGCGTCGCGGCGATCGAGCGCGGACAGACGGCCGGGCCGCACGGCCTGCCGCTTTTCGGCAGCGGCGACTGGAACGACGGGATGGATCGGGTCGGGAATCGCGGACGTGGAGAGAGCGTCTGGCTCGGCTGGTTCCTGCACGCGACGCTCACCCGCTTCGCTCCCCTCTGCGAGCGCATGGAGGAGGTTGGGCGCGCCGCCCAGCTGCGTCAGCGTGCCGAGGCGTTGCGCCAGGCGCTCGAGGCATCGGCGTGGGATGGCGAATGGTATCGCCGGGGGTACTACGACGACGATACCCCGCTCGGGTCCGCTGCCAGCGCCGAGTGCCAGATCGATTCGCTCTCGCAGGCCTGGGCCGTGCTCGCATCGGCAGCCGACCCGCAGCGCGCGACGGCGGCCATGGACGCGGCGCGCCGGCACCTCGTCCGGGAGGATGACGGTCTCATCCTGCTCCTCGCCCCGCCGTTCGATCGCGGCACCGCCGACCCCGGCTACATCAAGGCCTACCCGCCCGGGGTGCGGGAAAACGGCGGACAGTACACGCATGCCGCCATCTGGTTCCTGTGGGCACTGGCCGAGCTCGGCGAGGCAGACCAGACGGTCGCACTGTTCCAGAAGCTCCTTCCCGTCCACCACGCCGGCACGAGCGAGGCGGTGGAGCGGTATCGCGTGGAACCCTATGTTCTGGCGGCCGACGTATACGGCGCTGCGCCCTGGACCGGCCGCGGCGGATGGACGTGGTACACGGGTGCGGCGGGATGGGCCTATCGCTTCGGCATCGAGGTGCTTCTCGGCATCCGTCCCGACCATGGCGCATGGCGGATCGATCCGTGCATTCCGCGACACTGGTCGGGATTCGAGGTGACGCTGCACGACGGCGCCACCTCGTTCAGGATTCGCGTCGCGAATCCGCGAGGCGTCAGCCGCGGCATCGCCGCGGTACTGCTCGACGGCTCGCCGCTCGCGCAACCGGTCCTGCCTGCCCTGCATGACGGCCGTCTCCACGAGGTCGAGGTCACAATGGGGTAGCCGGGACCGCGGTGTGCGACGCAGCCGCGCCACCCTAGTCGATGCCACCCGGCTCGATCCCGAGCGTACGAAGCCTGCGACGCGCCGCTTCGCGGAGCTTGCGCACGGCCCGATGGGTCTCGTCGCGCACCCTGTCCCGGTCGTCGAGCGTCAGGCCCTCGACCGGGATCGGCGGGCCGACTTCCAGGACGACCGGTCCGCTCCGCATGCGTACCGTGAGCGGTGGCCAGAGCCGCCGGGTTCCCGCAGTCCCCACGGGCAGGATCGGGAGCTGGTAGGCGATCGCAGTGGCGAAGGCGCCCTTCTTGAACGCATGGAAGGCGCCGTCGCGGGAGCGGGTGCCCTCCGCGTAGAAGACCATCGAGACGTCCGGTCGCCGCGCGGCCATCGCTTCACGGATGCGTTGCACGTCCTCGGCGGTGTGCGTGCGTTCCACACGGACGTTCCCCGTGAGCAGCAGCGCACGCCCGAAGATCGGGACGCGGGCCGCCTGCTCTTTGATGACCGCGCGCAACCGGAGCTGCTTCAGGGCCGCCATGAGCACGACTGGATCCCAGTCGCTCTCGTGATTGGGCACGACGACGTAGGCTTGACCCGGTCGGACGTGCTCGAGCCCCCGAACGTCTGTGCGCGTGCCCGCGGCCCACAGAGCGAAGCGTGCAAAGCCGGTGTACGTGCGGTCGATCCACGCGTGCGGGGCGCCGACGAGGACGAGCAGCATGACCCAGAGGCTCGCGAGGACGAGCCCTGCGGGAAGGACGAGGAGACAGACGGTGGTGCGAACGATCGGATCGAGGACCGTGCCGAGAATCAGCGGCCGAGCAGGGGAGCAACCGCGTTCCGGTCGCGTCGTTTCCGCGCTCGCCGCGCCGTGCGGCCGGAGCCGTTCGCTGAACGACAGCATGCAGGTTTACCACGTGCAATGGCTACGCCACACCCGAAACGAGCCCGACCACGCCCATCCCCCCGAACGCCGCGGCACGACTGGTACGCAAGCGGTGGGGGCGACGCCTCCCCGGTTGCCAAATCTCGGCGGCTGGGACCGTCGAACGCAGCTGGGGAGCTCCGAAGGGCCTCGAACATCGCGACGGGAGCCAGCTCGCAAACTCGTTGGGCCACGAAGGCGCCGCCATCCCTGCGACGTGCAAGATCGTGACCAGCGCGGGAAGGCGTGCGCGCACCGCGATCCGGGGCCCTGCTTCCCAGAGTCGCGAAAGAGCTGCCGCCCGATTCTCGCGCTGTCGCCGCAGAAGCCTCAGCTCGCCCGCGGCGTCGCCCTCGCTCATCTGGCACGCCGATTGGAGCATCTCGCCGACAAGGGCACGGCCGTGCAGCTCGTCTCCGTCACGATCCAAAAGCCCGAGGCAATCAACCTGATCCTCGGCCAGGCGCACTCCATCAAGACCGTCGAGGATCTCCACGAGGCGCTCGTCACCGCCGTGCCCTGCATCTCCTTTGGCCTCGCCTTCTGCGAGTCGTCGGGACCCTGCCTCATCCGCGGGAGCGGCTCCGATCCGGAGCTGGTCGCGCTCGCCCAGACCAACGCGGAGGCGATCGGCGCGGGACAGCTCCTGGTGCTCCTGCGCGACTGCTATCCGATCAACGTGCTGCCCGTGATCCGGCAGATCCCCGAGGTATGCGGCATCTACTGCGCGACCGCCAACCCCGTCGACGTCGTCATCGCCGAGACGGCCACGGGACGCGGCATCCTCGGTGGAAGCGACCGGAAAGGGCTTCAAGTACACCGACAGGGCGGGAACCGCAGCCGGCGTCGCGGGGATCACGCTCAACGCGGCCGCAGCGGGCCAGGCGAACGTGGCGGTGAAGGGGCAAGGGGAGGCGAACCTGCCAATCGGTTCCCTGCCGCCGACGTTGCCGTTGCCGCTGAACGTGCAGCTGCAGCGCAATGGCCAGTGTTGGGCTGCAACCTTCTCGGCGGCGGGCGTCAAAACCAACGCAGGTGGCCAGTTCACGGGCGAGTCCGATTGAGTTGGTCTTGTCAGCGCCTCGTAATGCGCCGCTGGCGCATGCCGTGGCTCAGATCGTCTGCGTCCGGGAGGGTGAAAAGCTTGAGGAACCGCCGACTGCGCCTCGATCAGGTTCATACTACGCTCCGCTCGATTCAGCGAGCGGCGACTTCAGTGTGGCACCGCATGAGGTAGCGAGCCATGGCGAAGGACATTTTCGAAAAGCGGGAGATTTATTTGGAGGAAGAGTACTTCGGCAAGAAGGAGTTCGCGCTCCTCGAGAAGCTGAAGGGGGTCTTTCAGAAGAAGGTCGACAAGGAGAGCATCCGCAAGGCGGCCGGCGTGACCGACGAGGAGCTGCTCGACCGGATGGTCGAGATCCAGCTCAACGGCGAGATGATGGCCGCCTTCCAGCTCTACCCTCTGGTCGAGATCGCCTGGGCGGACGGGGACCTTAGCGAAAAGGAGGCCAGGAGCGTGCTCGCTGCGGCCGAAAGGCACGGAGTCCGCCCCGGCACGAAGGGGTATGAGATGCTGGATCGGCAGCTGCACAAGGGACCGGATCCCGAGGCCCGGAAGATCTGGTTTCTCTACGCCCAGCAGCTGAGGAAGGTTCTGTCTCGCCGCGAGCTGGAGACCTTTCGCAACGACCTCCTGGAACGCTGCCGCGCGGTCGTTGCCGCAACGGGCCACCTCGAGAGACTTCTCGTCGACGTGGGCGGCGGCGAGCGGAAGATAATTGCAGCGATCGAAGAGGCCCTGACACCATAGGTCTCAATCGGGCAACCCGCCCTTGTTGATCATGGCTCCCAGGTCTTCGTACGTAATGTCAGCGCGAGGCGTCTCGCAGGCTCAGGCGCCTCACGGCCGCCGCGGCCGGTTCCTGGCGAAAGATCCAGCAGGCAAACCGACGCGGCGCTCGCGGACGCGCGGAAGGTGGCGGCGTCCGCACTCGTCCACTTCCGGCAGGTCCTACGGGCGTTCAGTCAAGCCGCGCCCGCAAGTAGGCGCGCCAGCCGATCCTCCATGAGTCGTAGCCGATCGACGTCGACCGCGAGCGCATGTCGCAGCTGTCGCCGCTCGGTGTGCGCCTGCTCGTCGTCCACCTCGGCGATGTGACGTGCGAGGTGGTCGCGGAGGCAGCGCGCGTCATCGACCGAGAGCTCGAGGGTCACAGTCATGCGTGTCCTCAGAGAGGCTTCGTGGGTCCGTGGGGCGCCTCCGCCTCGACGAGGCCGCCGATCAGCGAGAACTCTCGGGCCAACACCGCGAGGATGTCGTCGAGCGCCACCATGCCGACCAGGGTCCCCATACCGTTCACCACCGGAAGCCGCCGCACGCGACCTATCCGCATCTGCGCGAGAGCTGACTCCAGCGAACTGCTCTCAAGGACGGTTTGCGGCATCGCAGTCATGACGTCGACGATCGGCGTCCTCGCCGGGTCGTGCGCCATGGCCATCACGCGCAGCGTCAGGTCACGGTCCGACACGAGCCCGATCGGTTGATGCTTCTCGTTCACGACCACGAGGGTGCCAACCTCACGCACCCGCATCTGCTGCGCTGCGTCGAGCGCGGTCGCCTGAGGCGGCAGGGTGTCGACCTCTCGCACACACAAGACGCCGATATCCATGGTGTCCTCCTTTCAGTGCACCACCAGCACCGGTGCCGGCGTGCCTCCCAGCACGCGGTGAGACAAGCTGCCCAGCATGAGGCCGGACAGGGCACCCCGGCCGCGACTGCCCATCACGATCAGCTCGGCATCCTTGGCTGCCTCGACAATTGCCTCGAAGGGCGCCCTGAACTCGACACGCGTCGTGACCGGCATCCTCGCCCGCTCGCAGATCCGCCGCGCGTAGGCGAGCTGGGCCTGCGCATCCTCCTTGAGCACGCGCGCGGCCTCCGCAGACAGGTCGAGCTCGCCGATCCTGGGGGTCATGTGCAGCACGTCCGTCCAGGCGGGATCGACCGCGCAGAGCAACGACACCTCGCCGTGCGCCACGGCGGCGAGCCCCGCGGCCGCGGCGACCGCGCGCAACGACGGGCCCGAACCGTCCACGGCGACGAGAATCTTGCGCGGGACCGATGCGGACGGCACCGTGGGGGTGACCGGGGCCCCAGGCTCGGCCATGGCGGTCTCGGCCCATCTCGCACAGCAGAAATCCGCGGGCTGGCCGCCGAGCGTCAGCTCGACTGCGACGTCCTTGGACACGTGCGAGCCGCACACCCGACACTTGACCATCATGATGCGGACTCCGCCTTGGGTTCGATCGGCGCGGTCAAGAGCATCGTCTCGCCTAGCCAATGCTGTGCCGCCGGCGAAAAAACGGCCATCAAGGCAGGAGCCGCAAGCCGTATCAGCCCTGACAAAGAACGATGCCGGGCATTCTCAAATTAGGGAGCGGCCCCCGCCTTGTGCGCGAGGAGCGACATGATACCCCAGAAGGGCCGCGATTTACGAGCTTCGGGGCCGGAGAACGTGAACACGATCTGGTGGAATCTCTCGACGCCCGCCCTCGATGAGCATGCTCTACAGCGACGCGACGGAATCCTCAGGTATCTGGGGCCGCCTGTGCTGCGCACCGGCCAGTCCACGGCGCTCATCGATATCGCTATCGCTTCCGCCGCCCCCGCACACACCGCGCACCGCTTGCCGACCAGCGTGATCTGCTGAACACGGGCGCCGCGGAGGCGTGAAGGGGCCGCGATCGTCGGCGTCGCCAAGGAGACCTATCCCGGCGAGTGCCGGGTGGCGCTCGTTCCGGCCGTGCTGCCCGGCATCATCCGCGCGGGCCACGAGGTCGTGGTCGAGGCCGGCGCGGGCGTCGCGGCGGATATCCCGACGCCGAATACCTGGAGCAGGGTGCCCGGTGCCTGCCGGATCGGGCGAGCGTGTTCGCGGCAGCGGACGTCCTGATCCAGATCCTCTGCCACGGCGCCAACGATTGCACCGGGAAGCTCGATCTTCCGCTCCTGCGCCGTGGTCAGATCCTCATCGGTTTTCTGCGCCCGCTCACGTCCCCGTGCACGGTGCAGGAGATCGCCGAGCTGGGCGTCTCGGCGCTCGCCGTGGACCTCATCCCGCGTACCACCCGCGCCCAGTCGATGGACGTCCTCTCGGCAATGGCGACCGTCTGCAGCTACAAGGCCGTGCTACTCGCAGCGTCGACGCTCCCTCGGATGTTTCCGATGCTGATGACCGCTGCAGGCACCGTGATGCCGGCCCGGGTGCTGGTCATCGGGGCCGGCGTGGCGGGACTGCAGGCCATCGCGACGGCGCGGCGGCTCGGGGCCACGGTCTGGGCCTATGACGTGCGGCTGGCAGCCAAAGAGCAGATACTCAGCGTCGGCGGCCGCGTGCTCGAGCTTTCCCTCGAAGTCAGCGGGGCGGAGGACGAACGGGGCTACGCACGAAGCCTCGACGAGCGGTTCTATCAGCGCCAGCGCGTCCGTCAGCGACAGCACACCGTCGGCCACCGGACAGCCGCTCGGCCGCTTTTCTCACGCTACTCGGCTCGCCGACCGGACTCGCGGCCGCGGAAACGGAGCATCGCCTGCGATCCGACGCAGCTCCGGGGGCACCGACGCTCGAAAGCAAGATACGGAACGCTGCCTGAGCGGCGGAGGGACGTAGCCGGCGAGAGCCCGCTCCCGACCGTGCGGTGCCCCGCCTGACGACCCGCTTCATCTTACAGTCAGTCCTGGAGCCTCCTCGTGCTCCGCTCTGGATCGCGGCAGCCGAACCGTCAAGCTTCGCGCCTGCCGCAACCGGGCATGGCTCGCCATCGTCCGTCGGGGCGGGGCCCGGTGCCTCATTGCGCTGCTGGCATCGCTCTTGCTTTTACCGTCGGTGTGACCCTGGACGACATGTTGGACCGCTGCTGCGGTTTCGAGGCCCGTTCAGCGGCGCTCTATCGCAGCTTCGCCGCGGCGGCGCGCGAGCAGCCGGACTTATGCGCGCTCTGGACCGAGATGGCACGCGAGGAGGACGACCACGCTCGCATCCTCAACGACTCGCGCAGTCATCTACCGACCGTGGAAGCCTGGGTAACGCACCTCTCGGGGAGGTGGGATCAGGTCGCCCGCGAGATCGAGGCGAAGCTGGCCGAGGCCGAGCGGCTCGCTCGGGGTGCCGGCACCGACGAGCAGCTGGCAGCCGCCCTCGCGCTCGAGATGACCGAGATCGAGCCGCTACGTCAGATGCTCGTGGCGGCCAGCCACCGCCGCCCGCCACGACCCACCGCGGAAGACCACGCATCCCGCCTGGCCGATGCGGCTGAGCGCTTCAGCACCCACCCCCACGTTCGGCAGCAGGCCGCGCTGCTGCGTGCCCGGGCCCGGCCCACCCAGCGTGACTCGCGCGCCTGAGCGGCCGGCGGTGGCTACTGCCCGCGCTGTACGGATGGACCGGCTTTCGACGATGAAAAGCAAGGCCACGATGATGCGATCGCTGCGATGGACTCTCCTTCTCCTGCTGCTCCTCATCGTCGGGACGGTGCACGCGGGGGACGAGGCCGGGCGGCCGCTCTATCTGCGCTACTGCGCCGCCTGCCATGGTCGCCAAGGGCGCGGTGACGGTCCGGTCGCTCCGGCGCTGGGAGAGAAGCCCACGGACCTCACGCAGATCGCAGCCACCCACGAGGGGCAGTTCCCCCTGGAAACCGTCGTCGAGGCGATCGACGGGACCCGCACGGTGCGCGCGCACGGCGTCTCCGAGATGCCGGTGTGGGGCGAGGTGTTCCAACCGGACCCGACCACCTCGCCCGAGCAGCAGCTCCTGGCGCGTGGCAGAATCATCACCATCGCGGCCTATGTACGCTCCCTGCAGCATGCGCCGCCTTCGCACTGATTTCCGCTGTACCGCACCACAGAGCCCAGAGTGATCCGGCGGCACTGTGAGGCGAGCAACGCCAGCAACGGGCCCGTCGGTCACGGCTCGAAGATCGTGCCGGAATCGCGGCACACGGCATCTGCACTGAATCAAGATTCTCCATTCTCAAATTTGATATGACACTTGCTCTCGGGGCTATCGGCATTGGCAATCAGCTCGACGGCAGGCGATGACGTCGGCTGGCGGGCCGTTTGCAGGTGTGATTTCAAATGGAGAGCCGCCTGATCCGCATCTCGACCGACGCCATTGAGCTCAATGGGCAGCTGGAGACGCCCGACCGCCTGCGCGGGATCGTGCTCTTCGCGCATGGCAGCGGCAGCAGCCGCCACAGCCCCCGCAACGTCCACGTCGCCGAGGTGCTGCACCGCTCGGGTCTCGCGACCCTACTCTTCGATCTGCTCACCGAACACGAGGGGGCCGATCGCCGCCACGTTTTCGACGTCCCGGTCCTCGCGCGCCGGCTCCGCTGCGCGGCAGAGGCAGTCCGCGCGCTGGCGCCGACCTCCGAGGTGCCGATGGGCTACTTCGGAGCGAGCACCGGTGCTGCGGCGGCCCTCGTGGCGGCGGCGACCGACCCTCGCATCGGCGCCATCGTTTCGCGTGGGGGCCGTACCGACCTGGCCTGGGACGCCCTCCAGCACGTCGCAGCGCCCACGCTCCTCATCGTCGGCGAGCTCGACCACGACGTGCTGCGGATGAACCGCTACGCCTATGCGCGGCTCGGCGGCCGGAAACAGCTCTCAATCGTGCCGGGCGCGACCCATCTGTTCGAAGAGCCCGGCAGGCTCGACGTGGCGGCGCGGCTCGCCGTCGATTGGTTCGCCGAGCACCTCGGTGTCGAGACATGAGAGGAGGCGCCATGTTGTTCGAGGATCGTGCCGACGCCGGCCGCCAGCTCGCGACGCGCCTGCTGCGCTACAAGGACGAGCGCCCCGTCGTCCTGGGGCTGCCGCGCGGTGGGGTACCCGTCGCCTACGAGATAGCGCGTGCCCTCGATGCACCGCTCGACGTCATCGTGGTTCGCAAGCTCGGTGCACCAGACCAGCCGGAGCTCGGGATCGGCGCCATCGTCGACGGTGACCATCCGCAGCGGGTGTTGAACGAGGACGTGCTGCACCTGCTCCACGTGTCGCGGCAGTACATCGAAAGGGAGGTCGCCCGGCAGCTCGACGAGATCCACCGGCGCCAGGCGCTGCTTCGCGGCGGCCGGCCGCGCGTGGATCTCGCCGATCGGACGGTCATCGTGGTCGACGACGGCGTGGCGACGGGCGGCACGGTGCGTGCGGCACTCCGGGGGGTGCGACGCGCCAATCCCCGCCGCATCGTCCTCGCCATCGGCGTGGCGCCGCCGGAGACGATCGAGGTCCTCCGGACGGAAGTGGATGACCTCGTGTGCATCGCCACGCCCGCGGTCTTCGGGGCGGTCGGCCAGTTCTACCGCGACTTCAGTCAGGTCTCCGACGGCGACGTCATCACGCTGCTCGCCGAAGCGGCCGACCGCGCGGCGCAAGCGAAGGGCGATGAACCCGCACGTGCATGAGGCAGGGGATTTGGGAAGGCATGGGTCGCACAAGGAGGTGAGCGAACCGGTGACATCGCTTCCTTCGTGGCGCCGCGTGGTCATGTGACCCCCGAGTGGCTCGTGACGGGCCATTCTCCCGTGATCTCCGCGATCTGCGACCGCGTCACGTCGCGCAGCCGGACCATCTCGGGCCAGTCCGCGCCGCGCGGGGTGATGGGCGGCGCGATGGTCACCTCGATCCGGCCCCGCCGCGGGAGGGTGCGTCCGCCACCGAGAATCGCCCGCGTCCCGACGATCGCCACGGGGACGATCGGCTTTCCGCTCTCGACCGCTGCCTTGAACGCGCCGAGCCGGAAGGGACGGAGGCCGGGGGCGTTCGCGAACCCGCCTTCCGGGAAGACAGCAACGTTGCTCCCGAGCCCAGCGCATCAACCACGCTACGCGCGTCTTCGAGGCTGCGCGACACGTCGGCGCGTTCGACCGTCAGATGCCCGACCTTTCGGATGATCGTCCGGATGAGCGGCGTCGCGAGCAGCTCGCGCATCGCGACGAAACGCACCCGCGCGAGCGCAGCAAGCCAGCGATACGGGTGGCCTCGTCGAACGTGATGAGCAGCACAGCCTGTGCGTTGCGCAGGATGCCCACCTGCCGGTGCGCGTATTCCTCGAGCCGGTCGAGCCGAAACGGCGGGTAGATCGGTACCGGCACCCCGCCTGCGACCAGGATGCCGAAGAAGCTCGCGAAGAAGGCCTCCTCGGTGCGCAACATGAGCGAGACGGTCTCGCCAATCCCGAGGTTCCGCTGCCGCAAACCCGTCGCTACGGCCTGCGCCCGCGACCACAGCTCCCCGTAGGAGATCGTCCGTTCCTCACCCGCGTCTTCACGCAGCAGAAGGTGTGTCCGGTCAGGGTTACGCTCCGCCTGCCACACGAGCGCTTCGACGAGGCTCCGCGCCGAGCGGGGGGCGGCGACGCCCTCGCCGCCTATCGGCGCGACGATAGGGAACGCCTCGGGTCTCTTGGGTGCGCCGGCGAGCACGGCCGTGGCGAGGTCGGCGATGGTGTCTGCCGCCACCATCACATCGTCCGCCAGCCGGACACTGAAGGCGTGCTCGATCCGGAGCAGCAGCTCGACCCGCTCGAGGCTCCCGAGCCCGAGATCGCGGTCGAGCGAATCGCGGGGACCGATCTGTCGACCCGGCACCGAGCCCAGCTCCGACAGCAGACTGGTGACGATCGTGGTGAGCTCGCGCTCGATGAGTGCGCGATCGGGGCTATCGCCAGCCTCGAGCGTCCCGGTCTTGCCAATCGCCATCGGCTCGCTCCCGAATGGTCCCTAATACTGCTGCTGCTGCGCGCCGTCGCAGATCGCGTGGCGCGCCGCGGCAGGCAATGGCACACTCACGCATGCCGTGGAATTCGGCTATCTGCCCCTCAGGATGCTGATGGGCGAGCGAGGCAAGTACCTCGCCCTCCTCTTCGGCATCAGCTTTGCCTGCTTCCTCATCGCGGAGCAGAGCGCCATCTTCTGCGGGGTCATGCTGCGGACCACGAGCCATATCCGCGATACCCAGGGCGCCGACATCTGGGTGATGAACAGCGGCGTCCGCTACGTGGATGACCTGAAGCCGCTCTCCGACAACGACCTCTTCCGCGTCCGCAGCGTTCCCGGGGTGGCCTGGGCCGTGAGCCTGTACCGTGGACAGGGTCAAGCGCAGCTCGCCGACGGGACCTATCAGGGTGTCATCCTGATGGGCCTGGACGATGCCAGCCTGACGGGAGCGCCCACCCACATGCTGCTGGGGAGCATCGGCGACCTGCAGATCCCCGACGCCATCCTCGTCGACGAGGCCGGCTTTCACCAGATATGGCCCGGCGAGCCGCTGAGCGCGGGCAAGGTCCTCGAGATGAATCAGCGCCGCGCGGTCGTGGTCGGCGTGTACCGGGGGTCGCAGACGTTCATGACGCTGCCGGTGATCTACACGCGCTTCAGCCAGGCGACGCTCTTCGTTCCGCCGAACCCGACGGGACGGCTGACGCCGTTCGTGCTCGCGAAGGCGCAGCCCAGCGACCCCGAGGCGGCCGCCAGGAGGATCCACGAGCAGACCGGTCTGAAAGCGCTGACCGGGAACGGATTCGCGCTGCTGACGATGCGCTACTACCTGACGCACACCGGCATTCCCATGAACATCGGGACGACGGTGATCCTGACTTTTCTGATCGGCAGCGTGCGGATTCCGAGTGAAGCCGAACGGTCGATCCGAGTGATGGCGAACACCGATACCGGCGGAAGCCGAACACCCGTTCCGACCGAAGCCGAACACTGATTCCGAGGCAAGCCGAACACCCCTCAACCCGAGCCGGGGCGTCGCGGCGCTGGATGGCAGCCGGTAGGCCGTCGCCGAATCCATCGGGAGGAGGCGGGGCATGCCGGCGGCGAGACTATCCATGCGCACGACACGCGAGATCTTGAGACTACGGTGGGGCCAGGGGCGATCGCTCCGCGCGGTGGCCCAGAGCTGCGGCATCGGGGCAACGACGGTGCACGACATCATGGTCCGGGCGACAGCCGCCGGGCTCACGTGGCCGCTCCCGGCGGAACTCGACGACGCCGCCCTCGAGGCGCGGCTTTACCCGCCCACACCGGTGGCCCAGGAGCGGGCGCTCCCCGATTTCGCCGCGCTCTACCGGGAACTCAAGCGCCGCGGCGTCACCCTGGCGCTGCTCTGGCAGGAGTACCGCCAGGTGCACCCCGACGACGGCTACGGCTACTCGCGCTTCTGCGATCTGTACCGGGACTGGCGCGCGCAGCTCGACGTCGTCATGCGCCAGGAGCATCGCGCCGGCGAGAAGCTCTTCGTCGACTGGGCAGGGATGACCCTCGGCATCACCGACCGCACGACGGGCGTGGTGCAGCCCCATCCCGTCTTCGTCGCGGCCCTCGGGGCGTCGAGTTTTTCCTACGCTGAGGTCTGCGTATCCCAGGCGCTCCCCGTTTGGATCCAAGCCCACATCCACACCTACGAGTACATGGAGGGCGTCGCGGCCGTCACCGTGCCGGACAACACGAAGACCGGCGTCACGCGGCCGGACTACTACGAGCCCGACCTCAACCGCACCTACGCCGAGCTCGCCGCGCACTACGGGACGACGATCATCCCGACGCGGGTCCGCCGGCCGCGGGACAAGGCCAAGGTGGAGAACGCCGTCCTCCAGGTCGAGCGCTGGGTGCTCGCCCCGCTCCGCGATCAGCGCTTCTTCAGTCTCGCCGAGGCCAACGCGGCGATCCGCGCCCGTCTCGCCTGGCTCAACGACCGGCCGCTCTCCCGCCTCGACGGCACCCGCCGGTCACTCTGGCGTGAGCTCGACGGCCCCGCGCTCCAGCCGCTGCCGGCGCAGCGCTTCGAGATCCCGGAGTGGAAGGTGAACGTCGGGGTGAACATCGACGACCACGTCGAGTTCGGCGGCCACTACTACAGCGTCCCGCATCCGCTGTCCCGCCGGCGCGTCACATCCGGGCCACGGCGACCATCGTCGAGATCTTCCACAAGGGCCGCCCGGTCGCCTCGCATCGCCGCAGCGCGCTCCGCGGCCACTACACGACGGAGCGGGCCCATATGCCCGATGCGCATTCACCCGCCGCCTCCAGCTCGCTCGCCTGCGCGATCGCACGGCGTGTCTCGAGGACATCGATTATCGCCATCCCCGCGGCCTTGATCGGGCGCTGATGCGCCGGCTCGCCACCGGCGAGTGGATCCGCCAGCGCCAGAACGTCCTCCTGGTCGGCTCGACCGGCTGCGGGAAGACGTACCTCGCCTGCGCGCTCGGGCAGCACGCCTGCCGCGACGGCCACGCCGTGGTCTATCGCCGCGTGCCCCGGCTCCTCCACGAACTCCAGGTCGCGCGCGGCGACGGCTCGCTGCCCCGCCTCCTCGCGCGCTGGGCGAAGACCGATGTGCTCATCCTGGACGACTGGGGGCTGGCGCCCCTCGGGCCGCAAGAGCGCCAGGACCTCCTCGAGGTCATCGAGGACCGCCATGGCGAGCGCTCCACCGTGATCGCCGCGCAGCTCCCGGTGAAGGCCTGGCACACCTACATCGGCGATCCGACCGTGGCCGACGCCGCGCTCGACCGCCTCGTCCACAACGCCCACCACATCACCCTGAAAGGAGAATCGATGCGGAAGACCCGCACCCGCTTGACGCTGGAGGGCGACTCAGCGCAGTAACCCGCTCACCAGCGTCACTTCGCTCCGACTCGGACCGCTCGGCATCGGCTGGACGTGGTGCTCGGCTTCGATCGGATCGGGTGATCGCCTTCGCTCGGATTCGGTGATCGGCTTCGTCGGAATCAGCAGCAGCGCGATCGCCGGTCAGGCGTCCTATCTCTTCACGATCGAGAACCTCAGGCAGTTTGGCACCCTCAAGGCGATGGGTGCGGACGATCGCCGCATCGTGGGCATGATCCTGACGCAGGGCTCGGTGGTCGGCGTCATCGGGTACGGCGTGGGAGTTGGATTGGCGACGCTGTACGGCGTGGTGGCGCAGCGCGCGATGCCATTACTCGCGTTCTTCCTGCCGTGGCAGGTACTCGCGCTGTCGGCCGGCGCCGTGATGATCATCGTGCTGCTGGCGAGCCTCCTGAGCATTCGCCGAGTGCTCGTGCTCGAGCCGGCCATCGTCTTCCAGGGAGCATGAGCTCGATCGCCCAGAGCGCCCCGGGTGTCGCCTGCCGGAACCTCACCAAGGACTATGGCGCCGGCAACTCGCGCGTGCCGGCCCTGCGCGGCGTGGACCTGGACATCCGCCCGGGCGAGCTCACGCTCGTTCCGGGCCAGGAACGTCGGCTTCGTCTTTCAGCAGTTCAACCTCCCTCCCGCCCAGACAGCCGCGGAGAACGTGGCGGTCCCGCTCGTCATCGACGGCGACGCCAGGTCCATGGCGATGGCGCGTGCCACGGAGATGCTGAAGAGCGTCGGGCTCGGGGACCGCATGACGTCCTTGCCGTCGCAGCTCTCCGGCGGACAGCAGCAGCGTGTCGCGATTGCGCGGGCGCTGGTCCATCGTTCCCGCTTGCTCGTGGCCGACGAGCCGACATCCGCCATCGACGCGCGGACGGGGCAGGCGATCATGGCGCTGATCCGCCGGATGGCCCTGCAGCCGGAATCGAGTGGCCGTCATCGTGACACACGACTCTCGCGTGTTCGGGTTCGCGGACCGGATCATCACCCTGGAGGATGGACGCGTGGCGATGACGAAGCAGGTGGAACCGCTTGCCACTCGTCGCGGTGGGCCTTCTGATCTTCGCCGTAGCGCACGCGCTCCTCATCCAGCGATCGGAACCAACGACGCTGCCGCCCGTCCCGCCGCCCACGAGCCCCTTCGGTGACACGGTCGCGGGTGCCGGGATGGTCGAGCCATCGACGGAGGCGAGCGGCACCAGCAACATCGCCGTCGGCTCCCAAAATCGCGACGCCGTCACCAAAGTCTGGGTCAGCGTCGGCCAATCGGTCGAGGCCGGCGATCTCCTCTTCGAGCTCGACGACCGCCAGGCCGTTGCCGACCTCAAAGCGCGGCAGGCGGCTCTGATGATCGCCAAGCAGCAACTGCGGCGGCTGAATCTCCAGCCGCGACCCGAGGAGGTGCCGGTCAGCGAGGCGCAGGTCGCGGTCGCCGAGGCCAACCTGCGCCAGGCGCAGGACCAGTACGAACGTGCCAGGAGACTGGTCGGGAGCGGGGTCGTGTCGCAGCAGGAGTTCGTGACCAGCGAGCAGAACTATCAGTCGACCCGCGCGCAGCTCGCGCTCGCGCGATCGAGCCTCGCCCTGCTCAAGGCCGGGGCCTGGGCACCGGACCGCACCATCGCCGCGGCGACCGTCGCGCGAGCCCGGACCCAAGTCGAGCAGGCGAAGACCACACTCGACCTGTTGCGGGTGCGGGCCCCGGTGGACGGCACCATCCTGCAGGTGAACGTCCGACCGGGCGAGTACGTCTCCACATCCAGTGGCCAATCGTTGATCCTCATGGGGGGAACCTCCAGCCCCTCCACGTCCGTGTGAGCGTGGACGAAGAGGATCTGCCGCGGCTCAAGTTGTACGCGCCGGCCCGGGCGAAGATCCGCGGCGATCCCTCGCAGCAGGAAGTGCCGTTGTCCTTCGTTCGGCTGGAGCCCTATGTCCTGCCCAAGACGTCGCTGACCGGCGTCAACACGGAGCGGGTCGATACGCGAGTGGTGCAGTTGATCTACGCGGTCGATCCGGAGAACCCGCTGGTCCTCGACAGCAAGATCCTCGTCGGTCAGCTGATGGACGTCTTCATCGACAGCAGCCCCGACGGTCAGCCCGAGAGGAATTCGGGTAGGCTGCCCATCCGATCCCGCTGATCACCATCCCCTCGCCTCGAACCCACAGGATCTGCCGTTGGCGGAAGGCGAACCTGAGAACGCACTGGCGCCTGCCTTCGCATTCCCGGGAATCATCGACGCGCGGATGCCGAAGCCTCATGGCCCGGCCTTTGCGAGAGAGTGCCTGAAGAGACCCACCAACGAGGAGGCATCATGAAGGCACTCACACCATGGCGGCCGCTGCATTCGCTCGCGCGCCGCGACCTGTTCGAGGACTTCTTCCGGGAGTTTCTCGGGACCCACGAGGGCGAGGGAGGGCCGCTCGAACCGGCGGCAGAGGTCAGCGAGTCCGATGGCGACGTGACCGTGAAGCTGGAGGTGCCGGGAGTGGAGAAGGATCAGCTCCACGTCTCGGTCACCGAGGACGAAGTCACGGTACGCGGCGAGACACGAAAGGAGACGGAAGAGAAGAAGAAGAACTACTATCGCCAGGAGATCCGCTACGGCGCATTCCAGCGCACGGTTGCGTTGCCCGCCGACGTCGATCCGGCGAAGGCGAGCGCGGAACTCAAACAGGGCATCCTCCGAATCACCCTGCCCAAGGCCGCACAGGCGAAGGCACACCGCGTCGACGTCTCGGTACACTGAGGGGCGGCCGCCCCTCGAGGAGGACCTCATGAAAGTCGAGCAAGTGATGAACCGGAACGTCAAGACGTGCCGGTCGAGTGACAGTCTGGATCGTGCCGCGCAGCTGATGTGGGAGAACGACTGCGGCTGCGTCCCCATCGTCGACGACGAGGGACGGGGGATGGGCATGATCACCGATCGCGACGTCTGCATGGCGGCGTACACCCAGGGCGGCCCCCTCACTCATCTGCGCGTGGGAACCGCCATGGCGCGCGACCTGCGCTCGTGCCGGGCGACGGATACCATCGCCGAGGCCGAGAGCATCATGCGCGCCGCACAGGTGCGGCGGCTGCCGGTAGTCGATGCGGAGAGCCATGTCATCGGCCTTCTCTCGCTCAACGACATCGCCCGGGAGGCCGCTCGGGAGCGGGGGACGTCGAGTAAGCGCGAGATCCCCGCCGACGACGTCGCCGAGACGCTCGGCGCGATCTGCGCGTTGCGCGGGGAGCGGCAGGTCGCTGCCGCTGCGTGAGATTCAACGAGACAGGCGGGGGAGCAGCTCCCCCGCCTCTAGGCGCTCCTCACGGACGCGGAACGTGGTGAGCTGCGCAGAACGGAGGATTGTGGTTGGCATGGTGCCTGCCCGATTCTTCGCGAACCAGGAGGGAAAACGCTCATGGCCAAAACCGACTCTCAGATTCAGCAAGACGTGCTCCGGGAGCTCAGGTTCGATCCTCGCGTCCAGGAGACCGAGGTCGGCGTCGAGGTCGATCGTGGTGTCGTCACGCTGACGGGCACGGTGAGCAGCTGGGCCAAGCGATTGGCGGCCCAGGACGCCGCGCACCGCGTGGTGGGTGTGCTCGACGTCGCCAATGACGTTCAGGTGAAGCTCCCGGGCGCTTCGGCACGGACGGACACCGAGATCGCGCAGGCGGTCCGGCGCGCGCTCGAGTGGAATGTGTGGGTGCCGCACGATCGCATCCAGTCGACGGTCTCGAATGGCTGGGTGACCCTCGCAGGGAACGTCGATACGTGGACCGAGCGCGAGGACGCCGAGCGCGCAGTGCGGAATCTCATCGGCGTCCGCGGGGTCGCAGACACAATGACGGTTTCCTTCGGGAAGCCCGTGCAGCCGGAGATGGTCCGCGAAGCCATCGAAGATGCCCTGGAGCGGCGTGCGGAGCGTGAAGCCAAGCGCATCCGGGTCGAGGTGACGCCCGAGGGCACCGTCAAGCTCACGGGCCAGGTTCGCTCATGGGCGGACCGCCGCGCGACGGTCGGGGCCGCTCGCTTCGCGCCGGGCGTCAGGGAGGTGGAAGACCAGCTGCAGGTCAGTCCCTGGTCGTGACCCTGCATGACCACTCTCGGTTCCCGGGAGTCGCTGGTGCGTGAACTTCCGATGGCATGCAGCCGTCGCGGGATGCGCGATGGCGGGCGGAGCCCTCGCCCGACGCGATGAACCGTCTGGCCTCAGCCAAGGGCTGCGATCTGTGCCATCGTGCGGAAGCGTCAGCCCCGACCCGCACGCAATGCTCCCGCATTCCCGATCGTGGAAGGACATTGCGCTCGAGTACAAAGGGCAGAAGGGGCGGAGCAGCGACTCACGCTGATCGTCCTCCGCGGCTCGGGGGGGCCCGAAGACGAGGATCGCCACTGGCATGGAAAGGTGAGCGACGCGGGCATGCTGCGCAACGCGCCCGCGATCGACAAGGAGGAGGCGAGGCAGCTCGTGCACTGGATCCCCGGGTATCCATCGCTGGCCGGCGTCGCCGTCCGACCGCAGGTGCTCGTCGAGGATTCCGATCTTTCGGAATTGGCTGCCGCGTCCGGCTGGGGGGACGCGGCGCGGCCCTTGCTTCGCGAGCATCTCGCCGATCCGAGGAAGGAGCAGTCATGACTCGAAGCCTCTTTCGCCACATCCTCGTCCCTCACGACTTCTCCAGCCAGGCGACCGTCGCGCTCAAGACAGCCGCCAACCTCGCCAAGGAGCATCGAGGCAAGCTCACCGTGTTGCATGTGCTCGCACCGTTCTACATGCCCGGCGAGGTTCCATTCGCCATGCCGGCGCCGGGTGATCTGATTCCCGAGTATCGCCAGTTTCTCGAGCGCCTGGTGGCCAGGGTGTTGAGATCCGGAGGGCCGCCGGTGACGGTACGGGTCGATATCGGCGATGCGTCCCAGCGCATCATCGACGCCGCCCGTCGGGCGGACAGCGTCGTCATGGCGACGTCCGGGCGCACAGGGCTGTCGCACTTCCTGATCGGGAGCGTCGCCGAGCGCGTCGTCCGGCATGCCACGGTTCCGGTGCTCACCCTGCGGGTGCCCGTCCCGAAGCGCCGGGCACGCGGGAGGAAGAAGTAGATCGCCCGCCGACTTGTTCAGGGAAGGAACGGTCGGCTAGAGACGGAAGCATGGCGGAGGCGATCCTGGTCGCCGACGACGAGTCCGGCGTACGCGACAGTCTCGCGGAGGTGTTGCGGGACGCCGGGTACGTGGTCGAGACGGCGGTCGACGGTACGGCTGCGCTCGAGGCGATCGACGGGCACGATTTTTCGCTCGTCATCACCGACCTGCAGATGCCCGGCGCCGACGGCCTCGCCGTGCTGCGCAAGTTGCACGATGTCGCGCCGCAGACCGTTCCGCTGGTGATGACGGCACACGGCAGCATCGAGAGCGCGGTCGAGGCGTTGCGCGGGGGCGCGGCGGATTACATCCTCAAGCCCGTCGTGTTCGACGACGTCCTCGCCAAGGTCGCCCGCATCCTGGAGCATCGCCAGCTCGCCTGGCAGACCCAGATGCTCCGCCGGGAGGTCGAGCGTGACCTCGACTTCGATCACCTGGTCGGCAAGAGCGGCCTCATGCACGAGGTCTTCCACCTCGTCCGGAAGGTCGCGCCCACGCTGCGGGACCGCCGGGAGGACATCCCCGGGCTGATCGAGTTCCTCGTTCGCCGCCACAACCGCGAGATGAAGCGCTCCTACCGAGGGGTCGACAACGCCACCCTGAAGCTCCTCGTGGCGCAGCCCTGGAGGGGCAACGTCCGCGAGCTCGACTACGTCATCGAGCACGCCATGATCCTGGGCGACGGCCAGTGAATCACGGTGGCCGACCTGCCACGCAGCCTGCGCGATCCCGCTCGACTGAGGGTCCCTGGCCGCCGCCGGGGCGTGCGATTACGCCGGTGGATGAAGTATTCAGTGGTCAGCGTGTAGTGTTGGTTCCTCGCCCGTGTGCGCGATCACGCTCGCGTCGTGGCCCCTGCTTCGCGCGACGATCCTCATACCACGACGACCGGGGAGCGGCCGCCTTCGGGACGGACCGCCCGCAGGCGCGCGCTGCGCCAGGCGTGGTCGGAGGGGCGACAGTGCTGCCCCCCATGCCTGGGAATCTGGGGAAGACAGGGGTCACCAAGCGCGAAAGCGGAGCGGAGGGTGCACGATGATCAAGTGTCCAGTGTGCGGGTCCCACGTGCTCGGGGACGTCGCGGTCGAGCTGATGCTCGGCGGGCAGGCCCGGAGCTTCTGCTCGGCACGATGCGCCGACATGGCCCTGGCCGAGGAGGTGGCGCCCGCTGCGCCTCAGCCGCTCCCGCCCGTCCCGCGCAGGATCCTCGTCGCCGTGGACGGCTCGGGCCCCTCGGTGCGCGCGACCGCGACCGCGGCCGCGTTCGCCGCCATGGCGCATGGCGAAGTGTTCGTGCTCTGCGCGGTCGATCCCGGCTGGACGGACATGCTGCGCATGGTTCCCAGGATCGGCGAGCTCGACCTGTCCGCGGAGGCCGAGGGCGCGCTCAGGGACGATGCCGAGGCCCAGGTCGCCCACTGTCGCAGGATCTGCGAGCAGGCCGGTGTTCCGGCCACGACCCGCGTGGTGTTCCAGCCGCCCGTCGAGGCGATCGTCGAAGCCGCCAAGAACGCCGACTTGGTGGTGATGGGGAGTCGAGGCCGGGGCGCGCTGACTGGCCTGGTTCTCGGCAGCCTGTCGCACCGGGTCCTGGGAGGAACGCGGACACCGGTGCTGGTAGTACACTGAACGGCGGCCACCTGGTCGCCGATCGCGACATCCGCACTCCGCGCGACGGCGACAGGTCGCGATCGGGTGCTGAGATCATGACCGTCAGCCAGGGACGCGGCCGCGACGCTCGGACCATTCCTTCGCCTTCGCGATGGCGATCCGGATTGCGCGGCCTTCCTCATAGCCCTCTTCGAGGAGCGCGTTGGCGATCTCGATCGCCTTGGATCGAACGACTTCGGGCAGGTGGCTCATGGAGCGCGGATAGTAAGTGCGGGTTCAACCGGTCATGGCAACGCTGCTGCGAAGATATCCGCTGGCGTCCGATAGGCCAAGGTTTTCCGGGGCGCGTAGGCCCCAAATGCAAATGTCCGGTTTCCCCAAAGTAGAGATGTCCGCCTGGGCCCCACAGTGGCGCCATGGCGACGACGCTGGGGCTGACGATGGGGGAACTGGACCGACTGCAGATCATGACCCGGCTGGCCGAACGGCGGCTCACCCGACGCCGGGCGGCCGCGCTGCTCGGGCTGAGCGAGGGCCAGGTCCGGCGGCTCTACCGCGCGTTCCGGCGCGAGGGCGCGGCGGCCTTGGGCTCCCGCCAGCGTGGCCGCCCGAGCAATCGCCGGCTGGCCGCGACCGTCCGCGAGCAGGCGCTGCTCCTCGTGCGCGAGCGCTACGCCGACTTCGGGCCGACCTTCGCGCACCAGAAGCTCACCGAGGAGCACGCGCTCGCCCTCTCCGTCGAAACGCTCCGTGGCTGGATGACTGCCGCCAGCCTTTGGGTGCCGCGGGCGCAGCGCGCGCGCCGCAGCCAGCCGCCCCGGCCGCGCCGCGCGTGTCTCGGCGAGCTCGTCCAGGTCGACGGCTCCGAGCACGCCTGGTTCGAAGACCGCGGCCCGGTGTGCACGCTGCTCGTGTACGTCGACGATGCCACCAGCCGCCTCATGGAGCTGTGCTTCGCCGACGTCGAGTCCACGTTCGACTACTTCCGCGCCACCCGCCGCTACCTCGAGCGCCACGGCAAGCCGATGGCCTTCTACAGCGACCGGCTGAGTGTCTTCCACGTCCAGGCCCGCAACCGCGCTCAGGGCGGGCCCGGGCTGTCGCAGTTCGGCCGCGCTCTGCGTGCCCTTAACATCGACCTGCTCTGCGCCCGCAGCCCGGAAGCCAAGGGCCGCGTCGAACGGGCCAACGGCACCCTGCAGGACCGGCTCGTCAAGGAGCTGCGCCTGCGCGGCCTCAACGATCCCGGGGCCGCCACGCCGTTCCTGCCCGCGTTCATGGCCGACTACAATCGCCGCTTCGCCAAGCCGCCGGCGGTCGCCTACGACGCGCATCGCCCGCTGCGCCCGGAGGCCGACCTCACCCAGCTCTTCACGCTGCAGGAGACCCGCCGGATCAGCCGCCAGCTCACGGTGCACTACAAGCGGGACCTCTACGTGCTCGACGACTCCGTCGCGACCCGACGCCTGCGCGGCACGACGGTGTAGGTCCGGGAGGCCGAGGATGGGACCGTCACCCTGCATGCCCAGGGCCGTGCGCTGGCCGCCCGCCTCTACCCGAAGGATCACGCGCAGCTCGCGCCCGGGGTGATCGTCGAGTACCCGCATCTCGACGGGGTCTTCACCTGGATCGCGGCCCAGCAGCGTGCGCGCGATGCCGCCCGCCTCGCCAACCCGAAGCTCAGCGGGCGCGAGAAGCACCGCCTGCGCGCGGGCGCGCCCCTGCGCGTTCCCTCCCCCCGAGTCGAGTGAAACCGGACATCTCTACTTGGGGCAAAGGCGGACATTTCTACTTTGTGTTGACACCAGACGCTTCCGGCTCCCGAAGGAGGAGCGCCTCCGCCTCCGCTCGCCAGAGCTCCGCATCCGCGGTGGCTTCGCGGGGGTGGACCCCGAGGCGGCGGGCTCGCGACGAAGGCGTCTGGACCGTACCCAGAGGGAGGCGACGCCGCGGCCGCAGCGACGAGCAGGACCACGAGCTCGCTCATGACGTGCAGCGGAGACACGCCGGAGGCCCAGTCCTGCAGGAGATCGGAGCCGATCACGATCAGGATGAGGACGAACAGGACGGCCGACGTTGCCAGGGCGCGTCGGGTCTCTCCGTCATTCGGCATATCCGGTATCGCAAGCACGGGACCCCGCTGGGGAGGGAGTCCTGCGTCGCGTGACGGATTTTTTCCCGTGCCGCGCCGGTGTCACGCTTCTCATGCATTCGCCCGAGGACGGGCGACGGACGAAAGGAGACGTATCATGGCCAGTATGCCCCTGCACCCCGCGGTGGTCCACATCCCCATTGGTCTGGCGGTGGTGACGCCGGTGTTGGCAGGTCTGCTCCTGACCGCGTTGTGGCGCGGATGGGCCGACCGCCGCATGTGGAGCGTGGTGGTCTTCGTCCAGGCCGTCGTGCTCGTGGGTGCACTCGTGGCCCTGCGCACGGGCCGCGCCGAGGAGGAACGGGTCGAGAATGTCACGTCGGAAGCCACCGTCGAGCTGCACGAGGAAGCCGCGGAGGCGTTCACCTGGCTCGCGGGGCTCTCCGCCGCGGTGGGGCTCGGGGTCCTGCTCGTTCGCGGCCGCAAAGCGATGCTCGCCATGGCAGTGGCGGCCACCATGGCCAGCGGGGCAGTGGTCGCGGGTGCCTGGTGGGTCGGGCATTCCGGCGGCGCGCTGGTATACCAACAGGGTGCAGCAGCCGCCTACAGTGGGAGGAGTCCCGGCAGACTCGGAGGTGACGTCGACGACTGAACGGCGGGCCTCACGGCCCGACATGGTGGCCGACTCCTCCCCCGGGCTCAGCGAGCAGGAGGCACGAGAGCGCCTCGCGGCGGAGGGCTACAACGAACTGCCTTCGTCCGATCGGTCGGGGCTCCTGCGCGCAGCGGGCGAAGTCCTCGGCGAGCCGATGTTCCTGTTGCTGCTCGGCTGCGGGGGCATCTACGTCCTCGTGGGCGACGTCCACGAGGCAGCCATCCTGCTGGGTTTCGTCGTGCTCGTGGCGGCGATCACCCTCTACCAGGAGCAGAAGACCGAGCGCACGCTCGCGGCGCTGCGAGACTTGTCGAGTCCTCGTGCTCTCGTGGTGCGGGATGGAGTCCGGCGGCGCATCGCCGGCCGCGAGGTGGTGCGGGGAGACGTCCTCGTGCTCTCCGAAGGGGATCGCGTCCCGGCGGATGCGGCGTTGCTGTCCTGCCTCAACCTCTCCGCCGACGAGTCGTTGCTCACCGGCGAGTCGGTGCCGGTGCGAAAGGCTGTCTGGGACGGGGCGAGGCCCATCGAACGCCCAGCGGGCGAGGCCTCACCGTTCGTCTACGCGGGCACGCTGATCACACACGGGCATGGCGTGGGGATCGTGCAGGCCACGAGCTCGCGCACCGAGATGGGTCGCATCGGGACGGCCCTGCACACGCTGGTGGCGGAGCGCAGCCCGCTCCAGCGGGAGACCGCCGTGCTCGTGCGACGTCTCGCCGTGATCGGCGCGGGCCTCTGCACGCTGATCGTCATTGCCTACGGCCTCTCCCGTGCGGACTGGCTGGGCGGATTTCTCGCCGGGCTCACGCTCGCGATGGCCATCCTGCCCAACGAGTTTCCGGCGATCCTGGCGATCTTCCTGGCGCTTGGCGCCTGGCGCATCGCTCAGCAGCACGTTCTGACCCGGCGGGTCCCGGCTCTCGAGACGCTCGGCTCCGCCACCGTGCTCTGCGTCGACAAGACCGGCACGTTGACGCTCAACCAGATGGCGGTCCGAAAGCTCTTCGCTCGCGGTCGCTTCCTCGACGTCCCGCCCGACCCCAGCACACCACTGCCCGAGCCGTTTCACGAGCTCGTCGAGTTCGGGGTGCTGGCGAGCCAGCGGGATCCGTTCGATCCGATGGAGAAGGCCTTCAAGGCGCTCTGTGACGGGTGGCTTGCCGGGAGCGAGCATCAGCATCCTGACTGGGTGCTGGTCCGGCAGTACCCGCTCTCCGACCGGCTCATGGCGCTCTCACACGTGTGGCGATCCCCCGATGGCCGCGAGACCCTCATCGCCGCCAAGGGGGCGCCGGAGGCCGTCGCGGATCTGTGCCATCTCCCCGCGGCCGAGCAGGACGCGCTCCTGGAGCGCGTGGAAACCATGGCTGCAGAGGGACTGCGCGTCCTCGGCGTGGCTCGCGCACGCATCCCGACCGGTGCGCTACCGAGCGAGCAGCACGACTTCGTCTTCGAGTTCGTGGGACTGGCCGGGCTGGCCGACCCGATCCGGAAGACGGTCCCGGATGCCCTGCGGGAATGCGCGACGGCGGGGATCCGGGTGGTGATGATCACCGGGGATCATCCGGACACCGCCCGGAGCATCGCGCGGCAGATCGGGTTGGGCGGCGGCGGCGTGTTGACGGGGATGGAACTCGATCGGTTGAGCGATGCCGAGCTCCGGGAGCGCGTGCAGACCACCCACATCTTCGCGCGCGTCGTCCCCGAGCAGAAGCTGCGCATCGTCCAGGTACTGAAGCTGAACGGCGAGATCGTCGCCATGACGGGGGACGGCGTCAACGATGCCCCGGCGCTGAAGGCGGCCGACATCGGCATCGCCATGGGGGGACGCGGGACCGATGTCGCACGCGAGGCGTCGGCTCTCGTGGTCCTCGACGACGACTTCGCGTCGATCGTCCACGCCATCCGGCAGGGCCGTCGGGTGTTCGACAATCTCGGGAACGCCATGGCCTACGTGCTCGGCGTTCATGTCCCGATCGCCGGGATCTCGCTCGTGCCGGTGCTCTTCGGGCTTCCGCTCATCCTGCTGCCGGTGCACATCGCCTTCCTGCACCTGATCATCGAGCCGGCGTGCTCGGTCGTCTTCGAAGGCGAACCCGCGGACCCTGCAGTCATGCGCCGCAAACCCCGGAGCCCGGAGCAGCGACTCTTCGGGCGGCAGCTTCTCGAGACGAGCCTGTTGCGCGGGGGCAGCGTCCTGCTGATGCTGGTTGCGGTCTTCGTGGTCGCGCTCAACCGCGGGCAGGGCGAGCCGGACGCGCGTGCCCTGGGTTTCACGACCCTCATCGTCGCGAACCTCGGCCTGATCTTGGTGAACCGGTCCTCGACCCGCCCCGCGCTCGAAGCGATGCGGGTGCCGAATCGCGCCCTCTGGTGGGTCGTCGGCGGGACGTTCCTCCTGCTCGGTCTGGTCCTCTACGTTCCCGTCCTGCGGACCCTGTTCCGCATCTCCTTGCTGCATCCTCCCGACATCGCCATCTGCTTCGCCGCCGGGATCGCGAGCGTCGCGTGGCTCGAGGTCGTCAAGATGCTCGACCGATCGCGATCCCGGCGACCCGAGCGGGCCGCTCGCTGACCGCGTCACGTCCCTCCTTGCCTGGCGCGCGCCTGGAGCGCCTGGACGTACTCCGCCACGGCCTGCACGTCCCGCAGGGCCTGGCGATGCTCGCGCCCCGGATCCGCGGCCGTCTGCTCGAACACCTCACCCCACACCGGCATCGCCGCCGTGCCGTGCGCACGCACGGTGCGGCGGCCGTCGATCACCTTCATCAACTCGGCGAGGCTCAGGTCGGACTTCGTCAGGTCCGTCGGCGGCGGCGACAGCGCGGCGGCGGGGCCATCGCCCTTCCCCGTCACCCCGTGACAGGACGCACAGTACCGGACGTACATCGCTTCCCCGTGCTGCGGATAGATCGGTTCGCGCGCGCAGCCGGCGAGGAGCAGTCCCAGAGCGGCGAGGAGTCGGACCATGGGATCGGCATATATCAGCTAGTGCCAACTTGGTGTCGACGGCGCAGCCCGGGGAGCTACTTCAACCAGGACACGTCCGTGTCGATGACGCTGGATCCGCGTGCTCTGATGCACGTCGAACCGATCGCGCGAAGCGTCGCACCGTCGAGAATCGACCGACCGGTTTGACCGGCGGGGCGGCGCTCTGGCTCGATCGCCGGGCGATGGACGAAGGCGGTCGCGCCGAGGAGACCGCGGCGCCGGTGCTGGTCGCGCGCGGCCTCACGAAGGTGCACCGGCTCGGTGAGGTGGAGGTGCACGCGCTGCGCGGGGCGACTTGCTCCGCCCGGCGTTGCGAGGAAGATGTCCTGGCGCCTGTGAGACGTCCCGCGCTCAACTTCGTCGTCGACGCGATCGCCTTCTGCGGCTTCGTTTTCATGACCGCGAGCGGCGTCCTGCTCCGCTTCGTCCTGCCGCCGGGGAGTGGCCACCGCATGACGATCTGGGGGCTCGGCCGCCACGACTGGGGCGGCGTCCACTTCTGGATGGCCACGGCGCTCCTGGGCGCGCTGTCGGTGCACGTACTCCTGCATTGGAAGTGGATCGTGTGTGTGGTGCGCGGCCAACCACGTGAGGGCTCCGGCGTGCGCCTCGCGCTCGGCATCGTCGGCTTGGTGGCCGTCCTTGCCCTCGCGGCCGCTCCGCTGGTGAGTCGCGTCGAGCGAGCGGGACCCGGACATAGCCGGGGCGCGCAGACGAGCGCGACTCGCGGATGAGCCCTTTGCGGCCGCGGCGGCGCCCTGTGCTGGATTGCCATGCACCAGCGGCGTCGGGTACACGCCTTCGAAGGGAACGGCATGGGTCTGGGACGCGACCTCTCCGATCTTGTGACGGGTCGCCGGCCGGAGATCCGCAACCGCGTGAAGTTCTTCTTGCTGAGCCCGATCTACGACGGCTTCTACCGGCTCCTGCCGGCCAACCCGCATGCGGAGATCGCACGCAGGATCGCTCCCGGCGGCGAACGGCTGCTCGATCTCTGCACCGGCACGGCCCTCGTGCCGGCCCTCGTGGCGCGGGTGCGACCCGACCTCGCGATCGTCGGCTTGGATATCTCGCCCGAGATGCTGCGGGTGGGGAAGTGGAAGCTTGCTCGGCATGGCATCCGCAACGCCACTCTGGTCCGCGGTGACGCGGGCAGCCTCCCGTTTCCGGACCGAAGCTTCGAGACGGTGAGCGTCTCCTACGGTCTGCACGAGCTCCCCACGGCCGTACGGCGGCGTGCGCTGGAGGAGATCCGCCGCGTGCTCCGGCCCGAGGGCCGGCTCATCGTCGCCGATCTGGATCGGCCGCCGCGCTTCGGCTTCCTCATCGATCTCTATCTCTGGATCGGAGAGCCTGCCTATGCTCGAGAGGTCGTGAGCGGCGGGCTCGTGCGGCTCCTGCACGAGGCTGGCTTCAGTGCAGACGCGGAGCCGGCCACGGGGGCGATGCCGATGCAGCTCGTGGTCGCTCACCCGCTCCGCGACCGCGTCAGGGAGCAGCCGTCAGGCGAGCCTGCCGAGAGTCGGTAGTTCGCCAACAGACGGGCACCCCGGGTCTGACTCGCCGCCCGGGGCGGCGCGCCATTGTTGCGCCGACACGCGCTGTTCGAGGTTGCGGCCTCGCTGCGGCTGCCGATGACCTATCGCAGTGGGGTCTGCGCCTCGCCGGCCGTGACCTGGCGGAGTGCCCGGCGGCGACCGGATCGCCGGCGTGCGAGCTTCATGAGCTCGAGCACGGACACCGGCACAAGCGCCAGCCCCCCCCAGACGACGTACCGGTCGAGCGTGACCGGGCCGCCCTGAAAGAGGGCCGACAGCGCGGGCACCTGATGGATGGCGAGCTGTACGCCGAAGGTGCCGGCGACGACGGCCAGCAGCCGCATGTTGGAGAGGAAGCCGATCTCCCACACGGTCTTGGTATCGCTGCGCGCGCTGAACGAGCGCACGAGCTCCTCGAAGACGAGCACCGTGAAGGCGGCGTTCCGGGCCTGGATGAGACCACCGCGGGCGAGCTCGCTGCCGAAGGCGACGAGGGTCACGGTCGCCCCCATCCCGCCGCTGAACGCGATCCACCCGAGGCGGCGCCGATCGAGCACCGCCTCGTGCGCGCGCCGCGGCGGCCGATCGAGCACGCTCGGGTCGATCGGATCCGTGGCGAGCGCGAGGGCTGGGAGACCATCGGTCACGAGATTGATCCAGAGCAACTGGATTGGCAGCAGCGGAATCGGCCACCCGAAGACGCCGGCGAAGAGCATGACCGCCAGCTCCGCCGCGTTCCCCGTCAAGAGATAGCCGAGGGTCTTGAGGATGTTCTCGTACAGGCCCCTCCCCTCCTCCACCGCGGCGACGATCGATGCGAAGTTGTCGTCGGTGATGATCAGGTCGGCCGCCTCCTTCGTCACCTCGGTGCCTGAGATGCCCATGGCGATCCCGATCGACGCCTCCTTCAGGGCCGGGGCGTCGTTCACGCCGTCGCCGGTCATGGCCACGACGGCGCCAGTTCGCCTTCCACGCACGCACGATGCGGAGCTTGTGCTCCGCCGTGACGCGCGCATAGACGGACACTTCGGGCGCGCGGAAGCGGAGCTCTTCGTCGGACATTGCCTCGAGCTCCCGCCCCGTCAGCACCGCGTCCCCCCTTCTCAGGATGCCGAGCTCGCCTGCGACGGCTCGGGCGGTGTCGGGGTGGTCTCCGGTGATCATCACCGTCCGGATGCCGGCACGGGTACAGCGCTCGACCGCGTCCGCCGCCTCGTGCCGCGGCGGGTCCTGCATGCCGACGAGGCCGAGGAGCGTGAGCTCCTCCTCGGCGTCGCCGCCAATAGGAAGGTCGTCGAGCGGCCGCTCGGCGAGCGCCAGGACGCGGAGCGCATCGCCTGCGAGGAGCGTGCTCGCCTCGAGCATCCGCTCGCGCATCGGCTTGCCCAGCGCTTCCGTTCCGTGCGGCATCCGGATCGTGGTGCAGCGCTCGAGGATCACCTCCGGCGCGCCCTTGACGAACGCCCAGAGCTGCCCGTCTCGACGCCGCACGACGCTCATGCGCTTACGGTCGGAGTCGAAGGGACTACCGCCGACGCCGCGGCATCTCCCGCTCGAGCGCCTCGCGCATGATTCCGACCTTGGCCGCAGCGACCAGGAGTGCGCCGTCGGTGGGATCACCGACGATCGCCGGCCGGCCGTCGGTTCGTGCGAGCTCCGCGTCGTTGCACGCAGCCGCGGCGCGGAGCAGCTCGCAAAGGACGGCCTCTCCCTCGGGCGGGACCGGCTCACCGCCGGCGAGCACGGCGCCCGCCGTCGCATAGCCCTCCCCAGTCACGTGAAAGGTCCGGGCTCCGGTCACGAGGCGCCGGACCGTCATCTCCCCTACCGTCAGCGTGCCTGTCTTGTCGGTACACACGACCTCGGTGCAGCCGAGCGTCTCGACCGACGCCAACCGCCGTACGAGCGCGGCACGCCGTGACATGCGCTGCACGCCGAGCGCGAGGGCGACGGTCACGATCGCGGGAAGACCCTCCGGGATGGCGGCGACGGCCAGGCTCACGGCGCTCATGAACAGCTCGAGTGGCGGGCTCCCGCGCAGCAGCCCGAGGCCGAACACGATGGCCACGATCGTGAGGCATGCGCCGAGCAGCCGGCGGCCCGCCTGGTCCATCTTCTGCTCGAGTGGCGTCTCGCCCGCGGAGGCCGTCTCGAGAAGGGTGGCGATGTGCCCGACTTCGGTCGTCATGCCCGTCGTCACCACGACGGCGCGCCCGATGCCGTGCACGACGGTGGTCCCGCAGAAGGCCATGTTCCGCCGCTCGGCGAGGGGGGCGTCGGGCACGCAGGCCCCCGTATCCTTGTCGACGGCCTCTGACTCTCCGGTGAGCGCCGCCTCGTTCGTGCGCAGAGTCGTCGCTTCAAGGAGACGGGCATCGGCGGCCACCAGGTCGCCGCTCTCGATGACGAGGACGTCGCCTCGAACGACCTCGGCTGCAGGCACCACCACGGCCCGCCCGCCCCGAACCACGCGTGCGCCTGGCGCTGCGAGACGAGCGAGCGCAGCAACGGCTCGTGCGGCTCGATACTCCTGCAGGAAACCGATCAGGGCGTTCAACGCCACGATGCCCAGGATGGCCATGCCGTCGATCGGTTCGCCGATCGGGATCGCGACGACCGCCGCGCCGATCAGCACCCACACGACGACGCTGCGGAACTGCCCGGCCAGGATGTCGAGCGCGGAGATCGCGCGTCCCGCGCGAAGCGTGTTGGGCCCATCGGCGTCCAGCCGTCGCTGCGCCTCGTCGGGAGCGAGTCCCACGGTGGCGTCGCTCGCGACCGACGAGAGGACGTCGGATGTCGATTGCGCGTGCCAGGGCTGGGCGGTCATCGGAACACGCCGACAGCCGCCGGCACCAGTGACGCGGGCTCATGTGCGGGCGAATGGCAGAGCCCGTGTCGGTCTGGCCCGCGGCGGGCGTCCTCCCGGTGCCTCAAGCGAGGGATAGGCTTGTCACCCGGCCACCCGCACGCGAAAGCTCGCATCGGGCTTCGGGTCGTAGCCCAGGAGGCGGGCGAGGGCGAGGGCCGGCCAGAGATACCAGTACTTCGCCACGACCAGGTCCATCACGTGGCGCTCTTCGGCCGCGTCGTTCACGCGCTCGCTCGTGCCGGCGAACGTCTCGCCTCCTACCTCGAAGGAGAGCGACGGGTTCGCCTGCAGGTTGCGCACCCACTGCCGCGAGGCGTTCGCGGTCGCCAGGTAGACGGTGTCGCCGTCGACCATGAACCAGATGACCACCTGGTACGGCCTGCCGCTCCTGCGGCCCCGGTGCGTGAGGCGGCACGTCGAGTAGCTCGACACGGCCGCCAGGCGATCGGCAAGCGCCGTCATGCCCGGCTCACGGGGCGGGATCCTTCTGCGCGGGCACGCACAGCTCGGTGACCGACTTCGCGACGAGCCGGGCGTCCGGGAAGTTGGTGTTCGCCACAGCGACCTCGTGCGCCACGAACTTCGGCTGCCGCAGATAGCCGAGATTAAGGCTAGATTAAGGCCCTTTTTCGCAAGTTGTATCGATGAAGACGGGCTGTCCTCCCCGCCGCCGCGATCGCTAGGTTCGCGGCACACCACGGGGTCATCCGAGCACGGAGCCCCACTGCAGACGAGGAGGGACAGCCCGATGGAATCGTACTACGTAGGTCTGGACGTGCACAGCCGGCAGAGCGCCTTCGTGATCCAGGACGCGGCGGGGCGACGCGTCGCGCAGGGCGAGATTCCCACCACGCGCGCCGCGCTCGCGGCGTGTCGGGTGGGCCAAAGTGCTCGTGGCCGTCGCTGGCCACGACGACCTCGCGACCTACGTCGCGCAGCACCGCGCCCTGTGGCGCTGTGCTCGCGAGCAGGTCGCGGCCCTCGACACGATGCTCGCGGCGCTCCAGCAGACGAGCTTTGCGACGCCGATGCGCCGGCTGCAGACCATCCCTGGCGTCGGCTCCATCGTCGCGGCCACCGCGCTCGCGGTGTTCGCCGACGTCCGGCCAGCACGAACAAGCGCAGCATCATCGCGTCGCGCAGGTTCCGCTCCACCGTCGTCCAGAAAGTGTCGATTTCGAGGTCGGAACCAAACCGGCGTCTGATCACGTCGTCCACGTTGCCTTGACGGCGCTCCCAGTAGTCTTGCGCGAGCCGCCGGGCCCCGCCGTTGCCCCATTCCCGCTCGGCATTCGCGCGTAGTCCAGCATCTGACCGACGACCTCACGCCGGGCCTCGGGGTTCTCGGCCAACTTCGTCTCGACGAGCGTGAGGACGCCGTGCTGGTCGACCAGCAGGTGGTCGAGCGAGCCGCCCGCGACGGGCACCTCGCGACGCAGGAGCGCGAACCGAGGCGGATCGTCGCTGCCCGGGTCGATCTGCTTGCCAGGCAAGACCTCTGGATAACGCTCGATGAGAGGCCCGCCCGAAAGGAGCGTGCAGGGAGCGGGCGAAGGTTCCCCTCCTCGATCAGGAATATCGTCATCCGCGTTGCTCATGGTGTGCTGTCGACTGTAGGTGGCTGATGCCCAGCAAGGAGTTCACCACTCCACCAGCCTGGCGACGCGAGCGGCAAGGCAGAGTCCGCTTCGGGCGCGCATCTGTTCCTGCACGGATCGACTCGGCTTCCTCGGGCACGCGAGGCGAACCAATCGTCGCAGAGGCAGATCGCGCGACCAGTCAGGCCCTGTTCGCCTTCGCCGAGCTGTGTCGAGAACCCTTGGAGGATCGAGGCGCGGTGAAGCCCGCCGCGCGAGTCGACTGAGCCCGCATTTCCCAGATGACCGCGCCGGCTGATGACGCTGCTGCCCGAATCGACTATGAACGGCAAGGGTTTGGCGGTCACGAAGGGGGCGGCCGATGGATGAGGCGACGGGTGAAAGCGAGAGGGAGGGTCTCCGGCTCGATTCGACCGTCGCCTGAAGCTCGAATTCCACGGCGTGACCGTCACCTCCGATGCCGGGCTGCTCGCGTGCCGGGAACTCGACGACGCGCTCGGCTTGACCGCGCTGGCTGCAGATGTCCTCACCGATCCGCGCACCGGGAAGGACGGGCGCCACACGCTGCTCGCCCAGTTCCGCCAAGCCGTCTTCGGCCGGCTCGCCGGCTATGAGAACGTGAACGACGCCGACCGGCTCGGGCGCGATGCCGCGATGCGGTGCGTGGTCGGTGGCCGCACGGTGACGGACCACGCCGCATCCACGAGCCAGATCGGTCGCTTCGAGTT
>CAWFFN010000004.1:0-49746 GCA_963815115.1 uncultured delta proteobacterium | reverse complement strand
CGGCTTCACTTTCCAACGGAAGGTGACGGCCGGGTTCGACGGCGGCGAGATCACGAGCGACGCGGGGCTGCTGCTCGTTCGGGAGTTCGACGAACGGCTCGGCCTGACCGCAGCGCTCCGCGCGGCCGTCGCCGATCGTCGTGATCGCCGCTACGTGACCCACGACGTGCTGACCCTGCTGCGGCAGCGGGTGTACGAGATCGCCGCCGGCTACGAGGATGCCGACGACGCCAGGTACCTGCGGCACGACCCGACCCTGCAGACCGTTGCCCAGCGCCTCGGCACCCCGCTCGCGTCGCAGCCGACCCTCTCGCGGCTCGAGAACGCGGTCGAGTGGGGCACCGTCCGGCGATTGGGCCGGGTGCTGCGCCAGTGGTTTACCCGCCACGCCGTCGCGCGCCGCGTGCCGCCGGCCGAACTCATCCTCGACATCGACTCGACCGACGATCCGACCCACGGGCAGCAGCAGCTCAGCTTCTTCAACGGACACTACGACCAGCACATGTACCATCCGCTGCTCGTCTTCGCCGACGGCTATCTCCTGGGCGCGCGGTTGCGCCCGGGCGACGTCGGCGGCGCGACCCACCTGCGCCCGCTGCTCGCGCCGATCGTGACGCACCTGCGCGCCGCGCTGCCGGCCACCGCGCTTGCCCTGCGGGCGGATGGCGGCTTCTGCAACCCGGATCTGCTCGACTACGCCGAGCACGCTGGGCTCACCTACGCCATTGGGATGCCGCCGATCCCCAAGCTGGTCGCGGCCGTCGCACTCCACCGCGTCCACGCCCAAGTGGTCTACCTGCGCACCGGGCAGCCCGTGCGGTGGTTTACCAGCGTGCGCTACCAGACCCGGAGCTGGCGCCGGCCGCGCCGCGTGCTCGCGCTGATCGAGCACACCGCACAGGGGCCGAACGTCCGCTTCGTCGTCACCAACCGCCGCGGGCGGGCCGCCGACCTCTTCCACTGGTACCACCAGCGCGGGCAGGCGGAAAATTTCATCAAGGAGCTCAAGCGCGATCTCGCCGCCGATCGGCTCTCCTGCCATGCCTTCCGCGCCAACGCCGTGCGCCTCCTGCTCCATGCGCTCGCCTACGACCTGCTGCACCTCTTCCGGCTCCGTGTGCTGGCCGGCACCTCGCTCGCCACTGCGACGCTCGGCACCGTACGGCTGCGACTCCTCAAGCTCGGCGCCCGCGTCGTCCGCTCGGTGCGACGGTGGTGGTTTCATCTCGCCACCGGTTGGCCCGGGCAGCCACTCTTCCTGGCCATTCACCAGCATCTCCGCAGGCTGCGCGCCTCGCCCTGAGCGCGCCGCTCCAGGCCCCCCCATGCGTCCTCCGTATCGCGGTCGCCGTCACCGCATCCCCGACCTGTGCCCACAATGGCGGCCACGGGCCTCGCGCTGCACGCCGCGACGTGCCTCGCACCCGGCGGCCCCTATCCCGTAGCCGGATGGGTCGCGAGCGCCGCGCCGCGCTCGTCGTCAGCCGTCCACCGCTGGCACTTCATGAATGATCCGGGCTAGGAGCCTGACCCAAGACTCCGCCGCATTATGTTGCTAGAAGGGCGACATGGCGGAGGCGGGGCGGTGGAAGCCGTATGTGCAGCGGCAGGGGCAGCTGCTGCCGACGTTCGTTGAAGACACGCTCGACCCGAGCGATCCGGTCTTTTTCATCGACGACGCCGTCGAGAGTCTCGACCTGACGCCGTTCGAGCAGCGCTACGCCGAGACGGGCGAGCATGCCTACGCGCCGCGGCTGTTGCTCAAGCTGTGGCTGTACGCGGCGACGCAGGGCGTATTCAGCGGCCGGGAGATCGCGCGGCGGCTCCGGCGCGACCTAGCTTTCCGGTACCTGGCGGGGGACGGGCCGGTGCCAGATTTCCGGACGATCAATCGCTTCCGGGTGCGGCATCGGGAGGACTTCGCCTGGGTGCTGCGGGCGACCGTCCGGCTGGCGCGCGGGGCCGGGCTGGTGAAGCTCGGGCTCGTGACGGTGGACGGCACGAAGTTGCGGGCGAACACGTCGCGGCACAAAGCGATGAGCCACGCGCGGCTCCAGCAGGAGGAGGCGCGGCTCGAGGCCGAGCTCGCCGCGTTGGTGACCAAGCTGGATGACGTGCAGGCCGCGGAGGACCGCGAACACGGCGAGGACGACGACGGCAGTGGGGGGTTACCCGCCGAGCTGCGGACGCGGGAGCAGCGGCTGGCCAAGCTGCGGGCGGTGCGGGCGCAGTTGGAGGCCGAGAAGGGTGCGACGTTGAAGCCGCGGCACCAGAAGAGCTTTGCCGACCCCGACGCGCAGATGATGCGCGCGGGGGACGGGGCCTTGGTCTACGCCTACAACGCCCAGGCAGCCGTGAGTGCGGACGGGCTGATCGTGGCGACCGGGGTGACGACGGCGGTGCGGGACATTGGGCAGTTGGTCCCCATGATCGAGGCGGTGACCGCGACGACCGGAGAGTCGCCTGGCTGCACGGTGGCCGACAATGGGTATCTCACGGAGGCGAATCTCGCGACCCTCGCGGAGCGGGGCGTGCGGTGTCTCGTGGCGGTGGGCCGCGAGGGCAAGGCCGTGCGGTGGCCGCAGGGACCGCACACCCAGCGCATGCATCGCCTGCTCCATCTGCCGTGGGCGCAGCGCTGGTATGCCTGGCGAAAGACGCAGGCGGAGCGTCCTTACGCGGAGATCAAGCACGCGATGGGCTTTCGCCGGGTCGCGCTGCGGGGCGTGGCGAAGGTCGGCGGCGAGTGGGACCTCGTGTGCGCGGCCTTCAACCTGCGGCGGCTGCGGGCGCTGGGCCTCGTCCCGGCGTAGACTCTGCCGCACACGCGGCGTGCGTCGGGGGCGTGGGGTCGCCGTCGGAGCGAATCCGCAGCCCCTTGCGCGCGCTCGCGGCCCATCGATGCGGCGCTGCACACTCGTCGGCGCGCATGGGGCGAGGACGCTGAGCGGAGACGGTGACCCCACGCCCCCGCACCGGCGTCTCGGGTCACGCTCCTGACGACGTCGACCCCGGACCTCACGGTGCTGACGCTGGCAGGGGTCGTTGCCGCCGGTAACCTGCTCGTGATGGGGCGGTGATCACCGGTCGGTGACGGCCGCGAGCTGCGGTATTCCTCGTCGGTCAATCGCAAGGAAGCAGCCTGCACGTTCTCCTCGAGATGGGCGATCGAGGAAGTCCCTGGGATGGGCAGCATCACGGGGGACCGCTCGAGCAGCCAGGCGAGCGCGACCTGCTTCGGCGTGCTTCGGTGATTGTGCGCGATCCTCTCGAGCAGCATCCCGCCTACCTTGCCCGACCCAGCGGGAACCACGGGAGAAGCGCTGCCGCCGACAGGTCGGCGCGTGCCCAGATGTCGGCGGTGCGTCAGGCGGCGCGACGAGAGAGGGGGCGCACGTGCAAGGCCGCATCGTCGGCTCACCGCGCGATGCCGCCTTGCCTGCGATCGTCGCGGGTGTAGCGTGAAGCGAGCGCCACGGGAGCGACTCGCCATGCAGGCCACGACACCGACGACCGAGGTGGCCCCGCCAACCTTCGATGCTCTCCTCGCCTGGCTCCGGCAGCAGCGCGAGGCCGGGTTGGTCCAGTTCGACGAGCAGCACGGCATCTGGCAGGTGTTCGGATATGCCGACGTGGAGCGCGTGCTCTCCGATCCCGCCGCCTTCTCGTCCGACTTCAGCGAGCTCATGCCGGCGCAGCGGGACTTCGCGCTCTTCAGCCGCGGCAACTTCGTGCGCATGGATCCGCCGAAGCACCGCAAGCTGCGCGGCCTGGTCAGCCAGGCCTTCACGCCCCGCATGGTGAGCGGCCTCGCGCCCCGGATCGCCGAGCTCACCACGGAGCTGCTCGACGGCCTCGGCGGAGCCGGGCGCTTCGATCTCGTCGACGGGCTGGCGTATCCGCTGCCCGTGATCGTGATCGCCGAGCTGCTCGGCATCCCGGTGGACGATCGCCCGATCTTCCGGCGGTGGGCCGAGCTTCTCTTCTCGCAGAACCAGCAGGCCTCGGAGATCAGGCTCGACGACGCAGCCCTGCGTGCGCTCTTCGACGCCGTCGCGCCGACCATGCATGAGATGAACACCTACCTGCTCGAGCACATCGGGCAGCGCCGTGCGCATCCCGACGACGATCTGATCAGCGAGCTCGTGGCGGCCGAGGTGGACGGGGAGCGCCTCGACGACGAGGAGATCGTCGGGTTCGTGGGTCTGCTCCTGATCGCCGGGCACGTCACCACCACGGCGCTCCTCGGCAATGCCGTCATCACGCTCGACGAGCATCCCGACGCGGCCGCGGAGCTGCGCGCCGATCCGAGCCGGCTCCCCGCAGCCATCGAGGAGGTGCTGCGCTACCGATCACCCTTCCCTCGCCTGGCCCGGCGGGCCGCCCGGGATGTCGAGCTCGACGGACGGACGATCGCCGCGCACGAGGTCGTCATCCTGTGGGTCGCCTCGGCGAATCGCGACCCCGCGGAGTTCTCCGATCCGGACCGGTTCGACATCCATCGATCGCCGAACCCGCACCTGGCCTTCGGCCACGGCATCCATTTCTGCCTGGGAGCGCCGCTCGCTCGGCTGGAAGCGAGGATCGCGCTCGGCATCCTGTTCGAGCGGTATCGGAGCTTCGCGCTGGCACGCGACGCGCCGGCGGAGTTTCACAACCCGTGGACGATGGTCAGCGCGGAACGGCTCCCCGTGGACGTGCGGGCCACGTGATGGCGCGCGAGGTCACTCAGGCGTGCGAGCTGGCGGCGATCGCGGCGCCGGCCGCCGCTCGAGCTGACGCCCCATGGGCTGGCCGGCTCGTCCGACGGATCCGGGGGTTCCTTGCCGCGGGCGCAGCTCCGGAGGCACGTGCTGGAGGCCGCCGAACGCGCGTCCACGTCGTGAAGCGGCCGCGCAGTCGTCGACGAGCGCGTCGCCGGGACGAGGTGTGACGCCGCCTCGGGATGGCGCGCCTTCCACCGCTCCAGCCCGGCGAGCGCGTCCTCCTTCTTCCGCGCGCGTCCGATCTCGATGAGCGGCTTGTGCTCCGCCGGCGACCCGACGCCCGAGCCGTCGCCTGGGCTCGCACGTGACGGCTGGACCCGCCGCGGCTCACCCTCCTGCTTGCGATAGTGCGGCGGCCGGCGGTCGCCCAGGCCGCCGCCTCCTGCGCGCGGGAGAGCTCCAGCGACGGCTAGAGCGAGCACGGATGCGCATCGATGTCGGCGTCGATCGCCCAGCCGGGCGAAGCGCGACGGCATCGTGCGCAGCGTGAAGTCCTTGGGACGGCACGACGCGAGCTCCTCCCAGGTGAGCGGCGCCGAGGCGCGCGCGTCGGCTTCGGGCGGATCGACTACGCGCTCGCGACCGTGCGATCCTTGGCGTTCTTGTTGTAGTCGACGAAGACGCCGTGGCGCTCCTCCTTCCACCACTTGCTGGTCGCCAGACGGGGGGCGCGGCGATCGACCTCGCGTGCGAGGGCGAGCGCCGCGCGGCGGACCTCGTCGAACGTCCAGCGACGCTCGAGGCGGACGTTCACGTCCACGGCCGCAAGCCCAAGTATCGCGACCCGACGAGGTGGAGATGGCCAGGACTGGCCGCCCGCGGCCACCTCGACGATCTGGGGCCATTCGACCCCGGCACCGGGTCGAGGTCGACGCGCAGCTCGTCCGGGTGCTCGGGGTCAGTCGGTTGGCGCCGGATGAGGATGCCGGCTCGGGAGCGCGAGGTTCGCCGCTTCCGGCGAGCGTCGCCCCGTCGCGCGGCACCACCTCGCTCGGCGGTGCGTACCGACGGGAAGGCGATGGTGCAGACCTCGACCCAGGGCGGCCGGCTAGGTCGGCGCCCGCTTCTGGTAGAAGAACTCCCCGTCGATGCCGTCCGTAGCGCACCATCCGTCGGCCGGCCGCCAGCGCCGCGCGACGCCCCGTCGGCGACCGCCCAGTGATACTGCACGACGTCGAGCTTCGTGACGCCGGCCCCGGGAAGAGAGCCCTTCGACGGGCTCGGGATCTCGACGTCGTCAGCGGCGATCGAGAGGATGACGTGTTCGCGCAACATCAGGCACCGGTCCGGGTATATCGACCATGGCCGCCAAGGTGCGGCCCGCCTCCGATGCGGTCGTGTCGCGGTCGCACGCCACCGCGCGGCAACCCACGCATTTTTCCACCTTTGTGTACTTGTCAGTCCCGGGCAGCGGGTACTTGATCAGGGCTTTGCCGACGAAGGGTATCGCAAACGCTTCTCCGGTAATCCCTCCCAATGAGTATCCGTCACTGGATCGCGCCGGGGCCTCGCTCAGCCCTATTCCGACCCGGCAAGAACCGCAACAGGATCCGGGGTAAGTGTGCGCGGCGCCACGTAGCGGGCAACGGGCACGGGGAGCAGCCGCCGGGCACGGCGAGACGATTTTTTCTCGTCGCTGCTTACCCGTGCCCCTCCGCTCGACCGAAGCGGTCGCCGGCCTGCCCGGCGGAGACCCGGTTTAGTGGCGGCAGGCGTCGGATGGGATCCGCTCAGACCCAGACGCCGCGCCGCCGGCAACGAGGATGCCTGACACGCGCCGCGGCTCCGTGATCACCACGACGCGACGAGGATCACGGTCCACGGATGCGCAGATTCGCCGAGCCCCCCAGGAAGATCGGTAGTTCGGAGGACGAGCACCCCCGGCCCCTTCGCCGGCCCTGCGCAAGCTGATCGCCGCGCGTACCGTCGCCGGGAGCGCGTGATACGCGACATCGTCGCGCCTGCCGGCAGCTGTCCCTGCTATCGCTTCCCTCTCCGGCCCGGCGCTGAGGCGCTCGGACCGGACCGTCGATCATCTCGCCGCGGGCTTCTACCGGCGGAGCATCATCGAAGGACGGGTGCCGACGCCGAGGAGATGGAGCTGCCGATCCGCGCCGCCGGCGGCGGGCGGCGGACATCGTGCGACTCTGGGCGAGGTCGTGACAGGCCTACCAGGTCGGGCTACGGCTGCTCTGGCGCCCCTGATCGCCACCGCGGCCGCGGATCCGGCCGTCGCCTGGAGCTCCTCGAGCGCGTTCGGTGACCCTCACCGCCCACAGCGCGGTCGTCACGGCGGTAATCGAGGCATATGTCGAGGAGCGGGGACGCCTCCACGAGAAGCGCACACGCAGGCCTTCAAAGGTTCCTACGCCTGCTCGTCGCCCCGGAGACACCGCTCGCAGTCATCGAGCGTCGGGCGACGGCGCTGCGCCTGCGGCTGACCTGTGCCGGAGCGTCGTCCTGTTCCGTCCGCTCGCGCCCGGAGCGACGACCCGCCGCCGAGGCCAACGTCGAGGGGCTGGGCGGCGTGCTGGCGTCCGCCGTGAAGGGCGATGGCACCCTGATCGGTCTGGGTCGCTTCGAAGGACGTGCTGGCGCTGCTCGCGCTCGAGCCCGACTCGCCGGCGCTCGCGGACCTGCTCGCCAGGATGCCCGCGCACGACTGGCACATCGGCATCGGGGCCGCCGGCGAGGGACCGTCGAGCCTGCGCCGTGCCGTCTTCGAGGCGCAGCGCGCCGTCGCCGTCGGCGGCTCGTCCGTCCATTGGGGCGGGTCCATCGCTTCGCCACCTCGCGCTCCTCGACGTCGTCAACGTCGGCTCGTCGACCGCCGAGGAAGACGCCACCCGGTACTTGGGAGCACTCGCGCGCCCCGGTACGGGCGCCACGTGCCGCAGGACGCTGGACGCGTTCCTACGTCACGGCATGCGGCCGGAGCGCGGCCGCGGCGCTCGGCATCCATCCGCACCGCTGTCCTATCGGCTGAACCGGCTCCGCGAGCACTTCGGCATCACCTCGACGACTACGACGTCCGCCTGCGCGTGGAGCTCGCGCTCCTCATCCTCGGCGCCACCGATGTAACCCCGACGTCCTGAGCCGCCCGCCAGACGATGACGGGAACGTCGGCGCCGAGACGGGCGCTCCCGTCCCGGCGCCGCCCGCCCTCTCAGGGCACGGCGGAGTGCACGGCCTGCTGCTTCACGTCGTGTGCGTCGGGACCGAGCCAGAAGCCGTCCCGTACCAGACGCTTGCTGCGTCGGCGACATGGGAGACGTAGTCGCCGTGGTTCCGATAGAGCGACTGCAGCGTGTCCTCGCCGAACGGGACGCTGTAGCCGTACAGGATGCAGAAGCCCGAGAACGTCGTGACGTGCGCCACGGTGTCGGTCGGGACGTACGTCGCGGTCGGCACGTCGAGGAACGGCGTGCGCACGCCGCCCAGCGCATTGCCGAACGCGTCGCGCGCGACCGTCGGCGGGGTCGTGCTCGTGACCGTGATCGGGTCGGCGTGAGGCGGCGGGGTCTGTTTCCGACCGATCCAGTGGGTCAGGTCGGCAAAGGCGGCATTCTCCACGTTGCTGAACGGGAACGGGTTCGGGTCGATCACGCCCGGGACCCCGACCGTCGGTCCAGGGACGAATTGCTGGTGCGTGCACCCGGTCGGCGGGAGGTCCGCGGCAGTGATCCCGAGCAGCTCGGCGAGGTTCAGACTGAGCGTCAGCACATCGCCCTGGTGTGCAGGCGGCTGGTCCTTAGAGACGTGACTCGAGCCCGGGACCTCCCACAGGCGGTAGCGGTCGTCCGCCGCGTCGCTGTCGGGGCGGCGATAGGCCAGGCCGTTGGGAACCAGGACGCCGATGGCGATCTCGGTCTCCGTGTTGATGTGAATGACCGGGACGTCACGCGGCTGCATCTGTATCCGCGGATCGCCGGCGGGCAGCGCGCCCGCCGGCGTCAGGCCGAAGTTCACGTTGCTGGCCCGCGCGTGCCGCCGGGGACGTAGCCGTCGTAGATCGGCCCGCCGCCGGGCATGCGCTCGAGCGAATGGAAGGTCTCGGCTTGCGTGAAGGTGAACGCGCCGTCCTGGGAGAAGCCGGCCTCGAAGACGCGCTCGACGTCGAGGTCGTGCGTCGGGCTTCCCGGTCCGTTGTCCTTGAACAGCGCCCCGATCTGCGCCGCGATGTCGAAGGTGATGCCGTCGTAGACCGCATTGTTCCCGTTCGGCGTGAACGGCATGTAGGGCCAGTCGAGCGGAGCGTAGCGCGTCGCGTTGAAGGTCTTGAGCGTGTTGACCGTCACCGACTTGGACGTCCATCCGACGAAGACGTCGCCGTTACGCACGAAGTAGTTGCTGGAACGGTCCCAGATGCCCGCGATGTCGAAGTTGGCGCTCGGGTTCAGCGGCTCGATGACCACCGTGCCGCTGAACTTGTTCCGCTTGACGGGACGGATCACGAGCATCCGGGTCGTGTAGGGAATTGTCACCCGAGCGTGGCGACCGCCGGGCAGGGCGAGACGAGCTGGATGCCCGTCGGCGTGTACTCGTAGATGGTCCCCGTCCCCGAGAAGAAGTACTCCTGCTCGACGTAGCCGTCCGGAACGGGCGGCTCGACCGAGAAGCCGAGCGCGATGAACGGGAAGTCGGTGGGAGTCGATGCGATCGGTCCGGTCACCGTCGGGATCGACACGGTGAACGGTGTCACGTCGCCGGCCGCGCCGGATCGAGGCGTGCCGACCAGCCCGACGCACAGTGCCATCACAACCAGGGGGAGCCAGCGACTCCGGTGAGTTCTCCATGTTCCGCCGCCACGGATCACGTTCATAGCGCCTCCGTCGTTCGATCGTGGGCGGCGCGAGCCCACTCGTGACGATCAGCCGGGAGCGATGCGTCCCCCCGATGTCACAGGCACGGCATCGGCCGCGTTCGTAGTTCGATGGCTGACGACTAGCATCGGCGTCCGGGGCGTCAATGTGCTTCCTCGACCAGAAGTCGCGACCGTTCTTGTCCCGGGAGGACAAGCCCCTCCGGCCGTGACGAGCTCCCCGAAGCGGCCACGAGCAGTCGCGGGCGATCCACGAGGCCCGCCGGCTCCAACCGACGCTCACCCACGAAGTGCTTCCAGATCGATGTCGTCGGACGGAGAGACGTCCGCTTTCAGTAGGCGCGCCATCTGATCGAGTGCATGGGCGTTGTCAGGCTCTCGTTCGGACGCGACGCAGTCGGAGCTGCGGTATCGGCCATCGAGCCTAGGCCGCGTCGTCGGCGGCGACTCCCTCTTCGAGAAGTCAAGCACAGGCAGAAGATCGAGCAAGATTGATTCAGCGTTCCGAGGTGACGCGGCAACGCGAGCGATGCGGGCTAGGTTCGGGAGACGTCCGAGGTCCAGGAAAGCAATTGGTCGGCGGTCATGCAGTTCACGATCCGTTGGTCCGGAATGCCAGCCCGCCGGGCCGCAGCGATGCCGAAATCGAGAAAGGCGAGTTGGCCGCACGCATGGGCGTCGGACCCGATCGAGATTCTCACGCCGACCTCGCAGGCGAGATTGAGCAGCTCTGCGTCGAGGTCCTGCCGGTCGGGGTAGCCGTCTATCTCGACCGCCCTGTCGTGGTCGCGGGCGCATTCGAGGACCCGTCGCCAGTCAGCCTGCAGGCCAGGGCGAAAGTTGAAGATGCGGCCTCGCGGATGGGCAAGGATGTGAACCCGCATTTCCCAGATGACCGCGCCGGCTGATGACGCTGCTGCCCGAATCGACTATGAACGGCAAGGGTTTGGCGGTCACGAAGGGGGCGGCCGATGGATGAGGCGACGGGTGAAAGCGAGAGGGAGGGTCTCCGGCTCGATTCGACCGTCGCCTGAAGCTCGAATTCCACGGCGTGACCGTCACCTCCGATGCCGGGCTGCTCGCGTGCCGGGAACTCGACGACGCGCTCGGCTTGACCGCGCTGGCTGCAGATGTCCTCACCGATCCGCGCACCGGGAAGGACGGGCGCCACACGCTGCTCGCCCAGTTCCGCCAAGCCGTCTTCGGCCGGCTCGCCGGCTATGAGAACGTGAACGACGCCGACCGGCTCGGGCGCGATGCCGCGATGCGGTGGGTGGTCGGTGGCCGCACGGTGACGGACCACGCCGCATCCACGAGCCAGATCGGTCGCTTCGAGTTTCGAGGCCGCACTCGTGCTATGCGATGGGCCGGTCCAGATCAGTGTCACCCGTCGAAGAGCTGCGTGACCCGCGGGAGCCGATCAATCTCCTCCTGAGAGATCTGCGGGCGCGCCCAGAGGGGCTCTCCAGTCGCGAAGCGGAGCGTCGCCTCGTCGCATATGGGCCGAACGAGCTGCGCCGACGCGGCGGCAGACGCTGGCCGCGCGAGCTCGCCGCACAGTTTGTCCATCCTCTCGCGCTGCTGCTCTGGCTCGCCGGGGCGCTCGCCTTCGTCAGCGGGACGCCCGGGCTCGGTGGAGCGATCGTCGCCGTGATCGTGCTCAATGCCCTGTTCGCGTTCGCACAGGAGTTGCAGGCAGAACGGGCGGTCGAGGCGCTGGCCCGCTACCTGCCCCAGCAGGCCTCCGTCCGCCGCGACGGGCAGCGCCGCGTGATCGACGCGCGCGCGCTCGTTCCCGGCGACGTGCTGCTGTTGGCCGAAGGGGACCGCGTCTCGGCGGATGCGCGTCTGCTCGCCGGGGCGGTCGAGGTCGACCTGTCGACTCTGACAGGCGAGTCGCAGCCTGTGCTGCGCTCGCCCGAGTTCGCCGACATCGCAGGCCCGCTGTCCGAGGCGCGTGAGCTGATCTTCAGCGGCACCTGCTGCATCGGTGGCGAGGCGGAAGCGCTCGTCTTCGCCACTGGCATGCAGACCGAGCTCGGCCGCATCGCCGCGCTCTCCGAGCGGATCCGCGTCGAGGCAAGTCCGCTCGAGCAGCAGGTCCGGCGGGTCGCCTGGCTGATTGCGCTCGTCTCGGTCGCCGCCGGGCTTGCCTTCCTCCCGATCGGCTGGCTGGCGGCGGGGCTGCCGCTCCAGGACGCGTTCACCTTCGCGATCGGCCTGATCGTCGCCAACGTGCCCGAGGGCCTCTTGCCGACGCTGACGCTGGCGCTCGCCGTCGGGGTGGCCAGCCTCGCCCGCCGCGGCGCACTGGTCAAACGGCTCTCCGCCGTGGAGACACTCGGCTCGACAGACGTCATCTGCACCGACAAGACCGGCACGCTGACCGAGAACCGGATGCGGGCGGCGCGGATCTGGACGCCGCTCGGCGAACTCGACCTCGAGGGAACGATCGACATCGAGCGGGCGGTGGCCGCCGACCCGGTGCTCGGGTTCCTCGGTCGCGCGATCGCGGCCTGCTCGGCGGCCGAGCTCGCACCGGAGCGAACCGGGAAGTCGCGCGGCGAGGCAACCGAGGTCGGGATGCTCGAGGCGGCGCGGGCGCTCGGGATCGACATCGAAGTTGCCCGCCGCGAGCACGACCGGCGCACGCTCTACCGCTTCGACCCGAAGCTGCGCCTGATGTCCACCGTTGACCAGCGGCAGGACGGGAGTCTGACCGTCCACGCGAAGGGGGCACCTGAGGAGGTGCTCGAGCGCTCGACGATGATCGGCGGGGCCGTGAATCACGTGCCGCTCGCTGCCGCCGACCGCGACAAGGTGCTGGCCGTGCTCGAGCGGTACGCCGCGCAGGGGCTGCGCGTACTCGCGGTCGCCCGGCGGCGACTGCCCGACGGCGCCGAGCCGCCCACGCGACGCGAAGACGTCGAACGCGACCTTGTCCTGCTTGGGCTGGTCGCTCTCTTCGACCCGCCACGCCCGGAGGTAGCCGAGGCGGTCGCCCGCTGCCATGCAGCCGGCATCCGCATCCTCGTCGTTACCGGCGACTACGGCCCCACGGCGGCCGAGATCGCCCGCCGCGTCGGCATCGCCACCGACGGCGCCACCGTCGTCACCGGCGAGCAACTCGACGCACTGAGCGAGCGGGAGCTCGACCGGCTCCTGCGAGAGGGGCGGGAGCTGATCTTCGCGCGCTCGTCGCCGGAGGCGAAGCTGCGCATCGCCGACGCCCTGCGCGCGGAGGGGCACGTGGTCGCGATGACCGGCGACGGCGTCAACGACGCCCCCGCGCTCCGTCGCGCCGACATCGGCGTCGCCATGGGCCTGACCGGCACCGATGTCGCGCGCGAGGCCGCGACGATGGTCCTCACCGACGACAACTTCGCCAGCATCGTCGCCGCCGTCGCGGCGGGCCGCCGCGTCTACGACAACGTGCGCAAGTTCATCCTGTACATCTTCGCCCACCTCACACCTGAGGCGATCCCCTTCCTCGTCTTCGCGCTCTCCGGCGGAACGATCCCGCTGCCGCTCACGGTGCTGCAGATCCTGGCGATCGACCTCGGCACCGAGATCTTTCCCGCGCTCGCGCTCGGGCGCGAACCCGCCGAGCCCGGCCTGATGGAGCGGTCGCCCCGCCCCCGCTCCGAGGGCGTCATCCGCCGCTCCCTCCTCGTCCGCGCCTGGATCTTCCTCGGCCTGATCGAGGCCACGCTCGTCCTTGGCGGCTTCTTCTTCGTGCTGCTCCGCGCCGGCTGGCGCCCGGGCACGGCGACCGGGACCGGCCACCCGCTGCACGGCGCCTACCTCGAGGCGACCACTATGACCTTCGCCGGCATCGTCGCCTGCCAGGTCGGCACCGCTCTCGCCGCCCGCACCGAAGCGGCCTCCCTCCGCGCGGTCGGCTTCTTCAGCAACCGGATGCTGCTCTGGGGCATCGCCTCTGAACTCGTCTTCGCCGCTGCACTCGTCTACGCGCCGCCGCTCCAGCGCCTCTTCGGGACCGCCGCGCTCGGCCCCGCCGAACTCGCCCTGCTCGCCACGTTCCCACTCCTCGTCTGGGGCGCAGACGAATTCCGCCGCGCCCGGCACCGTAGCCGCCGGCCCGCCGAGCCGGCGGAACACCCGGCCTGATAAGCCAGCGTGGCCACCACCCAGCACGGCGGGAGTTCGTCGTCCGGCGCGTGCGCGGCAGCGGCGATCTGTGGATCACCGAACTGGTCATCACCTACGACGGGAAACCGTACGGCACGGTGAGCATTATGGAGTTTCGCGCGCGCCGCGTTGTGCACGAGACACAGTTCTTCGCCGAGCCCTTTGAACTAAGGACATCGAGCGCGCGGCCCAAGTGACAAGCGGATAGCGCGTCCGCCCGTGCCCTGCTAACGCAGCACTTACGCTGCTGCGGATCCTCGCTCACGTAGCGTCCTCTCGCTCATAAGAGGCAAGCGGCATTGAGACACCGCTGTACCGGTCCGCGTTCCCTGGACAGTTTCCCGTCTTGGTCAACCGTTGATGATCTCGCCGCCGTTCGGGTGAAGCACCTGGCCCGTCATGTAGGAGGCGTCGTCCGAAGCCAGGAACACGTAGCTCGGTGCGACCTCCTCGGGCTCGCCGGCGCGCTTCAAGGGGACATCGGATCCGAACTGAGCGACCTTCTTGGCCGGAAATGTCGATGGAATGAGCGGGGTCCACACCGGCCCAGGGGCGACGGCATTGACCCGGACGCCACGCTCCGCGAGATTCCCGGCGAGTGATCGGGTGAACGCGACAATCGCGCCCTTGGTCGCCGAATAGTCCAGCAGTGTGGGGCTGCCACGGTAGGCGGTGACCGAGGTGGTGTTGATGATGGTGCTGCCCTCCTCGAGATGCGGAAGGGCTGCGGTTGTCAGATGAAACATGGAGAAGATGTTCGTCCGGAAGGTCCGTTCCAGCTGCCGCGGGGTGATCTTTTCTATCGAGTCCTGCGGATGCTGCTCACCGGCGTTGTTCACGAGGATGTCGAGTCGTCCGAGCTTGCGCACGGTCTTCTGGACGATCTGTTTGCAGAAGGCAGGCTTCCCGACATCTCCGCGTAGGAGCAGGCAACGGGCCCGATACGTCTCGACAAGCGCCTGGGTTTCCTTCGCATCGCGGTCCTCGTCGAGATAGACGACCGCGACATCGGCGCCCTCCTTGGCGAAGGCAATGGCTATGGCACGCCCGATCCCGCTGTCGCCCCCGGTGATCAATGCCACGCGTCCACGAAGCTTGTTCGCACCAGCGTATCCCGGGTCGTCAGGCCGGGGACGCGGCCGCATCGCCGTCTCGCGGCCGGGCTGCCGAGCCTGAGTCTGCGCTGGACGAAGCCGGCGCCGAGTTTTCGATTTGCTCTTGTTGGCCATCGTAGCTCCTGCGTTGCCGACCGCTGCCTATGCCGAAGCGGCTGGACTCGATCCCGAGCGTGAGCGATTCATCGCGTCGTTCCCCGGCGGAGCGACGCTCGGAGCGTCGACGCCAACCAGAGCTTCGAACTGCCGCTCGGGAATGACGACCTGGCGGTTCGGGCAGAGCGTGACCGTCAGCCGCCGACCGCCCTGCCGAGAGCTAGGCTGACGCATGGCTCTGGAGCCATGCAAGGACCAATCCGGCCGGTCGTCCGCCTACTATGTGCGCCTTCCCGGCGGGAGCCCGAGAAGAATCGGCCGGACCGTGGCGTGAACTACAAGGTCCGTGGATCAAAAGTCCGTATTGCGGGGGAACTGGCTGGTGGCAAGAGCCTTGCATCGGCAAGCATCGGCATGCGCTGAGCCGCACGCTACCGCCCTCGGCGCGGATCCATGGGCATGTCGAGAGCGACGGTCAGGGGCCAGCGCATTGTGCCCAAGCAGCCCGTCGCCAAGTATCCGTTCGGTGAAACGCGTCACTGACAGGGGCCAGGATGGTCCGCTACGTCGTGTCGTCGGGATGCACGCGATCGAGGGCGAGCGTGGCCATGCGGAAGGGGGTTGGCGGCGAGCCGCCGCCCCTGGGTAGTACCAAGCACACGGAGGGCAGCCCGATGGAATGCTACGTGGGATTGGTGGTGCGCACCATCGGCTGCGCGGGCGGCTGAGTCATCCCTCTGAAGCCAGCGTTCGAGTACCGTCCCGGTCCTTGAGGTCGAGACTACTTGTGCCATCGTGGCGGCTGGCGCGATCGAGGTGAAGAGGCGGCCCTTGCGCTGGCAATCTTCCTGGCAATTCGCGCGCTGTCCGGGTGCCGCAGCATGATCGCGTTTTCCCACTTCTCGATCGCACGCGCCCAGTCGCGCTGGTCAGCAAGCACGTCACCCCAGCCGTTGTAGGGATCCGCGAATTCGCCGTTGAGAGCGATCGCCTTCTCGTACTGCTCGATGGCAGCCGCCCAACTACCCTGCGCAGCCAGCACGTTGCCCCAGCCGTTGTACGGGTCCGGGTACTTGCAGCTGAGAGCGATGGCCTTCTGGTACTGCTCGATGGCAGCTGCCCAATTGCCCTGCGCAGCCAGCACGTTGCCCCAGCCGTTGTGCGGGTCCGGGTAGCCATGGTTGAGACCGATCGCTCGCTTGTACTTCTCGACCGCACCTGCCCACCCCTTCCGGGCCGCGAGCACATCGCCCCAGCCGTTGTACGGATCGGCGTAACTGCCGTCGAGTGCGATGGCCCGCTTGTACTTCCTGATCGCATCGTCCCATCTCCGCCTCGCGGCGAGCACTCTGCCCCAGTCATTGTAGGGGTTCGCGTACTTGCGCTTGACGTGGATCGCCTGCCTGTACTTCTTGATCGCTCCCCGCCCTCCTGGCCGGTCGGCGAGTACGTTTCCCCAGTGAACATAGGGGACAGGATCCCTCGGCTCGAGATCGATCGCGCGCTCGTACTGGTGTATCGCGCCCTCCGAATCCTCATTGTGAGCGAGTGCGACACCCAAGTTGTCGTAGTAGAGTGAAGCAGTGGGGTCGAGGGCAATCGCCCGCTCATACCTCTCGATCGCACCTCCCGAGTCGCATTGAGCCTCGAGGACCGTGCCCCAATTGTTGTAAGGTACCGCGTATTTCTCGTCGAGGTCGACCGCCTTCGAGTACTTCTCGATCGCACCTGGCCAGTCACCCCGGGCGGCGAGTAGATTTCCCCAGCTCACGTATGGATAGGGTTCGTTGGGCTGGAGGGCGATGGCCTGCTTGTACTTCTCGATCGCACCGGCCCTGTCTTTTTCGCGGACGAGCAGACGTCCCCAGATGTTGTAGCACCATGCGTCGTCGCTTTGGGGAGGCGTTCTCACGCAGTACCGAACGGCGCTAAGAGCATCCTCGGTCCTGACGGGATCGGTGGCGTCAACCAACGCCACTGCGAGCACGTAGGGATCGGTTGACCTGACGATCCTCTCAGCTCCGTCGCGAATCGCCACCTCGATGGGTTCAGTGCGAGGTGCCGAGCGCTCGTCAATCAGATTTCCGCTAGCGTCGCGGAGCCACAAGCGACTTGCCGCCGCGGTGCCGATGATCTCGCCACGGATCCGGCGCTCGCGCTGCGGGCACAGCACACGCCGCAGAAAGCCCGTCATCGAACGATATGAGACGCCCACCCATGGCACGTCGACATCCAGCTGAACGGCGAATGGTGCCACCGGGCGAGCCGCCGCCGCCTTGTTCCGTGAACTCACCGCCGCTTTCCGGATCGCTCCAAACTCACCCACGAGCCGCTGTGCGATGACTTCGGGCGTGAAACCGAGAGTGACGAGCTCCGGCGGGGCGGCGATCGGTTCGATGAGGATCGTCTCATCATGGATGTCACGGGAGAGAGCGGCGCCCAGGATGTACAGCCCGAAGAGGACCAGAACCATCACGATGATCGAGCGGAGGTTGGTGAGAAACACGGCCGTTTTCGCAACCCACGTTCCTACGAACCTTCGAAGAGCGATCCCGCGATGCCAGCCGGAACACACCAGCGAGCGTACCCCCGAGACGTATCGGCCTGCTCCCGAGGTGATGGCCGATCGCAAGGCTTGCCACCGCTCCGCTGTGCTGCCTAGGCGCGAGCGCGCTGGCATCATCCAGTCCGGCGCCGGGTCAAGCGCCGGTCTCCGCCCTGGCCGGGGAAGATCCGCCGTCTCCCGCACGGCGGACCTGGTCGTGGCCGGACCTGTTGCGCCACACCATTCGCGGTGGCCGTGTTGGCTTGTCCGCGGTGTGGCGGCCGCATGCGTGTAGCCGCCATCGAGGATCCTACAGACCCGCCGCCGCCCTGGAGGCGGCGTCCCTGAGGGCTGCAGCGCAGCCGGCAGTGAGCCTCGGCTTCTTGCCCTTCGCAGCCCGGGTCGCTCTAGCCCCGGCCTGCCCGAGGGCGCCCTTCGCCTTGTTGAGGAGCTTCCGTGCCTTCTTGGCCGGGCTCGTCGCGGCGCGGTCCAATAGGTTCTCGGCTCGGGTCAGCGTCGCCGTCACGCCCGCCGGGATCGCTTGGCCGGCACACTCAGGGCTCGTCTGAGCGGCTTCGAGGGTGCAGAACGCGGTCGTGCAGGGCAGCGTGGTAGTGGTTGTGGTGGTGGTAATGGACTGGAAGAAGCAAGGCGTAAGCTTCACCACTTCGCTGGTCTGCATCGCGTACAGGCAGCCGTCAGCACCGACAGTCGCGAGGTCCCCTCGGCTGCCCCCGGTGGCGACGTCCGAGATGGCGTTTGCGTTGTTCGTGTCGATTCTGGTGATCGTGCCGTCGTTGTTGTTGACGAAGACGTTGTTCGACACGTCCAAGCCGTTCACGTTCGTGTTTGGCCGGGCGATGGCGATGCCATCCGGCCCCCTGCCAGCGAGGGATACCGGGAAGCCGGGGAGTTCGGTCGCGCTTGCCTTGTCGAGTCCGTGGAGGCTTCCGTCCGTCAAGTCCGCCACGAACACCTTGGCGCCATCAGTCGTGAATGCGATGCCGTCCAAGACGTGGGTCGGAAGCGCGAACGACGACAGCGCTGGAGCCGTGGCGGGGTTCACGATCTTCCAGATGCCCCGGGCCCCCGCCGCATAGAGGTCGCCGGTGGCCGGGTCGAGAGCCAGGTAACGAGCACCGGAGAGTTCGGTGACCGTCCCGGTCACGGCCAGTGTGATGGGATCGAAGGTGTACACGCCGTCAGGCGGGCCCCCCACTCCGCAGCCGGGACCGCAGCGGCCGCCGAAGTAGTTGCCACCGCCGACGGCCAGGCCGGCGTTGAGGCCGTTGGCTGCGCTCTGCGCACCTGTGGCAAGGCCTCCAGCAAGCCCGAACTTGTAGGTCGTGCCGTTGCAGAAGTCGGTAACGAAGACGTCGTTGCCGTCGAACGCCAAGCCGATCGGGCCGAGACCCGGCCCGAAGAACTCCGGACTCCCGCACGACGGGAAGGCTGTCGCGAATTGACTCTCGCCGGTGACCGGCGCGAAGAACGCATTGTGTTGTGCCTGGGCGGCCATCGGCACGATGAATGCCGCCAAGACTCCAGTAAGGAATAGGCGCATTCGCCTCATCGGTCATTCCTTCTCAATGCCCCCGCGATGCGGCATCAAAGCCAACACCAATAGGCCCATCACGGACCTATTTGGCGCTTTCATCACTCTCTCCTTCGTCCGCTATCGAACGTCAGCGGATCGGCGAGAGCACCGCCGAGCAGCGTGCAGAGTCGGTTGGCCGTGACGGCCTCCCATGGAGCCCATGTGATGGGGCCGCCTTGAGATGATGGATGAGGATAGGTAGGCAGTCCGGGCGCGGGCCTCCTTCCTAGTCTGTTGCACTTCGCTACTGGTAATCCTCCTCCCATGCGGGGGGCCTCCAGTCAAGGAAAAGTGGATCAGATGGCCGGGTAAGGGGGGGCGCGGCGGCGCAGTCGGACGCACCCGCGCGTAGCGCATCGCGCCTTGACAGCCTACCGCAGTCCGGACTAGCGGCCCGGCCCGTGCATACTGCCCACCGTGCGATCGCCGTGCTGCTGCTCGCCTGCGCGAGTTCCCTCGCCGAGGCGGCTTCGGTCGAGCGGATGTGTGCCCGGAGCTGCGTTGCGGCGAAGGTCGAGTGCGTCGCCGACGCGAAGGGGAAGGGGCCGGCACTCCGCGCCGCCTGCACGGGCCGCGGACGGGACCGCCGGCGGTGCCTCCGACAGGCCGGGGCGGCCATCCGTGCCGCGCGCCGCGGGTGCATGGCCTTCAAGCGAACGTGCCGTTCGTGTTGCGCCGATGCAGGGACCGACTGCGCGGCCCGCTGCGGCGACGGCGTCGTAACGGCGTCGCGCGGGGAGACCTGCGATCCCGCGGGTGTGGCCTGTCCGGGCGGCGGGACGTGCGGGGACGACTGCCGCTGTCCGGTCGTCACGACGACACTCCCGCCTTCCAGCACGACCACCGTGCCATCCACCTCGACGACGACCACGACCACTCCGCCTCCCGGCGCGGCGACCTTCGCCGTCAGTGCGGGGACGGCGTGGTTCGCGAGCTCGCTTCCCGGGTTCGACATTCTCAGCGGCAGTGCGAGCGGCGCCCTCGTCCTCGCCGCCACGGCGTCCGGTGGTGGCGACGCCTCGCTGGTCGTCTCGAACGACTCCGTGTTCGGCGTCCGGTTCATCGGCGACACCATCCTCTGCTTCCAGGTCCTCGCGGACGGTAGCTCGGGCCTCCTCCACTGCGACGGTGCTCCCACCGGCGTGGACGTCGACTGGAACCTCGACAGCAACGGATTCGGCCCGACGCTTTCGTCGGTGCTCCGTCCAGCGCTCGGCGGTCCCTCCGGCCCGGGCGCCGCCGTCATCGTGGCGGCGGCGCGGACGGTGGCCTGCGTCGCCGGAGTCGCGGGCGACGATCCGGGCTGCCTCGATGCGCTGGACGGTCCGGCGGACTGCCGCGACCCCGCCAAGGTGCGCTACACGGGCGCGCCCTTCGCCCTGGCCCTCACCACGGGGACCGCGACAGCGACCATCACCTCGCCGCGCCCCGACTCGACGCCCGAGCCGATCCCCACGGCTGCCAGCGGCGTACCCTTCACCTGCGTGGGGGACGCGCGGCTCGGCGCCGATGTGACCCTGGCCGTTCCGCTGCCCGCCGTCGATCTCGCCGGGATCGGGGACTGGACCAGCGTCGGGGTGCTCCATCTCGTTCGCAGCCCCTGACGCCACGAGGCGCGCGCGGTGAAGGGGGCGCCGCGTCGGCGCTGACGAGTCAGCGCCGTGGCAGAGGAGACGAGGCCATCGCCCGCGGCGAGCGCGAGCGGGGCGATCGCCACCGCGGTGCACGCCGCGAGCGTCCATCCGGTCATCATCGATCGCCTCCCTTCCTAATGGCCAGACTCACGACGGCGCTCTCGCCGATCGTGGGGCCGCCGTCGAGCTCGTGCTGACCGGCCAGCGGTACCCGCGATCGTGCTGTTCCCGATCGCGATGCTGGCCACGACCACTCTGTGCGACTCGTGCTTTGGTCCTGGCCGCCGTCTGCCATCAAACGAACGGCCCCGTGTTGAACACCATGCTGGCGATGGCGAGGACCCCGATCGCCAGCAGCAACAGGGCGACGATCAGCGTCAGCGAAACCGGAAACGGGCTCTCGGCGTGAACCAGTCCCTCCACCTTCATTTGCTCGCGCTGCCGGCGCAGGCTCAGCATGAAGGCGACGTGATACCCGATGCCGACGGCGAGCATCGTGACACCGAGCAGCACCAGCGCCAGGCCGAAGTGGCGCGGCGCCGCGGCGCTCCTGAGCACCTCGGCCTCGTACAGCTTCGCGAATACCTGGTAGATCGTGAAGCCGAAGCCGATCAGCGACAGCGAGGTGCGGATCACCGACATCAGCGTGCGATCCGCGCTCATGCGCGTGCGCTGGAACGACATGCCCGTACGCCGGGCCGCCAGCTCGACGGAGCTCCGGTCGGAATCCGACTTCGAGCCGAGGCGCGTGGTCGGGGTGTCGTGCTCCACGGGGGGCTCCGATCAGGTCGTCGGCGCGCTTTCCTCACGTCCGCCACGCGGCGACGCCGGCTCTCGCACGATGCACCGGAATCCGAGGTGGCAGATCGCGGTGTCCACGGGCTGCGCCATGCGGGCCGCCGGCCGGTATCGCCGGCAGTAGTTCGGCGCGCACAGGTACGAGCCGCCCTTCATCACCTTGCGCGGGATGCGAACGTGGGGGAGGCGGGGGTCGTAGCTCTGCTCAGCCGCGCCGCCCCGGGGATCGCGGATGGTGCAGCAGGCGCGCTCGATCTTGTCGTGGTCCTGGTACCAGTCGGTGGTCCACTCCCAGACGTTGCCGGCCATCTCGTACAGCCCGTACCCGTTGGGTGGAAAGGAGCCGACCGGCGCCGTGCATTCGTAGCCGTCGCGCAGCAGGTTCTGCCATGGGAACTCGCCCTGCCAGGTGTTGCACACGTGCGTGCCGTCCGGCGTGAACTCGTCGCCCCACACGTATTCCGCGCCCTCGAGCCCACCGCGCGCCGCGCACTCCCACTCGGCTTCCGTTGGCAGCGCCTTTCCAGCCCACGTCGCATAGGCCGCAACGTCCTCGTAGGCTACCTGCACGACCGGATGGTTCCGGAGCCCCTCCAGGCCGCTGCCCGGCCCGTGCGGGTGCCGCCAGTCGGCGCCGCGCACGTATGTCCACCAGTTGTACGGGTTGCGCAGGTCGACCGGACCCGCGGTCTTGCGGAAGACCACGGCCGCGGGTTCGAGCAGCTCCGGCTTCGCGCCTGGATAGTCGGACGGATTCGCGGGGCGCTCGGCGACCGTCACGTAGCCCGTTGCCTCGACGAACTGCTGGAACGCGGCGTTGGTCACGGCGAACCGGTCCATCCAGAAGCCGCTCACCGCCACGGGGTGAGCCGGCGCCTCCTCGGGGTAGTGATCGTTCGACCCCATGAGGAACGAGCCGCCGGGGATCCACGCCATGTCGTCAAACGGGGGCTTGCCAGGAGGCGGCCCATCCGGGCCGCGCTTCTCGATGTGCAGCGGCGAGTGGGTGCTCACGACGTCACCTCGATGTCGGGTAACCGCCACATCTTGTCGAACACCGCCTGCTCGGGTGATTGACCCGTGGCCGCCCGTGCGGTCAACCTGTCCGAGGCGACGAACCAACCGAACAGGGCGCCAGTCGCAAGCAGGGTCGCGGCGACCAAAGCCGTCCGCGCTTGCACGGCGTCATGCTGACGGTGGCATCGTCGCAAGGATCCTCCCGAGCGTGGTGGACGATCGCGAGGGGTTTTCGATCATGAAGTCCAAGGACCGTCAACCACGATGTGGCGCGCGCCTGGACGGGCATCACCCCGCGAGCGTTCCGCACCTCACAGCCGGGCGCGTCTTGCGCCGATCGCCGACGGTGACCGCGAGGTCCCGGCGCTCGCCGATGATCGCCTTCGCCAGCGCGGGTGTTGTCCGGACCGCCGCTGGCAGTGACTCAGCAAGACTGCACATACCGCGGCGCCATGTCCCGCGGCTCACTCCCATTGACAAACGAGGACCGACCGGTTTTTCTCTACCGCTCGCCGCCATGATCGACTCCAGCACCGAGCTCGCGAGAGAACGGAACCTGGAGGCCGCCAATGGGACGCTCCTGGCGGCGATCGGCGCCGTCCTGGCGCTGACCGGGTTCGGCGTCGGCAAGTTCTACCGCTATCTCCACGACGCCGGGTTGCCCGAGCTTCTCGACCCCGTCCGCAGCACGCCGAGCTTCGGGGCCAGCTTCATCGTCCTGGGAATCGGCAGGACGAAGGACTTCATCGCCCGCCACGTCGCGGCGGACAAGCCGTTCTTCGTGCAGGAGCTCCGGCCGAGGTGCGGCTCGACAGCAGGAAAGGAGCGCGAATCCCGGTCTCTTAGTTGGGGCGATGCAATGAGAACACCGACAAACATGAAGGGAGAATGAGATGGCGAAGCCACAGAAACCCAATATCCTCGTCATCTGGGGGGATGACATCGGCATCACCAACCTCAGTTGCTACAGCGACGGGTTGATGGGCTATCGGACTCCCAATATCGATCGGATCGCCAAGGAGGGAATGAAGTTCACGGACTCCTACGCCGAGCAGAGCTGCACGGCGGGCCGCTCTGCGTTCATCACCGGGCAGAGCGTCTATCGCACCGGCCTCTCCAAGGTGGGTGTCCCGGCCTCACCGGTCGGGCTAGAGGCCGAAGATCCGACCATCGCGGAACTACTCAAGAACCATGGCTACGCCACCGGCCAGTTCGGCAAGAACCACCTCGGCGACCTGAACAAATTCCTGCCGACGGCCCATGGCTTCGATGAGTTCTTCGGCAACCTGTATCACCTGAACGCCGAGGAGGAACCCGAGCTGCCGGACTACCCGGATCCGAAGGACTTTCCTCACTTTCGCGAACGCTTCGGCCCCCGCGGCGTGATGCACTGCTGGGCGACCGATACCGACGACCCCACCGAGCAGCCGCGCTGGGGCCGTGTAGGCAAGCAGAAGCTCGAGGACACCGGCCCGCTCACCAAGAAGCGCATGGAGACCTGCGATGATGAGTTCGTGGCCGCCGCCAAGGATTGGATCAAGCGCCAGCACGCCGCCGGCAAGCCCTTTTTCTGCTGGGTCAACACCACACACATGCACCTCCGGACCCACACCAAGCCGTCGAGTCTTGGCCAGGCCGGCCGGTGGCAATCGCCGTATCATGACACCATGATCGACCACGACAAACATGTGGGCGAGTTGCTGAATCTGCTTGACGAGTTGGGTATCGCCGACGACACCTTCGTCATGTACAGCACGGACAACGGGCCGCATATGAACAGCTGGCCGGACGGCGGCATGACGCCCTTTCGGAGCGAGAAGAACACCAACTGGGAGGGCGCTTTCCGCGTGCCGATGACGGTGCGCTGGCCTGGTAAGATCCCGGCGGGAGTGGTTTCCAACGAGATCGTTCAGCATCACGATTGGCTGCCGACGTTCCTGGCGCTGGCCGGTGATCCTGACGTCGTAGAGAAGCTCAAGAAGGGACATCAGGCGGCCGGCAAGACGTTCAAAGTCCATATCGACGGCTACAACCTGCTGCCGTACCTCACCGGACAGGAGAAGAAGAGCCCGCGCCAGGGTTTCGTTTACTTCGATGACGACGGCAATTTGGTTGCCCTGCGCTTCGACAACTGGAAAATCGTGTTCATGGAGCAGCGCACTGAGGGGACGCTGCGGATCTGGGCCGACCCGTTCGTGCCGCTACGGGTCCCGAAGCTCTTCAACCTGCGGACCGACCCGTTCGAGCGCGCCGACATCACCTCGAACACCTACTACGACTGGCTCATCGACCATATCCCGCAAGTATTAGCGGCGCAGGCGATCCTGGTTCCGTTCCTCGAGACGTTCAAGGAGTTTCCGCCGCGCCAGAAAGCTGCCAGCTTCACCATCGATCAGGCATTGGCGAAGATGAGCGAGGTTGCCGGTGGAGGCAAGCACTGAGAGCGTCAGGGAAGACACAACCTGTTCAAGGTTCAATGTCCCGGGCTCACACGCTCAACGCGTTCGGCCTGAACATTGAACTTCTCTTCCGCCCTCGACGAAGAGACGATACTCGACGTCTCGGAGCTGTACAGCGCGCGGTTGTGTCGTCTTCGATGAGCCAGCAAGAAACACGACCTTCACGCTCCGCCGAAGTGGCAGCGGAAGTCCAGGACTTCTACGAACGGTATCCGTATCCTCGCCCGATCGACAGCGTGGAGAAATATCGACAGCTCGGGCAGGACCGACAACGACGTCGTGCGGAGTACCATTTCCTCTGGCCTCTAAGGCCCTATCGGGAGAAGCAAGCGATCCTTGTCGCAGGCTGCGGAACGTCTCAGGCGGCGAAGCATGCGATGCGTTGGCCCGCGGCTCAGGTCATCGGCATCGACTTCAGCGCAACCAGTGTGCGCTGTACTGAGGCTCTCAAGCGGAAGCACAACTTGCACAATCTCCAAGTCGACCAGCTTCCCATCGAGCAGGTCAGTGACCTGAGAACGAGCTTCGATCAGATCATCTGCACCGGTGTTCTCCATCATCTTGCGGATCCTGATGCGGGGCTCAGCGCTCTTCGGGAAGTCCTCAAACCGGACGGCGCGATGCACCTCATGGTGTATGCGCCTTACGGGCGGGCCGGCATCTATATGATGCAAGAGTTCTGCAGACGGACCGGTCTCCATGCCAACGACAGGGAGATCCGCGATCTCATCGCGGCGCTCAGAGCGATGCCATCCGGGCATCCGTTGGAGAATCTGCTGCGCGGGGCCCCGGATTTCGGCCAGGAAGCGGCGCTCGCCGACGCACTCCTGAACCCGCAGGACCGCAGTTATTCAGTGCCACAGCTATTCGACTTCATCGGGAAAGCAGGACTGACATTCGGCCGGTGGATCAAACAAGCACCCTACACCCCTCATTGTGGAGTCCTGGCAAGGATCCCGCAGGCCCCCCGGCTGAAGGAGCTTTCCGCAGTGGAGCAGTATGCCGCCGTCGAACTGTTTCGCGGCACGATGGTTCGCCACAGCATGGTTGTTTACCGAAACGATAGCCCTGAGCTGCAACAAGTGACTTTCGCCGGCAACGCCTGGCTCGGCTATGTGCCCCTTCGAATGCCCGACACCGTGTGTGTTCAAGAGCGGCTGCCCCCGGGGGCGGCGGGTGTGCTGATCAACCAGACACATGCCTACGCGGATCTCATCATGCCAATCGATTCGACAGAGAAGCGGTGGTTCGACGCCATTGATGGGAGTCGTAGTATCGGTGCCATAGTGGAAGGAGCATCCTCACAAACGAAAGCGCGCCTCGACATGGCAGCCACCTTCTTTGAGAACCTCTGGTGGTACGATCAAGTCGTGTTCGACGCGTCGCGGTGCCATGCACCCGGAGAGGATCGGGCGGCTTGACGGGCGAAGGATGGATCACCCGGATCTCCTCGTTCTCGTCAGGATCACGATCTTCACCCTCATGCTCGACATCGGGATCACCCTCCCGTTCGGGGAGCTGACGTCGCTCTGGCGGCGTCCCGCTCTGCTGCTCCGGTCTCTGCTCGCCGTGCTGGTGCTGGTCCCCGGCGTGGCCCTGCTCCTGCTCTGGCTGCTCGACCTGCCGCGCGCGGTCGGGACGGGCCTGGCCGTCCTGGCGGCGGCGCCCGGCGCTCCCCTCACCACCATGCGTTCCCAAATGGCTGGCGGGAGCACACCCTACTCGGCCAGCCTGCAGCTGACGCTGGCTCTGCTGGCCGTCCTGACGACGCCGCTCACGCTGGCGATCTTTCACGCCATGTTCGTGCTCGAGACGGCGGGGCTGTCGTCGGTGGAGGTGGCCAGGGAGGTGGCGATCGTGCAGTTCCTGCCGGTCAGCATCGGGCTCCTGGTCCGGCGGCTCATGCCCGGACTCACCGGCGTCGCCGCCAGACCGCTCACCGTGCTGGCCAACGTCCTCTTCGCGTTGCTCATCGCGGCCATCCTCGTTCCCAGCGTGCGAATGATCCTGCGCTTCGGCACGCTTCCCGCGCTGGCGGTCGTGATCATGGTCGGCATATCGCTGGCCCTGGGGCACCTGCTGGGGGGCCCCGTTCCCGAGGAGCGTTCCGCGCTCGCCGTCGCGAGCATCGCGCGCAACGTCGGTCTGGCGCTCTTCGTCACGGTCTTGAGCCGCGTGGAGCAGACCGTTCTTCCGACGCTCCTGTCGTACATGATCCTGGGGGCGATCGTCGCCGTTCCCTACTCGGCCTGGAGCAAGCGTCGGGTCGCCCGGCTGCGAGATGATCGCGGCGACGCCGGCGGGCGTGCCGTGACGGGAGGGGAGGCGAGGCGCGACATCCGGTGACGGGCAGCGCCCCCGGAGAGTTCAACGGCGAATGCCCGCACCGTCCTCGACGAGCAGGGCGCCCGCCCGCTGCGCGCGATCGTGGACTACGACGAGGCGCTCATGTACGCACGTCGCGGCGCCGCCGGTGATCTCGACCGCGCGTGGCCGCTCGTCGACGCTGCGCTCGTGCAGTTCCGCAGCCTCGACATGCCGGGGTGGATCCGGCGCGCCGAGACGCCGCGTGCCCGCTGCGAGGGGGCAGGGGTCGCCGCGCGGGTAGCCCGCACCCCGTCCGTCGCCGGCAACGACGACGCCCGGATGCTCCTCCAGCGGGACGAGCCCGGCGACCGAGAGAACGCAGACGAGCTGCTCGACCGCTCACCGCGCACCGCCCATGACCTCGAGAGGCCGATCCTCGCCGCGACGGCGAACGTCTTTCGCAAGGAAGGGGACTACTGGACGATCGCCTACCAAGACGTCGTCTTCCGCTTGAAGGACACGAAGGGGCTGCACTACATCGCCCACCTGTTGCACCATCCGGCCACCGAGTTCCACACCAACGACCTGGTGGTCGCCGCCGCGGGCCCGCGAGCGGGAGAGTCGTCGAACGCGGAGCGGGGGCCGAGTCGCCAGGAGCTGGCGGCCGAGGGTCTGGTCGTGTCCCGCCTCGGCGGTGCCCCGGCCCTGCTCGATGCACGCGCGAAGGCAGCCTATCAGGAGCGGCTCTCCGATCTGCGGGAGGAGCTCGCGGACGCCGAGCGCCTGCATGATCTGGGTCGGGCGGAGCATGCGGGAGCCGAGATCGACTTCCTCACGACCGAGCTCACCGCGCCCTTTCGCGGTCACCAGAAGGCCAACCCGTACGCCGAGCGAGCGCGCCTGACGGTGACCAAGGGCATCAAGGCCGCCCTGGAGCGAATCTCGCAGAACCACCCCGCTCTCGGCCGCCATCTTGCCGTCACGATCCGCCGGGGCACCTTCTGCGCCTACATGCCCGATCCTCGCCATCCCATTCCCTGGATGTTCTAGGCACTCGCATCGCCTGCGGGGTCGTGCCCGGCGAAGGCACGATTGTGCCCTCGGTTTTCCCCTCTTGCTCGTGAGGAGGATCTGCATGGACAGGTCCCCAACGCAGCGACGGAGGATCCATGAAACCGAGAGGCACGAGATGCAAGAAAGTTCAAACCCGCTACGCCTTCGCCGCCACGATCGCGTGCCTGCTACTGGCAGCACGTCCCGGTCGCGCCGAGCCGTCCCTCGACGGGACCGGCGAAGCGACTGACCGGCCGCTTCGCACCGGCCGCCAGTGCCGCACCACCGAGCGAGTGGGGTCAGGAGGACGCACCATGACGTTTACGTGACCGACGACTGCTCTCGGGTTGCTGAGCAGACGAGTGGTCCAGCCGGGTTCGTAGCCCCTCGCATGCCGAGGGCGATGGATGATGGGAGCCAAGGAAATGGTGACGCACTGCTGGACGAGGATCAGCGTCGCGCTGCTGTGCGTACTCGCCGGCACCGCACTCGCGGCGACACCGGCGCAGAAGTGCGCTGCGACGAAGACGAAGGCGGCCGGGATCAAGGTCTACGCGAAGGCCAAGTGCTACCAGAAGGCGCTCGCGAAAGGTTCCACCGTCGACTCGACGTGCTTGACGAAGGCAGAGCAGAAGTTCGTCGCCGCGTTCGGTGGGGCCGAGGCGAAGGGGGGGTGTGCCGCTACGGGCGATAGCGCCGCCGTCGAGGCGCTGGTGGATACGTGCGTGGCGAGCCTTACCGGCGCGATCGCGGGCGACGCGAAGTGCGCGGCGGCGAAGATGAAGGCGGTGGGGGCGACGACCTACGCCAAGACGAAGTGCCACCAGAAGTCGCTCCTCAAGGGCCTGGCCTTGGATGCGCCGTGCCTGGACAAAGCCGAGACGAAGTTCACGCCGGCGGTGGCGAAGGCCGACGAGCTCGGGACGTGTGCCGACACGGCGACTGCCTTGGATGCGCTGGTGGATGAGTGCGTCGGAAGTCTCGGAAACGCGACGCTCCCTGCATTTCAATGTCCTTGTTGGGCAGGTGCACCGGCTCAATCGCTCGCAGCCGAGATAACCATCCCCACAAAGACAGCGGCACTGGGATGCGCAATTGCCCCGTTCACTGAAAAGGGAGGGGGATATGTGGCCATCTCCGGACAAGAAACCGAGGCTACCGTACCAGAGTATGCCTATACGTCGGCAGAAGACCCCTTTGGCTTCGGGTTTCAGTACAAATGCGGGCTAGTGACGACCAGCGCAGCTCTGGAATTGGATCTCACTTATCCCGACTTCCAAACATGCGAGGCAGAGCTGGTGTCAACAACCGGCCTAATCCCCTGGTGTAATCTCAGCCCCTGAGCCCGCAATTCCCTCGCGACCCCGCCAGTGGGTTCGCGCAGTCCAACCTTACGAATCATCTTACGCAGCTTTTGAAGCGGAGGATTCAAATGAAAACGCTACGGTTCCTCGTACTGCTGTTCATCCTGGGGATGCAGGCCCTTCTCCAACCGGCGCCTGCGTTGAGCGGGGACATCCTGTACATCGGTGACAATGCCGACAACACCATCAAGCGGTTCGATGCGCGCACCGGAGACTTCATCTCCAACACGAAGGCCAATAGCGACCCGAAGGGCGTGTTCGCGCAATCCGGCAGTGGCGGGCTCACCGGGTCACAGGGAATCCTCGTGGTCGGCCACGACCTCCTGGTCGTCAATCAGAATGTCGATCTGCCGATCGCCGGTGAGATCCTGAGGTACAGGTTGAAGGATGGCGCCTTCAAGAGGAAGGCCGTGGTCCCCCACACCGACCCCAATGCCCCGTTCGCGCCACAGGGCATGGTTCTGGGTCGTGGTCGGCGACTCGTTGTCGCGAACTTGCAGGTGCCGTTCTCGGACGACGTCTCGCTGCCCGGCAGCGTCTTCGAGTACACCTTCGGCGGCAAGTTCCGTGGCACTCTGAGTCCTCCTGCTCCTCCTGCGGGTATCCCCCCGGAGAACTACCATCCGCGCGGCGTCGTGTTTGGCCCGGACGGACTGCTCTACGTCTCCGTTCCGACGAGCCGGGTCACCGGACTCGGCGGCTACGTGCTACGCTTCGAGCCTGACGGCAGCTTCGTGGACACGTTCATCCGCGACGAGAACGCCACCGGCGACCCGGGTCACCTGAACCGCCCCGACGGACTGGTGTTCAGCCCGGACGGCCACCTTTTTGTCACGAGTTTCCGGGCGAACGCGAACGACGGGGACTCGATACGGGTCTACGACGCAAACGGGCTGTTCGTCGGAAAGATCGACCTGGACTCTCCGGGTGGTGATCGCGCCTTTGCGCAGGCGATCCTCTTCGGCCCGGGAGGAAACCTCTTCGTCCCCATCGCTGGCAATGGCCCTGCCACCGGGGAAGTGCGCCGCTACTCCGTGGACGTGGCGAACAACCCGGTCACCTATTCCTACGATGTCTTCGTGCCTCCCGGCGGTGCGTTGGGGAGTGGGTGGTTCCTGACCTTTGGCCAGACCGATCCGAAGACCTTGGGCTATCCTGCTTCTTGAACTGCGGAAGGGGTGGGCCGCGTCCGCGTCCGGCGCGGCCCACCCTCACTTGAACAACCGGACCCCGAGGCGATGGCGACGTTGAACACCCGCGGGCCACGAACCGCAGGCGATGCGCGTGCCGCTAGAACGTCCAGGGAATGGGATGGCGAGGATCAGGCGTGTAGGCGCAGAAGGTGCCCCGGCGGATGGTGACGGCGAGATGGCGGCCGAGAGCGGGGTGGTTCTGCGAGATCCTCTCCAGGGCGGCCTTGATGCCCTTGGTCACCGTCAGGCGCGCCCGCTCGGCGTACGGGTTGGCCTTCTGGTGACCGCGAAAGGGCGCGGTGAGCTCGGTCGTGAGGAAGTCGATCTCGGCTCCCGCATGTTCCGCCCGACCCAGATCATGCAGGCGCTCGGCGTTCGCGAGCTCCTCCCGCAGATCGGAGAGCCGCTCCTGATAGGCTGCCTTCGCGCGTGCATCGAGCAGGGCCGGGGCACCGCCGAGGCGGGACACGACCAGGCCCTCGGCCGCCAGCTCCTGGCGACTCGGCCCCCGCTCCGCGTTCGACGGCGCTCCCGCCCGGGGGCCCGCGGCGGCCACCAGGTCGTTGGCGTGGAACTCGGTGGCCGGATGGCGCAACAGGTGGGCGATGTAGTGCAGCCCCTTCGTGTCCTTCAAGCGGAAGACGACGTCTTCGTAGGCGATCGTCCAGTAGTCCCCTTCCTTGCGAAAGACGTTCGCCTTCCCGGGGAGGCTCGGCATCTCGAGGTCATGGGCGGTGCGCAGTGAGCGGTCGAGCAGCGCTGGGTTGGCGTGTACCGCGTCGGCGTGGTCGCTCTTCGGGACCAGCGGGACGGCGGGCGCCGGCACCGCGATGGCTGCACTACCGACGCTTGCCCGCAACGCCTCCGCGCGCTCGATCCAGCCCGGCATGCCGATGGCCTGGAACTGCTCGCACGCGACGTCGAGGAGCGCCCGCGCCCGATCCCGATCCCCGTGCGGCCCGCGCCGGACCTCCATCCAGGCCTCGTCGAGGTCGACGAGCGCGCGCAGCGGTCGCGCGCCCTGCTCGTCGAGGACGGCCCGGGCGCGCTCGAACCACTCGTGCGCCTCGTCCGGGCGCCCCGTGAGCGCGCAGAGCTGCGCCATGGCGACGCGTGCGTCGACGCCGAGGTCGCGCAAGTCGCCGGGGAGTGTCTTGGCGCGGAGGTTGCGCTCCAAAACGCCGGCGAAGTCGGCGCGGCCGAGGCGCCAGAGCGCCCGGCAGCAGCGGCAGATCATCTGGGTGTACCCGGCGACGCCACCACCAGCGCGCTCGATGGCGGGCACCGCGCAGGCCACGGCGCGCAGTGCATCCTCGTCGCGTCCGGCGAAGGTGTACAGAACTGCCGCGAGGGAGTGCACGGGGGCGCGAGCCCAGCGTACTGCCGGGTCATCGCGCGCGAGAGCGGCATCCGCGACGGACGCGCCCAAGTCGAGCCCCGTACCGCGGGCATAGGCGACATCGAACAACGCGGTGTTACGCTGTGTGACAACCATCGGAGGGTTGCCCGCGCGTTTCGCCAGCGTGGCAACGCGCATGAGGTCCCGCTCGGCCGAGGCGAGGTCCCCGAGTGCTGCGTGCAGCCGGGAGCACACGGCTACGTCCTGGGCGGCGCGGGCCAGCTCACCCTGCTCGAGGGCGGCGTGGGCCAGGCGCTCCGCGAGCGGCAGCGCATCGCGGTACGCGCCGGCCCAGGAGATGTGCGCGTTCCGTGCGTAGGGTCCCGCGGTCTCGAGCGCGGCCTGGCGCGACTCGAAGATTTCCCACCTGGCCCACCACAATGCCCTCGAACCTTGCATCATATCCTGGTTTCGCGCGAAAGCCGGGGAGAACTGAGCGATCTCCCGGCGCTCCGGCGTGTCGACGACGATGCCGGGATGGTCGGGGTCTTCCGCGTCCACGCGATCGAGGTCGTGTGCGCGCAGCACCGCCCAGGCCCAGTCGCGGCGATCTTTGGCGAAGGTGAGACCGTGGCGGGCGACGGCCCACGCGGCCGCAGCTGTTCCCGCCATGAAGATCGAGCCGGCGACCTCGGCAAGATACGAGGCCGCGGCGGCGTGCCCGTCGCTCCCGGCGATGAGCTCGGCCGCCTCGATGGCGATCGCAGCGGCTTCGTCTGCGCGCTTCGTTGCGCCGAGAGCGAGGCTGCGGTGGGCCAGGAGCCGCCCGCGCCGCTCATCGTCCGGTGGCAACAGCGCGAGCGCCATCGCGAGCGCGTCCGCGACTTCCTCGAGGGCGGTGGCGCGCTCGGCACGCTCGGCGGCGGCCAGGCAGTACGCGACTCCGCGCTCGGCACCGGGCAGGGCGGCGCTCTGGTGGTACTGCCGCGCGATCTCCGCCGCGTGCTCGCTGGCCCGCTCGCCGTACACCGCCTCCATCGCCTCCGCGATCTGGCGGTGCAGCCGCACCTGGCGCGGCGGGCTCTGCGCGTCGTAGAGGGTGTGGCGCACCAGGGCGTGCGTGAAGTCGAACCGGTCGCGATCGGCCGTCGGCTTGAGGAGCTGCGCCGCCAGCACCTCATCCAGCGCGTCCAGCGCCCCGGCCTCCTCCAGCCCCGCCACCCGGCGTGCGACCTCGAACGGCACGCCGGCGGTGAACGCCGCCGCGACACGCAGCAGCTGCCTCGCCGCCGCCGACACCCGCCCGAGCCGCCGCTCGATTACCTGCCGCACGGTCTCCGGCACGGCCTGGACTCCGCCCGGCAGCGCCGCCCGCCACTGCTTGCCGTCACGGGCGAGCGCCCCTTCTTCCAGCAGGTGCAGGAGCACCTCGCGGATGAAGAACGGATTCCCACTCGTCTCGCGCGCCACGGTCTCGACAAGCCCGGGCTCGACCTCTGCCTCGGCGATCGCATCGAGCAGCGCCTGCACTGCCGGCTGGTCGAGACCCGCGAGCCCCACGTGCTCGTAGCGCGTCTCCCGCGGCAGCGTCCCGAGCGCCTCCGCCAGCGGATGCTGCCGGTCGACGTCGACGTCGCGGTACGCCCCGAGCACCATGAGCCGCCCGCGCGGCGCGAAGCGCGCGACGTGCCGCAGCAGCGCCACCGTGCCCGCATCCGCCCAGTGGAGATCATCGAGCACCAGCACCGTCGGCACGCGCGCCGCCAGGGCGAGGAGGAACTGCGTGACCGCGTCGAGCAACCGCACGCGCTCCTCGTACGGCTCCAGCGGCGCCGGCTCCGGCAAATCCAGCAGGCGCGCGCGCACCCCTGGCACCAACCGCCCGAGCGGCGCTGCCCCCGGTCCGAGATCGGCCGCCAGCGTCTCCGTCGCGGCCGTGCGCGCGTACTCCCCGATCGCCTCCGCAAACGGCCCGTAGGGCCGTCCCGCCTCCCCCTCGTAGCACCGGCCCCACAGCACGAGCGTGCCCTGCGCCCGTACCCGCTCGGCGAACTCCTCCAGCATGCGCGTCTTTCCGATGCCCGGCTCCCCCATCACCATGACGACGCCGCCGCGCGCGCCGCGGGCGTCCTCGAGCCGGTGCGTGAGCCGCGCCAGTTCCGCCGTGCGGCCCGTGAACGGCGTCTGCCCGAGCCGCGCAACCGCCTCCTCGGGCTCGTACGCGACCTCGTACCCGAGCACCGGGTCGGGGAAGCCCTTCAGCGCCAGCGCCCCGACGTCGGCGAAGTGGAACGCCTGGCGGCCGCGCAGAAGGTCCGCCACGAGACCGCTGCAGAGGATCTGCCCCGCCGTCGCCTGCTCGCACAGGCGCCGCGCCAGCACCACGGGCGTGCCGACGTAGTCGCCCTCGTCCGGCAGCGCCTCCCCCACGTGCAGCCCGATGCGCAGGCCGAGCCGCTCGCCCGCCGCGGGCCGCCGCGCCTGCTGCTGCATCGTGATCGCGCAGCGCACAGCGTCGGCGACCGACGGGAAGATCGTCATGAGGCCGTCGCCGAGCCATTTCACCTCTTGGCCGCCGTGAACCGCGACTGCGTCCTGCAGCAGCTGCCGGTGCGTCCGCAGAATGCGGTGCGCCCGCTGGTCGCCCACTCGGTGCAGCAGCTCGGTCGAGTGCGCCAGGTCGGTGAACAGCAGTGTAACCGGCGCAGCGACCATGGCCCAGGATCATACCACCCAGGCACGCTGGCTCGGTAGCGCCGGCATCGAGAGACCCCGCTGGCAAAACCGAGTGCACAACCGTTCCTTCGCGAGCCACGAACCCGCAAGTGATCTGAATGCCTAGAACGTCCAGGGAATGGGATGGCGAGGATCAGGCGTGTAGGCGCAGAAGGTGCCCCGGCGGATCGTGACGGCAAGATGGCGGCCGAGAGCGGGGTGGTTCTGCGAGATTCGCTCCAGGGCGGCCTTGATGCCCTTGGTCACCGTCAGGCGCGCTCGCTCGGCGTACGGGTTGGCCTTCTGGTGACCGCGAAAGGGCGCGGTGAGCTCGGTCGTGAGGAAGTCGATCTCGGCTCCCGCATGCTCCGCCCGACCCAGATCATGCAGGCGCTCGGCGTCCGCGAGCTCCTCCCGCAGATCGGAGAGCCGCTCCTGATAGGCTGCCTTCGCGCGTGCATCGAGCAGGGCCGGGGCACCGCCGAGTCGGGACACGACCAAGCCCTCGGCCGCCAGCTCCTGGCGACTCGGCCCCCGCTCCTCGTTCGACGGCGCTCCTGCCCGGGGGCCAGCGGCAGCGCCCACCAGGTCGTTGGCGTGGAACTCGGTGCCCGGATGGCGCAACAGGTGAGCCATGTAGTGCAGCCCCTTCGAGTCCTTCAAGCGGAACACGACGTCTTCGTAGGCGATCGTCCAGAAGTCCCCTTCCTTGCGAAAGACGCTTCCCCCGACGGGCGCCCCATCCCCGGTCCGCGGGGCGCCGCCACCATCCGACGCCGTCGCCCGCCCCAGAGGGGCAGGGCTCGACGGCGTCTCGCCAGCCCGCAGCGAGGTCGCCGTCCCGGCGAGGCTCGTCATCTCGAGGTCATGGGCGGTGCGCCCGCCACTTAGCCCTTCCACGCCGAAGAGGCGCCACTCCCCGGGCACGCCGGGGAGGTCGTGGGTGCCACGATCCGCGAAGCGCAGGCCGGAGCCGGCCACGAGGTCCTTAACGGTGCTGGAGACGAGCACCTCGCCGGGTGTGGCGCTCGCAGCCACCCTGGCGCCGATGTGCACGGCGATGCCCCCCACGTCGTCACCAATCAGCTCGCACTCGCCCGTGTGCATCCCCGCCCTGATTTCGATCCCCAGCGGACGCACACCGTCGCGGATGGCGCAGGCACAGCGGATCGCCCGCGCCGGACCGTCGAAGGTGGCGAGAAAGCCGTCCCCCACCGTCTTCACCTCCCGGCCGCGAAAGCGCGCCAGCTCGCGGCGGACGAGGGCGTGGTGGCTGGCGAGCACGTCGCGCCACCGCTCGTCGCCCATCTCGGCGGCACGGGCGGTCGAGGCCACGATGTCGGTGAACAGTAGCGTTGCAAGGATGCGGTCGACGTCGGGCTCATGCCGGGCGCCGGTAAGAAATTCTTCGATCTCGGCTACGAGCGAGTCGACGGATCCGAACCACGGATAGTGGTCGACGCCTTTCAACTCGACCCAACGTGCTCCCCGGATGCGCTCGGCGAAATACTTGCTGATCTCGAGTGGAAAGAAGTCACCTTCGGCATGGAGAACGAGGGTTGGGACCTTGACCGTTGGGAGCACACACCGCACATCGACTTCCTGGATGAGTCGCATCAGCGATCTCATGCCGCCAGGGCTTGCCGAGAGGCGTTCCACCTTGGCCCATAGCGTCTGGGCTTCCTTGTCCTGGGCGCGCGAGGCCGAAAAGAGTTCGAGCGAAGTGCCGGTCCCCCAGCTCTCCACTACCGCCTCGACTCCCTGCCCCAGAATTTCGCGATCCATGCCGATCGGGTAGTCCGGCGCCCAGGTGAGGCGAGCGAACGCACCAAACGTGACGAGAGCCAGGGTTCGGTCGGGGTGTGAGGCGGCGAACATGGCGCCCAACGGCCCGCCCTCCGAGATCCCGAAGAGCGCCGCCCGTTCGCTTCCGGCGGCATTCATCACTGCCAGGATGTCGTCCATTCGTTGCTCGTAGGTGGGCGCATCCGCGACGCGGTCGGAGAGACCGGTGCCCCGTTTATCGAAGGTGATTACACGAGCAAAGGAAGCCAGGCGCTCGATGAATCGTGAGTAACCGGGTAGCTCGTGGAAAGACTCCACGTGCGAGACGATCCCGGGCACGAAGACGAGGTCGCGCGGCCCCTCGCCCAGCACCTGGTAGGCGATGCTGAGGTCTCCGCTCTTCGCGTACCGCGTCTCGGGCTGCACGCCCTCGTCCCGCTGGAGGAGCATTCGGGCGTGGTCGTTGCCCGCGACGGATGGCGTGCGGGCCGCCTGCGCGGCGACCCCTGCGCCCTCGCAGCTTGAACGTAGCGTCTCGGCGCGCCGGATCCAGCCCGACATGCCGAGCTCGCGGAACTGCCGGAGAGCGGCGTCGAGCAGGGGCGCGGCACGCTCGCGGTCGCCGGGTGCATCGCGGCGAAGATACATCCAACCTTCGTCGAAGTCGGTGATGGCGCGCAGCGGGCGTGCACCCTGCTCGTCGAGCACGGTCCGGGCACGGGCAAACCACTCGCTCGCCTCATCGTGACGGTCCTCGAGGGCGCGGAGGCGACCCATCGCGAGCCTCCCGTCACACATCGGGTAGCGGAAGTCGGGCTCGACCACCTTGGCGAGTATGTTGTCGGCGATCGTCGTCGCGTGGCGCGTTTCTCGGATCAGCCACAGGGTCTCGGCCGCGTCGCAGCACAGGCGCACGTAGTTGTCCCACCAGGCCGGCGCTCGCTCGATCGCGGGAACGACGCTCTCGAGTCGGTGGAGCGCCTTTTCCACTCGGCCCATGCGGGCGTGGGTGCGCGCGATTCCCCCCCAGGTGGTCGCGGGATAGAACGCAACGGCGGTAGCCTTGCCCATGCCCGGTCCAGCCCGCGCCAGCGGCCGGTCCCAATCGACATCGCGCGCCATCCGAAGCTCGTCCTCCGCGACCACCAGGGCTGCCGAGTCGGCTGACGACCGTCCAAGCCGCTTCGCGAGTTCCGAGGCGCGATCGAGGGCGGCCTCGGCTTCGCCGAAATGCCCGAGCGCGGTGTTGAAACGGCCGACACAGGACCATGCCACCAGGGCCGCGCCCACCCGGCCCTCGCCCTCGCGCGCGTGCGCGATATCCGTCCAAACCGGTAGACCTTCACGGAACGCTCCCACGGCGTACACTGCGGGCGAAGCCCCGTGCGCGAGAAGCTCGGCCCGCGAGGCGACGTCCTCATTGGTGAAGCGTGACCCCAGGGTCCAGAACTGCCCGTGGAACATACCGCGGCCTGCTCGCCCTGGTGCCGGCGCTCTTGACCACCCCCACGGTGACCACGGATCCTCGCGGCCGCACCCGGCGAGCACCCGCGCGACCTCGCGTCGCTCGGGCGAATCGAGCGGGATACCGCAGTTCGACGGGTCCTCGGTCTCGCGCCGAATGACGTCGACGGATGCGAGCAGCGCCCAGGTCTGGTCGCGCCTGACGCCCGCGAGTTCGAGCCCGCGCCTGGCGAGCACGAAGCCACTCGAGTACCCGCCGGCGTCGTTCATGGCTACCACGGCGTCCGCCAGGTAGTCGGCAGCGCCGTCCCGCCCTTCCGTCTCAGCGATTCGTTCCGACGCCTGGAGACAGATCGCGCACGCCTCGTCGAAGGCGAGCCCCCACGTGAGCGCCATGCCGCGGCGGGCGAGCAGGCGCGGCACGCGCGGATCGTCGCCCGGAAGCAAGGCCAGGGCCATACCGAGCAACGCGGCGACGTCTTCGTACGCGAACACCGCTTGGGCTCGTCCGGTGGCGGTGATGCAGAGGTCCGCACCCCGCTCGGCGCCGGGCAGATCTCGGCTGCGATGATAGTGTTCGGCGATCTCCGCGGCGTGGTCGACTGCGCGCTCGCCATGCACCGCCTCCATGGCCTCCGCGATCTGCCGGTGCAGGCGTACGTGCCGGGACGGGCTCAGCAGGTCGTAGAGCGTGTCGCGCACCAATGCGTGCGAGAAGTCGTACGTCTGCGCCTCACTCGTGGCGACGAGCAGCTGCGTCCGCAACGCCTCGTCCAGCGCGTCGAGTGCCGGCCCCTCATCCAATCCCGCCACACACCGCGCGACCTCGAACGGCACGCCGCTGGTGAAGCCCGCGGCGGTCCGCAGCAACCGATTCGTCGGCTCCGACAGTCGGCCGAGCCGGCGCTCGATCACGTGCCGGACCGTCTCGGGGATCCTCTTCGCCGCCAGGTTCGGTGCCGCGCTCCACCGGCCGCCGTCACGCGCCAGCGCACCTTCCTCCAGCAGGTGCAGCAGCACCTCGCGGATGAAGAACGGGTTCCCGCTCGTCTCGCGCGCCAGGGCCTCGGCCAGCGCCGGCGCGACCTCCGCCTCCGCGATCGCTTCCAGCAGCGCCTGCACCGCCGTCCGGTCGAGGCCCGTGAGGCCCACGTGCTCGTAGCGCGTCTCCCGCGGCAGCGTGCCCAGGGCGTCCGCCAGCGGGTGCTGCCGGTCGACCTCGACGTCGCGGTACGCCCCGAGCACCACGAGCCGCCCCTGCGCGGCGAACCTCGCTACGTGCCGCAGCAGCGCCACGGTGCCGTGATCCGCCCAGTGCAAGTCATCGAGCACCAGCACCGTCGGCACCCGCGTCGCCAGGGCAAGGAGGAACTGCGTGACCGCGTCGAGGAGCCGCACGCGCTCCTCGTACGGCTCCAGGGCCACCGGCTCCGCCAGGTCCGGCAGCTTTTCGCGCACCGCGCGCACCAGCCGTCCGAGCGGCGCCGCGCCGATCCCGAGATCGGCCTGCAACGCCTCCGCCGCGGCCGTGCGCGCGTACGCCGCAATCGCCTCCGCAAACGGCCCGTACGGCCGCCCCGCCTCCCCCTCGTAACACCGGCCCCACAGCACGAACGTGCCCTGCGCCCGCACCTGCTCGGCGAACTCTTCCAGCAGGCGCGTCTTGCCGATCCCCGGCTCGCCCATCAGCATGACGACGCCGCCGCGCCCGGCGCGGGCCTCCGCCAGCCGATGGCCGAGCCGCGCCAGGTCCGCCGTGCGGCCCGTGAACGGCGTCTGCCTGAGCCGCGCACCCGCGTCCTCGGGCTCGTAGGCGACCTGGTACGCGGGCACTGGCTCCGGGAAGCCCTTCAGCCCGAGCGGACCGACCGCGGCGAACTGGAACGCCTGGCGCCCCCGCAGCAGCTCCACGACGACGCCGCTGCAGAGGATCTGCCCCGCCGTCGCCTGCTCGCACAGCCGTCGCGCCAGCACCACCGGCGTGCCGGCATAGTCGCCCTCGTCCGCCACCGCCTCCCCCACGTGCACGCCGACGCGCAGCCCGAGTCGCTCGCCCGCCGTGGGCCGCCGCGCCTGTTGCTGCATCGTGACCGCGCAGCGCACGGCGTCGGCGACCGACGGGAAGATCGTCATGAGACCGTCCCCGAGCCACTTCACCTCTCCCCCGCCATGGCCCGCGAGGGCGTTCCGCAGCAGCTGGCGATGCGCCCCCAGAACGCGCTGCGCCTGCTCGTCGCCCACCCGGTGCAGCAGTTCGGTCGAGTGCACCAGGTCGGTGAACAGCAGCGCGACCGGCGTCTGGACCATGAGCGGGTTCATACACCCCCGAAAGACGCGCCAGGAAGTAGGACCGCAGAGGGTTGGGTTGCCTCAACTCGCCCCCGGCACCGCGACATCGTCCCGCTCCAACACCTCGTCGGCACCCGTGAGCGAGCTGCTCTCCAGCTCGGAAAGGAGCACCACAGCCCCCTTCGTTCCGTGACGAGGCCGACGCCGTCGCCGGTCATCGCGACCACGTGCCCCTCCGCGCGCAGGGCGTCGGCGATGCGCAGCTTCGCCTCCGGCGACGAGCGCGCGAAGATCAGCTCCCGCCCCTCTCGCAGGAGCCGGTCGAGCTCCCGCTCGCTCAGTGCGTCGAGTTGCTCGCCGGTGACGACGGTGGCGCCGTCGGTGGCGATGCCGACGCGGCGGGCGATCTCGGCCGCCGTGGGGCCGTAGTCGCCGGTAACGACGAGGATGCGGATGCCGGCTGCATGGCAGCGGGCGACCGCCTCGGCTACCTCCGGGCGTGGCGGGTCGAAGAGAGCGACCAGCCCAAGCAGGACAAGGTCGCGTTCGACGTCTTCGCGTCGCGTGGGCGGCTCGGCGCCGTCGGGCAGTCGCCGCCGGGCGACCGCGAGTACGCGCAGCCCCTGCGCGGCGTACCGCTCGAGCACGGCCAGCACCTTGTCGCGGTCGGCGGCAGCGAGCGGCACGTGATTCACGGCCCCGCCGATCATCGTCGAGCGCTCGAGCACCTCCTCAGGTGCCCCCTTCGCGTGGACGGTCAGACTCCCGTCCTGCCGCTGGTCAACGGTGGACATCAGGCGCAGCTTCGGGTCGAAGCGGTAGAGCGTGCGCCGGTCGTGCTCGCGGCGGGCAACTTCGATGTCGATCCCGAGCGCCCGCGCCGCCTCGAGCATCCCGACCTCGGTTGCCTCGCCGCGCGACTTCCCGGTTCGCTCCGGTGCGAGCTCGGCCGCCGAGCAGGCCGCGATCGCGCGACCGAGGAACCCGAGCACCGGGTCGGCGGCCACCGCCCGCTCGATGTCGATCGTTCCCTCGAGGTCGAGTTCGCCGAGCGGCGTCCAGATCCGCGCCGCCCGCATCCGGTTCTCGGTCAGCGTGCCGGTCTTGTCGGTGCAGATGACGTCTGTCGAGCCGAGTGTCTCCACGGCGGAGAGCCGTTTGACCAGTGCGCCGCGGCGGGCGAGGCTGGCCACCCCGACGGCGAGCGCCAGCGTCAGCGTCGGCAAGAGGCCCTCGGGCACGTTGGCGACGATCAGGCCGATCGCGAAGGTGAACGCGTCCTGGAGCGGCAGCCCCGCCGCCAGCCAGCCGATCGGGAGGAAGGCAAGCCCGGCGGCGACCGAGACGAGCGCAATCAGCCAGGCGACCCGCCGGACCTGCTGCTCGAGCGGACTTGCCTCGACGCGGATCCGCTCGGAGAGCGCGGCGATGCGGCCGAGCTCGGTCTGCATGCCAGTGGCGAAGACGAGCGCTTCCGCCTCGCCACCGATGCAGCAGGTGCCGCTGAAGATCAGCTCACGCGCCTCGGACAGCGGGCCTGCGATGTCGGCGAACTCGGGCGAGCGCAGCACAGGCTGCGACTCGCCTGTCAGAGTCGACAGGTCGACCTCGACCGCCCCGGCGAGCAGACGCGCATCCGCCGAGACGCGGTCCCCTTCGGCCAACAGCAGCACGTCGCCGGGAACGAGCGCGCGCGCGTCGATCACGCGGCGCTGCCCGTCGCGGCGGACGGAGGCCTGCTGGGGCAGGTAGCGGGCCAGCGCCTCGACCGCCCGTTCTGCCTGCAACTCCTGTGCGAACGCGAACAGGGCATTGAGCACGATCACGGCGACGATCGCTCCACCGAGCCCGGGCGTCCCGCTGACGAAGGCGAGCGCCCCGGCGAGCCAGAGCAGCAGCGCGAGAGGATGGACAAACTGTGCGGCGAGCTCGCGCGGCCAGCGTCTGCCGCCGCGTCGGCGCAGCTCGTTCGGCCCATATGCGACGAGGCGACGCTCCGCTTCGCGACTGGAGAGCCCCTCTGGGCGCGCCCGCAGATCTCTCAGGAGGAGATTGATCGGCTCCCGCGGGTCACGCAGCTCTTCGACGGGTGACACTGATCTGGACCGGCCCATCGCATAGCACGAGTGCGGCCTCGAAACTCGAAGCGACCGATCTGGCTCGTGGATGCGGCGTGGTCCGTCACCGTGCGGCCACCGACCACCCACCGCATCGCGGGATCGCGCCCGAGCCGGTCGGCGTCGTTCACGTTCTCATAGCCGGCGAGCCGGCCGAAGACGGCTTGGCGGAACTGGGCGAGCAGCGTGTGGCGCCCGTTCTTCCCGGTGCGCGGATCGGTGAGGACATCTGCAGCCAGCGCGGTCAAGCCGAGCGCGTCGTCGAGTTCCCGGCACGCGAGCAGCCCGGCATCCGAGGTGACGGTGACGCCGTGGAATTCGAGCTTCAGGCGACGGTCGAATCGAGCCGGAGACCCTCCCTCTCGCTTTCACCCGTCGCCTCATCCATCCGCCGCCCCCTTCGTGACCGCCAAACCCTTGCCGTTCATAGTCGATTCGGGCAGCAGCGTCATCAGCCGGCGCGGTCATCTGGGAAATGCGGGCTCACATCCTTGCCCATCCGCGAGGCCGCATCTTCAACTTTCGCCCTGGCCTGCAGGCTGACTGGCGACGGGTCCTCGAATGCGCCCGCGACCACGACAGGGCGGTCGAGATAGACGGCTACCCCGACCGGCAGGACCTCGACGCAGAGCTGCTCAATCTCGCCTGCGAGGTCGGCGTGAGAATCTCGATCGGGTCCGACGCCCATGCGTGCGGCCAACTCGCCTTTCTCGATTTCGGCATCGCTGCGGCCCGGCGGGCTGGCATTCCGGACCAACGGATCGTGAACTGCATGACCGCCGACCAATTGCTTTCCTGGACCTCGGACGTCTCCCGAACCTAGCCCGCATCGCTCGCGTTGCCGCGTCACCTCGGAACGCTGAATCAATCTTGCTCGATCTTCTGCCTGTGCTTGACTTCTCGAAGAGGGAGTCGCCGCCGACGACGCGGCCTAGGCTCGATGGCCGATACCGCAGCTCCGACTGCGTCGCGTCCGAACGAGAGCCTGACAACGCCCATGCACTCGATCAGATGGCGCGCCTACTGAAAGCGGACGTCTCTCCGTCCGACGACATCGATCTGGAAGCACTTCGTGGGTGAGCGTCGGTTGGAGCCGGCGGGCCTCGTGGATCGCCCGCGACTGCTCGTGGCCGCTTCGGGGAGCTCGTCACGGCCGGAGGGGCTTGTCCTCCCGGGACAAGAACGGTCGCGACTTCTGGTCGAGGAAGCACATTGACGCCCCGGACGCCGATGCTAGTCGTCAGCCATCGAACTACGAACGCGGCCGATGCCGTGCCTGTGACATCGGGGGGACGCATCGCTCCCGGCTGATCGTCACGAGTGGGCTCGCGCCGCCCACGATCGAACGACGGAGGCGCTATGAACGTGATCCGTGGCGGCGGAACATGGAGAACTCACCGGAGTCGCTGGCTCCCCCTGGTTGTGATGGCACTGTGCGTCGGGCTGGTCGGCACGCCTCGATCCGGCGCGGCCGGCGACGTGACACCGTTCACCGTGTCGATCCCGACGGTGACCGGACCGATCGCATCGACTCCCACCGACTTCCCGTTCATCGCGCTCGGCTTCTCGGTCGAGCCGCCCGTTCCGGACGGCTACGTCGAGCAGGAGTACTTCTTCTCGGGGACGGGGACCATCTACGAGTACACGCCGACGGGCATCCAGCTCGTCTCGCCCTGCCCGGCGGTCGCCACGCTCGGGTGCACAATTCCCTACACGACCCGGATGCTCGTGATCCGTCCCGTCAAGCGGAACAAGTTCAGCGGCACGGTGGTCATCGAGCCGCTGAACCCGAGCGCCAACTTCGACATCGCGGGCATCTGGGACCGTTCCAGCAACTACTTCGTGCGTAACGGCGACGTCTTCGTCGGATGGACGTCCAAGTCGGTGACGGTCAACACGCTCAAGACCTTCAACGCGACGCGCTACGCTCCGCTCGACTGGCCCTACATGCCGTTCACGCCGAACGGGAACAATGCGGTCTACGACGGCATCACCTTCGACATCGCGGCGCAGATCGGGGCGCTGTTCAAGGACAACGGACCGGGAAGCCCGACGCACGACCTCGACGTCGAGCGCGTCTTCGAGGCCGGCTTCTCCCAGGACGGCGCGTTCACCTTCACGCAAGCCGAGACCTTCCATTCGCTCGAGCGCATGCCCGGCGGCGGGCCGATCTACGACGGCTACGTCCCCGGCGGCACGCGCGGGCCGAGCAACGTGAACTTCGGCCTGACGCCGGCGGGCGCGCTGCCCGCCGGCGATCCGCGGATACAGATGCAGCCGCGTGACGTCCCGGTCATTCACATCAACACGGAGACCGAGATCGCCATCGGCGTCCTGGTTCCCAACGGCCTGGCCTATCGCCGCCCCGACAGCGACGCGGCGGACGACCGCTACCGCCTGTGGGAGGTCCCGGGCTCGAGTCACGTCTCTAAGGACCAGCCGCCTGCACACCAGGGCGATGTGCTGACGCTCAGTCTGAACCTCGCCGAGCTGCTCGGGATCACTGCCGCGGACCTCCCGCCGACCGGGTGCACGCACCAGCAATTCGTCCCTGGACCGACGGTCGGGGTCCCGGGCGTGATCGACCCGAACCCGTTCCCGTTCAGCAACGTGGAGAATGCCGCCTTTGCCGACCTGACCGACTGGATCGGTCGGAAACAGACCCCGCCGCCTCACGCCGACCCGATCACGGTCACGAGCACGACCCCGCCGACGGTCGCGCGCGACGCGTTCGGCAATGCGCTGGGCGGCGTGCGCACGCCGTTCCTCGACGTGCCGACCGCGACGTACGTCCCGACCGACACCGTGGCGCACGTCACGACGTTCTCGGGCTTCTGCATCCTGTACGGCTACAGCGTCCCGTTCGGCGAGGACACGCTGCAGTCGCTCTATCGGAACCACGGCGACTACGTCTCCCATGTCGCCGACGCGAGCAAGCGTCTGGTACGGGACGGCTTCTGGCTCGGTCCCGACGCACACGACGTGAAGCAGCAGGCCGTGCACTCCGCCGTGCCCTGAGAGGGCGGGCGGCGCCGGGACGGGAGCGCCCGTCTCGGCGCCGACGTTCCCGTCATCGTCTGGCGGGCGGCTCAGGACGTCGGGGTTACATCGGTGGCGCCGAGGATGAGGAGCGCGAGCTCCACGCGCAGGCGGACGTCGTAGTCGTCGAGGTCGATGCCGAAGTGCTCGCGGAGCCGGTTCAGCCGATAGGACAGCGTGTGCGGATGGATGCCGAGCGCCGCGGCCGCGACCTTCCGCCGCATGCCGTGACGTAGGAACGCGTCCAGCGTCCTGCGGTACGTGGCGCCCGTACCGGGGCGCGCGAGTGCTCCCAGGATCCGGGTGGCGTATTCCTCGGCGGTCGACGAGCCGACGTTGACGACGTCGAGGAGCGCGAGGTCGGCGTAGCGATGGACCCGCTCCGATGGACGGACGAGCCTGCCGACGGCGACGGCGCGCTGCGCCTCGAAGACGGCACGGCGCAGGCTCGACGGTCCCTCGCCGGCGGCCCCGATGCCGATGTGCCAGTCGTGCGCGGGCATCCTGGCGAGCAGGTCCGCGAGCGCCTGCGAGTCGGGCTCGAGTGCGAGCAGTGCCAGGACGTCCTTCTCGAAGCGACCCAGACCGATCAGGGTGCCATCGCGGTGCATGGCGGACGCCAGCACGCCGCCCAGCCCCTCGACGTTGGCCTCGGCGGCGTGGTCGTCCTCGGACGCGAGCGGACGGAACAGGACGACGCTCCGGCACAGGTCGAGCCGCAGGCGGAGTGCCGTCGCCCGACGCTCGATGACTGCGAGCGGTGTCTCCGGGGCGACGAGCAGGCGTAGGAACCCTTCGAAGGCCTGCGTGTGCGCTCCGTGGAGGCGTCCCCGCTCCTCGACATACGCCTCGATGACCGCCGTGACGACCGCGCTGTGGGCGGTGAGGGTCACCGGAACGCGCTCGAGGAGCTCCAGGCGCACGGCCGGATCCGCGGCCGCCGTGGCGATCAGGTGCGCCCAGAGCAGCCGGAGCCCGACCTGGTAGGCCTTCACGACCTCGTCCAGAGGCACACCGTCCGCCGCCCGCCGCCGGGCGGTGCGGATCGGCAGCTCCATCTCCTGCGGCGTCGGCACCCGTCCTTCGATGATGCTCCGCCGGTAGAAGCCCGCGGCGAGATGATCGACGGTCCGGTCCAGCGCCTCGAGTGCCGGGCCGGAGAGGACGCGATAGCAGGGAATCTGCCGGCAGCGCGCGACGATGTCGCGTATCACGCGCTCCCGGCCATGGTACGCGCGGTGCACCAGCTTGCGCAGGGCCGGTGAAGGGGCCGGGGGGTGCTCGTCCTCCGAACTACCGATCTTCCTGGTGGGCTCGGCGAATCTGCGCATCCGCGGACCGTGATCCTCGTTGCGTCGTGGCGATCACGGAGCCGCGGCGCGTGTCAAGCATCCTCGTTGCCGGCGGCGCGGCGTCTGGGTCCGAGCGGATCCCATCCCATGCCTGCCGCCACTCAACCGGGTCTCCGCCGGCAGGCCGGCGACCGCTTCGGTCGAAGCGGAGGGGCACGGGGAAGCAGCGACGAGACAAGTCGTCTGCCGTGCCCGGCGGCTGCTCCCCCGTGCCCGTTGCCCGCTACGTGGCGCCGCGCATGCGACCCCTGCATCCGGTCGCGGTTCTTGCCGGGTCGGAATAGGGCTGAGCGAGGCCCCGGCGCGATCCAGCGACGGATACTCATTGGGAGGGATTACCGGAGAAGCGTTTGCGATGCCCTTGTTGGCAAGCCCCTGATCAAGTACCCGCGCCGCCCGGGACTGACAAGTACACAAAGGTGGAAAAATGCGTGGGTGTCGCCGCGCGGTGTGGCGTGCGACCGCGACACGACCGCATCGGAGGTGGGCCGCCCTTGGCGGCCATGCGATATGATCCGGACCGGTGCCGACGTCGCGCGAACACGTCATCCTCTCGATCGCCGGTCACGACGTCGCGATCTCGAACCCGTCGAAGGTGCTCTTTCCCGGGCCCGGCGTCACGAAGCTCGACGTCGTGCAGTACTACCTGGCGGTCGCCGACGGGGCGTTGCGCGGCGCTGGCGGCCGGCCGAACGTACTGGTGCGCTACGCGAACGGCATCGACGGGGAGTTCTTCTACCAGAAGCGGGCGCCGACGAGCCGGCCGCCCTGGGTCGAGGTCTGCACCATCGCCTTCCCGTCGGGTCGCACCGCCGACGAGGTGGTGCCGCGCGACGGGGCGACGCTCGCCTGGATGGCGAACCTCGCGTGTCTCGAGCTGCATCCTCATCCCGTGCGCACCGACGACCTCGAGCACCCGGACGAGCTGCGCGTCGACCTCGACCCGGTGCCCGGGGTCGAATGGCCCCAGATCGTCGAGGTGGCCGCGGTGGTGCGCGAGGTCCTGGGCGATCTCCACCTCGTCGGGTGGCCGAAGACCTCGGGCTCGCGCGGCGTGCACGTGAACGTCCGCCTCGAGCGTCGCTGGACGTTCGACGAGGTCCGCCGCACGGCGCTCGCCCTCGCACGCGAGGTCGAGCGCCGTGCCCCCCGTCTGGCGACCAGCAAGTGGTGGAAGGAGGAGCGCCACGGCGTCTTCGTCGACTACAACCAGAACGCCAAGGATCGCACGGTCGCGAGCGCGTACTCGATCCGCCCGAAGCCCGACGCGCGCGTCTCGGCGCCGCTCACCTGGGAGGAGCTCGCGTCGTGCCGTCCCGAGGACTTCACGCTGCGCACGATGCCGTCGCGCTTCGCCCGGCTGGGTGATCGGCACGCCGACATCGATGCGCATCCGTGCTCGCTCGACCCGTTGCTGGAGCTCTCCCGCGCGCAGGAGGCGAGCGGTCTGGGTGACGCGCCCTGGCCGCCGCACTATCGCAAGCAGGAGGGTGAGCCGCGGCGGGTCCAGCCGTCACGTGCGAGGCCAGGCGACGGCTCGGCGGCGTCGGGTCGCCGGCGGAGCACGAAGCCGCTCATCGAGATCGGACGCGCGCGGAAGAAGGAGGACGCGCTCGCCGGGCTGGAGCGGTGGAAGGCGCGCCATCCCGAGGCGGCGTCACACCTCGTCCCGCGCGACGTGCTCGTCGACGCCATGCGCGGCCGCTTCACGACGTGGACGCGCGTTCGCGTGAACCTCGAGCACGTGCCTCCGGAGCTGCGTCCGGGGCAGGAGCCGCCGGATCGTCGGACGAGCCGGCCAGCCCATGGGGCGTCAGCTCGAGCGGCGGCCGGCGCCGCAGATCGCCGCCAGCTCGCACGCCTGAGTGACCTCGCGCGCCATCACGTGGCCCGCACGTCCACGGGGAGCCGTTTCGCGCTGACCATCGTCCACGGGTTGTGAAACTCCGCCGGCGCGTCGCGTGCCAGCGCGATGCTCCGATACCGCTCGAACAGGATGCCGAGCGCGATCCTCGCTTCCAGCCGAGCGAGCGGCGCTCCCAGGCAGAAATGGATGCCGTGGCCGAAGGCCAGGTGCGGGTTCGGCGATCGATGGATGTCGAACCGGTCCGGATCGGAGATCCTCGCGGGGTCGCGATTCGCCGAGGCGACCCACAGGATGACGACCTCGTGCGCGGCGATCGTCCGTCCGTCGAGCTCGACGTCCCGGGCGGCCCGCCGGGCCAGGCGAGGGAAGGGTGATCGGTAGCGCAGCACCTCCTCGATGGCTGCGGGGAGCCGGCTCGGATCGGCGCGCAGCTCCGCGGCCGCGTCGGGATGCTCGTCGAGCGTGATGACGGCATTGCCGAGGAGCGCCGTGGTGGTGACGTGCCCGGCGATCAGGAGCAGACCCACGAACCCGACGATCTCCTCGTCGTCGAGGCGCTCCCCGTCCACCTCGGCCGCCACGAGCTCGCTGATCAGATCGTCGTCGGGATGCGCACGGCGCTGCCCGATGTGCTCGAGCAGGTAGGTGTTCATCTCGTACATGGTCGGCGCGACGGCGTCGAAGAGCGCACGCAGGGCTGCGTCGTCGAGCCTGATCTCCGAGGTCTGCTGGTTCTGCGAGAAGAGAAGCTCGGCCCACCGCCGGAAGATCGGGCGACGTCCACCGGGATGCCGAGCAGCTCGGCGATCACGATCACGGGCAGCGGATACGCCAGCCCGTCGACGAGATCGAAGCGCCCGG
>CAWFFN010000003.1:0-11848 GCA_963815115.1 uncultured delta proteobacterium | reverse complement strand
GAGGCCACGGGGCTCATTGAACTGCCCGTCCCCGCTGCCCATTCTGCCCCACTTGGTCACGAACGTGCCGGTGTTCGTGAACTCCTGAATGCGGTTGTTGGCGACGTCAGCGACGAAGACGTTCCCGCTCCCATCCACGGCAACCCCACTCGGGGTAAACTGCCCGTCCCCGCTTCCCATGCTGCCCCACGTGGTCACGAACGTGCCGGTGTTCGTGAACTTCTGGATGCGGCTGTTGGCGTCACCGACGAAGACGTTCCCGCTCCCATCCACGGCGACCCCCCCCGGGTAAATGAACTGCCCGGCCCCGCTGCCCCTGCTCCCCCACGTCGTCACGAACGTCCCGGTGTTGTCGAACTTCTGGATGCGGTGGTTGGAGTTGTCGGCGACGAAGACGTTCCCGCTCCCATCCACGGCGACCCCCACCGGTTGGTTGAACTGCCCGTCCCCGCTGCCCGCAGTGCCCCACTTGGCGACGAACGGGCACGATCCGCACGTGCACTCGCAGATGTTCCCGACCGCACCGCAGACCTGTCCGCTCGGGCACGTGCCGCCGCACGCGGGCGCCTGGGAAATCAAGCAAGAATAGGATGCGCATGAGGAGCAGCACGTTGTAAATGGACCATTGCAGGTGCCATAGGGACGGAGTTAAGGGTTCTCAAGCAGACCTTGCCCGAGCCACAGTCACCGTCCGAGTGGCACTCAACATAATCGCAGATGCCTGCATCTACGAGGCATCCCCGGGGCTAAGGTGCTGGGGGGGCGATGGACAGCGATGCCCATGCCCCGTGGGAGGCGGCGACTCCGGGGCGCAAACAGAGCCAGGGCAAGAAGCATCGCAGGGACTACCACCGGAACTACTAGTGCAGGGGGACGGGATGGTGGTGGTGGTCGTCTGCTCGGTGGTGGTCGTCTGCTCGCTGGTGGTCGTCTGCTCGGTGGTGGTGGTCGTCGTCTGCTCGATGATGGCGTCAATGGCGGTGTTGCAGTTGTCGATGTCCGTGAGGACGGCCGTCGGATTCACGCAGCCGCCCGCGTTCTCTAGGCCCGCGCCCGTCTTGCCGTCGGCTTTCTCATCACACGCCGCGAACATGCCCGGCCTCAAGACTTCCTTCGCCTGACACGCGAGTTCCGCCTTCCCGCCCTTGCCGATCTTCTGCGCGCTCGCCGCCGGGCACACCCCGTTGCCGGGGTCGTCGCTGAGGAACGCGGCCACGCAATTATCGACGGCCGCGTCGATGGCCGCCGCCGTGCCGGAGCAGGCGCCGTCAAGCGAGTTGATCCGCCTGTCCGCCTTCATCCGTTGCCTCGAGAGACAGCCCCCATCGACGGCAAGGCCCGCCTGCTTCGCCTTCCCGTAGCAGCCCATCTTGCCCCCGATTTCCGTGCCCGCCGCCTTCAGCTTCGCGGCGGCACACGTCTGCGCGGGGGTTCCTGCGCCCGCCGCTCCAGCGGAGCCGATCAGGGCGCAGAGGGGAACGAGCCAGGCGAGGCGGCGGAGAGAGCCGGGCACCATGGCCGCCGAAATCCGGCGGGCGGATATTCTGAGCGAAGCAGGATGGCGGCTGCAAAGCGTCCGATTCATGTGGCACCTTCCTTTTGGGGGGATCTCCCGTAACAGCCGGCCGACGGCCTCTATTTGGCATGCGAATCGCTGACGTGGCCTGTCAGCGGAGGGCGAGCCGGGCCCCACCGCGGGCCCGGCTCCCTTCATCTCGACGGCGTCTGTTCAACGCGCCTTGAAAGCATGCCCCAAGTCGTAGCGGGCAACCTTCTGGCCGACCGCGACGCCCACTTCATCCGAGTTGCGATAGTGGAGGCCTCCCCAGATCCTCACCTCGATGATCTCCCTGGGGAGCGTGCCTATCTTGTGGAAGTGGCGCACGGCGTCCAGGTTCCCTGGCGACCCCGCCGCGTCGAAGCCGTGGATGTCGAGATCGACCTTGCTCGTCCCCAGGAACTTGCGGAACACCTCCGCCATCGCCGAGGTCAACACGCCGTGGGCGCTGGGGTACTCGGGATGGTTCGGCGTCGTGAGGAGCGGCTGCCACGTGGTGTCTTCGATCGTCGCCGGATTCCCGTCGTCGAACCCGGGCACCGGCCCGAAGCCATCGGCCGTGACCGCGGTCTGGTTGATCGCCGTCACCGGCCGCCAGAAGAGGTAGTGGTACTTGGCGTTGATCACCGAGATTCCCGCATCGGCGCCGACGAGCTCGACCATCGCCGCGAGCCGCGCCGTCTGGAGCAGATCAAGTGCGTGGGCATCGGCGACGTCACGGAGCAGGCGGCTGTACTGCCTGATGACGTTCGCCGTCCAGAACCGCGCGGCCGCAGTTTGCTCGTCGGTCCGAGCGCTACCGCTCGCCGCACCGTAGGTCTTGATCTCGTTGAAGTCCCTCACCCACCGCTTGCTCCCGAGCGAGGGCGGAGGACCGGGCAGGAACTGGTCTCCTCGCTCGAGCACGAAGGGCGTGACCGATCCCGCCCAGGGTACCTGCGGCACGAGGAACCCAGGGGGTGTCAACCGCCAGACGCCCGGGCCCGGCGGCAGCGTCGGGAACGACGATGTCGTGCCGATCGGCGTCAGGCGCCCGTCGCCCGTACGGAGAGCGATGATGCCGTCCTTAGCCGCGAGCCCGACCGCCTTGCCATCATCCTTCGCCTGGCCGTCGGCGATGAGCGCCAGGGCTTCCGCATAGAACGCATCGAGCGTCGCTCCCTGCGCGGGGAAGTAGTTGAGAAGCGTTCGGTAGGCGGCCTCGACCACCGCCGCGTTCGTCGATGCCCCAGGCGGCGCCGGGATATCGGTCGCGTACGGTTCGTAGCCACCCTCGATCGAGGTCACCGCGTCATACACGGCAGCGGACACGTAGGCCATGTAGATCAGGCCTTCGACCTGGAACGCGCCCGAGCCAACGACCGTGTCCTCTGCGATCTTGTTCCACTGCTGCACCGTGTTGCCGGGCGGCAGCACCGCCCCGGCATCGCGGCTCGTCGTCACGACGACGGCCGCGAGCCCGACGACGCCTACGAGCACTGCGGAAAAACGTGCGTGCACTGAGTTCATGGTTTCTCCCTTCGCCATGGAACCGTGACAGCGCAGGGAACATGCATGTGACACGGAAGGGAACATCACCGCCCAGGCCACGGACACTCGGCCCGGCGATCGCGAGACCCCTCCCGGGTGTGCGGCGGAGGCACCCGCAAGCTAGCGCGCGGCGATGAACCGTTTTGTAGCCCATTTCGTAGCGGGACTTGTCCTCGACGCGACACTAGGGCGTCCCTTGGGTGTCGTCTCGGCGGAGCGCTCCGAGGAACACGGGACACCCCACACGTCGTTACAGAGCGACGGGGGCTGGTAGAAGGCGCGAGGGCCGAATCGGCCCTTGAAAGCTCTATCTTCCCCGCGCAAGCGACCTGCGGCAGCACGTGACGGGGCGCCTCGGCAAGACCTGCACCGCCTCGACCGCCTCCGGCCGCTTCGGGGCCGCGCTGTAGGACAGCGCAGTCCGTGGGGCACGGTTGCGCCGGGCGGGGACCGGCAGGGCCGGGACCGGACAAGCGCCATCCTCAGCCCCCGGTGATGTTCCGGTGATGTTCCCAGCCGCGTCACACCCATGTTCCCACCGTTGTCACGTTCCCCTTTCGGAGGAGGTTCATTGATCCGACCGGTCCTTGACGAGGCCCAGAAACGGCGGCCTTCGACGCCCCCAGGGTGAGACGCCGCAGTCTGCTTCGGGCATCCGAACACCACCGACGACCAACCGCGAGGAGGACTCCGGCCATGTTTCATCGTCCGACGACCCACATCGCCCTGCTGCTTGCCCTGACGGTGACGGCGGCACGGCCCGCCGGCGCCGCCGACCAGACCATCCTCGGCGACCAGCTCGTAGTGAAGAATCCGAGCACGCCCGCCAGGCGGCAGGTCGTGGTCAAAGCGAGGGAGGTGGGGAGCCCCGATACCATCGTGGGTGACCCCGCCGGCTCGGGTGCGACCCTCACGCTCACGGCCAACGGCGGTACGTCGAGCGAGCAGACGTTCACCTTGCCCGGAGGCACGAGCGCACTGACCGGGCAGCCGTTCTGGAGCGGCGATGCCGTCAGGGGCTTCAAGTACAAGGACTCGAAGGGCGAGAATGGCCCGGTCAAAGTCGCGCAGCTGAAGAGATCGGGTGGCGGGGTCTTCCGGATCAAGGCCGTCGCCATCGGCCAGCTCGGGGCGATTGCCGTGTTGCCACCCAACCCCGGCACGGACGGCTGCATGCGGCTCGAGGTCGGGGAGGGCGGCGACACCTACGACGTTCGCTTCGCGGACGGGCAGGTCACCAACGACGGCACGAAGCAGTTCAAGGTTGCAAAGCCGGTGACCGAGGGCACCTGCTCACCGCCGATGACCCCGACCACGACCACAACGACCACGACCACAACGACCACGATGATCTTCACGTGTAGGGGATCTAGGCCGGCCTGCAACGGCACTTGCCCTAACGGGATGAGATGTGTGGGCGTCAACTTCGGTGGAACGTGCGGCTGTGCCCCACCCCCCGTCTGCGGGGGTACGTTTCCCCAATGCGGCGGCCATTGTCCTATTGGATCATCCTGTGTGGGTGCTGACAATTTCCCGTGTTCTTGCTTCCATATCTCCCTATAGTGAATATCGCGGGCCCACACACAGCGGGAGCGGGCTGCGCAGCGCGCGCAGATCGGCAGGTGCCTCGCGCGAAGCTGTACGGCTCACGAGCATGACACCGTTGCGCGCGGTCCGCGTGATCGATGGCCGATCGAACCTCCGGCGCCTGCGCAGGCCGTCGCCGACGTTCGTACCTCAATTCGTACCTCAAGGAGAGCACGTCATGATCAAGAAATAGGGTGTCCTGCCCCGAGCCACCCGGGGCCGTGTCGCTCGAGCAGCCCCGTCATCACCTCCTCACCCCGTCCTCTCTTGCAGCCAGCGCTCCACGTCCGAGACGAACGCGTCGAAGTCGCCGAGTCGCTCGAGCCCAGCGTGAACGCGCTTCAGGTCGATCTCGGCGTACTCGTGCACAAGGACATTGCGAAAGCCGGCGAGGCCTTTCAGCTTTGCAGCGGTCTCCGACGACAGGACGCCTCGGGCTAGGAGTCGCTTCGGAATGTGCCGGTATTCGTCCACAGCCTCCTGGAATTCGGCTGTAAGAATGTGCGCCCCGACGTCGAAAAGCGCCTCGGCGGCGACCTGCAGGCCCCGCTCGACGGCCCAGCGGAGTTGCTGGTCCGTCTCGAGCCGCTCGATTGTAACCGGGATCCACGAACGCAGGTGCCCCGTGGCCTCGTTGATCTCGAGAAGCTTGCGCCTGACGACGTCAGGCTCGATCGTCATGACGCGCCTGTACGCGTTTGGCGAGATACCTGTGCTGGAGCTTTCGGAGATGCGCAGTGTCGAGATAGCGGATGACGGTCCTGGTCTCGAAGGACGCACGCTCCCTCGGGTTGCGACACACGATGCAGGTGCCCGTGGACACGACCTGATGCGCCAGAAGGGGAGGAGCCGTCGCGAGGTCGATGAGATCGACCCGTCGGCCCGCAGCGTCTTCGAGGTCCTCGGTGAAATGGTCCAGCACCCCCGGCGTGGCCTCCCCCTCGAAGAGCACCGCCACGTCGACGTCACTGCGGGGCCGGGCGTGCCCGCGGGCGACGGAACCGAAGACGTACGCGAGGCGGACATCGTCGCGCTGATCCAGTACGCCGCGGATGTCGTCAATGGCGGTCACCGGCGCAGTATACGCGGGCACCGTCGGGATTGGGAACAGCGTCGCTGGACCCCCGCAGGTGCCACAACGTAAGCGGGCTTCGTTGCTCTCGTCATCCGGGAGGCTTCCCGCTATTCTCCCGCGCCCATGTGCCCCCAGGAGTCCGTCGCCGGAGCGCCGTCGTGAGCCTCCGGCTGGTGCTCGGCGTCTGGGCGGCGGCGATCTACGCGATCTACTGGCTCGGCTACCTCCGGGGGTCGTCGTGATCGATCTGCTCCTGCTGCTCGCGGTGCTCGCAGCCAGCGCCGCGGCCGGGTTGCTCGCGCTGCGCGCCGCGAGCGCGCTGCCGAACCAGCCCCACGAGCATCTGCTGGCGGGCCTCGCCACCGGCCTCGGGCTGGCCAGCTTGGTCGGGCTCGGGCTCGCCGCCGCCGGAGTGCTCCGCCCCCTGCCCCTCGCGATCGCGGGCGCGATCGCGCTCGTCGCGGGCGGCTCGCCTCTCATCGCTGCCCTGCGCGCGGTGCGCGCGCCGCGCGGGCTCATGACGTGGGTTCTCGTGGCCGCTTGTGCCCTGCTGCTGCTCATCGAGGCGCCGACGTGGTTCGCGCCGCCGGTGGGCGGCGACCAGGAGAAGTACCATCTCGTCTACCCGCGGCTCTACGCGCTCGCCGGCGGCCTCGTGCCCACACCCTGGACCTTCTGGGGACAGCAGCAGTGGCTCGAGAACTTTCTCTTCACGATCGCCTTCGCGCTGCGCGGCGACGTCCTGGCGCGGCTGCTGAACGCCGTCGCCGGCGTGATGGCTGCGCTCGCCCTGGCGACGCTCACTCGCCGCCATCTCGGTGATCGGCTGGGAGCCGTCGCCGGCGCCGTGTTCTTCACCACCGGGATGTGCTGGTCGCAGATGACCCGCGCAGGAACCGACACGAGCGTGGTGCTCTACGCCGCGCTCGCCGTCTCGGCGTTGCTCGACTGGGCAAGCAGCGAGCGGGCGGGCGACCTGCGACGCGCGGGCATCATGGCCGGTCTCGCGGGCGGCTCCAAGATCATGGCGCTGCTCGTGCCGACGCTGGTGGGCATCGGCGTCCTCGCCGTCCTCGCCCGCCGCCGCCTCGCGCTCGGACGCGCCGGCGGCGCCGCGCTGAGCTTCGGCGTGCTCGCGCTCGTGCTGCTCTCGCCCTGGTACGTACGCAACCTGGTCGAGACCGGAAATCCTCTCTACCCCTTCGGCCAGAGGGTGTTCGCGGGGCGCAACTGGAGTACCGAGGCGGCCGCGTATCTCGACCTGTACTACGACCAGTACCGCACCACGGAGGCCTCGCAGCGCGGCGGCAAGCCCTACCGGGGCACCGAGGTGGCGCGCTTCCCGTGGGATCTCACCATGCATCCGGAGTCGTTCGAGAAGGGCAAGCGACAGGGACAGGACACGAGCCCGTGGAGCCTGGCCTTCCTCCCGGCGCTGGTCCTGCTCCGGGAGCGACGGGGCGCCGCGCTGGCGGTGGCCGCGATCGGAGCCGGCTACGTCGCGATCATCGCAGTCGGGGCGTGGGCGCACCCGCGCTACGTGCTTCCCGGGCTCGCGCTCCTGATCGCGGCCGCGACGCCGGCGGCGCGGGCGCTGTGCGGGCGGCGCCTGTTCTGTCTGGTGGTGGCGGTCACCGTCGGCGGCAACCTGCTCCTCGTGAGCCGCATGCTCCGCCCCATGTGGCCGGACCAGGTGCGCGTCGCCTTCGGGCGCCTCGCCCCCGAGGTCTTCCTTTCCCGCTACTCGGACCGCTATGTCTTCTGGCACCAGGCCAACCAGGCCATCCCCGCGACCGGACGCGTGCTCGTGTTCGAGAAGATCCCCACCCCTACTTCATCGAGCGGCCCTTCGTGCTGATGAGCTACCTCGAGCAGGGTCTCGTCGACTACCGGCACGTGAACACGGTCGATGCTCTCGGCGACGCAGCCCGCCGGCTCGGCGCGACGCACGTCGCCGTGGATGAGAACGACCTGAAGGCGGCCGGCGATCCCTACGAGGCCCAGGTCACCGGGCTGTGGCGGGCGTTCCTCGACCGGGCAGGCGCTCCCGTGGTGCGTGCCGGCGGGTCCGCCCTCTACGCACTCCCGCCTGGCGCCGCGGAGAGCTCGCATGGCTGAGCACAAGGCCCGCCGGCACTTCGCCGCAGACTCACTCCAGGTCCTCGGCGGTCAGGTGGCCATGATGGCCATCGGCATCGTGAACGGCATCATCACGGCGCGCTGGCTCGGGCCGGCCGATCGCGGCCGCTTCCAGCTCCTCGTGCTGCTGCCGATCATGCTGTCGAACTTCGTCAAGCTCGGCATCCCGCAGGCGAGCGTCTACTACATGCGGCGGCGCGGGGCGTCCGCGTCGGACGTCGCATCGAACTCGATCTGGTTCGCCTTCGTCAGCGGCACCGTTGCCGCGCTGGTGTGCTACCTCGGCCGCGACTGGCTGATCGCGAAGTTCCTGAAGGACACGCCCCCGTCGCTCATCCCGCCCTCGCTGGCGCTGATCCCGTTCGTCACGCTCCAGTTCTATCTGCTGGGCGTCGCGCAGGCGCAGGAGCGTTTCCGCGAATACAACGTCCGCCAGATCGTGCCGAACGTGCTCAGCCTGGTCGGCCTCCTGATCACGCTGGTGCTGCTCCACATGGGGCTCGTCGGCGCGGTCATCGTGCAGGTCATGATCCAGGTCTTCATGACGCTGTGGATGACCTGGCGGGTGCACCGTGAAGCGCCGCTGCACCTGCACTGGAACCGGCAGCTCGCGCGCGGGATGCTGTCGTTCGGCAGCAAGTCCTACGTGCAGACGCTGGCGGCGACGCTGCACCTGCGCATCGACCAGTACATCTGCGCCTACTTCCTGTCCCCCGCCGAGGTCGGCCTCTACGCGATCGCGGTCAACTTCGGCAGCCTGCTCCTCAAGATTCCCGAGGCGACCGGCACGGTGATGTTCCCGCGCCTCGCGGGCTCCGCCGACCGCGACGCCCACGCGGCCACCACCCGCGTCTGCCGCTCCACGCTCTTCGTCCTGGCGCTCGGCGTCCTCGGCTTCGCTCTCGCCGGTCCGATCCTATCCCCATCCTGTACGGCCACCGCTACGACGGCGCCATCAGGCCGCTCCTCATCCTCCTGCCGGGACTGCTCGTGATGGCGCTGTACCAGCTCCTCACCCGCAACTTCACCAGCCGGGGCAAACAGGAGATCAACATCTTCGCTGCCTGCCTCGCGCTCGCGCTCAACGTGACGCCTGAACATCTTCCTGATCCCGCGCTACGGGATTCCGGCGCGGCGCTCGCCAACGGCCTGTCCTACGGCACCGCTGCGCTGGTGCTGCTCATCGCCTTCGTGCGCGACTCGGGCACTCCGTCCTGGAGACGCTGCTCGTCCGACCGGCGGAGATCGGCGAGATGGCGCGCGGGCGCGCCGCATGGCCGCGCGCCTACAGGGGGCAAGGCGGCGTAGCGCCCTCAGTCCGACTTCGCCTTGAAGGTCGTCCCGTCGTTCGATTTGGCGGTGGAGAACGCCGCCGCCCAGCACGTGCCCGCGTCGCTCTGGAGCTGAACGCGCACGGGAAGTCCCAGGGGCGTCGCCGTGGTCGGCAGAGGGACGAGCTCCCCGGCACCCTTCACCGATACCTTCGCCTTCCCGTCGATACCGGCCGTCAGCGTCACCGAGCGGAGGCCGTGCGGCGCGCCACTGCGGCTGCGGTAGTGGAAGCCCTTCCTGCTGGGCGTCCACTCGCTGCCCGCCGGGTACCGGAGCGAGAGGGGCGGCGGGGCCGCGGGTGAGCCGTCGAAGACGCAGAGCGTGTATCCGTTGCCGGCGGTGGGATCCCCGAACTCCTCGATGGTGGTGGCGGCGCCCTTGTTCCACTTCCAGCCGAGCCTGTCCTTCGCGTCGGGCGTGCGATTGGAGATCGCCAGCCGGGACGCCGCGGACTCGACGGCTGCCTTGCACGTGGCAAACATGCAGCTCGACGGGCAGCAGTCACCGTCGGCGAAGTTCCCATCGTCGCACTGCTCGCCCGGGTCGAGGACGCCATTGCCGCAGCGCCGGCCGATGACCGACACGTTTGCGAAGACGCACTCACCGAAGGGCCCGACGAACCAGAGGGTCACCCCGCCCTGGAACGAGACCCCCCGGGGTGGACGCCGGCCACGAGCTGCATGCCCGGGCACCCCGGAGCTCCCGGCGCAGGCGGACCGTTCAGCAGGAAGGACCCCGAGGCGGAATCGATGGTGCCCGCCCAGGCACCTCCCCAGATCGTCGCCGAAAGGCTGGTGCCCGTCTGGTGGAACGTGCCGATGTCAAATCCGAGCACGTCGTTTCTCACTCCCCACGGCCCGCTCACGTCCACCTGGGCGCGAGCACTCGACGCCAGCGTGAGCGACGCCACGACGATAGCGATGCGCAGGCTGCAGGCGACGGCCTGACCCATGGCAGCTCCCCCGGCGCCGGGTCTACAACCCGTGGGCGCCGCGGCACAGAGAAAAGGACCCCAGCCGGGGTGTCGGAAGCTTCGTTCTCCCGTGGGCTCCAAGCTGCCGCCCTCAGGCCCCCGAGGGGTAGGGAACTTGGCGCTGACGCCACCGTCGACCACGAGGGTCTGGCCGGTGATGTAGGACGACAGGTCCGAGGCGAGAAACAGGATCGCGCTCGCGACATCGGCGGGAAGTCCGATCCGCCGGAGCGGAGCGTTGGCGATGTTGCGAGCCTTGCCTTCCTCGCCGAGGAGCGCGGCGACACGGGGCGTCCCACACCGCGCCGGGCGCTACGGCGTTGGCACGAATGCCCAGCGGCCCGAGCTCCACGGCAACCGTGCGCACGAGCGACATGAGCCCTGCCTTCGCCGCTCCGTAGGCGGCATGCCGTGGGGCGCTCGTGAGGCCCTCACCGACGCCACGAAGACCATCACGCCGCCGCGATCCGCCATGACGCTTCCGGCGAGCTGCGCCGTCAGGTAGGCGTGGCGGAGGACCATCCCGAACGTCCAGTCCCAGTCCTCGTCGGTGCAGTCGAGGAACGGAGCGAAGCGTGCTTCCCCGACGATGTCGACGAGGCCATCGAGGTGGCCGAGGCGGGCGTCCGGCCTCGGCGACGAGGCGCTCCACGGCGCACGCCCCCGGACGTCGCCGACCCAGGCCGTGCCACCCACCTCGCTGGCGACCGCGTCCGCACGGTCGCGCTCGGCGTCGGCGCACACGACGCGCGCCCCCGCCCGGGCGAGGGCATGCGCGGTCTGCCGTCCGATGCCCTGGCCCGCGCCGACGACGACGAAGCCGCGCGCGTCGAGACGCAGCAGCGCCCGGATAGTCGGGAACGGAGCTGCGATCGGGCGTGCTCATGCGGCCCGCGTACGAGGCTGCCCGGCACGGGTCAAGGAGCCGTCGCGGCGCTCGGACGAATCGCCGCACACATGGCTGATTGCATATTGATGTCAACGATGGCATAATGAGTCATGGGCGTTCAGATCACCATTCGCGACGTTCCTGAGGCGGTTCGCGACGAGCTCGCGGCCCGCGCGGCTCGTGACGCGCAAGTCCATGCAGGAGTATCTCAAGGGGGAGCTCGAGCGCCTCGCCGCCCGTCCCTCGCTCGACGCTGGCTCGAGCGCGTGCGAGACGCAAGCGCGCGGCCGGCAGGCGGGTGACCGCGAAGCAGATCCTGAAGCATCGGGACGCCGATCGGCGGTGAGCGCCGTCGTCGACGGATCGGTGCTCGTGGCCGTCGCGACCGACCGGGCCGGAAGGCACGTGGGCCGAACGCTGCTGGCGATGGAGATATCGTGGCGCCGCATCTCGTCCTTGTGGAGGCCACGAACATCCTGCGCCGCTCGAGAGCGCGAGGCGAGCTCAGCCGTCTCGAGGCGACGGCGGCCCGCGCGATCTGCTGGCGCTCGACATCCTGCTGGTTCCATTCGAGCCGTTCGGCGAACGGGTCTGGGAGCTTCGCCGGAACTGACCAGCTACGACGCGTGGTACGTCGCGGTCGCCGAGGCGTTCGACCTTCCGCTTGCGACGCTCGATCGTCGGCTGAGCCGAGCCTCCGGTCCGTCCTGTCGGTTTCGTTTGCCTCGGTGACGGCAGGCTCCGAAGCCGAACGACCGGAGACTA
>CAWFFN010000002.1:0-45813 GCA_963815115.1 uncultured delta proteobacterium | reverse complement strand
CGCCGTGGAATTCGAGCTTCAGGCGACGGTCGAATCGAGCCGGAGACCCTCCCTCTCGCTTTCACCCGTCGCCTCATCCATCGGCCGCCCCCTTCGTGACCGCCAAACCCTTGCCGTTCATAGTCGATTCGGGCAGCAGCGTCATCAGCCGGCGCGGTCATCTGGGAAATGCGGGTTCACATCCTTGCCCATCCGCGAGGCCGCATCTTCAACTTTCGCCCTGGCCTGCAGGCTGACTGGCGACGGGTCCTCGAATGCGCCCGCGACCACGACAGGGCGGTCGAGATAGACGGCTACCCCGACCGGCAGGACCTCGACGCAGAGCTGCTCAATCTCGCCTGCGAGGTCGGCGTGAGAATCTCGATCGGGTCCGACGCCCATGCGTGCGGCCAACTCGCCTTTCTCGATTTCGGCATCGCTGCGGCCCGGCGGGCTGGCATTCCGGACCAACGGATCGTGAACTGCATGACCGCCGACCAATTGCTTTCCTGGACCTCGGACGTCTCCCGAACCTAGCCCGCATCGCTCGCGTTGCCGCGTCACCTCGGAACGCTGAATCAATCTTGCTCGATCTTCTGCCTGTGCTTGACTTCTCGAAGAGGGAGTCGCCGCCGACGACGCGGCCTAGGCTCGATGGCCGATACCGCAGCTCCGACTGCGTCGCGTCCGAACGAGAGCCTGACAACGCCCATGCACTCGATCAGATGGCGCGCCTACTGAAAGCGGACGTCTCTCCGTCCGACGACATCGATCTGGAAGCACTTCGTGGGTGAGCGTCGGTTGGAGCCGGCGGGCCTCGTGGATCGCCCGCGACTGCTCGTGGCCGCTTCGGGGAGCTCGTCACGGCCGGAGGGGCTTGTCCTCCCGGGACAAGAACGGTCGCGACTTCTGGTCGAGGAAGCACATTGACGCCCCGGACGCCGATGCTAGTCGTCAGCCATCGAACTACGAACGCGGCCGATGCCGTGCCTGTGACATCGGGGGGACGCATCGCTCCCGGCTGATCGTCACGAGTGGGCTCGCGCCGCCCACGATCGAACGACGGAGGCGCTATGAACGTGATCCGTGGCGGCGGAACATGGAGAACTCACCGGAGTCGCTGGCTCCCCCTGGTTGTGATGGCACTGTGCGTCGGGCTGGTCGGCACGCCTCGATCCGGCGCGGCCGGCGACGTGACACCGTTCACCGTGTCGATCCCGACGGTGACCGGACCGATCGCATCGACTCCCACCGACTTCCCGTTCATCGCGCTCGGCTTCTCGGTCGAGCCGCCCGTTCCGGACGGCTACGTCGAGCAGGAGTACTTCTTCTCGGGGACGGGGACCATCTACGAGTACACGCCGACGGGCATCCAGCTCGTCTCGCCCTGCCCGGCGGTCGCCACGCTCGGGTGCACAATTCCCTACACGACCCGGATGCTCGTGATCCGTCCCGTCAAGCGGAACAAGTTCAGCGGCACGGTGGTCATCGAGCCGCTGAACCCGAGCGCCAACTTCGACATCGCGGGCATCTGGGACCGTTCCAGCAACTACTTCGTGCGTAACGGCGACGTCTTCGTCGGATGGACGTCCAAGTCGGTGACGGTCAACACGCTCAAGACCTTCAACGCGACGCGCTACGCTCCGCTCGACTGGCCCTACATGCCGTTCACGCCGAACGGGAACAATGCGGTCTACGACGGCATCACCTTCGACATCGCGGCGCAGATCGGGGCGCTGTTCAAGGACAACGGACCGGGAAGCCCGACGCACGACCTCGACGTCGAGCGCGTCTTCGAGGCCGGCTTCTCCCAGGACGGCGCGTTCACCTTCACGCAAGCCGAGACCTTCCATTCGCTCGAGCGCATGCCCGGCGGCGGGCCGATCTACGACGGCTACGTCCCCGGCGGCACGCGCGGGCCGAGCAACGTGAACTTCGGCCTGACGCCGGCGGGCGCGCTGCCCGCCGGCGATCCGCGGATACAGATGCAGCCGCGTGACGTCCCGGTCATTCACATCAACACGGAGACCGAGATCGCCATCGGCGTCCTGGTTCCCAACGGCCTGGCCTATCGCCGCCCCGACAGCGACGCGGCGGACGACCGCTACCGCCTGTGGGAGGTCCCGGGCTCGAGTCACGTCTCTAAGGACCAGCCGCCTGCACACCAGGGCGATGTGCTGACGCTCAGTCTGAACCTCGCCGAGCTGCTCGGGATCACTGCCGCGGACCTCCCGCCGACCGGGTGCACGCACCAGCAATTCGTCCCTGGACCGACGGTCGGGGTCCCGGGCGTGATCGACCCGAACCCGTTCCCGTTCAGCAACGTGGAGAATGCCGCCTTTGCCGACCTGACCGACTGGATCGGTCGGAAACAGACCCCGCCGCCTCACGCCGACCCGATCACGGTCACGAGCACGACCCCGCCGACGGTCGCGCGCGACGCGTTCGGCAATGCGCTGGGCGGCGTGCGCACGCCGTTCCTCGACGTGCCGACCGCGACGTACGTCCCGACCGACACCGTGGCGCACGTCACGACGTTCTCGGGCTTCTGCATCCTGTACGGCTACAGCGTCCCGTTCGGCGAGGACACGCTGCAGTCGCTCTATCGGAACCACGGCGACTACGTCTCCCATGTCGCCGACGCGAGCAAGCGTCTGGTACGGGACGGCTTCTGGCTCGGTCCCGACGCACACGACGTGAAGCAGCAGGCCGTGCACTCCGCCGTGCCCTGAGAGGGCGGGCGGCGCCGGGACGGGAGCGCCCGTCTCGGCGCCGACGTTCCCGTCATCGTCTGGCGGGCGGCTCAGGACGTCGGGGTTACATCGGTGGCGCCGAGGATGAGGAGCGCGAGCTCCACGCGCAGGCGGACGTCGTAGTCGTCGAGGTCGATGCCGAAGTGCTCGCGGAGCCGGTTCAGCCGATAGGACAGCGTGTGCGGATGGATGCCGAGCGCCGCGGCCGCGACCTTCCGCCGCATGCCGTGACGTAGGAACGCGTCCAGCGTCCTGCGGTACGTGGCGCCCGTACCGGGGCGCGCGAGTGCTCCCAGGATCCGGGTGGCGTATTCCTCGGCGGTCGACGAGCCGACGTTGACGACGTCGAGGAGCGCGAGGTCGGCGTAGCGATGGACCCGCTCCGATGGACGGACGAGCCTGCCGACGGCGACGGCGCGCTGCGCCTCGAAGACGGCACGGCGCAGGCTCGACGGTCCCTCGCCGGCGGCCCCGATGCCGATGTGCCAGTCGTGCGCGGGCATCCTGGCGAGCAGGTCCGCGAGCGCCTGCGAGTCGGGCTCGAGTGCGAGCAGTGCCAGGACGTCCTTCTCGAAGCGACCCAGACCGATCAGGGTGCCATCGCGGTGCATGGCGGACGCCAGCACGCCGCCCAGCCCCTCGACGTTGGCCTCGGCGGCGTGGTCGTCCTCGGACGCGAGCGGACGGAACAGGACGACGCTCCGGCACAGGTCGAGCCGCAGGCGGAGTGCCGTCGCCCGACGCTCGATGACTGCGAGCGGTGTCTCCGGGGCGACGAGCAGGCGTAGGAACCCTTCGAAGGCCTGCGTGTGCGCTCCGTGGAGGCGTCCCCGCTCCTCGACATACGCCTCGATGACCGCCGTGACGACCGCGCTGTGGGCGGTGAGGGTCACCGGAACGCGCTCGAGGAGCTCCAGGCGCACGGCCGGATCCGCGGCCGCCGTGGCGATCAGGTGCGCCCAGAGCAGCCGGAGCCCGACCTGGTAGGCCTTCACGACCTCGTCCAGAGGCACACCGTCCGCCGCCCGCCGCCGGGCGGTGCGGATCGGCAGCTCCATCTCCTGCGGCGTCGGCACCCGTCCTTCGATGATGCTCCGCCGGTAGAAGCCCGCGGCGAGATGATCGACGGTCCGGTCCAGCGCCTCGAGTGCCGGGCCGGAGAGGACGCGATAGCAGGGAATCTGCCGGCAGCGCGCGACGATGTCGCGTATCACGCGCTCCCGGCCACGGTACGCGCGGTGCACCAGCTTGCGCAGGGCCGGTGAAGGGGCCGGGGGGTGCTCGTCCTCCGAACTACCGATCTTCCTGGTGGGCTCGGCGAATCTGCGCATCCGCGGACCGTGATCCTCGTCGCGTCGTGGCGATCACGGAGCCGCGGCGCGTGTCAAGCATCCTCGTTGCCGGCGGCGCGGCGTCTGGGTCCGAGCGGATCCCATCCGACGCCTGCCGCCACTCAACCGGGTCTCCGCCGGCAGGCCGGCGACCGCTTCGGTCGAAGCGGAGGGGCACGGGGAAGCAGCGACGAGACAAGTCGTCTGCCGTGCCCGGCGGCTGCTCCCCCGTGCCCGTTGCCCGCTACGTGGCGCCGCGCATGCGACCCCGGATCCCGTCGCGGTTCTTGCCGGGTCGGAGTAGGGCTGAGCGAGGCCCCGGCGCGATCCAGCGACGGATACTCATTGGGAGGGATTACCGGAGAAGCGTTTGCGATGCCCTTGTTGGCAAGCCCCTGATCAAGTACCCGCGCCGCCCGGGACTGACAAGTACACAAAGGTGGAAAAATGCGTGGGTGTCGCCGCGCGGTGTGGCGTGCGACCGCGACACGACCGCATCGGAGGTGGGCCGCCCTTGGCGGCCATGCGATATGATCCGGACCGGTGCCGACGTCGCGCGAACACGTCATCCTCTCGATCGCCGGTCACGACGTCGCGATCTCGAACCCGTCGAAGGTGCTCTTTCCCGGGGCCGGCGTCACGAAGCTCGACGTCGTGCAGTACTACCTGGCGGTCGCCGACGGGGCGTTGCGCGGCGCTGGCGGCCGGCCGAACGTACTGGTGCGCTACGCGAACGGCATCGACGGGGAGTTCTTCTACCAGAAGCGGGCGCCGACGAGCCGGCCGCCCTGGGTCGAGGTCTGCACCATCGCCTTCCCGTCGGGTCGCACCGCCGACGAGGTGGTGCCGCGCGACGGGGCGACGCTCGCCTGGATGGCGAACCTCGCGTGTCTCGAGCTGCATCCTCATCCCGTGCGCACCGACGACCTCGAGCACCCGGACGAGCTGCGCGTCGACCTCGACCCGGTGCCCGGGGTCGAATGGCCCCAGATCGTCGAGGTGGCCGCGGTGGTGCGCGAGGTCCTGGGCGATCTCCACCTCGTCGGGTGGCCGAAGACCTCGGGCTCGCGCGGCGTGCACGTGAACGTCCGCCTCGAGCGTCGCTGGACGTTCGACGAGGTCCGCCGCGCGGCGCTCGCCCTCGCACGCGAGGTCGAGCGCCGTGCCCCCCGTCTGGCGACCAGCAAGTGGTGGAAGGAGGAGCGCCACGGCGTCTTCGTCGACTACAACCAGAACGCCAAGGATCGCACGGTCGCGAGCGCGTACTCGATCCGCCCGAAGCCCGACGCGCGCGTCTCGGCGCCGCTCACCTGGGAGGAGCTCGCGTCGTGCCGTCCCGAGGACTTCACGCTGCGCACGATGCCGTCGCGCTTCGCCCGGCTGGGTGATCGGCACGCCGACATCGATGCGCATCCGTGCTCGCTCGACCCGTTGCTGGAGCTCTCCCGCGCGCAGGAGGCGAGCGGTCTGGGTGACGCGCCCTGGCCGCCGCACTATCGCAAGCAGGAGGGTGAGCCGCGGCGGGTCCAGCCGTCACGTGCGAGGCCAGGCGACGGCTCGGCGGCGTCGGGTCGCCGGCGGAGCACGAAGCCGCTCATCGAGATCGGACGCGCGCGGAAGAAGGAGGACGCGCTCGCCGGGCTGGAGCGGTGGAAGGCGCGCCATCCCGAGGCGGCGTCACACCTCGTCCCGCGCGACGTGCTCGTCGACGCCATGCGCGGCCGCTTCACGACGTGGACGCGCGTTCGCGTGAACCTCGAGCACGTGCCTCCGGAGCTGCGTCCGGGGCAGGAGCCGCCGGATCCGTCGGACGAGCCGGCCAGCCCATGGGGCGTCAGCTCGAGCGGCGGCCGGCGCCGCAGATCGCCGCCAGCTCGCACGCCTGAGTGACCTCGCGCGCCATCACGTGGCCCGCACGTCCACGGGGAGCCGTTTCGCGCTGACCATCGTCCACGGGTTGTGAAACTCCGCCGGCGCGTCGCGTGCCAGCGCGATGCTCCGATACCGCTCGAACAGGATGCCGAGCGCGATCCTCGCTTCCAGCCGAGCGAGCGGCGCTCCCAGGCAGAAATGGATGCCGTGGCCGAAGGCCAGGTGCGGGTTCGGCGATCGATGGATGTCGAACCGGTCCGGATCGGAGAACTCCGCGGGGTCGCGATTCGCCGAGGCGACCCACAGGATGACGACCTCGTGCGCGGCGATCGTCCGTCCGTCGAGCTCGACGTCCCGGGCGGCCCGCCGGGCCAGGCGAGGGAAGGGTGATCGGTAGCGCAGCACCTCCTCGATGGCTGCGGGGAGCCGGCTCGGATCGGCGCGCAGCTCCGCGGCCGCGTCGGGATGCTCGTCGAGCGTGATGACGGCATTGCCGAGGAGCGCCGTGGTGGTGACGTGCCCGGCGATCAGGAGCAGACCCACGAACCCGACGATCTCCTCGTCGTCGAGGCGCTCCCCGTCCACCTCGGCCGCCACGAGCTCGCTGATCAGATCGTCGTCGGGATGCGCACGGCGCTGCCCGATGTGCTCGAGCAGGTAGGTGTTCATCTCATGCATGGTCGGCGCGACGGCGTCGAAGAGCGCACGCAGGGCTGCGTCGTCGAGCCTGATCTCCGAGGTCTGCTGGTTCTGCGAGAAGAGAAGCTCGGCCCACCGCCGGAAGATCGGGCGATCGTCCACCGGGATGCCGAGCAGCTCGGCGATCACGATCACGGGCAGCGGATACGCCAGCCCGTCGACGAGATCGAAGCGCCCGGCTCCGCCGAGGCCGTCGAGCAGCTCCGTGGTGAGCTCGGCGATCCGGGGCGCGAGGCCGCTCACCATGCGGGGCGTGAAGGCCTGGCTGACCAGGCCGCGCAGCTTGCGGTGCTTCGGCGGATCCATGCGCACGAAGTTGCCGCGGCTGAAGAGCGCGAAGTCCCGCTGCGCCGGCATGAGCTCGCTGAAGTCGGACGAGAAGGCGGCGGGATCGGAGAGCACGCGCTCCACGTCGGCATATCCGAACACCTGCCAGATGCCGTGCTGCTCGTCGTGATGGACCGACCCGGCCTCGCGCTGCTGCCGGAGCCAGGCGAGGAGAGCATCGAAGGTTGGCGGGGCCACCTCGGTCGTCGGTGTCGTGGCCTGCATGGCGAGTCGCTCCCGTGGCGCTCGCTTCACGCTACACCCGCGACGATCGCAGGCAAGGCGGCATCGCGCGGTGAGCCGACGATGCGGCCTTGCACGTGCGCCCCCCTCTCTCGTCGCGCCGCCTGACGCACCGCCGACATCTGGGCACGCGCCGACCTGTCGGCGGCAGCGCTTCTCCCGTGGTTCCCGCTGGGTCGGGCAAGGTAGGCGGGATGCTGCTCGAGAGGATCGCGCACAATCACCGAAGCACGCCGAAGCAGGTCGCGCTCGCCTGGCTGCTCGAGCGGTCCCCCGTGATGCTGCCCATCCCAGGGACTTCCTCGATCGCCCATCTCGAGGAGAACGTGCAGGCTGCTTCCTTGCGATTGACCGACGAGGAATACCGCGAGCTCGCGGCCGTCACCGACCGGTGATCACCGCCCCATCACGAGCAGGTTACCGGCGGCAACGACCCCTGCCAGCGTCAGCACCGTGAGGTCCGGGGTCGACGTCGTCTAGGAGCGTGACCCGAGACGCCGGTGCGGGGGCGTGGGGTCACCGTCTCCGCTCAGCGTCCTCGCCCCATGCGCGCCGACGAGTGTGCAGCGCCGCATCGATGGGCCGCGAGCGCGCGCAAGGGGCTGCGGATTCGCTCCGACGGCGACCCCACGCCCCCGACGCACGCCGCGTGTGCGGCAGAGTCTACGCCGGGACGAGGCCCAGCGCCCGCAGCCGCCGCAGGTTGAAGGCCGCGCACACGAGGTCCCACTCGCCGCCGACCTTCGCCACGCCCCGCAGCGCGACCCGGCGAAAGCCCATCGCGTGCTTGATCTCCGCGTAAGGACGCTCCGCCTGCGTCTTTCGCCAGGCATACCAGCGCTGCGCCCACGGCAGATGGAGCAGGCGATGCATGCGCTGGGTGTGCGGTCCCTGCGGCCACCGCACGGCCTTGCCCTCGCGGCCCACCGCCACGAGACACCGCACGCCCCGCTCCGCGAGGGTCGCGAGATTCGCCTCCGTGAGATACCCATTGTCGGCCACCGTGCAGCCAGGCGACTCTCCGGTCGTCGCGGTCACCGCCTCGATCATGGGGACCAACTGCCCAATGTCCCGCACCGCCGTCGTCACCCCGGTCGCCACGATCAGCCCGTCCGCACTCACGGCTGCCTGGGCGTTGTAGGCGTAGACCAAGGCCCCGTCCCCCGCGCGCATCATCTGCGCGTCGGGGTCGGCAAAGCTCTTCTGGTGCCGCGGCTTCAACGTCGCACCCTTCTCGGCCTCCAACTGCGCCCGCACCGCCCGCAGCTTGGCCAGCCGCTGCTCCCGCGTCCGCAGCTCGGCGGGTAACCCCCCACTGCCGTCGTCGTCCTCGCCGTGTTCGCGGTCCTCCGCGGCCTGCACGTCATCCAGCTTGGTCACCAACGCGGCGAGCTCGGCCTCGAGCCGCGCCTCCTCCTGCTGGAGCCGCGCGTGGCTCATCGCTTTGTGCCGCGACGTGTTCGCCCGCAACTTCGTGCCGTCCACCGTCACGAGCCCGAGCTTCACCAGCCCGGCCCCGCGCGCCAGCCGGACGGTCGCCCGCAGCACCCAGGCGAAGTCCTCCCGATGCCGCACCCGGAAGCGATTGATCGTCCGGAAATCTGGCACCGGCCCGTCCCCCGCCAGGTACCGGAAAGCTAGGTCGCGCCGGAGCCGCCGCGCGATCTCCCGGCCGCTGAATACGCCCTGCGTCGCCGCGTACAGCCACAGCTTGAGCAACAGCCGCGGCGCGTAGGCATGCTCGCCCGTCTCGGCGTAGCGCTGCTCGAACGGCGTCAGGTCGAGACTCTCGACGGCGTCGTCGATGAAAAAGACCGGATCGCTCGGGTCGAGCGTGTCTTCAACGAACGTCGGCAGCAGCTGCCCCTGCCGCTGCACATACGGCTTCCACCGTCCCGCCTCCGCCATGTCGCCCTTCTAGCAACATAATGCGGCGGAGTCTTGGGTCAGGCTCCTAGCCCGGATCATTCATGAAGTGCCAGCGGTGGACGGCTGACGACGAGCGCGGCGCGGCGCTCGCGACCCATCCGGCTACGGGATAGGGGCCGCCGGGTGCGAGGCACGTCGCGGCGTGCAGCGCGAGGCCCGTGGCCGCCATTGTGGGCACAGGTCGGGGATGCGGTGACGGCGACCGCGATACGGAGGACGCATGGGGGGGCCTGGAGCGGCGCGCTCAGGGCGAGGCGCGCAGCCTGCGGAGATGCTGGTGAATGGCCAGGAAGAGTGGCTGCCCGGGCCAACCGGTGGCGAGATGAAACCACCACCGTCGCACCGAGCGGACGACGCGGGCGCCGAGCTTGAGGAGTCGCAGCCGTACGGTGCCGAGCGTCGCAGTGGCGAGCGAGGTGCCGGCCAGCACACGGAGCCGGAAGAGGTGCAGCAGGTCGTAGGCGAGCGCATGGAGCAGGAGGCGCACGGCGTTGGCGCGGAAGGCATGGCAGGAGAGCCGATCGGCGGCGAGATCGCGCTTGAGCTCCTTGATGAAATTTTCCGCCTGCCCGCGCTGGTGGTACCAGTGGAAGAGGTCGGCGGCCCGCCCGCGGCGGTTGGTGACGACGAAGCGGACGTTCGGCCCCTGTGCGGTGTGCTCGATCAGCGCGAGCACGCGGCGCGGCCGGCGCCAGCTCCGGGTCTGGTAGCGCACGCTGGTAAACCACCGCACGGGCTGCCCGGTGCGCAGGTAGACCACTTGGGCGTGGACGCGGTGGAGTGCGACGGCCGCGACCAGCTTGGGGTTCGGCGGCATCCCAATGGCGTAGGTGAGCCCAGCGTGCTCGGCGTAGGCGAGCAGATCCGGGTTGCAGAAGCCGCCATCCGCCCGCAGGGCAAGCGCGGTGGCCGGCAGCGCGGCGCGCAGGTGCGTCACGATCGGCGCGAGCAGCGGGCGCAGGTGGGTCGCGCCGCCGACGTCGCCCGGGCGCAACCGCGCGCCCAGGAGATAGCCGTCGGCGAAGACGAGCAGCGGATGGTACATGTGCTGGTCGTAGTGTCCGTTGAAGAAGCTGAGCTGCTGCTGCCCGTGGGTCGGATCGTCGGTCGAGTCGATGTCGAGGATGAGTTCGGCCGGCGGCACGCGGCGCGCGACGGCGTGGCGGGTAAACCACTGGCGCAGCACCCGGCCCAATCGCCGGACGGTGCCCCACTCGACCGCGTTCTCGAGCCGCGAGAGGGTCGGCTGCGACGCGAGCGGGGTGCCGAGGCGCTGGGCAACGGTCTGCAGGGTCGGGTCGTGCCGCAGGTACCTGGCGTCGTTGGCATCCTCGTAGCCGGCGGCGATCTGGTACACCCGCTGCCGCAGCAGGGTCAGCACGTCGTGGGTCACGTAGCGGCGATCACGACGATCGGCGACGGCCGCGCGGAGCGCTGCGGTCAGGCCGAGCCGTTCGTCGAACTCCCGAACGAGCAGCAGCCCCGCGTCGCTCGTGATCTCGCCGCCGTCGAACGCGGCCGTCACCTTCCGTTGGAAAGTGAAGCCGAATTGCGTATGACACTCTGTAGCCACCGCCACCTCCCCGCCGCGTGCACGACGCTGCTCTCGACAAGCGCGTTTCTAGCACACTTGGAGAGGGGCGGTGGCTTTCTCACGCTGGCCGGCGTGAATTATCCGGGCTAGCTGCCCGCTCCGTCACGGCATGGTCGTGGTGGTGGTCGTGGGGCAGGGCGTGGTGCGCGGCAATGCATGGCATCTCCTCCGAGGCCGGCGGCCTTCCGCGCCGGCCCCCCTCAGGGTCCGCCCTGCCCAGATCCGGTCAAGGCCCCGATTTGGCGCTTCGTGTCGCGTCGCTGCTCGGCTCCGGAGTAGCCTGGCATCGTTCGAACGGCGATCTTCGCAGGCGTTGTGTGAGCTCGACGCGGGGTCTAATCCCGGCCAATGCTGACCATCCACCACGCTCCACAGTCTCGCTCCTCGCGCATTCTCTGGCTGCTCGAGGAAGTCGGTGCGACCTACACGATCGCGCTGACGAGCATTCCGCGCCCGGATGGCTCGGGAGCGCCCGACCCCACCAACCCGCACCCTGACAAGAAGGTTCCCGCGCTCGTGGACGACGGCACGCTCGTCACCGAGTCGGCGGCGATCGTCCTCTATCTCACGGACAAGTTTCCCGGCGCCGGCATCGGACCGGCGGTGGGCGATCCGATGCGCGGCCCTTACCTGTCGTGGCTGGCGTACTACGCCGGCGTCATGGAGCCGGTCGCGACGCTCGAGTTTGCCGGCATCGCGGACAATCCGGCCGTGATCCGCACGTTCCGTGGCCGTGCGGAGATGAATGCGCGCGTCCTGTCGGCCCTGAGCGCCGGTCCCTGGGTGCTGGGCGAGCGGTTCTCGGGCGCCGACATCCTGATCGCCAGCATGGGACAGTTCAGCCGCTCGCTGCTGCCGGCAGGCGACGTCGTCGACGCGTACCTCGCGCGAGCGAGTGCGCGTCCGGCTCTCGCCCGGGCGCGCGCGAAGGACGCGGGCTGAACGCAGCCGCCGAGGCGGACCACGCGCGTCCGCTTCATCCGGGCCCGACCAGCCAGCCCCGTACGATCCAGCGCCGCATGAAGATGGATGGAGGTGCCGACGTATTGCGGACGCCCGCCGCTGCAGCGCTAAGAACTTTTCATGGCGGTGCGAAGGATTTGGTCTCGCGTCGAACCGGACCTCGTGCTCAACCTGTTCCAAAATTCCGAACGGGGAGGTGCCCGATGTCTGGACGGTTCCGTGATGTGTTCCCGGTGATGACATCGACAACGGTCCTGGCGTTCTCGTTCCTGGCCGCCGGGCTCTGCGCCAGTCCGGCAGCCGCCGATACCTTTGATCCGGTGTTCATCGCGCAGCTCAACGGCGCGCAGGAGACGCCGCCCACGCAAAGCCCCTCGACCGGCGTGGCGTTCCTCACCTTCAACAAGGACACGTCCAACCTGTGCTACGCGATCAGCTACACGCCGCTCGCCGGGACCGAGTTCCTGGCACACTTCCATGGCCCGGCCATGAAGGGTGATGTGGCCGGCCCGGGCGTGGCCTCCCCCGTGCTGATCAACATCACCAACGGCGTGCCGCCGGGACCGTCGCCCGTCGGCAGCCCGAAGCAGGGATGCGTCGTCGTCAGTGACAAGCAGCAGCAGAAGGATCTCAAGAACGGGCTCTGGTACATCAACATCCACACCATGGGTCCCCCGCCGGCAAGCACCAGCGGCGAGATCCGCGGCCAGGTGCTGCCGCTGAAGATCAAGTACAAGAACGTGCCGCCGATCGCGACCACGTCGACCACCACGCCGGAGACCACCACCACCACGCCGACGACCGTCACCACCACGACCACGATGGGCGGCTCGCCGAGCGGCGCGTTCGTCGACTGAGCCCGGCGATGACCCGTGCGAGAGAGCGGGCGGCAGGTCTCTCCACGAGCAACCTGCCGCCCGCGTTCCTGAAGGACGAGGGCAAGTCCCGAACGACGCAGGTGCGGCGCACGCGCGCGCTGGCGTCGGCGCAGGGGGACATTCCGAGATGCGTGCCGGGCCGGCCGGGCGCGGCCGGCTCCCCCGACACGTGCCACGGCGGCTGGGAGGGCCTTGTGCTACACTCCGGTGTCCATGCCGCACCCGATGGCGATCGCCGCCAGCCTGGCGGCGAAACGGTGCCCCGCCGAGGCGGTACTCGGACATCTGCGTGACGGCGCGAACGTGATCGTCGGGGTAGCCAACGCGGCCCCGATGACGATCCTCGACGCCATCGAGGCAAACGCGGAACGCTTCCGCGACCTGCGCCTGCATCAGATGTTTCCCATTCGCCCCCGGAGGTACATCGATGGCGCCTACCCCGGGCTGCGCCACGTGTCGTGGTTCCTCTCGGTCAGCGACCGCGCGGCCTTTCATCGGGGCAGCTGCGACCTCGTTCCGAACAGCTTCAGCGAGGTGCCGCGGCTGATGCTGCGCTCGCTGCAGCCGTCGCTCGTGCTGGTCGCCGTCGCACCGCCGGACCGCCACGGCTACTTCTCTCTGGGCGTCGAGGCCGACTACTCTGCTGCGATGATCGGGCAGGTGCCCTTCTTCGTCGAGGTGAATCGCCAGATGCCGCGCACATTCGGTGCCAATCAGCTGCACGTGAGTCAGCTGGTCGGCTGGTGCGAAGCGGACTACCCGCTCATCGAGCTGCCGCGGCACGAGCTGCGGCCGACCGATGGCCCCGTCGCCGCGTTGGTTGCCGAGCGCATCCCGGACGGCGCCACCCTGCAGATCGGCGTCGGTGCCATCCCCGACGCCGTGCTCGGCCTGCTGAAGGATCACAAGGACCTCGGCGTCCACACCGAACTGTTCGGCGAGGGGTTCGTCGATCTGGTCGAGAGCGGCGCCGTCACCGGCGTACGCAAGCGCACGCACCCCGGGAAGATGGTCTGCACGAGCGTCCTCGGCAGCCAGCGGCTGCATGCGTTCGTGGACGAGAACCCGGGCCTCGAGCTGTGGCCGGTCGACTACACCAACGACCCGCGCAACATCGCGCGCGAGGACGACATGGTCGCGGTCAACGCGACGATGGAGGTCGACTTTCTCGGGCAGTGCGCCTCCGAGTCCCTCGGGAGCAGCTACTACTCGTCGTCCGGGGGACAGCCCGACTTCGCCCGCGGCGCGATGTTCGCATCGAACGGCAAGTCCTTCATCGTCCTGCATTCAGCCACGTCGGACGAGTCGGCCTCGCGCATCGTCGCGCAACTCCACCCCGGCGCCGCGGTGACGACGATGAAGAACGTCGTCGACTGCGTCGCCACCGAGTACGGCGTAGCCGAGCTGCGCGGCAGCTGCATCGCCGAGCGCACCAGACGGCTCATCGCCATCGCCCACCCGAAGTTCCGCGACGACCTCGAGCGGCAGGCCCACCAGATCGGCTACCTCTAGCGTACGAGCCGGGCGGCGCCCCGGGGGATCGAGCGCACCCGAGGGCGGACGGCGACCACCCCGTACGACTCGTATCGTCGACTCGGCGAGGGCGCATTCGTCGACTGAGCCAGTCAGGAAAGCGACGCGAGCAGCGACTGTGCGGCGCGCTCGTCGGTGCTCTTCGCCCGGTGAACGTCCTGCCCCAGCGTTTCCTCGAGCCGCGCACGTGCCGGCGCGTGACTGCCCCGGCCGCTCCGCGCGGCACGGCCCCGTCTACTTCCTGGCGCCCGCCTTCGCCTGACGCGCCCCCCCGGCTCCCCGGCCGTCCCGCCGGGCCTGCTCCTCCGCGGCGGCGTGGTACTTGCGACGGATCTCGGCGATGTCCACCTGCGTCGGGGGGAGTTTCAGGCCCATCTCCTCCAACGTGTCCGCGATGACCTGCGAAATGGCGAGATCGCGGAACCATTTGTGGTCGGATGGGATGACGTACCATGGCGCGTGCTTCGTGCTCGTCTGCTCGATGGCCTCCTCGAACGCGTCGACGTAGGCAGGCCAGAGCTCGCGCTCGGAGTAGTCGGTCTCGCTGATCTTCCAGTGCCGGCCCGGGTCCTGGAGCCGCTCGTGGAAACGGGCGAGCTGCTCCTCGGGGCTGATGTGGAGATAGAACTTCGCGATGCGCGTTCCATTCTCGGAGAGCATCTTCTCGAAATCGTTGATCAGCTCGTAGCGCTTCGACCACACCGCCTTCGGCACGAGCTTGTGAACCCGCACCACGAGCACGTCCTCGTAGTGCGAGCGGTTGAAGATGACCACCTCGCCCCTCTCCGGCGTGCGCTCGTGGGCGCGCCAGAGGAAGTCGTGAGCGAGCTCGACCTTGCTCGGCTGCTTGAAGCCGAAGACGGCGGTGCCCTGCGGGTTCATGGCGTTGAACACGTGACGCACGACACCATCCTTGCCGCCGGCGTCGAGGGCCTGCAGCACGACGAGCAGCGACTGGTTGCCGTCCGCATAGAGCAGGTACTGCAGCTTGCTCAGGCGCTCGAGGTACTTCTGGATCTTCGGCAGTGCCTGCTCGTGCGAGCTATGCTTGCCGGTGTACGCGGGGTCGATCTTCGAGAGCCGAACCTTCGCCCCGGGCCTGACGACGAACTGCTTGCGGTAGTTCATGGCCGTGGCGCCCCGATCAGGAGCGGGCCACGGCGGACCGGGGCCCGGCAGGCCGGTGCAGGCCGCCGAACGTCGTCAACGATGTCCGCATCCGTGTCTGCAGGAGTGTCGTCCCCATGCGGCGCGCTTTCAGCTCCCGATAGAGTCCAAGCTTGGCGACGTCCTCGACCACCATCCACGCAAGGTTGTAGCCCCACACCAGGCCGACGAGCGTCCAGGGCAGTGCCGGCACGAGCCAGCCGTAGGCCGCCATCAACGCCGCGAACACCTGCGTCGCGACGATGGCCCAGAAGAGCCGCGCGTTCGGGAATGGTGGACGCCAGAACGCCCCGCTCGATCGGGTGAGGAACAGCATCAGGTGGCCACCCACCACGAGCTGCAGGAACATCATCGTCTGCAAATGCGGCTGGTCGAGGCCGAGCACGGTCTTGCCGACGTAGAGCAGCCCGAAGCTCTGGATGACCGCCAGCGCGCCGAGCACGACCGACACCGTCAGCACCCGGTCCATCTGCCAGCGCACGGGCTGCGGCGCCACCGTGGCGTTGTCGAACGCGATGGTCATGATCGGAAGGTCGTCGAGCAGCGCGAGGGCGATGATCATGATCGCCGTGAGCGGGAAGAAGCCGTAGAAGATGGTCGCGAGCACGATGAAGACCATGATGTCCATGGTCATGGCGATACGGTAGAGCGTGTAGCTCATCATGCGCTCGAAGATGCGCCGCGCCTCCTCGATGCCGAGAATGATCGTCGCGAGGCCCGGTGCCGTGAGGATGAGCGCAGCCGCGGCGCGCGCCGCATCCGTCGCGCCCGATACGGCCACGCCGATGTCAGCCTGCTTCAACGCCGGCGCGTCGTTGACGCCGTCGCCGGTCATGCCGACGATGTGGCCGCGCTCCTGGAGCGCCTTCACGATCGCGTATTTGTGCTCGGGGAACACGCCCGCGAAGCCGTCGGCCCGCTCGATCCGCTCGGCCACGTCGGAGGCGATCTGGCCCTTCGCCGCGTCGCCCTGGAAGAACTCGCTCGCCGGCTGGATGTTGCGGCCGAGGCCGAGATCTCCGGCGATCTCGGCGGCAATGGCCGCGTCGTCGCCGGTTACCATCTTGATTTGGATGCCGTAGCCTTCGGCCCGTGCGATCGTCTCCTTCGAGTCGGGACGTGGCGGATCGTAGATCGGCAGGATCCCGAGGAGGCTCCACACGCCCGGCTGGTCGGCTCGGGCGACGCCGAGCGTCCGCAGGCCCTTCGCCGCCAGGTTGTCGACGACCTGCTGCGCCTTCTCGCGCTCGCCGCCGGCGAGCGTGGCGAGGTCGAACATGACCCGCGGCGCGCCCTTGGAGACGTGGAACTCGCGTCCCTGCGCATCCCGCACCGTTGCCTCGGTCCGCTTCGTGACCGGATCGAAGGGCACGTACGCGGTCTGCGTGTAAGCCCTGAGCGTCGACTTGTCCTCGAGCCCCGCGAGCACCGCGAGGTCGATCGGGTCCTGGTCCTCGGCCTTGGAGGCGAGTGCGCCGGCCAGGATCACCCCGTGGGCGTCCGCCCCGCCCCAGGTCTGCACCTCACCCAGGGTCAGCTTGTTCTGCGTGAGCGTGCCTGTCTTGTCGGAGCAGAGGATCCCCATGCCGGCCATCTCCTCGATCGACTCCAGGCGCGACACGATGGCCTTCTGGTCGGCGAGGCGCTTGGCCCCGAGCGCCATGGTCACCGACAGCACCGCCGGCATCGCCACCGGCACGGAGGCGACCAGGAGGATCAGCACGAACGTGGCGAGCCGGAGCAGGTCGGCGCCGCGGGCAAGCTGCACGCCCACCAAGATGACCGCCAGCGCTGCGGCGCTCACGATGAGGAAGTCGCCGACCTTCATCACCGCCGCCTGGAAGTGCGACGTGGCCCCCGCCGACTGTACCAGCTTCGCCGTGCGGCCGAAGAACGTGTTGCCGCCCGTCGCGGTGATGACGCCGATCATCTCGCCCTTCTTCACGATCGAGCCCGAGTACGCCGCGCTCCCCTCCTTCTTCGTGACCGGCAGGGACTCCCCGGTGAGTGCCGCCTGATCGATGCTCAGGTAGTCGCCCCGCACGAGGAGCGCATCCGCTGGCACCACGTCGCCGAGCCGGATGCGCACGATGTCGCCGGGCACCAGATCGCGCGCGGCGATCTCGCTCCAGACCCCGTCGCGCAGCGCCTTGGCCTTGAGCGCGAGCGAGCCCTTCAGCGCCGCGAGCGCGTTCGACGCCGAGTGTTCCTCCCAGAAGCCGAGGCCGGCGTTGAAGAATAGCAGGGCGAGGATGATGGTGAAGTCACCCCAGTCCCGGACGATCGCGGCCATGAGGGCTGCGGCCTCGATCATCCACGGGATCGGCCCCCAGAAGAAGCCGAGGAAGACCGCCAGCTGGCTCGTCTCCTTCTCCTCCAGCGCATTCGGCCCATAGTGTGCGAGGCGACTCCTGGCCTCGGCGGAGGACAGGCCCTTGGCCGGATCGACTCCCAGCGACTGCAGCGCCTCGGCGGGGGACTGCCTTGACGGGACAGCGCCCTCCTGGGCTCGCTGGGGATGCCGGTCCTGGACTGCCTGGGTCGCCGTCGCATCTCGAGGGCTCGCTGTCATGGCTGGCTCCTCCTCCATGCCTCTGCGCTCACGCCGCGGCGCTCGAAGGCGAGAGCACCCCAACGAGGGAATTGGCGAGCTGGATCATCCGATGAGCCCCGTCCATCGCGGCTGAGGCAACTCGACGTCATCGGTAGCGCTCCACGATCGCGGCGAGCAGCGCAACGAGCAAAACCCAGAAGAAGAGGTCGAGCCCTTGTTCGACTTCGCGTTCGAACCTCGACTGCCTCCTTGCGGCTCCGAGGGGGAGACAGCAGCCGCCGCAGGTGAGGGTAAGCGGCGCGGCGATGCGGCACAATGGTAGCCAAATATGCATGCTGGATGACGACCGTCCCTCCTCGTTCTGGGCGGCACTGGTCGGGGTGGTCGCCCATGGCGAGCGGCACGAGCATCGCCGAGGAACTTGCCCGCAAGCACTCCGTTTCGACCGATGAGGTCGAGGAGGTGCTCATGCGGCGGCCGCGCTTCCGCCGTGCTGGCGAACGAGGAGTGCCGTCGAGCAGACGCGCGACGTGCGTCGATCGGAGGCCGTGGCGCCCGTGACACAGGGGCGACACGCCCGGCACTGGCCGGCTCCAGGTCGCATCGGAGTACCATGCGGCGCCTTGGCGTCCCAGTACGGGCCTCGGGATCGATGCGGTGGCCCAGCTCGTCTGCCTACCGGCCCACGTTCGCGCGACGCGCGACGGCTCCCGCACCGCCACGAAGTGCCGGCGCCGCGAGTCACGGCGCCTCCCACACGGACATCGACGTGGCACTGGATCCCCGCTATTCCGCCAGCTACGCTCATCCGCTGCCAGCAACACCCGGACGCCCCCGCTCGGGTGACGAAAGGACACATGCGACCAGCACTCATCGCGTTCGGTCTGTCGGCAACGCTTGCCTTCGCGGCGCACGCACAGGACGTGCTGCCGCGACCCGAGCAACCCTTCGCGGGCCGCATTGGCATCACGACGCAGGACTCCGTGAAGGACTTCCCGAAGGAGGTCGAAGCGCCGAAGGGCGCCCCCAACATCCTGGTGATCCTCACCGACGATGTCGGCTTCGGGGCGTCGAGCACCTTCGGCGGACCGATTCCGACGCCGACGATGGATCGCCTGGCGAAGGCGGGTCTGCGCTACACGGAGTTCCACACGACGGCGCTGTGCTCGCCGACCCGCGCGGCGCTGCTCTCCGGACGCAATCACCACTCGGTCGCCACCGGCGTGATCATGGAGGCCGGTACGGGCTTCCCCGGTTACAACACGCTGATGCCGAAGAGCGACGGCACCTTCGCCGAGGTGCTGAAGCAGAACGGCTACAACACGGCCTGGTACGGCAAGAACCACAACGTGCCCGACTGGCACGGGAGCCAGGCCGGCCCGTTCGGCCTGTGGCCGACGGGGCTCGGCTTCGAATACTTCTACGGATTCATCGGAGGCGACACCAACCAATGGAGTCCGGCGCTCGTCGAGAACATCAAGCCGATCGAGCCGCCGCACGACGTCAAGGACTACTTCTTCGACGACGACATGGCGGACCACGCCATCGACCGCATCCGGATGCTGCACTCGGTCGCGCCGCAGAAGCCGTGGCTCGTCTACTACGCGACCGGCACGGCGCACGCGCCGCACCACGCGCCGAAGGAGTGGATCGCCAAGTTCAAGGGCAAGTTCGACCAGGGATGGGACACGGTCCGCGAGGAGACCCTCGCGCGACAGAAGCAGCTCGGCGTCGTGCCGGCCAGGACGAAGCTCACCGAGCGCTCTGCCGGTATTCCCGCGTGGGATTCGCTCGACGCCGACCACAAGAAGGTCGCCGCCCACATGATGGAGGTCTACGCCGCCGCGTTGTCGCACGCCGACGACCAGATGGGCCGCCTGCTCGACGCGATCGACGAGCTGGGCGAGCTCGACAACACGCTCGTGATCTACATCCAGGGCGACAACGGCGCGAGCGCCGAGGGTGGGGAGAACGGCCTGCTGAACGAGATGACGTTCTTCAACAACATCCGGGAGGACTTCGCCGAGGTGCTGCGCCGCATGGACGAGCTCGGCGGCCCGAACACCTTCAACCACTATCCGATCGGCTGGGCGCACGCGATGGACACGCCGTTCCAGTGGACCAAGCAGGTCGCATCGCATTTCGGCGGCACGCGCAACGGCATGGTGATCTCGTGGCCCGCCCGGATCAAGGACAAGGGTGGTATCCGCACGCAGTTCCATCACGTGATCGATCTCTATCCGACGATCCTCGAAGCCGTCGGCGTCGAGTCGCCGTCGGTGCTGAACGGCGTCCCGCAGGCGCCGATCGAGGGCGTGAGCATGGCCTACACGTTTGCCGACGCGAAGGCGCCGTCGCGGCATCGCACGCAGTACTTCGAGATGCTCGGCAACCGCGCCATCTACAACGACGGCTGGGTCGCCGCGACCACGCCGCCCACGCCACCGTGGGCCTCCCTCGCCGGCGACGTCGGCGTCCTCGACTACAAGTGGGAGCTCTACGACGTCGCCGAGGACTTCAGCGAAGCCGACGACCTCGCCGCGAAGGAGCCCGCGAGGCTCCGCCAACTGCAGGACCTCTTCCTGGCGGAAGCGGCGCGGCACAACGTGCTACCGCTCGACAACTCCAAGGTCGAGCGGCTCGACACGGCGAATCGCCCGAGCCTCACGCGCGGTCGCAACGTGTTCACCTACTACCCCGGCGCGGTGCGCATCCCCGAAGGCGCTGCGCCCGACGTCAAGAACAAGTCGTTCCACATCGCCGCCGGCGTCGAGGTCCCCGAAGGCGGAGCGGAAGGCATGCTGCTCACCCAGGGGGGACGCTTCGGCGGCTGGGGGTTCTACGTCCTCGGGGGCAAGCCCGTGTTCTGCTACAACCTCGCCGCCGTGGAGCGGTACTGCGCCACCGGCAAGGACGCGCTCACACCCGGCAAGCACAACGTCGAGATGGACTTCGAGTATGACGGCCCCGGCCTCGGCAAGGGGGGCACGGCCACCTTGCTGGTCGACGGCAAGCCGGCCGGCGACGTCAAGCTGGCGCGCACGCTGGCCTTCCGGATGTCGCTCGACGAGACCCTCGACTGCGGCGAGGACACCGGCACGCCCGTCAGCGAGGACTATCGTGTGCCGTTCCGCTTCACCGGCAGGATCGGCAAGGTTGCCGTTCGCATCGGCGACGAGTCGCTCACGTCCGAGGAGAAGCGCGAGTTCGAGGAAGTCCGCGGCCGCGGCGTGATGGCCGAGTAGGGCGAGCTCCTCGTGAGCCCGGAAATCAGTGCCCGGAATGCCACTGTGCCAGCTCGACCGTGATGCCCTCGGGTCCTGCGAGGAAGACCAGCTTGCGATCGTGGAAGTCCATCACGTCGTTCCGAGTGAGTATCCCGTTGGCCCGTAGCCGGCTCACCTCCGCCTCGATATCGTCCACGGCGAAGCAGACGTGGTTGAAGCCGAGCTGTCGGAGGGTGGTGATGTCGGCGTTTGCCATCGGGTCCGGGTGGCGGAAGCGCAGGAGCTGCACCTCCAGCCGCGGCGTCGAATTTGGCAGGGCCAGCGTGCAGTGCTCGGCCTCGATGCCATCGATCAGCATGTAGCGCGAGAACCGGGGGCCAGAGATCACCACCGATTGGTCCTGCTCGAAACCGAGCAGCGCGAAGAATCGACTGGCGTGGTCGAGATCCTTCACGACGATCGTGACGTGGTCGAAGTGCTTCACCATGAAGACGTCTATGCGTCGGTCGGGACGCGGGTTCAACACGGTCCCGCGCTAGGGTGCCGGGACGAACTCGAAACCGCCGCTGTCGCAGAGGTGAGTGCCGACCCCGGGGACGTCCACACGAGCGATCCCACGCTGGTCGGTCACCGGGCAGTCGGCGTCGATGCCGAAGTCGATCCCCGGGCTCTCCTCGCCACAGCCCTCAGCTCGTCGGCTGCATCAACTCGAGCCGGTTGCCGAACGGGTCGTAGACGTAGATTCGCTCGAACCCGTCGAGGGGCTCGTCGTCGACGATCTCGAGCCCGCGGCGCCGGCACTCGGCGATGATGATCGCGATGTCGTCCACGAGGAAGCCGATGTGTGCCTTGCGCGCGGGGCGGAAGTCCTTCTCGACCCCGAGGTGCACACGCACGTCTCCACGTTCGAACCACGCGCCGCCGCGTTTCGCGAGGTCCGGAGGCTTCGGGACCTCGCGCAGGCCGAGCACTTCGCCGTAAAACGCGCGCGCGTCGCCCTCGCGACCGGCAGGCATTGCGAGCTGCACGTGCTGTATCGCGTGGACCGTCACCTTGCCCGACCTTTCCCCGAATGAGGGATCCAGAGTCCTTGTCGTCGTGGCGCGTAGCGCGGCTCAGGCTGGCCCCGCAAGCGACTCCATCACCTTCGGGTCGACACCGGACGCGGCGCCGCGCTCGAGCCATCGCTTCAACTCGGGCGTCAGCGTGCGCGCCGCGGCGGCTTCGTAGAGCGCCAGGTCATCGCTCGTCAGGACGTCGCGCCAGCGATCGTTCGTTCCCTTGTACAGGAAGCGCTCTGCGCCCCCCTCGAAGATGATGCCCATCTCGTCTCCCAGCAGACCGGCGTCGCGCTTCATCGCCGTGAACGTCGCGGCCTCGGCGAGCATCGGCCACTTCGGCTCGGGGACCTCGATGTCGAGAAAGCGCGCGATGCGCCGCATCTCGCCCTCCAGGTCCGCCTTCAGGTCGTTGTAGTGGACGAAGAGCAGGTTCGGGAGGTGCCGGAAGTCCCAGTAGGAGCGCGCGTGATGGTGGTGCGACCAGTAGGGGAATCCGTCGCTCTCCCATGGGTACGTCCCGCGGGTGATCCAGAGACGCCAGAACTCCCGGATGTCATCGGGCGGCTCGAGGAAGGGTGCTGACGGCGCGTTCTCCCCGGAGTTCAGGAGCTCTCGTGCAAACGGGGTGTAGGCCCGGACGTGGTTCCAGGTCGACATGAAGACGTCGCGCGTATCGCGCCCGACGTAGATGTACCTCGTGCTCGCCCGGTACGGCAGGCCGTCCAGGGCGAGGTGGCTCTTCAGGAAGCGCCGATGAGACACGGCCTCGACGACCTGTGCCATCTCGGCCCTCGGAATGACGAAGCGCGCGTCCGGCCAGGGCGACACCCAGTGCAGCGTCTTCGGGAGCTCGACCGTCTGGAAGACGAGCAGGCTCACGATCCGCTGGGTCCACGTCGTCCCCGCCTTCAGCGAGGTCGTGATGACGATGTCGTCGGGACGGGGAACGACGTCATCCCAGCGCGTCGAGTCGAGGTGATGGCACCGATAGACGCGAGTCCGCTGGGGCAGTGCCGGCATGTGGCCAAGTACGCCGGACCGCCGCGGCGGTGCAAGGGTCGCCCCTTCTTCAGAACCCGAAGCGCAGGCGAGCGAGGACGCCGTTGTCGTTGGCGTATCCCATCATCGGCGCCTGCGCGGTGCGAGCGTAGTTGAGCTGGACGCTCATGTGAGAGCCGAGCGACATTCCCACGCCCGCCTCCGTGCGCCCACCGCCGATGGGGCTGGCATACTTCTGGCCGTTCAGGTGGAACCGGCTCTTCGGCTCGGGGAGCGGGACGGCAGAGGGCGCAGGCCCGGCGGTGGGCGTGCCCGTCGCTCCATCTTGACGTCGCGGGATCGCGCTCGTCGCCACGACCTTCGTGTCGACGATCATGTCGAGCGACAGCTGGAGCGCCTCGCATGCGACATCGGCCGATCCGGCACGGTCCGGGGGGTCCGGCATGTCGAACCAGAGCGCGCCCCCTCCGGCGGCGACGTGGATGCTGTGGAGGACGTGCACGTCGCTCGACCCGGGCCCGCAGCGTTCCACCACCTGGAACGTCGGCTCCGCCTCCCCGCTGTCGTAGCGTCCGGCAGCCCGCATCCACCCGGCGGTGCCCTGCACCGGTGCGCTCACGCTCAGCGAGACGGCCTCGGCACGAGGCACGGCAAGGGCCATGGCGCCGGCAATCGCCATGGTGAATCGACAACGCTTCCGCACGGGTGGGGGCGCATCCAATCAGACGGGGCCCCCGGGTGCAAAGGCCCGCTTTCCGTCCCTGCGGCGAGGAGCCGCTCCGCTCTAGGCCGGCACCCCCCGCTCGGCCTTCGCCCCGCTCCCGGCGGGGTCCTTGTCTCCGTCCGGGGTGCTGCTCGCGGCGAAGCGCGCGAACCAGCCGCCGGCGGCGATGAGCGCCGCCGGCATGCCCGCCTCCACGATGCGGCCGTCGCTCAGCACGAGGACGCGGTCGGCGTCCCGCACCATCGAGTAGCGGTGCGCCACGACCAGCGACGTGCGTCCGACGCGCGTGGCGGCGAGCGCCGACCGCACCTCCGCCTCGGTGGCGTAATCGAGGTTCGCCGTCGCCTCGTCGAGCACCAGGATGCGGGGCCGCGCACACAATGCGCGTGCGAGCTGCAGCCGCTGGCGCTCGCCCACCGAGAGTCCGACGCCGCGCTCGCCCACCTCCGTCGCGAGGCCATCCGGCAGCCGCTCGAGCGTGCGACCGAGGCCGGCTGCGAGCGCCGCCTCCCTGACCTCCGCTTCGGTCGCGTCCGACCGCTGGTAGCGGATGTTGTCGGCCAGCGAGCCGCGGAAGACCGCCGCGTCCGCTGCGACGACGCTGATGGTGCGCCGCACGCTCGAGGGGTCGCACTCGCGGAGCCGCTGTCCGTCGACCAGTATCTCTCCGCCGCTCGGCTCCCAGAGCTTGAGGAGCAGGTCCACCAGCGTCGTCTTGCCCGCGCCCGACGGGCCGACGAGCGCGGTCACCGTGCCCGGCTCGAGGGTGAAGCTGACGCCGCGCAGCACCTCCCGGTCGCGCGCATAGCCGAAGTGCACGTCGCGCAGCTCGACGCGGCCCGGCCCGGGTGCCAGCGACACGTCGCCGGTCTCGACGCCGCCGGTTCGCAGCAGACGCAGCGCGCGCTGGAGCGACGCCCCGTGCTGCTGGAGCGTGTTCGCGAGGCTCGCGAGCGAGTCGATGGGATCGTAGAGGATGTCCAGGTAGGCGACGAACATGACGACGTCGCCGGGGGTGAGCTGATGGGACAGTACGCGCCACCCGCCGTAGCCGAGCACCGCCGCCTTGCCGAGGGCGGCGAGCGTCGCCTGCCAGAACAAGTAGCGGTTCTCGAGGCGGTTCCGCCGCAGGTAGTTCGCGTAGGCGTCGCGGGTCGCGGCCCCGAGCCGCTCCGCCTCGCGCCGCTCGGCACCACTGAGCTTGACGGTCTTCACCGCCCCGACCGCGTCCTGGATGCGCGCCGACACCTCCTCCCAGAGACCGTAGAACTGCGGCAGCGTCGTCTCGAGGACGCGCACCGATCGCCGCGCGACGAGGAGATAGGCGGGCAGAGTCGCCACGGCGATCGCCGTCAGCGGCACGCTCTGGGTCAGCATGATGCCGACCACGCCGACGATGCGAAGCGCCTCGGGCGCGATCTCCTGCGCAAACGCGGTGACGATGGGCGCCACCTGGTCCGACTGGTCGATGCGCTTGGCGAGCGCGCCGCTCGCGCGCCGGCCGAAGAAGCCGATCGGGAGACGGAGCACGTGCCCGAAGGTCGCGTTGATGAGGTCTTCCTCGATGCGGCTCGCGACGGTCGCCGTCACGTTGTCGGCGGTGATGGCGAGCAGGTGAGAGGTGACGGTGGTGAGGAAGAGCAGCGCCACGGCCCAGAGCAGCGTCCGGAACATCTGCGTCGGGGTCCGCGGCGCGACGTGGCCTCGGCGATGGGGCTTGGGGTGGCGGTGGCGCGCGTGGTACGCCGCGGGGGGCTTGCCGCGCGGGGCGCGATGGACGTCCTCGCGTCCCGGGCCGACCGTCGACACGCCGCCCGCGGCCCTGCGTGCGGCCCGCTCGACGAACACGCCGGCGACGTCGTTCACCGCCGTCCGATAGATCAGTGGCTGGGCGAGCTCGGCGGCGGTCCCGAGCAGTGCCAGGGCGGCGACGAGAACCAGTCGACCGCGGTAAGGCGCGGCGAGTCCGAGAAGACTCCGCCAGGGAGAGCTCTCGTCCATCGGGGCTGACCGCGCTGGCCTTGAACCAGTGCGCTCCCGGTCTGTCAAGCCGCGAGGACGGGTCAGAGGTTACGGACTCGGACGCGGCCGAGGCGCCGCCTTCGCCGCCCGGAGGATTGCGTCCCTGAGCCAGCGGTGGGCGGGGTCGTGACGATGGAGCTCATGCCAGGCCTGGCACATCGTGAAGCGGGGGATGTCGGCTGGTGGCGTGAGGATCCTGAGCGGATGCGCGCGCACGAGCTCGCGGGCAATGCGCGTCGGAACGGTCGCGATGCGCTCCGTGCCGATGAGCAGGTAGGGGACGATGAGGAAGGTCGGCACCTGGACCGCCACCCGGCGGGCGAGCTGCCGGTCCGCCAGGATCGTGTCCACGATGCCGCCGGCACGTTCGCCCGGCGCCACCAGGACATGCTCCAGGCCTGCGAAGCGTGCGGGCGTCAGACGCCGACAGGTGTGCTTCTTCCACACCACGCAGGCGTAGCCGTCGTCATGGAGGGCGGTCCACACGATGCCGGGACCGGAGGCCTCCTGCGGCATCAGCAGGAGATCGAGCGCACCGGACTCGAGGTCGCGCCGGCTCTGCGCCGAGGGCTGACGCACCTCGAAGTCGAGCGCCGGGGCGGCCGCAGCGGCCCCGGCGAGGACGGGGGCCAGCAGGACGACCTGCGCGTAGTCGATGGCGGCGATCCGAAAGCGGCGGCGCGCATGGCGCGGATCGAACCCGGGGCGCTCCAACAGGAACCGCTCTAGCTCCATCATCGTCTGCCGCAGGGGCCCGGTGAGCGCGAGGGCGCGCTCGGTCGGCGTCAGCCCCCGGCTCGTGCGCACGAAGAGGGGATCGCCGAGGGTCGTGCGGAGACGTCCGAGGAGACGGCTGACCGCCGACTGCGTCAAGCCCAAGCGATCGGCGGCTCGCGTCGTGCTGCGCTCCTCGAGCAGCACGTCGAGCGCCCGCAGCAGGTTCAAGTCAGGGGCGCTGATATTCCGCTGGCGCATGATGGAAGTTCATAGCATGCATTAGACTCAGAACCAGACCGTTCGTATGACGGGGCACGTGCAGGACGGTCGGAAACCAATCCCTGTCGGGGCGAGCGCACGAGGTGCTGTCGGAGCGGGGCGCTCGATGTCCGTCGGAGTCCCCGAGAAGTGGCGGCCCTCAACCGCCCGAAACAGCGAGCGAAGCAGGAGGTCAGAACCAATGAGACACATGGCGACAGAAATTGCGGTAGCGGCAGCGTTGGTGCTGCTGGCGGGCGCGGCCGGGGCCGTCGGCCCACCGAGCGGCCCACTCACGAAGTGCCCGGTGGACGCGGTGGTGTCGGGCGCCGGGTGCATGGACAGGTACGAAGCGAGCGTGTGGCGGGTGCCGAACCCGACGACGACCAACGCGGGGTTGGTGATGAGAATTCAGAAGGGCAAGGCGACGGCCGCGGTCTTGACGGCAAGCGGTGCGACGCAGCTCGGCACCGCGGGTGACGACTACGCGCCATGCTCCGCCAGCGGACAGAACTGCATCGACGACATCTACGCGGTGAGCCTGCCGGGCGTGACGCCGTCGGCCCACATCACGTGGTTCCAGGCGGAGGAAGCGTGCGCCAATGCCGGCAAGCGGCTGCCGACGAGCGCGGAGTGGCAGGTGGCGGCGAACGGGACGCCGGACCCCGGGCCGGACAATCGGATGACGGACTGCAACAGCGCGACCGACATCGTGGCCAGCACCGGATCGCGCAGCGCCTGCGTATCGGCGCGTGGGGCCTTCGACATGGTGGGCAACCTGGACGAGTGGGTGGCGGACTGGGTGCCGCTCTCGACGGACTGCTCGAACTGGGGAGGCTTGAGCGACGACTTGATGTGCCTCTTTGGGGCGAGTTCGACGGCAGGCGGTCCCGGTGCGCTGCTGCGGGGCGGCGACTTCCGCAACGGTTCGTCGGCTGGCCCGCTCGCAGTGGTTGGCTCCGGCGTGCCGTCCAGCTCGCGCGTCTTCATCGGCTTCCGCTGCGTCCGCTAGTCACGTTGGTCTCATCACCGCGGTGGACGCGGCCCATGCCCGCAGCTGACGGCTGACGTAAAGCCCGCCCTTTCGCGAAACATTCGCGAACGGTCGCGGAACACCCCAACCCGGACGTGCCGCCGGAACATCGCCTCTGCGGCGACGGCGAGGCGGAGGGCATCCGGCACGACGAGCAAAACAAAAGGAGAGAGTCATGCGACACATCTCGAACGGAATTACGGTGGCGGCAGCGCTGCTGCTGGCGGGCGCGGCCGGGGCCGCCAGCCCGCCAGGGGGACCACTCACGAAGTGCCCGGTGGACGCGGTGGTGTCGGGCGCGGGGTGCATGGACAAGTACGAGGCGAGCGTGTGGCGCGTGCCGAACCCGACGACGACCAACAAGGGGTTGGTGGCGAAGATTCAGCAGGGCAAGGCAACGGCCGCGCTGTTGACGGCCGGCGGTGCGACGCTGCTCGGCACCGCGTTCGACGACTACGCGCCGTGCGCCGCCGGCGGGCAGAACTGCACCAACGACATCTACGCGGTGAGCCTGCCGGGCGTGACACCGTCGGCGTTCCTCACGTGGTTCCAGGCGCAGGCGGCGTGCACCTACGCAGGCAAGCGGCTGCCGTCCAGTGCGGAGTGGCAAGCGGCGGTGGCGGGGACGCCCGACCCGGGGCCGGACAACGGCACGACGGATTGCAACACATCCAGCACGATGTCGGTGGAGCTCACGGGATCTCGCAGCAGCTGCGTCTCGTCGCTTGGTGCCTTCGACATGGTCGGCAACCTGTTCGAGTGGGTGGCCGAGTGGGTGCCGAGGTCGAGGGTGTGCGGCAGCTGGAGCGCTGGCGTCAGCCCGACGGGCGACATCCAGTGCCTGGCTGGTGCGGACACCACAGGTGAACCCGGGGCGCTGCTGCGCGGCGGCGGCTGGTTCGACGGGGCGGGTGCCGGACCGCTCGCGGTCGCTGGCGACAACGTGCCGTCCGGCTCGTCCGACGCCATCGGCTTCCGCTGCGTCCGCTAGTCACGTTGGTTTCATCACCGCGGTGGACGTGGCCGATGTCCGCGACAGCCCGGACGTGCAGCGGAACGTTGCCTTCTGCGGGGACGGCGAAGCGAAGGGCATCCGGCACGATGACCAAGAGAAGGAAAGAACTGGTCGGACGTCTCGAACCATAAGGAGGAGGACGGACATGGACACGACGATCGGAGTTCTAGGGACGGGTCGAATGGGGGTGCGGCTTGCACGGCTCTTTGCAGAGCGCGGTCACCGCGTACGGCTGGGTTCGCGAGATCCGGCACGGGCACGTCGCATCGCCCAAGCGCTCGATGCCCGGCGGATCGAGGGGGTCGATTATGCGGGCGCCGTCGCGGCCGAGGTGGTCCTCCCAGCCATGTTCCTGCGCGACGGCATGCTCGAGACGCTCGAGCCGTTCCGTGACGATCTGAACGGGAAGATCGTCATCGACATCACGAACCCGTTCAACGACACCTACGACGACTTCATCCTGCCGTGGGACACGAGCGGGGCGGAGCAGCTCCAGCACCGCTTTCCGCGCATGCGGGTGGTGGGTGCCTGGAAGAACGTCTGGTGGGAAGTGTTCGATGCGCCGGAGTTCGATGGCCAGCCGAGCGATGTCTACGTCGTCGCCGACGACGCCCCGGCGAAGCACCGCTTCTTCGAGCTGGTCGAGGGCTCGCCGTTCCGATACCTGGACGCGGGGCGTCTGGCCAACGCGCGCTTCGTCGAGCGGATGACGCTCTTCATCGCCGAGCTGGGCCGCCGCTACGACTACTTCCCGCGCATGAACTGGCGGCTCCTCGGCACGCGCTGGACGCCAGGACAGGCCGATACGTTGAGCCCGCTGATGGCGAGGTGGTGACGCACGCGCCCTCGACCGGGCTGCCGCTCCCATCAACGACGCCGCTCCAGCCCTGTGTCGCCAATCCGGCGTCACCTCGCGCGCGCCCGGGCCACCATGAATGCCACCGCGTCGTTCATGCCCACGGGTTCGAAGGCGATCTCCGGGTGGCGGCGCGCGAAGACCCGGAAGACCTCGTCGCAGAAGCCCTGCCCCACCACCTCGACACCCGAGAAATCGAGCGTGACGTGCGTGAACTCCGTCACGCGCTGGAGCACTCGGCGCGCCTCCGACCGGGAGATCAGGCCGGTCCCCAGTGCGCTCAGCTTCACGGTGGTTCGGGTCCGCACGAATCCCAGCGACTCGGGGGTGGTGTAGGTGCGGAACACCTCCTGCAGGCGAGGTACACGGCCCTCCGCAACCGTCAGCGTGACCCGGGTTCCACGCCGAACGTCGCTCGGCCCGATGGCCGTGTCGGGCGTGAGATTGTCGACGATCCACGCCACACCCTGGCTCTCCAGGCGAAAGCGCGAAACAACTTTCGAGGAGAAGAAGATGCCCTCGCCGCTATGGTGCTCCGGGTCGCTCGTGAGCTTGCCCTTCTCGAGCTGCACGATGGCATCGTGAGGGGAACGGAAGTCGAAATCGTCGCACAGACGACGGAACACCCCGACCCCGTCATCCTCGATCGTAGTGACGGTCATGCCTGCCGCCTCGAACGACACGCCGACCCGCACCGCGGTCCCTCGTGAATGCTCGATGGCATTGTTGAGTATTTCGCTGGCGGCATAGCGGAGGCTCTGCGAGTCGTCGGCTGCGAGCGGTCGGATGCGGGCAATGTCCGTCGCGACCTGCTCCCACGCGCGGTCCTCCTCCAAACCCACCAGGCGGAACCGACGTCTGACGCTGCGCAGGCGGTAACGCGCTGCAGGGCCCCGCCCGTGCCGCTCGAGGACACCTCCCTCCACGAGCGCCCGCAGCAGCCGGTGCGTGGTGGCGGCCGACACCCGCAGCGCGCGCGCGACATCGTGGTTCGAGACCTCGCCCAGGCGTCCGAGCAGCCGGCGCACGCGCTCGACACGTTCGGCCATGAGGCGATGCTATAACTATCACCTCATACTGTCGAGGTGATGTATCCCGGCGATCGCCCGTCACGGGCCGTGACCTGTGAGCTCTCGCAGCACCGTTCTCGCGTCGGCCAGATCCCGCGTGTCGGTGGCGGCGGAGAACCACTCACACGCATCCTCGAGGTGCCGCCGCCCCTCGGCCCCGCGCCCGGCGATCCGCAACCACCGGGCATGGCTCGTGGCCGCGCGCAGCTCGAGGGAACGAGCCGCCTGCCGATGCGCGAGCTCGATCGCCTCGCGAAAGCTCGCCTCCACGCGGGCCGGCTCTGCGCTCTGCCGTGCCAGCAGCTCGGCGCGCAGCCGGTGCAGCTCGGGCTCGAACAGGCGCTCGTCGGTGGGCATGCCGAGGGCCTCGTCGACCGTCGCGGCGGCCTCCTCGAGCGCACCGGCGGCGGCGTACGCCTGCGCCAACCAGCAGAGGTACAGACGGTGCGAGACCCGCTGGCCGGTGGTGCGATACACGGCGAGCCCCTTCCGGAGCTCTCCGACGCCCTCGTCGTGCCGGCCGTCCTCGGAGAGGGCGGCACCGCGGACGATCGTGGCCAGACCCACGAAGAGCGCGAACCCGTGCTCGGTGGAGAGACTGATGAGCGGGTCGACGTGCTCGAGCGCGCGCCGTGGCTCCCTCAAGAACACGTGGAGCGCACCCGTGAAGAAGCGCGCCCACGCGACCGCGAGCGGATTCTGCAGGTGCTGCGCCAGCTCGAGCGACTCGCGGCTTCGCTCGCGCGATTCGTCGACGAGCCCGAGCGTCCACGAGTTGACCGTCGCGTAGCTGAGCGCCATGACGCCCGGATCCGACGGGCTGGCCGGTCGCTCGACCTCCCGGTACAGGGCGACGACGCGCGCCAGGTGCTCCCGTGCCGCCGGGTGATCGCCGAGCGAGTAGTGGTTGATGCCGTGGGCCAGGTGACCCCAGACCATCTCGGTACGCATCCCGGCACGCTCCGCCACCACCAGCAGCTCGTCCGCGAGGGTGCGGGCAACACCGAGCTCTCCCTGTCCGGCGATCGAGGCCCAGAGACCGAACAGCACCGACAGGAGCTCCGGCGTCCCGCCCGCCTTCCGGGCGAGCTCGCGCGCGCGGGCGAACGCGTCCGTGACGTCGCGTGCCCCATAGCCCTTGGTCGCCGCCAGCGCCTGGCCCAGAAGAACCTGCAGGTTCAACGCCTGCTGCACCCGTCCGGTCGCGTCGGGGAGGGTAGCGAGCAGCTCCAGTCCCGTCCTGAAGTGACCGGCGGCTTCGAGCAGCGCCGAGCGTGCGACGGCCAGCTCGCCGGCTCGCTGCCACTCTCGCCATGCCGTCTCGAGCTCGCCCGCTTCGGTGAAGTGGTGAGCGAGCAGCTCCGGCATCGCTTCCACGGTGTCCGGAAAGCCGTCGGCGAGGGCTCGCGCGATGGCGACGTGCAGCTCGCGGCGGCGGCTCTTCAGGAGCGTGCCGTACGCCGCGTCGCGAATGAGCGCGTGCTTGAAGACGTAGGCTGCATCGGGAGGGAACCCCCGCGCGTACAGCAGCTCGGCGTCCGTCAGACGGGCCAGGGCCTGGTGGAGATCCGGCACCGTCGATCCGGCGATCACCTCCAGCAGACGGTACGAAAACTCGCGGCCGATCGCCGCCCCGATCTGCGCGATGCGCCGTGCCGGCCCGAGGCGATCGAGCCGCGCCGTCAGGAGATCCTGGAGCGTCGCCGGCACCTCGCTTTGCGGCAGGCGTCCCGCGTCCGTCACCAGACTCGTCAGCTCCTCTGCGAACAGCGGCACGCCGTCGCTCCGTGCGACCAGCGTGTCGACGAGGTCCGGCAGGGCGGTCGAGTCACTGCGGCTCGCGATCATCTGTCGCACGTGGTGCTGCCCGAGCCGGTTCAGGGTCACGACCGTGAGGTTCGAACGCGCTGGCCACGTGCATCGAAACTCCGGGCGGGCCGTGTACAGCAACAGCACCGGCGCCGTCGCCGCCTGCTGCCCGAGGAGCTCGAGCAGCTCGATCGTCGAGGGGTCGGCCCACATCAGGTCCTCGACGACCAGCACCGCCGGCTGGATCGCGGCCGCCGCGAGGAGCCAGCGGGCGAGCGTCGCCATCAGGCGCTCGCGCTGCTGCGCCGGCGAGCCCGCGAGCGGCGGATACCGCCCGGGGGGCAGTGACAGTCCGATCAGGCCAGCCAGCAGCGGCACGCCCTCTGCGGGATCGAGACCGGTCGTGGTCAGCGCCCGCTCGAGGAGGATGAGCCGCTGCTCCAGCGACTCGCCGCACTGCCTCGCGAGACCTTGCTGGATCATGTCGATCACGCAGAAGAACGGAGTGCTCGTGTGACAGGAGGAGGCGGCGCACTCGACCCACGTCTGGGCATGCCCGGCGATGTCGTCCCGGAACACCTGCAGAAGGCGCGACTTTCCGATCCCTGGATCGCCGCTGACCAGCACGACCTGGCCCTCGCCCTCCTGCGCCCGTTCCCAGCGGCTGAGCAGCAGCGAACGTTCCGCCTCGCGTCCCACGAACGGCGTCAGCCCGCGCAAGCCGGAAGTCTGCAAGCGACCTCGCGCGCCGGTCGGCTGCAGCACCCGGTAGAGGGCGACGGGCTTCGGGATGCCGCGGAGCGCATGGGCGCCGCGCTCCTCCATCACGAAGAGCCCGGACACGAGGCGGCACGTCGTTTCGCTGATGAGGATCTCGTTCGACCCGGCGAGCTGCTGTACACGCGCTGCCAGGTGCACCGCTTCGCCGAACACCTCGGTGTCCTTCCCGCCGCCCTCGCCGATCACCACGTCGCCGGTGTGGATACCGACCCGGACTGCCAGCCGGGCTCCGTGCTCCTTCTCGAGACGCTCGTTCAGCGGGACGAGTGCATCGAGGATGGCGATGCCAGCCCGTGTGCCGCGCTCCGGGCCGTCGTCGTAGGCGAGCGGGTAGCCGAAGTACGTGAGGAAACCGTCTCCGAGGAACTTGGCGACGTGGCCTCCGAAGCGCTCGACGGCCTCGGCGCCGCAGCGGTGATAGCGCGCACTGATCGAGTGCCATTCCTCCGGGTCGAGACGTGCCGCGAGATCCGTCGATCCGACGACGTCGCAGAAGAGCACCGTCAGCTGCCGTCGCTCCCCGACCAGCGTATCCGTCGCCGGCGCCCGGTTCTCCACCGCTGCCACCCCGGAGGCCATGCTCCGGCCACAGGCGCTGCAGAACTGCGCGCCGGCGCCGCTTGCATGGCCGCAGCCCGCACAGATTCGCTCCAGACCGGCGCCGCACCCGCTGCAGAAGCGGGCGCCGGGGAGGTTCTCGTGGCTACATGCCGCGCAGCGCATGCGTCGCTCTCCTCCGCGGCGCGACGGGCGTCACCAGCTTCGACCGCGCGAGCGGGAGTCTTTGCGCAGCGGGGTCGACGTCGATATGTGAGCGGCCAGGTCGATGACGCCTGCGGACGTCGGCACCCTCGCATGCCCCGCATGCCGCGGGCCACTCGAATTCGAAGGACAGCTCGCGGGAGACGAGCTCGACACCGGCGCCTTGCGTTGCGGGCGCTGCCGGCGCGGTTGGCCAGTGTGTGCCGGTCTGCCGCGGCTGGTCGACGAGGACCGCGTCCAGCGCGCCGATCGCTTCATGCGGGTGCTCTACGACTGGTTCGCCCCCCTGCACGACCCGGTAACCCGTGCGCTCTTTCCTCCGCTGCAGGGAATGTCCGAGCGCGCCGCCCGCGACGGCTACATGACGCGTCTCGCCCTCGGCGATCTCCGGCCCTCCGCCGACGGCCGCCAGCTCCGCATCCTCGAGGTCGGCGTCGGGGCAGGCGCGAACCTGTCCCTCCTCGACCGCGATCTGCCGCGCGAGCTCGACGTGGAGCTCTGGGGGCTCGACCTGAGCGACGGGATGCTCGCTCGCTGCCGCCGACGGCTCGCTCGCCATCCGGGCCGCCGGATGCGTCTGCTCGCCGCCGACGCGCACGCGCTCCCGTTCGCGGACGCCTCCTTCGACCGCGTCTTCCACGTCGGCGGGATCGGCGGATACGGTGATCCGCGCCGGGGGCTGGCGGAGATGGCTCGTGTGGCCCGGCCCGATACGCCCATCGTGGTCGTCGACGAGCAGCTCGACCCCGGGAGTCGTCGTTCGGCGTTCCATCGCCTGGTGTTCCGTGCGCTCACATTCTACACGGCCGCGCCGGGCAGCCCGCTCGCCCTCCTGCCTCCCGGAGCCAGCGCCGTGGTCTCGGAGCAGGTGAGTCGCTACTACTACTGCCTCACGTTCTGCATGCCGCGGGCCGGCGCGTGAGCGGGGCATGGCCGTTCACGGACTCGGTGGGAGCGGCGCGGTGAAGGCATCGTGCAGCGCCTTCATGACGTCCGCCACCTTGCAATTCCCCGGCGGAGTCGCGACCTGCGCGAGCACCGTGAGCGTCTTCATCTCCGCAGCGAGGCCGTCGCTCATGCGATCCACTCCCGTGTAGATGCCGCCGAGGAAGATGATGTCCGCGATCTCTCCGGGCGAGAGGCCCCGCATCAACCCGAGGTAGACGTGGATCGCGAGGTTGAGGCCGGCGTCGCGCGACGAGAGGATCGCGATGAGGCAGCGCTCGCGGTCCTTGGGCCGCATGGCGGTGCCGTCGTAGAACGCGCTCCGGATCGCGTCGATGTACGTCGCGGTCCGGTCGTCGAGGGCCGGGATCCCCCTGCTCAGGATCTGGACGGCGTCCGGGTTCGAATACTCCTTCCGCAGCGTATCGAGCTGCGGCTGCTTGAGCGCATCGTCGATCTTGCCCATGGCGTGCACCTCACTCGGGCCGCAGGATGACGTCCAGGAGCCGGAGCGTCATCCCACCGGTGTAGTCGATCGTCGCGCCGTTGAACCATTCCCCCTCGTCGCGGGCGAGGAACGCGACGATGCGCCCGACGTCCTCGAACGTGCACGATCGACCGGCAGGAATCAGCTCGCGCACGGACGACTCGAGCCGTTCGACGCCTGCCGGCCCGAGCATCCGTGCCAGCGCCGGCGTCACGACGGAGCCGAACTTGAGGAGGTTGACGCGATGGCCGTGCGGACCGAGCTCGAGCGCGAGGTGGCGCACGTACATCTGGAGGGCGGCTTTCGCCGCGGCGATGAGGCCGCAGTTGTGGAGGAGAGAGTCGTGCAGGAGGTTGGTCAGGCCGAGTATCTGGGCGCCCGGAGCGAGAAGGTCGAGATCGTGCAGCGCCCGCGCCCAGTACACGAAGGAATGCGCCAGGTAGTTGAACGTCTTCTCGAACTGCTTCGGATGCAGTCCCGCGCCATCGACGGCGAGAAAATGCCCGAGCGAGGCGCCGCTGAGGGCGTGCACCATGAGTCCCACGCTGCGCGGCCCGGCCACCTCGCGGACGTGCGCGGCACCGGCGAGCGCGCCGTCCGCATCACCCGCATCGGCGACCAGCAACGACACTCGACGGCCGACGGCGCGTATCTCGTCCTCGAGCACCCGGGCCTCGTCCGGGAAGTGCCCCCGATGGACACCGAAGACGTGCAGGCCGGGGTCGCGCGCCACCGCTCGGGCGATGGCCGCGCCCGTTCCGGTCGAGGCGCCGAGGATCACCGCCCATCGCTGCCCCTCGCCGACGGCTTCACGCGGCATCGTGTCTCGACGCCTCGGGCATGCCGATCTGCCGTGTCCCCCGCGCGCGGTCCAGCAGCTCCTGCACGGCTCGCTGGACGCGGGCGTGCAGGCGAAGGAGACCCGCGCGGTCGTCGAGCGATATCCGTCCGTCGCTCCGGGGATCGATGGGCTCGCCGACGAGCTGCCGCATGCGGACGGGGAACGGTGGCGACAGGGGGTAGGGGCCGAGCGGACCGAGGCCGAGCCAGGGAATCCACGTCCAGTCGCGGGGAAGACCGAGCCGCCGCCCGAGCCGATCGGCATCGTTCAGCCCGATGTAGGCGCCGTCGGCTCCCGCCGCCGCCACCGGCACGATGGACAGCCCGTGGCGGAGCGCGAGCCGCAGATAGCCGACCCCGCCCCCCCAGTCGACGCGATAGCGGCTCCGCAAGCCGCGGCAGCCCTCGCGCGCGCCGCCGGGGGTCACGACGATGTGCTCGCCGTGCGCCACGGCTCGGCGGACGTCGTCGTCGTCGCCGGTGACGAAGCCCAGCCCATCGACCAGCCATCGCAGGATCGGAATGTGCTTCATGCCCCGGTGCACGACGCCGTGGGGGAGGTAGCCCAGGCGATCGTAGATTGCGACCGTGAGCATGCACATGTCGTAGGCGAACGGGCGGCCGTGGTATCCGACGATCAGCGCGGCGCGCGAGCCGTCGAGGTGCTCGAGGCCGTTCACGGTGTAGCGGTGGTAGCGCTGGAGCACTCGCCAGTAGCCGAGCCAGAGGCGGAGCGGAAGGCGACTCGGCGCCATCACCCCGCTCGAAGGAGCGTCGCCCCGGAGGAGAGGCCGGCGCCCACGCCGATCATGAGGATACGATCGCCGGAGCGGACGCGGCCCGAGGACATCAGGCGATCGAGGCTGATCGGGATCGACGCGGCGCCCACGCTGCCGGTTTCGCGGACGACCGGCACGACCCGCCCCGCATCGACGCCTAGGACGCGGACGAACGCGTCCAGCATGACGCCGTTCGGCTGATGCGGCAGGATCCACTCGACGTCGTCGAGGCGCAGCCCCGCTTCGGCGAGCACCGCGTCCGTGCTGTCACGCAGGAGGTCGAGGGCGAGATCGAGCATCCGGGCGTTCGGCTTCGTGAAGCGAATCGTCTCGCGTGCTCCCGTGTGCCCGGGGTGCGCGAGCACCACCCCGCCGGCATTGCCCGGCCGATTTCGCAGCACGGAGCCGAGAATGCCCTCGCCGTTCTCGCCCGCGGTCAGGACGACGGCCGCGGCTCCATCCCCGAAGACGAAGAACGGGCGCGGATCGTCGGGCGTGATGAAGCGTGACCCGAGCTCGGCGACGACGATGGCGACGACCTCCTGTCCCGTGGCCACGCCGCGCGCCGCGACGTCGAACGCCGAGAGGAATCCCAGGCAGGCGTTGTTCAGATCGAAGCAGTCGCAGGCGCCCCGGATCTCGAGCGCCGCCATGACGTCGTTGGCCGTCGCGGGAATGAGCGCGTCGCCACCGAGCGAGTCGACGAAGATGATGCGCCTGACCGCCTCCGGCGGCATGCGAGCGCTCGCGAGGGCTCTGCGCAGAGCTGCCGCCCCGAGCACGGCGGCGGTGGTGCCGGGCGCGACGAAGTGGCGGGCGGCGATGCCGGTCCGTTCCGTCACGCGGGTCGCGTCCCACGGGCCCGCCACCTGCGCGACCAGCTCGGCAGTCGTCACGGGCCGCCCGGGCATCACGCTGCCGGTCCCAGCGATGCGCACCGAGAGCGCGGTCTTTCTGGGAGCAGCCACAGCGCTCTTGCTCTACCGCCGGGTAGACTGCGTGGTCAACCCGAAGCGAGGGCGTCTCGCCTTCCCGACGTCGCGTACCGCCGTGTATAGTCGGGCCGCGACGAGCACCCCAGGATGAATCCGGCGCCGATCGATCCGTGGGCCTTCGAGCTCCCCGAGTACCTCCAGCGCGTGAGCGTGTCTCCCGGCGCGACGCGCCAGTACGACGCCGCACTCCACCCCGACGACTTCTACCAGGACGACCGGCAAATCACGGCGGCGGCCCTGGAACTTCATCCGCTCCTCGGCGAGACGACGGTCGCGGCACTCCTGGACGCGCTGACGCCGGTGAACCCCGACCTGCATCTCGAGCCGGGCACGGTGTTCCCCGAGCTGGGCGAGGGCAACGACGCAGCGATCCATCTCCTCGTCGCAGGTCGGGCCAGGCTCGTGGCCACGTTCCGGAGCGGCGGGGAGGAGCGCCGGCGTGTGCTCGCGCAGTATCGGCCCGGGCAATGGATCGGTCTGCCGAACCTGCTTCGTGAGGCCGATCGCCGGGTGGGCTGGCCCAGCGGCCGCTTCGAAGCCCAGGCGTTGAGCAACGTGCGTACGCAGCGCATCGCACTCGACGTCGCGCTCGCGCTCATGAAGAGCCATCCCGACTTTCGGCGTTTCGTCGAGCACCACGTCGCGATCCGTTTCGCCCGGCGCAGCGAGATTATGCGGTGCGTGGGAAAGAATCCGTTGTTGCGCCTGCTGAATCCGGCCGACCGCGAATATCTCCTGCAGCTCGGTGCCATCGTTTCGCCGGGGAGCGAGGTCGGTTCCTACCTTGCCGCAGGCAGGCCCAGCACCCGGGCGGCGCTGCTGCTCCGTGGCGAAGCCACGTTGCGGGTCCCCGGGAGCACCACCGGACGCAACGAGTACGTCGCCACGCTGCGCCCCGGAGACCTCTTCGGCCACGAGGGGCTGGTGATGGACGCCGAGCTGCGAAATCCATCCCAGGAGGACGTGAAGGTCGTCGAGCCTCCTCGCCGAACCGAGGTCCGGCTCACACCCGACGCGCAGGTGCTGCAGCTCGACTGGTACGCGCTGCGCTGGGTTCTCGACGACCGCGCGGCCGTGTGGTCCCGCGTGAAGCGCATGCTCTCCGACGATCCGGCCGGCATTGCGGACCCGATGCCGACGATCGTCAGCTTCCATGCCGCTCGGCCCGGGCTCGGCGCGACGGCCCTGGCCTACGGCACCGCCCGAGCTCGCGCGCTCGGGGGGACGCACCGTCAAGGTGATCGATCTGGAGGGACCGAAGAATTTCGCCGCGCGCTGGGACGCGTGTGGCTGCACGATCACGACGGAGCAGGTGTGCGTCCAGGAGGGCCCGCGCAAACGGCGCGCGCACGGGCGTCGACCCGAGCTCACCTGCCACGTTCTGGAGCCACCCGCGAGGGCCGGCTGGCCACCGGGGTTGAAGGTCGTGTGGCCGGAGGCCACCGATGCGGACCGGGTGGAGGATCTCATCGACGCCTTGGAGGCGGAGCAGGGTGTGAGCCACATCGTCGTGGCCGGAAGCGAGCGCGATGCCCACGGTCTCGCGAGTCAGGTGCTCGAGCGACTCCATGGTCGCTGCGGTGAGGTGTTCTACCTCTGCGAGGACGCGGACGCCGGATATCCGCCGGCAGAGCCCGAACACGTGACGTGGGTGTACCGCATGACGCCCGCGTACCTGACTCTCGAGGAGGAGCGCGCGAAGCGGGTACCGCTCGCCTGGCTCTTCGGCGGCGCGATCGAAGGCGCACCCGACCCCGTCCGCCGGGCGATCGAATGGTATCTCGGGTTCGACCCGGGCAAGGAGCTGTGGCACGAGTCCGTCCAGGGACCGCGGCGGGTGGTCCGCGTTCCCGACGACCCGGCCGGCGCCGAGACGTTCGACCGGGGCGACCTCGGTGCGCTCCTGCGCCCGGACGGACCACGCCCCCCGCTAGGGCGCGCCTTCGCCAGGCTGGCGCGGGTCGTCAACCGGCACACGGTGGGCCTGGCCCTCGGCGGTGGCGGCGCGTGGGGCTTCTCCCACGTGGCACTCCTGCGGAACCTGGAGGAGCAGGGCGTCCCCATCGACTACATCGCGGGCACGTCGTTCGGTGCCGTGGTGGGCGGCCTGTACGCGGTCGGCGGCATGCGGGCCGTGGACCTGCTCGTGAACGCGAACTCGGCTTCGGGCCCTGGTATCGGCCCGACGATCCGGGCGCTCGCCACCGGAAGATTGAATCGGACCCTGTTCGTCGCTCCCTTCTCGTCCGCGGTGATCGAGACCTTCGTACACGGCGAGTTGCGCGCTGCCGGTGTCCTCTCGAGTGATCCGCCTTGCCTGAGGACGACGGAGATTCCGTTCTACCCCGTCGGCACCAACCTCGGCACGCACGAGCCCTTGGCCCTGTCGCATGCCACCGTCGGGTGGGGTGTGCGCATGTCGGGAAGTCTGCCGCCGATCTTCCCGACCCTGCTCCGGGGCTCCGATCGCATCGCGGACGGCGCGTTCATCGCGAACGTGCCGTCGCGGGTGGTCCGCGAGGTGGGAGCGCATTTCGTGATCGCAGCCAACGTCGTCCCGCCGCCACCCGCGTCCGCGCCCGTCCGCCTCGACTTGCTGGGTCACGTCACCGGCTGCCGCGCAGATCGTCGGAACGGCTCGAGGACACGGTGCGCGGCGTCTTCGTGCTCGGGTGGAAGGCGGGCGAGGACCAGGGGTCGCTCGCCGCGGACTACACGCTCGATCTCCGCCCCACGGCGGCGAATCTCTTCGAGATGCTGGGCGCGGGCGCGACATCGTCGCCAAGGTCGCCGCGCTCCACTTCGAGGGCGACAAGAAGGCCCGCATCCGCGAAGCCTGGGATCGCTTCCGGCAGCGGCGCCAGCCGACGTCCACGGATGGACGGCATCCGCAAGGATCGGTGAGGCAAGGGATCAACGGAAGCGGTCGCGGATCCCCGCCGTCACGATCGCCCACGGAATCGAGGCGGCGAGCCAGTCGCGCCACGGCCCAGCTGACCGACGCCAGCTTCACGCCCACGAAGAGCCCGATCGCGCGCGCGCCGGAGATCGGCCAGTCGGCCCAGAGTGCGCCGCCCGCGAGGATGGAAACGGCGCCGGACGCCAGCATCGAGCTCCAGTCGTCCTCCCATGAGCGCAGCTCCCACGCCGTGGCGATCTCCGCTGCTCCGCTCAGAAGGAAGTAGCCGACCAGCAAGACACGGACGAGCGAGAGACCCGCCGTGGGCTGGACCACCAGCACGAGTCCGGCGATGGCGGCCAGTGCCGCGATGACGAGTCCCGTGTCGCCCCTGCCCGTCTCCCGGGTACGCAAGCCCCACAACCCGATCAGCGCTGCAGCCGCGAGCAGCACGAGTCCGATCACCACCACCAGCGTGGCGCCGGTCGCGATCGGCGCCAGCGCGGCCACCAGCCCGAGAATCACCAGCCCCCACCCGACGCGCTGCGTTCCCTTGACCAGGCTGCCCAGTATCGACCGTTCGCCACCCATCGCGGATGCCCCCCGACCCAGTTCGGACGCGGATGAATCGGCGAGTCAAGAGAGGCGACGCCGACGATGCCTTGACGCTCGGCGAGACGAGCGCATACAGAGCTGGCGCGCTCGCTGTCGAGGTCCGCGGGGTATGGCGAAGGGGGGGCTAGGGATGCAGCCCGAGAACCGACAGGGCAACGAACCGGACCTCCGCCGGATCGGTATTCACCCGGACTTCTGGTATCCGCTCGCGAGATCGAAGGACCTGAAACGCGGCAAGACGCACCTCGCGGCCTTCGCCGGCGAGCCGATCGTTCTGGCGCGCACCGAGGGCGGGGAGGTTTTCGCGCTCGATGATCGCTGCGCGCATCGCCGATTCCCGCTGCACAAGGGGATCGTCTGTGGCGAGATCCTGAGGTGCGCCTACCACGCCTGGACCTACCGAACGCACGGCCGGCTGGCGGCGGTACCCTACCTCCCCGAGGACGCCGGCCGGCCCGCCGGGGTGAGAAGCTACGCCTGCCAGGAAGACTACGGCCACGTCTTCGTGTTCCTGGGCGACCGCGAGAAGGCGCGCGAGGTGGAAGCCCCGATCGCCGGTCTTCCATTCGCGGAACGCCCGCACGATGCACTTCTGGCGCAAGGTCGACTGCCACTACTCGTTCATGCACGAGAACCTGATGGACATGAACCATCAGTTCTTTCACCGGGGCATCATGGGGACGATCAAGCCGACGCTGCTCGACCACCGGACGGGGAAGGTTGGGTGGAGTCCCGATACCGGTTCAAGAGGACCGCCGGCAAGGGAGATCGCGGGGCGAGCTTCCTGATGGCCGGACGCCGGAAGAGAGGGCGGCCGTCCGGGGCCGGAGGGCCGGCGATCTGATGACGATCCGGACCCAGTACCCGTATCAGACCTCAGCATTCTACCCGGCGGACGGACGACCCCGCGTTCAATCTATGGGCCGCCTACGTGCCCTACGACCGGGAGCAGCGCACCCACATCAGCGTGGGCCTGCTGATCATCCAGAAGCCGCCCATCCCGGGGTTGATTCATGTCCCTGGCCGTCATCCGGCGGTTCCCGAGTCCGTGTTCGCCGAGGACCGCACCGCGGTCGAGCCGAGCAGCGGGCCTACGACCTTCAGCGGGCCGACGATCACGACGTCGACCCCGTGATCATCGCCCTGCGCGACCTCCTGGCCCGCAACGGCGTCCCGCTCGCTCGAGGGGAAGGGAGCCCGCAAATGCCCGCCGACCTCGGCGTCACGCAGAACGGCTGACCCCGGCAGGCCCGACCGCGCGGCGTTGATGTCCGCGACGCGATGTCCGAGAACTGGGTGCTCGGGCCATGCTGCCATGGCGAAGCGAGCCGTTCCGTCCTTTCTTCCTGCTCGGCGTGGTTCTCGGCTGGGTCGGCATCGGCCACTGGCTCCTCTACTCGATCGGGGTCACCGCCACCTACTCCTGCATGCTGCACGGCCTGGTGCAGACCCAGGGCTTCCTGATGGCGTTCGCGGTCGGGTTTCTCATGACGGCGCTGCCGCGGCGCACGCAGACGAGCTCTGCGACGGCCGCGGAGCTGTGGATCGCCGCCGTGGCGCTCGTGACGACCACCGTGGCCGCCCTGGCCGAGCGATGGGCGGTGGCCGAGATCGGCTACCTTGCGCTGCTGCTCCTCCTGCTGCGGTTCGCCGTCCGGCGCTTCGTCGGACGCACGAGCGGTCGCCGGCCGCCGGCTGCGTTCGTCCTCATCCCCTTCGCGATGCTGCACGGCCTCGCGGGCGCCGCGCTCCTCCTCGCGTGGTCGGCGCTCCGCGCGCCCGCGTGGACCCTCGGGCTGGGCAAGCTGTTCGTCGAGCAAGGCGTGTTTCTCTGCCTCGTCGTCGGGATCGGCGGACTCGTCCTGCCGCTCATGGCCGGGGCGCCGCCGCCTCCCGACCTCGGGTCGTCGCCGCGCGAACGCGTCAAGGCCGGGGCCTACGGCGTCGCAGGCGTCCTGATCCTGGTGAGCTTCCTGCTCGAGCAGGCGGGCCGGGAACGTGTCGGACCGCTCCTGCGGGCGACGGTGGTCGCCATCGGGCTGGCGCTGGGCGGTGGCGCGTGGCGGCCCCCGGCCCGGCCAGGCCTGCATCGCCGGCTCGTGTGGCTCGGGGTGTGGCTCACGCCGGCCGGGCTCGCGCTGTCGGGCATCTGGCCCGACTATCGGGTCCCCCTGCTCCATCTTCTCTTCATCGGCGGCTTCGGCGTCCTGGCATTCGGGGTCGCGACACACGTGGCGCTGAGCCACCTGAACCTCGATCGGGAGCGCGAAGGATCACCCGCGGCGATCATCGTCATGGCGACCGGCCTCATCCTCGCCATGCTGGGGCGCGTCACCGCCGACTGGACTGCGACCTACTTCCCCCATCTCGGCGCGGCGGCCGCGGCCTGGCTCGTGGGGACGGCCGCGTGGCTCGCCTTCCTTGGCCCGAGACTCCTCGGGAGAGAGCGATAGGCGGGCAGCCGCCCCTGCCTGCAATGCATCCGGTCCGCGGTCTCGGGCGTAGGGTGGCTGTTGAGACGAGCCGAGGCCCACTTTCCCCCCCTCACCGCATCCGACGCGCTGCGCGAGGGCGGTCCGGGGGAACATTGACTCCAGGGCTATCGGAACGCCGTCCATGTGAGAGACTGGCCCGAGTTCCGCCTCGACCGAAGGTCGTAGGCTCTTGCCCATTCGACCGGTGCAGGGGGCGCCGGTCGCAGCGTGTGCGCCTCGAAAGGCGCCAGGAGACCGTTATGTCGACCGGCTCGAAGCTCCTACTGTTCGCACTGGCCGCAACATTCATGGCAGCCGAGGTCCCGGGCGCGAACGCGGCACCCAGGCCGCCCCTCTGCACCGCCGGACGCTTCGCGGTCTCGGGCGCACCGCTGCTCGGACCGGGCGGCGAGGTCGTCGTCCTGGAGAACCGCAACGTGGCGATCGGGACGCTCTGTCAGGCGCGTCACGCGAGGTTGCGCCGGCAAAAGAAGGGGACGGCGGTCGTGGTCGTCTTCCCGAAGGGCCAGTGCACCGGCGTCAACGCCAAGGTCAGGGTCAAGGCGCTCATCGCCCAGGACTGCTCCGTCCTGACGGGAACGCTCAGGACCAAGGGGAAGGCGCCGGCGGACTTCAGCGCCGCGACCTCGGTGTGCGGCGATGGAGTCGTCGATACCGGAAATGGCGAGGCGTGTGACGGCAGCGCAACGGGCTGCCAGGCCGGAGAGGCCTGCAACGACGCCTGTCAGTGCCTGCCGACCCGCGCCGACAAGTCCAGCCCCATCGAGATCACCCCGGACGGCCGCAAGGTCGTGGCGGTCAATACCGATACCGACACCGCGTCGTTCTTCCAGATCGGCGACGACGGCCTCCTCACCAAGCTGCAAGAGGTCCCGGTGGGCAAGGAGCCGCGCTCGGTTGCGACCCTGGTGAGCAAGCCGTGGGCGTATGTCGCCAACACCGTGGACGGCACGGTGTCGGTCATCGACACGGAGAGCTTCGCGATCGTCGCGACGGTCGACGTGGGGACCGAGCCCCAGGCCATCGTCTCCTCCCCGAACGGCCGGTTCGTCTACGTCGCCAACGCCAACGACAACGCCGTGCAGGTGATCGATACGAGCACCAACACCGTCACCGCGACCATCCCGGTCGGCCGCAGCCCGCGCGCGCTGGCCATCACCAACGACGGCGACGCGGACGACCTGGACGAGACGCTGTACGTGCCGAACTTCTTCGCCCGTCCGCGGACGGGGTTCGTGCCACCGAGCACCGCCAACCTGGGAGGGACCGACGGACCCAATGCGGCCTTCCCGACGGGAGCCAACGGCCAGCCGGTGGTCGGCGAAGGCATCTTCGACGATTCGCGCGAGGCCGTCGTCGACGTCGTGTCGACCGCGACCAACGCCGTGGTCGGCCAGGTGGTTCTCGCGCCGATCGCCGACACGGGCTTCAACTTCGCCCGCGGAACGTTCGTGAACACGACGGCGGGAGATGCCCCGCGCACGATCTTCGCCGACGGCGCCACCGACGGCACCCAGGCGCAGCGGACCGGCGCGTTCCCGAACATGCTGCAGAGCATCGCGCTCTTCGGCGGCCGCGGCTTCGTCCCGAACTCGGCGGCCTC
>CAWFFN010000001.1:0-6008 GCA_963815115.1 uncultured delta proteobacterium | reverse complement strand
AGCGATCGTGGTCGCAGCCGCGATCGCGAGCAGAACCACCAGCGGGACGCCGACCTCCAGGGACTGGCAGTCAGATGGATGCCGTGCGGACGGTCGTCGGAACAGCACGAGTCGTCAATGGTCCACTCTGCCGCTCTCTGGCAAGGGGTTTCTGCTCACGCCGGCGGCGGCAGGGACGCCGGGCGCGTAGGAGGGCCGTGCGCCGTCTCCTGCACCTGGTTGACCAGGTGCTCGTGCCCCTCCTCGCGGCGCTCGTGGCTCGCCGTCGAGCTCCCCGTTGCCGTCCGCTGCTAACCGCGCGGGAGGCTCCATCCCGCTGCCCAGTGGCGGCGCTGAAGCGCTCCAACGTTCCGGAACGAGGTTTCGGTCAGAACTCCATCGTGTTATACGCGCTCGCCGCCACCGTGGACGAGCCGCTCATGTGGAGAGCCCGATCACGGCGAAGCGAACGAGGATGGGGAATCCAGCGCAGCCAACCTATCGGGCGGCGGAGTTCGGCCTGACCGTCGATGCGGCGACGCAGGCGATCGTCGAGAAGGTCACGCCGTTCACGCTCACCTCGCCGGAGCGCTTGGTGGCCCTCTGCGATGCGGTGCGCTATCTCGCGCGCCACGACATCCCCGGCGACATCGTTGAGTGTGGCGCCTGGAAGGGCGGAAGCATGATGGCGGCCGCTCTGTCGCTCATCGACGTCGGGCCGGTGACCCGCACGCTGTGGGTCTATGACACGTTCGACGGCATGACCGAGCCGACGGCAGCGGACGTCGACTTGTTTGGTCAGTCTGCGATTCAGCAACTTCGCTCCCAGGATCGCGACGACCCGAACTCGCTCTGGGCCCGCGTGCCAATGGCCGACGTCGAGCGAGCGATTGCGAGCACGGGCTATCCCCGCGACCGCCTCATGCTGGTCGAAGGACGAGTGGAGGACACCGTGCCGGCGATGATGCCGGAGGCGATCGCGCTCCTGCGTCTGGATACCGACTGGTACGCGTCGACGCTGCACGAGCTCCGGCATCTCGTTCCTCGCCTCGTACCCGGCGGCGTGCTCATCGTCGACGACTACGGGCATTGGAACGGCGCGCGCCGCGCTGTGGACGAGTACTTCGCGGTCGAGAACCCACGCCCGATCCTGCTGAACAGGATCGACTACACCGGTCGCATCGCGGTGCTCTGACGCAAGGACGCGGCTGTGCGTAGTAGCACGGCACGTCGTAGGCGGTCCGCAGGCCGCACCAGCAGCACCGATTGCGCGACTGCGCGACGGGCAAAGACGAAGTACACTGCACGCTCGCTACCCGGACGCGCCGGCCTCATGCCGCCGCGTCGCGAGGACCGCGAAGCACCGCCCGCAGACGAGTTTGTCGGGCGTGCCGAAGTCTCCCGGCTGCCAGAGCGTGCGCGCCTTCGGGTGCGTCGGCCACTCGCGGGCCGCGCGGCGCGGGAGGCCTTCGCGCTCGAGACACGAGAGGGGCGCTCGCATCAGGCGGCCTGGCCGCGCCGCCGGGTCGGCTCGTGGACGAGAGCCCAGGGTGCAGGCCAGAGTCATCGAAGCGACGTTGGATTGATCGCTCGGTGAGCGGACGCGAGCGCGCCGCGGCGAGCGGCGCGTCGAAGGAGCGGGGCCTACTGTGGCGCTGGCGTGAACCTGTCGGCACCGCCCAGGTATCCGAGCGCACGGAGCCCATCCACGACGGCGGGCGGTGGTAGGACCTCGGCCGCCGGCCGGCTAGCGTCTCCGGCGATCCCCGAGGGCTGGCTTACCGATCGCAGGAGCTCCTCCGCGAGAATGGCCACCAGCGCCGGCTTCGTCGTTGCGAGATCGCGTTCCTCCAGTGGATATGTGTCCAGGTCGTAGAGCTCCATCGGGTAGTTGGCGTACCAGATCAGCTTGTGAGGATACCGGATGATGGTGCGCATGTCGCCGAATACCCGATCGTCCCGTGTGCAGGAGCGACGGTAGTAGTCCGCCTTCTTGCGCGCCGAGGTTACGAAGGGGAGCTCGTCAGGACCCGCCTCGCCGTCGGGGCTGACGTACTCCGCGATCTGGGCCCGCACAACCGCTGATGGCGGAGGGACGGTGGGAAGCTCCCGTCCCGCAAGGCCATCCGGTACGACGGCGCCCGCCCAGCGAAGGACGGTCGGCATGATGTCGGCCAGCTGTACCGGGTCGCCGATCACCGCGGGAGTGACACCGCGAAGGCCGTGGACGATCAGCGGGACGTGCAGGAGCGCCTCGCTCACGCTGAACTGATGGCTCACGAGATGGTGCTCACCGAAGAGCTCGCCATGGTCCGCTGTGACCACCGTCACCAGGTCGCGGCTCAGCCCTGCATCGCGGAGCAGTCCGAGGACGTCCCGGAGCTTCGCGTCGGCTTCCGCGACACCGCCGAGGTAGAGGCCGCGGAGAATCTCCAGCTCTCGCTCTCGACGCGTCCTGGAGCAGAGGTACTGACCGGGATCCTGGGGCACCACGGCCGCCGCTGTGCTGTCAACGCCGGGCGGCAGGAACGGGTTCGTCGATCGGACGAGGTACGGGTAATGTGGATCGATAACGTTTACGAAGAGAAAGAACGGGCGCCTCGGGTCCCGCTCGCGCACCCACGTCGCGACCGCCGCCCGGACGTCCGGAAGCACGTCAGGAAGTCGCTCGCCGTGCTCATCCATCTGGAGATCGACGCCGGTGAAGCGCTCGAAACCCTGCGTCATGTTGAACGCCTCGTGGAGCCATCCGTTCTCGGCGACGCCCACCGTCTCGTAACCGGCGTCACGGAGCCGCTCGGCGAGGGTCACCAAGTCGTCGGGTGCGCGAGTACGCCGCCAGCCTACCCCATGCTGGCTCGGGAGCAATCCGGTGAAGAGCGTCACGTGCGAGGGCAACGTCCAGGGCGCCTGGGCATGGGCGCGGGTGTACCGCAGGCCGGCGGCGGCCAAGGCATCGGCCGTCGGGGTGGTGCCGGCGACGCGGCCGTACGCCGAGACCGCGTCCACCCGGGTCGTGTCGAACACGAAGAGCAGGACCGAGGGGGGATCGGCGCGCGGTGCCGGCCCGCAGGCGGCGAGCCTGGCCGCCGTCAGGACGGTGGGGAGAAGGCAACCCTTGCCGCGATGCCGCCCGCGAGCACCACGTTGAATCCGCATATCATCGTCCGTGCCGGGGGGCGTTTTCAGCATTCCGCTGACGACGCATGGCCCGCGAATCCGACCGCTACAACCGTCACCGCCCGGACGCCCACCGCGAGTGCTCCATGCGTGGCCGAGTTCTCGGTGCGTGTCCGCTACCTCTCCGGGGGGCCACCAATCGACTCGTAGCGCCGAATGGCGGCTGCACCCGCAAGGTAGATCGCCGCCGCCACCAGGAGGACGCTGCTGAACCCGAGCCACATCGCCAGGGCGATGGCAACCACGGACCCGAGCACGGTGAACCCGCCGTTGATGCCCCACGCCCACGCGACGAATTCCGCCGCCCGCGCGCCGACGATCGACATGCCCGTGGGGAAGAAGAATCCCATCACGAACGCGAGCGGCATGATCATGCCCACGGTCCCGAGGATCCGGACGGGAAGCGCTCGGCCCACGAGCCCATCGAACAGCGGCCGGCTCGCGGGGGTGGCCAGGAACAAGCAGAGCAGCGCCACCACGACCGCCGCCCACTGGAGCGGGCGGGCCCCGGCCCCACTCCAGCGACCAGAGAACCAGCTACCCGTGCCGGCGAAGAACAGCATGCTCGCCAGCACGGTCGAGATGGACAGCATGGGATGCCCGAGCACCAGGGCGAACTTCTGCATCAACACGATCTCGATCATGATGAATCCCAATCCGATCGCCGCGAAGAATAACGAGGCAAGCGCTGCGCCCTGCGTCCGGATGCCCGCCCGCCTGAGGACGACCAGCGGGAGGAAGATGAAGATAGCCACTCCGATCAGCGCCCAGAGCCCGATCACGAGAAATACGAAATAGGCCCAGTACCCCTGCACGATCAGGCGAGGGTCATCCCAGTGAGAGAACAGCTGGGAGAGCTTGTAGTAGTTGAAAAAGAAGGGCTTGTCGTCGTCGACCGGCGTGATGTCAAAGGGATACGCCGCGATGAACGCGTCGGTGGTGCCCTCCTGGAAGGCTTTCACGTATTCGCCGTAGATCGCCGCGGCAGGATGCGGGTCGGGTGCCACGAATGGGAGGTAGATGATCGCGGGCGCGTTTCCCGACAGTCTGAGGCGTGCGGCGAGACGTGCGCTCTCCTCGGGTTCGAAAGGCCTCTTTCTGAGGAAGGTCCAGCCCCAGTCCGCATCGCGGATGACCGCGACATGCTCCTCCGGGTGCGCGACGCCCTCTCGGCGGAGGGCCTCCAGCACGATCGCGAACAGACGCAGAGTTTCGCGAGGCTGCTGGTCGTAGAACCACCGCTGCAGGCTCAACACGCCTTCGGGCGTGAGATGGTTGTAGTAGTCGCGCGCGGCGTCGACCGTGTAGAGGTAGTTCTCCGCCAGCACATATGCCCCTGTGCTGAGGGCGGTATACGTATCGACGCCTCGCATCCGGATGAGATCGAACCGTCTGTCCGTGCCCCGGAGATACGACCGCCCCTCCGCACGGACGACGCTAACGTTCGGCCTCAGGAAGATCCGTCCACTGAAGCGGGCGTACGGCCCCTTCATGGCCTTGATGATCGCGGTGTTGATGTCGACGGCGGTGATACTCCTGGCGCCGAGCAGTAGCGAGTCCGCGATGTCCACCCCTCCTCCGACGCCGATCACCAGGTGGTCTCCCCCCAGCGCTCGCTCGAAAAACGGCATCTGCGGACTGGTCGCGCGGAACTCCGCCACCTCCGACGCCGACGGAAAGTCCTTCGAATGGCGATATTCTCGAAGTCGCGTCGCCGTCGAACGTGATCAGTTTCTCGGCTGCGCTGTGCTTGGCCCAACCCAGGTCGATGGGCTGGCCGTTCGTGCTCGCGACGATGTCGAGACGCGTGACGGGATCCCATCGCGCGTACTCTCTCCGGACGCCCGGATTGAGCGTTGCATTCAGCGCAGCGCCGAGGCTCTTGGTGGCATCCGGTCGCGGGTCAACCCGCCGCGCGAACTGGATGCCAGCGACGGCGACCACGCTCATGGCGAGCGCCGCCGCGACCGCGACGGCGCGCCGCGTGCCCGAGCCCCGCGCCCACTCGAGCGACAGGAGGACGACTGGGACGCCGAGCACGGCGGCGACACCGGCGGTGCCAACCACGGTCCCGAGATGGGAGATGACCCAGGGGAAGGCGGTGCAGCCGGCCGCCGCCCCCAGCAGATCCCAGAAGTAGAGGCGGTGGGCCGCCCGGGGCTGCGTGAAGAAGATATAGACCAGCACGTTGCCGGCGAAGAAGAAGGGGGCCACGAGGACGAGGTATGTCAGCCCGAGGGGGCGGAGCGACGCCCAGAGGTCGTCCACACGGACAGCGACGTCGAGGTGTGTGATCAGCTCCACCGCGCCCAGGAGCGAGAAGAGGGCCATCGTGAGGTTGCCGATCAGGAACGCGGTAGGCGACACGCGCCGGATCATCCGCTCCAGCACGAGGATGCAGGTGCTGCTCGCGCCGTAGCCCAGGAGCGCGATCGAGATGATCAGATAGACGATGTGATTCCAGAAGACGAACGAGAGCATCTTCGTGAGCAGGAGCTCCGCCAGCAGCGTCACGAAAGCGACGGCGAAGGCGACGACAAAGTAGACGCGGGGAACCGTCGAGCGGTTGTCGTCGGCCACAGGGCCCAGCTCGCGGTCGGGCACCGCGAGCTCCTGTGGGTCAGGGCGCCAGGACCGCAACGGCGATGTCCGCGACCCGTCTGACCATCCAGATGCCTGCTCGCTCATCCACAGCCCCCTTCGCGCGACCCGTTCTGATCGAATGAGCGTCGAGGCCCCCGTCTCCGGTCGCGCGCGGCGCGAGCCGCGTCGGGTCAACGCCGGGCGACGTGGAGAGACCCGTTCCTCACTACGGTGTTGGCGAGATCATGCCGGTCATCGCTCGAACA